>OZ252000.1:5120000-6667684 GCA_965247025.1 Ferruginibacter sp. | reverse complement strand
TACAACCTTCTACCTCAGAGCCTGTAGTAACCAAAAGATGTACTTCATGCCCCATTTCAGTATATTCTTTTGCAAATATCTCTAATAGTCGTTCTATGCCACCATAACCTTGTGGAGGTACCATTATGCCCGGATCCATTAAAAGTAAAATTCTCATTTTTTACCTCTTATACGTATTGTTTCAACATTGCTACTACTATCAAAAATTAATTGACCTGATTACAATTAGCAAAATATTTTTACCATTTTTTACCAATTCATATCACCCACGAGGCCTGAGTCTTTTTTTACAAAAAACATATCAATCTGAAAGAGAGCCTTATCAAAAGGGCGTCTTATAAAATGCGAAATGTCATATGGCTGAAAATTTCTTTGGTCCATAAAAGCAACTACTTCTGCAAACAACGGAGGATTCCCTCCTAAATTTAGGAGGGAAACTTCCAGCAGACATATTTGGGAATGAGACAAAGCTTTTTGTGCCCCTTTAAGCACTTCCAGTTCATGTCCCTGTACATCCAGTTTTAAAAAATCCGGCATCGGAAAATTCTTCTTTGCCAGCAAACTATCAAGCGTTTCTGTTTTAATGGTGTAGGTATTCGCGCCGGCCTCGTCCTTATCAAGAATACGACTTGCAGTCTCACAATCCCTGAAGTACTTTTCCTCACCTGCTTTTGAAGAAAGCAGTGCAATAACATAGTCTGTAGCAGGATGAGCTTTCTTAAAATCGATAAGAATTTTTTCCTTGGATTGTTGTGCTTCCACCATTAAAATTTTTGCCGCCGGGTAAACTTCCAGTACGTCGCTTGCCCAAAAACCTTCATATGCACCGATGTCGATAATAACACCGGGATTAAAGTTTTTCCTTTTTAGATTTGCAAGGCTCCAGTGCAATGATGGAACTCCCAATTGCTCCTTTATGTGTCGTTTAAACTTGTGTGGAATTATTCTTTTAAAAATATTCACCTATTGATTTTAAATGATTGTCAACAGTATTCACTTTCGTGATATACTTGCATATAAGCTTTATTTACTTCTTCAAAATATACCGGAGACTGAATGTTATCTTTTAAGTGCTGCACTAAAGCCGGTTCGTTAGCAAGCATTTGTATTTTCTCCTGTAAACTTTGAGAAGAATTAAATTCGAATAACAAACCATTTTTTCCCGGTTTAATCTGTTCCGCATTTCCATACACTTTACTCGCCAATACCGGGATACCGGCAGCAAATGCTTCCTGTATTACCAATGGCGACATTTCAGAAAATGTGGACGGCAACAATAACATGTCGTAACCGGTTAAACATTCAACTACCGATTCCCTGGCTATTTGTCCTTTCCACTTTATTGACGATTTACCAGCACTGGCATTGATGCATTGCTTATAATATACTGTATCCTCCGGCATTCCGTAGATATCGACAGTAACTATTGCATCATCAAAAAGGCACAGCGTTTCAATCATCAGGTGTACCCCCTTTTGTGGTTGTATCCTTCCGATAAAAACCATTTTTAAAGGAAGCGAAGCTGACAGGTCATTTCTTTTGAAAATAGATTGTTTAGACGCCGCAAGTGCCTGCTCAATTACAGCTATTTTTTTTGAAGGCACACCATTAATCAACAATATTTTTTTATACCATTCCGTTAGTGAAACAAACATATCTATGTTGTCTGATAGTTCTTCTAATTCTTTTTTTATTCGTCCTATGGCACCAGGCATAGCCAGTACTGTAGTAGCTTTTCCGGCAGGCAGTAAAGAGATAATTCCGGATTTTTTTAAAATAACAGAAGCTATTGCAGTGGGTACCGAAAACACACCTGGTATGTTAAACTTCGTTTTATAGGTACAAACACTGCATTCAAATTCCGATATCCTGCCATTGCACAATTGTTTATCCTTTATCAATGTGTTTGTATTACAAGTATATGACGATAGGTGCATTGTTAACACTATTTTAGCCCCATACTTCTTTGCCAGTTTTACATGCTCAATACCTAAACCAATACTCCTATTAAGTTCATGAAAATGTACAATATCAGGTTGCAATAATTCAACACATTTATAAAAATCAGGCAATCCTTCCGGCTTTTTTTTTCCGGAAATATAGTCTCTGTTTTTAGGATCGCCGCCTTCCATATACTGGTAAACATTTATACCGTCATAAATATAATACCGGTTAATTTGTTCAGGCCGGTAATGTTCTATGTGTGGCGTGACAATACTTACCTTATGACCATCCTGGCTTTGCAAACAGGCCAGTGTATGTATATATACTTCTGTACCAGCCATGTGAAGCGGCATATATTGATTAACACAATGAATAATTTTTAAAGGCCGAACCTGTTGATTTGAAACCATAATCTTAAATGAACTGTTTCCAACCTGATTGCCACATTTTAAACCTGACAGGACCAACATAATGACGCATTGCAAGATCGCTGGTCTTAACATAGCTCAATTTAAAATGATCAACAGTAGACACATGAAAAACACGTGGCTCCAATATTCTGGCGCCAGGATCATTTGCGTATACAATATTAACTGCCGATTGTTCTGAAAAATGAGTAAGTGAATCAAGAGCAAGACATTCTTCAAGGTATGCCACACCCGTTTGCCAGGGTGGCATCTGGTTAAGAATCATAAATCCTGAGTTGATAATAAACATATTTGATTTATATTCACTTCTTGTTAATATAGCAGCATCAATACTAAAAGCATCAACAGGCTCAGGCGAATACCAGTTTGCCTGTTTCACATAGTCCATGTATTTATTGAATTGCTTATAAAATAACACATCCGAATCCAGGAAGATTGTTGTAGTAATAATCTGGTGAGAAGAAAAACTCAGGTATTTCTTGAACTGCCATTTGTCTCCAAACTTATCCCTATCCGTCTTTTTAACTTCTGCATGCCAGTCTTTGTATACTACAAACTCAAACATCCGGAGAATGTCTTTTTGTGCAGCCGAAAATTCATCGTCTGCATAAATGGTCCACCTGGCTGGAAAGCCGGCAGAACTTATAAATGAAAGAATTGAAAGTATAAAGTCAGTGAAATTCCTTGGATTGGTGAAAGTTACCAGTTCGATGGATACACCAGATGGGCCAAGCAATTTTTTCTTAAGGTTATTTTTGAACTGGTTTGAAAAAATATACTTTTCAAACCCCGCTTTTTTTAAGTCCCCGATACAGGTGCTAAGCTTTTTATTAATCCTTCCTATCCCGGGGATTTGCATAACATTGTTTTAAAAGATAATTCCGGCGCTTTATTGGAAATTTCCTTTCCCACAAACTATCAGCTCATTTTTGATACAGCTATCAGCCAATCCATCGTATAGGGTCTTCCTTCTTCTACACACAAAACTTGCTCTAATGCAGAAAGTCCGAGTAAAACGACTCCAAATTCACTTATTTTTCTATTGTTGTCAAGGCTGTTAATTACCTGCAGTGTATGCGAATGACCAAATAAATTCATCAGGTAAGTTTTAACATCTTTGGCTATAAAGGGGTGCAATTCTATGATCAGATCAGTATGTTTAAGTTTGCTGCAGTTACCTGTAGTAAACAATGCTCTTTCATATCCTTCACAATCACAAACCAGCAGTGAGCGACCAGTGAAATTGAAATTTGCCAATGTGGAATGTGTACACCGCTCGTTAAAAATAAGCTGGCTGCTAACACCATTGTAAATTGCGAGTTCCTCACAAAGTTTCAGGGCTGTTTTATCAATATCAAATGCATATACATCAGCTTGCGGAAAATTCAGCGCAAGACCAACTGCATAATAACCTTCCGCACAACCAACATCGATAATCTTCTGGTAGCTATTTTTTTTAAAATCATTTAATACTGGTAATAATTCAATTTCATAACTACCCAAAAGTTTTGGAAAGATGCTGCTGCCTACCGAACTGAACCCCTTATATTTCAACCCCTTAAAAAACCCATTCTGCACTATCTTATGCTGAAAAAAAAAAGTTAATTTCTTTTCTGCTTTTTGACGTTCGTACCTGCTTCTTTCAAAACTCATCCACCTACCTATTCTTACAAAGAATGATAATATTTTCCACGAAAAATTACCTGCTACAAGGTGGTTTATAAAAGGGCTGAAAAATGATTTTATTTTTTTCTTTGTATTCAATAGCAGGCATTTAAAATATTAACCGGCACCTAAAAACTTTAGTCGGTTTTATACAAATTTTTTCGCATTGCTTTAAAAATATCTGGTAAGGTTAAACCATCTGTTCTGAGCAATTCCATTCCTTTTTTTATGTTCAATTTTAAAAAATAGTCCAGCATTATTTTGCGCACCCTTACATTCTTTAAATTACGCAGCGCCATATTTCTTTCATTGATCGGCAACGGGCAATGCAGATTTTGTAAACCATCAACATAAACACGGTATTGATGCTGCAGGTAATAATCATTGTTTCGCCCTTCGTTTATCTGTTGACCCTCGTGTTCCCGCCACCATACCAAATCAAAAGGCATGCGTACAAGGGGGTATTTGCTGCCAATCTTAATCCATATTTCGCTATCACCCACGTATGGCTTGCCACTGAAACCATTTACTGCTTCAAATGCAGTTTTTGTAAAAATTGCTCCTGTAGGCCCCATACTAACCAAAGCAAATTTAAAATAGAAAAACCTGAAGGCTTGCAGCGGCTGCACCAGGATTGGATATGGTTCAGACTGAGCGATACCATATGACATTAAACCAAATCCGGCTTCAGGGAATTTTTCCATACAATAAACCATTGCGTTCAATCCCCACGGATAGATGACGTCGTCTGAATCAAGGTATTTCAGGTATTTACCACTTGCATAACCTGCTGCCTTATTCCTGTTGAGATAATCGCCGAGATTTTGCTCATTTACATACAGCTTTATCCGTTCATCAGTTACCTGGTAACGTCGTGCAATTTCAACTGTACGGTCTGTTGAACCATCATCCACTATAATTAATTCAAAATTTTTATACGTTGATGATAATACACTTTCAATGGCCTGCCCTATAAACATTTCCCGGTTATAAGCAGTCATTAAAACAGAAACCAATGGATCAGAAGAATTCATAATTTTTTATAAAAGCACCTAAATGCCGGTTAAGAACTTACCACTGCCACAGGCTTTTTTTTTACCATTCCTTTAACCCTGTTAATATAATATTGCTTTTTAACCCTGTAAAGATGAAGGTGCCTTCTCCATGTTTTTGACACGGGGATGATAGTCCGGGAAAGATGAATGATCTCATTAAAGAATTTCATTAGCCTGTCTTTATCAAGCGCATCAGGAATTACGGCGTTGATAAACTTTGGCTGCATCAGCACTTGTATCGCCTTTTCTTCATCATTGTCAATCGAAATAATTTCATTAATAAGGTCTTCATCAGGCGCTGAACTCCTGAGGTGTAAGAAACTACTGGTATTGAATTCCTTGCTGATGAATGGATCGCCCCAATATACCGGAATACAATCGGCTAAAAAAGGTTCTACTATCTTTTCGGTAGTATAACCAGGATGACTA
The DNA here is from genome assembly GCA_965247025.1 of Ferruginibacter sp. GTDB lineage: Bacteria > Bacteroidota > Bacteroidia > Chitinophagales > Chitinophagaceae > Ferruginibacter. The sequence continues at coordinate 6,662,163 of OZ252000.1, read as the reverse complement.
GTATTTTCAAACGAAATCACAAAACGGTAATCCTGTATAAAAAGCATTTTATCATGCACGGGTCCGCCCACATTATTCAGCACTTTTCCGCCCGAATCCACTGTTTTGTAACTGGATAATTTTTCAAAAAAATGCAACCGTTTTTTTGATTCCCCGTTAGACACAACCATGCAGCAAAATTTTGTTTTTTGTCTCCATATCTCTTGTGCTTCTTCCCTTGTTTTTTTACCGGTAAGTTTTTCCACTCTCCCAGGGTAGTCAACATAAATCGCATACAAGGGTAACCTGTAATAACGGGTATCGGTATTATAATCAAACCCAATGGCAAAGTCACAGCCAGAAAAGTCAGGCTGCATATTTTCAGCCGTATAAAAAATTTTTATGCAGTCGTATTTTAAATGCTCCACACCATAACATCCAAAAATCAGAATTTCAGGATCATCGCAGATTTCTGTTGCATAGTTGAGAGAAAGCAACCTGAAAAAATAATTATTTCCGGGATCAAACCCGAACCAGAAATCAACAAATTTTATTTTTAATACCCCCATGCAAATATCAACCGCTTACTATAATGACCAATATTAAATATCATCCTGCTGGTTTACTTGTAAACCTGGCGGATAAATTTTGTAAACCAATTGGGCAGCAATTTTGCGTCAAGGCGGCTGCCATATACTTTTACGGCCCGTTTTATGGTTGATTTTCTATCGACAACCTGGGTATAAAGTGCTTCAAAACACCTGGTGTTATTTATAGGATTAAACAGGGCATTGGCTTTCCGCATACTATTATCAGAAAGCTTGTCTAGCAACTGCCTATTTTGCTGCAAATTTTTAATGCAGGCAGTATAATCAACTACAGCGCCGGGTTTAAAATAATAACCGGTGATACCAGGAATTACCAAATCGTTTACTGCGCCTTCCCAGTCCGTCACCAGCGGAACGAGTCCGGCTTTCATTGCCTCTGCAAGTGATACAGGAAAACCTTCTGCAAGGGATGGCAATAAAAAAACATCCTGGTGTGGTAACATTGTCAGCATTGCTTCATTTGTCTGAAAGCCTTTATAATTTACTTTGCCCTTCATCATAACAGGCCAACGCTTAAAGAACTCTTCAGTAGTCATACCTCCTCCTGCAATGGTGAAAAAAAATTCGTCTGCTGCATCAGCCAACTGACGTGCAATTTCGATGACTGTGGCAAATTGCTTTCGGTCTTCTTTTAAATTATTTACATAATAAATGATCCGAAGCATCCGGGTTGATCCACTCTTGGCTTCTACTTCCTGCACCGGAAAATTTAAGTAAAAAATATCGGCAACCCTGTGTGGCAATCTTTTTTTTAGCGATCCGGCTATCCGGGGACTGATACAAACAAAAGCATCTATTGCCTCTGAATGTTTTTCAGCCAGTTCATAATAATAATCAAAGTCGCCATGCAAAACATATACAACCTTATTTTGCAAACCCAAGTTGCTCGCCATGCCCAACTCTATCCAGTCGTGCGCCACTAAAATGGCTTGTTCGCCAGGCAATGCTTTTGCCATCTGCTTACAGGAATGGTAAAAATTATTAGTACCTGTATAATATACTACCTGTTGCGAAGTGGCCCCTTCTATGGGTTCAATAATGTATTCCGAAACTACGTCTTTGTTAACCGCATGAATAATATGATTATCAATAAAGCTATTGGTTGAGAAACGAAGAAGGTTCTTTATTACGCTTAAAACTCCACCACCACTCCCGTTGTGAAAATGATATATGCTGATTTTATTCAAAGAGCCTATATGATATTCCTGTTTCTTGCCATTACCGACTGGTAATACGATTCCATTTGACTGCCGATAATATCCTTATTATAACCTGAAAGTAGTTTCAATCTCGCTGCATCCCCATATCTCCATCTTAGTTTTTCATCATCTAATAATAATATCAGTGCATCTGCCATCTCCCGGATGTTTTGCGGATCTGTAAGTACGCCGGCACCATTATTTAAAATATCCTGCATTCCTCCTTCTTTACTTCCAACTACTGCTCTTCCGGCACTCATCGCTTCCAAACAAACCAATCCAAAACATTCCCACAAACTGGGAAATATACAAATGGCACTTGTTTTATAATTTTTTATGACATCCTCATATTCAAGTACTCCCATGAGCGTATAATTTTTTTCATACCCCTTCAACTCGCTTTTGATGAAGTCTGACATTGTCATTTTTCTGGCTCCAAAATAACTATCATTCCCAATTAACCGGAATAATGCTTCAGGATGTTTGCTCACTACTAACGGAATCACTTTTATAAGATTTACTATTCCCTTATGTACGTTCAGCTTACCTACAAATGTAATTTCCTTCTTCACAGGCGAAGTAACTTCTGCATTAAGCAACCCTGAAGAAGGCGAAAAAGGATTTGGAATAACACAGATATTTTCTTCAGGTAAGTGCCATTCGGATACAATTAATTTTTTTTGAGCTTTAGACGGTGCTACGATACCGTCTGCTAAAAGCGTGAACTTGTATTCTATATCATTTAAATAATTATAAGTTCCGTAAAAATTAATTTTCCCACGCCTGATACCGCCCAGAAAGTAACGAAACTTTGCCATCCTGCCTGTATAATAATTTAGCAGTTTTGATTGTAGAAATGAAGCCATGTGTAATTTAACTACCATAGGCAATGAAGGATATTGTTTTTTTATTAGCAGTGCGTTTGCGTGAATCTCAGGGCTTTCAATTATATCAAAAGCCAGGTATTCGTGCCTTTTTGTAAACCTGCTTAAACATGTTTCTCTGAAATGCTCAATATCCGTTACCAGGCACCGGTGTACCAGGATACCATCTTGATTTTCTGTAAGGTTGCGGGTATAGCTGGCACAAAATATTTCAACATCATTGCCCCGGTCAGATAAAAGTCTGGATGCCTGTTCTACATAAGTTGCAATACCACCTTTAGGGATATCCGGAGAGTATTCGTATGTAATGAATGCTATGCGCATTTATTAAGGAGTGCCTGCTGAATGAGATAGCGGCTTTCCTTTAACAATTTCAACGGGTGTAAAATTAGCATTACTGATATTTTTTTTTTCGGTCAATAGAACCAACCGCATGCTGATTTGCTGAATAAAATTGGCACATGCTGCATTTTTGAATAACGAAGGAAATAGTAAATATTTGAAATGCAGCACAGCGTATTTCGAAAGAGATAAAAATTGCTTAAGCTTAGTTTTTTTATAAAGCAAACTGGCAAAAGATTGCTTCATATAAAACAACTGCAGGTAAGCGTCGCTCCTCCCAAAAGATTTCCTGAGTTTTAAATAATATGCCCACCGCAACCGTCTATCACTTAAAAAATGCATAAATGTTAAAGTACTGTCCAAATAGATTTTATAACCCGCCTTTTTTATCAATATGCAAATTTCCGTATCACCGCCTGATGAAAGATTTGTTCCGGTACGATCTGAAAGTAAAAAAGAAAATTCCTTATTCAGTAAGGTTGAAATTACTTGTTTCCTTAATCCCATTCCTGCTCCATACACAGACTCTACATAACCAGTTTGCCTTCCTTCGTTACCAACCGCATATCCAAAACCCTGGAGTGTATAAAACCAGGCAGGGATGGGTGTATTAGTTGTAGCCTCTCCCACGCCACCTATTACCGCTATCTCAGGTTTTGCTTCAAATAAATGATATACTTTAAATAAATAGTCTTCACAAAGCCAGTTATCATCATCACATAAAACCAGATACTCGTACCGTGCATTTTCTATGCCTTTTTGCCGTGCATAATTTAACCCTACCACTGGCTGCTGTACAACGCTCAAAGGAAATGGACAACTTAAATCTGTCCAAGTGGCTTTTGCTGTATCAATGGTTTGATCTGTGCAATTGTTATCCACAACAATCAACTCAAAAAAAATATTGTCAACCAACTGCTGCATTGCCAAATGCTTTAAGGTAGCAAGCAATTTATTTCCACTATTGTAACAACAAATAATTACAGTAATCCCTTTCATTGATTATTATCAATAGCTATCCATTCTGCAGGATAGTGAGCTTCATACAAAAGGCTTTCTTCTTTAAAAGGATCTGCAGGTCTGATAACAATTTTGTCCGGGTTTGTATTCAGCCAGGCACCCCACCAGGAAAATGAGCTATTGGCAATAACCTGGTGCCTGCATTTTGACATGAGCCAGAGTGATAAATAATCCGACACCCATTCTTTTTCTTCACAAAAAAAAATATCACTTTCTTTAAAAAACAGTTTACACCATTTAATATCATCAGAAAAAAAAATAAATACAGGTTTTGCCAGCTTATTTTTTATAACAGTCATAGCTGCCCTATAATATTCTACACCCAGGAAACCATATCTTTTTTCTGTGAGATAATCCGTGCGACGGACATGCACCGCCACCGTATCAGGCAACGTAAGCCATTTTGGTGGCGCTGGTATTTTTAAAGGTGTTAACTCTTTAAGCAACGTTTCCCTGATATCATTAAAATAGAAAGATGATTGCCAAAACCCCGATAGAGAACTTAGAAAACCTGTTTTATTTTCGAGTTGATGAAGTTTAAAATCAGGCTCATCAATTTGTTTGTGCAGCAATAAGAAAGTGGCAATTTTATTGAATTTTGTATGCCGCCGGAAAACTTTTGCAACATTTTCATTTCTAATAATATATCCCTTTATGTTAAAGCCTTGTAATGAAAAAGTTCTTCCAAGCGATTCATTTTTATAATTGCCTGTATTGAGTAATAAGAAAGGTATTTTATTAATTAAACAAAGCCGCCTCGCTGCAGCATATTGAAAAAGTTGGTTACCTAACCCTCCGGCGAACTTGATTTCAAGTATTAATTTCATTTACCGGCAAACCACCACGCCTTATTAACAAAGATGGAATTGATATTTGTATTGGCATATTCAAAATAACCAGCCTCTTCTATAAAATTGCAAAGATCTGTCCGTCTGCTTCCTGTTCCATCCGGTGTGTAATTAATAGTTTCAATACAAATTACTTTTGGTGAATATTGCTGATAATCCAGTGATTTTACAATATCAAAGTCTACACCTTCGGCATCAATAGAAATAAGATCTGGTGCTTTATTTTCAAAATAGTTTTCCAGAACTTCATTTAAAGGCAGCACACTTATTATTTTTTGCTGCTTTAATTTGTGACCCATTTTTTCCAGGTTGATTTTTTCTTCTTCTGAAAAAGTATTCAGGGAATCTTCTTCCATAATGTAAAAATTAAACTCACCCTTTTTGGCGCCAACTCCAATATTGAGATTCACATCCCCTGACCTTTCAGAGGCAAAACGCTGAATAGCAGCAGGGTTAGCATCAATGTTCACTATTCTGGAGCCTTTCAGGAAAAATTTGTACGTATTGTTGAGAGCGATTGGATGATAGGCCCCGATATCAAGACAGGAAGGCTTCGTAATATCTCTAAGGCGGAATAGATACTCAATAATTATATCTTCTCCTGATTGTGACCAGGATATTTTCTGGTTAGCTGCCCCAATATCATTGCTGACCCCAATACCAATTAGTTTTTTTAAAAAAATCTTTAAACCCATTGTTTTTCTGTCTGGAGAGCAATAAGCCAGTTACTTTTTCGCAATAATTTAATAAAGAGTTTTGCTGCTGCCGGTGAAAATTTATTAATCAAAAGATATGTTCTTACACTGGCATGTACCTTTCCATTAAATCCGCAATCTTTTATTTCATCTATCCCAGTAATACTATATTCTGTACATACTGCAATAGCCTTGAGAACACCAACCTTTAAATGCTTAAAGCTTTGGTATTGCTTTTCTTTTGTTATTTTTTCAAGCATATAAAAATACTCGTACACTTCTATTTGCTTGTTGCCCTTACACTCATCAGAAACCCGTCCTTCCAGCAAGTAGGTAACTACTAATAATTCAGGAGAATAAGCAATTTGTTGATTTTTGATGATTCGTCTTATATAATAATCTGTATCTACATGCCACTTTAATTTGGCGTCAAATTCTAATACTGAATTATTTCTGAAAATAGTGGTACTGGGTGCTCCAATCATATTTGTTACGCACAATAACAGGGGATTTATTTTCAGTTCGCTTAATTGTGCATCGCCAATTGCATGAACATATCTGTACCCGGAGGGTGATAAAGCCTGTGTTGCGGAAAATCCAAAATCCGATGCAGGATTATTGTGAAGTAGTGCAACATATTTTTCGAGGCTGTCATTAAAATTCAACCAGTCATCGTGGTGAAGTATCTTAATGTATTTACCTGTTGCCTTCCGAATGGACTCATTCCAATTTTCCGGACTTCCGAGTGTAACCTCATTTTTATAATACTTTATTTTATGGGGTAGATTGTACTTGTTAACTAATTCTTCTACTGATGTGCCAGGTGAATCATCTGTAATCACAATTTCATAATCAAAAAAAGACTGAACCAACACTGAATCTATCGCTTTTTTTAATCGTTCTGCCTGATTATAGGCAGGTATGCAAATAGAAACCTCAGGCATCAGTTACCCGCTTTCTTGAAACACAGATTATGAATTCTTTCTTGTCCAATTCCCTTTTGATGATATGTGAATCATAATTTTGGTATTTGATATCTTCAATTTCCAATCCTGCCCAATTTAGCCATTCCTCAATTTTTTTTTCATTTATATAAAAGGTTAAATGAAATCCCATTTTAACAGCTTGTTCGTTTTGTTCCTGCATGTATGGTGTTGAAAATATAAGGCGGCCATTTTCTTTCAGTGCCTTGCTATATAAATATAATAGTTTGTAAATATCGGTTTCTTTAAAATGCTCAAGCGTTTCAAAAGAGATTATAGAATCAAAATAATCTGTAAAATCAAGGTGCAAAAGATTTTCATTTAGAAATGTGACCTTTTCGTTCTGCTTATAACGCTCAATAATTGAATCTATCACTTCTTTGTTCAGATCTGCACCTATTACTTTTGCAGCTTTTCCAGATAACATAACTGAGCCATATCCGGTTCCACAGGCAAAGTCGCCACACACATTTCCTGGTTCAATTATTTCTGTCGCAAATTCATATCTTTTCCAATGGTTTTTCTGGTATACATCCATTTTATCGAAATCAGCTCCTTTGTTTAACTGTATATCTACCCGTTCCCCATCACCACCCAGTGGATTTGATTTATTAAAATCATATTCATCTTTTACCCTGTTAAAGCTTAAAATATTTTTTATTGTTCTATATTTTTTTTCGAGAAATGAAAGCATATATTAAGGGGGATAAAATAACAAAACTTAAATTATTTGATTTTTTTTAAAAAGCCATTAGTGTTGAATGTAGCATTGATTCCAAACATATCGCACCATTTTCTGTCAATTACATAATCATCATTTTTATCAATAAATTCTTTTATTGCTCTGTTAGGACCTCCATTATATTTCCTTTTCCATCCAAGTTTATCTAATATTCCATCCTCAACTATAAAGTACGAATCAGGAGTAACTAAATTTTGAAACAATCGCAACGTATCACTAACATCCTCATACGTGTGAGATCCATCTTCAATCACTAGTATGGTTTTAAAACCCTCTGCACGTTTTAAATCATACTTTTCAAACCCTTCTTTAAAAAATTTAATTCTTGTGTGCAGTTTAACCTGCTCATATACAATATCCTGAATATCTATTGTGTGAATTTCCCCATGTCCGATTGTATCCAGCAAATCAGCAAAATAATAGGCAGACCCACCCCTATTGGTTCCGATTTCAATAATAAGATCGGGTTTTATTTCCCATATTAACATTTGATACAGCACATAATCGAAAGGGCATTTAATCATTGGCACCCCCCGGTATATTAATTTATGATGCCCCTGTTCAATTGTATTAACATTAAAATACACTTTATCTGTATAATTATTTTTAAGGTAATTGAACATAGTTGTCTCTATTCGTAATTAGTAATGTTTTTTTTAGCTGACCATTTTAGAAGTGGTCTTATTATTCCTGGAAAGTTTAAGGCATAATCACCTCTTGCCGAATCGCCTCGTATTTCATCTATAATGTTAATAGTAAGGACTTTTTCAGCAAGCAAAAATATTTCAAGAGGGCTTGGCTTAAAAAGCGCAATGTTTATAGATAACTTTCCCTCAGAAATAATATTGCCCGGTATCCATACTGTAGCCTGGTATAATCCAAGTTCCCTCTTTTGATTCTTAATTGAGGAATTAACATCATGAGAGTCAAAAACATTTATTTCGTCATTGTTATAAACATTAATTCCATGAGTAAATATTTGTCCTTCTTTTAACACTTCATATTCAAATGAAATTCCAATGTCTTTCGTAATATCAAAATTGCCATTTTTAGGTGTTTCACCAATATCATAATGTACCCAAACCTTTAATAATTTTACCATATCATTTCCCGGTTGGTGAGATATATCCCATTTTTTTTCTGTACAAATCTCTCCATTAATGGACAAATAGCTATCAATAACCTTTTCAGTATTTGCAGCCATAGCTAATCTACCCTGATTTAAAAGAATTGATTTTGGGCACAATGCTTTAACACTTTGCATATTATGACTCACAAACAACACCGTACGCCCCTCCCCTTTACTCACCTCGCCCATTTTGCCCAAACATTTTTTCTGAAACTCTGCATCACCAACTGCCAGCACTTCATCCACAATTAAAATTTCAGAATCCAGGTGTGCAGCCACCGCAAAAGCCAGCCGCACATACATTCCACTGCTGTAACGTTTCACTGGTGTATCAACGTATTTTTCAACACCGCTGAAATCAATGATCTGGTCCAGCTTTCTGTCTATCTCTTTTTTACGCATCCCCAGTATAGCTCCGTTGAGATAGATATTTTCTTTGCCAGTAAGTTCCGGATGAAAACCTGTCCCTACTTCCAGCAAACTGGCAATTCTGCCTTTTGCTTTTATAGTACCGGTTGTAGGTGAAGTAACCCGGCTAAGCAGTTTAAGCAAGGTACTTTTACCAGCACCATTGCGCCCAATTATTCCTACCGCATCACCTTGCTGAATTTCAAAATTGATGTCTTTTAAACTCCAGACGATATTGCTTTCACTTTTGGTGGTTCGGTCATTTACTTCACCAATCTTCAAAAATGGATCTTCTTTTCCTCTTGCACTTGCCCACCATCTTTCAATATCACGACTTATTGTTCCAGTACCTATTTGCCCAAGCTGGTATGCTTTCGAAAGATTTTCTATTTTTATAGCAATGGGCATAGGAAGTATTTAAATCTTTACAGACTTTAATAACTATTGTTCTGTTAATTATTTTGTCACAGAATAGTTTACAGAAGTTACTACTGAAATTTTGTGACCACTTCATGTGTGACCAAATTAATTGGTCACAAGAGTTTTAGTCACAAATTTATAATAGGAATTTTTTTAGAAAACTGTGATAAGCAATATCTTATACAGTATCAATAAAGTTCTTTTCTACCTTATTAAAAATAATAATCCCTGCAACGGTAAGTACTATAGTAATTATTGCACTTAACCCCAGTGAATACCAACTGAAAGTTCCGCTTCCTAAAAATCCAAAACGGAAAGTTTCAATGATGGATGTCATAGGATTAAGAGAGAAAAGCCATTCATATTTGGGATATTTTTTGATGGCTTCAGACAGTGGGTAAACCACTGTAGTTGTGTACATCAGCAGCTGAATACCAAATGTAACCAGGAAAACAAGGTCCCGATATTTAGTAGTAAGGGCAGATACAATCATCCCTGTCCCCAACCCAAGCAGAGCCATCTGTACCACCAAAACAGGAAAGAGCAAAGCGTATGAATTAATATGAACTCCTGTTCCTTTATAAAAAGAATAGTAAGCCATCATTAATAAAAATAACAGCATTTGTACACCAAACCTAATGAGGTTTGATATAACGATACTTAAGGGCATTATCAGTCTTGGAAAGTACACTTTGCCAAATACCCCTGCATTATCCCTGAAAACGGTTGATGTTTTTGTGAGACATTCAGAAAAGTAATTCCAGGCAGTAATACCCGCCATATAAAAAAGTGGCCTTGGAATTTCGTCTGTTTTGATACCTGCAAGGTTGCCAAATATAAACGTATAGATAAGGGTGGTAAACAAGGGTTGTATAAAAAACCAAAGCGGCCCTAAAATGGTTTGCTTATAAAAAGAAACAAAATCCCGGCGAACAAGAAGCAATAGTAAATCCCTGTAATGCCAAACCTCTTTTAACTTTAAATCAAACAGGTGAGATTGCGGTGCTATTACCATATCCCATTGTTCTTCTGCAACTGTTAGAGCTTTGTTTACCATGGGCCTGCTTTCACTCTTAGTCATTTGCAACCGGTTGATTTTCGCTTGCGGCTTTGTAAATTTTTTCTATAATTTCTACCGTTTTGAGGGCTTCAAAACTGTTGGTTATTATTGTATTATTATCACCAGTTAAAGTTTCAATCACCATTTCATAAACTTCATTGTGATTGCTCATACTGCCTTCATACACACCGTATTGATTGGCGGTATTTCCGGCAGGCAGGGCTGGAATTTGATAATCATCTATTTGCTGGTATTCCAGTTCATTCAAATACTGGCCTCCTATTTTTACCGTTCCCTTTTCACCAAATATGGTTAGGGAACCTTCCATATTTTTCTTAAATGCATTTACGGTGTAGTTGATGGTTCCAATTACTCCGTTCATACACTCAAGCATCACAACTCCGTTGTCTTCAAATTCAATTATACCTTTATGATGACTATTTTTTGTAATGGCTTTTATACGCCGCACATCTCCCATCATCCAGTATAGTATATCAATAAAATGGCTGAATTGTGTAAAGAGGGTTCCGCCATCCATATCTTTTGTTCCTTTCCAGGAATTTTTATAATAGTCATTTTCCCTGTTCCAGAAACATGATAATTGAAAACTCAGTATAGCTCCGAGACGCTTTTCTTGCAATATTTTTTTTACAGCAACAACCGGCGGATTAAAGCGGTTTTGCTTTACAATAAATAACCTTTTATCAACCGCTTCAGCTAAACTTATCATAGCGGCGCAATCCGCTACTGTTAGCGCCATCGGCTTTTCACAAATTACATGAAAACCATGTTTTAATGCATTAAGTGTGTGTACTGCATGTAACCCGTTAGGTGTGCAAATAACTACTACATCTGCAGTTGAAAAAGTATGAAGCATCTCTTCGTAAACAGTAAAGCTTTTGGCTTCTGTGGCGGCGGCAAGTAAATTTACCTTAGCCTCATCCGTGTCACAAACTGCTGCCAGTGTTGCTTTTGCTGAAATAATTGCGGCATGTCTTTGCCCTATTTTTCCACAGCCAACAAGTAAAAATTTCAACTTCATTGCAGTTAATCCTCTAAAAAAAATAGCCTCCGGATACTGAAATGCGATTTCTTTATTATTCTTTTTCTAATCCGCAAGGTTTTGAAAAATTGACGCTAACCGCTGCTTGTACCCTTCAAAACCAAAATGTAATTCAAGCAGCTGAGTATCTGGTTTTGCAAAAACTCCCCGGGCAAGCATTGATTCTATTGCACTCGTAATTTCTTCCTGGTTATCAGGGTTTACAAGCATTCCCAGTTTGCCATTTAGTAATGCATCTGCAGAACCATCTTTATTGCCGGCAATTACAGGAAGGCCATAATACATGGCTTCGATAAAAACAATTCCAAACCCTTCCTTTTTGCTTGGCATAACGTACAGGTCTGCAAGCCTGTAATGCTTTGCAAGATCTTCATCTTCAATGTAACCGGAAAAAATAACATTACCGGACAAGCCAGCCTTTTTAATCAGATCATCAAGGCGTTTTTTTTCACCAGCATCATATTTCCCAACTATCAGATATTTGATAGCTGGAAATTTGTTTTTCAGTGTTTTGACAGCTAATAAAACGCTATCATATCCTTTATACAGCTCACGGGATGAAAGGCGTGTAAGTGTCAATAATACCTGGTCGTTTTTATTGATACCGTACCTGTGTTGTAGCTGTTCCGGTTTACCACCTGTAACTGGTAAGGGTAAAAAAGGGTCGAGGCAATTGTTAAGTATTATTATTTTTTCTGGCTGTATTCCGTGCTCTCCAATAAGCGTTTCTGTAGTGAAGTGACTTACAGATAAAATAGTATCGCATTTCTGTAACATCAGTTTTTTAAAATATGAAAGGTTGCCCCAAACCTCTATGCCGTGAGCAAACATTACTAATTTACTTTTAGGCGAAACAATTTTAATGATGTAGCCAATTGAAAGTAAATTGATATGGCTCAGAACAATTATTTTACTATTAATCCCTTTTGAAATTGCGGCCCGGGCAAAACTTAATTTTCGTTTACCAAACCCATTGAATTTTGCTGCTTCAATATATTTACTATCTGAATCTCCTGTATTGTCGTACATGGATAACAAGGTGAAACTGTCAAAGAATACCTGCTGCTTTGCAAGATCGCATATACTTTTACAAACAACTTTACATACTTTTTCTATTCCTCCGGTAGCAGAAAATACCCTTAACGTTAAAAATAAAATATTACCTGCCATTGCTGAATTGCTGCAAAATCTGAAGTGTAAAGAATTGTGACCAATGCATGTCGTTGTTCTTTAATTTATTGTGGTATGCGGCCAGTAATCCCCCTCCTGTTTCACCGCTGTAAATCTCGTTGCTTAGCCATTCTTTAAACGGAAATGAAAACCCCATTTTTGGCCTGTCCCAAACTATCCGTGGAAGCTGATCTCTAAATGAATCAATTAACAACTGTTTGCCTCTTGAGCCATTATATTTTACAGATGAAGATATTTTAAGAGAAAGCTCCATAAACGACTTATCTAAGAAAGGCAGTCTGATTTCTAACCCATGCGCCATGCTCATTACATCAGCATCTCTCAAAAGCTGATTTTGCATATATAGATTTGTCTCCAGCCAGCTTGCCTGGTTTTTTGGCGTGAGATAACTGATATTTTGTGTTGCCGGCTGCTCCTCAAGTAAGTGCCAAATTTCCTTTTCTTCAGCTCCCAAAAATTTTGCTATTTCTGAGGGGATAAATTGTCCACGTAAGAATAAATATGTTCCTATTGGTCCCCCGATACTGAGAAAAGCAAGCCTCTTCAATTTTTTAGACGACGCAAACCTGCCGGTCCGCAAAAGTTTTTGGGGCAGACCAGCCAGTGATAATGCTGTTTTCATGCGCCTGAAAGAGGGATAGCCTCCGTATAGTTCATCTCCGCCTACTCCTGAAAGAACTGCTTTCAGGCCGCTGTCTTTTGCAAACTTGCTTATAAACCAGGTATTTATTCCATCACAGCAAGGCAGATCCATTGCGCGTATAATATCCGGAAGGCATATATGAAAATCTTCCTCTTTTAAGAGATATTGCTGGTGTGAACAATTGAGCTTTTCTTTGAGTGCATCCTGGTATTTTTTTTCAGAATATTGTGTATTGTCAAAATAGAGGGAAACGGTTTTTAATTGGTGCTGGTGTTTATTGGCTAACATCGCTATAATGCTCGAATCTAGCCCTCCGCTTAAAAATACACCAATTGGAGTATCCGAAATCAAATGCTGCTCTACAGCAGTTTCAAGAGTATTTCTGATTAGTTGCTCGGCGTCCGATCTATTATTAATCTTTTCAATGAACCTGTATTTAAAGAACGATTTTACTGTTGCCGTTTTACTTTGAAGATTGTAAGCCAGAAAGGTCCCTTTTTCTATGGGCCTTACATGTTTTAAAGTAGTTATTGGCTCCGGGAGATGACCGTATGCCATCAAATAAGCAGGCCATTTAGTATTTGTTTCCTTTAGGTAAGGTACCAGATTTAATGCCCCTACTTCTGAAGCAAAAGCAAGACCATTGTTTGTCAATGCATAGTAGAGAGGTTTTATGCCCCCGGCATCTCTTACTAAATAAATCTCATTATCTGAATTATCCAAAAGAGCAAAAGCAAACATTCCTTCAAAGCGTTCAAAAGATGCTGTTCCCCAGGCTGCAAAAGCAGCAAGGACAACTTCTGTATCACAACTAGTTTTAAAATCCCAGCCAGCCCCTTTTAATTCGTCCCGTATCTTTTTATAGTTGTATAGTTCCCCATTATAACTGATTACATACCTGCCATCGGCATACATCATTGGTTGGTGGCCTCCGTATGAAGTATCGATAATAGTCAAACGCCTGTGTCCAAGACAAAAATGTCCATCAGAAGTTGTATAAAAGCCTTCATCATCCGGCCCGCCATGCTGAAGATTTTTACACATTGAACTGACCATAATGCCCAATTCCTCAATTGAATAGGCATTATTAAAAATACCTGCAATTCTGCACATATATTAAAATGAATTGATCGGTAAGGTGAAAACCTTAGTCAAGAAATGGCAGGTCTGCAAACTAGCCAGAAAGATTGTTTAAAAAATATATTTAATACAAATTTTTTTAATGCATTTAAGACTTAAATACCAGTTAATTCCAGATTCTTTTTGTCAAAATTTGCATTGAGGTAAATCCCCATACTTTCAATTCGAACCTTTGCCTTGCTGCCTGCCAGTTCAATTACCAAGCCGTTGTAGTTCATTAATACTCCTTGTTTTATCCGTACTTTGGAATTTACTTTAAACTGCTCATGCTGCTCAACGCTAACATCATTAAATTCATTCAAAAATTTTCGGATTGTGTCTATCTCATCGGTTCTTATAACAGCAGGCTTCCCCAGCCAATAAACAAAATTTAGCACTCCATTTATTTTTTTAAGATCCCACTTATCTTTTTCTTCCACCTCCACAAACACATACGATTTGAAGATCGGCTCCAGAACTACTTTTTTCCTGTCACTCCACTGCCGGGTAACCTTATTAAGCGGGCAATAACAATTATAACCTGCTTCTTCTAAATTTTTCGCCACTTTTTTTTCCCATCTGGGTTTGGTATATAAGGCATACCAATTCAAATTATTTTCTGACATTACAAAGCTTCGCTTAGCCTGAGTTACATTCACTGCAACAGAAGCGGTTTACAAATATTTTCTATTATTTAAAATCCCTGCACAGTGCCTCCACCATCCAGGGATTAAGTTTCGATACTGGTTTTAAAATTCAAACACGGCAGTTACAACACCAGTGTAAATAATGGTACTCTAAAGCCCTTATTCTCTCACATTGGTTTTAAATTTACGCCAAAATTTCTTAAGCCGAAGCATAGTTTGCTTACTATCATCAATTGCATAACCGTATCCATAGCCGTATCCATAACCATATCCATAACCATATCCATAACCATATCCGGTACTTATGCTGCCAAAAGAAATTCCCCTCTTTTTTAAACCGTTAAACACAAGGCACATGTTATTGAATTTCTTGTTTACACTAAGTTCATTGATCATTCGTATGAATACTTTTGGAGTTTTATCATGGCGCACCACATAAAGTGTAACATCTGCGTATTCATTTAATAATTGAGCGTCTGTTACAGGACCGATAGGAGCAGTATCAAATATCACAAAATCAAATTCAGCTTTTATTCTCTCCACCATTTGTCTGTAGGATGGTTTACCGATCAGTTCTGTTGGGTTTGGAGGGATTGCCCCTGCGGAAATTATGAAAAGGTTTGGAATAGTTGTTTCTTTAATAATTTGCTCAAACGTTGCTTTACCTGCAACAAAATTTGAAATTCCAGGATCTCTTTCTACCTGCATCAGTTTGCTTAGTTTAGGTTTTCTTAAATCCATTTCTAGCAAAGCCACTTTTTTACCGGTTAAACAAAAACTTATTGCAAGATTTATAGCGATAAAACTCTTACCTTCTCCGGAAACGCTTGATGTAACCAAAATGGTTTTGTTAGTTTCGTCCAAGCCCACAAAAGACAGGTTGGTTCTTAAAGAACGAAACTGCTCCGCAATAACTGTTCTTTTACCTTCGCCGATAACGATAGGTGTTTTTGTGCTGGCCTGAACAATTTCTCCTACAAAAGGCACATTTGTCTTTTCCTCAATATCAGACCGGAATAACACTTTGCTTTTAAATTGTTCTTTTAGCAAAACCAGGAATACGGCAGAAAGAAGCCCTACAATAAAACCTGTGAGATAATAATCCTTTGGAACAGGCCTGATTGGGCCATACGAACTTGCCTGTTCAAGTACCCTTAAATCTGAGGTAGTAGAGGCAGAAGATATTGCAGTTTCTTCCTTTTTTTGCAGCAAAAAGGAATAGATATTATTTTTAATGGCTTGTTGCCTGCTTATTGCCAGCAATCCTCTTTCTTTTTGAGGGATAAGCTTTAATAAAGTATTACTTGAGTTTAACTCCTCGACTATATCCTTCTTTATAGTTAGCAAATTCCCTTTAATATTTGATAGATTCTCTAATATATCACTGCGAAGTTTATTTACTTTTTCATCAAGTAATGTAAAAGATTCACTTTTTTCGCCCACAATTGCCCTCGCTTTTTCTAGGTCATATTCAGAGGTGTAAAGATTTGATAGCAATTCTGATAAAATGGCATCATTAACCAACGACAGAGAGGGTACAGTTCCCCTGCTTTTCCCTTTCATCAACACATAAGTTCTTACTTCATTCAAAATATCAAGCTGCAAATCAACCTCACTTTTTTTTGCATCAAGGGTTTGAACTTTACTTAAAAAGATATCTCCCTGTGATCCTAATCCGTACAAAGACTCTTTACTTTTATAAGTTTCTATATTCTGTTCTACACTGTCCAGCTGATTATATACAAGCCGGAGCCTGTCTTCAATAAAATTAAGAGTACGTTTAGCTATCTGGTTTTTATCATCAATACCTTCCTCATTGTAAATTTGAAAGAGTTTTGTAAGAATGTCCCGGGCTTTATAGGGTTCAGGGCTTTCCAATTTAACGTCTAAAACAGTAGATACATTTGACAAAGGTGCAGCCCGGAGAGTTCCGATAATTTCACCTGCCACTCCATCTTTTGGCCTTATCCTCACAAAGTAATTTTTCCCAACCAGGTTTTGACTGTACTGATCATTTATTACAAGTTTGAAGTTCACATTATTTAAAAGCACGGTTCCCCCAAATGGAATTGCCTGATTGTTAATCTCCACCTTTTTATTTTGCCAATCCATCTTAAAAAAATAAGTGGAGTAAGTATATATACTGTCTTTTTCAATTGCCACAAATTTTAAAGGTGCATTTGCTGAATACAATTCTTCAATTTTTACTTTACCCTGGTTATAGACTGTTGCGTAAAGATCCAGCGAATCAACAACCTGCATCATCAAACCCGATGATCTCAGAACCAGTATTTCATTTTCCACAATTTTCTTTTCGCTAAATATATTCAAGGCGTCTAATACTTTGGAATCACCGCTTCCCTTATTAGGATCTTTCAATAAAACTTTTGCAGTAGCTACATATATAGGTGTTTGGGACTTCAAGTAAACATATGCCACACTCATAGCAATGGGGATTGTAAGAGCGAATAGTGGCCAAAAAGGAAGATACTTCTGTAACAGCTGAACAAATATATTCGTCTCCTGCTTTTCCTTAAAAAATTCCTGTTCGTTCATATACAGTTGATCTATCTTCTGATGAATACCTGGTAAATAATAAGGGCCAAAGAAACTGACTGGAGAATAACGGCCGAGTATTGCTGATATTTATCTCGTTTCAATTGTTGTTTCACTATATCTTCATCTTGATTAAGCACCACTACATCATTGGGCTGCAAATAGTAGTAAGGGCTTGAAAATATAGAATTATCTTCTAAATTAATATGCTTAAAAACTTTGCTGTTCCCATTTTCTCTGATAATTAAAATATCCTTCACCTTGGTAAGGGTAGTAAGACTTCCTGCCTGAGCAAGTGCATCAGTAATTGATACGCTCTCGTCTAAAATAGGAACTATTTTTTGCTGAGTAATTTCACCCATGATTACTACGTGATGATTACTAAAAGAAATAGCTACGATCGGATCCTTGAGATATGGTTCTAATTCCTTTTCAATTAATGTCTTAAGTTCTTTCCTGGTGAGGCCATCTGCTTTTATTCTACCTAATTTATGAATATGAATATACCCCTCGCTACTCACAGGGTATCCTTCAGCTACAGAATTTAGAGTTGAAGGTTTAAGACTAAATAACTCGTCCTCAAGTTTACTTAAACTGGAAATTGATATTGAAAGAACGTCGCCACTTTTAATCTGTAATTCGGCTGGTGCATGCGTAACATTATTTATAGTGGTATCCCTTGTAATATTTTTAAAATAATTGGCCGGCTTAGAAATTAAACAAGAAGAAAACATGCATACGAACCAAATTAAAATAATCAGGTTTATACACTGCCGTAAATATGCAAATTGCAATTTTTTTTTAGAGGATGTTGTCATTTTTAACTAAGTAACACAGGATAAAACTGATTGTAACGACAAAACAAATCAATGATGAAATAAAAAGGTTTAAGCAACTGGCAGTTTTTGCCGGTATGATTTATGGAAGAAATTAACTGTGAATCAATTAAATGCCGGGGATATCTTCTTGCATAGATGCAATCCTTTGCTTTTGGCGCTGGTCCCTTGCTTTTTTTATCCCGTATCCAACGCCTGCGGCAACCAATAAACTTACACCGCCGTCAATTGGCGCATCCGGATCATCTCCAGGATCTCCAAGTTGAGCAAATCCTTTTTGAGGCAGTACACCAAGTAAAAGTGTAACTACAACCGTAATAACAATTGAAGACCAATATTTTTTCATTGAATTAGATTTTTTAAATAACACCTATATATCATCAAAAATAAGTTAGTTTTTTTAAATCAGCAATTATGCAGTCACCAATTATGTTTTTATCAGTTTTCTAATTAAAGAGTATTAGAAAATGTTTGAGTACAGTTAAGTTAAATGAAATTGCACGACATTGATAAAGTTTTACTTTTCAATTTTATCTTTACTTTTACCGCTGGCAGTTTCCACAATTCCTGCGGTTTCAAATTAACTACATTATGACGAAAATTTACCTGATTTTTACACTGGCCATTTTATCCGGCACAGCCATTTCAGCTCAGCAAAGTTTTACTACCGGCAACCTGGTGGTTTATAAAGTAAATACCAACCCTGAGGATACATTATCAAGTGCAGGCTTTCCGGTAAGCATTGATGAGTACACAACTACAGGAACTTTTGTAAAATCTCATCTTATGCCTGTTACAGTAAATGGCAGCAACCGCCGCATTATAGCATCAGGTAGTGCAACATCAGAGGGTCAGCTAACAAGATCAGTTGATAAGAAATTTTTGTTGATACCCGGGTACGATACTTTTCCAGACCCAAATCGTAGTTCTATATCCGGATCTCCCTCATTAATCATAAATAGAGTGGTTGGTATAATGGGAGCAGATGGTGTTCTGGATGCAACTACTGCCCTGACGAATACATACTCGGGCAATAGTTTCAGGGGTATCGCCAGCACAAACGGAATTGACATGTGGCTTTCCGGTACTGGTAGTGGCTCATCAAACGGAATAAGATATACTAAAAAAGGCATGGATACGTCCATGCGGCTAAGTACTACTGTAACAAACACAAGGGTTGTAAATATTTTTAACGGACAACTGTATTGCACAACAGGCAGCGGTAGCTTTAAAGCTGTAGCCAGCGTTGGTAGTGGTTTGCCTGTAGATTCGCAGCAAGTTATTACAGTGCTCCCAGGCATGGATACAACCAGTTCAGTTGCAGACCCTTATGCTTTTTCAATAAAACCGGGAACTGGTGACGTAATATATGTGGCTGACAGCAGAACTAAAAAATTGGATGGCACCGGTGGCGGAGTTCAAAAATGGATCAAAGATGCTGGTACAAACAAATGGTCGCTTCAGTATACTATTGACAGTTTAGGGGGCGGTTTAGCTGGTGGGCTCAACAGCATATCTGTAGACTGGACAAATGTCAACCCAATAATCTATGGCATTACGGATGACGGCACTAAAAAAGACTCGACAGGTAATAAAATTATATCTGTAACTGACACCGGCGCAGGATCAGTTTTTATTGTTCTTGGAGTGGCTGACGTAAACTCTACGTTCCGTGGTATTGCCTTTGCCCCTGAGCCGGCGGCCTCTTTAATTACTTTTACTTTTATTGGCAATGGAAACTGGACTGATGCTGCTAACTGGACTAATAATGTAAAACCCCCTTCCACGCTGCTTGCCGGCAGTGAGATTATTATTAACCACACAGCCAATGGAAGCTGCATTTTAGATACCGCACAAACTATTTTGGCCGGCGCTAAACTGACCATAAACCCCGGTAAAAACGTTACCGTACCCGGATTGTTAGAAATTAAATAGCCTTTGCAAATCAGGTATATTTTTTGAATTGTAACAGTACCTGCATTAAACTGTCTACCGTTTAAAATAATTAGCAGTTGGCACCACAGGCAGACAAGTTTATAGACTAATTTCAGGTATTATTTAATTAAAAAACAGAAAATTATGAAACAACTATTTTCCGCAGTAGCTTTTACCACGCTGCTTCTGGCCGCTGTAAATGTGAAAGCACAGGATGATAAAAGTAAAAGACCAAGCCCACCTGCAATGGTCAGCAGTAAAATAGCTTCCGGCGCAACTGTAAGTATTGACTATAGTCAGCCCTCTGTTAAAGGCCGCACAATAGGTAAAGATCTTGAGCCAAAGGAAGGTGAAGTTTGGAGAACCGGCGCTAATGAAGCGACTGTTTTTGAAACCGACAAAGCTGTAAAAATAAATGGCGCTTCTTTACCTGCCGGCAAATACGCTTTGTTTTCGGTAGTAAACAAAGGGGAATGGACTTTTTTATTCAATAAGACCTGGAAACAATGGGGTGCTTTTGATTACAAAAAAGCTGATGATGTATTAAGTATTAAAGGCAAGGCTGCAAAGGCTGCAACTCCTGCTGAAAAAATGACTTTTACTATTTCTAAAGAAGGTGATATTCATTTGTTATGGGGTGACAATGATGCTTCTTTCTCAGTAAAATGAAAATAGCCTTCCGTTCGTGATACAACAGCTGTAAAGAAAAATATCGATCTTTACAGCTGTTCTTTTTTGTAACAAAATAAGTAGTTCCATGGCAGAAATATCAATGCAGGAAGCAATTCAGCAATTTCTTAAACAAAGCAAATTAAAAGGAGGAATACAGGCCCTGCAAATTGAAGATGTGTGGGAAAAAATAATGGGTAAAACTATTGCGAAATACACCGATAAAATTCAGATCATCAACCAGGTGCTTTTTATCCAATCCCAGGTAGCACCTCTGAAAAATGAGCTGATGTATCAAAAAAATAAAATAATAGAACGGGTGAACGAAGAGTTGGGCGAAGCTGCCATCAAAGATGTTGTGATCCGTTAATTAAGCTTTAATCCTTGGATCAATAATTCCGTACAGTGCATCTGCCAATAAATTAATGACGATAAAAAGACAGGCACTTACCAGTACCGCCCCCATCACTACCGGGTAATCCAATTTTCCAAGAGCATCAACCGTAATCTTGCCTATCCCCTTCCAGCCAAAAATATATTCAACAAAAAAAGCTCCGGCCAGCAATTCCGCAAACCAGCCTGTAACAGCAGTTACAACCGGGTTCAGTGCATTTCGCAGGGCATGCTTTAAAATTATCCGCCTGTGTGACAGCCCCTTTGCGTATGCCGTCCGGATATAATCCTGGTTCAATACATCCAGCATAGAACTCCTAGTAAGTTGTGTTATAATCGCTAATGGCCTGATACCTAAAGTAAATGCAGGCAGAACGAGGTTTTTGAGCGTCAGGTATCGTTCACCGTTTACTTCATCAATATCAAACCAACTGCCGGTTAGGTTAAGGCCAGTAAACGGATGCAGCACTACACCAAAAAGCCAGGCAATTACTATGGCCATAAAAAATGACGGCGCAGATATCCCCGCAATACTCGTAAAAACTGCAGTGTTCCCTATCCAGTTTTTTGGGTTGACGGCGGCAAGAACGCCAAGCAAAATCCCTATGATCGTGGCAAAGATCATTGCAGCAACTGCCAGCAATAAGGTGCCTGGCAAGGCTTCCATCAGTACAGCTGCAACACTTTTTTTAGTTTGATAACTTTTGCGGAGGTATGGTACTTTGATGCCAATTTTGGTTTCGCCACCGGCGAAAAAACCTGATAAATCTTTCTGTATTATTTCCTTTTTTGTGTGAATTCCAATTGGAGAAACATCGTTGAGGTATAAAAGAAATTGTTTCCATTTAGGCTGGTCAAGATAAAGATCCCGGCGGATATTTTCCATTGTTTTTTTATCTCCCGTTTGCCCGACAATTAACCGGGCCGGGTCGCCAAAACCCTGGAACATAATAAACACGAGCACAACAATGCCGGCCAGCACCAAAAAAGAATAAGCTATTTTACCGGTGAGATACAATTGCTGTTTAGATTATTGCTGCTACAAAATTTATTTTACCAACTTCCCAAGGTCGGCCCAACTATATTTTTCCTGTACAACCGGGCCTTTCATTATAAACAATGTTGGATTTGCACGGGCTGCAGTTTTAATAGCAGTGGCATCACAAGTGTAAACTTGTAAATTAAAACTGTGCTCCCTGTTAAAAAACTTATCGGTTTTTTGTGGATCGGATGTTACAAGATAGATAGGTATTTTTTGTTTGGCCGCCAGTTTAGCCACTTCAGAAAAAGAGTTCAGCCACTTGTCATAATCACTCATCATCTCTTTTACAAAAAATAAGTAGTAGGATGGCTTATTTAAAATCACTTCTGTTGAATCTCCCCCGGTTGAATCTGCCAAAATGAAATCATTAATCTTCGCTTCATAATTGTAACCTTTTGAGATCAATGTTTCTTTTCGGCTTGCAAATTTCCAAGTACTATCTGGCAGGCTGTCGGTACGAAATTCTTTTTTAATTCCTCCCTTTTCATAGACAAATGAATAGCTGAATTTAGGAAGAATTGCATCTGCGGGGATTTTGAGAAGTTCTAAAATATTATTACCTTTTTTATAAGGCAGGCAGTCTGTTACCGGCAAATGTTCAATGACCCGATTTTGCAAAAACAACACGCCAATGATTGAGATTAAGACAAGTGCAAATGGCAATGCTTCCCTGAAAAGCGGTTCAATATATTTTTGTTTTAACAGTAAAAAAATGATCAGCAGCAATAGTATAATATCCTTGGTAAAAGTTTGAATGGGTGTCAATGGAATACAATCTCCAAAACAGCCACAACTTCTGATTTTGCCACTGAAAAGCACATAGCTTGTTAAGAAAGTAAATAGCAACATCAGCAATAAAAGCAGCCTCAGCGTGAGTCTCTTTCGCCACCCCGCCAGCAATGCCACACCCAGGGCAACTTCTGCTGTAATCATAATGATGGAAAATAAAAACGCATGGCCGTTAAGCCAGTTCATTATAACAGTAAAATAACCATCAGCTGCCCACACTTCAAAAAATTCCTGCATTTTATAGGTGAGGCCTAAAGGGTCAATTGCCTTTACCAACCCGGAAAAAACAAACAATACTCCTACAATAATTCTTGCGCCTGATACTAATTTTTTCATAATTTATTACAATGGTTTTTCGGATATAATTCTACTTTTAAATGTCAGGCAAGTATTAGAGCAAATACCGCATAATTCACTATGTCAAAATAATTGGCATCAATACCCTCACTCATAATTGTTTTACCATCGTTGCTTAAAATCTTTTTGATGCGTAAAAGTTTGGCAAGTATCAGGTCTGTAAAACTTTGCTGGTTCATTTCCCGCCAGGCCTCGCCGTAATCATGATTTTTATCGAGCATTAATTTTTTAGCAATGTCGATTTTTTCATTGTACAATTTTTCTACAACGTTAACCGGCAGGTCATCTATCTCATCAGTTTTTAAATCAAGCTGAATTAACCCAATGATGGCATAATTAAGAATGCCTTTAAATTCACTCACAATATCATCGCCGATACGCTGCTCTTTTTTTTCCTGTATAGTCCTTATTCTTTTGGCTTTAATATAAATTTGGTCAACGATTGAAATGGTTCTGTAAACCCTCCAGGATGTGCCGTAGTCCGCTGTCTTCTTTAAAAAAATATCCCTGCATTTTTCAACCGCTGAATCATATTGTTCATTTGTGTCCGTCATAAATGTAATGTGTCTACTTTTGTTAACATCAAAAATAATTGATTATAAACAGATGTACACCATTAACTGCAAAGGAAAATTATTGATGCTGGATAAGGCCGTTGTGATGGGAATTATCAATGCAACACCAGACTCCTTTTTCAAGGGGCATCTTACAAAAGGACTGGATGAAATTTTACGCATGACAGAACAAATGCTGGCAGATGGAGCGGCCATTATTGATGTTGGCGGACAAACCACAAAACCTGGCAGTGTACAACTGAGTGCTGCGGAAGAAGCTGACAGAGTTATCCCAATAATCAGTTCCATTGCTGCTAACTTTCCGGGGACAATTATTTCTGTAGATACTTTTTACAGCGAGGTGGCAAAGAGTGCCGTTGAAGCCGGAGCTGCCATTATTAATGACATAAGCGGCGGGGCTTTTGATGATGCAATGTTACAAACAGCAGGCAGCATGAATGTACCTTATATATGCATGCACATTAAAGGCATCCCCGCTACCATGCACCACAATCCGGAATACGAGAATGTGGTAACCGAAGTGCTGGACTATTTTGTAAATAAAATTGCTCAATGCAAAAAAGCAGGGATAAAAGATGTGATAATCGACCCTGGTTTTGGCTTTGGAAAAACCATCCGGCATAACTTCGAATTACTTAATAACCTGGCTACTTTTAAATTGCTTGACAGACCGTTATTGGCGGGCTTATCCAGGAAGGGTACTATTTACAAAACACTGGGCACCACTGCAGAACATGCACTTAACGGCACCACCGTTTTAAATACTATTGCTTTAATGAACGGCGCTTCAATACTAAGAGTGCATGATGTAAAACCGGCCGTGGAAGCTGTTAAGTTATTTATCGAGACGAAAAAGTATACTCAATGAAAAAGGCTGCCCTTACGGAACAGCCTCTGTCAAAATCTTATTAAAAAAATTAATTTCCTTTTGCAGTTTTACCCTGGGCTTTTTGAGCCGAGTCCATTGCCTTCTTTTGCATGGCTTGCATTTCCAGCCTTTTTGCATCAGCTTCAACTTTTGCCTGTGCAATTGATACTACATCAGTAACTTCTACTTCAAACATCAGGTTAGCATTTGGCTTTATTGCGCCTCCACCAGCGCCCTGCGCCCCATAGGCCAACGCAGAAGGAACATATAAATTAGCTTTTCCACCTTTTTTCAAAAGACTTAAACCATCTGTCCAACCTTTTATTACACTGCCGGGTGCACCTGCAGGCAAACTCATATTTACTGGCAGGGCCTCTGTATGCTGAAATTTTGGATCTTTATTAGAATCAAATGGTTCACCACCATCAAGGCTTTTACCAGTGTAAAAAACCTTGGCCACTTTTGAAGTATCGATTGCATCGCCTTCACCTGGTGTTAGTATTTGTACATAAGTGCCGGCCGGAGCTTTTACTGCCTTTATGTTATTTTTTGCCAGGTAGTCAGCAATAGCTTTATCATCTTTTTTAAGCTGCTCAATTGATTTTATTGAATCCTTAGCCCTGGCTATTAACATTTGTTTTTGATATGCGCTGTCGGCAGATTCTTTTGTGAGATAAATATTTACAATTTTAAAAGTAGAATTCATATACGCACCCTTCTTAAAAAATGGTGGTACATTACCGCCACCCTGCTTTAAAATACTATCTGTTAACTGCCTTACTAAAATGCTGTCGCCTTTGCGGATCTGGCTGAAAATTTTGTAATACACAGGTGGCAAAGTTGTAGAATCTAATGGATAAAGCTGGTTTGCAATATCTTTTGAATTAAATAAAACGGTGTCTTTGTTAGGTCCTTTATAACGTTGCTCAGTCTGTATTTCAAAGAATTGCCCGGCTTTGATTACATCCCCTTTTCCATCTGTAATGATTTTGTACTCTAAACCATTCTCTACCTTTTTAAAGGGCTGCTTACAACTTGCCAGCAGCAACATAGCCGCAGCTATAAAATAAAACGATTGCTTCATGTGTGTCATGTATTTTTTAAAATTGATAATTGCTTAGTTGTTCCCTGTTTTCTTTCATCGCTTTTTTAAACAGTTCCACCACCTCTTCGAGTGATTCTTTATTCTGGCCACCGGCCGCATTAAAATGCCCGCCGCCGTTAAAATATTTTCTTGCAAAAGTATTGGCATCAAAGCCGTCCTTGCTTCTGAAAGAGCTTTTGCGTTCTTCTCCCCTGTCTATAATTATTGCTGCCAGTTTTATGCCTTTAATACTCAACGGGTAATTTACCAGGCCTTCTGTGTCACCCGTAACAATACCATATTTTATAAGGTCTTGTTGAGGAATAGCAATCAAAGCAGCATTATATTCATAAAAAACTTCCATCCTGTTCATCAGCACATTACCAATAAACCTGAAACGGTTTTCGAGGTAATTATCGAACAGGTTTTCATGTATCTGGCTGTGGCGTACGCCTTTATCTTTTAAGTTAGCCACCATCCTGTGCACATTGGCGCTTGTGGCCGGAAAACGAAATGAACCTGTATCAGTCATTACACCAACGTACAGGCATTCTGCCACCGCTTCATTTATTTTACTATCGTTGCCGGAGGCGATGATGAAATCATACACCATTTCGCAGGTACTGCTTTTGGTGGTATCACTTGCGCCGTATGCAAATTTCTCTACCTGCGGTTCCTGGTGGTGATCAATTAAAATTCGTTCTCCTTTTGCTGCATCCAGTTTTTCAGCCATCCGCTTGGTGCGGTTAAGCGTATTAAAATCAAGACAAAAAATCCAGTCTGCCTCTGCAATCAATGCATCTGCAGCTACTGTTTGCCTTTCGTAGTCGAGCACTTTTTTTACCTCCGGCATCCAGTTTAAAAAATCTGCCCAGTTGGTGGGAGATATCACGGTAACCTTATGGCCAAACTGTAACAGAAAATGATACAGCCCCAAAGTAGAACCCATTGCATCGCCGTCAGGCTTCTGATGCATGGTGATTACTATCTTTTTGGGAATTGGTAAAAACGGGAATATTTGTTCTAGTGATTGCATAAAGCGGCGCAAAAGTAACGGTAAGTTTCCAGTAAACGCTCAGCCACTATTGTTTTTTGAAGGTTAACAGCATTTGTTTTTACCAAAACAAAAATCACCAATAATAAAAGAGGCTATATTTGCGGCTCAAAAATCATTTTATGAGTAACAGAACCTTTACTATGATCAAGCCGGATGCCACCGAAAAAGGACATACCGGAGCTATTCTTGCCCAGATAAATGCAGCAGGCTTCCGCATAGCAGCACTTAAAATGTTGCATCTTTCAGCTGAAAAAGCAGGTGAATTTTATGCAGTGCATAAAGAACGTCCGTTTTATGGCGAACTGGTTTCTTTTATGAGCCGCAGCCCAATTGCCGCTGCAATACTGGAAAAAGAAAATGCCGTGGAAGATTTTCGCAAACTGATTGGTGCCACCAACCCTGCCCAGGCGGAGGAAGGAACCATTCGTAAACTGTTTGCAGCTTCTATTGGTGAAAATGCAGTTCACGGTAGTGATAGTGATGAAAATGCTTTGATAGAAGGAGACTTCTTTTTCAGCAAGCTGGAGCAATTTTAATAATTCACTCATCAATCTGTTTATAAAAAAAAGTCCGGCAGTAATGCCAGACTTTTTTTGTGTTATTACTGTTGTAATTTTTAGTGCCTGAACAGGTTACCTGTTATCGTGTTAGCAGAATCTTTATACCAGTTTGTATTAGATGCTCCGCCAGAATGTGCCCAGGTTGCAAATTTTGTATAAGTAGCATTAATTACTTTGCCTTCGGCAGGATATTTAAACTGCTCCACAAAAGAAACGCCCCATGGTAAATTGGTGGTTGTTTTAAAATATTTACTCTGAGCCGGGTTGGTATTATCTGCGCCGGTTTTATAGTATTTAGTATCAATTTTTTGAGTGGCAGTGTAACCGGATAAATGCGCCTCTCTGCCTCTTGTTTTATTTATGATAATGAAAGGATTGAAAGGTGATACGCCAAATTCTGCAGTTGTTAAACCACGTGTAAAGGTTACAAACATGTTGGTGGTATCCGGCGTAATGTAGCTACTGCCGCTGTAAGTATTGATAAATCCTGATGGGTTACCCATCACTGCAAAAGCATCATCAAAAGGAATGATAACAGCCTTTGTTTGCCCTGCTTCTGTTCCGTTTGCAGCAAAAGTTACAACGTTATTATTGGTAATTTTTGTTCCGGTTACAGATTGTACCAGTGAAGATGCAAAAGGAAATTCCACACCAAAACCATTTCTGAAAGTTGCGCCTGATGCTTTCAACACATATTTAGCCTGCATTTCAATTGCTTTATTTTGTGCATTGCTGATAACAGTGTACCGGTAATCCACCAGTAAATCGTTCATATCGTAATCTCCTAAAAACGGCCAGTTATCTTCAAAAGCCAGTGTACCAAAACCACTCTGGCTTGGGTAATAGTTAATGTAGGCTCTTAAAGGATCATGTGGAAAATCATCGTACTGATCATGTACACCATCTCCATCGGCATCATCCGGCGTATCAATAGGGTTTACGTTAGCGGTGGAAATGGCATTAACAGTTGTACTTTTTATGTAAAAAAGGCAATCATTAAAATCGTTGTCACAACCACCATTATCCCTCCTGATATCTTCAAAACCAACTAAAAAAAGCTTTTGAGGGTTATCGTACAGCAATACACTTTGTCTCTTAATAGAGGCGCTTGTCTGTGGATTCAGGCGGTCATTTGAATATACAATCCAGTTGCCATTTCCAACAGCACTTCCATTCCATCCATTGGCAATCAAAGCAAAGCCAATGCTTGTACCTGCGGTAAACCTGCCAAGTTTAACAGTATTACCAGAAAGTAACAGGCCGCCGCTTCCATTAAGACTGGCATTGGGTAAAATAATGTGCAAAGAGTCAATTGCAGAAGCTGTTTGTGGTGGTGTACCGGTTGGATATGTGTAATAGGCAATGCTGTTTTTATAACCAGCACCTTCCGTTACAAAAGTGAAGTAGATGTCACTTGTATTAGTTACATTGATATTTGTTTCTACATCATTACTTAAATAGTCGGGATGGTATGTAGGTACAGGCTGCCCTTCCGGCAAAGAAGCATTGATATTTGCTAAAAAAGAAGCACCTATTGTTGCATTGGTAGCCTCCAGGTAATCAGGCTTACCCTGGCTGTTATAGGTACCCATGTATGTGTAAGCGGCCATTGGCCTGCCCTGCAGATTACGTATTCCCGGTCGGCCACCCAGGATACTGTTGGGTACTACATTACCAGCAAATCCTTCTTTACCCCCCAATGTGCAGCTGATGCTGTTATTAACGATGTTAACAGTAGCATTTCTCATCACGCCAAGGTAGCGAGGATCTACAATAATCTGATCCATATAAGCTGGTAGCTTTATGGTACCGGAAATTTTTCCTTCAGCGTTGGTAAGCCCTTTAAAAAGAACTACACCGCCGGTTTCTTCCGGCAGATTGAGCAACCTGATCGGAATTTCAGTAATCGGCGCATTGTCAGGCGCAAGTATGGTAACATTTATTGTTACTTCTCTGTCTGTAGTGTAATTGAAAGATTCAGGTGTTGTCATGGCAACCAGCGAATCCACATCTGTATTGCCCGTTGACGGGTTTACAGGCGGAGTTGCTGTATCAATTTTTTTACAGGAGGCAAATACCACCATGCACAGTATGGCAAGGTAATACGGGGTGTTTTTGAAGGTTTTCATTTTGTTTTTTTTGGGTTTTATAAAAAGATTAAAAGGAGAATTTATTATTGGAGGTTTATATTTCGAGAGGGTATAATCATATTTGTAACATGCTGACAATGCTTTTATAAAAAACAGGATACAGACTTTTTTTAAATATTAAACGACTAAACGGCTAAAAAGAGCTTTTATTATTGAAAACCTGCAGAGAGTGGGTAATCTTCGGTGAATGAACCAATACTATAGTTGAACACAGATTTTGCAGAACTTACCAGCGGCTGGCAAAAAATTAATGCTGATTGCCTGAACCAAAGCAGTTTATACTTCTTTATAAATATCTTCGTGTGCATACACTTAAACAGTCCACATAAAATGTTTCCATCAATCAACCCATCCACCACATCTGCCTGGCAGCAACTTCAGCTTCATTTTAAAAAGATGGAAGCTGTGCAGATGAAAGATCTTTTTGCAGCTGATGATAAAAGATTTGAGCAGTTTTCTTTAAACGCAAAAGATTTGATATTTGACTATTCAAAAAACATTATTACTGAAGAAACCCTCCAGTTGCTTCTACAACTGGCTGAAGAATGCAAAGTACCAGATGCCATCAAAGCATTTGCCGGCGGCGAAAAAATAAATAAGACAGAGAACCGGGCTGTGCTGCATACTGCCCTCCGTGATTTTTCTGGCGAAGCCATCATGCTGGATGGTAAAGACATTATGAATGATGTGGATGCTGTAAGGCAGCAGATGAAAACTTTTTGCGAGGCAATACACTCCGGCGCAAAAAAAGGCTATACCGGCAAACCCATTAAATATATTGTAAACATAGGTATTGGCGGCAGCGATCTTGGGCCGGTGATGGTAACGGAAGCTTTGAAATCATACTGGGTGCCGGGCATTGAAACCTATTTTGTAAGCAATATCGATGGCAGCCATATTGTTGAAACACTAAAAAAAGTAAATGCAGAAGAAACGCTGTTCCTGATTGCATCTAAAACTTTTACCACCCAGGAAACAATGACCAATGCTCATACTGCCCGTTCCTGGTTTTTGGAAACAGCAAAAGATGAGGATCATATCGCCAGTCATTTTGTTGCACTCAGCACCAACGAAGCTGCCGTGGTAAAATTTGGTATTGCTGCTGAAAATATGTTTGTGTTCTGGGATTGGGTGGGAGGCCGTTACAGCCTTTGGAGTGCCATCGGATTATCCATCGCACTTACTGTTGGCTACAATAATTTTGAAGAATTACTGAAAGGAGCTCATGAAATTGACACTCATCTTACAACAAAACCTTTTGCAGAAAACATCCCTGTACTTATGGCATTAATCGGCCTGTGGTACGGCAATTTTTTTGGCACCACAACTGAAGCAATTCTTCCTTACGATCAATATATGCATCGTTTTGCTGCTTACCTGCAGCAGGGCAATATGGAAAGTAATGGCAAGCATGTAGATAGAAACGGAGAGAAAGTTACCTACTCTACTGGTCCTGTTATTTGGGGTGAACCTGGTACTAACGGCCAGCATGCTTTTTACCAGTTGATACACCAGGGCACTCAGATTATTCCTGCCGATTTTATAGCCCCTGCTGTTAGTCACAATCCAATTGGTGAGCATCACCCAATTTTGTTGAGCAACTTTTTTGCACAAACAGAGGCGTTGATGAATGGTTCTGACAATGAAAGCCCCTACAGGGTTTTTGAAGGTAACCGTCCTACCAACTCTTTTTTAGTAAAAGAAATAACCCCTTTTACTTTAGGTGAACTGATCGCTTTGTATGAACACAAAATTTTTGTACAGGGTGTTATCTGGAATATCTACAGCTTTGATCAATGGGGTGTTGAGCTGGGCAAAGTACTGGCAGGTAAAATATTACCTGAGCTTAAAGGAGATGAAGAAGTTACTTCACACGATTCATCTACCAATAACCTCATCAATCAATATAAAAAATTTAGAAGTTAGGTGGTGCTGATGCAGGGTAGTTTACCATTAACTACCCAGCATCCACTTCCAGGCTTTTACCACTGCAACGGTGTAGCCATCAATATTTATTGTCGAGTAATTGTTTTGTTTATCTCTTTGTCTGCTACAATGAATATTGATTTTTTTCTTGCAAATAAAGAAATTATTCGTGTTTTTTTCTTGTAAATAATTGAATTAACAGCAATCTTTCTCCTGACACGCTCTAAAAAATCAGACCTGGGTTCTCATAAAAGAGAGCAATATTAAACCCGACCGACCGCCGGCTTTACTTATGAAGCCATATCAGGAATGAATTGAATTACTATTGTGTAAATGAATTATTGCCGGAATTTCAACCCAAATTTTGCAATAGATTCATCCGGTAAGACTTAATGGCAGTTTTGTGTTTTCAATGAACGAGAAAAGACTCTCGTACCATAACCTTCTTTTTAGTGGAACAGACATTTTCAGTTTATTATTTTCTATCCAGGAACCAACTGCAAAGCAGTTGAATCTTAATGTAGCAAGTGTGGGACTGGGCTGCTTTTGAAGTGTTACCTGCCGGAACAAACTCATTAAATTATAAGCTACCATTACAAGGCGCATGGCTGTTTCTGTTGCACAAAAATCATCCATATAAAAGCCTTGCATCCCAAAATCTTCTTTAAGTTCTTTTATCCTGTTTTCTGCATCGCCTCTGCGTTTATACTGTTCCCAAATTTCATTTGCAGGTAAACTTTGATTGGTAACAAAAGCATGATAACGGGTTTTAAATACTTTATCTCTATCAATATCTTCTAACTTAAAAAGGCTGGTTAGTCTCTTACCGGTGGTCTTTCGACGGACCTCTTCCTGTTGCTTAATAATAACTATTCTTCTGGGTTTACTCCAATTGCCTTGTTTATAGTCTATTTCTGTAATCCAAAGTCCCATGCCGATTGCCTGCCAGTTTTTAATACCGTAAATAGTGCCTTGCAGCCTGGCATAAAGTTTACAAGACATTACATAAGCTATTTGTTTATCTTCTATGAATTTCATAATCGCTTCACTGCAAAAACCACTGTCTGCCCTGAACAACCCAACTTTTTTATTGGTAAGAATAGAAAAGGTCTCTTCTAAAAAATTAATGCAATTACTACTGCTACCTGTATTGCCACTGCGATTCCAGCAATTGGCTACCATTCTTATATCGTTTACAAAAGCAAACAACGGATGATGGCTATTGCGGCCACGTTTGGTGGGATTATATCCTTTTTTGCTTCCTTCCTGTTCGCCATAACGGGTAATTACACTGCTATCAACATCCAATGTATAATTATCAAATTGTAATTGCTCAAAGAACCAACTGTTTAGTTCTATGAATAAAGAATGATTAAGAGAAGGGGTGAATTTTTTGAAGAATCTTCCAAAGGTTGTACCGGAAGCTACCCGTTTCCAACCAAATATCTGACGCAGCACTTCATCTAAACGAACAACTGCTGTATGGCTGAATCTGAAGCAACCAATCCAGATACTCACCCAAAAACTTTCTATGATACTTATTGAATCGATACTATTGTTGCTCTTGCCTTGTGGTAAACCTAACTCAAGTAATTTTTTACTGATGCCTGTCTTGTCTAGCAACATTTTCATCTCTTGCATACCGCCCCAGGGAGTTACTGAATTATCGCTGTATTCATGGTGCATACTCATCTGCTAATTTAAGACACACTGGCACATTTTTGTCTATTGCAAAATTTGGGTTGAACATTTGTTTTACCTGAAAATTAAACATCTACCCAACTACCGCAACCGCCCTCTCCCCTGCTTTTGAATGATGCATTACTTTTTGCAACAGATCGTCCGGTGAAAATGGCTTGAGGACAAAATCGTTGAGATCAAGCCCGCGGATGATGGGTTCTACTTCTCCCGGCAGGCTGGCAGTAAGTGCAATGATGGGAATACGAATGCCATTTCCCCTGATAATATTAACTGCTGTAAAACCATCCATCACCGGCATATGCATATCCATCAGCACCAGCGCATGGCGGTCAGTATCCAGCATTTCAATAGCTTCCTGTCCATTCTCCGCAACATCAATGGTGGCGCCCCAGCTCTCCAGGAAAGTTTTGGCAACAAGGATATTGATCTGGTTATCTTCCACCAGTAAAATAGTGATTCCCTCCAGCGGCTTATCTGTTTTTACGGTCACCTCTTTTGGCGGTGATTCTTTTGCCACAACTCTGTGAGACAATGGAAACGTAAGTTCAAAATAAAATAGAGAACCTTGGCCTTCTTCACTTTCCAGCTTCAGTTCACTGCCTTGTAACTCCAGGATTTTTTTACAGATAGCGAGGCCAAGACCGGTACCGCCAAAGCTCCGGGACGTAGTTGAATCGGCTTGTGTAAATCTTTCAAATATTAAGCGCTGTTTGTTTTTGGGAATACCAATACCGGTATCTTTTATTTTAAATAAAAGGGTAACATTTTCTTTGGTGGAGGCTGTTACTTCGTAAGAAACTGTTACACTTCCCTTCTGGGTAAACTTAACTGCATTACCTGCCAGGTTATTAATAACCTGTGCCAGTCTTGTAGGGTCGCTCTTTACCATTACATTCAAATCTGCGGCTGCCTGCAGGTGCATACCAATGCCTTTTTCTGATGCTTCAAATGCAACACCTGACACAATGTTATTCAGTATCTCCCTCACATCCATATCAATATTTTCAAAACGGATTTTACCGGCTTCAATCTTATTAAAATCGAGAATATCGTTTACAATACACAGCAGGTTATTGGAAGAAAATTTCAATACATTTAGCTGCTCCTGCTGGTCTGCCCTGGGCTGATTCTGCAGCATCAGGTTCGTCATGCCTATCACCGAATTGAGCGGCGTACGTATCTCGTGGCTCATGGTAGAGAGGAATTCACTTTTCGACTTCAGCCCCTGCTCTGCCTCTGTCCGGGCTTTTTTAAGGCGGTAGGCAAAACGAAAAGACAGTATCAGGGATTGAAGAAAGAAAAACACCACATAACCAATAAAGAGCACCAATTTAGAAGGTACAATTATCCCGAAATACTCCAGGTTTACAATCAGCTGCACCACCATTAACACCGCAATGCTCGCCAGGGCATAACCTGCTGCAATTCTTTTATTGAGGTAAGCCTTTATAAAAACAAACATGAGGTAGGCTATGCAGAAAAACATACCGATCAAAAACGGGTTGATGATACTGGTGAAAATTTCAGGCGTGGTTATCAAAGGCAATACACCCAGCAGACCAGAGGCTGCTGAAAATACCCTCATAACAGGTTTGTAAAAATCTTTCGGGTATAAATTCCGCACATACTGTAGAAAGAGAAAAATACTTCCGAAAAGAGATATGTACTCCAGCCGGATGGCCAGCTGCCAGCTAAGTACCGGGTAAATCTGGTGAAGACTGTAGGTTGAGCTGCCAATAAGCCGGTAGCTGTACAGCATGCAAAAAAGAGAAAAATAGAGGGTGGCTTTATCCTGCGTACCAAAGTGGTACAAACCAAAAAAGAACAATCCGCCCATAAACAGGCAACCTGCCAGCAGAAAATCGTTGGCAATACTCCGGCTGCTGTCAAGCATCAGCTGGCTGGTTTCGCCTATCAAAAAAGGCTGGCTTGGGCCGCCCTTGGAATGGGAAAAATTGGCCACCTGGAACATGAGCTTTATCGTATCTGCCCCGGCAGGCAATACAACCGTATGCGGCTCCCAATGGGGTTTGTATAATAATCCGCTGGTAGCAGTTACGCCATTGGAAACACTAAGTTCACCATTTACATAAAGCTTGTGGGAAGAATATACATCCGGCACATGCAGTGCCATGGAAGGATGACCTTTGGGAAGGAAAATGGTTAACCCATAAGTGGCATAGCCCATTGCAGAAAGTTTTACTCCCTTAACCGTTTTATTGTTCCATATACCGGGAAAACCTGTAAAACTATTGAAGCCTGCACTGTCTGACGGTGTAAGTAACTTTTGCCAGGCAAAAGCCCATTCACCGGATAAATTAATTGATTGCTGAAACTGCTGGTTGCGTAAATCTGCCACCCCCTGTTTTGCTGAAAAATTGCCGCCAGAAGGCTGTGCAGTAGCAGCGGAAATGCATACGGTAAAAAAAAGTACCGTTCCAGCTATGATACGGAAAAGTTTCAATGGATGCTTTGTTTTTTGGATATTGATAACTGATAACGTTTATTTCCACGTTTTAGTGAGTAAGTGGATAAGAATTTGAAGCCAACCTTAACTTATAAGAGTTTTAAAATAAGGCTGTAACAGTGTTTACTTCAAAACTGGTTTAATAAGCATACGCAGGTAAAGCTTATGATCGAATGTTTTAACAGCTTTCAAACAACTACAAAGCCCCTGCTATAGTGGCGGCATTTAGGCTACTTTTGCACCAAATTAAACAACAATGCAGGCAGACAAAACAGCACTGTTACAAACAATAACAGCAGCAATTGAAAACGGTATTTTTATCAAAATTGTGCTGGGAAACAAAAAAGATAAACAGGCGGAGTTAAAAAACATTACTGCAAAGCTGGTTACAGTAAAAGATGAAACCAGGCTCAGCTTTATGTACCGCTACCCTACCAAAGACATTACAAAAAACTTTCCCTTTCAGGAAGGCATCATATTAATAGCCACACACCTTGAAAAAGATTTTTTAAATGCTGATTTGTTTACCACAACACATAACAGCCAGTTTTTTACCAATGATAAAGGCCAGTCGAAAATAACAATCAAACCTGTTGCTGTTGCTGCACCGGTGATACAGCTCCACGACAAACAAAAGCAGTACAGTATTCAACCGGCCAATAATATTTACCTGCAGCAACTCGGCATTACCGGTGTGGATGGCCATATTAAAAAAGACAAGCAGGACAAATACCGGCAGATCAATCATTACATTGAAATCATTGATGGCATTGTAAAGGACCTGCAGTTGAAGGCTCCCCTCCACATTGCCGATATGGGCAGCGGCAAAGGCTACCTTACGTTTGCATTGTACGATTACCTGCACAACAAGCTACAGGTACCGGCAACCATAACCGGTGTTGAACTGCGGCCGGAACTGGTAGCCACCTGCAACGCCATTGCCGCCAAAGCCGGTTACAGCCAGCTGCATTTTGAAACCGGCACCATTGCTTCTTACAAGGCACCAACCACGGACATTTTAATTGCCCTGCATGCCTGTGACACTGCAACAGACGATGCTATTTTTAAAGGCATTGAGGCAGGTGCCAAAGTAATTGTGGTGGCACCCTGCTGCCACAAGCAAATCCGCAAACAAATGAAGCCGGAGAATGAACTTACCGCCATCACCAAACACGGCATTTTACTGGAACGCCAGGCGGAAATTATAACCGACAGCATGCGTTCCCTCATCCTGGAAATGCAGGGTTACAAAACGAAAGTATTTGAATTTATAGCTACAGAGCATACGCCAAAAAATGTGTTGATCGTGGCGACAAAAAGAAGCACAGCCGTAAACAACCAGGCTGACCTGCAGGAAAAAATCACTGGATTAAAAACACTTTTTGGAATTAAAGAACACTACCTGGAAGGATTGGTAAAGCAGGGATTAGTGATTGGTTAGTAAGGAGTGGTGATGAGTAGTGAAAAGAAATTTACAAAGTTTTTCTGTGTAAAATGAAACTGGCAGCATCTATATGCAAACTTTTTATATGCTGCAGCTATCCATCCCCAAGCCATGCCACAAAGACTGGGAAGCAATGACACCCAACCAGCAGGGCCGCCATTGTAATGTTTGTGCAAAAACAGTGGTTGACTTCACAGGCATGGACGACGCCGCTGTTCAACATTATTTTCTAAACAGAAAAGAAATTAGTACCTGTGGCCGTTTTAAACAGGAGCAGGTCAGCCGCATCACTATTTCACTGCCGGCAGATATTTTGCAGATTAACTTACCCAAATGGAAACAGTTTTTGGCTGCATGCCTGCTTGCTTTCAGCAGCATGTTGTTTTCCTGTGATATGATTGTTACGCAGGGAGAATTAACTGGCGTTATTCTGCCTCCGGTTGCTGAACTAAAAGATACAACAACCAACATTGATACAATCCCCCAAAAACCAGCACCGACCAGACTTACAGAACAAAATTGCACCATTTTAACCGGCGATACTATTTTCATTCAACCTGCATTACAGGGAGATTTGGAGATAAAAATTGTTGATACCACACCCGTATCGAAACCAGCGTTTACACAAGCAGACATGCTGGTAACTAACGATAGTATCATCTTCACTGGCATGGTAACTTCAAAATTTCCAAAATCTGATTCAGCCAAAACAAAAAATCCGCCAACGGCGGATTCAACAGATTGCAACAATATGAAGTATTATTAACCTTCCACCAAAAAGGTTCCCAAATCTATCTCTTCTCCTTCGCCCATTTTAAATTGCTCAATGGCAACAACATCAATTTCTTCCATTACTTTACTTTTAAAAATTTGCACCCCATCTTTTACAACCACAAAATAAAATCAGGCGTGGTTTCAAGATTACCCCAGTCACTAAAAGCCGTATGGCTGAACTTAATTTCAGCAACGCCGTTATCATCCAGCCCACTTTCACCGAGGTAATCATCATCAAAAATGTCTTTATCAAACAAGCGCATTTTAAAGCTATTGCCGGTAAGCGGCGCATCAATACCCTTTGCAACAAAACGGGCAGTTACTGCCAGGTTGATGTTTGAATCCAGTGATAATTCACTCATGGTTGTAGTTGTCTAAAAGTTGTTGAATTTGAATTTTCAATTGAGGGAGATAGAGTTGTATGATTTCAAACACGATAAATGGATCAGTTCCAAAATACTCATGTATAAGCCTGTTTCGAAAACCTTTTATCCTCTTCCAATCAACTTCAGGTGTAGCCGATTTCATTTCTTCTGAAACCTGGTTTGCAGCCTCTCCTATTACTTGAAAATTATACAAAGTTGCTTCTAAAGCCATAAATTCTCTGGCAAGTTGTTCGGCATCAAGCCCGGTACTGTATCGCTCAATTTTAATAATTGCCTGTAAAACATCATCCAGCAACAATGCCGGGTTTCGCTTAGACATACAGCAAATCATCATTTACAGATGGTAAATAATTTGGCTTTATCCCTCTTTTTGAAACCACATCTACCTTTGATTTAAACAGTACCGCAATATCTTCAATTAAATCAAAATATTGCATCCCGATTACACCATTGAAATCCACCAGGACATCAATATCACTGCTCTCATTAGCCTCACCTCTTGCGTAACTCCCAAAAATACCCAATTCGCTTAAGGGGTATTTTTTTTGCAATACAGGCTTGGCTTTGGCCAAAATAGATTTTATTTCTTCCAGTGTGTACATGTGAGTTCTTTTGCTCAATAAAGGTATAGCGTACAAGTGAGTGACACAACAATGTTGACAAATGAACAAATGTCCATCCCCAAAAACTTACATCATAACAAAACAAAACACTCCATAACAGAAAGACCTGCCCTAAATCCCTCCTTTGGAGGGCTGGGGAGGCTTCTAATCATTCAACTTCAGCACCGCCAAAAAAGCTTCCTGCGGCACTTCCACGTTACCTATCTGCTTCATACGTTTCTTACCTTCTTTCTGTTTCTCCAACAGCTTGCGTTTACGGCTGATATCACCGCCGTAACATTTTGCCGTCACATCTTTACGAATGGCACTGATGTTTTCCCTTGCTACTACTTTGGCTCCTATGGCGGCTTGTATGGCAATCTGGAACTGTTGCCTTGGCAACAACTCTTTCAACTTTTCGCAAAGCTTGCGGCCAAATTCATGTGCCCTGCCACGGTGAATCAATGCACTGAGTGCATCCACCTTTTCGTTGTTGAGCAAAATATCCATCTTCACAATATCACTCGGACGGTACTCCAGCGGATGATAATCGAAGGAGGCATAGCCTCTTGTGATGCTCTTTAGTTTATCATAAAAATCAAACACAATCTCTGTCAGCGGCATTTCAAAACTCAGCTCTACCCTTGTGGTGGTGAGGTAACTCTGGCTGGTGAGGATGCCCCTTTTGGTGATGCACAGCGTCATGATATTGCCGATGTATTCTGGCTTGGTGATGATTTGCGCTTTGATAAACGGTTCATCAATATGATCAATCCTTGTGGGATCGGGCATTTCTGTTGGGTTGTTGATCTTTACAATTTCGCCTTTGTTGGTGGTGGCAATGAAGCTTACGTTAGGAACGGTGGTAATTACCGTTTGGTTGAATTCCCTTTCCAAACGCTCCTGTATAATTTCCATGTGCAGCATGCCTAAGAAGCCGCAACGGAAACCGAAGCCCAGTGCCTGCGATGTTTCCAGCTCAAAGGTGAGGGATGCATCATTCAGTTGCAATTTATCCATACAGTCACGAAGCTCTTCAAAAGCATCTGTTTCTACCGGGAAAATACCTGCAAACACCATCGGCTTTACATCCTGGAAACCTTGTATAGATTCTGTGGCACCATTCACAGTTGTTGTGATGGTATCACCTACTTTCACTTCTTTGGCCACTTTTATGCCGGTGATAATGTAGCCGACATCCCCTGCCCTTACTTCGCTCTTGGACTGCATACCGAGTTTTAATATACCTACTTCATCTGCCCCATATTCAAGCCCGGTATTGCTGAATTTAATTTTATCACCTTTCTTTAATGTGCCATTAAAAATGCGGTAGTATACAATAATACCCCTGAAAGAATTGAACACACTGTCAAATATCAATGCCTGCAATGGCGCCGTTTCGTCACCAGATGGTGCAGGAATGCGCTCGATAATGGCCGTTAATATTTCTTCTATACCAATACCGCTTTTGCCGCTGGCCAGCAGAATATCTTCTGGCTTGCAGCCGATCAGTTCTACTATCTGGTCGGTTACTTCAGGTATCATGGCGCCATCCATGTCTATCTTGTTGATAACCGGGATGATCTCCAGGTTATTTTCAATGGCTAAGTATAAATTGCTGATGGTTTGTGCCTGTATGCCCTGGCTGGCATCTACCAGCAACAATGCACCTTCGCAAGCTGCCAGTGCACGGCTTACTTCATAGCTAAAATCTACATGACCGGGTGTGTCAATCAGGTTCAGCACATATTCCACACCTTTCCACTTGTAATTAATTTGAATGGCATGGCTCTTAATGGTGATACCTTTTTCTCTTTCCAAATCCATATCATCCAGCACCTGTGCCTGCATATCCCTTTCGGTAATGGTTTTGGTAAATTCCAGTAAGCGGTCTGCCAGGGTACTCTTTCCGTGGTCGATATGTGCAATGATGCAAAAATTCCGGATATTCTTCATTCCTTTCGGTTCGTTTTTTTCCCGATTATTTCGGGAGGCGAAGGTAGTTG
The DNA here is from genome assembly GCA_965247025.1 of Ferruginibacter sp. Lineage (GTDB taxonomy): Bacteria > Bacteroidota > Bacteroidia > Chitinophagales > Chitinophagaceae > Ferruginibacter. The sequence goes on along the minus strand of OZ252000.1, from coordinate 6,621,006 downwards.
TTTTTGGGGGTATTTTGGTTTGTGTGCAGATGCTGCGGTTAAGGCAGAAAAATAAAATACTGGTCGCAATTAGCTTCAATGCTTTAACCTGCATATGCTCCGGCTATCTCCGCCCGAATGAATCTTTCGGGCTGGCGCTGCAAGTCCGGCTCAAGGCGACGCAGCAAAACCTTCACTGAGCTTTGCGCTGCCGGCTGCTTTTGAGCGGTTGTTAGTTTTTCAGCTTTTATAACGGATTGTATTTGCCAGAAATTACCCAGCTGGATTGATAAAGAGTACATTTGTGGTTAATCGCTATCAAAAAAATGGATCAAACAGCATCAGCCTTAACCGAATTATTCGACCGCATACCACGGCGGCATTCAATTGAAAATGTAAAGGAGATCAATGGTCTGCTAACCGAATACGAAGACCTCTTAATTTCAATAGAAGGCATTAATAGCTTTTATGAAAAGACTGTACCTGCATTTTTTGATGAACTGGAAACAGTGAAGGCAGGTATAAAAAAATCAACCGATAATAAGGCCTCCAAAAAGACCAAGGATAATTTCTTTGATGAAGCTTCCGGTACATTTAAAGAAAGTGTTCAGGCTTTAATTGAATTATATGCAAATGGAACGAAGGGTTAATTTTGGATATTTTTTCCATAGGCATTTATATAAAGCAGTTAGAATTAATTAAGGCTTAAAAGGCCCTGCTTCAATGATCTCCTCAACTTATCTATTGTCCAATTTTAAAAGATGTTCAAAGCATTTGTTAAACGGCCATGCTCTGGGGTAGTCCTCATCATTTTTGGAATTTTTCATTTTTTATACCCCACGATTTAATATCCTATGTTCCCGCTAACCTGATTGGTATTTATTTTAACCCGTATTTCATTTATGATCAATCACTTTGTAAAATTTGCAGGCTATATTTTTTTAGTTTTCCAATTATATTCCGCAATTTTAATAGACATTCCAATTTTTAGGAATACTGATTCCAAAGAAAGGCGTCAATATCCCACCTTTAGTGTCTTGAAATATTTGGCGATCAAAGGATTTATGTCGGAGTATTGCAATTGACCAGCGTCATCAACTAATTTTAGCGGCAAGAAAGCACTATAAAACAAATACAAAATAAATATTATACTATTTATTATTAAATAAAATGCGATTTAACTTAATCAATATGCAGTTTTCCTACACATTAAAAAATATTTTATGTACATTTTTTGGAACTGAAGTCTTTTTGTTTATTATTTTATTATAAATATAATTATTTTAATAAACAAAAATTAAGCTTGTAATAAATATTCTACAAAAAAATAGGTACTTTTTTATAAAAAATATCGTTGGAAATAATTAAGCTTTTCAATTAAAACCTTTACGGAGCAAGCATTTTGAAAATAAATATTGCGTTAAGCATCATAAAATGAGCAGAAATGTTGTTGTAAAATAACAAACGCCCATCTTACTTTTGTAATAGAAAGATGAGCGTAAGTAAATTGTAAGTGAAATTAGGATGGCATCCAATCGCTAGGTCGCCGCAAAGATATAAGGTGTAAGTGAAAAAAGGTAGAATAAATTAAGATTTTTTAAGATTTTTCATATGGCAAGCAATCGTTAAAGTTCCCCCGTTTCTACGGAGGAACTTATTTTTTGTAGCTACTTCACTAATTAATTGTTTTCAATCCTCATTTATTAAATTGAAGTCTGGATTTTGTTGCTGAATTTCTCAAATTCCTCTGCCAATACTAATAACATTAATAAGGCTTTTTCTTTAAATAATCCTCGCAATTTTAATTGCCTGTAGGCAAAAGATTTTTTACCTCGCTGGTTATTTTTGCAATAAGCACATCACTCCCGATGATGGCTCATTAAGCGTGAATTCATTGATATTACTGATCTAATATAAACTTCCAAAAAGTGAAACGATTTAAACTTTTAATACAAGGACATAATACCTAACGATAAGTAACTACTATAAAACCGTAACCCGTACAGTTCCATTTTATAGTAAAAATACCGTTGGAAATAAACACAATTATCTTACGGAACTAAGAGTGGTAAAGGACTCTAAGAATAAAAAGCCGGTTAAGCGTCATTAAAATAGCAGAAATGTTGTTTTTGAAACACAAACGCTCATCTTATTTTTGAAAATAGAAAGATGAGCGTGAGGTACTTATAGGGGCAATAAAATGGCATACAATCGCTAGAACGTCACAAAGATATACGGTGTATGTTTAAAAAGTTCAGCATTTAAAAGATTTTTTAAGATTTTTCATATGGCAAACAATCGTTAAAGTTCCTCCGTTTCTACGGAGGAACTTATTTTTTATGCATATCTGATCGGAAATTGCTTTAAAACGATCTTTACAAAAAAGATTATTGAGAAAATTTACTTAAGAACTCTTATTATTTATCGACTGAAATAAATAGGACAATCATTTGAATTTCCATTTCAGCTCGCTAATATTCTTATCTAAATTTGATGTTACACTGAAAATATTTTATTATTATTAAAATTCCTGTTTCAATTTTACCTTTATTATAGTTTGTTTATCTCAAACAAAAAAATATTGTAATGAATTCAACCACCCCTCATTGTAGTAAAAAAACTACATAATCTGTAAGGGTTTTACTATAAATTTATCGTTGGGAATAATTAAAGAATTTCTTTAAAACCTAAGTTGGTCGTGGCTTTTGCAAATTCAAAAATGCGTTAAGCATCATTATGAAAGTAGAAATGTGTTTCTAAAATAACAAACGCTCATCTTACTTTTGTTATAGAAAGATGAGCGCAGGTAAATTATAAGAGAAAATAAAAATGGCATACAATCGCTAAAGCCCGGCAAAGATATTAGGTGCAGGCGAAAAAAGACAGAATTCAACAAGATTTTTCAAGATTTTTCATATGGCAAGCAATCGTTAAAGTTCCTCCGTTTCTACGGAGGAACTTATTTTTTATATCAGCCTCTTCTTAGCCGTGTTTGCTAAACTTCAACCCAAACTGAAACAGAGCCTGCATGGCAATAAAATTCACCTTTTCCTTCATCATTTATTATAACTGTTCTTTCATCTTTTCCTAAAATATCCCTCATATTTTTTCCAGCATACCGTTTTCCCATCTCCATTTCTTTCATACCTGCATCTCCATTGCTCAGCAGCACTGCACAACCGCTGTGTTCATCATCACCCTCCCTCACCCAGCCAATGCAATTTCCGTGATCTAAATAATCCCTCTGCGTTCCATAGGAATGGTCTTTCCTGGTCTTGAGCATTTCCTCAATGCAATCCACCTTATCTAAAAATATTTCATATTCCTTTCCATCCAGCCCTTTGTCTTTATAACTTACTCCAAAAAGATCAGGATAAAAAACACAGGGATAACCTTCCTGCCTTAAAAGTATCAAGGCATAAGCTATTGACTTAAACCAGGGCTCAACCGGCGCTTCAAGAGCCTGCAGTGGTTGAGTATCATGATTATCAACTACAGTCACAGCTTTGTCTGGCATTACCTTAGCAAGCGTATCATCAAAAATGGTTCGCATATCGTAACCATTTCCTTTTGTGGAAGCATTGTGAAGATTAAGTTGCAATGAAGAGTCGAAAAGCGTCATATTACCTTTAGTGGCCTCTATATATTTAAGCAGCAGGTTAAGATCACCAGGTGCCCAATATTCTCCAACAGCGAAAATTTCCCTGCCAGTTTCCTGCCGCAGCCGCACAAGCCATTCATTAAAAAATGATGGTGAAATATGTTTAACTGCATCCAGCCTTACACCATCAAAGCCTACCTTACCATAATACCATTTAGACCATGCAAGTATTTCTTCCCGTACTGCAGGATTTCTAAACTCAATATCCGCATACATCAGGTAATCATAATTTCCTTTTTCATCACTTATCATATCCTCCCATGAATCTCCATACTCACTTTTAAAATTGTAAATACTTGTAGTGCCCGTAAGGTTATCATAATCAACCCCTGAAAAACATTGGTGATCCCAGGCAAATGTCGAATACTTTTTATTTCGTCCCGGAAAAGTAAACTTGGTAAAAGCTTCTATCTCCGTTGGCTCTGACACTGCCTTGTTGCGGTCGTCCCAATCAACTTTAACAGCCAGTACTTTCTCAGACTCATCAGCTCCTGCTTTATGATTTACAACTATATCCGCAATAACCTGAAGGCCGTTGTTATGTAATTCTTTAACAGCCTCCAGGTATTCTGCTATGGTTCCGTATTTGGTACGCACAGATCCTTTTTGATCAAACTCACCCAAGTCATATAAATCGTAAATATCATAACCAACGCTCATACCTCCGGAAGAAGCTTTTGTTGCCGGAGGAAGCCATACGCTGGAAATACCGTGCTCAGCAAGGTAGGCAGCTTTCTCCTTCACTTCTTTCCATAGAACATTTTCAGGAGTATACCAATGGAAATATTGAATTATCACACCGTTTTGCATATAGTTTTTTTTTAAAGATTATAATTTGTTCTTAAATAAATACCATACCGCTTTTAGGATTTTAGCAAATTGCAATAAAAGTCTACTCGTGTTGAACAATAATGTATAACTACTCTTTTATTTTTAACCAAATACTTAGTATACTATTATTTTGATGCATAAAACTGGGGAATTTTTTCCCTGCATAAAAACTAATACTTTAAATATATAGATTGCATATACTGTCAATATTTAAATGAGAACACCTAGAACTGAAAGATTTATAACTTAATTATAAGATCAGCAATGCCAGGTTGCCATCAGCTTTATGATGGTATGACTAGTAATACTGCGTAACGACACTTCGCTCAACTTATCAGGGTATTGTGAAAAGTTGCCACTCTTAAGCGTATTAATGGAGCAGAAATAAAGGCAGCTTTGATCAAACAGCAGCAACTCAATATTATTTAATTCATCACCATACACTTTCAATTGAAAATTCGTGTTTGCCGGGAGGTGATTCAGCAGAAGTTGACTCTTTATTCCATCTGTGGTTTCAACATTGAACCGCATAAAGTTCTGTATAGGGTAAGGACGGTCTTTTAATAAATGTATATTGATAGTTGCTTCGGTCAACATATACGTGATTTCTTGTCCGCCATTAGTTTCCCAAACCTGCTTTAGTTAGTTTTAACCTTTATCGGCCCTACTTAATTCACTATTAGCAAAAGTATATTTTAAACTTATATCCGTCATACCTGTTGCGAATTTGGAAGTTGCCTGGCACTTGAATACAGCGTCCTAAGTGCTGCATTTGTACAAATCAATTCTCACTCCGGCTATCGATGTATATGTATGCTTTTCCAATACTTCTATTTGATAGGTAACCGGAGAGCCGCTTTTTTGTTTCGCACATCCCATCGCAAACAGCACAAGTAAAAAGATTCTTACTTTCATTAGTTAAAAAGTTTAAGTAGTTCCAATATTATGTACAGGTTTAAAAAATTGGAAATGATTCTTTAATTATTTCTACAGTAAAAATTATTGAGCAGTCTTTATGATAAAGACATTGCCAGATAAAACAAAACAAACTGGCAGGCTGTTTGTATTTTTTAATACGCTCACAAAAAAAATGTAATCATGATCAAAAAGAATTCAGTTACAGGCTATGCACTATTAATATTAATAAACCTCACAGGTTTTACAAATGCTTCAGCTCAATCTGGCTCGGGTACTTTTGAGAAAGTGAATTTACCTGCGCCTTATGCTACCCGTTCCGTTAATAATAATGCGAAAGTAATTGGCTGGCCGGCAGGCAAAACTCCGATAGCACCGGATGGCTTTGCAGTTACCAAATTTGCCGACTCACTGGACAACCCACGGTGGTTGTATGTAGCCCCTAACGGCGACGTTTTTGTAGCATTGGCAAATACAGTCAGCGATGGATTTACAAAAACTGCCGGCGTAGGTACGGGCCGGCGTTCAGGCAGCAGTAATACAATTCTCCTTTTTAGAGATGAGAACCAAGATGGTGTGGCAGAGATGCAAAAGGTTTTCCTGACTGGTTTGAACCGGCCATTTGGGATGCTCATTTTGAATGACAAGTTTTATGTTGCCAATACTGATGGGTTGTGGGTATATCCTTACAATACCGGGCAAACTGAAATTACTGGAAAGGGTAAAAAGATACTCGACCTGCCAGCCGGTGGCTACAATAATCACTGGACAAGAAATTTACTGGCCAGCAGAGATGGTTCAAAGATTTATGTATCTGTTGGCTCCGGCAGCAATGTTGCCGAACATGGAATAGAAAATGAGAAAAGAAGAGCTAATATCCTGGAAATAAACCCTGATGGAAGTGGGGAAAAAGTTTATGCCAGCGGTTTAAGAAATCCTGTGGGCATGGGTTGGGCAACAGGTACTAACACTTTATGGACTGCCGTTAATGAGCGTGATAATTTAGGCGATGAACTTGTTCCTGATTATGCAACAAGCGTTAAAGAGAATGGTTCTTATGGCTGGCCTTACGCTTACTTCGGGCAAAATGAAGACCCCCGGTTAAAAGGTGAAAACCCTGAGCTGGTAGAAAAAGCGATTGTTCCGGATGTTGCTTTGGGAGCACACACGGCATCGCTCGGGCTGGTGTTTAATGATAAAAATTATCTGTCGCCTGCTTATGCAGGGGGTATGTTTATAGGGCAGCATGGTTCCTGGAACCGCAGTGTGCTTTCAGGTTATAAAGTAGTATATGTACCATTTCAAAATGGTAAACCATCTGGTAAGTCACAGGATTTTTTAACTGGTTTTGTTGCTAATGCTGATAAAAGCCAGGTTTATGGCCGGCCGGTTAGTGTAGCTTTTGCTAATGACGGATCCTTGCTTGTAACTGATGACAGCGGCAAAACTATCTGGAGAGTTTCGAAAAAATCATAAAAAATTTTCGGTACTTTTTTCATGAAAATGACAACAAGTTATAGCACAATTTAAAATTTCAACGGGCACTGCCAAAGGCATAACCTGTAAGGCTGATGGAAATCCTTTAACAGGAAGAAAGATGACGATACTAGGTGACCAGACAGGTACGCCGGTTGGTAAGAATAACCCGGTAAGTGAACAATCTTTTGACGCAAGACATGATGCTACCGGAATGACGCCCAAGAAATACATCAACAAATTAAGATGGGACAACAAAGCAGCAATAGGAAATACAATAAATATTCCGGATGATTATTTAAAAAGAAAGAAAAGTAACCTCAATGGTACTTATTAAAAAAAGGAAGATTGACATGCTTTTCACAATGTCAATTTTATAACCGGTTCCTTGTTCAGTAGCCAGATTAATACATCTTCTGTACACACTCTTCTGCAAAACCAAAACTAAGTGTCATACCAGCGCCCCCAATACCGTTGATGATGAAAACACCGGGATCTGGCTGAAGAAAAAGGTCGGTAGCACCATTGGTCATTTTGGGGTAAATGCCATGCCAGCTCTGGATTAGCCGCCAATCCCCGGTATCTGCAAACTCTTTCAGATACGCCAGTACCAGGTCATTTATAAAAACTTTATCGAAAGGATCAAAGGTTAATCCATACTCATGGCTGTCACCCACTGTTAGTTCAAGCTTATCATTTTGAGATACCATCACATGAATTCCCCACTTTAAATATTCACTCATTTCAGCTTCGTATCTTTCTTTTAAAGCAGCTAAGGAAGCAGCCACTTTAAAACTTCCGTAATGAATTAAAGAAAGCCCTCCGCAAAGAGAAACACCCATTTTAAAACCGGGGGTTGCAGCTGCAAAGCGCAACATTTGAAGCTTACATTTTGTGATCTGTTGTTTTTCAAATACTTCAGGATAAAGCGTCTCAAAATCTGCACCGCTGCAAACACATATTATATCAGCTTCCATGGTTTCATTACCCATCCATATCCGGGTTGAGCTTACTTGCGTAACAGCTTTTCCCCAAATAAAGCGTACATCCAAAAACTCATTTAAGTAACTTGGAATGGCTGCTATAGCATCTCTCGGGTCAACGATTGTTTCTGTCGCACTAAACAATCCTCCCAACAATCCATCGTTATTCACACCCTTAAATTGCTTGCTTATTTCATCACTCTTCATCAGCTTAACAGGTCGTCCGGCTGCTCTGAATGCTTCATATAATTCCTGCAATACAGTCCATTCATCCTGCTGGTGTGCAACATGCAAACTTCCAACTTCATCATACCACAAACCAATGCTGTCTGCTATATCTTTCCAGATAGTTTTGCTCCGCATTGCCCTGTTATACATCATCCCATCTGGCTGGCCCACAGGCCACAACATACCAAAGTTCCGGATGGAAGCACCTACAGCTTTTTCTGACCGCTCTACCACGGTTACCTGGTAATTTTTTAAGGATAAAGCTCTTGCTGTTGCAAGGCCAAGAATACCTGCGCCTATTACAATGGCCGATTTATTTTGTACCATGGCTGGTGTTGAAAGTTTTAAATAATTTTTGATGGATGTTCAGGGTAATGGAAATTAAAATCACGCCGGCAATGCCGGCAGTGTAAAACAAAATGGAGAAGAAAGATATCCAGCTGTAGTTGATATGTACAAACTCCTTTATCAACAAAACCATAACAGTACCCAGATAGCCAAAGGCATCTGCTATATACATTATAAAACCAAAGTTTGCTTTTATTTTATAAGAAGCAATCATCCGCTCAAAATAAAGGCAGTTGAACGGCAGGTATGCCAGGTACAATCCTGTTGTAGCCAGCAGCATCCACGCAAGTGGTGTAAGCAACTGCAAGTGAAAACAAATAGTTGCACCAGCAGATAGCAATACACCTGCAATGATGAGCAAATGCGTTAACCTGAAAGCTTTAAAATTATTTTTTATGAGGAAGTAGCACCCAACAATCATCAGCGTGACAATTGCTATAGCAGAGCTTGTTTGGGCAAATATACCAGCGTTGTTTTTATAGCCGGATTCTTCCCAAAGTTCATTGGCAAAATCTTCGCTAAAATCTCTTACAATTGTAAAAACTGCATAGGCAATTACAACAGGCACCAGCGACCAGCCAAAGGTTTTTAAAAATGCTCTCCGCTCCTGCCGGTTCATGGGGTTCCTTACTGTTCGCTGTGCAATATCTTCTGCTGTCGGAGGCGGTGATTTTTGCAGCATCCAGACTGCAATAAGCAGGGGCACCACAAAAACGGCACCCGCTGTAAATGGCATCCACCAGTCATTTATTGCAAATTGCAACTGCAGCCACTTGCCTACGGTTTTTGCTAACCCCGAAGCAAAAATAAAACTGCTGGTTAAAAAGGCACCCATTATTTCGGTTGTTTTGCGGCCTTCTAAAAAGCCAAACACAAGCCCAAACACCATGCCCAGTGGAAGCCCGTTTATAAACATGCAAATAATATTATAGGGCGCCGGGATAATTGCAAATAATAGCAGCGATGCCCATGCTGTTCCAATAAAAAGTAAAATATATTTTATCCTTTTTTCTGGTTGCACAGCACCGATAAAACGTATGCCGTAAAACTTGCTGATCATGTAACCAATAACCTGGGCAATTACCAAACAAACTTTATATGAGATACCTAAAAAATACAAATCGGTGTAGGCTCCAACGGTATAAGGTTTACGGAAACCATACATGCAGCTATACACCACGAACGACGCAAATGATATATAGGCTATCAGCAACACAGGCGAATTGCTTAGCCATCGGCTGATATTTTTTTGCTGAGGAACAGAAAGCGCTGCCTGCATAAATCTTTAAATTAAAGGCAACAATTCTATAAGGTGATCAATGATATATTCCGGTTGGGCAGCCTGCAACTGCTTGTAAGTATGAGCGCCTGTTGTAATACCGATATTGATACTGCAGCCTGCATTTTTACCCTCTTCAATATCTATTGCTGAGTCACCCACTTTCACAACTTCTGCAGCGTCGGTGATACCAAATTTTTTCATAGCCAGCAAGATCATGTCCGGGCTTGGCCTGTTAACTTTCACATCACTTGCTGTTACCAGCGCATCAATCTGCTTACCTGCCTGCCACCCTAGTTTTTTCAAAATGCTGCTGGCAGTTACTCCATTATAACCCGTGTTCAGCACAACCAGGATATTTTTTTCTTTCAATAACTTAAAAACTTCTTCGGTTCCCGGCTGAGGTTTTAACTCAAATCTGTCGTAGGCCGTTGCAAGTTCCGGAACAAATTTATTGTAGAGTCGTTGTATAAATGCGTCATCTGGGTTGCCATTGAAGATGGCCAAAATATCTGAAATTGCTTTGCGCTTTTCTTTACCGGCACCATGCTCTAACACCTGCTCCAGTGTAAAATTATAGCCTGCATTATTGATAACTTTCTGCAGCGTTTTATACACCACATTATCTTCATCAACCGTTGTGCCGGCCATATCAAATACTACCATTTTTATCATTGATATGCAGTTTAGTTTTGTTGACTGGATAAATGTTTTATCATCATCTGCCTGTAATCTTCCAAAAGCGGCAGCGGCTTTTTTTCCACCTTTGCCTGCTCATCCCACCGGCGTAGTGCTATGTATCTTTCAGCAAGTGGATCTGCCTCAAATGCAGTAGCTTCGGGCTCTTCCATTTGGCCGCCCTGGTGAATCAGTGTAATTTTACTGGCTTCAGACAAGGCATTGTAATACTCAGGAAATTTATACGTGAGATACCTTTTTGCATTTACATGACTCGCCACCATCTTAGCAATATTTTCAGAAAAGCCTTTGCTCAATAAAAACTGCCCGCCTAATTTTTCATGATCAACAATGCCAAAATTATCCATGTGATTTACAGTAGCATCCGGCGAATCAAACTCACATAAATGCCCGATGTCATGAAAAAAAGCGGCAAGTATTGTTTCATCGTCACTGCCATTTTCAGCCGCCAGCTGTGCACATTGGCACATGTGTTCTATCTGCGAAACCGGCTCGCCAATATAATCTTCGTTTCCATAATTCTGATACAGTGCAATTATTTCATCTGCTGTCTGTTCAATTGCTTTTATCTGTTGCATTCAATATAATTTAATGGTATACTTTAAACTTATACGTGTAATCTTATTTCGCCTTTGCAGAATCTTCTGTTGAAGCTTTTAAAAAAGCACTGCGTTTTGGCGCCGGCATTTCGCTTGCCTCACCCTTAACGGCTTTCCAAATTACCTGGCTAAACTCGAGGTCAGGCGCACTGTCTTCTTTTTTAAAATTGAATGTTGCACTCAGTTTAGCACTTGCAGTTTCCTTTACATTCTTCTCATCTAAATCTACATTTGATGGTACTGCTGAAAATACTGTTGCATCAGGCTTACTGGTAAAACAGCGCCAAAGTGGCTCTGCTGCTGCATCATACTGGCTCATGGGCGGCAGGCCCAAAATGAGTTCAATTGTTCGCAGAAAAGATGATGTTGAATACATGGTGTGATCTGCAAAATTCCTCTTCACCAAACCTCCTGCAATGTACCCTGTAGAGCGGTGTGCATCCACATGATCGGATCCGTTCTGTGCATCATCTTCAACAATAAAAACCACACTCTCATTCCAGATGCTGCTCTTCGATAAATGTTCAACAAACATCCCGACGGACCAGTCGTTATCGGCCACGTGTGCAAAAACTGTAGGTCTTCCAATACTTTGTCCTTCTGTATGATCATTAATAAGCCGCAACGAATTAAACTGCGGCACCTGGTTAATGGTCAGCATTGAATCGAACTCCCTTGCCCATTGATGAAAACGGGTGGTATCTCTTACCTTTTGATCCCAGCTTGTATAATAAGGACAAAAATGATTTTCAAGCACCGGGATATTTGCTTTATAATCATCTGCAAACTCGCCATAGGTGCGGTAAGTAACGCCAGCTCTTTTGCAGTACTCCCAAATAAAACCATCTTTTGGATTGGCAATTTCACGGGTGCCTTCTGCATCGTACTCTCCGCCACGACCACCATAGCTTGTAACCCAGTTCTTTTCTAAATAGTCTGTAGCGTTGGCTGCCAGCGACCAGTTATGGCCATCGGCACTTACTTCACCATCCACATAAAAATTATCAAGCAACACAAATTCATTCACCAGCTTGTGTTGATTTGGTGTAATTCTTTCTCCAAATAAAACAAGACTCGTATCACCATTACCTGCTTTTACATCACCCAGTATCTGATCGTACGTTCTGTTTTCCTTAATAATGTAAAACACATGTTTGATGGGCGACTTATCTCCTACTTTCATTGGTATGGGATTGCCGGCCTCACCTTTTGAAACCGTTTCCCGTTCCTTTGTATAGGGTGTATTTTTATAAACTTTTTTTGAATATACTGCTAAAGTTGAAGCTGAAGGCTCATCCATAATACTCATAGTTCCCTTCATTAGTCCGCCAATGTATTCTACTTTTTTAACTGCTTTTAAATCTCCTTTTTGATAAGCAACCTGTTGCTTTTTGGCCACCGGGTTTGGCCCGTGAGGATTAGGAAAAGATGAAAAACCTTTGCCGTTAGAAACAAATATTTTTTTGCCAATTACTTTTACATTTGTCGGGTACCAGCCGGCGGGGATAAAGCCTTTTGATTTACTGTCCCCGGTTTCGGCAACATCAAAAACAGCAAGACAATTATTATCTGCGTTAGCTATGTACAATGTTTTTTGATCTGCAGATAATGCCAACCCGTTGCTGGTAGAACCCGCCGGGGCATTGGGATACAAAGCTGCATTCAACACTTCAACAACTTTTCTTTGTTTAATATCAATTACTGAAACACTATTGTCATTTGCATTGGCAACAAAAAGTATCTTTCCATTTTTTGAAAGTAATAATTCGTTGGGATGATCACCGGTTACAACGGAATCAGTAATCCGCTGCGAAGCAATATCAAATACCAGTACTTTGCCTCCACCCCATAAAGAAATGTAAAGTTCCTTCTTATCGTTACTAAGCAAACATGCGTAAGCTTCTTTACCAAGCAGTAATTGCTGCAATATTTTTTTTGTTGTAAGATCAATGGTGTACAAAGCAAAATTATCCTTTGTAACTACATACATTTTTTTAGCTGCATCATCTATCTCTACACCTGCAGGAGAAATTTTTTCCGGCCATTTTTTCCCAAGAATAAAACTGTCTTTTAATTTTAATTTATTGTTGATGATGGCGTACTGTAATATCCAGTTATCATTGCCGCCACTGGCATACAAAAACTTTTCATTGGCACTAAATTTTAAACCATACCAGCTTTTTGCAATTACAATGTTATCCAGTATTTTTTCTGTTGCCGGGTTAATGAGCTGAATGCTTTGCACACTCTGGCCGTTGTTGGTAACTGCAAGTAATTTTTTTGATGGAGATACAGCGATATTTAATGGCAGATCGCCCAGCTTAAGCGACCGGCCTGCAGGCGACAGTGTCCAGCCATTGGGAAGCTTCACATCTTTCATTAACGTATTTTGTGCAGACACAAAATGGCCGGGAACTAAGAGCAGTAATAAAAGATGAACCCTGCAATTTAGTCGCAGCATGTTTTTGAGAAACAAGTTTTCTAATTGGTATTTGATCTTTTTCATAATGGACGCTTTTCTTTTTATAAATTATACCCGAAACCAATATACCAGCTTCTTCCGGCTGAAGGAATAATGCCAGGCCCGGGGTACTCATCTGTGCGCTGTGTAAAATATTTACTATCTCCAATATTATTTATTCCACCCCTGAATTTCATTTTTTTAACCGTAACCGAAAGTGACCAGTCAATCACATTATAACCGGGTATGCGGCCGATGATTGGATTGATACTTCTCACTGTATTTGCTGCATCGCCAAAGGCATTTGACTGGTTAGATACCTGTAACGAAGTTGTAAGCATTTTAAGCGAATATGTTACACCAGTGCGGTTAATTATTTCCGGTGCATACTCTACCTGGTTACCTTTAAATATTCCTTTTACATACCTGGCTCTTGTGTACGCAAATGAATTGTAAATGCTGATGCTGCCTGTATTTTTATTTACTCCAAGAGCTTTGGTGATATTTAATTCAACATAACTTTCAATGCCTTTGTGCACACTCTTATCAGTATTGGTACGCATTGTATAAGGCATATTGTTTTCATCAATGCCATTTACAAGCCCGATGCGATTTTTGTACTCCAGGTAAAAGATACTTACATCATAATTAAAGAAATTTTTGATGCTGCCACGAATGCCAAGGTCGGTATTCAAACCCTTTGGATCTTTCATATTCGGATCTACCCGGGATACCGTTCCCAAAGGTACCAGTTGTGCGTAATCTACCGGCCGGTAAGATTGTGAAAGATTGCCATACAGGCCTGCGTAAGGAGACAACTTATACTGAAGGCCGAGGCCAAGTAAAATAAAACTTCTTGATTTTTCAGTCTCTGTTTCTTTTTCAATTCCACCAACTTCAATTTCCGCTTCTGCCTCAGATTCCAGCGACTCCAGCCTGATGCCCGGCGTAACGGAAAAACGATCGCCAAACTTTATGCAATTCTCTGCAAACACAGCAAAATTAGTTGTTGTAAAATGATATTTTTCTTCGTAATCACTCAAAGGTGTAAGATTGAAATCACTTCCGTTTGTACCAACCGCTTCTTCTTTTCTATCAAAATTTGCTACAGCAAATCTCACGCCGCTGGCCAGGGTATTTTTCACGTTGCCGATGCCCCAGTTGTGTACCAGCCTAAGTTCTGTAGCAACACTTTTCATCAATTCCCTGTCAACTTCCCGGTTACTAAACAGGCCAGTTTGCGGATCAGCAATATCCGGTTCATTGGGTAATTTATTTACCCAAACCAAACTCCGCTGCCCGGATAAAAAGGTTGACTTTACCTGTAGTGAAGTCTGCTTACTAAGCGTATAATTAAATGACGCAGACAAAACATTCCAGGGACTTTTTAGCCAGTTACGGTTACGCACAGATGATTTGTAATCTGCTTCAAACTGGTCATCAGTTAAACCACCCGGCATTTTTATTTTATTTCTTAAGAGGGAATATTCAAGACCGAACGAAATTCTGTCATTCAACCGGTAATCTATTTTTCCATAACCTGTGAGCTGCCGCTGCTGAGAATTTGCTCTCCATCCATCAAGCGTACGAAAATTGAGAAAGGTAAAATAGTTGAGTTTTTTATAAGTTCCGCCAGCTGCATGATAGCTGTTAAACAATCCATTACTGCCTGCGGTTTGCATAGTGCTGTAGTCAAATGCTTTGCCGTTATTTCCTTCTTTTATAACGTAGTTTACCATGCCGCCCAGTTGTGAGCCATACTGAATGGCGGCTGCACCTTTTATCATTTCCACCCTTGCCACAGCCTCCATTGGCGGCAGGTAATAAGTTTCGTTGTAACCATAAACATCAGCTGCCACATTGTATCCATTCTGCCTTACATCAACTTCCAGCGACTGAACTGGATTTAAGCCCCTTACACCAATACCGTTTGCAACAAAGCCTCCCGTCTCGCTTTCAACAATATTAAGCCCGGGAATGCGCCCCAAAATCTGTCTTGTGTTATTAATAGCTTTATTTGCATCAATACTATCTACCTCTATCACTTCAGTTTTTTTACCGGCATAAATTGTATAACCGTTCACCTCATTAAAATGCCCGATGCCGTTCATTGCTTTGTAGCCAGTTACCTTAACTTCTTTCAGATTGATTACACTCAAAGTATCTTTTATTTGGCCAATAACAGGAAGACTGCTAATCAATAAAAACGGCAACAGTTTAACACTCACCATCTTGTTTTTGCACACCCGATGTTCAACCCTTAAAAGGTTGGCTACCCCCTTACTGATTAAAATGATACCTGACATGTTTACTATTTTCCTTTAACTTGTTTGTAATGATCTTTACGCATATCGTCTTCATCATCCATATCCGGCCCCTGCATAATTTTACGCCAGTCAATTGTACGTTTGTATTTTTTCATTGCCTTCTCCACATCAAATACACGTGGATCATGCTTCTCTAAAGTGTAGGGCGTAAAGTTTGGCTTGCTGGTAAAAAAATCCTGTAGCAAAGAAGCAGTAGCATCGTACTGGTTCACATAAGGAACACCTAAAATATTATAGATCGTTTTTAAGATGGAGCCAAAGTTTGCGTGGGTATGGCTTACATAACCATGCTTTACGTAAGGCCCGGCCATCATTAAAATGCTCCGGTGTGCATCGATGTGGTCAACCCCACCCTGCGGATCATCTTCTGTAATAATCACCAGCATATTTTTCCAATATTTTGTACGGGAAAGAAAATGCAGAATTCTCCCCACAGCCAGGTCGTTATCTGCCATAAATGAATTCCTGCTGATGTAACCATCTTCTGGCCGCAGGCCGGCACCATGATCATTGGGCACCTGCATGGTGATGATAGACGGCATTTTTTCTTTTCCCTTTATCCACATTTTTGTAAAGTCTTCTTCAAACTGGTTCATTCTAAACTGGTCTGGAATGTTCATGTTAAAGCCTGCATAGTTATGACTTGTACGGGTGAACAACGCTTTCTGCATCGGCACCATTACCCCATGTGCCGCTCCGGTGGCTGTATCCATCCACTCTTCTCTTACATGTGCAGTTTCATTGGCTTCACCAAAATTATAAAAGGACACTTTCTTACGGTCGAGAGCCTCCCAAAGCCCGCCAATTTCTGCATAATCCTCGGGGTCCATACTGCCCGTAGAGCCGGGAAAACGACGACCAGCAGCCTTTGTAAAATAGTTTGCTGTCTTATCAACGCTTGAATTGGTTTCCACCCATTCATTCGGTATCACTCCCATCATCCAGTGGTGTCCATGAATAGATGCATCGCTGTCACAGTAAAAATTATCACTGAAGGAAAACATTTTCGCAGCTTTGTGATGATTGGGACTGACCCTTAAATTTTTAAATTTTGCTCTTATTGAATCAGGCAGTGTGTATTCACAATTCACGCCAAACTTTGCCAGGGTTGTGTCGCCTTTGGCATTTTTTAACTGGCCCATCACTTCATCATAAGTCCTGTTTTCTTTTGTGATGTACACAATATGTTTGATAGGGCTTTCTCTTAAACCCGGCAGAAGCGGCAGCGGATTTTTACCATTGTCATTCATTGAAGCTACTGTAAAAGTATTGCCAAGTGTCTGCTTTGTATATGCAGCCAGTGCTGCGTTATCCGGCATCGCAATCTGCTGAAAAGTGCCGAGCTGAATATCTCCAATATAGGTTCCCTGCGGTGGCGCTTTAAATCCATCTCCACCGTTAGGACCGGCTCCCAGCCCACGGTTAGAGATCACAAACATTTCCTTTTCATCTTTTGATAACTGAACTCTTGTTGCTCCCCAACCTGTGGGTATCAGGCCTTTTGTAGTTTCAGATAAAATATCAATAACGGCAATTGCATTGAAGCCAAGCAGCGCTACATACAATGTTTTTTCATCTTTGCTGAGCGTTACCCCAAAAGGCAGGAGGCCACGGTATTTATCAATTTGTTTATCAACCTTAATTGGAATGTGGCTGAGGATTTTGTGATTGCGGTAATCAATTACTGCAATATTATCATTGGTGGCATTGCTCACATAAGCGTACTGCCTGCCCACAGCAATTGAGTTAGGACTGGCACCGCCAACCACTTCAGCATCTTCCACCATCTCACCAATCTGGTAACCTGTTTTAAATTTATCAATTACTTTATTGGTGTTTAAATTTATCGTAAACACACTCATAGCTTCCGGTGAGTTTGGACTACCAACGCCGGGTATCTTTTTTCCTTCCACTACAGTTCCTTCAATAGATTCCTTCGTATTGTCTCCGTAAGGGTGGCGGGAGATCAGCATGTCATTGTAATTCGCCGGTGTAAGACCTTCAATCATTGGATATGCATACGTACCCACATTGGCAACAAATGCAGTTTGACCGTCAGGGCTTACAGCAAGCCCGAAAGGTTGGCGGCCTGCAGATATTGAAGCGGTTATTTTTTTATCTGTAAGATTATAGCGCACCATGCGAAAATTGCCCCTGTCTAAAATCAGGAGTTCATTGTTATGCAGCAACAGGTCAGAAGTAAAACTGTCGCCGAAATCTTCACCATCCACTTTGCCATTAAGGCTGATGGAATCCAGGCGTTGAAAAGTTTCAATGTCGTACACTATAACAGCACCGTTATCGCCGCCGCTGAGGTAAACAGTTTTAGAATCAGCAGCAAAAGCCACCCCTAAAAAAGAGCCGTTACTAAAAGGAGAAGCTATAACTTTTTCAACAGCTGTATCACCTGTAAAAGTATTACCTGCAACAGGCTCATGCGCCAGCGGAGTTGTTATCTTCTGATTGTAGCTTGGTACTCTTACCGGTTTCATAGAAGCAAGATCAATAATGGTAAAAACGCCATTGTGCAATGTCACCGCCTTTTTACCATCTGGCGATAAAGCCATACCAAAAGGATGACTTGTAATACGAACCATATTACCGGCAGGCGTTACCAAACGGCCGCTGGGCAGTACAGATGCACCTTTTTCATTGATGGAGCAGTATTGAGTGGTGGCGGGGATTTGGAGGATGGAATGGGTCTGTTGGCCATAACAATAAGCAATACCAGAAAATGCTACCAGAAGAAAAAGATTTTTATTCATTTGGGAATGATTGCTGAGAAATTAAAATAAGGCGAAACTACAGAGAGTTTCGCCTTATTCTTTAAAAAATCACGAAGCTTTTATTACTGTATAATCCACATTTTAGCGTTGATATCATCACTTCCACTATATTGACTGGCTATTGCAGCTTTATAGTTTGATTCGTTTGCAACTTTTTCATTTGATGGATACTGAAACCTTAACGGTATTTGGCCTCCATTCCCTGTACCATCACCATGACTGAATTCTGGCACACCCGTTCTACGCCATTGATAATATGCCTGCAAGCCAGAATTACGGGCATAAGCAAGGTACTTTTGCGTAAGTATCTGGGCAAGCCCATCGGCATTATTGCCTTTATATTTTACTAGCTCCTGGTTAAAGTAGTCATTAAAGCTAAAAGGTACATTGTATGATCCATTTTTTTGAAAAACCACTTTGTTAATTCCGTCTTGTATGCCATAAAATCCAAACATAGCGGTAGTTCCTTTTTTATACCATGCTTCTGCATCTGCAGTTATCCAGCCCCTGTTAGCTGCCTCTGCAATTGCATAGCAAACTTCACCATAGCTTAGTATTAAAGTTGGTTCAGCAGTATATGTTTTATAGTAGTGATTATAATTATACAAACTAATAGAACCACCGCCTGATAAAGTTGATAAAGTACTAACATCGTCACCAGATTTACCCCCTACAAAAGATTTATAAGATGTATCACTAAATCCTAATCCATAAGCAGGCTCACCAAATACCATTGCTCTTATATCATGTAATTCACCTAATGTTGTCTCTAACGTTGCAGCTAAATTCAAACGGCCTGCATTGTTTCCATAATTACCAGGATTGTCAGGATAATAATTAAAATCTTTATTATAAACATACTGGAGATTATCATCATTACTTGTAAAAACAGGATACTTTTCCGTATTGTTATAGATGTTGGCAAACTGCTCTTTTACTTTTAGGTCAGCATCATTCTCTTTTTTACTCAATTCAATCAACACCCGTAATCTGTAAGTGTTAATTACTTTCTGCCATTCAACTAACGCATCAGTTGTTGAAACAGGGTTAGCAATTGATTCCTTATAATAAAAATCCCCTGAAAATTCGTAATAAGAATCATTCAACTTTGATAACGGTAGCTCTTGGTTAAGCAAATTATTTGCGGAATCCAACCAAAGTAGTGCTTGCTTAAAAATCTCTTTTTGTGTATCGTATTTTGGAGAAGGGTTACTTAAACCTTTAAATGCTTCAGACATAGGCAGGTCTCCTACTTTTTCACTCATATTAACGAAAAAATAAGCTCTGAAGAAAAACCCCAACGCATGGTAAGGGTTATTATCAGAACCATTGTTAAGCCGGGCTGCTTCTTTTTCCATTGCAAGTACATTTCTCAAAGTACCATAGTTTAGATTTGCACTCCCTGTCCAATATTCATTTGTACCATAATAGTTATAATTGCTAACAATAAACTGGCTGTATTTATCTTCATCATTACCCGGTGTTACTAAAAGGTCATTTAAAATAACAGGGAGAATTAGGCCTGGGGTAACCTCTGTAGGCAGGTTATTATTTTTTGAATAATCATCAAATTTTTTGGAACAGCTTGTAATAAAAAAAGCTGCTGCAAGTAAAAATAAGATTGATAATTTGAAAGGCTTCATATAATTATTTTTTTAGTTAATTAAAAGGCATTTATAATTTAAAAAACAACATTTACATTAATGCCATAACTTCTTGTAGTAGGTGTCTGCAGATCATACTCCCTGCTAATACCACCAAACTGATCCCGTCCAGGATACTGATCAACATCAATATCATGAAATGCTTTAGGGAAAAAGTACAATAAATTTCTGCCAACCAGTGAAATATCAATTTTGCTAATAGAGCTTTTTCCAAGCCATTTTACAGGCAAAGAATAAGTAATTATAACTTCCCTAAGTTTGGCATAAGTTTTACTTACCATAGTATGCTGGGGATCATTATAAAAACTTCCTACATAGTCCTGAATCCATATTGCTGTAGAATCATTTTGCTTAAACTTAAGGGCATCATAATTGGTGATAACACCTGTGTTTGCATCATACTGAATAAGCTTAGAGCCACCTACTACCTGTACTCCATCGCCACCCAAAATTGGCCTTCCACTTGCATCTCTTGCACCTGCGCCATGGTATAATTCGCCTTTGGCTCCAATAACTCCAAAATATCCTGCATCCTGCCAGTGCTGAGATTCATATTGACGTGCAGCTCCTATTACACCTTCATTTGTATTTTGACCACGGCCACCCTCTGTTAATTTACGCAGTACCCTATCTTGTATTTTTCCACCCACCATTCCATCAAATTGGAATGAAAAACTGAATGATTTATAAGAAAATTTATTATTAATACCCCAAGACCAGTCTGGATCAGCGTGACCAAGATATTGGGCTTTAGGTAAATAAATTGGAAACCCAGATTCATTGTGAATCACTTTACCATCTGGTGTAAGAGCCTCGTATTTACCAAATAACTGATCAACACGATCACCAATTTTTAATGGGTAACCTGTACCATTATCCACTTGTACAGCACCACCAGCAAATGCTGTAAAAACTTCTTTATAGGTACTCCAGTTTACTAAAACATCCCATCTTAATCCGCTTTTAGATTGTACCGGAGATCCATTAATACTTATTTCTGCACCAGTTCTTTTGGTAGCACCACCATTGGTTGTAAAATAACTGAGTCCACTTGCTTCTGACAGAACCTGGTTAGAAATATTAGGACCATCCTTATACTGGAAATAGGTTGCACTAACACCTAATCGATTCTTTATAAAACGAATATCAATACCTGCTTCATAGTTACTTCGTGAAGAAGGTTTTATATTAGTACTTACAATATAAGATGGAGAATTAGCCGCAGTCTTATTGTCATACACCGGATAAGTATTGTATGGCGGATTTGCAAGACTGTAATTAGGTCCATCATAAGGTGTATAGTAATTATTACCATATCCAGCAGGACTACCCGAACCTAGACTTTGAAATGCTGAACCAGCATAAGCACTGGTACCACCATCTTTTACGTTTGACAAACTTGCCCTTAGTTTTAAGAAAGTAATTGCCTTTGGCAAATCGATATAATCTGACAATGCAGTACTTATTGATGCGGATGGATAGAAGAAAGAATTATTTCCGTTTGCAAACGCAGATGTTTTATCAACCCTTCCCGTTGTAGAAATAGTTAAATATTTCTTGTAAGTAAGATCAACAGAATAATATGCACTCAGCATCAAAAGATTTGAGCCATAAGAAAATGCACGTACTGGTTTTAAAGTGTTTGAAAATGTATAAACATTAGGGACTATCAACTGATCGGTACTAGTATAACTTGAAGTGTATTTCATATTCCTTGCTGATCCCCCACCTAAGGCACTTAAAGAAATTCCTGAGCCTGCAATATCTTCTTTATTAAACCTCAACAATAATTCTGTATTGTTTTCCCAAAGGTCCCGGCGGTCTTCCCTATAATTACCGTGGTTGTGTTCATCTCCATAGGGGTGGGCAGAAAATGGTTCTTTTTCTGTTCTTAAAACGTTATAAGTGGTAATATTTGAACGCAGCATTAAATCCAGGTTTTTTGTAAACTTATAGGTTAATGCAGCCCATCCATACAAATCGTTTTTGTAATGGCCACGTAACCATTCATAACTTGAAAAATAAGGATTGTGATAACGCTTGTACTCAACAAAATTTGATTGAATCCCTACTTTACCCGGTTGCCAGTAGTTAACAATATTGGGGTCTTTTACATTCCAGTCTGCACCTGTCCAGATATCAATGTTATAAATAATGCTGTTAGGCCCATAAACTGCGTCAGGAATATTAGGAGTAAATTGCCTGTTATAATTTATGTTGGCTTCTATCTTAAATTTATTAGTTACATCATAACTGCCAAGTATGTTAAAATTAAGTGTATTTAATTGTGTATTTGGTGTTATACCGGTTTGATGACCATCAGATACCGACATGCGAACTGTAGAACGTTCTGTTACACTTGAAAAGCTGATATTATTTGTCGTTAGTAAACCTGGTTGTAAAAAATTTTGCAAATTGTTTGCACCCCTTGAAACCCAGGGTGTAGGGGCAATATTACCTGTATAAGGTGAGGCTACATTACTTGTGTAAGTTGGATCAACTCCATAATTTATAGTGTATGTTTTTGTAGGATCATAAACACCGTCATACTGAGGTAATGATACACCTGTATTTAGCCGTGGACCCCATACGTCGTAGTCTTTGTCATTTCTTCCGCTACCAGTACCATTACTTGCATAGTCTCCAAAAGCATATTGCTGGTTATCACCCCCACCATAATCATTCTGTACTTTGGGTATTGCAATAAACCCTTTATTGATTTGAGTACTGCTGTTTACTTCAATAGTGAAACCTTTTGTATTTTTTTTACCTCTTTTTGTAGTAATCAATATAGCTCCATTAATACCACGGCTGCCGTATAGTGCTGCCGCAGACGGGCCTTTTAACACTGTATAAGTTTCAATATCATCAGGGCTGATATTCCACGTGTCAGAATTAATTGGAATACCATCAACTACGTAAAAATTTAATGGAGATCCTCTCAGTAATACTGTTGGTGAAGCTAGTATTTCCTGGTTTATACCCACATTTAATCCGGCTACTTTTCCAACAAGACCGTTGACAGGATTAGATTCTCTGGCTTTCAACAAATCTGAGCCCTTTACTTCCTGAACAGAGTAACCAATTCGTTTTGTTTCCTTTTTTACTCCTAAAGCCGTTACAACAACTTCGTTTAACTGCGTAACACTCGCTTTTAATGCAACAACTACAAATTCATCAGAGGCTGAAACAGTTGTACCTTCATAACCAGTGCCTGAAATAACAAGTTTAGCACCTTTTATTACACTAATACTGAATTCTCCATCAGCATTAGTGGAGGTACCTTTTGAAGATTTTTGAACAGTTACACTAATTCCTGTAACAGGAAGGTTAGTGGCCGCATCAGTAATTTTTCCTTTTACAAGCATGCTTTGCGCCTGCAGAAAGATGGGGAGGCTTATTACTATTATTAACAGCAGTAATGCCCGGATGATTGGGAGTTTTGGTAGCTTCATAAACAAATTTTTAGTTTTTAATGAAGCAAAACTACCCGCCTAATGTTAACAAATTATTGTGAGAAGGTTATCTAAAAGTAAAGCACAGGTAAACTTGATGAAACTTTTAACCTCATTTGTTTATTTTGATTAAACTTTTTATTAAGAAATCATTAAGAGATTGAAACGTCAGTTTTTTTCTTTAAATACGTAGATTACGAGCATTAAAGCATCTTCATCACCCATGTTGTAAGGGTTGTGAAGTTCTGCTCCGTCAAAAAAAATGGAGTCTCCTTCCTCCATGTTAAAAGTTTCGCCGGCAATTTTATAGTCAACTTTTCCTTTTAGTAAGTATTTAAATTCAAAAGCATCTGTGCTTACCAATTCTCTTTCCGATCCTTTTTCTAAGCGGAGTAAAACAAAATCTGCATGGTAATCGTGGATGGTTGTTGAGAGCAGCCGCTGATAAAAAAATCCTTTGGCATTTTCTTTTTCAAAAGGCTGGTAGTCTTCTTTCTTTTTAAAAATTACTTTGCTGTCTTTAGGGTGCAGATTAATGTCCTTAAAAAATTCATTAAAATCTACCTGGAGCACCCGGATAAGATTTAGCAACACGGTAAGGGAGGGAATAGTCCGGCTATTCTCTACCTGGCTAAGCATTCCCTTTGTAATGCCGGCAACATCTGCAAGTTGCTGAAGGGTTATGTCTTTTTCTTTGCGGAGATCTTTAAGGCGTTTACTTATTTGTATTATAATATCTTCCTGCATTTAAAAAAATTTATGGCAATTGTTTAAGAAAGGAGATCAATGTAGGTAATATTCAACCAATTTTGAAGATGTGGAATAATTGAAAAAGATTTCTTAACATTAGGAACCTGCACAAACAACTTCACACTATACTTAAAAAGTATCAGCAAAGCGTCGAAATTTTTGGAAATTAAAAAAGAGAGTTATGTTAAGTTTTTTCTGTTATTTTTAAAACATAACAGCTGATTTATAACAAACCATGTTATGCTTTTTTCGTTATTTTTAAAAAATAACAAGAAAAGTATAACAAAAAACTTACAGCAAATAAGAAAATACTGCAAAATACCTAAATCACAATGTTAAAAGGTAATGTGTTAATCAGAACGACTTTAAAGTTTTGCTTCTATATTATTGGCACAGGCAGCTAAAAGAACCTGTAACCTTGTTTTGCCGGGTCATTATTTTAATATTTTTATACTGGCATCAGGATACAATAGAAAGTCACAATAGCTTTTTATAACCTCCCACTCCACTTTGTTAGCAATTGAATCTGGCAGGTTACTTTTTTTAATAGGCCCGGGAGATCCCGGAGGCAGTATAATCTCTATTCGGTTTTTACCCTGATCAATTTTTACACCATCAAGATTATTTCTTTTAAAGGCATCAAGAATAGTTGCCTTCGAAGAGCTTTTCAAACTTATATCAATTTGTTGTTTTGATTGAACCTTAAAAGAGTTGCTACCAAAAAGTACATTGGTTTCATCTCCTTCTACCACAAATACAAAAGCTTCATCACCCATTATTAGTTTAATATCAGAAAAAACATACTTCCCATCTTCACCAATGCTGGCATCAGTAAGCAGATTCCGGGACGGAATACAAAGATTGACCGTGGCTGTTTTGGTAAGATTACCTGATAAACTCACACTCAGGTCCACATTATAAGTGAGTCTTGCATAATCTTTCAAAAAGCAATCAATATTATACCAGCCGCAAGCTTCAATCGAAAATGAATAGCCTGGCTTTTCAGGTATTCTATAAAGAGTAGCAGCACCAGTATCAGTTAAATCATTTGTTTCATCCAACACTGTGTCCTCCATAAAAGGTTGAATGGTGGTATCCATAACCGGAACCGGGATAGTATCAAAACCGCAGTCTGTGAATGCACCCTCAGCTTCTATACTTCCTTGAAAAGGTTTACCAATCAAAAGTTCAGGTTTATATAATGCAGCTTCATTATCACAATATTCAAGATTATTTTTTATATCCTGTTCCGGAAGGTTAAACTGTGTCATCCTGCTTCCATATTTTGCCAACAAGCTTTTTGCATACCAATCAACCTCAAGCATTGCATTTACGTTGTTTACAAACTTGTAAGCCCAGGTTTTAGCAGGCTCCCTGTTCCTGGCACCTGCCAGGGCCGGACCTGTTGCGTCCGTAAGTGGTTTGTGGCAGTTAGCGCAATTGTACTTAAATAATAATTCACCACTCAACAGGTTTCTTGCCAGGGCTGAGGTATCCAGCGGGGCGGGCTTTACCCAGTTAATAACGCTGTCTTCACCAACTTCTCCTTTAAAAAGCTGCATATTTTTATTGTAAACTGCAGCCGGTGTTGTGATTTCAACTGGTTTTAAAATTTCCACTTTACTGCCATTGGCGGTTGCATTAAAATAGATCATCCCACTGCTTTGCAGCAATTTCCCGTTACTTTTGGTGGTCAGTCCCGCTGCAAGTATGTCCTGTATATTGTATGCTTCCTTCAGTTCAATTTTTACCGCCGTTCCGGCGGGTACCTTAAAACTGTTGGCTGTAATTTTAATAATGGCTCCTTTGGCTGTTTTCAGCCTGTTGTCTTTACCGGCATTGATAGTGGCAAAACTGGATGGCAGGTTGTTTGCAGTTAGCAAAGGGATTTTGGGTCTTTTGCAGGAATAGCATAAAATACCAAGCAAAAAAAGGGAGGCAATATATTTCATACAATGTCGGGTTATAAGGTGAAGGCATTTTAATCACTAATACCCAAAACTACGCTGAGTGACCCGGATGCAGGAAATATCTTTGACACTTAAAAATAAAGTTTATTATATTTTCAATAATTATTGAAAGTATTGTACTTTTGTATCCAAGTTAAAAAAATCAATTATGAAACTTATTATACTGGGCGGTGGTTTTGGAGGGTTAAGACTGGCACGCAAGCTCAACAACAGGGCAGGCTTTGATATTACCTTAATCGACAGGTTTAATTATCATCAATTTCAACCGTTGTTTTACCAGGTAGCTACCGCAGGGCTCGATGCAAGCAACATATCTTTTCCACTCAGAAAAGTTTTTCAGAAAAGTAACAACGTAAAAATCAGGCTGGCCGATGTTAAAGAAATCCAAACTTCAGCCAATAAAGTTGTAACAGATGTGGGTGATTTTGATTACGATGCGCTTGTAATTGCTACCGGTGCAGATACCAATTTTTTTGGAAATGAACAACTGAAAGAAAATGCTTTTCCCATGAAGAGTACAGTAGAAGCATTGCAGTTACGACACCGCATGCTCAGCAATTTAGAAGAGGCGCTTACTGTAAAAGATGAAGCAACAATGGAGAGCCTGATGAATATTGCAATTGTGGGCGGTGGGCCTACTGGTGTTGAGTTAAGTGGCGCTATAGCTGATATGAAAAGATTTCAGCTACCAAAAGATTACCCCGAACTTGATTTTACAAAGATGAATATTTTTTTACTGGAAGGTACGCCCAAAACACTTGGTAACATGAGTGCAGCTTCCAGCGAAGACTCCAGGAAGTACCTTGAACAACTGGGTGTTACGGTTAAAACCGGAACTGTTTTACAGGATTATGATGGCGAAGTGGTGACCTTAAAAAATGGTGAAACAATCAATACGAGGCTGGTGATTTGGGCAGCCGGTATTAAAGGAAATGTACCGGGCGGAATAGACAAAGAATTAATTGTAAGAGGTAACCGCTTAAAGGTTGACAGGCAATGCCGGGTTATGAGCTACAACAATATTTATGCAATTGGCGATGTGGCTGCAATGGCTACGGAAGAGTGGCCAAACGGACATCCCCAGGTTGCGCCGGTGGCAATGCAACAGGCAGATGTTTTGGCAAACAATCTTCGCCGGATTGAAATGAAAAGTGATGATGAAAACATGCAGGAATTTGTTTACAACGATAAGGGAAGCATGGCTACTATTGGCCGGAACAAAGCTGTGGTAGATGTACCAAAACCAAAACTCCATTTTAAAGGTTTTTTTGCCTGGCTTATATGGATGGGCTTACACCTGTTCCTTATACTTGGAGTGAAAAATCGGTTCTTTGTTTTTAGTAACTGGCTGTATAATTATTTTACTTACGATCAAAACCTGCGGCTGATCTTTAAAGCATTTTACAGGGAGAAGAAGGAGCCGGAGAAGATTGGTTAATTTTTGATGTATAATCGCTGATGGCGGATAATAAGTTTTTATAGAAATATAATTGAATTTTTTGAGTCAAATAAGTTGAAATTTGAACATTGAGCATTTCAAATTCACTTTCCCTAAATACCATCAACAGATATTTATCAACGCCAGCCCGTTCTGTAGCAACTTATTACACATTAAACTGCTCTCTCCAGCCCATCATACCACCCGATAAATTTTTCACATTGGTAAATCCTGACATCTCGAGTATCTGGCATGCCTGGCCGCTTCGGTTGCCACTTCTGCAATACACTATCACCTCCTCATTTTTAAGGTCGTCAATTTCGTCAATTTGCATTGTCTGTACCTTACCCAAAGGGAGCAATGTACCACCAATATTGAACTCAGCATTCTCGTAAGGCTCCCTTACATCTACAATGTGTAACTTTTCACCGGCATCAAGCCTGGCTTTTACTTCAGCTGCTGTTATTGTCTGCATAAAAAAATTAATTTTTCTTTTTAATGTCTGTTGAATCACTGGTTGAGATCATTACAATTGATAACCAAATATCCATAAACATGCCCGGCCGGATGTATTTCAATTTATGATCATCATCAAAATGAGGAGGATTTTGTTTGTAAACAAAAGCTCCCAAAGTGTCTCTCACTCCGGGATCAGCCACCGGATTTAATAAAATCCCAAGGCTGTCAAGTTGCGCTTTTGCTTCCCGGTAAGTGAGGCCGCTAAGATCAGGAACTACGATATTGTTTTCATCAAGCCCGCCACTAATTACAAGACTTATCCTGCTCCCCCATTGCACTTTGGTGCCCTGAGCAATACGCCGTCCATTACTAAGTTGTTCAATTACAGATCCTTTCATAAAATCTGCCCTGTAACTGGTATCGCCAAGTTTAAGGTGATTTTTTTCCAGCAGAGATAATGCATAATTCAGGGGTTTACCTTCAAGTTGCGGCATAGCAATCATTGGTGGCACATACCTGTTAACAGTTAAAAAAACTGTTCGGTTTACTTTAACTGTTGCATTGGCATCAGGTAATTGTTTGATGATTGTTCCCCTTTTCAAACTATCTGTATAAATAGAATCCTGGATAATTACTTCAAAGCCTTTGCCTTCAAGCAATTTAATGGCCTCATTTGTAGATTGTCCGGTTACAGCCGGTACAGTTAAATATTCACCATGCTTAGTGATCCATCCCAGTGTTTGCAGCACCAGGAAAATCAGTAAAACTGCAAGCCCTGCAGCTACTAAAAGATTCACCCAAAATGGTTTATTGGTTATAAATTTAAACATGCTGTTGGTTAATTAATGCTCAATGGATAATAGCAGGTGGTCAGTGGTCGATTGTCCATTCACTAACCCAAACTTTCCTCAATCAAAGCATTATAAAAATGCTTCAACGTCCAACCCATTGCTGTTACTTGTTGTGGCACAAGGCTCGCTGCACTTTGCCCGGGAACTGTATTTATTTCCAGCATACATGGTTCCCCTGATTTTTCATTGTAAATAAAATCAATCCTCACTATTCCCCTGCAATTAAATATGCTGTAAGCTTTTTTTGCCGCTACCCTTACTTTTTCAGCTACCGGCTCCTCTACATTGGCTGGGGTAATTTCATCACTTGCGCCGTGGTATTTTGCTTCGTAATCAAAAAAATCCTTTTTAGAAATTATCTCAGTAATTGGCAATGCAATAACCTCGCCTTTAGATTTAAAAACACCAATGGTAAACTCCCTGCCACTAATAAATTCCTCAACCAGTACCTGGCTGTCTTCCTCAAAAGCTTTAGCCAAAGCACCCGGCAAATCGGCTGCGTCATTTACTTTGCTCATACCAATACTGCTGCCACCGTTATTTGGTTTTACAAATACCGGAAGGCAAAGCTGGCTTAAAATAACTTCAATACTTACAGGAATGTGTTTAAATAAATGCATCGATTTAGCAACCTGTAAACCGCCAAAAGCTGCAACCGCCACCGTGTAGCGCTTATTGAAAGTTAGTGCAGAGGTAGCTGCATCGCAGGATGTGTAAGGAATATTCAGGCAATCAAAATAGCCCTGGAGTTTTCCGTCCTCACCGGGAGTGCCGTGCAATGCTATCAGCGCACTGTCAAACAATATTTTTTTGTTGTTAACGGTGATGGAGAAATCA
This sequence comes from Ferruginibacter sp., assembly GCA_965247025.1. GTDB lineage: Bacteria > Bacteroidota > Bacteroidia > Chitinophagales > Chitinophagaceae > Ferruginibacter. The sequence continues at coordinate 6,591,010 of OZ252000.1, read as the reverse complement.
TTTTTATCAACAGTAATTTTACTTCCATCGGCTGCATTGTAAAACCAGCCGCCGGGAGTAATGTCAATTGTGTAATAATCCCACTTTTCTGTATCAAGATTTTGTTGAATGGTATCGGCTGTTTTATAAGAAATAACCGACTCTCCAGAATAGCCGCCGGTAACCAGCGCAATTGTTTTCTTCATTTGTTTTAAGAAGGATGATTTAGCAAAGAAACAAAAATACTTTAATGATTAAAGGTTTTTAGTTTTCTGTTCACATTTTACGGTTTACAGTTTGGAGTTTGAGGTTTGAGGTTTGGGTTTGGAGTGTCAGTTGCCTGTAATCTGTGCATTCACTATCGACTATAAACTATCAACTATTTTCCATCTTCATTATACTGTCGGTCATTTTTAAATAAATGCTACGCAGCGGTTGGTGCTGCTGCAATATCCGCAGGTGTTTTTCAAGTGTAAGAATGTCTTTTCGTACAGCAGGGCCAGTTTGCATTGCGCCGGGGCTCCGTAATTGCACCCTTTCTGCAGAAGCGGCGATGAGCGGGTAAAGCATTTTAAAATCAACGTGTTCTTTTTTGCAGTAGTCCTCTGCCAGTGCATACAGGTGGTTGGTAAAATTGTTAACCACCACTGCCGCCACATGCATTTTTAGTCTTTCTTCTTCACTGCTTTGCTGTACAATTGGCGAAATAGTTTGAGCAAATGCCAAAATCAGCCGCAACGTAATTGCATCACAACCCTCTACCAGCATAGGAATTTTTAAATCTGGTATATTTTCTTCCTTACGCAAACTCTGCATCGGGTACATTATCCCATATTTTGAAGAAATCTTTTTTAATACATCTTTGGATACAGCACCCGCAGTGTGCACAATCAGCTGATCGTTTAGTTTAAATGTCTCTGGCAGACCGTTTAACGCCGCATCTGACATGGCAACCAAGTATAAATCTGCAACTTTTTGTATTTCAGAAAAATTAGTAGTGAAGGCACATCCCATCTCATCTCCCAACAATTTGACAGTCCCGGCATTACGGCTGGCAATCTGTACAATATCATGGCCAGCCTTTTTTATAAGGCGGCCTAACACCGTTGCAACATTACCAGAACCTATAATAACTATCTTCATATCAGTATATTTGTTTCAATGAAATTTAAACAAATATTGTTAATAAAATTTATCAGTACAAAAATTAAACTGATATCATTCTTTTCTCAACAAAAAGCTGCCGGGAAAATATTCCAGCTTTTTTGTACACCATTTGGCAAACCTGAAAAAAAAATACCCTCTTTGTTTTCTACCGCAGAAGCGATAAGCCTCAGTTTGAATGGCAAAAAAATAAATGGCTATTGCTGGAATAAAGGCAACGGTAAGAGGATTATGATTTTGCACGGCTTTAGTTCTACGGTTTATAAATTTCACAGTTATATAAATGCTTTTGTTGAAAAAGGCTATGAAGTGGTTGCCTTTAACGCCCCGGCCCACGGCAATAGTGAAGGAAAAACTGTAAATGTGCTGGAGTACAGCCAGCTGATTGAGACTGTGGTTAAACATACAGGCATGCCGGACGGCTTTATAGCACATTCGTTTGGGGGCCTGGCTTTAAGCCTTGCTTTGGAAAACATTCCTCACAGCATTCATAATAAAGTAGTGCTTATTGCACCGGCAACAGAAACCACCACTGCGGCAGATGAAGCATTTAGGATGCTTGGTATTAAAAGTGCTTTGTTAAGAAAAGCATTTGACCAGGTTATATTGCCAAAAAGTGGCCGGCCAACAGAATGGTTTTCTGTGCGAAGAGCGATGAACCAAATACAGGCAGCCGTACTTTGGGTACATGATGAAGATGACAAAATTACCCCGTTGGCCGATGCACTAAAAGTAAAAGAAGATAATCACCCTAACGTCCAATTTGTCATTACCAAAGGTCTTGGTCACCGCAACATTTACCACAGTAGCAAGGTAAAAAAACAAGTATTTGACTTTCTTATTTTCTCCTGATTTTTTCCCTCACGGGAGAAGAAAAATTTTGATTTTTTAATTTTAAACTAATATTGCAGTTGCGGTGGGCTTGAAAATTACCCTGAAAATGCAACAGCAATCAGCTACTTTTTCTTAGTTTCCGCTATTATTTACACAGCAGTAGTTTAACCTACTAATCCAGTACCAAGGCTGGTTCCAAAGAAAACAATGCATTAATTATGGCAAAAAATTTATTGATAGTAGAGAGTCCTGCAAAGGCAAAAACCATTGAGGGGATTTTGGGGAAAGACTTTGAGGTAAAGAGTTGCTTCGGTCATATAAGAGACCTTGAAAAGAATGATATGGGAATTGATATCGCCAACAATTTTAAACCCAAATACATTATTTCTCCAGACAAAACAAAGGTGGTAAATGACTTAAAGGCACTGGCAAAAAAAAGTGGCGAAGTATGGCTTGCATCGGATGAGGACCGTGAGGGAGAAAGCATCAGCTGGCATTTGGCAGAAGTCTTAAAACTCGATCCCAAAACCACCAAGCGGATAGTTTTTCATGAAATTACAAAACCAGCTATTGAAAAAGCTGTTAAAAATCCCCGTCTTATAAATATGGACCTGGTAAACGCACAGCAGGCAAGGCGTGTGCTCGACAGGATAGTTGGTTTTGAATTAAGCCCTGTGCTTTGGCGCAAGATCGGCAAGGGAAATCTTAGTGCCGGCAGGGTGCAAAGTGTGGCAGTAAAGCTTATTGTTGAAAGAGAAAGAGAGATTAACCAGTTTAAACCAGTTGGCAGTTTTAAAATTGAGGCTCAATTATCAGCCACCGATTTAAATAACCGGGTGGTTGGTTTTAAAGCAGAGGGCGATAAATACAATGAAGCTGAGGGAGCTGAGAAATTTTTGCAGAGCTGTATCGGCGCCAGCTATAAAGTAAAAGACATACAGGTAAAGCCCGGCAAACGTACGCCGGCAGCACCTTTTACCACCAGTACATTGCAGCAGGAAGCCAGCCGTAAACTGGGCTACGGGGTTAGTAAAACAATGTTGCTGGCGCAGAAATTATATGAAAGTGGTAAAATCACTTACATGCGTACTGATAGTGTAAGCCTGAGCGATACAGCCATGGAAGACATTACGAAAGCTATAAAAAACAGCTACGGCGACAATTATTTTCAGGTTCGAAAATACAAGAATAAGAATGAAAGTGCCCAGGAAGCTCATGAAGCCATCAGGCCTACTTATATGCAAAACAGCAGTATCGCAGATCCTGAAACCTATAAGTTATATGAGCTGATTTGGAAGCGTACTATCGCCAGCCAGATGGCAGATGCAGTGCTGGAAAAAACCACGGCATCCATAAGCATCAGCACAAATAATTCGCTGCTTTCCGCCAGCGGCGAAGTAATAAAATTTGACGGATTTTTAAAGGTTTACATGGAGAGTACAGATGATGAGGACAATGAAAATGAAAACACTGCCGATGTAGAAAGCAGGCTTCCAAACCTTACAATTGGCCAGCCGCTTGAGTTTAAGCAAATGATTGCTGCAGAAAAATTTACCCGCCACGCTGCAAGATATACCGAAGCCTCGCTGGTAAAAAAGATGGAAGAACTGGGCATTGGCAGACCGAGTACGTACGCACCCACTATATCCACCATTATTAAAAGGACATATGTAGAAAAGAAAGATAAAGATGGTGTAAAAAGAGATTTCAGGTTGCTGCTTTTAAAGGATGATGCCATTACTAAAACAACCAGCACAGAAATTACCGGGGCAGAGAAATCAAAACTTTTTCCTTCTGATCTTGGCCTGGTGGTGACTGATTTTTTAAGCCAGCATTTTACTGATGTGATGGATTACTCCTTTACAGCAAATATTGAAAAAGAGTTTGATGAAATAGCAGAAGGTAAAATGGTATGGAATGAGATGGTGGCAGATTTTTATACCCCTTTCCGTAACGGCGTTCAGCATACAATGGACAATGCTGAAAGAGCTGTGGGAGAAAGAGTTTTGGGCGTAAGTGCAGAAGGCAAACCCATCATTGCCCGTATGGGTCGCTATGGCCCGATGGTGCAGGTTGGGGCTCAGGATGATGAAGAAAAACCAAAGTATGCAAAGCTTAAAGCCAACCAGAGTATTGAAACTATTACGCTGGAAGAAGCCGAAGAATTATTCAAGCTTCCGCTTATTTTGGGGGAGCATGAAGGCCTTGAAGTTTCTGTAAATATTGGCCGGTTTGGCCCTTATGTAAAATTTGGTGAACAGTTTGTTTCGCTGCCCAAAGGCGAGGATCTTTTTACGGTTGATCTGCAACGGGCTGTTGAAGTGATCGCCGCCAAACAGGTAGAAGATGCACCAATTGGCTTTTACGAAGAAAAACCAATTACAAAAGGAAAGGGCAGGTTTGGGCCATTCATTAAATGGAACGATCTTTTTATCAATATTCCACGGGCTTATAATTTTGATACGCTTACTCAGCAAGACTGCAATGAACTAATCGTTAAAAAAATCGAGAAGGAAGGCAATCGCTTCATACAGCAATGGTTTGCTGAAAAAATTGCGATTGAGAATGGCCGCTGGGGTCCGTTTATTCGCTTTGGTAAAAAAATGCTGAAACTGTTTAGTAAAGAAGATAAAACAAAATATACTCCTGAAGAGCTTGCCACCATCGACCTAGAAGAAATTAAAAAGATGATTGAGGTGCAAGAGCCGGGGGCATTTGATAAAAAGAAAGCGGCGAAGAAAGCAGCTCCTAAAAAAGCGGCAACCAAAAAGGCGGCAGCAAAAAAATAAAAACTACCTAAAAATGTTATACAAAAATCGCCTCCAAAGGGCGATTTCTTCTTTTTAGAATATCTATCAAGGCTTCATACAAAACAACCAGAACTTCAAGCCATGGTTAATCACCTATCACAAATCAGTTACAAACTCCCCTACGCTTTTGGGTGAGCTTTCTTGTAAACATCTTTCAGTTTTTCAATACTGTTGTGGGTATAAATCTGTGTAGCAGCAAGGCTGCTGTGGCCAAGTAATTCCTTTACTGCATTGAGATCTGCTCCATTGTTCATCAAATGCGTTGCGAAAGTATGCCGCAGCACATGAGGGCTTTTTTTATTAATTGTTGTTACCAGCCCCAGGTACTTGTGGACAAGATTGTACACCAGTTTTGGATAAAGTTGTTTACCCTTACCACTGTTGAAAAGATAATTGCTGTCAAATTTTTCCAGCAGCTTTCTTTTATCAGCCATGTAATGTTGCAGGTTTGCCATCAGCATATTACTGATGGGGATAATTCTTTCCTTATTGCCCTTGCCAAGCACTTTTACGGCGCTGTTACCGCTATCAAGCTGCGTTTCCTTTAAGGATACAAGCTCTGCCTGGCGCATACCCGTGTTGTAAAAAAGTTCCAGCACCAGTCGCTGTGTTTGCCCATCCCAGGTATCCGGAAATTCAACATGCGTAAAAAGTGTGCTTGTGTCCTTTTCATCCACATATTGCGGCAACCTCTTTTTCACTTTGGGCGAAATAATAGTGGTCATGGGGCTGGTTTCAATCGCTCCCTGTTTCAACTGGTATTTGAATAAAGACTTTAAACTGCTTATTTTTCTGTTGATGGATTTAGATTCCATGCCAGCTTCTTTTAAACCAGCCAGCCAGCTTTTTATAAATGTAGGTTTAATTTCAGCAAGGGGTATTTCTCCAAACTGTACTTCAATAAAATCAAAAAAAGAAACCAGGTCATTTTGGTAAGCTATAATTGTGTGGCGGGAATACCTTTTCTGGTAGAGGAGGTGGTTTAAAAAAGGATCGTATAAAGGCAAATAGTACAGGGGCATAAAAAAACTGATTACCCAATTAAATAAGGTAATCAGTTCAAGTTATTTGGTAAAAAGATATTTTACAAATCTATTTTTCCGCTTGCGATGTTCTGCTTGTATACTGCTTTCAACACTTCCATTCTACGTTTGATAGATGGTTTTGTGAAAGACTGTCTGCCCCTCAACTGCAACAAAATTTTGCTTTTTTCAAACTTCTTTTTGTACTTCTTGAGCGCTTTGTCGATGTTTTCGCAATCTTTAGAATCAATAATTAACATGTTATATATACCTCCTTTGGTAGTTTTTTAAGAGCCGCAAAGATAACAGAAATATGGATATTTCAAAATCGAAAAATAAAAAACTAATTTTACGGCATGTTTACAGGAATTATTGAGGCCACCGGAACCATTGATAAAGTGCTGAAAACCGGTACCAACACCACTTTTTGGGTTGAGAGCGCCCTATCTGCAGAATTAAAAATTGATCAGAGTATTTCTCATAATGGCGTGTGCCTCACTGTTGAAGAAGTAGAAAATGGACGCCACAAGCTGACCGCCATTGCAGAAACCTTGTCTAAAACCAACCTTGTCGACTGGAAAAAAGGCACAACTGTAAACCTGGAACGCTGCATGAAAATGAATGGCAGAATTGACGGTCACATTGTACAGGGCCATGTGGATACAACAGCAGTTTGCACAGCAGTTGTAGCAAAAGATGGCAGTTGGGAATACAGTTTTACATTCGATCCCTCCTTTGCCAGTCTTGTTATTGAAAAAGGATCTATTACTTTAAACGGCATCAGTCTCACCATTTTCAACATAACCGGCTATGGCTTCACAGTCGCCATTATTCCTTATACTTTTGAGCACACAAACATGCAATATTTAAAAGAAGGCGACACTGTGAACATTGAATTTGATATGATTGGAAAATATATAAACAGGATGATGGGGTTAAGGTGAGTTACTTGATTTCTTATGTGCTAAACCGAACCAGATGGATTTCAAATCATGAGAAAATGAAAAGACGATTTTTATCAAAAAAAATAGTGATTTTGGTTTTTGGTGGGGCTGTTTTGCTATTTATCCTGTTCATTAAATATGATGATTTTTTTTACTTCGTTCAAAAAAAGAGACTGCAGAAATTCAACAGTTCAATATTATCAGAACAAAGAGGATTTATTCCAAATATATTTGGAACAAACGTTCCTAAAGTGTGGCCACACCGGGTAAATTCTGTCCCTCGCCTGCAATATCTACTCAACGATTTCAACGGCTTCGAATGTGATGTTTATTACAATATAAACGGTAACTATTTCGATGTTGGACATGAGCCTGAAAAATCAATCGGTCTGTCCGTCAAAACATATTTTCAATTACCGGGCACTGCCAAAAAATACTTCTGGCTCGATTTTAAAAACCTTGACACTTCCAATGAAGAATTATCTGTAGCCCTCTTAACCAGGCTTGATTCGCAATACCAAATTAAGAACCGTATCATAATAGAATCCACGGCCCCCAAGCTGCTGAAAAGGTTTGCAGAAAATGGATTTTTTACCAGCTTTTACATCCCCGTTTTCGATTCATTGGTGCACCAAAACAATAAGGACTACAGTAAGGCTGTACTAAAGGAACTTTACCCGGGCATATCAGCTATATCGCAGTCTTTTAACAATATAGAGAGGATCACAACACTGCCCCCGGGCATAGTTAGACTAAGCTGGAATTTTTCCAGGATGATCACAATTGGAAACCAGTCACCTCTTGAAGAAATGTTTGTACGCAAAGATGTGAAAGTGATACTCGTAGAAATCCCTAATATTTACTATCGCTAACGTATGAAAAATACATTTTATAGCGACGCCATCAACAGGATTTTAGTACTATTATTAAAGGTCTTCATGATATACCTGTTTTGCAGAGTGGCTTTCAACCTTTATAACTACAGAAGCTTTGGAATTGGTTCTTTCAAAAGCTTTCTTTCAATCTATTTCTGGGGATTGAGGATGGATCTTTCCATCGTTTTAATATCCAATATTGGCTTCATACTAATTTACTGTTTCCTTTATCTTTTCTACCCCAACAAAATCATCAAAAATTTACTGATATTATTATTTTTAGTCCCAAACAGCCTTTGCATTGCGCTAAATATATTTGATACCGGCTATTTTAATTTTACTGCAAAAAGAAGCACCATCGATCTTCTCTATGTTTTTGTTGATTCATTACAGTCGTTGGGGAGCATTTTTACGCACTATTGGGCACTTTTTATTTGCTATGTCTTTTTGGTTTACCTGCTTACCAGGTGGATTTGGATATTTTTTAAAAAGCCATCGCCATCAATTACCTTAAATATAAAAGGTGTCCCTTTTGCAGTTATTTTACTGTTCCTTGTCTATTTATGTATCAGGGTAGATGATAAAAAATGGATCACCCCTACCAGCCCGCTGATTGATATTGAGTCCAAAAATCTGGCACTTGCGCAAAATTCTCCATTTACTTTTTTATACTCTTTTTACAGAAGGCAAAATCAATTATCTGTAAAGAATTTTATGCCTCCTGCTCAAGCCGCCGCCCTTTATCCTGTCATTCAAAAAATACCAACTGACGGTCCCTCAGGCAAAAAAAATGTGGTCATTGTAATTCTGGAAAGTTTTGCCAAAGATTACTTAAAAGAAAATTCAAAAGACAGGGCATACCTTCCGTTTATTGATTCATTACTTTTAAAAAGTACTTATTTCACCAATGCCTATTCACAGGAACGATCTTCCAATAAAGGTATCGTATCAATTCTTGGAAGCCTGCCCCCGGTAACAGATGAACCTTTTTATCATTCTATTTATGCTGGCGCATACAAACGGGGTATAGGCCATATATTTCAAGAAAATGGTTATAGCACAAACTTTTTTTACGGCACTGAATATGATCATTTCGGATTTAAAAAATGGATGAACATGATGGGAGTACAGCATTATTTTTGTCGTGATGATTTTAATGATCCCAAATTATATGATGGCAGTCTTGGTATTTATGATGATCCCTGGTTACACTTTATGGCAGGCAAACTCCAACAACTGGATACCCCTTTTTTATCAATAGTGTTTACAATTTCCACTCACTGGCCTTATAAAGTACCGGCAGATTTTTTAAACAGGAAAAATATTCAGGGAGAAGCATTGGCTCAGAAAAGTGCCAGCTATGCTGATTTTGCATTGCGTAATTTTTTTAATGAGGTTAAAAACCAGGCTTGGTTTAACAACAGCATTTTTGTTTTTTGTGCAGATCATTGGTTTTCGCCAAACAAGGATATTTTAGATGATATTACCCGGGGATACGAAATACCAATATTTATTTATGAACCCTCTAAAAGTATTGGTAGTAAAATAAATACGCTTTCAAGTCAGCTTGATGTGTTACCTACGATCTATGCAATGGCGGGACTGCAGGAAACCTTCACCAGTTTTGGAAAAAATTTATTTGACACTGCTGGCAAACGTTTTGCGATGAACCACCTTTATCAAAGCGGCCTGTTTCAAATATTTGACGATGAATATATTCTCGGGTTTGACATCAATACAGATCAAAGTAAATACATGTTTAATTATAAATCAGATTCATTAAGAAAAGATAACTTGCTATTAAATAAGCTATATGCAGGTGAGAGAAAAGAACTTGAAACACATATTCAGGCTATGCTACAGCAATTCAATAATGCTGTTTTACAAAATAAACTGACCAATTAATTTCATTGTATGCTTGGTTTTTTAAGAAGATTGAAACTTACTTATTGTGTATATAATTTTTTCCACAAACAAAAGTTAACTCACAATATACCGGGCTATAAAAAGCTTGGGCTTAACAAAAAATATTACAGTACGGTATCCAGCAGCATATTTGAACACTTGCCAAACAACCAGGAAACAGCGAATACAAATCCAGCACAAAACCCGGATTTTTTAAATACTTTATCTGCCGAAAGCCGCCAGTCAATACAGGATTTTGATGAAAAAGGCTACGCCATAATCGACTCATTTTTTTCAGCTTCGGAAGTGGATACCATTAACCGGGAAATTGACGACTTGTTGGCGGGTGGAAGCATTAAATTCAGCAACGGCAACAAAATAATGTTCGCATTCCACAAGGCAGAAAGTATAAAGAAGGCCGGAAAAAATAAACAACTGCTTGCCGTCTTATCTTACTTACTGGGCAGGGAGGTAGTTCTTTTCCAAAGTATAAATTTTTTAAAGGGCAGCCAGCAAAGAACACATTCAGACAGCATACACATGACCACTTATCCGTTAGGTAATTTAATAGCAGCATGGGTGGCACTTGAAGATATTACAGAAGCAAACGGGCCCCTGCATTATTACGAAGGCAGTCACAAGCTTCCTTATTACCTTAACAAAGATTACGGTAACGAGGGTAGCCGGTTTTTACTGGGCAAAAAAACATACGCTGAATACGAAGAAATGATTGCAAAGAAGATCAGCGAAAATCAACTCCAGAAAAAAGTTTTCCTGGCAAAAAAGGGCGATGTACTGATCTGGCACGCTAACCTTTTTCACGGGGGAAATATACAGACTGATGTTAATCAAACGAGAAAGAGCATGGTATTTCATTATTTTGGAAAAGATGTGATATGTTACCATGAAATTTCACAAAGGCCTGCATTGATGACTGTTGAATAGAAGCACAATTGTATTCTGCATACTATTGCCATGTTAAATATCTTTAACCTTGATAGCAGGCTCACATCTGTGTTTACAAAATCAATGCTGAAAAAAATACTTTCTCATCCTTTTGTTTTTTTTCCACTGGCAACAGTAATTGTATTGTGGCCGCTGGCTGCCTGCTTTTTCACAGTAAAAAATGATGCCCTTACTTATTATTATCCTGTAAGGGCATTGATAAGTGATGCTTTAAATAATGGAGAGTTGCCTTTATGGACACCCTTTATCAATTTCGGCTATCCCTTACATGCAGATATGCAAAGCGGCGCCTGGAGCCCTGTCGTATGGTTGTTCAGTTACATCAGTAAATTTTCATTGGCTGGTTTTCATGCGGAACTATTGTTTTATTTTTCCATGGCTGGCATTGGTTTTTACTACTTGTGCAGGCAATACGCCTTCAGCATTACAACTGCATTGGTTTTTGGCCTTGCATACGAATTAAGTGGCTTTATGATTGACAGTGTGCAATTTTACTCCTGTATCAGCAGTGCCTGCTGGCTACCCTTTATCTTTTTATTTTATAAAAAAATCCTTCTTGAGCAAAAAACTATTGATGCAATACTCACCGGCTTCTTTTTATACCTGCTGTTTACAGGAGGTTATCCTTCCCTGTTTATTGTAACGGCTTATTTGTTAGCAGCGCACTACATTTTTACTTTTTTCAGCAACACAGAAAAAAAGGTCTTTATAAAAAACTCATTGCTGCCTTTAGCGATAATGATGGTCGCTTTTATTTTATTCAGCCTTCCTGCTATTATTTCCTTTGCACAACACCTGCCATACATTGACAGGGGAAAAACACAACCACTCTCATTTGTATTGGAAAATTCCATGCCGCCTGCAGCCATGCTTTCTTTTATCAGTCCTTTTGCAACAACTGCTGCAAGTACTTTACTAAACACAGATGCTTTAATGCGGAACACTTACATCGGTTTTATTCCATTGCTGTTTGTTGCGTATGGCATTTTCAACAGTCAGGTAAAAATAAAAGAGGATGCCAGATTTTTTATTGTAACAGCAGTTATAATGTTTTTAATGGCCTGGGGCAGTTATTTCTTTTTTCGCCAGGCTGCTTATTATGTGCTGCCGCTGATGAATACATTCCGGCACCCTGCCATAATGAGGTTGTTTGCCATTTTCTTCCTGCTACTTTTTGGGGCCTGCTCTTTTAATAATTGGCAAATAAAAAACAGTGAGGCTGAAAAAAAGAAAATAAAGAATGTCTTTTTTATCCTGGCAGCAGCGATAATCTTATTCAGCATTTTTCTATTGATAAAAAATATTGGACAACTAAAAGAACTGTTGCAACTGGCAAAATTACAAAACCTCAAACCTCTGTTACAAGGCTTATCATTTACCCAACGTTATTTTATACAATTACCTTTTGTTACTATCATTTTGATGGTAATATTCTTTGCAATAAAAAACAGGAGGACTTTATACTTATTACCGGTTGTGATGCTGCTGGATATTTTCACTATGTCGCAATTTAATATTCCGGTTACTGTTATTGGCGCAACAAGATTTAAAGAAGTGGAAGAAACTATCGACAGAAATAAAATTGCTTTTCCCATACCTTCTGTAACAACCTCTGTTAATGAAAATACGGGAAACAGCTACAGCGAAATGACTGGCAGCAAATTGCACTACACAAAAAAAATTGGAAGGAATGATTACTACATTACCCCGGGCAATCTAACTGCACAGGAAGCATTTTATGAATCTGCAATGAGAGAAAAAGTATTTGAAAAACCGGTAATATTTTTTGAAGACGATAGTACTGGTTCAATAAGCATTCATTCATTTGGCGCTAATCAAATGCAACTAACGGCTGTATGCAGCCGCCCTGCACAATTAATTTACCTGCAAAATAAATATCCCGGCTGGCAGATATTTGTTGATGGCAAAAAATCTTTGATTGGTACGGCCATGATAACTTTTATTGGTGTAGAACTACCGGCAGGAAAACACGATGTGAAATTTCAATACAAACCTTCAGCAGTATATGTGGCATGGTATGTATCGCTGGCTGCACTTCTCTTATTCATTATTCTTTTGTGCAGTGGTATTCTTTTCAAGAAGCACTAACAATGAAACGCCAAAAGGCAAACGCATCATTTTCAACAAGTATATTTCAAGCCCAAAAATAAATTTGCATACAGCACCTGAGAAACTGTTTGATTTAAAACTCTCAAAATCTGATGTTGCTGTTTTTTTCCCTGCAATCAGCCAGTCAATCTTTCTTGCAAAATAAACAGGGAGAAAAAGCAGTGCATTAAAATACGTAGAATATACAATTGCCGTGTCAGCAGGAAGCTGTTGCTTTAACGAAGGAAAAGTATAACGGCGCTTGTGCCCGTTGGCAACATCATGCCGTCCCCATAAAAATTGATATGAAGGAACAGTGATGCAAATTTTTCCTCCTGGTTTGCAGACTCTCTGCATTTCTTTCAATGCCTTTTTATCATCGTTAATATGTTCCACCACATCAAATGCACACACTACATCAAAACTATTATCTGCAAAAGGCAGTTGCTCTGCGGAAGCTTCGGTAACCTCTATATTGTTATTGCGTAAATGCTCCAGAAACAATGGTTCGTTTTCTATAGAGCTTACTTTACCAAATGCGGACAGCCATAAAGAAGTGGCACCAGCAGCAGCACCAACATTGAGGATTTTTTTATTCCCGTCTTGAGAAATGTATTTGCTAAGCGACTGGAGGATTATTTTTTTTCTCACCTGGAACCACCAGTGAGCTACTTCGAGCCTGCCATATTCTTTTACGTAATCAATCTTCATCTGCAGGCCTGCCTTTTATAATTTTTGATTTCACTATAAATAACGGCCGCTGTTTTACCTGGAAGAAAATACGCAGCACATATTCACCAATCAATCCCAAAGACATTAACTGCACACCACTGAACAAAACAATGGCAAATATCAAAGCTGTAAAACCTTTCGGAACTGTTCCGTACACAATTTTTTCATACACCGTTATCACCAAATAAATAAGGGACAGCAGCACAGAAATAAAACCCACTACACCAATAAAACGAATAGGCAATTCACTAAAATTAAAAATGCCATTGAAGGCTAATTTTAATAAAGACCAGAAAGAATATTTGCTTTTGCCAACATGTCTTTCATCACGGCTATAGACAATACCTGTTTGTTTAAAGCCAACCCAACTCCTCAACCCACGTACATAACGGCTCTGCTCTGGCATACGGTTCATTTGCTTTACTACTCTTTTGCTGATGAGTGAAAAGTCTCCTGCATCCAACGGCATATCTGTACTTGAGAATTTTTTCTGCAGGCGGTAATACATTTTATACGCTGCTTTTTTAAGAGCACTTTCTTTTCTTTTATCCCTGATGCCATACACCACATCATACCCTTCATTCATTTTATTTATAAATGACGGCAGTAGTTCCGGTGGATCCTGCAAATCACCATCAATGATAAACACGGCATCTGTCTCCTCACTTATTTCTGCAAGCGCTGCAGTAAGTGCCATACCATGACCAAAATTTTTCGATAAAAAAATGCAGGAATAATTTTCATTGCCGGTTACCGCTTCTTCCATTAAAAATGGTGTGGCATCAGTGCTGCCATCATCCACCAGCAACACCTGCACTTTTTGTGTGCAGGAAGCAATCAACGCATCGAGCCTTTGTTTCAGTTCGGCAAATACTTCTGCTTCATTGTATAAAGGCGCTATTATGGTAATATTATTTACAGGCATTCCCTGCAAAATAGTTTTTTTTGTTTAGCCGGAAAATAAGAATAAAGAGTTGCGAAAAATAAATGCTTTTTTGAGAGAATTAAATTAAATTAATTTCCCCTTCATCGCAACACTAATTGCCTGGTCCATTACCCTTTCTGCATAAGGCCTCGAGATATTATTGAGCTCTTCAATTTTTGTGTGGATCAAATCTTTATCGTTCATTGTAAGGGACAGTTGCAACGCCTGCATGGCAGCGGCAGTCTGTGAAATCTCTTCTGGTGAAAGCAATGCAGCATTTTTCTGAATAAATTTTTCAGTTGTTTCCAGCAATTGTTCTCCTTCCGTAGTTGCTTCTACCAAAGCTCTTGTTTCGATATCTTCTTTTGCATGTGTAATTGAATCCATCAGCATTTTTTCGAGCGCCTCATCGGTTAAACCAAATTGCGATTTTACTTCAATAACCTGCTCTACCCCACTCCTCAATTCTTTTGCTTTTACAACCAGTATGCCATCAGCATTTATCAAAAAGCCAACTTCTACTTTGGGCAATCCTGCCGGCATTCCGGGTATACCGGTAAGGTTAAATTCCGCAAGCCTGCGGTTATCTTTTACCATATCCCGTTCGCCCTGGTAAACGCCGATCTTCATTCCGCTCTGCCCGTCTTTGTGGGTTGTGTATTGCCTTGCAACCTTGTTTGGTATCTTACTGTTTCTTGGTATCAAAACATCCATCAGGCCGCCCATTGTCTCAATCCCTAATGATAAAGGCGTTACATCCAGCAATAACATTTGCTTATTATTTCCGGCTAAAATATCTGCCTGTATGGCTGCGCCAAGAGCTACTACTTCGTCTGGATTAACAGTATCATTAACTGGCCTGCCAAAAAACTGGCTGATGCTTTCTTTAATCAGCGGAACCCTCGTACTGCCGCCAACCATCACCACCACATCAATATCACTTGTCTTGAGTGCCGCATCTTTTAATGCATTTTTGCAGGAGTCAAGCGTCTTATCAACCAGGGGCTTTATCAGCTCATTAAATTGTTGTTTTGTAATTGAAACCTGCCTTTGGTTCAGGGCTGCTTCAAACTTATCATTAGTTGATAAATGAATCTTTGCTTCTTCAGCTTTAAGGCGAATTGATTGGGCAAAAGTTTTATCAGACCTGTATAAATCTTTATCAATTGTCAATTGCTTCATCCAAAAATCTGCAATACTTTTATCAATATCATCACCACCCAGATAAGTGTCACCGTTAGTTGATAAAACTTCAAACACACCGTCTTCAATCTTTAGAATCGAGATATCAAAAGTGCCACCGCCTAAATCATATACTGCAATTGTTTTTTCACCATTTTCTGCGGCCGGAATGCCAAGGCCGTAGGCAAGACTTGCAGCTGTTGGTTCATTGATGATCCGCAATACATCCAGGCCGGCAAGCTTACCGGCGTCTCTGGTTGCCTGGCGCTGGTTATCATTAAAATAGGCCGGCACTGTAATTACCGCTTTATTTACGGGTGTTTTAAGAATGTGTTCTGCCCGTTGTTTTAACTCCTTTAAAATAAAAGATGAAAGATCAACCGGTGAATAAAATTTATTACCAACTTGTACTTTCACCAATCCTTCTGTATTATCGTCAATTACTTTGTAAGAGAAAAATGATGCATTGTCCTTGATGTCATTGTAACTTTTTCCCATCAGCCTTTTGGCAGAAAAAATAGTATTCTGTGGCTCGCTTATCAGTTTGAGTTTTGCTTCTTCACCAACGGTGATATTAACTGCCTCATCAAAATGTATAACGGACGGCACCAGCGAGGATGTGTTGTGTTCCTTTAACGCCACCGGCATTTTTGTTTCCGGGTGAATTATTGCCACCAAACTATTAGTGGTTCCTAAATCTATCCCAACAATTATTTCCTCTTGTTGCAAACTCCCTGTTGCTATATTGATTGCGATTTTTGCCATATTCAAAATACTTAAGCTGTAGCTGATTTTCGCTGCAAAAGTAA
This sequence comes from Ferruginibacter sp., assembly GCA_965247025.1. GTDB lineage: Bacteria > Bacteroidota > Bacteroidia > Chitinophagales > Chitinophagaceae > Ferruginibacter. Next base: position 6,574,754 of record OZ252000.1, on the reverse strand, counting down.
CCATTTAAAACAGGCATCTGTTTTTGCATTTAAACTATCATTTGCCAAAACCGGAAAAAATCGTCTTACTAATAAAATAAGTTTCATGTATTGATAACAACTGGTTAATGCATTTTTTGGCTGTTAAACAGTTTCAACCGGCGCCAGTCTCATACATCCATTGGTTTGATAAACTTCAATCCAATGATAAAACATTCTTGTTAATAATATTATAAGTGGTATGTATTTAAAATCTACTGAGGCAGTTATAACAGATATTTGCATTCCAAACGAACTTGGCCAAACCAACATTATGGACTCTCTGAGTATTGTAGCCGGACCAGACAAACCTGGATTGCTTAAAGAAGAAACGCTTGATGATATCTTTACCGGTACGGTAAAATTATTTCCTGGTAAAACAGCCCTGATTTTTAAAACTAAAGAACTTACTTACCAGCAACTGGATGATTGGGCAACCGCAGTGGCAGCCAATCTTCAGGGCATGGGGTTGCAAAAAGGCAGTGCCTGTATGCTTTGGTGGCCACGAAGTATTGAGTTGCATGTGGCTGTATTGGCTATTGTAAAATGTGGTGCTTTTTATGTGCCGATGGATTACGATATGCCCGCCGAAAGAGTGCTGGCGGTTATGGAAGATGTTGGTGCAACGCATTGTATTACACCAAATAATCTGGAAGGTAACTGCACTTTTATTCACCAGTTAAATTTTATAGAAACCGATATTATTAAATACAAAAATGCTGGCTTGTTGCCAGATGATAATGCCTACGTACTTTTTACTTCCGGCAGCACAGGCAAACCAAAAGGAATTCCCATTTCCCAACGGAATATTTGCCAACTGGTACGGTCAGAAAATGATCTTTTAAAGATCAGGTCAACAGACAAAGTTTACCAGGGGTTTTCTGTTTCTTTTGACATGTGGTGTGAGGAAACATGGGTTAGCTACCTGGCCGGCGCCACTATCTGGATCGCAGATGCGATTACTGCGAAATCCATTGATGAACTAAGCGAAATCCTGTTAAAGGAAAAGATCACCGTTTTACATGCAGTACCGAGTTTACTGGCTGTTATGGATGATATTGAACTGCCAGGCCTGCGGCTCATCAATGCCGGTGGCGAAGCATGTACACAGCAGGTGCTGGATAAATGGGCGAATAAAAACAGGCAGTTTTTTAATAGTTACGGCCCAACGGAAACAACTGTGAGTGCCACCTTTGCCGAACTAAATAAGGGCGATAAAATTACCATTGGCAAGCCGCTGGCTAATTATGGACTGGCTGTTGTAAACGAGCAAATGCAACCAGTGGAAATTGGCCAGCCTGGTGAACTGATTGTTACCGGTGCAGGCGTTAGCAAGGGCTACTGGAATTTAGAAAAGCTCACAGCTGAAAAATTTATCGCCAAAAATTATTTTCTTGCCAGCATGCCCGGCGACACCATCTACAGAACTGGTGATGCAGCTTTTATGGATGAGAATCATGACATTCATTTTATCGGCCGCATTGATGACCAGGTTAAATTAAGGGGTTACCGGATTGAGTTGGGAGAAATAGAATCATTGCTCAACAATGCAACAGGCATATTGCAGGCTGCAGTTGCTTTAAAAAAAGATGGTGCAGGGCAGGATCAGCTTACGGGTTATGTGCTGATGAACAGGCAAACTCAGTTTGATGAAGCTTTGCTGAAAGACCAGCTGGCGCTAAAACTGCCGGCTTACATGGTGCCTTTTGTAATTGTGCAGCTTGATGAATTACCCCGGTTGCCGAGCGGTAAAATTGACCGTAAAAAACTACCGGTTCCGGAAGCATATTTACAGGCAGCGGTAGCTGAGGAAAAGATTTTATCTACTGATTCTGTTGAAGAAAAAGTAAAGAAAATATTAAGTGCTGTCACTGCAAAACCAGTTACTTCTCTCACGCAGGATTTCTTTCATGACCTTGGCGGGCATTCATTACTGGCAGCCATTTTTGTAAGCCGCATGCGAAAAGAAGGAGCGGTTTCAGCAGCATCTCTAAAAGATGTTTACCTGCACCGGCCCTTGTCTGCTTTGGTAAATAAATGGAATGAAGCCAGCGTTATTAAAGCAGCACCTCAACCATTTATTCCAATATCAAAACTGCGATATTACACCTGCTGGCTGGCTCAGACAGTTTCAGTGCTGATAATATTTGGCCTGTTTGCCACACAAATTTTTGTTCCATATCTGGGCTATTATTATACCCAACTTAATAGTGAGAGTCATGCTTACGGATTGATTGCCGCTCTGCTCATTTTTTGTACACTGCCTCCCATTTTTACCGGCCTCGGTATTGCTGCAAAATGGCTCATTATCGGCAAATATAAGGCTGGCGAATACCCCATGTGGGGCAGTTATTATTTTCGCTGGTGGCTGGTAAATACCATTCAAAAGCTGATGCCAACACAGTTCCTGAATGGCACACCGATGTACCCGCTATTTTTTAAATCTCTCGGTGTAAAAATTTCGGCAGATGCTCAGCTGAGTGCCTTAACCATTGGCGCAGAAGACCTGGTGGAAATTGGTGAAGATGTTAGCATCAGCAGTTATGTAAACATCAATAATGCGGTTGTTGAAAACGGTCTTTTTAAACTTACAAAAGTTAAGATTGGTAATCATGCTTACATTGGCAGCAGTGCTGTTATTGCCGGTAATACAGAAATTGCAGACTGGGGAGAATTGCAGGATCTTAGTTTTCTGCCCCCCGGCGAAAAAATTGAATACGCCGAAATATGGAAAGGCAGCCCCGCCAAAAAAATATACACCAGAACCGATGCAGAATGTGTGCAGCCGCTGGCAGTAAGCAAGGCAACCCGTAGAAAATACAATTTTATTTATACTATTTCCCTTACCCTTTTCCCGCTGTTTGTATTGGTGCCCCTAATACCAACGCTTGTTGCACTAAGTGAGTTGGACAATGCTGCCAGTGCATACGACTTTAGTTATGTTTGGATAACACCTATTTTAACTATGGTTTACCTGTTGCTTTTTGCCGGCGAAAACATCTTGTTAAGCAAGTGGCTGCAAAGGGATCTGAAGCCCGGCACTTACCCGGTGTATGGCCTGCTATATTATAAAAAATGGATAGTAGACCAAATGAATACCCTTTCCCTGATTGTATTGCACCCGCTTTATGCCACCATGTATATCTCATCGTATTTCAGGGCATTGGGTGCTAAAATTGGCAAGCACACCGAGATATCTACGGCCAGCAGCGTTACTCATCCTCTTCTCGAAATTGGTACCGGTTCTTTTATTGCCGATGCTGTAACATTGGGTGAAGCAGATGTAAGAGGACAGCGGCTTATCCTTGAAAAAACTTCCGTTGCCGATAATTCTTTTGTAGGTAACAGCGCACTTATTCCGCAGGGTTACAACCTTGAAAGTAATATGCTGATTGGGGTATTGAGTACGCCGCCAACACCTGAGCAACTCGAAGGACAGTCTTCTCATGATTGGTTTGGATCGCCGGCGATTGCATTACCTAAGCGACAAAACGCCGCAGGTTTTGATAGTTCCCTTACATTTAAACCAACAACAAGCCTGAAGATAAAAAGGGGAACTGTCGAAGGTATCCGCATCATCCTGCCACAAACTGTTGTACTTATTTGCAGCGTATTTTTTATAGGTTATGGCAGTGATATGCTTGATGAAGAAAGTGTTCTCCGCATCTTTTTATTATCACCGTTGTACTACTTATTTATAATGGGCCTGCCATCATTTTTGCTGGTGGTAATATTAAAATGGTTCATTATTGGTAAATACAAACCATTTACTGCACCCATGTGGAGCTGGAAAGTTTGGAGCAGTGAACTGGTAACAAGTACCTACGAAGCCCTGGCCATTCCTTTCTTTTTAGAATACCTCATCGGCACGCCCTGGCTGCCTTTTATGCTTCGCTTTTTAGGCGTGAAAGCTGGCAAACGGGTTTACATGAACACCGCCGACATCACCGAATATGATATGGTAACTATCGGTGACGATGCTGCACTCAACGAAGATTGCGGACCACAAACGCATCTTTTTGAAGACAGAATTATGAAAGTAGGCCCTGTAAAATTTGGTGCAAGAACGAGTATTGGCAGCCGCAGCATTATTTTGTATGATAGTGAGATTGGCGATGATGTAAAACTGGCACCGCTTTCATTGGTGATGAAAGGTGAAACTTTACCGGCAAATACGAGTTGGGGCGGCAGCCCGGTGGCAGAATTGTAAAATATTAAACCCTGCAAATGCCTGCTTTGATAGGCTTTGCTTCTGAGGTTTGATTTGTAGCTTCAGTCAGTTTACTTACCTTATTTTTGTTATTCAAATTTAATTTTCCTGCTATGAATTTTCAACTGTCAGAAGAACACCTGATGATACAAAAAGCCGCCCGGGATTTTGCCAATAATGAATGCCTGCCGGGAGTTATTGAAAGAGACGAATTACAAAGATTTCCAAAGGAACAGATTGAGAAACTGGCCGATTTAGGTTTTATGGGCATGATGGTGAAACCTGAATATGGCGGCAGCGGAATGGACACCATCAGTTATGTTTTGGCTATGGAAGAAATTAGTAAAGTTGATGCCAGCGTGAGTGTTTGCATGAGCGTTAATAACAGCCTTGTCTGCTATGGCATCCAGGAATATGGCAATGAGGAACAACGCCAGCAATATTTGATTCCATTAGCACAGGGAAAGAAAGATGGAGAACTGTACATAGGTGCATTTTTATTAAGTGAGCCGGAAGCTGGCAGTGACGCTACTTCTCAGCGTACAACAGCAGAAGATAAAGGTGACCACTACCTCTTAAACGGAACTAAAAACTGGATTACCAATGGCAGCAGCGCCAGTGTTTATTTGGTGATTGCACAAACTTATCCTGAAAAAGGCCATAAGGGCATCAATGCATTTATTGTTGAGAAGAATTGGCCCGGTGTGGTGGTTGGTGCCAAGGAAAATAAGCTGGGCATCCGCGGCAGCGATACACATACTATTTTACTGAACGATGTAAAAGTGCCCAAAGAAAACAGGATAGGTGAAGATGGCTTTGGATTTCCTTTTGCGATGAAGACCCTTGGTGGTGGCCGCATTGGCATCGCTTCACAGGCTTTGGGCATTGCATCGGGTGCATACGAGAGAGCACTGACATATAGTAAGCAGCGCAAGGCTTTTGGAAAAGAGATTATGCACCACCAGATAATTCAGTTTAAGCTGGCGGATATGGCCACCAAAATAGAAATGGCCCGCCTGCTTTGCCTAAAAGCAGCCTGGGAAAAAGATGAGCATTTAGATTATACACTAAGCGGAAGCATGGCCAAAGTTTTTGCAAGCGAAACCGCCATGTGGACTGCTACAGAAGCAGTGCAAATTCACGGTGGCTATGGTTTTGTAAAAGAATACCATGTTGAACGGTTGATGAGAGATGCTAAGATCACCCAGATTTATGAGGGCACGAGTGAAGTGCAGCGGATTGTAATTAGCAGAAGTATTCTTAAATAACGTGCAAATAAGAATATATGCAGATGTGCAAATACCGAAGGTTGTTTGCACATTTTTTATGTGGTTAAGAATGAAGTAATTTCACGGCTTCAAACAGGAGAATGGCAGTTAATAAAGAGAAATACACCCAAATAATTAATGAATTGGAAGGAAAAGCAACCCTGGTTGCTGTGTCCAAAACCAAACCCAACGAAGATATTCTTGAGTTGTATAAACTTGGTCAAAGAGATTTTGGAGAAAATTATGTGCAGGAGTTAGTTGATAAAGAAACTGCTTTACCGAAGGAGATCCGGTGGCATTTTATTGGTCACCTGCAGAGTAATAAGGTAAAATACATAGCTCCATTTGTTCATCTTATTCATGGAGTTGATAGCGAAAGTTTGCTGGCAGAAATAAATAAACAGGCGTTGAAAAATAACCGGGTTATCAATTGCCTGTTGCAGGTTCATATTTCAAAAGAAGAAACCAAATTCGGCTTTGATGAAAAAGAATTGGCTGTAGTTCAAATTGAAAAATATGCAAATGTGCAAGTAAAAGGACTGATGGGAATGGCTAGTTTTTCTGATGATCTCGACCTGGTAAGAAGTGAGTTTAAAGCTTTGAAGCTTTTGTCTGAAAAGAAATTTATCAATCACGGTCCAGCGCCTGCAAATACCGTTCACCATTCACCATTCACCCTTTCCATGGGCATGAGCGGCGATTATAAAATTGCTGTAGAAGAAGGCAGTAACATGGTAAGAATTGGAAGCCTGCTGTTTGGTGAACGGAATTATAAAAGATAAGATGCGAAAAAAGCAATTAATATCGGAAGATCAAGAAATAAAAAGTGATTACAGGTTATTCAGATTTGTCTGGATATTTTGTTCTATCGCAATTACTTGCTGCGGAGTATACCTGTTTATTAAAAGCGAAAGCACTTCGGGAATAAGTGTTTCAAGAAGCGGATTAATTTCAACGCATTCAATAGGGTATCAAGGTGTGGCTTTTATTGCAATTTCTTTTTGGATAGCAGCCTTTTTTCTTTTCAGAAAACGTGGGCTCAAATGACCCAGCAACTTGTGATTTTATGCATCGCTGCTTTTTCAGCCGGTTTTATTGATGCGGTTGTGGGTGGCGGAGGCCTCGTTCAAACACCTGCTATCCTGGTAACGCTGCCGCAATATCCTGTGGCCACCTTACTTGGAACAACCAAAATTCCTTCATTTACCGGAACCTCTATTGCTGCATTTCAATATGCCAAACGGATAAAGCTGCATTGGAAAACATTGGTTCTTATGTGCCTGGTTGCTCTATTTGCTGCCATGGCAGGTTCGCTTTGCGTTGCTCATGTAAGCAACCGTTTTATGAAACCGATTATTTTTTGTGTGCTGATAGCAGTCGCAGTGTACACCTATACCAAAAAAGATTTCGGAACCGCAGTTACCAAAAATATCGGCGAAGGCAAAGAGCTTTTATACTCCTTTATTTTTGCGCTGTTGATTGGCTTTTATGATGGTTTTATTGGCCCGGGTGCCGGCAGCTTTCTCGTACTTTTCTTTATATCTGTTATTGGGTTCGATTTTTTAAAAGCCAGCGCTCATGCAAAATTTGTAAACCTGGCAACAAACTGCGGTTCCATTTTATACTTTTCTAAAACAGGGCACATCCTTTACGCTTTTGCAATTCCAATGGCAATCTGTAATTTGAGTGGTTCATTTTTCGGCGCCAGGCTGGCGCTTCTCAAAGGAAACAGTTTCATCAGGGTATTTTTCCTGGTGGTAGTTATCGGAACTATTTTAAGGTTTGGTTATGACATCTTCTTCAAAAACTAATACTTGCTGCATCTTCACATTATATCCTGTTAAACTATTTTAACAGCTGTGTAAACTGGCATACTATTGTATCGTTTGATTTTATCAAATATCTTTACAATGAATCATCTTACTATGCAGGCAACATTCGACTCAGAAAAAAATAAAAAGGCGCTGCTGTACACCCTTATCATTTGCGGTGTTTTGCTGTTGCTGGCCTTCATCATAACCTTTCCTGTGATGAAAGTTACTCCTCCAATTTCGCTTGCGCAAGATTTGATGGAGATCAATCTTGGAAACAACGATGAGGGTTTTGGCGAAAAACAACCATTGATAAAAGGTGAGATGAATACAAATGCTGCTCCTCAGCCTGCACCACGGCAGGTAAATAACAGCCAGGCTGCTGCCGAACAAAATGAAGCCAATCCTGATGATAATGCAGAAGCAGATGCAGCTCCGGTTGTAAAGAATATTAAACCTGTAAAAAATCCGACGCCAGTTGTTACGCCTGCGACGAAACCAGTAAAAACTACCAACCCTGCACCACAAACGGTGGTAACACCAAAACCTCCCAAACCAATTGCAACTTATAAAGGCCCCGGGAACGGTAAAGGCAATGGCGCAACCGAAGATAATGGTTACAAATACCAGGGTAATAAAACGGGTGGAACCGGCGATGCAGGCGGTCCTTCAGGCAAACCGGACAGCTATGGCAACACACCCGGGGGCAAAAGTGGTGGAGGATTGAGAGTTTCTAAAGGTGACAGAAGTATTACAAACAGATACATATTTTCTGGAGATTTGCCTAAGGCCACGATCAATGCAATCATAAGAGTTTCCCCTGATGGAAAAGGGACTTATATTGGGAGAGACAAAGGTAGTACGAGTCCAGATTCAAGATATACAACTGCAATTATTGGCTATCTCCCCAATATAAAATTTAATCCATCTGACCACGAGAGCACAGTAACGGTACCTTTTAATTTCAGCATTCAATAACTGATTCATTTACTTTTTGCGCACAGAACTAAAACACTGTGGGATTTTTATATTTGCAGTAATGAATTACCAGCAGACGATCGAATACCTCTATTCACAGCTTCCAATGTTCAGCCGCATAGGTGCGGCAGCCTATAAAAAAGATCTGTACAATACAATTGAACTTTGCAGGGCGCTGGATAATCCGCAAGAAAAATTTAAATCGGTACATGTTGCCGGCACAAACGGCAAGGGAAGTACAAGTCATATGCTGGCCGCTATTTTTCAACAGGCGGGTTACAAAACCGGGCTTTATACTTCTCCCCACCTTAAAGATTTCAGGGAAAGAATAAAAATTAACGGTGAAATGATAGCCAAAGATTTTGTAGTTGAGTTTACAGAGCGGAACAAAATATTGGCCGAAAAAATTGAACCTTCATTTTTCGAGTTGACGGTGGCGATGGCTTTCGAATATTTTGCTGTTGAAAAAGTTGACATTGCCATTATTGAAACAGGCCTCGGTGGCCGGCTCGATAGTACCAACGTTATTTTACCTGAACTTGCTGTTATCACTAATATTGGATGGGATCACATGAATATTCTTGGTGACAGCCTGCAAAAAATAGCGGCGGAAAAAGCCGGTATTATAAAAAAAGATATTCCGGTTGTAATTGGGGCATACTTACCGGAAACAAAGAAAATATTCGAAGACAAAGCCGTTTACGAAAATGCAAAGCTATATTTTGCCCCGGAATGTTATCGCACAAGCAAAACTCATTTAAGCGCTTACAGTCTGGCCTGCCAGGTGCAAAATTTAGTGAAAGGAACACAAGACGAAATTCTACTTGATCTAAATGGCCTTTACCAGGCAGAAAATCTATGTACGGTATTAACTTCGGTGGATATTTTAAATGATCGTGGGTTTAACGTGAAGGATACATCCGTTAAAGCAGCCTTGAGCCAGGTAACAAAAATAACAGGCTTGCATGGCCGTTGGGAGGTGTTGCAAGAAAATCCGCTTTTAGTTCTTGATGTCGCCCATAATGAAGACGGCATCCTGCAGGTGATGCTGCAGCTTAAAACTTTTTATAAGGAAAGGCAATATCATTTTGTTACCGGAATGGTGAAAGACAAGGAAGTTGAAAACATTCTCCGGTTGTTCCCGAAAGATGCAAAATATTATTTTACCAATGCTCATATTCCCAGAGCCCTGCCTGCCAAAGATCTCCGGTCGCTTGCCTTAACCCATAACCTGGAAGGTGATTTTTTTGACGATGTAAATGAAGCAATAAAATCAGCAAAACTTGCAGCCTCAAAAAAGGACATTATTATAATATGTGGAAGCGTCTTTTTAATCGGAGAAGTTGAAGTCTAAAAAAATGCTTTTTAAATTCTTGCCTTGAAAGAACATGAATAATTTCTGATTCCTTTTCATTTTCAAGAATACGTCATTATGGCATATTCAATTTCTACTCTTCCTCTGTTACTTCCCAACCGTTTTCCAGCTTTAATCAGAAAATCCCCGTACACCAGCCGACTTGAATTCAGCAATGGCAAAAATTTTCCAACCCCGCATTTTTTTATTTTTTGCAGAGGTGTGAGCTCCCAAACGCAATTCTCATCACTTAATTCAAACTCTTCAAACTCGAACAAGATCTTTTAAAATGTTCTAAAGAGATTCAATTCCCAAAATCTCCTTTCCGAAATTTTTTTCAATTTGAATTACATTATATATTTATTACAGGTAAATTTCCTTCTAAAAACTAAAATACATTGATCAAATATTTTCATCTGTGCAAAATTTTTGCTATTACAAATCAGAGGTACGATGAACCCATTTTAAAGCCTTTTAAAGCCATTCCATTTCTTCCTTCTCTTCATCCTGCCCAAGAAAGAATAATCCATTTAATGCCATTTTTATTTTTCTGATGCTAAAAATAAATTTGAAATGATCCTTTTCAGATAATAGAATCAGCTATTTAACTTTTAATTGAATTTTTATTATTGATTTATTATATAATAAACTGTTTATCAACTTTTTACATCATTTTTATAAACTAAAAATTGAAAATTGTAGGGTAGGAAAATTTTAATCAATCTAAAGCAATTTAATGTTCAATTATTATCAACTTTAAATTTATATTTTTATTATAAATTACTGTATAATAATTGGTTAAATTATAAATTATAAACTATATTATTTAGTTGACTATTTTTATAATATTTTTTTAAGAGAAAAAATAAAACTAAACCCTTTAGTGTTAAAATTTGAGGTATTTTGGGTTCTTTGATTTTAACACCCTAAATTCACCAATCAAAAATTACATCATCAACTGCCAGCATTGAAACAAACAACAGCCCTCCTATTTTCTCTTTGTATTTTGCTCACATTTACAAATTGTACAACACCAAAACCGTTGGAATACCGGAGTTTTAAAAACTTCAGTATACAAAAAGTTGGATTTTCTTCTACCTTGCTAAAAATGGATTTGGTGTATTTTAATCCCAATAACTTTGGTTTACAATTAAAAAGTACAGATATAGATATTTTTGTAAATGATGTTTTTCTCGGGCATACCCAGCAAATTTACCAGATAACCCTGCCCCGAAAACAGGAATTCGCCTTCCCGGTTACGGTGGATTTGGACATGAAGAATATGCTGAAAAATGGGCTTAGTGCTTTTTTTAGTACCCAGGTAAAAGTGAAAATCACAGGTTCGGTTAAGGTGGGAAAGGCAAATACGTTTATCAGCTTCCCCATCAGGTACGAAGAATATCACCAGTTCTCTGTTTTCTAAACGTAGAAAAATGACAAAAAGTCTGAAATATCTTAAATCATTTTGAGAGTTATTCCGGATTTTTAAGGTGATATTTTACGATGGTGCACTTTTTTGAGGCAGTAAAACGGGGCGTCTAGCGACGTTATTTTTGGAAATATTGCTATTTGAGGATTTCCTTCCGTTCACATTTAACCGCATTTTCTATTTTAGTTTGCTCTCCATTTGTCGAAAAAAAAGGGTTTCCAAAAAATTGGCCTGGGCAAGGCATTGTAATTTTTCCCATACGGGCATAAAAAAACCGCCCAAAATGGCGGTCAATTTCTTCGGGTTTTAGGATTTTTTACTGCTTCTCGGCTGGCTTGGCTGCCGGTTTTTTGCAGCAGGCTGGCAGTTTTTTGTAGGCTCCTTCATCCGCAGTTACATCATCAGCATCATAACCGGCATTGGCAATGGCTGTTTTCAACTGCTCAATATTGTTCCTATCTGTTAAATAAGTTACCGTTGTTGTCTTCTTTTTGTAGTCAACTTTTACCGCTGAAACGCCCGGTTCCCTGGTTAAATATTTTTCAATCTTGTCTTTACACATTTCGCATTGAACAGTTGGTGTATTTATTACCACTTTTTGAACAGCTTTTGCCTGGGCGAAACCAGTGGAAACAGCGCCTAAAATTAAAAAAAGAGCCAATTTAATTACTTTCATTTTTGTTTATTTTTAAAGATTACGAAATACTATTCCATGTTGAAGGACTCTCCCGCCAGCTTAGCAAAGTTTCCTGCTGATTGGCTGTAACAATCCCTTTTTCGACAGCAAGATCAATTAAAGTACCATAATTCGTGAGGGAGTACTGGATAACCCCGGCCGAATCAAATGCATCTGTCGCAACCTGGAAACCATAAGTAAAAATGGAAACCATTCCTGCAACCAGCAAACCCTCATTTTTTAAAACATCCACCACTTGCAAGCTGCTTTTCCCGGTGGAAATTAAATCTTCTATTACTAACACTGTTTGGCTCTTTTCAAAATATCCTTCAATCTGATTACCCAAACCATGTTCTTTTGGTTTTGGGCGAACATAAATATAAGGCAACTTTAACTGATCGGCAGCCATAGCTCCCCAGGGAATTCCGGCAGTTGCAACACCTGCAAGCATATCCACTTCAGGAAATTTTTCAAAAATAAGGTTGCACATTTCACTTTTAATAAAATCCCTTGAATATGGAAAAGATAGCACCTTGCGATTATCACAATAAATAGGACTTTTCCAACCGCTGGCCCAGGTAAAGGGTTGTTGTGGGTTCAATTTTATTGCATTAATTTGTAACAGTTTCTCGGCTACAGCCTTTTCATTGGTCATGCTGCAAATTATGAAAAAAGATGGAGTCCGACTTACTCATCCAAATATTCATACTCACTACAACGTTAAATCTTCAGCCAAATGTTTATTAAAATATATTTTGACGATAAGCCTGTTTATCTCTGCGATGCTATAGAAGATGAATGGAAAGATGTGCTGCAACACCCTGATGCAATTTTTATTGATGAAATTTCCACCCCGGCCATTAATGCTTTGCTGCATGAAATAAAAAAGGAGCAGTTTCATGCCGGTGTGCTTTTACACAATGACCTGAACAAGCTTAAAAAGCAATTTTTTAAACATTTCACTCATATAGAAGCAGCTGGTGGAATTGTACAAAACCCGGAACATGAGATTCTCTTTATATACCGGTTAAAAAAATGGGATTTGCCAAAAGGAAAAGTGGAGGAAGGAGAAGATGCTGAGGCTTGCGCCGTAAGAGAAGTGGAAGAGGAAACCGGCGTTACTCATCTTACCGTAAAGCAAAAAACTGGTGAAACTTATCACACTTACAACGCCTATGGTAAACACTTTATAAAAACCACTCACTGGTTTTATATGACTTGTCCATCTGATCAGCGGCTTGTTCCACAAACAGAAGAGGATATTGACCAACTAAAATGGGTGTCAACCAAGGCCCTTGAAGAGCCTTTAGCTGACACCTACCCCTCAATTAAAGATATTCTGGCAAGTTTTTTTGATACACCTTAATTTTAAAACGCCTTCTTTAAAATAGCCAGCGTCAGCCTGCTGATGCAGATCAACTGGTTGTTATCATCATGAATTTTGATATCCCAAACATGGGTTGTACCACCAAGGTGCAGTGGCTTTGCAGTTGCAATCACACTTCCGTGTCTTACGCTCCTGATGTGATTGGCGTTTATTTCAAGACCTACACAAATAAATTTATTTGGATCAAGCACAAGCTGAGATGCAACGCTGCCGGCTGTTTCCGCAATAGCGCAACTTGCACCACCGTGAAGTAATCCATATGGCTGTTTTGTACGCTGGTCAACAGGCATTTTTATTTTCACAAAATCCTCTCCCAATTCTGTCCATTCCATTCCAAGAAATTCGGCCATTGTGCCAGGTTCAATTGCAGATAGGTCGGTTATTTTCAATGATTTGTTAAACCAGATTGCCATAGACTGTTGATTTAGTTTTTAGATTTTTTTATATAGTCGTTGACGACTGCAGGTAAAAATTGTGAAACTTCCCCGTTGTTCTTAATTACGTCTCTTACAAGCGTGGAGGCGACTGAAGTGTACTGGGGAAGGCAAGTAAAAAATACAGTTTCAATATGGTCTGCAGTTATACTTCTGTTCATATCAGCAATCGCTTTTTCGTATTCAAAGTCGTTGACGTACCTTATTCCACGGATGATAAAATTAGCGCCCACTTCTTTACAAACATTTACAGTGAGCCCTTCGTAAAACAAAGCTTCTACTTTTGGCTCATGAGCGTAAATTTGTTTTAACCATTGCAACCTCAAATCCTCCGAATACATCGGTGTTTTATTTACATTCCGTCCAATACCAATAATCACTTTATCAAATAAAGGCATTGCCCTGTTGATTATATCTATATGGCCTAGTGTAACCGGATCAAATGTACCGGGAAATAAACCTATCCGCATAAATGACTATTTACTTATCCCTCTATTTCTGAGCCTGTGGACTCAGCAAATATAATGCAGCCATCCTTACTGCAACCCCATTTTCTACCTGCTGCAATATTATTGATTGGTCACTATCTGCCACATCGCTGTCTATTTCCACGCCACGGTTAATTGGACCGGGATGCATAATTACAATTTCTTTGTGTAACTTATTCAATAATTTCCTGCTTACTCCATAGGCGAGATTGTATTCTCTCAATGAAGAAAACAATACCTGGTTTTGCCGCTCAAGCTGAATACGCAATACATTAGCCACATCACACCATTGAAGCGCTTTTTCAAGATTGTACTCAACCTGCACATCAAATGCCTCTTTTATATAGGTTGGGATTAAAGTTGGCGGACCGGCAACCATCACTTCAGCACCCATCTTCTTCAACAAATAAATGTTACTGAGTGCCACCCTGGAATGCATGATATCGCCAATGAGTACAATTTTTTTGCCCTCTAGTGTGCCCAATTTTTCTGAGATGGAAAATGCATCAAGTAATGCCTGCGTGGGATGCTCATTAATACCATCACCGGCATTCACAATGGCAGCATCAATGTGCTGTGATAAAAAATGTGGCGCTCCGCTGGCACTGTGCCGCATTACAATCATGTCCACTTTCATGCTCAGGATGTTGTTTACCGTATCCAGCAAGGTTTCTCCTTTAGACACTGATGAACCTGAGGCAGTAAAATTAATGGTATCGGCTCCAAGCCTTTTTTCTGCCAGTTCAAAAGAAATCCTTGTACGGGTTGAGCTTTCGTAAAACAAGTTTACGATGGTAACATCCCGTAAAGAGGGCACTTTTTTTACCGGTCTTTGTAAAACTTCTTTAAACTGGCTTGCTGTGGAAAGAATGAGAGAAATGTCTGAGGGCAGCAAATCTTTAATGCCTAATAAATGTTTTGTAGATAGTTGCATTAAGGGGCAAAACTAATGGTTTATAATTTATTTTTTGCTGCCTGTGCAAAAAATGTGAACCAGATTTGAGTGGAGCTGGCTCCTCTCCTTTGGAGCGGCGGGGGTAAGGCTAGTACAAAATCACCTGCTCTTTTTCCCAGTCTGCCTTTACTTTTTGAGAGGTAAGGGTGTCAATTGCTTTGCCATAATAATCAGGCTGAATGGGCAGCTCACGGTTAAATATTCTGTCAACCAGTACACAAAGTTCAACTTTTTTCGGTCGGCCAAAATCCTGCAGTGCATCCAAGGCAGCCCTGATGGTACGGCCGGTGTACAACACATCATCAATCAATATCACCTTTTTATCCTGCACAGAAAATGGAATATCGGTTTTGGTGGCTTTATGTATTTCAGTTCTTACATCATCTCTGTAAAACGTAATATCCAGAATACCGTAACGCACTTCCTGCCCGGGGTAAAGTGTTTTTAAATGCTCCACAACTAACTTACTTACGGGGAGGCCACGTGGCTGCAGCCCGATGAAAACCACTTCGTTCAAATCCACAATATTTTCTGAGAGTTGATGGGCAAGCCTCAGGATGGTGAGGTGAAGTTGTTGCTTATCTAAAATAATTTTCAATTGTGCTTTTTATTTACGGCGAATTTATTTTTATTAAATGAATAAAAAAAGCCCTCATTTTCAGAGGGCTGTAAATCTTTGTTTCAAATCAGGCTTCTTCCAAAAAAGAATACCTGTAATCAACTGGTGGAACAAAAGTTTCTTTAATTGTTCTGGCACTCAGCCAGCGGTAAAGATTTAAAATAGAACCAGCTTTATCATTGGTACCGCTTGCTCTTGCACCACCAAATGGCTGCTGGCCAACAACAGCACCTGTTGGTTTATCGTTGATGTAAAAATTACCGGCATTGTTCCTGAGCATGTTGGTAGCAAGTTCCACAGCATAACGATCCTGCGAAATCACGGCACCCGTGAGTGCATAAGGTGATGTATTGTCAACCAGTTTTAGTGCATCTTCAAATTTGTTGCTGTCATATATATATATGGTAAGCACCGGGCCAAATAATTCTTCGCAAAGCGTAACATAACCCGGGTTGGTAGTTTCTATAACTGTTGGTTGTATATAATACCCTTTAGATTTATCGCACTTGCCACCAACTAAAATTTTTGCACCACTGTCTTTTTTGCCCGCTGCTTTTATATATCCTTCCAGCTTGTCAAAGCTTTTTTCATCAATAACTGCATTTACAAAATTGGTAAAATCATCCACAGACCCCATTTTCATTGACTTTACAGCGACTACCAGTTTTTTCTTAACCTCTTCTGCAATATTAGATGGAATATAAGCACGGGATGCAGCACTGCATTTTTGTCCCTGGTATTCAAAAGCACCCCTTGCCAACGCAGCCACAACAACATCCGGGTCGGCACTTTTATGAGCAATCACAAAATCTTTTCCACCGGTTTCACCAACAATTCTCGGGTAGCTTTTATAATTACTCATATTGGCACCGATTATTTTCCACATTTGGTTAAACACGCCGGTGCTCCCTGTAAAATGAACACCAGCAAAGTCCGGGTGATTAAAGCATATTTCGCCTAACACCGGGCCATCAACATAAATAAGATTGATAACACCATCTGGCAACCCAGCTTCTTTCAAAATCCGCATAAACATTTGTGCACTGTAAACCTGGGTATTGGCGCATTTCCAGATTACCACATTGCCACACATCGCAGCGCTGGTGGGCAAGTTGCCGCCAATAGCTGTAAAGTTGAAAGGGGAAATTGCCAATACAAAACCTTCCAACGGACGGTATTCCATCCTGTTCTTCATTCCGGGATTGCTAATTGGCTGCTGCCTGTAAATCTCACTAAGAAAATGAACATTAAATCGCAGAAAATCGATGAGTTCACACGCTGCATCAATCTCTGCCTGGTAGCAATTTTTACTTTGCCCAAGCATGGTGGTGGCATTAATATGAAACCTGTATTTAGTTGCCAGCAAATCTGCAGCTTTTAAAAAGATATTTGCCCGGTTTTCCCAACTGCTGCTGGCCCATTTATCTTTAGCATTTGCTGCTGCTGCAATGGCTTTTTTTACATGACTTGCATCGCCAAAATGAAAATGACCCAGCAATTTTTTTAATTCATGCGGCGGCCTGATCTCCATTTTTTTACCTGTTCTAACCTCCTCACTGCCGATGTACATTGGCACATCAACTTTGGCAGCCTTCAATTCTTTGATAGCTGCTTTCAACGCCAGCTTTTCTTTACTGCCTGGTGCGTAATTCAGTACCGGCTCATTTGCAGGCATTGGGTAATAAAAATCGCCGTATTGCATATATGTATTTTTAAAGTTTTAAATCTAAATTGATCTTCTCAATTCAAACAGGCTGACCTGAAGTATTGACTGTTTAAAACATCATTGGACCATCATCCCAAACTATAAACAGTAAACTGTAAAACCACAAACCGTAAACTGATCAATTCCCCATCAACACCTGTATTGTCTCTTTTGTTTTTTGCATCAAAACAATGTTTTTACCGCTGGTCATGCGTTCTACAATTGCATCATTGTAATGCCTGATAGTCAGGAGGCTGATGTTCTTTTCAACTGCCACTTCAAAATGCTCGCTTGCAGCAAGGGCCAGCTTTTCTATACGCTCCGGCCAATCATCAAAACTGCACAACATAGTAATGGCGCTGCTTTGGCGTATGTTGGGTAAAATTTTCAGGTCTTCAAACAACTGGTTTAAAACAGGCACCCCCGTTTTAGCGATTAAGGAAAAATCTCTGCTGGTAAAAGTGATGAGCACCTGGTTTTCTTTTACAACTATAACCGGCGGCAGATCATGAACAGGTTTGCTGCCAATGATTGTACCCGCCAGCTCAGGCTTTAAAAAACACCGCACATGCAACGGTATGTTTTTATTCTGCAGCGGCTTAATAGTTTTAGGATGAATAACCTGGGCACCGTAGTAAGCCATCTCTATCACTTCATCGAAACTAAGGTAACTGATAAAGACTGCATCATTGAATTTTTTAGGATCTGCATTCATTACACCCTCTACATCTTTCCAGATGGTTTCACTTTCAGCATCAAGCATATTGGCAAAAATAGCAGCGCTGTAATCGCTGCCTTCACGGCCAAGTGTGGCACTTTCGTTCTCATCTGTAGAACCAATAAAACCCTGGGTAATAACGATATTCGATTCTGCTAATATTGGCAAAATAAATTCATTTACCCGGCCAGCAGAAAACTCCCAATCTATAGAAGCATCCCGGAAATTATCGTCTGTTCTTAAAATATCCCTCACATCAACCCAGGCATTATTTATTGAAATACTGTTAAAAAAGCAGCTGATAATGGCCGTACTCATTAGCTCCCCGCTACAAACAATCTGATCATAATAATAATCGTATTCCCTTACCGGCTTATCGTACAGCAGCCATTCAACTTCTGTATAAATATCTTTTAAAATTTCGTTGGCAGCTGCTGCAACGTTTAGCCGGGTGGCAACTGTGTTGTGATCATCTTTAATCGCCTTAAAAAGTTCAAGCGCCTGCTCCCGTTCACCGCTATAAAAAGCTTCAGTAACTTTTTCCAAAGCATTGGTGGTTTTGCCCATGGCAGAGATGATAATAAATATCTTTTCGCCACTGAAAGACCTTAAAATTCCAGCCACATTATTGATCCTTTCAACTGAATTAATACTGGCTCCCCCAAACTTAAAAACTTTCATAGATTTATTCTTTAAAAAACTGGTTGGCTGCCTGTTATAAACTTTGCAATACCGGTGTTATTAACAGCTACCGCAGTTTAAACCCATTAAGCTTTTCTTCACAATTTTTGAAACGCAAAGCTAATTGTGATTGCTATTTTAAAAAAATAACCTTTTTGTCAAACAGCAATTATTGGGATGCATTGTTTTGATGAGCTCAACCAGCAACTACTATTATGGAAATTTCAATCATCGATTACGACAAAAAATATGCAACGGCATTCAAGCAACTTAATATAGAATGGCTTGATAAATTTGGCCTTACCGAAGATGCAGATGTAAAAATGCTCGACGATCCGGAAGGGCAGATACTCTCAACTGGTGGTTGCATATTTTTGGCCCTGGCGGGAGAAGAAATAGTAGCAACTGGTGCCTTGATACAGGAAGCACCGGGTGAATACGAATTGGCAAAAATGGCTGTGGCACCAGCTTACCAGGGCCAAGGCATTAGTAAAATCATACTCGAAAAATGCCTTGAAGCGGCCGCCACAAAAAAAGCGGTAAAAGTTTTCCTGCTCTCAAACAGCCAGCTTACAACGGCTTTAAAGTTGTATGAAAAATATGGTTTCAGCCATGTTCCTGTACAAAATTCTCACTACCTCTCCGCAGATATAATGATGGAAAAAATATTTTGAGTTCATCACTCTTTTACTTCCTCCGTTCCTGCAAAGGCACTACCGGAGCCATCTGAAGACAACTCATCAATGTCCGGATTTTTATCACTTTCCTTTTTAGTAAGCTTTTTAATGTCTTGCTCTTTTAGCAACAGCGAAGCCTTTTCCCGGGCAAGTTTCTCAGCAGCTTCAATGTTTCCGGTTACATCTTTATCAAGCATAAAATATTTTAAGTAGTTGATGTAAAAATTATACCAAAAACTTAGTAAAACCTACATGTATCTGTAGTGTGGCCTCCTGTTTTAATAATGCACCGTCAATCCGTACATTTGCAGCCAATAATATTGCAGAAAATGCTGTCAAATGACTCATAGCATCCAGAAAGCTTTCGGGACTATGCCAATGAAGCAGCACAAAATTCAACTGCAGGGTACATAAAAAAAGATTTAATCGGAACATGGAACTTAGTAAGAATTATTTACCGTTAGATACAGAGGCCAAATGGTACCAGCACTGGCTGGACAAAGGATATTTTAACAGCAACCCAGATGGAAGAGAGCCATATACAATTGTAATTCCGCCGCCTAACGTAACGGGTGTGCTGCACATGGGGCATTGCCTCAACAGCACCATACAGGATATTTTAATTCGCCGGGCAAGAATGCAGGGTAAAAATGCCTGCTGGGTGCCGGGTACAGACCATGCAAGTATTGCCACTGAAGCAAAAGTGGTAGGCATGCTGAGAGAAAGAGGCATCGCCAAATCTTCTTTAACCAGGGATGAATTTTTAGCCTATGCCTGGGAATGGAAGGAAAAGTATGATGGTATTATTTTGCAGCAACTCAAAAAACTTGGCTGCAGCCTGGATTGGAACCGCACTTCTTTTACCATGGATGGTGATTATTACAAGAGTGTGATAAAAGTGTTTATCGACTTGTATAATAAAGGACTTATTTACCGTGGCAAAAGAATGGTGAACTGGGATCCGGTAAGCCTTACAGCACTGAGTGATGAAGAAGTAATTTTTAAAGAAACCGATTCGAAGCTATATTATGTGACTTACAAATTTGACGACAATGATGGCACACCTTCAGCGACCGGGGGCTCTATTACTGTTGCCACCACAAGGCCTGAGACCATTTTAGGTGATGTGGCTATTTGTGTAAATCCTGCGGATGAACGCTATAGCAGTCTTATTGGAAAGCAAGTGATAGTACCAATTATCAACCGCCGTATCCCAATAATTGCTGATGAATATGTAACAGCCGATTTTGGTACCGGCGCTTTAAAAATAACACCGGCGCATGATAAGAATGATAACATGCTTGGGCTGAAACACAACCTGAAAGCAATTGATACGCTGGATATTTCAGGCAAATTCACCACAGTTGAACTGGAAGAAGATATGCCATCTGAACAGGTGCTTGCATACAACGGTATGGACCGGTTTTCGTTGCGTAAAAAAATTGCTGAAAATATTGCAGCACTTGGCCAGCTTGAAAAAATTGAAGATTACAAAGGGCAGGTTGGAACGAGCGAACGGACCGGTGCTGTTATTGAAAGTAAGTTGTCGTTACAATGGTTTATTGATATGAAGCAGTTTATGGAAAAGAATCCTGAAGTGCTTGAATCTGTGATGAACGACACGATACAATTTCACCCGGCAAAAACAAAGAACACTTACAGCCATTGGCTCACCAATATAAAAGACTGGTGCATCAGCAGGCAGCTTTGGTGGGGCCAGCAAATACCTGCGTGGTATGATGGGAAAGGAAGATTTGTGGTGGCGGCAACAGAAGCAGAAGCAAAGGAAATTTTCAATACTCAATATTCAATACCCAATGCTCAACTAAAGCAGGACGAAGATGTACTTGATACCTGGTTCTCGAGCTGGCTTTGGCCGATGGAAGTATTCAAGGGAATCAGTAATCCGGGCAATGCGGAAGCGGCTTACTACTACCCTTCCACCACACTGGTTACAGGCCAGGATATAATTTTCTTTTGGGTGGCGAGGATGATTATGGCCGGTTATGAATATGAAGATAAACCACCTTTTAAGGATGTTTATTTTACCGGAATGGTTAGAGATAAATTGGGCAGGAAGATGAGCAAGCAGCTGGGTAATTCACCTGATCTGCTTGGGCTCATTGATACCTACGGAGCAGATGCAGTACGCTTTGGCATCATGGTCTCCTCCCCCGCTGGTAACGATTTAATGTTTGATGAAAGTGCGTTGGAACAAGGAAGAAATTTTAATAACAAATTGTGGAATGCACTGAAACTGGTAAAGTTGTGGGAAGGAAGATCGTCAATAGATGCAGCTGGTTCAACAGCCCTTTCAACTAACCATTTTGCTATCAACTGGTTTGAGAACAGGCTTAATAAAGTGAAGGTTGATGTAGAAGATTTGATGAAGCAATTCCGTCTTAGCGAAGCATTGAAAACGATTTACTCCTTAATTTGGGATGATTTCTGCAGTTGGTTTCTGGAGTGGGTAAAGCCCGGATTTGAGCAACCTGTTGAAGCTGCCGTTTACAATAAAACAGTAAAGTTTTTTGAAGAGTTGATGCAGCTGTTGCATCCCTTTATGCCTTTTATTACAGAAGATATTTATCATCACCTGGGTGAAAAAACGATTGACTTGTGTGTTACTGAATTTGGCACTCCAGGCACTTTTGATGCAGCTGTGCTTGCACAGGGCGAACTGCTTAAAACTGTGATTACTAACCTGAGGGACGCCAGGAATAAGAACCAGCTTAAGCCAAAAGAAACAATTAAACTGCATGTTCAAACGGAGCAGCCACAAGGCTACAAGCCCATTGAAGCAATCCTTATCAAGCAGGTAAATGCAGAGAGTGTAACTTATACAGACGCACCGGTAGCAAACAGTATCGTTGTGGCGGTACAGAAGGAGAAGTTTTACATCGAATCTGAAAAGCAGCTGGACAGCACTACTTTAAGAGCAGATTTGCTAAAAGATCTTGCTCACCAGCAGGGCTTCCTGCAGTCAGTAGCGAAAAAATTGGGCAATGAAAAATTTGTACAGAATGCCAGACCCGATGTACTTGCAATGGAGCAAAAGAAACAGGCCGATGCAGAGGCAAGGATAAAAACGATTGAAGAGAGCTTGGCAGGTTTGGGATAACGGTTTACAGTTTACGGTTTGGAGTTTGAGGTTTATGATTTATGATTTGGAGTTTGGGTTTTCGGGTTTGATGTTTGAAGCGGAATGTTAAGAGTTTGGAT
Organism: Ferruginibacter sp.; assembly: GCA_965247025.1. Classification (GTDB taxonomy): domain Bacteria; phylum Bacteroidota; class Bacteroidia; order Chitinophagales; family Chitinophagaceae; genus Ferruginibacter. The sequence continues at coordinate 6,552,124 of OZ252000.1, read as the reverse complement.
TTACATACCTGATGTCCCTGATTCACCAAATATCAAACACCGTATATCCGACATCTCACATCAGATATCCGATATCAAAGATCAGCCATCATCGTAAACCTTAACTTTTTACGTACTAATGATGCATTAAATTCGTTCTTTAAAAAACCTCCGATGAAAAGTAAATTTACTGCACCAATTTTATTGATGGCTTTTGCTTTTCTGCAATACCTGCCGGCCTTTTCGCAATCGCCAAAAAAGCCGGTTATTACACCAGTTCAAAAGTTTAAACCACCTGTTACAAAAACTTTTTTGGGAAAGTATTCCGGCATTACCGGCACCATTACTGCAGCCGAAGGCAAAGAACTTATTACACAGCCATTAAAAATAACCGACGATAAAAATTACAGCTATAAAATTTCTTCTTACCAGTTTGCTTACAAACGCCGCGGTGTTACTGAAGATGAAGAGACAGGCAAAACATCTCCCCAAAGCGACATGGTAGCACAGCGGTTTACAGAAACTCCCCTGCCTGAAATTTGGAAATCAAATATTGCAGAGCAGCTGCACTCCGGCGAAGAATTTTATTTTTTTGACGTGATAGTATTTGACAAACAGGGCCGCCTCTTTTTTGCCCCTGAATTAAAGATTACCATACAATGATTTGATGATTACTATTGAGAAAGTTGGAGCAGATTCGATACCGGCTATTCAGCAAATTGTAAATATAGCCTGGCCGGCAACCTATGGCAAAACCCTGCCCCCTGACCAGCTTGAATACATGCTTAAGAACATCTACAGCAGTGAAGCTTTGCAACAACAGATAAAAGATGGACAACAATTTATTATTGCCCGGGAAGAAGAACAGCCTGTAGCATTTGCAGCTTATTTTCCAAAAGAAAACAATCCTTTAGTTTACAAACTACACAAAATTTACATTCTTCCAAATCAGCAGGGCAAAGGGCTTGGTCGCAGGCTGATTGATTTTGTGATAAAAGAAATGCATCCCTGCACCTTGCTGCAGTTAAATGTTTACCGTCAAAATAAAGCCCGGTATTTTTATGAAAAACTTGGCTTTCGCATTGTTTCCGAAATTGATATTCCGGCAGGTGAAGGGTTTACGTTGAAAGACTATATTATGGAACTTTCCATACCATAAAGCCATTTTACTTGTTCAACTATTTTAACCCGGCAATCACTTGTACAGGCCAAAAACTAACCGGAATGTTTTTAGATTAGTAAACATAAGCAAATCAATGTCAACTGCTCAACATTAAACCAAACTGCTAAACTTCCACCTTGTCAAACACTTATTTTCAATTTAAAAAATTTACGGTTCACCAGGAAAAATGTGCCATGAAAGTTTGCACGGATGCCTGCTTGTTTGGTGCTGTGGTAGCAAATAAATTATCGGGAAAAATTGTTTTTGACATACTCGACATAGGGACAGGTACAGGATTGCTAAGCCTTATGATAGCGCAAAAAATAAATGCAGTTATTGATGCGGTTGAAATTGATGCCAAGGCTTTCACCCAGGCCAGAGAAAACATTTCTAATTCGCCCTGGAAAAGTATCACTGCTTTTAACTGTGATATCAATCACTTTATGTCAGACACCAAATATGATGCAATCATAAGCAATCCACCTTTTTTTGAAGGTGACTTAAAGAGCAGCATTGATAATAAAAATGCGGCTAAACATGATACCTCTTTAACCCTGCAACAACTGTTAACTGCTGCACAAAAATACTTGAACGATGATGGCGTATTTACAATATTGCTTCCCATTCACAGGATTGATCATTGCATTGAAACAGCGGCAAAAATTGGATTGTTTATTACAGAAAAAATACTGATGAAGCAAACACCTGATCATCCTTTTTTTAGGGGGATACTTTTTTTTGGCCGGCAGACTGTTGAAGGTATTACAACAACAATTGTTATTAAAGATGAGGCTGGAAATTACAGTGCCGCTTTTACTGAATTATTGAAAGATTATTACCTGAATTTATAACTATTCGCCGCCATAACTTTTCATGTAATCAAAGGCTGGTGTAATCTTCCCGGCCTTTACAATAGTTGCCCTTTCGAGAAGATCGCCGGAGCCGGTTATAAGATCATTGAGTACAAATTTTATCAGCTGCTCACCAAAATACCTGCTGGCATCTCTTGGCAGTTCATTTGGTAAATTGCCCACCGCCATAATGTCGATACTTGTTGCAATGTACGGCGCTGCTTTTTGTTTAGAGGCCCTGTCAACCCCGTACACCGGATCGCCAATTACCTGGTCGCCAAGGTTGATGGGAACAGACCCCTGCTCATCATCAGTAATATCCGCAATGGTTTCAATTGAAAAGCTGGCATCAATATCTGCAGGCTCAAACAACCTTGGTACCTGCTCGTTCCAATACACGCCATTCATTAAAATATCTGTGCATTTTGTATATGGCAAAAAGCGGCTGCGATATTGCTGAGGGTGCTGGTGAAAATGCTCCCGTTTGTAAGATTTTGATTCTTTATGAGTGTAAAGGTCTGCGCCTTTAAGCTGCACATAAACCGGGTAGGTAAACCTTCTTTCAAGGTATTCATCTGGCTCAACTTCGGTAATCCCCATCAGGTTCATTACTTCCAGCACACCGTGGGCCACACGCCCGCTGCCGGTTACAGCAACCTTAATATTTGGCAGTTTCAGGCCAAAATAAGTATGGATAAGATTGCGGTAATCCTTACTGTTGTAAACGCTGTTAAGCTGATAACTGCCTGTTCTTTTACCATAAGCCATCATGCCGTTGTGGGCACCAACAATACCGGCAAAAAAACCAAAGCCAAGTACCCGCTGGCCATCTTCATGCATCAGGCATTCATAATCTATCAGCGTTATTGCTTTGTGTAAAATCGCCCTGAACAGCTGTTGGTTGTGGAGCTGCAATTTTTTTGTATGTGAAAAGAAAAGGTAAGTTTTACCAGCGATGAGTTCTTGTTCCGGCACTTCTTTAATGCCGAGTAAAACATCGCAGCTGCTCAAATCTTCGGCTACTTGTACGCCGGCTTTCACATACTCAGCATCTGTAAAACAGCGGGTGGCTGAATGCTGCACTAATATTTTTATTGCAGGAAAATTCTTTTGCAACCACCGGCATTGGCTGGGTATCATGGCTACCCTGTTATCTGCCGGACTTTTCCCCTCACGTATCAATCCTATCTGCATGTATGTAGTTTAGTGGTGGCAAGTTATTATTAATTTGGAAGTTGACATTTGAAATTTGAATTTTGCAAATGAACTATTTTGAATTGTTTAATTTGCCGGTAAGCCTGTCTGTTGATAAGGGCTTGCTCACAAAGCGTTATTTAGAATTGCAACGAAATTTTCACCCCGATTATTTTACGCTGGCAGATGAGTCGGCCCAGGATATTGCCCTGGAAAAAACTGCAGAACTCAATAAGGCATTTAAAATTTTAAAAGATAAGGATGCTACGCTGGAATATTTATTAAGAGAAAAAGGCCTTGTTGAAACAGATGAAAAATATCCCTTACCACCAGACTTTTTGATGGAAGTAATGGAGCTGAATGAAAACCTTTCCGATGACAGTAAAGCCCCTGTTGAAGCATTTGAGAAGGAAATTTACGCTGTTGTGCAGCCAGTTGTAGAAGGCTATGAAGATGGCACGGTAACTACTAAAAGCTTGTTGCTGCTTAAGGATTATTATTATAAGAAAAAATACTTGCAACGTATTTTGGACAGGATGGATGGATAATGTAATATTGCAGCCCGGTTGAAAGCTTGTTAGCCAAGAGCTAATTGTTGTAAGCCAAAAACAGTTGCCCATGTGGCGGAATTGGTAGACGCAGCAGACTCAAAATCTGCCATTCGCAAGGGTGTGAAGGTTCGATTCCTTTCGTGGGCACTTGATTATCAAGGTGTTATAAAGACCAGCAATTGCTGGTCTTTTACATTTGCAAACACTCTTTAAAGTGGATATCTAAAATTCACTTGTTGATTTTTTCGGAGTCGAAAAGAGCTACTCTTAAGTTATAGGATTTTGCTGAGCATATAAAAAACATCCGCAAAAAACAATGTTGATGAGCGCTTAAATTAAGAACTCCGGTCCATTCTTCTGTTCGTACCGCAGCTTTTTCTTTTGATTATGTGCGTCAAAAATTTTCCATAGTTCCATAATGCTCTAGTCTTTAATTATCATTCCATAAGCCCTCCCCATGCTCCTTACATTCTTACAGATCTTTTTCATTTGGAAAAGCGACCACCGATGCCGCTATGGTTTGATCTGTTGCTGATGATAAATGCAGCATGGACCGGCCTGATGCTCGGGCTTGAATCATTAAGACAGGTGGAACAATTTTTAGCAAAACATATAAAATCATTTTGGGTAAATGTCTCCATCAGCTTTAGCCTGCTGCTTTGTGGTTACGGAATTTACCTTGGCAGGTTTTTGAGATTTAACAGCTGGGATATTATCACAGCGCCACAAAGCTTGCTGAAGACTGGTTTACACCAGGTGATCAATCCATTTCAAAATAAAGCCACCTGGGGATTTTCTTTACTGTTTGGTATTTCCCTCATCCTTTTTTATTACACCATTAAAGTGTTCAACAGGATAGCGAATAATAAATTGCACTAAAAAGCTGCTAATATTCTATGGGAAAATAATTAATTGTATATACAAGTTGCATGATAAAAGCTGCATATTGGTATATGGATGAAAGGTTTGTGACACAACGATGCTGCTATGGAAATATTAGCTGGTATCTAAATTTTGTAATCAAAAAATAGCTCTCACTGTTGCTCTGCCGATATGCACCGTTCTTGTATCACCAGCTTTGCGTCCATCGTATTGTATCGTCATTTCAATATTGCCTGCAAGCCTTTTCGTAAACTCAAGGTTCCACAAATAATTTTTTCCCGGCTGTAAGCCATCCAGTATTATGTACCCAACAGTGGAGTTAGCAGTGCCGCCTGGCGCAAACTTAAAATCAATATTATTCATAGAGAAACGGGCATTGATACTACTGCTGCTGAGTACATTGTACTTTACTTCTGTAGCAAAGGTATTATTGATTGCCTGTTCCGAAAACCCCAGCAGGTTCTTCTTTTTATTATAGCCATACTGCAGCGTCAATCTGAATTTTGTTCCTTTCACAAAACTTACAGAAGGCTCGGCTATCTGTTGATCTATCTGGTAATTCCGGTTACTGAATTTAGGCGTAAAAAGCTCATTGGTTATTTTTCGAACATTGATATTGGTTGAGAAACTTCTGCTCATATTCCAGCGAAGTTTTAATGCCATGGTACGCAGGCTGCGGCTTTCAACGCCGTAGGTTAGCAGCGATTTTGAATTGTTTACTACCTGCGTTACATCTAACCCCCACACCGGGCTGGTGCGGTTAAAAAAAATGGTATTCGAAAGAAAAGAGCTCAGCGTAAGTAAAGTTGTATCCACTAATCTTTTTGTAAAAGGATTGAATTCAAAGTTGCCTGTAGCAAGATCTTTTTTATTGATTTGCAATGATGATGACAGGCTTGTTTTAGCCAGCATTTTTTTTAGTCCATGCACCTTCTTTTCATTGATCAGCATCCTTGGGTTAATATCTGCACTGTAATTAAAGGTTACATAATTTGCCTTTACATATTGATTAGTGGGTGTGTTTACCCGAATGTATTTTCGCTGGTCATTGAACAAGGCAATTTCAAATTCATTGAGTTCTTTTATACCATTATTGTTGTAATCAATCCAGGTGTACTCTCCCTGCCCGGCTGGTACTTCTATAAAAGTAAATTCTCTTTTTTGCTCCTGGCCTGCTCCAACTTCGTACAAAATATTTCCGGTAACCAAACCCTTCCACTCGTTTACCGCATACTCTGCACGCCCCAATAAACTCTCGTCTGCTTTTTGCGGCGTAACCGATGCGTTGATGATCTGAAGTTTCCTGTAGGTGGCATTCAGCTTAAACTGGTGATGTTCATTCTTGAGCAGGTCTGTAAAAAAATTAATGTTATCGCTTTTGTCTCCTTTAATCATCTTGTTTTTTTGAGGAAAAAGATCTGTCCTTGCAAAATAATTCACTCCCCATTTATTCAATTGCTGTTCCGGTGATTTAATGTAGGCCTGCCAAACATTGAAGCCAAAACTTAATGGCACAAGGGTATCATATTGTTTGTCGGTTTGCTGGTTATGTTCGCCCATGTAATTAACCCCCACCAGCAGATTTTTAAATTTTTTCAATTGCTTGCTTACATCTACTGTCGGCCTGAGGTAAAATCCTTTTTGCTGTGATGCGTTAATATTGGCAAGGCTTACCATGCTGGTAATTTTCCAGCCCTTTAACCGGGCCTGCTGCTCCAGCTGTTGGCGGTATCCATTAAAAGTGTCGCTGCGGTTATAATTGATGATGCCATACTTGATCCTGTTCCCTGTTTTATCCTGCAGTGATACTGATGCATTTGCTATTCTTTCATCTGCCGCAGGCGCAATATAAGGCAGGCTCCAGTCCCTGTTGAACTCTACATTCCGTAAACGTTCCAAAGGTTTAAAGCGCTGCTCCACATACTCATACCCAACGCTGGAACTCAGTTGCAGGGCTTTTTTAAATAAATGAACGGATTTGTCATCAGTAATAAACTGTAGTTTATATGCAGCCGCATTATCGTTGTTTTTATCTTTTGATGACAGCAAATTGATATCGTACTTACTAACGGCTACCTCTGCCTTTATTACCGATTTTTCTGAAATATTATACTCTGCACTAACAGTTGCAATCTGCTGCTTTTTGGGCGTAACCAACAAAATAATTGGTGCCCAACTGCCTTGCTTTACGCCGCTTAACGGAGCAACCCATTTAAATACTTTACCATTTTCTGCATTAAAAAGCTGCACATAATCCCCTTTGCCCTGGCCCAAAAAAGAATAAGATACATTGTACAAAGTGTTGGTGTTAGTGCTGTCATATACATAAATCAGCTGATGCTCAGAAGTGTTAAAAACAGTATCAACTCTTTTGTATAAAATTTTACCTGCAGAAAAAGTATCCAGCTGTGCTCCGGAATAAAAGGCGGTGTCAATGCCATCGCCAACATCAGCCAAAAACTGTTTTTGATCTATATCAAGCGACTGATTAATAGATGAGTTTTTAGAATCCTGGTTGGAGAATGCAGCGACAGATACCAGTAACTTATCTTTAAATTTCACCTGGTTATTGGCATACAAAGTAGCATTTAAAAAATTGCGGTCTGCATATTCAAATTCAACTTGTATACGGCGGTCTTTAGTAACCATCCGCTTTTGCGTAAACGTAAGTTCTGCTGTATTGTAATTGATGATGTAATCCTGGTCTTCGCCACGCTGTAACATTTCGCCATCCATAAAAACCCTTTCTGTGCCGGCAAGTATGGTAAAGAACAATTCATTGTTGGCGCCCTGTAACCTGTAAGGACCCTGGTTTCCTTCCACAGGTGTAAGCACATTCCTGTTAAACTTTCCTTTGGCAACCGAACCACTTACCAGCAAGGAATTATCTATGCCAGGTGCTATTTTATTATCTGTAAGAAAAGAAACTCCTTGTAACCTTTTGTAAAAATTGAGAAAATAATTTTTGCTTTGCCTGATGTCGATATCTCCAAAATTGAGTTGCCAGGTTCGTTTTTTTACCTGCAAAAAAATGCGGTCAAAATCTCTCAGGTCCTGTGTATTTCCATCAGGCTGAATAGGAATATTGCTGTCGGTTATCGCTGCTGTAAGCTCGAGGCTATCGCCGATAAAACCATTGAGTTGCAGGTTAAGGCTTGAGTTAAGCACAGCATCCTGGCTGTTACCAAAAGAAATTCCACGCCCAAAACTACCATTGTAATTAATGTTACCAAAGTCGAATAAACCACTGGCAGACTTATTTCCATACTTAAGGCTTACAGGTTTTTGCAGCAGAAAATTATTCCTGATACTGTCAAAATTCAGGTGACTGGTAACTGCATTCAGTTTGGATGATAATACCCTGTAACTAATTTCCACGCTGTCTTCCAGAATTGGAGCTAACCAATATAAAGTTCCATTAACAGCATCTATTTTATACTGGGAAGCTGTTGCACCTTTAACAGAAAAGGTGCTTGGAAAAACACTGAGTGTATCAAAAACAACGGTGGGCTTTCTTGTTGAAATATTTTTTTTGCGAAGATTAGATGCAGGCGAAGGCAGTTGCTGTGCCTGGGCAAAATAGCCGCATACCATAGCAATCAGCAACACATATATCCTTTGTAATTTCAACTATGGGGGTTTTACTATTTACAGATACTGCATTAAAGCCGCATTACCATCGCTGGCTTTCAACCCAGATTTTGCAGTTGAAAATCTATTGCGGCTTCCAACTGCTGCACAGCTCAGTATTTCAGAACATTTTTTGACTTCAAAATAGATCACTATTTTTTCAGCCAAAAAATAACCCAAAACACCTATCTGCATTACATTTGAAACCCTCATAACGATCTCAAATGCAAAATCTGGGTTCAAATAAACACAGGCTCATTTTGCGGCAGAATTGGTATAAAATAGAATGACTAAAGTTAACATTTATTGTGTAAGAGGCTTTAAACATCGGTACTGCTGCAAAATGTTAGCAATTATCACATAATATAAAAGCCTCCCGGTAAAAGGAGGCTTCAATTTATAGCTTCTAAATTTTCTTAAGATTCTGTTGTTAAACCAGCAGAAAGATATTCCCGGTTCAATCTTGCGATATTTGAAACAGATATTTCTTTAGGGCATTCCGCCTCACAGGCATAAGTATTTGTGCAGTTACCAAAACCTTCCTTATCCATTTGAGCCACCATGTTTAATACTCTTGATTCCCTCTCCGGCCCGCCCTGCGGTAACAATGCTAATTGAGAAACCTTTGCACTTACAAACAACATTGCACTGCTGTTTACACATGTTGCTACACAGGCTCCGCAGCCAATGCATGCAGCAGCCATAAAGGCATCGTCAGCATCTTTTTTATCAATTGGTATTGCGTTAGCATCAACAGCGTTTCCGGTATTTACAGAAATAAAGCCGCCCGCCTGTATCACTCTGTCAAAGGCACCACGGTCAACCATTAAATCTTTTATTACGGGGAAAGCTTTACTGCGCCAGGGTTCCACAACAATGGTATCCCCATCTTTAAAGGCACGCATGTGCAGCTGGCAGGTAGTGTTGGCTGCCCAGGGCCCGTGTGCCCGGCCATTAATATACATACTGCACATTCCACAAATACCTTCCCTGCAGTCATGATCGAAAGTGATGGCATCTTTGCCTTCCACGATCAGCTGTTCGTTCAGTACATCAAACATTTCAAGAAAAGACATTTCGGATGAGATGTCTTTAACCTGGTAAGTTTCAAAATCACCCGCTGTTTTACTGTCTTTTTGTCTCCACACCTTTAGGGTGAGGTTCATGTGGTAGTGTTCCATAATTAAATCAATTTTCGCTTCTTATAAATCAATTGTATGTGGTGTTACTTCAAATTGTATATCTTTTCTTATTAACCTTTTGACTAACCGGTAAAATTCATTGTTGTCATATTGAGGAATGAATTTCCTTGTTGAAACTACAACTGCATAAATCTCAAAACCATCAATTTGGCTTTGAGTCTTATCAATTGAATTAAACAATTGCTCACAAGCACCGGCTAAATCTATTACTTTTAGTTCCACATAATAGGCAAGAGACGATTTGTTTTTCAAGAAATTGTACTCCTGCTTATTTTTATCAAAGAGAAATAAAAAATCACAACTCCTTTCTCCCGTAGTTTTCTTAAAAATACAACTATCAACGCCCACCACGTTACACACTACATTAAACTCATTGTGCTCAAAAATAATTTCTTTACGCTGCTCTTCCCTATGAATACGGGTATTGGTTTCAATATTAGAGCATTCTGATATTGACCTCATTTTTTTATCGCTAATTCAATATCAAACATTTCATTGAACTCCTTATTCAATACCCCACTAACACTATCAATCTTCTCTGTTTTTATTAAGCCTTCCCTGTCAAGAATACTTTCACACTCTCCGTTTGACAACATCATGTAAGCACTTACATCGGCAGGATTAACCCAATATTTTTTATCAATTATCTGATTAATTTCTTCTTCATTATTTTGCCCTGACTGATAAGCAAACATTAGATTGTTAAGGGATGTAAGGATGTACGGGCTATGAGTTGTAAGAAGAATTGTATGACCCAAATTCATACCATCTTGACTTAAATAGTTAACAAGCCTTTTTTGAATATTTGGGAATAAATTTAACTCGGGTTCTTCAACAATAAAGGTCTTCTTCTTTTTTTTCACTTCATTGTAATACTTAACCACTAATACAATTGGAATAGCAGACTTATATCCACTTGCTCCGTTGTACAAACTAAGAAACTCATGCTGGCCTTCTTTTTTAAATAAACCTTTTCCCTCAACGTTCTTATAAGTAATTTCCAAAGGCTCAATAATTGTATCATTTTTGAAATTCCTTGCTATTGAATCTAATTCCGCAAATTGATTAAATAATGAATCGGATATATTGGAAATACTACTTTTCCCAAGTGAAAAGATTGATTGTAACCCTCGCTCAGTTGGAAGATAAAATGGGTTATCTAAAACTTTAGACACATCGTTAAGGAAAAAGCTTGTAGGAATATTCCAACCTTCAAAAGTCAAATCAAAGGACGAATCAAATGTTCTATTTTCCTTAGGTTTTATAGAATCTAATTCTTCAAGCAATTTTTCAAAATCAGTTGATTTCGATTTTAAAGTAGATAAAAAAAATTCTTCCTCTTCCTTATATACTCCATCTTCATCTTGGTGATGCATTACCTCCTTTGTGCATTGAATTTCAAAATCATAATGAAAACACTCATAATATACATATGAATCCTCAGAAATAAACTCAGCTAACCCTCTGTCATATAAACCATCTCTAAAAGACTGATTCTTCCAACTATTTTCAAGTATGTAACTAAAATATCTGCACATTGCAAGTATTTTAGCTACAGTACTTTTCCCTGTAGCATTCTCTCCAATAATCACATTGAACTTCTTCAACTCAAGTTCAACCTCTTTTATCGGTCCAAAATTCTTTATGATCAATTTCTCACTCATTGCTATTTATAACTCCGTTGTGTTGGTTTCACCACTTCAAAATTTAATATTTCTTTGTTAAGTAGCCAGTCACTTTCGCCTTTGTATTCCCAGGCCGCAACATAACTGTAATTTTCATCATCACGTTTTGCCTCGCCATCTTCAGTCTGGCTTTCTTCTCTAAAATGTCCGCCGCAACTTTCATTTCTGTTTAAAGCATCTAAACACATTAACTCCCCCAGTTCTATAAAGTCGGCCACACGACCAGCTTTATCAAGTTCTGGGTTCATTCCGTTAATTTCACCAGGTATGCGTACATCACTCCAAAATTCTTTTTTCAAAGCCTGAATCTCTGTAATTGCATCCTTTAGGCCTTCTGCATTTCGGGCCATGCCACATTTATCCCACATTATTTTACCAAGGCGCTTGTGAAAACTTTCCACCGTTTTTGTTCCCTTAATATTCATGAGGGTTGCTATCCTGTCGCTTACTGCTTTTTCAGTTGCTGCAAAAGCAGGATGATCAGTTGGAATTGCTGCAGTTCTTATTTCATCTGCCAGGTAATTACCCAGCGTGTAAGGAATTACAAAATAACCATCTGCCAGCCCCTGCATTAATGCAGATGCTCCCAGCCGGTTTGCACCATGGTCGCTAAAGTTTGCTTCGCCCAGGGCGTACAAACCTTTAACAGTCGTTTGTAGTTCGTAATCCACCCAAAGGCCGCCCATTACATAATGCACCGCCGGGTAAATTCTCATGGGTGTTTCATAAGGATCTTCGCCGGTGATTTTTGCATACATTTCAAAAAGGTTACCGTACTTTTCTTTCACTACGGCTTTGCCCATTGTTATTATTTCTGCTTCAGGCACATCCGTTCTGTGCTGCTTGCCCGCTTCAATTTTACCATATCTTATTATAGCATCTGCATAGTCCAGGAACACGGCTAATTTGGTGGTTCCTACTCCATAACCGGCATCACATCTTTCTTTAGCTGCCCTGGAGGCAACATCACGGGGTACAAGATTTCCGAATGCAGGATACCTTCGTTCCAAATAATAATCTCTTTCTTCTTCTGGTATATCAACCGGTTTGCGGTTATCTCCCTGCTTTTTAGGTACCCAAATTCTTCCATCGTTTCTTAAAGACTCGCTCATTAAAGTAAGCTTACTCTGGTACTCGCCGCTTACTGGAATGCAGGTTGGATGTATTTGCGTAAAACATGGGTTGCCAAAGTAGGCTCCCTTTTTATGTGCTTTCCATGCTGCAGTTACATTACTGCCCATGGCATTGGTGCTTAAATAAAATACATTGCCATAACCGCCGCTGGCAAGTAGTACAGCGTGGCCGAAATGTCTTTCCAATTGGCCTGTTATAAGATTTCTTGCAATAATTCCCCGGGCCTTTTCATCGATCATTACCACATCTTCCATTTCGTGACGGGTGTATAAGGTAACGTTACCAAGCGCCACCTGCCTTTCTAATGCGCTGTAGGCACCCAGCAATAATTGCTGACCTGTTTGGCCTGCTGCATAAAATGTTCTTTGCACTTGTGTACCACCAAAACTCCTGTTGCTTAAAAGGCCCCCATATTCCCTGGCAAAAGGCACACCCTGGGCAACACACTGATCAATAATGGAAGCACTTACTTCGGCCAGGCGATGCACATTTGCTTCTCTTGCCCTGTAATCGCCCCCTTTAACGGTATCATAAAAAAGCCGGAAAACAGAGTCTCCGTCATTCTGATAATTTTTTGCTGCATTGATGCCGCCCTGCGCTGCAATACTATGTGCCCTGCGTGGACTATCCTGGAAACAAAATGCTTTTACTTTATAACCTAACTCTCCTAAAGATGCTGCAGCACTGGCACCAGCTAAACCCGTACCCACCACAATCACTTCAATTTTTCGTTTATTAGCCGGGTTTACCAACTTTACATGCCCCTTATAATCATTCCACTTTTCATTCATTTCACCATTGGGAATCTTTGAATCGAAAGCCATAATTTGTATAGTTAATTGGTTAAGAAGTTAGATATGGATTTTATAACAAAAAAAATTGATGGTTAGTTTATTGGATCCAATTAAAGTAGAAGGCAACGGGCATCAACGCAAATAAAAGGCAGATGATTACGGTGTAAATAACACCTGCAGATTTTATAATTGGAGTATAGCGTTTGTGATTAATGCCCAATGTTTGAAAAGCGCTTTGGAAGCCGTGGCGCAAATGCCAGAACAAAGAGCCCACCCCTAAAAGATAAATTACTACAATCCACCACTTGGCAAACTCTTCCTTCATTTCGTTATACAAATTATGTTCTGCATCTCCCTCAACATACAAAGCGATTTTTGTGCTCAGGAAAAATTTGGAGATGTGAATGATAAGAAAAAACAACAGCAGCGTTCCCAGTAACCCCATGCTTCTGCTATACCATTTGCTGTTTTTATTTGCATCCGATACGGCATATTTAACTGGCCTTGCCGTGGTATTTTGTTTCCAAAGAATCAGGCCTTGTATAATGTGTAAAAACAGACCGGCAAAAAGGCCAAGCTCCATAATGCGAACTACCCAGTTATGGCTCATAAAATGAGCTGCTGTGTTGAAAGTTTCTCCATTGTCATTAACAAAAATGCAGGAATTAACCCCTGCATGCACTATTAAGAAAGTTATTAAAAAAAGACCTGTGAGGCCCATTGAGAATTTTTTGCCAATAGAAGAACTAAAAAAGGATTTCCATGTCATATTTCAACAGTTATATTTTAGAATTTTACAAAAGTACGGAACGAAAATTCATATAGTCATATTAGATAAAATATTTCCCCGTAAGCATTATTATTTCACCTTAACTGCCGCAGCATCCAGTTGTCAATTTGTTGAAAAAGCAGTTCTGGTTTCATTGTACGCCACTGCGGCAAATCAAGTAAGCCAACATAGTTTGTTAACCTCGACCGTTTAAAATCGTACTTACTTTGTTCGGGTAATTCAAGCACCACCACCCAGCCACCTTCATCAGCCACCTGCTCATTCCACTCTTCGTAGTAACTGTCGTCACTGCTGTGAAAATTAAGTACATTTTCTGCAATGAGTATAAATTTGGTGATACCTTGGCTAAACATTTTATCGGTAATATCTCTTCTTAAAGTCATGATGTCGTTTTCTATAGCATCATTCCACTCTCCTAACAACTCAATAAAAGCATAGCCCTGTTCATAATCTACAAAAAGAATTTTCATGTATAAAGTACGGCTGCCAAATTCATCCCATTGGGGATGGATATAATAGTTGTAAACAGTTTGAGAGAATTCAAATTCGCTGTAGATGCGTCCGTAAAAAGGAGATTTTTCATCTTCTTCAGCAACATATAAATGCCGCCAGTTATAAAATGGTTCAATATCCTGCATATAATATTGTCTGTCTTAAAGCTTGAACAAAATTATAAAATGTGTTGTAAACAAATATTTTTAGTTTGACTTTTAGTAATTTTTTTAACGAAAAAAAATGGCTTGGTAAAATATAGATCGCATAAAAAAAGCCCCGTAACCGGAGCTTTTTTTCTATAAAGTATTTTCTATTTACTGAAGAATTACTCTCTCAGAAAATGCAAGTTGCTTATTTTCATTTACCACTTTAACCAGGTAAGTACCCCTGGCAGATCTGGCTGCATTGAAAGCTACAGTCTGATTACCTTTTGCAATATTTACAACTTTTGAAGAAAGCGCCCTGCCTGCAAGATCTGTAAAGAGGATTGTGTATTTACCAGGTTGTTGCTTCTCAAACAAAACATTAAACTGACCGCCTGTTGCAGGATTTGGATAAACTTTAGCATCAGCCGCAATGGTGTAATCAGCAAGTACCTGTTTTGTAACATCGAACTTATTTACAGCATCTGCTTCCTTCTGTAATAAAAAATTTCCGTTAGCAAGATCAGATGCATTAAAGGTTTTATCTGCGCCTGCTACTTTTACTGCCTGCAGGTCTTTGTAAGTAAGTTTATAAAGTCCCTCAAAAACATTAGCACTGCTTACCACAATATTTCCTTCATCATCCACCACTGCACCATTTGTTGTATAGTTAGTTGGCAAACCGGTAATCACGCCTTTATAAGATGCTATTTTCGATTCTGCATCAACAGTATAAACATTGTGATTGGCAGAAATTACTACCAGCTTTCCAAAAGCATCGGCCAGCATATCTCCGCCCCAGCTTGTACATTTATTGTGTACTGAAAACCCTGCGTTGGCAGGTGCATCCAGTAAGCTTCCCAAATCTTCTACAACTGCATTTTTGCCTGTGCCGAAACGTATAAGATGATTAGCATCATTGGTTAGCGCATACCCGTAACCATCTGCAGCAATAACCATCCTGGTAATTTGATTTTCTTCTTTTTGGTATCCATTTACAACAGGCGTGTTGATAATATTTTTCTTTACGGTTGAAAAAGTTGCCTCCTCCTTATTCAGATCTAAAAACCTGATATCTGCAAAATGCATGGGAGCAAAATACAGGCGGTTGTGTCTTGCATCAAAAGCGCAGGCAGCAACACCAAATTCTGTAGGCCTGGTCAAATCTGCACCCGCCATCTTACTTTTTTCGTTCGATACATTTTTGAAGGCAGTCTTATCAGCTTCAAACAATGTCTTTACCACTTTGCCGCTGGTAATATCTACCTGTTTAATATCTGCCCAAAAAAAGTTGTTGTTGCTTTTTCCGGTGATGGCGTAAACCTTACTGCTACGCTGGGCTTGTGCTGAAACAATTGTTGAAAAAATGATGGTGGAGAGTAGAATTGTACGTTTCATATAAGTGTAGTTTATTAATGTAAATTAAGATAGCTTACTGATAAAAGCAAGAAAAATTTTAATCCCGTAATTCCTTACACAAAAACAATCCGAAAGCCTTATCCGGCACATGCTGGTTATGCAATTGTATGATATTTAATCAACCCGTCCATTGGCTTTTTTAACACGGTACCAAGTTGCAATTCATACGATTGGCACATTTCCTTCAGCACATCTTTAAAACCGAAAGCAACGCTTCCTATAAAATGAATTGGCAACAGCCAGCTCTCTTTGTATTTACAAATATGTGTGAAGAAAAAATCGTTGAAGCAATCTTCGATGATATTTTCAACCATAAAATGTCCACGATTTTCAACCAGGAAACCGGTAAAATTCGCCATATACCTGTTTGCCAGGGGCTGCTTATATACAGCATCTAAAATCTCATTGATGTTAGTGTTATATTTTAATCTGAACCTGTCTATCAATTCCGGGTCGAAAGTATTGTACAGGAAATACTGGAGAACTTTTTTGCCAAGCGAAGATCCACTCCCCTCGTCTCCAAGTATAAAGCCTAAACCAGGGCTGTTAGCGCCAATACGTTTACCATTATAGTAGCAGGAATTAGATCCTGTGCCCAGAATGCAAACAATACCTTTTTTATTTCCGCAAAGCGCTTTGGCAGCTCCGATCAGGTCTATATCAACATTTACTTTTGCGTTGCTAAAAAAATGCCGGAGCGCTTTTTTTACTATGGCTACATTGCCAGGATTGCTACATCCGGTTCCATAGTAATGCACTTCTTCAGGTTGTACATTTTTAAGTTTTGGAAGTAGCTCTTTTTCAAGCAACTCCTGAATTTGCAGGGTATTTAAAAAGTATGGACTTATTCCCTGTGTTATGATTTTTTTCTTTTTTCCGTTATATATGAGACACCATTCTGTTTTGGTGGCCCCACTGTCTGCAATTAGTTGTATTGACATGGTTCTTCTGTGTGTTTTTATCGTCTTCAGTTGGGAAGTATAGTGAAAACAATAGTGGGGTAAACCTGTTGTTGTAACTGCAATATATGGATTAACGCATTTTCTTTTAATTTTTTATGTTGAAAAGAAAAATTTATTAAAAAAGGATTTTTCTAATTTCGGCAAAATTAAATCAGGTCATTAAGAGGGAGGTTTTATATCAATGTTTCAAAAGCTATGTGTTAAAAAGACATTTCCCCTCTTTATCAGAATTCATTTATTTTCGTATCAATGAACCGCAAGATGAATAGTAAATTAAGTGCCTGGCTGCCCTTTTTCATTGGTGCAGCGCTGGTGGCAGGCATGTTTCTCGGTTATAGAATGAGAGATGGAATGCCGGGCAGAAACTTCCTTTCAATAGACAAAGCTCATCCGCTGCAGGAAGTAATGGAGCTTATCCAGCAAAAATACGTTGACGAAATTCCTGAAAAATCGCTTAATGATACTGCAATCGGATCGCTCCTAGGCAAGCTTGACCCTCACTCCGTATTTATTCCTGCAGAAGAGTTACAAAACATAAACGAAGATATAGCCGGTGTTTTTTTTGGCATCGGTATAGAATTCAACATAATAGATGACACTATTAATGTAATAAGTGTAGTACCAAAAGGACCAAGTGAAAAAGCCGGCGTTATTACCGGCGATAAACTGATAAAAGTGAATGATTCTGCTGTTGCAGGAGTTAAGGTTAGCAATGATAAAATACGAAAATTGTTACGGGGCACGCCAGATTCCAAAGTTACCCTGCACCTGTTGAGGAATAATGAAAAAAAAGCGATAGAAGTAACGAGAGGAATGATTCCGGTAAGCAGCGTGGATGCGGCTTACATGATTGAGCCAGGCACTGGCTTTATCCGGCTCAATAAGTTTTCGCAGGTAACTTACAAAGAGTTTATGCAGGCTTTGCAGGAGTTAAAAACAAAAGGCTTACAAAAATTAATACTTGATTTGCGTGGTAACGGCGGTGGTGTGCTGGATGAAGCTACTTCAATTGCTGACGAATTTTTAGATGGTGAAAAATTGATCACTTATACGGAAGGCACTCATTTCCCCAAAAAGGAATACCGCTGTAAAAAGGAAGGCCTTTTTGAAAAAGGCCAGCTTATTGTACTTTCAGATGAAGGCACAGCTAGTGCAAGCGAAATATTAATTGGAGCATTGCAGGATTGGGACCGGGCAACGATTTTGGGAAGAAGAAGCTTTGGTAAAGGTCTTGTTCAGGAACAATACGACCTGAGCGATGGAAGCGCTTTAAGACTAACCGTTGCCAGGTATTATACCCCGGTAGGGAGAAGTATTCAACGTCCATATAATCATGGTGAAAAAGCCTACTACAATGAGATATCTAACCGCTTTCATGATGGGGAAACTTTGAGCCGGGATTCTATAAGAAATGACACCTCAAAAGTCTTTAAAACATCAAAAGGTAAAATAATATATGGTGGAGGCGGAATTACGCCAGACGTTTTTGTTGCTATTGATACAAATTCAAATGGTTTGTTGGATACAAGAATTTATATGACCGGAGTTTTAAGTGACTTTGCCTACAAGTATTACCTGGACCATAAGATACCACTGCTCACATACAAAAATTCACAGGACTTTGGTGCCAATTTCAAGATCGGTGATAATGACTGGGCGGTATTCAGCAACATGGCCAGGAAGGATTCCATCAATATCCCACCAATATCTGCCGCAGCAAAAAAGAACATAGAACTAAAGTTAAAAGCTGGTATTGCCCGGCAGCTTTGGCGTAATGAAGGTTTTTTTGAAGTGCTTAATCTTGAAGATAATACAGTTAAGAGGGCGCTTGAAGTGCTGAAAAATTAAAAAAAGATATTACAGCCTTTAACCTCCTTTTTAAGATTTCATACTAAATGACTTTTTTATGTGACGTTTTGAACAATATATTTTCATTATTTATCGTATAGGCTTTTTTATTGTGACCACCGTTTCTTTCCATTTGATTATATTTCTAATTGTTGCAGACTAATTGTAATTGCAAAGCGTTTAAGCAAGGCTTTGCTTCTCTAAAAACCAATTAATACATATATTCGCTTTTTTTATTACCGAAAATTTGCGAAGACCCGAAATTATGGAACTATCTGATAAAATTTATATAGCAGGTCACCGTGGTATGGTTGGCAGTGCGATTCTAAGAAATTTACAAGCAAAAGGTTTTAATAACATCATTACAAAAACATCGTCGGAGCTTGATTTAAGAAATCAGGCTGCAGTGGCTGATTTTTTTGAAAAAGAAAAACCAGCCTATGTTTTTCTGGCCGCAGCAAAAGTTGGGGGCATACAGGCCAATAATGTTTTTCGTGCAGATTTTCTGTATGAAAATTTAATGATTGAGTCCAACATTATTCATGCTGCTGCCATTGAGAAAGTTACAAAATTGATGTTCCTTGGCAGTTCCTGTATCTATCCAAAAATGGCACCTCAGCCATTGAAGGAAGACTACCTGCTAACAGGCGTTTTGGAAGAAACAAATGAACCTTATGCAATTGCAAAAATTGCTGGCATTAAATTATGCGAAGCATACAGGGATCAATACGGGTGTAACTTCATTAGTGTGATGCCAACTAATTTGTATGGGTCCGGCGATAATTATGACCTTAATAATTCTCATGTATTGCCGGCGCTGATACGCAAAATGCATGAAGCTAAAACTAATGGATCTGCCGAAGTGATAGTGTGGGGATCCGGCACTCCAAAAAGAGAATTTTTATATGCTGATGATCTTGCTGAAGCATGTACCTACCTGATGGAAAATTACAATGAAAAGCAATTGGTAAATATTGGCACGGGAGAAGATCTCAGCATTGGAGATTTGGCCCGGCTAATCCAACATATTGTAGGTTTTAAGGGTTCTATTGTTTTCGACAGCAGCAAACCCGACGGCACTCCCCGAAAATTAATGGATGTTAGCAAGCTTCACAGTTTTGGCTGGAAGCATCGTATTGATCTTGAAGAAGGTATTAAACTTGCCTATGCTGATTTCCTGGAAGGTCACAAATTAATTTTAACCACCCCAATTATTTAATTTCATAACATGAGTACATCAACCAATAACACAATCGCCTCAACGGGCAAAACGGCATTGATAACAGGAATTACTGGCCAGGATGGATCTTATCTTGCAGATCTGCTGCTGGAAAAAGGTTACAAAGTTCATGGAATCAAAAGGAGATCTTCCCTTATCAATACACAAAGAATTGATCACCTTTACCAGGATCCGCATGAAAAAAATGTGCGCTTTCAACTTCATTATGGTGATATGACTGATAGCACCAACCTGATAAGAATTATACAAGAAACACAGCCTGATGAAATTTATAACCTGGCTGCAATGAGTCATGTAAAAGTAAGTTTTGACGAACCAGAATATACTGCTAATGCAGATGGTATTGGTACATTACGTTTACTGGAGGCTATTCGCATTTTAGGAATGGAAAAGAAAACCAGGATTTATCAGGCAAGTACTTCTGAATTATATGGTTTAGTACAAGCTGTTCCGCAGAGCGAAACAACTCCTTTCTACCCCCGCAGCCCTTATGCAGTTGCAAAATTATACGCTTACTGGATAACGGTAAATTATCGTGAAGCCTATGGTATGTATGCTTGCAACGGTATTCTTTTTAATCATGAAAGCCCTTTAAGAGGTGAAACTTTTGTAACGAGGAAAATAACAAGAGCAGTTTCTGCCATCGTTAAAAATAAACAGGAAAAATTGTACCTCGGTAATTTAGATGCAAAAAGAGATTGGGGGCATGCGAAAGACTATGTGGATGCTATGTGGAGAATTTTACAGCAGGATGTTGCAGAAGATTTTGTGATTGCAACAGGCATTACCACAACAGTTAGAGATTTTGTAAAACTCTCTTTTGCCGAAGTTGGTATTTCGTTGGTATTTTCAGGTGAAGGTGTTGAAGAAAAGGGAGCCGTTGCATCATGCACCAATCCTGCCTACCAGTTACCAGAAGGTAAAATTGTAGTGGCTGTTGATCCGGAATATTTCAGACCAACAGAAGTTGATTTGCTTATTGGAGATGCCACAAAATCTAAAACTAAGTTAGGCTGGGTGCCAAAATATGATTTAGCCGGCCTGGTTAAAGAAATGATGGAAAAGGATCTGCAATTAGCCTAGAATGGGCTTACTAAAAAAATAAAGGGGCTTCATTACGATTAAAGATTGTGATGAAGCCTTTATATTTAAAAAAGAAAATCAATATTTCACAACTTTTTCTATAAGGGAAATCAATAGAAAAGCCAATAAGGTACCTGCGGCGTAACACAACACATCCGACCACAGAAAACCATAACCGAGTATTAGCCCTCCTAACCTGGTTTTACGTAATGCTTCAATCCAGGGAGCATGATACAATTGCAACACCTCATCTGCCACCCCTAAAGCATAATTCACCAATGCCAGCTTCCACAAATCAACTTTGCCAAAAAAGATTCGCAAGAAAAAGAGGAACATGCCTGCCCAAATTATATCTCCGCCATACTCGGCAATAAAAGGATAAAACCAGGCTGGATGTTTACGTGTTGCAAGAGCAAGCCAGGTAAAAAAAAGAAAGAAAAAAAAGTAGATAATTTTTCTAAAATTCATAAAGCTTTACGAATAAAATTGACTCCCCGTTTGGATAATAGAAAACTGCTCAGGAATAAAAAAATTATCAGAGCTTAAGAATATGTTGCCAGTAATAGATTGCCTAAAATATTTAGCTGCTTAAAAGAAGACAGGCTATTGAAAAAACACATCGGTCCTAATCTTTTCAATTAATTCACTGGTAACTTTTTCATTTGGATGAGACCTCTTATAGTTTTCAATTTGCCTGTTCATCTCTTCCAGTTTTTCGTTATACTCAACATTTGACTCCTGTTCAGGAAGTATTTTACTTACGTATTTATGAAGTTCAAGAAATACCTGTTGAATTATTATTCCGTTGACCATGCATGCAAAAAAAACGGAAACATAGTCCCGTATACCGAAACCATACGTATACCAATACCACAAACAAAATACTATTGGTATAGGGAGAAAAATCCACTGTTTATACCTCGATATTATAAGACCTGAAAAGTAAAAGCCAATACCAAAAAAGCCGTAAGGATTACCAAATTTGATTGAAAAAAAAGGTATCACTAAAAAAGGCACCAATATGTATAGCAGAAAAAACGGAAGCAATTTAAATTTCATCATTTTGTTTTTCTTTTTCACAAGCCTGCAATTCTCATTACACTAAAACTTAGTTTCAATTATTAAAACCCAAGTAATATATTTAAAAGGCTAAAGCCTAAATTCTTTTAATTATATATTAAAATAAATATTAACGTATAATTCACTCCAAAATTATAAACTTTTGTGGTATTTACGATATTATATAACCTTTAGATGCTTTTAAATCATTCAATTTTACTGCCAAATTATTTAAAAGGCATTTGCAAAGTTCCCGTTTTTTGTCCATGCATGTTTCTCAACTGTATAAAAGTTAAAAGCGATGGGTTGAACCCATCGCTCTGCTTAATAAATCTAAATTACTTATCTCATCAGGTACATTTTTCCATACCCCGCCTTAAAATATTTATCTGTATTATCACCTTCTGCCTTGTACTTCTCCAGTGACTTGCCGTTTAAATTGGTCAGCACACGGTAGAGGTAAACTCCATTTGCCAATTTCTGCCCATACATATCTGTACCATCCCATTTAAAGTCAGTGATATTGGTTCCAACATGTATATCTCCCAATTCAAGTTTTGTGATTTCCCGTACAATTTTACCAGTTATGGTCAATATTTGTATTCGCATATTCTGCGGTACTTCACTACCTGTAATCGTGAATACAAAGGCCGTTGAACTTGTAAATGGATTTGGGTAGTTTAGTAAATTACTTATCATGGCTTTGTTGATAACCATAAAAGTGACTTTGTAGCTAACATCATTTCCAGCTTTATTTCCAACTGCATCTTTACCAGATACAATAAACTCGTATTCTCCATCTTCAATAAATGAAGGATTGTAATCAATAGTGGCGGAATTTTCACTTGTGCCAAGTACCGCCGGACTAAACCGCATAGTGTCATTAAAATGTATTCTTTGCAATGATCCATCCGGATGCCGCAATTCCACTTGCAGCAACGATGTATCACCCAGCGCAATAAACCTGTTTTCATCTTTTAGCTTCACCAAAATATGCGGCTTAGCGGCTACAATATCTTTATTCAGGATGTGTATTCCATCAAATGTTACATCAAGCAGCGGGTTCTTTTTATCTTCTATCACATAGAAATCCTTGAACAAAAAGTTATTAAACAAATACTGCTCTGGTTGGGCATAATCCGGGTTAACCAATACATTGAGTGTATTATTACCGGGATAATTCCGGGTATCGATAGAATAGTTAATTATAAGAGTGTCTCCTGAAAGTAAAGGTTTCTTTTTTGGAAGAATAATGTTGTGGGGAACATTGTTCCTGTCAGTAATAACTATCTTAATAACAAGACTGTCGAAGGCTGTCAAACTGATATTTTTAAACGCAAGCGCAAAATCAATTTTATCCCCTTGTTCCACAGAATCCCTCATTTTGAATATAAGGTTTGGTGCTACAGCTCCTTCAGGTACATAATCCGCATTAATTCTCCAGTAATTCAACTGATTGGGAGTAGCATATACCGCATCGCTATTCTGCATTTTTAGCTTTAAATAGGGGTATGTTGATGCATTGATAAATGACAATGATGTATCTGTAGCGGGCCTCACCGATGCCAGTAAATTTGATATGCCGTTTTGTTGAACACCATATACTTCGATGTTTACAGAATCCGCTTTAACAAGATCCAGCGATTTACCCCGCCAGTGAAGACTCGACCAGCTTTTTGCTGGTCCGAAGACCGGTGACTCGATAGTACCGCTTATATACCTGGGTCTTACAATAAAATTACCGGCTAACTGGTCAGCTGCAGCAACACCCATAATTTGTTGCGGCGTGTAAGCCGGATTATTTTTACTAAAGAAAAAGATAAAAGGGAGATTCTTTTTAAAACTGTCAATACTGTTTAAACCGAGCGATTTTAGTTTATGGTATAAAGAATTACCAGAACCCAAAGTTGCAGTATCGGCCTGCCAGTCTTTAATAAATGAAGTATTTGATACAGTACCAAGATTGGTTATTGATACAAAATAACCCGCTGGAATACTATCAATAAAATCCATAGCCCGCTTTCTGTAAACGGGATCGCCATAAGGGAACTCAAAAATATACCGGGATCCATCAGGATGCAGTTGACAAAGCCCCTTGCTTCCATAGAGACCTCCGCCCGCCACATTATAATTTTTCCATGGTTTAAAACTGATGGTATCGTAAACTAAAAATTGCAGCGTATTGTAAACGCACCCATATTGTTCATATTGGTCAAAATCGAGTATTACACTAATTCTATCAAAAGTTGTATAAGGCGATAAACCAGTTTTGATCTGCAATGTCCTGTTTAGTTGTTTAAATTTAAACACGCCATCCTCATCCAGGAAAAGATTACTGTCATAAGAACTTTGCTTATGCTGGTAATAATGAGACTGATTAAAACCAGTGCCTCCTGAAGGCAGATAAACAAAAGAAAACTTATTCCAGATAGCAGGTGTATTATTAAGTGGAACCATAGATGTCCGCCAGTAATAAACAGTACTGTCCGTAAGTGTAAGGTTTGTTGGAGTGAACTGGACAATACCTCCAGGACCTGAGCTCGTATATTGCTTTTTAAATACCGAGTTAAAATTATCCGTTGTATCTATTTCCATCAGGTACTGGCGTTGTATCCCTAACGGGTTAGAGGTAGATGCTGTAAATGTTACATTCTGCTGGTTAATAATGGAATAGTTGTAGGGGTAAGCAGGCCTTATCTCATCTTCAAAAACATAGAATTCACGAGTAATTATATTATTGGTTTCAGACGATTCTGCTATCTTATTTCCGTCATCTAAAGTAACAGTAAGCACATTCAGACCCTTATCCGTAAGCGGGTTTATGGGTACTGTTAACTGCAGGGAATCCGCATTTTTAATACCGGGAACAAGTTGTTTGTAAACTACCTGAACACTGTCGTTAGGTAACTTTCGTGTAATGGTTACCAATATCGAATCTTTTACTACTTTCCCAAGGTTGAACATTTTTACAAAAAGGGAGAAGTTCTGATCTGCTACAGTTAGGATGGTCGGGCTAATTTTAACCTGCGGAGCTTCAATAGCAAAATCCGGAAGTTTAAAATAATTTATGTGAACTGCAGGATCACCATGCAGATTTAATTCTTCAAGATGAATCCTTGTGTAATAATCTAATGATGCAGGATTACTGCCCAGATTTTGCAGAACACGCTGAATTTGAAGGCCTATCGAACTACCATACATATCTTTAGAGACTGCGTTGAACAACTGCGTATTATAGAAGTTTAAAAATGGCGGAATTCCCAAATGCGTACTTGCAAGAAACCCAATACTTCCACGTTTTTCAGCCAAAACATACTTTTCAGAAATAGACAGACTACCCGACATCCTTAATGCATCAAATGTAAAAAAGTTGCCTGCACTACAACCACTAATATTAAAAAAAGGATATTTACCCTGGTTGCTAAACAGCTCGGGGCTGGTGAGATTAAATGCCAACGTGTTAGCTGATGAGTGGCCAAAATACCCGATTAAACTTACTCCTTCATTAATTAATTGTTGAATTCTTTCACCATTTGCTTGTTCTACAGCTGATGATGAAACCTTTTCGAAAGAAAACACATTAGCTCCCATAGACGAATCCTGGATGATATTTTTATAGCCATCCATATAACCCCTGAACTGATCGTTTTCACTTGAAGATGCACCCCCAATAACATGAATTGCCCTTTTCATCCATTCCTTCTCTTCAATAGTTTGATTTGTGTTTGCCTGCACCTGCTCGTACTTAACAATTTTATCCAGGTAGTTTTTAATCTCAGTACCAGAAACTACTGATATTCTTCCGATAGGTATAAGTGGAACATTTTTATCCTGTTCACAGGAAAGTAAAACATCTGACGCCGGCCAACCGTAAGTTGGTATCAGGTCTAATTTATCCACTAAAGGATTTGTTTCATTTTGTTTATATTCTATAGAGGTAACACCCCGTCCTATCATCAATACATATTGTGGCTTTGGAGTATACTGCTGGTAGGCATACCTGATAAAATCACGGATAGCCAAAGGATGCTTTTTAATTCCATAAGCAAATTGATCTGTCAATTCATCAATTGAAATAATAACCGGTTTAAAACTTCCGCCGGCAGCAGACTGACGGTATTGCTTATACTTGTCTACATAATTTACCCCATTACCATCATCATATAAAACAGGGTTGGAAATGATAAGATAATTTCCCTGGTTTGCAGGCAAACTGTAATTAATAAAATTTCTTGTCGTCAAACTTCCGATGGTGGCCACATTATCAGCCTGTTCACTTACCAGCAAAAATTTCCTTACATCATCGGTGGACGGCGGCAGGGCAAATTTCACTTTTCCAGCTTCTGAAATATCACCGGTAAACCTCTGACCATCATTTAAACTGTATAGTACCGGTGCTACGCCGCCGTTATTAAAGCTTGTAATTTCTACAAAATTGCCATTTGCGGAACCTGCCAGGTTAAAATAAAAATTCTTTTCGTTGTTGAAAATGAATTTAGCGGGATAGGTAATGGCAACCTCAGCAATAACAACTCTGTCATTAACATTGGTAGATGTACCATTCATTGCTACCTGCATGTAATCCGGGCTTTGAAAATAAGATAACGGCAGGTTATCGTAGGTTCTTTTGAGCGTATCAAAAAAATTCATCGGAGTATTAACAACAGTATTAATGCCCAGTTTAACCCTTAGGTTTCTTGTATTAAGTGCATTTCCAAACGCCGAGATGTAAAGGGACAGGCCATTGGCCGGTCCGGCTGCATAAACATTCAATCCTGTAAACATTTTAAAAAGGTCACAGCAAGGATAGGCATCATTACTCGTCCAGCCTTCACCGATATCGTAAGAAGAGGAATATACATATTCCCCAACAAGTACCGCATAGCCACGATTGTACTGACCTTTATAGGGCATACTTACCCGGCGCATGAAGTAAGGCTCCGGTAAAAGTGTATTGGATGCAACGTCGTTAACAACATCTTTAAACCTGAGGTTACCGGCGGTAGCATTAACAGTCAAAAAATAGGCAGCTGTATCAGAATGCAAGCTAAAACTGTCACACATCTGGTAACCTGTTTTCCGGTATAGTGATCCGTCAGGAACACCATCGTTCATTTTACCCCAAAACTCAATATAGTCACTGGAAGACAATGGCCCGGAAGGTGACGAAGTGTACAAACGAACTTCCTCACCGTTACGCCATAACTGAAAAAATTCTACCGGAGTATTGCCAAGTCCGGCAGCCACCAGGGCTGACTGACTAATACGGCACAAACCGCTTTTACCCACAGTAAACTTGTAGTAAGTGCTGTTATAATTTATCCAGCTATTGGTTAACTGGGCCTTACCAACCAAAGCAGAAAGTAAAAAAACGATGATAAATAATTTTCTCATTGTCCCGTATATTGATGTTGCGGTGATATAATGTAAAATGGTTACTGCTCTTTTTTTGTAAGATTAAGCCTTAAAGAAAAAACATGTGTATATAAAGGATTTGATTGATTCGCAAGGTTTGAATAAGCATAATCAATCGTAACATTCTTTATTTTAAACCCTGCCCCGAGACTGGGCTGGTAGATCCAGACTTTTTTAAGATTAAGAGTATCTCCATCCGCTAACGCTTTTTGGAAATTTGTTATTCCCGCCCTCACAAAAAAAGCGTCATTAATGCTAGCTTCAATACCAAGGCTCGGGTCGATACTTACGGCCTTACTGCTTACAAGCGTATTTCTTTGACCGTCAAAAGTCATGTTAAGATTTGCCTCAGTTAACAACTTAAATGAATTGCTGATATCGAAATTATAGCCGCCCCCAAATACAAGTCGTGGTGCAGTAATTTCTGTAGATTTAACAGGAATATCATTTTTGGTGAGGTATAAAATTTCTTTTTCCCTTTCAGTAAATTTAAAAGCCCAGGCATTGAATGTTGTAGTTATATCCCTGGCAACCAATCCCAACCTCCAGTTACTACCCTGCATTTGAATACCGGCATCTACTCCAAAACCCCAGGCGCTGGCAAATTTCCCCACTATCCGGTGAATGATCTTGGTATTTACACCAAAGCTCAGCCTGTAATCTTCTTCCTCTTTAATATTTTGGGCAAACGATAATAACAAAGCATAATCCGCAGAAGAAAAACTTTGGATGTTGTTGAAATTGGGACGTCCGTCCGGCTCCAGTAAAAAAAGCGTATTTGGTATATCATCTACAGCAAATCTTAATAAGGATATGCCAAGCGTACGCTTGTTATCCTGCACTGGTAATGCTACTGCTCCGTAATCAAACTTGCCAATACCGGCAAAGTATTCTGCGTGCATTAAGCTTACTGAAGGGTTATCTTTTACAGCGGCCAGGCCTGCAGGATTCCAGTAGCCTGCTGTTGCATCATTTACAGATGCTACCTGTGCACTGCCCATAGCAAGCCCCCTGGCACCGGCGCCTATATTTAAAAATTCGTTGGAATATTTTCTGAATTGAGCAAATGAGCAGTTGGAAATAGCAAACAGGCTCACTAAAATTGCAGCTTTTTTGGGGGTCATATTAATATTTCCAGGTTGAAATTAATTTTTGTAACAAGATATTCTCAACGGGTAAAACGCATTTTACAAAAGTAAATTGTGCTTTATCAGAGGCTCTAAAATTTGTAACCGAAAGAAACTCCCGCCCAATAGGGAATAAAGCCATCTTTACTAAAAATGGGCGTTACACCCGCCCTAAACAAGAAACCGCCGTCTTTCGGCTGAAGGCGGTAGCCAAAAAAAGCATGGCCAAAAGTTGTTGAAAAATTACCATCATCTATCGTTCCGCCAGAATAGGTGTAAGACTCTTTTATTGACACAAAAGTAATTCCCAAACCAAGTTCAAAAAAATTACGTCCATCTTTCCCTAACAAATAATTTAAGCCGACAGGTACAAATAAAGCACTTGTTCCATCCACTTTAAATCCGCCAACACCAACTTTAAATCCCAGTCCATCATCCTTTTTTTGAAGGCGCATGTCATAGTTTACAGAAGCCAACCCTGCACCACCTAATTCAACATAAACTGATTTGGCCTGGGCATTTGCTGCTGAGCCGCTTAGGAAACACAAAACTACCAATATGCAAACTGCTACACTTTCTTTCATTTTTTTAAGTTAAGATATGTTATTTCGGCACAATGCTGCTTTATAAGAGCGCTTTTAATTTAGAAATCGCTCAACTAAAAATTGTTCTTGTCTTTTATTTTTGACCGCTATGCGGTATAACGAAAAAAAAGAGTTTTTAATATTGACCTTCATTTACCAATTTCTTAAAATCCGTGTATTAAAATCAAGATTACATTCTCAATTTTTGTAAGCACATTTGCAAAATAATCAAACATAAAGAATCACTAAATGCAAAATTTAATAGCAGAACTGAGTTGGAGAGGAATGGTTCAGGATATTATGCCGGGGACAGAAGAACAGCTGAATAAAGAAATTACCACCGGCTATATCGGCTTTGACCCAACTGCAGACAGTTTGCATATCGGGAGCCTGGTGCCCATTATCCTGTTGGTGCACCTGCAAAAGGCGGGGCATAAACCCATTGCATTGGTTGGTGGTGCAACCGGCATGGTTGGCGACCCAAGCGGAAAAAGTGAAGAAAGGAATTTATTAAGTGAAGAAGTTTTAAATTTTAATTTGGCGAGTGTAAAAGCCCAGTTGGAAAAATTTTTAGACTTTGACAAGACAAAACCAAATGCCGCCGAAATGGCCAATAATTACGATTGGTTTAAAGAAATAACTTTTTTAGATTTTATAAGAGATACAGGGAAGCATATTACCGTTAATTATATGATGGCCAAAGACAGTGTAAAAAAACGGCTTGAAAGCGAAGTTGGCATGAGCTTTACCGAATTCACCTACCAGCTGGTGCAGGGCTACGACTTTTACTGGCTTTACCAGCATAAAAAATGCAGGCTGCAAATGGGCGGCAGTGATCAGTGGGGCAATATTGTTACGGGCACCGAACTCATAAGGAGAAAATGTGGAGGAGAAGCATTTGCCTTTACCTGTCCGCTTATAAAAAAAGCCGATGGTGGTAAATTTGGAAAAACAGAAAAAGGTAATATCTGGCTGGATGCCAATAAAACATCACCTTTTCAATTTTACCAGTTTTGGTTAAACGCCAATGATTCTGATGCAGAGAATTGGATAAAAATTTTTACTTTTTTAGATGAGCCTTTTATAACAGCGCTAATTGAAGAGCATAAAAAAGATGCTTCCAAAAGGGTTTTGCAGAAAAAACTGGCCAGGGAAATAACCATTTTTGTTCATGGAGAAGATGAATACAATAAGGCAACAGAAACCACAGAAAAACTTTTTACCAATCAAAGTGCACCGGCGGAAAGCCTTAGTGCAGATGACCTGGAAGCAATGGAGGGAGTTGTGAAAACCAGCATCGCAAAAGAAAAAATTGCAGGTGGTATTGATGTAGTTTCATTTTTATCAGAAACAAATATATTTCCAAGCAAAGGGGAGGCCCGTAAAATGGTGCAAGGCGGCGGCGTTAGCATAAACCGTAAAAAAGTAGAAAGTATCGATCTAAAACTTAATAATCTCCTGCTACTTCATAATAAGTATCTCCTGGTACAAAGAGGCAAAAAGCAATATTTTTTAGTTGTTGTTAATGACTAACAATTAGGAATTTTACTACATGCTATAGCAGAACATACTACATAATGTAACGTGATTTGCTATTGCATGTGTAACAAAATGGCTGCAATTTTACTCCATAACAAGTTAACAGCTTGTTCAACACAAACCCGGTAAAATCCAACATTCCAGAAAAAAAACAAACATCAGTGTAAGAACTGAATAAAACATTTAAAACCTGGAGAAACCGGTTTTGACAGATGTTATAAAGTTGTTGCTGCCAGCACAACAGCTAACTTGTCAATATCATTCTGCAATGAATTTTAAATGTCTTTTTTAAACAAGTGCATGAAAAAAACTACTTCCATAGCTAGCCTGCACAATAGCTATGGAAGTTCTTTGTTTTTAACCCGGTATAAATGGGTAAAAAATAAAACAATTTTACCTGCAAAACTATCCTTCACAAATGCGTTTGTAGCCATTTCCGAAAAAACAAAAATCTTCACTCCGCCAAACTATCAAGCTGTATGATGGAGTTGCGGAGGTATTCAATAGTTATTCTTTACCAGCTGGCAATTTTTACTTCAAATGCCCAGGTTCACAATATTAATTTCGATCACATCGGCGCAGCAGAAGGGCTGTCGCAAAGCAACGTTTTGTGTGTATTGCAGGATAGCCGTGGCTTTATGTGGTTTGGCACCTGGGATGGGCTAAACAAATATGACAGTTACAAAATAACTGTCTATAAAAATGATCCAAAAGACAGCAGCAGCCTGGGGAACAATTACATCAACAGCATTTGTGAAAGTAAAACCGGAGATTTATGGATTGGAAGTAATGGAGCTGGTCTTTGCCTTTTTAATCATAATAAAGAAAACTTTACAAAGTATAAACATGATCCGCTAAACTCAAAAAGCATTATTGGCAACTATGTTTCTGCAGTGCTGGAAGATGATGATGGACTGGTGTGGACAGGAACCTCAAAAGGGCTTGACCTTTTTAAACCGGCCCTCAAATCTTTTACTCATTTTAAGTGTAACCCCTATGATAATAAAAGTATCAATGACAGCTTTATCAAGTACATCTATAAAGACAGGCAATCAAATATCTGGATCGGCACATTAACCGGCGGCTTAAATTTATACAACCGGTCAACCAACACCTTTACCCATTTTAAAAGAGATGAAAACAATCCGGTTGCTATCAGCGGAAATGACATCTACAGCATATTTGAAGACAGCCAAAACAATTTATGGATCGGCACTAACGGCCACGGCCTTAATTTATTCGACAGAAAATCGAGCACATTTAAACACTTCAATCACGATGCCGCTAACCTGAATTCACTCCCAAATGATATCGTTTTGGCCATTAATGAAGATGTTGATAAAAATCTCTGGATAAGTACCGAAAACGGCGGCGTGTCTGTTTTTAATTATGCCACCGGCAGGCTTAATACTTTTGTGCATGATGAAATAGACAGAAGCAGCATCAGCAATAATTCTGTTTATGCAATGTACAGAGACAATAAAAACAACATGTGGCTGGGCAATTTTTCCGGTGGTGTAGATGTTGCCAACAGGGATAAATGGCTTTTTAATCATTACAGCCACTCCTCTAAAACCAACAGCCTCAACCACAACCAGGTGCTATGCATTACAGAAGATCATAACAAAAAAATATGGATTGGAACAGACGGTGGCGGCCTTGATCTGTTTGATCCGGTTACGGGTGATTTTAAACATTTTAAAAATGACCCCAAAAACGATCAAAGCATTGGCGGCGATAATGTGCTTACAGTATGTGAAGACAGTAAAGGTAATATTTGGCTGGGATCATGGGAAAAAGGCATTACGGTATTTGATCCCATAAAAAAAAGTTTCAAACATTTTAAAAATAACCCGGAAGACACTACTTCACTCATAAACAATAACCCCTGGAAAATATTTGAAGCGAAGGATAAAAGTATTTGGATTGGCACTTACGGAGGTGGCCTTGATAAACTGAATACTGATGGAAAAACTTTTACACATTACAAATACAACAGCTATACTAACAAGGGAATACAAGGCAATAACGTAACAAATATTTTTGAAGATAGTGACAATGAACTTTGGTTGGGTACAGAAGACGAAGGACTTTCCTGCTTTAACCCGGCAACAGGGGTTGTAAAGCATTATTTTCAGGATGACGTGAAAACAGGCTTAAGCAACAATACCGTTAACTCGGTTATGGAAGACGGCACAAAAAAAATATGGATAGCTACAATGAACGGCCTGAATTGCCTGGATAAAAAAACAGGCAAGTTTACTGTTTATACCACAATAGAAGGGCTGCCCGGTAATTATACTTACGGCCTGCTGGAAGATGACCGTAAACAAATCTGGATTAGCACCAGTAAAGGTATTGCCTGCTTTAACCCGGCCACAGGAGCCATAAAAAAATTTTCAGTTTCAGATGGATTGCAATCAAATGAATTTAAGCAGCAGGCTTATTGCAAAGCCTGGAATGGCATGATGTATTTTGGAGGCATAAATGGTTTTAATCAATTTTCACCATCAGAGATTAATAAAAAACAGTTTGACCCACCGCTTGTTTTAACGGGTTTTTTTATTTCAAATAAACAGGTAGCTGTTGAAACAAACCAGGATCAGCCTTCACCTTTAAAGATCAATATCAATGAAGCAAAATCCATAACACTCCCCTACTCTGCTACTATATTATCTTTTGAATTTGCATCTCTTAATTATGTTGCAGGGGATAAAAAGCTGTACACTTACATGCTGGAAAACTTTGATGAAAACTGGAGTGAACCGGGCACTGGAAGAATTGCAACCTATACAAAACTAGCTCCCGGAAAATATTATTTTAAAGTTAAAGGGCTGGATAACAATGGCAGCTGGTCAGCGGCTGTTAAAACCATTGAGCTCATCATTACACCTCCGTACTGGCTTACCTGGTGGTTCAGGCTGGCAGTTTTTGCAGCCATTGCTGGCAGCATTGCCGCAGCATATTTTTACAGGTTACAAAACATTAAGCAGCAGCAGCGAAAACTGGAGCAGCAGGTGCAGCAGCAAACTGTTTTATTAAAAAGATCTGCAGAAATTGAAAGCAAGGCAAGGATAGAAGCAGAAAAATCGCACTACAATGCAGCGGTAACCAATAAAGCGCTTGTTCTTAAAAATAAAGAACTGGAACAGTTTGCCTATGTAGCATCGCATGATTTACAGGAGCCGCTGAGAACAACTGCCGGCTTTGCCGAATTATTACAAAAACAGTATGCCGGCAGGCTGGATGAAAAGGCTGATAAATATCTTCACTTTATTACTGATGCCACAGAGCGGATGAAAACGCTCATTAAAGATTTGCTTGATTTTTCCCGGATTGGCACCGCACTGGAACTTACACTGGTTAATTGTAATGAACTGGTGCAGGAAATGCTTGAAGATATAAGCACCGCTGTTACAGAAGCAGATGCCAATGTAACCTGCGGTGAACTACCGGCACTCTATGGCTATCCGACAGAGCTTAAACTGCTGTTCCAGAACCTTGTACTTAATGCAATAAAATTCCTGCGCAAAGATGTAAAACCTGTTATAAAAATTGCCGCCGTTAAAATAGATTCTTATTGGGAGTTTACAGTAAGTGATAATGGAATTGGTATTGAAATGGAATACAGCGAAAGGATTTTCCAGATATTTCAACGGCTTCATACAAGAACGGAATATACGGGATCTGGCATCGGCCTTTCGCATTGTAAAAAAATTGTGGAAATCCATCATGGCAAAATCTGGCTTCAGTCAACTCCCGGCAATGGCAGCACTTTTTTCTTTATTATACCCGGAAAATTAAAGATTGCATAGCATTTAAAATCCAATACCAGCAACCAGTAACAATGAAATACCTGCACATTATAAGCCTGCTGTTTTTCCAGCTTATTATTCAATTATGTTTTTGCCAAACAGGGCCTCTTCAGTTTATTCATTTGAATACCAGCACGGGTCTTTCTCAAAATACGGTATTTGATATTTTAAAAGATTACAGGGGCTTTATGTGGTTTGCTACAGATGAAGGACTGAATAAGTATGACGGTTATAATTTTACAGTGTATAAACACGACCCGGTAAATTCCAGCACAATAAGCAGCAGTTCAATTTATGCTTTGTTACAGGATGCCGATAACAATCTTTGGGTACTTACAGGAGAAGGGCTGGATAAATTTGACAGGGAAAAAGAGATTTTTATTCATATTAGCGAAGGGGAAAAACGCAGCATATTTACCAATGTTTTCCAGGACAGTAAAAAAAGGATATGGCTGGGAACTTCGGAAAAAGGTTTCTGTTTATTCGATCCCAAAAAAAACACCTTCAACTGGCACAATAAAAATGAGCAGCAGCTAAACAGTTTGAGCAATAATTATGTTTACAAAATCACTGAAGACAATAATGAGAACCTTTGGATAGGCACAAGAAATGGCTTGAATAAATATACGCCGGCCACCGGAAAGTTTTTGAATTACCAGCATGAAAATACTAACCCCAAAAGCATTGCAGCCGGTTACATCAAATCCGTATTCAGAGATAGAAGGGGTGACATCTGGGCAGGCACCCAGGGTAATGGCGTGGCCTTGTATAATGCAGCAGAAAACTCGTTTACCAATTTTAAACACGATCCTCTTAACAGTAATTCTATCTGCCATAATGATATTCTTTCTTTTACGGAAGATGCTTCGGGCAAACTTTGGATAGGTACAGAAAATGGCGGTATAGGCGTACTAAACCCGGGTAATAAAACATTTACAAACTATAAAAACGAAGATGATAATGAGTTTAGCTTATCAGGCAATTCAGTGTACAGTTTGTATAAAGATGATATTGGTAATATATGGGCCGGTACATGGTCTGGCGGTGTAAATATGTTACCGTCTTTTGGAAAAAAGTTTTCTCATTATAAAAAAATACCCAACAATAGTAACAGTTTAAGCAACAACCTGGTGCTGGCAATGCAGGGTGATGCTAAAAACAATGTTTGGGTGGGTACCGATGGTGGCGGCCTGAATTGTTTTAATACAGTAACACACCAGTTTACAAACTACACAAGCTCTAAACAACCTGGCAAACTTTTTAACAACTATGTAGTTAACGTTATCGATTATGCTCCGGAAACACTTGTCTTATCATTTCACCGGGGTGGGCTGGATTTTTTTGATGTTAAGAAAAACAGTTTCAAACATTACAGGCCAAATATTGATCTGCCCAACAGAAACAGCGAATTAAGTATAAGCGTTGTTTATAAAGACAAACGAAATAATCTCTGGCTTAGCAATGATGGTACAGGAGGCATTTTTTTGTTTGATACGGTTACAAAAAATTTCATTACGTTTTCTAATGATCCTGCAAACAAAAAAAGTATCAGCAGCATTTCCGTGTTTGCATTTTTAGAAGACAGAAGCGGCCAGTTTTGGATAGGTGGGGATAATGGGCTTGATTTATTTGACAGAGATAAAAAAGAATTTTCTCATTACAAACATGATGCTTCAAATGCTAAAAGCATAAGTAGCGATATGGTACTTTGCATTACTGAAGACAGGGCTGGTAACTTATGGCTTGGTACAGATTACGGGCTTAATTATTTTGATAAAAAAACGCAACAGTTTAAAACCTTTACGGAAAAAGACGGCCTGCCAAATAACATCGTATCAGGTATCCTGGAAGACAAAAATGGTAAAATATGGCTTAGCACCAACAGAGGTATTTCTAAATTTGATCCCGTATCTGGAGCCTTTAGAAACTTCACTATAAATGACGGTCTGCAAAGCAATACTTTTAACAGGAAGGCTGCTTACAAAGCTGCAGACGGCCAACTTTTTTTTGGTGGTGAAAATGGTTTTAACGCTTTTTACCCGGACAGTTTAAGAGACAATAATTTTGTGCCTCCCGTTTACATTACCGGCCTGGAAGTATTTAACAAGCCTGTTGGCCTGGAACCAAATTCACCTCTGCAGCAATCCATCAGCGAAACAAAAGAAATTACTTTCAGTTATGGCCAGTCTGTTTTTACATTATTATTTTCAGCCCTAAATTTTAATCACCCAGACCAAAATAAATACGCATATAAACTGGAAGGTTTTGATAAAGAATGGAGTTATGTTGGAAATAAAAGAAGTGCCACCTATACCAACCTCAATCCGGGCACCTACTATTTTAATGTAAAAGGAAGTAATAACGACGGTATATGGAATGAAAAGGCTACCACCATAAAAATAATTATTAAGCCGCCTTTTTGGTTAACATGGTGGTTTATAGCCTTAATAGCAGCATTTGTTGCAGGCTGTATTATTGCCGTTTACAGGTTTAAAATGGCCATAATAAACAAGCAAAAAATATTGCTGCAACAAACAGTAAAAGAGCAAACTCTGCAACTCGTAAATTTAAATGAAGAGGAAAGAAACGCCAGGGTAGAAGCTGAACGCTCCCGTACAGAAGCAGAAATGGCGTGGTTGCAGGCGCACCGGTCCAATAAAGAGTTGCAGTTAAAAAATAAGGAACTGGAGCAATTTGCTTATGTTGCTTCACACGATTTGCAGGAGCCGCTAAGAACCACCGCAGGCTTTGTTGGGTTGCTCCAGAAACACTTTAAAAATAGCAGCGACGAAAAAGTAAGCAACTACCTGGCTTTTATTGCTGATGCATCCAACCGGATGAAAACACTGATAAAAGATCTGCTTGATTTTTCAAGAATTGGCAACAAGGTGGAGTTGGTTGAAACCGATTGTAATAAAGTTGTGGAAACCATGTTAGTTGATATTTCTGCCGCCGTGGAAGAAGCAGGTGCTGTTATTGAATACACGGCTTTACCCGTACTGGCTGCTTATCCCACGGAATTAAAAATGCTTTTTCAGAACCTTGTGATCAATGCCATTAAATTCAGAAAAAAAACTATTGTACCATTCATCAAACTAAGTGCTGTAAAGTCAGGTAATTATTGGCAATTTAGTGTTAGTGATAACGGAATAGGTATAGAAAAGGAACATACAAGCAGAATATTTGACATTTTTCAGCGTTTACATACAAGAACAGAATATGAAGGTTCCGGTATTGGTTTATCGCACTGTAAAAAAATAGCAGAACTTCACCATGGCAGAATTTGGGTAACCGCTGCACCTGGTGAAGGAAGTACATTTCACTTTACTATTTTGATACAGCAGCCATCAGATTCATAGTTCTCACACATCCAAAAAAACAAAAAATAAATGAATTCTAAATTGAATTGCGTCTTGCTTATTGATGATGATCAGCCAACAAATTTCCTCAGCAATCTGGTATTGGAAGAAGCAGCCTGCACCTCACATATACAAATAGAACAAAGCGGCCAAAAGGCCCTCGAATACCTTTCTAAAAATGCTGTAAATAACAATGGGGTTGCGGCACCGGGCTATCCAGACTTAATTTTTCTTGATATAAATATGCCCGCCATGAATGGCTGGGAATTCCTGGATAAATTCGGGCAGTTAAAGAATGGCAGGCAGGCCGAAACAGTTATAATAATGCTAACAACATCCATCAACCCTGATGATAAAATGAAGGCTGAAAAAACATCACTTATTGCCGGCTTTGAAAACAAGCCGCTTACCAATGAGATCATTGAAAAAGTGATACAGAAATATTTTAGTCAAAAGTAAAACCAACCCCGGGGCACGGCTATTTTTCAAAAGTTATCAACTTCGTTTTCCGGGCAACAACAATCAAAATTATCACAGCCGCCACAACTCCCAACCACCACAGGTAGTGGTAATTGTACTGCGTTTTAAAAACCTCTGCCTTACCAGTTAGGATGGCACTTGCCCAATAATAGGGAAGCCTTTTTTCTTCCAGCGATGCTGAATTAATAAACTCAATTTTTGCCTGCTGAAGTGCAACATCAGTTGGCATTCCTTTGGATAAAAATTTATAAAATAATTCTGTGAGTTTGTAAGTGGATTCATTGTCCGGCGACCATAAATTACTTATGGCGGCAGGGATGCCTAAAGCAGCAAAACCCCTGTTAAAACTAAACACGCCTTCTCCTCCGTAAAATTTTCCTTTGGCCGTTTCACAGGCTGAAAGTACTACCAGTCTTGTTAGCGGTTGCCGTTCTGCAACCAGGTCAGACAAGTAAAAAGGCTTGTCAGCAAAATAAATAACAGGATCACTGCCATTACTGTTTTCAGCAGCGTGTGCATATAACTGCAAAATAGAGTAGTTGGCAAATTGTTTTGAAAAATTATTACTTGTTGCACTATCAAAAACAATTGAAGTAGCTGTAGTGAAATATGTGCTGATGCGCTGTAAAGAGATATCACTGCCCGTTAACAATGTAAGATTAGCTTTGCTTTTAAAAGCCACAGGAGCCAGGCCCAGCAAACTGGCCAAATCGTTTTTATTTTTATTCTCTGCCCCCAAAAGATACCGGGCAGAATAAGTGTAACAGG
This sequence comes from Ferruginibacter sp., assembly GCA_965247025.1. Lineage (GTDB taxonomy): Bacteria > Bacteroidota > Bacteroidia > Chitinophagales > Chitinophagaceae > Ferruginibacter. The sequence continues at coordinate 6,512,934 of OZ252000.1, read as the reverse complement.
TAGCATGGTTCATTAACAGGTAGGCAGGTACAGCATAATTACGGCTTGTAACCAAAGCTTCAAATGGAAAGCTTTTTCCGTCTGGCGAAATGATGATACTGCCGTTTGCAGGTAGTTGTATATTTTTAAAAATCAATTCGTAAAGTGCGTTGGAAACTGTAGTAAAGCCAGTAAAATTTTTGTTCAGCAATTCAGAATTTGCAATAAAAGAAATATAGCTTGCCGTAAGGCTGTCGTAAAGTGTTTTATTGAATTTTGTAAAGCAACTGCTGCTCTGCGTAAGTGCAATCATGTACACTGCACTATCGCCGTAAAATAATTCCACCAGCGTTTTGTTACCGGTTAAAACTTGTTGTTGTATGCGGCTGATTGATGGCAGCTCTGCATTAGTGAAAAAACCGTTAGCATTGTTATGGCTGCCATTAATTTTTTCCAGTTGCTGCTTTTGTATAAAAAGTTCCTGTTTAAGCGTTTCAATATTACCTCCACTAATTGAGTCATTAACGCTTCTTTCTAATGTGGCAATACTTTTTTTAAGCTGTGCCTGGCGTGTAAGTTCATCATCACTCAAACCTCTTTGTTCATTTACCTGGTCTCCCAGCAAAACACTCCGGCTTTTTTCAAAAAAGTAAAAGGCATCTTCTTTATTATCCAGCAACAGACAGGCTTCCAGAGCATGTTCATACAAACGGCGGTTATTGGTTTTCCAGAAAAGTTTTGATTGAATTTCTGTTTGTTGGGTTTTGATTTTATCGAAGAAAAGATCAGCAGTTTTAAGCACTTTTACCGCATCTGTAAGATATTGCTTATTACGGGTAAAAAAATACTGTTGCATCCGGCCATCTGCCTTATCAAGTACAAGACTCGTCTGATATTCTGTAGTCTTTGCAGTGTAATCCTGTAGATTTTTTTGAAGGAGATATTTCTCATCAGATCCAGGTTTTAGTTCGGCAAAGGCTCTTTGAAAATAAAAGAATGCAGAATCAAACTGATGAATTTTTACATACAAATTTGCAATGTTTGTATTTGTATTTAGTGATTCATCCGCATCTGCATATTCCAAAGCCTGTTTGTAATTGCTGATAGCCTTAATAATTGCGTTGAGCCAATTTGAGTTCACAAAACCCAAATTATTTAATGCTTCAGCACACCCTTTGAGATACTTTATTTTTTTATGGTACTTGAAAGATTTTTGATAACATGCCACAGAAGAATCATACTTTTTTTCCATCCGGAGAACAGTGCCATATAAGCCATATATAGTTCCGAATTGATTTTTTTTATTTGTAGTAATAGCATCTTCTATGGTTCCAATCAATAATTCCTTTGCTTTAGCTACTTTTCCTATTGCTAAAAGGGCATTTATTTTGGTTGTGAAGAATTCGAACAGTGTAGCATCCAGGAAGTCAATTTTCTCAGTACCGTCTTTAATAAATTTATAGCTGATATCTGCAAAGTCAATACATCTGTAATAATCTCCATTATCCAAATAATCGTTCGTTTTAATTTTCAAGCAGTCTGCAGCGTATTCATAGCCGGTTTTGTAAAACATTGCTTTTGCTATGCAACTGTCTATAATCTCTGCTCTTTTACCACTTAGCCTTAGTGCTTCATATTGTAGTGATAAATTATAATAGCTCTTTACAATACGTTTAGGATTAATAGCAGGATTATTTTTACCAGTGTTTATAACAGTGATCGCCTGTTTATAATACTTTATGGAATTATAATAATCTCCTTTTAATGAATACAACACGCCAATGCGGTGCAGGAGCAAAGCATGAGTAGAATCGTTTTTATAAGGGCACCTATTTATTTCTACAAGGTAATTCAGCAGTTCAGGTAATTGCTGGTCAGTAGATATTCTATCCGAATCTGTAAAGTAAATTATCCTTTTCCATAAGAAATCTCTATCCGGACATTGCGCCTTAAGCAAAGTACCAAAACAACATAATAACAGTAATATAATTATCCGCATTACTTATCGGTATAATAGATGTAATTTCCATTTTTAGTTTGCTGATGAGATTTCGTGGTTTTTATCATTTCTTTCCATGCAGCATCAGCAGCTAATCTTGAAGTATTGTTTAAAAAAGTGACCATTCTCAAACCACTGGCCACCGGAGTGGCAAAGGAAGTTCCTTCGTAAAATTCTTTGTTATCTTTTCTGAATTCTACTGGAAGATAACAGCAGGTATCTTTACCTAAATATACTCCCAGGTTAACAAATGTGTTGGAATAGTTTTGATAATAGCATGCAGTATCTGGCCAGTTCAATTGGGTAACAGTAGTTACATTATTATAAGTAACGCTAAAACAGGCTGGGAAAAACAAACGGTTTTTAGAAAGCTCATTTATATTAGGACTTACAACAGTAATACTATCACTTAAATGATGCGGTGGAATTATTGTATTACCAGCAGCTAAAAATAGCTCCACTGGAAAAGGCACATGACTTGCTGCTAAACTTACATAATAGTTTAAAACAGAATCTGGTTGACCATAGTAACCAAGACTAGCATTAACCACAGTAGCATTTTTTTGAATGGCGTAACTCAAAGCGCAACTCACACTAAAAATACTTCCGGCATCATCAGAATCAAGTGCTTTCAAAACCATTATACCTGGATAACTTTCTGCAGAAGCCATGGCCTGCATTGCAATCGCAGTAACGGCGCTGCCATGTTTTACATATCCCCTGTCGGTGAAATCAGTTTTATTTTGGTTAGGAAGAAAATTTCTATAGGTTGGTGTACCGGGTAAATCTTTCCAAATAAGTTTTCCAAATGAGGGTTCAAACAAATCGACATCAATTCCTCCATCAATTACTGCAAATAAATTTTCATTTCTGCTTTTTTGAAGTTTTGCTTTATCAATTTTGATTACATTATTGTACAAACTATCGCCAGGCTTATAAAAGTCTTCCTTGTCAGGTCGTTCATTCATAATTTCATTATTACTAATAAAAATAACGTTTGCAAAATCACCACTTTGTTTTGGCCGTGGTGTTGGCGGAGCAGTGGACTTGGAGCCTGTTTGACCATTTATGCATGTAATATCAATGTTAACGAGGTTTGAATCACAAGGGCAATAATACGGTTCAATTTGAGGAACGAAGGATGTTTTATAGAGGACGTTGTATTCAACATAAAATTTTTGAATATACCCTTCTATCTCTAAAATTACTTTCCCTTTATCAGAAAGGATTACATTAGGTTTGAATAAAATGTTCCAGCTTGTTTTTGCTACATATATTGTCTTGTCTTCCTTAAGGTTTCTTCTTCCCGGTTGAAATTTATTTATCAAAACCCACACTAACAATACCATTACAATAACCCCAAGTATTAACCATTTTGAAAAATTCTTTTTCATTGCTTGTAATTTAAGATTATAAAATTCATTCCATTTTTTTCAACCATTCCTCTGCCTGCTTTTTTCCATCCAAATTCCCATCAATAATTTGTTTCAGTAATTGCTTTACATTTTCATTATCCCCTGCTTCATTTCTTTTCATCAGCGTTAGTGCCTGGTACAATTTACCCTGGTTAGCCTTTAAAGTTGTATCGGCTGCAAGCCTTTCAAAATGCCTGCTGGCTATTGCAAAATCTGCAAGCCTTAAAGCCGTTATGCCAGCTTCTTTTAAAACTGTTGCATTGGTTGAATCCCTGGCAAGAATGATCTCAAATAATTTTAGAGCCTGTGCCATCTCACCACGATTATACATATCCCTGGCTCTTTGTAAACTGTCATCACCGTCACCCATACTTACCCCTAGTTTCGGTATTTTTTCACTGATATATTTATCCGCCAGTTGCTGTGTTGAAGCACTACCTGTAAACAACCAGGCTGTTGTGATAATTACCACGGCAACGCTGGCTGCTGCCATGTATTTCCATAACCTTTTAACCGGCATTTGCACCACCTTTGTATCTTCCTGCTGTTGCTTGTACAACTCCCGGAAATGCTCTTTCCTTTCCTGTACGGCCTGCTCTTTTAAAACTGCTGTAGCTTTTATATAGAAGGCCACTTCTTCTGCAAATGCCGCATCGTTAATTATCCTGGCGTCAAACAATTGCTTTTCTGCATCAGTTTGAAGCCGGCTAAAATAATCTTCTATGTATTCATTGTTTTCCATTTTTAGTTGGTTTTACCGGTATATAGGATTCTTAATTTTTCCAGGCATCTGAGGCGGCTTGTTTTTACAACATCACTGCTCTTATAATCCATCAGGGCTGCAATTTCTTTATCAGCGTGCCCTTCAGCAAACAAGCTGAGCAGTTTACTACAATTATCACCCAGCTCCTGCAGTTTCAATTTCAGCAACGCTGCATCTGTATTGTCAATAAGCCGCTGGATAATTGTTTTGCCTGCATCGGCAATCATATCCAGCATACTGGTTATTTCACTGGTTTGATGCACTGCCTGCTTATTGGTCGTTTTTTTACGGATGAGGTCAACACATTTGTTAAGAAAAATTTTGAAGAGATATGTTTTGATGGAGGAACGCTGTTCAAACACGCCGGAAGATATATTTTCAATTACATACAGCACACTGTCTGAATAGGCATCAAAAGCCTCCTCTTCTGTAAGAGAATATTTTTGCATGCCCTCTTTTATAAAATATGCATACCGGGTAAACAGCTGATCCTCAGCTTTTCTTCTTGAAAAATCTTGCTGCCGCAATCCGTGGATGATCGCTGCATCATCTGAAACTGACAGGGGGCCTTCATTCATGATGATATATTAAGTATATGGTTAAGGTAACCAAAAAAAAATAAAAATTATACTTTTTTGTTTCCCTGTGGTTACGGCTTTGCGACAAATACCTGAAACGTTTCAAAATAAACACAGAAGAAATAAAAGAGGCAATATCAAAGCCCGTTTTTAATCACACTCAAAATCTGTACTCAACGGAACCCTGCAGAAAAACCAGACTTTGAAAAACACCAATCAATCATATTAACAACAAACAATTAAAAACAAAAAAATGAAACAATCAATTTTCGCCCTTGCAGCAGGATTTATTTTTGCCCTGGGAACAAACAATGCAAACGCACAAACAGTAAGTTTTAAGACAGCTTTAAAACAAGCTGCAGATTCTAACATGAGTGCAGTGCTCGACAAAAAAGATGATGCCATCACTATGGCCGGCAAAAGCCAGCCGGCAAAGGTTAACGATCCTGAAGGAGTAAACATCAATGAAAAGGCCAGGAAGAATTTTTCAAAAAAATTTGCCGGCGTATCTGATGAATTCTGGGAAAAAACCAATGAAGGTTTCAGCGCAACATTTAACGCCAACAAAGCCCGGAACATAGTTTATTACGATGAAAAGGGCAACTGGAAAGCATCTCTTAAAAGTTACAATGAAGATCAGCTTCCGGCTGAAGTAAGCAATGCTGTAAAAAATGAGTACTATGGTGCAACAATTACCTATGTTCATGAAATATTAACCCGGGCTTCAGCTGGCGAGCCTACCTATCTTATACAGATGGAAAACAAAAAACACCTGCTTGAAGTAAGGTACAACAACGGTAATGTTGATACCTGGAAACAGTACGACAAACAGTAATAGTTGTTGTTAAATTTAAAAAGATCCTTCGTTATATAGGGGAAATAAAAAGAAATAAATCTTTTTATTTCTTTTTATTTCCCCTATATTCGTGACAAGATTAAATAACAATTAACTGTTTCGGAAGTTATTAATTGATTCGGCTAAAACTTGTTAATTTTTTGAAATCCAAGATATTAAAAGTTATAGAGGTTAACCGAAATAATGATGATAGTATAGTTATAATTCTTTTCACAACTAATTTTCTCCAAAAAGCAAATACAAAACATATGCCCGGGAAAACAACATTTAAACATTTAAACAAAAAAATAAAATAATGAAAAAGTCAATTTTCGTTCTTACAATATCATTTATTTTTGCCTTAACAAATATAGTAGAAGCAGGTAAATCCAAAACCACTCCCCCAACTCCACCAACAACACCCGTATCAGTTGTCGCACCAACAAATCCTACTAATCCTACTGACTTAAGTTATATTGATTTTATCGTCTTTATGTTGACAGTAATCATTTAATAATAGAGTTCTATTTAAATTGATATTGTTTTTGCTGATATATTTATTTATGCTGCCGTTGTGCATATTTCTTGTAATTGTAAGATAAAAAGCACCTAGTGGAAGTGAGCATAACAATGTCAATATAGATACCTGTAAACAGTACGACAAATATCAAGGAACAACCTAATTAAAGCGGGAAAGGCGGTGCAAATAAGTCAGGAATCAAACCAGGCTATTTGTTACAGTCCTTTTTTTGTTTATAAATTGAGCCAGTAATTAAGCTTAAAAACAATTGCCCTGTTTTTATTTTTAAACAAAGGATCGGTAAAATAATTATCGGTGTACACCAGGAAAAAATCACTCATTGGCCGGTAGCGGTACTGGAGGCGGCTGTTGATGTTGAAGTTGTTGCGCTGGGTATTGTACTGCAAAAAAGTTGTCCAGAAAAGAGCCGTATTAAAGTTAACCTCCACCCTGGAAGAGAGAAGAAATAATTCCGTTTCGCCAAAGCCCTTTTTTAAAGTGATCTTATTGTACTCTGCATTGAGACCAACATTTACATGCGGTTGTTTGCGGAGATTTATACCACTGCTGAAGGATACATAATGACCATTGTAAAATCCTCCGCCACCTGTGCCTGCAGTAAAGCTGGCAGTCTTTCTAAAATCGGAACTGTAAGCAAAATTATACTGTGTAAAATTATAGGAGGCGGCAGGCAAAGGTGTTTCATTTGTAAAAGCAGTGGCAAACAGCAGGTTCACATGGTTGTGAATAATATTAGCCGAAACAGTGCTGGTACTCCTGAACTGGAGCTGGTAAGTAAATTCATTGGTTTGTTCATTTAATGAATTGTTGGGATTAAAAACAGATGAATTCGTTAACTCGAAATCATGCATAATGGCAAGCCCTTTTTCAGGGTATAACTTATAGGCAAGTTCAGCAAACAGTTCCTTGTAGCCCAGCCGTACAACTGTGTCTTTTATTGCATCATAGTTTTCCATCCTTGCTGCAAAACCCATATCAGTATAAAAATTAGTGCCCAGGCTTCCTGCATTTACCATGGCAGAAAAATTGCGTCCATTATAGTTTCCTCCGATGCTAAATTGTTTATCCTCTCCTTTTATACCCGGTTTAAAAGACTGTGCCAGGCTGGCCCAGCTACTTACTGAACCCTGTAGATTATTGTAATTAAACTCAACACCTGCGTTGCGGCCATACCTGTCTAACGGGTTTCTTTTTTTTGCAGAGTCTGTTAAAAAACTTTCGTGGTTAAGAATAAATGCTTTTATAACAGACCGCTTCAGCACTCTTTTTTGCACGGAGGCTGCTGTATAATTTTGCGCTGCCACATCGCCTTTTTTAGCAGTTTGAATGTTCATTACTCCAATACGGGTAGATTTATCAATGTTGCCGGTGAGCCTGGCGCCCAGCAGAATTGGAATGCGGTTACCGTTATCATCAAGCCCTATACGCCTTGAGTAAAATGGCCTTGCGTCCGGTGTACCATACTCAGAAAAGAGATCTGCATTCTCTAAAAAAAATGTACGGCGCTCAGGAAAAAAAATGCTGAATCTTGTAAGGTTTGTTACCTGCTTATCCACTTCCACCTGGGAAAAATCGGGGTTAACGGTCAGGTCTAAATTTAGTGCGGACGATAAGGCAAGCTTACCGTCAAAACCAGCATTTGAGCTGCCCTTTGTGCCTTTGTTATTTTGCTTATCCGTATTAACGCTCCCGGTAATGTAAGGTATAAAAACACTGTTGCCGCCAGCAGCAGGCGGCGGTGCAGACCATAGCAAAGCACCGGTATAACCAAGATTGTGAGACCGGAAATTTACCGGCACATGTGTCCAGGTGCTGTACTCGTTCGTCTTTGTATCAATCCTTAAAAAATTTAAACCCCAGAGCAATTTCTCACTTGTATAGCGGAGAGTTTTAAAAGGGATAGCAATTTCCGCCACCCAGCGGTCCTCATATCTTTTAACTGCACTAAACCATTTATTATCCCAGCTCCAGGCGTTCTCTTCGCCCAGTGGCAGCTGATCTTCCGACTGGGCATTGAAGGCATTTACCACAAAGAAAAAGCCATTAGTCCGCTGGTTGGTTGGGTCAAGGATAATGGCCACACCATCGCTGCCATCATGCCCGATGTCTCTTTTTAAACTTTGTACAAAGGCTTTGCCTGAATCGAATGCAGTAAATCCAAAATAAATATTCTTATCATCGTGGGTTATCAAAACCTGTGTGCTGCGTCTTGGCCTGCCGATATCAATCGGGTATTTAAGCCAAAAAGAATCAGCCTTTTCAGCGGTAGCCCAAACGGCCTCGTCCAGCAGGCCATCAACCTTTACGGGAGCTGTTGCTTTGGAAATATGATACTGGTATTGCTGCTGAAAAATTTCGCCGTCACGTACCTGGCTATGTGAAAATAAGGTTATAAGCAGCATTGCTGCAAGAAAGAGGGGTTTCATAATGTTAGTCTGTTCTGGAGGCGCAAAAATCACTTTAAATGCTAAACCCAACAAAATTTAAATGGCAAAGGATATTGGGGGTGATGAATGGTAAACAGTTGATGGTGATCAAAACTGAACATTGAAAATTGAGCGTTGATTATTCAATGCCGTTTACCTGAGGGCAACCGCCGTCAGAGTCTTCAACCGCTGACGGGGTTTGGCTAACCCCGACGGCGGTTGATCGGGAACTAAATAAATCTAAAACAAACGGCATCGATTGATTATTTAGCATTTATCCTTGCCCGAATAAGTAATCACCTCACAACCACCTTCTCAAGCGACGACAAGTATGTTTCATTAAAACCGGCCCCTAGCCCAGGGCTGTCCGGCACCGTAACTTCGCCAGCAGCATTGTAAGTTATGCCGCCCGTTACCGGGTCTTCAGTGAACATCAGCGGCGTATCAAAATCACAATGAACAATGGTGTCGCTGGTTAGCGCCAGGTGTGCAGCCGCTGTAAAGGCCAACCTCGATTCTAAAAAACCACCCACTTGTATATTGATATTGTGCTGCTCTGCAAGCCGGATAATTTTTTGTGCCCTGAAAATACCAGCCGATTTACCCAGCTTAACATTGAAATAATCGCAGGCGCCGAGTTGAATCAATCTCGCCGCATCATGTTCATCACAACAGCTTTCATCAGCCATGATTTTTATTGGGCTTTGTTTTCGGATGGCAGCCAGGTTCATAAAATCCCATCGTGGAATTGGTTCTTCACAATGCTGAATATTGAATGGTGCCAGGCCGTTCAAAATAGTGAGTGCTGTGTTCCTGTTCCAGCCCTGGTTGGCATCAATACGAAGCGGCAACTCCATGCCTATAGATTCTCTTATTTGCCGGATACGTTCAATATCCGTATCAGGATCACCGCCCAGTTTTACTTTAACCACCTGGAAACCCCGGGCTTTAATCAGCGCTGCATCTGCAGCCATTTTTGAGGGTGCATCCAAACTAACGGTATAATCTGTAACAAGCGTTTTTGTTTTGCTGCCACCTAAAAATTGGTAAAGCGGCTGGCCGGCATGTTGGGCAGCAATATCAAACAGCGCCATATCGAAGGCACTTTTGATGCTGTTGCTGGCGTAGATGATTTTATCCATAGCCGAAGTACAAGCTGCTATATTCAGCGGATCATTCCCCATAATTGCCTCTGCCAGGTAGCGGCCAACCACCATGCCTGTTTCCATGCTTTCGCCGTTAATAGATTTAAAAGGACTGCATTCCCCCACTCCATTAAAACCTTCATCTGTGCTGATGATAACAATCACATTTTCCGCATGGGTAAGCACGCCGAGTGAAATAATGAACGGCTCCTTAAGTTTTATTTTAGAAGCATAAAGTGTGATGGAATTTATTAGCATGTGCTGATTTGAATACTTTTAAACTGAGAAATTAAATGACTTTAAAGCAAGAAATTTTAAGCTGATCCGCACACTGAGCGGCTCTAATTTGGTGAATGAAATTGAACCCTAAGGCCATTAATTTTCCGGCTCTTTCAGTATTACAGGTTCAATATTTTTACCATCCGGAGATAACCATTTCTCATACAATACTCTTACCGGCTGGTAGCCTTGCTGTGTTAAAAATTGTTGCATGCGTTGATTGGTAAATAATGTGTACCGCAAAATACGACGAGCACCTCTTGTAATATAATGTTGTTCCATAGCGCTATTCAATTGTTTATAAATTCCGAATCGCCGGAATTCAGGGTAGACAAAGCCATCTGAAATGTACAGAAGTTTGCCGGCTTCAATTTCAATCCTGCTCTCATCTTCCTCTTCTGTGTAAGCCATCATAAAACCGGCAACAGCACTATCTGCATAGGCCAGCAGGCAAGTGCCTTCCTCCTCTTCCTGCATTTCAATCAGGTGGCACATGTAGGCTGTTTTTATAGATTGCCAGGCGGCAGATTTATTGTGCATGCTCTGTTCAGATGCCTGCAGTTGCTGCATCATATCTTCTATCAGCTGATAATTTTGAGAGATGATGCATGGTTTGATTTCGATGGTCATGGGACAATGTTTTTGACATAGTTGAAAGAGCAAAAATTCTTAGTTGGTTATTGCAACCAGACTTCACCCCCAACACCTCTCCCTGATGAGAGGTGTTAAAAAAACCTTTGGCAGTAAGACTGATAGCAAAAGTTAAAATAATGTCCTTCAATTACTAAGTTTTAACTATAAAGATAGATACAACAAACAGTGTTTCGTTCCAGCGGAACGATTGGTGGGTAGAAAATTAATGTGAACAAATCGTGTGGCTCTATACTGTAATAAAAGCCCAATAAAGATTCAATGTTCAAAGGATGCCGGATAGAGTGAAAAGCCCGCAATAACCCTGGCGGCGGTTGCAAACCCCGCCAGTGGTTATGAGGACTTGCAGCGAAAGCCGGAACAACTGCCCAACAAACCCTCATTGCCCACAGCCCCTAAAAAAACACCATTGCTAAGCAATTTAGTGTTTGTATATTTGAAACATGTACGCTATTGTAGATATTGAAACAACCGGGGGCCACGCCAGCGCTAACAGCATCACCGAGATTGCGGTGTACATCCACAACGGAAAAAAGATTACCAAACATTTTGAAACGCTGGTAAATCCGCAGCAACGGATCCCGGCTTATATTACTGCATTGACCGGCATTGACAACAGCATGGTGGAAGAAGCACCGGTGTTTGAAGAAATTGCCGAGACCTTATACGACTTGCTGAAGGACGAGATTTTTGTGGCGCACAGCGTGAATTTTGATTACTCATTTATCAACCACCAGCTGAAGGCTGCAGGGTTTCAACTGCCTGCCAGGAAATTGTGTACAGTAAGGCTGAGCAGGAAGGTTTTTCCAGGTATGCCAAGTTATAGTCTTGGCAATATTTGCCGTTGCTTTGATATTGCTATTGATCACCGCCACCGGGCCGGCGGTGATGCCAAAGCAACAGTTGCTTTACTTGAACACTGCCTTGCAAATGGCGCTGAAGAACACATTGCACTGATGCTGAAAAAGACTTCCGGCGACCAGTGGTTACCGATGCAACTGAATAAAACCGACATACTCAACCTGCCAGCCGGGCCGGGTGTTTATTACTTTAAGGATGTAAAAGAAAAGGTTGTGTATGTCGGCAAAGCCATCAACATCCGCAAGCGAGTGAGCAGTCATTTTACCCATAATGATCCGGATAGAAAACGGCAAAACTTTCTGCGGTCTGTCTGCAGCATTGCTTTTAAAGAATGTGCAACTGAGCTGGAAGCGATTGTGCTGGAAAGCGCTGAAATAAAAAGGCTCTGGCCTAAATACAACATTAGTCAAAAACAGGTGCAGCAAAAGTTTGCGCTGTATAAATTTGAAGACAGCCGGGGCTACATCAGGCTGGCAATAGATAAAAAGAAAAAGAACCTGCCGGCATTGTACAGCTTTAATATGCTTCATGAAGGGCTGGTGATGCTGAAGAAAATGACGGAGGAATTTGAGCTGCATGAAAAGCTTTGCTTTATTGATAAAACTGCCTTTACGGAGAATGACATCTCCTTCCTCGACCCACCATTTATTTACAACGGCAAAATAAAAAAAGCATTGGAGGCGCTGGAAGAAAAGCTGCCCACTTTTGCGGTGATGGACAATGGCAAAAAGGCGGATGAAAAGCTTTGCCTGCTAATGGAACGTGGCTGTTTTTGGGGGATGGGGTACGTACCTGCTTCTCAGCCGGTAACCTCTGTTGCAGATCTTAAAAACTATCTGCAACCTTACGCAGACAACGATACCATCCGCAACAGCATTTATAGTTTTTTGGAGCAGCACCCGGGGAAGAGGGTGAATTTGGCGGTGTGATTTTTTTGCCGTTGAGACGTTGGAACGTTTGTTCGTTTTGAAAGATCATTAAGTTTATTAAATCATGTAAAGCATGCATGGCTATTAACGCAGATTATTCACATTGAAAATCAACTGTATTTGCAGATGTATCTGTAATTACACAGTCTAACGTTACCCTGTCAAAACTAATACCTTCCTTCTCTGTAAGAAAGTCTTTAATCACTTGCCCTCTCCGGTTGCAGAGGACTAATCCGGATTTCGTTTTGGCTGAATACAGTGTTACATTTAATTTAACCTCAGGATTATCTTTTAGTTGTTTTACAATCGTTTTTAGTATTATCTGGGCATCGCTTGAAAGTGTAGCTGCGGTACCTGCAAACTGAACAGTGGGGAAATTAGCCGGGCAAATTAATTTAACAATCGTGGTACTATCTTTTATAACTGCTGCTGCAACAGGCTTTTTCTTTTTGAGAGTACTCGTTTTTTTCTTAACCTGGCCAATGGAGTCGTTTGCAAAAGATATCAGGAACACGATAACTATTGAGAAAACGATGCTGCACTTTTTCATAACAGAAAATTTTGAGGTTATAATGAGGGTTGTTTTTTTTCTTTTTTACCCGAACTGTCAAGTCCTTTTAAAGGGCCGGGCAGGCTGTAATCCATAGATGATTCCCTGATGGCAAGTGCCACATTTTCCGCAGCTTCCTGCAGTTTATCCATTGCAACATCAATTCCCCGGTAATCATTCATTTCAAGGTTTTTTAAAACATTTTGAAAAATGAGTAACTGGTTGTTTACGTCATCTGTAGCCACAGAAGAGAGATCAACATAATACAACTGGTTGAACCTCGCCAGATTTTCCTTGTACTTATCAGTTGTATATTCCTTGTGGGTGGCCAGGTAGCCGATCACTGATAGTGTTTCTGAATATATCTTGTTTTGATTGTCCTTAAATTTTGTGAGAATTTCCCGGTTGGTCTGGTTATTCATCTTGTCAATTTCCATTTGCCGCATATTTAATTCCCGGGTTTTGGTTTGCTGTTGCCCTGCATTAAACTGGTATAATCCCACTATTACAGTAAGCAGGGTTAGCAGTGGTGTAAATACTTTGAGTGCTATTTCCAACCTGGAAGGTGAACCTGGCGAATCCATAAATGACTGTTTAATTTGGTGGCTAAAAGATCGTTATAAAGATATTATTCTTTAATGTTACCGCAATAAAACTTTCCTCAGAGAAAAATAACTTTCCGCAAATCCTCAATTCGTGCCAATCCGATTAATCCGTGGCAACACAAAGATTTACCTAGCAAATCCTTAGTGTTTTTCATTTTATATCAGCCGGGTAAAAGCAACATCTGCCAAACCTCCAATTCGTGCCAATTCGTTCAATACGTGGCAACGCAAAAATTTGCGTAGCAAATCCTGTTTCTTCGTAGCAACTTCTCATCAAAAACAATTTTTTCTTTCAGTTTGCACGGCTAATTTCGCTACCCAAATTAAAAAATCATGTCCCCATACATACAACCGATAGCTCAGCAACTAAACATAAAAACAGCACAGGTAGAAGCCGTACTCAACATGCTGGCTGAAGGTGCTACCATACCCTTTATTGCCCGTTATCGCAAGGATAAAACCGGTGCGTTGGATGAAGTACAAATACAGCAGATACAGGAAATTGAAAAGCAGCTGAAAGAGTTTGCAGAACGCAAAACATTTATAGAAAAGACGATTACCGAGCAGGGGAAAATGACCGATGCATTACAGGCAAAGCTGGATGCAGTAACAACCATTGCTGCCCTGGAAGATATCTACCTGCCCTACAAACCCAAGCGAAAAACAAAAGCGCAGACAGCCCGTGAAAACGGTCTGGAGCCGCTGGCAAATATTTTACTAGAACAGAAAGACATAGACCTGATGACACAGGCCGCAACATTCATCAACGATAAAGTCGCCGATGCTGATGCAGCCCTGCAGGGTGCCAGGGACATCATTGCAGAACAGATCAATGAAGATGCCGTGGTGCGTACAAAAATGCGGAAGCTGTTTGAAACCGAAGCCAGGCTGCAAAGCAAAGTGGTGCCGGATAAAGAAGCCGAAGCCATCAAATACAAAGACTATTTTGATTTCAGTGAACTCATTTCCAAATGCCCGAGTCACAGGGTGCTGGCGATTTTAAGAGGCTTTTTAGAAGGCTTCTTACGCATCGAAATTTCACCTGCCGAAGAGGAAGGTTTAGCCATTATTGAACAGCTCTACATCAAGGGCATGAGTAGCAGCAGCGACCAGCTTCGCAAGGCCGGTCGGGATGCTTATAAGCGATTACTACAACCCAGTTTGGAAACTGAATTTCGTACGCTGCTCAAATCAAAAAGCGACGAAGAAGCCATCAATGTTTTTGCAGAAAATCTGCGCCAGTTATTGCTCAGCTCACCGCTTGGCAGCAAGCGTATTTTAGCCATCGACCCCGGCTACCGCACAGGCTGCAAAGTGGTTTGCTTAGATGAAAAAGGCAACCTGCAAAAAACCGATCTCATCTTTCCGCATGAACACAACCGGGTGACCGCAGAAGAAATAAAAATCAAGAATCTTGTACAGCAATATTGTATCCAGGTGTTCGCCATTGGCGATGGTACTGCCGGCCGGGAAACCGAAGGCTTTATCAAAAAACTCAACCTCGGTCTGCCCGTATTTTTAGTGAATGAAGATGGCGCCAGTATTTACTCCGCTTCTGAAATTGCCCGGGAAGAATTCCCCAATGAAGACATCACCGTTCGTGGTGCCGTAAGCATTGGCCGCCGCCTGATGGACCCGTTGGCGGAGCTGGTAAAACTCGACCCTAAAAGCATTGGCGTGGGCCAGTACCAGCATGATGTAAACCAGGCCAGGCTTAAGGAAAAGCTGGATGCCACCGTGGTGAGCTGCGTAAACAATGTAGGTGTAAACCTCAACACTGCCAGCAAAAACCTGCTAAGTTATGTGAGCGGTATCGGCAGCACACTCGCCGACAATATCATTAAATACCGCAACGAAACCGGCCGCTTCACCAGCCGCAAACAACTGCTGCAGGTGCCAAGGCTCGGTGGCAAAGCCTACGAACAATGCGCCGGATTTCTCCGCATTAAAGATGGCGACGATGTGCTTGACCAGAGCGCTGTACATCCCGAAGCTTACCCCGTGGTTGCTGCCATTGCCAAAGACCTTGCGGTTGATGTGCAAAGCCTTATTGGCCAGGAAACCCTGCTGAAAAAAGTAGATCCAAAAAAATACGCCACCGAACAAATTGGTGAACTCACCATCAAAGATATTCTCGCCGAGTTGCAGAAACCCGGCCTCGATCCACGCAGTGAAGTGCAGGCATTTGAGTTTGCCGGCATCTACAGTATCGACGATGTAAAGGTTGGCATGGAAGTGCCCGGCATGGTCACCAACATAACCCGTTTTGGTGCTTTCATCGATATTGGTGTAAAGCAGGATGGCCTCGTACACGTCAGCGAAATCGCCAACAAATACATCACCGATCCCTCCGAAGTACTCAAACTAAACCAGCATGTAAAAGTAAAAGTGCTGGAGGTGGATGCAGCCCGTAAACGCATCAGCCTCTCCATAAAACAAACCGAAATACCCACCGCAGGCCGTGCCCCACAAGGCAAGCCCCAGCACCACCAAAAGCTGGCTCAAAAGCAACCAGCACAACCCGTAAAAGAGCTGCCAATGATGGATGCCTTGCAGGCTTTGAAGCAGAAATTTGGAAAGTAGAAATGTGAGTTGTGAATAGTGAGTTGTGAATACGATTTGGGGCTGTCAGCAGTGAAGCATTTATCATCTTCAATTCCGGCCATTCGCTTGTAGCCCTCCTGCGTCGGGGCTACCGCTGCTGTCCGGCATCCATTGGGCTATGAAGCTTTATTGAGCTTTTATTACATTGACTTGTTTATTAGACTTCATCTGCCTAAAAAAATTATTTCGATATATTTGAAACAAAAAACTATGGCAAAAACTGTAGGATCACAACAATATCCAAGGATCATTGATGAAGCCGACCCTTTCTATGGATATTTAGATGAATCTAAAATAAAACAACATACAATTAAATTATCCAAAGATCAACTATACCAAACAATCAAAGAAGCTATTTCATATGTCAGCGCAAAATCGAGTCGAGTTTTGTTAAATATCCCTATTGATTCTAATGATGAAACTATTCTTAAATACCATAAAAAGGCCGGGAAAGATCTGTTTTTGTACTTCAAAAAGTATTGCGGTGATCCGGCATCAAGTGCTTTTGATTGTTATGGTAAGCACTTTTCACTAATAGCGAAAGAGCAGTTTAGAAATAGAATTATTCAAAAAGAAAGAATGAATGCTGGATGGAGATATCAGCATATAGCAAAGGATACGGCAACTTTGTCTAAGCGTTTCGAAAGTGTCTCAGACATCGGAACTGCTGAAGCAGACTTTAATGCAATAATTAAAAATACAATCGATAATAGCAATATAAATATCTATGTGTCCGTAAAAAACCGCACAAACACAATGGGTGGTCAGGACTGGCCAAAGGCAATTAGAGCTCTAGAGGATGTGGCAAGAAGCGATAAAAATAGAAACAGTCCTTATATATGCGTCTTTGGAATTGCAATGGAAAAAGGAAAAAGAGTAATAAGACTTGAAGGTAAATCTAAACAGCCTTACTCTTTTAATACTGAGGTGTGGTTATCAGATTACTTTTGGCAATTCTTTTCTAATTTTTCTTATGATGAAATAATTAAAGCAGTTGTAGATACATTATTTAATACGGGAAAGAAAAGTAGCTTAGATTTCAAATTCCCGGAAAGCATCATCAACGAATTTGGATTAATATGTGATCATTACGGACTGCTTGATGAGTCAGGAAATTTTAATGATTCTTATCGATTAGCGAGAATTTTTGGAGGTTTTTCGATATATGAATTTCCTAAATGATAAACTTCTAAATACGATTGAAGATATTTAATCTATGCCACGTTATTGAATTTAAGTGAGGGTAAAGATTTTTTTTATTAGGTAAAAGAATTTTAGAATTGTTATCAGAAAAACGTCTTATTAACTCAATACTTCCTGCATTTCCTAGCTCTGGTAACAATTTCACTTCTTCAGATACGTCAATAGTATAATCATCCAGTATTGCAAACCAACCGACATCAAAACACCAATGATGTAATTGACACAAAGAAATTGCATTTAATAAATCGTCCTTGCCATTAAAACTATGTGGAACGATATGCGCTGCTTCTACTTCCCATATTTTCCCTTTAGGAGAGTGTAGTTTTAAACCACAGACTGCACAACTATAATCATATGCTTCGATAACTGCTTGACGAAATCCTCTGCTTCTAACAGAAACTTCTCTCGTGTATTGAATAGTTCTTTTATTCTCAAACGGCTCATAAGTATCCGGCCTTACTTTTTCAGTTAAAAGGTTAGCCGCTTTTTGAACCTCAACAGACTTAACAGGTAATCTATACTTTTCTTCACTGGGAATTTTGAGAAGCTGTAGAGCCTTATCAAATCCTCTCTCTGTGAGCATCCATTCTTTTCTATTTGTTAACAGCAAAGTTGAACTTGGGCGGCATACTAAATTATTTTTAGCAAGATTGTCGGCCGCTCTATATAAGAGCCGATGCCAGAGTGATGATTTTTTTAGCCTGTTATCTTTAGTAAGAAGTGATGTTAGACGAGCATTTTTTTGCATTTCAGTTAGGGCAAAATCGTTAGCAATTTCTTCTACGATATTTTCTCCTGCGCTAAATTCCTTTAGAATTCCATTATGTTTGAATAATGTTTTCAAAAGTGCAATTTCAACATCCTTTTTTAAAGGCATATTTAACTCTCTCAGCATGCTTCCTTCATAACTCATGAATATCTACGTTTTTAATTTTTATAATCGTAAATGTAAGTTAAGCGTACAGATTTAAACTAAAAATGTACAGCCCAAAAATCATTGTTGGGGTAGGGCCCAAATAATGGGTTAATAAAGATTTGGTTCTTCCTGGTAATGAGGCTTCAATCCATTTGATTGGAAAGAACCTTGGGCATTCAGCCGTTTTTCCAATCGGGTTACCAGAATTTTTTATTAAACTTTTTTCAAAAAAAGGAGACAATGTTTTAGATCCTTTTGCAGGCAGTGGCACAACAGGCCTTGCAGCTGTCATTAATAATAGAAACGTAGTCTTAATCGATACAAAGAAAGAATATGTTGACGTGATGAAGAACAGGTTAGCAGAATTCAACAATTTGTTTGATACTTTTCAGGTCAATGAGGATGAAACTGAATATATTGTAAAAAAGAAAAATCGGGCTCGAACTAAAAAAGTTGCCAAGTAATATTCAACTTTCTTTCCGCTTACAGTCTTCGATCTTTAAACTTTAGACTTCTCAGGCTACTGCACCTAGGCGATCTGCAGCAAGATGTTACTGCGAAACCAAAAATTCTTGCATACTACGAAAAGACGTCCGGTGCTTATCATTTTGGAAATCACTTAATGATATTAGAAACGAAAGCATCAACAATTTTAGTAGAAAATTATTTTAAAAATATTTAATCATGGGCCACATTAAAGAACCTAAAGGCGTAGACTTTATCATTCAAAGCCGCCCTTTAACGAAAGAGGAAGAGCTTGCAATAAGTGAGCATATAAAGAACTATAAACGGAAAAACGAAATAGGCCCAGGCAAGCCGAAAAAATCCGTTAAAAAGATAAAAGCGGAACTTAAATAGTTTCTATAAATCAGATCATATCACAAATGAAATCCTTCGAACGGTTCACCTCCTTTTTCGCCTGGCTGCAAATTGTAGCTTCCCCTGCTTTAATCGGGCTTGTTATTGCGTTCATCATTTACAGCAAATATGCTTCAACTGCCGGGCTAATCATGAGCATCATAGTAGCCGTAGCAGGCTTAACAATTGGAATTGTCTTAGCCACAAAAATTTGGAAAAGAAAAGGCACAGTAAATTTTATGGCAAAAATTTCAACCACACCAGAAATTGAAAATCCCGAAGCTGAAGATTAGTTTTTATGCTGACCGTTTCACTTTCTTCTGTTAAAAAAGCAGTATGCCTCATCACCAACGAATGACAGCTTGCACAACAGCTCGCCATAAGACCAGATGAGACATCCGTAATAATAACCCTTTTTATATTTGAGTAAAGTATTTACCACTTAACACAATCACTCAAATATCAGTGCAAAGCATCTTTAACAGACTCACTTAACAACACAGCCCATTTTTTATATTCCTTACCAGAATAGTGTAATCCATCCAGTGCAATTAACGACGAATTGTTACCAATCTCTCTTGAAAAAGCTGTTATGCTAACATAATTACATCCATTTGCAGTTGCAATTTGTTTATTGATACTATTATACAAATCAATTTCTTCAGCCGTTTCAGCCTGGTTTAAATTACCTCCGGCAGGTGTTACACTATAATCCGGAATTGATAATACGAAGACACGTTTGGGATTATTGCCTGCATAATTGATAGCTATATTTAAAAGGCTTGCAAATTCAGTTGAGTACAAATCAACCGGCAAATGCTGGTATTGGTTATTCACTCCAATCAACAATGAAACAAATGAATATGCTGACCTTAGTGGCGGCTTCGCTGATATGCCACTCAAAAGATTTCTGGTTGTCCAGCCTGTTGCCGCAATAATTTCTGGAACATCCATTTTTATTGAATCTGCCTGCAGCATTGCCGCTGTTTGCATTGCGTACCTGTCAGCCACCGGCACAGATTGTCCGATTGTATAGGAATCGCCGAGAGCAAGATAAGTGTAAGTTCCTGAATCTAACACAGCAGGCAAAACCCTCACTGGAACTGTATTTACAGGTGCCTGATAAGTTGTCTGCAAATCTTTTTTTGAACAGGAAATCATCGCTGAAAACAGCAATGTTGCAAAAAATAACTTTAGCATGCAGGGATGTACGTTCAAAATAAAGCAAAGGTTTTAACCAGCCATTACAACCGGAGTGTAAAAATCAAACTGTATCAAAGTTATCCTGTTCAGTGCTTCTGCGGCCAACATAAACACAATTACACCTCAAACCTTTCCTCCTGGTAACTCACTCCTCCTGTCCTTCAACGAAGAACTTGAACTTGCAAAGCTAAAATCACTGGCGGGTGGAACTGTATTCAAAATTCTTGCAAGCGTTGCCGTAACCGTTGGGATGTCGTCATCAAAAGCCCCATGCGCTGTGGAGGTTGAATGATTAATTGAATTGACAGGTTCTGCATTTGGAGATAATACCAGGTCGGCTTTTTTAGTACTGAAGAGTTTGGTGAGATCCGGATCTTTATCTACAAATTTCTGCATGCCTAAAACAGGCTCACCATCCGGCCGGAAAACCGGAATGCGGAATCGATTTTCAAACGCATCTGATACCAGGTACAGCAGTGACTTGTTGTAAATCTTGGCACAGTTATCATCCCGCTCTGTTTTATCATTTAAAATAAATAATGCAAAACGTTTGATGCTGTTATTTTTTATGGAAGGCAAATAATTGCTTTTAAAAAGCTCAACGGTGCAGGCAGGCGCCCACAAAGTACAGGTTGAAACCTGCAGGCCAAACCCTGTGTTTCCTTTTAAAATACCATCAGTTATTTTGCCGTTTGCAGTTAATAACTGAACGAGTGGCGCATGAAATATGGCACCGGCACTGTGTCCGGCAACATGAATTTCAATATCGCCATTGTACTTATCACACAAAGATTTAAGGCTCTGCAAAGCCAACCGGGCACCACCTGTTTTTGATGTGGTGGCAAGCAGGGCATTCTCCTTCATTTCATCCCATTGCAACTTTCCGGATATTACCCTGGCTACTGGTTCCAGTGCATCGTCCAGCCTGTCCAGCATAAAATCTTTTGTGCCATCCAGGAAACCTTCGGGGCGCTTGCTTGCAAAAGCATCTTTTAAAACATTGGTAATGGTTGACCATGCATCGCTGTGCCAGATGAAAGAGATGGGGTAAACCTCCGCTTCCAGCATTGCTGAGCGATATTCTGCCAAACGCTGTACGGCAGAGGTTTCAGACACCAAACCACCGTGGGCATACAACAATATTCTTTTCTTTTTCCAGCCCGCCGTCATTCTGGGAAAATCATCTTCAAAGATTGATTTTACTTCTCCTGATGAAGTTCCGTAAGTGCCACCTTCATTCAGTTGTCCGTCATTGCCAATGCTGATGATATGTGGCCGCAGGTCTGCATACGCATAGGCTTCGGATTTGCTTGCAGCGGCAGAATGAGCAATAGCGGTTGATTGCACTTTTCGCAGTTCTACCGGGGCTCCCAAACGGGCAACCCACACATCTGTGCCATTGGCAAGCCAGTCATCATAACTTATGAGGCCAAAACCTTTGTTACCCCAATCCTGCCCCCAGGAATTCTGAATCCAAAAACCGGCACTGTTATAAGCAACAATGGCAAATGCATGACCTCCAATTACCGTATCTGTATAAGTGATAATTCCATCCTCACAAACATTTTGCCAGCCGCTATGCACCGTTGATGTGGCATACAAAATACCAACTTCTGTCAGAGCGCTGTGCATTGCCACAATATCTTTGTGATTTACCCTGTAATACGCTCCAAGCGGCCTTTTCAACGCATCAGACGACCTGGCTTCATTTAGCCTGCGGTCGTCTTTTTTGAATTTATAAGGCCAGCAATCTTCTCCGCAAACGCCGTGTTTGTGCCAGCCTTTCATGGCACCCCTTGCACTTGAGCCACTGTAATCTTCACCCGGCCACTCATCGTACCGCCTGGCCATTGAATAGATCATTCGTGGACTCACCATCTTTGTATCCGGCACTACTTTTCTTTTTGTCAACAAATAATTTGCAACTGTGGCAAGCCCAAAGCCGGTGCAGGCCCCCTCCTGCCCCTGGTTTAATATTGGTACTTTAAAGGCTTTGTAATCTTCTAAATTAATTTGGATAGGCACTTCGTACAAGGAGGCCTGGTACATTTTGTCCCTGAAGTCAAGTGTGTCTGGCCGGGCATCAAGCGTTCTTTTGGCGGGAGTTTTTTTGCAGGCATGGTGTATTTTTTTATTGATTATTTTTCTTAAAGATATTTTATAAAATGCTTTTTTAAAAGAGGAAAATTACCAGGCTTTATTTTTTCCTGTTAGTATTTGCCTGTACTTTCAAATATCCTATTCGTTATATTTGTAACTGATAACAAAAACGGTTAACGCAAATGGCCATGTCCAAACTAAAAATATTGATTGGTGTTTTGGTACTGTTCACCTATCTATGTCCCTTTGTTTCCTGTAACAACGAAACAGTGGCTGCCCCCCAGTTGTAAAGGAAGTTGCTGTAAAAGCGGATACTCCCGTTTCGGCCCCGGCCAAAATAGCAACTCAAACAAACAATAAAAAAAGGGATTTTTGGACGAAGATTCTTTTCCCTACAGAGAACGCTGTTTCAGGACTTGGCGAAGCACTCAACTTTGATGACAATGAAATTGCCCGGTTTCTTTTCATGAGTCTTTTGTTATCGATTGTGATTTTGTTGCCCCTAAAATTCTCCCATTATAAAATTGGAAGGATACTTATTGTTGGGCTGAACCTTGCTTTCCTGATTACATTCATGATTTGCACAAAACTGATGGATGATGGCAATTTTCTCTGGGGCATCTGGCTACTACTGGCGCTGCTGAGCTTCCAACTCATATTAGAAATCAGGTACAAAACAATTACCTGATTTCGCTATCTTCTCCGGGACGATCCTAACATATTACTTACAGCAAATATTAAAGGTTTTAGCGTAACCTGCCTTAAATATGCTTTGAAAATACAATCACAATTATTACTGCTTATCTTCGGCCCCCGGTTTATTTCCGTGACTTAAATTCATTTTTAAAGCCCGTTGTGCGGCATTCTTTTTATACAAATAATTTAAACAAATGATCCTGCGTAAGTATTTGCTTTTACCTGCTCTGCTGCTTTTTTTTGTTTGCTCTTTTGCTCAAAATACTGATAAAGTGCAGCTCACCAAATTTGTAAATCCGTTGATAGGTACAGAGAAAATGGGCCATACATTTCCCGGTGCTACGGTGCCTTTTGGCATGGTACAATTAAGCCCGGATACGGATACGCTGCAGTACGAACTGAACGGAAAATACAACCCGGATATTTACAAGTACTGTGCTGGTTATCAGTACACAGATAAAACCATTGTGGGCTTTAGTCATACCCATTTTAGTGGCACCGGCCATTCCGATCTTGGCGACATTCTTATTATGCCAACCACCGGTGAGCTACAATTAAATCCCGGTACGGCAGATAATCCAAAAGGTGGATTTCGTTCTGCATTTTCACATGCGACAGAAGTTGCTGAACCAGATTATTATAAAGTAAAACTGGATGACAATAATATACTGGCAGAGTTGACATCCAGTGCAAGAGTGGGCATGCACAAATACACTTTTACCGAAGGTGGCAATGCTCACATAATCCTGGATTTGATCTCCGGCATTTACAATTATGAAAATAAAAACGTATGGACTTTTGTAAGGATTGAAAACGATTCGCTGATAACGGGCTACCGCCAAACCAATGGCTGGGCCAGGACAAGGACTGTTTATTTTGCCATGGCATTTTCAAAAGCTTTTAAAACGTACGGCTATAAAAATTTTGGGAAGAAGGAAGTGTACCGTGGCTTTTGGGGCAAGTTTGATCAGAGCAAAAATTTTGCAGAAATGGCCGGCACACAGCTAAGGGCTTATTTTGATTTTGATACAAAGGCGAATGAGCAGTTACAATTAAAAGTGGCGCTATCTTCTGTAAGTACAGAAGGTGCTTTGCTAAATATGAAAGCTGAAATTCCAAATTGGGATTTTGAAAAAGTAAAAGCTGACGGGCAAAAATTATGGAATGACGCGTTGAATAAAGTGGTGGTAGAGACCATCAATGAAAATGACAAAGTGAATTTTTATACAGCTATGTATCATTCTTTTCTCGGGCCAACATTGTACATGGATGCCGATAAAAAATACCGTGGGCTCGACCAGAATATTCATACTGCGGAAAAATTTGACAACTACACCACCTTTTCTTTGTGGGATACTTACAGGGCGCTGCATCCGTTATTCAATATTTTGCAACCGGAAAAAAACAGCAGCATGATCAGTTCTATGCTGGCTCATTATTCTCAAAGCGTACATCATATGTTGCCGGTATGGAGCCACTATGCCAATGAAAACTGGTGTATGATTGGTTACCACAGTGTATCTGTAATTGCTGATGCTGTAGTAAAAGGCAACACAGGTTTTGATGCTGACATGGCACTGGATGCCTGCGTTACAACTGCCCGTAACAAACAGTACGACGGCCTTCAATATTATATGGAAAAGGGTTATGTGCCGGAAGATAAAAGTGGCAGCTCCGTTTCTAAAACACTGGAATATGCTTACGACGACTGGAGCATTGCTCAGATGGCAAAGAAGCTGAACCGCATGGATATTTATGACGAATTTTTCAAGCGTTCTCAAAACTATAAAAACGTGTACGATGCTGCCGGCGGTTACATGCGGCCAAAATTAAATGATGGCAGCTTTTTGGGGAAATTTGATGTTTTAAGCACTAACCAGCGTGGCTATATTGAAGGCAATGCATGGAATTACAGTTTGTATGTACCGCAAAATCCTGATACTTTAATCGACATGATGGGTGGTAAAAAACGTTTTGTAAAACACCTTGATTCTTTGTTTACGTTCGACCTGCCGGATAAATATTTTGAAGAAACAGAAGACATTACAAAAGATGGTATCATCGGTAATTATGTACATGGCAATGAGCCTTCTCATCATGTGGCGTATCTTTTTAACTGGACGGATCAACCATGGAAAACACAGGAAAAAATCAGGATGATTTTACCGAAAATGTATAAGCCAACAACCGATGGCCTTGGTGGTAATGATGATTGCGGGCAAATGAGTGCCTGGTATATTTTTAGTTCGCTTGGCTTTTATCCTGTTGCTCCCGGCTCTGATGAATATTCTATCGGCAGCCCTGCAGTTAAATCAGCGGCCCTGCACCTGGACAACGGAAAAACGTTTTCGATAGAAGCCACCAATCAAAGTGAAAAGAATATTTATTTACAGAAGATAATGCTGAATGGTGTACCGGTTAACAGACCTTTTATAAAACATGCAGACATTATGAATGGCGGAAAACTTGTGTTTACAATGGGCGCCAAACCAAACAAAAATTTGTTTACAAAACAATAATTAAATCTTCGTGAAATGGCTGTAGCTGGCCGTTACTGTAGCTTGGCTATACAAACTTTCAGCTCACTTTCAATATAACTAAAAAGCTCAATGGCATTTTGTATTTGGTTCACCAGGCAAATACCGCCTTTTTGTTCCTTTGCATCCCTTTCAATGGAGGTTAGCATTTGCACAAAAGTATCGGCTTGTATGATGCCAGCTGTTCCCTTGAGTATGTGTGCTTTTTTACAAACAGTTATATAATCTGAAGCGTCTGCAGCTTCCAGCATTTTTTGCAGGTCCTGCGGTATTTCAGTAACCAAAATTAAAAGCATATCTATCACATAAGCATCGTCATCCATTTCTTCCAGCATAGAGAGGCTGAACATTTTTTTACTTGTGGAAAAAGCTGTTTGTGATGTGTTGATTTCTGCATTCATTGCAATTATTTTAATGGTTTATCAGGCCCTTAAGCTGCCTGCAGCGTTTTCTTTTATTACAGCAATCCATTTAGTTAGCATGTTCACAATTTCTTCAAGACGGACCGGCTTACTTAAAAAATCATTCATTCCGGCACCGATGCATTCATCTTTATCTTCCTTCATGGCATTGGCCGTCATGGCAATAATAACCGGCTGGTGCTGATGATTTTCTCTTATGTGTTTTGTTGCCTGCAGGCCATCCATTTCAGGCATCTGAACATCCATCCATATCATATCATACTGAATGTCCGCAGCCATCGCAATAGCCTCGTGCCCGTTTTCTGCCAGTGAAGCATTAAAGCCCAGTTTGCTTAACACTTTAAGGGCAAGTTTTTGATTGGCCTGGTTGTCTTCAGCCACCAGGATATTGAGCGGATAATCACGGGCAAAATCAAGCGAGAGCTTTTGTTTTTTTATCTCTGTATCTTCCATGGCTGGTTTATTTTTATTCCTAAGTTCATTGATCATAAGCTTGCCAAGCATCTGCTGCTTGATAGGTTTGGTAAGTATTGATTTAAAAAGGCCAGCATATCTTTTACTGTTTTCATCTCCAACCGAACTCAGCAAAATAATAGGCAACTCCGGGTAGTTTTGTTTTATCTGCCGGGCCAGTTGGCAGCCATCCATGCCGGGCATCTGCATATCGGTTAACACCAGGTCAAAACCCGGTTGGCCTTCGAGTATTGCAAGCGCCTCTTCTCCGCTCCTGGCAAGCACCGGGGTCATCTTCCATAACTCAAGCTGGTTTCTTAATATGCGGAGGTTGGTAAAATTATCATCCACCACAAGTATATTTTTACCCTCTATGCCACTCAAATTGTTTGTAACGTACGTACGCACAGCGCTTGAACTGGCTTCCGATAATATTGTGAAAGAAAATGTTGTGCCCTGGTTTTCAATACTCGAAACTTCAATCTGCCCACCCATCAATCCGATCAACTTGTCGCAGATAATGAGACCTAAGCCAGTACCGCCATATTTACGGGTGGTGGAAGAATCCACCTGTGAAAATGGTTTGAATAATTTATCGAGTTTATCAGCGGCTATACCAATGCCGGTATCTCTTACAACGAAACGCATTTCGAGTTGCTTACTTTTTACTCTTTTTGTTAAATGAACACCCACAAAAATTTCGCCCTCCTCTGTAAACTTGATGGCATTACTAACAAGATTTACAAGCACCTGGCGGAGGCGGAGGCTATCGCCAATTATCTGCGACGGTACATCATGATCAATTTCATAAACCAGGTCCAATCCCTGCTGACCAGCCTTTGCGGCAAACACGTCCAGTACCTCTTCAATACAAGTACGGAGGTCAAAATCTATTTCCTCAAGCTCCATATTACCTGATTCTATTTTAGAGAAATCAAGTATATCATTAATAACTGTGAGGAGTGCCTCACCACAGGTACTGATAGTTTTTGAATACTCCTGTTGCTCGGGTGTGAGGTCTGTTTCCGACAGTAAAGAAGCCATCCCTATCACACCATTCATCGGGGTCCGTATTTCATGGCTCATGGTAGCAAGAAAAACGCTTTTTGCTTTGTTGGCTTCATCTGCTTCATGGCGGGCTTTTAATTCCCGCTGGTAGGCTTCCCTAATCGCCTCTTCGTTCAGTTTCTTTTCCCGGAACAACTGGGCTTCTCTTTCCATTATTTCCATTTGCCGCACCTGGTTCAATTGTATGGTACTGTATTTTTTTAACTGATAAGCCCACAAACCGCAAATAAAAAATATGATGCCAGCAAGTATGATGTGTATAATAAAAGTCTGCAGTTCAAGCGTATCAAGCTGGGTAAAGTAGATGCCGGGAACGCCGCTGTTTTGCAAGTAGCCAAGCCCAGCATGATGCACCAGCACAAATACTGTCAGCGGTATCTGCAGCTTCCAGTTTTGATAAGTTATCAGCATAGCGCTGGCGATAAAAGCAAAGAAATGCATCTCAAACAAACCATGCATCTGGAATATATACTGGGCCATAAAGATGCCCAGCACAACACTCAGTACATACTGGTACAAATTAGATTTTGGTAAAGCCAGTTTTGTAAAATAGTAAGCCAGCAAAGAGGCTCCACCTGCGCCAACGGCAATAAGCCAGGTGTCGTAAAAAGGTGCAATTAAAAAACCGGTAATAAAAAAACCAGGTAAAAAGAAGTTCATTAACCTGTCAGATCTTCGTTTGATTTCCAAACCATAAAAGGCTGTTGATGATGGTGTTTTCAGGATCATTGCTTTTTCCATAAATAAGTTAATAATTATTTTTTACAGTTGGGGAGTGAACAGCCGTATGCAGTTAGTGCATATTTATCAAAAAAAGGAGATGCTGCGGAATTAAGTAATGAGTCGATGGCCATTCTTGCATAACTGGTTTTAGAGTTTGTACAGTAACGGCTCCGGTTATAATTTCCCCTGTAGTAAAGGCGATGATCACCATCCAGCAGCACCGCCTGGGGAGTTGAGTACACGCCGCATTTACCAGCCAGCGAAGTATCTGATAAGACCTTCACATCAAGACCAAATTTTTCCTTTATATAAGTAGCTGTATAGTTTTTATTTTTCGTCATTACAACAATCGCAAAATTCACATCGCTACCATACTTATTAACAAGCTCTTTAAAATGATTTATATTGAACCTGGAGCATGGGCAATCAGGATTAAAGAAATGCAGAAATACAGGACCTTTCCCGGCGAAAGCAGGCTCCTGATTCAAATTAATGTAAGTGCCTTTGCTTACCTGCATGTAGTTTGCAGGCAGTGGTGTAGGCAGGCTGTACCTCCATTCGTTTAACCAGAACAACCAGGCAATGAATGCAAAAATTATGGAAAGTCCTGATAGCGCAAGCCACTTTTTCATTGCAGGTTATTTAGGGTAAATTGGTTTTGTGTGGTGATATAAGGTACTGTAAATAACGCCCGTTGCTAACCTATCTTATTAGATGATCAGCACAACTTTGTGTAGTAATATTTCTGTTTTGTTAATCAGCCCAACTTACAGGCCTCTATTTTACAAGCAGTAATGAAGAATTTGGTTATTCACCGGAGATAATTTCAAAATAAAAATGATAATGATTACTGCAGCCGGGGTTAAAAGCTGCATGGCATACCGGGCACTGGTGGTTACTTTGCAGATACTGGCTAATGGATAGTTCAGTACTGCATTTTCCGCAAAGTACGGCTTTTGTATTGAACTCAGGTTGCGACCAAACAGCGGCATCATGACCGGCAGTTTCGTTATGACATTCAATGCATGGATAGTATTCACCGCAGCATTTCATGCGGATGGCAATTATGTCCCGGGCAGAATGATAGTGAACACATCTTGTATGTTCATCTACCGGCCGGCCTTTAATTTGTATGCCTGAGGTTTCCATTCTTGTACATTTCTGACGCCGAAAATAAATTTTAATAATGAGATCCTGCCTGTTTAAATGGATAAATGATTCTTTACGAAGGCAAACTATTAAATGCTAACCTGTACTTTTGCACACACTTTTATTTTGTAAGATGGATGAAATTATAATACGCAGCGCTACTTTGGCTGATATGGAATCACTGCTGGCTTTTGAGCAGGGAGTTATTGGTGCCGAACGCCCATTTGATTCTACCATAAAAGATGGTCATGTTCATTATTATGATCTTAACGAAATGATAAATGCAGATCATATTGAACTACTTGTTGCAGAAATTAATGGCCGGCCAATTGGTTCAGGTTATGCACGTATCAAGGAATCTCAACAGTTCTATAAAAATGCTTATTTCGCTTACCTCGGCTTTATGTATGTATTGCCGGAGTACCGTGGCAAAGGCGTTAATGGCCTCCTCATTGAAGGACTAAAAAAATGGGTACTTTCAAAGGGACTCACTGAACTGCGTTTGCAGGTTTATGAAGACAACCTGCCTGCCATCATTGCTTATGAAAAAGTTGGCTTTTCAAAGCACCTTGTGGAAATGCGGCTGGGGCTGGAAGATGATAAAATCTGATCTGGAAAATGAAATAAAACAGGCTTTACCTTTTCATGAAATAATACTATAAAACCAGCTTATTCGCTAAGCGCTTCAATTCAATCTCTGATGATTTGGCGGCGAAATTTAAATTAACGAGCCGGTAGCCGGATGCTTCAAAACTTTGCTGTGCATTTTTTACTTCTAATATTGTTGCCTGCCTGAGCCTGAACCGCTGAAGTGTTAATTCAAGCAGCTGGTTGGAAAGATCATAATTTTTTTGTTCTGTTTTTAACTGCTGCAAAGTAGAAGCATAATTTTGATATGCCTTTACTACTTGTGCACTGTAATCACGGATGAGTATATTTTTATCCAACGCCGCATTACGGACATTGATGGATGCAACCTGTTGCTGACGCTTGTAGGCGGAACCATTGTAGATGGGGATACCGATACTAACGCCAACGTATGGCCCATAGCTTTGGTTAAGTAATAATTGGCCTGCGGCCGATTGATTACGGGAAAAATTCAAACCGGTGTTGGCCCTAAGGGATGGATAACGAAGGGCGGCCGTTTCTTTAACAACTTGTTCATTAATCCTGATTTGATAATCTGCTGCTACGATCTCAGCGTTTTTATTGAGGCTGTTTAAAATCTCATCCAGCATTATATTACCGTCGGAAATGATCGTGTCTGTCACTATGATTGAAGAATCTGCTTTAAGAGTAAGTTGCCGCAGCAGCTCAGTTTTCGACTGTGCAATTATAACCTCCTGCGACTGTCTTGTTTGCAGCAATGCATTTAAATCAATTTGTGCCTGGAAGAGATCTGCATTGTTTGCCAGGCCAACACTTTGCCTTGCCCTAACAACATCAAGTTGCTGGTTAGATGCATCAATGGAACGGTCAATTGTTTTGAGGTAACTCTGCTGGCGAACAACATCGTAATAGCCAGTCATAACACCAGCCATTATATTTTGTACCTGTGCATTAAGTTGCTCATTACTTTGCTGCTGCAAAATTGCAAGCCTGCTTTTTGTGGCAATAACCCTGTAACCGTTGAACAATAAAATGCTTCCGGTAACGCCTGCGGCAAGGTTATTATTGGCAGCGGCATTCCTTGAAATTGATTCACCAGAATTTAATTTTTGGTTGATGCTTGAAACCTGTTCTGTATTTGTAAGAGTGGCTGTAACAAGCGGCAAACCACCGGCCACGCCATAGTTGTTCAAAATAGTATTTGCTTCCACAAGGTTCTTGCTTAGCTGAATGTCCAGACTGTTCTTTAGCGCAATGTTGACGGCATCAGGAAGGGTTAAAGCTGCCTGCGGCTTTGCAGTAGTAAACAACATTGTTGAAAAAAAGAGTAGCAACAAATACTTCATACCAAATTTAAATTTTACTGTCATCTGTTTTATTTTCAGCTGGTTGTACCGCCGGAGCTGTTTCACCTTCAGCCTTTTTATACTTATGTTCGCCAGATAAAAATGTATAAATAGCCGGGATAATAAACAGGGTAAGAATAAGAGAAAAAACGATACCTCCAACAACTACAATACCCAACGGCACACGGCTGGTAGATGATGCACCCAAGCCTAATGCAATCGGCAACGCACCAAGAGACATGGCCAGGCTTGTCATTAAAATGGGTCTTAATCTTTGCTGGGCAGCCTCAAGTATCGCCGGCACTTTATCTAATCCTTCTTCCCTTTTCTTATTGGCAAATTCAACAATCAAAATACCATTTTTAGTTACAAGGCCAATAAGCATGATCATACCAATCTCGGAAAAAATGTTCAATGTTTGCCCGAAGATAAACAGGCTCAGCAATGCACCTGCCAACGCCAGCGGCACGGTGATCATAATGGTAAGCGGATCAATAAAACTTTCAAACTGGGCTGCCAGTACAAGATAGATAAGTATCAGCGCCAGCAAAAAAGCAAACAAAATATTGGATGAGCTTTCCGCATAATCTCTTGCAGCGCCGGTGAGTGATGTCTGGTAGCTTGGATCCAGCAAACGCTGTGCGATTGCATTCATTGCTTTTACCCCATCACCAATGGTACTACCTTCTGAAAGGGAAGCCGAAATTGTGGCAGCCTTGTACCGGTTAAAGTGATACAATGTTGCAGGACTGCTGGTCTCTTCCAGTTTAATTACGGAGCTTATTGGAATATTTTCACCTTTATTATTCCGGACGTAAAGTTTGGAAATATCATCAGTTGTGTTGCGGTCTGTTCTGTCAACCTGGGCAATTACCTGGTACTGAAATCCATTCATTATGAAGTATGCAAGCCTGCCGCCGCTGAAGGCGGATTGCAAAGCAGCAATCACATCCTGCGATGACAAGCCGAGATCTTTTACTTTCATCCTGTCCAGTGTAAGAGACACTTCCGGTTTGTTGAATTTTAAATTCACATCCACATTGCCAAACGTTTTGTCTTTTCTTGCCTCCTCCAAAAACTTAGGAATTATTTCCCTTAGTTTATTAAGATCCTGGTTTTGTAAAACAAACTGCACCGGCAGTGAACCTCTTGATCCTCCGCCAACTGCTATCGTTTGCTCCTGTATGGGAAATATCCTGGCATCATTAAACCTGTTAAGCTTTTTTTGAAGATCGTTTGCAATATCTGCCTGGCTCCTGTTCCTGTCTCCCGGCTCAACAAGCCCAAGCCGTGGCTGGCTGCTGTTGATGGCGCCTGCCGGTGTACGGGCAAAAACAAAATCTCTTTCGGGTACAGAATCGTACAGGTAATTGGAAATATTGTCTGCAATGGTTTGCATCCGGCTGTAGCTGGTTCCTTCAGCAGCGGTAACTGTAAAACGAATGCTGTTCCTGTCTTCTAGCGGCGCAATTTCACTTTTAAGATTGATAAAAATAAATCCTATCATCGCAACGCAAACCACTATCACCAACCAGGCTACCCATCTCACTTTGAAAAAACCAGTGAGCCATCTTTTGTAACCGTTTTCCATGCCTGTAAAAAAAGGCTCCGTTCTTATATAAAACTTATTGTGACCAGCAGTTTTCCTGCTGAGGACCACATTTAAAACCGGTGTAATTGTTAAGGAAACTAGTGCAGAAATTAAAACTGCCGCAGCCAGTGTTACTCCAAACTCCCGGAACAATCTTCCTATAAAACCCTCTAAAAATATTACCGGTAAAAAAACAATGGCCAGCGTTATTGAGGTTGATATTACTGCAAAGAAAATTTCCTTACTTCCTTCCAAAGCCGCCTGTTTTATAGGCATCCCTTTTTCGAACTTGCTGAAAATATTCTCTGTCACCACAATACCATCATCTACCACCAAACCTGTAGCCAGCACAATACCCAGCAGTGTCAAAATATTTATAGAGAAGCCGGAAAAATACATCACAAAAAATGTAGCCACCAGCGAAATTGGAATATCAATCAGTGGCCTTACCGCAATAAGCCAGTCACGGAAAAAGAAAAAGATCACAAGCACCACAAGAATGAATGAGATGATCAGCGTTTCTTCCACTTCTTTAATTGACTTGCGAATGTTTACTGTATTGTCCAGCAGCACATTCATTTCAATATCTGACTTATTGGATTTTTTTATGTCATCCAGTTTCTTATTAAAGTCATTTGCAATCTGGATATTATTTGCGCCTGGCTGTGGTATCAAAACGAGACCTACTGCATTTACACCATTGTACTTCCAGCTTTGCTCCAGGGTTTCAGGGCCAATTTCCACACGGGCTACATTACTCAGCCGCACTATGCCGCTGCTGTCTTCCTTAATTATAAGATTTTGAAAATCCTTTTCGCTTGTAAGGCGGCCAAGTGTTTTGATGGTAAGCTCTGTATTATTGCCATAGATTTTGCCTGGCGGCAGATCAACATTTTCGTTGTTAAGTGACGTCCTGATGTCAGAAAAACTCACCTGTTGTGCATTCATTTTATCAGGATCGAGCCAGATACGCATAGCATATCTTTTTTGGCCGAAGATGTTTACAGCGCTTACCTGGTTAATTGTTTGAAACTGCTGCTGTAAAACATTTTCTGCATAATCGCTCAGCTCAAGCAAACCTTTGGTGCGGCTTTGCACAGCCAGGATTAATATAAAATCACTGTTGGCATCAGATTTTGTTACCACCGGCGGTGCATCAATATCCTGCGGTAAAGCCCTGCTGGCCTGCCCTACCTTGTCTCTTACATCGCTTGCAGCCGCTTCAAGATCTACTCCTAACTCAAACTCAACTGTAATATTACTGTTACCAAGTGTGCTTGAAGACGTAATAGTTTTGATACCCGGAATTCCATTGATCTGTTTTTCAAGTGGCTCTGTAACCTGGCTTTCCATAATATCCGGGTTGGCCCCCGTATATGAAGTGCTTATGTTAATGGTGGCCGGATCAATGGCCGGATAATCCCGGATGGCCAGGAAAGTGTAACCTACCACGCCAAACAAAATGATCATCAGGTTTAGCACCGTGGCAAAAACCGGCCGTTTTAAAGAAAATTCAGAAATATTCATTGAGGAAAAAAAGGTTGTATTTTTTTTTAATACTTTCTTGGCGTCATATCAAACCGGGCAATTTTTTCTACACAATTTCCAGTTTTTAAAAGTTGCTTATTAAAGGAAACCGTGTTATGGAGTTCCGTCTTATACACCAACCAACTCCTGTTGTTTCTTTACGCCACGAACCTTTAATTTGCTTTTCGGCCTTGCGAAAAGTACACCCGTTACAACCACTGAGTCACCGGGGTTTATGCCACTCACAACTTCTACGGCATTGGCCTCTCTGACACCCGTTTGAATATTTACAAAGCTGGCAAGCCCATTTTTTACCAATATAACCTGGTTGTTTTTATCATCCGGGATAATGCAGTTGGTTGGTATTTTTACTGATGATCTTTCTTTACCTGCATCTATCAAAACTTTTACAAAAGCTCCGGGATTAATTTTGGCATTCTGCAACACTGCCCTTACCTGCAGATTACGGGTATTGGTGTTGGCACCAGGCTCTATAGCAGTTATAAGTGCTTTGGCTTTTTCCTTAGTAGCAGCATCAATCTCCACTTCTATCAATGCCCCGGTTTTAACAGCGTTTGCAAACATATCGGGCAAGGTAAAATCAATTTTTACCTGCTGCGTTTGCTGAAGGGTTGCTATAACGGTTGCCGGCGTAACATAGGCACCGGGGCTCACTTTCCGCAAGCCGGCAACACCTGTAAAAGGTGCCCTGACGACAGTTTTATCTACCAGTGCCTGTGTGTAGATAATGTCTGCTTTTAAGCCGTTTGCGGTATTAAGAGCGGCATCGTAATCTGCCTGGTTTATTCCGTTAATATCAAGCAATTGTTTGTAACGGTCTACTGTTTTATTGGCCAGATCCAGTTGTACCCTGCTCTTACCAATTTGTGCAGTAAGGTCTGCATCGTTTACCCTGGCTACTACCGTACCCTTGGTGATGGCTTTGCCCTCCGGTAAATTCAGGAAGGTGAGCCTGCCGCTTACTTCTGGCCGGAGTTCAACATATTCAAAGGGTATTACAGAGCCGTTTGCTTCAATTAAATTAGTAACCTGTTGTTTTTCTGCTATCATAATATCAACCACAACAGGTGGTGCCTGTTTTGGTGCATCTACTTTTACATTTTTACTTTTGCACCGAACAAGAATTATAATAGGAGTACATAAAAAAAAGATCAATATTAGCTTAAAGGTTAGTTTCATCAGCTGCTGTATTTTAATTTATATTTCGGGTAAACGCAAAAATATGTGACGGCGATCGATATAGGTGCATCATAATTATTAACAGCTGTCTTAGTTGTCAAATATTAAACCAACGTTCAACTTTATGTTTGTAAACAATAATCATCGTTTGCAAGCGTTAAAATTTAATACCTTGCTATTTTCAATACGTCGGTAAGACGCCTATTTGAAAATTTACGGTCTCTGAAATTCAGTTTTTTTCGGGTTCCCCGCATACACCTGTCAAAACACCTTTAGTTTTGAGATAAAAAAGAAAACATTTTTACAATATATTTAAAAGCCTATGTCTTTTTATATACAGCCGCCAGTAACAGACTACGATAGAAGTTATATCCAATTTGATAACCTGCAGGAAGACGCTGTACTTAACCTCACACTTTCAGATGGTGTTAGGATAGAACATGATGTTGAGGAACTTGACAAAGATTGTTTCAATATACACATTGATGTTTGGTTTACACAAACTGGGAAAGGCAGACTAATAATCCGGACTGTATTCACCATTGAAGCCCCGTTTGAAGAAGTGTGGCGGGAAGACATAGTATCTTATTACATACGAACAGCTTTGGACATTTGCTACGAAGTATTTAATGACGAATGTACAGATGAGGACATTGACTATAAATTAAGTGAGCATTTTAAGGGCCCTGAGATGGTGGAGAAATGCAGCCGCCTGCTGATAAAAGACGTGGCTGCAAACAGGCTATTTATCGACAGGGAAAATGATGAGTATAAGTGGAACACAGTCGCAATGCCAAATGACGAAGAAACAATTATGGTAGCATCAGTAACCCTGGCTGTTTTAGACGAAATATTTTTAACAAACCCTGCCTTCAACAGAACAGCTAATATCGAGAATTTTAATAATTATCTCCCGTTCCGCTTTTATCATACGGTCAAAATAAAATTAGAGGCACTTATAGAGGGGCGCCAGACACATTTGAGTCTGCGGCAATTAATTATTTATCTGCTTATGGTAAGATGCAGTTGCACGCTGATGATAAGCGATCATTATGCAGTAATGCAGTCACGGCTGGAGGCAAGAGGACTTACCGAAGAAAATTTTAAACAATATCTTGCTTATGCTTCCTCCTTTCTGCATCAAATAGATAGTCAGCTTGCAAGTATGGATGTAAAAATTATTAACCTTGAAGAAGATATCGACTGGGCGGCTGTGGTTGGCTGATAAATGAAAAACTTTAAAATTCAATTTCGGTTTAAAATACAGTCATTTAATTTTGGAAATAGCACTGTCAGAGAACTGCGTAAATTTGACATCATGTCAAAATTATTATGCCTTTTTTTATGCTGCTCACAGGTTTTTGGGCAACAGTTAAATAACCGGCTTGATTCTCTGATGCTCAAAAATTTCCCTTCGCATCAACCCGGAGCAGCTTTGCTGGTAGCAAAAAATGGAAAGGTACTATATGCGAAAGGCTTTGGAATTACCGGCGATAAAAGCGGCAAGGAACAGCTCATTTCGGCAATTACAAATTTCAGAATGGCTTCCGTTTCAAAACAGTTTACTGCCATGTGCATTGTAAAACTGGTAAAGCAGCATAAGATTTCCCTGAACGATAATCTTCAAAAGTTTTTTCCCGGATGGAATAAAAAAATTGCGGCACTAATAACCGTAAAGCAACTGCTCAGTCACAGTTCTGGTATTTGGGATTATGAAGACCTGATACCTGCCAATCAAAAAGAACAGGTTTCTGATGCCAGTGTGGTGAGTTACCTACTGCAAAAAGATACGCTTTATTTTAAACCCGGTTCAGCATTCCGGTATTCCAATTCCGGCTTTTGTGTACTGGAGCAAATTATTGAAAAAGCATCTGGATTGACTTACCCGGAATTTTGCCTGCGTTATATTTTTAAACCGCTGGGAATGGTGAACACAACAATTTATAAACAGGGTAAAAAGATAAATCACCGGTCACTGGGGTTTGCTAAAGACTCAACGGGGGCCATTTTTGAATCTGACCAAAGCCTTACCAGCGCTACAATGGGCGATGGTGGCGTTTACACTTCTTTAAATGATTATTTAAAATGGGCAACTGCACTAATAAGTAATAAGTCCTTTAACATTAACCATTACCTGCAACAAATAAATTACTGTATTAAAAACAACCAGGCATTTTATTATGGATTAGGATGGTTTAACACAACCGATATAAAAAATGGGTTAACCCTCTACCACAGCGGGAGCACTTGCGGATTCAGTAACGTGGTTAAAATAATGCCGGGAAGTAAAATGGTGGTAGCATATTTTTCAAACATCGCTGATAACCATGCCGTTTTCAATGAAGCAGAAAGCATTTTAAAACAAAGCGGTATCGATAAATCAGCCATTGATTTTAACCGGTTGATTGACCTCACACGTTAGTGCTAATTTTGGTTTGCCTATTCATTGCGGCAAACTTTTTTTTGTTTTTTTATCAGCGTGCCAATAATACTAGCAATGAGTTATTGAATTTTCAGGCTTCCTGTAATTATAAAATTTTTACCTGCATTTACAATAAGAGTAGAACCAGTGGCTAAATTTTGAGGTACATCCAAAGTACACTGGCCGCCGGCCGAATGATCGATGATAATGGTTGAAAAAACGGGCAGTGTAGCCGGAGGTATTTTACTGCCTGCCCAGTTAGCAGGAGTGCTCCAGTTGCCGCTACCAGTAAAGGTATAGTTAATATGCTGAGCCGTA
Source organism: Ferruginibacter sp. (assembly GCA_965247025.1). Lineage (GTDB taxonomy): Bacteria > Bacteroidota > Bacteroidia > Chitinophagales > Chitinophagaceae > Ferruginibacter. The sequence goes on along the minus strand of OZ252000.1, from coordinate 6,474,433 downwards.
GCGCCATTGATGGTAACAGTTGCATCATCAATTAATATTTCGCCTGTACCAGATTTTGCGCTTACCCTGGCAACATTTATGAGTGGTGGAGAAACACCATTTGCCACCGGATTAAAAGTTACTTTAAAAGCAACTTCGAAAGAATCAGCAGGTGCCAGATCGCCGCCAAGCAAAGCGCTGGCATTATTACCCACCCGTATCATAAGTTGTTTTGTAGTGGCATTGTATTCGCCTAAATCATCCCCGGCTGAGTCGGTAAAATTAGCCGGAATTATACCGGGACTATAATTTATCCTTAAAGAGTTAGGAACGTAAATCATTGTGGAAGGGAGAGAATCAGTAACTGAAACTTCTGTGGTAGTCGTAGTTCCATAATTTTTTCCTTTCACGGTATAAGTCAACACTTCTCCTGCACCGGCTATCCCATCATGATTAGCATCATCAACAGCTTTGGTTATTTTAACATCCGGTTCCTTCATCTTTATTACGGCTGTAATAATACCTGTAAAATATTGATCCTGGGTTGTACCATATTGCAATGATAAACTTGAAGCATTTGGCATTAACCCATAATCTGTGCCCACATAAATGCGGTCAATATCCAGGCTCATTTGATCTGTGTAATTTGGATTTTTTGTAGTCACATGAACGCCATCAATTGTTTCAGTACCATTCCAGGCATTATTTGGCTGATTAAGAGCGTTACTAAAAAGTATGTTGTTGATCTTGAAAAAATCTCCGCCAAAACGGGCATCACCTTCCCAGGCCATTACACCAATTTGTGCTTCGTCAGCAGCAATTGGGTCGGCAGGTACGTTTAATCCTGTAATTACAATTGGATTTGTAATTGCGCCGCCACCGCTGTATACCTCCTGGAAACCGTCAATGACCCTCACGCTGTTAAAGTTAAGAACGGGATTTTCATACACTACAACTAAACACCAGGCTCCGTAATTTCCAAAGTCGCCGCCCCTGCCCGTAGTGAAAGCCCCGTTTCCAACAGTGTAAGTGCCAGAACCTTGTTGCTGAATAAAAGAGGTAATGTCTGCAAAAGCCTGGTAACGGGAAGATTCTGTTGATAGTCCTAAATCAAAAACCTGCCGGTCAATTTGAGCAGCTGGAAATTCGGTGTAAACACCTGTTGTATCCTTTCTTATTTTGATTGTTTGATTGGTCTCGTCTGTTATGTCGAATGATGAACTGAAAGCTCTTCCGCCCCAGTACAACCTTGCCATTTTAATCGTATTAGTGCCGGCAGGCAAAATTAAATCTGCAGATGAAGAATTTCTTGTTCCGGCGCCATCGCCTGTAGTACCGTCAATATCCACATATTCCATATCGGTAGCACCATAGTTTCCATTGTCATACAAACTATTTCCGTTCACACTGTTGCCATTCATTGCGACAGTATTTACAGAGCCATCCGTATTAGCAGAGTACATTAGCGTATTACCGAACATTACAGCTCCTCCCCTGATGTTCTCTGAATATACGAAACCAAGTTTACGAAATTGTGCAGAAGCGGAAAAGGAGTTTAGTAATAATAATACCGGGAAAACTGTTTTAAAGGGTAGCATTGGGTGTTTCAAGGTTAGATTATTTAGATTAAAAAATATCAATCACGGCAATTGAAAAAGTCAGTCAACAATTAGGCCTGAATCTTTGTAATTTTTTACTTCAAAAACATACCGGATTCTTAACAAAGCCGAAAATTACCCAATTTTTTCTGATTATTTCTTTCTGCATCATTATTTTATAAAGCCATTCCTGATGTTGTGGCTAATATAATTATCTAAAATTCATGAGCAAAACAGAAACATAAATAGATCTCTAAAAATTACCGCATTTAATTTATACTGGAAACTTTGGCTGGTAATGGTAAAGGGGATTTATTGTCCAGGGATTTAATCACCGCTAACTTTTAAAAGAGCCGCCAAATTTTCATTTACTTTTGATTCCGAAACTTTTTTTATAATGATGAACGTTGCCGTTTTATTATTCGAAGATTTTGAAACCCTGGATGTATTTGGTCCGGTAGAAATATTAGTCCGGCTGCAACAGCTTTACGCTATAAAGTTTTACTCACTTGGTGGTGGCCTTGTAAAAAACAAACATGGTGTTACAATCCAAACAGAAAATATCAGTGAGTTAAAAAATGGTGCAGGGGTCTTTATAATCCCCGGGGGTTATGGAACCAGGATTGAAGTGCACAACGCTCCACTTATTGATATTATCAGAACAGTAGCACAACAAAGCCAGTTTACACATACAGTTTGCACGGGCAGTGCTTTGCTGGCGAAAACAGGTTTGCTCGATGGCCGGAAAGCAACTTCTAACAAAAAGGCTTTTGACTGGGTAATAACACAGGGGCCAGAAGTACACTGGGTAAGAAAAGCCCGCTGGACTAAAGATGAACAGTTTTACACATCCGCTGGCGTGAGTGCTGGTATGGATATGACGCTGGGTTTTTTAAGTGACCAGCATGGGATTGAGTTCGCCAAAAAAACAGCATTTGAGATAGAATATAATTGGATTGAAGACATGGAGGAAGATGATTTTTATGATCAGTAAATAAGTTTTGCAAACTGACAATGAACACCCTGATTTTTCAGTCTTAAATAGCACCAGTTGACACCCGCATTTAAAAAAGTATTGATTCAGAAAGCAGCAATTACAGGAATGTTTTACTTATTGGCTGCTGCCACAATATATTTTCTTGAGAAAGCCGGACCTTCAGGGCCTTGTACACCGGGCCCCGGGATGCTCGTGCTGATGCTGATGCCGGTTGTTATAGTTGTTCTGCTGGCAATCAATTTATTTCAGCTATACAAAGGAGACAAATCCAATGCTGTTTCTATAATGATGCACCTGGCAGCAGTTGGCATTTTCTGTCTTCAATAAGAAATTTTTTAAACAAATACCAAAAATGAAAAAAATCATCGTGATTTATTGTTTGCTGCTAATATTTACGGCCCGCCTTTCATTAAAAGCACAAGACAAAGATATCAGCTACATGGCCTCCGGCGGAAAATTAAATCCGCTGCAAGCAGTAATGGATATACGCCATTATACGCTGGCGCTGGATGTAGATCCGGAGCAGCAAACCATCAACGGCTACACCACCATTGATCTGATTTTATCACAGCCGTCAGATACAATGCTGTTTGATTTGGTACATTTTTTAACAGTAAAAAAGATCACTGTTAATAACAAGCCCGCCAACTTTTTTCAGAAAGGAGATGGCATTTTTATAACAGGTAACAGCGCATTCCAGGCCGGTAAACAATCTGTAAAAATTGAGTATGGTGGTAAACCACCTGTAGCCGTAAGGCCGCCCTGGAAAGGTGGCTTTACCTGGACAAAAGATACCAACGGTAACCCCTGGGTGGTGATCAATTGTCAGCTGGAAGGTGCAAAGGTTTACTTTCCATGTAAAGATCACCCTAGCGATGAGCCGAATGAAGGGGCTGATCTTATCATTACGGTTCCTGAAGGACTAACTGTTGCCGGTCCGGGACTGTTGCAAAATGTGAAGACAAAAAATAAAAAATCAACCTTTCACTGGAAGACAAATTATACTATCAGCAACTACTGCATTCTTTTTAATGTGGCTGATTATAAAGTGGTGACCGACTCTTACACTACTATTGATGGCAACAAAGTGCCTGTTGTATTTTACGTGCTGAAGGCAGACAGTGCCCAGGCAGCACATGTAATTGAATTAAGAAAAAGAGATACCCGGATACTGGAAAAATACTTTGGTGAGTACCCATGGGTGAAAGAAAAAATCGGCATCGCATACGTATCCAATCCGGGTATGGAGCACCAGACAATGATCAGTTATGGAGATCGCTTTACCTACAAAAAGGTGAACGGACAAGATTATTCAGACAACCTTTACCATGAATTTGGACATGAGTGGTGGGCGAATAAAGTAACCAATAAGGACTGGGCTCACATGTGGATTCAGGAAGGCATCAACACTTATGCAGAGTCATTATTTTACCGGGAGGTTGCAGGTGAACATGCTTATGATAGCATGGTACAGGGTTTTAAAATGCACATCAGGGGGGAAAAACCGCTGGTGCAGGGTGATGCTGTAAACTCTGCAGATACCTACACCGGAGACATCTACACAAAGGGCGCCTTTTTTATGCACACGCTCCGCTATGTGCTGGGCGACAGTATATTTTTTCCAGCGTTGAAAAAACTTGCCACAGACACTGCCTACACCTACAGCAACTTTGTAACAACAGATGATGTTGAAAAATTATTCAGTAAAGAAGCTGGTAAAGATTTGAAACCATTATTTGATTTTTACCTGCGGACTACAGAAAGAATTGAAATTACTCTGCGACAAACCGGACCTTATGATTACACAATAACTTCAACGAATATACCTATGCCGCTGCCAGTTGAAATTGTTACTGATAAAGGGGTCGAAAAAATTATACTTGACAAAAAATCTGTAAAAATCAAAAGCAACACATTGCCTTCGGTTGATGCAAAAGGTAATTATTATAAAAAACTTGTGCTTTTGTAACCTGCAGGTTGTAAAAGATTTTTTACATAAAACGCTGAAACATTTCAGGATGTTTTTTTCGGTTTAACTACTACATGCAATGAATAAAAAAAGAAATTTCCACCTCCTGGGTTTGTTCCTCTTCCAGGTGCTGACTGTAACTGTACAATCACAAAAAACTGCAGTAAGTAAAGCGCTACAGCAGGTAAAAAAAGACACATTAATTATCCCGGTATCAAATGCCGACCTGGGAATTTTTCCTTACTTCACCCGGCTCCCGAATTTCTATTTCAGCAACAGCAGTGATTCCGTAGCGCAGGCCAATAACCGCACTTATTTTTTTGATGGAAAAAAAATGCTGGCAATTGATGGCCGTATGGTGTCTCAACAATTTAAGGTTAAAGATAGCCGGCAGAAATACGCTTCAGTTTTTGAGTGCATCCAGGAGTTTGATAAGGTAATTACAACACTCGGCGGCATAAAAGTGTATACCGGCAAATTGCCAGATGGCCTGCTGAAAAGTTTTTCTGGTGATGATATTGTTACACTTGGCTCTAAATTCCAGGTTGCTCCAAGTGCTTACTATGGTGTAGTGGAGTATGTTATTAAAACACCCGAAAAAGAAGTGTGGATGCAACTACATCCTTACAGCTTGCCATCGCAATTTTTTGGCTTGCTGGTTGTTGAAAAAAGCAGTCAGCTTTTGGCGCTTAATACCAATAAGCCCAATCAAATTCTTGCCAGTCTTGAGAAAGATCAAAAAGCGATCGTAAGGCTTGAATTTAAACCCGATACAGATAGTTTAGTCTCGGCCTCCAGCGATGAAATACTACATATTGTTGGGATTCTTCAGGCCCACCCGGAGTGGAAGTTAAAGCTGAACTGCCACAGTGCCCCGGTTGCAACTCCTGCTTACATCCAAGCCCTCACACAAAAGAGAGCAACAGCTGTAAAACAGCAATTAATCAGCTTAGGTGTTAAAGACACAGCGATTGACGCAGTGGGAATTGGTGATCAGCAACCACTTGTTCCCAACGATTCTGAAGCTGCCCGAATCACCAATACAAGATTTGAAATCAGCGTTAAATAGATTATGTTCAGCAGTAATTTGCAGGATATGAAAGACAATTTTTCTTCAGGTTCAGATAAATATGCCAGGTACAGGCCGGGCTATCCTGATGCATTTTTTAATCATTTAAAACCAAGAATTAAAGAGCCCGAAAATGCCTGTGACTGTGCCACCGGAAACGGGCAGATTGCCGGAAAATTAGCTGCACAATTCTCCCGGGTGTTTGCGACTGACATAAGCCAGCAACAAATTGAAAATGCTGTAAAAGCAAGTAATATTTTTTATTCTGTTCAGCCTGCCGAACAAACTACTTTTCCTCCTGATTTTTTTAATCTTGTTACTGTTGGCCAGGCTATTCATTGGCTGGATTTCGAAAAGTTTTTCATGGAGGTCGAAAGAACCTGCAGGAAAAATGCAGTACTGGTTCTTATTGGTTATGGCCGGCTTATAACAGAGCCTGGATTAACTGCAGTAGTAGATCATTTTTATTCCAATATAGTTGGAAGCTATTGGAATGCAGAGAGAAAATATATAGATGAACGTTACACGACAATCCCGTTTCCATTTGAAGAAATTGCATTCCCTGAATTTGAAAATGTGTATGATTGGACATTGGAGCAATTAACTGGCTATTTAAAAACATGGTCTGCCGTTAAGCATTATATAAAAGCAAATAATGCGGATCCCGTGGATTTAATTTACCCGGCATTAAAAGAAAACTGGGGCAGCAATGCAACCCAACAAATATCTTTTCCATTGATTATAAAGGCAGGCAGGGTAAACCCACTTAATTAGTTTTACAATTATTTTATTGCTTGTCGCTCTTTTACCAAAGAGACTGGCACTAAATTTATTTCGTTTTGTGCATTTTATTTTTCGGGAATTTTGAGTAATATTATATTTCAAATTTGCCTGATCATTTAATAACTCTACTATGTCAAAATCAATCTATCCATGCCTTTGGTTTGATAACCAGGCAAAAGAAACTGCTACTTTTTATTGTTCAGTATTCAGCAATGGAAAAATACTCCATGATACGCCCATGGTAACAACTTTTGAGATTGAGGGCTTTAAAATAATGGGCTTAAATGGTGGGCCGATGTTTAAAATAAACCCATCCATTTCATTAATGGTAACCTGCGGCAGTAAAGAAGAAATTGATGGCATTTGGGCTAAGTTAATGGAAGGTGGAAAAGCCATGATGGGGCTGGATAAATATCCATGGAGTGAGCGGTACGGCTGGGTGGCTGATAAATATGGAATGACCTGGCAATTGATGATGGGTGAGTTGCCGAAGGGTGGACAAAAAATAACATCTTCATTTTTATTTGTTAATGAGCAATACGGAAGGGCTAAGGAAGCCATTGAATTCTATACATCAATCTTCCCTAATTCACAGATACATAGCCTGCAACTTTACAAGGCCGGTGATCCACAACCTGAAGGGAATCTGATGTTTGGGCAATTTGACCTTGATGGTCAGTTACTGGCTGCAATGGACGGAACAGGCAACCATGATTTTAAGTTTAATGAAGGTTTTTCCATAGTGGTTAATTGTGATACCCAAAAAGAAATAGATCATTTTTGGAACGAACTTACGGAAGGCGGCCAGGAATCACAGTGCGGCTGGCTCAAAGATAAATTTGGCGTAAGCTGGCAAATCGTCCCTTCGGTTCTTGGTTCACTTATGAGCGACCCTGGAAAGGCTGGTAAAACAATAGCAGCATTTATGAAGATGAAAAAATTTGACATTGCGGAATTGGAGAAAGCCGCAAATAGTTGACTATATTTTTATAGAATTTTTATTTACAAAAGTTTGTTTTCCTTTGGCTTCTATTGTTTTAGAATAAGAAGCTTTAAAACAACAAGCAACAATACCGGCACAAGCACAAAAAATTTTACTGTACAAGAGTGCGACGCCAGATTACCTAACGGGCTGCCGTTACACCAATGAAAATGAACTTGGGAATCGTTTCGTAATAAGTTCTTTGATTAAATTTAAGGTGATAAAAAGATGCCTTCAGGCAAATTAGCTGTGCTTCGTATAGTGTATTACTACCTGCACGCCAGATTAGCTGTGGCAAAAGAAGCAAACCAATAAGATGCTGCTTTTACAGTTGACGCTGTAAATAGCATGCTCGTTTAGTAGTATTGTCAATCAACTACCAGTTGCTGTTATTTGCCATGCCTGAAGACATCCCTTTGTAAACTTTAAAAGAGACTTATTATGACAGGCAAATTACAAAAAATACATGCACAAGGTGCAGGTATTGATGTTGGCAGCCGGCAATTTTTTGTTGGCATTGAAAATCAGGAAGTAAGAAGTTTTGACACTTTCACCAGCGGCTGCCACCAGGTGGTCGAATACCTGCAGCAGCATTCCATCACCAGTGTTGCAATGGAAGCCACCGGTGTCTACTGGATTACCTTACACGATATGCTAAAGGATGTAGGCATAACAGTAGATGTTGTAAACGGGCGGCATGTAAAGCATGTGCCGGGCAGAAAAACCGATGTAAAGGATTGTATGTGGATTAGTGAATTACATGGGTATGGGCTATTAAAAAAGAGTTTTATCCCGGCTGCACAAGTAAAAGAAATGCGCCATTACATGCGGCTTAGGGAAACCCATATTGAGCAAAAAGTAAGGGCAGTGCAAAGAATGGATAAAGCACTGGTGATGATGAATATCAGGTTATCGAGTGTAGTAAGCGATTTACAGGGGCAATCCTCCATTCGTATTATACAAGCCATATTACAGGGAGAACGAAATACGGATGTATTATTGGGTTTATGTGATACCAGGATACTAACCCGAAAAGCAAAAGAAATGAAAGAATGCCTTAACGGGTTTTATAAACCAGAACAGCTTTTTGCATTGAAACAAAGCTGGGAGCAATATGAGTTTTTTGAAAAACAAATAGCAAGCTGTGATGCAGCCATTGAGGCACTTTTAGAAAAACTTACCATTGACAAACCTGAACCAGTGTTAAATGACAAACCTAAAAGAATTTATCACCATAAACCTGCTGTAAAAAATTTGCATAAAATGGTGCAGCAGTTGTATGATGGTAAAGACCTTACAGTGTTACCCGGTATCACCTCCTACAGTTTGCTGAAGTTTTTTTCCGTAACAGGCAACGAGCTGAAGCATTGGAAAACAGAAAATCATTTTACAGCCTGGCTGGGACTGGCTCCCAATCAGTACCAAAGCGGTAAAATGAAAAAATACAAAAGAATAAGGGTAAATACAGAAGGCGGACAAATACTAAAAGAATGTGTACAGCCATTGCTGAGAAGCAAGCACCTGGCATTAGGAGTTTTTGGTAAACGAATATCCAGCCGCCGGGGGCCTAACATTGCCATTAAAGCAATGGCAAGAAAATTAGCCTGCTGGATATACCGCATTGTAAACAATGGATTGGACTTTGTAGAAAACGGCATCAAAAAATACGAAGAACGACAAAAAAAAGATACACTAAAATGGCTGGAGAAAAAAGCGAAAGAGCTTAATTATACACTGGCTCCCTGCTAACACTAACAGGGAGTTCATTAGTACCACAGCCAGATAGATATTTAAAAGCCCGGCTCATAAAAAACTACAACGGAATATTCCCATGCTTCTTCTTCGGCAGTTTCACCAATTTGTTTTCCAGCATAGCGAAAGCCTTAATGAGTTTGATCCTTGTCTGGTTAGGTAGAATAACTTCATCAATAAAACCACGTTCAGCGGCGAGATAAGGCGTTGCAAATTTGGTGGCATATTCAGCCTCTTTTTCCAGCAGCTTTTGTGCAGGATTAGCGGCTTCTGAAATTTCCTTTTTAAAGATGATTTCACTGGCACCCTTGGCACCCATCACCGCAATTTCGGCGCTTGGCCAGGCGTAATTCATATCGGCACCAATGTGTTTAGAATTCATAACATCATAAGCGCCACCGTAAGCTTTACGGGTAATAACGGTTATCCTCGGCACAGTAGCTTCGCTGAGTGCGTACAGCAGTTTAGCGCCATTGGTGATAATGCCATGCCACTCCTGGTCGGTGCCCGGCAAAAAGCCCGGAACATCCACCAGCACCAGCAACGGAATATTAAAACAGTCACAAAACCGGGTGAACCTGGCTGCTTTTTTTGAGCTGTCAATATCAAGCACTCCTGCCAGCCGCATTGGTTGGTTAGCAACAATACCAATGCTGCGGCCGGCGAGCCTTGCAAATCCCACAACAATATTTTCAGCGTAATCTTTATGAATTTCAAAGAATGATTCTTCATCACAAATACCACTGATTACCATCCGTATATCGTAGGGCTGATTAGCATTTTGCGGAATAATATCGTCCAGCACAGCCCGGGTTTCATCACTAAAATCATACGCCAGTTTTGGTGTGGTATCTTCACAGTTTTGAGGCATGTAGCTCAGCAGCTTCTTGACTGATTCAATGCACTCCACATCATTGGCAGCAGTTAAATGCGTAACGCCGCTTTTAGTACTATGCGTACTGGAACCACCCAATTCTTCCGACGTCACAGATTCGTTGGTAACCGTTTTTACCACGTTGGGGCCGGTAACAAACATGTAACTGGTGTGCTCCACCATCAATGTAAAATCTGTAATAGCAGGCGAGTAGACAGCACCACCAGCACATGGCCCCATAACGGCCGATATTTGCGGTATAACGCCAGAAGCTAATACATTCCTGTAAAAAATATCAGCATAACCGCCCAGCGATCTCACACCTTCCTGTATCCTTGCACCGCCGCTGTCGTTGAGGCCAATCATCGGGGCGCCAGTCTTCATGGCGAGGTCCATTACCTTGCAAATCTTCTCAGCGTGTGTTTCACTAAGGGCGCCACCAAATACGGTAAAATCCTGGGCAAATACATACACCAGCCTGCCGTTGACAGTGCCGTAACCTGTTACCACACCATCGCCATAAAACTGCTGATCTTCCATTCCAAAATCTTTGGTGCGGTGAATTACCAATGCCCCAATCTCTTCAAAAGAACCTTCGTCCATCAGCAATGAAATGCGTTCCCTTGCAGTAAGCTTGCCTTTTTTGTGCTGTGCTGCAATGCGGTGAGCACCACCGCCCAACTGGCCTTCAGCAAGCTTTTCGTTCAGTTTTTCTATTTTTTGATTCATGGTTGAATGGGTGTTTTATTTTTTTGACCGGCTAAGAAGCTATGGTCGTCATCGTTGTGTCACTCACTTTTACTGCATCGCTTTATTGAGCTTTTTCCACTGGGTTTTGATTGATTGTTTACATCAACTTTTTACGTTCAATTCTTTCCTTTGCTTCTTCTAAAATAAAATACACTTTCTTTTCGAGTTCTTTCTTAAGCAGCAATATCAGCCTAAAACGATTTTGCTTCAATATTCTTAATGGGTAATAACGCCAGGAAATGAGACCAGCTCAATTGTCGTGACAGTGTAACGACAATTTGTTTACCATAGTCTGCCCGTTTATTTTGAAGGGTGGTTTGATTAATGCGACTGCCTATATACCAAAACATCATGGTAAGCGTACTATTAGCCTGCGAAATCAATTGCTGCTGGCTATGCTCAATGAGCAGAGAAAGCTCATTTAGTAAAGCATCTTCTTTACAAACAATCTTCCTGATTTTTGAATTTGACATAACTAAAGTATAACTATCAAACTAACCAACTAAACTCTACATCTCCACATCATCAAATTTCCAAATCATCAAATCATCCAATCAATCTACTTTTCCAATTGGATTCCAAAGGCTCCGCAACCTTAATCTCTTTCTTCATTTCTAAATAATGTTTTAACGCAATAATAGCCGCCAGTTCCGCTTTTGCTTTTTGCTTATCCAGCAGCTTTTCAGGCGTGTAAAAATCCTTTACAAAATGCGTATCAAACTGGCCGCTCACAAATGCCTCATGCTCCATTACAAAAGTGCCGAACGGCAATGTTGTAGCTACTCCTTCAACAGTATAATCTTTAATAGCAGCTTTCATTTTTTGGATGGCTTCAGTTCGGTCTTTTCCATGAGTGGCCAATTTAGCAATCATTGGGTCGTAATAAATTGGGATCGTCATTCCTTGCTCATACGCATCATCAACCCTCACACCATCACCAACAGGTTTCTCATATTTGGTAAGAGTACCAATGGATGGTAAAAAATTATTCAAGGGATCTTCTGCATAAACCCTTAACTCCACAGCATGTCCATTGATTTTTAAATCATCCTGTGTAAAGGCAAGCTTCTCCCCTCTTGCGATTTTTATCTGCTGCTCCACCAAATCCAACCCCGTGATCATCTCGGTAACCGGGTGTTCCACCTGGAGCCTTGTATTCATTTCCAAAAAATAAAAGTTGAGTTTTTCATCCAGCAAAAACTCCACTGTGCCGGTACTAATGTAGTTGCAGGATTTGGCCACCATCACCGCAGCCTCCCCCATGGCCTTTCTTATTTCGGGTGTGAGAATGCTGGAAGGTGCTTCTTCCACCACCTTCTGGTGCCTGCGCTGTATGCTGCATTCTCTTTCAAACAAATGAACAGTGTTACCATAATTATCTGCCAGTACCTGTATCTCCACATGCCTTGGCGAAGCCACATACTTTTCTATAAAAACGGAACCATCCCCAAATGATGAACTGGCTTCGCTGATAGCCCGTTGCATCTGCTCTTCAAATTCACTTTCCTGCTCCACCACTCTCATGCCTTTGCCGCCGCCGCCGGCCGAGGCTTTGATGAGAATGGGATAACCAATGCCGGTAGCTTTTGCCTTTGCAAAAGGCACATCGTCTATGGCTTTATCAATGCCAGGCACCATAGGAATATTGTATTTTTTTACACATTCTTTTGCTGCCAGTTTACTGCCCATCACTTCCATGGAAGCTGCTTTGGGGCCGATAAAAACAATGCCTGCTGCTTCCACCTTTTTAGCAAAAGCTGCATTCTCACTTAAAAAACCGTAGCCGGGATGAATTCCATCTGCACCAAGCTCTTTGGCAAAAGCAATTATTTTATCTCCGTTTAAATAAGATTGTGCCGAGGGTGCAGGGCCCAGGCAAACAGCTTCATCAGCAAATTTTACATGCAGGGCATTGCGGTCTGCTTCAGAAAATACCGCTACGGATTGTATGCCCATCTTTCGAATAGTACGCATAATTCTAAGGGCAATTTCTCCACGGTTAGCGACTAATATTTTTTGCATAGGCTTTATCCCGGTTACTAAAGTTTAAGTCCATCAGGACTTTTTGATTATAAAATTTCTATTCCAATTCAACCAATACCTGCCCCTTTTCTACTGCCTGCCCTTTCTCAACATTTATCTTTTTTATAATGGCGTCTACCGGAATTGTAATACTGTTTTCCATTTTCATGGCTTCCAGTATCAGTAATTTACTTCCCTGCTTCAGCTCTTCACCCTGTTGCACATTTATTTCAAGCACCAGACCCGGCATAGGGGCTTTTATTTCTTTTACTTGTTTACCAGCCGCAATACCAAAGCCCATTTTATCGAGCATTTGATCCATTTCGTCTTTAATAACTACAGAAAAATATTCACCTTCAATCTTCACCGTGATGACTTTGCCATTTGCAGAAACTGTTTCAATAACTCCCGTTACTGAAAGGTGATCTTTAATTAAGTGGTAAGCTGCAGGGCCACTTCGTGTAATGTCTTGCTGATGAACAGCAGACTCCTCAAACTGAAAAGTGTGGTCTTTAACGGTTGCCTGCAATTTCACTGAGTGGTCATTCATTATTGCAGCATTTTGGAATGAAATGATTCATCCTGTAAAATAAGAAAATAGCCCCAATTATATAAAACCATTGTAGCGTAACTAAATATATTGCTTTTTATCAACCAGAGAAAAATACGTTTTTTTAGCGGGGGTAATTACGTAAGATCAGGTATATTTTTCGGAAATAAGATATTATGTGTCCATTTTTTGGAAAGTAAATACTTTTCAATTCTGGCTGTAACCCTTTATGGTAAAGAGTTTCAGGTAATGGCATACTTAGTGCCAGTGTTTGAAAACTTAAATACACCTAAAATGCAACCAGTAAAAAGATTGAGTTATTTTTTAATAACGGCTTTTGCAGTTTTAATCAGCTGCAGCTCTTTTGCACAAATAAAGTTTACAGCAGATGACGGACTTAATAATTCAAGACCCAATGACCTTTTATTTAGTAAGACCGGAAATGCTGATGGAGAACTAGTTTACGCAGCAACGCCTAATGAAGCTATTATAAAATGGCAGACGATTAAAGAAGCAAATACCAGCCATTTTGAAATACAAATAAGTTTTGATGGTATTGCTTTTACCCCGGTAAAAACTGTTGCTGCAAGTGATAATACGCAGTGGCAGACAAACTACCAAGTAACCTTCCGTAAGACCTATTTATCAGCACAGAAGGTTTATTACAGGCTTAAGATTTTGTTTTCTGACAATTCTGTTGAATACAGTGAACCAGTTTTTTTTAAGATTTCGACTGGGTTAAACCAAGCAAGCTACGCCAGCCTGCATTGACAACAAAAAGGACTGTCCGAAAAAAGCCATTTTCAAAAGCTGATCTCATTGATTATATACTTATGCTAATCAGTTAAAACAGTTGTAACATCTGTCGGCTGTGGTTTTGATGCAATTTTAATAGTGACCCATCGTTATTCTTTATAAGTTAATATCAGATTAATGAAAACTAAAATAATACATGTTTTAAGCTGCATACTTTTTTTTATCAGCACTGCGTTTTGCCAAAGCACGGCTATCAGTTCTGTATTAATGAATTTTGGTACAAATAATTGTGGTGATATCTACAATTCAACCTTTTCCGCCATTGGTAACCCCATGACTGCGCCCTATTTAATTTCAAATTGTGCGGTCAATCCCCCGTTTTCGAGTATATCTAATAAGTATATTGCCTATAACCCGAAAGATAATAAGATTTATATCAACGATGTTAATTCAGGTGACAGCAGGCTTTACATATACAATATGGGTTTACCAACTGCTTTTACCTGCCCTGCTGTAATGCCGGCCACCCCAACTTATAATTATGGTTATGTTCCCAATAATTTCGAATTTGATATTAATGGGGACGTTTGGTCTATCAGGAGTTTGAGTGGGGCTAATGCAATAATAGAAAGATTTGACGAAGCCACAGGCACAATTCTCTTTACAAAAATTCTTAATTTTCCTCCTGGTCATGTGCCCAATACACTAGGAAGCGGAGATATTGTTATTTTACCCAACGGACGAATGTTTTTGGTATTTGGTAATACCCCATCTATGTTTTTTGAAGTTACAAATTACATTAGCGGGGCTGGAAATGCAACTGCAAATTACATACAGGATATGTCTGCACCCTGTTACGGAATTCTTTACGTAAATGGCAATATTGAACTAACAGGCACCAATTTTGGCGGCAACTGCTACAAGTATATCTATGATATTTCTTCGGGCACTGTGGGCCCTCAATCAGGCTTTCAGCTAAATATGACTCCTATAGACAACACAAGTGTGTCACCTTCCATAGGAGCTGCAAAAAAGCTGGTGGGCAGTTCTAATGTAGATAGTGTTACAGAGAATATTGTATACGAAATCTACACTAAAAATATAGGTAATGTAAAACTTCATGACTTCAATGTACTGGAAGATTTAGGTGCAGTATTTGGTGCAGCTAATGTGTCAAATGTATCAGTTTCATTTATTCCAGGTTACAATCCGGGGGGGCTTACTTTAAATCCCTCTTTTAATGGAACGACTAATATTGAGATCTTTAACAGTAACCAAACACTTTCTAACCTCACGAACGGATATGCTGGCTTTAGGGTTTCCTTAAGGGCCACCAACCTTATACCTAATACAGTTTATTACAATACTGCCAAGTCCCGTGGTGAAATTGGTTCAGGAGCTACAAAAATTGTTGTTATAGATTCTTCAAACAACGGTGGCATTTCCGCTATGGATCCGAACCTTGACGGCGACGCAGGTGATGTAAATGAAAACAACCCCACGCCTTACTTTTTTGGAAGAATACTGCCGGTTAAATTTATATCGGTAACTGCTGTAAAAACTGAAAACAGCCTGCACACTGTTAACTGGACAATCGCCTCAACTTCAGTTCCATTGTCAAAGTTTATTATTGAGTACAGTGAAGATCAACTAAGCTGGCAAACTGTTGGAACAGCAGCTGCACAAGCTTCAAAGAATACTTACAGCTTCAGCTACAATAATAGTTCACCAAATAATGCGTACTACAGAATAAGAGCTTTTGAAAGCAGCGGGAAAGATTACCTGAGTACAGAAGTGGTAATAAAAAGAACTGAAGATGACAAGATGATTAAAATTTCTCCTAACCCGGCAGATGAATTTGCAGGTGTGTATGACGGAGATGAAAACATACCAGAGGGAAGAAGAATTTACATCACTGATGTGAGCGGCAAAAAAATATACGATCAGCCCTACATAAAAAAATACACGGAGATCAGCACCAGCCAATACCCGAATGGTTATTACATTATAAACATTGCAGACAAAACAAAAATATTCAGCACCCAACTACTTGTAAAACACAAGTAAACGCTAGCAAAAAAATTAATAAAAAAGAGGCTGACTCAGTGATGATGTCAGCCTCTTTTTATTTTCAACCCGTGCAATTTACAAGCCCCAATCCTTTCCTTTATCAATAGCCGGCACTCCATCAATCAACCAGCGGGCGGGCTTTTCACCTTTTAGCAACCAGTCAAAAAATTGCTGTTCCCTTACCTGGATGTCTTTGCGGTTTTTCCTTTCCACAAGGTTATGAGCCTCTCCATTATAGTTAAGTAACCAAACAGGTTTTCCTAATCTTCTTAAGCCAGTAAATAATTCAATACCCTGGTACCAGGGTACAGCGCCATCAGCATCATTACTCATGACTACCAATGGCGTATGTACATTTGGCAAATGAAAAAGTGGCGAATTTTCGATATACAATTGCGGCTTTTCCCAAAGGGTGGCGCCTATTCTGCTCTGTGTTTTTTCGTATTGAAACTGGCGGTTAAGGCCACTTTCCCATCGTATGCCTCCGTAAGCACTCGTCATGTTTGCCACGGGAGCGCCAGCCCAGGCTGCAGCAAAAAGGTTAGTCCTGGTTATTAGATGAGCCACCTGGTAACCGCCCCAACTCTGGCCCTGGATGCCAATTTTTGTACTGTCAATAAAACCATCTTTTACCAAAGTCCTGGCGCCGCTTACAATGCAGTTATAAGCATCATTGCCGGGATGGCCTGTTGTATAAAAAATATCCGGCGCAAAAACAACATAGCCCCTGCTTACAAAAAATGAAATATTTAAACGGCTGGGTGTAGGTGCTGGCTGATGATAAGTATATAAACCGTCAGAAAGTTTTTCATAGAAATAGCAGATCATCGGGTATTTCTTTTTGGGGTCAAAATCACCTGGTTTGTAAACGATACCAGTGCTTGCTTTGCCCGAGTAAGTTTGCCATGTGAACAATTCCGCAGTGCCCCAGTTGTATTCGCTTTGCTGTGGATTGATATCCGATAACCTGGACGAATAAAAATATTTTTTGGCCATCATTTTCCCGGTACTTTCTGCCAAAGCTACTTTAGCTGATGGTTGAATATCATAATAAAAAAGGGTTGGAGAACTGCTAAAATCTTCAGTGGAAAAGATGATTGCATTGTCACTTTAGAAACTGTGTGCCTTGCAGTAATTGATTTTTTATTATAGACAATTTCTTCCAGCGAGTCAGCAACATTTAAATTCCAAAGGAATAAATCAGACTGCTTATTGATGTTGTTAAAGCAAGAAAATAAATATCTTTTACCGGCAGAAAAATCACGCTGATCTTTATCAGTATTAATGAACCTGAACGTATTTTTTTGTGCCCTCAGATCATTGGTGAAAATCGCAAATGGTATTTTCGTATTGTCCGGGGCAACCCGCCACGTATTGTACCTGTCGTACACATAGAGGGAGCTGTCAGCCTGCTGCCAGCCCATTACACCATACTCGGCGGGCAGGTCTGGAATATCATTGTCTTCTTCATACAAAGGAACTTTTATCTTGTCTGTAACATTTCTCGTAATGCCCGTTGCAACCTCGTAAGTAAAATAATTTTTTAATTCACGGTTGTACCAAACAACATATTTTCCTGCAGGTGAAGCATCTGTATTTGCTTTCAGGTTTTTGTACACAACTTTCCTTTCGCCCGTGTTGGTATTAATAACATAGGCTGATGATTTAGATCTGCCAATCCACTGGGCTTCCACCCTGTTTCCTCTGGTACTTTCTGCAAGTACCCAGTCAGCATTCCCCTCATTAACTATGGTTATATTTTCTGCATCGGTGGCACCTAATTGCACCATTTTATTTTTGTTGATGTGGAACACAGCAGTATAACTTCTCTTTAATTCTGCATCGGCATTTCTAAGTTGCTGTGGCTGCAAATAATCATCTTTGTAGTTCCACACATCCAGTCTCGCCAATTCAAAATCTACAAGAGTTGTATCTTTTGGCGACCGGATTGGCGCAGTACCAAAGAAAAGTTTACTGCCATCTTTGCTAAATTCGAGCCTGGCATTTTCACTAACGCCAAAGCCCAGTTGCATACCCAGCATAAATTTATCTGCAACCGGTTTTGCGCTGTCCTGGCCCTGTATGTAATTGTAGAGTTTAAAAAACTTTAGCAGCGCTTTATCACTGCTGTCTCTCTCCGCCACAAAGGCTAACTGGCCGCCAGTTTCATCAAATACATAGTTTTTGCAATCATTAAACCCGGTTAAAATAGTATCTGTTTTTTCGGTTACCAAATTCACCAGCAACAGCATTGGTTTGCTGGCACTATCGTTGTTTTTTTTACTGGTTTCAATAACCAGCTTTGTGCCATTTTTATCAAAATAGAATTCATTAACCCATTTAAAAGTCTTCTCCTTTTCTGTTATAAAATTTCTTAGAATAAGATCAGTACCTCCTGTGTTAGTACTGCCGGTTGCATCGTCTCCATCTGCATCAACGGCCTCATCTTTTTTACCTTCTTTAATAATTTGTTGTGCTGCCTTATTAATTATTTCGGTGAGTTTAAGTTTTGTGATATTACCTTTTACAGAGTCCAGAGATTTAAGAATTAATGAATCTGCCAGGTCCGATAATTCATTATTTTTTGTTTGCAAAGAATCCACTATCACTTTCTTTTTGGCAGTATCGGCTGGTGCCTTTTCAAGTTGATAAGCAACAAAACCAGCCCCCTTCAACGGAGTTTTAAAACTCTTGATTCTGTCTTTTAAAATAACGCTGTCCTTTCCCAGCTCAATAATACCTATTGAATCTTTCGGTACTTCAACGGGCTTTTTTGATCCCAGTCTACCAGGCAAATTTTTGATTTTAGCGAGCCTGGTATCAAGATAATGTGGCTTAATTTTAAAAACAACAAATTTGCTGTCTTCAGTTATTACAGCACCATAGCCCCTGGCAATTATCTTTTTATAACTTGATAATGGGCTTTGTATCACCAGTTCACCATCACCTTCCTGGGGGTTTACGGTGTACACAACCCAGGCTCCGTCATTGCTTATTAATTTTTCACCAATACTTTTCCAGTTGTCATACACAGTATGATCAAGCATTTTTTTTTGTGCCAACAATGCATGTGTAAAAAACACGAAGGTAATCAACAGGTAATTCTTCATTATTCGTTGGTTTAAGTTTGGCTCTTCCTGCAACAGGCAGAAATAAAATCTAAAGCTTTGGCAAAAAAAATCTTAGCAACTGGCGGCTAAATAGTTCCTTGTAAATTTATTCAGTTTCGTCAATAAAGCCCCAGTTACTTCTCAGGCTGTTTAAATGTACTTCATGCAACTTAAGCTTGTTATAATGGCCGGAATTGTTTTTCTGCCGGAAGGCTTCATACAATGTGACTGCACAGGCTACAGAAATATTCAGCGATTTAATAATGCCAACTTGAGGTATAATAAAATTACCATCAGCAAGTGAAATAATTTCATCACTTACGCCGGTTTGCTCGTTTCCAAAAACCAAAGCAACAGATTCTGTCAGGTCAAGCTGATGAAGGCTTACAGCATCTGCACTTAAGTGGGTGGTATAAATTTTTGCGTATCTTTTTCTTACTGCAGCAAAGCATTCTGTTGCATCTGTAAACTGGTGAATGGTTAACCATTTTGCTGCACTGGATGAGCTTTTTGCTCCCCAGTTGCGGTGCGGCGGAATTTTATTATTCAGGATAAATATATCCTGGATGCCAACGGCATCGCAGGTTCGCATTACCGCCGAAACATTGTGCGGATCAAAAACATTTTCGAGCACAACAGTAAGATCGGGCTGTCTCTTTTCAAGAACAGCTTCTAAGCGGTTAATTCTTTCCGGGGTCATTTTTTACAACACCTGCAGGGCTTGCCCTTCTATAGCAAGATGTAATTGCTTTTATAAAATATGAAGATTGAATTGCGGTTTATAAAAATAATCAGCTAATTCTGCTGCTCCGCTACTTTCGTGATTTCAATAAAATGTGCTTTTATTAATTGTGATAATAAAAAGCGTTTATACGCTGCCGTTCCCCTTGCATCGCTAATGGGAGAAATTTCAGTTTGAGCGATGCCAGCCGCTTCATTAATAACATCTTCATTGAGTAGTTTTCCAACTAAAAAAGAGGATGCTTTTGCCAGGTATGCAGGTACAGGACCTACACCGCCTGCAGAAAGATGTGCCATTGAAATTTTATCCTCATCCATTTTCAAACAAATAGCTGTATTTACGCTGGCAATATCAAGGTGCGTACGCTTGCAAACCTTTTCAAAATTAAACAGGGTGCTTTTACCCGGTAGCTCAAAATATATTGTTTCAATAAACTCTTCCGGGGTTTTAGCCAACTGTTTGTATCCCTGGTAAAATTGTTGAAGAGAAACTTCCCGTGAATTAGTACCATCACTTAAAATAAGCTGAGCATTCAACGCAAGTAAAAAGATGGTTAAATCCCCGATTGGTGAAGCGTTTACAAGATTGCCGCCTACAGTAGCCATATTGCGGATTGGTGTAGAACTTACCAGCCTTATAATTTTGCCAAGGTTGGGAAAATGATCCTGAAATACGGGGGACTCAGGCATATCCGTAACTGTACTGGCAGCTCCTACATAACAATTATTTTCAACTTTTTTTATGCCGTTCAGTTGTAGTTTATCAAAAAGAAAATCAATTTCTGAATGCACCATGGTATCATGCTGCTGCACATAAAGATCTGTTCCGCCTCCCAGAAATTTTAGTGCTGTTCCATTTACATGGCCATTAGAATCTGCAGGCACCTCCAATTGCGTTAGCCTGTCTTTCACCTCCATAAAATAAGCGGGCAAAAAATTATTTTCTACTGCAAATTTAATTGCATCAAGTTCCTTTTTTTCCGCAAGCTTTTTTTCTATTGAAGCAATAGCTCTCTCAATTGATTTATAGCCGGTACACCTGCAGATATTTCCATTCACTGCATCTATTCCGCTTTGATTTGAATTTTCATTTTTGCTCAAAACATACCCGGCCAGTGACACCATAAAACCGGGAGTACAAAATCCACATTGTGTTGCTCCTTCTTCCGCAAAAGATTGCTGCACTACATTCAGGCCTTCTATGTTGGTGCCTTCTACAGTAACTATATGTTTGCCTTCTGCATTACCAATCGCCATAAGGCAGGAGGTTGCTGAGCGGTAAACCAGTTCTCCATTTTTTATTTCTCCAACCAGTACAGAGCAGGCTCCGCAATCGCCTTCCCGGCAACCTATTTTGGTACCGGTCAACCGCCGGTTATAGCGTATAAAATCCAACAGGAGTGTTCCCTTTGGTAACGCCGTTTTTATTGTATTTTGATTGAGAATAAATTTTATCAAAGCTTTTAAGTGTTTGAATAAAGTTACAGGAAATGGCCGAAGGTTTAGACGGCCGGGCAGCCTCAAAAAAAATTATCCTATTTGCCCCTAAAATAAACTATCTCTCTTTCTGTAATGGCAATACCTACATCATTCCTAAAAGTTTGCTTTTTAACCCAGTTACCGTGTTTGTCGTAATCATATTTGTAAGTATATTTATCGGCGAGGTTATCGTCCTTATCTGTGGTTACCTGGCTTGTAATATTACTGGCACCATCATACTGGTAGGCATTTTTTTCTGTAATTTTTCCATCGGCTGAATATTCAACAGCGTTGATGATGCGGTGTGCTCCATCGTAAATATAAGTAGTTCTTTTTTCTATGCTATCTGTTGCAGCGGCTATTATTTCTTCTGCAACATTACCGGAAACATCATATTTGTAGGCTGCTTTGCCGTTAAAGGTGCCGTCCGCATTCTCGGAACTTGAGCTCACGAGGTTACCTGTACCATCGTAAACATAACTATATTTTTCATCCATTTCTCCAGCTGCATTATACCATTTATAAGCAGTCTGATTTTTCTTCTCATTGTACTCATAAGTATACCTTGAGGTAAGGGTACCGTTTGCTGCATATTGCAGTTGCTCTGCCAAATTACCTGGCCCGGAATATTTGTATTTGAATCTTGCCTTCATCGCCCCGCCAGGATTGTACAACACCTGCTCAGCAAGTAACCCATTACTGTAAGCGTAGGTGTATCTTACTTTAAGACTCCCGTTTTGATTGTAGATATTTTGCTCTGTGTGAAAACCGGAACGGTTAAAGCTGTGATCAGAGTTTTCATTGGTTCTCGTACCCTTTGTAATTTTACCGAAGTTGTCGACAGCAGTATAGCTGCGTTCGTCCATCGTCATAACAGCTCCCTTTAATCCCCAGTGAGCCAGGTCATTTTTTACCATTTGTGCCACAGCACAAAATGAACATAAGAGTACAAAGAGGGTAATAAAAATGTTTTTTTTCATGGAATAGTATTAAATATTTCTTGTGTTATTGGATTTAATCAATTGCAATTATACTGCATATTATAAAGCCTTAAATTACAGCAATTTCAAATTCTATATTTATTGCAAAGGGTTATTATTCTGCAAAGAAAACAACCATCTTTAACTTTATGAAATTTTTAAAATTCAATTGGCGTCAGCAGTTAATTTTGGGTAATAATTTCGCATTTACACATTAAATATTCAACAGCATGAAGGCAGCAGTGTTGGTAAAAAATGGAGATTCGGCTAAAGCTTTTGAAATAAGGCAGGTTGAAAAGCCAGTACCAAAAGCTGGCGAGGTGTTGGTGAGGGTAAAATACTCGGGATTAAATTTTGCAGATGTAATGGCCCGTAACGGAATGTACAAAGAAGCCCCCCCGCTCCCCGCTGTGCTTGGCTATGATGTTACAGGAACTATAGAAAGTATGGGAGAAGGTGTTACAAATTTGACAGTTGGAGACTGGGTTGTGGCAATGACAAGATTTGGCGGATACGCCGAATACGCCATTACTATGGCAACAGCAACTGCTAAAATTCCGGCAACTATTGATCCTGCAGCAGCGACAGCGCTTGCAACGCAATATTGCACAGCCTATTTTGCAGCAGAAGAAATGGTAAATCTTCATGAAGGCGATAAGGTACTTATACAATCCGGTGCAGGTGGTGTTGGAACAGCATTGGTACAGCTGGCAGTTCATAAAAAATGCGAAGTTTTTTCTACTGCGGGCAGTGAGGCCAAACTAGAATCCCTGAGGTCGATGGGTGTTCATCATCCCATAAACTATAATACTGCGGATTTTGAACAGCAAGTGAAGCAACTTACTAATGCAAAAGGTGTAGATGTAATATTCGATGCCGTAGGAGGCAGCAGTGTTAAAAAAGGTATCAGGTCATTGGCAGCTGGCGGTCGCATTATTTGTTATGGCGCTTCTGAAATGAGCGATAAAAATATTTTTGGCAAAATTAGCTCAGCAGTTGGCTTCGGTTTCTACCACCCGGTAATGTTTATGATGTCATCCAAAGCCCTTATTGGCATTAACATGCTGCGGATAGCAGATGAGAAACCAGCTGTAATTCAACGATGCCTTCAAAATGTTGTCAGGCTTACAGGGGAGGGTATTTTTAAACCGGTATTAAGTAAAGTATTTCCAGCTTCAGCAATTGGAGAAGCTCATAATTTTCTCGGCTCAAGAAAGAGCATTGGTAAGGTTGTTATAAGCTGGGACTAAATAAAAACTCTAAAGCATTGACTGCTTTAGAGTAATTTACTTAAGGAGGGGGTATGGAACAAAAACGGGGTAGTTATATTTTTATCTAAAAAACAGAACCTGCAATTTCAAAAAAATCTATACAATTTAAACAACCTGCGTAAATCGAAAACTAAAGTTGTACAGTTATAAAACGAAGTATCACCAGGTTTATGCATTATCCATTTAAAAAAGGGGCCGATTAACCGGCTCACGTTTTATTAGTAACACAATGCCAAAATTTGGAAATTGCCAAGCCAAGGTAAATGCGGTAAAATATCACACCTTCCAAAAAATAGACAATAATTTATTTTTAATAATGTGGAAAACTTTTTAGAAAATAAAGTAAAGTTTATATAAAAATTCCGCCCTGGAAAAGGCGGAATAACCAAACTCTATTTTATTGAACCCTCTAAAACTAATTTTTAAAACCTTAGCCCCACACCCAGCGCAAAAACCTGGTTTTTATATCTTGGGGTTGAACTTGTTCCATCCCCATTATTTGTTTGAAAATCACGGCTATACCTGAGATCAAAAAACAACGGCCCAGTCGATGCTTCAACCCCTACCACGCCACCTAAAATATTTTTACGAAAATTATCTACATCTTGTTTCACAAGAGTTTCATAAGCAGCATTATTAACCTTAAATGAAGTTTGTGTTGATACTAAAAACGAATATTGGGGTCCCAGGAAAATTCCAAAATTTTTAGAAGGACGAAACTTTGCAAGTACTGGTATCTCAATAAAGTTACTTGTTAACTTGTATTCATAAGGTGCACTTAAAAAACTACCTGTACGCTTAAATCCCTTTTGGGAAAACTGAACCTCAGGTTGGATGCTAAATACAGGCACTATGGGTATCTCCAATATAACTGCCGCATTTAAGCCAGCTTTTGCACCCGTGGTACTGGTATTATCATCCATAACCAAATTAGAAACATTAACCCCTACACGTACACCAAAATGTAAATTACTTGTGCTCGTCTTGTCAGAGGATTGTGCATTTGATTTTAACACTGCAGCAAACATTATGATGCATGCAGCCAATAATTGTTTTTTCATAAAGTATAAATTGTAAAATTTGTTTATTATGGAAATTGAAAAATACATGCCAAAAAATGTTCTGCTTGCTAAAGAAAATTTCAGGCTTTTTA
Source organism: Ferruginibacter sp. (assembly GCA_965247025.1). GTDB lineage: Bacteria > Bacteroidota > Bacteroidia > Chitinophagales > Chitinophagaceae > Ferruginibacter. The sequence continues at coordinate 6,449,548 of OZ252000.1, read as the reverse complement.
TACATTAATTTTAAACAATCCGATGACTGAGTTCTACAACTTGGGCATAGCTATGCACAAGCAAAAAAGTTATTTGAACCCAGATTTTGCAGTTGAAAATCTATTGCGGCTTCCAACTACTGCACAGCTAAGTATTTCAGAACTTTTTTTGATTTCAAAATAGATCACTATTTCTTCAGCCAAAAAATAACCCGAAACACCTACCTGCATTGCATTTGAAATCCTCATAACGATCTCAAATGCAAAATCTGGGTTGAAGTTTATTACATTATTAGACATAAAAAAAGGTTATCATTGAAAAATGATAACCTTTTAGCTTTTTTTATATCTTCTCAATTCTTTTTTAGATCTGCATTTGCAGGGTTGTTCAATGCTATATTACTTTGAGTAATCATATTGTTAATCACCTTTACTGTTTCATCAATATATACATCACCTTTTATCCTGTTTAAAAACTGCTTATTCTTTTCGGTCTTTTCTTTGTCCGATAAATATCTTGTAGAATCTAGTTCAATGTTTTTAACTGTAAGGTCTTTTGATAATTTATAAAGACTGTCCAATTGCTTGTAAGCCGATTTTAATTCTTTTTGTTCTGCTTTGTACTTCACCAGGTTTAATGGATAATCTTTATCGTTCTGTTTGCTGATCCATTCAATTTTAGATTTCATTCCTGAAAAAATTGTACTGTTTTGCACCTGCTGGTTAGCTGTTGCAACAACTGCATCGGTACTAAAGGTAGAAGTCCATGGTTTGTAATCAGCTTTTTTAATTTCATCCCAATTTAAAGCAGACACGTTATCTTTCTCCCTGCTCTTAGCTAACTCATACCGGTCAGGTATTACAACATCTGGCGTTACTCCTCTTAATTGCGTAGCTCCTCCATTTATCCTGTAAAATTTCTGAAGGGTAAGTTTAACGGTACCTAAGTCTTCAGATTTTTTTGTTCCAAAAGGTGAGTCAGATTCAGGGTTTAACGGTATTGTTCTTTGCACTGTTCCTTTGCCATAAGTTGAAGTACTACCTACAATAATTCCCCTTTTATAATCTTGTATGGCAGCGGCAAAAATTTCAGAAGCTGATGCACTGTATTCATCTACCATAACAGTTAAAGGCCCTGTGTACAGGATGCTTTTATCCCTGTCTTTTAATTGAACAGGTGTAGTTTGTTCCCTGCCTTTCACCTGGCATACCGGGCCATCTTCAATAAATAATCCAACCATTTTCACAACTTCCGGTAATGAACCACCACCGTTGCCTCTGAGATCCATCACAATTCCTTCAACGTTTTCAGCCTTCAGTTTTTCAATTTCTTTCGCCACATCATCAGAGCATCTTGCTCCATCCGGTTTTTCAAAATCCATATAGAATTCCGGGAGATAGATATAACCAATTTTGTGCTCCCCGTTAATGATCGCACTCTTAACAAATGTATCATCCAGCTTTATTTCATCTCTCTTAAGACTAACAACTTTTATGCTGCCATCCGCTTTCTTAACAGTAAGCCTTACCTCTGTACCGGCCTCTGCTCCACGAATTAATTTAACTGCATCTGTTACTGAATAACCTGTTACATCTACAGGTTCTGCACTACCCTGGGCTATCTTAACTATCTCATCATTTAACTGTAACTCAGTGCTTTTCCACGCCGGGCCACCTGTTATTAAACTAGCTATTTTGATTTTGCTTTCTTCTTCTTTTAATTGGGCGCCGATGCCATAAAATTTGCCACTCATCATCTCATTAAATCCACGGCTGTCAATCGGGGCAAAGTAACTCGAATGCGGATCCATTTCAGTAGTAATAGCATTTACAAAAGAGCTGAAAAGTTCATCTGTTGTATTGTGATTTTTAAGCGTTGTAAAATAGCGGCCTATCTGCTTTCTCACCTGGTCACGGGCTTCCCTTTCCAGTGTAGTATCTGCTTTGTAAACAAATTTCTTAATTGCATCTGCTGTAAGGCTATCTGTTGATGCCGTTACTTTTCTGTCTTTATTCTTTTCCCTGTCTTCCTGCATATCAGAAAATTTGGAAAGAACCAAATATTTTAATCTTTTGCGCCATACCTCTTTTCTAGCATCATTATTTTTGGGAAATTGAAGTTTATCGCCATCCATTACTATATTTTCATCTTTATTGAAATCAAATGGCTTATTCAAAATATCCATATAATAACCTGATGCTTCATTTAGTCTTCTTGAATAAGATTCGCTGATGGCGTAAAATGATTCCAGTTTAGAACCGTGAATTTCGTCATCAATTTTATCAGCATACTTTTGAAAACTGTCAATGTCTGCTTTTAAGAAAATGCTTTTATCGTCATCAAGATCTTTAATAAAACTTTTAAGCACAAGCGATGAAAATTCATCGTTTATAGGCTTCGGGCTGTAGTGTCCTTCTTCCAGCAACAGACCTACATTACGCAACACTTTCTCATATTTGGATTTTGGATCGTTTTCTCCGGCTCCATGAGAACGGAAGGCAAGGAAAAAAATACTTGCACCGATAAGTGCAATTAACACCGGCAGAAATTTTTTATTCATAATGATTTGCTTGAGTTGTAGCATAAGTAAAATTAACGGAAAATTCATTCTGTTTATTTCAGAATGGAAGCCATCCCTGCTAATAATTTCAAAAAATTGATAAATGGTAAGTTTGCCTTTGCAGGCTTGAAACTAACAATAACTAAACCGAAAAGTTAACTGCAGGCAGAGATCACTATTTGAGTGCGTAAATTAAAACAGCCCTCTATTAAAATAGAAGGCTGTTTGGGTAATCGAGGGGGCTCGAACCCCCGACCCTCAGAATCACAATCTGATGCTCTAACCAACTGAGCTACGACTACCGTGTTTGTAAAGGAGGGCAAAAATAACAAAAAACATTTCTTGCGCAAAATATCATTGCTGTTATTAATGTATTTTTCAAAATATCGATTTACATACTTGCCTGCAAGTAATAATAGCTTCTTTACTAATAGTGATTTTATGTTTCTTTGTAACCTTAACTGGTTACAATGATTTATACGGGTTATATTTTTACAATTTTATTATCTGCCTTTACCGGATGGATTACCACATGGATCGCTATTAAAATGCTTTTTCATCCCCGGAATCCGATAAAGTTTTTAGGATTAACCATCCAGGGAATTTTTCCAAAAAACCAAAGACTTATTGCAGAAAAACTTGGCCAGGTTGTAGGAAAAGAATTGTTGTCTTTTGATGAAATTGAACAGAAGGTAACCAATCCGGAAAACCTGCAGAAATTAAAACCAGTTATTGAAGAGCACATTGATAACTTCCTTACTCATAAACTTAAAGATGTGTTTCCGATGTTATCAATGTTTATTGGAGAGAAAACGATTGCACAGTTAAAGGATGCGTTTTTAGGAGAACTGGAAACGCTTTTTCCCTTGCTTATGAAAAACTACATGGGCCAACTGGAGAAAGACCTTGACCTCGAAAAGATTGTTACTGAAAAGGTTGCCGCATTTTCCAGCGAAAAACTTGAAGATATCCTTAGCCAGATTACAAAAAAGGAATTTAAATTCCTGGAAATTATAGGAGGTGTTTTTGGTTTACTTATCGGCTTGATTGAAGTGCTGGTTTCTATATTTTTTAAATAGTTTAAAAATTCGTTGTCTCCTCTTTATTAAGACTCTATAAAACTGCGTCCTTCTTCCAGTCTTAAATAAATAATTTTCTGCTTTGCGTGATAAATCGGATATTTTATAAGTTCCATATTTTAGGCAGTTTTTATTCTTAGCAAACCTTCTGATGTTTTTTAACTGTTTATCTTTTCTACAGTAATCTTAAAACAGGTTTAGTTTGTTTAAACAGCAAAGTTGTTTAACATGACAGTCTCCATTTTAAGCGGCTTTATTACTTTTAGAGGATTTCTCTCTCACCTTTTTTGTGGAATTTCCCCAATTTATAGATATTGGTTCCCATTAATGGAAAATTATCAACGATTTATTTTTATAACTGATTGATAATCAGTCAGTTAATTTTTGGCACAGTATCAGCTAATTAATGCCAGAACAAAGTGAAGAAAAGATTATAAATAATATATTTAATTAAGATTTTATAGGGTTCATTTCAGTGTTAGTTTAAGAAATACCGTTTGGGATGGTCTGGATCACCACTTCAAACGGTATTCTTGTTTTCAGGCCTTTCCTGGTTCGTTTCACTCCACATTCTACTTTACAGAAATAAAATCCCATTAACGGAAAAAACTGATATTAATTAAAGTTATAAATGACTGACAATCAGGTAGTTATAAATTGGCATACAATAGGTATACTTGTTTATACCGGGGATGAAGGGATTAGAGGAAAAATACTAAAACAAAAAAATTAAAGATTTTATAGGGTTCATTTTCAGTGTTATTACAAGATAAAAAGTCGTTTGAAATGGTCTGGATCACCATTGCAAACGACTTTCTTGCTTTACAAATTAATCACTTTGAAAGGTATTTAGTCGTCCCTCAAAAAGTCGATTTTACTTTTTGGGGAATAGAAATCCAGTAAGCATTTATAAGCAGTTTATAAATAAGTGACCAACATCTGATTGCCTCTGTACGCCAGAGGTTGATTCGTCGTTTAAAGTTCATGGCAGCAGCGGCTAAAATTATATTCATATTATCTCCCAATATTCCTTTCAAATAATTTCTACATAAACGGTAGTCGTGTTTCAGGTGTCCGATGACAGGTTCAATGGCTGCCCTTTTACTATGTTTGCTGCATTGTGTTTTGGTAATATTTTTATCAGGTTTGGGTACCAGGATAACTGCATCTTTGTATTGCTTTACTCCTTTGTATCCTCTGTCTACAAACACTTCTTTTGGCTGCCTGCCGTTGAGTCGTTCATATTGTTCCAATACATCCGGCAATGTTTTTGAATCGTGTAATGTTTGAGTAAAATTAATGGCTCCCATAATGATGCCTGTGTGCTGATCAATTAGAACAGAGGCTTTACTGCCAAACTCAAGCTTCTTATGCTCCTTACCTTTTGAATAACATTTTACATCGGGTTCATGAAGGCTGTAAATTTTATCACTGTCACTCCGCTTTTGGGATAATACTCTTTGATACAGCTTTAGATCCGGCAAATATTTGCCAAGGCTTGTTAGTGGTAGCTTTCGGGCAATATCCCGTACCAGCCTTCCTGCTATGATTTGTATTTTTTTATTGGCTTTACGGGCCGCTTTGGCTCCGTTCTTGGTTCCTTTAAACCGTTGTAAATTACTTAAACGTTTAACTATCCTTGTGTAAGACTGGCGAAGATCTATTGCCTCTTTGTCTGCTATTGCCCAACACTTTTTAATAATTTTTTTGTATAGTTTATCATCTGTCGGGTAGGTGATATTTTTTTCCTGCACGGTCGTATCAACACTCACCACAATACCTGTATTGTTATCTTCAGGAGGCTCATTTACACGGATACTTTCCTGTAAAATTAACTCTACGCCAGGTTCGCCTATGCGTTGACGGAAAGCAACCAGTTCGGTTGGTACACAAGGGATATTGGCCTGAAAATGCTGCTCACCACTAAAGTACTGGAAATAGATATTTTCAGACCATTGCTCCACCAGGTTTTCATCGCTGATGTTGCGGACATATTTCAATATCAGCAACGATACCATCAGGCGAATCGGTTTTGCCGGCTTACCCATTTTTTCACTGTAATGCTTTTTAAAAGCATCTTCAAAAAATGACCAATTGATTTTATTGGCCAATTGATACAAAGGATGCTTTTGATCAAGCTGATCTGCAAGACCATGAAACAATCCTAACTGAGGAGTATGTTTGGGGGTAGAAAGCATTCATAAATTTGCAAGCTTTTTTACCATTTTGCAAATATCTGGTTACTATTATTCAGCCTGGAATCTCTCAAATCAAATAACAATCAACTTTTCTCACTTTTTGAGGGTCGACTAAATAGGTAATCAGCAAAGAACTAAAATACCCTCACCATTAATTAACTTTACATTTAAGTTAAGTCAACATCCGGGTGAGGGTAATAATATTTTAGTAATTGTTACTATTTGCTGCTTTCCATTTTAGTAACCATCTGGGTAAACCTTTTGGTTCCCTGGCTTAAAACCAACGTGTAATTACCAGCCCCAATACGCAGTACCGGAGCATACTGATAATGATTTACGCCTTTAATAACTGGCATTACGGATCTTGAAACTTCAGCGCCTGACATATCATATAAACACACCACAGCCTGTTCTGTACTTTCGGTAACGAAATCAATACTTACTGCTGAAGTAAAAGGAGATGGATAAACTTTAAGCAAAGAGAAAGTTGTATTGAAATATACCTTTTTTACAGAGGTGTAATTAAATTTTCCATTTGCATCCACCTGCCTGATGCGGTAGTATACAACGGCTGTTTTCAGGCTTCCTGCCGTTACATCCTGAAAAACATACTTTTCTCTTGTGCTGCCACCGCTATATTTTGCAGCAAGCTCTCCAATTTTCGCCCAGCTAACGCCATCGGTACTTCTCTCAACTTCGAAGGAATTTTTTAGAATCTCATTAGCAGTTTCCCAATACAAATCCACTACCTTATCATTTTTTCTTGTAGCAGTAAAATTTAAAATATCAATTGGCAGCACAGTGTAGCAATTTCTACCAACCATTACACCGGTGCCCTTAGAGATACATCCACCCAAAGCATTCATGACAACTGTATATACACCAATATCAGAAACACTGAAGCTGGATATGTCCATTTCGTTTGAATTGGTAACGACTACCGTTCCGTCGGGTTTTGTCCATGTGTACACTGCCCCTGGAATAAAACCTGTAACTATCCGGGAGGGTGATCCTAAACAATCGCTGGAAACGGCCATGTATAAATTACCTGTAAAACTATTTACCACCACCTGGCCCGTAAAACTATTATTACATGCATCAACTGCCCTTAAATTATAAACTGTACCTGGCGGGGTGCCGGACGGTAAAATAAAAACACTGTCGCTTTGTAAGGCTGAATAATGGGAAAGATCCTGATCAATGGCCAGCAGTATCTGGTAAAGAAAAGGGCGCTTACCACCAATTGGATTGGCTACCACTTTTACTGTACCTGACTCACAAATGTATCCGGAACTTGCACCAAGGTTAGGTTTTGAGTAAGCTGCACCACCCGTTATTGAAAAGCTTTTAGTGTCCATGATTGTACCGGTGCACTTGCTGTATAATTCAACTGTATAATCTCCGTCCGGAAAGGTAAGGGATCCTCCAAAAACATTCATAAAAGTATACTTTGGATAAATCATTACGGCATTAGTATCTATACCATTGCTGGATATTCCGTCTGCAGACATATTCCCCAAAATAAAAGGAAGTGATGGATCAGTGCCATTCTTTGAAATTGAAATAGCTTTTAAAAACGCCACCGGAGCGTTGAGAATCCTTATAAACGGTGGATCTGAGATTATTAAATTAGCATCTGAAGAGGTAATATTACTGGTTGATTTAACTGTAGCACCGAGACTGCTGCAGTTATTCACTGAAGGAGTAAATGTAAGATAACCAGTTGGTGAACCAGTTATGCCATTATTGATAGTGAAACTGGTTGTAGTTTGCTGGCTGCAGCCATAATCAACCAAAACCTGGTAGGTTCCTGCTACCAGGGAATCAAAATAGTATTGGTAAATAAAACCATAACTGTCCGATGTTGCACTTGTAAGAATGGATTGTCCTTTTCTAAATCTTGGATAAGTTAAACCACCCGGACCGGAAGTGATAGTTAATTGACTTACCGGAGAACTGTTGGTTTGAACTGCATCTACATTATAATATATCGTTCCGCCAGCCGAACAAAGAGGCTGGTAAGCATTGAAATTGAAAGTGGGCGGTCCATATCCTCCGGAGGCTCCAAAATTAAATACAATTGAATCCTTCATGCCACACTGGTCCTCATAAGCAATCCTGTATTCGCCATAAGATGGTATAAACGAAACACTATTACCAGTTGCAAAAACGTATGGTGCACCTGTTAAAAAAACATATTGGGTGTTATTATCGATAAGCCTGTTAACTAACAAAGTATTGGTATTATCGTATAATTTATATTTTAAAGGCAAAGAAGGTGTGCCATTAAATGTACTGAGGGCAAAATATGAAGATCCTGAAGAACAAGAAGTAAACGCCTGCAAATTAAAAGGCTGTTTAACTGATGGGGTATTAACCGGGATGGTGGTTGTTGTGCCGCACTGATCAATAAGATCCAGGGTTACCGGCACCCGGGGAACAGAATCGAATATAAGGTTATTGGTTGTTGTTCCAACATAACCGTAAGCGTTGGATTTCCCAAGGGTACCTGCCTGAAAGATCCTTGAAGAAAGCACTTCACCATTGTCCTGTCGTTTTAAAACTGCGGTAATCGGGGCTAAAGTATTTGACGCAGGTATTGATGAGACAGGGCTGCCATTATACAAAATGGCCAATTCACCCCATTGAATACAATTACCCTTCATAGCCGGCATGCTGCCATAGCCGGATATATCATAAGGTTCTTTAACCTGGAAACTATAAGTATAAACGGGGCTTGTACTGTTTGGAATTGTTATAGAAGTAGTTTTAAATACACCGCACTGGTCAGTTATTCTTATGTAATAAGTGGTGCCTGCACTTAAGCCTGTAATTGTATCAAATTTGGAAATTGTTTTTATTTTTCCTCTTAAAAGGTTAAATGAAGTGTTGAATTGTCCTGCAGCAAAACTATTGTATGGGCTTCCGGAAAAACCTGTGGAAGGGTCCCCGTTTGTAGATACCTGGTAACGCAATGGTAGTTTATAAAACTGACTGTCAGCATAATCGTTATTGGGTAATGAGAAATTGACATTAACCCTTACCTTACCATTATTTACTGAATTACATTTAAAGCTCTCACTGCTCAAAAAAGTTTGCGTTTGGGCTGCAGTTTCCAAAAAATAATTACCTACAGTTGCTGTAGTTTCACTAAATGTGCCGTTGCAGCCGGTAACCCGAATTTTGTAATTGCCGGGCAGTAACGCTGAAAATATATTTTGAGATTGTATTCCCCTTATAACAGGACCATCAAAAATTTCATACACATAGTCGCCGCCTCCGCCGCCTGTTACACTGTTCACTGTAATTGTGCAATTTTGAGGACAGGTAACATTGGTTACAGAAACCCCACCAATTGCTAATGCTGTTCTGTCAGACAGATTACATTGCGCTGAAGCTCTGCTGAAAAATAGGCTGAAAAAAAAAACAACAGCTACGGCGGGATTAAATCTATACATGTTGGATTAGTTTGGATACTGAAGTTGTTATTTGATATAACCTTTTATACTGTTTCTCTTCTAACGAAATATTTGGGCTGATATTATACAAAACAAACTGTAGTCCGTATCTCCAGAATAAAAAAAACTCAACACTGTATTCATTTTTGGAATACCGTGTTGAGGTAATGTAACTGGTAATATTTACTTATTCATTTTAGTAACCTGCTGTGTAAACGCATTTGTGCCTTGTGTAAAAGATAAAATATAGTTACCTGCTTCAATGCTCAGTACAGGCGCATATTGGTAATGGTTAATTCCTTTGTTAACCGGCATTACAAACCTGGAAACTTCTTTGCCCTGCATATCAAACAAAGAAACTACGGCACTCTGTTTACTTTCAGAAATAAAGTCAATGCTTACAGCAGAAACAAATGGTGTGGGGTACACTTTCAAAACAGTGAATGCCGTTGAGAAATATACTTTCTTCACCGTGGTGTAATTTATCTTACCGTTGGCATCAACCTGCTTTATTCGGTAGTAGATTACTACTGCCTTCATGCCCTGCGGAATGATGTCATGAAAAGTGTAGGTTTCCTTTGTGCTGCCACCACTTAACCTTGCTGTTTGCTGACCAACTTTTATCCACTTGTCACCATCACTGCTTCGTTCAATTTCAAAAGTATTACTATAGGTTTCATTACCCGTTTCCCAGTTAAGATCAACAGCATTTTCATTTTTCTTTGTGGCAGTAAAATTTAAAATATCAATCGGCAGCACAATGTAGCAGCGCCCCCCAACTGCAAGGCTGGCACTTCTTGTAATACATCCATCGAGTGCATTGGCCACCACTGAATAGGTGCCAATATCTGAAATAGAGAATGTGGCAATGTGAAGCTCGTTAGAATTGGTGACGATAACAGTTCCATCTGGTTTTGTCCAGGTATATGTTGCACCCGGAATATAACCTGTAATTATTCTTGAAGGAGAACCAAGACAATCATCTGATGCTGCAATGTATAATTTGCCTGTAAAGCTGTTCACCACAACTTCTCCCACAAAACTATTGTTGCAGGCATCCACTGTTCTAAGTGTGTAAACAGTTCCCGGAGGCGTATTGGCCGGAAGTACAAAAACACTGTCACTTTGCAGGTTTGAGTAATGACTTTCATCAGGGTCTGATGTAAGTTTTATCTGGTAAAGAAAAGACGGCTTGCCACCGATAGGGCTTGCTATTACTTTTATTTCTCCTGCATCACAAATGTAACCGGAACTGGCGCCAAGATTAGGCTTGCTGTAACCGGCGGAAGTAACTGAAAAACTTTGCGTATCGAGAATTGTTCCGGTACATTTACCATACATCTGGAATGTGTAATCCCCGGCAGGAAACTTAAAAAAATTAGAGGTAAGACTTAAAAAACTATAGACAGGATAAACCATAAGTCCGCTGGTATCAATACCATTATCGAACCTGCTGTTTGCGGAAATTGCTCCAAGATTATAAGGCAATACCGGATCACTGCCATCTTTAGAATAGCTTATTTTTTTGAGGAACTCAAGTGGTGCCGCTATTATTCTTATTGATGGCGGATCACTTATAAGTAAATTAATATCCCCCGTTAAAACAAAATTTCCACTTACTGTATTACCCGAAGTGTTGCAAAGATTTGACTCAACTGCAAATGACATTGTTCCGCTGGCACTGCCGGTATTGCCACCAGCTACTTTAAAAGTGCAGGTAAAAACCTGGCTGCAGCCATAACTCACTTTTACGTGGTAGGTACCTGCAAGCAAAGAATCAAAAGTAGTTTTTGAGTTATATGAGTAAGAGTAAGCTCCCCTGTTTGTAAGTACTGAAATGTATTTTAAAATGCGTGGGTAGGTAAGGCCTGGCGGGCCAGATATAATTTCAACCTGGTTTATTGCAGAACTGTTGGTGAGCACTGCATCTACGTTAAACATGGCGGGCTGGCCGGGTTGTGTGCATGCTATGGCGTAGGAGATAAAATTGTATGCTGGTTCCGGTGACAAGGACGGCGGCTGAAAATTAAATACTATTGAATCACTGATGTTACACTGGTCTTCATAAACGATCCTGTATTCTCCAAACCCAGGCACATAAGATGATTGCCCGTCACTAAACCCAGTTGCACCTGTAATAAAAACATACTGGTAATTGATCGTCATTACCTTATCAACGAGCAAGGCATTTGAATTATCATAAATTTTAAGCCTTACCGGTAAAGATGGTGCAGCATTTTTTGTATTTATATAAAAGTATGAATCCCCATTATTGCATGCGGTAGAGGCCGAGAGCATAAACGGTGTTTTTACAGAAGGGGTATTGGCATTTATTGACGTAATGTTGCCACACTGATCTGTAAGTTCAAGCGTTACAGGCACCCTTGGCACCGAATCGAATAAAAGGTTATTGATACCGGACGATGAATAGCCGTAACTGCTGTATTTACTCAGACCTCCGGCCCCGAATTTCCTTGTGTCAATTACTGCCCCATTATCCTGCCTTTTTAAAACTGCCGTAATTGGCGCTAAAGTATTTGTGGAAGATATTGATGAAACCGGGCTTCCATCGCTGAGAATTGTGAGTTCGCCCCATTGAACACAACTGCTTTTTACAGCCGGATAATCTGTGGAATTTGAATTAAGAATATACGGCTCTTTTACACTAAAATCATAAGTAAAAACAGAGGTGTTTATATTTGGAATTGTGATGGACGTAGTTTTAAATACGCCACACTGGTCAGTAACTCTTACATAATAAGTGGTACCGGCTGCCAGGCCTTTAATGGTATCTAACTTATAAAAAGCCACCCCTCGCCTTGAGTCTTCATTACCTATATATGTTATGTCTGAATGAAAATAATTGTAAGCACTTGAGGAGAATCCTGTTGCCGGATCAGCATTTGTTGAAACCTGGTATCTTAGCGGCAAACGATAAAATTGGGTATCAGAAAACAGACCGTTGGGAAAACTTAGCAAAACGGTGAGCTTAACCGTTCCTGAATTAAGATTGTTACATTTAAAGCTTGAGTCAGCAATAAAACTCATAGCCTGCAAAGAAGGCTCAAGGTAACTATTACCAACAACGGCAGGTTTCTCTATAAAAGTACCGTTACACCCGGTAACACGAACCGTATAATTACCAGGTAACAAAGCGGGAAACACATTTTGGGATTGTATACCTCTTATTATGGGGCCGTTAGATAATTCATATACATAACTTCCACCACCACCACTTACGCCGTTTACAGTCAATGTTCCATTCTGAGGGCAGTTTACATCAATCGATGTAATTCCGGTAACGGCCACAGTACTGTTATCAGATAAATCGCATTGGGCTTTTAACTGGGATTTAAAAGCAAAAAAGCTAAATAAGAAAATTATAATTACGGATTTTGTTCTGGTCATTGGATGGATATTGAATAAGTTTAAAACGCTAAAACGACTTTATACCCTTAAACGGAGTATCATAAGCAGTTGACTAACGTATCAAAAGGCAGGATAGTATTCCATTAGTCTATATATAAAAAATTAGGTGAAGATAAATTTCCAACCACATCTTAGCACACATCTTTCCCTCTTCCACCTTGTGTAAGAAGGCTATACGTTCCAAAAAGGCAAATTTGCTTTCTGTTTTAAAAAACATTCCAAATTTTGGAAGTAAAAGCATCCATGCCAAACCATAACTAATTGATTTTCAGCACTTTATAATTTTGGCACAATATGGGTAATTAAGGGTTACACCACAAATGAAAATTAATCCCTCAAAAAAAAATAAGATGAAAACTACTAATCAACTTGCAAAATCTTTAAGCTGCTTATTCATTTATTTAGGTATTGCAATTGCCTCTCTTACTGCACAAACTTCTTTAGAAAATAAAAGCCTACCTGCTGCCAAAACTGTTAAATTGGAAAGTCTTGTACCTGATTTTGGAACGCAATGGCTTGGTCAAAAGGAAATTGCATACGGAAAAGTTATGCTTACCTGGCATGTAAGTGCAGATGCAAACATTGCAAATTTTGAAGTTGAATGTTCTTTTGATTTTGTAAACTATAAGTCTGTTGGTGAAACAATTGAAGAATTTGCATCAAACGAAAAAGTAAAAACATACAAATTTGAAGATAACTCCCCTGCATTAATTGGACAGAACATTGCCCAGTACCGCATCAAGCAGACAGATGTTACAGGTAAAGTAACTTACAGCGAAGTAAAGGTTACAGGTTTAAAATCTTAATCTACTGAGGGCAGTTCATAATATTTCGCCAAACAGTTCCACCGGCAGATGAGCAATCATCTGCCATTTTTATTTTAGCTGATTAATTCAGGAGTGTTTTTTACCTTTTTGATTGGTATAGTGGAGGAACATAATCGGTTAATCCTAATAAAAACAAAGTATTGTGGTGGCTTGCAATTTCAGGAAGTACATTTATTGTAGTCTATAAGTCCGAACCGGAACTTAAGAATTTTAGATTTGAATCCTTTCACTCAAAATTAGTGTTTCGAAACAAAACCAAATTAGTACTTCAGAACAACTAATTATAGTCTTTTTGCCCGGGGATTGACACTTTAGGATTAGAATATTAGAAAAAAATTATTTAGATATAAATTCAAACTGGTCAATGCCTACGCCAACACCATTTTGGCCAAGTGGCCCTGCATCAGCAACATTATAGCGTAAAGCCACCCTTGATTTTTTTGCGATTGGCATACCAGTAACAGTTGCGGTGTATTGGGTCCATTCACCAGGGTAAGAGTCATCTCCATCCAGCAAATAATTAGGATTGATCTCTAAAATTACATTAGTGAAACCACCTACGCTAATGCTATCCCTGCCAACATTAGCAGTTGCATCTGCGGCATTTATTCTTACTTCTAACCTGTCTGCACCGGCAGCTGGATTTTGATAAGTACGGGTGTAAAAACTTATTTGATCGCCATCTTTTATTATCACTTCAGGAGATATTAACCAGTTGCTGCAATAAGCTCTGCCGCTGCCGCACTCAGCAGTTGTCATTATAAAATCTGCACCTGAAAAAGATGGATTGTTACCGCTAAAACCTCCGGCACTTGCGTAATTATAAGGTCCTCCTGTTTTGCCGGGTGTAAATCCGTGATAAAGGGAAACATAGAAATAGCCCTGCATCCAGCCAATAGTGCCAATTGGTTTTGAGTTATTGGCTATCACCCATCCTTTTGCAACAGCCGCACTTACCGTATCGAAACTTTCAGTAAAAGAAAAATCAGCAGAAGGTGCCGCTGCCTTATCCTTTGTACAGGAAATGGTAACAGCAATTGTGCTGATAAAAAATATAGATAGTAAAAGTAGTTTGTTTTTCATTTCAAGATTTTTAGCAGACCTGCGTTAACGGATACCGCTTAATGTAACTTCATCAATGCCGATAACAGACTTGTGTATCTGTGTGTACAAAGTATCAAAATCAGTTGGATCAACCTGTGAAGGCCTTATTGGCGTTTGATCCTGCATATAATAGCGGAAACCAAATCTGCCGGAAACCGGCGAGTTTAAACCTGTTACTTCACCTTCAAACCTGGTCCATTCTGTTGGGAAGGCATTTGCAGGGTTGGTTTCAAATTTTGCATACGAAGGATTTATATCCAAAAGCTTGATAGTAAAATCGCCGGTATTGTTAATGCCACTACCTACATTAAGACTGGTTGTCGCACTGATCCATAATTGCAACCTCGACAAACCTTTGCTGTATGTGTAAAAAACAATCTTATCACCATTTTGTAAATTGGTAACCGGAGAAACAAGCCAGTTGCTGATATCATACAATGTACTTGGCTGACCTATGCCAACCGGTGAAGCACTTGCTAAACTTGTTGCCACATACCCATTGGAAGCAATTTGAGAAGCGTATGCCGGCATCCAGATCCGGTTGGGATATGGTGCATTCGGAAACTGTGCAGGGTCAAGGGTAAATTGTGCCTGGCTCCAGTCTGGAAAATAAGTGACAAGGTAATTAACTGTCCCAAAATTAGGCGTTTCAGCAACATCGTACCACTTGCGGCCGGGCGGATTGCTTTTGTTGATGGCTCTCCAGCCCTTTGCGTAAGCATTCTCATAACTGTCGAAGCTTTCGGTAAGTGTAGCTGTTGGCAAATGATTTTTTACAGCCAGGGCACTATCATCTTTGCAGCTTTGCAGCAATACTAAAAAAAGTGCAGTCAATACTGCTATGTATTTTAAAAACCCATTTCTCATAATTATAATTCTGGTTATTTCAGCCAAGGTATCAGGCTGTGAAAATATGCTTTTTTTGATAAAGTTCCGGTAGCAATGTTAACATCAGCAGCCCTTAAAAAAATCGCTAAACCTGGAAAACTCCCGTTTTAAAACGCTCTGATGTATTGTTGTTATTGGCCGCTGCAATGCCTTCTGCAATCAGCATTCTTGTATCGGCTGGGTTTATAATTGCATCAACCCATAACCTTGCTGCGGCATAGTATGGCGAGGTTTGCAGGTTATAGCGGCTGATGATTTCCTGCAGCAATTTATCTTCGGCTTCAGGCGTTATTTCCTGCTGCTTGGTTTTTAAAGAAGCCACCTGTATTTGCAGGAGAGTTTTGGCTGCCTGCTCTCCGCCCATCACGGCGATTTTAGCAGTTGGCCATGCATAGATAAACCGTGGATCGTAGGCTTTGCCGCACATGGCATAATTGCCGGCACCATAACTATTACCGGTAATAAAAGTGAACTTAGGAACAACAGAATTGGCAACTGCATTTACCATTTTGGCCCCGTCTTTAATTATACCGGAATGCTCACTCCTGCTGCCAACCATAAAGCCAGTAACATCCTGCAGAAAAACCAGTGGTATTTTTTTTTGATTGCAGTTCATAATAAACCGGGCTGCTTTATCAGCACTGTCATTGTAGATTACACCCCCAAGCTGCATCTCTCCTTTTTTATTTTTTACTACCAGCCGCTGGTTAGCAACTACACCAACTGCCCAACCATCCACCCGGCCATAACCGCAAACAATCGTTTTACCATAGTCTTCTTTATATTGGTTAAAACTTTCGGCATCAACTATACAATCTATTATATCAACAACATTGTATGGTTTGGTATTCCCTTCGGCAATTACAGCATAAATCGCTGTTGCCTCTTTTTTGGGATCGATGGCTTTTATCCTGTCAAAACCGGCACAGGATGGTTTGCCCAGTTTCGACACTAATTTTTTTATATAGTCCAAACATTCATGTTCATTTTCAAATTTATAATCAGCTACACCGCTGATAGCAGTATGGGTATCAGCGCCACCAAGGGTTTCATTGTCTGTTTCTTCTCCTATGGCAGCTTTTACGAGATAGGGACCTGCCAGGTAAATTGAACCGTTGCCTTCCACCATCAGCGTTTCATCACTCATAACCGGCAAATAGGCTCCGCCGGCAACACATGCCCCGAGTACGGCAGCTATTTGTGTAATGCCAATTGCGCTCATCTTTGCGTTGTTGCGGAAAATGCGGCCAAAATGTTCCTTATCGGCAAATATTTCGTCCTGTAATGGAAGATAAACACCAGCACTGTCAACCAGGTAAATTACCGGGAGGTGGTTTTCCATAGCGATCTCCTGCATCCTTAAATTTTTTTTCCCTGTGATGGGAAACCATGCACCAGCTTTTACCGTCTGGTCATTGGCAACAACAATACATTGCCTGCCGCTTACATATGCCACGCCGCTTACAGTACCACCAGCAGGACATCCACCATGGTCTTCATACATTTCGTAACCAGCAAACGCACCAATTTCAATAAAAGGGCTGTTATCATCTAACAGGTATTTAATCCGCTCACGGGCCGTAAGCTTGTTCCGGTTATGTTGTTTCTCAGCAGCCTTTTTACCGCCACCTTCATATATTTTCTTCAGCCGTTGCCTTACCTGGCTCCAGGCCAGTATCATGGCATCTTCATTTTTGTTTTCTTCAATATTCATAATAGCTAATTGTTAGTCGGGTTGTTGCAGTGCTTAATTTTTTTATGGTTATTATATCATTCATTATTCATATCAGCAAAAAAACTACTCTAAATGCAATAAGTTCACGTAAAGTTTGGTTGTCGAAAATCTATTAAGCTACATATTTCTGTTTTAGTTTTTGTAATACAATTTATTATAAAAATAAGGTTTAAAGAGAGTATGCCGCCGACTTCCATTCAACTACACCTCTATCCAAATTAGCAAAAAATGAAGAACCTTAAAGGTACAACCCTCATTATTTTTTTCTTTGTTCTGATGATTACAATAATTGCTTTTGCGGTATTTGTAAATGCTGAATACAGACAGACGCAGAAAAACAATCAATTGCTGGTACACACTGGCAAAGTACAGCAACAGTCAGAAAAAGTACTCTCTATATTAAAGGACATTGAAACGGGTACCCGTGGCTATCTTATAACCGGAGATTCGGTTTACTTAGATCCTGCCCAAAAAGGTGAAGGCACCATTAACGGGAG
The DNA here is from genome assembly GCA_965247025.1 of Ferruginibacter sp. Classification (GTDB taxonomy): domain Bacteria; phylum Bacteroidota; class Bacteroidia; order Chitinophagales; family Chitinophagaceae; genus Ferruginibacter. The sequence goes on along the minus strand of OZ252000.1, from coordinate 6,431,793 downwards.
CATAAAGCTTTTGCAGAAGTTGATATCAGATAACCCTGTTCAGGTATTAAGAGTAAATAAGCTTAGTGACATTGCGGAAAGAAGAATTGCAATGTGTAAGCACTTACAAAGTATCAGGAGTAACCCAAATTACAATGTTGCCGCAATCCTGCCGGTGTTACTTGCAGGTAAGGTTAAAATGGACAGCATGAGATCTATTGACCAGCAAATTCAAGCCGGAGAAAGCAGGCTGATGCTGATAAGAGAAAAACAAAACGATGCAAAAACCAATAATACAGAAATTTCGCTGGTGGTTCTGTCTGGTTCTATGCTGGTACTATTAATAATTGCAGCACTGGCCGTAAAATATTTAAACCGTACCCGAAAAAATAATCTGCAGGTATTTACAAAGCTTAACAACAACATGCTTTTTTTCAATAAAAGGATTGACGATATTTTGAAGGGAATTAGCGATCCTTTTTTTGCACTTGATAAAAATTACCAGTTTATATTCATAACCGAAGCTGTTACAAATACGCTTGCCAATGGCAAAGGAAATATAATTGGGAAGAATATTTTTGAAGTATTTCCGCAATACAAACACATGGAAATAATGGATAAAATGCAAGAGGTAATGCTTTCAGGAAGTACACAATGTTTTGAGCACAGAGAAGAGTTTTTAGACCGCTGGTTTAACATCACCGTTTACCCTACAAGTGAGGGAATTTCTGTACACCTGACTGATATTACAGAAAAGAAAAAATATGAAAAAAGAGCTGCTGATTACCAAAGAATTATTGGAAGAAACCAACAATGTGGCGCTTGTGGGTGGCTGGGAAGCAGATCTGTTAGCTGGACGTCGGTGACAGCACTTATACATTAAACCGGGCCAAATCATGTTCCCGACCTTACAACCGGAATTTCATTTTATAAAGAAGGCTACAGCCGTGACCTGATAACCAACCTGGTTAATGAGGCAATTGAAAACGGTGCCCCATGGGATGCAGAATTGCAGATAATTAGTGCCAGGGGAAATGAAAAGTGGATCCGTACAAAGGGTAAACCTGTTTTTAGCAATGGCAGATGCACCCGGATATTTGGGACGTTCCAGGAAGTGGATATCCAAAAGAAAACAGCGGATAAACTAAGGCAAAGTGAGTTGCAATTCAGGTCTGCATTTGAGAGCCCGGTAACAGGGATGGCACTTGTAAATCCAGATGCTGAGATAATAGAAGTAAATGAAGCACTTTGCAAAATAACGGGCTATACAAAAGAAGAGCTTGCTTTATCCTCACTCCACTCCATTACACATCCTGCCGACAAGGTTATAGACAAGACTATGCTGAAAACAATAACAAGAGATCCGGCTAAAAGCTTTCAATACGAAAAAAGATACATTCACAAACACGGACATATTGTGTGGGTGCAATTAAGTGTTGCCGCCGTAACGGATTGCGACAATCATATAATTCACAATATTGCACATGTACAGGATATAACTGAAAGAAAAATTGCTGGCGAGCAACTTGCTAATGAACGCAAATTATTGAAGACTCTTATCGACAATTTGCCATTGAACATTTATATGAAAGATGTTAAATCCAGGAACATGCTGATAAACAAAGCCGAGTTGAATTATGGAAAATGCGAAGATGAATTTGACATAATTGGCAAAGATGATTATGAACTTTATCCTGCAGCTACTGCTTTGATATCTATAAGGGAAGATGAACACGTGATTGAACCCGGATTTTGCAGTTGAGATCGTAATGAGGGTTTCAAATGCAATACAGATAAGTGTTTCGGGTTATTTTTTGGCCGAAAAAATAGTGATCTATTTTGAAGTCAAAAAATGTTCTGAAATACTGAGCTGTGCAGCAGTTGAAAGCCGCAATAGATTTTCAACTGCAAAATCTGGGTTGAAACGAAGCTGCCTATTTTGAATAAAGAAACAATTTCAGTGAGAGCTGATGGCTCAGAAACCTGGTTTCTTTCATCCAAGATACCCGTAATTGATCAGTATGGAGAAGTGATGTCAATCACCGGAATAAGTTATGACATTACGGAACGTAAAAAATTGGAGCTGGCGTTAAAACAGAATTAAAAAAAATATTGCCTGGTTAATATTGCTGAAAGCAATAACGCAAAAAGGTTTGCCGCTGCAGAATGGCAACAAGCATAAAATTGGAAAGACTTTAATTTGTGGCGTGTTCTTTTTTTTTACAAATATCTTTCCTGCAATATTTTAATATGATGGTTAAAGTGGCCGGCTATTATAAACCCTGTTGTTTCTACACTCAGGCTGTTAGTTCCTGCCGTGCCAACTGTTGCCATAGCAGCTTTATTAAAGCTTTTAAAAAGTAGTTTTGTGTGTCTTCTAACCAGCTCAAACTCTTCCAGCAGGCTTGCCCAGCTTCTTTCTGCAGCAAATGAATTTTCTGCATAATCATTTTCATCAAAACCGGGCAGGGCTATTTTTTCTCCTCTTGCAAAGCACATGGCTCTGTAACAGAATATTCTTTCTGTATCGCTCATGTGCAACAGCAATTCCTTAATTGTCCACTTACCCGGGGCATACGCATGGCCAGCCTTTTCTTCTGAAATACCGCCAACTATTTCTTTGATAACCGGGTCCTGTTTTTCTAAAGCGGTAAAAAGGTCAGTTTCATTTACCTGGTCTGTATATCTTTTAAAATAACCCGGCGCATTGGTTGGCGATGTTTGAGTTTGCTGCATAAGTATTGATTTAATAATAAAAAAAGCCGGGCTGCTGCCCGGCATAAAAGTACAATTAAACTTAAAAATTTTCTAAGCCTTTTTCTTTGTCTTTAATGTTGATTTTGGCAATACTTCTTTTTTCCCTTCAACACGATCTCCCTTTAATGTGCTGGCTAACTTTACAGCTGCATAAGCATTTAAGAGGCCGCCGGTTTTACTTAAGTCGCTCAATTTTACCATTTCCCCACTACCCGGCATCTTCACTTCTTCATCTAAAACTGTGGCAGATTTTTCAATTGCATATTTCAGTTGTTTAGCACTAAGCTTTGGAAAATATTCCAGCAATAAAGCAGCTGTACCAGCCACCACCGGGCAGGCCATACTGGTACCCGATAATTTTCCGTAAGTATTGCCACCGGGCAGTGTTGCGTATATCTGCACACCCGGTGCAAATACATCAACTTCTTTTTTGCCGTAGTTACTAAAGCTTGCCGTTATGCCGCCGTTTTTCGGGTCTCCGCTTGCGCCAACCGTAATCCAGTTACTTGCTCTTTTTCCGTCAAGATAAACAGGTGATGGAAAGTTATCTGAACTGTCAACATTTTTTGCATCGTTACCTGCGGCATGCACCAGCAAAACACCTTTGCTGTCAGCATATTTTACAGCATCATCCACCCATTTTTTTTCTGGCGAAAAATCTTTACCAAAGCTCATGCTAACTACCTGTGCACCATTGTCAACTGCATAACGGATAGCGTTGGCAATATCTTTGTCATGTTCATCTCCGTCAGGTACTGCACGTATCATCATAATACGTACATTATCTGCAATACCATCACCGCCCTTACCATTATCTCTTACAGCAGCAATAATGCCTGAGCAGTGTGTACCATGCATCGGAGTGGCCGTCATTATATCCCGGTTACCATAATAACGGTCATTGATATTTGTTTCATCATCCTTCACAATTTCCTTGCGATATTCTTCCGGCGCATTGTCCGCAGCATCCGCTTTTCTCAGTTGTCCCTGAAATTCATCTACTATTTGTTTATTAGTAATATCGTTGGTGCCATTGCCTTTACACAATTGTAACAGAAAAGCTTTTGTTCTTTTGGCATCCGGGTCAACCGGAGTATATTTTTCAAGATCGTTACAATTGTATTCCTCTTTGCCAATTTCTTTTGCTATGGCTGAGTCGCCCTTTAAAAAATTCGGCAGCATCTTTTTCATAAAAGTTATCTCTGCCGGATTTACGTCACCAACTATTTTCTGCTGAGCTTTTTTAAACAATTCAATATCTGCTTTTTCTTCCGGCGTAGCAGAAGATGAGTCTGGTATTACTGAACCATATTTCAATTTGAGCCTGTTGTAAACCCTGGCGGCTTCGTAGCTATCTTCCTTTACATTACGGCCATCTTTACCACCCAAAAAATTCCAGCCATGTACGTCATCTACATAACCATTTTTATCATCATCAATACCGTTGCCGGGAATTTCTTTGCTATTTGTCCATAAAATAGGTTTAAGGTCTTCATGCAATGTATCAATACCACTGTCAATTACAGCAACAACCACTTGCTTGCTTTTTAGCTTTTTTGATTTTATAAACCCGTAAGCTTTATTGAGACTTATGCCATAATAACCAGTACTGTCTTTATCAAGCTGGTGCCAGTTATCAGGGGCCTTTTCACCCGCCATCTGGGAAAAACCCACAGTGCCCGACAGCAACAGAGCACCAATTAGAGAGAACGTTTTTATCATTTTGTATTTTTTATTTATCGCAATTTATTACAAAGGCTTTATAATGACAGCGCATTTATGGCAATAGCTGGTTAACGGTTAATATTTGTGCCGCAGGTAACGCTTCTCAATTTTTTAGAGACAGCATCTTGAAAAAATATCCAGCCGGTATTTCAAATATAGGCGTTAACTCTTTTTTAAAAATACCAAATATTGTACTCCCGCTGCCACTCATTGCTGCAAAAACCGCCCCTTGTTTGTACATCAGCTCTTTAATGTTTTGCAACTGTGGATGTAATTTAAAAACCGGGGGTTCAAAATCATTGATCAATTTATCTTTCCATGTTTCAACCGGTTGACAAATAGTATCTTTTAATGATTTCTCCCCTGCTTCATTTTTCATTTCAGCGCTTCTGTTCAACTGCCCGAACGCCCAGCCCGTGTTTATATGAATTCCGGGATTTATCAATACAATTTTATAATCACTTAGGTTTAATTCAACAGGTGTTAAAGTTTCGCCACGGCCGGTTGCAAAAGCTGGTTTATTCAAAATAAAAAAAGGGCAGTCACTGCCAAGCAATAATGAATAAGTGATTAGCTGAGCACTGGTAAGGTTAAGTTTGAATTTATTGTTCAGTAATTGTAAAGTAAAAGCAGCATCGGCCGAACCACCGCCCAGTCCGGCACCCATGGGGATAGTTTTATGCAGGTGCATTTTTACTGCGGGCAATCCGGGAAAATCCTTCAACAAAAAATTATATGCTTTAATGCATAAATTGTCTGCATCAAAACCATCTATTAAATTCCCGGTTGAAGTAAAATGAATCTTTTCGGCTTGCGGATCAGCAGCAGAAATAATTTCCAAACAATCCGTTAATGGTACCGGAAAAAAAATGGTTTCCAGATCATGAAAACCATCCGCTCTTTTTGAGCGTATACGCAAGCCGAGATTTATTTTACAATTGGGAAATACTACCAAATCTTGAGTTTTATACCGACTTATAGGTAATACCCATTTTTATCCGGTTAATAATGGTCGTACTTACTCCATACTCTTTGGCTAGCACTGCCTGCACTGCATTCTTTTTCGCCAGTTTCTTTTTTATCTCTTTTATTGTTTTATCAGATATCTTGACAACTTGTCTTTTTTCGTAAGGAACGTGGTTACCTGTATCTCCCCAAATGTCTCCGTTCTGTATTCTGTAAACCGTCATAGATGCGATATTATACATCGCTGCGATTTTCTCTTTGGTAATTTTTCTATTGGGATCAGCCAGCATTTTACGGATTTTTTCTACCTGTGCCAGTGTTAATTTTGGCCCCTTCAAACGGTGGATGTTTATATCAAGCCGTGTAGCCGCTAAAGCTGGGTTCTTCTTTTGATAAGCGTTGAACTGATCCTGCGTACCCCATTTAAGGTTGGTAGCTTTGTTGTTTGCTTTTTGATAATCCAAGTGAATGATCCGCTTGTGATCAGCACTTGGTTTGTTCACAAAGTGATCTGCCACTATTATGTGGAACGGCACTTTGATACGTCTTTCCTGCTCCGTGTTGTAATAGTCCAAAAAAATGTAGCCCATTTGTAAAACGCCTGTAGAAATCACGGGCTGCTCAGGATCAGGAAAGTAGGAACGCACCCTGCCTTGATTTGACACTTCATACTTAGTCCTGGTGGGATAGCTCACTTCTTTCCACCTTTCGTTGGCAAGCTTTACAGGTTCTTGCACACCGGCCTTTTTTGCCGCTAATCTTTGCTCATGGGCAGGTGAGTCCCAGTTTGCAATAATTGCTTTAATTACGCTAAAAGAACAGCCAAACATGGTGGCCAAGTCTTTTTTGGTGTGATGACGTTGCTTAAAAAGCTTGTAGATTTTGTTTTTTTGAGCTGTGGTTAGCTTACTGGTTTTTTTTACTGCCATATAATAGATATTGGGATTTCCTGATAAAGCAGTACGGATTAAAAAGGGTATTATTTTTTTCTGTTATTGATTTCATCACGGATAGCAATTGCCTTGATGTAATCTTCGTGCTCAAGGACTTCGCTCAAAAGTGATTCCAACTCTAACAAAGACAAAGCTTTCAAATCTTCTCTTCCACCTGTTTCAGTTGTAACAGGTGTAGTTAGTGATTTCTTCTTTTTTTCATCATTATCCATCAAAATTCCTGCGCTATCTAAAATGTTGTCGTATGTAAAGATAGAACACCCAAACCGAACTGCAAGGGCTAACGCATCAGAAGTTCGGGAATCAATTTCAACAGTATCGTTTTCACTACTGCACACAAGTTTACTATAAAAAATTCCTTCCTGCAAATCATTTATTATTACCTCATGTAATTCTACATTAAAAGCCAGCATAAAATTCTTCATCAGATCATGTGTTAGCGGGCGACTTGGGCTCATCCTTTCTAACGCTACAGCAATCGCCTGAGCCTCAAAGCCACCAATCACAATAGGCAGGCGTCTTAAGCCATTTACCTCGCCCAGAACCACAGCGTAGGAATGTGTTTGAGTAATACTATGCGATAAAGCTACTATCTCCAATTCTATTTTTTTCATAAATAATTTACGAAACTAAGGGATTTTTTAAAAATCGCCTACAGTTTAAAAATTGTTTTGTGGTTTTAAGGACGATTATTTTTTACTGAAAAATGATAGCAGCAGCTATGGTTGACAATATTTTAAAAAATGATAAAATATATGCCTGCATAAACCTGCCTATATTCCTTTTAATTTCTTAACTGCTGCAATAATTTTAGGCACCACTTCAAAAGCATCTCCTACAATCCCATAATCAGCAGCTTTAAAAAATGGTGCTTCCGGATCCTTGTTGATTACTACAATTGTTTTGCTTCTGTTAACACCTGCAAGGTGCTGAATAGCGCCGGAGATACCGATAGCAATGTACAGGTTGGGAGCAATTGCAATACCTGTTTGCCCCACATGCTCATGATGGGGGCGCCAGTTAATGTCTGCAACCGGGCGGCTGCATGCAGTAGCAGCACCCAGGGCAGTTGCAAGGTCAGTTACAATACCCCAGTTTTCCGGTCCTTTTAATCCTCGTCCGCCGCTTACTACAATTTCAGCTTCTGTTAACGGCACTTCGCCGGCAACCTTGCTGGTTCCGGTTACTTGTACCCTGGCTACAGCCGGAGTTATATTTAATTGAGATACTTCTGCAACGCCCTCTCCTTCTGTGATAGCGTATGCATTGGCATTTAAAGAAATTATTTTAATGGCAGTGCTGATGGCAATGTTAGCAAATGCTTTTCCACTGAACACAGTTTTCCTTACAACAAAACCACTGCTGGTGTCTGGTAACGCCACGGCACCTGTTACCAAACCCGCCTTCAGCCGCACACTCAAGCCCGGAGCAATAGCCTTACCGGCAAAGTTGTTAGAGAAAATAATAACAGTTGCGTTTACCAGTGCGGCTGTTTCTGCAATTACTTTTATATACACCCCGGCATCGAACTGATCAAGCGATTGGGCATTTACTGTATGAACTTTTGCTATGCCATATTTACCCATTGCAGCAATATCTTCTGTCACTGAACCGAGTACAACAGCCTCTGCAGTTGTGCCTAATTGTTTGGCAACATCAGCACCGTAGCAAGCTGCTTCCAGTGAAGCCTTTTTTATATGACCTTCAGATTGATCTAAGAATATTAAAACCATCATTCAAAATTTATAATGTTGATATAATTATTTTATTTCCCCTTCGGGTTAGGAGTTTAAAAAACTTTCGCTTCCTCATGAAGTAAACGCACCAATTCTTCGGGGTTATCAGCCGAAACCATTTTTACACCGGCCTTTGCTGGTGGCAGATCAAAGCTGGCTATGCTCGTATAAGCTTCTACCGGTTGTGGCTCCACTACTTTTAAGGGTTTTGTCCTGGCGCCCATAATTCCTTTCATATTTGGAATGCGTTGTTCGGCCATACCTTTCTGGCAACTCACCACTGTGGGCAATGCAACTTTATTAGTTTCTTCACCACCATCAATCTCTCTTTCAACTGTTATTTCATTGCCTGCAAGTGTTAGTTTTGCTGCCAGGGAAATGTAGGGCAGATCAAGTAACTCTGCCACCATACCGCCAACAGAAGAACCGTTATAATCGATTGTTTCTTTTCCTGTAAAGATCAAATCATAATTACCATCTTTAGCGACAGCCGCTATTTGCGCTGCAATGGAAAAACTATCACTGCTGTCAATATTTACACGTATAGCTTCATCGCCGCCCAGCGCCAGTGCCTTGCGGATTATAGGATCGTTATCTGCTCCGCCAACAGTTATAAGGTGAATGATTGTGGTGGAATCAGCTTCTTTAAGTTCGATGGCACGTACCAGTGAGTACCATTCATCGTATGGATTTATTATCCATTGAACACCATCTCCGGCAAATTTCGTGTTGTTATCTGCGAAGGCTATTTTTGCAGTTGTGTCGGGAGTTTTGCTGATGCAAACTAAAATTTTCATAATGGAATATTTTTAGAACCGTTAAAAATGGTTGTTTATGCAACTAATACAAAGATAAAGGTTCTTGATTAACTACAAAAGCAAAATATTATTGTGAAATGAGCAGGATAGAGAAACTACTGGAATATATGAAAACTGCTGATAAAGACAGTTTTCTGCAGCATGCATTAGCGCTGGAATACATTAAGATTGATGAAGATGAAGAAGCCAGAAAACTCTTCAATGAAATTTTGCTGAGGGAACCAACTTATGTTGGCTCTTATTATCATCTGGGAAAATTGCTGGAAAGAGTTGCTGACTTTGACCGTGCGATAAGGGTTTATAAACGGGGCATGGAAGAAGCAAAAAAAGCCGGCGACAACCATTCTTACAATGAGTTGCAGGGAGCGCTTGAAGATTTAGAAGATAGCTGATTGATTGGATGCCTTAAATCAAACATTACAACTTATCCATCATAATTCACTGAGTAAATACCTCATAATAAATCCTTCAACAATGCAATACATACGTATGCCTATTGAGGCAGAAAGTCCGGAGGAACTTGGTTATAATACCATCAAATACAATCTGTGCGAAAGCTCTGTCGCCGACCTTTCACTGGCAGACATTGGCCCGCTGGATTCTTCAATTAAGCTAGCTTATACTGATCATAAAGGCAAGCCTTCACTCAGGCAATTAATAGCAACGCAATATCAAGGAATAAGTTCAGAAGATGTGCTGCTCACCTGCGGTGCCGCTGCGGCTTTATTTATAATCAACACTTTGCTGCTTACAAAAGATGATCACCTGGTAGTTGTAAAACCCAATTATGCCACTAACATTGAAGTGCCAAAAGCGATAGGTTGCAGTATCAGTTTTGTAACACTTGAGCTTGAGCAGCAATGGAAATTAAATATTGAATTGATTATTGCCGCAGTTAAACCAACTACGAAACTTATAAGTATTACCACTCCACATAATCCCACGGGAATGGTAATGACTGAAACTGATATTTTACAACTGGCAAGATTTGCTGAAGAGAAAAATATTTACCTGCTGGTTGATGAAACATACCGTGATATTTGTTACAAAACATCTTACCCGTTAGCAGCTTCAGTGAGTTCAAAAATAATCAGCACATGTTCAGTGAGTAAAGCATATGGACTACCCGGCATAAGGCTTGGATGGCTGGTTACAAAAAATGCAATTCTTTATGAAAGGCTACTCTCTGCAAAAGAAATGATTTACATAACAAACAGTATTTTAGATGAAGAAGTATGCTATTCATTTTTACAAAAGAAAGATGAGTGGGCATTATCAATCAATAATAAGGCGATTGAAAATTTAGCCGTTGTAAAAGAATGGTTGACAAAAGAAACACGCCTGCAATGTATGTTACCGCAGGGGGGAGTTGTTTGTTTCCCGAAGATAAATGATGATGCAAATATTGACACAGCGCAATTTTACAAGCGGCTGATGCAACATTACAAAACCATGGTGGGCGCCGGGCATTGGTTTGATATGCCGGATGAATATATGCGGATTGGTTTTGCGTGGACAGATAAAGCGACTCTCACAAAAGGCTTAGAGAACATAAGCAAGTGCCTTGATGAAACTGTGAAGCGAAATTGAATACTTTACTTTTTAGTAGCCGGTTGAAGTAATGAATAGCAACTCAAATAAAGTGATAGAAACAGCATGGACCTCCTGGTAAAATTTAAACAATTTATTGCGAAAGAAAATCTCTTTCAAAAAAATGATAAGCTGCTGCTTGCTGTAAGCGGTGGTGTTGACTCCGTTGTGCTGTGTGAGTTATGCAAACAGGCGGGCTACAATTTTGTAATGGCCCATTGTAATTTTCAATTAAGAGGTGAAAAAAGTGAGCGGGATGAATTGTTTGTAAAAGCACTGGCTGAAAAATATGGGATGCCGGTTTTTGTGAAAAAATTTAATACAAAGCAAATTGCTGCTGAGCAAAAAAAATCTATTGAAACTGCAGCCAGGGATTTAAGGTATAGCTGGTTTCATGAACTGGCCAAAACAGAACATTCACTGAATCACATCCTTACAGCACATCATGCAGATGATAATATTGAGACTGTTACAATGAATTTTTTCAGGGGCACCGGTATTGCAGGGGTAAGAGGCATGTTGCCGAGACAGGGTAAGATTATACGCCCGCTGTTGTTTGCAAGGAGAAAAGAACTGGAGACATTTGTAGCAGCCTTCAACCTTGAATTTGTTACTGATGAAACCAATTTTGAGAATGACTACACGAGGAATTTTTTCAGGAACAAAATATTACCCTTAGTAACAGAAAGCTATCCGGAAGCGGCCAAAAATATACTACATAATATAAGGAGGCTCAGAGAAACAGAACTATTATACCAGCAAGCTATTGACTTGCACAAACATAAACTAGTAGAAAAAAAAGGCAATGAAATTCATATTCCGGTATTGAAACTTAATAAAACAAAACCGCTTCAAACAATCCTGTATGAAATTATAAAAGACTTTGATTTTACCGCTCACCAGGTTGTAGAGGTCATTGCTTTGCTGGAGAGTGAAACAGGGAAATATATCCAATCTAATACCCACCGCATAATTAAGAACCGCAAATGGTTAATTATAACTCCCAATAATTCGGCGGATGCAGAAAACATTTTAATTGAAGCGGAAGACAAAACCATACATTTTGAAGCTGGTATTTTAAAGTTTGAGAAAGTAGCAATTACTAATTTCAAACTCAGCACAGGCAGCGATATTGCACAGTTGGATGCTACAACTATTCAATTCCCTTTGTTACTCCGCAAATGGAAACAGGGCGATTATTTTTATCCCCTTGGGATGAAAAAGAAAAAGAAACTCAGTCGTTTTTTTATTGATCAAAAATTATCGCTTCCGCAAAAAGAAAGTACCTGGGTAATTGAAATGGATAAAAAAATTATTTGGGTGGTGGGCATGCGGATCGATGACCGGTTTAAAGTAATTGATAGCAGCAAATCAATTCTTAAAATCGCATTAACCCATCCTTAAAATTTTCGTAAAGTCAAAATTGGCTATTTGTTCAATAAACAGAGATAATACCGGATAATTTGCAAATATTCTACAGGCAAGAAAGAGGAACACAATGCCGGACAATGCACCCCAAATATGTGCCGAGTGATTGATTGATCCACTGCCACGCTTATCGAGATAATAGGACACAGCAAGGTAAACACCACCAAACAAAAATGAAACGAGATAAACGGGAATAAAAAATAGCCCCATGTACCCCAATGGCTTTAGTAATATTGATGCAAAGACAACTGCTGAAACTGCACCTGAAGCGCCAAGACTTTTGTAATAATAATTGTCTTTATTTTTTTGATAAGTAGGAAGAAGACAAACAGCCAATGCAAACAAATACATAAGCAAGTAGATAAGCTTGCCATTTCTTCCAAAAATATCTATAAAATCATATTCCAATCCGCTCTTGCCCTGGCCATTACCTAAATCTTGTCCTTCCCCAAAAAGATAAAGGGCAACCATATTAAAGATCAAATGTCCAATATCAGCATGTATTAACCCACAACTAAAAAAGCGATACCATTCGTTTCTTTGACTTACCGCCGGAGGGTAAAATATAAGTTTATCCATCAATTCCTGGTTATTAAAACTTATAAATGAAGTAATACAAGTCAAAACAATTATGATCAAAGTGATACTAATATTCATTGGTGTTTTTATTGATGATGATATTTTTCGTTTCGGATAATACTGCAGGCCCGGTAAACCTGTTCGGCTAAAATTAACCTTACTAACTGGTGTGGAAAAACTAATTGCGACAAACTCCATTTATAATTAGCCCGTTGCATCACTTCGTCACTTACGCCATAGGCACCGCCGATTAAAAAAACAACCTGCTTGTAGCTTTCATTTGCCTTTGTTTGTAGCAATTGAGCAAAGCCTTCACTGCCAAGTTGTTTCCCTCTTTCATCAAGTAATACCAGGTAATCTTCTTTTTGAAGTGATTGTAAAATAAGTTCTCCCTCCTTCCTTTTCAATTCTGTTTCGCTAAGTACCCCGGCATTTTTAGGCATCGGGATCAACTGCCATTCAACCGGGTAATAGTTACTGATGCGCTTTGTAAACAACTCAACACCTTCTTTTACAAAAGTTTCATGAGCCTTACCAATAGCTTTAAATAACAACTTCATCTAAATGTTTATTTGGCAAAAATGCACAAAGAGTTGGGATGAATAAAATAAATCTCTATTTTTGCCGTCCAATAAAAATATTGGCTTCGTAGCTCAATTGAATAGAGCATCTGACTACGGATCAGAAGGTTTTGAAGTTCTTTTATGCAGAATGTTTTTAAATGGCTCTGTAGCTCAATTGAATAGAGCACTTGACTACGGATCAAGAGGTTTCAGGTTTGAATCCTGACAGGGTCACTGATTTTCAATTAGTTGCAAAGAGATTGATTTGGTAAAACAAGGCAGTCTCTTTTCTTTTTTATCGACTTTTAATGGCGAATATTCAAAAGATTTACTTTTTTACCTTGCTTAAATAATTGAGCTTTTTTCAAATTTGCAAACAATTTGCAAACAAAAGGCAGCCAATGATTTGCTCAAACTAATTTGCAAACATTTCCGGGAAAGTGAAAGAACTGTTGATATGTAAAGTTATAAAAATAACTAAAGCCTTTAAAAAATAAAATATCAAAAAAGCCCGACAGATAAATGCCAGGCTTTGTGGGGAGTTTCTTTTAGGCTATTTCCTGCCTCAATCTTTCAAACCGGGAACCAAATTTCAACTGCCCTATTTTATTTTCCTTGATATATTGTATCACTTCAGTTTTATCAAAATAAACACGGCCCCTTTGTTTATGAGAAGGTAACCCCCTTTTTATCCAATCAGTCAAAGTTGGCAACGATACTCTCAAAAACTTTGCAATCTCTTTTCGGTTAAGCAGATCTTCCTCATTTTGCTCAGCCTTCAATTCCTTTTTCGTAAATTCCTGAAGAAAATCTTTCACAGCCTCCTTAATCCATCTTTTAAAGTCGTTTTCATTCGGAATAAATAGTGTCTCCATAAAATCATATTTTAAAAGTCATAGTTTCATTTTCCAACTTAGGATTTCCATCAACTTTCAACGGTCGGAAATCCCTATCCTATTATTTAACTCAGAATCGACTTATTTGGCTTAACAGTCATGGACCTTCCCAAACGTTTCTTTTTTAGTAGCCCACTACCAGATGAAGCGTGGCTGTCTTTTTCTGATTCGATAATTTCTGTACTATCTTTTTGTTTTCTTTTTGCCTGCATCTGTTTCTCCAACCAACGATTTTGCAAAAATCGATATGCCTCATCTACTGATATGCCTGTTTGGCCTTCAAAAAAATAGAACCGCTGGCTTACTTCGGACTTGTTTTTTAAAGGGCTGATATTCCCAAACAACTCCTGGTATGAAATACCAGCCCAATATTTTAGTTTAAGTCCTACGGAAACGACTTTACCATCTTCCGATTTTTCTAATTCGGAAAGGCCTTCTATCACCGATTCAACTTTCAGTTCTTTTTCCCAGCTTGTTTTATCTTCCAAATTCAATTGTTTTTTTGTAACAAAATCGAAAGCATTTTTCCAATCAATTTCTATCATTGATTTTTCCAGGTTAGTGGTATTAATGCCATTTATGGCTGCATCAATTAAAGGTGTTTCCTTTTGAAGAATAGCATCATAATACAACAAAACATAAATGTCTTGCTTGACATCCTTTTCAAAAAATAGTTGGAAACCTAACTTGTCTCTGCCCTTCTCTATTTTTTGAGAAAGGATAAAATGTTCAGGCTTAAAACTGATTCGTTTTAACAATGAATAGCCTGCATTTTCAAATCCTAACGATTGCAACTGTCCCATTAAAGCTGAAATATTTTCGATATTCATTTTGTGATTTTTTAAAATAGAAAATGGGTTTAGGGTTTCTGTTAAGATACCCCTAAACCTTTTTTGCTGCTTTCCCTTTTCTTAGGCAAAAGCGTTTTATCATTTTTCTTTTCTACCTTTTCTTTCTCTGGTTTAAGTTCCTGCTTCAACTCTTTTTTTTTATCATTTCCCAGTTCTTCTTTTACCGCAAGGCTGGCTTCTGTTTTACCAACAGATTGGTATATCGCTATTGATTCTTTTGCCACCAGCTTCATATTGGAATCATAAAGATTTACCTTTTTGAATTGTGGATCAGCTTCAATAAACATTTTATGGCTGCTGCCATCTTTTTCGATAGTAACAGATTGCACATTCCCTTTTTGAAGCGATTGCATTAATGCCTTTTCTTTATCAGGCTCTTTCAAATCCGTTATAGGGAATTTCTCCACCGCTGCTTTCAAATCAAAGCCATACTTTTCGTGGAATTGTTTTACTTCAAAATTGTTGTTCTTGTCTTTGTTTTCAAAGTCAAGCTGCATCCAGGCTTTGTATGGCTGGCCTTCTTTTGTTACAAGGTCTTTATGTACAGACCGGCCATCCAATAGGTTGAAGGCTTCCTTTCCTGTAACACCTTTGCCTTTATTAAGGTAGAATGTTTGCTCTGCTTTTTCGTCCTTTCCTTTTTCCAGTGAAGCATGATAGTTATTAAAGAAGTACATGTCTGAGGAATCTGACTTGCGGAAATTCATTGTCACTTCAAAAGGCTTTTTGTTAATCTCTGCCTTATAATGCAATTGAAAATCTGCCTTGCCTTCATTAAGGTTCCTCTCTAAATCTGTTTTCAGATTTTCACCAAAGCCCATGTATTTGAGATTATCACTCAAATACTGAAAATTCTCGTTATTCATAACGTTTGTTTTTAATTGTGAATTAAATAATGATAATTGTTGTTGTTCTATATGTTCAATTAATGAATCTGTGAAATCATTGCCATCATGATTATACAATCCATTTATGTCGGGATTATTGACCATATTTTTTTCTGTATTTTTTGAGTAAGGAATCTCTTTAAAAATGTCTATAATCGAATTAAAGTAGATGACATGATACGTGTCCCTATCACTGAAATTATTATTTGCAAACTCTTTAGCTTCGTTTTGCAATTTGAAAAAGTGAATATCTTCTTTATCTATAAAATAGAGCGACTGGTTATAGGCCATCCAATGCTCACCTTTAGATAAAGCTATATTTACAAGTTCTAATACCTCGTCTGATATGGGATGGTCGATATTCATTTTAAATCAGGCAACGGTATTGCTTTCAGAATATCTTTGTTGTTAAGCTTCATCATCAAATGCCTGCCTCCATTCTTTTCCATTATCTGAATGCCCATAAACTTTTTATCCGGGATAGTAAATTTATCCAGGGCTACAACAATAACATTTTGAGTGAAGGATTTAACCTGTGCCATATTGCCAGCAACATGCAAAGGCTTTAATTCATTTTCCTGCACGGCAGTCCGTTTTCCTTTCTTCTTATCACGGATGTAAAAACGTAGTACTTCAATACCATAATTAATTGTGCTGTTATTTTTAATTCTCAATTGATAATAAATAATATCATCTTTTATATAGGTGCCTATAACCGCTGCATCTATATTCCAGCTATTGTCTCTTACACCCCGTAATGTCCGCTGGTTATCGAGGATGCCATTAGCATAAGTAGCCATTGTAGCCTTTTTGTTCTCAGGTAATTTATAAACCCATATTGCAGGTTTTTCTTCGTAGTTAATCACAAAAGTGTAAACACTGCCGTCTTCTGTTACCACGCTAAGGTTTGTTTCTGAAAAGTTTTTTGCAGAAGCCTTTACCAATAAAATATTGTCCGCTTCTTTTACCTGCTGCACCAGTATATCTTTTGTACCCCTGTCCACATGCCGGACTGAAAATGGAAATACCAGGCTGGTTGTTTTATCTGTTGAGATACATAAAGCCGAAGTTTGTGCCATTGCCGAAACAACTAACAAGCAACCACAAATCAAACACACTAATCGTTTCATAAAATTTGTTTTAATTGTTAATAATTATTGTTGAATACTTTTATCTCTTAGCAGCACTTTATAGCCTGCCTTCACTAATACTTTTACCTGTTTAACTTTTTTACTGAGTAAAGATTTAGCAGCATTTATACCAGTAGCTGCTGCCTGTGCCTTGAATGATGGATCCATTGAAGTAAGCTCCAAAAGCTGCAAGCCATTGTCTGTAGATTGCTTGGCAACATCTCTTGAAATGGCACCGGGAATATAAATGCCGGGGAGGCCATCCATATCAAACACTTCCAGTTTAACTGGAAAAAGAGAATTGTTGTTGCGGATTGAGTTAATGTTTATTTCAAGTCTTTCATCATTTAATTCGGCTATACCAAAAACAAAATTGCCTTTCTTAACCAATGAGCCATTTAAATAAATATCATTCAGCAGGCGCATTTTTACTACTGCGCCATTTACTAAAGTTTGTGTTTGATGAACTACGGCCTCAACAGTATTTTGCTCTTCGGAATCTTCACCCTCTTCTACACCAAAAAATTTGTTTTCAGCATTCCTTTTACTTTTGCCGGTATCAAGCAAACTGATATTGTTTTTTACAAATTGCCTGGTAACGATAAAAACTTGTTCCTTATTCTTCAATGACTTTTCTTTGAGTTTTTCCTTTATTCTGTCAGGATGCTGTATGTCTAATATTTTTTCCAGCGTTCCATTTAATTGCTGCATTTCCGGATCAGCCTCCGGGCTTCCATTCATCTGCTGCATCATATCCTGCAGCCTATCAACTTCACTTGAAAACTGTTCATTGCTATCGTTATTTGTAGCAGGCTGATTGGGATTGCTATTGGTTTGAATACTATTATCAGGCTGATTAATTTGTTTATTAATCTCATTTATCTTTTGATAAATCCGTTGCTCATTGGCATCTGCAGTTTTATTGTAAGGGGATTGGTTCAACCCGCTATACAGTGGAGTTGTACTTAACATATTTCCAGTGTCAGAAATTACCGTGTTCTGCCTGTTGGCAATTGAATCTTTGTAATAAGGGTCATTTCGTAAAAGTTCATCCCGCTTTAAAGAATCAGCATCTGCTTCATTGTAAAATGAAAGCTTGTCTGCATTTTTATCATCTTTTAAATTGGCATCGGGCAGTTGCAGATTTAGCCCCTTGTTAGTATCTGCAAGATTATTTTTCGTCTGTCCTTGTCCTCCACCTAACGCCCAGAATCCCATTGTTACAAATGGGATAATTAACACCGGCAAGACCAGCAACATTTTCCTTTGTCGTAAAAACTTGGCTGAATGTTTCTCTTTCATAGTTTTATTTTTTTTGTGAATAATATGATTGTTCAATAAGTATAAGGCTGTCAAATAAACCCGGCCTTTCTTTTATAAGGTTGGGATGTGTACGCTTATATTCCTGCACTTTTTGAAATTCGTTTTCAGTTATAAGAAAAGCCTTGTCCTCTTTATAAATATTTTTAGGAACAGTAATCGGTTTAGGCATAATTGCCTTAGTATTTTCAGGAACTTTAAAAGAATTCACAATTGCAGCAATACTCAGCCCACCAAAAAGGAAACATACAGTGTATAAAAAAATCCATTGCTGCTTTTGTTTCCATTTATTGGTCAGGCTTTCTAAAGTATTTGCAAACCAACGTTGTGATTTTAGTATTCCATTTGCAATTCCAGTAGCTGCTTTATCAGGTATGTTTACCTGGCCTTCCTTTCTTTTGAATAGTTTCATCGGTTCTCAGTTTTAATGTCTTTATTTTCCAGCGTTTCCCATCGCTCAATCAAAAAACCATGTGGATTATGATCTGAACGGGAAACGTTCCTTAAATAACCCTGTGTAATTAAATTCCGGCTAACAATACTATTAGGTCTGATTATTCTTTCTGTACTATAACAGTGAAAGAAATAAGGCTCCACCTTAATATCTACTGTAATGCTATCAATTGAAATTTGCTGGCTGATATTACCAGCGATAATGTTAGAGTAATAACCTGTTTCTTTTAAATTATTGTATTGCTTTTTTGCCGAAGCATCTGCCATATATAAAGCCTTTGAGATATTTTTTTCTATCACTTTATCATCCGGGTCAAGTGTGAAGAAGTAGATATGAAATAAACTGATATGGCTCTTAGCTTCAACTAATACGTTGTCTTTTCTTTTAGAGGCGAAAGCTTCCATAGCCTGATCACCAGCCAGAATGTATATTTTATCCTGTACCCTTGCAGACAATTCATAGCTTTTATACAACACAAACCCGCATAGTAAAAAGCAACCTGCTACAACAAGAAATGTGAATATTTTAATGTGCCTGAATGACGAATCAATATTTTTTGTTTCTTTAAACATAGCTTAAGATTTTCCTGATAATTTATCCTGCATGTGTCCATTTGATTTATTGCCACCACCTTCATTAAAATAGCCGCCGCTTACGCCATTAGAAGCCATACTGCCAGATGTATTTGACTTAGCATTGCCAAATGAATCAGCAACCATACCGGCACCTGACGAAGCTGTATTAATAATATTTCTGGAACTATTTGAGGTTAAGCTTGTCACCTTATAAAGCAATGTATTTCCACCACCAGCGTGAACAATATAATTGGCTACACTTGGCACCGTGAAATAGCCAACGATACCAATAATCATAAAGATTAAGTAAGCAGTATCCGTAGGTGAAAAGAAAGTATCGCCATAGTCTTGCACCTGGGCAATATCTACCTTCAGCATATTTTCCTGAATTTTACCAATGATGCTTCCGAAGATATTAGAAACCGGCAGCCAAAGAAAGATATTGATGTACCGGGCTATCCAAACAGTTAGTGTATGTTGGAAACCATCAAAGACTGCAATGCCAAAAACAAGCGGCCCTAATATGGCCAGCACAATTAAATAAAACGTTCGGATTGTATTGATGCAGAGTGATGCAGCTTCAAACAAAACCCTCAACACTTCACTCATCCATTGTTTAATTGAATTGCGAAAGTTGTAGGAAGCTTTAGCCATAGCAAATCTTATATCATTTCCTACACTGGCAAAGAACCCTTCATCGGAAGGAGCATCATCTGGATGGGTATATTTATACCATTTGTCCCTATCGCCACTACCTGTTTCCCCCACATACATTTTCCATACATCCGTTTTTTTGATAGCCTCTTCTTTCTTTTGTAATAAAACTTCAATGGCTTTATTAGAATCAGTAACCATTGCTGCCGTCCCGGTAACTGTTGGATTCATAACACCATTAATCATTGCGATGACAGAAGGGAAAATAATAACAGCAAAGCCCAAAACAAAAGGCCGGAACAAAGGATAGAAATCTATTGGTTCCGCATTAGCGATATGCCGCCATACACGACTTGCAATATACCAGGTGGCTGCAAAACCTGCTATACCACGGCCTACACCAATCAGCTTGCTACACAAAGGCAGCATCTCTGTATATAACTGTTCTAATACCTGGTGCAGGCTTTTAATATCATCTGCAAATCCACCACTTTGGGCAAATAATATTTTGGGCATTATTACTACCATTGCTATTGCGGCAACTATTCTTACAAACTTTTTCATACTCACTATTTAATTGCATTTACACTAAAACCCATTTAATTTTTTAGATACCTTAGTATCAACCATCTCTCTGCCTCTTTGTATTGCAAGCACATTGTTTTCTTTGTTAAAAGTTCTCAGGAAAACTAATTTATCACCCATGTCAATGTATATTCTGTCAATTGCATTCAGTCGTTCATCGTCACTCATCCTCAATTTTCCCGCAGTTATTACCATTGTCAATTCATCCAAATTTTGAAGGCTTTTATTAAACAGGTTGGAGTACACATTACCCATGTACTTTATTTCATTTGCATTGAAAAGATTGGATGCGTCAAATCTTCTAAACGCTGATTTGTATTCCTTAACTAATTGAGTTTGAAAAATAATAATCTCTCCAATTTTTTTATACTTTCTCACTGTTGGACTGACCTGCAACAAGGCATCTAAAAAAGCCTCATGCAGGTTAAAATTTCCTTTGGAAATATCTTTGATAGTGTTGTACCCGTTGCTAACAATCTCATAACCCTTTTTCATGTTACTGAGTATCTTCTTTAATTGAGCCAGTTTTTCAACATTCAGCAATAGCTGCTGAATTTCGGTAGACTGAGCTACAACATGGCCGGAGAAAGAAAATAGGATAACCCACAGAATCACAATACACTTTTTCATTTTAATCCATTTAATTTTTTAGAAATAATTATATCATTTTCCTCATTACTTCGCTGTATAGACAAGCCCGCTGCATTATTGCTGAATGCCCTGGCAAATTGTTGCTTATCCTGCATATCAATGTATAGCTTATCTATTGCCTTAATCCGTTCATCATCTTTCATTTGCAAGTTTCCATTTGAAATAAGGTTCAACAATTCATCAAGGTTTTTGGCACAGGCAGATAATAGCGTATTGAATACGCCTTGTAAATAGTTAATCTCTGTTGGGGTAAAATGATGATTGTTTCTAAAGCTTTTCATGGTAATAGCTGACTGCTTTGCAATGCTTATCTGCATGGCAATAATGTCGGCCACTTTTTTATATCGCTTTATTTGAGGATTTACAGTAACCAGTGAGGTGAAGTAATTGGTATGCTGGAGTAGGTCACCATTCTTAATACTTTTGATTGTATTAAGTCCATCTTTAGCAATGGAGTATCCTTTAGATAAATAGCCGGAATAAACATGCAGCGCTGCTATCTGTTGAAGCAGGTATTTTTTTTGAGTTGCTTTTTGGCGGAACCATTCAGCCCAGGTTTGTGCAGATAGGTTTTCTGCACACAATACCATAATTGATATTATCAATAATTTTTTCATAACCCCACATTTTCGCTTTCACTAAAAATTATTATTCTATTCCGTAAAGTTTCTTCACTACATCAATATCATTCTTTTCTTTCGACCTTTGTAAACTTATAATTATGTTCTGCTGGTTGAACTGCCGCAGATCGGTAATATTTTGTTCAATATTATTCCCGACAGCATGTATTATTTCTAAGCGTTTTGCATCTGTCATCTGAGTGGCAAAGGCGTTAATCACTAATTGAATTTGGTCAATATTTTTAATACTTTCATCCAAAATGCCAGTATATACTTTTTGCATATAGTTAAGTTCGTCTGCCGTAAAATTCTTGTCCTGTTTAGAAAGATTAAAAGCCTTTGAATATTCCTGTACCAACTGAACCTGCTTTTTAATAATATCTCTCACTGCCTGGTAAGAACTGATTGCATTTTTAACCTTCCACAATTCATCAAAATATTTAGCGTATAGTTCCTTTTGCTTTTTGCTCCAGTCGCTAATTTCTGTCAACTTTAGCTTTGACATTTTATTTTCCAATGTCTTCTGTGCATTCTGCAGCCAGATGGTTTTATTTTGTAACCGTTGAATTTTTAAGTCCACGGCCTTGATTACTTTTTTTACCGCAGCTTTAATAATTTCTAAAATGGGTATTTGTGCATTGGTATGCTGCACCGGGGCAATGCTTATTGACAAGACGATGCCAACGATGATTAATATTTTTTTCATACTCCACATTTTCAGTTTCACAATTATATTACCGCCAATTCACCACTTGCATTTCATTACAAATCACTTATTTTTTTGTATGACCTGTCACCTAATTGCAAGGTTAATCTATTACTATCCCACACAAGAATTTTACCTTCCTTTTGCTCTGTCAGAATTTGTTTACCTGCATTATAGTCTAATATCCAATTTTTAATACTGACTTCTTTTGGAAATTCTTTCCCATCTAATTTTTTAATTAACCCGGTATGCCTTGTTATCTGGTAAACCCCATTGCCATCGTTAGCTTTTTTAAGGGTTAATGTATCAGTATTTCTGCCAAACTCATGTTCATAAGAAGCAGTATAAACGCCATCTAATGTAGTGTCATTTTTGGGGCTATTACATGCAGTTGCCAGCAGAATAAAGAAAAAAATTAAGTACTTCATAGTATTTATTTTAATTTGTTAATGATGCAATACCTTTTTCGATGCTTCCGAATTTCAATGCGGCAGCCTGCACTTTTACTTTCTCTTTTTCCTCTGTTGTATAAGCCAAATATTCCTCCGGAGAAACTTCTGTCCGGTACACTTTACTTAACACGCCTCCTAATGAAATAAAGACCTCCTTATACTTTTTTGTGGGATCATTAGCCTTGTTAATTGAAAGAACCAAAGCCTTTTCTTTTTCTGTCAATCCCAATAGTTCCTGAATTAAATCAAACTTATTCTGATACTTACTTTGGTCTAATAATATCTTGCAGTCGCTGTTATTAATAATGGCTTGTTTAACAACGGGCGAACTGATTATATCTTCCACTTCCTGTGTTACAACAATGGCTTCACCAAAAAACTTTCTTACAGTTTTAAACAGATATTTGATATATTCTGCCATTCCTTCTTTTGCAATGGCTTTCCAGGCCTCTTCAATCAATATCATTTTGCGGATGCCTTTCAGCTTTCTCATTTTGCTGATGAATACCTCCATGATTATTATTGTTACCACCGGGAATAATATCGGATGGTCTTTTATATTATCCAACTCAAACACTATAAATCGTTGCTGCAATAAATCAAGGTTTTCTTTTGCGTTCAATAAATAATCAAATTCACCACCCTTGTAATACGGCCTAAGTACATACAAAAAATTAGACACATCAAAATCCTTATCCTTAACATTATCACCTTTTAAGATGCCAACAAATTCGTCTTTCAAAAATTCATAAAACGTATCGAAGCAGGGGAATAATTCCTTATCCTTCTCTACTTTATCAAAATACAATTGCAGGGCATTTGAAAGGGCAACGTATTCGCTGCGGTTGTAGGTTTCATTATCTTTCTTCCAAAGGGCAAGCAAAAGGGTTTTTATGCTTTCCTTTTTTTCTGTATCTAAAGTGTCTCCTTCGCCAATGTAAAACGGATTGAACTTGATTGGTTTGGTTTCGGAGTAAGTGAAATAGTAGCCACCCACCATGTCGCACAAGCCTTTGTAGGAATGACCGACATCTACCAGTACAATATGTGTGCCTTTTTCGTAATAGCTCCTTACCATGTGGTTAGTAAAGAAAGATTTACCACTACCGGACGGACCCAAAATGAATTTATTCCGATTTGTGCAGATCCCCTTATCCATTGGCTCATCAGAAATATCCACATGAACAGGTTTGCCACTCAGCCTGTCACCCAAACGGATTCCTATCGGACTTGCCGAAGTACGGTAGTTGGTTTCCAGATTAAAAAAGCAGCAAGCCTGCGGCGAAAAGGTATCAAAGGTATCGTTCATTGGAAAATCTGCCGCATTGCCTGGTATGCCTGCCCAAAAGATTTGAGCTGCACCTTCTGTTTCTTGTTTGGGTGTAGCATCCATTTGAGTGAGAGCAGATGAGCAAAGGTTTCTGATTACTTTTAGATTCTCTTTATTGTCCGTCCATGCCAGCAAGTTAAAATGTGCTTTTACTGGCAACCTTTGTTCCCCAATAGCTTCATTTAAAAAATTATCCGTAGAATCCTTTGCAATTGAATTTTCCCGGCTGTAGGCTGATAGAGATTGTAACCTTAATCTTTTGCTTTCTAATTTCTGTATGGTTTTCTGCACATCATCAATAAACACATACTGGCTGTAAATGTGATTGCATGAAAGGAGTTGACCAATAGGTGAAGCAAAACCAACGCTGAATTTTGTTTTATCGGTGGAGTATTTATCATAGTTTATCCGGGAACCGCATAAGGGAGGAACAAATTCAGCATCAGCCATAGTGTAGAGCTGACAATAATTTTCTCCTATCTTCCATTCATCTTTAAACTCAATATCCCTCACAATATTTTCTCCTGTTTGCAAATTCATATACTTTACAATTAAGTCAATAAGGGCTAAGTTATTTAACCGGGAAAAAGAAATAAACCCACTATCAGATAATATTTTTTCAAACTGGCCAACATTATTAATGAAGTCCTGATAATGTTTTAGTTGTAGCGTCTCTTCAGGAACTATTGTTCTTTTTAGCAAACTTGAAAATACAGAAGATGATGCTTTTCGGTTTGCAGGCTTCTTTGTCAGCATGATAAAACATTCATGATTAAGATAAGGCCGCTCATTAAAAAACCGTTCGCTGCTTCTGCTTAAAAAACTGGTGTCTTCTTTTAAAAAGTCTGCTTTATATTTCTCTTCTGTAAACCAGTCTTGTTTGTATAATACAGCATTAACAGGTAATACTTTTATAGCTTTAATCCAGGAGTGATGAAATGCTTCATAGTCGTCATTGCTCATCGTAAATAATTCCGGTAATTCAACTTTAAAGGCAACAGTTATATCTCCCATCTTTGAAAGAATAGCATCATGTTCCACTCCATAAACTGGCAGTATGTCGAGCAGGTTTTTCATTTAAGTAATTGCTTTTTAAAAAGGACTATTGAATAGCTTTTAATGACCTTGGGTACTGCTTTTCTGGCAACCTTTTTCATTAAGCCAAATTCGCCGTAAGTACGGCTGAGTTTATATACATACATGAATAATGCGGTTGACAGGGAAACAATTAAGGCAAGACAAATAAATACATTTACACCGATGATGTAGACGATGGCAAAGAGGATTAACAAAGCAACAAGCCCACCGCCCAGGTACCAGATGTATTGTGCTTTTAGCCCCTTAAACTCAATCGGCTTGTTGATGCCTTTGTTGATTTGATATACACTGTTGCTCATATTTTCACTCCTCACATTTAGTCAATAGTGTTAAATGAAATAACTGCAAAAATTTATCCAACGGAGTATGGTAAGGGGGTAAACGGGGTAGGACAACCCACCTGAATAAATTGAATATCAATAGAGTAGTTGAAAAATTTAATCTCTACTGATTTTAAGCAACTCTTACTTCAAAGTTTTAAACACCAGATCTTCTAAAAAAGCTTTAATATCTTTTGGCATTTTTTGCTTTCCAAAATCACCTAATTGAGGTAAATGGTGCATAAAAAAGTAGTGCGAATGCGAAAGGTCTATTATTGAGCTTGCCAGGGTATTGGAATACTTGTATTTAGGGTTATATTCCGAAAATACTACGGCTATTTTGCCACATAAATCTTTTAATGGCTTATAAAGCAAATTCTTATTATTTTCATCTACATCTTGAGAAAAATAGGTTTTATTCCCTTCTGCAATCGCAATTAAATAAAGTGCCTGATTATCGAAAGCTCCGAAGCTTATTTCCGGATTATCTTCCCATATCAAAATATCAATTATCTTCTTTATTTTATTAATAGGGTTTGTGATGCTATTGATTTGAATCACAATTTTAAATTCCAGATATGACCAGTACCAACTTAATAAGTAGATTAATAATTTGTGCTTATTTAAAAAATATCTGTAAATAGTTGCCTCTGTAGTTTCAATTTTGGCAGCCAGTTTATTAAAAGTAAATTGTTCATATCCAATTTTCGATATGAGGTTGATGGCTTCATTGATTATTTTTTTTCCTAAATCGGTACTTTGAGGATTTTTTATAAAAAGCTTATTGTTAAGTGATGGATTAAACTCAATGTTCATGAAAAAAGGTTTTAATAGAAATAGCAAGTTGTAAGGGCAAATGTTCAAACCCATAATTCTGTTTGCTCCTTAACTATACCTAGTATAGAAGGCCTTAGCATAATTTCACTACTACCAATTTTCCAAGCCTTTCAGAGATGGAATTTAGCTGTTTATCCTGGCTACAAGGTTCACTAATGAAACCATCAATTCTAATGTCTTCAGTTTAGTTTATACAAAGGAAATATTGACTCCCAATTATATATTCCAACAGAATTCATTTACAACCTTCTCTTCGGCTGTCAAAACAAGCCCCTTTATGTTAACCCTATATTTAGCTATGCTTTGTAGAAATAACTCATTCGACATAATTTCTCTTATTTGCTGCTTAACATTCAGTTCTGCAAGCCTTTCCTTTTTATCAGTTAGTGATGCACGATGCATTACATCGAAATAATTATCAATCAAAACATCTTTGATTATATCTTCACAAAAAGTATCAAATCCATTTTCTCCTTCTATAATGCTTTTGATAAAGCGGCATGACGTTTCATTCACTACAAAAATATCGGTAACACCCTCATCCGCTATAAAATCCATTAGAGCTTCAATGTACTTCACTTCACCAAAATTGAAAACAGCACCAAGTGCAGTTAAAAAAAACACATCGTCTCCATATGTCTTTTTAATTAGATACTCTAAATGGCAGTCTGGGCATACCAGAAAAAGTTTTGATTTCATGCTTATATTTTTTCACTTTCCATCTTTTGCCCTTTATGCCTTCTACAGTTTCTCCTCTTGGTAAACGCTATATTTTATTAAATGGAGTGTACGTTATAGTTAAAACTTGCGCTAAAAACAGCGACCGGTTGCAATTATTTTGGAAACTTTTGAGGTTAGATTTCTTTTACATAGCCCGTTTCTTAGTTGCTGTATAAGTCAGCTAATTTGTGATTCATTTCTTCTGCCGTCTTCAAGTTTATTCTAGCCCGGTAATAAATTTCAAGCATGGCAACCTCCAAAATCTTAACTAGTAAAAAAATCCCTTTCTTTCTGCCATCTAATATCAGTTAAATCCTGTTATTGTATGGGTTGTTATTTTTAGATGCCACCAAATTCAATATTAACTGTAGCAGTTACCTTTAGCTTTTTTTTCTTGTCAGTAGCTTCCTGAATAATCGCAGAAATAATCGTCATACTTTCTTTCAGTTGGGGAATTCTTTTACTTGCCGTTTCATCCATTTTTCCAAAACGTTCAGTTGAGCTAAAATTCTTCATCAAATGGAAATTGATTTTGCTGGTGTATAAGTTTATTAATACTTCCTTTGCATCTTGTGGTGTAAATTCACCCTCTATTAATTTAAATTCCTGTTTTTTCTTCATGTTTGTGGTTTATGTTTAAATTTTTCCCCGAAACTAATCTTATAGTATTCAGAGACATGATGAGTGAAATAGATAAAAAAAGCTGACTCAGAATAACGTCTTGTTTTAATATAGCTAACAAAAAAAATGCGAACACACCAAGTATATTCAGGGAAATGTAAATGAGGTTACTCTTCATATTTTATCAGATTATTGTTATCCCTGTTAAGCAATATTTATTACGGACTCAATACTCAGGCTTCCTTTTTTTGAAAGCATTTCTTTTCTAACTTCAAATAACTCCTTTTGAAGATGCTTAATTTTTGTTTCCCTGTTTTTTATATCTTCTTCATTGCTATTACCGGCGATCTTGTTTTCATGATATTTGATTTTAACATGAATCATTTGTGTGATAATTTCAATGGCCTCATGAGCGTTGAATTGTCCCTGGATTAGTTGAATAATCATGATTGTATTTTTTATGGTTTAAACGATTCTGATCTCTATAGCTCATCCAACATTTTGTTGAAAGCAACAATGGGTGTTGCGTTAACCGCTTCTGGATCAATTCATCTTTAATTAGTTTTGCGATTTCAATAAAGAGCAATGATTTGGGTTGCCCTTTTATCATACTAGAAAACTATCCTGGAAAAGAAACAATCCTTCAACGAATGGATTTATTATCTGATCAATCAATGGGTTCATTATTAATTGTGCGTTCAATAATTTTCCTACACAGTCTTTTCTGATTTATTGGCAGGTTAGGCTTAGTGTGGTTTTTATTATTGCCCCTGCCCTAAAGAATAGGATGCCTTGCCATTAAAAGAATAGAGATTTTCAGTTTTAATGGTATCAATACTTTCAGCCTCCGCTTTTGCCAGCAACTCAATAATTTCTTTTTTGGTAATTAAATCACCGTCAACCGGTTTAAACCTGCAGCGCCAATGGTCAGTGCAAAATGTTTCTTTAAACCCATCGGGATAGACCTTTATACCCCTGTTCGTTATCATAGTAAGATTTAAACCTGGTTGTTCTATTTTATGAATGATACCGGCCAATTCATTGGGGTCTGTTCCCGCCCAGTGTACAAATACATCAACTCCAACCAACTGCTTTTGTGCAGGGGATTTTCTTTGGTATTTTGGCAGGTTAAGTGGAGTGTCTTTTACATAAGAGACAGGCTTTAAAACGGAAGGCTTATTCCCTAAATTGGCTATTACTGCTTTTCCAAATTCTTTTGTTCCCACTTGCTGCCTGCTTGTTCCTTCCTTAAAAATGTCATAAGTATGGATACCGTTTTCAATGGTTTTAAGCCAGGCATTTTGAACTTTTTCAGCAACCTCAGTTTGCCCTATATGGTTAAGCATCATTACAGCACCTTGCAGCAGGCCGGATGGATTTGCCGCATTTTGGCCAGCCCGGCGAGGGGCGGAACCGTGAATGGCTTCAAACATAGCGCACTCTTCGCCAATATTTGCAGAGCCAGCTAAGCCCACTGAACCGGTAATCTGAGCAGCTACATCAGAAAGTACATCCCCGTATAAATTGGGCATTACCAGCACATCAAAAATCTCCGGGGTATCCGCCATCTTAGCCGCACCAATATCAATAATCCAGTGTTCATTTTCGATTTCAGGATACTCCTTCGCTATTTCATCAAACACCTGGTGAAACAAACCATCGCTTTGTTTCATAATATTATCTTTTGTAAAGCAGGTCACTTTTTTTCTTCCTTGTTGCTTGGCATATTCAAAAGCATAGCGAACTATTTTTTCACAACCTGGCCTGCTGATTAATTTCAGGCATTGCACCACTTCGTCTGTTTGCTGATGTTCAATACCGGCATAAAGATCTTCCTCATTTTCTCTAACTATTACCAGGTCCATAACAGGGTGTTTGGTACTTACAAAGGGATGCAGGCTCATACATGGCCGCACGTTGGAATAAAGCCCAAGAAATTTCCGGGTAGTTACATTGAGGCTTTTGTATCCGCCGCCCTGTGGCGTAGTAATGGGGGCTTTCAGGAAAACCTTATTCCGTCTGATAGTTTCCCAGGACTCTGGCGCAATACCAGAAGTATTACCGGCCAGGTAAACTTTTTCACCCACTTCTATTTCTTCAATCTCAATTTTGGCACCGGCTGCCAAAATAATATCCAAAGTGGCATCCATTATTTCCGGCCCTATACCGTCACCTTTTGCTACAGTAATTTTTGTCATAATGTTGTTATTTTTTTTAGTTTGATACTGCAAAAATGAGTAGAAGAATTCATAAATTTTCATTTATCTTATCTATAATAAACATAAATTATTTTTATGTATTTAGAGATTAGAAATACATCTTTAAGAGATTGCCATGCACTAAACAATTTCTTTTAGTGAACAAACAAAAAATTGATTAAAGAATAATTTGAAACATTAAAACGTTAGATTAAGTACTTATATCCGTTAAAATAATTTACCGGCTGCCCATTCCAGTGAGTATTTAGCTTTGTACCATTTTGAAGCCAGCTCTATTCTTTTTTGCAATAATTCAATGACTTTTATTTCTCTGCTGTTGACCAAAAAAAGAGAGCTTTCGCCCTGTGCAAATTTTAATTCTTCGCTTCGTAGTAAGAACTGGTAGTTATTGAACATGCTTTGTGTAGTTTGCATCTGGCCAGCTAAAGCAATTAATTCGTTATAATAACTGCGTATTTTATTTTCTGTTTGCTGGCGTTTATTGATGAATTCAAGATTGGTTTCCTGAATTTTTAACTGAGCTTTTTTATACTCACCACGGGCTACCCGTAAAAATAAAGGGATTTTAAAATCTACACCCCACCGGTAATTATTCTGGATAAAATTAGTACGAAGGTTTTTGAGAGCGTAGTAGTCTTTATTCAACAGATTTGCTTTTAATGAAAAATAAGGTAACAGGCTCTGGCGTTTTAATTTACGCTCTACTTCCAGGCTAATTAATTTGAAGTCGTAAACTTTTAGAGCTGGGTTTTGGAGGGATGATTGGGTAATTAAATCCTCTGCATTCTGGTATGTGATAGCATTAGTAAAATTCAAACTATCAGGCAAATAGATATCAGGCAATTGGTAACCGCTATAATTTTCAAACCATAAATAATTACTCAAGTCCAGTTTTGCATTGGTCAATTTTAAAAGGGCTTCCGACTGCATCAGTTGATAAGTCTGCAGTTGAGTATATGCTTCAACAGTATCCATCACAGCACGATCTCCTTGTGTAACCGCAATCCGGATTAACCTTAAACGGTTAGTGGCTATTTCAGTAAATTTTTCGTAAGCTGAGTATTGCTGATAGCTGGCTGCCCAATTCCAGTAGGCCAGATAGGATTCTAAAAATAAAGTATTCAATATTAATAAGCGTTCCTGTTCACTTTGGTTTCGGAATAGTTTTGCCTGTTGTAGGGCAGCACGTCTTTTATCCAATAGTAGTCCATTTGCCAATGGAATCTCAATGCCGAGATAGCTTGATTTACCTTTTGTAATTTCTGATGTAATAAAATCGCCGCCGTTATTTTCAAGGCCTGTTTTGATATTGCCAACCGGCAGAGGAATACTTAACTCAGGGTTGGTATAAAAATAATAATTTTTTCCATCAAAGGTTTTCCTACTGGCATCAACGCCAATGGCAGGGTCAAAACTCCCTTTAGCTGATAGTAATGCTGCATCGGCTTTTTCTACGGCGATATTAGCTTGCTTTGCCACAGGATGATATTTTTTAACCTGTTGTATAAAGTCATCTACTGTAAATACCTGGGTACTTTTATCCTGTGCATAGCCATAGGCTATTGTTGTAAAAAATATAATAAGCAGAAACCAACCTACCCTCCGTAAAGAACGCACACTATTCATACTTGCTATTTTGGGTTTCTGTTATTTCGGGTTTCTTATAATAATCTGGTGGAAAGCCATTGATATTTCGCCACAATTCATAATAAATACGAACGTCCTTTAGTAAAGCAATGCCATTAGCTCCACCGCCCATTCTTAATTGTATGGGCCATTTTTTATCCGCCGGATCTTCAGCCACCAATACCCTGAACTTACCATTACTGCTTACGGATGTTTCTACTGCGGAGACTTTACCGCCAAATGTTCCGTAACTGTTTTTGGGCCATCCGCTAAATACGATTGCCGGGAAACCATCAAAAACAAAGCGTACTTTTTGCCCGATATTTATTAAGGGCAGATCCATGGGTTCTATAAACATTTCCACTGCATATTGTACATTGGATGGCACAATCTCTACTATCATTTCACCTTCTTTTAGTATCTCACCAATACCCGCCTTTTTAGCCTTGGTTACCTGACCGTTTTGAGGCGCTTTGATATAGTATAATTTGTTCCTTTCGTCGTAACTGGAATAAATATTTTCAAGTTTTGCCACATCAGCTTCTGTAGAGGCAGCACTGGAAAGAGATGAATATTTATCACCTTCTGCTTTAGATATCTTGTCAGTATATTCCTGTATCGTACTGTTTTTCTCTATTCTTAAAATAATCAATTCCTGTTTGCTTTGTGAATATTTATTTTCAGCACTAATCTTTTTTGCGGCTGCATTTTGATAATTTACTCTTCGTTTTTCATAATCAACCAGCGATATTACACCACTGTCCAGCATCAGTTTTGCCGCATCAATTTGTCGTTTATATACAGTCAACTCATTATTTACTGCAATTAAATCAGTACTGTCACTGGCAACTTTTAGTTGCTGCTGCATTAGTTTATTATCCAGCGACTCTAACTTCAGGTATTGACCCTGTAACAAAGCCGAAGTCTGCGTTACAGCGGTTCCTGCTTTATTTTTGTAACCCTCAATACTTTGCTGTTTAGCATCAATTTGTTGCTGTGTTCTGCTTAACAATTTAGGGTCAAAATAGTCCACTTTTACTTCGCCTAATTGCAAAATAGTATCGCCTTCTTTCACAAAATCTCCTTCTTTTACATACCACTTTAGTACACTCCCGGCTATAATGGTATTCAACTCCTGTGGTCGTTGTTCCTGCCGAAGTGTTGTAATGGTGCCCTTCGCTCGAATATTCTGTGTCCAAGGTAAAAACATAGTTAAAACCAAAACGACGAGCATTCCATACAGCCATTTTTTTACATTACCTTTTTTTTCAACTTTATACACCTTTTTAAAGGAGCCTAAAGTGCTCTGCTGCGACTGGTATTCGATATCTGCGGTAATGTAGCTATCCATCAGTAATTTTGTAAATTATTAAGTTTTATTTTTAAAGGCACAATACAGCATCACATTCGGGTGACAGTTTATCATCGTTGGATGCAATTAATACGGTTGTATTCTTAAGATTTTTGAGCCAGTTTATCAATATTTCTGCTGTTGACTTATCCAAGTATTCAAAAGGCTCTTCCAGCAGTAATAACCTGTGCCTGCCAAGCAGGGCCCTTACTAATAATATTTTCTGCCGTACCTCTTTTGATAGTCTTTTGCCCAAAGGGTCAAGTAACATTTGAATCCCATTCTTATCAGACTGTATAAACTTTGTTAAACCAAATTGCACGACATATTCATTTACCTGCTTTAGAGTAATACCCGGATTATCCATCGTTATATTTTCCAATAAGGTACCTGTAAAAATATCCTGGCTGTTAACAAGAATACCTGTATTGCTACGAATGCTTTGTATATTATAGTTGGTAATTGACTGCCCATCTATCAATATATTGCCATCAAAATGCTTGTAAGATCCGGTTAATAGCCTTAGTAAAGTAGATTTACCCGAACCGGATACGCCTCTTATATTAACAAGTTGGCCGGCATCTATATTAAAATTAATCTCGTCCAATATCTTTTTCCCATCAGGATATGTAAAGCTTGTATTCACGAATTGTATAGACACACCTTGTTGAATATTGTCTAATTGAATATTACCTCCTTTTTCAATAGCTGCTTCTGTAATCTTGCCAAGTTTTTCTACAGATACTAACGCATCATATACTTTATCGAGGCTGAGGATTACCTTTTCTACCGACCCTATAATTGCTATTATAACGATATCAGCAGCAATGAACTGTCCAACATTTATTTGCTGATTGACCAACAAAATTGTACCCACAATAAGCATCGCAGCAGTTACAATTATCTTGAAGCTGATGAGGCTCCAGAATTGTATCAGCAATATTTTAAAATAATTGGTACGAGCATCTAAGTGGCCGCCAATAAATTCATCCGTCTTGGTAATGTGCAGGTTGCTTTTTGAGTACTTAAAAGATTTTACCACACGGGCAGTTTCCTGAAGCCATGCCGCTACCTTATATTTATAATCACTCGATTGTATAGCGAGTGCAAGGCCCTTTGGTGAAGTAAAATAAAGTATTAGTATAATAATGAAAATTAACATTATTCCAAAGCCTATAAAAACAGGATGATAGAAAGATAGCAACATCAATCCCAGCAGGATTTGAATAATGGCAGCAGGTAAATCCAGTAATAGTTTCTCTATTCCTTTTTGCAAAGAGATGGTGTCAAAAAAACGATTTACTAATTCCGGTAAATAGTAGTTATCTAATTTCTCATTATCCAGTTTTGGAAGTCTATCACTAAACTCCAATCCATATCTCAGGAATATTTTCTGCTTTAATTTTTCTATAATTTCAAGTTGCCTAACCTGCAACAGGCCATTTAAGAATGTACCAAAAACAACCAATAAGATCAACACAACAATGGATGTAGAAACCGACCCGGCCATCACAAAACTAATGATTGTTTGTATGCCCAGTGGAAGCGATAATTGTACTAAGCCGGCCATGATAGCAAAAGCGTAAATGGCAGAAATATCTTTTTTATCCAGCCGGAGAATTTGATAAAATTTTCGGAGTGAGCTACCAATTGATACAGAATTAATTAATGCCATCAAGTATTATAGTATTGCTTAAGTGAGTAATTTATTTTTATGTTATTGAGTTATCCTGAAATTTGTATAAATACATTCACGCAGGTACGTGTTTTACCTTTCTCCATAATTTTTTAATAGCATGCCTTAACGTTTCCTGCAATTACCTAATCTTCTTTTCTAAATGTTTGATATTTTCTTCCAAATCCCGAATAGTATTTTATTCATTGTTCATGAAAACTATTTTGGTTTTGAAGTGGGTATTAAAAGCTATTCCGCTGCGGCAATGGTAAACGTGCAGCAAATAAGTTGTATTTCTATATCTCAATTTTTATGGCTTTAGCAGCCAATAATTTTTAAAAGTCATTTTTGGTTTAATTTTATCAGACAAATTTGGTGACTAAAAATCAGAATAAATTATTTATCTTTATAATGTTATCCATAACGTATATTTATGAATTATACCTTGAACCAGCTTCAGATATTTCTTAAAATAGTGAAGACCCAAAGTGTTACTAAGGCTTCAGAGGAATTGCACTTAACACAACCTGCTGTTTCTATTCAGCTTAGAAATTTTCAATCGCAGTTTGAAATTCCTTTAACCGAAGTAGTAGGCAGAAAAATTTACATTACCGACTTCGGAAAAGAAATTGCAGAGTCTGCCGAAAATATTATCAACCAGGTATATGCCATCAACTATAAAACATTGGCTTATAAAGGGCAATTAACAGGTAGGTTAAAAATTTCAATCGTATCTACAGGTAAATATGTGATGCCTTATTTCCTTTCTGACTTTATCAAACAACATGATGGAATTGAGTTACTAATGGATGTGACCAATAAAAACAGCGTACTGGAAAGTTTGGAAAATAATGAGGTTGATTTTGCACTTGTTTCCATTTTACCTACTACACTCAATTTTGAAAAATTAGACCTACTTCAAAATAAATTATACCTGGTAGGTAACAGTGAACTGAAGCTTAAGAAATCGTTGAGTACAAAAGATATATTTAAAGATTTGCCTTTAATATACAGAGAGAAGGGGTCTGGTACAAGGCAGACAATGGAAAGGTTTATTCAACAATATAATATCCCAGCTTTAAAAAAAATGGAGCTTACCTCTAACGAAGCAGTGAAGCAGGCAGTTTTAGCTGGATTAGGTTTTTCAATTATGCCTCTAATTGGTATTAAGAATGAATTACATAATCATGACTTGCATATAATACCTATTAAGGGAATGCCCATTAAAACAATGTGGAGTTTGATTTGGCTAAAAGGGAAAAAGCTATCACCAGTTTCCATGTCTCTTTTGGATTACATAAAAAAAGAAAAATCAAATATCGTTCGGGAAAAATTCAATTGGTATGAGGAGTATTAGATTGTCATTTTAAAAAATATTATAGATATGGATAAAATTATAAAGTGCTTATTTTTTTTAAAAATCATTTTTAATTACAATTGATATTTATATTCTTACTCCCTTTACATTCTTTTCAGCCGATTGCTTTTTGGGCAGTAATGATTTAGTTTCTTTATCCTGTATTTTAATTCCCAAATTTTCTTTCGCCTCGACACCGCTTTCATCCAATACACAATGCTGCTTCATATGATTTTCCTGAATCTTTATAGAAATTTCCCTTTCCAATTTTGAAACATCTTTTTTCAATTTGGTTAAATCATTTTCCTTTTCAAAAGGTTTTGCAACCAACTGTTGCAACATGGGTATATTTTGTTCTATCTCCTGTAGATTTTTCTCATACTTTTCTTTCAGCGATTCAACCCGATCAATAGCGTTCAGAAAATACCGGGCTGCAATCTTTGGATTATCAATGTTTATGTGACCTTGGTTCCATGAATATTTTATTCCGGATGATGCGCTTTCCGCATAAAAGATATTTTGGTATCGGTATTCAAACATCGCATTTTCTTCATAAGTTTCTTTCTGCCTGCGTATGTATAAATCAAAGCCATAGAGACTGCCCATTTTCATTATGCCATCTTCACCAAGATTTGGTTTCCATATAAGGGACTGTTTAATAAGGTAAGTGCCAATAGCTTCAGCATCTGCTGAATTGAAATTATCCAAATGTATAGGGTTAAGTTTTATTCCTTCCTTATCAAACTGTAATTGACCTTTATAAGTGCGTGAATCAAGCGCAAGCTTATCTAATGTCTGTACAGTTTTTCCCTTATCAGTTTGCAGGTTTTCCAATTGAAACCTGGAACGTATCACTTCTTTGTGATAAGCATTCCGCAGGCTCTCCAAAACAGCAATCTTCTTTTCCATTTTTGATTTTTCCAATAAAGTAGTATCACCGGAAAGAATGGCGATGTATTCTGAAAAATTCATTCCACTTTTTTCATCAATGGAACCCTCATCAATTGTTCTAACATTCAGCTCACAATTTTTCATCTGGCTGATAAATGTCTGCTTATTCTTCAGCAGGTTAAACTTGTAGTTATCCAATGATTGTTCCACTGCATAAATGTAATTGTTCACTTTATTTCCATAAGCCTCCTTCGCCAAAATATTGCCCTGTCTTGCTCCCCGGCCATTTCGTTGCTCCAGTTCTGAGGGTTTCCATGGAATGTCCAGATGGTGCATTGCAATAACTTTCTTTTGAACATTGAGGCCGGTTCCGGCCTTTTCAGTACTGCCGAGTAATATCCTTATTTCGCCACTATTCATTTTGCGAAACAGTTCTGGCTTTTGCCTGTCCGTCCAGTCATGTATAAACGTGATATGATTAGCAGGTATTGAAAAATCAGTTATCAACTTATTTTTCAATGCATCGTAAATATTAAACGCATCCGGTTTAGGTGTACCAATATCACTGAAGATAATCTGCGTTCCTTTTTGCTCATTACTTAAGTGGTATAACTCCGAAACTTTTTTTGCACAAACATTTACTTTATGATTGGGATGATCTTCATAAATGAACGGATTAATGAGTCGCATATCTGCCGCCATCTTTTTGGCATAGTTGGTAGCAATCAGTATCCTGCCTTTATCTTCTTCTTTTGTTAGCGGGAGCCTGCCAATTAATTCTGCATCGCCGGTTTTAGCAAATGCCATTAGCTTTTTAGTAAACTCCTGTTGGTCTGGTGTTGGTGGAATATTTATTAATTGTTCATACAATTCAGGTTTATCCAAATTAATATGCCTGGCAGTTTTATAATCGGTGATTTCATTGTAGAACAATGCAAGCTCTGGTACTTTAATAAAATGACGGAACCGTTCTTTAGCAATAATCTCATTGGTAACAGAAAATTCAAAGTCAACTGTTTTTCTTGCAAACACTGCCGCCCAGGCATCAAAGTTTTCAATCTGCTGCCTTCTCATTTCGTTAGGTCGAAGGTATTTAAACAGCAAATACATTTCAGTAAGACTATTTGAAATGGGTGTGCCTGATAAAAAAGTAACGCATAAATCGCTATCGAATTTTTCCTGCAGAGTTCTTACTGCAAAAAGCATGTTCAGTGCTTTTTGGCTTCCCTCCATATTCCCTAAACCGGCAACCCTATCATGTCTTGTAGTGAAAGTAAGGTTCTTAAATTTGTGTGACTCATCAACAAATAAATGGTCAATGCCTAAATCTTTAAAATTGATTCCTGCATCCTTCTTTTCATCAATGTCTTTTAGTATGCCCTGTAGTTTTATGCCCAAATTATTTTTCCTTATCTCCAATCCTTTCAACATACGCCGGGATATTTCTCCACCCATATCTTTCAGCGTATAAAGGTCTCTTTCAACGTTGTCCAATTCTGCCTGGAATATCTCTCTTTGTATTTCCGGCGATTGAGGAATTTTACCAAACTGGTCGTGTGTTAAAATGATACATTCCCAATTATTATTTTTTATTTCATGGAATAATCTTAATCGTTTGGCTGGTGTAAAATCATTTTCTCCCGGAGCAAGTATTTTAGCGTTCGGATAAGCCTTTCGATAGGTTTCTGCAATTTGATTTACATTAGCTTTTAATGCCAGGATCATTGGTTTATTAACTATTCCCAAACGTTTCATTTCATGGGCTGCCACAACCATTGTTAAAGTCTTTCCTAAACCAACCTCATGGTCAATTAATGCCCCTCTGTTTTGTATGATCCGCCACGCCGAATTCTTTTGTGAACTGTATAAATCCTCAATGCCTAACCTTTTTAAATCTAGCCCCGGAAACTGCAAATGGCTTCCATCATACTCCCTCAAGACATAACAATTAAAAGTATCATTGTAGAGTTTCTCCAAATGATTTTTATCCTCTGCTGGTAATTCTTTTAGCCACACAGTAAAATAATTGCGGATAGATTCAATCTTTTGATGTGCCAATTGAATAGCATCGTTATCCGGAACCCTTATTTTCTTATCGCCTAAATCAATTTCATAAGTATAGAATGGTGTGGTATTTTCTAAAGCATTTTCCAAAATGGTATGACCGTAAGTTGTACTACCACTTTTTGTGGTAACAGCATATTCCTGATTGGTCTTGGCATTACTACTTTCAATTTTTACCTTGAACGTGTCCAATGAAGAAAAGTAATTTACTTCTGCATTTAATTCAAATAGGGAAGTAGCAAATCGATTGTAGTAGTCCTTTGGTATCCATCTTTCACCCAAATTAAAATCCAATAGTTCATACGGGATTTTTTCAGGCTGTATTTTTTCCAATGCTTCAAGGCTTCTTTGAAATTGAGCATTTTCCGGATGTTGTTCTACTTCTTCTTTCGCAATATTCAATTTGATAATTACATTACCGCTTAATAATTGGTCAGCGGTTTCCCATCTTTCATTTGCAGGGTTTAAATAAATATGATTGCCTAATGCCTGTATTGCATCTGATTCAGTAGAGCCGGTAGCAGCGGCAATAAACTCTATATCTACAAAGCCCTTATCATTCAGGCTTCTTGCTAAAGCCTCCACAGGGTTATCAGAATGAAATGATTCCTGCTTTTGAATAAGTGATTGAGTAAGTATATCAGCTTTTAAATAATGCTCGCCGTCCTTTCTTTCCAACGATGCTAATATGAGGAAGCCAAATGCTTCATCTTTTAATATTCGTTGCCTGTTAGTGCTTGTGTTTAATAAACCATAACCTTTTACTAAAGCATCATAAGATTCATTGAGTTGTTTTCTTACATCCGAATATTCAACTTTTTCGATTGCTTCTTTATCAGCCAGCATTAAATACTCATCTCTTACTGCTGTATATTGCTGATAAAAGCCAACATCTTTTTTCTCGTAAAGGCTTGGTAAGAAAACGGGTTTATCATTTTCACCAGCGATATAAGAAATAAAACCAACCAGGCCATTGTGAACCACCAATGTTCCCTCTTTATGATATGAGCTAAGATTCGTTAACTCCTCTAATTGCTCATCATTTTTATTAAACGGGATATGAAAAGTTGATTCCCCTTCATTATGAAATTGATGATTATATTCTTGTAGTTTGTGGGATAAGCCATTAAGCTCATTATGAATAGCCGGGGCATTCATCCAGTTTGCAGGAAATTGTATTTCATCAACATTGGAGTACAGCTTGTAAACATATTGTTTAAAGGCTAATGATTTGGCAGTAATTAAAACAAATGCTTCATGCTCTGGCTTATCAGTAGTTTTGATAAGGTTGGCTATCCTGGCTGATTTCCTATCAACAACAGTAGCGTCTAATCTGTTGATATAAGCTGATGCCCGGTTAATATTTGTCGCCGGGGAAATATCAAATAGCCCTAATTGAACTGCACTATTATCGGGATTGTTCTCCGGCATGGCCAGATAAGTTAGTTGATTACCGGGTGCAATAGTTTCCTGCGTAACTTTTAATTCAAACGCTTCCTTGTTGAAGTGCTGGTTAATCCCATAAGTTATGGTTTCGGCTAACTTCTCTTTTAAATCGTTTATATCACCATTCTGCCATACAGTTTGAGTGGCTTTTCCATATTGATTCTTACCTGCTTTTATTTCATTCCCAAGAATAATTTCGGGATGCTGTTGTATGAATTGATTCATGGGATACTTACCAAACTCATTCTTCGCCTCAATTGTATTGACTAATAATTCTTCATTATCTGAAAGAGATTGTTTGCTGATATTCTTTTGTACAATCAATAAATGACAGGGTGCTTCTGTATTGCCGGTATCCTTCATTAAATTATCAGGCAACACATTCAAGCTTATAAAATCAGCATGTTTAAAAACATACTCCCTTGCTACTTTATTTGATGAGCTGTTTAAAAAAGCATTGGTTGTTATAAATGCCAGTAAGCCGCCTTCTTTTATTTTATCTAATCCCTTTGCAAAAAAGTAATTATGAATTTTACCGGTTATTGATTCATCATTAATAGCTTCATCAAATATCCGAAAGTTGCCGAAAGGGATATTGCTGATGATCAAATCATGCATTCCATTTTCTGCATTGGAAGTGCCTTCAAAACCTTTCACTTGCACAGAAATAGGGACGGGTATCGAACTACTCAAAGCAGTCAATACCCGTCCCGTCAGCATATCTTTTTCTACAGCAGTAATGTTTTGCAATGAGGGGAAAGTGTTTGCAGCTTCGTTTACAAATACACCGGCACCAGCACTTGGTTCATAGATGTTTTTAGGTTCAATCCCTTGTTCTGTTAAAACAGCAAATACAGTTTTAGGAATAATTTCAGGAGTATAAAAAGCAGTGAGGATGCTATTCTTTATAGAATCAATGGCCTGCTTATAATCTGCTTCATTTAGATGCTGCTGTAATAACTTGTGCAGTTCAATAATGCCTGGGTAGAGATTTAAATCTTCTTTGGATGCTTTTAGCTTCATCCATTCTTCCTTTGGTGCATTTGGATACAGTACCGCTTTTAAGCCACCAAAGCCTGCATAACGTTTTAATGCTTCTACCTGTTCGGGTAATAGCAATTGGCCTTGCTTCCATTTTAATGCAATCTGGATGGCGGCAATATTATCCTTCAGTTTTTGTTGACTGTTGTAACCCATCTTTCACATTTTCATTCCCACTTGTTACACCTTCTAAATACTCACTTATGGTTCCAAGAATAGCATAGCGAAGGAATTGATTGTCTTCATTTTCATCCGAAAAATTCAAATCTTCAAATACCGATTGGCATTGGTTAATCAGGTTTATAACCTCAAACTTTAATGTTCCAGATTCTAGTA
Source organism: Ferruginibacter sp. (assembly GCA_965247025.1). Lineage (GTDB taxonomy): Bacteria > Bacteroidota > Bacteroidia > Chitinophagales > Chitinophagaceae > Ferruginibacter. The sequence goes on along the minus strand of OZ252000.1, from coordinate 6,389,986 downwards.
TTTGATTATAAGTAGATTCAAATTCTTCTTGCAGGAGATTGCTTATATAATTAAACTTAGATGGTCGAAGGTCTTGTGTCATTACATCCATACAGGCATCCTCAATAATGTATGCAGGCTGACCAATATCCATCTGTTTGATTAATACACTTACTGTACTTATTTTATCAGACAGGTATTCAGTTACCTTTTTATCTTCTTCTAATTGACACAATAAATCAGGGTTATTTTCCCTGATATATTCATGAAGTTTGTTCATAAGGGTTTGCTGCATAGTCTTGAATTTTATACTCCAAAGAATGACTTAATAACTGTTGCAACTATTACCAGGAATACGCAACTGCCAAACCAGGCTGCTGCGACCTTTCCGGTGTCTTGATCTCCGCTATTCCATTTTTGATACACTTTAACTGCACCAATCAAGCCCACAATTGCACCTACCGCATACATTAGGTTTGTACCGGCAGCGAAGTAACTCCGTACTTGTGTATTAGCAGCATTAATACCGGCGTTACCATCCTGAGCTGATACATAAAAAGAAATCAGCAGTAAAAAAGTTGTTGTTGCTAAAGCAATCAATTGCTTTGTGTTTGGGTTTCTTGCACTCACATTTTTCATAACTCACTTTATTTTTTGATGATGAAGGATTTTAAAATGCTCCATTGTACCTTTCTACCGCACTTGTTTTTCCTGCACACAGGGTACAATGAAGCATTAGTTTTTCAAATTAATTCCATAAATTTTTGAAGTCATTTGGTTGAACCAGGGTTGGGTATTTTAAATTGATTTCCTTTAGCACATCAACTTCCAAATCCTTCCTGCAATCGGCATTTTTTATTGCCGGATATTTTGTACAGATTGCTTGCAGGGAATTGATAATTTCTTCTTTTGTTATTTCAGCTTCATCAGCTCCCTGTACAAAAGCGGTTACCTCATCAGTAAAAGATTGAACCAATGGCGAAATGTCAATTTCCAAAAAAGGTTTAGGCAAGTAGTTCTCATGATTTTCTGAAGCAGCAAATTCTTTTAAATTTGATAACGCCGCTGTTGTATTAAGTGAATCATCATCTACTTTTCTGATTCCGATAATACTCAGGATTTCCCATTTGTAAAACCAAAACCCGATTAGAACATAATGAATGATGAGTAAAAGTATAATGGCAGAAAAATACTGCCCCCAGGCAATTGAGTTAAACATAGCTTTTATTTTTTCTTGTTCACAAATCAGTTTCTCTTTAAAATCCTTGTTTAAAATAAGCTGCAAAAACACTTCCAAATGCCAATAGTGAATGGGTAAACGAGGTAGGACAACCCCGCTAAGTAAGTTGAAAATGAAAGGAGTAGTGTTGAGAAATTAATCGAATTCGGTTTGAAGCAATTCTGATGGAGTAACTTCTAAGGCCTTGGCTAATTGGAGTATGGTGGTAAAGGTGATATTGATCTGGCCTTTTTCAATTTTGGAGATCTTGCTATTGTCAATATCACAGGCATAAGATAGCTCTCGCAGGCTGAGGTTCTTTGTTTCCCTCAGCCTTTTAATATGAGCTCCCAGCTTCTTAAGATTTATTTTATCGCTTTGCCTAATCATTCATCAGCAAGATGAATGAATCAGGCATAAAAATTGCGGTCTAATAAGGCCGCAAATTGGTATTTTATGAACAAATATGGCAACAAACTAATCTCACCGATTGATTCCTTGTCTTTATCAAATGAATTTAAGACAATGGCACAAAAACAACATTTCAGAACCCTTGAAGATATACTTAACTGGCCGGTAGCGTTTTTACTAATGCATGAAGGATTTACTTATCATATTTATGAAGAATTACTAATTCTACTTTGACACATTAAAAATAGGTAATAATTCCCGTGACTTCGTAGCTTTAGGATATGTAAAAAACAGCTATAAATATAGACCCACATGAAGAGAGTAAAAATCGCTTTAGAATTGCTGACGAGAGCCAGCTTGAAAAATATGTGGGTAAGTATTTAAATCACGTTAAAAGCAGAACAAAAGACCAGGGCCAAAATCTACTGTTGTATTTCAAAGGATTATTCCAAAGCAAAAAGCGCAATATAGAACGGATGGGAGAATCGGTAAGAGACAGTGAGTACTATGCGTTACAGCATTTCATTTCTGATGCTCCGTGGGATCACAGAGGAGTTATAAATCAGGTATCCCAGGAGATCAATACTTTATTTCAAGTAGAAAAAACACCCATTGGCTTTATTATAGATGAAAGCAGCCATGAGAAAAAGGGTGACAAATCTGTAGGTGTTGCAAAACAATATTGTGGCACAAAAGGCAAAGTAGAAAATTGTCAGGTTGCCGTGTATGGTGCTTACAGTACCGGTAACTTTTATGGTCTGGCTGATTGTTCCTTATTTCTTCCCAATGTGTGGACTAAAGATAAAAAGCGATGTGAGAAGGCAGGTATACCAAAAGAAAACATAGTGTATCAATCTAAACCACAGTTGGCTTTAGCGATGATAAAAAGACAACTGGCATTAGGTAATAAGATTGATTTTGTTGGTGGAGATGGCTTGTATGGAAACGATTATTCCTTAATGGAGGGGCTGGATCAAATAGGTCTGACAGGTGTTTTAGATGTTCATGAAGACCAGTATGTTTTTTTAGAAGAGCCTGTTATTGAGATACCCGTTAAAAATGAAGGCAGAGGCCGCACTGCAACAAGGTATAAAACAGCTGACAAGGCCATTGAAGTAAGGGCATTAAAAAAGCAACTGGCAGCGAGTGACTTCGAAGAAGTAATTATCCGCACTGGTACTAAAGGAGCTATTAAAAGTAAGATAGCCGTTGTAACCGTATTTACTTGGGATGGACATTCATCCAGCAGTAAGCAAAGGCAATTGTTGATCAGGATTTCAACAACTGTTAATGGCAATGAGGAAATAAAATATGCCCTATCTAATGCAAAACCTGGACAATACACAACACTACAAACAGCTCAAATGCAAGCTCAGCGGTACTTTGTAGAAAAAGCCTTTCAAGAATGCAAATCAGACATTGGCATGAGTGAATACCAGGTAAGGGGTTGGAAAGCATGGCATCACCACATGGCAATGTGTATGATGGCACAGGCTTATGTACTCACAGAAAAGAAAGAACACCAATCGGAAATGCCCCTTTTAAGTGCTTATGACATCAGACAGGTAATCATGCAAACGTTTATCAGAAAAGATAACGAATATGAACAAGTGGAAGCGCAAATCAAATACAGGCACAAGCAAAGACAAGATGATATTATCCGACGAAATCGAAAAACGTAATGTGTCAAAGTAGAACTAAAATACCTAAAGATGAATAATTTGCCCGGATTAGTGAAAAAGTTTACAATTTCCCCAAAATATTAATCCACTTAAAGAGCATATCTCTTACATTAGTTATCGTTGTTTTATCTGGCGCATAGTATTTTGTTTCTAAACTGCCGAAAGAAATTTCATCTTTTTGAAGTGTAGTAAACATTTTTGAAACTGTTCTTAATGCAGGAGCGATTTGCCTGTTAATTATAATTTTATCTACAACGAGTAAACGCATAATAACTGCCAGCTTTGCCACAGTTAAAGACGTCTGAATCTTATCGCAATTTTCAGCAACTCCATTTTGTTTTAGTACAGCAATTGTTCCCGCTTCAATAAAATATATCTCTTCATTTATCCAGCCATTGATTTGTTCTTTCAGCGCTGGCACAGAATTATCCCAGTAACAGTTTAACCTCACAGTAAGTTGGTTAATCCTTTTCTGTTCCTGTTTCAGCAAACGTATCCGTTCGTTCTTTACTAAAGTCGCAGTTGTAAGGGCAGCAAACCTTTCATATTCTGCCAACACAAAATTTTCGTTATTAAAATTCAGGCAGTATAAAACATCCCTCAAATTTTCTTCTAAAATTGGTTTGCTTTGCCTTTCAATTTCTTTGGTAAGCTGCCTCATATAGCTGAAGTTATTAATGGTAATTACAGTACTGTCCGATAACTTATCTGTAATCACTGTAAAGATTGTATCCATTAAAGAATTTGTGCTTTCATCTGAATGGATATATGCTCCTTTTACCTTTTTTAAGTTTTTAATAATTTCTACCTTGTCTATTTCAGCAAAAGCTGCAGGCGCTTTCAATTCTTTATTAATATAGCTTCCAAAAAATTCTTCTATAAACTTAAAGGTTTGATAAAATTGCTGGCATATTTTTTTTGCAGTTAGCTTTATATTATTAGTTGCATCTTTTACAGTTGTGTATGCAAACATTGCATCCATCAACCGAACAAAATATATAAATACCGTTTCAATTAACTGTTGTTTATCTAAGGAACTTTCACGGCTTATCATTTCTTCTAACAACAAAGCCCTGAAATATTGGTGTTCCTGTTCTGATTTCTGCATACGGGAGTTTAGTTCATCCAATTCCGTTTCATCCGCCTCTATTTTATTTGTAATTTCTGCATCCCATTTTACCAGCATACTTACAACCCCGCCACTACCTGTTTTACATTGCACATTAACGGAGGTAAAAAGTATAGGTAATTGCCGGGCAGATTGTTCAATTGCGTTTTTCATCGGATACCTCATTTAGGTCATCAATATCGGCTGCATTACATGAGTTCTTACAGCATTGATGACCCATAAACCTTTACAATTTTGAGACCTTAACTATACGCAAATTGTAGTATTTACCTGCGTGGAAATGAGTATTTATAAGCTAAATACCATTAAAATCGACACTACGCCTTTTATGCACCCAGCATATGCACCAGTTCCACCCGGTTGGAAACGTTTACTTTATCAAAAATATTTTGGGTGTGTTTAGCAACCGTTCGTTCGGCTATAAAAAGCAGTTCCCCAATCTGTTTATGTGTTTGACCCCTGTAAATAAGCAGGGCTATTTCTTTCTCCCGGGTGGTGAGATTGTATTGAATACAGTTTTGATTAAATCGTTGTTCCCTGCTAATGTTTTCTAGTTCTTGGGTCCGTTTGTTCACCTCTTCCTGCATTTGTTCATTCCAGGTTAACAGTTTTTTTTCGGATTCTATTAATCGTTGATGCTCATCTTTTAATTGCTGGATATTTCGCCTCATGTGTTGAGCTAGCAGCAACAAAAATCCGGCATTGGTAATTAATGCTTCGACGCCTTGCCCGATATTATAATAATCAATTATCGGCAGGCAAACCCATGGGGTGAGGCTTAAAAAAAGTACAATCTTATCTTCGGTTGATTCATTTTTAGTGGCCGAGGCCAGTGTAACTATAACCCATAAAGCGTAAACACCAGGCAGTATCAGCAAATTCTTCGCAACTTCAAGTTTGCCGGTAATACCAAATACAATCATAAAAAGTAAATATGGCAGCATAAGAAAAAGATAAACACCCCTGTAAGCATGAAACCGCATTTTCTTTAACCCAAAGGCATGATAAACATAATAGGGAAAGTAGCAGGGTGTCATAAATCCAGTAGCATACGCAATACTATCTTGCAAAAAATAAGAACCTGGTAAATTAGGGTCAGGCAGCAAACCGCCGGTGATGTTGTAAACAATCAGTAACAGCAATAAAAAAATATCAGGTAGCTGATTTTATCATGTGGTCTTGCAAGACGATGAATGACTACGTAAAACAGAATGATAACTTCGATGCAGATGAATGCAAATGTGATAACATGCATTTGTGTACCTGGCAAAAGCATAACATATTATTTTGGCAAATCTTTCTTCAGGCAATATAGCCGGTAACCAAAATCAAGTTCATTGTAATTTGTAAAACCAAATTGCTGATACCAGGGGATGTTTTTTGTAGTAGAAGTTTCCAGACAAATTATTTTTTTTAAAGCAATGCTATGATCAATAATTTCCTGCATAAGCCGGCTACCAATTCCTTTATTTTGTTCTATGGTGTCCACACCAATAAACCATAAATAATAAATCAATTCTTTAGGCTGCACCTTCGTAATAGCAGATTCTCTTTGCATCGCTTTTAAAGCGTTGCTGATACCAGTACTGGATATAATCAGCTTTTCTTTTCAGGAAATATAATTAAGGCGCATCCCTTTCTGTCATCGGACAATATGATTTCGCCATAAGTAAAGCAGGTATCAAATGAGTATTCCATCAGCCTTTTCAGCCGGGATATTTTTTTTCTATCTTGTTTATGATATAGTTTACGCTTCTATTATCAGCAAATGATTTTGCTAAAATATCCACTACAAGGGCTTTGTCGCTGTAGGTAGCCTTGGTCATGCGTTTAAAGGAATATGGTACGAATAAAATAGTACAATTTCTATACCGTACCCTTTGGATTTACCTTTTTAGGAGAAAGTAAGGAATAACTGTTATACCTCAGGTGCCAAAACCACGCTTTATTTTAAACATTTAACACTGAATGATTTAAAAGCGTATGCCGTTCCCGTTCCGGGCCGGGCTTTCCGTTGCAATCTTCTGCGAAGGATATTAAACTCAGCCGCAAGATCGCCCTTGCGGCTGGTCTTCAAAACCGTGCATGAGAGTTTCCCCTCACACGGCTTCTCGTACATTACCCATTAAGGAGCAAGCCTTTTGTGTAGCATCTTCGGATGTTTTTTGATCGTGACAATGGGTATGCAGCAATTGCAAATTTTCCCAAGTGTCCTTACCACCCTTTTGCTTTGGAATATTTAGAAAAATATCCATACTATCCTCTAAGGTGAACTGCAATTTACAAAATGAACACTCGCCCTTTTGCTTCTTTAATAGCTTTGCCTTTCTATCTGGCAATGTAGGATAACGTCCTAATCGCGTGCTCCAGTAATTCCAGTCACCATCAAATGGCGAACGGCAACCGGACACTTTTATATGCCTGACAATTGGTATCTCGCTATACATTCTAAGTTTCTTCCCATTCGGAGGGCTGAATGTCCAGTACCCTGTCTCTAATCTCCAATACTTGCGGTTGACCCATGTTTGTGACTTTTTAGGGTGACGTCTTTTTGACCATCGTCTTAGCGATTGAAACAGATTGTTGTTCATTCTGGTAAACACCTGTTTTGAAACAACCGTGGAGTGATATTGACCCCATCCTCTAATTACGGGATTAAGTTGCCTGATTAACCATTCCTGTTTTGCTGATCGATTCTTGCGTATGATTTCCTTAACTGATTCCTGTTGCCTTTTTTGTGATTTTCGGGAAGGTCTGATTAGAGTTTTAAATCCAAGAAGTACACCATGCCCGTTTTTGCCGGAATGAGTTTTTCCGACTACATATTGACCTATGTGCATCCCTAAGAATTCAAAACCTCTTTCCCCGTTTTCATCTTTTTCTAATGTGTGCGCAATGCGTGTTTTACTAGGCTTTAACTTTAGTCCAATTTTATTGAGCCATATTTCCAATTCTTCTTTGCATTGTTCAATTACAAACCTGTCCTTATGTATCACAAGTAAGTCATCAGCATATCTGATGAGTTGGGGTTGACGAAAGTTTTCTTTGCTAATTCTTTTCTGGGGAAATTTCTTAGCAATAAACTCTTCCATTCCATGCAAGGCAATATTTGCCAGCAAAGGAGAAACCACTCCGCCTTGCGGCGTTCAAACTCTGTTGCGCTAAATACTTCATCTTCCATTACTCCGGCTTTTAGCCATGCCCGTATCAGTCGTGTCAGGCTGGGATAAGTATTTAGACGCTTTAAAAGTTCTTCATGATTTATTTTATCAAAGCATTTTTCAATATCTGCATCTAAAACATACTTAGGCACTGTCCTAACTGATAGGAATATTGCCTGAATAGCATCGTGAGCAGAACGTGCAGGACGAAAACCATAACTGTTGGGTTCAAACTTAGCTTCCCATTCAGGTTCAAGGGATAATTTAACCAGTGCCTGCAAGGCACGATCTTTCATTACAGGAATGCCTAAAGGCCTTTTTTTCGTTGGAGTTGGGTTTGGGTATCCATACCCGACGTGTTGGTTTTACCTTGGCTGTAAATGAAAGTTGTTGGCAGAGTACCACTCTCTGTTTTGGTGTCAGTTTGCTTACACCATCTATCCCGGCTGTGTTTTTCCCTTGATTGTCCTGTGTCACTTTTCTTACTGCCAATAATTTAGCAGCATTGGATTTTAGTAAAAGCTTTTGCAGTTTACGCATGGACTTAACATCTCCACGCAGGCTTGCCTGATAAATTCGCTTTTGCAGTTTAAATACATTGCGCTGGATTTTATTCCAGTTAATTGTATTCCATTCATACATCGGTTTTTCTTCCGTGTTCATCGTTTGCTACTGTTACTTACAAAATTTATCATTAATGTCGTGGGCACGTCAGCATATCTTCCGGCTTTCCCGAAAGCATTTGCTTTTTACCCAATCTTTCATCATCAAAACATGCGGATGGCTTCCTACTGTCAATAAATACATAACAGAATTTTGATGATGTTACCTTGTTCCGATTATCTGTTGCACCATATTAAATGGCTGAAAGGGTTAGTATCCTACTATTCACCGGATTGCGCTACGTTTGAACGACTGATACACGAAAAAATATTCAGCCCGGCAATCACTACCGTTTTGGTCAAGCCTTACAGACAATTAAGTCTGAATAATCCACGTAGGCTTGTTGATTGTGACGATGATTCAGACATAGGTTCGTATTCCTATACATACCTTTCACACTCGCAGGGGTCAGAACGTCAGATTCATTCCTTACCCGCTTTCATTCCTGCTTCACAGATATGTTTGCCAAAACATAGTTGTGAGGAAAGTGTTTTCATCCGTTCACTTGGATGGAGTGGAATTTTACCACTCACCAGATAATCAGTTATTACAAAGACCTTTTTGTAACGCTCACTTACTTAACTCATGAGCAACAAGTCGCACTTTCACTGCAATCCCTAACGGTTTATAAAAACTGGTGTAAAGACTCTGTAAAGACCCGGTGCAGTACACCCGTCTTATTTCTTTTTCACCCCCGGTAAATAAGCCGGGAGAACTGCACCAGATAAATATATTGGTCATTGAGATTGGCTCGTACCTCACCAAAAACAATTCTAGATTAATCAAATTGTAAGGATGACTAAACGATTGCACAAAAAATAGACTTGGAAAAAAATATTGCAAAGACCCTATGCAGTACACCCGTCTTATTTTTTTTACCCCTGCGGCAAATAAGCCTGGGAGAACTGCACCGGATAAATATATTTGGTCATTGAGATTGGCTTCCCGAAAAAATCGGGACCGGCTGTGCCTCACCAAACACAATTTCAGATTAATCAAATTATAGAGATGCCTAAATGATTGCTCAAAAAATAGACTTGGCAAAAATTATTTCTATGACCCCGGCACAGTACACCCGCCTTATTTCTTTTACGCCTCCGGCAAATAAGCCCGGAGAACTATGCCCGGACAATTACAATGGTCATTGAGATTGGCTCGTACCTCACCAAACACAATTCAAGCTACTTCAAATTATAAAGACGCTTCAAAGCAGATTTTATAAGAATCAATTTTTTAAAAACTCATTCATCCTTATCTGTCGCAAATTTCTTGACAGGCTTTGACAAAAGCAATGTCTGCGTTTCGCCAAGATACATGGGCGAAACTTGCCACGGTTTTGTAAAAACAATCTCCACCCCGGTTTGGCCTCCTTCGGAGATATATCTGTGGGGTAGTATTCTTTTTACAAAAACCTTGCTTTTGCCAAACCCTTTTCAAGGCCGGGTTGCTACGATTAGAACGAACGAGGCGTATGCCGAGTTAAGAAAATCATCTAAAAATAAATCGTATGCAAACACAACAACTTTCAGCACTCATGCGGCTTTCATGGAAAATTCATCACACCAAAAAAACAAGCCGTTCAAAATCCCTTGTTTCAGCATGGGTAATTTATCAACAGGCTGACATCATGGTTTACTATCTGGTAAAAAAACATACACCGGAACAGCGAACGGCCACAGCCATTGACAAAAATCTGAAACTTATTTTTTAACCATAAATCTATCAATCATGGAAATGACAGCAAGATTAACAGGTGATGCAAAAATCAGCACCCTGAAAAATGACAAACAGGTGGTAAACTTCAATGTAGCAATTAACGACAGCTACAAAACAAAAGGCAGTAGCGAACCAACAAAAGTAGTAACCTATGTGCAATGCGATTATTGGGTAAATCCGGGTGTTGCACAGTACCTGACCAAAGGTACATTGGTAGAGTTACAAGGAAGAGTTGGTGTAAATGCTTACATCGGTAAAGATGGTGAAGCCAAAGCCACATTAACCTTTCATGTAAACACAATTAAACTACACGGAAGTGCAGGTGTAAAAAATGACACACCAATTAAAGCAAATGCAGAAGCAGTTGCAGTACCTGCAGACGATTTACCATTTTAGAACAGAGGCAAACGGGCATTAGTAAAATGCTGATGCCCTTTTTTAAAAAATTATTTTCAAAATTTAAAATTAACAATCATGGCACACAATTTAAATTTCAACGAGCAAACAGGCAAACACAGTTTCTTTTCAGTAAAAGAAAAAGCCTGGCATGGCCTGGGCCAAATAGTAGAGGGATACCCAACCAGTGCAGAAGCATTAATATTTGCAGGGCTGGATTATACCGTAGGCAAAAGAAAACTGTTTACGTTTGATAACGAAAACGAAATAGCCAATGAGGATATAGAAATCAAAATTCCTGAAATTGAAGTACCCAATTTTTATGCTACTATCAGAACCGATAACGAAACTGTTTTAGGCGTGGTGGGTAAAGATTATGAAGTGGTACAAAATATTGATGCTTTCAGTTTCTTTGATGCTATTATTGGTGGCGATGGCATACAATACGAAACCGCAGGGGCATTGGGAAAGGGAGAAAGAATTTTCATTACTGCTAAATTGCCCAACTATATTAAAGTAGGTAATGATGATTTGATTGAGCAGTATTTATTTTTAACTACTTCCCATGATGGTGGCGGAAGCATTACCGCAGCCTTTACTCCCGTAAGAATTGTTTGCAATAATAGTGCGACTCGTTGGGTGAACTAATAATTCATCCGAATGTCACTCGAAAGAGTGGATTTAACTTTTGGTTAATCCAGTGAAATGCTGGTGTCGGCGACTAATCCGATAAAGTCCATCCGATCCTTAACCTGTCCAGGAGAACAGGGAATGGAAAGCTCGGATATAAGTCAAACCATTGGGACTGATACCAATGAGGGAGATAGGACAAACTGAATATGATGGCCTCATTTAGGTATCGAGAGCAGACGCTGTACGAAACATCATTGATACGTGCAGTTACCCAGTTAAGATTGAAGCCCAAACTGTTTGAGGGTATTCATTAGTTAATCAATGAACTGGCGGTATAGAGAGGAATCTAAGTTCAGGTAAACCTTGACCAAAGGAACGAGGAAACCGGTACATCATTTTGTGAAAGCAATAAATTCTCTTGGATGAATATGATGCACCGGGTAGGAACAACGACCAAGCAAAAGCCGGGTGGCTACGGTTGACCGGATACGCCAAATTCGTTGTGGATTTTATTAAAAGATACATTATGAAAGTAACTACAATGCTGAAAGAAAACAGATGGGAAGACATTGATTGGGCGCAAGTCGAAAGGTGTGTCTTCCGAAAGCAAAATCAAATGTATCGGGCAGCGCTTGCAAGTAACATTCCTGAAGTAAGAAGAGTACAAAGGGATTTACTGAAAGACCCATATGCAAAGTTGCTGAGTGTCAGAAGGGTTACTTCTGAAAACACAGGGCGGAACACTCCGGGAGTAGACAGGGAAATTATTAGCAGTAACGAGGAACGTTTAGAACTTGCCTCAAAACTGAATCTAAGCAAGGATTACAATGCAAAGCCCCTGCGAAGAATCTACATCCCCAAGTCAAACGGTAAGCAAAGACCACTTGGTATTCCTACCATTGAGGACAGGGCTTATCAGGCATTGGTAAAGATTGCGCTTGAACCAGAATGGGAAGCTAAATTTAGTGAGAACTCTTATGGGTTCAGACCCGGACGAAGTGCCCATGATGCCACGATGGCCGTATGGCATAATTTGAAACTACGGAAAGGTGATGTAGTAGTTTTAGATGCAGACATTGAAGGATGCTTTGACAATCTGAATCATGAGTTCATTTTAGGACGATTGGAAGGTTGTAGCAGTAACATGCTTCGTGCTATCAGGCAATGGTTTAAATGTGGTTACATCGAATCAGACATGCTTTATGCAACAGAAGCGGGTACACCACAAGGAGGTGTAATTAGTCCGCTGCTTTGTAATATCGGATTATGGGGAATAGACTTTGAAATGTATGAACATCTGATTGCGACAAGGAAATCGTCTGACAAGAATTTAAAGCCTTTTCAAGCTTTTGTATGCAGTGTGAAAAAGAAATGTCGGGAACATAGTCCGTCAGTTGGTTTTATGCAATACGCAGATGATTTTGTTATCGTTTGTGAAAACAGAAACTATTTGGACAGAGTAATGGAAGTGTTACCAAACATTTTAGAAAAGCGAGGCTTAAAACTTAGCGCATCAAAAACCCGTATCGTGGAATTTTACAAAGGAGAGAGCTTCAAGTTTCTCGGCTTTGTGTTTGACAAATGGAAAAGCGGTAAGCATGACAAAGAATACAAAGTCACGTTTTATGCAGATCCTGAAAAAGTGTATTCGTTTTGTAAGAAAATCAGAGAGTGGACAAAGATGATCCGCCTCTTTGAGTACAGTAACCTTGATGAACTCAGTTACAAAGCAAACCATCTTCGAATGATGGTAAATGGGTGGTTGAATTATTACAAATGGGCTATTGATGCTTCACACAGTTTTAGAAAGCTAAAATGGGAATTTCATAACCTCCTGTATAAAGCTTACGAAGATGTTCACAAGCACCGTAGTTCATGGCACGACTTCCAAAGAAGATACATTGTAAGAACCGAACGAAAAGGAAGAATGGTAGATAGGTTTAAGTTTGGCGAAGTTGTGTTTGATATATTTGATGTAAGTACGAATGTCACATGGAAGAAAGTTCAGGGCGCAAGAAGTCCCTTTGATTATGATAACGATTATTGAAGTACAAGAAACTCTGTACTATCCGGTGTCATGACTGAAAAGATTTACAAACTGCAGAAGGGATTATGTCCTTTATGCCAGCGTAGACTTAATTGGTTTGAATCATGGGAAAGGCATCGTAAGAATGGAGATAAGTTTGACAACAGGCTATCAAATATTCAAGTAGTTCATTTGCGCTGTCACCGGAAAGAATTATACCGGATAAAATAGAATCTGGGAGCTGGATGCTTCGAAAGAAGCACGTCCAGTTCTGTGGGGAAGGATGTTGGGCAACTGACATCCTCACCCTAACCTTTAAATGCAGCCCTTCGCAATCATAGCAATGCCTTTAAAATAAGGCACGCTGTTAATGCAAAAGAGCGGTTGGAATAAGCTCACAGGGTGATTGGTATCACCAATCAGTTAAGTACCAGCCTGTAGGCAATGGTTAACCAGTGGTCAAATGTTCGAATTACTGATCCTGAATTGAAGAAGCTTACCCAGCTGGCTTTGGTACCTAACAAAGAAGTGTTGCAAAATATAAAGGTTGGCAAAGATAATGAGCTCTCAACTTGTTTTAGAAATATGACAAATACCGCTTTTGAATATGCAATGACCAACTAGAGCCAGCAGTTAGAAACTACCAAAGCCAGTTTGTTTGGTACTACAATGCTGTAACCGGCTATTTCCAAAATGTGCGGTCTTATAAAAATGAGGAAGCCAAAATTAAATCCCTGTTATTCGGCGGCTCCGCCCAACAGAAAGCCCAAAAGGCTTTGAGCTTTTGCGAGGATTTTGCAAAGGTGTCATGCCAACATACAATAGTTGAGTCTTACAAAGGGGCAGGCGGCAATGCTTGCTTCTTTTTTAGAATTGTTAAACGCTGGAAACGAGCCACACTTGAGGGCGTGGCTCGTTGGGTTAAATTTTAACTGATTTAAAAGATGCTAATGAATACTTGAATTGATTGGTATTACAGCGACTTAGAAGAAAAAATACTTGTGCATTGTTGAAAAGAGAATTTTAGCAAGTATCTACCAGATAATGCAGCGTCGTTAAGTTTGAGTGAGTTAAAAAACAGCAAAATAAACGTTTGCATTTTACCACGTACGTTTGTGTCCCAAAAACAAGCTCATGAGAAAAAAGAATGCCGCCTGCTGCCCGCTTATTGCGTTATATTTATTCAATTATGTATTTTCACAAACCCTATTATACGAAAGTTTTGACGATACCACTTTTGTCCCGTCCGGCTGGTACAAAGCCAAAATATTTCCCGCTACTTTACTTGCTTCGGGTCAGTGGGAAAGATTAAATGCTGGCACAAGCCCTATTTTAAGTCCGCACAGCGGTACTGGTATCGCCAGATTCAACAGCCCTGCCGCAGGTTTTCGTACTATCTGAGAGCTTGGTAAATCTGTACTTGATCTATCGTCGGGACAGGCTAATGCAAGTTTCTGAGGGTGTAACAAGTAATTTCCCAACATTGTATAACCAGCCAGTTGTTCTCCAGCTTTCAAAATGGTTTTGACATACTTCCACAGCTCATAGAGAAAGCATTAATTGTATTTATAATAGTCTTTTAAATAGTCGTCCCTCAAAAAGTCGATTTTACTTTTTGGGGAATAGAAATCCAGTAAGCATTTATAAGCAGTTTATAAATAAGTGACCAACATCTGATTGCCTCTGTACGCCAGAGGTTGATTCGTCGTTTAAAGTTCATGGCAGCAGCGGCTAAAATTATATTCATATTATCTCCCAATATTCCTTTCAAATAATTTCTACATAAACGGTAGTCGTGTTTCAGGTGTCCGATGACAGGTTCAATGGCTGCCCTTTTACTATGTTTGCTGCATTGTGTTTTGGTAATATTTTTATCAGGTTTGGGTACCAGGATAACTGCATCTTTGTATTGCTTTACTCCTTTGTATCCTCTGTCTACAAACACTTCTTTTGGCTGCCTGCCGTTGAGTCGTTCATATTGTTCCAATACATCCGGCAATGTTTTTGAATCGTGTAATGTTTGAGTAAAATTAATGGCTCCCATAATGATGCCTGTGTGCTGATCAATTAGAACAGAGGCTTTACTGCCAAACTCAAGCTTCTTATGCTCCTTACCTTTTGAATAACATTTTACATCGGGTTCATGAAGGCTGTAAATTTTATCACTGTCACTCCGCTTTTGGGATAATACTCTTTGATACAGCTTTAGATCCGGCAAATATTTGCCAAGGCTTGTTAGTGGTAGCTTTCGGGCAATATCCCGTACCAGCCTTCCTGCTATGATTTGTATTTTTTTATTGGCTTTACGGGCCGCTTTGGCTCCGTTCTTGGTTCCTTTAAACCGTTGTAAATTACTTAAACGTTTAACTATCCTTGTGTAAGACTGGCGAAGATCTATTGCCTCTTTGTCTGCTATTGCCCAACACTTTTTAATAATTTTTTTGTATAGTTTATCATCTGTCGGGTAGGTGATATTTTTTTCCTGCACGGTCGTATCAACACTCACCACAATACCTGTATTGTTATCTTCAGGAGGCTCATTTACACGGATACTTTCCTGTAAAATTAACTCTACGCCAGGTTCGCCTATGCGTTGACGGAAAGCAACCAGTTCGGTTGGTACACAAGGGATATTGGCCTGAAAATGCTGCTCACCACTAAAGTACTGGAAATAGATATTTTCAGACCATTGCTCCACCAGGTTTTCATCGCTGATGTTGCGGACATATTTCAATATCAGCAACGATACCATCAGGCGAATCGGTTTTGCCGGCTTACCCATTTTTTCACTGTAATGCTTTTTAAAAGCATCTTCAAAAAATGACCAATTGATTTTATTGGCCAATTGATACAAAGGATGCTTTTGATCAAGCTGATCTGCAAGACCATGAAACAATCCTAACTGAGGAGTATGTTTGGGGGTAGAAAGCATTCATAAATTTGCAAGCTTTTTTACCATTTTGCAAATATCTGGTTACTATTATTCAGCCTGGAATCTCTCAAATCAAATAACAATCAACTTTTCTCACTTTTTGAGGGTCGACTAATTAACGTTAGTTGATACCACCATGAATGAGGCGTTAAAAAAAGGGCTGCTTCTTGTGCAGGTTGTCCAAACGCTACCATCAGCAATGTTTCTAAACGGGCTTTGAGCATTGCCTGAGATTGTTTGAAGTGGAAATATGGTATGCCTTTTATTTCACTGCTAATACTGCTCATACCAGTTAAATTTCTCCTGAACAATTTGTGATTTTTCTTTCTTTAAATAGTTTAAAAATGATACAGAAACGGGAGCATGTTTCTTACCCTTTAACCATATCAAACTCCAGGTGGTTTTAATGGGAAGGCCCTTCACCGGAATTATCTGTAATTCTTTATTGTGCAATTCGTTTTTAATGCCAATGAGCGGCATAATGGAATAACCCAACCCGGCCAGCACCGCCTGTTTAACAGCTTCATTAGATGTTAACTCCATCTTCTTTAAAACTGATAAGTTATTCCTGTTTATAAAACATTCCATTGTTTGCCGGGTACCTGAACCTTTTTCCCGGAAGATCAAAGGCAAGTCCTTAAACATTTCTTTTGTTTTGACAATCTTTGTAAAGGTTGTTTTAGTGTTTCCCACCAGGTACAGTTTATTTTGAAGCAAATCAAGTTTCTCCACCTGCAGTGTACCGGGCAGAATTGAAACCAGTGCAAAATCAACTTCATTATTTTCTAAACTTTCCACCACTTTGTTTTTGTTTGTTACGTCCATCAGCAATTCAACTCCGGGGTTCTGCTGCATAAAATCAGTTAGAAACCAGGGCATCACATATTTCCCGGTTGATACTACTGAAATCTTTAAATGACCGGTTAACTGTCCTTTATGAGCCAGCGTTTTGTAGTTGATTGCGTACACCTGGTTTATGATATTTTCAGCAGCCTCCCCTATCTCCCTTCCAAAATCTGTGATATAAATTTTTCTTCCCAGCACTTCAGTTAAAGGAATATCAAACTGATCCTGGAAATTTCTAAGCTGGATAGAAACCGCCGGTTGCGTAAGGTGTAATTCCTCTGCAGCCTTTGTAACACTATTGGTTTGCACAATTTTCAGGAATACCTGTAACTGATTGAGTGTAAAATTCATAAATATTTTTAATGGATAGTATTGTAAAGATAAATAAACACCCGATGTGTATAACACTCAATTTCGCACTGTTAAAAACATACACAATATGACAAGAATAACAGTAGCAAAAGGAGACGGCATTGGTCCTGAAATAATGGACGCCACGCTGGAAATAATTTTAGCAGCGGGTGCCAGCATTGAAATTGATGAAATTGAAGTGGGGGAAAAAGTGTACCTCGCCGGCAATACATCGGGCATCGCATCTGAATCGTGGGAAACCATCAGGCGGAACAAAGTTTTTCTCAAAGCCCCCATTACCACACCACAGGGCGGTGGTTACAAAAGTTTAAATGTAACCACACGTAAATTCCTCGGGCTGTATTCCAATGTAAGGCCCTGCATGAGCCTGCATCCGTTTGTAAGCACCAAGCATCCCATTATGGATATTGTAATTGTACGGGAAAACGAAGAGGACTTGTATGCCGGTATTGAACACCAGCAAACAGACGAAGTGGTGCAATGCTTAAAACTGATAAGCAGACCGGGTTGCGAAAAAATAGTTCGCTACGCATTTGAATATGCCGTACAACAGAACCGGAAAAAAGTAACCTGTTTCACCAAGGATAATATTATGAAACAGACTGATGGTTTGTTTCACCAGGTGTTTGATGAAATTGCTAAAGAGTATCCTGCAATAATAAACGAACATTGGATAATAGATATTGGTGCGGCAAAGATGGCGGATACGCCAGAAATGTTTGATGTAATTGTAATGCCCAATTTATATGGAGATGTGCTAAGTGATGTGGCGGCTCAAATCACTGGCTCAGTAGGTTTGGCTGGCTCTGCCAATATTGGCGAGGAGTGTTCCATGTTTGAAGCCATACATGGCTCTGCACCACGAAGAGCAGGACAGAATGTTGCCAATCCCTCCGGTTTATTACAGGGTGCAGTAATGATGCTCAATCATATTGGGCAAACCGCCATTGCAGAAAAGGTTCAAAATGCATGGCTCAAAACCCTGGAGGACGGGATACACACCTACGACATTTTTAAAGAGGGCGTCAGCAAACAGCAGGTGGGAACAAAAGAGTTTGCAAAAGCAGTAATCGCCAATCTTGGCAATATGCCATCCATTTTAAAACCTGTTTCATACGCAAATAATTCGGCGTTAAATCTTCCAAAATATAAACGTAAACCAGCGGCCAATAAGGAGTTGGCAGGTGTTGATGTATTTGTTCACTGGGATGGACCAGATCCAAATGAACTGGCTGACAAAGTGAAAAAAATAGAAACTGAGGGCATTGCGCTTTCTATGATTACAAACAGGGGAATAAAAGTGTGGCCTGACGGTTTTAAGGAAACATTCTGTACCGATCACTGGAGATGCCGTTTTAAACCAACCGGGGAAAAGAAAATAAATAAAATAAACATTATTGAATTGTTGGAAAATGCATTCAATGAAAACATTGATACTATAAAAACGGAAAACCTCTATTCTTTTGACGGTAAACCAGCTTATTCATTAGGCCAGGGACAATAAAAACATACAACCATGAATATACAACTAATACAGGGAGCGTTCAGTTCCGGCGATGCCATAGCACTCATCACCCAAATGATACAGATAAAGATTAAGTATCATGAAGACAAAATAAATATTCACACCAATGAAGAGGATATTAAATTCAGAGAAGCAAAAATCAAGCACCTTCAAAATGAACTGCATGCATTAAACAAAGCCTTCCATTCAAAAAGCATAAACGTAGCAGTAGAAGCTATAATCAACATCAAGTAACATGAACAGCAAAAAAATAAAAGCCTGTGTGTATTTGATTTTAGTGACAGCCTTCCTGGTAATAACTTTTATAACAAAAGATGTTATTTATAGTGATGCTTTTGCTTGCTTAGGAATAATAACCGGAGTTCTTGCATTTAAAAATTTGTCAACTCAACAACAAACAAAATGAATATCAGTGAAAAGTTAAACCTAATTGAAGGCTGTTTCTCCAATGAAGATGCCAGGGAAATTTTAACCAATATTTTCCTCGCTAAAATACATTTTCATGAAATGAAAAACTTTAGTTCGCAGGAAAGGTTTGGAATTGATGATGCCATCGCTAAAAAAAGAATTCCCGAATTAAAAAAAGAAATGGAGAAAGTGGATCAAATCGTTTCTGAAGCCAAATTAAAAAATAAGCAATTGGCAATTACTTCGGCGATCAATATAAGCCTGGCGGATGAGTGATAATAGCTTGTTGTATTTCATCCAGGAATAAGGTACAACAAAGCAGTGCTGTTTCTTGTGCCGGTTGTTACAAATGCTGTTACAAGCAATGTCTCTCAACTGGCTATAAGCTTGGCCGGAGAACGTTGCGTTTTGTAAACAGGATTTCCTTATCATTCCGCTGCATAGTACTCAAACTTCCCGGGTAATATACAGGCTTGGCAGGGCGTTGATGGGATGGAAAAGCAATGGGGAAATATTACACACCCTCCATAAAAGCCGACAACTTATTTTCAATACTTTTATAGGTTGCTGCAGCTATGTACCTTTTTGACTTTGTTAAAAGATTTTTATTTGATTTTAGTTTTATTAATTTGTTATTCAGTACCTTCTTAATACCCCTGAGATATTGGTAAGGCGTTATTATTTCATGTTCTAAAACTGGCGGCACTGCTTCAGCAGCACCCTTAGTTGCCAAAGGAATATTTATCCCGTGAAACAACCGTATAATCCTAAGAATATCATCGATATAAGCCTGTTTTTTCTCTTCACTTTTTGGGTATTCCGGATGATTTGCGTCTATAAGTGCTGGTCTTTTATCCTGTAGTTATTTTCCAGGTTATCGCCATAACCTTTAATAATTAAGTCTTCAACAAAATTCCACATTACATTTCCGCCAATTACAATATCAGGGTTATACGTCTAAATTTGCTTTAATGAGATTGCTTTATCCTGGTGATATGCTGCTGATATTTCACTGCTATTAGAATTTTTACCTTTTGGAAATTTATGAACCTTCATAAAAGCAATTTTTCTAAAAAAATGCGCTATCGAAGGATCATCCCTTATAAAACTGATGTCATCATAATAGGCATTAATCAATATGCTTTATGGGGTATAAATAATCAATGGCATACAATCGATTCTCCTGTGTTTAGCTTCTTTACACTCACTCGATCCCGAAGGTTGGTCGGGACAATCTGCCTGAACGTTCAGCACCATATCTTTTGAATACAGCACCTTCAGATGGTTTGCAAACATCAACTGCAAGACGTATGCGGCAGGGCGACTGCCATTTTTTACTCAACATTGAAAAGAACTTATCAACTCTTTTCATTCGCGACTCACCGTTGCTGGAAAGGAGGCGCTTGATAACAAACATGAAGTAGACCATTTACTACCCTGTATTTATAACTCTTACTATATTTTAACATTCAGATTATTATAACCTTCGCAGTATTATTTATTTTACAGTTTTAAGCAGCTGCTTTAACGACCGGCAAAGTAGTTTTCGTTTAAAAGTGTAGCAATCTAAATTCAATTTTACCTTATAAAAGATAAAATTTTTATAAGACGAATGACCTATCTAATCGGGGGCCTTTTTTTGATTCAGTGAGGCATTCGGGACTGGGGCTGTTATAAAGGCATTTTAAAGGGTACTATTTTTTAAGTAGAAAGTGAATGAGAATAGTGGGTGTTGTCAACCAAATATAAGTCTCACCATATACCGGATTATTAAAACCTATAAGCTACCTTGATACTACCAGTATGAAAACCCTATTATGAAAAATTTTCGACCAATATTTTATTTGATTTTACAGTCATGCTGTTTTTTTGTCTACCCCCAAAATCATCATATACAATTTGATCATTTAGAAACTGCGGAAGGTCATTCGTACAGTAATGTACTTTGTATAACGCAGGATAGCCGGGGCTTCATGTGGTTTGGTACACAGGACGGATTAAACAGATATGATGGTTATACATTTACCGAATATAAAAATTACCCTCTTGATAAGCACAGTATCAGTAATAATGTCATAACGGATATTGCCGAGAGTAAAAATGGCGATCTGTGGTTAGCAACTGGGGGTGGGGGTATATGCAGGTTCAATCGCAGCAAAGAACAATTTACACGATACACCCATAATGCCAACAATACAAACAGTATCTCAAATAACAATGTACACAGTATACTTGAAGACGAACTAGGGAAGCTATGGATCGGTACAGAACAAGGACTGGATGTTTTTGATCCTGTAAAAAATAAGTTTAAACATTTTACGTACAATGCTACAGATAAGAATAGCTTGGGTGATTCTTTTGTACGGGATATTTTTGAAGATAATCAATATAATATCTGGATTGGTACTTTAAATGGCGGAATCAATTTGTTTAACAGGCAAAGCGAAACGTTTACCCGTTTCAAACATGACAAAAATGATAGCAGATCTGCAGGCAGCAATAATGTATATACTATTTTTGAAGATAGTAAAAACCGTTTATGGATAGGAACAGAGGGTGCAGGTTTGGAATTATTTGATCAGGCAACCGGTACGTTTTTTCATTTTAAAAACGATGAAAATAACTCCAGCAGCCTGGGCGCTAATTCAGTGCATGCCATAAATGAAGACGCTGAAAATAATTTATGGATCGGTACCGAAAACGGCGGCTTATCCATCCTTAATTATACAACCGGTAAGTTTACCAACTATAAAAATGATGGTCTCGATAATAAAAGCATCAGTAATAATTCCATCTATTCTATTTATAAAGATGCAAAAAACAATATGTGGCTCGGTACATTTTCCGGGGGTGTCAACCTGGTTAACCGGGATAAGGCCAGGTTCGGCCATTATATGCATATGCTGCAAAAAAACAGCCTCATTAATAATCATGTACTGAGCATTGCAGAAGATTCAAAAAAAAATATCTGGATAGGTACTGATGGTGGGGGCTTAAATTTATTTGAGCCTCAAAGCGGCAAGTTCACAAATTTTCTTCATGAAAAAAATAATGTACACAGTATCGGTGGTGACTATATATTAACTACCTGCGAAGACTATAAAGGAAACATCTGGATAGGAACCTGGGCAGATGGGATAACAGTATTTAACCCAAAGGATAATACATTTAAACATTTTAAAAATGATGACGGCGCCGCTTCCAGCTTACATAGTAATTACGTCTGGAAGATCTTTGAAGATAAGGAAAAAAATATTTGGGTGGGAACGTCGGGCGGGGGATTGGACCTGTTAAATCCGGATCAGAATTCCTTTACACATTTTCAATATGACAAAAATAATAAAGCGGGGATATCAAGTATCTACATATTATCCATTTTTGAAGATAGCGATAGTCAACTATGGGTAGGCACTGATGGCGGCGGTTTGAACCTGTTTAATAAAAAAACTAAAAAGTTTACCCGTTTTTTGCAGGATGATAAAGGGAATAGTATCAGCAATAATAGTTTAAATTCTATTATGGAAGATGGTAATAAGGATCTATGGATCGGAACACGATTAGGGCTTAATCATTTTAATAAAAAAACCAACAGGTTTACGACTTATACAATAGCCAATGGCCTTCCGGATGATGCAATTTCCGGCATACTGGAAGATAGCAAAAAGAACCTTTGGATCAGTACCAAAAAAGGTATTTCCCGTTTCAATCCCCTTACCAAAACGTTTAAAAATTTTGACGCATCAGATGGTTTGCAGTCGGATGAATTTAATGCGCAAGCGTTTTGTAAAAGCTCATCAGGCATGATGTATTTCGGAGGCAATAATGGCTTTAACCAATTTTTCCCCGACAGTATAAAAGCAGTGCCCTTTGAGCCACCACTTGTAATTACAAATTTCCAGGTATTCAATAAGCAAGTGCCTGTTGAGATAAGCAACAATAATCCTTCTCCTTTAAAACAAAGCATCACGGAGACCAGGAGTATTACGCTGCCCTATTCAAGTTCTGTATTCTCTTTTGAGTTTGCCACACTCAATTATACTTCTTCTTCAAAAAAGCAATATGCCTACATGCTTGAAGGTTTTGATAAAGACTGGAACGAAGCAGGTACCGCCAGAACCGCCACCTACACCAACCTTGACCCTGCAACGTACACATTCAAAGTGAAGGGTTTAAACAATGAAGGCAACTGGTCATCCACCATCGTAACCATCCAGCTTATCATTGAGCCTCCGTTTTGGTTAACCTGGTGGTTCAGGCTCATCATTATTGTTTCAGTTGCAGCCTTAATCATTGCCGTTTACCAGTTTCGTGTAAAAAATATTAAAGCACAGCAGCTAAAACTACAGCAACAGGTACAGGAGCAAACCCTGCAATTAGTACAGTCTGCCGAAGAAGAACATAAAGCAAGAGCCGAGGCCGAGAAGGCAAACCAGGAACTTAAAATAAAAAATAAAGAGCTGGAACAGTTTGCTTATGTGGCATCACATGACCTGCAGGAGCCGCTGCGTACCACAGCAGGTTTTGTAGAACTGTTGCAGAGACAGTACCATGGAAAGCTGGATGAAAAAGCTGATAAATACCTCAACTTTATTTCGGATGCTTCCGGCAGAATGAAAGTGGTGATAAAGGACCTGCTTGATTTTTCAAGGATCGGTAAGAATGGCGTTTTGGAAAGGGTAGATTGTACCACCCTGATTAAAGATTTGCAGACCGATATTATGGCAGCGATACAGGAATCTGGCGCTGATATACAGTATGCAGCATTGCCTGTAATAAATGGTTATCCCACAGAGATAAAATTGCTTTTTCAAAACTTGCTCATCAACGCTATGAAATTCCGGCGTAAGGATGTAGCCCCGAACATTCAAATAGCGGCTAAAAAAGTAAATGGTTCCTGGCAATTTTCGGTGAGTGACAATGGTATTGGGATAGCGCCACACTACGGCGAAAAGATATTTGATATTTTTCAGCGTTTACATACCAGGAGTGAATATGCAGGATCTGGAATAGGTTTATCGCACTGCAAGAAAATAGTTGAATTACACGACGGAAAGATATGGGTAGCATCTATACCGGAGGAAGGAAGTACCTTTTATTTTACCTTAAATAAAAACAATAGTGACCAATAAAAATTAAAATGTTCTTTTCCTTTTTATGCAGGAAGTTTTGAGCCCAATTATGAAAAAAATAAGATCACTGTTACTACTGCTATCATTTGCAGACACTTTACCGGAAAGTGAGGTCCCCGGGTTGAACGGAGGTTTGGAAGGAGAAAAAGTTGCTGCAAAGTAGTAATCCCTTTCCATACGTCTTCAACAATTAAATCTCAATCAGCTTCTTTACACTTACCTGATACTGTGATTCGATACCTTTTGCCTGAACGCCTAGCTCCACATCTTTTGACTATAGCACCTTCAGGTGGTTTGCAAACATCAACTGCATGACGTATGCGGCAGGCCGACTGCCATCTTTTACTCAACATTGAAAATAACTTATTAATTCTTTTCATTCGTGGCACTGCGTTGCTGGAAAGGTATTTATGAGAGTGATTGCGGCTTTTCCTAAACAGACTGAGACTGGCAGCTATACCTTAATGAACCGTCAATCAATCTTTATTTCCACCCACCGGTTGTGACTGTTAGCCTCTTTTGAATTGCTGTAGTTACCGGGTCTTCAGAACCGGCAGAACTTGTTGCAAAGCGATGTTCAGCAATGCCTTTCCTCTTAAAATAATTTTTAACCGCAAGCGCACTCTTCAGCGACAATGCTTCATTCATAGCATCCGGTCCGGTAGGGTCCGGATGGCCGGTAAGGTGCAGTGTAAGCGTAGTGTCTTTTTTTAAAACAGATACCAGGCAAATAAGCTCGCAGTTGCACACTTTCCTTACCGCTGATTGCCCGCTGCTGAATAAGATAATTTCAGCAGGTAAACTCCTGTAATCAGTTTTTTTAGGTACCGTATCAGCTTTGGCTAAAGCTGCTTTCAAAGGTTGTTTTGCAGGAATGTAAATAGTATCCCTTACACTGACTGTATCGGCAAGGGTAAGTGTATCCTTCAACCGGAGCGTATTTTTATGCGTACAGTATCCCTAATCTAAACAGTGTCATTTATTGTTCTTGACGCCGCAGTAGCAGCAGCTGGCTGGTAAGCAGTTACCGGTGCAGTATAAACCGGCTGTGGCACCGCTAACGGGTAGCTGTATTGCCTTAGCGGCGCAGTATGAACAGGTTGGTTGTAGTTATAATCAGCACTGCGCCTTAGAGTGGCTATCTCATCCGGCAGCATGGCAGATTCATTGATGTATTTTTGATAAAAGTCATCCCGGTAATTAGCTATACCTGTTGCCGGCAAAGGTGTTGCAAGAGTAACCGTTTATGTTACGGTATCCCGTACCGTAGTGTGCGGATTTATTTATTTAAAGGACGGTTAGCATTACTGCCCTTGCCGGCGACAATTTTGCTTTTAGTACTTACTTGTTGTGTGCTTAAAGTGCGGCTTCTTGTTCTTGGTTTATGTCACCCGTGGCAAGCAGGTCATCAAGCTCATAATAGATACGACCCACAATTTTAATGGGGACAAGGTATCTAAATTCAGCCAGCTTTAACAAGTGACAGTGGAAATTTTAAATACCTCCAAAAGGTCGTTCATATCGAGAAGTTTTTGTTTCAGAATTTCTTTTCCGGAAAGCCCTGTCGCAGGGCCTGGTACCGGGAGCGCTTTCTTTTTTTTGCTCCAGGTGGTTTTTTTCTCAGCCAGGCTTCATGGTTTTTAGAGTTTTACAAAAAAGTTATAATCAGGGTACAAGGCCGGATAGAATAAATCTAATATGATTTCTACATTGCTTAAAACGTTTCTAAATGTTTTTTCAAAAAAAAGCGTAATTCTGCGCTGTTCGGAAATAAGGTACAGGTGGTAAAAATTCGGTGGGGTTGCCCCGGATTGCGCAGATTTACGCAGATTTTTCTGGGTTGCAGCAGTGGCGGGGGATAGGTTGCAATGGATTATAGTTCCCATGGTTTTTGTATGATCTTCTTCGTGTTTGCTTCTGGACTGCTTCGGGTCTTTCTGGCATTTTGTTCGGTGGGGTGGGCATGCAACAAGAGTCGAACAAGATACGACCAACACTCGAACCGGATAGGGTAAACATGAGAGTATCTCTAGAAACCCCTGCGACCAAATTTTATGTACCAGTGCAGGGTAGTATTACTATCCAGTGGCTTTTGCAAACACTCCGGTACAGCCCTTTTGCTGCAGGCGGTGCTTAAGTATCTACGGCTACTTCGGGCAGGGTGTACAAGCCAGTACAAATGTGTTTAGTATGGTTCAGTAAAGCGGTGTATGGCTGTACAATATTGTGCATCGGCGTAATGCTGTGGTACAAACGGGTAAAGCGCTAAAATTTCCGGACAACAACTCCGTTTTTGATTGCTTTAATCGGTGGCTCTATTGTGCTTTTGAAGTGATCAATCAATCTCAAACTGCTGGTTTTTTCAATTTAAGTCTCTTGTTTTACACTAAAAGTAATTGAATTGGCGTTTTATTGGAAGCGTGTAAAAAATGAAAAAAATCCAATTCGATAAAACGGTCATCTACAAAGGAAATACAACTAGGAGCCGGATACTCCTTGTACATGGAAAAAATTATTTTGGCGAGCCTATTTCACCTCTTGTGATTCAGAAGTTTGCTAACGAAACAGTCATCAATGAGTTAACTAAGCTGGAAGAGAAAAAGGCTGATGTAGATGCAATTGTGAACTTTCTGCTGGAAGAAGGATATGCTAAAAACTCCAATTGTTAGGCTGGCTTTTAAATGCTGAAGAACAGGTGCCCGTTAATACCCCACCATCACCCCCACATTCGGCGTCATAAAATTTCCATTTGGCAACCTTGGCCGGTTGCTCTTCTTCCATACACCGTCTCTGAAATTTAGCCACACCAGGTTGTTTGGTACAGATAAGTTTGCAGCAATCGTCGAGTATGCATTTCTGTCACATTGGGTATCAGGAAATACCCATTCAATCAGCACAACAATACCTTGATAAGGCAGCATTATTTTGTACCTGCTCAAATCAACGTAATTCAATTTTTTTAAACTTGCGGTTTGTATTAAAATATTTTGGGTTAAAATATCAGCTGCTGGTAAGGCTGTTATGGTATCCAGTTGTAATAGCCTCAGGCGCAGGCTGTTCCTACATTTACCGGTGTGCGTTAATTGAAATGACACGCCTTTTATGTAGCCTGCAAGGCCTTTCTCATTAGCAACATATAAAGCAAGTTGGCTGCCTGGTTGCAGTTTAAATTCACCGTTTTCAGCATAACCAGCAAAGCCGAGCATTTGTTCCTGATGGTATTTTGAAACATCACCTACAATAATTTCATCCAAGGCAATCTCACTACGAGTTAATAATATAGTGTCATTTTGCTCCAGGCCCTTAACTGCCGCCGCCTTCGCCTTATAGGCTATGTTCGATATTTTTACGGAATCTGATGCTGCTATATTTTCCAGCAAAAAACGCCCCCGATCATCTGTGATGGTGCCTGCATTTTTATTGACTATAACAATATTGGTAAGCGGTAGTGGTTCTTTATCTGTATTCAAAATAATTCCCTTAATACTTGCGTGTGCAAATAACAGGGAAGGAAATAACATCAATTTTATCAACATGTATTTCATAATTTTTTTTTTTAAAATGGCTTCGTCCTGTTAAAGACGAAGCCATTTGTTTACCGATTCATGCATGCGATTGTAACTGTGCTGCACTCTTCCTCCCCTGCAATCCAGAAAACATAATGCACCCGGCAGATTTGCCGGTATGCACATTGACCATCTGCCCAGTCTGTTGCTTCGGTTGTTTTTCATCCCCAAAATTTTGCACTTGCCGTGGAAACTACTCCAACACAAAGCATGCCTGCTAATGTTATCCCCATCAACACTTTCCTCATTTTCTGCTTCATAACATTTGTTTTTATTAATGAATAATTGTTGCCTCAAAATAATAGGTTCTATTACTCTTGGGACAGTTACCAATCACAACGATTGAGTTGGCAGCAAAACCTTTTCCAGTTGGTAATGTCATTGAATAATTTACGGCCAGGCTGTCGCCTTGTTGAATTTCTTTATTGTTACATTCAATATTGATGCAGCTGCACCTGTATGGAAAGACTCCATTTTTAAATTCTCTCGGCCCGGTATTTTTAATAAAGAATTTTCCTTTTAAAGAATCCGTCTTTCGGATGCTGCCGAAATAAAATTTGGCCAGGCTAAGCTCAATAGTTGTCATTAACCCGGAATCAAGTGTTGCCTGGTGGGCAATAGTTTTCATGAAATTCTAGTCGGGTTCTTTTGTTTTGGTATAGCAGGCATCCAGGAGAATAGTGAGAAGCAATAATTTTTTCATGTTATAATTTATAAATGGTTAAGCATTTACCAAGCACATGCATTTTAATCAATAGGTATAGGCGTTTAAGTCGCAACCTATTAGTTTTGCCCAATGGCAGAACGGACTAAATTTGTTGGTGTGAACTCAATTACATTCAACCAGGTATTTACAACAGAGGAAGATTGCTTAGCATACTTAGCATCTTTAAAATGGGAAGAAGGTTATTATTGTAAAAGATGCAAAAATGATAAATATTGCCAGGGTAAAAAGCCTTTCAACAGGCGGTGTACCAAGTGCCGGTATGAGGAGAGTCCTACAGCAGGAACGATGTTTGATAAGGTGAAATTTTCTTTACTAAAAGCGTTTCACATTGCTTTTAAAATTAGTACAAAGAAAAAAGGAATGTCAAGTTTAGAGTTGAGCAATGAATTTGAGTTGCGACAAAAAACTTGCTGGGAGTTCAAATGGAAAATACAGCAAGCAATGGCAAGTAGCCTCCAGCAGCCTTTACAGGGTACAGTTCACGTAGATGAGTTTATGATTGGCGGTGCTGAAGAACAAAAGCGTGGCAGAAGCAAGGGGGCTAAAAAATTAATAGTGGTGGCATTAGAGATTTTAGATTCAGGAGTTGGAAGGGCTTATGCTGAAATAATTGAAAATGCATCGGCCAGTGAATTAAAAAGCTTTATGAAAAAATACGTATCTAAAGATGCCAAGGTTGTCTCAGATGAATGGCGTGGGTACACATCATTAAAAGCAGACTTTGAAAAATTAGAACAGGTAACATCCAATGACGGAAAAAACTTTAAAGACATCCACATTCATATAATGAATATCAAAGGATGGCTAAGAGGTATTCATCATCATTGCAGTAAAGAAAGGATGCAGGGCTATCTGAATGAATATCATTTTAGATACAATAGAAGGCAAGCAATGGGGGTAATCTTCGATTTACTCATCAAAAGGATGGTAAAAAACGAACCAATACGCTTATTATCAACTAATTAAAATTTCGACCTAAACGACTTCACCAATTAATCAATTATTAGAGACTGTTGTAACACACATTACCCGGCCATCACAAATACACAACAAAGCTAAAGCTAAGTAAAGCGTAAGTAAATTAAAATATATTAAGAAAATCCTTCTTTTTCTTGATGAAATTTCGATTTTATTTATGCGTTATTTAATAAAAAAAAGATAATTTTTTGACAAATTACAACTGTTAAGTCCTAAAGCTATCCGTTCTTCTTTTTAGTATTCTATTTTTTTTCTGTAATTCCTGCATTTGGTGTATTTGGTTAAAGCAAAAAATATCAGGTCAATTCAAAACACTCCAAAATGCTAACATATTTGCCATCCTCAAGTCGGTTATTGATAATAGTCTAAAAATTAGAAATAACATTTTGAACGCCTTCCATTATTGCTATTTTTGCAACTGAATAGTTAAAAAATTATTAAAACAACTTTTCTTTCCTAAGGGAATAAAACGATTAGTGGTTAGATAATTATAGCTTGAAGGCACGTGGCACATCCTAATGGCAAACTTCTTCCACATTATAATGTAATTTTGTGCTATTTAATTATTATGAAATTTTCAATTGATCATAAAAGCTTTGTACCTCTCCATATACAAAGTGAGGAATTGCTGAGGAAAATCATCAAGAGTTCGCAATATGAAAATGGTAAGTTATTACCCAATGAAGTCGCACTAGCTAAGCAACTTGGAATATCAAGAACCACTTTGCGATTAGCTATAAATAAACTCGTTTATGAAGGGTTACTAACAAGGAAAAAGGGGGTTGGTACCAAAGTAAATAATAGTGTTGTAAGTTCTAAATCAGTGAATTGGTTGAGCTTTTCACAAGAAATGGCAGCCAGAAAAATAACTATTAAGAACTTTGAATTTAAAGTAAGCTGGGTAAAACCGGAGGAAAGCATAGCCAATTTCTTCGAGATCAATAAGGATAAAGAGATACTCAAATTAGAAAAGCTGCGAGGGAAGGAAGATGGCCCGTTTGTTTATTTTGTTTCTTATTTCCATCCACGGATTGGGATTACGGAAAAAGAAGCATTTAAAAGACCACTTTACGAAATATTGGAAAACGATTACTTGACTATCGCCACCCTGTCTAAAGAGGAAATTACAGCGAAGGCTGCTGACAAATTTATTGCCGGTAAACTTGGCATTGATACAGGAAGTCCTGTTTTATTTCGAAAAAGGTTTGTTTTTGATCAAGGTGAGCGTCCAATTGAATATAATTTAGGTTTTTATAAAGCCAATAGCTTCATTTACACAGTTGAAAGTAGAAGAGACCAATAATGTAGATTTGTTACGAAAAGTGATTAATTCACTAAAATTATTTATATTTTAATAAGTGTCGAAAGCGTAAGTTATTTTTCTCAAAAAATGATTTTAAGGTTATAATTTAATCACATTCCTACACAGATTGAGTTAGTCGTTCCACAAAAAACAGGTTTAAATTCCAACGCAACAAACTTCCAGAAAGTGTTTATGATCAATTTATAAACGAGTAATCAATACTGATTGGCTTTATGCGCCAGAGGTCAATTCTTAGTTATAATTCATTACGGCTGCCATTAAGATGACATTCACTTATATCCGAATATGCTTTTTATATAATATCTGACGAACTTATGATTTTAGTTGAAATGTCCAATTACGAATTAAATGTCATAGGGCTTATTAGTGGAAGATTTCGGGCTGTATTATAGCAGTTTGCCTGCGGTTTCTAGTATCTTTTACTGTATCCTCCCGGCCAAGTACATCCTGTAATCAATAGTCAGCCTGTTTAGCTTTGCCATAAAATAATAGTTATGCAAAGCAGGCAGCAAATTCGGGATCAGTATTTTGCAATGATTGCCTTATGGAAGCAAAGCGGACAAAATCAAAAGCAATTCTGTTTGCAAAAAAATATTGCTTATCATGTATTTCATTACTGGTATAAAGTTTACCGGGATCAGCCATCAGCCAGTGGTTCTTTTGTTGCATTAAATATTGTGGCACCTCACCAGGCTGGTATTGAACTGCACCTCAACGATGGCCGGCGGCTGGTCTTTCATCAGCCGGTAAGTGCAGATTTTTTAAAAGCATTGATAGCCTAGTCATGCTGCATTTAGCTGCCTCTGTACAATATTATTTTTACAACCAGCCTGTTGATATGCGTAAAGGTTTTGATAGCCTGAGCGGCCTGGTACAGCAGCATATGGAGCTCAACGTCCTCAATGGAGGCATATTTATATTCATCAACAAAAAGCGCAACCAGGTAAAGTTGCTGCTGTGGGAAGGTGACGGACTTTCCCTTTATTACAAAAGGCTGGAACGTGGCACCTACGAATGTCCGCACACATCAGATGGCTTTGGATTAAGCGCCACACAACTGCAATTGATACTGCAGGGAATACAACTCAAAAGTGTAAAAATGAAAAATCGTTATCAACATGCTGTAGGTAAATAAATATGCTAAAAGCTTTGCTGTATTTACATTGTATCCGGAAATTTACAATCGTAATGCAAGCATCCGCCACACATACCGATTACAAAAGTTTATACGAAAACTCGCTGCTGGAGATAGCTCTTTTAAAGCAGGAACTGGCACAACTTAAAAAAATGATCTTTGGCTCCAGGCACGAGCGCTTTATTCCGACAGACCCCAATGCACCCACACAGTTATCACTCAATGTAGAAACTGAAACAGTTGCCGCAGTTAAAATTACAGACGCAAAAAAGATAGCATACACAAAGGTTACCACAGCCATTACACCAGCCAAAATACATCCCGGTCGTAATCCATTGCCTGAACATTTAGAACGCAGGGAGCAAATTGTTTTACCAGCACAAGATGTTAGCCTGTTAAAAAAGATTGGTGAAGAAGTAACAGAAGAACTGGAGTACGAGCCAGGTAAATTGTTTGTCGATAAAATCATTCGTCCAAAATATACCAGGCCCGGCGGCGAAGGTGTGCTTATTGCACCAATGATAGAAAGGCCACTGACCAAAGCCATTGCAGGCCCCGGATTACTTGCACAGATCATCATTGATAAATACGTTGATCATCTGCCACTGTACCGCCAGATGGAGCGCTTTAAAAGAGATGGAGTAAACATAGCTTACAGCACACTAACGGATATGGTGAGTGGCACCTGTTCCTTAATACCTCCGCTGTACGAAGCCCTGAAAAAATGTATACTCAGTTCAGATTACCTGCATGCAGATGAAACACCTGTTAAGGTATTAGACAAGGATAAAAAAGCCCGTCCGAACGATTCATCCGGGCGGGGTGAGACACACCGTGGTTACTTTTGGGTTTATCACAGCAGCATAGAAAGAATCGTTTTGTTTGATTATCAGCCCGGCCGTGGCAGAGAAGGCCCCATACAGATGCTCGAACATTTTAAAGGCTTTTTACAAACGGACGGCTATAGTGTTTACAACTTCTTTAAAGATAAAGATGATATAACCGTAGTACACTGCATGGCCCATGCCCGCCGTATGTTTTACGAAGCACAGTCTAACGATGCTGCCCGTTCCGCTTATGCGCTGGAGCAGTTTGCCAGCCTGTATGCCATAGAACGTAGGATAAAAGAACACCAGCTTACAACTGAGCAGGCACTTGAGCTGCGCCAGCAAAAAGCCATGCCTGTATTGCAAAGCTTTGGCCTGTGGATGAAGGAGCAGTATCTGCAAACCCTGCCCAAAAGTACCATTGGCAAAGCGTTGGGCTATAGCATAGAGCGTTGGAAAGAATTAAGTATTTATGCTACTGATGGCAAACTAAACATTGATAACAACCCGGTGGAAAACAGCATTCGCCCGGTTGCCATTGGCCGGAAGAATTATTTATTTGCAGGCTCACACGAAGCAGCCCAACGCAGTGCAATGCTTTATTCTCTGCTCGGCACTTGTAAATTGAACGGCGTAAATCCATTCATCTGGCTAAGGGAAACATTGCGGAGAATCGCTACCCACCCCATCAATAAAATAGAAGAACTGCTCCCACAAAATTTTACACTCAACAACAACTAGCAAAATTAAATACACTTGCTAACTGTAACAAGACGTACTTGGCTGGTAGGATACCTTTTACTTGCTTTTCTATTTTTTCGTAATTTGCTAATTTCCAGTATTTTTTAGACTCTTTTTATAGAGTCTATCATCGGAGCTAATTTGAAAAAAGTAGGCATCTTCAGAGTGGTTTTCCACAAATGCTTGCTTTTTGTTTGAATCATTAAATGCACATTTTTATACTATAAAGAGTATAGTTCTTTTGAGACATATTTGAAATAGTTGTCAATAATATCCAATAGCCATCTTTTTTTCACTTTATTTAAGTTCATTTAATTTCCGGATCAGGTTTACTTCGTCTTCCCGATAGGGTGTGCCGTCTTTTTTCAAAATATCGTGAAACCATTCCGTCGGCTGGCTACCGTCGGGCAGGGGCGTATCCCAAGCGTAGATGGTATTGGTTTTACCTGCAACAAAGCCCCAGTTAATAGCACCTACTTTTTTACTTTTTAACATTGGCAGCACGTTAGAAAAGCGGCTGTTACGGGTACGAGCCATGTATTCGGTACAAATCAACGGTTTGCCATTTGCTTTTAGTACTTCCAACATTTGTAGGTGCTGCGGTGCATCCTGGTAGTCGTGGTAGGTTATTATGTCAGAATTCAATACCTGGAAAGCATTCAGCTGTTCCAAATTCCATGCCCACAGGCCAGCGGATATTGGTTGGTCAGGATTAACCTCCCGGGCCCATTTAAAAATCCTGCTAACTAAGGCAAGCGAAGAATCGCCCTTGCCGCCATTGCCTGGTTCATTATACAGATCCCACAATAAAATTCTTGTGTCGTGTGCGAAACTACCCATTACATCCTTGACATATTTTTCCAACCCAGGATATTTGATGGTATCATAAGAGGCTGGTTGACCGGGATCTTGCACCCAACCAGAATTGTGGACACCAACTTTCGGCATTGGTTGTTTACCTGGCTTAGGCTCTTTATTCCAGCAGTCGTCAAAAAAAACAAACAGTGGTTGGATGTGGTGTTTGTCAGCAATGGTTAAAAATTGCGCTACCCTTTTTTTAAACCCCTGAGCGTCTTGTTGCCATGCGACAGAATGCAGGAACACTCTCATTGTGTTAAACCCGATATTTTCAGCCCAGCCCAATTCTTTGTCAATTATTGCAGGGTCAAAACTGTCAGCCTGCCACATTTCCAATTGATTAATAGCGGTGGCGGGTATATAATTGGCCCCAGTAATCCATTTATGTTTATTATACCAGGTGGTCGCCTTTTCAACAGACCATACCTCGCCCGCTACAGGCCGCTGGCTAAATTTTACAGAATCAGTTTGTGACTTAACGTTATTGTTGAACGTCGCTAAAAATAGTAACAAGTATATCTTTTGCATGACTTAATTTATATCGATTTTTATTATTTTTTTCATTATTACAAACCGGTCTAATGGCAAGAGTATTTAAGAAATTTAAAAATCTTCGGCACATGCTTAACACCCCCATCAAAAGAAAAGTTAAAAGCAGGACGACCTGCTTTTAACTTCAGAGGAGAGATATTCAAATCTTATCTTTTAAAGTATCTTCTGTCCTTTTGTTTTAAAAAGTTTGAATCCAATTACCAGCCTCATCAGGTGCGAAACTATTTAATAACCTGGATTTTGTTTTAAAGCATTATTACTCTTTTTAATTTCATCGTTCGGAAGAGGGAAAAGGTAATAATTATCACCTTTCCATGGCTTCCTCACTTCCGCTTCAGGTATCACACCATAAGTGTATGAAAATTTGCCCAATTTATTTATATCCCCTGCTGGCACACCCGTCCAATCCATAGTAACCTTTATTAAACCTCTTACAGGCATATCAATATTACCAGGAGCGGCTTTCCATCTTATCAAATCAAAAAAACGTGAGTCTTCCAAATGTAGTTCTATCGCCCTTTCGTTTCTGTATTCCCTTACAAGATCGGCACCGGAGCTGGTTACATCCGGCATATTAACGGATGGCCTTTTTCTTACCTTATTTATATATTCCCGGGCTAAAGATTCGTTACCCAATGCGATTTGGATTTCAGCATAATTTAAATAAAATTCAGCTAGGCGCATAAAATTAACAACTTGGGCAAAGTCGTAATCATAACTTGCACGGAGACCGTTAAAATCTAATAACCTCCTAAAGGTGTATCCTGTTTGAACCCGCCAGTGGAAAGGGGTTAACCCCTTTACCCAATAAGTTTTTGAATCTCTTCCAAAATCAAAAAGATTTTGTCCGTTTTTAGGATCTATCTTGTTTGGGTTTAGGAATGGAGGTTCATTATTTGGGTTTGGATTGGCATCTTCCCAATACTCATAGGTTCTTAATGTGCTTTTGGCACCATCATTAATAGTGAAAGGGCCAGCTCCCGGGTAAATGACGGAACTGTAATATCTCGGATCCCTGTTTTCATTAGGTTTTTGTGGGTCGTAACCTGAACCCGGATTTATCGTTATTCCATCAGGGAGGTAAGGGTATTGCCCATTAGTTAATTGGAACATGTTCACAAAGGTTTGTGTTGGCATTAGCCTTTGTCTTGCATCAAAACCACTGGGCCAATAATCATAATTTAATCCCCAGTCAGGCGTTCTGTTGCCCGGTGTAAAAGATTTACCAAAAATAACTTCATCTGTTTTTAACGGTTTAGTAAAAAGGTCTGTATGTGTTGGGTGCAATTTAAACCCTGCATCTATAACAGCCTTGGTTGCCACCTCCGCAGCCTGCCATTTTGTTTTGTCGTTCGAAGTATTGTTTAAAGGACTGGCAAGATACAAAAGTACCCTTGCTTTTAAAGCAAGTGAGGCCGCTTTGCTAATTTTTCCTTCATTAACTTGAACACCATTTAAAAGGGCAATAGCCTGGTCACATTCATTTAATATAAAGGTAGCACATTCAGCAAAAGTATTTCGGGGTACATCAAAGGTACCATCTAACTTAAAACTATTCTTAATTAATGGCACACCGCCATAGGTGCGTATCAGTTCAAAATACATCCAAGCCTGTAAAAAGTGCATCTCACCTTTCATTGGATCAAGTTTATCTGCACTAATAGTCGAATTACTAACTTTTTCAAAAAAGATACTAGCCTTTCGTATATAGCTATACTCCTCATCCCAGATGTTTGTAAGGTCTCTGATATTATCACCATTAATATTTCCTTCTAAATACTGGCGAATACCATTAGCCCTGTCATGAGTTTCAGGCTGATCAACTGCGATATCTGTCAATGCGTCAAACCCTCCTGCTCCAGGACTCCAGGGTGGTTTAATGCCGTTATATACATTGTACACATAAGCCTGAAGAAATACAGCATCGTTGAAGACTGCATCCTCAGATATTGCATCTAAGGGCTTTTTATCCAGCAAATTTTTATTACAAGAACTAACTAAAGTTATAACGCCTGCAAACAATATTATAAATACTTTAATTGTCGTTCTATTTTTTAAAATTAAATATTTCATATGTTTATATTTAGAAAGTAAGATTAATTCCAAAACTAAAAGTTCTCATATTAGGATAAGTCGATCCTCTGCCATTTAAGAATTCCGGATCGCCTGAACCATATTTTTTAAGATTATTAGAGAGCATAAATAAATTATCCCCAGAAACATAAGCCCTTAATGCGGAAATTTTGACCTTTGACAATAGATTTTGTGGAAGGTTATATCCCAATTCTACGGATTTAAAACGCATCCATTTTATATCATGATAATAAAAATCGCTACCCTCGTTGGCGATACCCCCACCCTGTGGAATTATCGGAAGCAAAGCATTGGTATTTTCTAATGTAAAACTGTTGTTAGCCACATAAGCCAGACCATTACCAGCCGCACCAGAATTTAATCCATTGTATAGTTGCCATTTCGCCCCGCTTTGTCCTTGTAATAATATAGTTATATCAAAATTTTTATAATCTAACCCTATATTAATCCCATATTGCATTTTAGGAAAGCCAGTTCCATTAAACATATACCTGTCATTGAAATCTATTTTTCCATCCTTGTTTAAATCTTCAAAAATTAGTGTTCCCACTCTTGCACCCGGATAACCTACATACTTAGCTACATCCGCATCATTTCTATAAATGCCAATTGATTTAAAAACCAATCTGGAACCTAGTGGCTGGCCTTCTAGCTTTTGGTATTTCTCTGCTTGGGGTGTTTCATCAAAATAAATAATTTTATTTTCGGTATAAGATATTTGTCCATTAATCTTAAAGTTCAATTTTCCAATACTTTCCCTATATCCCACCTGTACCTCAAACCCTTTATTTTCCATTTTTCCAATATTTTGATCTGGTAAAAATAAGCCAGTATATGCTGGAATTGAGGCCTGTTTTCTACCTAAAATATTAGATGTTTTAGTTTTATAAAGATCTATTTCAAGGGTTAGCGTGTTTTTTAAAAAGGCAGCTTCAAGCCCCAAATCTGAAGTTTCACTTACTTCCCACGTGATACTTTGGTTAGGTGTGGTTGTAGCAGAAACACCCCGTACATCTGCACCGCCAACAACCCAACCAGGCGCATAATTAAAAGCACTTAAGTACTGAAAAGGTGCTACCCTATCGTTACCCAAGCGGCCCCATGATGCCCTTAATTTTAAGTTGCTGAAGATAGTTTGGGGTATAAATGATTCTTTACTAAGTACCCATGCCGCTGAGGCCTGAGGAAAAAATCCAAAACGTGTTTTTTTAGGAAAAATGTTGGAACCGTCATACCTGGCACTGAATCCAAGCAGATATTTACCCTTGTATTCATAGCTCGCCCTTCCGAAATAATTCTGCCTGGCATTTTCGGAAGCGCCGCCATTAGTATTCCAGTTTGCACGGTCTGGGCTACCGGCAAAAAGCTGATCAATTGCAGGTGACTCATACCCACGGCGTCCCGCAGTAAAATTATTATCTTTATAATCCATCTGCTCGTAAGCAACAAATACCCCAATTTTATGATCGTTGTTTAAAACAGTATTATACGAAAGTTTTAAGTTTTGAGTATTTCTTAAACTCTGTGTAAAATACTCATTTAGCCCAACTGATTCCACCCCTCTCGAAGGTTTTTTTATAATATCTCCGGCAGGGGTTTTTTCATAATAAAACCAAGTATAATTAAAACTTTTATCATAATTAACAGTTTTAACTATAGATGCAAAACCTTCTACCGCCAGCCCCTTTACAAAAGGAAAATTATATTTAAACTTAACGGTACCACTATAAACATCCGCCAGATATTTATTGTAACCAGGGCTCAAAAGCATTGCAGCAGGATTTAATTGAGACCAACCTTCACCCGGATACCGATAATCTCCACCAATATATGCTTCTTGCAAAGGGCTTGTAAATGCCAGGGCATCAATATTTCCGCCAGGGCCAGCTTGTGGGGTTTGCGTTGCTTTCTCTCTTATTGAAAGATCGACCCCAATATCAAAATCTTTTGTAACGGCAACATCTATATTACTTCTAACATTGTACTGCCTTAGTTTTGTTTTATCATCTCCCCTAAGGATACCCCGTTGTATGGCCGTACCAAGAGAAATAAAATACTTTACTTTTTCAGTACCTCCCCTCATGGTAAGTGATTGCCTGGATTGCGGGGCAGCAGGGCCAACCAAAGCATTCCACCAGTCTTCGGGCCTTCTTTTTCCAGTTGTAAACTCATTAACAAATGCATCTGGAAAATCAACGGGGCTACCGTCTAATTTTCTCCTGTCGTTAAGGGCTTTCATATACTCAAAAGCATTAGCAGACCTTACCTTCATTGTTGGGGATTGATAAGTATGTGTTGTAGAAAAATCAAAAGATGGTTTGCCTGTTTTACCTCTTTTTGTAGTTACCAGTATAACTCCACCGGCAGATTGTGCACCATAAATTGCAGCAGATGCATCCTTTAGTACAGAAATGGATTCTATATCATTCGGATCTAAACGGTTTAAGCCATCCGGATCTGCATTTGCAACACCATCAATAACAATTAATGCGGAACTGTTTCTATAAGTTTTGGGACCTCTTACCAAAATTTCTGCATCATCAAAACCCGGAACAGAACTTCGTTGATTTACAAATACACCAGCCAATCGGCCCGATATGGAATTGGATACAGACAATGCGTTGGACTTTCTAATTTCCTTGCCAGTTACTTGCACCACAGCATTAGTAAGTTCCTTTTTTTTCTGGGTACCATACCCAACTACAATAACATCATCCAAATTTTTAGATGTAAGTTCAAGCCTTACATTAAGATTGGACGAAGACCCTAGTGTCACCTCCCTGCTTAAATAGCCCACATACGAAATTAACACTGAGCTATTTTTATCTTTAACTTTTAAGGAGTAGTTTCCGTTTTTATCTGAAACTACACTATTAGATATATTGCCCTTCTCTGTAACAGTAGCCCCAGATATCGGATCACCATTTTCATCTGTTACTTTTCCGGTAATTATTATATCCTGAAAATTGTCGGTTTCAGGTATGGCGGGTATATTTAAATTAGGCAAATGATTTAATGAGGGATTGTTTTCATTTGCCCGTAACGAAGTACATAAGAAAATTGGTACAACAAGCAGGCAGATACATTTTATTTGCAACCAGGTGTGTGGAGGTAGTTTTGATTTCATATAAAAGCAATTAAGTATGATAAAAAATAAATTCCGGTATTGTTTAATTCAATTTAGCACAGTCAAGAATTGAAATCCTTTTAACAATAATTAATTCAATTTTTAAGGACTGTTGTTTCTTTCCATTTTCAATTTTAATGACCTCCTCAAGGTTAATTGATTCATAAATTAGTCCTTAGGTTAGAAATTTTATTGTTGAATATTTAACTGTACTTTTGCAGTATGTAACTATGTATGTACATAAATACATACAACAAAAATAACCGAAAAATTGAAACTAACAAATATTTTTTGGGGGGTATTGAGGCGATTAGATACATATAGTATTTCATCATTTTTGTTTAAAAACCATTAGTTATTTAAATAAAAAAATTAGGTGACGAGCATCTTGATAGAATTAGATCCACTTTAAAATTATTAAAATATTCTGCCCTTGCTTTATATGTTTTTTCTATGAAAAGTGGTTGACAGAGAATCAATTAAGATAACATTGCATTTAAAGACTCTTTGAATATTTTAATAAAAGATATTTATGAAATTAATTTGTTACTTTTCTTTTTTAGTGCTTATTTCTTTGTGTTGTCTCTCCTGCAAACAAACGCCTAAATTGTTTTACTTAATACCTTCTAATCATTCCAGGATTGATTTTAATAATAAGATAGTTGAGAGTGATTCTATTAATCCTATTGACAATACCAATATTTACAACGGCGGTGGTGTGGGAATTGGTGATTTTAATAATGATGGTTTGCAAGACATCTATTTTACAGGAAATATGGTATCTAATAAATTGTATTTAAACAAAGGCAAATTGCAATTTGAGGATATTACAAAGACTGCAGGGGTAAGTGGAGATGGCAAATGGTGCAGAGGAGTTTCTGTTATGGACATTAATAATGACGGATGGCTTGATATGTACGTTTGTGCATCAATCAATAAAGACCCGAATAAAAGAAAAAATCTCCTTTACATTAACCAGGGATTGGATAAAAAAGGAATACCCTTATTTAAAGAACTTGCTGCAGAATATGGTTTAGACGATACTACCCATTCAACTATGGCCAGTTTTTTTGATTATGATAACGACGGCGATTTAGATATGTACCTTGTAGTAAACCAAATACTTCCAAATATAAACCCGTCTATTTTTAAACCTAAAATTACAGATGGCTCTTTTTCAAGTACAGGCAGGCTTTACAGAAACGAAATGGATAGTTTATTGAAACACCCTGTATTTGTAAATGTTACTAAACAAGCCGGCCTTACTATTGAAGGTTATGGACACGGTGTAAATGTTGCAGATATCAATAGAGATGGATGGAAAGATATTTTTGTGACAAATGATTTTATTGCAAACGACCTGTTGTATATCAATAACCATGATGGCACTTTTACAGACAAGTCAGCATCCTATTTTAAACATACTTCTGCCAACGGAATGGGTCAGGATGTAATTGATATAAATAACGACGGGTTATCGGATATAATAGAACTAGACATGAACCCCGAAGATAATTATCGTAAAAAAATGATGTTACCTGGCAGCAGTTATCAAGCATTTCAGTTAAATGATTTTTTTAAATATCAATACCAGTATGTAAGAAATTCATTGCAGGTTAACCAGGGGCCCAGGGTAAATGAAAATGATTCAATTGGCGATCCGATTTTTAGCGAAATGGGTTATTTTTCGGGTATATCT
The DNA here is from genome assembly GCA_965247025.1 of Ferruginibacter sp. Lineage (GTDB taxonomy): Bacteria > Bacteroidota > Bacteroidia > Chitinophagales > Chitinophagaceae > Ferruginibacter. Next base: position 6,348,131 of record OZ252000.1, on the reverse strand, counting down.
GCAACTGATTGGAGCTGGAGCCCGTTAGCAGCTGACTTTGACAACGATGGTTTCAGGGATCTGATTGTTACTAATGGATTTCCAAAAGATGTAACCGACCGGGACTTTATTGCTTTTAGACAGGAGCCTTCTCCCATTACTTCCCAGCCCAATGTTTTGGCACAAATACCACAAGTTAAATTACACAATTATGCATTTCATAATAACGGTAATTGTACTTTTATTGATGTATCGAATGATTGGGGCTTAGACAAAGTATCCTTTTCTAATGGGGCTGCATATGCAGATTTGGATAACGATGGTGACCTTGATATCATTATAAATAATATCAATGACGAGGCTTCAATTTATCAAAACACAATGATGGATTCGAAGCCAAAGGATAAGCAATATTTGGATGTTAACCTCAGTGGCGATTCCTCAAACTTAAATGGGCTGGGTACCTGGATAGAATTATATTACGGTGGCAAGCAACAGGCTTATGAACAAACCCCCTACCGTGGTTATTTATCCTCCATACAGTTAAACCCCCATTTTGGTTTTAACAATGTTGCAACTGTTGATTCTATTATTATTAAATGGCCGGATGGAGCCAAACAATTAATAAAAAATGTAGCAACCGGCCAAACACTAACCGTTAATAAGAAAAATGCAAAAGATTATTATAACTGGAAGCTCCCTGTATTAGCCCAAAATACTTTATTTAAAGAAATTAATAAATCAATAGGTATCGAATATGTACATTCCCAACATGATTATATTGATTTTAATATTCAAAAGCTATTGCCCCATAAGTTTTCAGAATATGGCCCTTCGCTGGCTGCAGGAGATTTAAACGGAGATGGTTTGGATGACATAGTAGCAGGAGGAAATTCATCTTTCGGAATGACTGTATTACTCCAGCAAAACAATGGTTCGTTTATACAAAAAAACATAGTACAACCAACTGAAATACCCAACGTTTATTTTCAGGATATGGGAATCATTTTGTTTGATGCCGATAAGGACGGCGATTTAGACATTTACTTAGCCAGGGGTGGTTATGAAAGTAAACCTAATTCTATTGCTTATCAGGACCAGTTTTTTATCAATGACGGAAGGGGAAATTTTATGTTTGATTCCCTTGCAATTCCGTCAAATTTCACCAGCAAATCATGCGTTAGAGCTATGGATTATGATAAAGATGGTGATCTTGATCTTTTTATTTCAGGAAGAGTGGAACCATGGAACTATCCTAAGCCTGTATCAAGCCATATTTATAGGAATGATTCGAAAAACGGTAAAATAAAATTCACAGACGTTACCAGCCAGGTAGCAAAAGAGTTAATTAATATTGGTTTAGTATGTGATGCCCTGTTTACTGATTTTGATAATGATGGCTGGCCAGATTTAGTGCTAACTGGCGAATGGATGCCTGTGACCTTTTTTAAAAATGATAAAGGCATTTTTAAAAATGTAACTGAAACATCAGGTATCGCTAAGCAAATTGGTTGGTGGAATAGCATTGCGGCCGGGGATTTTGATAATGATGGTGATATTGATTATATAATTGGAAATCTTGGTCGAAATTCTTTTTACACAGCTACAGAACAATATCCAGTTTCTATTTATGCCAAAGATTTTGATAACAATGGCAGTTACGATGCTTTCCCTTCTTTATATCTTCCAGCAAGTCAGGCAGACCTTTCAAAAAAAGAATTTCCTGCACAAACAAGGGATGACGTAGTAAAACAAATGATAGGTATGCGTTCAAAATTTCAGAATTATAAATCCTATGCTACTGCTACAATGGATCAACTGCTATCGAAAGAACAATTACAAAATGCTTTAATATTGAAAGCAAATAACTTTAATTCCAGTTATTGCAGAAATGATGGAGCTGGTAAATTTACCTTAGTTCCGTTACCATTTGAAGCCCAGCTATCTTCTTTAAATGGGATGGTATCTGATGATTTTGATGGCGATGGTAACCTGGATGTAGTAATAAATACGAATGATTATGGAACTGATGTAACTGTAGGCCGTTATGATGCTTTAAATGGCTTGCTTTTAAAAGGGGACGGGAAAGGCAATTTTACGCCTCAAACGATTCTTGAAAGTGGTATTTTTATTCCTGGCAATGGAAAGGCATTAATTAAATTAAGCAATAAAAATGGCAAATATTTGCTGGCTGCTGCACAAAATAAAGGGCCTTTAAAAGTATTTGAGCTTAAAAAAAATATTCAAAATATCCCCTTGCAACCCGGTGAGGTAAGCGTTGAAATAGTATTTAAAAACGGTAAAAAACAAAGGCAGGAATGCTATTATGGATTTTCCTTTTTATCTCAATCGGCAAGGTTCCTGAGCATTAATAACAATGTTATTTCTGTAACTATTTTTGATAAAACGGGTAACTCAAGAAGAATAAATTTTTAAGCCATCTGCACATTTTAATATTTTAGAATGTGCTTATTAAAAAGCAAGTATTTATCCAACAAAAAGTAAAATAGCAGCGAAACAATATTGAAAGAAGATAGCAATCAAAAGATTTTCTACATGAAAATGAATATAAAAAATCTTGTAAAGGAAATGTGTTTTTTATCATGCCTTTGTATTTTTCCTTCAGGCTGTAACAACAATAAATTAATAAAGCTATCTGACGAAGAAATACTGCATAAAAATCAAGATCTGCTTACACAGGTGATTATTTACGATGTATTTACGCCGCCAGTGGCCAGCAGAATTTATGTATATTCTTCGTTGGCATCATACGAAGCTATAAGATTTAGTAAAAAAGGAGCTACTTCTATAGCAGAAAACTTACATGGTTTTGGAAAAATGCCCCAACCTTTAACTGGCAAAAATTATGAATTTACACTTGCCGCTACAAAAGCGTTTTTCACGGTAGTTCGTAACATAAAAGTTTTTTCTGTCGATTCCCTGAAAGCTTACGAGGAATCTGTTTATACCAATTTTAAACAAAATTTAGACGACTCAACTTATCAACGGTCTTTTACATTTGGTGATACTGTTGGTAAGGCAATTTTGGCAAGGGCCAAAACCGATGGTTATTTTTTATCAAGAGGCAAGCCCAAGTATCTTGGAAATGAGGAACCAGGAAAATGGAAACCCACACCTCCCGATTACTTAGATGGTGTAGAGTGGTGCTGGAATACAATGAAACCGATGGTACTTGATTCTTCAACAGAATATAAGCCGGAGAGGCCGCCTACATTTAATAAGGATACCAACAGTGTATTTTACAAAAATGCGAAGGAGCTTTTTACTATAGCTAAAAATTTAACCCAAGAGCAAAAAACAATTGCCCGTTACTGGGATGATAATCCTTTTGTAATTGAACATTCAGGCCATTTGATGTTTGCAACTAAAAAAATAACGCCAGGCGGCCATTGGATGGGTATTGCAGCCATTGCAGCAAGGCGGGCAAAGGCAGATCCTGTAAAAATTGCCCAAGGCTATGCCATTACAGCGATCGCTTTATTTGATGCCTTTATTGCCTGCTGGGATGAAAAATACAGGAGCAAAGTTGTGAGGCCAGTTACTGTAATTAATGATTGGATGGACAGGGATTTTCTACCATTTTTGCTAACCCCGCCATTTCCTGAATATACAAGTGGCCATAGTACTATCAGTGCATCTGCTTCTACAGTGTTGGCATATATTTATGGTAACAATTTTTCTTTTCAGGATACAAGTGATCTTAGGTATATTGGAATGCAACGCCATTTTAATTCATTTCAGGAGGCTGCCGCAGAAGCCTCTATTAGCAGGTTGTATGGTGGCATTCATTATCGCAATAGTATTGATGCAGGAGCTACCCAGGGCAAAAAAGTAGCCGGATTAATCATTGAAAAAATATTGAAAAAATAAGCTAGCATTTAAAAAATATTAAATTCTTTTAGGCAAAGCATTTTAGTAATAATGTTGCTTACAAAAATTTATTCTTACCGTCTGCATTTACAGCTATGTATTGGCATAACCACAGATAAGCAACACAGGTGCTATTACAGATGCTATAAAAATTAGTACATTAGTTAAAAATAGTATCACTACTCATCCATCACACATCTAAAGCCGATTGTTGCTGACCTGTCAATACTTGGTGCCATTAATAAATATTTGCCGTACTTATTTAATTCTAATGCCGGTGGAAAATACCAGTTAGAAGTTTGTGGCTTAAAATATGATCCACCTTTTAAAACAGCAAACCTTGTATGGTCATCTGTATACTCGTCTGTCCATTGCCAAACATTACCCACCATTCCCCGTACCCCGAACTTACTACTATCCGTAGGAAAAGCATCTACATCTGAAATAAGTACATTTCTGTTTCTGCTGGTATCACGATTGGGTATAAGCAATGAGTCCAATGTTTTTCCCCAGGGATACAGTTGCCCTGTAGTTCCCTGCCCTGCGTACTGCCATTCCCATTCATGTGGCAAACGCTTGCCGGCCCAACGGGCATATTCACGGGCATCTTCAATGGAGACCCAGGTTACAGGTTTATTATCCCACCCAGTCGGATAAGTTCCATTGCTCCAGTCTTTCAAAAAATTATGACTGTCTTTGGGCTTGTAATGGATAGCATCCATAAATAATTTGAATTGCTTATTCGTGACGGGGTATTTGTCAATATAAAATGCTGGTATAGACAATTTATGTTTTTGTGAACGAGCCGGATGTTTTTCCCAATAATGTTGGATACCTACGGCAAGTGGCAATTCACTACCTTCTATCATAACACCGTTTGATTCAAATTCATATTCACTGGATCCGGTTACTTGTACCATACCGTCATGCATAACCTTTGTTGGGATGGTGGGAGTTATAGGTTTCATAACTTGGATCAAAGGATTCCACGAAGAAGAATAAGATTTCAATGGCTTTTTTGCCAAATTGCTCATTCTTGTTAAAAAAAACTGCAAACCTCTATTTATGTTTCCTGATTCTGAAACCATAACCGATCCGAATCCTAATTCCTCGACAGGGAAACTTAAAAAGATACTGTCATTTTCTCGGTCTGGAATAAGCTGTTTTCCGTTCCAAAGATCAAAATATTTTGCTCCCTGTTCATAAGGCAATTTTAATTGTCTTCCATTTTTGTAAGTAGAGTCCCTGTTTACAATCGTATAAACTTTTAAACCATTTCCTGGAAATAATGAAGCAAATATTCCTTTTTGTAATATTGGAGTATGAGGTTCCCAACCGGCAGACTTCCACAAACCCGGAAACTGCTTATAAATGCTGGAAATACACCTAATTGTCTCAGCGTGCCTTTCAGGAATCTGGTTCCAAACACCCCAGACATTTTCCCACGCATTGTATCCAATGCCATTAAAAAAAGCATATTGCAGATCGTTGGTTTTGTCAGTTGCCCAGCGATTGGTTACGTGAACCTGGTGTTTTGTTTCCAGCCATTTATAAACACTTACCCCCGGGCTATAAGGGTAGGGCCAAAAATACCCCCAGCTCATTTGATTCCATGCTAGCATTTTAAGATCGCTAATGCTGTTTTCTGGCTGTAACACAAGTGGGTAATCCATTTTTTTAGTGGCTTCAAAAAAATCTTCTGTTACGCCAAACATAGTGTCTCCATTTAATCCATCTGCACCAATGGTTTTCATTTCGTTTACCAAATTATCAGCCATAATAACACTTCTAATCCTCGTTCCCTTATCCCAAATCATAATTGGGAAAAATACACGTACACCTCTTTTTTTAAAATCGCTTACCATCTTTTTAACCCCATTTAGCCCCCCTGGCATATCTGCCACTAAATCAAACTGGTTTCGTTCATCAATGCCAATATTGGGATAAGTTGGCCAAATGAGTACTGCATCTAACCCTCCATACCTTTTTACCACGTCTTTCAAAAAACGATCTATTGTATATTTTCTTTCAATGGGATCATATAAATAGCGGTCATGTGCCATCACCTGTGCATACATAAATGTACTGTCCATCCATTTTAGTTGCTTGTGCTGATAAGCGGCATTGGAATGAATTAATATTTTTTTTTGATCTGTTCTCCACTGCCGCATTGATTTGTGCCAGTTCGGATATTCTGATGAACTAAGTGGACCTGCAAATAATTCTTTAAAGTCGCCTTGCCTTACCGGTTCTTGTGCTAAAAGATTAATGGGATTCATCGCCCAGATGAAAATGATAGCGAAAATATTATTTTTCATTTCTTTTAAGATTAGTTATAACAAGATAAAAAAAATGGAGCTACTCAAAATTGAATTGGTAATGGATAAAAAATAAGAGAATTATAATTTATCATTTCTAATCCAGGACATTTCTTAAAAAAAATTCTATTTTTTTAAATTTTCAAACATCTTTATGGTTGTATATAGAACTCCTGCCTCTCCCCTAAAGGTGCCAGATCCTCTTGGTTTGTTATCAACTGAGTACCATTCATAAAAACCATTATTGTCTTTAACTCGTTTCACCATTGGCTGCACTTGTTCATATGCTTCGTTCACAAATCCATATTTAATTAACTGCTGAATCATTCTGGCACCAAACCATGTCCAGTCGCCGCCGTTTTGATAACTATAAATAGGATTCATTATTTTATTCGCAAAAAAACCTTCCGGATACGGAGGATAAAGTGTTAACCCGATTGAACCTGCCCCAGCTTGTTTCACCCGTTTGATCATTTCATCCAATGATGTTCTTATTTTTTTTTTATTGAGTAATCCTGCTTCAATTGCAATGGCAGTGCCTCCGAAATAAAAGATTTCATTTTCATTAAAATCTGACGGGAAAGGTGAACCCCTTTCAAGATAAATATGAGGGATAAATTTTTGATCCTTTTTATTCCACAAATATTTTTTGCAATTACTGGCTACATTGCTTTTTATGGGTCGCCATTTCTTTTTTGCCCCGGGAACCATCTCTATAAAATTATTGAGTGCAATAATAAACATGGCATTGTCGTAAATATCAATAGCTTTATGCGTATTACTGTCTATATCCACACCCCAGCTATGCTCAGGCTGTACATCGCCCCAGTCGGCAGTTGTAGCACCGGTTAGTAGCCCATGTTGTTTATCAAAACGATTATTCATTAAAAACTCCATTGCCCATTCTAATCTTTCACTTACTTTTTTCTCACCAACTTTTTCATCTAAAATTGTTTTATCGCCTGTTAATTGAATGTATTTGTAAACTGCTTGCACCAGCGAGCTTTCCTGGTCAGTTTCTACTGTGTTTTTATGAGCGGCATAACGAGGTTCTGCTTTTGAATAAAAAAAGTGATGCGACTCTGGTCCTAATTTCTCTACGGCTATAAATCCATCTATAATATTACCGTCTTCCCCTTGCATTCTGCAAAATACCAACAGGTTTTCTTTCAAAGCTTTTGGGGGGCTTACTTGGGCTGCCAACTCAATAAATGTGTTATAATCCCGGATCCAAACTTCCGGGTAACCGTCGCCTGCATTAAAGCCGGTTTGCATTACTTCTAAAGCTTTGGCTTTTACAAAAGAGAAATATTTGTCGTTCTCAATTTTCTTACCAAGTAGATTATCTTCATTATTTTTTACCTGTGCTATACTGCCAAATGCTATAAAAAACAGCATCAATATGGAATAATATCTTTTCATTTTTACGTATTTAATTTAAAAAAATGAGTCATTGCAATAATTTTTGGATTGATTATTAAAATGAGAAAAGATAGCTCCATTTGCTATCTTTCTCATTTTAACGATTCTTTTTTAGCTAAACAATGCTGGTATTCTCATGGATATTTATAAATTTAAAACCCGGTATTTTAATCAAATTTAATTCCAATCGTTTGCTATATCACTTGCTATATTTGGGTTAGCGCTTTTTTCATCAATAGGAATTGGTAACAGCACATTTTTATCCTGAAATGGTTGTGTAGCGTCTTCCGCAAGCCTTTCTGCATTGATTGTAGCTTTGGCAATTCCCCAACGTATAAGGTCAAAATAACGGGTTTGCTCTCCAGTTAATTCTAATTGCCTTTCCCTGATTAAAATTTTTAATGCATTTGCCTGATCTCCCAATACAGTATAGGGTAAAGCACCAGATCTTATCCTAACATCGTTAATTAAACCCAGAGGTACAGCTCCTGTAATGCCTTGCTGGATATAAGCTTCAGCAAGCATTAATTTAACGTCTGCATACCTTATTATCTGGGCATTGATACCACTTTGTGGCCCTCCATACGAAGCTACTTTATAATAATACTGGTATTTTAACCAACGGTAGCCTCCATTTGACCCCGCAAAATTAAAGGGTATAGCACCCCCGGCACATTGCTGGCAATACTTGGTTTGTCCGCCACTTGCACTATCTCCATAAAATGTAAATTTAGCCCTCGGGTCTGTGTAAGCTGTATTACCATCTGCAGGGCTTGGATATGTGAAGGCTTTAACAGCAGTAGTTGTAATAAATACATTTTTCCAATCATTAAAGCCATATTCCTGGGCCCTGTCAGAGTGTGTTGCCTTTCCACCCCATGCCTCCTGACCGCCAAAAACGTAATATTGATTACCAATGCCCCAGTCCGTCCACGTTTGGTTCATTACCTGAAATATAGTCTCGGGATTTTTCTGATTTTCTGTACTAAATAAATCGGCGTAGTTAGATGCCAGGCTGTAAGTAAACGGTGGTTGGGTAAGTAATGTAAATTGAGCCTGTGCTTCTGCCCATTTTCTTTGATAAAGATAAGCTTTACCTAATAACGCAATAGCAGCACCTTTTGTTACCCGGCCTAAATTAACTGCAGGGTAAGTTACAGGTAAATCTATAGATGCTTCTTTTAGGTCTTTTTCTATAGAAGCCCAAAGTTCAACCGTTGTATTTCTTGCCGGGTAAGTATTACTCACCGTATTTTGATAGTCAGTACGAAGCGGAACCCTTCCATAGCAATTAACGAGATTAAAATTAGCGTAAGCTTTTAAAAATTTGGCTTCCGCAATGTATTGTCTCTGATGAAGTTTTTCTGCATCGGTAGATGGTTGCCACAAAGTTGTTCTGTCTATTACTACATTTGACCTAAATACAAGCCTGTACAAAGAAGCCCAGAATTGTTTTAACTGTACTTGGTCTGGTCCAAAATTGTATTGTGCCAATGCTAAGATATCCCCTTGCAAAGCCGCATCATTTTTTGCTTCATAACCGAGCAGGTCAAAAATAAAATAATACTCCCTTGACCATAAACCCTGATGAAGTAGAGTAGCATAAGTTGCCACAACCGCCTGGTTTAATACATCATCACTTGCAAAGTATGTATCAAAAGTGTAAGCACTTTTATTTTGTAAATCAAGCCTTGATTTTTTACAACCCCCTGTACCAAAAAGGAGCATTGCAAAAGAAATATAAAAAAATATCTTTTTCATAAATTGTTTTATTTAGTTTTTATAATAATTAGAATCCTAATTGAATCCCTGCAATAAAAATCCGTGGTTGTGGCAATTGAAAACCATCTAGCCCACGGCGAAAAATAAATGACGTTCCACCACCGCCATCTTGTGTGCTAATTTCTGGGTCATAACCCTTGTATTTAGTAATTGTAACAAGGTTTTCTGCCGCAATATAAAACCTGAAACTAGTTAACACATTTGCTGTAAAATTTGAAAGGTTTTTAGCAGGTATAGAGTAACCAATAGTTAGATTTCTCAGGCGCAGATAGCTACCATTTTCAATAAAAAAATCTGAAGGGCGTAAGTTGCCAGAAGCCGTTACGTTCTGCCCGGCCCTTGGCAATGCAGCTACATCACCTGGTTTTCTCCACCTGTTTAAAATTTCAGTAGTGGCATTATGGCCAGTAGATGCATTCACGGTAGAAAACCTGGTTGTATTAACTAACTTTAACCCAGACACACCACTTATAACGATGTTTATGTCAAAATTTTTGTACGATAAATTTCCGTTAATTCCGTAAACAAATTTTGGCATAGGATTACCCAGTACTTTTTGATCTTTTTCAGTTACTTTTTTATCTCCATCCAAATCCTTGAATATAAAATCGCCAGGTTTTATTCCAGCCTGATAAACATTGCCTGGTGCTTTAGCATTCAAAGCATCAATTTCTGATTGGTCTTTTGCCACATGATCTACATTGTACCCATAAAAAGATCCAATAGGCGATCCTTTAGCAGTGTAAGTGATTGGGTTTAGCTGGCTAAAATAACCATCTGCTATAGGAGCCTGAAACTGATTGCCCAACGACAATACATTGTTTTTATTGAATGCGCCATTTAAATTGATAGAATAATTAAAATTATTTTTTGAGTTACTTCGGTAGCCCAGGGAAATTTCTATTCCTCTGTTTTGCGCATCTGCGGCATTAGTTACTATGCTACTGCTATAATAACCCACTCCTCCTACCCCATTACTGGTGGGTATCGGTACGCTCACCAATAAACCTGAACTTTTTCTGTTATACCAATCTAAGCCAAGAGTGACGTGGTTATTTAGCAAAATTAGATCAAGGCCTATATCGGTCTGATCTGTTTGTTCCCATTTTAATTTAGGATTTGGGATGCTATTTACTGTAGTGCCAGCAGAAAAAGCTTCTGTTTCGCCAAACGAATATACCAGGTTTCCGCTAGGGCTTCCGCTGTAAGTATTTGCATCCGTAAGAAAAGCAGGAATGTTGTCATTTCCTGTTCTTCCCCAGCCGACCCTAAGCTTGCCATCGTTGATAAAAGGAAGGCTCTTCATAAAATTTTCCTGAGTAAATTTCCATGCAACGCCTGCACCGTAAAAATTACCATACCTATTTGCCGGGCCAAAAACACTTGAGTAATCCCTGCGATAGCTGCCAGATACAAAGTATTTATCACTATAAGAGTAAATTAGCCTGCCAAAATAAGAAATGCGAACAGGCTGAAAATACCCACTCCCTGAACCGCTAACCGCCTGAGAAAGGGCAACAGAAACGTTTTGAATATTATTATTAGGGATATTGGTACCAACAACACCGAGGGAGGTATAATTTCCTGCATCTATATAAGTATTACCCAATGTTGCAGAAATTTCATGTTTACCGACATTTCTATTGTAAGACAGGTAATTCTCGAAAGTATAACCATTGTATTTGTTAAGATTTGAATTAGCCTGCCGTGCATAAGTAAGAAAGTTAGAAGCTGTGTAAGGTATTTGAAAACTTTCACTGGAACCACCACCAATAGTAAAGGCAATTTGTGACCTGAATTTTAAACCTTGGATCAAGTTAACTTCTCCAAATAATTGTGGGTTAAAAACATATCCTTCATCTTTTTGCGTTCTTACGCCCAATGCCTGTAAAGGGTTAGTTATATCACTATTGTCATTTACATTGGAAAGTATGGAATAGCCTCCAAGTACAGAGTCATCGTATATACGTTGATAGGGTGCATACTGAACTGCATTGCTTATACTTGCAATCTGCCCTTTATTTTTTATATAACGTATGTTTAGGGTTTGCCCAAACTTAAACCTACCAAGGTTTTCTTCAAGCCCAACCCTTGCATTTAGCCGGTTATTCTTATAGTCTTTCACAATAGCGTCCTGAGTGCTATAGCCAACAGATAAATTGTATAGTACTTTTTCGCTACCGCCGCTTACATTTATATAATTCTCGGAGATGGTTCCTGTTTTAAAAATTTGTTTTTGCCAATCTGTGACATCTGTAAGGTTACCAGCATTTAATTTTGCAGGTACGGACGTGGCATTAGTGGCAGCTATATCCTTAATCAAATCAACATAATCTTTTGTTTTAAGCAAATCAAGTTGCCTCCATGCTTTTGCCTGCCCAATTTTTGAAGTAAATGTGACTTTAGGACTTCCCGCCTTTCCCCGTTTTGTAGTTACCATTACCACACCGTTGGCCGCCGCAACACCATAAATAGCAGTAGAAGATGCGTCCTTAAGTATGGTAATGCTTTCGATATCTTGTGGGCTTATAGTATTAAAATCACCTTGTATGCCATCAATAACGTACAATGGATTTACATTTGTAAACGAACCCGTGCCACGTATAATAATTTGTGCTCCTGACCCAGGTACACCACTTGAATTTACTATTTGAACACCTGCCGATTTACCAATCAATAACTGCTCTGCGCTAGTAGCGGCAGTTTGGCCAGCAGTTTTGGAAGAAATTACATCTAAAGCACCAACTACATTTTTTTTCTTTGCAGAGCCATAACCAATTACAACTACCTCATCCAAGTTGGCGACTGATGCCTCCAAAGCGATAGCAGTTGCATCAATATTTTTAACTGGTATTTCAACTGTTTTAAAACCTACATAACTGAATACAAGAGCATCATTTTGCCTTGCTTCAACTGAATAACTGCCATTTTCAGCAGTAATTGTTTTAGCAGCCCTCCCTTTTACCTGTACGGAAACACCCCTTAGCGGGGTACCTTTGCTATCTGTAATGGTACCTGTTACCACGGCTTGTGCATACAGGTAATTTGAAAACAGAAGCCCAAAAAAAACAATCAGGATACTGACTATTTTTTTTGAAAAAGACATTTTTTTTCTTTTCATAAAAGTTTATTTTGGTTTGTTAATAATAGCCATATTACATGGCTGTTTTTTTTTAAAAAAAGTTATTCTATAGAATTTCCTAACAGAAAACAATCTACTGTCTGAATGAGAATTATTTTTATTTTGTTTTTAATACATTAATCTCTTCAAGCGTTTTACCCTTGGTTTCAAGCAAATTCCTTTTTGCATACCAAAAAGAAAAAAAGCAAAAGAAAGAAAAAATAAAAAAAGTAAATCCTATACCTAACCCATCTCTCAAAATTGGGAACAAAAGGTTTACTACCCAATCGGCAATCCACATAGTGATAATACAAATAGATACTGCAGTGCCCCTTACTCGGGTTGGAAAAATTTCAGTAACGATTACAAATTTTAAGGGACCAAGTGAAAATGCAAAGAATAACAGAAACAACATTATACAAAATAACATCAGCCATCCGGTAACACCCAGCATGAAGCAAACACCCGTTAATGCCAAAGAAAATGCAGCACCAAGTGAGCCTGCCATGTATAATGGTCTTCTGCCCCATTTATCTACTTTCCAAATAGCAATAAAAGTGAATAGCATATTGGCTGTGCCCAGCATTACCTGGTACAATAAAGCATCGCTGGTAACAATACCCGCTGATTTTAAAATAGTAGGCCCATAAAAAATGACACCATTAATTCCACTAAATTGTGATAAGGCTGTAAGCATCATCGCCATCCCTAATAATTTGATTAACGGTAACTGCAGCAATTCCTTTAAGCCACTACTTTTTTGAATTGGTAACTCTTTCATAGCCTTTAACTCAAGCATGGCTACATCCAAACCATTTATTTTTGTTAAAGTATCCAGCGCTTCATTATGTCTGCCATTGACCGCCAGCCATCTTGGGCTTTCAGGTACTATTAATAATAATATGCAAAATATTGCAGCAGGCAAGACACTGACGAGAAACATGCCCCGCCATACCTGGATTGCAAATAACCAATGTGACAAACCGTTATTGTCGAAAATATATCTGCTGGCATAACGCTGTAAGAAAAAATTACTGATATAAGCTGCTAAAATACCAATGGTAATCGCCAATTGGTAAAACGTAACCATTCCCCCCCGTTTTTTTGCAGGTGCAACTTCCGAAATATAAAGTGGAGAAATATTTGAAGCAACTCCAACCCCCATGCCAGTTAGAATACGAAATAAAATAAGGAAAGGATAAGCACGGGAAAATGAAAACCCAATGGCACTGGTAAGAAATAATATCGCTGCCAGAAAAAGTACTTTTTTTCTTCCGATTTTATCACTTAAATACCCCGAGAAGGCAACACCAATAATACATCCTAACAAAGCACAGGAAACAAATAAACCTTCCTGAGAAGCTGATAACCCATATTGTTGTTTTATAGGCCCAATGATACCACTTACTACGGCCATATCAAAACCAAAAAGAAAACCACCCAAAGCAGCAATAAGTGTAATGAGTGAAATAAAATGTTTGGTACTTTTTTTCAGCATAGCATCGTTTATTAAAAAAACAGGCACTTTTAATACCTTACCTAAGACCAAGTTATTACATCCTGGCAATCCTCTGTTTGGTTTTTTTTAAGTCCCTTATTCGGTTGTATTCTCCATCCTTCACCCTTTACATAAGCAACTACAACAAATGCCATATTATCGCCTTCGTATGTTAATTCATAAGTTTTTACACTGGCTGGAATAACAAAAGTTTCAGCGTAGTGAAATGTGTGATTTCTTCCTTTAACAGCTATCATCACTTTATCACCTTCTACTAACATGCATATATGGCATTGTCCGTTGGTATTTATTTGCTTTGTTCCGGTAAACTCATATCTATCTATATTGTAAAAATGTTCCTCATGCGTTGGAAGTTTCAACTTTCTTCCACCAGTCCATTCGTCTGTAATATACGGCCTTGATAATAAATATTTCGAAATATAATCGCCTTTACGGTCGAAATAAAGATTCTTAAATGCATGTTCTATATTGATAGGCCGGGGCTTTTTGTTAAGGTCGAGTCGTAACCAATCATACATTTTAAAAGTGAAAATATAAGGGGTGCTACTGATTTCTAGCACCATATTGTTTTTGCCCGATGCATGAATAGTACCGTTTGGAATAAGAAATAAATCGTGTTTATGTGCGTCCAATTTCTGAACATACTTTTCTACTTGTATTTCGATGCCTTTGTTTTGAGCATCAACTAAAGCAGTTTTAAATTTATCCGGGTTGATGTCATTTTGAAAACCAAGGTAAACATGAGAATCAGGTTCACAATCCATTATGTAATACGTTTCGTCCTGTGTAAAATTTTCACCAAACGTTTCTCTGATATATTTGGTCCGTGGATGACACTGAATTGAAAGATTTCCTCCATTATAGGTATCAAGAAAATCGAATCGAATAGGGAACTCTGTTCCAAAGCGCTTTGCCGCTTTACCCAACAACTTATTACTATTGAAGAACAAAAGAAAATCGAACGAGACTTCCAATAAAAGTTGATTGCCCTCTATAACGATTCCATTTTCAGGAGTGATAAATTCAAATGACCAAGCGTAGTTGATTTCATCTTTATTTAGTCCTGCGATATTTTTTTTCATCCATTCTCCACCCCAAACACCAGCTTCAAACCAAGGCCTTGCCCGGATAGGCTGTTCAAGTATTTTATTGAGTGTATCTCTAAAATCATCGCCATTCATCCATGTAATTTCATTTATTCGCTGCTCATCAACAATGCAATCAATTTTTGGAAGCAAATGTGCTTTATGTTTATTTAGCAACGGCCAGTCTACAAAATAAAACCGCTTATACATTTGCGTATTGTCTAATAAATCATTACTTCCAATATTTTTCACACTGCCCGCTCGCATTCGGTATTGAATTTCATTTTTTGGAACATCCACATATACCAGTACCCCTTTCCAATTGCTCAATGCAGCTCCAGTTCCATAAACGATACATAAATCAACCGATGAGTCAGGTTGCATTAAAGAAAGCTTTTCCTCATCAAACAAATCTTCCAGGTTGCCTTTGTATTTTTTGCCGAAAACTGGGTCATCGCCATTTAAGTTTTTTGCAACTAAAGTATTAATTTCTTCAGGCGTCTTAAGGCAGGTGTCGATATTATACCAAAATATTTTTTTATTTTTTGATTGAAGAGCGTTTTGCAATTTTATTCTGAAAAATTCCCAAAAAACCCCTCCATATCCATCAATTATTACAATTTTTTCATCACGTATTTTTTCTGCTAATGAATCAAACCCCCTATAAACCGGACTTTCTGAATGAAATGATGGAAAAATATTATAGCCAGAATTGTTTGCAGAAGCTGCGGTAACCGGCAATAAAGATTGGGTTGTTACTCTTTTGCCTTGAATATTTTCAGAACTTTGTTTCATGTTATTATCTTGATCAGCAATAAAAGCGGTACCCGTTAAAATACATTCCTCAGTATCTTCACAAAAAACAACATGCAGACTGTTATTAAGGAGCTCCAGTTCTTTTTTTAATGAAATCTTAAATAAGGAAGCTGCCTTGGAAATATTTCCCCCAATAATTAATTCATCACATTCGAATTGTTGTAGCCATGGCAAGAGGAAAATTCCCAGGTTTGAACCAAACTTATTGAATATAGTAGCCGCAACATCAGGGTCAGTTTCCACAAGCTCTTTAACAGTTGAAATTTCTTTGCCTGCCTTTTGTTTGTATTCTCTCAAAAACCAGCGGCTTGAAAAGTAGTCATCGGCGGTACCGGTCAAAAAGGGTTCATGGTAAAAAGCCCCAAGGCGAGGCAATAAAGGGTGTTCAGATAATAAAACGCCATCTTTCATAAACGCAGAACCAAATCCTGTTCCTAATGTAAGGAACACTATTCTTTTATTGAAAAGTTGGTGGCGATGATACGCACCAAAAGCAAAACAATGAGCGTCATTTGAAAAATGAAAAAAAGTATTGTTTAAGCCAGTAATATCCTTGAGTGCTTGTTCTATATGAAGTCCGAAAGTTTGCCGGAATTTTCCACTAGCATTAACAATTGCACTAATGCCTTTCTCGTAATCAAATGGCCCCGGAAATGCGATACCCACAGCATTAATACTTATTTTTTCAACCAGTAACTCCCTTACACAATCGCTAATGGTTTCTAAAATGCTAAAAGCATTATTATGGGCATTGATATCCCTTCTAAACAAATACAATGGTTGTTTCCCAGTTTTGTTTACGTCAACAATACTTGCGGAAACATGGCTTCCCCCTACATCAATTCCAATACTAACATTATCTTTCATCAATTAATTGCTTTGTTTCTATTTTATATTTAGAAAATCGCTATGGTGAATAGCATTATGATAATCAATATTTAATGAGTAAATTTCAAAACATTTACCCGGTTTTATTTTAAACTAATCGAAAATTTTTACTTTTATCAGTATCAATTAAAAAATGATTTCTTGTCTTTTAAGTAGTTAATATTTACAATTTTTTGCATAAATGTTGATAAAAAAAGTAAAAACATGTACAAACATACATACATTATAAATTTTTGCAAAAATTTTCTATTTCCACTTAAAAACAAATATTATCTATTCATTCAGTTGAAATGATCTTTACTATAGTCAATTTTGCAAATAGATTTTAAGTAAGAATGCTTTTAGATTCAAGAGTGATTGTTATAATTGGGATTTTGCTATGTAGCCACAGGGTTGAAAAGGACGGCTATCAGAAACATGTGTTATTTTAAAACATTGCCGCAAAAGGATTGAACAACACTAAGTTATGTAACAGTCTCTTACAAGTACGATGAAGTATAAAAAAGGCGACAGGGCGTGGGCAGAAATTTAACAGCTCAAAAACTATTTATATACCACCGCAGCAAGGATGTGCATACTATTACCCTTTGATTGAGCATCACCTTTTTCATTCAAGATGATTTTAAGAAAATGTTTAGAATTCTGTAACCCGTAGGTATGCCAGAGTGCATCATTATAAGTATCGGTAGCGGCATAGGAATTTATGGTTCCATATTTCTTTCCATCAATATAGACATCAGCCTTTCCGCCATTTTCTGAATTAATGCCGAGCAATAAAACCGCTGTGCCTGTGAAAGTAAATTGCGCCAGCTGGTTTTTTCCACCTGTGGCAATCTTTCCGGGGTATTTATTATACCATTCCACAACGCTATCCTTGTTTTCCCAGTTACCAATCCATTTCCATGCAGTAGTATTTGTTGGAATAATATTTTGGGGAGTTCCCATTGTGAATTGCTCCAACGCTGGTGCAATGGGTTGCTGAACTGGGATGATAACTTCAGTGTTTGAAACCTGTCCGCCTGCAGATTGAATTAACTGGAAAGCCCGTTTTTTTGTTGATGCAACGATTTCATTAAATGAATAATTGGTGTTATCAAATTTGGTATTTTCTATATCGGTAAAACCAATCATAAATTTTGCAGGTAGTTTAGAATACCCAAGTATGGTACCAAGTATGCCGGCAGCACTGGATGGATTGCAATCTGCATCCTGGCCACAACGTGCCGATATTTGCATGGTTTGTTCAAAATCTTTTTTGCCGTACAACAATCCGATAGTGATATAAGCTCCGTTTATAGAGGCATCAATGTTATAAGGTTTTAAAGCACCGCCGGGGCATACATCTTTTTTATCCCATTTATCTTCCACGATATGCCATGCTTTTTTCCAATCGTCAGGGGATTGCTTGTAAGTATTAATTACATCCTGGATTATTTTTGAATACTTACTTTGGGCAGGAATACATGCCAGACCTTGCTGCACTACTTTTAAAGGGTCGCTTTCAAAAAACGCAGACGAATACATACCTGCTACAAACATGCCGCCATACAAACCGTCTCCATAATTCATAATCCTTCCAATTCTTTCGCAATACTTATTGCTTAGTTGAGGAAGGCCGGGTGCCATCGTACCAATAAAATCTGCCTCTATCTGAAAATCTATATCATTCGCATGTACATTGTATCGTGGAGTGCCGCATAAAGCCACTGATATGCCATTTCGCAGGTTTTGCCTTGCCTGGGCATTGGCATGAAAAAGCAAATATTTTGACTGCATAAAGAACCTGCCGTAATCTTCCAAAGATGCATTTAAACCCATGCTGTCCATTACCGATGCAAATGTTATATCCACATAGATGTCGTCTTGTTTTAATGAATTGACGATTCTTTTATCTGTCCAGTCCTGGTAATTATTCAAATTGGTTTCAATAATTTTTCCATTTGAGCGAAACTCTAACGGTGCCCCATAAGAAACACCAATCATTTGCCCAGCCCATGCACCTCTTATTTTATCATCAAGAGTGGCAATGCTTAGTTTACGTTCCTGGGTATTGGTATTGTGTAAAGTGGATGATAGAAGCAATGCTGCTAACCCAACTAAACATGAAATGGTTAAGAATTTTGGCATATTATATTATAAGTTTAAAAATAGCTTAATGAACTTTTAATTTCAATTTTTGAAAAAGGGATTACTGTTTAAATTGAAAAGCCCCAATACTTGGTTTACCTGTTTTTGGAAGGGGTGCGTTATCTATGTCCATCAGGTAGTTTAGTTTTTTTCCAGCAGAAATTGCAGGGCTATTTTGTTTTAAAGCATAATTACCAGTTGTGCTATTTTCAAAACGGGGATTTGCAATTATTTCGCCTGCCCCTTTTGGTTTGCCACAAGGGTCGGTAGTAGAACCATCTGTGCAGTAATACAAATTATTCTCATGAACCACCGTTTTATAATTGCCTACTTTATAAGGTGCCGTTACAAAAGCCTGTACACCATTTGCTACAATAAATATATTATTCCTAACTTCAAAGTTCCCGTTTGTCATAGTGAAAACAGTATTTACAGCGCCATTTAAAGGAGCTTTTGTCCGTATTACTGTGTTGTTTTCAATTTTCGAATTATTGCCTCCCCAGTAAAAGATAAACTCCTGGTAATCGTCGCTTAAGTTGTAATAAACATTAAGGCTGTCTCCTTTCACTTTAGTTTCTATTTCAAGAAAGCCCATGTTGTTAAAGGATTTGTTGTGATGGATATTTACATCATGTACCTTGTTTCCAAAGTACCGGTCATCCAATTCAAGAAACCCTCCATCAGCACCATAGTTGCCTCCCACCTTTACATAATTTTTACAGGTGTTGTAAGAAATATCATTGTATGCATTACCCACCACAATGCCGATAGGCCCCCAATCGGGTTCAGATAAAAAACGGTTACAATCGTGCAAAAAGTTATTGGTTATTGTGCAGTGCTGGCTATTGATGTAAACACCAATCGGGCAATCGTTGAATTCGCAGTTTTTTACTGTAAGATAGTCTGCTCCTGTAACGGCATACACTGCCCCAACTGACAGGATTTCTTTATCTACAATTGAAGTTGAGTTGGCACAGTGCTTAAATGTTAGCTCTTCTATTACAACGAATGCCCCTTGAATTTGCATAACGTTGCCATGTAAAAGACTAAAGTCAGCATTGGTAAATGCTGGGTTTAAACCGTATCCATAAGTACTTAGAACAATTGGCTTACCGGCTGTGCCTGAATTTTTGAAAATAAACCCTCCTTTAAATTCAGAATTTTTAGCAAAAAAAATACTGTCGCCAGGCTTAAATTCTGTTTCTTCAATTTTCTTCAGGGTCTTCCAGGCTAAATTTTGCGAAGTGCCACTGCTGCTATCATTGCCTTTAAGGCTGTTGATGTAATAACGGCCAGGAGAATCGGCAGCATTAGTTTTTAATTGGCAGGCTAATAATGTGCTTACAACAAAAAACACTCTTATCTTATTCATTAAAAATTCTACTCTCATATCTGTGTGTCTTTATTTATTATCTAAAAATGTAACAACAGCATTAACTGTTTTTGTATCAAAGTCTCCTATACAACTTTTTACAGAATAGTTATAACTAACCGCCTTAAATCTATTCTTCCAAAAACAAAATTTACCTTATTACAATCTTTGAAGTAAATGAAGATTTCTCCGTTAATATTTTTATCACATACATTCCGGGCAACCATTTTACTATTGAAACATTTATTTCACTTGTATTATTTAAGCTTTTATATACAAGCTGCCCACATTCATCATAAACAGTTGTATTATAGCGTTCATCAGGGTTTTCGGGTACAATCTTTAAAAGCTCATTTTTATTAATAGGATTGGGATAGACCAGAAAATTTGTTTGTTTCAGAGGTGGTGCAATAACTGGTGCTATACATCCCGGTGGTGTAGTATAAGGAACAGAAGGTTCACCAACATAAATTCCATTACCATTGGTGCCAATATACAATTTGCCATAAGTTATTCTGTCAGCAGCCATACTGTTAGGCTCCATACCCATGCGGTAGGCTGCAGTATTTATTTGTACCCAGGTGGCACAATTATCATCAGAACGAAAAACACCGTCTGCAATATTGTTGACCGTTCCAAAAACATATACCGCCGGTATTGAGCAGGCGGGCCTGCCGAGTGCAACCAAAGTTGCAACCTGTACATTAGTAACTTTGGTGAAAGATGTTCCCGAATTAGTTGAATGATACAGACCTGAACCATTTAAGCCCAACCAAATATCGCCTTCTTTTCCGGGCGATGTTTCTAATCTTATGTAATCAGTATTGTCAAGTATTGGCAGTGCTGAGGCTTTTACAGTAAAGGAAGCACCTCCATTAGTACTTACATATATTTTACCAGCATTGTAGGTGTAAAATTTATTCCCGTTTACTTTATCGGATGCTAATGGATTAGCATAAACAAACACATCTGAACCCCCAATTATACTTTTTGGAATGGTATTTATTTTAGTCCATTGGCTGCCCCTATTAGCAGAACGATAGGTGAATCCACTTTGGGTCGACCATAGCATTGTTTCACTGCTGGCTGATATTGCTATCCTTCCCCTGCTGCCCGGGAGATTTGGAAAG
Organism: Ferruginibacter sp.; assembly: GCA_965247025.1. Lineage (GTDB taxonomy): Bacteria > Bacteroidota > Bacteroidia > Chitinophagales > Chitinophagaceae > Ferruginibacter. The sequence continues at coordinate 6,326,681 of OZ252000.1, read as the reverse complement.
GCAGTAAAACTTACGCCGCCATTTGTTGAATATCCGCCTACGCCAGCGCCATCCCACCCATTACTTCCCACCCTTGCTATAAAGTTGGTATTGTTTTCAGAGAAGGCAACGCCACTTCCATTATCCATATAAGGCAATAAAGCAACTAATGAAGCTGTAGGCGGTGATGTTGCAGAGGTATGTTGAAAACCACCGACATCGGCAGTACATGATAATAACGAATTTGCTCCAAAAGGTGGACAAGACAGAACACCTGTAGTTACAATTTCTTCATGCCCGGAGGCTCTTACTTTCCAGCTCACCTGAGAAGCTAAGATATTGTTGGTTTGAAAAACATTGTACCAATCTGTAAAAAAAACTTTGTTTGCATTAAATGGGTCCCAGCAAAAATCAAATATTGATGATGCAAACTGGCTTTCAGGTTTAAAGGGCACTTCCATGAAATCATTGGTCATACTGTCTGTTATATTTTTCCAGTTTACACCGCCATTGGTACTTGTATAAACTTGGTTGTTGCCAAGGCTATAAGCATGTTGATTTACAATTACCTGATTATTGTTTGCCGGATTAACATCTATGCCAAGGTAAACTGTATTTGTTGCAGGTGAAATATTTAACCAGCTTGCTCCGTTCCATTTAAACACACCAGTTTCGGCAGTAACATACATGGTTCCGTTTTTATGAATGGCAGCCTTATGTACATTTATCGGGCTGCCGCTAACCAATGAAAAACTGCTTCCACCATTAGTACTGCGGCTTACATCAGCAGCAGTACCGATGTAAATATTTTTTGTTATGGCACCGATTACACCAGCACTAACATCAAATGCAACAAATTCTCCATTCAAAAAATTTATTTTTGACCAACTACTGCCAGCGTTTATGCTTTTATAAGTACCATCCTGCCGGGTCGTTACATAAACCACATTGCTGTTTTTCGGGTCAACAGCAATCCCCTCACCACATTTTTGGTCGTAGTTTGCACCCACCCAAATGGAAAGGTTTGCATCCGTCCAGGTGGTACCCCGATTGGTTGATTTTATTACCTTCCCAATACTTGCCCATGTTTCAGGGTACTTATCAACCGTTGCATATAAAATATTCCCGGTGCTGTCACCAGGGGCAAATGCAATGTTGGCACAAGCACCAACATTCCAGTTGCTTGCGCTTACGCTGTTTAGTAATCCTTCCCAGCTTTGTGTGGTATTATTCCAACGGTATGGGTTGCCAACATCTGTAGTAATAAAATAAAGATTTTGTACAAGAGGATGTGCATTCATGCTAGTAACTGCACCGCAACCTCCTACACGGACACCCTTCCAGGTATATGTTTGTGCATTTGCAAAAAACCAGGCTATAGTAAAAACTGCTGTTACCAGGCTAATTTTTTTCATCCCAGTTAATTTATTTTTTCGATTACTCTTTTAAAAAAATTAGGTTGGCATACTTTCAAAAAAAGTATGCCAACGTTCCATTATTGATAGCCGGGGTTTTGCGTAAGATTTTTATTTTTTTGAATTTCGCCAAGCGGTATAGGTGCCCTATACAGATTATCTGTAAAAACATGTGTTTCCATCTCTGCAATATTATATGAGAAAGTACCATTCGTATTTTTAGTAATCTCCATTTTATGTACAGACCTGTTCAGGGTTACATCGGCTATTTTCCAACGGCGAACATCAAAAAAACGTTGCTCTTCAAAAGCCAGTTCAACGGTGCGTTCATTTCTATACTCTGTAAGCAAAGCTGCACCAGTAGCGGTAACAGGCGGCATGGATGTGAATGGCCTTGCTCTTACGAGATTTATATATTGCTTTGCAACTGATTCATTGCCTAAAGCTATTTGGGTTTCTGCATAGTCTAATAGTATTTCACTATAACGTATTAAAATCCAATTTGCCTGCCCCTGGTTATTGCCGAAGATAATGGGGATTGTTTGGTCCAGGAATTTTCTCAGATAATAACCTGTCATGGCAGCATCCGTAGCATAGGTTTGAATGCCACCAGGCCCATATTTTCCACCAGTAAAAGTTTCAACAGCTTCGCCCCTGTAAATAGCACCATTGTAATTTACAGTTGCATAAAACCGTGGGTCTCTTCCCACAAAAGGATTATTTGCATCATACCCGGAGCCAACGTCAGTAATCTTTTTACCATTTGCCATTTGGTACATATCTATAAACTCTTGTGTTGGCCGTGTCATACCAAAAGAGCCATTTAAACCTGTTGGGCTTGAACGGTATTCATTGCCGTAATCATTACCTACAGTACGAAATGGGTAGGCATACTGTATATCAAAAATTACTTCCTGGTTATTGTCTGTAAGAAATAATTTGTAGTAATCATCGTAAAGAGAATATTGACCTAAATCAATTACAGCTTTGAGTGCATCAGCAGCTTTCTGCCATTTGGTTGCATCATTGGTAGGGTTATTTAATTCACTGGCAGCATATAAGAGCATTCTTGCTTTTACTGACATTGCTGCACCTTTAGTAGCTCTGCCTACATTTATCCCACTCCACGAAGCTGGCAAAAGCAAGGCCGCCGAATCCATTTGCTCAGAGATATACGTTACGCACTCATCATAACTATTACGGCTCACTGATAAATCATCAGTTAGTTTTTGTACTTTTTTAATCAGAGGAACACCGCCATAAAAACGTACCAGTTCAGCATAAAAATAAGCCCTTAAAAAAATCGCTTCACCTTTTATTGTCTTGAATGCTTCTGCATCTCCGGCGGCGGGGTTTGCATTTTCAAGAAATAAGCTTGCACTGCGGATGGAGCTGTATAATTTCCAGCAATCAAATGCAGTGTTAGATGGAGAAACAACTCCCAGGTTATAATTGTTGGCTTCCATCCAGGTATGGGCAGCTTCACTAAGGTCGGTGGCATCGTCCACACTTCTCAATAAACCACCAGGAATGTCATTGTACAGGTTATTGATAAAAAGCTGTGCCACGCTTGGATTGCTCCATACAAGCGTTTCGTCAATTGCATCAAGAGGCCCTTTGTCTAATACCTTTTTTTCGCAGGAATAAAAACAAAAGCTAAGGCAAGTAACTGATAATATAAATATTTTTTTCATTGTGTTTAATTTAAAAAGTTACATTAAGTCCAAAGGTGGTTATTTTAAGTTGGGGCGAATAAAAGCCGCCCCCATTTGGTGCTTCAGGGTCAAAGTTTTTAAACCTGGCATGTGTATAAGGATTGGTGGCAGCAATATATACCCTGAATGTTTCAATGTTTAATTTTTTCAAAAAAGGCTTGGGCAAAGTATAACCAATCTGGATATTTTTCAGCCGCCAGTATGCCGCATTCTGAAGCCAATAAGAAGATGGGTCTTCATTGTACTCCTGTTTAAAAGTTGTTAGTCGTGGAAAAGTGGGGTTGGGGTTTGTAGGGGTCCACCTGTTTAAAATATTATCCAAAGCAGAACTTCCATAAATAAATGGCCATGCTCCAGAATAGTCAAAATATACATTATTGCTTCCTGCACCCTGTATCAAAGCACTAAAATCAAAACCCTTGTATTTAGCACTGAGATTAATGCCATACATGATTTCCGGATTTTTAGAATGCCCAATTGAAGTTTGGTCATCGGGAGTTATTTTGCCATCCCCGTTTATATCTTTATATCTTATCTCTCCTAACTGCGGCTCTACATTTGGTATTTTTGGATTATCATCAATTTCTTTTTGCGTCATGTATAATCCTTCAGCTACATAACCAAAAAACTGGCCTATAGGCAAACCTGTTCTTTTCTGCCATGATGGAACATTTTCAGGTTCGTCAATAAATATTATTTTATTGCGTACATAAGTAAAATTGCCACCGATAGTAAATTCAAAATCATCTATTTTGTGTGTATGTGACAAACTTATTTCAACACCCTTGTTATCAACTTTTCCAATATTTTCTGCAGGCAATGATGCACCGAACGTGCCTGGCACGGAGGCATTCCGGTAAGCAAGTATATTATTGCGCTTTTCTGAAAATACATCTACTGTTACATTCAGCATATCATTGAAAAGCCTTGCATCAACCCCGATATTTGCTTTCTGGGCTTTTTCCCAGGTAACTGCAGTATTAGGCAAGCTCCCCACAGCAATGGTTTGTACAGGTATTGGTGAAGTGCCACCGAATACGCTACTATTGCCGTAATTAAATTTTTGTTGGTACAGAAAACGCTGTCCGCCCAATTGGTCGTTACCAACTACTCCATAAGAGGCTCTTAATTTTAAGTAGCTAATAACTTTTGAATTGCTTAGAAATTTTTCTTTAGACAATACCCACCCAACAGACCCTGATGGAAAGAATCCGTAACGTTTATTTTTTGGGAAATTGTCAGAACCATTGTATCCAAAATTTGCTTCAAATAAGTATTTATTATCAAAGCCGTAAGTAACACGGCCTACAAACCCCTGACGCCCACTTTCTGATGCCGTACCATAATTGGTAGCATTTAAAGTAGGGCCTGCAAATAATTGGTCTATGGCAGATGATTGAAAATTGATACGTTTTTCATTTGAATAGTCTTCATATCCAGCTTGCTGAGTATATAATAAAAGGCCGGTAAGGGCATGTTTTCCGAAGGTTTTGTTATAAGCAAGATTAGCTTCAAACAAGGTTTGCCTGTATTTATAATTACTTTGAAAAAGATTGGCTAACCCACCGGGAGCTACTTCATCATACCCTGTGGCAGTTTTTTGAAAAGTTTTATAAGGAATAGTCCATTGCTTTTCAAAGCGGAAGCCGGCATCGTAGGAGCCGAGTACCCTTACACTAAGCCCGTCTGTAATGAAATTGAGTTTTTGCTCTAAGGTAACTGAGCTTTGTAATGAATTGTTATTCCACTTCCTGTAACCGGATCGTGTAACGTCACCTAAAGGACTCTGCCCCCACAGAGATGATAGAGAACCATCTGCATTCTTTACAGGAAATGCATTTGGCGGGAGATAAGTGAGCAATCCAAATATGCCGCCATCTACAGTGGCACCTACTATGCCTGGATACTTTCTATCCTCTTTTATCGCCGCTAAATTTATCGAAAACTTAGTGGATTTTGTCACATCCGCATCAATATTTGCCCGAATGTTGTAAGATTTATACCCGACATTAGGAACTAAACCTTCCTGATTTAGCAAACCAAACGAAGTAAAATATTTCACGTTTTGAGATCCGCCGGATAAGGACAATGAGTGGCGTTGTTGAGGTACGTTAGTCCTCAATATTTCTTTAAACCAATTTACATCCGGATGCCCATAAGGGTCGCTCCCATCTTTGTACTTTTGTATATCTGCCGCACTGTATGCAACACTTGCAGAGTCCACTCCATCATTTATTTGGGCTTCATTATACAATCGGGTAAAGTCATAGGAGTTGAGGTAGTTTGGAATTCGGGTAGCATTCTGCCTGCCGTAATAGCCACTATAACTAACGATGGGCTTTGTAGATTTTCCACGTTTGGTAGTAATTAAGATTACCCCATTGGCACCACGGACACCGTAAACAGCAGTGGCAGAGGCATCTTTCAATACAGTCATAGACTCAACGTCATTTGGGTCTATCCTGTTAAATTCACGCTGCACTCCATCCACTAACACCAGCGGGGAAGTGTTATTAAATGTTGATTGCCCCCTTATTAATATTTGTGCTGCATCGTCTCCTGGTTCAGCATTGCTTTGCACCACAATTACGCCTGATAGCCGTCCACCAATTGAATTGGAGATGTCGGCCACAGCGTTTTTTGAAAGGTCATCTCCTTTTAATTCTGAAACCGCCCCGGTTACAGTTGCTTTTTTCTGTTTTCCATACCCAATTACTACTACTTCTCCAAGAGATTGACTGGTGAGCTGTAATTTGACGTCAATAGTTGATTTGTTTTTATACGCTAACTCCTGCTCAATGTATCCAACAAAGGAGATGATTAAAAACCCCGATTTCGATTTTTCGGATGGAATTGAAATAGTGTAATTGCCATTGGCATCAGATGTGGTACCGTTTGATGAACCCTTTAATGTGATGCTAACACCTGAAATAGGTTGGTTTAATTCATTGATAACCCGACCAGTTATTTTGATATCCTGTCCAAGCGTAGACAGGGGCACTAAAAAAAGGAAAGCACATACAGAGATTAAAGTAATTTTTCTCATACAGCAGTTTTTGGTTTGAAAAGTATCGTTTGCAGATACAAATCTAATTTATGGGTCTGGTAAAACCCTTCCTATTTTATAATGAAACAGATAATCCTAAAAATTGAAATGGGTAGTTTTTTTAACCGAATCTTCGTGTAAAGTTTACCATTTCATTTTTCCTTTTTAAGAATCTCAAGTGTTTACTTATAAGAATTGAAATGCGAAAAAGCCCCATGGAGGGAAGATTTTCATGGCACTTAAAAACAAGAACCAGGTTTTGCAGCTATTGCTATTAGTTTTTTTCAGGACATTTTATAATCAATGACTGCGCCGGAAAACTATATTGCCTCAGTAATGAAATTCCGGTTTCTAAACCTGTTTTCCTTTTTCATTAAGTATTTCATCAAAAGACTTTTTGCAAAGCTTAGTTTCAATCCACGCACCAAAATCAAATATCTTCAGTATCTGGACTTCGTATTTATTATGCTGTATAGCTTCTATATCTTTTTTTATTCTTGCCCACAGTTTGTGTTTCGACTGGGTTTCTATTGCTTTTGAAGCCTGCGTTACAAAACGGAACACAATTTTTTCGAGCAAATAAGATTCATTTTTAGTTGAAACCAACCCTCTTTTTATTGACCTTGTTTCATATTCTATATAATCATGGTTGCCCAATTCAAAATGCACCAGCAGGTGCAATAAACGGAAAGTCCTGTACACAGGAAGGCTGTAAAATAATTTACTTTCCAATAAAATTTTGTTTAAATAAAAATGCGCTTTTGAAGTATTACCTGCACCTAGATAAATTAATGCAGTATAAAGAAACACATCTGCCTGTTTGTTCAGGTCAAGCAAATGGATTTTTCTAAAAAGGCTTGTATCAAATTTTTCTTTTAAAACTATTGCCTCTTCAAAATTTCCAACATCAATGAATGCAACTAACTTGTAAATAAATATCACTCTCTCAATCATTACATGAAAATAAACAGAATGATTTTGAAGGTTTTTAAGCTTATCCAGAAAGAAGTGCATTTCACTGTATCGTTTTATAGTATGCAAACTATCTAAAATGCCTTCCATCGCAGACAAATAATCAAATGGCGCTTCTTCCCATAAAAAACTATGGTGTTCAAGCAGTTCATGTAATTCATAAAAGGCTTTTACTGCAGATTGGTAGTCTGAAATTGTTATAAAATAATGAGCCTGAAAAAGCAGGTGCATTTTATAACTTTCAAAATTTTCTGTTAGCTGATTAGACATAAGGCTAAGTTCAGTAACAACAAGGTCATTTAATCCGTCTTTTTGTTGCTTTGTTCTGGCACCACCATTATACAAATAACGGTGCCGCAGTAATTCATATAATGATGTATGATGGTGAATATTCTTTGCATACTTAATCAACTCACCAATCTTCATTTGCTTTTTTATCAGTTCTGATTCTGTTAGTTTTAAAAAATTAAGATTGGATAAATAGTAAAGCTCTGATTTTGCAGCCCATAACTGGATGATGTAAAGCTGAAACTCCTCTGCTGCTAATTGAATTTTCTGCAGTTCCTTAAAGCCTTCTTCATACATTGATTTTTCAAAAAGTATATTTGTTTTTAATAACCCGATAACAAGTTTTGTACTATTTCCCTGTTCCATCCTTAGTTGCAGCAGGCAATCGGTAATAATTTTAAAAAGATATTTACTGGTAGCTTCATAAGAAGCTGAGGGTTTCTTCTTAACAAAACTGTTTTTTATTTCTTTTGAAATACCACCTTGTTCAAGCAGAGTGAAAAGTAATAAATAGTCTTTTGCACCTTTTTGTAAAGTCGTGTACATTTTAAAATAACGCTTTTCGCCTTTCGACAGGGAATTGATAAGCAATAGCAGAGAACTGGTTTTTGACATGCTTTAAGATTGTTCCTTTAAATACTAAATAAATTTAAAATGCTAACTTCAACGGGTTAAAAATAATAAAAAAAAGGAGATGTTATTTGATTTAGGATTATCCTTTTTAGTTTAAAATGGTAAAACTAACCTTAATTATACTTGTATGTTTATGCTAAAGAAAAAATTGCTGAATATGAAATTAAAAATCCTCGTGGTTGGAAGTTCCAACACAGATATGGTAATTAAAGCAGACCATTTACCTGCATTAGGCGAAACTATTTTAGGTGGTACTTTTTTTATGAACCCCGGTGGTAAAGGTGCCAACCAGGCAGTTGCTGCGGCAAGGCTTGGCGGGAATGTTACCTTCATATGCAAAACTGGTAATGATATTTTTGGAAGGCAAGCCATTCAGTTGTTTGAAGAAGAAGGTATTGACACTTCCCATCTTGTATCTGATGCAAAAAACCCCTCCGGTGTTGCATTGATAACAGTAGATAAAAATGCAGAGAATTGCATTGTGGTGGCATTGGGTGCTAATGCCACACTATCCCCAACCGACTTAGAAAAATCCAAGGATGTAATTGGAGAATCATCAATGGTTTTGGTACAGCTTGAAACCCCATTGGATACAATAGAGTATGTCGCTGCCATTGCTTTTCAAAAAGGGATTAAAGTAGTATTAAACCCAGCCCCAGCCTGCGAATTAACGGATAAACTGTTGGGTAATATAAGTATTATAACACCTAACAGAAAAGAAGCTGAAATGCTTTCTGGCATACCCGTAAACGATATAGCTTCTGCAGGGCAGGCTGCACAAAAATTAAAAGACCGTGGCGTACAAAGTGTTATTATCACACTTGGCAAAAGCGGTGCAGTGGTACTTCATGAAGGTGTTATTAAGCATATTGCTGCATATCAGGTTGAAGCTGTTGATACAACTGCTGCCGGTGATGTGTTTAATGGGGCATTAGTTGTTGCCTTGTCTGAAGGAAAAGATATTTTTGAAGCAACTGCTTTTGCCTGCAAAGCTTCTGCAATCTCTGTTACACGGCTGGGTGCCCAGGCATCTGCTCCATACAAGCATGAAGTGCTTGCTTTTCCAACAAAAGAGGCGCTGGTGGAAGAAAATGTTTCCTTTTAACTTAATATTTGAGAACAAATAATTGCTGGTGAAGCTCAATACTTTTATTTTATGCACCAGCAAATAAATTTTAAATGAATACAAATTTTTCCTGCTGAAATACTGTGTTCAAATTTATAAAACGATTACTATGCTTGTTAAAAAAATTATTGCTGCAATTGCATTGTTCCTACTACTTATCCCGACTTATGCTCAAAAGAAAATAACCATCCCAATAGCTGTTTTAAAAGATAAAATTAAAGGTGGTTGGGCTGGTCAAACCATTGGTGTAACATTTGGCGGGCCTTATGAGTTTCGCTTTAACGGAACAATGATTCAGGATTATCAACCGTTGCTTTGGTATAATGGATATATCAAAAATACCATGCTTAATAATCCTGGCCTTTATGATGACCTGTATATGGACTTGACGTTTGTAGATGTTTTTGAAAAATATGGTTTAAATGCTCCTGTTGATTCTTTTGCAAATGCATTTGCAAATGCAGGTTATTTGTTGTGGCATGCAAACCAGTCTGCAAGGTACAATATTTTAAATGGCATAAAAGCACCACAATCTGGCAACTGGATGTATAACACACATGCGGAAGATATAGATTACCAGATAGAAGCAGATTATGCCGGGTTGATGAGCCCCGGAATGCCCAATACAGCTTCAGTCATTAGCGATAAAATTGGGCATATCATGAACTATGGCGATGGATGGTATGGCGGTGTGTTTATAGGTGCCATGTATTCCCTTGCTTTTGTATCAAACGATATAAATTATATTGTAACAGAAGCACTAAAAACTGTTCCGCCACAAAGTACATTTTATAAATGTATCAATGATGTGGTGCAATGGCATAAAAAATATCCGGCTGACTGGAAACAAAACTGGTTTGAAATACAAAAAAAATGGAGCAGTGATATAGCCTGCCCGGATGGTATTTTTGTGCCTGTAAATATAGATGCTAAGGTAAACTCAGCCTATGTGGTACTGGGTTTGCTTTATGGCAACCGTGATTTTACAAAATCGCTTGAAATAGCCACCAGGGCGGGGCAGGATGCTGATTGCAACCCATCATCTGTTGGTGGTGTTTTGGGTACTATACTCGGCTACGATAAAATTCCTGCTTACTGGAAAATGGGCTTAGCAGAAGCGGAAGACATTGATTTTAAATATACCACCATCTCGTTAAATAAAGTATATACTATCGGTCTTAAACATGCACTTGCAAACCTACAGGCAAACGGTGGTAAGGTTGAAAACAATCAGGTTACCTTATCGTTGCAGCAGCCCAAGGCTGTTCAGCTTGAGCAGGGTTTTCCAAACATGTTTCCAATAGAAAGAAAATATTTTCACCAAAAAGATATAAAAGAAATTTCCTTTGAATTTACTGGGAATGGTTTTGTACTTACGGGAGATGCCGTTAAAAATTCAGGCATAATAGATGATTATACATTTGAAGTGGAAATGTATATTGACGGGAAAAAGGAAGAAACAGCAAAGCTGCCCACCAACTATAACATCCGGCGGAATGAACTATTTTCAAAATATCCCTTGCCAAATCAACATCACACTGTAAAAATAAAGGTCCTTAACCCAAACGAAAATTATCAATTGAATTGCAACGATTATATTATTTTTTCTGATAAGCCTTCGGATAAAACAAAGAAATAAAAGTGAAAAATTATCCTTTTTCAAATCAAACCAAAATAACGATATGTTTATTGTAAACAACTACCCCCTTGCCATTATTTTTTGTGTTGTAACGATGCTTTGCTGGGGTTCCTGGGCAAATACACAAAAGCTCGCTAGTAAAACATGGCGCTTTGAATTATTTTATTGGGATTATGTGATTGGCATTCTGGTATTTTCAATTGTATCAGCCTTTACATTGGGAAGCGTTGGTACACAAGGGCGCTCTTTTTTAAACGACCTTTCGCAGGCCAGCATGGAAAATATTGGAAGTGCCTTTATCGGTGGCATTATTTTTAACGCGGCCAATATACTAATAGCTGCAGCTATTGCTATTGCAGGTATGGCAGTGGCATTCCCTGTTGGTATTGGCCTTGCTTTAGTATTGGGTGTTGTACTAAATTTTGTAGGTGCCCAAAAAGGAGACCCGGTGCTTTTATTTTCAGGTGTTGCAATGATTACAGTTGCTATTATCTTAAATGCTGTTGCTTACAAAAAAGCAAATTCAAACAATACAAAAGTTTCTACAAAAGGCATTGTACTTTCATTGGCAGGCGGGCTGTTAATGTCATTCTTTTACAGGTTTATTGCAGCATCCATGGACTTAGAAAATTTTGAATCCCCTGCTACAGGCAAGATGACACCGTACACCGCTGTCTTTATCTTTTCGGTTGGTATATTCGTAAGTAATTTTTTGTTTAATACCATCCTTATTAAGCGGCCTTTTGAAGGCCAGCCAACAAGTTATAAGGACTATTTTGCCGGTAAAGCTGCTTCCCATTTTACTGGCATACTCGGTGGATTAATATGGGGTTTAGGGAATTCATTAAACCTTATTGCCGCAGGCAAGGCAGGGCCAGCAATATCTTACGGCCTTGGGCAAGGTGCTACACTTGTTGCCGCATTGTGGGGTGTGTTTATCTGGAAAGAATTTAAGAATGCTCCCAAGGGAACATCCACCCTTATCAATGCCATGTTTTTATTCTTTTTGATTGGGCTGGGGTTATTGATTTATTCAGGCGGATAAATGACTAAATAAAATTTTTTTAAGCCAAAGAAACAATCAAGTAAATATTTTTTTAACAGTCTGTAACTGTTATGTTGTATTAATTTTTAAACAATGATATTTCCTAAATTTATTTTCATTTCAATTCTGTGTTTTACAGCAACTGTATCTTTTTCACAGAAAAATATTGAGCCAAATAAAATTGGAAACAATGTCTATTCAATAAGTTGGAAGACGCCAGTAAATGAAGTTATATATACACTTAAAGAAGGTTCTAAAAGTTTTCATCTTACGCTTCCTGCCTTTGAAATAAACGGAAAAAAATCACCCACCCTTCTTAATAATTTAAAATTAGTTTCATCACCACAAGTATTAAAAAATGCTGTGTCAGAATATTTGTTAGAAGGAAGTTTTATAAGCAACCCCGGCTTATCACTAAATATTACTTTTCAAATAGCACCGGATAATGAGGTGCTAAGATTTCAATATTCACTAAGCTCAAAACAAAATATTGAACTGACAAAAACTGGCGGCAAAGACAACATCTCCTATTTTTCTTTTGCTGCTGCTGGATGCAACATTAAAGAAGTGCGTTTATCTGAATTTAATGAACGCTTTCATGCAACCCATAAAACAGAATACGAATTGGGTGAAAGTTATTTTACTAATGAAACTTCTTTTATGGGGCCAATTGCAGTTTGCCGGGATGGTGCATATAAATACTTGGCAGCCTATGAACATGGCTCTCAATACCCTGACCGTTTTTTTGAATTTCAATTGAGCAAAAATAAGAAAGTAACACTATCTTCTGTAAAAGGAAATTATTTGAATGGCCAGCAGGCGAACGGTTTTAGTTCCGTTTGGTTTGAGTTTGGCGGGCTAAAAGGTAATGAAGATAAGCTTGCAAAAACTTACCGTGATTTTGTTTTACAATACCTTACTGTTAATAGTGAAAGCAGGAAACCTTACATTTTTTACAATACCTGGGGGCGGCAGGAAAGGGTGCAATGGACGGGGAAAAAATATCTTTCTTCCATGAACCTGGAGTGGACGTTGAAAGAGATTGACCGGGCACATGTTATGGGAATAGAAGTATATGTGCTGGATGCTGGCTGGTTTAAAAACACTGGTGACTGGCAGGTTAACAAAGATTTTTTTCCTGATGAATTGAAACAGGTAAAAGCAAAACTGGATATGTATAAAATGAAACTTGGTTTATGGTTCAACCCAACCGTGGCAGCTATTTCCAGTAAAATGTACAACGATAATTTACTCAGCCGCATGTCATTTAATAACAAACAAAATAACGCAAGGGCAATTTGGGAAACAGAAGAAAGTGTGGACATGTGCCTGGTAAGTTCTTATTGGGAAAACTTTGCCGTTAAATTAATTACTCTGTATAAAGAACTGGGTGTATCTTATTTTAAGTGGGACGGAATTGGCCAGTATGGCTGCAACGACCCTCATCATTTTCATGGCGGCACACAACATTCAGAAGAAGAAAGAAACCAGCGATATGCTTATCTTTTGCCAGAATATATGGTAAAGGTTATAAACAAGGTTTGCAAGCAAGCACCAGACTGTATTTTTGATTTTGACATTACTGAAAATGGGCGTAGTGTGGGACTGCAATTTTTATCGGGAGGTAAATATTTTATAATCAATAACGGGCCATATTACCACAATTATGATTTAGCGCCTATGTGGAAGAGTGTACTGCCAAATACCAATGCAAATATTTTTGTTGAACCAGGGCCAGCAAGGGGCTGGTTTGTAAGGTCTGTACTTGACTATGATAAATGGGTTCCATCTGTACTTTTTTTAACGCATTATCAACCGGACGAACCTCACAATTCGCAGTTGATAAACATAGCTTCTCTAATACTGGGGCAAAATGGAATCTGGGGAGAGATATTGAAGACATCTGATAGCGGTGTAAAATTATTTGATTCCGTTTTGACGCTCTATAAAACTATAAGAGAAGATATTACAAAAGCACAACTTATAAAAACCGGCGAACCCGGCGGCAGCCCTGAAATTTACGAAAAGATTAACCCTGCAACCAATAAAGGCTGTGTAGTAATATTTGCAGAAAGTAAGGGAACATATTCTTACATTACCCACCAGCAAGTTGCGATGCAAGTTTGGAAAAATGATGGGGTGGAAATAAAAAGAGACAAAGAAGGGCATGCTGTCATTACTGCAAATTTCAATGAACCATCGGCGAAAATTATATTATTTGGGGTTGAAAAATAATTTACCTCCCACTATTTTATTTTTAAATAAGTATTCAATTTTCTCTTTAAATTCATAATTATTCCTTTTTGGTAATAAACTATTTTCAAGTTAATTTATAAAAAATTTATATTTCAGTGAAAAATCAATTTTTAAAAAACTTTGATGTACAAAAAATTACATCAACTATTCACGAGTGGTGATAGTACTGCCCCAAGCAACTCAATAGCCCGTAATAATTTTTGATGCCCCAATGCCATCCCATCCATTTGAAAAGTAACTCTGTCAATACCACCGAGTGCATCACTGTGGCGTAGAATTTTTTTAGCAACTTCCTTGGGTGTGCCAATTAAGAATGCACCCAATGGCCCCATTTGTGCGTCAAAATCCTGCCGACTTACCGGAGGCCAGCCGCGTTCTTTTCCAATTTTTGTAAACGCAACGGCATAGCCAGGATAAAAATCATCAATTGCTTGTTGTGTTGTTTCTGCTACATAGCCAATAGAGTGTAAGCCCACTTTTAATTTCTCAGGAGCATGGCCCGCCTTTTTTCCTGCTTCCCTGTACAAATGTACCAATGGTGCAAAGCGGTGTGTTTCGCCACCAATTATGGCTACCATCAATGGTAAGCCTAAATTGCCTGCCCTTATAAAAGATTCAGGTGTGCCGCCTACGCCAACCCATATTGGTAATGGGTTTTGTTGTGGACGGGGATAAATGGGTTGATTTTTAAGAGCAGGTCTAAATTTTCCTGACCAGGTAACAAATTCATTATCCCTTATTTTCAATAACAATTCCAGCTTCTCAGAAAAAAGTTCATTATAGTCTTGCAAGTTCAAACCAAAAAGAGGGAAGGCTTCGGTAAATGAGCCACGACCTGCCACTATCTCGGCACGACCATTTGAAATTAAATCCAACGTAGCAAAGTTTTGAAATACCCTCACAGGGTCGGCTGCACTTAATACGGTAACTGCACTGGTGAGGCGGATGCGTTGTGTAATGGCGGCGGCGGCTGCCAGTATCATTGCAGGCGCTGAATCTAAAAACTCTTTGCGGTGGTGTTCACCAATACCAAATATATCTAGACCAACCTTATCTGCATATTCAATTCTTTGCAATAGTTCGGTAATAAATTGGGTGTCGCTTATATCCGTTTTTACATCGCTACTGAATACTGATGCTGCAAAACTGTCAATTCCTATTTCCATGATATTTACTTTATTGATTTTAAAATTTATATCAAAATTACAGCCCGATATAAAAAGTAAAATTACCAACCTGTATGTTATCAGCATTTTTAAACTCAGCAGTTCTTAATTTCTCATTTACTGAAAAGCCAAAACGTTTTGTACCTATCACAATGTCATATTCAAACTGCATGTAAAAATGGGTAAGACTGTCCTGTGGAATGGTGTAGACAGAATTATATCCTGTAAACATACCACCCTGCAGCAGTGAGTTATCCATAAAAGCAGTGAAAAAAGGTTTTACATAAAAGAAAAATTGGAAATTTTTATACTTGTTTGCTTCGTTATTAACTGAGCCCCTTCCAGGCTTTTCATAATTGGAAAAATAGGAGTTGAACCTTCCCATACGAAAATTTATACCCGTTGTAATTTGATTATTTAATGTACCTGCATCTGCTCCAATCTGTCCAATCAATTCAAAATTTTCAGCAGGCGATAAAAGCAGTTTTTCGTATTGCAATTTATAGTTAAAAAGAAAATCATTTTTTACCTGATTTCCCCATCCTAATGGTTTTTGATAGTTGATAACACCGTGAACCCATATTTGTACTTCTTTTGCAAAAGAGGATGGCCCTATTACCCCTAAATCAATCTCGGTGGTCAGTTTTTGTTTATGCTCAAAGTCAGAAGAACTTAGTGAATGGCTTAAAAATAGAATGCCAGCATAAGGCCTTTCCCCTTTTACAATATCTGTACGTGTAATATCCGTAGGGGTAAACATTAATTGATTGATGCCAATACCATATAAGTTATCGGAGCTTGCATTTAAGGGCATAAGCAATTGGGTAACAAACCTGCGCTTTGCTGGCTTGGTGTAAAACAAATTAATTCTTGTGCCATTGGTATAAAACTTGTCTGTACCAGTGCCACGCAGATTGATGAAGTCATTATCTTCTGAAACAATTAGGTACTGCGGTTTGAATTTATCTTGTGCTGAAGCCATATTTATAAATGTAAATAGGAGTATAAAAATAAATGCAGCAAGTGTGAGGTATTTTCTTTTCAAATTGTGTGGTTTATGTTCTGAATACTTTTTTTAAAATTTGAAGGTTAAATCTGCATTGAAATAATCAATATTTTTTGATGGGCCGGTATTTTTCAAGAAGCTGCCACTTTTAAAACGAGCATAGGATGGCAATAAAACGATATGGGGAGTAACCTGCCATCTCAAAGTAAGATTTAATTGGTTTCCAATGTAACGGCTGGAAGTAACAGCACCTCTTCTTAATAGAAATGTATTGGGTGCATAAATGCCATCTGTAAGGCTTTGCCTCCAAAAGAAATTCCAGTTGGGAAGGAATAATATTTTTTTTGTGATAACCGAAACGAATGAAGGTGACACACCCATCAAATTTGCTGGTCCTAAAATTATTGCTGGTGGGCCAAAATAAAAGCCAGTGGGAAATAAGGCATTATAAGTGCCAAGGTGAGTATTACCAATACCTTTATCGCCGCTATTGATGGCTCCTCCCAGTCCAATTTTTGTGTGGAGCAAACTTGCAGGTAATCGATAACTTATATTTAATGTGGTAGCCCAGGCTAAAATATTGGTATTAGAAAAGGTGCCAGTCTGTAACATACTTTCAAAATCAATACCCAACCTTTTATAGCTGCCGAAAAACCTGAACCCCGTTGTATGTCGGACTTCTTCACCTGCACCTTTTTCAAATAAAGCTGCTTTGTTTCTGATACCAAAATAATAAATGTCGAGTCCAAGATTATTTTGTTTGGATAATTTCCAGGTGCTGTACAATCCCCAAAATAATGTGTTGGTATTGTTTTCATTATCAAAAAAGCCATTCCTTGTATTTATTGGCCGGGAAACGAAAGCATCCATCCTAACTTTTTTCGTTGATGCAATAAAACGAATGGCGTTAAAGTTTAAACGTGCATTTGGGCCTTCACGTGGGTCAACAAGTTTTCCATTTCCAAAATACAATTCCTGCCTTCCGGTCCGCAAATAATAACTGTTATTTTTTTGTTGAAAACCTATGTCAAAGAAAGCCTGATTCAGGTCCAGTTTATCTTGATCAACCACCGGTCTTGCCCCGCCTTTACGTCCATGAGTTGTACTAGTAGATAATTGTGTGAACAACCGAAAATATTTACTTATATGCAAATCACCGTGCAGCATGGTACGCTGCTGGAAATATCCGTTGGTTGAATAGGGTAAGTTGGTTAATCCCTCATTGTGATAGTATTCGTATCTTAATCTTGACTCCCCACCAACCGTTAGATAATTATTTTTTGAAGAATTGAATGGAATAAATTTAAGTTTATCCAAGCTCTCTGTTCGCAACGAATTATCTTTTAGATAACTGAAATCTTCTTCATAACGCAAGCTTTTATATTGATGCCTTGCAAAAAATAAAGAGTCTTTATTGGTTGCATTAGTTTGAGCAACAGCATTATTCACATATAAGAAAGCTGTTACTATTATTATAAATCTTGAAGTTTTCACCTTGCTGATCTTATAAAATTAATTTTTACTAGAAATCCATTTAGGTTGAACAGGAGCTAATCGAGCGTTCGTTGTTTTTTCGTAAGGAAGATTTTTTGGACGATATTCAAGTTCCATATACAAACCCCAAGGGGTTTTGAAATATATCCATTTTAATCCTTCAATAGGACCAGGGCCGTTTGTGTTTGGGCCCGAAAATATTGTTAGATTCTTAAGTTTATGATTATAGTACTTTTAAAATATTTTTGAGATTATTTTGGAAGCTTTTGAATAAGTCCTTTGTAGTTCGGGGCATCCTGGTAAATGGTATGATAGCTTCTTTTCACAAAAAGCCATTTGCCGTTTTCCTTTACCAACTCATCGTCATACATCGAAAGATTATAATTGCCGCTTTTATCATCAGCTTTGCGGGCAATTTCATTTACATAAAAACGGGCAGTGGCTTTATCGCCATTAATGGTTATTACTCCTGGGCCTGTCAGTTGCACAAAAAAATCCCATAGGCCCAGCATGTGGCTTACCGATCCTCCCATGTTTTCTTTGCCTTTAAATTCCATGTTGATGGGTGGTCCGATTTTCCAAACTCCATCTTTAGCCCACAGTGCCTGAAAAGCATTTCCATCTACACGGTTAGCAGCATCGCTGAATTTGTCAGCCAATGCCCTGATTTCCATTTCATCCTTTACTAATTTTAAAGACTTAATTTCTTCTGAAGAAAGCTGGATTTCTTTTTTCTGATCGTTTTGCGTATTACAACTGGTCAAAGTGATTATTGTGATTAGCGTTGCTACTAATACCATTGTTTTATTTAATTTCATTTTATTACAATTTGTTGATGAAAATTTTTTATCTATCAAATATTATTGAAATTGATGCTATAGATGTATTAATTAAATTCCAAATTAGTTTGCATAATTTTAATTTTTGTGATTGTTACAATTATATGAATGTTCGTATGAGAAACTAGACAGTAGTTTCCCCTGCATCGGCAAACAATACACTGCCACTCATAATAGCCGATAAATCACTTACTGCAAAAAACATAACCCTTGCTATATCATCGGGCTCTGCTAACCTTCCGAATGGCAATGGCTTAGCATATGCTTCAAAAGGATTTTCACCAAAAGCCATTGTTAATCCTACTTCTTGAGCCCTCAGTCCTTCCGTCATTGTCATTGTGGGGCTTACTGCCAATACACGAATGCCTTTGGGACCAAACTCTTTTGCTAATGCACGGGTTATAAATTTTACGCCACCTTTGGAAGCTGTATAGTGCAATAAGCCTGCTACCGGCCTTTCCATAGTGGTGGAAATAGTATTTACAATCACACCGGGTTTTCCATAAGCAAGCATTGCGTTTATGGCTTGCTGTGCACCATGAAATGTACCTTCAAAGTTTACATCCATCATTTGCTTCCATTGTTCCGCAGTGATATCCAATGTGCCTGCACCTGGGTAAATACCTGCGATATTAAGCCAGGCATCCAGACGGTGGTAATCCTCATCAATCTTTTTTATTACATCCTGTATTGATTGTAAACTCGTAATGTCCATGTGCATGGGAACTACTTTTCCAAATACAGAAAGTTCTTTCTCTATCCGGGGAAGGGCTTCTTTATTTATGTCGGCAAGTATTACCGTAGCACCACCCTGTGCCATTCTTTTTGCTGTGGCATAACCAATGCCGGAAGCAGCACCGGTAACTACTACTACTTTTTCTTTTAGAGAAATTAGTTCTTCGAGAGATTTGTTTGACAGATCAATCATTGTATTAATTTTTATTGTTGAAAATATAGTTATTCATTTTTTGGAATTGCACCAGCAATGGTTTTTCCAGCATTTCATTTGTTTTATCCGCAAATACTTTGCGATAAGGTTTCTTCATTTCTTCTTCCAAAAAGTATTCTTTGTCGTTCCATCCTTCAAATAAAATAATTGAAGTAGTGTCATCTTCCTGCGATAACCAATTAAGAAACTGCAGGTGTTGCTGGCCATCAATTTGATTAATAATTTCTGCTAATGCTTCTTTAAATTGCGGAAGCATAGCCAGTTTTATTTTAAAGGAAACAGTGATAAGTACTTCAGCTTTTTCTATTATTTCTGAATAAGTTTTCATTTGCATTTTTTTTAAAACATCCTATTATATGAATAAGCAGGTCATTTTCTACATTTTTTTTATGATAAAGCCCAATGCGGTTCGTTCACATGCCACTTAGGTAAGAAGCCTGCACTTATGCGTTGTTTGCCATCTTCATGCTTGGTGTAAAAACTTTTCATCAATTCATTTGGTTGTATTTTGTTATTTGCAGGAAGTTCAAAAACAGAGCCCTCTTTTCCGCTAACCAATGCCGGATTGAATACAGGATTTACATCCATAAAAATGCGTAACTCGGAAAATAATTTTCCTTCCATGCGGAAAATATCTGTGCAGGGCAACGTGATGTAAGTGCCATCATTCCGCCAATAATGCACATCCATTTCTACTATTAGAATGTCGCCATCTTCCCTTACTGTTTTAAGGTCATGATAAACGGCTTGTATTTTAGTGAAGAAATCATCTGCCGAAACTTTGATATCGCTCCGGTTATAAGCAATAGGAAAATTGCCAAATTGATAAAGCGGTTTTTCTATAAATAATTCAGAGAAGCCAAGTGTATCAAATGATTCGCCCCTCGAAAAAAGATTGATGGCGGCAAGTGCAAAGGGTCCTGCATTTGCAATGTTTGTTGTATTTATGACAGTCATTTTTTAATTATTTTAGTGATTTAATTTTATTACTGTGTGATTAGCAATTCCTGCTTATGTAATTTTTCGGTTACTTTTCTAAGTGAGCCATTAATGGTGGCGTTCCAATTTGCTGTTGCATGAGTTCTGCATTTTTGGCTACGCCAATATAATTTGACATGGCCACAGCGTATTGGCCCATGTGTTCACTCAACAGATTGGCAATATGCATTCCATTAACCTGGGTGTTGTTTGCCAATTCTGCCAGTACAGCAACCCATGTAGTGACTACCACACCGGCAGCCACCAGTCGTTGCACGGTTACTTGTGTTACTAATGGATTCCAGTCGGCTGAGGCATCAATTACGGCATACACTTCATATCCTTCCTGGGCAGCTGCGATGGCAGGAAATGCAACGCAAACCTCTGTTGCCAAACCAGAGATAACTAATTTTTTTCTTCCTGTTGCTACCACTGCAGCTTTTGATTTTTCATCATTCCAAAAATTTACAAAAGGCCTATCAATGATACTTTCTCTTCCAAACAGGCTTACTAATTCCGGCAGTGTTGGACCATTGGGGCCATGAGGCCAGCTCGTTCCCAAAACTGTTGGTATCTTAAATGCCTTTGCGGTTTTTGCATGACCTAAAATATTATTCTTAAGCAATGCCGGGTCAATTGAAGTTAGAAAGGTTGATAATCCGACCTGGTGGTCAATCATTATAAAACAGCAGTTTGCTGATGTTAATTCTTCTTTAAATGGATTTGTTATATTCATACATTTTGTCTTTATTGTTTGAGAGATTTCATTTTTCAATGAAAATGAAATCGAATGTTAGGTTAAGAGGACTGTACTATTTTTCCATGCCCAAATAATCTGCTTCGTAACTCCGGAAACCTTACTGTGGCTGTGATCCAAACAAAACATGAAATCATGATGGGTCCCATCAATGGAAGATGATGTTCCAAATGTGTGGCAATGGCACCGCCCATA
The DNA here is from genome assembly GCA_965247025.1 of Ferruginibacter sp. Classification (GTDB taxonomy): domain Bacteria; phylum Bacteroidota; class Bacteroidia; order Chitinophagales; family Chitinophagaceae; genus Ferruginibacter. Next base: position 6,305,183 of record OZ252000.1, on the reverse strand, counting down.
TATGCTACTAATAGCAATGTACCCAACAAGCCCGTGCGTGGTATGGCAAAAAGAATGATGGATACTAATTCTATCACTCCAATAATTTTTAATGTGCCGCTATCGATGCCCCACTCGGCAGCAGATTTTAAACTGGCTTCGCTGCCTGATAATTTGCCAAAGGCACTACCGAGGTAAACGAAAGCCAACAAGCCTGTAAGTACCCAGCCTATAATTTTTATTGTTTTTTGTGACATAGTTTCTATTGTTTAGGCAAGATTTAATTTCAATATGATGTCCTTTTTTAAGGCTTCATTATCATACGGGTAAGCCCACCCTGGTTCTGTTATTTTTGCATTTGGTAAATGAGTAATAACATATTCTTTTATACAGTTGCGTTGTACTTCGTTATACCTGCTGCCGATAATTATTAAATCCAATTTTACAAGTGTTTTAATTTTTGACATTCCTTGTTCTTCGTCTAGCGTGCCGTAAACAGTAATGTCGCCTATGGAAAGCACAAGTTTAATTACTTCATCCCTTCTATATATATTACCACCGAACAGCACAATGACGGGTGCACCTGCATTGCCGGATATGTATTCTGAATTTGGCATGTAATTATTTTTAACCTCATTTTGTTAATTGATTAATTATTGATTCCCCTATGCCTTAGTATGATGTTTGTGAACCCTATCTGTATTTTTTTTAAAATGGAATTTCATTTGCGTTATTGTTATTTTCTTCAATTTGCATAATAAGTAGCACAATTCCTGTGCCAACCGATAAAATCCTTTACAGTAAAGGGCTAGAGAAAGAAAAGTAAAAAAAGGATTTACGGTATTTCGGTAATTCACCTAATATCATTACGTTATTCAGTAAAAATTAAGCGTAACTTTACACAATGAAAAAATCGGTAACATCGGTTTCAAAAAGTCAACCTTATTCTCCATTGCCGTTTCAAAATGATGACGGGAGGTTGCTTAATATTACCAATGCAGTTATTGCAAGAAAAACAAAGTGGGAAGCACTAGCCGTATTGAGGAATGAAATAATGGAGCTTGTACCGTTCCACAGCATTGCATTTCTGATAGTAGATGAGGATGGGCTGCACCATTATAATATGTCGCTTCACGCAGATGAAGGGGATGATGCTGTAAGAAATCATCTTTTGAGATTAGATAAAGGGCTTGAAAAATGGGTTCATCCCGGTTCTTACCTTGAGGCACTAATAAAAGATTTGGAAACTGCACAGTGTCCTTTGGTAATCGATTTGGAAACTGTCTATAAAAAATGGGATGAACCTTTTATTTCAATCTTAAAGAAAACAAGTTGCCAAGAAGCATTGGCCGGTTTACTGCAAACCCGAGAAAAAATATTTGGTTGCTTGTGGCTAAACGGCTTACAAAAAAAACAATTTAGCAAGAATAAGTTTCCGCTTTTTGAGGCAATTTCCAAACAGGTGTCTGTTGCATTGATGAATGTGATGGCGATTGAAGAAGCCGCAAAAAAACTGCAGGAAAAAGAATCATTGTATAAAATTTCAGCAGCTATTGCCAATGTTAACAATAGAAACTCTTTGCTTAGGTTTGCTTTTAACGAGCTAAAGGAGATTTTTCAATTCTTCTCTATAAGTATTTTAATTATAGATAAAGACGGCAACACTTGCACCGACTGGACTGCAAGGGAACCAAACTTTTTTCCGTCTGAATTTAATATGAGTTTACACAATAAAGGTCTTATTCAGGTTCCTTACAAAAACAGCTTGCAGGAAGTTTCTGTAAAAGCACAGCAAGCAAAAGGGTGTCCGATAGTCAATAAAATAACAGATGATTTAGCAGAAAATTATCAGGATATGAATCCTACGTTTGATCTTATATTTGAATTGGGAATTAAAGAAATGCTGTTTACTACACTCAAATGTCAGGATAAAATTCTGGGTCTCATTAATATGAGTTTTGTAAAGCCTAAGATATTGAATCAATCGGAACTTGACTTTTTTCAGGTAATAGCCGACCAGCTTGCACTTGCCATTAGTAACATCATTTATACCGAAGAAATTGTAAGCAATGCCACAGAAATTAAACGTTTGAACAAGAAATTGACTGCTCAAAATAATTACCTGATAGAGGAAGTAGAACAGCAGTATAATTTTGATGATATGATTGGGCAGAGCCAACCCTTTAGGGAATTATGCAAAAGCATTGTGGATGTAGCTAAAACAGAGAGCAGCGTTTTATTGTTAGGTGAAACCGGAACCGGAAAAGAATTGGTGGCAAGGGCTATACACAACAGTTCGTTGAGAAAAGAAAAAAAATTGATTAAATTAAATTGTGCTGCATTGCCTGCTAACCTTATAGAGAGTGAATTGTTTGGGCATGAGAGAGGGGCGTTTACCGGCGCATTTGATAAACGGATTGGCAAGTTTGAACTGGCACATGGCAGCACTTTATTTTTAGATGAAATTGGAGAAATGCCTATTGACCTGCAGGCAAAATTATTAAGAGCTTTGCAGGAAAAAGAAATTGAAAGATTAGGCAGTAACAAAACAATAAAAGTAGATGTGAGAATTATAGCAGCTACCAATCGTAATCTGCTAAAGGAAATTGATGCTGGCCGTTTCAGGCAAGATTTGTATTACCGCCTGTTCATCTTCCCCATTACCATACCTCCACTAAGAAAACGAAAAGAAGATTTGATTTTATTGGCTACCCATTTCTTACAAAAGCTGGGAAAGAAATTAGGCAAGAAAACTGAAGGACTCAGTCAAAAAGCCATGCAGCAAATGATGGCTTACCACTGGCCAGGTAATATTCGTGAAATGGAGCATGTAATGGAACGTTGTATAATCCTAAGCAAAACAAAACTGATACAGGATTTGAATATTGCAGCACCTATTCCTGAACACAACGCAGAAAGTAAACATAAATTGGTTTTAAAAACCTGGGAGCAGCAGGAAAGAGATTATATCATTGAAGTATTGAAACATACTAACAACAATGTATCGGGCAGGGGCGGTGCTGCGGAGTTGCTGGATTTACGCCCTACCACACTGCAAAGCAAAATGAAAAAGCTGGGGATTAAGAAGGGGCATTTTTTGGAGGGGGGATAACTTTTACATTTTAGTAAAAAAATAATTTTTTAATGGCTTAAACTATTTCTTTATCAAATTTAAAAAGCCAGATGAGACTACTTTATTATTCAAAAGTAAGTAAGACTTTTATTGTAGTAGCTGCTGCTGTAAAAAATTTACACAATGATAAAAATGTAATTTACCATAGACTTGCGGATGTTATAAAGTAATGAGTAAAGTTGCTCCCTATTTTTTTATTAAAATAATTAAGTAAACAGGTGGATAAAATGCTCAATAATTATATAGATGTAACTTTAAAAAAAAATGAAAATAACACAAATCAAAATTGCCGAATGGTTTTTACGTTTGTCGTTGAGTGCAGGATTTTTATCAGCAACAGCAGACCGTTTCGGATTATGGCCCCAAAAAGTTTCGGCTTGGGGTAATTGGCAAAGTTTTGTACTATATACTAAAACTTTAATTCAATTTTTGCCCCATGGCCTAATAAATCTTTCTGCTTATGCAGCAACTGGTTTAGAAATAACTTTTGGTATTTTATTGCTTACAAATTTTAAAACCAAATGGGTAGCTATGGGAAGCTGCATCCTACTTTTATCCTTCGCTTTGGCTATGACATTCTCAAAAGGTATAAAAGCACCGTTTGATTATTCAGTGTTTACTGCCGCAGCGGCAGCATTTGTATTGAGTATAATTGTAAATAAGAATACAAAATAATGGATAAGAAAATTTAGCTTTAAACACAAAATGAATTTAACAATAGCGGATTAATTAAATTTTGGAAGTATCAAATACTGAAATAGAATATAAAATTGAAACGCCCGCAATCGCCCTCTCCGATTATGTGGAACGGTTTTATTTGGTTGCAAATAAATCTGATTTTGATAAAGAAATGGTCGTAATTCCTGATGGACGCATTGATTTAATTTTTTTAATTTCCACAACAGAACCTCTCTCATGTACACTTTTAGGCTTAGAAACGAAACCAAGCAATGTCACATTTTCCGCTAAAACCAAAGTGTTTGGCATTAGTTTTAATTTATTAGCTGTTGAGTATATTTTCGATTTTAATATGGCTAATCTGGTAAACACTGCAATGTTACTACCAAACAATTTTTGGGATATAACCGAAAAAGATCTCTCAAACTTTAGTATTTTTTGCAATAAAATTTCTAAAAGAATAATTGAATATCCAAAATCCAACATCGACAGCCGGAAGCAAAAATTATTCAAGCTTATCTATACAACAAATGGCTCTTTAACTGTTAAAGAATATTCAGAAAAAGTATTTTGGAGTAGTCGGCAAATAAATCGTTATTTCAATCAAACTTTTGGTCTGTCTTTAAAAGCCTATTGCAACATTCTACGATTCAGGGCTTCATTCCAACATATTAAAGAAGGCAAACTTTTTCCCCAACAAAATTTTAGTGATCAGGCACATTTTATCCGTGAAGTAAAAAAACTTACGGGAGTTACGCCAAAAGAATTGTCTAAAAATAAAAACGACCGATTTGTTCAATTTTCTTCGTTGCCGAAAGAATAGTTTTGCCCCACAATCAAATAATTAGATTATGTTGGCAGAAAACAAACAAATTGCCATTGTAGGCGGTGGTCCGGGTGGCTTAATATTGGCAAGGCTTTTACAAAAAGCAGGGACGACTGTAAAAGTTTATGAAAGGGACTTAAACAAAGAGGTAAGGGTACAAGGTGCAACCCTTGACCTACACAAAAATTCAGGATTAAAAGCACTTGAAAAAGCTGGCTTAATGGAATCTTTTAAAGCAAATTACCGTCCAGGTGCAGATAAAATGCGAGTGTTGGACAACTACGCCATTATTTATTTTGATGACCACGTAGAAAAGCCAGATAAGGATTTTGGGCAAGAGCATTTCAGACCTGAAATTGATAGAGGTCCCTTAAGAAAAATCATGTTGGAATCCTTACAAAATGATACCGTTGTTTGGAATTCGCATTTCGACTCGATGCAAAAAAATGATACTGGTTGGACGCTATTATTTAAAAATGGTACCGCAGTTTGTGCAGATATAGTAATTGGTGCAGATGGGGCAAATTCAGAAATAAGGCCTTATTTAACACCTATAAAACCAATCTATTCGGGCATAACAATGCTAGAAGGTGCAATTTATGATTCGGAAAAAAACAGTCCAATTATTCACAGATTGTTAAAAGGCGGAAAGCTCTTTGCTTTAGGAAATGAAAGAACATTAATCGTAAGTTCAAAAGCAGGAGGTGATATGTCTTTCTACACAAGTTGCAGAACTAAGGAAGGTTGGTTTAGTGATAGCGGTATTGATTTTAAAAATAAAGAACAATTATTAGTATGGTTTAAACAAGAATTTACAGGTTGGAACACTATCTGGCAAGAACTATTTCAAAACGAAAAAACTACCTTCACTCCAAGACCACTATATTATATGCCTTTAGACCAAATTTGGGAAGCACAATCTAACCTTACAATCATCGGCGATGCAGCCCACGTAATGCCCCCATTTGCAGGAGAGGGTGTAAATATGGCAATGCTTGATGCTTTGGAACTGAGTGAATGTTTAACAAGCCATAATTTTGATGAAGGCAAAACAGCAATCGAACACTACGAAAAGCAAATGCGAAAAAGAGCCAAAGAAGCAACAGAAATGACGTTAGAACAAACAACATCTTTACATTCGGCAAATGGCTTGAAAGATATGTTAGCAATGTTTGGTGGCTAAATATTCCTCCTTGATGAAATGAAGGATAAAACAAATTTCAAAAAAACATTTGAAAAACGAAAACGACCGATTTGTTCAATTTTCTTCCCTTTCTCACAAGTAATTTTGCATAGTCAATTTTAAACAACGACTACCATGCAATTACAAATCATTCAATTCATCACCCTGTTTTTATTGTTGTTGGTTACAGGTGTATTTTGGGGTCCGTGGCTGGCTCTTCATCGGTCATTACATCTTTTTACTAAAGAAGAATTTATTAAAATCACGAAAATATTAGGAGCAAATCTTGGGCGGCCTATGCAGATACTAATGCCGTTATGCCTTTTATGTATGATTTTATCTATTGCAGTTCATCCGCACAAAAGTTCTTTTGAGTTCTATATTATGCTGACTTCTTTTTTGTTCTTTTTAATTGCACTTACATTTACATTGACTACCGAATTGCCCATTGTAAATAAGGTTAAAGAATGGTCAGTTGCTACCGTGCCAGCCAATTGGGAAGAAATTCGGAATAAATGGGTGCGATTTCATACGTTTCGTGTGTTCCCTGCTTTGATAAGCTTTGGACTTTACCTGGAAACTATCCTTGACCATTTTTAAAAACGATTCTTATGATTTACAAGATAAATTCTATCGCAACAATCTTAATCTTATCAGTAATCAATTTTTCATTTCAAAATCAATCAGGTAACTTAACTGTGACTGTAACCAATATTAAAAACATGAAGGGTGAAATTGAATTTCTGTTGTTTAATAAACCAGAGGGCTTTCCCAATGATGCTGCAGTAGCATACAAAACGTTAAGGGCTAAGGTTATAAACAGTACTTGCTCGGTATCATTTAATAAAATATCTTATGGGGAATATGCAGTTGGTATTTATCACGATGAAAATAATAACCGCAAATTAGATAAAGCCTGGTATGGAATGCCTAAAGAAGGAGTTGGTGTTTCAAACAATCCAAGCTTAGGTATTTTTAGCCCACCCAAATATGAAACTGCAAAGTTTACTTTCGACACTTCAAAAAATAATATTACCATTAAAATAAAGTATTTGTAAAGCGGTTGTCTAAAGAATTTGCCGAGACTTCTAGATGAACCCAAAGAGAGTGAACGTCATTAAAATAGTTTTGCCAACATACATTCTAACAACTCTTTGTTTCAACACTTTTTTTAAACTGGCTAATCATATTTTTCATTTCTTTCAGTTGTTTTATTCTCCAGTCTATTGATAAAATTTTGTCACCTAAAACTGATAGTTTATCGGCTATTGTCATTTTATTATTATACCATGCATCCATTAACTGGCCAATTTCACTAATCGTAAAACCAACAGATTTTGCATCCCTTATTAATTGAAGCTTCTCAACAGTTTCTTCATCATACTGAAAATAATTATTAGATTTTACTGTCACATCTCTTTTACCTTTTATCAATCCCGATTTTTCATAAAACCTGATGGTGTGGGCGGTAATACCAGTTTGTTTTGACAATTCATTTATTAGCATTTGACAAAGATACCCTGTTCAAAAATAAATTACAACTATAGACTATACTCTAATGTTGCAGGTTTTGATTTATTGGGTTAGTTTTGTCTAAAACATAAAATGGAAACAGCATTAATTACCGGGGCATCTAATGGAATTGGATTAGAATTAGCAAAAGTGCATGCTTCAAAAGGTGGGAATTTGGTTTTAGTAGCCAGAAACAAAACTAAATTGGACGAACTAAAAACAGTGTTGGAAAATCAATATAAAATTTCTGTTTACACTATTGGCAAAGACCTTTCTCTGCCAAATGCTGCATTAGAAGTGTATGTAGAAACTAGCGTACAAAAAATTCAAATTGACTATCTGATAAACAATGCTGGTTTTGGCGATTTTGGAATGTTTGCAGAAACTGACTGGAACAAAGAATTGCAGATGATTAATTTGAACATTACGACCCTGACGCAATTTACCAAACTGTATTTACAAGATATGCTAAATCGAAAAAGTGGTAAAATAATGAATGTGGCTTCTACGGCAGCATTTCAGTCAGGACCAACAATGGCAGTTTATTATGCAACTAAAGCGTATGTATTAAGTTTTTCAGAAGCGGTTGATAACGAAGTAAGAGATAAAGGAATAACGGTTACTGCACTTTGCCCCGGAGCTACTGAAAGCGGCTTTCAAAAGGCTTCGGCAATGGAAGAAAGCGCATTGGTGAAAGGTAAAAAACTACCAACTGCAAAAGATGTTGCTGAATATGGTTACAAAGCGATGATGGAAGGAAAAACCATTGCCATTCATGGAATAATGAATTGGATAATGGCGAATTCCGTGCGTTTTTTTCCAAGGGCATTGGTTGTAAAAATTACAAGAAAAATTCAAGATAAAGCAAAATGAAACAATATCATACTTCAATAGTTATCAACTGCTCTAAAAAAGAACTTTGGAATGAACTCACAAACTTTTCGGAGTATTCAAACTGGAATCCGATAGTAGGTAAATTAGACGGAGAAATGAAAGAGGGTGGTGAAATTGCAACGTATATTGTTCCTCTCGGAAAAACATTTCATCCAAAAATTTTAAGATATAAGGAAAATCAGGAATTGGTATGGCAGGGCGTTCAGGCAGCTAAATTTTTAAGGGCGGGTAAACATTATTATCACCTGGAAAGTATCTCAGAAAGCCAAACAGAACTTTTACACGGCGAATATTTTACAGGATTGCTTTCGTACTTTATTTCTTCTTCATTGCTCAGTAAAATGAAAACCGCTTTTGAACAACACAATATTCTTTTAAAACAACGCATTGAAAATGAAAAAAAATAAAGTTTTAATTTATGGCGCCGCTGGTTATATGGGGCAACTGTTGCTTAAGATAAATCAAAAAGCAGACTATGAAATAGTGTTGGGGTCAAGAAACAATTTTACTGCTAATTATCCTGTTCGTGTATTTTCGTTGGATAATGAAAAGGATATTATTGAGAATTTAAAAGACATAAAATTAGTGATTAACCTGGCTGGCCCATTTAAAAATACAAATAAACAATTGGTAGAAGCCTGTATAAAAAGTGGTTCACATTATATAGACATTGCCGGGGAAATGCCTGAATTGGAAGCGATTTTTAAATATGATGAACAGGCAAAAAAAGCCAATGTAATACTAATGCCCGGAGCAGGATTCGGCGTTGTGCCAACAGACATTGTTGCTAATTTAGCAAAGCAAAAATTACCAAATGCTACACGTCTTAAAATTGCTTACGTTACAAATGGAGGAGCATCAAGAGGAACATTAAAAACGGTGTTAGCAGATATAAATAAAGAAGGCGTTGTTTTACAAAATGGAGTTTATATCAAAGCAATGCCTGCTTTTAAGCAATTTAGTTTTAATTACAATGATAAAACACATCAGTTGGTTTATAATCCGTGGAGAGCAGATTTGTTTTCGGCACGAATATCATCAGGTATTCAAAACATAGAAACGTATTCAAATTTCCCAGGCTTTATTGTAAAAATGATGAAAGGGAAATTGCTTTTGTTACGAAACTTTCTATTGAAACGGCTCATAAATTTATTGCCCATTGGCCCATCAGAAAAGCAATTACAAAAAGGCAATACTATTTGTTATGCAGAAGTAACCAACTCGGCAGGAGAAAAAGCATCAGCGAAAATTGCTGGACCGGAGGCCTATATTTTTACCGCATATACGCTGACAGCTATTACCAAAAAAATCATAAATGATAAATATAAAAGCGGTTATCAAACACCAAATATTTATGGGAAAGATTTATTGAGAGACATTCCCAATTTAGTGATTGAATAATGTAAAAGTGCTGCAGAAAATAGTTTTATGAGAAGGTGCGGTTGTAATTTTAATCACTTCTGTTGAGAGCAGACAAAAATTATAACAGCATCTTACAAATTAATAAATTTTTTACATTTAGTGTTTTAGGAGATACCCAAATCTGGTAACTGTGAAAAGGTTCAATTGTTGAAGCATTGTATTCAATATGTTATATCCCAGTACCTGCACTCATGGTTTGTACACTATTGGTAACAATAATTCCTTGTCCCCCTGTTTTGCCTTTATGAGCCTGACAACCTTCTATTAAGTTATTGTAATCTCCATATTTTGATGTGGGTGCATTTCAAAACCTTATCCTTTCCCAATAATGTTCAAGCAACATGGGTTGTGCATTATGAAATTTTGAATGAGGCGGCCAGTTTGGGTTATAAATATCATTTATCTTCCAGTCAGAAATATATGGCCTTACAATAGTAAATAATGCCATAAAGGCTATACTGAATGAACCTGTTGTAAAATATATTTTGCTTGCTACAGATTGATTATTATTTGCTATTTTAATTTATTTTAGTTTGTTGAGCATTTCGTTTGTTAATGGGTTTGAACTTGTTCATATCCGTTTACTATAATGCCTTTCAGGTAATACTTATTTGATGAAATCGCATAAATTATACTTTCATCAGATGGGTCTGTGTTACCAACAAAGCGAAAAGATTTATTAATATGAAACTCATAATGAAATATTTTGAATGTACCATTTCGGCACTCAATACAATTTTGTTTAAAGTTAAATTCTTCTATGTATCCGTGCCGTATCCTACCAGCCAAGTACGTCTTGTTACAGTTAGCAAGTGTATTTAATTTTGCTAGTTGTTGTTGAGTGTAAAATTTTGTGGGAGCAGTTCTTCTATTTTATTGATGGGGTGGGTAGCGATTCTCCGCAATGTTTCCCTTAGCCAGATGAATGGATTTACGCCGTTCAATTTACAAGTGCCGAGCAGAGAATAAAGCATTGCACTGCGTTGGGCTGCTTCGTGTGAGCCTGCAAATAAATAATTCTTCCGGCCAATGGCAACCGGGCGAATGCTGTTTTCCACCGGGTTGTTATCAATGTTTAGTTTGCCATCAGTAGCATAAATACTTAATTCTTTCCAACGCTCTATGCTATAGCCCAACGCTTTGCCAATGGTACTTTTGGGCAGGGTTTGCAGATACTGCTCCTTCATCCACAGGCCAAAGCTTTGCAATACAGGCATGGCTTTTTGCTGGCGCAGCTCAAGTGCCTGCTCAGTTGTAAGCTGGTGTTCTTTTATCCTACGTTCTATGGCATACAGGCTGGCAAACTGCTCCAGCGCATAAGCGGAACGGGCAGCATCGTTAGACTGTGCTTCGTAAAACATACGGCGGGCATGGGCCATGCAGTGTACTACGGTTATATCATCTTTATCTTTAAAGAAGTTGTAAACACTATAGCCGTCCGTTTGTAAAAAGCCTTTAAAATGTTCGAGCATCTGTATGGGGCCTTCTCTGCCACGGCCGGGCTGATAATCAAACAAAACGATTCTTTCTATGCTGCTGTGATAAACCCAAAAGTAACCACGGTGTGTCTCACCCCGCCCGGATGAATCGTTCGGACGGGCTTTTTTATCCTTGTCTAATACCTTAACAGGTGTTTCATCTGCATGCAGGTAATCTGAACTGAGTATACATTTTTTCAGGGCTTCGTACAGCGGAGGTATTAAGGAACAGGTGCCACTCACCATATCCGTTAGTGTGCTGTAAGCTATGTTTACTCCATCTCTTTTAAAGCGCTCCATCTGGCGGTACAGTGGCAGATGATCAACGTATTTATCAATGATGATCTGTGCAAGTAATCCGGGGCCTGCAATGGCTTTGGTCAGTGGCCTTTCTATCATTGGTGCAATAAGCACACCTTCGCCGCCGGGCCTGGTATATTTTGGACGAATGATTTTATTGACAAACAATTTACCTGGCTCGTACTCCAGTTCTTCTGTTACTTCTTCACCAATCTTTTTTAACAGGCTAACATCTTGTGCTGGTAAAACAATTTGCTCCCTGCGTTCTAAATGTTCAGGCAATGGATTACGACCGGGATGTATTTTGGCTGGTGTAATGGCTGTGGTAACCTTTGTGTATGCTATCTTTTTTGCGTCTGTAATTTTAACTGCGGCAACTGTTTCAGTTTCTACATTGAGTGATAACTGTGTGGGTGCATTGGGGTCTGTCGGAATAAAGCGCTCGTGCCTGGAGCCAAAGATCATTTTTTTAAGTTGTGCCAGTTCCTGCTTTAAAAGAGCTATCTCCAGCAGCGAGTTTTCGTATAAACTTTTGTAATCGGTATGTGTGGCGGATGCTTGCATTACGATTGTAAATTTCCGGATACAATGTAAATACAGCAAAGCTTTTAGCATATTTATTTACCTACAGCATGTTGATAACGATTTTTCATTTTTACACTTTTGAGTTGTATTCCCTGCAGTATCAATTGCAGTTGTGTGGCGCTTAATCCAAAGCCATCTGATGTGTGCGGACATTCGTAGGTGCCACGTTCCAGCCTTTTGTAATAAAGGGAAAGTCCGTCACCTTCCCACAGCAGCAACTTTACCTGGTTGCGCTTTTTGTTGATGAATATAAATATGCCTCCATTGAGGACGTTGAGCTCCATATGCTGCTGTACCAGGCCGCTCAGGCTATCAAAACCTTTACGCATATCAACAGGCTGGTTGTAAAAATAATATTGTACAGAGGCAGCTAAATGCAGCATGACTAGGCTATCAATGCTTTTAAAAAATCTGCACTTACCGGCTGATGAAAGACCAGCCGCCGGCCATCGTTGAGGTGCAGTTCAATACCAGCCTGGTGAGGTGCCACAATATTTAATGCAACAAAAGAACCACTGGCTGATGGCTGATCCCGGTAAACTTTATACCAGTAATGAAATACATGATAAGCAATATTTTTTTGCAAACAGAATTGCTTTTGATTTTGTCCGCTTTGCTTCCATAAGGCAATCATTGCAAAATACTGATCCCGAATTTGCTGCCTGCTTTGCATAACTATTATTTTATGGCAAAGCTAAACAGGCTGACTATTGATTACAGGATGTACTTGGCCGGGAGGATACATTCAAAGATTTTACAATTTTACTTATATCTATGATTATACGGGCAATCCCCAAAATAAAGGTATAGACGCTTGTGCCATACCAGACTCCCGTGTTGTTGGGGTTTTTGGAATTACAGAAGAAAACATAAATGTTTCTAATAGATCAATGATGAAAAGATTTTTAGGCCGTCCTGGTGCGTATGACTGCCTCGGTGGCAAATATAACCGAGGCCATTTTATTGCTCACCTTTCTGGTGGACCAATAGACATAAATCTTTTTCCGCAAAGAAGAGATGTAAACAGAGGATGGTCAATTGAAGGAAAAAAATATAGAGAAATGGAAAAATATATCGCCGGGAAGCCGGGGATATTTGTTTTTTCCGTACCTGTGTACAATGATTTTAGCTGTTGCCCTTTTGAAATAATATTTGGTTATTGTGACAAAGATTTACAATTTGTTGTCGACAAATTTCCAAACAAATATCCAGTTTTGAAATAAGATCGAAACATACATCTCTGCCGTCGTTCGTGGCTTACGAACGTTTTTGGCCATCATTTTAAAAGACCTTGTAATGCAAAATGTTTTAGAACTTAAACCGAACATAATACTTGGAGTTAATTACGAAGGGCAAATAACATTGTCATCCTGGAAAGGTTTTCAAAGCAGACAGGGGTTCTACGGGGTCGGGAGATACAAACGATGACTCAAACGGAAGTGTCAAAGTTTTTATCAATGGGCGACAAGTTGACTATGTGAAAATTTCAACACAAGAACAGGTTAACGCAATTAACTTTTTATATAACAATAATGAAAGGATTCGGGATGAAATCCTGACTAACCTATTGCAAGAGTTGCCAGAAATAAAAGAAATTTATGAGGATTTAGTTCCTGAAATAAATAAAATTGATGACTTAAAAAATGTACTTGGACTATCTATCGTTCATATAATGGAGAGCGACAAAGAAGGATTTGCTTACGTAGGCTATGAACTTGGATGCAATTGGGACGATGAACACAGAATTGGCATCATGACACATAAAAACAAAGTCATTGAAATTGGACAAGCTGATGTTTCCTTTAATTCCTGGATAACATATAAAGAGAAGGGACTTACTAAACAAGAAGAACAACAGTGGAATAATGAAAATAAAGTTTCAGTTCAACAAGACAAAGCACGGGTAAAAAAACTTTGATGGAAGTTTTGGTAGCTCTGCGTCTGCCTGAGTTTTCGTTGTATCTACCAGTTGTACCCACTGCCCTGGTTGTTGGCCCACGATCCTTTTTTGCATTCATGTGCCACCAGTCAGGGAAAAAGCCTTAAAATCTTGTGAAACGAATTCTATTCACATAATCCTTAATTTTGAAATGGAACAGGATGGAAATTTCAAGCTACATATCAATAAAATTATCAGGCAAAACTTCACAGGGAGACCTTAACCCTAAGGATATCGATATTGCCGAGACTAAAGAATTATTGACTGATGTGGAAACCCTTTTGTTTCCTGCAAAATCAGAAAGAGAAGAAAGGCCCAGGGTTTCCTATGAAGTGCAGGAAGGTTCTGTAAAAAATTTGTTTTTTATTCCGGCAGCCAATGTTATCATGTTTACAGCATTGATGAGTGAAGTAGGAAAACAGGGGAGTACAGATTTATTGCAACAAAAATCCGCCGCCATCATTGACAAATGGCAGAAAAAAGCCTTTGCTTCGGGCAGGGAATATGCTATTGCTTCCTCTGTAAATGAAACACCTTTTATAACAATAAACAGAAACACGAAATTTATAGCTCCGCAAACAGACTGGGTAAACACAACATTGTATCTGTATGGGGAAATATTTGAAGAAGGAGGATTAAGCAGCAGTAACCTGCATATCCTTACCGACAGGTATGGCAAGTTAACGGTTGATGCTACAAAAGATCAGCTTACTTCGGGCGCAAATAAATTGTATAATGTTTACGGCTTGTGGGTAAAAGGTAAACAGAATGTAGCCACCGGATTTTTAAAAGATTTGTCATTAATTGATTTTTTAACCCACCAGTTGAATTATGATGAACTGGCTTTAAATAGGCAGATTGAAAAAGCATCCATCAGCTGGAAAAAAATTAAGGATAAAGATGCCTGGCTCGCAGATGTGAAAGGAGGTTTAAATGAATGACCTCGGTATAAAAAGTATTATGCTTGATACCTCATTTTGTATCAGACTGATGGATAAGAACGACCCCTTACATCCAAATGCACTTGATTACTTTAAATATTTTCTATCAGAAAAAATAAGTATTCATATCTTCTATTGCTGTGGCAGAATATGCTGTAGGTGTTGACCCATCAAACCTGCCAATCAATAATTTACAAATTGAAGCCTTCGATTTTTTAGGTGCTAAAACCGCCGGGCTTTTTCATAAAGAAATTAAAGGAAATCAGTCAAATATCCCTGGCTACAACAGGCGGGTAATAGCAAACGATGTGAAAATATTGGCCCAGGTTGGCACAAAAAAGATTGAAGCAATTATTTCGAAAGATGTAAATAGTTTAAAGCAATACGTACAACCTTTGATTGGTGCTAACTTATTACAAGTGAAATTTTTTGATTTAAATATTTCGTTGGCGACAGTGTCAGGAAAACTGTTTTAGGAAATCATTTTTGCCACATTAGTTTATTTGCATCGCCGCCCAGGTTCCTGGCTCTATATCTTTTTACGTTCGTATGCCACTAATGCGTCCAGGGATGGAACCGGCAGCAGGTGTTTAACAATTAAACTCATCTGTTCACAAAAAAGCCCCGGCTAAAAAACCAGGGCCTGAAATCAAAAAACCAGGAAAGACTTTTACAAAGCTGCTTTTCTATCAGCTACGGCTGTAATGAAAAGGGTTACCTGGGCAATCTGTGCTTCCAGCAGGGCACCATCCAGTTCGGTGTCCAGCAGGGCGGCGGCACCGCTTTTCTGCATGCGCTCAAGCAGATTTTCCTTTTTGTCGTTAAGGCGGCGCAGCTTGTTTTGCAAATCAGTTTTGCCCTTGCCTTCGGGCATGGCTGCAATGGCAGCTTCGGTACCGGTAATTTCTGCCGTGGTACTCAGCAGGCTGGCATTGGTGCTGTCAGTGATTTTGCCCTGCCCGCCAAGGGCACGCTGGTTAACTGTCTGATCAAACAGTAATTCGGCCAGGCGTTCGTTGGCAGTGCTGGTAGCCTGGTCACATTCTGCTGCAGTGCTTAATTTAATTACACTGTAATTCATAAAAATTGATTTGGTGAATGAAAAAAATTTCCACACTAAATCTACACATGAACGTTAGTGATAGCAGTTAAAAAATTCTTAATGTAAAATGAATGCGATAGTATTTAACTATTTCTTATAACAACTGTACAGATATGATTTGGCCTGTGTCTTACTAAAATTTGCCCCGGTGGTCGGTGCCTTCCTTCCCGGCCAGTACCTTAGCCAGGGACGCTGCTCACTACGGAGCGATAGTATAACGATATCCCGTTTACAAAGCCAACGCTGTCAGGCTGTTCTTAAAGCCTGTTGAGAGATATGGCTGGAAATGATATTCATAACATGCTGCACAGGAAGGTTATGCTGCTTGCAGCGCCACATTCCTGCCCCTGTGTGAGTATATAAACCAATATGTATGTAATTAAGAGTGCCTGATCAGCAACAGCGCTCACCAATTTTAAGATCTAACCTCAAGTTTTCCAATTCATGCAAATACAATCTCCACAGCGTTGTAAAGCAAAAAAAGAGGCTGCCCCCTTTTGAGACAGCCTCTTTGATTCTTGTAGTTGAACTAATAGTGATCCTTACAACTTGATCACTTTCACAGCCTGAACTGCTCCTGCCTGTACCGCTTGAATAATATAAGTACCGGGCCGTAAATTTTGCCCCAGTTTAATCGTGCCATTGGCACTAATATTATCTATTCTATTGAGAAGTACGCCCTTGGAGTTATATACACTCACTGTTACTTTATCATTGGCATCAGAATTTAATTTTACAGTAAAGTAATTGCTGCTTGGATTAGGTGATGCAATGATCTGCAAATTAGGGGCACAGGTACGTTGTGATTTAGGAACTACAACAGTGGTAACAGAACTTGTACTGTTGCCACTGGCATCCGTCACCGTTATTTTTATTGTATATATTCTGCCCTTCCCTGATTCTAATCTTTCTGCCCTTAGTTTAATATGGGTATTATCAATAATCTGCCAATCCGGTGATTGATCTTCCCGTTCATTACTTTTTATTGGTTCATTGCTGGTGATAGTGACCTGTGTATTAGTTACACCACAATTGTCGTTGGCCGCATATTTTAAGAGAATCTCCCTGAACTTGTGATTGGCCGGCCACAAATTGTTAGGTGATGCGATCAAATTGGTAATAGTGGGTGCCAGGTTATCATTCACGGTTACTGTAAAGCTGCAGGATTTAGTTGCGTCGCCTGGCAGATTGTAAGTAACAGTAGTTACTCCCTTATTAAACTTTAACCCGCTGGCAGAGCCAGTGCCGGTACCGGTGGTGGCTCCCGATAAAGTATACGTTACAGCAGTGCCAGAGGGTGCAACAACAGGATCAATGCCGGTGATAATTGCAGTGCAAAGGTTGTTGTGAGTAGCTGCAGTTTTACTGGTGGTACAATTTAAAGTCACATCACTTGCCAGGTTAAACCTGGCAATTATGCCTGAGTTGTCGTAGTTATCATTAATGCCTGAACCAAAAACCAGCAACCTGGAACCAGCCAGTATGGCTCCATTAATGAAATTATCAAGATTGACTAACGCACCTGTGGAAACACCATTGGTGCCAAAAGATGGATCAGTGCTGCCATCGGGATTTATTCTTGAAAGAAAATAGTCGGCATTATTTTTTTCGTTGAATTTGGATCCAATGTTGATTATTTTTCCATCGGGTTGTTGTATTAAAATATAGATGGAACCTGTTGAAATACCAGGCTGAAGAAAGGAGTTATCTGGTGTTCCATTGTTGTTTAAACGGGAAATAAAAGTTTGCTGCGTATTGAGTACGGGATCTTGCTCAGCCCTGGTAAACACTATTTTAAAATCATTTTGTATTACAAAGTCACCTATATAATTAGAATTATTAAGAGCAGTTAAACCATTGGCTCCAAAATTAGTGTCTGGTGTACCATCTGAATTTAATCTTCCAATAACGCCGAATACACGGACCGAACTAAAGTCTGGAGGAAACTCAAAACTGGTTCCTGAAAAAACAATTTTTCCATCAGCCTCCACTTTAACTGATTGAACCTGGTCTTCGTTTGACGAATTGATTTTCACATAACCTCCTTTGCCAAAAGCCGGATCTAATGTGCCATTGTAATTAAATCTTACCAGTAGAAAATCTGATCCATTATTATCCCTGGTGAGCCCCCCGATAATAAGTTTACCATCGTTCTGAAAACCTGCGGTGAAACCTGATTCATTACTTCCAAAATCAGTAATTACAGTTCCCCCGTTGCCAAAGGCCATATCAATCGTGCCATCTGAATTATACCTCGTTATACTTAAATCGAAATCGCCATTAGCCGACAAACTACTTTCCATTTTTAAGAGCTTGCCGTCTGGCTTAAATTGCATTGTGCCGTTATTACCAACCAGTTCCTAAGTTCCATTTTGTGCATAAGAAGCATCAATGCTTCCATCAGCATTAAAACGTCGTATAAAGGTTCTGTTACTACCTGGAGCTCCGGTTGCCTGGCTTAGTGTAAGTATCTTATTATCGTTTTGATTATAAACAGCTGTGTATTGATAAAACGAATTCGGAATTGAATAAGCTGATTTCCCATTTACCCCGAAGTTTGCATCGGGTGTTCCGTCAGCTTTTAATTGAATACCCGAAAAGCTGATCTGGAAAGGGGAGACAGAAAAATCAGCATTATATCCTCCTAAAAATATTTTGTCACCCGGAAGTATGCTCAGGGTACCATTTTCGTCATATGCAGCATTTAGTCCTGTTATTACTGTCCCGTTGCCATTTGATCCAAAGCTATTGTCAATTGTTCCATCGTTGAAAATACGTACCACTTTAATTTCATAATCTGAGTAATTAGAGGTGGTGTGACCCGAAGCAATTATTTTACCATCTGACTGAAATCCAAGATTTCTTAAAATGTCATCTGCCGGACCTGGTGCAAGAATAAGATGACCAAGACCTGAATTAAAGACCGGGTCAATCTTGCCGTCAGGGGTATAACACAACATGGTCATTTTAAAATGAAAGTTTGCATCGAATGAATTACCACCAACGTAAATCCTTCCATCCTTGCCTATTGCCAGGGAACTTGCCAGGTCTTGAAAACTAACATCATACACAGCTTGTCCGTTACCATTAAAAGCAGGGTCAGGATTACCGCTGGCATCAAATCTCGCCACCACAAAATCTGTATTACCATTGCTATATGCTGAACCGGCGGCAACTATTTTATCATCTGGCTGACAGGTGAGGGCCCTGATGGTGGAAATGGCTCCGTTAAACATTGTATACACATACCCATTAGTGCCAAAGCTGTTGTCAATGGTGCCCGATGTTGTGTATTTTATCATCACGGCCTGATACACTCCATTGACGGTGGTAAAACCACCAGCAATAACCTTTCCGTCAGACGTAAGAACCATCGCATTTAAATTGGAATAAGCATTATTAAAAGTAGTGTTTACCACACCACCATTACCGTAAGCAAAATCAAGCGTTCCATCTGTATTATATCTTACCAAAGTAAATTGGGCAGGACTAATACCCATTCCGCCTGTTACAATCTTTCCATCTGCCTGCATTACAGCAGCAAGCGGTTGTTGTGATGCAATCTTAGAATATCCGTTTGTGCCATAGGTAATATCAGTAGTTCCATTAGGAAGCAGCCTGGTGAGCCTTACTTTACTTCCGGCCTGTAATACCATTATAATTTTACCATCAGGTAAAACAAATGATTTTTCCGGTAAAATAGAGTATGACTGATTGGTTGTTGTTTCCGGATTGGTTGATATAATTCCGTTATTCCCAAAAGATGCATCCAGGGTTCCGCTTTGCGAATGAGCAGCAACAAAAAGAAAAATAGTATATAAGAGTAATAAAGTTTTTTTCATACAGCTGTTTTAAGGTTTTATAGATTGTTTGAAATTTTTAATTGACGGGCAACCGCAACAGGTATGCGTTGCGGTGCTTTCATCTGCCGCAGATCAGACTGGTTAAAATGTATAATCTGCCATTTAGCGATCCTTAAGGCTTCTTCTTTTTTGAGAAAGCCATTTTTTGATTGGTTGAAAGGATTTGAATTTTGATTCAGCACCAGGTTGTTTTCATAATACACCACGTACAGGTAGCCTGTTGATGCCTTGTGTAATTGTATTACATGATTCATAAACAATACAACGTCCTGGTTTTTGGGGGGATTTTTAGCTTGAGCTTTTAGCGAAAGAACAGCAGAAAATAATACTGCTGTGAGCAACACAAATTTTTTCATGTTAATTTTTTACTGGTTAAAAATATTTTTAAGATTCGCTCATTAATTAAACACGAGCTGGAGAATATAGGGTTCAGCTTAGGTTTGATCTATGGCAGTTGATATATAGGATAAATTCTCAATTAAGGTAGGAATTTTATATTTACAATGATGATTTTTAAAAATTAATAGTTTCCCGTTAAGCAGGGTTAGAAAGTTTCAGGGGGATAATTGCATCTTTAGCTGTAAAAAATTAAATATGGGTTATAAATCAGCAGCCATTAACGCAGCAAAACTTATCCTGGAAAAAAGCTTCAACCGCAAGAAGCATGGCAGGAAGCGGTGCGGCATGAATGCCCTCATTCAAAATCAAGCCAGTCAGAGAATTGTGCCCGAAACACTTTTCTTGGTTTGTGTGGTGAAGGCAAGATAAAGGGAGTGCATAAATGCAGGTATACCCATTCGGACTTAAATAAGCAATATGCTTTTATGGCTGTGTTTGTATTGAATCTCAACCGGGATGATCTGCTTTCCGTTTCAGAAATATGGTCGCTGGTGCTAAGCGTCCTCCAAGCTGATCGTAATAAAAAACATAATAGTCAAATGAATGTGGTTATGGGATTATGGTAAGCCGGTTTCATTAAAGTTAAAGATGCTTCCTTCCTTGCAGTGTCTGCTCCCAGGCCGGTGAATTAGTAACAGATGGCACAGGAAGGCTATGCTGCTTAGCAGCGCCTCATTCCTGTGCCTGGGTGAGATGCTGGAGACGGGGCTGGAAAGTTTCAAGGCTATTATTGCATCGTTGGGGGTGAAGAGTTGATTGAGCAGCTTAAACTAACTTTAGTATACACATATAATCGTTTGAATTTATAATAATGACAAAACGCATCTCACTATATGAATCTTCAGAGTTTGTGGCAAAGTACTGGGCAATTTATAAGCTGGGACTGCTGCTCTGTTTTTTAGGATTTAATGTTTGCTCTTTTTTTTCAGCAACTGCACAAGGAACATGGATGGGCAAAGCAAATTTTGCAGGTCCGGCCCGGCAACTTGCAGTGAGTTTTGCTATCGGCTGCAAGCTATACGCAGGCGGAGGTTCGGAAGGGGGGAGTGATGTCCGGGAAGATTTTTGGGAATGGACGCCTTCGACAAATGCCTGGATAAAAAAAGGAAATTTGCCAGCCGGAATGATAAGGGCTGTTGGCTTTTCAATTGGCAATAAAGGTTATATTGGATTTGGAGGATACGGAGGGTATCCCAATGGTGATTTTTATGAATACGATCCTTTAACGGATCATTGGAAAGCTATTGCACATTTTCCAGGTTTGCCCCGTAATGACGGGGTTGGTTTTTCTTTAGGAAACTATGGCTATGTTGGGCCGGGGTATGCATACGACCAGGCAAGTAATTTTCTTGATAATGTAAAAGACTTTTGGCGGTATGATCCAGGGAATGATGAGTGGGTATAAATGGCAGATTTTCCTGGCGTAGCCAGAGAGTATGCGACTGGCTTTTCAATTGGCAACAAAGGTTATATAGGTTTGGGTATATCTCCGGCTTTTTTGAATGATTTTTACGAGTATAACCCTAAGACCAATGTTTGGAATGAAAAGGCAGATTTTCTGGTAATGGCCGACTCTCAGCGGGTAAAAGAGGCATTAGAGAAGCTGAAGGGCTTTCTTCTTCAATACAATGTACTTTGCACGCTGTATTTAAAACCCGGGTTTTTGAAAAATATGTTGATTATTCCTTCCACTAAGATTCTTCCAACCGATTTCTGCCACCCTATAGCTATAAATAGGTCGGGTTTGCACTTTTGCTCATTTGCCGGGTTTTGGGTTAGTCCAATGTAGATAAATTTATTAGGTAGAAAACCTACCAAATGGTATAATTTTGCTTATATTTGAGTAACGATTTAAGAGTTTATGAAAGAGATAAAGCGACATACAAAAGACCCCATTGCTGTTTACAGGAACGAAGCTTTTGATAGTGGCTTTTACAGGTACTTCAAAGGTATTGGCAATAACAATATATCTAAGATATTGAATAATAAGGAAAGGAATGTAAAATTTGAAACTATCAGTTACCGGGAATTGAACAGTTGGGAAAAAGCCGGTTTGCTAACGGTGGAAAGGGAAGGCAGGGAATGGCGAAGGTTCAGCATTATTGATGCTATTTGGGTAAAGCTTATTAAAGAGCTAAGAGAATTTGGCGTAACCTGGAAGCAGTTGAAAATAGCAAAGAAGAGCCTGGAGTTTGAAAGTGAAAAGTGCGGTGTGGCAATGCCTATGCTGGAATTTTATACAGCTTTTATCATTGCTCAAAAGATGCCTGTTTTGCTCCTTGTATTTAAAGATGGCATAACCTTACCTGTTAGTTTTACCCAATACAAAGTGGCTAAGCAAACAGGCGGTATGCCCAACCATATGCAGATAAGCCTAAATGATATTATCCAGGGCATGGTGCCGGAGCTTGACCTGAAGCCTGTGCACAAGCCCGAAATGCCATTGGATTTTGATGAGGTGGAATTGCTGGCGTTTTTAAGAATGGATCATTATGAAAAGGTGGAGATACAATATAGCAGTGGTAAAATGGAAGTATTGCAAGGAATGCAAAGAATGGAGATAAATGCCAGAATCGGTGATGTAATCAGACAGCATAAATATCAGAAAATTGAAGTAGTGGTAAATGACGGAAAAAGCGTATCTATAATAAGGACTGTAAAGAAAAAGATAAATACAAAGGGATAATGCACCCTATACTATTGCCAACGGCTGCAATGGCCGGCTAACGCCCCGGAGTTGCAGTGAAGCAATGAACAATGCTAAGTTTAGAAAAATGTAAGCAAATCTTACAACAAGGCGGAGCTACGTACACAGACGAACAAGTAAAGGAAATTAGAAAACAGCTTTACAAATTAGGTAACCTCAATTACCAGTTATTCACTTCACTAAAAACGAAGAACAATGCAGACAGCAATCATTTACACCAGGGTATCAACAGATGACCAGGCAGAGAAGGTTTTAGCCTTCGTGACCAAAAAGACAAGCTTGAACGGTATTGCGCTGGGAAAAGTATTGATGTATTAAAGCACTTTGAAGATGATGGCTAATCAGCCAAAACCTTTGAGCGCCCTCAATTTAAAGCACTACTGGAATATGTCAAGAAAACAAGGGTGTGATAAACAAACTGATCGTGGTAAAATGGGACCGGTTTTCCCGTAACATGCTCCTGGCAATGCAAATGAAGCTTGCACTTAAAAAGCTTGGCATATCAGTAGAGGCTATTGAACAACCGCTAGATGATGATATTCCGGAAAACCTGATAATGGAGGCTATTTATCTGGCTGCCCCACAGGTAGAGAATGCCAGGCGCTCTTTTAACACGACTAGTGGAATGAGGAGGGCTCAAAAGGAAGGCCGGTATGTTAGCACTGCTCCTTATGAGTTTAAAAATTCAAGGATCAACTTAACCGGCCTATTATTATTCATTCTGAAATGGCTCCGGTAATTAGAAAGGCTTTTGAAGAAATTGCCACTGGCAATTTCCAAATAGAAGTTTTGCGTAAAAGGCTATTGAAAGAAGGGTTGAACATTAGCCGTAGTATTTTTTATACGGTGCTCCGTAATCCTATTTACTGTGGCAAAATCCGCATGAAGGCTTTTAAAGGAGAGCCGGAAGAAATTGTTGATGGTATTCATCAGCCAATCATCAATGAAGAACTGTTTTATGAAGTACAGAATGTACTTGACGGGAAAAAGAAGGCTAAAACCAAATATGCCCTGGTGAATGATGAATACCCAATGAGGGGGCACTTGGTTTGCCCAAGGTGTGGGAAAACTTTAACTGGAAGTTCTGCCCTGGGCAATGGTGGCAAATACTATTACTACCATTGTACCGCTGGCTGCAAGGAACGGCACAAAAGCGAAGCCTTGCACAATTCGTTTGAGCAATGGCTAAGCCATATCTCCATTAAGCCGGAAGTAGCTGCTCTATACCTGGCCGTGATGAATGATATTTTTAAAACCAACGAAGGTGACCGGGATGCTGAAATAAAGAAGCTGGAAAAATTGATTGAAGAAAATCAATTGATGATGGATAAATCTGCCAAGAAGTTTATTAATAATGATCTTGATAAACATGATTACAAGCGTATTAAAGAAAGCCTTTCCAGAGAATGCGCCGAAATGCGGAGTAAAATAGCTGAGTTGAAAGCTGTTGACAGTGGCTTTGCGGATTACAGCCGCTATGGTTTTTCTTTGCTGTGCAATATGGGCCATTATTACCGCACTGCGAATATAGAAAACCGGCAGAAAATGCTTGGTTTGATATTCCCTGAAAAACTGGTGTTTTCTAATAACACTTTTCAAACCATGCAGCCGAATGAAATACTAACGCTGCTTTGCAGTGGTAGCAAGGGTTTCAGCCCAAACGAAAAAGGACTTTTCAAGAATAAACTTGAAAAGTCCTGTGTGGTGACCTCGATAGGATTCAAACCTATAACCTTTTGATTCGTAGAAGGATAAAATTCTTTATTCAGCTTTGCTTGGTTTAACTGATTTTAATCTAAAGTATTAGAGTTCAATTTGTTGCATGATTATTGCTTTTTTAGCTTAATGGCATTTTATAGCCGTTTAACTGTGGTTTGTTTGCAAATTGTTTGCAAATTTTTGAAGGGAAAGATTTTGTGAAAATGAAAAATTATCAGTTATGTCAACAACATTATGCATCCTCCTCGATACCAGGAGGATTAAGAAATCAAAGAAATATCCTGTTAAGTTAAGGGTAACTTATGAAAGGCTTACCGAGTATTACCAATCCATCTTTGATTTATCAAAGGAGGAGTTTGATAAACTAACAGCCTCAAGGATTAGTAATGAACTGCAATCCATACGGGACAAATTAAAGGAGATTGAAAGAACCGCCGAAAATGCGATCAATGAATTGGAACCTTTCAGTTTTGCCGATTTTGAAAATGATTTTATACAAAATAATAATCTTTTCCGGCAAAGAAAATTAAAGCCTGAAGTGGCTTTAAAAAGTACAAATGAGTTCGACTACTCTCCTTTTTACAAAAAGTTTCCGATACTACTTGAAGAGCAAAAGAAGCCCGGTACCATTTCAAATTCTTATCTGGCATTTATCAAAAAAGTTTTAAGGGAAGGCCGTATCTGTACTGGTATAAATTATCATTGCAGCTATGTATCATTAAAGAAATTTCGTGGGGATGTCCGCTTTTCAGAAATTACTGTTTCTTATCTTAATGAGTACGAAAGCTGGTTAAAAAACCAAAGTATTTCTAAAACCACTGTTGGTATGTATCTCAGGCCGCTACGTTCTATTTTCAATGAAGCTATCGAAGAGGGTATTATAAAGAGAGAAAAGTGTTATCCTTTTGGAAGGCGCAGGTATTGTATACCAGCTTCAAAAAATACCAAGAAAGCACTTGACTTGGACGACATCAAAAAGATATACTATTATAAGTGTGACCCAGAACTGGAAAGTGAAGAAAGAGCAAGGGATTATTGGTTGTTCAGTTATTTCGGAAATGGGATGAATGCAAAAGATATTGCCTGTTTGAAAAATAAAAACATTAATGACAGCTATGTGATTTTTGAACGTTCAAAAACTGAACGGGCTATGCGTAGCGAGCCCAAACCAATTACTGTTTTTTTAACGGATGACATGAAAGCAATTATTGAAAAATGGGGTAATAAAGACAAGTCTCCAGGTAATTTTATATTCCCTGTATTGGAGGCCGGAATTACGCCATTGCGACAATATGAACTCGTTCAGCTATTTGTTAGTTTCATTAACGATTGGATGAAACGTATCCTGAAAAAATTAGGTATTGATAAAAAAGCCACCACCTATGTAGCAAGACATACCTTCTCTACCGTACTTAAGCGTTCCGGTGCCAGCACAGAGTATATACAGGAAGCTTTGGGGCATAGTGATGTAAAGACAACTGAAAATTATCTTGACAGTTTTGGCAAAGATGTAAAAAGGGAATTTGCACACCGGCTTAGTTCATTTAAAAATGAAGAAATGGCAAAAGAGGGGTTTATTGAGTAAGTGAAATCTTCAAAATTTAAATCAAACAAAATGAAAACGAATAAAAATGTGACAACTTTAAATACACTGGAAAATTTGACAACTACTATTCAGGATACAAATACTTTTTTCCTGGATAAAGTTCAAAAGCAGGTGAATACTGCTTTAACACTCCGAAATTGGATTATTGGTTATTACATTGCAGAGTACGAACAATCTGGTAAAGACCGGGCGGATTATGGCAAACAACTTTTTAAAGCCATCGCTGAAAGTCTCTTAAAAAAGGGGCTGAAATCAATCAGGGAAAGGCATTTATACCTTTGCAAAGACCTGTACAAAGCTTACCCTCAGATTTTGCGGACAGTGTCCGCAAAATTGTATTTGATTGATTTTCAGTACTCTGCAATTCTGCGGACAGTGTCCGCAGAATTGGGCTCTGACGAAATTCAGGCAGATATGAATAAACTGCTTACCAATCTTACCTTTTCCCATTTTATTGAGCTTTTAAAGGCCGATACTGATGTTAAACGCCGGTTCTATGAAGTTCATGCTATTCAAAATAATTGGGGCGTGAGAGATCTAAAACGAGCCATTGAAAGCCTTTTGTATGAAAGAACCGGACTTAGTACCGATAAGGAAGCTACGCTGAAAAAAAGAATAGTCCAAAATGATGTGAAACCTGAAGATGTATTTCGTAATACTTATTTGCTGGAGTTTCTGGGGTTGGAGGAAAAGCCTTCGTACAGTGAATCCGATCTGGAAGAAAGTATCATCACTAACCTGCAGAATTTTCTGATTGAAATGGGAAGGGGGTTTTGTTTTGAGGCCAGGCAAAAGAGAATAACGTTTGATAATAAGCATTACCGAATCGACTTAGTTTTTTATCACAGAATCTTGAAAACTCATATTCTGATAGACCTCAAAATAGGAGAGTTCGATCATTCAGATTCCGGGCAAATGAATGTGTACCTCAACTATTATAAACACAACGAATTTACCAAGGGTGACAATGATCCCATCGGTATTATTTTATGCTCTGGCAAAAATGAGGCATTGGTAAAATACGCAACAATGGGTTTGCCACAGCAGGTATTTGTTTCAAAGTATTTAATCAATTTGCCGAGTGAAGAGGTGTTGCAGAAGATTATAGAGGCGGAGAAAGAAAAAGTAAAATAAAGTAAATATAAATGCAGTATATCACCCGAAAGAGCGTAAACCTGAAGTTATTGATCTCATTCTACATATTTTGCACCCAAACGAACAGTGTATATATTTCCGCCATCAATTTCAATATGAATACGAGGGTAATTGGGAATTAAGAATACTGCCTGGAATATTTTTTGCAAAAGAGGATCGTAAACGTTATAGTTTTGCACTTCACCACCTGAAGTGGCGATTACGACCTCCAGATGTTCAACACCATCGGAGTTTCTTTGTGTAGCAATCCTACTAATATGATAGTCGCCATCAAAAACATTATCGTTTAGGCCATCATGATAGTCGGTTTTCTCTACACGATTTATTATACTTGATTTTGGAAAAAGGTCCAATATAATAATGGATTGCGCTAAAAAAAGTGGAATAAGTGTCGACAATATAAGTTCACTTGATGAGTCTACTATTTTAATAATTTTTTTTAACTGATTGATATCGGTGGTGTCTGTCAAGAAAAAGGTGCAGTATCCCCCCACCGTTGATTGAATTGCTACAATTTTGAATTGATTTTCCATAATTTTTAAATTTAAATTTATATTTAGTATTGAGGTCAAAAATCAAAAGACAAAGCAAATATTTATATTTATAATATTAAAATGCAATTTTTACCTAAATCTCTACCCAACGTAAATATCTATCCGATATTATATTAATCTAATCAGAAAAGATCTTCGGAATATAATTCCTAATTATTGCAATAATTTAATAGCGCTTTCTGCTAATAAATTAATTCCGTAGGGGATACAGTTTTCATTGAATACTACTTTAGGGTGATGCAACGAATAAATTTTCTCAGACTTATCACGAGCACCGAGGAAATAAAACATTGCAGGCACCTTTCTGGAATAAAATGCAAAATCTTCTCCACCTAAAATAGGCTTAGCTTCAATAATGTTTTCAATTCCAAAAACTCCATTTAAGCTACTTACCAATTTTTTATGGATAGACATGTCATTTAATAAACTGGGATAATAAAGATCGATACTCATTACTATGTTCACATCATAGATTGATTTTAGCCCGTTAATCAACTTGTTAAATTTCTCAACAACCAGTTCATAAGTTTTTAGATCCAGTGCTCGTATAGTTCCTTTAATGGTAACTTTATCTGCCAAAATATTATGACTAACACCTCCATTTATTTGTGTAAATGAAATAACAACGGGCTCTGTTTGCGATACTAATCTTGTAACAATCAATTGGGCTTGTTGAATTAATTCCACAGCTATCATAATAGCATCTTTGCCTTTCTCTGGTTCCATTCCTGCATGTGCTGCTTCACCAAATATTTTGATAGTAAAGGAGTTAACATTTGCTAATGCCTGGCCCGGTACAAAAGCCATTTTACCAACTTGTAATTCCGGATGCACATGTAATCCCAACGCTGCAATGGCGTTATCAAGTTCCCCAGCTTCCACTATTTTTTGTCCTCCGGATTTTTGTTGACTGTCGCCATTGACTCCTTCTTCAGAAGGTTGAAAAACAAATTTAATTGTTCCATTAAATTTTTTATTCTTAAGTAAACTAGCAGCACCTAATAAAATTGTAGTATGAATATCATGTCCGCAAGCATGCATAATCGGAACTTCGTTGCCGCTGTAATCCATGGCGAGTTTGGTGCTTACAAAGTCTAATTCAGTATCTTCCTTTATTGGTAAAGCATCCATATCGGCTCTTAAAACTATCGTCGGTCCTTCACCCTTTTTTAAATTACCAATGATCCCTGTTTTTGCTATTCCACTTCTATAAGGAATTCCAAGTGCATCTAATTCTTTACAAATTAAAGCTGCAGTTTCAAACTCATGATAACCTAATTCTGGATTTTTGTGAATTTGCCTGCGAATAGAAACAAGATGTTCGAATAATTTTGGTTCCATAATCTATAATTATTTGGAATAGAATAACTAGCTTTTGATTATTTTTTCAATTGAAAAAACAAACGGATCAATAGGTTTTATTTCTGAATCACTGCAAAAGTCTGAAGGAGAGTAATTTCCCGATGAAAAATTTAATGGAGGCTTACCCAATATCCCCAACTCCTGTAAACTCTCGGCTACTAATTGGCTGCAGAAATAGGATAAGCTTTCGTTTTGTACATTTCTTCTCTTTTTCGCCCTAGCCATAAAATATTTGCTATCGTTAAAGGGTTTTCCTTTAACACGATTTGCGAACTTAAATAACTCTTCTTCTTGTTTAATGCAAAGTTGAGGTTTCAAGGTTCTTATTGCAACCTCACCATCAAAAGCAGATATTTTTTCATTAAACGAAACTACCTGTACACCCCTGACTAGCTTCTTGTTTTCCATGTCATTGCATATCGGAACTTTCGTAGATTCTAGTATTGCCAGCTCTCCATTCCAAAACATTAATATTCCAACTTGAGACCATTTGTTTCCGATATATTTTTGAGCCTTTAAATGCGTGTCTGTTTTGCCAGAAAAAAGGATTATATCACCAGGATTTTTAACCATTTTTATTTTCACTTTTCTGAAACCGAGATAACGCAGAAATCTTAGATAATTGTCTTTAAATTGTTCCTGTAAAAAATCAAAATAATTGGATGATCACTTAAGCATACTCTTTCCGAAAAGGTAAGTTCCCGTTGAAATTCCCATTAATACAAACGGAGTCGAATCCTTATCCCAGTTAATATATTCCATCCCATTCGAAAAGAAATACACAGTGTAAATGACGATATAAAGCAATGTAAATACGAAATTCTGTAATCTTGGTACTGACAATTGCCCCGAATCGTCAGTCAAAATATCTATAAAAAAACCTTTTGATGGAGTGCTTTCTACTTTTAAGGATGGAAGATTAAGTGTAGGGTCTTTAAGTTTCTTTTCTTTTTGATAGTTTAAATTTATTTGAGTAATAACAATGCCTGTTAATAAGCTAGCGCTTGAAATTCCCAATAATATTAAGGATGTCGTGTTTATAGGATGTTCAAAAGTTGTAAATCCCCAATGCAAAGCAAACAACGGACAAATAGTCAACGTCCATATCCATAGTTGAAATTTGTGGAAACTGTATTTGTATTCGGAACCGTTTTGTTCTCTGAGAATATAAGAAAGGAAGCCAACCAAACTAATGATAGTAAATACTACAATTGCCAGAATAATTGAGACCGCGTGATATTGTTGCATATTATTTGATTTTAAAAAGTGTGTCTATAAAAAAGATTGGAAGATCATTTTCGGAAGGTATTTCGTGTCCTTCACCATCCTTTTGGGACTTATTGTAAAGTGTTATTGAAAATGCCTGGAAGCCATTCTCTTTATCAAAATCTGTAAATAGCGTATCCGTTGAAGACGGACGATTACCATTACATTCGATTTGTTGAACCGGGATGGTGGGTAAGCTCTTAATTGTTTTTGGATAACTTTCACCAGCAGTATCAATTAGATATTTTGCGGTTGCTTTAAAAGGAATATCTAATGGTATTTGATTAAAAACTTCATTCTCAAATTTTCCTTTTAATGCTATTGGATTAAAGTATTTTATATGCGGTGTCACAGGAGTTACCGGTCTAACAGACTCTGTTTCGTACTGAAATCTGGCATTAATAATATCTGGGTTTCTATAAACTTTTAATATTGGTAAAATAGAAACAACCCGCTTTTTAACATCTGCCTCAAAAATATTAAAATCTCTAATTTCAATTTTGATTGTTGGGTCACCTGACTTACCCGTAACAAAAACTTTATTTGGGTCTAAAACTGTCACTTTATCTTTATCCCATATTTTGGTATCGGCTTTCTTTTTGATGATAAATCCTGGTTTCTCATTATCAGCAAATGGTTTCCTGCCTTTATCCGAAGGCTCCTTCTTTAGCTCTAAATAAAAATCACTAATAAATTCACTCGATTTAAAATCTTTTACCTCTAAAATTCTTCCTGCCCAAAATGCAATAAAGCCTTCAAAGTTTGCCTTTTTATCAAATAGTTTAGATCTACTCTCTCCTGCATTTTTAATCTCAAACTTTATTTCTATAATATCCGTTTCAATTTCATACGAATTTTTAAATTCCAATTCATAGTACCACCTTCCCACTTTTGCTAATTGCCATTCTCCAAGGGCTATTCCGTTATCAGGGTTTGATTGTTCAGCAACATGTTTTAAAATAACTGGCTTGTCAGGGAATTCCCGTTTGATGATAGGCCATTTTCTTACAGAGTATTTTCCAGCCTTTAATTTTACAGGTCTAATAAGCTGAACCCAGGTAGAATGCTCAATTTCTGACTCTATATTGTCTTGTGGAATGGAAATGTCATATTCCATATGTGTGATTTCAGGATCTATGTCGAAAGTTATTTCTTTGGTTTGGTTGTCCTTTTGATCAAACAAAATATTCCATTCGGCAGTCATTTCCATGTCAACTCTCGAGTATCCAACTTTAGATGAAACAATATTGTAATCATTTTGTGTTTTTAAATTAATTGACACCCTGTGTTTATTTTTTAAATCAGCAGCATCTAATATTTTCAAACTTGCTACATCCAATTTGGTGCTAACTATTCCATCATATGCATAGAATTTAGTTAGTCCGCTTAAAAGCAATTCTCTGAATTCATTGACAAGGGTTTTTGTAGGGGATACAGAGTCGTCCTTGCTATCCACAAAACCGAGAAGCCCTTTTAATTTTTTATCTGTAACAAGTTTTTTAGCAGTGATCAGTTTTTGATACTGTCCTTTGATCTCTTCTGAGACTACAGTGTCTGAACCATTGAAATCTTTCGAAATTTTATTTGCATATAGGAGCTCATCAATTTTTGCAAGAATAATTTTTAAGGCCTTGTCCAAATCAATGTTAGAAAAATTGGTAAAATTTTCTGGCGCACCTTTATATGACGGCTTGTATTCACCACTCCATAATTTATTGCTAAATGGCTTGATACCAAAATAACATTTATCCTGTTTTAATTTATTCGCATCAACATATTCTTTCGACACTTTAATTTCAGCTAATTTACCTTCATTAACCAAATATATTATTTTACCAGTTGATTCTTCTGACGCTATTCCCAAGCAATACTGCGCAATTTCTCCTCCTGCGTTAGTGGCATTTCGTATCGCATCATTAAGATCCATCATAGTAGACTTTTTGACTTCCTTGGTGTTGAACATTTTAATTTTCGCTACCGATTTATATACTGACTCATAGTCCCACACATTTTCAGAATTTAAATCACCGATATTTGACTCTTTCTTAAAAATATTTTTTGCGGAAGCAGAATCTAAACGATTTTTCTTTCTTGTTAAGAGAATAGAAATAATCAATTCCTTTTTCAAGATATCCGCGGTTATTGGAGCCTTAATTAAGATTGGGAAAATTGCTGTTTTTTTAATTTGATCTTTAGTAGGAATTTTTCCAGTTAAAATAATTTCAAAATTCTTCTTTATGCCCTCTTGAAGTAGTTCTTTTAGTTCCTTTTTTAAGTCTCTTTTTTTATCAACAACGTCTTCAATTTTAACGCTCAGGTTACTATCATTTAACTGGGCAATTATTGTATTTAAATTATCAGAAAAATCTTTTATTGCAACTTTTAATAGTTCAAAATCTTTTGAATCAGTAATATCATCGCCCAGGTTATACTTAAATGTCCCATCTGGCTGTTTAGGTATTCCTGCTAAATCTAAAATTTCTAATATGTTATGATTACATATTATATCAAATAGTAAATTTTCCTTTGAAGCTTTTTCATTTAGCCAAAATGAAAAATTTATCAACGGCCATGATTCAATTGGAATTATTTTATCAAAATAATGATGAGTATAATTTTGCGAAGCAATATATTGCTTCGCTTCATTTGTTCTGAAACCAAAAACATCTCTTACATTAATCTTCAATTGATAAGTTTTGCCTACCGCTTCATACCTGGAATAATTTTCCTTGCCTTCTTCATCCTTTTGAATAACTAAAGGAGTGAGATGATTGTAGATATATCTGTCCGGTTGCGGCTGTTTGTCATCATTCAACTCACTCGTTGGCATTAATGGCAGCACATTGTCGCAATTTAGTTTAGCGGGCTCTATTAGATTTCCTGTTTTGCCAACTTCATACAATTCAAATTCAAGAGGGAGATAGTTTTCATAATTTGACACTTTATTTACACTCTTGTCTCTCTTCAATTCAAAAGACATTGAGTGTGCAGGTATCACCGGATGATATTCGTATATTTTCTTGATTTCAGTTGGACTCTTAATCAAACTCAGATCATCAATGAATAGGTAATGGCTTTTATCTTTCAACCCATTAAAAACTGCTTCGTTTTCATCAATTTTTATGCTGTTAAAATAATAAGGTATTTGATCCTGATTTGCTGCTACAAATGAAAGAATGATCGTTCCTGTATCAACTTTTTCATTCTTTTCGTTTTTAAATTCCGGAATTTCATCATTATCCATCACTATGTAATAGCCCCCGCTGTTTGTTGTCAACCCTTCCCATAACAATCTGATAAAATTTTTCTTATCTGTATTTGAATCAGCCCAATATTTAGGTTCTTCCACTACTTTCATTTTTTTAACGAAAGTGGCAGGGAAAAGTGGTGGGGAGGTGCGGGGTGATAAATTTGTTTTTAGCAAGGTGGCATATATGTCATTTAATTTTTGCACCTTGATAAGTGGATTTGCCTGATCAAAATCCTTTTCCTGTTTGTAATAAAAACTGATTTCATTAACATTATCTCCTCCGTTAAACAAAGAATACATTAAATTTAAATCGTCCACATAAACATTGTTAATCTCCAGCACACGACTTTTTTTGTCACCGTCCTCGTGCCTTTTCACTTTAATCTCTATATTCAGACATTTTAAGACTCCGTCACCCTCACCCAATTCGACAGAACTGTCCGTTCCGTCCGCATTTTGTTTTTTATAATCAGCATAGTTAAGCTTAAACGAATAACCCTGTCCTCGTGTTCCATGTTGTGCAAGCCTTGAAGGAATGTCGAAAAATCTTCCAGTAGGTTTATTAGCTTTATCTACAATACTTAATTTACTATTTTGAATACTTAATGAAATAGGAATAAGGTTGAAAGGATCTGGAAACTGAATTATTGGTAAATCAGGCAGTGGATTACCTGCCTGGTCTTTTCTAATAAATTCATCTTTTATCTTATCAAAATTGAAATTCCCTGGTTTAAACCCTTCAACAAATTTTCTCATATTCGTCTTTGCAGCATCATCCGCAAATACGTCGAGTGTAATATCATAGCCTGCCAGGTTTACTTTTATGTCTTTAGTATCTGTTGATGGAATTGGATCAGACAGACTAATTGCATTGTATTGATCCACAAATTCAAAAATTGATTTGGTATTTTGTGCTTTATCTTTAAGTGGTAGCCGCAAACCATTATTGTAAAAATAATTGACTTGCCCTGCTATGTTTTCAAGTTCATTATTAATATTTTGGGAAGACCATACGCTGGGTTTAAGGGGTACCTTTTCAGTCGTGCCATCCTCATTCGAAATAATATAATCGTATTTATAAGCAAATTCTAATTTTTCCTTTCCGTATACTCCTTTTATGGTAATCAATGGACTAATAGAATCACTTTCTTTATAATTTACCTTAGGTATGCCTCTATATTCTTTAGTGGCAAATTGATGGAAACGTTCTATAGTGAGAAGCGCTGTAAGTTTAAAAAATTCAGGAATCATTATATCATCCCGTTTGTCATACTCGTCGACCAGTTGTATTTTTGATAGTTGGTTTTGTCTGCCAATAAATTGTGTTTTATAACTGTCGTAATAAGTATCAATATAATCTTTGTCTTCTTTTTTCAATCTATCCTTCTTAATCTGTTTTGATATTTTTGGATTCTTTAATACATCAGCCACCAATCCATCTATTTCAATATCAAAATGTTTATCTCCGTTTGCTTTAGTTGGATCATCTGGTTTTGATTTAGCTAAGATCGTTGCCGGATTATTCGGGTCATAATCGTGACTAACAATTTGTATATTTGAAGATATCGGAACAGGAATTACCAAAAGAGAGTTTGCATCTGCTTTCTGATGGACATTTATTATGGAATAGTCATTGGGTTTGTCCGGATTAGGTTTTACATCATCTTTTGCAAATCCAAATCCAAATTTTTCACTTGTAAGAATGTTTGTTACTACATCTTTTTCAGATGAATTAATACCATGAACTAATGTTGGAAGATAATTAGGAAACTTGATTTCCAATTCCATTTCGGTACCCATTCCGGTACTTACTTTGCCTGTTAATAAAAAGTGTCGAAGGGTTTCGTAATCGCTTAACAATGGAACTTTTTCGATTAACTCCTGTAGGAATGGGAGAATGATTTTATCTTTTAAAATATTTTGTTCAGGAAATTGAATAGATTTATTGAGTACATTTAAACCTAAAAAAGGTATCATAAAAGTATGAATGAGCAATAGCTTGT
The DNA here is from genome assembly GCA_965247025.1 of Ferruginibacter sp. GTDB lineage: Bacteria > Bacteroidota > Bacteroidia > Chitinophagales > Chitinophagaceae > Ferruginibacter. The sequence continues at coordinate 6,269,327 of OZ252000.1, read as the reverse complement.
CTTCATACTTGCCTTGTTCATTTATTTCCTTTACTCTTGAAAATGCAGGTAGATACACTATAGGAATTGTACTGATTCTATCTATGGAAATTGGTGCGGTTAGTTCTTTTAAAGAGTTAGCATAAGCAATTTGGTTATTTGTCTTTGCAGCGAGCTGTTGTAAGGAATTTCCGCCATTTCCGCCAATAGTAAATTCAAACCTTACATGCGCACCAAAGCTGAGGTGTATTTTTATGCAACCTATCTTAATAGAAACCTGCACTCGTACTTCTCCTTCCACGTAAATCTTAACGGGCTGGATACCCGCTTTTCTAATAAGTTTATTGGTATCAACGTCTATTATATCTCTCCCTAAATATACCAGCAACAATCCAAATTCTACTCTTAATGATATATAAACCGACGCTTTAATAATTCCAAAATCTACGTAGCCAACCAACTCCGCCATTGCTCCGACACGACCTAACACTGCGAAATGATCCGGCAATAATTTTGACAAGCCTGTTTTTTCTTTTTCAAAAGCAAATGCGCCTTCTAAAATTCCATAAACTGTAATAGATGCTCCAACAAATAAAATCCCTTTATCAAAGTAGAAACCTATACCTACACGCATAGCAAAGCCTGCCTGAATAATCTGCAAACGTTTGGTTGAATATGTATCAGGGATATAACCTTTGAACAGAGTCAATGAAGCAACCTTAGAAACCATCATATAGAATCCGAACCAGCCTACAAATGGCGGTGCAGTTCTTAGCTGTATGAACCCTGAGCGAGACCAATCGTTACCATTAATTGGAAATCCTATGTCAGTTTTCCAATCGCCATTTGTGAATATGTCAATACCAATGTTTGGAAGCTTAATAAACGCCCCACCAAGTTCATAGTTCCTGAGTGAGTCTGGCAACTGCAATTCAAGAGAATAGACTCCTAAATTCTCTGATAACTTTTTATACAAAATATCTATACTAAATCCTTTTAGAAACTCTCCTTTGAATCCTAAATAGATTCCATATATATCCGGATCATTGAAAATCGTGGAGAGCTGAATTGGCCAATCTTCAGGCAGAATGGATTTTAACGCTATTAGATAATTTCGCTGTGGATTGTATAACAAATCTTTCGGGGTAATCTTACAGTCCGGAATATTACTTAAATCCGTTTTGAAAGCTCTTTCTGTATCTTCAATAGCACCTATTGTAGAATGTGCATCAACGATGTCTGGACCAACTCCCTGCCCAAATACAAACAGTTTTTTATCTTTTAATAAGTTAATCTCCCAGGCAATTTTTCTTGGACTGCTTGGATCTGATATGATTAAACCGTTAAATTTATCTTTTTCCCCCGGCAATTTCAATCCAAAAATGTTCAGCCGGGCATCTACCAAACGCAGGAAATAAGCAGTACAGTCTGCGGGTGTTTTAGGAGGAGGGAATTTTCCGTAATCCACTGTCTCAATATCAAGTTTTATAGCTCCAAACAAATCCAGGTGTATCCCTTTGCTACCTGGGCTAGCCAGCTTAAAGCCAATAGCAAATCCTCCTTTAAATGACCAGCCAATTAGTAGTTGGCCTTTCAGCGCTTTCAATGCGTCCAAATTTCCAAGATTGCCCAAGTCAAAATCAAAAACAAAAGATAAGAGGTTGCCAAATGATAGACCGGGGTTCCAATCGGGCCAATCAAAATTATCTTTTGGCCTATCAAACTTTATTTTGAAAAAATCGAACTCAGGGTCTGCAAAGTTATATTTTGTCCCAATCTTGATAACGGGAAGCCTAAAATTTTGAAAACGGCTGAAGCTGATAGGAAAACTTTTTAAAAAACCTTTGCCATTAAAATTGATTTGGGGAATTACTATTAGGCTTGACAAATCAAATTTTAAATCTGGGAAGCCAAGCTTTGGTAACTGAAAAGACAGTCCAATATTTTGCAATTCTAAACCATCAAATGAAAAATAGTCACCTAAATCTACTTTGTTAAATACTGGTCTTGCATCAATATCAAACTTAAATTTATCTTTTTCAGTACATATAAATCCAACTCTGTTGATTTTTATTTCCTTTAAAATACTTGCATCGCACTTTATAACTCCTGATAGTTCTGCATTAAATCGAATTTCTCCTTCCCCGGCTGAATTTTCTTGGTAAGATCCAACCAAGCGAATGAGGTTTGGTTTTGTATCTGTTCTTCCATCATTATCATTTGAGAGCTTAAACGGGTCAAATGAAACAGCATCATCAAATAAGGAATGAATTTGAAGGAATGCAATTGATTTAAATTCGCTGATAGAGGAATTTCTAAATCTTACTAATAATTTTGAAAGAACAAATTTGAAATTTGAATTATCGAAATAGTCTGAAATCGCTTTATAGTCCTTGTCTCCATCCTTGCCCTTAGCAAAGGGGTTATAATCTATTAGTCCATAAAAAGAAGTAGACTTGATTTCGACAGAAGTTTTTCCTTCTTCAACGCCGGTTTTATTTAATGGAAATGCAGCATACTGAAACCTAAGTTTGGTTTCAAGGCTGATTGTGCCTGGCTTTTTCTCAAAGAAATCCTGAGACGAAGATAGACCAGTAAAAATAGCAGGGAGGTTTTTAGAGTCGGTAATGGGGATATTTAAAATAACAACACCATTCCAATTTTCATCCTCTAAAATGCTTTCTTTGAAATAAGGATCTTCAAAATCTTTTGCAATTTTTAGTTTTTGTTTAATTGTTTCCTTATCCTTTGACAATATTTCTCCATGATTTGTCCATTTCGTAACATCTTCTATTAGAGAAGACATTTTTTCCCGGTGAAATTTAAAAATAATAAAGGATGAATGTTCTAATTGAGAACCTGCGTTGGTTTTATTTGGGAAAATACTAGACAAGTCGACATTAAACTTAACTTTTGTCGACCTGTTCACCTGAAAAAATGCTTCAAGGTGGGTATCGCTGAATTGTAAAATATATTGTCGGAATAGTTCGGGAGTTAATACCAAAAACACCTGGTCTTTTCTAATCGACAAATCAATATCTCCATGAGAATCGAGTAACTTAAATTGAAAGGCTGCATCTTCAGTATTTTTTTTTGCTTTGCCTTTGTTAAATGGCTTAGGGGGTTTTATAAAATCATATTCACCAGAAGTTTTTAGAAACCCTTGTGGTGTAATGTGTGGTTCTGCTAATTCAAAAAACCTTTGTTCTCCATGTTGCTTTTTTATTCTTTCCAGTCGTACTTTTTTGAAAACCTCTTCCAATTCGATTAGATCAGGGTTGTCTTTAAAGGAAAGAGTTGGAATAATTGGCAAAGCCAGCGGTTCGGATATATCTGCTTTTTTGATGAACGTATAATTGGATTCGATTTTATCGTTTTTAAAAAGCGGAGACTTTTCCGAATCCAGATTATAGCTTGCGCTTTTAAGCTGTGGTTGAGATGTCCACGAGTTTAACGATTTTAAAAGTAAATCTCCCGATACTTTTACTTGATCATTTTTCTTAAAATCTAGTACAACTTTTCGACCACTGCCAGAAGTGGTTTCTGTGCCGTTAAAGCCAAGCAAAAGATTATCGCCTGGGTATTCCAATTCGGCTTGTCCAAGAGGCATAAAATGATAATATGGCCCAAATATAATATCACCTTCTTTATACTCTGTGAAAGCAACATAAGCACTAAGCTCATCGTTCAAAATTGCTTGGTTGCCCAATTCGTCTACAATGTTAGTCTTTAACTTTTTGTTACTTATTTTGAATTTAGTAGCATACTCATTACCCTTTGAACCATTTATAATACTTTTATTTGGATAGGGGAAATAAAATACTTCAATCTCACTGGTTACATTATAATGGTGTTTATCAAAATAATGAACGGCAATACGATCACTTGCTTCATTGAAATAAGAAGATGTGGGCTGAATAAGGTTCTCCTTATAAATATTGGTAAAGTTAAGCACCCCACAATTTGCCTTATCTAATTTTATAACTGCGGACTTAAAGCCAATTGAGTTCTTGTCGAGCAATAGCTCAATATTGCTCTGGGACTCAATTTGAATATTATTGTTTAAAAATGAAATTATCGGAGAATTCCCATTGGTGTTAAACTTAAAGTTTTCTTGGAAAGAAAAATTATTAAAAATACCTTGTAACTTTCCCATTTGAACAACAATAGATAATGAAGGCCGATTTTTGATAACTATTTTGTCAGCGTTATATGACTCAATCCACCATAACCTTCTGGGAAAATCATCAACATCAGATTCTAACCCTTTAATTGATTCTTTTAAAATAGAGTCATTATACTCATCAAATAAAAAAAGAAAAGCAAAGTTTTTTGAAAATCCCGCTTGGAAAATTTCGTTAGCTTCAATTTCTGTGACCGGCAATTCCTTGCAAAAAAACAATACATGTTTATGTTCAGCACAAGTAAAGTACTGGCTATAGGTTAAGTGTTTTGTAAACTTCATAATAAAAATTTAAAAGCTTATTTTATCTCCAGGCAATAGCAATGTATTGGAATTCCAACTTTTCATTTTATAATATTTTCCTTTAAATTGCCGGTGGCAACTAAAATCCGTTCCTATATTATAGTATTGATTAAGCATTCCTATTGTTGATCCCAGAATGATGGGCACTAAGTTTCCATTGACAAAAACATAAATGACCGGTGTAATTAAAGTTCTTGAGTATTTATGGTAAAGAAGTTGACCGCTACCAAATGTTGCCTTAACATTAGAATTATCACGAGCAAGCAGAAGATCCAATTTTTTGTTTAAAAGAAGCACACTATTGCCTATATATAAATCATCATTTTTATTTATGGTCATGTCGCTTGTCCCCTCTGAAGAATATATATTGCTCTTCATGTAGTTTTGAAACAGGCAGATAAAATTTTGTTTATTAGTATTGGCCGATAATTGTAAGTCAGCAGAAGATGTTTGTAAATTTTCCGAAGCGTCATACTTATCAATTGGGCTATTGCTGGGCAGGTCAATTGCCGTATTCTTTTCTATATTCAGAAACGGTGATTGCTTTATTGAACCATCATCGGCCTTATAAAAAGTGATTATTGATTGGTACTCTAAATTATAATTCCATTTATCAGGTATTGATGAAGAAGCCTTAGCTGAATAAATGTTTTGATGATCAACTTTTATTGCTATTTTGGGGCTTAATAAAACAGAGCTTTCTTTATCATTAACTTTATAAGCAAATCTACCTAAGGAGGCTGTTTGTGGAATTGGTACTAACTCCCAAATACTCTCGACCATGTTTTGACATGTACTAACAACCCAATTATTGCTAGCAGTACCTTCCATACCTGCAACTTCTACCAACAGGTCATTTGCTAATTGATTAAAATTATTAGTAACAGTGGTTGCTGCACCTTGTGTTAATGTATTGTAATCAAACTGTAAAAAATAAATGTTCTTTTCTCTATTTAACGTGGCACTACTGTAGGTGGCTTTTGTTGAAACAATATTAAATACATAAAACAGATGACCAGTTTTTTGGGAGTTTAATTTCTTTTCAAGCTTGGGCTGGTTGTTATTAGGAAAGTAATCTGTATTACCAGACCAGGATTCACATTTGGACAGCCCATCTATTGTTTCTTGGTATTTGTTAGAAATCCCATAAAAAATAACATAATAATATTTATTTTTTGGAGTATTATCAGGTTTTAATTTTAATGCTACAGATGGCGACTGGATGAAATCTCCTTTTGATCCTGCAGATATTATTTCATAATGTGACACTGAGCAAGAACTCAACAACAAGACACTAACTAACCAAATCAACAGCCCTTCTGATTTTAAATATCGATAATATTTCATAATAAATTTGGTATGCGTTTTAAATTAATTAGTCGTGCCTTTGGAAATCTGGAGCTTTTCAATTTCTAAATAAGCAGTTACTTCGCTAAATACTTATTAGGATCAAGCGAATGGGCTGATCTTTTTACTTCGTCATCATAAGTCAACCATACTTGGTCGTGAACTTCAAGATGAAGGTGCGGCTCATCACTTCCTACGTTGCCAGTCTTGCCTGTTTTACCAATCACTACACCCGCCTTAACTTTATCACCTTCTTTTAGTATATCATGTTTACTTAGATGACAGTAAGCAACACCGAATTCTTTACCATCTTTCTTAAATTTTATTGCAACATATTTACCCAAATCATCCCCGAAACCTATAGCAGTCACAACCGAATCTTCAGTTGCATAGCAATCAGTTCCTACACTTGCTTTTATATCTATACCTCCATGAAATTTCTTTTTACCGGCAGCATCTTTTCTTGTACATCCAAATTTGTCTTTCTCTAAATCATTTGCCCATTTCATCTCACTCAATGGATTTTTTGATGGCTTGGGGGCTATATCCCATGTTGGATTGCTGTCGCAAACGGAAGCTGCGAAATTATTGATTAAGATTATTCCTCTTTTATTTAATAGGTTGATTAAGTGATTTACTTTAAACGACCCTTCATTATCATTGGGACTTTCATCGGGATCACCAGTGACAACGCCTAGTTCAATGCATTCACTTTTTTCAGCGAGTTGTTTTATATTATAATCTTTATAAGTCTTACTTTCTCTCCATCCTGAAGACTGAGCGAGCCATGAATATGAAGCTAAGTCAGCACTTCTAATATTTCTACAAACCAGGCCAGAACCATACACTCCAACTGAATATTTTGAGCCCAGTTGATTGAATGCTTTGGTTATCCCTGCAAAGTAATCTGAAATCGCTCCGTTAACATCATTGTTAGAAGCGTCGTAATCAACCGCAAAATAAATGGGTGTATTTTCAGTTTGAGAAATAGTTAGTGAGGCATATTGATGGGCAGCGGTACCATCATATATTCCTTTGGACTCGGAAAAATAGGAACTACTAGTAGGAAAACCATTTTCCCAAACAGCCACAATATCAAGTCCTAAACTTGATAGAACATTTGCCTCCGCATAAGTAAGATTTTTTGAAGGGTTGTTAATATTATAATAGCGACACACAAAATTATATCCTTCTTCCAATAAGCAATTTGCGAATGGACTTAAATCTGTGTTAGCATCGAATCCTTTTTTCATTATGGTTTTGGTTTTTGTTGATCTAATTTTTTATTCCAGAGATAAAGCCCTGCACTCGTACCCATCAATGCCAACTGTTCTACAGAAAAATCAACCAACTCCAATTTCTGAATTGCCGTTGTTATAAATACAACAATAAAAATAAAAGTCGCAATTAAATATTGAAGCCTTGTAATGCTTAATCCTGATTCATCGGATATCAGATCTCTAAAAAAACCAACTGAGCACCCATCAGAAACAAACTTACTATTAAGGGTATTTTTTAAAGGAGGGTTTTCAGCATCTATCATTTGAGCAATGATTCTTTGACCGGCGGCAATCCCTAGTAATACCAAATGTGCAGCGGTTATTTGCGGCAGAAAATCTGTAACTGCCCAGATATAAGCAAAGAACCCGAAGATTGTAAAAGTCCATAAAAAAACTTGAACCCTCGATAAGCTAAAAGGGTGTTTTGCAGGGTTAGAGCATTTTGATTTTTCATCTCTAAAAAGAGTAAAATTATCCCTTGATGCAAACCAGATTATTGCAAAGAACAAAGCACCAAAAAGAATGGCAAAAAGATATACACGCCATTGCTCATAGAACCTTAATTTGATCTCGGCAGAGGAAACAGGTTGATCTTCAGATTTCGTAGATAATAGAGAAATGGGTAATTGAAGTTGATTATAAAGAGGTTTGTATTGCTGTTTCCAAAATTTGGATAGAACGGTTTTGCCATTTACATCTTCAGTGGCAGAAGGTATTTTAGTTTGATAAATTATTTCAAAAACGCTTTTGAAACTGTCTTTTTCTTTTATCGCTGCAGATAAAAGCGCCATATTCTGAATTTTGATATCAGGATATGGAATTCCGTTGATAACTAAGTAATAGTTTTTTAGATAAATTAATCCTTCTTGTAAGGTATGAGGAAAAATAATGCTACACCTAATTTTAATGTCGGTAGTAACACCAAATTTTAAGGCATTCTCTTTATCTTGTGTATTAGTGACTGAAATTAAATTTAAATTATATTGAGCAGATGCCCCAATGCTACAAAAACTTAGAATATAACAAAATGCCAGCTTAACAAGCTTAATTTTTACCATAAAATGTACTTTAGTTTATTTGAAATTGAAATTATTTTTTTGCAAAAATTAAAGGAACGAAACCTTTTCAAAATAAATAAAGGTGTTTTCCCCGTATTTGTTTAGGGGGAATTCTGGTACACGAGTCAATCAAATAAAAAAGGGATAGTAATTAGATTTTTTGCCTTCCTTTAGGATTATTGAGTAGCCAAATTATTAATCATTTATTCAAGTTTAATAAAATGGCTCGATAAATATACAAAAACTGATTATATATCCAAATTAACAAATTTGCAGAAATTCGTCTTTATGGATTGCAGCAAATGTGATTTTGAAATCCCCAAATTATATCGCTTGCCTGCTATTTCTTTTGGCATTAATTCATCTGAAGGTCCAGGGTATTTACAATTTTTGTATTCGGTAGGTATTAATTGAGATGGATTTTCCGGGAAAAGTATTTCATAATGATGACAATCTGTGAGTACTGGTATTCCCTGTATTGTCGGGTTCTTTACTTCTGTAGGCACTACATTTTCTCTAACTGGTAATAAAAACAACAGAAACTCAAAATTGCCTTTAACAGATGAAGGACTTGAAAATGATTAAACAACTAATTAGTCTTCCATTTCGATGAGCCATGGGCAAAACGACAGCGGCATGTTTGAATTAAATTTCAGAGATGAACGTAACCCGGCTTTTGTGGGTTGCAGAGCAATTTAAAGTTGGGATTTAGATTTGCCAAATGAAGTAAGGCGGTTTGTTTTCAAATCATTTTTCGCCCTTCAACCGCTCCACCTCCTCTCCAATCAACCGCTTCACTTCCATCTTCACCTGGTAGTAATTATCCATCACCTGCTGTTGGGTAACATTTGATACCACAGGAATCTCTTTGTAATGGCTCACTTCCTCATTCAGTTTATCAGCATCATTAATAATCTCTGCATGAAACATCTTCAATTTAATTTTTTCATCGGGGTTATCTGCAACAAGACCCACAAACTCTCCTGATGAAAGGGCAGCAATTTTAGAAGCCGGTATGGCGCTGTCCAATTGCTTGGAGTGGCTGATGGAAGTATCGGTGCGGTTAACGGAAACACTTTGCCGATCCTGCATAATTTTCCCGAAGCGTTCCGATAACAGTTTGGAAGTTTCACCCATCACCTGGCCACTGATGATGTTACCTGTGATATTTACAATTACATCCGCCTGTTCTTTTCCGTAATCTTTTTTCAACTGACTGAAATCTTGCATTGCTAATGTGGTGGCAACTTTATTACTTCTTGCAGTAGCAATCAGGCTGTCCATATTATTGAAATAGATGGTAGGAAATTCATCAAACACCAAACTACATTTTAGCATCCCTTTTTTATTTACTTGCCTTACCAATCTTGAAATATAGAGCGATAACACTGCACCATAAATTTGTTGCTTCTCAGGGTTGTTACCAACGCAAACAATTTTAGGATGCTTTGGGTTGTTGATGTCTAATGTGAAATCGTTGCCTGATAGCACCCAATACAACTGGGGTGAAGCCAATCTTGCCATACCTATTTTAGCAGAGGCTACCTGACCTTCTAATTGCTCCATAGCATCGTTTTGATAAGCCGTGATGAAAGGGTTTACCAACACTTCAATTTCAGGTTGGGTATTGAGTATCGGGAACAGTTCATCATAATCAGCCAGCATCAATTATATTACATGCGGCAGTGTACAATATTTTCCATCAGCATATTTTTTCAAAAACCAAATGATAGCGGTAACAAAGTTGATAGGTGATTCTACAAAGAAATCTCCCTGCTTGTTTATCCATTCTCTATTCAATCCTAATAAGATTGTTCTTGCAGATTCCGTTGCATCAGTAATATCATTCATAGTATTTGGATCTAAGGGGTTGCAGCGGTGCGATACAGAAAGATTATCAAAGTTGATAACATAGAAAGATGGTGGAACAGAATATTTATGTTTGTTTTTTTGTAACCAGTTGTAAACTATTTTGGATAAGTCATCGTATTTAAAATCATATACAAACATGGCAAAGCCTTTTTCAATATGCTGTTTGATGACATGCTGAATTACAAACCAACTTTTGCCAGAGCCAGGACTACCAATAACTAACAAACCTCTGAATGGATTGATGATATTTATCCAGCTTTTTCTAACCCTGCTTTTTAAATTATACCGGGCAGGAAGATTGATAGAATATTCGTTGGATAAAAACCTTTCTTCCTGCGGAAAAGTTTCATTCAAAGAATTGAAAATATCGTTTGATAAATTCAGGCTAATTAACCGGCTGAGCAGATTACCGCCGGCCAGTATTAGTAAATATCCAATACCTGCTACTGCCATGTAAATAATGGCTATATTTTCTACTGTATAATTTAAGCTTAATAAAATTTTACTTCCAAAGAAAAGTAGTAAGCCGATCAGTAAATATGCTGTAACAGCTTTCCAATTTATCTTTTCATCTTTTTTGCCTTGTGCTCCCAATAAAGAAACTACTAATAATCCAATGGCCAAAAACTTGGAAGTATATTGATTGTTAAATAGGCCAGTGTGCATGATGTTGGTCATTAGCCTATCTGTGATGGTACTTTTTATTTCCCAATGCTTAAAAGCAGCATAACAGTAATAATAAAAATGCAGCAACAAAATAAAGATGCTGGCAAATCTTGTAAAGTCTAATATCTTTCTCAGCCCCTGTTCATTCTCCCCGGTATGTGACATAACTTTTGTTTTTATAAATTAATTTTCTTCTTTTTCTTTCTTTTCTTTTTCAGCAGATTGTTTGGTGTGTTATCGTATTGCTCTTTGGTTGATAAAAGCACATCTAATAAATTTTCGTTTTTGGTAGTAGTTGAAATTGTTTTGTCCTGCTGTTTATTAAGGTCATTGTCTTTAAGCAAAACACCCGAAGTACTACTGCCTTTTGTTTCGACCTGGGCAAGTGGATTTTCATTTACTACAGCCAGCTTGCTTTGCAATGCAGCCGCACTATATCCTTTGCCTAAATCACTACCATTAAAAACAACTTTGTTTTGGTTGTCAACAAAAGTGATACCATACAACCTTCCTTCTGCGTTTTGTCTAAGTACAGTATAAATATTTTTTTGATTCAAAGTCGCTACTAAATTTTTGATACTGCCGGGTGATGATTGTAAACATTCGTCAATGGTATTTTTGGTTCTTTGTTTCAACGGTTCTTTTGCAACTTCATTGGCAATAAATTTCTTCTCCAGATTATCAAGTATTGGCTTGCAACCAATAGAGCTTGCTTTGATAGGTACACCAACCTTATTCCCATCGCTATCCAAAATGCGGTAAACCAGCCCACGGTTCTTGTAAATTCTTCCTTCTTCTTTTCCTCTGTCAGCAATCACATTGAATTGTTTTAAAGCTGCATTAAATTCAGGTAAGGAAGTAAACTTGTATTGACTAAATAATGCACCCACCACATTTGAAATACAACGCTTTGTCTCAGACTTTCCATACACGGCTTTTTGTGCATCTACCGGCTTGATGCCAGGCTTCATTAATTGCTGTTGCCTTTCTGCTTTTATTAAACCATATTGTTGCTCTATTTCTTTTCTTGCTTTTTCCGATTGATTTCTGCCGATGTTGTGGGTATTAATTCTGCTGCCATCTTCCTTTATTGTTGTGCTTACAATGTGAATGTGTGGATGCCCTGCATCTTCATGTTTGTAAACAAGAAAAGGTTGTTGCCCAAAACCAATCTTTTCCATATACACATTAGCAACCTCAATCAGCTTATCATTTGATAGCTTTTCAGAAGGGTCGAAATTTAATGAAATATGGATGGTCTTAGTGGTTGCTCTGCTATTCAAATTATTCAACATTTCAAAGCCATTTAATTTCTGATAGAAATTCATGTTTTTTGCTTCACTTAAATAATTAGCCGCATGTAAACATTCGGCTGCACCTTTCTCCACTTTTTTTTCGTTGTAGTTTAATGCAGCTTCAATACTTTTCGGTATGGTTATTTTTGCAACCATTGTTCATAGAGTTGACTCACCTTTAATTTTATTTCTTCCACCTTGCTTACCAATGATTTTTGTAAACCATCATAATGCTGTATCCAAAACCTGAACTCCGGTATCTTATCAAGTATATGCAGTTTATGTACTGCCTGGTTAAAATTATTACCTATCCCATTGAGTTCTTTTTTTAACTCCAGCATCTGCTTCAAAAAATCATCTGCCGATTGGTTGCGATACTTCACCGTAACGGGTTTTTGCATTGATACGTTTCGGATATATTCACTAAGGCTTCTTTCTGTAGTTTGTTGCTGTTTCTTTTTCACCTGTTTTAACTCCTCATCATTCATGCGGATTTTGATAAAGATTTTCCGTACCTCATTTTCCTGCTTCTTCATAATTGTATCTTTTGAGTTTTGTTACAATAATTCAATAGTCTTTTACAATCCCCGTACGACTCCGGAGTGAAGGGGCAAGATTTCAAACGTGGCCACGTTTGTACATCTTGCCATGTGCAAGACCCGGCACATTACGCCTTGACAAAGATTAATGCTTGAAGAATTTGTGAGGATATGTTTCGGGGATACTTTGAAACATATAAAAGAAAAAGCCAGGAGGCTATTAATAAAATTACTTACATAGATTTTTTCTCTTTCCACAAATTCATTTTCACTATCAACCTACTAGAAGTTATAAGACAAATTTTATACCAATTACAAGCAATATACCTCTAAAATTCAGCCATGTTAATAAGTTCGTTTTGCAGCATATAGAGATTAAATTATTATTGTGCTATGAGAGATGCCCTAAAGAACCTTGTTAGTCACCAGATTATTTTAGAAGATAACAGCCAGTTTTCTTACACCATAATCCCTTACGAACTGACCAATATGCTGGGCAATATAATCGCCGTTTTACAAGAATACAATTTTACAAAAAAGGATGATAATGACGGGCAATTTTCCTGCAAATTATACAAGACAAAAGAAGGTAATTGGTATGATATTGAAGAGGCGAAAATGGTTACTGAAATGGGTATTTTAAGGATGCTAAAATCTGCGATTGATACAAAAGAAAACATCAGTATTTTAAAGTAATATTGTTTACAAATGAACATCAGAATATCTATATCCGGCAAAAAAATCAACTTGTTTTAAATGGTTATTGGAATGAAAGATATACTGCAATTTGATCTGGGCAAGAATGCTGAAATTGATTCCATTACGCCTGACGGAAGATACTTACTGAGATATACAAAAGTGAATGGAAATATCAATATGATCGCATGGTCTGAAACAGGTGTAAATGAAAGCCTCGAATCTGACGCCGTTGGGCAAGAAATAGTTTCCAAATTGCAGGCAGAATTGAACCGCCGGAGACGGATTTCCGATAAATCATAATCTACATTTCAACAGCAGGCTTCAAACTGCAATTTAAAGCGTTTTTAGGGTTGAAATTGTGAGCTGCTAAATCAAAAAGAACTCAATAAATTCTTCGCCATTATTATCTTTCACCAACTGAATATCATTTCCAATTTCGTACATATAAGTGTATATTCCATCGTCTTTAATATGCAGAAATCTGCCCGGTTTATTGATTGAAATTGGGTATTTGGAATAGTACATTTCAAAATGATTTTTTGCCTCATCTTGTTCAGTAGGAATTGCATCAAGATTAATCACCCTGTTTGTATCATCAAACAGATGGTCCAGCGTTAAAACCCTTTCTTTTTTTACCTCGTTTTTGTTTTTATTTAACGTCCGGTAATGAGGTGCTTCTATCCTGGTTAAATAGCTTGCATGCGCTGGTAAATCCTTATTGACTTCCTGAATAAAATAAACGGCTATTGCTACGTTCTCCCAGGGCTGAGAACTCTTTTCTAAATGGGTTATAACTGCAAACAAACTAAGGGCATCTGAATCCAGCAGATAGCTAAGCATTTCATTGACCGATGACGGGATAAAACCAATTTTCTTTCCCTGCAAATGCAGTGCGATGGCGCAGTCATCGTACTCATTCTCCGGCTCTCTTACCAGCTCTAATAAATCGCCTTCTTTCATGCTATCCAGTAATTGCATTCCTTCGTAATGGCGAAAGCCAGCTACGAAAAATTGCAACAGGTAAATTTTCCTGAAATCCTTTGTAATGGAAACCGGTAGTTTGCCAATGGCAATGGAAGCAATGAGTTGTTGTAAAAAGCCGGAACGATTGATATATTTTCTTTCTCTTTTTGTACAAAGTATCTGTAAAAATCTGGCATCGGCTGCTCCTTAAATTGCAACCCGCCAGAGTGATATATTTCATCAAATAGACCTTGTTCGTGAGGAGAAAATGTCAATAAGGTGTCTTTCATTTTTGCAATGCCAGAAAACTTATTTGGCTCTTTAATAAAATTAGCACACACATCTAATTCATCTATCGCATAAAGGTGCCCGTGCATTTGCCTTCGGCTTCTTAAAAAATCAATAAACTTTCCTTGGCGATTTCTCATATGTCTCAAAGAAAGTAGAAAGATTTCAAGGTCATCAATATATACTGACCACGGGTAATCTGCGCCATCGTCTTTCTGCAAAAGCAAACTAAGATCAGTTTGCAAACTCCCAAACCTTTCTAAAGTAACGATAATCGAAAAAACTGAATGGATTTTTGATGGGTTTACATTGTATAAAACTTTTCCTTTCTCATCAGTTATATCAAAATTCACATTGCCATAAAACCGTTCCTCTAAACGCCTGCATTGAGTGTAACCATACTGAATTGAATCTTTAAAGTCATCCTTCAAACGTACCACTGCCTTTTCAATATTCCTGAAAGGTTCTCTCAGTTTTGAAGCTTTTATTTCAACGATAAGGGCTGTGCCTTTGTATAATTTTAAAAGGTCTTGCTCATAGCCCCGCTCAACAAAATAGTTTTCATAAAAAAAAGCCTCATTTGAGGAAAAGAAAGACCTGAACATTTCGCCAGTTTTTCTTTCCAGCCTTTTATCTCTATGCTTTCTGATCTTATCCTTCGAAGCTTGTTAATTAATAAGGAAATTATAAAAGTATTTATATGCCGCTGTAGGTATTTGTTTTTGACAAATGTGCAGATATTTATTTTTGGAAATTTCTAAGATCGGAGCAAGTTCAAGCGGGTTAGAATCGGTATAATAATTAATACTCGATTTTGAATTTACCGGGCATGAAAATATTTCTAAAAATCTATCAACTTTTTCAGCTGATAAGGTCCGATATAAATCTTCTTTTGAAAACATAAGATATGCATGAGGCTTAGAATGAAAGGAAAGATATGCATCCTGTATATTTTTCGGTAGAAAATCGAATCCATCTGAAAAAGATATTTCTTTTGCGTCAATCTTTTTATGAAGTTCTATAAATTCTTTAGAATGACTGAACTCAAAAATCTGTTCAAACCTAATTTTTGAAATGAGTTCGGTAGCTTTATAAAATTCAATTAAAAAGACTGCATCGAGGCCAAAAGCTTCTGTGATAACGTCGTCAAATACAGATAAAACGTTGCGTATTTTCTCTAAATCCTGCTCTACATAACTTAATACTCCGTTGTCGAAATGATTTCGGAATGCCATTTCATGAAGAACAGAATCGTCGTTATAATCGAAAAGTTTTTGAATACGATATTCATCTTTAATATTATTAAGCTTATCGGCCAATTCCCCAATTAGTGCTGGGCTAAAGTCAAATTCTTTTATGCCATTTTTGTCTGAGAAAGCTTTTAAAGCGATAAGGTAAAAAAAATCTTTAAGTTTACAGTCGAATTTATTTAATTCGATGTCGACAATATCTTGAGGGCGACGCTTAATAAAGTATGCGAAAAATCCAGCAAAACTTTCGGTATCATAGACCGATAAAATCTCTTTTAAATTGGCAATCTTTTCTTGAATGTTCATTTATTTAATCAAAAAATATTTAATAGTCATTCAGCCAGTTAACTCTTTTGTCTGGCAAAATACACGTTGAAAATAAAATGATAAACGGTTTTCACTTTCACAGCAAATTTGTGCTTTGATTCAAAATAGACCATAAGCGCTTCCTTTTTTTCAGTAGGTATCTCTATCTCTGACTCAATATTCTTTTCAAGATTAAATAGGTAGAGTTCCAGTCCAAGAGGAGAACCGAAGCCTCCCGGGAATTGACCGTAGCTTCCTTTTGTATATTCAATATAATCTCACTAGCATTGCGTTATAAGTCGAACATATTCAATTGATTAGAAAATGGTTCTTTGAAATATTGTAATTGAGTCTGCTGAAACAGCTGATTTATGGGTGCTTTTTCAAAAATAGATATGCTTAAAATTTGTAAAATTTCGTAAAGACTTTGTTTAAGCAGGAATTTCTTTTTTGCTATGGCAACTATAACATAAACTGCTATGGCAATCCATACTTGTGTCTTTACAGCATTTTCGCTTTGCCCCAAAAATGATTTTATTTTCAGATGCTGCTTTATCCATTTAAAGAACAATTCAATTTTCCAGCGGTGTTTATATAATTGTGCTATGTCGGAGGCTTGCAGTGTAAAATTATTGGTCATAAAAATTAAATCCTTTCCAATTTCAGCATCCCTAAACTTTATGATTCTTATCTTTTCAGGGTAGTCTTTTTTGGCTTTATAATTATTCAGTAAAATAATTTGGTCAAAAATTATTCCTTTCGTTTTATCTTTTGGTGCAGAATACAATCGCCTGTAATTCATGTTATCTTTTGCTCGTGTAACAAAAAAAGCACCACATAAATTTATCTTGTAAAGCCTCTGGTAGTCAACGTATCCCCGGTCCATAACATAAAAACTATTGGCTTCAAAATTTATAACATCAAGCACATTGACATCATGCACACTTGCATTAGTAGACAAAATGAATTCTGGTATAGCCGTCTTTAAATCTAATTGCGTATGCAGTTTGATACCTGCTTTGGTACTGCGGAAATTTGCCCAGTCAAAAGTAGATAAGCACAGGTCTATTGTAGTTGCATCAATGGCAAATACATTGTCCTTTAACGTTACTTCCAAATCATCATCATTCAAATAAAGATGCTTCGCTTCTTTTATAAGTAGCATGGCCAGTTCTTCATAAATGAGATATGAACGATTCTCATTTGCTCTGGAAAGCGAACTGATTGAAACTACTTCTCCAATACCCATGTGGTACATTTTACTGGCATTCGCCTTTAAACATATCAGCGTGTCAGTCATACTTTCCCGGTGAGTAAGTTGCCCAAAAGCCATACATAAAAACTGTTTCCAGCAACTAAACTTCCTAACCTTGTAATCACCAAAGTGCCTGTGTACAATGGTTTCAAAGGAAGTGGAGGAAACGAGATTCATGATTTGTGAAAACACATATTTTCCCGAATTCATAACATGATGATTTTCAGGAATTTATGCCTTTTTATACCCATCAAAAAATCAAATCGTCTTAGGCTGGGAATCTCGCCAAACTCAATATTGACAATACTTTCAAAGAACTAATTAATATTATAACGCAACGCTAGTGAAAAAATATGATTTCTTTAAAATATCCTACGGTAATTTAAAATAAATTCAATTAATTTTTATTGTAAAATATTGCATTAAGCCAACGAGCCACGCCCTCAAGCGTGGCTCGTTTCCAGCCTTTAAAAATCTGATAAATAAAGGGGCAAACATTTTTGCTTGCCCCTTAAAAATCTTAATTGTAAAATTCCATTACCTCAGCCTTTGCAAAACTCTCACAAAGTTGAAAAGCCTTTTGTGTTCTCAATTGTCCTGTACCACCAAACAATAAAGATTTCAGTTTTGCTTCTTCATTTTTGTAAGTCCTCACATTTTGAAAATATCCTGTAACGGCATTATAAGCACCAAACAAACTTCCTTTTGTAGTTTCTAATTGTTGCGTTTCATTTGTCATAGCATATTCAAAAGCTGCATCGGTCATGTTTTTAAAACAGGTAGATAATTCATCATCTTTACCAGCCTGTATATTTTGCAACACTTCTTTGTTAGGCACCAATGCCATTTGAATCAGCTTTTTAACTTCGGGGTCTGTAATACGGATCTTCGCCCATTGGTTAAAAACCCCTTCTAATTGA
Source organism: Ferruginibacter sp. (assembly GCA_965247025.1). Classification (GTDB taxonomy): domain Bacteria; phylum Bacteroidota; class Bacteroidia; order Chitinophagales; family Chitinophagaceae; genus Ferruginibacter. The sequence goes on along the minus strand of OZ252000.1, from coordinate 6,251,124 downwards.
ATACTCAAATTGTTTGTAATGCCCATTAGTTTATGAGCTTCTTCCAAACGTTCCTTTGCATTGGCGGTATGCCTTATTTTAAAGGCATTGCTATGATTGCGAAGGGCTGCATTTAAAGGTTAGGGTGAGGATGTCAGTTGCCCAACATCCTTCCCCACAGAACTGGACGTGCTTCTTTCGAAGCATCCAGCTCCCAGATTCTATTTTATCCGGTATAATTCTTTCCGGTGACAGCGCAAATGAACTACTTGAATATTTGATAGCCTGTTGTCAAACTTATCTCCATTCTTACGATGCCTTTCCCATGATTCAAACCAATTAAGTCTACGCTGGCATAAAGGACATAATCCCTTCTGCAGTTTGTAAATCTTTTCAGTCATGACACCGGATAGTACAGAGTTTCTTGTACTTCAATAATCGTTATCATAATCAAAGGGACTTCTTGCGCCCTGAACTTTCTTCCATGTGACATTCGTACTTACATCAAATATATCAAACACAACTTCGCCAAACTTAAACCTATCTACCATTCTTCCTTTTCGTTCGGTTCTTACAATGTATCTTCTTTGGAAGTCGTGCCATGAACTACGGTGCTTGTGAACATCTTCGTAAGCTTTATACAGGAGGTTATGAAATTCCCATTTTAGCTTTCTAAAACTGTGTGAAGCATCAATAGCCCATTTGTAATAATTCAACCACCCATTTACCATCATTCGAAGATGGTTTGCTTTGTAACTGAGTTCATCAAGGTTACTGTACTCAAAGAGGCGGATCATCTTTGTCCACTCTCTGATTTTCTTACAAAACGAATACACTTTTTCAGGATCTGCATAAAACGTGACTTTGTATTCTTTGTCATGCTTACCGCTTTTCCATTTGTCAAACACAAAGCCGAGAAACTTGAAGCTCTCTCCTTTGTAAAATTCCACGATACGGGTTTTTGATGCGCTAAGTTTTAAGCCTCGCTTTTCTAAAATGTTTGGTAACACTTCCATTACTCTGTCCAAATAGTTTCTGTTTTCACAAACGATAACAAAATCATCTGCGTATTGCATAAAACCAACTGACGGACTATGTTCCCGACATTTCTTTTTCACACTGCATACAAAAGCTTGAAAAGGCTTTAAATTCTTGTCAGACGATTTCCTTGTCGCAATCAGATGTTCATACATTTCAAAGTCTATTCCCCATAATCCGATATTACAAAGCAGCGGACTAATTACACCTCCTTGTGGTGTACCCGCTTCTGTTGCATAAAGCATGTCTGATTCGATGTAACCACATTTAAACCATTGCCTGATAGCACGAAGCATGTTACTGCTACAACCTTCCAATCGTCCTAAAATGAACTCATGATTCAGATTGTCAAAGCATCCTTCAATGTCTGCATCTAAAACTACTACATCACCTTTCCGTAGTTTCAAATTATGCCATACGGCCATCGTGGCATCATGGGCACTTCGTCCGGGTCTGAACCCATAAGAGTTCTCACTAAATTTAGCTTCCCATTCTGGTTCAAGCGCAATCTTTACCAATGCCTGATAAGCCCTGTCCTCAATGGTAGGAATACCAAGTGGTCTTTGCTTACCGTTTGACTTGGGGATGTAGATTCTTCGCAGGGGCTTTGCATTGTAATCCTTGCTTAGATTCAGTTTTGAGGCAAGTTCTAAACGTTCCTCGTTACTGCTAATAATTTCCCTGTCTACTCCCGGAGTGTTCCGCCCTGTGTTTTCAGAAGTAACCCTTCTGACACTCAGCAACTTTGCATATGGGTCTTTCAGTAAATCCCTTTGTACTCTTCTTACTTCAGGAATGTTACTTGCAAGCGCTGCCCGATACATTTGATTTTGCTTTCGGAAGACACACCTTTCGACTTGCGCCCAATCAATGTCTTCCCATCTGTTTTCTTTCAGCATTGTAGTTACTTTCATAATGTATCTTTTAATAAAATCCACAACGAATTTGGCGTATCCGGTCAACCGTAGCCACCCGGCTTTTGCTTGGTCGTTGTTCCTACCCGGTGCATCATATTCATCCAAGAGAATTTATTGCTTTCACAAAATGATGTACCGGTTTCCTCGTTCCTTTGGTCAAGGTTTACCTGAACTTAGATTCCTCTCTATACCGCCAGTTCATTGATTAACTAATGAATACCCTCAAACAGTTTGGGCTTCAATCTTAACTGGGTAACTGCACGTATCAATGATGTTTCGTACAGCGTCTGCTCTCGATACCTAAATGAGGCCATCATATTCAGTTTGTCCTATCTCCCTCATTGGTATCAGTCCCAATGGTTTGACTTATATCCGAGCTTTCCATTCCCTGTTCTCCTGGACAGGTTAAGGATCGGATGGACTTTATCGGATTAGTCGCCGACACCAGCATTTCACTGGATTAACCAAAAGTTAAATCCACTCTTTCGAGTGACATTCGGATGAATTATTAGTTCACCCAACGAGTCGCACTATTATTGCAAACAATTCTTACGGGAGTAAAGGCTGCGGTAATGCTTCCGCCACCATCATGGGAAGTAGTTAAAAATAAATACTGCTCAATCAAATCATCATTACCTACTTTAATATAGTTGGGCAATTTAGCAGTAATGAAAATTCTTTCTCCCTTTCCCAATGCCCCTGCGGTTTCGTATTGTATGCCATCGCCACCAATAATAGCATCAAAGAAACTGAAAGCATCAATATTTTGTACCACTTCATAATCTTTACCCACCACGCCTAAAACAGTTTCGTTATCGGTTCTGATAGTAGCATAAAAATTGGGTACTTCAATTTCAGGAATTTTGATTTCTATATCCTCATTGGCTATTTCGTTTTCGTTATCAAACGTAAACAGTTTTCTTTTGCCTACGGTATAATCCAGCCCTGCAAATATTAATGCTTCTGCACTGGTTGGGTATCCCTCTACTATTTGGCCCAGGCCATGCCAGGCTTTTTCTTTTACTGAAAAGAAACTGTGTTTGCCTGTTTGCTCGTTGAAATTTAAATTGTGTGCCATGATTGTTAATTTTAAATTTTGAAAATAATTTTTTAAAAAAGGGCATCAGCATTTTACTAATGCCCGTTTGCCTCTGTTCTAAAATGGTAAATCGTCTGCAGGTACTGCAACTGCTTCTGCATTTGCTTTAATTGGTGTGTCATTTTTTACACCTGCACTTCCGTGTAGTTTAATTGTGTTTACATGAAAGGTTAATGTGGCTTTGGCTTCACCATCTTTACCGATGTAAGCATTTACACCAACTCTTCCTTGTAACTCTACCAATGTACCTTTGGTCAGGTACTGTGCAACACCCGGATTTACCCAATAATCGCATTGCACATAGGTTACTACTTTTGTTGGTTCGCTACTGCCTTTTGTTTTGTAGCTGTCGTTAATTGCTACATTGAAGTTTACCACCTGTTTGTCATTTTTCAGGGTGCTGATTTTTGCATCACCTGTTAATCTTGCTGTCATTTCCATGATTGCACATTTTAATTGTTTAATAAATGTTTAAAGTTGTCATAAGCCTCGTTCGTTCTAATCGTAGCAACCCGGCCTTGAAACAGGGTTTGGCAAAAGCAAGGTTTTTGTGAAAAGAATACTACCCCACAAATATTTTCTCCGAAGGAGTCCAAACCGGGGTGGGGATTGTTTTTTGCAAAACCCGTGGCCAGTTCCGCCCCTGCATTTTGGCGGGACGCAGACCTTGCTTTTGACAAAGCCTGTCAAGAAATTTGCGTCAGATAAGGATGAATGAGTTTTTAAAAATTAAGAACGATGGTAAAGGATATTGTACATTTATAAAATGGCGAACGTCTTAATTACAGGAGCTACCTGCAATGTGGGAATGGAAGTAATAAAATCTTTGGAAAGGGTTAGTAATAGTCTTAACATTTATGCCGGTATTAGAAATGTAGAAACTGATAAGCTAAAACTATCTGTTTATAAAATTAATTTTGTACGATTTGATTTTACAAACATTCAATCTTATGAGGGTTGTTTGCAAAATATTGATATACTTTTTCTGCTCCGGCCACCGCAGATTTCTCAGGTTAAAAAGTATTTTAAGCCCTTAATCGATGCGGCTCAAAAAAATGGTGTTAAGCATATTATTTTTCTATCTGTTGAGGGTGCAGAAAAAAGCAGTTTTATCCCGCATCATAAAATTGAACAATTAATAATTGAAAGCAAGATTCATTATACTTTTTTAAGGCCAGCATATTTTATGCAAAATTTTACAACTACCCTACAAAATGACCTGGTAAATAATAAAAATATTTTTCTGCCTGCCGGAAAGGCGAAATTTACACTTGTAAATGTTAACGATGTCGGTGCTGTATCAGCACAAATAATTACAAAAACAAATGTCCATATAAATATGGCATACGAATTAACATGTAATGAAAAACTTAGTTTTGGTGAAATGGCTGAAAAATTAAGTGAGGGTTTAGCGACCCACATACAATATATTTCATCCAATCTTTTCCAATTTTATTTTACAAAAAGAAAAGAAAAAGTAGCTCCTGTCATTATTTTTATAATGATAATGCTTCATTATTTTCGCAGGTTTCAGAAGGAACGTTCAGTCACAAAATTTAGAGAAAAGATTACCGGGCAACCTGCAAAATCATTTGAACAGTTTATTATTGATAATAAAGATTTGCTGATATAATTTATAGTAGGAAAGGGTAATTTTTATTTTGAATATTATTCAGATCTGGAATTGTGTTTGCCGAGGTACGAGGCAATCTCAATTACCAATATTCATTTCTGCACAGTTTTCCCGGCTTATTTGCCGCAGGCGTTAATTAAATAAGGCGGGAGTACAGTGCAAAGTCTGCTCCGATAGATTTATTGAAATATAATCGTTTCCGCTAGGGATTGAAAAAATTTTTCTGATAAGAAGATTGGTGAGAAAAGCCCGGCCCGGCTAATTGCAAAGCCATTTGAAAACGAAAATGAATTGGCCGTGTTAAAAAAAAGATGTTTCAAAATTAGAAAGGGAAATTTCTATTAAGATTCAGGAGAATCAGATGACACAACAAGATGTGCCTCATGCAACTAATATTGCAGGGAAAGAAATTCCCGTGGTAAAAATGCAAAAGTTTTTACTGCCGAAGAAAGACCTGTCGAATAGAAAATTAAGAGGTATGAAAATTTGACAATAGTATTATTATCAAGCCTAAAAAACAGATTTAAAATTTCATGCTTCAGTTACAAATTCCCGGTATTTAAAATCTTGCAGTTCAATCATCCAATACCAACACCCAATCGCAACTCCTACATGTCTTTAACCATTCCAATTCTTTTGAAATGCCCGGCGGCGCAAATGTTGGTGTATCATTACTATTGAAATTGCCTATTGCAGTCACTTCGCCACTACTTGGATTGTACCACCACGCTTTAATTGTTCCACTGCTTATTTTATTAAGGATAATTTTAACCGGCCTACCGGTAGGTAAATAAACCAATGCATATCCTTTGCCAAGGGTAGCAACACAATGGTCAGCACCGGTTCCTTCTCCTGCTATAATAATATCATTACTTGGTAACCGATTAAAGAACGGCCTGGACAATAACAAATTTTTCAGGTATTTTAGTTGCAGTGCACCATCATCAAACAAAGCTTTGTGCCATCAGCATAAGATAAGAAATGACGGTCTTGTTTTGATACCATTAATTTTCCATGCAATACCCAGGGGATATTGTGCCAATATCTTTTTGCGATTAACCGGTAATGTTACCTGTCAGCAGCAGGAAAAATAGAAGGTAATATTTCATCTCAGGCAGTTTTAAAAAGTGCAGTTTAGGTAGGAAGTATTTTGATTGAAGTATTATATTTTGAGCTTCGTTAGCATTTCTGTTACCAGTTTTGCCCACAACAAATAAGCCTCTTTTTTCAGGTGTGTGCCGTCAGTAGTTAGCTCAGGTTTTAGTTCGGTCTCCGATGAAAGTACACCGTTCAAATCAATGTATTCAATTTGATGATTGGCACAATAATACCTGATTAGCTGATTTACTTTTTTAACACGTCTATTGTTATCGGCACTATGGTTTTGATAAATAGTTGACTGAACTATAGGAATAATATGGTTTGCCAGCAATGTATCAATTACTTTGGTTTGATTCATAAATACCCGTTTTGGCGTAATGCCAAGTGTCAGGTCGTTGATGCCGCCTTCTAAAAAACATATCACCGGCTTTTTTGGCAGGATATTTTTTATCGTCCACGAAAGTTGCTCTGTGGTATAGCCCGGAATACCCCAATTGGTTACATCATTACGCCCTAATAGTTTTATCCAGTCTCCACCATAAGTAATTGAATTGCCCACCATAATAATCCGCTCGGCTTTTTTTATGGTATCTGTTGGATTGCCGGGTGTGGTTTGTGCGCCTGTTTTTACTGCAACCAACATACAAATGATAAAGGCCAGCCATTTTATTTTAAAAGAAAAAAGTAGTTGTTTCATACAATTGAAATTAGTTGTTTTAATGGTTGGCATCTTTATCCTGTGGTGGGGGGATGGTTCCCCACTTTTTATTAGGCTTCGCCCCAAGTATTAATTCAAGCTTTCCACCCTGAACAATTTCATTGTGATAAAGCCACGCCCTGTTGATAGAAACACCATTTAGCAAAGCTGATTGTATGTATTTGTTTTTTGTGGTATTATTTTTACAGATCATGGTAAATTTTCTGCCCTTATAAAATCTGCTATCCAGATTTATGGTGATGTTATCAAATATAGGTGTGGTAAGATTATAAAAAGGTTTTACAGCACATCCTCCATCTACTTCAAATAATCCCATAGAAAGTAAGACATAGATAGCACTCAATTGCCCTTCATCCTCTTCACCCACCCATCCCTGGTAAGGTGAGGTATTAAACATATTTTCGGCAATATCCCTTGTATATTTTTGGGTGAGCCACGGCTGGCCGGCATAGCTGAATAAAAATGGTATGGAAAGGCAGGGTTGGTTGCCGAGGTCAAAAAGGTTGTGTTCAAAACCATATTCAAGCCGCCTGATAAATTTTTCTTTACCTGTTAAAGACATAAGGCCGAGCACATCGTGCGGTGCAAAAAAACTGTATTGGTATGGGGTGCCTTCCATAAAACCTTTTCCATTCCAGCCACCTTCGGTTCCATACTTTAATGAATCGAAAGGAGCTACCCAACTGCCATTCGCCAAACGTCTTCCCATAAAACCATTTGAAGGATTGAAAACATTTTTATAATTCTTGCTTCTATCATCAAATTTTTTTGAAACCGAATCTTTGCCCAAAGCTTTTGCAAACTGCGAAAAACACCAATCGTCATAAGCATATTCCAGCGCATTACTCGCAGGCCCTGACTCGTCATCTATATATCCGTATTGCATATACGATTTCTGGTTCCTGTTACCGGCAAACCCGCCGCAGGCGTAAGATTCACCGGGAGTTGTATAATCATGCCAAATTGCTTTGTAAGCCTTCTGTGCATCAAATCCACGAATACCTTTTTGATAAGCACTGATGATCAAGCTGTTTTGATGCTGCCCTCCCATAATAGGAGAATAGCCAAGGGCAACTGGGGCATAAGGTATCCAGCCGCCTTTGTCTGAAAGTTCCAGCAACGCTTTTACCCAACTTTGGGCAACGCCCGGTGATACCAAAGTCCATAAAGGTGTTAAATCCCATTGGGTACCCCATAGGGCATCGCTGCTATAAACGGCATCTCCCTTATTAAGTAATTGCTGGGGTCGATGGCAGGCGTCCAGGTATTTGCCATCTACATCATTCATCAGGCTTTTACCGCTATAAGTTCTGTATAAATTGGTGTAAAATTTTTCTTTATTTACTTCATTGCCTTTTACTTCCACTTTATGCAGCAATTCGTTCCATGTGGCAGCAGCGGTTTTACTTACTTTATCAAAATCAAAACCGGCTGTTTTAAGTTCTGTTTCAAAGTTTATATGGGCCTGCTCCATACTTACCATTGAAATTGCTGAACGTACCACCACCGGTTTATTGTGAGTACCCGTAAAATTCATTATGATACCGCTGCCCGCTTTTCCTGAAAACGAATCTATGTTTTGCGCCATCTTTCTCGTATCTCTCCAGGCAGTTCCATAGTTGATATCCGCACCAGTATAAGGCTCAGTTGTCCATGCATCTATCGAAGTAATAGGAGTATTTACATCCATTTCAAAATTTACCGTGTACTCACCAGCATAACCATTTTTCTGCTTGATAAAACCCTTGATGGTATTGGCCGAAACTTTTTCAACATGGGTTTCCAGGATTGCTGTTTTTTCTTCCGTATCAAAGTCAAAATTGATAACAAGGTGTGCAGGAGTGTTTTTTGGATAGGTAAACCGCATCATACCACATCGCAGTGTGGAGGTAAGTTCAGCTTTAATGCTATAATCTAACAACTCAACTGAATAGTAACCCGGCTTACCATGTTCTGTTTCTTTTTTATAGCGGGAACGATAGCCTGCCGTCCACATGCCACCGAAAGGGCCATCTGCATTGCCATGAAATGTTTTTGCCCAGCCTTCGTGGGAATATAAATCACCGCTAACAGGCATTACACTCAGCCCACTCAATGCCATCGCATGTATATGGCTAAAGCCGCTGATGCTGCCAATTGAATATTCATACCCACCGTTCCAAACGTTGCCTTGGTTATCGGGGCTTAATTTTACCAAACCAAAGGGCAATGTAGCACCGGGAAACATTTGCCAACGGGAATTGGAAGTGCCGGTAAACACATTTACATACTCAACAGGTTGTTTTTGAGCAAGTATATTATTGCTGCAAAGCAGAAAAGCCAATATCAAATTTTTTCTTATAAAAAGGAGTAAGCTCTGGTACATTTTATTTTACTGTTGCTGATTTAATAAATTTGTGTGTAAAATAATGATTTATACAACCTTTATTAAATAAACCTTTGCTTAGCATATTGAATCACCAAATTAAATTTAATCTGCAAATTCCACCTTACTCCATTTTTCAGGTAATTGCGTATCATAAATTCCGTGACTGCTAAGTTCCATTGCAGGGTGGGGCTGTACCTCTTTTTACCTGCTATCAGCTTTTGAAACATACCCAAAAACATATTCAATATATCGCCGCTTGTGGGTGATGATGTTCTTCCGTTAGCAAGTAATTGAAGGCTTTGCCAGGGGATCACTATTTGTAAATGCCAGCCTTTATCAATGCAAGTGTTATCATTCAATGTGAAATCTATATGTACCGCTGTTTGTAAGCCCGGCACATCATAATTAGCAAATGCCCAGCGTATGCCCCTTGGATGTGTTCCTTTCCAAAAGGTTGCCCCGCTCCGGTCATAATCTCCGCCAAAAGTGTAGGCTCGTTGTTGGTGTACATCAAATATCGGCACATCAAACCTGCTGCCTTTTGTGTAAGCATTTTTCCAAACAAAAAATACATCATAAATAGTGTCGGCTACATTTACTTCCAGTTCATAATAGCAATCGCCACCATCAACAAATACCTCAAGGTCATTTTCTAAAAAAACAATGCTGTCCCTTTCCTTTAATGTTGCTGCTACAAATGGTTCTTCGGCAACAAAGGCAATGTAAAGATGTGAGTCATTCCACAATATAGCGGTTTGTGTATTATGCATACAAGCATCATCCGTTACCATATCTACAAAACGTTTGCTCCATTCTGCGTTTCTCTATTCTTCTTTATTCAGGTTGCCATCAACTGAAATAGCTGCTGATATTTTTCGGGCTGTATAATCTGGCTTTTGATTTATTTCCATACCCCCAAAATATTACTTCTGTTAAGAATAAAAACTACTTACCGCTTTTATTCTTTCCCTGTAGTTTTAAGCTTTATAATTTTCAGTTCTTTTATACTTTATCATCCCAGTTTATTTAATCTAAAAATACTAGGGAGATTATTCTAAGATAATGATTCCAATTTCCGTTAAATTTACTTGAAAAAACAGGAATAAGTGTTAAATTGAATTTTATTACGTTTTTTATATATTTGCAATATGCCTGCCATTAACCAGTACATATCACTTGCTGATAAAGACCTGCTTTTACAAATAGCAGCTGATGATGCAAGGGCATTTGATGCGGTATATGAAAAATACTGGTCAATACTGCTTCACACTGCAAATAAGAGGTTGCACGACAGGGAAGCCAGTATGGATGCAGTACAAAATGTGTTTATTGATTTGTGGGCAAGAAGGAAAGATGTATCAATAGAAAATTTACCGGCTTACCTGCAGCAGGCAACCCGTTTTCAGGTATATAAGCAAATTAGTAATTCCAAAAAGAAAACCCCTTTCTTACAATTACTTGACAACATCCTTTCGTCAGACTTTACCGCCGATTGTAAATTGATGGATAAAGAAATGCAGTCATTACTCAACGACTGGATTGAAACCCTGCCACCGAAACAAAAAAAGATTTTCCTGCTGTATTTAAACAGAGACCTCTCCACCAAAGAGATGTCAGCAGAACTTAATATTCCGCGTAAAACAATACAAAACCTCCTCAGTATTTCATTGAACGACTTACAGAAAAATGTATTCAAATCCTCACTTTTTTTCATTTTGTTAGAGTTCATAGAAAAATATTAAAAGAGATTTCGGGACTTTTTTCTTTTTCAGGTACTATATAATTAATCAACTTATTTCATGCAACAACCTTTCTACAAAAACTGGTTTAATAAACTGGTTAAAAAATACATTTCAGGAAAAGCAAACCAGCAAGAAACAACTTTTCTTGAAAATTATTATAATCATTTTGAAAATGCAGATAGTAAACTTTCCCATCTTTCTGATACAGAATTTGATGACACAAAGAGAAAAATGAAGGAAAAGATTTTGTCGGCTGCATTGCCAGGTAATAAGGCTAAAGCAAGCCGCAAAATGGCAATTGTGTTTCATCTTTTCAAAAACTATAAGCAAATAACTGTAGCGGCATCAGTTGCCGGTATTTTGATTGTGTCAGCTATATTCCTGCTTCATAAAGCTGGTAATGATGCAGTTGCAGATAATAGAAAGCCGACAGTAGAAAAAAGACAGCCTTCAATAATACCCGGGCAGGATAAAGCTTTGCTCACATTAGCCGATGGCTCTGTAATACCGCTTGACAGTGCAGGAAATGGTGTGCTCGCTTCTCAAAATTATGCTTCTGTAACTAACAATAACGGTAAACTTATTTACAATGCCCTTGATACTGCCGATGTGTTAAGTACAGTGTTTAATACTATCTCAACTCCCCGTGGCGGTCAGTATCAAATTGTATTAGCTGATGGAACCAAGGTTTGGTTAAATGCGGCATCATCATTACAATATCCCGTAGCATTTAATGGAAATGAGCGCCGGGTTTTGCTTAACGGGGAAGCTTATTTTGAAGTAGCTAAAAATAAATCGAAACCCTTTATTGTGCAGGTAAAAGATGTAAATGTTACAGTATTGGGTACCCATTTTAATATTATGTCTTATGATGATGAAGACCGCATTGCAACAACACTTTTAGAAGGTTCCGTAAATATTGCAAAAGCAGGTGTATCGAAGCTTATTTTGCCTGGACAACAAATGCGTTTTTATAAAAGTGGCAAAAATGAATTAAAAGACAATGCAGATATAGAGCAGGCTGTAGCATGGAAAAATGGCAAATTTAATTTTGCTGATGCCGACATCAAAACAATCATGCGCCAGCTTAGCCGATGGTATAACATAGATGTGGTGTATGACGCACAGTTGCCCGACGCCAATTTCGGAGGCATACTTGGCAGAAAAGAAGATGTCGGACAATTACTAAAAGTGTTTGAACTTACAGGGAGGGTACATTTTAAGATTGAGGGAACAAAAATTACTGTTATGAAATAAAATTTTAGCATAAAAAACCGATAGTGTTGAGACCACTACCGGTAAATTTTGGCAATAAAAAAAAGCTTCTTAAACGATTGATTAATTAACCAAAACACTGTAAAAGTATGAAAATTACTTACGAGTGTAGCCGTTTTTTCAGTTTTAAAAATGGTTACATTAAAACGCTGCTTGTTATGAAAATGACAATTGCCCTATTGCTATTTGCCATACTGCAAACTTTTGCTAAAGGCACAAATGCCCAGTTAATAACCCTCTCAAAAAAAAATGCCACTATAGAAGTGGTATTTAAGGAATTAAACCGACAGACGGGGGTGGAATTTGTATATGATAACCGTCTGCTTGACAAAGCCCGTAGAATAGACATTGCAGTTGAAAATGCTACGTTGGATGCTGTGCTCAAAATATGTTTTAATGACCAGTCAATTACCTATGTCATAGAGGGAAACATAGTCGTAGTAAAAGAATTTACTGTTCAAAAAAATATTTCTGTATCTGCACCACCAGAGGCAACAGAGGAGGCTGTTGGTTTTGTAAAAGATAATAACGGAAAACCAATCTCTGGGGTAAGTGTAGTTAATAAAATTAGTGGCAAAGGAACTTCTACTGCTGCTGATGGCAGCTTTAAGATTGAGGTAAAAAAAGGGGATATAATTGAATTCAGTTTTGTAGGATATATAAAACAAACAGTTTCTATAAAATCTGCTGGCAGTACTGCAGTAGTTAATATCACACTTATTCAGGAAAATAAGGAACTCACAGATATAATAGTTACAGGATATTCGAAACAATCCAAACGGGATGTTACAGGTGCTGTTTCCACGATATCAGCAGATATAGTAGCACAAACACCTTCTACTGATGTTACTTCAGTTTTGCAGGGCCGTGTGGCAGGTGTTACGGTTGACGGGCAGGGTGGCCCCGGCAACCAGCAGGTGGTTCGTATCAGGGGTATTGGTACGCTTGGTGATAATGACCCATTGTATGTGATTGACGGTGTGCAAACAAAAGGGGGTTTAAACCTGGTTAACCAAAACGATATTGAAACCATCACGGTACTTAAAGATGCAGCATCTGCAGCATTGTACGGCGCAAGGGGTGGCAATGGTGTAATTGTAATTACAACAAAAAGAGGAAAAAATGGTACACCACGCTTGGAATACAACAGCTATGTTGGGTATGAATTTCAAAGAAAACTTCCTGGTATAGTTACACCGCAACAATATGCCGATGCTTATTGGGGATATTTAAAAAATGCCGGATTGCCTTTAATTTCATCATTTTATGGTAGCGGCAGTAGCCCGGTGTTGCCAGATTATGTTATTCAAAAAGGAAGCCCTTCAGATTATGGAGTACTCACCGGCGACCCTGCAGCTAACCCTGCTTTGTATAATTTGTTGTCTTACAGGATATTAAAGACTAACAAAAATGGAACCAACTGGTTTGATGAAGTATTTAACCCGGCACTTACTCAAAGCCACCAACTGGCACTAAGTGGTGCCACAGATAAAAGTAATTATGCTCTCACCCTTAATTATACAAATAATAATGGCACATTGGTAAATTCTTTTTTCAAAAGATATTCTGTAAGAGTAAATACTGAGTTTAAAATAAAGCCTTGGTTACGGTTAGGTGAAAACATACAATTTGCATACAGCAACGGCAACACTGTAAATGATAAAACCGACCAAAATGTAGTTGCAACATTATACTCTACTTCTCCTTTATTGCCTGTTTATGATATTAACGGCCATCTTTCAGGAACAAAAAATTCACCAATACTTGGTGAAACAAATCCATATACAAACAGGGTTAACAGTAAAAACAGCAAAGGTTATAATGCCAGAGTGCTTGGTGCAGCTTATGTAGAAATAGAACCAATAAAAAATCTGGTATTTCAAAGTAAAATAACCATTGATTATTCACCATTTCAAAACAGGTATTTTCAGGATACCATGCCTCAGGAGGCAATAGCATCTTCACGAAACCAGTTTGGTGAATTTGGAGGTTATTTTATCGAATACCGGACAATCAATAAGATTTCTTACGATGTAAATATCAATAATACCCATAAGATTAGCGCTTTTGCTGCTTATGAGGCATCTGAAGCACAGTCCCGCAGCCTTGGAGGAAGCAACTACGGGCTGTTTAGTTCAGTAAGTGGCTTCCAGTATTTTGGTACCGGAGACCCTTCCACGCTGATAGTAAATGGTGGTGGAGATAAATCAACTTATATATCATTATTTGGTAACTTAAATTACGGGTTCCGTGATAAATACCTGGCAAGTTTCACTATAAGAAGAGATGGCTCTTCCAAATTTGGACCTCAGAGCAGGTATGGCACCTTCCCCTCTGTTTCAATTGGCTGGAGGGTTTCAGGCGAAAAATTTATGGACAAGATTACGTGGATAAATGATTTTAAACTCAGAGCCGCTGTTGGCACATCCGGCAATGATGGCTCTTTACCAACAGGTGCTACTATCAACCAGTTTTATACTAACCCGCAATATACTTATTACGACCTTGGAGGCACCAACAATACAGCCATGCAGGGTTTTGCACTACGCAGCATTGGTAACCCCGGCTTGCAATGGGAGGTGAACAAAACAACAAACTTAGGCTTTGACGCATCTCTTTTTAATAATAGTGTAACAGTTTCATTTAACTGGTTTAAAAGGCTTACAGATAAATTGTTATATCAGCCACCTGTAACCGCTCTTTCCGGCGACGCACAGGCTCCGTATAAAAATATAATGAACTTCACCAATAAGGGTATAGAACTTGAACTTGGTTATAACAGCCCAAAACGTGGGAGCTTCAGTTATAATGCAAACTTCAATATTGCCACCTACCGGAATAAGGTAAATTACATTAACGGAGACCCTTCTGCATTTATTCTTGGTGGCTTATACAGAAGGGCAATACCTCTTAGCCGTTCAGTAGCAGGCAGGCCCATTTCTCAATTTTTTGGATATGTACAGGAAGGCATTTTTCAAAGTGCTGAAGAAGTTACCAAACATGCAACACAACCGGGCTTTGATACTGACCCGGCAAAAGGTGTAGGCCATTTCAGATTTAAAGACATTAATGGGGATGGCGTGATTAATGATGCTGACCGTACATATATCGGCAGCCCACATCCTAAATTTTCTTATGGCTTAAACCTTGGCTGCAATTATAAAAATTTTGACGCAAGTGTATTTATACAGGGCGTTTATGGCAATAAAATTTTTAATTACTGGCGGGCTTATTCAAGATGGCCGGGGGCTTTTGGCGTTGGTTCTTTAGATACCTGGAGTCCTGAAAACAAAGGTGCCTCCCTCCCAATTTATTCAACTTTATCAGACGATATTCTTGATGCCAAGCCCTCCAGCTTTTTTGTTGAGGATGGTTCTTACCTGCGTGTAAAAAATATACAGCTCGGTTACACATTCCCTCTCATAAAAGGCATCAGTAAACTAAGGGTATATGTGCAGGCATTTAATCTGCTAACTGTTACTAAATACACCGGTATTGACCCTGAAGTAAACAATGGAACAGCGCAAGATGCAGGAATAGATTTTGGGGGAATTTATCCAATTTCAAATAAAATTCTATTTGGGGTAAATCTTACATTATAAAAGTGGCTGAAAAGCTGACACAAATAAAATTAATTTCAAAAAATTTAAGAATATGAAAAAAATATTTTTCTACATGGCTTTTACAGCAGCGTTATTAAATTCCTGTAAAAAATCTTTTTTGGAAGTACCGCCCCAGGGTACTATTGTTAGCGAAGCAGTATTATCCAACCGGGAAGGCGTGAAAGTATTGTTGCTTGGAGCATATCACGACCTTAGTGGTATGTCGTTAAATGCCCGTTGGTGGGTAACTTCCGGTACCAACTTTCTTTGGGGGGATGTCACTTCCGGTGACGCATACAGGGGTGGCGAAAACGGAGATGAAACTGAAGGCAATTCTTTGGAAACTTTTAAAATAAGCAGTACGGACTTCTATGTACTAAATAAGTTTGCAGCCATTTACGATGGGGTAGCAAGAAGCAATGCGGCTATTAGGGCCACAATAAAAGCACCTGACATGACAGATGCAGAAAAAGTTGCTGCTTTTGGCGAAGCAAGGTTTTTGAGGGGGCATTATCACTTTGAAGCAAAGAAAATATGGAATAAAGTACCTTACATTGATGAAACTGTAACAGATTTCAAACTGTCTAATGAGCCTGATATCTGGCCAAATATTGAAGCAGATTTCCGCTTCGCTTTTAACAATCTTCCTGAAACACAAGACCTGAAGGGCAAGCCAAATAAATGGGCTGCTGCCTGCTACATTGCAAAGGCTTATATGTTTCAAAAAAAATATACGCAGGCAAAAGCCTTGCTTGACAGTATTATCAGCAATGGCAAAAATTCCCAGGGAATCCCTTATGATTTAAACCCGTGTTTCCAGGATAATTTTGATGGCACAAAAGAGAATAGTAAAGAAGCAGTTTTTCAAATTCAATTTTCAGCAAATGATAAATCAAATGGTTTGAACAGTAATATTGGTGAAGTAGCTAATACACCAAACAATTATCCTCCTTCAAGCTATGGTGTAACCTGGAAGCAGCCAAGTTTTAATTTGGTGAATGCTTATAAAACGGATGCAACCGGATTGCCCATGCTTACAGACTTTAATATGCTGAACATGAAAAATGATATGAACATTGAGTCCGACGATTGTACATATATCACTTATCAGGGTACTGTTGACCCCAGATTGGATTGGACAGTAGGTAGGCGAAATATCCCCTATTTTGATTATGGTATAAACCCCGGAAAAAGCTGGGTAAATGTCCAGGCATTTGGCGGGCCGTATGTAAATAAAAAAGGTGTTTACAAGTCGAGTGAATATGGTATTTACAGTGATTATTATGCTCAAGGTTATTTAAATACCAGCGCAGTAAACTACAATCTTATCCGTTTTGCGGATGTATTATTGTGGGCAGCCGAGTGCGAAGTGGAAGTGGGCAGTTTGGACAAAGCAAGAAATTATGTAAACCGGGTAAGGGTGAGGGCAAAAAATGGCTGTACAGAGGTTATTGATTTCAGCAACAATTGCAACGGCGGTACAATCCCTTCTGCAAACTATTCTATGGATATTTACAACACCCCGTGGACAAGCCAGGCTACCGCAAGGGATGCAGTGCGTTTTGAAAGAAGGCTGGAGCTTGCTTTGGAAGGCCACCGTTTTTTTGATTTAGTAAGATGGGGCATCGCTGCGGATTATCTTAACAACTACTTTAATGTAGAAAAAACAAGGATTGCACATCTAAACAGTGCAAGTTTCAGTATTAATAAACATGAATATTTTCCACTACCGCAGCAGGAGATTGATTTAAGTGTAAAAAATGGTGTTCCGTTGCTTAAGCAAAACCCTGGTTACTAAGAATACAATTTTATCTTAAGCTAACAGATATCCGATAAAATTGAATTGATAATTCTGTAGTCATGAACCTATTTCCTGTATTTGACAAAACTAATAAATGATTACATTAAGTATGTATAAAGAATTGCAAATAAAGGTTGGCAAAGTAGCTGTATTTGTTTTGATGCTTTTAAGTTTTTCTGAGTTGTATGCTCAAAATAAAACTTACTATGTTGATAGCCTTAATGGCAACGATGCAAATAATGGAACGGCTGTAAATACTGCCTGGCAAACAATAAACAAAGCAAGCAATAAAAAATATTTCCCCGGCGACCAAATACTGCTGAAACGCAATCAAACATTCCCCGGTACTATGATAATGAAAGGCTCCGGCTCACAAGGGAATGTTATCAAAATTGGTTCTTATGGTACAGGCAAAAAGCCAATAATAAATGCCAACAATTTTGAATTTGCCATCAAAATTTTAAATGAACAATATTGGGAAATCAATGGTATTGAAACAACAGGGGGCCAAATGGCAGGAATATTTATTGGCGTAAGCACAGACAGTTTATCATTAACCCATTTTCGGATTACCAATTGCCTGGTACATCATGTAGGGAACGGTGATGAATATGAGTGGGAGTACAGTACTATAACAGGAGGTATTATTATAGTGAATGGAATGATTAACAAAGATAAGAAGCCTGAAATTTTTAAACACACAGTTATAAATGATGCAATCATTGATGGATGTACAGCGCAATATATAAAGCAATGGACTTGTTTGTCTATTTCGTCTGGCGTTACACAAACAACAAAAGGAAATAAAAACTATATCCGTAACTCTACCACAGAATATTCCGTAGCAGACGGTATTAGAATGAATGGTGTTAAAAATAGTTTCATTGAAAATTGCATCATGTATAAAAATGGTAAATGGCCCGACGCTAATGGCAATTGGGGTGGCTTAGGCGCCTGGTTTTTTGATGCAGATGATTGCACCATACAATTTTGCGAAGCCTCTTATATTGACAATCCAAACACAGACGGTGGTGCTTTTGATATAGATTACTGGCAAACAAACGGTACAGTGCAGTATTGCTATGGGCATGATTGCCACAGTTACGGAGTTTCTATTTTTGGCGCAGACTCTGCAAGACCCACCGTAAACTCTACGGTTCGGTATAATATCTTTTCAAATAATGGAAGAGATTCGGGCTTTACCCATGAAGGTGATTTTTTTATTCTTACCTGGAATGGCGGCTTATTAGATGGCATAAAAGTTTACAACAACACCAGCTACTGGAACCCTGTATTAGATGGGCCTGCAGCAAGCTTTGGTGCAGACTTTACAGGAACAAATCCTAACCTTTTTATAAACAATATTATTTACTCTGATAGTTCTTCGCTGGTTTATAAATCAAATGATAAAGTGCAGTGCGATTACAACATTTATTGGTCTGCAAATGGAAAACCCATTTGGAAATACCAGGAGAACAAATACTATTCATTAGCAGACTGGCAAAATGCAACAGGAAATGACAAACATAGTATGTATAAAAATCCTATGCTTATCAACCCACGGTATCATGGAAACAAAAAGCCAGCGCCACCATTTACGCTACAAAAAAAATCACACGCTATAGATGCAGGCACCGATATAGGCAATATGGGCAGCCGTGATTACAAGGGAAATAAAGTACCGGTGAATGGCAAACGGGATATTGGCGCAATAGAATTTCTGCAAATAAATAAATAAATCTCAATGCTAAGAATGTATCGCCTCATAATTATTATGTTTCATTTTTCAATTGCCTACAGCAATTCAAATGGAACCGGCATACATAAAGCAAAAATTATAATTGGTGAAAAAGCCCCCGCATTTGAAGTGGATGCAATTGACGGGCAAAAAATAAACTTGAAAGCCTGCAAAGGGAGCATGGTTTTGCTGGCATTCATTGAAATCAAAAATCCTTCCCAAACAAATAAGTCATCTGAAACAACGGCGCTGCTAACGTTTCTGAAAAGTATGAAACGGCAGTATGAAGGACAAGGCTTAAAAATAATATTGGCGGATGTTGCTGCTTCATCCACAAAAGATGAACTGCTGAATTTCTGGTACGACAACGGCTTGGAAACAATACCATTCATTGCTGGCGAAAAACTTAACAGCATAACACAAGATTATGAAGTGCATGTATTCCCTTCCACTTTTTTGATTGATAAGAATGGTTTCATAAATCAAATATGGGAGCATGTGGCACTGTCTTCACAAATAGCAATAGCAATGAATTCTTTATTGGCTGTGCGGCAAAATGCTTTTGCCAATGAATTGGATACCAAAGCTCAAACTATTTTCCCCGGCTTTACGCTGGCAAGAAAACTTTGCGATGAAATATGGATGGCAGATGATGGAATAAAATGGAATACAAAAAATACACCTGTAAGGTTTTTGGTACTGAATGATAAAGATGTACAAATAAAACTGGAAGCCATCAACAATGCAACTGGTGAACAAGATCATCTCCTTGATACAGTATTGGCAAAACTTCCTGATGATGAGAGTAAAATATTGCTGCAAAATATGCCGGCTAAATATAAAAGTATTTGTGGTGGTTTGTTTTCTCTGTCTTTAAAAACAACTGGGCAATACATTTTAAAGGCAACCGTATGTGATAAAAAAAGCAGTGAGTTATTATTTACCGGAACGGCAAATATCTCAGTAGAGTGACCATAAACTTAGCATTGATTCTTATGAAAAAATAGTAAAAAACTGATAAAATAATTATGCCGGATAGTTTACAAGTAAATATAAATTTAAAAGGGAAAGGAGCCAATACTTACGATGCCATTGTGATTGGCAGCGGCATAAGCGGTGGGTGGGCTGCAAAAGAGTTATGTGAGCTTGGGCTAAAAACGCTGGTGGTAGAACGTGGCCGGGATGTTAAGCATACTAAAGATTACCCCACAGCAAATTTATCAACCTGGGAATTTACACGTCGTGGTGAAATAACAAGAGACCAACATGAAAAAAATCCTTTAATAAGCAAAGCAGCGGGATACGATGAAAGTACACAGCATTTTTTTATAAAAGATGCTGACCATCCATACATACAGGAGAAACCTTTTAACTGGATAAGGGGCTACCAGGTTGGCGGAAAATCATTAACCTGGGGAAGATGCACACAACGCTGGAGTGAATTTGAATTTACAGGCCCAAAACGATTTGGTTATGGTATTGACTGGCCAATACGATATGCAGATGTAGCTCCCTGGTATTCTCATGTAGAAGAATTTATAGGTGTATGTGGTAACAAGGATGGGCTGGAAGCAATGCCTGATGGAGAATTTCTTACTCCTTTTGATTTGAATGTTGTGGAAAAGCATTTAAAAGAGAGCATTTCAAAAAAATATCATAACCGGTATCTTGTTCATGCAAGGTGGGCACATCTTACCCAGCCAAAACAAATTCATCTTGACCAGGGACGGGGGCAATGCCAGGCAAGAAATTTATGCATGCGTGGATGCCCTTTTGGCGGCTACTTTAGTTCCAATTCATCTACACTTCCATGGGCTGCTAAAACAGGCAACCTTACAGTGCGGCCATTTTCTGTAGTACACTCAATTATTTATGATGAACAAAAGCAAAGAGCAACTGGTGTAAGAATAATTGATTCGGAAACAAAACAAACCATTGAGTATTACGCCAAAATAATTTTTGTAAATGGTTCAGCACTTAACAGCAATTTAATGCTGCTCAATTCCACATCCAACCGTTTTCCAAATGGTTTAGGAAACGACAGCGGCACACTTGGAAAATACGTTTGTTTTCACAATTACAGGGGCTGGCTGGATGGCTCTATTGAAGGCTTTGAGGATAAATATATTTATGGACGCAACCCATCAGATGCCATCATTGCAAATTACAGGAACCTTCATAAAATTGATACCGATTTTGTGGGCGGTTACACAACATTTATGAGTGCATATCGGCCAAGGGCAAATGCGGAAGACTGCATGGAACAAATTGGTGAAAAATTTAAGGAAGCACTTTCTGTACCTGGGTCATGGCGTGTATATGCCTATCTGCAGGGCGAAACAATTCCCAAAGAAACAAATCATGTGCGGCTTAGCAAAGATAAAAAAGACCAGTGGGGTATTCCATTACTCATTACTTCAGTTGGGTATGATGACAACGATGAAAAATTAACGAAAGATTTTATGGAGCAAACGGAAGAAATGATGGCAAATGCAGGCGTAAAGAATATACAAAAATCTGATAGTAAACAAGCACCAGGTTTAGACATTCATGAAATGGGTGGCTGCCGCATGGGAGCCGATGCAAAAACATCTATGCTCGATAAAAACAATGCCCTGCATCATTGTAAAAATGTATTTGTTACAGATGGTGCCTGTATGACAAGTACCGGCAACCAATCTCCCAGTATTTTATACATGGCACTTACAGCAAGGGCAGCAAATTATGCAGTAGCGGAATTAAAAAGAGGGAATTTATAAAGGCATCTTTAAAACCTTCCTTTCCCTTTTTTGGGAAGAGGAATTAAAGGTGAGCTCAAACAAAAAGATAGGTTTTTAGTGATGCCCTTAAGAGAGCTGGCAATTTTAAACAGCGTAAAAGAAGCCGATTTAAACTAAAATATTTTTTTAAAGATTAATACAATGTTAGTGTTGCAAAGACAAAATAAAACTGTGAGGTGCTGCGGCAAATATGTAATCTATGCAGCGTGTTTGCTGCTTTGTAAAATGAGTATGGCTCAAAACCCATCGGCGTCTGATAAATTTAGCACTACCCTGTTTGATGCTGATTGGCGATTTTATCGGGGCGATGTAAAGAAAGCAGACGATAAAAATTTTAACGATGCTGCATGGCGGCATCTTGACCTTCCACATGACTGGACGATTGAAGATTTGCCAGGTACCAATTCGCCTTTTACACCAACTGCTATTGGAGGTGTAAGCAGTGGGTTTACCGTTGGCGGCATTGGTTGGTATAGAAAAACCTTTAAACTCTCTCCGGGTCAAAAAAATAAAAGGCTGGTAATTTATTTTGAAGGCGTTTATATGAATGCTGATATTTGGGTAAATGGACATTTAATTGGCAAAAACCCTTATGGCTACACATCGTTTTATTTTGACATAACCGATAAAGTTGATAACGATAAAAACAATGTAATTGCCGTGCAGGTAAAAAATGTGGATGTCACATCCCGTTGGTATTCTGGCTCTGGTATTTACCGCCATGTTTGGCTCAAGGCTTATCAATCCGTGCATGTAGCCGTTTGGGGCACTTCCATTACCACGCCAAAGGTTGAACAATCATCTGCTGATATCAATACAAAAACCAAGGTGCTTAACGAAGGCAACAAACTTTCTAATGTTATATTCACTACAAAAATTGTTAGCCCATCGGGTAAAATAGTTGCCACAAAAACATCCACCCAATCAATAAATGCTGCTGGCTTTTTTGAATTTGATAATACCACTTCAATTAAAAATCCTGTTCTGTGGTCAACAACTACACCACAATTATACACCTGTATTTCTGAGATATTTATTAATGGCATTTTAAATCATAGCGTAAAGGAAAAATTTGGTATCAGGTCTATCTCATTTAATACCACTGAAGGTTTTTTGCTGAATGGTAAATCGGTAAAGTTAAAAGGCGCATGTTTTCATCACGATAATGGCCCACTTGGTTCTAAGTCTTATGATGCCGCAGAAGTACGTAAAGTAAGGCTGTTGAAAGAAAGCGGTTTCAATGCCATCCGGTGTTCACATAATCCGCCGGCACCTGCTTTCTTAAATGCATGCGATAGCCTTGGCATGTTGGTAATTGACGAAGCATTTGACATGTGGGATGGCATAAAAGACGCAGGTGATTATCATTTGTTTTTTAATGAATGGTGGCAAAAGGATATTATAAGTATAGTGCATCGGGACCGTAATCATCCATCAATAATTATGTGGAGCATTGGCAATGAAATACCTAAAATGGATGATGCAAGCGTGGCAGCAACAGCAAAACGGCTTTCTGATTTTGTACACCTGCAGGATGCTACCCGGCCTGTAACAGCAGCGGTAAATGCCATTACAGAAAAGAAAGACCCATTCTTTTCGGCACTGGATGTTTGTGGCTATAACTACGGAAAGTTAAGTTACGAATTAGACCATCAAAGGCTGCCGCAGAGAGTAATGTATGCAACAGAATCTTTTCCGTCGGAGGCATTTGACTATTGGATGAAAGTAGTTGATAACCCTTATATAATTGGCGATTTTGTTTGGACAGGCATTGACTATATCGGCGAAGCAAGTATAGGCTGGCGTGGCTATGAGCAGAACGTAAATTTTTATCCCTGGAACCTTGCTTTTTGTGGAGATATAGACATCTGCGGATGGAAGCGACCTCAATCTTTTTACCGGGATGCACTCTGGAAGGAAAACCAACTTTCCATTTTCGTAAAATCACCAACTCCCTCTTTTCCTGTTAATGAAAAAAAACAGCCTTGGTCTGTATGGAACTGGGATGATGTGCTGCCAGACTGGACATGGAAAGGCTTTGCAGACAGCATTATGGAAGTGAATGTGTATTCATCCTGCGATGAGGTGGAACTGTTTTTAAACGGTAAATCACTTGGCAGAAATACAACTAACCGCTCTACAAAATTTATGGCAAAATGGAATGTGCCATACACACCCGGAGAGTTAAAAGCAGTAGGCTATACAGCATCGAAAGTAGTTAATAATGCAGTGCTGCAAACAGCAAATAAAACTTCCCAAATAAAATTACTTACAGACAATACCCAATTAAAAGCAGGTGCTGAAGATTTAGTGTATGTAAATGTAGAATTGGTTGATGAAAAAGGAACCAGAAACCCGCAGGCAGAAGACCTAATTCATTTTTCCATTAATGGACCCGGCACAATTGTAGGTGTTGGTAATGCACACCCAATAAGCCTGGAAAGTTTTCAGCAACCACAAAGAAAAGCATGGAAAGGCAGGTGTATTGTAATTATCAAGCCACAAAAAAAAGCTGGAAAAATTATTTTAAACGCAGAGGCTGATGGATTAAAAAAAGCTGCACTTATTATGCTGTCAAAATAAAGGATAAGGTACTATTTATAACATTTACATCAACTTAAAAAAAGACTAATTAAAAAATTTAAATGACTATTCAGAATTATTTAAAAAGAATTTGTGCAGTAATGGTTTTCTCCGGTACACTAACAGTGTGTGCTCAAAACAATGGGCCACTTCGTGTTGACCCAAAAAACCCACGGTATTTTACAGATAATTCCGGCAAAGCGATATTACTGGCGGGGTCGCATACCTGGTCAAATTTTCAGGATATGCTGTATGCTGATAACAGAAAATTTGACCTTGAAGGATATATTTCTATGCTCAAAGCAAACCACCATAATTTTATTCGTTTCTGGACCTGGGAACAATCAAAATATGCCGCCTGGACAAAAGACGACGTGTACTTTTCCCCAATACCTTATGCAAGGGTGGGTGCAGGGCTTGCTCAGGATGGTAAACCAAAATTTGACTTAACCAAATGGAATGAAGAGTATTTTCGACGGTTACGGGAAAGGATAATTAAATATAAAGAAAACGGCATTTTTGCTTCCATCATGTTGTTCCAGGGCTTCTCTCTTAATACAACAGAAATTAAAGATGTTGACCCATGGACAGGCCACCCCTTCAACATTAAAAATAATGTGAATGGGGTAAATGTTCCTTACATAAAAAGAGATGATGACGATAACCCATCCCTACACAGCATGAAGAATAAAAGTATTGTAAAACTTCAGGAAGATTATGTAAAAAAAATCATTGACGTAATAAACGACCAGGATAATGTGCTCTATGAAATAATTAATGAAGGTGGTGCTAAAGACTGGCAATACCACATGATTGATTTTATAAAGGCTTATGAAAAAACTAAGCCCAAGCAGCACCCTGTAGGAATGACCCACAGGATAAACCCTAAAATGTTTAATGAAGACCTTGTAAACAGCAACGCTGATTGGATTGAACCAAGTCAGCAACCTGAAGACTTTCAATATCCAAACTCAGGTTTTATTGAAGATTATTTAACAGACCCACCTGTGAATGATGGTAAAAAAGTTAAGGTGGTAGATACAGACCATCTGTGGGGTCATGGCGGAAATTACAAATGGGTTTGGAAAAGCGTACTTCGGGGGCACAACCTTTTATTTATGGACCCATGGACACCACTTGGCGGAAAATTAGATGAGAATAAAGTAGCCTGGATGTATATTGGCGGCATTAGCAAAGACATTCCTAATTATCCGGACTGGGAGCTGATTAGAAAAAATATGGGCTATGCCCGGATGATGATGGACACACTTCATCTTGAAAATTTAACCCCCAGAACAGATTTATCTACCTCAAGGTATTGCCTTACCGATAACAATAATGAGTTTGTATTCTATTTTCCTGAAGGCGGAAAAGGCACCGTTGATTTAAGAAATGCCCGTGGTAATTTTTCAGTTCAATGGTTTTTCCCCGTATTAGGCACTTCGTTAGAAGCAGGCCGTTCTATAGCGGCGGGCGATTATAAAGTATTTGAAGTTCCATTTACTGGCGATGCGGTGTTAGTGCTTAAAAAAATAAACAACAACTAAATAAAAGTAAAATGAAGACTGAAAAAAAATATTTATGGATTACTGGTTTTGCGCTCATGCTCTTATTCACTCAGTTTTGCCAAGGCCAAAATAATGGCCCTCTTCGTGTTGACCCTAAAAACCCCCGCTACTTTACTGACAACTCAGGCAAAGCAATATTATTGGTGGGGTCGCATACCTGGGCAAATTTTCAGGACATGCTGTACGCTGATAACAAAAAATTTGACCTTAATGGATACATTGCTATGCTCAAATCAAATAACCACAATTTCATCCGTTTTTGGACATGGGAGCAATCAAGGTATGCACCGTGGACGAAAGATGATGTTTACTTTTCACCAATGCCTTATGCAAGAGCAGGTACTGAACTTTCGCAGGATGGCAAACCAAAATTTGACTTGACTAAATGGAATGAAGAATACTTTCAGCGTATGAGGGAAAGGGTAATCAAGTATAAGGAGAACGGCATATTTACTTCAATCATGCTTTTCCAGGGATTCTCTCTTAATAAAACAGGTATTAGCAATGAAGGTGACCCCTGGAACGGGCATCCATACAATATAAAAAATAATGTAAACGGCATTAATGTACCCTACACGCAGAAAGATGATGATGAAAACGCCACGCTGCACAGCATGAAAAATAAAGAGGTGCTGAAACTGCAGGAAGCCTACGTGAAAAAAGTTATTGATGTACTTAACGACCAGGATAATGTACTCTACGAAATAATCAATGAAGGTGGTGCCAAAGACTGGCAGTACCACATGATTGATTTTATAAAAGCCTATGAAAAAACAAAACCAAAGCAACATCCCGTGGGTATGTCGCACAGGATAGAGCCAACCATGGGAAACGAAGACTTAATAAACAGCAATGCAGACTGGATAGAACCAAGCCACAGCCAGCAGCCAAACGACTGGCAATACCCACACGCTAATTTCATTGAGGATTATTTTGATAACCCACCAATGAATGATGGCAAAAAAGTAAAAGTGATGGACACTGACCATTTGTGGGGGCATGGTGGTAACTGGAAATGGGTTTGGAAAACGGTATTGCGTGGGCATAACCTCTTGTTCATGGACCCATGGGAACCGCTTGGTGGAAAATTAGATGAGGACAAAGCATCCTGGATTTTTATAGGTGGGCTCAGCAGGGATATACCAGATTATCCTGATTGGGATTTGGTAAGAAAAAATATGGGCTATGCAAGAACCATGTTAGATACACTCAACCTCAATTATTTATTTCCACGTGAAGACCTTTCTAATACCCACTATTGTCTTTCGGACAATAGCACTCAGTTTGTAATTTATTTTCCTGAAGGTGGTAAAGGCACGATTGACCTAAGAAAAGTGACCGGTGAGTTTTCTGCCGAATGGTTTTTTCCTTTACTAAATCGTTCATTAAAACCACAAAAGCCGGTGAAAGGTGGTGATTACAGAATAGTTGAAGTACCATTTACCGGTGATGCCGTGTTGGTGCTAAAGAAAATTAAGTAGCTGGCGTGTTTAGGTGTTTAATCACCTATGAATTTGCTAAAAAAAAATAGGCGGAAGCAAAATAGTTTGGCAAAAAATTAAATTGAAGAATAACAAAGTGGTATAATGGTAAAGCCTGTTTTCATTACTGTAAATGAATACAAAAGACAATGAAAATAATTGTAGCAATTTATAATTTTTTCAGTTCTCAAAGTCAGGCAATACAAGCAAGTTTTGGTAAATACAAAGCATCCTGTTTTACAGGATGCTATTTAAGAAAAGATAAAAAGTGAAGCAAAGTGCGAAGGGAAATGGATGTTATAAAAATTAGAGGTTAATCAATAATTAAAATTTCACAATTAAAAATAAAAAACATGAAACATCTTTTCTGTTATTTCTCATTCCTTTTGTTTGCTAATGTTGTTTTTGCAACAGATTATTATGTAAGCAACACAGGCAACGACAATAACAATGGCACCACCATAAATACCCCTTGGAAAACCATTACAAAGGTTAACGCAGGGCAATATGTAGGAGGCGACCAAATACTTTTTAAAAGCGGACAAACATTTACAGGCACTGTGGTACTCACGGCAAGCAATGTATCAAACAATGCTGTTAATAATCTTATCATCAAAAGCTATGGCACAAACAATGCAATCATTAATGCTGGTAATGGTAATGGTATAGATGTTACTAACATTGCTGGCATTTCTATTTACGACCTTACAATAAAAGGCGGGTGGAAGTCTGGCACACAAACGGGCAATGCTGGTGTAGGAATCAGTTTTTTTATGAATAAAAATGGCGGCGTTAAATTGAATAACATCCTCATCGTAAGCTGTGATGTAATTGGTTTTAAAGATGGCGGTATTGTAATTGGCGCTGACCCTGCCGACGTAAGTGAAAGTGGATTTAATAACATAAATGTAAATACCTCGTTGATTCACGATAATGGGGACAACGGAATGTTGACATTTGGTGCTTACCAAACATCAACTACTGCTGCTGTGTATGCAAACACAAATATTTATATTGGCCATAATAAATTCTACAATAACCTTGGTATAAAAGGCAAAGGAGAAAATTCAGGCAGCGGAGTGGTACTGGGACAAGCAAAGAATGCAACTATAGAATATTGTGTTGCCTACAATAATGGATGGCTCAATGACAATACTGGTGGCGGCCCTGTAGGTATCTGGTGCTACGATTCAAAAAGTGTAACTATACAATTTAATGAAGCTTATGATAATGGAACCAGCCCTGGTACTGCAGATGGCGATGGTTTTGATTTGGATGGCGGAGTGGTAAACAGCACCATGCAATACAATTACAGCCATCACAATTGGGGAGCAGGTTATCTTATTTATGAATTTGGTAATGCAAGGGGAACAAACCGCAATAACACTGTGCGTTATAATATCAGTCAAAACGATGGGTATGGTACCGAGGGTTACACTGGAATTTATTTGGATGACAAATGCGACAACAACCGGATTTATAATAACACAGTCTATTCAAATGTAAGCTCTTGTGCATTGGTAGGTAATTTTGGTACAAACGTGGGAGTTGGCAATAAATTTTACAATAATATTTTTTATTGTAATAAAAGCAACACACCAATTATAAACGTACCCAATATAAACTGCACATTTTTAAACAATGAATATTACAGCGGCAGCTTTCCATTTAAGATTTCGTACAACAATACAAACTACACTTCACTCAACAGCTTCCGCAGTACTGGCCAGGAAAAACTGAATGGTGTAAATTATGGCTATAATGTAAATCCATTACTGCAAAACCCAGGCAACGCAGGCACTGTAAATGCAGGCGACCCCTCTGTTATAAATAATTACAAACTCAATGCAAGTTCACAAATGATAAATACAGGTTATGACCTTACCACACTTGGATGGAACGTGGGCATTCGTGATTTTAATGGTTTTACTATACCAACATGCAGTGGCTTTGATATAGGGGCATGTGAATATGCTTATGCAGCAAGGGTTGCAGCACCAGCAATATCATCTGCTATGGTAAACAAATCAACGGTGGCAGTATTTCCCAATCCTTCCAGCGATATTTTACATGTTGCAGGCGTGTCTATTGGCGAAACCAGTTACAAGATTATAAGCCTGGACGGAAAAACTGTTCTGCAAAATAAATTTAGCCAGGATATTGACATCAACAAATTAATTCCTGGAAATTACTTTATTGAGTTTATTGATAAAAATGCCAAAAAAATACAAAGCCTGAAGTTTATAAAAGAATAATTTTTACAGGATTAATACTTGTTGAAATTTTTTATCGCTTCAACAGAAGACTCATTTTTAAAATAGCTATAGGCAGCAATCGTTCAATTATTGAGAAAAGAATGTATCCCGGTTTCTACCGGGATGCATCTCAATAAAACTAAAAGAAAAAATAAATCATTTGCTAACTTTTAAATATGCTCCTTTGGGAGATGTAATTATCCAATATGAATTTTACAAATAATCTTATCAAACCAGAAGGGCCAGTAGCACTGCAAGACGGCTCATGGCTTTGTGTACAGGCAGGAACTGCCGGGTGTGTTACCCATATAAGTGCTGATGGTAAACAACACCGGGTAATTGCAAAAACAGGCCGCCCCAATGGCCTTGCAGTTGATAAGCATGGGTTTATCTGGGTGGCTGAATCGAGAGAGCCTTCCCTGCTAAAAGTATCTATGAATGGAAAGGTGGAAGTAGTGCTTACAGGCTGTGGCGTTGAAGCTTTTCTTTTTCCAAATGATTTATGTTTTGGTCCCGATGGATTTTTATACCTGACAGATTCAGGTGTTTTTATTGATGAGTTTGCACCCAATGGAAAAATAAGGGATGATTATGATACAGTGGCTTGCGATGGAAGGGTATATCGTATAAATCCATATACAAAAGACATAATAAAAATTGACACAGGCATCCGCTTTACCAATGGTATTGCCTTTGGTAATGATGATTATTTATATGCCAACGAAACATTGAGTGGTGATGTATTTAGGTATGATGTCAATAACGGAACTGTTGGCAAAAGAGAAATTTTTGGCAATGTAATAAACCCGGAAGCTGCACCTGGTTACAAAGGGCCTGATGGGATGGCATTTGATAAAAATAGTTTGCTGTACGTAACAGTATTTGGCCAGGGAGATGTTACTGTACTTGATAAAAATGGAGCCGTTGCTAAAAGAATAAAAACAACAGGGATGAACCCTACCAATGTTGCTTTTGCATTGCCCAATAAAAAACAAATACACGTTACTGAATACGAGTTTGGCACTATGGAAATATTTGATGTGACCGCCGATGGTCTTGAACTATATAAGTAACAAAACAGCAAATCTTCTGTGAGAAAATAAATAGAAAAATGGAAAAAGATTCTTGTATTATCGGAATAGATTCTGGCACCTCTGTTATTAAGGCAGTGGCTTTTGATTTTGATGGCAATGAAATTGAATGTTACGAAACACCCATTCAAACTATCAGCAAGTATCCCTCCTGGATAGAACAGGATATGAACGAAATGTGGGCTACTGTAAAAATAAGTATCCGCAACCTAACATGGATACTTAAACAGAAGCAAATAAAAATTGAAGGTATCGGTATTACTTCTACTGGCGATGGTACCTGGATGATGGACAAGGATGGCAACCCGGTGAGGAATGGCATTTTATGGTGTGATGGGCGTGTGAATGAAATTATTAAAAGATGGTATGCCGGGCAAAAGCCCAATGAAGCATTTGACATTTGCGGCACGGCGGTATTTACAGGGTCGCAACCGGCGCAGTTAACATGGCTAAAAGAAAACGAACCTGATAGTATAAAGAAGGCTGCCGTTATTTTTCATGCCAAAGACTGGCTGTTTTATAAATTAACAGGCATCGTCAGCAGCGATGAAACAGACGAATCACTTACAATGCTGCGTATGTCCAGCCGTAAGTACGACAGAAAATTATTCAGCATATTTGATATTGAAGATTTGTATGAAAAATTCCCGGAGGTAAAACCAACAGTTGAAAACACGGGTACTATAAAACCTGACATTGCAGATGAATTAGGCTTACCAAAAGGCTTAATTGTAGGGTCTGGCCCTATGGATGTTGCGGCTTGTGCACTGGGCAGCGGTGCTATTGAAAACGGGCAAGCATCTACTATTTTAGGCACTGCCGGCATACACCAGGTAGTAATGGACACCCCTTTGCTTCAGCCCAATATGGTGGGCATGACCATTTGCCACAGCGTACCAAACCGATGGATAAGAATGATAGCTGCAATGATTGCCACTCCAAACTTAGATTGGTTTTTAAAAGAGTTTGGACAGGACATTAACAAAGCGGCATCCACCGAAACAGAATATTACAGCATCATTGAAAAACATGCACATAAAATACCTGTTGGTGCTGATGGGCTTCTTTATCATCCCTATCTTTTTCCCGGTGGCGAACGTGGCCCTTTTGTAAAACCTGCTGCAAGGGCAAGTTTTACAGGTATTAGCAGCAGCCATAATCGCAATCATTTTTTGCGTGCCGTTTATGAAGGTGTCGCTTTGGCTACGCTTGATTGTTACAAGCACATGCCTGTTGACCCAGAGATTGTTTTTCTATCAGGCGGCGGGGCAAACAGTAATTTCTGGTGCCAGATAATTTCCGATTGCCTTGGTAAACCGGTGAGCGTAACAGAGGGGAAACAATTTGGTGCAAAAGGCGCAGCTATCAATCTTGCAATTGCTTTAGGCGTTTATAAAAATGCACAGGATGCTGTTGCAAAAACTATAAAAGTTTCACGAAATTTTTTGCCTGATAATGGCAACCATCAAGTGTATGAGGATTTGTATGAAGTGTACAAACTTACTTATACAAGGCAGATGCTGGTATGGGATTTTAGGGAAAGTAAATTAAAAAAATAAAAAATTGGAAATGAATATTTCACGTAGAAAGTTTTTGAGAAACACAGCGCTAACGGCAGGAGGTTACGCAGTATTTTCAAAGAACCTGTTTGCTGCAAATAAAATGCACCTGCAAATAGGCATACAGTTATATTCTGTGAGGGATAACATGGAAACAGATGCAAAAGCTACTTTAAAAAAGCTTTCGGATATTGGGTTTAATTATGTAGAACATGCTTATTACCACGATAGGAAATTTTATGACATCCCGCCGGTTGATTTTAAAAAGATGCTGAATGATTTAGGTATGCAACTGAAAAGCGGCCATACGATGATAGAAGAAAATCATTGGGACATTAAAAAAAATGAATTTACAGATGCCTGGAAATATACCATTGAAGATGCTGCAATTGCAGGGCAGGAATATATAATAACCCCGTGGCTGGAGGAAAAGTACCGGAAAAATTATGATGACTTAAAACGGTATTTAGACTTATTCAATAGATGTGGAGAGCTATGCAAAAAATCTGGAATTACATTTGGTTATCACAACCATAATTTTGAATGCAGCACCATCATTAACGGTAAAAAAATGTATGACATTATATTAAAAAATACCGACCCTTCATTGGTTGCCCAGCAGCTTGATATTGGTGGCATGTTTGATTGCTGTGGCAATGCGGCAGAAATGCTAAGCACCTATCCAAACCGGTTTGACCTTTTTCATATAAGAGATGAAATTAAAGGTGCTAAAAAAAATGAAGAAGGCAGTTATGAAAGTACCATGCTGGGGCAGGGTGATATTGAAGTAAAAGATTTTTTGAACAAGGCAGTAAAGCAACACGGTATAAAACATTTTATACTTGAGCCTGAAGCTTACAATGGCAAAACTGCTCTTGAATCAGTGGCATTAGATTATGCAGTTATAAAGAAATGGGGCTTTTAATACGATAAATATTCCCATGGTTTATTAGCAGTAAATTATTAAAATAATATCAACTTATAAAAATTGTTTTAGATGAAAAGTTTGTGGAACGAAAATGACTCAATAAAGCATAAAGGCGATTTGGCGTTAAGGGTTTACACATCCCGGCTGTTGGGCAGCGATGCTTCTTTGGTTTTATACGGTGGTGGCAATACTTCGGTAAAAATTAAGGAGCCGAATGTATTGGGCGAAGAAGAAGAAATACTTTACATAAAAGGTAGCGGATACGATTTGGCCACAATAGATGAATCTGGCTTTAGCCCGGTACGAATGCCACATTTATTACAACTAACACAACTCAGTTATTTATCCGATACACAGTTATTTAATGAATTAAATACGCAGGTAAAAATTGCGAATGCGCCATCTCCATCTGTGGAAACAATATTGCATGCAGCACTGCCCTATAAGTATGTTGACCATACTCATGCGGATGCAATAGTGACAATTGTAAATACAGCAAACGGTTTGCAGCGGATTAAAAATATTTATGGCGATACCGTAGTTGTCATTCCTTATGTAATGCCGGGGTTTGAATTGTCCAGACTGTGCGCTGAAAAATTTGCTGCTGATGCAGGAAAAAATACCATCGGCATTATTTTATTGAATCATGGCATTTTTTCTTTTGGCGATACTGCAAAGGAATCTTATGAACGGATGATTTATTTAGTAAACAAAGCAGAAGAATATTTACAGCAGCAGGGTGCATGGAACATTAACAATAACATTGCATCCGTTCCTGTAAAATATACAGTCAAAACATTAGCGAACCTTCGGGCAGAGGTCGCTGCTGAAGCTGGCTTTCCGTTAATTATGCAATGCCATAATAACTGGCAAACAATGTCATTTGCAAACCGGGAAGACCTATCTGTTATCTCTCAACAAGGCACCGCAACACCCGACCATGTAATACGCACTAAACAACTGCCGATGATAGGCGGCAAAGTAAAAGCGTACGCAGAGGCGTATAAAGAATATTTCAAAACCCAATCAGCAAAATCTGACCAGCAAAAAGTAATACTTGATGCAGCCCCCCGGATAATATTAGATAAAGAGTTTGGTTTATGTTCTATTGGTGAAAATGCAAAAGGAGCAGCCATTGCTGCGGATATTTACTTGCATACCATTTCCATAATTGAAAGGGCAACATTGTTAGGCGGATACAAAACCATCTCAGCAAAAGATATTTTTGATGTGGAGTATTGGGAGCTTGAGCAGGCAAAGCTGCAACCAAGAAATAAGCTTCCAGTTTATACCGGTGAAGTAGCATTGGTTACAGGCGGTGCATTTGGCATTGGCAAAGCATGTATCGATGCTTTATTGAAGAGGGGTGCTGCAGTTATTGCATTGGATATAAAGCCGGAAATTAGAACATTATATAACCGCCCCGATTATATTGGTATTGCCTGCGACCTCACCAATGAAGCCGCCTTTTTGGAAGCATTGGAAATAGGTATTGAAACTTTTGGGGGTATTGATATTTTGATTCTGAATGCAGGTATGTTTCCGCAAAGCACGGCTATCGCCAATCTCTCAAACGCTTATTGGCAAAAGGTAATGTCTCTCAACCTCGATTCTAATTTAATGATACTGCGGGAATGCTATCCATATTTAAAATTGGCCTACAATGGTGGCAGGGTTGGCATTATCGGCTCTAAAAATGTGCCTGCCCCTGGGCCCGGTGCAGCAGCCTATTCTGCCTCTAAGGCAGCATTAAACCAACTAATGAGAGTAGCCGCAATGGAATGGGGAGGCGACCGTATCCGTATCAACACAGTCCATCCAAATGGTGTATTTGATACAGGGATATGGACAGAAGAAATTTTGCAGGCAAGGGCAAAAAATTATGGGTTAACCATAGAACAATACAAAACAAATAATTTTTTAAAAGTAGAAGTTACCAGCCATGATGTAGCAGAAATGATTGTGGAAATGTGTGGGCCGTTGTTTTCAAAAACAACGGCAAGCCAGGTGCCCATAGATGGTGGAAATGACAGGGTGGTATAAAATAATTAATTAAAGGGCATCTTTAAAAACTTTCCTTTCCGCTTTTTTGAGAGGAATTAAAGGTGAGGGGAAACGAAATAGATTTTTAAAAATGCCCTAAAAAAAGAGGTTTATGCAAAGCAATATTTTAACAACAATTACCAATGCTTCACCAATGCTTAGCGTAGGGGCTGTATCGGCAAATTTAATGGCATTGGGTGCCGATATTGAAATATTGGAAAATGCCGGGGCTAAACTGCTTCATTTTGATGTGATGGACGGATGCTTTGTGCCTTCGTTTACGGTAGGGCCTGTTTTTATAAGCAGCATACAAACCACCATGCTAAAAGATGTTCATTTAATGATTGATAAACCGGAAAACAAATACCATGCGTATGTGCAAGCCGGCGCAGACATACTCACATTACATGCAGAAGCTGGTAAAGGCATAAAGAGGGTTTTTGAAGAAATGTATTCTATTGAAAGTATTAATCATCCCGGTGAACGCATCATCCGGGGAATAGCAATAAACCCTGCCACATCCGTACATGAATTGGATGAGTATATTGATTTAGTTGACATGGTTGTTGTGATGGCTGTTGACCCTGCTAACATAAAAGGCTATTTGGAAAGCACCAATAAAAAATTTTTACAAATAAAAGAAAAACTGAAAGGTGTAAATAAAAAAATCCTGCTAACAATAGATGGTGGAATAAACGCTGCCAATATCAGTAGTATCAGCAAATTGGGTGCTGATATTATTGTGAGTGGTTCCTCTGTTTTTAAGGACAGGAAAATAAAAGAGAATTTCAGTATTATGGCCGGTAGTTTATAAGAAGGAATATGTGTACAGAAAAAATGATAGTATTTATATGACAATTTTATTACAATGGAAAGTTACAAGGATATAAAAAAAGAAATTATTTCCACCTGCATAATGCAGGAAAAAATTGGTTACTTCATTGGTACGTGGGGCAATATTTGTGTACGCATCCCGGGTGGCTTATTGGTTACACCAAGCAGGATTGCCAATGCAGCTATGGTGGTAGATGATATAGTAACGGTACTGGATAATGGTACTGTACAGTCAAACAACAACAGGCTGGCATCATCCGAAATGGTATCGCACAAAGCCATATTTGATAAACGGAGCGATATAGGTGCCATAATACATAATCATTCACCTTACGCCACAGCGGTATCTACGTTGCATAAATCCATACCACCGATAGTAGAAGAAATAGCGCAGATTATTGGTGGCGAAATTCATTGTTCAAAATATATCCCCGCAGGGCAGCATCAAAACCTGGCGAATGAAATTGCCAATACCATAGGTGCTTCAAACGCTGTGCTGGCAGCCAATCACGGAGTTTTTTGCTGTGGCAGAAATTTAGAAGAAGCATCTATGGTTTCGCAAATAGTAGAGAAAGCTGCATTAATGTTTCTTACAGCTTCTGCGGCAGGAAAAATCACAGTGATACCAGATGAATTTGTACAATCTGAAAGGCACCGTTACCTGCATCAATATGGCAATAAAAGTGATTTCGAAAATCGGGATGTATAAAATAATTTTTAAAAAAAGATAAACGCAATTGTTATGAAAGTAAATCTCGGAATGAACCTTATTTATGCTGCCAAACGCTGGCCAGAACCAGAAATATGGGCGCAACAGGTAGGCGAACGCTGGGGTCTTAAACATGTTCAGTTTTGTTTTGATGTGCTGGACCCCCGCTGCACCGAAACGGCAAAATCCATTATGTGTGATGCTATTAAAAAAGCCGTTGATAAATATGACCTGCAAATTCAAAGCGCCTTTATTGGTGGCGGTGCTTACGCTTATAACCTGCTGCTGCACCCAATGCCAGAAATGCGGCAAGATGCATTACGGTGGTGTGAAATGGCAGCAGAATTATCGGGTAAAATTGGTGCTATAACCGTTGGCGGCCCTATTGCCGCTGTAAGTGTTGAGTCAATGAAAGATGAATCTAAACATGCTGCCATGATAGATGAACTGGTAAGCAGCTACCGCCATTTTGCAACCTACGCAGCACAATGTAACCAGCAATATGTAATATGGGAACCCACGCCTATAAAAAGGGAAATGTCGCAAACCATCAAAGAAAGTTTGGTACTGTTAGAACGCTTTAATAAAGACGTACCAATACCTGTAAAATTTTGTTTCGATGTTGGCCATCAATGCAGTTATAATATGGGCGGCGATGATTTGGATATTTACAAATGGATTGCGGCTCTGGGTAAGCACTGCCCTGTTGTACACCTGCAGCAAACAGATGGCATTATGGACAGGCACTGGTCTTTCACCAAAGAGAACAATGCAAAAGGCATTATCAAATTAGATAAAATTTTAGAAGCATTGGATAAATCAGGATTGAAAGAAGTTTATCTTTTTCCAGAACTCATCCACCCTTTTGAGTACGATGAAAATAAATTATTGGATGAGTTGGACGAAAGCATTGCTTACATTAAAACATTCATTTAAGGGTTTAATTCAATCATTAAAAACAGCAACATGCCTCAGATAAAAATAGAAGATTTGGAAACACCTGCATTGTTGCTCGACATGGATATTTTAGAGAGTAACATCAAAATCCTGGCAGATTTTATGAAGGATAAATATGCCAGCCTTCGTCCGCATTATAAAACATTCAAATGCCCAGCATTGGCACATAAGCTTATTGATGCAGGAGCCAAAGGCATTACCTGTTCAAAATTGAGCGAAGCTGAAACATTGGTGCAGGCAGGTATAAAAGATGTTTTGATTGCCAATCAAATTGTAGAGCCAGCAAAAATTTACAGGTTGATGGGTTTGGCTAAAAGTGGTTCAAAAATAACGGTAGCTGTAGATAACCTTGATAATGTGGACGACCTTTCTGAAGCTGCTTCAAAAACCGGTGCTACATTGTATTGTTTGGTAGAAGTAGATGTTGGCATGCACCGTTGCGGTGTGCAAACTGTAGATGAAGTTTTGGCATTGGCAAAAAAAGTAAGCCAGTCAAAAGGTTTAGTGTTTGAAGGTTTGCAAGCCTACGAGGGAAATGTGATACTAACAAAAGAAGTAGCCCTTCGACAAAAAGGTGTAGAAGCAATGATAAAAAAAATAACAGCCATTAAAGGACTGTTAGAGCAGAATGGATTACCGGTAAAAGAAATAAGTGGTGGTGGTTCCAGCACTTATTTTATAACAGGCAATAACACTATCTGGACGGAGATACAAGCAGGTACTTATGTGTTTATGGATTTGGCTTACTGCATTGTAGATGGGCTTGCTTTTAAAAAGTCGCTTACTATTTTATCTACCATCATGCACAAACGAAAAGGCATGGCCGTGGCAGATATGGGTTTAAAAGCATGCACCACAGAGCTGGGCCAGCCTTCCATAAAGGGCTTTCTCAATATGCAATTGTTTGAAGGGCTGAATGAAGAACATGCCATTATCAGTGATGAAAAAGATGAATTGAATTATAAACAAAAAATTGAATTTTTCCCAAGCCATTGCTGCACCACGGTCAATTTACACGAAACGTTTTACTGTGTACGCAACGGTTTTGTAGAAACAACATGGCCAATAAGTGGCAGAGGGAAAAGCCAATAGAAAATTACTTAGCCCAGTTACCAAGAGTTAACCCGTACAATACGGAAAATTTAAAATTGGTAACAAGTAGGAGTAAACATTTCAACTTAACAAGTATGAAATATTTAAAATTTATTACATGATGCTGCTTAAATCAAAAGGCCGCTTTTTATTGGCACTTTATATTGTACTAACCGTTGCCCAAACGGTGAATGCACAAATTAAATTTCCTCTTAAAATCAGCGCCAACAAACGCTATCTCATTGACCAAAATAACAGGCCTTTTCCTATTTTAGGCCGTACCGCCTGGTTTTTAGTATCACAGCCCAATAGCGGTTTCAAAAAATTTATAGACAATACACTTGCACATGGCCATAATACTATCGAATTAAGCGTAATCACACATTGGCCTGTGGGCAACCATGCACCCTACAATGGGTACGGTGAGGCACCTTTTGTAAAACGGCTGAATGGAAATGAGTGGGATGGTAAACTTATTTACAACGATGTAAAAAATGAGGCACCTAACCTGTTAACCCCCAATGAAAAATATTGGAAACACGTAGATACTTTACTGGCCTATTGCGAATTAAAAGGCTTGCTGGTATTGATGTTCCCTGGTTATGTCGGGCATACTACAGCAACAGCGGAGGAAGGCTGGATAAGAGAATTGGTAGCAAACGCACCATCAAAAACAGAACAGTATGGTGCCTGGGTAGCTGCAAGGTATAAACAAAGAAAAAACATTGTATGGATGTTATTGGGTGATAAAGGAAAGTACACAGAAGAGGAAGCAATTGCTGAAGCAGCTTTGATTAAAGGATTAAAAAGTGTGGCAGGGCAGCAATCTGTTCAATACACAGGTGAGAGCAACAGCGGAGAAAACGCTGCAGACAATAGCTTATTTGGAAAAGAGATGACAATGAACGGTAGCTATACCTGGGAGCTG
The DNA here is from genome assembly GCA_965247025.1 of Ferruginibacter sp. Classification (GTDB taxonomy): domain Bacteria; phylum Bacteroidota; class Bacteroidia; order Chitinophagales; family Chitinophagaceae; genus Ferruginibacter. The sequence goes on along the minus strand of OZ252000.1, from coordinate 6,211,305 downwards.
AAAATACCTGTGCCTTATATAACCCGTAAAGCCTACAACCATATCCCCGTAATGCCCGCCTTTTTGCTGGAAGAACCTTATGATGAAGAAGGCCCGGACGGCAACAATTTTAATCCCAATGCTACGCAACCCGTTAGGCGTTTTCAATGGTGGGGATGGCTGAGTACCATTGGCGGCTACATTTCCGGCAATGCGTATGTATGGCAATTTGTTGACCCTGTGTGGCAACAACATCTTAATACACAAGCTGCCATGGATATGGGCAGGCTCAATGGCTTTATACAATCCGTACACTGGTGGAAGTTGGTTCCTTCCGGGCTGAATAATATGCCTGCACTTATTAATAGTGCTGATAATGTTGATAGCACTGAAACATACATTGCAGCCGCTGCTGCAAAAGATGGCTCCCTGCTGGTAGCCTATTTACCACCTGCCCATACTGGCGGAATAAATGTTAACATGAACGTTTTAAGCGGTAAAGCGGTTGCCCGTTGGTTCGACCCTACCAATGCCAGGTATATAGCTGTTAAGAGTTCTCCTTTTAATAATAAGGGCAATCATTTATTTATCCCGCCCGGTAAAAACGGCCGTGGAGAAAATGATTGGGTATTAGTGGTATCGGTTAAAAAGAAGATAAAATAATGTAGTTTAAATATTTCAGTATGCTCTACAGGAGACTGGGTAATTCAGGATTAAAAGTAAGCGAGATTAGCTTAGGCAACTGGCTGTCATGTAATGATGCACCCACAAACGAAAACGCCATTAAGATTATTGAAAAAGCTTATGAATGCGGCATTAATTTTTTCGATACTTCAAATGTGTATTCAGGTGGCACAGCAGAAATAATTTTGGGTGAAGCTTTGAAAAAATTTGAAAGAGAATCTTATGTGCTGGCTACAAAAGTTTATTGGCCGGCAGGTGAAGGCGTAACCAACAAAGGCCTTTCAAGAAAACACATAATGGAACAGGTAAACAAAAGTTTGAAAAGACTTGGTACAGACCATATTGATTTGTATTACTGTCATTGGTTCGATACTGAGGTACCACTGGATGAAACACTGAGGGCACTGGATGATTTGGTAAGGGCAGGTAGAATTTTTTATATCGGGGTTAGTAACTGGACAGCCCACCAAATAGATAAAGGGCTTACAGTATGTGACTATTACCTGCTTAATCGCATAGTTGCAAACCAGCCAAGCTATAATATGTTCGACAGGTTTATTGAAAAAGAGACCATCCCATTTTGTGAAAAAAATGGAATTGGGCAGGTTGTTTATTCGCCTTTAGCGCAGGGGGTGCTTACGGGCAAATACAGGCTGGGAGTACAATACCCTGCAGGAAGCAGGGCTACCAACCCTGATGCAAAAGCAGAAGTAACTGTTTGGGATTACTTAAATGATAAATACCTTTTGCAGGTAGAAAAATTAATACGCATTAGTGATGAAATGGGCGTGTCATTACCTGTTATGGCTTTGGCCTGGGTGCTAAGGCAGCCTTCTGTTTCAAGCGCATTAACAGGTGCAAGCAAGCCTGCACAAATAGAAGAAAATATAAAGGCTTCAGGGCTTATTATTCCCGATGATGTATTGAGTATGATTGATATGGCTCTGCACACCTCAGCAAATAAAATAAAGCACAATGTTATTTTGTAAAATATGATAAACACAGAATCATCTAAGAGCAGCACTTCTTCTGAAAATGTACCACGCCTGAGTAAAGTCTTAACTTTTTGGGATGTGTATATTTATGGGATTGTTGCTGTAACACCCAGTGCGCCCATTACTGTTTTTGGCCTTGCGTACGTAATGTCTCATGGCCATGCAGTTGATACAATCCTTATAGGCATGGTAGCAATGGTATTAACAGCATTAAGCTATGGCCGCATGGCAAGTCTTTATCCAAGTGCAGGCTCTGCATTTACTTATGTAGGCAAAGGGTTGAATCCTTTGCTTGGTTTTTTAGCAGGCTGGGCTATGCTGCTTGATTATCTTTTCATCCCGCTGTTTTGTGTTATTTATGGAACCCTTGCGGTGCAAAGATTATTGCCGCAAGTACCTTATGCTGTTATTGCTGCTTTTTTTGCAGGTACCATTACGTTGTTGAACCTGCTTGGCATCCGCTCCACCACCCGTGCCAATAAAACATTGGTAATTGTAATGTGCCTTGTCATTTTCTACTTTATTATTCTTGCTGTTGGTTATTTATATAAAGGCAATGGATGGGCTGGCCTTCTCTCAACAAAACCTTTTTATAACCCTGCTACATTTGATATTAAATCGCTTGCCTCTGCAACTTCACTTGCAGCCCTTACTTATCTTGGTTTTGACAGTATTACAACCCTTGCCGAAGATGTAAAAAATCCCCGTAAGGATATTTTACCGGCCATCGTGTTGGTGTGTTTTTCCATTGGCATCTTTGGAGCATTGCTCATCTATCTTGCCCAGCTTGTATGGCCAGATTACAATTCATTTACTAATGTGGAAACTGCGTTTTTGGATGTAGCAAAAAGGGTTGGCGGCAACATTCTTTTTCAGGGAATTGGGATTTTATTACTGTTGGCAAATATTGGTGCAGGGCTTACCAGCCAGGTGGGTGCTGCACGGTTGCTCTTTGGAATGGGAAGGGACAATATGCTGCCCCGTAAAATATTTGGGCATCTTAGTGCAAAGCAAAATTCACCAACATACAATATCCTCATCATTGGTTTATTTGCATATTTCGGTGCGTTGATTATGGATTATGAAATTACTGCTCACCTGCTAAACTTTGGTGCATTCCTGGGTTTTATGGGAGTAAATTTTGCCGCCTTCTGGCAATTTTATATTAAGAGAAAAGCAGGCCGCAAACGGAATATTTTAGCAGACCTTGTAGTGCCGCTTCTTGGATTTATTTGCTGTTTTATAATTTGGTGGGGCTTGGCACCGGTGGCTAAAGTAGCTGGTAGTTGTTGGTTTGCAGTTGGGTTGATATTTCTTTTAATAAAAACAAATGGATTTAAAAAGAAAATAACCTTAATGGATTTTAAAGAGGCATAATTAAAGACATGAAAAAATTAAAATTCGCAATTTGTGGTGCAGGCTTTTGGGCAAGGTTTCAATTGGGAGCGTGGACAGAAATTGAAGGTGTAGAATGTATTGCCATCTATAACCGTACCCTGAGTGAAGCTAAAAAAATGGCTGATGAATTTGGTATAAAATCAGTGTATGATAATGCAGAAGAAATGCTTTTAAAAGAGAAGCCAGATTTTATTGATGTTATCACCAACCCTTTTCATTTAAGCAAATTTGTAATGCTGGCAGCCGCACATAAAATTCCGGTCATCAGCCAAAAGCCAATGGCACCTTCGCTTGAAGAAGCTGAACTACTAATAACCGTATGTAAACAAGCTGGTGCCGCTTATTTTATACATGAAAACTGGCGATGGCAGGAGCCAACAAGGGAGTTGAAAAATGTTCTTGAAAGCGGTGTAATCGGTAAGCCATTTCGAAGCCGGATTTATATGACATCAGGTTACCCTGTTTTTAAAAATGAACCAACATTGGGTAACCTTGAAAATTTTATACTCACTGATTTAGGAACACACATACTTGATGTTGCTCGTTTTTTATTTGGAGAAGCTGACAGTTTGTATTGCCATACACAACGTATCCATTCAAATATTAAAGGAGAAGATGTAGCTACCGTAATGATGAAGATGGGTGAAAATAAAACAACAGTGGTATGTGAAATGGGTTATCCTGAAAATTATCTTGAACACGACATTTTTCCGCAGACCTATTATTTTGTAGAAGGCAGTGAAGGAAGTATTGAAGTTACCGGTGATTACTGGATAAGGGTAACCACAAAATCAGGAACATATGCCAGGCGGTTGCCGCCAAAAAATTATAAATGGGCAGATGCTGACTATCAAATTGTACATGCAAGCATTGTAGAATGTAACCGGCATTTTGCGAAAGCATTCCGGGGAGAAGCAATTGCAGAAACTACAGCAGAAGATAACTTAAAGACATTGCAATTGGTGTATGCTTCTTATGATTCTGCAAAGGATAATAAAGTAGTCAATTTTTAAATCAGCATTACTTACAATAAACTCCAGGGAATAAATTATAATTAACTTAAAAAAATAAAAACAATGTTTCAATCTCCAAAAGTAAGGATGAACCGCCTGTTTAATGAATCAGGTAAATGTCTTGATGTAGCCATTGACCACGGCATATTTAATGAATATGGTTTTTTAGACGGCCTTGAAAATATAGACAAAGTGGTAGGCCAATTGGTGAAAGCTGCACCCGATGCCATTCAAATGAATTACGGGCAAACGGATGTACTGCAAAATATAAAAGGAAAAAATAAACCAGCATTGGTTATGCGGCTGGATGCAGGCAACCCGTACAATCCGCAAACGCATAAAGTAATGTTTGATATTTTGCAGAGCCACGATGAACCGGTACTGGAAGCATTAAAGATGGATGCGGCATGTGTAATATGCAACCTGCTTTTACTGCCCGGTGAGCCTGATCTGCACAGGCAAACCATTTATGCCATCAGCCGCATACGCAGCCAGTGCGATAAATATGGAATGCCATTGATGATAGAAGCACTTGTAATGAAAACCAACGATGGCAAGGGCGGCTACCAGGTTGATGGAAATAAAAAATTAATTGTGCCATTAGTAAGGCAGGCCCGTGAACTTGGGGCTGATATTATAAAAGCAGACCCTACTGATAACCCCGAAGATTACCATGAAGTGATTGAAACGGCAAGGTGTCCGGTATTGGTAAGGGGCGGTGGCAAGTCAGGTTTGCAGGAAGTATTTCAAAAAAGCTACGCTTTTTTGCAGCAAGGGGCAAAGGGATTGGTTTATGGCCGCAATGTTTATCAGCACGATAACCCAACTAAAATTGTGGAAGCGCTAATGGCAATAATTCATAAAGGGGTTACTGATTTAGATGCATGGGAAATGTATCAGAAGGATTGATAGTAATATCTTGTGGTACGATGCAAGTTTTGTCTTACAGCAGCGGAAAAAGTTCACAATAAATTTTTTTATAAAAGACACTAATAATTTTCAATAATGCAATTAAAAAAAACGCTACAGATTCTGCTGTTTCATTTTGTATTCATTTCATTTTCTACAGCGCAAAATATTTCCGGTGGTGGTAAAGGAAATTTATTATTTCCTAAAGAAGACCTGATGACCATTGGCTCTTATTATTATCCTGAGCAATGGCCGCACCAATACTGGGAAAGAGATATAAAAAAAATGGCAGAAGTAGGTTTTGATTTTACGCACTACGGAGAATTTGCATGGACTTTTATTGAACCTGAAGAAGGCAGGTTTGACTTTGCATGGTTAGACGAAGCTGTAGAGCTGGCGCATCAAAACAACCTGAAAGTGATTATGTGTACTTCTTCGCCAACGCCACCGGCATGGCTGGCACAAAAACACCCGGAGATTTTGATGGTAAATGCAGAAGGCCGTACAATGCAGCATGGGTCAAGGCAACAAATATCATGGAGCAGCCTGGTTTACAGGCAGTATGTTTCTAAAATGGTGGAAGCCATCGGCAGGCATTATGCAAATGATAAAAGAATATGGGGCTGGCAACTGGATAATGAACCTTCGCATTATGGCCAATATGATTACAGCAATGCGGCACAGGAAAACTTTCGCAAATGGTTACAAAAAAAATATATAACTATAGACGAATTGAATAAAACTTGGGGCACTGCATTCTGGAGCCTTCGTTATGATAATTTTGAACAGGTACTCATCCCCAATCAGAAAGAATTAGTGCAGCAGCCAAACCCACATGCGATACTTGATTTTAAAAGATTTTCTGCTGATGAAGCAAATGATTTTTTATCCATGCAATACAAAATATTGCGAAAGTATATTTCACCTGAGCAATGGATAACCACTAACCTGATGCCTGAACATGCAGATGTGGACCCATCAAAAATTACAAGCCTTGATTTTCTTACTTATACCAAATACCTGGTGGCAGGATATGACAATGGCATAGGCGAACAGGGGTTTCGGATGGGTTCACCATCAAGCATTGGTTTTGCCAATGATTTCTTCCGTTCTTTTAATGGTACAACGGGTGTGATGGAACTTCAGCCGGGGCAGGTAAACTGGGGCAGGTTTAATGCACAGCCAATGCCCGGTGTAGTGCGTATGTGGATATGGCATGCCTTTGCAGGCGGCAATAAATTTGTTTGCAACTACAGGTTTAAACAGCCGCTTACAGGTGGCGAACAATATCATTATGGTATCATCTGCACAGATGGTATTACGATAAGCACAAGTGGTATGGAATATATAAAAGTGATTAATGAATTAAAGGATTTAAGAAAAAAATATGACAGCACTTCACAAATACCCAATCAATATCAACGCCGCCTTGCAGCAGTTTTGTACAATGCCGACAGCCGCTGGGAAATGGATAACCAGCCCCAAACTTTTCAATGGAATTATATGGGTCACCTTATGCGTTACTATAATGCTTTGAAACAATTAGGCGCTCCCGTTGATGTTATTACCGAAGAAAAAGATTTTACCAAATACCCGGTGCTGATTGCTCCTGCTTACGAGCTTTTAGATTCAATATTGGTTAACCGCTGGAAACAATATGCAGCGCAGGGCGGCCATCTTATACTCACATGCCGTACCGGGCAAAAAGACCGCAATGGAAAACTATGGGAAATGAAATGGGCAGAACCTGTTTATGAACTTACAGGTACAAAAATTCCTTTCTACGACCTTATGCCTGCTACAGCAAACGGCACAATAAAATTTGGCAATCAAGCCCAATTATACAAATGGAATAACTGGGCCGATTTATTGCAGCCCATGCCCGGCACTGAAGTATGGGCAACATATATTAACCAGTTTTATGCAGGCAAGGCGGCAGTAGTTTCCAGAAAATTGGGAAAAGGCACTGTAACATTTGTTGGCCCGGATACAGATGATGGTGCATTGGAAAAAGCAGTTGTAAACAAAGTATATCAGCGTGCAGGCATACCTGCGGCAAACCTTCCGGAAGGGGTTGTTATAGACTGGCGTGATGGGTTTTGGATAGGTGTAAATTATTCTGAAAAACCTTACACCGTACCTATGGCAGCTAACGCAAAAATTTTAATAGGAAGTAAAATATTAAAACCAGCAGATGTAGTGGTTTGGAAAGAGTAAACTTTATTTTTTATATATAAAGTCATCTCTGCAAAAAATCTAATGAAACTTAAATAAATGAGAAATATCTTTTTAAAGAATCGCCGTAACGTGCTATTTAATTATCTCCAGTTAATTCGTTGGCCTGTCAATAAATTTATATGGACAGGTAATATTAAAAATTTAAGTTTATTTATACTTTTTAATACACTTTTGTCAATTACTGTTACAGCACAGTTAAGCATTGCAAAAATATTTGGAAACCACATGGTATTACAGCAGGCAAAGCCCGTCACAGTATGGGGATGGGCAGCCAATAACGAAAAAATTATTGTTAGCATCAATCACTTAATTGTAAAAGCAAAAGCAAATAACAATGGTAATTGGATACTTCAATTGCCTGCTATGAAAGCGGGGGGCCCGTACACAATGATGGTTAACGGAAGTAACCAAAAAATAAAGCTGGAAGATATAATGATTGGTGAGGTTTGGATATGTTCAGGCCAATCAAATATGGAGTTTTCTTTAAATGGTGCGTATGGTTATGAAAAAGAGCTTGATTCTGTGCCTGGTACAGTCAGACACTTCAAGGTGCCACATGAATTAAGCCTTAGGCCTGCTAAAGACCTAAAAGGCGGAGAATGGATAACTGCATCGAAAGAAACCATAAGCGATTTTTCTGCAGTGGGATATTATTTTGCTAAAGAGTTAGCCAGGAAATTAAATGTAACCGTTGGGCTGATTAATGCCAGTTGGGGTGGTTCGCAGGTAGAAGGATGGATGAGCAAAGAGAGCTTGATAACATCAAAAGAATTACACGATGCAGGTATCACTGCCCCCGTAACATGGGATGACGTAACCGCACAGGGGCTTAAAAGGATTGCAACTTTTATGCAGGACAATCCTACCGGAAAATTTGAACCGCCATCTGTAAAAGATGTATTGCATTCCGGCTACAGTTTTGATGCATGGAAAAATATGTATGCACCTGGTTCCTGGGATTGGGCTGGTCTGTTTGCCTATCGTGGGCAGGGCTACATGCAGCGCTATATTGATGTAACCGAATCCGAAGCCGCATTGCCATCTGTCCTGAATCTCGGTACTAACAACAGCAAACACACAGTCATCATCAACGGCAAAATAGTATCACAAGCAAAGATGGATGAAATAACACTGCACCTGCCTGCCGGAACGTGGAAGCCCGGAAGAAATACGGTGATACTAAAACAGGGAGCGGAAGAATGGACTGACTGGCATGATATGGGCATTTATGGCGGGGGAGAAAAATTATTTTTGAGTTTTGAAAAACATACTATTTCGCTGGCAGATGATAAATGGAAAATGATGCCCGCCACCAACGAACCCTTTGTTTATGCAAGGCTGTGCAACAGTATGGCCACCGGGCTGTATAATGGCATGATGCATCCCTTAATTCCATACTCCATAAAAGGTTTTTTATGGTACCAGGGAGAAGCCAATACTGGGCGTGCTTATCAATACAGGGTTACCTTTCCTGAGATGATTAAAAGCTGGCGCAACGAATGGAAAGAAGTGTTGCCATTTTTATTTGTACAGCTTTCCAGCTATGGTGGCGATATGAGCAGCAATGAAGGAAGCGAATGGGCAGAACTAAGGGAAGCACAAAGTATGGCACTTGCTTTACCCGAAACCGGTATGGCAGTAACAATTGATGTTGGAAACCCCGGCGATATACACCCTAAGAATAAAGCAGATGTGGGCAAACGGCTTGCTGCAAATGCTTTTAAAAAAGTGTATGGGCTGGATGTTCCATTTTGTGGCCCGGTGTATAAATCAGCAGATTTTATAAACAGCAAAGCAGTTATAAGTTTTGATTATTGTGGAAGCGGATTAATGATAAAAGATAAGTATGGGTATCCCAAAGCTTTTGAAATAGCAGGTGCAGATAAAATATGGCATTACGCCAAAGCATCTGTTGATGAAAATACAATTATTGTCTGGAGTGATGAAGTTAAAGAGCCTGTTGCGGTACGGTACGCATGGACAGATGCACCAGCAGAAGCCAATCTTTTTAATAAGGAAGGTTTGCCTGCATCACCTTTTAGAACAGATAACTGGAAGGGAATAACGGAAGGTAAAAAGTTTCAATAAAAGTTTATGCACCGTCAGTATTTTTAAATCAGCAAGGCAAGTAAATCTTTAAATAAAACAGTATGGAAGACAGAAGAAAATTTATAAAGAATATGGCATTGTCAATTTTACCTTTACCTTCAGTAAAAAACTTGTCAATGCAATCAGGTATTTTTTTTGATACTGTCAATTTATGGAAGCTGCCTGCTATCGGCATACAGTTGTATTCTGTAAAAGAAGACATGGAAAGCGATACTCCGAATACTTTAAAAAAACTGGGAGCAATGGGATATACGCAGATAGAAAGTTTTGGCAGTGATGAGAGTATGTATTGGGGAATGGAACCAAAGGCGTTTAAAAAACTTGCAGCAGACAATAACCTTGCCTTTGTCTCTTGCCATTACGATAATAAATCAGAAGGCTTTAAAAAGCAGGTGGAGATTGCTGCCTCTATTGGGTTAAAGTATTTGATTTGTCCATGGAAAGGGCCACAGACAACTATTGATGCTTTCAAACATTTTGTAGATGAGTTTAATACCAAAGGCTTATTTGCAAAAAGCCTGGAATACGTTTTGGTTACTGTCCACACGGATATGGCTATAAAAAAATTCACTGGGATTACCCATAGATGTGTCACTCAAAAATACCGACAGCAAGTCGGTAAATTTTAAGATGGATGTTTATTATGTAGCGATTGAAGGCCTTGATCCGGAAACCTATATAAAGAACTTCAGTCACCGCTTTACTTCCTGCCACATTCGGGACATTTTGAAAGAGCGTTTGTCGGCCGATGGCGAAGAAGAATCTACCTGCGACCCGGGGAAAGGTATTTTAAATTATAAACAAATTTTGTCTGTTGGCCTGCAGCATGGGATGGGATATTTCTATGCAGAGCCGGGTCGGTCTTATTATAAAGAAACATCATTGCAAAGTGCTAAAATAAATATTGATTATTTGAAGCCACTTCGTTTTTTGGAGAAAAAGAAACGCTGATAATTTAATATGCGGTTATAATTCTATTTTCTTTTTTTATACAAGTATAAAATTGCCTCCACTAAATTCGGTTTGCTTTAAAAAGGATTTATTCTTTATATAATTCTTTTGGTAAAGTTGAAATATATGATTATTTTAGTCATTCGAATGACTGCTTGGTATGAAAAAGGATATAAGTTATGAGCCGTTGTATTTACAGGTAAAAGATGTGATGGCTTCAAGGATCGTCAGTGGCAAGTACCCACGTGGCAAAATAATTCCAAGTGAGGCTGTGTTATCAAAAGAGTTCAAGCTCAGCATTTCTACAATACGGCAGGCTGTTTCCATTTTAGTTTCCGAAGGGCTTCTTATAAAAAAACAAGGAAGTGGCACTTTTGTATCAGAACAAAAAATAAAGCTTCGGTTTTTGACGTGGATAGGAGAAAGTCTACACGGCGAAAAAATTCTAAGAGAAATGCTGAATATGGTTGATAAAGCCATGCCGAACGTGGAGGTAGAGGTTTTTCCAACAACGTACCCAACAATTAAAAGCGACCTGGTAAACCTTATCTCCAACGGGAATGCCCCTGATGTTGCACAGATAATAAATCTTTGGACAAATTATTTTGCATCAATGGGTGCCCTGGAGCCGCTTGATTTGTTTATAGATAAGAAAAATTTAGATAACAGGCTATATGATGCAGACATTGTTTCTGGCGTGGTAGATCGAAGGTTGTATTCAGTTAGCTGGAGCCTTAGCCCTATTTCCCACATTGCCAATATCAAAGTGTTGAAGCAATATGGGTATAATGATTTCCCTCAGCATTTTTCCCTGGAAAAACTGTCTGAGATATGTTCAGATCTGGAATCGAAATTTACCTCTACCGATCAATATAGCTACGCCATAACCCAAAATAACAATGAAGTTGATTTTCTAAGTGTGTACCCTTTCTTATTATCTTTTGGAGGAGGCTTTAATGTAAAAGCAAGGGGGCCAATGTTGTATACTCAGGAAAATATAACAGCCTTTACATGGATACGGGAATTTGTAAAAAAGCATAAAATTTTCTTTTCAGACATCTTTACCGTCCGTCGTTTATTCGCTCGTGGTAACATAGCAATAATTGCAGACGGCCCGTGGATTAAATACATTATGAAGGAACATACCAACAAAAATTTTGACGAGAACTTTAATGTCTTCCTCAATCCTTCAGATTCAGAAAAGTCCTCTTCCTACATGTACAATCATTCGCTGGTAATTTGTTCGCAAAGCCGCCACAAACTTGCTGCTGCAAAATTTATAGAATTAATAACGGGCAATAATGAAATCAGCGAATTTTTTAGTAAAGAAACCGGTATGCTGCCTGTGAATGTAGAGCAGCAAAAAAGGCAACCTTTTGATTCTGATTTTTTTAATTGTGTAAGAGAACAAATGGCATTTTCAAAATGCATTAATGCCAACAATCCAATGTTTGATAAAGCCATGGTGTTTTGTAAAGATGCAGTTCATAAAATTCTGTTTGAGGGTGCAGACATTGAGAAAGAGCTTAAAGAAAAAGAATACTATTTAAAAATGATTTATGGAGATAAGTAAGTTCAACTTTGTATGGAATTGATTTTCTTCTCTAAAACTTTAACCTATGTATAAAAAAGCTATTTTAAATACAAGTTTTTTGTGCCTTATATTTTTTGCAAGCGCACAAAATAATTCAGCGTATCTGGCACCAGTACCTCCAATGGGGTGGAACAGCTATAACTGTTACGGTGCAAGTGTTACAGAAGCTGAAGTAAGAGAGAATGCAGCCTACATGGCTAAAAATCTTAAGCAACATGGCTGGCAATATATCGTGGTAGATTTTTGTTGGTGGTATCCATTTCCGCCGGGTAGCGGGCAAAGCAATCCTCCGCAATATAAGCTTCCATTTGATGGGTCGTTAGTGCCTTATTTTGAAATGGACAAATATGGGAGGCTATTGCCTGATTTGCGGAGGTTTCCATCATCAGCAAACGGGCAGGGCTTTAAACCGTTGGCAGATTATATTCATTCTCTTGGGTTAAAATTTGGCATTCACGTAATGCGAGGCATTCCCCGCCAGGCTAGTTGGTACAATACACCCGTTATGGGTACTACCGGCATTAAAGCTGGGGACATTGCAGATACAACATCTGTTTGCCCCTGGTTAAATAATATGTGGGGCGTTAATATGGAAAAACCCGGCGCACAGTTGTGGTATAATTCTATTTTGCAGCAATATGCTGGCTGGGGTGTAGATTATATTAAATTGGATGATACCGATATGGACGAAAATTACCCGTACCGCAAAGAAGAAGTAACTGCATTTCACAATGCTATTGAAGCACTGCCAAAGCCTATCACCCTTAGCCTAAGTTTAAATATGAAATATGAAAACCGAAAGCATGCTGCAGACAATGCACAACTATGGCGGGTAAGCCATGATTTTTGGGATGCCTTCTCTCAATTGAAACAGCAATTTTCAATCCTGGCAAAGTGGGCACCAGAGGCTGGTCCCGGCCACTGGCCCGATGCCGATATGCTTCAAATTGGTGCAATAGCAAAACGTGGGCCTGTAGGCAAACCCCGTCGCTCCGCTTTTTCTCCAGAAGAAGCCCGTACACATTTAACGCTATGGAGCATATTTAGAAGCCCCTTAATGATGGGTGGCAACCTGCCTGAAAATGAGGCTTTGGAAACATCGTTAATGATGAATGATGAAGTTATTGACATTGACCAGCACAGCATGGGCAGCAGACAGGTTTTTCGAAAAAATGATCTGGTATGCTGGGCATCCAACTCAATGGACGGTAAATACGTTAATGTCGCACTATTTAATTTAAGTGATGAAGAAAAAGAAATACTGGTTTCATTGTCTGATTTGGGCTTAAAAGGATCATACATTTTGCATGATGCGTGGGCGGGGTTAGATATAGGAAAAACTAAAAAAGAGATCAGGCAAAAATTGATTGCACACGGAAGCATGATGTTACGGTTAAGAAAATAATGATGGGTTACCCCCGTTTTTATTTTCTAAAAAAAACTATTACAATTATTTTTTAACTAGAATCAGGTACACGTAAATGAATATGCATTTGAAACATTGAACTAAATTTTATTTCTAACAATTTTTTTATCTATTATGAAAGTTTTTTTGAGAAAATTAATTGCGCTGGTACTTCTTCCAGTAGCAACATTAGCCCAAAGCGATGGGGTGAATTTTAAATTAAACCAAATCCCTTTTAGCTACAGAGGATCGTACCTGGCCATAACGCAGCTCACGCCATCGTCTATTAAATATGTGCAGAAAGTTTCTGATGGAATATATATACGGAACATTTCCCGAAGGCAATTTTATAATTACATGATAAGAGTGGACGTTTTGGAAGGAGATAAAATAGTAACTCCTGAAATTATTTCATCTCCCGGCAAGCTTACTTTAAACACTAATGCCGGTTTCGTTGAATTTTGCTTTGAAAACCCATTCGTAATTAGAATGAGAGGTAAAAATCTTGGCATAAAATTAAGCCCGATTGATAAATGTTATGCAGTTCCCATAAATAAGAAACAATTGCGTTTCTTAGATGGCCAGTATGGCGACTTTTTTTATATGGCTACTTCCCTTAAAGGAAATTTTTCTACAAAGCCATTAGATAAGGCAAGTACCGAAAGCCCTGCCCCTAATCGGTCCGATGATTTTTACTTGGATTTTTTTCCTGATTCATCGGGGAATTTTGAAGCTGCTTTGGAAGAATTTTTAAGTGAATGGGTGCCAAGAACTTATACAAAAACCTTTAATAGCTGTGTCCTGGATAATGATGCAGCTTTTCGGCAATGGCTGAAGAGGTCACCCGATGTTTTACCCCGTTACGAAGCCGGCAGGGCAGTAGCTCAGTATCAAAATTGGGGAGCAATGGTTGCGCCACGTGGGCAGCTAAAAATGGAGGCTATGCTAATGTCTAAAAACTGGATGAACACTTACTATAGCTGGGATAATTGTTTTAATGCGATCGCATTGGCGCCCGGTCAATCTAAAGAAGCATGGGAGCAGTTTACAGGTATTTTTAAACACCAAAGTAAATTAGGAAGCCTGCCCGATTGTGTGGACGATGAAAAAGAAGCATGGGGTATTGTGAAAACACCTGTGCATGGCTGGGCATTGCAAAAAATGATGGAAATTCCCGGGATGGTTACACGCAAAAGAATGGAAGAAATTTATCCGTATCTGGCGGCATGGACAAACTTTTGGTTTACATACAGGGATCCTGATGGGAATGGGCTCCCGCAATACTATCACAGCTTTGAATCTTTTGATGATACGCCCCCTTTTGATGTAGGGTTGCCAATTGAAGGCCCGGAACTGGCAACATTTCTCATTATACAAATGAATACCCTGGAAAAATTAGCTGTAACCTTAGGCAAACAAACTGAGGCCGCACAATGGAAAATAAGAGCTGAAAATCTTTTAAAAAAATTGATGGATAATCTTTGGAATGGCGAACAATTTATATCTAAAAACAGCAATACCGGGGATTACACAAAGGGCAGCCAAAGTTTTATTTCCTACGTTCCGCTTTTATTAGGAAACAAATTGCCTGCTGATATCCGCAAAAAATTAATTGAAAAGTTGAAGCATGAAGGTGAACTCCTTACTGTTTTTGGCTTTGCCACAGAAAGTTTAACTAGTCCTTTTTTTAATACGGATTCTTACACACGTGGCTCAATTTGGGCACCCATTAATTACATTCTTATTGATGGGCTGGAGGCTTGTGGCGAACATGATTTTGCAAAGGAAGTGGCCAAAAGATATTGCGATCATCTTGCCAAAACCAGCTTTTCCGAAAGGCACGATGCCTTAACCGGCAAACCGCTCTCCGATCCGGCATACACCTGGACATCGAGTGTGTTTTTAATACTGGCGCATAATTATCTTAATATTGATAACAAATCATCTGCGTCTAAAACAGGCAAATAATTGTTGCTAATTTATCCAATTAAATAAATGCATGAAAATTTTAAAAAGAATATTTTTCTATTTACCTGTAATGATAATAGTAGTTGCTGCTGGTTGCACAAGCGGAGGCCAAAAAATAGTATCCCCTGTTTCCAACATAGTAACCTACACCAACCCAATCATTGGCAAATATTTGGCAGACCCTAATATAAAATACGAAGATGGGTACTATTATCTATTTGCCACCGGCGAAGCTGAAGACGGGCATTTCATACCAATTCATCGTTCGGTAGATTTGGCACACTGGGAATTTGTACGTGGGGCAGTAACCAACGGGCTTAAAACAGATTGGAACTACAAACATTTTTGGGCACCTGAGGTGTATAAGATCAACAACAAATTTTATTTATATTATACTGCATCGCCAGAGGAATCTCCGGCCAATTCGGGCAATCATGTTGGGCTGGCCGTAGCTGACAGCATTATGGGCCCTTACAAAAATGTGGGTATAGTGATACCGCATTCTTCCATTGACGGACATGTTTTTTTTGACTACGATAGCACTATGTATATGTTTTACACTATCGAACATGGAAATGTGGATGTTTTAACTGCAGGTCAAATTTACTGCGACAGGATGCTTTCACCCACAAAGGTTGAGGGCAAACCAAAACAAATCATCAGCAACCATTCATGGCAGGAAGGCCCATTTATGCTACATCGCAATAACAAATATTTTCTTACATATAGTTGTGGTGCATGGACAGACAGTACCTACCATATCCGATATGCTATCGCTAACTCACCGATGGGCCCCTACACAGAGCAGCAGGATACAATTTTAAAATCGAACAGATTTGTAAAAGGGCCGGGGCATCATTCATTATTAGTTGACAATAAAGGCGATGATTGGATTGTGTATCATGGCTGGGATACAGCCTACAAAGCCCGCTTTTCCAGAATTGACCGCCTTTACATAAATGCAGATATAATTAATTCTGACGGGCCAACCTATACACCACAAAATGTAAATAAATAAAGTAAGCTCTTGAATGAAATAGGCCAGCTTTTATAAAACATTGAAATTGAAAAAAAGCTAAAAGCCTTTAAAACAACTAACGATAAACTTGACGTAATGAAAAATGAAATAAACAAATCCTACCTGGCGCTACTAACGGTAGTGGCCTCTCTTGGTGGATTACTTTTTGGGTTCGATATTGCCATTATAACTGGTGCCGGGCCTTTTCTGGAAAAATATTTCCAATTGGAAAACAGCCATTTTGGGTTAGGATTTTCTTTTGCCGCTTTACTTTTTGGTTGCATGTTTGGGGCTTTTTTTGCCGGCAGGATCACCGATAAATTTGGGCGAAAAAAAGTGCTTTTGTATGTGGCAT
Organism: Ferruginibacter sp.; assembly: GCA_965247025.1. Classification (GTDB taxonomy): domain Bacteria; phylum Bacteroidota; class Bacteroidia; order Chitinophagales; family Chitinophagaceae; genus Ferruginibacter. Next base: position 6,194,689 of record OZ252000.1, on the reverse strand, counting down.
TAATATTTATTGTCACCTCTTTTTTAACCGGAGCATCCCAAAGTTTTACCACTTTTGTTATTGCACGCTTTTTAGGAGGTATTTCTGTTGGTGCCGTTTCTATGCTTTCACCTATGTACATTGCGGAAGTATCTCCGGCCCGTAACCGGGGAATGCTCGTTTCTTTTTACCAGTTTTCAATTGTTATTGGAATCCTGATTTCTTATTTAATTAATTATTCCCTTCGGGATGCCGGTACAGATAACTGGCGCTACATGTTTTATACAGGGGTAATTCCATCATCACTGTTTTTTGTGTTACTTTTTTTTGTTCCGGAAACACCACGTTTTCTTTTCAGAATTGGCAAAGAAGCACTTGCTTTCGACATACTTAAAAAAATTGGCGGCGAAACAATGGCACGCAGCGAAATTGCTGAAATACAGGAAAGCCTTAAAGAAAAAAGTGGCAGGATGCTTGATCTTTTTAAGCCAGAAAATAAACGCCTGATGCTGGTAGGCCTCTTTCTTTCCATATTTGTTCAGGTGTCAGGAATAAATGCCATTGTCGATTTTGCACCGAAAATTTTTATAACCGCAGGTTTTAAAATTGATGCGGCTTTGTTTGCCACTTTTGGGCTGGGGATCACTACGGTGATTTTTACTTTTGTTTCTATTTATTTCATTGATAAACTGGGTAGGCGAAGGTTGTATGTAATAGGCTCTTCGGGGATGTTGATCGCCCTGCTTTTTTTAGCCTTCATGAGCTTTGGCGGCCACTTTGAAGGGTTATTTGTTTTTGTGGCCTGTATGGTCTATATAGCATTTTTCTCCGCCTGTATAGGGCCGGCGTATTGGACTCTAATATCCGAAATTTATCCAAACAGGATGCGTGGAAGTGCCATGATTTTTCCAGTGGTGGTTCAGTGGTTTTTTAATGCACTGATGGTATGGGTTTTCCCTGCCATGTTGCATGGGTTTCGTACGGGCACTTTTTTGCTGATTGCTTTGATGGCGCTGCTTCAGCTGGTTTTTTCAATAAAGTGGCTGCCCGAAACCAAAGGGAAATCGCTTGAAGAAATAGAAAAAATGTGGGCAGAATCGTGATTATTAAAGTAGTCGTTTTTTAATGTCAAAATCAATTTGTAAGTACATTAATGTGTTAGTTTTTAATGTAAGAAGAGAAATGGAAATCGTGGTTTCATTACCTGGATGGGCTTAAAAGGTTAAGGCATGGTTTAGCATCCGTGATGAGGTTGCACACGGAAGCATAATTTCGAAGTTAAGAAAATGATTTTCGGTTACCGTTTCTTTTACAACTATACTATTTACTAAATGGATAAAAAATAAGATCAAATATGCTGTATTCAATATTTCCAAAATCTAAAAATAAAATAAGTAAACTTGGCTATGGCGCTATGGGCCTCGCCGGATGGTTTGAAAGCGCTTCCAGAAAAGAGATGCTGCATTCCGTGTTGAACGCACTGGAGAAAGGTGTAAACTTTATAGACACGGCAAGGGCATATGGGCAGTCCGAGGCGCTCTTAAAAGAAGCGCTTGCCACATGGGATGGCGAAAAACCTTTTCTCGCAACCAAGGTAGAATCTTTGGGCCCTGATAATACCCGCTGGGGAATTCCGCAAGATGTAAACACCACCTTTCCAAAAGGACACATTAAGCATAGTGCTGAAACATCTTTAAAAACACTCGGAGTGGAGCAATTGGATTTATTGCAATTGCATCTTTACTGGCCAAACTGGGGGTTATCGGGTTACTGGATGGACGATATGCTCGCATTAAAAGAAGAGGGTAAGGTTAGATATATCGGCGTTTCAAATCCCGATTGTCGGTGCGATATTGTATTGCCGCTGGTAATGAGCGGCCTTATTGATTCGGTTCAAACCATCTTTAATGTTTTTGATCCTGCTCCACTTGATTGTTTAGTGCCAATTGCACAGCAAGACAATGTCGCTATTATTGCCAGGTGCATAATGGATGAAGGCGGGTTGAGTGGATTTCTACAGGAAGGTACACAGTTTAGCAAAGATGATTTCAGGCAAACTTTTTTTGATGCTATACCGCGGCAAATGTACATTGACAGGGTAAATGCGTTGAAGATTTTTGTTCCGGAATACGCAAGTAGTTTAACTGCCCTTGCCATTAAATATGCTATTCATCATCCGGGTATTACAACAGCGCTTACTTCTATGCATATAGAAAAATTCGCCAATCAAAATATTGCGGCGGTTGATGAAACTCCATTGCCCGAAAATGTATTTGAAGCAATAAGAAGAAACCACAGGTGGATACGTAATTTCTACGATTCAAAATACTGGGATAAGGAAGCTGTGGGCGGTTCTTTAAGTAAATAAAATATGAACGAAGAAATGGTAAAATGGGAGTGGCTTTTGCCGCAGGAATTTTTAGCGAGACAGGCAGAAAAATCATTGGTTTTTTTGCCGATGGGAATTTGTGAACCCCACGGGCATATTGCCCCTTTTGGATTGGATACACTAAAGGCGGAATATTTATGTATTGAAGCGGCAAAGCGATTTGGCGGTGTTGTTGCCCCCACGCTGGGCTATCAAATTCATGAAGCAGGATATCATGCCCAATGGCTCGAAGAAGTTGTGGGAGAAGTTAATCCTTATATGACAGCCATGCCACCGGAACTCATGTTGCGGTTTTTCCTTTACCAGTTAAGGGCTTTCGCTAACGCAGGTTTTAATTCCGTTTTTGTATTAACCGGCCATTCGGGTGGCAATCAGCAAGACTACAGATTGGTGGCAGATTGTTTTATGGAAATGGTGCAAGTAGATGTAATTGTAAAATCAGATCCCGAATTGGTAACCGGAAAATACGAGGGAGACCATGCAGGCAGTTATGAAGTATCGCAATTGCTTTATCTGCATCCGGAATTGATGGCAATGGAGAGGGTGCACAAAGAAAAAACGGACACACTGGGAAGATTTGCTCAGGGCGAAGATGCTTCAGATGCCAATGCTGAATTGGGTAAAGAAATTATTGAAGCCAGTCTGGTAGCAATGGGATTGCTTGTTGAAAACAAAGGAACTGCCCCAAGTGAATTTAAAAAAGAAAAATTAACTTACCAGCAAACTGAACTGATCTGGGAAGCAATTGTAGATCGCAAAAAAGAATGGATTACTACTAAACCAAAAAAGGGGCAGGCAGGTGTTTCGAAAAATTCGCAATGGCGGAACTATGAAAATTGTTAACTGCAAATGGTAAAGAAATGGAAACATTAAAAAAAGAAAAAAAAGATTATAGCCTTATAGGTGCAGATTCTTTTAAGGCAGTGCAGGAAGGCCTGGCCGAGGCTACCTGGTACCAGGCACCGGTATCAAGAAGCGAAATGCGTGAATTGCTGAAAAGAAAGGACGGCCCTGCCATACGTGACACCATCATTTGGTTTGCATTGCTTTTTGGCTTTGGCTATTTGATGTATGTCCTTTGGGGAACGTGGCGGGTAGTTTTACCCATCATGGCTTACAGCGTTGTGTATGCATCTTCATCCGATTCCCGTTGGCACGAATCGAGCCATGGTACTGCTTTTAAAACGGACTGGATGAATAACGTCCTTTATGAAATCGCTTCTTTCATGATCTTCAGGAACTCTGTTTCGTGGCGCTGGAGCCATACCCGTCATCATTCTGATACTATTATTGTAGGCCGTGATCCTGAGATTGCGGTTCCCCGTCCACCCGATATAAAAGGCATACTGCTTAATCTTGTCGCCATTAAGAGTGTGCCCCCGGAGATCAGGAAATGCCTGCTTCACCTGGCAGGTAAAATTGATAAAAAAGAAAAACAATACTTGCCAAAAAGTGAATATAAGAAAGCCATTTTAGTATCGTGGATATGGGTGTTGATTTATGGAACTACTATAGGTTTGGCCATTTATTTTCAATCGTGGCTGCCTTTGTTTTATATCGGGTTTCCCACCCTGATAGGGTCCTATATGGTGTCGGTTTATGGACTAACACAGCATGCAGGGCTTGCAGAAAATGTATTGGATCATCGGCTAAACTGCCGTACCCTATACATGAACCGCATTAACCGTTATTTATATTGGAACATGAATTATCATCTTGAACACCACATGTTTCCCCTGGTGCCTTATCACAACCTTCCCAAATTGCATCAACTGATAAAAGATTATTGCCCCACACCTTACAATGGATTGATAGAAACATATAAAGAAATTATCCCTGCTCTGATAAAGCAATCTAAAGACCCGGGATATTTTGTAAAAAGAGAACTACCTGCGGGAACTGAAGCGGTACAACACACCAATGTACATGCTTTTAAAGCATCTACTAAAGATGCTATTGATGGCTGGGTGATGGTTTGTTTGGCCGACGAATTGCACAAAGGAGATGTAGTAAGACTGGATTGCGAAGGAAACACTTATGCGGTGTATAGAACCGCAGAAGGAAAGTATTATGCTACTGATGGAATCTGCACCCATGGCAGTACGCATTTGGCAGAAGGGCTGGTGATTGGCGAACAGATAGAATGCCCAAAACACAATGGCCGTTTTAGTATTGTAGATGGCTCTGTACAAAGGGCACCGGTATGCGCTTCATTGCGTACTTATGCTGTTGCGTTAAAAGAAAACAAAATTTTGCTCAATATCAATTCCGCAGCAGGTGTAGGCCAGCAGGAAGCTGAAAGCACAATTCCTTTTACCGTGGTTAGCAATAAAAACGTGGCTACCTATATAAAAGAATTGATACTGGAACCGGCTGATAATAATAGTTTTGATTTTAGGGCCGGTGATTACTTGCAATTGGAAATTCCTGTTCATGCTACAGCATTTTATGATTTTGTAATTGAAGAACCTTATGCTTCAACATGGAAACAAAATGGCACCTTTCGGATGAAATCTGCGAATATTACCAAAACCCGGCGCAATTATTCAATGGCTAACAATCCCGCTAAAGACAAGCAATTGCACTTTAATATAAGGATTGCATTACCCCCAATAGAAATAAACTGCCATGCCGGTATCGGCTCTTCGTATGCTTACTCACTTAAGCCGGGAGATATTGTGCATGCCACCGGCCCGTTTGGAGATTTTCACTTAAAAGAAACCAATAAAGAAGTGATATATATTGGTGGTGGCGCTGGTATGGCACCATTAAGATCGCATATTTCCAATTTGTTTGAGACCCAAAGAACCAAGCGTAAGGTGAGCTTTTGGTACGGTGCAAGAAGTTTACAGGAACTTTTTTATGAAAATTATTTTGAAGTAATTGAGGAGGAACACAACAATTTTAGATTTGAAGTTGCGCTTTCCGGTACAAATGAAATCGTTCAGGATAAATATCACCTGGGCTTTATTCATGAAGTGGTGCTTCGGGAATATTTATCAAATCATCCTGATCTGCAAAATACAGAGTTTTATTTATGCGGGCCGCCGCTTATGATAGCGGCTTGCCAAGGCATGCTTGCATCTTTGGGTGTAATGCCGGATCAAATAGCATTTGATGAATTTTAGCAAGCCTTAAAGATATTATGCAAGGTTTATGTTTATTGTAGTTATTATACCACTTCACAAATAGCCAAACTCCACTGTAAAACGCCTGGTAAAAGTTTAGACAGGGAAATTTTAATTTGTAAAAAATAATTTAAAAAGATGAAAAATCGCTCGCTTATAATCATAGTTTCCTTCCTTCTTACCTTCGTACTAAAATCGTCTTTTGCTCAAAAAAAAATCGCTTCATTCAACAATGGAGGTGAAATTTATCTTCAAAAAAGTAGCCTTGGTAAATGGATACTTTCATCAACAAAAAACAGCTTGACATCCATTCTGCCATCAAGCACCATTGGCCTCGAAATTTACAAAAATGAAGATGCTATTGAAAATTATTTTTATGGATACGATGCTTATAAAAAAATAAATAACGGCTTTATAGGAACAGCATTTATACAAATTAAAAATGCCTGTTATTTTAAGGTCACAGATACTGTGCGTATAAACAAACATTCCATTTCTTTCTCCAGGAAAATTATAGTAAATGGAAATTCAAAAGGTGGATTTTTATCTGCAATAGAATTACAAACAAATCAACAATTTAACAGAGATGAAATAGATGTTTTTGTACCTGGCATGATTTACGGTAGCACGTCAAATCTTACGACATCGGCTATTGGGGGTAAAGATGTTTATAAAACTCCAAACGGAATGCTTTGGATCAGGGAAGATAGAATGCCTGCTCCCTTGTTAGGATTCAGGTTAAAGGATTCAACAGCTATCTCTGCCTTTAATCCAAAACCTGATGGCAGCAGTGATACATCAGATACTCAAACTTATGGCACAACAACATTGATAGATAAAAAAATAAAATTGGGCGCTTTTGGTTTAAATAACAAAAAAGGTTTTTTTGCACTGGGTTATCATTTCCCTTGCAGTGAAGGAGAATATACCTATAAAGAAAACACCTATCCTGATGGGCATATACATGGTTGGCGCAGAAGGTATCACCCAATGGAAGATGGTTTTACACAAGTATATCATGTAGATTTTATATTTTCTAAAGAAGCATCATTTCCTGCATATTGTAATAATGCCTGGCGACTTGCCTGGAGCAAACTCAATCCAAAAATTAATTATCAGGATATAGCATTGGTTCAAAGGTCGCTTATTGATATGCTTGCTGAGCGTATTGAAACAAAAAATGGACTTTCAGGGATTACTAACTGGACACCCGCTGCAAATAATGAAAAACCCGTTACTGATAGAAAATCGGTGATGGGGTTTACCGGCAAAACATTAGAGAGTGCTAACTTTTTATTACAGGATGCAGATAAATACAAAGATGATAAGAGCATAAACCACAGGGCGCTTGCCACTGCTATTTTTGATTCTTACATCAAATTTAAAATGAACCCTCCTGTAGGCGAAGGTTTTAATCTTGATACTGGTGAGCCTGCACTGGCCATTCCGCAGGATAAAAGAGTTTACTTGAGATCTTTTGGTGATGATATGAAAGCAGCTTTAAAAGCTTACATACGTGAAAAAGCAAAAGGGAAAGATCACCCGGATTGGCTAACATGGATTAAAAGTTTTACCGATTGGCTGTTAACGCAGCAGTACGCGTCGGGTGGGTTTCCACGTAGCTGGAAACAAGTAACCGGCGAAATTGTTGATTCATTGGCGCAGTCCAGCTTTTCAGCTATTCCCCTTTTAATATTAATGACCCGTGCTACCGGTGATGCAACATATAAAAATGCGGCAATAAAAGCCGGTGAATTTATTTGGAACAATGGCCAAAAAAATGGGCTATTTGTTGGTGGCACCATCGACAACCCTAATGTGATTGATAAAGAAGCTGGCACATTATCACTGGAAGCATATTTGTTTTTATTAGATGCCACAGGAGAGAAGAAATGGTTGGAACCTGCACAGATGGCTGCAAATTTTACACAAACATGGATTTATATCTGGAATGTGCCCATGCCTGTAGATGCTGACAATAGTAAACTTCATTGGAAGAAAGGTGTTTCTACTATAGGCTTACAATTGATTTCAACAGGGCATTCATTAGTAGATGCTTACATGGCTTTTGACGTAGACGAATTTGCACATTTATATAAACTTACTAATGACAAACATTATTTGGAAGTTGCCCGATTGTTGCTCCACAATACCAAAGGCATGATGGCACTGCCAGGCAGGTTATATGATTTGCGTGGCCCCGGATGGATGCAGGAGCATTGGAGCCTGGCACCTATGAGGGGGTATGGTATTCACCGGGGTTGGTTGCCATGGGTTTCAACAAGCCAGTTAAATGGCATAATGGAAATGGAAGAATTGGATGCCCGTTTATTTAATGAATTAATACACCCTAAAATCAAATAATATTTTGCCTGCAGTTTATAAAACACTTAAAAATTTATTAATGCCGAAAATATTAAACACTGTAAAAAGAATTTCCCTATTTATCGTGGTTTTAGGCTTTCTGCAATGCATGAGTGCAAATAAAGCAACAAGTGACCATACTATGGAAGCAGAAAAAAAATACCTGGTAAAAAAACAAAAAATTGTTGTGGATGGCAATACAAATGATTGGGCGAATATTGAGGCCGTTAATGTAAATGGCCGTGATAATTTGTGGATGGGTGAAGGCTTACCGGAAGGAAACTGGCACGGCGACCAGGATTTAAGCTTTAGCTGGAAAATAGCGCACGATGATGGAAAATTATTTTTTTTGATTGAGGTAAAAGACGATACATTATCCAACTTTAACCAGGAGTTTGCCTGGCTTAACGATTGCGTCGAAATCCACCTTGATCACCAACATTTAAAAGGCGATAGAATTGAAGGCATAAATTCCAAGAGCAGTTTGCAAGACCGCTTTGGCAGGAGGCTATTTGGTCATGAAATGCAATTTCTTCCCTCGGCCTCGCCTAAAGTTTTTTTTGATGATTCAAAACAAGTGTATTATACCAATACACCTCAAACAGATTTATTTGAAAAGGATTGGCACGGCAAAGTGGTTATAAAACGTGTTATGGGCGGATATATTATGGAAACAGGATTTGCCATTCCAAATTTTTTCGCATACTCTTCTCAAAAAATGGGTGTGGATATTGCGGTGTGCGATGATGATGGCAAAGGCAGAAAAAGCCTGATGGTAACCAGCGGATTTAAGGGTGCGTTTTGGCTTACGATGGACAACTTTATACAACTGGTTTTAGAATAAAAGATATCAGATAAAATAGCAAATGACCTTAAGTACAAGCATCGAAATATCAGATTTCGGAACTTCGCCTTATGGCGATAACGCTCAATTATTCACGCTGAAACGGCAAGGTGGCCTAACCGTTAGCATTACTAATTTTGGTGGTATCACAACAGAAATAAAAGTTCCTGATAATGAGGGGAACAACCTTGATGTAGTACTTGGGTTTAACACTATTGACGAGTATGTAAACGAAAATATTTATGCTGGTGCCATTGTAGGCCGGATTGCAGGAAGGGTAACCGGGAGCCGCTATGTTGCTGAAGGAAAAACTTACCAGCTTTCAAATAATTATGCTGACTATCACGTACACGGAGGAAATAAAGGTTTGGATAAACGCCTGTGGCGGGCAGAGGTAATTATGTTTGAAAATGATAACGCGCTGCAACTCAGTTATTTTAGTCCGGATGGAGAAGAAGGTTATCACGGCAATGTAAATGTTACTGTTTTATTCCGCTTAACCAATGAAGGTGGATTGCGGATGAATTTTGAAGCTACAACTGATAAGCCAACTCCGCTATGCCTTACCAATCATTCCTATTTTAATTTATCTGGAGCAGCCACCGCTATTGACCATATTATTCAGATTGATGCCGACAGCGTTATTGAAGTAAGCGAAATGCTATTACCAACAGGAAACATAAAAGCGGTAGAAATAAACGGGAATGATTTTAGAACCGCAGCACCGCTTGGCGAGCGGTTACCCTTTCTATATTTGAACCACGGTGATAATTATTTACTCGAAAATAATGATGGCAGTTTTAAAAAAGTTGCACGGATTAGTTCTGGCGACGGCAAAAGAAATATGCTTGTTTTTACATCAGCACCCAACCTTCAACTTTATACAGGTGTAGGATTAAACACGGGGACCTTAGGAAAAATGGGGTTACCGTATAAAAAATATGCCGGAATTTGTTTGGAATGCCAGGGCTTTTCGGATGCAGTAAATCACAAAGGTTTCAAATCTATCATACTACAACCAGGAGAAATTTATAAACAATCTACAGAATATAGGTTTGGAGAAGGGTAATCTTTTTTGATGATTTTATTTTTTATTTCAGATTGCACCTAATTAGTACGGAGCAAAGTTTTTTATGTTGAATAAATCAGCGCAAAAATATAAACGAGTAACAAACAATTATACAGCATCTGATTTTAGTCCATTATTAAAAACATATTTTTCAAATGAATTCAAGGCGCAAATTTATTCAGAAGCTAACTTTAGAAGTTGGCGCAACAGCTATCGGCTTTTCGGGCAACGCCCGTTTGTTGTTTAAAAATATTAATAGCCTGTCATCTCCGGCAGATGCTTCCAGTTATCAACAACCACATTCATTAGGTATATGGCAAAAAGATGAGTACGGATTGCCAGTTTTTAATTATACCGGCAAGCTACCTTATAAACTATTGCTGCAAAATGGAAAAAAAGTAAAGTTACCTGCCGACCCTTGGTTTCTATTGGGTAATTATCGGTTTACTTTATTTGCCCATGTTAGTGGTGAATACGAACTGATAACAGGGCAGCGTGCCTGGGGCCGCATCAACCAGGGTGATGTGCCTAATTCAGGATTAAATAATGCGTTTATAGATGTATTGGATAAAAACAATAAAATAGCCAATCAATACCTGCTTACCGGAGTAAATTCATTGGCAGCGAATCCTGAAATTTGCGAAAGGACTTTTGGTTGCGGTTTTGCAAGTTATAATTATAAAACTGCTAAACTGGATTGTAAGCGAATACTTAGCGTTAAACCTTCTACCAATCCTTATAACGGATTATCTGCGTTTATGGTTACCGTCAGTATTACCAATAAAACTTCCGGCGATATCAATTTAAGTTATATGGAAACGGTAATTGCACACTATGAAATGATGCAGCAACAACATGCGCCTGCTGAACACAAAACTGTAAAATATGTGAATGTCGTCTCGGCCAATTCAAAAAAAGACATTATAAAAGCTGATATAAAAGGTGTTGCAGATGACCCTTTGTTGTTTCCGGATAAAGAAGCCATCTCATTTTTAGATGGTTATCCGCCTTCTTTATTTATGAAGGCACTTACAAAAGGCGTTGTACTAACAAATAAAAATGAAACGGACAAGGATAAATTATCCGCAAACATTAATCTTTATTTAAAGCCAGGCGAAGAAAAAACTGTTGAACTCATTATAGGCTACAGTTTTGAAAAGGGCTTTGATGTAATTGATAAAATGTGTGACGAAATGCAATCTCCGCAAAAAGATGCAAGGCCAGTAAATAAATATGGCAATGAGTGGCGGAAAATTTTGCCATCTTTTTCAAAAGAAAATGATGCTGTTTTAAAGGATGAATTGGTATGGCATGCTTATATTTTAGAGGCCATGGCTACGTACAATCAGTTTTATGAAGAAGCAGAAATTCCACAGGGAACAGTTTATGATTATAACTGGGGCATACATGCCAGTGCAAGGGATCATCTTCAACATGCGTTAGGCGTACTACATTACAATCCGCTGCTTGCTAAATCGGTATTGAAATATGCAATGAAGAAAACTACCGCATGGGGTGAAATAAAATTGATAGAATCGGGGTATGGCGTTGCCAACAATTACAGTTATTTTACCAGCGACCAGCAATTGTATTTTTTTCTCCTCTTGTCGGAATACCTGAGCATCACCGGCGACCATGCATTTCTTAATGAGAAAATCGCTCTTTATCCCGCTAAAGAAACTAAGGCGATAACCGTATTACAGGTCGTTGAAAATTGTTTTAAATTTTTACGGGATGAAATTGGAACAGGCGAACATGGATTGGTTAGACTAATGAATTCCGACTGGAACGATTCGGTGTTTTATATTGTAAACGCTCCTTACAACAGGGTATTATACAAAGGTGAATCGCACATGAATTCGGCGATGGTATGTGTTATCTTTAACAACCTTGTGCCACAACTGCAGATTGTATTAACCAAGCCAGGCTTTGCCGCATTCAAACCAAAAATCGAAACGCTCACAAAATCAATGGAATTGTTTGCCAACAAAGTGCAGGCGGCATTTATGAAGGAGCTGGGCTTACGGACATTTTCCAAACGAATGTATTTTAACGATAAATCTTATGGCGATGAAAACATGTTTTTAGAACCGCAAGGGTTTATGATGCAAATGAAAAATTTAAGTCTCAAGCAGAAACAAACATTATTGGAACAATTAAAGCAGCGGATGTATAAAGGTGAAAAACTTGGGGCCCGCCAACAAGAAATGCCGGAATTTGAAGATGCTGAATTTGACAAAGGCTCCCGTGAAAATGGGGGCTTTTGGTATGCGCTAAATGGCCCTGTTATAATTGGCGTAGCAGCATTTGATAAACAGGAGGCTATGCAATTATTAAAAAATATGACCTTTAATAATTATGCTAAAAGTTTTCCGCAATATTGGTCCTCTTACTGGTCTGCTTCCGACAATGTAGAATCTTCACTTATTCCAGAAGAAGGCTTGCCGGATCAATCGAATAATTATAGTGATATACCTGTTTTTTGCGCTCATCCTCATGCATGGCTGCTGTATTGTTATAACAAAATTATCAGTAGTTGAATCGTGAGTGCAAAGGGTATTTAAAGATATCCTTTCCCAATATGTATGTTTGTAAATGCATTATAAATTATCCAATTATTACCTAAAATTATCTCACCACCGGAAACTGAGCAATACGCAGATTGGTACAGCCATACGGCACCAAAGTTATTTCTTCGACCGGCGAAGTTTCCAATCCATAAATTATACTAAAGGGTATCGGGCCTGTCATCTGGTTGTACAACTGCCAGGAAGGAATCCGTTTACCGATTGTTTTAATAAGCACCGGCAGGTTTTTTAAATTCCATGGATAGTTTGAGATCAAGCCAGTTTTTTCTACTTTGTATTGCTCCTCCAATTTATTATCCGGTGTTTCAATTAAACCATAATTCCAGGGAGAACCGGAATATACTTCGTCATAATAACTGCCAAAATCAATTGGGTCTTTATCATTTTTTACTCTTCTTACTTCTTCATTCATTTTTAAAGCATACACGATAGGGCCACGTTCTACAGACATTGAATTTTCGTACCACGTATTTTTAAAAACATGCATCGGTAATTCCAGTTCCACTATATCCCCGTAACCCCAGGCACGATCGATTTTTACAACCTGGTTGCCATCGGCTTGTATCCATAATTTGCTGTTTATTTTTATGGACGCTTTTTTACACCATTCGGGTATGCGCAGGTAAAATGGAAAGGATAAAGACGTTGTTTTTTTATCCATGCTGAAGGTAAATTTAATCGTCTCTTCAAAAGGATAATTTGTTTCTTCTTTGATATAAATGGCTATGCCATTGGCTACTGTAGTTTTTACTTCACTCGGGGAGTATACAAGTGCTGCGATGCCCTTGTCGGCCGTTTTATACCAAAGGTTTTGGGTAAACTTTGGCCAGCCCTGGTGCATATTGGAAGTACAGCAAGGATACCCTGAGAGTAATCCATAACAAAGATCGGTGCCGCCATGGTTCTGATCGAAGTTGCGCACATGCCTTGTAACCAATACCTGGTTTGCCTGCTGGAAATATTGTCTATCTAAAAAATCATCCGTCACCTGGGCAGGCAGCGCATTGAAGGCTATCTTTTCTAGGTGATCTGCATAACGGGGATTACCTGTAATGGACAGCATATTTTCCAGCGTAAACATCATCTCTACTGCTGTGCATAATTCAGAACCTTGTGTAGGGTTGTTACCATGCAGTGCCTCATCTCCACCATACAGCCCATGCACCATGCCATTTTTCGTGAGGATATCGTTGAACCCTTTTTCTATAGCTTTTATATATACACTATCGGGATGATGCTGGTAGTAAATGATGGGCTCCTTCATCCCCTGCGCCAGGTTAACACAGTGTATGCTTCCTACTGTAGATAGCATATCCGTAAATAAAAAAGCATGTGTAAAATCGAAGGTCTGTTTGTGCAGCAGTTCTCCAAGATCAAGCAGGAATTTGTCGTGGGTAATATTATAAAGCCAATAAACAGCCATCAGGTTATCACCACCACGATACCTTGCCCAAAAACACCAGTGATCCAACGGTTTTGCAGGAAGCTCCTTCAATTGGTACTTAAAATAATTGGTCATCAGGTTGATAACCCGTTGATCATTGGTGGCGGAATAATATTGTATCAAAATCTTAAGCATCACCATTTTTGGCCACCAATCTTTACTGTTGTCTCGCTGCATACCAGGTTCATACGGGTAATCTTTTGAAGGTCCAAAATATCCATCAGGCTGCTGGCTTTTAATGGACCATTCGATCCATGGGGTTGTTTTAGCGATTAGTTCCTTATCATCTAAAATATAAGCCAGGGGCAGTAGTCCATCAATCCAATAAGGGCCACGTTCCCATTGATCGCCATCACCACCCAGCCAGCCGTTTCGATTGTTCATTACAATTGGGTAAAGTTTATCGAGGTTGCCGGTGGCGCCATTTTTTTGGCGTATCAACATTTCCCTTAACCAGCCTTGCGGTTTAATAGCCCCTAGTGGCAGCTCGATAAATTTATTTTGAGAGGCGGGTACATTGACCGTTGCATTCCTTTGTTGATCATTCTTTTTTTTTTCTTGTGAAATGGAATTTAGCCCAATGATTGACAGGCTTAAAAGGATCATTAATTTTATAGTCATTTCAGATATGTTTAAATGGGTGATAACTTTTATCAAGATAGTTTTCATTGATGCCTTAACCAACAATAATGCAGGTTGTTTCTTAAAAGTCATTTTCTTTACCTCGCAGCAATTATTAAACTCAGTCCTGCTAAATAAAGCAGCAACATAATATTTAACACGGAGAAAGTTCCTTTAGGCGCCGAAATTCTTTCCAGATAAAAATGCTGTCCAACTATTCTTTATAGATATTTCCTTACACAATAGCAGCAGTTTTATTCCTTTATTCAATAAGCCTCCACATAGCCTTTAAAATCTGTCATCTGCTTATTGGTGTTTTCGTAAGTGATAGGTTTGGGTTGCAGCCATTCTATTATTTTTGGTTTGATGGAATAAGCAAAAAAATGATTGCCTGCGGGGCTGTAATGCCCGATAAAATATCTTTTAAAATAATCATCAATACTTAAATTGAATTTTTTAAAATCCTGCTGGTGTACCAGGTTTATGTCAAAATAATTAAAATCATTTTCTTTCAAAAAATTGACTACTTGCTGATCGTATCTTTTTTCATTGCGTATGAGCGCTTTTGTAACCCGGTAGGGATCAAACAAAATAACCATTAACTTTTTATTATTTTCAGCAGAGAAATCTTTGGCCTTTTTTACAATAAATTCCGTAGCTGCAAAAGAATATTTATCAAGCAATGAAGAAACCGAAGCCTGGCGGACAGTCTTGTCATCAAGGTCAACAGAAAAATTAAGATAACTGGCGAGCTTTTTTAATTTGTTTACATCAACATCAGTAATCAATCCTTCTTTATATAGTCCCATTTGCAATGCCAGGTCATCCTTCAGGTTTGCATACATCCAGTCAGCGTCAGTCATTTTATATAAATCTTCTTTTCTGGTTATCCTGCTTTTATGTTCTTCCAGCTTTCCAGTTGCAAGGTTCATTTCTATGTTTGGCCAAAAATTTCCATGAAACATTTTGCCCACCCCTTCCTTACTCTGCTGATCTTTTATCCAGCTTTGTATAAGCATGTAGCGGCACCTTAGCAAGCTTCGGATATGATCATCTCCCCAAAAATAAAAGCGAATGTATTGCCCACTGTCTTTTGTTTTTTCTTGTTTCAGCATCCGCTGATATGTTTGGTTTACACCATAGCCACCCATCCCAAAATTTCTCACAGGCTCTCCAAGGTTAGCTCCCAGATACTCTTCCCATGTTTCACCATCGCTCACCTGGTGGCACTGCGTAAAACTGTTACCGTACGCATTTATGCGGCAAGGTTTAGCTGCATACATAAAAGATTTCCTTGCTCCGTTTGCCAAAGCAGTAGATATGGTTGAACTTTTATCAATACCATCGTATGGCATATAATTTCCTAAAATATAGCCCAGGTCTGGATCAAATTTTGCCCAGGAAAATTCATTAATAAAAACATCTATTTCTTTTTTTGCGGGAATGCCGCTGCGGATATATTCTTCAAAAGTCATAGGCTTGTTTTGTTGGCTGTAAGAAAAATTTGTTATCACTATCATTAAAAATGTAGCAAAGCAGAAGCGAATTTTGTTCTTCATGGTATAAAGATTTTTCAGGGTTTGATAATGATAATACAATGATCCGCTAAGGCCGGAATTACAACACTTAGCTTGCCATCCTTGTAGTTATAATTTACCGGAATATTACCTGGTTGAAGAATAACTTTCTGCGGTTTCTTCGGAAGTTGTAATACAATTTTCAGTGGCCTGATAGCAGGTATTTCATCATAGGCGAAAACATTTTTATTTGCATGTTCACCCGCCATGTTTACAAGATTGATGGCATAGCTATCGCCTAATTTATTCAACGTAACATTTACAAGGTGAGAGCCCGTGACTGTTACCAACGGATCAGCAAAAAGTTCGTTTACAAGCCCCGATAAAAATTCACGCATTACCGGCGCTTTTCTTTTTTGGTAATTACTGCCAAGACCGATATAAACCGCAGCTATCTTGCCTTTGCCCATTTTACGGACGGAAGCAGGAATACCATCCGGAAAACGGAGATCCTGTTGAGCATAAAAACTTCCAAAAGCCTTTGTTCCTTCTTTTAAAGTTACCTGCTGATAATTGCCAAGTACTGTAGCTATATCATCATTAAATCCAAGGTTCAGCATTTTCTTTTCTTCATACCTGGAAAAGTTTACCCCAAGGTCTTGTTCAAATAATTTAGCCGTTTTTGCGCCCACAAGTAAAAGGTTACCTCCATTGTTTACATAGGCTTCAAGTTTAGCAATAAATGTCGGCGCAAGATAATCCCAATCTGGAATTAAAATGAGTTTATAATCTTTCATTCTATCTTCAAGGCTGTGTTCCATCAAAATTTCTACGCAATTTTGCCCGTCTAAAAGAGCGTTTAAATCGCCTGCCTCTTCATCAAATATTCCATTAAAATTATTATACACCCCGTTTACTTTGTGTTTAAAGCCTTCGGTAGAATGAAGCATTGCAATTTGGGGA
This sequence comes from Ferruginibacter sp., assembly GCA_965247025.1. Classification (GTDB taxonomy): domain Bacteria; phylum Bacteroidota; class Bacteroidia; order Chitinophagales; family Chitinophagaceae; genus Ferruginibacter. The sequence goes on along the minus strand of OZ252000.1, from coordinate 6,177,783 downwards.
ACTGGTTTAGCACCATAGGTATATGGCTGCCGCTGCCTGCAAAATTTGGCAACAGCGGCCATAGTTTTTATTTTCCAGGGCTTTATGGAGGCGTCATAATTTTGAGGGTAATATATTGAAAAGCCGCCACCCATTGATAAAACATGCGCTGCTTCCTGCTCTAACTGAACGGCTGATTTGTAAGTACCAACATTATTTTCCCAATCAAAGGTAAATCCCCAGGCCATCAGATCCCATGATTTACCTTGCGGTGCAAGACAGCGTGCTTCAAAAGCTGCGTTGGCAACATAATCTCTGGTAGCCATGTCTCCAGATAAAAAGTCAACATGCGTATCCACTTTTTCCGGCATCATGGAAGAGTGCGACCAGTTACTTGTAATTAAAAAAGTAGGATCAAACTGGTGAACAGCATCAACATAATGACTTACATAACTCCTGAATTTTCTTCTGTTGAAATCCATGAATGCATAATAACCGGAATCACTTGGGCTAATGGGTACTGTTAGTATACCAGTTTCTTTTTTAAATGCAGCAATTGCTGCCGGTCCATAATCTGGCTGCATCGACCAGCAATCTCCATCTACCCAGGCTCCATCAATTTTGTAATTTGTGATAAGCTCTTTTAATTGCGGTATCATTAGTTCATCTACATAAGAACTAAAAAGTGAAGTATTGCTTTTATCCGCTTCGCCTTTTCCATTTATATTAGCCCACTCCGGATGCAGTTCAATAGCCCGTTGATCCTGCACTCCGGAATAATGAACATACAAAGGAATATGGTATTTTGAAGTTACGTTGCGAAAAATTCGCAGGGGATCATTTATAATTACCGGCGCAGGTGTGCCTACTTTAGTAGGATAACTGGCATAGCCAGGATGGCCTTTACAGTCAACCTGCAAAAAATCAGGTTTAACAAGTGCGAGCATAGAATCAATCATTGCTTCCGTTAAAGATTTTCCTACTTCATTACTGGAAGTGCTGGCGTGAAAGTCAACATGGATGCCAAAGAAACGGTTAATGTTTTTCAGGTGTTTTGTATCATATTGACCAAAAGAATTAAGTTGGATCAACGCGAAGAAAAGTAGGAGTGTACTTGAATACTTCATTTTATGGTTGCGTTTATTTATGATGATTTTTTTATTAAAACCTTTATAGCAAAAAAATTTTTCTTTATTTCTTTTCGCTCAGTTCAAAGACAGCCGTACCAGAGGATTGGGTAATAGTTACAACGAAACCATTTTTCATAAGTTGCTGCCCCGTTTTAGTAAATACTAGTCTGCCATCAGGCGCTTTCTTTACTTCATACATTTTACCGGCTTTCAATCCACTTATTGTTACAATTCGGTTATTTTCTTTGCTGCCTTGTTTAAAAACCGCTACAATACCCCCTCGTTTTTCAGCGTCAGTGTTTATTCTTGAAAACCCATCCCAGCTTTCTTCTGATGGCTCCTCGAACCCTTGTAAATCCTGCCGGTACATTAAATAATTATACTGTTGTTGCATAGTATCCATCCACCGGGCCCATTGCCTGATGATTTTTCTATCTGCACGTTTTATTTTCGTCAGGTCACCCAATACAATGGGCAAAGTGCCGAGTAATGAAGGTATTAGCAAGTCGTATCGTTTATCATCTAATGGCATATTGCCAATTACCAAAGCTGTTGCCGGCATCACAGGAGAGCGATTCCATGCAAGGTCTCTCACCCGCATGGACACGAATGGTTGAGGGTCTTCAAAATTTAAAAGCCAGTCACCCTCGGCATGTTTTACAATGGCATAGTCAATCAACTGCAGTTTGCCGGCGGTTTCAAAAGTGCAATCAATAAAAAGATTGGGAGCGGCTTTATGTAATTCATCAAAAAGTTTCAATGCATTTTCATAGATCATGGTGTATGATTCTTCACGGTCACGGTGTTGATGATTGGTGGCATAGCAACCGGAAAAGTCGTTGTTATAAATGTAGGCTCCGGTAACAATTGACAAATCAAGCTTTACATAACTCAATCCATAATCCTTCACATAAGAAAGTATTTTATCCCTGATGTAATTGTACCAGCCGGTGGTAAGGCAGGCAGTTACCATGCTGGTGTCGGCGGCATTATGAAGATTAGCGAAGCGTCCGTCTTTGGTTCTTGCAAACCACTCAGGATGTTCTGATAAAATGTTTGATTCTTTACTTGCAGAACCCAGGCTCATCCATAATCCCGGCTTCATTCCTTTGGCTCTAATTTTATCAAACACGGGCTTTAAACCATGCGGAAATTTTTTTGTATCAACATCATAGTCTCCCAGTATACCTGTCCATGAAAGATTTTTTTCAGGCTTGCCAAACCAACCTGCATCTATCACAAATTCTTTTATACCGCAGTCTGCAGCCGCATCTGTAAGGCTGTCTATTATTTTTTCGTTTATGTGATCCTGAAAAGGATTCCATGTATTGTAAACAAGGGTGGGTTTATAAGGAATTGACGCCAGCCGGATGCCCATGTACTTTCGCACAAAATCATTTAATGACGTATTCAATACAAGGGACGGATCATCGGTATGCTGGTACAAAATAGTAAATGCCCAGGAACTTTCCCAACTCTCGTTTCTCTTCAACCATTTTCTGAATGGAAAATTTTCATTATGATGCGTGAGCCCAATGGTAGCAGTACTTCCATCAAGCATTACCGAAGTACGTTTCATAACACCCGGCGCTTCATTACCCAGCAATATCCCCCTTCTGCCGGTTACATCGTGAACCACTACGGCCGCATCATTCCAGTCGCCAAGATAAGGCCCTAAATGTTTTTGCCTTGCATAGTTTTTCATTACCCATGTATGCGTTATATCAAAAGGCAATTGAAAATTTTCAACATCTAATGATTCTATTTTTATATCTTCTGCGCCACTATTTTCAAGGGCAATTTTTTTATGTATTACCGGCATAGCAGGGTATAACAAATAAGTGATGCGCAATGTAAGGTTCATTGATGCCGGCTCGTCTCCTCTAAGCATTACCTCTACCCCATTTCCATGATTGCTATCGGTTGCCGGCAATGCCTGTATAAACTTCCATTTGTTTTTGCCGGTAAATGTTTCTCCGTTCAGCTCAAAATAAAATTCATTTGAAGTGGATTTGATAACATTTTCTTTGCCCGCATCTAAAGAAAAATCGGAAGACAAAAATTGGTGTGTGCTCTTGTCATAATATACCGTTCTGCTTAGTGTGCCGTTATTAAGTTTTATAGAATTATCGTTAACAGAATAAAATTTTCCCAACGTGGTTTGGGCTGGCGCAACGGAGGCGAACTTAATGGTTACAAACAGATAACAGGCAATGCAATTTTTTTTTTTCATTTAATTTTTATTTGTTTCAGTATTAAATTATTCTTATCCGACATTGATGGCGGCGGATTTTGTTTTCCATTGTCATCTCCTTTTTCAAATCAAAATAAGTATAATTTTAAGATCATTTATCATTCAATAGGGAAGATCGTATAGGTGATGAACCAATTTTGACTATCAATAATGGCGCTGACTCAAGATTAAAGTTATTAACTGATGTGATGCTCCAGGTGTCTGCTTTAGTTATAACCAACTGAAGTTTTGGTAATTTAACTGGTATGCAATTGTCGCCATTGGTATCAAAAGTTTGATATTTTATGTTTGTAAAAAGTTTATTATTTTTAAAAATTTTAAAAAGTTTTATTCCTGATTCATAATCAGCTTCTGATTTCCATCTGATGCTTTTATGGGTTTTATCCTTATCTGTAATTTCCACCAAACATGGTTTATGCGGTGGGGTAGAATCTTGCACTGTACCTGTTTTAACATATTCACGCCATTTTAAGGCATAGACCGAATCGGGAAGCCAACTCATGGATTTCTTATCGCCCGGATAAGTTGATGATTTGTAAATGTTATTGGTCAAAGTGTCTCCCAACCACGCTTTTGTAGTATCCATATCGCGAATGACAAAAGAATTTTCATGTGGAAGACGCTGGGTAAGCACCGCTTCGTAAAAAGGAATGGTCATATACCGTAAGTAACTAAGGTTGTGGTTTTGATGGAGGTTGTGGGCAATACTTGCAAAGCCATTCATGTTGCGCATTGTACTAAATGTATGTACCGCGGTAAGCCAACATTTAGCCCAATCTTCATTAACATCACCCCTTCCGGCATGCCGGAGCATAAGAGGAACCTTTGCTGCCGCGGTAGAAAAATTCCAGTTTGGATCAAATGCTGCCGAGTATGAAACTGCCGCAAGAATTCGTTCGGGAAAGTTTTTTAACATTGCCAAAACCCAATAGCCCCCACCGGAATGGCCCCATAGAAGCCAGGGTGCATTTTTTAATTCACCATGATGGGTCACAACACTAAAACTATCAAGTGCTGCGAACAGCGCTGAACCAGAACCATCTTCAGGATTTACCCATTGATGGCAATCACCCCCGTTTTTTGGATAAATATCAGGCCCCATCAATGCCAAATGCCACTTTTTAGCAAATTCCTGGTACTGTATATCATACGCTGCCGGAGCTCCCGTACCTTCCATTGTACAACCATGCTGATGAATAAATATGCCTCGTAAATAAGGTACGCCATCCGGAATAAACACAGAATAATCAGCATGGTCGAATGCGTAAGCCTGGTTGGATATAGAAACACTATATATTTTGCCACCCGGTACCAATGTTTGACCCAAAACAACGTTGACTGCAGACAGGGTTATAAATAATACAAAAAATCTAACCTCTTTAAATATCCCTTTTTTTTTCATTTCAATTTTTTAAAACACTTATAGGTATATACGTTTAGGCCGCCCAAAATTTTACTCTTTGTCGCCGATTCTTTTTGGATTGTTCATTACCATTTTCTCCATTAGGTTATGAAAAATCGTATCCATATTGTTCCTTCTATTATATCCGTAATGATATTCATCCAAATAACCTTGCGGGCGTTCTTTACTACAATGATGATGTATGCCTCTTAACCAGCCTTTTAAATTCATTATGTGAATATGCAGGTCTGGAAAATTTTTACCATCGTTTGAAGGAATCTGTTTTAAATTTTTATATTCTTTTTTTAATGGAGAATACCCTGTCCATTCATCTGTAATTACGTCTGCGTTTATGTTAATATAGTTTTTGAAAAACGGTTCAAACTCTTCTGTAGATGCATGCTCAATAATTTGTGCATAGGCCCTGCCAACCCCTTCTTTCACTTTTTCTAAAGCTAACACCACCAAACGCTTGTTACCCTTGCTACGACCACGTTTCTGCTCCTCCGGACCTCCTATAAAAAATTCATCTACATGGACTTCTCCTGTTAGTGGATGCTGTTTACTGCTTTGCATGGCTTGCTGAACCTTCCATTTAAATTCCCAACAAGTTGGTTGTCGTAATTCAAACTCATGGCTCAATTCCAAAGACGACATCCCTTTTTTCTTCGTGCTGATTTTAAAAACAATATGAAAGGCTATTAACAAAGAAAACTTACACTTGTCAAACATCGTCCCAGCCGTAGGGCTTTCATCATATTTACACTTTAAACACCGCCTCGAAAATGGCTTTTTACCTTTATAAAACTTAGTGTACTTGCACTTCCTGCACTCAAACTTTTCTTTACCCCATTTTACTGTTGCTAAATATTCATAACAACTTATATCATCTGTAAATTGACGGTTAAATTTTATTGAATTCACGAATACAAACTTAACCTTTTTAGTCATTGAGCTAAATTAGTTATTTAATCATAATGGGCGGCCTAAACGTATATACCTAAACACTTAATCACGTTGACAACTTCATTGATTGTATGGATCATCCGGCAGGCAATACCCTGGCTGTGATTCGAAGGAATCGCTCACAATCATTGTCCCTTCCGGTAACATAAATGCTATACTTTCCATTGCCTTCCGGAATGAAACTACATGCCGTTATACAATCACCATAACAAATTGAAAGCGGCGTTACTTCCGACCAATGCAATCCGTCAGCACTTGAAGCATAGCCATAACTTGTTACTGTTAACCCGATAGAAAGGTCAATGTACATACCCACAATCATGATGTAATTGGCACCACCAATTTCACCTTCTGGTATTTTGTAAATAATTGGGTTCTCTAAATAAAATTTATGATGATTGGCTGTACTATAGTCTGGTAAAAATTCCATAACCTCCCGCTGATAAGAAATAGGGTTCACATCGCCTTCAGGTAGCCTTTCAAATTTGCCGGATAAAGAAGTGGTTCCTTTGGCAATCATATTTTCGCCCCACACCATATACCATACATCTCCAATTTGGTAAGGAGTAACTGTATGATAGCCGTAACCAAAATCCTTATTTCCTATCCATTTTGGTTCATAAGGGGGAGGGTTTTCGAGTGGCTCCATAATAACAACATCATCTTTATCATTGTCATGATAAGGCCCGCCAAGCCGGCCTTTGCCTTTTATTATTGCTTTGCTTCTGTAAATCTTACCGCGATTGTTTCCTGGGTTTTTGTGATTATCCGGCGCATTGCGATAAGCAACATAAAACTGATACCAGTAGCCTGTTTTTTCATCATACTTTACGGTGGGATCAAAGTAAGATGATTTATCCCGTGAACTTGTGTAATCATAGTTCCCTTCTTTTTTCCATGAAGTGTCTGTTACCCAATGGATGCCACCATTGCTTGTCCAATGTGTAATGGCATTCGCCACCCAATAGGGATCACCAAATAGTTCCGATGTAAACCAATGATACATTCCATTGCCGTCCTTCAACACTTCCCCGCCTTCGTTTCCATACTTAACTTTCTCCATACCGGGTGTATGCTCATCAATCAATGCTTTTGTTATGCCCAGCACTTCCAACTGCAGTTTTATTTGAGCAAAGGGAAAAGATTTAATTAAAAGTAAGCCCAGGATTAATATAATTTTAATTGCACGCATAGGTTATTAAAATTTAAATAAGCCATACCAAAATCAAATTTTTGGTTCCCATCCTTTTTCATATTCCCGGCTCCACAATAATGCTGCATCTTTATCTTCTACAATGTGGCCATTGGCCGGATCAATGTTGAGCGAACGCTTTTTACGCCAGGCTATATTTCCCAATTGCACGAGCAATGTGCTTTTGAAGCCATTCTCAATATCGGCATTGGGTTTGTTATTTGTACGAATGCAGTCAAGAAAATTATTTATGTGCAGCACATCCAAATCCAAACTCGGACTTAACGCATTTTGCCCGTCAAGCTTTTGACCGGAGGTCACCTTCTTTGTAACCTTGCCATCCAAATCATAAAATGTATATTCATTACCGCCTGTTTCCAGGCTTCCATTTTCACCATAAAAAATAACACCTCTGTCAGAACCTTCTACCGGTTTTGAATTACAACTCCGGCTTTCCCACATGGCCGACATATTGCTCGGAAAATCGTAGGTAATAATTTGTGTATCTGGTGTTTGCCAGTCATCCTTAAAATGATAACATCCGCCCATTGAGCCAACACGAAGGGGGAAGTCTGCGCCAAGACCCCAACGGATAACATCCATCTCATGAGTGCCATTGTTGAGCGCTTCACCCGTGCCCCAGTTCCAGAACCAATGCCAGTTGTAATGAATCATATGTCTTTGTAAGGTTGGCGGGGTGCAGGACCTTGCCATAAATTATAATCAAGCCACTCCGGAACAGCGGCAGGTTTACCTGTGCCAATGGACACTCTTTTATTGGTGTACCATGCCTTGGCAAAATAAACACGGCCTATGGCACCATTCTTCATTTCGGTTAGCCCCTGGGTGAGTGTCGGAAACGATCGTCTTTGTGTGCCCAACTGTACAATGCGCTTATATTTTTTTGTTGCATCAATAGCAAGTTCGCCTTCCCGTGGATTGTGGCTCAATGGTTTTTCTACATACACATGCTTGCCTGCTTTACATGCCAGAATAGTGGCCGGCGCATGCCAATGATCAGGCGTGGCAATGATCACAGCATCAACTGATTTATCTTCCAATACTTTTCTAAAATCGTTTTCACCTTTTGGCGCCGGCTTGTTTTGCTTTGTTACAGTAGTAATCGTTTTAGCGATGGCACGTTTGTCAACATCACAGATATAAATTATTTCAGCATTTGGTTGTCGTGAAAAATTATATGCCAGCCCATCGCCTCTGCTATTTACACCAATGCTTGCCAGGTGCACCCTGTCATTAGCGCCGATGATACGTTTGTATTGTTTGGCGCTTAAACCCATAATTGAACCTCCAACTGTTATGGCTGCAGAACTTAAAGCGACCTTCTTAATAAAATCCCTTCTTGAATTTTCCATGATTAAAAATTTAAAGTATTACAGATATTATTGACCGATCCCCTGATTAATATCAGCCATCCGCCCTTCAATTAAAACGGAAAGCTATTTCTATTTTAATCAGAAAAAAATAAACGTTTTTTCAACTACAGCTTATTTGTTTCTTTGTAAGTCTGCACATGAATAACCGTTGATGTTAACCTTAAAAAAAGAAGACGATAAATTGTGTGCATGAAACTTCTTACTTTATTTTTTTCAATTTAATATTCCGAAATGCTACAACTGACCCGTGATGCTGTAAAAGAATGCGTCCCTTTGCAATGCTGCCAAATGCCGGCACAGCGTCTTTGTATTTGCTTTGCGCCAATGCTTTTTTGAATGCATCGCTGGTGAGGTCAAATGCTAAAATTATTTTTCCATTGAGCCAATGTTCAATGTGATTATTTTTCGAAATTATTTTCACCGTATTCCATTGGCCGACCGGCTTTGCAACATCAGTATTTGGTGGAAACATATCGTAAAGCGATCCACAAACATGGTTGGGTATTTTACCTTCGTCGGTGTGGGCATTGTCCAGCACCTGATATTCAAGGCCAAGCCATCCACCTTGTTGATAGTTTTGAAAAAAATATTTTATACCACTGTTGGCGCCCGTTGTAGTTTTGAAATCGAGCATCAATTCGAAGTTGCTGTAGTCGTCAACTGTAACAATGTCGCTGCCTCCATGGGATGCATCTGTTTTTGAGACCAGTTCACCATCTTTTATTTCCCATGCGTTTGCTGGAAACTCTAGCCCATCCGACCGTTGCCATCCATTTGCTGTTTGCCATCAAATAATAAAACCCGTCCGGCCTTTTGTTCAGAAGGTGTCAATGAATTTAGCTTTTGCGCCATCAATCCTAAATTTGATACGGTGCAAATCAGTAATAAGAAATAAGGTAATCTCTTCATCTGCTTTTTAATTTTTGTCTGACATAGATGGCGGCGGATTTAATGTTCCCCACTGTGAAGGTTTGCTCCCCATTACCAACGCTAAACTTGCGCCATGCATAATATCTGTATGGCGGAACCATGCCTGGTTCAGCGGCTTGCCATTGAGCGTGGCCGACTGCACATAAATATTTTCACGGCTTAAATTTTTAGCGGTAATTACAAATTGTTTTCCGTTATCCATTTGAATGGTCGTCTTGTCAAATACCGGGCTTGTAATTAGGTACATATCCATGCCTGCGTTTGGGTATATGCCCATGGCATGAAATACATACAATGCTGACATGGCACCTGCATCATCATTACCCGGAATGCCGCTACGTGTTGAGTTGAAAAATTCTTTCCGGATACTGTTTACCCAATAGGCAGTACGGTCGGGCCTTCCCGCCCAGATGTAAAGGCATGGTGTTAAGAAGCCTGGTTCGTTGCCCACATCATAAATATTTTTCTGAAAGAATGTATCGAGCCGCGAAATAAAAGCATTATTTCCCCCACAAAATTGTATCAACGTTTTCACATCATGCGGGACATACAATGAATAGGTCCAGGAGCTGCTCTCATAAAAAAAATTAGCAAAACCTCCAACCGTAAATTCATTGAATGGCAACATCTTCATTGGCGACTTCAATTCAATACCATCTTTTTCATACAGATCAAACAACCACTTTCCCTGTGCATCACGGGCCCAGATAAAACCTTTTGCGCCTTTGCTTTGGGCTTCACGTCGCCACAGATTTTGCCAGTTGTTTGCACGGCCTTTATACTTTTTGTAATCGTCCATTTTTCCTAAGCCCTTTGCTACCTGGGCTATGCTATAATCGTTGTGACTATATTCCATCGTGCGATTGCCGGCTCGTTCATAACGTGGCGTAATATAACCGAGTGTGTTATAGTCTGGAATGCCGCCACGGCCTTGCTTGCGCTCGTCGTCGCCCGGCGGCACTTCAGCATCTTTAACCATAGCTGCATAGGCCTTTTCATAATCAATTCCTTTAAGTTCTTTTACATACGCATCAGCAATAAGGTTTTCACAATTGCTTCCTCCCTGTGTTCTTCCATTGTCATTTCCAATACGGCCGTCGGGCAGGTAGCCTTCATGTTCAAATGTGTTTACAAGCGATTGAACAATGCCTCGTTCTCTGTTAGGCAGCAACAAGGTGAATAATGGATTTACGCAACGATAGGTATCCCAAATTGTATAGAAATCATCGTAGTAAGGTTCTTTGCTGAGCCACTTTGGATTTTCGCCTGTCTTATCTGTGGGCATCAGCATGGTGTGGTATAAATCAGAATAAAATATTTTTTTGTCGTCTTCTGATTTTCCTTCCACTAACGCAGTGCTTAACACTTCATTCCATTTGCGGTCGGCATTGTTTTTTACTTGTTCAAAATCCCAGCCTCCGTTTTCATTTTCCATATTCACCTTCGCCTTCATGCAACTGATGTAAGAAATAGCCACCTTCACTTTTATCTTTTGTTTGCTGGTGGTAGTGTAGGTAAAGTAAGCGCCGGTTTTTTCACCAGAGTCATATTCGGTTTTATTACCCGGATGGATATTTCCATTTTTCCATGTACCAAAATTTTTGGCGGGTGTTTCAAATTTTGCATAAAAATAAATGGTGAATGCACCCGCCATATTCCATCCTCCACGTATCCGGTTGTACCCTTGAATCTCGGTATCAGAAATAATTTCAACTTGAGAACCCACCAGGATTTGCTCTTCACCAAAACTGGTATCAAGGCCAAGAAAATGACCGGCATCCAATAGCACATTTGCAGTTTCACTTGCCGGCATGGTGTATTGATGAAAGCCTGTGCTATGTGTGGCTGTCATTTCGGTTTGTATATTATGTTTTTTTAGAAACACACTAAAGTATCCGGGTTTAGCTGTTTCGTTGCTCCCCGGAGATGAATAATTTTCTACGTCAATCTTACCCGTAGCCGGCATAATTAAAATATTGCCGTACGATGGGCCACCGCCTGTTCCGCTTGCATGCACATGACTGAAACCAATGATATCTTTCCCTTCAACATATCCGGCCGTGGCAGTTAACAAATCGTTGTCGGGTCCAAGCTTCACCATGCCGAAGGGAAGCATTGCGCCAGGAAAAACACACCCACCGCCACGGGGTGTGTTGCCGGTGCCGATAAATGGATCAACATATCCCGTAAGGTTTTTAACCTGAAAGTTTTGAGCCATTAAGTTTAGGCTTAACAGTATAAGGGAGGCCGAAAATAAATACCGAATTTTAAACATCATGTAAGAGATGATTTAATCACAAGACAGGTTTAGTTTATTTTGAAAAGTAGAAATGTATGTTTGGCAAAATATAATTGAATAAAATTTTTTCAGCAGATATAAGGCTATTTATTTTTATTCAGCATTGCTTTCTTTACATTTTTTAATATAGCCAAATGTGACGGATAAATATGACCCTTGAAATCCTGTTGCATGCGCACATCAATTGTAAGTACTCCACCGTTTTTATTTATTTTGTTGTTTAAATAATCAACCAGTTCATTTGCATTGCAACTAGGTTCACCGGAGCCCCAATCTTTACCAAGGAACGATAACTCGTGCCATTGGGCACCGTCTTTCCATCTTTCATCGCAATAGGCACCCAATAAATTTCTTTCTTCACCGGCCAGGTAATCCTGGCTGTTAGAAACTTTATCATAATTTAAACCGGAATTAAAAGCAATAATATTTTTTGCATTACCATGCTTTAAGGCTTTGGAAAGTATCGTGGAATCGGCATCACTAAAACTACTTTTTGCATAGCAGCCATCCACCCACCAGCCGGCGATTTTATTTCCATACCTGTCTGACCATTCCTGCATCACTTCACTCCACCTGGATGTTGACAACGGATTATAGACCCAGTTATCACCGTTTTCATTTTTTACAAAATCAACACCGCCCAATTTATGGGCGACTACCGAATCATTTGCGGGTAGGCCACCCGGTATGTATAGCATTAACTTAATACCCTTTTTGCCAAGCGCTTTAGAAAGCTCCATTGGCAAATCCCTTATTGCACATTTTTCGCCGGGCTTATGTTCGGTGTACTTATCATAGGTTGCATTAGGCGAGCAATAGTAGCCCGAATTTTGCCCTAATGTAAACATAACATATCCGGCACCGGCATCATAACAGTCCTGCGCAAACGCAGTGACGTTAAACTCGTTCACGATTTTTTGAAAGCCTGAGCCCGATGGCAGAAAGTGAACAAACAAGCCATACTTCGCATTCTTAAACCAACCGGTATTTGGGTTATTGGGTTGAGCGTTTACCGGCAAATAAAACCAGATAAAAAATGTTACTAAAAGTATTTTTTTAATTATATTAGAGACTGCAATAATAGTAATTTTTTTGTTTCTAAAAAGCACATTATCATCAGGTAAGGTTTTAAGATAAAGGCCGAGAGTTAAGCAATCGTTTTTAATGACTACAATATACTTTATTAATGACTCAAAAAGGCCGGATTTTCTTGTAAAAAGCATGAATGCTAATATTGTATAGGTTTCTGCTAAGATAGCTTAGCCAATTCTCTAAATGTCATCTAAATTTATGCGTAATAAATTTTACTTCCCACCGCATATTAAAACATCTTAAAAGAAAATGGTAAATACATTCAAGAAATTTTTCTCACAAAAATTTGAACTAATGACAATAATTGTAAATAATTTTTTTAAACACTACACCTATTGGTGCCTGTTTTCACTATTTATATCCACCAAGCAGTTTGATGTTAAAGCACAATACCATAAGGAAGTTTCATCAGTAATAGTAACAGACTGGAAAGCAAACTGGATATGGTTTCCTGAAAAAAGTAAAGCGGTAGATTTTCATTTTTATACAAGGAAACAATTTAATATTCAGCAAATAAAAGGCAAAGCTTTATTACATATTTCTGCGTATTCAGATTACCAGCTTTTTATTAATGGTAATTTTATTGGCCGTGGCCCTAATCCAACTTTTCCAAAATCCCAATATTATGATACGTGGGATGTGGCGCCCTATCTATCATCAGGCGATAACATGATTGCTGTAATGGTTCATAATTATGGAGTGGGTTTGCATTGGATACCTGTTGGCCCTGGTGGCTTGATTGCCCAGCTTGAAATTAACGATGGTAATATAACACAAACCATTATTACTGATAGTTCGTGGAAAGTAAAACAGGCTGAAAGCTTTGCAGCAAATTCTCCACGTATGATGTGGTCGTGTAAGTTTTTAGAAACTTTTGATTTCAATCATTATGAAGAGCACTGGGCAAAATTAGGCTACGATGATTCAAAATGGCAGCAGGCGGCAGTTATTGGAAGGCATCCGCAATATCCGTGGGAAAATATGTATCCAAGAACAATACCTTATTTTAAAGAAGAGCCGCATAGTGCAATCAAAGGTTTAAAAGGAAACTATTCTATTAATGGATTTCATGTTATTAGTTTCAGGGATTTATTGCAAAATGGAAAAAATCAATTGGGATATGCACAAACTTATTTTTATTCGGACAAGCAAAGGGAAGCAACACTTGTTGCGTCATGCGACGATGCCTTTAAAATTTTCCTGAATGGCAAATTGACGTTGAGCCAAAATTATGATCCCAACTTTGTTCGTGGTGTTACATGGAACAGGAGAGAAGATTATGAACAATTTCACTACAGTGTAGGCCCCCGCAATGAAACAGTAAAAGTTATTTTGCAAAAAGGCTGGAACAAAGTATTAGTTGCTGTTGACCAGGGAGCAGGTGGATGGGGATTTGTATTCGGGCTTTCCGATTTAGCTCCCCAGGGCAGTTACAATCCTGATTACAGTTTTAATTACCTTAATCTGCCATTTTCATCAGATAAAAAAAATATGGATAAAAAATGGTTGTTAGCAGGCCCCTACGAAAGTACTGGGTTAAAAAACAGCCTTGAAAAGGCCAATGAAAATGATATAGCAAATGAACCTGGCACAATAAAATATCATCCATTTAATTATTTGCAAACAACAGATTATGCATTGCTGATGAATGCAGAAAAAAGAGAAGGTGTTAAAGAAATTGATACCTCAAAATCTATCACTTTAAATGAAGGGGATTTTTATATTGCTGATTTAGGAAAAGTATATTTTGGTTTTCCAGAATTGGATATTGAATCTGCAGATGGTGGTATTATTGATGTAGGTTACAGCAATATATTGGCAGAAGATAAAAGGATACGTTTTATTTGGCAAGTGCGGTATGTGGATAGGGTAATTCTAAAAAAACAGGTACAACATTGGCAAAACAGCACTAAACGTGAGTGCCAGTACATTCATATATGCTGCCGCAAGGGCCAGCAGATAAAAATAAGATGGAAAGGTATTAGAGCCAATTTTTATCCGGTTAAATATGAAAGTGATTTTGCCTGTTCAGATGCTGTTTTAAACAATGTTTGGAATGTAAGCCGCTATTCAACGCATCTTTTAATGCAGGATGGCTGGCAGGATGGAGTTAAGAGGGAAGAAGGCGTGCATAACCAGCGTTCATTTATTCACCAGTTTACTTCGGGGTATATGGCTTTTGGCGATACGCTCCTCATTAAGAAAAATATTACAGATGCCATTCGTTCGCAGGATGAAAACGGTTGGTTTAGTTCACATGGCTCAACCGATAATAATTCAGATGAGCCTACCGAAATGCTCTGGTGGTTTACATTAATAAAAAAATATTATCTATACACAGGCGATGATGCGTTTGTAAAAGAATTGTATGAAAAAATGAAAGGTGTGCTACGCTACTATTCCCGCCAGGAAAACAAATACATGTTGCTTGACGGAAGCAACGAATTTTTAAATACTACCAACAGGCTACTCTATATTGATGATGGTTCCTCTTATATAGGTATATCAGATAAAATGCACTTTGGAAATAACATTTTATATTACGGAGCTTTAAACACGATGTATTATTTAGCCAAAGAATTTGGCTATGAAGAAGATGTTTCTTTTTATCAAAAGAAAGCAAGTTTTGTAAAAGAAGCCTGCAACCAAATGTTTTATAATGATAGCCTTCATGCATACGTTCACTGGCGAACTGAAACCGGTTTCGGGCCTAAAGCAAATCAGCCGGTGTTGATTGCTGCCTTGTATTATGATATCACTACTGTAGAAAGAAAAAATCAATTGCTTAGTTACCTGTGCGATACATTAGGCGGCTCAAAGGGAAATTTTAATAACTACAATCTTACGGTTGGATTTTATTATTTTCTTCTTGATGTGTTGTACCAAAATGGAAAAGCAGCTATCGCCCAAAATCTTACAAATGCCTACTTTGGTAAATGGTTGCAAATGGGTGCCACAACCTTTGGAGAGTATTTTTTATTAAGTGACAATGAAGGTAAAAAAAGATTAGATGTAGAATACAATACACACGGCTATTCAACAAGCCCCCATGAACAGTTCTATACCTTTGCCCTCGGCGTACAACCAGTGGAAGCTGGATTTAAAAAATTAGTTATAGCACCTCAACCAGGCAACTTACAATGGGCGAAAGGTAAAGTTCATACACCTGAGGGATTAGTATCAGTAAGCTGGAAAACACAAGGGTATTCATTTGATATGGATGTGCAAATACCTGTGGCTTATAAATATAATATTGTTGTTCCTGATGGATACAAAGCGGGGAGTATTACTGTAAATGGCAAATTGCAATAGAAAGCATACTCATCTATTTATTATCCATGAAATATAAAATTGAATTGATAACATCTCATCAATTGTTGTGTGGCGAAGGGCCAGTATGGGATGCTGTAAATGATACGTTGGTATTTACCAATAGCCTTGGTGAAAGCATTTATTGTTATAAAGCAAAAGAGCATCAAGTAGAGTTACATCATCAATGCGTTCATGCAGCATCTCTTACTTTACACAAAAGCGGTGGTTTAATGATTTGCGGCAAGAATGGTTTTTCATTGCTAACAGGTGAAAAGGAAGTTCGTAGATTCAACAATATTACTGATAATATTAAAGCAACTCAACTCAATGATATTATTGCGGATGTTGCCGGCCGGGTGTTTGCAGGGCAGGAAGCGTTTAATGAAGATAAGCCTTACGATACCGGCTATCTTTTCAGGTTAGATGTTGACGGTTCACTTCATATTGCTGATGATAGTTTTCATATCGCTAATGGAATGGGCTTTAGCCCTGATAATAAAACTTTCTACATAGCTGATACGATTGTGAGAAATATTTATCAATACGATTATAATATTTCAAACGGTACAATATCCAATAAAAAAATATTTTTTCATTTTGATAAAGATGATGGATTGCCCGATGGGCTTACAGTTGATAGTGAAGGTTGCTTATGGGTAGCTATGTTTTTAGGCAGCCAGGTTATTTGTATAGATCCAGATGGAAAAATAAAAAGAACTATTGCTTTACCCTTTGCCCAGCCAGCATCACTAATATTTGGGGGAACAGATTTGAATGAATTATTTATTACCTCTGCCGCATTGCATTGGGAAACCCATCTTGCCCCCTCAAACCATAATTATTATTCGTTAAGGGGCGGAGGATTATACCAGGTTAAAACCGATGTTAAAGGAAAAATAGATTATAAGGCTGGCATGTAAAGGTTACCTTTAAATTTTTTATCGCTGAAAAATGGTTTTTTAGTGCAGATCAAATATCGCATTAAAATAGTCCTACTTTAACAATTGTTTTAAATGTTGTTTCTATTTTTTGAAAAGCTCCCGGTAATGTGGTATGGTATGTTTAGTATATACATTTCTCTTTTACAACTCCTTCACAATTTCGCCAAGTATATCAATTAAAAAAGCGTGGTTGTAATATTTTCCACTACAATTGGTCATCAGTACTATCTCTGCACCGGTTGCCGGTTCAATAAAGGCGAATGATTGATATTTTAAACTTGAACCCGGATGTCCAATAAAAGTACGTCCATTAAATTCAAAGTTCATTAAGCCCAAACCATAGCTGGTAGTTTTAGCAAATCCATAATTTATTGCATACCTGTCCATATTTATCCAAGTGTTCATTAAATTCAAACTGGTTTGGTTAAGAATATTTTTATCAACAAATACTTTTTGCAAAATCAGCGACAAGTCTTTTACAGAAGCATAGGCACCCCCTTCATATCCGTACTCCTCTTCAAAAGCAGTTATATTGGACGTTTGATTTTCTGCCATCGCAAAAAATGCCTGATTATTTTTAATAGGTTTTGTGAAGGAAATATTTGGAAGGCTTAAACCGGCATAAAAATCATTAAAAAGTTGCTTCGCATTTTTGTTGTTTAGTTTTTCTATAATTTTCTCCAACAGCACATAATTGCTGTTACTGTAAGCAAATTGTTCGAAGTGATTGGAACTATCAGGGATATTGATTAAGTCAATTTTTTCTGAGAAACTTTTTGGCGCATTTCCTGACGTTACAAAAGTCATCCATAAAGGGTTTTTTGTATAATCCGGAATGCCACTCGTATGGCTGAGTAAATGTTTAATTGTAATTGAATTAAACCAACGAATGTTGGGAAAATCAGCACTATCGATGTAGTTGAGAATGAGGTCATTTAAACCAATTTTATGTTCCTCAATTTGTTTTAATATTAATATTGCAGCTAAAAATTTAGTAGTACTCCCTATCCCATAATTTATCATTGATTCAATAGTTTTATCATTGTCTTTATATTGAAAATCAATGGTTACTTTTTCTGACTTTATAAATACCGAAAGTGTTGGAATATGACTTGATTTTGCAATAGAAATGATTCTGTTTTTCAAATCATCTTTTCCAGAAGCTAAGGGCGGTACTTTTTGGCAAGAAGCCAGGAAAGATGAAATTGCAACTATGGTTATGCTTAATGTTATTTTGATTCCTTTATGTAATTTCATTTTATATTAAATTAGTAACCAATTGTGTTAATATCAATCAAAATTTATTTAATGCTTTCAATATTTCAAAGCCCATACCCGTTTGAAATATATCAGGGTTTAACGAAGAGTTTATAAGGATTACAACACCTGTTTTGGCGGCTTTATTAAAACCTATAAAAGAAGTATATGCACCATTGCCGCCATTTTTCCAAATAATGTTTTGCCCTTCTGTTGTAAAATGGCTCCAACCTAAGCCAATGCCATCCTGATAATTTCCTGAAAACTGAAAGGAGAGTTTTTGTGATAATAATATGGCCGAATCTAACCCTGTATTTTTTAATCCCATGTTGGCTTCAAGATAAATCAACTGGTCATCTAGGCTGGAAATAAGTGAGCCTGAACCTTGCGCAATATTTTGCTGATATTTTGACCATGATTCCACTTGTTTATTACCGTTATAGCCTTTTACGAGGTTTATTAATTGAGCAGTTGTAAAAGAAACGGTGGTGTGCGTCATACCTAAAGGTTGCAACACCCGGGTAGTAATCATCGTTTCGTAATCAGTGTTATTGCGTAAACTTAAAATATGTCCCAGCAAGCCATATCCCACATTAGAATAGTCAAATTGAGTACCCGGCTCTCTCTTCAATGAGTAGCTGTTTATGAAATCATACATATTCTGTTCGGTGTAGCCTTTGTAAGGGTTATAGGCATTCTTATCAACGTTGGCAGGCAATCGTGGAAGCCCTGAAGTGTGATTGGCCAACTGCCGCAGTGTTATTTTTTTTCCATTGTAAGATGGAACTTTCACACTGTTGGGCAAATAATTTTCAATAGGGTCATCCAGATTTAGTTGCCCTTTTAGATGCATATCTGCTAAAGCTATAGCAGTATATGTTTTAGTAAGAGATGCAATTTCCAGAATAGATTGAGCGGTTATTTTTTGCCGAGTTCCTATTTCTTTTTCACCATAACTATATATTGTTTTTTGCCCATTTTTTATGGTTCCAACAATTACACCAGCATTGGCACCTAATAGAATATACGGATGAATGATATTGTCAACAGCTTCTTCAATGGAAGCAGGTTTTGGGGTTTCCTTCTTGCACGACATTAGCACTTTGCCTGATAAAAATATGCCTGCAAAAGCCACCGCCATAACGATCGAATTTTTTGATAGCAATTGTTTCATGATTTTCTTTTAAAACTTTTTAAATTTTGGTCTATTGATACACGAATGCCTGGATAGATATAATTGTAAACCCCGAATGCACTATTGGTACTGGCAATAGAGGTAATATCTGAATACACATAAAGTTGAGTGGTAACGAAATAAGAGTGCCCCATCCTGAATTTTACTCCCATTGCAAAAGGAATTCCCAAGCTTGTTTTATTTACATACTCACTAATATCTGTTGATTTTCCATCCTGATATTTCACTTTGGCAGATAATAAATAGGATAATTCAACACCCGATTGTATAGTAAAAATTATCCCTCGTCTGCCGGAGGAATTGTACCCTATCCATAGGGGCAGTTTCAAATAGTTAACATTTGTTTTTCGCTGTTCATACCCGCCGCCTTGTAAGGAATATAGCAGGTCGGCTCCAAGGCTTAATCTTTTGTACGGCTGATATAAAATCCCCATTCCCTGTGCTGTACGTACCCTAAAATAATAAGGTGCGGTTGCTTTAAGAAAGTCTGCTAAAATACCTCCTCCCGAAGTGTAACGAAAGGTAGTGGCCTGGGGGGTAAACCTTAAACCAATCTCTGCTTTGTTTTGCGAATAAACGACCGGCGATAACAGGCATAAACCTAACGTTATAATACTTAAAATACTTTTCATGTCTAAAATGTTTTTATTTCAAAAAGGAGAATACGGAATTTTTTTTATGGAAGTTTTGATAACAAGAGTTTAATATTGTTGATGACAAGATTGGGTTCATCAAGCATTATATAATGTCCTGAATTCACCGTTGTTATATGCAAAAAATCGGCAACACCTCTTTTTAATGCTTCGGTAGAATTATACCAAAGTTGCCTGTCTGCCAAATTGTGATCAGCATCTATTTTCATACTTGTAATAGCAATAACAGGTACATTGGGTAAAGAAGGAAGGCCAGACATATATTGAGCGTCTTCACGTAATTCTTTTGCCTCTGCTGTACCCCCAAAGTTTTCTCCGTAAGCAGTTTTGAAAATATTATAAATGATATCTTCCTGTAATTGTGTTGGATTATTGTACATTTCATGTGAGGCATCTACAAATAATAATGCAGCAGTTTTTGAAGGGTTTTTAATAGCATAGTCCCTTATTATCATACCCCCTAAAGAATGACCGACAAGAATTACCTTTCTTCCATTGGAGAATTGATTAATTACTATTTCCAATTCACTCCTTAGTTTATTAATATTTCTTTGGGTTGTATTTGTATCAGATTTTCCATATCCGGCCCTGTCATATAGCAACACATCACACACTGGGGTAATACGGGGCATTATATTTCTTTCCTTCCATATTTCCTGGCCGTCACCAAGCCCGGATTCAAATACAACCAGGTATTTGGAATTTTTTATGTAGGTAGAAGTTACTAACTTATGTGTTGACAGGCTTACTGTAGGTTCGGTTAAAACGGGAATATCGTTTTTTGTACAAGAACTTAATACAACTATTGAAATAAGGCTTACTAATAATATTTGTTTGATGTGAGACATTTTATGATTTTTTATTTGTTTAAAAATAATAATTATTGTTTTATGGCTTTTTTTTGCAATTTTTTTGATTGGGTTAAGGCAATTTAGAATTATCTAGTTTATAGAGGAGTACAAATTTTATATCCTCAATACGGATTGTGGTGTAAAAGTTAATGGTTGTTTGCCGGTGGAATTATACCCTATCCAGAAGCGTAGTTCAGTTTCTTTTTACTTTGTTCATATACCTCTCCTTGTAAGGAATATAGTAGGTTCGCTCCAAGGCTTAGTCTTTTGTACAAATGGTATATAAGACCCATTCCTGCGCTAGAGGTCTCCTGAAATAGCAAAATGCTGATATTTTTAGAAAGTCTGTTAAGGCACCCCCTCCTGAAGTGTAACAAAAGGTAGTAGCCGGGGGGTAAATTTTAAGCTGATCCCTACTTTATTTTTTGAATAACCTGCCGATGAAAATAGCATTAAGCCAAATGATGCAATACTTAAAATACGTTTCATAACTGATTTTTTTGCCCCCTGGAGTTAACCTCCGGTTTCATTTTTTACAGTACAAAACTATTTGGGAATTATTTAGTAAGCGTTCTGATATATAGGTGTTTTAGTGTTTTAATTTATTGGTAATCAATAAGATGATTGAGAAGAACCTTTTTCTTCCGTTTTTTCTATGGCCATTTGCTTTTTAAATTCTTTGGGGGATAAACCAGTACTTTTTTTGAATGAAGTATTAAAGACCGTTTTAGAATTAAAGCCAGCTTCAAAAGCAATACCTAATATGCTTAAATGATTAAATTGGTTGCTTGCTAGCATCCTTTTACATTCATCTAACCGGTATCTATTTATAAGCGTGTAAAAATTTTCACCAAAGCTTGTATTAATAAGATAGGAAGTTTGGTAGGTATTTAAAAGTAGCATTTTGCCCAGTTTAGGTAAAGTTATTTCACTATCCAGGTAAGGTTTTTCTTTTTCCATCAACTCCAAAAGTTGGTTTTTTAAATAATTCAACCTCTCCTCACTTATTACCTTTTTTTGGGTGGGAAGGGCAACATTACTTTCAACACTATTTTCTATGGTTTCGCTGGCTGACGCAATTTCTGAGATTTCCTTTTCAATTTTTGCCCCTTCTTTAGCGACGTCACGCTGCTCCTCTATTATTTCGACTACATTTTCGGATTGTTCTTTTGAAAAAGGAAAAACATCTTTTTGTTTTGCCAACTGTACCCCCACATAATAAAACCCGGTGAGATAAATAAAAGAAAAATAAAAAGACAGCTCTTTTTGTTGAAAGATGGCTTCCATAATTGAAACCATCGACAAAATGCTTAACCCAATAATTATTCTGTACAACCAATGATAATCATTATCCGATATGCTGGACATAAATAAGGGAAATGCCTGCCTGTGCTTTTTTAATTGCTTTGCAGAAAAATACAGGTAAAACAACATCTGAACGAAAAATAAAAATAGCAGCATGATTTCAAAAGGCTCTCCGTTATTTGGAGAATCCACATTAATTAAAAAATGCTTATCGGAGGTCCTGAAAAAATAAGCAAACATATATAAGCCTAACAGCAACAGGTATGGAATAAAATGAACAATAATAGGTAGTGATATTTTTTTTGTTACAGAGGTTAAATAAACTATTGCCAAATAAATTGCCGGAGCAAAAGCATATATAACGGGTTGAAAAATTACTGCCACGGCGGGATATTTAGCATAAACAGAATTATTTATAAGTGCGTCATCTGCAAAAGTAAATGCCAGCAAAATAAAGAACAAAGAAAGAAACCGGTAGCCGGTTGGCGTATGACTTTTTTTAGATAGGGTTAATATCGCTAAAAATAACAAACAGCTAAAAGTAGCTGTATTAATTAATTCATTGAAATTCATGCTGTATAAAGTTGCTGCTAATGTTCATCGGGTTAATAAGCGTTGCTTATAATTCTATTGAAGATAATATTTGTTATTAATCTGTAATGCTGAATTGAAATAAATAATATTGAGATAATAACTAAAACCGTGAATTAATAATCTACTGGTTATATTATAACTTAAACGAAGGGATTAAATTATTGTCATTAACCTACTGCTGTTAGTCACAAATTATTTCTTGAAAAGCTCCCGGTAATGTTGTGGGGTTTCTTTAGTATGCTCCTTGAATTGACGATTAAAATGGATAGGTTATTAAATCCTGATTCGTAACAGATTTCTGTAACGCTCATATCGTTTTCCAGCAATATGCGGCATGCATAGCCAATACGTATATCGTTCAAAAAAGTAAAGAATGATTTGCCAGTGCGGCTTTTAAAATAACGGCAAAAGGCAATCTCACTCATACATGCAATGCCGGAAATATCTTGTAATAATATTTTTTGTTTGAAATTATACATTACGTACCCAAAAACTTTATTGATACGCTCATCATGGTTAATTTTAAAAGATTCAACAAATCCAGCGTTGGCAAGGGGTTCAGTGTCTTTGGATAGGGCAATGGTGTGAAGCGCTTTTTGCAATAAAAACAGTCTTTCAAATCCTGTCACTGAAGAAAGTTTTTCAATTATGCCGCAAGTAATTTTATTGGTATCGCCTTTAATTTTTAATCCCAGTTGGGCTTTCTCCAATAGTTTATTTATCGGCAATGTTTCGGGTAAATTAAAATAGGCACCTCCCAAAAATTCAGCTTTAAAATGTATTACGTAAGCTTTGGATTTACTCAGATCTATGTTATCATCATTTTGCCAAAAGTGGGGAAGGTTAGGTCCAATTAAGGCCAATTCATTCTCATAAAAGTCAGCAATATGATTGCCCATGTAACGCCTGCCGGTAGCATTTTTAATAAAAATTAATTCGTATTCAGGATGAAAGTGCCAGGGTGTTTGAAACAGTGGAGGCGATTCTTCAATAAAAGAAAAAGAATAACCTGCAGCTTATGATATTTTTCTAAAAAGAGGTTTCAATTAAATATAAGATTTAGGAATATCAGATTTTGGAAAATAAACTTGTTAAGATTATATTGGTTATTGCAAATATAGGATTAACGACACACGCAATAGTTAAATACTTTCATGCAAAATAGCGGTTACTTTTTTATCAAGGCTAAAATAAAGTTATCTACGGCCTAAAAATTTCAGATTTATTTAGAATTAATTTTACGCTTTTTTATAACCGCTTTATCTTTTAAATAATACGATGAAAATAACAAATATAGAATGCCACATTCTTGTTGCCCCCGATTTGCGTAAAGATGCAACCTCTTCTTCGCAAGATAATCTTGTGGTAATTGTGCATACTGATGAAGGCATTTTTGGGGTTGGCGAAACCGATACAGGCCCATGGATTGCCAAAGCTGCCATAGAATCGCCGGGTAGTCACACCATGGCAATGAGCATAAAAGATTTATGGATTGGCGCAGACCCGTTTGATACAACAGCTTTGTGGGAAAAGCTTTATACCTATACAGCAATGAGCGGTAGAAGAGGTGCAGTTATCTGCGCCATTGGGGCAATTGATATGGCACTTTGGGATATAAAAGGCAAGGCTTTAAATATGCCTGTTTACAAACTACTTGGCGGTGCACATAAAAATTTTATCGTTCCTTATGCATCATTACAACCCAATGGTAGTTCGGTAAAAGAATATAGGGAATCATTAGTGGCATGGGCTAAAAAGGCAAAACAACATGGATTTACTGCAGGTAAAATGGAATGCACGCTGGGTGGCCCTTACAATCATGATGGCTTACAAGGCACTGATGAAGATATGACGGAAATTATAACTGCCTGCCGTGAAGCTGTGGGCCCAGATTTTACCATGATGGTAGATGTACAATATTTATGGCAAGATGCAAAGACTGCATTACGCACAATGGGCAAATGGAACCACTTGGATATTTATTTTGTAGAAACACCCTTGCAGATTGACAACCTTGAAGGCTATGCTTTTCTTGCAAAAGAATCTCCCATAAGAATTGCGGCAGGGGAGTGGCAAAATACAAGATTTGAATTTATTGACCTGATGGATAAAGGCAAAATTGATGTGGCACAACCTGATATTGGAAGGGTTGGCGGCATTACAGAAGCCATACGGGTGGCACACCTTGCGCAAGACCGGGGAAGGCTGATTGTACCCCATTGCTGGAAAACCGGAATTGGTATTGCAGCATCAGTGCATTTTGCAGCAGCTATTCCCAATTGTCCTTTTATAGAATTTCAACCTGCAGAATTATGTGAATCAATATTACGCTGTGAATTGGTTGCCGATCCTTTGTTTATGAAAAATGGCGTTTTACAATTGCCAGATAAACCGGGATTAGGAATAGAACTGAATTATGATGCGTTGGAAAAATTTGCTGTGCAATAAAATAAAACACCACTCCTTTTAAGAAATGATTAGATTTAATTTTACAAGTTTAATATGTGGGCTTGTCTAAAAGCTTACCCTTTCCTCTCAAAAAAAGTCTGAGATCCGGATTATGTCGGGGGAGAGGGAAAAATAAAAAATGAGTTTATAGATATGCTTTCATTTAGCTATTAAAAAAAACAAATCAGCACATAAAATTTGTATGAATATATACCTTCTATTTACCACAGTAATTATGAAAAAAACAAATGCTGTAATAAGAATATTGTTTTTGCCTTTTCTTGCATTGGTTACAAATATTGCCACAGCGCAGGATAATGTGTGTATTGACGGTAAAGGTACAGGCCGCATATTTGATGGTATTTGCGGCATAAATGCTGGTGGTGCTGTTGGCCGTTTGTTAATCAATTATCCTGAGCCGCAACGAAGTGAAATACTTGACTTTCTTTTTAAGCCAAATTATGGCGCCTCCTTTCAAGGTTACAAAGCGGAAATTGGTGGTGATGGCAATACAACCGAAGGATCTGAACCAAGCCACATGCATACAGCTAACGATGAAAATTATAACCGTGGCTATCAATGGTGGATGATGCAAGAAGCAAAAAAAAGAAACCCTGCTATTAAGCTGCATGTACTGGCATGGGATTTTCCGGCGTGGATAAAAGAAGTAAATTCGCAGGCAACAGCCGATTATCTTGTTAAGTACATACAAGGCGCCAAAAAAAATCACAATCTTGATATTGACTACATTGGTTTATGGAACGAAACAAAAACCGAAAATAACCTTATTAAACTGCTAAGAAAAACTTTAGATGCTTATGGTTTTAAAAAAGTAAAAATTGTTGCCGATGACCAGGTGCGTAACTGGGCCATCGCTGATTCAATTTTGGCAGACAAACAATTGTATAATTACGTTGATATTGTTGCCACACATTATCCAAAATATGAAAGTGGAAATGCGAAAAATTTATCTAAACCAATATGGAGCAGTGAAGATGGCTCCTGGAACGATGCCTGGGGCGGCACCGGTTCACAGGGAGGGCCGTTGGCAAAATTGCTAAACTTAAATTATGTAAACGGCCGGATGACTTCAACACATTTTTGGTGCATAATCTCTGCTTATTACACTATTTTGGATTTACCCAATGCAGGTATTTTAAGGGCCCAGTGGCCATGGACAGGCCATTACGAAATAAAATCGCCGGTTTGGGTTATTGCACATACCACACAATTTGCCCAACCCGGCTGGCAATATGTTGATACCGCTTGTGGCAAATTAAAAAATGGGGGCAGTTTTGTAACACTAAAAAAAAACAAAGACTTCAGTGTGGTAATTGAAACCATTAATGCCCTGGAGAATGAAATAATAAGTTTCAAAATTCAAAATGGCCTATCTGGCAGCAAAATTTATGTATGGAAATCTGACTCCGTAAATTACTTTAATAATGTAGATGTCATAATTCCAAAAAACGGCACGTTCACTATCTCAGTAAGTAAAAATTGTGTGTATTCTCTAACCACCACAACCGGGCAAAAAAAGGGTATGATCACACCGCCTGCTGCGAAAAAATTTATGCTTCCTTACAAAGATGATTTTGAACAATACAGCTTAGGTAACACGTCAGTAAAATATTTTATTGAACAAAACGGTGCTTATGAAGTAGTAAATGCCGGGCAGGGCAGAAAGGGAAAAGCTTTAAGGCAAGTTGTTAGTGATTCACCTATTGTGTGGACTTACGGCCATACGGCATACCTGTTAGGCACAGCAAGTATTATTGGTGATAAAAACTGGGTCAATTACAGTGTAACTGCTGATGTGCTGATGGAAGAGCCAGGCTATGCCCGTGTGATGGGACGAGTTTCCCGTGTTACACTTGATGGTCAGATAAACGGATACCAGCTATATTTATATAATGATGGTATGTGGAAAATAAAATATTCAACCACAGATGCAGCCCTCGATTCTGGAAACATTAATGCTGGTTTAAATAAATGGTACACACTAAAGATGGTATTTGATGATTCTCTTATAACAGCATTTATTAATGGCAAAAAAATAGCACAGCTTTACGACAGCCGTTACCAGCAAGGCATGGCTGGGATAGGAAATTACTATAACAAAGGCTTGTACGATAATTTTAAAATACTTTCTTTACCCCGAAAAAAAGTGTACGTAGGTTATACTAACACCAGTAATTATTTTTTCAACCGCATTCCAGAACCGCCATCAGTGCATGATGCTATTCCTTTAAAAAATGCCATTAAAATAAGTTGGGATCCAGTTTATGGAGCCAAAGGCTATCGTATAAAAATGGGAACAGAAAAAGGAAAATATACTTCCACCATTGATGCAGGCAACTTAAATTCTTATACAGTATGGACATTACAAACAGGGCAAACTTATTATTTTGTAGTGGCGGCCTATAACGATAAAGGTGAAAGCCCGGCAACATGGGAAGTGGGTACAGAGGCTAATTAAATAATTATATGTTTAAAACGGAGAAAAAGCATTTTGGTGATAATGTATTAATAAACTTGCTTAATGAATTATCCGGTGAATTTGTTACTATTAATGTAAGTTTTGGCGGGGCTATAAATCAAATAGGGTTAAGAAAAAATGATGAATTAATTGAATTGCTTGATACATATATATCGCCTGAGAAAGTGAAAGAAGGATTTATGGAAACTTATAAAGGTGCAAAACTTTTCCCCTTCCCTAACATGGTAAAAAACGGTCAATATTCTTTTAAAGAAATTGCTTATCAATTGCCCCTGAATTGGGTGGAGGATGGCCATGCCATTCATGGTTTTGTAGCTGACAAACCTTTTAAAATAATGCAGGAACTTACAACGGAAAATGAAGCCTCTGTTACACTTGGTTATAATCATACTGGCAGCGAAGGATATCCCTTTCCATTTAAGCTTACCATTAAATATTTATTAAACGATAATGGATTTACCGCTACAACATCGGTATTTAACACTGGTAGTTATCCATTGCCTTTGGGAGATGGCTGGCATCCATATTTTAATTTACAAGATAAGGTGGATGATATCTATTTAAGAGTTTCTTCCTCAGCTATTGTTGAAATAGATGAACACTTTATACCCACAGGAAATATGATTGAAAACAAAGAAAACTTTATTTTTAATAAAATAGGCACTCATCATTTTGATACGTGTTTTCAGTTAGACCACGCTAATTCAATTGCTGTAACAACAGTTTGGAATAAACATAAAAATGTAGGCGTAGATGTATGGCAGCAAACAGGTGAGGATAAATATAATTATGTTCTTATTTACACACCGCCAGGCAGAAAGAGTATTGCCATAGAGCCAATGACATGCCAACCAGATGCATTTAACAATTATCAACATTTAATAGTTCTTCAGCCATCGGCAGTATTTGAAGCTTCTTTTGGTGTACAATTATTTTAATAAAAAATAAAACACATGAACCGTCGGCAATTAATAAAATCAGGAGCATTAACGTATAGCGGGCTTTGGCTTTCTACCTGGCCTTTTAATAAATTATTTGCAGAATCTGCCACTGAAAAGTTTGATGCTTCGTCTATAAAAGAAATTCACATCGTTAATTTAAGCCATCACGATTATGGCTATACAGACCTACCTTCAAGTGTGTGGGATTTTCAAAAAAGCAATATTCGCCGTGCGTTAAAGTACATAAATGAAACAGAAAATTATACCCCCGAAGCAAAATTCAGGTGGACAGAAGAAGGATTATGGGGAGTAGAAAAATTTTGGCAGGGGGCATCAACTGAAGAAAAAAACATTTTTAAAAAATATGTGGCAGAAGGAAGGCTGGAAGTAACTGCAATGCCGGGAAATATGACTTGCCTGCTGGGCAAATATGAATGGGAAAAAGAATTGGACCGGTTGAAACCATTTTATAAAATGTTTAAACCAAAGGTAGCTTTGCAGGATGACGTGAACGGCCTTCCATGGGGCATGGTGGATTCTTTGCTTGAACGGGATATAAAATATATCACGATGTCAGCTAATGGTTATATGGGCGGTTCACCATTGCCACGTCCGTCTTTTTTCTGGTGGCAGGGGGCTTCAGGAAAAAAAATATTGATGTTTAATGGTGAAGGCTATGCAGATGGGTATGAATATTTTCATGATAAGGAATGGAGGCGTGGCCCTGTGCCTAACCGGTATGATATCTGGTTTAATGGCCCATCTGGCAATGAGATTTTCAGTACAAAAAAAGAAGACCTTCAAAAATCCAAAACAATCTTAACTGGCAAATTAGAAAAATTAGCAAAACAGGGATACGGGCTGCCCATATTACCAATAACGTTTACCAACATGTGGACGATTGATAATGACTGGCCCTGCAGGCAACTCAGCGAATTTATAAAAGCCTGGAATGCGGAAGGTATGCTGCCCAAACTTGTTTTCTCTACCCCCACAATTTTTATTGAAAAAATAGTAAGTCAATTGCCGAAAGATATCCCGACGTTAAGAGGTGAATGGTGCGATTGGTGGGCAGAAGGTATTGCGGCATCTCCCTTTGAAGTTGCTATTTTGCAGGCAGCAAAACGCCGTAACATAGATATTGGAAATGCAGCCAAATATTTTCCTGCTCCAAATGCTGAAGTAAAAAAGATGATACAGGATTTAAATTACAACCTTGTGTTTGCTGCAGAACATACATGGGGCGCCTACGACAGCGTTGCTCATCCTTATAGCGAAAGAACTTTGGGCAATCATGCTCAAAAGTTTGATTATTTTTTTAAGGCTGATGAAGATTCAAAACGCATACAGGCTGAAATTATCCAAAACAGCAATGTTTATGAACGACTTACACGATCCAACCATATTGAAGTATTAAACCCGGGCAGTGTTGCAAGAAGTGGTTGGGTAGAAATTTCAGCGGTTGCTTTACGAATAAAGGCAAACGGCGTAAAAGAAACCGGTACAAACCGTTTTTTACCTTTTGAACAAACGTTGGCATCTGAATGGAGTTCTGTTGATGGAGCAACAGAATCGCCTGCCGAAATACCAAATGACGTATGGCCATTTCGCCCTGGAAAATATAAATTTCACATAGAAAACCTACAGGCCGGCGAAAAGAAGAAATTTACATTGGTGAATAATGATTCCTTCAATTTACAACAAGTTACATTATCCCGTTTTTATAAGCCCGTGATTGATGAAAAAACAGGCACCATAAAAAACATTATTTATACGCCTTTAAACATCCCTGTTTTTGATGAACTCTCTCCCTACCTGCCGGCAAAAATTATCGTAGAACGGCCACAGGGCAAATATATTCGTGATGCTATAAATACAAGAAATGCCAGCCAGAAGGATTTTAAATATACAGAACCTGCAATTAAAGAAATTGCGATTCAGCAAAGTATGTATGCGTTGCGTTATACATCGGTTTTAGAAGAAGATTTTGCTAAACGAATAGAACAGCAATGGGATATTTTTGATACCATTCCCCGAATTGAAATTACAACCACCATCTGGATGAAAGAAAACTTAGATCCCATTTCGGTGTATATGGCTTTTCCATTTAAGGTTCAATTGCCCCGGGCTTTTTATGATTCGCTTGGTGCCATTGTAGAAGCAGGTGTTGATCAAATGCCTGATACTTGCGGCTTGTATAATACTGTTCAAAACGGGGTTAGTTACAGAGGTAGCAATATAAGCCTGGCATTAACAACATTAGATGCACCTATGTGTATATTCGACTCCATTGAGCGAACAAAAAAGCGAACAGTCTTTAAGCCGGAATCAGGCCATTTTTATAGCATCCTTTGCGAAAATTATTGGACAACCAATTTTGCTGTACTACAACCATCAAAACTAATATTCAGGCATATCATTGAATGTGGTGCCCCAGGTGAAAATATTATGCCTTTAGAAAACACTGAAATGTGGGGTTACCCATCTGTATAAAAAATTAGATTTATCAATACATGCAGCAATCGCCCCCTAAAAATTTATCAAGTTCTTTAATTGTTATCAGTGTGCTTTTTTTTATATGGGGTGTTTTGTTTTTCATGAACGATATATTGGTGCCCCATTTTAAAGCCTTATTTACGCTAACTTATCTTGAAGCATCTCTGGTTCAGTTTACATTCTTTGGAACTTACCTTTTAATATCCATTCCCGCCGGAAAAATGATTGCTACATACGGGTATAAAAAAAGTATCATCATTGGTTTGTTCATTACTGCAATAGGTTGTTTGCTTTTTTACCCTGCGGCTTCATTAAGAATGTATGGAATGTTTTGATGGCTTTGTTTTTTGTATCATCGGGCATCACCATCATGCAAGTGGCGGCAAACCCTTTTGTGGCAGTGTTAGGAGAGCCTGAAGGTGCTGCCAGCCGTTTAAACCTTGCCCAGGCAGTAAATAAATTTGGCTATGCTATGGCACCTTACATCGGCACTTTTTTTATACTGAATGATTTGCGTCCTGATGAACATGCGTTGTCACTATATTCTCCTCAACAATTAGAAATTTATAAATCTTCACAGGCATCAGCAGTTCAAACGCCCTATCTTATTTTAACCGGAATATTATTGATACTGATATTTTTTGTTTACAAATCGAACCTGCCCAACTTAAAAGAAGCATCTCAAACTGACTAATCATTTTTACGATCGCTAAAAAGGGCAACGCGTCACAAACATTTAATGTTTGGCATCGTGGCCATTTTTATGTACGTGGAGCTGAGGTTTCAACTGATGCATTTTTTATAAGTTTTCTTTCTAACAAAAAAGTAGCGGCACTAACAGAAACTCAGGCGGCTGCTTATCTTTCCCACTACTGGTTGTTTGCCACCTTTACCGGCTTTATTGGCGTGGTAGTTTTAAAATATATAAAGCCTGCAAAAGCATTGGCTGCCTGTGGTATTGTTGTTTTATTGTTGTTCAGTATATGCCTCACCTCATCCGGTATTATTGTGCCTGTGTTATTAGTAGGTATTGGAGGTTTTATATCAATTATGTCCCCAACAATTTTTACATTGGCTATTGAAGGGCTTGGTAATTTTACAGGAAGGGCATCTGCTTTATTATTCACTGCGGTGGTTGGTGGAGCTTTACTGCCGCCTGTACAAGGTTTTATAGCAGACCATGCAGGCATCCGTATTTCTTATATCATTCCCTGCATTAGTTATGTATATATTACCTGGTACGGATTTTTTTGTATAAAACATTTTGCCAATAAATCAAATGCAGTTGCATGAAAAAACTATTTGTTGAAAAAACTATTGTAATAACGGGAGGAAGTATGGGTATTGGAGCCGCAAGTGCGTTGGGCTTTATTGAAGAAGGCGCAAATATTATATTGCTTGATATTAAGGAGCCTCCCAAAGAAATGCTAAGCAAATTTGGTAGCAGTATTAATTTTATTCAGTGTGATGTTTCTAAAAACAGGGATGTACAAAGTGCATTTGAACACATTAAAAACAAATGGAACTACGTAGATGTTTTGGTAAATAATGCAGGCATCCAAACTTATGGAACGGCCACAACAACAACTGAAGAAGTGTGGGATAGAACAATGAATGTTAATTTAAAAGCCATGTTTTTATGTGCCAAGTATTGCATACCACTCATGCTGCAGCAACATGCTCCTGTAATTGTAAATATATCAAGTGTGCAGGGCATTGTTTGTCACAAAAATGTATTCGCTTATGCTACCAGCAAGGCGGCCATTGCAGGCCTTACAAGAAGTATTGCCATTGATTATGCACCAACGCTGCGTTGCGTTGCAATAAGCCCCGGTGCGGTAAATACACCCATGTTACAACACGACCTTGCGAAATTGGCAGATAAAGATCTACAGGCTTTAGCCATCAGGGAAACAGAAGGTATCCATCTTTTAAACAGGATTGCTTCACCGGAAGAGATTGCAAATTTTATTATTTTTCTTGCCAGCGAAAAAGCCAGTTTTGCTACCGGCCAAACTTATAGGTTGGATGGAGGTATTGGAATAAAGATTGAAGGAACATGATTATAGGGGCTATATAAAAAACCCGGGGCTTAATATTTACTCTCTGCTGGATGTGTCTGTATAAATAGAGCTGTGGAAAAAAAACGAAATCATAAAAAATTATAACATTTCTAAGGTAAAATTATATTGTGAAACGAGTTAATTTATTGCTTAATTTTTATGGGTACAAAAAAACGATTGTATAGTTTGCAATAAAATCACTTAATAACTTTTATCACCTGAAGCGAATCATTGTTTTTTGCAATTACAATTAAATCGGTTGTTTTTGATTTTAACGCCACCATATCCCGAACATTTCCATTGGCATAAAACCCGGTTTTGCCGGGCATTACAGCGATAAAATTACCTTTGCCATCGCTTTTTAAAAGTAAGCCATAGCTTGCATCTGCATGAATCAAAGTAAAGTCAAGGTAAAAAGTCGCTCAATGATAAATTAGGGGACGCCTAAAAACTCATCTCCGAAGGCACCATAATGCAAATGGCTAAGCGTGATGTTATTTTTCCGGAACTTTATTTACCAATAGTTATTCCTCAGCTTCAGGATTATTAAGGGTCCAGATTAATTTAAACGAACCGTTGGGTTTTATATGGCTCTGTGTATTGGCAGGTATAATTAGTCCCTGCCCGGTTTGCAGTATGAAAGAGTCGCCGTCAATTTGTATAGTGGCACTTCCGTCGATTAAAATCGCATACGTGTCGTAAGGTAATTTTTTTTTTGTAAGTGTCTTTCCCCCGGAATACGATAACACGTTTACTGATCCCGTTGCTTTTTTCATCATTGATTTAATCTGAAAAACATGATTTTGATATTCAATTACTTTGACAACAATACTTGATTTTTCTTAACTTTTGGTTATGTGAAATGGTTTGGTGGTTTTCATAATTTAATGTTTAAATCAATGCAATTAAATTTTCAAAACTCAGGCCGCTTTAACGTTTTAAAAATAGCCTACTGATAAATCTATTTGTGCCATGTCATTGATAACCTTCATACCCAAATCATATTTCAGCGCAATATTATCCACAAAAAATGTAAAATTTTTTCCATCGAAAGCTTACATAATTTGGCATACAGGTTGAATATTGATTAGTGTAAAAACTTACCATTATTTACAACATTGATGATGACATTGAGACATCCGATCCGGCCAACAGCCAGACTGCACAGACAAATGAAACTCCAGTTATGTCAGCTGACCACACTGAGGACATAGCTGCATCAGATGATTCAGTTGATGATGACACTGAAGTAATTGAAGGCGAGGATGAAGACTTTATGGAAGATGATGAAAATTCCGTTCTCGAAGAAGAAGAAGAGGAACACTACCGTCCTAACGTTTTTTATTTAGTTCTTTGAAAGTCTTGATAGATAAGTGTTTCATTTGTTTTTAGAGTTCAAACGATTTGAGCTAAAACCTGCTATTTCCGGGGTCTGCCAATCAGGCATACTTTGGGGAATGAATAATGGAAAATATTTGTTTGCCCAAGTCACTTCATTTCTTCCTGCAAATGATTTTATCAAGTGTGTAAAAAAATTTGATGGTAATTATAAGGTGCATCATTTTACTTGCTGGCATCAATTGATGTGTATACTTTTTGGTCAATTAGCAAATCGGGATAGTTTGAGTGATCTTGTAATGTGCTTAAATACCCAGCGTGACAAATGGTATCATCTGGGCATGGGTAGCGGTATTTCCAAATCAAATCTGGCGTATGCCAATGAAAACCGTGACTGGCTAATCTTTGCAGAATATGCTTACCTGCTTATTGCACATGCCAGAAAGGTTTGCACATCCAATAATGATTTTGAATTAAAGATAGAAGGTAATGTATACGCAATCGACTCAACCACTATTGATCTTTGCCTGAGTGTTTTTTGGTGGGCAAAATTCCGTAAGAATAAAGGAGCTATAAAGCTGCACACTCAATATGATGTAAAAACAGATATACCAACGTTTATTTACATTTCTGACGGATCTGTTCATGATGTGAACTTTTTGAATATTGTCGAATATGAGCCAAGTGGGTACTATGTTCTGGATAAAGGATACGTAGATTTTAAAAGGTTATACCTCATTCATCAAAGCAATGCCTTTTTTGTCACCAGGTTAAAAGAGAATACTAATTATCGAAGAATATACTCAGCTAAGGTTGACAAATCAACGGGAGTTTTATGTGATCAAACAATCAAACTTAATAACCATTATGCAGGTAGAAACTACCCTGATAAGCTTCGCAGAGTAAAGTATTACGATGATGTACTAGGTAACACATTTGAATTTGTGACTAATAATTTTTTGTTATCCGCATCAGATATTGCCAGACTATATAAATATCGTTGGGGAGTTGAACTATTTTTTAAATGGATCAAACAACATTTAAAAGTAAAATCCTTTTGGGGCTACTCCGACAATGCCGTCCGAGTTCAAATTTACACTGCCATAATAGCGTACGTCACCGTAGCCATTATAAAAGAAAAATTAAAAATCAAACATACCAACTATGAAATTCTACAGGTTTTAAGCATAACGCTACTTACTAAAATCCAGATACAGCAACTGTTTCAGGAAAATTATCTTCAAGATTTCAAAGAACTAAATGCTAAGCAGTTGACTCTGCTATGATTACGTTAGGACACTAGTGGAAGAGGAAGACGATGATGATATTGCTGCATGAGCGGGTTAAAATTGTTTTAGGGGCTGTAGTTATACAGCCCATTTTTATGTATATACCATAAAAATTAGGGCTTGTATGATGCACTGCAAAAGAGGCTTTAATAGGTATGGTTTCCAGTGTGTATCTAATCTTTCGTACAACATCGTTTAAGCAAAGTACTAAAGAAAAGGCAATGATTATTACCTGTTTACTTTTTGCCTGTACACGATTGTAAAAATAGTTATCAGCACATTAATACAAACTGAAAAGCTGTTGGAAACTACTATAATTATATCGTTTTGCAGCAGGCCATAATATACCCAGCAGCTAAGTCCAAGAAATAAACAGATGAGCATGGCAATAGATATATCCCCTGACTTTTTTTCTCTCAGTATTTTTATTAACTGTGGTACTAAAGCTGCAGCCGATAAAATACTTGCTATAATACCGATAACCGTAACAGTATCCATAACCTGCTAGAATAAAATGTAACGCTGTAAATAGTTGTAATGGCGGCAATAATTCCGAAGTAGCTTAAAAAGCATAAAGATCTGGGTTAACAGCATCTTTATGCTTTATAGTAATTATCAGTGAGTATTTATTTTATTGCCTGGGTATTTAAATTAGTATCTGCAATACTTGTTAAAAGTTTATCGCAATTTGTCTCTTCTTTCAAAGTTTCCAGTAAATTTTTTACGCAATCCTGCAAGCCCAGCACCTTAGCAAAAGCGGCAAGCGTACCATAGGTAGCTATTTCATAATGCTCAATTTTTTGAGAAGCGGCAATAATTCCAGCATCTCTTACTGGCCCCGGCTCTGTTTCTTCCATAATGCCCTTGCCTTCTTCTAAAAGTCCGGCCATTGCATCACATGTTTTTGCCTGCGGTTTTAAACCGATTATTTCAAAACAACTTTCCAGCCTTGCCACCTGGTTAGCTGTTTCTGTAATATGATTTGCTATGGCTTCTTTAAGATCAGGAGCGTTTGCATTCTTCTGCATTTTAGGAAGTGATTTCACAAGCGCTTTCTCAGCCCAGTAAATGTCTTTTAAACTATCAACAAAAAGATCTTTTAAATCTTTTGCTGCATCTTTTTTGGCTGGTATTTTACCCGTTGCCTGTTTTGTTGCTTTTGCCATATTGGTTGTATTTTAAGTTAAAAAATCGGTGAAAATTATTTGGATTTTGTACTTATATTGATCGTTACTGATTTGATTTATCTTTTTTTTGAGGCTCAGTTATATGTTTTAAATTAATATAACCATACAAAGCGCACATTCGTCGAATGCTGCATAAAGAGTTTACGCTTAAATGTTTTATTCATCGAACCCTTGCAAGCAATAAAACTGTCATTATGCACCCCACGAAAAGTTAGGACACACCTTGATAAAAAATTTACGTAGTCCCTATACCGAGTATGGAATGAATGGCAATAATTCAATTAAGTTGCAGTTGAATGTGTTACTTGAAGCGGGAAATAAGTTGGCCTATCGGTGAAAAAAACAGCACAATAAAAACCAAAGAAACGCCATTGTTCCTTAAGATTTTTTACCTTAAGATTGTGTCAAAGTTACCTATGCTTTTTAGAGCTGGATTTTTTCCCAAGGTACTCCTCTACTTTTAATGCGCTATTTCCAACTTCTTTAACTGCATCAATTAATTCTCCTGCGGAAACACCAAACTTTGTTGACCAATATTTTACCTCGTGATCTTCGTTGGTGTTAACGAGGCTCCTGTCGGGTTCCCCTGTTTTTGTCTTATTGTCTGCCATATTAATTTTTTTTGAAAACAAACCAAATTTCAAGCCGTTTGATATTAATTTAACAATGGCTTGTAATTTTTTTGTGTTACACATTGCTACAAGCTATTTGTATTAGAACCTTTAAATAGCGTGGCTTTTAAATAAACTTAATTTATAATTCTATATAGTTTATGTAAAAAATTCCACAAAACTATGTAAAAAATTCCACAAAACTTTCCCTTTGGGAAATTCTATCAAC
Source organism: Ferruginibacter sp. (assembly GCA_965247025.1). Lineage (GTDB taxonomy): Bacteria > Bacteroidota > Bacteroidia > Chitinophagales > Chitinophagaceae > Ferruginibacter. Next base: position 6,139,935 of record OZ252000.1, on the reverse strand, counting down.
TTTGAAAATCCTTGACTGCACAGTTAAAACAGTTTACCAAAAAAATTTTAAATGCTTATGTCATGAAATGTTTTAACAATACGATATTATATAAAATGGGAAATTAATTACTTAAAAAAATACTGGCATGAAAAAAGAATAGCGGTATAGAAATTTTAATCACATCCAAATAAAAAAATTATTATGGCTAGCTCGTCAGGCGCTGAAAATAAAAGCGCATAAAAAACTACAAAATCTTCAGCAGCTTTTGCATCTACAAAAAATGATTTAAGTCCATCGGAAATCAATCCGTCAAAGTTTAGTCCCTCTTCAGAAGCTAAGATGGATTTGCAGTTACTGGATGCCGCTGATGGTCTTTTTAAATTATTTACTGACGCAGTAAAAGATATTTACTGGGCTGAGAAGCAGTTGATAAAATCTCTGCCAAAGATGGCAAAGGCTGCAGCATCTTCATCCGTTGCCGATGCAATAGCTGATCATTTGGTGCAAACTAAAACACATGTGGAAAGGCTGGAACAGGTTTTTGAATTGCTTGACAAAAAACCGCAGGCAAAAAAATGTGATGCAATGGAAGGGCTGGCTAAAGAAGGCGAAGGGATAATTGAAAGCACAGACCAGGGTACACCAGCCCGGGACATCGGCATCATCATGGCTTCTCAAAAGGTAGAACATTACGAAATGGCAACTTACACCGGTTTGATTAAGCTGGCTGGTAAGTTAAACCTGCCGGAAGTTGCAAATATACTTTCAGCAACACTTACTGAAGAGCAGGAAGCAGATTTAATACTTGCAGAAATTGCTGATACCAGTATACCTGTTGATGAGGCATAGCAAACCTTACAAAAATATTTTTAATTTATTAAATTCAAAAAACATGGCAGACAGCAGTGATAATATTAACAAAGGCGTTGACAATGAAAAAGTTATCAGCCTTCAGCAACATACCGAAGATTCAACAGGGCAACCCCTAACAACTAACCAAGGCTTAAAAATAAGCGATGATCAGAATAGTTTAAAGGCTGGCGAACGTGGTCCAAGCTTACTGGAAGATTTTATTTTAAGGGAAAAGATCACTCATTTTGATCATGAGAGAATACCTGAAAGGGTAGTACATGCTCGTGGTTCAGCAGCACACGGTGTATTTAAGTTGCATACGGATATGAGTGAATATACCAGTGCCGGTTTTTTAACCGATACCAGCCGTGAAACGCCGGTCTTTGTACGCTTTTCTACAGTTGCCGGCTCCCGTGGGTCTAGCGATCTTGCAAGGGATGTACGTGGATTTGCTGTGAAATTCTATACTGAAGAAGGCAATTTTGACCTGGTGGGAAATAACATGCCAGTATTTTTTATACAGGATGCTATTAAGTTTCCCGATCTTATTCATGCTGTTAAACCGGAGCCGCACAATGAAATACCGCAGGCAGCGTCAGCTCACGACACATTCTGGGATTTTATTTCAAATACACCGGAGTCCGCACACATGGTTATGTGGGTAATGAGTGATCGCTCTTTACCAAGAAGCTATCGTATGATGGAAGGCTTTGGAGTGCATACTTTCCGTTTTGTAAATGCAGATAACAAATCTTGTTTTGTAAAATTTCACTGGAAGCCTTTACTGGGCGTACACGCTGTTGCGTGGGATGAGGCACAGAATATATCCGGTAAAGATCCTGATTTTCACCGTCGTGATCTATGGGAAGCAATTGAAAACGGGGATTTTCCTCAATGGGAATTTGGAGTACAAATAGTACCAGAAGAGGATGAGCACAAGTTTGAATTTGATTTGCTTGATCCCACAAAGTTGATTCCTGAGGAACTGGTGCCGGTTCAGCGGATTGGTACGCTCACGCTTAACCGCAATCCGGATAATTTTTTTGCAGAAACGGAGCAGGTGGCATTTCACCTTGGCCATGTTGTTCCTGGTATTGATTTTTCAAACGATCCATTGCTGCAGGGCAGATTATTTTCCTATACAGATACACAACTGATACGGCTGGGTGGGCCAAACTTTCATGAAATACCGATTAACCGGCCACTAGCACCGGTACACAACAACCAGCGGGACGGGCATATGCGCCAGCAGATTAATAAAGGTAAAACAGCACACAGCCCCAACATGATGTCTGGTGGGTGCCCGTTTCAATCAGGCAGATTGCAGGGGGGATTTACAAGTTACCCCGAAAGAATTGATGCTTACAAAGTAAGGGATCGGAGTCCAAGCTTTTTTGATCATTTCAGCCAGGCAAAGTTATTTTTCAACAGCCAGTCGGAGCCGGAAAAAAATCACATCATTGATGCCCTTAGCTTTGAATTAGGTAAAGTAGAAATATTGAACATCAGGGAAAGAATGCTGTTTTTTATTTACCAGATTGATGAGGGCCTTGCAGCAGCAGTAGCATATAAGCCTTCCAACCATGCGGCTGTCAGATGTATTTTGCAACATTGCACGGATTGCAGTTCGCAAAAGCTTACCTGCCTTTCCAGCTCTTCCAAACTCTTCACCATTTTCCCTTGTCCTTTGAAAGTTTGGATCATTTGCAATTTTCTCTCTGGATACGCCACCTTTTTCTCTTGCCAGGTAGCCATCTTTTGATTTGTAGAAAGTGATACGGCCAACAGTACCATCTAATTTAATAATCCCTTTTTGCCTTGCCATTGTAAAAAATTTATGAGTTAATAATTACATTGTTAGTTGCTAATGCTTAGCATTTGAAGCCGAAAATAATTACACCGCAAAACCTTTACAAATCAGTACAGTCATCCGTTCCGTTTATTCCACATTATTCCAATTGACACAGATTATCCGGTACAAAAAACATCGTATCTTTACGTCAGTTCATCCATATTACAGGTATATCCGAGGTATGGATGAAGTATTAAAAAGCTATTTGATTAATGAACAAACTGTGTATCTATCCTAAGGACATTATGATAATCACAGGCCGAAGCGACAGGTATGGCAGGAACCTGATTAAGAGGATCAAGGATCACTTTAATAAGCAGCAGCACTAGGTTGTTTCTATTGAAGAGTTTTGCCTCTATATGGGCTTGCAATACGATGTAGTTGCAAAACAATTAAGGTAATCTACAAGCCTTAATAATCGCTAAAGTCATGATGGAAAATCGCATTCTCTGCAATGACTTTTTTACCTTCTTTTAGTTGTTTTACGTCTTCCTTTCTTTTATTGTTTTGTGGTCGCATTTGTGTTCGCAAATAAAAAAAGCAGCCATGATTTTAATCATAACTACTTGATTATCAGAGTGGGAGTTGACGGGGTCGAACCGCCGACCCTCTGCTTGTAAGGCACTTCCAGCAGGCCGGCCATCTGCATACTGCTGAGGCCAAGGTTTAAACGAAGTTGTTCCAATAGCGTGTTTCGCATTAAAGAAGTGTATTTTTTTACAAATTTAGCACTGGGTTTTCTTCATCCTTTTGCAGCAACTTTTAAAATTGTGTCAAAAAAAAGCGTGTCATTTTTTTTTGACACGTAAATTTTTGACACAATAATTTTTTTTGAACTTTTTGATTGGATGCAGTTTGTACCAAATGGAAAATGTTGATATTTTTTTTGTATAACAGAAACTAAGGGCATTTCTAAAAACCTTCCTTTTCGTCTCTTTGCCTTCCTCGAGAATTCAGGGAAGAGCGATTAAAGGCCTGCCCCGGGGATTATGGTGTGAGGTAAAACAAAAAAATGGTTTTTTAGATTGCCCTGTACTTACATCAACGCATTTTATACTAAGCGAAAAAATGTTACTAAAAGGTAAGTTGCCATCACTATTTGCTTATGGTAGAATAGAAATGATAATAAATTCGTACGCCAGAAGAGGCGCAACCCGAAAAGAAATAATGGAACTAATAAAAAACTCCATCAGCAAAGACGCGTTACAAATACTCACAATGATTCAACGTGACTTGGCAAAGTAGAAATTAGTCATAAGTTTACCATCAATGCTAAAAATATTAATCTTAGTAGCCTGTATGTACAGTGAGGTCAGCCCCGAAACTTCCATCATCACCTCCCAGTATAAGGCGCATTAATAAAACAATCTTAGTAATTGTTTCAGCTGTGCAAACGTTAAACTGGATGCCTCGTATGCATTTGAAATACCTCGAGCAGATGCGGTTCCGCCTTTTTGCCGAATGTTTGTTACAGTATTTCCATTATTCAAAACCCGTAGCTGCGGTTTTATTTTTATTTGAACTAACGGATGTATCATCATACCATCGGTAAGCGGTTCCTGTCTATTGTATATAAGTTATTGTACAATCCGATCTAATAGCTGATATGGATTACTTGAAGCATTAATATTTCCGGAAGCATCTTTTGACTTTATTGCCATGGAATAGTTTGTAATACATGTTAACCCAGTTATAGAAAGTGTAGTTGTGCCTGTTGTAGAACAGTATAATATCCCATTTTTATAAATGTTATATCCAGTAACTGCTATGTTATCTGTAGCAGCCGACCATGATAAAGTCAAACTTGTACTCGTTATATTCTAAGTAGACAAAGTAGAAAGATGTTAGAGGCGATGTATCTTGACACCTGAACTATAAGCTGTTATTATTTTTATTTCAGCTTCAAATGAATTTGCATCCGTTTCTGATATGCGTACTTTACCGTTACACGAATTTCTGCCATATTTGAAACTATTCCTGTACAAGTAAAAGTAGCATTCCTATGACATTGATCCTGTATCGGTAAGTAGGTGAAATTGTCCAGCCGCTGGCATTATCAACCTAGTACCATCTGTTGATGTCTGTATAATAAGATCTGCACCGAAACTTCCATCATCGCCTCCACTTGCATATGGGCCGGTAATAAAAACAACTTTAGTATGATTGTTTTGGTTGTAGCAAATGTCAAACCGGCTGCCTCCCATGCATTTGAAATATCTCCGGCGTATGCAGTGCCACCTTTTAGCCAAATGCTAGTTGTGGTATTTCCGTCATTCAATGCCGTAGCTGCGGTTTTATTTGTATTTGAACTAGCGGATGTATTACCGTACCAGCGGTAAGCGGTGCCAGTTTCTTGTGTTAATCATCTGCATTTACTACGGTAACAACTGCATCATAATCAGGGCCGAGTAAATAACTATTGCTTTTACTTGCGATGCTTAGATAAACAGTTCTGTAATTATCTGAAGATGCGATAGCTGATGGTGTAATAGTAATATCTGCAAAAGTCGCACCAGCGGGAATAGTCACCGAACTTGAAATAGTTATATAATCTGTACCATTAATGGCCGTTCCATGGATGACATAATTAACTGAAAGGAAAACTGCAGTGCTGCCCCCTGTCCGGGTAACACGGAAAATGCCGGGAGTGGGACCGCCTCTGGTGGCTGAGAAAGTTGGGGCTATTATGCCGATCACCGGTGTGGTACTTGTGCGATAAGTTACATTGGTTATAAACGATCCCAAAATATTAACATCGCCAACGGTGTTGGAGGTTACCAGACCACCTTGCTCATAAAAATCCTTGAAATAAACCCCGTTTACAAAATTTGTGGCAGATGTTCCCTCCAACTGACTCTTATGGCCTTCCCACCCCAATGCAACCTGTTCTGCTGTTAAGTGGTCGAATGCGATGCTGTCCAGACTTCCATTCTGATTGCCTCCAGCATAAAAATCATCCCATTTCGTCCTCATTAAAAGTAAACCATTGTGGGCATTTTCTACCCTATTGTTTAGGTATCTAACTTTACTAAGGGCACCAGGTACCACCACCGGAGGTGTAGCAATATAATTGGATGACTGATCAGAATTGCCAATATAAAAAGCTAATGCATATTCATTATGGCCACTTAAAAGGTGGTCATTGTTTTCTACATTCAGGTGCCTGGTATTTTTCCCCATGTATGGCCCAACCCTTAAAGTGGCACCACTAAAATCATTATATAAAACACTATTTCTGAAAGTGGTATTCAAATCAAGATTATCTCGGGTTACTGAAAAAGCAATAGCATCATCGGTTCCATAAAAAAAACAATTATCAACCATCATGTTTATTGCATTATGTGGATCCCATGAATCATGGTTTGGAAATTTTCTTCCGTTAATCACTTTCAAATTATATACTTTCCAGTTTGTAGTCCCCATCACAATAGCTGTCCAGGTAATAGCACCTTTGAGCACAATACCATCAATCGTACAATTATCAGATATAGTTACATCACCTTTTGCAATAAGTGTGGCCCCGCCCTCTCCATTGTAACCGGGCCGTTTTGAATCCCCCAAGCCATCGATAGATCCTCTTCCGAAAAGTTTCACATTACTGGCACCATCAAAATTGAATGACAACTCGCCGGTGGATGAAGCCTGAATTACTGCTCCGGGAGCCAGATAAACTGATTTATTGGAAACCATACTGATTGTTCCTCCAGCAGTATATCTCCCCGCCGGGAAATATAGGATGCTACCAGAGGGGAGGTTATTCAGTGCATTTTGAATAATGGTAAGATTATCAGATGATCCTGTATTGTTTGCACCGGAATGACTCATTATACTGTTTACATTTACATTGCCAATTTTGGGAGGACTGTCTTCCAGCGGCTCTGCAATAATACAGAGATGTTCCAGCAAAGAGTTAACATTATTAAGTAACAGCTTACGAGGCTTGTCCAGGTCAAAAGTGATATCCTGTCCAGACTTGGTAGAAGATATTCCATAGCTATGCGGACTTAGATTGTAGGTGCCCACAGTCGCACTTACACGAACCCGAACCGTGACTTTACCGGCAAATCCAAAATGAGCATATGATACATCGTTGTTATAGGCAACCCTACCGGCGAATACCTGAGTTTCATTAACATACACTGTATAATTACTACTTGCAACAGAATAGGGCTCTGTTGGATATGAAACAAGAAAACCCTGAGCATTTGATGGACTGTCAAAAAAAAATAAAAATAGAGTTAAAATACTTTTTGCAACGAGACGTGCCTTCCTAAAATCTCTTGTTGAAAAAAGCAAAAAAAAGGAGAATCTAAGTTTTTTTTTCATTGTTTGAGTTTTTATTTTTAAAAATAAAAATAGATGGTTTTAATTTGGTGACATAACTCTCATAGCAATTTAAGGTTGAAGCCAGTGATGGTCTTCGTAGGCACGGAGTATCCTCCCGGCCAAGTACATCCTGTAATCAATAGTCAGCCTGTTTAGCTTTGCCATAAAATAATAGTTATGCAAAGCAGGCAGCAAATTCGGGATCAGTATTTTGCAATGATTGCCTTATGGAAGCAAAGCGGACAAAATCAAAAGCAATTCTGTTTGCAAAAAAATATTGCTTATCATGTATTTCATTACTGGTATAAAGTTTACCGGGATCAGCCATCAGCCAGTGGTTCTTTTGTTGCATTAAATATTGTGGCACCTCACCAGGCTGGTATTGAACTGCACCTCAACGATGGCCGGCGGCTGGTCTTTCATCAGCCGGTAAGTGCAGATTTTTTAAAAGCATTGATAGCCTAGTCATGCTGCATTTAGCTGCCTCTGTACAATATTATTTTTACAACCAGCCTGTTGATATGCGTAAAGGTTTTGATAGCCTGAGCGGCCTGGTACAGCAGCATATGGAGCTCAACGTCCTCAATGGAGGCATATTTATATTCATCAACAAAAAGCGCAACCAGGTAAAGTTGCTGCTGTGGGAAGGTGACGGACTTTCCCTTTATTACAAAAGGCTGGAACGTGGCACCTACGAATGTCCGCACACATCAGATGGCTTTGGATTAAGCGCCACACAACTGCAATTGATACTGCAGGGAATACAACTCAAAAGTGTAAAAATGAAAAATCGTTATCAACATGCTGTAGGTAAATAAATATGCTAAAAGCTTTGCTGTATTTACATTGTATCCGGAAATTTACAATCGTAATGCAAGCATCCGCCACACATACCGATTACAAAAGTTTATACGAAAACTCGCTGCTGGAGATAGCTCTTTTAAAGCAGGAACTGGCACAACTTAAAAAAATGATCTTTGGCTCCAGGCACGAGCGCTTTATTCCGACAGACCCCAATGCACCCACACAGTTATCACTCAATGTAGAAACTGAAACAGTTGCCGCAGTTAAAATTACAGACGCAAAAAAGATAGCATACACAAAGGTTACCACAGCCATTACACCAGCCAAAATACATCCCGGTCGTAATCCATTGCCTGAACATTTAGAACGCAGGGAGCAAATTGTTTTACCAGCACAAGATGTTAGCCTGTTAAAAAAGATTGGTGAAGAAGTAACAGAAGAACTGGAGTACGAGCCAGGTAAATTGTTTGTCAATAAAATCATTCGTCCAAAATATACCAGGCCCGGCGGCGAAGGTGTGCTTATTGCACCAATGATAGAAAGGCCACTGACCAAAGCCATTGCAGGCCCCGGATTACTTGCACAGATCATCATTGATAAATACGTTGATCATCTGCCACTGTACCGCCAGATGGAGCGCTTTAAAAGAGATGGAGTAAACATAGCTTACAGCACACTAACGGATATGGTGAGTGGCACCTGTTCCTTAATACCTCCGCTGTACGAAGCCCTGAAAAAATGTATACTCAGTTCAGATTACCTGCATGCAGATGAAACACCTGTTAAGGTATTAGACAAGGATAAAAAAGCCCGTCCGAACGATTCATCCGGGCGGGGTGAGACACACCGTGGTTACTTTTGGGTTTATCACAGCAGCATAGAAAGAATCGTTTTGTTTGATTATCAGCCCGGCCGTGGCAGAGAAGGCCCCATACAGATGCTCGAACATTTTAAAGGCTTTTTACAAACGGACGGCTATAGTGTTTACAACTTCTTTAAAGATAAAGATGATATAACCGTAGTACACTGCATGGCCCATGCCCGCCGTATGTTTTACGAAGCACAGTCTAACGATGCTGCCCGTTCCGCTTATGCGCTGGAGCAGTTTGCCAGCCTGTATGCCATAGAACGTAGGATAAAAGAACACCAGCTTACAACTGAGCAGGCACTTGAGCTGCGCCAGCAAAAAGCCATGCCTGTATTGCAAAGCTTTGGCCTGTGGATGAAGGAGCAGTATCTGCAAACCCTGCCCAAAAGTACCATTGGCAAAGCGTTGGGCTATAGCATAGAGCGTTGGAAAGAATTAAGTATTTATGCTACTGATGGCAAACTAAACATTGATAACAACCCGGTGGAAAACAGCATTCGCCCGGTTGCCATTGGCCGGAAGAATTATTTATTTGCAGGCTCACACGAAGCAGCCCAACGCAGTGCAATGCTTTATTCTCTGCTCGGCACTTGTAAATTGAACGGCGTAAATCCATTCATCTGGCTAAGGGAAACATTGCGGAGAATCGCTACCCACCCCATCAATAAAATAGAAGAACTGCTCCCACAAAATTTTACACTCAACAACAACTAGCAAAATTAAATACACTTGCTAACTGTAACAAGACGTACTTGGCTGGTAGGATACCTTTGAATGGTAATTTCTCCAATTAGTTTCAAACTATCCTCATAATAATTGCCTACCCATTCACTAGAAATTTTTTCGTCAAACAAAACATTCAGCTGCTCAAGAGACTGTACCTTTTCTTCGACGATAATATCTTGATATGTTGAAGCCATTTTTGTTATTTGTGTTTATGTTTAACCCAGATTTTGCAGTTGAGATCGTTATGAGGGTTTCAAATGCAATGCAGATAGGTGTTTCGGGTTATTTTTTGGCTGAAGAAATAGTGATCTATTTTAAAATCAAAAAATGTTCTGAAATGCTTAGCTGTGCAGCAGTTGGAAGCCGCAATAGATTTTCAACTGCAAAATCTGGGTTTAAAGATAAATTTTTGGGGGCATTTTTATATTCCTGCCAGTAACGGCACAAGACTCTGACGCTCCAAAGCCACCCCTCTCACTCAGGCGCAGGAATGAAGCGCTGGTAAGCAGCATAGCCTTCCAGTACCGTATGTTACTAATGCCATTTCCAGCAATACCTCTCAACAGGCTTTAAGAATAGGCTGGCAGCGTTGGGCTTTGTAAACGGGATATCGTTAAATATCGCTCCGTAGTGAGCAGCGTCCCTTGCTTACGCACTTACCTGGAAGGAGAAACTGCTGGTAAAGAGAAATTTAGTTCTTCACCCCCAACGATGCAATAATCGCCCTAAAACTTTCTAACCCAGCTTCCAAATTCTCCACTATATCCAATGCCAATACATCAGGATCAGGCAGGTTATCTAAATCAGCAAGTGACTTATCTTTTAACCACGTAATATCAAGTGATGTTTTATCCCTGGCGATGATTTCATCGTAGGTGAATTTACGCCAGCGGCCTTCGGAGTTGGTGGAGGCGTCAAATGTTGCTTTGCGTTTGTTGCGGTTGGTGGGATTGTAGCAGCTGATGAAGTCTTCGAGGTCTGCCAGCTTTAACGGATTTTTCTTGAGCGTGTGGTGAATGTTGGTTCTGTAATCATATACCCATACTTCTTTTGTCCATGGGTCTTTGCTGCTGGGCTTGCCATCCCAGAACAACACATTTGCTTTTACTGTAAATTCCGGGCATGTTGACCCACCTTTCCGGGATGTTGACCCACCTGGTTTGCAGGTAATAAATGTAAGAGCTAAATGAAGATTAAAAATACAAATGGTTATTGATAGTCTTTTACTTTTTTTCTTCTCAATGATTCTCCTTTTAATTCAATTCGATGAGCGTTGGCTGTCAGTCTGTCAAGGATAGCATCAGCGAGTGTTGGTTCATTAATATAGTCATACCATTTTGCAATTGGTAGTTGTGAGGTTACGATAATGCTTTTTTTACCATACCGGTCTTCCAGTAATTGCAGTAGTGTTAGACGCACTTCCTGTCCAAGATTTTGTAAACCAAAGTCATCGAGTATAATGAGTGTTTGCCTTTCAAGATGGTTTAGTAATTTGATATACGTTCCGTCTAATTTGGATAGGGTAACTTTTTCGATTAGCCGGTTCATTCCAAGGTAAGTTGTTTTGTATCCCTGGAAGCAGGCCTGGTGGCCAAGCGCACAGGCCAGGTAACTTTTACCGCAACCTGTAGCACCAGTGATCAGTACATTCTCACCTTGTTGCAGGTAACGGCCTTCTATAAGGGTAGCCAACTGTTGTTTGGTTAGGTTGCGGGATGATGAGCATTCGATTTGTTCGGCGGTAGCCGATAGCCGCAGTTTGGCAAGTTTAAGATAGTAGGCTGTCTTTTCGTTGGCTCTGTTGAGTTGTTCGGACTGTACCAGTTGCGCAACCAGGTCGTGACCTTCGAGTTGCTGATCCATGGGTAGCTCCAGTTGTGAGCGGTACGACTGGTGCATGCCTTGTAATCGTAACTGCTGCATTTGTTGTAATGTTTCTGTTGTGTTCATTGTGTTGTTTTTAAAATTTAAAAGATGATTATTGATAATTATCCTTGCCCCGGATATTACCATGAGGTGGGATATTACTTTCGTTGTCAAATAAGGGTAACTGTTTATCAAGGCCTTTTTCCAGGATATTTTTAATCATAGTGTAATTGATCCGGGATCCCTGGAGGGCCCTTTTGCAAGCAGCTTCCAGACGTTGGGAAGTATATTTTTTCTGAAGCATCAGCATTCCAAAACAGGCTTTATAATTCTGTTCGATGTAGATGCTGTTTTCAAGCATTAAACCGGCTGCCTGTGCTGTGTATGCTCCGATACGTGCTGCCTGCGATAACAGCTCTTCTTTATTCCAACCTTTTATTTGCTGCATCCGCTGGTGATTAGGGGGCATGTGTTCAGCAAGCGTAGTGTAGGCTTTACTGTGAGGCTTTCGGATATGCAAGGCTATGCGGCTGTTGTCATAGTACACTTCTACCACACGGTTATCATAAAGAATCTTTACTTTCTTACCCACATACAAATAGGGTACACTATAATACAAAAAATCTTCCCGCAGTTGTATATGGTAGTTGTGCTGCACCGTAAGGGTGGCTACTTTCTTTGGAGCAAATGGTTCGGCAGGCAGCGACTTTAGCAGGGATTGTTCCTGCTGTTCATAAAAATACCATCGGCTGTAAGCTGTGTTCTTATAGGGTTTGTTATTGAGTAGCAGGAGTTGCTCCTGCATGGCGGTATTAAGTGCCTGAAGGCTTCCAAACTCCTGGTGGCGCAAGGGTGCGTATACGTGAGCATATACAATACTTACTGCCTTTTCCACCATCGCTTTATCCCGGGGGCTATAGGGCCTGGTGGCGCTGAAAGTTGTTCCGTAATGTTCACTGAGTTGATAACATAAATCAGTAAATACAGGTTCATAACGGTTGGGATGCTTTACTGCAGTTTTTAAATTGTCACATAAAATGGTGGCCGGCACACCGGCATAAAAAAGAAGCATCGCATTGATGCAATTAGCAAAATCATGTGTTTGCTGCGTGGGTACTGCATGGCAAAATATAAGTCCGCTAAAAGGAAGTATAGCAACAAAGACCTGGCATTCAAACCGCTCACCCGTCTGCATGTCAATGTAATGTTGCTTCTTACCAGCGAAGTCAATCATGAGCGTATCTGCAGCTTTGTATTCCAGGTGCATGGTTACATCCTTATGCTTCAGGTATTCATTTAAATGATAGCAGTATTGACTGTAGCCATAACCATCCGGGTGATTCTGCAGGTATTCGGTCCAGAGTAACTGACGGGTAACACCTGTTTTGGAAAGTTCGGATTGAGCAGATTCAAAATGCTGAAAAAGTAGCTGCTGCTTTTGTGTATTTAACTCCAGCTGATCGTTATTGTAAGCTTTATCAGCCAGTTCTTTGTTGGAGAGCTGGTCAGTATCAGCATCAAGCAATAAGAGATATTTACGCACGCTATTGCGACTGATACCAGTGCGGCGTGCAATCTCCCGGATACCTATCCCATCATTTTTAAGTTGAAGAATTTGTTTTAATTGTTCCATCGTTACTGGCTTTTGTGACATTGCTCCCTTGTTTAGTGAGGAGCAAAAAACATCATAAAGCTTCGAACAATTATTTACCTGCAGGTGGGTCAACATGCCGGAATGACAGCAGTGAATAAAACCAACATTAAAGCAATACCGCAATTACAGGTGGGTCAACATCCCAGAATAATCAAACCAAAAATGTTTGAAAATAAAAAAAACAGGTGGGTCAACATCACCGGAATGGCGGGTCAACATAAAACGGAATGGTGGGTCAACATGCTCCGGAATCTACACTTTTACACCGTTGGCATAAAAGATACCGGTGGGCAAACGCAGGATGGTATGCAGGTTGGTTGTTTCTAATAATTTCTTGCGGACGGTCTCCCCTGCCCCACCTTCAAACAATACATTGTCTGGCAACACCACTGCCGCCATGCGGTTGTTTTGAGCATGGATTTCATATGCTGTACAAAGTTGAGTTGTTTGTTGCTGGTGGTTACCCAAAAATCCTGGCGGTTATAAGTGAGGTCTTCTTTTTCCTGTTCGCTTTCTTCGTTGGTGAAGGTCATGCTGCTTTTTTTGCCAAAGGGTGGATTGGCCAGCACATAATCGTACCGGGTTTCGGAAGCGGCGATCAATGAATCGTTGGGAGAGATCATTACGTTCTCACTGTCTATATCCCCAATATTGTGCAGAAACAAATTCATCAATGCCAAACGCCTGGTGCCTGCTACAATTTCGTTGCCGAAGAAGGTTTCGTATTTTAAAAACTGCTTGGCTGCTTTATCCAGATCATTGTTGATCGTCATCCAATCGTAGGCGGCTAAAAAGAAACCGCCGGTGCCACAGGCAGGGTCTGCAATGGTTTTATTTGGCTCAGGGCGCAGGCACTCTACCATGCACTTAATGAGTGGCCTTGGTGTAAAATACTGGCCGGCACCGCTCTTGGTATCTTCTGCATTTTTCTCCAGCAGGCCTTCGTAAATATCGCCTTTGTCTTTTACACCCATCAGCACCCATTGCTCTGCATTGATGAGGGCAATGAGTTTGTACAGTTTGGCAGGGTCGGTTATTTTATTCTGGCTCTTGGTGAATATCTGGCCCAGTATGCCTTTTTCTTTTGCCAGTTCTCTCAGCAGGTGATTGTAATGTACCTCTAACTCATCACCGCTTTTATTGGTGAGGGTTTGCCAGTTGTAATTTGCAGGGATGGGCATTTTACGGTTGTGTGGCGGCCTGCTATATTCATCCGCCATTTTTAAAAACAGCAAGTAAGTAAGCTGCTCTAAATAATCGCCATAGCCTACTCCATCATCCCGAAGGGTGTTGCAGAAGGCCCAGACTTTGGAGACGATGCTGGAGGTATTTGAAGAATTATTATTGTTCATAACGTCTGAATGATGCAGCTTTTTTTGTAATCGCACCTGCTTTCTCCTTTCATTTAAAAGTCAGGTGGCGCAGGCAATAACCTTGTGTAATTTTCTATTTAATCAAAACTAATCTCATCTTCAAAAACAACCTTATCTTTATTTAAAGCATACACTTTATAAAATAGACTGTTATTCCTTACAGAAATACTCATAACATTATTTCTTAACAGGTGCAGGCTTTGGGCATTTTCATATGGGCCGCCCATATGATTCCCCAAATTGTACTGCAAAGCCTTATCATTTACCATTAGTGTTTTAGAAGCTTTGTGACTCAGGATGCTAAAGCCGACTTGTTTTATCGGGCTTGAAATAAGTTCATGTATTTGGTAAGTTCTTTCTCCAGATGTGTAGGAAATAAATGCATGAGATGCAAGATGAATATCTCCTGATAGAAAAATCACCTTTTTATCTTTTGATGCCATTAAGAATTCTATGATCTTATCACGTTGAGAGAGGTAGTTATTACCACTCCATTTGTCGTTTTGCTCATGCTTTGTAAGTTGGGTAATGAATGGTACGGAACTAACGATAAATTTTATTTTATCTTTTGTGTTTTCAGCATCATACCAACTAATAAGACGTTGCAGTTGTTCTTCGCTTATCATCTGTTTACTGGTTCTTTCTGTTCTTAAATCCATTACAAAAAATGCTGCATGGGCGCATTCAAATTCATAATATAATTTAGTCCCATTTCCCGGGTTATGTGAGTGCTGAAATATCCCATAAGTTTTTAAGGCCCAGGCAAACCAATTTTGTTCCTGAACAGTCAGGTTTTCATTTACAAAATCATTAAAGATTTCGTGGTCGTCAATAATCATATACTGTGGGAGGTTAGCAAAAAAATTACTTAGCTCTTCCGAGTGCCATGTTTGTGCGTAGCGTTTTGCATAATCGCCTTCGCTGTTCACAGAAATGGGACGAACGATATCAATATACATTTGGTCTCCGCAACTAATCATAAATTTATTTTGATTAATTGTTGCTATTTCCTGTATCCGTTTAAACTCCGGGCTTGTATGATCCGGTCCCAATGAGAAATGACAACTGCCTAACAGGAAACAAAATTCATCTGCTTGCGCTGGCATTGTAGAAAAACTTCCATTTATGGCTTCATCATCGTTAAATAAAGCGGAACAAAAATATTTTGTATCAGCTTGCAAAGAATGAAATGTTTGCACAGCAGTATTGTATGTTGCTGAAGGCAACTGCAATTGAATTGGTCCATCCAAAGAAATACGACCATCTTTATCAGTCAATGTCATTGTCGCTGACGTCTGACCATCCAAACCCCTTACCCATATTTTTGCTGAAGTAGTAGTTACATGCCCGATGATAAGTTGTGCCATAAATTTATTGTTGAATTTAATTTTCTTTAAATTCCTTCTTTAAAATGCTTTGCCTTAATGTCTCTTCCTATTGCTAAAAATAATCGCCATAGCCTACGCCATCATTCCGAAAAGTGTTGCAGAAGGCCCAGACTTTGGAAACGATTTGGAATTGGACATGTATAGTTGAGCCTTTTATAGTAATTAATTTTCTGGTTCTCCACTCGATGCAATTAAATCGATATTGAGATCGCCTTGTTCTGCAAAATAAAATTGCCAGTATTTTATTTGTTCCATAGATTCGTAACCCCTATAGCCGGATTAAAATTTTTGCCAACACCGGCAAGACAAACTTGATACTTTGATAAACGATTGTCTAAATATTGTTTAGCAAATGGCGGAGCAGTATAAATAATTATCTTTTCTTTATTAGGAGCATTAAGCAAAGAAATAAAATTCAAAAGAGAGTCTGTTAATCCATTATAATGTACATTTTTTTTGTTATTGAAATCAGCCCATTCAACATCTATCATTAAGGGTAAAGAACAACGAACTTTTTTATAAGCAGTATTAAAATTTTTGGCCTGTTCTACAACCGGATCATTAGGCTGAAAAAAGTGGTAAATCGAATATTGCAACCCCGACTCTTTTGCTTTGAGCACATTTTCCATCAAAGATTTGTCGACAAGATTAGCAGCTTCTGTAGCCTTGATAAAGACGAACTTTAAATTATATTTTTCTAAGGTCTCTTTACTTGGAAACTTATTATGGTGGCTTATGTCAAAACCGAGTACCCTATTTGGAAAGATTTTTTCGACACGATCCAATTTGTTAGTAATGGTTTCGATCCCAGAAAAAGACACCGAATCAATTACACTTTGTCTTGCTTTTCCTTCTAATTTTATCTCACTGTATTTATTGACCAAATCAACTGCCCAGCTTCTTAAATCCTCGGTGCCGGGCTTCGGTTCCTGGGATAAAATTTGAATCCCTAAATCAACATAGCTTTTTTTAATTTCCTGATTTTTTGCCTGCTGCGTAAATAAATAGCCGATAAATGGTATTAAAATAGACGATAGAATACCTGCGATTCCGATCGAAATATTTTTAAAGTTTTCAGATCTTTTTATTTTTGACCCTTCGCTTTTTGAACTATTTTCTAAAATGATTTTTAATTCTTCCATGATTATAGGTATTTGTGGCCTCCGAATCTAATATACAATTTTAATTTATTTGAACTTAGCGATTTATCAAACCAATAAGTGAGATTGTGTGGCGGCCTGCTGTATTCATCTGCCATTTTTAAAAACAGCAAATATGTTAGCTGCTCTAAATAATCGCCATAGCCTACACCATCATCCCGAAGGGTGTTGCAGAAGGCCCAGACTTTGGAGACGATGCTGGAGGTGTTTGCTGTATTAGTGGTACTTATTGACAATTTTTATAATTCTATAATTTAAATGTCGCCGTAATCTTCCGATGTGATAACATGTTCTAATTACTGGTAAATGCCATTATTGAGTTACTACCGTGGCGCTTAATTGGGAAAACTCATTAATGTAATTGTCAAAATTCTCTGCAGACAAATTCTTTAAAAAATCTGGCACTTGTATAAGCTGCGTAAATTTGGTGAACTTCTTTTAGAGGATTTGCTTTTGCCGAATTACCATAATCTGAAATGGACTTAATAATTATTGGTGTTACATTACTGAAATATCTGCATGCAGTACAAACTCCAAAAGCTTCCATGTCAAATCCGACGATCTTCCCTTCTCGTTGCTTTAAATCACTAGGAATTTTTTCATTAGCAACCACTGCTGCTCCACTTGCAAAAGGTCCAATATGAACAGAAATTACTTTTGTTTGTTTTGGAGTAAATTCTTTCCTAATATTATCCAGAAAATCACTTTCTTTATAAACCTTCAATTTTGAAACAATGGCCTCGCTCATTGTAAAGGGATCTGTATAAGGTTTGAAGGAATCTATATACATTTCATTTTCTTCTCCAAGTTTAAGCTTCAATTCGAGCTTTCCACTACCATAGTCAAATGTATGAGTTGGGATTAAAACGTCTCCTATGTTATGTGTCTCGTCAATACCAGCTGCTATGCCAAGCATTACAACATATTTTGGACTGAAATTTTTAATTATTCGTGAAGCAAGCGAAGTTGCTGCAGACATACCCATTCGATCATCTGACGCTATAACAACTTTTAGTCGTGTACCTTTTTTCGTCGTAATTGAGGACCTATAATAAGTGCTAGTGTCAGTAATGTCAAATTCTTCTGCATTAATAATTTCAGCCGGGTGATCTAATATCTTCCTAACTTCTTTTAGTTCAGGATCAATTAATGCAGTAATAATAGCAAAATCAAAATGTTCCTTTGCAGGAGATGAAATAACACTCTGAGATTTTAAATTAATTTTCTCAAATGCCTTTCTAAAAATATTCTCGAAACGAGATTTAGAAAAATCTCTACCAAATAAATAGCTTTTGACAAAATATCCATCAAGATTCTCAAGAGATGCTTCAGATAAGTTATCATAGTCCCGATCGTTTTTAGTTTTGTTAGTTATCGAGAAAACTGGCAAATGGGGAAATTTAGCTTTGATAGCAGACGCCACGACAATACCAAGATTGTCGGTTGCTTCTTCGCTAAAACTTAAATCAACAAAAACTGCAAAAATTCCATCTTGAATTAAAAGGGACACTCTTGACAGACTATCATTGACAATTGAATCTGTCGGACCAATCGTAATAGGAGCCAACTGAACTAATTCATAGTCTTGATCAATTTGTTGAACCTTCAATGCATAATTTACTTTTTCTATAAAACCAGACTCTGTATCTACTATAACAATTTTTTTAATCATATTGAGGGGTATTTAATATTTCCTTTGATAAATCATGAAAGGTTAATTCGGCTACTGTTCTATAACCTAAATTGTAGTTGCTATCACTAGTTGATAATTTTTCCACTTTACAACTTCCAGAATATATAAACGCAGTCTTGGTTATTAAGCTAATCCCAACGCCCTCCTCAATTACATCAACCTTATTTCCGTCGTCAAAGATATTTATTAAAATAAGATGTTCTTCAGCTTCTGATATTTTTGTAAGGGTAATTAAAACCTTACATGCGCCTGAATGCTGTATAATATTTTCTCTTAAGTTAGAAATGATTGCTTTTAAATCTATTTTTCTTATAAAAGCAACACAAGAAGCATCCGAAAAATCTAAAGTAACTTCAATGTTCCTTTTTTGAAACTGCTCTTTTTCAAAAACTAGTATTTCCTTTAATTCAGTTCTAAATTCATTCTCTAACATTCTTACCAACCCGTCGTTACCAAGTAGGTTCTCCTCGAATTCGCCGATCTTAAAAATCAGTTGATCACTTACCTGCAATAATTCAACCTGGTTCTTTATTTTCAGCATCCCCTGTATTAGAAGGAGATCGTTTCTTAGAGCATTAACCTTCGTAGTGAGATTCCCGTTTGTCAAACCATAATTTTCTTTGTGAAAAAGCAGTTGAAGGGTTTCAAATCCAGCATTTATCAATCCATACAAGTTATCCCAAAGTTGCTCAATGTCGATTACGTTTTGAATTACGATAGCTTCCCGCAAGTAATCAATTCTTTTATTTACCTCATGAAAACTTACCTTTAATAATTTCGTTATATAGTTAACCTTCTCCTTATAAAAATCTCCAAAATGTTCATTTTTTTCATTTATCCATACCCCTTTTAAGAAAACTAAAAATGGAGTTTCGATTTCTTCATTTTGATCACTACTTTTAATGATTTTATTTATAAAATCAATTTTGTTTGAATAGAGGTTTAATGTTTTTGGCGAAAGAATTAAGGCCGAAAGTAAAGGGAATAACTTCTCGTTATTGTCTAAAATATAACTAAGGGCTTTTTCGGACTTAAGAAAACTAATGAATCTTGTTTCATCGATATAAATAAGCGTCAATATGAAATCTTGCCTATACTCAACATCAACACCATCAAGAGAATCGCCTAGTAATTGGAACATGATATCAGTAATGCTATCCTTAAATTTTGGATAAAAAAAGCTTTTTAAAAAGGATACACTGTCCAAAAAAACGCTTCTCTCCTCGCATAAAATCGTTGCTAAAATAGATAAAAGCTTTATCCTGTTTTTTCCTTTTGTTAGAATTGACGCCAAATCCTTCCGATCTGCTAGATGGTTTTTAGCCTGTTCTATCTTCCATCTTAATCGAATAAAATATTTATAATCCTCCTCCTTACTCGCAAGTGTTGTTATCGTATTAAAGTCAACATACGTTGTTCTTACAATTCTATTTTCAATGTATTTAGAAAATTGAAAATTTTGATACCGGTTAAAAATTGCTTTGTATTCATTTATTGTTTTTGTTATAGGATTGAACCCTTCTGGATATGCAGGTATCTCCACATCAAATAGATATTTAATAACAACTTTTGTCGTTCCATAATTATTTATCTTTTGTAATCTATTTGCAATTCTATCTGGCGATCTTTTAATTAGGATATAAATAAAAACTATGCTTGCATTATTTTCCTCACAATAATCAAGCATTCTAAATATGTTCTCACCTGTTAAAAATGCATCATCAAAAATGATAACGCCCGATTGAAGGAAGTCAATCTGATAATGTGTTTCTAGATGATTATAAGAAAGATTGTGTAATTGCAGTTGAGGGTATGACTTAATAATATTTCTACTAATTATCTTAAAATTATTCTGATTCTTATTATCGAAATAAATAAAATGCCTTAGCTTAACTTTAAACTTACTTTCCAAGTATGAGATAGATTGAAGCAAGTCTTGTGTTACCTCGTTTTCTAATTTACTTATTATGATTGGGATGTTAAACATTACCGGCATATACTTTCCTTCTGAAATCACTCTTATAAAATATGCATCATTAGGAATAACAATTTCATTTAAAAAGGGATTGGTATTTATAAACATAGACTCTTCCTCTATTTGTATTTGATCTCTTTTGGGCTCTAAATTTTGAAGTCTAGTAAGTTTCGGAATATCTCCTAACAATTTTTTTTCCGCAGATGGTTTTAACAATTGGTGGGTTTCACCGTCAGTAGAATGTATCTCTTCATATAACCAATTATCAGGTTTGGATTGATAACTACTTATCGGCGCCGAAATAATCGAAGTGACTTGAAATTTAAAGTCTGAATTGATCCATTTATTATCAGTAACATTAACGAGACTTATAATAAATGAAACACTTGCCGGTTCTATAAATTCGAATATATCCCTAATACTGTATCCAGTGGCTATGACATCTGTACATATTATTGCCTTTTTTATCACTATATATGGCAGCTCTAACAGCTGCTCGTGAACAAGTGGAGTTTTTAAATTGATATGCTTTAATGAACATATAGTGTCATTCTTCGATTCAGCGATCATTTCATTTATTAGCACCCCATAATAATGACTTAATGAAAAAATATGTGAAGGTTTTAGCAAAATAGTTTGGTAAAATACCCATTCTTTTACTTTTTGTCTCCAACTTGGATTTTTTACTAAATTGTTAACTTCATAGTAGCTTTCAAAGTAAATGCCATTTTGAGTTAACACTTTTAAATGAGGATTATAAATCTTATTTTGAGGATCATTTATAATTAACTTAAGTTCTGTAAGAAGATAGCTTATAACCTGTAATAATATTTTCCTTCTATTATGTTTAAATTCTACCTCATCGGTTACTTTATTCGCAGAGAATAAAAAATTATAACGGCTAACAAATATGATTTGTTCTTCATTTTCAAAGGACTTAATGTTTTGCAAATTTTTAAAAAGCTGTCTGTCATATTCATTTAATCCAATTATATCTCGAGTCAGAACTTCATCAAAGATTACAAGAGGGTGAAGAGTATTAATTTTTTTATTTTGTAAAGATTGATTTATTAAAATCACAATGTTGGAATCTATATTAAGTACGGTATGAATTTTATGATGCAACTCTTGAAGCTTAATTAAAATACTGACTATTAAAAACTGAATTTTAGAATCTAATGTCACTCTATTTTTAAAATCTACAATTATGCCATCAATATTAGGATCATATGAATATTGTTTTATGATATGCTTAAAATTAGAATATTCACGGGCGAGCGTTGGGGCGTCGAAATTATTAGCAATAACGAAATAATCATCTAACCTTAAATAACGATAATTAAACTGTTTATCTGTTTCCTTATGAATAAAAGATGGAGGACTTGCCTCATAAAAATCATCAAAGTCATTGATAATTGGTAACACCACCTTTATTTGAGTACCGCCAAAATTTGCAAGTTCTTTAAAGCCTTTGATATCAGAACTCTTAGAAATTATTTCTTTCCCTTTGTTATAGTTAAATATTGCAAAGGCATTACCAGATCTAATCAATAAAACTCCTTTATGTCTTTTTATTGTTTCCCTTATTTGAAATAAACCTGTAAAAGGGTCAATTTTTTCGAGGTCATCAGCAATGATATCTTCTATTAATTTTAGTCTCTCGCTCGTTGTTCTTGAGGTTGAATGTTCATAAGTTGCATATTCAATTAAGTCACTATGACTCGGTTTACTATTTTTATTATCTATTAAGACATCATCTTTATATGCTGATAAGAGTTTTTTGTAAATACCTTGCCCTTTGTCGCTTATTACAAAAGTTAAAAAATTAGATTCCTTAACACTTATATCTAATGGATTATTACTTTCTAAAAGTTGTAATTGCCTTTTATGATGAGATTGTTTTGTCATTATTATATTGGCAAAACGGCCATTCCCATGAGAATACATATTATCACCCAATTCCTTTAGGATCACATCTTTTATAAGCCCTCTTTTTGCTAATGCAACCGTGCTAACTTCATCAAATAGAACATTAAAATAGTCTTCATTTGATAAATTGTTAAGTAGCTCATTAAATTCATTTGTATCTAAAAAGGTTAAAGGCAAAAAAGGTTTATTTAAATAATTTTTACTTCCTGTTGATTTAATTGAATGATCAGTTGTTGCTTTTATTTTTGATAAAAAGTCATCGAAACCATATTGCTCGAAGAATAGTATCATATGAGCAATTTTAGGATACTGAACAGTTAAGTCTTTTCCAAGGTCTTTTAATTCTTGTAACCAAAGAGCTATCATACTTAATTGCAGTACATCGCACCAATAGACTTTTGAAAAGTCGAATGCGATTCTTTTATGTGTGGTTTTCTTGCTTAAAGGGTAGGCATATGCAAGCAACTTTTCAAAGCTATATATATCTATTGTACTTTGAAAGGAGATTTTAAGTGTACTCCCAATTTTTTGAATTAAATCCTTGATCATAGCATATAATAATTATTTTAAACCCACCTCCCTTCAAACGCCTTTTTTAAAATACTTTGCCTTAATCCCTCTGCCTGTTGCAGGCTTTGGGTTATGCTTTCTTCCATTTTACCGGTTACGCTGAGGCGGCTTTCAATTTCTTGAATGATTTTATTTTGTTCTTCAATTGTGCAAAGTGGAAAAGGAATTGTTTTAATAATACCTAAGTTTAAAACATCCATTGTCGTTCCTTTTGTTTCTGCTCCATAAAAAGATTTTACAAATGAACTTTCAAAATAGTATTTGAAAAACTTGGGGGAATAAACATTTCTATCTAATGAAATCTTAATTAGGCGTGGATTAATAATTCCAGCTTGACAATTTTCGGGTAGTAATAATACTTTACCCACTGTACCTACAAGACTTATAAGAATATCCAAAGGCTTTACTTTGCAGGAGGCTAATTCCTGATATTTTTCTTCATTAACATAGTAATCGCCATAAAAAGCGTCATCGCTTATTACTTGTTCTTGTCCATAAATTTTATATCCTTTCGCAACATAAAATTCTTTCTTTAACGAGGAGCCAAAAGGACCAGCCTTTAATGCATGTTTATTTTTCTCTGCTAACTCTGTAATTGAAACATTTTTCCAACCCTTTGGCAATTCACCTTCTTTTAGATTTTCATTAGTCAGCTTTCCCTCAAATGCCCATTTTAAAACAGACTGCCGGTAGGTTTTTAGTTGCTGTTGGGCTGTACGCAGGTTTTCTATGCCTTTGTCTAATTCACTAAAGAGTTCTTCTATTTTGGAAACAATGGCATTCTGTATTTTGGTTGAGCAGATAGGGATTTCTATTTTATTCAAGTTTCCTTGAGTAAGCTTTGGCTGCGCCGTTCCTGTAACAAATTTTGCAAGGTTCAATGAATTGAAGTAGTAACATAAATATTTGTTTACCGAAGTTTCTTTTGCTTGTAAAACATGTGCATGATTATTCACCCAAAACTTTCCATCAACGATAAATGCAAGTGCTTTTGATTTTGATAATAAGTTTGCGCCATCTTCTCCAACTAAAAGATGTTCTCCTTCAAAAATGTAGTCATCAATATAATCTACAATTTCAGTTGCACCATAATATCGATAATTTCCTTTTCGTTTTGCTCTTACCTCTTTACTTAATGGTCTTCTTTTGCCGTCTAAATTATTGACAACATCTCCAAATTTTTCCCACCTCCACCCTTTTGGTAATTTATTTATATTGTCCATTTATTTTGAAATCATTTTGTCAGCAATATTACCTGGCATAGTAGGACCACTATCATCTTTAAGTAAGCCAGAATCTGCACGGCTAAATAAAGATTGCATTATTAAATGCCTTTCCGTTTCATCAATATTTTTTTCTTTTTGCAGTGCTAAATACACATAGGTTAATTGCTCTCTTTCTTCAGCATCTCTCACTAAATGAAATGAGCTAAAAGTAAGTTTTGAGAATATTCGTATCGTAAAAGCGATGAATGAGATAAGAGTAATAAATACTACTGACCATTTAATTGCAGTTCCATTATTTTGGAATATTTTTTCAAGAGTGCCTGCAGAAATTTCACTTAAGCACCAGATTAATAATCCGATTCCAATTGCCACTGTCGATATAAGGCCAACCAACCACCAATTACCTTCTGATCGTAATTTTTTTGCCCTATCACTCCAGTATTTTGCAGGTGCCTCTAGTTTTAATTTTTGTCTGTACAAGTCTTCAAGGTCCTCAATTACTTTATTAGAATCCAGATGAAATTGGGCAAACTTATCTGAGGTTTCATTAAACCAAGAATTATACAAATTTTCTTTGTCCTCTTTAAACTGATCTATTCTATTAGAATACTCTATATATTTTCTATTTGCCTGGCTTAAATATTCTGTCAATTGGTTCTCAGATTCCAAGTATTTATTTTGGAAATCATTTCTCATTTTGGACATAGATTTCTTTTCAGAATCTATTCGTTTTGTTAAGGCTGAATTATCTTTCGACGTAAATTCATAAGCCAAGAAATATCCTACTAAAAAATTTTTTTGATTTGCATGAGTAGTGGTTCCTGAAAAATATTGATATACTCCTTCATAATTCTGGGGTGCATCTTGGCTTACTTTAATAAGAAATTCGGTCTCTGAAAAATTAGAAAGGAATTTTACTGGGATGTTAGTGACTAACTGATTAATTGCATGATTCCAATTAGTATCAGATACATTGTTGTCTACCACAAGGTTTACCAATCTTTCCCTGACATCTTTGAAGGTATTTTTTTGTACTTGGAGTTCACTCGGTAAATTTCCATAATTATCGAACCATGCAATTTCATTTAAAACAAAATCATAAACAGCCACTATTCCTTTTAGTGTTGAATTATAATTTACATGGGAGAAATTGAGGTTCAATTCCTTATTTTGAAATTGTTCAGAAAACTGTGATTCTGCAACTAACTCTTTAAATTCTTTCAGGGTCATATTGGGTTTATCTAATTTTAATTTGCATTAATTATTTTGCCATGGCCATCCTTTTGGTAATTGATTTTTTGCTCTTCGTTCATTTGCTCAATAAAGTTATTCAGTACAAGCCCGCTCGGCTGAATGCCGTTCGGACTGGAGTGCTCCCAGACTAGCACCAAAATCTTTCCCGGGATTTGCGACACCGCTATCTTATTAAGGTTTTATTTTAAAGGTTATCCAAAAGATAATTGTCTTATCTGTAGGATTATTTTTTGTTTTGACTTATTTTTGTGCCTGAGTCTGCTCTGCATGAACGTCGGCTACAAGCCGTTTCCCGGTTTAAATCCGGGATTAGTGCAACGGTGGACTTATTTTATTTTCTGCCGTTAAAGGATTTTTCGGGTTGTAATAATTCTTCCAGTCTGTATATTTTTCAGCATCATACAAATCCACTACCACCGATATTTTTTCTTTAAGAAAATTATAAAACCTTACCTCTCCTTTTTCAAATACATTTTGCACAGCCCAACAAAAATAATCAGCTACATTCAGAAGCGGTTCCTGCAAAGGCTGAGTCACATTGAATACCACATCAGCCTCAATATCTTTTCTTGATAAATGTTCCAGGTTCCACCAGTCCTCAGTTTTTTGAATGTTTTTTAAATTAGTACTGGCAGCAAGTCTCTGCTTTGCTTTTTCAAGGGCTAACTCTAAATTGTTGTTCTTCGTACTCTTGCCACGCTCTGCAATATGTAATACCAGCCTTCTATCCTTTTGGAGCTTGTTCTTTAGCAAATGAGAAAGCAAGTCAGCATAAAAATATTGTTCTTTGCCCTTATGTTTGGTCTCATATCTTTCTATTGTTTTCCTTCCAACCACAGCTTCAAAACTGCAATCGACCGTACTGATAAAATCAAAGAACATTTTTCTTACTTCTGGTAAATCATCAGTAGCGTGAAAGTAGTATCCTGAAGTCGCTTTCTTTTTCCTGATTGAAACAACATCAAAATAAGGATCGGCAGCCACTTTGTTCTGCAAATCGGTAACCGCTGCTCTAACCTCTTTCAATGATTGTTTAAACTTCACCATACCGATTATAAATGAGTTACTGACACCAGGTTCACCAAGAATACTCGTCTTTCCTTTACCATAGAAAGTAGTGTCCCCTGCCTCATCTAAAAAGCGGTGGTTATGTTTAATATCGTTTTTCTTCTCCATTATGCAGCCAGCACTTCATTTAATTCATTAATAATTTCATCCGTTTTGTCGCCAAACAGTTGCCACAAATGTCTGAAGCAGAATTTTCAAAATTTTAGAATTAGCAGAATGTGCAATTGTTATGTATTGTTCAATTCTGTCCATTTTCTAATTCTATAAATTCTGATTCAGATTATATTTGGGATTAAAAATCAATTTGTATTCAAGGCTCTTTGCTCCAAAATTGATTAACAGGCCTTTTGCGAAATCATAAGCCACTACATAATTTTTAGCCTGTGGTAAATGAACATCTTCCAAAGTAATAAGAGCTTTCAGTTCTACCACTATTTTTCCTTCTACAATAAAATCCGCTCTTCTTGTTCCTACTTCTGTACCATTGTAGTAAATTATTTGTTCTATCTCTCTACCAAAAGCTAACCCAGCGTTAGTCAATTCAATGGCAAGACAGCGCTGATAAATTACTTCCTGAAATCCATTGCCTAAAGTATTATGAACTTTCATGGCAGCACCAATTATTTTATATGTCAGTTGGTCTTTTTCCATTGTCTGAATCAGAATTTTCAGGATTTTAGAATTATAGAATTACCAGTTCATTTGTCGGAATCATGATTCACAGAATTTGAGAATTATAGAATTGTTTCCAGTTTACATGCTCTATTCATTCTGTTTATTTTATTACTCATTTGTCTGAATCAGGATTCACAGAATTTGAGAATTAGAGAATTATTTTCAATATTTTTTACTGTATTCATTCTGTTCATTTTATAATTCTAAAAATTCTGATTCAGACAATTTTACGCCGCCAGCACTTCATTCAATTCTTCCAATATCTTTTCATAATCGGCTGCAAACAATTGATAAAACCTGCCCAATCCCCCCTGCTTATTAAACGGGTCCAGTTCAAAATCTTCTTTGTCCACATGAAAACTGCCAGCTACATAGTCTTTTATCATCCGCAGCCATTGCATTTGTTCCTCGGTAAACTTTAAGGTGCCGGCCTGCTTTTTAAATACCCAGTCCTGGAAATTTTTGTCCACTGTTTTATCGTAGCCGGTGAGTGCGCCATCAATGCCGGTGATGGTGCGTATTAAACTTACCAATGCGGTGAGTTCGTTTTTTGCACTTCCACTTGCCTGGCCCAATTGCTCATAAGCCCGCCACACATGCAGGGGACTGAGGAGGGGTTGTTCGGTGGTTATTTTTTCGTACAGGTCACGGATCATTTTGTACGTGAGTTCCCTGCGGCGGTAAGGCTGGCCGTAAAATATCTGCAGGGCGGTGATCTCGTCTTTGTGTGCCTGTATCCATGCGGTAAAATTGCTGATGGTAAGGGACGCTGCGGCCTGCTGGTCTTTCACCCAACCGATGTTGATTGTTTCATCCTGGTTGAGGGTGTCAATGAGCTGGTCGTATTTTTTGCGAACATCCACAATGAAGTCCCGGAGCAAGTGGTTGTTGAAAACAGCTACGGCATCTTCGATAAGGCGTGAATGGTGAATGGTGAATTGTGAATGTGTGTCTGCCAGTGCTGCTCCCTGCATTTCATTTTCAATTGTCAATTTTAAATTATCAATTGTGTCGGGGTCATAGGCGTTTAATAATTCTTTCACCACATGGCTGATGGTATGTCCGTTGGCCTGCTCTGCAAAGTTTGCTTTTTCTGTTGAGCTGAGCTGTTTATCGAGCCGGATGAGGCGGTTGGCAAGTGTGCTGAGTATTTCTTCATCCCTGTTGCCCATGCTAACACTTTCCAGTATGGTTTTTAAACTCATGCCGGACTTTTTTTCTAACGGGCGGCTGTCGGTTTTTTGCGACTGCTCCACACCAATGGCATCAATGATCACAAAATGATCTTTGGTGAATTTGGCAGATGGTGTGCCGGTGGCTCTCAACTGTTCGAGGCTGCAGGTACGGGTGCCACGGCCTTTCATCTGCTCGTAATAGCTGCGGCTTTTTACATCTCTCATAAATACCAATACTTCCAGCGGGCGGATGTCGGTGCCGGTGGCAATCATGTCGACCGTTACGGCAATACGTGGATAGTAATCGTTGCGGAACTGGCTGAGTACTGTCTTGGGATCTTCGTCACTTTTGTAAGTGATCTTTTTGCAGAATTTATTTTCTTCGGCAAATTCTTCCCGAACGATTTCAATGATGTCTTCGGCGTGGGAATCTGATTTGGCGAAGATGAGGGTTTTGGGGACTTCGAAGGAGAAGGCCTCACCCCCCGCCCTCTCCTTCTGAGAGGGAGTTGGACCCTGCGAATTTGGGGCACCTTCTTTGGCCTCACCCCCCGCCCTCTCCTGCTGAGAGGGAGCCAGGGCAAGACTCTGAGAATTTTGGGTATTTTCCAATTCCTGGGGGCTCTCTGGCCCCTCTCTGGAGGAGAGAGCCTGTCCCGATTTTTCGGGAGGTTGGGGTGAGGTCCTGTCCGGAAACATTGCAGGCAGATTTTCTTTAATTGCCCGAATGATGGTGCGGATGGTGCTGGGGTTTACAATATCCCTGTCGAGTTGTTTGCCGCTGTATTCAACATCTTCATCTACTGCTTCCCAAAACTTTTTCCGGGTAAGGCGTTCCCGTTTGTCAACGTTTTCACTCATGGCGATTCTGCTGCCTTCTTTGGTAATTTTTGTTTCTATGGTGAACACATTGTACGGCACCAGCACACCATCTATCACGGCTTTTTCATAGCCATAATCGCTCACAATATTTTTATTGAAATAGCCGAAAGTGCGGTTGTCTGGTGTGGCGGTAAGCCCCACCTGGAACACATCAAAATAATCGAGTACCTGTTTCCATAAATTATAAATGCTGCGGTGGCATTCGTCTATCACGATGAAATCAAAAAACTCGATGGGTATTGTTGAGTTGTACACAACAGGCATCGGTTCCTTCGGTGTAAAGCGCTCGTTGGGATTTTCCTGTTCGGCACTTTCATCCATTTCGGTTCCTTTCAAAATGGAATACATTCTTTGGATGGTGGAAATGTACACCTGGTTATCGGCAGGAATAAAACTGCTTTTTAACCTTGTAACGCCATAGAGTTCAGTAAACTTCCTGTTATAATCATTTGGCACATAGGCCATGAATTCCTGCTCGGCCTGTTCGCCTAAATTCTTAGTGTCTACCAAAAACAAAATGCGTTTGGCTTTGGCGAATTTTAATAAGCGGTAAATGGCAGTAATAGCAGTGAAGGTTTTTCCGGAGCCTGTGGCCATTTGTATAAGGGCTTTTGGCCGGGCATCTTTAAAAGACCGCTCCAAATTATTGATGGCTACTACCTGGCAATCTCTCAGGGCCCCCACCCGGCCTCCCCCAAAAGGGGAAGAGAAAGACTCAGCTAAGTCGGGTATGTCCTGTAATCTTGTTCGTAATGATTTATCCTGTTTGGTGTATTCAGCAAAAGTCTCCGGCCGGTGGAAGGTAAATACGGGTCTTGATCTTGGTTTGGGATCACGGAAGTCGGTGAACCTGGTTACATCACCCGTACTCTCGTATCCAAAAAACAACGGCTGATTGTTGAGGTATTTTAATTTGGCTGTTCGGTAACCATCGGTCTGGTCTTCATGAACGGTAAGGCGTCCGCCTTCTTCTGATCGTTTGGCTTCAATGATGCCGACTGGTTGTTTGTTTACAAAGAGGACATAATCGGCAGGACCGATATCGGTTTGGTATTCTCTTACCGCTATACCAACGGCTGCTGCTAAATTGATTTGCTTTTTGTTTTGGATAACCCAGCCGCATTGAGTTAGCTCAAGGTCTATTCTGTCACGGGCAAGCTGTTCCGGGTTTTGGTTGGGCATTAACAAAATGGGTTGTGTAGCAATATACTGCATTAACAAACGCTTTGTTAACGCATTCTCCAAATATATTGGAAGCATGTCTATTTCCTTAGGGTCAAAACACCCTATTTTTTAGGGTGTTTTAACCCCTGCTCCATTTTTTTAAGCTTCACTAAAAAATTTGAAATCATCACCTGCCGCAACAAATCAAAATTGCTGGTTGATAAACGTTGTCTTTCCTAAAATTTCTTTAAAATCCACCATGTCGCTTCTCTCCTCTCAAAAAAATAATGTAGCATCACTACCTTTAGCATCAGGGCACGTGCTGCTATACTATGTGATGCTAAGCATGTTGATGCTGCACCACATGATGCTAACCGCAGTGGCGCCGCAGGTATTGATGCCATGTGCCCAAACTGGCAACATTTTTAATTTACCCAATATGCAAAGCGCTTCTTTTATCAGCCAGATCTGCGGACAGACAGGGATCAGCAAACGCAGCCTCGCCAGGCTTGCAGACACACACCAGAGCATGATTGTTCGCTATGATGCCGGTACGCATGGCCTGCCGGCAAAAGCCTTTCCGGCATTGCTCCAGTTACAGCAACAACTAATAATTTGTGAGCAACCTGATGCACCCCAACCTTCCGCTGAAGACATGAAGGCTTTGAAGGAACAAGCAGCCTGGTGCCTGGCCCAATGCTACCCGTTGCGGAAAAAATTAGCAGCCATGCAAAAATTATATGCTCAGGGAGCCACCACGCTGGAGCTGCTGTCTGCTCATTACAACACAGTGCAGGCTGATGCAAAACTGCAGCGCTGGGTGGAGCAGCAACATTACGAAGCCAGTAAGAAAGTGGAAGAGAATGGCTGGGCGGCACAGTTTGAGATCACAAAAGCTATTACGCTGCTGGAGCAGGAGGCGGAGATTTGTTAATCAGCAATTGACCAATAGGTTTTCGTAAACAGATGCCGGGTATTTGATTACAGCATGATCACGGCAGTAATGGCAGCAGGAGGTGTCATCATTTTGCAGAAATCTTTTCTTAACAGGTGTTACCTTTTTGCATATCCCTATTTTTAAACCTTACCATTAAAAGGTGACTAGTCAATGACTACACCACATTATAAATCCACAAACATGCAGTTTGCTCATCTGCAGCGGTTGATTGCTCAATCACTAAAAATGGGGCGCTGCCGCTGTATACTTTGGTTGCAGGTAATGTAATACTGCACTACCAGCAATTAGCCCCCAAACTTTATTTGTATGACAGCGACTCAAATTAAAGGCAACACCTGCCCTGCTATGTTGTTAATAGCCACCTGCGAAAAAGACAAAGCTATTGCGCCGCCATAGCTGTAGAAACAATCCGGCCACTTAGTTGAAAGTCTTCTAAACATTTTTAAACCCAGATTTTGCAGTTGAAAATCTATTGCGGCTTCCAACTGCTGCACAGCTAAGCATTTCAGAACATTTTTTGATTTTAAAATAGATCACTATTTCTTCAGCCACAAAATAACCCGAAACACCTATCTGTCTTGTATTTGAAACCCTCATAACGATCTCAACTGCAAAATCTGGGTTTAACAGGATATTTCTTTGATTTCTTAATCCTCCTGGTATCAAGGAGGATGCATAATGTTGCTGACATAACTGATAATTTTTCATTTTCACAAAATCTTTCCCTTCAAAAATTTGCAAACAATTTGCAAACAAACCAAAGTTAAACGGCTATAAAATGCCATTAACAAGTCATCTCTTTTCTCTTTAGCACTCGTTAAAGACCATAATTTCATTTAATGGCTGTCTATACTCTATAACCAACCATACTTTTCCACCAGTTTATCTTTCTGGCTTCTTGCCACAGGAATATTTTCTCCATTGTCCATTACCACGTACATATTATCGCCACGAAAAAATTGTTTTACATGATTGAGGTTAATGATGTACTGCCGGTGTACCCTTAGAAACTGCCGCTCTTCCAGCACATCCTGCACATCTTTTAATGTTTTAGAAATGATGTGCTGCTGATTGTTTAACAATATCAACTTTGTATAATTATTACTGGCTTCTGCAAAAACAATATCGTTGATTTCAATAAATGTTACACCATTTTGACCGGGTATGGCAATTTTGGAAATAGCCGCACCTTTTATTCCCCGTTGCAATGTTTCTAACTGGGCTGAAGATGGTTGTTGTTTTTTTTCTGCCTTTGCCACAGCTTCTACCAGGTCATTGACTTCAAATGGTTTTACCAAATAATCCAGTGCACTAAACCGGAAAGCCTTTATGGCAAACTGGTTGTAGGCTGTTACAAAAATAATATTGAAGTTTACAGGCATTAATTTTTCCAGCAATTCAAACCCATTCATTACCGGCATTTCAATATCAAGAAAAATAAGATCAGGGCTTAGCATATCAATTTCATTCAATGCTTTGGTACTGCTGTTGAAAGTTCCCACCACATCTATTTGCAGACAATGCTGCTGCAGCTCAAATTTCAGCAGGTTTATACAATCCGGTTCATCATCAATAATGATGGTTCTGAGCTTTTTCATTCAAATGGAATTTTAATGGTTACCAATGTACCGGCTGTTTTTCCCGTATCGTCTTTTATATCTTCGATAAGAATACTGTCACCATTTTTATGATGATGATTCAGCAGTTCAAGCCTTTCTGCTGTAACTTTTGTGCCCAAAGATTTATGTTTTGTGATAGATTTATTCTTTAGTGCCGCAGACATTTCCCTGCCAATGCCATCATCTTTTATGGTAATGACAAGTACATGCTCACCAGGAATTAAAGTGACTTTTACATCTATCTTTCCTCCGGCCTCTTTGTGCATGATGCCATGCCAGATGGCATTTTCAACATACGGTTGTATCAATAGCGGCGGTACTTCTACAAAATCAGTATCAATATTTTCATCTGTAGTAATTTGGTATTGCAATTTATTTTTAAACCGCATTGCTTCCAGTTCAATGTACAATTGCAGGCTTGATAGCTCATCCGAAAGGGAGATTTTTTCGCTGGCAGAATTATCAAGAGAGCTGCGGATAAGTTTAGAAAATTTATTGAGGTATTCGGCAGCAGCAGCCGTATTGTTTTCTATGATGTACAATTTAATAGAATTCAGACAGTTGAAAATAAAGTGTGGGTTTACCTGGCTGCGGAGTGCCTTTAGTTCGCTTTGATACAACTGGCTGTTAAAGTCTGCCTGTATTTTATCCTGTTGCACTTTATCTATCTGTTGCTGCTGCTGTTGTATTTTGTTTGTACGGATTGACAGTTCTTCTTCCAGTTGCCGGGTATAGTTTTGCTGGAGTTTATTTTTTTCTTCCAGGTAATATTTAGCCCTTAAACTTATGGCGATTGAAAAAAATACCATTTCTATCAGTAGCCCGCTGTTAAGATAAAAATTGGGAATGTAAAACAGGGAAGAATAAAAACCGCTGTTTAAATTACTCATAAGGATATAAATAATCACCGTTACCCACACCGTCATCGAGCCGGCCAGCATCCATGTAGCCGATGATATTTGATTCCTTCTTTTATAAATTAAAACAGATATGGATGTGTAGAACAGAAGGCTGACAACATTGCAATAAATAAAATAAAGCGGGGGTGCTGTTTTATCATCTTTAGTAATGTAAGTGTAGCCTAAAAAAAGCATGGACGATAACAGGTAATAATTGTACCACCTGAAGCCGGCACTTATCCGTGGCGAAAGTATTTTAACAGATAAGAACTGAGCGATGAACCTGCTGTAAAAAAATTGTGCTCCATAAGTAATGGGATAAAGCCCCCAAACATTAAAGTTCGGCAACAGCACAGACACTATTTTAATATTTGAATAAATTTCTAACGGACGCAACATGAGCAGGGTGCAAAGCAATAAATACAAAAACCACCAGAGGTAGGTTTTATCCCTGCTTGTAATAAGCTGGATCAATGCAGTGATACTTAAAAAAAGACAAATGCCTGTTGATACCTGGAAAAAGAAAACGATCCATTTTGATTCGCCTTTATCTTCAAAATAATACCGGGTGTATTGTGCTGAAGTGTATAACCGTATATTGTAATCGCACTTTCCTGTAAAAGTGTAATGCTGCATCCAGTAACTTCTTTCGCTGTTGGGTGGTATTACTATTGGTGCTCCCCAGTAATCTCTATTGTATTCACTGATGATGCTGGGTTCACCCATCCAGCCTCTTTTTTCCTGTACAATTAATTTTTCATTTTCAAAGCAATTCAATTCAAAATTTACATGGCTTCCACAAAAATAAATTAATGATGCCGTGTCTGTTTTGGAAATATTTTTGATGACAAAATGAAACCATGCTTTTTCATTTTGTAAACATACAATTGGCCCGGTTTTATTTTTAATCAGCAATTCTTTTTTACCGGTGATTGAATTTATCTTGTCATACTGGTTGCCCTTATAAATAAAATAGCCAATAGCAGTATCTAACGAAAAGGCATATTGCCATTGCGGCTTGCCGTTTAAAACCAACACAGTCTCCTGCTTTGCCGTATCAATTACAAGCTGCTGCGTATATGTTTTGGTTGAATACAACAAGCATACGCAGAGGTAAAAAAGTACCCGGATATATATATATATAAGCTTCATTTTTCAGCTCACTTCATTTTTTTAATTGTTATCATCTTTGTAGTTTTTTAATTGCCGGGTTTCAGTTATCCTGTAAATTATCATTCAAAAGGAATTTTAATAGTTACCAATGTGCCTGTAATCTCACCTGTTGCATTCTTTACATCTTCGGTGGTAACACTGGCCCCGGTTTTATATACTTTGTTAATTAAGTCCAGTCTTTCAGAAGTAACTTTTGTACCATACGATTTATGTTTGGTTGCTGATCTGTTGCTTATTTCCGCAGATTTTTCTCTGCCTACGCCATTGTCTTGTATTCTGATGCAAAGGATCGGTTCACCAGGCAATACTTCAACATCTACATTTATCTGTCCGCCTTCTTCTTTGTGCATCAGCCCATGCCAGATGGCATTTTCTACATACGGCTGCAGCAGCAATGGCGGTATCTCTATAAAATTACTGTCCACATTTTCATTTACTGTAATGCTGTATTTTAATTTGTCTTTAAACCGCATGACTTCCATTTGAATGTATAAGTCCAAAGATTCCAGTTCTGCTTTCAGTGTTACTGTTTCACTTCGTGAATTTTCCAGTGCCATGCGGATGAGCCTGGAAAATTTGGTGAGGTAGCTGGTAGCTGCTGCAGTATCATTTTGGGTGGTGTATAATTTAATAGAGTTGAGGCAATTAAAAATAAAGTGAGGATTCATCTGGCTGCGTAAGGCAGACATGGATACATCTGCCAGGCTGCGTTGAAACTCAGCTTCTTTCTGTTGCTGTTGTGCTTTTTCTTTTTCAAGGTCAGCTTTTAGTTGTGCCTGTTTCTGGCGGCTGCGGTTAAAGGTGACCATACCGCCAAACAGCAGTAATGCAAACCCACTTGCACCATAAATTAATTGTTGCCTGCGCTTTAGTTTATTCAAATCATTTTCCTGGGATAAAGTAGTTACTTGTGCAAACTGCAATTGTTTTTCTTTTTGTGCAATGGTGAGTTGTTTTTCTTTTTCGCTTTTTTGGAGTTGTTCAGTTTGCAGGTCGGCCTCTGTTTTCAGGAAAGCAAGGTGTTGCAAGTCCTTTTCTTTGCTGGTTAAAGTAAGTTGCTGCTGGCTTAGGAGAAGATTTTGGGATTGTTGTTTGTTAAGGAATTGTTGTTTTAATAAGGTAGCTTCTGTAGTGGCCTGCATTAATCTCAGGGAGTCTTCTTTTTTGCTGTATTCATTTTCAATTTCAAGCCTTGTTATTTGTTGTTTGGATTTATCGTTGAAAATCTTATCTTTTATGTTAATAAATTCTTTGTACGCTGCAAAAGCTTTGGGATAATCCTTTTGTTGTTCGTATGCTTCGCTAAGGCTTTTGAGTACATCTTTTTGCACTTCAACATTGTTAATTTCATTTGATATTTTAAGTGCCCGGTTGTAAGTGGTAGTCACAAGGTTGTTTCTTTCGGCAGCAGTTGTATGGAGTGTTTTTAAAACGGAATCAGGTGCATCAGCGTAAACATTGGCCATGTTTTTAATGATTGTACACATGTACACACTATCAGAAAACTGGTGTGCAAGCAGTAAAGCCTTATCATAATAACTGAAAGCGGTTACATACTTTTTAAGGTTATGATAAGAGACACCCAATGTTATTGTAATCTTCCATCATCTGATCATTCAATTCTATTTTCTCGTTAAAAGCCAGTGATTTTAGTCTATACTCAAGTGCTTGCTGGTACTCGCCTTTTACGTCGCAGAGGCTTCCATATTCTGTGTATAAAGCCGCCAGGTTATTACCCATAACTCCATACAGGTCTATCGTTTCTTTCGATTTGTTCAGATAGTACAAAGCTTTGTCTAAGTCTCCCATTTTTCTGTAAAGACTACCCAGCCTTGTGTAGGCCACTGCCGCCCGGCCTTTCAGCGTTCCTTTTGATAAAACACTTACAGAATTTAAACATTTTTCCACAGCTTTGGGATAATCGCCAATGTTGATATATGCTGTGGCCATGCGGCCAAGAATCTGGGCTTCATAGTTTCTGTTATCTGTTTTTCGGATGTATTCCAGCGCCTGTTCATAATAGCTGAGGCTGAGAAAATTATTTCCTTTATTAATTTGAATAACTGCAAGAAAAAAATTGCCTGTAGCCATGCCCTGCATATTGTTTAGAGCTTTGTTGATACTGAGTGCATGGTTGGTGTAAATAATAGCCGAATCATAAACGGAAGTATTTAAAAATATAGCCGCAAATCCACTGTAGATGTCGGCCAGTAATGGGGAATTTTCGTTTTTATTCACCAATCCGAATGCAAGCCTTTCTTCAAACAATGATTTGCTCAGTTCGTTGGAAAGGTTGTACACTTCGGCCATGTTTTCATGCGCTTTAGCCATTACCTCCATTAAACCTTTGGCCTGGCCTGTAGCAAGTAATTTTTCAGAATAGTCAATTGCTTCAGGGTACTTATATTGGTTTTTATATTCAATGGCTATTTGCTTTATTAATTCAGCATCAGTTTCTCTGCCGGCATTTTTAAAAACGGTCAGCAACGAATCCAGTTTCTTTTGTGCCTGCAATTCAGTTGCACCAATCAAAAAGATAAGGAAAACCACCATCACCCATTTCATTTTCATAAAAACCTCTTTATAATTTAAAAATAGCCATAAATACCAGCGTTCCATTCTTTGTTGGGTTAACAGCGGTTTTAGGTATTGGACAACCCGTTTTGTTGAGGGAGTGGTATTAATTAAGGGTGGTTCATTTAATGTTAAACAAAATAGCCTTACTCAACCAAACAGCATCCCACTCAATAAATACCACCACTCACAGGCTGCAAAGCTTAAATGGTAACAGGTAAATATACTTTAGTGTAAATATTTAATTACAACAACAGGACACTTACAGTAAAACCAACTTTCATGGAAACAAGTTATAAAAACATTGGCTTCTTTGTAATGCTTATTCTTGGCTTTGTGGTGTGGGGCTTCTTTAGAACCTACTTTGGTTTGTTCCCCGGTTTCAATGGCATTACTACAGTGCAGCATTTCCATGGGGCCATGATGCTGAGCTGGTTTGCATTGCTGATTGTACAGCCATTTCTAATCCGCCTTCATCAATACGAATGGCACAGGAAGATTGGTAAGCTTTCTTACATCATTGCGCCATTGGTAGTGCTATCTATTTTTTTAGTAACCAGGGGGCAGTTTCAAAAAATGGCTACCATAATTACCAGGGAGGAAAACATTGGCGGTATGGCATTGAACATGCCAGATGTGTTTGCTTTTACCACATTGTACCTGCTGGCAATGGTGAACAAAAAGAATACTGCTTACCACATGCGGTACATGATTGCCACTTCATTTTTAATGCTGGGGCCTGGCACCGGCAGGGCTTTCATAATCTATGGCGGCATGCCTTTTCCTTTGGCCATAGAATATTCCAATGTGCTTTCAGAAATTGTTACTGCTGCTTTTTTGCTGTATGATATTATAAAAGGCAAGCCTTATAAACCTTATCTAATTACACTGATGCTCCTGTTGGGTATGCACCTTATCTGGGAGTGTCAGCTCTCTTTTTGGTGGCAGGCATTTGCAGGAAAAATAGCAACGTTATTTTTTTAAAAGAGTATTTTTTACTGCTGCATTCTGAAAGGGAAAAAAATCGCAGCATTCAAATGAAGATCCTTATTGTTTTTATCAAATACAAATAAAATTTAAAAAATAATATCAAGTTTGTTTACCTGCGTTATTATTATTACGACAAAGCTTCGGTACCGAATGAAAATAGATGTAAAACAAACTTCAAAAAATAATAAATGAACCTGATAAAATTAACTGCAATAGCCTGTTTGAATTTGTGTACGGCGTTTTGCTATGCCCAAAATGTAGGCATCGGCAATACCAACCCACAGGCCGTTTTAGATGTACAAGGCGATATCCATTTTCGCAGTGTAAATATTACTTTGGCGGCAGGTTTTAGCGGAGAACTGAATGCCGCTGCAACCAAAGCAAGTGTGTATAATGTAAGCAGTGCGGCAACTATTACCGGCATTAGTGGCGGGGTGGATGGCAGGCTGATTACATTGGTAAATACTGGCGCAGTAAACCTTATGAGGATAAAATTATTAGATGAGAATGATTCATTATCCACCTCAGTTGCTGGCAATAAGACAATACTTGGAAATACCTTTTTTATCAATCAAAAAGGCTCTATCGTATTTCGTTATGATGGCAGTTTGCAACGCTGGTCTGTAGTTTCTAAAAATGGTGTAAACGATGGCACAACAGCTTTATGGAAGCAGGCTGGTAATGATTTGTATAATTCAAATACTGGCAATGTAGGCATTGGCAACAATAGCCCGGTTGCAAAGGTGGATGTGGCAGGAAACGTAAAAATAACTGACGGAACACAAGCTACAGGCCGGGTACTTACCAGCGATGCAAGTGGTGTGGCAACCTGGCAAAGCCCGGTTGCCATGGGGTTTAAAAACCTGGTTGTTTTTTCTTCTGGAATTAAAAGCTGGACGGTACCAACTGGTGTTACAAAAGTAATGATGGAAGCCTGGGGCGGTGGCGGTGGCGGCGACCATTATACATTCAATGGAAATCAACTTTCGGGTCAAGGTGGAGGTGCAGGTGGCTATTCTTCCAATTTGTCAGATGTTGTACCAGGAACAATCATCAATATTACAGTAGGCGAAGGAGGCAAAGGGCAAACTAATTTATCGGAAGCTACAAATGGTGGCGCTACGTATGCAGGCGTGGCTCCAAATAACAATCAATCAGTATATGCAGGGGGAGGTCTTTCCGGAGTTTATGGTAACTCTGGCTTTGGCGGTTCTGGAGATTATGCCGGAGTTTCTGGCGAAAGCGGAAATAATTTACAAGTCTCCTATGGCAATTCTTCAGCTACCAACTACAACCTGATTGTAAAGCTGGGAGACGGTGGCTCTGCTTATCATGGCGGAAAGGGTGGAAAAGGAGATTGGTTTGTTTCGCAAAATTCAGCTTCGCTTTTATTTTGTAATAATGGCTCATCGGGTATTAGTTATGCCACCTATGGGGGTATGCCGGGTGGTGGTGGCGGTGCTGGCTACCCTACTTCTGGGGGCTATGGGGGTAATGGATTGTTACTCATTTGGTATTAATATATTGATATCAAGCCCAGATAGAAGCACTTCAAAAACAAAATACCGATTTATTAAAACGGCTTGAAAAATTAGAAAATAAATAAACAGGCACCCTCATTATTATTAAAAACAATTGCATGAAAAAAATTACCAGCATCATTGTATGTTGCTTCACCTTAGCAGCCAATGCACAAAATGTAGGCATTGGCAATACCAATCCTCAAACAGCATTGGATATTAACGGAGACCTGGCTTTGCGTATGGGCAGTATTACTTTGTCTGCCGCTACCAATGCCAATGTAAATACCACCACCAATAAAAAGTCTTTTTACCGTGTTGCCGGTCCTTCCACAGCTGGTGCAGGGTTTACCATTACCGGCTTTACCGGTGGGGTGGATGGCCGTACCATTACTTTGATAAACACCACCGTTTCTCCGATGATATTGGAAAACGGTTTCCCGTTGTCTTCCTCAGCTGCGGCTAACCAAATTATTACCAGCGATGGGCTGAACCTTGACATACCTACTAATGGTGCCGTTACCCTCATATACGATGGTACGGCGAGCCGCTGGCGGGTAAGTAATTACAGTAAGCCTGTTGCATCAGCATCTGCCGGAGGCTGGAATACCAATGGCAATGATATTTACAATATTAACAGTGGCAATGTAGGCATTGGCAGCAATGCTCCTCTTAATAAATTATCCGTTACAGGCAATGCTGATTTTAGTGGCAATGTGGGTATTGGCAACAGCACCCCACTTGCTAAATTAGATATTGCCGGCGATATAAGACTAAGAAGTACCCTGCTTACGTTACCCGCCGGGCTAAATAATAATGTGGACATCAACACTGTAAAATCTGCTGTGTATATGTTTGCCGGCGGTGCATTGGGCGGTTGCCAGATAACAGGATTTACTGCCGGGGCAGATGGTCGTTTTATAACCATATTTAATAACAGTACCACTGCTGCCATTCAATTATACGACCAGTCCAACGCCACCAATCCGAGTGCTGATGCTAATAAAATATTAACTGGTACAGGTAATAGCGCTATTGTTTATCAAAATGGTTCTGTTACGCTCCGGTATGATGGCGCCAAACAACGGTGGACGGTAACCGGTAGCAACTATACTGATGGGTTGGCCACCATTGCAGGCAGCGGTACCAGTGGCTGGGCCTTAACTGGCAATGCAGGTACTACTGCTGCAAGCTTTATAGGTACTACAGATAATACTCCATTAATAATTAAAACCAATAATGTAACAGCAGTGAATATCAGCACAGATGGTAATGTAGGAATCGGGACTACCCCTGGTGGTGCGGCCAAATTGTGGTTGTCTGGCTCAGACAATGGCATTTTTCTATATGGAGCAAATGGGGCATACACGGGGAGTATTGGTACCCTATCAGGAAATTTTGTTTTTGAATCAGATGGGGATTTAGTTATCAAATCTGCTTTAGGTGCTCCTCTTATAAATAGGCCATTTAAAAATATTATTTTAAACCCACCACCTCCGAACTCCCTCTATTCAGTTGGCAATGTTGGTATCGGTAATGCAACACCTACCAATAAATTAAGTGTAGTCGGGAATGCCGATTTTAGCGGCAATGTGGGCATTGGCACCACTAACCCTACAAGCAAACTGAGTGTAAATGGCAATATCAGAGCCAAGGAAATAGTAGTGGAATCAATTAACTGGCCAGATTATGTATTTGAAGATAATTACGAGCTATCCAGCCTGGATAGTGTAGAACAGCACATAAAGACTAATAAGCACCTAACCCGGAATACCGAGTGCCAATAACATATTAAAAGAAGGACAAAGCCTTGGTGTCATACAAGCTAAAATGATGGAAAAAATAGAGGAGTTGACTCTTTACATCATAACACAAAATAAAAAGATTGAAGCGATGCAAAAAAAACTGCAAGCATTAGAAAACAAATAACTGAAAATAATATTAATAAATTAATTATGAAATATTTAATTACCCTATTCACTCTTTTGCTTTGCATATTCTACACAACTCAGGCACAGAAAATAGAACCAGAATTGTTAGAGAAGTTAAAAGGAAAATCAAAACTTCAAGCAATAATGAAGGTGGTAGATAAGTATTATGCCAATGAGAAAAAAAATGAAAAGAAGAAAGAAAATGATGAACCAGAAGAGGAAGATAGTTATTTACATTGGAAGCGCTGGGAGTGGTATCAATGCAGGCATCTGGACATTAATGGAGATTTTGTGAACAGCAACGAAAAAAATTATGCCGTAATTGAACAATTAAAGCAAAATAATTTTCACTTAAAAGGTACCAATACCCAAAGCCCGCTTTCCAATACCGGAAACTGGTTTTCATTTGGCCCAAGTGCTATTACCGGTGGGATTGGCAGGGTTGACAGGCTCGCTTTTCATCCCACCGATCCTAATCACCTGTATGCCGGAACACCTGCCGGAGGTTTATGGCAGAGTTACGATGGAGGGAATAATTGGTCTTCCATTACTGGTTATGTACCCAGCCTAGGTGTTTCGGGTATTGTAGTAGACAAGGTTAATCCCAATACGATTTATGTGCTTTCCGGCGATGGTGATGATTTTGCAAATGCTGGTATTGACGATTTATACAGAGTTAGTATCGGCATTTTAAAATCTACTGATGCAGGTGTTACCTGGACAAGAATTCCATTGCCTGCAACAGTAAATACTTATTATGGTAATAAATTAATTCAACTACCGGGCAACAATAATATTTTAATGACAGGTACTTCAAACGGATTGTTCCGTAGTACCGATTACGGCGTTACCTGGACAAAAAACCCCAATATTATTGGAAAGAACGTATTTGATATTGAGGTTTCGCCCTACTCTTCTGCCATAGTTTTTGCTTCTACAGAAAGTGATGTGTACTATTCAAGCGATTATGGCGCATCATTTAATCTTATTTTTTACGACCCGAACGGTTCTTTTCAGAAAACTACCCTGTGCGTTTCTGCCAATAGCCCTAATGGGTTATATGTAAATTTTACATCCTCCAATTTGTTGTATTTTTCTTCAAATAACGGGAGTAGTTTCACATTGAAAAATAACAATAGTCCTACTACATCCCGTTATACCAGTTCCATTGCTGCCAGCCAAACAGATGTGAATACCATATTGATGGGCAGTTTAGGAGTTTCCAAATCAACGGATGGTGGGGCAACTTTTCCTATAGGCGGTGCAGGTATACATGCAGATATACACGACCTGCAATACAACCCGCTGGATAATGTTTTGTACGCTGGTTGCGATGGGGGTGTTTACAAAAGTATTGATAACGGGGCCAATTGGATACCGTTGCTAAATGGCATGAATGCAACTCAATATTACCACATGGCTGGTTTT
The DNA here is from genome assembly GCA_965247025.1 of Ferruginibacter sp. Lineage (GTDB taxonomy): Bacteria > Bacteroidota > Bacteroidia > Chitinophagales > Chitinophagaceae > Ferruginibacter. The sequence goes on along the minus strand of OZ252000.1, from coordinate 6,096,381 downwards.
CAGGGGAATGACGGATTAATAGTGGCTGGAGCACAAGACAATGGCGTACACCTTAGAAATGGGAGCAATAATTTTTCCAACATTGGTACAGGAGATGGATTTGATGCCAAATTCTTAAATTCAAATAGTAATACCTTATTCTTTTCTATAAATGCTGGAATATTTAAAAATACCATCTCAACTGCATCATCAGCCTACGTTTTTTTACCCCCAAAAGCCAATGGGGATATAAATAATCAAGCTTTTTTCTTTCCAAACCTAGCAGTACACCCTACTAACGACAATATTATTTACGCTGGATATGGCAGTTTTATTTATAGAAGTTCGAGCGGTGGTAATAGAGGTACATGGGATAGTTTAGGTGGAAGCGCATCTACAGGTTTTGGTGCTGCCGGGGGGTTGGCAGTAAGTGCCAATGTACCCGATCGTTTGTATGCAGCAAATAGCACAACGGCACAACTTAGTGAAAATAAGGGCAATTCCTGGACAACCATATCTGGCAATCCGGGTTGGGTGGATGGTGTAATTACAGATATTAAAACCCGTTCCAACAACGCCAGCGAAGTATGGGTTACTTTCGGTGGATATGGTACGGTAAAAGTATTATACTCTTCTAATGCGGGTGCCAGTTGGACCAATCTTACAGGATCACTGCCCAATTTGCCCGTTTATTGTGTAGAATATACCAGTGATGGGGATGCTTATATAGGTACGGATGCGGGTGTATATTTTATGGCTGCTGCAATGAATGATTGGGTGTTTTTTAGCAATGGACTTCCGCTACTCCCTGTAACCGAATTGTATGCAGATATTGGCAACAATTCAATCAAGGCAGCCACTTTTGGCCGAGGCGTTTGGAAAAGTGATTTATATGCAAGTTGCCCGGCTTCACTGAACCTAACAGATTCACCCAATGGCAGCTTTTTTTATCAAGCAAACGGAAACATAACAACTACACAAAATATTACAGGTTCTTATGGAAATAGTGTCCGATACAGGTCGCCGGCTACTATTACGCTTCAAAATGGCTTTAAAGCGATGGCCAATAGTTATTTACACGTTGTAAATGGGCCATGTGGGCAGGGTGTTTTTAGCAGGGTATCCAATGAAAATACAGCAGCACCAAAAAATATCTCTGCCTTAACCGCACATTAAATGTAATTGCCAATAACACAAAGAATGAAACTATCAATCTCTCTCCTTTTTATTGTCCTGCTCCTTTCTTCCTGCACCAGCACCTACTATATTGTTCGCCATGCGGAAAAGCTGGATCAAAGCACCGATGCTCCATTAAGCATACCGGGCATTCAGCGGGCCAATGACCTGAACAGCTATTTTGTAAGCCGGGGCATACACATCGACAGCATTTTTGTAAGCACCTATCTGCGAACGCAGCAAACGGCAGAACCTACCGCCATAGCCACGGGCAAAACACCCAACATCATTAACCAGGCAGATGATGCCACACTGGAAAAAATGATAGCCCGCCTGAATGCCATGGATAAAAAAACTGTGCTGGTAGTTGGTCATACCAACACAGTACCCAGGATAGTAAAAGAATTGAGCGGTGTGGATATCGGTACAATTGCTGAAGATGATTTTGACAATCTCTACATCGTTACTATTAAGAACGGGCAACGCTCCATGCAGCATATTACTTACGGGCAGTCCAGTCCCAATTAAAAAATATTTTCCAAAATTCTTCTCAAATTCAAAAAGCAAAAAATGACAACACAACAATTCAAAACAGCGTACACACCGGCGGGAGAAAATGCTTACAATAATCCATACCTGAATGTGCTGGGTATGAAGGTGGGTGTAAAAATAGCCCATGCACAAACCTACGGGCAATTCTCCTGCGTTGAAAATCACCTGGCTCCACGGCAGATGGGGCCGCCGCCGCATGTGCATTATGAACTGGATGAAATAATGAGGGTGATAGAAGGTACGGTAACTGTGCTGGAAGGAGATAAGGTAGTGGAAATAGCAACCGGCGGTTATCATTTCAGGCCACGGGGTATTGTGCATACTTTTTGGAATGCATATGATGAGCCTGCTGCCTTTATTGATATGTATCCCGGCACACAGGATTTTGCTCATTATTTAGAAGAGCTTTCGAAACTGGGTGCAGACCTGCACAATGAAGGCGCCAACCCGTTTGCTCCCGAAAGTATTGCCCGGTTTAAAGCACTGGATGCCCGGTATAACCATGAAGTTTTTTATGAACAAATGCCGGCGCATTTGGCAAAGTATGGGGGTGGGGCAACCGCATAAAACGGACAACTAACTGACAATTTAGGACATCAAACCTTTTGACTTTAACCCAGATTTTGCAGTTGAAATCGTTAAGAGGGTTTCAAATACAATATAGATAAGTGTTTCAGGTTATTTTTTGGCTGAGGAAATAGTGAACTATTTTGAAATCAAAAAATATTCTTAAATGCTTAGCTGTGAAGTAGTTGGAAGCCGCAATAGATTTTCAACTTCAAAATCTGGGTTTAACTAAATACAAAATGAAAAAAGTATTGAAATTTCTACTTTATGGAGTGTCGGGATATTTGCTTTTATGCGTAACCGTAAATTTATTTCCAACTAACAAACCTGACTTTAATAAGGTATTCGCCCCAAATACTTCCTATGGCAACAAACAACAGGGAAATGAACAGGTAATTCTTGGATATAAGAACGGAAAAGTCAATATTTCGGGGGTCATCAAGCCATTTGCAGAAGGACCACCTGAACATGTACATACAAATTTTGATGAAGAATTTAACGTCACAACCGGAGCATTAACATTATTAGTTAACAGGAAGAAAAAAGTACTAAACCCAGGTGAAACTTTTATTGTACCCCGGGGAACTTATCATAAGTGGTTTAATGAAACTGACAAAGAAGTAGTTGGGGCTGGAGACGTTCCTGTTGGTTTTGCATTTACACTAAATCAACTTTATGCTGTTTCAAAAGAAAATCCGGAAATCTTCAAATCACCAAAACTTCTGCTTCAATTAGCAGCATGGGGTAGTGACTTTGACTCTTATTTGAAGGATGGTCCACCACCGGTAGTTGTAAAAATTATCAAGTTTTTACTTTTACCAATAGCGAAGATTTCAGGATATAAATATTCCAATTCAAACTACTTTCCTACACCAATAACACAGAAAAATTAAATTAACTGTGGGCAATCTTTTGCCCTGTAAAATTATGCCCGCTTTACAGCTTTATTATACTCAAAAAATATTACGACAATGATAAAATTAAGTTTAGTTTTTTTACTTGCGATGTTAATTTCCTGCGGATTTGCTCAATCTCCTGATGAAGTGAAATTAGAAAATTAGAATCAACCGGCACTGCCGCTTTTTTAAAAAGTGATACGATGACATTAAAAAAACTGTGGGATAGTAACTATGTGGTTCGTAACCCTTTCAACAGAATAGTTGGTGTAAAAGAGATAATGGGACTTATACAAAATCAAAAAATAACGCAAGTACGATTTAAACTATAATTGATAAAGTTACAATCAATCAAAATATTGCGATTGTAATGGGGCACGACCAACCTGACGAAAATACGGCAGCATCTGGTGTGGCCAAAGAGGTATTGAGGCCAAGGTTATGGACAAATATTTGGATGAAAAATAACGGGAATTGGAGGCAAATTGCGAGGCAGGCGTCAAACACTTGTAAGTAAGGATTTTTGAGTTTTTAGCAAAGAGTAAAACAGGTTTCATAATATAAAAGCAATCACATAAAAATGAGAAAGAGATATTTTAGTGCAATAGTTTTTTTATGTCTTGCAAATTTTTCATTTGCACAAAACGTAGGCATCGGCACCACTGCACCATTGGCAAAATTAGAAATAGCAAGCAGCAACAGCGGTATATTAATTCCACGATTAACAACTACTGCAAGAAATGCTATTGCAAATCCACCCAAAGGATTGCTGGTGTATGACAGTACAGCAAAACAATTTTATTACCACAATGGAACAGGATGGCAAAATATATTACCATCTTCAGCAAACCTTTGGCAGCAAAGCGGTGTAGCCGGCAATGAAATAAAAAATGCCAATGCCGGCGGCTTTTGGAGTGCTGCGGTTAAAGGGTTAGATAACAGCTCTACAAACACAACAAACCCGCCAACAGCACCCGTTAGCGGGCCGGGTACAAGGCTTATGTGGATACCTTCCAGGTCTGCCTTTAGAGCAGGTACAGATGAGGCTAATAACTGGGATGCAGTTAAAATTGGTCTTTTCTCCTTTGCTACGGGAATGAGTACTACTGCTTCTGGTAACACTTCAACAGCAATGGGCGGGCAAACAACTGCATCCGGAAATGCTTCAACAGCAATGGGATTTGGTTCAACAGCATCAGGCGCTGCCTCAACAGCAACAGGCGGTAACACATTTGCAGCAGCAGATTATTCAACAGCAATGGGCAATAATACAGTGGCATCCGGATTTGCTTCAACAGCAATGGGATCTGGTTCAAAAGCATCATCAGATTATTCAACGGCAATTGGCAGAAATACAACGGCATCCGGAAATGCTTCAACAACAATGGGATTTGGCTCAGCAGCAATAGGGAATTATTCAACAGCAATCGGCTATTACAGTGTAGCAGGGAATTATTCAACAGCCATTGGCTTTTCTACAACAGCATCAGGGGATTATTCAACAGCAATGGGCAGTTATGAAAGTACCAATGATCACGAAGGTTCATTTATAATTCATGATAACATCAATGAAAACGTTGATGGCATTACACGAAACAGCAAGGATAACCAGATGATTATGAAGTTTGATGGCGGTTTTGGTTTTTATGCAGGAGATGCATCAGCACCTTCTATGGGTTTTGAAAAAACACAGGGGCTATCTGTGTATGGCAGCAATATAAGAGCTGTATCAGGTATTGTTTCTGCAAGCGGGGTTACACTTACCAGCGATAAACGTTTTAAAAATACCATCACCGGCATTCAGTATGGGCTAAATACCATTTTGCAACTAAGGCCCGTAAGCTATTTATGGAATGCTGAAAGGGTGCATAACAACAATGCTTTAAAAGGTATGCAGTTAGGTTTTATAGCCCAGGAGGTAGAGCAGGTAATTCCATCAGCAGTGCTAACAGATGCTGATAGCCTGCAATCAAAATCTATTAAATACAATGAAATAATTCCTGTGCTCACCAAAGCTATACAGGAGCAGCAGGCACAAATAGAAATATTGCAAAAACAGAATGCTATGCTTTTTCAACAGCTTAAAAAATTGAAAAATAAATTGCTTTAAAGTTTTACTACCAGTAGCAGCCAAAACCAAACAACCACTTCAAAAAATAGCATAAAAACTTGCTCCATGAAATGCGGATGCTGGAAAAACTAAATGGAGAATGGAAGATTACTGAAGAAACGGGACATCACTATAAACCAAAGTAATCTTGTAATTATCGCTTTATTTATCTTCATAAAACTCAACCATAGTATGACTTTATCAAATAACAAATACCTCCCCAACCTTACACCACTAAGGGGTATTGCCGCTTTACTCACTGTAATTTTTCATGTAAGCCTGATGGCCGGGCCTCTGGTAAGTCATACCCAGTTACTGGACAGGATGTACCTGATGGTAGATTTTTTCTTTGTGCTGAGTGGGTTTATTATGTGCCATGTATATGGTGATTTATTTTCCGGGGAAGTCACTATGTCTGCATTTAAAAAGTTTACCATTGCAAGGTTTGCAAGGGTGTATCCGCTGCATTTTATTACCCTGCTTTATACGGTCGTCCTGTTTTATATTTCTGCAAAACTTGGCATCCCAAAAGTGCCGGTATTGCAGGTTGAAAATTCCGGGTATTCATTTGTTACCAACTTACTGCTGCTGCAGTCTATGAACCTGCACCATTGGTTTAGCTGGGTGCATGCATCCTGGTCAATCAGTACAGAATGGTGGGCATACATGGTGTTCCCGTTTTTAGTGAAGCCGTTTTCAAAGCTGTCTTCCGCAGGAAAAATAGCAGTTACATCTTTATGTTTTGGCGGCTACCTGTTTATTACTTTTATCATCATTCCAATAGTTACTATTCCTGCTGAAATTCCATTTGTAAAAACAGACCCTGCTTCGCTTTCTGTGAATGTGGGTTACCAGTTTGGATTTATACGATGCCTTTGCGGCTTTGTACTGGGCATGATGATGTACCAGGGTTTTAAAGCAGGCTGGGGTAAACGAATGCTGGCAAATGGTTACGCATTTCTGTTAGCAGTTTTGGGCCTGTTTCTCAGTATGCACTTTGGCTTACCGGATGTTATTACCATCGGCTGTCTTCCATTTATTTTATTATCAGCAGCTTATGGCAGCCCTGCAATCAACAAGCTTTTTTCAGCAAAGCCGTTGCAAAAATTGGGTGACTGGTCATTTTCAATTTACCTTTTACATCAGCCACTTTTATTTACTATTGGAAGCATAGTTACTTACCTCAATCCTGTAAATCCAAACAATTCTCCTGCCGGCCCTCCACCGGCTCCCGGCCTGCTGATGGCATGGGGAATATGTCTTGCCTTTATCGCACTTGTCCTTTTTGTATCCAGCCTTATGTACCGTTTTTGGGAAGTACCCGCCAGGAAGTGGATCAACTCCAAAGCAGCTAAAAGGGAATATGCTGTAGTGTAATGGGCATCTCTAAAAACCTACCTTATCCTCTATAAAGGAGAAGTTTAAAGATGCGGTGAAAATAAAAAATAAGTTTTCAGCGACACCCTGTTTTAGCTAAAGCCTAATAAAGAAATAAAAGTTAACAACTAACTGCTCAGCAGAATTTCGTCCGAACAACTGCTGCATGTTGCTGTAGACGAAGATTACAACTACATCCCACAAAAAAGAAAGTGCAAAAATTAATTGCTTAATTTTTGCACTAACAAGTTTTTATAGTTTGCAGGTTAACACAACTGGTTTTACGAGGTAGGTGGATAATTGGCCGGTTTAAGTATATTATATATTTCTTACTGCAAATATCATTAAAGTAAGTTAACCATAAAATAGACTGCCATCATATTTATTGTCGTGCAAAGTCTACCGGGAAGTGCTTTTTATCTACACCCCTAAAAACGAAAACCGTGCAATTTGCAGGTAATGTAACAAACCTATATGAGCTCAAAATTTTTTAATACTTTAATGATAGATCCTGTGGCAAAAGGTTTGCTGATATAATCATTCATACCGGCTTCTATACAGCGCTCTCTCTCCCCTGCTACTGTACCGGCAGTAAGTGCTACAATGGGCACACCGTTGCCGTTAATTAGCTTCCTTATTTCTGCTGCTGCCTCATAGCCATTCATTACTGGCATTTGTATATCCATAAATACAAGATCCGGGGTTTCCTTTCTAAACAGCGTAAGTGCCTCCAAACCGTTTTTTGCCTGAACAATCCTGGCCAGTGGCAGCAGGTTGCCAATTACCGTAACAGCCAGTAACAGGTTGATGGCATTGTCATCCGCTATCAGCAATTTCATGTTTTCCCCCAGCTGTTCCTGCTCCATTTGCTGCAGCCCGTTTACAAGATGCTTTTCCTGCACCTGGTTAATCCTGGCCAGTGTATCAAAAAGTTGCTGAATTTTAATGGGTTTTGTAAGCCGGTTGTTTACACCCAGCTCCCTGCATGAGTTGATGATATGCTCATCATCTGAAGAACTCGAGAGTAATATTACGGGCTGCTCAGCGGCGGTAAGGCCAGACCGCTTGCGTATATTACGGATCGTATCCAACCCGTCCATATCTGGCATCTGGTAATCCATTAATATGGCATCATATTGTATGTTATCCTTTAATTTAAACAGGGCGTCTATACCATCTGTGGCCATTATTGTTTCAATATTGCAGATAGCCAGCATTTCCTTTACTATAAGCCTGTTGTTGGCATTGTCATCTACCACCAGTACTTTTCGTATATGGCTCAGGTCATGCATATCCAGCGGTTCTCCTTCTTCAGCCTTAAACTCCAGGTCAAAGTAAAAGGTGCTTCCTTTACCCAGCTCACTCGTCATTTGCAGGGTACTGTTTCCCATTAGTTGGAGCAGCTTATTCGTAATATTTAAACCCAGGCCGGTACCACCAAATTTCCTGGTGGTGGAAGTGTCTGCCTGCTCAAAGGCTTTAAATATTTTTGCCGTATTTTTTTCGGCAATACCCACTCCCGTATCTCTTACAGAAAACCTGAAGGTGCTGGTTGATATCCCTTTTTGCAACAGTTCCACCTTTAATTCAATTTCTCCCTCGCTGGTAAACTTAATGGCATTGCTTAAAAGGTTAATTAAAACCTGGCGCAGGCGCACAGCATCCGTCCAGATAAATCTTGGTAGTGCAGGCGGTATAACCAGCAACAGCTCCAGCTTTTTTTTGTTTAACTGAAATGTTACCACATCGGCTATTTGTGCACATAACTGGGGAAGGTCTGTTTTTTCTATTTCCAGTTCCAGTTTACCTGCTTCAATTTTTGAAAAGTCGAGTATGTCGTTTACAATATCCAGCAGTGAGTTAGCTGACTGGTTTACAATATGCATGTACTGGCACTGAGATTCATCAAGCCTGGTTTTTATCAGCAGATCGCTGAACCCAATAATGCCGTTGAGCGGCGTTCTTATTTCGTGGCTCATATTTGCCAGGAATGCCGATTTGGCAATACTTGCTGCTTCTGCCAGTTCCTTGGCTTTTATAATTTCCTGCTCTGCCAGTTTCTGTTCAGAAATATTTTGAAAGGTGCCGTGTGCCCTGATGCATTTCCCATCTTTAAAAACAGGTTTTCCTATTGCCCTTACCCATACATCTTCCCCGCCTTTAGTAACAATAACGCATTCGGTTGTATATGGCTTTCCGTCAGTTACAAGCTCTGTAAACAACCCGATTATTGTTTGCCTGTGAGTACCTTCTTTAAAAAAATTAATGGCTGTTGTAAGGTCTGGAATAAAATCAGCATCCACTCCGTGTATTTGCCGGGTAACAGGCGACCAGGTAATTATGTTTTCAGCAAGATCTACTTCCCAACCGCCTATGCAGGCTACTTCATTGGTTTCTTCCAGCATTAACTGGGTTTTAAAAAGCTCGGCTTCCTGCCTTTTTTTCTCACTTATATCAATAGCAATACCCATTGAGCCAATCACACTTCCGTTGGCACTTTTAAGTGTGCTTACGGAAAGATTTACTGGCAACCTGCTGCCATCTTTACGGATATAGGTCCATTCATTTTCATCAGACAGCCCCAGCCCGGACCTGGCAATAAAAACATCAAAGCCTGCTTTTACTTCATAGCCCAGCTCCTTTGTAAGTTCACCGGCCCTGCTAATAATTTCCTGTTCATCATGAAAAATAACCGGAGTTTCTATACCCGCTAATTCCCCTGACTTATACCCCAGCATTTTTTCTGCCCCTTCATTAAAAGCCACAATTTTGCCGCTTATATCTGTGCTGATGATGCCATACTTTGTACCATCCAGGATTGCTTTTTGAAAAACAGACAATTGCTGAAGCTCTTCCAGCACTCTTTTACTTTCCGTAATATCATACCTGATAGCTACAAACTGATAGGGTTTTTTATTGCTGTCTGTAAATGGAATAATAGTAGTATTAACCCAGTAAAATTCTCCGTTTTTATCCCTGTTCCTTATTTCGCCCTTCCACAAATTCCCGGAGGAAATTGTCCGCCACATTTGTTCAAAAAAGTCTTTGCTGTGATAACCAGAATTAATAAGGGAGTGATTTTGACCAATAAGCTCCTGCCTGCTATATTTAGAGATTTTGCAGAAATTATTATTTACCGAAACAATGATGCCTTTGCTGTCTGTAATTGCCACGATGGCTGTTTTATCCAATGCAAGTTTTAATTGTTTTAACTCATTTAAAACACCATCCAGCTTTAAAGCCAGTTCATTTTTTTTTCGGTCAGTTTTATAACGCAGCCTGAACAAATGCGTAAAATAAACTATCGTAATAATAACCAGTGAAGCTGTTGTTATAATATTTTTAAGGGTTTCATACCGCCCGTTGCCTGCAGGCAGCAGGCAAACAATTGTGTACTGGATACCAATTACAATAAACAGCAGCTGGGCAGCTTCTTTTATTTTGTTTTTCATTTTTTTGGATTATTGGTACGCCTTTGCACTGAGTTACCGGTCAAATTTTTTATGACAGGTCTTCAGGCAAAAAGATATAGTAACTAAACGCCGCTCCCCCGTTTATTCTTATTTTTTTGAAAAAAGAAACGGGATATTATGCTATAGAAAAAACCCTACAAGAATTTGTTTTAGCTGGTGAAGGGCATAGCAGGCTTATGATGTCTTAACTCTCACAATCAGGATTCATTTATAGGATTAAGAGAATAAGGATAAAATCTTATACTCTTTTTATTGTCAAAATAAATCTCTGCGGATTAGTAAACCACTTTAATTATAGTGGAGGTGTTAGTATTATTGGTTACCTCAAGATTGTAAATCCCTTTTGACATTTCTTGTGGAAAGCTGATGGTCTTGGTTGAAATGCCTCCCGGATGACTGATCAAGTTTGACAAAATAACCTGTCCCAAAGTATTTAACAACCGGACGCTGTATTTACCGGCAGGCATATTCTTTAACTGGAGATTGATATTGCCACCCGAAACAGGATTTTGATTAACTGAGATACTTCCTTTTAAATTAGCTACTGTAACCTTAACCACTTTGCTGTACATGGCAGTTCCATTTTGGTCGATACTACGGATGCGGTAAAAATTGTCACCAGCAGCTGGGGTTGTATCCAACCAGGTATAAGTACCTACCAGCTAAGTCAGTATTTTTTTTATCAAGTGTTCCATACACAGGAGTCGATTTACAGATTGTGGAAAAATGCAGTCTTTTTGTAAGTCTGCAGCTATTAGGATTTACTGCATTTTTTTTGTTACCAGGGCGGCAATGAATTGCACACATTTTACATGGAGGAAAGCTTTGCATGATGGCAGTTTTTTATAAAAAGCTACCCTCCTGCCATTATCCCGAAACAATCCGTTAAGCAATTAATCAAACGCTATTTTATTAATTGAGAGTAGCAATTTTACCATGAAGCCATTAAAGTTTGGTACAAATAAAATTTTAATCATACTTTACCAAAAACAATTTACCCGGGCAATTCTATTGTCATCTCTAAGGCAACAATCACCTGGAGCCGGGAAACTTAAAAGAGCAGTTAAAAATCTGACCAGGTTGCTTTTCAAATTTTAAAATCTTGAAAAGGAGAGTGGCGTATATTTTACTTGGTACAATAATAATTTGCTGGTGTGGCGCCTGTTCGCCCAATAAAAACAATGTAAGTATGGTAACAACAGATTCCATAAATAAGGAACTAACAACGATAAACGCCTTGCTTAGGGATAGTTCTTTTGCTATTGTTGTAGCTGAAAAACAAGATGCAAATTATTATCTGGGTCAAAACCAACAAGCTTCCGCTTTTTTTGAAGGTCCGGACAGTATTATAAAAAAGAGTTTTAAAGAGCAAAAGATAGCTACCAACCTGGCAGCATTTTATGCGGTGGAATGCGGTATTGGCGCATTAAGAGCGCAAAACGGTAAAACTCCTGTGTACTGGCTGCAGCAGATCAGTGATAAAACGCTGGATTCAAACAGCATGACATTGCTTAACCGTTTTGCAAATGCAACCTGGAAAGTGAGCCAGCCTTTTCGGGGCTTTAACCGCATTACAAAAGATAATTTTATTGTGGCCAATTTTTTAAGTGCCGGAGAAATTCAAAAAGATGCTGATCAGATTACAGCGGCTGGCTCATTTTTATTGGATTCACTTAAAAGTTTTAGTAACAAGTCAATTGAAGATCAGCTTGAAAAAATAAGCCAGTTACTGAAAGATAAACAATATGCATTGGAAATTGCCTGCCACATGGAGGCTGTTTATTATGTTGGGCAGCACCAACCAGTTCCTCAATTTCTTTCAACTCAAGAAGAGACTTCAGTTGTTAACAAAAGTGCAAAAGAAGAAAAAATCGCCACTAACCTCGCCGGCTTTTATGCATTGGAATGTGGAGTGAGTTACTTGGCCGCTACCCAACACAGGCTTCCTTCAGAAATTTTGAAATCCATAACCAGTGACAGCATCAGCGAAAAGGACAAACTGCTCTTCGATCGTTTTGCCAATGCCACCTGGAAAACCAGCCAGCCTTTTCGCAGCCTTGACAGGATTACAAGAAATATTTTCATGCCCTTTGATCTTTTACCAAAAGATGAAGTGCAGAAAGATTGGGATCAGATTAAATCCGCAGCAACTCCCCTGCTGAAAAAATTATAATAAAAGTTATTAATGCAAAAGGCGGATACAATACCTCATCCGGCCGTATCTTACCCTGCTGTTACACCACCTTAGCATCTCAACATTAATAAACTAATAACCCCGCTAACCGGTAAGGGTATTTTGTGTAAAGGGTTCCGCTATCAACTAAAGCCAATTCTAATTAATTTCCTATCTATCTAAATTATTTGTACTTTATACTTCATTTTTACCTTGATCAAACCTTCAATGCCATGACCAAAGCGGACCATTTCAGCAACAAACTTTCTCCCAAACGCATTCTGGCCCTTGATGGTGGCGGAATACGTGGCGCACTCACGTTAGGGTATCTGCAACGCATCGAAGATATATTGAAAAAACAGCACGGCAATAAAGACAGTTTCAGGTTAAGTGATTATTTTGATTTGATTGGAGGCACAAGCACCGGGTCAATTATTGCTGCCTGCCTTGCCATTGGCATGCCAGTTAAAGAAATTAAAGAGATGTACATGAATCTTGGTGATAAGATTTTTGGCAAAAAATATAAATGGTGGAAGATTTTTGAGATTGATGATTTAATAAAAGCCGGGTATAATTCAAAACCGCTGGAAGATGAGTTGCAGAAGGTATTTGGCACTGATATAGACCTTGGAAGTGATAAAATTCTTACAGGACTTTGCATTGTGGCAAAGCGGGCAGATACAAACAGTGTGTGGCCATTGATCAACCACCCAGATGGTAAATATTTCAGTTCGGAAAACGGCAAGAATAAGAGCATACTGCTATGGAAAGCTGTACGTGCAAGTGCCGCAGCGCCCACTTATTTTTTACCGCAAATGATTGAAGTTGGCGGCGGTATGAAGGAAGCTGCCTTTGTAGACGGCGGAGTAAGTATGGCCAATAATCCTGCTATGCAGCTACTCATGATTGCCACATTAAACGGGTTTCCATTTAAATGGAAATAGGGAGCAGATAATTTGTTGATCGTATCCGTTGGAACCGGTATGGGCAGGTGGAAAAAAATTCCGGCAGCAGTAAAAAAAAACAATTTACTCAACTGGGCAGCACAACTTCCGGATATGCTGATGCAGGATGCAAGCTGGCATAACCAGTTAATGCTTCAATGGTTTTCTAACTCCCCCACTGCCTTTGAAATTGATGGCGAGGCAGGCACACTTGCCAACGATTTTATTGGCGCTGTAAAAAAAGACAAAGGCCTCATAAGTTACCTGCGCTACAATACATGGCTTGATGCTGAAAACCTCACGCCTTTAATGGATAAGCCTTATACACAAAAAGAGATTGATGCCCTGGTAGAAATGAGTAATGCCGGAAGCCGTTTTGAGTTGTATGATATTGGTGCAAAAGCAGCCACAAAAGAGGTGGATGAAATACATTTTTCAGAAACCTTTAAAATATAAAATATGGGCCCGTTATGTTTTGTTTTGATGCCTTTCCAGACTAAGCAGTACAAACAAATGTTAAGCAGCGTTTAAAGTGGTTAACAAGATGGATAATAAGCTTAAGCTGATATTTTTGATCGCTTTAAATTAAAGCTAATTTGGAAAATTATGCAGCAGTTAATTTGTATTATTGATAAATGATTATGATTTTTTTCAAATAAACATTTGTTACCTTACGTAACTATTTATGCACTTTGTAATAAGGAGCCATTTGGCAATATTTTATTTCCATATAGCGACCGCTACCCTTTTAGAAAACAACCTTAACCTGTTGCCCCGTAACGATTTGTACCTTGCCGGAAACGCCAGCACCTCTTCAGTATTATTAAATCATTTATTACAACCAAGCATGTTTTAACTAAGCATGTTCAAAATATTAAAAGGCGGCCGCACCAGTTTTAGAAACAGGGAAAAGGTGTTGCCCAAACTAAAAGCCATTACCGTTCCATCAATTTAATCGTCACTTTTAAACCATACAAAATTTTAAAAGTGATTTTTTTTAAGTTGTGCGGCTGGTGCATGAAAGAACAACTTAATCGAATTTACAAGGCATAACAACTTTACTTCAACCCCAAATTAAATGCAGAAAAATGGACGAGGACATGCTTGATAATTTTATTGAACAGATTAAGAATGAAAAATTTATCTTAATTCTTGGCCCGGATGTCTGTTTGGCAGACAGTGAAAAAACAATCAATCAGCAATTAAAAGAAGTACTTGAGAAAGGCCTCATGGGCAAAATAAAAAACTATTTTTCTGATGATGAGTTTTTCTCATTTACAAAGCCATTATTCGAAAACATGGCTTTAAATAAAATAAAGAATTTCTTTGACAGCTTGCAACCAAGGGAAATTTATAAAAAAATTGCCAGAATACCTTTCCATACAATTATTTCTATCTCTCCGGATCATTTGCTTCAAAATGTATTTAAAGCTAACAATTACAATTATACTTACGAATATTATAGTAAAAAAGGAGGCAACAGAGATGTAGAAATGCCACCCACAACGCAGCAACCTTTAATATATAATATGTTTGGCGATATAGAAAAATTGGAATCTCTCATATATACCTATGAGAACCTGTTCGAATATATTGAGGCGGTTTTTGGCACTCACACCTTACCGGAAAAAATAGAAAAAATACTACAAGACCCAAACTGTAATATCCTTTTTGTGGGATTCAAGTTTGAAAAATGGTATTTCAAATTATTACTCCGGTTATTAAAGAATGATCAAAAAGAAATGCCGATAATGTTTGGCTCGGGTAAAGACAAAAGTTTTCAACAAGCATTGATAAAGAATTTTTATACCGATGAATATGACATGACTTTTATAGAAGGAGATGAAACTGATATTATTGATGCTATTTATGATAAGTGTAAAGAGCAAAATATACTAAGGGGTAAATCTGCCGAAGTGATAGCTAATAAGCCGGCCATTTATATCAGCTATGCCTGGGGCGGAGAAAGGGAACGGGTAGTTAACGATTTGTATACTACCCTTACAGATAAAGCATACAATCTTATCAGAGACAAACAAGATCTTGGCTACAGGGGCGATATTCGAAAATTTATGGACCTAATTGGCTCTGGTGCCTACGTGATAGTTGTAATTAGTGATAAGTACTTAAAGTCAAAAAACTGCATGTATGAAATGCAGTCAATTGCCCAGGCCTTGAATATTGAAAAAAGAATTTTCCCAATTGTATTGGAGGATGCAAAAATTTACGACCCGATTACCCGTGCCGATTACAATATTTATTGGCAAAAATCAAAGTCTGATCTCCAAAATAAATACAATGAGATTGAAGACAAATCATACACAGGCGAGTTGCTGGGAGACCTGAACAGCTATGATGATTTCAGGCGCATAATTGATGGCATTACCAAAATGCTTTCCAATATGAATACGCTTACTCCTGAAATGCATGAGGGAAATAACTTCGCAGAATTGATGAAGGCACTAGATCAGCAGATGCAGTTAGATACAACGAAATAGTTACTAATGGCTACAGAAAATAATTCAAATTATCGCTATCCCGGCACTAAACCCTTCGAGGCTGCAGATTATGAATTATTTAAAGGCAGAGAAGACGATATTTTAAAACTTTTTGATCTTGTTTTTGTCCAAAACCCAGTTGTACTTTTCAGCCGGTCTGGTTTAGGTAAAAGCTCTTTGTTAAATGCTGGCCTGTACAATAAAATAATAAACGAAAATAAAGCCACACCATTATTTGTACGTTTGGGTGCCTATAAAAAAGACTCAACAGTTTTGCCTTTAGATAAACTCTACGAAATAATTAATAATGAAATTAAACGGGAACAAAACCCGTTATCTGAAATTCTTTCCATACAGGCTGAGGACAGAGAAAACTCACTTTGGTACAAATTTAAAAATATTCAAATTAACGACCCGGCAAAGAAATGTTTCGTTTTAATATTCGACCAGTTTGAAGAACTTTTCACCTATTCTAAAACAGCTATTGACCTTTTTAAAAAGGAACTCTCCGAACTCATCTATATTAATATCCCTCAAAAATTACGGGACTTTATTAATGTAAAACTTGAGGGTGACATAAATTATTTTAGTGAAAAGGAAGCAGATCTTTTATTTACTAAAATAGACATCAGGCTACTTTTTGCAATAAGGAGCGATAAGCTGAGCTTACTCAACAGTTTTGCAGATTTTTTTCCAACAATTTTAAAAAATTGTTACGAACTGAAACCATTAAACTTTTACCAGGCAAAACAAGCCATTATATATCCAGCACAATTAACATCCAAAAAGTTTCAATCGCAACCTTTTACTTATAATGAAGACGTACTAAAATACATACTGGACAGTTTAACTGAAACACACATCCATGAAATGGCAGGTGGGATATTAGAAAACCCTGAAATTGAGACTTTTCAGCTGCAGATTGTTTGCAAATATGCGGAAGACAAGGTGATTGAAAAGGGACTAACCGAAATAACAAGAAATGACCTTGGAGAAATTAAAAAGATCTTTGAAACGCAGTACAGAAATATCATCACCAAACTTCCAAAAGCCCAGCAGCTAACTGCCAGGAAGGTGATAGAGGAAAAATTAATAGTGGGAGAAACCAGGGTTTCAATGCCCATTATTTCTCTTTTGAATGATTATAAATCAGCAGGCATAACTGCCCAGTTAATTGACGATTTAATTAACTCCCATCTTATAAGGAGGGACCAGGCTGGCTCTGTTGAAATAAGCCACGACACTTTAGTAGCACCGATATTAAAAGCAAAAAAAGAACGGGATGATAAAGATGAACGAGACCGTCAGCAGCTTGAAAGACAAGAGGAAATAAAAAAACAGAAAGCTGAGCAGGAGATAAAGGAAAAGGAGCTGGCTAAAACAAGAACTCGTTTACGTGTGTACGGCATTTTATTAGTAATCGCTTTTTTCGGTTTGATAGCTGCTTATATTTACTCGGATATAGCAGACAGAGCGGTAATCTCTGCAAAAAAAAATGAAGCTCAAGCCAAAGAAAATTTACAAAAATTCCAAAAGACTGAATTTGAAAAAGTTTCTAAAGAAGTAGATGATATCCTAAGCAGGGCAAGAGTTTTAGAAGAAGGAAACTACAATGCCATCTCTGAAAAAATGATAAAGGATGCAGAGGTTGAATTGTCAAAATATCCGGATAATAATGAGCTTCAAAAAAAGTTGCAGCAAATCAAAATAAAAAACAAATATTGATACCCATGAAGAAAATATTGGTAATAATATCTTTTTTTTCTTTTACGCCCCATTGCATTTATGCCCAACAAAAAACTTATTGTGATACTATAATCAAACAAGCATACTTTGATTTAAATAGAGACTCTATAAAATTAGCTTTGGAAAAATTAAATTACGCTGAAAGATGTGATTATTCAAATAGTTTGTTAGAAGCAAGAAAAAAATTACAAACTGACATCTTCATAAAAATTGAAAATCAAAAAAATACATTAAACGCATTTATATCAAAATATAAAAGCGCAAACAAAAAATTAAACAACCAATATTTTGCTCTTAAGAATAAACAAAGAGCCATAGATTCACTCTACAAAGCCGCCATAAACCAGGCCTACAGAAATGCCCCCAGCGAATATGCACGGCTGATAAATGATGGACCTTCAGAAGTAAACAATAATCAAAGCAGATTTTTTGACAGCAGTTACCTGTTGGCATATAGCCAACATTTTTACCTGCTAAAAAATTTAATAGATTCTATTGAAATCAGTTCACCAAATACCAAAAATCCCGTAAGAGATACTACAGCCATAAAAATATATAATTCTATAAGCAATAAACTTTATTATAATAATGAATTATACCAACGGGTTTACACGGCATTTGAAAGAATTGAAAAAAATGATACCGGTAACATGGTGATCAAAAAAGCAGACTCCTTAAATTTTACTTCCGTAAAAAAAGAAAACACTTTCGTTATTAAACATTTCAAAAGTCTTAAAAAAATTAAATCCAGTGCTGAAAATAAATATCCAACCATTAATTTTTGTTACACTGATGATAATTATATTAACGTATTTGGGCCAGGTGGCTTAAATGACACCATCTGCATGGGAGCAAGAGTTACCGCACTTGATTATGATGAGGCAGAAAAAATTATCTATTTCGGCACGGCGGGGGGATATATCGGATACATAAAATACAGCAGTTCCGGACATAGGTATCAACCTGTTTTTGAAAATAAATTAGAATCAGAAATTACGGCCATCCGGTTTTTTGATTACACAGATAGTTCCCGAATAAAAAATCACTTTTTACTTTCGGTAGCAAAAACAAGTAACTCCGTGCTTTATAGATTAGATAGCATTTTAAAAGAAGAAAAACTTTTAATTGGCAATATTTTACCCTACAAAAAAGATTTTGGAGAAGTTGAGTATGCTGTGGTTAATGTTGAGTATGGGAGAATAATCTTTAAAACCAAATTAAAAGAAAAAACAGATTATTATTCCTGGAATCCTTTTACGTATAATTTATTGCCCAAATTAAAAGAAGTGAAAAACTTTAAAACAGGATTAGATAATGATGACCTTTCTGTTAAAACAAGATCATTGATGGCCGCAACCAAAGTCTACTAGCATGAAAAAAATATACTTACTTTTTATTGCTCTTAGTTTTTTACCGGCCGGTAAAACAGCAGCTCAATGTGCTGTAAATATTACTTCCAATATCGCCACCACTCAACTTAATTGTACAATAAAAACTATCCGGTTAACGGCCGGAGCTGCCGGCACAAAAGGCCAGGTAACTTTTGCCTGGAGCAACGGTGCAGCTACTGCTTCAATCAATGTAACAGCAGCAGCAAATTACGTTGTAACAATCAGTGATACTACAGGTTGCACTTCTTCATCGTCCATTAATATTACACAAGATAGCACTGCTCCGTTAGTGAAAATATTACCCTTCCCCGATACAATATGCCGCGGCGGAACTGCCACTTTTGTGGCACTTGGAGCCACCAGTTACTCATGGCAACCCGGTACACAAACAGGCAATCCCATTTCAGTTAATCCAAACATAACAACATCATATACTGTTATTGGTACGGCATCCAACGGGTGTACTGGTAAAGACTCTTTTAAAATGGTAGTTAACCAATTACCAACTGCTTCCATTGGCGGCACCACAACCGTTTGCCAAAATAGTGCTAATCCTGTAGTAACATTTACCGGCCTCACTGGTGCCGGGCCTTTTACATTTAGTTATGATATTAATGGCGGAACAACTCAAATAATTACAACAACTGGTAACAGTTCAAGTGTAACAGTTAATGCACCAACTCAAATTTTAAGATTGTTCAGGTATAATTTAAAATCAGTAACCGATAGCAAGGGTTGTACTCAATTGCAAAATGGCACTGCCCAAATTACAGTTAATCAGGGGCCTGTTTTAACGAGTACAAAAGACACCAGCATTTGCGATAATGTATTGCTTAACTATACCGCCACCAGTTCTGTTGCAGGTACAACTTTTAGTTGGACCAGGGATATTGTTGACGGTGTAAGCAACGGAGCTGGCAGCAGTGGTTTAAGCCCTGACCCGGCAATAATTAATGAAACCCTCCATAACACTACCGATACAGCGGTGGCGGTAAACTATATTTTTACTTTAACATCAGGTAATGGAGCAACCTGTATGGGTACAAATACTGTAAAGGTTATTGTAAATCCAACACCGGTATTAAAGAAAATAAACGACACCGCAATTTGCAACGGATCACCCGTTAATGGAATCAATTTCAGCAGTAATTCGCCAGATTCTTCCTTCACCTGGAGTTGTAACCCGGGTATTGGTTTTGGTTCCAGCGGCAGCGGTAGTATTTCCGGCTTTACCGCAACCAATAATGGTATAAGCAATGTCGTTGCCAGCGTCAACGTTAAAATTACCGCCAGCAGCAATCATTGCCAGGGACCAGATGCAGCATTTAAAATCACTGTATTCCCCGCCCCTTTACTAACCAGTAAAAAAGACACCAGTGTTTGCAATAATATACCCTTTCGCTATACAGCTACCAGTTCGGCCGCTGCAACAAAATTCAGGTGGACAAGAGAATTTGTTAGTGGCGTTACCAATCCGTACAAAGAAGATTCTGTGAATAGTATTAATGAAACACTTACCAATGAAAGTACCCAGCCTGTGGTGGTAAAATATAGATTCACGCTGTCCACAGGCTCCGGTTGTGATACAAAAGATTCTGTGCTGCTTACAGTTAACCCTACGCCGCAAATAAATAAAATAAATCCGCCACCACCATTTTGTAACGGCACCCGTGTGCAACCAATCAGTTTTTCCAGCGCCTCGCCCAATGCAGTTTTTACCTGGGTAAGTGATACAACCATTGGTTTTGGGCTAACCGGCAGTGATAGTATCCCTGCATTTAATGCCAGTAATTTGGGCACTGCTGCTGTAACTGCAAACATTACCGTAAAAATTGCAGCCAGCAGCGATCGGTGTCCGGGCCCGGATTCATCCTTTAAAATCACCGTATTTCCCGGCCCTTCATTAACCAGTAAAAAAGATACCAGTGTTTGTAACAATGTGCCGTTTAGTTATATCGCTACAAGCTCTGCTACAGCAACAACTTACAGGTGGACAAGAGAATTTGTTAGTGGTGTTACCAATCCCTTTAAGCAAGATTCAGTAAATATTATTAATGAAACACTTATCAATTATATTACCCAGCCTGTGGTGGTGAAATATAAATTCACGCTGTCCACAGGTTCCGGTTGTGATACAAAAGATTCTGTGCTGCTTACAGTTAACCCAACGCCGCAAATAAATAAAATAAATCCGCCACCACCATTTTGTAACGGCACCCGAGTGCAACCAATCAGTTTTTCCAGCGCCTCGCCCAATGCAGTTTTTACCTGGGTAAGTGATACAACCATTGGTTTTGGGCTAACCGGCAGTGATAGTATCCCTGCATTTAATGCCAGTAATTTGGGCACTGCTGCTGTAACTGCAACCATTATCGTAAAAATTACAGCCAGCGGAGATCATTGTACCGGTCCGGATTCATCCTTTAAAATAACCGTATTTCCCGGCCCTTTATTAACCAGTAAAAAGGATACTAGTATTTGTAATAATGTGCAGTTTAGCTATACCGCCACAAGCTCTGCGGCAGCAACAACCTACAGGTGGACAAGAGAATTTGTCACAGGTGTAACCAATCCCTTTAAGCAAGATTCAGTGAATATGATTAATGAAACACTTACCAATGATACTACCCAGCCTGTGGTAGTAAAATACAAGTTCACCCTTACAACAGCATCCGGTTGTGATACAAAAGACTCAATATTGCTTACCGTTAACCCCACGCCGCAAATAAATAAAATAAATCAACCTCCTCCATTTTGTAATGGAATCACTGTACAACCTATTAGCTTTTCCAGCACTTCTCCCAATGCTGCTTTTACGTGGGTAAGTGATACAGCAGTTGGTTTTGGGCTAACCGGTAGCGATAGTATTCCATCTTTTATTGCCAGTAATATGGGGTTCACTCCGATAGATGCAACGGTTACGGTTAAAATTACTGCAAGCAGCGATCGTTGTCCGGGGCCAGATTCATCATTTAAAATAAGGGTTAATCCATCACCTCAAAAACCCAGTTTTACATCCCTGTCCCGCTTTCCTGATAATGAAGCATTGAAATTGTGTACAGGAAGTGAAAATATTAATTTCAATGTAAACGTACCTGTTGCTGGCATTTCATATAACTGGGGCTGGACGCTGTTATCAGGTCAGCCAGTGCCATTAATAAAAAATACCAATCAACCAAGTACAGCCATTTCATTCCGCAATGCAGGGCTGGTTTCAATTAATTTACAGGTAACAGATTCGCTAACCTGTGCTAATAATGCTTCGCAGATTGTTCAGGTTGGGCCTGCCATTGGAATTGATGAACGAAAGATTTTTGTAAAGCAGCCGGGCAACTTGCTGATTTACCCTGATAATTCGCTGGATGCTGTGAGCGGCTACCAGTGGGGTTATGATTCGCTGATTCAAACAAACCAATCCAAAGCTTTCACTCCGCCAATAGCCGTAAAAGACCAGGTGTACCAAACCTTTATTCCTGAAGCCAGGTTTATAAGTAACAATCAACTGGATACCATTAACAGGGCATTTTGGGTTTTGCTGCAACAAGGCAGCTGTTATAGCCGGGTATATTACAATGGGCCTTACGCCCGTTTACGAAATGCCGTTACGCCTCCGGCAGATAACACTGTTCATCTAAAAATAGCACCCAACCCTAACAACGGAATTTTTGAAATTAACCTGCAGGGGAATATTTACGGAAATATAGAAGCAAGGATTTACAACACGGTGGGACAGGTGGTGCTTCAAAAAGCTTTCACAAAAAACACTCCCGGAACAATTGAAAAGATAAACACACACAACTTTCCAAACGGACTTTATTTTTTAGAGCTTCACAGCAGTGATCTAAAAAAAGTTGTTTCACGTTTTATCATTCAACATTAAAACAAAGGGCAATGAAATATAAAATCGCTTTATTGATTATTTTGTTTCCTGCTTTTCTACAGGCTCAAAACCGCCATTTTTTGGATTCGTGTGTTGAAGAAATAAAACTAAAATTAATTGATACCTGGGCGCTGGGGATAGACAGTAACAGTAACTCCGTTGATTTAAAAACTTACAATAAATTTAAAAGCCTGTTTGATAGTGATGCAGTAATTGATGATGACCTGAATTACGGCTTTGCTCCATTGAGTGAGAGTTCCGGCACTTATAAAAAAATAGCAATACCTAAAGCCTTTGATGTGTATGCACACGATGCAGCCCTGGAAATTAGTAAACTGAGGATAGACAGTATTCATATGGACCAGGCAGTTTGGAAAAATGATACCTGTACTATAACAATCAGTAGAAAAATTTCGGCAGATAAGGCAAGAAGGTATTTATTTAAGGACACTGCGGCACTTGCCACAAGCCTTATTAATACACGTCCTAACATTCAATTTGAGTCAAAGCGCAAACAGTTGGCTGACTCAACAAAAATGGCTGAGAATTTAAAAAACATGATCTGGAAAAATCCCGATTCTACCTATCGTTTTGAATATACTTCCACCTCACTTATTACGCTGATTTATAATGGCGATGATAAAATAAATCCTGTTAAAATAAAGAGCATTAAAGATGTCAGTATTTCTAACGATTCGATCTCTTGCTTAAATGATGCGGACAGAGATGGCATCCTGGACGGCGAGGATAGCCTTAAAAATAAATACGGCGACTTTACATCCAATGGCAGACCGGATTACGACTTTGACAAGGTTCCTGATTTTAGTAAAGATGCAACCGATATAATCGATCTATGCAAAGATACCTATGCTGATACAACAGATAATCATGGTTGCCCGGCCACGTATTTTATCACCAAAAGAGCGTTCGAAGGTTTTGCAGGTCTGCAATTTAATGCAGGAAAAATAAATTTACCTGCTTTAAATCAATTAGGCTATGCTGATGCCGCAGGTAATAATGCAACAGATGTACTGCAATCTAAAAAAGGTATTCTAACCAATCCGGGTATGGTTGCAGGCGTATATGGCGGTGGATCTTTCTCTTATTACTTTGGAAAAAAGAGAAAGAAAACAGGCATTTCAGCAGGGATCAGTTATGCAAGATTTAATGCTGATTACCAACTTACAGACCCAATCGTTTATACCTACAAAGCATTTGACGGCACCAATTTTTACCGCAGGCAAATAGAAATCACCAAATTAAAAGAGGATATCATTTATAGCATTGTAAACATTCCCGTTATGTTTAGTTACCGGCAAAAGATACCCGGTAGTAATCCAAAAAAACAGTGGGTAATCAATGTAAAAACCGGCCCTTCATTGATGTTTTTTAAAACTACATCGCAATATGATGCGGCGATTAACATTGGTGGATTATACCAGGTAGACACTGTGAGCAAAAATAAAATTACCTATTACGATTACTTTACTCCCGGCTCAACCTACAATGTAAATTTTACAGCCAGTGGCATTAATTCCCAAAATCCTAACCCCGGTGCCGGTAGTATATTTTCTCAATTGTATTCAAACTCACCGGCCTATGATTTTGCCAGTAAACAGCTTACAGGTAAACAGCTTTTAACAAGAAAAACAATTGCACTTAATTTATACATTGACGGGCAAAGAACAATTGCTGAAGGTATGTCGATTAAAGTGGGTGCCAGTTTTGTTTACGCTCCTTTTTTGCAGGTTAAAGAAAAGTACAAACCTATTGACAATACAACTGATGCATATAAATCAATTTATAACAGTAACGGTAAATCGAACTACTATTCAGTTGGCATTAATGTAGGCTTTGTATATAACTGGTAACAAATAATTACTGCTGAAAAACAAGCTGCTCTGCAAGTATTTTTAGTTATGCAACTATATGCATCTGCTAAGGTCTGTTCTTAAAATATTTAAATAATAATTGCACTAACTGCTTTTCGCAAAATAATATGCTGTTAAAAAATATTTTCTTACACTCCTAAAATTTAAAATATGGACCCAGTTGGCTTTAACGATTATCTTGATAAAAGATACTTTGACCAGATAAATTATTATGAGAATGTTGCTGATAGAAATCAAAGACGCTATAAAAATTTTCAATGGATTTTAATTATCCTGTCTACGCTTACAACAATAATGGCGGCGCTTCCTAAAAATGAAATTTTCGATGCTCAATGGTTGATCGTTGTTTCGGCAGCAACAGTTACTGTATTAACTGCCGGCTTAAAAACTTTCCAGTACCAGGAACTTTGGGCCAACTACCGCTCTACAATTGAACAGTTAAAACCGGAAATTTATTATTACAATTTTAACATTGGAGACTATGGCAAAGCGGGAGTTGATAAAGAAAAAACATTTGTTAGCCGTGTTGAAAAAATACTGAATAAAGAACATGCCGGCTGGCCTGTAATTAAGGAGTTGCAAGAACAAGAAGTTCCCAAAGAGCACCCAAATAACAGCTCCGAAAAAACGCCTGATGAGTTGCAGCGGGACAAATTGAATGCTCAAAAAAACACTGTTACTAATAAGTCTGCTGCAGAAACTACGGTTAGCGAACAAAAAGAAAACACTTTAACCCATGCATCTCAACCTCACATTACAGAGTCAAAAAATTAGTGGATGGTTCTGATAATGTAAATAAATAACTGACTAAACTGATTTTTTACAATGGCTTTCCTTCCTCAAAAGTTTTTATAGCCGTAGCCAGGAGGTTTTTTGTGGACTCATCGGGCGCCTGGGGCAAAGCGGCTTTTGCATGCTCCAGTGCTTTCTTGTAATTACCCATGGCTGAATAAATACGCATCATTCCCATATTGGTTGGCCATGCTCCTTTGTTTTTCGTATAGTTTTTTTGAAAAACTTCAAATGCTTCCGGCAGTTTTTTTTCATTCATTAGCTGGCGTCCATAGCTATGCAGTTCCATTGCAGAGGCTTTCTCCATTGCCTCCTTCATAATGTCAGTTGCTTCCTTTTCATTGCCCATCTTTTTTAAAATGGTTGCTTTTGTTGATAAAGCATTAAAAGACTTAACCCCGCCAAGTTGTGAATCGGTGGCGGAAGTGATCCATGTTAAAGCCTGGGCATAATTGGTATCATTGTCAGCACACCATTTAGCTGCTGCTTCCAGGCTGGCGGGGTCAAAGCCAATGGCACCGCTCATTTGTTCCCTGATATTTTCAAGTACCGTACTTTTTAAATCCACCGTAACTTTTATAGGGAAGCTCCATCTTTCCCAATTCAAATTAATATCCACAGCCTCATCTGACTGGTTAGCAAATTCATATAATAGTCGCTCCTGCAGGTTGGGCATATTTTTCTTTTGCACAACAGGCACATGAAGCACATCCAGTTCTTTACGGTAAAAATAACTGCCCCATTCTTTGGTATTTTTATTAAAGATTAAGACACTGCTGTCTTCATGTACTTCAATAAAAAAAGCATAACTACCAGCCGGCAGTTTACTTCCGTTAATGGTTACATCGGTTGAAAAAGACATGGTGGTACATTCATCTGCACCAGCCCTCCAGGGTGAGGCTACGCCGGAGCCAAAGCCCAACACTTCATAACCAAAAGGAACTACGCTGGTGCCATATATCTTGCCTTCCCTGCCTTTTACACCGGGTGCGCTGTAATGTATTTCGATCTCAGTAACACCAATCTTTCTGCCCGTTACACAGGGAATATTTGTATTTGCCGGAATGCGGAGAGACTGACCAGTTGCCTGCTGGAGGGTTGCTGCCAGCAAAAAAATAAAAAATAAACTTTTCGTCATGGCGATAATTTTTAAACAAAGGAAATGCTATTGTTTAAAAAAGTATTACCGCTGGTAACAAAAAATTATTCGGTAAAATGATAGCCTTATCGCAATAAATTTATTAGTGTTCAAATTATTGGTAGAAGTCGTCTTGCTTAGAACGTTTCAGACTCTTAAAA
Source organism: Ferruginibacter sp. (assembly GCA_965247025.1). Classification (GTDB taxonomy): domain Bacteria; phylum Bacteroidota; class Bacteroidia; order Chitinophagales; family Chitinophagaceae; genus Ferruginibacter. Next base: position 6,069,636 of record OZ252000.1, on the reverse strand, counting down.
TTTTAAGAAATATAAAAGGCTACAACTTGGGCTTGTCAGGTGATTTATTGACTTCTATGGAGACCATAGCAGGACTGCAGAATCTCTTGCACCCAAAGGAAAAAGCTTTGCAAGAATATATTCTTACAAAGCTTAACTTAATAAATATCTCCCTTGCCTAAACTTTAAAGCTGGGCAAAGTAACCGACTTCACCATTCAACGTTACATGCACTACAATTTTTTTATTGCCCTTTTGCAATTCAACAAAATAACTGTCAACGTCATCAAATTGATTGCCGGATAAAACCATATCAGTTTCGTTCTGCTCGTTGTCATCAAAAAATATAACATCACCCGGGGTATATTCTTTAAAGTATTTGTTGATATTCTCCTGGGCTTTAGCAGGCAAATCGGCAAATGTTTTATCCTGAACAGTTCCAACTAATTTTGAATCAAAATCATAATACGCTCTCATTTCCTTTCCGTCCTTTATAAAAGTCGCCCGATCAAAAAGATGATTATCAGTACTTTCCCATTTTGTTACAGGCACATTACCAAAATCGGATATAAACGCTTGTTTGGCCTGGTAGCTGGCCTCATTTCCTTTCAAGCTTCTTAGCTCCATTCTCTCCGCCTTTTTTTCTTTTTTAATTAAAGATTCCTGCCTGTTGGTGTTTGCATCATCATTTTTAACAGAGGCCAAATCTGCCTGGGCACTAACTGTTACAGTTAAAATAACTGCTGCAGATAAAATTAGTAACTGTTTCATTTTTTAAGTTTTAATTGGTTTGAAAATATTTTTAGCTTTTTTAATTTGCTTGTACAAAAATATATTGCTGCCAACTCTGTATACACAACATGTCGCTGAGCAGGCAAAAGCTCTCGGCAAAAAGGCAAAATAAATATCAGTATAATTTAATGGTAGATTATTCAATTCTTGTAATTGACAGGTAAGGCTGACTTTTATTTACCTCTCACTTTGACACACAGATTTATAAAAATGGCTAGAGGCGAACAGGCAAATACATCGCTAAAAAATGTATTAATTATCAAGTGAAGTTTCCGGTAAGTATAAAAATATAAACACGGGTATGAAAAAAATATTTGTCTGAAACGCTGCATTGCATTTTCGCTGAAATAGTAATTGATAAAAGGGCAGAAACTGTCGCTTAATTTGGGAAAATAATTAGAAGTTTATTGCGATGGTGATAATAAAAAAGAAGATAAAAAACAGCATTGAAACGGAGAAGGACTATCTTGAAATCTATATATACCGGCTGTTCGCTGGAAATATTATTGGATCAGCATGGTAATAAAACAAACTAGAGCGGCTTGCATATTATGCGACTTATAGATTACAATTTGAAAATTAAAAACAATTGAAGTCTTAGCGAATATCTTACTGATACTTTCCGTACCGTTTCATATTGTACCAATATTCTTTAAGTGTAAAGCCAATAACAAACTGGTTAAAATGTTCTTTTATCTGGCCACTGGCATTGCTGCCTTTTACTCCAACTTCGTACCCGCCATACATGCTTATAAGTGCAGAAAGATTTTTCCCAAAGCCGGCTGAAAATTCGTAACTGTTAAGCGCATTTCCATTTATGGTAAAATAATTTGTCTCGTAATTTGCACCTGCCTGCAGGTACCAGTTTTCCACTTTGTATTTATTTATCTTCCGCATGTTTACATATTCTATACCTGCAGACACTCTGCCAGATGGTGTAGTGTAGGAGTTTACATAAGCCAGGCCTTGCTTTATCCAGTTGCTGTATTGCACATCAGCACTCACAGTAAGATTATCATTATAAACAAACGCATAGCCTGCACCCATAGTTAAGGGCAATTTAAAATCAGAGGTTGTTTGCGAAGTGTTCTTGATGCTTACGCTATTGTTAAGATAAGATGTTTCAATACTTTGTTTAACAGCGGTGGGATTACTGATGGTAAGTCCAAACCTGTGGGTTACAATATCTGATGCTTTTACAACATACTGCAATCCCGCCTGGAATTGGAAAGCATTCATAATCCTGTACTCCTGTTTGCTAAACGCAAGCGATAACTCCTGGCTGTTGTACTGTGTGTTAATATTTGCGCTACCGAAATAATAAGAGGTGGTTACGCCTATGTTCAGGTTTTTCGCAAGCCGCCTGGCATAAGAAAAATATAGCTGATTAAGCCCCCCGCTCCCATCTACTTTTTTTATCAATGCGGATGCATCTGTGGATCCACCTGTATTCTCCTCCAATAGATAATTAATAGTGCTAAACGGTTTAATGCCAAAAGAAAATGCGGATTTTTTATTAAACTTAAATGCCAGTGAAATTCGTCGTACACTAAAATCTTTTGTTGTTTGGGTTAGGGTATCAGCGCCAGGGTACCGGAATTTTGCATTTTTGCCCCTGTTTGCGATATCGAAAGTCATCATTCTTTCATTCAACTCCATAAGAGATGCAGGGTTTGAAGCGTTCACATAATATGGGCTGGCAAGTGAAATGGAGGTACTACCCATCCCGTACCAGCGGCCAAAGTCTTTTGTTTCAATATCGCCAACACCCAATATGGAATAGGGAGATGTGGTATTTTGGGCAGATAGATTGTTGGCACAGAACAATGCAATGCTGAAACCAATAATGTGAATATGCCTTTTTAAATCTGTCATAAGCCTAGAACTGAAAGGGTCAATTTTATCTGGTTATTATCTGTTTTATTTATACTGTTGGTTATCAGCAATCGTTGGTCGGTAGCTATAGCAGTACTTTGGTAAGGATACATCAACAAGGCTTTCTGGGAAAATGCGCCTTCTGCTAATACGGCATTTACAAAACTTGTTACATCGTACGTATAAGAAGTGTTTTGCCCGTACAAATTGTCAATAAATAAACTTCCATACTGCACCTGGGATTGTGTTGTACCGGGATAAATTAAAGGTGTTCCGGCAGTATAATTGTTATCGTCAATAAGCCTGAGCTCCACAAGGCTTGGCAAAGAATAATCAGTACCTGTTCCAAAACTTTGTTTAATTGGCTTTATTTCCAGCGTTGCTTTCAGCACTTGTACATAGGGATGCAGTTCTTTTATGGAAAACAAATTTCCCAGGCTTATTTTCGGAAAAAGTCCGCTGTTGTAATTGAGGTAAGCTGTGTTATTTGTAGCAGTACTATTAATCAGTTGCTTTTTACCCGGTACAAAAACCGAAAGAGGTGTGCCCGTTTTGTTGTAGGTGAATGAATTGAAATTATAGGAACTGGTGTTGATAGCAAAATCTGCCGTCATACTCTTTGGTAGCGCATCTGCAATAGTATAATGCAGCCTGATTACAAAGTTGGCAGCAGCAGTTTTATCAAAATAGTACAAGGCGTTATTGGCAGCACCGCCGGCGAGACAAATACCTTTAAAGAACCTTTTGAAAGCATCGATATTTGTAACTGTATCAGAATTTGTTTTGAACATCCTGAACAAGGTTCGGCCAAAATCATCTGGCAGTTTTATTTGGAATGAATCTTTATTCGATGGCCTTATCCTTACTGTTGCAAAGGCCATAGGTACTGGGTTAAACGCAACAGTATTTACATTATATCCAAGCGGAATTTCACTTACATCCATAGCTTGTGTAACCTCATGTACATTTAGCGTAAAAGGTACAGAAGTATCACCCATATAACCTGATGACGATTTTATATACATCACCAGTGAATCATATACACAATTGCTGGTGTTTCTCAAATCCAGCGCAGGCGGGGCAATTTCAAAAAAAGCTTTTGATTCTATATATCCAAGCGCCGGATCATGGTGAGATCCTGCAATGAGGAAGCCAGTATTATACGTAGAAAATGAATCTACCTGCAATGTGGAAACAGGCAATGTAAAAGTGTCAATTAAAGTAATGTTCGGGTCGCCAGCCGTTCCGTCGTTTCCGAACTGAACTGGCACTTTATCGCAGGATGATAAGCATAAAAGCAGCAGGCACATAAAGCCCCAGGAAGCGATATTATTTTTTTTGACTTGCATTTTTTACAATTATGATTCCCATTGAATCAAGTTCTTTTTTTGAGATTGCGGGCCTAAGGGAATGGTTAAGTTTATCTGCAACAAGGTTTCCTGCAAGCAAAGCATCATGGCGGTTACTGAAGGGAATATTGCCCTCCAGGGCAGGTATCGAAAATTGCTTTATAAGCTGCCTGTCCTTATTTAAAATGATATAACCCCAGGAAGTGTCGCTGTTGCTTTTTTGCACAATAAGGGCTTTAAAATCTGGTGTGCTGCCGGTTACCCTATTTTCGTTTTGCGGTTGTAAGCCACAACCAAAAAAGATAAGGGCTAAAAGAATTATAAGATACTTACTCATTCTTGCTTAATTATTAGCAATCGCAGCTATAGTTGGATCAAACTTCCAGTTGTCATCAAACCTGTAAGTACTGTTGCTCCCAGTGGTAATGTATCCTGTTCCGCCGGTAGTAAAAGCCACTGCGCCGCTTCTTGCAGAAGCTTCCAGTCCTGTCTTCGTTACCCACTGATCGGCAACCGGATCATACTCCCATGCTGAGGCAAGCACACCATTTTTTTCTCCTGTTACCAGGTATGCTTTGCTGTTCATCACAAAACCTACTGCGTTACTCCGGGCAATATCAGTGTAAAGGTCATCATAAGTGTCCGTGCTGGCATTTGAAAGCTTTCTTTTTTGTGTCCAGGAATTCGTTGTTTGGTTATACATCCAAAAGTCGTCAGGATAGGTACCGTTGTTTAGCCCTCCGCAAACAAAAGCAGAATCGCCGAAAACAAAGGCGGTAGCGGCAGAACGTTTTGTTCCTCCAAGACTTGCCTTTTGTGTCCATTGATTGGCCGAAGGGTCATATTCCCACAAGTCTTTTAAATAATTACCATCAAAGCCGCAGGTAAGATATCCTTTGTTGGTGATAGCAAACCCCGTAGCATCATATCTTGCTTCTGCTGGAAAATCTGCTTTTTTAGTCCAGCTATTTTCGGATGGATCATATTGATAAAAATCCTGCAATCTGTTTACTCCGTCATAGCCCGTTCCTACATAGCCATTGCCGGCAACTGCAAAGGCTGCGGCAGAGCTTCTTGCAGCACCTGGCAAATCTGCTTTTTGTGTCCAGGTGCCTGTTGTATGGTCAAAAGACCAATAATCACTCAGCCTGTTATTACCATCAAACCCGCTGCCAATATAGGCTGTGTCACTAATGGTAAATGTGACAGCCTCGGTTCTTGCTACCCCTTCAAAGTCAGAAGCCCTGCTCCAGTCTCCAATAGTGGCTGTTGTTGTTGAGGTAGATTTTGAGCAGCCCAACCCTGCAAATAAAATAGTTACGCCTGCAGCGATAAAAAGGTGACGGTAAGGTTTTACTTTCTTCATTGTGTGATTGTATTGTTAGTAATTAGGTGCAGTGTTTTGATTGCTTTAGTAAACTATTGGTTTTGTTCTTGTTTAGAGAAAGTAAAATTATATACAGCCATAACTGGTTTGCATTTAAAATCGGTCAACAGGCATTTTCTGTCGCCGGATTTTTAAAAGCAGCATAAAGCACAAAAAATGATGTATTTTTTTAACAAATACTTAAAAAAAATTAACAAGTAACTGATGTAAAATCTAATAAAAATTGCCTAACAAGAAACGGCATATAAATAGGCTGGATATCTATGATCTGCCTGAAAAAAGAAAAAGATGAAGGGCTAATATTTAATTTCTTTTATAAATTTTTGTGGTGAAACTTATAGTCTTATACAAGTTAATAAAGAAGCTATCTTTGAAACAACAGGTTATTATGCAGCTGCGATAATATGCAATCAGATAGTAGTATAAAATTGCGCTGCTTCCTTAACAGATGCTTCACATACAGACTTTAGCTCCAGGAAATTCTTATAAAAATTTTCTTTGTTGAGGTTCTCATATTCCAGTGCATCTAGACAGGGCTGCAATATTTCATTTAACCCCATAACTGAAATTGTGGTCTTCATATTATGAACAAGTTGCCGCAGCCTGGTGATTTCATTACGTTGCCAGGCCATTTCAATTTCAACTAAATCAACCGGCATTGCTTCTATAAACTGTTCTGTAACAGTTCTTTCATAACTGGCATTTCCGTTACTCACTTCCTTCATGTATTGAAGATTGATATATTTATATTTATCTGAAGCAAAAACTACTGCCTGTTTATCAGACAAACTATTAACAGTAATAATATTGGTAAAATGAGCAATCAATTTAAGCAGCAAATTTTCACTTATTGGTTTTGAAATATATTCATTCATTCCATAGCTAATGCATTTTTCCCGTTCGCCTGCCAGGGCATGAGCCGTCATAGCAATGATGGGAGTATCAAGCTTTAAATTTCTTCTTATCTCCTGTGCTGCAGTATAGCCATCCATTTCAGGCATTTGAATGTCCATTAAAATAAGACTATACTTTTTTTCTTGTAAAATATCAAGCGCTTCCCTGCCATTATTTACCAAATCAAACTGCAACTGCCAGCTGTTGAAGAGATGATATACCAGGCTCTGGTTTATTTCATTATCTTCTACCACAAGTATCCTGATGTTTTCAAAATCATACTTTTCAGCTGCACTGCTTTCTGTTTGTGTATTTAAATTACTTTGTTCAGCGGCAATTCTGTAAGGAATAATTATACTAAAAACAGTTCCTTTATCTACTTCGCTTTCAACGTCAATAGTCCCCTCCTGCAACAATACAAGGTCCTTAACAATGGAAAGCCCAAGGCCGGTGCCACCGTATCTCCGGGTAACAGAATCTTCTGCCTGCCGAAAACGTTCGAATATTGGTTGTAGTTGATCTGTCCCAATACCAATACCCGTATCGCTTACTACAATTCGTGTTTTTATTATTTTATCAGAGGCTCCCTGGTTAATAATTTTGATTGTTATACAGCCATTACTGGTAAATTTTAAAGAGTTGCTTACAAGATTTATTAAGATTTGTGAAAGTCTTGTTGCATCCCCTTCCAGCATGTCCGGTAAGGATTTATCTACCTCAACCAAAAGCTGCAACTGTTTTTCATTTGCTTTTGTTTTAAACATAGTTTCAATGGATTGCACCAGCCCCCTGATATTGAACGGCGCCACCTCAATCCGCATCATTCCAGCTTCAATCTTTGATAAATCAAGTATGTCATTAATTATGGTCAATAAACTTTCACCAGATTTCTGAATAGTTTGAACGTATTTTCTTGATTCGATATCAATATTCTTTCTTTGCAACAGGTGAGTAAAACCAAGGATGGCATTCATAGGAGTGCGTATTTCGTGACTCATATTGGCCATAAATTTTTCTTTTAATTCTGCCCCTTCCTTCACTTTTTTTTCTGAAATATTTAGTTGCCCTATCAGCTCGGTTTGCCTGCGGATAATATTAATAATGTACCAGAATAAACATGCTCCACTTATAAGTACCAATATGATTAATAAGGTACTGAATTGCTGGGCTTTTTTACCACTTTCATCTATTGACAAAGTTACATCTGCCAATAACTTTTGCCTGGAGCCGTCTATGATTTGTGCAGTTGACATTATCGAATCAGTGAGTTCTTTTTCCTGCTGTACGAGCAGCAGATTTTTTACTGGATTTTCCACCGGCTTGTATTTCAGCCCCAACAGTTGCCGGTTAAAAAACAATTTTCTACGCACCAAATCATCTAACCTGTCTACATATTTTACTGTAGTATCGTCATCATTTATTTTTTGTAATTGTTTAAGATCATCTTCTACTTCAGCAATCTTATCTTCAAATGCTTTAGTATCCGGTGATTCATTTTTAGCAACTGCATGGCTGGTTTTGCTTTCTACAGCACTAATATCGCTTTGCAACTCTTTAAGTTCGTCGCTAACTCTAAACTCTTCCAATATTTTTTCGTTGCCGGAAATAAGGGTACTAATGTTTTTGGCAGAATTAAACTCGATATAAATAAGAAAAAGGTTGCCGGTGATAAATGCCGCCAGTATATAATAAATATTTTTTTTCCCTGTCATTGCTGTTAGATATGTTGCTAATTTAAATCAAAATCAGCTTTGCCTGCCAGAAGGAGGAATTCGCAAATAGCGGCGTAAGAAAAAAATAAGGGAAATGATGCTTGCTGTGATACCTGAAAGAAGAGCAACCAAGCTAAAAGTGCTGATACCATTATCAATCATTCTCAGCAACAAAAAAGTAAACAGAATTAAGAGTAGTGTATCCGCAAAAAATAAAATGGTATAAATAATTTTCATTTTTTAAAGATTTAAAAGAAGCTCTGGTAGAAACCAGAGCCGTTATCAAAACTAACTGTCTATGAAAAAATATTATGAAGTGTATTTACCATGAAGAATTTGTATCAATCACAAGTTCAAAGTAAAAGTAACAAATGCAAAAAAGCATTTGCAACGCCAAAAGGTGGTAAAGGGAAATGTGTAGTTCAAAAGGGAAAAACAAGCGACGAATATCAAAGAATATTCATCCGCTTATTTAATACGGCTCTGTAGGCGTCTGCCACAGGAACAGGCTTTCCATTTACAATAAGTGCACCATCTTGTATCGTATCAATTTTAGTTAAGGCCACCAGGTAAGAACGATGAACCCTTATAAATTTAGATACAGGCAGGCGTTCTTCCACTGCCTTTAGTGTAGTATGAATAGCGTAGAATTTTTGAGCGGTATAAAGTTTTACGTAGTCTCCCATTGCCTCGGCAAATAAAATATCTTCCAATTTTAGCCTCCTCACAATGTTTGAATCCCGGATAAAAATGAATTCTTGTTCATTCATTTTAAATTCTTCTGTATTACTTTGTAGTATCTCCCTGGCTTTGCTGATAGCTTGTAGAAACCGGGTAGGCGTTACTGGTTTTACAATGTAATCCGCCACATTCAGTTCAAAAGCTTCTGCTGCATATTCTTTTTTAGATGTGGTAAAAATGATAACAGGTCTTTTATCTCCAAGGTTTTTTATCAACTCTAAACCAGTCATACCGGGCATTTCAATATCCAGTAAAACAAGGTCAACGGCTTCTTCCTGTAAAAAATTGTAAGCCTCTATTGCGTTTGAACACTGTCCGGTAAGCAGTATATCCTTCACCTGGCTGGCCAGTTGCTGCATGGTAGTTCTGGCGATTTTGTTATCGTCAACTATTAAGCAATTCATACTAAGTCAAATTTTTAATGTTAGGTTGCAAAGGTAAAATACTTTGTTGTGCCTGAATAAATTATACCCTAGTTGTATTCAGGGGTAATAATTTAACCTCCTTCAGTCTGTTCCCAGCTCTTCCAAAACAAAGTTCAAATGCAAATAACTTTTTAAAGAAGGAAAATAAAATTATTTGCTGCTGAAAACGGATAGAGGTAATAAGGTAATTAAAAGTTGGGCAGAATAGTATAACGCTCCATTGAGTGAAAAGCCGTTGTATTGTTTTGACAGATGCTGGCTCACTTAATAAAAATCCAAAAAAAACACTGTCCTTTCAGGTGTAAATAACGTTTTTTACTTTATTTGATTTTGCTTCTTACTTACTCAGCAATCCTGTTTTTTTTAATAACCGCCTGTTTTCAGTTCTGTGAATCAGCTTAAATACCAGCGCATAAATTACCGGTAGTATCAATAAAGTAAGAATGGTAGAAGTTATCAATCCACCGATCACCACTATGGCCAATGGCTTTTGTGTTTCACTGCCAATGCCATGACTAACAGCAGCTGGCAGAAGGCCTATCATTGCCATCAATGCGGTCATTACTACCGCTCGTACCCTGCTGATCACTCCTTCTCTTATTGATTCATCCAACGGCATCCTGTTTTCAAGATTCTTTTTAAACACACTAATAAGTATTACACCGTTCTGGATACAAACACCAAATAAAGCTATAAAACCAATACCTGCACTAATACTAAAATTTATGCCCGTTATATGCAATGCAAGGATACCTCCTATTAATGCAAAGGGTACATTCATAATGGTTAATATGGCATCTTTGGCATTGCCAAAGGTCACAAACAAAATGAGAAAAATAGCCAGGAAACAGACCGGTACTACCTGCCCCAGGGTTTTGGTTGCCCGTTGCTGGTTTTCAAATTCTCCATTCCAGGTTGTGGTATAACCTTGCTGCAGATGAATGGCGGCATTTACTTTTTGCTGTGCTTCTGCAATGGTGCTGCCAAGGTCACGGCCACGAACAGAAAACTTTACCGTAATGTAACGGGAATTGTTATCCCGGTAAATAAACGCCGGGCCGGTTAACGTTACTATATCAGCTATCTCTTTTAACGGAACTTTCGATCCGTCTAAAGTTGGCACCATCAGGTTATCAATTTCATCTTCGGTATTTCTGTATTGCTCCTGGTATCGAACTCTTATATCGAATTTTCTTTCTCCTTCAAATAATTGTGTTGCTGCTTTACCACCTATTGCCATTTCAATTACAGCATTGGCATCTGCCGTGCTTACACCATATAAGGCCATCTTTTGCTGGTTAAGCTCTATACGAAACTCAGGCTGGCCGAGGTTGCGTATGATACCCAGATCTTCTACTCCTTTAATCCCTTTTATTATGTTGTAAACCTGGTTAGCCGTACTGTCCAGCACATTAAAATCATGGCCAAATATTTTTACTTCCAATGCAGCCGGCACACCTGCAATAGCTTCAGAAACATTGTCTCTTATGGGTTGCGAATAATTAAAAACGACACCTGGGAAAACTTTAAGCTTGCCATCCATTTCATTTACCACGCCATCATAAGTAATCTTTCTCTTCCATTCTTTTTCCGGGGCAAGATCAACAGCTATCTGTACATTAAAAAAACCTTTGGGATCCGTACCGTCATTTGTCCGTCCTACCTGTACCATCGTATGTCTTACTTCAGGAAATGTTCTTATTTGTGCATCAATTTTTGCAGAGATACTGTCTGCTTCATCCAGCGATACACTCCTGGGCAGTTCTGCAGTTACCCACAATGCTCCCTCATTTAGTTGGGGTAAAAATTTAGAGCCTAAAAATTTAAAAGAAAAAAATGAAATTAACATTACCAAGAATGCGATGATCACACTTTTCTTTTGATTGCGGTAGACAATACTCAATAATTTTGCAACTCCTTTTTCAAAGAAAATAACTATTGGGTTATGTTTTTCTTTAACGTTTTTACGCAACAGGATGCTGGACAGTGCAGGCACCAGCGTAAGTGTTAGTATCAGTGCACCGAGTAAAGCAAATCCCAATGTATAAGCCAGGGGAGAAAACATTTTTCCCTCAACTTTTTTAAAAGCAAATATTGGTATTAGGCAGGTAAGAATGATGAGCTTGGAAAAGAAAATTGCCTTGCCCATTTCAGCACCTTTTGTTTTAAACAATCCCAATTTAGCCAGCTTATTAAATTTTTCCATTCCCACTTCTCTTGCTTTGTGGTCTAATGCCACAAATAAACCTTCCACCATTACAACTGCTCCATCAATGATAATCCCAAAATCCACTGCACCCATGCTAAGCAGGTTTGCATTCATACCTTTTATACGCATACAGATAAAAGCAAACAATAAAGATAAGGGGATGATGATGCTAACTGTAAGGGTGGTACGCCAGTCGGCCATAAATATGAATACAATTAATGTAACCAGTATAATTCCTTCCAGCAGGTTATGAATCACTGTTTCCGTGGCAAAATCCATCAGTGTTGTACGGTCATAAAACGGAACAATTTTTACATCTGCCGGTAAAATATTTCTATTCAGATCGTCAACCTTTTTATGAAGAGCCTCCAAAACCTCCGATGGATTTTCACCCTTACGCATAACTACAATACCTTCTACCTGGTTGGCCATGCCATCCTTGCTTACCGTTCCCAAAGGAGGTTTACTACTTTCTACAATAACTGCTACATTCTTTACCAATAGCGGAACGCCGTTTACTTTATTAATAATGACGTTGTTTATATCATCAATATTATTTAAAACACCAATGCCCCTCACTACATAAGCCTGCCCATTTCTCTTGATAACATCGCCACCTACATTGATATTACTTTTTGATATAGCATTATACACGTCAAGAGATGACAGGTTATATTTAATGAGTAAGTCAGGATTCACACTCACCTCAAATGTCTTTTCTTCTCCACCAAAAGTGTTTACATCCGCTATGCCCGCTACACTCTTAAACTGGCGGTCAAGCACCCAATCCTGAATAGATGTTAGTTCTCTTATGCCCACAGTATTACTTTGCAAAGTGTACCGGTAAATTTCGCCGGTTGGCCCATAGGGAGGTTGTACTTCCGGCTTTATTCCATCTGGTAAATCCGCATTTATGATACGGCTCATTACCTGCTGCCTGGCAAAAGCATCATCCACATCATCGTCAAATATGAGCGTTACATAACTTAACCCAAAAGAAGAATTGGTACGCAGGTTTGTTTTTTTCTGTACACTGTTTAACTCTGTTTCTAATGGGATGGTTATAAATTTTTCCACCTCCTCGGCACTACGGCCAGGCCATTGGGTAATGATGACGATCTGTGTATTGGTAACATCCGGAAATGTTTCTATCGGTGTTTCCTTATATGCCCACACACCTAACGCAACCAGTACTGCCGTTAAAAAAAAGACAAAATACCGGTGGCGCAACGAAAAGTGAATGATATTTTTTATGAACTTATTCATGTAAATAATATTGAAAAACTAGAATTATCTGCGCTGATGTATTTAATTTTTGGATTGGTTGCTGTTGTTAATATCCTGTAACTTTTTATAAATAAGTACCTGGTTTTTTATGATCACTTTTTCACCCTGCTGCAAACCGCTGGAGATATAGGTAAACCCATCGGCTGATTTTAAAATTGTAACCTGGCGTATTGCTGCATCATTATTGTTTTTATAGGCTATCACAAAATATTTTTGATTATCATTAATGATTGCACTTGCAGGAACAGCTATCATTTGTTTTGTTTCTTTATTGCTAATAGCAATATTTGCAAACATTTCAGGCTTTAGTGTACCGTTGTTATTAGACAAAACAATTTTAATCTTCATCACTTTTGTAACAGGGTCAAGTACCTGGTTCATTTTATCTACTTTACCAATGAAAACACTATCAGGGTAAGCCAGTGTTGTTACTGCAGCATTATATCCTTGTTTCACTTTAGCAATATCTGTTTCATACACATTTGCCCAAATCCATACATCGCTGATATCGCCAATGGTAAACATATTGCTGTTATTATCGTTGCGGATAAAATTTCCTGAGTTAATTAATTTCTCCACTACATAACCATTTCTTGGAGCAGTCACCAGGTAAGTACCACTGGCACTTGTTCTGCCGCCGCCGTTAATTTGAATTTGTTGCTGGATCTTGTTTGCGTTACCTGCAGCTTTATTATAATTTTCTTTTGCTTCAATAAATTCCCTCTCACTACTTATTCCATTTTTGTACAAATGCTCCGCATTCTCCATTCCTCTTTTGGCAATGGCAACATCATTTCCCGAAATGGCTAAATCAGAATAATTACCTGCAATGTCTGCGCTTTTAATAGTGGCCAGCGTTTGCCCGGCTTTTACATAATCTCCGATGCTCACATTTACGTTTAGCACCTGTCCACTGCTGAAAGGATATACTTTTACCACTTTATTTTCATTAAAACTCACTTCTCCGCTCAGCTTTACTTCATCATCTATATTTCGCAATTGTACACTGTCTATTGCCAACAATTTCATGGTGTTATCGCTGATAAGCGGTTCTTTTACACTATTCTCAACTATGGCATCTGTGTTGTTACAGGAAGCTAAAATCAGGAAAACTGCACAGAATATTGAAAAGGAAAAAATATATTTCATAACAAAAAAATTATAGTTGAATGATATTTTGGTTAGTAGTAAAATTTAATTCGGCAGCAGCATTGCGCTGGTTGGTAACCTGCTGCCATTGTTTGATACGGGTATCTTTATAAGCATCAAAAAAATCTATAAACTCCGTCAGGCCTACTTCCCTTTTACGGTAACTATCCGTCATATTTTTCATTATCAAATCATAGTTATCCTGCAACTGGCTGTTATCATTTGTGAGCATGGCAGTAGCGTTGTTTAATTTGAGCCATGCGCCAAGCACATCTTTGTTTACCTGGCTTTGTACCTGCTGCATCACTGTGCCACTTTGCTTGTACGCAAACTGAGCAGCGGCAATATTGCCTTTGTTTTTATTAAAAATATTAAGCGGTAAAGAAATGCCAAGGCCATATAAATTCCTTATGTAACTGCTGTTTTGGTCATACTCCAACCCAACAGTTACGTCTGGCTTTGCTAATGCTTTTTGGTAGGCAATATTGTGTTGCAGAAATACGGATTGATTTTTTGCAAAATTAAGGTCGGGCCTGTTTTGTAATGCAGTATCCTGCAAGTTGGTAATTACTAAATTACTCACCTGCTGACTTGTGAATGCCTGACCTGCATCTGCCACGATCCAAACATTATCATTCAATTGGAGGAATTGGGAAATCTCTTTCTGAACATCAATTTGCTGCCGCATATTGTCGCTGTAGTCGCTTTGCATGGAAAAAAGTAAAGCTTTAATCCGGATGTTTTCCTTTTGAGAAATATCGCCCAGCTTCAACATTTCGTCCATCCCCTTTACCAATGTTTTCATGGTTTCCATTTCGTTGGAATAAATGGATGCCACATTCTGTAACTGCGCCAAATTATTCAAGTCGGTGGTAAGTACATATTTCAGGTTACGCATTACATCATTAAACTGGGCCTGTGCGCCTTGTACATTATCCTGCGCAAGTTGTGTTTGCTTTTTTATTTTTCCAGCAGTACGAATAAGCTGCTGTACCTGGATATATACCTGTCCATATTGCTGAGCATTTTCAGTTGTATGTCGAAAAATTTTTCCGTCATAAATATTCTGGTCAGTATTCAATACTGGATTATCCCAAACTTTAGCTTGTTGTACCAATGCCTTATTGATATCAATGTTATATTGATTGGATAAAAGGGCTAAATTCTTTTGGAGAAAAATTTCTTCAGCTTTAGTAATGGTAATCCGCAATGTGTCTGCAGGCATTTGTTGTGCTGATGACAATCCTGGTACGCTAATAAAAACTGCTATTAATCCAATAAAAACAAGATTTTGCAAAAATTTTCGCCTCATGCGTTCGGGTTTAATGATCATAAAATTGCAAAGATTGATAAGCTTGCTAAACTGGTAGTCGTTGAACTGGCAAAAGCAGTCGGTGGAAGATGAGTTGAATTAATTTTTCAAAATAAAGGCTTCCGAAATGGGCAGCTTTATTTATAACATTTCATAAAATTTATTACTGCCCAGTTTGAATATTTGTATTTTATTATTGCTGCGACTCAAACGAAGTTGAATTTGGGGTAAGGCCTTACTCCAATCTGCACGGTACTGTTGGCAGTTGAGTAGTGCCTACTAAATGCTGCACTTATTATTTTAAAAAAGAAAGGATCTAATAGGCACAATTCTGGAGGATCTATTTTGCTGTTTGAGTAAAGGGTTAGTCTTATGTCATCATCCTAAATTAAGAATGCTGGGAATTATATTTTTTTATTTCTACAAAGTTCATTGCAATTTTGGGCCGTGAGTTCTTGATAGTCATCTTTTATTTTATTCTTAGTTCAAGATTCTCCCTCAGTTTATATATATCCAATCGGCTGTCTTTTACCCTTTCAACCACCTTCAGTAAATCTATAAAAGTCGAATAAACGAACCCAAAAATAGGGGCCATAACTTACAGGCAAATGAAAAATTGAATCTTGAAGAATTAGTATTCGAACTTCCAGAATCAGGGCAAAGCAATTCGCCTGAGATAGAGAGTATTGAGAAGGAATGACCGAAAACAAAAACAGGACAAGTGGAAATAATTCCAGCTTGTCCTGTAAAGTCGGGATGGCAGGATTCGAACCTGCGACCTCCTGGTCCCAAACCAGGCGCGATACCGGGCTACGCTACATCCCGTACATCATTTCCTAAAAGGAAAGAAAAACTTAAATCATAAGAACTTTTGCGGAGAGAGTGGGATTCGAACCCACGGTACAGTGTTACCCGTACGACGATTTAGCAAACCGTTCCTTTCGGCCACTCAGGCATCTCTCCTACCTGCCCTAAATGCTGCTGAATAAATCCAGTATTTATTTCGGGGTTGCAAAAATACAATTCGACATTGTAATTATCAAAACTAATTGAACATAATGCAGAAATAATTTTAGAATAATATTTTAACCCAGCCCAGTACTGGCTATCATTGTTTACTTGGTAATTTTTTCCGGCAATAACTGTTAGTTTATGTTCAATAAAAAACCCACTTTTAAGTGGGTTCATTTTAATTATTTATTCAAATATCTTACATGGCGGCAAGTTGAACTTTTTGCTGTAACTCCAGCACACTTTCCTTAAAAAGATTGTCCGTGTCCATAAGATCTTTAACCGTTTGGCAACTGTGAATTACAGTTGTGTGGTCACGGCCTCCAAAATGCTCACCGATCGTTTTAAGAGAGTTTTTTGTGAATGATTTAGAAAGATACATAGTGATCTGCCTTGCCTGTACAATCTCTCTCTTACGGGTCTTCTGAAGTAACTTATCATAAGGCACATCAAAGAAATCACATACCATCTTTTGAATAGCATCAATCGTAATTTCCTTACTGGAAGATTTTACAAAATTGCGTAATACTTTCTTTGCCAATTCAAGATCAATTTCCCTCTTATTTAGCGAAGATTGTGCCAACAATGATATGAGTGCACCTTCTAATTCACGTACATTACTGTTGATGTTATAAGCAATATACTTTACTACTTCACGTGGCATTTCAAGGCCATCATTCTTCATTTTCTTTTCCAGTATCTCAATCTTAGTGTCATAGTCCGGCGTTTGAAGATCAGCACTCAAACCCCACCTGAACCTGCTTAAAAGCCTCTCCTGCACACCTTCCAGGTCTTTAGGCGGCTTATCACTTGTAAGTATTAATTGCTTCCCACTTTGGTGTAAATGGTTAAAGATTGAGAAAAAAGCATCCTGCGATTTTTCGGCTCTGTTAAAGAATTGAACATCATCAATAATAAGGACATCAATCAACTGGTAGAAATGTATAAAATCGTTTATGGCACCGTTACGGCCATGATCAATAAATTGATTGATAAATTTTTCTGAACTAACGTATAAAACAATTTTATTGCTGTGGAGGCGCTTAACCTCGTTACCAATTGCCTGCGCCAAATGGGTTTTACCCAAACCGACACCACCATAAATTACCAGCGGATTAAAAGATGTTGTACCCGGCTTTTCAGCAACAGTCTTTCCGGCCCTTCTGGCTACCCTGTTGCAATCTCCTTCAATAAAACTATCAAACACATAAGAGTGATTCAATTGCGGATCTATCTGCATCTTTTTAAGACCAGGTATCACAAAAGGATTCTTAACGGGATTGTTTATTACCAAAGGAAAGTCCATTTCGTTATTTGCATAAGATTTATAACCCTGCCCCGGAACATCCATTGTAAGCGGCTTATTTTTACTGTTACCGCTGTCAACCATTATCCGGTACTCCAGCCGGGCTTCTTTACCTAATTCTCTTTTTAAAGTTTTTGCCAGCAAGCTAACGTAATGCTCTTCCAAATATTCAAAAAAGAATTGACTGGGAACCTGAATCGTTAAAACTTTGTCTTTTAAAGCTACGGCTTTTATTGGTTCGAACCATGTTTTATAGTGTTGCCATTCCACAATGTCTTTGATGATTTCCAGGCAATTAAACCACACCTTATCAAAAACTTTCTCCATTATTCCTTAAGCTATTTTATGTATTGAGTAATTTTTTTTACCAGAAACTTCCAAAAAAAAGTCCTTCATATACGGATAGAAAATTTTTGAGTAAGACGGCGAATATCAACAGATTTTTCTCAAAAAAAAAATTTTTATTCGCTTGCTTTTTTTCCCACAATCACAGTATGGGATTTTGATAAATTATTCTTTTTTGTTTTTGAAAATTCATAATCAAGCCTGCCCAACATTATACCGGCCCAACCAACCTGGTTTACAAGCACATCATTGCCTGATTTATTTTTATACTCAACTGGTGCATCCAAAAATGTATGCGTATGGCCTCCAATTATCAGATCTATATTTTCAGTCTCTTTTGCAAGTATAATATCCGAGATCTTATTTTCCTCTTCTTTATACTTATAACCAAGGTGGCTCAAACATATCACCATATCGCACCCCATATCTTTTTTAAGCTTTGCCGCTACCCTGTTTACATTTTCAACCGGGTCAGCATATTTTGTATTCCCTATTAGCAAATCCGGCACCAAACCTTTCATTTCAATTCCAACGCCGGTAATTCCAATTTTTAATTTTCCTTTTTTAATTATTTTGTAAGGCTGAAATTTATTTTCCATTGGTGTGCTGGTAAAATCATAATTGCAAATCAAAATGGGAAATGCAGCATGCCTTAATTGTGTGGCTAAATTTTCAAGGCCTGCATCAAAATCATGATTGCCCATGGTGGATGCATCATAACCCATCGCCGTCATCGCTTTCATTTCAGGCTCGCCTTTATATAAATTAAAAAAAGGCGTGCCCTGGAAAATATCGCCGGCATCCAGCAACAGCACCTGTTCTTCCTCACTACGAATTTTCTTTATAAGTGCTGCCCTTGCTTCTACACCACCCAACCCCTGGTTTCTTCCACCATCCATGGGGAAAGGTTCAAGCCTGCTGTGCACATCATTTGTATGAAGTATGGTTAACCTGGAAGGCCCGGCATCTTCATTACCTGCAAATAAATTTTTTGAAGTGATCAGCGCACCAGCAGCAAGGGCTGATTGCTGTAAAAACTTTCTTCTATTCTGCATTGCTTATTCTTTTTTGTAAAGATGAAGTAACCGCTTTTCCCTGTTGCTGCATTGCTCCAAAATATGCAATTACAGCATCCCGGAATAAGTAGTTTTTATTTTGTTGCGGCACAGTTTTAAACATATCACAATCATCTCCCCCATTAGCTATATAATCAATCGTTGCAATAGTGTAGCTGATATTAGCAGCAAGCGGCTTACCAGCTATAACGACATTAACCGCCTGATTATTTTTTATCTGGAATTGAATTCCTGCACAAGGCCAGCCTCCACGTTTTGCGATGATGTTTAAAAATGGCTGCAATATAGCGCTGTCAACTTTAAGTAATACCACCTGGTTATCAAACGGTGAAAGCTCAAATATTTTTCCAAGCGTGATGTTGCCTTTGCTGATGCCCGAAAGGCGAATGCCGCCATAATTTAAAAAAGCGGCATCAACAGTTGTTGCATATTTTTTTTGTGCTTCAAAAAACATAGCATCGGCCAGCACATTATTTAAAGTGCTTTCTGGCTGCTTCTTTTCAAGGTCCATGCCCGCTACGGCTACCACATTATTCATCTCTTTATTTACACTGTCCGAATATGGTTTTAGTAATGCTGTAAGCTCATTACCGGCAGGTTCCTTATTAGCAATTTTGTAATCCTTGTATTGAACAGAAGCAGGCTGGTAAACAGTTTTACACGAAATGAACGCAGTAAAAAGCACATACCATGATATGTAGAGGGTAAGTTTACGCATGAAAACACAGTGATTTTTATAAAATGGAAGGTAGCGGATTTTTGTTGCCCAAATACAAATGCATTGCTAAATATTTTTGTTGGTAAATAACCCTATTTTTACAACCCTAAATTATTTTTATGAGTTACGAATTAACAGGCAAATTGGCAGCTAAGTTTGATACAGTGCAAAGAACCGGCACTTTTAAAGTGAGAGAATTTGCAGTAGAAAAGACAGATGATATTGGTGGAAGAACAGTTACTAACTATGTAAAGTTTCAAAGCGTACAGGATAAAACTACCATTATTGATAAGATAAATATTGGAGATGAAATAAAAGTTCACTTCAATATAAAAGGTACTAAATGGGAGAAAGACGGTAAAATAAATTATTTTACAAACCTTGATGCATGGCGGGTTGAAGCCGTTTCTGCTGGTGGCTCAGGTGCTGATGCGCCTGCCCGTGACAGTGAATACCAGGAACCGCTGGATAGTTTTTCAGCTTCACCAGATGCAATTGACGACCTGCCATTTTAAGGCAACGTTTAATAACATTGTGCATTTGATTTATTAAATAATCAACTTCCGGAATAAATATCCGGCAACGATATGCAACAAAAAATATCTCTTAAATTGCTGCCGCAGGATGCTGCTGATGAAGATGCAGTTAAGCTCGCCATTGCAAAGAGCAGCGGTGTTAAACCTGGTGCCGTTTCCGGCTTTCAAACTCAAAAAAAATCGATTGATGCAAGAGGTAAAACAACCTGGATAAACCTCATGGTTAATGCATTTATCAACGAACCTTTTCAGCACCGGCAGGTGCAGTCATTTCACTTTAAAGATGTAACAAACAGCAGCAGGAAAGTACTGATCATTGGCGCTGGCCCTGCAGGTTTATTTGCAGCGCTTCAACTACTGGAGGCTGGCATACAGCCCATCATTCTTGAGCGGGGAAAAGATGTAAGAGCAAGAAGACGTGACCTTGCTTTACTAAATAAAAGTGGTATTGTAAACCCTGATAGTAACTACTGTTTTGGTGAAGGTGGCGCCGGTACTTACAGTGATGGAAAATTATATACCCGTAGCAGCAAACGGGGCGATATTGACCGCATACTAAATCTGTTTGTACATTTTGGGGCAGATAAAAAAATCCTGTACGAATCTCACCCCCATATTGGTACTAATAAGCTACCGCAGATTATAACTGCCATGCGGCAAACGATTGAAAACTGCGGTGGAAAATTGTTGTTTGATAAAAAGGTTACCGATCTCTTAATAAAGGAAAGCCAGGTAACGGGCGTAAAAACTGCGGATGATGATACAATTGCTGCCGATGCTGTTATCCTGGCTACAGGCCACTCTGCCAGGGATATTTTCGAACTCCTTTACCACAAAAAAATATTGATTGAAGCAAAACCTTTTGCACTGGGTGTAAGGGTGGAGCATCCCCAAAATTTAATTGACAGTGCTCAATACCACACGAATGACAGAGGTGATTTTTTACCGCCGGCATCATATAGCTTAGTTGAGCAAGTTAATGGCCGGGGGGTGTTTTCATTTTGCATGTGCCCGGGTGGCATTATTGCTCCGGCTGCTACCGCACCGGGAGAAATAGTGGTGAACGGTTGGAGCCCGAGCAAACGCAACAACCCGTTTGCCAACAGCGGTATGGTGGTTACTGTTGATGAAAAAGATGCAGTTTCGGAACTAAAAAAAATGAAAGGATTTAATGGTGTTGAATGGCTCGATGAACACTACCCTGGCCTGGAAACAAACCCGCTGAAGCTGATGTATTTTCAAAAAATGGTAGAGCAGCAATGCTTTGTTGCAGGAGGGGGAAATTCAGTGGCGCCAGCCCAGCGCATGGTTGATTTTTCTACCGGAAATTTTTCGTCATCCCTGCCTGTATGCAGCTACCAGCCGGGATTACAATCTACCCACTTAAATAATGTTTTACCTGCATTTATTTACCAGGCACTGGCAAAAGGTTTTATGTTATTCGGCAAAAAAATAAACCGCGGCAATGGTAAAAAAGGCTATTATTCCAACGACGCAATTGTAGTTGCAACCGAGAGCAGAACATCATCACCAGTTCGTATCCCACGGGATAAAGAATCCCTGGAGCATCCGCAAATTAAAAATTTATATCCTTGCGGAGAAGGCGCTGGTTACGCCGGTGGAATTGTGAGTGCGGCAATGGATGGTGAAAGAGTGGCGCTGCAAATAGCAACTATCTTAAAGAAATAAAATGCATTAAAGTTTAATATCGTATTTGCTATCTCAAATAAATTAGATAGTCGTGTAATAATGGAAATGAAAAAGGATTTTTAGCAGGAGTATTTCACAACAAAAAATAAATGGATTTGGTGGTTTTTGACGGTAGGATTTGGAAATGCTTTCTAAAGAGTTGGACTAGTTTTTTTGTATGTTGGATTGAGTGATTTTTGACGGTAGGATTTGGAAATTTGTCTTTTATAAAACTTGGATTTGGTCTTTTTGGGTTATCGGATTTTGCTGGTCTTTTTTAGGATGTTGGTATTGATACTCGTTCGATCTTTTAATAGGATATTGATTTCTTTGGAACTGCTGTAGTGCGTTTCTTTCTGATGTAAAATTGCATTAAAAGACTGTTGCCCATTGCATTTTTCGGCTAACTGCGCTTTACTTTCGACGAAATGACCGGAATGCCAGATTTGGCTTCGGAAATAACTTACAATAACAACTTTAGGTGTTGCCAAATCAACATCATCTTATTATCAATCAGTTTTTGACAGGCTATTGCTATGTTTTCCGACCTTAAATACAGATCAGGTTTTTTGAGACGAAAATAATTTTTATATTTATCTAACTAAACTCCCAAAGCATGAAACATTCAGTAGCATTAATGCTCATCTTGCTTTTTAGCTTTTTAAATTTCACAAGTTTTGGCCAGTCAGGTGCAGAAGAACAACTTGGACTTCCCGGCGATAATTTAAATCTCTACGCAGTAATGAAGCTCTTCCAGGAATCGCCAACGCTGGAGGGTTTTGAAAAGTCACTGAACGATGAATCACTTAAAATCAATAACCTGGATCTTAACGGCGATGATAAAATTGATTACATCTCTGTAACCGATACAGTTGTAAATGGTGTGCATGATATTTCACTGAAAGTGGCAGTTAGTGAAACTGAAGACCAGGATGTGGCGGCTTTTGCCGTTCAAAAAGATGCAGCCGGAAAAGTAGTTATTCAGCTAGTGGGTGATGAAGATTTGTACGGTAAAGATTATATTGTAGAGCCCGGCGATTCAGCTTCCGGCGAAACACCCAATCCTGGCTACAGCGGTAATACAATTGACCAGCCGTCCGCTTCCTCTGCTGCAGTTGAAAGCAAAACAGTAGTTGAAGTGAACAACTGGCCGGTTATCAGTTACATGTTTCTTCCAACATATTCCTATTGGTATTCGCCGTGGCATTGGGGGTATTATCCCGGCTACTGGCGGCCGTGGAAACCGTTTTACTGGCACTACTATTACGGTTATCATTACCACTGGAATTATTATTATTTCAGTCATTACAGGCGCTGGCCCACCTACCGTATTCCCGGCTGGTATCAAATTTATTATAATCCCGGCTACAGGAGACGGTCTGTAATAGTTCAAACCAGAGTAAGGAGCGGTAATTACCGGCAAACATATTCAAGGCCGCAGCTTGCTAAACAGGGCTCTTCAGCTTTCAGAAAAGATTTCCCGAAAGCTCCTTCTGCTAATGTGAAACTACCTGCTTTTGACGACAAGGGAAGACCTGTAAAAAAGCCATTAGAACCGGGTGGGGGAATCACAAAACCCGTTGTAACAAGGCCTGTAACAAAACCTGTTCAACCAATTACAAGGCCGGTAACCAGGCCTCTTGAGCCAATTAAAAAACCCATCACAAGACCAGTACAGCCAATCACCAAGCCGGTTACCCGTCCTGTAACAAAACCTGTTCAACCAATTACAAGGCCGGTAACAAAACCTGTTCAACCCTCCACCCGCCCTGTAATTAAACAGCGTTTAAAAGAAAACCGGTGATGATGAGACTGGAACCAGGTAGTAGAAAATACCATTTATAAACTGGCGTCGTTGAATGTATTTCCTTGTTTGATGTCGCCGGTTTCATAACCTTTTTTAAACCAGTACATACGCTGGGCAGATGTGCCATGTGTAAAAGCATCCGGCACTACTTCGCCGGTAGATTGCTTTTGAAGTCTGTCATCTCCAATGGCATTAGCGGCTGTAAGTGCTTCTTCAATATCTCCCTTATCCAAAATTTTTTTCATTTTTTCTTCGTAATGAGCCCAAACGCCTGCATAGAAATCAGCCTGCAGTTCCATCATTACCGAATAACGGTTAGCTTCTTTTTCACTGGAGTTACTTCTTAATCTTGCCATCTTATCTGCAGTACCGTTAAGGTTTTGGATATGATGCCCCACTTCATGTGCCACCACATAAGCCATAGCAAAATCACCCGGAGCACTGAACCGTTCTTTTAATTCCTGGTAAAAAGACAGATCAACATACAGCTTTGAATCTCCCGGGCAATAGAAAGGACCGGATGCACTGCTGGCATTTCCACAAGCAGAAGATACGCCATCTCTGAAGAGCACAAGGGTAGGTTCGGCATAACGCTGGCCATTTTCCTGGAAGATCTTATTCCATACATCTTCTGTTTCGGCAAGCACTACTTTTACAAACTCAGCTCTTTCATCATCAGCCTTTTTCTCCTCCGGGGTAGGTGTACGTTCACTGGCTTGCGGAGCAATTTGCGGTATTTGGGAAGGATCAACTTTTCCACCGCCAATAAAGGTGTAGATAACATAAAGTATAACTCCAATGATACCACCACCTGCTGCTATTCCACCTCCGGAAACACCACGACGGTCTTCAACATTAGAGCTGGATCTTCTGCCAAGCCATTGCATAGAAATTAATTTAGATGATGCCAATAAAGGATAATTCATCCAGTTGCTCACTGTTATCTGCAACTGGTAAGAGACTGATCAGGTATGTAAGTTTGTTAAGCTGCCCCAAACTCCGAACGCTTTGAGTAACCAGATGACAACTACGATTACTACCACAGCATTTAAAATTGTTTTAATGGTTCCCTGCATAGGAATATATTTGTTGATAAGCCACAGGACAACACCTACAGCGATAAGGACGAGAATAATGGTTACGATCGGCATAATATGGAATGTTTTAAGTTGGTGAGATAAAAAACGGAAGCACTAAAAACATTAATCATACCAAGTCAATTTATTTTTGATAAGACTGGCTGCCGGTATGTTTTCTACAAGGCAAAATGATTGCGCTGGAAAAGCGGAAATTTTCTGTTGCTAATTTTCCCCAGTATGTAACATTTAAAATGCATGCTTGTAAATTATTCCTGATGAGTTTCTTGAATTTTATTGAGTAACTGAAAGCCTCGCTGGTTAAGATTAAGCAGTTTTGAAAATTACCATTATAATTTTAAGAAAATTGCAACATCGTTTAAATACCTATATCGCCACTGAACAACTTCATTTACCACCCAGCATTTCTTAACATACCAATCATCATCCATACTTTACCATTTGGAAATGTTCCGGTTCCGTTTGTACTGATTATAAACGCCGGATATCAGCCGCCCATATATCTTTACGTCCTCAATCAAAAGGGAGCAAGTCTCCATCGCAAAATGCACAACAAAACTATTGAACGCTTATTCACCCTTGTTAGGTTAAGGGAGAATCCACCCCGAGCTATCACCAGCCTGTAAGTTTCTTCCAACAGTTATGATTACATCAAACAGCTCCGGGTGAGCTGGATGTAAAACGTTTTTCAAAAACTAAGATCAATTAACATGAAATCATTCAAACGGATGGTTGTAGTGAGCAGTATGCTTTTAACAAGCTTATTGTTTACGGCGCACTACGCCGGACAAAAAACTTGCAACTCAGGCACAAAGGAGTTACAAAAAAATTCCACTCATCAACAGGATGTTTTGGAGACTGGATATGTTGGCCTGATCACAGGCTTACAACTGCAACTTTCCTATTAAAATTTTCCCTTAGCAAGGCGGCTAAAAAAACACTACACAATTGTGAATGGCCATGCTTTGCCCGGAACTGAATCAAACAATAGTAATTAACAATTAAAACCAACAACATGTCAAGCTTTGGAAAAAAAATACTCTCCGCATTTATGGAGGTAACGCCGGACGAAAAGCCGGTTGCAGTACAGGAAGAAACTTTACGTGATGCCACACCAGCGGCTACAGTTTACAGGCCCTCCACAGACACCACCGAAAAGTTCAAACAGTATTTCGACAAGCTGTTTAGCGACGCTAATATTCCGGGTCCGGACTATTTCGAGTTCAGTAAAATGACCGATGCCATGTCAGGCATTCCTGACGAGAAAGCCAGGTTTGCAGCGGCTTTCGCCGGATTGAATGTACAGGGGCTGGATAAGACGAAACTGTTGAGCACGGCTGCTGAATACCTCCGCTTACTGGAGCAGGACGCAGCAAATTTTAACCAATCGGTTGATGCTGCCTTGCAGGAGAAGGTAGCAGCCAGGCAACAGGAAATTGTCGCCAAACAGCAACGTATTGAACACCTGAAAATGGAAATCAGCGATCTGCAAAATAAAGTTCAGTTGCTTCAACTGGAAGTGAAAGAAAGTGAGGAAAAGATCGAAAGCAACACGGGTGGTTACAGGGCCTCATCAGAGCAAATGAAGCAACGCATACTGTATGACATCGAAAGAATAAAACAACACATCGCTCAGTAAAATTTGATCACAACAATTAAAACCAAACAAAATGATCAACACAATTCAACAAACAAAAAAGGCGGGTTGGTTCTCAGAGCCAAAGAACCTGGCCACAACAGTTATTGGTGTATCGCTTTTTGCAGGGTTGGCGTATGCCTTTCTCACTTTCGTGTTACCCTGGCTGGTAACAGTTACATGGAACATGGTGAACCTCGTTATTGGAGGCGTGGCATTGGGCTTCCTGCTCATGATCGTTACCAATAAAAAATTCTGGAGAGCTCTACGGTATTTCTCAGAGTTCATTGCCAACTACACCATTGGTATTGCCATTGAACTGAATCCCTTCAACATCCTGCAATTGAAAATTGAACAGGGTTATAAGGACAGGAACACTTTGTTCCAGCAGTCCGGCAGATTGAAAGGAAAGCAGAGCGAACTAATGGACAAACTCGGCGACAAAGAAAAAGAACTGCAACTGAATGCACAGAAAGTAAAGATCCTGCAACAGGAAAAAGACAAGAGCAGGCAGATCGACCTGTATGCCAACAATGTGCTGCGTTGCCGTGAATACATTGACAATGTTACACCGATCGTTGGCGACCTGAACAAGCTCATCAAATTCTCTGATACGGCGTATGAAGAGAGCGGTATCATGCTGGAAGATGCCAAGCTTGACCTGGAAGCAAAGAAGGACCTGTACTACTCGGTCACTACAGGCCTGTCGGCTGTAACCAGTGCAATGAAAGCCTTTAAGGGTGATGATGAACTGAACCAGGATGCGGAAAAAGCTTTGGCAATATTGAAACAACAGATTGGTGAAAAGATCGGCCACATTAAATCTGCCATCGATGTAACCTCCAGGTTTATGGACGACAAGGTATTGGAAGACAAAGCAAAATCTGCCCAAGCCATTGAACTCATCAGCCGCTTTAACCTGGATACAGATTTCAACTATACCAACAGTGCTTTGAACAACAACAGCAACACAGGTAAGCTGAAAGATGTGAACATTACCGACAAGTACAGGGGACTGTTGGATTAGTGTCACGCAAAGACGCTAAGGAGCAAAGGCGCAAAAATTACTGCTTCAAAAAAATTGCAAACGGGCACTGCATACTATGGGCATAGCAGTGCACCTATAAAATACTGCTCAAACAAAAAACATTTTTTTAAAACCGCTTCAATTACCCTTTAGGGAATAGGGGCAATAAAACATACAACTATGTCAGTAAAATTAAAACCCGCCGGAAAATTATTCATCATCGCTGCGATCGTAGCGGCCGGCATCGCAAGTGTAAGATGGTATCAGAGCCGTCCAAAAGAAGTAAGCCAGTCAGTAGAACTGGGTAAGGTAACATTGCCCGATGCAGCAGATGCATCCCTCAGCAGCAATGCCGTTTCACTGCCTTTACCATCCGGTGATAAAGCCGTAAATGGTGGTACACAAATTATCTGGCAGCGCATGGCATGGAACAGCCAGTTCAGTGGTATGTATGCTAACGGTGGCGTACAAACTACAAAGAATTCTTTGTTTGACAAAGCACATTTAGATGTGACGTACATACGCCAGGATGATTGCAACAGGCAGATGGCAGACCTGGTAAAGTTTGCGAACGAATACAAGAAAAACGCCAATACACCGGCTGTGCTCATCACATTTATGGGTGATGGTATGCCAGCCTTTATGACCTCACTGGCCAAAGAGCTGGAACCATTGGGAGCAGAATACCAGCCCATCATTATACCGGTAGCACACGGTAAATCTTACGGTGAAGACCAGGTGATGGCACCTGCTTCGTGGAAACAAAACCCACAAACAGCATTGGGTAAATGTGTGGCTGGTGTGCTTCGTGACGGCGACATCAACATACTGTTGAAATGGGCTGGTGACAACGGGTTGAAGGTAAACCCGGATGAGACCACTTATGATGGAGCTGCCATCAACATCATTGCAGCAAACGATTTTTTGGATGCACCCAACAAGTACATCACGGGCTACACTGAAAAAAGAAAGGTGGTGGAAAATGGTAAAACAACGGGCAGGGATACTACCGTTGGTGTGGATGGTGTAGCTACCTGGACACCCGGTGATGTAAACATCGCTACCAAAAAAGGTGGGCTGGTAACCATTGCCAACACAAGGCAGTATGCATCGCAGATACCCAACCAAACCATTGCCATTAAGAAGTGGGCGTATGATCACAGAACGGATGTGGAGAACATGATCATTGCGTTGGCACAGGCAGGCGACCAGGTACGTTCTTTCAACGAAGCAAAAGCCTTTGCTGCAAAAGTGAGTGCTGCTGTTTACCAGGAAAAAGATGCTGACTACTGGTTGAAATATTACAATGGTGTTGTAGAGAAAGACATACAGGGTCAGCCCGTAAACCTTGGCGGCAGTATGGTGTTCAACCTGCAGGATATGGCCAACACATATGGCCTGGGTGATGATAAAGTGGATCGTTACAAAGCAGTGTACAACACGTTCGGTAACCTGATGGTAAAAATGTATCCTTCGCTGATGCCCACTTTTATGCCTTATGAAAAGGCCGTTGACAAAAGCTTTTTGTTCAGTGTGATCTCTAATCATCCTGACCTGTTGCAGGGCAAGGCTATCGAGACAAAATATGCAGACCAGCTATCGACAACTGTTTCTTCAAAGAGTTACAGCATTGAATTTGAAACTGGTTCTGCTAATATCAAACAGGCTTCTTACAAACTGCTGGATGAGATCTTTGAATCGGCAGTAGTGGCAGAAGGATTGAAGATCGGTGTGTACGGTCATACCGATAACAGTGGCTCTGATGCAGTGAACACGCCGCTTTCAGAAAAGAGGGCAAATGCGGTGAAAGCATATTTGCTGAAGAAAGGATTGATCAGTAACCGTATAGAGGCGAAAGGATTTGGTAGCGCCAAACCAATTGCAGACAATACTACTGAAGCCGGTAAAAGTAAGAACCGCAGGGTGGAAATTGTGTTGGGTGAGTAAGCTCATGAATGGAGCTGTAACAGGCTCCATTCTTTTTATTTTTTTTGAACCCATCTGAAGAATTTCTATTTAGCATCGTTGCGTCGCACTCTTGTACGTTTAGTTCAATTAGCAGCAATGCAACAATAAACAATCATCATCAACATGAAGAATATATTTAAGCCATTCACCAGCATCAGCAAACAAACAACTATCATCATGATCGTGGTGCAGGTGATCGTGACGCTGCTGATATGGCATACAACTTCCAATGGGCTGATACCAAAGCCGGGTAATGTTGCCATCGCTTTTGGTAAACTCATCACGACCAAATTGCTAATAGACAATATGCTGGTGAGCCTGGTGCTTACATTAAAGGCCATGTTCTATTCTATTATCATCACATTGTTCTTTGCTTACTCTTCGGTGATACCATTTTTTAAAAGCATCGCCCAGTTTATTGTAAAGTGCAGGTACCTGACCTTAACAGGCTTGATCTTCATTTTTACTTTATTAACAAAAGATGGCAGCGAACTGAAATTATCCTTGCTGGTGTTTGGTATTGTGCCATTTTTTACCACCTCATTTTTATCTGTCATCATCAATATTGACAAGCAGGAATATGCATTGTGCAAAACACTTGGTTACAACAACTGGCAAACATTGTACGAAGTGATCATCATTGGCAAGGCAGACCAGGTATTTGAAATACTCCGGCAAAACTTTGCCATCTCCTGGCTGATGATCACGATGGTAGAAGGATTGAGTATGAGCGAAGGGGGTATCGGTTCCTTATTGATCAAATACAACAAGTACAACGACCTAACCAATGTGATCGCTTTGCAACTGGTAATATTTATCATGGGCCTTTGCTTCGACTTTTTATTGGGCACCACCAGGCATTGGCTATTTCCACACAGCAAATTAAAACAAGCAACATCATGACAGACTGTATAAAAACGACCGTCTTACTACAGGCCACCAATATTCAACTTAGTTACGCAGACAATATTATTCTTCGTGACATTAACTTTTCTATCAAAGACATCGTTCGCCCCGGGATGCAGCAGGGCCAGGTAGTTTCGCTGATCGGCAGAAGTGGTATCGGCAAAACACAACTGTTCAAAATATTATCCGGACTGCAACAACCAAGTGGCGGATCGGTAACCATCAATGGTAACAAAACAGTGGCAGCCGGTGACATGGGCGTGATCTTCCAGAACTATTATTTGTTTGAATGGAGAACGGTGTATCAATCTTTGTTACTGGCAGCTAAGCAAAACAACCTGCTGAAAGGAAATGAAAAACCGATGATCGATCAGTATGCAGCCGACTTTGATCTGAAAGACGAATTACAAAAATATCCACAGCAATTATCCGGCGGCCAGCGGCAGAGAGTAAGCATTATCCAGCAGTTATTAAAGGGCTCCAACTTTTTATTGTTGGATGAACCCTTCTCCGGTTTGGATGTTTGCATGCTGGATAAAGTAACCGATCTTTTATTGCAAGTATCTGTTTCAGATGAATTGAAAACGCTGATCATTGTATCACATGATATCAGCACATCCGTTGCTATTTCAGATACAGTGCTCATCATTGGTAATGAAGCAGGTAAGCCCGGCGCTACTATTAAAAAGGAAATTGATTTGATTGAAAGGAACCTTGCCTGGAAGAAGGATATAAAAAAAGAAGCTGCTTTTATTGAGACAGTTGAAGAGATAAAAAGTTACCTATAAATATCCTGGTTGGATTCTGATAAGACCGAAAGCCTTAAATTGAAATCTCTTTCTTTGGCAGTAAATTTGACTTGCACAGAAGTAACCTGTATGGATTATGACAACCTACGAGAAAATAATATTTAAAGAGATGGCCGCCTGGCAAAACAAAATGCAGGGCAGGCCATCTTTATTAAGTAATCTTTCTAAAGTAATTCAAACTAAAATAAACAGCTGGATACCAGAAAAAATACACCTGGCAGTAACTGCAGCCATTAAACAATTGATAAAAGGTGTTTTGTTTGGAGCTTCCCATACCACTGCACTTCCCCAGCCCGGTATCAGCTTTGCTCAGCGGGAAGAAACGGTGGAACGAAAGATAGCTGTATATAAAAAAACGGCTGCGGCAGAAGGTGGCATTACCGGCGCCGGCGGGTTTCTTCTTGGTCTTGCAGATTTTCCGCTATTGCTTGGCATAAAAATAAAATTGCTCTTTGATATCGCTGCTGCCTATGGTTTTGATATAAATAATTATAAGGAAAGAGTTTACCTGTTACACATTTTTGAACTGGCATTTTCAAGCCCTGTGCACCGGAAAAAAGTCTATTTAAAAATGGTGAATTGGGAAGAACAATCTGCCAGCCTCCCGGAAGAGATCAATCAATTTGACTGGCGAAATTTTCAACAGGAATACAGGGATTATATTGACCTTGCTAAAATGGCGCAGTTGGTTCCGGTAATTGGTGCACCTGTGGGCCTGCTTGTAAATTACAGGCTCATCAAAAAACTTGGTTTTACTGCCATGAATGCTTACCGCATGCGGCTGCTGCCGCAACAAAATATCAGCGTGCCTGCAGGTAGCGCCATTTAAAATGATCTTGTTTGATAAGTACACATTTCTGCCCGGTCGTTAGTAAAAGTTATCACATAGGTTTCAAAAAGGAGCACTTAAAAAACTATTTATTGCCAATTTATAAATAAACTAGATTTGGATAATAACCATCAGCAAACTCCAAACAGAAACGGCAATGACAAATACCGGCAGCATCAGTATTTTAATAATTATCGCAAATATTTTAATTTCTTACCGGGGCTTTAACAATTATACTTTTTTTGAAAGCTACAAATTTGAGGTAGAAAAAATATTGGTGAACAAGGATTATGTGCGGCTGATCAGTTCAGGTTTTTTACAGGTAAACTGGCAGCACCTCATCTTTAATATGCTCAGCCTGTTTCTTTTTAGCAATGCTGTAGAAAGCGAATTAGGAGCATTGTCATTTCTGCTTATTTATATTGGCAGCCTTTTAGGTGGCGATTTGTTTTCACTATTTGTTCACCGGCACCATGGCGATTACAGTGCAGTGGGTGCATCCGGCGCTGTTGCCGGCGTCATCTTTGCATCTATTGCTATTTTCCCGGGGATGAGTGTAAACTTTTTTTTTGTTCCGATCCCTATTGCCGGCTGGTTGTATGGAATTGTCTATGTGCTTTATTCTATTTATGGTATCCGTTCTAAAAAAGATAATATTGGTCACGAAGCTCACCTGGGCGGGGCCATTGCAGGAATGCTGATCGCCTTAATGATGGAACCCTCCGCCATTGCAGAAAACTACATAACCATTCTCATAATTTCTGTCCCCGCAGTATTGTTTATTTTACTTATTCTCAAAAAGCCACACTTTCTGTTAGTCGAAAATTTATTTTTCAACAACCACACAGACAATTATTCAATTGATCACAAATACAACCAGGAAAAAGCCATCCGGCAAAAAGAGATTGACAGTATTCTTGACAAGATCAATGAACATGGAATTAAGAGTTTAACAAAAAGAGAAAGAGAAAAGCTGGATACTTATTCCAAAAGAAGCTAACATCTTCTTAGTCTGTAAATCAACTTCATTATTTTAAACACAACGATGGTTTGTTTATGCGGATTGTAAAAATCTTGTTTGCCGTAACAATGTAAAACCGATTGTTTCGTTGTATAGATGATAGCTCCGCCCAACTGTAGGCTTAAACTTATAAGCCACAAATAAAGCAGAAATGTAAATGATGAAATATGTTCAGACATCTTGGTAAAACCAGAACTTACAATCACAATCTTAAAATTGCTTCATTATTATCGTTTGTGGCCGGCATTGTAAATGTAGCAGGCTTCCTGGCTGTAGAGCGTTTAACAACAAATGTTACAGGCCATTTTGCCTTTTTTGTTGACGAAGTTTTTAAGCTAAACTTTTGGAATGCGTTTACTTATTTTCTTTACATCTTTTTCTTTTTTGCAGGCTCCTTTACTTCTAACTTTTTAAGTGAGTTTTTTTCCAGGAAAGATGACCGTTATATCTATGTAATTCCTGCCACAGCAGAATGTGTGATCCTGTGCGTCATAGGTATTTGGGGGCATTATCTTATTGCCGAAAGCCCAAGCGTAATTGTAATTTGCCTGCTCTTTGCAATGGGTTTACAAAACTCACTGGTTACCCGAATATCGAATTCAAGTGTAAGAACAACCCACCTTACAGGGCTTTTTACTGATCTTGGCATTGAGCTTTCCCAACTGTTTTTTTATACAATGCCAGAACAAAAAACAAAGCTTCTATCATCCATGAAACTCAGGATGACAATCATAGCATTCTTTTTTACTGGCGGAGTAGCCTGTGGTGTTTTATATTCGCAATTTGGGCTGGGCACACTCATTTTTGCCACTGCAATTTTAACGGGCGGCCTCATCTATGACAGTTCCCGTTTCAAATTAATTGTATTGAAAAGAAAATTGTTCAGGGCATAAATCTTCGTGTGCTTTTATCTGCTTCTTAATTATTTACCCTCGTTTCAGGAACCGCCTCCAAGGGCAGATTAAGATACCAGGGCGGTAAATTCACCGCCGGAATTACCTTATGACTATTCTGAAAACCTCTGTCAAATCCGGTCAATATTCTTTGTAATCTCCAAGGTCTGGTATTGTTTTAACCAACTGCTTGTAGCTTTTCCCATATGGTTTTGCCACTTTTAATCCTTGTTTTCTGTGATGTGATTTACTCAAAAAAAACCTATTTTCACACCTGTTTAAAAATCAGCATCTTTATTCATAAAAAATCCGGTTACCAGCGGATGAAGTTGACAATATGAAGGCAATTATTCCAGTAGCAGGTGCAGGCACCAAACTACGTCCACATACTTATACACAGCCGAAAGCTCTTATTCCCCTTGCAGGAAAAACAGTTTTGAGCATCATTATAGAGCAGCTTCATGAGGCTGGTATCAACGATTTTATTTTTATTGTCGGGTATCTGGGTGATAAGATCCAGGATTTTGTAAAACTGAAATACCCCCAGCTTACCTGCCACTTTGTTTACCAGAATGAACGTTACGGTACCGGCCATGCTATTGACCTGGCAAAAGAAATTGTGGGTAGCGATGAAGTTTTTATTGTGTTGGGAGATACTATTGCAGAGTATAATGTAAAAGAGGTAATTGATTCCCCGGTGTCAATGATAGGCGTTAAGAAAGTGGATGACCCCCGCAATTTTGGTGTGGCAGAAATTAACGATGATGGGTTTATTACAAGAGTGGTGGAAAAGCCCGCCATACCCAAAAGCAATATGGCCCTGGTAGGCATCTACAAAATAAAAGAAACCCGTTTTTTGTTTAATTGCATTAAGAGCATTATAGAACATGGCGAAAAAACGCAGCAGGAATTTAGCCTTACTGATGCTTTGGAATGTATGATCCAGAAGGGAGCTGCCATAAAATTTTTTAAAGTTTCAAGCTGGTTTGATTGCGGTAAAAAAGAAACTTTATTACTCTCTAATGCTACGCTGCTTAAAAAATTTGGAGGTTCAGTAAAAGGGCTGCATACATTTGAAAACTCTATCATTATTCCCCCGGTAAGTATTGGTGAGGGTTGTGAAATACAAAACTCTGTTATTGGTCCCAATGTTAGCATTGGCGAATACACCATTCTAAATTATACTATTGTAAAGGAGTCGATCATTGGCTCTTTTTCCCGCTTATACGATGTTGTGCTGGATGATTCACTTATTGGAAGTGATACCGGTATTAAAGGCGAAACCCGGTCGTTAAATATTGGTGATAACACGGATATTGATCTGGGATAACGGTTTGCAGTTTACGGTTTGGAGTTAAGGGCAGCGGTTTAAAGCTTGTCAATGTTCCGGAAGTTGCATTTTGCTATTTGCACATTTGCCACATTTTCTTATCGGCACATTTTTATTTCTTCCTCATGCATAATTCAATTACAAATCTTTTTAAAATTCAATACCCCATTGTCCAGGCTGGTATGGTATGGGCAAGTGGCTGGCGCCTGGCAAGTGCTGTCAGCAATGCTGGTGGTTTAGGGCTGATCGGAAGCGGAAGCATGTACCCGGATGTTTTAAGAGAACACATTCAAAAATGCAGGCAGGCAACCAATCTGCCATTTGGCATAAATATCCCTTTGCTACACCCTGATATAGAAAAACATATCCGGGTAATTGTAGAAGAAAAAGTTCCAATTGTATTTACGTCGGCAGGCAATCCAAATACCTGGACAGGCATGTTAAAGACTGAGGGCATTACTGTGGCACACGTAGTGAGCAGCAGCAAATTTGCCATCAAGGCGCAGCAGGCATACTGTGATGCGGTAGTAGCTGAGGGCTTTGAAGCAGGTGGCCATAACGGACGGGAAGAAACGACAACAATGGTGCTTGTTCCCGCTGTTTGCAATGCTTTGACTATTCCGGTAATTGCAGCTGGCGGTATTGCAACCGGACGCCAAATGCTTGCTGCAATGGTATTGGGCGCTGCCGGCGTGCAGATAGGCAGCCGCTTTGTTGCCAGTATTGAAGCTTCGGTACACGAAAGCTTCAAAGAAAAATTAATTACTTTAAATGAAGGTGATACCCAACTGGCATTAAAAAAGCTTACCCCGGTAAGGCTTGTAAAAAATGAATTTTTCCGCCAGGTAAAACAGGCTGAATTGGATGGCGCAACCCCCGAAATGCTTGAGGCTCTTTTGGGAAAAGGCAGGGCAAAAAAAGGAATGTTTGGCGGTGACCTGGATGAGGGGGAACTTGAAATTGGCCAGGTAAGCAGCCTCATAAAACGCATTATTCCAGCTGGTGATATTGTTACTGAAATATGGTCAGATTTTAACGAAGCACTCCTGCACCCGCTTTTGTAACATGTTTATTCCAGATAAAAGAATTGATAATACAAAAACAAAACAAATTCCAAAAATCGGAATTACGCTAAAATAAAATGCTTCTTTCTTCGTTTCTGTAGCAGATGTCCTTGGTTAACCAACTGGAAATTTTGTACCAACCTATGGGAGTACAAAATTGTCCGCCTCCGCACCCCAAAATTGAGAAACTGGCCAAGACTGTAAATATTTTTTTACCAATGCTACAGTCAACAATGCTATTTAAACCGTTCTCAACCCTTAAAATAACCAGCTTATTGCTGCTGTCCATCCTTTGCTCAAAATTTGCAACTGGTCAGTCAATGCCAACTCCTCAGCAAATCACAGAAATGTTACCGGCTCTTGAGCCTACTCAAATGACGAAAACAACTTTTGACAAATATTTTAAGGATAATAACCAGCAAAAAAATGCTGGCAGCGATAAAAACAAGGAGAGCCCTGATATAATGAAGCGGCTCGAAAATAAAGGGCTTGACAAAGACAGTACCCAAAACGATAATGTGAGGCGGAGTAACTACCGCCGTGATGATACTTACGGGGCATATATTTTTAAAAATACTGCCATGAATGATGTGTCTGAACTATCAACGCCACCATTGGATTATCCAATCGGAGTAGGAGATCATGTGGTGGTTTCACTTTGGGGTGGCGGTGAGTACCAGGAAGATTATATCGTGGCAAGGGATGGAGCAATTTTTCCTTCGGGCCTGGGCAAAATAACTGTTCAGGGCCTTACTTTTGAAACAGCCCAAAAGCTTATTTACGCAAGATTCAGTACTAAAGTGCCAGCCGGCACAAACATACAGGTTACGTTGGGGCAGCCCCGTACAATTAATGTAAATGTTGTGGGTGAAGTGGTAGATCCGGGACCTAAAACAGTATCTGCTTTTTCAAATGCTTTTAACGTAATAGGCCTTGCAGGAGGAGTAACTGAATATGGCAACCTTAGAGAGATCCAGGTGAAAAGAGCAGGAAGGGTTATAGAAGTGCTCGATGTTTATAAATATTTGAATAGTGGCGATGTTGGCAAAAAAATCTACCTGCAAAATAATGATTTTGTATTGGTAACCTTTGTTGAAAAAAAGGTATTGGCAAACGGCCAGTTTAAGAGGCCCATGTATTACCAGTTAAGAAGCGACGAAGGGCTGAAAGCGCTGATACATTACAGTGGTGGTTTTACCGCTGAAGCGTTTTCCTCAGGTATAAAAATAATTCGCACAGAAGATGAGAAGCAGGTTATACATGATGTAAATGCTACTGCTATTGTAAAGCTGCCTAACCAGGATTATGAGTTGCATGATGGAGATATTATTAAAGCAGATTCTATTAAATCCGGCATAGTAAATAAGGTTGAATTAAATGGTGCAGTGGCGTATCCCGGCATATATGAGATAAGGCCTCACGACCGGCTTTTTTATGTAATAAACAGGGCTGGAGGCATTATAAAAAACACCTACCTGCCAAGAGCATATATTTTTCGTGGCGCCGGAGACTCTACCAATATTAAAAGTGACAAGCTTGAAATCAATTTAACTGATTATAATCCAAACGATGCAACCAGCATAAATAATGTAGCACTTGAACCAAATGATGTAATACAATTATTTGCAAATAGTGAGTTTGGCGAACAGCAATTTGTTATGATTGACGGTGAGGTTCGTAAGGAAGGTAAAGTAAAAAAATATGGAGGTATGACGCTCCAGGATCTTCTTTATATCTCCGGCGGCTTAAAGCCTTCAGCAGAATTTGGCAGGCTTGAAATTGCCAGTATTGTGGACATTGACTCTGCACAAAAAGGTTTAAAGCCTACCCGTACAGTAGTAAAATCCTACGGTATATTATCTAACCTGGAGCTGGATTCTATGGCTGCAAGAATTCCCCTTAAGCCTTATGACCAGGTACATGTAAGAAAAAATCCTTCATTCGCAATGCAGGAAAACATACAGATTGTAGGGCTGGTAAAATACCAGGGATCTTACCCAAGGCTTGATAAATATGAGCGGCTGTCATCCTATATAGAAAGGGCGGGTGGCCTTGCCGAAAATGCCAATATAAGTGGTGCATTGCTGTACCGGAAAAAGACCGATGTGTTAAGAGAAAAGATCTTGCAAAAAACCAAAATGCCAGACAGTACAAGGCAATCCAGCGATAGCCTGCTCGTTAATACTGAGGAGCCCGTTAGTATTGATTTGAATAAAGCAATGAGCAATAAAGGTTCTAAATACGATATTGTGCTGCAGGAAAATGACATCGTTTATATACCTGAAGTAAATCCGTTTGTAACTGTTCAGGGCAAGGTGCAGTCTCCGTTAAAAATTGCTTTTGACAGAGATCATACCGGCCTTTCTTATTACATAGATAAGGCGGGAGGGTTTGGTATAAGGCCGTGGCGCAAACGTATTTTTGTAACTTATCCCAACGGCCGAAGCAGGCGCACAAGAAATCTGTTCTTTATACATTTTTATCCCGCAATAGAAGAAGGTTGTGTTATTACGGTGCCCGGCAGGCCGGACGGAAGTGGCGTAGGCGGTACAATAGGCCAGGCATTCACAGCCTCCATACCACTAATGATAACATATTTATTGCTCAAGCTTAAATAAGAAACTGCTTTGGAATTAAAAGAATTTATAAGAGAAATTTTCAGGCGTATTAAAAAAGGAAGGATTATTATCGTTATAACAGGTGTGTGCTTTGCAGTGTTATTTCTTTTTTTGTTTGCGTCCAAGCCTGTTGGTTATACTTCAAAAAGCACTCTGTTTCCCCTTACATCCCCGGTAGACAATGCAATAAGCACCAGCATGCTCAGCAGCATACTGGGTGTGGCAGATGCTCCAAAAAGTTTTAGTGATGAAGCAGCCATAAATATAATTGAACTGGCACAAAGCCGCAGCATCAGGGAAGCTGTTGCCTCAACACGTTTACCTGCATTTCAAAATAAGACCGTTACAGAACTCTTGTTGAATGAGCAAAAGGAACACAAATCATTTTTTGCAGAATTGCCTGATTTTCCTGCAGATAGTGCTTCTGCAGCTATAATGGGAGGTGACATGCTGACTCTTTCAATGTCCGCAAAAATGAGCAGGAACGGGGCCCTGGAATTATACTATACTTGCACCCGCAGAGAATTAGTAACACCCATTTCAAATATTGTGATTGCAAAACTTTCCCTGTTTTATATTGATCTTAAAAAGAGAAAGGCGCAGGATGACTATAATTTTACACTCGATAAAATAGACTCCCTGCAGCGCATGATCAATAAGCTGGACAAGAGAGCTATTACGATGCAGCAAACAACTATGTTCACTCCTACCGACCTGCTGGAATATAACCTGCCAAAGGACGATATTACGGATGAGAAGACAAGGATTTTGCGTCAGCGGAATATGTATATCAATAACCGGGACGAAGCTGTATGGAGGTTGCAGAAAGTGACACCGATACTTGCTGTGTTAGATAAACCCACCTCCCCTTTCGACAGGGTTAGACCGGCCAGGGTGCTATTTATTTCGCTTGGTTTAATAGCGGGCTTTTTATTCTCAATATTGATGTTAATAGCCAGGCCGCTTTATCGTTATACCAGGCAAGAAGTATACAAAAGTATTTTTGGGTAACTATATGCATCGGTTTCTTTATCGGGGCAGGATATAATAAAAGGTATTGCACAAATAGAAAAACCCGCTTTAACAGCGGGCTTTTTACTTTTAGTTACCTGACCTGGATTCGAACCAAGACTAGCAGAATCAGAATCTGAGGTGCTACCGTTACACTATCAGGCAATAAGGGATAAAAGACTATTTTATCCGGCTGCAAATGTAAGGTCTCTTTTTAAATTTCCAAGCCATGGGTTATGATTTTCTGAAAGCCCATTTAAACATTTCTTTCCACGAAGCTTTTTTGCCATACATGAGTATTCCTGTGCGATAAATTTTACCGGCTAACCAGGTGGTAAATATAAAGCCAGCGATAAGCAAAGCCATTGATGCCGCTACCTGGTACCAGGGTACGCCACTTGGTATCCGCCCCATCATTACTATGGGTGAGGTAAATGGGATCATGCTGGCCCACAGCATTGCAGGACTGTCTGGCGTGTTAATGTTGCTAATTAAAATGACAAAGCCAAAAATAATAGGCATTGTGATAGGTAGCATTAAAGATTGTGCTTCCTGCGGATCTTCGTTAATCACACTGCCAATAGCCGCAAATAAAGATGCGTAAAACAGGTACCCACCCAAAAAATAAAATACAAAGGAACTTAGAATTAAACCCCAGTTTACAAAGCCAAATATGTCACCGATACCTGAGAGTTTTGTAGCCATGCCTGCGCCACCGGCCGCCGGTAAAGATTTGTTTGCGTCTGCAGCTTGTTGAATAATTTCTGCCGGTATAAAAAAAACTGCCAGCGAGGACAAGCCGATAATTAAAATCATCCACAAAAACAGCTGCGTTAAACCAACAGCGGCAATACCCAAAATTTTACCCATCATCAATTGAAAAGGCTTTACACTGCTGATCATTACTTCCGCAATACGGTTGGTTTTTTCTTCCATTACACCCCTCATTACCATTGCCCCAAAAATAAACATAGTAACATAAATAAGCACTCCGCAAGCCATACCTATGGCGGAGTTGGCTGCAGCATTTACACCTTTAGATGTACCCTTGTCATCCTTAACCCTGTTCACAATATTATAAGCATTTGCAGCCTGTTTACTGATACTGTCCAGGGTGGATTTGCGAATACCTTTTTCCTGCAACTGCGTATTTTCGTAGGCTTTGTCCAGGCCTTGTTCAATGTCTTCTTTTGTATCTATACTTAATTGTTTTGCAGAATGAATGATGAAATTTTTGTTGTTTGAATCGGCATTTAAATACAAAACAGCATCATAACCTTTTGATATAAAATTATTGCTATCTGCCCCTGCGGCAAAGTCAAAAAGCAGCTGCGATGAATCTGACAGAAGATTTTTACTAAAATAACCGGGATCGTTTACAACAGCAATCTTCTTCAATTTTGTTTTGGAAGAAACTGAAAAATAGGTAATGCCAACAACAAACAAAATCATTACAACAGGCAATAAAAATGTTGAAAGAATAAAGGTTTTATTTTTTACCCTTGTAAAATATTCTCTTTGAAAAATTAACAGCGTCTTATTCATTTTGGTTGATGTATTTAAAGTAAAGCCGGTTATTGTGAAGCACTTCCCGGCTGAATTCTGAAACAGCCAATTGCTTTTAAACAGATACCTGTCAGCCAGAAATTTTTTGGAACTGCCTTGCCTCCGGAGTGCCTTCCACCAGCTTAATAAA
Source organism: Ferruginibacter sp. (assembly GCA_965247025.1). GTDB lineage: Bacteria > Bacteroidota > Bacteroidia > Chitinophagales > Chitinophagaceae > Ferruginibacter. Next base: position 6,028,133 of record OZ252000.1, on the reverse strand, counting down.
TATCTCGTTTAGCGATGGCAATACCTCCGTAAAAGAATTGATGGCGATATCCTGGTTAATAAAAAACTTGAGTACATCATTGGTTGTAGCGTCGTGCTGCAGCTTTAATAGCAGCCTTTCAGGCTCATGTTTAATCACCTCAAAAATATAGGTCATCAGGTTATGTGCAGTAGTGGCAGCTCCGAGGTTAAAAATATTTTCTTTGAACTGGTTTTTAATTGATGTTACACTACCATCTAGGATTTTTTTTCCCCTGTTCACCAGTACAATATGATCACAAATTTCTTCAACCTGCTCCATGCGGTGGGTACTAAAAATAACAGTACAACCTTTTTTTGAAAGGTGAAAAATCTCATCTTTTATAAGATTGGCGTTAACAGGATCCAGCCCGCTGAAGGGTTCGTCCAATATAATTAGTTTGGGCTCATGCAGTACAGTCGTTACAAATTGAAGTTTCTGGCTCATGCCTTTACTGAGGTCTTCCACTTTTTTATTCCACCAGGTTTCCATTTCAAATTTTACAAACCAGGCTTTTATTTTTTCCATGGCATCAGCCCTGCTCAATCCCTTTAGTCTTGCCAGGTACAAGGCCTGTTCGCCAATTTTCATTTTTTTATACAACCCTCGTTCTTCGGGCATATAGCCAATGTGCCGAACGTCATTTTCCGGATCAAACAACCTGCCGTTGAATTGTATATTGCCGCTATCAGGATAAAAAATCCCGGTTATCATTCTGAGCAGGGTTGTTTTGCCAGCCCCGTTCGGGCCCAGTAAACCAAAAATACTTCCTTGCTTTATGGTGAAGCTTATGTCATCCACTGCTTTTTGGGTGGCAAAGTATTTTTTTAATTGCTGAAGCTCAATAATATTCATTGATGATAATTTTTAAAACAAAAATAGAAGGCAAATAAATTGTAAGTATTTATTTTTTACTGGTGGTAAATTACCCTGCAAATATTAGTAGCAATAAGCAAGGTTTTGTTACAGCAGCAATAAACTTTTTTTCATGGCTAACAGCTATATCTTGTTACGGCGAAATTTTCATACAGACTAATTTTTAAAGTTTATATTCCGGGTGAGCCAAAAAATATTCGGCGCCAAAAAAAATTAAAACCAAACTGGCATAATTATGTATTTAGTGATCTTAATTAAACACAACATTATGAACAAGATAATTATTGCATTTACAGCTGGGGTGATAGTAGGCCTGCTGTATGCTCCGGCCAAAGGGAAAGATACACGTAACAAAGTCGCCAACCTCGGCAATGATTTTAAAGATGGATGGAATAACATCACCAACAGTATCAACGACAAGATTGAATCAGTACGGGAAGGTGTGGATAATTTTGCCGATAAGGCTTCCGTTAAAGTTGAGCGTACCCAGTTCGAGTCCAGGATTTAGTGAACATCTTTCCAAAAAAAATCAGCCGTTTTCACATCTTGTTTTAACGGCTGATTTTTTTGCTTCTTACAACTTATTTAAGGCTTGTTCCAGGTCTTGTAAGAGATCATCAACATTTTCAATACCAACGGAATATCTTATAAGACTTTCAGGAATTCCAAGCAATTTTCGTTGCGCTTCACTTAATTCAACATGACTGGTGGTTCGGGGTGTTCCGGCTAAGGTGCTTACAGACCCAAGACTTGCAGCAAGGTGCACCAGCTTAAGACCAGGTAAAAACTTTTTTACCAATTCATTTCCCCCATCTAAAGAGAAACTTAATATGCCTCCAAAACCCTTCATTTGTTCTTTTGCGATATCATGCCCGGGATGTGTTGCTAACCCCGGATAAAATACACCGCTTATTTTTGAGTGGGCTGCTAAGTACCGGGCAATCTTTAAAGCGGATGCATTCTGCCGCTCTATCCTCAATTCCAGCGTTTTCATTCCCCGGCCAATCATATATGCCGGATCAGCCTGCAGGCTTGCGCCGTTTATCTCCCGAAACTGAAATACTTTTTGTACATGTTCTTTTTTACCGGCAAGCAATCCGCCCATAGCATCTGAATGGCCGCAAAGAAATTTAGTAGCGCTGTGTATAACAAGGTCAGCCCCCAGCAGTAAAGGATTCTGGTTTACCGGTGTGGCAAATGTATTGTCAACCACCACCACAGCTCCCACCCTTTTTGCGGCAGTGGCCGGCCTTTTTATATCCATTATTTTAAGTGTTGGATTTGTTGGAGTTTCCAGGTACACCAAATCACAGCCCTTTGCAATTTCGGCTTCAAGCTCCTCATGATTGATTGTATCACACAGATGAACGCCGATATTATAAGCAGGTAAAAAATCAAGAAACATTTTGCTGGTGCCCCCATACGTATCTTTAACAGAAACCACTTTTTTGCCGGGGGTTAAAAATGCAAATAAGGTATTGCTGATGGCCGCCATTCCGGTGGCAAATGAAGTTGCTGCTTCGGCAGATTCAAGTACTCTTATCTTTTCTTCCAGCACAGCAACTGTGGGATTTGTATTGCGGCTGTAAATAAATCCTTCGCCTTTGCCGGTTGCAACATTATGCCATTCATCAAGATCCTTGTAAGCAAAAGCAACACTGTTAACAACAGGTGCAGTTGCCGCTCCCTTTACTCCAAGATCACTTTCGCCGGCCCACACAGCCGCCGTTCCTTTACTATATTTTTCAAAGTCCATATTGTATTAGTTTGGTTAATTGTATAAAACCAAATGTATCAATAAAAAACATAGAAGATGATGCTCCTGATAAAACGCAGCAAAAAAGCCGGGTGCTGTTTGCAACCGGCTTTGTAAAAATATCTTTAAATCTATTTCTTTGTTGGCAAAAAACTCAGCTGCCGGATGCTGTGAATATTAGTGTAATCATATTGGTACAGGCCATCACTGCAAACTACCATGGCCTTGTTATTTGCGGCGATAATGTCGTAGGGACTTTTACTGGTGATACTGCCCAGTAATTGCAGATCTCCCGGGTTTGCTGCATTGTAAATTTTTACATCGGTGCTGTCGCAGATAAACAGCAAATTACCATCTTTAGTAAGTCCTTTTGGCTTCGTCATGGAATAGGTTTTTAAAAGAGTGGCATTCATCAGATCTCTCACATCGATCACATGCAATTCGTTTGCATCACCGCCGCAGCCATCACCGGCATGCAGGGTTACATACGCATAAGTACCATCTGTTATTACAGGATCACATGCCCTGCCATGGGCAAATTCGCCCAGCTTAACGGGCTGTGCAGGATTAGTAACATCGTAGATAAACATACCAACGGCAGAGCCCAAAAACAATTTACCATCAAACGGAAAAACAGTCTGCAGATCAAACCCGGCAAAAAAACTGGAATCCAATTTTGGTGCGGCAGCATTGCTAATATCCACAATACTCAGGCTGTGCCTTTCGGAAATGGCATACAGGTGATCGTTCATCAACACCATCCCTGCCATTGAACCAGCCACACCAGTTGAACCTGAAGAAGAATTCATTGTAGCAGCCGGCAGCGTATTAAATTCACAAAATATGCAACCAACAGGGTATTGGTCTTCATAAACAAGTGTATCTTTTTTCTGCCAGCTTACTGCAACTTCATTTGCAGTGGAAGCTGCATATCCATTAATTGAGGCCCGACCGGTAAAGAAATAGTTAAGCACATTTTTGACTTTGGCATTCCGTGGGTTACTGATATCGAAAGTTACCAGGTCGCCATACATATCTGCATAAAGCATGTTGTCTTTTATGGCGATATCAAGGTTGCCGGGAATTGAAAGGAAAGCGATTTGCGAGGGCCGGTACGGGTTGCTGTTATCAATGATGTGGATACCTTCATTCAACTCATTAAGGTAAATGTAATTTCCCTTGATATATAATTTGCCTGCATGCACAATTGGCCTGGAGGCACTACCATTAACTGCAGCAAAAACTGCTGCCTTTGACCTATACAATGGAGTTGTTATACTGATCAATTTTTTTGTGCGTTCACTGCCATCATCTTTATTACAAGCGGCGAAGAATAAAATGGTGCAGGTAAATGTAAGTATCCATGGAAGGACCCTGGTAATTTTTTTCATACAATAAGTTTTGTATGGCTGACAAGTTGCTTAGCAAAAGGGTTGCATGAAAAAACCGGGACTTGTAAATTTATTCGTGATTTATTTTTAAGGTCATAACAAACTGGTTTCAATTATCACTTTTATCATTACCGGCTACCTTGTTTGCCTTTGCTGTTGAATCCTTAATCCGCTTACGCTCTTTTCTTTTAAAATAGCCCCGCAATAAAAAACTGCTTTTAACAGCCTCCATATTTTCATTTACTGTGGTAGCTGTTTTAGTAATATTGCTGGCCGTGTTCTTCGCTGTCTCTACCGTGCTTTCAAGCTTATTGGCAAGTTTATCATCTGAAAGCAGGCGCCCAATACTTCCTTTACCACTATTTACTTTATTTACAATTCCTGCCAGGCCATCAGTTATTACAATAGCATTATCTGTAATTTTTGCAAGGCTGGCCAATACCTTGTCTACATTTATCGGGTTAGCACTCTGCAGCATTCCACCATTTTTTACGGGTGCAGAACCTGGATTACCAGGTGCGATTAATATCAGTTTATCACCCATTAAACCGTCACTGCCAATGCTGGCTACAGCATCTGTTTTTATAAAAGGCTGAATCTCCTTTTCAATATTCAGGCTAAGCTGAACGGTTGTATCATTTACTATTTTGATGGTTTCCACAGTGCCGATATTAATTCCGGCAAACCTCACAAAATTACCTTCCTTGGTACCGGCAATATTTTTAAACTGGGCGGTCACTAAAAATGTATCAGCAAACAGGCGTTTGTGTTTTCCAATTACAACTATAAGTGCTACCAGTAACAAAATGGTAAGCATTACAAATAAACCAGTTTTTGTTTTTTGTGCAGCAGTAATATTCATACCTGTTATTTAAAAAATGATTGTATAAAATGATCGTTTGAATTTTCCATTTCTTCATAAGTGCCTTCAGCCATACACCTGCCTTCGTTCATCACCAAAACTTTATCACCTGTTATTTTTGCACAAGGCATATCGTGTGTTATAATAACTGCCGATGTCTGGTACTGTTCCTGCATATCGAGTATAAGATGGCTGATCTCTTTGGAAGTGATTGTATCAAGCCCGGTTGTCGGTTCATCATACAATATTATTTCCGGCCTAAGTATCAGCGTACGGGCCAGGCCCATTCTTTTTCGCATACCACCACTCAAATCGGAAGGCATTTTATCAATAGCATCTTCCAGGTGCACTGCTTTTAAAACCTCGATACAGCGGGATTCTATTTCGTGTTTATCCTTAAGATGCAATACTCGTTTTAATGGAAAAGCAAGGTTTTCTCTCACCGTCATAGAGTCATACAAAGCTGCCCCCTGGAAAAGAAAACCCAACCGGTGGCGCAAGGCTTTCAGCTGATCTTCATCCATAGCGTTAACTTCTTCACCAAACACTTTTAAGCTGCCTTCATCCTGCGTTAGCAAACCTGCAATGCATTTTATTGTAACAGATTTTCCGGTGCCTGATTTACCAAGCACCACCACATTTTCACCTCTTGTTACTTTAAGACACATATCAACAAGAACAGCTTTGCTGCCAAAGCTTTTCTTTAATCCTTCTATTTCAATAACTGTTTCGTCTGGCATATTTTATCAGGAGTATAAAAGTGAATTACTAACCTGTACAACTACAGCATCAATAATAATGATCCAAATAGAGGCGGTAACTACAGAGGAATTTGCGGCAGTGCCAACGCTTGCTGTTCCTCCATTTGCAGAAAAGCCTTTAAAACAGCCGATAAATCCGATAGAAAAACCAAAAAGAAATGTTTTAAATACTGCCGGAAAAATATCGCTGTAATCCAGGATGGTAAGGGCTTTTGTAAAATACAACTGTAAGTTTATTCCATTACTCAGTGTAGCGGCAATAAAGCCTCCTATCAATGCCATTCCATCTGCAAAAATTGTAAGTAGCGGAATCATAATGGTGCAGGCAACTATTCTTGTAACCACTAAAAACTGCACAGGGTTAGCACCAGAAACTTCCATCGCTTCAATTTGCTCGGTCACATTCATACTGCCTAATTCTGCACCAATACTGGAGGCAATTTTACCAGCGCAAATCAATGCAATTATTACAGGCCCAATCTCCCTGATTACAGAAACTGACACCATGCCTGGAATAAAGCTTTCTGCTCCAAAATCCTTCATAGTTGGTATAGATTGCAACGTTAATACTATACCTAAAATAAATCCGGTTAAAGCAACTATACCGATTGAGCGAAAACCTATTACATACAACTGGCGGAACAATTCATCCCACTCAAAATGCCTTTTAAAAAGATTGCGGAAAAATGATTTTAGGAAATATGCCTGATCGGCTGTATTTAGTAAAAATTTTGATACTGGCGGTTCTGAAGGCATACAAGCTTGATAAGCACATTTTAAATGGTGCCCCTTACTGATACCTAAAAACCTGCCATAAATAAACTTTACCTGCAATACAATTTTATTAGCTGAATAAAAATCATTTTGATTGATTTGGGAGATGATTAACCTTTAATACAATATTTTATTTTCCGCTACTGGTCAACATGGGGAATTATATAAACATTTGTTGTTGATTAATTAGCCACAAACACTTAACAACAGGTCCGACATTTAGAAACACCATCAACCGCCAACATTTTCCCACAGTAAATTTGAACTCTTTATCAAAGGAAGTTGGAAGGAATGAAATTTTCGCTGATGGGGCGAATAATTGTATTTGTCAAAACAATGATAAGGATGACTGATTCCTTTTACCAAGAAACCTTATTAATAGTGGCCTGATAAAGATTAGTTTTTAAGTAATCCTGGCGCTGAACTTGGCGTATATGGAGTACGTGTAGTAAACATCAGGTCTGGCGGGTCACCTGATTCCAACGTATTCAAGAATGCCCTCAGCAATAACCCCAAAGAGATGAAACCGACCCTTGAAAAATGGAAGCAGACACTATGCTTAAACAACTTCCGCCAATGCAGGATATTGCCAACACCGCAGTATTCCTTGCATCTGCCATGGCGGCGGGCATTACCGGGGTTACAGTTGATGTAGCATTCGGCCCAACCGCCGGCTTAAATTATCGTGTGGCCCGTGTTTCAAAATAAACAAGTGCATAAATTACCATAGTTGCCGTTTGCATTACAGCGATAATATTTTTAACTTCAACATCAAATTATAGTCATGAAAAATATTTTTGCTGTAACTGCCCTGCTGTTTGTTGTGCTGCTTTTAATTGCTGCAAATAAAAAGGCAGGCAGCAAAAAACAAGCAATAACTATAGCAAGAAAAGACATCATTTCCTGTGGTTTTTCTGATGCTGACTTTACCGCAGGCGAGGATGGGAAATTTATACCGCTGCTGCCCGGCTGGGGCAATCACAACTACACCATTTCTACTACCAGCGATAGTGCACAAATATATTTCAACCAGGGGCTTAGCTTTTATTTTGGCTATCATTTCAGGGAGGCCAGGGCTTCTTTTAAAGAGGCTGCACGCTTTGATAAAAATTGCACCATGGCCTTTTGGGGGCAGGCCCTGGCAATGGGACCCTACTACAATAACTTTTATTATAAAATGGGCAGAGATGTGCCGGCGGTGCTGCAGTCTATGAATAAAAGCACCGGAATGTTAACTGAGAAAGAACAGGGCCTCATCAAAGCAATGCAGCAGCGTTATTCTAATGACAGCACCAATGCAGACCGGCCGCAATTAGACAGTGCGTATGCCGCAGCGTTGAAATCACTGATAAAAATTTATCCTGCGGATGATGATATAAAAGGCTTGTTCATTGATGCGGTAATGCTGCAGCATAAATGGGATTTCTGGAATACAGACGGCACTGCAAAACCCTGGACGCCGGAGTTGGTTTCCATGTGTGAAATTATCTTACAGAAGCAGCGGACGCATCCGGCAGCGTTGCATTACTACATCCATCTTACAGAAGCATCCAGGCAACCGCAGCTGGCTCTCCACAGTGCAGAAGTATTGAAAGATGCCATGCCGGGAGTTGGCCATATGGTTCACATGGCCACACATATGTACCAGCGAAATGGTCTTTTTACAAAAGGAGTAATGGTTAACGAAGATGCCAATACAGCTAATAATAAAGTAGATGATCTTGCACCAAATTTAGGCATTGGTAAAGACAGGATCGTTCATGTGTACGATGTGCAGTCCTTCTGCGCTATCAATGCAGGCATGTACACTAAAGGTATGCCATTGTACCTGCGTGCCAAAAACAGGCTGCTTGCATTGTCACCGGAAATACAAAAAGAATTTCATGATCAGGATATTTTTATGCTTCCGGTAATAGCAATGGTGCGGATGGGTAAATGGGGAGAAATATTGCAATCACCCGTTCCGGACAAGGCGTGGAAATATGCAACGGTGCTGGATGATTATGCAAAGGGACTTGCATTTGTTCGTACTAAAGATCTAACTAAAGCAAAAGAACTTTTACTATACTTAGAGCAGGTGATGCAAGACAGTTTGCTTGCCATAAGGCTTATGCCATTTAATGCTCCTGTACAGTTGTGCCGCATTGCTGCTGGTATATTGAAGGGTGAAATATTTTATGCAGAAGGAAATAAGGATGAAGCAATTCGTGTTTTTACCGCTGCAATTGAAGAAGAGGATAGACTGATTTACAGGGAACCGCAGGAATGGCTGATTCCGGCGAGACAATACCTTGGCGCCTGCCTTATAAAAATGAAACAATATGCCACTGCTGAAACAGTTTACCGGGAAGATTTAAAAGCAAATCCGGGCAATGGCTGGTCGCAATTAGGCTTGTACCAAAGCCTGCTTGCCCAGGGTAAAAAAGGTGAAGCTGCGTTGTATAAGGAAGGCTATACTACTGCTTTTAAAGAAGCTGATGAAATGCCGGCTGCATCGGTGTATTAATTCAATACTTAAGCTGTTTCTTAAAGCAATGCAAAATTTGCAGCAGATGCCGCTGTTAATAACACACGCTAATCTTTGCAACAATTACATACCTTGGCTTTTCAAAAACTCAGCAATGAAAAGTCTTCTTATCGCCACTCTTTTTTTATGCATTACTAACTGTTTCGCACAAAAATCAAAAACAACAGATCGCTTCGCCGGCCTTGATACGGCCTTTGCCCGGGTAATTAAAGACTGGAAGGCTGCAGGATTTGCTGTAGCAGTTGTGGAAAAGAATAAAGTAATTTATGCCAGGGGGTTTGGCTATAAAGATATCGATGCAAAACTGCCGGTAACAGCAAACACCCAGTTTGCCATTGGATCCTGCTCCAAAGCATTTACCGCTTCACTCATCGGGTTACTGGCTAAAGATGGCAAGGTAGGTATAGACAAACCAGTTCGCAGTTACCTGCCGGATCTTAATTTTTACAATAATGATATGAACAACGGAGTAACACTCCGGGATATGATGTGCCACCGAACAGGCGTTTCCCGTTATGATTATTCGTGGTATTATTTTCCAACCCGGTCAAAAGAAGAATTGATGCATCGCATGCAATATATGGAACCTTCGGAGCCTTTAAGACGGAAATGGCAGTACAATAATTTTATGTTTATGCTGCAGGGATTGGTTGCTGAAAAGCTTACGGGCAAAAGCTGGGAAGATAACATCAAAGAAAAGCTTTTTGAACCGCTGGGAATGACAAATTCAAACGCATCTCTTAAAGAATGGATGGAAGCAAAAGACCTTGCAGTTGGGTACAAGCTTAAACATGACAGCATCATTACCAAATCAGCTTATTTTGATATTAGTGGCATGGCACCCGCAGGCAGTATTAACAGCAGCGTTACTGATATGGCCAAATGGCTTACCGTTTGGATCAATAGTGGTAAGTACCAGGGTAAAGAAATTTTGCCAGGTCAGTATGTAAGTGAGGCTATGAGTTCACAAATGGTGATAAGCGGATCATTGCCTGCGGCTGAACGACCAGATATGTTCCTGGCAAATTATGGATTTGGATGGATGCTTACCAGTTATCGCGGCCATTACCGGGTAGAACATGGTGGTAATATTGATGGCTTTAGCGCAAGCACTTCTTTTTTCCCTTCAGACAGTATTGGTATTGTGGTACTTTGTAATCAAAATAGTTCCCAGGTTCCTTCCATGATAAGAAACCTTATTTCCGACCGCTTGCTTAAGCTGCCTTACAGGGATTGGCAAAGCCAGTTTTACAGTGCCGATACTGCTTCGCAACGGAAAGAAAAAGAAGCCTCCAAAACAACTCCTCCTGACCGTAAAAGAGGTACAAAGCCAACGCATGAACTGAAAGACTACACCGGAGTTTACACAGCAGCCGGCAAAGAAAATTTTGAATTGATCTACCAGCATGACTCTTTATTAATGCTGATGCCCAATGCCCAAATGTACCTGCGGCATTATAACTACGATGTGTTTAATATTTGGGACAAAGATGATATTGCAGACAGCGATACTGCGAATGTTACTGGGCTTAAAATTACATTCCAGATGGATGAAAGCGGCAATATAAGCACTGCATCTATGCCGCTGGAAGGCCCGGTTAAACCAATTGTTTTTACGAAAGGTGTTAAAGCGCTTCCGGTTTCAAAAGACAGTTTGCAAAAATACGTGGGTGATTACAATCTTAGCGGAACAGTGGTAAGCGTTTATGTAAAAGGTGAAAACACATTGTATGTATTTGTTCCCGGCCAGCCGGAATATGAATTAGTCCCTTCTGTAAAAGATAAGTTTACTTTAAAAGTATTACCTGCTTATAAAGTTGAATTTAGTGGCAATGCAAAAGGTGAAATAACTGAATTGATGTTTGTGCAGCCTAACGGAAGTTTTAAAGCTGTAAAAGTGGTGAAGCTGTAAGTGTAATTTAATCTGCCTTACATGAAAAAATGTGGCTGAAAGAGCAAAGGCTGCATTAAATAACAATAAGTCAGTTTCATATCAACCGGATAAACTATTGGGATTTAATAAATTAAACAGAAACCATATAATAATCCCCAACCTTTCAACCATTTCATTTTACAATTTGTCACTTTGTATATTTGCAGCCTCAAACCAACTTCATGCAAAGAGATACCGCTGTTTTTGATATAATTCGTAAGGAACTTGAACGCCAGCGGCACGGGCTGGAGCTGATTGCTTCTGAAAATTTTACCTCGCTGCAGGTAATGGAGGCAAGCGGCTGTGTTATGACAAACAAATACGCCGAAGGTTATCCCGGCAGGCGATACTACGCAGGTTGCGAAGTGGTTGACCAGACAGAGCAATTAGCAATTGACAGACTAAAACAAATTTTTAACTGCGATTACGCCAATGTTCAGCCGCATAGCGGTGCCCAGGCCAATGCTGCAGTGGCTTTGGCAGTTTTGCAGCCCGGAGATAAAATCCTTGGTCTTGACCTTAGTATGGGAGGGCATTTAACACATGGCAGCCCGGTCAATTACTCAGGCAAATTGTACGAAGCCCATTTTTACGGTGTTGCAAAAGAAACTGGTTTGATAGATTATGATATGCTGGAGCAAAAGGCCAGGGAATTCAGGCCAAAGCTGATATTTTGCGGTGCCAGTGCTTACAGCCGTGACTGGGATTATGAACGCATCCGTAAAGTGGCGGATGAAGTAGGCGCTTTTGTACAATGTGATATGGCACACCCGGCCGGGCTGATTGCAAAAGGCCTGTTGAGCTCACCCTTTGAACATTGCCATTTTGTTACCAGCACCACTCACAAAACGCTACGTGGGCCAAGGGGCGGCATCATCTTAATGAAAAAAGATTTTGAAAACCCTTTTGGTTTAAAGGATGTAAAAGGTAATACCAGGCTTATGAGCAACCTGATGGATATGGCAGTTTTCCCCGGCATACAGGGCGGCCCGTTGCAACACATTATTGCGGCAAAAGCAATTGCGTTTGGCGAAATACTTACTGATGAATATAGTATTTATGCACAACAGGTAATCAGCAATGCACAGGCAATGGCAAAAGCATTTGTAGAAAAAGGTTATCAATTAATCAGCAGCGGTACTGATAATCACCTGATGCTTATTGATCTTCGTAATAAAAATATCAGCGGTAAAAAAGCCGAACAGGCGCTGGTTAAAGCTGATATTACGCTTAACAAAAACATGGTTCCTTTTGATGATAAAAGCGCCTTTGTTACCTCTGGCATTCGTATTGGTACACCTGCCATTACAACCCGTGGTTTAAAGGAAGAGCATATGCAATTTGTTGTAAATGCAGTTGATAATGTACTGATGAATGCAGATGATGAACTGGTGATCGGCACGGTAAGGGGACAGGTAAATGAATTTATGGCTCAGTTTAGTCTGTACCCGGAGCTAGGGTAACTGTTTACGGTTTGCGGTTTGGAGTTTAGTGTCTATAATTAATGCCAGGTTCTTAGCTTTTTCACCATTGACTATTCACAACTCACAATAATATGATACAACGTATACAATCTGTTTGGCTTTTACTTGCGGCGATATGTATTTTACTTACTATTCAATTGCCTTTTTACAGTGGAATTAATGATCCTGCTATACCTTATCATGAGTTAAACGGAGCCAGCGGTGGCTTTGGTATTTTGATTGTAACCCTGCTGGTAGCGGTATTGGGAGTTGTTGGAATTTTTCTTTATAAAAATCGTATTGTACAATTAAGGCTTTGTATGGCTGCAATCATTATTGAACTTGGTTTGTTATTTTTGTATTATAAAAAAATCGCAGCCTTTACCCTTGGCACTTTATCCTTAACATCTGTACTGCATTTACTGGTAATTGTATTTTTTATTTTGGCTGCACGTGGCGTTAATGCAGATGAAAAACTTATTAAAGACAGTGACAGGCTGAGATAGTGTAACTAGCTAATCCTTCTCCGTACTTCTTTATTATTTCTGCGTAATTTTTAGTTCTTTATGCGGATGCAATTGATATTTTAAATATCATTGCAGTCAGTTTTGTACCCTTCCTTAAAAACATCCCTTTTTTATTATTGATCACCGCATTTCGGCATAAATACTTTGTGCAGGGGTGGAACTTTTATTTTTTAAACAAAACGAATGAGAAAAATTTACCTGTCTGTCCTTTCAATTATTGCATTGATATTTACAGCCAAAGCTCAACTGGTGCTTACGTCGCAATTCATAAATCCCTGTGGAGGCGATGAACACAATGAATTTATTGTAGCAAAAACGACCTCACTGCCAATTAATATAGCTGATATTTCCCTCGGCTCATATAAACCTGCTGTAAGCGGCAACTCCAATGATTACAACTACTGGTGGAGAGGTAACAATGTTGTTGCGTCACCGTATCCTTTGTTTTCATCTTTCCCCGGTGAGTCTTGTGCCAGCGGTTTACATTGTTATGGTTTCAGGTATCCATCTGTACCAGCAGACAATGCTGATATCAATACTCTTATTAACCAACTGAATACAGTAGCTGGTTGCAACGTATTTATTGCAGTGCCAACTACGGATATAATTCCCGCCAATAGTAACGTAATTATTTTTGTTGGTGCAGGCTACAGAAGTTCCACTGCACTATGCGGCTTTGATGACGCTGCCTCAAATCTTAATTTCTCAAATCATTGTAATGCAGGTGTTGCCACAAACACTTATTACGTTGTTTTTGGTAATGCCGATGGCGCTGGCACTGATTGCTCAAATACCGGAAGCGGTTATTTCAGCAACACCGCCAGAAGAGTAAGTACACTGCATATCCTAAACGCCGGAGGCGATAGTACAGTGCTTAGTGACTACACAACTTCAGAACAGGATTACACACCTGGAAGTAAAGACTCCACCAGTGTAAGTGCCGGAATAATTGTTCCTGATGGTAACGGAGGCACAACCTGGGTAAACAACAAAGGTTGTATACCTACACCGGATGTGATCCTCGCAGTAAAACTTACTTATTTTAAAGGAGTACTTTCTGATAAAAAAGTTACGCTGAACTGGCTGAGCGATTTTGAGCAAGATATAAAGTCTTACATCGTGGAAAAATCTGTGAACGGAAGAAATTTTTCTCCAATTGCCAGCCTTCAACCAGCAAATATTTCCGGTTCGTCTTATAGCTCCACGGATGTAAATCTTGTAACTGGTTTTAATTTTTACAGGTTGAAAGTAGTTAACCTTAACGGCACAATTGAATATTCTGCAGTGATTAAATTTAACTTTAACAGAAGTTCTGATAACCTGTATGTTTCTCCTAATCCTTCTGAAGGTTCTGCCGCAATTTTATATCAAAGCACCAATGCAAAAAATGCTGTATTGATGGTTACAGATATTGCAGGTAAATTGATCAGTAAAAAAACAATTGCATTAAGTGCAGGCACAAACAGCTTTGCAATTGGTTCTGAAAGATTAAGCAGCGGTATGTATATTATTCAAGTTGTAAGCAACGGCCAGGCAGAGAAAATATTTTTTATTAAGAAATAATAAACTTAGTCCAGCTTACTCCTGGCATTTGAGTATTAAGTATAAGCCCGGTTTATCCAATTAATAATGGCTGCCTCAGTAAGGCAGCCATTGTTGTTTTATCCTGACAACTATCAAACAATCCGGGTATCAGTTATAAAAATTTACCCGTATTGCTGGCTGAACAATTTTTCAGGTCAGATGGCTTACCAGCAAATACCAGTTTTCCACCACCATCACCAGCTTCCGGGCCGAGGTCAATTACCCAGTCGGCACTTTTAATTACATCGGTATTATGTTCAATTACTAAAATGCTGTGGCCCTGTTCAATCAATGCATTGAAAGATGCAAGTAATTTTTTTATATCATGAAAATGAAGACCGGTAGTCGGCTCATCAAAAATGAATAAAATACTGCCGTTTTTTGACCCTTCACCATTGCTGGAAGAACGGTTAGGCTTACCAAGGAATGAAGCCAGTTTTACCCGTTGAGCCTCACCGCCGGAAAGTGTATTACTGCTTTGGCCAAGCTTTACATATCCAAGCCCCACGTTGCTTAACGGTTGTATTTTACGGGCAACATCTTCACCATCTTTATCTGTTACTTTAACGGTTTTTCCTGGCACTGCCATGGCAGATGAAAAGAACTCAATAGCCTCGTCAACACCAAGTTCCAGCACATCATAAATATTTTTGCCTTTGTAGGTAACCTCCAGCACTTCTTCTTTAAATTTTTTACCTCCGCATACTTCACAAACCAAATGCACATCTGCCAAAAACTGCATCTCAACAACCTGTTCGCCTTCGCCTTTGCAGGCATCACATCTTCCTCCATCCACATTAAAAGAAAAGTGTTTTGGCTGAAAGCCTCTAACCTTACTCATGGGTTGTTTGCTGAACAAATCCCTTATTTCGTCATAGGCTTTTATGTAGGTAACAGGGTTACTTCTTGATGATTTGCCAATCGGATTCTGGTCAACCATTTCCACCTGGCTTATGCTGTCCACGTCTCCTTTTAAAGCCCTGAAAAGGCCTGGCTTGTCTATCCCTTCGCCTTTCAGTTTCTGCAACGCAGGGTACAATATCTGCTTAACCAACGTTGTTTTACCACTGCCACTTACTCCACTCACCACACACAAAACATTCAAAGGGAATTCAACGGTAAGGTTTTGTAAATTATTCTGCCTGGCGCCTTCAATGATAATACTCCGTTTCCATTTTCGCAGTTGCTTTGGAACTTCGATGGACATTTCGCCGCTGAGGTATTTCCCTGTAAGGCTTTTGCTGTTAGCAATAAGCTCTTCGTAATTTCCAGCGGCTACAACCTCGCCGCCTAAATGACTGGCCAGCGGGCCCATATCTATAATATAATCGGCTTCCCTCATGATCATTTCATCATGCTCTACAATTACAACTGTATTCCCAAGATCTCTCAATTCCTTAAGAACAGTTATAAGCCGTTGTGTATCCCTGCTGTGCAAGCCAATACTTGGTTCATCCAAAATATAAAGTGAGTTGGTAAGATTGCTGCCCAGGCTACGGGTAAGCTGTATTCGCTGGCTCTCCCCACCGCTTAGTGAGTTAGCGAGGCGGTTGAGGGTAAGATACCCGAGGCCAACATCCAGCAATGTTTTGATGCGGTGATGGATCTCAGTTAAAATTCTTTTGGCCACCTGCTGCTGGTATTCATTGAGCCGCAAACCAGCAAACCATTGTTGCAAATCTTTAACAGGCAAGGCACACAACTGACCAATATGTTTGTCTGCAATTTTTACATAGAGTGCTTCTTTGCGTAACCTGTAACCCTTGCACTCCGGGCATAGCGTACGGCCCCGGTAGCGGCTTAGTAAAACCCTGTACTGCACTTTATATAAATTCTGTTCAACCTCTTTAAAAAAATCATTGATGCCTTCCGTATGAGAATTTCCATTCCAAAGCGCATCAAGCTGAGCCTCTGTTAAATCAATGATTGGTTTATGAACAGGAAAGTTAAAATTTTTAGCCGCTCTTACAAAGGCGTCTTTCCACATGCCCAGTTTCTCTCCTTTCCAGGGTGCAACGGCGCCTTCATAAACGCTCAACTGTTTGTTGGGAATAACTAAATCCGGATCTATGCCCAATACCTGCGAAAATCCTTCACAAACCGGACATGCACCAAAAGGATTATTAAAAGAAAATAAATTAGGAACAGGCTCTTCAAAAACAATTCCATCCAGCTCAAATTTATTGCTGAAATGAAGCATCTTTTTGCCGTTAACTTCCAGCAACATTTCGCCTTCGCCTTCGTAAAAAGCTGTGTTTACAGAGTCGGAAATACGATGAATATCATCTTCATCAAAATCCTTTACAACTATCCTGTCTACCAGCAAATAAGTAGCTTGCTTGCTTTTATTAAAATTGGCCGAGATGCTTTTATCTGAATCAATACTTTCTAAAAGATCTTCAATCCGCTCGGGCTCTAAAGCCCCTCCATTGGAGGGGTTGGGGGAGGCCACTCTTGTAAATCCCTTCTGCAATAAAATATTGAGTTCTTCCTTTAGTTCCCGGTGTTGCTGCTTTTTAAACGGTACCAGCATTAATACTTTATCACCATGCTGCAACTGATTAATTGCGTCCACCACATCTTTCACATCATCTTTCTTTACTTCTTTGCCGCTTATGAGAGAAATTGTTTTTCCTGCTCTTGCAAATAGTAAACGCAGGTAATCATAAATCTCCGTCATGCTGCCAACAGTGCTTCTTGGTGTACGGGTAATTACTTTTTGCTCAATTGCAATAGCAGGACAAAGTCCTTTTATAAAATCTACATCAGGCTTATTCATACGCTGCATAAACTGCCTTGCATAAGCACTAAGGCTTTCAGCATAGCGTCGTTGTCCTTCTGCAAATAATGTATCTATTGTAAGAGATGATTTACCGGAGCCAGACACGCCCGTTACAACTACCAGTTTATTTCTTGGTATTGTTACAGTTACATTTTTTAAGTTATGTACCCTTGCGCCTTGTATATATATTCCATCTGCCCTGGAAATTTCTGTTGGTTGTTTTCTTTTGCTTACTGTATTTGTTGCCATAATTATTTGTAATTACAAAAATAACCCTTCATAGTTTGGTATGGAAATGAAACAAAACATTTTACTGCTACCCCTGGCTTTTTTATCCCATCATTAAATAATCCAAGAAGACAAAATGTTCGTATACTCTTGTCGCTTAGTAGTTTATCTGTTGTGTTTTTGTAAGTTAACTATAGCTGTTAGTTGAAATACCATGTATCAAAATAAGAAAATAGTTGCTTTAGTAACACAATAAAAAATAAGCAGGCTGAAACAGCTAAAAACTTCGCTGAGGTAACAATATATTACAAAAAAAAGTAAGCACACCCGGTCAAACTGGTAAGACTACGAAAGCAGGTTTAGTACAATTACTCGTTTTAAAAGAATAAACACTCGAATTTGAAATTATTCTGAAAAATCTGTTAAAATTTTTTGGTAGAGTTAAAAATAAATCTACTTTTATCAAGCCAATATCTGATACAGTGAAAAGCTAACAAGACTCCCCTAATAGTCTTCCAAACTTCTCCCCGTAATATTTATCGGCCCTATTTATCCAAATCTATAACAAACCTAAAACCGTAAATCATGAAATGCCTAACAAGTTTAGCTGATCAGCAATTGGTACACCTGTACATTGATGGTAACACAGAAGCCCTATCCACTTTAGTTACCCGTTACAAGGACAAAATTTACACTTCCATTTATTTGTTGGTGAAGGACAAATATCTTGCAGAAGATCTTTTTCAGGATGTGTTCATTCGTATTATAGACACTTTAAAAGGTGGCCGTTATACTGATGAAGGAAAATTTTTACCATGGGCGCTTCGTATTGCACACAACATGTGTGTTGACCATTTTAGGAAAGTTAAACGCAGCCCAAGCATCAAAACAAGTGATGACAGGGACATTTTTGAAGTGCTGAACTTTAACGAGGCCAGCCCTGAGCAAAAAATGATGCAGGTTCAGAGCCATGAAAGAGTTCGTAAAATGATCGACCTTTTGCCAATGGATCAACGTGAAGTGATCATAATGCGTCACTATGCAGATTTAAGTTTTAAAGAAATTGCTGAACTTACAAACTGCAGCATCAACACCGCTTTAGGAAGAATGCGGTACGGATTAATTAACATGCGTAAAATGATGGTAGAAAAACAAATAGCATTATAAGATAAAATTTTACATAACCCCTGGAAGCACTTACCTTATTTGTTAAGTGAATAAACAAAACACCAACCCTTCAGTAATGAAGGGTTTTTTATTTATCCAAATGACTAGCTGAGAAACAATAATTGTTGTTGAAAATTCCGGATCATGAAATCTGCCATTCTGTGAGCCTTTTAGTAAGGCAAAATATCTCAGCTTAAAATACAAAAGCAGCTTTATTTTTTTTATATTTAAAATTCATTTTTGCAACCCCAAAAAGCTGCCATGAAAAAAGCTGAAATAAAGATACTTTCAATTGACGGCGGAGGAATAAAAGGCATTATTCCCTGCACTATTCTCCGGTATATTGAGGAAAGAACAGGGCAATCCATATCTGGAATTTTTAACCTGGTTGCCGGCACATCTACCGGAGGTATTATTGCAGCAGGGCTGACCATGCAAAATGAAGATGGTGGAAATAAGTACAAAGCCGAGGATATGCTAAAATTGTACACTGAACATGGTGGAGAAATATTTTCAAAACGGCCTGCCGATTTTAAAAGCTGGATGGATGCAATTGTGGAGGATGGCTTGTTTGATAAATGCTACGATGTGAAAAATTTTGAAGCATTGCTGCTACAAAAATTTGGTGATGAGAAACTCAGCAATTCTCTTACAGATATTTTAGTAACCACTTACGCCCCAGACAACGAGAAACCATTTTATTTTTCATCCCGGATAGCTAAGAAAAAGGAGAAAGAAGATTTTTTTTTAAGGCAGGTGGCAAGAGCAACTTCAGCGGCGCCAACATTTTTTAAGCCGGCGAAAGTACAATACGAAAACAAGGAAAATGCTTTTGTAGATGGTGGTGTATTCGCCAACAATCCGGCAATTCTGGCTTACTGCGAAGCAAAAGAATTATGGAAAAATAAACTAACCCAGCCTAAAGCGGAAAACGCAAAACCTTATGAAGCAGAGGCTGCTGCCGACGATACTGATCTGCCTTTTTACATGCTTTCAATTGGTTGCGGTCACTACCCTGCTGCTATAGATTTTTCTAATGCTGATAAATGGCGCACCAAAGACTGGATACAGCCTTTGCTTACAAATGTATTTATGCAAAGTGTTGCAGAAAGCACACATTTCAGCATGCAATATTTAATGCCGCCTTATAAGGATGGTACAGTAAGGTACCAGCGGCTCGATGAAATAAAACTGGATGCTGCAACTGCTTCAATGGATGACGCATCGGCTGAAAACATAAAGGCGCTACAGGCCATTGCAGAAAAATACGTCAGCGATAATAAAGCAATACTAGATCAGATATGTACAACCCTGTCACAGTAAGATCTGCAGACGGCAGGCCGTTTGCAAAAGACAATTCCTTTGCCCTGCTTACAGGCGTGGGCAGGCGTGCTGCTGACAGTGAACACATGGTGGTAACAGCTACAGATGCAGATATGATGCGGAGGGCATTGGTTGGATCCTTCCAGCTGTTTGATGAAAAAAAAGTAACAACCCTTATAAACGGGGAAGCTACTGCAGCTAACATTATTGCGGAACTTGATAAGTTGACAGAGGTAACAAAAATTACCAAAGCTGATTTTGTCATCGTCTATTTTTCCGGGCATGGCTATGAACAGGAAGGCAATTATTTTTTAATTGCAAATGATACCAGTGCATGGACAATGGCTGATAACAATATTGAAGTATCCGAACTGGCAAAAAAAATAAATGCTATTGAAGCAGCTGAATTCGCAGCCAAATTAAAGAGCATCAACTGTAATAAAATGCTGGTGCTGCTGGATTGTTGCCACTCAGCCGGAATGACGATGAAGCCGCTTAATGAGGATAGTTTTAAGGACTGCCCTAACAGGGTAATTCTTACAGCCTGCGGCAAAGGCCAGGTATCTTATTTGAGTAAACCAGTGAGCATTTTTACATATGCATTAATTGAAACTTTAGGTGGAAAGTTTTTGAGTGGCACAGATACTGTCGTTACAATATTTTCTCTCGGAATGGCAGTAAGCTCAAGGGTTTCAGCTTTATCTAAAATGGTGCTCGACAAAAATGCGGTACCACAAAGGCCAGAAATGGATGTGCTGGAAAACAATCAGACTTTTAATTATCCTGTTGCAAGGTATCTAAAAGGAGGGCCCCAGGAGATAAGGTTACTTAAGGAAGAAATAAAATCAATCAGTACAGAAGATGGTGCAAAGCAATTTGATCCTGATAGTATTGGACAGGCTGAACCCGATGAAAATTTTAAACAGAAATTCAGCTGGCTTGAAAATAAAATTACTCAAACCATTACCACAAACATTACAGGAGACAACAATAATATAACAAATACCAATCAGGCTATACTGGGCGACAATAACACCCAGATAAATGTAGGCCCAATGGGAAAGTTTACTTTGGTGACAGCAGCCATAAGTGACCCGAAAGAAACATTACAGCGAACGATTGATACCTGGGCCAGCAGTTTTAAAGAAGAAGATGAGAAGGGCCTTGAAAAACAAATAAACAATATTAACAACATTATTGACAACATTATTGACAACATGGATACCCCGTAATGTTTTGAAAAGATGAGCGACAAAATTCCTTTTACTTTTAAACTGGACAGCAAGAAGAAAATAGGCTTTTCTACCGGGAGCCTTGACGAAGTTTTGTTGCAAAAGCTTGACATCTATTTAAGTAACGGTATTGAGATAAGCGATACTTTTTACGATGACTTGTTTAATGATACAGTAAGCAACGGCCACAACCTGCTTAAATGCAATGGCATATTTACACTTGATACAACTGTGGTTGAATCTATGTCTGTAGTTATCGGTAAATTTCTGTTCCGATTACTTTTTACAAACACTGCCGACTTTATGGATTGTCTGCACAAGGCAAAACAAACAGGTAGTAAGATTGAGATAAAACTTGAGTTTGATCCGGGTATTGAAGATTCAAAAGAGCTTGCACAGTTACCCTGGGAATTGATGTACTGCCCGGAAAGCCAGCCAGTTACAGGTATTAATGCAGATGACGAAGAAGCATTGCCGGGTGGGTTCTTTCTTTCCAAAGAAGCCAGTATTTTCAGGGAGTATAAAAAATATTCTGCCACTGGTAAAAAACAGCCACGCAAACTGGTGGTATCGGTTGCATTTCTTACAAAAGATACAGATAACCTTTTCCCTTTTTACACAGCACTTAAGGCTGTCGCCGATGCAGTTAGCGAAGCCAACACAAATATTGAATTTAGTTTTATAAACGTGTTTTACGAAGACCAAAAAGCTGCTGAACTACTTTCAAAATCCGAGCTAAACAAGATATTTTTAAAAGACGACCAATACAACAATGTTGATAAGATCATCCATTTAATATGTGATGTTGACACCACTCTTGTAAAAGGCGGCGATGCCCGTGCTTTTTATTTTAACAAGTATAGTGCTGAAATAGAAAAAATTGCATTTTCTGAAATTTACCGCTATCTCACAGATTATAATATTTTACCCGATCCGTCACTTAAATTGTTGGTTTTGCAGGCATGGAAAGATGCCAATAAATACGACTATGCCGGCTTTGAAGAGTTTGCTGGTAAAATAATCAGGATGAATAAAGACAATCAGACCGCAGTATTGTCAATGCCTTACGTGTTAAAAGAAGCTGATAGCAAGAAGGAAATGAATCCTGTATTTTTTAAAACGTTTTATAAATCGCTTGCAAGGTCACTACCACTTACGGATGCAGTTAAACTTGTTAGAAACAGTGTGGTGCCCGATTATTCTTATGGATTTCCGCTTTTTTATTTTAGTGGATTCGATGCAGTGCTTGCGGCTGATACCCCCGTGATTACTACCTCGGCAGCACCAATGGTGAACGCTTCCCAAAATGCAGGTTCCGATACTTACCGGGTAGATGCTGTTAAAAGGCTGCTGCGTCATCTCGATTTTGGAAGGCTGGTAAATCTTGAGAAAGAATTACTTATCCAAAAGGCGAAGCCGGAAAACAAGGAATACATCACTAAAATTGAAGTAAGGCTGGCGGCAATACAACAGTTAAAAAAAGAAAAATAACAACCAGCAGGAATGGATTATTTTCTAGACAAATATGGCACCACGAAAAAAGAAAAGTTCCTTTTCTTTGAGCTGGCTATTGCTTTTTATTTGAATAATAATTTTACCAGTTCGCTAAACGAGCTTGCTGAGGCAGCAGGTATTGACGGGCCTCCGGATAATGCTGCTATTTTATTCTTAAAAGGGCAGAACTACAAAAGCCTTCGCAAACCCAAGGATGCCTTAACGGCTTTTATGGATGCAATGCAAACCACTAAGGATGAGGCTTTGATGAATGAATGCGAAGCTGTGATAAAAGAACTGCTCGCCGGTACAGATTCTGCATACCTGTATGAGTTTGTTGAGCAAAAAGCGCTAAGTTTTGCCGGCACTAATAATCTGCCAAAGGCGGAAATATTTAAAAACCTGATCGGCTACATAAACCTGCAGCGGGAACTTGACCAGCAAAAAGCTGCAATACTGGAAGAAGAATTACAGGCAGCAATTACAACAGCGGGTAAACTTACAGAAGAAAACAATTTTGAGACGGCCCTTGAAATAGTGGAAGCAGCCCTGGTTAAGCAACCGGATAATACTCATTTGCTCTTTTTGAAAATCAGGATACTTATAGAAAGCCAGGCCGGGATGGATAAAGCCATCAGCCTGCTTACAGATGAAGATTATGGTTATTTGCACCTGCATTCAGACAAAACCGAAATAATGCAGCAGGTGAATAAGGCCATAGCGAATAAGCCTGACCGTGGTAATACTTATTTCTTTGCTGCCTTTATTGGCAACATCACAGACTATGATAAGGCAACAGTTAATTTATGGGTTCAAAAAGCTGAGCAGCTTGGGTTAGAAAATAAGAATACCTATAACAATACAGGGGTTTATTTACTGAAAGCATCTATTGCCCAAAAACAGAAAGACAGCAAAGTTGCTGCGTCAAATTACCTGGAGGCTGGCAAGCAATTTTACTGGGATGCCAGTTATTCTGAAGCTGCGAAATATTTTAAAAGAGCTACGGAAACAGATGCTGCTTTAAGGGATGCCTTCCGGTATTATGCAGATACCCTTTTTATTTTAAGTTATGTAAATTATCCGCCTTTTGCTGACGAGGCAAAATTGCAGGAAGCCTTTGCAGCCTGGCATCAGTGCAGTGAAACCAGCGTTGTTAATGATGATGATGCATGGCACTACATCATTATTGCAAGAATACATGAAAGCCGCTACAGCTTTAGCTCAGTTAATTTTTACAATGATTACTGGAACGCACTGCTGTATGCGGAAAGGGCATTGATACACAGTGAGAAGAATGTTTCATTTTTAACTTACCTGGGCAGGTATTTCAGGCTTTTGGGAATGGAACAAAATGCCGGGATTGTATTAGAAAAAGCAATGGCTTTAAGCAGCGGTGGCGATACCAACCTGCAGGAAGAAATGATTATAGTGCAACTAAATGCCGGTGAGTTTGACAAGGCTTTGGAATGGCTTATTGCAATTACTGACAAGAACATAAGGGAAGAAAGAAAACAACCTGCCCACTATAAATCATGGGAGGCGTACATCTATTTTTACAGGGACAAAGATTATACGAAAGCATTGGGTTTATTCAGCGAAGTACTTATTGAAAGTCCGGGAGAAATATTTGCATTACAAATGAAAATGCTTTCCTTTTGGTACAGTGGCGACCTTGCCGGTGCTGCGTCAGCTGCGGCCGAAATCTTATCAATGGATAACAGCCGGCAATATCCAAGAGAAGCATTTGCTTTTGCCTGGGCTTTTTTAATTGCAGGAGAGGCAGTAACCGGTATAAGCAGGATGGAAGCTTTTCAAACCGGCGCCGGACCTGGAGGTAACCAGGCTTACACACTTTCACAATTTTACCTTTATGCAGGAGAAATGGAAAAAGCTGAAGAAGCCTTTACTTTTTTTATTACCTGTAGTACCAGTATAAAAATATTGAATGAGTTTTTGGAAGGCATTGTTAAAATGCTTTTTTTCCTGCAACAAAATGGCAAAGGCGCTGGCATTAGCCCGGCTGCGTTTGAATCCACCTGTGAATTATGGCTAAAAAAAATAACCGAAAAAATCAACCAGCTTAAAAATATTCCTGTTACTGCGGCGGCTGAAATTCAATCAAAATTGGCGGAACTATCTAGTTATGAAGGAGAACTTTGCCATACCGCTTTAACAGCATCTCTTGCAAGAGTTAACCGTAACGATAAAAGCTTTTCAGGTGCCTTCCACAACTACCTGCAACTACTCAATTTTCCGGGCCTGTTTTCAGAAGCTGCCGCAGCATTAACAACCTTAACAAATACCAGCTCTGAACTCAATCCATTTGTCACCAGCATTGCATTTGAGATCAGTGAAGATCTTGTTCCACCAGATGCAGAATCACCAAATTGGCATGTGGTAAAAGAGCTTATACCCGCCATGAAAAAAAGAGTTGCGGAAAAATATGCTATAACCCTGCCTGCGGTAAGAATCAGGGGCAACGATGGAGACCTGGCACCGGGAACCTGTATTTTTATGCTGGATGAAATCCCCCTTTTGATGTGCACAGTTGAGAAAGGAAAATATTTTGCGAATGTTGATGACGGTTCGCTGAAGGACACTGATCCAGATTTTGTGATGGGAATAAACCCGTTAACTGGTAAACATTCTGGCTGGGTAAATGAAAATGTCAGTAAAACTTTAATTGAAAAAAATGTAGCAACGTGGAGTGATTTTGATTTTATCATCTATACTTTAGAAGCGCTTATTTGCAATAACCTGCAGCTTTTTGTTGATGATGAGTATTGCCAAAACTATCTTACAGGCAACCTTACAGAAATTATAAAAAATGAAACTGATGACTCTGTTTCTTCTGTAGTAACTACCATTGCGGCAAGCAATACTCAGCGCCTGCTGTTTAAAAATGTACTTAAAAATCTTGTAAGGGAAAAGCTTCCTTTAAAGAACAGGTCAGCAATTATCAATGCCTTTGCGGATGCTGTAAAAATAAGCAATGAAGTATGCATTATTGCAGAACAAATCCGGCTCGCCGTAAAAGGAGACCTTCCCGTAAACACATTGAAATTGAATCATATTGGGCTGCCTGCAGATGCGGAACGATTGATCACTGAGTCACTGACAACTGAGGATGGCAAAATCTTTCTCACCATGAAACCAGAAGACTGCCAGGAAGCGCTGGCATCTATCAGGGAAGTTGTAGAAAGTTCTCAGTTGCCTGATACCACAGCCCTTATTGTAAACAACCAGGCACTCAGGTATCATGTTAAAAAATTGGTGGAATTAGAATTCCCAACTTTGATTGTTGCATCACCAAATGAATACAAAGCATCCGAATAAATTATGCAGCCCGTAATCAACATCATAACAGGAACAACGGCTTTTACAACAAGGCATCCCGGCAGGGAAGCAGTCGCCAGTATTGTACAGTCCTGGCTCAACAGGGCTGGTGTAAAAGCATCTTTGAATGTAACAGAGAACAACGGTCCGGATTTCCTTACCATCAACGGATTGACCTGCCGTTTTCCTGCAACGCTCAAACAAGAAGTTGAAATAGCCCTGGTTGAAACACCCGGCAAAGAAGAAAAATTCTGGCAATACTTTATTGAACAAATTTTGTGGCTGCAGCCGCAGATTTTTTATACTGAAAGCCTCGGTGCAGAAGTTTTTGCACCTGTAGAAAATTTCGGAGACCCTGGTATCGCTGAGTCTACCACTCTTGAATTGCTGCAATTAAAAATAGCTTTGCCTGATAAAACTCAGGTGTTAGATTTTTTTAAACCTAATGGGGACAAGAATTTGCTGGAGGAACAATTAATAGATGCCGGCAGCGGAAAGGAAATATACGTCCACATAAATCAAACTTATTTTGAAATGCTGGTTAGCTTAGCAGGCAGCAGCAATCTCTTTGAACTGATGAGAGACGGACTCTTTTACGAAACCGGCATTACCTACCCTCCTTTCAAAATAAAATTTGAACTAACGGTAGCACTGCGGTCATTTTATTTTGAGATAAATACGTTTACCTGTTTACCTTTTACAGGGCTTGAAGACAACACGATTTTGGTAAATGACACTCCTGAAAAATTAGGGCTTTTGAAGATTGAAGCAACCGACACGGTGAACCCGGCTAACGGATATGCTGCAAGTTTTGCAGGTTTTAATGATAAGCAAACCCTTGAAGAAGCCGGCCTCACAACCTGGGATGGGTTTGGTTATTTTATACTTTGTTTCAGCAGTTTTTTACGCAGGAACGGCTACTTGTGTGTAACCAAAAAACTTGTAACACAATATGTTGAAAAGCTAAAGACATATTACCCGGCGTTAGCCGATATTGCCATGCAGCAGGATCAAATACCCCTTATAACAAAAACGCTGCGGCGGCTGGCAAAAGAACAAGTAACCATCCGTAACCTAAAATTTATCCTGGAAGCCATTGCTGATTTTGACTGGATAAAAGCCGATGATGAACGCATTATTTTTGATGAAAGAGTTACGCAGGATGTTACTGTTTTACCTGTGATCAATCATAAAAAAAATATAATGTTGGTGACAGAATTTGTACGGGCAAAAATGAAACGGTACATAAGTCACTACCACACAAAAGGCCAGAGCACACTTGTGGTTTATCTCCTTGATTTAGAAATTGAAAGGAGTATTAAACAGGCTGCAGACAGCGGTGCTGAATTAGCTGAAAATGAAAAAAATCGCATTTTAACAGCAACCAGCAATGAGTTGAAATATTCGGCTGTATCAACGCAGACTCAGGTGGTGCTTACCACTCAAACGGTGCGGCCACATTTTAAAGCACTGGTAGAAGTTGTTTATCCGGCAATTGTTGTTTTATCTTACCAGGAACTTACAGCAGATATGAGTATACAGCCGGTTGCAAGGATAAGCCTCGGGTAATTTAATGATTAAACTTACAAACATCTTTCCATCACTTTGTGCCCGGGTATTTTAAGTTGCCTTTTGCGTAAAACCAAATGATGTGGTTCATAGTGTCATCTTCTCCTCCATCCACTTCATTAAAAACTTCTACCTGCGATTGTATTGCAAACTTTTTTTCTTGTCCATGTAAAGCTGCCAGGGGCTTGTTCATTTGATCAAGCGGAATATTATTTGGCAAAAATGTATAAGCTGGTATTTGAGATTTTACAGGCTGAAAACAATCAGTCATTAACCTTGCAGTGGCATCCATAATGTTCATCGGCGGCAGCCCAAGAATTTGCTCAATGGTTCTTAACATGGAAACCTGGTTATAGTTAGAGGTGTTTAATTTTCCTGTGCTGTAAGGGCTGATAGTGAGCCCCACTGTGCGGTAGGCAGAAATATGATCCCAGCCACTTTGAGAATCATCCTGCGTAATAAAGATCACCGTTGAATCCCAAAATTTACTTTTGGTGATCATGTCCACAATTCTGCCAACGGCTAAATCATTGTCTGCTACCATTGCATTGGGTGTTGGAAAATCCGGTGAGATTCCTGCGCTGTGGTCATTCGGCAACGACATTACTATCAAATTTGGCAGGTTGTTTTTTAATTCATATTCTTTCCAGGCGGCTGTAAAAACGTCAACCCGCTGCTGATCGCTGAAGTTAATATTATCACAATCAGGATAGGTTGCTGATATGACGGGGCGTATTCTTGCAATGGTTGTTTTATTAAACCAACCGGGCTTTTTACCGGCTTTGTAATCTGCATAAAGGCTGGCCCACTTTAATGTTTTATCGTATTGAGTTTCACAGGCTTCTCCAAAAATGTGAACAGTTTTTCCATGGTCAAGTGCATGGTTCCAAATAAAGCCGCCCTTATTGTAAACAAGTGCATCATCCTGCCGGTGTGGGTAACTCCTGAACCAGGCCCTTACATTCTTCTCCACATAATCAGATACCATTCCGGCATCTGTCCACTGGTGGCCTTCTGCGGATGATTTTCCTGAAGCATAGTAATCATCCATCCAACCAAACTGCTTTGCCAACGCATGCATGTTGGGTGTTACTTTTTCACCAAAAATGCACAAGCTGCTATCTCCCTTTCCTGTTGCAATATCTCCGTAAACCTGGTCATAGGTTTTATTTTCTTTTATGATGTAAATAACATGCTTGAAAACTGATGGCTCACCCAGCCGCTCGGGAACCGGCAGAGGCGCTGCATTTGCACGGGGCAGTAACTGCATTTGTTCCATCCGGTTTATCAAATTAAGTTGGGAAACTTCCTGTGTATAATTTTTTAACTGGTTACTGTTTGGTAACAGAATGATACTTATCGAGCCGAGTTGGTTATGAATGGCCCTGGCCCATTTGCTGCTGTTGATAACATTGGCTCCGTCTGATTCCAGGTTGGAGACTACCAGCTGGTCTTTAATAATTTTAATGCCGGACGGGTAGGCTTCTGTGGGAACATACCCGGTTACTTTAGATGAAGCCGCCTTGCCCAAAGCTGAAGCTTTGTTACCGAGTTGAACAACAGCAACGGCATTATCTACACCATTGGCAACATACAATATTGAATTGTCTGCACTTAACGAAAGGCCGTTTGGCGTGCTGCCCTGCAAACTGTATTTTCCTTTTAGTAACCCGACTGCAATATTTTCAACAACAGTATTTGTTTTAGTGCTGATGACAGAAATTACATCACTTGACCCGTTGGCCACAAAAACATACTTGCCGTTGTCAGCAGTTTTTATTGCATTGGGATGCAGGCCAACCATTATTTGTTTTGAGGGCTTACCATTGGCTGGTTCAAAAACAGTAACGCTTCCTGAAGCTGTTGCACCGGTTCGGGGATCTGTGTAAGCAAGTCCCCATGGCACTCCTGCCCGCTCTTTGGTGCTGTCTGTTGCAGTGGCACCTGCCCAGTTGGTTACATAAATGTTTCCATTTGCCAAAGCAACACCGTAGGGTGCAACACCAGTTGGTGTGCGCCATACGACCATCTTATCGCTCCAGCGAATTTTCAATAATTCATTATTTCCATTCAGAACAACATATAAATACAAGCCGTCCTTTTCCGTAGCAACTTCAATTTCATTTGGCAGTGCATTGGCGGCAGGTGCAATGGTTTCAATTGGTATGGTTGCTATGTTTTTAAAACCATTTTCCCACTCAGCAATCATCATAGCTGCATGGCCTCCGTCTCTTTCAGCAGCGCTCCAAACAATCCATGTTTTACCACTTTCAGTAAATGATTTAATGCCTGAATAAGTGCTCATATAATTCTTGTAAGCTGCAACATCAGTAAAGCTCCACCTGGAGATGATCTTTTTACTGACCGCATCCACAGCCAAAACTCCATACCTGTCTTCAATTACAAGCATTCCATCTTCAGATAAAACAGCCACATCCAGTGCATGGTTTTCCAGGTCGGGATTTCCAAAACGGATAACCTCCCCGGCAGAATGCAGAATGCGGTTGTAAGGCAGAAGCCGCAAAGAATCATACCGCCTGGCTAAAAAATCTGACAATGCTGCTGTGTGATCCGTGTTGATAAAATCAACTTTCATGTTTACCAGCGTTGCCCAGGCGGCTGCATTATCTGGCGTAGCCCAAAACCTGACAGGTTTTTTATTTTTATGCGCCGCATCAATAACACCATTAATAATATCTCTTTCGGTTGTTGTAAGATTTGCTAATTCCTTCTGGCGGCTATAGTTCGTAAAATCATCACTCAGCATGGCAATTTTCGACAAGACTTTTGCATTATATTGCTCATTTAGTCTTCCATCAAACCAAATAAAACCGGGGTAGGTATTGTATAATTTTTCCGCCGGTCTGTTGCCGGTTATAACAATTTTTACAGAGGGAATTTTAATTACTGAGGGGAATTTCTTAAGCAAAGTAATCAGTGCATCAAGGGTTTTTATGCTGTCAGTTTTTATGTCGATCAGCAACTGCAGCTTTCGGCCGCCATCTTTATAAGCAGTGCCTTTATTTTTTGCAATAAATGAAGCAAGTGGTTGCAGGTACATTTTTTCAAGGGTACGCTC
This sequence comes from Ferruginibacter sp., assembly GCA_965247025.1. Taxonomy (GTDB): domain Bacteria; phylum Bacteroidota; class Bacteroidia; order Chitinophagales; family Chitinophagaceae; genus Ferruginibacter. Next base: position 5,997,451 of record OZ252000.1, on the reverse strand, counting down.
AGTGGTAAGATCGGCAGAATCATGCCCCACCAACAACAGCCCGTGGCGCAAATGTATATCAGCTTCTATTGAACCAAATTTTTCCTGGTAAGCGGCGAAAAATGGAATTTGCTGAGCATAATCGTTGTGAGAGTGGGCATTTGCCGTGGTATATAAAACTGCAGGCTGCCCGGATACTGCACCCCAAAAACTGAGGCCGCAAACCATTAATAAAAATTTATAAATGCTCATTTTGGAAAATTAAATTGGTATAGTCAATATTAAGAAAGATTGCCCAACCGATAATCAATTTTGTTGATGTTCTGGTTATTTTTGCATTACGTTTACGACAACAAATCATTAACATTCGCATGTAAAATTAATGCCTGTTTCAATGAATGTTTCTTTGCAAACAATTACCAAAAAAAACAATTAATCATTACTGCCTGACAAACAAAAGGATCTACCCGATACCGCAAACAGCGATTGATGGAGCATCTAACATACATAATTACCTGGTGCAGCATCCCGGTATTAAGCTTGAAAATTTTATAAATTATAATTCCCGGCTTTGGAAGAGGCCGGGAGTTTTTTTGGGGTTTAGGAAAGATACTAAGTTTCACTACATCGGGCTGCAATGAAATTTTTAGTTTACTTAGTCCCTTCTATTTTCTCTAAAAAAGATTCAATATCGTCCATTACTTTTATCATCATTGATTCAACAATTAAATCTCTGTCGCTTTTTTCTAAATCTTGATGATACAGTTTTTTAAAAGGCTTCTGATTGTTTTGATTCTCCAGAATCAGGCTGTAGTAGTAGGTGTCTATTTTCAGGGTAAGTCCCTCATAAATATTGCAATATTCTGGCCCAGCTTTTATAAAGCCATCCTTACGTACTTGAAAATTAAATTCCAAATTAAATAAGCTATAGCAAAGTCTTTCATGTATCGAAGATTACGCCTCAAAAAACCGGTCATATCAGGGAATTCAATTTTAAGGTCTCTTGCAAAAACATCAATAACTTTTGCTCCCATCCTTCTGTCTTTTCCTGCTCTAAAATGGCGCTTCCAATTTGATGATACAATAATATAAGTTGTTTGTTAACAGAATGGTTGGCACGCATCCTTGCCTGCCTGATTTTTTCTTTCAGCAATTGCAACACTTTGCCATAGTTTTTCTCTAACTCAGAGCTCATAAAACTTTCTTTAAATCTACTTTTATGGAAGCATCCTATGCTAAAACTTACGAGTACCTAACCACAACGCTATCTATTGCTTCTTCCCATACGCATCCAGCCCACATTTTAACCAGGCAGAAAATTCAGTTGGCGCTGGTGTATAAAATTTAGACTTTGTCATTACCTGCTCATCTGCATTTAAAATTATGTACTGGGGTTGAGAAGTTGCCCCAAAGTTTTCTGTTTGAAAAGTGGCCCAGCGGTCACCAACAGTTACAATCGATTTTTCTTTTCCATTGCTGGTGGTAACCACTGTTTGTTCAGTTGCAGGCAACTTGGTTTTTTCATCTACGTACAGCGATACCACTACAAATTTAGTCCGCATCAGGCTGTCCACTTCTTTGTTCGTCCAAACTTTTTCTTCCATGCGGCGGCAGTTTACACAAGCCCAGCCGGTAAAGTCAATCAGTAAAGGTTTGTGTTCTGCCTTCGCCTGCGCCAATGCCTTTTCATATTCATTGTGAATAGGCTTAATACCATTGGTTATAAGCACATGATCTTTATAAACAGTGTAGGAAAGTGGTGGTGGAAAACCACTCAATAAACCGAGATTAGCCCAGCGGCTATTGGTAACACCAGGTAACAAATACAACGTAGTGGCTCCAAACAAAATAATAAAAACTATCCTGGTAACTGAGTATTTTTTAACCGGGCTGCTGTGGCCAATCTTTAACCAGCCTAACAAATACAGCACCACCAACACACCAATAATTATCCAGAGTGCAACAAAAACTTCCCGCCTTAAAATACCCCATTGCTCCACATTATCTGCATTGGCCAAAAATTTTACAGCCAGGGCAAGTTCTACAAAACCAAGCACCACTTTAACATCCGTCATCCAGCCACCAGATTTTGGCAGGGATTGCAACCAATTAGGGAACATGGCAAATAAGGCAAACGGCAAACCAAGGGCAATACCAAAGCCTGCTGCACCGGCTGTCAGTGGCCACGGGCCTTCGTTTGCAACGTTGGCTAACAGTGTTCCCAATATCGGGCCAGTGCAGGAAAAAGAAACGATAGCGAGTGTGCCCGCCATAAAAAAGATACCGGCTATGTCCCCAAGGCCAGATTTTGAATCCGCTGCATTGGCGATGGATGCCGGCAGGCCAATCTCAAACAAGCCAAAAAAGGACAAAGCAAAAAATACAAACACCGCAAAAAAGATAAGGTTGAGCCAAACGTTGGTGGAGATGTTATTGAAGATCTCCGGACTGATGGCTTTGCTGGCTACGTGGAATGGAATGGTGATAGCCACATAGATGAGGAAGATAAATAAGCCGTACAACACTGCATTGGTAATTCCCTTTTTTCTGCTCTGCGATTTTTTTGTAAAAAATGTAACCGTTACCGGGATCATTGGAAAAACACAAGGTGTTATCAGCGCTATCAAACCGCCTAAAAACCCAAGCAGAAAAATAGCAGCTAAACTTTTGTTTTGAGTAGCATCATCACCGCATGGATTTACCGGGTTTTTAATATCGATGGAAGCGACTTTTACCCGGATGCCGGATGCTTCACCACCTTCCAGGGCTGTACTGAAATCAAAGGGAAGGTCAGGTGCAAAAGCATCGCCTTTGCTATAGAAAACAGAAAGCTTTCCTATCAGTTTGGCCGGTACTTTATTTTTAAACTTGATGAGTGCTTTCCAGATAGCCTTGCCTTCTGAAACCTGTAGCTTTTTATTACTGAATATGGCAGAAGCAATAGCGTTTGTTTGCGCTGCTGTAAAGTTTTGCACAGCAATGCTGCTGTCACTAAAGGTTAATTCTGCTGATGCTGTACCATCCAGGTCTTGTGATGGGGCGTAAAGTTGTGTTCCTTTATCAATGGTTGTTGTAAATGTAAGTTCGTAAGTTTTATCAGCAGTTTTAGCAGATTGTACGTTCCATTTAAAAGCCGATGTAGTAGCTGAATCCTGTGCAGTAACTGCAAGCGGTAAAAAAATCAGCATCGCAAAACATCTTGCTAAAAAACTAAAAAAGGAGTTCATTTCCGGGGATATTGTTTGGGTAAATATAATATGGTTGTAAGGGTTATTCCGGGGCTTTTTATTATTAAAAACGAGTTCTGTAAGAACCCGTTTTTAATAATTTGCAATGTTGCTAATTTAGTGCAACAGTAAAGTCAATCTTTTTGGGTGGCAAACACTTTTTATCGTCACAGGTTTGAAACTCCACACTACCTACCACGTTTGTTTTTACGTTGGCTTTCAACTTTACCACCTGCACAAAATCAACTGAGTTGGCATATTGGTTGGCAGAAATTTTCAATTTTTCATCCTTAAACAGCAGCATTTTTCCAACTTCTTTTACCTTACCTTCAAATGCAACCAGAGGGTTTTTTTTAAAGAGTATTTCCGTGGGTTGGTTAATGGCATCAGCAGGTTGTGATTGCGAATAAAGATGCCAGGTATTTTGAATATTTGCAGTAAGGTGTACTTCGTATGTTTTGTCTGCAATCTTTTTAGCAGTGTAACTCCACTGTACCGGGCTAACCGCCTGCGCCGAAGCACATAAAGAAAAAACCACCAAACCAACAAGTAAAAATGTTTGTTTCATACTATCATTTTTTTGTAAAGTAACGTTGAAATAAACCTGTATGTTGTTAAAAGCTGTTAATGTTCAGCGGGCCTGGTTTCATCACCGGGCAAACAACAAACTGGTTAGTTTATGCCGAACAAATGCCTGAATATTTTTCTTCCATCTTGGTTGCCCAAAGCAGCGCTGCAGGCTCTTTCCGGGTGAGGCATCATACCAAACACATTTCTTTCTTTATTGCAGATACCGGCGATGTTGTGAATAGCGCCATTTGGATTACTGGCTGGTGTAACATGACCATTTTCATCGCAATAGCGGTAAATTATCTGGCGGTGCATTTCCAGTTCTTCCAGGGTGTGGGTATTGGCATAAAAGTTTCCTTCGCCATGCGCCACCGGAATTTTAAGCGGAACACCCGTTTCGCCAGTAGATTCTTTAATAAAAACATTTTTGCAAACAAATTGCTGGTGGCTGTTCCGGAGCAATACACCAGGCAACAGACCACTTTCGCATAATATCTGGAAACCATTACAAACACCCAGCACTTTACCACCTTTTTCTGCAAAAGCAATAACACTTTGCATCATTGGGCTAAATTTAGCGATGGCACCGCAACGCAGGTAATCTCCAAAACTAAAGCCACCCGGTAACACAATACAATCATCAATTTCAAAACTGCTGATGTCCTTGTCCTTGTGCCAGAGGGGAATTACTTCCCGGTTCAGGTCAACCTGTACAGCTTCAATCATATCCCTGTCGCAATTGCTGCCGGGGAACATTACTACGCCAAATTTCATTGGTTATTTTTTAGGTGGGCAATTAATTATTGCACCGCAAAAATATCATTTAAAAAATCAATGCGGTAAGGTTTGGTGGATTTGTTTGCCGGTTTTACCGCTGGCATTAGTACCGGCACCTGTTACGGTTGGTAATTTTATAAAATAACTGAAGACAATAATGTAAATCACCATAAGCCAGTGAATAATTAATGGGAACCATTTTTTTTCCGGGTAAAAAAAGGCTGACCCTATAAGTGCCGAAAGTGGTGCGGCACACAAAACCCAGTATTGGAAAGTATGAGTTGCGTTGATGAACGGAACGAAAAAAGCTACAAAGAAGTACAATAGAACAAGGTTCCAGCTTTTACGGGTTTGCACCAGCTGCCGCCTGAAATTTTGCCTCACATAGTAAATGCCCACTACTGTAGTCAGCATTATGAAAATTATCGCCACCAGCGTCCAGCGGGAGCCGTACAAGGCCGGCAAGCTAACAGAAAAGCCCGGGGGATGATAATTTTTCCATTTATCCGTAAGAAAAACATAAGAGATTAAAAAATAATAAGGCGCTATTATACCAAGCAGAGACACCAGCCACTCAGCCAGCCTGAAGGGCCTTGTAAGAATGAGGCCAAAAATAATTAATGCTGTAAAAGCGATAGAAGGAAAATAAAAGAATGTTGCAAGGCCTATCGCTATGCCGATGTTGAACAGTTGCCCTGTTACCACTTTGGTATTGGTAAGGGCACTCATACGGGACCAAACCCAGATGAGCAAAGTGTTTACAATAAGAGCAGAAGAAAGCATACTCCATTCTGCGAACATAGAAGTTACCAGCAGGTAAGCCATTGCAGCCAAATAGTTTGGCTTTTGCATTAACCGGTTCCTGTTGGCAAACTGGTTAAATGTAATGGCCTGCGTTAATAACAGGATAAAGCTAATTAAAGGATAAATTGCCGGCAAAGCATTCCCTACAGGCTCCAGTTGTTTTAACAAATCCCTGAACAAGAAACCGTCGGTGGGTTGCGAAACGGGTTTTACGGGATGCAGGAACATATTCAACTTAAGCAGCAGGCCATACACAAACAGCAAAAAAGTGTTAAATGGGTTGTTGGCTTTAAAAGTGCCTGTCACAATGAAAGATTAATTTGATCGGGGCAAAAGTGAGCAAATATTGTTGCTTTAAAAAAAAGAATTGAACACATGACCGGCAGTATCGGCTTACCGCAGCAGCACAGGATGTAAACTCCTCTTGCAATATGCTTATTTAAAAATCAATTTTTGCAAAGCATACCTCTCCTCTTAAAGTGCAGGGAACAATTACCTGCCTGGCGCCGGTTTGCTTGGCAAATCTTGGCATAAACTCATAGCCTTTCTCGTAGGTGCGGAGTGTTGGATTTCTTTTGCTGCTGCCGTCAGAACCAATTACGTTATCTGACAAAAGTTTGTTGCGTTTTGAAATGTCATTGTATAGGAAATGAATTTCCGCCCCGGTATTAAAAGTGGTGTAAGAAAGATAATTGTCATTATCATCTGAATATTGCTGCTTGTGAATGATGTTGCTCCATTGGGGCCGGCCATCTTTTGCCACACTCAGCAGCAGCACATTATCATAATAATACCTCACATTTTGGGTATTACCAAAAGAGCTGAAAGGCCTGTAATAACCGCCATAGCCCGGGTTGTAGTAATAGTAATTATACGGTGAAAGGTAAGGCGAAGAGTTGAAGAGATAATCGCTCCTGTTCCAGTTATTGATGCCTGTACTTTGGGTGGAATAATCTTCTGCATGCAGGATGAAACTGCCGTCTTTTTTCAGGATTACATTTCTTATAAAAAAATCGTTAAAGGCGTATTTGGAGTTACCGCTGGATTTGCCCTGGGCCCGGAGGTCATCATCAAATTTGGTAAATACACTTATGTGTGTTGTATCTGACCCTGCGCTAAAAATATTGCAGTTAACGCCCTCAATGGATCCATTTCTTTCTTTATAATAAAAAGTATTGAGTATATAGTGCTTGTTCACATTGTCCACCTTCACTTTTACATCGTCTACATAAGTACCTTTAAGGTTAATCTTACGGATCAAAAACTCTTCATCGCTGGCCATTTTTGTAAGCAGGGTTAGTGCATTGTAATTATCACGGGAGCCTTTTTTTACAGCCGCTGTAAAAACCATAGTGCCCTCATTGTCTAACAGAAAATCACTAAACACTGTTTTACTGTCATCGTAATCAATACTCTGGCGGCTCTTTTTAATTAGTTTAAGCTGGTTGTCGAATAACAGCGTGGCAAAATTATACTGGTCATTTTTCTTCTGTATTTTAAACACCATTATTTTTTTCTTGTCCTCGCTGTTGATGGTGGAATAAATCTTGTTATCTCCCAGCGGGCCTACATGTGTTGTGTCAAGCTCTACAGGCTCCTCCATTTTCTTACCTTCCGCATCCATTTTCACGGCCATACAATACAAAATACTTTTTTTCTGGTATTGATAAATAAGGTAGAAGAAATCAGGGTAGGCTACATAATCCACATTAAAAACACGGTTAGGTAAAAATTCAAGTTCATCCTTTCCTTTAAGGATCATGCTATCATTAAAAACGTTGATTGCATAGCGGTTTCGTATGTTTTTAAAGATGATAATATTGCCCTTCAGCTTACCTATAATTTCGAAATTCATATCCCGGCTGTCTTCCCTGTAAGATTCAGAAAAAGTTATTTGTTGTGCGGAAATGATGTGGGCAAATAAAAAACTAAGGCCAAGCAATAAAAAACGTCCCTTCATAAAAATCAATTTTTGCAGCATAAAATTAAGCTATAATAGCCAATGAAAATGTTATAATAGCAAGGAGATGCACTGGTTTTAAATTTTACATTTTCTGCACCGGTAAAAAATCATTTTCTTTTGCAAAAACTTCTGTAACAACCTTTTAACTGAAAGGTTGTTACAAACCCAACCTTGCAGCTAAACATGCATGTTGCAGGCCGCTTGTAAAGTTTGCAGCACTGGCAAATCCACAATAAATTAAAAACTACATTTACCTATGCAAAATGTTTTAATCTCCGGCGGAACTGGTCTTATTGGCAAGGCACTATCTAAACATCTTCTCAGCAAAGGCTATAGCGTAACAGTTCTTACAAGAAAAAAACCTTCCTCCCCTGGTAACGTGCAATATGCTCTTTGGGATGTTCCCAACAAAAAAATTGACAGGGAAGCGGTAGAAAAAGCCGATTTTATAATTCATCTCGCCGGGGCAGGTGTGGTAGATAAAAAATGGACTGATGATTATAAAAAAGAAATTGTTGAAAGCCGTACCCACAGCAGTGCATTAATTGTAAGTGCGCTAACTCAGTATCCAAACCATGTAAAAGCGGTTGTAAGTGCCTCTGCCATCGGCTGGTACGGGGCTGATAAAAATGCCGCACCATTTATAGAAACAGATCCTGCTGCAACTGATTTTTTAGGAGAAGTCTGCAGGTTGTGGGAGCAAAGTATTGAGCCAGTGGAGCAACTTGCTAAAAGGCTTGTAAAACTGCGGACAGGAATCGTGTTAAGCAATGATGGCGGCGCTTTGGAGGAGTTTAAAAAGCCGGCACAATTTGGCATTGCCGGTATTCTTGGTAATGGCAAACAGGTGGTAAGCTGGATACATGTTGACGACCTTTGCCGGATGTATATTGAAGCCATTGAAAACCAACACCTGAGTGGCAGCTATAATGCAGTGGCACCCAACCCGGTCACCAATGAAAAGCTAACGCTTACACTGGCTAAAAAGATGAAAGGAAGATTTTTTATTCCTTTGCCGGTGCCGGCTTTTGTATTAAAAATTATGATGGGCTCAAGAAGCATTGAAGTATTAAAAAGCACCACAGTAAGCTCCAAAAAAATTGAGAAAACCGGCTTTAATTTTTTGTACCCGGAAATTGACGGAGCATTAAAGGAATTGTGCAGCAAATAAATTCTATCAATTGCTGTGTTGATCTCTATTCGTTAATTAAAATCCAATAAATAAAATCTCTTACCAACTTCAAAAGATTTATTGCATTTTAGAGCAATCTAAAGTTGCTCCTGCATGGTGAGATGTTTACCTTCCTTTATTTTACTGCTACTTTCCTCAGGTGCATTTTGCCAGGGATTTACCGTACACGGGAAAGTTGTAAATGGCAAACAGGAGCCCTTAGCATTTGCAAGTGTGCAGCTAAAAGAAATTAAACTTGGAACAGTAACAAAAGAAGATGGCTCATACTCTCTTGAATTAGAGGAAGGCAAATATGATATAATTGTAACGCTGGTGGGTTACAAGCCACAGGTAGTTACAGTAATAATGCGAAAGGCAAACCTTGAGCAGAATATTATTATGGAGGCTGCCGTTGGCAACGATCTTTCCGAAGTTGTTGTAAATACAAAAAATAAAGACAAGGCAGAAGAGTACATCCGGAATGTTATCCGGAATAAAGAAGCCATTGTAAATGCAGCAGGAAGCTATTCCTGCAAAGTGTACATTAAAGCGCTGCAGCAAGATTCAACTGCTGGCAGAAAAAACAAAAAGCTATTAAGTGATTCTTTGATAAAGGCGAACCAGGCAGCTGCCGAAATGAATGGTATGGCGATGGCCGAAATTGTTTTGCAGTTAGACAAAGGGCAAGGAAAAAGTACAAAGGAAGAGCGTACAGGTATTACTAAAAGAGGCAATACGGAGAGTCTTTTTTTCCTGAGTACTACTGAAGGCGATTTTAGCTTTTACAATAATTTGCTAAGCGTTCCTTCCATTTCCAGTACGCCCTTTTTGTCGCCGCTTAGTTATAGTGGTTTGATTGCGTACAAATTTAAAACGCTGAAGACTACCAATTTAAATGGCACAAAATATTATACAATTGCAGTAAAGCCAAGGCAGCTAAGCAATGCAACTATGGAGGGTGAAATAACCATTGCAGACAGCAGCTGGGCGATCATTCATACCAAGTTACGATTGCCCAAATACCATTTAGCGGAGTACGATTTTTTTGAAGTTGAACAGCATTACGGGCTGGTTAGCAATACCGCCTGGATGATAAACCGGCAGCAGTTTACATATTTTGCAGCGTCAGGAAAAAGAAAAGCTTCCGGTTCTACTGTTGTCACTTACAATAATTTTGAACTAAACAAACAGTTTCCTAAAAAATATTTTGGAGTGGAAGTAAGTTCTGCAGCGCAGGAAGCTTACAAAAGAGACAGCAGCTTTTGGCAGCTAAACCGCACCGAACTGCTGACTGAAAAAGAAGTACGTTTTATACATTACAAAGACAGCATTTACAGTGCAACTCATTCAAAAATCTATCTTGACTCAATTGATAAAAAGACAAATAAAATTACCTGGCAAAACTTGTTGTACAAAGGCCAGAATTTTAATAATCATGAAAAAAGAAGAAATTGGTTTATTCCGCCTTTGCCAAATTTATACCAGCCGCTGCAACTAGGTGGCGCAAGGATACAGCCCTTCTTTAATTTTTTTAAAACATTTGAATCGAGGAAAAATATAAGCCTGTACAACGAAATAAGTTATGGCATAAGGAACAAAGATTTTAATGGTGAGATAAGACTGCAGCGGATGTACAATCCTTTTAACCGGGGATCATTTTCTGTAAGGCTGCAAAAAAATTTCCAGTTTATTTTTAATGGAGATGCCTGGATCAACATGATAAGCCGGAGTAATATTTACTTAAACAAAGGCCTTGTCTTTGGTCACAGTCTTGAACTCACCAATGGCCTGTTCTTCTTTTCGGATGTTGATATTGCCTTCCGAAGATCTGTGAGTGACTATAAAACAAACGACAAAGTGGACAGTCTTTTTGGAAACATCCTGGAGAATAATAAGGCAGTAGCTTTTGATCCTTACAACGCTTTTTACGGATCACTCCGGTTAGAATACACACCACAGCAACGCTATATTCGTGAGCCCAAAGAGAAAATCATTCTTGGCTCTGCCTGGCCCACATTTTACACCTCATGGAGAAAAGGTATACCGGGAGTTTTTGGGAGTAAAGTAAATTTTGATTACCTGGAATTTGGGATAAAACAGTCTGTTAGCTTAGGCACTATTGGCACTTCATCTTACACCATAAAAAGCGGCACCTTTCTTAATAAAGCAGACCTTCGTTTGGTTGATTACAAATTCCAGCGGAGGGGCGATCCATTGTTTTTCTCAAATCCCAGCGAAGCATTTCAATCTTTGGATTCCACATTTCCTGTTTATAAAAGATTTTATGAAGCTCATTTTTTGCATGAGTTTAATGGCGCATTGCTCAACAAAATACCGTTGTTTAAAAAGATAGGTTTAAGGGAAATTGCGGGCGCCGGATTTTTGTTTGCACCCGAAAGAAATAACCTTCGTTATGGCGAAGTATTCTGCGGAATTGAAAGAGTTTTTAAAATACCCTTTAACCAGCTGGGAAAGTTTAAACTTGGCGTTTATATGTCAGCCTCTGCTGCTAACCAGTTTCGCAACCCCATTCAATTTAAAATTGGCATTACGAGTTGGGACAGGAAGAATGGGAAATGGTTTTGAGGTAAAGAAAAGCCTTCCTACTTAATCTCCGAAAACTGAATATTTCCAATGGGATAGGATTTCCAGTCATTGAAATCGAAATGCCACCATTCATAATCATATACTGTAAACCCGGCACCTTCCATTTTACTCCGCAGCAGGTCTCTCATTTTTCGTTGTGTGTAAGTGCCGCCACTATAATTAGGATATGAGCGCTCACTCATTTCATCATATACGCCTGTCATTTCAACTTCTTTGCCAGTAGCTATTTCGTAAAGGCTTAAATCAACAGCGCAACCACGGTTATGTTTTGAGCCTTTTTTGGGGTCGGCCACAAACTTTTTGTTTTCTTCAGAAGTAATATCCCAGAATTTTTTTGTTACGCTCCAGGGTCGGTAACCATCAAAAATCAATAAGCCATAGCCGAGTTTCCGAAGCTCCGTGTTTGCTTTTACCAAAGCCTCTGCGGCAGGTTTTTGCAAAAATGCTTTGGGCTCTGTGTACACTGGTCTGCCAACTAAATTGTTGCTGGTGGCATACCTCACGTCCAGGTGAATGGAGGTATCAAGCTTAACCAATTCAACTAAATCAGTAGATTTAAAAGTACCGGTTTCTTGTGGAGGTTTTGTTGCACAGCTGGTGATAAACAAGAGGTTTATTGCAGTGAATAGCCAGCTTAATATGCAGTGGTTTTTATAGTTTTTCAAAGCGCCCTGGTTAGTTTTTTATAGTGTAGAAAAGTTCTAATTAGAATCTGTACTATGTTTTATTTTTTCATTGAATTTTCAAAATAGCTTCAGCCCTGCAGCCAGACTTAAGGAGCCAAAATCTTCTTTTGAAGCGTTTAGCCGGTTAAAGATGTTGATGTAAGAAATTCTACCAATCCATTTTTTAGATTCAGAAAAATAAAAACCAACAGATGGTTTTATCCCGAACAAAGTCTTTCTATCAATAAAACTTGGTCCGCCCACAAAAGATAAATAAATTTTTTGAGAAGGGTTAAATGAAGTTCCGATAAAAAGATTCACCATTGCGTTAACACCACTTATTTCTTGGCCGTTAAGGTTTGTCCTAAAGACTTTATCATCTTCCAGGTAAAGGTCACCAGTAAGTTCAACAGTGGGTTTGAATTTTGTATTGTTGTTCAGAAAACCTTGCAGTCCAAGGCCAGCGCCCCACGGGTTATTACCTTTTGTACCATCAATTATTGTGTTATTGTATTGTGCTGAAAGGTAAGTTGAAATTAAATTTCTCTTTGCCTGGGCGAAAGAAGAAGCCAAAACAAAACAAAGTAACCATGTGTCAAATATCTTTTGCATAAAGTTTTTAAACAGCAATCCTGCTGCTTCGAACAAGAGTATCTAAGGCTACACTATGCTGCCTGATCACACCGAAAGTTTCACTGTAAGGGATAGCACTGCCATACCAGCTAGCTTCTGGCTTTTGGTGATTGGCAAAAATTAACGGCAAAATCCAGTTTTTTGAATTTAAGAATTACTGCCAGCTCATAATGCCTAACCGCCTCTCAGCATACCTACTGACCTGCGGCCAAACAAAGCTAAACCGCTGACGGGCTGGGCGATTGAAGCGGTAGCGCCCCCGCCTTTTGGGGCGGGGGACTACAAGTGAAAAGCGCCAACTGAAGATGAAAAAAGGGCTGTCTGCCGACAGCCCCAAATGCATTTGTTACTGTATTTATCAGTCTTTCTTTTTTGTTGTCACTTTTGATTTTGGTAATGCCGGTGGCGTATTACCACCTGTGTAAAGTGCCGCATGTACTTTGGCAGGATCACCCTGGTACGCCCAAACAAGGTTGCTCATGTATTTTTTGAAGACACCATTTAACTGATCGAGATTTACTTTTTTCATATCGTCGCTGATGGTTACAGCACGCTTCCAGTTGCTGTGCAACACTTCGTTGGCGGCGAAGGAATTGGCCTGGGCATTGTTGGTTTCCTGGCGGTAGAAAAACCCTGTTAGGTAGCTCGTTTTTATGTCTTTCAACTCATCTTCTGTAAAGCCTTCTTTTTTCGTTTTATCAATTAGTTTTTTTAACACGCTAATGTATTTATCAGGGTCTGTGGTTGACACACTAATATTGGCTGAGGAAGACAAACCTCCATCGAACCAACTGCCGGGTGCGTATGACAAACCGTTTTTTGTACGGATCTCTAAAAAATGGCGCTGGCTAAAAATACGCATGGCGAGCACAAATGCATTAAAATCTGCAGTGCCGGGCAAAGGTGCACCAGTAATGCCCTGCAGGTAATTTGTTGCAAAATCTTTTTTCTCTGGTACAAAAATATTTTTGGCCGGAGTAATGGATTGTTTCTTTAAAATAAACGGGCTGCCCTGCGGAATAGCCGCCAGCATATCTGCAACTCTTTTTTCAATTTCACTTTTGTCCAGCTCACCCACAATTACAATTAGCATCCTGCTTTTGGTGAGTATGCCCTGGTAGTACGCCCTGGTTTCTGCAGCGGTAAACTTTGTAACAGATTCTACTGTTCCTTCAGGGCGCTTTTCATAGTCTTTACCGGCAAATGCAGTTTTTCTTGCAAGGTTTCCAATCGCATAATCTGGCTGACTTTCCTGTGCCCGTAAAGAGTTAATAGCATCTTGTTTTATGCGGTCAAATTCTTTTTCGTCGAACACTGGTGTTGTAATAGCGTTTACATAAAGCGGCCATACAACATCAAAATCTCCTTTAATACAGTTCATACTGATGGTAGCGTAATCCATGCCTGTATTGGCATACACCTGTGCACTTACTTTATCTAATTTATTTTTGAAAGAGTTTTTATCATCGCTTTTATTGCCGCATTCGGTTAGTGCCGTCATGGCCAGCGTTTCAATACCCTGTTTTGAAACAGCATAGTTTTGCACGCCACCTTTAATGATGGTTTGTATTTCAACGATTTCATTATCGCTTGGCTGCACAATTACTTTTACACCGCTCACTGTAAGATCATAAGCTGTTTTTTTTTGTGCAACGGCCAGCATGCTGCAAAATAAAATGGCTGGCAACAGCAGTTGTTTTGTATTTACAAATATCTTGTTCATGTTGTTGTATTTATGGTGAATTGTGAATGGTCTATGATGAATTGTGAAATGGTGAATGATGAGTTGTGAATGAAATTACCCTTAAATCCCAAGCCCCAAAATCCAAAACTGTTAATCCCAAACTGTAAACCGTAAACTGTTTTACTGCATTGGTTTAAAGAAGGAGTCTGTATTTGCTGCCTTATTCATTTCTGCATTTATGATAATACCGGCAACATAATTTTTGCCGGTAATATACCTGTCCACATATTTCTTAATATCATCTTTTGTTACATTCATACAAGCTTTTTGATAGTCTGTAAAATAATTAAGTGAAGTACTGCACCACTGGTAAGTTAACTGGCTGGCAAGTGAGGATGGCTTTTCTGACTGGCGGATAAAATTGCGTTGCATGATTTGCTTTGCTGTGGCCAACTGGTCGTCCGTAAAATAATCATCGCTGCCCCACATTTTTATCTGCTTCATCATTTCATCGTAACAGTCTTTTAATTTTAGTGGATTGGGAACCAAAAAAATACTCACCGGCCCAACATACCGGGATGTTTGATAGCTGACTCCTGCATAGGTAGCCAATCCCTTATCAACCAGCGCCTGTTGCCATTTGGAGGAATTTAACCCGAGTATAGTGCTGAATACATCTGCTGCAATAGTTCCGGCAGAATCGTTCCTGAAATCTGGCCCCTGCCAGTAAAAATTTACATAGGGCGTTTGAGCTATTGTAGATTCTTTTACAAAATACTTAGTGCTTTCCAATGGTGGAAATTCGGGGATCGGGTATTTTTGAAGGGGATCGAAACCACTGTTTTTCCAGTCGCCGAAAATAGACATTGCCTGTGCAAATGCATCATCATGTTTTACATCGCCGCATATAACCAATACAGAGTTGTTGGGAAAATAATACTTGTCTTTTATTACCATCATTTTTTCCGGCGTGGCTGTATTAATAACGTTGTGATCACCGATGGCATTTTTTCGGGTCACAAGATCGCCCCATAATTTTTTCTGGCACTCGTACCATATCTGGAAGCCGGGATCGCTTTCGGCACGCTGAAATTCTCCATCAACCACTGGTCTTTCTTTGGCCATATCTTCTGCCCTGTAAATAGGGAACCGGATGGCGGCATTCATAAATTTAAGGCCGGCATCCAGGCTGTCTTTATCAAACGTAAAAAAATAATTTACCCTTTCCACATCGGTGGTACCATTCCAGATTGCTCCAAGTTCCTGCGTACGTTTAAGAAATTTTTCCTGGTCGGTATAATCCCGGTTTGCTTTAAAAAACATGTGCTCAAATAAATGGCTGAGGCCGCTGTACTCAGGCCCCTCTGTGTAAGCACCATTCTTCACAGCAATTTCTATTGTTGCCAGCGGTACTTTGCTATTTTCAATCACAACCACCTCCAGGCCATTGTCAAGTTTTTTCCAGTAATAATTTTTTGGAAGCCGCGGCTGGGCAAAAGCATTAACCGCAACAAGCAATACCAGCACTAATAATGATGATCGTTTCATTGTTTTACATTTAAGTTAGTTGTTCGTGAATCTTTTCTTAAAACAGGCAATATTAAATATCGGCAATTTTCCCTGAACCGGGAATATACTATTGCTTTTTTATTTTATAAGTCAGTGGTTTCAACCCTGTTTTTGCTCCAGGCGAAATACAAAAACAAGTAAGCCACTGCAAGCCCAAGGCTGATATACCAGTAATCATGCGGCCCGTTGATGGCATTTTTTGCCATGTCGCCAATATTTGTTCTGGGAATGTGCAATAAGCCATCTGCTGAGTTCATCGGCAGATAATCGCCCATATTGCCAATATCAAATTTGTAATCTGCTTTTAATTTGTAAGAGAGCACTTCCAGCAATACTGCAATAAAGTTTTCAAACCACAGGTATACAAAAAAAAGCCCGATAGCAAACCCTGTTTTCCGCACCAGTATCCCGATGAGTAAGGCAACCATGTTGTAACTGAGTGCCTTGATAAAAAAGTAACCCACGCTTTCAAAATTTTCAACAGCGAAAGATGTACCGGAGGCAAAGCCAAAAATTAATGCTGTAAGTATTACCAGTAAAGTTGAAATGAGTGCAATAATTACTGCCATCACAATTTTTACTTCCACAAACTGCCTGCGGCTCCAGCCATCAATAATATTTTGGCGGTGTGTTTTAAAACTAAATTCGTTGGTAACAATCATTATTATGATAAGGCCCGGCAGCAACAGCAGGCATCCTGTAACATAACTTGTTGTTTGCCAAACGAAATTAAAATCGTAGGGAGAAGATGAGGTGAGTATGCCCATTTTGTCGGCCTTATCTATCACATTTTTTTTGAAAGAATAAACGCTGTAATTGCTGGCAACAATGCCCACTAAAAAGAACGCACTGATAACAATAAAGGCTGTGTAATTTTTGAGTTTGAGCCACTCTATTTTTAATAATTGCACCACTGTGATATTAGTTTGTAAGTTCAAAGAATTTTGATTCAAGACTTTTCTTTTTAATGTTGAGGTAGTTTAGTACTACGCCATTATTAAAAAAGAATTGGTTTATTGCGGTAAGGTCAGCTTTACCTGCAGGGTAAATAAGCCGCAGGATGTTTCCATCCTGTTCCTTTGCGCTGTAGCCGTTTAAGCCGGTAGTGGCTGCGATCAGCATCGTTATATCGGCAGCGCTTATTTCAACAATTTCATCGCTGGATAAAATGCTGTTTACATGGCCGGAAGTAATCAACTCCCCTTTTTTTAGAATGGCCACATGGGTGCAAACTTTCTCTACTTCATCCAGCATGTGGCTGGCCATAATAATTGTTTTGCCCTCGTTACGCAGGCGTTTTATCAGCTCCCTGATTTCGGCAATACCAACGGGATCAAGGCCGTTTGTAGGCTCATCAAATATCATTACATCAGGGTTGCCGAGCAGGCAGGAAGCTATTGCCAGCCGCTGCTTCATACCAAGTGAATAAGTGCTGAACTTACTGTCTTTACGTTGCGTCAGGTTTACAACCTGGAGCACCCTGTCGATGTCTCCGGCGCCCCGTTGTTTAATGGCTGCTGAAATTTTTAAGTTTCTCACCGCACTCAGGTAGTGATAGAAATTGGGAGTCTCCAAAAAAGTTCCAATCCTGCGGCGGTGATCTGCCGAAGGCGTTTCTCCAAATAATAAATAAGTGCCCTGCGATGCCATCAAAATATCTGAAATGATACCAAGCAAGGTTGTTTTGCCGCTTCCGTTGGGGCCGAGAATACCAAATACAGAACCTTCAGGCACATTAAAACTAACCCCTTTTAGCGCCTGTACTTTTCCATAAGTTTTATGAAGATTTTGTACTTCGAGGATGGACATGAATCAATATTTTTTTTTGAAAGAGAAAGATAAGTTATTTAAAAATTTGGATATGGTATTTTTATTATGAGTGGTTACGGAACAATGCATCTTTTAAAATACCGGCTTTTAATTATTTCGTTAATCAGTAACTTGGATGCCTAAATAATTTTTATGTCTTCTTTCTTTATTGACCCCAATATCGCAAAAGCCAAAACATTAGATACCTCCTTTTATACATCTGCAGAACATCTTGCCGCTGCAAAAGAAAAAATATTTGCACCTTCCTGGCAATTCATCGGCAGCAGGGAAATGGTAAAATTTCCCGGCGATGTGCAGCCATTCATTTTGCTCGAAGGCTACATGGATGAACACCTTGTGCTTACACACGATACAAATGGTATAAATTGTCTGAGCAATGTTTGCACTCACCGGGGCAATCTTGTTGCTTACAAAGCTTGCAGTAAAGCCAACAACCTTCGTTGCAAATACCACGGCCGTATGTTTGAGCTTGATGGTACTTTTGTATCGATGCCGGAATTTAAAGAAGTGCAAAACTTTCCCTGTAGTGATGATCACCTGCCTAAGCTTCCGCTTCATTCCTGGGGCAACCTGCTGCTTACTTCACTTACCGGCGAAGCCGATGTAAATAATTATTTGCAGGAGATGAAAGAACGCCTTAACTGGCTGCCAATTCACGAATTTGTTCACCACCCGGAGCTTAGTAAAACATTTGAAGTAGATGCAAACTGGGCGCTCTATTGCGAAAACTATTTAGAAGGATTTCATATCCCATTTGTACATGCCAACCTGAATGCAGCGCTTAGTTTTGGCGACTACACCACGGAATTATATGCAAAAGCCTGTCTGCAGATTGGTGTTGGTAAAAATGAAGAGGACTGCTTTGACCTGCCGCCGGAATCGCCGGATTATGGCAGCAAAATAGCAGCTTACTATTTTTGGATATATCCAAATATGATGTTTAACTTTTATCCCTGGGGACTATCAATAAATATTGTAAACCCAATTTCTCCCGGCAAAAGCAGGGTTGAGTTTATCACTTATATGTGGAAGGAAGACCGCTACGACAAAGGAGCAGGCAGTAACCTTGACAAAGTTGAAATTGAAGATGAAGAAATTGTTGAGAATGTGCAGAAAGGAGTGGCTTCCAGATTTTACAACCATGGCCGGTACTCAGTTACCAGGGAAACCGGCACCCACCATTTTCACCGGCTTATTGCTGAGAGCATGAAGTAATTAATAACTAATTATCATCTTAAAAATTATGGATAAAATAGAACAAATATTTGCCAACAATAAAAATTGGGTAGCAGAAAAGTTAGCGGTAAATCCGGCTTATTTTCAGAATTTAAGTAAAGGCCAAAATCCTGAGTTTTTATACATTGGCTGCAGCGACAGCCGGGTTACTGCAGAAGATCTGATGGGTGTACAGCCCGGTGAAGTTTTTGTTCACCGCAATATTGCTAACATGGTCATCAGCATCGATTTAAATGTGATGAGTGTGTTGAACTATGCAGTTCGCCATTTAAAAGTTAACCATATAATTGTTTGCGGGCACTATGGTTGCGGCGGCGTAAAGGCTGCCATGCAAAGCGAAGACTTAGGCATTCTAAATCCATGGCTTAGAAATATAAGGGATGTTTACCGGCTGCACAAGGATGAGTTGAACGCCATGACAGAGGAAAAAAGATATGACCGGCTGATAGAATTAAATGTGCAGGAACAATGTGTTAACCTTATAAAAACGGCAGCTGTGCAGGAAGCCTACAAACAACGTGGGCTCCGGGTTTATGGCTGGGTGTTCGACATTCACACAGGAAAACTGATTGACCTTAAAATCGATTTTCAAAAAATACTGCAGGACATTATGGAGATTTATAAGCTGTTATAATTTTCACTGCTAAAAGCTCAATAATAAAGAGTACACTCACCTTTACGCATAGCCCAAAGTCCTGAATAAAAAAACAGCAGCCCAAAATTAATTCCGCAATGGCTTGCCACTTTTTAATACGCTTTGTATTCTCTCCAGTGTTTTCTTTTCGCCGCATAAGCTCAGGAAGGCTTCTCTTTCAAGAGAAAGCAGGTATTGCTCGCTCACCAAAGTTGACTCACTTAAATCACCACCAGCCATTACCCAGGCCAGTTTTTTGGCAACAGTAACATCGTGATCTGTGGCATAGTTTGCAGTCCGCATGCCATTAATACCGGCGTACATAGTTCCCAAAATATTGCGGCCCATCACTTTAATGTCTGTTTTTTGAACAGGCATTACATACCCGGCATCAAACAATTCAATCACGGCATTTTTTGCATCAGCAATTCTGCGGTTTATATTCATGCAAACTTCATCGGTGCCTTTTCTGTAAATACCCAGGCTGTAAGCTTCATGGGCTGAGGTAGCAACTTTTGCTGTAGCAATTGTGAGGAATCGGTTTTGCAACGTATTGGTATCAACCTCTCCGCTGTGTAATTCGTCTGAAGCCCGCAATACAAATTCTTTTGTTCCACCACCACCCGGAATTACACCAATGCCAACTTCCACCAAACCTGTATAAGTTTCAGCGGCAGCAATTACTTTATCAGCATGCAAGCAAATTTCGCAGCCGCCGCCCAATGCCAACCCATGCGGTGCCAATACAACCGGGATAGAAGAATATCTTACCCTCATCATTGTATTTTGAAACATGCGGATGGCCATGTCAATCTCATCAAAATCCTGTTCAATGGCAAGCATAAAAATCATCCCAACATTTGCGCCGGCAGAAAAGTTCTGACTTTCATTGGCAATCACCAGCCCCTTGAATTTTTCCTCCGCCAGCGATATGGATTTCTGAATTCCTTCTAACACTTCACCGCCAATACTGCCCATTTTGGTGTACCATTCAAGACCCAGCACATCATCGCCCAGATGATAAGTGCGGCAGGCACTATTTTTCCAAACCGTCTGGTTATCGAAATTCCGCATCACTATAAATGCATCGCCGCCAGGCAAAGGTTTGTAAGTTTTACTACTAACGTCATAGCAGAGCCGTTTTCCATTTTCTACTTTATAAAATGATTTGTTACCGGCCGCAATCATTTCATCAACCCAGGGTGCAATCGAAAAACCGGCCGCCTTCATTGCTTCAGCAAATTTTGAAACACCCAGGGCATCCCAACTTTCAAATGCACCAATTTCCCACCCAAAGCCAGCCATCATAGCATCATCAACCCTGTAAATTTCATCACTAATTTCCGGTATGCGGTGGCTGATGTAAGAGAATAAATTATAGTGAAACTGGCGGTAAAATTCACCAGCATTATCCGTTCCGGCGCACAGAGCTTTCAACCTCATTTTAAGATCTTCTATCGGTTTTGCCGTTTCCAATGTTACAAACTTTGGCTTTTTCCGTGGCTCATATTCAAGTGTGGAAAGGTTTAATACATAAATCTCTTTTTCGCCTTTGGCGGAAGGAGGCATTTTTTTAAAAAATCCTTGTCCTGTTTTATCACCGAGCCATTTATTGGCTACTATTTTATCAAGCCAGGCGGGGATGGTAAACATTTCTTTGGCTTCATCAGCCGGACAATTCTCTGCAACACCTTTGGCTACTTTCACCAAAGTATCAATCCCCACCACATCCGCAGTTCTAAATGTAGCAGACTTAGGGCGACCAATAATGGGGCCTGTTAATACATCAATCTCATCAACACTCAGTTGCAGTTTTTCCATGCTGTTCATTATTGCCATGATGCCGAAAACACCAATGCGGTTGGCTATGAATGCAGGTGTGTCTTTACACAACACCGTAGTTTTACCTAAAACCAAGTCACCATAATGCATTAAAAAATCTACTATTTCGGGGTCGGTAAAAGCTGTTGGAATAATCTCTAATAATCGTAAATATCTTGGAGGATTAAAAAAATGCGTACCGGAAAAATGTTTCTTAAAATCTTCGCTTCTGCCTTCTGCCATCAGGTGAATTGGAATACCAGATGTGTTGGAAGTTATTAATGTGCCGGGCTTCCGATACTTTTCTACCTCTGTAAAAATGGATTGTTTAATGTCTAATCTTTCTACCACCACTTCAATTACCCAATCACAATCTGCAATCTTTTTCATATCGTCTGTAAAATTACCGGTGGTAATTTTTTTCGCTGCATCGGGTGTATAAAGCGGGGAAGGATTTGATTTGATGGCAGCAGCCAATGCATCATTGACTATTTTATTTTTATCTGAAGTCTTTGCGTCAGCTGGCAAATTTTTGGGCTGAATATCCAACAGCAATACCTGCAAACCAACCCCTGCAAAATGGCAGGCAATACGGCTACCCATAACACCACTTCCTAAAACTGCTATTTTTTTGATTGTTCTTTTCATATGACATATTTTAAGCCCATTTTAAGGCAGGGGCAAATTAGTTAGCTAAACAACTATTATGAAAGTTGAAATTAAGTAATTGTATTGGAGATAAAAAGAAAACAATTAGCATGAAACATTATCTACACCCGGTTCTGTAGATCACTAAAACTTTGGCTTTCTGCTGCCATGCCTGACAGAGTTGATAACTACTGTATCCTGTTCTATTTCATAGATAATAGGTAAGGAAATCTGCTTATTTTAAACCGTCTGAAATGCTGATTAATAGAATTGTAGTATTGCGGGTGAGAACAAATATGCTGAAAGCCGGCTTTTATCTCTTCAATAAATTCAAAACCCAAGCCATCTTTTTTTGCTTCGTACCATTCAAAAGCATCTTGTATATCAATGATTGCATCCTCATGTACCTTAAGAATATATTCCACTAATTATTTTTTGCCTGTGATAATTCCCTTCGCTTCTTCCCAACTATACGTTTTACTTTCACCTCCCAGGCGTTTCATTTTTCGTTGCTCAAACACTAATAATTCTTCATCACTAAATTCGTATTCAGTATCATCTTCACCATTGTACTCTTTTGCAATTGCATACATAAGTTTCAATAGTTTTTCATCACCTTTATCTACATAGTTGAGTAATTTTTGACGGATGTTTGCTGTTTGCATAGTGAAATTGCTTTTTACAAATTTAATTGTAAAAAATGGCTTTCCAAAGAGATTGTTTGGCTTCTTTGCAGAGGAACTTATTCTTACTTTAAGTATTAAAAAAGCGCAATCAATTATTAAAAACTGATTGCGCCTGCAATGTTTGGCTAATACTATTTTCTTAACTTACTCCGCTGCCATTATCAGTAACCGCTTCCGGTTTTACAAAATGCAGTTTACCAGCTTTATCTTCTGCCATCAGTATCATGCCATTGCTTTCAATGCCCCTCATTTTTCTTGGAGCCAAATTCGCTACAACCACAACTTGCTTTCCAACAATTTCTTCCGGCTGAAAATGCAACGCAATGCCGCTTACAATGGTCCTGGTCTCAAAACCAAGATCAATTTGCAATTTTAAAAGCTTGTCCGCCTTTTCAACTTTTTCTGCAGATACAATGGTACCCACTTTCAAATCAATCTTTGCAAAATCATCGAATTGAATGGCTTCTTTTACTTTCGGTATTTCAGGCTTTATTTCTTCTGCCGGAGCTTTTACTTCTTCCATTGCTGTAGTTGTTTTAATTAATCCCGATTTTAATTTTTCTACCTGAGCGGCAATCTCCGCATCTTCAATTTTCCTGAATAACAATTGCGGTTCTCTCAAACTGTAGCCCACACTCAGCAATTTAATTTTGCCTGCATTTTCCCAATCCAGCATCTTATCCACCACCTTCATCATGCCAATCATTTTTTGAGCAGTGGTTGGTAAAAATGGATTGATAAGGATGGCGAGATTGGCTGTTAACTGTAAGCAAAGATGCAGGCAGTTGTCTATTGATTTTTGTGCTGCCTCCCCACCTTGACCAGTCAACTGCTTTGCCACGATCCATGGCTCCTTTTCCTGCATGTATTTATTTCCTTTCCGGCTCAGGTCTATCACTTCAAATAAAGCATCCCTAAATTTAAATTCTTCCAAAAGAGCCTGCACTTTATCTTTTGCGTTACTGATTTCTTCAATCAATGCCCTGTCTTTGTCATCTAAAATATCAAGGTGCAGTTTTGGTACTTTACCACCGCAAAGCTTGTGCATCAGCACCCAGGTGCGGTTTACAAAATTGCCAAAGATGTTTGACAACTCACTGTTACTCCTGTCCTGAAAATCCTTCCAGGTAAAATCATTGTCTTTGGTTTCCGGCGCATTGGCGCATAATACATACCGCAACACATCCTCACAACCCGGGAAATCTTTGATGTATTCATGCACCCACACAGCCCAGTTGCGGCTTGTGGAAACCTTCTCCCCTTCTATATTCAAAAACTCATTGGCAGGTACATTGTCAGGCAACACAAATCCGCCATGAGCTTTCAACATGGCAGGAAAAATAATGCAATGAAAAACAATGTTATCTTTTCCAATAAAATGCACCAGCTTGGTATCATCTTTACACCAATAGTCGGCCCAATTTTCTGTTAGTTCTTTTGTAGCAGAGATGTAACCAATAGGAGCATCAAACCAAACGTATAAAACTTTTCCAGCCTCCCTGCCCTCCAAAGGAGGGTTCTGTTCAGAAATGCTGCTATCTTTCGCAGAGTCCAAAATCCCCCCTTCGGGGGGTAGGGGGGTTAGTTTGGGAACCTTTATTCCCCAGTTACTATCCCTCGTCATTGCACGGCTATGCAAACCACTATCCAGCCAGCTTTTGCATTGGCCATACACATTGTTCTTCCACTCCTTGTGACCTTCCAGTAACCATTCCTTTAGCCAGGCTTCGTAATGCTGCAGCGGAAAATACCAATGGGTAGTTTTCTTTTTTACCGGTACTGCGTCACTTAATGCACTTCGTGGATTAATGAGTTGCTCAGGCGATAA
Organism: Ferruginibacter sp.; assembly: GCA_965247025.1. Taxonomy (GTDB): domain Bacteria; phylum Bacteroidota; class Bacteroidia; order Chitinophagales; family Chitinophagaceae; genus Ferruginibacter. The sequence goes on along the minus strand of OZ252000.1, from coordinate 5,973,119 downwards.
AGCACTGCCGCATCGCTCACATTGATCACCATAAGCATTGGGATTGCCACATACCGGGCAGGTGCCAACAATGTAACGATCCGCCAAAAAAGTATTGGTAGATTCATCGTAATACTGTTCCGTTTCCTTTTCCTCAAACAAGCCATCATCATACATTTTTTTAAAAAAATCTGAGGCAGTCTGGTGATGAACAGGATTCGATGTCCGGGAATAAATATCAAATGAAATACCCATTTGGGCCATGCTTTCTTTGATGATGGCATGGTACCTGTCAACCACCTGCTGCGGCGTAATTCCTTCCTTCATGGCACGGATGGTAATGGGCACACCATGCTCATCGCTGCCACCTACAAATTTTACATCTCTTTTTTGGGCACGTAAGTAACGCACATAAATATCCGCTGGCAAATAACAACCAGCCAGGTGACCGATATGCACCGGGCCATTGGCATAGGGCAATGCTGCCGTAACTAAATATCTTTTTGGATCAGTCATCAATTTTAATTAAACTAATTTTTGTTGTAATAATAATGTTGTGTTACAGCATTTACCTGCTCATCCAGTAATACAGTCCTATCCACACAAAGCCAAAAAAGGCAATTGCCACTATATCATTTTTGAGCTCGCCAAATGATTTCTTCTTGTAAACAAGCTGGAAAATTATGTAGCCGATAAATGCAATCATTGCAACTATTGCCTGGATAAACCTCATAAACTGCTGGCATTATTTAGTAATAGTGATGGCTGTAACGCCTTATTGCTGCAAAAATACCTTAAAAGCCCTCAATGAGCAAACCATAAAAAAGCCATCCCAAAAATGAGATGGCTGAATGAAAAACCGACCCTCGAAAACTTAATCACTTTATTGCAATTGCAGACTAATTAATCTTTCTTTAAATTCTTTTGAAGTTGTTTCTGTGAACTTTAAATCACTTATTTCTGCAGTTTGAATTGAGTAAGGTTGAATGCAGCTAACCACTTTGCCATCTTTTACACCTATGCTAATGATATGTACTTTTTCATCCAGCGGCAAGTTTACAAACCGGAGCCTGTTGGCTGAAATTTCGCCTTGTATCACAGAACGATAATTATCAAAAGCGAGCACAGAAAAGAAACTGGCCGCTTTTTCACCATCGCCAAAGTTAAACGTGAAATTCCGCTTAGGCCTGCCATCCCGGCTAAACCTGTCACAATTCATAAACCCAAGCTGGCTGAGCTGAAACTGGTAAAAAGGAGTTGCTTTTCTCACCTTATCTGTTGAAATACTGTCCTGCAAAAGAAGCGTTTCATATTTTTCAATTTCAGGTTTTGAAAGAAGATTTAATCTTTTTGCAATAGCGAAATCCATAAAGACTGAATCTCCTACAACCGGATAAGCCGTTCCTGTAAACAATTGTTTTGGGTTGTTGCTCCAACTCCTTTTCAATTTAATTGTATTGTAGAACATCCCAAAATGCCCTTTTAATCCTTTCAATACATCTTCATTGTTCATGATGCAATTCCGCCTTATCATAAACTTTGCAACTGAACTGCCATCTTTTTTCTCGTATGTTTTATAAGGCTGACCGTAAGGATCAAAAGTTTTTACCATAAATCTGTTGCGATTCAGCAGCTGAAATTGCCCTGCCGGCTGCCAGTTAAAAGATTTATCTGCAGTGTCAGGGTTTTGTACCCCAATGCTACTGTTACCAAAGATTGATAATACCCTGGTGCTGCTGTTAGCAGGGGTAAATAATTGCATGTCCTCATCAAACTTACCCCGGGCTGGCATTTTAACAGCTATCTGTTTTGCAGGGGCAAGCTGTAGTTCCTCATTTTTCTGCATTGCAGAAATGTACAGCATCCCACCACTTACCAACTGTTCGCCATTGCTTACAGTGCTAAGCTTATTGCTAACTATATCCTCATAATTATAAAATTCCCTGATCACAATTTTCACTTCTCCCGCCACCTGCTTGCTGTTGTTCTTGAAAATAACTGCAGGTACCATGACAATGGTTCCGCCGCTGCATACCAGGCTTGTATCCCTGTCATTATTGATGATAAACTCTTGCTCCGGGCTTTGAACTTCGTTTAAAAATTGCTGCAGCTTAAGCTGATTGCTTACTTCAACGGCTCCGCTGTCAGCAGATGAAAACCCGGAATCCACCTTTTTATCCGGGCAGGTTTCACAAGGTGTAAAATTGATCTTCATGCTGGCAACTGCCGAATCAATTTCATTAAAATAATCTCCGGGGTCAGCAGCTTTAGTTTGCGTTTTTGGAATCAATGCCTGGTTGATCTTAATAGCGGGCGGCGTTACAACATTTGAGTCCTTAACAGGAACGACTATCTCAGTTTTAACCGGTGCTTTGGTTGCTGCTGATTCAATCTTTTTTACAGGATTGTTGTTGTTTAAAATCAAGCACAGTATGGCAACAACTACAATGGCAAGTACTGAAGCTCCTGCTACTAAAACTTTATTTAAAGGCTGCCTGGCGGCAATTTCTGCAGGTTTGAGCATTCCTCTCATCTGCTCCCAATGATTGTCCATGTTGCCAAGGTCGGGCTGTTGCTGTTCATCTAACAGGCGAAGTTTATTTTCTATATTGTTATCTCGTTGCATTGGTAGTTAGTTTGTTTTCATACATTAATTCAAATTTTTTTTTCAGGGCACTTTTCGCTTCACTTACATGCCACTTACTGGTGCCCTCGCTAATACCCAATTGTTCACTTATTTGCCGGTGGGTAAAGCCATCATAAATAAACAGTTTAAAAACAGTAGCAGTGGCAAACGGCAACAGCGCAATTATTTGCTGTACTTCCCTGGCAGACACCCGGTTAAAAACTTCCGGCTCAACTGTAACTTCATGTTCTGATGTGTGCTGCACCGTATTCCTGAAAAAATTCTTCTTCTTGCAAAAATCAATACAGCAGTTTATAACAATTGCTTTTATCCATCCCGCCAGCCTGCCCTCTTCTTTATAGGTATCCATATTTTTAAAAACCTTCATCATAGCATTGTTGTAAATGCTGCCGGCGCTGTCTGCATCGCTTGCGTAACGAAAACAAACCTTTATCATGCCCGGATAAAAAAATTTGTACAACTGCTCCTGGCTTTGAACATCGTGCCGGCGGCAACCCAGTATAATTGTATGAAGTGATTGTTCCAAGATTGCTTTTTAGTTTTTTAATAATCTCTCTGTAAGGTAAACCGGCTGACAGAACAAAAAGGTTGGGTAAATAAAAAATTATTATCCAAGACGCATTCTTAACATTTTTACACAAAAAAACCTCCGTTTCCGGAGGCTTAACTTCAATCTGTTTTTAAAGAGCTATCCCTTAAGTATATTATTTTTTAAATACTACATGCTGGATAAAATGCTGGCCTGTGCATCTTTTGGCATATCATGCTCTACGAAAAAATGCTTCATGCCGGCTGTTGAAGCAGCTGCAAAAATTGGCTTATAGTCAATGGTACCTTCGCCTACAGGTAAAATATTTTCCCTGCTTGCATCCAGGTCCTTAACATGCCAAAGTGGAAAACGCCCCGGGTTCTGCTTAAACATTTCAACCGGATCTTTACCACCTTTAATTGACCAGGCCAGGTCAAGTTCCATTTTAGCACTGGTTTCTTTTAAAAACAAATCATAAGGCACCTGCCCTTCTACGGCATGAAATTCAGCATCATGATTGTGGTAGGCAAATTTGAGCCCGGCTTTTTTGCAGGCTTCATCCGTTTTATTTAATACAAGAACCGCAGCTTTTAAATCTGCAGTTGTATTGATCGGTATATTGGCGCAAACCAAATATTCTACGCCTGAACCGGCCATCTCATCAACCAGCGCCTGCATATTTTCTGATAAATTACGCATTGGCGGAATGGTCATGGGTCTGCCATCTGGCCCGTTTGGCAGCTTCATTCCGGGTGCAGGTTTAAATTGTGCTCCCATTACATGATGCGATTTCCAGGTCATGCCCATATCTTTTACCATGGCAGAAAACTCCTGAGCCTTCATCCCGTAAAAGCCACCTTTCCTGCTGAAAGCAGATTCCAATTCCTTATAACCTGCAGCAGCAATTTTCTTAAGCGTACCAGGCACATCATTGTCAATCTCATTAAAAAAAGTAAAAAGCTGCAGGCCCGGCGGTGGAAAACTGGTATGGTTTAAAACAGCAGCCACCGATTTGTTGCTGAATGCCATTGCTCCCAGCATAAGTGTGGCGGAAGTTTGTAAAAATTCTTTCCTGTTTTGCATATCGTTATATTTTATGTGAACAATTGTTTATTAAAGTAAAACTATTTTTTCAACTCATTGATTTCAACCGAAGGCGACATTACTTTATTACATTTTTCTACCAATAATTCTTTTGCCAGTTTAAATGATTTTTTTAGTTTGATAGCTGTGGATGATGAGCCGATTTTTACTTCATAGTCGCCAGCTTCAGCCATCCAGGATGTAAGGCCTGTATCAAAAGATGCCAGCTCATTTGCTGATAAAACAAGGCTAATGGTTTGCTTTTGACCAGGCTGTAATAAGTTTGTTTTCGCAAAGCCTCTCAGCTCCTCTTCAGGCTTGTTTATTTTTCCGGCAGGTGCTGATAAATATAATTGCACCACCTCTTTTCCAGCTGTTTTGCCAGTGTTGGTAACATCAACTGTTACAGTCAATTTCCCCTTAAAATCCGGGCTGCTCAACTGCAGGTTACTAAAAGCAAAATTTGTATAACTAAGTCCGTAACCAAATTCGTAAGCCGGCTTCACGTTGAATGTATTGTAATAACGGTAGCCAACATAAATACCATCTTCATAGGTTACCTCAGCCGGTATCAGTTTCATACCGAACATCCCGCTTTTTGCCTGCTCAGGAAACTCCTTGCCGGGAAAACTTTTTGCAGATGGCACATCTGCATATTGAACAGGAAAGGTGGTGGCCAGTCTGCCGGAAGCATTTACTTTGCCGCTCATTACATCAGCCATTGCATTACCAGCTTCCATGCCTGGTTGCCACGAAAGCAAGATTGCATCCACTTCGTTTCTCCAGCTTGCCACTTCTACAACACCGCCCACGTTAAGCGCAACAACTACTTTTTTATTAACTGCATGAAAAGCATCACTTACATTTTTAATCAGTGCCAGTTCTGTTGCTGATAGATTAAAATCATTTTCCAATTTTCTATCAGCACCTTCACCAGCATTTCTGCCAATGGTAATCAGGGCGATGCTTGCCTCTGCAGCTTTCTTGCTGAATAACCCCTTATCAATATCTAGTTCTCCTGCACGGGGTGTTGGATTCATAAATTCTTCAAAAAAACTTTTCTTTGGATGTTTGGCAGTTTCTGCAGCAAGGTAGGTGGTGTAGGATTGCTTTAACTCTTCATCTACTTTAATACCTGCATTTGCCAAACCATCCACTAAAGAAACTGTATATGCTTCGTTTACATCACCACTGCCGGTACCACCGGAAATCAAGTCGTAAGTGGTGTTGCCAAAGGCAGCAATAGTTTTTGTTGCAGCAGTAAAAGGCAATGCCTGCTGATCGTTTTTCAACAGTATCATACCATCTGCTGCGGCTGCACGGGCTATAGCTGCATGGGCTTTAAGATCCGGCTTATTAGTAAAAGCAAATTTTTTGAATGCCTGGGTGCCTAGTGCATACGCTGTAAAACGTGTCGCATTTTCATCAATCACTTTCATATCAAGCGTGCCATCTTTCAAAGCATCCAGTATGGCTTTGGTTTGTGCAGGCGTTCCTGGCATCAATAAATCGTTCCCGGCTTTCATTTGTGCAGCAGCATCTGTACCTCCAAACCAATCCGTCATTACCAGGCCTTTAAAACCCCATTCCTTTCTTAATACTGTTGTAAGCAAATCATAATTTTCAGATGCGTAAGTTCCGTTGATTTTATTATAGGAGCTCATTACCGTCCATGGTTTTGCTTCCTTCACAACAATCTCAAAACCTTTTAAATAAATCTCTCTCAGTGTTCTTTCGGTAACAATAGTGTTAACCGTGTTCCGGTTAGTTTCCTGGTTGTTCGCCGCAAAGTGTTTAATAGAAGTGCCCACACCGTTTGACTGTACGCCTGTCACCATTGCGGCTGCCATTTTACCAGACACCAACGGATCTTCCGAATAGTATTCAAAATTTCTGCCGCCCAATGGATTGCGGTGAATATTAAGGCCCGGGCCAAGTATTACATCCACACCATATTCTTTAACTTCATTACCCATTGCTGTGCCTACTTTTTCCACCATTTTGGTGTCCCAGGTAGATGCAAGCAAACTTGCCACCGGCCAGGCAGTGGCATAATAAGTATTGTTATCACCTTTTCTTTTGGGTTCAATACGCAGGCCTGCAGGGCCATCTGCCACTACCGTTAGCGGAATGCCCAAATGATCCACGGGATTGGTAGTACCCGCCGCTCCCTCTACTTTCTCCATAGAAATACCAACACCTGTACCGCTGCTGCCCTGCGATATACCGGGAAGCTTCATACCCCTGCCAACCAGCAGGCTAACCTTTTCTTCAGTGGTCATTTTACTCACCAAAGCTTTCGCTTTAGCAGTTATATCATTTTGGGCAACAGCTATTCCGGTAATAAAAAGAAGCAAAGAGAGAGAAACAAATTTTTTCATGCTGACAAGTTTTAATATTTTACAATGCGTTATTATGACACAATGATAAATCATTTTTACCGATAAATGTTTTTTGTAGTTATTTTTTTTGACCCATGGGCTGTCAGCAATCTGCTAAACCCGGCTTTGGTTCAGGCTATACGTTTCAAGTCCGGCACAAAGCACAGCTTCTTCCTCCCAAAAAGGGAGGAGGAAGACCTTTACCGGGCTTTACACTTCTATCCTGCAGCCACCAGGCAGCCACTTATTACCAGGCTTTTACCACATTATCATTCGACTCTAACAATTGTTCTTAATAAATTTTATTTTAATTCTGCTTAGGGCGTGTTAATTTTATTTTATGAATTTTGAAAATGAGATCCTCAATCACTTTCACAACGGCCATGAAAAATTTTTGCGTAACATTTCTGTTGATTGTGTCATATTTGGTTTCCACGAAAATGAATTAAAAGTATTGTTGCTCTATGCAAAGTACGCTGGCCTCTGGGCCCTCCCCGGCGGATTTGTTTTAAAAGAAGAGCACATGGACGCAGCTGCCGGAAGGGTTTTGCAGGAGCGTACCGGCTTAAAAAATATCTATCTGCAACAGTTCCATGTATTCAGCAAACCGGAAAGAAGTACCCGGGAAATAAACCAGCACTTTCTAAAAAACCTGGGCATCGAAATGGAGGAGAGCTGGATGTATGAAAGGTTTTTAACTGTTGGTTATACAGCACTGATGAACTTCACCAAAGTGAAACCTGTAGCCGATATTTTCTCATCAGACTGCCGCTGGTTTAACGTACAATCCTTACCAGAGCTATTGCTGGATCATGGTGAAATACTGGATACAGCACTGCAAAATTTAAGGACCGACTTAAATTATCATCCCGTTGGCTACAACCTGCTGCCGGAAAAATTTACTATGCCGGAGTTGCAAAAATTGTATGAAACCATCCTGGCAAGGCCGCTTGACAGGCGTAATTTTCAACGCAAAATTTTATCTACAAAAGTTTTAAAAAAGCTGGACGAAACAAAAAAAGGTGTGGCACACAAAGCTCCCAATTTTTACAAATTCGATTTAAAGACTTATAAAAAAGCGTTGAAAAGTGGTATGGGTTTCGATCTTTAGTGCAGGCCGTTTATTGCAGTTTTGCAAGCCACAAAGAAGCATTCAAATGCAGCCTTGAGTGATTACCATTTACATCAGTCCACCCAGGGAAAAGGTTATTGCCCGAAGCGCCGGTTCCGTCATCAGCCGGTGAACTGTCACAAACCACCATTACCCGTCCCGTGCCGTAAGTTGAATATGCAGCCAGCAAATTGGTAAGGCCCTGTGTACTGCCGGTTTTCCAAATAAGGCCTGTTGCAGCAGCGCCTGAAGTAAGTGTTGCAGTTGCTCCATTACTATACTTAATAGAAGTCACATTTCCCTGCGTACCATTTGTAATTGGATTGGTTACGGCTGTTACATTAGTGCTTGTCTCTGAAATATTTGTAAGATCAATTTTAAATCCAAATGGGTTATTCAACACAGTATTATTTGTCATCAGGTCATTCCAAATAGCCGGCGAATCCCAGCCATCATTGTTGCGGTCGCTTACCGTATGATCCGAGATCATAAAAAGACCACCGCCATTTTTTACAAAGTTTATGATGGCTGCTTTTTCTGCAGCGGTATACCTCACATTGGGCTCATCAACCACATACACATCATATTTTGAAAGATCCTGTGCGTTTGTTGTACTGCCATAAGTAATTGCTGTTCCGGAGGGCAGCGTTTCAACCGTGTGCCCTAATTTAACCAGCGCAACTCCCCACGATGAAAGTGCACCTGTCCAGAAAGAATCTGATGTTGTGGCTGTAATGCCGGATTGAGCTGGTGTTGGAATTCGCTTTGGCGTACTGCCATCTTCATCAATAACCCAATCAGCATTGCCGGCAGTTTCTGCTTTGGTAGCATCAAACAAAAACTTTTTTGGTGTAGCAGTAGCAGTAATGGATAAAGCGGCGGTTTGGCGCCCCTGGCTAATTAAAATATTGTTAGCATTATGGGTTCCGTGTATTTTTTGGCAAGAGGAAAAAACGATTAAGAATATAATACTAACAGTGGCGAGGTGGTTCATAAGAAGTTGGTTTTGAGGTGGTAAGATAGATATATTTTAAAAATCCTTAGTTAATCGTATGTGAACAGTGCAAAAATATTTCACTGGGTTATTGCTTGCCAATAAAAGCGATCTGATCAAAAACAAGGAATAAAAAACTAACTTGCTTTTATCGCAAAACCTCATTTTTACAAATCCGTTACAATAAGACAATTGCGTATTACTTTGGCCAATTAACCAATTAAATCACCTGAATGAATAGAAAAAAGTTTTTGTCAGCAACCATTCCATTAGCTGCTGGTTTTAATATGGCAGCCAGCGCATTTAGCGATACAAGAATTAATTCAGGTGAAAACAAAGAAGCTTTAATTCCGCCGTATCTAAAAAAAGGAGACACCATCGGTATCACCTGCCCGGCAGGTTTTATAACACCTGAAGATATTATTCCGGCAACAGACAAATTAACGGAATGGGGTTTTGCCGTGGAAGTTGGCAATACCGTTGGCAAAAAAGATTTCACTTTTGGTGGCACCGATGAAGAAAGAAAAAATGATTTGCAGCAGATGCTGGATAATAAAAATATAAAAGCCATTATGTGTGCAAGAGGTGGTTACGGTGCCGTAAGAATTGTAGATGACCTTGATTTCAAAAAATTTACAGAGCATCCAAAATGGGTGATTGGTTTCAGCGATATTACAACACTGCACAGCCACATTAACCGCAACTTTGGTATTGCAACTTTACATTCAAAAATGTGTAACAGTTTTCCTAAAGACTGGAGCCAGGCAGAACCTTCACAGATTGAAACAATTGAGAGCATCCGCAAATGTTTAACGGGTGAAAAGATGGAATACAGAGCAGGGCCAAATCCCAGCAACCGCACCGGCACAGCAACTGGCTTGTTGGTAGGGGGAAACCTTAAAACGATTGAATCTGGCGCAGGCAGCAAAAGTGATTTGCATACTGCCGGTAAAATTTTATTTGTGGAAGATACCGGCGAATATTTATACAGCATTGATCGTATGTTTTGGAACTTAAAACGGACTGGCAAACTGGATAAATTAGCCGGGTTAATCATTGGCGGGTTCAAAATAAAAAAAGAAGAAACCGATGAAGAAGCATTTGGTAAAATGCTGGAAGAAATTGTGCTGGAGAAAATAAAAGATTCTTCATACCCTGTTTGTTTTGATTTTCCCGTTGGCCACCAGAAAAATAATTTTGCGCTAAAGTGTGGGGTAAAGCATGAGTTGAAAGCAGGGACAAATGAATGTTTATTGAAGGAGGCTTAAATTTGTATATTTGAAAAAACATCTTCTATGGTAGTAGTAGAAAAAATAACTAAAGAAAAAATTACTATTTCTTTTTCCGGAACCGTAGGTAAAAAAGGCTTAAGCAACATTAAAAAGTATATTGAATTTCTTGAAGCTAGCAGTATAGAAAGAAGGAAAGAAGTCTCGTCTGCAATAATTAAAAAGCTATCAGACGAAATAAATAAATCAGCTGCTGAAAAATTTAAAAAAGCCAAAGGATTTTAATGATAATTATTACTGATGCTAACATTATTATCAGCGGTATCATTAACCCATTTGGTATTATTGCTTCGCTACTTATCCAGGAACATCCGGGTGTAGAATTCATGGCGCCTGAATTTGTAATCACAGAGATAAAGCTCCACAAAAAAAGAATTTGTACTAAGCAAAAAATCAGCAGTCAGCAGTTTGATATTTTGCTTGATAAGTTTTTATCAATAATTACTTTGTTCAACAATGATACTGTAAACGAGCAAATTTTTAGGGAAGCGGAAAAAATAACTAGTGTAATAGACACCAATGATGCATGGTACGTAGCTTTTGCAATTGCACTTGATGGAATATTATGGACTGGCGATTTAAAACTTCATTATGCCTTGCGAAAGCAGCGTTTTTTAAAAGTATTATTACTGCTGAATTTAACTCAATTCTTAAAGGCTTATGATCAAACTCCCCCCCTATCTTAAAAAAGGGGACACTATCGCCATTACCTGTCCCGCTGGTTATATGGCTGCGGAAAAAGCACAGACCTGTATTGAAACCCTGCAACAGTGGGGATTGGAGGTGATGGTTGGCAAAACACTCGGCAGCGCTTCTCAAAATTATTTTTCGGGTACAGATGATGACCGGCTCAATGAACTACAGGCCATGCTGGATGATAAAAGCATCAATGCTATCCTTTGTGGCAGGGGCGGCTATGGAGTAAGCAGAATCATTGACAGGCTTGATTTTAAAAAGTTCAAAAAGAATCCCAAATGGATCATTGGCTACAGCGATATCACCGTGCTGCACAGCCATATTTTCACCAACTTTAAAATTGCTACCCTTCACTCCCCCATGGCATCAGCTTTTAATGACGGCGGGTCCGAAAATCCATTTATTCAAACCATAAAAAAAGCATTGTTCGGAAAAAAGGCAATTTATAAATGTGCTGTACATCAGTATAATAAAGCTGGCGAAGCAACGGCTGAATTGGTTGGCGGTAATCTTTCCCTTTTGGTACATTTAATTGGTACCAAAAGCGACATCAACACTAATAACAAAATACTTTTTATAGAGGATATCGGCGAGTACATTTACGGCATTGACAGAATGATAATGCAGCTAAAACGCAGCGACAAACTGGATAGGCTGGCTGGTTTAATCGTTGGCGGATTCACTGATATCAAAGACACTGAAAGGCCTTTTGGAAAATCGGTGTATGAGGCAATTGCAGCACTTGTAAAAGATTATAATTATCCTGTTTGTTACCAGTTTCCTGTAAGCCATAGCACAGAAAATTATGCATTAAAGGTTGGTGGAACTTATACGCTTAAAGTTGGTAAAAAATCTGTGACCCTTTTCGAAAAATAAGCAACAATTTGATAACATTGAAAATTAGGAACTGGCAGATTTCCCATAATAACTTTATGAAAAATGAACAAACTCACACAACAAGAGCTGTGGGAAAAGATCAAAAACTTCGCCCTTGATGACTCAACATCAAGTTTCCCATTCTCAAAAAAATTAGCGAAAGAAAACAACTGGCCCTCAAAATTCACTCACAAAGCAATGGAAGAATACAAGAAATTTATTTTCTTGTGCTGCATTTCTCCCGGTGGTGCTTCACCTTCTGAACCGGTTGATAAAGTTTGGCACCTGCACCTTACTTACACCCAAAACTACTGGTTTGATTTTTGCAAAAACACACTGCAGCAAGACATCCACCATCATCCCAGCAAAGGTGGCAGCAATGAAAATGAAAAACACAGAAGCTGGTACCGGGACACACTCAAACTTTATGAAACTACCTTCCACTCCAAAGCCCCGCCTGACATCTGGCCTCCCCTGCCACAACCAATTGAGAAAATAACCGAAGACATTTATGATCCTGGCTTTTTTCGAAAAACAGTCTTTGCCTTCACTGCTGTTCTTTTACTCTACATCACTTTCAACAATCTGTATCACACAAAAGGGCAAGATTTTCTCGGCCATTATGTGCTGATCTGCATTGCAGCCCTTGGAGTAATTTGGTTTACACAACTGCACAAAGACAAAAGGCTACATGAAATTGTAAGCAACAATTTGCCCGCAACTTTCACAGCTTTCCAGATGGCACGTTTTCTTTACGGAAGTCACAGGAGCTATCAGTCAGCGCTAATTGATTTACTAAAGCGGGGCATTATTGAAACTGCAGGATCAGATTATTCAATAAATGATTTCAACAATACCAATTGGGCAAAAGAAGACAATCCTTTACTGCTTCCCCTCTCTAAAAACTATGGTACTGGCGATGTGTTTACCTACAACCAGGGGCTGGGTTTAATTGATACAGAAACTGTATTAAACCCGGGTTTAGAAAAGTTGCACAGGCTATCAAAACGGGTTGATTATTTAAAGCTCATATTGCCCTGCATTGTACTGGCAGCTGGCATGGCGAGGTTTTTCCAGGGCATGGTAAACAATAAACCGGTGGGTTTCCTTGTACTGGAAATGGGCATTTTTGCAGTATTTTGTTTAATGATTTTACAAGTATTTTCTTACACCCAAACGGTTAGAAAACATGTAGAAAACTATTGGCTCACAGCTAACAACAACGGTTATGGCAACGACTTCATCAGCAACTTTGCCATACTTGGTACAGCCTCCCTTGCAGGCTTTGCTGAATACACTGCGTTGAGTATTGTGTTTGATGGCGTAACTGTACAACAAAGTAAATCAGCAAGCAGTGGTTCTGCCGGGTGTGCCAGCAGCGGCTGCTCAGGCAGTGGTGGTGACGGGGGCAGCAGTTGTGGTGGTGGCGGAGGTTGCGGAAGCGGATGCGGTGGGTGTGGTGGCTAATAACCTGTTTGTGATAATTGTGGGTAAAGATTCTCAATGATATGCGGATGAAAGATTTGTGACACAACGAATGCTGCTATAACAACTACAGCTGGTATAATAAAGCTTAAGATCTCAATTCCTCAACAAACTATCCAGCACTTTATGAAACAACGGGAACTCATTCAGGTTTTGATGTGTTCCTTTTTCGATGGTAATAAACTGATCCGTTGGCTTTAGTACTTCCTTCAATTTTGCCGCACAACTGTACCTTATCACGCCATCATCAGTTCCATGAAAAATAGTAATTGGCTTTTTGATATCCTGCAAATATTCATTTGTGGGAATTTTGTATTTGGCCATACGGCTATTGGGATAAATTGGTGCATATGAATCAAACAGCGCCGGAATGCTGTAATATGGCGTTTCCAAAATCAATTGCTTACAACCAAGCACCGCAGCAACATAAGCCGCAATGCCCGTTCCGAAAGACTTACCGTAAATAACAATGCTATCCTTTCCGTACCGGGAGCTGGCAAGTTTATAAACCTGCTCTGCTTCTTTATACAATATCTTTTCATTCCTTTCGCCAACACTTTTTCCAAAACCCGGGTAATCTTCCATCCATACTTCATAACCATTATTTGTAAAGTTGGCGGCAAATTTTGCATACCGGTTAATGTTGCCTTTGTTTCCATGAAAATAAAGCACTACACCTTTTCTAACACTATCGTTCGGAAAAAATTTCACCAGGTTTATTGTATCTGTTTCGTTCACCGCAAGGTCCGCTTCCTCAAACGGCATATTAAATTTGTAAGGAATATTTCTTTCAATTGTGGTAGGGTGAAACAAAATATAATCCTGTACATAAAATAAGATGATACCAATTAATGCATACAGCAAAACAATAATTTTCACCCATCTGAATAAAATCCTTTTCCTGTTGCTAGTCATAATTCTCTTTTAAAAACTTAAGATTATTCTATTTGAAACATACTCATTCTTTCTCCCGCCACTCATCCTTAAACCCAAGTCATCAGACTAGTGCTTTGTTCCCATTGTCTATCCCGACTTTTTCGGGAGGGAATCGGAGCTTTTTAGGGGGCCAAGATATCCCTTATAAAATTGTGATACTCCGGAAAAAATGGAAGGTTATTATGTCCGCCACCATGAATCCTTATCAGCGTGATTTTTCTTGGGTTCAAAGCCTGTAGCTTTTCACTTTGGCTTATGGGAATCAGCCAGTCTTTTGTGCCGTGAAAAATGTAAGTATGGCAATTAACTTTCGGCAGCCATTTATCCGTACGGATATGAAAACGAAGCACCCATCTCAGCGGCAAAAAAGGAAGAAACCTTTCCACTGTTTTTTTAAAGCTAAAATAAGGAGCATCCAAAATTAAATACCTGGGCGTATTGTCGCTGGCAATTTTAGCCGCAAAGCCGCTGCCAAGGCTTCTTCCATACACCAACAAATGGTTTTCATGGTAAGTGGCGGTAAGCGTATCGTACACAAATTGCATATCGTTCAGCATATCTTTTTCACTTCGTTTGCCCGTACTTTTTCCAAAGCCACGGTAATCTACCAGCACCACATCATACCCATACCTGAAAAAATCCCTGGCATATTTTGCCCAGCCTTTTATGCTGCGGCTGTTACCATGAAAATACAGCACAAGGCCCTGCGGTTTTGGTACATAAAAATGCAGGCCATTAATACGAACGCCTTGCTCTACATCAAAAAACAATTCTTTAAATGGTGCATCATATTCGTACTTAAAATCCTGTTTCAATTTTTCAGGCTTAAAAATAAACCGCTCCTGGAAAAAATACGCCAGCAATAAAATCAGACTATAACCTGCAATAATATAAATGATGGTGGATGACAAGGTTTGATAATCTTTACTAAGTTGTTTTGAAATTCTTTACAAAGTAAGCAATAATTATTGGGCGTGTCCCGCCTGGGCGGGTCTGGCTATACGCTGCAAGTCCTCGGCAGTCTTCGTTTCACTTCGCCTGCTTCCGGGCTCACTCTACCAGGCGTAGCAACCCGGCAGTTGAATCCTTGCTGCACATTAATAACTCAGCAGTTAAAACTTATAGCAGGCCTCTCCTCCATCTGTTACCGCATTCAAAAATAATTTTTTACAAAAAAATCAATAATTTCATTCTTGTACTGCCTGCCTGCTCAACCTAACTAATTGCAATTCTTAAATTAAAAACACAAGATGAGATCATTTCTTTTCACAATTCTGTTGCTCTGCATTATCAGCAATTCCTCAGCCCAAAGTACTCTTGCAGCTAAATCAATTGAGGCATTAAAAAAGGAAACCGCCACAGATATTCAGGCAGGTTACGACAGCTACAAAAAAATAGCGCTGAGTATTTGGGGTTATGCAGAAGTGGGTTATAAAGAAGTAAAAAGTTCAGCTTTACTCCAGGGCACATTAAAAGAAAATGGCTTTACGGTTGAGACAGGTGTTGCTGGTATACCCACAGCATTTGTTGCAACTTACGGCAGCGGCACACCAGTCATCGGTATTCTTGCTGAGTATGATGCGTTGCCAGGTTTATCCCAGGATAGCTCGCCTGTAAAAACACCCATGGCCGGAATGAACAGTGGCCATGGGTGTGGTCATCATTTGTTTGGTACTGGCTCCCTGGCTGCCGGTATTGCCATAAAAAAATTATTAGCAGCAGGTAAAATAAAAGGCACTTTAAAAGTATTTGGTTGCCCGGCAGAAGAAGGCGGCAGCGGAAAAGTTTATATGGTAAGAGAAGGCTTGTTCAATGGTGTGGACATTGTGCTGCACTGGCATCCCGGCGATAACAATTCAGTAACTTATACAAGTGCGCTGGCAAACAAATCTGCCAAGTTCAGGTTTCACGGCATAGCTGCCCATGCCTCTGCAGCACCCGACCAGGGCCGCTCTGCATTAGACGGTGTGGAGAGTATGGATTACATGGTGAACATGATGAGAGAGCATATTCCGCAGGAAACGAGGATACACTATGTGATTACCAACGGTGGTAAAGCGCCCAACGTGGTACCTGAGTTTGCCGAAGTTTATTATTATGTAAGAAACCCGGAAAGGGCCTTAGCTGTAAGTATATTCGACAGGGTTGTGCAAGCCGCTGAAGGAGCCGCCATGGGTACCGGAACAAAAATGGATTACGAAATAATTGGCGGCACCCATGACTTGCTCATCAACAAAACACTGGCAAGTGCCATGCAGGCCAATTTAGAAAAAGTAGGCGGCGTAACTTACACTCTGGCAGAAATTGAATTTGCAAAAAAAATACAGTCCACCTTTTTAACAGCAGCGCCATCAACAGATTCTGCGGCGGCTGTTAAACCATTACACACAGAAAAAAACCTCGGCTCTACAGATGTTGGGGATGTAAGCTATGCGGTACCAACCGTTGGTTTAGAGGCCGCCACCTGGGTACCCGGAACCTCTGCACACAGCTGGCAGGCAGTGGCATGTGGCAGCACAGACATCGGCATTAAAGGAATGATGGTAGCCGCAAAAACTTTGGCCTACACTGCTGTTGATGTGTTCCTCAATCCTGCACTCATCAAAAAAGCAACAGAAGAATTAATAACCTCGAAAGGAAATTACCAGTATAAGGCATTGCTGGGAGCAAGGAAGCCGGCGTTAAATTACAGGGATTGAATTGAGGCCGTTACAAAACCTTCATATCCGGGTGCAGCATTATATAAATTTTGGTAACTTTTATGCCTTTTTCATGAATGATTATACCTGAGCAAAAGGAGGTCTCAGGCTGAAGTTCAAATGCTATTCCGTTAGCTGTATCATCATAAATAAAAATCGCTTTTTTATTTTTTTATAAATTGCTGTTTTAACCCAGATTTTGCAGTTGAAAATCTATTGCGGCTTCCAACTGCTGCACAGCTCAGCATTTCAGAACATTTTTTGACTTCAAAATAGATCACTATTTCTTCAGCCAAAAAATAACCCGAAACACCTACCTGCATTGCATTTAAAATCCTCATAACGATCTCAAATGCAAAATCTGGGTTTAACTATTTGAGGAAAGGCAGTTTTGATTTCATCAAGCGTACTGCCAATATGAATACCTTCTGCGGTAGCAAAAAAAGATGAATTGAGCCTCACCTGTTGAACGGTATGAGTCCGCATGGAAGCATCTGCGTAAGCTGTGTAAATATCAAGTTCGGTTGCTGCGGTTGCATTGCCTTTCCGATCACCGTACCAGGTACTCCAGGCCTTACCCATGGCTGCATCGCTTGCACCAGGCTTACCAGGTAAAACTTCTAAATTGGCTGCATAGGAATGCAACAAAATTTTGTCCACACGGTCTCCTGGTACAATTAATTTTGCTGTGTCGGTATTTTCTGTCTGTAAATGTTTCTTACTATTGGCACTGATAGAATCGTTTGCTGAGGTAACAACGCTAACCGAACCAGGCCGGTTATTGCAGCCTGCGGCAAATAAACAAACTACCACTAAATATTTTACCATATTGCTTTTATTAGCAATGGCAAATGCTATTCCAATGAAGAAGAATTTAGTACTTCGCTTGTTGATATCTATAACCCGGAATAATAATCGTATCCTTTTTCTGCCCAGTAATCGGGCAAGCGCTGGTCGCTGAAACTGATGGTGCTGATACGTTTTAAATTTTTGATGCCATATTTAACCGGCACAATCAACCGGAGGGGATGTCCGTGACTTAGCGGCAGCAGTTGTTCATTTACTTCGTACGCCAGCAGGGTTTGCGGATGCATAACGCTGGCCATTTCCATGCCCACGTAATACTCTTTGTCGGGAGTAGCCATGCCCACATATTTAAGTGAGGCCTCTTCCTGAAGATTGTAGTGGCTTATAAAATCGCTGAACTTTACACCGCCCCAGTGAGATATTTGATCCCACCCTTCCACGCATTTAAAATCAAATACAATATCTGTTTTTGGCAGTTGCATTAAATCCTGCAGGCTCAATTTTAGTTGTGTGCCATTTTTTCTATTTACAATAAGCGACCATGTTTTTGGATCAAAGCTACCATCCTCCAAACCGATGTTGCTGTTAACCCTTACAGCCTTTGCAGCCATCGATTTGGGATAGGTCTGCACCAGGTGATTGTTGCTGAATGCATTTTTAAAGATGAGTTCATTTTTATTGAGCGCCCTTCTCAAAAGCTTGTTTCCTCCGGCAGTAACGCC
Source organism: Ferruginibacter sp. (assembly GCA_965247025.1). Classification (GTDB taxonomy): domain Bacteria; phylum Bacteroidota; class Bacteroidia; order Chitinophagales; family Chitinophagaceae; genus Ferruginibacter. The sequence continues at coordinate 5,954,885 of OZ252000.1, read as the reverse complement.
AGCAGTTTCATTTGCCATATTGTTTAACCAGCGCCAGCCACCATAAGCCATTGCGCCAAAACCTGCAAATGCAGTAAACGCTATAAAATTGCGCCGGTTGATCTGTTGCTGCGTTACAAGCTTTGTGTTAGTGTCTCTCTTAAATGGATTTTTCATCTGCTGTAGTTTTGGTGATTACCTGCTCACTTCCAGCCACTACTTCAAAGCCTGTAATGACTGACCTGAAATTATTCCAGCCGGCTATTATAACCTGCACAATATGAATTATGAAGAATAAAACGTACCCGATCGTTAAGATAAAATGTTCGATACGGGCCAATGAGTAGCCACCACAAATCCACGTAAGCCAGTAGAATTGAACAGGTTTGTAAATAGCGAGCCCCGTGATCAGTGAACCAAAACCCATCACGATAATACTGGTATAAGCTATCCGCTGTGCAGCATTATACTTATCCTGAGGTGGTAACATTTTACGAATGTGCAGATCATGCAGTAACACCAGCCAGGCTTCTTTAAAGGAATGCCTGTTGGGCAATAACTGGCGCCATTCACCAGAAATAGCTGTGTATAAAAAATAAAGCAGGCCATTGATGGCAAAGAACCACATAAAGAAAAAGTGAAAAGCCATGCCTTCCGCAAGGCGGAAAGGAATATGAAAAAAATCATTAAAGGCAGGCGGAAAAAACCGGAAAAATTTATGGCCAAAAAAGGTGACAGTATAGGCATCATTGGCCCAGTAAATCAACATGCCAGACCATATCATGATCATCAGCACAGGAAAATTTACCCAATGAGCCCAGCGCATAGCAAGGGTATGCTTTTCTTTTATCGCCTTCATAAAATTATAGTGTTTTTTGTTCTACAGCTGTTATATGAAAATCTTTTTTCGCCTGGGTAAAAGCAATTACCTGCAATGGCGCACCCACAAGATTGTTGGGTATTTGCACATTCACTAATCCCTTTTCAACGGCTTCAACCGTCTTTAATTCCCTCACAATATTTATATGATGGAGCGTTCTGCCCCCATTCTCTCCTCTTTTAACAGCAACCGTTGCTTCAGGCTGAACCAGGGCAATATTTATAAACTGAGCTTCTTTACTACCCCCAGCAATTTCATAATTCACAGTTACTAAGTTAGCATTTGTTTTTACATCAATGCTAATACTTTGTGCTGGTGCGGTTAGCAGATCTTTTTGAACGGCCGCAGTAAGTTTATTTTCATCTGAGCCAACAAATTCTGTTGATCCATTTACAACAACCTGCGGTGTATAAATAGAATTTAATCCAAATGCTGCAGCATATTTATTTTGCCTTTCAGTATAACCGGGATCGCTGAATTCATCCTTCCATCCAAGCTTATTCCAATAATCAACATGGTAAGAAAGGATGTAAACATCTGCAGTCTTTTTTGCCAGCAGCTTTGCGACTACTTCTTCAGCCGCCGGGCAACTTGAACAGCCTTCGGAAGTAAATAATTCAACTACGGAAAAGCCTTTTGTTACCGTATTCAAGGATGGTTTTACAGTTGATTTACTCATTGATCTGAATCCTGCAAGTCCGAATGTAATAACAGCGACTGCAATTATTGAAAAATATAAAGCTGATCTTTTCATTGTAAGTTCGTATTAGTTACAATTTAAAATTTCCCTGAAAACTATTCCTGAAATGCAGGTAGTCACGAATAGAGACATTCTGAACATAAGGGTTATTTCCGTTGTGTGCAATATACTCCTGGTGATAAGCCTCTGCTGGATAAAAATTTGTAAACGGTACAACCTGTGTTACTATCTTATCCTGGTATTTTTTTGATGCAGTAAGATCTTTGATAGCTGCTTCTAAAATTTGCTTCTCACTGTTGTTGCTGTAAAAAGCATCGGACCGGTATTGTGTTCCTTCATCAGGTCCCTGCCTGTTTAATTCAGTAGGATCCTGGCTTGCAAAGAATGCGTTAACCAAAGTTGTGTAAGAAATTTTTTGAGGATCGTAAAAAACCTGTACAGTCTCTGCATGCCCGGTTGAGCCTGTGCCAACTGCTTCATAGTCAGGGTTTTTTGTGGTACCGCCGGCATAACCAGATACAGCATCTCTTACACCTACCAAACTTTGAAATACGATCTCCGCATGCCAAAAACAACCTTCGGCAAAATAAGCCACAGCCTCGTTGGCGGTTTTGCCTTTTTCAGATCCCAAAGGAATGGTGAGTGCCTTTTTCTGTGGCTGGGCACAGGAATTAAAAATTATTAAGAACGAACAAGCTGCTAACAAAAGTTTCATAAAATATTTTTATTGTTGTTTAGAATTTACCGGTGGTTTACCACCTTCCGGTACAAAAATAAGTGCGTCAGAATTCATACAATACCGTTTGCCGGTAGGCTTTGGGCCATCATCAAAAACATGTCCAAGGTGAGAACCACTTTTGCTGTCAACAACAGCCCAGCGCAAATCACCGGCACTCATATCACGTACAAGCATTACAGCGCCGGGTGTTATAGGAGCATAAAAACTTGGCCAGCCTGTACCCGAATTAAATTTTGTTTCACTGCTAAAAAGAGGTTGTAACGTAGCTGCAGAATAATAGGTTCCCTTCTCATAAAAATGATCATACTTACCGCTTCCTGCAGGCTCTGTTCCTTCCTGTCTTAGTATATAAAATTGGTTTGGTGTTAGCCTGGCTTTCCATTTTTCCTCCGGCATTTTAATTTCAAAATTTGTTTTGGCATCCGCAACCGCCGGCTCCGCATATTTTAGATTTTTGCTTTGGGCTGTTCCACACCCGGTTTGCATTATAAAACCTAATGCAATAATTAAAGACAAATAACGTCGCATAATTAATTCAATTTTTATCATTAAATATTGTTTCTTTTTTCTTTATATAAACCTTGTACAAAGGTGAATCATTTGAGGTTTGAAATGATCACAGAAGTATAACAATTGAATGTCTTCTTTTTGAAAAAGCATCTTATCAAGTCTTTTTCAAACCATTTTTTGTTAGAAATACTACAATCAAAAATCATACTTATATATACGTAAGCCATAGCCAGTGAATACATTTAACCAGTGTTAAAAGAAATAAAAAAAGCCGCTTGCAGCGGCTTTTAAACAAGTAAAAACAGACTACATTTTCGATTTCATTTTCGGCTTCATCATTTTACCATCCATGGTCATGCAATCACCATCTTTCAGCATCATAGTTTTACCATCTTTCATTTTTACAGATCCGTCAGCCATCACCATTGTGCCATTCTTCATAGTCATGTCTTTGTCCATCATCATTGTTTTACCATCTTTCATCACCATCATTTTGCCATCAGTCATCATTACACAGTCTTTTTTCATGTCCATTTTATGGTCCATCTTGTGATCCATTTTGGTCATTTTTGAATCTGTTTTTTCCTGGGCAAACAACCCTGTACTAACTATACAGGCAAATGCGGCGATCATTACTTTTTTCATAATTGAGGTTTTGTGGTTTTCCCAGTTTTGCTGGTATTAACCGGTTTAAAATGCAAACTATTTATGCTGATGCCCTGACCAACTATGTGCAGGACATGTAAACTTTTTATTTGCCTGGGAGAAGCTTTTATTTTTCAACTATTCTTTCCAGGCAAACCCTGAATGCAAACGTACGTCCACAGTTTAAAAAAGTTATCACAGAAGTATAACGTTTGTATGCTAAAGAATAAAAAGCGGTTAATTGAGCGGACTATAATTGGGCAGGTTAAAGCTAAAAGAAGTAAGATCATCCTTTGTTTCAGCAACCAGTTTTGTGTGGTGCAGAAAAAGGATTTTTTGAACAATCACCAAACCAAGCCCGGCTTTTTGAGGCCTTCCGGAAGAAAGCATTTCGGCATTACCGGTTGATGCAATCCAATGCAGTATTGATTGATTTAAGGCTGTGCCATTATTTTCAATGGTGAATTTAACAGTGTCCGGGCCGGCTTCAACACTGATATTTACAGACCCATTTTCAGGTGTATTTTTAAGGGCATTGTCAACAAGATTTTGGATCACTCTTTCAATCATGCTTACATCCGCCTTTATCCAGATCATGCTGCTGCAGCCCGTACAATTCATTGTGAGTTTTCTTTCTGCAGCAATCAGCTGGTGGGTGTTTACTGCCTCCTGCACAATTTCGGAGAATACAAACGGCTCCATTTGAGGCTTAAATTCTACAGCATCAATTTTAGAAAGCTCGAACAATTGCTTCACCATGTTTTCAATCTGCAAAATTTTGGTGTAAATCAGCTTTGCATAATCCTCTTGTTCAGTAATGGGTTGCTTTTTTAACAACAGTGTTTCGGTATATCCTCTTGCGATGGAAAGCGGTGTTCGCAAGTCATGTGATATGGCGGCGATAAAGTTTTTCCGCTCATCTTCTGACCGGGTGAGTTTGTTTATATTTTCAACCAGCAGATCTGCCATCTTGTTAAAAGCACTTGTAACAGGCAGCATCTCGTCCTGGCTTTGTAAATTAAACCTGGCTGCGTATTCACCTTTTTCAAACCTTTCCAATACAGCAATCATTTGCTGAAAATTTTTGCCTATTCTTTTTAAATACAGGAAACTAAAAATAAAAGACAGAAGCAAAATAATGATAAATGATTTTAGTGTAAGACTAAGGATGTGGCCGCCCATCAGCAATCCCATGATACTTTCAGACTTTTCACTGTCGAGAATAACATAAATATAGCCGAGCATTTCTTTACCGTTTGATACATCTGCAGCAGAAAATATTTTGTTGTGATCGGGATCTTTAGGATCAACGCCAGTAATATATTGTTCTCCTTTTGTGGCAATGTATTCCTCAATTGGTTTGGTGGAAATATTCCACTCTTTTATATCATTTTTGGATGCATGAAAATAAATAACCTTGCCGGTGTTATCCAAAAAATACACCTCGGCAGCAGGACTCAATACCATGGCACTTTGAAAAACCGAATCTGCTTTTTCTTTGTTAAGACCTGCGCCGGTAAAGGGTGAAGTGTATGTGGCAATATGAGCCGCAACCTCTTTATTAAGCCGCTGGGTACTTGCCTGGTGGTAGTAGTTTACGGCGAAATAAGTGATGGTGATAAACAATATACCAAGCGCTGCCAGCAGGCCGAACATGAGTATTGTTAACTTACGGAATATGGTGAATCTACGCTGGATCATTCGGTAAAACGGTAGCCCGAGCCCCAGGCTGTTAAAATATATTTGGGCTGATTTAAGTTGGTTTCCAATTTTATACGGAGGCGGTTAATGTGAGAAGTTATCGTATGTTCATAGCCTTCAAAAGCAAAGCCCCAAACTTGCTCCAGCAATTCTTTCCGGGTAAAAGTCTTTCCGGGATTACAAGCCATAAGGTATAAAAGGTCGAACTCTTTCACGGTAAGTTCCAGCCTGTCATTTCGCAAAGTTGCTTTTCGCTTTACAGGATCAATTGTGAGTTCATCAATCACAATATTCCCGGGCACCTCCGTCTCTCTTCTGCCGGAGCGGCGCATGATCGCCTTTACCCTCGCCTTCAATTCAAGTATACCAAATGGTTTGGTTATATAATCATCGGCACCAAGTTCCAGGGCTAAAACTTTATCTGCTTCTTCACCATTGCAGGTAAGCATCATCAACGGTGTATCTGCATCTGTTGCTCTTATTTTCTTGCATATTTCAAGGCCGTTGCCATCAGGTAAAGAAATGTCGAGCATTATAAGCTGGTAATTGTTTGCCGTAATATTTTCCATTGCCTCACTACTGGTAGCGCAACAGGTTAGCTGGTACTGCGAAGAATCAAAATGAAGATTTAATAACCGGGTAATTTCCGGATCATCTTCCACTAATAAAATATGCTGCATGTGTATAACAGGTAATCTGTTATTTAAAGGTAAGGACAGAAATGCAAACCATGGTCTTCTGTTCTGAGAATGATAAAGTACTTTCTAATTAATGCCTCAGTGCTGCCGCAACACTTTCATCACCATTTCTTTTCGTCTTTTTGATATTAGCATTTGCTTGCCATCAGTCATAAGTACGTTGCCTTCCCTATCTACTTTGGAAACATATTTTGTATTCACCAAATAAGACTTATGAATGCGGATAAAACCATGTTCCGACAGCAGATCTTCGTAATCGCCCAATGTTTTTGAAACCAGCATAGGTTTGTTTTTTGTAAAAGCAAAACGGGTGTAATTGTTCTCGCCTTCGCAGTATAATATTTCGGCAGGGTCATAAAAGAAAACGCCTTCTGCAGTTGACAATGCCAGCTTAAAATTACCGGGATCTTTTTGCTGCAGGTTGCTGAGCAGGTTGGAAACAAGCAATTGCTGGTTTTGATTTTGTTGTTTGATGATGTGCCGGTTAACTGCATTTTGCAAATCCACCAGGTCTATTGGTTTAAGCAAATAATCCAATGCGCTAAACCTGATTGCTTTAATTGCATACTGATCATACGCAGTGGTAAAAATAACATCGAAGCTATAACCGGATGCCATATTTAAAAAATCGAACCCATTCAGGTTAGGCATTTCAATATCGAGCATTAGTAGTGTTGGCTTAAATGTTTCCAGCATATCCAATGCATCTTTTGCATTATCACAATACAGTATCTCGGTTGAAAGTGCCACATGCTTTTCAATCAATATTTTCAAAATATTACCGGCCGCCGCCTCATCATCAATTATTAATATTTTTATCATGTAGTAAATTTATTGGGTTCAAATTTTAGTCTGCAATTTCTAAATTAGCCGGAAAAGAGAGAACGATTTTTGTACCGGTAGCATTACCTTCCGCATCTGCTTTGTCTGTAAACTGTATAGCAATTGTTGCGTTAAAATGCTGGCTCAAAACACTCAGTCTTTGCTGCAGCATCATGGTTCCTTTAGACCCAAACCGGTTGCTGCCCAATTTCTGGCTTTTAATATCCGCCGCCCTTTCACGGCCAATGCCGTTATCCTCAATGGTTATAAATATTGTTCCGTTCAGCTCTTCATAAACAATAGCCAGCGTTTTAATACCTTCCTTATTTCTCAGGCCATGCCAGATGGCATTTTCAACCAATGGCTGTGTTATTAAAGATGGGATCATTACTTCATCCGGGTCTGCTACTGCCTTCATATCCATACTGTAACTAAATGATTTACTAAACCTTAATGACTCCAGAGAAAGATACAGTTGGAGCATTTCAATTTCACTGCTTAAGGGTATCAGTTCCTTTTCAGAATTGTTTAAAACCATACGCTGCAACTTAGAAAATTCAGAAAGATATTTATAAGCAGCGTCTACATTATTCGTTAGTATACATTCCTGTATTGCATTTAAACTATTAAAAATAAAATGTGGGTTCATTTGGCTGCGTAGCGCTTCCAGTTTGGCTTTTAAAAGCTGCTCGTTCATGCTGTACATTTCAAATTTTGTTTGCTGCAAAGATTGCTCTGCTTCAATGGATTTTATTTTATTGGCAACCAGCGTTGCAATAGTATTTAAAACGTGCAGGTGTTGCGGGGTAAAAAAGTTTTCATCGTAGTGTTCACTGTCTATCACGCCAATCAATTCTTTGTTATAAATCACCGGTACGGTTAATTCGCTCAGCCTCACCAAATCGTCGGCACGGTAACGGTCATCATTAGCTGTGTTATTAATTAACACTGATTCTTTAGTTTGCATCACATAACCAACCACGCCCTGCCCGGGTAATACATCAAAAGGAGTTTTGTTGATTTCTTCAACAGAACCTTTTGGTCCAAAACCAGCTTTTTGAATCATTTTTGTTTTATCATCATTCCACAAATAAATCATACAATCTACAAAATCAAGCCGGCCAATCAGGTTTTTAGCAACATCCCATAAAACATCATCCACTGTATTTTTATCAATGAGGGAGGAAGAAAAATAAACAACTATTTTCTCCATCTCAAGTTTACTCCGGTATTGTTCTGCATTCAACTGCTGAACTTTTAATTTTTCAGTTGCTATTGCTTTAAAATTATTTTCACGCCATTTTACAAGCGTATAAACGAGCAACCCGGCGCATAAAAAAGCAATTGACAAAAACCACCATGTTTGCCAAAACGGGGGAAGAATACGAATCTTCAATTCTGTAGTGGTAAGACAATAAATTCCATCTTTACTTGCGCACTTTACCTGAAAAACATAGTCTCCATTTTTTAACTGGTTATAAACGGCAGCGTGATTATTATCTGCCAGTATCCAGTTTTTGTCCACACCGGTTAGCTTGTAATAATATTTAATGCCGGCCGGGCCCCAGTATTGTAAAGATGAAAATTCAATACGGATTGAGTTATCGTAATACTCCAGTTTCAAGGGGTGGCGGCCATCAATCAATGAGTCTGTTAATACTTCTTTTTCAAAAACATGAAAGCCGGTTATATGGACATCCGCCGGCGGTACCGATAAGGCAAAAGATGAAGGGTTAAACGAAATAAAACTTCCCGATGCACCAATTAATATCCTGCCATCATGCAACTGGTAAAACTTGCTTGAAAAAATATCATCTGTTATCCCGTCATATACACCGTATGTTACAACAGACAAACTATGAATGTTGAGTTTGCAGAAACCGTTGTCATAACAAGCTACCCAAATATCCCCCCCTGCATCTTTTATAATCGATTGAACAAGGTTGTTGGGTAATCCATCACGTGTGGTAATCGTTTTAAATGTTTTATGCTTTTCATCAAAAATATTAATGCCCATTAAAGTGGCTACAAGCAGGGTGTCTTTATTATACCGTATTACTTCCGTTATACAATTGCTACTGATTGAGTTGTTATTTTTCGGATTATTTGTAAAGGCATCAACAAAAACGCCGCCGGGCACATCAAATAATTGCAAGCCATTTTGCAGCGTGCCGGTCCATAATTTATCACCCTCCGGTAAAATGCAGTTTATTCTTTTTTTGTCATTTGAATCTGAATGAAGAAATGCAGTATAGTATTGAAGCTGGTGAGAATTTTTATCAATTTTTCCAAGGCCGCTTTTCCATGATGCGATCCAGGTTGTACCATCCTTTCCCTGTTTCATCATATTGATCACATCATTAACCGGAGGTTGGGTTTCTACAGTAATTTTTTCTGTTACAACATTCAGCTGCACTATTTTGCTATTTTGATTGGGTGCCCAAATATTACCTTCCTGATTTTTAAAAAGATTCCATACCTGGTTAGTTCCATCCGTTAAACTTTTGGCAACGTTGTATAAGTATTGTTTTTTAAAATGGAGTGAACTGTCCATTTTTACAATACCTCCGTTGTTATTGTAATAACCAACAAAAATATTCCCATCGGGCATTTCGAGAAAGTCGTTTGCAGCGGCAGCAGGAAAATCATCCTTATTATTGGTATTTCTTCCACTTGTTTTAAATACCTGTTTCAGCGGATTAAAAATCTGAACCCCGGCTTCATTTCCTATCAATATATTTTTTTCATGGTCCTGGGCAAAACAATTCTTGCTGGCAATATTTCTATTTACATGAAAACCATAGGATTTTGCATTGTCGGCTTCTTCAATTAAAAAGTCATCTGTATCAGGTTGATAAAAAGCAAGCCCCCTCAGCAACACCGGGGCAATTATTTTACCATCTTCAAGCCTGAACAATCCGCCAATTTCATCTATTAAATACTCTTTTGAGTTGCCGTTAACGGGGCGGTGTTTAAATTGAAAAAACTTAAATTTTAAAGTGGCAAAATTGTACCGGTAAATACCCTTGTTTGCCATCATCCATATTTCATCATTTGTTGCAAGCACATTACCGATAACACCTCTTACATCTAAAAGAGGATTGTGAGCAGGGTTATGATCTTTGTTATAAAGTTTATTTTCTTTTTGATTGTATAATTGCAGCCCGTCATTTGTTCCTACCCAGCAATTGTTTTGCCCGTCAATAAAAATGGTACCGGTTTTCAAATGCTTATCAATGCCCATTTTAGCATTGTATTTTTCAAAATACTGGCTGCTTTCGTTAAAGCGGTAACAGCCGTCATGCCCGGCTATCCATAAAACGCCAAACTTGTCTTCTGCAAAATGCCAGCTTCCACTTATCCTGTCTGCAGCTTTTTGGTGGGCATTGTAATTATAAAACTTGCCGGTTGCCCTGTTTAAAATATAGGGGCCATCCAGGTCTGTGCCAATCCAGAAACGCTTTTTACTGTCTTCATAAATAGAACTTATCCAGTCAGTTTGCAGCGCCGAAGTATCTCTTATATCAGCCAGGTAGTTCTTAAACCTGGTACCATCATACCGCTGCAAACCGCCCTGCGTACCAATCCAGACAAAGCCGTAACTATCATTATAAACAGCCGTTACGATGTTATTTATCAGCCCGTCATTTACGGTAATATGCCTGAAAACATAATCAGTATGCTGAGCCTGCGTATTGAGAGACAGTACTCCCAAAAGCATTGTTAGTAAGAAGTTATATCTGCAGCTGGCGATAATAAAGATTTAAGGCTAAAAGTAAACAATTAAACCCCTGTGTTGAATTCGTTGCATTAACCACTTGCGCCGTTCCCTAATTCACTTTAAGATTTAATACGGTAAATCTATCCTTTGTGCCAAACCTAACTTAAATGCACCATTGCCTAACTGATGCTCTGCCGCAACTGAAGTGCAGCCTATTTTTATCAAAATAAATTCTATGATAATCCAACCATCCAATAATTTAATTACAAAAACACAAGAGCTTGAACAAGAATTGAAACAAACAGGATTATGGCAAAATACATTACCAGGCTGGGCTTGCTCCTTTGAAGAAAATATAAATACAGCCTCCATTGATTTTGCCGGCTGGTTGCAGTTTGTGTTTATACCAAACCATCTGCATAGCAATAAAACTTCCGGCGAAGCCGAAAAAAAATTACTGGTGCCCGATGCGATTAAGTTTTTTGGAACAAAAATTAATAAGGGCAACCTTTTAAAAATTTTGATAGAGTTAGATTCCTTATTATAAAAATGAAATGATGAAAAAAATTGTATTCTTCTGCCTTTTATTTGTAACTGTAATCGGGCACACCCAAAATGTAGGCATTGGCACCACTACTCCCGATGCAAGTGCGGCCCTGGAAATTAAAGCGGTCAATAGGGGTTTGCTGATACCAAGGGTAACGCTTACCAGTACCGGAGATAATACAACAGTGCCTTCGCCGGTGGTATCATTACTGGTGTACAACACAACTGCTGCAGGTGCTGGCGCACTGGCAGTAACACCCGGTTTTTATTTTTGGAATGGCAGCAGCTGGATACAATTTTCTTCAGGCAACAGTGGCAGCACCGGCTGGCTGCTAACAGGTAATGCAGGCACTAACCTGGGCAGCTTTATTGGCACTACGGATAATAAGTCACTCAATTTCAGGATTAATAATTCCCCCGCAGGAAAAATGCAAACAGATGGCCAGACTTTTTTTGGGCTGGGTTCAGCCGCAGTTAATACCGGCGCAAATAACACCGCCTTTGGCGGAAATACATTAGTTGTAAACACAACAGGTAGCAGCAATACGGCCACAGGCTTGTTTGCACTCACGAACAATACTACGGGCAGCAATAATGTGGCCAGCGGTTACAAGGCTATGTTTTTTAATACCATTGGGTATAGCAATGTTGCTATGGGTATAAATGCTTTACGGTCAAATGTGTTTGGTTCTAATTCTGTTGCCATTGGTGATTCGGCGCTGTTTAACAATGGTACTGGCGCTACCACCATTCCACAATCTTTCAATAATACCGCAGTCGGCTCAAAAACGCTGTTTACAAATACTACAGGGTTTAACAATGTGTCCTTTGGCTTTCAGTCTATGTATTCCAATACCAACGGATTTTATAACACAGCAGTTGGTAATAACGCCCTGTACAAAAATACAATGGGTGCAGCCAATACAGCAGTGGGTGACAGGTCTTTATACTCTAATATTTCTGGAGTATATAATACGGCAATTGGTGAAAAATCTCTTTACAGTAACACTTCCGGAAGAGACAATACCGCATCGGGTAACGAAGCGCTTTACGCTGAAACAAGCGGCAAGTTCAATACTGCAAACGGCAGCCAGTCTATGCATGACAATACTACCGGAAGCTATAATGCTGCCTTCGGTGCAACTGCCTTATTCTCAAACACTACCGGCAGTAACAATGCAGCCATGGGATATAATGCCCTGTTTGCCAATATCAATGGTGCCAATAATACAGCAGTGGGTTATGAATCAATGTTTCTCAATAGTACAGGAGATTACAACGCAGCCTATGGCTACGAATCACTTTACACCAACAGCAGCGGGCAGTTTAATACTGCAGATGGTTATTTATCCCTTTACTATAACGATGGCGGAAGTTACAATACGGCAACAGGGTATCAATCACTTTACAATAATACTTCCGGCGATAACAATACAGCAAGTGGCCGCTATGCTTTGGGCAATAACACCACCGGCGTATACAACACCGCATCAGGTGCCCTGGCCCTTGCCAGCAATATTGATGGTGTTTCTAATACCGCAACCGGCGAGCATGCTTTATACGGAAATTTAGCAGGGTACAATAATGTTGCTGATGGTTCTTATGCACTGTACAACAATACCAGCGGGTATGGCAATACTGCCGTCGGCGGCACCACTTTAAGTAACAATAAAACAGGCTTTGATAATACAGCTATTGGTAACCAGGCAAATGTAATTTCAGCCAATTTATTCAATGCAACAGCCATTGGTGCCCATGCCGGCGTGGGCTGCAGCAACTGCCTTGTTTTAGGTTCCATCAATTCAATTGGTTTAGGTTCAACCAAAACTGTAAATGTTGGTATCGGCACTTACACACCGCAAACCTTTCTCCACATTAATCCGGATGGTCCTGGTAGTATTTTAATAGGTACAGACAGGGCAGCCGGTGGTTATACAGCTTTAGAAATGGGCATCTCCTCAAAAAGTGCAGGTTATAGTTATATCCAGTCTACCTACGCATCCGGCTCGTCATTTGGCAGCCTTGCATTAAACCCGGCCGGTGGCAAAGTAGGTGTTGGCGTTAATAACGCTTTAACCGATCTGCATATAAAACAAACCAATGAAACCTATCCACTGGCCGGGGGAGGATTAAGGTTGGAAAGACAAACAAATTCCAGTCATTGGGATATTGGGACTGACCTTGGCAATGACCTCGATTTTATATTTAATGGTGTTGCCAAAGGATATATCAGGGATAATGACGGTGTGTATGTTGCCGTGTCTGACATCAGGATGAAAAAAGACATCCGGCTGATAACGGATGTTCTGCCGGCCATCATGCAACTGCAGGCTAAGACATATCATTATAAAGATAATGACGGCAATGCTCCGCTTTCCTATGGCTTTATTGCCCAGGAAGTAGAAAAATTATTTCCAGATTTTGTTACAAGTAAAGGTGCCGACAGCATGAAAGCCCTGGCATATCAAAACTTTATTGTAATCGCCATTAAAGCAATACAGGAGCAGCAACATGAAATTGAAAAACTGAAAGAACAAAATACAGAGATGGTAGCGCAAAAAAAAGAAATCGAAAAGTTAAAAGAACAGGTAAATCTTATCCTGGCAAATACAACAAAAAAGTAAAATTATCAATACAAAATCTTATCAATAATGTGCAAGCCTGCAGGGTGGACAACGGCGTTTATTACAGTAATTTCTCTTCAACTAATTGCCGCAGCAGTACTTTATATTACCGGCCGGCTTTTACAATTCGCCATGCTTTTAAATTTGCTTTTAGGATTGTCATTGATGATCTGCTGGATTTGGGAAAAATCAAGAATACGAAATTTCATTTTTGAAAAAAGGGAAACTGCTGTTGTTTGTGCAGAAGCCATTTTAGTCATCAGTACTCTCTTATTCCTGGTCAATAAAGATGAATCATCTTTATTCAAGTTTATCCAATACTGTTTTCTTGCCGTTCATTTGTTCCTTCTAACGATGTTTACCGTTTTTATCTTCATGTTTACATCTAATGGAATTCCCTGGAAAAATTATCGCCATTTGGCTAAATGATGTATTAATTTTAATGACTGTTTCTATTTAAAGCCTCAATTTTAAACAAAGAATTCTTTCGCATACTTATAAAAAAAAGCTGCATTGTAAAGCTGTTTGTGGCGTTAATTTTGCCCTTTCAACAATTTCATCACAACAAATTTGCAAATGAAAATAGCTACCTATAATGTAAATGGTGTTAACGGCCGGTTGCCTGTACTGCTTCGCTGGCTAAATGAAACTGCACCGGATATTGTTTGCCTGCAGGAGTTAAAAGCGCCGCAGGAAAAATTTCCCGGAGAGGCCATTAAAACTGCAGGGTATAATGCCATCTGGCACGGCCAAAAAAGCTGGAATGGTGTGGCAATACTTGCAAAAGCCGGAACAGAAATACAGGAAGTTCGCCGGGCATTGCCTGGTGATGATGAAGATGTTCACAGCCGTTATATTGAAGCAATTGTAAATGGGATGCTGGTTGCCTGTCTCTATCTGCCAAACGGCAATCCTTCTCCCGGCCCAAAGTTTGATTATAAATTGGCGTGGTTTAAAAGGTTGCAAAGCCATGCTGCCAAACTATTGAAAGAAGATGTTCCGGTAGTGCTGACCGGCGATTTTAATGTAATGCCCACGGAACTGGATGTGTATAAGCCAGAGCGCTGGGTGGATGATGCACTTTTTCGGCCTGAAACAAGGCAGGCGTTTAAAAAGCTAGTTGACCAGGGGTGGACGGATGCCATCCGAAAGCTGTATCCTGAAGAAGTTATTTATACTTTTTGGGATTATTTCAGGGATGCTTACGGCCGCAATGCCGGCCTTAGAATAGATCATTTCCTGCTAAGTGATCATCTGCAAAAACGATTGCTTTCCGCCGGAGTTGACAGCCATGTGAGAGGTTGGGAGAAGTCCAGTGACCATGCTCCGGTTTGGATAGAATTAAAAGATTGAGTCTTCCCCGAAAGACAATGAAATATTGAGTATTTAATATTGCCTTCCGCCTGTTTTTAAATAAAAGAAGGCATTAATTCAGGCAGATGATAAATAATTTCTCTTTAATAACTACGCCGCCCATTTGCAGTTTATAACCAATTACTCTAAGTGGATCCATAAAAGTTTGTTTTCCTTTTAACGCCATCAGAGTTCCCGTTATTGCCAGCGGGGATGTAAAGAAACCAACCAGGTAACAGTAATAGCCTGACTACACAACAGTTTATAAGTTAAACCAGGAGGAGGAAAGCAGGCCTAAATTTGCCCGGGCTTTTTGAAAGAGACTACTTTACTGATTGCCCGGGCTTTCTTTGCAGTGTCAATAAGTGAGCGGAGTGTATCTGCCACCGGCTGGTTTAAAATTGCAAGTGGCTTAATATCAGTTTGCCCGTTCGTATTATTTAGCTGAACATAATAAATTTTCTTTTCTTTTGAACCCCCAACTTCTTCCTCCACCCTCACCAGTACACTGCTGGTAACAGTCCCTGCATCATTTGCCTGTATGGCTGAGAATAACTCTCCTGCAGTTGGCTTAACCAGATCTTCGTTCAACATAATTGCTGATACAGGTTCATCAGTATTTGTCTCATCCGTATTATCTTCTTGCGGTACAACCTCCGCCTTAATCAAAGACGGTGGTGCCGGTTTAAGTTTAGTATTTGCTTTAATGGCCACCTGGTGTTCTGGTAAAACCGGCTGCTGCTCTGCCAGTTGAAACGCAGTTGCTACAGCCTGATTTACTACTCCAGGAACAGGCAGCAATGTCTGCTTCATTTTACTTTGTGAAACGGGCATCAATAAAAGCAATGCCGTAAGCATACCAAGCGTGGCTGCTATTAATTTCAGCCGTTGTAAACCAGTGATACCTGTAACAGGCTCAGCCGCAAAAATCCGTTTGATCCTTTTTAATAATTTCTTCTTGCCGCTGGTTGCATTCATTGCCAGCACCAGTTGCTGGCTACGCAACTGCTCCACCTGCAGCAGGGCATGTGCATATTCATGCTGGTTAAATCTAAAGTTTAGTACCCAGTCATCACAACAATTTTCCCTTTCTGCCCTTGCAGCATCACTCAGCAAACGGGCAAAAGGACTGAAAAACAATAATTTTTCAGCTATCAGCTGAAAGATATTTACGAGGTAATCATTTCTTTTAACATGGGCGAGTTCATGCAAAATTACTGCTTCGGCCTGTGCCGTGGTTAGATGATTAAGCAATGAAAACGGCAGTAAGATCACCGGCTTAAAAAATCCTGTAACAAAGGGGGCATCAGTTTTTTGAGACAACCAAAGGCCTACATCTTTTTTAATGCCAAGCCTGAAGGCGGCTTGTTGGGTGAACAGTCTTATTTCTACCGGTGCTTTGGTAAATTGTGAATTACGAAAAGCATAAAGGGAAATGTATTGCCTGCCAAATTGTATTATGTAAAAGCCGATCAGCAATAAATAAGTAAAGGAAAGAAAAGTTAAGATCTGCTGGTTTATTACAGGTAAAAACTGTTGATTAAGAACTGATTGTAAATCCGTTCCGTTTTCAAAAGATAAATATTGATTTATGCTGGTAAGTATAAACCAAAGCAGGGAGCAGGCTAAGCAGCAAAGGCTGAGGTTATACTTAAAAGTGGCGGAAGCTTTAGCGTTGCCGGCGGTAATTACTTTGTGTAATATCCACAGCAGGCAGGTTTGCCACAGGCTGTTCAAAATACCCCAGCCAATTGCCTGCAGAAAATGCGAATTATTTAAAAAACCGCTCAACATAAACAGTTGTTATTTAATGCTTTTCAGGTAGTTACTAATTTCTTCTAATTCTTCTTTCGATGCCCGGTGATTACCCAGTGCCTGCATTACCAGTTGGGCTGGTGAGCCGGAAAACAGGGAATCTATCATCCGGTTCAAAAAAAGGTTTTGAGTTTTTTCCTTGGTTACAGCCGGCTGATAAATATGTGTTTTGCTGCTGCTGTCCCGGGTTAATAATCCTTTTTCAAACATTATCTGCATCAGCTTTAATGTGGTGGTATAGCCGGCTTCCTTGTGCAACAAAATATCTTTATGCACTTCTCTTACAGTCGCTTCCTTTTTACTCCACAGCACCTGTAGTATCTCCAGTTCACTTTCTGTGGGTTTTTTTGTTGTCGCCATTGTTAATACGATTTGTTTCGTACGTGAAGATAGAAAAATATTTTTTATGGGGCTGAAAAAAATTGGGTGTATTTTAAATTGTGGGGAATGGGGTGGAGATGTTTTTAAGCTGTATTAGTTTGACTACTGATATATTTTTGGGATGACCCCGTCCGAAAAGTTGACGGTTTTAAGATCTGCTTTGAATGTTTCGTGAGCCACCATAGTCGTTAACTTAAGGAAAAACTCAGTGAATTAAATTCAAGAAAAAAACTCCCTTCGGAGCCATGGCTTTCTTCAATTTTCTCCCCATAAAATATAAAAAAGCACCTGGTTTTAGTTTTGAGCTGCCGGTGCTTTTGCAGCTACAAGTAACGTTTGTATGGGAGAAACAGACTTAAAACCGATAAAAATTTGTTGATAAAACAACTCAGTAAAGACCTTTCTTTCATGATAAACAAAAGCCTTTCCGAAGAGACGGTAGACCGCATCGCAAGGGCAACGATGTTTATGACAAGGAAAGGAAAAGTACCGCCATCCTGTTTCGTAAATACTTTACTTTTTAATGACAACGACATGGCACACACAAGTTTGCCACACCTTACTGCTGATCTTAACCAGGTGTATAATATTGATATCAGTAAAGAAGCTATGCATCAAAAATTTAACACCACAATCAGTAAACTTCCTTAAAGGATTAATGGGCGAATTGCTTAGCGGACAGCTGAAGAAGGGTGCTGCCAAAGGGTTGCCGGTACACTTTCCACACATCAAGATCAAGGACTCGACAAGATTTTCCTTACCTGATAGTTATGGAGACAATTATAAAGGCTATGGCAATTTTAGTAAAAAGAATGGGTTGAGATGAGCCTGCAATATGAATACGACCTGGTAAGCAGCAGTTGGCTTTCATTGGAAATGACAAAGGGATTAAGGAACGACCAGCAGGACTCCAAAGAAACCGCAGACAACATAACAAAGGGTGACCTGCATATACGGGATCTCGGATATATCACACCAACTTACCTGTTAGCTATTGTTGATAAAGAGGCATTTTTTTTGAACCGGCTCCCTCCTAAGGCTGGTGTATGCAACAAGGCAATGAAGCCGCTGGATTGGAAGAAGGCAGATGCATCCTTCAGGAAAAAAAAGTTAGCCTCTATGGAACTGGATGTGCTGGTTTATGAAAAGGATAAGGTGCCCTGCAGGCTGATAATTGAACCGGTAGATAATAAAGAATATTGCAGGCGCCTGTAAAAAGCCCAAATAAGCGCAAAGAGCAGGGCAGGCGGTATAACAGAATTATACAAAATAAAATTACGATACAACACATTCATTACTAACGTTGGTGCTGCCATACTACCGCTTGCAGTTATAAGAAAAACCTACTACCTGCGCTGGCAGGTTGAACTGGTATTCAAAACATGGAAATCATTTTTCCGTATCGACAAAATAAAAAAAGTAAAGAAAGAAAGGTTAGAATGCCAGCTACTGGCGAAGTTGCTGTGGATACTGATCAACTGGGGCTTGTTCCGCATATGCAATATCCATGTACAAAAAATGGATAAAGAGCAGGGCGTAAGCTTGCTGATCTTCTTTAAACGGTGCGTAAAGTTTTCGGCATCGTTAAGGATGGCACTGATGAAAAAAATATCAATGTCAGTATGGCTGGAGCAAGTTTATTTACCGCTGATCATTGATTGTTTATGTGCTGCACCCAAAAATAAAAACAACCATTACGAATCAATGAAAGTAAATATTAAACCCTTAAGTTAACGACTATGGTGTGCCACGAACCAAGGCGGGGAGAGCTTTGCTGGTAAAAACATTTACAGTCATAGTTTTGATAAAGGCTTTTTTAGTAAAGACAACCAGGTAATACAGAAAAGATAAAATTTAAACTGGCGGCCTAACCCCAAAGACCGTCTTTAAACAAAAATTACTGGCAGCAGTATGCAAAGCATACCAAAAAAAGTACATACAAATAAATAATTTTAAAAAATGGCAGTATCGTTTTAATAGAAGTAAACTTAGTTGACGTAATCCCTTGCCTAAATTTAAAATTTAGCCAGGGACAAAAGAAAAAATGAGCAGTTTTTTTGCAGACACTACATAAAGCTTTTATAGATAATTGTCGCTGGCTGGTGTCCCCACAGCCTATGGTCTGTGTGCCACCGACCACAAGCTTTAATCATGTAACAGCAATTTGAAATGCATCCCAAATGTTCATTGTTATTCCGTCAAACTCCAAATGTCAAATATCATATCAGCCGTTCGGGTTTTTTATTTTAGGATTTCTGGTGATATTAATACATAGTCATACTTTTCTATAACTTTATAAGTATCTGTAGTTACTGAATTATCATATCTCATTCTAAGTCTTAAACTTCGCAAATCTACCAATACCCATTTTTCTTTGTCGTATAATTTTGAAAACACCTTTGGATTTTGGCTGTTTGTCTCTTCTAAATCATCAACTACTTTTCCTTTTTCTTCATTATACCTAACCATTAAATATACATTTGAAAAGTTCGTTTTATTTCTTTGAGAAAGTTCAAAAACAGCATTCCCAATGTCGTATAGATTAGTTTCAAAATTCATTCCTCTTGCCAGGTGATTGTTTCCCATTTTGAAAAACACTTTTTCCTTTTTATTTTTTAGAACATCATAATACTTATAAAAATTATTTTTCATTAGCGATGCCCTCATCATATTATCACCATCACTGTAAATTTTTTCTGAAGCTTTAATTCCTTCCAAAATATCTTTATAATTTGATTGTTTTGCTATCTTCTTAAGGCTATCCAATAATTCAAAGTCGGGCATCCACCATTTCGTCTTCAAACTATCATATACTGCCTTATATTCAACTTGTATTTTTTGAGGTTGTGCCATATAAATTTTGTCAATGCAATAAGGAAAAGACATTTGAAATTCCTGGTCAATTCCCCAGATAGAATAGCCTGACCTATTTGCAGTTGTAAGCATATTTACATCTTCTTTAGTTTCAAAAAAAGGGAACGTAGTAAAATTAGTACGCTCTTTTGCAATTTGTAAAATAGAATCTAATGGATTGGGGGTTTTTGCAATACGCATAAGCTCGGAAGCAATAAAAGGACTTGTTTCTACACACCAGGTTTTAAAACCGTATTTAGAAGCACTTTCTAAAGCGTAACTTGTTAATTGGGAAAGTACAGGTGAGTTATGGTATTCTCCCCAGGCAACAAATTGGTTTTCTGCAAAAAGATTTTCCAACATATCCCAACCTTTTCCGGTTGGCTTTTGCCCATTAAATGTAAAATAGTTTGTGTTTTCCAGAATACATTTATTGAGTTTTTCTTGGTCTGTCGTTTTCTTTTTTGTTTGTGCAATACTAAAATTGAAAATAAAGAGGGCAATAACCAGTAAGTTTTTTTTCATTTGTTAGTTTAGGTTGTAAATATTGAATTAAGGGCATTATCCCTGCCATACGGCTAACAGGTTATGATGCTTTAATGAAAGTTACTGATGAAGATATATAAGCAAATGGTGTTAAAGACTCATGTAAGACAATCTGGTATTTTTGCGGTGTTTATCCAAAACTGTTCTATCTGGTTGATAAGAATTTTATAATCATCAAAAAAAGCAGGCTTTACTACGTACGAATTGGAATATTTTTGGTAGGATGTTAGAACATCTGTTTTTGCTGTAGAGGTTGTGTACATAATAACAGGAATATGCTTTATTTGCTTAGTTGCTTTAATACGGTCTAATACTTCGAACCCGTCAATAAGGGGCATATTAATATCCAGTAAAATCATATCGGGGCATAATAAATCATCCTTACTCACTATACGTTCAAGTGCAGTTTCCCCATTGGTTTCACCCTCAAGTGTATGGGTTGAGCCAATTTGCCGGTAAGCCTCCTGCAGCATATAAATATCTTCTTTGCAATCATCAATCATTAAAATGTGCATAGCAATAGTATTTAAAAAATTGAAGATAGGGTATTTAACTTGTTAGTTCATCAGGTTAAAGTGAAAAGTAGTTCCAACGCCGGGAGAAGAATCAAGCCAGATTTTGCCACCATATTTCCCAACAATTTTTTTACAGATAGCCAGCCCAACCCCGGTACCATTGTATTCGTTTTTATTATGAAGCCGCTTAAAAATCATAAAAACTTTTTCAAAATATTCTTTTTTTATGCCTATTCCATTGTCTGACACTGAAAATTTCCAGTGTTCACCAGTGTTTTCTGCATTTATTTTAATCACTGGTTTGTTACCTTTTGGTTGGTATTTTAAACCGTTGCCGATAAGGTTGGTAAATAATTGCTGCATCGATGTTTCATCAGCCATAATAGTTGGCATGTTATCATACTCTATAAATGCCCCATTTATTAACGCTTCAGTAAAATTGTCACTAACCAGCTTGTGCAATAAATTATTTATATTAATACAAATTTTTTGTTCTTCTGCAAAACCATGCCTTGAGTATTGAAGAATATCGGATATAATTAACCGCATCCTCATTGCACCGCTTACAATTAACTGCATATACTCCCTGCCCTGCTCATCTAAAATATCAGCATATTTTTTTTCTATTAGCGTTATAAACCCAGTTATCATTCTAAGTGGCTCCTGCAAATCGTGAGATGCTATGGTAGCAAACTGTTCAAGTTCACTGTTTTTTTCTTCCAGTTCCTTAGTAACATTTTCAAGCGATTTATTTAATTGCAGTAAGGCATATTCTTTATTTTTAATGTCGCTAACATCATAGCTTATTCCAATCAAACCTTCAAGGTGCCTGTGTTCATCATAATACGGAATTTTAGAAGTAAGAAAATAAGTTTTTTCTCCATTAAATTTTACCGATACAGTTTCCTTGCTTACAATAGCTGTATGTGAATTAAAAACCTGCTTATCTTCCTGTATCGATATTGCTGCATTTTCATACGGGTAAAGGTCATAATCATCTTTACCAAGTAAATTGGCCATTCCATTGCCCGCCAGGTATTCCTTTTCTTTTGTATTCACCAAAATTTTTTTGCACCGGGTGTCTTTCACATAAATATTCATGGGCAGGTTGTCAATAATTGTCTGCAAAAGTTTCCGCTCACTCTTTAATTTATCTTCTGCGTTCTTTTTTTCAGTAATATCCTGCATGTGGGATAAATGGTACTTGTATTTATTTTGATTATCTGTTACGGCAGCTACACTAAGCAGTATCCAGATAATTTGACCATTATTATGCAGGTATCTTTTTTCGTACCTGAATATTTTTGCAGGGTTTTCCATGATTGTTTTAACCATATCTAAATCCCGCTGCACATCATCAGGGTGGGTAATAGCCGAAAATTTTATAGCCTTTAGCCCCTGTTTGGAAAGCCCCACCATATCACACAATGCCTGGTTAGTCTCTATTACAGTAAGGTCTGCATTTACAAATGCCATGCCTACCGCAGGGTTTTCAAAAGCAGAGCTAAACATTTTGTTTCTTTCTTGCAGTAATTCTGCTGTTTTTTTGCGGCTGTCAATATCCTGAAAAATGCCAAATAGCCTTACACATTTACCATTTTCAAAACCTGTTTTTCCTTTGGTACGTATCCATTTTTCTTTGCCGGTTGCTGTAATAATCTGCAGCTCTGCATCCCAGCCTTCGCCGGTTTGTATAGCATGGTTTACCAAAGCTGTAATGGTATCCCTGCTGGTGCCTTCTTTGTAATAATTAATGCCGTTGCTTAAATTTGGTTCTACATGTTTTTCCACTTCATGTATCGTGTAGGTTACGGATGTCCAAAAAACAGTATTGGCTACAAGGTTCACTTCCCACCCTCCCACAACTGCTACTTCATTTGTTTCTTCCATTAATTGCTGAACCTTTAAAAGCCATTGCTGGTTGTGTTCAATTTTTTCCTGTAGCTTCTTTTTTTCATCTATATCTTGTATGATACCGCTAAGCTTTACACAGGTATTATTTTTAAACTCTGGGATACCTTTAATGCGTACCCATTTTTCATTACCGTTTTTATCTATAATTTGTGCTTCAGTATCCCAGGCTTCCCCCGTTGCAATGCCGTGGTTTACCAGTTGTAAAACATTCTCTCTATTAATTCCTTCTTTAAAATAACTGACCCCCTCCTCCACACTTGCCGGCGGTTTGTCTGGGTCTTCTCCATGTATGGTATAAGTTGTACGTGTCCATGAAGCTTCGTTTGTAAGCATATTCATTTCCCAGCCGCCTACCATGGCCATTTCATTTGTATCGTTCAGCAGTTGCTGGAGTTTTAAAATACTGGCCTGGTTTTCCACAGCTTTATCTGTTAACCGCTTTCTTTCATCAATATCCTGAAAGGTGCCAAAAAGCCGCACACACTCATCGTTTTCAAACTCTGCCGTACCCCTGGACCGTACCCATTTTTCATTTCCCTGTGCGGTAATAATTTGCAATTCAGCATTCCATCCTTCCCCGGTTTCTATAGCCCGGCTTATAAGGTTTGTTATAGTATCCCGGCTATGCCCTTCCTTATAATAATTGACTGCAGACACCAAATCAGGCTTTTTTTCAGCATTTACTTCGTGAATTAAATAGGTTACCGATGTCCATGATAATGTATTGCTAAACATATCCAATTCCCAGCCACCAACCAGTGCCATTTGGTTGGTTTCTTCCAGCAACTGTTGTGTTTTATACAATTTTTCTTCTGCATCTTTTCTTGCAGCGGCATCTTTTATATGCACAGATATTCCTTCGTTGGTAGGGTAAATTGAATAATCCTGCCAGCGGTGTAAAAAATCATCAAAGGCTTCAAAAGATGCGGATTGACCTAACAGCATTACCTGCCGTATTTTTTGCCCTACAATATTGTGGTTGTATTGCGGAAAAGCCTCAAAAAAATTATCGCCTGTTAACCTTGCTTTGCCTACAGCAATACTGCTGTAGATAGCATCGTTCAAAAATTTAAAGTTAAAATTATCATCCAGTGCAAAAAACGGGTCGCTAATGCTTTTTAAAATATCATCTGTACGCTTACTAAAAAAAGAAACTTTGGTAGTAAGGCTTGCCAGCGTACTTTTTTCTGCCTTATGAAGATTACTGTAATACCATACAGCAAATACGGTAATCATCACTAAAATTAAAATACTGTACAGCAGGTAGGAGAATGATAATTGCGATTGCCGTAAGCTGTCATCATACCTGTTTTGCTGAATGGCGACTATTGATTTTTCCCTTAATTGAATTTGATTGATAACGCTGCGGATGCTGTCCATGCTTCTTTTACCTTCCCTTAATAATGGGTCAATGTTGGGCAATGCATAATCAGCTTGCATCCGCTTATCCTGCAACTGTTTACACAATACCAAACGCCGGTCTGCCAAATAAGTAAGGGTTGTCAATAAACTTTTATTGGTGGCATCCTTTCCTGCCACATTTTTCAGGGTTGTTATTATACCTGCCACACTATCTTTTGCAAGGTTATAAGGCTCTAAAAAAATACTGTCTCCGGTTAAAATAAATCCCCTTGTACCCGTTTCTATGTCTTTCATTAAAGAAATTACATTTTCTGAGGTAAGCAATACTTTATTCGATTGCTGTAGCAAAATGTTTTCATTGTTTGCCCTGCCAAAATCTCCATTAGCCTTAATTAAAAATACCGCCAGTATAAATAATGAAGTAATAAAAATGAATAGTATAAAAGTGAGGGTGGTTTTGGTCATTTTATTGTTGTTTTGGATAATGGGGAAAATAGGAACGAAGGATAGGAAAAAGTATTGCTTATGTCATAAAAAACTTAATAACAATAGCAAAATAATAGAAAAAATACTTGTACCAGCTTTTTTTAAATTATTAAGTAACACAGTATAATGTAAGCTGAGTTTTTGTTGAGAGAGGGCCAAATTCATTTATAATTAATTCAACGTTTTAAAATTATACTGCCCAAGGTTAAAGTATTGAACTTTAAAAACCTTTGTAAAATGAATTAGTTATTAGTTCTGCCTCCGCCTTGGTTCGTGGCACACGAAACAATTCTACTCCGCAATCAATCACCGTACAAAACCATAAAAATATTTTTCAAAAAACCAAACTCATGAACACCGGTTTCATAAAACCTCGCCGAAGAATAATGATAGCTGAAATAATCTTTTGCCTGCTGCAATTAACCATTCACAGGGTTGTTGTGGTTGTTGTGGATGTATTCAAGCTTTTGCTTGGCTACTTTTACCGTGTAAATTTCTATACCTAATGAATCTCTTTGCCATATTTCATGTTTTTTATTGGCTGCATTTACTTCGTATAAATACGGCTTGCTTTCCGCTTTTAAGGTCTTTAAAAACTGATGCCCGGTATATTTAAGCAAACTTCCTTTTGGCGTTTCTTTTCCGTTCAGCTTGTTTTGTTGCCAGATCAAATGAATATGATTGGGCATAATGACAAATCCATAAACCGTAATAAGCCCGTCATCAGAAAGTTTTTTCCGGTAATCAAGAATTAGCTGTTTGTTTAAATCGCTTTCAAGTAAATGCATCCATTTATGAATGGTGGCTGTCCAAAAATAAATTTCACCAATGCTTGTATGTGATTTTCGTTGTTGGGAAATTTCCATTAAACAATATACAATTTACTTTGCATGATGGGATGATGAGAGTGTAAAGTAGATTGTGTAAACACGATTTAGGTGCTGCATCTGTTCTCAAATATAATTAGATATTGATGAAGTATCAGCCCCCAGTTTGGGATGGGTTTTGTCCATGCTTCTTCGATATTTTTGATGGATAGATAAATGGATTTTGATGCTGCATTCTCGTTGGGGAATTGGGTCTTTGTTTTAGTTCTACTTTGACAACTCAAAAATAGTATTTGTTGTGAAAGTAAAAATTTCAGAACTTGTGTTCATGTAATTATCACCTCTAAATATAGACCATGAGCGAATCACGCCGTTACCTGCCGAAGTATCCCGGCTTAAGAAGTATCTCAGGTCGTTAAAACTTATTTTCAAAGCTGGCACACATGATAAACTACAGCATGCCACTCAATATCTTAAAGGCCTTTTTCAAGGACAGAAACGAAATATAGAACGTATGGTAGAGCGTGTACCGGAGAGCGATTATTACCAGATACAACATTTCATCAGTGAATCACCCTGGGATGCCAGGGCAGCCTTTGATAAGGTAGCTTCCGATAGCAGCCAGCTATTTGCAGGTCACCAGCGAGTAGGGCTTTTAATAGATGAAAGTGCCCATCGTAAGAAGGGAAAAGAATCAGTAGGCGTTGCCCGCCAGTATTGCGGCACTATTGGCAAGGTCGATAACTGCCAGGTAGCAGTATACGGGGCGTTGAGTGCAGAAAAATATTACGGCCTCATAGACACAGCCCTGTACTTGCCAGATGAATGGACATCCAATGAAGCAAGGTGCAAAAAAGCAGGTGTACCCCCGGTGCCGGCTGGCGAAAGCAGGGTTTGTAAAACCAAGATAGAACTGGCCTTAGACATTGTACGGCATCAAAAAGAGCTGGGTACCTGGTTTCATTATGTAGGTGCCGACGGGCTGTATGGAAACAGTTACTACTTTCAGCAGGAGCTGGATAAAATGGGGATACTTTTTGTACTTGATATCCATAGCGATCAACACATATACACCGAACCTCCGGTAATAGCCATACCTGAAAAAACAGGCGCTGCAGGCCGTACCCCCAGTCGTTATAAAGCAACAGGCAATGCCATTGAAGTAAGGCAGTTTGCAAAGAATATATCCAGCGGGGCCTGGCAAAAAATACGGCTTCGCCAAACAGGCAAAGGCGATTTAAACTGCCTGGGCTATAGTCAAAAAGTATATCTGTGGGATGGCGAATCATCCAATTATATGGAACGCAAACTGGTGTTGAGGATAACAGAAAACAAAGATGGCATCTGTGAATACAAATACGCCATCAGCAATGCTTTTGATGGAGAATGCACCACAGAGGAACTCGTTCATATGCAGTCTCAACGCTACTTTGTAGAACGCTCTTTTCAGGAAGCCAAGCAGGAAGCAGGCATGAGCCAGTACCAGGTAAGAGGCTGGCTGGCATGGCACCACCATATGGCAATGGTAATGATGGCACTCCAATTTATACTAAGTGAGAAGATGTTACTAAAAGATAAGTTGCCATTACTGAGTGCTTATGATGTGAGGGAAATGATACTGAATACATACGCCCAAAAAGGAACAACTAAAAAAGAGATCATGGAACAAATAAGCATACGCCATCAGCAAAGAAGCAGTACGCAAAATCAAAATAATTCAACATGACTTGTCAAAGTAGAATTAGTATATTTTCTTATTCCCCTGTTTAGATTTTCATGTGCCACGAACCATGGCAACGGCACCAACTTATTGCTGCCACGTACATTTTTACCATTAATTGACACCAACTAATTGCTACTACGTATATTTTTGCTGCTGATTGGCACCAACTAATTGCTACCACGTAGATCTCTGCCATTAATTGGCACCAACTAACTCCTACCACGTACATTTCTACTATTAATTGGCACCAACTAATTGCTGACACGTACATTTATACCATTAGTTGGCACCAACTAATTGCTGCCACGTACATCTCTACCATTAATTGACACCAACTAATTGCTGCCACGTACATTTCTGCTATTAATTGGCATCAACTAATAGCCGTTGCTTATATTTTTTAAGAGTGCAGCAGAAAATTATTAGTGGCTGGATCTGTTTCAGAATATAGAAGCTCCAGAGTGCCTGATATCAGTTATTGTTAACATATACATAAAAACACATTTTTACCACATTTCAAATTTTCTTTTAACACTTTTAAAGGCGTGTTTCCTGTAAGTAATTTTTAAGTTTAATAAAAATTTTATTGAACAATTTAAAAATTAAAAACATGAAAAATGATTTTGTTCCGATTACAGCAGCCGAACTGGAAACCTGGGAAGTTAACTTTAAAGAAAAGATAGCTTCCATTGCACAGCAACTCGGCATTGACAGTGCAGAAGTAGCTGCCACCCTGCAGCTTATTGATGGCCACCGTACCGGCTATGCCGCATTGGTAAATAAACGGGCCGCTGCAAAAGCAGCCACCAGCACCAACGATGCCGCAGAAAAAATTGCGTTAAAGGCTGTGAGGGAACTGGCGGCCCGTATTAAAACTGCCAAAGGTTACACAGAAGCCATGGGCAATGAATTAAAGATCATTGGTACTGATTCTGCCATAGATAAGTCGCTGGTAAAACCAGTGTTAACTGCGTCCGTTGCAGGTGGTATTATTGTATTGAAGTTCAACAAAAATAAAACCAGCGGTATCCATATTTTCAGCCGCAGGGGCAGCGAAAAAGACTTTGGTTTCCTGGCTGTTGATACCTCTTCCCCCTACCATGATAACCGGCCTAACCTGGTGCCCGGTCAAATAGAAAAAAGAGAATATAAGGCCTGGCATTTTTTAGATGAAAGTATCATTGGCCTTGAGAGTGATGTGGTAAGCATCAGCATTTAAAATAAGATGCAATGTTTGCTGGCAATAAGCCTGTTGTGCTTACCAGTTTTAATCCCGCCATTAACAGCGGGCTTTTTTATGCATTGAAGGTTGGCAGCAAATGAAGTACTCCGGTTTTATTGCACAAAATAAATTCCTACCTTTAAAACCATGAAAAAACACCTGCTATTCTTACTGCTGGCGGTTATGGTAACTTCAGCCGCAACTGCACAATCACCAAAAACTGACCTGTACGACCTGGTAAAAAAAATGATGTATGATAGCAACGGCTATGAACAGGTGGGTGATTGGGCTGTAGGCAATCCAAAAAAATTTCCTGTTAAATGGAAAGAAGATAAGATTACCATGAGCCCCGATACCGCCATTAATTTTTACAGGATGGGGACTACTGAAATCAGCATTAATGGAAAAACTTTTATGCAAGCCGGGCAACCCGTAAAATGGAACATTATGCTGAAAGGAGCCAGGAGCGGCTATTCGTCCTTTAGTTTAATAAGCTCTCCCAGCATTGAAATAAAATCAAAATACAACATTGACAGCTTGTTTGGTAAAAAGACTTTTAAGGCAAAGCTGCTGAAAAGTTGCGATGGAAAAGATTTGGCAGGCTACTATTACTACGAAGTAAAAATGCCGAAAAAAGATCCGGCATTTATTAAATTTAGCTGGCTATACCTTAATGGTAATACAGCTTTAAGAATTGATTGTTACGATGGCTGGAGCAAATATGCTGTAAAGCTGGATTGTAAATAATCTAGCTGCTGCTTTCTTCTTTTTCACTCATCAAATAAGCTTTTATAAAGCCGTCCAGCTCGCCATCCATCACGGGCCCAACATTACCAACTTCGTAATCTGTACGGTGGTCTTTTATCATTTTATAGGGATGGAAAACATAGCTTCTTATCTGGCTGCCCCACTCTATTTTCTTCTTAGATGAATTGGTGGCATCCAGGGCTGCCTGGCGTTTCCGCATTTCTTCTTCGTACAAACGGCTCTTCAGCATGGCCATGGCTTTTTCCCGGTTTTCTCCCTGCGTTCTTGCCTGCTGGCATTCCACAATAAAACCACTTGGTTTATGGGTTAACCGAACGGCTGTTTCTACTTTATTTACATTCTGTCCGCCACTGCCTCCACTCCTGAAAAATGCCCATTCCACATCAGCAGGGTTTACGGTAATTTCAATGCTATCATCAATTAAGGGGTAAACATACACACTTGCAAAACTTGTATGGCGCCGGGCATTACTGTCAAACGGGCTAATGCGTACCAGCCTGTGTACGCCACTTTCGGCTTTTAAAAAACCATATGAGAACGGACCGTCAAATTGAAAAGTACAGGTTTTAATACCGGCGCCATCGCCCCATTGCCAGTCAAGTTCAGTTACTGTCCAGCCCTGCTTTTCCCCATACATGCGGTACATACGGGCAAGCATTTCTGCCCAGTCCTGGCTTTCTGTGCCACCGGCACCGCTGTTAATCTGCAGCACTCCCGGCAATGCATCTGCCGGGTCGTTCAGGGTGCTTTTAAATTCGGCTTCTTCAATAGCATTGTTAGCTTTGTCAAAAGCTTCTTTAACTTCTTCCTCTGTAGTTTCCCCTTCTTTCCAAAAATCAAAAAGCACAGCAAAATCATCTACCAGTGAAGTAACCTCATGGTACATGTTAACCCAGTACTCGTTAACTTTTGTTTCTTTTAAAATGGAAGTGGCCCGGGCATTATCATCCCAAAAGCCCGGCGAAAGTGAAAGCTGTTTATCGTTTTCTATTTTTGATGTCCTGTTAGCGACGTCAAAGAAACCTCCTCAAGACCACCAAACGGTCCTTCATATCTTTAAGTAATTCTGTAGTCATGCGGCAAAAGTAATATAAATTTTTATGAATGATTAATTTAGGCCGCAACTCATTTACGGGGATTTGCATAGTCTCCATTTATCCCGGTGGTTATCGGTTTAACAAGAAAACTCAAGCCCGCCAGGCTGACGGCGGTCGGAAGGGACTTCATGACAATGACTAAAAATTTCAATGAGAGAAAACCAAACGGGATCAAAAATGATCCCGTTCAAAAGCTTATTAAAAATATCAGGCAGTTTTTCGCTGCCTGATCGCTGCAGCAGCCGGTTTAATTTCAGCATCATGCCCATAACGACGAACTTTTCTTGACCGGTATTTTTCGGCAATAATTTCACTCAGTGGTTTATGATGCACTTTACTTTCAACCCATGATATTATGTCAAGGTAGGCGAAGGATCTTGTTTCAAACCTGTTGCGCTCAAACTGTTTAATCTGTTCCAGGAATTTCTCCAACTCCTGCTGCATTTTATTTCTCGGCAGGTGAAAAGAGTTTCTTAAAAATTTAAACATAGCTTCTTCCACTACCGTTAGGTTCTGCATTTTGGCCATAAACCTGTAAACAGATTTAATAAGAGAATCAATAATTTCAAAATTTCCCAGTTCGTAATGGGCCATCAGGTGCATCAGCCTGGCGTAGCATTGAAGATCTATTCTCAGGTCTATATTGCCGTAAATAATTTTTTGAAGATAGTCAATGGCAATATCGGGTTTGCCACTGCCAAAATACAAATTGGCAATCTTGTAATTGAATACCAGTATCCTGTGATTGTCCAGGTACACTTCGTACTCCGCCAGTTTTGCTTCCAGTTCCGGCACAATCTTTAAGCCTTCCGCAAAAGTGCCCATCATAAAATGCTGGTTAATGGTAGCCGCACTTATGTAAACAAAGGTTTGTATCCTGTGGTTATCATGCCTGTTCGCCAGATCTGTTTTTGCAAATTCTTTAAACTCATTTAATGTAATTTCAAATCCCTGGTAATTCCGCAGGTCAAAATGAGCATTCAGTAAATTGTGCAGTCCTTTAATGTAATAGCCGGTTTCCACTTTAATCATCAGCGGCTGTTCATTAAATATATCGTTCCATTTTTGGGCATAGCGGTAATACATCAAAAAATCCTGCCGTATAAAAGCATACCAGCAGTAGCTTTGATAAAGGTACAGGGGTACATAAAAGCCAGGCTGCTCATTTGCGTTAGCCGGCAGATTGTTGTAAAAAAAAGACCTTACCGTTTCTTCTTCCTCTTCGTTTCTTGCATGGCCATTTTTTATGTAGAAACTATAAAGCTGCAGTGCAAGATTGCTCATTCTTGCCACCATATCCACACGGGTGTTCACTTCTATTGCTTCCGCTGCAAGTGAATATCCCCTGTCCTGCATGCTCCGGGTGATATGCAGTGTCTCAATCTTTTTTTCCCATGAAATAACCTGTGTGAGAAAATTGTACTTGTAGTGATCCTTTGCTGTTTCTTTCAGCTTCTCCAGTATTTTCAAGCTCTGGAGGTACAGCCCTTTATTATACAATATACGGGCATAGTCTAACTGCTCATTAAGCTGCATATCAATACTGTCGGTACTCTTAAGCATCCGCAGACTTGCCAGCAGTTGCTTGTACAAGTGCACTTTAGCATTAGACAGCTGTGGTTTTTGTATAGAAGATAATCGCTTCAACAACAGCGCTTCATCATACTCGGGCAGTTTATCCAGGGTATCAAAGAGTTCAATAATTTTAAGGTCTTCCTTGGCTGAACTTCTTTTGATATATAATTTAAAATTTCGTTTTTCTGCCTTTTCTAATGAATGAACCAGTTGAAATAATGTATCGTTAAATCGATTGGGCATCATTAATATTTTTAGCTAAAATTCATTGCTATGGAGGGTTTTAATGTGCAAACCTTTACTTCAGCATAATGAAACAGCTTATTATTTGATAAAAAAGTAATTCTATCTCACCATATTTTTGTTTAAGAAATAAGGGGAGATAGAAAAACATACGGCAGGCAACCATTAAAAAGCAGGCAATCGTTATTAGAATCTGCAAGATAAGTGCAGGAAATCGAAAATAAAAAGATTTTTAAGAATTTTCATATGGCAAGCAATCGTTAAAGTTCCTCCGTTTCTACAGAGGAACTTATTTTTTTAGGCCATTTACAGAGCAAGTATTTTTTTATACATCATTTTCTATTGCTGTTTAAACAGGCTTTTCTGCATTTAATTAGCCATAATAAAATCTGGCTTTTTTATAAAGATGCTATTGTATTTGAATCTTATATTACTTGCCAGTTCCACCCTCCAGTTCGATTTCCCGTTAGCAGTTGTTGGAAAATAATAAGTTCTTAGCTCAATGGTTCCAAAAATTAAGTTTTCATTCCTGGTGCGTACACCAGCTCCAAAAGCACTATAAAATTTCTCGTCCCTTGTTTCTTCATTGGTTGGTTTTATAAGGCTTGCATCAGCAAAAATGAATGGCGCAAATCTAAATCCCCAAAACTTTTTAAGGTTGTAAAAAACGGCTTCAGTCCTGGCCGTAGCCCTCGTATCGGAACTTGTGTTCACATCCTGGAAGTATGGAAGGCCAAATTCGCTTCTGAGATAAAGCGGCTGGTTTAATACCGGCGAAAACTGCCGTGTAAATGCCAGGTTATAAAACTGCCGGTAATACCAGTTGGTATTCATCTGCTTCAGCCTGGTGAAATGATCAATATTCAGCAAAAGGTCTACATCTTCCCAATGTTTATTATACACAAAACCTCCAAGCCTGAAAGTGTAAGTACTGAAAAAGCCCTTTTTATTAAAATGGCTGCGTTTTGCTTCAACACCGTAGTAGGGCCTGGTACGGGTTTTAGAACTGATGCTGTCTTTCTTGTTGGTGATACCACCAATAAGCGATGCATTAAAGCCTTCCGGTACATCCTCATTCCGGCCAAAGCCATAAATAAAATTTGTACGGTAAAAGTTTTGTTCAAACACATTAAAAGAACCTAAAACTGCTGATACATTGCTGTACCTGTAATCAAAAGTTTGCATTACTCTTTGGGGCAGGTCGTCAAACCGCTGATAAAGGCCACGCAATGCAATAAACTTTCTTACCCTTGTCTGCTGGTTGTTCCGGAGTAATTTTCTTGCACCGAAATTGTATCCAAACCAGCCGTCAACATTTTTGTATCCGTATTTCGTATCAAATCTGTAC
The DNA here is from genome assembly GCA_965247025.1 of Ferruginibacter sp. Taxonomy (GTDB): domain Bacteria; phylum Bacteroidota; class Bacteroidia; order Chitinophagales; family Chitinophagaceae; genus Ferruginibacter. The sequence goes on along the minus strand of OZ252000.1, from coordinate 5,921,292 downwards.
AGAGAGTCATTATCGTAAGCGTTGGATGTTTTATTGTAAGACAATTCTAATGCACCGATCCAGGGAATGTATGGGGTAACTAATGGCTTTTCCACCCTTGTGTAAAAGGTAGCTTCCTGGTTTCTTCCATTGTTAAAAGTTGGTTTAAATGTTTGAAAGCCAGCAGTCCAGTTAACAAAACTGCCCCTGATATTTCTTTTTAAAAGCTCCGCACCATAACCAAATTTAGGGTTTCGCTCACTATCGTATAAAGTGCTGAACAACACCCTGGAGCCTGTTCCGCCAGCATTTTCATCCTTTACTTCCACCCGGTAACGGCTGGCATTTGAAATATCTAAACTTCCGCCAATCGAAAAAACATCTTTGGTAACCACTACCACATCAACTGAATCTAAAGTGTTGGGCAAGGCATACACTTTTATAAGGGCATCCTGCAAAAAAGGTTGCTCCCGTAAGTTGCGTTCATTATCTGCCAGTAAATAAGGATTTACAATATCTCCTTTTCTGAAAAAAAGGTTATTTGTTATTACAGTTTCAGTGGTGTTTTTGTGAAACCCGTTGGCCACAATAACACCAAAGCTCCGGTTAAATTTGGTGCTGTCGTTGATATCTCTTTCAAAGCCAAGGCTAATTTTTCTGATGCTGCGGATAATTTTACCAGAATATTGGAGATAGGGATTTATCTTTTTAACCGGTTCAGGGTCCGTTCCGTCATGTGATATACTCTTGCCTAATTTACCCAGCCACCCCTTTTTCTTTACCAGGAAAAAAGTATCGGCTTTGGGTGTCTGCTGGGCACAAACGATAACCGGTGTGGTTAAATAGAACACCACACAAAGCACTGCCGGCAAGCCCTTAATTAACATGACTCATTTTAAATCCAAATGATAAAGATATTAAATTGGGCACAGAACGAGTTTTAACGGCTTTAATTTTAAATTGTATAAAATATAAGGTACCAACTAATAAGTGTAACTAAACAGACAAATACTAAGATTGAGTTGCTGCAAGCAAAATTTTAACAAATGATAAAGGCAAAAACTCTGCCGCAAGCCCACATATGTTATCCAATGCTGTTCGTAATTAAACTGCAATCCCGGAAACCCGGATGGCTTCCATTAAACCCAGATTTTGCAGTTGAAAATCTATTGCGGCTTCCAACTGCTGCACAGCTCAGTATTTCAGAACATTTTTTGACTTCAAAATAGATCACTATTTTTTTCAGCCAAAAAATAACCCGAAACACCTATCTGCATTACATTTGAAACCCTCATAACGATTTCAAATGCAAAATCTGGGTTAAAATGTTTAAAAAGCCACATCAACCTTTTTAACACCTGTTAATAACTATTTCATCAATACATACTTCGCAAAATGTTATATTTGATAAGCAATGATTTGCGGTAAAAATTACCCGGTCAAATATTTAACAATCTAAACCAAACGTACATTGACTGAAACCATCATCAACCTTGAAACCGTTAATCCCATTGAGTTCTTTGGCGTTAATAACGGCAAACTGGACATCTTGAAAAAGAAGTTTCCGCTTTTAAAAATCTTAAGCAGGGGCACACAGGTTAAACTCAGCGGTTCGCCTGAGCAAATTGTGGATGCCCGTGAAAAAATCACTTTGATTGTGCAGTACATTGAACGTAACGGGCACATGAGTGAAAATTACTTTGAGCAGATTTTAGGGGGTGATGACCAGCAGGTTGTTGACAATTTTATTGACCGTAATCCTAATGATGTGCTTGTGTTTGGACCTAACGGAAAAACCGTAAGAGCCAGGACAGCCAATCAAAAAAAGATGGTTACTGCGGTTGATAAAAACGATATCGTGTTTGCCATAGGCCCTGCCGGTACAGGTAAAACTTATACAGCAGTTGCACTTGCTGTAAGAGCCCTTAAAAACAAATCAGTTAAAAAAATTATTTTAACAAGGCCTGCTGTGGAAGCTGGCGAAAACCTGGGCTTTTTGCCCGGCGACCTGAAAGAGAAAATTGATCCCTACCTGCGCCCATTATATGATGCGCTGGATGACATGATACCAGCTGACAAACTTGGCTATTACATGACGACAAGGACAATTGAAATTGCGCCGCTGGCTTACATGAGGGGCCGTACGCTGGACAATGCTTTTATTATTTTAGATGAGGCCCAAAACACCAATGACGGGCAGCTAAAAATGTTTTTAACCAGGATTGGTGCAAATGCCAAAGCCATCATCACAGGCGATCCAACACAGATTGATCTGCCTAAAAATATGCGGAGCGGTATTGACAAAGCTTTGCGGATTTTAAAGAATGTTGATGGTATTGCCCATGTGGAACTGGATGAAGAAGATGTTGTACGCCACAAACTTGTTAAGGCAATTATTAAAGCCTATGATAAGGATAAAGAAAATGATCCTCCCGGCGATCGCAGGGGGTAATAAAAAATCAATTATAAAGGGGTGGCTTTTTAGCTGCTTCTTTTTATTTTATAATCTCTCTGTTTCAATTTATATCCGGGTTCATTTTATCAGCATTTAACAAAGATGTTTACCTTTAATTATGAAATATTTTTTTGCAGCAATCCTCAGCTGTTTATTTTTACTAATTGCGTGTGAAGAAAAAAGAGATACTCCCAATACTGATATAGAAGTAGCAAGGGCATTCATAAAAGACATACTTGAAAATAATTTTAAAGAAGCTTCCAATTATGTATCCCCAGGGGAAACCAACGAGCAGTATTTCAGCCGGTTTAAAAAATTCTTTGAATCAAAATCCCCGGAAGAGTTAAAGCAATACAAAGAAGCTGATATCGTTATTAACGAAATTGAAAATGTAAGCGACAGCGTTACGGTGGTTAACTATTCAAATTCTTTTAAAAAGACCGACACAAATAAAGTTAAGGTTGTAAAGATTAATGGCCGCTGGATGATTGATTTTGACAATTTTCAGCCCCCAAAAAAATAAGCCCGTCAGTAAATTCTTATTCCCCAATTAAATAAACAGAAATGTACATTTTACATCCATGGCACGGTGCACATTACGGCACCAAATCACCACAAATCGTTAATGCTCTTATCGAAATTTCGCAGGGATCAAGGGCTAAGTATGAAATTGATAAAACCACCGGCCTCTTAATTTTGGACAGGGTTATTTATTCTTCATTCCACTACCCTGTAAACTATGGCTTTATACCGCAAACCCTCGGTGAGGACGGAGATCCGCTTGATATACTGGTTATGTGCAGTGAGAGTATACGGCCGCTTTGCCTTGTTGAGGCTACCGTAATTGGCAATATGCAAATGATTGATAACGGCGAAAAAGATGATAAGATAATAGCAGTTGCTACAAATGATCCAACGGTAAATCACTTTAAAGATGTGAATGATTTGCCGAAACATTTTATTACCGTTTTAAAAAATTATTTTGAAAATTATAAAGTACTGGAAGAAAAAATTGTAGAAATAGATGAGTTCCAGGATAAAGAAGGCGCTTATGAAATCATCAAAAAATCAATAGATTTTTACAAAGAAAGTTTTCCTGACAAACACTAACTGATTATAAATGGATACACAAACTGCCATCATATTAATTGCCGTTGGCATTGTTGCCGGGCTGTTAGGCGGTATGGTAGGCGTTGGTGGTGGAATTGTAATAGTTCCGGCTTTAGTCTATTTTCTTGGTTTTAACCAGCATACAGCCCAGGGTACATCCCTGGGCTTAATTTTGCTTCCTGTTGGCATTCTGGGCTTTCTGCAATACTACTACTCCTGCCAGAAAGCAGGTCATCCCATCGATTTTAAAGTTATAGGAATTTTAGCGGCAGGCTTTATCGCAGGCAGCTATTGGGGCAGTAAAATTTCGCTTGGTCTGGATGTGATGACTGTGAAAAAAGTTTTCGCAGTACTGCTCGTTATTATTGCTATCAAAATGTTCTTCTTCGATAACCCGGCCCCTGCAAAACCAGCTAAACCAGCAGGCGAAGTAAACAAATTATCAAAACCCGCTTAACCGGCTCTCTCAGATAAAATTACAAATTGTATGTCCTGCAGGCGGGGTAAAGCACCCAAGGCATCTTTGATTTGCTGTCAATCTGGCGCAACTACCAGTTAAATGCCTAAATTTGCAGCCAATTTAAAGTATGGAGCTGCTTGAAAAAATCAAAATAAAAGATCATGATGAAGCCCGGCAGGGCGAAGCATTTGCACCAGTAACAGTGCCGGAAACAACCTTCAACAAACATTTCTATATAGAAAGTTATGGCTGCGCCATGAACTTTGCAGACAGCGAGGTGGTCGCTTCTATTCTTCAAAGCAATGGTTTTAGTGCTACCAAAATTGTAGAGGATGCCGACCTGATTTTTGTAAATACCTGTTCTATAAGAGAAAAAGCCGAGGCTACTGTTCGTAAAAGACTCACCGAATTCAGATCATTAAAAAAGAGTAAACCCGGTATGCTGGTGGGCGTATTAGGTTGTATGGCTGAAAGGCTGAAAGAAAAGTTTTTGCAGGAAGAAAAGCTGGTCGATATGGTGGTTGGCCCCGATGCTTACCGAACTTTACCAAGCCTGATTGAAGAAGCTACCACCGGTCAAAAGGCAGTTAATGTATTGCTGAGCCGGGAAGAAACTTATGCTGATATCGCTCCGGTACGCCTGAACAGCAACGGGGTGAATGCATTTGTCAGCATCATGAGAGGTTGCAATAATATGTGCTCTTTTTGTGTGGTACCTTTTACCCGTGGCCGGGAAAGAAGCAGGGATGCTGAAAGTATTATCGGTGAATGTATAGAATTATTTGAATCAGGTTACAAGGAAGTTACCCTGCTCGGTCAAAACGTTGATAGTTATCATTTTCAACCAAATCCCGAAGCCGCTATAGTTGCCGAAGGTGAAAAGAAAGCCTGGGGTTCTGCCATTACTTTCGCTATGCTGCTGGAACGTGTGGCACTCATCAGCCCGTTACTAAGAGTTCGTTTTTCCACTTCTCACCCAAAAGACATTACTGACGAAGTTCTTTTCGCAATTGCCAGGTACGAGAACATCTGCAATTATATTCATCTGCCCGTGCAAAGTGGCAGCAGCCGCATTTTGCAGCTGATGAACAGAACCTATACTCGGGAATGGTACATCGCCAAAGTAAACAGGATAAAGGAAATAATTCCGGATTGTGGTCTTTCTACAGATATGATCTGCGGCTTTTGTACCGAGACTGAAGAAGATCACCAGGAGTCATTGAGCCTGATGGAATATTGCCAGTATGATCTGGCTTATATGTATTTCTACAGCGAAAGGCCGGGTACACTTGCTGCCAGGCGGTTTAAAGATGATATTCCTGAACCGGTTAAAAAAAGAAGGTTGCAGGAAATGATTGATCTGTACAGAGGCCATTCTCTCAAAAGCATGCAGAAAGAAGTTGGCAAAACATTTAAAGTGCTGGTAGAAGGCAGCTCTAAAAAAAATGCTGATGAACTTCATGGCCGGACGGATCAAAATAAAGTAGTGGTTTTTCCCAAAGGAAATTTTAAGAAAGGCGATTACGTTTACGTCGCTATAAATTCATGTACTGCCGGCACCCTGCTTGGAGCGGCGTGTACAGTGCAGGCATAGGAAAAGACGTTGGCACCCTTGCTCAAAAAAAAAATAACAGTTCAAAACCAAGTTCCTCATTGCGAGGCAAAGGATAAAATGGATTTACAAGCGATAAAAAACAGGTTTGGCATTATAGGAAACTCACCGGGCCTCAACCATGCGTTGAATGTTGCGGTGCAGGTAGCCGCCACAGATTTGAGTGTTTTAATAAATGGTGAAAGCGGTGTTGGTAAAGAAGTATTTTCTCAAATTATACATGCATTAAGTGCCAGGAAACACAATCCTTTTATTGCAGTAAACTGCGGCGCTATTCCGGAAGGCACGATTGATTCGGAACTGTTTGGTCATGAAAAAGGCTCCTTTACCGGAGCTGTTGACAGTCGTAAAGGATATTTTGAAACAGTAAATGGCGGAACCATATTTCTTGATGAAATTGGAGAGTTGCCATTGGGTACACAGGCCCGCCTTTTAAGGGTGCTGGAAACTGGTGAATATATCCGTGTCGGCAGCAGCAAAGTGCAAAAAACAGATGTTCGGGTAATAGCGGCCACCAACCGGGAATTGCTGGAATTTGCACAAACAGGCAGATTCCGGGAAGATCTTTACTATCGCTTAAACACAGTGCCCATAAGGGTTCCGGCCTTAAGAGACCGTAAGGAAGATGTGCCGCTGCTGTTCAGAAAGTTTGCGGCAGATTTTGCAGACCGTTATAAAACAACGCCCGTTCAGTTGAATGAAGATGCCAAAAATATGATCATGGCTTATACCTGGCCGGGCAATGTGAGGGAGTTGAAAAATATTGCTGAGCAGATTTCTGTTTTATCGAAAGAAAAACAAATTGCAGCCAGTGAATTGCAGCAATTTTTACCAGAGAATAATTTCAACAGGTTGCCCGTACTGGCAGGCGGCAAAGGCGCTGTAAGCCAGCAGGAGTTTGCCAATGAAAGAGAAATTTTGTACAAACTCTTTTTTGATATGAAGAAAGATGTAAACGAGCTGAAAAAAATGTTTTATGATCTGTTACAGAATCCTTCCATGGGCCAGCAATACCCGGTTTATAACGGCAACGATTCAATGATGCCTGCTGAGATGAAGCCTGTGATGGCAAATAACAATTTCAACCCTGCAGGCCAGCCTGTTTTTATTCATCAAAATGGAGATGACATACATCACACGGAAGCAATTGAAGAGTCGTTAAGCATCATGGATAAAGAAAAGGAGCTAATTATAAAGGCGTTAAAAAAACACCGTGGTAAACGTAAGGATGCATCAGCAGACCTGGGAATTAGTGAAAGAACCTTATACAGAAAATTGAAGGAATACGATATTGAGGAATAATTAACTGCCGGTATAATTTGCCGTTTGTTGAATGTATTAATTTGCTGTTCGTTTATCTCCATTGATTTAAAACGACGCTGCTCACAACACCAAACATCATGAAAATATTTACAGCCGAACGATACTTTGCAAAAACAATGACCAGGTCGATCTTTTTTAGCCTGCTCATATTTGTGTTTAGCTGTTCTACCTGCAAATATTCTTTTAAAGACACTTCCCCTATTCCACCGGAAGTAAAAACATTCAGGGTAAATTATCTTGAAAACAAGGCCCGCTACATTAACCCACAGCTAAGCCCGCAAATCACTGAAAGGCTTAAGCAAAAAATTATAGGTAATACCAGGCTTCGCCAAACAAACGACGATAATGCACACTACGATATCAGCGGTTACATTTCAGGTTATAACGTTACAACAACAGGTATAACAGGTAATACAGCGAGCAATAACAGGTTAAATGTTTCTTTTCACCTTATCTTTAAAAATACGCTGGACGAAAAGAAAAATATTGAAACTGATGTTTCCAGCACATTTGATTTTAGTTCTCAGCTTACGCTCTCACAGGCTGAAAGCTCACTAAATGATGATATAATAAAGAATACGGTTGATGCCATTTTTAATAAAATCTTTTCTAACTGGTAGGATGTAGAAATTCGGTTACTCCCGGCCGGAGTTCAATGTTTATTTTTTTTTACGCAAATTTGGAGCATGAATAAGTACAATCAACTTTTTCAGGAAATTTTTAAACAGCCTTTAGCACATGATGGCAATGTAGCGTTGCTTGAAAAAACAATCAGTAATTATCCCTATTTTACGCCTGCACATTTCTTTTTGCTGCATCTTACAGATAACGCTTCACCAGCTTTTGCTGAACAGGCAAAAAAAACAACATCACTATTCAACAACACTTACTGGCTTAACTTTCAATTGCTGGAACTGGAAATGGAAGTAAGCAATCAACCACCGGTTTTAGAAGAATCTATAGAAACAAAAGAAGCCGACACCGTTGAATTAATAGGGGAAAAACCGGAGTCAACTTTCGTTAACGAAGAGGTGGCCACAACACCTTATTCAGCAGAAAATGTAATAATTAAAGATGCTGATGGGGATAATGTAGAATATCTAACATCATCCTTCCTCACCCCGGAAGTTGCAATACCAGAATCAACACTCATAGAAGAAGTTGAGCCAACGGCGATAATTACAGCGCAAACTATTCCAGAAATACATGAGCCTTTGGATTTACCATCAGATAATTCCTTCACTGCCTCAGGCGAGCCGGGCAGTTCAGTAATAGAAGGAACACCAATGGCTGAAACAGCCATGGAGGCTGAGCCTGTAACTGATACCCCCGATACCTTCGCTGAAGAAGTACCTGCTTACTCAGAAGCTGAAATGGATGCACATGAAGCCTTGCAAAATGAAACTGACCTGCCGGAAGATATTCCTGTGGAGGAGGATACAGAAATGGAGCAGGTAAGTTTAAAAATGGCCGAAACCCTTGCAGGGCTTACGTTAGACAGAACGACTACTGAAGAAACCATCAGTTTTGAACCATTGCATGCAAGCGATTATTTTGCCAGCGTTGGTATACGCCTTTCCGAAGAAATAAAGCCTGCTGATAAATTGGGATTACAGTTAAGGAGTTTTACCGAATGGCTTAAAACCATGAAAAAGTTTCATGCTGAACAATTGGGAGATAACAGCACCAGCGAAACGTCACAGGAAAAAAGTGATAAAACCATCCAGGCGATGGCAGAAGCATCGAATAAAGAGAATGATGTGCTGACAGAAGCTATGGCGGATGTGTTTGAACAACAGGGCAAAACCGGCAAAGCCATTGAAGTATATGAAAAATTAAGTTTGCTCAATCCCTCTAAAAAGGTTTACTTTGCGGCCAAAATAAATCAATTAAAAGATTAAGAGATGTTAATATTATTCGGGATTTTAGTGATTGTTGCTTCAATAGTTTTAGGTTTAATAGTTTTAGTGCAGAACCCTAAGGGTGGCGGACTTTCAGGTACTTTTGGAGGCGTTGGAAACCAGTTAATGGGTGTTAAACAAACAACAGATGTACTTGAAAAAGGAACCTGGGTGTTTGCTGCTGTTGTGGGAATACTGTGCGTTTTATCACCTTTGTTTATTCCGAAAACTGCAGGCGCTTCTTCTAAAAATGAAGAATTAATTCAAAAAGCACCAACTTCTTTGCCGGTTAATAAAACTACTGCTCCTTTACCGGGTACAATAGATAGCACTAAGAAGCCATAATAATTTTGAAATACTAAGATATTCCCCGTCAGTTATTGACGGGGTTTTTTATTTTTACCTTCCGCATATTATTGCCGTTATAAAATGAACAATACCAAAAAGCTTTTTTCTTTCCTGTTTATAATTGTGTTTGTTGCTGCCAGCTATTTTGGGTGGCTGGTCCTGGGGCCGGGAACTTCGTTTGAAGGCAATAAAAAAAGCTTTTTTATAAAGGCAGGTTCCGATTTCGATCAGGTACAAAACAGTCTTGTGTCAGGAGGCTTTATAAAAAGCCCACGGATATTTAGTAAGCTGGCTCAATGGCTGAAATACCCCGCCAATATCAAAGCGGGCAAATATGTTTTTGACAAAGATGCAAGCCTTTATGGCATTTTAAAAACACTTAAAGCTGGCAGGCAAACTCCTGTAAACCTGGTACTAACAAAGCTGAGAACAAAGGAAGATCTGGCGCTTAAAATCGCAGCAAATTTTGATTGTGATTCTGCCAGCGTTGCCAATTTTTTAAACAACAATGATTCTTTAAAAAGCTACCGGCTGGATAGCAATACAGTTATGACTGCGGTGATACCAAACACTTATAGTTTTTTTTGGAACACTCCATTTACAAGAATATTTAACAAACTGTACCAGGAGCAGGAAAAGTTTTGGACAGATGAACGAACCAATCTGGCTGCTGCCCATAACCTGAGCAAAGCGCAGGTTTATATACTGGCAAGTATTGTGGAAGAAGAAACTAATTTTCCTGAAGACAAGGGTAAAATTGCGAGTGTGTATTTAAACAGGATGGAAACAGGCATGCGGCTGGGTGCTGACCCCACAGTAAAATTTGCAATGAAGGACTTTGCCTTAAAACGCATTTACCAGAAGCACCTTTCCTTTCCTTCTCCCTACAACACCTACCTGGTAAGCGGTTTGCCACCCGGACCAATTTGTACACCATCTCAAAAAACAATTGACGCAGTATTAAATGCACCCGCAACATCTTACCTGTATTTTGTGGCAAAGCCAGATTTTAGCGGGGGCTCAAACTTTGCAGTAACCTACCAGGAACACTTGCAGTTTGCTAAAGCTTACCAGCAGGCTTTGAATGAATTACTAAAAAGGAAGGCTGCCGCAGATACCGTTCGGCGGGCACAATAAAATTTTAATTAAACCGACTTAATTGAGTTTTGACAAAGCTTGAAAGAATCATATTAAGCAAAACACCGCTGGCTTTTATTCTGCGGAAAACACAGCAGGTTTACCTTCCGGGTTTTGAAGGCGTGCCATTATATGAAGTGCTGGTATTTTTTTACAAACAATTAAGAACAGTCGGGTTAACTGAAAGAGCTTCTGCAGTTGCGTACAACTTTATAATGGCTGTACCACCCTCCTTCCTGTTTTTATTTACATTGATTCCAAACCTGCCTTTTATAAAAAGGAATGTTATGAAAAGGGAACTCCATGCAATCATCACAGATGTGGTTCCTGCTAAAGCTTATAATGTAAATCTTATCAAATTTGTCGATTCATTTCTTGATGATTCAAAAATTGGTTTGCTCTCTTTCGGGCTGTTGCTGGCACTGTTCTTTGCTTCCAATGCCATGATGGGTTTAATGCGTTCTTTCAATAAAAATTATATTGGCTTTGCCAAGAGAAAAGGTTTTTTCGGAAACCGCATTGTAGCCATAAGACTTACAGCGCTTATATTTTTATTGGTACTGGGTTGCCTCATTATGCTGATAACGCAGGGTGCTTTTTTAAAGTGGATAGGGGTTACCAATGTGCTGTTAAGAGAAATTATTTTTTATGTAAGGTGGGTATTTATTGTAGGGCTTATTTTTTATAGCATTGCATTTATTTACAAATATGCGCCGGCGGTACATAAGCGGTGGAAATTGGTTTCGCCGGGAACAATACTTGCCACTTTTTTAAGCATTGCTGCCACTATGGGATTCTCTTATTTTGTAAATAATTTTGGTAAATACAATGCATTGTACGGTTCAATAGGTACCATCTTAGTTTTAATGCTGCTTATCTATATTAATTCCCTGGTGTTGCTGATTGGTTTTGAATTAAATGTTAGCATCAAATCTTTAAAAGCAATGGCAGAGCAGCGACAGGCTGAAGGCAAAAGTGCTGTATCAAAAGTGTAGTTTTTGCTATATCAGCTTGTTTAAATTACCTTCGTTGTCCTTTTGGGTAGCACATTCACAAAGTGAAACAGCAATGATGATTTAAACAGGCTGCATCAACCGGAAACGGAAGCAGTTTTAGAAAATTTCCTGCATGCTGTAATGTTAGTTATCCATCAAACAAACTAAAAAAATCTAAATACAATATAAATTATGGCATACGATGTAATTGTTTTAGGCAGCGGACCAGGTGGTTATCCTGCTGCCATCAGGGCAAGTCAGTTAGGTAAAAAAGTTGCAATAGTAGAAAAAGAAAGTCTTGGTGGCGTTTGCCTCAACTGGGGCTGTATTCCAACCAAAGCTTTATTAAAAAGTGCCCAGGTTTACGAGTATGCAAAGCATGCCGGAGACTATGGTATCAACATCGAAAACCCTACCCAAAACTTTGACGGTGTTATTAAACGCAGCCGTGGTGTTGCAGATAAAATGAGCAAAGGTGTTCAGTTTTTGATGAAGAAAAATAAGATAGATGTGATCATGGGTTTTGGTAAATTGATTGCACCTACAAAATTGGAAGTAACAGCTGCCGATGGTACAAAACAGGTACATGAAGCAAAGAACATAGTTATTGCAACTGGTGGCCGTGCAAGGCAACTGCCAACAATGCCAATTGATGGTAAAAAGATTATTGGTTACCGTGAGGCGATGATTTTGCCAACCCAACCAAAGAGCATGATTGTTTGCGGAAGTGGCGCCATTGGAAGTGAGTTTGCTTACTTTTATAACAGCATGGGCACCAAAATTACTATCGTGGAATTTATGCCCAGAATAGTTCCTGTAGAAGATGAAGACATAAGTAAAGAGTTGGAAAAGCAATACAAAAAACAAGGTATTGAGGTGATGACCAACAGCGAAGTATTAAAAGTTGATACAACCGGCGAAGGTGTAAAGGCTACAGTAAAAACTCCAAATGGAGAGATTACGCTTGAAGCTGATATTTTACTGAGCGCTGTGGGAGTTGCTGCTAATATTGAAAACATTGGTCTTGAAGAACTTGGCATTAAAACTGAAAAAGGAAAAATTGTGGTGGATGCTTTCGGGCAAACATCTGTACCAGGCGTTTATGCCATAGGCGATTGCAGCCCGGGCCAGGCGCTGGCGCATGTTGCCGGTAAAGAAGGTATTAATGCAGCTGAACATTTATGCGGTCATCATCCCGATCCTATTGATTATAACAACATTCCAGGATGCACTTACTGCTCCCCTGAAATTGCTTCAGTTGGGTTTACTGAGAAAGCAGCAAAAGATGCCGGGTATGAAATTAAAGTAGGCAAGTTTCCATTTATGGCCAGTGGTAAGGCAAGTGCAGCAGGCGCTACGGAAGGTTTTGTAAAAGTAATTTTCGATGCTAAATATGGTGAGTTTTTGGGTTGCCATATGATCGGCATGAACGTTACAGAAATTATTGCAGAAGCTGTTGTGGCCCGTAAACTGGAAACCACCGGCCACGAATTGCTCAACGCCATTCATCCGCATCCTACTATGAGTGAGGCGATGAAAGAAGCTACAGCTATGGCTTATGGCGAAGCGACGGATATCTAAATTAAGATTGTTGTATTTTATAAAAAAGGTTACGGTGACTACTGTAACCTTTTTTCATTTTGCAGATTTTCACGATACCACTAATACGAAAGAGGCTTACACAATCAGTGCAAGCCTCTTCATTTTCAAGGGAATATTTTTATGGCTATTTGCCGAAAACTGATTTCAAAATTCCTGTAACCTGTGCTGCCGGATCTTTCCGGATCTTCTGCTCCTGCAAACTAATATTGTAAAATAATCCCTGCAGCGCCCTCTCGGTAACATAAGCTGTAAGGTCTGTATTTACTGGTTTTGATGAAAGCATGTTATACTTTGAGAAAACTTCTTTCCAATATTTGGTAGCATCCACTTTTATCAATGAAGCTTCAATAACAGGTCTGAATTTTTCGGTTAATTCGGTGGTGGTGGTTTTCTTTAAATAATCAGTAGCTGCAAAATCGCCACCTTTTAAAATCTGCAAGCCATCAGTCACGTTCATATTTTTAATTGAGTTCCAAAATATACTTCCCACACCACTGGCTGCATCTTCAGCAGCCCTGTTCATAGATAAAACGGCCTTATCAACAACCGAACCCATTCCAACACTTCGCAGGCTTTGTTCAACCTTCTTTGCTTCTTCCGGCATCAATATTTTAATGGCAGCATCCCTGAAAAATCCGTCTGAAGAACCAAGCTTTTTAACGGTACTGTCAGCCCCAACTCTCAGGGCTTCTTTAAGGCCGCTAATGATATCATCGTTGCTCAAGCCCTTGCCAGACGCAGCCGACGACGAACCGGTAACTTTATCTAAAAGACTTTTATTGGAAGAAGTATCTTTTTTTGTTGCTTTATTAAGCAACCCTTTTAATCCCTGTGCCTGCAATGCAGATGCAGCAATAACAATTGTGCAAATTAATAGTGAAATTTTTTTCATGGTTTGGTTTGTGAGTTAAAGACAAAAATAATGCCGTTGGGTTTAACAGGAACAATTAATTTCTACCTTTAATTACTTTAACAAATTGGATTTTATGACCTCATTATCGGTATGGGAGAAGGAGAGTTTTTTTGCTCCGCAGGATATTATTATTATTGGAAGCGGCTTTAACGGGTTGTGGAGTGCATTGCATTTGATGGCATCAAACCCCGGTAAAAAAATAACAGTATTGGAACGGGGCCTTATCCCTACCGGCGCCAGCACCCGCAATGCAGGGTTTAGCTGTTTTGGCAGCCCTTCGGAACTGGTGGCAAACATTGAAGAGTTTGGTGAAGATATTACCTGGCAACTTGTTGAAATGCGGTATAAAGGCCTGCTCAAAATCAGGCAATATTTTCCGGAAGATGTGATTGGTTATGAATGCCAGGGAGGTTACGAATGCTTTACAGAGAATTCAAAAGACTGGCTTGCAAGCAGCGGTAAACTAGGGCTTCTAAACAAGGGTTTAAAGGCAATTACTGGTAAGGAAAACATTTTTACTATTGCAGATGAAAAATTAGCTGAGTTTGGTTTTACCGGTTTTGATCACCTGATAGAAAATCCACTGGAAGCCGGCCTGCACCCCGGCAAACTTGTTCAGGCGTTACTTAAAAAGGTTCAGTCGCTGGGCGTACAGGTGATAACAAGTATCGGCGTAGAAAGCTTTGCTGAAACTGACAAAGAAGTAACAGTTTTCACTTCTCAAAACATCCGTTTTACAACCAGGCAATTACTGTTTTGCACCAATGCGTTTTCAAAAAAACTGTTGCCCGATGTTGATATCAGGCCTTGTCGTGGGCAGGTTTTGATTACGGGCCCAATCCCTCATTTTAAAATAAAAGGCACTTTTCATTTTGACCAGGGTTTTTATTATTTTAGAAATCTTGATAACCGCCTGTTATTAGGCGGTGCAAGAAATAAAGATTTTGAAGGGGAGAATACCGATGAACTAGAAATCTCAGACTCAATTCAAGAGGAATTAGAATTATTTATAAAGCGGCACCTGTTACCTCAAACTGACTTTGCCATTACCGACAGGTGGAGCGGCATAATGGCCATGGGCAAGGAAAAAATGCCGTTAGTAAAGGCGCTGAGCAACCGGACATTCTGTTGTGTGCGTATGGGAGGAATGGGTGTGGCATTGGCGCCGGAAACAGGCTTACAAATCACGAAAATAATGAATGCTGTATGGTAGTTTTCTGAAAGCTTTTATGGTTGATTATTATTAAAAACTAGTCTACATCTTTACAAACTTACTTGTAAACCTGCTGCTGCCTTCCCCTACCCTGATAATATAAAACCCAGCCGGTAAAGCAGAAAGATTAAAACCCGTCTTTACTTTATTCAGCTCTGTTGAAAATACAATTTTGCCAGTCGCATTGAAAATGGTAACGGACTGTTTTTTAACAAATGTTGCGACAGTACACTCAACAGTTAAATAAGAAGTAACGGGGTTTGGATATATTTTATAACCAGGAACAATCGTAGCCTCCACAGGGGCCACAACCGGGCCTCCTGACGGACCAGCTTCTGCAAGACTGCTATCGCATGCAAAAGAGTTAAGAAAGGAATTGCGTACTCCCTGGGCTGCAAATAAAGCCCTCATTCTTTTCTTTTGCCCGATGGTAAACATATTCATGCAGCCATCATCAGAAAAGTCCATATAGTTCATAAACATATCACCATTTGCATTTGGTGAGCAGGTTGACATTTTGGGAAAAGACGGGCAGCCAAAATTGTAGCTCTGCTGAGCAGGTGTATCATCAACCAGGTCATCGCCACAATCCACATCTCCCCAAATATGCCGCAAGCCCATCCAGTGGCCAATTTCATGTGTTGCGGTACGGCCTTTATTAAAAACCGGGCGAAGTGTTCCCCTTGTACCAAACGCATCGTAAGCTATAACAACACCATCTTTATCAGCCTGGCTGCCAGGCAAAGAGGCGTAGCCTAAACTGCGGCCGGTTAAAGCACATACCCAAATGTTTAAATATTTTTTACAGTCCCAGGCATTGCTGCCTCCCTGCAGATCGAACTTCATTCCGTCCTCCGCAGAAAAAACATCCATTGTTGTATTCTTCCTGGTAATGCCGGTTGTTCTACGGCCCTGCGGATCAACCTGGGCAAGACAAAATTTTATCCTTACATCAGCGGCCAGATTTTTAAATGCCTTTGGCGTATTTACCTGGTCAGCGTTCTGCAAAGAATAATCTTTATTAAGTGCATCAATTTGAGAAAATATTTGGGCGTCGCTAATATTTTGCTCAGTGGTTTTATAAATTACATGTACAACAACAGGTATTGAAATAAGCTCATTGGTGGTTGTATCCCTGGCAGCCATTCTCAGCTGTCGCTGGGTTTGTTGTTCGGCTTTATCAAACGAAGATTTAAGAGATGGATTAACGCTTATAAGCTGGCGGTTATAGGTAGAAGAACCGCAAATACGCTGGGCATGGGCGGTAATAGTTACGATTGTAAAAAGGAGAAATGCTAAAGCTGTTTTCATTGTTTGATCTTTGGGTACAACCAATCAACTGGTTGAAACCATTAAAAATGCCGGGTGAAAGCATTTCAAAAGATATGGAATGATGCAGCTTTCAGACGCAGGAATAGCTAACTATAACCCGGCCTCAAAAGGGATTGGATAACACAAACTAAAAACAAACTTGAAATTGGGGAGCGGAATTTTGTTAAGTATTGGAGGAGAAACAGAAAACTAAAGGTTTAATAATTCTCTTTAGTAATTCGGATTGACTGCAAATAACAAAAAATACAGCAGACGGGCAAAATTATTTGCATTTTTTTATGCTGCAAAGCGTTTGAAGCAAGCCACGCTTTGTTACATTTGCGCCCAAATATCAGCATGAAGAAATTATTTACTCTATTACTGGCGGCTTCTCTTTTTTCCTGTAATTCCGGTACGGAAGCTGTACCCGAAGAACCTGTTTCAACCGGCAATGGCATTGCTGCACCTAAAAATATGCAGGCCAGTTTATTAGCAGAGTATCCGCATGACGCAACTGCATTTACAGAAGGTTTGTTTATTCATGATGGCAAAATGTATGAAAGTACCGGTTTGGCAAAGCAATCTTTTATACAGGTTACTGATATTAAAACGGGTAAATCCGAGAAGAAAATCTACCTGAAGGACAGTGCTCTTTTTGGGGAAGGCTCTAATATAATTGGCGGCAAACTATACCAGTTAACTTACCAGGATCATATTGCGTTCGCTTACAATTTAAATGACCTTACCAAACCTGTGCAAACATTTCAATGGCAGTCTGAAGGTTGGGGAATGACCAATAACGGAACAGATTTGATCATTAGCGATGGAAGCAAAGAGGGCAAAATATATTTTGTTAATCCGGCCGATTTTAAAATTAAGCGGATAATAACAGTGATGGATGATAAGGGCCCGGTAAATTATGTAAATGAGTTAGAGTACATCAACGGCAGCATTTTCGCCAACGTTTGGGGGCAAACCTACATCATCCAGATTGACCCGGACAATGGCCACGTAATTGGCAGGCTTGAAACAAGCGAACTGTTAAAAACTTTTTACAGCAGTCCTGTAATGAAAGATGATGACAATGTATTGAATGGTATTGCCTACGACAGCACCACTAAAAAGATGTTTATAACCGGCAAGCGCTGGCCGAAGATTTTTGAACTGCGGTTGAATTAATACAGTTTTTCTAATTTAATTGTTATAAGATAAAGCCGTTTTGATTTGTATTTTTCATTTTTCTTGTCGGAAATGATAATATTTAAGACATTTATTGCCTCAACTTTTTTATTTAGCCGAAGGCAGACAAGCATGTAATACCAGTTAATTTCATTCTGTATTTGTGTAGCTCGCTGCCGTTTTTAAATGCGGTTTTCATAAAAGTGCAGGCTTACTCTTTCTTCCCTAATTCCAGCAAACAAAGTCCTTTATACAACTGAATCTAAGTTTTAATTTTCTTCTGATGGTTGCTGCTGCATAAATGGGTATAAGAAAGGATAGCCTTTTGAGAGACGACTAACCTACCAAAAATACTTCAAGTGTAATCCCTGGAAACAATAATTGCTTGAATATCAACTCGTATTTTCAGGTAATATTTCTCCATCCTCTAATTTTCCAGTTTAAGGATCAACACAACCGAAAATTGGATGTGAAAGCAAAAGATACAACCGGTGTGAATAGTTTTATTGGAGGCCTCTGTTGGGACAAATTGAATTATGCCACTTACTTTTTAGAAATATTTTTCAGTACAATAAATGGAGGTCCGTTACGCCAATTTGTGGAACTCTTTATAAATGAAGGGGCAATGGAAAAATTACCAAGTACAATATCGGGTTTACCGTCTCCATCAATATCTCCTGCATCCATAGTAAGCCACCTGCCGGACGATGTACCCGGAATAGTATATGGCTTAAAGTCTAAGTTGCCTTTACCCTCAAGGTACAAAAAGCTTTCGTCGGGATGATTGGCATAATCTGCAAAAAATGACATAGCTGCAATATCAAGTTTACCATCCCCGTTAAAATCCCTGGCCATTGCTTTAAAACATCCGTGCATCGGGTAAAAATATTTCTGCCCAAAATGATTTGTGCCGTCATTGATAAAAATATAAATGCCATGAAATGGTTTAAGTATTGCAGAGTAATCTGCATTATCGCCACAGGTATATAAAATATCCTGGAATCCATCCTGGTTAAAATCGTCGAGTTCAAAATAAGATGAGCCGAAAACAGCAGGGAAACTCAATATTCTTTGTTCCTTAAATTTTCCATTTCCTTCATTCATAAACAAAATAATACCTTCATCGCCCTGGGCAAACAGCGCCCATATATCAGGAAGACCGTCTTTATTTACATCAGTTATGTACGCCTTTATTGCCCCTGGCACCTCCCTTATTACATGTCGTAAATACTTGCCCGTAGTTATGTTTTCCATCCAGGAGAGGGCGCCGGTAAGGTTACCGTACTCACAAACTAACAGGTCAGTTTTACCATCGGTATTAAAGTCCGCTGAGCTAATTTGAACTGGCCTTGCAAGATCAGTTAACCTGATACTGCTGTCGGGTTTCATTTTGCCCGTAGCGTCTTCAGATACAAGGTGAGCGCTGCCATATTTTGCATTATTGGGATTTATATCGCCGATATTGCAAACAAGAAAATTATGTGCATACCTTTCAATATCCACGACCGGGCTTATGTTTTTGAATGAATCCAATACAGTAAGATTGCTGCTGTACCGGTAAATATTCCTGGTATTTACATCTGATACAATTATTTGACGGTGAGATGATAACGAATCTATCTGAAGGAAACAGGTTGTGGGCATTTGCTTATTTGATGCAGGTGCTTCAACTTTAAATTGAGTACCCGATACAGCTACAGGAAAATTTCTTTGTTGCCCTGGCAAAGTATCTGGCGAAGTTGAAGTATAATAATCAATTATATTTTGCCATTCTTCTAAACTCATTAAGGGCTTTGCAGGATAAAAGCCCTTGCGAAGGTTAAAGTCGCTTTTACTGGAAGGGTAGTATTTAAATTTATAGCTGAAAATGCCAAGTCTGGGGGCCATGTTTGGCAGTACTCCTTCCTCCCATCTTTTTGAATCAAGTAATGATGGATCCGGAAGCAAATGGCAGGATTGACAATATTTGGCGGCCAGCACTTTCCCATTTTCAATACTTCCGTCAGAGACATTCTCGTGAGAATGATTCTTAGCTATATTATTGCACGAAAGAATAAAAACACTAGTAAAAGCAAGGCCAGTGAGCATTAATATTCCCAGTCTCAAAATCATCTTATTGAAGAATTATAAAATAGTTTGTACAGCTGCCTGTATTAAAAAAAGGCTGCAGATTTTGTAAATCGAAAATAGTATTCTCAATGGTATCGTTCGAGAATTGTAATTTACAGTTATAGCCCAAGCTGTTATAAAAGGAAAAATTTGAAAAAAATTAATTTTCACAATCATATTCCGGATGGTCTATAAAATTCTTTCTGGTAACTTTCTTAAAAAACAATTTAACGTAGTAGTGGTCAACTTATGCTAAAAGTCGGTCTTTCGTGTTTTGCCCAAATTATCACTGATTATTACGGAAGCAGTAATCTTTTCATCAATACTTACAAACCTTGCAGACTGAGAAAGAAAGGAAAAGCCATAATAACACTCCTGTCTTTGTCTTCTACCATCTCTAAAAATAATTTCTACACTTGCGTCGCCAGGCTGCAAAGGAATATTCTTCCTTCCACCTTTAAATTCAAATAACTTTAAAGCTCCCCGATTTTGGCTGGCTGCCAGAAAGTATTTCTCATTTTTTCCTCTCAATTTAATCAATGCTTTACCGTTGCCCGGGATAAAAATTCCACTTGCCAGTATTGACTGGGGTGAAAAATTTCCCTTCCCATCACCCTTCAATAACAACCCATTTAACGCATCATACCTGCCAACCGTTACATCTGTTCCATAATCATTGGTGTTCATCACCAAATCAAGATTTCCGTCACCGTCAAAATCATCTGCAATCATTCCGTTTAAGGCAGATAACTGAGCCTGAACCGGCAACGTTGTCAAAGTAAATTTTCCATGTCCATCATTTCTGCAGTAAACAGAACTGAGATTGTTTGCTTTAACTACCAGTGCACCTTTCATTTGCTCAGGTGTAAAAAGTTTATCCATGGTGGCTGATGCATACAATTTATAGTTTTGAAACTTAGACCTCATACCAACCATCTGCTTTACCAAGTCATCTCTTGTTTGTGCTGGAAATTCCTTCTTTGTTGTATCCTCCTGGCTTACCGGCAAGTACAAAGAAGGAAAGGCATCAAAACTTCCATTGTTGTCAAAATCTTTTGCGTACACAGCCACGGGAAATTTTTCACCAGCCTTGTAAAATGAATTTTGACCCAGGTTACCAACAACATAATCAATATCGCCATCATTGTCAAAATCGCCGGCAGCTATGCTATTCCACCATCCAACCTGGCTTGATAATCCCGTTTGAGCAGTTATATTCTTAAATACACCTTTATCATTTTTCAGAAAGGTTAATGGCATAAACTCCCCTGCCAGCATAAGATCTGGCCAGCCATCATTGTCAAAATCTGTAAACAAGGCATCGCATACCAAACCTATATTTTTAAGACTTCCAGCCACCTGGCTGGTAACGTCAGTAAATTTTACCTTGCCATTTTTTGAATCATTCCTGTATATAAAACTAGATACCGGTTTTGGGTAATTCCATGGATCTACCCTGCCTGAAACAAAAAGATCCAAATCCCCATCTTTGTCATAATCAACAGCCCTCACACAAGCTTTACTGGTGAAATTTTGTGGCAGTGCAACTGAATCTGCGGTGAAAATCCCTTTGCCATTGTTTATAAAAAACTCGTCCTGGTAGTCAGTGGCATTCGACTTACTTTCAAAACCTCCGTGAGACAGGTAAAGATCCAAATCGCCGTCACCATCTGCATCAAACAAAATTGTCCCCATATCCTGGTAATGAAAATCAGTTTTTTGAGTTGAGGGCTGCATTTCTTTTTGCAAAAACAATCCATTAGCCTGTTGCAATAAAAAGGCTGGGCCAAAAGAATTATTTCCCCCTATAAAAATATCATCCAGTCCATCTCCATTAACATCCCCTGCCGCCAGCGGCGGACCGTATTCGGAAAATTTATGAGGCAATAATTTTTGAATATTAAAATCAACAAAATCCTTTTGGTGATGAACATAGGTTATGCCCGAAGCTGCTGTGACTTCGGTAAAAAGCGCATTCGGCGCAAGGGCAGGAGATTTCCAGGAATAACTTTCCTTTGCGTTTGCCTGGTAAACTTTAAGTGTCTGGTCGGCATTAACTTTATTCAACACCTGCTTTGTACCATTCTGCCATTTTATAATTAAAGAATCAATGACAGCAACATTACCCAGCCCAAAATGCGGATTTAACTGTACCGAGGAAAGATAGCCCCGGTAAGGTGTTTGTTCGTAGGCCTGTGTTTTACCGCCGGCATAATACAGTTCGATCCATGCACCAAATCCATTTATGTTCAGCGAATCACCCGTTAACTTAAGGGACAAATAATGATTCTGCGATTTATTATCCATCAGGCTGCTTTCGTAAACAGAAGCCTCGTCATTAATATTATTAATAACCATGTCCAGATCGCCGTCATTATCCAAGTCTGCATAAGCGGCGCCATTAGAAAAAGATACATCAGTTAATCCCCAGTTTGGTGAAACATTATTGAAGGTTAGATTTCCGTTATTTTGAAATGCATATTTATGCAGCTTAACCTGGGGAATCTGCTGTAATGTAAATTCTTTAGAAGCAATGGCGGATGATTGCTGGCGGAAAGCTATAAAATCATGATCTGTAATATCTTTAGGAAATCCGTTGGTAACCACCAAATCCCGAAAACCATCATTGTCAAAATCAGCGACTAACGGGCACCAACTCCAGTCTGTTTCTGCCATGCCCGCAAAATAACTGGCGTCACTAAAAATGGGGTCGCCAATTGAGTCGTTGGCATTAACCCTTGGGCCCTGGTTCACCTGCAGCGTGTTTCTTACATACTGATACTGATAATTAAAATAATCGCTGTTCTGATAATTTTGGTAACCGCCTGCACTCAGCATCATCTTTTTCCGGTAATTATCCTCAGGGTTCATATCCAGTTCTACAAGATCAGACAATCCATCATTGTTGATATCAATAATATCCTGGCCCATGCCGTTGGCAGAAGTGTGTTTAAAATATGATGATGCTTTATCAGTAAATGTTCCATCATGGTTATTGATGTAAAGCAAGTCATTTGAATTGAAATCATTTGTTACAAAAATATCTTTCCAGCCATCCTTATTAATATCTGCAATCGATACGCCGTGTCCATACCCTTCAATAGTAAGACCGGCCTCTTTGGTAACATTTGTAAATACAGGATGCTTTAATGTTGCATTTCCGTCGTTTCGGTAAAGCCTGCCAGTACTTGGAAAAGTGCCATCTGTAATTTTGGGTCTGTAAATCGCAGGATTAACTGTTTTTAAAACCTGGTTTACAGCGAGGTACATATCTAGGTCGCCATCATTATCATAATCAAAAAAGGCAGCCATAGTAGAATGAGTCGTGTCATCCAGGCCATATTCTGATGCCAATTCTTTAAAAGTTGGAAGTCCGTTTTTATCCAGTCCCTGGTTGATGTAAAGAAGATTTCTTCTTTTCTCAGGGCTTTTATCCATAGAGGCACAAACATACATATCCTGCCATCCGTCGTTATTAATATCCACCACAGAAACTCCCCTGCACCATTTACCCTTTCCTGTAACTCCGGCTTTTTCCGTGATATCTTCGAAATGCATTTTGCCTTTATTCAGGTATAATTTATTTGATACAAGATTACCGGTAAAATAAATATCCTGTAAACCATCATTATTAAAATCTCCGATACCTACTCCCCCGCCATTATAAATATTGGTGATATCAATCGGATTAATGGAATCATTTTCTACAATCTTATTGTTAAAATGAATGCCTGATTTATCGGAAGAAATTTTTTGAAAAAGGGTATTATTTTGCTTGCAGGAGAAACAGAATAATAAGAGAATAATAAAAAGAGCAATTCCACCATTCAATTTCATATAAATACTTTTCAGCAAGGTTAGTGTAAGTTATGAACTATACAAAAAAGAGACAGGGTTTGCCCCTGTCTCTTGATAAATTTTTAAAATAACAGCGGACTAATATCCGGGATTTTGTTTTACTCTTACTGTTCCATCTGCATTAAGATTATCAATCTCGCCCTGAGGAATAGGGAAAATTTCATTTTTACCAGCAGTAAAATTAGCATCGGACTTTAAAGGTCTTGCAGCTTTCTCTCTGCTGATGTATGTATTAATTGTAGTGGCCGCAATTCCCCAGCGCACAAGGTCGAAGAAACGATGCCCTTCCATCGCCAATTCAAGCCTTTTTTAAATTGTATAGCTTTATTTGCATTTGCCGCAGTAAATGTAGCGCCGGTGTATAACCCGATTTTATATTTATCAGCGGGGGTTGTTTGTGTGGTATAGGTTGCGCTTGGCGCATCGTAGTCACTGTTTGCATATACCCAGCCAGTTGGGTCAGCGGCTCTGGTGCGTACCTGGTTAACATAACCCATTGCTGCGGGAATATCTCCGGCATCTACTGCACATTCAGCGGCCCACAAAATTATATCAGCATATCTGATAAGGTTCACATTATTAGCAACCAATTCTGTTGGTCCCCAGTAAGCACTACCAACATCGGTAAACGCACCTTTCTGTGATAGCGCATACACATTTTTCTTAGGGCTGAAATGCCCGTCATTTATCACGTTCCTTATCCAGGCATCACCAGGATGGTTACCCCAGTCTAAATAAGGTATTGACTTTCTGCCAATTGTCCAGTCTATTCTTGGATCCAGCGTGCCAGCATATGGAGCTGCTGGATCGCCAACTTTCAAGCCAGTGGCATAAGATTCATCTAATAGAGGAAGTCCGCTAACAGAATCGGTTTTGAAAGCATTTGCCAAATCCTGTGAAGGATTATAGAAACCGCAACAGGCACCAGGACCTCCATTGTAAGGAAAATTTAAGATGTCACCGTAATTACCATTTGGACTACCGCCCCAATCTACGGAAGATCCATCCTGCATAGATGTTTGTGCAGCAAAAACACATTCTGCACTATTTTTTTGAGCAGGATTAAAGTTGGAATAAAAGTGTTGATTCAAAGCATACTTCGCACCCCCGGAAGTTTTTCCGTTTGCGATTAAATCTTTTAGAACGGGATATGCAGCGGCATATTTTTTCTGAAACATATATGCCTTTGCAAGCATTGCTTTTGCTGCTGATTTATTGGCTCTGCCAACTTCGCCCCATGTCTCGGGCAAATTAGCTACTGCAAATTGGAGATCGGCTTCAATATTTGGCCAAACATCTTTTTCGTTAGTAACACCAATATTATCCTGAGAGACAGTGGAGTCAGCATAAATTATGTTGCCAAATACTTTTTTCAATTCCATGTGAAAAAAAGCTCTTAAAAAAACTGCTTGCGCTCTTATCGTTCCTCTGTTTGCATCGGAGATGCCTGTGGTAATCGACATTATTCTTAGTACATCATTACACCTTTGTGCGCCATTATAGCACAAAGCCCATTTCTGCGATACAGCTCCATTAGTTGGAGTTAACGAAACAAACTTTTCAAACGGAGCAAAATCATTTACATCCGTGGGATCAGAACCTTTGTATGCGTCATCGCTGGCTACACCGCCATAGCCCCAGTTGGAAGCTGCAGACCCATAGTTTCCGTCTCCTGATGATCCGTTTCCATCGACCAAAGAATAAGCACCTATAAGCAAGCCCTGTACACCAGCCTCGGACGCTACAATCGCAGGATTTAGAGTTCCAAGAGGTGGCTTATCAAGAAATGTTTTGCTGCAGGCAGCAAGGGCTGCAACCGCAGCAAATCCTGCAGCGATTAATAATTTATTTTTATAATTTTTCATGCTATAATAAATTGTCAAGATTAAAAATTAAGGTTAACACCAACCAGGTAAGAAGCTGTATGCGGATAGTTACCTTGGTCTATTCCAAAACCAGCCGTGTTGTTAATATCGCTGCTCTGCAATTCAGGGTCAGTTCCTTTGTATTTAGTAACGGTAAATAAATTAGCAGACTGTATATATATTCTCAGCCTTTCAATACCATATTTTTTCAATAAGGACGCTGGCAATGTGTAACCAATTTGCATTTGTTTATTACGGAAATAAGAACCTTTACTTATAAAATAGCTATTGGTTTCTGCATCACTACTAAAACCACCAGTGGTAGGCAGTTTTGGAATGGTAGTATTGGTGTTAGTTGGCGTCCAGGAATTTAATGCTACTTCCTTTCTTATCCCACCTTTAAAGAAATCAGGAAAGTCTGTAAAATAAAGTGTCTGGTTGAAAATATCATTTCCTTTAGAGCCAAAAAAGAAGGTTGAAAAGTCAAAACTTTTATAGCTGCAGGAAATATTTAATCCATAAGTAAAATCAGGATTGGGGTTACCGATAAATGTGCGGTCATTGGCATCAATTTTTCCATTGCCATCAACATCCTTGTATTTAAACAAACCTGGTGCGGCATCAGTTTGTGTAGGAGATTTTGAAACATCATCTGCGCTCTGGAAAAGCCCAACCACCTGGTATCCAAAGAAAGCTCCAACGGCCTGCTCCACCTGGTTACGTCCTATAGTAACGTTTCTTGCACCTACACCTGGAAAATAAGGAAGACCCGGCAGGCTCACAATTTTGTTATTATAAGAAGTGATACTTCCAGAAACATCAATTTTAAAATCTTTCCCTATTGCTCCGTGATATGTTGCGTTAAAGTCAATACCGGTATTTTGCATATCGCCAATATTCACTTTGGGCAGGTTTGCATCTCCTACAAACACCCTGTCATACTGGGTTCCTGAAGCAGTGAATAGTAATCCGCTTACTTTCTTTTTATACCAGTCGATAGTGACGTCAATTTTATTGTTTAAAATGGTTGCATCAAGTCCTATATTCGAAATGATATCTCCTTCCCAAGATGTAGCAGGATTACCTATATTACTTCTGTAAAAGCCGGCGGTAGGTACTGTTGTGCTCCCATTTATTGAATAGTAAGAGCGGCCGGCACTAGAACCATAAAGATTATAGGGATTGGTACTTAGAACATTACTGGTAGAACCAAGTTTACCCCAGCTGTAACGTAATTTTAAGTCATTAATAAACGTTATACCTTTAAGAAAGCTTTCCTCGGAAATTCTCCAGGCAGCAGAAACCGCAGGAAAATATCCTGTTCTTACGCTATCAGCAAATAAAGATGAAGCATCCCGTCTAACGCTGGCGTTTATCGGGTATTTTCCTTTGTACCCATATTCAAGGCGGGCAAATTGAGACCATAATGAACTTTGATAGGCGCTCCCTGAATTGGATTGGCCGGATGGCGAACCTGTATTAAGTGTCCAGTAATTAGGGTTTTCAGAAAAATAATTACTCCGGCCTGCACTCATGTTTCGTCCATGATAATTTACAGCTTCCGTACCTATCAACACTTTTACATTATGGTCACCAAAGGTGTTACTGTATGTTGCTGTATTTGTATAGGTCCATTGTGTATTATAGCTTGCATTTTCGCTGAAAGAGTTAGCTCCGGTATTGCCTTCCGCATTTTCATAGCCCACGTAACCGAAACTATAACTGTATCCGTTATCCATTGTGCCACCAAAATTGGTACGCACAGTAAGGTGTTTAAGCAGATCTACCTCAGCGTAAACATTACCATATACTTAATCAGCCGGAAATGAGATATTGCATGTACATAGCTTGTATGAACGCTTTGTTCATCTTAGTTTCAAAAAAACAACCCTGGTTGTCAATTTTCCGGGCAAATTTATTTCCTGATTTTTTTGTTTAAAATAATACTGACATTGTACTATAAATTTGTTTATGGCTTTTATAAAAAGAATCAATCAAAGGGCTAAAGCAGTTGTAAATACTGGCTTTGGCACCAGCTCTTCCAGCTACGGAGGACGTTTTGTTAATAAAAATGGCTTGCCAAATGTTGAAAAAAAAGGGCTTAGCTTTTTCAAAAGAATTAGCTGGTTTCACTCAATGCTTCAAATGTCGGGCTTTAAATTCCTTGTAATAATTTTCTTGTTTTACATACTGGTAAACTTTCTGTTTGCCTGTATGTACATAGCAGTTGGTATTGAACACTTAGGCGGCATGACGGCCACCACTTTTGCTGAGAAATTTTTTGAAGCATATTTTTTTAGCGCCCAAACTTTTACAACGGTTGGTTATGGAAGAATAAACCCTGTTGGCTTTGTTACAAGTGCGCTGGCTGCTATAGAAGCTTTGATTGGTGTATTAAGTTTTGCAATTGCCACAGGTTTGTTTTATGGAAGATTTAGCAAGCCAAGGGCTTTTTTAAAATTCAGCGAAAATGCATTGCTGGCACCTTTTAAGGATGGGCTCGCTATTATGATGAGGGTGGTGCCGTTTAAGAACAACAACCTTACTGATGCTGAAGCCAAAGTATCTGTGGCTTTAATGATGGAAGAAAATGGAAAGCTCATTAATAAATTCTTTCTAATGGATCTTGAGTACACCCAGGTAAATGCACTTACCCTCAGTTGGACAATTGTACATCCCATAACTGAAGAAAGCCCTTTTTTTAAATTTACAATTGATGACTTTAAAAACATCAGCGGGGAAATATTGGTTTTTGTAAAAGCATTTGATGATATGTTCAGCAATACGGTTGTGGCACGTACTTCCTACACGCTGAATGAAATTATACCCGGTGCCAGGTTCAATCCAATTTATTACCGCAATGAAGAGAACAACAAAACCATCCTGGATCTTGGAAGATTAAACTCCTATGATTTAGTTGACATACAACAATATTTACCGGAAAAGCTGGAGTTGCCAGAATAATTGCTCTAAGCTACAAATCATAAAAATTCCTGACCCTGTTTACTTTAATGTCCCTTAATAATGCAGATTTGGGGCTTATCGTGATACTAAAAAACCTGTTACGGCCAACGGGTGCTACATTGATAGACATTTGCCAGCAATGCATTTCCCGGGAAATAGAAAACGACATCAGCCCAAGCTGTTTTGTAGTAAAATTGTAAATGCCATTAAAGCCAATCTGCCATTTTGGACTGAGGCTTAATGTACCACTGAGATTAAGATCTGAACTTACTGTGAGAGGATATTTTTTGCGCAATGTGTCGTATGCCGTTGGCGAAAGCCTTAGTGAGTAACCAAAGTTAACAGACCATGGGATACTGAAATCTGCAAACTCTGCCGGGTTATTAGAAATGTATGCAGCTTCCGCCTGGTCTTCGGTTAATGGTACACCAGTATATGGGTTTACAGTATTGCTGATATTGTCTTGTTTTTGTTTGGCTTTTTTTGGGTCGCCTCCCTGGAACTGACTTGAAATTGAGAGGCCCGCATTTGTAAGCCTTCCTAATGTAGCAATCTTATTTTTCCATACCAATTTTTGAATCCTGGTTCCTGAAGAATCCTGGTAAGGATCAAAAGTTGCACTGGCAGTAATACTGAACTTGTCAAACAGGTTAGTTCTGGCACTCATATTAAGGTATGAAAGCGGAAATGATTTTGCCAGGAAATTATAACTGCCGCCGAGATTTAAACCATCAATCAGGGTTACCTTTTTTGTAGCATCAGCCGAAGTGTCTTTGCTGTCTTTTACCTTCATCTGGAGTACATTATCCAGGTTAAAACTAAGGCCGCCAAACCTGCCTTCACTAAAAGGCGACGTAATAGTATTGCTGCTGAAAACAGAAACTCTCTGTTTAGTTCCAGCGCTATCAACCTGCAAATCCTGAAAAAACCGCCTGTTCATATCAGGTGTATAGCTCACACTTATCTGCGGCCTTAACTCATGACGGATCGCTTTAATTTTTGAATTTTTTCCAAAACCAAACATACCAAATATCCTGGATGACATACTTAAACTGAATGCCATTTGCCGGGCTGTATAAAAGCCTTTGCTAAGTGAAGAATCAATTTTATTGTGGGAAGAATCCCAAACCCTGGTCAACTTTTGCTGATACCAGCGTTCAGCATAAGAAATGCCCGGTGAAACCTGCAGCGGCCCAAGGGATGGTAATGACAAACTTATAGGAACACTATGAGTGGCGCCATATTGTAAATTGTCTGCTGCCTGGGAAAATATTGACTTATGATCAATGGTAGCAGTATCCCTAAAAGTTGTTTGATTTTTTGCGTTACTATTTAATGCAATTCCGATATTTTCATACCATTTCAATTGGCCTACCGCCTCTTTTCTCCTGAAAGGATATAAAGTATTTACGTTGAAACTCAAATCCGGCAACGTTATATTAATAGTTTTAAGGTTGGTATTTTGGTTATGGTTGGCAACTACAGAAATATTGAACGGCTTATCTTTCCAAACCTTGCTGTATTGAATAGATGATTGCAGAATGTTCTGAAAATTACGGGTGGGGCTGTTTGGCACAAAGGAATTGAATTTGCTGCTGCCGGCATTTACATTGCCACTAAAAGTAACACCCGGCCTTGCTTTACTATCGGAACTGTGTGTCCAGCGGATGTTGAATGAATTGGAAACACTGTAATCGGGGTCACCTTTAAAGTTATATTTTGTATGCTGGATGTCAAGTACCAGGTTACCACTATAATGGTATCGCTTATAATACCTGGAAGCAAGGTTAGTCGTCCAACCACCATAAGAATACAATGTACCCCTGGCGGTAAAATCCCAGTTATCGCTTAATACTTTGTAGTATCCAAGACCTTCCAACGCAAGCCCAAACTGTGCATTTGTGGTAAAGGCAGGAGCAATCAGCCCTGAATGCCGCCCCTGGCTCAACGGATAGATGCCAAAGGGTATTACGATTGGTATTGGAATGCCTTCAAATTCAGGATGCACCGGCCCGGTAACAGCAAATTTTTTGTTGATGAATTTTATTTTTTTGCTTACAAATGCAAAGTGCGGCGTATCAAGGTTACAGGTAGTAAGCCTTGCTTTATAGGCGTAAAAAACATTGGCATCCTGCTTCTTCATTCTTTCCCCGTAAATATACATTTCGCCCTGCTGGGTATAGGTACCTTTTGTTAAACCCTTACCGGTTTTCATATTAAAGTTAATGCTGTCACTAACAACTAGCATTTCTCCCTGTTTAAGAGAAGGTGAAGCGATCACTTTCCCAAGGCTATCCTTTGTGTGGTAGGCAGTTACAAGGTTCGTTCGCTGATCGAATGTGATACCCGGAGCCTTCATTACATTGTCTTCATATTTTACGCTGCTAGTTTTACCATAAAGGATAATTTTTTCTTCCGGCACATACATCACCATTGAATCATCTGCATGATAAATTACCGGAGCATCCAGGCTGTCCTTTGACATTTTTACATCAAAAGAATCTATTTTTTGAACCGTGGTAATAATGCCCGTGTCCTTAGCGTTAGCAATATTGAGTTGCTGTTTACTTGTGTCAGCAGCTTTGTGCTCCAAAGGATTGATAATGGTATCTGCAGAAGCAAATAAATTGGTTTTTATACTGTCTTTTGAAGCCTTATTTTCAGGAGATTTTTTTGCTTTTTCCTTTACCGGCTTGTTATCCGTTGAGGCTGGTATTGTATCCGCAGTTAAAGTTTTGTAAAAGGTATTATAAAAATGCGGTGTTTTAGCAGATGCAACCGCTATCGCTATCAGCAGGGCCATGGCAATGGATGCTGATATATATTTTGCCTTACCTTTGAAAGTGTAGTTCATTGCAGTTGCGGCAAAAATAAAGATATTAGCAGCAACAAGATGTGAATGAAAACATATAATAGTTAAAAGCCCCTGTAAACCAGTTTTGATATGATCAACAAAAAATTTGTCATTCCTTTTATATCCTCAATTCTTTTTCTTTCCTGTTTGGTTTCGCATGCTCAGTCTGGTAAATCAATAAAAACAATAATAGTAGATGCAGGCCATGGAGGAAAAGACTACGGAGCTAACGGAGGCTATGAAGGCGGACTTGGATCATATGAAAAGAATGTAACACTTGCTATCAGCAATAAATTGGTGGCGGAATTAAGGAAACAATTACCCGACGTAAAAATAGTACCCACCAGAACAACAGATATTTACCAGTCACCGCCTGAAAAAGCTGATATCGCAAACGAAAACCATGGTGATCTTTTCGTGTGTATACATGCTGATGCTGTCGATCTGAAAACAGGCCGGCGCCAAACCGGTACCCGGCAGGAAACAAGGTATCACGTTAAGACCACCGGCAAAGGCAGAAAAAAGAAAAAGACTTCAACACCTTACACCGTTACTGTTCCCGTGTATGAATATTATAAAATTGGAAGCCAGCGTTCCGGCACCAGTATCTGGTTGTTTGCTGCACATAAAACCAGTGCTAAGTTGCAGGCAATGATGAAAAATGATGAAGAAGAACTTAACATTGAAAGCAGCAGTGACAGCACATATAACAGCATTGACTTTAGCGACCCCGGCTATCGTATGAAAGCAAAAGTACATACAGACAGGTATCAGCAAAAAAGCATTCTCCTTGCATCATTTATTGATAAACAGATCGACAAAACAGATCGCAACGCCCTGGGTATAAATCAGCGCCAAAAAGGGATTTGGGTATTGCAGGCAACCAATATGCCTGCCGTTTTAATTGAAACAGGCTTTATCACCAATCATGATGATGAACGTTATTTGAACAGTGATAAAGGCCAGCAGGAATTAGCGGAAAGTATTACTGCTGCAATAAAACAATATAAAGAACAGATAGATAGTAAGCCTGGTGCTGCTACTAATCCGGTTACAGAATTAAAGACGGAGGAAAAGAAAATACTGGAAGAAGCAACAGGGCAAAAGTATGCTGAACGCAATGACGTTGTTTTGAAAAAAGTTATGGTAAGCCAGACCAATTTTAAAGTTGATCTGTATGATGATGGGGATGTTGACGGAGATATTGTATCAGTATATTATAATGGTAAACTTATTGCCGACAGTAAAAAATTAACTGATAAGCCACTTACCCTTAACCTTACAACCGAGACCGGCAGAGCAGAAAATGAATTGCTGATTTATGCTGATAACCTTGGTGACATTCCACCCAACACAGCCTTGATGATAGTGACTGAAGGCAATAATAGAACTGAGGTAAGAATATCTGCAGACACCAAAAAAAATGGTGTGATCATCTTTTCCAAAAAATAGTCGGCCAGAGTGGAAAAGAATGTGGTTGAACTTCGTATACCAAAATACCAGGTAACTTTTGTCCTCTTTCTTAAACAATATCGTTTTACCCTAAATGCAGCTGATAACTATCAATTAATAAATCTCCTCCAAAAATTAAATTTGGACCAACACGAAATAGAACAGCCCTAAGATCTATCGATATCAGAAAACAAAAACAGGACAAGTGGAAATAATTCCAGCTTGTCCTGTAAAGTCGGGATGACAAGATTCGAACTTGCGACCCCACGCCCCCCAGACGTGTGCGCTACCGGGCTGCGCTACATCCCGAAAAAATTGATTGCCCTTGTAAGGAAAAGGGGCAAAAGTAACAGAAATTTTCAATTCTGAAAAGCGCAAAGTTATACTAACTTAGCGCAACTTTTTTTACATGAAGGTTTTAATAAAACAAGCTGTCATCGTATGTGGCTCCTCCCCTTTTAACGGCCAGATAAAAGACATTTTTATTGACGATGGCATTATCACAGCAATCAGCGACAATACTGAACAGCCTGCTGATACTACAATTTTGGTACCCGGGCTGCACGTGAGTATTGGCTGGGTTGATATTTTTGCTCACTTTGGCGATCCCGGCATGGAGTACCGGGAAACAGTTGCTTCAGGCGCTGCCGCAGCGGCGGCTGGCGGCTTTACAGATGTGATGCTTTTGCCCAATACAAATCCCGTAGTACACAACAAAACGCTGGTCGAATACCTGATACAACAATCAAAGCCACTGGTTATAAATGTGTACCCAATTGCTGCGATCACTAAAAATGCAGATGGCAAAGAGCTGGCTGAAATGTATGATATGCGCCAGTCTGGCGCTATCGCCTTTAGTGATGGAATTAATACCCTGCAGGATAGTGGTGTAATGGTAAAAGCGTTGCAATACATCAAGCCTTTCAGCAGCACTATTATACAGGTACCGGATGACAAAAGTATTGGTGCTGGCGGATTGATGAACGAAGGTATTATCTCCACAAGATTGGGACTGCCCGGGAAACCGGCAATGGCCGAAGAACTTATTGTGGCGAGAGATATTAAGCTGGCAGATTATAGCAAAAGTAAGGTACATTTTACAGGCATTTCTTCTGCAAAAAGTATTGAGTATATAAAAAATGCTAAAGCCAGCGGCTTATCAGTTACCTGTTCTGTAACACCTTATCACTTATTTTTTTGTGATGAAGACATGCAGGGGTATGACACCAATCTTAAAGTAAATCCGCCGTTACGTACCGCTGAAGACAGAGCAGCTTTAATTGCAGGTTTATTGAGTGGTGAAATTGACTGTATTGCATCCCATCATTTGCCTCACCATGCCGATAGCAAAGTGTGTGAATTTGAATATGCAAAAAATGGAATGATTGGGTTGGAAAGTTTATTCGGAGCTGTGTGGTCAGTAGTGAATGGCCAATTATCAATTAGTGAAATGATTGAAATACTAAGTGTTTCACCCAGGCAAATATTTGGATTAGCAATGCCGGAAATTAAAGAAGGCGAATTAGCATCGCTGACTCTTTTTAATCCTTCCACAAACTATATTTTTGAGCGGACAATGATCAAATCAACATCTGCCAATTCAGCCTTTACCGGCAGGGAGTTAAAAGGAAAAGTGATTGGTGTAATTAATAAAAAACAGCTGGTATTAAATGACAAAAATTAAGGCGCAGTACATTAGTTTACTAACAGGATTGTTGATGGTGGCAGGTTCCTTGTTTTCGTTTTATGTTTTAAAACTTCCCATCGAAAGTAATTTTCAACTGGTAATTTATTCGATCTTTACGGCAGGCATCATCTGGAGTCTTTTTAAATATGCAAAGGATAATCCAGAGAAGAATAGTTTTAAGGAGTATTTTTCAGCAGGCTTTAAAACATTTGTAATCTGTACCTTGCTGATGGCTGTTTTTACATTTATATTCTTCAGTTACAACACGGGTTTCAGAGATCAAAAAATTGCAGAAAACAGTGCCATGTTATTAAAGGAAGGAGATCATACGCCCAAAGAAATTGAAGAGAATGCGGTGCAGTTAAAAAAAATGTTCATGGCGTTAATGGTATCTTCAGCTGTGTTCAGGTATCTTATTATTGGTGCAATTGTTACAGCTATCGGTGCAGGTTTTTTAAGCCAAAAAAGCAGAGCCGCTGCACATAGTTAAAACCAGTTTAAGTGGCCGCCGGCTGAACGCCGTTCGGATGGGAGTGATACAACCCAGCCCGAATGAACTCGTTCTGACAGGGATACTTAAGTGAAAAACAAAAGCTGGCTCAAATAAAAAACAAAACCCTTCAGGGAAAATGCTATTATGGATATTTCAGTTGTAGTGCCACTTTATAATGAAGATGAATCACTGGGTGAGTTATCTGCCTGGATAAAAAGGGTAATGGATGCCAATGGATATTCTTATGAAGTAATAATGGTGGATGATGGCAGCAGTGATAATTCATGGAATGTTATTCAATCCCTGAGTAAAGAAAACAACTCGGTAAGAGGTATAAAATTTCAACGTAATTATGGCAAAAGTGCGGCTTTAAATGAAGGTTTTAAAGCCGCAAAAGGAGATGTTGTAATAACAATGGATGCAGATATGCAAGACAGTCCGGATGAAATTCCTGGTCTTAGGAACATGATTATTGACGAGGGTTTTGACATGGTAAGCGGCTGGAAAAAAGTGCGGTATGATAATAAGCTGACTAAAAATTTGCCTTCCAAACTTTTCAACGCAACAGCCAGCTGGGCAAGCGAAATAAAATTGCACGACTTTAACTGTGGATTGAAAGCCTATAAAAACAAAGTTGTAAAAAGCATTGAAGTGTATGGCGAAATGCACCGTTACATTCCATTGATGGCAAAGTGGGCGGGCTACAGAAAAATTGGTGAAAAAGTAGTGGAGCATCGTGCCAGGAAATATGGCATTACCAAGTTTGGCTGGAACCGTTTTGTAAATGGATTTCTTGACCTTTTCTCCATTATGTTTATGGGTAAATTTGGCAAAAAGCCAATGCATATTTTTGGGCTCTGGGGTAGTATTGTTTTCTTTATTGGTTTTTGCATCTGGATCTATTTGTTTGTTGAAAAGATATTTTTCGACAAGTTTAATATGACCGATCGTCCCCTGTTTTATGTGGGTATTATTTCACTTGTTATCGGCACACAACTTTTTGTTGGTGGCTTTTTAGGAGAGATGATTGCAAGAAATTCTTCTGACAGAAATCACTATTTGATTGAAGATAAAATTGGTTTATAAAGCTCTTCCCGTCAATACAAACTTAACATTCTGTAAATAAAACTGCTGTTCCAAATTGACTACAGAAAAAAAGCTTCCCGGAAAATCAGTAGTAATAATTGGCCCTGCACATCCATTAAGAGGCGGCCTTGCTTCATATGACGAAAGGCTGGCTAAAGCTTTTATTGACGAAGGGCACAAAGCAACCATTTATACATTTTCGTTACAGTATCCCGGCTTTCTTTTTCCCGGAACCACCCAATATTCCACGGAGCCTGCACCAGCCGGCTTATCAATCAATGTTTGCATCAACTCGGTTAATCCATTCAATTGGATAAGTGTTGGAAATGAATTGAAAAAACTGCGTCCGGATGTTATTGTAGTTCGGTACTGGCTGCCCTTTATGGGGCCTTGTCTCGGCTCCATATTGCGGATTGTAAAGCAAAATAAACACACAAAAATTGTGTGCATTGCTGATAATATCATTCCGCATGAAAAGCGTTTTGGTGATGTCCCGTTTACCAAATATTTTGTAAAACCAGTTGATGTTTTTATCACGATGAGTGAAAAAGTCTTAGCAGATCTGCCAACATTTACTCGTTCAAAACCGGCCAAATTTGTACCTCATCCGCTGTATGATAATTTTGGTGAAAAGATTTCAAAAGCGGAGGCAAGAAAATACTTAGGCATTGCTGATAATGAAAAGATCCTGTTGTTTTTTGGCTTTATCCGCAAATACAAAGGGCTTGATATTTTGCTGGATGCCATGAAAATACTGGCTGAAAATAAGTCTGCCGAAAACAAAATAAAACTGCTTGTCGCCGGTGAATTTTATGAAGACCGCAAACAATATGATATTCAAATTGCTGCATTACAAATTGAAGAAAGTCTTATTCTGAAAACAGATTTTATTCCTGATAGTGAAGTAAAATATTACCTCTGTGCAGCTGACGTTATTGTTCAGCCATACCGCAACGCCACCCAAAGCGGCGTTACCCCACTTGCCTATCACTTTGAAGTGCCGATGATTGTTACCAATGTCGGAGGCCTTCCATCGCTTGTTCCTGATGGAAAAGTGGGACTGATTGCAGAGCCTGATGCAGCTTCGGTTGCGGTTAAGATCAACGAATATTTTGCCCGGGGCGAAGCAAGTTTTTTACCATACCTGGTGGAAGAGAAGAAAAAATACAGCTGGTCAAAAATGACGGAAGCTATTTTTCAACTGGCTGAATGCCCTAAAAGCTGAACATCCTTACGTCCTCTCAATTATACCCAGATTTTGCATTTGAGATCGTTATGAGGGTTTCAAAGCAATGCAGATAGGTGTTTCAGGTTATTTTTTGGCTGAAGAAATAGTGATCTATTTTGAAATCAAAAAATGTTCTGAAATAGTTAGCTGTGCAGCAGTTGGAAGCCGCAATAGATTTTCAACTGCAAAATCTGGGTTAAATAAATTCCCCCAAACTTATTAAATAAAAAAGGAGCAAGACTTTAAATCTTACTCCTTTTTTTATTATTTGCAAATTTGCAAATTTGCAAATTTGCTCATTATCTTACTCTTCTTCATCAAAGCTCATCGCTTCTTTGGTTGTCATCAGCAATTCATATTCTTCCTTGCTTCCTACAATCATATTTTCAAACTCACGTAAGCCTGTTCCAGCCGGTATTGGGTGACCAGTAATAACGTTCTCTTTCAAGCCCATCATGAAATCTGTTTTACCCTGTATTGCAGCGGAACTTAATACTTTCGTAGTTTCCTGGAACGATGCCGCAGAAATCCAGCTTTGTGTACCCAGTGATGCTTTGGTAATACCCAGTAGCAACGGTGAAGAGGTTGCAGGACTTGCATCCCTGTACTCAACCAGTTTCCTGTCTGCCCTTCTGAGTATAGAGTTTTCTTCCCTTACATCACGAAGTGTAACAATCTGTCCAGATTTCAACTTAGTACTTTCACCGGCTTCGGTAATCACCTTCTTATCAAAGATGTTATCGTTCTCAGTGTTAAAGTCTAATTTATCTTCTGTATCTCCTTCAAGGAATATGGTATCGCCTGCATCTTCAATCGTCACTTTACGCATCATCTGGCGAACAATTACCTCTACGTGTTTATCATTAATACGCACACCCTGTAAACGGTAAACTTCCTGAATTTCATTTACCACATATTCCTGTACTGCAAATGGTCCTTTAATAGAAAGTATATCTGCAGGAGCTGTTTGTCCGTCACTTAATGCAGCACCAGCTTTTACAAAGTCACCATCCTGTACAAGAATCTGGCGTGTCAAAGGAACCAAATATTTCCTTACAACACCATCTTTTGCTTCAACGATAATTTCCCTGTTACCACGCTTAATGTTACCAAAAGTTACCACACCATCAATTTCACAAACAACTGCAGGGTTACCCGGATTTCTTGCCTCGAACAACTCAGTTACTCTTGGCAGACCTCCCGTAATATCTTTCAATTTGCTCAATACCCTTGGAATTTTCACCAACACCTGGCCGCTTCTAACATCTTCACCTTCTTCAACAACTATGTGGCTACCCACAGGTAAGTTGTAAGATTTGTGTTCTTTACCATCAATGATGATAGAAGGTAATTTGGTTTTATCTTTTGTTTCGATAACCACTTTTTCTTTGTGACCAGTTTGTTCATCAGCTTCTTCCCGAACGGTTACACCTTCAATCACTGCTTCAAACTTGATCTTACCAACTACTTCAGAAACAATTACGTTATTGAAAGGATCCCATGTACAGATCGTTTCTCCTTTGGTTACTTTCTGTCCGTCTTTAACGTTCAGTGTTGCACCATAAGGAACGTTGTTAGTGATCAGTAAACGGTCATTCTTCACATCCATAATCCTAACCTCACCTGTACGGCCAATAACCACATTGATCTTTTT
The DNA here is from genome assembly GCA_965247025.1 of Ferruginibacter sp. GTDB lineage: Bacteria > Bacteroidota > Bacteroidia > Chitinophagales > Chitinophagaceae > Ferruginibacter. Next base: position 5,882,504 of record OZ252000.1, on the reverse strand, counting down.
ACCTTCAGCATCTTCTGTTGCTACTGTACGCAATCCATCAAACTGGATAGTACCATCAAACCTTGCAGGCATTGTAGATTCTACAGAAGCAGAACCGGCCACACCACCCACATGGAAAGTACGTAAAGTTAACTGTGTTCCAGGTTCACCGATGGACTGTGCAGCGATGATACCTACAGCATCACCTCTTTGTGCCAGATAACCTGTTGCCAGGTTTTTACCATAACATTTTACACAAACACCACGCTTGCTTTCGCAGGTTAAAACGGAACGTATTTCAACTGATTCAATTCCACTCTCTTCAATATTTTTAGCATCATCCTGTGAAATTTCTTCACCTGCTCTTAATAATAATGCTTCAGTTACCGGGTGAAATACATCATGTAAAGACATACGTCCTTCAATCCTGTCACTCAATGGTTCAATGATATCCTCATTATCTTTTAATGCTGATGTATTGATACCACGGAGTGTTCCGCAATCTTCTTCATTGATAACCACATCCTGCGCCACATCCACCAAACGACGGGTTAAGTAACCGGCATCTGCTGTTTTCAACGCCGTATCCGCCAAACCTTTACGGGCACCATGGGTTGAGATAAAGTATTCCAATACATTCAGTCCGTCTTTAAAATTGGAAAGAATGGGGTTTTCAATAATCTCACTTCCAGATGAACCAGATTTACGTGGCTTAGCCATCAATCCCCTGATACCAGCGAGCTGCTTAATCTGCTGCTTGCTACCACGGGCACCTGAATCAAGCATCATGTACACAGAGTTGAAACCCTGTTTATCTGCTGCCAGTTCTTTAATCAACGTTTCAGTGATTCTTGTATCCACACGGCTCCAGATATCCACCGTCTGGTTATAACGTTCATTATTGGTAATTAAACCCATGTTGTAGTTATCCCAAACCTCATCAACTTCTACAGTTGCATTATCAATCAACTGCTGTTTAATGTCCGGAATAATCAGGTCATTGATATTGAATGATAATCCACCACGGAATGCCATGCGGTATCCCAATGTTTTAATATCATCCAAAAACTTAGCAGTGATCGGAACGTTGGTCCATTTGATGATGTCACCAATAATTTCCCTCAAAGATTTTTTGGTCAACAGCGCATTGATGAATCCAACTGTCTTTGGAACGTGCTGGTTAAAAATAACACGACCAACAGTTGTTTCAATCAATTTATAAGTTAAAGAACCATCTTCATTTCTGAAGTTGGCTTTTACCCTGATATGCGCATGCAAATCAACTTTTTGTTCGTTGTAAGCGATGATCACTTCTTCAGCAGAATAAAACGCCTTTCCTTCGCCTTTTACTTTTTCTGTTTCAGTCGATTTTTTACCCTTAGTGATATAATACAAACCAAGCACCATATCCTGTGAAGGAAGAGTGATTGGTGTACCATTCTGTGGATTCAAAATGTTGTGAGAAGACAGCATCAACAACTGTGCTTCCAATACAGCAGCATTGCTCAATGGAACGTGTACAGCCATCTGATCACCATCAAAATCCGCATTAAACGCCGTGGTTACCAACGGGTGCAACTGGATCGCTTTACCTTCAATCAATTTTGGCTGGAAGGCCTGGATTGACAAACGGTGAAGCGTTGGGGCCCTGTTCAGCATGATCGGGTGACCCTTCAAAATATTTTCCAGGATATCCCAGATAACAGCTTCTTTTTTATCTACCAGTTTACGGGCAGACTTAACTGTTTTTACAATACCTCTTTCAATCAGTTTGCGAATAATAAACGGCTTGAACAATTCAGCAGCCATATCTTTTGGTAAACCGCACTCATGCATTTTCAACTCTGGTCCTACCACAATTACAGAACGACCGGAATAATCCACACGTTTACCGAGCAAGTTCTGACGGAAACGTCCTTGTTTACCTTTCAGTACATCACTCAATGATTTCAGGGCACGTCCACCTTCTGCTTTTACAGCATTTGATTTACGGCTGTTATCAAACAGTGAGTCTATTGCTTCCTGCAGCATCCTCTTCTCGTTACGAAGAATTACTTCAGGTGCTTTAATTTCTAATAATCTTTTTAAACGATTGTTCCTGATGATAACACGACGGTACAAATCGTTCAGATCAGATGAAGCAAAACGACCTCCATCCAATGGAACCAACGGACGAAGCTCCGGTGGAATAACCGGAATGTATTGCATTACCATCCACTCAGGACGGTTGTTGATTCTAGTATTAGCATCACGGAAACTTTCCACAACACTCAGGCGCTTTAAAGCATCTGCTTTACGTTGCTGAGATGTTTCAACAGCGGCCGAGTTACGCAAATCAAAGCTTAACTGATCAAGGTCGATGCGTTGCAGCAAATCATGCACTGCTTCAGCACCCATCTTTGCGATGAATTTATTTGGATCTTCATCAGAAAGATGCTGGTTATCTTTTGGTAAAGTATCCAGGATATCAAGGTACTCTTCCTCAGTTAACAGATCTCCAAAATTTTGCCCTTTATCTGCACGGATACCAGACTGGATCACCACAAAACGTTCGTAATAAACAATGGTTTCCAATTTCTTGGAACTCATTCCCAACAGGTAACCAATTTTATTTGGCAAAGATTTAAAGTACCAGATATGAACAACAGGCACCACCAGTTTGATGTGCCCCATTCTTTCACGGCGTACTTTCTTTTCAGTTACTTCAACACCACATCTGTCGCACACAATTCCTTTATAACGGATACGCTTGTACTTTCCGCAAGCACATTCGTAATCCTTTACCGGTCCAAAAATTCTTTCGCAGAACAAACCATCTCTTTCAGGTTTGTAAGTACGATAGTTGATAGTCTCAGGTTTCAAAACTTCACCAAAGCTTTTTTCAAGGATGCTATCCGGAGAAGCTAAACCAATGGTGATTTGTGAAAATGTTGGCCTGACACGGTTTTCTTTTTTGAATGCCATATTTCTAATTGATAATTTTTAAAATTGATTTGTGAATAGTCAATTGTGAATAGTGAATGAAATCAATATTGACCATTCACTATTCACAATTCACAAATATTATTCAAAGTTCAAATCCAAACCTAAACCTCTTAACTCATGCACCAGTACGTTAAATGATTCCGGTATGCCTGGTTTTGGAATATTCTCACCTTTTACAATTGCTTCGTACGTTTTAGCCCTTCCGATGATATCATCAGATTTAAGCGTCAACAACTCCTGCAATATGTTAGAGGCTCCGTATGCTTCCAGTGCCCAAACCTCCATCTCTCCAAAACGCTGACCACCGAACTGAGCCTTACCGCCCAAAGGTTGCTGTGTGATCAAACTGTATGGCCCGATTGAACGTGCATGCATCTTGTCATCCACCATATGGTGAAGTTTGATAACATAGATAATACCTACTGTTGCTTTCTGATCGAACCTGTCGCCAGTTTCGCCATCATATAAATAGGTATGGCCAAATTTTGGAAGACCAGCCTCAGTAATCTTATCAGCAATCTCATCTACACTTGCACCGTCAAAAATCGGCGTAGCGAATTTTAATCCTAACTTCTCACCAGCCCATCCAAGTACTGTCTCGTAAATCTGCCCCAGGTTCATACGACTTGGTACACCCAATGGATTCAATACAATATCTACCGGAGTTCCATCTTCAAGGAAAGGCATATCTTCCTGCCGAACAATTCTTGCAACAATACCCTTGTTACCGTGACGACCCGCCATTTTATCTCCCACTTTAAGCTTACGCTTAACAGCGAGATAAACTTTAGCCAGTTTCAATACGCCTGCAGGTAATTCATCCCCAATGCTGATGTTGAATTTTTCCCTCTTGTAACGGCCCAACTCTTCATTGTACTTAATGCTGTAGTTATGCAGCAAAACGTTGATGAGTTCATCGGTTTTTGCATCACCTGTCCATCCCAAAGGATTTACGTTCAGGTAATCAATGTTACCAAGATTTTTATGATTGAACTTAGCACCTTTACCGATCAGCATTTCGCCAAAGTTGTTGCTAACACCTGCAGAAGATTTCTCTTTCAACAGAGTGGCCAGCTTATTTACCAGCAATTCCAGCAAATCAGTTTCGTTCTTCTCATGCGTTTTTTCAATCTTATCCAAACTCGCCTTCTCTCTTACTTTCGCATTCTTATCCTTCTTGGCACGCTGAAATAATTTTTTGTTTATAACAACACCTTCAGTTCCACTTGGAGCTTTCAATGAGGCATCTTTCGCATCACCGGCTTTGTCCCCGAAAATGGCACGTAACAACTTCTCTTCAGGTGTTGGATCGCTTTCACCTTTTGGAGTGATTTTACCAATAATGATGTCTCCTTCTTTAATGTGAGCACCAATACGGATGATACCGTTCTGATCCAAATCTTTTGTAGCTTCCTCACTTACGTTCGGAATATCCGGAGTTAATTCCTCTTCGCCCAACTTAGTGTCACGAACCTCTGTTTCAAATTCACTGATGTGAATAGAAGTAAACAGATCTTCTTTTACCACCTTTTCAGAAATCACGATCGCATCTTCAAAGTTGTAACCCTTCCATGGCATGAACGCCACTTTTAAGTTACGGCCAAGCGCCATTTCACCACCTTTGGTTGCATAACCTTCGGTTAAGAAATCGCCTTCAATCAATTTTTGGCCTTTAACAACACAAGGGCGAAGATTGATACAAGTTTCCTGGTTGGTCCTTATAAACTTGGTTACTTTATATATTTTCAAATCATCTTCAAAACTAACCAGCTGCTGCATTTCGCTGCGATTGTAACGAACGTGAATTTCATTTCCATCAACATATTCTACAACACCTGTACCTTCTGCATGAATTTGAATCCTTGCATCACGTGCAGCTTTTCCTTCTAACCCTGTCCCAACAATTGGTGGATCAAGGCGAATCAATGGAACTGCCTGGCGTTGCATGTTCGAACCCATGAGTGCCCTGTTGGCATCATCATGCTCCAGGAACGGAATCAATGAAGCACTCAAACCAACGATTTGGTTTGGAGCAACATCCATGTATTCAACTTCACCTTTATCTAAGATTGGGAAATCACCTGTTTGACGACTCTTAATTTTGTCTTCAACAAAATTTCCTTTCTCATCCATTTCAATATTTGCCTGGGCAATCTTCGCTGTATCTTCTTCTTCAGCACTCAGGAAGGTGATTTTTTTCATATCAGCTCTTCCGTCTGTAACCTTGTGATACGGCGTTTCTATAAAACCCATGTCATTGATCTTGGCATGTACACAAAGTGTAGATATCAAACCAATGTTTGGTCCTTCCGGAGTTTCAATTGTACAAAGACGACCATAGTGAGAATAGTGAACATCACGAACCTCAAAACCAGCTCTTTCACGACTTAAACCGCCCGGTCCAAGTGCGGAGATACGACGCTTGTGCGTTATCTCACTTAATGGGTTGGTTTGATCTAAGAATTGTGATAACTGTGATGTACCAAAGAAAGAGTTAATAACAGAAGACAGTGTTCTTGCGTTAATAAGATCTACCGGAGTAAATACCTCGTTGTCACGAACGTTCATTCTTTCACGAATCGTTCTTGCCATACGGGCAAGACCAACACCGAACTGAGCATATAACTGCTCACCCACTGTACGTACACGACGATTGCTTAAGTGATCAATATCATCAACTTCACTTTTACCGTTGGTTAATTGAACCAGGGTTTTGATGATGGCGATGATATCATCTTTGGTCAATACTTTTTTCTCGATAGGGAAGTTAAGACCAAGACGGCGGTTGATTTTGTAACGGCCAACTTCACCAAGATCATAACGTTTATCAGAGAAGAATAATTTATCAATGATACCACGGGCAGTTTCGTTATCCGGGGCATCAGCACCACGTAACTGGCGGTAAATATGTTGTACCGCTTCCAGTTCACTATTAGATGTATCCTTATTTAGGGTATTGTATATAATAGCGTAATCACCACTCACCTCTTCTTTCTGAACAAACACACTCTTCACATCCATGTCAGCAATCATCTCGATATTGCCTTCATCCAAAACTGTATCTCTTTCCAATACAATTTCATTACGCTCAATACTTACTACTTCACCGGTATCTTCATCCACAAAATCTTCTACCCAGGTACGAAGCACACGGGCTGCAAGACGTTTGCCGATATATTTTTCTAATGATTTTCTATCAACTTTAACCTCATCAGCCATTCCGAAAAGTTCAAGAATATCTTTATCTGTTTCAAAACCAATAGAACGAAGCAAGGTAGTAACCGGGAATTTCTTCTTACGGTCAATATATGCATACATAACATTATTGATATCTGTTGCAAACTCCATCCAGGCTCCTTTGAAAGGAATAACCCTTGCAGAATATATTTTGGTTCCGTTGGGGTGAACAGACTGGCCAAAAAATACACCGGGTGAACGGTGAAGCTGAGATACTACAACACGTTCTGCACCGTTAATAACAAAAGTACCACGTGGTGTCATGTAAGGAATATTTCCTAAAAACACGTCCTGTACGATCGTCTGGAAATCAACATGCTCTTCATCATTACAGCTTAACCTAAGTTTAGCTTTTAACGGAACAGCATAAGTCAATCCTCTTTCGATACACTCATCAATAGTGTAGCGTGGCGGATCAACAAAGTAATCCAGGAACTCCAGCACAAAGATGTTACGTGTGTCGGTTATAGGAAAGTTTTCTTTAAATACCCGGAACAGGCCTTCGTTGTTACGCTTATCCGGCGTAGTTTCCAACTGAAAGTAATCTTTAAAGGACTGAATCTGGATACCGAGCAAATCGGGTGTTTCCGCCAGAAGTTCAACTTTTCCGAAATTGACACGCTGAGCGGCGGGTGATTTTGTTGCAGACATATTTGTTATAAAACGTTTTAAAGCTGAGAAGGTTCCCGAAAATAGGATTTTAGCAACAAATGCTAGTAACCCTAAATTAAAGGAGGGCAAAAGTAGTGATTATAATTTAATTAGTAAAATACAAAACTGTTATTTTCACAATGGGTTGTGATTTGGGGTTGAGAAAAGAATTAATTGGCATGAATAATCTTTGCAAAGACCAATAAAACGTGTTTTGGAGTTATATCACGTTATTAAAACACGACAATTTCAAAAAAGTTTTATTGCCTGTTTAAAATTTTTATAACAAATCTGCGTTGTAGTAATAGTATTACTTATGTGTTTGGCAAATGCCCTAAAAAATCACATGGGTAGTTTAAAATTAAACTTGTTCAAACACAGTTTTTGATTAATTCGAAACCCTGATTATTCCCTATCTCCGGAGTTTTTAATTTTTCATAAATATTGTGTCATTATACCAGGAATGCCGGCAATGTTTATTATGAAAAACTTTTTAACCATACTCTTTTTTACCCTGCTGCTGCAAAAGGCAGCTACAGCCCAGTGCCCGCCCGGTGCTTTTGCTTACCAAAGTCTTTATCCGCAATGCCCCAGCGGGTGCGGTGTTTTACTGCTTGGATGGCCAGAAGGTGTATTGGTAAATATATATGGTGGTACTCCTCTTACAATAGTTTCCAGTGCGCTTATATCCGGCACCCTCTATGGAGGGGGAACCGGGGATGCTTTTACCTGCGTTCCCTGCAATATTCCATTGGTTTTTGCATCCACCATTAACGGTGCAGTTGGTGGTTGTGTTATTGCAACGATTGGCATTGTGCCAGTAAAACTCACAGATTTTTCGGTTGACGTTGCAACCTCAAACAAAAAGACTATCAGCTGGAGCACCTCCCAGGAAATCGGACCGGTAAAATATGCTGTTGAAAAAAGTAATGACGGCATCAATTTTAAAGAGCTGGCATCAATAGCAGGTCTGCAACAAATTTCTAATAAATATACTTATTTGGACAATTTACCAGTCGTTGGCAATAGTTATTACCGCATAAAGGCGGTTGAAGTAAGCGGCAGCATTACCTATTCGAAAATTATTTTCGTGAAAAATGAGAATGGATTTGCTATAAGCACTTACCCCAATCCGGTTCAAACCAATTTTAAGGTATCAATACCATTACAACACCTGCCGGCCACTATAGAAATTTTGGATGCCCAGGGTCAGCGCATTCATTCGTCCCTTACAAATCTTCTTACTACGGATATCAACTACCAGTTGAAAAAAGGGATTTATATCATTAAAGTGACAAATAATAAAAACATCACTGTAACCCAGCGGCTCATCAAAAATTAACTTTTTTCATTTTGATTTTATATAAAAAAGGTTGTTACCGAAAGGTACAGCCTCTTTTTTTGCATTGGCCTTTCACCGGTTTTACCAAACGGGTGAGGACAGAAATTAATTTTAGAAGCCCTTTGAATATTAGCAAAAACAGCCTCTGCCGCAAACAAAAAGGCCATTTACATTTAAGTAAATGACCTTTCAAAAATATGTGAATCGCTTATGCTAATTCAACTTCAGCACCAGCTTCAGTTAATTTAGTTTTTAATTCTTCAGCGGTAGCTTTATCAACACCTTCTTTAATAGGTTTTGGAGCACCATCTACAAGATCTTTAGCTTCTTTCAAACCTAAGCCACTAATTTCTTTAACGATTTTAACGATCGCCAATTTGTTAGGACCAGCTGCTTTCAAAATTACGTTGAAAGATGTTTTTTCTTCAACTACGGCTGCTTCTGCAGGACCAGCACTTACTGAAGCTGCTGCAGCAGCTGGTTCAATACCGTACTCTGATTTTAAGAAATCTGCTAATTCCTGTACTTCTTTTACTGTTAAATTAACCAGGTTTTCTGCTAATACTTTTACGTCTGCCATTGTGTTTAAATTTTTTCCACCTTCATTCCCCAATACAATCGGGATCCGGCGGAGATTATTAAAAAAATTTGTTTCTGCCTTTGCTTTAGAGCCCGTCCGGCCAGGCTAATATTATTTGTTTGTTCAATTATTTATTAAGCTTCTGGTGCTGCTGCAGGTGCATCTGCTGCAGGTGTTTCAGCCGCCGGTGTTGCCGGAACTTCAGTTGCAGGTGCCGCTGGCGCTTCTGCTAGATTAGCTGCTGCTTCAACAGCAGGTGAAGCTTCTGCGACCGGTGCTACAGTTTCTTCTGCTGCTTTGGCTGCATCTTTGTTTTGCAAAGCACCCAATACACGCTGTATCGGAGAGTTCAACAAGCCAATGATCTCACCAATTAATTCGTTCTTTGTTTTGATTTTTGTAAGCGCTGTCAACTGATCATCACCAACAAATACATCGCCATTGATAAAGGCAGCTTTTAACTGCGGCTTTTCAAACTTACCGGCCTTTCTGAAACCTGCTAAAATTAAAGCTGGTTCTTTCGGGTTTTCGCTAAACAAAAGCGCTGTTACTTTATGTAAAGAGTCGTAAACGCCTGTATATTTTTCAGCATCAATACCTTCAAGTGCTTTGCGGATAAGTGTATTTTTTGCCACTTTCATTTCAACCTGCTTGTTAAAGCAATGCCTGCGTAAATCAGTTACCTGGGCTACAGATAAGCTTTCGGTATCAGTAATATAGAAATTGCTGTACTGGCTGAACTTGCCCTTAAGCACTTCGATTACTTCGTTTTTTTCTTGTTTTGTCATAACAAATATTTTTTACCACCACCTCCTCTCCTTTGGAAAGGTTCGCAGAGGTTTTAGTTTTGAACAGATTTTGTATCGATTAAAATGCCCGGGCTCATTGTACTGGCCATGCTGACACCTTTCAGGTAAGTTCCTTTAGAAGAAGAAGGTTTCAATCTTACCAATGCATTGATAAGCTCCTGGCTGTTTTCAGCAAGCTTTTCAGGGCTGAAACTTACACGGCCAACAGATGCATGAATAATACCTACTTTATCAACTTTAAAAGCAATTTTACCACCCTTAACTTCATTTACCGCACCAGCTACATCATTTGTAACAGTACCGGTTTTTGGGTTTGGCATTAAGTTACGTGGACCAAGGATTTTACCGAGCTTACCAATTTTAGGCATTACAGCAGGTGTTGCGATGATAACATCAACATCCGTCCAGCCACCTTCAATTTTGGTAATGAATTCATCAAGGCCTACAAAATCTGCACCGGCACTTTTTGCTGCCTCTTCTTTATCAGGAGTGCAAAGCACCAATACTTTCTTGGTTTTACCAGTACCGTGCGGTAGAGAAACCGTACCACGAATGGCCTGATCCGCTTTCTTTGGATCAACACCTAATTTAATATGCAAATCAACAGAACTGTCGAATTTGGTTGTATTTAATTCTTTAACTAAGTTAGTAGCTTCTTTAAGGGAATAAGCCTTGTTACTATCCACCTTAGCGTTAGCTATTTTTCTTTTTTTAGTAATCATTTTCTAAAAATTTTTGAGGTTCCCGAAATAACCGGGACAGGTGATAATAATTAATTTTCCCAGGGAGCTTTTCCGTCAACAGTTAAGCCCATGCTTCTTGCAGTACCCGCTATCATGCTCATTGCACTGTTCAGTGAAAACGCATTCAGATCGGCCATTTTATCTTTGGCGATATCTTCCACCTGGCTCCAGGTTACTTTACCAACTTTTACACGGTTAGGTTCTTTGCTGCCATTTTTAATGTTAGCAGCTTCCATTAACTGCACAGCAGCCGGGGGAGTTTTAATTACAAACTCAAAAGATTTGTCTGCGAAAACGGTGATTAATACAGGAAGTATTTTTCCTTGTTTATCCTGGGTTCTGCCATTAAATTGCTTACAGAACTCCATAATGTTGACACCTTTAGAACCCAGAGCAGGTCCGATTGGCGGTGCCGGATTGGCTTGTCCTCCTTTACACTGGAGCTTGACATAGCCGGTAATTTCTTTTGCCATGTGATAATTTTTTTGGTGATAACGTACTGGCAATTACCAGTACTCCCAATACAATAAATTCAAAAAGAACTATTTGGGGCGGCAAAAGTAAGGGAATGGTTTTAAATTCAGCCCAGTTTACTAAGAAAAATTTTTAACAACTGTTTTTAATTTTGCAAATTCTGAATACAAATATATTATTACAGAAAAACAACGATGCTTTCTTTAAACACATTGGCTATTTTTGCGGCCTTTTAATCACTTTTCGGAAGTGTTGTAACTAGTGAGCCTTGCATTTGATTGATTTTTAATACCTGGCAAAAGGAATTATCAGACAGATTTTTCCACATAAAATAATAATAGATGTACGATATCTGCTGCATAGGTCACATTACGCTGGACAAAGTTGTAACGCCGGAGTCAGAAGTATTTATGGCCGGGGGCACTTCTTTTTATTTTTCAAATGCTATCCGCAACATGCCGGTAAATTATGGATTGGTTACCGCAATTGCTTCTTCAGAACAACAGTATGCAGATGAACTTTTAGCAAAAGGAATTGATGTAACCGTGCTACCATCAGCCTATACCGTATATTTTGAAAATATCTATTCTCATAACAGGGATGAAAGAACCCAGCGTGTATTACAAACTGCCGATGCGTTTACACCCGCCCAACTGCTGAATATTGATGCTGCGATTTTTCATTTGGGTCCATTGCTGGCCGGTGACATTAAAAACGGGGTTACAGAATTGCTGGCTACAAAAGGGAAAGTTTCATTGGATGTGCAAGGTTACCTCCGTAAAGTGATGGATAAAAAAGTTTTTCATGTTGATTGGGCTGATAAAATGCAGGTACTGCCTTTTATCCATTATTTGAAAGCGAATGATGAGGAAGCCGCGGTTATAACAGGCGAAAAAGATATTCACAAATCGGCAAAACTACTCAGCACCTGGGGAGTTAAAGAAGTCATCATCACGCTTGGCAGCAAAGGATCTCTTATTTATACAAACGGCATTTTTTACACCGTGCCGGCTTACCAACCAACGGCCACTTTAGATGCTACCGGCTGCGGTGACACTTATATGGCAGGCTATTTATACAAACGCTTTAAAGGAGGAACGCCGCAGCAAGCCGGTGAATTTGGTGCTGCAATGGCAAGCCTTAAAATTGCAGGTCATGGCCCATTTACCGGCAACGATGCTGACGTGTTGGAATTCTTAGAAGGTAACCATGCAAAAGTTTAAATCTCAAGTAGTTGATAAATCGTTTACTGCAAATATTTAATTCTACCATTATCTTTTTTAATTGCTGCTCATCACTCTCATTATTTCTTGCTACGCCGATGGCGGATATTTATATTAAGTGAGATAGGCTGCGGCGCATTCCGAAAGCTTAGTTTGTAAAAATCTTCGCTGGTATCTTTGCACCCAAATTGCAGGGCTGCGATGGATTATTTAAAAGAATATAAAAGTTTTGTTTACAGTCACTACCTCAGTGAAGGTGTAAGGATGACCGTTGGTATTGTGCTCCCTGCGCTCGTTTTCAACCATTTTAACCTGCTTGCGACCGGTGTGGTTGTATCGCTTGGCGCCATGAGCACCGGCATCACAGACAACCCCGGCCCTATCCATCACCGCAAGAATGGCATGCTCACCTGTATAACCATCAATACTATAATTGCCGTACTAACCGGGTTTGCAGCACCGTATTCAATTTTGTTGGGGGTGCTGATTGTTGTGGCTTGCTTTACTTTTTCAATGATTGGTGTTTTTGGAACAAGGGCAAACTCAATTGGCGTATCCGCTTTGCTGATAATGGTATTGAATATTGACAGGCATCATCATGGCTGGGATGTTTTGGCAAACGCTGCGTTTGTGCTGGCCGGCGGTACCTGGTATATGTTATGGAGCCTGGCGCTATACGGCTTTCGCCCTTATAAGCTCGCCCAACAGGCACTTGGCGATTGCATCATGGCCACAGCCAGTTACCTTAGAACCAGGGCTTCCTTCTACGAAAAAAAAGTTGACTACCAGGATGTTTACCAGCGGATGATGGAACAACAGGTAGCTGTACACGAAAAACAAAACCTGGTAAGAGAGCTACTTTTTAAAAGCCGCCGGGTAGTTAAAGAAACAACCGTTACCGGGAGAACGCTTGTGATGATCTTTACAGATATGGTTGATCTTTTTGAAAGAACCATGAGCACTTACAATGATTATGAGGCAATGCATGATGTTTTTGGCGACGAAGAAGTGCTTGAAAAATTTCACCAGCAAATTTTGGAACTGAGTAACGAACTGGACGATATTGGCATCGCTGTAAAAAGTGGACTAAAGTCTGGCGAAAGCGGATTGCTGGCAACGCATATCAGCAGTTTAAAAAGCTGGTTTGATGATTTCAGGGATAAGAAACGTACAGCCGAAAATCTTGATCACTTCATAGGCCTGCGGCACATACTTAACAGCATTGAAGATATTGCCGGCCGCATTCATACCCTTCATCTGTACACCACTTATAATAAGGACCTCAGCAAAAGAAAACCTGTATCTGCAAATTTCGACCAGTTCATTTCGCACCAGCAAATAGATACACATCTGCTTAAAGAAAATCTTAATTTCAAATCAAATAATTTTCGGCATTCAGTACGCATCAGCATAGCAACGCTGGCCGGCTTTATTGTTTCCCAATTTTTTAAAGTGGGCCACAGTTACTGGATTTTGCTAACCATTATTCTTATACTAAAACCTGCTTACAGTCTTACAAAGCAGCGGAATATTCAACGGCTGGCAGGTACTATTATCGGCGCCATTGGTGGCTTTGCAATTTTATATTTTATTGAAGACGGGCAGGCTCTTTTTGCAATAATGCTGGTACTGATGATATTTACTTACAGCCTGATAAAAACAAATTACCTGGCCGCAGTGATGTTTATGACGGCCTATATTTTAGTGCTTTTTCACCTGCTGAACCATGCCGATTTTAAAACAATTTTTATTGACAGGGTTACCGATACTTTTATTGGATCTGCAATTGCATACCTGGCCAATTTAATTTTGTTGCCTGCGTGGGAGCACAAAAAAATAAGCGATTATATGCTGATTGCTGTGAGAAGCAACAAACAATATTTTAAAAATGTCGCAGCAGCATTTACCGGCAATCCTGTTAGTATAACAACTTACAAACTGAGCAGGAAAAATGCTTTTGTAGCACTCGCCAATCTTTCTGATGCGTTTACAAGGATGCTGGAAGAGCCAAAGAGCAAACAGCGGAACAGTAAAATTTTGCACCATTTTGTTGTGCTCAATCACACGCTCATTTCACATGTGGCAACACTTGCATCCTATGTTACACCATTGTCAGAAAAGCTTGCTTCTGCAGATTTTCAACAACCTGTTGATATCACAGAAACCAGCCTGGAGGATGCAGAAAAGATCATTGAAGAATTACCGGCTGATCCATTAATCACCGACAAAAATCACCAAAATATTATCCAGGAAAACTTGGAACACCTGTTACAAACAAGGCGGAAAGAATTAAGCGAAGGCATAACTGAAAGCGATACCAAAAAGCAACTTTCAGAATTGAAACCGCTGGCAGATCAATTTAATTTTATTGAAAAAATTGCCGCTGATATCCGGAAGACAACCGTAAAATGGATGGAAGAATAATGACCTTTTGTTTATTGCGCTGGTATGGCCAAAACAGTTTTTGTGCTCAGCGGCTCACCAAAATCAGGCGTTCCATCTGCAAGCCATTTAAACTTTTGCGCCCTTGGTGAGCGGAAGCCTCCGCAACCCTGGGATGGCTTATCATTAGCGTGGTACAGTATCCAGTCTTCTTTGCCATCCGGAGATTTAAAAAATGAATTATGCCCGGGTGCATAAACACCATTTTCAAGGCTCTGCTTAAAAACAGGCTGCGGATTTTTTTTCCAGGAAGCAGGGTCCATCAGGTCACTTCCGGCGCTGGCTGTAAGCATGCCAAGTGCATAATAATCAGTCCAGCAACCACTGGCCGAATAGATCAAAAAAAGTTTGTTCTTGTGCACCAGTACTTCAGGCCCTTCGTTCACATTTACGTGGGGAACATCGTTTGCATTGTTCAAATCACCATGTGTTTCCCATTCCAGCTCCGGGCTTGAAAGTTTAGCTCTCACCGTATCCAGCGTCCACGGGTTTATCATTTTGCTGATGTAAATATTTTGTTGCCCATTTAGGTTACTTTCCCAGCCACTCCAAATATAATAGAGTTGCCCTTTGTGTTGAAACAACGAACCATCAATAGACCATTTATCCCAGGCTGTTTCCAGCTTACCTTTCATTTGCCAGGTTCCTGTTAAAGGATCCGCTGCCGTATTTTCTAAAACCCATAAGCGGTGGCTGCTGTTGTAGCCGCTGTCTGCCGCAAAATAGATGTACCATTTATTGTTGAGGTGGTGAATTTCCGGTGCCCACAAATCTTTGGAAAACGGGCCTTTTGCAGGCGGCATATAAACTATTTTAGAAGGCGCATTTTTTAGTTCAGCTATATTTTTCGTCTTCCATATTTTGATATTACTTCCGGTAGTGTTTGTGTAATAATAAAACCCATTTTCATAAATACACCAGGGATCGGCACCAGCAGTCAGCAACGGATTGGTAAATGTTTTTGTGCCTTGTGCTGCTGCAATATTATTTACACAGGAGGCAGCTATTATTAATTGAAAAATGATCCGGTATTTTTTCATAATGTTCGTTTGCATTCGTTTGTTTTAAGCCATGCGATAAGCAGGCGAGGTCTGCATTTTGAATAGACGGTTAAAGCAATTGAATGCTGGAAATTATGGCTAATTATTTGAAACAATCATCCCTTTTGTTTCAGAGAGTATGCGTTTTTAATCATTTTTTTCTTTTGATAAAAGAATATCTCCGAATGGTTTCAATATGGATGATTGTATTTTCCCGTTTACAGGGCAGGCTCCAGGTAATTTTTTAGTGAAGTATGAATAATTTGATTCCACCCAGCCTCAAAATTCTTCCTGGCAAAATCAGCTTCATCCTGTGGAAATGTTTCCAAACCTGCATGCGTAAGTATTAATAAAGTTTGATCTCCTTTTTCCTCCAGTTCAAAAGTTACAAAAGAATTTCCGGGGTAGCCGTCATACCGCCAGCTATACGTCAATTTTTTGCCTGGTATTACTTCGGTACTTCACACAAATGCAGATATTGCTTTTCAGGAGGCCCGCCGTTAAACTGGAACTGGAAACCCTTCTCAGCCTTAAAGTCCGGCAGGTCAAAATACCAGTTTTTCATTTCGTCTTTTTCGGTAAGTGCAGCCCATACTTTTGCAGCCGGCGCATTCAATAATCTTTCTAATACAATTGGTTGATTGTTCATGATGGATTATTATTTTGATGAACGTTTAACGGTTGATTTTTGCTGATCTAGATGCAACTCCAGGGCATCTAATTTAGCGCTCCAGAAATTTTTATACCGGACACTCCATTCTGCAACTTCATGCAATTTTTTTAATTGAGCCACGCAAAATCTTTCTCTCCCATGCTGCCTTATTTCTACAAGACCGCACTCAGTAAGTATCTTAATGTGTTTTGAAATGGCTGGCCTGCTGATAGAAAAGTTATCTGCCACGGCATTTAGATTGAGCGTTTGCGAAGAAAGCAATTGGATAATATCCCTCCGGACCGGATCTGCAATGGCCTGGAAAACATCTCTTCTCATAAAAAGATTATTATGTAACTGTTCGGTTACAAATATAAAAACTGAGAAACAATTATTCAAATTTTTTGGTAAGAAAATTTTTAATAAAGACCAACATAAATAATAGAACTTGTGTATTCCAAATCAGGTTTTACATTTTAGATAAATTAGATTCTTGTAAAGCAATGAAATATTCATGTCGTTAAAATTTAAGCAAGTTAAAAATAGAATCAAGCTATTGAAAGTGAAAAAACATACTGTGAGGAAGCCCAACAAAGAACCTAACCCGAACGGAGCGTCGCCAATAAAGCCTCACAAAGCTTTGCCGCCGGTCTCATAAAAAGGCTGTTCTCAAACCTGATATTCATTTCAAACCATGCTGCTTACCTTTGCCATCAATTTTAAAAATTATCAGTATGGATTTTTTGGCCAGCCTGCAGCTGCAGGCAAAAAATAAAGGTGTAAGTACGGGTACAAAATGGCTAACAAGTAAGGGTGCAGCCATTGAAAGTTTTAGCCCGGTAGATGGTAAACTGATCGGCACTGTGAAAGGTGCAGACAAAGAAAGTTATGATGCTGTAATTACAAAAGCGCAGGAGGCTTTTGCAGAATGGCGTACCTGGCCGGCGCCAAAACGTGGCAATATAGTCCGCCAGATTGGGGAGGAACTCAGGGCCAGCAAACAGGCACTGGGCACACTGGTAAGTTATGAAATGGGTAAGAGCCTGCAGGAAGGCCTGGGCGAAGTGCAGGAAATGATTGACATCTGCGATTTTGCCGTGGGCCTCAGCCGCCAGCTGCATGGCTTAACAATGCACAGCGAAAGGCCGGGCCACAGAATGTATGAACAGTATCACCCGCTTGGCATAGTTGGTATTATTTCTGCTTTTAATTTTCCGGTGGCTGTGTGGAGCTGGAATACAATGCTCGCCTGGGTTTGCGGAGATGTTTGCATATGGAAGCCAAGTGAAAAAACACCGCTGTGTGCTGTTGCCTGTATGAACATTACTGCAAAAGTTTTTAAGAGGAACAATGTGCCTGAAGGCGTTAATAACCTGGTGGTAGGTGACCGTACTGTGGGTGAATGGATGAGTAATGATACACGGATACCGCTGGTAAGTGCTACCGGCAGCACAAGAATGGGCAAAGCATTGGCTGGTGCGGTTGCTGCCCGGCTGGGCAAAAGCCTGCTTGAACTGGGTGGCAACAACGCCATCATCATTACACCAAATGCAGACCTTGATATGGCACTGATTGGGGCAGCTTTTGGTGCAGTAGGTACAGCCGGTCAGCGTTGCACTTCCACCCGCCGTTTGATTATTCATGAAAAAGTTTACAATAAATTCAAAGAAAAAATGGTGAACGCTTACGGCCAGCTGAAGATTGGAAATCCATTGAATGAAAAAAATCATGTGGGACCCTTGATTGATACCTCTGCCGTTGAGATGTATTTATCTGCCATTGAAAAAGGCAGGACTGAAGGCTGCAATTTTGTTGTGGAAGGCGGTGTACTGAAGGGCAAAGGTTTTGAAAGCGGCTGTTATGTAAAGCCCTGCATTGCCGAAGCAAAAAACAGTTATGAAATTGTACAGCATGAAACGTTTGCCCCAATTTTATACCTGATGAAATACAAAACAATTGATGAGGCCATTGCCCTGCAAAACGGTGTGCCGCAGGGTTTGAGCTCAGCCATTATGACGAACAGCCTGAGAGAGGCAGAAAGGTTTTTATCAGCAGGCGGCAGTGATTGCGGTATTGCCAACGTTAACATTGGCACCAGTGGTGCTGAAATTGGCGGTGCTTTTGGTGGTGAAAAAGAAACCGGCGGCGGCAGGGAAAGTGGCAGCGATGCCTGGAGAGTGTACATGCGCAGGCAAACCAATACTATAAATTATACTGATAAATTACCGCTGGCACAGGGAATTAAATTCGATTTGTAGTGATATAATTTTGGATTTTATTTACTGAAAAAGCAGCGTTTATTGAAAAGGTATAATTGTTGAGGCTCTGTTGAAAAAGCTTTATGGAAACTGACGTGATCATTATTGGCGGCGGCATTTCAGGATTGATTGCAGCAAGAAAATTATCAGAAAAAAAACTTAGGGTAACAGTACTTGAAGCTGGTGAAAGATTTGGTGGAAGGGTGCATACTGTTTACGACCCTTTATTCGATACTTTGCTTGAGACAGGCCCGGAATTTATTCATGGCAACCTGCCGGTAACTATTGGGTTGCTAAAAGAAGCTGACATTCCATATTACAAAGTGGAAGGCAAAAGTTTTCATAACATTAACGGAAAATGGCGGCAGGATGAAGAGCCTGCAGAGGGCTGGAATAAAGTGATGAAACAAATGGAATCACTTGAAGCCGACATATCTCTCGCCGATTTTCTTGAACAACATTTTGGCGCAGAAAAATATAGTTCCTTAAGAAAAGAAGTGCGGCAGTATGCAGAAGGATTTGACCTTGCAGACTGTAACACTGTAAGCACTTTTGCATTAAGAGATGAATGGCTGAATGGGGAAGATGATGTTTACAGGGTGAAGGGTGGCTACAGCCGCCTCATTGCTTATCTTGTAAATATTTGTAAACAAAACGGGGTTAATTTTTACAGTTCAGCCCGGGTAGATTTAATTGAATGGAAAACACAGCAAGTAAAGGTTCACACAGTGAACGGCCTTTCTTTTACTGCCAGCAAAGTGATTGTAACGGTGTCAGTGAAAGCGTTACAGCATAAAAACAGAGAAACGGATTTAGCTTTTCTTCCGGCAATCCCCGAAATACAAAATGCTGCCAGTAAAATCGGCTTCGGCCCGGCGATAAAATTCTTCTTTCAATTCAAAAAAGCTTTTTGGAAAATGCAAACGCCGGAGGCCGGGTTCATAATCAGTAATCAGCCTGTACCAACCTGGTGGACGCAATTGCCTTACGAAAGTAATATGCTTACTGGGTGGCTGGGTGGCCCGGGTGCTAAAGCGCTGCGTAATGCAGGTGATGATATTTTACTTCGTATGGGGCTGGAGTCTCTTGCCAATATTTTTTCAACTACAGCTGATGATTTAAGGTCGGAGTTGCAGGCATATAGAATCATCGATTGGTCAGCGGTATCATTTATTGGCGGTGCCTATTCATTTGCAACCACAGAAACAACCAACGCCCTTGCAATTTTAAATTCCCCAGTTGATGAAACAATCTATTTTGCAGGCGAGGCTGCCGCAGATACACATTCCAAAGGCACAGTGGAGGCTGCTTTAATTGCGGGACTAACAGCTGCTGATGCTATTTTGAAAGTCCCCGTGGAATTACTTCTAAAATAAAAAAGTTTACACTTTTTAGAAGTGCAAACTTTAAACTGAAACCACTAACAAAGAATAATTTTTGAAACCCCCGGCGAATAGAATTAAGAAAATCATCAGCTGCCGCTCTTTCTTTTGAAAGTATTTTTAATTGATATTTTCAAGTTCAATTTCAACCATTACCTCTTCGTGTTGAGCGGCTTCGGTAATCTTTCCTCCGTAATATTCCACCCTGTTCAGAATCTTACGGTAACTATTGCATTGCTTACTCATCTTAAAGGATGCATCATTATTTACGAGCTTAAGTTTAACTGTTGGATTGTAATAGTTTACTTCAATTGAGATAGTATTACAGGATACACTGTCTGCAAAAAGCAGCAGGTAATCCTGGATGATCCTGAACAGCGCAATCTTGTTTGTATTTTCAATTTGTTCAATCCCTTCATCACCACACTCAAAAGTTACATGGATATTTTTATTCTGGCGTTGCTCAAACACTTGTATGTATTCTTTTACGCCGGCAATAAACCCAAGCATTTTAATCAGCGATGGGGACATCTTAGTACTTAAGGCATTCAGTTCATCAATAGTCTGGTGAATATGTTCTGAAAAATTCTTTAAAAAAATTTCCCGTTTTCCTGGCTACGGGCTTTCTCTAACATTATTTTACAATAAGCAAGGGTTTGGTTTACGCTTTCCTTCAGCTGGTAGGCAATCAGCTCATTTTCAACTTCCTGTGCCTCTATTACAGATTTTAATAATTCCTTCTCCTTAACTTTTTCCAGCGCCCTGAATTTAGCATTCAGTTCTTTTACAGGTTTAATATCAAATACCTGGGCAAAAAAACCAACTACTTCGCCATCCTTAAAATCCGGGTAATAAGTAATAATACTATAGCTGATAAGGTTAGTATAAACCCTTTCATTCCGTTGGTAAATTTGCTTGTGGCCGCCTAACACTCCTTTTATAAAAGGCAACATTTTCCGGTATGCATCTTCTCCGTGTAAATCTTTTTTTGAAATTGTTTTAACTAAGTCACTTCGTTCTATATCGAACCTTTTAAGATAGGCGTTGTTGGCAAATTGGCATGTACCTTTCTTATCCCAATAAGACAGCATTGTATTAATATGATCAGTTGGTTTTGTGCCAAGCAAATTAAAAAGCCTGGTTTCATATTTCCGGTCAATTTTCTCAATCAGTTGCTTTTGCATAAATGAAATATATTGGTAAACAATTTTAATAAATCCGGTTACGGCATTATTTCAATTATTTCTATTGCACAACATTACAACCTTTACAAATTACAAATTGTAATTATTTTACTACAAATCCAATATGTTTTTTTTGAGCTGAAAGTATGACTGGTAAAAGGTTTTAGCAAAAAAATCAACTTTTTTTACGGTAAGTAATTTTTACAACAGGCTGGCCGCTTTTATCGGAATAACATATTTCACTGAAAAATAGCAGCTGTTTTAGCGGGAATATTTTTTAGAATTCTTCACCTTCGTTTTTTGAGATTCAGCAAATAGCAGGCTAACGTTTACTTATACATTATTAAGGTGAAGCAGCGCCTCAAGGTCGAGTGGATCGCTAACCATCAGGATATTGCCATTCTCATCCAAAGGCCATTCTTCCTGTGGCCGGTCCCAGTATAATTCAACACCATTTTCATCAGGATCGTTTAAATATATTGCCAGGGAAACTCCATGATCTGCTGCTCCGGTAAGCGGATAATTTGCATCAATTAATCTTTGTAAAATAACTGCCAAATCTTTTTTTGCCGGATATAAAATAGCCGTGTGATACAGTCCGACTGCGTTAACCGGGGCAGGTCCTGCTCCTTTACTATGCCAGGTATTTAAACCAATATGATGGTGATAACCTCCGGCACTTATAAATACGGCTCCTGCACCGTAGCGCTGCATTACTTCAAAACCAAGCAACTCTTTATAAAAATTTAATGATCGTTCAATGTCACTCACTTTAAGATGTACGTGGCCAATACGGGTTTGCGGAGGTATGGTATAAGAATTCATAATTGCGCTAAAATTTTAAAAGCTGTCATCAATAAATATTTTATCTTGCATCAAAATTACATTTTATCTCTCTCCATTATACCATACCATCTTTCCTTCACAGCAACCTCGATTTGCTGAATCATTAAGTATGCAGTTAGCTGTCTATGCTAACAGATTTCCCGTTATTCCTTTTTTTAAAACTCAGTCCCGCTTAAGGTGATACTAATTGCAACAACTTTAATAAAAAATACCATGCATACTACAACAGTTTTATCTGCCAGTTCACAAAAATTTATTGATCTTGAAGAAAAATGCGGAGCACATAATTATCATCCATTGCCTGTAGTGCTGGAAAAGGGTGAAGGGGTTTTTGTATGGGATGTGGATGGAAAACGCTACTACGATTTCTTAAGTGGCTATTCTGCTGTAAACCAGGGTCATTGCCATCCTAAGATAGTTGCAGCACTTACAGAGCAAGCTACCAAACTAACGTTAACCAGCAGGGCTTTCCACAGCAACCGGCTGGGAGAATATGAAAAATTTATCACTGAATATTTTGGATACGATAAAGTTTTGCCGATGAATACCGGCGTGGAAGGCGGTGAAACTGCCATTAAACTGGCAAGAAGATGGGGCTATGTAAAAAAAGGAATTGATGATAATAAGGCAAAAATAATTTTTGCGGCTGGTAATTTTTGGGGGCGTACCATGGCGGCTATCTCCTCCTCTACTGACCCCAGCAGTTACAAACAATTCGGGCCTTTTATGCCTGGTTTTGAAATAGTTGAGTACAATAATTTAACTGCGTTGGAAAAAGCTTTCCAGGATAAAAATGTAGCAGCCTTTATGTTTGAGCCTATACAGGGTGAGGCCGGCGTAGTATTGCCTGATGATGGTTATTTAACCAGTGTAAGAAATTTATGTACAGAATATAATGTGCTGATGATTGCTGATGAGATACAAACGGGCCTGGCCCGTACCGGCAAAATGCTTGCCTGCGATCATGAGAATGTGAGGCCGGATATTTTGATTTTGGGCAAGGCGCTGAGCGGTGGATTATTACCCGTAAGTGCAGTGCTTTGCGATGATTATATAATGATGAACATACAACCCGGCGAGCATGGAAGTACCTATGGAGGTAACCCGCTGGCATGTGCTGTTGCTATTGCAGCGCTGCAAGTTTTAAAAGAGGAAAGGATGGCCGACAATGCTGCAGCAATGGGTGCATTACTGAGGAGTGAAATTGAAAAATTAAACTCCCCGTTTATTTCCCTGGTAAGAGGAAGAGGGCTGCTGAATGCTATTGTTATTAAACACCCAAATCCTGAAGCTGCCTGGGACATTTGCCTTAATCTTAAAGAAAATGGATTACTTGCAAAGCCTACCCATGGCGATAAAATTCGTTTTGCGCCGCCGCTAAATATAACCCCGGAGCAGGTGATGGAGTGCGTTGGGATTATTGATAAAAGCCTGCAGGGCTTATAAGTGAATGGGTTACAATGCATTTTTTTAAAAAATTACCCTCACTCAATCCAAAGGGTAATTTTTTTGAACCGTAGATTTTTTTGTTATCTTACCCACTTAAGATATAATATGAGATTTTGCCTGGCATTTTTTTTTGTCGCAATGAGTTTAGTTGCAGTTGCTCAAACTGACACCACTACGAGAGAACTATCTGCAAAAGAGCAGCAGAAAGTTATGAAAAGCCTGGGTATTGACTCAGTAAAAATCATCGGCGAATTTGGGGAGCTTGCCTGCAAATGTATCGACTCCATTTCTGTTACCGGGATCAATTCCGCTGAATCCTCTAAAAAAATTGCTGCTTGTATTGACAGGCAGGTCGAGTCGCTGGACCTTACAATTACGCTGATGCAATCGATGCAGTCGGGCTCTAAAAAAATAGAGATATCACTTAATAATAACAAAAAATCTGACCGGTATACCAATACCTACAGGCTGCTGGAAAAATGGCTTCGGGATAGTTGTAATGCACTTGCAAGAAAAGTTGCTGTTGATAATTCAGAAGGTGAACATTCCTTTTCAAAAGACAGATCGGCCATAGCCGAGTATAATAATGGTATTGAAAAATTGGATGCAGAAAAGTATGCTGAAGCAATTCCATTTTTTGAAGTGGCTGTAAAAATTGATCCTCAGTTTGTATTTGCGTGGGATAACATCGGTGTCTGCAGCCGCAAGGCGGGCTTTTTAGAAAAAGCTTTAAATGCCTACCAGCATTCATTGGCCATTGAGCCAAAGGGAGTAACAGCGCTTCAAAATATTCCAATTGTTTATGAGTACATGAAAGAATATGATAAAGCAATTGAAAGCTATAAAAACATTGAGAAGATTTATCCGGATAATCCTGAATCTTTTTTTGGCGCCGGCCGGATTTATTTTAGTTACAAAGATGATTTAGAAAAGGGCCTGGATCAATTGTGCAAAGCTTACAACATGTACATCAAAATGGAATCGCCTTACAGGGTTGATGCTGAAAAATTAATTGGCAGTATTTTTAGGGAATTGAAAAAGCAAAACAAAGAAGATGTCTTTAATAAAATTCTTAAAGACAATAATATTTCAGTTTCAAAATAACAAAAAATAGCTTTTAAAATACTTTATAAATGGATTCCCATCTTCATCACGGTCATGCAGAGTCTCACCTGAAAAGCTCTGAGATGCTCACCGATATAGTTATTGGTATGAGCGACGGGCTTACAGTTCCGTTTGCTTTAGCTGCCGGGCTAAGCGGTGCCGTTAGCAGCAGCAATATTATTGTTATTGCCGGCATAGCAGAAATTTGTGCAGGCAGTATTGCCATGGGTTTGGGTGGTTATCTGGCAGGAAAAACAGAACAGGACCACTACTCCAGTGAGGTTAAAAGAGAGTATGAAGAAGTTGAACATAAAAGGCCGCTTGAAATTGAAGAAACAAAAGAGTTTTTTGCAAGCATTGGCTTAAGTGCTGGATTGCAGGAGCAGGCCACTGAAGAAATTGCCCGTGATAAAGACCGCTGGGTAGATTTTATGATGAAGTATGAGCTGGGACTTGAAAAGCCGGACCCAAAAAGAGCTACTAAAAGTGCCATGAATATTGGCCTTTCTTATATCGCCGGCGGCATCATTCCACTAAGCCCTTATTTTTTTATCAGCAATGCAAAAGAAGCCTTGTCAATTTCAGTGATAGCAACACTCATCTGCCTTTTTGTATTTGGATATTTTAAAAGCAAGATTACTGGCGTTAATCCATTGATGGGTGCATTAAGGGTAATGCTGATTGGGGCTGCAGCTGCGGCGGCCGCTTTTGGTGTGGCTAAATTATTTGAGGGCTAAACTAAAAAGGTCCGGTTCTTAACCGGCAAAAAATATTAAGTACCTGATGCTAACCATCAAAAAATTTATTAAACAATATCCAGGCAATTCCGATCCGGTATTGGTAATTGACGAACTGGTTGCAGCAGAAGGAATTTACTGGGTAAAGGGCGAAAACGGTTCCGGCAAAACATCTTTGTTCAAATCAGTTGCAGGCCTTATTCCATTTGAAGGTGAAATTGCTGTGAATGGAATTAACATTCTTAAGCAGCGGATGAACTATACCAGGATTGTCAACTATGCTGAGGCTGAGCCTTTGTACCCTGCATTTCTTACAGGCAAAGATTTAATTGATTTTTATTGCAACACTAAAGGTGGCGATTTTCCATCAGAACTTTTTAATGCCCTCGGAGTAGAAAAATTTCAGCAGCAAAAAACAGCAGTTTATTCAAGTGGGATGATGAAGAAACTTTCGCTTGTATTGGCATTTATTGGTAAGCCGGCACTCATTCTCCTCGATGAGCCTTTGATTGCACTTGATACTGCTTCTGTAGAAGTACTTGAGTCGCTGATAATGAGCCATACTAAATCTGGCGTGTCATTTTTCATCACTTCTCACCAGCCATTATCGGCCCAGCTTATGCAGGGCACAACAACATTGGTACTGCAAAATAAAACCCTGGTAAAAGTTGCATTATGAAAAAGATTGCCAGCTTTTTGATCAGTGTTATTGTAAAGCAATTTTACATTATCAACGCAGGCTTTTTCCTTTTCTTTTTCTTTATTTTTTTCGGTGTGGTAAATGGCAGCCAGCTCATTTCCTATCATTATTCCTTGATCAGCGGAATGGTTATTTCGCCGGTGTTTATGGCAATTGTTTGGGCAGGCTGGTTACTGTATAATGCTAAGTGCATTACATACTGCACCACCACCATACAGGCCGATGACAGCACTTATATTTTTGCGCTCAAAGCAACTTCAACATCTGTACAGTGGCCCGTGTACCTGTTCATCAGCTTGCTGCTTTATATGCCTGTACTTGTTTACTCCGGCTTTGTAGTCGCAATAGCTTTCACTAAATCTGCATGGGTAACAGGTATGTTTACTCTTCTTTTTCAACTACTAATGATTTTGCTGAATGCCTTCGCTCTTAACACTGCTATAAACCGGAACAATATCATCAACCCTGTAAAAAAAATAACCCAGGCCTTAGCGCAATTGTACAACATCCCTTACAGGCACAGTACTTTTTTACTTGGTCATATTTTTCATTCAAAAAAGATGGCTTTTGCCGCAGTAAAAATATTTTCCGTAGCATTGCTGTCGGTTTCTTTTATCCGTAACGGCGATCATTTTGATGCAGACTTTTTTGGGATTTTTTTCCAGCTTATTTTAACCGGGCATGCAGTGCTGGTTTTCTACTGTGTGTCTTTTAATGAATCACATTTGCATTTTAGTCGCAATACGCCATTGGCCCTTTTTCGAATAGCGGCCATGTACCTGCTTACCTTTTGTGTACTATTGCTGCCAGAGTTACTTTTTATGCTTATTAACAACCACGGCAATCTGCCTGTAATGCATATTGCTGAACTTTATTTAACAGCTATTGCAACCCTATTCTTTTACACGGCGACTTTGTACGCTTGTGGCCTGAATATGGAGCGTTTGATGCTTTTTGTTTTTGTAAGTTTCCTGGTAATCTTTTTTCTGCAAAAATCCGGTGAGCAACTACTGCTTATGCTTGGCATTTTAGCTGCTGGCGCAGCGGTTTTCAGAACACATTATTACAGTTTTGAAAAAGAGCAACAGCAGTGAAAGCGATGCTTTAATTCACTTCTTCATTCTTTACTATGCCTGTCGTGTTTAACATCTTTTCTAACATTTTCCACCGTCCACTCCACTCTCTTTTCAAACGAATGTTTGCGAACGTTGCAATCTTCTTTAAGGCAAATATCGCAGCTAAAATCAAGGCAGGGATCGGTATGGATAAACAATTCAATTGATTCTCCAAACCCTTCTCTTATCAATGAAACAAGAGCATCAATTTCTTTGTGAGCATCTTTTACTGTAAGGTACCAGGGCACCGTTAAATGGCAATCCACATGCAGCCGGCTTCCATATTGAATGATGCGGAGGTTATGAAGATCAATCCAGTTTGGGCGACGATTGGCGTTAAGTGCAGCCACCATTTT
Source organism: Ferruginibacter sp. (assembly GCA_965247025.1). Classification (GTDB taxonomy): domain Bacteria; phylum Bacteroidota; class Bacteroidia; order Chitinophagales; family Chitinophagaceae; genus Ferruginibacter. The sequence continues at coordinate 5,855,216 of OZ252000.1, read as the reverse complement.
TTTAATCAGTTCTTCATCAGCTTCATCCATAATACCAGCAACAGAACTACGTACAATGCGGTAGCCGGTAAAAATAATAATGAAAGCAAAAAGCATTGCCACAGCACTATCTATCCACCAAATTTTGGTAAAGTAAATAAGGGCAAGCCCGAGGATGATACCAAGTGTGGAATAAGTGTCTGTCTGCAAATGCTTACCGCTCGATATCAGCGCCAGCGAATTATTTGCTTTACCCGTCCGGATGCAAATTGCGCCGGCTGCATAATTTACAACCGCAGTTACAGCCACGAGTAAAATACCATAATCCAGCCTGCTGATAGTATGAGGATGGAGCAAGTTGTTAATGGCTTCATAAATAATTATAAATCCAGCCACCGTTATCAAAGTTCCTTCTACTGCTGCGGAAATAAATTCGGCTTTTCCATGGCCGTAGGGATGATCTACATCCTTTGGCTTTGCACTTACATAAAGACTATAAACCCCAATTAGCCCGGCAATTACATTGACCGTACTTTCCAATGCATCGGTTAAAATGGCCACTGAGCCTGTGATGTACCAGGCCACTACCTTAATAATAAAGAGAATGATTCCTACAAGGGTAATAATTTTCTGGAGACGGAGATTTTGTTGGGAAGTTTGCAAAACCAAAATTTTCGCAAAGATAAAAGATAACAAACCAAGCCCCGAAAAGATACTTTTTTTATTTAAATCAATTTGAATGAGCGACTTTTTACAACCATCAAAATCCTTTACTTTGCAACTGTAATTTTACATTGTTTACCTGCCGGAAAATCTAAATATGCAAAAAACCATTATATCAGTAAAAAACCTGGTAAAGAACTACGGCAGTTTTAATGCAGTAAAAGGTATTTCTTTTGATGTTTTTGAAGGAGAGATATTTGGGCTGCTCGGTCCGAATGGGGCCGGTAAATCAACCACACTTGAAATAATAGAAACCCTCCGGGACAAGACCAGCGGAGAAATTACTGTTAACGGTTTAAATCTTGATGAAAGCAAGGATGGTATCAAAAAAATTATAGGCGTACAGTTGCAGACTTCCGGCTACTACCCGGGCCTGAATTTGCTTGAATTGATTGAGCTGTTTGCCGGGCTTTACAACCAGACTGTAAATGGCAGGGAATTGTTAAGTTTGGTAAACCTGGAAGACAAAGCAAAAAATAAATACAAAGAACTTAGCGGCGGCCAAAAACAGCGGTTCTCTATTGCAACCACCCTCATCAATAAGCCACTCATTGTTTTTTTGGATGAGCCAACAACCGGCCTGGATCCGCAGGCAAGAAGAAATTTATGGGATCTTATAAAAGACATAAGGGCAAAAGGAACTACCGTAATCATCACCACACATTACATGGATGAAGCAGAGCAATTGTGTGACAGGATCGCTATTATGGATGAAGGAAAAATTATTGCACTTGCCTCGCCGGATAAACTGATAGATGACCTGGTGGCTACCGGATTTGAAAGACCCAAACAAGTAAAATCAGCCAACCTGGAAGATGTGTTTATTAATTTGACAGGCAAAGAAATAAGGGAAGCATAAACTCAATTATAAAAAAACAAAAACAACAAATGAAACATTTCTTTTTAAGCATTGCGGTAACTATGATAACTATTGCAGCTGCCAGTGCCCAAAAAAAACCGGTTAAGACTGGCGGTATTAAACCTCCGAAACCTGCGGCAGACACAACAAAGAAAGCATCTGTGCCCTCAACATTAAAAACCGGCTTAGACTCTTTTAGCTATGCCCTGGGAATGAACATTGCAAACAATCTTAAGCAGCAAAGTATTGATGCAGTAAGCAACGCAGCAATGATGAAAGGACTGAACGACGTATTTAAAAAGAAACCACTGGAGATAAACGAACAGCAGGCTAACATGGCTATTCAGCAAAAGATTCAGGCAAACCAGGGTAAAAAAACATCTGCTGAAAAAGCAAAAGGACTTGCCTTTTTAGCAAAGAATAAAACACGTAAAGAGGTAACTACATTGCCGGATGGTCTTCAATATGAGGTGTTGAAAAAAGGTGATCAAACATCTGCTATGCCAAAATTGCAAGACACTTTTATAGCGCATTATGCCGGTACATTAATAGATGGCACCAAGTTCGACAACTCTTACGACAGGGGCGAACCTATTAGTTACCCTGTGACCGGTGTTGTAAAAGGCTGGACAGAAATTTTACAAATGATGCATATCGGTGACAAATTTAAAGTGTATATTCCGAGTGAACTTGGTTATGGTGAAAGAGGTTCAGGTGCCATACCTGGTGGCTCCACGCTTATTTTTGAAATGGAACTAATGGGTATTAAGCCAGCAGCAACCGCACCACCATCTGAGCAAAAATAAAAGTTTAAAATATCTATGTAATGACCGCAGATCCACGCTATCCAATCGGCAAATTTGAGCCACAACCTTTCAGTGAAAAACAACTTCAGCAATGGATAATTGACATTCAATATTTACCACAGCATATTGAAAATGCTGTGGTAAATTTAGATGCTGCCCAACTGCAAATTCCTTACAGGGATGGCGGCTGGACGGTGAACCAGCTTGTGCACCATGTGGCAGACAGTCACATGAATGCTTATATCCGTTTTAAATTGGGCCTTACAGAAGATAACCCGGTAATAAAGCCTTATGATGAACAAGCCTGGGCCAAACTAAATGACACAGAAACAGTTCCCATCAATATTTCACTTACGCTAATGCATGCACTGCATATGAGATGGGTTGCGGTACTTGAAGCTATTCAACCGCATGAGTGGGACAGAACAGTGTTTCATCCCGAATCAAAAAAAGAAATGACGCTTTGGTATTTACTGGGAATGTATGCCTGGCACAGCCGGCACCATACCGCACATATTACCGCCCTGAAAGAAAAAATGGATTGGTAGATTTAGAGTTTAAGGTTTACATTAATCAGGATTAACAATCTGCGGCTACAAACAAAACTTATATACTATAACAGAAAAATAACCCTTAATCCCCTACCAGATAACTGGATAGAAAACTCCTCAAAAACCTAAACTGATCAACATGCACTGGAAAGTACTTTCTAGAAAATACATCTCACAGCATCAATATTTTACAGCAAGAGTTGACACCTGCGAAATGCCTGACGGCAGAATTGTACCTGAATATTTTGTGGTTGAAATGCCTGCCTCCGTTTGTGCGCTGGCACTAACTGAAGATGGTGATGCGATCATTGTAAAACAATACAGGCATCCTATTGAAGAAACAATTTTTGAGGTTCCCGGGGGATTTACTGATGAAGGAGAAACGCCAGCAGTTGCTATTGAAAGAGAGTTGATGGAAGAAACCGGCTATTCATTTGAGCAATTTTACGAAGTGGGTAAAGTAGCGGCAAACCCCGGTGCTATCAATGGTTTTACTTATCTTTTTCTCGCCACCGGCGGAAAAAAAATAAACACCCAACACCTGGATGCCAATGAAGAAATTGATGTGCATTTAATGCCGCTTGAAAAAGTAAGAGGCATGCTGGCCAGGAATGAATTTCCGCAGGCACTGCATACCTCCTGTATTTATTATGCGTTGAACAAGCTTGATTCGCTTGACAAATAATTGTTGTCAGCAGTTGCTTTTATTCTATTTATCAAATTCGTTGGTAAAGCCAAAACGCTGTACATTCTTTACACTTTCCATTACAATATCATCCTGGTATTCTTTGTAGGCTTCCAGTTTGCCTGCAATAGAAGGGTCGTGCAGGGCTAAGATCTGTGCAGCAAGAATACCTGCATTTTTTGCTCCGTTCAATGCAACAGTGGCCACCGGCACACCATAAGGCATTTGTAAAATGGAAAGCATACTATCCCAACCATCAAGAGAGTTTGATGATTTTACGGGCACACCAATCACCGGCAAAATAGTTTGGGCTGCCACCATACCCGGTAGGTGAGCAGCACCTCCGGCACCTGCAATAATCACCTTCAATCCACGCTCCTTAGCTGTCTTAGCATAATCTCTTAAACGTTCAGGCGTACGGTGAGCTGATACAATTGTCAACTCGGGTTCCACTTCAAACTGGCGGAGCATTTCTGCTGCACCTTTCATCACTTCAAGGTCACTTTCGCTGCCCATAATAATTCCAACTAGTATGCTACTCATTTAATATTATTTTAGATTTTTCACAAGATAATTTTTTCAAACAAAAGCGGCAAAGAAACCTTGATTGCAGCAACAAAGAAAGTTAAATTGAATGAGGGTAATTGTATTTAAAAAGAACCAGGCCTGCCATACCAAAGTTGCCTTCAATTGGCTTTAATAACACAAAATACCGGGGCTGTAAATTCAGGATTGTTCTTATTTTCGATCTTTATGACAAGTGTTCAAAAAATAGCCTTTAAAAAGCAACTACAACAGCATTGCATCACAGCTATTGAAGAAAGAATTACAGCCAGTCAGCAATTAATGGATGAGGCGCAACTGGCTGCAAACAGTGAGTCTAAGAGCAGCGCAGGAGATAAGTATGAAACATCGAGGGCCATGAACCACCTGGCAAAAGATATGCATGCTGCCCAGCTTGCTGCTAACCGCAAAGAACTTGCGGCTTTAATGAATATTAATTGTAATACACTTGCTGATAAAATTAAAACAGGCTGTTTTATTAAAACTACAGCCGCCTGCTTTTTTATCGCCGCAGGGCTGGGTAAAATTATTGTTGATGATCTAACTATATTTTTACTTTCGCCAAACGCACCGCTTTCAGCATTGCTGTTTCAAAAGAACAAAGGCGATATTTTTCTTTTCAATAAACAATCGCTTTTTATAGAAGATGTTTATTGATTACACTAAGGAGAATAGGTTATTGCTGATGACCGATACTGTGCCATAAATTACATGCTGTAAGTTTACATAAACAGACAATCCTCCTTTCAGCAGAGTTTTGTTTCAGCAACTAAAAGATAATTAAACTTTTTCTGTCCTCACATCAGTTGCAAACTGTATGTAGCGAATTGAGACAACCAGCAGGGGATTTTTACATCCCAGGGAAAACGCAATCGCAAGAAACAATTTTTCAGAATAGTAAGATACTTAAATATTGGTTTCGTAAAAAGGACTGCAAAATGTATATTGTGGTGAATAACTGCATATGAACCCATCCACTGTAAGCTCAGTTTTCTCCGATTCAAAAAGCCATTATAAAATACTCGACGGACTGCGTGGTGTAGCCGCAATCATGGTTATCAGCATGCACATAATGGAAGCCTTTGCAGGCGGGGATGCCACAAAAATGTTTATCAATCATGGCTACCTGGCGGTTGATTTTTTCTTTCTCCTGTCAGGTTTTGTAATTGCTCATGCTTACGATGACAGGTGGGGCAATATGACTATTACAGATTTTTTTAAACGCCGGTTTATCCGGTTGCATCCCATGATCATCATTGGGATGACTGTTGGTGCCATCTGCTTTTATTTTAGTGCATCAACAATTGTATTTCCGTTGATTGGTAACATACCCGTTTGGAAAATGCTGTTAATAATGCTGATTGGTTACACTTTAATCCCTATCCCTGTTTCAATGGATATTCGTGGCTGGGCAGAAATGCATCCGCTTGACGGCCCGGCATGGACGCTTTTCTTTGAATACATTGCCAACATTATTTATGCACTTGTTTTAAGAAAAACATCTAAAACAGTCCTTTCAATCCTTACGCTGATTGCCGGTGCATTTTTAGTTCATTACTGCGTTACCGGCAGTCGTGGCGATTTAATTGGTGGCTGGTCTGTTACCGGCGAACAGCTGCGGATTGGTTTTACAAGACTGTGTTATCCCTTTCTGGCTGGTATGCTGCTGTCAAGAATTATGAAGCCCGGCAGTATCGGCAATACTTTTGTGTGGTGCAGTTTAATATTGATTATTACACTTGCAGTGCCCAGGGTTGGCGGCAGCGATACAGCAAATTTTTGGATGAATGGATTGTACGAATCACTTAGTGTCATCCTCATTTTTCCTGTTATTCTATACCTTGGCGCAAGCGGCACCATAAAGAACAATGGCCTGGCAAATGCCTGCCGGTTTTTGGGTGATATCTCCTACCCTGTCTATATCATTCATTATCCCTTTATTTATATATTTACTGCCTGGGTAGTAGATAAAAATAAAACATTTGCAGAGGCATGGCCGGTTGGTCTATTGTTACTGACAGGGGTTGTACTTCTTGCTTACATATTCCTAAAACTGTATGATATTCCGGTAAGAAAATGGCTCACACAAAAATATCTATCTAAAAAGAAATTACCTGCATAATCTCCACAATATCATATGTTTCAAGGATTAGTTTACTGGTACGTAATAATTATTTCAGCTGGCTCTTGAAGGGCTTGATATTAACAGTGGCCTTTCTAAATAAAATATCGAGTCCTTCAAGATTCAGTCGTGGGCTTAGCTTTTTGAGTCAAATTCCACCATCCATTCAATACCATATTTATCTCTGAAACAACCAAAATAGGTGCCCCATGGGCTATCACCAATTGGCCCCTCAACTTGTCCGCCTGCTGAAAGCCCGTTGAATATTTTATCTGCTTCTTCACGGCTTTCTGCATTGATCATTATTTTAGACCTGTTCTCATTTTCATTTGTCAGCCCCATAATTTCCGGAACATCATTGGCCATTAAAGCGTTTTTGCCAACAGGCAAAGCAATATGCATTACTTTATTTTCTTCATGTTCTGCCACCGGAAAGTCGGCGCTTGCAAGGTCTTTAAAACGAATGATCTTTGAAAACTCTCCGCCAAATACTGATTTGTAAAATGTAAATGCTTCTTCGGCATTGCCGTTAAAATTAATGTGAGGATTGATAAGTGCCATAATGTTTATTTTTTAAGTTGTTTATCAGTTTTTAAAGATGTTAAAACAATGATTACTTTTTAGATAAGGTTGCCAGTAATTCATCCAGGTAATTCAAGGTCATGGTAAACCCTCCCTGGAAGCCCATTTCAATCTGCTTCTCCATACGTTCAAGCGATTCATTGTAAATGCTAATACTTACGGTGGTCTTCCCGTCTTGTTCGCTAAAGTTCAAATCCCAATCAGACCCCGGCAAATCAGGATTTCCATCTTTGTCTGCAAAAGCATTTAAATATTTGAAATTGGTTTTTGGGCTAATAGATGTGAATTTTTGAACAGACCAATGTTCCTGTCCTTCCGGGCTAACCATAGCATAGAATCTTTGACCGCCCACTTCAAAATTCATCACTTTTGTTTTTGATGCCCAGGGTTTGGGTGCCCACCATTGGTCAAGAATTTCGGCCTTTGTAAAAGCACCCCAAACCAGCGAAAGCCCGGCATCAAATTCCCTGTTTACAGATACTGTTTTTGTTGATTTGTTAACGGTAAAATCAAATAGTAAGTCGTTCATTTTTTTTGTTTTTTTAATGTTGATAATACTTGGTCAAGTTGGTTGAAACGGGTCTCCCATATCTTTCTGAATTGTTCGATCCATTTATCTATTTCTTTCATTTTATCAATTTCGAGTGAATAATAAATTTCCCTTCCCTGTTGTTCCTGTTTCACCAATTCGCATTCTGTCAACACTTTAATGTGTTTCGATACTGCCTGCCTGCTGGTGTTGAAATGTTCGGCAAGGGCATTGGGTGTCATTGACTGCAAGGCGATCAACACAAGTATTGCCCTTCTTGTTGGGTCAGCTATTGCCTGGAATATGTCTCTTCTTATTTCCATTTACATAATTTGCAACTATCTGGTTGCAAACATACATGCAATTATTTGGTTGCACAAATATTTATGCAAATATTTTTTTTAGCAGGAAAATAGAAAGAAGTTTGGAGGAGTTGGTTGATGTAATAATACAACCGTTACGATTAGAAATATGTGGAGCAAGGATTTAAACCCAGATTTTGCAGTTGAGATCGTTATGAGGGTTTCAAATGCAAGTCAGCTAGGTGTTTCGGGTTATTTTTTGGCTGATGAATAGTGATCTATTTTGAAGTCAAAAAATGTTCTGAAATACTGAGCTGTGCAGCAGTTGGAAGCCGCAATAGATTTTCAACTGCAAAATCTGGGTTAAAATGCTTCGCCTTAACGAAAAAGCAAATCTATAATCAAGGATAGATGTTTAATTCTCCGCCAAAGTTTACGTGGCCGGATAAAAGAATAAAGCGATGAGATGCTGAAGTTTAAAATTTTGTACATAGCTATTTGCAGGGAGTATACATCATATTCTTCCGCAACAGGTTTAAATTCTGTTTCAGGCATGATTTACAATACTGCCAAAACCTCACTTAGTTATATGCAATAACTTGTAACCCAAGGGCTGGTAAACTGTTTAAAAGAGTTTTAACTTTAGATTTTAGGGTAAGTTCAATCGTTCCTGAAACCGGCACAATAAGGATTCGTATAAACTATGTCAAAGCCAATCAGCATGTATACACTCTTTAATCAAGCGATTTTAACTGGCTTTTAAAATCATCCGTATTGGTAAGACTAAGCGTAAAATCGATAGATTGGTTAGCCGTAATTGTTATAGGAACAAAAGCGGAATATAGCTTGCCGTCTTTTATTCCGGTAGCTACCAATGTACACTGCAACCCGGCAGGTGCATAAGTATAAACAAATTTATCTGCGGTTTTATACACATGCACCATAGAGGCTATGTTTTTAAATACCAAAAAAGCATCTGTGCCGTACTGGCCAACATCATCCTTTGGATTAAGCGTTAAAGTAGTTTGGGGATAAGTGCTAAAGTAAGTTGCATTATCACTATTGCACCACGTGCCGGCAGTTGCCGAACTACTAAACTGAAACAAACTAAAAACATAACTGTTAGCGATATTTTCAACACGGCCAAAATCTGTAGGTACCCAGCCTGCATTTAAATTATTATTTGGTATGCCGGCTGTGTCAGCCAATATAAATGCCCGCTGGGGATTGGCTAAATCCTTTTCTCCTGTAAGTGCAACAGGCAGCTCAAAATCTATTTGTTTGCCAGGAGCAATTTGTACAGGTAAGCCACCTGCAGTAACCTTTATAAAAAACTCTCCACCAGATTTTAAGGGTGATCCCAATATTGTAGTGGTAGGCATCAATGCCAGCAGCATGTCGCTCTTTTTATACAAATCTTTAAACTCGATATTTACAATGCCTGCAACGGCGGCTCCATTTGTAAAGCTTACAAAAGCTGAAGCTGGTATATTTATTTTAGTTCCCTGCACAGAGGTAAAAGTTCCGCCGGTACCGGCATCCACGGTATAGGTTTGTAAAGCGGCTTCATTTTTACTGAAAAAATCTTCCGCCGATAAATAGTTGTCGTTGGATTTATTGACAACTCCCTGCAAGTTTTTTTGGCAGGAGCTAAACAAGCAAATAACTGAAATGATGCAGCGCAATTTATAGGTATTCATGTTGGTATTTTTTTCAACAGATGGCCACATAAAATTAAATGCTGCCTGTAGCTGTAAAAAAATTTTACTCCCTTCACCATAATAATAATTATCGCCATTACGGAGCAATTCAAAACTTACGCTGTGCATCAACATAAACTCACACCAATTTTTTTACAGTCTTATTTAATCATACTTTAATGCAGGATGCCCTAATAGCCTGCGCCATAAAGCAAGCTGGCCTATCATGCTGGCTTCACGGTAAATAGTAAAGCAGATCATTTCGTAATAAGTCATTTTCATGCCGCCCATATCTAGTGTGCTGTCAAGCTTTGCATCATCAATAGTTTCTAATGCCTGCCTTGCTTCAGGTGTTATCTTTTCCCAGTCGGCGATGTATGCTGCATTAGAGGGATAAGTAGCATCTGCTTGTATGCCCTTATTGTTTTCAAAAAATTCACCGCCGGTTTGCTTAAGATCAGTGCCGGCTTCTTCTGCCATCATAAAACGTTGTTGTACCAAGGCCCCGGTAAGCCAGGCAGCATGATTGGCTTGTGTATTAAGCCGGTTGTGCATGTCAGCTTCTGATAAACCTGCCAGTGCTCTTGTAAAAAAAGTTGTTTGATAATCAAAGAGTGTGAGAATCCCAATGGTTCTTGTACTTGTTGTTGTCATATGGAATAATTTTTATTTAATAAAGGTATTGATATTGCACTTTTTTAACGGGGCAAATTGCGACAAATGAGGGGTGCCTTTTGGTAATCAGTTACGTGGTATTATTCAAAACTGGCTAAAGGCATCTTTAAAATCAATTGCATTTTGCCTCCAGCTAAAGCTGGTGTCAATTGAATACAAAGCACTGATGTTTTTAATGATGCCGTTGAGGCGTTTGGAAAAAGTATTTTTTTGTATTTTATCAGCTGTAGATTTATCAGTTACCGGTGGCATATTTCAATTGCCGCTGGCTTTAGCCAGTGGACAAAATAGTAACATAATAAAGATGGCTTTAACCATTATAACCTTCTACTTAATCTTTTTACAAGGTACCGTTGCGCCATTCTGGTGCAATACAAACCCATCCACTTTATTGTCAGCGTTCCTGGTAAAGGTTACCTGTATATCCTGTTCCTTCACAAAAAAGCTATCTTCTTTTTCAGCATACAAAACATTAGGGTTCTGGCCTGTTGGCAAAGCAACCAGTTCACCATTTTTTACACTGATCACAACATGCAGGTCTGGCCGGATTTCATATTCTCCTTCGTATTGTTTAAGCGTAGCTTCAGGCAGTTTTATTTGCTTCCGCTCCACCGGCAGCGTGTAAGGTTTGTTATACAAAATGGCATACAAACTTTTTGTGATTTCGTCCAGCGTTTGGTCAGATGCGTTGCTGAGCAACACAATACAAATATCATCTTCCGGCACCCGGGAAAATTTAGTAATATAGCCCGGAATACCACCACCATGTCCAACCCTTTGTTTACCCTCAATGCTGTCGATGCCCCAACCATAACCATATTCGTTCATCACGGGTGTGTAAGCCTGTTGCTGCTGTGCTGCAGAAAGCACTGTGTTATTTTCAAGCGCCTTGTGCCATAGCAACAGATCGCCGGTAGTGGAATAAATGGCACCTGCAGCAAAAGCAACAGTTGAGTCAACTATTGGAGTTACCGGCGGATCTTTCTCTGTCATCTTACCATACCCGGTAGTTTTATCCGGAGATGACAGGTGCGTAAAATCAAAACCGCTGTGTATCATTTTTACCTGGGAAAATATGTATCTGCGAACGGCTTTCTCGTAACTCATGTGTGTTACATCTTCAATAATATAACCCAGCAACATATAACCACTGTTACTGTAGTTCCATTTTGTGCCCGGGGTAAAATCCAGGGGTTTATTTTTAAACAACGCAAATATTTTTTCCCGGCTGGCAGGCTTCGTTATTTCATTGGCCATAAATGTTTCGTTATTGGTATAGTTGTAAATGCCCGACGTGTGGGTTAGCAACTGCTCAATCGTAATACTGTCTGCCTTGTCATAAGCAGGAAAATATTTACTGAGCTTATCTTTTACGTTCAACTTTTTTTCTGCCTGCAGTTTAAGTATAACGGCTGAAGTAAACTGTTTAGTGATGGAACCTAGCTGGAAAATACTCTCCGCTGTATTTAGTATTTTGTTAGCTGCGTTTCGGTAACCGTATCCTTTGTTCAGCAGTACATTGCCTCCCCTGCTAACAAGCGCCGCACCATTAAACCGCATTTGTTTAGCATAAGCAATTAGCAGCTCATCGTATTTGTCTGCCTGCTGTGCAAAACTGTTGCAGACTATTAACAGCAGTACTGCAAACCCGTAAATCCTTTTCATTTAATAGAAGTTAGTTTTTTAAGAAAGATTGTTAATGAGCGTTGCAGAACAAATCTACATTGTAAAGATGGGATGCTGTTACCGTTTAACTAAAAGTAAAGATGGTTAAGTGAGATAGAAGATTCAAACTATATCCTATACCTGCCGGCACCAGTTTTTTATTTTGCCAAGCTGCTTTATTTGTTCACTTGTAAGATCTTTCAATGTAATGTCAATTTTCCGGTGGCTGTAATTGGGGTCTTTTATTTTTATAGCAACTTGTCCCTTCTCGGGCTGATCAAAAAGAATGTGGTCAGGCTGGTAACAATTAAGGTAGTTGAAATTATTTTTTGTTGCCACAACATCTGACGTAAGTAAAACAGGAGCAAAGAAAACCTTGAAAACAAAATTCTGCCTGCGGATAATTGTAAGGTAGTTGTCAAATAAGTACAGATCGCAATGGTTATTTGGTGAAAATTCTGTCTTGCCACCATTAATTATCCAGTAACGCAGTTTTACATTTTCAAATACTGCCGGCAGTAGCGGACTTATTTGTACAATAAATTTATCCCTTGCAGCAAGGGCTTTTTTGTTGTGAAAAGTTATTATAATATAAACCACAATACCAACAATCAATGTGGAAATTGCAAAGAGAATTAGGCTGGGCAGCATGGGCATTTTTTTGTAAGTAAGATAAGCAGTTGATCTAAGTTAGCATGGGGCAATTTTTCAATAAGCAAAGTATAAAACTTTCAAACTCCATAAGCCTGCCTTTCCCGAATACTGACGAGACTTAAACCGAAGTTTCGCTATTGCTGCTCTTTGTTTAAGCCATATATGTTTGCGGCTGCCTTATTAACCAATGACTTTATGTTTTTCAAAAGAAATACTGTTACTTAAAATACCATCAATGTATCGTAGCACCAGTAAAGACTAAAATATTGGGAGCACTGCATAACATTTAATATTTAATATTTAATAAAAGTAATACACGGTACAAAGTCCCGATGACTGCCTTATTTATAAAATGAAAATGTATATCTTCAACAGATGCGCTTTCTGTTGATTTGTATTTCTTTATTTTTTGTGTCGCATCATTCTGTATGGGCACAAAGGACAAAGTATTCCGACGCTGTAATGAGTGAAAAAATGTATTTGATGGGCGCTGTCGGCAATACTATCCATGCATGGAGCATCGCCCAAAAATCCGAAAAAACATTTAAGAAAATCAACCTGCTCACCATTCACATTTTTTCGGCAGGCATGGATTTGCTTGACGAAAAGAAAATACCATTGGGAGAATGGGACGTAACAAATATTGATTTCCAAATGGAGAATTCCTTCTATTACCTGAATATTATCTACACTCCCGGCATTAACAAAAAACTGATATACAAAATTGATGCAGCCGGAAATTTAACTGATGTTACCAATGTTCCGGGCATATTGATTAAACCCCATTATTCGTCAGGTTCGCCATCTACTGCTCTCAACAGCAACAACTTTTTTGTAGGGCAAATTTCGGACAGCGTTGCCGATAGTACTGTTTTTAATGCCAGTTTACCGCAGGGGGAAAATTTTGACAACAAACAATCCTACGAAAAGCTGGTAGTACGAAAAATAAGTATTGGTACACGGCTGGTAGCTGGTGAAAAAGTGTATGCATCTGGTAATTTTAATTTTTCACGCCTGGTGGTTACGGCTACCGATAGTACAGTTTATGCATGCGCTTTTGCACAATCAAAAAATATCATCTATAAAAATCCATACAAAGGATCTTATTTGTTTCTTGCCCGCCTTGACACAAACCTTGCTGAACCGGCTTATGGCACAATTCTCTTACAAAATGAAAAATGGCCCGCTGATCTGCTGTTAATACCCAATGCCGTTTTTTCTTTAAATAACCGGCTGATTGTAATAAGCACAGTGCTGTACAGTAAATTAAATGTTGCTCATAATCTTAATGGCAACACCTATATCCTCTCCAATGTATTTAGCCAGTATGTGCCAGGGTCAATCGTAATTACTCAAACGGACAAAAACAATCACCTTCTGGCAGATACAATTATTAAAATAAAAAAGGGTGGGGAACAACTGGATTGGGGAAACAGGTTTATACTTCCCGCAAGCAACCAGGTTCATTTATTTTGTTCACACAGGTTCTCTGACTCCAAAACCGGCATCAAACTTTTTACAATAGACCGGTATGGAAAGATAACTGAAAAAGAATTGGTTGTCGATATAAATTATTCTTATGCGCTGGCACAGGCAGTGAGCCTTGAGCCGGGTGTACTATTGATTCCGTACACTTACAAAAGAAAAACTGGCCTGGTAAAACTTGAATACGGAAATGGCAAATAGTTTTGCATGGGTATTTTCTTTATCACCTTATTTGATGCAGAAAAATCGCCGGTATTAACAATCCCTTGCTGGAGAGTGTAAAGTAGATTGTGTAAACAGGATGTAGAGCCTATATCTTTTTTGCTGCATAGCAAGATGCAATTTAAGGGATGAAGATGCGATTTATTAAAGCATAAATGCTTGATTATAAGAGGTTAAAAAGATAAGGCCGACGTGCTAAAAAAACAGCCTGATAGTTTATTGCAAAGGGTTTGACAACAACCGGGTTCTAAACATTTAACAGGCAGATTTTTAAAATTTATTATTAAAATGGGTATAGCAGTTTTTTTGTAATGGTTTAAACTACAAAAAATGCTGTTTTGCAAAACAAGCAGCTTTACTGCTCTGCTTTGTTGGTTGTATATAATAAATGATTATTTTGAGGATGAATTTTTCCCGCCGTTTAAAATCCCCGTTTTATTGGAAAACCAGTCATAAACGTTTACAGGTGTAATATAGGTGTATGCTTATGGGAATTTTAAAAAATCATTTAGGGGAGAACGACGCAACCGGCAGTTAAAATGTACCCCTGTAACTGGTTGATAATCAACAAAAACCATTAAGCCTTTGTTTACTGAACCATAGGCAGCAGGGCTATTATTTATGGTGTTTGAATAATTGGTGGTGGGGCTTTACGGACGCTGGCGGGAGCAGACTCTTTGAACCGGATGGGTAAACTGCTTCCATAGTGAGTGCGTCACCTAACACTGCATCCGTTAAAACACTTTCCTGGAAGTGGTAAACAATCAAGCATGCTATTAAGGAGGCAGCTCCCACAGTCAAATTATTTCCTTAAGCCAGCCGTAGTTTCTGCCTACGTTTTTGTTACAATTTATTTGCAAAATCTAACACCCCTTAAAGCCACCATCGTTCCGGCTAGTAAAATACCAGGCAGCCAGCTACCTAAAAACAGGTCGCTGGTAAATTGTAAATTTTTGTTTTTTCTGCATCTGGTGATGAGTTTTTATTAAGGCTATACTATCTTAGTTTTTTATTGGCAGGATAGCTTTAAGTAAACAAAACTTTCACCATGCTAACCATACCGTTTGCTGCTTTTTTTAATACCATTATTTTGTTGGGTGCCATACAGGGCTTTATTGTAAGCTGCTTATTATTCTTTGCTCAAAAGAACCGGCGCTCCAACCGCATACTGGCAGCTTTAATCTTTTTAATGGCACTGGCAGGGTTTAATTTGTACGGTGGTTATAAGGATTGGTTTGGCTCGGGTTTATTGCGTTTAATTCCGCAATTAATTCCATTGGTAGTAGTGATGCCTATTGGGCCGCTTATTTACTTTTATGTACAATCATTACTGGATGCTGAATTTAAAATAACTAAACAACAACGCCGCCATTTTTGGCCGGTGGTGATTGATGTTGTACCGCAACTTACCCTCCTTGTATTCGTGGTTTGTATTATGCTGAAAGTTTGTACCAACAACACGGCACCATGGGGCAGTTTTATTGATGATTATAATGTATATGCAGATATTCCCCGGTGGATGAGTGTTACCTTTTATGTTTGGTTATCGGCAAAGTACCTGGAGCAATACAAAATAAAACACCCTGGTGCTTTAAATGGCCGGGAGGTAAATTATAAATGGCTGCACCAGTTTATCCGTGCCTTTATAATTTTCCAGGTAACATGGCTGGTGTACCTGGTACCGTATGTTATCCCCCGCTACACCAACTGGATGCTGGATACTTTTATGTGGTTTCCTGTGTATATCCCGATGGCTGTACTTATCTACTGGCTGGGCATCAGGGGTTATGTAGTCTCGTACCAGCAGGTATTGGCAGATAAAAAAGTTCCCGTAAATAACAACTCCCTCCCCGCCGGTTTAATTGAACAGGTAACAGCATCCCTTACCAAAGCAATGGAACTGGATAAGATTTACTTTAACCCAAACTGCAGCCTTGCACTGGTATCTGAAAGAACCGGCTTTGCAGCTAAAATAATTTCTGCCGTACTTAACCAACACCTGCAAAAAAGTTTTAATGAATTTGTGAACGGGTACAGAATAGCTGCCTTTAAAGAAAAAATATTGCAGCCTGAAACAAGTAACCTCACTATTGCGGGGATTGCTACAGACTGTGGTTTTAACTCACTGGCAACCTTTCAGCGGCTGTTTAAAGAAATTACCGGGCAATCTCCCACCGCATACCGCAAAGCCGCCATGGCCGAAAGCTAATCACTACTCATTTAAGGTAGTATGTATACTCAAATCCGGATTTGAGGAGCATTTTTATGGCAGGTATATAAAAATCATTGGAATTTTGAAGGAGAAAATTTAGACAAGTCCTGTCAAATTATATTCACTCAATTTTATCGTATGAAAATTTCATTGCTGTTGCTTTTTGTAATTATAATCTGGGTTGAGCCGGTAGCTGCCCAGTCTAAAAAAGATGTTGACTACAACCTGTACACCGGTTTATACCAGGTAATCTTTTTAACCAACCGTAAATTCAATATTTATAAAGATGGTGATAAGCTGATGGTGGAAATTGTTGGGCAGGGAAGAACCGATTTGATATACATAGGCAACAATAAATTTAAAGCAAATCATGTAAAACCCGAAGCAATAATTGAGTTTACCCCCGGCAACGCCGGGCTGATGACAGGATTAAAATGGACACAAAAAACAACGGGTGCGGAATGGAATAAAGTTGCTGAAAATAACACTGACACAATTAATAAAAATAACTCTTTGAGTGATTACGCTGGAAAATACAGACTTAAAGGCAATCCGTACATGGTATTTGTAATTGGATTGGAACAGGATCATCTTACCGGAAACCTGGAAAATGAAGACCGGTGTAATCTGTACCCGGATTCTAAAGATTATTTCGTTTTTACATCCGGAGATTATGGGAGTGGTTACAGGTTCACCAGGGATGAAAAAGGTAAAGTAGCAAAAATGATTTATGATCAACATGGAGGTCTTGAATGTGTAAGAGTTTCACCAAAGCCAACTGAAATGGCTTCAGCCAAACATAATTTTTATAAGAGAACAAATTTTACGCATGCCGATACTTTGATGGGTAAATTAAGTGCTTTGCGAACCTGTTACGATGTACTTTTCTATCATCTTGATTTATCGGTATTTCCGGCGTCCAAATCTATAAAAGGCAGCAACCTTATCCGGTTTAAATCGATCAATGATTTTGATGAAATGCAGATAGACTTGTTTGCCAATATGACCATCAATAAAATTATTTATCATAACACAGAACTTACTTACAAGAGAGACGGAGATGCTGTTTTTATTAAGTTCCCTTCTTTAGTTACTGCGGGTACAACAAATGAAATTGAAATATTTTATGAAGGCCCGCCGCAAGTGCTGGATCTTCAAATTGCACATTCCGGCTGGATATGGTACCAGAATAAACATGAAAACCCGTGGATTGAATCGGTAAGCCAGGGATCGGGTGCAAGCCTTTGGTGGCCCTGTAAAGATCATCTTTCGGATAAGCCTGACAGTATGAGGTTAAGCATTACGGTACCCAAAGGGTTAATGGAAATCTCCAACGGAAAACTGCTTTCCACAACCGATTTGCCCGGTAATACAACACGGTTCGACTGGTATGTTAGCTATCCTATTAATAATTACAATGCGGTAATTTATATTGGAGATTACATTCATCTTTCAGGCGCAGATGTTTCAAAAGAAGACTATCCCGGTGTAAATTATTATTGCCTGAAAGATAACCTGGAAAAGGCAAAAAGTTTTTTTACCAATGTAACACCAACCTTAAACCTGTATGAAAAATTGTTTGGTATTTATCCTTTTAAAAAAGACGGATTTTCTTTAGTGGAAGCTCCTTACCCAATGGAACACCAGGGGGCTGTTAGCATGGGCTCTATCTACAGTCCACCGAATAGTAATCAATTTGATTCAGCCACTTTAGTCAATACCCTCTGGCACGAGATGGCACATGAATGGTGGGGCAACAGTGTTACCTGTAAAGACTATGCAGATTTTTGGATTCATGAATCCTTTGCAACCTATGCTGAATTGCTTGCCAGGAAAAATTTGCGGGGGCAGCAATCTTTTCAGAAAGCAATCAATGATACCAAGCCTGAGAATAAAGAATCGGTAATTGGATTTTACGATGTAAATGATTTTCACCTGGGTGATATGTATCCCAAAGGAGGCCTGATGTTAAACACCCTGCAACATATAGTTGATAACGATTCTGTGTGGTTTAGCATGCTGCAGGGCATCCAGGAAAAGTTCAAATTTCAGTCCGTTACATCAGCGCAACTGATTGCCTTTATTAATGAAAGGCTGCAATCCGATTATACTTATTTCTTCGATCAATATCTTCGTTACCCGGCAATACCATCATTGGTATTAAAGCTTCACCAGTCTGGCGCATCCTTAGAAATATCTTATCAATGGGAAGCTGATGTAAAAGATTTCCGTATGCCTGTGAAAGTAACTACTAAAAAAACATTTGAATTTATTTACCCTGGTTCTGCATTGAAAACTATGGTGTTACCAAACATGTCAGCCAAGGATTTTAAAGTGGATACTGAAAATTTTTACATGGGGGTAAAATATCAGAAGAATTAAAAGAATTTTCCTTTTTTTAAATCATGCGACGGGAGCCGGTTAGCTGTTTATTTGTTAGTAAAGCAATTAAATTGTTTATCCCTTTCATTAAACCCAGATTTTGCAGTTGAAAATCTATTGCGGCTCACAACTACTGCACAGTTAAGCCTTTCAGAACATTTTTAGCTTTGAAATAGTTCACTATTACTTCAGCAAAAAAATAACCCGAAACACTTATCTGTATTGCATTTGAAACCCTCATTACGATCTCAACTGCAAAATCCGGGTTAAAATAACAACTGTTAGCAGCGTCATGCATCTGGGAAAGGTTGAAAGTAAATCACGATCAGAACTTCTTCGCAAAGAGCACCAAAAGTTCACGATCTTGCAGTTTAGTAAACAACTACAACCATGCTTAAAAAAGGTGAGCACATCAGTGGTGTTCCGGAAGAACTCCAGGTATTGCTGAACAAAGACAAACAAGCAAATACATTTTTTGAAACACTAACAAACTCGTACAAACAAGGCTATTGCGATTGGGTTGGTTCTGCTAAGCAGGAAGCAACACGGAAACTAAGAGCTGAGAAAGCGATTCTTATGCTAAGGAACAATCAAAAAACTTTAAAGACTGTTTAGTTCCACAAAGTCTGATGAATGTCCCTGTACATTTATAAAGATCTTACTTTTTTATATCATCGGTATATTCTAAAATATCACCGGGCTGGCAATCCAACACTTTACAAATAGCCTCTAAAGTGCTGAAGCGGATTGCCCTGGCTTTGCCGGTTTTTAATATGGAAAGGTTTGATAAGGTGAGGTCTACTTTTTCTGACAATTCATTTAACGACATTTTTCGCTTCGCCATCATCACATCAAGGTTTACAATTATTGGCATAGGTTATACGGTTAACTGGTTTTCTTCCTGAATTTCAATTCCACGTTTAAACACCTGGGAGATAATGTAAATGATTCCGGCCATAAAAAGGTATTCATCCCCGGTAGTATTTTCTGGTAATTGAATGCTTGTAGCTGCGTAGAGATAATGAATATACAGCTTCCAGAAAATGCTGCTCACTATCCAAACAGTTAGCAAGAGGTAAGCAATTCTTTCTAATTTTTTTTCTACATCCATTGAAAATGGTGTTTCAAGTTTAAGGCTGGATAACAGCGCAAAAACAACAAACCATACAAGTGCTTTTAATACTGAAACAGCGATAATTAAAACCATCGCATAAGCATAAAACGCAGTACTCCGGTCTCGGATGCTGAATAAATTAAGGTCCACTTCATAAGTGTGCTTCGCCCATTCAGGATTTATAAAACTTGATATGAGCGTAAGTAACTGGCTGCCCCATAAAATTGAATAGGAGACTGCGCCAAGCAAGGCTAAATACTTTGAAACCGTTAAAATAGTTTCTGTTTTAATTTTCATGTTAATTAATTTATAATGCAAATATAGATAAATATTTATTGATAAACAATAATTATTTATTAAAAATGGGTAATATTTTTTTAAGCAAATAACTTCCTTTTGCTAACAATGCAGTTTACATTTATATAATTATCAGCAGGAAGTACAAAGAGAGGCTTGAATGGTAGGTTTAGACTATTAGGAAATTGCTCCAATAAATAAGCTTCCCCAAAGTTCAGCCATCCCGGTGCAGGGTGACCGCTACCCTGCAAGTTTGAAGAGCCGTGTAGGTAAATAAAATAAACAGTTAAAGCCCGGCGCTAAAGGGACTTGTTGCACTCATGCCGGGTTTCATCAGTTTAAAAATCCTCCAGACCGCCAAATGTCGTAAAGCACAGGATCTTATCATAATGAAGGACTTGGTCCATCCTGCAGGTTGTTGTAAAAATATTACGCAAGAAAGCTTAAGAGAGATTAAATTGTAACCAAAATAGCTATATGAAAAAGATGATTGGCCAAATTATTCTCCTCTTAATTGTGCTAACAAATGGCTGCTATGCTCAGATCAATCCTGTTGCAGATGCATTTCCGCCGGGCACTGTAATGAAAGGAAATATAGCTTACAACAACGATACGTTGCCCAAACACTTACTCGATATTTACCTGCCTGCTAATGCAAAGGGCAAATTGCCGCTGGTGATTTTTATCCATGGCGGTGGATGGCTAAGCAATGACAAATATGCGGATATAGGTTACATGAAAAAGACCGTTGCTGAAATTGTGAGTGCAGGTTTTGCACTGGCGTCTATTGACTACCGCTTTAGCACGCAGACAGTATTTCCGGCACAGATACAAGACTGCAACCGTGCTGTTTCATTTTTGTATGACAATGCTGATAAATATGGTTTTGATAAAAACCATTTTGCCGTAATGGGTTTTTCAGCAGGTGGCCATTTGGCAAGTTTGCTGGGTTTATCAAAAAATAATAATGTCGAAAATTTCTTTATGGCAGGCAGCAGCAAAGCTTTTAAGATTAAAGCGGTTGTAGATTTTTATGGCCCTGCAGAACTGGTTTTATTTCCTGGTGCAGATGATGCCAAATCGCCGGAAGGAATTTTAATAGGTGCCGCTCCGCTTGATCGCCCTGACCTTGCCAAAGCTGCCAGCCCTGTTACTTATGTTGATAAGGGAGACCCTCCATTCCTCATCATCCATGGAGAAAAAGATAACCTGGTATCCCCGAAACAATCACGGTTGTTACAGTCCTGGCTTAATGTGGCTGGTGTTAAAAACAAACTCATTATGGTGAAAGATGCACCACATTTTGGCGTAATGTTCGATGCAGATGATATAAGAAAAAAGGTGCTGGACTTTCTGAAGGTTCAATTGAAGTAGCAGCTTTTTGATTTAACAATATTTTTTTTACTATTGATAAAGACTTGCTGCCAAACCGACAAATGTCGCATTGCAAACCAGACTCAAAGTTTTCAATCATTAAGGAAGCACTTCAAGAACACAGGGTACAGCATTCTTCGCCAGCACTTTACAAGTCAGCATTGGACATTTTCAGACTAACTAACTTACTAATGGGAGGTATTTATTTCTGTTCTCAAACATAATCCAGATTAAAATTGCACCAAAGACTAATGCAATTGGTAACCCACTTATGTCCTGCACAATATTTGTCAAAAATATACCAACCATTACCGGAAAAATAATTAGTGCTCCCAAAGCTCTTGTTCTTTTAATAATTATTAGTAATCCGCCGATAATTTCAGCCAATCCTACAAGGGGCATTAACCAGCCAATTTCCATAAAAGCGTTAAAGGCTTTCATCATTTTTTCTGGCAAAGTCTTTGGCATCGGCATATAGTGAAAGAATTTGTCCAATCCTGCATTAATAAAAAATAAACCAAATAATAATGCTACAACAAATAAAACCTTGCTTTTAATTGAACTTTTCATTTCTGTTTAGTTTAAAGTTTTTCAAAATATTACCAAGTACAAAGTAAAAGAACAAATTTTCTCTTTGGCTTATAATTTTATATTATATTTTTCAATTCAAAAGAACTTTTGCTGACGTCCAATTTTGTGTGGAGCTTAAAAAGAAATTTTACTTTTAATATGTTGTTATGCGTTTAGTACAACCATCATAAAACCCTTACAGAGAAAGGACTGACATGCACAAAGCCTCAAACCTAAGTTTCACTACGCTGCACGTTAATTATGTTTTATTAGCTATCGGCAATTAACTGGCAGGATGTTTCAATTAGTTGGTGGATTTGTAATATTGAACATCCAGCGAATTCCAAATTTATCTTTGCAGGTACCCCAGTAACCCCAAAACTCATCATGAGGGGCAACATCATCCGACCCTCCTTCAGCAAGCTCGCTGTACAGCCTGTCTGCCTCTTCTTTTGTATCCGGATTTAAACTGATTGTAACATTATTGCCTTCTACAAGTTTATGTCCCATACTTTCAAGCATATCGGTTGCCATGATTTGTACTCCACCAAGAACAGGCAATGCCACATGCATTATTTTCTTTTTTTCTGCATCTGAAAGAGTGGGCATGCCTGGCTGTGCCGGCATATCACCCATTCGCATAAAGGGAGCAGAAAATTCAGTTCTGAAAATTTTTTTATAAGAGTTAAATGCCTCTTCCGCATTTCCTTCAAAGTTAAAATAGATTGATACGCTTGCCATTTTTTTTGTTTTAATTATGATGTGAAGTTTAGGAAAAATTGCTCATTAAAATAGATTTTTTTTAAAATTGCAGGTAACCCTTTAACTCCCTTAATTCCCGAGAAGTTAAACTATTTTTTTTTATAACCACCCATTTAGATAGGTACATTTTTTTATTGCTGTGGCACAAATTATTTTGACAATCTTTCTATACCATTCATTATTCCGCTTTTTATCATATTTCCATATCCATCGCCAGGCAGTAAGTTTGTGTATGACAATGCTAATTCATAGTTTTTTTTAGCGTTGTCAAAGTCATTGAGGTCTTCATAGCATTTAGCGATATTTAAATATAACGAGGGGAAAGTTCCTTTAATGGTATCGCTATTTACTTGCAGGGCCAACTCCAAAGCTATCAAATCCCATTTCAATTTGTTAGTAACACTCTTTTGATGCCGAGCTACATAATGAGCGGCAGTAAATTTTTCAAAGTCATTTGCAGCTTCGTCCCAGGCTTGGAAAAAGAGTTTACTTGCTTCTTCTGGTTTACCCCTTCCTTCCATTTCCATTCCCTCAACACATAGTTTAACTACATTGTTATCTGGGTCAAATTCCATGTTGTGATTATTTTGTGTTTTAATTGCTTACTAATAGTGAGATACATCATAACCCCACAATTATTCAAACTCCATAATAAACCCGGCAACCACAGGTGCAGAGCCCTTGGATGCATGCACTGCCTTTCTTATCGCATACCTTCAGATAGCTGTTGTACTCCATCAGTTTACTTACTGCAAATGACTTTGTCTTTTCTTCGTTCATCATCCCAGGTTAATGGTTGTTTACAAATACTAAAACTGAATAACTGCACCCCCTGGCTCCATTGCCATTACAGCAACTTCATCGCTACTATGGGTACATCCGACTCTTCTTATTACATCCCTGTACCTTGTGGTACGGTTAGGTAACAATGATAACCTTAACTATCTTATACAGGCTTGGTAGTTCCATAATGGCAGAACTTCCTGTTACAGCATTTCGCACATTAATAAGTAAGTCTCTCACGTTTCGTAAAAATGCCTGTGTAAAGTTCTTGCCACCTCAATGCCGGAGAACCTGTAACCAGTAAACAGCCACCCGTTACAGCCTATCTTGCTAATGCTGGAAAATCAGCAGTTTGGTTCTCAACTTAGTCCGGTTTCGACACGTCGTCAGTAGTTCATTTGCATTCAACTCCATTACACATACCTGATACCTTACGATACCTTTTAACCCCAACACTTAATACCCTGCCTTTTGAACAAAGCACCTTGGAGCGGTTTGTACACTCCCGCTGCAGGGCGTGTACGGCAGGCCAACTACCATCATTTATACAATTGCGAAACAAGCGTTATTCTTCTTGTTGCTCGTGACACACTCCAACCCTGCCCAAAACCCCATGTTGAACTAAACCTACGGTAGCCTTTCCTTCCTTTTCACTGAAAGTAAAGATCTTAGAAGTTCACCAAAAACTTTTAAAGATGAGTGCTATCAAAAAAGAGTACAACACCGTTGTATCACAGGCAAAGAAAGGCGTACCGGGTTTTGCAAATGCATACGCCAAATTTATTGAAAAGGTTACCATTAACCAAAGCAGCAAGAGTTTAATTGTAAACTACAGCCGCAGCCTGGCTTATGTGGCCCTGGAGTTTAACCGTTGTCCGCACCTGGTAAGTGTGGAGGAGATCAACAGCTACCTCTACCGTATGATGGTGCATGAGCAATGTTCGCTCACTTATTTTAAACATACCGTTGTTGGTTTGCGGTACTGGTTCCGTTTGTTTGATATGGAAGATAAAGCCATACAGATGCCGCCAATAAAAAAAGAGAAAAAGCTGCCGGTGGTATTATCCAAACCCGAATGTAAAGAACTGTTTAAAGCACCCCGCAGTTTAAAGCACCGCTTTTTGCTTACCCTGGCTTATGGCAGCGGCCTGCGCATGAATGAAGTACGAATGCTCAGAATCACCGACCTGGATGTACAGCGCCTGCAGGTACGTGTAAAACAGGCCAAGGGACGTAAAGACCGCTATGTGCCCTTGTCTGTATTGCTTGCGCAAAAGCTGCCTGTGTATTTAGATACCTGCAAACCGCAAACATGGCTTTTTGAAGGCAACACGCCGGGGCAACCCATGGGAGAAAGATCCATCCAGTATATCATCGGTGAAGCTTTACCCAAAACCAATATCCAAAAGCAGGTAAGCATGCATACACTGCGGCACAGTTTTGCAACACATCTGCTGGAAGACGGCGTAGACATCCATACCATACAGCACCTGCTGGGCCATGCAGACCTGATGACCACCATAATTTACCTGCACGTGGCACAGGTAAAGGTAAAGCCTGCACACAGCCCGCCGGACAGTTTGTATAACCTGTTGTAACATGCCTGCCGCTCAATATGAACTGGCGCACATTGTGCACCGGTACGGGGATGCTTTTATCCAAAAACACCAGCCACTGCAATACCATACACGGGTGCTGCATGCCATTGCCAATTGCCGTACAGCAGCACTTGGTGGCCATATAGATGCCTGCGACAGTTGCGGCCATATCCGCATCAGTTACAACAGCTGCCGCAACAGGCACTGCCCCAAGTGCCAGGGTACCCAACGGGAGCGCTGGATACAGGCCCGGCAGCAGCAGTTGCTGCCGGTAAAATATTTTCATGTGGTGTTTACCTTGCCGCAGGAACTCAATAGTTATTGTTTGCGTTATCCTGCGCCGTTATACAACCTGTTGTTTGCCTGCAGCAAAGCCACCATCGAAACATTTGCTGCCGGCAGCAAGCACCTGGGAGCCCTGCCGGGCATGGTCAGTGTACTGCATACCTGGGGGCAAAACCTTATGCTGCACCCGCATGTACATATGATTGTACCGGCAGGAGGCTTTACTGCCAGCGGCCACTGGAAACACACCAAACAGAAAGGTAAATACCTGTTCCCGGTAAAAGCCATGAGTATTGTTTTTAAAAATAAAATGATGGAGGGCCTGATGCAGCTCATCAGCGGGCAGGCTATGCCGTTATTAAGCAGTGCAGATAAAACAAAGTTGTACAACAAACCCTGGGTGGTGTTTGCCAAACGTCCCTTCGGCGGGCCGCAGCAGGTGATAGAATATTTAGGAAGATACACTCACAAGGTTGCCATCAGTAATCACCGCATCACAGCTATAGAAAATGGCACAGTCAGCTTCCGGTATAAAGATTATGCTGATGCCGGCAAGCAAAAAGAGATGACCCTCTGCGCCACAGAATTTTTAAGAAGGTTTTGCCTGCACATACTGCCCAAAGGTTTTAGAAAAATACGGCATTATGGTTTTTTAAGCAACCGCTGCAGCCAGTCATTTAAACAGCAGCAGTTCCAAATGGGCATTGTTATTAAACCACAAAGCACCGGATGGAAAATAATCGCCAGAGAAAAGCTGCACTTTAACCCGGACGTGTGCCCGTGCTGCAAAACAGGCAAAATGATGGAAGTGTTATCCTTTGATAACAACGGCCCACCCCGGTGGGCCATCAACAAAATACAGTCACAGATAAAAACACCCCAAAAAATTTAATGCTCAGCATTGAAGCGGCACCTTATTGACCTCAACGAAAGAAAGGACCAGCCAAATGTAAAAAAACAGTAAGAATCAAAGCAGGAAAGTACCTGAAGCAACCAACCAACCTTCCTGTTGCTACCGTTTACCCATCCGGTTCAAAGAGTCTGCTCCCGCCAGCTTCCGTAAAGCCCCACCACCAATTATTCAAACCCCATAAGTAATAGCCCGGCTGCCTCCGGTTCAGTCAACAAAGGCTTAATCGAAGTTCCGCTATCGCTCCTCTTCGTTTAAGCCATATATGTTGCCTGCTGGCTTACTTCGTTTCAAGTTTGTCTGTCAATGCTTCGCCTAAATTGTCCAACTGATGCTTTAGTGAATAATATTTTTGTCTTAAATGTTCGGGTGGCTGTTGACCACAACATGATTTAAAATCTGTCAATTCAATTTTATTGAATTCGGTTGTAAGGTCTGTACGTTTTGAAATAAAAGCTTCCTGTATATCAATTATCTTGTCTGCTAATTGTTGAGAATATTCATAAACTGGAACAATAGCAAGTTCATAAGTTTTTGCTTGTTGAATTTCTTGCACTTCAACCATTAACTGTCCTAACGTTTTATAAAATGAGTAGAGAAGATTTGTTATTCCTGAAGATAAATAGATTTGATTGTCGGAAATTATTCCTTGATATTTTGTAAATGCGTCTTTGAAATTCGCTGTGGCTTCATCAAGGCATTTATAGTCTACACAGTTTCCAGATAAAGCGATATGTAATTTTTGAACTTCAAAAAGGATTTTGATTAAGGATGAGTGAACAATTTTCTCATGGTCTCGCTTCTCTCTGTTTGATGTAAAAGCCTGCTCCAGTTCCTTTGTTTTTGAAAACTTGTCAATATCAAAGCCTTGCTCAAGTTTTTTAATTTTCCTTGTCTGCCGTCCTGTTAACCACACAATAAAAATTGGTAAAATAACGGTTGACCCAATAACTTTTAAAAAGTCAAACCATAATGTCAGAGTTTCTTTGTCCATAGTAGAGTGTCGTTAAAGCTTGCAGGCAACGTTCGAGGCTTTCTGCTGTGCTGGTATTCATTGAATGTCCAGCCTGGAACCGCTGCCTAATAGAATTACTGAAGTTGAAGTTAACAACAAAAAGCTAAATAGTAATTCGTCAGCCGGATAATAGCTGATAGCGATATACAGCTCATTGTTACTACGTCTGCCAGCATAGCAGAAAACCCAATGTTGTATGTTCGCCCTTCGTCTTGGTGTGGCAAAATGAATGCTATGTCAAATGAAGTGTGTGTCCGGGAAGCTCTGTCAGAAGGCAGGCTCGAAAGATTTTGCTGGTATTTCCTTTTAAAAAAAAGTTGGTTGTTTAATATATTTTTATAAATTTGCAATACATAGAAACACAATGCAACAAGAAGCTATTAATCAACGAGAACTTTTAAAAGGAACTTTGGGCACCATCATTTTACAATTGTTGAGTGATAACAAAAAGCTGTACGGTTACGAAATTACCCAATTGGTAAAAGTAAAATCAAACGGTGCAGTATTAATAAAAGAAGGTTCACTTTATCCTGCTTTGCATAAATTAGAAGCAGACGGATTTATAAAATCCGAAGAGGTATATATAGGTAAAAGAGTAAGGAAATATTATAGCCTAACGCCTCCCGGAAAAAAATATACTAAAGCCGCTATACAGGAATTGCAAAGTTTTATTGAAACAATGCAAAGTTTATTAATTCCAAACTTGCCCAATAATGTACCTGCTTAGCAACAATGAAATAGACATAATACATGACAAGCTAATGGCAAGCTCTATATTAAACAATGGTATAGAGCCTGAAATACTTGACCATGTTTGTTGCGTAATAGAAGATACATGCAAAAATGGCGAAACTTCTTTTGAACAAGCGTTAGCTGATGCCATTGCATTGGTATGCCCCAATGGCATTAGTGAAATAGAAATTGAAAAATCTTTTTTATTAAACTATAAACTTTTAACAATGAAAAAAGTCGTTTTCTTCAGTGGCTATATTGCCGCTACATGCATTTCTTTAGGTCTTATGCTAAAAGCCTTTCATTGGGACGGCGGATGGATTTTTTTGTTAGCAGGTTTCAGCATTTTGTTGCTATACTCTTTGCTGTGGTTTTCTCAATCATTGACAAGATTTCCCCAAAAACCTGTAAACGAGAAAGTACAAATAGTATCGGGCGCAGGTGCAGGAGCAATAATAGCTATTGGCGGTACTTTTAAATTATTGCATTACCCTTATGCTGATATACTTACACTGATAGGTGTTGTATTGCTTGTAGCACTTTTCTTTCCAGTCTTTTTTTATAGATCTTATGAAAAATCTGTTGCCAGTAAATAATTAAGGAGAAAATGTCAGAAGGTTGCTTATTGATGGAAGTTGTTTTGCAGATGTGATGAGACGAAGTTGAAGAGAGTTCGTCCGCTATGGTAGGTTGTGCGTTGGCATTTTTAGCTCTTTGAAAGGTGGCTTTGTGTCGGGGGTTTGTGAGCCTTGCAATGTGCTAAAAATGACGTCAGGCAGCATGGCAAAGTTATGTGTGTTTAAATTTGTACGGAATATTTCAACAGGGTGACATACAACGAAAAAGGGCTTTGTGCAGGCAGGGCATTGTTGATTGTCCAGCCCGGAACTGAAGCCCAATAAAGAAATAAAAGTACAAGATAACAACTAAATGCCCAACAGCATTCCGTCCAGCCCGAACCAAAGTACAGCGATGCAAACAGCCGAAGTTTGAACGTCAAGCCCTGCCAAAACCCCATGTTGTGCGTTCGTGCTACTGTGTCACACTAAGATTTGTTGCTATTTCCAAAGAGTTTTTAGTTTGATTGCGTCATTAATAGATAACTCTTTTGTTCGTGGCTTTTCAAGTGCTTTTTCCAATTCTAAATCTTTTGTCAATTAAAGAAACTTTGTTAGAGAAATTTCTTCTCCACTTTTGGTGTCGTCATAAATAAAAACTGTTTCATCATTTTCTTTGTCAACTCTAAGTATGGTCGCAAAAGGAAAAACATAACGTCTAGTTTTACTTTTATTATGCCAATTCATCATTACTTGGTCGCCCTCTTTGGCAAGTAATGAAAAATTTGTTTTGCTTTTAAAATAAATGCTACCAATGTCGTCTTCTGTAAATTCTGTTTTGTCTATAACTTTCTTTTTCGCCGTTTCAATTTTATCCTTAACCTTATTATAAGTTCTGTCTGATAGTTCTCCTAAGGGAACATACCAAAAACGGTTGCCAAATTTTTTTTCTCTTGTTTTGGATTTGGTAGTTGGCTTGAAACTTCGTCTAACAACTTTTATTTTTAATAGTTTGTCAATATGTTGCCTTGTCAAAGTAACCGTTTCCTTTTCTCTTGTAAGATTGTATAAGAATGATTTTGTTTGGGAAAGTAAAATATCATTATCTGTCACAACGGCTGATTCAATTAAGGTTTCAGCACTTCTATTAGATAAATTCGCTGAACCGATTACCAAAAACGAATTTGTCAATAGTAATTTTGAGTGCAAGTTTTGATTAGAAAGAATTGTAACTCCTTTTTTAAAAAAAGTGTCAAGAACTTTAGCCGAAGTTGCACCAAATTTAATTTCATAGTCTGAAGCATCACAAATTAAAGTGTCGCCTTTTGTTAGTTGTAAATTGTCAGAAGTTACATAGGCGATGCAAGCTGTTTTCTTTTGTCGCTTAACAAAAAGTTTGTTTACCTCTTTCCAAATGTCTCCAGTTAAAAATTGTTCCATATTAAATTTAGAGAGTGTCGTCAAAGCATGACGCACAACGAGAGTTTGTGAAAAAACTCCTTTAGCCAAATATACACACAATGTGAATAGCGTAAACAGCGTATGATTTTTGTTATAAAAAAGGCATGCAGTTTATACAAGGAAACAACAGACATCAAACCTACTTCACCACACCCGACGACCAGGTGAGTGCTGACAATGCAGCAAGGCTCATGGATGCTTTTATTGATAAGCTTGATCTGCAAAAATTAGGCTTTACCGGCACGGTTCATAAAAGTGAAGGCCGGCCGCCGTATGCACCCGGAGTGCTGTTAAAATTGTACCTCTACGGCTATCTCAATAAAATCCGCAGCAGCCGGAAGCTCGAAAAGGAATGCAGCCGAAACATTGAACTGCAGTGGCTGTTGCAGGGACTGCAACCTAACTACCACACCATTGCAGATTTTCGTAAAGTACATGCAGTGCCTTTACAATCCATGTTTAAACTGTATGTACAGTTTCTTAGCGATGCAGGCCTGCTGGGCAAAACAACCATCGGTATAGATGGCAGTAAGTTTAAAGCAGTTAACAGTAAAAAGAATAACTACAACCAAAAAAAGATAGATAAGCACCGCCAGTTTATTGAAGACAAAACTGCGAAATATTTACAGGAACTCGATGAACTGGATCAGCAGGAAAACGTGGCTGCCAGTGATGAACTCCTGCTAAAAAAAGAAAAGATAGCACAGGGCCTCGCCAGGCTAAAAGAACGCACCATTAAATACGATACGCTTCAGCACCAACTGGATGCTACGGATGATAAGCAGGTTAGCACCACTGATGCTGACAGCCGCAGCATACTTATAACCAAAAGTATTGTAGAAGTTGCCTATAATACACAGAATGCTGTGGACGATAAACACAACCTGATAGTACATACACAAGCCACCAATACCAATGATGGCAAGGCTCTACACAAAGCAGCTATACAAGCCAAACAAAATCTGCAATTAAAAAAAGAAGACAGCCTGATGGTGCTGGCAGATAAAGGTTACCATACCGGTGCTGAGCTGCTCGAATGTCAGCAGGAAAACATGATCACCCATGTAGCGTATAAAGAACAGCCTGGTGTCAAACACATTGCCAACGAATTTTTAGTTGAAAGCTTTAACTATAATAAACTGGCAGATACCTATACCTGCCCCGCCGGTGCAGTACTAACGTCACTGGGTACCTGGCACAATAAAAAAGGTGAAGCAAATGAAACCAGCTACCGCTTTAAAACATACCGTACCGGTGCCTGTAAAACATGCCCGTTAAAAAGCCAGTGTACCAAACTTCCCAAGCGCATTATCCAGCGTAGTGAATACCAGGATGCGGTAGACCTCAATGATAACAACATCAAAAAAAATCCCCAATATTACAAGCGAAGACAAGCCATTTGTGAACATCCCTTTGGCAGTATAAAAAGGCATTGGGGTTACACACATACACTGCTGAAAGGATTGCAAAAAGTAAATGGTGAAATGAACCTCATCATGTTTTGTTACAACTTTATGCGAACCAAAAACATACTCGGCTTTGAAAAAATGCTGCAGACAATCAAAAACTGGCAACCAGATTACACCAAAGTAATCTGCCTTTTAAAAAGCGCCTCTATTAAGCCGATTTACAGACAACATAAGCCTCCATTTTTTTTGAATAATTACTGCGTGGTATTTTTAAGGACTGCCTGAATCAACTTCTATTGGCTTGTGGTGAAAAGTTACGGGGCGGTTTTTTGACTTTTTTTAGTTTTCTCACAGTCTGACGAACAGGGCTTGCCGAAGTGGGGGCAATAGAATTCCGTCCGCCCGGCTAACTGAAGTTAAATTTATAAATAAAAGTTGATGATTTGCACATAGCTAAATTAATAACGTCAAGCTGGATATGAAGCCAAATTGAAAAACAAAAAGTTGAAACACGGCTTCCGTCCGCCCCCATTTTGGCAAACCCCATGTTATGCGTTCGCCCTTCTTCTCGGTCTGTCAAGCTGAATACTGTGTCCAATAAAGCAGGGTGTGTCCTTGTGCGTTTGCTTGGTAGCTCTTTTGCATTTTTGTTCGGCTATGTGTGTCAGCTAAAAATGCAAATGTGCTACCAAAAGCGTTGGCTATTCAAATTCTATTTCCGTTTTTAAAATTCTTTCAAGCTCTTCTGCTATGTTCTTTTTTATCTCTTCTATTTTATTGTACTTCTCTGCAATTTTTATTTGAGATTTAATGTCAGGTTCGTTATTCTTATCAACAGGAAATGAAATTGCAATATTTTCTATCATTGAAGGATAAACTTTTGTAAATTCATCTTCTCCCTTTTCACCTTTTCTTCCCTTCGCCAAACTACGCAATTGCGGTTCTAAGATATTTTTAACGTAAGAAATGCTAATGTTATTTGATTTTGGTTTTAGCAAACCTCTATCCCCATTTATTGAAAATTTGCCATCAATAAGCATCATATAGCCTGCGAACCCATTTGTTGCCCATGTCAGATATTGCCCATCATAATCAAATGAATTAATGTATGTCAATGGGGAATTATTTGAAGCAGAATAAACAGGGTTGTCTCCTTTATTCTGATTGCCATATTTTCTTGTAT
The DNA here is from genome assembly GCA_965247025.1 of Ferruginibacter sp. Taxonomy (GTDB): domain Bacteria; phylum Bacteroidota; class Bacteroidia; order Chitinophagales; family Chitinophagaceae; genus Ferruginibacter. The sequence goes on along the minus strand of OZ252000.1, from coordinate 5,822,469 downwards.
ATTTTGCAATTCCTTTTTCGATATAAAATAAATCTTTTAAATTAAATTCAGCTAAATCAAAGTCTACTAAACTATCTACTTCTATTGTTAGCTTGGTAATTTGCTCTTTGTAATTTTTTATAGTTTTTTTTAATTCAGTTACAAATTGATACTTTTCAATTACCTCAATTTGCTTATCCTTGTCGATTTTATTTTTAGAATTAAATGGAATATTAATAACGACTTCTTTCATGTTTTTAATAGAAGACCTTAATCCTCTATCAAAACCATAATGTATTTTACTTTTTTCAAGTTGTAGCATTAAATATTCAGGGAGTATCTCATCCTCCTTAATTCTGATTACACCGCAATGGTCTGTTGGATAGAATGGTTTATTTTTTCCAATAACATTAAATTCAAAATCTCCATCAATACCCCACAATACGAAATTGCTATTAAAATTTTGTATGATGCTTTTTGTGTGTACTCCGATTGGCTCTTTGACATTAGCACTAAAAATTGGAATTACTCCTTTAGAGTTATATATATCTTTCTTTAGAACTCTTTTTCCAATACTTAATTCAAAAAATGTAGTATCGGATAATTTCAGTTCTTTAAAATTTACTTTTTGCTTTTTTTTTTCAGCAACCTCTTTTAGGATACTGGAAAATTCTTTGAGGCTATCAGAAATGTCATTTACTAATTCACTGAATACAGTTATTTCGACAGGCTTTTCCTCTTCAATAATCCCTAATCTTACTTTATCATCGTTTGACCACCATCTGTCAATACTCCAATGATTATCGGGTTTAAATAAATCAAATGGTTGAATTTTACACCTTTCATCTTTATTTATTTTTGCAAAATTCGATTTATTCCCTTTGAAAAAGGAATATAGTGTGACTGCTTCGTTTAAATCATCTTGGTCAATATCAAAGCGATAAACATCTCTGCTTTCGCCTATCTCACTCACTAAGTAAGTAAATACAGGGTCTTTTTGGGTGTCTTTTTTATTCGCTTTTTTTGTTAAGCAAAGAATATATGTTTTCTTGTTTGTTGTAAAGAATGTATTTAATGGTAATGATACAATACCATCAATGTAGCATTCATCAATAATAAACTGCCTTAAATTTTTGTCGTTTTGTCGATTGAAAATTCCATCAGGCACAATAATAAAAGCTTTGCCATTTGGTTTTAATGCTCTAATAATCCACTCCATAAACAAACCCTCAACACCAATAGCATTGATTTTATAGTAGTTTACAAGTGTCCCGTCTTTCTTAATTTCTTCTTTCAAGTTGCTACTTCCACTTGTAACATAAGGTGGATTTGTAACGATAAGGTCGTATTCATTTTCAACTGGTTCTGAAAGAGTACCCAAAATTGAATTTGTTTTGAGTAAAAAACTGTCGTTAAAAAGTTGAGCGAATTCTGTTGTTATTCCTGGGTTTTCCTTTATAATATCAGAAAAGTAAATCAACATATTGGCTTTAGCCAATATGATTGTTTTTTGTTCGTCTTTATCAAAACCTTTGTCGTAACCGTGAATTGTAATTTTAGGAATTAATTTTCCTTTCTTGATTTCGTAGAACTGGTCAAGCTTGGTTATAACTGGCTCTAACAAAAACTTCCCAACCCCACAAGCTGGGTCGCAAATTTTAGCTCCTACTTTTATGTCGTCTTTTGCCATTTCTACAACGGCTCTAACAACTTTTAAAGGGGTAAAAAATTGCCCCCAATTTTTTTTACTAATACTTTCTTTTAGAAAGCTTTCAAAAAGTTGACTTTTGAAATCGTAATCGATATGCTCAAGTTTTCCGTAGTCTTTAAATTTAGTTAGCACTTTTTTGAAAACGGTGCTATATCCTTTTACTGCTTTTTGGTCTTTGCTTACAAAAATAGTTCCGTTAATAATTGTTGTTTTATCTGCTGGATTTTCAGGGAACAACGTTTTGATTTTAGGACGAACAACACTTGCATAAGTTTCTAAAACTTCATCTTCTGTATTTCCGCTGAAACTTGTGTAAAGAGTATTGAAGTTGAACATTCCCTGTAAAACTCCTAAATCACTTAAATATTTGAAAATGAAAAGTTCAACAAATGTATAAAGGCAGTTTTCAGGTGTTGCACCACTTACCGACCAGATGTCTTGCCAAATTTGCTTTGCCAAATCAGTTGGATTTACTAATTGCTTTGGTTTAATTTGGTCATTCAGTTCGTTTATTGAAAACATTATTTTTTCAATAAGCTCAGGTAGTTTTTCGTCTTTTGTATCAAAGTTGGTTTTTATTTCTTTTCCACTTTCATCCTTAATTCTATTACCTGTTAAAACATTTACCCAAACTGTATCTTTGGTGTCAGTCGCAATAATTATATGAGCATCAAGCTTTCTGGCAACTTCTAATTCTTGTTTTATTGCCTTGTTTTTCTGTACCGCAGTTTTAAATTCAGAAGGTTTTTTATATTCAATGACGGCAATTACATTTTTCTTTTGAACAATTAAGCCATCAACTTTCTTTTTTTCTTCGTCGCCATAATTCACATTTCTTATAATGCCGTGTTCTTTCAACGTCTTAACAGAAGTTGCACCAATATTATAGAAATCCCATTTCCCAATTTTTTCGGGATTTTTTAATAAGTTTCTTTGTAAAAGTTCTTCACTCATAGAGGCTTAAAAATTTAGTTTGGCTTGTTTAGTGTTGATACTTTTAATATATTTTACATTGTCCTCTGCCACTACGAAAACATTTTCGGAACAATGATTTTCGTATGCTTCGAATGCAAATTTGTCGGCATAAAATAAATCTGTAAGTGTTTGAACATTTGTCTGAAAGACTTCTGCAAGTTTTGGTAATTTGGATTTGCTGAATTTTTGTGTTCCATTTTCAATTCTGCTAATTGCACTTGAATTAATACCGATTTTGGCACCAAACTCGGTCTGTGTCCACTCTTTTTTCTCTCTTTCTGTTTTTATATACTGTCCAAAACTTGCCATTTTTTAGGTTTTACTTTTTTTGATTTGACCTATAATTCGCAAATCTAATAAAGGTTTTCTACTTTGCAACTATATTTTGATATATTTTTTGATTTTAGGGGGGTGGGTGGGCTTGGGTGCGGTCGGGCAAAATTAAATGTGCTGCAAATTGTGCAGTTGGCTTTTGTGCGTTGGCTTTGCAGCTCTTTTAATTTTGCGAAGGGCTGGCTGTCTTGGTGCATATTGTGGGAAAGCCTCGAATTGTGTAGGGTGTCCAATAGGGTGACGCATAACGTCCAGGGCTTGCTGCAGGGCTGGAATTCATAGTTCGTCCTGCCCGGAACCGCTGCCGATTAAAGATATAAAAGTACAAGTTAACAAACAAAAGCCCAGCAATGTTGGTCCAGCCCAGATGAAGCACAACAGCGATAAAATGACCATTGCTCCAATGTCCAGCCAGCCTTGCAGCAAACCCAATGTTAGCAGCATACTTACGATTAGCCCTTATTCTTTTTTGTCACAAGTTTCAACGGCTTGGTTCTAAAATATGCTCTCCAAACAAGCTTTTCTGTCTTTGTATCAGATTGTAAAAATTCTTCGGTGGCAAAATCTATAATTCCCAGTAAAACTTCACCCACAATAAATTTGGTTTTTGTTCTAAGGTTAAGTTCATGAAGGTTTTGGTTACATTATACTGTTCATTTTTGTTAGGAACCCAACATGAAAAAGTAAGTCTATCTCCAACAATCGTTAACTGAAATCGATGATTTATAAACCAAGAGCCAACAATAAATATGGTATCGTTTCCCGCTAGACCTGAAGAAACTCTTAGCTCATATCTATATTTCGATTTGTCTGTGTCAAATACTAGGCTGTCCCCTTTGTATAATTTAATATCCATTACTCCATGAAATGAAGAGTCAATTGATTTTATTTTTGAGTCTACAAGGACTTTTATTTCACTATCAATTGAAAATGTTTCTTTATTACTCTCAAGTCCAGCCTGGCCAAGAGTATTAACTGAAGTAAAAAAAAACAACTTAGTAAAAGTCCAACATGCCTTTTTATTATCATGATGCTATTTTAAGTTGCTGCTAACGAAAAAGGCTTGGCGTTGTTGGGGAATTAGAATTCCGTCAGCCCATAACCGAAGCCCAATGATTGCAATATTGCTGATGTTTTATTCATAAGCCAAATTTATAACGTCAAGCCCGAACTGAAGTACAATAAAGAACAAATGTTGAGGCAATATTCGTCAAGCCCCAATAATGCCAAACCATATGTTGGCTGCTGGCGTTTTATGGTTTAGTATTCCATAAATTTTCTATTCCAATTCGTTCAATAAATTCTCCAAAGATTAAGTCCGATTTAAGTCCATTAAAAACGTCCTTAGCTTTTGATGCTTTGTCTGAATGAATGATTTTGCAACCTTCAACTTTATAATCTTCCAAGTATGAAGCAAAATTTTCAATAAACGTTTGATGCGAAATTAAAACTGTGTCTTTAACAGTCCTAAACAGTTTCTTATATTCTCTTGTTAATAAATAATAGTCAGCAATTGGAAACACATTGGGAATATGTTGTGTCCAAGTTGATAGGGTTACAATTTTGTTATCTGATAATTGTCTACAAAAAAATATTCTCGAAACAAAGTAATCTTTTCCTATTTCTTCTTGTAGTTTTTGTCTGCTGAAATTATATTGCCAAATTTTATTAGACTTTTCTAACGGATAATAGTAGCACTCATTTTCGTCAAAATTTTCTTTGCAAGCAGATATGTTTGTCTTATTCCAGTTGTCAAACAATTCTTGTTTGTTTGGTTTGTAAGGATTGTCAAATTCAGATTGAGGGTTTAAAATAAACAACTCTAAGTCATTACAAAACTTTTCAACAAATTCAAATGCTTCTAAGCCAAAAAAACTTGGTCGCATAAAATTTAGATTAAAAAGAAAAAATGTATTATCAAATTCGTCAAATGTTTCATACAATTCTTCATCGTCAATTTCTTCTTCATCAGGTTCATTTAACTCAATAGAGTAATACACTTCTGTGTCTTCATTTTCAAAAAACCATTGAATATCGCTTTCACTGTTTTGTCCTAAATTTTCAGTCAAATATTTTGCAATATCTGTCTTAGAAACTGTCGATTTTTTTTGTTTGTAGAAATATAAATCGTAACTCATAGTAGTAGTTTTTTACGCTTGCAGCCAACGAAAAAGGCTTGGCGTTGTTGGGGAATTAGTATTCCGTCAGCCCGTAACCGAGGTTGATAATTGCAATATTGCTGATGTTTTATTCATAAGCCAAATTTATAAAGTCCTGCCCGAACTAAAGCTAAATAAAGAACAAATGTTGAGGCAATATTCGTCAAGCCCCAATAATGCCAAACCAAATGTTGGGCGTTCGTATTTATTTCTCCATAAGCCAAACTCGCCAATCTTCTGCAACTTTGTCCCAATTAAATATGTCATAGTTTGGTTTGTTGTTTTGTAGTAATGGAAAGAAATTATGGTCAAGTCCAACGTAATCGTTAAAAGTGAAATTTGTTTTTTGTTTAGCAATTGTTTTAACTCTTAAATAGTCGTTTTGCAAAACTGCTCCAAAGTCTTTTGTGCCATAAGTGACCAAAACTGGAATGTTTAGTTTTAGCAAATTTTCAATTGGTGCTGGGTATGAAAATTGGTATTGTCCTTTGTAAGTATCACTTGTGGAATTATCATTGTTTTTATTTGTAACTGTCTTGTTCCAATAATCAAATATTCCATTTAGATTTCTTGTACTGTCAGTTAATTGTTCATTTCTGATTCTTCCAACAATTGACATTATTCTGCCTAATGGACTACCTCCAGAGTAAATAAGTTTTGTAACTTTTTTGCACTTGTAAGCAATACTTGCTGCAATTGCAGCACCTTCTGAATGTCCTGCTACTACAAGATTTGTCGAAGAGATGAAACTTTGTTTTTGTAAGAAATTTATTACTTGAATATTTCTGTCAACATAATAATCAAGTAAGTTTCTTTTTGTATAGTTTGTTGAAAAATTGCCCAAACTATCTGCAAAAGTCATTTCATTTGTTAATGAGTTTTTGTCTGCAATTAATGGAACGAATGGTTTATTGATAATTGCTAAATGATATTTCTTGCTTAAACTGTCTGTGTTAAAAACGAATACATTATAAATGCCTTTCTTTCCATTTACATCATACTTTATAATTAAAGGAATTGGGAGACTACCTTGACAAAACAGGAATAAAGGTTTCTTAATTTGTTCTTCACCTTTTTTTGATTTTACAAGAATATCAACAGTGTCGCCTTTATAAATTGTCTGTAAATGCCTAAACCCAAAATCCTCTGCTTTTTGTCCAAAAAGAGAGGTTGAAAATAATAAAAGTAATATGTTAAATAATGGTTTCACAATATGACGCCCAACGGAACAGGGCTTGGCGTTGTTAGGGGATTTGAAAAACGTCCGCCCGGAACCGAAGCTGATGCGTTGCTGATGTACAAGATAAGATAAAATGCTCACCGATGTTTGTCCTGCCCGAACAACTGCTGCCATGTTGCTACTGATGAAGATAACAACGTCCTGCCCCAATAATGCCAAACCCCATGTTGGGCGTAGGCAATGGTCAACGCAATGCTGGAAGAATAAATTTGTCCATTGCAGCCTGTCCATCATTAACGATTCCTTTTTTGTTGTAATTCCCTGCTGTTATTACTACTATTAAATTTGATTTCTTATTCATAAAAATTCTTTGTCCACCATTCCCCCTTGCAATTATTAAGTCAAATGTGTTGTTGTTTATTTTACTCGTTTGAGTCCAAAATAAGTAGCTATATCCATTTGTAGAAGAACTATTGTCTTGCAGTATTTGTGTTTTTAATGTTTCTGTAACCCAATTTTCTGAAAGTATTTGCTTGTTGTTCCACTTGCCATTATTAAAGAATAGCAAACCAAACTTTAGTAAGTCTCTTGATGTTAAACGTAATCCTGATGCAGCAGCAGGGAATTTGCTTTTATTTTTTCCTCCCAAATATCTTTCCATGAAAGAAGAAAAATCACTTTGCATTCTTATCCATTTGTAATTTTTAATACCGAGCGGTTTAAAAAGGAAACTATCTGCAAAATAATCAATTGTCAAACCACTTGCATTTCTAATTATCTCTGCCAAAATTTGTACACCGCCACTATTATAATTCCAAACCTTTCCTGGCAAAGTATCCATTGGCTGGCTTAAAACGTAGTCAATTGGATTTTTACTTTTTTCCATTTGCGTTTCATTGTTGGCAGAAGTTCCGTGTGGAATACTATTTTCTTCCCATTTTATACCTGAACTCATTGTAAGTAAATTTCTAATAGTTATTTTCTCATTTTGAGATGTTTTATATTTAATGTAGTCGGGTAAATATTTAAAAATGGAATCGTCTATGCTTTTAATTATTTGTTGTTGAATGGCTAAATCAATACAAGTTGCAACAACACTTTTTGAAATACTTCTGATGTCGTGTAAAGTGTTTATATCGTGCTTTGCATAGCCTAAACTCCAACCCCAACTTTCATCTTTACCCGAAAAGTAGTTTTCGTAAACAAGTTTATTGTCTTTGGCGATAAGTAAACTATGAATATTTGGAAAGCTATCTTTTAAAATTAGTTTAGTAAGCTCAACAATTTCGTTGCTATCAATATTGGCTCTGCTAATATTGTCAATCTCGATACTGTCGTTTAAAAGTTTAGGGACAGAGTAGTTGTAGTTTGTGTCACGGATATGTGTTTGACTGCAGCTTGTAAGCCAAACTAAGCACATTGAAAAAGGGATAAAATACTGTCTAAAAAAATTTAAGCTTGTCTTTTTCATAATTGTCTGATAGTTTCTAATCGTGAGGTCTTTTTTGCTTACGCCCAACGTCGAGAGCTTGGCGAAGGTTGGGTAATAGAATTCCGTCCGCCCGGAACCGCTGCTGAATAAAGTTAAAATGATAAATGTTACCAAAAAAATGCTCAGCGATGTTTGTCCAGCCCAGATGATGCTGATGATGAACTGCTGCTGATTGCTTCAATGTCCTGCCCAACTTTAGCCAAGCTGTTTGTTGGCAGAAGTTATTCGGAGTATCTCCTCCCATCTTGCAATAAGTAAGTCTGTGTAAATTTCTTTGTCAAGCCCATAGGAGCCAAGAGCAAACCCATCGTTCCATTCAATTAGAGTTGTTTCCCCACTATCAAGAACTCCAAAGTCAATCCCATAAGCGGCTGTTTTTTCGAAAGAATTTTCAAAATCATTAACTGCTTTCTCTACAACATCCATATTTAATTTTAATGCTTCGTCTCCTTCATATATTCTGATTCCTACAATCTTGGAACTGTTCACAAATACTCTATATTCTGAAAGCCAATTAACCAAAGTAGAACAATACAAATCAGTATCCTTTGAAAATCTTTCCAATTGAAATAAATCATAGTCAGAATTGACAACAAATCCTGTAAATAGTTTTGCTTTAGATTTTGGTTTTACAAAAACCCCAGAAACTTCTTTAAAACTGGTTTGAGAACCAAGTTTACGAATTGTTGTTGTCCAAACTTGTCTGCCCAAATGTTTTTCTAAACTCTTAGGATATGAGTCATTAGTAAAATTAAAACCGATTATTTTTAAAGCAGTTGTAATTGTAGGATTATCTCCAACAACCAAAGTTTCTTTGTCAAGTTTTAACTGATTTCTTGAAAGTCTTTTCTCTGTAAATAGTTCATATGGTATTCCACGTTCCTTCAAGACATCAATAACATCTTTATGCTCCGGCTCTAATTTATTGCTACCGTATTCGTGTATGTAAGCTTTTTTAATCATTAGGGTGTTTCATAATTTCTGCCAACGAACAGGGCTTTGTGCAGGCAGGGCATTGTTGATTGTCCAGCCCGGAACTAAAGCCCAATAAAGAAATAAAAGTACAAGATAACGACTAAAAGCCCAACAGAATTCCGTCAAGCCCGAACCAAAGTACAGCGATGCAAACAGCCGAAGTTTGAACGTCAAGCCCTGCTTGCACAAAACCCCATGTTGGCTGCCGTTATAGTCCTTCGCCAATTTGTTTCCATACAGCTATCATTGGATATTTTTCTTTGTCAGTTGTAAAGTGATTGAGTTCTGGTATTAGGTGAATATAGTCAAAGAGATATTTTGCCAAAACCACCATTAAAATACCGATTGAAGCCTTTGTCATTTCGCTTTGACTTTTTAAATCTTTTGTCTGTTGAACTTGTATGATACTAAGTCTACTGGAATGTGCATGACTACATAAAAATCTATATTGGTTATCAAAGAACTTCTTATTAAAACCTGCATTTACTGCAAGTTTTGACCATGAATTTGAAAGCTTCCATCTTCCATTTAATGCAGCTTTTTTATTTTCAGCGTTAAGGCTTTGAAATGTATTTGATTTTTCAAGTTCAGCTTGTATTATTTTAATTTGCTCACTTTCAAATTCCTTAAGCTTAACATGCTTTTCTTCTGTAGGTATAAAGTCTGACCTGTCAATAAAACCTCCTAAGTTCCAGCAGTTAAATCTAAAAGTCAAATCATCTTCGTTTTTTGCAGAGATAAAAACATAATTAAATGTTAGGTAACTTTCTAATGCAGCTCTAACTAAGATTGAAACTGAAGAGAAATCTATTTGTCCAACAAAGAGGTGTTTGTCGGTAGCTAACTGATAGCCTTTTGAAAGGTAGTGAGCAGAAATAATATGTGATAATATTTTTTGTCCTATACCTTCTGCAAAATAAATGTTGGGTCTACCAATTGAAGTTTTTTGTCCGTCTAAGCTATTGCCAATTTCAAGTGCAGCTTTAATTAGTAATTCAAAATCAAGTTCGTGGTTTTCGTCAAATTCAAGTTCTTTTAGCATAGTAGCGGCTTTAATAATGGCAGCCAACGAAAGGGCTTTGTGGCAGGTGTGGCATTAGAATTCCTTCCGCCCGGAACCGCTGCTTGGCTTTAGATAAAGATAAATATTAAGAACTAATGTTCAGCGATGTTTGTCCCGCCCGAACAAATGCCGCTATATTGCTGATGTTGATTGCTACAACTTCAAGCCGCACTTGCACAAAACCCATTGTTGTGCGTTCGTTCTTCTTCTCTCTTCATTTCTGTGCTGCCTTTAATTTGTCTGTCAATGTTAAGAGAAGTTCGTCAAAAGAAACTTTTAGTCCGTTTGAAGTTATGCTTAAAGGTGTCCCATACATTTTATAATTCATTTGCATCATTTTGCGCTTAAAACCATTTGTCTGTTTGTCAATATAATCTTCTGGGTTGCTTACTTGCAACATTATTAGTTTTTGTCTGTGAATCTCTGTTACAGAAATATCTTCAATGTCCGACCACAAAATTTGTCCTGCTGAGACTGCGCTTGAATTGTCTGTCAAACCCTCTTGGTCAATAATTAAACCTGGTTTCTTGTCTGGTAATTTTTTAATTAGAACAAATGCACAAAGCCCAAAAAATAAAATAGAAGCGTAACCCGTAATTGCAATTTTTGTCGGGTTACCCCAATATGAATTTGAAATTGTCGGTGGTGAAATAACAAACCAAAGTCCAATTGTAACAAATGCCAATGCTCCTAAAAGCATTAAAAATATTTTCTTCTTGCTTAAAGCAATTTCAATTCTTTGCCCTGATGTTGTCATTAAATATTATTGTCTGTCTTGGTGGCCTGTCAATTTACGAAATGTCATTTTAGAATGACGCACAACGAGAGTTTGTGAAAAAACTCCTTTAGCCAAATATACACACAATGTGAATAGCGTAAACAGCGTATGATTTTTGTTATAAAAAAGGCATGCAGTTTATACAAGGAAACAACAGACATCAAACCTACTTCACCACACCCGACGACCAGGTGAGTGCTGACAATGCAGCAAGGCTCATGGATGCTTTTATTGATAAGCTTGATCTGCAAAAATTAGGCTTTACCGGCACGGTTCATAAAAGTGAAGGCCGGCCGCCGTATGCACCCGGAGTGCTGTTAAAATTGTACCTCTACGGCTATCTCAATAAAATCCGCAGCAGCCGGAAGCTCGAAAAGGAATGCAGCCGAAACATTGAACTGCAGTGGCTGTTGCAGGGACTGCAACCTAACTACCACACCATTGCAGATTTTCGTAAAGTACATGCAGTGCCTTTACAATCCATGTTTAAACTGTATGTACAGTTTCTTAGCGATGCAGGCCTGCTGGGCAAAACAACCATCGGTATAGATGGCAGTAAGTTTAAAGCAGTTAACAGTAAAAAGAATAACTACAACCAAAAAAAGATAGATAAGCACCGCCAGTTTATTGAAGACAAAACTGCGAAATATTTACAGGAACTCGATGAACTGGATCAGCAGGAAAACGTGGCTGCCAGTGATGAACTCCTGCTAAAAAAAGAAAAGATAGCACAGGGCCTCGCCAGGCTAAAAGAACGCACCATTAAATACGATACGCTTCAGCACCAACTGGATGCTACGGATGATAAGCAGGTTAGCACCACTGATGCTGACAGCCGCAGCATACTTATAACCAAAAGTATTGTAGAAGTTGCCTATAATACACAGAATGCTGTGGACGATAAACACAACCTGATAGTACATACACAAGCCACCAATACCAATGATGGCAAGGCTCTACACAAAGCAGCTATACAAGCCAAACAAAATCTGCAATTAAAAAAAGAAGACAGCCTGATGGTGCTGGCAGATAAAGGTTACCATACCGGTGCTGAGCTGCTCGAATGTCAGCAGGAAAACATGATCACCCATGTAGCGTATAAAGAACAGCCTGGTGTCAAACACATTGCCAACGAATTTTTAGTTGAAAGCTTTAACTATAATAAACTGGCAGATACCTATACCTGCCCCGCCGGTGCAGTACTAACGTCACTGGGTACCTGGCACAATAAAAAAGGTGAAGCAAATGAAACCAGCTACCGCTTTAAAACATACCGTACCGGTGCCTGTAAAACATGCCCGTTAAAAAGCCAGTGTACCAAACTTCCCAAGCGCATTATCCAGCGTAGTGAATACCAGGATGCGGTAGACCTCAATGATAACAACATCAAAAAAAATCCCCAATATTACAAGCGAAGACAAGCCATTTGTGAACATCCCTTTGGCAGTATAAAAAGGCATTGGGGTTACACACATACACTGCTGAAAGGATTGCAAAAAGTAAATGGTGAAATGAACCTCATCATGTTTTGTTACAACTTTATGCGAACCAAAAACATACTCGGCTTTGAAAAAATGCTGCAGACAATCAAAAACTGGCAACCAGATTACACCAAAGTAATCTGCCTTTTAAAAAGCGCCTCTATTAAGCCGATTTACAGACAACATAAGCCTCCATTTTTTTTGAATAATTACTGCGTGGTATTTTTAAGGACTGCCTGAATCAACTTCTATTGGCTTGTGGTGAAAAGTTACGAGGCGGTTTTTTGACTTTTTTTAGTTTTCTCACAGTCTGACGGACAGGGCTTTGTGCAGGTTGGGAAATAGAATTCCGTCTGCCCGGAACCGCTGCTGATTGAAAAACTGATGATGAAGATAACAACAAAAAGCCAAATAGCATTCCGTCAAGCTGGAACACCAATATAAAATTTTCATAAAATCAATAGCTAACTTTAGTTGCAGATACAATGCTTTACAAGTCCTGCTTTTGAATGGTGCGTTATAGCCCCTCTGGAACACTGGCAAAATTGTATAGAAGAAGATGCCTTTTTAATGCAGGCCTCTTCTGGTGAAAAATCAATTGGAGAACCCTGCATGCAGGGTATCCCGTATGAAACAATTTTTAAGCTATAGATACAATTTAGGGCATTGTTTTTTATTTTATTTTTTCACATAAATAAAAAAAATGGAAAAGAAATCAACATCCCCTGACACAGTTTCTATGACAGTCATCCACAGCCATGCCGCCGGTATCGATGTTGGCTCCAGGGAACATTATGTAGCTACCGGACAGCAGTCATCTGATGTATGTACTTTTGGTGTTTACAGTAAAGACAATGCAGCATTGGTTACGCATTTACAGCAAAAGGGCATAACGACCGTAGCAATGGAAAGTACCGGCACTTACTGGCAGCCGCTGTTTGCCTGCATACAGGCAGCTGGTATAGAAGTGGTACTCAGCAATAATTATATCAAAGACCCTCAAAAGAAAACAGATGCTAAAGATGCCCGCTGGTTACAACGGTTACATACACTGGGCTTGTTAAAAACATCTTTTATTCCTGCTGCACAAATAGAACAGGTACGTACTTATCACCGCCACCGCAGCAGCCTGGTAGCACAGGCAGCCACCTGTATTCAAAAAATGCAGAAAGCATTGCGGCTGATGAATATACGTTTGGATATTGCAGTACGTGACATAACGGGCCTGAGCGGTATGGCTATACTGGAGGCCATAGTAACAGGGCAGCGGGATGGCATAGCCCTGGCATCGCTGGTTCATTACAAAGTAAAAAAAAGTAAAGAAGAGATAGCCCAGGCGTTGCAGGGGCAATGGAAACCGGAGCAATTATATATTGTAGCTGATGAACTTGAAAGCTATAAAAATTATCAACTACGAATGACCAATTGTGACAAACAGATAGAATTATTACTGGAACAAATGACGGCAGCCATTACCGTTAAGCATGCATCAGCAATACCTGCCGGAGAAAATGTTGTTTGCGCAGCAGGCGCAATAACGCCAACAAAAATCAAAAAGAATAAAAACAGTGCCGCTTATGATGTGTCCAAATTAAGTATGGAATATTTTGGAGTTGATTTATTGGAAGTGGAAGGCATTGGCGGCGCCACGGTAATGACCTTTATAGCCGAAGTTGGAAGCGACATCATAAAGTTTCCGAGTAAAAAGAATTTTACAAGCTGGTTAAGACTGTCTCCCAATAATAAAATAACAGGCGGCAAAGTAATCAGCAGCCGTACACCTAAAGGAAAAAATATCCTGTCCAATGCGTTCCGCCTTGCGGCCAATACCATTGCCCAGCGAAAAGATGGCGTGTTAAAAAAAATATTCAGCCGCATAGCATTTAAAAAAGGAAGAGCTGCAGCCATTACGGCACTTGCCAGAAGACTGGCAGAAATCTTTTGGATAATGACGGTACGTAAAGTACCCTACAAAGCACAAAATGAAAAAGAGTATGATGAACAAACCAAAAAAAGCATCATTAAAAATATACAACACAAAATGAGAAAAATGAATTTAACAGCAGAAGATATAGCAATGGGTGGGCTTGTAACAAATTAGTTAGACCCTAAGTGGACGCAGTTAGATGAAACAAAAGCTGAACAGAATTACAAATGCTCATTGTTATTCCGTCTGCCCAACTTGCACAAAACCCAATGTTGTGCGTTCGCTTTTCTTCTCATTTCGTTTTAAGTAATTTATCAAAATTTGGTTCTTCAAATTTAAGTTCTGACTGTTTAGATGTTTCACAGTTGTTTACAATGAAAGGAACAGTCTTAATTTTGTCTGCCATTATCATAAAGAAATGAATTTCCCCGTTTTGTACCGTTGTTTCTGTAAAAACTGCTATTCCTTTTGTCTTGTCAATTATATTAATTGTGATTGTTCTGTCCTGCTCGTTAATTCCTGTCACTTTAATTTCAAAAGTTGTGTTATTTAGTTTCCTTTGACTTTTTATTTTATTTGCAATAGGTCCTTCACCTGTCCAATCAATAAATGTCGTGTCATTAATTGAAACTTGAAAATAAGAATTAAAGTCACAAGGGTAGTAAGCATAAAGTTGTCCATTATATTTTTTAAGCGTAACCCATTTTATTGAAGGCACAATCGTTTTATGTCTCTTTAATTTGATTTTGTTTTTCTTTAAGTAGTCAAGTGAATTGTCATAGCTTTCTTTGTCAAACATACCAAACTTGAAAGAAGTAATGTTCTCGTAAAATTTGCTGTTTTTATTTGTCTCGATAAATATTGATTGTGAAACTCCTTTCAAACTGTCTTTACGAATAAATATTGTATCTAGTTTTGATTGTTGTCCAAATACATTTTGGCAAGTTGTCAAATTAAAAAGAGTTAATATGTAAAATGAGGTTTTCATAAAGTGACGCACAACGCGAGTTTGTGAAAAAACTCCTTTAGCCAAATATACACACAATGTGAATAGCGTAAACAGCGTATGATTTTTGTTATAAAAAAGGCATGCAGTTTATACAAGGAAACAACAGACATCAAACCTACTTCACCACACCCGACGACCAGGTGAGTGCTGACAATGCAGCAAGGCTCATGGATGCTTTTATTGATAAGCTTGATCTGCAAAAATTAGGCTTTACCGGCACGGTTCATAAAAGTGAAGGCCGGCCGCCGTATGCACCCGGAGTGCTGTTAAAATTGTACCTCTACGGCTATCTCAATAAAATCCGCAGCAGCCGGAAGCTCGAAAAGGAATGCAGCCGAAACATTGAACTGCAGTGGCTGTTGCAGGGACTGCAACCTAACTACCACACCATTGCAGATTTTCGTAAAGTACATGCAGTGCCTTTACAATCCATGTTTAAACTGTATGTACAGTTTCTTAGCGATGCAGGCCTGCTGGGCAAAACAACCATCGGTATAGATGGCAGTAAGTTTAAAGCAGTTAACAGTAAAAAGAATAACTACAACCAAAAAAAGATAGATAAGCACCGCCAGTTTATTGAAGACAAAACTGCGAAATATTTACAGGAACTCGATGAACTGGATCAGCAGGAAAACGTGGCTGCCAGTGATGAACTCCTGCTAAAAAAAGAAAAGATAGCACAGGGCCTCGCCAGGCTAAAAGAACGCACCATTAAATACGATACGCTTCAGCACCAACTGGATGCTACGGATGATAAGCAGGTTAGCACCACTGATGCTGACAGCCGCAGCATACTTATAACCAAAAGTATTGTAGAAGTTGCCTATAATACACAGAATGCTGTGGACGATAAACACAACCTGATAGTACATACACAAGCCACCAATACCAATGATGGCAAGGCTCTACACAAAGCAGCTATACAAGCCAAACAAAATCTGCAATTAAAAAAAGAAGACAGCCTGATGGTGCTGGCAGATAAAGGTTACCATACCGGTGCTGAGCTGCTCGAATGTCAGCAGGAAAACATGATCACCCATGTAGCGTATAAAGAACAGCCTGGTGTCAAACACATTGCCAACGAATTTTTAGTTGAAAGCTTTAACTATAATAAACTGGCAGATACCTATACCTGCCCCGCCGGTGCAGTACTAACGTCACTGGGTACCTGGCACAATAAAAAAGGTGAAGCAAATGAAACCAGCTACCGCTTTAAAACATACCGTACCGGTGCCTGTAAAACATGCCCGTTAAAAAGCCAGTGTACCAAACTTCCCAAGCGCATTATCCAGCGTAGTGAATACCAGGATGCGGTAGACCTCAATGATAACAACATCAAAAAAAATCCCCAATATTACAAGCGAAGACAAGCCATTTGTGAACATCCCTTTGGCAGTATAAAAAGGCATTGGGGTTACACACATACACTGCTGAAAGGATTGCAAAAAGTAAATGGTGAAATGAACCTCATCATGTTTTGTTACAACTTTATGCGAACCAAAAACATACTCGGCTTTGAAAAAATGCTGCAGACAATCAAAAACTGGCAACCAGATTACACCAAAGTAATCTGCCTTTTAAAAAGCGCCTCTATTAAGCCGATTTACAGACAACATAAGCCTCCATTTTTTTTGAATAATTACTGCGTGGTATTTTTAAGGACTGCCTGAATCAACTTCTATTGGCTTGTGGTGAAAAGTTACGGGGCGGTTTTTTGACTTTTTTTAGTTTTCTCACAGTCTGACGAACAGGGCTTGCTTGCAGTTGGGGAATTGACCAACTGTCTGCCCGGAACTGAAGCTAAATTAATAACTAAAAGCCGAAGTTAACCAACAAAAGCCCGGCAGAATTCCGTCCGCCGAAACCAAAGCCTGGATATGCACTGCCGATGATTGCTTCAACGTCCAGCCCCAATTGCAGCAAACCCCATGTTAGCGGTTAGGCCGTTTCCGTGTTGTTTGTCTTACGCTTTAACAATTCTGCATCTAGTGGTTTGTCAGTACCCACTGTTGGTTTGATAATATATTGTCGAATTCCTTGGTCTTTTTGTCGTTCTTGCTTTTCGTATGCAGAATAAGGGTCAACAAACATAAATGGTTCATTAACTATAGTCCACATTCTCGAATTGTCTAGCGAAGTAATTATTTCGTTTTCTAAAAGTTTAGAATTTTCCGTTCTCAGAAATGCAATCATTCCTCTATTCGTCACATTAAATGCTCCTAAAACCTCAATATAGTTACCAAGTTTTCTTGGCATTACATCAGACATAGTCCGTTCCATTGTTTCCTCAATATAAGAGCCTCCGAATCTTAATAAAATGTCAAGCGATGAAATTTCTTCAAAAGGTGTGTCACTACCTTGTTGGTAACTTGCCAACCTGTGTGGGGTGTCTTTGTAATAGAGGTAGAATTTAAGTTTGCTTAGTTCACAAACTTCTTTTGCTAATTGAAACGGGATTTCTTCATCCAATATTTGTCTGTCCTGTCTTTGAACAATTTCGTTTAAGTTGTCGTAATGTGATTTAAATTTTGCCCAACTATCTTTTGAAAGAACAGATTTCAAATTGCCTGTTTCGCTTCTAAATGCAGATATTAGTTCCCAAAATTTCATAGTTGTTGTGATGTCGTATCGGCTTACCGCTAACGAACAGGGCTTTGTGCAGGCAGGGCATTGTTGATTGTCCAGCCCGGAACTGAAGCCCAATAAAGAAATAAAAGTACAAGATAACAACTAAAAGCCCAACAGAATTCCGTCAAGCCCGAACCAAAGTACAGCGATGCAAAATGCCGAAGTTTGAACGTCAAGCCCTGCCTTTAGATTTGTATTCATTATCTTATTAATAAAGCTACTACTATTACTACTTTTCTTTTTTGCTTCTTTTTTCTTTGTGAATTGGTGTGCAAATGTGGATAAATTACATTTAATAAAATCAACCTGCCAGCATAAGCGCATTACAGCCCTGCAAGGTATTAAGCCCTATTGCAAGTTCTAATCTTATGCTGGTTTTTTTGAACACGGAATCAAATAGAAAATAGGGAATAGCAGTCCCATTATTAAGGTCTTGATTGGTTCAAAAAATCAGGTTGATTCATTCACCTTTTAAATGTTTAAAAGCATGAGCAAGTTATTTAAAAATTTTGTTGGAATCGACATTTCCAAAACATGGTTTGATGCAGCATTGATAAAAGCTGAGGATTCATCCATGGTCATTCATGAGCAGTTTAGCCAAAAGCCGGAGGGCTTTATAAAAATGCAAAACTGGTTGCAAAAGCACGGTGTATTGCCGGATGAACAAACGCTCTTTTGTATGGAATATACCGGTATCTACAACACCGGATTGGTACATTATCTTGTAAAAGCCAAGGCAGCCCTTTGGGTAGAAATGCCCTTGCGCATTAAAAAAGCCGGGGGCTTTGAAAGAGGTACAGATGACAAAGCAGCTGCTGTAAAAATAGCCTGGTATGCCCTGCGCTATAAAGACCAGGTTAAGCGCTGGCAGCCCATTGACAGCAATATTGAATCCATTAAAAACTTAATTGCCCAGCGGGACAGAATTGTAAATGCCATTATATTACTTACCGTTCCACTCAATGAATTAAAAGACTGTGGGTGTACAGAAGATGCCAAAACTTTAGAGAAACTGCAGAAGGCGCCAGTAGCTGCTTTGCAAAAATCCAAGCTGTCCATCGAAGCCTTAATCGCCAAAACTATTCAGCAGGATGAACAACTAAACACCAAAGTAAAACGGGTAGCTTCTATCAAAGGAATTGGACAGGTAACATCCGTTGCACTGATGGTATATACCAAAGGCTTCACAGCATTTGACAATGGAAAACAACTGGCCTGCTATTGTGGTGTAGTACCCTTTACAAAAAGTTCGGGTACTAGTGTACGGTATAAATCAACCGTAAGCCCCTTTGCTAATATGAAGCTTAAAAAATTACTGCATCTGTGTGCCATGTCAGCCATCCAAAACGACCCGGAAATGAAAGCCTATTTTGAACGAAAGGTCAAAGAAGGAAAAAACAAAATGAGCGTCATCAATGCTGTCAGGAACAAGCTTGTTCACCGGGTATTTGCAGTAATAAGAGACGAACGAAACTATGAGGATAACTACGTTAGGAAGTGTGCATAACTACTAAAAAAATAAAATAAAAACCTGTTGGTGGAGTCATAGAAAACTTGCACAAAACACCATGTTGGCTGCCGTTGTATTTCGAGATTTTGATTTATTCCGTTGGGCTTGAGCAGTTTATTCAGATTTGGGAAGTTTATCCCATTTTACTAATGTACAATCGTCCTTGAATTTATTTGCAATTTCAGTACGTTGTGCTACTACAAACTTTTTAATCATATCGTACAGTTTAGTGCCAATATCAAACAAAGTCGTAACTACTGTAATGGTACCTGGACCAAACTTGGAACCATTGGTCATAAAAATTTTTGAGCTTACATAAAATGAAGAAAAATCATTCATTTTTAAATACAGATTTTTTAGCTGGTCGGAGATTTTTGCCTTAATAGCTGGGGTAAGCTGCTTTGGGTGAAGTATGATTGTTGAAAACGAAGTGGTAATTCCATCTACTACACCACTAACCTCAACAAATTTTTTCTGTCCAATAATCTTTAGAGAGTCATTTTTCCATTCATTTTTCATTTCTGTTGCAAAATCTTCTACAGTACTTTTTACTGTCTTTAGTGAATCCGTTAGATTATATAAATCTGTAAAGATTCTTTTGGTTTGGGCTTGTGAAATTGTTGCCAAACAAATGAGAACTGCAAGAAAGGTTGTTTTTTTCATTTTTTTTTGATTTAATTGTTATTGATATAATGCAGGCATAATTTTTTTTTCTGGAGTGTATCTAAAATTTTTGAAAGACACTACTTTTCCTTGAAATGATACCATATAATCTACACCACGCCAACCAAGAACTGTTGTGGCTTCTGGCAATATAATTCTGCCTTTGTTATAATATCTCCAATGTTTGTTATCAAATCTAAGATACACTAAAGTAGTTCTGTCATTGACTAACTCACCCATTCCCTCATTTCCGTCCTTATATTTATAATCTAATAATTGATAGGTAGAATTAGAGGTTTTTAAGTATAACATTCCAAATTGAGGGTCAAATGTAAGAACCGTGTCGCCACTAATAATTTTATAACTTAAATATTTTGTCCTCTTAAAATTTATTGTTTGATTGTCTATTGTAACAGTCACACTATCGTCTGTATTCTCCCAAATAACATTTGGAGTTATTGATGTAAAAGAATTTATCCCCTTGGTTTTTTTTTCATCATTCCATCCTTTCAAAACACGTTCTACTCTATCTTTTTTGGGTGGATGAGTATCATCACCTTCCTCTGGTAAAATATTCAAAGACATTATTGCTTCAGTTTTATCTGCACCCGCTCTTGATAGACAATAACCTGCATAGTAATCTGCGTCTAATTCTAAGTCTTTATTACTACAGAAATTTTCATGGTCATTAATATAATGTCCAAGTTCATGAAATAAAATTCCTAAAGCAACCCAATTTTGATTGACATATTTTTGAGAAACTAAAACCCTTGCAATGTTATCCTCTTTAAGTTTAAAGAAAATGCCACTATTATTCTTGTCTTTGAATCTGCCAATGTATACTTTTCTGTTGATTCCCAATTCATTCATTACTTTATAAGCAATAGACTTAATTTCATTAGTGTCATTCAGTTCATAATAATTCAATTCAAATTTGCTTCCACAAATACTGCCTGGGTTATAAGAGCAGAAAGTATCAAGTTTTACTTTATTCTCTTGTGCAATCAAATCTATACTGAACACTGAAAATAAAATGAATGGGATTAAGAATTTAAGCTTCATTATTTTGAGTTTTATGTGCTTTAATTTACAGAATTATTTTGCAATTTAGGTGTGTCTAGGTCAATGGCAGCCAACGAAAAAGGCTTGGCGTTTGTTGGGGAATTAGTATTCCGTCTGCCCATAACCGAAGCCCAATGATTGCAATATTGCTGATGTTTTATTCATAAGCCAAATTTATAACGTCAAGCCCGAACTGAAGCACAATAAAGAACAAATGCTGAGGCAATATTCGTCAAGCCCCAATAATGCCAAACCATATGTTGGCAGTAGTTGTTCTCTATCCTCAAGTTTGTCGTTCACAATATGCAATAATTTTTTTGTCAAGTTCGTTTAATAAATTCTTGTGTTCAACTGTAGCATATAGCTCTAAAGTCTTTTTGTATTCTTTATCTTTAAATTTCTGTCTGGCTCGTTCAATTGTTACTTTGTCAAAGTGCTTATTATATTCTTCCTGAGCTTTTTCGTTATGCTCTTTGACAAACTTGTCTTGCAGCTTAGATGCTTCAATTAGTTTAGTGCATTGTCCTTTAAAAAAGTCTCCAAGTATAAAGTCTAAGTCGTGCAGAATATGTTTAAATGCTAAAAGTTTGTCTTCTGATTGAAAGTCTGGAAATTGTTTCTTGTCTGCAAACCCAAGATGGTCAAGATAAAATGTATGTCCTACTTTAAAATTGTCAAACTGATAATAAAGTTCTCCAATTGAATAACGATAGCCAATAACTAATTTCTTCTTTCCATTAGTGTATGTCGCATTTGTAAACTGTCCACCAGAAGCTTGTTCAGTTTTAATATTGTCAACTTTAAAACCATAATTAAATATAAATGGCTCCAAAATTTTAAGACCTTCAATAAATTCAGTTGATGGAGTCATAGAGTTTCGACACAATTACTGCCAACGAACAGGGCTTTGCGATGGTTGGGAATTGACCAACTGTCTGCCCGGAACCGCTGCTGGGTAAAGATATAAAAATGATGTTAAGAACTAATGCTCAATGTTGTTTGTCCTGCCCGAACAAAAGCTGGGATATGCACTGTTGCTGATTGTACGAACGTCAAGCCCAACTATTGCAAAACCCCATGTTGCCTGCAGTTTATTTGCTTAAACTGTAACTTTCTTCAAATTCAATGTCACGATAGTAGTCAGGTAATGTAGTTTTTGTCTTAGAGTTTGAAACAATTTTAAGTACGTCATTTTTTACAAATGCAGTGATTGTCCTGTAAACTATTTCCTTCTTAGGTTTTTCAACAAATTCAACTGCAATTATGTTGGGAACGTCGCCTTCTTTACGATTAATGGTTTTGTTCTCTGTCAAATAACTATACCTTTTATCTGTGTAGTTTAAAAGATACTCTATTCTAATTGCATCAAGTTTGTCAAAGTTTGGAATGTCTTTGTAAGAAATAACAACTGAATTATGTTCATCCAAAGAGAATATCTTTTCAGGACTGTCTATGTGAGCATCAAAGTCATATTCGTAATCAATTTTTATACTTTTATTCTTTAAAATTGAGCCTTTGTCTGTTTTAAAGGTTATTAAAAACTCTTGTTTTGAGCCTTTATTGTAAGTTGCTTTTGTATCGTTTTCGTCAACTTGATAGTTGTCATAAAAAAGCAAAGTGTCCTTTTTCTTTTTCCAAGTTCCTTTATAACTATGCCAAGTAAAGCAACTCACATTGGGTCTGCTCCAAAATTCAAATGTAGCGTCAGGATTTAAGGTAATTTCATTTATTTTAGGTTCAAAAAATCTAAACCCCGCAAGACCATTAAGTGTATCTTTTGGTCTTGTCTGATTGTAATAAGCGTTCAATTCATTACTAAATTTAATTGCTTTGGCCTGTCCGTAGATTGTTTGTCCTACTGTTGTAAGGACTAACAGAAGTGTCACTATAAATTGAGAATGCTTTGTCATAGTACTTTGTCTGATGCAGCACTTTAAGGTTTACACAAATTGCAGGCAACTCGTTAATTGCCGCAATTCACGGCGGGTTAAAAATAAGGTTTTTGTTGAGTATCAATCACTTATAGGGGTACATTTTTAAATTGTCGGTTGCGGCAATCTACACTACCACTCAAAACCGCCATCCTTAAAAAGGTCGTCCACAGGGCTCTTTATGTTCACCATATCTTTTCTTGCCACATGCAAATACCGCAGCGTAGTGCGGATGTCGAAATGCCCCAGCAGTTCCTGTATATATTTTACATCAGTCCCTTTTTCCAGTAAATGAGTGGCAAAGCTGTGACGTAAACTATGAAAAGTTACATCCTTTTTAATGCCGCTCAGTTTTTTCGCCTTTGTAAATACTTCCTGGGCACTGCGGTGACTGTAGGGTGTATCTTTTACAAACCCTTCAAATATATAGCGGAAGGGTCTTGGGTTCAGCTTTGCAATATAATTCCTTAACACGTCAAGCACAAGAGGGCTTAACATAACATATCTGTCTTTGCTGCCTTTAGCATCTTTTATTAAAAGTTGCATTCTGGCAGCATCAATATGTTTGTACTCTAATTTCGTTACTTCACTTACCCTTAGGCCGGCACTGTAAGCAGTAAATAAAATAGCCTTATGCTTTTTGTTTTTCAGCGCATTGAACAATCGTCCCATTTCATTTTCGGCCAGCACATTGGGCAGGTGAAGGGGCTTTTTAGCTCTTGGTAAATCTGTAAAGAACTTTTCCCTGTGCAACACATTTTCAAAATAATATTTAAGTGCATTTAGCCTGCTGTTAAGAGTGCCGGGACTTAGCTGCTGATCGTTGGCACAATACAGCATGTACCGCCTTAAGTCTTCGCTGGATAGTGATTCTACCGGCTTGTTTTTTAGAAGCTGTAATAACTTCTTAAACTCATTTTTATAAGTTTTTATAGTTGAAGCAGGATTTTGAGCTAATTCCAAAGTTTCTACCATTCTTACTAGCTGATCCATATTGCCAGTACTGATATCATAAGCCTGCAGGTTAACTGGTTTTAATGCCGGTGCTTCTGCTGCGGCTTTTTTTACCTGTAATACTTTTTTCCTTTTTTCCAAATATGGCCGCAGCTGCGTTTCATCAATCAGGGCAAGGCCCACTGTAGCCGTCAGCATCAAATTATAATTTTCCCTGCTCAAATGTAAATACCAGCATTTGTTTGTCTGGCTCCATTTGATACCCTTTACTCTTTTAACTGCACTATTAAGTAAAGGTATATTATCATAAAAAAGCCCCATTTGCTCTGTACCTCTGTGAAAAAAGGGCTTTACAATAATGCTCAACATAACCAACAAATTATATTATGTGATGAATTAGAAATTGACTTTTATCGCTAAAAGGATATTACTTCCATAACCGCAATTCTGTATAAATATACTGCTTAAAACAGATTCTATAAAAATCTATTATAAGAGATTCACAAGCAGCAACAATTGAAATAAACTGCGTACATAAGCACTCCCCCTGCATTATTAATGCTCCTCAAAATTACTGCTGCTGAAAACCTACGCTGGATAGCAATGGAAAGCCCGGAAGCAGGCAAAGTGAAACGAGACTGCTGAAGACTTGTAATGGATAGCCAGACCAAAGCCTGGGTTTGCTGCATTAGCTTGCGTTCAAATAAAATCTGCTGGTAGCTACAGTACAATGCAACTGCCAATGATTTTTTTCTTTTAAATTAAGCCTTACTTTTACGGATAGGATTGCAAAAAATAACTTTAAACCAACTCTTGCCAATATGAATAAAAGGGATTTTTTAAAAGCCGGCTCTGTATTAACAGGTGCGGCTTTACTTACAAAATTTACAGGATGCTCACCAAAAAAAACTAACACAGTGCATTTAAAAAACTGGGCGGGAAATTTAGAATACAGCACGGGCAATGTACACTACCCCAAAACCGTAGCAGAAGTGCAGGAAGCCGTAAAAAAATGCAGCAAACTCAGGCCGCTGGGATCAAAGCATTCTTTTAATACCATTGCAGATAGTACAGAAAATTTGGTTTCAACTCAGGAACTCAACAAAGTTGTTTCGCTTGATAAACAGGCTTCGACGGTAACGGTTGAGGGTGGCATTAAATACGGCGAGTTGGCTCCCTACCTGCAAACAAATGGATTTGCGTTACACAACCTGGCTTCACTGCCGCATATCTCTGTGGCGGGTGCTGTATCTACCGCAACGCATGGCAGTGGTGTGCAAAACGGCAACCTCTCCACACAGGTGAGTGCCATTGAGTTTGTGAATGCGGCGGGTGATGTGGTGAACCTCTCCAAACAAAAAGATGGTGAACAGTTTTATGGCGCTGTAGTTGGTCTTGGTGCCCTGGGCCTTGTTACCAAACTAACGCTGGATATTATCCCAACTTTTGAAATGCAGCAGGTAGTTTACCGCAACCTGCCCATGCAGGAGCTGGAAAAAAACTTCCTGGAAATAATGTCTGGCGGCTATAGTGTAAGCCTTTTCACAGACTGGCGCAATAAAAATGTAAGTGAGGTTTGGGTAAAAAGTAAGGTTGATGGCAAAGCTCCGCCACCGGAATTATTTGGTGCAAAACTGGCTACGCAAAACCTGCACCCGATAGAAACAGAATCAGCGGAAAATTGCACCGCCCAGTTAGGCGTGCCCGGCCACTGGTATGAAAGAATGCCGCATTTTAAAATGGGTTTTAAACCAAGCTCCGGCAAAGAACTGCAGAGCGAATTTTTTGTACCGGTAGAAAATGCTTTCCCGGCTATGATGGCGATGGAGCAGTTGGGATCACAAATTTCTCCGCATCTTTTTATTTCCGAAATAAGAACGGTACAGGCAGATAATTTTTGGATGAGCCCTGCCTACAAACAAACCTGTGCTGTACTGCACACAACCTGGAAGCAGGAAGTAAGTGAAGTTATGGGCCTGATACCGAAAATTGAAGCAGCGCTGGCGCCCTACAACCCAAGGCCGCACTGGGCTAAATTATTTACAATGCCTTCGGCGACCCTTCAGTCAAGATATGCCAAGATGAACGACTTTAAACAGCTGATCAGCGAGTATGATCCGGCAGGTAAGTTTAAGAATGGTTTTATCAGCAAAAATATTTATGGCAGTTAGCCATCGCTGCAATGAAAATGTTTTTGTTTATTATAGCCCTGGTTTTAATTCAGCCAGTTGCTATTGCACAACGGGAGTTGGTGAAAGATTTTGATGGCGATAATATTATGGACTCTGTATTTATGGACAGTTCCGCCGCTGCTATTGTTTGCAAACTTTCCGGCAGCAGCTTTAAAAAAATAAGCAGCAAGTCTGTTGATATTTTAAATGAAACTTCCGGCCTTGTTGCCACTAAAAATGATTTTGAGTTTTACAACCACTGGATGAGGGCGGGTCACAAAAACCAGTTCAGGTTTGATACTGCTGAAAAAAGATAAGGCTGATTGGTATGAGCCGGTACGAATTGGGCAATGCCATGAACGATGGCAGCGGCGAAAGCAGCGTAAACCTGCTGACGAAAATTATCTTGATAACTGTTGTATGGAAATAACCTGGATACTTCCAAAATATCCAGAAAACAAGAATGTAAATTACAATGACTTCTACCATACTTGCATCCGGTTAAAGAACTGGTATTTTAAAAATGTTGGTATTATCCTTTCACAAAAGAGGAGGCTTGAGAGAAATTTTCAGCTTGTTCAGGGCAGAACTCACAAATGACCTCACTTCAAAAAACCGTTCTTTAGTTTAACCCGCAATGCCTGCATGCTGCAATTTTATCTTACTGCAAACGCTAAGATTTTGCCTATAACAAGTATTTTGTAGTAATCAAACTACAAAACACTTTGTCATATTTACTACCTTTCAGTTTGTTAAAGTTTTTGCCTGCGGGCTGTTTATTTTATTATCCTTTTATAAAATCTTTCAGCTACTTATGCAGTACGAGTTTTCTCTTAATAAAGCCCTTTCTATTGGCATAGCAGTTGCGTTGATGATTTTCAGTGGCATGTTATACATGTTTTACTGTCAAAAAAAAAATGAAAACTCATCTGCATTTCTGATTGCACAATCCCGGGAAAATCTTTACCAAACCAGCAAACTCCTCTCTTTTGTAACTGATAATGAAACAGGATCAAGGGGTTTTTTACTTACCGGCGACAGCGCATTTTTGGAACCGCTTGTAAACTCAAAGCAACACATCAACGACCAGTTGGCCCTGCTTCGGTCACTAAATAAAAACAATCCGGAGAGGGAAAAGCTTCTCGATTCCCTGCATCTTTTTGCCGAAAAAAGATTCTCTTTTTCTGATACTACTATAAAAATGAGAGAGGAGAAAGGACTCGTTGCTTCGGCTGAACTTGTTGCGACCAGCAGGGGGAAATTTTACCTGGACCAAGTAAGGAAAATAATAAACCAGGTAACTGAGGACGAATATTTGTTATTAAAAAAAAGACTTAAAGAAAATGAGACGGAAGCTGGCCAGCAATCATTAAAATTTCTTTCTGCCGCCTTTATTATAGTGGTTTTAATGACGTTATTATTATGGTCAGAAAAGAAGAGAGTGCAGGGAAAAATGAAAAAGAAATCGAGTGATGAACTACAGTTCCTCTCTATGCAGATTAACCAGTCAAACGATGCCATTTATACGCTGGATGCCAACCGCAAAATTAAAAGCTGGAATCTTGGCGCTGAAAAATTATATGGATTTAAGGAGCCCGAAACCCTGGATAAAGAATCGAATGCACTTTTACAAACTGTGATATCCAGCGATGAAATTATGAAAGCAGTAATAGAGCTGGATGAAAAAATGTACTGGGCAGGTGAGCTGGAAAGAAAAACAAAAGCTGGCGAAACTATTTATGTAACTGCTTCTACATCCTGTATTAAAAACAAAGATGGGGTTATAACAGGGTATGTAGCCGTAAGCCGGGACATTACTGCCCAAAAAAAGTTGAATGAACAGCTTAATCACCTGGCTGATATTGTGGAGCAATCATCAGAAGCTATTTTTTCAAGAGATATTAACCAGCATATTATAAGCTGGAATGACGGGGCAGAAAAACTTTTTGGGTATAACAAAGCAGAAGTAATGGGTAAACCCATATCAAGCCTTGGCATTTTAAAATTAACTGCAAGTGAAATAAATGAAGTAGAAAAAGAAATTATTGAACAGGGAAACTGGAAGGCTGAAAAGATTTACCATCACAGAAACGGGACATCTTTTTTTGGGGCAGTAACAGCCAACCGCATACAGAATACAGAAAGTGTTACAACCTCTTTTAATTTTATAGTAAAAGATATAAGTAAAAGAAAAGAGCTGGAAGAAAAACTTGAAAAGGCAAACGAAGAACTGGAAAAAAAAGTGGACGAAAGAACAAAGGCTGTTTTAGATAAAGAAAAAAATTACCGTTACCTGTTCGAAAATAACCCTTTACCCATGTGGGTTATTGATGCTGTAAGCTTTAAATTTTTAGATGTTAACGAAACAGCCCTGCAACACTACGGGTACAGCCGCAACGAGTTTTTAACAATGACGGCGGTTGACATCCGGCCTGCTGATGCAGTTGAGGCATTTACAAAAATAGGCAGGTCTCAAAATAACAATGAAATAAGAAACCAGGGCGTTTGGAAGCATATCAAAAAAGATGGAACGCTGATCTCTGTTGAAATTAACTCACACCCACTTACCTATGAGCACAAAAAAAGCGCTGCTTGTATTGATCAACGATGTAACAGAAAAAGATAAAACAGAAAAACAACTTGCAGCCAGTGAAAAACGCTTCAGGGCGCTGGTAGAAAATAATTATGACACCATTGCCCTGATGGACGAATCTTTTAACGTTGTTTACCGCAGTCCCTCTACCGACCGTGTAATGGGATATGCACCTGGACAAAACGAAGGTTTTGAAGCTGTAGAAAATGTTCATCCAGAAGACAGGGCACAAGCTGCTGCGGTTTTGGAGCAGGCAAGGCAGAATCCGGGTAAACCCATCAATGCGTTAGTCCGCCACTGGCATAGTGACCAGCGTTACGTTTGGATGGAGGGTGTTGTAACAAATTTGCTGCATGACGAAAATGTGAAAGGTTACGTTGCCAACTTCAGAGATGTATCGGTTAGGGTGGAGGCTGAAGAAAAAATTGCCGAAAGTGAAAAACGCTTTCGTGCATTACTGGAAAACAATCATGATATCATTTCCCTGATGGATGAATCATTTAACGTTATTTACCGCAGTCCCTCATCAGAACGAATAACCGGGTGGAATGATGAAGAAATCAAAGATTTGTCTTTCAGTAAAATCGTTCATCCCGATGATTTGGCAGCCGCCGGAGAAATGGGAAAAGAATTGGTGGCAAACCCGGGAAAGCCAGTTAATACCCTGTTCAGAAGCAGGCATAAACTGGGGCATTACCTGTGGATGGAAGGCATAGTTACCAACTTGCTGCATGATAAAACGATCAAAGCAATTGTATTCAATTTCAGGGATGTTACTGAGCGGATTTTAAATGAGAAAAAGCTCACATCAAGCGAGCTTCGCTTTCGCTCCCTGATTGAAAACAGCGCTGAAGGAATTTCTTTACTGGATGAAAATTCGAATGTCATTTACCGGTCTCCTTCGGGTTACAAAATGCTGGGCAATAACCCCACAACAAATACGGTTGATCTTGCCGCTCCGGAAGATATTGCTTCATTCAGAGAAAAATTTGCTGAATCTCTCAGCAATCCCGGTGAGCCAGTTGATTACAAAGTAAAATACAGGCACCACAGCGGCAGATTTATTTGGGCTGAAGGCATATTTACCAACCTGCTGCATTTAGAAGGTGTTAATGCAGTAGTTGCAAACTATCATGAAGTAACAGCCAGGGTGGAAGCAGAATATAAGCTTGTGGCCAGCGAAAAGCGCTTTCGTTCGTTGATTGAAAATAACAATGATGCCATTACCCTGATGGATGAAAATTTTAACCTCATTTACCGCAGCCCGGCCGCCAGCCGCATCACCGGATGGCGTGATGATGAGATGATAAATGTTGACGCAACTAAAAACATTCATCCTGATGATGTTGAAGAAGCCAGAAGTATTTTGACAAAGGTTATGGCAAACCCAGGCAAACATTATAACACATTGTTTAGAAACCTGCACAAGAACGGTCACTATATCTGGACGAAGGGAGTGTTGACCAACTGCTTGCATGATGAGAGTGTAAACGGTATAATATTTAATTACCATGACGCAACGGTGCAAACAGCAGCAGAGGAAAAATTAGCCTCCAGCGAACGCAGGTTCAGGACGCTGATTGAAAAAAATAAAGATGTTATTATGCTGCTGGATACATCTTTCAAAGTTACTTACCGCAGCCCTTCTGCCACTGAAGTTAACGGGTGGACGGATGAAGATGTAAAAGACATGTCCGGTATCGGCAACATCCATCCTGACGATAATGAATATGCAGGAAATGTGATTAAAGAAATGATGGCAAACCCCGGCAAATCGTATGATGTAATATTTCGCAACCGGCATAAAAACGGACAATTCAGGTGGCTGGAGGGCGCCGCCACCAACCTGCTTAACGACAGTGATGTAAATGCCATCCTTTTTAACTTCAGGGATGTTACAGAAAGAATTGAAGCTGCAGCAAAACTGAAAGCCAGCGAAGAACAATTCCGCCACTCGATGGATAACATGCTTGAAGGTGTGCAAATAGTTGGCTTTGACTGGCGCCATGTTTATGTAAATAAAACATTGTGTAAACAAACAAAATATTCAAAGGAAGAGCTAATTGGTAAAACTGTAATGGAAAAGTTTCCCGGCATTGAACAAACAGATATTTACAAAGTGTACCAGCGTTGCTTTAACGACAGAGTATCTATACACCTGGAAAACCAGTTTGAATTTCCAGACAAAAGCAAGGGCTATTTTGAACTTAGTTTTCAGCCTGTGCCAGAAGGGATCTTTATACTATCAGTTGACATCACTGAAAGAAAAAGAGCTGAAGCAGAATTAATCAGCAACGAAAAACGTTTTCGCTCCCTGGTTGAAAATATTACTGATGCTATTGTACTTACTAACGCTGAAACCAATGTACTTTATCAAAGCCCCTCAACTGAAAGTATCCTTGGCTACAGCCTTGAAGAAAGAAGAACCTTAAAAGTGATAGACTCTGTTCATCCAAACGACCGCAGCATTTTTAAGTCTATCTATAATAAACTACAAGCTACTCCCAATACACCTATCCCTTACCAGTATCGTGTAAAACACAAAAATGGTAATTACATATGGCTGGAGGGTGTTGTAACAAACCTGCTGAACCAGCCGGAAGTTAATGGTTATGTTGCCAATTACAGGGATATTACCAAACGAAAAGAACTGGAAGAAAGACTTAACAGGGCATATACTATTGCACGTATTGGCGGCTGGGAAATTGATGTTAGAAAAGGCACAATTTTCTGGTCAGACATTACCAGGGAAATTCATGAAACACCCATGGATTTTATACCTGACCTGGAAACCGGCATCAACTTTTACAAAGAAGGCGCTACCCGTAACCTGATTACACAAAAGGTAAAAGAAGCCATGGAACAGGGTAAACCCTGGGATGTGGAGCTGCAGATAATTACTGCCAAAAAAAATGAAAAGTGGATACGATCTATCGGAGAAACTGAATTTGTAAATGGCAAGTGCATCCGGGTGTATGGCAGTTTCCAGGATATTGATGACCGCAAAAGAATAGAGCAAAAAATTACGCAACTAAACCAGGAACTGGAGGAAAAAATTGAGCTGAGGACGGCTCAGCTTAAAAAAAGCAACGATGAACTCGAAGCTTTTTCATACTCAGTATCGCATGATTTGAGGGCGCCATTACGGGCCATTATCGGTTATACCTCCATTTTGCAGGAAGACTATGGAAAAGAACTGAATGAAGAAGGGCAACGGATAACCGAAATCATTAAGGGCAATACACAAAGAATGGGCCTTTTGATAGATGACCTGCTGGCATTTTCAAGGCTTGGAAAGCAGGAATTATTAAAAGCTAAAGTAAATAGTTTAAGTCTTGTAAATGAGGCGATCGAAACCGTTTCGCAACACAATGTACAACCAAATAAAATAAGCTGGGTGATCCGGGATTTGCCGTTTGTTGATGCAGACAAAAGTTCTTTAAGGCAGGTCTGGACAAATTTAATTTCCAATGCTGTTAAATATGCAGGCAAAAATGCAACACCGGTAATTGAGATTGGCTCATTAAATGAAAACGACCAGGTTGTGTTTTATGTAAAAGATAATGGTGTTGGCTTTAATGAAAAATACAAGAGTAAATTGTTCAAAGTATTTCAGCGCCTGCATACCAGGGATGAGTTTGAGGGAACCGGCATCGGGCTGGCAATAGTACATAAAATTATTTCAAGGCACGGAGGCAGAGTATCTGCAGAATCTTCGCTAAACAAAGGGGCAACTTTTTATTTCAGTCTGCCGGTGTTGCCTGAATAAAAATTTTTGTATTTACTAAATCTTAAAAATAAAAAAATGAATTTAAATGCCGTAGATCTTCTGTTGGTGGAAGACAATGTTTATGATGCTGAACTTGCCATTAGGGAATTAAAAAAGCACAACCTTGCAAACAATCTTTTTCATGCAAAGGATGGAGAAGAGGCGTTGGAATTTATATTTGGTACAGGCAGGTATGCTGACTCCAGGCAAATAGAAAATACGCCAAAACTTATTTTACTGGATATACAAATGCCAAAGGTTAATGGCATAGAAGTGCTACAGGCTATAAAGGCAGAAAGCATGTTAAAAGTTATTCCTGTGGTGATCCTTACATCCTCCAAAGAAGATCCGGATATAAAAGCATGTTATGAAATTGGCGCCAACAGTTACATTGTAAAGCCGGTAAATTTTGAAAGTTTTGCAGAGGCTATAAAAAATCTTGGATTTTACTGGCTGTTATTAAATCAACCACCATTTTGATATGAATGAAAAGCTTAAAATATTAATGCTGGAAGATAATGAAGCCGATGCTGAAATGATTCAACGGCTGCTGAGAAAAAGATTTACGGATTGCAGCATTAAAAAAGAAATGACGGAGGATGCCTTCATTACGGCATTAAATGAATTTGAACCGGACATTGTTATTTCTGATAATGAAATGCCGCAATTTTGTGCTTCTGAAGCGCTGTCTATTCTTCACCATCGTACAAAGCTTATCCCTTTTATCCTGGTTACAGGAACAGTGTCAGAAGAGTTTGCTGTTGACATCATAAAATCTGGTGCAGATGATTATATTTTAAAAGACAGGCTGGCCCGGCTTCCTGCTGCAATAGATGTTGCATTAAAACAAAAGAAAACAGAAAAAGACAAACTCGAAGCTGCTGAAAAACTTCAGGAGGAAAAAGATAAATTTTCAAAAATAGCCGCAATATCGCCAGGCCTTATTTATTCCATGCGGCTGGATGGCGGGGGGAAATATAGCTTTCCTTATACAAGCGAAGCTATAACAGACATTTATGGCTTTTCAGCCTCAGAAATTAAGGATGATGCACAAAAAATATTTTCACTAATTCACCAGGATGATATTGCGGGGTTAATGAAAAAAATAATCAATGCAAAACAAAAACTTGTTCCGCTCGTGGGTGAGTACCGTTACCTGCACCCTTTAAAAGGAATTGTGTGGCATGAGATGAATTCATTACCCGTACCCGAGCCCGAAGGGGCCGTTGTTTGCCACGGGGTGATTACCGACATTACCGAAAGAAAAATTGCTGAAAAAAAGATTCTGAAAGCCAACCGGCTGTACTCTTTCATAAGCCAGATAAACCAGATGATTATTAGAATTGCAAATGAACAGGAACTCTACGAAGGTGTTTGCCGGATAGCGGTTAACGCTGGTGAGTTTAGTTTCGCATGGATTGGGATTGCAGACGAAACAGCCAAAATACTGGTGCCTGTTATGAAGGCTGGCAGAAACAGTAATAACCTGCAAAATATAAACCCTATTGCTATTGATGCAGATGCCGGGCAAATGAAACCCACAGCAAAAGCCTGGAAAGATGGCAAATACTACATTTGCAACGACATTGAAAATGATGCTTCAATGCAGCCCTGGAAAGAAGAATTATTGTCAAAGCAATATTATTCACTGATGGCGTTACCCATTAAAAAATTTGGCAGGGTTACAGGAATATTTACAGTTTACGCACCTGAAAAATATTTTTTTGATGCCGGCGAAATTGTCTTGCTGGAAGAGGCTACAAATGATATAAGTTTTGCGCTTGAATTTTTAGAAAATGAGTTACTGCGTAAGAAGGCAGAAGAAGCCGTAATTGCAAGCGAAGAAAGATATCACCGGCTAACAGAAGTGGCACCTGTAGGCATTTACCATACAGACACAACTGGCTGCATCACTTATGTAAATCATAACTGGTGCATGATATCAGGCATAAGCATGCAACAGGCATTGGGTACAGGCTGGCTGAATGCGGTACATCCGGATGACCGGAAGGCACTTGAAGGCGGGTGCCATGCAGGCACAATTATCACTAAATTGTCAATTTCAGAATACCGGTTTGTACACCCCGATGGCGAAGTAATATGGGTGATGGGCAAAGCAATTCCTGAATTAAATACTGCAAATGAAACCGCAGGCTATGTGGGTACAATAACAGATATCACTACCAGGAAAAAAGCGGAAGAATCCATTTTAATAAGCAATGAAAGATACAACCTTGTAAGTAAAGCCACCAATGATGCCATTTGGGATTTCGATATTGTTTCCGGTATAATTACCAGGGCAGGAGACGGATTTAACTTACTGTTCGGCTATAATAATTCAGTAAAAATGGCTGAAAAACCAAATTGGATTCAGTTGATCCATCCCGATTATTTAGCAGTTGTGGAACAGTCAATGGAAGATGTATTTAGTAACCCCAAAGAATTTTACTGGGAGCAGGAATACCTGTTTTTAAAAGCTGATGGCAGCTATGCATTTGTGTATGATAAAGGTTACATAATAAGGGACAGCGCAGGCCTGGCTGTACGAATGATTGGCGCTATGAAGGATATTACCAGGCAGAAGGAAAATGAAATTCACTTAAAAGAACTGAATGAAAGCCTGCTGCTTAAGGCAAAGGAATTAACTGAATCTAATGCAGAGCTGGAGCAGTTTGCTTATGTTGCCTCACACGACCTGCAGGAACCTTTGCGGATGGTTACAAGTTTTCTTTCTTTGCTCGAAAACCGGTATGACAGCTTAATTGATGAAGATGGTAAAAAATATATTCACTATGCGGTTGATGGAGCATCCAGGATGCGGAAGATCATTTTAGACCTGTTAGAATTTTCCAGGGTTGGCCGCAACATCGGCGACACCAATATGTTAGATGTAAATAATCTTGTTAAGGAGGTTGAACTGATGTTGTTAAAGCAGGTACAGGAAAATGGCGCCAGCATACAGGTAAAAAAACTACCGGTAATTAAAAGCTATGAAACATTAATAAGACAGGTATTTCAAAACCTTATCAGCAATGCACTGAGTTATAGCAGGCTTGGAGTGCCTGCCATAATAAAAATATCTTCCACCGAGTTGGCAGAACACTGGCAATTTATTGTTGAAGACAACGGCATAGGTATTGAAATGGAATTTTACGATAAAATATTTATTATTTTTCAACGCTTGCATCCAAAAGATGAATCCTCCGGCACAGGGATTGGTTTATCGATAACAAAAAAAATAGTAGAAGCTCTTGGCGGTGAAATATGGCTGACTTCAAAGGCCGGCACGGGCACTACTTTTTATTTTACCATTCGCAAATAAACGAGACGGATGAATTGCTGCTAACGCCATTTTTTGAAATGATAATATAGTTGAAATTTCTTTTTTAAATCGTATCTTACAAATATAAAAATCGGTTATGAGACCAATTCAAATTTTACTGGTTGAAGACAACGAAGGAGATATTTTTCTTACCACATTAGCTTTTGAACAGTCAGGCATACAATTTAACCTGAATGTGGTAAAGGATGGGAAAGAAGCACTGGAATTTTTGAACAGGAATGGAAAGTTCAGTTACTCCCCCAGCCCTGAGCTTATCCTGCTTGATATTAATCTGCCAAAAAAAAATGGTCATGAAGTACTAAAATCCGTAAAGGAAAATGAGCAGCTCAAACACATTCCGGTTATAATGCTAACCACTTCATCATCACAAAAAGATATCGACCTGGCTTTCAGCAACGGCGCTGCCAGCTTTGTAACAAAATCAACTGAAGTAAAAGAATTTCTATCAACAGTGGCAAATATTGTAAAACCATGGCTAAATAAAACATTCGCTGTTGTTTAGCTTTGAATAGCTGTTTGGCTTACCTGTCTTTAAAAAATTTATTTAATTTTTTCTGCCGCAGCCTCATCTAAAAACCAATGCAGCTCACCTTCTTCAGCTTCAATAAGCTGGGCAGGATAAATGTCAATATTTCTTTCACTCTTCATTACATGATAAACAGCCTCAGCTTTTACCGCACCAAAAACAAGAAAGACTATTTGCTTAGATTCATTAATCAGCGGAGCAGTCATGGTAATGCGCCAGCTGTTTACTTCTTCTACAAACACAGCTTTCACCAGCGCTTTCATTTCATATAAAACCGTTGTATTCGGAAAAAGAGAAGCAGTGTGAACATTGTCTCCAAGGCCAAGCAGATTCAAATCAAACCGGATTGGTTCGCCATCAAAATAACCTTCAATGCGGCTGGCATAATCGATAGCAGCATCAGCCGGGCTCAATGAAGTATCAATATAAAATATCTTTTCTTTTTCTATCCCGAGGGGTGTAAAAAGCGCTTGCGATACCATCAGTCCATTATTGCCGGGATCATCAAAAGGCACATAGCGTTCATCTCCAAAAAAGAAAGCAATCTTATGCCAGTCTGGCTTTGTATTGAAAGCATCAGAAGCAAGCAATTCGTATAATTTTTTGGGAGAGCTGCCACCAGACAGCACCACGCTACAGGCTCCGTTGGCTGCAATAGCCTCATTAACTGTCTCTATAAAAAACTCAGCCAGGTGGCTGATCACCTCCTCAGGTGACGAATAAACATGCAAATTCATAAACTTATTTTTTTCCGTTCACAGGTAAAGAAAACCAATGATATCCATCTGCGGCTATCAGCGCCTCTGCCAGCTCAGGGCCCCACGAATCTGCCGAATAGTTCGGGAAGTTCAATGAAGGTTTATTCTCCCAGGCATTAATAATGGGCATCAGCAAATCCCAGGCAGCTTCCACCTGGTCTCCACGCATAAACAAGGTCTGGTCGCCCTGCATTACATCCAGCAGCAAAGTTTCATAGGCTTCAGGCGTATAACTTGGGTAAGTTGTTTTGTAATCGAACACCATATCAACCGTATTCAGCACCATATCCAAACCCGGCCTTTTGCCTTGTACCTGTAAGCGTATACTCATTTCCGGTTGTATACTTATAATCAGCCTGTTTTGCTGCCAGCTCTCAATAGCTTCCGGCGGAAAAACAAAATGCGGCTGGTCTTTAAACTGTATAGAAATTACCGACGATGACTGGTGCAGTCGCTTGCCGGTACGTACATAAAATGGAACACCCTGCCAGCGCCAGCTGTCAATAAAAAATTTGATCGCTGCAAAAGTATCTGTGTTGGAATTTGCATCAACCCCCTCCTCTTCCCTGTAGCCGGGCACTTCTTTACCCTTCATCCAGCCGCTGCCGTACTGGCCTCTTACAACAGATTTACGGATATCTTCCGGTTGAAATTTACGCATTGCATGCAACACATCAACTTTACGACTGTGAATTTCTGCAGCGTTAAAAGTATTTGGTGGTTCCATTGCCACCAGGCAAAGTAACTGCAAAATATGGTTCTGTATCATGTCTCTCATGGCACCGGAAGTTTCATAATAGCCTCCCCTGCCCTCCACACCTAATTGCTCAGTAACAGATATTTGCACATGCTGAATATAATTGCGGTTCCACAAGGGCTCCAGTATTGCATTGGCAAAACGGAAGGCTAAAATATTTTGTACTGTCTCCTTACCCAGGTAATGATCAATGCGGTAGATCTGCTCTTCAATGTAGTTTTCCTTCAGCAATTTGTTAAGTGCCTTCGCAGATTCAAGGTCGTGACCAAAAGGTTTTTCTATCACAATTCTTGTGTGCTCCCGGTTTTCTGCCAAATCATTTTTTGCAATGTTGGAAGCAATAACAGGGAACAGGTCTGGCGCCACCGCCAGGTAATGTATTACATAGGCCTTTGCACTCCACTCCTTTTCAAAAACGCCGATCCGCTTACAAAAACCTTTATAAGTGGCTGCATCTTTTGAGTCTGCTGCTTCATAAACAACATGCGGTGCAAAGTCTGCCCATTTTTCTTTTGTTGCTTTTCCCGATCTTGAAAAATCATTAACCCCCTCCAAAAATTTTGCTCTTAAATCATCATCAGTAAGTTTTGATCTCCCGGTGCCGATGATGGCGAACTTGTCAGGCATCCAGCCATCGAGGAAAAGATTGTATAAAGCAGGCACCAGTTTTCGCCAGCATAAATCGCCGGTAGCACCATAAATAATAAAAATTGTTGGTTGAGATTTTATTGCTTTCAAAATTGAATTATTTATTTATTAAAAATCGGTTTAGGCTTTTGGGTGACTTGCAGTAGTTTTTCAATTTAACATCGTTGTGTCACTCACTTGTACGGCTTAACTCTATGCATTTTTTTCCAAACCTTCTGGTGCTTTCTTGCTCGGTATACCTGTCCACTCTGTATGAAACACTCCTTCTTTCCCAATCAGTTCATACGTATGTGCACCAAAATAATCCCTTTGTGCCTGCGTTAAATTATTTGGTAACTGTCCGCTGGTGATTGCATCAAAATAACTGATAGTGCTTGCAAAAGCAGGTACAGAAATACCAGCCTCAATGCATTTAACAACTACAGTTCTTGCCTTTGATAAAATACTGGCTATTGTTTGGTGTACATCGCTGTTCAGCAGCAAGTGCTCCAGGTTTGCATCAGCTTCATAGGCCTTGTAAATTACTTCCAGTAACGAGGCTCTTATAATACATCCTCCCCGCCAAATCTTTGCTATTTCTGCAAGCTTAAGATCATAACTGTAAGCCGATGATGCTTTGGACAATAAGTGCATGCCCTGGGCGTAAATATTTATGCTTGCAAAATAAAATGCCTCTTCCAGCATGGCTATAAAATCATCAGCATTTTCAACAGATAAGCTATTGCTGTTGCTCTCATAAATTTTATCAGCTGCAACCCTCAATGCTTTATACTTAGACAGGTTTCGCATGCTCACTGCAAGGTCAATGGTTGGTATCGGCAATTCAAGATCGGCAGCAATTTGCGTGGTCCATTTGCCGGTTCCTTTTGAGCGGGCTTCGTCTTTTATCTGGTCAACCAAATAACTGCCGTCCTCATTCTTAAATGCAAATACATCAGCGGTAATTTCCAGTAAATAAGATGACAATTTCCCCTGGTTCCATTTTGCAAAAATACCCTGGATCTTTTCATTATCTAACTGCAAACCTTTTTTCAACACTTCATAAGTATCAGCTATCAATTGCATTAAAGCATACTCAATGCCGTTATGAACCATTTTTACAAAATGCCCCGAAGCTCCGGGCCCTATGTAGGTAACGCAAGGCTCACCATTCACTTTAGCTGCGATGGCCTCAATGATAGGCTGCACAAACTGATAAGCTTCTGTATCGCCGCCGGGCATCATGCTCGGGCCATTACGGGCACCTTCCTCTCCGCCGGAAACACCCATACCAAAAAAGTGAAGTCCTTTTTCAGCCAGGTCTTTACCCCGGGCAGTAGTATCCATAAAATAGGAATTACCCCCGTCAATAATAATGTCATCTTTGGAAAGCAGCGGCACCAGCTCATCTATAACCGCATCAACAATTTTACCTGCAGGCACCAGCAACATAATAACTTTTGGAGTACTCAGGCTGCTGATAAAATCCGTTATTGCGCTAAATCCTTTTACCGGCTTACCCTGCCCCTCAGTTCCAAGCAATTCCAGTTTAGAGGGATCTTTATCATAGCCTGCCACTGCAAAACCATGATCTGCCATATTCAATAAAAGGTTACGGCCCATAGTTCCCAGGCCTATCATTCCAAGTCTGTAAGTATCTGTACTCATAAATATTTTTAAAGATTGATTTAATTTATACCGGTTTGGCTAACATCAATAACCATGCTTATCCCGGTTGGTTCTATTTGGCCATAAAAAAATAATCCCCTGAACCAACTTCAATCACCGCATATCCTTTTTCATAATTGCTCACCGCTACCGCTTTGCCGCTCTCAGTAACGGTTGTATTTTCTTTTGCAGGAATACTCACAACTGCAGTTGTGTTTGGCGGAACAGTGACATGCAGCGAAAATTCCGTCCCGGTTTTTCTCCATTCACTGACAATTTTTCCGCACACAGACTGGTAACTGCCTTTTGCCCATATTAAATC
The DNA here is from genome assembly GCA_965247025.1 of Ferruginibacter sp. GTDB lineage: Bacteria > Bacteroidota > Bacteroidia > Chitinophagales > Chitinophagaceae > Ferruginibacter. The sequence continues at coordinate 5,782,125 of OZ252000.1, read as the reverse complement.
ACCTGCAGGTTGCGGCCTAATAATAATTTTTGTAAATCCCGGCGCCGCCGGATTAATCCCCAGTAACGATCTGTAAAACCATTCATCAACGGAACCAAACATTGGGTGATTTTCTGAATAAACACTTCCGGGTGCAGCCCAGGATTCCCATAATGTTGTGGCACCATTTGCCAGCATATTTCCCCAGCCGGGAAAATCTTTTTGGTTGGCAATTGTATAAGCTGCTTCATTCCGGTTGTTTTCTCTCAATACATCAAACATCATTTTAGTTGAAAAGATGCCGGTGGAAAGATGCATCTTATGCCTTGCATATTCAGACATCAGCACATCAAGTACCGCTTCTTTACTGGCACTCAGGTTATACCAAAGCGCCAGCGTTTGAGCACTCTGGGTGGCATTATCAAACCTGCCCGTGTTACGTACATTGTATTTTTCTACTATCGCATCTTTAATACGCCTGGCTAGTTTATTAAACTTTGCAACATCTTCCTGTTTATTTAAAATGCCGGCAAATTCTGCAGCAAGCAAAGCATGATGATAATAAAAACAAGACGCACTAAAAGCATCTGGCTTTGTGTCAAGCGCCTCATGATCGCCAATATCCCAGTAAAACAAATTGTCAATTGCCTTCGATTGCAGAAAATTCATCTGCTGCATAAAGGCCGGATAATTATTTTCTATGAGCTGTTTATCGCCATAAAAATCATAGAGCTGCTTTTGTAAAAATGAGTAGCCAAGTTGCCAGCCCATCGGCCCGGAATTGCCACCATAGCCACGGTCTGCAATGCCGGTGAAAGGCGCAATTTCTGTGATGCCCCCATCAGATTGTTGTTCATTGGCAAAATCTGTAACGGCTTTTGTATAAAAATGCGCCATGTCGTAATTATAAATAAAAGCATTTGAGCTTACTACCATATCGGCTCCATAGCCCATCTTTTCTCTTGCCGGGCAATCTGATTGCACACTAAAAACATTGCTTAAAAAAGTCCATTGAATTACCTCTTGCAGCTTGCTGAACATTTCATTTGAACAGCTAAAACTGCCCTGTTGCTGAAGGTCGCTGTTCATCCGCAGGCCTTCAATATTTTCCAGTGTTGGCTTACCAGGCCAGCCACTTATTTCAACATATCTGAATCCATGAAAAGTAAATTTCGGATTCCAAACCTCATGCCCCCCACCCTTCAGAATATAATCATCTTCCTGCCAGGCAGTTTCCGGTGAGCCGGGCCCGCCATAAATAGCTCCTTTTTTTATTTGAGTTGCCGTTGAAGTTAAAAAGTTAAGGGAACTGTCTTTCCAAATATCTTCACCATATCGAAGGCTGATCTTTGTTCCCTTCGGTCCCCTTAAATTAAGCCGGGCAACGCCTGCAAAATTTTGCCCCATATCAACTATAAAAGTATCCTTTCCATGTTCATAAATTTTTACCGGTTTCACAATTTTTGTAACCCTGATAGGCGGAGCCATTTGGGCAACCAACTGCCCGGAAGGACCATCAGTGACCACCGCATTTGTCCAGGCAGATTTTTCAGGGTAAAATGTGTTCCAGTTCTTTTGTTCAAGCCTTGCATCATGTTTCTCGCCGAGGTAAACATTATTTTGAATAACGGGTCCTGGCGCTCTTTGCCAGCTCTCATCTGTGATGATGATTTCTTTAGTTCCGTCAATATAGGTCACTTGTATTTCTGCCTTCACACAAGGCCTGCCCGTCTGCTGAATTTTTCTCAAATCAAATCGCCCAAAAATCAACAGCGGCAAAGGATTCCACCAGCCACTGCCAAGCATAACTGCGGCTACATTTTTACCTTTTTCCAGCATGCCCGTAACATCATAAACGGAGTACAAAACTTCTTTCCTGTAAGTTGTAAACCCGGGATCAAGCACATGATCACCAACTTTATTTCCATTTAACCAGGCCTCATAATAGCCCACACCGCTGATGTACAATCTTGCACTGCTGATTTTTTTTGCAGTTGAAAAATCCTTTCTCAGCAAAGGCATTCTGTCTGGCTTGTAATAATCTTCATCCTTTGCAGGATTTTTAGAACCGTCACTGATCCATCTGGCTGTCCAGTCTTGTGCATCCAGCATCGCAGTTTCAAAAGTATTAATATCACTCCATGCCGAAGGCTCATCTTTTTGGTTAAATACTTTTATGCGCCAGTAATATTTTGTAAAAGATACCAGTGGCTTACCGCCGTAGGTAAGTTGTATATTTTGTACAGATGAAATTTTTCCAGGAGACCATTCTAAGCCTTTACCTTGCTGGATTTCTTTCAGACTGCTGTTTACAATTATTTCATACGCCGATTGCAATTGGTTTTTTTCAGTGGCAATAAAATTCCAGGCAAACCGGGGTGTCTTCGAGTCAATGCCCAGGGGATTGCGCAGGTATTCGCAGGTAAGTGATGCCGGCTCCAGCGGAGCTGAAAATGCAATGGCTGCAAAGCAAACAAGCATCACGGAAACACATACGGTCTTTTTCAAACTGGATAATTTTTTGACTGAATGGAGGGATTCAAAAGTAGTTAACTTGTAACTACCAATTAGCATGTATTTACCAAATGATTAGTTATTAAGCCAGCTTTCGTAAAATAATCTCCAGACGAGATTGTACCGTTAAGGCATTCCGGCTTTTTCGTTGGCCAATATTCCATTCACCATTTTATCGCTGTAAATGATTGCTTCCAGCCATTTTACCGGGAACTCTTTTGATGGATTAAGTATTTTCAGCTGCACTTTATGAGACCCTTTTGGCAGGTCGTACTTCCAGCATACCTCATACCGGCGGGTGGTGTATTTCACGGGCAACTCTGGCGCTTCAGCAAGTTTTCCGTCAATATATACTTCCGCATTTAACACAACAGACGAGGTGCCAGCCCATACGGCTGTTTCCCCACGCAATACAAAACCAGTGCCTTCAAAACTAAAATTGGCTTCATCTTTATTTTTAGATAAAGCCACCGGAAGTTTTTGCACCGGGTACAATCCGTCGAAACTTTTTTCAAATTTAACAGCCACAGGCATTTGTATTTTGATTGAAACATTCTCTCCGTTTACCTTTCCTCCGTTGCGTTCAATATTGAGTAACATGTGTTTCAATCCAATTGCATACACATCATCAAGGCTCATCGTGGTGTATTTAAAATCAATTCCTTCGGCTTCTTTCAAACCCATTTTCCAATACGCCGGAAGGTTGTTGTATCCAATTATTGTTCCCAGAATTCCACCGGCCGTTGAAGGATTACAGTCTGCATCCTGTCCGCAACGGGTGGTGATCTCCAGTGTTTTTGTAAAATCATTTTTGCCATACAGCAACCCTATAACCACGTAAGCCGAGTTTACTTTTGCATCAATATTAAAGGGTACAAAAACGCCCTCGGGGCAACCGATATCGTTAGCCCATTTCTTTTGCACTTCAAGCCATGTTTGTTTCCAGTCGTTTGGATATTTTCTATGCCAGTTGATAACATCATTGATGCATTGGTAAAATTCGCTTTGCTTTGGAATAGTCTTCAATGCATTGCTGATAATGTAATTCATATCCGTTGATGTAAATGCCAGCGAATACATGGCACCCACAAACACACCGCCGTACCAGCCGTCACCGTAGTTCATGATGTGGCCAATTTTATCGCTGATAGCACTGGCAGTATTGGGCATGCCCGGGCACATCAGCCCTGCAAAATCGGACTCAATCTGGTAGTCGATACAATCAGCATGCGGATTGTTTTTCCAGTGTCCGCTCATGGGCGCTTTAATGCCATGCAGAATATTATACCGCCCCGCCTGGTTGGCATGCCACAAGGCGTAACCTGCATTGGCAAAGGCATTGGCGAAAGAATCAACAGGTGCATCCAGTCCGTACTTTTCAAATACATCCACAAATGTCAGGTCCATGTAGAGGTCATCGTACAGTCCCGGAGTGTTCAGCATAGTATGCTTCAAATAACCATCATACCATTTAAGCGGTTGATAATCGCCGATAAAAGTACCGTTGAATTGAAACTCATAAGGCCCGCCAAATGTTACTCCAATTGTTTGCCCGGCCCAGCCTCCCTTATTTTATCATGCAATTTTTGTTTGGAAATTGTCATGGTTTGCGGTTGGGCAAACAGGCAATTAGCAGCCAATAAAAAAGTGACGATTGAAAAAATCCATTTCATATAAAGCATCATTTTATTTTTTATTTGGGGCTACCGGCAGTATTTCCTCATCATCTCTGGATGCGGCTATTCGTTTCAAGTCCGGCACAAAAGCTTTGCTTCAGGGCCCTCACCGGGCTTTACACTGCTATCCGCCAGCCGTTCAGCAGCAGATCTTTTTTGAGCTTTTATTATGCAATCATTAAACACATGCTATTCCCATTGAAGAGAAAACGTGATAATTCAACTAAAAAATTTTATTGATCTTTAATACTTCCTCTAGTTTATCTCCAGCTGGTCCTTCGATGGCAACCCAGGAAAACTAACATGCGGTTCTGTCTGGTACCAGAAAACTGTGGAGGCAATATCATCCTGCAACGGCAGGTAACGGCCACCGCTATGCCAGCCAAGTGCCTGTATGGTTACTTTCAAATCTTTTTCAAACCTGATAGGATCAGTTATATGCCAGCGGTACAATCCAAAGCGTTGCGCCATATCATAATGCCCATCTCCTTTTATAACCTGGGGCATGCCTGTATACGCATTGGAGAACTCCGTATAATTTGTTTCTTCCACTCCGGCGGTATTCTTTTTCCGGGTATCAAAATCATAAGAACCACAGAAATAATCTTCTGTACCTGTACCACAAATAGTTGGGTACTGAAAATCGCCATCCATAAAAAATTTGATCTCACCTTCGCCCCACCAGCCATTGTTGTGTACACCCCATGCAAGGTAAGTTCCTACATATTGTCCCTTGCCTTTAATGCCGTTTACCAATGTGTAATCAGTTTTGAAAGGCAATGGATTTACCCGGTTAAACTGTGCATGAAAGTAAGCAGCGTCAGAAGGTACTTCAGTTAAAATATAATCAACCTGGTAGTACAGCACCATATCTTCTGTGTCTATATTCTCCATAGTTATTTTGCACTTTTTTCTAAACGGCATTGGCCAGTAACAATTAAAAGCACTGCCCGGATTAACGCATACGGCAAGTGATTGCAAGGATGAATATCGACCCCAGCCCATACCAAAAAAATCTCCCACCGGCACTTCCACCGAAGGCGTCGCTTCATCATCCCAATAAAATCTTAGAATGGAATACCGCCAGTTGCCGGTGGGTGTCATCCAGATGTGCTGGATTGAACCGGAGGCATTTATTTCGGCAACCGTGTACGTTGTTTTTGATTTGATTACCACACTCGGGCTAACCTTCCACCCCTGGCCTAAGTCCCTCGAAGGGCCTGCGCCGGTGCCTGTGGTGGCTTTGCCGCCCTCGCCTTTAGCGCCGTTAACGTTCTCAGGGCTTATCGACCGGGATTTTGCATCTGACAACCGGAAGATATTTCCCATTCCGGCATCTATACCATTGTACTTCTGCGCCAGCAAAACATTGCTGAAAAGCACACAAACAAATAAACTGCTGAGTATCTTTTGCATCTAATTGAATTTATAATTATTATTAGCTGATGTATTTCCAATTAGCTAAAATGCGGTTTTACAAATATCAGATAGTTACTTCCAACTCATCTGTTTTTATTTTGTAACCGGTCCATCCAAAATAAAATACACAGATAAAGCAAACTAACGGTACCAGGTATGCCAGTTGAATGCTGCCGGTTTTATCTGATATCTGCCCCATGATTGGCGGTATAAAAGCACCGCCAACAATCGACATAACCAAAAAAGATGATGCCACTTTACCTTCTTCCCCAAGCCCTTTGATGCCCAGCGCAAAAATAGTTGGAAACATAATAGACATAAAAAATGGAACTGTCAGTAACGCATATACGGCTATTGTACCGCTGGCAAATACAGCTAATAATAACAAGCCAACATTTATTACTGCATACAGACTCAGCAACTTTGCAGGCTGAATATACTTCATAAAAATAGTACCTGCAAAACGCCCCAGCATAAAACCAACCATTGCAATAAAGCCCCACCAGTAAGCCGCCTGCCTTTCAGGGAGGTTCATGGTGTATTTTGAAAACCGGATAAAAAAACTGCCCACGCCAACCTGTGCACCCACATAAAAGAATTGTGCAATCACTGCCCATGTAACATGACTGTGGCGGAAAACCTTCAGAGAAAAAGAATGATGCTCATGCCCGTTGCTGTCAGCATCTTCCTCCCTGATTTCAGGCAGCTTAGTGAATACAAAAAAGATAGCAACAAGCAATACGATACCGGCAATAATCATATAAGGAACCTTAATGGTGCCAGCCTCAAACGACAGATAACTGTTGAGTTGCTCCGGGGACATTTGCTGCATTTCCTGCTTTGTATGCTCTATGCCGGAAAGAATAAACTGGCCACCGATAATGGGCGCTATAAACGCCCCCACACCATTAAAAGACTGTGCGAAATTCAACCGCTGCTCAGCAGATTCTTTATCACCCAGTTTGGTAATGTAAGGGTTGGCAACTGTCTCTAAAAAAGTGGCTCCGGCAGCAATGATAAAAAGTGCCACCAAAAAGAAATTGAAACTGCGGGCAGAGGCGGCGGGCACAAACAAAGCTGCACCGATAGCGTACAGGAACAATCCAAATAATATACCTTTTTTATAGCCAAACTTATGCATAAACCATCCTGCCGGCAAGGCTATTAAAAAATAGCCCATATACACTGCAGTATCAATAAACGAAGATTGCAGGTCCGTTAACTGGCAGGCTTTTTTTAAATGCGGAATAAGAATAGGGTTGATATTATGTAAAAAAGCCCATAAAAAAAACAGGCTTGTGATCAGGGCAAAAGCAATTTTGTAACTGGCTGTTTGCTGTTGTTGTTTTAGCATTTGAATCGTTGAAATGTTGAATAAATCCGTTGATTATTTTTATCGTATAAATATACAGAAGAACTATGCTACAACAAATTGCAAAAAATATTGCAGGGCCACAGCTGCAGGGTATTGCTATTTTTCGGCAATAAAATTGGTAAGTGTACCGATGCCTTCGATACTAATATTCACCTCATCAACTGCCTGTAACGTAAAATCATTAGGTGGCACCACACATGTTCCTGTCATTAAAAAACAACCCGGCGCAAAATCCATTTCTTTATACAGCCAGCCGGCGAGTTCGGTGAGTGATCGTTTCATCTGCTTAAGTGTGGTACCATCATCAAACAACTTTTCCCCATTGCGGTGAATGCTCATTTGAATGATAGTTGTTAATGGAACCGGCGTTTCTGGTACATATAAACATGGGCCAATAGCAGCTGATCTTTCATACATTTTTGCCTGCGGCAGATAGAGCGGATTTTCTCCCTCAATGCTTCTTGAACTCATGTCGTTCCCAATAGTATAGCCTTGTATTGTGCCGGAGCTGTTAATATATAAAGTCAGCTCCGGTTCGGGCACATCCCACGTGGAATCTTTACGAATGTTTACAGTTTGAAGATGCCCTGCTACCCTGTGAGGCAAAGATTTAAAAAACAATTCAGGCCGGTCTGCCTCGTACACCCGTTGGTAACAATCCGCAGCACCACTGCCTTCAGATTCTTCCATCCGTGCATTGCGGCTGCGGAGATAAGTTACGCCTGCAGCCCACACTTCCTGCGAACCAATGGGCGGCAACAGGCAGTCATTGATAAGAGGCGCCAGATTTTCATTTCCAATAGTTTCTGCTCTTTTGGATAACTGCAACAGATAACCATACAGATCATTCCGGTTTATCAACTCATCCCAATCATCCCAAACCATAAAACTGGCTGTTGCTGTTTTTAAAATATTTACTTCGGAGGTTTTATATAAATGCATTGCAGCTATTTTTTTATTTGGTCAAGATCAACACCGAGCAGTTGTTGTGCAAGCTGTTTGAGTGAATTATAATCACCCTGGAAGTGACAGGTGGTTTCTTTGTAAATACCAGTTTCATTTTTCTTTAAAGCCAGTGCCGGCGAAGATGATTCCACTTCATAAAAGGGTCCCATTTGTGTCCCGTCTGCCAACGGTCCATCGTTGTAAGAATTGATGACATCACCTTTGTATGGTTCCTTCTGCATTTCCCATTTGCTGTTTACATACGCAGCATCCTTATGCACTTCCGGCAAAACAATGGTGAGTACATTATTTTTAAAATCGAAGCTGGCTGCGATGGGTTTGGCAATTAGTGGAAGGAGCCCAATCTTGCTTCTCAGTTTACCATCGCAGGTAAAATAAAGCACGCTGTCTTTCACCTGCAAGCGCTCTTTGGGTATCTCACCAAAATAATTATCCGTTATAAAACTCCTTGCATTTGGTACAGGGTGAAATGGAATAATTACAACAGTTTCTGCCGAAGGCGTAAACATACCCAGCAGCCAGATTGATAAAAGTCCATTGTCTTTTGTCCAGTCGCTGCTGCCGGTGTTGGTTACCTTATTTTCTGTTTCAAACCCAACAAAATGTACATCTGCCGGAACGGCAATATGTAGTTTTGCAGCAGCTTCGTCTTTGGAAAGCAGCGTGATCTTTCTTTCAATTACAACGTTAAATGTTGTTCCGGTAAAATTGGTAACACTGGTTTGCTTTGTGAAAGTAGCAGATGATTGGCCAGCTGCAGCAACTATATAACTGGCTGTGTCAATGAATGAAGGAACCTGCCAATGGCTGATATTAAATGAATCGCCTGCTTTAAAATAAATAGAATACTGGCCGCCTTCAGGCCCCATCCAAAAACGTTCTTCTCCTCCCACCGGGTTAAACTGCTTTTTCTTTTCTCTGGCTGAAATGAGTGTATAATTTAGCCAGCCAAAACTTGTTCCGCTATCACCTGTTGCTGTACTGGTCATAACTCTACCCTGGTAGTCTGCACTCAACAGCACTTTGGCAAAAGAGTCCCGGCTTACCAATTCCAATACGCCAGCAGTATGCTTTCTTAAAAAATCAGCATCGTATGCATAGGTGCCTTTTGCTAAAATTGCAGGTGAAAGAACAGCCTTTTCTTTAGTAGAATTTGTGTTGCAGGAAGCAATTAAAAACAATAAGCTTAGCCAGCTTGGGTTGAGTTTTTTCATCCTGCTATCGTTGAATAGCCAAGATAAATATTTTCAGCCACTCTTAACCAACCCTAACAAATTATCTTAAGGTTATAATTCTTGATAACAAAAAATCATTGCACACAAAGCTGTAACTCCCTGGGAGTTGAAGACCTCTAAAACACCCAGATTGTTTGTAAGAAACTACCGCTCCTTTTTAATTCTGCCGTTTTTTACTTTGTTGAATTAAATAGTAAACAGGTATGCCAAGCAAGGTTATAAGCAAGCCAGGCCAGGTGAATTTTGGTTTGTAAATAATCAGCAGCAAGCAAAAACTCAACCCCATAATTATATACAAAATTGGCAACACCGGGTAACCAAACGCTTTGTATGGCCGCTCCATATCAGGCTTCTTTTTACGGAGGATAAATATACCGCCGATGGTGAGCATGTAAAAGCACACCACTACAAAAGAGATCATATCCAGCAGATCGCCGTACTTGCCACTAAGGCTCCAGGCGCAGGCAAAAATGCATTGTAACCACAATGCATAAGCTGGCACAGCATTCTTGTTTAGCGTACCCGCTTTGGCAAAAAACAATCCATCTTTCGCCATGGTATAATACACCCTTGCACCAGCCAGTATAAGCCCGTTGTTACAACCAAATGTTGATACCATTATCATCAATGCAATAATGATGGTGCCGGCATTACCAAAGATCACTTCAGACGCAGCAACACCCACCCTGTCTTTAGGTGCTGTTGCAATTTCATGCAGCGGCAATACTGCTGTATAAATAAGATTGGTGAATAAATAAATCAGCGTAACAATTAAAGTTCCGAGGAATAAACTGAGGCCGATATTTCGTTCCGGGTTTTTAATTTCACCGGCAATAAAAGTTACATTGTTCCAGGAATCGCTGCTAAAAACAGAGCCCACCATGGCAGCCGCAACAGCACCTGCTGCTGCCAGCGGAAGGTAATCACTAAAGCTTCCATCGTTTTTTAACTCATGCAGCTGCCAGGCATTTTGCCAGTTGTTGTGCCATACCGTTCCATTGGCCACAAACAGGCCGACAATGATCAACCCAAACAAACTTAGCAGCTTTGTAAGGGTAAAAGTTGTTTGTATAATCTTGCCCGTTTTCACTCCTTTGGAGTTGATAAAAGTGAGCAGTACAATCACCACAATTGATAAAAGCTGGGCAGGCGAAATTGTAAGAAACCCTGCATTAATTGCAACATTATCTTCACTGAAAATGGGAAAAATATAAGCAGTAAATTTTGCAAAGGCTACACCCACCGCCGCAATAGTAGCGGTTTGTATTACTGCAAAAAAACTCCAGCCGTATAAGAAACCAATCAACGGATTGTAGGCTTCTTTTAAATACACATACTGACCGCCAGCCCTGGGATACATGGCACTCAGTTCACCATAGCTCACTGCTGCAGTCAGCGTCATAAAACCAGTGATGATCCACACGATCATCAGCCAGCCGGCGCTGCCCACATTACGGGAAATATCAGCGCTCACAATAAATATCCCGGAGCCGATCATACTGCCGGCAACAATCATTGTAGCATCCAGCAAACCCAGCGTTGGCTTAAAGAAACATCACTCATAGCATATTTGGTTTTGGTTGGCTTTAAAAGTTGACTGTCAAAACTATTTGTTTTAAATTAAAGTAATAAACTGTTCTTGTCTGTTTGTTTACAGATTTTCACCCAAACGAACGCCGATAAAAAAATCCGTAATATTGTCCACATGAAAATTGTGCAGTTTACCATACCTGTGGAAATAGACAATTCTATTCACCTGCAGGAAGACCGCCTGGCGCATTTTTATGATCACCTGCACCGCCACACCGAAACGCAAATTACCTGGGTAATCAACGGAGAAGGTACCCTCATTGCCGGCAACGCCATGCATCGGTTTGAGTCCGGCGACCTCTTTGTGATTGGTGCCAACCAGCCACATTTATTTAAAAGCGATCCGTCTTATTTTGATAACAGCAGCCGGAAGAAAATACACTCCCTTAATATTTTTTTTAATCCCACCGGGTTTCTTGCAAAGTTGCTGGCCTTCCCCGAAATGCGTGGCATAAAAAAATTTGTTACCTCCAGCGATTTTGGTTTGCAGGCATCCGAAAAAGATGTGACCAAACTATCAGAGCTATTTTTAAAGATTAAGAATAGTTCCGCAGGGTTCAGACTCGCCTATTTTATTGAGTTGCTGCAGGTGATGGCCAATTTAAAAAAGTGGAAATACCTGTCTGCCGAGTCCTTTAAATTCACCATCACAGATTCTGAAGGGCTCCGCATGAATGATGTGTACAAGTACACCATGGAGCATTACAAAGAGAATATCACCCTCGACCAGGTTGCCGCCGTGGTGTATTTAACTCCGCAATCCTTCTGCCGTTATTTTAAAAAACATACCGCCAAAACCTACATCAATTTCCTCAACGAAGTACGGATAAATAAAGCCTCCAAACGATTCATGGAAATGGATTTCGACAGCATTTCAACCGTTGCCTACCAAACAGGATTCAACAACGTGGTAAGTTTTAACCGGGTGTTTAAAAGCATTACCGGCAAAGCCCCGGGGGAATACATTAAGAGTTACCATCAGAAAAGTTAATCAGCAGGAAAATATTTTTTTGGGGCGGTCAGCATTGGAAGTTTGGGCGGCGTTGGTTCCGGCTGTTCGCTGCAAGTCCTCGTTTCGCTTCGCTGCACTGTGGGCTTTCCGCTTCAATCCGGCAGCCAATGAGCAGATGATTTTTATTGAGCTGTGGCTTTTGAAGGCGGTGTTCAAATGGAGGGTATTAATACCCGTGCTGAATATGAGAGTGTAGCAAACTGTTTGAGGTTTGAAGAGAAAGACGGAAGCAACGGCAATTTGCATAATGATTGATTCCAAACAATACCCTAATTTTAGAATGCCGTGAAAGGCGGCGAATAAACTAGTTGCTGACAAATTTCGAAATACAAATTATCAAACTTATGGCATGAACGATAAAATTAAAGATTGGCTTGATAGGCAAGGGTATCCACTGGAAATGAGAGTGGCCAAGGAACTAACGAAAGCTGGCTTTGAAAGCTATCAGTCTCACTATTACACGGATCCAGAAACTGAAAAACAAAGGGAAATAGACGTAATTGGAAATTGTCGGTCAAGTAACGGTACTAATATTGTCAACTTCCAACTTATAATTGAATGCAAGAATAATCAAGATAAACCATGGATTGCATTCTCAAGTTTAGAAAACGAGATATCAAGAAGTTCATACATTAATCAAAGACCTGCGTGTAGAATCGGCGCAAAATATCTTGATTACATTTCAAAAATAAAAGATTTAAAAACTGCTGAATTGTTCAATCAGCCTTCGACTCTTGCCTACAATGTAACTCAAGCTTTTGAATCCAACTCAGATAAAGTTTATTCAGCTTTAATGAGTCTGGTAAATGCAATCAAATATCGCCGGGAAAAGATCAATACCGATACTGCATTTAACAACCTCTGTGAAATTTACTTTCCTATAATAGTGATAGGGGGTAAATTATTTGACTGTTTCCTAAATGAAAATAATGAAATTGCGTGATAGAAGTTGAACAAAAACATTTATTGTGGCGGAGTAAGGTTTTAAATACACCTAACATTTTGATTGAAATTACAACCTTAGAATCTTTAAAGAAAAGATTGCCATTATTTAAAAATGACTTTGGTAATGTAGTACAGTTGGCAAGCGACTTTTTTATTACACCACAAACAAACTTTAATCCATATTCCATAATGTAACTGAGTTGTATCAAGCTACAGAATAGTAAAATGCAGGAGCAACCTCATATCATGAAAAAGACATTTTTATTACAGGAGGTGATAGATGATCTGGTTAATGTTGACAGAAGTTTATCATCAGCATTAATTAGGCTTAATTATTTTGGCAAGCTCATTAAAAATGATGAGCTAATTAATTATACCCAGAAAAACCTGGACAGAATAAAAGGCTATAATTCGGTTAACCTTCGGTTAGGTTATCAGATGATAGAAATTAGAAGTCCTAAAGACCTAATAAATTATGGAGACGATTAAAAAAGAAAAGACTTTTGACGCTGTCAAGATGATGCGTAACATAAGGGATAAAGTAAGTGCTGAAACACAGAATATGACTTTTACCGAATTGAAAGAATATATTCAAAACAAAATAAAAGAAAGCAACATCAGGCCTGTAGGGAAATAATGCTCTTTGCTAAGCAGAAGTTTGTAAACCTTTTTTCAACTAAAGCTTCCGCCTGCATTTTAAACCTCTGTCGCTTCCAGAGCAATCACCCAATAACCACACCTCCCATGTTCAACAACGAAATCTACAAAAAACGCCGCAACAAACTGAAACAACTGGTTGGCAGCGGCATCATTTTATTGATTGGAAATGAGCAAAGCAGCATGTCTTATAAAGACAACTGGTACCCTTTCCGGCAAGACAGTACTTTCCTGTATTTTACCGGGTTGGATATTCCTGGCCTTGCTGCTGTGATAGATATTGACAACGATACCGAGGTGATCTTTGGAGCAGAATCCGGCGTGGATGATTTGATATGGAACGGCCACACGCCTTCGCTGCAGGAAATGGCGGAGCTTTCGGGATGCAGCACCACAAAGCCTTTTGCAACACTTTCAGCCTACCTTAAACCGGCGCAGGACCGCAAACAAGCGATTCATTATTTGCCACTTTACCGGCCGGAGCATGGCATCCTGCTAAGCGAATTGCTATCGGTTCCGTTGAACAGCATTGCAGGGTCTGTATCAACCAATCTCATCAAAGCGGTGGTGGCACTCCGCTCTATAAAAGCGCCGGAGGAAGTAGAAGAAATAAAGAAAGCGGTGAGCATTACAGAAGCGATACATCTCACCGGCATCCGTGAAAGCAGTGCAGGTTTAAGCGAAGCTCATGTTGCAGGATTGGTGCAGGCAGTAGCCATCAGCGGCGGCGGCAACCTCTCTTTCCCAACCATCCTCACCACCCACGGGGAGATATTACACAACCATTATGGCAACCATATTTTGCCCGCCGGTAAAATGGTGCTGCTGGATGCCGGTGCTGAAACAGCCATGCATTATGCCGGCGATCTAACCCGTACATTCCCGGTGGATGCCACGTTTACATCCCTGCAAAAAGATGTGTACAATATTGTGTTAACGTCACAGCAAGCTGCTGCTGCAGCGTTGCAACCGGGTAAATTATTTCTAGACATTCACCTGCTTGCCGCAGAGAAATTGATTGAAGGCTTGACAGCCCTGGGCCTGATGAAAGGCGATGCCAAAGAAGCTGCAGCAGCAGGCGCACACACCTTGTTTTTCCAGTGCGGTCTTGGCCACATGATGGGGCTTGATGTGCACGACATGGAGAACCTCGGCGAACAATATGTTGGCTACACACCTGACATGAAAAAGAGTACGGAGTTTGGTTTAAAAAGTCTGCGCCTTGGCAAAGCGCTTGAACCCGGCTACGTGGTAACTGTTGAACCGGGCCTGTATTTTATACCCGAGCTGATGGATATTTGGGCTGCTGAAAAAAAATTGATACAATTTATTAACTACAATAAGCTGGATGCTTTCAGAAATTTTGGTGGCATTCGCATTGAAGATGATTGTCTTATAACGGCAACAGGCAGTGAGTTGCTCAGCAGTTCTTTGCCAAGAACAGCGGAAGCTATTGAAGCGATAAGGCAGAAGGCACTTGCATGATTTATCTAATTGATTTGTCAAGTCATGTTATTTATTCCTGGCCTCTCTCTACTTTTTTTCTTAGCAAGAAAAGTAAAGGCTGCAGCCGGCAAAAGTTGTGGCAACAATACCTGGTACTAAAATCTACCTTGCATGCAGCCTTAAAACGTTAATTGAATAAGGTTTAAAATTGAGTTCAAAATAGGGAGAAATATTTGCCAGTTGTTGCTCTTTCGGAATATATTTTATTGGTGCGGTAAATGAATTTTCCACATTGGGTGATGGTGCGTACAGGCTAAGCAATTGGCCGGTTGACTGGAGCTCCTTCACTCCTTCTATTGAGATACTTGTTTGGTAAGGAGTGCCTGAAGCATTTACAGCTTTTATAATAATGTCGCCTGTTGTATCATCACGGCCAGCAATGCTAAAAAACTGTTTGGGCTCCTTGTAAGTTATCAATAGCTTACCATCAAGGTAACAGTCAACTTTATCAATACCAACTTCCAGTGTAATGTCATACCAGCGGCCTGTTTCAATCGCAGTGTCTAACCTTTTTGATTCGGATATTGCGGCAACATCAAAGGCATTTGTGACACTTTCAAAAACAGCATGACTGTTAAGCCAGCTGCCGATATGAGCCCTCAATTGCACACTGTCTTTTTTTACTGCAAAGGGAATAATAAAAGCATTATACCCTGATTTTTTTCGGGCTTTTAGTTTTAAAGTGTAGGTATCAAAAGTCTTATCCTTCAACCAGGCTAATCGTTGCTCTCCTTCAACTGTCTGGCTTAATGCGCCTTCCTTTACCTGTCAGTTTCCACGAACCAGCTTCCCCTCTCCGGGGCTTTTTATAAAATCACTTTTATAAACAACTTTGCCATTTTGAATCACTTCAATGTCTTTATAATCTGATTGCGTATCCCATGTTGCCAGGCCAATGCTGCCGCCAAATAAGGGTGTTTTTGTTTTTTGTTCAATGATGGATGTTTCAATATGGACGTTTTGTGACGACTTATTTTGATTGAACATTTTAATAGCATAATAAGATATCCGGGCAAAACTTTTTGCTGCATCAAAGTTGATAAGATTCACCGGCCAGTCAATGTCATTTACATTTACAAGCAATGGTGCATAGCTGCTCATCTTTACCAGATCACTATTTTTTTCCATGCTCATAATGTACACAGCATCGCTGAGTGCCGCATTCATATTGCCAGCACCCACGCCGTTATTTGTTGCATACTCGCCAACATACATATCCCATTTGCCTCTTGGGTATTTATCAAAATGATCGAAGTTCCGCATAGCCCAACCTGCTGATTTGTAAGCATGTTCATCAACAATGTCAATGCCTTTCATACTGTCTGTTGTATGTTTGTTTACATCGCCAACCCCCATGCTGGCCAGTATTTTTAGTTGAGGATATTTTGATTTAATGGCGGTATAAAACTTATTGTAACGGGCTGCATACCTGGGGCCCGATTGCTCATTACCCACTTCAATAAACTTCAGCGGAAAAGGTGCAGGATGCCCGTTGGCTGCCCTCAATTTTCCATACTTGCCAGCCACGGGGCCAATAGCATATTCAATTCCATCAAGGATATCTTTTATAACAGAATCTACCTT
Organism: Ferruginibacter sp.; assembly: GCA_965247025.1. Taxonomy (GTDB): domain Bacteria; phylum Bacteroidota; class Bacteroidia; order Chitinophagales; family Chitinophagaceae; genus Ferruginibacter. The sequence goes on along the minus strand of OZ252000.1, from coordinate 5,765,667 downwards.
TTCATCCGGCAAAAATGTGCCACTACGAAACTCACAGGATATACCAATATTGAATACATACAATGCTGCCGCATGAATGTCTTCACAAAATTGCAGGTAGTCGTGATAGCCAAAACCATCGGTGCTCCAGTATCCCCAAACACTATACGTACCGGGCCTTGTTTCAATCGGGCCGATGCTTTTCTTCCAGTTCGGACTGTTCTCCACATTGATACCTTCAACAAAACAACCACCCGGCCAGCGTACAAATGCAGGTTCTAAATCAGCAATGTACTGTGCAAGATCCTGCCGCAAACCATTGGGCCTGTTCATAAATGTTTTTGCAGGAAAAAGTGACACCATATCCAGCCAAAGAGTCCCTGTGCTGCCAAAAGAAATTACAAATTTTGCTTTGGGGTCTGATTGTTTTGCCAGCAGGTTACAGGTTAACTTTTTCCAGCTATTGCTACTCACCATTGGAAAAATATAGCTTGTCAATACATTACCATTTGCTGATTGAAGCGACACTGTCACAGGACCTTTATACAGCTTATCCGTCCGGGTAAAAAAGCTTACATTATAACTTTCGCCTTTAGCAATGCTGATTCCCCAAAAACCTTCGTTGACAAGATCTGCAGTTGTGCCTTTGTCTAATTTATTCACAGATACCTGCAATGAGTTGGGCGTAAATTTATTGAGCGGATTCACTTGGGTAAGCGACAATTTTATATCATTGCCAGCACCAGCTTGCAGGCTCCAGGCCGGCCACTGGCTTTTTATTGGCCAGTCCATTTTCCAATCGCTAATACCATTATTTGGCAGCATGAAATGTGGCGTTCTCTTTGGTACGATAAAACTATCCACCAATGTTGTAGCCAATGGCAAACGGCTTTCTTCAAAGCCCCGGTTCTGGATAAGTTCCGCATACAATCCTCCTTCACCACCATGGCTGATCTCTTCAAAAAATATCCCATGAAGGTCAGGAGAAACCTTTGCTTCCAGTTTTGAAGCATCAACGGAGATGAAAGCTTTTTGCTGGGAGATGGCTGAGTAAGCGATAAAAAGAAACAGGAGAATGATGCAGTTTTTCATGATGTTAAATTACTGAGTTTATGGATTATGGGATAATTAATTCCGAATGTGGTTCCAGTTATCAATTCATTGAGTATAGAAGCAAAGGCATATGTTTTAAAATATCCCTTACCCAATTTTTTGACAGTGTTAGTAATGCCGAATAGGATTGAAACTGAGCATGTACTTTTCGTTCCGTTAGGAACGGCATGTTGGTATCACCGGAATGATAGTTTGAGCAAGCTCAACAAAGGTGGAAAAGTACAAGAGGGCGATGCAACGATGCACCACAAAGCCACTAAAGCCCGGACCAAAAACCTATTCCACAATCCATTCATGGATACCTGCAGAATTGTCCCCTGGCAGTTGAACTTCTAATTTTAAAGCGGTGGTTTTTACCGGCTCAAACTGTACGCTGTTGTATTTGTCCTTTGCAATTTCGTAGGAAGTGGTTGTGGTAACGGGCACCCATACCCCATCTTTTTTATAATAGATTTTCCACGCAGCCGGAATACGGCAGCCGCCCCAGGGTCCATCATCGTACCAATAAACTTTGCAGGAGGAAACAGTATGCTCTGCATTAAATTCATACGCAACCCACTCGGTGGTATTTTGCCTGGGCCACCAATGAAAATAAGGCACTGTATTATCCCTGGAATCTGCTGGATCAAACTGGTCGTTGATGGCTTTGAGCGAACGGGATTTGATGGAACCTGTTACCACGCTTGTGTTGGCAATAGTGGCCGCTGGCTTCGGTCTGGATGCGGTTAAGGTGTAAGGGATCCAGACTTCCATTTCGCCGGGCCCCCTGTTATCCCAGGCATAATAAGGGATAGCTGTTACTGCTTGCTTTGCTGTTATCAGTTCATCGGAATTCAGCTGGCGTTTTGTGGCGGTTCCTTCGGCTGTAATCACATCAATGCCATTCAGTATATCGCCGTGATAACTAACGTTTAAGGATGCACTTTTATCAACTACTATATTTTGCACCACACTATCTTTGTTGTCAGCGCCCTCCAGGCAATACATTACAGGGCCGTATTGTATGGCGAATTTTCCGGCATCTGCTTTCACATTTCCATTGGCATAAATACGCTGCGGCTCCATGGGAAGATTCAGCACTATTTTATCTCCTTTCTTCCAACTGCGTTTGATTACAGCATAACCTTTTTCAACTGTGTAAGTATAGGGCTTACCATTTACTGTGATGGTAACGGGAGGAGCTACAGTGGTTGCTGCATACAAATTACCCGGCAGTGGCTGTTGTATTGCCCAGCCAGGTATCCGCACATGCACTGTAAAAGTTGAGGACTTTTCCGGATTTACGGCAATTTCAACAGCACCTTTCCAGGGGTATTCTGTTAATTGTGTGATATTAACTTTACCGGCTGTTAACTTAATATCACTACTGTTGCTCATAAACAGGTTGATGTATAAATCATTGTTGTTTTGTGCATACACATACCCCGGAACTGAGGGCAAAAATCGGGTCATGTTGGAGATACAGCAAGCGCAGGAAAACCAGCCACTTCTGTCATGCTGGCCAACAGAAGCCAAAGGATTGGGATAAAAGAAATGGGTACCTTCCAGCGACATACCGGAGAGCAAACCATTGTACAGCGTACGTTCCAGCACATCAATGTATTTAGCATCCCCATGCAGCAAAAACATCCTGTTGTTCCAGTAAACATTGGCGATAGAAGCACAAGTTTCTGCGTAAGCACTCATATTTGGAAGATCATATGCGTCGCCAAAAGCCTCACCATTACCGGTAGCGCCGATACCACCAGTGATGTATAATTTTTTATTTACCACATCATCCCAAATTTTATCGATGGCATATAAATATTTTTTGTCGCCGGTAAGTGCGGCGATATCAGCCATGCCGCTGTACATGTAAGCGGCTCTTACTGCATGGCCAACTGCTTCTGTTTGATCAACTACTTTTTTGTTGGCCTGGTTATAAGCTTCACCTTTTGGCCCCCGGACATCTAAAAAGAATTTGGCCAGATCGAGGTATTTTTTATTGCCAGTAATACGATAGAGTTTGGCGAGTCCAATTTCAATTATCTGGTGACCGGGATACTCTTCTATTTTTCCCCAGCCAAAATCTTTTGCAATGAGGTCTGCATTTTTTAAGGCGATATTAAGCAAACTCTTTTTACCAGTAGCATTGTAGTGTGCGTAAGCAGCTTCGTATAAATGCCCGGCATTGTACAACTCATGGCTGAGAATGGAATCTTTCTCCCAACGCTTAGCTCCTATCCACTCATGCGGAACAGCAGGTTTAATGGTTCTGAAAGTGTAGAGATAGCCATCTTTTTCCTGCGCTGCGCCGATGATGGCAACGATGGTGTCAAGGTATTTTGAAAGCATTGGATTTGGTTCCACCTGCAACGCATAAGATGCACCTTCAATCCACTTGTACACATCAGTATCATCAAAAGGAAATTCCGAACAGACTTTATTTTCCAACTTGCCAGCCGCTGCTAAAAAATTGTTGATGCGGCCATGCTCCCTGCACATCCGTAAAATATAGGGAATGGTAACATCGGCATTCACCTTCATTTTCGGTTTCCAAAAATTATCATTTACATGCACCCGGGTAAATGCCACTGGCTGAATGGGGTAGTCTTTTTGTTGGGCATTAGCTGAAAAATTATTTAACAGAAATAGGAAATAAAATATTTTTTTCATTTGGATTATTTGAATGTTTTTGATTCGAAATTTCACGGCCTCAGCTCCGGCTTCCTGTCTCTCAAGGCGAAACAGGAATAAAAAATAAAATCATTGTTGACTCACTGTCGTGTCTTTAGCTTTGACTTCAGCCAGGCTATTTTTAAGATAAAGAGAAGTACAACCTCTAATTTCAATGTGTGTTCATACAACATTGACCTAAACCCCAACCCCTCTTCAAAGGATAGTGAAGTTTAAAAAATCATTTGATTAGTTTACTTATATCACCCTTCACCATTTTAACGCCATAAACCGGGCCGGCGCTGTTGTTTTTCTTCGGCATAAATTTTACCACAGCGTTCAGTTTATACTTCGTCATTTCCAGCGGAATGGCATAAGGAATATCATAAAATTTACAGCCTTTGTATTTGTTCAAATCCTCCGTAGCGATCTTTACATCGTTCACAAAAATGTCAAAAGTTCTGCCACGGTTATCAGTACCCCAGTAGGTACAGATCAATGTATTTTGTGCTGAAGGATCCAGCTTTAAATTAAAAGCAATAAACCCGCTGTCGCCCGCTGCACGCCACTTTCTGTTGTGTTCATCACCAGTGTTTGTTTTTTCCGCCAGCAGGCCATGATCCCTTTCCGGCTGCATCTCCCCGATCCGCAACTCATCCACGGTGTTTGCTGCTAATTGCTTTTGTTTTAGTTTTTCTTCCTGATATATTTTTTGCTGAACAATCCATTGCTGCGGCGTAAAAACATCCCAGTAAACGGTGTAATGTTCGTCTGTAGTTTTGTTAAAAGGAATAAGCGATACAGGTTTTGTAGCAACCCCACCCGCCTGGAAAACCATCGGATTGCCGGCCAATTTTTGAAGCCATTGGTTGACATCTTTTTTAGCAGTAACAAAAACAGGAATGTCCAGTGGTTCTGGTTCTTTTTCGCCTAACACGCCAGCCAGTAAAACCGGTCCGTAAAACACTGCTCTGCGGTTTGGATTATCAGGCATTGACTGGGTATAAAAATCCAAGGGAGTGATGAAAGTAACCTTGTCATTATTAGTCCATTTGCGGTTTAATTCAATGTAGCCATCTTCTCCGGCCGTCACGTTTTCTGTTATGCCATTCACCTTCACCACTACATTTTTGGCCCACGATGGCTTCCTGATCTTTAATGCAAAACTTTGCGGTGCTGGCGTACTGATTGTAAAAACAGACTGATCATTCACCGGCAAATTTGTTTCCTGTTTTATTGAAATACCTTTCTCCTTCCAGTTAAGTATTGAGGGGATGAACAGGTTAACATACAGGCTGCCATCCTTGCCCCGGAAATAAATATTCTCTCCATATTTTACATGGTTCTCCATGCCAGTACCAACACAACAGGTAAAGGAATTAAATTCATCACTGTACTCCTTTTTGCCCCCCATCCGCAGCGAAACAAAATAAGTAACCATGCCGGTGTTATGGTTTTGAGAAGCAAGGATATGGTTGTACAAAGCCTTCTCGTAATAGTCCATTAAAGCAGCAGATGGATTTACCGTAAACAGCTCACGGGTAAGCTTAAGCATGTTGTAAGTGTTGCATGTTTCTGTGGTATTATCTGTAAGTTTATCGTTGAGTGTATCCGGCGCCGTGAGGTATTCATAATTGCTGTTACCACCTGTTGCATACGAGTGATGTTTGGTAACCGTTTCCCAAAAAAATGCGGCCGTTGTATTGTCTTTTTCATCGCCTGTAAGCTGGTAACGGCGGGCACTTCCAATTATTTTTGGTATTTGCGTATTAGAATGTTTGCCTGGCAGCACATCAATTTTTGCAGCCAGCGAATCCATTATTCTGCGGTCGTAAAAACGATAAGAAAGATCGAGGTATTTTTTGTCGCCTGTAATAGCATAAGTATTTATAAGAACATCATTCATGCCGCCATACTCGGTTACAAGCATTTTCTGAATAAGTGAATCCGGAGGATTACCAGTGATGGTACCCGTCCAGTCTGCAAGACCTTTATCTATTTGCAAAGCCTTTTCATTATTACAATAGAGGTAGGCATCCAGCAATCCACCCATAATTTTATGCACTGTGTACCAGGGCGACCAGGCACCGTTCAAATCAAAGCCTCTTGATCTTATATGGCCTTTTGCAACCTCACTCCACAAGCTGTCTTCGTTTGGTATTGCACCAACATAGCCGGTCTTTCTGGCAAGCTGGCATTCGGCCAGTTCATCAACAATATAATTTGCCCGCTTTAAAAACTCCGGGTCTTTTGCAGATGCATAATGGAGTGCCAATGCAGATAAATAATGGCCCAGGGTGTGGCCCGCTACCCCTTCAGACTCCCAGCCGCCATACCGTTCTCCCTTTGCCTGCAGGCCTGCATGTTTTCTAAAATCTGCCAGCAACCTGTCCGGCTCAATTTTCAATAAATATTTTACAGACGCTTCCTGCGCCTTTGTAAAAGGGCTTTCCAGCAACTGCACATCTTCTAAATTAAAAGCGAAAGCTTTCACATTTGCAACCGGCTGAACTTTCACCCGGCTATCATTCCACACCGGCACATACGATTGGGCAGGAGCAATATTACTCACTAACAATAAGCTGAAGCAAACGTACAATATTGAAAAATTTTTTTTCATACGAACCGGTAATTTTAAAATGTATCTCTGACACTAAAACTACAACAACACAGCAGCAAATTGTTCATAGTAATTGTCAAAAACTTAACTAATATTATCTTACTAATTTTTTTGATAACCAGCTGCTGAGCTTTGTGAGGCTGCATTGGCGACGCTCCATTTAACAGTGGTTTTTCATAGCAGCTTCAGCTTTCGGTTGCATGTTTGCATTAGTAACAATTACACTGGTTAAAGACTGTGTTTCAGCATCATCCTGACCTCACGCCCCATCCCTTAAGGAAAGGACTAAAAGACACAGGTCGAAAGCGAATTACAGCCGAAGCAAAGAGCCAATTTTAAGTAACCTAAGGCAGCTTATAAAACTTCCATTGCGGTTGGTAGTCTTCTTTTATTGATAGGCTCAATAAAAGATTCCGCAGCATTTCAACAGGCATACTGTTCTGTTGCAGCACTGCATCATGAAACTGTTTCAGCGTCATTTTTCCACCCGCTGTCATTTCATTTTTAAGCGCCATAAACTGGAGGCCACCAATCATATAACCCACCTGGTATAAAGGATTGTAACCGCCCACAAATGACCTTCTCACTTCGCCTTCTGCATTGGCACGTTCATGCCCAACCCTGTCAACTAAAAAATCAATACACTGCTGCGGCGACCATTTACCCATGTGGTAGTTAAGCGAAAAAATTATTCTTGCACACCGGTGCATGCGCCAGAACAGCATGCCAATGCGGTCTTCCGGCGATTGAGGAAAGCCTTCATTCCACAAAGCCATTTCCCAGTACAAGGCCCAACCCTCTGTCCAAAAGGCTGTTTCATAATGGCGGTAAGTATTTACATGCTCATTCATAAACTGCTGCAGGTAGTGGCCGGCTATTAATTCATGGTGTACCGTTGCCCTTGAAAAATGAGGATTGTTCCCCCGCATGCTCATCATCCTGGCATCGTAATCCATTGTGTTTGTGGGGTAAGAAACAGCAAACTCTTCGCCGCCATAAAAAAACGGATTCAGTAACTGCTGCTTTGGCGACATCATCACAATACGCCAGGTTTCTTCTGCCAGCGGCGGAATAGTTATCATATCTTTTGCTTTCAAAAAGGCAATCGATTCATCATACAATTTCACCATGGCAGCAGCCTGTTCACCGGCAGGTACAAAACTTTGTTTTACTTTTTCCTGTGCCTTTTTCCAGTCTGTACCAAAGCCCATTTCTGCACTTGCCTTCAGTAATTCTTTGTCGCACCAGGCAAATTCCTTGTTCGCAATTTGTATCAGTTCTTCAGGTGAGTAGGAGATCAACTCGTTTTTTAACTGGCGCACCAGTTCATCTCTTCCAATAGGAAATCCAACAATGCCGCTGGAGTCTTTATTAGGTGCATTTTTATCCGCACTGCCTTTAAATACTTTTGCATAAACAGTCAGCGAACTGTCAAGCAACCGGTAAGTATCCGGCACCCACCAGGTAAACAATGGATCGTAGCCGTTGTAAAAAGTAAACACGTTTTTAAGCGCTGTATGAAGGCCATCTATTATTTCAACCGCACTGCGACCGTTGCGAACACTAATATTTTTATCGTTACTTACTGTGGCCTGCAACAATTGTAATTGTTTGGTAATGGCTGTAAAATCAGCTGCCACCTTTTTACCATCTGCAGTGGCTCCACGGCGGCGCACTTTTTCCAATGCATAAATAGTATCTGCAAACGGAAACCATTCCTTAACTGCCGCATACTCTTTGGCAGCGGCTTCTGCCTGGAAAACCGTTTCGTTTAAATCTCTTTTAAACAACACATAATCTGCCTGGCAACCATGAGATAATGTTGCGAAAGAGATAGCTTTCATCTTATCCAAATAATTGGCTGCCAGCTTTTTAAAGCGTTCTGTTTTTTCCGGTGATCCATCAACTATATATACCCGGTTTAAAGCCATTACATCAGCATAATAATTTTGCATGATGTTCGGCATATCATTGCAGGGAACATACTCTTTACTTAATTGTGCAAAGATTTGTGTGCTGATAATCCCCGATAAAAAAACAAGAAAAAGTTGTTTACGCATGGTTTGTTGTTGAGATTGAGAATGGTTTGTTGATGCCAGAAATATTTGTCAAGGATAAATCTATTTTAATCGACTCAGCACTAAATTCCGCAATGAATAGCAGGTAGTATTGAGGCCAAATGCAGCCAATTAGTAACCATTCACTATTCACCATTCACTATTACCATTGACCACTCACTACGAAAATCTATCCGGGCTAAACGCCGCAATATCCATTGATAGTGGCTTGCCTGCAGCTAATTCTGCTACCAGCTTACCACTGGCGGGGCCAAGGCTAAGGCCGCTCATGGCATGCCCGCCTGCGATCACCAGGTTATTTATTTTTTTTGAAAAACCCAGGTAAGGAATGCCATCCGGCGAGCAGGGCCGGAAGCCAAACCAAATGTCTTTTTTCTCCGGCATTGCAAGTTGAATACCCGGAAAATATTTAGGCACCGACTGCACAATGCCTTCTACCCTGTTCATGTTGATATTATCATTTACAGGAGCAATTTCCATAGTGCCGCCATAACGCATGTGGCCGTTCATTGGTGTAATGGCAACCCTTGCCTCACATAAAATCGCCGGAACATTCAGCGCCTTGGCAGGTTGATCATAAGTAAACGAATAGCCTTTACCAGGCATCAGCGGTATGTTTACACCGGCCATTTTTGTAAGCTGCGGCAGCCAGGAGCCGCCAGCCATTATTACAACATCACCTTCGTATTCCCCGGCTGCTGTTATTACTTTTTTTACCCTCCCGGCTTCGGTTATAACTTTTTCTACTGCATGGCCGGTGGCAAAATTCACACCTGCTGCTTTTAAATAATTTATGAGCTGGGGAATTAATTTATTGGGATACAAATGAGCATCGCAGCTGTAATGTACGGCGCCTAAAATATCAAGCTCAGTCTCCGGTTCCAACTGTTGCACCTGCTCTTTATTCAATGCTTCCACGTCAAGGCCCAGCGACCTTGCTTTCTCTGCCAGGTGAACTTCCTCCTCCGCAAATTTTTCTGTTTTGTAGTACATCAAAATTCCTTTCTTCTCAAAGGCAAAATCAAAACCAGTGACTGTTGCAAGATCTTCATACAACTTTTTGCTGAGAAGATTGATGTCTCTAAGTGGTATGGCAGCATTGTCAACATTTTGCTGGCTGGAGCTTTTCATAAACTTTAATCCCCATGAGATAAGATCCATGCTCAGCGAAGGTTTTACATAAAAAGGGCTGCGGCTGTTGAACATCCATTTAATTCCCTGGGCTATCATGCCGGGGGCTGCCAGCGGAACAAAATGACTTGGAACGATCATTCCCAAATTGCCGTAGGAGCAGCTATCAGAAAGATCTGTCTTGTCAAGGATAGTTACATCCCAGCCGCTTTGCTGGAGGTAGTAAGCTGAGCTTAAGCCGATGATACCGCCGCCGATGACTATTGCTTTCATAAAATTAGTTAGAGTTAAATTCCTTCTGATAAATCTTATCAAAAACGGCTTTTAACAGCCTCATAAAAATTGTAGATGCCTTTTATTCAAGTATTCGCCTCCGCAGCCGGCGGGGCTGCGTAACCGGACCGCTGCTGCTTTTTCAGCTTTCAAAAAAGACGCTTCGCTTTTTTTGAATCCCGATTTCATCGGGACCGCAGAAAAAGAGGCAGCTAACCCGGTTACTGGTTGGAACTAATACAAATAATTCAGAGAGCATTATAAAAAAGAACGATCAATTTATTTGAGCAAACAAAGTATTCATTTACAACACCTGAAAACCCAATGCATACGGATCATCATCTTCGTCAATGCTGATGGTATTGTAACCGAAAATTCTTGCCCAGCCTTCAATGCCGGGTTTGATTGCCGGTTTTCCATTCACCGTTGTTTCTTCTTCTATTGTTCCGTTGAATATGGAACCGATGATGCTTTCATGAATAAAAACATCACCCTTTTTCAATTTACCCTTTGCATACCATTGTGCCATTCGTGCTGATGTTCCGGTACCACATGGACTGCGGTCTATTGCTTTGTCGCCGTAAAAAACTGCGTTTCTTGCAGTGGATGCGGCATTGAGCACAGCGCCTGTCCAGAGGATGTGGGAACAACCATTAATGGTTGGATTATCGGGATGAATAAACTGGTATTTTTCATTGATGTTTTTCCGAAGTTCTCTTGCCCATGCAATTAACTTATCTGCAGTATAATGTTCAATGCCCTTAAAATTTTTCTGTACATCAACAATGGCGTAGAAATTACCACCGTAAGAAACATCCACCACCAGCTCCCCCAGTTCAGGGCAATCTGCAGTGAGCCCTTCTTTATCGAGGTAAGAAGCTACATTGGTAAGCTTAACGCTTTTTACTTTTTTACCTTCCTCTTTGTAGCTGATCATCACCAAACCTGCTGGTGCTTCCATGCGAATGATGCCCGGCGTTTTTGGCGTGATCAATCCTTCTTCAATGGCAATGGTAATGGTGCCGATGGTGCCATGTCCGCACATGGGCAAGCAGCCGCTTGTCTCAATAAAAAGCACAGCCACATCATTTGCCGGATCATGTGGCGGATATAAAATGCTGCCGCTCATCATGTCGTGGCCACGGGGCTCAAACATCAGTCCACGGCGTATCCAGTCATATTCTTGTAGAAAGTGCTGGCGCTTTTCGCTCATGTTGCTGCCAGATAAAAATGGGCCACCACCTGCGACCAATCTTACCGGGTTACCGCAGGTGTGAGCATCGATACAGAAAAATTTTTTCGAAGACATTTATAGTGAGTTGTGAATAGTGAGTAGTGAGTGGTGAAACATATTATTTTATTTAAGTATATCTATCAAGTGATGAATAAAGAACAAAAAAGTACAAGTGAGTGACACAACGATGACGCCATGAAAAACAACTGCCGGTAACAAAATCTTTTTCTCAAAAGCTAAATAAATTATACAGGAATTGTTTTGTTCAGCAGAATGATTTGTACATAAACTGATCACTGATCAACTATGAACATCAAACGGTAAACCGTAAACCCTAAACTGCTTCCCTTGTAAACTGCCCGTTAACCTTCCGCATAATTTTCAACGGGTTATCATTTTTAAGCTCGGCAGGCAGCAGCTCAGCCGGGCAATCCTGGAAACAAAGCGGCCGAACAAAACGCTTAATTGCATCGGCACCTACGGAAGTGCTGTTGGCATTTGTGGTAGCCGGAAACGGGCCACCATGCACCATTGCGTAACAAACTTCCACACCTGTTGGGGCACCGTTGAACAATATTCTCCCAGCCTTGCCAAATAAAATATCTATGGCAGTTGAAAACTTTTCAAAGTCATCCTCCATGCCATACACACTGCTGGTTAATTGCCCCTGCACTGCCGCCAGCGCCTGGTCCAACTCAGTTTGATCTTTACAAACTACCACGATGGATGCCGGCCCAAAAATCTCGTGCTGCAATGTTTTATTTGCTGTAAAATTTGCACCGCTTACCTGCAGCAATGCAGGCGAACTTTTGCAGTCATTGCTGTTATCAGCACCGATAAATAATGTTTCAACAGTTGCTTCAGCGGCAGCTTTTTCTCTAACCGAATAATAATTTTTAGCAATGCCCGCATTCAGCATTGCAGCCGGTGGCGCAAGTTGTAACTCAGCAGTAAGCTGCGAAATAAATGTTGTCGCTGCTTCACTTTCTATCAAAAAAAGTAACCCTGGATTTGTGCAAAACTGCCCGGCTCCTAACGTAATAGAACCTGCCAGTTGTTTAGCAACTGCCACTGCATCCTGCTCCAATTTTTTGGGCAGCAATAACACCGGGTTTATGCTGCTCATTTCTGCAAATACAGGGATGGGCACTGCCCTTTCGGTGGCCGCTTTGTTAATGGCTGTACCTGCACTAAAAGAGCCTGTAAACCCAACGGCCTTAATGCCGGGGTGTTTTACCAATTGAAGACTTGTATCGCTGCCGCCAATTACAAATGAAAACACACCATCTGGCAGGCCACATTTTTTTGCAGCGGTGCTGATGGCTTTTGCCATCAATTCGTTGGTGCCTAAGTGTGAGGGATGAGCTTTTACAATTACCGGATTGCCACCCGCCAACGCAGACGCTGTATCGCCACCGGCGGTTGAGAAAGCAAAAGGAAAATTGCTTGCGCCAAACACGGCCACCGGACCAATAGGCACCAGCATCTTCCGCAGGTCGGCCCTTGGCAAAGGTGTCCTTTCGGGCATGGCCGGATCAATCACAGCTTCCACCCAGGAGCCTTCTCTTAACACTGCCGCAAATAATTTCAGCTGACCGGTTGTTCGTCCCCGCTCTCCTGTTAGTCTTGCCTCAGGCAAGCCGCTTTCAAGCATGGCCCGTTGGATAAGTTCATCACCAAGCGCTATTATCTCTTCCGCAATCGCTTCAAGAAAGCCAGCTTTTTCAGCTGCTGAAACATGCTTGTAAACAGAGAACGCAGCAACTGCTTTCTCAACCGCCACGTCTACTTCCGCTTCAGTTGCAACGATGAATTCTCCAGGCAATATTTGCAGTTCAACCGGGCTGAAGGAGGTAAGTTTTTCATGCCCTGCGCCAGCTTCAGTAAATCCAATTAAATTATTTCCATTAAACATTTTCGAGTACTTGTAAGTTTAAATAATCCGGCAGCGCTGGCCTTGTTTTTATTGCGCTATCTATCACGTCCAGTATCCTTTTTCTTTCATCGCCCTTAAGCATTAACCTTGGTGCCCTTACATACTCAGAGCCAATACCCGTTTGTGTTGCAGCCAGCTTAATGTACTGCACAAGTTTGGGATGAATATCCAGTTCCAGCACCGGTAAAAACCAGCGGTAAATTTTCAATGCTTCGTTGTAATGGCCGGCTTTCATCAGCTTGTAAATAGCTACGGTTTCTGCAGGAAAAGCATCCACCAATCCGCCGATCAAACCATCTGCACCAAGTGCCAGTTCTTCCAGTACCAGTGTATCCACACCACACAAAATTTTAAAGCGGTCACCAAACCTGTTGAACATTCTTGTAACATTCGATACATCCCTGGTGGACTCTTTTACAGCCTTAATATTTGGTATGGAAGACAGCTCTTCAAACATCAGCAGCGTCACTTCTATTTTATAATCTACCGGGTTATTGTATATCATTATTGGCAGCGAAGTTGCCAACGCAACAGCCTTAAAATATTCCACCGTTTCATGTTCATCTGCTTTGTAACGCAATGGCGGCAACAGCATCAGTCCGTCAGCTCCATTCTTTTCCAGGTCACCGGCAAGCCTTGCAGCTTCCTTTGTTGACTGCTCAGCAATATTCACAATTACAGGAATTTTATCATCTGCAATTGCCTTTGCAGCAATCACCAACGATTTAATTTCATCTTTGGTTAAGGTACTCGACTCTCCGAGAGAACCGCCCAAAACGGCGCCTTCAACACCAGCGTCCATCTGGGCCACCAGGTTTTTTTCAAAGAGGTTAAAATCGACTGTATCATCATTTTTAAAGGGAGTGAGTAAAGCGGGGTAAACCCCTTGCCAGTTAACTGTGCTCATGAGATGTGTTTTTTGTTAGGTTACAAAATTAAAAGTAACCCATCAATATCAATTAACGGCAAATAACAGGATGTTTACGGATATTAACAGGGGGAACAGTTTGGTGTTTGGGGTTTGTGGGTTTGTGGGTTTGTGTTTTGGGGGCTGTGGGCGGTGGAGCATTGAGCAGCTTTGGTTTCATCTAACTGCGTCCACTTAGGGTCTAACTAATTTGTTACAAGCCCACCCATTGCTATATCTTCTGCTGTTAAATTCATTTTTCTCATTTTGTGTTGTATATTTTTAATGATGCTTTTTTTGGTTTGTTCATCATACTCTTTTTCATTTTGTGCTTTGTAGGGTACTTTACGTACCGTCATTATCCAAAAGATTTCTGCCAGTCTTCTGGCAAGTGCCGTAATGGCTGCAGCTCTTCCTTTTTTAAATGCTATGCGGCTGAATATTTTTTTTAACACGCCATCTTTTCGCTGGGCAATGGTATTGGCCGCAAGGCGGAACGCATTGGACAGGATATTTTTTCCTTTAGGTGTACGGCTGCTGATTACTTTGCCGCCTGTTATTTTATTATTGGGAGACAGTCTTAACCAGCTTGTAAAATTCTTTTTACTCGGAAACTTTATGATGTCGCTTCCAACTTCGGCTATAAAGGTCATTACCGTGGCGCCGCCAATGCCTTCCACTTCCAATAAATCAACTCCAAAATATTCCATACTTAATTTGGACACATCATAAGCGGCACTGTTTTTATTCTTTTTGATTTTTGTTGGCGTTATTGCGCCTGCTGCGCAAACAACATTTTCTCCGGCAGGTATTGCTGATGCATGCTTAACGGTAATGGCTGCCGTCATTTGTTCCAGTAATAATTCTATCTGTTTGTCACAATTGGTCATTCGTAGTTGATAATTTTTATAGCTTTCAAGTTCATCAGCTACAATATATAATTGCTCCGGTTTCCATTGCCCCTGCAACGCCTGGGCTATCTCTTCTTTACTTTTTTTTACTTTGTAATGAACCAGCGATGCCAGGGCTATGCCATCCCGCTGCCCTGTTACTATGGCCTCCAGTATAGCCATACCGCTCAGGCCCGTTATGTCACGTACTGCAATATCCAAACGTATATTCATCAGCCGCAATGCTTTCTGCATTTTTTGAATACAGGTGGCTGCCTGTGCTACCAGGCTGCTGCGGTGGCGGTGATAAGTACGTACCTGTTCTATTTGTGCAGCAGGAATAAAAGATGTTTTTAACAAGCCCAGTGTATGTAACCGTTGTAACCAGCGGGCATCTTTAGCATCTGTTTTCTTTTGAGGGTCTTTGATATAATTATTGCTGAGTACCACTTCTATACCAGCTGCCTGTATGCAGGCAAACAGCGGCTGCCAGTAAGTGCCGGTACTTTCCATTGCTACGGTCGTTATGCCCTTTTGCTGTAAATGCGTAACCAATGCTGCATTGTCTTTACTGTAAACACCAAAAGTACATACATCAGATGACTGCTGTCCGGTAGCTACATAATGTTCCCTGGAGCCAACATCGATACCGGCGGCATGGCTGTGGATGACTGTCATAGAAACTGTGTCAGGGGATGTTGATTTCTTTTCCATTTTTTTTATTTATGTGAAAAAATAAAATAAAAAACAATGCCCTAAATTGTATCTATAGCTTAAAAATTGTTTCATACGGGATACCCTGCATGCAGGGTTCTCCAATTGATTTTTCACCAGAAGAGGCCTGCATTAAAAAGGCATCTTCTTCTATACAATTTTGCCAGTGTTCCAGAGGGGCTATAACGCACCATTCAAAAGCAGGACTTGTAAAGCATTGTATCTGCAACTAAAGTTAGCTATTGATTTTATGAAAATTTTATATTGGTGTTCCAGCTATCCATTCCAAGTCCGGCACAGAATCCTTGCACAAATCCTCACCAGGCTTTCCATTCCTATCTGGCATCCATTGGGCCGTGAAGCTTTATTGAACTGTGGGGTTAGATGCAGTGTTTCTTCTGCATGCATAAGGTAATTTCATTTTGAGGCGAAGTAAAATCAAAGTAACACCTGAATCACACCTTAATGCAACACCCTAACCAACAGTTGAGGAATGTATGGCTATAAACTTTTGATAATCAATAAAGACTTATTTTTAGCGACCGCTGATTGCGGCACTTAACGGGTAAGCGACAAGCAAACTCTACAATTTTATTTATGGGAGTTTCATTCAAAGGCTTTGCTACAAAAGCAGAAGAGCAAATTGTTCTCAGCTCACTGATTTTAACTTATAGAAAATGGATGCATGATTTTAAAATTTATTTCAACTCTGAAGAGTTTTTGGATGTTCTTATTAACAGAAAACCAAGCGATAATATTATTGATATTTATTCAACAACCTTCGGAACTCTATGTATAATGTCAGACCAGTTATTCGAAATACTTTCAAAATATGACTTATCTGAAAATTTCGATTTTACCTATTTTGATATAAGTGATACTTCTATGTCTTATCGATTTGCATTATTTGGTAACGGAGTTGAGAAAAAATGTATGAATATCTGGGATAATGGCAGGTCAAAAGATATAGCGGGTGATAATTTTTTGAATATCACTAATGATGAGGACATCTTCTTGAACGTTTTTCCTCGAGCTATAAATGAATATCTACCTGAACCATTTAATGATATTGATTTGTCAAGCAAAATAACGAGATATAGGTTAATTCCAAATCCTAAAGTCTGATTAGTCTTTGATCTTTGAGCCTTTGTTGATCTTTTGCTTCGATGACCCTCTATTTTAAATACATAAAAACGAGGCTATTCCGTAAGCCGCTGTTCGGTGTTTTCACCAACACTCTAAACCAGGCTTTTAAAAGATAACATCGAAAAAAATGGGATAGCGTATCCTTTTTTTTCCAACCAGCTACAAGCTGGAGATGCCCTCTGCATCAAGGACATAGAACGATTTTCAAACCGGTGCAAATTCACCAGGATATTCATAACCTGCTTAATGCTCCAGAGCAACTGAAAATACTACCTTTAGTTATAAAACGGGTAACCAGAAAAAGTACTAATCGGAAGTAGATTCATAAGCACCTTTTCGGCCAAACAATGCGACTATTCCAATTACTTATACTAATCACTTTGGCAGCTTGTAATCATCAGGACACAGTAAAAAAAACTATTACCGCAAAACTATACGACACATTAAGCAACGGTTTAAAAATTTTAAATACAATTGATTCTCCATTCTATTATAAAGACCAGGTTAGTACAGATTCTCTTCTGGGAGACTACCAGGTTTATTATGCACAGGACGACAGTTCATATTTTTTGTATTTAAAGCATCGGGATACTTTAATTCTGCTCAATAAAACATCCCATTATACTTCATTACACTATCTTGGTAAGGTTGCAGTGGACGACACAACATTTTTCATCTTAGAACATGATAACGAAAATGGATCTCCTTTTAGCTATGAGTATATTGACAAACAAAGTGGGAAGAACCTGTTAGGCTTTGGAAAAGAGTTTCTAGACTTCAAGACATTAAATAAAACAGTCTATTTACTTTATCCCGATACAGTCATAAATGGCACGACACAGTTAACTTTATTTAATACAGCCAATAAAACCAAAGAATTTTACGAGTTGCAAAATGAGTTTTCGGAATTGTATATTGACACTCTAACAGCTAAAAAGTTAGCAATAAAATTTAGCTCAGACTCGAATGGCGAGGTAAAAAAAACGAAGGTATACAGCCGCTAACATTAGATTTAGCATTTTTGAGGCTCACAAATATTTCTTGAACATACCTCTATTTTTTCCCTGAAGATGACGCTCAAACAAACTCAAAATTTAGTCTCCTTCTCAATATCAAAAATCTTTTGAATGCGGTTTTCCCCCACATATCGTTCCTAACGGAACGAATGCAATTACACGTTTTGTTTTTCTACCGACGTATTGTTCCTAGCGGAACAGATTGATACGTTTATCTTACTACCGTGTGTTACTTGCCCCCTTTAAAAATTTGTGCGGATATTTACATCTAAACCGTAACACATGTCACGACTATTTTTTACCGCCCTGCTGATGTTATCTGCAGGCATTTTAAACGCACAAAACATGGATGGCTATAAACTGGTATGGGCTGATGAATTTGAGAAAGACGGCAAGCCAGACTCAACTAAATGGGGCTATGAACGGGGCTTTGTAAGGAACAACGAAGCCCAGTGGTACCAGCCGCAAAATGCCCGTTGCAAAAACGGCATCCTCACCATTGCAGCCAAAAAAGTGAACCGCCCAAACCCCAAATACGAGAAAGGCAGCACCAACTGGACGAAGGCCAGAAAAACAATTGAATACACTTCTGCCTGCATGATCACCGCTGGTAAACAACATTGGCAATATGGCCGCTTTGAAATGAGGGGCCGCATTGACATCAGCGATGGCATGTGGCCCGCCTGGTGGACTCTGGGTGTTGAAAAGAACTGGCCTGCCAACGGCGAGATCGACATCATGGAATATTACCGGGGCAAACTGCTGGCGAATATTGCCTGCCAGGGTGCCGGTAAAAAAACGGGATGGTTCAGCAATGCCTTTCCAACAGATTCAATGGGAGGTAAAAAATGGTCGGAGCAATTTCATGTGTGGCGCATGGACTGGACAGCAGAATACATTGCGTTGTTTATTGATGATCACCTGCTCAACAAGGTAAACCTTGACTTGCTGGTGAACAAAGACGGCAGTGGCTTTAATCCATTTAAACAACCGCATTACATGCTGCTCAACCTGGCTGTGGGCGGGGATAATGGTGGCAATCCGGCAAAGACCAATTTTCCTAAAAAGTTTGAGATTGACTATGTAAGGGTTTACCAACGGTAGCGTTCACTAATTTAGTTATAGTTGAAATTCCTAACTTAGTAAAACTATGCTCAACAACCGGTATGATGTAAAAGTAGCTGACGATTTTTCTGCATTCGAGTTCAACAGTATTGGCCCAAAAGGACAAATAAAGAAAATAGTTCGTTACACAGAAATCAACATCAAGGGGTTTTATAATTTAGGCTTTGGTGACAAAGATCCTGAAACTGGTTTTATTAGTGATCTTGCGGTCACCAACAATAACGACAGCATGAAAGTGCTTGCAACAGTAGCTGCGACGCTATATGTGTTTACCGATAGCCATCCTGCTGCTACAATTATTGCGACAGGAAGTACAGAAGCCAGAACACGTCTATACAGAATGGGAATTTCTAACAATCTCCATGACATTGAAAAAGACTTTTTAGTATTAGGCCTAACCGAAAATACGTGGGAGCCATTCCGTAAAAATGTTACTTATGCTGCATTTTTGGTCCGCAAGAAATCGTAAATTTGTATTATGAAAACCAAGAAACAAACAAAGGTTAAATCTAAACTACCAAAAGGATTTACTGTAGATTCAACACTGAATGGAAAGTATGATGACCAGCCTTTATTTAAAGATAAAGTGGACAGAGCAAACCATATTCTTAAAACTGTTGGGCTTCCAAAATTTTAACCCACGCCGGTTTTACCATTCCACCAAACCAAATAAAACAGCGTTGAACAGCTTTCACTCAATGCAATTTGATCTTAAACACTAAATCATCAGCCGTAAAAAATAGCACATCCTTTGTTTCATTAAAGACACAATTAGAAGTTTTCCACGCAAAAACTTTTATCAACCCAATCAGTTTGCCCGCTGGTGAAATGATATTAATACCATCAGGACCGGCGCTAAAAATATTTCCGTGCTGATCAACTTTCAATCCATCTGCGCCCTGTTGAATTTTGGCTTTCGCTTTGATGCCTGTTGCATCCAGCAACAAACCACCACCTGATATATTGCCAGCTTCATCCAGGTTGTAAGCATACCAGGCTGGTTTTTTCGAATCACTGCTGCCTACATACAATATCTTTTCATCTAAAGAAAGTGTAACACCATTTGGCTTGGGAACAGAGTCAATCAGCAACGTTGTTTTTCCGGCTTTATCTATTTTGTAAATACCTTCAAACGGCAACTCTCTTGTTGGATCATCATCTTGCATTGGTAATCCGTAAACAGGGTCGGTAAAATAAATATTGTCCGTATTACTGGCGACCAAATCATTGGGACTGTTGAATTTTTTACCGTTATAACCCGAAGACAACACCGTAAAATTTGGAGCTGGTTTATCCAGCGGAGCGTTCATCCTTGCCACTACCCTGTTACCCGATTGGCAAAGCAATAAGCGTCCCTGCCGGTCTAATGCCAGTCCGTTAGAGCCGTTTTCTCCATTGCGAATTGCTGTATCGGTGTAGCCCGATGGTGCAAGATAAACTGTTGGTGTATCTCCATTTTTCCATTGGTAAATTTTGTTCTGGATAACATCTGAAAACAATAGCATTTGCTTTTCTGCAACCCATACCGGCCCTTCTGACCAGGTGTAATTTTTACCAATGAGTTCAGGCTTTACGCTGCTGTCAATGCTGACCAATGCTACAGTGTCGTAGATCTCCACTCTTCCAAAAGCTGAATCTTTTTTTGTTATAATAGTTGTTTCGGTGGAAGTACTTTTATTGTTGCAACTGCTGCAACAAACAGTAAAAATAACAATGCTTAAAACTGTTCTATTCATGATGGCTGATTTTAGTTATTGTTTATTCAGATACTGTTGAAACACAAGCGCCTGCCCACTGATCAAAGCTGCTGCTGCACCTGTTTGCCTGATTTCGGTTATACTGTCCAGCACTTCCAGCGCCTGTGCATACGGAAGCGACAAGTTGCCAGAAGATACGATGGTGATCGAATTATAATCAGTGTTCTTCAAATCCTTTAATTCTTCACCAATCAGTAATCCGCTTAAGTAATGATAGTTGCAGGCCTTGTCCATTGTACCAAATAACTGGTTTGTCCTTACATGAAATATACTGTTCAGCAAATTTGTTTCCACTGAATCTCTCACGCCCTGCCTGAACATTTTTACTTCACTGATTTCCAATTTACCGGCAGCTACAGATGCCGCCAAAATACTTTTATTACTAAGCAGATCAAACACTTCCCCGGTCATATAAGTTTTGACACCAACAACCAATCCCTTTTGTACAAACACATGTTTGGAATGGGTGCCGGGGAAGATAAAGAGCTGTGCTGCATCGCCGGTTGTACTATTACAACCAGCCATCATCGTCTCTTCCCCACGCATTACATCGTTAGCAGAACAGAGCCCTGAAACAAGCACCACAGCATGATTAAAGTTATCTGTTGGCGAAAAAATATGTGTATTAAAATCTGCCTCATCTGCCCGGACTGGAATCTGTTTGTACGGCAGTTCCAGCATACCAATTGAAGCCGAGGCCATACCAGAAATAATTACCACAAACCCATTCAGCGAATGCTTCGCCTGGCTTTCCAGCAGGGCAATTTGCTCCTGTAAAAATTCCATGTAAAATGAAATACGATCCTTGTGAGTCTGGGCTTCCCAAAGTTTGTAAGTATCAGCAATACCCTGGTCAGCCCTTATTTCGGCAAGGATGTTAAGGGTCGGTACATCTATCAGTATTAACCTGAAAGATGTGGTGCCCCAATCGCAACTGATAAATTTATCACTCATAAATCACTGTTCAGTTTTCATTCTGATTTAAATTATCTGCACTTGAGTATTGATAGTTGAGCATTGAATATTGAACATTTCTTCTTACCAAAATATGGTTTAGTCGTTTTAAATTTCTTTCTCAGCAATCTCAATACGCTCCACTTTTCCCACCAAAAAAATATAGCACATAGCACCTGCCACACTCAGAATCCCGATAAAAACAATGGCTGGTGCAAAGCTCCCACCTTTTACCAAATACCCAATTACCAGCGGCACAATTACGGCAGCAAGTCCGCCGATAAAATTAAACACCCCGCCCGTTAATCCCAATAAATGTTTTGGCGAAAGCGCCGATACAAACACCCATGTAATAGAGGCAAAGCCGTTTCCAAAAAATGCAATGCACATAAACATAATTATCAATGCCGGGCTGCTTACATAATTGGCACCGATGATTGAAAGTGTAAGCAACAGGCCGGCTATCACAGGTGTTTTGCGTGCAATGCTTGCCGGTACTCCTTTCTTTATCATATAGTCGGAGAAAAAACCAGCCAGCAAAATTCCGCAGAAGGCAGCAATAAACGGCACCGATGCAAGGAAGCCTGATTTTATAAAATCCATGCCGCGGTACTTTACCAAATAAGTTGGAAACCAGGTAAGAAAAAACCACATCGTGGCGCCAAGACAAAACTGACCAATGTAAATACCCCACAATTTCCGGTGGCTGAAAACCTCTTTTAAATCCTTCCAGTTAAAAGTTTTTTGCCCGGCAGAAGTACCAGTATTTTTTTTGTTGATCAACCCTCCGCCTTCTTCAATATACTGCAGCTCTGCTGCATTTATTTTACTGTGTTCAGCGGGATCCCTGTAAATAAAATACCAGGTGATGCCCCACAAAATACCTATGGAGCCAGTGATAATAAACAACCCCTGCCAACCTGCATAATGTTGCAATGCCGTTAACACCGGCGCTAAAAATGCCAACCCTATAAACTGGCCTGAAGTATAAATAGCAATAGCTGTTGCCCTTTCTTTGTTGGGAAACCAACTTGTAACGATCCTGTTGTTGATAGGGTAAGATGGCGCTTCAAAAACACCCACCAGCAAACGCAGCATAAACAACATGATAAATCCCGTAGCAAAGCCCTGGGCCAGTGTTACAGCAGACCATAAAATTAAACTAACTGCATAGACTATTCTTGCGCCAAACCTGTCTGCCATAATACCGCCGGGAATTTGCAGCACCGCATACGTCCACCCAAAGGCTGAAAAAATATACCCCAACTGAACCGGAGATAATTTAAGATCATCTGTTATAAGTGTAGCTGCAACAGAAATATTACTCCTGTCCATGTAGTTAATAACCACACTTACAAAGATGGCAGCCAGTATTGAATACCTGGCTCTTGTGGGTTTTTGAGCAGCTGATAATTTCATATAGCAAGGTTGAATCTCCAACCATTATTGAATATTTTTTTTAACAGACGATTCCTGTGAATGTAGCAAACTACCATTCAGCCACACTTCCATCTTCATGCCGCCATAACGGATTGTGCCAGTTGTGCCCAACCTTCGCCAGCTCTTTCACCAGCTCTTCATTAACAGTTATACCAAGGCCCGGGCCGGATGGAATTTGTACGAATCCGTTTTCATATTCAAACACTGTTTTATCAGCAAGATAATCCAGCAGATCGCTGCCTTCGTTGTAATGAATACCGAGGCTCTGTTCCTGTATAAACACATTGTGACAGGTTGCATCAACCTGCAGGCAAGCAGCCAAGGCAATGGGCCCCAGCGGACAATGTGGTGCCGCTGCCACATCAAATGCCTCCGCCATTGAAATAATTTTTTTACATTCTGTAATTCCCCCTGCATGGGAAAGATCCGGCTGAATAATATCTACATAACCATCCGTTAGCAAACTTTTAAATTGCCAGCGGCTGAACATTCGTTCACCGGTTGCAATCGGGATAGAAGTGTGTTGTGCAATCTCTCTCAATGCCTCATTGTTTTCCGGCAATACAGGTTCCTCAATAAACATTGGGTGAAACTGCTCCAGCTCTTTTGCCATCACTTTGGCCATGGGCTTGTGCAACCTGCCATGAAAATCTATACCGATATCCATGCTGTTACCAAGCGCTTCCCGTATGCCTGCCACTCTTTGCAAAACCCTGTCTATCTTATCGTAAGAATCAATGTATTGCAACTCCTCTGTTGCATTCATCTTGATGGCTGTAAAACCATTTGCCGCAGCAGCTTTGGCGGCGGCTGCAACTTCTGCAGGGCGGTCGCCGCCAATCCAGGAATACACTCTTATTTTATCTCTTGCTTTGCCTCCAATCAACTGGTAAATGGGTGCATTAAAATACTTGCCTTTAATGTCCCACAACGCCTGGTCAATGCCAGCAATCGCACTCATCAAAATCGGCCCACCCCGGTAAAATCCGCTGCGGTACATCACATTCCAATGGTCTTCAATAGGCATCGGATCTTTACCAATCAAATGCTGCATCAGTTCGTCAACAGCTGCCTTTACTGTAGCTGCTTTTCCCTCTACAATTGGTTCACCCCATCCGGTGATGCCTTCATCAGTTTCTATTTTTAAAAAGAGCCAGCGTGGCGGTACCTGGTATAATGTGTGGGAAATGATCTTCATACTGATGTTTCTAACTGTTTAATGCGGTGATCAATTTTTGAGCTTTTATATTGAGTTCAGAAAAATAATTTTCATCCATTGTGGAAGCATTTTTTACCAGTGCACTGCCAATGCCAAATGCTACAGCGCCTGTCGCTGCAAAAGCTTTTATGTTTGTTGCATCAACACCACCTGTTGGCATTACACGAATGTGATTTAAAGGGGCAAGAATGTTTTTAACATAGGCAGCATCGGGGCAGGGAAATATCTTAACTATATCTGCCCCGTAATTATGAGCCGCAACTATTTCAGTCGGAGTAAAAGCTCCTGGTATACTTACAACGCCGGCATTTTTTGCCAGTGTTATTACTTCAGCATCCAGGGTTGGAGAGATCAGAAATGCGGCTCCGGCTGCAATTGCATTTTCTGCATCGGTTTTATTGATCACTGTGCCGGCGCCTATCAGCATGCGACCTCTAAATGATTCACCTAACTGTTCAATGAGTGGCAATGCCTCCGGCGAATTTAATGTTATCTCTAAAACTTTTATACCACCAGCATAGAGAGCTTCTGCTGTTGGCAGCATTGTTGCCGGAGTTACTCCTCTTAAAATTGCAACAATTTTATGTGTAAGAATCTGTTGTAAAGGCGTCATGCTAAAATTTAGGTTCTTCCATAATTGAAGATAAATCTACTACATTAAAAAATGTAATTGCTATAAGTTGCAGGCTAAGGCTGTATTGCCCATGCCATTCCATCCGGCACACCGCCAACATTAAGCCGGCCCGTTACTTCCAGTGCTTTAAGGTTGATGACGGCAATATAATTATCGGCTGAACAGGCAACAAAAACACGGGGCCCTTCAGCATCCATTAAAATACCTGCTGCACCACTGCTAACCTTTATGCGCTTTACTTTCTTCCGGGTTGCTGCATCATAAACAGTTACCTCGCCGGTCCGAAGGCTTGCAATAAATTCCAGTCTGCCATCGGGTGTAAACTTCAGCCTGTTGGTGCCAGTTACCTTTGCATCAATTTTTATCTTTTATCTTTTTTGCTGACGGATCTATAATTGAGATGATACCATCTTCACTACCGGCAGTCCACAACTCAGTACCACCCGGGGAAACATCAAATCCCTCCGAACCTTTTGCCGGCCAAATAAGATTGTAAATAAGAACGGCAATAAATTCGATTGGGATCAAAAAAATTATCGGTGCCATTGTCAAAAAGCCCCGATCCGGTTCAATCCTACTATTTTATCAGCTCCATTTTAATCACTGCAATTCCCTTAGCAATAACGGGTATATTGATAAAATCACTCCTCTGGCATTATCCGGTGATATTTTTTTGACCCAAAAAGAATTAGTGCGGATGGTAAACTATCCAAACTAAATCAATCTTACAGGTAACTAATATGTTTTTTGTTTAACCCAGATTTTGCAGTTGAGATCGTTATGAGGGTTTCAAATACAAGACAGATAAGTGTTTCGGGTTATTTTTTGGCTGAAGAAATAGTAATCTATTTTGAAGTCAAAAAATGTTCTGAAATACTTAACTGTGCAGTAGTTGGAAGCCGCAATAGATTTTCAACTGCAAAATCTGGGTTTAACTGAAAGAGGCAAACCAACCTATATGAAACAGCCGAAATTTACGACATAGTTGAAATGCAAGACTTCTCCGATGGCAGCCTCCTTCATAACAACTGCTGTTAAATAGCGTTGCATTATTTATAACCACAAAAACTACAACCAGCGACCCAATGCTACCAAGTTATAATGATAACATGGTGGTTATCCGCCTTTGTTCGTTCTGCCAAAAATTAATCCTTATTTTTGAGTATTAACAACCTGACTACGAATGAAAATTTCTAATGAAACCAAGGTAGGCTCGCTGACGGCAGTCGCTATCGTTTTACTGATACTTGGATTTAATTTTTTAAAAGGCAAAAGCCTGAGCGGAAATAATACACGCTACACTTCCACTTTTTCAGATGTACAAGGGCTGGCAATTAGTAATGCTGTGGTGATAAATGGAAAGGAAGTGGGCAATGTTTATAAAATTGATGGTGGAAAAGACATGCGGAAAATTGCCGTTACCATTAACATGAAGGATGATGTGCTGATACCCGAAGATTCCTATGCAGTGATCAATAAATCGTTATTGGGGAGCGTTCAACTGGAGATAAGGCTTGGCAATAACGCTACTACTTTTAAAAAGGATGGTGATTCCATAAGGGCGGTAGCCAGTAGTGATTTTATAGCTGATGCAATGAAAAAACTTGACCCGACGCTGGTGCAGGTTAATGGAACCCTGCATTCCCTTGATTCCCTGCTTGGGACTATCAACAGCATATTTGATCCCAACACAAAAAATAATATCCGGGGTATGATGGATAACCTGAACAAAACAACTGCTTCGCTTGCCATTTCATCAGCCTCATTAAATACAATGCTGAATGCACAAACGGGGGCACTGGCCAAAACGCTGGACAATGTAAGTTCATTCACTGGTGCTTTGAAAGATAATAATGAAAAGCTTAGCCAAACAATGACCAATGTGCAAACCATGACGGATAAGTTTGCAAAAATTGACCTGCAAAAAACACTCACAACACTGGATGGTACTGTCAGCGAATTAAAGAATGCTGTGAGTAAGGTTAACAGCGACAAAGGCACTATGGGCTTGCTGCTGAACGATACTAAACTATACAACAACCTTAATGCAACCTCTAATAAATTAAACCTGCTGCTGGATGATGTACGGCTGCATCCCAAACGCTACATCAGTGTTTCAGTTTTTGGAAAGAAGGATAAAACAACACCGTTGTATGTGCCCCTTCCAGACACAATTAATGCACCTTACCTGATAAAATAGCATTTGCTGCAGCTCTATTTTCACCAGAACCAGAACGAAGTGAAGCAACCCGAAAAAAGAGCGGTATTATTAATTGTGATTTCCTTTATAAATAAATAATGAAATTGCACCCAGATTAAATTTTTCAGGTGTTGAAACTAACCGCTGTATTTAAAGTAACACTATTTTTCGCTGCTTTGCTGTTTTACTGCGGCGTTGCCATAGCACAAATTACCAGTCCACCACCACAGCCTCCGCATCCACAGGATACCCTCCGGGAAATTGAGATTATAGAAGGCCGGAGTTTGCGTAAGATTTTCGTGGACAGCCTTAACCGTTTTCAAACTATTGCCGGAAATGTAAAAATGAAAGAAGGCCTTACCCTTTTTACCTGCGACAGTGCTGCAATCAACGAACTCACCAGGGTGATGGAATCCTTCGGCAATGTTCATATCAATCAAAACGACAGCATTAATACCTATGCACAATACCTAAAATACATTGGTGCAGAAAGGATTGCCTATTTAAAAAAAGATGTAAGATTAACTGATAAAAAAGGAACGCTTTTTACACAGGAGCTTGAGTATGACCTAAAAACAAATATTGGCAAGTACAAAAATGGTGGTAAGGTTATAAATGGTAAAACCACGCTGGTAAGCGAGGAGGGTGTGTACTATGCTGATACCCATGATGTGTATTTTAAAAAGAAGGTGCATTTAACTGACCCCAAATATGACATAGACAGCGACAGTTTGCTTTACAACACACAAACACAAGTGGTAACTTTTATCACCGCCACACATATTATAAGCAAGGAGGGAGGTGATATTTACACCAGCAGCGGTAATTATGATCTTAAAAGTGGCAAGGCTTATTTTGGTAACAGAACAGTTATTAAGGACAGTAACCGGATATACGTTGCAGATAATGTAGCGATAGATGAAAAGTCGAAAACGGCACAGCTGGAAGGCCATGCAGTAATAAGGGATACTGTAAGTGGCTATACCATTATGGGTGGTCAAATATATTCCAACACTGAAACTAAATCCTTTTTAGCCACCCGTAAACCTGTGCTTATTTTTAAAGGAGAAGGCAACGACAGTACCTTTGTTTCGGCAGATACATTGTTCTCTGGTATTAGTACTGTAGATAAAAAAGGCGATAAGGTTGTAACGAAAACCGATACATTAAAAACTACAACAATAATAAGCGACAGCACGGTGGCAAATTCAATTTTTGATGATGCTGTGAAGGGAGATACAACTGCTCTTGTATTAAAAGATTCAACTGTGAGGCTGCCACCTGCCCGGGATGATATATTGACGGACAAAACAACAGTGAAAAAAGACAGCCTGTTAACAGGTGCAAAAAAGATTTTTCCAAAGGCAACTGATACCGCAATTGCCGCGGCACACCGTCCAAATATTCCCGATAGCATTGGGAAAGCTGACAGTATAAAAAAAGATACTGCACTGGTTATTTCTGACAGTACAGCAAGGGTTGACAGTTCCGCAACAGATTCAGCATTGGCACTTTCAATTGGCAAAAAACTTATTAAAAAGGATACAAGCATTATTTCGGTAAAGAAAGATTCAGCAATAAGGTTCTTCCTGGCGTTCCATCATGTCCGTATTTTTAATGATTCATTGCAATCTGTTTGTGACAGTCTTTATTATTCTTCGGAAGATTCTGTTTTCAGGCTTTACAAAGACCCGCTGGTGTTCAGCAGTAAATCGCAGATAAGCGGCGACACCATTAATCTTTATACAAAAAATAAAAAAGTAGACAGGGTGTATGTATTTGATAACGGCCTGTTGATAAATGAAATAAAACCAAACATGTATAACCAGATGGGTGGCAGAACGCTGAACGGTTATTTTAAAGATGGAACACTTGACTACATGAGGGTGAAGGGATCACCTGCTGAAAGCATATTTTTTCCGCAGGATAAAGACAGCGCATTTACCGGGATGAACAGGGCTAAGGGAGATGTGATTGATATTTATTTCATCAACAAAGAAGTAAACAAGGTTAAGTTCATCAACGATGTGGACGGTGTATTGTATCCCATCAGGCAAATACCTGATGATCAGAAATACCTTAACAAATTTAAGTGGTGGGAAAGCAGGAGGCCAAAAAGTAAATGGGAATTATTTGAATAATATTGTTGCAGGGTAAGATCGGAATTTTATAAAGCAGCATTTTCAAGTGCTATAAAATTCACCAGCTGGCCATTGGTATCAAACACCGGAAAACCTTCAATTTTACACCGGTAAGGCTTACCGCATTTTTTATAATTAGTGATTACAGTTTCAAAAGGTTGCTGCTTATCAACAGCCATTTTTATCTTCTTTCTTTCCTCGGCTTCTGTTAGCTCACCCTGGAACATTTTCGGGCTTTGTCCAATCACTTCATCAGAAGTATAACCATTCATCTCAAACATATTTTTGGTAACATGCTGAATGGTGAGTTTATCATCTGTAACTACCACAATTTTATTTTCCCAAACAAGATTATTTTCCAGGTGAATCATGGATTGCCAGTTATTTACGACCCCGATATTATTGATGGCCTCAATGTCATCCTTCATCAGTTGGCGGCGGTAGTTGCCTTCTGCAAAAATATCCCAGCACATAAGCGGATGTGTCATTATAACTATCGTTTGTATATTGCCTTTAACAAAGGCTTCCCGGAAATTGTTCAGGATGTTGAAAACTTATTTTCAAAAAGGTAATCGTTGATGGGTGTTGTTTTATTGCAGTACGAGATCACAATTTATTTCGGTGTCATCAGTATTTGCACCCATACTTTTATAAAAATCAATGGCGTTGCTATTCCATTTAGATACCTGCCAGCGTACCTTGTTACAACCTTCTTTTGCAGCCAGTTCAATCACCTGCTGCAGCAATATTTTTCCTGCACCATTTTTTCGGCAACTTTCTTTTACATACAAATCATCAAGATATATTGCCTTTCCACTCCAGGAGTAGTAGGCACGATAGAAACTTGCAAAACCAATTATATCCTGTTGTTCATCTTCCGCAACAAAACATTCGAACAAGCCCTCATCAATCTTCATCTGGTTGAGTGTTATACTTACTTTTTCTGGCGTTTGCTGAAAAAGAGCGAACTCTTGTATCAGTAATAATATGGCGGCAAAATCATTTGTAGTTGCTTTCCGTGTAGTGCATCTCATGTAATAAATTTTGGTAAAATTGATTCCTGTAAAAATAATTTGTTACTCCAAATATTGAAACAATATCTTGAACCCCATTTCGGTTAGTTTTTATGGTTGATTGTTTTGTGGAAATATTTCTCTGCTGAATCTATCAGCATTCAACAATAAAAAAATGAGAATATTACAAGCTTACCTATTTTCACCGAATCCTTATTATGACCTGATTGCGTAATTGTAAACAGGCAAATACTGAAATAATATTTAAGGATGATTGGATAAATCAAAAAAAATCGTTTCAAAAAATAATCAAAATTGCAGTACCTAATTGCTTAAACCTACCTTCGCTAAAACTGATCCTGTAAATCAAATTTATGATAGCTGATGATTGAAGACAGCTCCCACAATTTTTTGCAAGGTGGTGGCAAAATGGGCGAATTAATAAGGTCGTTTGATTGGTCTGCCTCACCATTAGGCCCTGTTGCCAACTGGCCAACTTCACTTAAAATTGCTACAGGCATTATGTTATCGATGCCTTTTCCCATGTATATTGCCTGGGGCAGCAGTTTTACCCAACTATACAATGATGGGTTCAGGCCTATTCTCGGCACTGACAAACACCCCAATGCACTGGGTATAACCACTAAAGAAACTTTTGCCGAAATATGGCATATCATCGGTCCTATGTTCGATGGTGTAATGGAAGGGCATCCCGTGAGAGATGCTAACTTTATGCTGCAACTGAACCGGAACGGCTACCCGGAGGATTGCTATTTTGACTTTTCATACAGCCCGATACCAGACGAAAACGGCATTATCGGGGGTGTACTAATTACCGTAATAGAGAACACGGAAAAATTAAAAGCAACCGAAGATTTAAAAAAAGCCAAAGATGAACTGGAGTATGCCAATAAATTAATTGAAGAAGAACGTGATAAGCTAACCATTTTTTTTATGGAGGCACCAGGTGGTGTCTGTGTACTGAACGGGCCCGATCTTGTGTATGAATTAATAAACCCTGCCTACCAGCAGTTATTTCCTGGCCGCAACCTGGCAGGCAAACCATTGCTGGAAGCTGTGCCCGAAATCAGGGATCAGCCCATCTACGACATCCTTCAAAACGTTTATAACAACGACGAGACTTTTGAGGGCAGAGCGCTCAAAATTCCGCTGGCCCGGCATACCAGTGGTCCGGTGGAGGATCGCTATTTCGATTTTATTTATCAGCCAAGGCACAATAAAAATGGAAAGGTAGATGGCATCATTGTTTCCGTGTACGAGGTTACCGAAAGTGTTATTGCAAACCATCTGCTGGAAGAGAGCGAAAAAAGATTCCGGATTATGGTTGAACAGTCGCCGGTACCAATGCTGGTGACAAAGGGCAGTCAAATGATTTTTGAGGAAATCAATACGCCCATGCTTGAGCTGATAGACAGAGACATCAGCATAAAAGGCAAACCTGTTTATGAAATAATACCGGAACTGCAGGGCCAGCCTGTTATGGAGCATTTATACAACTGTTTTTACTCCGGGCAAGCCTGGATGGGATATGAACAGCCTATTTTAATTAAAAGAAACGGCAAGCAATTGCAGGGTTATTACAATATATCTTACAGACCTTTTTTTGAAAACGGTGTGGTTACGGGTGTACTTCAATCTGCATTGGATGTAACAGAACAGGTTAACTCCAGGAAGAAACTGGAAGAAGCAGAAGATACACTGAAACTATCCCTGATGGCGGCCCGGTTAGGCACCTTTGACCTTGATCTTGAAAACAATTTCCTCAACTGGGATGACCGTTGCCGCATTCTTTTCGGCATCAATCATCAAAACCCGGTTAGCTACCAAAATGATTTTGTAGCCGGCCTTCATCCTGATGACAGGGATCGCATTCTCAAAATAATTGACGAAGAAGTGTTTGTAAAAGAAAAATCAAACGGACATTATGATGTTGAATACAGAACAGTTGGTGCTGAAGACGGGAAAGTACGGTGGCTGAGGGCTATGGGCAAGGCTTATTTTGATGAGAATAATAAACCTGTCCGTTTTATAGGAACAGTGCTGGATATTACGGAATCTAAAAAAGATGAATTAAGAAAGAATGATTTTATCGCCATGGTAAGCCATGAACTTAAAACGCCACTCACTTCACTTAAAGGATATATACAGTTATCGCAACAGGAAGCAAGTACTGAAAAAAATACTTTTATCAACAACATGCTTGATAAAGCAGACAATCATTTAAATAAAATGAATGAGCTTATCCATTCATTCCTGAATGTTTCCCGGTTGGAATCTGGTAAAATTCCGCTTAATAAACAGCCTTTTGTTTTAGATGATCTTGCAAAAGAAATTACTGATGAAACTAACCTGGTTGCCACCGGCCACCACATTATTTTAAATACCTGCGAGCCTTTAACAATTGTTGCAGATAAGGATAAGATTGGCGCTGTTATTAGTAACCTGCTCAACAATGCGGTTAAATATTCTCCAAGAGATACAAGCATCTGGATAAGTTGTATGGAAACTGAAGATATGATAGGCATAAGTGTGCAGGATGAGGGCATTGGCATTAAGCCAGAAGATGCGGAAAAAATATTTGAAAGATATTACCGGGTAGAAAGCAAAGACAGTAACACCATTTCCGGCTTTGGTATTGGCCTTTACCTGAGCGCCGAGATTATACACCGGCATGGCGGTAAAATTGCAGTTGAAAGTGAACCGGGTAAGGGCTCAAAATTTTATTTCCTGTTACCAAAATAGTTGCTTCACTAAATTCATTTACTATAAATATTTCTGTTCAAAAAACCAGGCTTGCACACACCGGCCCGCAGGTACTTTAATGCATTGCTTATTAAATTTTGAAATACCTGCGGCAGCGGCTTATGCAGGAACACTATTGCAGGCAACCTGCCAACAGTTTAACCCAAATTTTGCAATAGACAAAAATGTGCCAGTGTGTCTTAAATTAGCAGATGAGTATGCACCATGAATACAGCGATAATTTGGTAACTCCCTGGGGCGGTATGCAAGAGATGAAAATGTTGCTAGACAAGACAGGCATCAGTAAAAAATTACTTGAGTTAGGTTTACCACAAGGCAAGAGCAACAATAGTATCGATTCAATAAGTATCATAGAAAGTTTTTGGGTGAGTATCTGGATTGGTTGCTTCAGATTCAGCCATACAGCAGTTGTTCGTTTAGATGAAGTGCTGCGTCAGATATTTGGTTGGAAACGGGTAGCTTCCGGTACAACCTTTGGAAGATTCTTCAAAAAATTCACCCCTTCTCTTAATCATTCTTTATTCATAGAACTAAACAGTTGGTTCTTTGAGCAATTACAATTCGATAATTATACATTGGATGTTGATAGCAGTGTAATTACCCGTTATGGCGAACAGGAAGGAAGCAAAAAAGGATATAATCCCACCAAACGTGGCCGCAATAGCCATCATCCGTTGTTTGCTTTTGTAAACGATATAAGAATGGTAGCCAATTGCTGGAATCGCAGTGGCAATACAGGTAGCAGTAGTAATTGCATTAATTTTTTAGAAGAGACCTTTTCTATTCTTACCAATAAAAAAGTTGGGTTGTTCAGGGCAGACAGTGGTTTTTGCAGTGAAGCGATTATGAAATTCATAGAAGATAAACAAATAGCTTATGTAATGTCTTGTAAACTTTATGCCAGGCTGCAAGGCACTATTTACGGTATTAAAAACTGGCAGGCAATCGGCATGGGACTTTGGATTACAGAAATAGACTATAAACAAGGCAATTGGAGTAAACCCAGAAGAATAGTTATTATTAAGCAACAGGAAGAGGTCCGTCGAAAGACCACCGGTAAGAGACTAACCAGCCTTTTTAAGTTAGAAGATATTGATAGAGATAAAGTATTTAAAACCCGTTATCATGCTTTTGTTACCAATCAAAGTTTACCTGCAAATGAAATTTGGGAACAGTATAAACGCAGAGGCGATGCAGAAAACAGGATAAAGGAACTAAAAGAAGATTTTGGAGTTCAGGGATTTTGTATGGATGATTTTTGTGCAACAGAAACAGCCATGCGCCTTGTAATGGTAGCTTATAATTTAATGAGTTTGTTCCGGCAGGTAACACTTCAAAAGCAGCCCAGTCCCACACTTGCTACATTAAGAT
This sequence comes from Ferruginibacter sp., assembly GCA_965247025.1. Classification (GTDB taxonomy): domain Bacteria; phylum Bacteroidota; class Bacteroidia; order Chitinophagales; family Chitinophagaceae; genus Ferruginibacter. The sequence goes on along the minus strand of OZ252000.1, from coordinate 5,731,337 downwards.
TCAACTGCTTTGCAGTTGGTTCCTGGATAGAAAATAATAAACTGAAAATGTCTGTTCCACTAAAAAGAAGGTTATGGTACGAGAGTCTTTTCTCGTTCATTGAAAACACAAAACTGCCATTAAGTCTTACCGGATGAATCTATTGCAAAATTTGGGTTTAATACTTTTTTGGAGTCATAAAAATTCTGCAATATTCTGTGACGGTATATCCCATAAACAGTTTGATATTAATCTCCAAAACAGTAAAATGCACCTCACCTTCCGGTATTGATTACCCATTTTCTTATTTTAAAAACCCGCTACCGGCAACATTTAATGGTACAATTTATGAATTCAGCATTCAATATACCGGACACTTAATGAAAAAATTAATATACTTTATTGAAGACAATTTTGATATACTAAATATTTTTACCACCTATTTTATTAATAATGGATATGATGTATTTGCAGATTGGAATGCAGACGCAATGCATGATGCAAAGAGTAACAAGCCTGTTCCAGACATTTATATAATAGATGTAACGCTTGATGACAGAGACGGAATAGACTTATGTTTAGAGCTGCAAAGGCAACAGCCCAAAATACCGGTTATAATTGTATCCGGCAATGAGGCATTTAAAGATAAGGCGCTTCTATGCGGTGCCAGTGCATTTGTCACAAAACCCTTCGACCTCACAGAAATACTATATCTGGTTGAACAACTCACTTTTGTGCAACCTATAAAATCACTTTCTTAGTATTTATCGGTAGTTGTTTACTTCTCCAAACAAAAAAAATTATTCCCTACCGGTTGTATGATATTAAGCTAACCTAAGCGCCTGCAATTTTTAATATTGTAAAATAAAAAGCTCCCTGATCCTTCTTGAGATGTGAGCCAGATAGTGCCTCACATACTTTCAACAATTTTTTGAGTAATTGCTAACATTATTCCAGTACCTGAGTATTCATCCTTGCAAATATTGTGGAGTGCAGTGATAAATTAACATACCGGGCAATTTTATAAAGAGGGTTTGCTGGCCACCGCAATGGTTCAGTTTAGCTTATGCATGGTAACGTAGTTTAAATTAACGGTTGTGTATATTTTAAATTTTATCTTAACCGGGCATTACCATTTCTAAAACTAACCGGTGCTGTCATCCGCTGGTTGCGGTACCTGCTGGTATTATTGTGTAGAAGTAAAATATTTTCTTTCTTATTATTTCGTTTGATTTAGGAACACGTATAAAGCAGGGCACTCATATAAATTAAAAAAGGGCCATTTTGCTTTAGGGTGTTATCGGGGGCTCAGATGTTTTATTGAGGAATTTTATACAATCAACCGGGGCATAATGTTGCCATATCCCGGATTATTCTTTTAGCTGCACGTTGTAATTTAAACGGTATGGTTTATGTTGTGCTGCTACAAACCGGTTTCTTTTAGTTATGAAGAAGTTAATTTATCTTATAGAAGATGATGTGGACATCCTTAATATGATGTCTACCCTGCTTCTTAAAAATGGTTTTGATGTACACGCTGACTGGAATGGAAACGACCTGGATAATAAATCAAATCCAGGGCCGGTGCCGGATATTTACCTGATGGACATTAACTTGTATGGTAAAAGCGGTTTGGATCTTTGCAAATCTGTGAAGCAGCAACAGCCTGGCAAGCCAGTTATGCTGATTTCAGCAAATCATAATTTTGGAGAAAAAGCCCGGAGTGCAGGTGCAGATGCTTTTATAGAAAAACCTTTCGATCTTAAGCAGCTTGTGAAGCAAATAAACCAGTTGACAGATACACTGCCTTCAGTATGATACTGTAATTAAAACTTTTACCATTTTGTTTTTCCTTCTTCTAAACATTCGTAACATTTGCATCAACATTTTTTTCAGCAAAAAAATTGGATATAAAATGTTCGGCGAAGTATTGAGGAAAAAATTTTCGCAACCATTTTATTGTGCCCTGTATCGTTCCGCCTGAAGCAGTGACAGTGAGTTGCATCGGAAATTGCAGGGCCGCCATTTTAAGCTCAGCAATCAGCATTGTTTTGTCGCAGTCGTCTATTTTGCTACCCGCTGCTAAAGTAAAATCTACCTGGTAATGCGGCCTTACCCACTCATAGTCATCCTGCAGCAAGTCCCTGAAATCATCTTCTATAAACACCCGCCGGCCTTCTGCTTCACCTTGCGGAAAAATAAAATTGGAAAGCTCACTGAATTTTACAATCGCAAAATGTTGCCTGGCGTATTTTAAGAATTGTTCCACACTCCATTTGTCTTCAAAAAAATGTTTCAGGTAGGTTTCATGCTGGTTATCACAAAAGCTTATGAACTTTATGTTTCCTGCCTGGAAGAGTCTCGAAAACTCAAACAGGTTCTTCCTGTTTTTGAGCATCCAAAAAACGTTTTCATTCTTATGCTTATAATACTTGTAGTCTGGCAGGCCGTTTTTATATATCCAGTCTGCCAGGCACCTGACGCTGCTCCAGCGGCCCATAGAAAATTCCGCATAATTCACCTGCATGGCATAAGGATTTATATTGGCTATAAACCCGTTTAGCCAGGTGCTTTTTGCCTGCATTGTTAGTACTTCGCCCATTATAAACAGGGCTTGTAAAGGGAGCCCGTCCCGGCTTCGCATTACCCAGCCATCAAAACCATCCGGTGCCAGCAAATTTGGCTGGCTGGCATCAGTATAATACATTTCAGTAAAAACCGGCATTCCGGTTCTAAATTCTACCTGCTCAATCCATTGGTCTGTATGTTCAAAATAAAGATCGTGGTTGATAATGCAGATGGTATCAGGGCCAGTATTATTGGCTGAATCTTGCAGTAAGGTTTTGTTTTTTGAATATTTACCATGTTATTTACTTTTACAATTTGTTTATCACCGGCTGCACAGGGCTGATGCCTGGTAGCGATAAATGAATAAACATGTTTTTTTGCCGGCAGATACTACCAGCAATTGTGCCATCCGTGTAAAGGCAATACTGTAAAGGGATTTTAAAAATGAGGCGGAAGATAAATTTCCTGATGCTGGATTTTTTTTCCAGTAATTGGTTGAGAATACTTAAAAATATATTGGCTGGTGGGCTATTGGGTTGAACAGATTGGATGAGGATGTTTTGCAGTAGGACAAATAACAATGCAGATAGTATTGCACCCGCTTTAAGCAGGCTTGCCAAAACAGCAATATGATTTTTTTCATTGGATTATTTTCAGGCTGTGCTGATGCTGCAAAATTAAAAGCCTAATAAGGCTTCCTGCATAGCTGAAACATATTACATATTGTAGAACGTTTTCTTTAATATACTTTTCCCAAAAGCTTTTAGCTTCCAGCTTAAAGCCATGGTTAATAATGATTTGCAGTATAAAAAAGCGTTGTTTAACAAATATAGTTGTTTGCAGATATGGTTACCACAGCCCGGCCTATTTTTGTAATCCAATTACTGCATATGCCTTATTACAGAATCGTTATCTGGACAAAAAAGAGAAAAGCACCTTTTACCGGCATAAGGCTTATTGCCAGTGATAACATCAATGCGGTGTACAATGATAACCACTCAAAAGCCTACCAGCTTTACCGGCATGATTTAGTTGATGTTGAAGTGCAGATGCTCTCCAAACTTTGCACTGCTGTAAAGGAGTACATTAAAAAGCCCGAAAAGACGGGTGATTAGGATTTAGCGAAACCGGTTTCAGCGTTTAAGACGGTCTCATCACCGTCCGGAACGCCCTTATCGGCGTCTTTGCCCCTGATTTCAGCGTTTGTTACCCTGAAGTGAGCGTCCGGGAGCTGGATTTCAGCGTCTTTTATTCTGAAATCAGCGTCTCAGAGCCAGATTTCAGCGTCTTTTACCCTGGTTTCAGCGTCCCGGAGCCTGGTTTCAGCGTTTTGAATGCTGATTCAAAATATCAGATAAAAAAATACCCGCCGGGGGTGGCGGGTGCTTAAGGCTATTGGTGTAAGTTTAAGATGTGGGCGCTGTGTTCTTTTTTCTTTTTGCAGGAAACTGTACACTCCATTTATCGTACAACACTTTAGCTCCGGGAACACTCTGCGTTGTCATGTACTTAACATTGTTGTAAACAGTACGGCAGGTCTGGTAAATATCATAACCTACCAGGCGGTTTGTGTCTGTAAGCTGCTGGGCAATGTTCTCCATTCTTGTAACCCGTGCACTTAACTGGTCACGTACCTTTTCATCTTTATCCCATTCGGCTTTGTCAACAAAGGCAGGCACCATTGCAGCAGGCGCTCCGGCAACATCATCATGCACCATGTTGGTCCAGTTTTCGGTTTCGTTACCCAGCTTTCCGTACTGCTGACTTTCCTTTTTGGTAAGCTGTACCAACCTGCCCGCAAATGCTGTTTCCAGAGCAGTAAGCGCATTGTCGATAGTGGCTAGCTCCGCATCAGTAAATGAAATACTGATTAAATTTTCAATTGGCATTGTTGTAAAAATTTTGATTGTTAAGAAAATAGCGTTTCTAACCATTAAAATACCTACAATTTGGAACCTGTGCAATACCCCTTTTGTGTAATTAGCAAAAATTTATGTTAAGTATTGGAAAAAATAAGTGGCTTTTTAAGCAGGCAAAGGAAAATGCCTGTTCTGATCAGGCATTTTAAATACTTGTAGTTTGGGAGGTATGCAAACCTTTTAAAAGGTTGCCCTGTGAATATACCATTTATAAAACAGTGTGTTAGTTTATTTGGTATAATTTAAAAAATACTGCTTTTTTAATACATGCCCCAATAAAAAATGATCTATGTCATACAAAGGGATGTAAATAATTAATCAATAACTTTTATAAATGATTACTTTAGCTAACTATCCCGGTTTTTCCCGCAATTATTTGTTTGCTTATTTACACACATTTATTGATTCAGCATTTTATTTGCACAAGCGTTTACAATATCTATGGCACACAGTATTACAATTATAAATGAAGCCGCATCTGTTAGCGAGGCCAGGTTTTTACTGGTAGCAAATAATATACAGGAAGGTGTGATATTACTGGATGCTTCCAATAAAGTGCAGTACGTTTCGCCTGCCTGTATAAGGCAGTTTGGATACAGCCATACTGATGATATAAGCGAGGTGAGGGAGAATATTTTTTCAAAAATGCACCCGCAGGATAGTGCCCTTTTCGTGGCAAAGTTACTTGCTGCTACAGCCTATGGCAAAACCAGCCTTTCCTTTATTGCCCATGTGCTTAACAAAACGGACCAGTATGTTTTAATAGAAAAAAATGTTTACCTCAGTTACGATGCTGCAGGCAAGTACAGTTTTTCAGTAATTGTATGCAACGATCTTTCCGCTAACTACCAGCTTGAGCAAAGCAGGCTGAATGCTGTTGGCCAGTTACATAAAATAGCCAGCCACCTGCCAGGTGTTATTTACCAGTGGCGGCAAAAGCCAGGCGGCAACAGCAGCATGCCTTACGCCAGCGACGCCCTTTTTCAAATATTTGGATTATACCCGGATGAGGTTAAAGATAATGCTGAAAAAATGTACGGGGCTATTTACACGGCTGATCTTAACGGGTTTAAAACATCTATGTCAGCCTCCGCCCAAAATCTTACGGCCTGGCAGCATGAGTACCGATGTTTAAAGCCGGATGGCAGCATCCGCTTTTTATATGGTAATGCTGCACCGGAAAAGGAAGCAGACGGGTCTATATTGTGGAACGGATTTATAACTGATATTACTGAAAAAAAACTAGGAGAACAGTCATTGAAAGATAGTGAGGCAAGGTTTAAGGCGATGTTTAAGGGGCATGGAGCGGTTATGCTGCTGGTACATCCTGATTCGGGTAAAATAATAGATGCTAATGAAGCTGCCGAAAAGTTTTACGGTTATAGCCATGCGGTGCTCTGTCTTATGAACATCAGTGATATTAATGTGCTGCCAGCAGACGAATTAAGCGGAATATTGGAAACAGCAAAAAAAGGTATTGAAAAAAATTACAAAATGCCACATGTGCTGGCTAACGGCACCAGGCGTACCGTTCAGGTATTAACATCCCCAATCAGTTATGATGGGGGCAAGGTGTTATTCTCCATTATTAATGATATTACAGAGAAGGAATTCGCAGAACTGGAGTTGAAGGCTAAATCTGCTGAGATCGCAGATTCAAACCGCCTGCTTGAGCATTTCGCCGCCGTTGCCAGTCATGATTTGCAGGAGCCACTGAGAATGGTAAGCAGTTTTTTACAGGCGCTCGAAAAAAGATTGGACGGGCAACTGGATGAAAAAAGCATGCGGTATTTAACCGTGGCCGCAGATGGTGCTTTACGGATGCAGTTGCTTATAAACGATCTGCTGCAATATTCAAAAGTGAGCAGTAATGAAAAATTTGCTGTTGTGGATGTTAATGAACTGCTTGAGTATTTGCAGTTGGTAATATCAAAGAATTTTGATGAAGCGCCTGTTATAAAAATAGCAGGTAGTATGCCCAAAATTTTAGCCAGTAAAGCCCTTATAACACAGGTTTTTATGAACCTTGTAAAAAATGCAATAAAGTATACAATCAACAGCCCGGCTGAAGTAAATATCGGTTATACAGAAGACAGTACCTTATTTTCATTTTATGTGGCCGACAACGGTATTGGTATAGATGAAGAATACCACGAAGCTGTTTTCGAATTGTTCAGAAGGTTGCATACAGCAAGTGAATATTCCGGTACTGGCGTTGGTTTGGCGTTGTGCAAGCGCATTGTAGAAATACATGGTGGTAGAATATGGGTGAATTCCGCAAAAGACCAGGGAAGCACTTTCTACTTTACAATTCCCAAATAAATAAAACGGAAAAGATCAATTATTGCCTTCAACAGGTAATAGTGTTGTTTCATTGATAACCTGCTGCAATGCTGCGGCTATTTTTTTACCATATTCAGGATGGTTAACGGAAGGCTGTTGCTCAAATTGCTTCCCATCAATATTACCAATCATAAGTCGGTAGAGTAAAGGCAACTTATTAAAACGCTCCAAAAAAACTTCCGGCGAAAATTGCCGCTTGTAAGCAATATCTACGGTAAATTTAAGCAGGTGTGCCTGCATACAATGACTGTATAATGCTATATCCTGTGTCCGGTAAAACTTTTCAAAACTTTCAACCAAAATACTTTCAGAGGCTGAAGCAGAGCCGGTTAATTTTATAAGTACACCAAATAAAAAGGGACTGTATTTATCATAAAGATCAAAAAATCCGGCGTTGGCATGTGAAGAAGCAGCGGGCAGCATTTTGTAATGTTTAGTAAAATTACTACAAACAATACACCAAATAAAAATAGGTATTGAATCGCAAATTCCTTTTAGCAACAGTACCCAAAATGGGTAAAAACCTTTACAGTAATTGCCGGCTGAGTTGTGTAAGTGCTAAACCTGGTAAGTTTTGGTTGAAGAAATCAGCAGTTGAATTTGCCGGATTATATATTCAATATCAAAAGGCTTTTCTATTACGCCATCTGCACTGCATAATTCTGCATCTGCAAGCTGGCCCGGTACGGCAGACATAAGTATAATAAGGGTATTGGGATTTGTCTGTTTAGCATGCCTGCAAATTTCACGTCCGTCAGCTCCACCAAAAAATGTATCGAGCAATATAATATCAGGTTTAAAATGGGCCAGCTTATTAAAAAAACTTTCTGTATCAAAAGCAATTTCAACATTATAGGAGTGCATTTTCAGCAGCATCGAAAGAACATCGAGCAGGTCTGCGGCGTCATCAGCAATCAAAATTTTTTGCATCTAAAATAAATATCCGTTAAACAAAAGCAAGCCTGCATAATTACAATTTTATGTGCATATTTAAAAAGTTTATACAAAAAAAATTAATGGTAAGTGCTTTGCCAGCCCACAAGCAGTAATAGATGTAAAGCTTACACATTTCAGCAATTAGTAGAAAGTGACGTATTATTTGTAGAAAAAATATTACTTAATGATTATCAGTAAGGTTACTATTTTTAAAACTGGTGGGTTTACATTCGCAATGTTGAAACTATACCTTTACTAACTACCAACTTTAAATCTTTATTGATATTAAATTTAGATAATGCAAGGGGCAACCACAGGCACTATTTTCTCACCGGCACTCAATACATCAAAGTATTAACTGTACGCTGCAGTAACACCGCTGTTAATGTGGGAGTGCGATGCAGTACTTTTATTTCAGCCTGTCAAATCAATAGAAAAAGAAAGAACTGACCAGGGCAAAAGCATTTCTTTATAACAAGCCATCGTTTTAAAAGATAATTTTTCTTTAAGTTTATACTGCTGATACAAAGCTGGCAAATCGGCAAAGGAGAAGGGGAAATTAAGTACACGAATTTTATAAGCATAAAATTATTAATTTTTTATATCCTAACACTATAACAATGATAACAACAAGCAGCGGAGCAGATAGTGACAGTCAGTTTCTCTCAGCATTTGAGTTTTCTGCCATTGGCATGGCCCTCGCCACCGCTGAAGGTCGGCTTTTTAAGGTTAATAACAGCCTTTGTAATATACTGGGTTTTGCAAAAGCCGACCTGGTAACACATACTTTCCAGGACCTTACCCACCCGGATGACCTGCAGACTGACCTTCATTTATTAGAGGAATTAATGACGGGTAAAAGGCAAAGTTACCAGATGGAAAAACGATACATACACTCAACCGGGCGTATGGTGTGGGCACTTTTAATGGTTTCTGCAGTAAGGGATAGTGAGGGCAATATCCTGCATTTCATAAAACAGATACAAGATATTTCAGGCCTCAAGACAACTTCAAACCAGCTTAAACAAAGTGAAAATCAGTTTCAATCCGCTTTCGAATTTTCTGCCATTGGTATGGCGTTGGCAACACCGGCAGGAAAACTTTTTGAGGTAAATAATAGTCTGTGTAAAATGCTGGGATATAGCCAGCTTCAATTGCTTAACCGCAGTTTTCAGGAAATTACACTTGAAGATGACCTGGAAATTGATCTTCATTTACTGGAAGAGTTAATGAGTGGCAAAAGCCAAAGTTACCAGATGGAAAAACGGTATATTCATGCAGACGGCCATATAGTTTGGGCTATTCTTGCTGTATCTGCCGCAAGGGAGGTTAATGGAAAAATAATTCATCTTATTAAACAAATACAAGACATTTCTGCCATTAAAGAGAAGGAACTAAAATTAGAAGTCTTAAACAAGTTTGTGAACGATTGTAACGAGGAATTAGTTTATAAAAATGAAGCCTTAAAACAGTTTGCCTACATTGCCTCCCACGATTTGAAGGAACCATTAAGAATGGTAACAGGATTTTTAAGTAAGATTAAAAACAGGTATCATGATGTGCTGGACCAGCAGGGGGAACAGTATATTCATTATGCCATTGACGGTGCCACCAGGATGAGGAAGCTTATTGAAGACATTCTTGCCTATTCAACAATTGACAGCCTTATTAATACACCAAAGGAAGAGGTGGACCTTAATATATTAATAAGTGATATTTTTTTAGTAAACAGGGTTAAAGATGATGATAAAACACCTGTTTTAAAAACAGAAAAATTGCCAGTTATAAAAAGTAATCATACCTTGTTATACCAATTATTTTCTAACCTAATCAGCAATGCTATTAAATACCAGCAACCGGAAAACTCGCCCGTTATTGAGATAAAAGTGGAAGATAAACCCGGTTTATGGCAATTTGCTATCAGCGATAACGGCATTGGTATTGACCCTGCAGGCATCGAAAAAGTATTCAATATTTTTCAGCGACTGCATTCAAAAGATGATTACTCCGGCACAGGGATAGGATTGGCCATTTGTAAAAAAATCGTCAATATGTTTAAAGGGGATATCTGGATCAAATCTACTCCCGGCCTGGGTTCCACCTTCTATTTTTCGTTCAGTAAATAATAAGCAGTGAAAGCAATAAAGATTCTTTATGTGGATGATAATGAAGGCGACCTTCTCCTTTTTTCTGATGCTGTAAAAAACCATAAGGTTAAATTTGAATTACAAGTTGCAAGAAATGGCAAAGAAGCAATACAGATTCTTAATAAAAAAACTGAGCAAGAGGAAATGCCAGACCTTATTCTGCTTGACATAAACATGCCGGTGATGAATGGCCATCAACTACTTGATATACTAAAAGCCGATGACCACCTGAAACACCTCCAGGTGATTATGTTTACTTCTTCCTCCTCTAAAAATGATATACTTATTTCTTATAGAAAGTACGCCAGCACCTATTTTGTAAAGCCTTATCTCGAAGAAGAGTATGAGACAATGATTGACGGCTTGAAACAATACTGGGGCAATCTTGCCAGGCTTCCTTCCTAGGTTTTAAATTGCTACCGGTACCATTTTTAGGTGAACACTAATTTCAGGCAGGCAATTGTAAGCCCGATTGTTAACAGGTACCTGAGCGTTACTAAATTAAATTTCTGGCTGCCGAAATAAGAACCAGCAAGGCCACCAGCAATAGTTGCAAGCAATGCCCATTGTAAGTTTGCCGTTAAATGAATGCCCCCCTTTTGAAGCTGGCCATAAAGGCCGGATAAGGAATTAACAAAAATAAAAAGTGCAGATACAGCTGCCGTTTCTTTTAGCGTAGACCATCGCATCAGCAACATCAGCGGGCTTAAAATGATACCGCCGCCAATGCCAATCATGCCGGAAAGAAGGCCAATCAACCCACCCGAAACTAAGCCGGCCCAAACTGGTACCGGCCGTTTTAATTCATCTCCGTTATTGAATTGATACAAGAGCCGGATAATGGAAACCAGTATGCAAACTGCCAGTATCTTTTTATAAACAGCATCTGGCAACACAATAGTTCCGCCTAAAAAAGCCATGGGAATACTTGCAATGGCGAAAGGCCAAAACAGTTTGAATTTGAAATGGCCTGCCCGGTAAAAACCAATGAATGAAAACAGGGAAACAGCCAGGTTCATCACCAGTGCGGAGGGTTTCATCATTATGGGCGCAACACCCATAAGTGCCATTACAGCAAGGTAGCCACTTGCGCCGCCATGCCCTACAGATGAATATAAAAAAGCAACAACAGCCAGTAAAATAACCAACAGGTAAACTGAATCCATACAATTGTTTTAAGCTCTTTTTACTTCAATACTTTGTAATCCTTTTATGTGGCGGCGGCCTGTTTTAAAGTCTTTGGTTGAAATCAGCAATATTTTTTCAGGTGCAGTTTGCTGGCTCTTGCCGTCGGTTTCCACCACTACAAAAACTGAGTTGCCGGTTTCAGTATTAAAAAGTTCATTCCATGAAAATACAACAGTATAGCCGTCTGTTGCTTTAAATACAAAGTAAAATTCGCTTAACTGTTTGGGGCTTTCAACTGTAATATGAACGTCTTTCAGCAGGTCGGTTAGCAATACGCCTTTTACATTTTTATACTCTTTTTTTAAATTCGCCCAAATGGTTGGTAACCTTAAAATCACCAATGTCTGCAACTTTATATTTTGTGATTTCTGCAAAAGAAATGGTGACAGGTTTATCTGTTAAACCGCTAATGGTGAATTGGTCAGATGATTCAGTTTTCTGAGCAAAACATGACACGGTGAGTGTTAGCAATATTGAGATAAACAAAGTGTTCAGCATACTGATTTATTTAAGAAGAAGAAAAAGTTTTAAAATAAACAGGTTACAGTTGAATAATAAAATCCGCCAATAGCAGGGCCGCCCAAAAATGAATTATAATAGTGATTCAGTACATTGGTTGCACCGAGTTTAAAGTTTAATCCTGCCGCCTTCTTAAACTGGTAACTTGCCTGCACATCTAAACTGCCATAAGCAGGCACCTGCCCGTTTACAAGAAATGACTGCCAGTAATAACTGCTCTGCCATTTGTAAATAACACCGGCTCCAAAGCCCCCGCAAATAGCGGCGTTGGTAATCGAAATATTGGTGATCCATTGCGGTGTATTAAAACCATCCTCAAGTCCGTCGTTACCGGTTTTACGGTCAAGCTTTGCATAGGAAACATTGCCTCCTGCAATAAAGCCACCGGGGAAATTGTATTTTAATCCTAAGCTTCCACCGTAATTATAAACGGTAGTTTTTGAATTTGTCCACAAGCGATAGCGATCCTGTAATTTATTATCGTTGAAGTAAAAAGGTATGGAATCTGCAACAATTGTTTTTGGTACGCTGGCTTCTACCTGTGCAATAAACGAACGGTAATTATTGAAATAAAAATCGATATCAACAAACAGCCTGGATTTAAAGAACAAGCCTTTGTACCCTGTTTCAAATGACTTTATAAACTCCGGCTGCAGGTATGTATAATTGTTTTTTGCCAGCAGGCCCTGGTTCTTTTTTATAGCGGCATCTCTTGTAATGCCGCCGGTATTTACATCTTTTACTACCGCCGCCTTAAAGGCATCAATCGACGATTTTAACCAGGAGTTTTCAAACACACCATCAGACATTACTTTAAGCCCTCCCACCCTTTTTACACCACCACTGTTTACATTTGAAAACCCTTCGAACAAACTTGGAAAACGATAGCCACTTTGGTAAGATATCCTGAAATTATTTTTTGGATCGGGTGAATATACTATGGAGAACCGTGGGTTAAAAGTTGCATGAAAGTAATCGTTCTTATCAACCCTGGCCGTGGCGCCTAGTTTAATTTTATTGTTCAGCAGTTGTTTTGTAAAAGCAACAAAGCCACCGGTTTTACTGTAAACGAGGTTGCTGAATTTATTAACCTTGGTTGGGTTGATAAAATAATTTCCATCGGGTATTACAATATAAGTGCGGTAATCAAAACCGGCAAGAACATCAAGGGATGTTTTCTTTTTCATGCCTGCAAAAAACTGGTCAGTCAGGTTGATCTGTGCATCTATATTTATAAGGTTTGCCTTCACCCGTAAGGCAGCCCCGGAATCCCAGTTGTTAATATTTTTTAGTTTATCGAAAGCAGTTTGCCAGGCTGCTGTACCCAGCTGTAATCGTCCTGAATCAGCAAAGTTTCTTGCTTTTAACTGGGCCGCATTGGCTGTTGCACCGCCGGCAACACTGCTGTTAAACCTGTTTTTAAAATCATTGAACCAGTTGTCATCGCTTTTAAAATTCTTGTCAATATTTTCTGCCATTGACCGGAGATTATACGACTCACCTGTGTTTTCACTATTCCAGTAAACATGTGCCGTGATGGCGTTTGTTTTTAAAGAGAGTGCCTGTTGCTGAACGGTATAATTATCAAGCCGGAACCTGTTGGAGCGCTGGTAGATATTATCCAGCTTTGCAAATTTGTAACTATAAGTAAGCGTTGCGTTTTTATTTATTTTGTATGCCAGTGCAACATCGCCTTTGGCATTTTGTAAAGAATAATCAGCCACCTGTTTTTCATAATAACCTGACCGGGCCACCACATAGTTTTTTCCCTGCAAGGCCAGCGTGCGCCTGTTAGATGATTCATTACCATATCCATTCACGGGATCAAAACCTGGATTATTAACGCCAGATAAACCAGCTGTAAGATTTGCCGCAGCATTTAAGTCAGTGTGGTCATCAGCAATCCAGTCGTTACCTTTTGTAAAAGTTGCGTTGATTTTAAAAGCAAATTTATCAGAAAAAGCATGTGCGATACGCAGGGTTGTTTCTGTAAAAATGGAGGCGCCTGTATTGGGGTCATTAATGTGGTTAACGCCGGTTTTTTGCTGAATGCCAACACCCTGGCTGGTGAACGGATCTTTGGTGGTAAAATTGGCGAGCCCGTTAATGGTGTTCATACCATACAATGCAGAAGCTGCTCCGGGTATTATTTCTACGGCCTCAATGTCAAGATCGTTAGGGCCAAGTGCATTGGCAATGGGAGCTCCAAGATGTGGTGCCTGTATATCCATACCATCAATTAATTGTGCAAAACGAACATTGGTGGTGTTGGCAAAACCTCTTGTATTGATCACTTTAAAACCAAGGCTGGGGGTAATAATTTGCACGCCTTTTACATTTTCAAGTGCGTCAAAAAAAGACGGAGCCGGCGAACTCTTAAAGTAAGCGGCATTCACTTTTTCCACACTTACGGGAGACTGCAGTATTTTTTCGGCAACTCTTGAGGCTGTGATAACTACTTCATTTAAAACAGCTGCATTTGCAGAATCACTTATACGCTTAACAGAAATACTGTCCTGGCCGGTAACCCTGGCAACAGCCATGCAAAAAATTATACCGCAAATAATGTTTCTCATTTTCGTAATTGTTGGTTGTTGAATAATTGCGGCAAGGAATCTATAAGGCTTCCGTTATTCCTTTTAAGGAATAACGGAAGGCAAACATAAAACACTAAAGGAATATTAAAAAATTAATTCTGTGCCCTGCTGCTGAAGGAGTTTTTGAATTTTTTTGTGGAAGGCATTGTAGACTTTGATCAGTTTTTCGCCCTCTGCGGTGATGATGGCGTTGCCTCCGCCTTTTCCTCCCCGGCTGGAAGTAACAAGCGGTGTTTTAGCTTTGGTATTCATATCATCAATCAGTTGCCAGGCCTGGCGGTAACTCATTTCCATAGCAAGTGCAGCCTGCCTTATTGAGCCAAATTGTTTTATTTTTTCCATCAGCTCAATACGCCCTTTTCCAACCAGTTTCCCTTCTGGTGTATTAATCCAGATGCGGCCATCCCAGGCTAATGATAATTTTTTGTTTGTTGCGGCCATTTGTAATTTTTTTTAATCTTCTGTTAAAGGTAAAACATTTTTGCAAGTGCTATTATTACACAACAATTACATGATGGGTCTGTAAGCAAAATGCAGCAATTGCTCACAAACATCATTTATACAAAGGCTTTGCGTAAAATGTTTTCCGGGATTTATTTGCTCCGGCGTTGTTACCGCTCCGTAACATTGCCCGAAGCAATTGTTGTATAACTCATACCATTATTGCCTCCCATATTAAGATTGCAAAATCTTACCTGCAATTTGCCGCTAACATGGCTTACATAAACCTGTTGCCCTTCCCAGCTGGCCCAGTAAATACTGCTTTTTACGGTTGAGATAAATACTTTATTGTAATCAAAATCAACCTGGCTGAAAAGTGGCACATTGGTAGTTGTATAAATGCCGTCTTCCGGCTCATGTGTGCGCCACTCCGGGTGAAAATATATAAACATATTTCCACCTGTGGTTGCATCAAGACTAAACAAACCATAGGTTGATTCAATACTCTTTCTAACACTGCCATAACTGTCATTCCCCTGGTTATTATAGATAGTGGTATTGGATGCAATACTGCAGGCTGGCGTGCCTTGCTTCAGCAAAATATCAATGTAAATACTGTCAATTTTTGTATCGCATCCGTTGCTGGATACATTAAGATAATACCAGCCTTCATTTTTTAAACTGGCGTTGCCGATGCTTACTGAAGGCGCAGATGTATTAAAATTATCAGGACCTGTCCATAAAAAAATTCTGTTACCATCAATATCGGGAACGCTAAAGTTGATTGTGCTGTCAATTAAAACTTTGGTATTTCCAGTGATCTTTAAAGCCTTGATTTTTGCACAGGTATCATCTGTAGTATTAGAAACTTTAGCGCAGGAGGATAAAACAATCAGTGCATAAACGCATAACATGGGCAGGTTTCTGTTCATCAGTAGTTGTAGTTTTACTGCAAATATGCAGGATTAAAATTAGTGTGGCCATGAATCCGCATCGTTTACAAATAATAATTAACCCGGTTAACCATTTTCGGTTTAACCATACAACAGCATTTGTATATCTTCATTGCTCAACCATTAAAACTGCATGAATACCAAACTACAGATTACAACCGCAGCATTTTTATTTAGTGCAACGCTTTTTGCACAGCCCGCTGACTCATCAAAAAAGAAATGGGATGTTAATAATCCTGACGGTCCTTCAAAGGAAGTTTCGTTTACAGTAAAAGAAGGCACCTGGATGAATCTTGATGTATCGCCGGATGGGAAACAAATTGCATTTGACCTGCTGGGAGATATTTACAGCCTGCCAATTGCAGGCGGCGAAGCAACCATACTAAGACAAAATTTAGCCATGGAAGTACAACCAAGATTTAGCCCGGATGGTAAAAAAATTCTTTTTACATCTGATGCCGGTGGCGGCGATAACGAATGGACCATGGATGCCAACGGCAGTAATGCCCGGCAGGTTACAAAAGAAAGTTTCCGGTTGCTCAACAATGGCGTTTGGACACCAGACGGCCAGTATATTATTGCCAGAAAGCATTTTACTTCCGGCCGCTCATTAGGCGCTGGAGAACTATGGATGTACCACATCAGTGGCGGCGACGGCCTGCAACTTACTGTTCGTAAAAATGACCAGCAGGATCTTAATGAACCCTGCGTTTCACCCGATGGCAAATATATTTACTACAGTGAAGAGGTTTACCCCGGCGGGTATTTTCAATACAACAAAGATGTTAGCAGCCAGGTGTTTGTAATCAAGAGATTTGACCGGGAAAAGGGCACCATTGATGTGGTGACCGGCGGACCGGGCGGCGCTGTTCGTCCGCAAATTTCTCATGACGGAAAACTGCTGGCATTTGTTAAAAGAGTACGCACCAAATCTGCTTTGTACCTGAGAGATCTTACTACCGGTGAGGAATGGCCCATTTATGATAAACTCACCAAAGATCAGCAGGAGGCCTGGACAATATTTGGTATTTACACCGGCTTCGCCTGGATGCCCGGTGATAAAAACATTGTGATTTGGAGTGGCGGAAAGATCCTGAAAATTGATGTGAATGGAACCAATGCTGAAACTGAAATTCCTTTTACAGTAAATGTAAAAAAGCGGATCATGGATGCGGTGCGGTTCAAACAAAACATTAACCCGGATGAGTTTAATGTGAATGTTATCCGCAATACAATTACTGCTCCCGATGAAAAATCAATTGTATTTAATGCCGTTGGTTATTTATGGAAAAAGAAATTACCGGATGGCAAGCCGGAAAGGCTCACTAAAGGGGCTGATCCGGAAAGTGAACCTTCATTTTCTGCCGATGGAAAAACATTGCTGTATGTTACCTGGAACGATTCTGCCAAAGGCGCTATTTATAAACTGGACTGGGCTGCAGCAACTGGACCGGTAAAACTCACCACGGAGAAAGCCATCTACCGAACTCCCACACTTTCGCCGGATGGCAAAACAGTTTTGTATTACAAAGAAGAAGGAGATTATGTGATGGGTGTAACTTATAATGTGAACCCGGGTATTTACACAATGAACCTTAAAGACGGCAAACCTTTTTTTGTAAGCAACAAAGGCGATGATCCAAAATTTAATGCCGCAGGTGACAGAATTTTTTACCAGCAGGGATCATCTTTCAGCAGCTGCAAAACAGATGGCAGTGATGACAGGGTTATTTTTAAAAGTACTTATGGCAGCCGCTTTATGGTATCACCAGATGATAACTGGGTGGCGTTTGTAGATCTGCACAAAGTGTATGTTGCCGCTTTTCCGCACACTGGCAAAACAATTGAATTAACCGCCACCACTACTGCTTACCCGGTAAAAATTGTTGCAAGAGATGCCGGCATCAGCCTGCACTGGAACGCTGACAGCAAACAACTCCACTACACTTTGGGCGACCAGTATTACTCAATAAATCTTGACGAAAGATTTGAATTTATTGCAGGTAAAGCAGACTCGTTATTCACCTTACCGGCAAAAGGAATTGCTGTTGGTCTTACGGTAAAAACGGATAAGCCAAAAGGAATGGTGGCTTTCACCAATGCCCGTATCATTACTATGAATGGCAAAGAAATTATTGAGAACGGAACCCTGCTTACTGATGGCAACCTTATTAAAGCTGTGGGTAAAGCAGCTGATATTACTATACCAGCCGGAGCAAAAACAATTGATTGCAATGGCAAAACGATACTGCCTGGTTTTATTGATGCACACGCTCATGTAAATCATTTCAGGAGCGGCTTAACCCCTCAAATTCACTGGCCTTATTACACCAACCTTGCTTACGGCGTTACCACAACACATGATCCATCTGCCAACAGCGAAATGGTTTTTGCCCAGAGTGAACTTGTGAAGACCGGTGCAATGGTTGGCCCACGGATATTTAGTACCGGCACTATTTTGTATGGTGCCGATGGCGATTTTAAAGCCGTGATCAATTCAATTGAAGATGCCAGGAGTGCCCTCCGCAGAACAAAAGCTTACGGTGCCTTTAGTGTTAAAAGTTACAACCAGCCACGGCGGGAGCAGCGGCAAATGATAATACAGGCCGCAAGAGAATTGCATATGGAAGTGGTGCCGGAAGGCGGCTCATTCTTTTTCCATAACATGAGCATGATAATGGACGGCCATACCACCATTGAGCACAATATACCGGTAGGTGTTTTATATGATGACGTAATCAATCTCTGGAAAAATTCGCAGACGGCTTACACGCCAACATTGATTGTGAGCTACAATGCTCCCAGCGGGGAATTTTACTGGTACCAGCATACCAATGTTTGGGAGAACGAAAAACTGCTTCGCTTTACACCAAGATCAATCATAGATACCCGTAGCCGTTACCGAACAATGCTGCCGGAAGAGGAATACGAAAACGGGCATATCCTGATTTCGAAAAGTGCAAAAAAATTGTCTGACGCTGGCGTGAAAGTAAACATGGGAGCCCATGGACAAATACAGGGCATCGGCGCACACTGGGAAATTTGGATGATGCAGCAGGGCGGCATGAGCAATTTTGAAGCGCTTCAAACTGCTACTATTAATCCCGCCCAGTCGCTTGGGCTCGATGACTGGATCGGTTCTTTACAAGTTGGCAAAATGGCCGACCTGATAGTGCTGGATAAAAATCCGCTGGACGATATCCGCTATACAGAAAGCATTCATTACACCATGGTAAACGGCAGGTTGTATGATGCGGCTGAGATGAATGAAATTGGCAATTACAACAAACCCCGGAAGAAATTTTACTGGGAACTTGGTAAAAATTCCGCAGCTTTTCCATGGCATGAATCAACCAGAAGTTTTGATGCAGGACATTTAGAAGACTAATTTCCCGGAAAGGAAAACTTATAAAAAGGCTCGCCATTTATTTGGTTGAGCCTTTTTTAGGTTTAAAAGGTATACATTAAAAGTTTTAAGAAAATGATTAACAAGCTGTAGTAGAATTTCCATGATTGAACAATAAGTTATATTTTTTTTTGTTTTATCAGTTCAAATACCACCCGAATGAAAAAACTTTACCTCGAAACTACGGTGCGGCCAGTATTTTCCTTTTTTGCATTAACAAAGAAAGCCTTTGTAATCAGGCCAATTTCCCTCTTTTTTTTAATTGTAAGTTGTACTTTTTCATCAGAGATATTTGCTCAGAATACACTTGATAATACGGGTCTTTCGGCTAGTTCACAAGCTGCCGGAGCTTTTAGTTTAAGAAGACTAAGCACTGCTTATACAGGTTCGGCGGTGCAGGTAAGGCGCAGCAGCGACAATACTTTACAAGATATTGGCTTCACTGGTTCCGGCACCCTTGATCAATCTGCATTACTTGCTTTTACAGGTAGTGGTAGCGGCTATATTGCCGTTTGGTACGATCAGAGCGGATATGGCAGAGACGCAGTGCAGGCATCTGCTTCAGCACAGCCAAGAATTGTAAACTCCGGCGTTGTTGATAAAAAAAACGGGAAACCCAGTGTTGTATTTTCCGGCTCTCAAACAATGCTTACGGGGTTGTCGGGTGTTGATGCCAGTACCGCAGGAAATCTTACCACCATCAATTTTGTTCTTACAAATGCTACGGCAAACAGTCACCTGATTTCAAATGGGGGTGATGTTACCAACCGTTACAATATTCATGCACCATGGGGCGATGGCAACACTTATTTTGATATTGGTGATATAACAAACGGAGGCAGAATTTCCGGGCCACTTGTGTTTACTGATTTTTCTATTGCAACATTCCGCAGAAATAATGCCAGCGGTAATGTCTGGAAAAATGGTGCCAATGCTATTGCATCATCCTTTACCACAAACGTTACAAATCCTCAAAAAATCTGGATTGGAAGTGCAGATGGCGGCAGTGGTTTTGTAACGGCAGCTATCTCTGAGATCACAATTTTTCCATCCGCCTTAACGGATGCCGACCGGCAAATACTTGAATGCAACCAGGATAGTTATTACAGAATTACGGCTTCCCTTGCAACTGACTTCGCTATAAAAAGCACCGTATCAGCCACAGGCTGCTATACAATGGATGAACAGGTTGTTTGGAGTACAGGCGACACAGTCAGAACCATTCCATCTGGCAACAGTATTCAAAAAAGCAGTACTGTAAAAACAGATAATTTAACCTGGAACGGAGGAGGAGCCTCTGTGAACAACGTTTATAATAATGGCTATTTTAAATTTACTGCAACAGAAACAAATAAATCCCGGATGGCTGGTCTCAGCACTACAAATACGGGTAGCGATAATATAAGCATCCAGTTTGCTTTCCAGCTAAACAATGATGCAAGCTTTGCAGTTGTTGAATCAGGAACAACAAGGGGCAGCTTTGGAACTTATAATTCCGGTGATGTTTTTAAAATAGCAGTGGAAGGTAACGTGATAAAGTACTACCGGAATTTAGCCATAGTGTATACAAGCACAGTGACCCCGGTTCTGCCTTTGCTGGCAGATATTTCTATTTATAGCAATTCAGGCACCGTCTCAAATGCGATTATTTCCAACCCGTCCACAGCAGGTATTTTTACTGCGACAGCTCCAAATATGGTGGGCTCAGGCGGCACTTATCAATGGCAGGTGAATGGTGCCAATGCGGGCACTAACAGTGCAACTTATACCAATACATCGTTAAACGCAAATGATGTTGTGAGATGCATATTCACTCCCGTAAGTACACTTTGTGCTACCTATCTATCCAACACCATTACCAAAACCAGTATTATGCCAACGGCTCCGGCATCGGTACTATCAGAAGAAGCCGGATCAATTTGCAGCGGCAATACAACCATAGTAATGGCTCTTGCACCAAGCGGAAAAGTAATTGACTGGTATGCGGCCGGCGGCAATTCACCGTTAACAGGCGGTACCGGTATGTCAAGTTTTACCACACCAGTGCTAACATCAACAACAACATTTTACGCACAAACAAGAGATCCAAATACGGGTTGCGTTTCGGCAACACAAACACCGGTAACTGTTACGGTTATACCTGCCACAATACTAACATCGCCCACAACAGCCTGTGTTGGCAGCGGTTTCAGTTTATCACCGGCATCTGGCGGCACCTGGATCAGTAATAATACTTCTGTAGCTACTGTTACAAGTGCAGGAGTTGTAACGCCGCTCAGCGCCGGAACGGTAACGTTCACTTTTACCGAAAGTACTTATAGTTGCAGTAGTACAACACCTGCTGTTTCTGTCTACGCAAATCCTACGGTGACTATTACTGCAAACTATTGTATCGGAGGCGGCATGGTAAGACTGACCTCATCTACTCAGGCAAGTTACCTGTGGAGCACTGGTGCAACTACACAGACTATAGATGTAAATACTGCAGGTGATTTTTCAGTAACAGGCACCAATGCAGGCGGTTGCTCTGCAACTGCCAATATTACAGTGGCAGAAGAGCTGGTAAGTAACGGCAATTTTTCTGCAGGCAATACAGCCTTTACAACAACGTATAATTATATTGGCGGTGCTTCCAGCACTGCTTTATATCCTGAAGGAACTTACACTGTTGCTAACAACGCTAATAATTATCACAACCTTTTTTATTGCAACCAGGATCATACATCTGCTACAGGAAATTTTATGATAGTTAACGGTAGTGCGGCGGGGTATGAAGTATGGGAACAATCAGTTGCTGTGCAGCCAAACACAACCTATTATTTTTCCGCCTGGGCAACAAGTATGAATAACGGCAGTACAAATGCTGAACTCCGGTTTGCTGTGAATGATGTACAGGTAGGCACTACTGCTATGCTTCCACCAGGTGCCGGCGATAACTCAGGTCCCTTTACCTGGTACCAGTTTTACGGTACTTGGAACTCCGGAAACAATACTTCTGCCATTATTAATATTGTTGATCTGCAAACAGCACCGGGTGGTAACGATTTTGGGTTAGATGATATTTCTTTTGCTACTCTATCTCCGGCAAGTTTAACAGTGGCACCCGCAGCAAATTCTCCTGTTTGTGCAGGATCAGCAATAAATCTTACAGCCAATATAACCGGGGGAAGTACTCCTTTGTCTTATAGCTGGACGGGACCCTCGTCTTATACTTCATCAGCATTAAACCCTGTAATTTTAAATGCAGCAGCCGGCAATACCGGCGTTTATTCCTTAACAGTAACAGACAGGTTTGGCTGTAATTCAAGCGCCAGTACAAACTCTGTAGCACTAGCCCTTGCACCCGCAATTGCATCAGCTGCAACTGCCACAGCAAGGTGTGTGAGCAGCAGCCCTCAAACTGCCAATCTAACTTATGGCAAAATTGATAACAGCCCGGTTTCTTACAGTATTACATGGAATGCTACGGCTATTTCAGCGGGGTTGTCCAATTTAACATCAGCTTCATTACCTGCGTCACCAATTGTTATTTCAGTTCCGGCTAATCTTGCAGCGGCAACATACACCGGTACACTAACTGTTACTAATTCAAACGGTTGCAACAGTTCAGGAAAAGCATTTACATTAACTGTTAACCCTGCGCCAGTAATGACCAGTGCTGCAAGCGCAACTATTTGCAGTGCCGGCACTACAAGCCTGGCATTCTCCAGCACGCTTTCATCAACCTATTCATGGTCTGCTACGGACAATAATAATATTACCGGCGAAAGTTTAACAATCCAGTCAGGCGGAACATTATCGAATACTTTAACGAACAGTACTACTTCGGCGGAGAATGTGCTTTATTCTGTAACCCCATCATCCGGAGGATGTACAGGTAACCCACAGGTTGTTACAATAACAGTTAACCCATCTCTTTTAAATAACACGATAAACGGCGCCCAGAATATTTGCCAGGGAATAGTACCATCAGTATTTACCGGCAGCACTCCAACCGGCGGCGATGGTCTCTACACCTACCAGTGGCAGGTAAGCGCTACAAGAACTTCCGGCTATGCTGCGGCAACGGGCACAAATAACACTACAGGGTATACGCCTGCGGCTTTGTATCAAACAGCCTGGTATCGCCGGGTGGTAAGCTCTGGTGGTTGTTCCACTAATTCCAGTCTTATACAAATACTGGTTGATTCTCCGGTAACAAACAATATCGTATCATCTTACCAGGCTATTTGCAACGGTGCCATACCTGCAACTTTAACCGGGGCAACACCAGGTGGCGGTGATTTTGCAAATTACTATTATTACTGGGAGAGCAGCACCACCAGCGCCACATCAGGGTTTGGTGTGGTTTCCGGAATTTCTGATGGTATAAATTATTCGCCGGGAAGTTTAACCCAGGATACATGGTACAGGAGATATGTTTTTACAGGAGGCTGCACTGATATTTCTCCGGCTGTGCAGATAGCTATGAAGTCTGGCGGACAATGGATTGGTGCATCCGGCGGTGATTGGAATACTGCAGCTAACTGGTGCGGTGGCATACCAACCGCAGCAACCAATGTTGTTATTCCAGCAGGAAGTATTGTAAATATTCAGTCAGCAAATGCAGTTGCTCACAGCGTAAACATTGCATCTGGAAGCAGCCTGGTGATGAGTGGTACCTACAACCTTTCCGTTTCACCATCTTTACCAACAGACAAGGCAAGCGGTACATTTGTAAACTCCGGAACTTTTAATGCATCGGCAAGTACGGGAACGGTCGCCTTCCTCGGAAATGGATCTGCCAGTGGCGTTACAACTTTTAAAAATATTGATGCATACGGAGCGGTAAATTTTGGGCCATCCATTACCGTTACTGGTATATTCAGCCTGCAACCGGGCGGCACTGTAAAGGGGAATTCGCCCACGTATACCTGCCCATCTTCCACTCTTTTATACAAACCAGGAAGCACTTATACAAGGGGACTGGAATGGACTTCTAACTCCAGCGGTGCCGGTTATCCTGCCAGCGTACTGGTACAAAACAATACTACCGTCAATTTCCCATCGGGTGGGGATGGTTACGTTTGTTATGATGTTCAGATTGATGCAGGCTCATCACTTCAGCAGGATTACGCCGGAGGTAGCAGCAAATTAACTGTAGGCAGAAACGTCACTATCAATGGCACACTACAACTTGGTGGTTCAAGCGGCGGCGATATTATACTTGGTGGTAACTGGACCAGAAATGCAGGTGGAATATTTGTAAGTAATGATAGAAAAGTTACTTTTGAAGGAACGGGAAATTTTAGTGGCAATGGTACAACTATGTCCACCATTACAGCGCCGGCATCTTCATTAAAAGATAATGAGGGTGGCTTTGGCGGAGAAAAATTTGCCCAAATCTGGATTAGTAAAACCAATGTAACAGACTCTGTCGTTTTGCTTTCAAACATAACAGTAACAAAAGAATTAGGCTTAACAAAAGGCACACTCAGTTTAAGAAACAGCGATGTCACAATCGTTTCAAACAGTACGAACACGGCTGATGTTGCACCTGTTGTAACGACCTCGAATGTCAATATCCGCTATGGCGGTGCCGGCAGATTTGCTATACAACGTTTTATTCAAAACCCAACATCAACACGTTCCTGGAGGTTGCTTACTGCACCGTTATCAAGCGTTTCTGCCCCGACAGTTAATGAGGCATTTATGGAAGGTGTAGTTAATCCTGACAGGCTTAATCCCAATGCCAGTGGCGGGATTTATAATCCATGGCCGGGATATGGCATGCATATAACTGGCCCCGCAGGTGCTTATAGTGCAGTTAATGGATTTGACCAGGGCACCAATTCTTCATCCATTCTTTATGCTTCAGGATCCTCATGGTTAACACCTTTATCAACCCTGTCAGTTAAAGCAACTGACCAGCCCGGCTGGATGTTGTTTATAAGAGGGGACAGAGGTTTTGTGATTGGAAACCAATACGTTCCTTCTCAAAACACCACACTGGAACCGAGAGGAAAAATAAATTTAGGAGATGTTTCCCTGACGGTTGTTGCAGGAAGACAGGTTGTCGGCAATCCGTATCCATCTGCCATCAGCCTGCTGGATGTTGATGTTACAGGTACCGCAGGCAAGTCAAGTAACTACCTGATGTGGGATCCAAAAATGTTTACTTCTTATACCCAGCCCGGCAAATTTGTATCCTTTGCCGGAGTAGGAAATACTTTTGTAAAAACTACCAGCGCAAGCAACTACCCTACAAACGGAACAGTGGAATCTGGCCAGGCATTTATACTGGACGTTAATTCAAAAGGCTCTTTAATTTTCCACGAATCTGATAAACTGGCTTTAACCAGCAGCCTTACGGGTATAGCAAATGCAGTTGCAAGGCCGGTAACAGAGCCTACTTTACCGATGTTCCGGTCAGATATTTATGCAAAAACAGATTCCGGCTTCACATTGACAGATGGCGTGCTGGATGTATTTTACGCAGGATTTAATAATGCAGCAGATTATGACGATGCAAAAAAATACATCAGCTTCAATACCAAAGAAAGTCTTAGTATTTTAAGAGACTCTGTAAAGATTGCCATTGAAAAAAGAGCAGATCTCAAACTGAATGACACCATCTTTTTTTCAATGACGAAATTCAACGAGTTGCAATACCGTTTCAGGTTTGATGCAACAGACCTGCCTCCGATGCTGGAAGGTTTTTTAGAAGATAATTATCTCGGAATAAAAACTCCCATCAGTACACAAGGTGTAAGTACCATTGATTTTACCATAACATCCAATTCGGCTTCCAAAGCAGATAACAGGTTTAAAATTGTATTTAAATCTAACCTTGGTGCGGTACTTCCCGTAAACTTTACTGGTATAAAAGCCTGGCAGCAGGAAAACAATTCGATAGTTGACTGGAAGGTTGATAATGAAATAAATACCGCCTTTTATATTCTTGAAAAATCAAATGACGGTGAACACTTTTTTGCAATCAACAGAGTTCAGGCTACAGGATCCAAAAACTACCACAGCCTTGACAACAATCCGCAGCAGGGAGAAAATTACTACCGGGTGGCAGCCATAGATAAGAACGGAGAAAAGAAATACAGTGCTGTTATAAAATTACACCTGGAAACAAAATCAAACATGGTTATTTTCCCCAACCCCGTAATTGGAAATACCATTAATATAATGATGAAATCTGCACCGGAAGGGGATTACATGATGAGTGTGTTTGATTTGGGTGGGAAGCCATTGTATGTAAAAAACATCAATCACAATGCAGCGGGGAGTATAGAGAGCATTAAGGTAAACAATGAACTGCCTTCAGGAAGCTATAAAGTTGAAATACTGCAACCAGATGGGATTACAACTATTTTAACTTTTATTAAATAACTCCCTAACAGATACGAAAGCGGCAACTCTTTTATAGAATTGCCGCTTTTTTATTTTTACAATTTGGTATTTTTTAAGATGCTTTTAATTGACCACAACGAGTATTTTATACCATACACCGAAAAAAAATATTCATCCGCCGATTTCTTTTAAAATACTGCCAGGTTATTTACATTTTTATAGTGTTAATAATAAAACAAGCTCCCGTTTTGAGATCAACTATCCAAAAAAACCAACCAAATTCAGGAACATTCCGTAAGCCAATATCCCTTAGAAAACAACAAAATAAATCCAATTCCAAAGAAGACTTTATCCAACATCCACAAACCAGGTAAGAGTTTGATTGTACTGCCCCTGTAATCGTAAAAGCATTTGTAAGGCCCTGTAAAGGGGCTTTGCTGTTTTGAGTTAGCCTGGATTAGAAAACAAACAAATGAAAATTAATCAACGCATCAACCCATTACAGCCCTGTTAACTGGCTATTGCTTTCCACGCCGATATATGCCCATGGATAGACTGTAAGATTGCCATTTATTTTAGTGACCAGTTCTGCAAACAATGCTTTTTCATTAAACTTGTACAGAAGAAATGCAAAGTAATTGTACACATATGGAATGAGCAGTTTGCCATCATCTTCTTCTTTGTATTGATGGTACATTTCTATAACTGCAGCCTTACGTCCGGCATCCAAAAAGTAAGCTGCTACTTTTTCATTTTCATTTTTCATACTAAGATAAAGCCACTCCTCAACCATTGCAAAAAGTGGAAGGGCTACCAGTAAACTGCTGACCGGTTGCTTGTATTGCTTATTGGCAAATGCATGCATTTCGTCAACACTGCCCAGCCATTTTGGAGAAAGATAATTGATCATCATCAGGTGGGCCACCAGGTGATTTGGCACCAGATCAATAGCAGCATCAAAGTAACCTTTCACAACATCCTGCTCTACCCCGAGCCCCATAAAAACCCTGATTATCCTGGCACAAATTTCAGCATCTTCCGGGTTAATGTTGTCAGCTTCGCTGAGATAGGAAAATGCTTCATCAAGCAATTGTAAAAACTCTTCACCACGCTTCTCATTCACGCTGTTTGCAACAGCACTTGTTCTTGCAACCCAGGCCAGGCAAGTTTTAGACACACCTGCAAAGAGGTTGGCAACATAAGATCCGGGAGATGATTCAACCCATTTTTCGATAACCTCTGCAAGTTCAGCATTAAGCCCAATGCCCTCATTCAATAAGGTTTTAGCATCCCAGCTAACCGTTTCATAGGCTGTTTCAAAAGCTGTATATTTTCCTTTTACCAGGTAATCTGTAAACTCCTTAAGCCGGGGATAACCGAGTGAAAGATCGATGGCAGGTGCCCCAATAGTATCTTTTTTGAAGACGTTGAATAATTTATTAAACATGCTGTATTTTATTATGTAAAACGGCTGTATTGGCCGCCAGAAACCAAATTGTTAAAATGTTTTTTTGAAGAATTCCCAGGCATAAACATACACATCAATATCGCCGGGATATTCATGTTTTCCGCCAATTACTTTCAACAATGTAACGGCAGGTTTACCTTTTGCAGCATAAGAATATTGTTCAATGGTTTTATGGTCTGCCGTGTCAATATCGGGTAGGGCTTTCATTGTTGGCTTGCCCTTATAACCGGCCAATGCCGACCAGTAATGAAAACTATTTTCTGAGCTAAGCACTACGCCAAAGCTGGCATTGTTCACAAACATTTCACCTCCATTGTAAGGGTTGACAGGATCAATAGTGCCATTAACGATCATCACGGGCAAGGCCTTACCTGCCAGTTTACAATCGCAGGATGCCGAATCTGGCAGGTTGGCAACAACGGCTGTAATGGCTCTTATTTTACCTGGCATAGTGGCACCAAGTTTATAGGCCATTTGACCGCCGCCGGAGAAACCCGCTGCAAAAACTTTGTGGGTATCGATGCTATACTTTTTTTGAAAGTAGTTGATCATCGCAGTAAAAAAAGCCTGCTCATTCACATCTTCTTTGTTGGCTACTGCATTGGAATATTTACGGCACTCATTCCAAAAATGCAGGTAGCCAGCGGGATAAACAACCAGTAAATTTTCTTTTACTGCCAGTGCTTCCAATTTTGTTGTATGCGGCAGCATGTCGCTGCTATTGCCGCCCGACCCATGCATTACAAACATCAGGCTGCCATTAGTTTTACTCCCAGCCGGTTGGTAATAGCTAAAGGTTCTGTAATGATTTTCTATCAAAATGGAATCTGTGATAAGCTGGCTTTTAGAAGACAACGTACAAAGTAATAAAACAAATAAAAATATCTTCTTCATGAGATTTGAAACCCAAAGTTATAGTTTTGCAAGGTTTCAATCAAAGCGGAACATTACCTGCAGCCGGCACTTTTTTATGTTTTAAACTACAGCCCCAAACGCCGTTTAAAGCAAAATAGCTTTTGTGTGCTGCTTTTGATAGTCCGGTACCTGCCGTAACTCCAAACTGAACTTTTTTATTTAGAGCATAAGCAAGGCTAACGTCTGTATTGTGCTGCGGCGATGTGCTGTTTACAAAACCAAACCATTCAGAAGTTGCAGTCCACTTTGGAGTGAGGTTGTAAGAAACCGTACCGTTGTAAATATAAATTCCCCGGGTTGAAAATCCATCCCAAAAAATGCCATTACTGGCAGATAAAACAAGCTTGCTATTTACAGCTTTTGCAACAACAACTTGCAGTGTTGGAGCCAGATAAGTTGCGGTGAATTTTTTAGTGGCAAGAAACGGTATTGCCAACTGCCCGGATAAAATAATTGCCGGCCATTTTTTTGATTCGGGAGAGAGCAAATAATTACAACCGAATGATACAGGCTCAATACCGGTTGTATTTATTACGGCTGAAGTTTCATCATGGGCAGTTAGCAAACTTATTTCAGCATTTACTTCAAACTGTTTGGTGATGCCGTATCTCAATGCAAGGTTTGGATACACTGTGGTGTTGAGTTTGCCGGTAAGGGTTTCATGGCCAACCTCCCACTCTGCCTGGAAAAAACCTTCATCAAGTGTAAACTGGCTTTCAGATTTATTTCTTCTTCCCCGCTTTATTTTCTTTTTTACCTGTGCAGAAACTCCCAATCCTGCGGTTAAAATCAGCACTAATAATATCGCATTCCTGAGCATACAAAAAAACATAAACGGTGATGAATGATAATTAAACATACAACTAAATACAATACCTCATTCTCCCGCTGGCGGGATTATTCAGCTGCTATTAAATTTTTATCCTGCAATGCAATTACTTTAACTTTAGCGCAAAACATTGCGTTATGAGAAGACTGCTGTTGTTTCTTTTTATATTGTTAAGCTGCAATTATACTTCGGCTCAAACTGATACTGAAGTCAAAAGACTGGATAGCATACTGACGGTACTAAATAAAACAAACCGTTTTAATGGCACTGTACTTTACGCAGCAAAAGGCAAAGTTGTTTACAGGAAAGCGTTTGGTGTAAGCGACTACAGAACCAACCGGCCATTAACAACAAATTCATCTTTTAACCTGGCCTCTGTCACCAAACAATTTGTTTGTATGTGCATTATGATTTTAAAGGAAAGAGGACAGCTGCAATTTGATGATGATTGCAAAAAATACATCCCTGAACTTCCTTACGACAGCATCAGCATCCGTAATTTGATGACCCACACTTCCGGCATACCTGAGTATTTTGACATTTTTCAATTATACAAAACACCGCTGGATACCCTTACAAATGAGTCGCTGATAAAGCTCTATGCAGTACACAAACCTCCGCTTGATTTTGCAACAGGCACTAAGTGGAATTACTGCAACACAAATTATGCTTTGCTTGTAAGCATCATCGAACGCATTAGTAAAGAACCAATAGATCTATTTACAAAAAAGAATATAACAGCCCCGCTGGGGCTCAGCGATACTTATGTATATCATGTACTGATGCCAGCTGTTCCGGCCAATCATGTGTATGGTTTTGAGGAAACAGGTGAAAAAAGAAAACTAAATGACCTTACACCGTTCGATGGTGTGGTTGGCGATGGAAATATGTATTCGTCGGTTGAAGATTTGTATAAATGGGAGCAAAGTTTGAACACAGAAAAATTGGTAAAAAAACAGACTTTTATGCAAGCCCTGCAACCAGTTAAGCTGCATGAGGGAACCACTTATCCATATGGCTTTGGCTGGTTCATTGACAAGGATACAGCACAACAATATTCACATACCGGCGGTTGGGTGGGTTTTGGCAATTTGATTTACCGGGATGTAAAAAATAACCGCACCATTATTACGCTTAACAATGGAAGCAGCGGATGGGGCATACGGATGGCAAAGGCTTTTATACAAGGCAAACCAATGGAGTTGCCAACAAGTTTTCTCGTAAAAAATATACAGGTGATTGATGGTACCGGTATTGGCGCAAGAAATGTTTCTGTGAGAGTGCAGGGCAGAAAAATACTGGCGGTTGGTGACTTAAAAATTTTCGATGGAGAAGAAGTGATTGACGGTGAAGGCAAAATATTAGCACCCGGTTTTATTGACAGTCACAGCCATATTGAAGGTTCCCTCGCCAAAAGCCCGGAAGCGCTTGCTGCACTTAACCAGGGCATAACCACAATTGTTACCGGGCAGGATGGTGAAAGCGATACTGTTGACAAAATTAAGGCTTTGCTGAAGCAAGTACCTGCTGCAATAAATGTGGCCACTTATACCGGCCATGCCACCATCAGGGAGAAAATAATGGGCAGTGAAAATTTATCCCGACCTGCCACCGAAGATGAACTGCAAAAGATAAAAGTTATTTTAAAAGATGAGTTGCAAAAGGGTTCGTTGGGTCTTTCTTCCGGGCTTGAATATGAGGCAGGATTTTACAGCAACCGGCATCAAGTAATTGAACTTGCTAAAGTTGCAGCTGCAGAAAAAGCACGCTACATCAGTCACATCAGAAGTGAGGATATCAACATGGCTGATGCCATTGATGAGATAATTCAAATTGGCAGGGAAGCGAAACTGCCGGTGCAAATTTCTCATATAAAAATTGCTTTAAAAGATGATTGGGGCACTGCTCCAAAACTGCTTGCCACCTTACAACAGGCAAGGGCCAATGGCATTGACATTACCGCAGATTGTTATCCCTATGAATTCTGGAACAGTACCATCAGGGTATTATTTCCTAAAAAAGATTTTACCAGTTTGGAGGGAGCAACCTACGCTACGGAACACCTGTTTGATCCGGAAGGTTCTGTAATGATAAGGTTTGCACCAGACAGTAATTACAAAGGAAAAACAGTGGGCGCCATAGCAAAAATGCGGAATGAAACACCGGCAAAAACACTGCTGTACCTGGTAGCCACAGCGGCAGATTATGAAAAGCAGCATCCTGATGCCAGTGGTATTGAAACCATTATGGGAAAGAGCATGGCTGAAGATGACGTAATGAGTTTCTTAGAATGGGGCCACACAAATGTATGCTCCGATGGCTCCAATGGCGGGCATCCCCGGGGGTTTGGGAGCTTTACAAAAATATTGAGCCGTTATGTAAAAGAAAAGAAGATTATGACTTGGGAAGAAGCCATTCATAAAATGACCGGGCTGGCAGCGGAGCATGTCGGCATTACTAACAGGGGCATTATTGCGCCAGGTTATTTTGCGGACCTTGTTTTAATTGACCCGGCTACGGTTAAGGATAATTCAACCATTCAAAATTCAAAGGCTTTATCAGACGGGATTTTAAAGGTTTGGGTAAATGGTGTGCTGGTTTATAAAGACAAAAAATCAATGGAGAAGTTTCCGGGAGAATTTGTTGGGAGATAATGAGTGATGTCTGATGTTTGATATCTGATGTGGGATATTTGATGTGGGATATTTGAAGTTTGGTGTTTGATTTGGGATGTGTGATGTGTGAAATTGTTTGGGTAAAGTTCAATAAAGATATACAGCACAAGAGTGCGACGCCAATGAAGTTCAATTAAGAGGTTTAGCCCGGCTCAAAAAAAACACAATTACTAAAGATAAAAAAGATGAAACCCAAAGCCATTATTCTTACCGATGGTATGCTGCATACCTCAGATGCAAAGACTGCACACGGCCTGATTCGTGGCACGGAACGTTATGAAATTGTGGCAGTAATTGACCCGGTACACGCTGGTAAAGATGCCGGAGAAGTACTTGATACCAACCACCGAAACATACCCATATTTGCAGATGTGCAGGCAGCAGCGAACACAATTGCAGACATAAAATATTGCATTATTGGAGTAGCAACAACCGGTGGCATTTTACCGCAACACTTTATTCCAACACTGGAAGCATGCATCCGGCGGGGCATTTCCCTGGTGAACGGATTGCATGACTACCTGGATGACATACCTGCAATAAAAGATCTTGCCAATGAATTTGGCGTTGAGATTATTGATGTACGAAAACCGAAAAACAGGAAGGATATGTTTTTTTGGACAGGTGAAATTTTTGAATTGCAGGTTCCAATACTTGCAGTTATAGGAACTGATTGCGCCCTGGGAAAAAGGACTACCTGCCGGATGGTGAAACAGGCGTGTGCAGCAGCTAACATAAACGCACAAATGATTTATACAGGCCAAACCGGCTGGCTGCAGGGAGGCCAGTACGGGTTCATTTTTGATTCCACGCTTAATGATTTTATTTCCGGGGAACTGGAGCATGCCATCGTTAGCTGTGCCAATGAAACGAGGGCAGAGGTAATCTTAATTGAAGGTCAATCTGCATTAAGAAATCCAAGTGGCCCATGTGGCGCAGAGCTGCTGGTATCTGGCAACGCAAAACACGTAATACTGGTACATGCACCTAAAAGAAAATATTATGAAGAGCTGGAAAGCTGGGGTGCCATTCACTCCGTAGCATCAGAAATTGAGCTTGTAAAAATGTATGGCAGTGAAGTAATTGCAGTAGCTTTAAACACCGAACATTGCAGCACAGAAGAAGCGCTTGACTTGCAGGAACAATATGAAACGGAACTAAAAATACCAGTGTTGCTGCCATTGCAGCAAGGGATTGACAGAGTTGTTCCAATCATTCAATCGCTTATAAAAAAACAAGCATGAAGATAACTTCGGTAAAAACCTGGCTGCAACAATTACCCCTTATCAAGCCGTACACAATTGCATACAAAACCATCACAGATGCAGAGATCGTATTCCTGGAGATTGGCCTGGCAAATGGCATGATTGGTCTCGGTGCTTCCAGCCCTTCGCCGGATGTGGTGGGAGAAACGCCTGCACAAACGCTTAGCAATTTGCAGCAGGATTTTTTGCAGCAACTGGTGGGCAGAGACATCCGGCATTTCAACCAGTTGATTGACGAAGCCAGCCTGCAGTTTCCTCAATTACCAGGAACTCTTGCAGCCATCGATTTGGCCTTGCATGATGCTGTTGGCCAGTACCTTGGCATACCCGTAGTTGAGTTGTACGGCCGTAAAATAACGGCCTTACCAACCTCCATTACCATCGGTATAAAAGAAACTGCGGAGATGCTGGAAGAAGCAAAAGGATATTATGCTGCAGGCTTCAGGGTTATAAAAATAAAGACGGGAGTAAATGTGGAAGAAGATATTGAACGGGTATCAAAACTCTCCGAATTATTTAACGGGAAAATGACCATAAGAGTTGATGCCAACACTGGCTACGACCTTGCGAAACTGTTGTATTTTATCGATGCCACCCGGCACCTTTCTTTGGAATTAATTGAACAGCCACTGCCAGTTGGCCATGAAAAACAACTTGCAGGTTTACCTGAAGCAGCAAGAAAAATACTGGCTGCAGATGAATCATTGCTGGATGCTAATTTTGCGTTGCTACTCTCCCACCCACCAGTACCATTTGGGATATTTAATATTAAGCTGATGAAATGTGGTGGAATAAGAAGTGCCAAAGAAATTGCTGTTGTAGCTGCACTCGCCGGCATCGATTTGTTTTGGGGATGCAATGATGAAAGCATAGCCAGCATTGCCGGAGCCTTGCATGCAGCCTACAGTTGCAGCAATACAAAATACATTGATCTCGATGGCAGTTTTGATTTAAGCGACGACCTTGTAACGGGTGGCTTTACGCTAAAAAACGGAATGATGTATTGCAGTGAATTGCCAGGATTAGGGTTAAAAAGGGTTTGACGGTTTACTGTTTACCGTTTGGGGTTTACAGTTTGGTAATGTGCAGTTTACCGTTTGGGGTTTACAGTTCACCGTTTGAGGTTTACCAATGCGTTAAAATTACCCATTAATAATCTGCTGATGCTCCGCCACCACCAAAACTGCCGCCGCCAAATTTCGTGTCATCGCCTGCTGATTGTTGTGCTGATAATGTTTCTGCAATAATAATAGCTTCAATATTTTGGAGTACTGATTTGTTGTTGTATACAGCAGGTAAAGATGTAAATCCGGCACGGGGCTCTCTCAACATTTTGGTGATAATATAAGACACTCCAACAAGGATGAGCCCGCCAAAAAGCATCGCCGTTTCAACAGGTATTACATTATAATAATTTCGGATGGTAAACACCATTGCTGCAATCAGTAACAGGCCGCTTCTTATCAGCACTATATCTTTCTTTTTAATACCCAGTAAAATGTAAAGCGGTGGAATAGCAACTGTAAAAAGCCAGAATATCCAGCCAAAGGGAATGCTTTCAGATTCAGTTAGTTGAAGCCCTAAAAACTTATTACCTGCTTCTCTCACTACAAAATAATTTCCGGCAAAATAAAAGCACGCCAACGCTGCGGTTTCAATCATAACCATCGCCGGATCGTAATTTATAAAGCGTTTATTTTGCTGCATTTTTTTAACCCCGGTGTAAAACGCAGCTGCCAGCAGCATCAACAAAAATGGTAACACGACCCTGGCCATTCCGCCTACCTTTACAGCAATAAAAAATACAATTGCCAGAAAGGCAATCATCGAAAAAAGGGCCATAACCCTGTCTGCAAAACGGATTGTAAAAAATGCACTGATCAAAAAGATGATTAGTGAATTGCTTTGGGAAGAAAGGTCTGCAGCGAAGATGATTCCGGCAACAATAAGCACCGCACTACTCCACATCAATCCATCATCAACACCAGACTGGTAGTGCCTTTTTGTGGGTATAATCCATTCCAAAAAAACATAACAAAGCAGGCCCAAAAAAATGACCAGTACGCTAAAGGCATTCTCATTACCAGTTTGAAAAAAAAGTACCATCAACCCCAGAGAGAAACTTATAACAATCACTGTAAGAATAAAAAGACCAATGCGGATAAAAATATTGGGTGAATAAAATTCAACAGGAAACTGTATTGCTGCTGCATCTTTTTCTGCTTTGCTGATCAGGTTTTCTGCCAGGGCATCTTCAAGTTGTTCTTGTGCATGAATATTCTCCAGCCAAACATTATTATATGCTATCATGCTTTTAGTTTTTTATTTAAACTGGTTAAAAAGAAGGCTACGCCTAATGCTGAAAATATAAAATAAATGAGCGCTGCATACAGTCCGCCAAAATCAGAGCTACCGTTAAAAAAAAGCAAATGAATCACAACATAACTAATACCAATGTAGCAATACAGTGTTGTCAGCAATAAAAAATAAAATGACTTTTCATTAACGGCTTTCAAGTAAAAATAAATCCCAATCACTATCAATATCAGAAACCAGGCAAGGTTCCACCGGGTAAAGTTAAACATACCCGCCAGGCAGGAAATGAATAACAGGTGTGTGCCAAAATTTGTATATGTAAATTCAAAATGGGGCTTTAGGTTTTTCCATTTAGTAATTATGCCGGCAATGATAAGCGACACACCCAACAGCATACCGGTAAAGATGATCCCGTCGCTGTTGAAATCATTTTCCTGCAGAATTTTTGTGGGAGTTACAGCGATGCCCGCCCATGCTGCAAGGTTGGTGATAGCAAGACTCAGGATGCCAAGATGATCAAAATAATAAGCACTGAAAAACATTACCACCAGCGGAATAAATGTAGCAAGACCAAACCTTATTCCAAATAAGTTATATTCAAACTGGAGGTAGCCAACCAGGGTAATAAAAGTAAGGCAGGCAAGCAACAACACATAATCGAAAAAAGAATTGGGCGCTTCAACTTTGCGAGCTGAAAACGGCAACTTATTCTTAAAACAATAGTAGAAACTTCCGCAAGTAACCAGCGCAATAAAGCCAACAATAGCCTGGTGACCAATGCTGTCAATGTTTTTGTACACAAGCAATCCGAGGCCGGCACTCAGCAGCAAAACACCCAGGTATAACAGCGTTTTAAGTTCCCAATGCACCGAAATAACTGGTTGCTGCTGGTGTTGTTGCAGGTTTTGCAGGGAGGTATCGCTGATAGTTCCTTCAGCGTGCAACCGTTCAAAAAGAGGCATGTCCATAAGGAAAAGTACAACTATCATTGTACAATCTTTGAATTATTGTTACGGTCATGCAGCACTCTTAAAATCTGGATAGCCAACTTCAGGATCAATAAACGAGAGCAATAAGACTGGCAGCCGCTAATGATGTTTGTTTAAATCTTATCTTGTTGCAAATAACTGTTATGAGAATATTTTGTCTGCTCCTTTTACTTGGGCCATGCATTACCGTGAGTGCCCAGTCAAAAAAACAACTCGCTGAAAAGTTGGCTGCTTTTGATGCTTACGTTCAAAAAGAAATGGCAGTTTGGAAAGTGCCGGGCATGTCAGTAGCCATTGTAAAAGACAATGCAGTTGTATTTACAAAAGGTTATGGCCTGAGGGAAGCTGGTACTAACAAAAAGGTTGATACTAAAACTTACTTTACCTGTGCCTCCACCACAAAGGCCATGACGGCAGTTTGCATGGGAATGCTTGTTGATGCAGGCAAGATCAGCTGGTCCGATCCTGTTATAAAATATCTCCCGGCTTTCCAGTTGTATGACCCGGCAGTTACAAGAGAACTCACTGTACAAGATCTGTTTACTCACAATTCCGGCGTTGGCAACACAGATTTTTTGTGGGTGGATAATCCGCTGACCTCAGATGAAATACTGGCGAAAATGCAACTGGTAAAACCATCTTATTCGCTGCGTTCTTCTTTTATTTACCAGAATATTTTTTATCTCGCCGCAGGCAAAATAATTGAAAAGGTTTCCGGTAAACCATGGAATATTTTTATAAAAGAAAATATTTTCGACAAGCTGGGCATGCAGCACACCAGTGCTTTGTTTGCAGATGTAAAGGACGAAAACCGGGCACTACCGCATGTTTTTGTTGACAGCGTTGTTACGGTAATTGATAAAGAATCTGCTGATGCTATTGCCCCGGCAGGTGCTGTTATGAGCTGTGCAGATGACATTGCTTTGTGGATGCAATGTATGATAGACAGCAGCAAAGCTGTCAGCGGCAGGTTGGTTACACCTGCAACCTGGATGTACCTGCTGCACCCAAAAACTATTGTACCTGAAGATGAATTTTATCCTACACAGCAACTTACCAAACCCAATTTCACAACCTATGCCATGGGCTGGTTTCAGCAGGATTATAAAGGCTATAAATTGAATTTTCACACCGGTAGCCTTTCCGGTGAAACGGCCATTAATGCACAATTACCAGATAAGAAATTTGGCATTTATGTATTTGGAAATTTAGACCATGCAGAACTTCGCCACGCCCTGGTATTTAAAGCGCTTGATCTTTTTGAACTTGGTGGCACAACAGACTGGAGCAGCAGTTTCAAACATCTTTACGACAGCATTAAAACAGCCCATAAAATTGCAACCGATGCCAGACAGCCCAGGCAGATCAGTGGAACAACCGCTCTTCCGCTCAACGAATACGAAGGCATTTATTCAGACCCCTTGTATGGCAAAATTGAAATTAAAGCAGCCGCTAACGGACTCACGGTAATCATTAACGGCGTATTGAAAGGAACGCTCAGCCATTTTCACTACAACACTTTTAAAGTGATTTACGAAAAGAAAAATTACACGCCGGATTATTATACTTTTCAACCAGGTGCAGATGGAAAGATCAGTGCAATAGATATGAATGGAACACTGTTAATTAAAAACTGACAGCGTTTTGATCTGCACAGAAGGTCAGAGCTTAAGGCTATCAGCATTATTCCCTGAACGGTGTCATCTTCGGCACCCATCGTTTACAGCACATCGTTCTTTTCCGCTTATATTTACCTGTAAAAACAACAACTGTAGTATGTTTCAGAAGATCTCCGGAATTTGTATACTGTTTGTATTAACCACAAACACTACCCTTGCCCAAACCACCACAATGGATTTTGAAAAGTACAATCCAACATCAACGCTGGTGGTGCCGCAGCATCCGCTGCACAGGGCAAAATTTCCATTTATAGATGTCCACAATCACCAGTGGAATGTGCCCGGGCAAGATATCGCAGCTCTTGTAAAAGACATGGACAGTCTTCACATGCAGGTAATGATAAACCTCAGTGGCAAAAGTTACAAATCAACGCCGGGCAAAGTCAATGGCGATTTTGATGTACAGGACAATGCCTATCTCGTAAAATCTATGGATGCTGTAAAAAAGGTTGATTCCCGGCGGGTGATGTTTTTTACCAATCTTTCTTTTGTTGATTTTGGCAGCAGCCAGTGGACGGCCAATGCTGTTGCAGAGCTGGAAAAAGATGTTCGTTCCGGCGCCTGCGGCCTCAAGTTGTACAAAGATTTTGGGATGGAATTCAAAGATGAAAAAGGAAAGATCATTGCTGTAGATGATCCACGCCTTGATCCTGTTTGGGAAAAATGCGGAGCGTTGCATATTCCGGTTATCATTCATACTGCAGATCCAAAATCATTTTGGGATGATATGGATGAACACAACGAACGCTGGCTGGAGCTGGCCACCCACCCTGACCGAAAACGCAGTAACACCAGGCCTGCACCCTGGCAAACGCTGATGGAACAACAGCACCGGTTATTCTCCAAACATCCGCATACCAATTTTATTGCTGCTCACTTTGGCTGGTATGCAAACAACCTTGCCCATCTTGATAGTCTGCTTACGGCCATGCCAAATATGTACATAGAGTTCGGGGCCATCATTGCAGAGCTTGGCCGCCAGCCACGAATGGCGAAGGCATTTTTCACCAGGTTTCAAAACCGTATTTTGTTTGGTAAAGACAGCTGGGTACCCAGTGAGTACGCCACCTATTTCCGGGTGCTGGAAACAGCAGATGAATACTTTCCTTACCACAAAAAGTACCACGCCTTCTGGCCCATGTACGGCATGGAACTTCCAGATGATATCCTCAAAAAAATCTATTACAAAAACGCAATCAGCATCATCCCCGGTATAGATAAAACAATGTTCCCGGAGTAAAATATTATGGGCTGCCGGCAGTAAAACTTTGTGCAGCTGTTGCTCCGGCTTTCGCTGCAAGTCCTCAGCAGG
The DNA here is from genome assembly GCA_965247025.1 of Ferruginibacter sp. Taxonomy (GTDB): domain Bacteria; phylum Bacteroidota; class Bacteroidia; order Chitinophagales; family Chitinophagaceae; genus Ferruginibacter. Next base: position 5,691,552 of record OZ252000.1, on the reverse strand, counting down.
CTCCGTTTCACTCCGCCTGCTTCCGGGCTTTTCGCTCAATCCGGCATCCGTTGGGCAAGGAAGCTTTGTTGGGCTTTAACCCAGATTTTTCAGTTGAAAATCTATTGCGGCTTCCAACTGCTGCACAGCTAAGCATTTCAGAACATTTTTTGATTTCAAAATAGATCACTATTTCTTCAGCCAAAAAATAACCCGAAACACCTATCTGCATTGCATTTGAAACCCTCATAACGATCTCAACTGCAAAATCTGGGTTTAATCACATGATTGGTACTTACATGAACTACAATCAGGCAACTAGTTGCCAGGTATAAACAAGCCTGCGGCGGGTATAATGCGGGCAAGATTTATTTACCTAATTCTTTTTCACCTTCAGCAGTACGCCATTACTAATAAGAACAGACTTTTTGGGCATTACTGTTATTGAGTTACAGTTGCTGTTTACATCCACAACTATGTCAAAATCTATTTCTACATCGTCAGTGGCAACTGGTACCCTTTGTATATTCCATACGGCAGGATCACTCCAGTTTCCAACTTTTATATTTTTTAACGCAAGCCTTTCAAAACCTTTGTACCTGGCCGCTGCAAAAAGGTTGGTAAAATCATTCATGGAAATGTAAGTATAGCCTGCCACTACAATTTTTCCACCTGGTTGTATCGCTGCAACCCTTGCAAAACTATTCGTACCATTTAGGTCCGTAGCTACTTTGCCATTGTTTCCGAAAGTTGTGTCTGGTTTACCATCAGGGTTATAACGGATCAAGCCAAAATAGCTTTTGTTATCTTCATTAATGTCACCTGCTGCAATAATTTTATTGTCCTGTTGTATAACAACTGAATAAGCCACATCGTTACTGCCGGCAAAATCTGTAAGCAACTTTCCGTTGTTGCCAAATGAAGCATCGGGCTCACCATTTGTTTTATACCTTGCCAATGCAAAATCGGCATTGTTATCGGATCCGGCAATAACAATCTCTCCCCCGTTTTGTAATGCAACCGATACATGATCGTATACCTCATAAGCTCCGCCAAAATCAGTTACAATCTTTCCATTATTACCAAATGGGGTATCTAATTCTCCATTTGCGTTGTAACGGGCTACAGCATAAATATCCTGTATCACACCGTTTACAGCATAAGCAGTTCCTGCCGCTACTATCTTGTCATCAGGCTGAATTAAAAGAGAATAAACAGTATGATGGGCCCCTCCAAATTCTGTATTTACAATACCGTTGATTCCAAAACTGGAATCGATCGTGCCGTTAGTTTTATACCTTACCAGTGCAAAATTACTATGCACATATCCCATTTCTGTGATAACATTTAATGATCCACCGGTGATAATTTTCCCGTTGGGTTGCAGCGCCAATGCATTAGCAGTAAAATAACCTTTAAAATTTATACTGTAAGATTCTGTAACCACTTTACCATTGATTCCAAAACTGGAATCAAAATCTCCGTTTAATTTAAGGCGGGCCATTACAATAGCTGAGTTATCGAATTTATGCCAGGTGCCGGCTACCAGTATTTTGCCATCTGGCTGTATTACCACTGCCTCTGCTCCACCTGAACTGTCAGCCCCAAAATATGGGGGAAACGGAAGACCAGAAATAGCGAAAGTGAAAATTTTGCCGCCATTGTTACCAAAGGAAGAATCTATTTGTCCGTTTGTCTTGAAACGGAACACACTAAATTTATTATCAGCAGCGCCAGCAATAACTATCTTGCCATCAGCCAGAATTGCCATTCCTTTTGGCTGGCCGTAAGATTCAACAGCAAGTGAAACCACTTTACCATTAACGCCAAAACTACTATCTAACCCACCGGCCTGTGCAAACGATATTTTTGTATAACCTAACAAGACTAATAACAGTAGCAAGATGCCGGCTTTTTTAACCATGCCAAATAATTTTATCCTTAAGATACAAAAAAACTTTACACCCTGACCTTGGAATATTGATTTAGCAATATGTTGAGACCTCCATTTCTCCTGGATTCTTACAGGTTAAGTTACTTTCCTTAACACAATCATCACCGGCCTAATTAGACCAGACATTCTAAATTGTGAGTGCTTGCCCGGTCAGCTAATGGTGAATGTTTTACGTTTTTCTTCAGATTGTTCTGCATCAAAAAAAACGGTTGATCTTGCCACTTAAATAGGTGTGCCGGTTAATATCCTTTCGATTGCTTGTTACCGACTGCGGCACTCCGGGTTGTATGTTTTATGCCATCCATCCCAATTAGGGCAAAGGCTTGCTATCTGTGGATCAACCCCAGGCCTTGGGCCAACAAACTGGCCATGAAAAAGCACTATGCCGAAAAGCCTGCTTTTACAATTGCTTCTAAATCTTTTGTGCCTTCTTTTGAAATAATCCAACCATTAAAGTGAAACCAGATTTCCAGCAGATATACTTTTAGGAGGAAGAAAAGATGTTTAATCCCAATTTACAAAAGAGTGGTTAATTGTTCCAGTTTTTAATAGTTGTTTATACAGATTCAACCGGCAAACAAACTGGCTCCTATCAGATACAACCGGGTGATCCTGGTTACAAATACAAATTAGCTGGCAACAGACAAGGCATTCTTTCAATTGCTGACCCCGGCACATATTTTCCTGAAAAGCTTAAAGGCAAATTTAAACTTGATGGAAAGGAGATAAAACTTGTATTTATTAAAGATGAAAAAGGAATTGTGGATTGATATAACAAAAATATTTTTTAGCGGAGCTGATAAAAGATCGTCGATAAAAATATTGAGGACAAAATTTATTTTTTACAGGTAGCTGCCTTTATTTTAGAATTTGATTTTTTAAACTGTAGTATTTTTACTACGTAATAATGTTTTTAAAAAGTAAAAATACGTATAGGAAAAGTACGATCATTGCATTCAGCAGCATTATACAACCTGCGATTGCAAACATGACAACACTCATTGAAATCAAAAACCAGGATTTATATTCTGCCACTCTGTATAAGGTGGAAGGTAAAGTGTATAAAACGATCCTGCAATATACCGACTCCGACCATTCGGCAACAACCTACCATTTTTGTTATAGTTGCGGTTTACAATTTTCCAGTTTGCCTATTATAAAAATGATTGATAAAAAATTTAAAAAAATATGTCCCCATTGCCAAACAATCCAATGATTTAAATAAGCTATTTGGCAAAGCCTGCCAGCATTAATTTGAAAAAATAACATTGTGTTGCCGGGTGATTTTGGATTGCGAAACTGTATGTAATCTTCCCAAAACATTCATTTGCCGGTGTGCCTGATAAGCCCATTTTTAAAGTTAGAATAACAGAGGTAATAATTTTGTTGTCAACACTTACTTGTTGCATTTAATTGTTTTTACATTAACCTGTTGCACCGCATTTTCGAAGTAAAAAATGCCATGTTCGTTCCGTCCAGCAATCCTGGTTAATGTCCATGTCTTGAACCCAGATTTTGCATTTGAGATCGTTATGAGGATTTCAAATGCAATGCAGGTAGGTGTTCCGGGTTATTTTTTGGCTGAAGAAATAGCGATCTATTTTGAAGTCAAAAAATGTTCTGAAATACTGAGCTGTGCAGCAGTTGGAAGCCGCAATAGATTTTCAACTGCAAAATCTGGGTTGAATGAGAGAACCGGCTGTAGGTCCATCTAATATACACTCACACGAAAGCCTAAAACTAAAAGAGAATGGAGGTAAAGTATTGTATGCTCAATTTCTGAAAGATGCCCCGAAAATATAATCTTCTCACACAACAGCTAACAGCAGCATTGCTAAAGGTGGCAATAAATAGAAAATTGTCAAAGCAAAGTTTTTCAGTTGACCCATCTCTATTTTAGCAACCATTTTGCCTGGAATAAACCATCTCAAAAAAGCAAAAAACTATATCACCATTGAATTAACACCTGCAATTAATTGGTACGTTTTCCCCATCCAGATAAACCTGCCTGAAGTTTTTGCCGGCAGGCTGATCTTCATTTTCCACTTGTTATCCTCAAATTTATAATCAACTATTACCTTGCCTGCAGGATGAGGTATTTCGCCGCTGGCATTTTTTAATACCCCAAGATGCGGTTCAATTTTTATTTTGCTAAAACCAGGTGCATCGCTGTCAATACCCAGCACTGTCCTAAAAAATTCAATGTTCGGGCTGCTGCCCCAGGCATGACAATCGGATCTTGAAGTTTGTATGTCTGAATATTCTGCCCAGGTGGTGAGGCCCATTTTGATATTGTCACGCCATATATCCAGCCATTGCATGTAATCGTTTCCCATACCGGCTTTTACCAAGGCCTGGTGCAAATAATATTTAAAATAGATGGTGGCCTGGGTTAAACTTTTATCATTCAGCAGTCCACTGACTACGGCTTGCATGTCGGCCTGTTTTACAGTGCCGGTAAGTATCGCCAGTGAATTTACATGCTGTGAATATCCTTTTTTCTCTTCTGTATCTGCATATAATTTTTTAATCGGGTCCCAATATTTTCGCTGGATGGTAACCTTTAACTGTGCCGCTTTTTGATTGTACAAAACATCAAAATCACGGAGACCAATCTTGCTTTCCATGGCTGCTGCCCACTGGTAAGCCCACAATAATTGGAGGTCATAAATAGCAGCGCTTCCACCACCCAACTCTCCGCTCATGTTACCCGACCAATCAACAAATGCCCAGTAAGGTGTGTTTTTTAACGACCCGTCCGGCAACTGGTATTTGCTGAAAAAATCCAGTATTCCTCTTTCACCCATCAGTTTATCTTTAATAAAAGCATCATCACCCCGGTACATCCAGTAATCGTACAACATACCAATATACCACAATGAGAATGTTGAGATGATCTGCGTTCCTTTTGTTGGATAGCAACTTTTGGTAATGCCCTCCGGCAAACGGGATTGATTTATCTGCGTTATGGCATTACGTGCAAGCCGGTCATCGCCACTGTAATAATAGGACACCATCGCCTGGATACGAGTGTCACCAATGTATTGCAACTGCTCGTAGTAAGGGCAGTCGGTATAAGTTTCCCAGGCATTCAGCCTGGCAGTACGCCAACCGATATCCAGCATCTGTTTTAATTCATTGTTATCTGTATTAAAGACAGCTGTTTGTTTAAAAGGATAGGCGGTGAAAGTGCCGTACAGATCATCGATAACTAACGGTTCATCCTTAGTTTTTATAAACACGCTGATGTAACGGAAAGGACGAAAAGTACGTGTTGTAAAAGAAACCCCTTTAGTGCCGTCTGCTACCAGGCTATCTTTACGACCAATAAAATCTTTACCATCCACTTCATTGCGATTGCCTTTGCGTTCGTTGCTTCCTTTTTCATACAATGATTCTGCATACCCTAATGAAATACCTGCACCTTTGCCTCCGCTGAAATCAAGTGTTACATACGCATTCGTTTCAAAGGTTTGATCCAGCAATAAAGTAACGGCAGTATTGGCCGGGATGGTAAGGACTGTTTTTGTTGCAGGGAATGTTTGCGGAACGTTTATTCCAACAGCAGAACGCAATAAAGGAATACGCTGGTAAGCCATTTCTCTTGCAGGTAATGTTGAAGCAATCAGCGGCCAGTCTAAACCCCAGGCCGTGCCTTTGAGCCTGGCATCAATTATTCTATTGGCAGCAGGCCATGCAGCATCATCAAAATCAATTGCTTTCCAGTTGCCTTTAACAGCCTTATCCATGGTTACTAATTCGCCCTTGCTGGCTGCAAAAAAGTAACCGGGTATTGGCTGATAACCGTTATCACGTATACATCTCCATGTATTGTTAGTATTGAGTATTTCTTCGGCCGGTGAATTGCCCTGCACCACAAAACCCGTACGGGTGCTGATCTGTGCTTCCTGGCGGTATTGGGCTTCATTCCAAACCAATGCAGCTACACTATTTTTACCTGCGGTAAGATAGGGGGCAATATCAACGGTTTCATAATTCCAGTTATTGGCATCGTTAAACGCAGGGCCAAGAGAAACGAATGTGCCATTAACGTATAATTTATAGCGGTTATCAGCAGATACATGGATTGTAAAACTGGTTGGCTTATTGGAAAGGGTAATACTTTTTCTAAAATAATAAACGCCGAATTCCGTACCCGGATCATTTGGTGCAGCTATCCAGTGAGCATTCCATTGTCTTGCTTCAGTTTTAGCTACAGGCTGTCCATGACTGGTTTTAACCAATAACAAATTGCATGTTGCTATTAGTATGCAAACAAAATATTTCATAAAAAATTATTAATGGTGATGATCAACTGAATGCTGATATTTTTTATTTCCTGATGGCACCAAGGAATAAAACCAGTTTTTCCATGTCAGCTGTTTTATTAAAACTGATGTGATTTTCTTTGATGAAATCACTTATCTCATCTTCATTAGCCCGGTAGAGTTGTTTTAATTGTTTAAAGCTTTTCAGTTGGACAAATCCTGCCCCTGATTTTATGTAGTATTCAGCAAATTTTCGAACCTCATAAGTATCCGGAACCTTTGACTGGTAAGGTGTTGCCACACTCGTTCGGTAGCTTGAAACATTTTGTACTGCCCCTGTTTCTGATGTTCCGCCGAAAGGCATAGCAGGGCCCGGCCTGATAACTTCAGCTTTATAATTTATAAATAATGGTAACGGGGAGTAAGGCTGTTTTACTTCATAAAAAAAAGTATCAACAGGCACAAACAGCAACGTATCAACATATACTGTGTCAATGGTTGATTCCTTATCCATCGCCATCATCACACCGTTTTGCACAAATATCATTTGCTGAAATAACGTGTTGTAATTGAAAATGGCCTCTTGCACAGACTTGTCTTTAAATAACACTTTTCCCTTGTAAAAATCGGGGTAAAGAAATACAGTCCGGTTTAGGTCATCAATGGAATATTGCTGGGCTGTGGCAGCTGTTGTGAAGCAGCAACAAATAAGTAAAGTCATTATTTTATTCATCATTTGTCAGAGAATTTTCAATATGATTTTACAGACGGCTCCGGCCAGTTATCTGTCCTGAAAGGTACTACAGGAAACCCATCATTATTTTCAAGATTTGTGACGGGGTAATTGGTAAATGCATAGCGAACTGCTACCGGATTTTTAACCTTTGATGAAGAGACGGCAATTGTGGTACTTTCAATCACAGCATCCGCCGGATAGAAAATTTTATCCGGTCCGGCAATCATGAAGTGCATGGGCGCTTTACCATCTTTTGTTTGCAAACCACCGGCAATAGTTGAAGGTTTAAAGTGAAGAGTGACTTTATTTTTATTTGTTTCCAGATAGTCGTACTCCGGTCCCTCGTAGGGTACATTTAACATTCCATAAACTCTGTTCAAGGCTGTTTTGGCCAGCCGTATTCCAATCGGCTTCTTATCTTTCGGATGGAGATTTTTTGACTCTCCCACATCCATCGTTACCACCATTTCAGTGTTATTAAGTTGTGAAATATTTTCCTGTGCTTCCCTGAAAAATGCATAATCGGCCAACGCCGGATCTTCTTTATCGTAAAAGAAAGGAGCTACCTGTACATAGTAAAACGGAAGGTCTTCCTGAGAAAAATTACGCCGCCAACTTTTGATCATTTCCTGTGTAAGATGGGTATAACTTTCCTTTTCTTTACGGTTGCTTTCACCCTGGTACCAGCAAACACCTTTGATTGATAAATTAATCAGCGGATTGATCAGTGCATTGTACAAAAGGAACGGCCTTGTCACTTTTTCAAAACTAAAACCACCATCAATTTTTTCTTTTGATTTGTCGCTGCTGAGATAAGGCTGCAGGTAAACACGGTTGAGCATTGTATCAGCTGCCAGCACATCCTGTGGTACAAACGCCTGCGCTGCTGAAGCACCGATACCAGAGAAAATAAGACCAACCGGAATGTGAAGTTCTTTATACAACTCTCTGCCGAAAGTGAAACCAACCGCACTAAAATTCAGCACTGTTTTAAGTGAACATTCCTGCCATTTACCGCTAATATTTGTGATGGGTGTTACACTGAAATTTAAGCCTGCATTGAATAAACGAATGTCCGGATAATTCGTATCTGCATTTTCAATAGCAGAGTCTTTTATCTCTTTCATGCTGAACTGCATATTGCTCTGGCCACTGGAGAGCCACACATCACCGATCAATAAATTTTCCAGCACTACCTTTTCGCCATTACTTTCAATACTCAATTGGTGCTTGCTAAAATCGTTTTCTTTAGCCACTGGCATGGGCAATATTCCAAGAAAACTACCTTCCTTATCAACTGAAATAGTAATTGTTCCTTCTATAAAATCTGTAGTGATTTTCACAGCTGCTCCGGGTACTCCCCTGCCCCATATTTTAAGTGGCTTATTTTGCTGCAACACCATATTGCTTTGTAGCACATCTGCTATTTTTAAGGTTGTTTGGTGCTGTGCAAATGATACCGTTAGCAACAACAACAGGCATACATTTATAAAAAAAATTCTTTTCATGGTAATTAATTAGGTAGCTAAATTGACAACCGGTCTATTTTACTAAGGTCAAAACTATGGCATGTTTAGCAGGCTGATTTAAAGTATAAATTTTTTTCCTCAATGCATCCATTTCCGTTTGCCATGCCTGCCTTGATTCTTTCTTGTATGCTTCCTGGTAATTATCCTTTTTTGAAGCCACTGCCCAGTCTCTTCCGGCATTGCTATTCACCGAGTCAACCGCTGCGGTATTGTCCTGTAAATACATTCCTTTCTTCTTAAAGAAATTGAACTGCAACCAGTAATAGGCTCTCAGCTTTTGCTCCAGGTCACGATATTTCAGGTTAAGATCTGCTATAACCTGCGCTTGTTTGTATTGTGGTGTACTGTGCTCCAATGCAAGATTGATACCCTTTGAAAAATCAGCGCCACTCCACTCCCCAATAGTTTCACCATCAATTGATAAGGCATACTTACCAGTACTTTTTAAGCCACTTATTTTCAACATTTCTTTGTTGAATTCATTCGTAAAAGGAATTACTGCTAATGCATCTGAAGGCTTTTGCGGATTCTCCCAACCCCTTGAAATACTGTCCACCGGGAAAGGCAGTGACTTTGCTTTGTAATCAAAAAAAATTTTTCCTTCGCTTAATTTGATATTTGTTATTGCACTATTCAAAGCCTTTACCAGTTTGCCTGTTGCCCCGTTAATGTTAACATCAGCTACTACAGTATTAGCAAGCCCTTGTGATTTTAAAAACAACCAGGCCATTGCTAAATGACCTGCATTACCGGGATGAATTCTGTCTGGTCCTGTCAATGTAAAATTGGTATCCTTCTTCTGTTCACGCTGATCTATTGCTGTCATAGGGTGAATAAGATCAACATAAGCCCAGTTATTTTTCTTTGCAGCTTCCTGCTGAAATTTGGCGATCTCCAGCATCGTTTGATGTTTGCCTTTGAAATTGTTTTTTGGCCCTGTTACTGTTTCATCAAATGGCGATGAAGCCATCAATATCTTTTCAATACCCGGCACCGCTTTTAGCTTTTTTTCTATGTCAAGATAACTGGCATAAGCAGTCGCCACCGCTTCTTTTCTAACTTCTGCTTCGGGTTTGTTCCAGTAGTCAAAGTAGCGGCTGTCGTTCATGCCAAATGTAAGTACCACCACACTTGGCTTTTTAGCCAGCACGTCATCATCCAGTCTTGTAAGTATCTGGCCTGCAACATCTCCGCCGATGCCGCCGTTCATTACCGTTAGCCTTCTTTGCGGAAAATGTAGCTGGTAATATTGCCAGATGTACAATTCATAAAAGCCATTTTCGGTAATGCTGTTACCTGCAAATACAACCTTATCACCATCTTTAAAAGGCAATAGTTTTTTTTGTGCGATTGCAGCGGAGGCGGTAAAAAGCAAGGCTGCAATAAAAAAGTTTTTCATACTATTTCTGTTTGTCTGTTTTTAGTTCGATTTTTTTACTACCGGTAAATCAGTAAAGTTGTTAAAGCAAAATATTGTTTTTAAAAAGAATTATCAGTCTGTCTTTTTTGAAAGAGAAAATGGCTTGTCTGCGTTGCGAAGTCCTCTTGTTTTATTTGGCTGATCACTCATTTCAAAATGAAGTGTCCCGCCATTTTTTATATCATTGTAAGTGATCCAGTTATGTGTGTAAGCACTGCCATTTAGCGTTGCCGATTGTATGTACACATTTTTTTTGCTGTTGTTATTGGCTTCGATGATAAACTTCTTTCCATCTTCCATGGTGATGGTAACCTTGTTAAATACAGGGCTTCCCAACACATACTGATCCGTTCCAGGGCATACACTGTAAATGCCCATTGCACTCAGCACATACCAGCTGGACATGCCTCCCTGGTCTTCATCACCGGGGTAACCGTTCTCCGTGGCATTGTATAATTTGCTCATCACCTCACGGATATGTAATTGTGTTTTCCATGGTTCGCCGGCATAGCTGTATAAATAAATCATGTGCTGAATGGGTTGATTGCCCTGTGCATACTGTCCGAGGTTTGCATTGATCATCTCAGTCATTTCATGTATCATGGTTCCGTAAGCACCCACATGCACTGTGTTGGGTTGAGAGAAAACAGAATCAATCTTGGCTGTAAAATTTTTATTGCCGCCGGTGAGGTCAATCAATCCCTGTACATCCTGGAACACCGACCAGTTATAATGCCAGGCGTTGCCCTCTGTATAAGGGCCACCCCATGAAATGGGGTCAAAATTGGGTGTCCATTCACCATTGATTTGCCGCCCACGCATGAAACGGGTAACCGTATCAAATACATTTTTGTAATTGTACATCTGCCTGGCAAAAAGTTGTTCGTAAAAATGATTGCCTGTCATTTTTGCCAGTTGATAACCGCAAAAATCATCATAAGCGTACTCTAGTGTTTGGGCAGTAGAACCTTCTGATAAAGGATAGGGGACATATCCTAACTGGTAATATTCCTTCCATCCCTGGCGGCCATTGGCGCCGCCCCACGGGCCTTTGTTGGTAGCTTCATGGTAGTAGGCTTTTAAAGCAGAATCAGGATTAAAAGTGTGGATGCCTTTTGCCCAGGCATCGGCCAGTAATGATATGGCGTGGTTACCAAGCATGCCACCGGTTTCGGATGGTGCAGACCATGCAGGCAACCAGCCGCATTGTTGTTGTGCATCAAGCAATGCCTGCATATAGCCCCCCTGTAAAGTGGGCTGCAAAATATTTGTCAATGGGAATTGTGAACGGAACGTATCCCAAAAACCGTTGTCAGTGTACATGTAACCTTCATGAATTTTTGTATCATACGGACTATAGTAAACCGGCTTACCTCTTTTATCAATCTCATAAAAACTGTGTGAGAAAAGGCTGGCCCTGAACAAGCAGGAATAGAAAGTTGCCTTCTCCTCTTCAGTGCCGCCCTCAACCAAAACCCTGTTCAGCAAATCATTCCATACTTTATATCCTGAATTTTTAGTCTGCTCAAAAAATTTGTATTTGCCCAACTCTGTAGTTAGTGTAACCTCAGCCTGTTCGGGGCTGATGTAAGATGATGCGATCTTTACCTCTACTGTTGATCCTTTTTCAAACTGAACAAATGCACCCACGCCGTTTCCTTCCGCTTGTAAATTACCCTGCTTCAGCGTGTTGCCTTTGTTTTCCCATGTACCAAAAGCTTTAAAAGGTTTATCAAAAACAATTACAAAATAATTTTTAAAATCCTTAGGTACGAACGCCCCGTTGTTTACATACCCGCTGATCTTTTTATTTGATGGATCAATTGTTACACCACTCATTTTTGTGTAACCGTCTATTACAATGTTGGCCTGTTTTCCTTTTGGAAATGTAAACTTAAAATGACTGCCTCTTTCTGTTGGGGCAATCTCTGTAGTAATACCGTTATCAAAATTTACGCTATAATGATTCGGCTTACCAATTTCATTTTTATGACTGAATGATGAGCCTCTTTTATTTTCATCCACAATTAAATCACCAGCGACAGGCATCAATGTGAACACGCCATAGTCGCCCACCCAAGGGCTGCACTGGTGCGTTTCACCAAAACCACGAATGGTATTTTCAGAATACTTGTACTTCCAGCCATCACCGTTCTTACCTGTTTGTGCACTCCAGGCATTCATACAAAAAGGCAGGGCTGTTGTGGGATAGGTATTGCCGGCAGATAATTCATAACTGCTGTTGGTACCCTGCAAAGTGTTTACATATTTAACCAGGTCTGCCTGTTGGGCAAATGTATGATATGCTAAAAACAGTAAGCAGGCTGTTATGTATTTCTTCTTGATCATATTTCCTTGTTATGTGGTACGAAACCTTATTCTGTTTTCCCCCAATCTTTGTTCGGTTCGCTACCCATGGTTAATTCTAATAAGCCACCCTTGATTATATCTGAATGATTGATAAAACAGTATGGATAAGGTTTGCCGTTCAGCGTTGCTCCCCGGATGTAAATATTTTCTGCTGAATTATTTTTTGCAACGATTGTAAAAGTTTTACCGGTGGCATATTGCTTATCAAGCTGAATGGTGATTTTATTAAAAACAGGGCTTGTAATTTCATAGCGGGTATTACCGGCAGCAATAGGATGAAAGCCACTGGCAGACAATACATACCAGGCAGACATCTGGCCAACATCCTCATTGCTACCAAACCTTCAACTGAATTGTGGTAAGCCCTTTTGCAAATGGCTCTTGTCCATTTTTGTGTGAGCCATGGGGCACCAACACGGTTGAACAAAAAAGGCACATGATGCACCGGCTCATTGGCATGATTGTAATACTGATTCCACATCATATTCTCCGGCGTTTTGTCAAAAAGGTTGGTAAGATCAGCAACTACCTCTTCATTGCCTCCCATCAATTGCACCATGCCTTTTACATCATGCGGTACAAACCAACCCTGCTGATAAGGGTTGCACTCGATAGTACCATACCACTCTTTCAAACGGCCTTCTGCAGGCATTGGTTCCCAGCTGCCATCTTCTTTTTTGGGGCGAAACCAACCTGTTGCTGTATCAAAAATATTTCTGTAACTCTGGGCTCTTTTGCGGTAGGTTACTTCATCATCTTTTTTGCCCAAAGCTTTGGAAAGATCTGCCATGCAACTCTCATCAAAAGCGTATTCAAGTGTGTTGGAAATGCCAAGAGATTCATACACATAACCTTTGGTGCCGTTGCCATATTTGGCTGAGGTATTCAATGCATACTGATATGCTTTGGGCACGTTGAAATTCCTGATACCCTTGGCATACGCATCTGCAATCACGGGTATAGCGGGGTTGCCGATCATACAGCCACTATAAGAGTTAAGTAACTCCCATCTTTCTAAGTAATGTTTGCCGCTCTGGTCGCCCATTTCAACCAATGAATTCACCAGGTCATTTATCACTGTTGGGTTGATGATTGTTTGCAATGGAATCTGGCTGCGGAACACATCCCATCCGCTGAACACCGTCCGTTTTGTAAATGCTTTATCATTGTGAACTTTTTTATCAGCCCCTGTATAATTTCCATTTACATCCTGCATCGATCTTGGATCTATCATGGTATGATACAAGGCAGTATAGAAAACTTTTTTCTCTTCCTCTGATCCACCCTCTACTTTTATTTTTCCCAATACATTGTTCCATAATTTTACGGCGTTTTTATGTATAGCATCAAAATTCCAATCCACAATTTCTGCCACAAGATTTGCTTTAGCACCTTCAATATTTGTATAAGAAATGCCAGCTTTCATCAGCACCTGCTCATTTTCATTCGTGGCAAATTCTGTATAAAAACCAAGATGCTTTCCTTCCTTTTGTTTGATGCCTTTAATAACAGTTGCACCAGCTATCCACTGCTGATAGCGATCGCTTACAACTGATTCAAGGTGCCGGTCTGCTGTGTCGGAAATGGCAGCACTCCATACACCATAGTTCTTTAATGGCTTGCTGAATACTGCATAAAAGTAAACTGTGTAATCAGCATGCCCCTGTCCATCTCCCCAGCCGCCACCATCAGGTGTACACTTCATCCAGCCTTCAAAGGTGTGATCATTCACAACCTTCACATACTGGAATGACGATGTGCCGCCCACTCTTCTTGCCAGATCAATTTGTATTCTTGATTGCTTATTTTCTGGGAAGGTAAAACGCAGTATACCAGAATGCGGTGCCGCAGTTAACTCTGTTTTTATATTGTTGTCGGTTAACTGAACGGCATAGTATCCGACACTTGCCTGCTCAGACAATTTATCGTAACCAGACCTGTAACCTTCACCGGTTGTATTCAGTTTACCGGAATTTGTTTTTAGTTTGCCGGTGGTTGGCATCACTAAAAAATTACCGAGGTCTGCATTCCACCCTATGCCACTCATTTGTGTAAAAGCAAAACCTTCAATACTTGTGTGTTCAAAGCTGTAGCCAGATCCATTGTCGCCGCCGGTAATGGTATTAGGGCTGAGTTGTACCAAACCAAACGGCGTTGCTGCACCAGGAAATGTTTTACCAAGACCATGGTAAACACCCGCTGCTCCTACACTTGTACTGGCACCAATAAACGGATTTACGTATTGCACAGGGTTGTTTGTCTGAGCAAATACATTAAATCCACTTATTGCCATCATCAATACCGGCAGATATCTTTTTATCATTTTGCTTATACTTTATTGATTAAATACCTGCTTTGTTCGCACTGAATTTTTTTAATCTTATAGTCCGTACACCAAAACGGGGAATTGCAATATTTACAGCCATTCTTTTATTACTGATGACTGGCTTTAATGATTCTTTTATTTCACCATTTAGCTCCTCCAAAATTATTTCCTTTGCATTGCCATCAAAGCTTAGCTGGTGGACTGATGATTTGCTTTCAGCATTAAAAAATCTCACCACCAGGTCTTCACCATCCATGATAACGGCTGTTAACTCAAGGGCTTTATCCTTAACACTGATCAGCGATCTTGTAATATCTTTTAATGAGTTGTCGCCCTGGAAACTTGTTGCGATCAGTTTGTTGTTCCAGCTGGTATTTGTTGACCAAACACCTGCTGCATCCCATTTGCCTGCATGTGGAACGATAGCATAGTGTAATTCTGTTGGCCCTGTAAGTGAATAATCTCTCCCCCAAAGCCCTGCGCCTGAGTATTGTGTTGTAAGCCCCAATGGATATTGCTGACCGTGTACATAGCTTGTGGTGTGATCGCTGAATAAAGCCATACCATATTTTCCCTGTCCGTCAGTTACATCAATCCAGTTCAGCAAAACATTATTTTTGATGCTGTCCCATGTTTGAAAAAAGGTATTGCCGAGTTTACTTTTTGTAACATCAAAAGGTGCATTTTTATACACCTGCTGATCAGAAAGATTTAGCGGAAACAATGTCTGCAGCTTACTGCTGTCATTGTAAAATGCCTTGCGGTAATCCTCCTGCCGGTAACCTGATTGGTTAACCCCATCTCCAATACCAGGATTATTTTTCCAGTCAATTGTTACACTCATATCAATAACCGGACTGCCCTGTGTTACTGCAATTGTTTGGGTGAATGACTGACCATTTATCTTCCCTTTGACTGATAGTTTTGTGTAAAGCGGACCGTTCACTTCAACTGTTATGAATGCTGAATTTCCGGCACCGGAAAAAAAGCTGCTGTCTTTAAAAAAATATCCTTTCAACCCATTAAAACCTGCCGCATTTTTCTGATCAACAAACTCTTTGTTGTTCATCTTTTTTGTAATGAGGCTTTTTATCACGCCACCTTTTAATGGATCAATAATTATCCTGTAGAAATCTGATTCAATCTTGTAAGTACCATCCTGCTGCAACAAACAGGTATTTCCTGCTGAGGCTTGTGGTTGTTGATTTACAAGCTTATAAGTTGCATAACCCATTGAGGGTACTTTGGCAATAAAGCAAATACTATCTGCAATAACCTGAGATTTTACAGAGCTATTTTTACCGTCAGTAATACTGACTGATTCAGCCATATAATTCGTGGGAACTGGCAGCTTTACAAATTCTTTTCTTGCGTTGAGCGTTGTGTTAAATACACGGATATAATTTTCCGAACCGGATTGTTTTTTTGCAAGCACCGATAAGGACTTTGACATGGTTGCATCATCCAAAGAATCTGCTGTGCTTGTCCAGCTGGCTACTTTATCAATCCAAGTATTTCCCCTTCTGCCATTGTAAGGTACTATCCAACAATCATGGTGCTGGGCTAATAAAATACCCCGCCAGGCTTCATCAAATTTAATAGTTGGATAAGGCACCTGCTTGTACAATGTTGCCATTGCCGCCAACTTTTCTGCACTGCCGGTTTTGTTTTCTGCAAGCCTAACCTGTTTAGCAATTTGTTGTAAAACCTGGGCACCCCATACAAGGCTTACCTGCACATCTTCCTGCGAAAAGTGCCAGTCTTTTACTGCGTTTTTGGTTACGATATTTTGTACATAGTCCCGCCAGGTTGTATATATTGTTGTGTATGCATTATTGGTTTTACCAAGCCAGGGGCCGTTTTTCCAGCCGGCATCCTGCAGGCACATCCCTACGGAGTTTTTTATACCATATTTAAAGGCAGCACTTAAATATTCAGTTGAATTTTGAAAGGCAATGGTTTGCCAGGTGGACTTTGCTTTCAGAGCCTCCACTTCATAGCGTGGCACTGTTGTAATCAATGTGCCGTCCGGGCCAATCCAATTAACCAGTTCGCCGCCAAAGGCACGTGTGTAGCCGCCCCAGCAAGTATTGGGGTTTTTTAATGACGCATATTTAAGACCAAATGAGGTTAATATTTGCGGCAATGCGCTGGTAAAACATGGCTCTTCAGAAGAGTAAGAAGTGAAGACTGCATTGGGGAAATGCTGCTTTAATTTTTTGATGCCGTACTGAAACTGGCGGATAACACTTTCACCATTTATGTTGTACATGTAGGGCTGTCCGTAAGCCGGATTCACATATTCCAGGCGGCTTGTTGCTGACTGATCATCATTGAAATATCTTTTAAACAAGGCATAGTTTTCCGGTTCGTTGGTTTGTACAGAGTCCCAGGTTTCAGGCTCTATTTCAAGATTGATTTTCCATGCCGGGTTTTTATCTAGAGTTTCTGTAATAAACCTGGTGTACTGCTTTGGATAATGGCCATACACCCCACCATGATAACCATCAATGAAATAGACATTTTGCGAAAAACAAAACACGGCAGTGAATTGCAATACAAGCAGTACAACAAATCTTTTACCCATGCTTTTTTTTCCTGTGAGCATTCAAACTTTACAATTAAATTTTCAGAACAATAATTTACAAGGCACCCTGATGCCTTTTAACTGGTACACATCAGGGTTCATTCTGTCATCCACACAATCCTGTACACAAGTGCCATATCCGTTTATGGCGTACGTGATCAGCAATTCATCTTTATTGTTGATGTATTCCGGGTGAGCAATAGCTGAATAAAAAAAAGGTGAGTGCCCCTTTAAGCGGTCATCAATTGCATAGAACAATTTTTTACCTGAAAAAGGGCCTGTTAAATTATCTGAAAAAGCCGTGTACATTTCTGTACCGGAATCACAATTAATACTAAGCGCTGAACTGAGGAGTAACATTTTACCCCTCACTTTACTTACCTGGAAAGTACCTGAAACACCAGTCTGCATTGCAATGCTGGCGGCGGTCATCACATCATTAGTCCATGTACTTCCATCCCAGTATTGCCAGGCAGTATCTGGCTGCTTTGCAGAAAAGCGGGCAAGATAAAGGTCGCAGCGAATTTCTGCGCTGGTGTATTTTTGTCCGTAAACATATACCCAGTCTGTCTTTTCATCTTTAATAAAACAAATACCAAAACTGATTCCATTAAAACCTGGCAGGGGATGAAAGCTCTTCACTTTCATATCTTCTATGGAAACCTTTGCTATAAAATCGTTACCTGCTGATGCAAAACCAAATGCGCCGCTCCCCTGGTTTTTAAAACTGCTGCAATAAATATAAACAGTGTCTTTAAGCTGAATGCCAGCTCCCGGCCAGCAGAAAAAAGTATCGTTAGGATTATTTTTTAAATAACTTTTTAAACCGCTTTGCGTTCCGGTGAGTGTTCGGGTTTGCTTACTTTTCCAGTTATTCAACGGCTGCAACAAGGCAGTATTTCTTACCTGGAAGAGGCAGGGAACAGTCCTGGTTTTTGTGTCGTAATCATCAATATGACTGTCTCCCATCAGCCACAACACCTTATTGTTTGAAAGAGGGATGCTAAAGCCTCCATCGCCGGCAATACAACCTTGTTCTTTTTGAAAAAATCTTGTAACTAAACTGTCCTTATAAATCAACGGAGCCTGCCCAAAACATTTGTTACGTGTGTTAAAAAAAATGGTAAAAAATAATATTCCGGATAATAAAAACTTCATTTCATTAATTACTGAAAAGCTGTAAAATAGATGCCCTAAAAACCAACCTGCAATCCTACATTCAATACTCGCTGATTCAAATAAGAATCACCTGCGCTGTTGGAGGTAACCTCAGGGTCTTGCTGGTATTTTTTAGTGATGTTGCTCCAGGTGGCCAGGTTATAAGCACTAAGATAAACCCTTGCATTGTTGATGCGGAAGGGCAATGCTTTTTGTGGCACCTGGTAACTGAGTTCCACTGTTTTTAACCGTATATAGTGAGCATCTATCAGCCAAAAATCAGACAGGTAAGATGATGGACTATTGATGCTTGTGGGATTGGTTGTTAACCTTGGGAAAGAAGCTGTCTCTGCTGTAGCCGGCGTCCACCTTAACTGGTGAATTGGTTGAAACTGGCTCTGGAAAGGTTCGATAGCGTTGCCTCTCAGCCCCAGGCTGTATCCAAAAGCTCCCTGGAACAGCACACTCAGATCAAATCCTTTATAGCTTAACCTGATGGGTGTACCAATAGTTGTGTTGGGAAGATTGGGACGGCCAATTGCAGTGATATCACTTTGATCTATCACGCCATCGCCGTTGATGTCTTTGTATTTCAAATCACCGGGGTAAACTACGCCAATTGGCTTGGCAACCTTAGGATCTGCAACATCCGCAGTGGTATAATATCCAACAAAATTATATCCAAAAGGCTGGTCAATCGGCAGGCCAGTTTTGCTAAGCCACGGGTAGCGTTGCTGGGCTTCTGCCTGGTACAAAATTTTATTTTTTGCAACAGAAAAAACAACACCCACGCTGTATTGCAAACCACCTGCTTTATCCTGGTAAGTTATTTGTCCGTCAAAGCCACGGTTAATAGTAACAGCTACGTTAGAGGGTGAAACTCCAATACCAAGTATCTGCGGAATATCCTGTCTTGTAACCAGCTGGTCGTAGCGGCGGTCGTGGAAATAGTCCACCGTCACCGATAACCTGTCATTCAGCAAATTCATATCCAGGCCAATATCCAGCTTCTTTGCCTTTTCCCAGGTTACGTTACTGTTACCCAGCGACCCTTCATAAACAGTGCCCACGGGCTGACTGTTTTGTCCAAAACTATAACCGCCCCCCTGGTAGTATTGCTGGTTGTACAAGTACTGATCTCCAGGTGCCACATCAGAACCAACAATTCCATAAGATGCCCTTAATTTGAACAAAGTAACGGCAGGGAAAATCTCTTTAAAAAACTGCTCACGGGCTATATTCCAACCTACACCAACAGCAGGAAATAGACCATTTCTTTTATCGGCTTTAAAACGATCAGAGCCGTTATAAGCCGCATTAAAATCAATCAAATATTTCTGATCATAATCATACCCAACCTTTAAAGAATAACCACGAAATTTTTGCGGCACCTGGCCTTGCACCGTTCCAAATACGCTGGCCTCATAATCTACACGGTAGCTTTGCTGGTTGTATAAAAGCAGGGAGCTGAAATGATTTTTCTCAAAAGTGCGGTCGTAGTTTAAATACAGCTGCCCGTTAATGCGCTGGTTGCTGATGTCTGTATTGCCCGTAGTTCTGTATTTCGCCAGGGTGTATCCACCACGACTTACGCCTGTATTAAGTGAGTAACTATTTGTGGTTGCATTGTACAAATATGATGGTGGGAAAAAGTTATCACAAAACAGGTTCAGTGTATTTTGTTCAACACCGGCATAAGCAACACGGCCAACCAGCGAAAGCCCTTTTGTGATATCATCCAACTTTTCAGTAAAGCCAAACAGCACATTAAAATCTGTGCGCCGCTGGCGTGAATAACCACTTGACTGCAGGATAGCGTTGATAGTTGGGCGCTGGCTCCTGGTATCTGCATAGTAAGCAAAGCTTCCATCAGGATTTAAAAATGGCGCAGAGTAAGGATGTACCTCAGCGAAATTAAAAATGCTTCCAATTATATTTTGACCATAAGGTTGATTGATATCTCCAAACCTGCTGGTAACATCTAACCGCAACGCCAAATTTTTCGTGGCCTGTATATCCAAATTCGAACGGATGTTATAGCGCTTGTAAAAATAATTGCTGTTTACGCCATCCGCATTTGTAGAGAAATCCCTGATACTTCCGTTCTGGGTAAACGCTCCTGCAGAAATAAAATATTTTATGCTTTTAGTACCACCGGAAATATCAAGATTTGTATTTGCCTGCAGTGATACAGGGCGGTTGATAGCCTTGTACCAATTTACATTGGGGTGACCGTAAGGGTCAGTTCCGCTTTTGTAAAGATCAAGATCATTTTGGGTGAACAATGGATTTAAACCATCATTCTGGTAGGCTTCATTTACCAGCAAAGCTGTATTGTATGCGTCTAAAAACCTTGGCGTACGCACCGGTGATTGTAAACCTCCTTCAACCCTTAAATTAAATTTTGGCCGGCCATTGGCGCCTCTTCTTGTTGTAACAACTAATACACCGTTAGCACCTTTAATTCCAAAAATTGCTGTAGTGGATGCATCTTTTAGAATAGAAATATTTTCAATTTCGTTTACGTTTATCTGGGATAACTGCTCGTACGTATATTCAATATCATCCACAATAATCAATGGCTTATTACCACCTGAGTTTAAAGAGCTTACGCCCCTGATAAAATAATCAGAAGCATCTTTACCCGGCTGGCCTGAACGCTGCTGAGCTACAAAGCCAGGCAGCTTTCCCACCAGTGCATTTTGAACGCTTGATGTTGGAATGTTTCTTATCTCTGCACCATTTACCGTACTAACAGAGCCGGTGTTGGTGATACGTTTTTTCTTACCATAACCAACAATCAGCACCTCATCCAGGCTGGATGTGCTGGTACGCATACTCACTTCAATATCCAAACTGTTTTTTACACTAACCTCCTGCTCTTTATAATTTACAAAAGATACAACCAGTATATTTGAACTGCCGGTTAAAGTAATTGAAAATTTTCCACTGGCTGCGGAAATAGTAAGATTATTTGCCACACCTTTTTCGGCAATAGTGGCGCCTTCAATCGGCCCATTCGCATCTTTTACAATCCCGGTTATCTTGCGCTGAGCCTGCGAAAACAAAGGCAAAAGCATTGCAAGATAAAAGGTAAAAAAGCATATTTTTTTCATAACCAACGGTTGATTTGTAAAACTGATAATGACTAAATTTTAAATTACCAAAGTGGGTTTTGCACCATTGCCGGATTTTTAATAACCTCATTGTACGGGATAGGATACAGGTACATTTGAGGACTTCTAAAAACAGGTGTAAGCACAGTAATAGTTTCATAACCAACCTGGCCACCACTTGTTTTTTGAATATTAACACCATGCAATGGAGAACCGTAAACAGTTTCTGCCACTTTCCAACGCCTAATGTCGAAGAAACGCTGCTCTTCAAAAGCAAGTTCAATCCGGCGCTCATTGTGTATCACACTGCGTAGTTCACTTTGTGTAAGTGCAGAAGAAACGCCATAGCTTTCATCACTGCCAGCATTAATTCCAGCTCTTTTCTTAACTGGCGAACAGCATCAATAACTTCACCGGAAGCGCCGGAAAATTCATTGAGGGCTTCTGCATAGTTTAATAAAATTTCTGCGTAGCGGAAATAGATAAAATCATGGACTGTGCTGGAGTAAACTGCACTGCCGTTAACAGTTTCAAAATTGCCCATGAACTTGCGCATGTAATAGCCGGTTTTAGTTTGCTGTACAGCGCCGCCCGGTTTATCAAGGCCCCCGTCAAAAGTTTCAACAGGCCGGTTTAGCCAAAGTGCTCCATTATAAAATACGGTGTAGCTCAACCGTGGGTCACGGTTAGCATAAGGCTTAAGAGGATCATAACCAGAAGATGGATCGTTAATATTTTTTCCATCAATGGTTGGAAAGGCGTCCACCAGGTCCTGTGTTGGGCTTGTTACACCAATGCCACCTGCCGATGTGTACCTACCGGGCTATTATTAACTTCAACGCTTGTACCGGTTCCATTCTGCCGCCAAAAAATACTTTCAGTATTGCTTTGCACCGGTGCTGCCTGGGTTATAAAAATATTTTTAAAATCAGGCATGAGTTTATAAGTGCCCAGGTCAATTACATCTTTTGCTGCATCTGCTGCCAGCTTCCAGCGGTTAGGGTCTGCATTTGCATAACCGGTAAATGGATTACCAGCATCAATATTACCACCATTAAAAAGCGGACTTGCTGCATACAATAACACCCTTGCTTTTAAAGCCATGGCTGCACCTTTTGTAACTCTGCCGTAAGTGCTGTTATCGATGGATTCCTGTGTGCGTAAACTGTCTTTAATATTATCGCACTCGCTTACGATATAACTGATGCAGTCAGCAAAGCTATTGCGTGGCAAAATTGCGTTGTCTGTTATCTGGCGGATAGAGTCGCCAAGCAGCGGAACACCGCCATAGCGTTTCACCAATTCAAAATAAAGAAAGGCACGGAGAAACCTGGCTTCAGAGCGATAAGCAGGCCGGGCAGATTGACCGTTGGCTAACTTTTCAGCAAGCGGCACCCGGTTGATGAGTACAGAAAACACGGTTGCAATCACGGATACCAGTATAATATCTTGACCAAACATTATCTGCATTTGGAGCCACTGCGTTGTAAGCACCGGTAGCAATTTTCTGAACATCCGGCAACCCTGATTGTGAAGAAACTGCATCGTCAGATGCCGCATCAAGATAGTTGCCACTTACCCGGTTATGATTATTCGGCAATACCTCCGTATAAGTAGTTAACAAAAACCTCAACGCATAAACGCCTGCGGAATCATGTGTATCAAAAGCAATACTTTCCGGTATTTGCTGACCAAGCGGAACGCTCTCATAAACCTTTCGGCAGGAAGAAAACAGGACCAGTAAAGTCACTATGATAACCCCGGATATGTAAAATAATTTTTTCATCTTTTTCATTTTAGCAATAGCGCTCTTAAAGTTTAATGTTGATGCCGAAGTTGATCACCTTTTGCATTGGATAATTTGGCAGCGATACTTCCGGATCAACCACATCGTAAGCAGCCCAGGTGTAAAGGTTTTGGGCATTGACAAATATTTTTATCCCGGCCAGTTTCAAATTTTTAATCAGGTGATACGGCAGGTTGTATTCAACATTTACATTTTTAAGTCTGAAATAATTACCATTGTGCAATAAGGCACTGTTAGAAGAAAACAAAGGCCCGAAATTATACCCGCTTCCGCCGGCAGTTAATCTTGGATAACCAGCAGTGAGACCACTCTCAGGAATCCACCTGGAAAGGCTTTGTTCATAAGCCTGTGAAAAACCGTTTCCCTGTGAATTAAATCCTGCTTCTGTGTAACTGTTATTGATATAGATTTCCCGGTTTTGAACGCCCTGTATCAAGGCACTGACTGCAAAGCCTTTAAAGCTAAATCCGGCATTCAATCCAAAATAAATCAACGGTTTTTCTTTACCAACAGGCGAAAGATCAAACTGATCTATCACACCATCACCATTAAGATCTTTGTATTTAAAATCACCCACATGTAAAGTGTAGCCAGTAATTGTTGGCGCTGTTGCAGCCTCTGCTGCGGATTGTATAAAACCATCAGCAGTTAAACCGAAGCGCTGGCCAACAGGATGCCCGGTTTGCTGATTCCAGCTGTACTTTTGAAACTGCTCATCCATAAAAACAACATTGGATGACTGGATAGATGCATTACCGGTAATAAAGTAATTGAAGTCTTTAAAATTGCTTTGATAAGTCAGTGTGAATTCACCACCGGTAAACCTGTTGATACCAATGTTTTCTGCCGGGTAACGCTGACCAATTAATTCAATGGATTTGCCCCTTGTTTGGAGCACATCAAAATATTTTTCATTGTAATAATCAGCAGTCAGCTGCAGGTGATTATTGAACACAGAAACATCCAGGCCAATATCAAGCTTGTCTGCTTTTTCCCATGTTGCAGCAACGTTTGCCAGCACCTGGTTGCCCGGTGTGCCACTTTCTGCAAGGCCAATTGAATTTTGATAATTATTACCGATAGGATAAGTACCCGCCACATCCTGGAAATAACTGCGGTAAACATAGTAGCCGTAATTATCGATATTAGCATTTCCTGTTCTGCCATAGGTTGCTCGCAATTTTAACTGATTAATCCAGCTGGCGTTCTTTATAAAATCTTCTTTAGCAATGTTCCACCCTACACCGGCTGCATAAAACAATCCATACTGGCTGCCCGGCTTATAACGGTCATAGCCGCTGTAATTCAGGGCACCTTCAGCTAAATATTTTCCTTTATAATCGTACGTAACCTTGCCTGCTATATTGGTAAGTGCTGATGGAATATCATAATTAAGCAGTGTTGTTTTTTATCGTACAAAACCATAAAGCCTAAATTATGGTCACCAATTTTTTTATCGTAGCCGAGAGATAGCTGGGCAAATATATACCTGGCCCAGGAGGTAGATGTGAAAGCGTTTACCTGGTTATTGGTTGAGCCAAAACGGTTGTAAGTTGAGTCGCCGGTTGATGAGATTGCAAGGCTGTAAACAGGCGATTGTTTGTTCCTGTTAATGAGTGAAGATGACTGAACAGAAACATTTCCTTTTGCTTTTAACCAAAGTCCGGGAACCCAGTTGTCAAACTTATATTTAAGATCCAGGTTGGCCATTACGTCTTTGGTATTATCATTCAGGTAGCCTGAGTTTTTTACCATTGATAAAAGATTGTTCTGATAATTTACATTACCGCCGTAAGTGCCATTAGGGTTAAAAATCGCATAAGCATTATTGGGAGTACTTAACAACGCATTGAGAATGGATGGAGAACCTGCACCAGGCTGGTTACCCTGCTGTAACCTTCCAAACAATTGCAGCGCAATATTAAAATTCCGGTTTACATCAACATCTATTTTTGAATTGATGAGATACCGCTTTAACTGGTTGTTTGTATTGTATGAATTTGCAGGATCGGTATTGTAAAATCCATCCTGGTTCATGTAGCCAAGGGAAACAATATAGCGGGCCGTTGCGCCACCACCATTTACATTTAAATTGTAACGGGTAAGGAATGGATTTTTTGCCATAACAGTATTGTACCAGTTCACATCCGGGTGATTTATAGGATCCGTTCCATTGCGGTAGGCATTAAAATCATTTGCCGTGTAAGCCGCTGTCCTGCCGTCGTTCAGCAAGGCTTCATTCAACAAGTAAGCATATTTGTAAGCCGGTAGTGGCGTGGGTAAACCAAGTGAACTTTGGGTGCCGGTTTCTGCAGTAAAGGAAAGATGAGGAGCACCTATTTGCGGAATTTTGGTTGTTACAAGCAACGCCCCACGGGAGCTATTTTGCCCAAGTAAAATGGTAGACAACGCATCTTTTAAAATAGAAACAGATTCGATACTTTCCGGGTCAAGCGAATAAATTTCCCGTTGCACACCATCCACTATTGAGATGGGTGCCTGGCTAAAGCTGCCGGCATGTCCCCTTAATTGTAAATTGAATTCTGTGTTGTCGTTAGGGCCGGCGCCACTGTTATTTTTTGGTATGTTTCCTACAAAAATATCAAGGTCTGTTAAACCACTTGTTTGGGCTGAATAAAACCCGCTGGTTTGGTTTACGTTTAAACCTGCCAGCCTGCCTGGTAATGCATAAATGTACAATGATGCCGGGGTTGTACTTAGCTGGTTACCATAAACCGTAGCAACAGAACCCAATATTTTATCAGGCGATTTTGATTCGTATAAAAGATCTGATTTTTTCTGGGATGGATTGCTGATAACTGAAGTATCAACCCCGGTTAATGAATGCAGGTAGCTGTCAGTAAGTTTTACAGTCAGGTCTTTATTACTCTTTACTTTTACTTCCATTACATCAAACATCGGGTGTTTAATTACCAGTATTGCATTCATACCAGCTGCAATTGAAAACTTGCCCTCTTCGTTTGTTGTTATTGTACCTGCAACATTTTTTGCTGTAACGCTTACACTCTGCAGCGGGCGTCCATAATCATCCAGCACCTGGCCGCTAACAGTAATTTTTTGTGAAGCAGCAGTTTGTGCCAGTACCGGATGCCATACGGATAACAGAAGCAAAACAATTGCTGTACAGGTTATTCTTAAGCAGTGTTGAAACATAAAATATTTTTAGGTAGACTTACAATGATTATTTAATTACTGGCATTTAAACGTGTACAGAAAAGGTTCGTTACCACCACCATAACCAACCTTAATATTTCCTGCGGCATTGGTGAAGTAATAAGCCATTCTTACCAATTGCTGATTATCATTTAAAGAGAAAAATTTTCGTGGCCAAATATCTGTCCTCCACCTGCCGGACCCTGCCGAAGTGAGCTTGCTGGCCGCAGAGGTATTACATACATTGATACTATCACCGGTTGTTGTAATGCCCGTTGCACACAAATAGATTTCATTGGACTGGCTAAGCAATTTTGCACTATCACCTGCATCTGCGGCAATACCGGCATCAAACCCAACGGTAATAATATCATTATCGAGAGAAGTGCGTGGCTCTACAGCAGACAACTGGGCATTACAAAAATCTATGAGATCACCGGTGCCGTTCACTCTGAAACAATCGTCAAACTTTTTTACACCATACCTGTCCTGATTTAAACCATCTGAACTGTTACCCACAGCGTACTCCAGCTTAAAAGCAATATTATCATTTGTTGTGGGCAGCTTTAAACTCACTGTTACTCCAATTGGATCGCCGCCATTGAGGTTATAGCTAACATTTGAATAAAAAGCAACCCATTCCCAATCATTTATAAGGTTACCGCCATTGCCAATTTTTGAAGCAAGCAAGGCAGGCCAGTCAAGACCATTTCCGTTTGGTGCAGGCGTACCGGCAGGTATTACCGTCATTTGCTGAACACCTGTTGTTACATCACTTACAAATGTGGCTGTACCTTTCTGCGCTATTTTCCAAACCTTCGGCACCAATGCTGCTATCATCAGTTTAGAATCCTGACTGACGTCTGCCTTTACCTTCACATTCAGCGTAACCGCCAGTACCTCGCCTCCATTAACGCTGGAAGGCTGGTCAATAGAATCAATCGACATGCTGCAGCTTATGATGATCAATACAATCATGGTGGCAACCGCCCTCACGAAATAGTTTTGAATCTTTTTTGTCTTAAAAAACTTCATTGATATTTTTTTAATACTCCGTAAATGATACAGTTAATTATCTTTTTGCAGTGTGTATTGATAAATGTTCGATGCACAGCCGGGGCTGAAGGAGATCACAATATTTCTTACGCCATTCACAACCGGGTAAAGAAAGGTGGACGTTTTTACTTCACCACCTGCAGTAAAAGTTATTTGAAATGGATAGTTCTTGTCATCAAACCGCCAGGTACCATTCTTACTGGTAATAAAAGGCACCAGGTTAGTAAGGGTGTAGGCGCTGTCGGCAAAATTTATACGAAAGTCTCCGAAGCTAAAGCGGGCTGTAAGATCAGTTCCATTCCGCATGGCTTTAATAATTTTCCAGCTGCCGGATATATCTTTTACAGGTTCAGCAGAACTTGCCATTTTTTCTTTTTTACAGGATAAAAATGTAAGCAGCAGCAGACAACCGGTGATACTTATAAGTCTTTTCATAATAACAGTATACAATTTATTATCAGGTAATTTTAATACAAAGGATTTTGCATCAGCTCAGGCGATTTTGCAATTTCTCTCAATGGAATTGGCCACAGGTACATAGCTTTCGAAAAATTATGTTTCCTAACATTAAACACATTATAAGTAACAGCTGTGCCATTTCTTTTCACTTCCATACCATGCATCAGCAGGTTATCTGTCTGTTCGGCAATCATCCAGCGGCGTACATCAAAAAAACGGTGTCCTTCGTAAGCCAGTTCCAGTCTTCTTTCCAGTTGTATTGCAGTCCGCATTTCATCTTTTGAAAGATTTTCCGGCAGTGTATAAGGCCGCAAACCAGCTCTTTGCCTGATGGCTTCCACTGCCTGGTAAACTTCTGCAACAGGTCCGGAAAATTCATTGGTAGCTTCCGCAAAATTCAGCAATATTTCTGCATACCGCATAAGCGGCAGGCAACGGGAGCTTTCACTCAGGCTTGCGTTTATTACCGTTGGATCCTCCATTTTAAATATGTAGAAACCGGTTGCTGTGCCTTTAAACACAGCATCACCGCTTGAGGCCACCGGCGGGTTAGCAGCCGTATTTGTATAAAGTAACAGCGGGCTTGGCTGGTTAGCCCCAAAAATTGTACGCAAAGTAGAATCGTGAATAATGGTGTAGTTAAGCCTTGGATCCCTGTTTAAGTAAGGTTGATTTGGATCGTAGCCGGAAGCCGGATCTGCAATTGGTAAACCATTCTGCATGGGGAAGGCGTCCACCAATTCCTGGTAAGGAAAAGGACCACCACCGCCTCCTCTTGAAGGTGGATCCCAAAAGGATTCCAAATATTTATTTTGCCCCATCATCCTGCTAAGGATAAATTCATTGGTATAGCGCTTTGTAAATAATAACTGGAAGCCGTAACCTTTGGCTCCGGGCACACTGGCAGAGTCGTAAAACAGGTTATAAGCATTTAATGCGATAACTGCTTTCGCCGCATCGGCAGCCAGTTTCCAGCGATTGGGGTCAGCATCAGGATAGGCCACAACAGAAGCAGCTTCTCCCCCGCCTGAGGCACCACCGCTGTTAAACAACGGGCTGGCGGCAAAAAGTAACAACCTCGATTTAAGAGCAAGACAAGCTCCTTTACTTGCACGGCCATACAAAGATCCTGATTGTGTTGTAGATAAGTTTGCAGCTGCTGCATCACATTCAGACAAGATGTAATCAACACATTCTTTGTAGGTATTTCTTTTTGCTGAAATAGCATCGGCGGCATTGTAAATACTATCGCCAATTAAAGGCACACCGCCGTAATGTTGCAGCATTATCGTATAATACCAGGCCCTTAAAAAGCGGGCTTCAGAGGCAGTTTGTAACTTAAGTTGGGCTGAAAATGGTATGGTTGAAAGGTGCCTTAAAAACTGGTTGACTGCACGGATATTTGTGTAAGGAATATTCCAGGCATCATCAGGCACAACAGTTGGATTTACGGAGCCGGTGGCAAACTGCACAAAACCATTACTGCTGGAAGCGTTAGGGCCTTCTGCTTCATCACTTGCGGCATCAAGACCAGCAGCGAAACCACCGCCACTAAAGCGTCTTGGATCGCTTGCGAAGCCAATATTGGTATAAATATTATTTAAGAAGGCCATTGAATTGGCACTGTCGGCAAATGTTGTCTGTTCATTTAAACTCGATGTTACCGACTGGTCCAGGAAGCCGTCTTTTTTACAGGATGCCGCAAAAAATAACACCAGCATCGCACAGGCAACAAATAAATAATGATCCTTTTTCATTGAGAAATATTTTTGCAAATCGTTTGTATTTTCTATTAGTTATAACAGCAGCTCATGAGCTATTTTGATGCGTTGATGTCACCCAAAACCTGCTGCCAAAAACCCAACTGCATGCTATTGTAAAATAACAATACAGGTTAGATAAAATATAGCAACCCGGTAACGGTTAACCTCATACCATAGCCGCCGGCTGATAACAGTATTTATAATTTATTTGAAATTGTAATTTTTTTTGAATTAGTGCAATGTGCAATCGTATTATTCATGACAAGTTTTTAAGCAGCAATTATTGTTACTGCAAATGGACTGGAATATTTTTTTTTAACAAAGTTTTTTTGTTTCAATTTTATGCATTTTTGTCTCAATAAGCACAAACTTATTTTTTTTACAAAAACACCTGAACCAAATTGGATTGTTTGTATTTTCATTAAATGTTAACTGGCCTAAAAATAAAACTGGCCTTGCTGACGGCACTTGTCATAACCTGTTCTCAGCTTGTTTTTTGTCAGCCTTACTACTTTACACATTACCAGGTAGAAAACGGCTTGTCCAATAATGCCGTAATGTGCAGCCTGCAGGATCATCATGGTTTTATGTGGTTTGGCACAAGGGATGGCCTCAACAGGTTTGATGGATTAACCTTTAAGATTTTCAGGAACAACCCGGATGACAGCACTACCATCGGCAGCAATGCCATTACTGGTTTGTATGAGGATGACCACAACAAAATTTGGGCTGCCACAGAAAAAGGCATTTATTCCTACGACGAAAGCACGGAAAAGTTTACCCAACTTAAGATAGCCGGCAACTACTCTATCAGGAACTTAAAAGTTATTGGAGATGATGTTTGGTATATTTCTCTTTACAATCTTTACAGCTACAATAAAAGAACAGGTGTAGTAAAAAATTTTACAATTCATAAAGAAGTAACAGCTTACTGCTTAATGAAGGATGGGGCTTTATGGATGTCAACCACATCAGGAACCATTGTGAATTACAATCAGAAAAATAGCAACTTCAGTGAATACAACCTGTTTAACAAGTCTCCAAATTCTGTATCAAAATGGATAGAATCAATTTACAATACCGGCAATGGAACGCTGCTTATCGGCACATTGAATGAAGGGCTGAAAAGTTTTGATATCAGCAGTTTAACTTACAAAGACCTGCTCACGCTGAACGCAGACAAAACAGAGATCATTGTTCGTGAAATTGTGAGCATTAATGCCGCCGAATACTGGATTGCCACACAATCAGGCATTTACATTCTTAACATCCAAACAGGCAAATACACCCGTTTAACGAGGGAACAAAATAACCCCTATTCATTGTCTGACAATATCGTTCATACTTTGTGCAGGGACAGCGAAGGTGGCATTTGGGCAGGCACTTATTTTGGAGGCATCAACTATTATCCAAAGCAATATGTAACCTTTAAAAAGTATTTTCCAATGTCCTGCACCAACTCTATCAGCGGTTATGCTGTGAGGGAAATATGTGATGATACAAATGGCAACATCTGGATTGGAACAGAAGATGCAGGGCTTAATAAATTTAATCCTTCAACGGGTATTTTTGAGAGCTTCAACAGGGCCAGTATCTCTTACTCCAATATACACGGCATGCTGGTTACTGATGGCAAAGTGTGGGTGGGCACTTACTTACACGGGCTTGATGTGCTGGACGTACAGACCGGCAAAAAGCTCAGGCACTACAACACCGCCAATTCTGCTATCGGCAGCAATTTCATTTACAGTCTTTTTAAAACTTCCGAAAATGTATTACTTGCCGGTACCGACCAGGGGCTTTACCAGTACCTGCCAAAGGAAGATAATTTTAAGATGGTGACCGTTGTTAAAAAAGTTTTTTTCAGAACAATTTGTGAAGATGATGATGGAACAATTTGGGCAGGCACTTATGGTGATGGCGTGTTTTACTACAACAATAAAACAGGCAAGAACGGGCAGTTTCTGTTAACTCCCGGCAACCCTTACAGTCTTCCCGGCAACCTTATCAACAAAATATTTAAAGACAGTGGCGGCACGCTTTGGTTTGCAACAGAATCCGGCGTTTGCAAATATGACAAAAAACAAAACCGGTTTGAAAGAATCTCAACCAGCAATGGCCTTCCATCAAACGTAACGTATTCAATACTGGAAGATGAAAGAAAGAATTTATGGATCAGTACTTCCAAGGGACTTGTGTCTTTTTCCCCGGCAACTAAACAGGTAAAAGTTTATACAAAGTCCAACGGGTTGCTTACAGATCAATTCAATTACAATTCCGGATTTAAAGACTCAAAAGGGCAAATGTATTTTGGCAGTGTAAAAGGCATGATCACTTTTTATCCCGACTCGATTGAAAATAACAGCTTTGCACCGCCCGTTTTTTTAACCGGCTTCCAGGTATACAACAAGGAATTAGCCATTGATGAAAAAGGATCTCCCTTAAAAAATTCCATTTCATTTACAAAAAATATTACCCTCGCTTATTCCCAATCATCTTTCAGTATCGACTTTGCTGCACTTAGTTTTAATGCACCCAACACCAACAGGTATGTTTATAAAATGGACGGGCTGGATAAGGACTGGACAAGGCTTGAAACAAACCGTAAGGCTTATTTTACGGAGCTAAATCCGGGTATTTATACATTCCAGGTTTCTGCTGTAACCGGCAACGATAGCAAGATTGGAAAGCCAGCCACACTCATCATAAAAATTTTGCCACCATTGTGGAAAACGTGGTGGGCTTACACACTTTATACTGTCGCATTGCTAACGCTAACTTATTTTGTAATCCTTTTTTTTGTGAACCGCTCAAGGGAAAGACATAAAAGAAAATTGGAGCGGCTGGAGTTTGAAAAAGAGCGGGAAAACTACAATGATAAAATTGAATTTTACATCAACGTAGCGCATGAAATACGTACGCCGCTCACCCTTATAAAAGGGCCGATGGAAAACATTATGGACAGGGCAGACCAGATGCCATTGATAAAACCGAGCCTGGAGATAATGAACAGGAACACAGACCGCCTGCTTCACCTCAGCAGCCAGTTACTTGACTTTAGAAAGGCATAGATCAACGGGTTCAGATTGAACTTTTCAAGAGAAGATATTTCTGCGTTATTTAACGATCACTACTTAAATTTTAAACCACTGGCAGCACAGAAAGAGATAAGTATTGTTGTAAATTTTCCTGCCTCGTTTTACGCTTATATTGATGCTGAAGCCTTTAATAAAATAATGACCAATCTTTGGGACAATGCACTAAAATATGCTAAGGCTGTAGTGGAAGTTTCAATGATCACCGGTACAAGCCAGCAGGATACTTACAGCATTATTTTTAAGAATGACGGATATCTTGTACCTTATGATATGAGAGATGATATTTTTAAAAGTTTTGTAAGAGCCAGGGAAAGTGCCAAACTTCCGGGAACCGGTATAGGCCTGACTTTGTCCCGGTCGCTGGCCGGAATACATGGCGGAACACTCGACATGGATTTTGCCGATAAAAATATGAATACCTTTATTTTAACATTGCCTGTAAACCCCAAACAAGCCGGGTAAAAACCGTGCTGCTGTAACTGGATTATGATGAAACCAACCATATTATTAGTTGATGATAATAAAGAGATCCTTGAATTTATTGAGAGCAATTTGACGGAGGATTATGAAGTTGCAAAAAGTTTTGATGGAGCCCAGGCGCTTGTATTTTTGAAAGAGAATACAGCTCACTTAATTGTAAGCGATGTGATGATGCCGGTAATGGATGGTTTTGAATTGTGCCGGCAAATAAAATCTGATGTTGAGCTTAGTCATTTGCCATTTGTTTTGCTCACAGCAAAAGACACGTTACAATCAAAATTGGAAGGGCTTGAGTTGGGTGCAGATGCTTACATTGAAAAACCCTTTTCGCCCCGGCATTTAAAAATGCAAATTGCAAACCTGCTGGCCAACCGTAATAAGATAAAAGAGTATTTTGCCAACTCCCCTTTTGCCCATGTAAAAAGCATTGCTCATACAAAAGAAGATGAGCGATTTATGGAAAATCTTACCGGAATAATAATCGAACATTTGCAGGAACAGGAACTTGATGTGGAAAGGCTTGCAAAGTATTTAAACATGAGCCGGCCAACATTTTACAGGAAGATAAAAGCCATCTCAGACCTTACTCCAAATGAGCTCATTAATCTTACCAAATTAAAAAAAGCAGCGGAATTGCTGGCAGAAGGGTCGCATGATATCAACACTGTTTCAGAGTTTGTGGGTTACAGTTCAGTAAGAATATTTATCCGCAATTTTCAAAAGCAATTTTCTATTACCCCGGCGGAATACCTCAATTCCGACAAAATGAAAAATCTATAAACCGCTGGTTTTTTGTAAGCTATTCCACACTGCCAATCGTAAAAATGTTTCCCACCTTATCTTCTTTGATAAAATATTTAACGGGTGTTACCGTAGTACTACCGGTACAAACATTTGGGCTATTTGTGGCGCTGGCATTCTGGCTTTCCTATAGCATCTTTAAAAAAGAATTTTTTCGCAAAGAACAGGAAGGGCTGATTCACCCGTTCAGCAGTACAAAAGATGCAACTAAAAATCTTTTCCCAGGCCTTGCCGGTTACACAGCACTCGGATTTATTTTGGGTTATAAAATTGTTTATGGCATTTTTCATTACCATCAATTAGTTACCAACGCAACAAACATTATCTTTTCATGGAAAGGGAATTTACTGGCCGGAATAATCTGCGGAACAGCATTTTTTCTTTGTTACTGGTTGCAAAAAAAACAAGCTGTTACAGTGAAAGAAACCAACAGGTTAATTCATCCTTATGAGGTCACAGACAGGATGCTGATATGGTGTGCTGCGATGGGTTTTATCGGCGCCTTTATTTTTGCAAAGTTTGAATATATACAACAGTTATTTACTGACCCGGGAACCTACCTCAGCTCCTTTAACGGCCTCAATTTTTTGGGCGGATTTATTTTTGGTGCAGGCATTTATATTTACCGCACAAGGAAAATGGGCATTCCTTTTTTAGTTTGTGCAGATATCGGCAGCCCCGGCATTATGCTGGCTTACGGCATTGGCCGCATTGGTTGTCATTTATCCGGCGATGGCGATTGGGGTATTGTAAACACAGCGCCAAAGCCAGGCTGGCTCGGCTTTCTGCCAGATTGGGCCTGGAGTTTTAATTATCCCCACAATGTAATTCACCAGGGGAAATATGTTGAGGGATGTGCTGAACAATTTTGCAACGTATTAAGCGAACCTGTGTTTCCAACCTCGTTGTATGAATCAGTTATTTGCCTTGCACTATTCTCCATACTTTGGTTAAGCAGAAAGAAAATAAAAACAGCCGGCCTGTTATTTTTCATATTTATTTTGAGTCTCGGGCTCGAAAGATTTTTAATAGAGTTCATCAAGGTAAATCCCCGTTATTGCATTGCATCAATGTGCTTTTCGCAAGCTCAATATATCTCTGTTGCATTTATGTTGCTTGGCTTATTGGGATTACTAAATCTACTATTAAAAGATCATAAGTTTGAACCTTTTTGACAAGGTCTCCTAATTATTGCTCCACAATTCTCCACGCAAAACAACTACCGTCTTTTCTATCCGGCCTTGTGCCGGCTGCATCCGCAGATAAAAGATTTTTTGCATTGGGATCTGCAAAAAGATAGCGGTGCGTTTTAAGCGACATAAGCATAAGATCACCCCTTAACATATCCTGCCATTGAAACTGTGAGGAATCACCTTTTTCTTCCTTTTCAATTCTCACTTCAGCCATACCGCCAAGCCCTTTAACCGTAACAAAACCGCTGTCAACCAAAGACTGTAAGGCAATACGTCCATTGCCACGGTCAAGCACCTGGAATAAAGAAGCCTTGCCTTCGGCGAAATGATCATTGCTGCCAACGGGCCGTACAAAATCTTTCCAGTTTACTAAAACGGTGCTATCAGCAAGGCTGATAAGCGCAATTACTTTACCATAAGGAATAGGTTGTGTAAGCCCTTTTGCCCGGGGTTCTTCCACAATAAAATTATTAAAATCTGCATAGCCACCTTCAACGCCAGTTGTATTAAAATTAAAGAGTGAAAAACGAACACCCTGGAAAGTTCTGAGCTGAAATACCATTGTAAACGTATCACCCAATGGATGAAATAAAGTACCATCAGTACTGTAGCTAAAAACAGCTTTTTCATTGTCAAAATTGCAATGCACTTTCAACCAAATTTTTGATGCATTTATTTTCTCAGTAACCGCATCACCTTTTTGCTGATCAAATTGCTGTACTGTAATGCCGCCCTGTTCCTTACGGATGCCTATCCAGCTGAAAGGCAGGTTAAGCAAAGCAAGCCCTGCTATATCACCAGGTTTTAAAGCGCCTGTTTCAATTTCAATAGTTGCTATTGACTCAGGGCCAATGGCCCGCTGGGTAAGCGTATTTCGGGCATTCCAAAAATCTTTTGCCGGCAGAGAATGAAGTCTCAAAAAACCTTTGCGTTCAGCAAGCGACCAATTTTTATCTACAGGCACATGATTCCATTGCCACACAGCTTTCAGCCTGCCGGCAGAAAAATCATCGGACCGCTCATACGGTGCATGTGGCGGCGATGAAAATCCTGTGTTCGGTTTTATCCAGGTTCTGGGAGAACGGGTCAGGTTGCCCGGCAATCCAAAATACGGCCAGTCATCCTGCCAGGTTACTGGAGATAAAGCGGTAACCCGTCCCACAGAATTATGATCCAGCATCGACCAACCCCACCATTCGCCGGATTGAATTTGAACAATACCGCCCTGGTGCATTGGTATGCTGCCAACAAAATTTTTAACCGGTGCTATCAGTTCAAAAGGTGGTCCTTTCCTGGTGTTTTTATGCAACCAGCCAGTGCCCACACCAAGATTTTCCTTTGCACTCATTACGTTTACTTCATAAGGTCCGGTTGGCTTTTCAGCCCTGAGGCAAACCTGGTAGCATAACGGATCATAGTTAGTGTTAGTGATGTAATATTTTCCATTGATCTTGTAAAAATGACAGCCTTCTCCGACGCCACTACCCTTCGGCACAATCACCTGCTCTGTGCCGGGTTTAGTATCTGTCAGGTTATCAGTTAATTCGGCCAGGTGAACTTCATCGTATCCCCAAACCACATAGGCTTTTCCATCATCATCAAACAAAACAGACAAATCATGCAGCGATTTTTTCATTTTATTTTTTGTCCACGGCCCGGCAGGATTGGTGGCGGTACAGAGTTGGGTTGTCTGACCATTGACGTTGGTAAAGATGTAAAACTTTCCATCATGGTATCGCAGGCACGGAGCCCAAATCCCCTGCCCATAAATGTCTTTCCCATCCTCAAGCCGGTATGCTGGCCCAAAATCAAGTTTGTCCACAACATAGCACAGAAACTCCCAGTTTACCAGGTCCTTTGAATGCAGCACCGGAAGCCCGGGCATAGCATGCATGGTTGTTCCGGTAAGGTAATAATCATCGCCCACCCTTATCAAATCCGGGTCAGAAAACTCATCGTAAAAAAGTGGATTGGTAAACGTACCATTGCCGTTATCGGAGGTCCAGGTTTGGCCGGTCACCAATTTGGAAGCCGTAACTTTCTGCTGAGCAGTAATTTGTGATAGAGGCAAAAGCAGCGCTAACAACAGGTTGGTAAACAGAAGTAAATTATTGAGCCGAAATAAATTCATTTTATAAGAATTCCTTTTTTCATTGAATGTTTGGTTAAAGTAATGCAGCATTTTCTGCATCAGCCAAATATGCTCCCGGTATTAATAGCCCGGCGTTATTCCGAAAACACTAAATATCCAAATTTAGCAACTACTTTTCTGCAATTACAATCCTGAATTTATTATTGTAAACAATGTGCCCATTATCCTGAATGTAAGGCTGTATTGCTTTTAAAGTTGTTTCATACACTGTCTCAAAGCCGCATATTTCAATTGCCCTTGCAGCTGGCCCTGAAGACAATAAACCTTTCAAAGCTGTGTCTGTGTCAGGGTAATCCCAAACGGATGTTACATCTGTTTTATTCAAAATTTTAAATACTGCTTCTGCTAGTATTGTTTCCAGCGCCTGGTTTTCTGAAAGTGCAAAAGGTCCCCCTACGCCAAGGGGTGGCGGGGGCAGAAGACCGCCAACTGCTTTTAAATAAGTTGCAGCTTCGCAATCTTCTTTGTTTCCCCAGATCATAACGGCTAATTTCCCTCCATCCTTTAAAACTCTTTTTGCCTCAACAAGTGCATTTTTAATATTAGAAGCATATTGAAATGAGTTGAAGCCGCAAACCACATCAAAGGTATTTTCTTCAAAAGGCAGCTCCTCCATTTCCCCGATAAAAAAATCAGCCGCCGAAATTCTTTTCTTTGCTTCAGCTATGAGTTCAGCAGTCGCATCAAGTCCCGTCACATCTATTTCCCGGTCAGTTGCCAGCTTGCAAAAATAACCGGAGCCGCATCCAACATCCAGTAATTTTGTGGCAGGTGCTAAGGAGAGATGGTCAAGCACAAAATTGTACCCGCTTTCCCCTGTTTTTTCCTGGATTTCAGACCAATCTTTAGGACGTTGTCCCCAAAGTTTTCCTTGTATTGTTTGTGAGCCCATAAAAATTATTGAAGAGGTTTTATTGATAACTATTTTTTAAGAAGTCTTATGTTGTATTTTATTCGGGCGTCTTTGCTTTTAGAAACTTTTCATTTTCAGGGTGTCGCAAATACTTCTGGCACCCACTCAAAAGTTTTGTCTTTTTGCCGCACATGCCCCAGCCCCGGGTACGGCAAATGAAAGGCAAAAGTCTTGATTTTATTATCAGTTAAATACTGCAACATTTTTACACGGCTGGCAACTGCTTCTTGTATATCTGTATCACCAACAAAGCCCCATTCCGGGTGTGTAAACAACAAAGCATCTGAATGAATGAGATCTGCAATAGACATTAATTTTTCGTTTTTTGATTTGATGGTCGTCATCGTTAAACCAGGCGTATGGCCCGGCGCTATTTCAAAATAAAAAGTATTGTGCAGGCCTTTTTCCAAATCGAAAAATTGTAGTTTAGGTTTAACTGATTTGAAAACTTTTTGAATACCGGTAATTGTTTGTTTTACAAAATCCTGCATTTTGTACAATGGGCTGTTTTTAAAATCTTCAACAGTTGCCCGCTGCCAAAAATCGTATTCTGTTTTTGCAATGTGTAAAGCCGCATTGGGAAATGCCAGGTTATTTTTTGCATCTATCAATCCGCCAATATGGTCAGTGTGAGCGTGAGATAAAATAATATCGGTAAAGTCTGCAACCTTAAAACCTGCGGCTGCAAGGCTTTTCATCAACTGCCCTTGTGTGGCTTGTGCAAAAATACCCATGCCTGTATCCAGCAATACCAATTTATTGTTGCCTTTTACCACCATCACATTCAGCGATAATTCAATGTAATCTGTTGGCCTGAAATTTTCTTCCAGCAAGCTTTTGACAGCTTCTGCAGTACCCAGCGGTGCAACAAAAGGGTGTACGGGACTTTGTTTTATGTAGCCATCTGTTAATACTGTCAATTCCAAATCTCCCAATAAAATTTGCCTGAAGCCAGTTGGCTTATCTGCGTTTTTAAAATGTGGAGTTGTGCTTTGATTTGCTAACAAGCCAGGTAAAGGCAGTATGCTTGCTATTCCCGAAGCAACTGATGTTTTTAATAAAGATCGTCTGTTCATTTTTTTTACGCTTTAAATTTCGTTAAAATTGTGTGATCAGGTATACCACGATTTTTCAGTCTTTAGACCTTCAATTCAATTCCATATCTCATTCTTTTCTGTTAATATAATTGGCATACTATCGGTAACCACAATGGTGTGTTCATGCTGTGCCATAAAGCCACCTTTGTTGCCTACCATTGTCCAGCCATCTGCCAGGGTTTCGGCGTAGGTTGATGTTGTTGTTATAAATGTTTCGATGGCAACAACGGAGTTTTTCTTAAATCTTGTATGATTGAACCGGTCCCTGTAATTGGCTATTTCGTGTGGGTCCTCATGCAGACTTCTGCCTACACCATGCCCGGTCAAATTCTTGATTACCTTGTAACCACGTTTCTTTGCTTCTGTTTCTATCAGGTGTCCAATGTCTGAAATACGGACGCCACCTTTTATGTTACCAATGGTCTTATGCAGAATTTGTTTTGATGCGTCAACCAATTTTTGATGCTGGTTAATATCTTCACCAAGCACAAATGAACCGCCGTTGTCAGACCAGAAACCATCTAACTCTGCTGATACATCGATGTTGATCAAATCGCCTTCTTTCAATATTCTTTTATTTGATGGGATGCCGTGGCAAAATTCATTGTTTACGCTGATGCAGGTGCAACCAGGAAAACCATAAGTGAGCAAGGGTGCTGATTTTGCGCCAAAATCCAACAATATTTTCGCACCATAATCATCTAGTTCTTTTGTCGTCATGCCGGGTTGGGCTTAGTTTCTCATTTCCTTTAAAGTGCAGGCAACTGCTTCACTTGCCTTTTGCATAACGGTTAGTTCCGATTCTTTTGTTATTGACATATTCAGTTGATCTTTTTGTTTTATTTCGGCATCATTTGAGTGCTTCCAGCTAACTTAATTTATGCAGCAATTGCTGCAAAATTAAAACTATGAATTTTGTTGATAGTAAAACATTATTGTGCAGTTGAAAGCTGGTTTTCATTTAGCTTGATTGTGTGCAATTACTGGCCGGTCTGCATCATAATTTATACTTTTAATTTGCCGGGGCGTATGCATGGCTTTAAGCCTGCCTTGCAGCACTGCCTTCTTAAAATAATCAAACTAACATTTTTCAAAAATATTTTGTACATGTTATCTATGGATATGCCTAATTTTTTTCCTTTAAAAGTGTTTCAAGTTTTTCTTTTGTTTCAGGAATAGCCTTTAACGATAAAGTCTTTTTGAAACTCGCTATGGCTTTTAATTTGTCACCTTTTGCCAGGTACAAATCTCCCAATCCATCATAACAATTAGCCGTTTCGGGATAGTTAGTAATATTTAGTTTAAACAATGCTTCTGCCTTAACAAATTGTTTTTGGCTCAACATGTAGTATCCAAGGCTATTAACCTGGCTTTCGCCCGGTTTAACCAGGTAGCCAATTTGCTCAGAAACATTCTTATAGTGCGTTACTAACAAAGAATCCAATGCAAAATTGGGATCGTTTAACTGGCTGTTATAAATTTTAAGTTTGTAATAATCAAAAATAAACCGGAGAGCATCATACTCACCGATCAAACGGACGGAACTGTGATCATCATTTTCATAAAATGCTTGTTTAAAACGCAACTGACTTGTTTTGTTTTTGGCAATGTCATGAATAAATTCAAGGTTGCTGCGAATAAGTTCGGTACCCTCTGTTGTATCTTTTTGAACTTCCACTGTATCCATTCCCTTTTCCATTCGGTTTGCCAACGCCATAAATAGAGTTTTCCCTTTATAGTTTGCATTTGCTAAAGTAGTTTTTGCTTCTGTTACAATTTGCTGATGGTTCCACCATAAAGCACCATCCAGAGAAATATAGGCATTGAATAAATTGGGATGATGCATTAAAGTGGCAACAACAGTAAGGCCGCCAACAGAATGACCAATTAAGATTTTATAGGAAGTTGTTGGATAATTTGAATTGATGTATGGCATCAATTCCTTTTCTACGTAAAGCATAAATTTTTCACCATTTCCAACCACACCAGGAGTTTCCTTATCTGTGCCAAATGTAAGGTCAGTCATTCGGGCAGGATGCAAAATGCCTGCAACGATCATTGGCGGACAAAGGCCTGCATTGCTCATGAATTCGGTTACACTAACAACATGGTTAAAATTTGCATCACCGTCTAATAAATAAATTACCGGGTAAAGTCCTTTACCAGTATTTCCATTTCCGCCATTTATGTTTGGAATATGAATCCAAATTTTGCGTTGCTCTCCTAATATTTTTGATTGGAAGCTTTTTTCAAATCCAGTTGTAAAAGGATTGCTTTCCTGGGCTTTGGCACAACAGGAGAAAAATAATATTGTAATAGAATAAAAAAATGGTTTCATCTGATTTTTAAAATTTGTTTATAATATTGGCATCTTGCTTCCACGATGTTTCATAAGCCAAAGAACTCTTTTTATTGCTTCAATGGATCAAATGATATGCAAACCCTTGGTATTTGTCTGCAAAATGAGCCGATACAAGTTAATTGCATATTTGCTTAAAAGCACGGGAGTATATACAGATAGATTGGAGCCATTGCAGCATAAGGTATATTAATAATATCGCTGGCAGCTTTAGCCTATTTTTGAATAAGCGATAATTGTAGTTGCCATCAAAAAATGTCTGCATGAAAAATTTGTTACTCCTCTTTTTTTGTATCATCTCCTTCAACATTTGTCTGCAGGCACAGGCCTGCGAAGATCTGCCCGGTAAATTTGATACCTACCAGGCTGCAATAACCGCAATAAGGTCGGCAGATTTTAAATATACAGATGAAATGCCTGAAGGCAGCAGTCCCTGGATAATATCTGCTGAATATTTTAGTTGTGATGGCAATTTTGGTTATTTTATTTGCAGCATGGGCAATGGCAGTGTTTATATTTATGAGAGCGTTCCCACCACGGTATGGACTGAATTTAAGAATGCTGATTCTAAAGCATCTTTCTATGAAAAGCATTTAAAAGCAAAATTTAAACTTACTCAATCAACAAGCAAGGAGTAAAAATCTCATTCTCATAAATGCTTATTGGATTCTTCTGCACCAAATTATAAAACGACATTTTGAGAGATTATTATTTAACCCTTATTTTAGCAAAAAAGAATTTTAAATTATGGTGGAATTGGCGCCTTTTAACAGCAATGATTTTTCAGATCTTATCAACTGGATTGATAATGAAGAATTACTGATGAGCTGGAGTGGCGGCTTGTTTAGTTTCCCCCTTACAAATTCCAGCCTTAGCTGGTACATAAAAGACACCAACATTCCCGGCGATTCAGACGCATTTATTTACAAGGTCACTAATAAGGAAGGCGACAACATCGGCCATATTTCGCTTGGCAGCATCAGCTGGAAAAACCGCAGTGCAAGAATTACAAGAGTCTTTATCAGCAATGCTCAAAAAGGAAATGGTTACTGCAGGCAAATGGTTTCTGCAGTATTAAAAATAGGGGTTGAAGAACTAAAACTTCACCGCATTAGCCTTGGTGTTTACACAACAAATACAGCCGCATTAAAGTGCTACCAAAAAAGCGGTTTATCAATCGAAGGTACCCACCGGGATATTCTTTTGCACAAGGGCGTTTACTGGAGCCTTGTTGAAATGGGGATGCTGGAAAATGAATGGCAAACACTAAATTCACAATAGCCAGCATCTGGAAAATTTACATCAGTATAGCAAGAATCTCTTTCCAGGTACCTACTCTTGTATGGCCTCTTTCATCCTGGCCGGTATTATGTGGCTGAGTAAAAAGCAGCCGTTGGCCGGTAAAATAATCCAGGTTTTTAAAATGATCATCAACCATAATATCCCCTTGCACAACAGTTTTTGAACCACAAAAAACAAACTGGTGCCAGCTTAAAAACGGCAGGTGTTGCTGAAGCCATTGGTATTTTTCAGGCAGACTTTTTGGAAACTCCATTGCGGCAGAAACAATGAACAACTGGTAATTCTCATTGAGTATTTGCAATGCCTCCACCGCTCCTTCAATTAATGGTGCGGTGCTGAAAAAACCATCAGAGGTAACATATTTATGGCAATTCGGAAAGGCTTCATGTTCCTTTTTACCAACCAGGTTTTCAAGCGGTTGCCTGGTTCCAAATTCCTTTTCTTCCATGTGGAGAAACTGGCTGTACACATCAGCTATCACGCCATCCATGTCAACAATTAGTCTTTTTTTTGTTGCTGTCATTCTTTAAGATTTTACTTTTTCCCGGCAAAGATAGAATAGCCGGTTATGTTTACCTTTTACTTGCAGCAAAAAATCTGCTCCGGTTTAAGGCGCATGTTTAAAGGATAAATGGAGAGTTAATCATCGCCAATGCCTTTTTTCAATACATTTGCCCTATGACATTTTTTACGCATTTCGGCCGGTACCTGCTGATGTTAAAAGGCATGTTTTCCAAACCCGAAAATTTCAAGATGTACTGGAAAGAATTTATGCACCAGTGCAACGACATTGGCATCGGCTCTCTTGGCATCGTATCCATCATTTCTGTTTTTATTGGTGCAGTAAGTGCAGTACAAACTGCTTACCAGCTGGTAAGCCCGCTGATTCCACTTACAACTATTGCCACAATTGTAAGAGATACAGTAATTTTAGAGTTTGCCCCCACCCTTGTTTGCATTGTGCTGGCTGGTGTAATTGGGAGTAAAATTGCCAGTGAACTCGGCAATATGAGGGTGAGTGAACAGATAGATGCGCTGGAGATAATGGGCATCAACACAAAATCGTATTTGATAATGCCTAAGATAGCTGCGGCCATGCTAACAATCCCTTTGCTGGTGGTTATTGCGATGGTGCTGGGTATTTGGGGTGGCAGACTCGCCGGCGTTGCTTCTAATATTCTATCTGCCGATACTTTTGATAAAGGGCTCACTATGGGTTTTACGCCTTACAATGTAACTTTCGCACTTATTAAGTCTTACACATTTGCTTTCATCATCAGCAGCATACCTGCCTATTATGGTTATTATGTAAAAGGTGGCGCATTGGAAATTGGCCGAAGCAGCACCAAAAGTGTGGTAGTAAGTTGTGTGATGCTGCTGTTTGCAGATTATGTGCTCTCTCAATTATTACTAAGCCCTGCAAACTAAAACCATGATTGAATTTAAAAATATCCATAAGCAGTTTGGGGATAATATTGTGTTACGGGATGTTAGCCATTTGATGGAAACTGGTAAGTGTAATCTCATCATCGGCACCAGCGGTAGTGGTAAAACGGTGCTGCA
The DNA here is from genome assembly GCA_965247025.1 of Ferruginibacter sp. GTDB lineage: Bacteria > Bacteroidota > Bacteroidia > Chitinophagales > Chitinophagaceae > Ferruginibacter. The sequence goes on along the minus strand of OZ252000.1, from coordinate 5,646,892 downwards.
AAAATGTTTGGTAGGTTTATTTGAACCCAATTCTGGTGAAATTATTTATGATGGGGTAAGCTTTACCGATATGACGGAAGAAAACCGTAAAGAGCTCCGGCAACAGATAGGAATGCTGTTCCAGGGTTCAGCTTTGTTTGATAGTATGACTGTGGAGCAAAATGTAACGTTCCCGTTAGATATGTTTTCACCGCTAAGCAGCAAAGAAAAAACAAAAAGAGTGAACGAAGTTTTGGCGAGGGTTAACCTGGTGGATGCCAACAAAAAATTTCCTTCAGAGATTAGTGGTGGTATGAAAAAAAGAGTTGGTATTGCCAGGGCAATTGTACTCAATCCTAAATATCTTTTTTGTGATGAGCCCAACTCTGGTCTTGATCCGCAAACAAGTATGGTGATTGATAAGCTCATTCATGATATCACCAAGGAATTCAACATGACAACTGTGATCAATACCCATGACATGAACAGTGTTATGGAAATTGGTGAAAATATTTTGTACATGTACAAAGGTGTAAAGGAATGGAGCGGCAATAACAAAGAGATCATCTTCTCAAAAAACGAACGCCTCAACGAATTCATTTTTGCATCGGAATTTTTGAAAGATGCCAAAGACATGCGTATGCTGGAAGCCAAAGGCAAAATCTCCAACGACAGGGATATGGATGAAATGCTGAAGTAAAAAGCAATGTGCTGATTTGCAAATGTGCTAATGCCACCCAACTTCAACCTTCCGGATGGTTTCTATGCCTGAAGGTCCGTTGATACTTTCATTGCCTCCCTTCCCTCTAACAATAAGCCTGTAGTAAGCACCTTGATTAAAAACGAAGGCCCGTAACTGCAATCAAACTCCCACTAAAAAATGTTTTATAAAGATTTGGTGATTTCAACTTCATTCATTTACTTTGTTTTTCAAAGTACTTTTTATGAGTAGCGATCAATCGGAACAGACAGCACAGTTACAGCACATCAGGCTCATGATGGAACAGAGCAGTCGTTTTATAAGCCTGAGTGGATTAAGTGGAATAGCTGCCGGAACTTGTGCGCTGGTGGGTGCATATTTTGCATCAGGCATTATCAACAGGAGCAACGGAAACGAATTAAGAGAACTCGATACTCATATTTACAATAGGAATTTAAGTCCGAAAGAATACATGGGTAATCAACTTTTCCAGGTTGCATTGTTTACACTTGCAGCTGCATTTTTACTGGCTTTTTTATTTACCTGGCTAAGAAGCAAAAAGACCAATACGCCGTTATGGGGCAGTACTTCAAAAAGACTACTCATCAATATTGCTGTACCGATGATCGCCGGTGCAGCCTATATTTTAAAACTGATTGATCACGGAAGTTTTGGCATGATTGCACCAGGCTGTCTTATTTTTTACGGACTTGCATTGGTGAATGCATCAAAATATACGCTGGGTGAAGTTCGCTTTTTGGGCTATGGGCAAATCATTCTCGGCATCATCAATTTGTTTTATATTGGCTCGGGGCTTTACTTTTGGGCCGCTGGCTTTGGTGTGCTGCACATTATTTACGGTGCAATTATGTGGAGTAAATACGAAAGGTAAAGGCAAGTGTGCAAATCAGAAAATATGCAAATGTGCAAATGAGAAAATGGCTGAAAGGGAAAATATGCTGAAAGCAAAACATGAACAGAAAATAAGATTAAAGACAGCTGACTAAATTTGCACATCTGCAACATCTGCACATCTGCACATTAACTCATTATGAACCCAATAGAGAACTTAAATAAAACATTTGATAACCGCATAAGGCTGGGCATTATGAGCGCCCTGATGGTAAACGCAACTATAAACTTTAATGACTTGAAAGATCTTTTGCAAATAACTGATGGCAACCTCGCCAGCCATATTAAAGGGCTGGAAGAAAGTGGTTACCTGAAAGTACAAAAAGGTTTTATCGGCAGAAAAACAAATACAACTTATGCAGCAACCAAAGCAGGTGAAAATTCTTTTAAGCAACACCTGGCCGCTCTTGAAAAAATGATCAACTCAACAAAATAATTTTTTTTGCACATATACTTTGTATTTCAAAGCACTTTTAAAAATGAAAGATAATTACTCATCAACCGGCATTGCAGTAAGGATATGGCTAATCACCAGTTTATTTTTTGGATTGGGCTGGGCTATTGCCCAGTTAATTAATAGCGAAATGAATTACATGTGGACTGCATTACCTGCAGCGTTGTTTGGAGCAGTCGGTAGCTTCCCTGTATTAATTGTGCTTGCCATCGTAATCCCATTTATCAACAGAATTTGCAGCACCGTAATAAGTAAATATTCCTTGCTGCTTTTTACTTGCCTTTTAGCAGTTTTGCCCTATGCGGCATTAGGTGTGGCAATTTTTAGTTACGAATTAAAACACTGGCAAATAACATCGGCAGCAGGTCAATTCATTACCTGCACTGCAATACTTTTCTCCGCTTCATTCTTAGCCATATGCGCTATTCATCAACGGCTTAATTTCTATTTTTCTTATACAACTAAATCAAATTACATCATGGAACACGAACACCTTCCGGCCTCCGCAGCCATCGCACCAATACCCCATTCAAACCACGGAAATAAAATTGTTATTAAGGGAGTAATTACCGGCGCTCTTACCCTTATCATGCTAATACCAGCGCTTTTTATAATGAACCTGGTGACTGAAAGAGAACAACGGCAAAAAGAAGTAACAACAGAAATTAGTAAAAAGTGGGCAGCACCTCAAACACTCAGCGGTCCATACATTTACCTTCCTTACAAATACAATTTCAGTAACGCTGATGGCAAACTTGTTACCGGAGTTTCTAAGAATCTTTTTCTTTTACCGGAAAATTTGCTGGTAAAGGGAAATATAATTCCTGAAATAAGACAAAGAAGTATCTACAGTGTTTTGCTTTATAAAACAGACATAAAAAACACTGGTAATTTTTTAATCCAACTGCCAAAGGATGTTACTCCCGATATGGTAAGTTTCTCCGAAGCGAAAGTATGTTTTAACATCCGGGATTTTAAAGGCATCCAGGATAAGATCAGCATTAATTTGAACGGCACCAGTTATGAACTTGCACCAGGGCTTCCGGTAAAACAATTAGAAACAGTTGAAACAGGCAACGCAAATTCGGCCCAGCAGGAATATGACAGAGCCGTTACTGTTAGTAATAAAGAGATTGAAGCAATTGGTCTTTCGGCTCCCATTAATATTACAGCTGAAGACCTCGGTAAATCAATTTCATTTGATATGCCGGTAAAAATAAATGGCAGTGAACAACTTCATTTTGTTCCCCTTGCAGGCAACAGTAAATTTGAACTAAGCAGTTCGCTGGCCGATCCAAATTTTGATGGCAATAACCTTCCGTCTGGCAGAACCATTACAGATAAAGGATTTACAGCCACCTGGAATTTTAATAAAGCCAATCTTCCCTTCGGCACAACACTGAAAGATTTTGATTTTAAAAAAGAAGCGTATGCTTTTGGAGTAACCCTGGTGCAGCCGGCAAATCAGTATGCAAAAACTATGAGGAGTGTAAAATATGCGATACTTTTTATCGGTCTCACTTTCGCACTCTTCTTTATAATTGAGCTGATGCAAAAAAATCCAGTGCATCCTGTTCAATATGTTTTAATAGGAATAGCGCTCGTCATTTTCTTTACCCTGCTGTTATCAATCAGTGAATTCATACTGTTTGATTATGCTTACCTGATTGCGGCGACAGCCACTATTTTATTGATAACCCTTCATGCAAAAGGTCATTTTAAAAGTGTGAAAACTTCACTTGTTTTTGCAACTGTATTAAGTTGCTTGTACAGTTTCATTTTTGTGCTGATAAGGTTAGAAGATACGGCCTTACTTGTAGGCAGCATCGGTTTATTTATCGTGTTGGCTGTTGTTATGTATGCCAGCAGAAAAATCAATTGGTACGGCAGTAATCAAATAGCGGAGGTTTCGTTGGGATAGGTTCAATATGAGTTTACACCGTAAAAAGTGTAGACTCATTTTTATTTTCACAACGTTCAAAACAAATATGGAGACTCAGCAAATAATGTGCATCTGCATTAAAAATAATTGCTCAGCCTTGCATAGCACATCATTTCAAAATTTCTTTATCATGCAAACATCAAAAAACTGGTACAGTTATTTTACCAACAATCTTCAGCAAAGAAGAATTGACTGGCTGTTAAAACCAGCTATTACTACCGAAGAATTAAAACCTGTTTTAAAGTCTTTGCAAGCCTGGCAACTCGGTGAAACTTCCGATGGCAGCAACCTGGTAGCGGCTTGTACCAAATATGCAAAAAAGATAAACGACCCCTATTATGTAGATGCAATGCGGCTTTTTATTATGGAAGAACAAAAACATGGTGAAAACCTGGGGCGCTACCTGGATGCTATCGGTAAGCCCAAAATTAAAAAGAATTGGGGTGATACATTGTTCAGAAAAGTTCGCCATTTAAACACCAGTATGCAATGGTGGACCATAGCAGTGATCACTGTTGAAAGCGCTGCACAAATTTTTTATCAATGCCTTAAAGATGCATCTGCCTGCAAATTATTAAAACAAATTTGTACGGATATTCTTATAGATGAAGCGCCGCATATTCAATTTCAAAAAGAGAGATTGCAAATTTTGTTTGAACAAAAATGCTATGTTAACCGGAAACTTTCATTAGCATTTTACGAATTCTTTTTCCGGTGCACAGGCTTACTTGTTTGGCTTGCTCACCGTAAACTGTTCAATGCCGGTGGTGTTGATTTTTCGATGTACCGCCGCAGGATGATGCTGAAATATAGCAAAATTGAAAGACTATTAAAGCTTCAAAAAAAACAGGAAACAGCCGGATCTGAAATAATTTTTTATCAGCAACCCCAAAATTTCTTCAGGGCATTGTACAATTCTTTTGAAGGGACAAGGCATTTTTTCAGGAATGAAAGAAACGGAAAAATTCAGTTGACGGTTGGTGTCGCTGCCATTGCAGCCTCAGCCGTTTTACATGTAAATGCCACAGAATGGCTTGCTGTACTGATTTGCACAGGCATGGTGATTAGCCTGGAAATGATCAACACCTCCCTGGAACAACTTTGCAATAAGGTTGAGACCAATTATAATCCCGCTATAAAAATTGTAAAAGATGTTGCTGCTGGTGCAGTGTTGTTTGCTTCTTTTATAAGCATTATTATGGGTGTGATCATTTTTTTTCCAAAGATTTTTTAATCAAACTGCTCAATCTATCAATCAAAAAAAATGAAAAAATTATCAACAACAGAAAAGATGCTGGTGGCTTCGCTAAGCTTTACCGTTTTCCTCGTGGCTGTAAGAATAGCCATATCGCATCAAAACTTCATTTCTTTTTTATACCTGGAACTTGTTCCTAGCTGCAATACCGGTAATGGTGAGCCGCAAGCTAAGTTCGGAGGAAAGTATCGGCCTTAAGAGTTGTTTGCTACTGGGTTGCTGGCTGCTGTTTTTTCCTAATTCTAATATTGTTAGCTAACTATCGGTGTATTTAAAACAGGCCGATTATTTTCAAAAAATGATCCTTTTTTCTTCTTGCCAAATCTACGCAAGCCCCGTCTTTTAATTCAATTTGCCCGCCATCACCTCTTATATAGCGCTTTATAAATTCAAGGTTAATTATATGGGAATGGTGGGGACGAAAGAAGATATCCTTCGGAAGTAATTCTTCAAAATCCTTCATTGTTTTTGAAGAAAGCAACTTTGGCTGGTGATTAAAAAAAATAAGAGTATAATTACTCTTTGCTTCCAGGCGAACAATATTATCAATATCAAAAAATAACAACCCTTCCGCAGTTGGAATACCTAATTTTTTGAGCCCCTTGCTTAAAATCAAATTGTGGTGAAGTGCTTCAATTTTACTTTGCTGTTCAGATAAAGAAACATGCCTGCCTATCTTTTCTATTGAGAGTTTAAGCTCTTCAATATCCACCGGCTTTAACAGGTAATCGAAAGCTGCATAGCGAATAGCTTTTATTGCATATTGATTATAAGCTGTTGTAAAAATAATATGGAAGTTTTTCTGTGGCAGTTGCTGCAGCATATCAAAGGCATTCATTAATGGCATTTCTATATCTAAAAAAACCAACTGGGGTTTATGCTGATTGATCATTTCAATACCCTGCCTGCCATTTTCCGCTTCTGCCACTATGGTAACGCCATCACAGTAATCCAATAATTTCTGCCGCAGCGATAACCTGCTTTTAGCTTCATCTTCAATAATAATAGCAGTAATCATTTTATTTTTAGTTTTACTGTTACACAGGTGCCGGCGGGTTGTCCGTTCTCGTAAAGGTCTTCAATTTTTACAGAAGAAACTGTTTCATCATTGAACAGCCTTATCCTTTCTGTACTCATCTCCACTCCGTAAGACTGATGATTATGCCGGTTCAACCCGGCAGTTGCACTACGCCCCACGCCATTGTCAATAATATTGTAGCAGATATCGTCTTCCATTCTTACAACCCTAATTGTGAGTATTCCATTATCATCCCTCCTGTTCCTCAGGCCATGATGAATGGCATTTTCTACGAATGGCTGTATTACCAATGGGGGTACCTGGTAATCACTTTCAAGCAATTCGGCGCTAACATTTAGCTCTGTGATATATTTACTTTCATCTCTCAATTTTTCCAGGTCAATATACAACTGTAATGTTTCAATATCTTTTGCAAACTCAACCGTTTTTTCTTTTGAACTGTCCAATATATTTCGGATAAGTTTTGCAAATTTATTTAGGTAAACTGTGGCATTGTATTTATCATTGCCCTGTATCAACCCATCAATACTACTGATGCAGTTAAAGATAAAATGGGGATTCATCTGTGCTTTAAGGGCAGCCATTTCAGTTTCGGTTATCTGTTGTTTTAATGCAGCAGCTGTTTTTACCAGCCTGATCCGCCACGTAATAAAAAAATAAATAAGCACAACGAGTATTGCTAAAAAAATAATTTTAAAGAGCAAAGATTGGTACCAGAACGGCTGCATTTCAATAATGATTTCAGCTGAAGAAATGTTTGAAATATTACTGTTGCATTCACCTTTTACCTGCAATACATAGCTGCCCGGGTTTAAGTTTAACAGGATGATATCGCCATTATCTGTTTCAATCCAGGCTTCATTTTTACCAGAAATAACTCTGTAATACAACTTGTTTTGCTGCGGTGCTGTATAGTTTAAAAATGCAAAGTGGATATTGAGGACTTTGGTGCCAGCCGGTATAACTATTTTTTTTTGTGCATTGATCACAGGTATCCTGGTGCCATCTCCGTAAACATCTGTAAATAAAATACTGGTACCTTTTATTAAGGATACTATATGGTAAGGATTGAACGTAGTAACAGTACCAGTACTCCCAACTGCAATTGTACTGTCATCAAGCCAGTTAAATACCCCGGGAAAACCAACAAAATTTTCAGGCAGGCCATTTTCAGTTGTAAAATATCTAAAGGCTTTTGTGTACTTGTTACAGGCAACTAACCCGGAGTTGGAAAGCATCCACAATGTACCCGAGGTATCCTGTAATAATCGCCATACTAAATAATACTGAGGCTTTAAAGGATCGGAAATAATATTTGTTTTATTTATCTCCGGGTTAACCCTCACAAGACCGTTGTAAGTTCCTATCCAGCCAATATTTTGTTCATCAAAAAATATTTGGTAAACATAATTGTAATGTTGCTGGCTTATTATTTCAGGATGTTTAACAGGAATTTGCACAAATGAATCTGAGGAAGATTTATAAACATAAAGACCCCTCGTGGAACCCAGCCACAAATTACCCTTTCTGTCATACTCCATACAGAGTGCATCACCCTGGAATTGGCTTCGGTAGTTTTTTAAAAAATTACCTTTCGCCGGATCAAAAAGATATACTCCACGGCTTAAAAATCTTGCCCAGTAAAGTCCATCACTACGCAGCAGGATATTTCTTGCAGCATATTTATTTTCAAGTAATAAAAAACTATCTGCTGGTAAATAAGTTTTAAATGTATTGCCGGTTTTCTTTACCAATCCACTATCGGTACCATACCAGGTATTGCCCTGTCCATCCTGTTGTATTGTATTAATTACTTTTGACAAGCCGGATACAGAAGCAGGTGGAATTTTTTTTATTATTTCTTTTAACTTCCAGTTCTTTTCGTACCGGTACAAGCTACCCCAAAACCATGTTGACAGAAGATAATCATTTTGCCTTACCAGCAAAGCTTTGGGTTCACCAAAAGTGTTAATAGAATCTTTAGCTATATCTAAATAAAGCAGGTGGTTGGTGAATTGCTGAAGCTTTTTATCAACCACCTGTACGCCTGTATTAGTACAAATCCATATCCTGTTTTCATTGTCTGTGTATATACATGATACGGCAATTCCTTTTAATGAATTTGTTTTGATAATACCCGGCGGGTACGGTTTATATTTTTTAGTAACCGGGTCTATTAAAATGAAGGAATTGTCTTCAAAACAAAGCCATTGTTTATTGTTTTCATCTCTCCATTTATTAAGGCAGCGAGCTATACCAGATGGTTTATACACGTCTTTAAAATGCCCGGTTACCGGATCAAACATTTTAATGCCGGCACCCCAAAAGCTAACCCATATTTCTTGTTTTTCATCTTCAACAATACCAGATACCCATGAATATATACCTGTAAAATAAGCCTTTAAAGAATGAGAAATTGTATCAGCCAGGTATAGTCCATAGGCACTGGCAGCCCACAGGCGATGCCGGGAATCCTCCATCATTATTCCTACATTTTTTGCCTGCGACTGCCAGGCCGGATTTGTAATGGGAGGGCTTGAATAATGAATAAATTTTTTTATTACCGGGTTAAATTGCTGCAGACCATTTGTGGATGTTACCCACACCCTGCCTTCACTATCAACAAATGGCTTTGGTTTATCATTACTGCCTATACTGGTTTCATCTTTGTCATCATGTGTATAATGCTCTGATAGTTCGGTTACCGGATCCAGGTGATAAAGTCCTTCTCCGGTGCTGATCCATATCCATCCATTTTTATCTTCGCATATTGTATTTACATAGTTGGCTGTAATTACAGTAACACTTGTGTTTCCTCCCTGGAAAGTTTTTATTTTTTTGCCATCATACCGCAACAAGCCATTATTTTCGGTACCAACCCATAAGAAACCACGACTATCCTTAAATGCAGATGTAATTAAGTTAGTTGGTAATCCGTTTGCGGTATTAAGTAAGGAGAATTTTATATCAGGGAAATCCTGGGCATTAGTTTTTTGTATAAAATACAAACAGCAAATACACAGTATCTGTAAAGGTTTAGTCATGCTGAAGTATTATACAAAATACAGCCTTAATATGTCCTCGGCACCCTATTTAAAATTAGCATTTTTTTTGCTGCTTATTTTAAGATCGTTTAAGCTAAGAACTTTAATCAAGCTATTTTTAAAATATTTGCAATGCATCTTATTTGCTTTTCTGTAAATCCTGCCATATCAATATTAGTACACACTTTACATTCCTGGCTGCGCTATTGGTATTAGCCGCTGTTTGTTTGAATTAGTAAGCAGTTTTAAAAATTGGGAACAGTACATTGGTCATTAAAAATCATAACCTTGCTACCAGCTTTTGCATGAAACCCCGGAAGAAGTGTTATCCGGTTACCTGAAATTAGCTTTACTCTTGACCCAGCATTGCAGGTTTGTGTACTATAAATATTATTACCTGCAATAGTGCCAGACTCACTGATTTCCGTAGTTGTTAATGTATAATCTGGCTGACAACCTATAGTTATATAATGCTTGTAAGGGTGAGTGTTATAGAAAAAAGAATAATAGTTTAAAGCTATTGTATAAGTACCAGGTACCATTAAAGCACCTGATGGCAATTTAACCCCTTGCAGGTAGTTTAAAAAAGGCAGATTCCAACATGTTGGACACCCCAAATTTCGAACAATTGTATTAATGATGGGTACCCCCACTGGGTTAAAAATATTCAATAAAAAGCTGTCCCAACCATTGTTATAGTTTTTAATTCCTAATTCAATATACATGGAATCACCCGGATTGAAATGAATTGTGTAAGATTTTATATCCATACCGCAATCATCGGTTCCAATCCTTTTGTGTTTGCATGTTTTAAGTAAAAGCAATTCAGAAGTACTTACATATTCTTTCATTGCAATTGGATCTGCCCACCTGTTGGGATTTTTGGGTAGTGATCCAAGACAACCCGGGCTTTCAAAAGGATCAATAACGTTGTTTGAAATGTCCCGTAATTCAAAAAGCAAGTGCGTTCCATGCTCTGCATTTAATTGCGCTATGTTACCTGAACCACCCGGGTATCCGATAAACTCTCCTGCACTTATAAAACTACCTGCAGCTTTTTGTGTTAGCCCTCCTTTTTTGAGATCATAGTAATAAGTACGTGAGCCATCGCTGTGTTCTAACACAACATAGTTACTACTACCTGAAGTACTATAACAGTTTTGATCGTTGTTCCCGTCTGCCTTTGCTAAAATCACCCCATCTGCTGCGGCTACTACCTGTGCTACATTTGACAGCATTGGCTGGTAACCTTCTGGAACAATCTGAAACACAGTGCCTGTGCAGCCGTCAAAAGTTCTTGTATAGCTCCCATTAAACCTGCAAGGCCAGTCCACAATGCCCGGGCCCGGCAATAAATCAACACAGTATGGAATATAATAAAAGCCATAATCTAACATCCCCGGCATAGCAGCTATAGGGTTTCTTAAATAAACTACATCAGAAACCCTGTTGTATGGCCACTTGTTATCAATTATTGATTGTGCTTTGTTCCTGTTGCATTCCTCATAAGCTATCTTACTTACCTGATTATGCAGTTTGGCCCAATCAGTTACGTCTTCTGCATGCAAGACAAGTGACAACAAGTAAAGAGTAAGTGTAATCAGTAAAATAATTTTGTTCTGCATTTGCATTTATTTTTATTACAAAAGTTTTATAGTACTAAATACCATTATGCTTTTACTAAAATTTTCATCTTCCATAAGTTGTTTGCTGCAAATCTTTCTGGTTACCCTTTATGGTAATGATGTACATATTATTGTAAACAGTTTCGGGTATTTCAGGTATACTTTGGCCAGATAATGCCAGTACAATTGCAGGTATAGTGTTAGTATGACCTACCACCAGGATGCTTTTATTACTGTGTATGTTTTTAAGCCGTGCAATAAAACTATTTAGTTCGCTTTTCGGTGATTGATCAAGTGATATTTGAGGCAGGCTTTCTGGCAACGAAACTGATAAGCCTGTTAGAACAGTGCGTTTAAAATTGCTGGTAAATACGGTGTCTAAATTTTTATGTGCAAGATATTTTTCCAAAACAATACCTCTTTCAATATCTGCCGGAGATAAGCCAGGGTCATCGCTGCCATCAGCTTTTTCTGCATGGCGAACTATGTAAAATGTTTGTGTGCTGCAGGCGTTAAGTAAAAAAAATATTGCAATAAGTATCAAATTTTTCATTCTGAAATTTTTATAAGTAAATGCCATTTCTTTATAGTTAATTTACACTGCTGTACAAGATCAATATCTGTTTGCACAATATTTCCCATATTACTTTTATCTTTTCCCTGCAATGCATCTGGCAATTCTTTATCATACTAACGGATGCCACCGCAGCCGTCAATATAAACTTGTACTTTACTGCCGGCACCTGCCTTAAAGCCAGGGAGTAATCTTACCTTTTGGCTAGCATCTAATTTAATTAGCGTATTGGAAACCGGGACACTGCCATTAGCTGTTATTTCCGCAAATGCTTCAAAATGATAAAACCCGGGTTGAGTAATAGTTCCTACATTTTCAAACAGGCTACAGGATACACAATCAGTTATACAAACATTAGCTGTGATCCATGACCTTATTTGATCACCTGGCAGCATACCAAAACCATTATTAAAATTAATTCCAATGGCTGTTAAATGACAATAACTCATTATGGTGCCCCCATTAGTGGGGGTTGCGCCAATTTCCGTACAGGTTCCTTCTTTTGCTACACAATTATCTATCGGTCCTCCCGGCCAGCTGCATGATTGTGTATGCCATGAACTAAAGAGGTGGCCGAGTTCATGTGTACATACTTCCACCTGCCAGTCCATATCTGCTACCGGAAAATTTTGAAACGTGCCGCCGCCACTGAGATTACAATAAGCGTAGCTTCCAAAGTTCCAACTTGGGTTGGGTGATGGATTATAGGTGCCGCATACATTCGGTGCAAGGCCCTTTGCCCATCCATATCCTCCCGCAATTCCGCCATTTACGGAAGACCAGTCAAGCAGCACGGCCATATTGCCCCAAAAATTGTTTTGATAATGATCTGCAAATGAACGGTTAGCTACTTCAGAGGAACTGCTTGTACTAAAAGGATCTGCTGTTGTCCACATATTTATTTCGGAAATTTTTACATTCATCTGTTCATTTTCATAAAGTGTCTGTAAATCATTCCAGACAGCATATACATAATTCACTACATCCTGGATGCTGCTGCGCCGGGAAATAAAAAATGCATAGCTACAATCCACAAACACATAAGTACATTTATCACCTGATGAAAGCACAGTATTCGCTTTTTTACTATTTGGGATGACTGAAGGAAATGTATTTTCAATTTTATCGGGCATCATGCATTTCCACGGAGCTACCTTTTGCAACACTTCATCGGATCGCTGCAATATGAACTTACCATTTTTCTGAAGAGGGTTTTCTCCAATATGTATTTCACTTTTTTCAAGGTAAATACTCATAGTAAGATAACCCGGCGAAAGTGTTACAGTAACATTATTTGTGTAAGCAACACTTTTTACTTTTCCTTTAAAAACTTTGGGATGATATATGTTACTAACTATACTGCTGTTATTGGTTTTAATTCTGATCATTTTATTCTCCCTCAGTGTAACAATGGCATACATTACCTGGCCACTGCTTGTAGTAAATGGAATAATAAGCTGGTTAATATCCGAATTATAAATTTTTTGAATTTCGTTCTTATTCAAGCTTATTTCTTCATAAGAACCGTAGTTGGCAACATATTTTTTCTGCAACACTTCCCATAATAGGTTTTCTTGTTTGTTGCCTGGCGCCGGGGGATTATTTGTTTGAGCATCCAGGCTCATAAATTTGATACAAACAACAAAAATCAAAAATATTTTTTTCATTTCAATTTTTTAGGCTGATTAAAATGGTATTTGATTAACCCTTTTTTTAAGTTACTTCAATTGATATTTTTGACTATTTTAATAAGAAGCAAACCTGCAGTCACCATCAATTAATGCTCTGAAATGACTGCCTTCCGTTGAAGAAAAACCAGGATATATATGAACCTGTGTACCCGCTTTAACCTGTACTAAATTGCCGGCATTACCCACAATAAAAAAACAGTTACTGGACACGTTTTGTATGCCAATATTTGTAAAAAATGTGGGTACTCCACCCACTACACCACAAATATTAGTAACAACATTGCTTGATCCGGGGGCCCTCAAACCCACCGCATCCCAGGCCATACCTGTTTGTATGGCTTCAAAAGAGCACTCGCCAAATAAATCAACCGCTGCATGCACCCAGGCATTTCGGGCATCAGTATAATTTGAGTTAGGCCCAAGATAATCTGTTAATACCCTGTAAGCAATTTGTATTGCCTTGTCAATTCCGATGGCTGTTATGCTCCAATTATAAGGATTGTTATCCGGGTCATTCAGATTTGCATTTGATGTTAAATCGTTTGTTCTTCCGTTTCCCCCGGTGCATAGTAAATAAAACATCCTGTTTTGCACGCCGGAATTGTAATGTACGCCGCAGTAATCATTACCATCAGCACCACCAGTACAAGTTACATTGGTAGGCCTCCAGGAGTTACCGTCGATGCGGTCGGGTTGATTTCTTAGCTGGGGCGTTTTAAATGATCTGTCCACTACATGGGTACCATTTTCCATCCTGTCCCACCCTAATAGCCAGCTCACACTGTCTGTGTATAAATAACCAACTTCTTTCTTTTTAACCCAAATGCCGAAAATGTCAGAGAAAGATTCGTTTAACGCACCAGATTCACTTTCATAGTCGAGGTTTGCTTCATAGTGGGTTACTCCGTGGGTAAACTCATGTGCAAGGATATCAAGCACATTGTAATCATCCTCTATAGCAGTAGTGGAAGCACCGTAGCCAATATGTATATAATCTGTGCTAAAAGGTACAGGATTAAAAGTGTACGCAGCATTTTCGCCGAACCTGGGTGTGCCAAAAGACGAGTTTTGAATTAAATCCAAATCTTCATTGTTATTGCCATGGCCGTTTCTCCCAAATACATTTTTGTACCAGCTATACGTTGTTTTTATACAATATAATGTGGTGCCTGCGGATCTGTTTTCGGGTGTTGTGTTCCAGTCGTTGTTTCCTGTGTTGTAAATTTGACTGACAGGATTGTAAACGCTATATACCGATCCCTGGCAATCATCCTGCAAATCATAGCTGTTTCCAAAAACAGCCACATCGTTGGTATAAATTGCCTTTGCGCCATAAAATGTGGTAACTACACTTGCCTGGTCGCATTGGGTTACAGTTGTTTTAAATTTTTCTAACTTACCTGAAGCCGCATTTATATAGTAATAACCTAATTTACCCTGCACAAGGGTTGATATAAAAAAGCGGTAACAAAGTGTGAGGGTCTGTTGGTCAGCAGATACCAAATACCTCATCTCTGCTTTTGGATAGTATGTAGCTATCGCATTCCTTTTTTTTATTACTTGCTCTTTAGCGGCAATATTCCAAAACAAATCCGCAGGTTTCATATCTTTTATTGCAAATTGCAGAGCAGTTGCTTCAGAAATATTTTTTTGTTCTTTGATAAAAGCTGGTGTGTAGATATATCCATTGCCGCTTTCCAGTTTTCCATTTTTTGTATGTAAAATATATACAGCACCTTCAATCTCAATTTCTTTATAAAACTCTTTAAACTTGTAACTGCCATTAGTATTTACTTCTTTATTTGACTTGAACAACTTCATAGAAAACCTGTTGTCCGGTAAGAAATATTTTTTCCCATCAGTAAAAATATTTTCCTTGGTATAAGGAACAATCACGCTAAATTTTACCCATCCATTTGTGCTGTGTGAAGCAAACACTGTATAGTTAAGTGATTTTACAAAATCATTCACTTGTGAAAATGAAGTAATAAAACAGCAAGTGAAAAAATACATTAAACAAACTGTTTTAATTCTGATCATCATAACCGGCAGTTTTACTTTTTAGCATATTAATTTCCTTTTTCAAATCAATAATATACAGCGTTAGTTCTTCTATCTTCTCCATCATCTTTGTCTGCACTTCACCCACTTTCAAACCGTTCTTTTGTATTTCTGCAGCAGATGGAATATTGGGGAGGTGCTTGTTTTGATCAATATATTTTTCTAACTCATCAAGCGAACGCAACTTGTAATTGTTTTCAAAAACATAATCTGCCCAGCCGGTTTCCACAACAATTTCAGTACTGCGTACATGACCTTTTACTGCAAGCTGGTAACCGGTTTGGGGAAGGCAGTTAATACCTAATTGTGCAGTGCCGGGTGAAAAGGTCATTGTTCTGGTAAAACTATTTGAGCTACCATAGCCAAATGCAATCTGGGCGTCGTTTGTAGTATAAATCTGTAGCGTACCTGATGCTATTCCCATCCCATAATCAGCAGTTTCAGAAGCATTCCAAAAGCTTATTTTTTTTCCAAAAATATTAGGGAAACTCAGCGGTGATGTTGGATTAGTAGTCCCTATCCCAACAGTATTATTTTGTTTTACAGTTAAAACTGGGGCAAAGTTTGCTGATAAGAAAAGGTCTGTCCCTGGCACTGCGCCAATTTCTAATCCAAAGCCGGGAAATTGGGGTGTTTTGGCAAGGTCTGTAACTCCCTTAATATAGCCGTAAGGAGTGCCGTTTATTTCAGATATATTCATTACAGGATTCTTTCCTGCAATCTGTAATACGTTTGTATTATTGTTGTCTGCCTCTACTGTACTGCTGAGTATAGTAAGTTTATGACTGGGAGAATTTAAACCGATACCCACATTACCTCCATAGGGATTTATGAGTAATGTTTTTGCAGTTGGTAATACCGCAATATTATTACTGCCAATGCTCTGGATACGCTGCCCGTCAATTTTAATGATTTGCTGGCCGGTAACATCACTGGAAGAAATTTCCAAAATTCCTGCAGATGTTGCGCTACTTAAACTGTTACCTGATATCGCCGAGTTACCTCTCACTTGCAATTTATAACCCGCTGATGGCAATCCTCCAATCCCTACATTACCGGCGTTACTATTACTTATGTCTGCACCGGAAACAGCCCATGAAGATGCACTGCCACCCCCAAAATAATCCAGACTATTGTTGTGCATTGATTTTATACTCCATCTTTTATCCGTAGCATCATATTGTAATGTTACGTTGCCGTTAGGGTATATGGCTACCGTATTGCCGGTACCAGTTTGTATCCGGTTAGGTATAGATGCATTTACATCTTCATTATAAATCTCCATTGAGTTGGGGGTGCGGTTGGTAAGGGTGATCAGCCGGCCCTCTACGCCAGCGGTAATACCCGCCAGTATAAAATTGCCAACTGGTACCGTGGCTGGTTTAAGCTTGTAATTACTTTGTTTCACCGTATTTACATTAAGGTCGTAAGTGTAAGTACTGCTAATGGTAAGGTCTGAACTTCGTACAGCTATATCACCATTAATGTCTAGTTTGGATTGAGGAGATGTGGTACCAATGCCAATGTTTTGCGGCATTGCATATTGCATTGCTAAAAATGACACTAAGAAAAGTAGCCGGTTCTTTTTCATAATTGCTTGTTTAAAAAGAAGAGATGATTGATTTGATTTTATATGCTTTTATTGAAAAATTGAATTTTATGTAAATACACTAAATGCTTGCTGCACATCAAAGAGAGGTTGAGCCAATATCTGGTTTCAATTATCCGGCGGCGGCCCAAATGACAGATTACTCTTTTATAACTCCCTCTTTATCGCAAGCCATAAAAAGGGAAAACAATATGTAGTTGCTTTTCGAAATAAATTACAAAAAAATCTCTTTTTTAACCCAGATTTTGCAGTTGAAAATCTGGGTTTAATCTGCATGGTAATTAACAGTAGTGTTTAACCCATACATTTGTTTCAATTAAAAGATCAGAAAATAGAATAAGAGAAAAATTGAGTAATTGGTACTAGCGGACGTGGGTACACGATTATCAAGATGTAACAAAGACCAGCAATCGCTGGTCTTTTGCATTTGCAAACAATCTTTACGATGACTTCCTAAAAGAAAGGGACATGGTGATTTTTTCGGAGTTAAAGAGCTGCAAAAACCTGTGAAAAGTCCTGGGTTATTACAACCCTTTCATTCAGTTTTACGGCTGCTTAATTATTTTATATTATTTGATTGAAATAACTGGTGGGCTAAACAGATAGTTGCTTTTCAATAGTTACTCTTACTTGTTTTGAAGTGGGGGTATTACTTTTCAGGCTTACACTGCTGATAGGCACGAGCACATTGGTTTCAGGATAGTAAGTTGCACAACAGCCCGCCGGTATGGCATATGCCACCACTAAAAATCGATGCGCTACTCTTTCTATACCATCATCATGATTAAAAATGTCCACCACGTCTTTTTCTTTTAAACCCCGGGCAGTCATATCGGCCTGGTTCATAAAAATTATCCTGCGTTCATTGTATATTCCACGGTAACGGTCATTTAGTCCATATATCGTAGTGTTGAACTGGTCGTGAGATCTTATGGTCATCATCAACAGTTCATCATTTTGTAAAGGTTCGTATACTACTGAAGCAACATTGAAAAGCGCTTTTTTCACGTCAGTATTAAACACGCCTTCCCTGTTGGCATTGGGGAGGTAAAATCCACCTGGCAATCTTACCTGTTCGTTGTAACGTATAAATATTTCAGGCAACACTTTTTCAATAGCATTTCGTACTTCATTATAATCATTTTTATATTGCTCCCATGGCACTTTAGACTGATTGCCCAGCGTGGCTTTTGCCAGTTCACAAACAATGGCTGTTTCACTCATTAAGTAATTTGAAACCGGCTTCAATACTCCATTTGACATTTGTACGACACCCGTTGTGTTTTCACAACTCACAAACTGTTCCTTACCCCCTGTAAAATCCTTATCGCTTCGGCTGTAACAAGGCAGTATAAACGCTTCTGCTCCATGCACCAGGTGGCTACGGTTAAGTTTGGTAGAAACATGAACTGTCATCTGGCAGTTACGCAGGGCTTTGGCTGTGTAATTTGTATCTGGTGTGGCAGATAGAAAATTGCCACCCATTCCAAAAAACACGGAAGCTTTTCCTTCATACATAGCATGAATACTGTTTACCGTATCGTAACCATGAGCAGTGGGTGGTGTGAAATGGTAAACCCTTTCAATCCCTTCCAGCAGAGCCTTGCCGGGTTTCTCAAAAATACCCACCGTTCTGTCGCCTTGTACATTGCTGTGACCACGTACCGGGCAGGTGCCTGCACCGGGCTTGCCGATGCTGCCTTTCATCAGTAGCAGGTTTACAATTTCTTTAATGGCATCAACAGAGTTTTTGTGTTGGGTAAGCCCCATTGCCCAGCAAATGATAATGCGGTTTTTATTTTTTAAAGTATTAGCGACTTCATTCAACTGGGTTATATCAATGCCACAGATCATGCTCAATCGATCAAGGTCCTGCGAAAGCAAGTGTTCTTTCAATGCTTCAAAACCACTGGTCTTTTCCGCAATGAAGATGTTGTCCAATGCACTCCCAGGCACCAGTTTTTCTTCTTTCAATAACAGTATTTCAAGTGCCTGCAGCAAGGCCATATCGCCACCTATTTTTACCTGCATAAAAATATCTGAGAGTGCCGAATCAATGCCTAAAATACCCTTGACGGTTTGGGGATTATTGAAGCCCATTAAACCAGTTTCCGGCAGGGGATTTACTGCAATTATAACGGCGCCGTTTCTTTTTGCTTTTTGTAGTGCAGTCAGCATGCGTGGGTGGTTGGTACCCGGGTTTTGCCCCATGATCATAATCACTTCCGCCTTTTCAAAATCATTGAGTTTAATGGATGCCTTGCCAAGCCCCAATGATTCAGTCAAAGCTGTGGACGTACTTTCGTGGCACATATTGCTGCAGTCAGGCATGTTATTGGTGCCAAATTCTTTTGCAAATAATTGGTACAAAAATGCAGCTTCATTGCTGGTTCTGCCAGATGTGTAAAAGATGGCTTCATCTGGCGAAGCCAAACTCTTTAGTATGTTTCCAATTTTACTAAACGCTTCTTGCCAGGATACAGGCTGATAATGTGTGGCACCTTTTGCCAGGTACACGGGCTGGGCAATTCTGCCCATACCTCCAATTTCGTAGTCTGATAATGCACCTAAGTTTTCAACGCTATTTTTGGCAAAAAAATCAGCTGTTAGTGTTTTAGTGGTCGCTTCTTCCGCCACTGCCCTGGCGCCGTTTTCACAATATTCTGCAATGGCAGAGCGGTCATCATCAGGGTCAGGCCAGGCACAGCTCGGGCAATCAAAACCGCCTTTTTTATTCAGGTTAAAAAGTGCTTTCGATCCCCTCAGCAAGCCAGCTTCATCAAGAGTTTTTTTAAAGGCTGAAATAACGGCCGGTATGCCTGCTGCTACTTTTTTTACAGATCCTTTTTCTAAACCAGTGAAGGTGTCAGGATTTTCTGCTGCATCTTTTTTTTGCTGCTCTTTCATTATACCTTCAATAGTTTGGGGTTTGCATAATTGCCCGATTGATCTTCGTTCGTATCATCAAGACATTTAAAATCTTTTTCAACCGATATAAATATTTCTGTACCGTCTTCAGCAGTGTGAAGAGCGCTGGTTCCAGTAACATTATTGTTGTACCAATCCTTTGTAAAATCTGCAGGAATAAAAACTGCTATTTTATTGTCTGCATATTTAACAGTTAGTTTTTCTAATGCTTCTTTGGCTTCCAACCGGTAGCAAAACACAACCTCTTTTGTAAAATGAATCTGCTCTTCAACCACCCCCTTGTTTACCAGGTTTTCGACATCCATTTTGGAAAGCCTTAGCCGGACGGTATTTTTATTAAATCTCAGTTTCATACTTTAGTTTTTATTTCAGCAAACTATCCGTTTAGGATGGCAATAAATATTGCATCCATTATCACGCAAAAAGCCCACCAAGGTAATGCCTGCTTCCTTTGCCAGTTGCACTGCAAGGCTGGATGGTGCACCCACCGCAGCTACAATCGTTATACCCGCCATGGTTGCTTTTTGGATCAGTTCAAAACTGGCCCTGCCACTAAGCAATAAAATATTTTCATCAAGTGGAAGCAAGTCTTCCATGAATGCAGTGCCAATTAATTTATCCAATGCATTGTGGCGGCCAACATCTTCCTGCAATAATTTAAGCGAACCATCCGGGCCAAATAGTGCAGCGGCATGCAGGCCTCCTGTCTGGTCAAAATTTTGTTGTTGCTTTCTTAACAACTCTGGTAAACTGTATAATGTTTCGGCTGCAATGGCGGTCTTGCTTTTTAACTGTTTAAATGCAGAAACAGTTTTAATGGCATCTATACTTGTTTTGCCGCAAACACCACAACTGGAACTTGTGTAAAAATTTCTTTCTGTTTGCTGAATGTTGGGGATAACGTTATTATGCAATTCTACCAGGATTTTGTTAGCATTAAAAATGTCGGTGGTGATTTTTTTTATCTCAGCTGCATTTTTAATAATCGCTTCAGTAAAAAGAAAACCTGCGGCAAGTGCCGCATCATTGCCCGGCGTACGCATGGTTACAGAAATGTTTTTACTGATCTTTTTTTCATCCTTCTGCCAAACCATACTAATTTCCAGTGGCTCTTCTGTTGCTACAAGGTCTGATATTTCAATCGCATCGAAAGCTCCCAATCTCGTAATGTCAATGGTCGTAACAGAGTTATCCTCTATGGTGTTGTTCATTATTTAAATATTACTTTATCATTATTTTTGTTTCTTAAATTGTGTCTGTCCTTTCGGATTCTGCCAGTTAGTAATTAGCGAATTTAATGCGTTGTGCTTCCGAAAAAAACACTGTAACTACTAATCACTTACTACATTTTTTTTGATCAGGGTCATAATTGCTACACCACAATTTAAAAACAGTGTTTAATAAAAAGAACTGTTTTATTCTAACATGCAGCAAGCATGCTGTTTCTAACATTTTATTAGTAAAAGTGTTCGGCGTTGCCGGATGTAAGAAGAAAGAACTGCATTCAATAAGCACAATTCTTCAGCAATTGTTTACCACAAAGCGTCTTTATTCATTCACCCAATAGAAAGAGGTGTTGTTGTAAGAGCATAGCAAACTTACAATCAGAAATGTGTCTGATGCCTGGCAGTACATGCATCACTTTTAAATTCCTAACTTTGAACAGATAACTATTTCATTTCATCTATGGCAAAACCAGCTGTCAGAATCTACTTGTTTTTTTTGGCCCTTCAATGCGCCATTTTTTTTATCCCGCTAATGGCGCAGCAACAAGTTAAACCCGTTATTGCCGGAGATTTCGCTGATCCGTCCATCATCAGGGTTGGCAGTAACTATTATGCTGTAGGTACGTCATCAGAATGGGCACCGCACTTCCCGGTTTATGCATCAACAAATTTAAAAGACTGGAAACTGAAGGGCTATATTTTTGAGAAGGCCCCCGAATGGACAGCAGGTTCTTTCTGGGCACCGGAATATTACAAAATCAACAACACCTATTACCTGTATTACACTGCCCGACGGAAGAAGGATAATGTGTCCTGCATCGGCGTAGCTACATCGCAATATCCTGACAAGGAGTTTACGGACCATGGCGTTATTGTAGCGTTTGGCAAGGAAGCAATAGATGCATTTGTGTACAATGATAAAGGACAATTGTATATAACCTTTAAGGCTTATGGTTTAGATAAACGGCCTATCGAAATACTTGGCAGCAAGCTTTCGGCCGATGGGTTGAAGCTGGAGGGCAGTCCTTTTTCGATGTTGAAAGATGAAGCACGAAATGGCATGGAAGGTCAAAGCATTCTAAAAAAAGGAGCCTATTATTACTTATTCTATTCGGCAGGTAATTGCTGCGGAGCCGGTTGCAGTTATAACGTAGGTATTGCCCGGTCAACATTATTTAAAGGCCCTTACGAAAACTTTAGCGGTAACCCTGTATTGCAGACTGGCGGCGACTTTAAATGCACCGGGCATGGCACTTTTGTGACTACACCCAACGGCAAATATTACTACCTGCACCATGCTTACAGCAACAAAAATGGTGTGTTTACCGGCAGGCAGGGTATGCTTGCTGAACTAACCTGGCCTGCCAATAATGACTGGCCAACATTTAAAGAAACGGAAACTGGAACAGTGGCTCCTGGACAGATCAATGACCTCTTCGATGCCAATCTGGTAGCAAAATACTGGCAGTGGGATTTCCGCAATTCAACACCGGTAGTAAAACAGCACAATGGTTCTTTATTTTTATCGGGGACTGCCGAAGCATTCAATCAATCTGGTATTGTGCTTACGGCTAGGCCGGTATCTGATAGCTTTGACTTAACCACAACAGTGGTAAATCATAACAATGCACTAAAAGGGCTTGCGTTTTATGGCGATGCAACCGCAGCTATTGGTGTTGGCACCATTGGCGATAAGGTTGTGTTTTGGGAGGTTAGGAATAACAAATGGAGTATCCTGGCTGAAGCTTCCATCAGCAATAAATTACCCGTGGATGTTAAAATGACTATGAGACCTGACGCAACTGCTGTTGTTTACTTTAAGCAAGGCAATTATGATTGGAAAGGCTTGGCAACTGCCCAGCCGGTATCTGTACAATTTCTACCTCAATGGGACAGGAGCCCCCGTGCCGGGCTTCACTTTCAAGGCGTGCCACCCGAACATGCGGAATTTTCTCAGTTCTCTTTTAAAAGCTATTAGTGGTGGTAATTTAAACACAGGTTTTGGTTATTATTCGTAATTACTAAGCTTGCTGGTTTGAGCAGCTTTTTGCCCTTTTTTACCGCAGGTACTCCGGTCTATGTCCATCGGTGACTAAAGATCTAAGTTTACAGGTTTGTATTAATAATGCAGATACTTGCAGCCACACCTTTTAACCCAGATTTTGCAGTTGAAAATCTATTGCGGCTTTCAACTGCTGCACAGCTCAGTATTTCAGAACATTTTTTGACTTCAAAACAGATCACTATTTTTTCGGCCAAAAAATAACCCGAAACACCTATCTGCATTACATTTGAAACCCTCATAACGATCTCAAATGCAAAATCTGGGTTTAATGAATCATGAACATAGCCGGATTAAGTGGATTTGACTACCGGTTCAGGATTTTGTGCTCCGGTTTGAGCTATACCCATACTCCGACTAACACAACACCAACAAGCAGCTGTTTCCAGGGCAGTTCTATTACTTCCGTTAAAATATTTTTTCCAGGTGTATGCCTTTTGCCTTTTGCTTTCTGCCTTCCGTCTTGCAGCTTTTACCATCTGCCCAAAAGAAAAAGTTAACAGCAGCGGGCAGCGTACATTAGAGCACTTGCATTTGTAATTACGGCAATGTACTTTACCTCAAACCTTTAAACTCAAAACACAGATTATGCAGTTCAGAAAGACGAAAGCTATCCTTGCCCTGGTGTTTTCATTCATGGCAGTTGCAACAGCAGGAGCACAATCAATACCCGACTCAACAGCCGCTAAAATTGATAGCCTGTTTGCAAAGTGGAATAATGCAAACAGCCCCGGTGCCAGCATTGGCATTGTACGCAACGACTCATTGGTGTATGCAAAAGGATATGGCCTTGCCAACCTTGAATATGGTCTGTCCAATACGCCGCAAACAATATTTCACATGGCATCCATTTCCAAGCAGTTTACAGCCTGGTCAATTCTTACACTCGTAAAGCAAGGCAAGCTTTCGCTAAATGATGACGTAAGAAAGTGGTTGCCCTGGTTCCCAGACCTTAAAAAGAAGATCACCATTCAGCACTTGCTGAACCATACCAGCGGCATAAGAGACCAGTGGCAACTGTTAGCTATATCAGGTACCCGGTTAGATGATGTGATTACACAGGAGCAGATCGTAAAATTGTTAAGTAAACAACAAGCGCTTAATTTTAATCCCGGGGAAAAATACAGTTACTCAAACAGCGGCTTTACCATGCTGGCAGAAATTGTGAAAGCCGTAACCACGCAAACACTCCGGCAGTTTACAGACTCTGTTATCTTCAGGCCTCTGGCGATGAACAGCACACATTTTCATGATGATTATACAGAAATTGAAAAGAACCGTTCTTATTCTTATGACCGTAAAGACAGTGCCCATTTCACTAACAGCGTGCTAAGCTATTCCAACGCCGGTGCCACCAGTCTTTTTACCAATATACCAGACATGAGTAAATGGGTGATGCAGCTTACCAGCACCAACCCCGGCAACCAGCAACTGGTGAGCATGCTTACTGAAAAAGGTAAATTAAACAGCGGTGCGGCAATCAATTATTCAAACGGGATTGTTGCTGATACTTACAAGGGTTGGCGGCAATATTCACATGGCGGTGCTGATGCCGGGTACAGAACTTACCTGTCAGTATTCCCGGATCTTAAAATGGGCTTTATGGTTTTTAGTAACCTGGGCGATTTTAATGCCGGGGGAATGGCACATAATATTGCTGATCTTTTTATTAAAGACACCACACAAAATAAACCTGCAGAAAAGGCTGGCTTACGGGACAGTGCGGCAGCTGTATTAAATAACGATGCAGTGTGGCAGAAATATACTGGTTACTATATAGGCGAAGACGGACTTCCATTTTCATTTGAGTTAAAGAACCGGCAACTATTTTATCATATTTTTAATCAAAGTAGTTTTTTAATAAGAGGTGATAAAGACACATTTTCCTTCCCTGAAGATGCCAATATAAAATTTGTGTTTAGTATAAAAGCAAGAGACACCACTTGTGATGTATTTACTCCAGACCAGTTATATCACATTGTAAAATACAAGCGGGATACATTACAAACCGAGTTTTTGTTGAAGCAGTACACAGGTACATATTATTGCCCGGAGTTGGATTGTAAATATGGAATCATTATAAAAGATCATCACCTGGTACTAACCAACAGCAAATATTCTGATGCCACCCTCACCATCGTAAACAAAGATCATCTTACCAATGACAACTGGTGGATCAGCCACCTGGCAATGCGCCGGAATGGCAAGAATGAGATCACCGGCTTTGATGTAAACTCCGGCAGGATCATGCATTTGAAATTTAATAAGCTGGCATTGT
Organism: Ferruginibacter sp.; assembly: GCA_965247025.1. Lineage (GTDB taxonomy): Bacteria > Bacteroidota > Bacteroidia > Chitinophagales > Chitinophagaceae > Ferruginibacter. Next base: position 5,621,513 of record OZ252000.1, on the reverse strand, counting down.
AAAACAGGTTACGGTTATATATTTCTACACTCGGTTAAGGCACGGGTGTGTTAAAAAGCGGCGCAGCTTTTCTGTGAGATTGATTACTTAGGTTGGGATTGAAATTTCATGTATAACAATCTTATGCCTTAGTAATAATCAAAACAGAACCATAATTCGGACTCTTGCAGAGAGAGAGATGCTGCCTGCTGCTTCCGCCGCAATTGTTATCATATAAGTCTCCTCATAAACAACGGGTTCTTTCTTATCTGCGCTGCATATTGTGTCTTTTCTTTTTTGCTTAAAGATTTCTATCAGTTATTTTTTGGCATTTACTAATGAGTGTCTTTTTCGATTTGAGTAACTCTTTGGCGTTGGTTTCGAGAGGCGGTCTTTCAAAATGCCGGAATATTTGATTGATAAAAGTCCCGATCAAGATCACCTGTTTAAAACCTGTCCAAAAACACTCTGGCTGTCACAGGATTACGGTGCCAGGACGGAGAATGCATTAAGGCAAATTTTACAGACACCAGTCAGGAGTAGCGAGGACGTGTAATAAAAAGCTGTAAATAAGGTAATGATAACTTTATAGCCAGTACCCCTCCAAACCCTTAGCATTTTTAAAACCATTTTTGCATTTTTATTCAGCATCCGCCACATGCAAAGGTTGCTCAGCAGGTGCATCAGCCAGCTCTTTATTTGCTAAAGCTAACTGCTTCATAGCGGCAGCCGTTTTATGGTCGCCGGTATGGCTCCAGCCGGGTGGCATAAAAAGGTACAATATTTTATTTTTTATGCCAGGTGCCCAGTAAACATCTTTTGCTAAAGCCGGTATCTCCCCAAAATAAGCATCTAAAAAACTATTGGGTTTCATGGTCCTTGTAATGCCGTATTGTATTTTAACCTCCTGCTTTTGTGGCTGGTAAGTTTTAAAGATCCTGTCCCAGATATTAAGGAGGTTGCAAAAATTGGTATCCATGTACTCAATGTTTTTTGCATGGTGCACCCGGTGGTGTGAGGGTGTTAAAATAAACTTACCAGCAACACCAAGGTCTGCCCGTTTCATTACTGTTTCACCAATATGAATAAAAGCACCCCAGGTACCATCTATAAACATTATAACAAACAGCATGGTTGGCGGCACACCGGCCAAAATACAAATGGATGTGCGGATGATATCAGCGTAAGGCCCTTCTAAAAAAAAGTGTGCCCAGGATACAGAGAGGTTCATGCTTTCCGGCGTATGGTGCGTAGAATGCAGGCACCAGAACAGCCTTACTTTATGCGCCAGGTAGTGATAAATAAAATGAGCAAACTCCCAAATTACATAACCATAAATAAACCAGTACCAGGTGAAAGAGATATTGATGATGGCATGTTTTTCCAGCAAACCTATCATTATAACAGTAAGCCCAATGGAGATGTATCTTCCAATAACGGAGTTAAAGACGTAGGTGTAAAAAGGGAGCTTGTAAGCAATAGCCTTAAATTTTTTATACAGCAGTCCACGTATCAGCTCAATGATTAAAACGCAGGGGATAATGGGTGCTATTGCAGCGGTAATACCATCGTACGTTAACAGGCTGCTGTAATCGCCGCTGCTGATAATTTTAGCAATGCCATCAAAACTAAAAAAGCCCCTGATTTGATCGAATATGATTTGAAAAAAGTTCATAGCTGTTTTTTGAATAACTAAAATAAGATTTTATTTTTTTTTATCATCTGGTAAAAGCCTGCTGGCTTTAATTACATTTCAGAACTTCATTCCATTGCCCATACTTACAAATGCTTCAGCGGCAGTGGTATTCATTTCAATACCACGAAAAATTTCCATCATACCATGGTTGCAATCAGAAGAAGTATAAATTTCCGTTGGGTTTTGACTGGTGTGGCAAAAAACAGCTTTTCGCTTTTGTTCCTTTGTGCTGGTAATGTCAACATAATCCGTTGGCTTAAAACACATGGTTTGTGAACCGGTGCAAACTTCAAAGAAATACAACTCGAAGTTCTTGTCGCTGTGCAGCCAACTTTGTATGGTAAGCAGGCTGGCAGCCTGGTGGTCTTTGTGGCTGTCAACGGGCCAATGGGTAAAAACAATGTCAGGGTCTTCTGCTTTTATCAATGCGTCCAATTTTTCAACCCAACCATTATCCACCATACCTTCCCCATCAATCTGCCCGGCAAAAACTGGTTTTGCATTTAAGATAGTGCAGGCGGCGATGGCCTCTTTGGTACGTATGGCAGCAGCTTCTGTATAAGACTTGCCGGCAATACCGGCTTCTCCGCTGGTAAGATAGATGATGGTAACACTATGACCCTCTGCAGCCAGTTTTGCAAGCGTACCGCCGCAGCCACTTTCAGGGTCGTCCGGATGGCCTCCAACGCAAACGACCTTCATTTTTTTTGCAGGTTGAGTAGTGGCTGAAGTTATGTTTGGTAAACTAAATGATGCGGTAGCGGTGAAGGCATTTTTTGCAAAATCTCTCCTGGTTAATGACATAGCAATAAGTTTTAAGTATTTGTAAGTTAAAGTAATCATTTAAAAATTGCCTGTATCAAAATTTGTTTGCATTTCAAATTGTCGCTGGCTGCTGGTACACCAGCCAGGGGAAGCCGCCGTGGTCGGTATCCCACCGATCACGGCTTTAATCATGTAGCAACAATTTGAAATGCACACCAATTTGTTAACTAATTTTTGAAAAGATTTCCCCCTCCATAAACTTCAATTCTACCAGTTTCAGGGGATTGAAATATTAACATCAACCTGCTACTTTAGCCCCGAAATCTTTAACATTAAAATTTATTACATGAAAAAAGTTTTGTTCCTGCTGGGATTCAGCAGCACCCTGCTGTTTGCTGAAACAGTAAATGCCCAGGGGTTTTTGAAAAAGCTTAAAGACAAGGCCAATAAAGCGCTTGACAAAGCTGCCGGCAATGAGGTTTCCAAACAAACCGGCGTACCTGCTGATCAGGGCACCAACAACGATAACAATGGCAGTAGTTCGGGCAGCAATTCCTCCTCCGGAAAACCAGCAAACAAAGGAGGTGGCGGGCTAAGCAATACCGAACCACCGGACGTAAAACTGCAAATAACGGATGCTGAAACAGCCCATACTGCAAAAAATTACAGTGATGCCCGCTACTCATTACAGCAGGCGCTGCTGGGGGTGGAAATTCAGCTTGGCAGGCAGATACTTAAATCGCTCCCAAAAACCAGCGTTTCACTGCCTACTGATACCCTCCAGGATAAAGTGAGCAGTACGCAATGGGGCTGGAGCAACCTCAGCATTCAGCGGGTATATAAAGACAATGCAGATAAGCAGCTTACCATTACAATCGGCAATGCCGACATCTACTCTGGTATGGCGCAGCTTTACTTTGCCAATGCCGGTATGATGGAAGCCAACGGCGATAAACAGAATTTTAAACAGGTTAAAGTAAAGGGGAACAAGGCTGTTATACAATATGAAGACAGTAAGGGTTACACACTGCTGGTTTCCCTGGGCCAAACCTCCATGATAGTTTGGGAGTGCATCAACTTTGCCAGCGAGCAGGAAGTTATGACTGCTGCCAGCAGCTTTGACATTGACGGCATTAAAAAAATGCTGGGAGAACAATAAACATTGAACCAAAAAAAAATTAAAATGAAACAACTATTCAACTTATTTATACTGCTGTTTGCCACCACCTTTACTGCAGGTGCACAGGATTTTACCAAAGCAATCAGTACCGCCAAAGCTGCGTACAATACAGGCAAGTTAGAAGAAACCCATTTTGCCCTTCAGCAGGCTATGCAGGAGGTTGACCTGGTTATTGGCAAAGAAGTACTTAAACTGCTCCCTGCAAAAATGGACAGCCTGGCAAGTAACCCAAAAGAAGAAAATGTATCTTCAAATACCGGTTATGCTGGTGCCACCATACACCGCAGTTATGGTAAATTTAACAGGAAAGCTGATGTTTCAATTATAAGTAATTCGCCAATGATAGCCGCCCTTAATTCGCTGCTGAACTCCCCTATGCTGGGAGGCATGATGAATGACGGTAAAACAAAAACCGTAAAAGTACAAGGGTACAAAGCCCGGCTGGAAAAGCAACAGGGCAGCACTGACAATACAAACGATTATGAACTGCAGATTCCGCTGGGCAGTGCCCTCATCACTTTTAAAGTTGATGATTGTACAGATACGCAAATACTGGCGATGGCAGAAACGATTCCCTTACAGCAAATAGCAAAGCTGATACAATAGAATCTCAAAAAAAAATTGCATCACGCCGCTGGGAGAATAGTTTTACAGTAAATAATTATTCTCCAGCCGAAACTGAATTTATTGAATAAGAAAGAGCGATAATTATATCGGCATAATTATTAAAATAAAAGAAATTCAACACATAAAGTTGATAATTTCTTTAACACATTTTCTTATTTAAAACTATTGCATTTAAAATACTCCAATCCCCTGAGTATATATCTATATTTGATTTTATTTTATGATGTTTTGTGTGTTGATTCCGGTTTATAATAATTTCCATGGGTTACTTAATTCACTAAACAGCATTGTGTTTAAAAAGGAAGATTTTTTTGTGCTGATAGTGGATGATGGAAGCGATAGTAATTTTACTATCGAAGAAATAAACAAGGGGCTTTGCAACGCACTGGATATAATTATTGTCCGTCTTGAAAATAACAGGGGTATAACAGAAGCACTGAATGTTGGCTTAAAATATGTTTATACTAACACAACAGTTAAATATATTGCAAGGCTTGATTGTGGAGATATTTGCACAGCGGAAAGATTTGAAAAACAAGTTGCTTTTTTAAATAGGAACGAACAGGTACATCTTATTGGAAGCTGGTGCTCTTTTAAAGACCCTCAAACTGATTCGGTTTACAGTTATCGTACACCGCTAAAGCATGAGGAAATTTTGAAAAGGATGCATTTGAAAAATGTATTTATTCATCCTACCGTAATGTGGCGGATTAGTGGTACCGGAAAGTTATTTTATCCTGCTAAATATCTATTCGCAGAAGATTACGCTTTATTTTATGAAATAATTAGCAAAGTTGAATCTTATGTTATAGGGGAATATTTAGTAATATGTGAAGTAAATAATTCCGGACTGTCTATCAGCAACAGAACAGCGCAGCTGAAAAGCAGGATAAACGTAATTACGGATTTTGGCACCAGCAGGTTTTGGAAGTTCATCGGGATTCTTAAATTGTCGGTGTTGCTGTTAATTCCGCATAAATTAGTTTATCTTTTAAAAAAGAACATTTTCAGGGCAACATAAATCAAATCCATCCAATCTCCTGCGTTTAAGCCACTTTTTACACCCCAATTTCGATTTGTATGAGGATATTACACGTAGTTGAGCCATTGGCTGGTGGCATGGTCACTTTTCTTAAATCCCTGGTGGAAAGTATGCCTTATGACACACACCTTATTATACATGGCGAACGGCAGTTTGTGATGCCTGTTAAGTTGGCAAAAAAGGAATTATTGTATCCAAATGTAAAGTTTATTAAATGGAAGTCTGCTCAACGCAGCATACATCTTCAAAAAGACCTCACTGCGTCTGCCGAATTATACCACATTATAAAACGATTACAAAAAACGAACGGTTTCAACATTGTGCATCTCCACAGTTCTAAAGGAGGTTTTATAGGCAGAGTTGTGTGCCGGTTACTGGGCCTGCAGGATATTGTTTTGTACACACCGAATGGAGCCCCCTTTATGGCCGGAAAAAGCACTGCTTCTAATCTTTTTTACAAAAGCCTTGAAAAATTTGGATCGTTACTGGGAGGGCAGGTTGTATGCTGCTCCCCTTCTGAACAAAAGGCCTATGAAGTAGCTGGTATTAAAGCTATTTCAATTAACAATGGCATTAAATCAAAACCTGAAAATGCTCAGGCTCCGCTGGTTTCTGTAAAAGACAGTTTATTCAGGGTAGTTACCGCCGGCCGTATAGTTGATCAGAAAAACCCGGCATTATTTAATTCTATCGCAAATTATTTTGAAGATCTGCCGCAATTTGAATTTGTTTGGATTGGAGATGGAACAGATCGCCATTTAATTACTGCAAAGAATGTTCATGTTACTGGTTGGTTAAAAAAGGAAGAAGTGGATACATTGGTGAGTAACGCTGATTTATACCTGTCTGCAGCAAACTTTGAAGGATTGCCATTTTCGGTTTTGGAGGCACTTGCGCTAAGAAAACCTGTTTTGCTTTCAGATTGTATCGGCAATAAAGATTTAATTAAGAAAGGCCTTAATGGGAGTATTTTTAATACCTGTGAAGAGGCGATAAATTGCATCCTTCATTTTTATAATAATGCAAGCATGTTGTCCGTAATGGGTGATCATTCAGGCAGCCATTGCAGCACTTCTTTTAATCAAAATGATACCCATCAGCATTATAAAAAGTTATACAAAACAACTGCTGATGCAAATGTGGAAATTGTTCATCAAAATAGTTGAGCCATGGAAATATCATCTTTAAGACCCCAGGAAAAACGCACCGATATAGAAGATAGTCTTACGCAGATAAAGAGATATCTTGAAACAGAAATTGTGAACCTGAAAAAAGATCTCGAAGCAAAAAACGCAGAGGTAAAATTCTGCCGGGACGAACTGGATGCCACCCGCCACACACTTGAAGGAACCAGGCAACTTGTAAACAAATTGCTGGGGGATATGAGTAAACTGCAGAATGACATTGAGTGGTATAAGAGAACTTATGAGCAAAGGAGTTTTTTGGGAACGATTTGGGAGAAGATTGCGAAGCAAAGAAAAGTGTAACGAAACTAAAAATTAAATTTATCAGAACCTTTAAAGTTTTTAAAAGTTAATGGAAAATGATTGAAAAATATATAGATCATCATTTAATTCAAAGGCAGTCTTTTTTTTGGTCTCCCGATTTTTTGGATATTTCTGCCTGGATTGAACATATCCCGTTTGCCTATTGGATAATGGAAGTTCATCAGCCAAAAATTTTAGTGGAATTGGGGGTACATAATGGAGTTTCCTATTTTTCGTTTTGCCAGGCTGCTGAACGTTTAAATTCAGATACGCTTTGTTACGCTGTGGATACCTGGATGGGTGATGAGCATTCAGGTTTTTACGGTGAGGATATTTTTACAAAGGTTACTAATTATAATAACCAAAAATTTTCAAGGTTTTCAACTTTGATCCGTTCTTCCTTTGCAGAGGCACGAAACTATTTTTTAGATAGTTCAGTGGACTTACTACACATAGATGGTTTACATACTTATGAAGCTGTAAAAGAGGATTTTGAAAACTGGCTTCCTAAATTGTCGCCGAACGCAATCGTAGTTTTTCATGATATAAATGTTCGGGAGAGATCTTTTGGAGTTTTTAAATATTGGGAAGAATTAAAACAGCGGTATCAGCATTTTCAATTTGATTTTGGGAATGGCTTAGGCATAATTTCTATTAATAGCCAGCTTACAACTGATCTTTCATTGATTATTTCAGATAAATCCGGAGGCTATTATACTTTTTTAAGAAATCTTTTTTCTGAGCGGGGAATGTTTTTTAAACAAATGTTTGAAAATAAAGCAATAGTTGATCGGCTGCTTGAAAAAATACAAAGCCAGGCAGATTTTTTAAATCAGGGTACAGACCGGGAAGAGAATGTTAAAATTTCCTATAATCAGTCTTTGGAATCTTATCTTAATTTATCATCTGTTTTGGACGAAGAAAAAAAAGATTACAATGAACTGAAGGAAAAAACAAATGATTTATCATCACATAATATTAACCTAAAATTGCGGAATGAAGATCTTAATAAAAGATTCGAAGAATTGATTTTACACAGCACCGCCATTGAAAATCAAAATCAAAAACTTACAAATGTTTTAGAAAATTTAATTGATAATTGTGGGATATTAACTACAAATCTTAAAGAGACGACGCAACTTCATGAGATCATGAAAAAGTCGAATGAAGAGTTAAGAAAAAATCTAGAACAGTCACAAGTTGAAAATTTGATTTTTAGAGAGAAGGATAAAGAATCTGCGATTATTAATCGCAATCTGGTTGAAAAAAATACGCAACTGGCGCTTAATTATAATGAGTTGCAAAACGCAAATAACATCTTGAAAGATAATATTGTGATGCTGCAAAAAAAATATGACGAATTAGAGATCAGATACAATGCACAGGAGAAGAGTTATAAAGAACTTCATGAAAATCTGCAGGCAGATCTTTTCATTGTCGAAGAGGAAAAAGAATTGCTCAGGAACAGAGTAGCAGAATTATTAAATAAATCGCAATCTTTAGAAGTCTCTTTTAAACATATAGAATCTGAGCTAGAGCAACATGGACGTTCAGAGGAAAATCTGGTGTTACTTCTTCAACAACATAAACAACAGATTACCTGGTATAAAGCTACTTTTGAAGACAGAAGCTTGCCAGGTATCTTAAAAGAAAAGCTCTTCAGATTATTGAAAAGAAAAGCGGCTTCCGTTTCAAAAAATAATTTTACCGAGCCGGTTTTAAAAGAAAATAAAAAAGAATTGAATGAGTTGTTACCACTTAAATTACCATCAGTACCTTTTAAAAATGAAAAAGATTTCTATCATTTGCAGCCTATAAATGAAATTATTACACTAAATGAACCGGACGTATTTACTTCAACAGGCACTGATCCATATTTTTTAGTTGACCTTACCGATAGCAAATTAAAAAGCGGATGGTACTGGTTCTCAGCAAATATTAAAGAAGTTGACGGGATGTTGTTAACGCCAAAATTATACTTTAATCATGGTGGTGGTTTTAACGAAGAAGACATTTGGAACCTGCCTTATATTTCTAACGGAACGATAGCCTGTTTAATACATTTGCCACATGATATTGTTGCCATGCGGTTTGATCCTACAACTACAAAATGCACTTTTCAAATTAATAGTATTTCATTAACGCCCAAACATAAAATAGAAGTTTTGCAAATTGGTATTGACAGGTATAAAAAAATCTATTTAAATAACAAGGGTGTTTTATCGCTTTGCAAAGATTTAACTGCAAATTTTTATACAAATGGTTTTAGCGAAACAAAAGATAAAATTAAGTCAGCCATTTATTGCACAGAAATAAACACATCCGATCAATATAGAAAATGGTATACTTTATATGACACACTAACACCTGATAAATTAACAGCCATTAAAATTTTATCTGACGACCTCAGTAAAAAACCATTATTTTCTATAATAATGCCAGTTTATAATGCACCCCTTCCTTTTTTAAAAAAAGCTATTGATTCAGTTATGGCTCAGGTGTATACAAATTGGGAATTGTGTATTGCAGACGATAATTCCACTCATAGGTCTGTAAAAAAGCTATTGGCCACTTATCAAAAATTTGACAAAAGAATAAAGATTATATACAGAAAAACGAACGGGCATATTAGTAAAGCTTCAAATTCTGCTCTTGAGCTGGCAACAGGTGAATTTGCGGTATTAATGGATCAAGACGATGAACTGCTTCCGCACAGTTTATATATGGTGGCAAGTGCCCTAAATATAAAAAGTGATCTGAGCCTGATTTATAGTGATGAAGATAAAATTGATGAATATGGAAACAGATTTGATCCGTACTTCAAGACTGACTGGAACCAGGAGCTATTTTACGGACAAAATTTTATTAACCATCTTGGTGTTTACAAACTTTCGTTAGTGAGGCAGGTTGGGGGCTTTAGACCAGGGTTTGAAGGAAGCCAGGATTACGACCTGGCACTTAGGTGTATAGAACAAATGAGAGAAGATCAAATTTTCCATATACCGCATATTCTCTATCATTGGCGGGCTATAAAAGGTTCCACAGCTATAACCCTCTCTAATAAAGGTTATGCAACAGGTGCAGGATTAAGAGCTCTTCAGGAACACCTGGTAAGAACTGGACAAAAAGCAAAAGCTGAGATGCATGTAAACGGCTCATATAGAATTAAAATTGATTTGGCAAAACAATCTCCTCTTGTTTCAATTGTAATTACTTCTAAAGATAGAGTGGATGTTTTGGAAAATTGTGTACGGAGTATTATGGATAAAACGGATTATCCCAAATTCGAAATTTTAATAATTGATAATAATAGTGAAGAAGCTGATACATTATCCTTTTTGGAAAAAATTCAAAATGAGTTTAAAAATGTAAAAGTTTTTCCTTTTAACTCAGAATTTAATTTTTCTGCTCTAAACAATTTTGGTGCACAAAAGGCTGCGGGGGAAGTTTTAGTCCTTTTAAATAATGATACTGCGGTACTTTCTGGTAACTGGTTACAAGAAATGGTAAGTTTGTGCTTAAAAAAAGAAGTTGGTGCAGTTGGAGCTAAACTATTTTATCCAAATGGGCAGATACAGCATGCCGGCGTATTTTTAACCGAAGGGCAACCCGGTAATCATATATATCTTAAAAGAGATAAAAATGACCCGGGATATTTTAATAAACTTAACCTTGTTCAAAACTACATTGCAGTTACTGCGGCTTGCCTTGCTGTGAGAAAAGAGGTTTATCTGGAAGCTGGGGGTTTGGATGAGAAAAATTTAAAAGTTGCGTACAATGATGTCGATTTTTGTTTAAAATTATTTGTGCTCGGCTATAAAAATGTTTGGACTCCATTTGCCCAACTAACCCATTATGAATCATTATCCAGGGGAAGTGACTTTGATGAAATAAACTTCGAAAGATTTAAAAAAGAGCATTCTTTTATATTGAAGAAGTGGGATAGTATTATGTCGAAAGATCCATTTTTCAATCATAACTTAGCTACCGATACAAGGACTACCCAATTTTCATTCCCTCCAAAAATAAGGTATGAGTGGGATCGGCAGCAGGAAGCAAGTTTTGTTTAGAACTCAAAACCGGATTTTAAAATATAATTGCAAGAAAAAATTACCGGTTTTAAAACTTGATAAACCATCACCATATTAAAATAGCCATCTTATATCATATTTTTTATGAGGATATTGGCTCAATTGTTTGTTCAGAACTTCGCCCTTTTCTAAATTATAATTCAATTTTTCTTTTTAATATCTGCAATGACACACCTGGCAAAAGATCAATAATCGCTTTATTAAAAAAAGAATTTCCTGGTTGCCATATAATTTGCACCGGCAATAAAGGAAAAGACATTGGAGGAAAGCTATGTTTATTGCAGCTTTTATTTACGCTAAATGTAAATATTGAGTTGATAGTTTTTTTGCACGATAAAAAAAGTTTACATGCTCTGAACAGCATTACCTGGAAAAAGGATTTGCTTAAAATTATTACATTAGATAATATAGACAGGATAACGAAAAAATTTGAAATGAATGATTGTGGAATTGTGGCTACAAGTGAATATATTCGTAAAGAGCCATTTACAGAAGGCAATTTTTCAGGTATCAATGGCTCAATTTTGTCAAAAATTTTGGTTGAGGTTGACCTTCATCCTAAAAGTTATTCGTTTGTTGCCGGTACAATGTTTTGGGCAAAGGCAAAACCTTTTGAAGATTTTTTTAAATTAAATAACCCTTTACAAATAAGAAACACCTTAGAAAACGGAAATGTATTAGACAGCTTTTCGGGTACAGTTACGCATGCATGGGAGAGAATTTTTAGCTGGATCGTTACAACAAAAGGACTGCTTATTAAAGGCATCTAAAATGAGTTATTTACCTGGTAAATACATAACCTACTACACCTTCAATTCTTCTTCAATTGAAGATTACACAAATACGGATTGTGGCATTGAAAATTTATCCTTAAATATACTAGTTGACAATGCTACTGAATTGTGCCCTGAACTATTTTTACTTGTAAGCTCTTTGAAAAATGAATATTTAATAACTTTTACTGACACTTTTTTTGATACGTTTATCAATCAAAAATTACTTGCAGACATCTATATTCTTTTAAGCCTGAATAATCACGCCGGCGGAAACCAATTATTACCTATTTTTTCTAAAGATAAAATTTCAAACTACCATGAAAACATTTCTAAAGTGGTTAGATATTTCTCAGAACAGAGTTTATATGAATTAAAAATTCTGTTTTTCGTCATACCTCCTCAAGGTGCTTTTCTCTTAGTTGAAAATTTCTTATTATTAAGTCTCAAAAGCTTCACCAACCTGTCAGCAGAAGAATTCAATAAAAATCGCACTAGTTCAATAGAAGCACTTATCGTAACAGACTGCTTTCAATCCTACGAGGGGTTACAAAGATTAATGAAGAAAATCAGGGACATTCCTTATGATCCGGAAACTAATTTCCTCAACATAAATCCAGGAAAAATTGAGTTAGAATCAGAAATAGAACTATGGAGAAAAAGAAGTTCACTTTATCTGGAGTTTATATCAATAAGTAAAGCTGTTCAACAAAAAGAATATTATGAAATGCTGGAATGGTATAATAATGAATACGAAATACTCCCCCTTTGGTATAAACGATTCGGCCATATTATTAAAGTAATTTTGGGCAAGCGAAGTTTCCGTTCACTTTTTAGTAATCACGTAAAAAAATACAACAATTGAATTACTGGTTACTTACAACCGAGTATCCTCCTATGCATGGCGGGGGCATTAGCACCTACTGTTTTTTTACTGCAAAAATGCTGGCCGAGGCTGGTAATGCGGTAACTGTATTTACGCAGGATGACAACGCTAAAGATTACACTATTTCAACCCGGGGAGATAACATAAAACTTGTAAAATTCAACTGTAACAAAGATGGGCTTTACAAATTTCTTGGTTATACAGCCCGCCTTAGTTATGCTTTTGCAAGTATGGTAAAAAAAATGATTGAAAAAGAGGGCAAACCAGATATTATTGAAGCTCAGGACTATCTCGGAATTGCCTACTACATCACACAATTTAAACATGCCGGCTATGCATTTTTAGCGGATGTACCCATCATCATTACACTTCATTCACCTGCCTTTATTTACCTAGATTACAACAGGGTATCAACATACTGCTTTCCGGATTTTTTTACTGGTGAAATGGAAAAACAGGCAATTGCCGCTTCAGATGCTCTTATTTCTCCCACCCGTTTCCTGGTTAAAGAAATTAACAGGTACATGCCACTTGACACAAAAGCAATTGCATTTATTGCAAACCCGTTTAAGAATGAGAATAAACCAGCTTGCAATTTTCATCGCAATAAAATTGTATGTTACGGTAAACTTTCACCACAAAAAGGCAGCTTTGAATTATTAAAATATTTCAGTGAATTGTGGGAAGGGGGATTTAAACACACGTTGCAACTAATTGGAGGTACGGATATTGTTTACCATCCCGAAATGAAAACCATGGGGCAGGTTGTAAAAGATAAATACAACCGCTACATAAAAAGGGGACTACTCCAGCTTAAAGGAAAAATAAATCCCGGTCAAATTGAAGAGCATTTACAGGAGGCTCACGTAATTATTGTACCAAGCATAGTGGACAATATGCCCTACGTTGTAATAGAGGCGATGAGCTTGGGAAAAATTGTACTGGCATCAAAACAAGGTGGCCAGTGTGAAATGATGCAGGATGGTGTGTCCGGCTTCTTATTTGATCATAACGTAGCCGGTGACTTTGCATTAAAACTGCACCAAATACTTGCATTAACCAACGATGAAGTTTACAGCATTGGTACCAATGCCAGGAAAAGGATTGAAGAAACTTATGCTTTCCAAAAGATTCTTCCGCAAAAAATCACCTTTTTTAACGAAGTAAATTCAAATAGCAAAGCTGACTCGGTATTTCCTTTTTTGCACCAGGAAATTATCCAAAACATTTTCGAAACAGAAACTCGTATAAAAGGTTTACTGACAGTAGTAATCCCCTACTATAACCTCGGCAGATATGTCGACGACTGTCTAGCATCGGTAATAGCATCAACTTATAAAAATGTTGAGTTGCTTATAATTAATGATGGAAGTACGGATAGTATAAGTATAAGAAAGCTGGAACAACTTGCCAGCTTTGATAAAATAAGAATAATCAATACACAAAATAATGGTATAGCAGCCGCAAGAAATTTAGGAGCAGCAACAGCAAGCGGTGAATACCTTGCATTTTTAGATGCGGATGATAAAGTAGCGCCTACCTATTATGGAAAAGCGGTGAATGTATTAAAGCAAAAGGATAATGTGTTTTTTGTCGGCGCATGGGTGCAATATTTTGAAAACAGCAAGGCTGTATGGCCTGCATTTACTCCCCAGCCTCCGTATGCTTTAGTGCATAATCCCATTAACAGCAGCGGACTTGTTTACAAAAGAAATGCTTTTTTAACGGGCGGATTAAATGACCCGAAAACAGACTATGGACTGGAAGATTATGAAAGTGTAATTCAAATGCTGCAAAACGGATTTAACGGCGTAGTATTACCTGAAGTGTTGTTTTATTACAGGGTGAGATCAGGTTCAATGATCAGGAACATTTCCAGGGAAAAATTATTGTATTCCAATAAATATATTGCGGAAAAACATGCAGCTTTTTATACTAAGTTTGCAACCCAGGTAATAAATTTACTAAATGCAAATGGCCCCGGTTATGCGTATGATAACCCTTCTTTCGGTACAAATGTATCCGTAAGGCAAGAGGCTGATAAGCATTTTTATTCTATGGTGAAGAACTTTATCAAGAGAAACAACAGGCTAAAAAGAATTGCCATAGCCCTAAAGAAATTAAGATCAATAGTATGCTAATTGGTGAAATATTAAAAGATTGGACATCCAGATCAAATAAACTGGAAAGACTTTGGCTGCTGGCCAAAATTGAATTTAAACTCCGGTACTATGAAAATAAGCTGGGGTTATTGTGGGCGCTGATAAAGCCGGTAATGGATATGACAATTTACTATGTTGCTTTTAAGCTGATACTTAAAACAGATGTGCCATCATTTGCTTCTTACCTGTTTATTGGATTAATTATTTGGAACTTCTTTTTAGAATCTACCTCAGGAACTATCCAGATTTTACACTCTAAAAAGTATTTGTATGAATACAGTAACATGAATAAACTGGAGATTTACATATCAACCCTTATGTCAAATACTATTGGATTTACCTTCAATCTTATAATGTTTTTCATGTTTTATCATTTATTTGAAAAAGAGTCAGCTCAGGTATCAATAAATAGTCTTTGGATTTTTGTATTATTTATAAACTTGTTTATCCTTTCGTTAGGGATATCGCTCATGCTTTCTAATATTTATATCATTGCAAAAGACATAACCCAGGTGTGGCTGGTGTTTACTTCATTTTTATTTTTTCTTTCACCTATTTTTTACAAATTATCAATTTTTAAAGATGCTTTGCCTGCGTTGGTGTACGGTAACCCAATTGCAGGAATAATAATAAATGCCCGGCGTGTAATGATGGAAGGCAAATCGCCGGATTTCCAATTAATGGCGTTCGATTTTGGCTATGCCATATTCCTGTTGTTAGTTGGCCTTATTTTATTAAACAAGCTTGGAGCAAAAGCTGCGGAAAAATTGTAATCATGGAAAAAACAATAGCTATTAAAGCAAGAAATATCAGCAAGACTTTCCAGATAAGTGAAGACAGTCATAATACAGTAAAACACCGGCTGTTTAACCTTTTTAACCCGCCGAGAAATAAGAATGTGGAAGCAGTAAAAATGATGAATTTTGAAATTAATGTGGGTGAATGTGTAGGGTTAATTGGCCGTAACGGATGTGGCAAATCTACCCTGGTGCGTTTACTGGCTGGTGTGTATCCTACTGATACCGGATTTGTAAACATCAATGGAACCACCCTTCTTATGAACCTGGGCGTGGGAATGAGCCATGAACTTACAGCCAGGGAAAATATTTATGTTTCTTCATCAGTGCTGGGGATGAAGATAAAAGATATTGATGCCATTTTCGACAAGATCGTAAGCTTTGCTGAACTGGAAGAATTCATTGATACAAAGATCAAGTATTTCTCTTCTGGCATGGTTGCCAGGCTCGGCTTTTCAATTGCAGTAAATGCGGGTGCAAACGTTATGTTCCTGGATGAAATTTTTGCAGTGGGCGATATGAAGTTCCAGGAAAAGGCTATCAAGGTTTTTGAATCTGCCTGGATAGAAGGCAAGACAGTGATACTGGTAAGCCATAGCATGGAAGTGATAAAAAAATATTGCAGCAGGGCGGGCTATATAAAAAATGGCGAGCTAGTATATTTAGGAGATACCAGCAAAGCCATTGACATGTACCTGCACGACAATGAATAGTGTTATATTACTGCATCCTTTTTATATGCAGTAATAAAGGAGATAAAAAAAGCAAGCATGGTGTTGCCTATCATCCTGTCTGTGTAAGTTTCCGTGAACAGCGCAATCATCAGTACAAAAATTATTGTAAGCCCGTACCAGTCTTTCAATTTCAGGCAGTTTATTACCGGTAATATAAAAAAGCCAGTTAAAAAAACTATCAGTCCCAACAGCCCCATACTAAGCCAAATGTCAAGATAATTGTTATGTACACTCCGGTTGGTTTTGTAACCAAACGTAAAGCCCTGCCTGGCATACTGTTCTTTTAATCTGTCCATTTTGTCGCCCAGTCCCACCCCCGTAACCGGATGTTTTTCTATTAGTGCCCAGGTACACTCCCATACAGCAAGCCTGATATTTGCTCCATTCCATTGATCGCTGGTAACTGCCATATTAAAATGACTTTCTTTTCCCTCGCTCTTAAAGTCAAACTTTGTATAGGTTAACTCACTAAATCTATTAATAGTTTTGGGGAAAAATTTTATTAAAAGAAAGCAACCCAGCAGCAGCCCCATTACCAGCGTAACTCCTTCTAATATTTTTTTGCCTCTAATAATGTAAAAAACAACAAAGACTAAAATTGAGCCGTACAACAGCACAATAGAAATACGGCTTGCTAAAAGAAAATTCACGATGAGTAAAATAAAAAAGGCCGGAACCAGCAGTAACTTGTTTACGAGTGTATCATTTTTTACCAGCAAATACACATAACTGAATACTGCCAAATTAACCAGCATTGCAAGGTAAACAGATTGGAAATTAATAATGAACGAAAGGTTATCATTGTACAGCAATGAAAAGTCGTTGTACTTTAGAGCCTGGAAAATACTCCACAAAAGACAGAACAACACCCCGGCAGTAGTGGCAAATGCAAAGGCATTAATGATACGTTGCTTAAGCTTTTGGCTAATGCATATTGTACCCAATGATAGCGGCACTGCGAGCAAGTTTAGCCTGTAGCCGATTATAGCTAATCCTTCGGCTTTGTTTACAGATAATGCAGCACTGATACAGCTAAATAAAAAAAACAGGATAATTGCCAGGAGCAGTTTTCGCTCTTTAAAAATTACTTTTTTTTCCTGTACGGAATTAAAGACCAGGCAGTACGCCACGAACATCCACATCCCTGCGTTGTACACCCAGGTTATTACCGGGGCATATAATGAAAGAAAAAAAATTGCAAGTAAATAGTAAAGTATCTTTTCTTTTTTACTAAAAGAGACCGCTGCCGGATCTTTAAGTAACAGTACATTTAGCATTTCCAATTATTGATTAAGAAATTGATAGTTGGTAAAAGTAATCTAACCTCTTTATTCAGTAAAACTCAAACACAAAAAATATTGGCCAGTTTAATTTATTATGCTTTGGCATGAATTTTAAAACATCTAAAAATAGCTTAAAAATGATTGCATTTTATAAACAGTGTGCTATAAAAAATGTTACCCACTATTAATGAAAAGCAGGAGATTATTATAATGAATCAATTTTGTTGACCGTTGAATAGTCGGCTTGTTTGTTATCAGTAAACCAAATAAAATTTTATGAAGATATCAATTTTGTTGTTGACGATTCTGTTGTTAAATACGTCGTGCAACTCACAGCAAAAAGCTACTATTGATTCAGAAGCTAAAGACAGTATTTACACTTACCGCAGTGCTTCTGCAGATGGCATTGGCAAGTTATATTTTGGCAGAGAAATATCGCACGTAATGGGTGCAGGCGGCAGCGACTGGCTGGAGCGGCCTGAAAGGAATAAAGAAGAAAACACCCGGCTTGCCATTGAAAAAATAGCCGTTAGCGATAGCGCTGTGATTGCCGACATCGGCGCTGGTACGGGTTATTACAGTTTTAAGCTTGCGGCAAAAGTGCCAAAAGGAAAAGTGTATGCAGTAGAAGTCCAGGATGAGATGATCACGCTGCTAAAAGCAAATAAAACAAAGCAGCAAGACAGTATTGTTGAGATTATTAAAGGCAGTGAACAATCGCCCAACCTGCCACCAAATAGTGTTGACCTTGCCATAATGGTGGATGTTTACCATGAGCTGGAGTTTCCCCAACAAATGCTGCAAGCCATTCGTAAGTCGCTGAAGGTGGGAGGCAAAATTTTACTGCTGGAGTACCGTGGTGAAGACCCTTCCATACTGATAAAAGCATTGCATAAAACAACTGTGCAGCAACTTAATAAGGAAATGGCCGTCAATGGATTCACCTTATTTTACAAAGGCGATTTTTTACCTATCCAACATTTTTTAGTGTACAAAAAAAATATGTGACAATTATTAAGAATGATTGTTGCCTATTTATGTTAGCTACGAACTGAAAATAAAAATCTCTCTTTGCCAAATATTTATTCAACAATAAAATTGTAATTTACTTAACTAAACAAAAAATATGCAACGCAGAGTTTTTATAAAGAACAGCACAACCATCCTTACTGCTCTGGCACTTTTGAGTAACAGAACATTTGCCCAACTTGCAGCAGACCCCGCCTGGAAAATAAAAATGCTGGACAAAAACACCGGTATTTTTACAGAGAAAGGCGGCACCATTTTATTCTGTGTAACAAAAGCTGGTTTTGTTGTGGTGGATGCACAGTTTCCAGATTCTGCCCAACACTTAATAGATGATTTGAAAACAAGAAAAGATGTCCCATTCAGATTGCTGATTAATACTCATCACCATGGTGACCATACTGCGGGCAATATTGCTTTTAAAGGTTTAGTGCTGCATGTGCTTGCTCATGGCAATTCCCGTATAAATATGGAGAAGGTTGCCAAAGAAAAAAAGACCGAAGACCTGCAACTTTACCCTGATCAAACCTTTTCCAGCCTTTGGACTGAGAAGATTGGCAGAGAAAAAATATCCCTTTATTATTTTGGTGCAGGCCATACTAACGGCGACAGTTTTGTGCAGTTAAAAAAGGCAAATGTTGTGCATGTTGGAGATCTTGTTTTTAACAGGCGGCATCCGTTTGTAGACAGAACTGCAGGTGCAAATATAATGAGTTGGATAGCAGTGCTGGATAAGGCTATGTCAACTTTTAGCGATAACACAACTTTTGTTTGCGGTCATGCGGCTGACGGCTTTGATGTGGTGATTACAAAGGCTGATGTGCTTGCTTTCAGAAACTATTTGGATAAGACTTTGCAGTTTGTTGAGGCTGAGATAAAAGCCGGAAAAAGTAAAGATGAAATTTTAAAAGCTACCGTAATTCCCGGCGCTGAAGAATGGAAAGGTGATGGTATTGAAAGACCACTGAGTGCAGCATTTGATGAAATTACTTTGCGGAAGCCATAAGCTTTTCAATCACATAATAAACAGCAGGGCAAAAGGTAACATTCTTCAGAGTGAGGGGCTGTCTTTTCAGCAGCACATCTTCATTGGTATACGGAAAGCGTTCGCAATCAGATGGCCGTACTTCGTAGATGCTGCAGTAATTATCAGCGCCTAAAAATGAGCAGGGCACTTGCCGCATTACATAATCACCATCCTCATCAACCCTTAAATAATTGTTGATCAAATCACCGTCTTTCATTTTAAGATGCTTTGCAATGCGCTTTATATCTGTTATTTTAAAACGGGGTGAATACCCCTTGCAACAGTTACCACATTGCAGGCAGTCTATTTTGCTGAAGGCTTCTTCATGCAGCTCGGGTATGGCTTTCAGCACAGTATTTTTATCTGCCCGGTGCAAATAGTTTTTATAAAGCTTGATCCTGTCGCCCGATTTTTTTTGCCAGTTTTTCAACAAATCATCACCCATAAACATGTATTTTTATTGCCTGGCGAAGGTAAGCCCGTTAGCCCGGTTTTGATGCTATCCGGCAGTTAAGCCTAAATTTGTTGGTAAGCCATCAAGGCTTTTAAGATTGTTTTGCTGAATGTATTCTTGAAGCCCGTCTGCACCTTTCTTTTCTGCCCATTCAAAATGAATATCTCTTTCACCGGTATAATTATACAGCGGAACGCCAAAGCCACAGGAGGTTTGCACCAAATCTATCTCTGCAACAATTATTTGGCGGGTGCTTGGGTAAAGGGTGAATCCTGATGAATATTGTTCCCATGCCGGCATACCGGGTAACACTGTAAACCCTTTGCCATAAAGACGGAGAATATTGGGTGCCCCGATAAAAGAGGTAAACATAATAGTGATGCGGCCATTCTCCAGGGTATGAGCAGATGTTTCGTTGCCACTGCTTATCAAATCCATGTAAGCAACGGTATGCTCATCCAGTACCCGGAAACAATCGAGTCCTTTTGGAGAACAGTTGATTCTGCCATCACCATTTAACGGAGCAGTGCTTACAAAAAAAATGTGCTGCTTTTCTATAAATTCTTTGTGAGCAGGTTTGATGGAATCATGCAGTTTACCCATAATTGATGATTTATAATATAAAGATAAGCAGGAACAGGATTAACTGTAAACCAGCAGCGATGCCGTTAATCGTGCTGCAATGCCGATGCCGATGAATCTTTTTAATTTTCAAAATACTGCACAAGTACCTGCAAGTAAATCAGGGACATAAAAAAAGCCATCCCGGTTTTAGCAGGTTGGCTTTAAATTTCTTTTCTATAATTATTTTAAACCCAGGGCAACGCCTACCCGGGTACCATCATAAAACAGGTTCAGTTTGGCCGGCTTTGTGCCAGCCGGTATTTCAAACTCCCATGTGCCCTCAAGTGATGCTTCCGGATCAGGATTAAGACTGGCACCGTGTTTAATGGTTATGTTGGTGCCATTATCCAGCTCTAACCTGGCATCTCCGTCACTTACATTGAAGAATTTCTTATTATCTAAAGTTGATCTGTTTGTTGCTCTTAATACAAACTTAACATTCATGCCAGTTGATTTACCATCAGCATCCTGTAGTTCAATTGCTTCGCCACTCAGCAACTTTACAAATGCCTCTTTCTCTTTGCCAAGTATAACGCTGTCCGGTGCAAAACTCACCTTATATGTTTTGGCACTATTGGCGGTTGAAGATTTTTCTTCTGCGGGCTTGGTATCAGCGGCCGTTTGCTCTGTTGTTGTTGTGGTTGATTCACCCTCTTTCCTTTTTCCTTTACAAGCTACTATACTCGTTACTAAAAACACTACAGCAGTGAAGGATACAATTGTTTTGTTCATCTTATATTTTTTTTGAAGGGTGAAAATAGCTTAAAATTAAAAAAGTATTGAGGATGTGGAAAATAAGTGAGAGAAAATGCTGTGTGTTACTGAGAAGATTTTAAATTTATTTCCGCCAATCAACATTTTGCAGAAACAGCAACTGCAACAAACAGATATCTAAATAAAGGCTCAATAAAGTTGTGAAAGTAAAAGTGAGTGACACAACGATGTTGAAAGAAGTTTTCCTGTATGTCCCCAAAAAAAATCCCCTCCAAAATTGAAGGGGATCTGTATTGAATTTTATTGAGTGCAGAATTAGTATCCACCCATACCGCCCATATCAGGAGCGCCATGGTTGTGTGCTGCTTCTTCTTTCGGACGATCTGCTATTACACATTCTGTAGTTAATAACATACCGGCAATAGAGGCTGCATTTTCAAGTGCTACACGGCTTACTTTGGTTGGATCAATTACACCAGCTTTAAATAAGTTTTCGTACACTTCAGTTCTTGCATTGAAACCAAAATCTCCCTTGCCTTCTTTAATTTTTTGTACCACGATAGAACCATCGATACCTGCATTAGAAGTTAAGCAACGAATTGGTTCTTCCAAAGCACGGCGAACGATTTGCATACCTGTCTGCTCATCAGCTATCTGTCCTTTTACTTTTGGCTCAAGGGCTTCAATAGCACGGATGTAAGCAACTCCACCACCTGGTACAATACCTTCTTCAACAGCGGCACGTGTTGCATGTAATGCATCATCAACCCTGTCTTTCTTTTCTTTCATTTCAACTTCTGTTGCAGCACCTACATAAAGAACAGCTACACCACCCGCTAACTTAGCAAGGCGTTCCTGTAATTTTTCTTTATCGTAATCAGATGTTGTATTTTCTACCTGTGCTTTAATTTGATTTACACGGCCAGTGATATCAAGTTTTTTACCCTTTCCTCCTACGATGGTTGTATTGTCTTTATCAATAGTGATGCTTGCAGCCTGTCCTAAGAAAGTTAGATCAGCAGCTTCTAATTTATGACCCAGTTCTTCGCTGATAACTGTACCTGCAGTTAAGATGGCAATATCGGTAAGCATTTCTTTTCTTCTGTCACCAAAGCCCGGAGCCTTAACAGCTGCAACCTTGATAGTGCCACGTAATTTATTTACAACCAGTGTTGCCAGTGCTTCTCCTTCTAAATCTTCAGCTATAATTACCAGCGGGCGACCACTTTGAGCAACTTTTTCCAAAATGCTTAAGATATCTTTCATCGCAGAAATTTTCTTATCGTAAATAAGAATGTATGGATTCTGCAATTCAGCCTGCATTTTTTCGCTGTTGGTTACAAAGTAAGGAGAGATATAACCTCTGTCAAACTGCATACCTTCAACTATATCAACAGTGGTATCTGTACCTTTTGCTTCTTCAACAGTTATAACACCTTCTTTACCTACTTTAACAAAAGCTTCAGCAATTAATTTACCAATTGTTTCGTCATTGTTTGCAGAGATGGTAGCCACCTGCTGAATTTTTTTGCTGTCGTTACCAACAGTTTGAGACTGACCTCTTAAGTGTTCTACAACAATAGAAACTGCTTTATCGATACCACGCTTTAAATCCATTGGATTTGCACCTGCAGCAACCATTTTCAAACCTTCGCTGATAATTGACTGGGCCAGCACAGTTGCAGTAGTAGTACCATCACCTGCAATATCTGCAGTTTTAGATGCTACTTCTTTCACCATTTGAGCACCCATGTTCTCGATAGCGTCATCCAGTTCAATTTCTTTTGCTACTGTTACACCATCTTTAGTTACCTGCGGTGCACCAAACTTTTTCTCAATAACCACGTTACGGCCTTTTGGTCCGAGGGTTACTTTTACTGCGTTTGCAAGGGTATCAACACCCTTTTTCATTTTATTTCTTGCTTCGATATCGAAGTATATCATTTTTGCCATTGTAATAGATTTTTAGATTTTAGTACAAAATGTGAATACTTAGTATTTGTTACTAAGTATTTAGACTGTGCTGATAAATTAGTTAGTTTATTCAATTTTAATTTCTTGTCTTAGTACTAATATCTAAGTACTAAGTACTGCCTTAAACTATTGCCAGTATATCACTTTCTCTCATAATCAAATACTCAGCGCCTTCAACCGTTATTTCTGTACCTGCATATTTGCCATACAATACTGTATCGCCTGCTTTTACTGTAACGGGCTCGTCCTTCTTACCGGGGCCTGCAGCGATTACAATACCACGTTGTGGTTTTTCTTTTGCAGTGTCAGGGATGATGATTCCTCCGGCAGATTTTTCTTCTGCGGCAGCAGCTTTTACAATTACCCTGTCGTGTAGTGGGGTAATGCTTAACTTTTTAGCCATAATGTGATAATTTTTATTAGTTAAATTAATTTAAGGCCGAATAATTTCGGCAATGGCTACCTGCTAATTTTGTACCAAGGCAGATAAAAAGCATTGTTGTCAGTGTAAATTCATTCAATGGCAGTTTAGTAACTGCCATTACAGACAATTTTTCATTGCCCCCTAAATAAGCAGCTGCCAGCTATTAATCCCCTACATTTGCAGCTGAATTTTAAAGTGAAAAACGAATGATAAGCAGAAGAAATATCCGCATTAAAGTGATGCAGACCCTGTACACCCTTGACAGTAATTATGACAATGCAAACCAGGCTGAAGCTGCCAAACTACTGCAAAAACAAATTGACCAAACCCGGAAATTACTTGTTTACCTGATCTATTTTTTAACTGAAGTTGCCAAATATGCAGAAAAGGACGCCCTGAAAAAAGCCAGCAAACATTTACCTTCTGCCGACGATTTGAATATCAATACAAAAATTACTGGTAATGAGTTGCTTTGGAAGATAAGGGAAGAGCCAACTTTTGCGGCTGCAGTAGATGACATTAAACCGCAGCACCTGATTGATGAGGCGCTTTTGAAGAAAACTTACACAGCCCTTGCAGCATCTGAAGAATACCATGAATACATTGCAGAACTTTCAAGAGACAAGAAAAACGAGAAACTAATTCTTGAGTTTGTATTTACAAACCTGATGCTGCCCAACGAAGATTTTATAACCCACATTGAAGAGCTGTTTATTAACTGGGATGACGATGCTGAAATGATGAACCTGCTGATGCTGAATTTTTTACAGAAGCCTCACCAGTTTAACTTCAATGAAATTGTAAGCAAGGAAAAAATGGATTTTGCAAAAAGCCTTTTATTTACCGTGATAGATAAAAAAGAGGTGAGTATGGAACTGCTTAAACCCAAGCTAAAAAACTGGGATGCAGAGCGTATTGCAGCGCTTGATCTCATCATCATTCAAATGGGTATTTGTGAGTTTTTGTTTTTTGAAACGATACCAACAAAAGTTACTATTAACGAATATATTGACCTGGCCAAGGATTACAGTACACCACAAAGCGGCCAGTTTATTAATGGTATTTTAGATAACATTCATAAAGAATTATCTGCGCAGGGTAAGATTGAAAAGAAGAGTTTTAAGAATAGCACATTGTAGACGGTTTACGGTTTGGAGTTTACAGTTTGGGGTTTGAAGTGAGTTCGTTAAGGTTTAAAATTTATAAGATCAATATGAAGCGGTACTTTTTATTTTTTGTGATTGCGGCAATCACCGTTTTTTCATCCTGTGATGTAAGAAGAAAAGATAAGATTGCAGACGATAACAGCAGGCTGATGAACCAGGCACTGAAAGACAGTACACTGGTTGAATTAATAGATACAACCTATAATTTCGGCAGTATTAAACAGGGGGAAAAAGTGACCTATAATTTTAAATTTAAAAACATTGGCAAAAAGCCCTTAGTAGTTACCAACGCCACTGCCAGTTGCGGTTGTACCATTCCGGAAAAGCCTGAAAAACCTGTAATGCCCGGTGAAACTAGTTTTATAAAAGTAGTGTTTAACAGCGCCGGAAAGCTAAATCACCAGGAGAAAATAATAACCGTTTCAGCAAATACAGATCCCGCTAACTTTCAGGTAAAACTATTTGGAGAGGTGACGCCGGCAAAACAATAATTTTTTAATCATCAATACAACAAACATGCAATTACTCGGTATTTTTTTAATGATGGATCCGCAGGGAAAAGGCAGTAGCAGTTTCTCTCTTTTATTTATGGGCTTAATGATCCTGGTTTTCTGGATGTTCATGATTCGTCCGCAGGCAAAAAAGGCAAAGCAACAAAAAACTTTTATCAGCGATTTAAAAAAAGACGATAAAGTAGTAACCATTGCGGGCATACACGGTAAGATCAATAAGGTAAATGAAGATGGCACAATCAGCCTTGAAGTAAGCCCGGGGAGTTACCTTAAAATTGAAAAGAGCACAATCAGTATGGAGATGAGTGCAGCTTTAAATAAAACTCCGGAAATAAAAGCTTAAGATTTAATTTGTGGATCATAGTTAAACCCAAAAGTCATAAACCTGGCTTTTGGGTTTTTATTTACATTTGGGCGGTGAATGGTGAATCGTCAACAGTGAATCGTCAATCGTCAATGGATTTAAACATCACACGTCAAACATCAGACGTCTTCTATGCTTAAAATTGGAATCACCGGCGGAATTGGCAGCGGCAAAAGTACTGTTTCAAAAATATTTGAAGTGCTGGGCATACCTGTTTATTATGCTGATGAAGAGGCAAAAAAACTGATGAATGAAGACGAAGATTTAAAGGAAAAGCTAACCGCTATTTTTGGAAAAGATACTTACGCCGGTAACCAATTAAACAGGGCTTATTTAGCAGGTGCTGTTTTCAATAATCCACAGCAACTGGCTAAACTCAACAGCATTGTGCATCCTGCCACTATTGCCGCTGCAGATAAATGGATGACCAAGCATAGCACTGCTCAAAATATACCTTATGCCATTAAAGAAGCTGCACTGATTTTTGAAAGCGGTTCACAGGAGTTTCTTGATAAAGTAATTGGTGTGTATGCACCGGCTGCGGTACGTATTAACAGGGTGATGAAAAGGGACAGCATCACCAGGGAGCAAGTAATAGCCAGGATGGACAAACAGCTGAATGAAACAATAAAAATGCGGCTCTGTGATTATGTGATAACCAATAACGAACAAGAGTTATTAATACCACAAGTAATTGCTGTACATGAACAATTAACCGCATTGGCCAAACAGCAAAAAACTACTTAAGCACTTCACTGGTAAATTGAAAATTAATATCCGGATTGTTTTGAATCTCTGTATTTAAAAACCATTCGCTTTGGGCCAGGTAAACCAGCTGACTGTCTTTATCGGCCGCAATATTGGCCTGTTTAAACCGGATAAAATCCTCCAGCTTTTTTGGGTCTTTGCTGCTTATCCAGCAGGCTTTAAAAAATGGCAGGCTGTTCATTTGTACAGATGCTCCATACTCCTGTAATAACCGGTATTGAATCACTTCAAACTGCAACTCACCAACACATCCAATGATCTTTTTGTTTCCACCGAATTGTGTGAACAACTGTGCTACACCTTCGTCCGTTAGCTGTAGCAGACCCTTTTCAAGCTGCTTGGTTTTCATCGGATCTTTATTCTGTACTTCTTTAAATATCTCCGGGGAGAAAGAAGGAATACCGGTAAAATAAAATTTTTCTCCTTCTGTAAGTGTATCGCCAATTTTAAAATTTCCGGTATCAAACAATCCCACTACATCACCTGGGAAAGCCTCTTCAATTACATCTTTCTGCCTCGCTAAAAAACTATATGGATTATTAAACCTCACGTCTTTTTCAAGGCGAACGTGGCTGTAGTATTTACTCCTTTCAAACTTGCCGCTGCATACTCTTAAAAATGCAATCCTGTCCCTGTGCTTAGGGTCAAGGTTAGCGTGTATCTTAAAAACGAAGCCACTGAATTTATCTTCCAATGGTTCTACGTCTCTTATAGTGGTATGCCTTGGGCGTGGTGTGGGGGCAATTCGTATAAAAGTGTCCAGCATTTCTTTCACACCAAAATTATTTACAGCACTGCCAAAAAACACCGGTGCCACAGCGCCGGATAAATAATCAGCCTCATTCAATTCTCCATACACACCATCTATCAGCTCCACATCCTCTCTTAAAGTTGCTGCATCCTTCTCTCCTATTTTAGCATCTAAGATTGAATCGTTGAGGTCATTGATAGTTACAACATCTTCATCATTGGCTTTGGTACCAGATGTAAACAACACCAGCCTTTTCTGTCGAAGATCATACACACCTTTAAAATCTTTACCGCTGCTGATGGGCACTGTCATCGGGTGCAGTTGTATTTTTAATTCATTCTCAATTTCCTCCATCAGGTCGAAACGGTTTTTACCATCCCGGTCCATTTTATTGATGAAAACAATCACGGGTGTTTTCCGCATGGCGATCACTTCCATCAGCCGCCGGGTTTGTGCTTCTACTCCATTCACACTGTCAATTACCAGCACCACACTGTCCACGGCTGTAAGCGTACGGTAAGTATCCTCGGCAAAGTCCCGGTGACCGGGTGTATCCAGCAGGTTAATCAAAAAACCATCGTATTCAAAAGTCATAACACTGGTTGCCACACTAATACCACGCTGGCGCTCAATCTCCATAAAATCTGATGTGGCGTGCTTTTTTATTTTGTTGCTCTTTACAGCACCTGCAGTTTGTATGGCCCCGCCAAACAAAAGAAATTTCTCTGTAAGGGTGGTTTTACCGGCATCCGGGTGAGATATGATGGCAAATGTTTTTCGCTTGTTGATTTCGTTGATATACTTCATAAGAGAGCTGTTAGCCTTTAGCTGTTAGGAGGAAGCAAAAAGCCATAGGCTAACGGCTTACGGCTGTTTACTAACTGCTGTTTTTTGAGCGGCAAAGGTAAGGTTTGAAGTGTTCTAAGCAAAGGAGAAGAAGAATGCTGTGTTTCTTTATTCTGCGGCTGCAACGGGCTTAGTAAACGATTCGATGAAACCAATAATCTGCGATCTGAAATTGCCGGCCTCATTAAATAAAAATTCATGCTGAATCGGGATAACGTAAATGGGAAAATCCGCCAGGCCGGTTTTAAATTTCTGCATTCTCACACCATCCTTTTCGGTAGTCAGAATAATCTTTTTAGCAGACTTCATTTTTTCAAACTGGCGTTTGATATCAAGAAGATCATCGCTGTCAAAAATATGGTGATCCTGGTAACGCAGCATATCATAAGTATGCACCTGTTCGGTTAAAAAATCTTTTAAAGGTTTGGGATTGGCTATACCGCAAACAAGGAATACACCTGTGTCATTTGTTAAAAAATATTCGTCTTTTTTAAACAAATGGTAAGGTGTGCCGTAAGTGATACTTGTAAAATAAACTGCCTGATTTTTGCTGGCATTCAACTCCCTTTTAATGGATTTACTTTCTGTCTGCAATAAATTTTTATTGCATTTTGTGACGATGATTATATCTGCCCTGGCAGCGCTGCTTCTTGCATCTCTCAAATCGCCGGCAGGCATTAAAAAATCACGGGTGTATAAATTTTTGCATTCTGTAAGCAGGATGGTTAACCCTGCTTTAACCTTTCTGTGCTGGTAGGCATCATCTAAAATAATTACTTCTGTTAAAGGTTTATCCTGCAGCAATTGGGGAATTGCCAGCAGTCTTTCCTCTCCCACCGCAACTATAACTTCCGGAAACTTCCGGTGAAACTGCATGGGCTCATCGCCAATTTCAAGTGCTGTGGTATTTTCATTGGCAATACCAAAACCTTTGGTTTTCCTTTTATATCCACGGCTTAATGTGGCAACCTTATAATCGCTCCTCAACATCCTGATCAGCAGTTCTGCCATCGGCGTTTTACCTGTGCCGCCAACTGCCAGGTTACCAATACAGATAAGCGGAAAATTAAATGGCGTGGACTTTAAAATGTTTTTATCAAACAACCAGTTTCTTACCCATACCACCAAAGCGTACAGCAACGAAAAGGGAAACAACAGGTATCGGAAACTTCTAAGCAATCAAAAAAATTAGCGGTTAGAAAATATAAACTTTGTCATGGGTGACGCAATAGTCGATTGGTATGTCCATCGCATTGGTATCTTCAATTGTTTCAACAGGATCGAAGTAACTGAAACCCACTTTAATGGCATCGGTACGGCAATTTGCTAAAAAACGGTCATAATATCCTTTCCCATAACCAACCCGGTATCCATCGGTATCCACAGCCAGCAATGGTACTATTACCATGTCAATCTCTTCGGGCAAAATATCAACTCCTTCTGCCGGTTGCATAAAACCAAGGTCATTTTTTTCAAAAACTGTATTGTCATCACACAGAACAGGAAGCATTACAGACAGGCCATCTATTTCTGCAATTGCAGGATACAAAAGTTGCTGTACCGGGTTTTTAAAATAACAATAATCTGTGATTGGTTGAGGATCAAACTCATGCCACCGGGCAATAGCCATATAGGATAAAATTGTTGATGGAATATCGGCAGGAAGTTTTTGAAACTGTATCAGCATCAGGTCATTCATCTTCTCCATTTGGGCATGGGTAAGCAACATCCTTCTCTCCTTATATATTCGCCTGAGGTCACTTTTTTTCATTACAATAATGTTTGTTGTAAACAATGGATTATTGCTGGCCTATAAAGATAGAGAAGATTGTGGTGCCATAATTTCTTTCTGTTTTATACCCTTCAAACCCTTTGTAATCATTGCGTGGGGTATGCTCCAATACAAACCATGCCCTGGGCTTTAACAATTTTTGCTTCATTATTTCCATCGGCAAATCATCAATAGTTCCCAATGCGTAGGGCGGTCCGGCAAAAATAAAATCATATTGATCCGTACAGGAAGCTATGTATTTAAACACCTCCTGTTTAAGCACTTTAAAATTTGTAAATGCAAGACCGGCAGCAGTCATCTTTATGAAGTTGTACATTGTTGTGTCTTTTTCAACAATGGTAAGATCGGGCACACCTCTGCTTGCCAGCTCATAGCTTATGCAGCCGGTGCCACCAAAAAGATCAAGCGTCTTCATATTTTCAAAATCCAGGTTGTTCTGTAAAATATTGAAAAGTCCTTCTTTAGCGATATCTGTTGTAGGCCTTGTGTACGGCATACTTGCAGGTGGATTAATTTTTCTGCCACCATGCGTACCACTTATTATCCGCATAAAATCATTTGAAATAAATGACTGAAATAGTGTGACGGCACCTGGTTTATATCTTCAGGGTAACTAAACTCTTCCGGTAAAGTTTGCAGTTTTATTTGTGGGAAATATTTATACAATTCACCGTATAGTACACTGCCGGCATTCACCATTCCGCTCAGCTCAAGTGTTACTTCATCAACAGGTAAATCATAGTTGGAGCAAAGCTGCAGCAGGTAATAAGCAGCATCTTCAGGAGTTTTAAAACTAAAAGACTGCAGTGCCTGCAGCCTGCCACTTTTACCCAGCTGTGCTGTGAAATAGCCATTCCCGAAAATGCCATGTAATTTATTGCCTTTCAGAGACAGTGTTTCGCAAAACAAACCATAATGGTGCCTGGTAACTGCATTTGCAAAAAGGTATGACACAACAGCATCAACAGTTTTTGGTATTGCATAAACTGTATGCAACTGATGTTTGTAAGAAAACTCTGTGCGGATGTATCCATCATTTACATCACCATATACCAGCTCCAGCATTTTCTTCGGATCAGCCTCACCCATAAGGGCGTTGGGCACAAGCATAGCTGCGGGGTAAGTATAGGCTATTGTGATGTTGGCAAAATTAGTTTGTAAAATATTTTGAGCCGCAACAGATTGCTTGATATAAACGGCCGCTCTTTCAAAATTTGTATCCGCCGGAAAATGGTAACTAATAACGTCAAGGCATGTATTATCACTGCCTGTTACAATGTAAGTAATCCCCCACAAATTTATTTCTGCAAAAAGATTTACAGTCTCCGGAAATATAGCTGCGGTTAGTATTTTAAAGGTTGGCTCCAATGTTTGTTGTTAGGAATTAAAATAAGATATTTTTGCAAACTTATGGAAAGTGCGGCAACAGTGAAAGATTTAAAAGTATAGGTAACAAACCGGCAAATATTGTCTATTGCCCTGCCCATAACATTTGCCATATTGGTACCGCAAATAAACATGCTTACGAACAGCATTTTTCTTGGCCATCTTAATATTGAGGCGTTGGGTAATGCTGGTGTTACAGGTGTATTTTACCTGATTTTTGCTGTTGCCGGTCATGGCCTTAACAACGGCGTGCAATCTGTTTTTTCAAGGTATGCCGGCAGCGACAGTACACACGAATTTAAAACTGTACTGGCACAGTCAATCCGCATCAGTCTTCAATTCGCCGCAGTTGGTATTTTAATAACCTGGCTGGTTGCGCCGTTAATATTACAAC
The DNA here is from genome assembly GCA_965247025.1 of Ferruginibacter sp. Classification (GTDB taxonomy): domain Bacteria; phylum Bacteroidota; class Bacteroidia; order Chitinophagales; family Chitinophagaceae; genus Ferruginibacter. The sequence continues at coordinate 5,589,789 of OZ252000.1, read as the reverse complement.
AGGTTGCTGACCCCAAAGCATTTCCCCAGGAAATGAGTTTTCTAAAGATCCGTGTACTTGGTCTGCCTTTTTTATACCTGTTTCAAATGGGCAATGCATTCCTTGTTTCTTCACTCAACAGCAAGTATTTGTTTATTGGTTTTGCTGCAGAAACTATTGTAAATATTGTTTTAGATTACCTGTTGATTTTTGGCCATGCAGGCTTTCCTGCGCTTGGTTTTAATGGCGCTGCAATTGCATCTGTTACTGCAGAAATAAGTGGTTTTTGTATAATTGTGCTGGTGCTTTATAAAACCGGATTAAAGAAAGAATATGGTCTGCTGCATAATTTAAAATTTGATAAAGCGATTTCAAAAAAGATTATGAAGGTTGCCACGCCATTAATCTTTCAGTATGTTATCAGTGTAACTACCTGGCTTACATTTTTCTTTTTAATTGAGTCGAGGCATGATGAAACTGCAAAAGCTATCAGCAACACCATGCGAAATATATTCGGGCTCGCCGGAGTTTTTGTATGGGCGTTTTCCGGAACCTGCAATACCATGGTGAGTAATCTTATGGGCCAGGGCCGGGAAGACAAAGTAGGATCGGCCATTATAAAAATCATGCTGCTTAGTATCACCATGTGCAGTGTAACCACGTTGGCAATAAACATTTTTCCTTCAATATTTTTTGGACTATTTGGCCAGAGCGAAGCATTTATACAACAGGCAATACCAGTAGTAAGAATGGTGACGGTTGGCTTGTTGGTGATGAGTATTGGCAATATCTGGCTCAATGGTGTAACAGGCACTGGCAAAACAACCGTGAACCTTGCCATCGAAATAATTGCCATCAGTATATATTTAATTTATACCTGGTTTGTAATGAAAGTACATTATACAACACTGGCTATGGCATGGAGCAATGAACTGGTTTACTGGACGATTATTTTCATTATGGCGTTTCTGTACATCAGGAGTGGCAGATGGAAGACAAAGCCCCTTGAAGATTGATTCACCAGGGAAAAATTAATTTACTTTTCCCTGGCCCGCTGCAATTGAATCCATCGCTCACTCTTACCAAGCAATTGCGATATTTTTTTGTTGTTGCCGCCAAGCGTTGAAGCAATTTTTGTTGTGAGCGATAAGGTATGTAAATGAGATAAGATACAGCCCCGGCAGCCGTTTTAAAAGTCGTTAAAGTTTAGTTGAAAGCCGGTATTCTTTAATATGGCAACTCAATATCAACTGGCTCAATCAAATCCCAAAGATTGCCATACAGATCTTCAAAAACTGCAACCGTGCCGTAAGGTTCTTTTACTGGCTCCCTTACAAATTTAACGCCACGTGCAGTATATTCTTTAAAGTCTTTCCAAAAATCATTTGTATACAAAAACATAAAAACCCGGCCTCCTGCCTGGTTTCCAACCCTGCTCAACTGTTCATCATTAGAAGCTTTTGCCAGTAACAAGCAACAGTTTCCATAACCTTTTGGACCCACTTTTACCCATCGCTTGGTTGCTGATAAGACAGTGTCTTCCAGTAAAACAAAATCTAATTGTTGTGTGTAAAAAGCAATAGCCTCATCGTAATCATTTACTACTATTGCAACCTGTGCTATTTGTGATGACATTTTCTTTTGAGTTTTATTTACTTTATATCACCGGCAGAAAAGCTGAGCGGCAGCAATTGACTTGCACGTTGAATTATATATACTTCACCGGTTAAACCAGCCAAAATTATTTTTATGGGGTGACTGGTTCTCTCTTCATACTCTGCCAGGCTTTGGCGGCAGATTCCGCAGGGAGATATTGGATGAGCACTGTCTCCCTTTGTGTTATTATAGCTGATTGCCATAGTGGTTATCGGTACTCCCGGATGAATTGTAGCAGCAGCAGAAAGTAGTACACGTTCGGCGCAAATCCCGGCAGGGTACGATGCATTTTCCTGGTTGGTGCCTGAAACAGTTTCTCCGTTGTTCAATTTAGCAACCGCTCCTACCAAAAAATTTGAATAAGGGGCGTAGGCATTTGCTGTGACTAATCTTGCCGCTTCCAGTAATTCCCGGCTTTCTTCTTCCAATTCATCAGATGAGTTAAATACTTCTACGGAAATATTAATCTCTTTAAGCATCATAATAATGACTGTTAGTTTTTAATAATTTGGTTATCAGCGTTAGCTGAAACAAAAACCACAAAGCATAGCTCTGTGGTTTGTTATTGCTAAAGTAAATCATTTGAGTTTAAATCTTCCTGCAGATTTCTTTTTGCCGTTAGTCGCAAACAAGGAAATTACCTGATGGATTTGAATATCCTGTTCCAGCGGGGTCCCTTCTGCCAGCTAAACCAAATAAGTGAAGCTTTTCCAACTACGTGATCCTCAGGCACAAAGCCCCAGTAGCGGCTGTCTAATGAGTTGTGGCGGTTATCTCCCATCAGCCAGTAGTAGTTCATTTTAAAAGTGTAGGAAGTTGCTGCTGCACCATTTACAAATATTTTACCTTCCTTTAATTCCAGCGTGTTCCCTTCATAAACTCTTATGCAACGTTCGTAACGAATGTAATTGTCTGGAGTGAGTTCAATGCTTGCTCCCTTTTTAGGAATGTACAGCGGACCAAAATTATCAGTTGTCCAATGGGTATTATCGTAATATGGAAAAATCTCTTTCCGGGTATCTCCTTTAATATAATCTGTAATGCCATATCCTGCAGGCAACTTTATATTTGGTCTTTCCTCATTGGTTATGTTTACCAAATAACTAGCGGAATCATGCTGTACATCCATTTGATCAATCCTCACTTTTATACCAAGATCTGCCAGATTTTCTTCGTTGGGTTCCACACCTTTTGGAAACGTCATCCTGTAAAATCTTTCAGACTGAGAAGCAAGCTCCTGCATTTTACCGTCGATGTACACAATGCCGTTTCTAACTTCAAGGGTGTCACCGGCAATTGCCACGCAACGTTTAATAAAATTCTCTCTTTTATCAACCGGCCTTGTAATGATCAAATCCCCGTAATCCTGCCAAACCCTTTCTCTCCCCAAAGCCCTGACGGCTTCATAGTAAGTAACTTTTGAACCAAAATTTTCTTCATCATTTATAAGGGTATCGTTAGCTGGGAAATTAAATACTACTGCATCTCTACGCACCACCGGCGATGCAAACCAACGAGTATATGGAATATGTATCCATTCAACATATGCTTTTGCATTTACAAAAGGCATCGTATGGTGTACAAATGGCATTGCTATCGGCGTGTTCGGAATTCTTGGGCCATAAGCTGACTTGCTTACAAACAAAAAATCGTTTACAAGCAGTGTTTTTTCCATGGAAGGAGTAGGAATAGTGTATGCTTCAAATACGAATGTTCGTATAAGCGTTGCTGCCACTATTGCAAAAGCTGCAGCGTCAATCCACTCACGGGCAGCAGACTTTTTATAATTTTTTGTAACAAGTTCTCCGGCAAATCTTTCACTTTTACTAAACCCCAAATAAGGGAAATAAACGAAGGGGAGAAAAACTGTAAGGGCATGGTGCCCAACTCCAAAGCGACCAAAATGTTCTACAAATTTAATAAGGATCCAAATAGTAATAAATTGCCCGGCTACAGGAATTAGCTGAAAAAAGAACCAGTATTTGGGCAGCTTCATTTTTTCAACCATACACCAGGTGTTGTAAAATGGAATAAGTGCCTTCCATGGTTCAATTCCAGCCTTTTTAAACATCCCGTACAAACCAATATGCCATCCAATTGCCGCAACAATGAAAATAATCCATCCAATACTCATAAATAATATTTTATTGAGCCAAAAATACTATAATAAAACGTTTGGCAAGGTTTTAGGAACAATTTGTTGGTGAATGGTAATTAGTGTTAACGAGAATTAACAAAAATATCTGTTGTTTTGAAAGGAAAATAAATTGAAGAAGTTGGTGCGTTATTTTAAACCGATCTGTTAACCGAAGACTTTTGGTTCCTCACTAATTTCAGCCATGGGTTACCTTTCAGCGTAAGGGGTATTAACAGGCGTAAAGTTTTAATAAAAAAATACACAAATGGTACAAAAAACTTATTTTAAAACAAAAGATTATTGCAAAGTAAAATTCACTTTTAGTGTTGATAATGCCGAAACAATTGAAATTTTAGGATTAAACAGCGATTGGCAAAATTCAGTGGTAATGAGTAAAAAGAAAGACGGCAGCTTTACATGCGATGTTTCTTTACCAAAAAATAGCCAGCACGAATTTAAATACAGGGTTAATGCTACAGAATGGGTAAATGAGCCGGAAGCGGATGCAGAATCTCCCAACGCATTTGGCGGAAAAAACAGTGTTATAAATATCTAATTCATTCTAATTGATAAATGATAGCAGGCCATGTATTACAACGGTACGTGGCCTGCTATTTTAATATTGAGGAAATAATTTTTGTAATTATTTAAGAAATGAGCCTATTTGATTTTAGACCACAGGTTTTCTCCTACCAACTTCCCTTTAGCCAAACCGCTATCCAAGCTGGGCATATAATGAATTCCTCCATAAAAACGGCTTACAGAAGCTTCAGCGGCAGCATCATAAAATGAAGGAAAGTCTCTCGTCATATTAATATAAGCGGAGTCACTATTATCGTGAAAAGAGAACCCATCTCCAAACATTTTGGTAAGAACAGTAGAGGCAGCACCAGTAATTGTACTATGGCCGCTTGTATATTCAGGAAAAGGCGGGGTTTGTAAGAAAGACTCCCAGTTTCTCTGAATCCAGGCTTTTATTAGCGTTATCGGCCTTACATATTCATATTTATATTTAGCATCCCAGCAGCTGATAAACCCATCAAAAAGGGCCACTGATGTAAGGGTGTATGCCTTGGCAACTTTAACTGCATCAGCATTTGATTTTTTACAGGCAATGGCTGTGATACCCATCCAATGCCCCCCTGGTGTAATTTTTTTATTGGCAAACATTAAATGACCGGTGTGCTCTACAACAAATGGATTATCGTCCCAGTATTTTGCAATTGTTCTTACAGAGTCATTAGATGTATTGCTTACTGCATATACATCTTTAACCATTTTATAAAAAACACTTGTTGAATCTTTGCTAAAAGCAAATGGAGGCATCGGCCTGAATTGTGAACAGGTATCCAGAGACAACGGCTTTATCAGCTGCCAGTATGGTTCCGTTCCATCAAAATAATCCGGAGGAGTTGTGTCCCACTTGCCATCATCTTTACTACCCAGATATTTAGGCATCCCCCGGGTTTGTAAATAGCGGTCCTTCGCTGCCCTGGCTAAAATAGCAGTTCCCATAGATTTTCCAAAGCTGATTGAATTGGCATAAGTAGCTTCATCCAGGTTGGTTTTGAATTTGTCATAAACAGTTGTCTCATATTGCTTTAAGGAATCCAGTGAAAAAACAACTTTGTGAACTACTGTAAAAAAAGCCTCAGTTGCTGCCAGGGTGTAATCGTAATTTTTGCCTGTTTCAGGTACGGGCATTTTTGAAAAACCATTCAGCTTTTCAGCTATGGAATTATTACCTGGTTGTTTAAACTTAATAGCCTCGTAGGAGGCAAGTGAAGAATATGCATAAATTCTACTTGCGACCGGCGGCGAGAAAATATCATAAATAATAACCTCCGTAAGCATAAACTGGTTGTTATGCAACACTTCAGCTTCATTGATTACCAACTTTTCTTTTTGGCGGCATTGGAATAATAAACAGGTGATTACCAGTGACAAAAGATAATAAACTACATTTTTCATATTTTGCTGTTTGCAGATATTGACAGGTTTTTTAAATTTTATCAGGCTGCCTTATATAAAATGAAAGGAGTTAATTAGCAACCTGGGTCAAAACTAACTGCTTAAAAAATCAAAATTGATAAAATTAACTTAATTAAGCTAGGGTTTTTGGAGATTTAAATCCAGCCGTCTTTTTTCTCCTTTTTGGTTTATAATAGTTATGGCAACAATTTGAGGAGTTACATGAATAAACCTGGCAGATTGCGAAAGAAAAGAAGATCCATAAGAAAATTCCTGCTTTTGAAATTTGCCATTTTTGAGTTGCAATAAAGCGTAGCTGTCATTTGACAACACAGGCAGGTTAGTTGAACCGTTTTTCATTTTAAATATTTCCAAAGGCCCCCTGTTTTGGCTTGCAGCCAAAAGGTAATCTCCATTAGCATTTCTAAGCTTAGAAAGAGCTTTCCCATTCCCCGGAATAAAAATTCCGCTCTGCAAAATACTTAATGCCTTAAAGTTACCGCTTCCGTCGCCGCTTAGCAACAAACCATTTAATGCATCAAATCTTCCATTGGTAACCTCTCCTCCAAAATCGTTACCATTTATAATTACATCAAGGTTTCCATCATCGTTAAAATCATCCACCACCATTCCGTTTAATACAGATACCTGGGCTTCAACAGGTAACGGTTTTAATGAAAATTTGCCGTTTCCATCATTCCGGATGTAACAGGATTTCATTGTATTGGCTGTCAATCTTATTGCGTCTTTTCGTTGCTCCGGAGACAGCACTTCGTCCATAGTGGCACTGGCATATTTTTTATAGTTTTGAAATTTTACCCGCAGGCTTATCATTTGTTTAATGGCATCATCTCTTGTTTGTGCAGGATATTCTTTTCTCTCGCCTGAAGAATCAGGCAGGAACAGGGATGGAAATGCATCATAGCTTCCATTATTATCAAAGTCTTTTGCTGTAACAAAAAGAGGATACCTGTCACTTGCCTGGTAAAATGAATTTGCACCCGTATTACCGGCAATAAAATCGATATCCCCGTCATTGTCAAAATCACCCGGTACAATACTGGTCCACCACCCTAAATTATTGCTGATTCCAGTTGTGGCTGTAACATCTTTAAAAATACCTTTTTCATTTTTAAAAAAAACAAGTGGCATCCACTCTCCAGCCAGAACAAGATCTGTCCAGCCGTCATTGTCAAAATCAGTAAAGATAGCGTCGCAGGTTAATCCAATATTTTTAAGGCTCTTTGCGACGGTGGCAGTTACATCTGTAAATATTATGTGTCCTTCTTTTGTATCATTTCTAAGCAAAAAACTAGAAACTGGTTTTGGATAACTCCATGGATCTACACGGCCGGCAATAAAAATATCAAGATCGCCGTCATTGTCGAAATCCACTGCACGTACACAAGATTTACTGGTAACATTTACAGGAAAGGCAGTTGTATCAATTGTAAAATTTCCTTTACTATCGTTGATATAAAAATGATCTTTATAAATAGTTGAATTTGTTGTTTCCTCGAACCCACCGGCTGAACAATACAAATCCATATCGCCATCGTTGTCTGCATCAAAAAGCAACATTCCCATATCAGAATATTTTTTTTTGATCGATTCTTCTTTCGGCAACAACTCACTTTGTGTAAAACTGTTATTTTTTTGCTGCAGAAAAATTTGAGCACTAAAGCGGCTGGCGCCCCCGGTTATAATATCATCTAAACCATTTCCGTCAACATCGCCGATAGCAATGCCAGGACTATATTCAGAGAACTTGTGAGGAAGTAGTTTTTGAATATTAAAATCTATAAAGTCATTTTGTTGATGAACAAATTTCACATTCATGCTGTCGGTTACATTCGTAAAAATATTGCCTGCATCAATTTCATTGATTGAACTATTATAATTTTGGTTTGCATTCTTTTTATCAACCAACACCGTAAGGTTTGTTTTTATATTGGCAAGTGTTTGAGATTTTCCACCCGGCCAGATCACTACCAAGGAGTCAATTGCTGATGTTTTGCCCAATCCAAAATGTGCTATATTCTGTACGGTTGAGAGGTAACCCCGGTAGGGAGAATTCTCGTACACTTGCTGCTTGCCGTTGTAATAAATATGGGCAATAGCACCTATTCCGTTAACGTTTAAACTATCTCCCTTAAAACCTACTTTCAAATAATGCATGCTATCCTTGCTATTTTCCGAGGTGGTATTTTGATAAAGGAAAGCCTCGTCGTTAATGTTGTTAACCACATAATCAAGATCACCATCATTATCAAGATCTACATACACAGCTCCATTGGAGAAAGATGGAATATCTATTCCCCAGTCTTTCGTTACGTTGGAGAAATTAAGGCTGTCATTGTTTTTGTAAGCATAATTGGGAATCTTAACTTTTGGAATTTGTTCAGACAGCGTTAAGCCGGAAGCAAGTTTTTCTGTTTTGGATCTGTACGCTACAAAATCGTGTTCAGTTACATCTTTGGGATAGCCGTTGGTTATCATGATGTCTTTAAGTCCATCATTGTCAAAATCTGCTATAAGCGGGCTCCAGCTCCAATCTGTTTGCGCCACACCGGACATAAAAGAAACATCGCTAAAAACAGGATCGCCAATAGAGTCTCCTTTACCAAGCCTCGGTCCCTGGTTTATTTGCAGGGTGTTTTTAACATATTGAAGCAGGTAATCATAATTCAGCAGGTTACTCACAGATTGATATTTATTGGATTCCATCATCATCTTCTTCCTGTAGTTGGTTTCAGGGTTCATATCAACTGCAATAAAATCAGGAAGACCATCATTATTGATATCATTCACATCATTACCCATTGCATTATAACTTGTATGCTTAAAATAGGTGTGGGCTTTATTGGTGAACGTGCCGTTCTTATTGTTAATGTACATCAAATCGTCGCCCACAAAATCGTTGGTAACATAGATATCTTTCCAGCCGTCCTGGTTAATGTCCACTATGTTTACGCCCAAACCATAACCTTCCCATAAAATACCAGCTTCTTTAGATACGTCTGTAAAAACAGGATGATTTTTTTCTTTGCTCCAGTCATTTCTAAAAAGTTTATCGTTGTTTATGGCTGAACCATCTTTGGAGATAGGACGAAAATTTCCTGGATACCGGTCAGCAAGCTGGGTTCTAAGCAAGTACATATCAAGGTCACCATCATTATCATAGTCAAAGAAAGCCGCATGCACAGAAAAGCCAGTATCATTAAGGTTATAGTCCTGGGCTTCTTCTTTAAAAACCGGGATGTTGTTTTTATCATTTCCCTTGTTGATGTATAAAAGGTTCTTTCTTTCCAGGGGATTATTTTTAATTGTTGCACAAACGTAAATATCCAGCAAGCCATCATTATTAATATCTACCACAGATGATGCATTACACCACCTGCCCTTCCCGTCTGTGCCGGATTCTTTTGTAACATCATCAAAAGTTAACCCGCCTTTATTCAGGTACAATTTATTGCCAACCTGGCTACTCGTAAAATATAAATCCTGCAGGCCGTCGTTATTAAAATCTCCAACTGAAACGCCATTGCCATTGTAGAGGAATTGCAAGTTGATAGGGTTTACTGAGTCTGACTCTGTTATCTGGTTATTGAAAAATATCCCGGATTGAGAAGACGGAATCCTGTTAAAAAGTGTCTTAGGCTTATTGCAGGAAAAAAATAACAAAACAGGAAGAATAAAATAATAAAGAAATCGCAGGCGGTTCATAAGCAATTGTAAAGGTTGGAACAAAATATCACATTTTAGTGAACTGAAAAAAAGCAAAAAAATAAGGAAGCTGCCTGCGAAGCAACTTCCTTACATTTTATTCAAGTCAATATCTTGTAATTAATATCCAGGATTCTGATCAAGCTTAGAGCCATATTTTGCGGCCAAGTCAATTACAGAAGAAGGAATAGGAAAATATTCATTTTTTCCTTTAACAAAAACGGCGGACTGCTTATAGTTTCTTTTTAATTTTTCTTTTGCGATATAAGCATTCAATACCTGATCGGCAATCCCCCAACGCACAAGATCAAAAAAGCGATGACCCTCTTCAGCCAACTCAAGTCTTCTTTCAAAGCGAATAGCGGCAGTCGCAGCTGTTTTATCAACCCATGGGGTGCTATAAGAATTAATCACATATCTGGCATTTGCTTGTTTAGAACTCAAATCACCAGGGACTTCTCTTACCCAACTAATAGGGTTTTTTGCCCTGTCCCTAACCATATTTACATACCCCCTCGCTGTTTCTAATGATCCTACTTCAACCTCAGCTTCAGCAGCCATAAGCAATACATCTGCATATCGGATTATATACACATCCTTTGATGAAATATTTCTCCACCCTGCAACCTGATTTGCTTTTACTTGTGCCGATGTATAGATATGTTTTTTGGGACTGAAAGGACCAGCATAATTTTGATCTCTGATCCACGGAACACCAGGGTGGGTGCCCCAATCCCAGAAGTAAATTCCACGCCGTCCAACGGTCCAATCCAGTCTAGGATCTACTGTTGTAACTGAATCATTTACAAAAACCCCGTCTGGTGCAGCTTTTATTCCCTGATCATTTTTTAAATCTGCATCGTTAAAAGTACTTATCAATGGTAAACCTGTAGTGGAATCTGTTTTGAAAGCATTGACTAAATTTTGGGATGGTTGAAAAAAACCACAACATCCGAAATCGCCACCGTACGGATAAGCTAAACCAAGTGAACGTTCACCACTTGCATCAGATGAGCTCGAAGCAGCAGAACTAATAGCAAATACTGACTCTGAGCTATTATCAAATGCTGGATCAAAGTTGTACCAAAAAGCTGGTTGAAGATCATATTTCACTCCGCTGGAATTTTTCCCATTTGCAATAACCAAATCAAACATGGCTTTAGCTTCTGTATATTTCTTTTGCCATAAATAAGTCTTAGCAAGATATGCTGCTGCGGCCCATTTATTAACCCGAGCCTTTTCTCCCCAAGTCTCAGGTAAATTATCGTATGCAAATTTGAAATCAGCTTCTATATCAGGCCAGATATCTTTTGTGTTATCATATGTAGTTGACGCTTCGGTGATATAAGGAACTTTGTTCCACATTCTCTTTGCATCAAAATGATAATGGCCTCTTAAAAACCTGGCTTGTGCTATTCGAACTTTCTTATCATCATCAGTTAAGCCTGTTGTTGCAGGATCATTAATCAGTTTTATGACACCATTGGCTCTTGATACACCTTCGTATACACTGAGCCATTTATTACGGAAATAGCGATTATTCGGTTGAGACTGGTATTGTTCAACTTCAGTCATTTGAGGCTGATCATTGGCATCAGTACCCTTATAGGCATCATCAGCAGCAACTCCGGCTGTTGCCCAGTTAACTGCGGAAACCTCCCAAGAATCTCCAGGAGATCCTTGTCCATCGAGAATTCCGTAAACTCCAATTAAGAGAGCATCTACACCCTTTTTATTTGCGATAGCGGTTTGTTGATACTGGCCATATGGCTGAGCATCCAAATAACTTTTTTTACATGCCTGCAAAACAATTGCTCCAGTAATAAAAGCAGCACCAAATCCCAACCACTTTATTTTGGTATTATATTTCATATGTTTAATTATTTTTTTGATCTAAATAATGCAATTAAAAAACAAGGTTTAAACCAAATGTTATAACTCTGGGTGTAGGATAGTTACCGTAGTCAACTCCAAGGCTATTTGCATCAGACTGTGCTGCCCGATAATCTCCACGTCCGTTATTTTGAGTTGAAATTTCGGGATCCAGACCTGTATATTTTGTGATCGTAAATAGGTTTGCTGCTTGCAGGTAGAATCTTAATCTGTCAATGCCGAATCTATTTAAGACACTTGTCGGTAAGGTATATCCTATCGAAAGGTTCTTCATTCTTAAGTACCCTCCTGGTTCAACATAATAGCTTACAGGCACCTGACCACTAGTTCCATCATCACCATTTAAAACAGGCAATTTAGCATCAGTATGTGTAGGTGTCCAGCTATCATACAAAACCCTTCTATCCCTATTCCCTTGGAAAGTATTAAAGTCGGTCCAGTATCTTACATAATTTATTATTTGTCCACCATTTTTCCAATACAAAGAAGTTGAAAAATCAAAGTTTTTATAGGAAACATTGAAATTAAATCCAGTTGTAAAATTAGGATGTGGGCTTCCCATCTTTGTTCTGTCGTCAACAGTAATAGCGCCATCCGGAACTCCCTTAGGACCAGAAATATCTTTATATCTCCATTTTCCAATTGCTTTATCAGATTGATTAAGTTTATCAAGATCTGCCTGATTTTGAAAGAATCCGTCAATTATGTAACCATAAAAATAGGAGATAGGTTGACCTGTCGATGAACGATTGAATGGATCAATCCTTGATCTGTTACCCTCAAAAAATGGATCTGCTATTGTTCCAACTTTATTTCTATATAACGAGAAACTCATACCAGCGTCAAATTTCCAGTCACGGTTAATACTACCCCTATAATTTAAAGACAAGTCAATACCCTTGTTGGTCATTTCACCAATATTTGTTGGTTGCCTGTTAACGATTGAGCCAAAAAGTGTTGGATCTAATTGCCTGTTATAAAGTAAATCTGTGGTTTTACGGTTATAAAGGTCTAACACGATATTTAATTTACTGTCAAATAAGGTAGCGTCAAAACCCACATTCACTGTTGCCGACTGTTCCCATTTAACATTAGGATTGCCGATAGCATTCTGCCTTATACCAGATACTGAACTTCCTCCGTCATTTGTGCCAGAAATTGGATAACCCGCTGAGTAGGCGTCAAATACCCAAGAAGTTACAAAGCCGAAATCAACTGTATTATCATTTCCTAAAATCCCGTAACCAGCTCTGATCTTCAAATCATTCAGCCAGGTAAACTTGTTACGCAAAAACGATTCTTCAGATATACGCCAGCCTAAACTAGCTGAACTAAAATTACCAAATTTAGAATTAGGACCGAACGCATTGGATGAACCATCTCTTCTAAAAGAACCACTAAGGATATATTTATTGTTGTAAGTGTAATCAAGTTTTCCAATAACTGGAGAGTATTTCCTAAACCTATATTCATAGCTACCACCAGTAGCAGGGTTTCCTAACCCCGAACTTACCTGGTAGAAATTTCTATTAAAAGAGAAATAATTGTTATTAGCTGCATTAACCCCTCTTCCCAAACCTTGAATTGCTTCATTACCTATCAATACTCTCAAATCGTGTTTTTCCGCGAAAGTTTTATGAAAGCTTAAGGTATTATACCATGTAAGCTGATAACCGACATTTTGATACTCGTTAAAATTACCGATTCCTCCCCGTCCTTCTGCATTTTCATAGCTTGGACCGCTAAAATTGTAACCATAATTATTCCCAAAGTCAATACCAAATACCGATTTTAAATTGAAATATTTAAGAAAATCCATTTCGGCATATACAGAACCAATTACTCCAATCCTACCACTTTTATTATCAGTCGATCTGGAAAGATTAGCATAAGGGTTAGCAGAATTTCCCAGGTTGGAACCTCTTGTTCCAGCGAAATTTCCAGCAATATCAAATACTGGTACAATTGGCTGATTTCGGTATGCAAATGAAATTGGATTACTTTCATCCTGGTTTAGAAATCCGTTTTGACCACTGTTATTAATGTAGTTGAGCTGAATATTCTCCCCAATTCTCAAAAATTTCTTAATAGAAAAATTTGTATTGGCCCTTACAGAATAACGTTTATAACCAGTAAATCTAATAATACCATCTTGATCAAAATAATTAAGCCCAAAAAGATAGTTGCCAGTTTCGCTACCACCTGAAGCTGTAATGTTATGACTAAACATTCTAGCCGCCCTTGTAATTTCTTTCATCCAATCAGTACCTTGTTTATTTGCCTTAACAATTAAATACGTGCCAGTACCATTTACATCATTCAAGTCAAGTTTATATTTAGAGGGATCTGCAGCTGGATTTCCGGCTTAAACACCTGACAGATCACCGGCTAAAATATATTCCGGTATAACAGGGGTTGCAGCGGAATCCTTTCCTCCGTTATACTGGCCAAGATTGTATTGTGTTTTAGGATACGTGTAAGTCTTTCCCTGCTGAAGTTTTAGTAAATATTGTCCGTATTCTGCTGTATTTAAAAGGTCGAAGCTTTTTGTAAGAGACTGTACCCCGTAATAAGTATCGTAAGTGATTTTAGCTTTACCCTTACCTTTTTTAGTAGATATGATAATTACGCCATTTGCTGCAGCGGCACCATAAACCGCAGCCGATGAACCATCTTTTAATACCTGTAATGACTCGATATCAGTAGGATTCAACTCGCTTATTGATGATACACGGGCACCGTCTACAATGTATAGGGGTTCGTTTTGATTGAAAGTTGTAAAACCCCTGATTCTTACAGAAGCCCCAGCTCCAGGAACACCAGAAGTACCGACAGTAACGCCAGATGCCTTACCCTGTAATAAACTTTCTACATTAGGACCGGGAACGGCGAGCAGTTCCTTTGTATTTACTACAGTGACAGAACCAGTAATGTCCTTTTTTCGCTGAGATGTGTAACCTGTTACAACAATCTCGTCCAAAGCTGATTGCTTTTCAACAAGCGAAGCCTGTATGTTACTTGAAGACGTAATATCGATTTCATAATCATCGAAACCAACAGAAGAAATTATCAATGTTGATTTATTGGCTGGAACTTTAATTTCAAAAGATCCGTTTTTTTCAGAAGCAACAGCTACGTTTGTACCTTTTACTGTTACTGTAGCAAGAGCTACCGGTTGACTTGTTTTTCCGCTAACAATTTTCCCAACAACTGTTTTTTGGGAAAAAACGGAACCAGCACAAAAAAGGAGGGCAGCTGCAAAGAGTAATCTTACAGCCGAAAAAGGAGTTTTTCGTCTCATACGCAAGTTTTGTTTTTAGTAAATGTTTAAAAAATCGTTAAATTCTGCAACAAATGTATTTTTTTAAACAGAAAAAAAAAATTTTCAACAATAAATATTTAAATAAAAAATATTTATTGTTGTTTTGACACTTAAATCAGAAATAGCCTAAAGCCTTATCTGTAGCGGGAAGTAGTGCAGCTAAATATGTTAATTTTGTTAACAAATATTTAGGAAAATTTGTCGTGTAAACAGTGTATAAAAGTTAATTCTGAATGGCTGATGACTGTAACAGGCTTAAAAGATTATTTAAATGCTTTAACTATTAATGTTTGGGTAATACGATTAACCTGGTGGATCAATTCCTGCCTTTCTTTGCTGAGTATGGTTATATGGCCCATTTTTCGACCGGGTTTAGTGACTGACTTCCCGTAAAGGTGAACAAATGCATCGGGGATTTGCAATACCTCTTCAAGCCCCTGGAATAAAGGCACACCAAAACAACCTTCAGAACCAATTATATTTACCAGCGCTGCAGGCAGTATATGTTCTGTATTACCAAGCGGATAATTAAGCATTATCCTCCAGAGCATATCAAATTGTGAGGAGTAATTTGCTTCAATGGTATGATGACCACTGTTATGCACCCGTGGTGCAGTTTCATTAACCAAAACATTTTTGTTAATGTCCACAAAAAGCTCAACTGCAAATATTCCCGGGCTATTCAGGGCTTTTATAAGCTTCATCGTAATGGCTTCTGCCTTCCATAAAATTTCTTCCTCCAGTTCGGCCGGGCTTATCTGGTAACTTAATAAATTAAGCCTTTTATCAAATACCATATCCACAGGTGGAAATAAAACAATTTCACCATTTTCTGCTACAGCGGCTATCATGGAAATTTCTTTATAAATATTTACCATTTTTTCCAGAACAGCAGGAGCATTAAAGCCACTGGTTATCGCATCTGCCGAATTTATTACCTGTACTCCTTTGCCGTCATATCCACCCTCTCCTATTTTATGGACTGCAGGAAGAAAACTTCTATAATTCTCTAGTTCATTTAGATTTGCTGTAACGACAAATTCACTTGTCGGTATTTGGTGATCATAATAAAATTGCTTCTGAATTATTTTATTTTTGATGGTTTTTAGCGTTGCCGGCCTTGGGTATACCTTTACTCCTTCAGCTTCAAGCTTTGCCAGGGCCTCGTCGTTTACACTTTCAATTTCTATAGTAACAGCATCCAGGCCTTTACCAAAATTGTAAACATCATCAAAATTGGAAATATCCCCCTTTACAAAATGATGGCATAAATGGGCTGATGGACAATCTTGATCATTTTCCATTACGAAAGTTTCCACCGGATAATTTATTGCTGCCTGCAACAACATTCTTCCTAACTGCCCGCCTCCTAGTATACCTGTCTTTTTCATAAAACAAATATAAATCCTCAGGGCAAGCCAGCGTCTTTATTTACCAACTGCAGCCAAAGAAAATTTTAATTGGTAAGTTTCGGCTTTTTTTTGTAGTGAAGTACTTTTATCTGCGCCGCTGTAAGTAAACCCATAAGGGTGCAAAGGTATTACTGGCCTATATAAGCTCAAAGCTTTTTAGCACTTTAAGGCTTACTAATATAATCATTTACGTTCATCTATACAGGGTTCCTTTTCCCGCTATAACGCAGGTTTGGTTTCAAACTAACAATAACAAAAGAATCATAAGTAAAACACCAATGATGAGAACAGGCCTGCATCTTTAGCAACCATCACAATAATTTTTAACTGATATCAAACTCAAATAAACAACCCCGGGCTAACCCTGCCCTTTGACTATGGTACTTTTGTATTAAATTATATTGATAATAACGAACTATTTTATTGTGCCGGCACTAACATCAACAGCAATCATTTTTTTAATAGTAAACACAAAATTATCCAGCATAGATTTATCCATATTGGCAATACGTGCAGTAGCATGATTGGCTTTGGGCAGGGTAAATTTCCTGGAATTCACATTACGGGAAACAACAATACCGGCTGCAGACCAGGTATTCTCAAGCGCCGTAAATATAAATGATATTGTTACCTTTCTCATCAAGCTACAGCTGAACTTTTTTATTTATGCTATTGTCAAAAGCTTTACCGGCAGCTGATTTAGGCGGGAATAAACAAAGCAGATTGCAGTAATATATCAGGTATTGTGTCAGGTACAGCTAAATATTTCAGCATATTTTTTGACTTCAAAACAGATCACTATTTCTTCAGCCAAAAATAACCCGAAACACCTGTCTGCCTTGCATTTGAAACCCTCATAACGATCTCAAATGCAAAATCCGGGTTAAAAGCCGGGGCGGTTCCTAATACTTTTTTCCCCGTATCATACTTAAAAATACCGGCGTAATGCCAAGGTAAGAAGCGATCTGCTTCTGGGCAATGCGTTGCTCCAGCGCAGGGTATTGCTCGTCAAATAACCGGTATCGTTCTTCGGCTGTAGTAGAAAGATTAGAAGTGATTCGGCGCTGGTACAAACTAAATCCATTCTGGATGAGGATACGAAAAAAACGTTCAAACTTTGGAACTGTTTCATACAGGTCTCCGAGGTCAGGATAGTTGAAATAAAAAACCTCCGAAGGCTCCGGTGCAGCGATGCTGTAAAATGCCGGCGACTGTAAAGAAAAGCTGGCCATGTCTGCAGACCACCAGTTTTCCGGGCAAAACAACATGTTGTGTTCCCCACCGTTCATATCAGTATTGAACACACGCAAACAACCTTTATTTACAAAATAAAAATTCCTGCAAATTTCACCCTCCCTCAATAAAAGTTCATTCTTTTTTACCGTACCGTATTGCACTGCTTCCTTCATTTTTTCAATGTCTGTATCATCGAGTTGTATGTGCAGGGTAAAATTTGCAAGGATCTTTTCGTACATTAATTTGGTGGTATTACAGGCCCGAAAAAGCTCACGTGTCTGGTGATTTTATCGTCATCGTTGAATTCAAAATAATCATATCCTTTTCTTGATGCACCCGGCACCACAGCCAGCCAGCTATATAAGCCGGTATGGTGATGATGATCTGGCTTTACTGCAATTTCAAAATGGCGTACAGGTGTTTTTTCAAGTTAGTTGATGGCAAGTTGTACAATGCCTTTCATGCCTCTTGCCAGTTCAAAATTGGGGTCGGTATAAGTGGCGTCATCTGCCCAGCATTCAGCAAACCCTTTTCTGAATGCTTCGGGTGTATTGTTGTTCCAGGCGGCTAAATATTTGCCGATAATGTTGTCAATTGAAGATGTCATTTTTTGTGTTTTAGTGTACAGCAAAGGAACACCCGTAAAACAATAATAAAATTAAAGTAGTTTAATAAATGGGCTTGGGATTATTTATTTTGGCAGTTGAATTTGTAAATTAATTTAACCCGGTCATGCACAAAAAAACCTGCAGCAAAAGCTGCAGGTAAAATCAAATCTTATTTAAATGCTCCGCCGGGCTTTAGTTTTATGTGGTGGGCTTTTACTGCCAAGAATGATTAAATTATATTCAGGAAGATTTAGAATCAAATTCTTTTATAACGGCACCCACTTTAGATGCAAAGTCTGCCAGTTTTGTACCGTTTAGAATTATTCCGTCTATCAATATGTTCAGGTTTGTTACTTCACGGATGCCGTGGACGATGGTAAGCGTGGTTGTTCTTTGAGCAAGGGCAACATCAACAATGTCCAGCCATTGAGAAGTGTTGTCACAAGCACCAAACAATGTTCCGTTAGCATAAGTCTCCTGGGTTTTGGCAAACAATACATCATCATTATTATCTGACCCCAGCACAACAGCTACAGCTTTAAAGCCATTGAGCCAGGTGGCAGACCATGTTCTTGTTGAGCCCATCAAATCTCCTGTAGAGGTTAATAGTCTTATTTTTGATTCCATCCAGCGGTTATGATCCAGGTTGGTTTTTACGCTAACAGCCAGGCGTACTGTATGAGGTAACCTTGCACCCAAAGGTATCTGGTTTAATTCCGCATCAGTGATAAACAATACCCTGTCTGGAACAAAGCCCATGGCATTAAAAGTATCAATATCCGGTATCAGCCTGCGGTGACCGTTTTCTATCACATATATCGCATTCGAGTTGCCTTTTACCAGGGAGCCTTCGGGATAGGTAGGCTGACCTGAGGGATTTAAAAAATCTTCGAAATGCCATTTTTGATTGATGCCGTTATTTTTATCCCATAAAATAATTGCAGTGCCGCTCCGGCTTTCTGCTCCGCTTGCATCTATACACTTATTACTGTCCAGCTGGCTTGTTAAATACCCGTTTGAATCAAGAAACCATTTTTGGTTTGGGTTGCCTGTTTTTTCATAAAGGATGATGGGAGTTCCATTAACAGCTGCGCCATTTTGTATGTCAAGGCACTTACTTGTATCAAGGGAACTTTCGATGTACCCTTCGGAAGTTAAGCTCCACATCTGGTTGGCATCCCCGCTTTGATCCCATAGAATAATAGGTGTTCCATTGGTAATGCCAGCACCTGAAGCATCAATACATTTGTTGCCTAATCCGATAATTAATTTTGCCATTTTTTTAAATTTAAAATGATAATTTATTTTTTCTTTTAGGGCGTTTGAAATTTTGTATAGAAGATGTTTTTCTTTGCAGCATGCCAAAGGCTTACCGTGTCACCCGGCGGCAATAAAAGTTTATTTATAAAAATAGTTGGGGAAATCTATATTTATCTTTCTTATGACAGAACAGGTTATGCAGGAACACCCATTACCCCGAGCTGCTGCATTAATGCCATTGAATCAGCAATAAGCCAGTGGTGTACGATCTTTCCGTTTTCAATTTCATAACTAATTACAAATGGAAATTCAGCATTCCGATAGGTGGGTAAAATGCCATTAAACTCTCCCAGGTGGCAACTCTTAAAACGTGCCCTTACCACCACCCGGTTTCCCTCGGCCAGCAGTTCATCTGCAAACAATTCGTATTTTGGAAACGCTGAGTCAAAAAAAGCAATATGCCCTGTCAGCTCTTCATCCGTAGTGTATTGCTCCACTAATTCTTTTGTTTTTGTAACACCGCTGATGGCATTAAAATAGCGGATAACAAATTCTTTGTTTTGTTTTTGCTGTTCCATTTTGTAAAATTTTAAAAGTGATTATGCAGGTACATTCATTATGCCCAGTTGTTCCATCAGCGCCATTGTATCGGCCATAAGCCAATGATGTACAATTTTTCCATTTTCAATTTCATAGCTGATTACCGAGGGCTGCTCTATTCTGCGGTGTGTGGGTGAGATGCCCATAAATGCTCCTTCGTGGCAGCCTTTGAACCTTGCCCTAACCACTACCTTATTCCCTTCAGCCGTCATTTCATCAACAACTACTTCGTATTTAGGAAACACAGACTCAAAAAAAGTAGCATGGCCTATCAGTTCTTCATCTGTAGTGTATTGCTCCATTAATTCCCTTGTTTTTACCACACCACTAAGTGCATTAAAATAACGGATAATGAATTCTTTGTTTTGTTTTAACTGATCCATGTTGTAAAATTTCTAACAAAGCTACCAGTAGCGGCAAAACACAGTTAGTTCATTTGTTGCGTTCTTTTATTCATTTGTTGTATGGCTGTTTGTTTGCCGGTATGCAGAAGGAACAACACCGTATTGCTTTTTAAATATTTTTGTAAAATGACTTACCGTTTGAAAGCCGGTTTTAAAAGTTATTTCGCTAACGGTGCAATCTGTAGTTTCCAGCAGTTCTTTTGCTTTTTGTAAACGCATGGCTTTTATGTGATTGGCGGGGGCTTCATTAATAAGCGGCTTCACACGTCTAAACAATTGTGTTCTGCTCAGCGACATTGCTTTGCATAAAGCATTCGTGTTAAAATTTTCATTTTCAAGATTAACCCTTATGAATGCATTTATCTTTTGCATAAAGGCGGCTTCCTGCGGTTTGCTTTTTTCAAGCGTTGCCATCAGCTTTTCTGTTTGTGTAAAATGCGAACGAAAATGTTTTTGAATCTCTTTGTAAAATTGTGGAAGGAAGGTGGCAGAATTATTTGTTTCCACCGATTCATTTAAACCGGTTGCCTGCCAATGCAAAGGGAGCTGTAGCTGGTACAGGGTTCCATTTGCAAGAGACTGCCCTGCAAAGGAATAGACCGTTTGTGTGCAAACTTCATTTATCCGTATTAAATTAATATTGGTGTTTTCTGCCTCTATCAATAGATGCTGGTTGTCTTTGCTATACAACAACCGCAAAGTGATTTTACTTTTGGGCGGAAGCAAATTGATAATGTTGCAAATTAGTTGGGCAAGGGATTGTGAAAGTAAAAAAGGCTGGTACTCTACTACCTGTTTTTTTATTGCGGAAGAAAAGAAAATAGCAACTTGATTGGCCTTTGCATAAGGCCGCAAAGCCAGCATCAGGTTTTTTAAAAATGGAACTATATCTGCTTTGGCGGAATAGATCATACTTATCATTTTAAAACGTGTAGTAAATATATACATTAACCTACATATAAATTGGTGTAAAATATGCTCAGGAAATTTTATTTGCAAACCTGTTTGCAAATAAAATTTTAAGCATGGGATTGAACTGAGTCACTATTTTAGCGACATGTTTATCTTCTTCTTCTAAGTTCCCGGGCAAAAGATTTATTCCTATTTATACCTTGCCAACCAGCGACAATTCCGGAAGCAAGGCCTACACAGTGGCTAGCTACAGCATACCTGAAAAATTGAAAAGATCTGTAAGATGCACCTCCTTATCGACGGTGGCTTTTGTTTTTTAAGATTGCCATTGAGGCATTTTTATTAACTTCAATCTGAGTATTTAAAACAGGTTTGATTGAGGCCGAAGCTTATAAAATGCAACAATAGCAGCAGGCCCTGCACTTTTACTGCAATCATCTAACTATTAATTATTTAACAAATATTATGACATTTGAACCGCTGCTGATTGACGAAGACAAAACCAGGGAGATTTTTGCAAATCCTGATTGCCAGGAAATTTTCACATCTTATCCTGACTACTATTTTAAAACCGGGTACAATCCGCCCTGGATCGGATATTTAGTATTTCGTGACGGTAAGGTGGTGGGTGTTGGCGGGTTTATAGGAAAGCCGGCGGACGGTAAAGTTGAAATCGCTTATGGCACTTTTAAAGAACATGAGGGGCAGGGGATTGCATCTTTTTCCTGCGAACAACTTATTGCTATTGCCAAAGCAACAGATGCCCAAATTATAATAACAGCAAAGACAGCTCCCGAACAAAATGCCTCAACAAAGATCTTGCAACGAAACGGGTTTAAATTTACCGGGGTGGTGCAGGATGAGGGCATTGGTGATGCATGGGAGTGGGTAAAAACGGCATAAGTTTTACAGAGTTTGGTTTACCCCAATGTAAGTGTCAATGTTTTATACCACCTGAGTAAAATCCCGGCTAACTCATGGTTGAAATCAAACCGGTTCATAGTAAAGTGTTACTGCACCACCATTAAATGCTTTTGTGTTGCTGAGTTTAAATGTAGTCCTGTCCTTTATTTTTAAAATAAAGGTAAACCGCCTCCTGCAACAACAGTGTGAACACAAAATTGGTATTCATCAATCAAATTGAGTTCCATAAGTTGTATAATTAAACTCCGGCTGCCAACTAAAATAGGTTTACCGGATTGTTGTTTTAACGCTGCAACAACATCTTCGAGTGGTTGATCTGACAATCTTGCGGTGTACCATGCTGTATCTTTCAGCGTATGCGAAAAAACAATTTTTTGGATTTTGTCTATCGCTGCTGCAAAGTCGTTCATTGATTTTTCTTCTGAAGGTTCTACTAGCAGCGTTTGCCAAAATTGCATGAGCTGATAGGTTGTGCGACCATAAAGAATTGTGTCGGCATCCTCCAGCAAATCAGTGTAATGCTGGTGTATTTCTTCATCCGGAAGTAATATTGTATGGTCGCAAAATCCATCAAGCGTTAAATTGATTGCAGCAATCAGCTTTCTCATAGTTACTATTTAATGGTAAATTTTTGATTGGTAATTGATGAGTTTTACCACTCCAACAGGCAGTCGCCAAATTTGTATTCAATCTGAAATAAATATCTTAACTGGTACTTGCTTTCGGAAGAATTGTTGTCTGATCTTTTTTATTATTTCCAATGCTGAAGTTCAATAATGTTTCCATCAATATCTCTTGCATAAACAAAGGTTATGGTGCCGGCATTTTTAATTGCTGCTTCAACAATTTCACCAACCTGGGAACCTCCATGATGGAGGAGCTTGTCTAATATCTCCTCACATTGTCAACTTTAAAAGCAATATGCCCAAAGCCCTTGCGGTTTGGCAAAGCAGTAAGGTTGTTTTCATTTTCGTCGTATTGAAAAATTTCAAGGGTCGGCAAATTTTCTTCATAACCCGGAAGCGCCAGGTGTATACCTGTAAAATGTGCATTTGAAATGGAAGTTGCTTTATCTAACCAGTTGCCGCTTAAATCTCTTTCCGGGTAAAGTGGCCTGCAATCAAATACGTTGATATAAAAATCTGCAAGATTTTTCCAATTGTCAGTTATAATGTTTGTATGAGCAAATTTTATCATGATGAATGAACAGTATTAAAATGATATACTACCTAAATTTCCGGCAACATTAAAAATAAGGTTTATGCTGCTTAAACAATTACCGGTTTAGATTTTATTTTTCATTTAAGCCAAAGATATTGTTTGTGTGCGCCTGCTCTCAACTGTAAAGTTCTGTTTCAAAAAGTTTTAAAATTTCAGTCAGATTCTTTGCTTGCCAAAACTTATCCTGATTTTTTTGTGGTTCCCAATAACTATAAAAGCGGTATTGATTTTTACTCGCCACTTCAACACTATAGGTTTTACCATCATCGCCTGCGCTATAGCCCTCCACATCATCCTGGTTGGGCAAGGTAACCACCTGCAGGGCCAGTAATTTTTTTGAAAATGCCGGCCATCCAGATTTGGGTGAAACCTGCCTTATTTTTTTAGAAAGAATTGTTTCAGTTTTGCCGTCCCGGCTAATTTGAAAATCATACATAGCTGCCGTCCAGTTAGTGTCTTTGTTTGTAATAATTACTAGCTTTCGCTCTTTTACAAGTGCATAGTTATACCAAACCCTGATCTGTAAATCGTGGTAGCCATTTTCAATGCTGTCAAGCCCTAACTCTTTTTGCCTGTCTTTTGCTAATTGATAAAAGACATCAACACTCCCCCCGAAATAAGAAGGGATTTCTTTTTTAAATGATGATGAATCGCCATTTTTATGGCTGTTACAGGCTCCGGATAAAAAAGCAATTCCCAATAAAATGAATATAATTTGTCGCATAGCAGCAAGTTTTATTGAGCGTAATACACATCTGTTAATTGCCTTATTTTCAG
Organism: Ferruginibacter sp.; assembly: GCA_965247025.1. Lineage (GTDB taxonomy): Bacteria > Bacteroidota > Bacteroidia > Chitinophagales > Chitinophagaceae > Ferruginibacter. The sequence goes on along the minus strand of OZ252000.1, from coordinate 5,565,751 downwards.
GCTGCATAAAAATAAGATTTATGCTGCTGATTGAAATATTACCCGGGTACATTTTAAATTGCGGTTGATGAAGGTATCGATTATTCAAACCTCATAAGCAATAACCCAACTGATTCTCCCAAAAGCTTTCAGGATTTAAAACCGAAGTTCCGATAGCCCTGCACCGGTTTAAGCCGTATATGTTGCTTGCTGGTATTACTTTCGAAATATCCACCAAATTTTCACAATGTATTTTTTTTCGTGCCAATACTATTCTGATTAAAATATTTATTGATCTCTGTTCCTAGAAATCCAGGATTACCTATTTGTTCAAATTCAATTTCATCAATTTTAACTCTGTGTTTCTATCCAATAAGATAAACTTCGGGGTCACTTTTATCGTATGCTTTAAATAAAACTGTAACTCATTGATAGTGCTATGCATTAAATGATTATTTTGAGGATAAATTTTTCCTGCCGGTCAAAATCCTCTTTTCCGATTGATAAAAAAAACAATCATTAATACATGAAACAGCTTCTTATCTTAACTGCTCTGTTGCTATCAATAAATTTTTGTTCAGCCCAAACCAGCGATTCCAGCAAAGCACCTGTAGTGGTTGGTGAAGATGTGGTGTTTACAAAAGTTGAGGTTGAACCAAAATTTCCTGGCGAAAATGCTGACTGGGCCAGGTATGTGCAAAAGGGTTTGGGTGGATTTAACCCTGCCGACAATGGTGCCCCAAAAGGAAAATACAAAGTAATAATAAGATTTATAGTAAGCAAAGAGGGTGCAATCAGCGATGTGGTAGCTGAAACAAAATATGGTTATGGTATGGAAAACATATCAGTTAATTTGATTGTAAAAGGTCCAAAATGGATTGCAGGCATGCAGCATGGGGTAAATGTAAATTGCTATCGCCGGCAGCCCATTACATTTGTAGTAGAGTAACCCGACGATGTTGCAGTAAAATGTTGGAGCAAAATTAATCCTAGCTAATCAATATACTGCCAGTACAACCGTTTAAATAGTAGCGTATGAAAATTTTAGTTTTGCCTTCACTGTTGATCTTGCTGCCAATAGGCATTTTATTTTTTATGCTTAAACTATGGCCAAAACCTGCAACGCTTTCAACAGGTTTAAAAATTGTTTTGACTGTTTTTTTTATTACTACCGGGTTGGTTACTTCGGTGTATGCAATAGGGCTATCGTTAAATGGTATGGCAGAAAAACATATCAGGTGTGCAACTGGCGTTATAATATTTATCCCTTATGCCCTGTGCACCTATTTTATTGGCGTACCATTGCTGTTGGGTTTAATGAAAAGTAGTGCAATAAGAGGCAGGTAGATAATTTCATTTAAAAGCAATCTGCTACATTAGGCGCAGGTTTCTGGCATGTTGCCTGATGTCACTAATATAATGAGTAAGTAATGAAAAAATTTGTTATGGTGCTCATTAAAAAAGGATATAGAAAATTTGCTTTATCTTTTGTTTTGGAACCTGTAATTAGGCGTAGTAGAGTTGGCACAGCGGTTGAAAATTGCCCACGGGAGAAACATTGAATTTATTTGATAAAACTAGTTTTATGCAAATAGAAATTAAGATTGAGCTTTTAAAAAATGAATATTTTAAATTACAAGACTACTATGAGAGTTTTGACAGTAAAGTTCAAACCATAAAAGGCTGGAGCGCTACTGTTAGCATTGCGGCAATAACATTCGGCTTTTCTTACAAAAGTGAATTTATCTGGTTATTTGCAGCTCTAACAGCATTGGTGTTTTGGATTTTAGAAGCTAAGTGGAAGCTTTTTCAATATTGCTATAGTTCAAGAATAAAAGAAATTGAATCAGCGTTTAGGGAAGATAATTTTAGTTCAATTATTCCAATGCAAATATATTCCTCTTGGTTTAAGGCATGGCATAGCGGAGAGTTCAGATTTAGTAGAATACTTTTCATGAACATAGTGATGATCCCCTACTTCTATACAATACTAATTTGTGCCGTGCTATTTTCTTTAAAGTTCATTTACCCGTTCTTATTTTGGAAAACAAACTAGTGTATTTCCAGCAACAACTTGCGTTGGGCAACCTCTGTAATTGGTCCCTAAATATTGATGCATCTATTGTTTTTGGACCAGTAGCAATTCCTCCGATGAGTTTGCAACAATTCTGTCTTCTTCCTAAAAAATTATTCCTTCGGTTGAAATGTAAAATCAACAAAACCGGAGTTAAGGGAAGTTGCTGATGCACCATAATCGCCAATTGAATTTCCAGAACTTTTTCCTGCTATATGGCCTGCTATAGTAATGTTGCCTTTTGTAAAGGGTAAAATTTTTGAGGGCCCGTAACAATGATAAAAGGATTTACTATTGACGGTCAAAAAATAAATTTTACTCATTTTTATATTTATTGGTTGTATGCTGCCATCATTCCATGCAGCGGCATTGGTATTGGTAATTTGAGCACTGGTAATCCTGGTTAAATCAACAGGGTCCCAAAGGGAAACGGTATAAGTACCGGGTGCTGGTAAATGCACGCTGAAAGAATTGATTTGCCCGTTTGTTGTTGCATAAAAATATATGCCGGCTTCATAGCTGTAATCATTGGTTTCCGGGGTTAGCGTTTCATCTTTCAAATACGCTTCAACCGCCCCGGCCTGGTGAGAATTTTGTGCAGTTTCCTTTTTGCAGGAAAATAGTGTTACCGTTGCAATCATTGCAATTACTGTTGCTTGAAATGTTTTCATGGCTTAAATTTTTTAGCGTAAAGAAATATTTTAGCTATTGGTCGTAATAAGCCAGGTGAAGGGAAACAACAAAGTAAAATGTTGAAATAATTATTACAGATAAAAGACTATTGCTTTGCAATTATTGTGGGTGGGAAAATGATGATTTTTAACGGGAGACTTGGCACATCACCTGTGTACCAATGCTATCAAATTAGTAAATCTCCATTAAAAAATTTTATCAAAAAAAATCAGTTCAAACTCCTGTATTCATTCGGCGACTGCCCCACCCGTTGCTTAAACAGCCTTGTAAAATGCTGCGGATATTTAAAGCCCAGATCATAAGCTACCTGGCTGATGGATTTATCCAAGTTGAATATTCTTTCTTTGACCACATCAATCACTTTGGTTTGAATGTATTCCTGTGCAGAGGTGCCGGTTTCTTTCTTTATTAAATCGCCAAAATAATTGGCAGATAAATGCAGTTCATCGGCACAATAAGCAACAGAGGGCAAGCCTGTATTCTGTGGTTTTTCAGACGAGTAATAACTGTTGAGCAAATTTTCAAACCTTTCTAAAATTCCTTTGTGTGCATTATCTCTTGTAATAAACTGGCGGTCGTAGTAACGGATGCAATAATTCAGAAACAGTTCTATGTTAGAAGCAATCAGCTTTTTGCTGTGCTTGTCAATTGACTGTTCCAATTCGTATTGAATTTTTCCAAAACAATCTAACACAATTTGTCGCTCTTTTTCTGAAAGGTAAGGCTTCATTTACATCATAAGAAAAGAAGGAATAATCATGTATATGCTTTCCCAATGGCGTTCCTGTTATGAGGTCTGGATGAAAGAGCAATGCCCATCCTTTTGGTTCAAATGTTTTTACTTTTGGCTGCACGCCCAATACCTGGCCCGGCGCTATAAACACCAATGTTCCTTCCTGGTAATCGTAATTATTACGTCCGTATTTCAATTCTCCGCATTCCAATTCCTTTAAATAGATCGTGTACAATCCAAAATTAAAAGTCTTTGCAGCCATTGGTTTTGCTTTGGATAAGTCTATTATCGTAACTAGTGGGTGCAGCATTTCCACGCCACGCATTTTGTTGTAGGCTGCAACGGTTTCCAATTTTACTATTTCTTCCATAATGCTTTTTTTGTTGATACAAATTTACACATTCTTCCATCGGTACAACCATTGGTGTACTCCAACCAGTAATATTGGTAAGTAAAGCAGTAATCCATATACCAATAACTTCATTTTCTCTAATGAACTTTGCAGCAGAAAATAAGGATGACAATACCGGCATCCACAAAAAATAAAAAAACACCACAATGCAAAAGAGAAAATTAGGCAACAGCGGATTAGAAGTATCTGCGTTAGGCTTAGGTTGTATGGGTTTAAGTTTTGGCTATGGCCCTGCAACAGATAAACAACAAGGCATTAAATTAATAAGAGCCGCTTTTGAACAGGGAATAACATTCTTTGATACAGCAGAAGCCTATGGCATAGCCAATGAAGAAATGGTTGGGGAAGCTTTAGCGCCTTTTCGTAAAGAGGTAGTAATCGCTACCAAATTCGGATTTCAGGATGGCGATTCAAAAAAGGGTTTAGATAGCCGCCCCGAACGCATCAAACAAGTGGTGGAAGCATCTTTAAAAAGATTACAAACAGATGTTATTGATCTGTTTTATCAACACCGTGTTGACCCCAACGTACCCATGGAAGATGTTGCCGGAACGGTTAAGGATTTGATTGCGGCAGGTAAAGTAAAACACTTTGGACTTTCGGAAGCAGGTGTAGAAAGCATTCGTAAAGCCCATGCAGTTCAACCGGTAACTGCTTTACAAAGTGAGTACTCAATATGGTGGAGAGAGCCTGAAGCATACATTATTCCAACATTAGAGGAATTAGGAATTGGCTTTGTTCCGTTCAGTCCATTGGGCAAAGGTTTTTAACAGGGGCAATTAATGAAAACACAAAGTTTGACGCCACTGACTTTAGAAATATTGTTCCAAGATTCAGCGAAGAAAACAGAAAGGCTAATCAAACACTTGTTGAATTATTGGGCAACATCGCAACACAAAAAAATGCAACACCTGCTCAGATTGCTTTAGGTTGGTTGTTGGCACAAAAGCCCTGGATTGTTCCTATTCCCGGCACTACAAAATCGAATAGATTAACAGAAAATATTGGCGGGGCTTCAATTGATTTGTCTGCAGCTGATGTTGCTGCAATTGATGAAGCTTTTGCTAAAACAACTATTCAAGGCGACCGTTATCCGGCACATTTAAAAGAAAGAGTAGGAAAATAAAACATAGGGCAATGAAAAACATAATCATCATTGGAGCAACCGGAAGTTTAGCCCAATATGTAATTGAAGCACTGAAAGAATTAGGAAACATGGAACTTACCTTATTCGCAAGAAATACAGGCAGGCTATCAAAAACCACTACCGAAGGCTGCTCCATCATTGAAGGCGATGCCATGAATTATAACGATGTGAAAAATGCTGTTGCAGGTCAGGATATCGTGTACGTAAATCTTGCAGGTAATTTGGAAGCAATGGCAAAGAACATTATAAAAGCGATGAATGAAACAGGTGTAAAACGCATCATTGCAATCAGTTCCATTGGTATTTATGAAACGCCATTGAAATCTGTTTTAGTGCCATATAGAAAGCTGGCAGATGTAATTGAAAGTTCGGGATTGGATTATACCATTCTTCGACCTGATTGGTTTACGAATGGCAATGAAATTGATTATGCTATCACCCACAAAGGACAAGCAGAAACCGGCACAGCCATTTCAAGAAAAAGTATAGCAGCTTTCATTGCTACAATTATAGGAAATCCTGAATGTCAAATAAACGAAAATTTGGGTATCAGTAAACCCAATTAACAGTGAAACAAATTATTAAATCATACTGATAAATTAGTTTCCATTGTATTTTTGAACTTTATCATTAATGGCCTGAGATTAGCAATAAATATGTAAAGGATTAAAATTAACTTTGAGACAGGTACGAAATCGGAATCCGTATATAGCTGACGAATTGAAACAAAGAACAATATTTTTCACTACTCATGTTTCATAATTATGATCACATTAAATGTAAACAAAAAAGATTACCAGCTGGATGTCAATCCGGACATGCCACTGCTTTGGGCGATAAGGGATTTCGTTGGCCTTACCGGTACAAAGTATGGCTGTGGTGTGGCCCAGTGCGGTGCCTGCACAATACACCTCAATGGTGAAGCAGTGCGTTCCTGTGTTACAAAAGTAAGCCGGGCTGTGGGGCAAAAAGTGGTAACCATTGAAGGGCTTTCAGAAAACAACAACCATCCTGTACAAAAAGCCTGGCAGGAAATTGATGTACCGCAGTGTGGTTATTGTCATTCAGGACAAATTATGTCCGCAGCAGTTTTGTTAAGAGAAAATCCTCATCCTACTGATGAGGATAGGATATTGATACAGCAATGGCTGGTAACATTTGCCGTTGCGGCACCTATCTCCGCATACGGAAGGGTATTCATTTAGCGGCAGAGATACAGGCTAAACGAAAATAAAGATCCGGCAGCGTTGTTCCTTCTTTCCCCGCCACTAACTGTTCCGTTGTGGTTAAGATTACCTTAACACCATTGTTTTCTCTAATAAAAATTTGATACTGTTTAAACTTTTATCATCGTATGAAGCTGCATTCACAAAATAAAACTTCCTGGTTTCTTCCTGTAAAAACAATCACTGTGCTGGTTCTTATTCTTTCAGCAGCAGGCATTGCAACTACCGGTTTCAGGGGTAAAGAATTTACCTCCGGCAAGTCAGATGCTCACAGTACCAATAAGGACAGTATTGAATCTGTAAAAGCTTTTGGCGAAGTATATAAAGTGCTGATGAGTCCACGTTGTATGAACTGTCATCCTTCGGGAGATGTGCCATTGCAGGGCGATGACAGCCACCTGCATACTATGGCACCAAAGAGAGGAACGGATGGCAAGGGTATGTATGCGATGAAGTGCAGTAACTGCCACCAGCCTGCAAATATTGAAGGCTTGCATACACCTCCCGGCAACCCTAACTGGCATTTGCCAACGGCTGCTATAAAAATGGTTTTCCAGGGCAGAACAGCCAACCAGCTGGCCAAACAAATAATGGATCCAAAAAGTAATGGCAATAAAACAAAACAGCAATTACTTGAACATGCAAACGACGGGTTGGTTATGGCTGGCTGGAACCCGGGTGAAGGCCGTACACTGCCGCCACTAAGCCATGCTGCATTTAAAAAAGCCTGGATCACCTGGCTAGAAAAAGGGGCGTACGCACCAAAGCAATAAGACTTTTTAGAACAGAAAATAAATCCTTCAGCATTATTGAACCGGCATCTTAAATCAGTTTTAGTTAAAGCATTTAATAACTGCATAAACATCAGCCATGTCAGCAACAAACATTATCAAACCAATATCAAGAAGAAATTTTCTGAAAGTTTCCGGGCTCACCGGCACGGCATTATTGATTGGCTGCTACTTTTCTGCAGATGCTGAGGAAGCCACGATTTTAAATGGTGGCGGCGGTGAAGTAACAGAAGTTGAACTGAATGCCTGGATACGGATAGATACGTCCGGCAAGGTCACTATTTTTAGTCACCGGTCAGAAATGGGCCAGGGTGTTTATCAATCCATCCCACAAATTGTAGCCGAAGAGTTAGAAGTAAATTTGGATGAAGTAAACATTGTTTTCGCCAAAGGCGATAATAAGAAATATGGTAATCAAATAACCGGTGGTAGTTCCACCATTCGTGGCTCTTATAAAAATTTATTGAAGATGGGTGCCACCGCCCGTGAAATGCTCATTGAAGCGGCCAGTGTAAAGTGGAGTGTTTCAAAAACTGAGTGTATTGCAGAAGCAGGCCATGTGTTCCATAAATCTTCTGGTAAAAAGTTTCATTATGGTGAGCTGGTGCTGGATGCTTCAAAACTGGAAGCTCCTAAAAATGTTGTGCTAAAACCCCGGTCTGCTTACAAACTGATTGGAAAACCGCTACGCAGGCAGGATACTGTTTTAAAGACAAATGGCACTGCCATATTTGGCCTTGATAAAAAGATGCCGGGCATGTTGTATGCTGCGGTACAGCGCAACCCAAGGTTACGTGGCGTGGTAAAAAGTTTTGATGATACGGCTGCATTACAAGTACCCGGCGTTAAAAAAGTTTTCAAAGTTAAAATGGGTGTATTCAGCACTTACAGGGAAGGTGTGGCTGTTGTGGCAGATTCAACCTGGGCAGCCATGCAGGGAAAGAAAGCATTAAAAGTTGAGTGGGATGATACCGGCTTTGAGCACATGGATACAGAGACTATTTATAAACGGCAGCAGGAAGATCTTGCAACAAAAGAAGGACTTTCGTTTAAAAAAATTGGTGACCCGGACAGCATTATACAAAAGGCTGAAAAGAAGATTGATGTGGTTTATCAGACGCCTTACCAATCGCACAGCTGTATGGAGCCGGTCAATTGCATTGCCTATTTCCAGGCAGATAAACTGGAAATTTGGGGCCCCATTCAGGCACCTGAATGGGTGCAGGATTATATTAGCAAAGAGATGAACCTGCCAAGACAAAATGTAATTGTGAACCTCACTTTTTTAGGCGGTGGGTTTGGCAGAAAAGCTTTTATGGATTATCCGCATGAGGCTTCCGTGATTTCAAAAGAAACCGGCACACCGGTGCAGGTGGTTTGGAGCAGGGAAGATGATGCTACACAGGGACCCTACCGGCCGGGCGTCTCCTACCGCTGCCAGGGCGTTGTAAGCAACGGCAATATTGAAGCGTTTAAAGTTAAACTGGCGGGGCAAAACAATTCGCACTGGCGGGGCGGTGGCACCGATAAACCAAACGGCAGTTCTTCAGAAGGTTTTTTAAAGCCATACTACGATGCCATCACCAATCTTAGCATACAGGATATTCCTTTTCAAACGCCCATACCAACCATGTGGTGGCGCTCTGTATATGCCTCCACTAACGGCTTTGCGTACGAAAGTTTTATGGATGAACTGGCGGTGGAAGCTGGAAAAGATCCGGTTGATTTCAGGCGGCAATACCTTAAAGAGGAACGCTTGCAACAGCAGCTGGATAAGATGGAAGAAATATCCGGCTGGAAAAGCCGCAAGAAAAATGAGGGATTTGGGGTAGCCGTTACCGAGTGCTTCGGTACCACCGTTGCCCAGGTGGTAAAAGTATCCCGGAAGGCAGGTGGCAAAATTAAAATTGATAAGGTTTGGGCGGTGGTGGATTGCGGCTGGTATGTTAATCCTGATACCATCAGGGCGCAGGTGGAAGGCTCCATTGTTATGGCCATCGGCGCAGCCACAATACATGAAATTACTTTTAAAGACGGCATGACAGAACAACGAAATTTCTATGATTATAAAATGCCCCGGATAACTGATATACCTCCAATTGAAATACATATCATGGAGAATGATGCCGACGCAGGCGGGATTGGTGAGCCGGGTTTACCTCCCTTTGCTCCTGCCCTCACCAACGCCATTTTTGATTTAACCGGCAACCGGATAAGAAAACTGCCTTTTAGTTTGGATGCGGTTTAAGGAGAACTCAAGCTACCCCTCCCCTTGCCTGTCCGGTTTTTCGGGAGGAGAGAGCCTGTCCGGCTTTTCGGGAGGTTGGGGGTGAGGTCAAACGCAAGGTGTATGATGTTTCTTTTCGGTATCACTGCCCGGCTAATTTTAAATGTACCCTCTTCTTATTTAATTTAATAAAAGGATTATATTTATCAAACCATTACAACTTTTTTAAGCACTTCTTACTGTGCTGAAAAACCATCTTACCAAATTACTACACTTAAAAAAAACGATCGCATGCAAAGAAGACAATTTCTACAAACAAGTACTTTGGCGGCAGCAGGCTTAATGCTTGCACGTTCAGCAGCAGCAGGCATATTAACATTTAAAACAAGCCTTCCGCCTGCAGGATTACAGTTATATACGCTGGGCGATATGATGACTAAAGATGCCAAAGGAACTTTAGAAAAACTGGCGGCAATTGGTTATAAAGAAGTGGAAAGTGCAGGTTCTCAAAAAGGAAATTTTTACGGTTACAAACCAAAAGAACTGGCTGCCATGATAAAAGCCGCAGGTATGACGTGGCGCTCAGCACATGTTGGCGGAGCAGCCTATTCAAAAGAAGGGCTGATGAAGATGGCCAAGAATGCTGAAGATTCTGCAAGAATGGATAAGATTTGGGACAGGATGAAAGACATGCCTAAGTCACTTAACCTGAAAGAAAATCACCAGGAGCTGGCAGATGCGGCGGCTGAAGGTGGCATTGGTTATTTGGTTTGCTCCAGCATCCCTGTGAGTACTTTAGATGAGCTTAAATCTGCGGTTGACGTTTTTAATAAAGCAGGTGAAGCTTGTAAAAAAGCAGGCGTACAATTTGCCTATCACAACCACACCAGTGAGTTTGATGAAGTGGAAGGCCATCGTCCGTTTGACTATATTCTCACCAACACAGATAAGAATTTGGTTAAGATGGAATTGGATCTTGCCTGGGCCACCAAAGCAAAACAAGACCCTGTAGCGCTTTTTAAAATGCACCCCGGCCGTTTCCCTTTATGGCATGTAAAAGACCTTGACAAAACCACCATGAACCCTGCAGAAGTTGGTACCGGTGTTGTTGACTTTAAACATGTTTTTGAGAATGCAAAAGAATCCGGCATGCAATATTATTTTGTTGAGCAGGATGGAGCACCAAAACCAATCGAGAATGTGACCAACAGTTTTAATTATCTTAAGAAATCATTTTATTAATTCGATGGCCGGCTTTGAAACTGGCCATTGATTTTTTATTAACCATATAATAATTTTTACATGAAAAATATACTATCAATTACAGCGGGATTTTTTTTACTGGCTATGTCTTTTTCTGCGAATGCCCAAACAAAAACGGGTGCAGCTTATTTTGAGGGTAAATGGAATGTACTTGTAAAAGCATTACCGCAAGGCGACACCAGGATGATTTTTATACTTGACAAAAAAGACGCTTCCCTGGCTGGTGTGGTACAAGACACAACGGGTACAGAAATAGCAAAGCTGGATAAAGTTGAATTAGCGGACACCACCATTACCGTTTACTTCACTGCCCAGGGTTATGATGTAAATCTTGTGATGAATAAAAAAGGCGACGATCATGTAACCGGTAGCCTTATGGGTATGTTTGATGCTGAAGGTGACCGTGTGAAAACAATTAAATAATCAATCTGCTTTATTTATTTCAGCAGCTCTCCATGATAACAAAAATTGGAGAGTTGCTGTTTTTATTTCTACTGCGGCCAAAGTTCATAAAAAAGAAGCCGGGAAATAGATTGTGGCTGAACACTACCTGTTTGATTTTCGTAGCCAACTGTTTCTATTTAATTATTTGTCAACCTTTGCTCTGTCTACCTTTGTAACTTCAATAAATACAAATCATTATGCAAAAAAGAAAGTTAGGAAGCAGCGGCCTTGAAGTATCTGCCATCGGCCTGGGTTGTATGGGTATGAGCTTTGGCTACGGCCCTGCCGCCGACAAAGACGATATGATCAAACTGATGCATGCTTCGGTGGAACAGGGCATCACTTTGTTTGATACGGCTGAAGTGTACGGCCCCTATGTAAATGAAGAACTGGTAGGTGAAGCATTGCAGCCATTTAAAGGCGAAGTGGTTATTGCCACCAAGTTTGGTTTTAATATCCAGGATGGTAAAATGGCCGGCGTAAACAGCCGCCCCGATAACATCCGTAAAGTTGCGGAAGCTTCGCTGAAAAGATTAAGGGTGGAAGTGATCGACCTGTTGTACCAGCACCGTGTAGATCCAAATGTTCCGATTGAAGATGTGGCAGGAACGGTTAAAGACATGATTAAAGAAGGCAAAGTAAAACACTTTGGTTTGTCTGAAGCAGGCGCCAATACAATCCGCAAAGCACATGCGGTGCAGCCCGTAACTGCTTTGCAAAGTGAGTACTCCTTATGGACACGTAAATACGAAGCCGAAGTGTTGCCAACGCTGGAAGAACTGGGAATTGGTTTTGTTGCTTTCAGCCCGCTGGGCAAAGGTTTTTTGGCTGGCAAGATAGACGAAAATGCAACTTTTGCCGAAGGCGATATCCGCAATGTGCTGCCACGCTATACGCAGGAGGCACGCAAAGCCAACCAAGTCCTTATCGACCTGATGAGTGAAATTGCTGTGAGAAAAGAAGCTACTCCTGCACAAATTGCCATTGCCTGGGTACTGGTACAAAAACCGTGGATCGTCCCTATTCCGGGCACTACCAAATTGCATCGCCTGACAGAAAATAATGGTGCTGCTGCAATTGAACTAAATACTGATGATTTGCAGGAAATTGAAGCCGCCGCTGTACAAATTAAAATTGTTGGCGAGCGTTATACCGAACAAATGGAAAAGGCCACCGGGCTTTAAAATACTCCGGCAAAAATCTTGAGATCAACAAGCCAAATTCCTGATAGCTTTATTAACCAGAGTGATGACAATTATTTCTAAAACCCAGCATGATACTTGAAATACAAGCCAATGAATAACAACTAAAATATAAATTATGAACACGGGAGAAAATCATCGCAGCATATTTGCAAAAGGTTCAAAAGCACCGGCAGATTATTTCACAGGTACGGCATGGGTTAATATTCTTGTAGAAAAAGATGAAACAGGAAATTATGCCGTAGGCGATGTGGTTTTTGAACCGGGCTGCAGAAATAACTGGCATACTCATCCGGCAGGGCAAATACTTTTAATTACCGGTGGTAACGGCTATTACCAGGAAAGAGGAAAGCCGGCAAGGTCAATCATACAAGGAGATACAATAGTAATTCCATCTGCAACTGAACACTGGCATGGCGCTTCAAAGGATAGCTTCCTCAGCCATATTGCCATCACCAATAATACAGCCGGAAGTGCCGTAACATGGTTGGAGCCGGTTACGGACGAAGACTATTACACTGTGCATAATTAATTCTGATAGTAAGCCTTGGCTGAGAAACCAATCTCACAAGGCTTCAGCAGGTAACGCCAGGCTATTGTATAACATAAACCTAAGGCCCGCCACCGGGCTTTTGTTATATTTATAATTCAATACCATGCATGCAAACCGACTTCATCGAATATATTGGCCTTGTATTCATCATCATTACTTTGGTGATGCTGGCCAACAAATTAAAACTGGCTTACCCCATCGTGCTAGTATTGGGTGGCCTGGTGCTCAGTCTTACAAAAACTTTTTCCGATATTACCATCGACCCCGAATTAATATTTTTTATTTTTCTTCCGCCACTGCTGTACGAAGCAGCCTGGCAAACTTCCTGGAAAGAGTTTTGGAAATGGCGGCGGGTGATAATGAGCTTTGCGTTTCCTATCGTTATCTTAACGTCTTGTGTGGTAGCCGTTGCGGCCCATGCGCTGATACCCGGCTTTTCACTGGCACTTGGTTTTCTGCTGGGTGGCATTGTTTCTCCGCCGGATGCGATATCGGCCACCACCATCATGCGACAGGTAAAAGCACCGAGGATACTGGTGAGTGTTATTGAAGGTGAAAGCCTTCTCAACGATGCTTCTTCGCTGATTGTATTTCGCTTTGCCCTGGCTGCAGTTGCAACAGGGCAGTTTCATTTTGGTGAGGCTACAGGTGATTTTTTTAAAGTTATCATTATAGGAACACTGGTCGGGCTTGGGATAGCAATGATCTTTTATGCCATTCACCGCTGGCTGCCAACAACACCAAGTATTGAAGTTGTGTTAAGTTTTTTGGCACCTTATTGCATGTATTACTTTGCAGAACATTTTCATTTTTCCGGCGTGCTGGCTGTAGTAGCAGGAGGCTTATTGCTTTCTGCGAAACGCAACAGCATGCTAAGCTACCGGAGCCGGGTACAGGGTTTTAATGTTTGGTCAACGGTGGGCTTTGTATTAAACGGAATTGTTTTTTTATTGATCGGTCTTCAACTATCGCTGATTGCCAGCAAGGTGGAAGGCGTTAGCATTTGGCAGGCAGTTGTGTACGGCTTATCTATTTCTTTAGTGCTGATTATAACAAGGTTGCTAAGTGCGCTGGGCGCTGCAGGATTCACAAAAATTATGGGCAGGTTTATTAAGGTGGCAGATCGTAACCCCGGCATGAAGATTCCGATTATTTTTGGATGGGCTGGCATGCGTGGCGTGGTATCACTTGCTGCTGCTTTATCAGTGCCGGTACTGCTTGCAAACGGGGAGTCATTTCCTTTCCGCAACCTTATACTCACTATTACTTTTGTCGTGATTTTGGTTACCCTGGTGCTGCAGGGGTTAACGCTGCCATGGCTTATCCGTAAACTAAACCCCACAGACAGGTTTAGCCCGCTTTCCGATTTGGACCAGGAGAAATTGATTCAGAAAAAGATGGCTCACTACTCGATGCAATATCTTGAGCAGCATTATGGCGAGGCGAAGATGACCAATGAACACCTGCATATATTAGCAACAAAACTACAGGCAGAGCTCAACTTTTTCAACAGGGAACCCGGAGAAAATGACGATGCTGCCGGAGACATGTTAGCGGATTACCAGCGGATTTATCTGGAGGTACTGGAAGAACAACGCAGGTTACTGGAAAAAATTAATACCCATGCTGAGTTTGACGAAGACCTCATCAGGAAGTATCTTTCACTGGTGGATTTGGAAGAATTTAAAATGAGGGAAAAGCAATTGGAGGAAGATTGATCAAGCTAATAAATTAATATAAATGACCGAAGCATTCTTCCGGCAGTTTCATATACACTCCTTTATTCCTTTTTTACAAGTCTGGCAACATCTCTTGGTGAAAACCCAGGCAGCGGCTCAACGAATAGATAATTTTCTTCAGGATATATTTGGGAGCACCAGCGAATGCAAAACTAGCAGGAAGTTTCCATCACACTAATTTATCGATTAAAAAAAACATTTTTAAGCTGCCATCTTTTAAACTCCTCACTTCATATAACCTGGGCTATATCAAAATACTCAGCCCCACCTGAACTTAATATTCCACCACCGGCAAATAGAGATAAAAAGTTATGATAAGAACAATAACATAATTGGGGAAATAATTTCACACAAGTATAATTTGAGATATATAAGACAACAGGAAAGAAACAACCACTAAAGACTAAAGGGCATTTTAAACGGCTGCCATTCATTATAAAAGTAATCACACAATTGGCACAGGCATTGTCAACACCATGTTCTTAACCGGTAGTAACATGCGTCACTGCTAACTCTTATTCCGAACGCACTCATTAACAATGGAAGTCACAACAAACCGAAAGGAAAAATATTTTATATCCAAAGGGCTAGATAATTTTTTTAGCGACATCGCAAGAACCGGGAGATTCGTTGGCAAGTATTTCATTGAAGTTTTCCGCATGCCTTTCGAATGGTCTGAGTTTGCAAAGCAGTGTTACAAAATTGGTTGTAATTCTTTGCCGCTGATCAGCCTGACAGGCTTTATAATTGGTATCGTATTTACCAAACAATCAAGACCATCGCTTAGTGAATTTGGGGCTTCATCCTGGCTGCCATCGTTAATCGGCATAGCGGTTTTTAAAGCATTGGCTCCGCTGGTTACTGCACTTATTTGCGCTGGAAAAGTTGGTTCCAGCATTGGCGCAGAACTGGGTGCCATGAAGGTGACCGAGCAGATTGACGCAATGGATGTTTCGGGATCTAACCCTTACAAATATCTTGTTGTAACCAGGGTAACAGCGAGCGTTTTTATGATGCCGTTGCTGATGCTCTTTACCTCTTTTGTAAGCATGATGGGTTCGTACATAAACATCAATATCAATGAGCATACAAGCTTACCAACTTTTATTGCCAACGCATTTGATCAGCTAAATTTTATTGACTTTGGTGGTTCAGTTATCAAGGCCATTGTGTTCGGTTTTACAATCGGCATGGTAGCCTGTTACAGGGGCTTTACCACAACGCAGGGTACCGAGGGTGTAGGCAAGGCTGCAAACTCAGCCGTGGTAACGGCAATGTACCTGATATTTATTGAAGAATTAATGATAGTACAAATACTGGGATGGTTCAGGTAACAAATAAAAGTATGGAAAACCACGAAGTTGCAACAGACGGCCCGGCTATTTTTATAAAAGGACTGTATAAGTCTTTTGGTGAGAACCATGTATTAAGAGGTGTTGATCTTGAGGTTGCAAGAGGAGAGAATGTGGTGATACTCGGCAGATCTGGAACAGGTAAATCTGTGCTGCTTAAAATTATTTGCGGCCTGCTTACGCAAGATGAAGGAGAAGTTATTGTGCTGGGCGAAGATGTAAAAAACTTAGAAAGCAGGGCGTTGGAAAGCCTGAGACTTAAAGTCGGTTTTTCTTTCCAGGGCAGTGCGTTGTATGATAGTATGACGGTGGGGGAAAACATAGCTTTTCCCCTAATGCGGAAAAAGATAAAGTTACCAAAAAAAGAAGTGCAGGAAAAAGTGGATAGCGTATTGAATGCTGTGTCGCTGTTAAAGAGTAAAGACCAGTACCCGGCAGAGTTATCAGGCGGCCAGAAGAAAAGAATTGGTATTGCAAGAACACTTGTATTGCAGCCGGCCATTATGTTATATGATGAACCAACAGCAGGCCTTGACCCTATATCAAGTATTGAAATAAATGCACTGATCAATAACATCAAAAATGAATACGGTGTTTCATCAATTGTTATTACTCACGATTTGGTTTGTGCAAAAACAACAGGTGATAAATTGGTAATGATGTTTGATGGCGTGGTGCAAAAGCAGGGAACATTTGAGGAAGTGTTCGATTCGGAAGATGAGCGGATTAAAAGTTTTTACGATTACAACTTTACAAAACAACCATGAAAAATTCTAAAGCGAAAAACGCAATTTTAACCGGCATCTTTATACTTGCAGGCATCGCCATTTTACTGGCGGGAGTTTTTATCATTGGCGGTAAAGACAAAACTTTTAGAAAAACAGTACAGGCTAATGCCATATTTGATGATGTAAACGGGCTGGCAAAAGGCAACAATGTATGGTATGCAGGTGTAAAGATCGGCATTGTTAAACAGGTGAAATTTATTGAACATGGAGTAGAAGTAACCTTTTCAATTGAAGAAGATGTGCGGAGTAAAATCCGGAGGGATACCAAAGTAAAACTGGCAACAGACGGGCTTATAGGAAATAAAATTCTTGTGTTGTACGGAGGAACCGAAACATCGCCGGAAATAGAATCAGGTGATATTTTAAAAGTAGAGAATGGCCTGAGTACAGATGCAATGATGGCCACTTTACAAGAGAACAACAAAAACCTGTTGCAAATCACCAGCGATTTTAAAGACATCAGCAAAGGCATTGCAGCAGGCAATGGCACTATTGGAAAATTGCTAAAAGATGAAACCATCAGCAACAGTTTGCAAAGTACCATGGCAACTTTAAACAGGGCTGGTGCCAATGCTCAAACAGTTACTGCAAATTTCTCTGCCCTCACAGCCAAACTTAACGGGCCGGGTTTATTGAATGATCTGGCGACGGATACCACCATCATCAATTCTCTTCAATCAACTGTCGCACAATTACACCAGGTTTCGGTTACAGCCAACAGCATTGTTGATAATTTAAACAATACCACAGCAAGTCTTAACAATCAAAAAGGAACTGCAGGTATGCTGTTGCATGATGAAGCCGCAGCAAACAATATCCGTAATACACTGGTAAACCTGCAATCGGGCACAAGAAAATTGGACGAGAATATGGAGGCTTTGCAGCACAATATTTTCTTCCGTGGCTTCTTTAAAAAGAAGGCGAAGGCAGAAGAGAAAAACAGGAAAGATTCTCTTGAACAACTGGGAATAAAAGAATAGCAGGTTGTTGCCAGAATGCCGGTAAATTAACAGAGGTAATGGCTTATAGACAAAAAACGAAAGTTGAAAAAATTGCCTCGTCTTTTATTTCAGGAATTTAATTATAGTTCCAACTATTTACTATAAAGTCGCTCCACTTGTTTGTTATCATCAGGTACCCAGTATAATTGTACTTATCCATTCTAAAAATTATCTCCTCATAACCATCATCATCAAAATCGCCACTATCCAAATACTTAAGGCCATAGTCCGTATACGTAACTTTAGATTTATTGACTAAAAAGTAGGAGTTATGAGTTTTCTTTCTTTCACTAATAAACTGCTTTTCTTTACCAGTTAAGAAATAGGAGAGGTCGGTATTAAAAGGAACTTCTTCTTTATAACAATACATATTAAGATTGATGTCTGCATCGATAAAATAGCAGTCCTTATTGATCACCAAAACCTTGTTAATTTTTTCAATTAAATTCTCTTTTACACTATCAAGGTTTCCAAGATTTAACTCTTTTGCCCTTTCAAGCAAGTATTTTGTGACCAGTAAGCCGTCGCTTTTATTTGATTGCCTATACCTGGGAATATTCTTTTGCCTGCTAAAATTAGCATCGCTAATCAGTAGAGGACGGTAACATTTTTCGCCACCCATTCCAGAGAAAACAAAAGACTTAGGCCCAACGCTAGGTATGTCTTTATTCTTAAACCTGTATGGGTACAAGAAATAAGGACAGCGTTCCATACCAGAATCAATCACTGATGAAACAGAACCTATCTTCAACCCTTTGAAGTAAACACTAAAGTGTTTAGTTTCATAAATTGAGTCTATCCCAACATTCCACTGATTGCCGTTTTTATAAAAATGAATTATGCCAATGTAAGGATTATGTTTATCCGGCTCTCCGTAGATAAAATTACTTTCAATAGTACCAATTACTATTTTTCCTGACTGTCCATTGACAGTTGAAAACAAAATAAAACTAAGCACACTTACCTTAAAAAGAAAGGACAACATATGGCAGCAGAGGGTTTATATTTACATTAAACTGAAAGTTACTGCTTTCCCCTGTACAACTCCGGAGCTGTTTTTAAACCCGGGTTTTGCCGTTGGTGCCAGTACGGATAAACCGGTGCTCCATCACTGGCAGCATCTAAACGTTTCACTTGTTCAACACTTAAATTCCAGCCAACTGCCGCAAGGTTTTGTTTCAGTTGGTCTTCATTTCTTGCACCAATAATTATATTGTCAACCGTGGGCCGCTGCAAGAGCCAATTGAGCGAAACCTGTGCTGTACTTTTGCCTGTTTCCGAAGCAATTTCATCCAGCACATCAACAATGCCGTATAAAAACTCATCACTTTTCGCAGGCCCATGGCTACCCTGCTGATCAAACCTGCTGCCTGCAGGCATAGGTTTATCTCTCCTGAATTTTCCACTCAGTAACCCGCCGCTCAACGGGCTCCATACTATTGTCCCAATTTTCTGATCAATCCCAAGCGGCATCAGTTCCCACTCAAAGTCACGGGCAAGCAAAGAATAATAGGCTTGGTGAGCAATGTATTTGCTCCAGCCATATCGTTCACTCACACTCAATGATTTCATTAAATGCCAGCCGGAAAAATTAGAGCAGGCAATGTACCGGATCTTTCCACTTTGCACCAGTTCATCAAGCGCTTTTAATGTTTCTTCAACAGGTGTGGTGCCGTCAAATCCATGCATGTGGTAGATGTCGATGTGATCGGTTTGCAACCTCCTCAAACTATCCTCACACTGTTTAATCAAATGAAAACGGGATGATCCAAAATCATTAACATCATCACCCATTTTAAAAGTTGCCTTAGTTGAGATCAGCACTTTGCTCCGCTGGCCTTTAATTGCCTCGCCAAGTATTTCTTCTGCAATGCCAGTGCTGTACACATTCGCTGTATCAAATAAATTCACACCTGCGTCGAGGCAAAGATTTACCAGCTGCGTTGCCTCTTCCACATCTGTGCTTCCCCATGCCTTAAAGAATTCATTTCCACCACCAAAAGTGGCTGTTCCAAAACTTAACACCGGTACTCTTAACCCCGAATTGCCTAATTGCCTGTACTCCATAAATAAATATTTTTAGTTGAATATTTTATGATTGAATTGCCCTGGTTGTAAAGGGACTTTGTAAAAGTAAAAATAGCCACAGCCTTTTACAAATCAGCAGGCCTGGCCTTAAATATCCTTTTTAGTAAATGAAACCTGTAATAAATCAAATTAAAACATACCGGTAAAAGCCCGCTAATTTTGCAAGCTAAAATAGTGACCTATATAAATCCGTCACTTACAAAACGAAGAATTAAAACAACAACATGCAGCAATATTTATCAAGCTTTGTTAAAGGCGCTTTTCAAAACTTTTCTGTAACCCCACAACTGGCAGAAGATGTTTCCATGTTTAGTGTTATGAAAGATTTTTTTCTGAAACCCAAACCGGCAGCACCGGCCAAAATCCCATCAATAAAAACAGACTTAAAATCTTACTACTCAAAAAAGCCTTCCATTATCTGGTTTGGCCATTCGTCTTATCTTATCCATTGCGATGGTATCAATATCCTGGTAGATCCTGTCTTCAGCGGCCATGCTTCGCCAATAAGTTTTACCATCAAGGCCTTTAACGGTGCCGATGTTTACAAGCCTGCGGATATGCCTCCCATCGATATTATGATCATCACTCACAATCATTACTATCACCTGGATGCAGCAACAGTGAAAGCACTTAGCCCGGCAACCAACGTCTATTATATGCCGCTGGGCACAGGCGATTATGTAAAAGGATTGATCGGTAACCAGCCAGTTACCGAAATGGACTGGTGGCAAAAAGTTGATGTTAGTGAAAATATCCAGCTCATTGCAACACCATCAAGGCATTTCTCTGGCCGTGGCCTTAAAAGAAATGGTTCACTATGGGCCTCCTTTGTTTTGCTCATCAACGGTTACAGCATTTTCCTTGGCAGCGATTCCGGGTACGACACACACTTTAAAGCCATCGGCGATAAATACGGTCCGTTCGATATTGCCCTGCTTGAATGCGGACAGTACAACACCGCCTGGCCATACATACATTCTATGCCCGAAGAACTGATTAAAGAAGCATCAGAATTAAAAGCAAAAGTTATAATGCCGGTGCATTGGGCAAAATTTGCGCTGGCTTCTCACAGCTGGGATGAACCTATTAAAAGATTTGTAAAAGCCGCTGATGAAGCCGGGCTCAGCTACACTACTCCCATGATTGGCGAACCTGTAGTACTGGATGTAAGTTATCCAAAAAGCAAATGGTGGCTGCAGGCAGATCAATAAAATTTTCTTGTATAAACAACAACTCCCGCCGGTGGCAGGAGCTGTAAAAGGGGTATCAAAACAATTATTTTTAAGCAGACAATTTATTATTAAACCACATCAGGTATTCAACTTCTTTAGCATCATACGGCTCTCCGTTAGCACGAAACACATCATGAAACCAAAGCTCCGGTTCTGCTGTATATGGTTGCTGCCACGAATCCCACGGGCAATTAGTTTGAGATTTACCTGCAACAAAACCCCAATTATAGCCACCTACGCCATGCTTTTTAAACACTGGTAATATTTCACTAAAAGTGCTGTTGAACGGACGGGCCATGTATTCCGTACAAAGCATCGGGCGGTTGTAGCGCTTCAGATCCAGGATTCGTTTTTCTGTTCCATTTTTATCCTCGTAGCAATGAAAAGAAATAATATCAGACTGGCTGAACATGTAATTATCAAGCGAAGTCATTAATGAAGGGTTGCTCCAGTCGAACTGCCACGGCGCCATTGTAATGGGTTGTATTGGGTTAATTTCTCTTATCCAGCCAATGGCTTTTTTTAGCAGGTACATAGAAAGTTCCGCTTTATGCACCGCATAATTATCGTCTTTATAACTGGCCATGTTCATGTTATCCGGCTCATTAAAAACATCCCAGATCAACACCCGTTCATCCTTTGCAAAGTGGCTTACAATTCCATGTACATAATCAAAAAGGTCTTCGTATTTCGCAGGGTCATTCAGCACATCATAACCCGGGCATTGCACCCAGCCAGAGTTGTGAACATAGTGTTTCGGCTCCGGTTGTTTACCTGCTTTTGGGAAAGGATCCCAAACACCGTCAAACAATACAAACATTGTTTTAATCTGGTGGTTATCAGCGATAGCTAAAAACTGATCCATGCGCTCTAAAAAACCATTGCTGTCCTGCTCCCAAACAAGGTGATGCAAAAATACCCTCACGGTATTAAACCCAAGGCTTGCCGCCCAGCTCAGCTCTGTATCAATCACCGTTGCATCAAAACTATCGGCCTGCCACATTTCTAACTGGTTAATGGCGTATTGAGGAATATAGTTGCAACCAATTGGCCATGGCCTTGCTGCATACCAATTGTTTATTTTTTCTTCGCTCCAGCGGGAGGAAAGCAACGGATCATTTACTGGAAAACCGGGAGCAGTTACTAGCACAGTTTAAGTTTTTTAAGTAATTGGAATGTGCCTGAAGTAACGCAACGGAGCAAACTTTTATTTTGATAAAGCAGTATATTTTTTAGTTGGGCAATTTCCTCTACAACAAGCCAGCACTGCTTTACAGAGATTTGACAAACTTTTATAAACTGACTATCCAATTGGAACCAAATCCTTAAAACTTGCTTTGCCATTTAATGCCTACTTTCAATAAGAAAACAAAGCAAATGAAAACATTATTATTTCCAGCGTCAGCAAGAGGCACTAAAGATATTGGCTGGCTTAAAAGCAAATTCAATTTTAGTTTCAGTGATTATTATAACCCGGCACTAAGTGCTTTTGGTACGCTGGTGGCGTTTAATGATGATCTGCTGGCAGTCGGCAAAGGCTTTGGTATTCATCCGCATGTGAACATGGAAATTATTTCAGTACTGTTACACGGCACCATGAATCATAAAGACAGCATGGGTTACAGTACAGAAATTTTAGAAGGCGGTGTGCAGATCATGAGCGCCGGCACGGGTCTATTCCACGAGGAATATAATATTGGAACGGATGAAGTAAATTTTCTGCAGATATGGATACAGCCAAAACTGCAGGATATAAAGCCACGGTATCAAACAAGAAGTTTTCCCAAAGCCAGCCGCAAAAATAAATTGCAAACCATCATCAGCAGCGAAGAAGGGCTCGGCCATTGCTGGATAAACCAGAATGCAAAGCTTTCGCTTGGTTATTTTGAGGCAGGCGCAACCGTTAGCTACGAGTTC
This sequence comes from Ferruginibacter sp., assembly GCA_965247025.1. Taxonomy (GTDB): domain Bacteria; phylum Bacteroidota; class Bacteroidia; order Chitinophagales; family Chitinophagaceae; genus Ferruginibacter. Next base: position 5,542,890 of record OZ252000.1, on the reverse strand, counting down.
TCCCCTGTAAACAAATGTGTGTACATTTTTTGTATCGATGGCAAAGTACAGCTTGGTGATATACTGCTGGATACAAAAGATGCCGTCGGCATTTGGGACACCGGCAGTGTAACCGTCGAATACATAACCGATGCAGAGATCATCATTATTGAAATGCCTGTCAATCAAAAATAAAATACTTTTTTTTGAACGCCGGCCAGGTGCAAATCCGGCTTTGGTCCTGCTATCGCTGCAAGTCCCCGCCACAGCCCCTTGCACAAACCTTCAGCTCCGGGCTGCTATCCCTCATGCAATCATTCAGGCGTCAGGCTGCAATTCATGCAACCTGTTTTAAATTGCTTTTAATTATCGCCGATTCTCTTTCACTCTTTGTTTCTTTGCGGTAACTTTTTTAAACAGGACCAATGATTCAAACTTTCTCCTACCAACAGCTGCTTGCGTTTACCACCAACATCTTTTCAGCAATGGGCTGCAATGCCACCGAAGCAAGTATTGCCGCCAAAGCATTACTGGCAGCAGATTTGAGAGGTGTCGATAGTCATGGTATTGCCCGGCTGAGCGGTTATGTACGTCTGTGGCAAAGTCAAAGAGTTAATGCCCAACCCGATATAAAAGTAGTTCATGAAACACCCAGCACCGCAGTGGTAGACGGTGACCGGGGACTTGGCCTTGTGGTTGCTCCTGCGGCCATGCAAATCGCCATCAACAAAGCCAAAGCGGTCGGCACCGGCTGGGTAAGTGTGAAGAACAGCAATCATTTTGGCATTGCCGGTTACCACGCCATGGTGGCCCTGGAGCATGACATGATCGGCATTGCCATGACCAATGCTTCAGCAACCGTAGCGCCCACTTACAGCAAAGAAAGATTGCTCGGCACCAACCCAATTGCGGTTGCCATACCTGCCGGCATTGAGCCAGCTTTTGTGGCAGACTTTGCCACCACCACCGCAGCCAATGGCAAACTGGAAGTGCTGCAGCGAAAAAGCGAACCGGCACCACACGGCTGGGTGCAGGACAAAGATGGCCTGCCCAGCACCGATGCTCATGAGTTAAAAAAAGGTGGCGCCATGCTGCCACTTGGTGGAGATAAAGATCATGGCAGTCACAAAGGTTACATGCTGAGCGGCATAGTGGATATATTTTCAGGCATATTGAGCGGAGCCAATTTTGGCCCGTGGGTACCGCCCTTTCCGGCTTACCTGCCCATGCCTGCAGAAATGCCCGGCGAAGGTATCGGTCACTTTTTTGGTGCCATGCGGATAGATGCCTTCCGGCGGGCAGCAGATTTTAAAGCTAATATGGATCGGTGGATACAACGGTTCCGGTCTGCCACACCGGTTGATGCAGCAAAGCCTATCGTTATTCCCGGCGACCCGGAAAGAGCCATGGAAAAAGAGCGGCTGGAAAATGGGTTGGAATTGATGGATGCGGTGGTTGATGATTTGAGGAAGGTTGGGCAGGGATTGGGGGTTGGATTTGTGTCATAAAAAAGAGAACTTTTTGTAATAATTAGTGCTAATTAAAATTCAGAACTGATGGAGCTAAACTTGTTTATTTCTGTTGCAGACTATACTATTGGCGACAACAAATTTGTAGTCCATAATCTATCAAATTCAATGAAGGCCGTTTTCAAAGAAAGAAGCTATGGAATCGATGTACTGGAATTTTCAATCGGCTTTATCATGGCAAGGACGAGGCCGGGTTACGAAGCTTGGTATAAACCAGCAAAACCAAAATTTATTGATTTTAAAAACGTAAAATCTAAACTTACTGGCGAGGTGTCTGCAATTAATAAAAAGTTTTGCTGCGAAATAAAGTTGTCTGATGAAGTAATTGACAAATTCGTCAATGCATCAGAGATTGATTGTTACAGTATAATAGCTTGTGAAGTTTTAGACTATTTAAGATCCTTGAATGGACTCCCAAAGCGAATTAAAGATTTTGATTTGAAACTTTTTATCAGCGACGTCGAAGATTATTTTACCGTTAGGCAATTTATTACCCTTAATTAAAAAACTCTTTCAACTCAATCTTCAATCCCGGAAAAATAGCCGGCGTAAGCATATCATACCTGCCGAATGTATTGATAAAATCATACTGGCCATTTAAAAGCACATATTGATTAATTACATTGCTATCCGAAAAAACCACCTAGTATTCCTTTACACCATTCTCTTCGAACAAATTGTATTTTTCGTTCAGATTCTTTTTGGAAGATGCCGGTGATAAAATTTCAATGATCCAGTCAGGGGAGCCAATGCACCCTTTTTCATCTATTTTATTCTCATCGCAAATGACGCAGAGGTCCGGTTGCACTACGGTATAAATCTCACTGTCAGCTAATTTGCTTTTTACCAGTCGCACATCAAATGGTGCTGCATACAGGCTGCAGAGCTGCCCTTTCATTTGTGAACCAATCTCAACAGTAAGCCGGGTGAAAATTTCCAGGTGCCGTTCTGCCGGAGCCGGCGATGTTACAAAGAGTTTACCTTTAATTAATTCAACCATCTCGTCTAACCGCCAGATTAAATTATCGGCATAGCTGTAAGTTGCCTTTCTACATCTATTTTTAAATGCAGAGAAAACTAACAGTACATTCTTCTTTAAAAAATTAGTATCGTGTGAATATTGTTTTGCTATGATTTTTATAAAATAATACCCATAAAATGTTGTTTGCTATAATTTTTATAAAATAAGTGCCATGTAAATATTGTTTTGATATTATTTTTATAAAATCAGAGTAATACAAATGTTGTTTGGCTACCATTTTAATAAAATAAATGCCATGTAAAAGCCGCATTGTTATTATTTAATAAAATTAGCGCCTTGCAAAAACCACAAGGCATTTATTTTTACAAAATCAATGCCTTGTGGAAGCCGGAGCTGTATTCACACAGGAGCTGTAATTAAGCATGGATTTAGCGGTTGTTTTCCTGTGCCGGGTAATTATTTGAGTGAAAATTGATAAAAAGACCTTTTTGACTAGCAGGATTTTAAGTTGATTTCTACTATTATCACAGTACTCTCTTGTCATAATCTTCTTTTCACATCGCATTGCATCCATAATTATATTTGCACCTCAAAATTTAAAACGGTTGATTGATGAAAATAATGAAGTTTGGCGGCACCAGTGTGGGCAAGCCGGAAAGAATGAAGGAAGTGGCAAAACTGATTGTGCAGGATGAGGAAAGCAAGATCGTAGTATTGTCGGCCTTAAGCGGCACCACAAACTCTTTGGTTGAAATAAGCACCGCTCTTTCCCAGGGAGATAAAACTGGCGCAAAACAATTGATACAAGCCTTGCAGGATCATTACAATATTTTTTATAAGGAGTTAATAAAAATGGAACCTGCCCTTACAAAAGCTGCTGCCTGCATACAAGAGCACTTCGAGTTTTTAAACATCATCGTAAAAATATCCTTCAGCGAAGCGTTGCACAAAGATATTTTGGCGCAGGGCGAATTGCTGAGCACCAAACTTTTTTCTATTTATTTAGAAGAACAGGGCATTGATCATTTGCTGATTCCGGCGCTTGATTTTATGACCATTGATAATTTTGATGAGCCGCAGATCGGCAGCATCAAAGTTAAACTCAGCCAGATTCTGCAGCGCAATAAAGACAAAAAATTATTTATCACCCAGGGCTATATCAGCCGCAACTCCAGGGGCGAAGTTGATAACCTGAAACGTGGCGGAAGCGACTACAGTGCATCTCTTATCGGCGCAGCCATACAAGCAACTGTTTGTGAGATTTGGACGGATATTGATGGCATGCACAACAACGATCCACGTGTGGTTAAAAAAACAGTTGCCATCGAGCAGTTGAGTTTTGATGAAGCAGCTGAACTGGCCTACTTCGGTGCCAAAATTTTACACCCGGCCAGCATCTGGCCTGCCCAAATGTACAAGGTGCCGGTAAAGCTCCTGAACACTATGCAACCGGAAGCAAAAGGCACGCTCATAACGGAATTAGCGGGCAGCACAGGTGTAAAAGCAGTAGCTGCAAAGGATGGCATTATCGCTATAAAAATCAAGAGCAGCCGCATGTTGCTGGCTTATGGTTTTTTAAGAAAAATATTTGAAGTGTTCGAGAAATACCGCACGCCAATCGATATGGTCACCACTTCTGAAGTGGCTGTTTCAATTACAATCGACACTGATGCAAACCTGCCCGAAACAATAAAAGAGCTGGAACCATTTGGAACGCTGGAAATTGATTATGACCAGACAATTGTTTCAATTGTTGGCAACGAGATCAACGAAAGTAACAACATAATGCAGCAACTTTTTACCGCCCTGGCCGGCATCCCCGTCAGGATGGTAAGTTACGGTGGCAGTCACCACAACATTTCTGTATTGGTGCCAAAAGCTTTTAAGCTGCAAACATTGCAATTATTAAATAAGGGATTGTTTGGGTTAGATTAAGGTGAGCCGATAGGCTTTCTAAAAGACGGACCGACTCAAATACATTATGAAACCAGCTGCTGGTCTTCGTAGCGTCATCCTTGTGTCACTCTCTTATGCCGTAAACCTTTGAGCAACTTTTTCCAAACAATCTGTAATCCGAAAACTTAAATTCAGGAAACGATCTTTCCATCCTTCATTTGCAGAACCCTGTCGCTCATTTGCGCCAACTCATCATTGTGCGTAACAATTAAAAAGGTTTGGTTATACTTGTTGCGGAGGTCAATAAAAAGCTGGTGCAGTTCTTTTGCCATGGCGCTGTCAAGGTTACCCGTTGGTTCATCCGCCATAATAATTGAAGGGTTGTTTATAAGCGCTCTGGCCACAGCCACCCTTTGCTGCTCACCACCAGATAGTTGCTGAGGTTTATTTTCTAACCTGTCTGCCAGCCCCAGCGATTGAAGTATCTGGGTGGCCCGGTCCATAATATCTTTCTTTTTTCCACCAGCTATCCAGCCCGGCACACAAACATTTTCAAGTGCTGTAAATTCCGGCAGTAAATGATGAAACTGGAATACAAAGCCAATATGCTTGTTTCTAAAAGCTGCCAGTTGTTTCTGGCTCAGCTTTTCAATTTGCTGGCCTTCCAGTGAAACAGTGCCGCTGTCTGCGCTATCCAGCGTACCCAAAATATGCAGCAGCGTACTTTTGCCAGCGCCGGAAGAGCCCACGATACTCACAATTTCACCTTTCTTTATCTCAACATCTACGGATCTTAAAACAGGCAAACTGCCATAATTCTTCACGATATTTTTTGCAAGCAGCATCCTGTAAAATAATTTTTATGTTAATGCGTTACGATAATTACAGGCAATATATCAATATGATTTTACAAAAAAACAACAAATTAAAAAACACATTTGGTAGTTTCCTGCAAACTTTTACATTTGCAAAAAATTAAACAGCTTCATACATGTTTTGGACACTTGAATTAGCATCGCATTTAGAAGACGCACCCTGGCCTGCAACCAAAGATGAACTGATAGATTTTTCTATCAGAAGTGGTGCCCCTATTGAGGTAATTGAGAATTTGCAGGAACTTGAGGACGAAGGTGGAGAGGTTTATGAAAGCCTGGAAGACATCTGGCCAGATTATCCAAGCCAGGAGGATTTCTTTTTTAACGAAGACGAATATTAATAAACCCCACGCCCAAAGAGTAAACTATTTCACAAAAGCCGCCAATTACATGCTGGTGGCTTTCGTGTTTTTAGTCCTTAATAAAATAATTTATCACAGCCGGGGGCTGTAAAATAAAAACCTCCTTTGCAGGTGGCTTTATTTCTTACTTTCTTAATCAGCTATTTTTTGGGGAAGGTAAGTTTGAAATAGACCAGCATCACCGACAAAATAAAAATTATTGCGTTAGCAATGATTACCGGTAACGCTCCCCTGCCAAACCCATAAACCAGCCAAACCACAGTACTTAGTACAACTATCAGCATCATTGTTAAATTAAGATCAGCAACGCTTTTGGTTTTCCAGGCCTGCAACACCTGCGGTATAAAAGTTATACTGCTTAATAAAGAACCGAATAGGCCTGTTACTTCAATCCAGTCCATTTGATTTGTTTATTGGTTTAGTGGTCTATTATTTTATTTATTGGTTTAAAAGTAGCCAACAAAAGTTCATGGATTGAATGAAACCGTAAATCAAACTTCACTAACCCGTAACTTCAAACACCAAACTGTAAACCGTAAACAGTACTACTTTTCCATTTGCTCTATCACTTCTGCAGTTACTCCTGTAAATGAGAACCCACCATCATGAAACAGGTTTTGCATGGTAACAAACCTGGTATAATCGCTGAACAATGTAACAATGTAATTGGCGCAATCATCAGCGCTTGCATTGCCCAGCGGGCTCATTTTTTCTGCGTAGTTAATAAAACCGTCAAACCCTTTTACGCCACTACCTGCAGTAGTACGGGTTGGGGATTGCGAAATGGTATTTACCCTTACATGTTTTTTAACGCCGTAGTGGTAACCAAAACTTCTGCTGATGCTTTCCAGCAAAGATTTAGCATCTGCCATTTCATTATAGTCAGGAAAAACTCTTTGAGCTGCAATGTAAGTTAGCGCTACAACACTCCCCCACTCGTTGATGGCATCCTGTTTCATAGCTGTTGCTAAAACACGGTGCAGGCTCGTAGCCGAAATATCGAGTGTTTTAGCATTAAAGCCATAATCAATATCTGTATATTGCTTTCCTTTACGCACATTTACACTCATACCAATTGAGTGCAAAATAAAATCTACTCCCCCCCCAAAATGCTCCTTAGCCTTTGTAATAAGGTTTAATACATCTTCATTCTGGCTTACATCGCATGGAATTACCGGCGCATTTACCAGCTCTGCAAGTTTGTTTATTTCTCCCATCCGCATGGCTACCGGCGCATTGGTCAATATAATTCCAGCACCTTCTTCATGGCAGCGCAGGGCTGTTTTCCAGGCAATCGATTTCTCATCCAAAGCCCCAAATATTATCCCTTTTTTTCCCTTTAATAAATTGTTTGACATGGCATTTTTTTATTTGGCGGTAAAAGTAAGGTAGAAATAGTGGAATCGAAAAAGATTGAGCAATGAATATAGCTGAGATGATAATACTCCGGTTACTAAAATAATTTTTCTTATTGAAGGTGTACAATACTTTTTTTAAAAAAAATGGCCTGGGATTTAAAAGTCAGTTCCACTTAAATTGGTTAAAATCCATTCGTCCATAAACCTTAATAACATACATGCCACTTAAAATGAAAATTATTGTGCTCATCCATTTTCTTGAAATTTCTCTGTAACATTTAAAATTCCTTTGCGTATAGAACAGAAAAGAAACAAGCATAACTGCATTACCATACAACAAATTTTACGCAACAACAATTTCCCTTACAAACAGTTTTATGAGAAAATATTTAACTCTCTTTACAACCGCCTTCCTGATGTTTTCCGCAGGGGCTTTTGCACAAAATGCTGCCAGCATAACCGGCAAGCTGAGTAATGCAGATAACAAGCCTTTGCAGGCTGCAACAGTTGCTTTAATAACAGCAAAAGATTCCGCACTTGTTAAGACAGCTATTACAGATGCCTTAGGAAATTTTGAAGTTTCAACAGCAAAGGAAGGTGACTTCCTGTTACGCTATTCTAACATTGGTTTTGAAACTCAATACTCAACAGTATTGCCGTTGAAACACGGAACAAAAAAAAGTGTTGACCCCGTAATGCTAAAAGCTGCCACAGGCAAATTAAACGAAGTAACAATTGTGGCAAAAAAGCCACTCATTGAAGTGAAGGCTGATAAAACGGTTTTTAATGTAGAAGCCAGCATTAACGCCACCGGCAGTAACGCCTTAGAACTTTTACAAAAGAACCCGGGCATACAGGTTGATAACAACGATAACATCAGCATGAAGGGTAAGACTGGTGTGAAAGTTTATGTGGATGGTAAGATGATGCAACTGGAAACAAAAGACCTTGCCGCTTATTTAAAAAGCATTAACAGCAATGATATTGAAGCGATAGAAATGATTAGCAACCCGAGTGCAAAATATGATGCAAGCGGCAACGCAGGTATTGTAAACCTCCGGCTAAAAAAGAACAAAAAGTACGGCACTAACGGCAGTGTAAATGCTGGGTTTGTGCAAGGTGTTACGCCGAAGGGTAACGGCTCCGTAAACTTAAATTACCGGGATAAAAAAATCAATCTTTTTGGCAATGTTGGTGGCAACATCGGCGTGTATGAAAACATTTTAAAATTGTACCGGATACAGAAAGATACACTCTATAACCAAAAAAGTGTGAACACTGATGATAACAAAAGTTACAATATTAAAGCAGGGGCAGATTATTTCATCAACTCGAAAAACACTATTGGTATTATTGCTACCACTAACCATAATAACAGTGAGTTCAGAAGCTCCAGCAACACTGCTATTACTTATGTGCCAACCGGAATTTTTCAAAAAAAGCTGGAGGCTTTAAACAGTGTACCCGGCAACCGGACCAATACCAATTTTAATTTAAATTACCGGTATGTGGACACTAGTGGTACCGAGATAAATTTTGATGGCGATTATGGCTTCTTCCGTGGCGTTGGCCGCAGCTTTCAGCCAAACAATTATATAGATGCAAATAACCAGTTGTTGTATAATATCACCAATAGGAACTACACGCCAACTGATATTGATATTTACACCGCCAAGGCCGATGCAGAAATGAAACTGGGAAAAGGAAAACTGGGTTATGGGCTTAAAACATCCTTTGTAAAAACTAAAAATACTTTTGACTTTTTTAATGATAATGCCGATGGCATTCCGGTAAAAGTATTGAGCCGCAGCAACAGTTTTACTTATGATGAAAACGTAAATGCCGGCTATGCAAACTATCAACAGGAGCTGAGCCCTAAATGGAGTATACAAACTGGTTTAAGGCTGGAGCAAACAAACAGTAAAGGTGTACTCACAAGGGCAGATGGATTGGTGCAGGCAGATAACACAGTAAAAAGAAATTACCTTGATGTTTTCCCGTCTGCCGCTATTACGCATACCATCAATGCAAAGCACACGCTCAACCTTACTTTCAGCCGCAGGATAGACAGGCCAACTTACCAGGACCTGAATCCATTTGAAAATAAACTGGATGAGCTGACCTATGAAAAGGGCAATGCATTTTTAAGGCCACAGTACACAAATAATATTGAGCTTACACATACATTCATGGGCTTTGTAAATACATCCATTGGCTACAGCCATGTAAAAGATTATGCTACCCAGGCAACAGATACTGTAGCCAATGCAACTTTTATCCAGCAGCAAAATCTTGAAAAGCAACAAATATTCAGTTTTAATATTGGTGCACCAACGGCCATAAAAAAATGGTGGAATGGTTACGCAAATCTTTGGTTTAACTATCAAATATTTGATGGAAAAATTGGTGCCAATACGGTACACCAGCAATTGCCAATGTATGGCGCTTACCTGCAGCAAACATTTACACTCGGTAAAGATTATACTGCAGAAATGAGCGGCTATTTTAACGGCCCGTCCATTTGGGGTGGTACCTGGAAAAACAGGTCGCAGGGAGGTGTTGATTTGGGCGTACAAAAACAGTTGCTCAATAAAAAAGCCACCATTAAAATCTCCGTAACAGATATATTTTTCACCTCACCCTGGAGTGCCATCAGTGACTTTAATGGTGTTTATTTAAAAGGTAGTGGCTCATGGGAAAGCCGCACCGCAAGGCTTAGTTTTAGCTGGCGTTTTGGAAGCAACCAGATCAAGAGTTCCCGTGATAGAAAGACAGGATTGGAAAGTGAATCAAAACGAATTAAGGGCGGTAATTAAAAGGTTCTTTTAGGGTTATCAATAATGTAAACACCCCCTTTCCAGGGGGCGTTTTTTGTTACAAAAAGTTGGGAGCTCTTAATTATATTCATATTCGATATACCCCAGCAACTCCTTTTGTTTTGAAAAGCATTTTTCAATAATCCGTAAACCCTCATCATTGTAAATATATTCCCAGGTAGTATAATCTCCCGAAACGCCTTCTTCCACAGCTACCATTTGGGTTACCTGACCCTGGTCATCATACTCAAAAATAAAATCCGGGCGAAGGGCCTTTTTTACAAAATCATATTTTACAATATCAGTCAGGCGGTTTTTATCATCATAGTAATAATAGTAATGGCGGCCATTGCTGCCTGGTTCTATTTCATCGGTTATGTTTCCCTTTTCATCTTTAATAAAATCTATCAGCACAGAATCTTTACCATTTTTTATCCTGAGCATTTGCACAGGCCTTTTATTGCTGTCATATTTATATTGCCGTACTTCCTGCAAACCCTTTGTATAATCTTCGTCATATGATTGAGAGCCTGAGGTAATGGTTACAATATTGCCGGATGTATCATACAGGTACAACGAATACGATGACACTACATCAGAACTGTCAACAGATTTTACCAACTGCCCATCAGTATTAAATTCTGTTATTAACAATGAATTACCTGCAATGGCAGATTTTGTAAACGTTTCGATAGTGCGGTAATTTTTGCTGATATTCTTCTCACAAAAAAAACCTTTGCTGGGAGATTTGTCTCCTTCAAAGCTGTGAACAATTACCTTCCTGATCTTTTGACCCTGTAAAATATTTTTTTCTGCCATTACCTGCCTGCTCGTCAAAATATCTTTTTGATAATATTGCGCTGAAGCAGACATGACAAAGAATAATATTAGCATAGCAGTAGCGGAAACACATTTTTTCATATTATCTGATTTGGCTGTTAAAAATAAGCCACCTATTTTTTAAACGCCGCAATTTAAATTACAATTGCCGGCAGATATAAAAATTACCAATAATTTTAGAATTATCAGCTATTATAAAAACCTTCCGGTTCTATGCTGATTTTATAATCCTGCTAAAAGACTATACTTGTTTTGGCGTAATGCATAGCGCTGAATTATAATATCTACACGGAATAGAGAAAAGATGTAGTGCTTGTACTACAAAATTTTGTTTTCTGTAAAATATTCTTATCCTTTTATCGTTAGAATACTACGTTACCCTACCCGTACCTCTTACAAACATGAAAACAAACAGGCTTACTCATGCAGTATTTCAAAGGTTTATTATAATTTTAGCTATCTCGTTAGTTTCATTTTCAAGCTTCTCACAAGTTACACAGGCAATCACAGATTTTGGCGGCTACTGGCTTTCAGATGCCAGCAGCAATAACGCTACTTTCCCTAATACCAGCCATAACCTGCTCAGTTTTAAATATGCAGGAGTCAATTATTCCACCGGGGTGGATGACAATAAGCTCACTACAAACAGCATCAGTTTTACGCCTGTAAACTACAGAGCCTTTCCTGTTGCTACTGTTGGCGGTACTATTACCAGCGGCGCATCAATTTATATAGCGCTGGCCAGCCGGTATGATGGTATCCCAAACGGGTACAGCAACCCATTACCTTCTCTGAAAATTAAAGATGTACTGATAGATGGCTTACATGGGTTAGACCTTGGCACAGGTGCTACTAATATACCAGCCTCTGCCCTGGTAAACTTTCCTATCAGCAGCGTAATATCTTCATCAATAAATGACGCAACGCCAGACATTTTGGTATCACAAATTGCTCAGCCAACATCAACAGGAGATACACTTTATTTTGTAACCAGTTCAGGTGCAGTGGTTGGTAATAAGATTGCCATTAACTGGACAACAGTTAGCAAACTTGGTACTTATTATCTTGACCTGTACAGCCTGCCTTCTGGCGCCTTATGCGATACGGCAAAGATCAACGGCACCTTTGATAAGGAGACTACAAGAGACATCAGGCTGGCAGCTTATAAATTATCTGATTTTGGAATAACAAATGCTAATGCATCAACTGTTACAGGTTTTATTTTAAAGGCAAGTGGTTCAAGTGACCCTGCATTTATAGCCTACAATGAAGATGCTTTTATTATTCCGGCACCGGTGATTACTGTGCATCCGGTCACAGCAATTGTGTGCCCGAATGCAAGCAACAGCACAACTTTTAGTGTTACTGCAACCGGCGGTAGTCTTACTTACCAGTGGAGAAAAAACAATGTTGATATAGCCGGCGCAACAAACTCCACTTATACAATTTCAAATGTAGTAGCAGCCAGTGCCGGCACTTATACTGTAGTGGTTTCAAACCCGGTAGGTTCAGTGTCAAGCAACCCTGCTTACCTGAATGTATCCATTGCAGTGCAACCATCGCCAGCTGCACAATTAATTGCAACAGGAGCAGATTGCATACTTTCTGTAAGCGCCTATAATGCCACAGGTTATCAATGGCAAAAAAATGGGACGGCTATATCAAATGCAACATCCAGCCAGTTTACAATCAGCCCTGTAACTTCCACTTCCGGTGCCAGCTATACAGTACAGATTATTAATAGTGCCAGTGGTGGATGTGCAAATATTACCAGCACCGCTGTAGTGGTAACAGGTTCGGTTACACTTTATTCAAAAGCTGGTGCCAATCTGAACCTACCGGCAACCTGGGGCGTTGTCACTGATGGAAGTGGCAGTTCACCCGTAGATTTTACCCGGGCGGAGCACACTTTCGTGGTAAAAAACAATGCAGCCACGGCGGCCAGTCTTACCATTGCTGGTACGCTTGATCTTGCGAATGCGGTTACAACCATAACTCCTTCAACAACCTTGCAGGCTGGCAGTATTGTAAGGAGCGGAACCGGAACTCTTGCCGGGTCATCAACCTCCAGCCTTACGGTTAATGGCGTGTCCGATATCGCTTTTACAACCGGCAGCCAGGTAATTAAAAACCTTACAATACTTGGTGGCACAACCACTTTAAATTCTTCACTGGATATTACAGCAGGTTCCATGCCCGGGCTCCTAACACTGAGTGCAGGAACATTTAATACCGGGAATAATCTTACACTTAAAAGTGACGCAAATGGTACCGCCAGCATTGGAAATTCTGCAGGCACTATCAGCGGAAAACTGACCATTGAAAGATATATGCCGGCAAGAAGAGCCTGGAGACTTATGACGGCACCTGTTGTTGCATCTGGTGCACCAACCATTAATGCAGCATGGCAGGAAGGTGCAAGTGCTTCGGCATCAAACCCGGCAGCAGGTTATGGTACGCACATAACCGGCGGCACTACTGCCAATGGATTTGATCAAAGCCCAACTAACAGTGCAAGCATAAAATATTTTAACGGCAGCAGTTGGGTTGGCCTGGCTAATACAATTAACACACCCGTTACGCAGTACCCGGGCTACATGTTTTTTGTAAGAGGCAACAGATCTTATGATATATCCACGACAGTCACAAACACAACACCTTTAATCACCAACATAAGATCAGTTGGATCAGTAAACCAGGGGGCACAGCCGGCAAAAACTGTTACAGCAAGCGGCTATACATTATTGGGTAATCCTTACCCGAGTCCTGTTGATTTTAACACAATAATTACTGCAAGCTCCAATGTTAAAAACAGGGTGAGGGTTTGGCATCCGGGCCTTGGTGGCACATACGGAGTGGGGGCATATGTTCTGCTTGACTGGAATGGCAGCGGTTATACTGCTACTCCTTCTGTTTCGCTAAATGGTATTATACAGGCAGGACAGGCATTTTTTGTTGAAAGCAATGATGGCGTAAATCCAGGAAGTTTTGTGGTAAATGAAAATGCTAAAACTACCGGCACCACAAGTGTGTTTTTTGGACGACCCATGCAAATTGATGCAACATTAGCAATTGATCTGATGGTCATAAATACAGATAACAGCATTGATGTTGCTGATGGTGTGCTGGCCCGTTACAGTAATAATTATCATACTGCTCTTGATGGCGAAGACGCACTTAAATTTACCAACAACAACGAAAACTTTTCAATCATAAGCAACAATACCCCCGTTATGATGGAGAAGCGCCCTGTGCCTGCTACCGGCGATACGCTGAAACTAAAATTAACGGGTATAAAAAACAGCAATTACCAACTGCAAATAACTCCGGGCAATTTTACTTCTACCGGCTTGTCAGCCTGGTTACGTGACAGCTACCTGGATTTTATGCAACCAATAAATATTCTTGACAAAACTATTTATTCATTTACAGTAAGTACAGATCCTGCATCAAAAGATGCAACCCGGTTTAGTGTTGTTTTCCGGAATATGAATGTGCTTCCTGTAACGTTTGTCAGCATCAAAGCCAAATCCGAAACTGCAAAAAAAATACAGTTGTTGTGGGAGGTTGAGAATGAGATCAACATCAGGCAATACGAAGTACAGAAACAAGACCAACAGGGAAATTTTGTAACAATCGGAGTTATATATGCAAATCCTGATAAGGCAGGCAGCTACAATTTTACAGACATATTTACATCTGCCGGTAATAATATTTACAGAATAAAATCTGTGGATAAAGATGATAAATCAAAATTTTCTGCTGTTGCAAAAGCATCTGTAAACCAGCCGCTGCAGGCCGCAATATCAGTATTCCCAAACCCTGTTACCAACGGCATGTTTTCTATTGATTTCCAGGGTACCCCGGCCGGTGATTACGGTTACAATATTTACAGTGCTGATGGAAGACTTATTTTAAATGGAGTTGTTACCAATTTTCAGGGAGCTAACAGTGCATCAGTAAATCTTACAAAAAAAATTACCCCGGGTAACTATGATCTGCAGTTGCACCAGGACAATGCAATCTATCACTGTACATTAATAATTAAGTAAATCAGTTTATATTAAAGTTAAATATCCCGGGTTAAAAGCCCGGGGCTTTGCATTTGCAACCTCGCCGGTAAAATCGAAGCAGCACAATTAATTCTATTTTTCGATAGGTTCTCAACCTTAAAAGCGATCATAATGTCAGTTGCTTTAATTGCGAAAAATGGCATCTGAAATAGGGCAAAGCATTTTTCACTATTTTTATCAAAATTCCCCAAGGGTGAGCCATTTAAAAGAACGCAAAGAAAAGAACTGCTTAAACTGCAATGCCGAAGTAATGGGCAAGTATTGCCATGTTTGCGGACAGGAAAACATTGAACCCGAAGAATCTGCTATGCATTTGGTGAGGCATTTTTTTGAAGATATCACTCATTTTGATGGCAAGTTTTTCACCAGCCTTAAATACCTAATAACCAAGCCCGGCTTTTTATCCCGTGAATATATGGCCGGCCGGAGAGCCAGTTACCTGAACCCGGTGAGAATGTATGTTTTTACATCTGCAATTTTCTTTTTGTTGTTTTTCTCCATGAACCATTTTGAAGAAAGAAAAATGGATGACGTTTTAAAATTAACAATCAACGGAAAATCGATGCAGGAAATTACGGCCATGAACGCTGCAATGTTTGCGGCATTTACAGCCGAAATAAATAAAAAAGATGGTAAGGCTGCCACCCCGATGACAAGGGCAGGCTTTGCCAGGTATACAGATAGTGTAACTGCAGAAGGCCTGATAAGTTTTTCAGACAAAAAATATAAAAGTGCTGCAGCATACGATTCCGCTGAAGCTGTTGCTGCCAGTAAAGATGGATGGATAATGAAAAAGCTGATTTACAAACAAATTGAGCTAAATGAAAAATACAAGCGAAGCGGTAATCAAATGTTCGGGGTGCTGTTTGCAGGCCTGTTGCACCGCCTGCCGCAGATGATGTTTATTTCTTTGCCCTTGCTTGCCCTGTTACTAAAAATGCTTTACTACAGAAAAAAGGAGTTTTACTTTGTAAGCCACGGTATTTTTTGCATTCATTTTTACATTTTCGTTTTTATTGACATCCTGCTTATAACCGGGTTCACCAAACTGTATCAATGGTGCCATTGGAACATATTTAACCTTCTTGCTTCAATATTGGGTTTTGCAATTTTCTTTTACCTCTACAAAGCCATGCGTAACTTTTACCAGCAACGGCGGTTTAAAACGATAGTAAAATTCTCGCTGTTTAACATCCTCACTTTTGTTGTGCAGGTAATATTATTTTTGATCTTTCTCATGTTTTCTTTCTTTACAATTTAATTATTCAAATGCCAGATACAAACGCTGATGCCTTTTTAAGACTTGTACAAATAATGGATGAACTGAGGGAAAAATGTCCCTGGGATAAAAAGCAAACCATCGAAACCTTGCGCCAGCTCACCATTGAAGAAACGTATGAGCTCACAGATGCCATAACCGATGGTAACTGGAAAGGCATAAAAGAAGAGCTGGGTGATATTTTGCTCCACATTATTTTTTATGCAAAAATTGGTAAAGAACAAAATCAGTTTACACTGGATGAAGTGATCAACGGTGTGTGTGAAAAACTCATTTTCAGGCACCCTCACATTTACGGAGATGTTAAAGTAAACGATGAAGATGTAAAACGCAACTGGGAAAAATTAAAAATAAAAGAAGGTAAAACTTCTGTGCTCAGCGGCGTGCCTAAAACGCTGCCTGCTACCGTAAAAGCAATGAGGCTGCAGGAGAAAGCAAAACAAGTTGGCTTTGAATGGGAGCATAAAGACCAGGTTTGGGAAAAAGTAAAAGAGGAAGAAGAAGAGTTGCTGGAGGCAATTGCTTCAGGAGATGCCGGCCATATTGAAGATGAACTGGGTGATGTATTTTTTTCGCTGATAAACTTTGCAAGGTTTTTGCAGGTAGACGCCGAACAAGCACTGGAGCGAACCAATAAAAAATTTATTGACCGCTTTACAAAGATGGAATCCGCTGCAAAAAAGAGTGATAAACCGCTGCAGGATATGTCACTCGGGGAAATGGATGCTTTGTGGGACGCTGCAAAAAAACAGTCTTCATAATTACACTAAAAACTGGTTGTTAAAAATACCGGGTTCAAGGCCAGGCAGTACACTGTTAAAAGAATTTAAAATTATTCAACGGTTGAAAAAACAAAACGCTTTCAGAAAGCTTCTACTTAATAACAGTTACCTGCTTGCCTCGGCTGCCTGCTTTATTACCATATCTTTTATTATTGAAAATTACTGGTCTGATAATTCATCCGCAGCGGTTTTCAAAAAAAATATGGCTGCGTATGTTAGCCAGAATGAAAATAGTTTTGATAAACTTTCCGCAGACACTGCTTTTGTAAACAGCCTTGCGTATAAAAATTATGATGAAAAAACGCTGAAGGACTTGTCTGCAGGCAAGTTCTTTTTTTATGTGTACACACAAAACGAAATGGGTTTATACAACCTTGTATTTTGGAACACACAGGTAACGGAACCTGATGGCTTATTGCTTACAGCTCCTTATTCATCGGGCTTTATACAGCTTAACAACGGCTATTATGTATGGCGTAAATACCATTACGACAACATTACAACCATGGCCCTTATTCCAATAAAATGGAATTATTCAGTTACGAATGAATACCTCAAAAATACATTTGCTTTTGGTGACAATTTGGAAAACAGCTTCCTGCTTGTTGAAGGGGAAAATGAGAATGCGATCCGTTCAAAGGAAGGCACTTTCCTTTTTTCTTTTCAGCAAAAAATGACTGCAGCTATTCCTCAAAATAATATGGTATCGGTTGTTTTACGTGTACTGGGAGGCTTAATGGTGTTGTTGTTTTTACAAGTGGTGGCAACCTATCTTGTAATGCGGAGATTTTACCAGGGTGTAACTTTCCTGGTGGTAGCAGTTGTACTGTCTAGAACGGTGAGCTACTTTCCTCCATTCCCGGTTAACTTCAGGCAGTTCGAGTTGTTTGATCCCACTATTTACGCAAGTAATTTTGTTTTGAGGTCCCTCGGCGATCTGTTGATAAATTCTTTACTATACCTGTGGATAGTTTTATTCATCAGGCACTTTATGCAGGAGAAAGATGTGGTGGTTAAAATAAAAAGCACATTTGCTAAAGCAGTTTTTATTTTCTCGGGCATCCTTATGCTGCTGGCATCCACAGTTATCAATGGAAATATTATCCGCTCAATGGTGGCGGACTCACAAATATCATTTGATGTTGTAAACTTTTTTACCCTCAATGTTTACAGCGTAATCGGGTTCCTGGTACTGGGCTGTTTATCCATCGGTTTTTTTCTTTTTACGCAGATAATCATTTACCTGCTGCAACCACTTTTTCCAAAAAAAATACTGAACCTCCTTTTACTTATTGCATTTACTGGTCTTGTTTGCCTCTCTATAAGCTTCAATACCCGTGGTATTGTTTTTGAACTTTACCTGCTTGTCTGGCTTATTATCTACCTGTCATTGCTTAATATACCGTACCTGTACTTTTTTACTGCACGTATTGTATCATCAAAACTTATTTTCTGGCTATTCTTTTTTTCAATTTCCATCAGCATCCTCATCATTTCAAACAATAAAATAAAAGAGGTTGAAAAACGAAAGAATTTTGCTGAAGCACTGGCAGCAAAAGCTGACCCGTCCAGTGAGCGGCTAATGAACATTGTGCTTACTGATTTCCGAAACGAAGTGATGGCGCCGCTTTTCAGCAACTTTAATGATCCTGCTAAAAACAGGAAAATTAAAGACAGTCTTTTGAGCGAAAATTTTTCGGGCTACCTTAACCGGTACGATACAAGAATATTTACTTTTGATGCTAATGAAAGGGCTCTGTATAACCAGGATTCCACAACCTTCAACACACTCAATACCATCTTAAAAACACAGGGCAAACCTACAGCGTTACCAGACTTGTTTTACTATGATGTAAGCTATGACCGGTTCACCTACATTACTAAAAAAGATGTTACGGATTCAGCGGGAGCCTTGCTGGGGCACCTCTTTATTTTAGCCAGCCCAAAAAAATATAAAACAGATGCGCTGTACCCTGAACTTTTTCTTAAGGGCTATAACAATGCTATAGAAAATTCGCCAATCTATTCCTTTGCCGTGTACAACAAGATGCAACTTGTAACGAGCCATAACGACTACGCATTTCCATTGAGACTAACGCCTAACCAATTACCTGTTAATGATTTTGATGGCCACACCAAAGGAGGATATACGGAACTGTGGTACAAAGCCGGTAAAGACAAAGTTGTAATTATTGCAAAAGATGACAACCTCTTCATTGAATCCATCACGCTTTTTTCTTACCTGTTTTGCGCCTTTCTTTTTGTAACTGGTTTGTTCTGGTTACTCAACTCATTTATACGCTCCCGCCTGCGTTGGAGCAAGATTAAATACTACTGGCAGCTCAGCATTCGTAACCAGGTACACAGCACTATAATTTTTATGAGCCTGCTTTCATTTATTGTTGTTGGTGTGGCTACGATCCTTTTTTTTATTGACAGGTATTATAACAATAACAGGGAGCGGCTCAGCCGCACCATACAGGTAATGCAGAATGAGATCAGACATTCCCTAAGCGACCTGACAGCCTTTGATGATGTAGTAAAAATCTATGACCCTGCCTACAAAGAAAAAATGGAACAAACCATTGCCCGGATTTCTGAAGTACATGCTGTGGATATAAACGTATATGACCTGGAAGGCAATCTCAAAGCCTCTTCCCTGCCGTTACCCTATAGTAAAGGTATTGTAAGCAACCGCATGGATCCAGAAGCTTACTATCATTTAAACAAGCTGAAGGAAATTCAATTTTTTAAAAATGAAACCATTGGAACACTAAAATACCTTAGCAACTATGTGCCGGTGATTGACGAAACAGGAGCTGAATATGCTTACCTGAATATCCCCTATTTTACTTCACAATCCAAGCTGCGGCAGGAGATTGCCAGCTTTCTTGTGGCGATTATTAACCTGAATGCTTTTATCTTTTTGATCGCTGGTTTGGTAGCGTTATTTATTACTAACCGCATCACCCGTTCCTTTAGTTTCCTTAGTAATAAAATGAAACAGGTAAACCTGGGAAAGATAAATGAAGAGATTATCTGGAGAAGAAGAGATGAAATTGGTGAACTGGTTATTGAGTACAACAAGATGGTGACCAAGTTGGATGAGAGCGCCATGGCACTGGCAAAAAGTGAAAGAGAAGGTGCCTGGCGTGAGATGGCCCGGCAGGTGGCGCATGAAATAAAAAATCCATTAACGCCAATGAAACTCAGCCTTCAGTACCTGCAAAAAGCCATTGACAATAAAATGGACAATGTAAATGAATTGACAAAAAGTGTTGCCCGTACGCTTGTTGAACAAATTGATCACCTTAGCCAGATAGCTGGTGAATTTTCCCAGTTTGCAAATATTGGTAATCCAAAAAATGAAGTGTTTGACCTGAATGAATCCATCAACATGATCACCAGTTTGCATAACACTGGTGACGAGTTTGAAATAGTAACTAAAACATCTCCTGCACCCATTCCTGTGTATGCAGATAAAACGCATATTAACCGCCTGTTTACCAACCTGCTTCAAAATGCCATACAGGCTGTGCCAGAAGAAAGAAAAGGATTGATTGAAGTAACAGAAGCTGTAAATGGAACATCCGTTTTGGTAACTGTGTCTGACAATGGTAATGGTATTCCGGAGAACATGCAATCAAAAATATTCACGCCAAACTTCACGACTAAAACATCCGGCACCGGCCTTGGCCTGGCTATGTGTAAAGGCATTGCAGAACAAAGTAAGGGCCGTATCTGGTTCAAAACAAAAGAAAATGAGGGCACTACTTTTTATGTAGAGCTGCCACTGGTTGAACCCGGTGCTAATTGATGACGATCAATCGGCATTTAAAGATTTTTATTTGATTATTTGTTGCTAAGTTGACTGCTGATGAAACCACCCAGTTTTTCGTAACCCACTGCATTTGGATGTAACCCATCATTAAAAAACGATTCATCTATTCTTGCGTCTTTTTTCAAAAAAACAACACCGGCATCTACATACTTTACTCCAGATTTTTGGATACCTGAAGCAATAAGTTTGTTTAGTTCAACAATGCGTTTTTCCATATCCCGTCTTGGTAAAATGCCCAACAATAATATTTTAGCCGCTGGCTGCTTTTGCTGAATTGCATTTATTAACACCTGCAAGCCCTGCACAATTTCCTCGTTGGAATTGTATTGCAGATTATTGGTGCCAATCATTATCACAATTTGATGGGCAGAAAAATTATCCAGTTCGCCATGTTGTACCCGCCACAAAACATTTTCTATTCTGTCCCAGCCATAGCCCATGTTTACGGCATTAAGGGGCGTAAAATATTTATCCCATGAATCTTGCCCGGTTTTCCTGGGGCCATCGGGCATACCGCCCCAAAAGTGCGTAATAGAGTTGCCGATAAAAATAAGTTTTGGCTGCTGCATTTTATTGTAAGCCAATACCTGGTTATGCTTTGTCTCCCAATCATACGTGTTTGCATCACGCCTTTGTGTTATAGGAATGGCTGTAGATACCGTACCAACATGCTCATCAAAAATTTCCCGGATCTTCTTTTCATAAGCATCTCCATACCGCAGCATACCAATATCATTTGGATGCACTCCGTCAATCATTGTTTCAATGCCCTGGTTAATTTCAGTTTTTGTGAGCAGGTAAATAGTGTGCCTGCCAGCCGCAACAAAAGAATCGAAAACAGCCCGTTGAATTTTATTGGCGCCTGTATACTGCAGGTATTTCTGCTGGTTCAATCCTTCATCTCCAAATCCATCATGCTCGGTAAGCAATACCGGCGTATTGGGCTTTTTCTGTAAAAGGAAGTTAAGCGTTTCAACAATTCTTTTTTTTATTTCTTCCTTCGAAAAATATGGTTCGGTCAGGTTAGGCAGGCAATCCAGCACAAACAATTTTGCATCAGTTTCAACAAGCAGTTCTGCCAGTTCTTTTTCTAAGCGGCCGTTGCCGGAAAAGCCAAGATTGATGACAGGGCGTTCCAATTTTCGGCCAAGCATATTTGTCCAGGCAAGGCCGGCTCTTGTAGCACAGGCGCCCTGTGCAATGGAAGTGCCGTACACAACCACCGGTTGTTCTGTCCTAACTGGCAGCGGCTTAAAATAGCTAATTTCCGGCACTGAAATCTCCATCCATTTCACTGTACTATAAAGCGGCAGGTATAAAGTGTATTCCCGGTTTTTAACATGCTGATCGTTTTGCGGCAGGCTTGTAAAGCGATAAACAATTGTATCACCAAAGGAAAACTGGCCTGCAGCCCACAACCATTTGCCATCAATTGTCTTGCTGTAAAGATCAACACCACTTACACCAGTAGCAGGCATATGTGGCATTTGCAGTCCGCCGGAAACAGTATATTTTACAATGATATCAGCAGCATTGGTTTGAAAACGAAGTTGTAAACCAGCACTGTTCCTGGAGAGATTCCAAACATCCGATCGCACCGTTTTTTCAGCTCTTGCAGGTAACCTGTCGTAAAAATTGGCAACCTCTTTTGGCCAGGCCCGCCCTTCAACAGCATTCACAGTATCCGTAGCAGGGTTCCATGATTTGTAATTTTCTGCTTGCTGCCCGTTAGCATTTTTTGCCAGCAATAAAATTATTATTGCCTGCAATAATATTGATCTGGTTTTCATCATCATGTAAAATATTGACTTTTTATTTAGCGACCGCTTTGGTTAATTCGCTGGTGTCGCCCGGTAGCAAAGGAACCGTATATCCACCTGTGTCAATGATCGTTTTTGGAAATGTCAGCCTTACACTTTTAAAGTCTGCAACAGATGGCGTTTGGTACAAGTACAACTGTAGCAAACCCTTTAAATTTTTTAATTGTGCAAGCCCTGCTGCTGTTACTTTTGTACCTACAAGGTTTAGATAATGTAATCCTTCCAACCTGCTCAACTGTGCCAGCCCTTTGTCTGTGATATTTGTTCTGTCTAAAAATAAACGGGTAAGAGCGGTCAGCTTCGCAACTGCTTCCAGCTGAACATCATTGATAGTTGATTTACTGAGTTTTACCCAAACAAGCTGTTTGCTGATGGATTGAAGCAACTGCAAATCAGCTGCTGTAACCGCATCTACCGCTACAAAATTCGCAGAAAGATAATTGCTGGTTTGGTCCACCGGGATTATTGCTATTCCTCTCGCCTGTAACTTTTCAATTACCGATGCATCGGCTTTATCTACTGGTTTCACGGGGATATCCGCAGGCATCAGTACTTCCTTTTTGGGGGCTGATTGCAATGCTGTCAGCGCAGGTTTCACTTTATCTGTCTGGGCAAGGTCCTTTACTTTTTTATTGAAGTCTGCACCACCCGCAATCCACCAATGCAGCAATTCAGTTTCCTGTTTGGTGAGCTGTGGCTTTTCCGCCGGAGGCATGTGTTCCTTGTTATCTTTCCCAAACAAAATTCTTTTTACCAGTTCACTCTCTTCTGGTTTTGCCGCAGCAATCACCACTCCATCTTTGCCGCCTTTCATAATAAAATCCGGCTGATCCAGCCTTAGCTTTCCCTTCTGTTTACTTTGCCCGTGGCAGCTGTAACACTTTGCTTCCAGAATTGGCTTTACTACGTCGCTGTAAGCAACTGCTTCCTGCACATTTGGCAAAGGCTTTCTCACTGTAACGGCTGTTGAACTTTCTTCAGTAAATGTTTTGGTAAGATAATCTGAACCATGTGTGATAGAACCGCCGAGATGGCCCGTAATCACTACAAGCAACACCATTACCACAGTCAGCCATTTTGCTGATTTGTTTTTCTGTTGAAAAAAATATGCCATTACCGAAATCACTGCGACAGAAATACCAAACCACTGGTGTTTAAAGATCAGGTCTTCGTCGTAACCATCTGTTGTTGAAAGTAAGTAGCCGCTAATGCAGGAGGCAATGGCACTGAGCATGCCCCAGAACAATGCTATACGGGCAGCCTGTTGTAAAGAAGCAAATTTTTCTTTTAGTGACAGCCATTGAAACAATGCTGCTATCAGCAAAATACCAACAGGCAAGTGTACCAGCACCGGGTGGAACCTTCCAATAAATTCTGAAACACTAAAGAGAAAAACAGTTGCAGGCATCATGCTGGTAAATAAAAAATCAGGAATATCTTTTTTTGAGGAGCTGCATCATGTGAACATTGATGGCCCACTGGTCACTCAACGGTTGTTTTGTGTAAGGCATGGTGGGCATATAATCGGGCGGACCAAACTCAGTTAAAAAAGTTATCCTTCCGCCTTCTTTCTTTTTTCTTTCTACGACGGTATCCCACCATTCAAAATGCTTTTTAACTGCAGGCTCCCATTCAGGAGCTCTCGGGTCATTTACCTGCGGCCCTTCAGGGTGGCCGATCCTGGCATGGATATGCTCAGTTCTTTCCAGCGCCAGGTTAACTGTTTCCTGCTGATCAGCCAGTAAACTTTCATGCACATTACACCAGTGAGAAATATCTAAAGTAAGTTTAAGCTCAGGGAATTTATTAATGAATTGTTTGGCAACATGCGCTGCAAACAGCATTCTGCTGCGGTGTGTTTCATGGCATATAAGTATGCCTGTCGCTTTGCTTAGTGCACTGGTATGTTCAATAAATTTTGCATTTTCTTCAAAGCTAAAATGATCTCTGCCGGAGTGGTTATTGATATAAATTGGCCGCTGAATATTTTGTTTAGCGGCAGCATCGATCATCTTTTTGTAATAATCCAAATGCTCCTGTGGATTGGTTTGTGAGCCACCGCACAAGAAACCAACTTCAAGCGAATGCGTTTTTAAAGCAGCAAATAAATCATCTTGTGCTTTCTTATCATTGGTGGGCCACCACATTTCAATACCGTCATACCCTTCCTTTTTGGCCTTGGCACAAAACGCATCAACGGTGCCATCAAAACCCCAGCTGGTGGCCAGTATTTTTAATTCAAAATTTTTGTTAGGCTCAAAAGATGGCAGTGAAAATGAAGCAAAAGCATCAAGCGAATTTAGTAACAATGCCGCTGAAGCTGCGGTGCCGGTTTTAAGAAATCTTCTCCTGTTTTGAGGCATGGTTTGGTTTAAAAGAATTAAGTAATTGCACTTGCTAACTAATTATATCCGTAATCACTTTTCCACTCACATCTGTAAGCCTGAAAGGCCTGCCCTGCGATTCATAAGTAAACTTTTCATGATCAAAACCCAGCTGGTTTAAGATGGTGGCCTGTATGTCAAAAGCCTCAGTTCTTCCGCTAACAATGTCGTAACCAATTTCGTCAGTTTCGCCGTAAGAAGCTCCTCCTTTTATACCGCCGCCTGCCATCCACATGCTGAATGCAGCCGCATGATGATCCCGGCCTTTGAACGGCATCTGCTTACCTTCCCGGTTTTCCTGCATAGGTGTACGGCCGAATTCTGCACCCCAAATCACCAGTGTTTCATCCAGCAATCCACGTTGTTTTAAGTCCAGTAGCAAGGCGGTGATCGGCTTATCAACCTTACGGCATTTATTTACCAGGCCAATATCAACAGCATTGCCGGCAGAGTCGCCGTGTGCATCCCAACCCCAGTCGAACAACTGCACGAAACGTACGCCTTTCTCTACCAGTTTTCTTGCCAGCAACACATTGTTGGCAAAGCTGGCATTGCCCGGTTCAGTCCCGTACATTTCATGAATGTAAGCCGGCTCATCATTTATGTTCATTACTTCGGGCACAGAGATTTGCATCTTATAAGCCATCTCGTATTGCGAAATCCGGGACAGTATTTCCGGATCATTGTACTCCTCAAATTCAGCATGATTTATTTTGTTAATCGCATCAATAGAAGCTTTTCTAACATCTCTGTCCATGCCAGCCGGGTCTTTTATAAACAACACAGGGTCACCTTCTCCCCTGCACTGCACGCCCTGGTAAACGCTTGGCAGAAACCCGCTGCCCCACACGCTCTTGCCGGCATCGGGGTTGTTGCCGCCAGAGGTTAACACCACAAAGCCGGGCAGATTTTTATTTTCTGAACCCATACCGTAAGTAACCCAGCTGCCAATGCTTGGGCGGCCTAATCTTGGCGAACCAGTGTGCATTAATAACTGTGCTGGCGCATGATTAAACTGGTCAGTAGTTACTGCATTCAGCATGGCAATTTCATCTATCACTGTTGCCAGGTGCGGCAGGTTATCAGATAACCACAAACCGCTTTTGCCGTGCTGACGGAAGTTAGCCTGCGGTCCCAGCATTTTGGGCACACCACGAATGAAGGCAAACTTTTTTCCTTCCAGCAAAGACTGCGGACAATCCAATCCATCCAGTTTTGCCAGCTCAGGCTTGTAGCTGAACATTTCCAGTTGCGAAGGTGCGCCGGCCATGTGCAGGTAAATTACCGATTTCGCTTTGCCGGGAAACATTGGTGGTTTAGGCGCCAGGGGATTGGCTGCGTCAAACAAATTATTAGCGGAAGAACCTGTGCTTCTCTTACAATTGCCCAGCAATGAGCCTAGCGCCAGTGCTCCAAAACCCATAGCGCCATCTTTTAAAAAATTCCGCCTGGTGTAATGTTGTAATACCCGTTGTTCTGCCTCTTTTACCAACCGCTGGTTGTGAATATTGTTTTTCATAATCAAATAATTATGGGCTATGTTTTGGCTAAAGCCATATTTTTCTTCTGCTATTTTAACCACTGGTTAAAGCCAGTGGCAATTGATTTAATACCCCAAATTCTATCTTGAACTTTGCCTCTGGTTCAATTGCCTCCAGCTTTAGCTGGAGGATCTAATGATCTTTAATCATAAATATGGCTTTAGCCAAACTTTTTATTTATGTATATCCTCTGCAATTTGAACAACGGGTTTCTAGGTTTGGTTAAAGCCACTGGGAATTGATTGAAGGCCATTTTAATTCTTATTCAACCACTCATCTAAATTCAGCATAGCATTCGCCACCACAACCAATGCTGCCGTCTCAGGCTTGTTATGTTTGTCTGGTGCTCCAATCATTTCGCAAGTAGCATCTTCATCTTTCCGGTATTTTATCAATGCATTATTGTACAGGTCGAGCAACGCATTTAGTTTGGCCGGTGGCATCGGTTTGTACATCATTGCTTCATAACCCTTTTGTATTTGTACATTGATCGACTCACCACCTTTTTCCTGCATTTGTTTTGCAAAATACCTGGCCATTACTACATAGCTGGAATCGTTTAATGTTGTCAGCGCCTGCAGCGGCGTATTGGTTCTTATGCGTCTCGTTACACAAACTTCCCGGGCTCCGGCATCAAAAGTTATCATCGATGGGTAGGGTGCTGTTCTTTTCCAGTAGGTGTACATGGCCCGGCGAAACTGGTCTTCACCGCCGCTCATCTTCCAGGTGGCGCCATTGTAAGGTGAGCGCCAAATACCATCTGGTTGAAAAGGCATTACGCTTGGGCCGCCGACCTTCGAACTTAGCACACTGCTTACCTGCAAAGCCTGGTCACGAAGCACTTCGGCAGAAAGCCGCACTCTTGGAGCACGGGCATATAATTTATTGTTGGGATCTTTTTGTAACAGCTCCGGCGTAACCCTTGATGACTGCCTGTAAGTTGCCGATGAAACTATTTCTTTCAACAGCTTTTTTATACTCCAGTTGTACTCATTCATAAACTTCCACGAAAGGTAATCCAGTAGTTCTTTGTGAGTAGGCGCAATGCCCTGAGTACCCATGTCTTCCAGCGTTTCAACAAGGCCAAAGCCAAACAGTTGCTCCCATAAACGGTTCACCATTGTTCTTGCCACCAGTGGATTTTTTTTATCGGTTAACCACATCGCAAGTCCCAGCCGGCTCTTCGGGGCATTAGCCGGCATGGCATTCATCACATGGGGTACAGCAGGTGTAACCTCCCTTCCTTTCACCAGCCAGTTGCCTCTTTCAAAAACATAACTGGGCCTGAACTGTTCTTCACCATTTTCAACCATAACAGGTGTTTGATCAGCTTTTGCATCCATCAGTTCATTAAAATGACCAAGTGCTGAATCATAACCCGGGCGGCCCTTACCGGGGAAGCTTTCGCCGAAGCGGAACCACTCAAAAGTGACCCCGGTCTCATCCAGCGTTTTTATTGCCGGGCTAAAATATTTAAAGTAAAGGGTATGCCTTCCTGTTAGTTGAGGAAATGCCGCTGTAGAAATTTTCCATGCACCCTTAGTATTTTCAAGCGGCACAGTTTGCAACAACTGTCCCTTTAAACTATCCATGGAAATAAACCATTTGCCCCCGTTATAATTACTGGTGTAACGAAACATCACCTGTTGTTTACCGGCCACAGTCACATCTTTTAAACGGCAGCTACCATTGTTACGCAAGCCTGCATACCAACTGCTGATGAGTGCACCATTTACAAATTGATCGCATTGAAGGGAGTTGATGGTTGGCTGCCAGGTTTTTAAAAACTTGTAATATTCATGGCCGGCAGTAGTTGAAACATTGCTGTTGATCCATTCTGTCAGCTGCTGCAATTTCAAACTATCAGCCTGTTCGTACTGGCGGAGCACGGGGTATTCACTCTGTGTATCTTCATCCCTGCTGTTGTTAAAAAAAGCCATAAAGGAATAGTACTCATCGTGTTTAAACGGATCATAAGGATGACTGTGGCACTGCACGCAATTAAAAGTTGTACCCATCAAAGCACTCCAGGTTGTATTCACCCTGTCAAGCACAGCGGCAGTTCTAAACTCTTCATTTTCTGTACCGCCCTCATCATTCGTCATGGTGTTGCGGTGAAATGATGTGGCAATATATTTTGCATCATCCGGGTCAGGCATCAGGTCACCGGCCAGTTGCTCGGTCAAAAATTCATTGTATGGTTTATCATTGTTAAAAGCATTTATCAGCCAGTCCCGGTATTTCCAGATGTTACGGCCACGGTCAGCCTCGTAACCCCTTGTATCTGCATAGCGGGAAAGATCCAGCCACAAAGCAGTCCAGCGCTCGCCATACTTTGATTTTGCCAATAAATCATTTACAAGATTGCTATAAGCATCGGTTGTGTTATCAGCAAGAAATTTTGTCGCAATGCTGTCAGTGGCAGGCAAGCCGGTTAAATCCAAACTTACCCTTCTTAGCAACGTTGCTTTATCTGCTTCCGCTGAAGGCTTTATATTTTCTTTATCCAGCTTTTCATAAATAAAACGGTCTATATCATTTTTTATCCAGTCATTTTTATAATCCGGCACGGCCTGCTGCTTTACAGGAATGTAGGCCCAATGCTCCCCCCACTCCGCACCTTCTTTAATCCATTGAGTTAAGATGGCGATCTCTTCTGTTGACAGCGGTTCATGGCGGTAAGGCATCCTGTCATCAGGATCTTTGGCATTGATCCTTTTAATGAGTTCACTTTCGGCTGGTTTGCCGGGGATAATGGCCGGCTTTCCTGATTCGGTATTGCCCAAAGCCTCTTCCCGAAACAACAAACTGAAACCGGCCTTTTGCTTTACACCGCCATGACAAGTAATACATTTTTTATTGAAGATGGGCTTTACCTGTGCATTGAAATCAATTTTCTTTTTGGGCAAAAAGAATATAGTTGCCAGGGCGGCAGCTGCTACCAGCCCGACTATTATTAAAAACTTTTTTGAAAAGATGGTATTCATATCAATTCTTTTAAAAAGGCAATATCGCATTCTCTATGAATGCAGCGTAAACTAATACCGGACAAAAGGCTAATGGCAATTCGCAAACCTGTGCCTAAGTTAACAGCATTTTCGTAAAATCGAAAATTTATAACCATTCGTCGAAAGTTTACCTCCATTAACCGAAAAATAAAATTCAGTGCAGTGTTTTACTGCAATTTTACATCAGAAAGAAAGCAACACAACGCTGATTTCTAAAACCAATATCCCTTAAAAAGTACCAAGCCAATATCAACCAATATCCTAAAAAAGATCGACAACATCCAGTAACCGAAAAAGACCAAATCCAAATTTTAGAAAAAACGAATTTCCAAATCCTAACGTCAAAAACCAACGAATCCGATTACCAACAAAAAACCAAATTCAAATCTTAAAAAAAGCATTTTCAAATCCTAACCGTAAAGACCACCGAATCCGATTACCAACAAAAACCAAATCCAAACTTAAAAAACAAATTCCAAATCCTAACGTCAAAAACCATCCAGCAAAGAAATTGCATTTTTAAAATGCCGTGTAAATGAACAGTAGCAGATCAAACCTCCAATAAAAGAATCTTAATAGCAGGCCTTTAGTTTTGTAATCCTCCCTTCGGGAGGATTTTTTTGTGGGAGATCACATGCGACGAGGAAGTACACCGAAAGAATATAAAAAGTGAGCAATGTAACACGACATATGTTACCACTTGTAAATTCCGGGCATGTTGACCCACCTTTCCGGGATGTTGACCCACCTGGTTTGCAGGTAATAAATGTAAGAGCTAAATGAAGATTAAAAATACAAATGGTTATTGATAGTCTTTTACTTTTTTTCTTCTCAATGATTCTCCTTTTAATTCAATTCGATGAGCGTTGGCTGTCAGTCTGTCAAGGATAGCATCAGCGAGTGTTGGTTCATTAATATAGTCATACCATTTTGCAATTGGTAGTTGTGAGGTTACGATAATGCTTTTTTTACCATACCGGTCTTCCAGTAATTGCAGTAGTGTTAGACGCACTTCCTGTCCAAGATTTTGTAAACCAAAGTCATCGAGTATAATGAGTGTTTGCCTTTCAAGATGGTTTAGTAATTTGATATACGTTCCGTCTAATTTGGATAGGGTAACTTTTTCGATTAGCCGGTTCATTCCAAGGTAAGTTGTTTTGTATCCCTGGAAGCAGGCCTGGTGGCCAAGCGCACAGGCCAGGTAACTTTTACCGCAACCTGTAGCACCAGTGATCAGTACATTCTCACCTTGTTGCAGGTAACGGCCTTCTATAAGGGTAGCCAACTGTTGTTTGGTTAGGTTGCGGGATGATGAGCATTCGATTTGTTCGGCGGTAGCCGATAGCCGCAGTTTGGCAAGTTTAAGATAGTAGGCTGTCTTTTCGTTGGCTCTGTTGAGTTGTTCGGACTGTACCAGTTGCGCAACCAGGTCGTGACCTTCGAGTTGCTGATCCATGGGTAGCTCCAGTTGTGAGCGGTACGACTGGTGCATGCCTTGTAATCGTAACTGCTGCATTTGTTGTAATGTTTCTGTTGTGTTCATTGTGTTGTTTTTAAAATTTAAAAGATGATTATTGATAATTATCCTTGCCCCGGATATTACCATGAGGTGGGATATTACTTTCGTTGTCAAATAAGGGTAACTGTTTATCAAGGCCTTTTTCCAGGATATTTTTAATCATAGTGTAATTGATCCGGGATCCCTGGAGGGCCCTTTTGCAAGCAGCTTCCAGACGTTGGGAAGTATATTTTTTCTGAAGCATCAGCATTCCAAAACAGGCTTTATAATTCTGTTCGATGTAGATGCTGTTTTCAAGCATTAAACCGGCTGCCTGTGCTGTGTATGCTCCGATACGTGCTGCCTGCGATAACAGCTCTTCTTTATTCCAACCTTTTATTTGCTGCATCCGCTGGTGATTAGGGGGCATGTGTTCAGCAAGCGTAGTGTAGGCTTTACTGTGAGGCTTTCGGATATGCAAGGCTATGCGGCTGTTGTCATAGTACACTTCTACCACACGGTTATCATAAAGAATCTTTACTTTCTTACCCACATACAAATAGGGTACACTATAATACAAAAAATCTTCCCGCAGTTGTATATGGTAGTTGTGCTGCACCGTAAGGGTGGCTACTTTCTTTGGAGCAAATGGTTCGGCAGGCAGCGACTTTAGCAGGGATTGTTCCTGCTGTTCATAAAAATACCATCGGCTGTAAGCTGTGTTCTTATAGGGTTTGTTATTGAGTAGCAGGAGTTGCTCCTGCATGGCGGTATTAAGTGCCTGAAGGCTTCCAAACTCCTGGTGGCGCAAGGGTGCGTATACGTGAGCATATACAATACTTACTGCCTTTTCCACCATCGCTTTATCCCGGGGGCTATAGGGCCTGGTGGCGCTGAAAGTTGTTCCGTAATGTTCACTGAGTTGATAACATAAATCAGTAAATACAGGTTCATAACGGTTGGGATGCTTTACTGCAGTTTTTAAATTGTCACATAAAATGGTGGCCGGCACACCGGCATAAAAAAGAAGCATCGCATTGATGCAATTAGCAAAATCATGTGTTTGCTGCGTGGGTACTGCATGGCAAAATATAAGTCCGCTAAAAGGAAGTATAGCAACAAAGACCTGGCATTCAAACCGCTCACCCGTCTGCATGTCAATGTAATGTTGCTTCTTACCAGCGAAGTCAATCATGAGCGTATCTGCAGCTTTGTATTCCAGGTGCATGGTTACATCCTTATGCTTCAGGTATTCATTTAAATGATAGCAGTATTGACTGTAGCCATAACCATCCGGGTGATTCTGCAGGTATTCGGTCCAGAGTAACTGACGGGTAACACCTGTTTTGGAAAGTTCGGATTGAGCAGATTCAAAATGCTGAAAAAGTAGCTGCTGCTTTTGTGTATTTAACTCCAGCTGATCGTTATTGTAAGCTTTATCAGCCAGTTCTTTGTTGGAGAGCTGGTCAGTATCAGCATCAAGCAATAAGAGATATTTACGCACGCTATTGCGACTGATACCAGTGCGGCGTGCAATCTCCCGGATACCTATCCCATCATTTTTAAGTTGAAGAATTTGTTTTAATTGTTCCATCGTTACTGGCTTTTGTGACATTGCTCCCTTGTTTAGTGAGGAGCAAAAAACATCATAAAGCTTCGAACAATTATTTACCTGCAGGTGGGTCAACATGCCGGAATGACAGCAGTGAATAAAACCAACATTAAAGCAATACCGCAATTACAGGTGGGTCAACATCCCAGAATAATCAAACCAAAAATGTTTGAAAATAAAAAAAACAGGTGGGTCAACATCACCGGAATGGCGGGTCAACATAAAACGGAATGGTGGGTCAACATGCTCCGGAATCTACAACCACTATTATTACAGAGCAACCTATTTGGAAGGATTGCTACAAAAGACTATTCTTATTTGCGGCAATAAATGAGTCTTTTGCCGCCTTCGTGAATATGCTTAATCTAATTTCTTTTGATATTACTGACAGGCACCTTTTAGAAAATTCATATAATTCCTTCAAGAATAAAAAAACGTAGAAATTATTACGAATAGCGAAGAAAAAAAGCGAATTTTTAGACAGACAATTGACAACGTTAGGAAACCCAACAACGCCTGTTTCTGCTTTCAAAATTTATTCAAACTAAAAGCTCCGAATGGACACTTTTATGTTGCACAATGTCTTGCAGATTTTGGTTATCCAATAGGAGCAAAAGGATCGCAGACCTTTCAACAAAAATATTCTTTTCAACTTATTGGCATTGCTAACCTTCAAGTTGATTTAGGTACTACGTACCTGAGGCCTGAGACTAAGCTGGATAAAATCCTTACTCGATTTTTTAATGACGATATTGACTTTGACGGGGCCGAAAAATTCAATGATAAATATTTTTTAATTTCTAACCGTAGAACAGAAGTATTGGAACATTTCGACAAAGCTTTCTTGAATACTATTGCAAAATATGACGACATCTTAGGACCACAAATGGACGACAAATGTACATCTCTTTTGACAGGGAACTAAATAGCAATCAGGCAAGGGTTGCCCAGGATATTTTTGCTAATTTTCAATACTTGGAAGATAATTAACGGCACACAATGTAATTACTTAAAAAGGTGTCTCCCTGCTAAAATGGGTTATTTTCCAAAGCAGCCAAAAAACGAAATAAAACAAAAAGCAATTATTGAAAAATTTAACTGAGGGGAAAAATTACCTAACGCTTACGCCGAAGAGTTGCATTACCTAACAACCAGTTGTAAACAGATTAGCGTGTAATCTTAATTTAAACGCAAATAACCCCTATCTCCTAATTCATAAACACCTTCAAATCGAAGCAATCTAACCTTTCGTCGAAAGTTTAACTCCTTTAACCGAAAAATAAATTCCAGTGCCATGTTTTACTGCAATTTTACATCAGAAAGAAAGCAACACAACGCTGATTTCAAAAACCAATATCCCTTAAAAAGTACCAAGCCAATATCAACCAATATCCTAAAAAAGATCAAGAACATCCAGTTACCGAAAAAAACCAAATCCAAATCTTAAAAAAAGCAATTTCCAAATCCTACAGTTAAAAACCACTGAATCCAATTAACAACAAAAAGCCAAATCCAAATCTTTAAAAAAGCATTTCCAAATCCCAACGTCAAAAACCATTTAACAAGTCGAATTTTAAAGTGCAGTGAAAGTGAACCGCAGCAGATTCAACCTCCAATAAAAAATATTAAATAGTTCGTTTCAGTTTTGCAATCCCTCTCAACGGAGGGATTTTTTTATGCCATTACCAATGCCAAATCGATACTATTCTACGCTTCACCGAAGGTTTGTCTCCGTTAAACGAAAACAAATAATGAGCATATTATTTTAATGCAATTTTACATCAGAAGAAAGCAATACAGCATACGCTGCAAAAATCCACCTCCTTTTAAAGACCGGCTAAATTTAATATCCTTTAAAAATCAATAGTGCCCGGTACCAAAAAAACACTCTTACATTTTAAACCCAAGTCCACATCCTGTAGCCAAAAACCAACCATTCAATCCTTAAAAAGACCAACAGAATTTTACATAACAACATAAATGAACTGAAATTATTTAACCCCTGAAAAATTACATTATCTCAGCTTTGAAGTCCCTTGTAATGAGGGACTTTTTAAT
Source organism: Ferruginibacter sp. (assembly GCA_965247025.1). Classification (GTDB taxonomy): domain Bacteria; phylum Bacteroidota; class Bacteroidia; order Chitinophagales; family Chitinophagaceae; genus Ferruginibacter. The sequence goes on along the minus strand of OZ252000.1, from coordinate 5,508,357 downwards.
TGCTGTATTCAAAAAAATCTATCGCACAATAATTACTGAGCCTACGAAAAGGTGGAGGTGTCTTTTTGTATTTACAATATAAGCATAAGAGCCAACCGGCAATTGTTTGCCTTTGTAAACACCATCCCATGGCTGTTTATAGCCTGTCGAATGAAAAACATGTTCACCATAACGGTTGTAAATATCCACTTCGCAATCTGCGTAACTGTCCAAATACCTAATCACCCAAACATCATTTCTACCATCACCATTGGGGCTAAACGCATTCGGTATATTTGGGCTTTTTAAAACTGTAATATGCACTGTATCTGCGGCGGTACAACCGCCTTCTGCAGTAACAGTTAACTTATAGGTAATATCTGCCGGCGGATTGGCAGCCGGGCTTTGCAGGGTGTCATTATCCAGGTAAAGAGAAGGTGTCCATTTGTAGCTTAACTGTTGGCCGGTGGCGGCAGGAGTAAGCAGTACAACCGCACCTTGTAAAATAAATTTATCTATGCCTGCATCAACCAACGGTAAAGGCCAGGCTGTAAATGTTTGGCTGGCCGTATCAATGCAACTGTTGGCGCCTGTAAAAGATGCCACCACGATATGAACACCATCGCCGGCGGCAGCAGGATCAATTAAGCCGGAAGTTGAAACACCATCCCCGGAAAAAATAAACGAACCAGCTACTCCGGAAATTTCTTTTGCCTGGGTGATCTGCATAGCTGCAGCATTTACACAAGCCGAAGGCAGGGAAGTGAAATTAATCTGCGGAGCCAGCAAAATACTAACCTGTTTGGTTACCTGGTTTAAACAAGTAATACCGGAATAGGCCGTGTATGAGATAGTATAATTTTTTATGGAGGCTAACTGTTGCAGCGGGTACTGATGTTCATATATTTTGCCAGCTACTGGTAGTTCATCTACCTGCACAACGCTGGTAGAATCACCCCAGGAAATTTCAACTTTGGTTATGGTACCAAAATTTACTACAGAAGTATTGGTGATTTGAACCAGCTGATTGCTGCACAACAACTGGGCATTATTGATGGTAAAATCTGCTTTTGGCACTGCACCATTTACAGTAAATATTTTGGTTAAACTGTCGGCACAACCTTTATTGTTTGTAACAAACAGCTGCATTTTATAATTAGCAGCCGCACTGTAAATATGTGCAGGGTTTGCTGCCGCAGAAGTATTTGGGTTGGCGGGGGTAGCCAGGCTGTCACCAAAATTCCACCGGTAGGTGAAAGGAAACAATGAAGGTTCATTTGTAAATGAACTGTCTGTAAACAGTGCTTTAGCATCGCTCAGGCAAATTTCAGGCGTTAAAAAATTAACTGTTGGGTGCGGATACACTTTTATATTAACGCTGTCGACCGAAGTACAACCGGGCTTATTACTGAAAGATGTTTTTACATAAAAAACCTGGTTAATGATGTTGGCGGTATTATTGGGGAGCCGCACAACCGGGTTGGATATATTGGTTGAACTTAAACCTGTTGCCGGAGACCAATCATACAGGTAGCCGGGTGTGTTCGCTGTACCCAGTTGTGAAATACCATCAGGACAAATCGCTGTAGTTGCCCCGGCAGCCGCTGCCAGCGAAGGTGGCATTTCTGTGTAGATGATTACATTTTTAATTGAATGATTATCGGTATAACCACCTGTACTTGCCGTAAACCCGAGATAGCCTGCAAAAGTGAATTGTTGAAAACCGCTCAGGTACAAACTATCGTTTACGTATACCCCAATATTACCATTGTCGTAAATAATTTTGGCATGATTGTAAACAGCAGAATTCATGAATTGCATACCACCACTGGAATTATCTTTTGTTGGCTGGCTGTTGCATTCATCATAACCCGGACCCCAGCGCAATTCTACTTTTGGCATATCCCTGTGCACAGTAGAAGGATCAAACGGAATGCAGTTATTCCAGGTATCAAAACAAACTTTTAAGCCGTTGGCAGAAGATGGGATACCGAGACCGCCGCCTGTTACAAAACCGTTTGGGGGAACATCTAAAAAACAAAATGCCAGGCCATCCGCACCACTTCCGTCATACATCCTGAAATCGAATTCTGCTTTCCATTTATTACAAAGTGAAAGATTTATTGGCTGGTTGTAAAACACCGCACCGCTTGCACCATTTGCAGGACAAACAATTATTTCACTGCTGTTTGCTGATGTTACGTTACCAATTCTTGCAGCTCCCTGCAGGTTCCAACCAGCAGTATTTACGGGAGCGCCATTCAATTGTGCAAACACAAAATTTTGCGCTGCACAAAAAGTGGGCAGGCAGCCGGAGAGGAGTAAAAACATCAAAAATTTGAAATGGCGCATGGGATGGAAATCATTTTTTACAGCAAAAATTTACTGCACTAAAAAAGCAGAAGTACAGATTTATTTACCTGCTATTGTTTTCAGCTTGTCTAAAAATTTGTACATATTCTTTTCTTCATCATCATACATTACCAGTTGCTTTTTGGCTGTGTAAAGAAAAACGGAGGGGTATTTTTTGGGTTTGAATCTAAGTATAAATTGATTTTGCATGTCCACTAAAAAGCGGATATTTTTCTTACTGTTCAGGTTATTGCCGTAGGTGGTAATAAAAGAGTTCATTTTAGCAGGGGTGGCAAGTGATAACATATACACAGCTGCTTTATCCAGCTGCTTTATATGCTGGCTTAAATAACCCACTGCACGCCTGCAATGGTCACATTCTGTATCAAAAAAAATAAAGAAAAGTGGCTTGCCTGGTGTAAGGTCTTTGTTGCTGAAAGGCGTTTGATTGAAATTATAAAAAGTAAAATCCGGAACAGTAGCAGCCGGGATTTGTGCTGCTGCGGAGGATGACAAAACGAGGTAAAATACGGCCGCAAAAAAATATTTCATCAAACAAATTACTTGCTTAGTTACAAACTGACAATTATTTTTTGACCGTACCCTAAAATTAATTTTCAAACCGAACTGATTAACAGGTAAATTGAGATGGATGCACCAAATAACAATGGCCAGAAAAATCCAGTCATTATAGTTTTACTCATTTCTTGTTTCTACTTCAAAACACTTTTCAACGGAATATATTCCAGCTTTTTTACAACGAGTTTTTCCGATGCTGCAAGCTGAATGTTATTGTAAGGCGTGTTTGGAAAGAAAATTTCAGTCATCGTAGTAAGCCCGTCATCTGCAAACAGCTCAACAGATGCGACGTCAATCACCAGCGTGAGCTTAATAGTTGGTTTGTTGGTAAATCTTGGAGCGGTATGTTTTGCTGCAAAGGCAGGATAAAAATCTGATTTGCCAGATTTGCTACGATCTATAAAATACTGTTGCTGCTCCTTATCATAGCCTATTACAACTTCCTCCCCATCGGTATTTAAAAGGGTTATGCTGAAATTTTTTGCAGGAATTTCAACATTGATGCGGCATGGTATTTTTGTGATTGCCGTTCCGCCAATTGTTATTTTTCCGGCGACATTAATATTGTTCACCACAACCGGTATCTCTTGCACAGAAGACATTTCTTTAACAGGCATAGAAGCAAGGAGCAGTTGGTCACCAGCGTGTTTCAATTGCAATTCCCGTGGTATAGTTGCGGCACTTCTCCAGCTGGTAGTGGGGACAGTATTTGCATACAGCCAGTTGCTCATCCAGCCCAAAAATATTTTTCTTTTCCCGGTATTGCTCCAGGTTATACCAGCATATTCATCAGGGCCATAGTCAAGCCATTTAGTCTCGGCACCATAAGGTAAAAATTTATGGCCATCAAAATCTCCTAAAAAATATTGGGTGGCAGACCCTTTATTCGGGCCGCCCGGATTCAGGTTTACAACCAGCACCCAAACCTGTTTCCCATTATCTGCCAGCGAAAAAAGATCAGGACATTCCCACACACCTCCATGAGCTCCGGCTTCTTTCCCAAACTCACTTTCTTTTATCCAGCTTTTTAAATCGGGGGAAGAATAAAATGTGACATCATCCTTTGTCGCCAAAGTCATAATCCACTTTTTGCCGGTTTCAAACCACATCACTTTTGGGTCACGAAAATCAATGATGCCCGGATTTTTAATCACCGGGTTTCCAGCATACTTTGTCCATGTCTTTCCATCATCGTTACTGTAAGCAAGGCTCTGGTTTTGAAAGTCATTTCTACCAGCCCTGGCTTCATCTTCATTATGGTGGGTGAAGATGGCAACCAGTGGCGCCTTACCATTTTTTCCAAATCCGGAAGTATTGTTTTTATCAAGTACGGCGCTGCCGGAAAAAATCATTCCCAAACTATCCGGGTAAAGAGCTATGGGCAGGTGTTTCCAGTGGATCATATCCGTGCTGGTGGCATGGCCCCAATGCATTGGCCCCCACACTGGTTTGTCCGGATAGTGCTGATAAAACAGGTGATAAATTCCATTGCTGTACACCATCCCGTTAGGGTCATTCATCCAGTTTGTTTTTGGTGTAAAATGAATAAGCGGCCGGTATTGCTCAGGAATAAGTTTTACCTGGGCTAATAGTAAATTCGTCGGGGAAAACAGGACGGAAAAAGTAACCGCAGCACAAATAAATTTTTTTTTCATAATCGTTCCTTAAACATACAAAAATTATGCTGATATAACATGAAAGGAAGTAAAACCTGGTGTTTTTTTATTAAAAACTGCAGACATTAAGCTTATGAAATCTTACATACTTCTTTGCATCAAGCCATATTTGTCTCTGTTATCTTACCGAACAAAATGCCTCCTTTTATGAATACAATAGACAAGTTATAAGTCTTTGCCTGGTAAAGCTAAAGCCTTAAATCCCTCACAGCGATGCCGCATCAAATACAATTTATCTGCCTGAGCTACTTTACGGTTCTATATTTTGAATTAAGGAGACAGGTCGGTATCTTTAAAAAAAAATTATCGATATGCAAAAGTTACTTATCATACTGACAGTTACTGCTGCGGTTTCCATTGCCTGGCACAATAAAAATGCTGAACCGCTTGCAAACACAAAATGGAATGGCACATTACTGGTGCCTGATGCAATGGAAGGTTCGCTGGCATTTACCAAAGACAGTTTAACTGCCTCAATTAATTCCGAAGTTGTAGAGACAAACCAATACAGGGTAAATGGTGATACTTTGTTTATCCATAAACTAAGCGGCACAAGCCCATGCGGCAGTGAAGAAGGTAGCTATATATACTCAATTAAAGGTGATGTGTTGTACCTGAAGCTGATCAGTGATAATTGCAGCCTCAGAAGCGGTGCATTTTCTTCTGATGGTTATAAAAAATCTAACAATTAATTACCACTGTACCAGATAAGAAAAAGGATTGCTACTGTTAGCAGCAGGATAATAATCCATTGCCTGCTTTGCCAGTAATTTTTGCGGTGAATACTATTGAGAGTGCTTTCAATAATTGAAAGTGCTTTTTCATTTTCTTCCGCCACCAGTAATAATTTGGGGCTGATTAATACAGCTTGTTCCGGTGCCAGCAAACTAAAAGGTTTGATGAGTGTGAGTACAATTTGCTCATTGATCTCAGCCTCCCCGAATGCCTTTAATTTATTGATGGCTTCATCACTCAGCAGTTTATCCATAAAATCAAAAAGGCTGTTTTTGTCAACCCTGAATTGATCCAACGAGGCACTGTATCTTTCAAACTCAAGTGATTGTTTCAGGATGCTAACAGGCGTAATCACATCCGTTGTCTTGTTGTTTCCCATTGCCCTGTTGTACCAGCGTTGCTGCAGGTAGCCGTCTTTTTTAGACGGATTGCTCAGTGTTTCGTAAGCTTCCTTTATATCGTTGAATTGGGCAGCTGCATACGGGTCGTCATTTGTTCTATCGGGGTGATATTGAAGCGCCAGCCTCCGGTATGCCTTCTTAATTTCCGGCAAAGTTGCCGAAAGTTCAAGCTCCAGTATTTTGTAGTGATCTTTAAGATACATCGGTCCACAAAGATAAAGGAGCGTTTTGAAATGTTTTGCTGGAGTTCCCTGCTAGTTTTTTATGCCGATAAATATGTTATCATTTGCCTGGATGTTCAAGAGTGGTACACTCTATATTTGATACAAAAAAGCCTCTCAAAAATTTGAGAGGCTTTTGAATATTAAAGTACCAATACTCTTGTAAAAATTAATGCAGACCAACATTGTCAATAAAGTTTCACAATAGTTTGCAGTACAAGTGAGTGACCCGCCAACCATGTGTGAGGCAAGCTACAACCCTACCCGAATGAATTCGTTCAGGCGGGGATGATGCTACAAAGTACCAATGCTTGTCTCACAAAACTATTGCCCCACCACTTCCACCCACTTCCCATTCACCCCTGCGGTAATGCTGTTATCATACATCGCCTCGGCAAAAGTGCCGGGTAAAAAATACCTGCCTAAATAGGATGCATTCAACTGTACATAATAAGTGAGCGTTTGATTTTCAGCAATGTCAAAATAGGTGTACACCCTGTCATCCCTCACATCCTGGTAAGTGCTGGCGGATGATGCAAAAGCACCTTCACCGCCGGTCATCCTTGCGTTTAAAATCTCCCAGCCACTAGGGAAAATTTGAGAGAGCGCCATCTCTGAATAGGTTCCCCGTTTGCCCGTATTTTTAATAACAACTTTGGCAACAAAATCACTCCCCTGTGTTAGCTTGCTGATATCGAGTGCTGAACTATCCTGTGAAATATAACTAACGGTCATGTTTAGCACGGCAGAGTTATTATTTACTTTAAGACTATCGCCACTAAGCGGCTGCCCCTTGGTAATAAGGCGTACATACAGTGTGTTGCTGCCGTTGTTGGTTACCACTACATTATTGGCACCATTCGCAACCAGCACCGGCAATTGTCTAATGTAGGCAGCAGAATTAATGTCTGTTGATTTTCCACCAATTACTGTTTTTGCAATTATCTTGGCACCGGATGGATTTTTTCCACAATACTTTGCGATAGCGATCAAACTGTAGGCAGTAGTTTGGGTGCTGTACCAACTATCCTGCGATAATCTTGCGGCAACTGTATTGAGCAGCTGAGCCGCTTGTGTGCGCCGCCCCATCAACGTTAATGTTTCCAGTACCATTGCTTCATCTCTCAAATCTGAGCCATAAGTAAACCCGGGGTTTCCCCTTGCTGAAAAGCTGGTAGGCAAGCCGCTGATTAATTCCAGGGCAGTGTTGTCAATACCTGCCAGTTTGTAAGCAGCTGCCAGTCTCCATTTGGCTTCCGGCGACAAATATTTAAATTCCTTCAGGCGGTTCATGGCGCCCAGTTCCGGTACTTTGGCCAGCGCCAGTGTAAACAACCGGTAAGCCTGGTCAAGATCAGCACCATAAAAATTACTGCTGTTTACCACCCAGCTGTTGGCCCTGCCACGCTGGAAATTTTTCCACTGCTGCAACATATAATCGCTGACAAAAAAGCCATTGGCCTGTGCCTTCAGTAAAAAGTGGCCTGCATAGTTGCTGCCCCATTCATCACTCTCATTACCTCCCGGCCAGTAGCTAAACCCACCATCGGGGCGCTGAAAATTCTGCAGGCGCCCAATACCGGCTTTTACATTTTTATCTACCTGCGCCTTTTTGTAATCATCTAAATCAGTTAACTGGTTTAATACCAATTGCGGAAACACTGCAGAAGTTGTTTGCTCTATACAACCATGCGGATATTCAATTAAATAATCCAGCCTCTTTTGTAAATTCATGGAAGGCACACTGGAAATTTCCACTACCGATGTGCTGGTTGCTGCAGCACCAATGGCTGTGGCGGTTACGTTCCATTTTTGCCCTGCGGTTAAAGTAATCTCACTAACACTAGTTACGGGTGGGTTAGGATTTCTAATTTCAAGTTCTACTTCTACAACTGATTTTTCACCTGCACTGCTGGCCAGCAATTTCACTTTACCAATGCCGGTATTCGGTTTTACCCTCACATCAAAATAAGCCATTTGCTCACCTGTTTGTGCAAAGGCAATATTTTGTGTGCTAGCACCAAGCACCTCCAAAAATTGGTTAGACTGCAGGGAGAGACTTACATTCTTAATATTATTTTCCATTGCAAAAATGGTGACCGGCAACTTGATAGTCTCACCCGGCCCCAACACCCTTGGCATTGTGGCAAGTATCATCAATGGCTTTTTTACAGCCACAGTCTTTTCTGTAAATCCATAGCTGCCTGCATGGGCAGCCACCACCATGGCACGTACCGACCCAATGTAAGATGGCAGCGTAAAATTTTGCTTTTGAGTTTCTCCTTTGCCTAAATGAAATGGTCCAAGATATTTAACAACCGCCTTAAACCGGTTAGCAGTTTTTTGTTTGGTAACGCCGCCATCGGCATCGCCGCCAATGGTTAAGATCCTTTCCAGGCCACCACTCCAGGCGCCAATCACATAATCAAACATATCAAAGGTTTTAACGCCCAGCGCTTCTCTTGCATAAAATGCACTGTGTGGATCCGGCGTTTTAAACCTGGTAAGATCCAGCAAACCTTCATCAACAATCGCTACGCTGTAAGTCATTTCTTTACCCTGTTGTTCACTTACGGTAAAGCTTACAGGTTGCTCAGGCCTTATGCTGCCAGCAATATTTAATACCGGTTGCAGGATGGTATTTTTATCCTCTACAAAAATCGGGATAGAGCCATACATCCTGATCGGCAGGTCGTTGATGGTTTGAGAATGCGGTTGCAATAAACTGACAGTTGCATAGACATTTGGTGCCATGCTGCCTTCGGCTTTAAACTTAACTTCAGTTTGTCCTTGTGCTGTTTCCTGCCAAAAGGTTTTTATAATCTTGCTGCCGCTTTCCAAGCTTACCAGCACTTTACCACCCTTGCTGCTGGGAATATTCAATACTACTTCATCGCCCACATTAAATTTGTCTTTGTTGGCGCTAAAGCTTAGCATGGTAGCTGCGGTCTGGTCATCATTACCGCTGCGGCTTTGCCAGCCGGGTTCATCAATGTACAAGGTTGAACCTGTCATGTGGCCACTTTTTAAATCCTTCACCAAAATCAGGTATCTGCCCCACTCATTTTCCGAAACACCGAATTGATACTGTCCCTTGCCGTTAGCCAAATGAACGGTTTCTTTTTTAATCAGTTTATTGTATTCGTTCTGTGTAAAGTTGCTGAGGTTGTCGCCATTATCATCCCACCACCAGCGCCACTGGATGCGGTAAAACTGTACTTCAAAATCTGCAGCGCCGGTTATAACATTTCCTTTTCCATCAACGTTAGCCAGTTGAGCGGTATGGGTTTTACCAGCGAGTAAAAAGTTAAAGGGCTTTTCTCCTTGCGGCAATTTAATGCCGGCATAACTTGCGTACGGGCTGTAAGGAATTGTCATGTTATCAATGCTGAAACTACCGCCAGGCTCAAATACTTTTACCAGCAGGTTTGCATTCAGCATACCCGGAGCGGCCTCATCAGTTTCAAAGGCGGGTTTTATATTGGCATTGCCTTCTGCATCCAGCGTACCATCAAACATTGTTTTTGTCTGGGTTGAATAATTCGCTGTTGGGTTATCAAAATTGTAATCCGGAAACTTGGTGAATGCAGTTTTTTTGGCATACAAAGACGCATCAATTTTTGCTTTAAGATTTTTGCCCACAGCGCCAAACAACCACTTTGCATTTATCTTTCCATCTGTTGTGCCGCCCATACCCAGCAAAGCATCTTTACCAAAATCTACATTTATTTTTAAGCGGTTAGGCATCACTGTTTCCACTTTAATCCGCTTTTCAAAACTGGCGCCACCGCACTTTACTTTTGCCAGCCAATTGCCGGTGGGTGACGAAGCATCTGTATTTGTTTTAAATAAATAAAACCCATCATCGGCATCGCTTTGAATAGTGTGCTTGTACAATTGCCCTTGCGGCGTGTAAAGGCTAAACTCAACCGGGTGGTCTTTTGGAAGCTTACCTTCCCTGTCTTCAATAATGCAATTTAAAAACATTGTATCACCCGGGCGCCACACTCCACGCTCTCCAAAAATAAATCCCTTAATGCCATTTTTCACTTCTTCTCCACTCACATCAAAATGGCTCAGCGTTAATGAACTTCCGTCATCGAGTTTCAGATAACCACGCTCTTCGCCTTTTTTTGCAATCAATAAATAGGGCTTGCGTTTGGTTTCAATATCAGCAAATCCATCGCTGCCACTCTTGCCTTTACTAATGATCGTTTGCTGATAATCCAACACTTCAATATCAACGCTGCCCAGCGGCTCAGTGGTAAGAATGTTACTAACGGCAACGAAGAGCCGGTTATCATTTCCTCGTTTTGCGGTGAGGCCAATATTGCTCGCTAAAATGTTACGGGTAGCCCAGCGGTCCTTGTTGTAATAAGACTTACTTGCCGGGTCATCTCTCCGCTCCCAGTTATAGCCGTAAGGATAATAGCTGTCATACCGCCGCCAAAACTCCTGGTCTTCATCTACGCCATTGTCAGTTTCATCGCTGTAGCGATACTCTCCATCGCCTTCCCCGCTATCCGAATCGCCATCTTTTTTCTTCGTTGTATCTGCGCCGGTGTATAATGAGTATTGCGGCCGGAAGCCAATGGTAACCCGGTATATGGCACCCTGTTCTGTTTTTAAAAACTTATCAATGTCAAGTGAAAAATGCTGACGCTTATGCAGGTCCAGCGTTTTATCATCATCCAGCCGCAATGTTTTTTGCACAACAGGCTTCGCCACTTTTCTTAAATAACTATTGCCGTCAATTGAATTATCCTGCAAAAATCTCGGTACATTGTTCTCATAAATTTTAATGATGCTGATATCCACCGCATTCAGGTTAATTGACTCAAAAGGTAGTACCAGCCTGCCGCTGGTAGGTAAAATATTTCCTTTGCCCTGAATCTTTACTGAAGGCATTTTATTTTCAAAATTCACATTGGCCGTAAAGCCTTTGTCTAAAATATCGCCCCAGGTATTTTTAATGCCGCTGTTAATGTTCACGGTATAATTACCATCAAGTTTGCCACCCACAAACACTTTCACTTCGCTGCCGTTAATGGTATACGAAATGTCAGCCTGGTTGCTGACAGACACTAAACCTGTGAGGTCCTGGCCAATTGCAATGGGATCGCTGAACTGTACCGAAGCATATTGCTGGGTCTCGTTCATTGCCATTACATTCAGTACTTTAAAATCGCCTGCAGCCGGCACAGCTAACTCCTTTTCGCCAGTTACATCCATACCCATAGCTTTACCGTTCCAGGCAACTTTTATATTGTTTACATTGTTGCCACGCTCAATGCCGTCAATGGTGTAAATATGAGATTTGGCAGCATCATTGTGCTGCCAGTTAATAGTAAGCGGCTTGCTGCTCTGCGTAGCCGTTAGTAGCTTTTCAATTGCCTTTCCATCTTCAATATCTGCAGTTGCCAGTTCGCCGGAAACAAACATCCGGTTCTTTGCCGCAGCGCTTCTCAGCCCGTTATCCTTCACAACAAAAGATGGTTTTACCGTTTGCACATTAAACTTGAACTCCTTGTATTTGCTGGCTGCCACAGAAGTTACTTTCCCTAAATTAAAATTCACTTCGTACAACTGATCAGGCTTTAAATAGCCGTCCGGCTTGAATTCCACGGTAGTGGCATCAATCCAGGTAGTTTTGCCTTTTACTAAGGGAGACAGATCGAAAAGATCCTCCTTAACAGCCTCACCCATAGCATGCACAGTATTGGAGGTGCCGGCAAGCTGAATTCGAATGGCGCTGGTTTTAGAAACAATACCTGTGGTGTAAGCATCAATGTACTTACTAAAGGCCGGATCAACCTCGATCCATTTGTCATTTTTTTTACAGGAAAATAAAACGGTAACGGCTGTAATGAACAGCAGGAACCTGGAAAAAGTTACGTTGAACTTTTCAGGACAATTGGCAGCGTCGGCTTCCATATAATTTTTTGTTGAGTTGATTGTTCAGCAAAACCAGGACGGCTTTACTGGCTTATCCCTTTTTTGGGGAGCTTTTATTCAGCACTATAAATGTTGTATTAATTTTTGATATCAACAACATTGAGGATAAATAAATTTTTGTTAAAGGGTTTGGGGCTGTAAGCAGCAGAACTTTGATGAGCAGTTGTCCCGGCTTTCCCTTCAAGTCCGGCACAGAAGCCCGGCACAAACCCTCACCGGGCTTTTTCGTTCAATCCGGCAGCTTTTGAACTTTGTATCTTTTTTCAGTTTTTTTGTCCAAGTAGTAGATCAAAAGGTAAAGGTTTATTTAATTGATGTCCAACATGCATCAGTGTCATTTCTTTTACCAATTTGGATTTACTCCGATTTTATTGTTGGTTGGGTATTCTGTATATTTGAAATTGTTCGAATCACACCATCACCACTCAATATCAAGATAGATTTAAATGAAAAAGATTTTTTTGCTTTTCCTTTTTTCAGTAATATCCTCTATGGCTGCTTTTTCGCAAGTAAATATTTCTTACCCCGTATTTGTGTTGAATGATTCCTTTTCGCATGCCCAGCCAAAAGAATCTAAAATTATCCCCCAAAATTATGATCTTTCCAATTTATCCGGCTTTAAGATAGACTGTTCTAAATATGATTTTAGTTTGGTTAGAAGTATGAATGAAGGTAAAAATCCTGATGCTGTTTTTATTGTTGGAAAATCTGGAAATTATATGATAGAACTTAATGCAACCGGCTAGACTATTATAGATAAATCGACAATGAAGTCGTTAGATAATCCCAGGAAAAAATTTAAAAATTTTGAAAAAGGCGACACGCCAATTTTGGGAATAGGAACTTTAAAAATGAAAAATGGCAACGCTAGTATGATGACTTTTTGGGTTTCCATGATCGACGTAAAATAAACTCTCTCTAAACACTTTTAACAATTATTAGTTACCAACTTAATAATTAAAACGGGAGGGTTTTAGCAAGTATTAAAAACAAAAAGTGCATCCCGGGCGTTTAGCTTCTTTTTGGGGTTTTTACTTCAAACTCAACTGGGCATAATATGGATGATCAGGGTTTACAATCAGTTCCTGTCTTCTTGGATGTATAAGTACATCCATTTCTTCCATCGGTATCGCACCAAGGAGGGGTTCATTGTCACCTTTCAAAACCACAGCACTGCATATTGCAGTGCGGTTAGCAAATTTTACGTGGATAGGGCCAACCACATCGTATTGCTGAACAGTGCCATCTGCCAGCACTGCTTTTCTTTTTTCAATAAAACTTAGGTCTAATTGCTCTTGTATCGTTTCATTAATGGCCATCATATAAGCACCACTGTCAACCATCATTCTTACAGTCATTTGCTTTACTTTTTCTTCCCCAATAATGTGCCTCCTGGCCATTTCGAGTTCCCCGCCATTTATTAAAGTTATATCCGCATATACCAATCCCATAAAACTGATTTTTACAAATTTAACATTTTTGCGCCTGCCTCCCGCTTTAAATTTTGCATCCGGATTTTCCAAATCACCGCCACCATAAATACGCCTGCACCAAGCAAATTCATCTTCATATCTTTCAAACTATCTTCAATAAAAACAAATAACATGCGGTGGGCCAGGCTGTTTTGAAACACTTCATTAATTACGCCGATACAATTAAAAAGCACCACTGCAATCAGCCCCCGTTTTAATCTCAGCAAGTGAAAGCTGCTGCCAAATACAGCGGTGTAAATGTACATTTTGGTGCATACAATAATACCAAAACAAAGGTGCTCTGCACAGTTGAATAACCATTCAGCATCAGCACTAAAATGAAAAGTACGAAGGCGAAAAAGCAACACCAGTTCATACAACCAAAAAATGCTGTTGTAAACTTTGGGTGATTGCAACAAGTACAGCCGTTGCCGGTTTAGTATTTCCAGCGAACCATGCATGGCGGCCACATACCAGCAATAATCAGCTTTGCCGGAATACAGGATAATAGCAACCAGTAAAATATTTGCAAGCCTTACGTGAATGATTTTCATATCAGGAAGATATGAAAATATACTGCCGGAGCTGCGTTTATTTCACCACCATCACTGTTCCTTTATAACTAAACTGCTGGCCATCTTTGCAAATAACATCGAGAATATAAACATAGGCGGCTGTACCTGATGGCGGTGTATCTTTTGTCTGACCATCCCAGCCCTGCGCCGGGTCATTGATGGGCACGTTCATCTTTTCAAAAACCTTTTGGCCGTACCGGTTAAAAACAAGCATGCGTTTTATCTCTTTAATGCCATAACCTTTAATATAAAACCGGTCATTTAAACCATCATTATTCGGAGAAAATGCATTGGGAATGTACAGCTGTCCCTTGCCACAAAAAACTACAATCCGTACTTCATCACTTGCCCGGCAACCATAAATAGTTTGCACAGTTACTTTATAGGTAATATCAACATCTGCCGTAAAGGTTGGGTTGGGGCAGCCGGTACAACTAAGGCCAGTTGATGGCGTCCACAAATATGAATTTACATCAGCAGCATTAACCGTTGCCTGTAGCTGTACGGGGGTACCGGCTGCAATATTTTTGTCAGCACCGGCATTTACGACAGGCATATTTCCAACACCAATTAAAATAGCAGCGGTATCGCTTTTACAAACATTGCTGCTAAAAGCAATTACTTGGTAAACCGTTGTAATTACGGGTGATGCATCGGGACTTGCGATGGTGGTGCTACTTAATCCGGCGGCCGGGCTCCATAAATAATTATTGACTGTACTGGCAGCATTCAGGCGTATTTTTTCGCCTATGCAAATACTGTCATTCCGGCTTACTGTTAAGCCCACCGGCACATCAACCTGCACCCGAACGGTATCCTTTTTAACGCATCCAAACTGGTTTGTTACGGTTACAAAATAGCTGGCAGTTATTGTTGGGCTAACCGTAGGTGTTGCTGTGTTGCCATTCTGTAAAAAAGGAGCAGCATCCCATTGGTAGCTTATCCCGTCAAAGGCCCGGAGTATAAGAGATCCGCCACGGCAAATGGTTGTATCTGGTGCGGCAGCCGGGATCGGTAAAGGATGGATCACAACCGTTTTGCTGGTGTTGATATTGCATCCAAATTGTGTTTTAATATTTAATGCAACAGTATAATTACCGGCTATAGTAAAATCATACCGCAGTGTATCAACCAGGCTTGCACCACTGTTATTTATCGTCCAGTTGTAACTGATTATTTTATCTTCTGTAAAAATCACCGGCTTATACACCAGCACATTCTGCATACATTTTTCAGCTTCGCCGGTAATGCTTGCGGTGGTGGTTCTAAAAATTTGCACAGTATCTGCAGTTATAAATATGTGACTGCAATTATTGGTGGTTGTTGCTTTGAGGGTTACAATGTATTTACCGGCAGCTGCATATAAATGAACCGGATTGATTGCAACCGATGTTTGCCCGTCTCCAAAATCCCACACATAATTCATACTATTAAACCGGGAAGCAGATGTATTGACAAAGCGAACAGTGCCTGTATCACCGCATATTTTGGGATTCAAAATATTGAAAGAGGCAATTACAGAATCGATAATAATGCGACGGGTTGTATCAAGCGAACAACCATTGTTAGTAGTAATCTTTAAATTAACATCGTACAAGCCGGCTGGTGAAAAATTGTACGGTAACGTTGCAGTATTGGCAGCAACTACGCCACTTACTTTCCATTGGTAAAGCGTGATTGGATCAGCACTGGTTGATGTGCTGGTATAAGCATATGTCCCCGCTGAGCAATGAACATCCTCACCACTAAACGACGGTACAGGATTTTTATATATTTCGACAGCGCCAATTTTACTAAGTGTATCTGTACAACCATGTTCCGATGTAACAACCAGCTTTACATTGTACACACCGGCTTGCAAATAAGTATGTACAGGGTCAGGGGATGATGAGGTGGTGTTATCTCCGAAAGACCATTCGTATTTAACAATATTAAACCGGGCAGCAGTGTTGCTGGTGAACCGTACCGTTCCGCTATCGTTGCAAAATTTATTTTGACTGATGCTGAATAATGTTTTCAAAGAATCTACAATGATCACTTTAGCAGCACTGTCTGTACAACCGTTTATGGTTGTAATTTTTAAGGATACAATATGATTACCGGCAAAGAAATTTGTATTGAGATTAATAGCGTTACTTTTTTGCACCCCATCTACAAACCACTGGTATTGCTGGATGGCATCAACTGAGTTAATATTACTTGTGTAAAGATGAGCACCCGGCAGGCAGTTGATACTGTCTCCAATTATGCCGGCCTTTGGCAAATTAAAAACCCGGATTGTATCGACAAATGTTATTGTGTCCCGGCACCCGTTTACAGTTGCTGCAATCAACCGTACTGTGTAATTGCCGGGCAGTAAATAACTGTTGGATGGGTTTTGCAAAGTTGAAGTATTACCATCGCCAAAGGTCCAGCTGTAAGAATCTATTGCACCAGAATTACTGGTACGGTTTGTAAATAAAGTTGTGCCGCTGCCACAAAAACGAACAGGTGACAGATCAAAATTGGTTACAACAGAATCAACCAAAATATCCTTTGTAACCGAAAAGCTGCAGCCGTTCACTGTCCAAATATCTAACTTAATAACATGATTGCCCTGTGTACGGTAATCGTAGTTAAGGCCTGCTGTATTCGCAACACTGTCGGCATCAATACTCCATTTATAACGGGCAATAAAATCAATACTTGTAACGTTGCCGGCGTATTGCAAACTGGAAGATGGAACGAGGCAAACTGTATTCAAGCCATTGATGGTGGCTGAGGGTAAGTTGAATACTTTAACTGTATCAGCAAACCTTGTTGTGTCTCTGCAGCCATTTACATTGGCGGCAATTAAAGTAACGGAATAATTGCCGGGGAGAAGATAATCATTCGATGGGTTTTGTATGGCTGAACTGTTACCGTCGCCAAAACTCCAGCTATAAAAATTGATGGGGGAAGACTGGCTTGTAAGATTGGTAAATGATGCTGTACCAACGCCACAGAAACGAACAGGCGCTACACTGAAATTAGTTTTGACAGAATCAACTAATATAATTTTAGCAGCAACAGCACTGCATCCATTAACCGTAGTAACAGCAATAGACAAAGAGTGGTTACCTGCCAGGCGATAATTATAATTGAGATTGGCCACATTAGCAATACTATCACCATCAATGCTCCAAACGTATTTAGCAATGGCATCTGCTGTAATTATTGAGCTGTTGTACTGAAGGGCGGATGCTGGTTTAAGACATATAGTACCAGCGCCGTTAACAGCCACTTTAGGACTGGCAAAAACCTTCACTGCATCTGTCACTGTAACTGAATCCACGCAACCATACTGAGAACTGATAACAAGTTTAACTGAGTAAGTTCCCGGCACATTATATAAATGTTGAGGATTAGCAACCGTATCCGTTTTTCCATCTCCAAAATACCACCGGTAGCGCATGGAAGAAAATGCCGGCACCATGCTTTGGTTGGTAAATTGTACAACACCGCTATCACAAAACCTGGTGCTATTAAACACAAAAGCTGCCCTGGCAGAATCCACATAAACCGAGTCGCTGGCCTTTAGTGTAAACGGGCAACCTTCGGGACTTGTAAGCACAACATTTGGAATATAAATACCTGCGTTGCCGTAAGTATGTGTTACATTAGAATCAGTGAGAGACGGAAACACCGGCGTTCCATCATTGTAATCCCAGGCATAAGTACTGATAAAACTTCCCCTGACATTCATGGCTATGGAGTAAGGTTTACACCCGTTACCGGTATTGGCGGTCAGTGTTCCGATAGGCCCACGAACACGAATGAATTTAAATATTGAATCTGTACAATTATTTAATCCGGTAACTACCAGGCTTACTTTATAAAACCCCGGAACGGCATAAATATGCGGCGATGGATTTTGATCTGCACTACCTGTTCCTCCATCTCCAAAATTCCATTCCCAGGTGTTTGCGTAAGTTGAACTATCACTAAACGTAATGGCTGTTGGTGCACATTTGGTGGTGTCACCAACTTTGTAATTTGCTGCCGGATGTACCAGTTTTATGTATGATTGCCGGGTGATACTATCCTTACAATGATTCTCATCTTCCACCAGCATTTTAATATTATAACTCCCCTCGGAAGCGTAAGTATGTGTGCCGTAATATGCCACATCTTTGGGACTTCCATCTCCATAATCCCACGAAGTGGTACCATTATAAACCTGTGCATAATTGTAAAGAAAAACATTAAAGGCACCGCACTTCAATGTGTCGTAACTAAAGTAGTCCGCTTTAGGTCTGTAAATTTTAATGTAGTTCGGTTTGGTAACGGTGGAAGTACAGCCGAATGAATCTGTAATGGTTAACGAAACTGTGTAGAAATTATAATAACTGCCTGCATTGTAAACTCTGTTTATAACGGAATCGGCATCCGTATTAAGCGCATTGCCGTCACCAAAATTCCATTGCCAGTTTACTATTGGCACGCCGGTATTTTGAACCGATGTATCTGTGAATATAAAGTTGGTTGCTGCTGAACAACTGGTAGTATCAGGTGCAAAAAAACCCGCCTTTGGTCCGGTGGTTACCAGTGGCACAACAAGCTCTTTTGTTATGGTGGCAAAGCAACCAATCGAATCCGTTACTTTGAGACTTATATTGTATGTATTGGCAGTGTACAGGCGGCTCACGGCAGTGTCCTGTGTGCTGGTTAAAACCGGGTTGACATTGCCAAAATTCCATTCCCAGGTTTTGATGGGGATGATACCATTCTGCACAGATGAGTCTGTAAAAATCACCTCCAACGGCACCAGGCAACTAAGCTGAATATTGGGAACAAAATTAGCGATGGGGCCACGTACACTAATTGGCACCGGGTACACAATTGAATCTGAGCAGCCCAGTTTATCTTCAATAATTAGTTTTACATAATACAAACCGGTGTCAATAAAAGTGTGGCTGGTATTTCCTTTTAACCAAAGGCCAAAACTGTTAAAGTAAGCAGCATTGTCAATCACCTGCCTCAGGGTGCTGTCTCCAAAATCCCAGGTGTATTTTTTTATCTTGGAAGAATCCATTCCCTGCGGATAAAAGTTAACCAGCCCGTTCGTACAGATATCAGTTTTGTCAGGTATAAAAGCTGCTTTTTCATCAATGATGATCACCCGCTTTTTACCCGTGTCGGGCAAATTGGTCAGCGTATCCAACCGGATAACTGTGACAGTATAAACCTTTTGAGGAGGGCTATAAGTATGATCCACCGGATTGAGTGTGCCAGTGTTAAGTAGGGGTGAGCCATCACCAAAATCCCAGCTTTTTACAATCGAATTGCTTACTGTATCGGTAAAAGTAACGCTGTACTTATCTGCACAAGTTTTGCCCAGGCCGAATCCGCCGCCCCCGCCACCTCCTCCACCACCACCGCCTCCGCCACCTCCACCACCGCCGCTTCCATCATCATCACAAATATCAATTACGGTTACTGGTTTTGGTACTGATGTAAAGGAACATTCTGCGGTTACAATTGTAAGCGTTGGGTTGTAACCTCCGCCGGTTGTATAAACATGATTGGCAATATTGGTGCTGCTGATACTGTCAATTTTACCATCTCCATAATTCCAAACATAGAACTTGATTGGAACAATTAAGTTGCCAACTGTTCCGGTAAATTTGACCGGCAGCGGCCGGCAGCCATCAGGCGGCACGTAGGTAAAGTTTACCGATGGCTGGTAATTGCGGATGTAATTAAAAACTTTTGGCGTACTGTTACAGCCAGCTACTGTATCCGTTGCCGTAAGCGTAACAGAAAAATTGCCAAAGGTTGTATAATTGTGTGCCACGGGCAACGTATCTGTTGCTGTAACGGGCGGCGAGCCGTCACCGAAATCCCAGGTAAAGCGGATGTCAATATTTGGATAAGTTGTATTGGTAAACGTTACTTTAAAAGGTGTGCCGCAGCCGTCAGCTTTATCTTGTATAAAACTAAGTGCCGGGCCGGTTTTTACATGAATGGCTTTTATTGCTGTATCAGCACAACCGATGGCATCATAAGCTATTAACAGCATATTGTAATCGCCGTTGGCAGCAAAACTGTGATTAGTGGTACTGTTATTTTGCAGGGCATTGTTATCGCTAAAAAACCATTGAACACTATTAGGTGCAGGGGTTGCACTTCCGGCAAATGCAGTAGGTGTGTTAGCACAAACAGTGTCTGGTGCAGTGATAAAAAATGGTGTAAGTCCGGCACCGGCTTTTACATGCACCATTGTGTTGATGGTATCACTGCAGCCCTGGAAATTAAAGGCAATTAGCTTTACCTCAAAATCACCGGGAGCTGAGAAAATATGAGCAACTGGTGAGTAATATTGCGTTGCATTATTATCGGCAAAATACCATTGTACATACCAGGGCGCTGGTGTTGAAGTTCCGCTGAACTGAGCAGAGGTATTAATACAAACAGTATCAGGCACCGTTATAAATTGTGCTTTTACATTGCCTATATTTATGGTACTTGTAACGCTGCTGCTGCAGCTATTTCCTACAGTCGCCGTCATTGTTACTGTGTAGGCACCTGGTACTTTGTAAAAGTGAACAGGATTTTTAAGGCTGCTGCTGTCTCCATCCCCAAAAAACCATTTGTATTTATTTGCCGGGCTGCCACCGGCTGTTGTGTTATTGAAAGATACAGTGAGCGTATCGTTACAGCTAAAAGTGGCCGATGGAGTAAAAGCAGCTGTGGGCTTTGTATAAACCCGTATGTACTGAAATTTGCTGGCAGCATCACTTTCACAGCCCCAGCTGTTTTTTACCAGTAATGAAATATTGTAGTTACCCTGTATGTTGTAAACAAAAGTCGGGCTTTGTATCGTGTTTCCACCTGCGCCGAGGTCCCAGGTCCAGTCTGTGATAGTGCCCGTGGCGGTTGTGGACAGATCATTAAATTTGACGGTATGCGGTGCACAGCCTGCAGTATCACTTGCCAAAAAACCGGCAACAGGTTTTGGGTGTACGATGATACTGTCTTTTTTTATTTTTACATCTCCGTTGGAAAATGTAACCGTAAGCGTTACATAAAATGTTTGGGCTGTTAAATAATTGGTGCCAACAACTGCAGGGCCGTTACCAATAATAGTTCCGTTTCCCAGGTTCCAGGCCCGGTTGGTCACAGTTCCCCCGGTGGAGGCTTCTGTAAAATTTACACCGCTCAGCGGAACACAACCACTGGTTTTATTGATGGTGAAATTGGGTGTGGTTTGAGCCTGCAAAAAATTTCCCAAGCCAAAGCAAATCAACACCAGTAAAAACAGGCGCAAACATTTAAGCTCTTTATTACAGTAATTATAAAGCGGCTGGAGATTGGCCTCTGCAGATTTTTTATTGATAAGAAAAAATAAATTGAAAAAATTTGTTGAACCGCCTGTCCTCCGTTTTAAACCGGCGCTGCAGCAACTAAAATGCTGGTTGTTTAATATGTGTTTATAAGCAGTCATCAAATCCGGGCAAAGCCCATAAACTAAATTAAACAATCCGACGGTTGCATTTTTCTTTTGCAAATATAACTAACGCCGTTTTTTTAATTTTCTTTTGCCGTCATCCATAATCGGAGGAGTTACATCAAATATTTTTAAGTTTTTACCTGTGTTTACTTTTAGCGACCCCGGGCTTTTCATTGTTAAAGAAAGGCACTGTGCATCAATATCAACAGTTATAGTATCAGCGATATAAACAGCGGTAGTTGAATCAGGTATTTTGCCGGAAGTCCATGTAGCAGGGTTGCTCCAGTTACCCGGGCCGCTGCTTTCTGTAATTGAATTTTCTGTATAACGCTGGTAATTACAGGCATTGCCTATGCAGGGAGGATCCCAAAAAACGATTCCGCTGTCTGTTGCGATATGCAGTTTAAAGCTGTAATCACTATAGTCTATAGCATTGATATTATCTGAAGGCAGGCCGTTAGCTTTTGTATAAAGCCGGTAAAACGATTGGTTTGTCAACCTTGCAATTTCACCATTGCCCTGATCAAAAAACACCATCCCTGAAGAAGTGCCGATAAAAATATCTCCAAACAGGTCACCCGTTATGGCGTTATAATTCACGGCTACATTTGCTGGAAAAATATCCGGGAAATTAATGTTGTGCCAAACCTTATTTTCATCCAGCAACATAACCCCGCCAGATGCAAGCCCAACCCAAAGCCTGCCTTTTTTATCGCCATAAATTGCCCTGGCAACAAAGCCAGAAGGCAGCGCTGGCTCACTGTTATGGTCATATGTTTTTATCAGCGCACTGGTTGCAGCATTATATTGCAACAATTGATTGATGCCATTATTGGCCTGTACAAATGTCCAGATATAAAATTTCGAACCTCCTACAGTGAGGCAACCCGTAGTACCTGCAGCAGTGTTGATGCCCTCGCTGATTGTTTTGAAGGAATTAGTGCTGGTAAAAAGGCCAAGGCCGAGTTTACCGCTGATAGTTACACTGCTTGAAAAGTAAGACAATGTTGCCACCCATAACCTTGTATTCACACCATCATTCACCCTGGCCGGATCAACGTAAATGCATCTTGCATTCCGGGATGGCAACTGTTGCTGGGCGCCAACTGTATAAAGGGTGGTTGGCCCTGTGAAAGGATCTGGTAAATAATTTACACCTCCTGCAATGCTGCTGCCACCACCATTTTGCCCCAGCCTTCCGGATTGTGCTATCCAAAAAGCGCCATTTAAATCCGGCTTGATGTCGTTAAATCTCACATCAGTCAATTCAGTAAATTTCTCCCATTTGGTGCCATCATATTTATACAGACCGTTGTAATTGGTACCAGCTAAAATTGTTTTGTCGATACTTGCAATACTGGTAAAATTATTTGTTGTAAACACCGGTGTATTGGCCATGTTAAAAATACTTGAGTCAATACCAACTGCCTTCCATGCGTCACCAATCGTTTTAAGTTCAGCAGAGCCCCATCCATATTCAGTTATGGCAATATTGGTGGATACATTCATAGCCGTTGCAAAGCCTGCATTCGGTGTAAGATTTTGCTCCATCAGGTAAGCAATCTTCTCCGTTTTATCAAACCCTAAACCAGTAATATTGTATGCCAAAAATTGGGTGTTTATAAAAGTTTCGCCCTGGGTAATTAAGAAAAACCATTTATTTAAAACACCACTGTTTGTATGCACACCACAATGATCATTTTCCCCGGTTCCGCTTAAAATATCCACCGGACACTCGTCATAATTTCCCGGTTGCCAAAAAGTAGATTTGTAAGTACTTGGCTGAGAAAAAAGCAACGGATTTTGCAAATCTCTTATGCCTGGTTTGATTGTACCGGCAGCATCAGCCCTTTCCCCATGCCGCCAGATTAAGTCTCCGGCACTTTGAATGGTAGCATCATTTTTTATTGCATAATTGGTAATACAGGCTCCCCAAATATCGCTGAAAGCTTCATTCATGGCGCCGGATTCCCAGCGATAAACAAGATCGCTGGTGGCGCTGGTAATAGCGTGGCCGGTTTCATGTGCAATCACATCCAGGTATGTTTTAGGTCCCTTTTTATCGCCGTCACCATCTCCTAAATGCAAATTTTTCCCATTCCAGAATGCATTGTTATACCACCTGATTAGGCCCAGGTAAACGTTATTGTCATCGTAGCTATTTTCAGCAGCATGCACATAAACAATAAGCGGACTGTTCTTATCATCCCAGCCTTTCCGCTGGTGTACATTGTTCCAGTAATCAAGCACCCAGCCAGCATTAATGTGTGCATCCAAAGCAGCATAATCCAGGTTGGCATTTTTATACTCTAATGAAGTCCACTTGTTATCATCATCTAAAAAATCTGTGGCCTGCAAATCAAAATTTTGTTGTGTATTGGTAGGGTTTCTTTTAAAGTCCAGCGTAACAATTGAATCAGCGCCCCTCTTTTGCCGCAGCCGGTAAGGTTTTGCGCCTGATGCAAGCTTATCGGTGATAATTGTTTTGGAACCATAATACCGGGTATCCCCTGATCCGGTGCTGTTTACAAGCGGGTGATCTCCGGGTTTTATTTCAGTATCAGATTTATTTTCCAAAGCAGCATTGTTATCATTAACTGCAGTTGAACTTTCAACTTCAGCATGTTTAATTATGGCATCATCCAGCACCACCCTGCCATCCCAGGCATTAACGTAAATATAAGCACGCATTAATGGCTGCACAGCGTAAATATTAAATTTGTAAGCCAGGCAAACTTCTCCTTCTTTTTTATAGGTTGAGATGATAACAAGCTCGCCTGCAGGCTTTTTATTTTCCGGGTCTGTTGTATCAGCTCCTTCACTCCACGCAAACACTTTTGATCCTGTAAAAGCCATCGCTTTCACCAGTGCCTGCTCCTCAGTTAAAATTGGCTTTGTATTAAACTTGTCTGGTATTGAATAGTACTCCATTTGCATCATGGCGAGTTTGCCATTTTTACTGGTGGCGTTAATTACACCATGCTCAACTTTTATCCCTTTGTAGTACTGATGAATTTTTTTTATCCGGTAGTTTCCAACTACAGTTGCATCCCGGTTTTCATCAACCAGCTGGTCTTCATTTGGCCTTAAAGCAAGGCGCTGCGATAACCAGTTTAGGGCATCTGTATGGTTAATTTCCATACTATTTTTCAACAGTATTCCTGCCTGGGTGGCATTTATAAGCTTCATGCTATGGCCCTTGGGTTGCAGTTGTTCCTCATTATCAACAGACTGTTTCATTTTAAGCAGTGAAGGCTGGGCAAATGCACTGGTGATCATCATCTGCAACAGAATTAATACTGTTACAATTTTAAGCAGTTTCATATTCCTGTAAGTTTAAAGTAAGAGGCTTAAAATACCGCAAAAGCCATTATAGCAACAATACTAATTATTATGTACTATCAGGCTGATAAACGCATTTTTACAGAGAATCTTGTCAACTACTTTTGGTAAGCCATAAAAATAGCCATCTGCAGGCATTACTGTTATCCTGTTTTTGGGGGATTTACATAAAAAAGCAGCACAGGAAAATATGCTGCTACTAAAAAAATTGCAGAAAATTATAATAAGGCGGCGTATAATATTTCTACCGGATGCAGGGCTTTTCTGCCGGTACCATCTTTTACCTGGTGGCGGCAGCTTGTTCCGGGTGCGGCGATGATCACATCTGGGGCCTGTTTACGAACTGTTGGAAATAATACCAGCTCTCCAATTTTCATGGAGATATCGTAATGCTCCTTTTCGTAGCCAAAAGAACCAGCCATTCCACAACAGCCTGAAGGAATAGTTTCAACTGTATAATTCTCCGGCAGGGACAATAATTTTACAGAAGGGGCAACAGAGCTAAGCGCTTTTTGCTGGCAGTGTCCATGAAGTTTGATGGACTTTTTTTCCTGCGTAAAAAGTTCCTTGCTTATGTTTCCTTTATCAATTTCTGCGGCAATAAATTCTTCTATTGTAAATACACTTTTCGCCAGTTTTTTTGCTGCTTCAAAATTTGCATCTGTCGCAAGATCAATGTACTCATCTCTAAAAGTAAGGATGGCTGAAGGCTCTATCCCAACTAACGGTGTGGCTGATGTTATTACATTTTTGAGGAGGTCAATATTTTGGTTAGCTATCGTTTTCGCTTCTCTTAATAATCCCTTGCTAAGCCATGTTCTGCCACTTTCAATATGGTTTGGAATCACCACTGCGTAACCCAGTTTTTCTAAGAGCTTTATTGCTTTTATACCTGTCTCGGTATCATTATAATTGGTGAACTCATCACAAAAAAGGTAAACGGTTAAAGGTTTGGAGTTGGGGCTTTGAGGGTTTGGTTTTGAGCTTGGGACTTTATCTTTCCCTTTATGTTTTCTGTACCAATGCTGCAGCGTTTCTTTATACAAAGTTGGCATACTCCGCTGCACAGCAAAACCGCTCACTTTTTTAATGGTGTTGCCAATAAAAGAATTGGTGACTGCAAAATTATAAAGGCCGGGAACAATTGCGCCCAGTTTAGCACTCCTGGTAAAATTAGCAATGAGTTTGCTGCGAAAGGGCACTCCGTTTGCATCATAGTATTGTTGCAAAAATTCGGCTTTCAACTTGGCAACATCAACATTGCTGGGACATTCACTTTTACAACCTTTACAACTTAAGCAAAGGTCCATCACTTCATAAATTTCTTTATGATCAAACCTGTTCAGTTTGTCTGAGTTGGTCAAAAATTCTCTCAGGATATTTGCCCTTGCCCTGGTGGTATCTTTTTCATTTTTTGTTGCCATGTAGCTCGGGCACATAGTACCCCCACTCAGCTCTGTTTTACGGCAGTCGCCACTACCATTGCACTGCTCTGCATGTTGCAGCACATCCTGATCTTTGTACCGGAAAACTGTTTTAAATGCAGGCGTTTGCTGGCCCGGCTTGTACCGCAGCATGCTGTTCATGGATGGCGTGTCAACAATCTTGTTCGGGTTAAAAATATTCTCCGGGTCCCAGGTTTGTTTAATGGTTTTTAGCAACGCATAGTTTTTTGCACCCACCATCTGCGGAATAAATTCACCCCTTAACCGCCCATCTCCATGCTCCCCGCTTAAAGAGCCATTGTACTTTTTGACCAGTGTGGCAATCTCTTCAGCGATGACCCTGAAAAGCGCATTGCCCTCAACAGTTTTTAAATTGATAATTGGCCTCAGGTGAATTTCACCGCTGCCTGCGTGGGCGTAATGCACAGCGTTCAGGCCATATTTATGCAGAATATGATTAAACTCTTCAATGTATGCCGGCAGGTCATCAATATCCACTGCTGTATCTTCAATTACTGGAACAGCCTTCTCATCGCCTGGCAAATTGCTAAGCAAACCAAGACCTGCTTTTCTGAGTGTCCAAATCTTTTTACTATCATCCCCAAACAATAACGGGAAGTGATAGCCCAAATTTGCTGTACGCATTGCCGTCTCCACTTCAGACGCTATCAATTCAATTTCAAGTCTTGTATTTCTGCAAAATTCAATTACCAAAATTGCTCCCGGATCTCCTTTTACAAAAAAGCGGTTTTTGTTTTGCTCAATATTATTTTTGGTACATTCTAAAATATAATGGTCAATCAATTCACTGGCGCTGGGCTTAAATTGCATGGCAATAATATTTGCTCTTAAAGCTTCGTCAATGCTGTTGAAATGAATACAAAGGAGGCCGGTTTCTTTTGGCGGCACTTCGTTTACATGTAGTTTAATTTCAGTGATAAATGCCAGTGTTCCTTCGGATCCGGCGATCAGTTTACAAAAATTAAAATCTGCTGCGCCAGCAGTAAACGGTGCAGTCTCCAGCAATATATCCACCGCATAACCAGTGTTCCTTCTTTCTACAGAGGGTTTGGGAAAATGAGTTCTGATTTCTACCTGGTTATTGTAATCACTCAGCAGGCTGCGGACGGTTTTATAAATAGTTGCTTCTAAAGTATTGCCTTCACATTTATCGTGAAACGCATCCAAATCAAGCGATGAAAATGTTGCTTCACTGCCATCACTGAGCAAGGCTTTTACTTCCAGCAAATGCTCTCTCGTACTACCATACACAACAGAATTACTGCCGCAGCTGTTGTTGCCCACCATGCCGCCCATCATCGCCCTGTTGGCAGTAGAAGTTTCCGGGCCAAAAAAAAGGCCGTGTGGACGAAGAAAAAAATTAAGCTCATCCCTGATGACTCCGGGTTGCACTCTTACCCATTTCTCTTCGCTATTCAGTTCTATAATTTGTGTAAAATTCTTTGATACGTCCACCACAATTCCGCTACCCACCACCTGCCCTGCAAGTGAAGTTCCGGCCGTACGGGGAATCAAAGCGGTCTTTTCTGCACGGGCAAAAGCAATCAGTGTTTTTATATCTGTTACGGATGCAGGTATCGCAACAGCAAGCGGCATTTCCCTGTAAGCCGAAGCATCAGTAGCATAGAGCAGCCGCATTGTATTGTCAAAAAATAATTCTCCTTCCAGTACAGCGCCGAGCTGTTGCAGCTTTTCAGTCATTGATGTGATGTATCCTTTTAATTTGAGAGGATAAAATTAAGTTGTTTTTTCAAGGAAATGATTGCAAAAGCAGTTAAGCCTGAAAGGCTGATATAATCCGATTTTTTTCATAACAAAGCCTGCAACTGAACACCAATCTCCAAGTATAAAACTTTTAGCTCCCCTATTTTGCGAATCCAAATGCATCGCCTCTTTGCGCCAGAGGCACAAATTCAACCCTCTGCATTTTTAACCTTTTAGTATTTTGGCATCCAAACATGGAAGCTTAATTTATCCTAACCTTTATAAACCTTTTGCTACTTTTAAATAAAAAATGAGCCTGCCAGATCTTACTGCAAAAAAAATAAATTCATCCATTACAGTTGATGGGAATATTGACAAAGAGGTCTGGAAAAATGCCACCTGGAGCAAGCGTTTTGTTGATATGGTAACCGGCGCACCGGGGATGTACAATACACAAACAGCCTTATTGTGGAATGATCAATATTTGTACATTGCTTTTAAGGCAGAAGAACCATTTGTAGAAGCCCGCCTTACTGAACGTGACAGCATTGTTTTTTTAGAAAATGACCTGGAGGTTTTTATTGATGGTGGCGACTGTTATTATGAACTGGAAGTAAATGCTGCCAATACTATTTACGAGGTATTTTTTATTTGGAAAGATGTTTATGCAAAGGGTGGCAAATTTGATATTCCAATGTTTGATGTGCATCAGCCGCAGGCTTATACTTTTGGCGGTGATTATGACAGAACCGGCAGCAGTTTTTGGAAAGGCACACACCCACGTGGCATCCGCTGGGCATTCACCAATTTTGATATGCCCGGCCTTGAAACTGCTGTGCAGGTTGAAGGCACGTTAAACAACAATACAGATATTGATAAAGGCTGGAACCTTGAAATTGCAATACCCTGGGGCAGCTTAGAAATACTGGCAAACGGCCGGCCCGTTCCACCTGCAAATGGCGACATTTGGAAAATGTTTTTGGGACGATTTCAAAAACTAATGGCAAGCGGACAGGAGGTATCACCGCACCCGGCAATAGCGCTTAACAGCCATGGAATTTACGATACCCACTTAACCGAAAAATGGAGTAATATACGTTTTGACACTTAATATTTTGTAACCATGCAGCAATGTTATTTTGTCAATAACTTTAGCTTTCAATCATTTTTTAATCAACATAATTTAAACTGATGCGGCCATATATTTTAGCGGAAAACAATTGGAAAAATATTAAAGAAACAAACTTTGATTTGGCTATTCTGCCATGGGCAGCCACCGAAGCACACAACTACCATTTGCCTTATGGCACTGATATTATTGAGGCTGATTTTATTGCAGCCGCAGCAGCGAAAATTGCCTGGGAAAAAGGTAACAAAATCATCGTACTGCCCACCATTCCATTTGGTGTAAATACCGGCCAGGCAGATATCACACTTGATATAAATCTCTATCCAAGTACACAACTGGCAATACTTTCAGATATTATTGAAGTGCTGAACCGACAGGGTATTTTTAAATTATTGGTTTTTAACAGCCATGGTGGTAACGATTTTAAAACGTTGCTCCGTGAGCTCGGTTTAAAATATCCAAAAATGTTTTTGTGCACCTGCAGCTGGTTTAATGCACTTAATAAAAAAGAGTTTTTTGCAGCCTCCGGCGATCATGCAGATGAAATGGAGACCAGCCTGGTTATGTATTTAACACCGCACCTGGTGAGGCCTTTGGCAGAGGCTGGTGACGGAGCTGAAAAGAAAAATAAAATTGCAGCCTTTAGAGAAGGCTGGGTTTGGGCCGAAAGAAAATGGAGCCAGGTAACAGCAGATACCGGCACCGGTGATCCCTCGGCTTCTTCTGCAGAAAAAGGTGAAAAATATTTTACTGCCGTAACGGAAAAAATCGCAGCAATGCTGGAAGAGTTGGTAAAGTGTGATGTAAACGATTTGTATGAGTAGTGGTTTACGGTTTACAGTCTGGAGTTTACGGTGCGACGAGCAAATCCTGTAAACTTACAAATCACAAATCGTACATCAAAAATCAGCCATCATACATCAGCCATCATACATCAGCAATCATACATCAGCCATCCTCTATCCACTAATGTGCAATCGCTTTTAAAAATTCCTCTTTTTTCCGGCGGGCAACATCAAGCACTGCCCCATTTTTCATTACAACCTGGCCACCTTCTCCTTTAATATATTTTTCAATGCAATTGATGTTGATGATGTACGAATGATGGATGCGGATAAATGTTCCTGCAGGCAACAATTCTTCAAAATCTTTGAGTGTTTTTGCAACAGTGATTTTTTTATTATTGGCAAGATGAAAGTTGGTGTAATTGCTCAGTGCCTCCAGGTAAAAAATATTTCCGGTTTCAACAAATTGCAGTCCTTCCATACTGGGTATTGCAATCCGTTGCTGGCCTCTTTCCTTATTCACCAAATTGAGTAGCAGGGTTTCTAATGAAGCGTTGGTGGTAGTATGCTTTCGCTTGTTTTCAGCTTTCTCCACAGCCGTTTTAAGGTCGTCAATTTCAACTGGTTTTACCAGGTAATCTAAGGCACTGAATTTAATGGCCTTAATAGCATAATGATCGTAGGCTGTAATAAAAATGATCTCAAAATTATGCTGTTGTAATTGCTGTAACATCGTAAAGCCGTTCATCCTGGGCATTTCCACGTCAAGAAAAATAATATCCGGTTGATGAAGTTGTATACTTTTTATTCCCTCTTCTCCGTTCTCACACTCCTCAATTACATTTACTTGCGGACAGTAATTTATGAGTTTTTGTCGCAGGGAATTCCTGCTGTTGGTTTCATCGTCTATGATAATGGCTTTAAGCATGGTTATGATTGGTTTATAAGGGTTACTTCTACTTTAGTTCCGGTGCACTCGTTATTACCGTCTTGCAAATCTGTAATTTTTACGGCGCCGTTTTGTTGCTGGTTAAATAAATTAATCCTGTCTGTTGTAATCTGCATGCCCATGGATTGGTGCGATGGTTTGTTCAATTCCCTGTAAGCTGCAGCCTTAGCTCTTCCAACACCATTATCAACAATTGTGTAAGAGATATGGTTGTCGCCGGCCTTTACTTTAACCGACAATTTTTTATCCGCATCAATTTTATTTAACAGCCCGTGATGAATGGCATTTTCAACAAATGGCTGAATGATTAGCGGCGGTACTTTATAATCTCCGCTAAAAATTTCATCAGCAATTTCCAACTCGAAAGAGAATTTTTTATCCCACCTGAACTCTTCCAGTTCAATGTATAGTTTTAATGTTTCCAGATCTTTCCAACACGGTACAATATTTACTTTGGAAGTTTCTAAAACAGCACGGATCAGCCTGGCAAATTTTGCTAAATATAAAGTTGCTTTCTCTTTTTCATTGTTTTGTATCAGGTTATCAATAGAGTTTAAACAGTTAAAAATAAAGTGTGGATTCATCTGGCTACGCAAAGCTTCCAGTTTTGCTTCTACAAGTTTTTCATTAATCTGCAGCATTTCAATTTTGGCCTGCTGTAATGATTGTGCAGATTCTATAGACTTAATTTTATTGGCCATCAGTGTGGCAATAGTGCTGAGCACCTGCACATGTTTGGTGGTAAAAAAATTTCGCCGCTGGTGCTCACTATCAATTACGCCGATGAGTTCATCATCATAAATTAAAGGCACAGTTATTTCGCTCAGTCGTTCCTGTTCATCAACACGGTAGCGAAAATCAATTGAGGTATCAGGTATTAATAACGGTTGTTTTGTTTGCATCACATACCCAACAACACCCTGGCCTGCAGAAACATTAAAAACATTTTTTTCAATCTCTTCAATTGAACCTTTGGGGCCGTAACCAGCCCGCTGCTCCATTTTTGTTTTGTTGCTGTTCCATAAATAGATCATGCAATCTTCAAACCCAAGCCGGCCAATTAAATTTTTTGCAACATCCCACAATACATCATCCACAGTATTTTTATCAATGAGAGAAGAGGAAAAATAATTTACAATTTGTTCCATTTCGAGTTCGCTTTTGTACTGTTCCGCACTCAGTTGCTGCAGCGTTAGTTTAGCAGCTTCCACATCTTTTATATTTTGCACACGCCAACGGATAAACGAGTAAATAATTGACGCCGACGCTAACACCAGCAACAAAATAAACCACCATGTTTTCCAAAAAGGCGGAGTAATAATAAACATGAGCGGAGCACTGAAAACAACTGCATCTCCGTTTTTTGTTTTAACCAAAAAGGTATATTTCCCCGGCGAAAGATTTGTGTAACTGGCAAATCTTTTTGTACCTGCTTCCACCCAATTATCATCCACTCCGCCGAGTTTATAATAGTAGTCTGTTTGCAGCAGGTTAGAAAAAACCGGCAGCGCAAACTCAATGGTTAAAAAATTTTGCTGATAGTTCAACTGCAATGGCTTGCCTTCGGATTGTAATGAATCAATTTCAAGCGGCTTATCAAAAATGCTGAAGCCTGTAACTTGCGGCAATGTGCTCCGGCTCACGGGAATGGAATTATCTGCCGGGTTAAAACAGAATATTTCTGCAACTGTTGAAGTAAGCCATCGTCCGTCCTGCAATGTATAAAAGGCGCCTGTTTTAAATTCTGCAGAAATGATGCCCGGTTCAATATTGTACCTCACAAATTTGTTGGCTCCCGGTTTAAATTTATAAAGACCAAAATCTGTTGTGAACCAGACAAACCCGGCACTATCCTTTTTTATAGAATTAATACTGTTTGCCGGCAACCCATCTTTCACAGTTAAATGAGTAAAGCTGCTGCTGTTGGTATTAAAGAAGTTTAGACCGCCGTGTTTTGTCCCAATCAGCAGTGTACTATCATTTAATTCTTCAATACCGGCGCAGCTAAAAGTTGAAATAGCATTGGCACTAAGTTTATCCGGCAGATACACTTTGCTAAAAATTCGTTTGTCAGTATCAAACTTTTTAAAGCCAACTTCAGTGGTTACCCAACACTGCTGTCTGCTATCAAAAAAAATATTAAAAACAGTTGAATAGATTTGTGCAACGCCCTTTGCATTATCATTGTAAGCAAAAAATTTTTGCTGCATTTTATCCCATTTAGCAATTTTGCCATTGTACAAACCAAACCAGATATTTCCTGCTTTATCTTTTGTAATACACCAAATAGTGGCATGCCCAAGCTCCGGGGGGCTTATTGTTTTTACAGATTCCGTAACAGGATTGTAGATATGGATAAACCCATGCTGGCAGCCGATCCAGATAGTTCCATCGTCATTTTGGGCAAAGCTCCAGGTTAAATTGTATTCGTACAGTCCCGGAAAAAGAATATTTTTTTTGAACACCCAACTGCTATCATAAATTGTAATGCCGCCACCCCAGGTGGCACAAATTATATCGCCATTGGCTGCCTGGATATAATTTTGAATTTCATTTTTCGGGAGCGATGCAGCTTTATTTTCTTCGTGATGAATTGTTTGAAAATGCAGTTGATAAGGATTGAAAATATTGATCCCATTGTCTGTCGCCAGCCAAATGTTTTCTTCCACATCCTGGTAAATATGACTTATTTCATAATTGTAATGTAACCCCTGTTTATTTTTTTCATCGTTCAGCAGGTAGGTGAAAGAATCATTGTGTTTATCGTAT
This sequence comes from Ferruginibacter sp., assembly GCA_965247025.1. GTDB lineage: Bacteria > Bacteroidota > Bacteroidia > Chitinophagales > Chitinophagaceae > Ferruginibacter. Next base: position 5,474,797 of record OZ252000.1, on the reverse strand, counting down.
TGCATCAATCCGCCGTAGGCTGTTCCAATCCAAATTTTATGATGACTATCCTCAAAAAAACATTTTACAATCTGTACATGATCTTCTGTTTTTTTGGTCATGCTCTCCTTTTCAATTTCCGCAATAGAATAAGTATAAAGTTTTTTTTCTGTGCTGCTGAAGCGATAAAACTGCTGGCTGCCGGTACCTATCCAAATATTTTGATCACTGTCTTTAAAGATAGAAGTCAGGTTACTTGTTGCCACTGCTTTTAATAAAGCATTTTGAATTGGGTTACAGTTGTGGGTATAAATTCGGTGCGTTGCTTTATCATACAGAGAAAGGCCAGTCCAGTCGGCCAGCCACCGTTCGCCTGTTTTTTCATCTAAAAAAAACAGTCCCTGGTATGGAGGTAAAGACGGCACACTTAAGTAATAAGGAAGCATTTTTTTTGAAGAAGGGTTATAATAAAAAATGCCGAATGTTCCAGCGAGCCAGGGCCTGCCTGCAGAGTCGGTATATTGTTCAAATTTAAATGTGGTATCCTTCAAAATTTTATCACCATTGTATAAGCTGAACTTCATTTTTTTTAGATCAAGTTTTTCAATTTCGCTGCTCATCAACCACAATGCATCACGGGCACTATCTGCAAAAAACAGCGGGTTTTTAATGTCTATTGTCCGGGAAGGATTATTCAGATCAAATGGGTAATTTAAAAAACGGGTGCCATCATACCGTTGAATACCATTTGGAGTTAGTATCCACATAAAACCCCTGCCATCCTGCACTACAGACCTTACGGTAGAGTGTAGCAGTCCATCTGGCTGGGCAATATGGCGAAAGCTGTAAGCTGCATTCCGCTGAGCCTGCACCAATGAAGAGCACCAAAAAAATAACAGTAAAAACCCAAAGCGCATATTTAAAGTTAAGCAGGATTTTAGTCAGCCTATTAATCAATTTTCAATGGTGGTCCAACAATCTTCATTTCATTTTCAACAAAAAGTTCAGCCATTTCTTCTTTGCCAGGTTCATGATCTAAAGCTGATACAGCAACAAAGAAGTTCTCCATTTTACCAGCAGGTTGAAAGCTAACAATCATCTTTCCTTTCTGTGAAACCTGTGTCCATGCATGCGGCACATTCTTCGGCATAAAAATACTTTCACCGGTACTCAATTTGAATTTTTCTTATCCCACTAAAAAATAATATTCTCCTTCCAGCACATAAAACATTTCATCCTGCAATGGATGAATGTGAAGCGGCGTACCCCTGCCCTGCGATAAACTTGTTTGCTCAAAAACCGCCAGCCCCCCGTCAGTATCCGAACCTGAAACTTTTACATCCAGGATGTTTGAGTTAATTCCTTTTAACCTAATATGCCCGTGAATTCTGCCTTCGCCTGCATTTACTTTAAAACCTTTACTCCTGTCTTTTTTCATTCTTGCAATTGTTGCAAGCGGAGATGCTGCAAAGGCGATGGCTGTTGCGATAAAGTTTTTCCTTTTCATGTCAGCTATAATTTACGCATCAACCTTGGAGACTTTTGCCCCTGTACGCTAATGCAATTAAATGTTCAAATACCAGTTTTGCAATTTCACGCCAATGTTATTGGCGGCTTTTGTTTGCTTGTTCTAAAACAGGACGAATCGATCTGCTTTATTATTACTTCATTACCTTACCCCACCACATCCCTCTATGTACACTTTTAGTGAACAACCCGCTGTTGCTTTAAAGCCCGGCGAAAGTGTAACCCTGCTACCTGCATCATATTTTATACTGGAATTACTTTGTATCAGCGAAGTAGATTTAATAGTTAAATTGGCTTCAAATTTTTGCATTACATTATTATTTGCAGAAGATAATACCAAATCATTTAAGCAAAAGCCAGGACAGATTTTTGCCCACCAGGTGCCCCAGTTGCTTGTAGTTCCAACCCTTGCCCTTGCATATTCCTGAATAGTCCAGGCAGTCTTATCATCCTCAGGATCAATAAAAGTAGCCGAATAATCACCCCACCGGTTTCGCCCCTGGTTATCCATTTTTACATACCAGTCTTCTCCGCTTTTAAAATAGTAAAAGAAAAAACCCTGCCCGTCATTTCTTCTGTAACTGATGGTGGAAGTGACGTATGAATTATTTCTGAAAGCAGAATACCCAAAAAATATTTCATTGGTACCGTTTACGGTTATACTCGGGTATGCCTGCATATTGGTAGTGCTTGTGGCGGTTTGTATATTCTCCAATGCAGTTCCATCGGCAGTATTGATGGCTACCACCTGTGCAGCACAACTGGCAGGAGCAGCAGCCGGTAAAAAGATGTTATTACATGTCCATAAAACACCGTTTCTAAAAGTGGATTGGAGCATTCTGTTGTCACCAAGATTAAGCCCCGTTGATGAACCTAACTGAGGGCCGCTGACATTCACGTTATCACTCCATGCGGCACCAGCATCTACTGTTACACCATCTGTAAAAACAGGGGCAGCCTGTGTGCCGGTAATTGAAAATAATTTAAGATAGCCACGGTTGTTAAAATTACTATTGAATACACTCGTGAGCCATTGCGTATTGTTATTGGCATCATAAGTAACAGCCGGGCTTATATGGAAATAATTGGTTCTGTCGAAATAAGTGACATTAATACTTGGATTACCTGCATAAACAACTGACTTATCAATTGCCCAAACCCGGCTTCTTGGCGTGTTGGTGAGGCCGGGAATATCGAACATATAACCCCCAACAGTTATCCAGTTTTTATTAAATCCAAGACTTGGATAATCAAACCAATAAAGGTCTGCAGGGTCGGCATCAATAGTATAAGTAATCCAACCGCCTGTTGGATCAGGCGTTTGTGATACTGCTAATAACAAGGCGGAGCCTGCAGCTTGCCTTGTAGCACAACAAACAAAAATCCAACGTTTATCGTATGGATCGTAGGTAAGTTTTGGATCGTATATATCTGTATGCCCGCCCAGTCCGTTCCAAAAACCTACAAGCGAAGCAGTGCTTACCATCGCCCCTTGTTTGTCCTGAATGCGTATTTGGGTATTCAGTGTACTCATCAGATGATCGAATCCAACTGCTCCGTTTACATCCGGGGGAGTAGAACTGCCATCATCATCTAAAGCATTAAAATTATTACAGGGAAATTCTTGAATAGCAGTTGGTTTCTCCTGTTTTGAATCCCTGATCACCGTGGTTTTACCATTAAAAGGTTTCACTGCTGTTTCAGGCGTATTTTTCACTATTACATGTTCCTCTTCATCTTCTGTTTCGTCCGGTGGTAATTTCCTGGTTATAACTTTCTCGGGATGGGCTTTTTCAAAACCAGCTATTGCAGAAAAGTTGGTAGTACTCTTTACGCCTGTTGTAATTCCGGTCAATGCTTTTTGAGCGTTTAGCTTCAGGGCAAGAATCATTAAAAAATTCACACAAATAATTTTTGACAGTGCATTCATACTGATAGTTTTTGAAGTGGATAACAATAACTCATAAAGTTTAGTGCCTGCTTTTTGACGACTGCAATTCAGTTAGCTTTAACTTTAAAATGTCAATTTCATTTACTGCCTCTTTTAGTTGCTTGTTGGCATCAATCATATACAAAGTGAGTTCTTCAATTTTTTCCATCATCTGTTTCTGCGTATCACTCAAATGCAAACCATTTTTTTCTATTTCTTTTGAAGAAGGAATATTTGGCAGGTGCTTGTTTTTTTCAATATATTTTTCCAATTCATTTAAAGGAGTAAGTTTATATTTTTCATCAAATACATAATCAGCCCAGTTGATATTTTCTACAATTACTTCCTTGCTGCGGATAGTGCCATTGACCTCTAATTTATTTGCACTAAAATTTTCACGGCCTATGCCAACATTACCAGTTGCAGAAGCAATAAAAATATCGGATCTGCTATTACAAAAAATCCGCATGTGCGTAGGAGAAAATGTACCAAAGCCTGCAGAAGTACCGCCCATGATGGTTTTCAAAATATTTCCATTGTCACCAATATGTGATATACCATCGGCATTATTTGTAGTTTTAACTGTTAGTTTTCCTATTGAGCCAACGTTGTTATCCCCTATCACTACCTCACCCTGGGGATAAATAGAAAGCTTACCTGTGCCGTTGGTAACAAAGCGTAGCGCATGATTACTGCTGGTGCCGATAGCAGCCGAAACCCCACCAACACCCTCACTATAAATTATAGAATCAGTACCCGTGGCAGGCAGGCCGATATGTGTATATCCGGTTGAATTATATCCTGTTTGCAGTGTTAATAATGATCTTGGATTTGTGGTGCCAATACCAACGTAGCCGGTGTTGCTATTGTAAATATTATTGCCGGTTGCTGCCCAGTAAGCGGCTGTACCACCGCCTGCATCTGTTCTAATTTCAGACCAGCCTGCATCTTTATACACCCATAAATTCAGTGTTTCCATATCGTACACAAGCAGGCCTTCCGCCGCATTTTTTATAGCAATTCTTTGTGCAGTTGTCATCCTGGGGATAAGCACGCCTTTCGTTGTACTTTTTACATCTAGCATTGCACTTGCATTTGGTGCAGTGCCGTCGCTGGTGATGGCTACACTTTGCGAACGTGTTGTGATGCTTATCAAAAAAACAAGACAGGTAAAAATTATCCTTTTCATAATAAATTTTTATTGTGATAATTAAATAGATTGGTTTATAAAATCCTTGTTAGTCTTTAACCTGCTTTGTTCTTTAAAGATGCATTGTTCTTAAGCAACCGGATGCCTTTTTGAAATGCTTCTATTCTTTTTTTCTGTACCTTACTGATGTACTTTTCCTTTTGCAATTGCAGGTATAATTCCCGGGTAGCAGAAATATTTAAAGTGCCAAGACCTTCATAATCTGCTGTTCAAAATCATCACTTCTTCGCCATATACAAAGAGCTTGTTTGCATTTAAATTTGTTACATCAATAATAACCTGCCTTCGCCTGCATTTATTTTTAAGCCTTTGCATGTTGCAATTGCTCCGGCCAGACTAGTAAAATAAACTTATGCCGTTTCATTACCCCCATTAATTTATTACTTAGATTTACTTAGCTGAAAACTTATTATTTTTCATGTGTCAACGCAGGCCCCACTACCTCAAAACCATGCTGCTGCCTTATTGCATGTTTTTCTTTATCTGACAATTTTGTATACAAGCCCTGGCTTACTTCTTTAAAATGAAGCTCCATTTTACCGGCAGGTTGAAATGTAATGATCATTTTTGCAATGCCATCATTTGTTTTTGCAAATGCATGAGGAATCATACGTGGCCCAAACAAACTGTCACCGGCTTTGGCTTCAAAAGTTTCGTCACCAATTTTAAAGATGAATGTTCCTTCAAGAATATAAAACATTTCATCCTGCTCGTAATGATAATGCAGTGGCGGTCCGCCGTTTACATGCCTTACAGATTCAAAAGAAAATAAATCACCACCTGTATCCTTTGAGGAGACTTTTGTGGTGAAAACATCTCCTTCCAGCAATGTAATAGGTTCATCAAACCTGTCTTTACCGTTTAAGACTTTAAAACCTTTACTATCCCGTTTTTTATTTGCCTGAGCAAATACACCCGTTGCAGGAACTGCCAGGAAACCGGTTGCTGCCGCTGCCATTTTTAAAAAAGATTTCCGTATCATTATTTCAATTTAAAGTGACTATTTACAAATGCCACCATTGTAATGGCGGCCGTTTAATCTGCCTTATTTTTTAAAGATGTATTATTCTTCAGCAACAGGATGCTTTCTTCCAACCCTGCTATTCTTTTTTCCTGTGCTTTGTTGATTTCCTTTTCTTTTTGTAGTTGGCGATACATTTCCTGCGTAGCAGAAATATTCAATGTAGTAAGCCCTTCATAATCCACTGTTCTAAAATCATCAACTTCTTCCCCAAACACAAATACTTTATCGGTTTCTAATTCAGTTGCTTCGATCTCCACCTGGTTATCCGCAGGTATATTAAGGATCACATACTGCTGCATTATTTCCTGTTGGGATACGATAGCTTTTATTTTTTTTGCTGTTTTGCTTATGTTGTGTTTGCCGGCGAAGCTTAGCAGGTAACCATTATTTGTCTTTTCAATTTTGCTGGTAAGCTGGTAAACATTGGGTATAAAATCGGGATGTTTTGAAACCACCTGCGGATATACTTTTTCCACTTCCTGCGCCACTACTTTTTTATACGACTTATCACCATATTTTACTTTGTCCTTCATGGTGTAATCAGTAACCTTTAATGAGTTGATAATGGCAAGATCTTTTGCCTTATCGCTTACGCCGATGATCGATTTGATACGGGCATCAGAAAAAGCATCGAACTCCTGTGCATATACGCCACGGGCTGCATAGATAGATACACCCACTGTGCAGCCACTGCAACGGCCGATGCCACTCACTGATCCGCCATCATTCAGGTAATCGTAATACCGGTTGGTTAGATCTGCATAATCGGCTACATCCAATGTTGCAAGCGGTGTATTGGTATTGATGCCAACTCTGCCCGATCCGTTGTTACGTGGCTTTAAAACAATATCTGTTGTTGACCCAATTAAAGTAGCCGTGTTGGATTGAAAAATGGCCACCGCATTTGTGCCGTTCCCGATAGCAAAATCATTGGTAGAAAAGCCGCTGGCGCCAACTGAACCAATCTGTAATTTATTAACGGGGTTATCTACATTAATGCCAAGATTGCCTGCGCCATTATTCCTTGGTTTTAAAACAATATCGGTAGTTGAACCTATTAAAGTGTTGCTGTTGGTTTGAAGAATGGCCATGGCATTAGTGCCATTGCCAATAGCCAGGTCGTTGGTTGCAAGATTGGTACTTCCAACGGAGCCTATTTGCAACCTGTTTGCAGGCGAACTGGTATTGATACCAACGTATCCAATACCGAAACCTGGATTAATAGAAATATTGCTGGTTGATCTTATTTCAGTAAAATTTTGGAAAACATTGAAACCAAGGGCAGTACCTTCCCTGCCCATGCTAAGAATGGCGTTTGAAAAAGGAGAACTGCCAATAACCACATTGCCATTTGGATTAAGCGTCATGGTAGCTTCATTATTCAGATAAAACTGCATGATGCCATTTGGATTGGATGAAGGAGTGCCCAGAAAAAAATTATTGTTGTATTGCTGTATAAATCCTTTGTTAACACCTGCACTATCATAAAAGGAAATATAGGGAGTAGCCCCCTGCACCCGGATAGCTTCATTGTTATTTTTAATGTGCAGCGGAGCCAGCGGTGCGGTGATTCCAATACCTACATTGCCCGTATTGTTTTTATAAATGTTTGCACCGTTTGCGGTCCAGTAATTTGTATTGCTACTGCTTCCAGTGAGTGTGGTCCATGCAGTGCCATTGTAAAAATAATAGCCCGGTGTATTATCTGTTTGGTAGATGAGCAATCCAGTTGCAGGAGTAGTTACGGCATTGCGTTGGGTTTGCGTAAGCCTTGGTATCAGCAAGCCTTTAGTGGTACTCTTTACATCAAGTATGGCACTTGCATTTGCAGCGCTTCTATCTGTATTGATGGCTACGCTTTGTGCCTGTGTAAAATTAACTGTTGAAAAAAGCAGGAGAATAAAAATGATCGATTTCATAATAACAAGAAGTGTATGATAAAATGAACTGAGTAAATTTTAGTTGACTTAATTCCTTATGGTTGAGATAACGGATTTGTTTTTCAACAGAACCATCATTTGCTCCAACGCTGCTATTTTTTTACTTTGCTTTGCAATGTCGTTGTTTTGTTTTTCTATTACTTTTTGTTGCTCTCCCAGCAGTTTGTTTAGTTCCTGCGTAGCAGAAATATTTAATGTAGTAAGGCCTTCATAATCTACCGTTCTAAAATCATCCACTTCTTCCCCATACACAAATAACTTGTCTGCATTTAGGTCCGTTGTATTTATAATAACCTGGTTGGATAAAGGAATAGAAACAATGTCAAATTCTTTAAGGCTGTTATCTTCCTTCATAATAACCTGTAGTTTTTTTGCAGTACTGCTAATGTTATGATTGCCCTTAAAAGTTAACAGGTAACCATTCGCCGTCTTTTCTATTGCATTGGTTAGCTGGTAAACATTTGGTATAAAATCCCGGTGCCTGGATACGATTTGCGGATATACTTTTTCAACCTGCTGGGCAATTACTTTTTTATACTGCTTATTCCCATTTCTTATTTTGTCTTTAAAAGAGTAGTCTGTTATTTGTATAGACTTAACAGTTTCAAGATCTGTTTTAGAATTGCTGATGCCAGTAATGTTTTTTATACGGGCATCGGAGAAGGCATCAAATTGTTTAGCCATAACGTTGTTGGATGCATAAATAGATACATTGACAGAAGCGTCTGTGCCTCCATAATCAGCAACAGTACTGCCGTTGGTGAACTGCCTTCCATAATATGCAAATCCCAAATCATCCGGTGATACGGCAGAAATGAAACCTTCCACATCCAACGGTGCTTTTGGAGTACTTGTATTGATACCAACCCTGCCACTTCCATTTCGGGGGGCCAAAGCAATGTCCGTGGTACTGGCAAGCTGTGCAAAACTGTTGCCCTGGTTAATGCCCATTGCAGCGGAACCATTACCAATAGCAAGTGCATTTCCTGCATAACCGGTATTGCCCATAGATCCAACCTGTAATGTATTGGAAGGACTGCTTGTGTTGATACCCATGTATCCAGTTCCCTTTGTTGGCAAAAAAGCGATACTGGTAGTGCTTGTGAATTGTGATATACCGCTGCTCTGGTAAAAAACCAACGCATTGGATCCACTGCCTACCGCAAAATCAAATCCACTGAGGCCAAGCGAAGTGGCGATATTCCCGATTTGTAATTTATTGGAAGGAGTAGTTGTATTAATTCCAAGATAACCAGATCCGGATTTTGGCATAAGGATCATGTTGGAAGTGCTGTACAATTCCGCATTGGCAAAACTGCCGGCCCGCTGGTAAATTCCCAATGCCTCGGTACCATTGCCAATGGCAATATGGTAGCCGGAATAGCCAGTGGTACCAACCGACCCGATTTGTAATGTATTAAGCGGGTTGGTTACATTGATACCCAAATTACCGGAGCCATTTTTCGGTACCAGGGCAATGTTGGTGTTGCTTGAAAACTGTGCAAAGCTGCTGCCCTGGTTAAGGCCAAGGGCATTGGTATCATTGCCAATGGCAAATTGATTGCCACTATAGCCAGATGAACCAACAGAGCCTATCTGGAATTTATTACTTGGCGTAGTGATATCTATACCCACGTTGCCGGAATTGCTGGCATAAATGTTTGCGCCATTACTTGCCCAGCCAACGCCGGCACCAGAGGCCGTAAGACTGGTCCATGCACTGCCATTGTAAAAATAATAGCCCGGTGTATTATCTGTTTGGTAGATGAGCAATCCAGTTGCCGGTGTGGTAACCGCATTTCGTTGTGTTTGTGTTAGCCTCGGAATAAGCAAGCCTTTAGTGGTACTCTTTACATCAAGTATGGCACTTGTATTTGCAGTGCTTCCATCTGTATTGATGGCTACGCTTTGTGCATTTAATTGTGCTGAACATAAAAATGCAATGAGGATCGGAATAAATATTTTTTTCACAACAATATTTGTTTAAAATGTAATTAACAAACCAACTGTAGTGAAAATATTTAGTATCAAAGTATGTTGCAACGGAGTTTGAGCAACTGGTACTATAATCTGAGTAACAGGATGAATTGATGCAAAAAACTTAACCAATAGCTTTCAGAAACTCATCTTTTTTTCGCCGGGATACATCAATGAGAGAGCCATTTTCGAGTTCTACCTGTCCGCCATCTCCCTTGATGTAACGCTTAATAAACTGCAGGTTAATAATATGAGAATGATGAAGTCTGAAAAACAGATCTGAAGGCAATAGTTCTTCAAAGTCTTTCAGTGTTTTTGAAGCCGTTATTTTGGGATGATTGTTAAAATAAATGATGGTGTAATTGCTTTGGGCTTCTAAATGTATGATGCTGCTGATATCAAAAAAATAGAGCCCATCTAATGCTGGTATGGCAAGTTTATTAAAACTTTTTTTTGGATGCTGCATATTTTGCTGCATCAACTCTACCTGCTGGGGCAAATTTTTATTTTCTGCTGTTTCAACTTTTTCAATTGCAGATTTAAGCTCTTCAATATCCACCGGCTTTAAAAGGTAATCGAAGGCTGCATACTTTATGGCCTTGATGGCATACTGATCGTAAGCGGTTGTAAATATTACATGGAAATCTTTTTCCTTTATTTCGTTGAGCATTTCAAACGCATTCATTACGGGCATTTCAATGTCTAAAAAAATCAACTGCGGATGATGAACTTTTATCAGCGCAAGCGCCTCTTTTCCATCTGCAGCTTCTGCCACCACCTGTACGTTGCTGCAATAAGCGCTCAGCTTTTGCCTTAGGGCCAGCCTGCCCTTTGGTTCATCATCAATAATAATTGTCGTGATCATATCAGTTCACTTTTAGGTATACAATGATTTGTGTTCCTGCTGCCTGCCCCTGTGCATAAAGGTCATTGATCTCAATTGAAGCTACGGCTTCCTTATTAAATAATTTTACCCTCTCCATGCTCATATCCATTCCGTATGATGATTCTTTATTTTGTGCAACCATTTTTGCTGCAGCCCTGCCAATGCCATTGTCAAGGATAATATATTTTATCTTGTCTTCTTCCTTTGTAATACTAATCTGCAGCGTTCCATCATTGGAAGATCTATTTCTGAGTCCGTGCAAAATAGCGTTTTCAACAAAAGGCTGAACAATCAGTGGCGGCACTTTGTAATCACTGTTCAGCAGTTCTTTGTCTACATTCAAGCTGCTTGTAAACTTATTCTCGTGCCGCAATTCTTCCAATTCAATATAGAGTTTTAGTGTGTCAACATCTTTGCTGAGCAATACAATATTTTGTTTACTGCTATCTAAAATGTTCCGCAGCATCTTTGCAAATTTGTTGAGATAAAGCGTGGCATTATATTTATCATTGCTGTGAATAAAAGCATCTATACTATTAATGCAGTTAAACATAAAGTGTGGGTTCATTTGCGCTTTCAGAGCGGCCATTTCCGTTTCAGTTATCTTTTGTTTTGTTTCTGCCCGGTAGCGGAACTCATAAATTCTTTTACGGATAGTAAAGAAAATAATGAGTGCAGCGGTAATAAAACAGAGCAGCAGAAACCACCATGTTTGCCACCAGGCAGGAGAAATAATTATGTTTATTTTAGTTACTGTACTGCTCCAAACTCCATAGCTGTTAGAGCTTTGCAACTGAAAAACATACCCGCCAGATTTTAACCCTGAGTAGTTTACAAAAGATCTGTTGCCGGCGTAAACCCAGTCTGCATCAACACCCTGCAGCTTATACCTGTACAGGCACTCTTCATGATTTATAAAATTATTTACTCCAAACTCAAGTGTTAAAAAATTTTGAAAGTGCTCTAACCTTATCTCATCAACATAATGTATACCCGCTTTTAACCTAATTTCCCTGTTAGCTATTTTTATGGACTCTATTAATGGCGGCGGGCTAAATTTGTCAATTGAAAAAGTTGAAGGATTAAAATAATTGATGCCATTAATACCACCAAAAAACAGGTTACCGCTGGTGTCACTTGTTGAGGAGGCTGTATTAAATTCATCTGCCTGCAAACCCGCCGAAGCTTTAACCTGCGTAATTGCATAGTTGGTTCCGTCAATTTTCAACAACCCAACGTTACTGCCACACCAAAAATTCCCTTCTTCATCTTTTTCAATACTGTACACAACGTTTCCGGGTAAGCCGTTGGCAACAGAAAAAGTTGCCTTTATTTTATCTGTCGCAATATCATATAAAACAAGGCCGCTTGTTGTTGCAATCCATAATGTCTTTCCATCAAGGTATAAGGCATTCACGTTTTTTGCAAATTGCTTAACAGTATCTATACTCCTTATTATTCCACTACCTAAATTATATTTTAACAGGCCATATCCATTGGTGCCAAGCCAAATGTTACCAGCCTTATCTTCCAATGCTTTAAGAATGATCAGGTGAAGGTATTTTCCACCCGGCTCCTTGTAATTAAAAGGACGAAATTTTTTTGTAGTTAAATCGAAAAATGCAGTCCCTTTGTAACTGCTGTAAAGCAAGGTATCATGGCTTTGTAACTTCATTACAAACTGGCCAAATACATCTACAGGTAAAAGACTATCGGTAAAATGCGTAAATTTTTTTGATGCAGTATTGAAGTGATACATACCCCCGAGTGTGGCCATCCAAAGATCTTTATCAGATGAAGCTGTAATACTATAAATTCCATTACCCGTAACAGCAGGATTGGCAACTGTTTCAAATTCACCTGTTGAAAAATTATTTATCCAAAGGCCCTCTAATTGTGTTCCTGCATAAAGCTTATCCGATGCAGGTTTGTACATGCATAAGATCATGTTGTGTGCAGCCTTGCCATACTGTTGTTCTTTTTTTTGAATAAGACCGAATTCTTTTTTTGTGTTGATTTTTACAGCGAAGCCACCACCGCTGCTGCCGGCCCACATATTCTCCTGCCTGTCTTTTAATAATGAAAGTGTAAATTTTTTGGGCCAATCGTTCTGGTTAGGTGCGTCTGTGTAAGAATTCGTAACCGATAAATTACCTGGTTCAATAATTACGATCCCTACGTTTCTTGTACCAATCCAAAGGTTATTTGCCCTGTCAGTTGAAAAACAGCCAACATCTTTACTGCCGCTGTTAAAAGAAACCAGCACCGGCTTTTTAATGTCAGCCAGGTATATTGCCCCATTTTTTGTAGAGGCAATCCACATTATATTATTCCAGATAAAAAGCTGCCTTACATCTTCCAGCAACGGATCACTAAAAACCACTGAGGGTTCTGTATGCAGCCGGTATATTTTTTTATTCGCCGCCACTACAATCTCATTATTCCACACAGCAGCTGCTGTTACATTGTTTTTTACTTCAGGCTGCTGTAAAAATTGTTTAATTGTGCTGCTGGCAGTGTTGCAAACAAACATACCCTCACTATTGGTGAGCACTAATATTTCCCCGGCATTTCTGCCCGCCACAATCGACCTTATCATTAAGCCGTTCAAAGTATCTGCACCGGGAAAATAGTGGGAAGCTGAATAGAAACTATCGGCCCTTATGTTATAGATACAAAGTCCGGAAGCGGTACCAATCCATAACCAGTTGTTGAGGCTGTCATAAAAAAGTGCCTTGATAAAATTATCAGCAAGCCGGCCCCGGGTAGTATTCTCCCTGTAATAAGTTGTTATGTTTTTACCATTAAATTTATTGAGCCCGTCCTGGGTGCCCATCCACAGGTAACCCAGGCCATCCTGTGCCATGCAATAACCGCTGTTTTGTGATAATCCATTGGCAGAAGTATAGGAAGTGAAAGTAATTTGCTGGGCGTGCAGCCCGGCCGTCATTAGTAAGCTTATCAGCAAAATGGCGGTCTGTTGATACATACAGCGTTTTGATCTGGTGACTAAAGTAATTTGTTTAACCGGGTAAAGCTTTGTGCAATGTACAAAAACACCAATTTTTTGTGTGTAATTAAATAAGATTGAGCAAAGCCCACATTTAATTGAGCAGGTGGTGGTAAAACTCCTGGTATTATTATCTGCCGTGAGAAGTAATGCCTCTCTGGGTTTTATTTCATCCGTCAATATGATTTGTCAAACTATCCTCAACTATCTATAAATATTGGTTTCTAATGGCTGTGCCCATGAGATAAAACGGCGGCTTAAAATCGGAGACATTTACACGTACATTTGTTTTTTAAGAGAAAAAATATGATAAGAGAAAAAATTTTAGTGATTGGTGCCAGCGGGCAAATAGGAGTAGAACTTACACTGGCACTTAGAAAAATATATGGCAATGCCCATGTGGTTGCCAGTGATTTAAGAGAAGAAAATGAACTGCTGAAAGGCACGGGTCCTTACGTAAGTTTAGATGTGATGAACAAAGAAATGTTGCATGTGCAGGTGATAAGGCAAAACATAACGCAGATATATTTACTGGCCGCCATACTTTCCGCCACTGGCGAAAAAAATCCCAATCTTGCCTGGAGCCTCAACATGCAGAGCCTGCTAAATGTGCTTGACATTGCCAAAGAAGAAAAATTGCATAAGGTTTACTGGCCGAGCAGCATTGCAGTATTTGGCCCCACATCGCCTAAAATAAATTGTCCGCAACAAACTATTATTGAGCCAAGTACTGTTTACGGTATCAGTAAATACGCAGGGGAGTTTTGGTGCAATTATTATCACAACCGCTGGGGGCTGGATGTGAGAAGCCTCCGCTATCCCGGCTTAATAAGTTACAAAAGCCAGCCGGGTGGTGGCACTACAGATTATGCAGTCGAAATTTTTCATGAAGCACTGGAAGAAAAAAAGTATGAATGTTTTTTACAGGAAGATACTTACCTGCCTATGATGTATATGCCCGATGCAATTAAAGCAACCATTCAAATGATGGAATCGCCGGAATCAAAAATTACCATCCGTACTTCTTATAATATTTCCGGGATGAGTTTTTCTCCTAAAGAAATAGCTGCTGAGGTTCAAAAACATATACCTGAATTTGAAATGACTTACAATCCGGATTACCGCCAGCAGATTGCCAATAGCTGGCCGCAGAGTATTGATGATACTGTTGCCAGAAACGACTGGGGCTGGCAGGAAGATTACGATTTAAAAAGAATGGTGGGTGATATGTTTGAGAATTTGAAGTAATTACCTCGCTGAAAACAATTTTTGTAAACCAAATTTATTTTTTTGAATATACCCCAAAAGGGGTATAAAATAATTAATTGTGTCTGCTATTTTTACAAAGTGAGAACATGCATACAACTTGCATGTAAAAAAAACTTAAATTAAAAAAAATGAAAAAAGTTCTATTAACTGCTGCTATAGTAGCAGCATTGTTTTCTTCGAAAGCTCAATCTAAGAGAGACAAAGAAGACTTAAAATTTAATGCAGGTGTTGAGGTTGGATTACCTATTGGTGATTTCAATAAAGTTAACTCAATTGGATTCGGGGCTTCTGTAATGGGCGAATATGCTGCTACCGAAGAAGTTGGCATTACGCTTAGTGCAGGTTTTCTAACTTTTAGCGGGAAGACTTATGATTTAGGAGGATTTGGAAGTGTTAAAGGTTCGTCTCAATCTATTATTCCGGTTTTAGCGGGCGTAAAATATCATTTCACTGAAAAAGTTTATGGCCATGCACAGGTAGGCTTGTCCTTTTTAAATAATGGAGGTGGTTCTGCTTTCACTTATGCTCCAACTATTGGAATTATGGCATCGGAAAACATTGATATATCATTGAAATACCAGGCATTAACAAAGAATAGTGTAACACTTGGATTTATTGGTTTGAGAGCTGCCTACACTTTCTAGATCAGTGTTTTGATTTATAAAAAAAGCCGCATCGAGCGGCTTTTTTTATATGCATTAATGTTTTTATAGAAATGTTTCTTTCATCTTTCCAATCAAGTCTTTTTCTATCATTCTTTGGGCAATCAAAATCATATTCTTAAAGGCGATAGCATGCGAAATACCGTGACCAATGATGACTGGTTTATTTACTCCCAGAACAGGAACTCCTCCGTACATTTCAAAATTAAATCTTTCAAAATGTTCGTCCTCGATGTTTCGCCGCTTTACGATATCATAAACACTCTCGGCAAGTTTTAAAACAACATTCCCGGTAAACCCTTCGCAAACCATTACATCTGCTTTATCAAGTAAGATATCCCTGCCCTCAATATTCCCGATAAAATTTAACCGCTTATTTTCTTTTAGCAACGAATATGTTGCCTGGGCAAGCAAATTGCCCTTTCCTTCTTCTTCACCAATATTAATAAGCCCTACGGCCGGGTTGGAAACGCCCAGAATATGTTCAGCATATAACGACCCGAGCAATGCAAACTGTACCAAATTTTCTGGTTTACAATCAGCGTTAATCCCTGCATCCAGCAGCAGACCTAATGTGCCATTTTCACGGGGCATGTAAGCCCCTATTGTTGGCCGGCTTACGCCATCAATTGCTTTAATACTGAATAATGCTCCCACCATCATTGCTCCTGTATTACCGGCGCTTATAAAAGCATCCAGTTTACCTGCAGCAAGTAAATAGAACCCGATGGCGATAGATGATTGCTGTTTTTCCTTCAGCGCTTTTGTAGGATGTTCATGCATTCCAATTACCTGGCTGGCGTGTACTACGGTGATGAAAGAATCATCAATTTTGTATTCAGTTAACATCGGCCTGATCTGTGCTTCCTCGCCTATCAATGTCAGTTTCACATAAGCAGCAGCCGTTTCTGAGAGTAATAGTGAAATGCCTTTGATGGCTTCCAGCGGGGCATAATCGCCTCCCATCATGTCAAGACCGATATTCATTGGTGTAATACATTAAATAAAAAATTCTAAGCGCTACTATCGTTACCGAAAGTAATGCTTAGAATGCAGTATCTGAAAAAAAATCTTATGCTTTGATGGGCGCTTTTTCAGCTACCACCTGTCCTTTGTAGTAAAGCTTTCCTTCGCTAACATGAGCACGGTGGCGAACATGTGTTAAGCCAGTAGTTTTATCTACGGTTAAAGTTGTTTCTGAAGCCTTGTAATGTGTTCTTCTCTTTGCACTGCGCTGTTGCGAATGGCGACGTTTCGGATTTGGCATATCTGTAAATTTTAATTTTTATTGTTATTATTGCTGCAATTGCAGTTTGTTAGTTGTTCTCTCCTTTAAATTTATCAAGCCCTTTCCAAATGGTATTGGCGTTATGCTCATTATCTTTCACCTCCATCGCTCTCAGTTTGTCCAGTACTTCTTTATTACATTTTGGTCCTCCAAACTCATCTTCATTGCACATTTTTTGAAGAGGGACACTTAGTGTAATAAACTCGTAAATCCAGTCGTTCAAATATAAATGGCTTTCAGTTCTTGAAATGTAATAAATATCAGGATCATCTTCCAGGTTATTCATCTCCTCCGGGTTGTCAACCATCTTAACCACCATATTAAATTCATCCCAAAGATCTTTTAGCAACGTATTGTTACAACGGTCGCAAATCACATCTGCCTTTCCACCGATTTCAAACTTTAGCAGAAAGAAATTTGTTTTCTTATCAAGCTGCAACTTCACTCTTGCACTACAATTGCTAAATTCCCTTGATACTTCTTCATCAAAAAAATCCTCCTCAATATCATAAGTGTACTCATGAATTCCCGGCTTCAAACCCACAAATGCTATCTCATATGGTTTCTTTTTTCCCATCACCACTGGTTTAAAGGACGGCGAAGGTAATGTTTTTCAGTAAAAAATTGAAGTATTATGTAAGAAAATTATTAGCACCTTCCAATTTCTTATTTTTATGCCTTATGAAAGGTAAAAAAAGCTGGTTGCTTCCTTCTATTCTTTTAGTCTTTGCAATCTCCATTCATTTTTTTTCAGCTGATATAATTTGGGTTGACAGATATTATACAAATGGATTGTATCCCTGCATATCAAAGACCTTAAAATATGCTTTTGGCTGGTTGCCTTTTAGCATTGGAGATATTTTATACGGAATTTGTGCTGCCTGGCTATTTTTTATAGTAGTTAAAATTACTGTTAGGATTTTTCAAGGCCGAATAACAAAGCAATTATTAATTAAGGGCCTGAGAAATATTTTAACCCGAATGCTTTGGATTTATATACTGTTCAACCTTTTATGGGGTATCAATTACAACAGCCCGGGAATTGCGGAACAAGTTGGCATTAAAATGGAAAAATATTCTACCCGGGATATTTTTGCCCTTGACTCCTTACTGCTTTTGAAAGTAAACATTAGCAAATTAGCTCTTTCAAAGTCTCAGTATTTAAATACTGCTTCAATGAGCAAAAGTACCATCGGTGCTTATCAAGAGGTTAAAAAAAAATACAGCTTCCTGAATGCTGAACCTGCTTCTTTAAAACCATCCTTATGGGGATGGCTTGGTAATTACCTCGGCTTTACTGGCTATTACAACCCGTTTACAGGAGAGGCACAAGTCAATACTACCGTTCCTGAATTTGTTCAGCCCTTTACCTTTTGCCACGAAACCGCTCACCAGTTGGGCTATGCTAAAGAAAACGAGGCTAATTTTGTTGGTTACCTTGCTGCAGTGGCTTCACGAGATACTGCCTTTCATTACTCTGTTTATCTTGATCTATTTTTGTATGCCCAACGCAATCTGTATTTTGTTGATTCTGCTGCTGCAAAATCTCAGGCTAAGAAACTTCTGCCATTAGTCAAGGCTGATCTCACAGAATTAAGAAAATTCAATGAGCGTCATCAAAATCCTGTCGAGCCAATGGTAAGATGGCTGTACAGCAGTTATTTAAGGAATAACCAACAGCCATCAGGTGTATTAAGTTATGACGAGGTAATAGGTTTTCTGATAGCTTATTACAAAAAGTTTGGAACTATCTGAACTGCATTTTCTGAACGAATGTTAATCCAGTTTTAAGAACTTCTTCTCTTCTGGTGTTAAATCATCGATATAGTACCTTTTTACAGCGTTGATGGTGACCTCGTCTGTTATATCAACGAAATTTCTAAACAAGCTGTTTTCAGCTGGCTTTATGATAAGCACAAACTGATCTTTAGCACCCCTTACCTCTTCAACTTTCTTTTTCTTATCAAGCAAAAGCTGTCTGAAATCAGAAAAATTTGACCAGGCCGGGGCACTCTCTCTAATATTGCCTTCATAATAAAGTATACTATCGTTTTTACAAAGTACAGCGGTTAATACACATGAATTGCAAATAGGATCACTCGGTCCATCCTTATCGTAAGGCATTTCAACTTTCATTACCGTAGGTTTAGACATCGTTGTTGTAAACACAAAAAAGGTTATCAATAAAAATCCAAGATCAACCATAGGAGTAAGATCAACCCTGGTTGTCTTTTTTACCATCTTACCTTTTTTTGACGAGCGCTTGCCCATGTCATTACTTTCAATTGCTGCCATAATATTAGTTTCCATTAAGACTAATTTACCATCTTAATCCATAAAAAATTTGCATTTCTAATATACACAAAATGAAAAATGGAAGCCATCTAATAAGGGCAGAACTTACCTAAAAACTAAAGCCCCTCCACGAATGAAGGGGCTTTAAAATATTAAGTAAAAAAACTTTACTCTTCAACTACATAAGTCACAGGCTGACGGCGGTAAGCATTTACGTTACGCCCATTCTGCAACGCTGGTTTCCAATGAGGACCCTTTTTAATTGCTTCAATAGCACGCTCTTCCATGCCATAACCAAATTTAGTTTCTGCCTGCACATCACTAATACCTCCATCCTTACTCACAATAAATCTAACTATTACCTGGTATTTTCCGGGAGGAGCTCCGTTATCACCGGCGTTGAAACCATCCAGGCTCTTTTGAACATACCTGGCCCATGCCGCATTACCCCCGGGAAACTCTGCTTCATTTTCCACTTTGGTAAACACTTTGTCCTCATCATCGCTTTTTGGAGCTTCTACCACCTGTGAACCTTTATCCTCAATCGGAGCCTGAACTATTTGATTGGTATTATCGCTCTCTACAGTTTTATTGCTGATAACCTGGTCTTCCTTAATTTCCTCAATCTTTTCTTCAGGCTTCACCTCTTCATCTTTTACAATTTTTGGAGGTGTAAACTTGATCTGGTTGATTTCCGGAGGTGGTGGCGGAGCAGGTGGCGGCGGTGGCGGTGGCGGTGGTGGTGGCGCATCTTGCTTTATTTCAGCAAGCTGTGTTTCTTCCACTTTAAGAACCTCGTTAGTATTTTTTGAAAAAGCATTCGCAAAAAAAGTCGCTAAAAAAATCAATAATGCAAGCGACCCTGTAATAATCAAAGCCCTTGCAAGCCGTGAGCTGTATGTTTTGCGAAGCTCATATGCACCATACTGTTTATTTTTTCCATCGAAAATAATATCGAGTATATCTGCATTTAAAATTTTGCTTGTTTCCATTTTTTCTCTTTGTAAGTTAGATGCAATATTGTTCTATTTTCATAAAACAAACTCTTTATTGTATACCATTACTCTGTTCAGTCTGCTTGATCAGGCTTGCTTCAGTGTCAGACATATCGACCTCGGCATAGTGACCCGAAGGCACTTTATTAATAGCCATCTCATCAATAATATCAATAGCATTTTTAAACTTGCTTTCTTTATCAGCCTTGATAATATACATAAGATCACTCGAAGACTGATCGCCGTTGGGAACTGAATTCCTTTTATCAAGAATTATTTTCCTGATATCTTTAAAATTTGTACTCTTGAATTTTTCCGAAGCATTCTCACCCGTAAGCGTTCCAAAATAATAATATATCTGGTCTTTTTTACCAAGTAAAATTGTCATTACTGCGCTCTCTTTAACTTTCAGCTGATTCTCTGTATTATCATCTTTTGGCTCATTCATCGTCATAGCTGTTGGTTTACTCATGGTTGTAGTAAACACAAAGAATGTGATCAAAAGAAAACCTAAATCAACCATCGGAGTCAAATCAACCCTGGTCGACATTTTCTTTCCCTTTTTTACGCCAGGCCCCTTTTTATGACCACCACCTGACGAGGTATCCATTTCTGCCATGTGAAATATTTTTTTCTTTTATAAATATTGTTTTCTCTTATTTTTTTTGAGACTGGTTGAATTTCTGCAATTCAGATCCTGCAGGTGCTGTCTCAGAATTTGTTACAATCTTAAATTTGAACAACCCGTTCTTTTTGAGTGCAAATTTAATATTCTTAAATTCCGGATACAATGCTTCATTATCTCCTTTAACAAGCATTATCTTTTCCAAATCTTTTTGACTTCCGCCTGCATAAACATTTGTAATGCTTCTATACCAGTCTACAAGTTCATTTTTTGTACTATCCATAATAGGAATACCCGGCATTTTCTCCGGAGCCATCGGAGTCTGCAAAGCAAGCATACTTTTTATCTGAGTTAATGGCACACCAATAAAAGATTGTTTGCCCCACTTACTTAGTTCTTCAGGTGAAAGACCCAGACCTTTTAATGTATTGATATCCTTTAATACATCTTTTTTCTTAGTCTCATCACCCAACATAAGAAACACTTTTCCTTCCTTTGTTAAGGTGGTTAAAATTGATTTCTCAGAAGCAGCTTCAGATGACACTGAAGTTGGAGGGGTAACGGTAACAGCTTCAGGTGGCTTTTGTTTGGTGGCCAGGATAAAGAATGACAATAATAAGAAGGCAACGTCACACATAGCCGTCATATCAATGTTTGTACTTTTCCTGGGTAATTTTGCTCTTCCCATAGTGTAATATATTTATAGAATACAGAGTCAATTTTTAGTTGATTCCATAAACTGTTTCAAAATTATTTATACAATGAAGCAAAACTTTGTGTAAGTGTGAAGCCACTTTCATCTATTCCGTAAGTTATGCCATCAATTTTGGTAGTGAAAATATTATAGAATATGATTGCAAAAGCTGAAGTACCAATACCAAGTGCCGTATTATAAAGAGCCTCAGAAATACCAATTGATAATTTAGTTGCAGCATCTCCACCGCCTTCACCTTCACCCAGGGCAGAAAAGGCAGAGATCATACCAACCACTGTACCTAACAAACCTAACAGGGTTGCAACTGAAGCAATGGTAGATATAAACACCAGGTTCTTTTCAAGCATTGGCAATTCAAGTGCAGTAGCTTCTTCAACCTCTTTTTGAATATTAAGCACTTTTTGCTCTGTAGATAATTCACTATTTGAAATCATTTCTTTGTAGCGGTGTAAACCAGCTTTCATTACATTACCAACACTTCCTTTTTGTTTATCGCATTCAGCGATAGCAGCATCCACATTTTTATTGGCAAGATTGTATTGAACCTTACGGATAAAATCTGCATTATTGCCAGTACCTGTGGCTTTACTAATGGTTAAAAAACGTTCAATTACAAAAGTAATCATGGTTAAGAAAGTACCCAGAAGAATTGGAACAATAATACCTCCAAGGTACATGTTGTAGATTTTGCCTTTGGGTCCTTCGTGTGATGGCCAGAATAAGCTAACAGTATCAGGTCTGGTGAAATGTGATGAACTTCCCAAAACAAATCTCCAGATAACATATCCGGCGATGATACAAATAATGGGCGCCAATAAAGAAATCGTATTTCCTGATTTTTTTGCCTGTACGGAAGTTGATGGTTTTACTGTTGCAGTAGATTTTGTTTCTGCCATGACGTCAATTTTTTTTGTGAATTAAAAGTTTAAAGCGTTTCGTTACAATTTTGGAATACAATGCTAATAAAACATGTACAATTTCATTAAAAACTTTGATAAATTTTCAATAAGGTTGCGGCACAAGTTAATGAATAAATTGAAGGAAACAAACTGGCAGTATTTTTTTTTGATTTTTTTTTGATACGTTTGTTTGAGCTGTTTTATCTCAAAAAAATTCATTAAAAATCAATTGTTTTATTCGTAGCGGAGCGCTACAATAGGGTCCAATTTAGAAGCCTTATAAGCCGGATAAAGACCTGCCAGCAAACCTACAAGCGAACACACAAGCACACCAGCAATTACCCAGCCCCACGGTACCACAAAACCGGTTTTTAAAATCACGGCAACAATATTACCAAACAGAATACCGGCTATAATGCCTGCAAAGGCACCCATAAGACTTATAAGAATTGACTCCCATAAAAACTGGGCACGAATCTCAAGAGATTTACCACCGAGAGATTTAATAAGACCTATTTCTTTGGTACGTTCATTTACAGCAACCAGCATAATATTCATCAGGCCTATAGCTGCACCTATTAGTGTAATCAGCGCTATGGCAAGTGTGGCGTACTTAAGAAAGCTCAGATTTTTCATTAATGACTGGGCAATACTGTCGCTTTTATCTACATAAAAATTTTCATCTTCTTTTACATCTAGTTTACGGATTGGACGAAACGCTCCTTTAGTTTCTCCAATTGCCATATCCATCAACTGCATATTGTTGACCATCACGGCAATATTGTAACTCTTATTTTCCGAACCAAATATTCTGCGTATATTATTATAGGTTGTTATTACTACCTTATCTGCATTCATAAAAGCGCTGCTGCCTTTATCTTTCAACACACCAATAACCCGGTATTTGTTGTTAGCTACGCTGATGATTTTATCAATTACTTTTCCTGTATTTTCTCCATATAATTTTTGGGCAATAGTGTTGCCAATTATACAAACGCTTGTGCCGCTCTCAACATCAGTTTCTGTAAAATCTCTTCCATAAGAAAGCTCGTAGCCATTTAGTGTAAGGTAATTTTCATCGCCACCGGTAACACGTACATCCGGATTTGTTTTTTTTATTTCTGTATTAACTATAATACCATTTGGGCCGGATAAGGCAATTCCCACAACCGTTGCAGGAAAAATATAGTGTTGCTTAAAAGCCCGGGCTTCATCAAAAGTTATCATCTTTCCTTCGCTGGAAGATTTAGCAACAGCATTTTTTTTTGTCTTTTTAGTATCTCCCCTTCCTCCACCCCCTCCAAAACGAATATTTCTTTCTTTAAAACGCAGGCTGAAAGCATTGGCACCCATGGTGGAAAAGCTTTTTGTAAGACTCTGGTTTACTGCTTCCACAGCAGTAATAATTGCAATAAGCGCCATTATACCCAACGCAATAATTACCACTGTAATAGCAGTACGCAGGCGGTTGCTTTTTATAGTATTATAAGATAGGGAGATGCTGTCACTTGTTTTCATCCTGCTTATTTATACTTAAAGATAAAAGCTAATAGCAGAATGGAAAGCAAATAATTTATAAGCGGTGTTTTAAATTTTTACCAGAAAGAAAACAGGGATAAACTAATGGAAATTAATAGTGCAGCCAGTTGGTTATAATTGTTGGGAACAGGCCGAGTAAAACAATGATGAAGGCAGCTAGGCTCAGCAGGTAAACATATCCTGGCGTAATATCATTCACTATCGCAGCAGTGGAAGCATCTTTGCTCTCAACAACTTCTTTAAAAAACATTGCCTGGATTATTTTAAAATAGTAGGTAGCACTTATAGCTGCCATAAGCACTGCAAATATTACCAGCCATATTTGATGGTCAGTTTTCAATGCTCCCATAAGCATGTAAAATTTACCCAGGAAACCTGCGGTTAAGGGCACACCGGTAAGTGATAATAAAAAAACTGCACCGCAAACTGCAATTACAGGTTCTTGTTTTGCAAGGCCATTGAAGCCACCAATGGTATGATCATTCATCTTAACAAGTATTGCAAAAATACCTATGGTAGCCAGGCTGTAAGCTGCTGTGTATAATATCAAACCTTCTTTAGCAGTTTCATTTAGTGCAAATATTGCAAACAGCATAAAACCAGCCTGGGCAATACTTGAGTAAGCAAGCATTCGCTTTACGCTTTGCTGAAACACTGCTGTAAGATTCCCAATCAGCAATGTAGCGGCTGTTATTATTGCAATCAATATTTGCCATTGAGACTGAGCTTTGCCAAATGCATTTTCAAACAAACGGATAAACGCTATAAAAGCTGCTGCCTTTACTATTGTTGCCATAAAAGAAGTGAACACAGTCGGCGCTCCGTCATAAACATCGGGTGTCCAAAAATGGAATGGTGCAGCTGATACTTTGAATGACATAGATATCAGCAAGA
Organism: Ferruginibacter sp.; assembly: GCA_965247025.1. GTDB lineage: Bacteria > Bacteroidota > Bacteroidia > Chitinophagales > Chitinophagaceae > Ferruginibacter. The sequence continues at coordinate 5,450,133 of OZ252000.1, read as the reverse complement.
ATACCAGCCCGATGGCGATCATTATTGGCAACTTGCCTTCGCCTAAATTAATGTTATCAATAAAAAAACTTCCGGTGCTGTTACCTCCGTAAACAAATGCAATACCCATTAGCATGATACCGGTTGAAAACGCTCCCATTAAAAAGTATTTCAATGCAGCTTCATTGCTTCTAAGGTTGCGTTTATCACTTCCCGTAAGAATATACAATGGAATTGAAATGATCTCTATCCCAATAAATAGTGTTAGCAATGAATTGAAGGTTGCAGCTATAGAAGCACCACAGAGAACAAAAAATATCAACGCAAAATATTCGGAAACACTTTCTCCAACCTTTTCAATATCTCTTCCATTAAGCAGAAAAAATAATAATGTACAAAACAAAAGAATTGCTATAAAAGTAAGGTTGAAGCTGTTAAAATGAAGTTGATTGTGAACGTCAATATCTAAAGAACCTTTATCTGAAAGCAATTCCCTTGCATTGCAGGCGAAAACTAAAATTAAACCTGCGATGGCCCAATATTTAGGAGTGCTTTTGCTTTTGAAGAAAACACCTCCAAACATCATTACAATTCCCCAGACTGCTGTAAAAATAATTGCGTTCATATTGGTTTTCAGCCGAGGCTGATTAATTTATTTATTTAAATCTTGAAATGATCAGGGTTACAGCATCTTTGGTAAGATCCAGTAATGGCTGCGGATACAATCCCACCAAAAATATTGCAGCGATCACTATCGTTAAACTAGCTTTTTGATTGAATGAAATTTCTTTAACAGTTATAGTCGCAGTGTTCACCTCGCCATAAAATACTTTTTGAATCATGGTAAGTGTATACACAGCTGCCAGTATAATACTGATTCCTGCTACAAGTGTGTACCAACCACTAAACTGGTACAAACCTCCAAACATCATAAACTCACCAACGAAAGCATTTGTGAGAGGCAGTGCAATATTTGCAAATGCAATGATAACAAGTGATATGGTTAAAAAAGGCGCTCTGTGAGCAATACCCCCCAACTGAGATATCTTACGTATTCCGAGCTGCTTTTCAACAAGGTCTATAACTATCCAGAGGCCTATAATATTAATACCATGGTTAAACATTTGAATCATCACACCTTCCAATGCCAGCTGTTTAGTGCTGAAAAGAGCGGCACTCATCAGCCCGATGTGGGCAATGGAAGAATAAGCAACCAGTCTTTTAAGATCATCTTGCCTTATAGCAATAAGGCTGGCGTAAATAATTCCAGCTACAGAAAGGCCGATAACAATGTTTTCATATTTCACAACGGCTGAAGGAAAGATTGGCAGCAGCCATCTTATCACTCCAAACAACCCCATTTTTACCATTACACCGCTTAGCACCATAGTGACTGCTGTGGGTGATTGTTCGTATGCATCCGGTTGCCAGGTATGGAAAGGAAACACCGGCATTTTAACTGCAAAGGCTATAAAAAATAACCAGAAAAGCCAATCCTGCTGGGCAGGGTTTAAAAGCACACTTTGAAAAGCTCCTAAGGCAAAACTGTGTTCAGAAAAATTAGTATGAGCTGTTTGCAGGTAAGTATAAATAATTCCCACAAGCATCAGCAGTGAGCCTGCAAAAGTGTAGATGAAAAATTTAAACGTTGCTTGTATTCTTTTTTCTCCTCCCCACCTGCTGGAAAGAAAGTACACAGGTATAAGTGCCAGTTCCCAAAAGAAATAAAACAACAGACAATCCGCTGCTAAAAACACGCCCATTAAACCAGCCTGCGATAATAACATTAAGCCGTAAAATGAATGCGGATTTTTGTATTTATTGGCTGATGTAGCAACAAAGATTATCGGAAAAGAAATAGCCGTTAGCAACGTAAGCATTCTGCCGGTTCCATCAAGGCTAACAGCAAAACTGGCTCCTATATATTTTAACCATTCGTAGCCAAAAGAATTGCCGCTTAAATCGCTGTTGTGCTGGTAATAAATTCCTGCAAAAGCGATTAACAGTGTAACCAAAGCAGCAAAAAGGCTCCAGGTTTTTACCTTCTGTTCATCCTCAATTAAAAAAGCGATTACCCCTGCCAGTGACGGAACAAAGATTAGTAAATGCGGAATAGTGATATAGTTACCGAACATTAATGGAAGTTATTTGCTAAGAAATTGAATAATAAACATGATCAAAATACCAATCACCATCAGTAATACATAATTGCCCACCTGGCCGCTTTGTAAAAACCTTATTTGCCGGCTTCCGTAATTGACTGCTTTGCCAACTCCGTTCACAAATCCGTCTATACCTTTCTTTTCTACAATGTTATTAAGAAAACCGGAGAATGAATTCAAAGGCTTCACAATGGCAGAATCATACAATTCATCTACGTACCATTTGTTGGCTAACACTTTTCCAATGCCTGCTTCTTCTCCGGTAGATTTTTGGTATTTGCTGAATTTGTTGTAAGCAAAAAGTAAAGCGATAAGTGCACCGCCGACGGAGACAGCCATCAGCATATATTCTGTTGAGTGAGGCAATGGATGCTTTTCTGTGATGGCATTGCTTGATGCAAAGATTGGCTCAAGAAAGGCTTCCAACTTATGACCACCATGCATAAACACTTCTGGAATACCAACCCAACCACCAACCACGGCGAGAATTGCAAGGACGATCAACGGGAAAGTGATTTCTGCCGGACTTTCATGCAGATGATGTTTCTGCTCATGCGTACCACGAAATTTTCCATGAAACGTCATTGCATACAAACGGAACATATAAAATGCAGTCAAGAAAGCTGTCAGCACTCCAATACCCCAGTACAAGGGATTCTTTTCAAATGCCGCAGCCAGTATTTCATCTTTACTAAAAAAACCGGAGAACGGTGGCATGCCTGCGATAGCAATACAACCCAATAAGAAAGTAATATGAGTTATGCTCATATGCTTTTTCAATCCACCCATGTTACGCATATCCTGTTCGCCGCCCATTGCATGAATTACACTACCTGCACCAAGGAAGAGCAAGGCTTTAAAAAAAGCATGCGTCATTACATGAAAAACAGCACCGGTATAAGCACCAACGCCCAACCCTAAAAACATATAGCCAAGCTGACTCACCGTAGAATAAGCCAGCACTTTTTTTATATCATTTTGTTTTAGAGCAATAGTAGCAGCAAGTATAGCAGTAGCCAAACCAATTATCGCAATTACTGATTGCGTAAGGGGGGCCATGGTAAACAAAATATTGCTTCTGGCTATCATGTAAATACCTGCAGTTACCATGGTAGCTGCATGTATGAGCGCACTAACAGGCGTAGGGCCGGCCATTGCATCTGGCAACCAGGTGTACAAAGGAATTTGTGCACTTTTACCTGTGGCTCCAACAAAAAGCAACATTGTGATACCAGTGATATCCGTTAGAGTAAGTTTAGAAACATTTGCAAACACCTGGTGATAATCTGCTGTACCTGTTTTTGCTATCAGCCAGAATACGGCTAACAAAAATCCAAGATCTCCAATTCTGTTCATCACAAAGGCTTTTTTAGCAGCCTCATTGTAGTTATTATTTTTAAACCAAAATCCAATAAGCAGGTAAGAGCACAGCCCAACACCTTCCCATCCAATAAACATGATGATATAATTACCACCCATCACCAGTAGCAGCATTGAAAATACAAACAGGTTGAGGTAGGCAAAGTATTTCGCAAAATCCTTACTTTGTTCTTCATGCATGTATGATGTTGAATACACATGAATAAGAAAACCGACGCCGGTAATGATCAGGAGAAAAAGAGAAGAAAGCTGATCAATTTGAAAATCGAAACCAATTGTTACAGCCGCTGTGCTGATAAAATCATAGTAGTGTGCAACGTGGGTATTACCACCTTTTACCTGTAGAAAAACCCAAAAACTCAAAGCAAACGAACCAAGGATAACACCACTGCCAATTGTGCCCGCCAAAGATTTAGATAAGGACTTTCTGCCGAGGCCATTGATAAGAAAACCTATCAGCGGCAGCAATGGTATAAGCCAGACTATTTGTAAAACATTGTTCATAAGCCCTGTCCGCTAATGGCGGAATATTTTTTGCCTGCTGTTTAAGTGCAGTTTTATGATTAAAAAGATCAACCTATAATTTAGCAGTTTGGTTTCCTTAGAGAAACTCGGCTTCTAATTTTTTAACCTGTTGAGAAAATTCACATCAACAGAATGTGTATTCCTGTAAAGCATAACTATAATTGCCAGCCCTACACTTACTTCCGCAGCAGCCACTACCATTATAAAAAACACAAATACCTGGGCTTCACTAGCCAGCCTGGGAAATTCCTCTCCAAGCGTTAAATTGTGCATTTTGGAAAAAGCGACCAATAGCAGATTGGCGGCATTCAGCATAAGTTCAATGCACATAAATATTATGATAGCATTGCGCCGTGTAAGTACTCCAACCACTCCTATACAAAAAAGTGCAAGTGATAAAAATATGTAATAGTTTGTAGGCATGTTAAGGGTTAATCTTTAAATATCTTTTTTTACAACTCTATTTCAACTATTCTGCATTTAAGCACTTATAGTTTCCTTTTTAGAAATCACCACGGCTCCTATCATTGCGCTTAAAAACAATACACTGCTTATTTCAAAAGGAAAAACATAATCTGTAAATAACACCTTGCCCAAATTGCTGATCAGGCCAATATCGCCGTCCTTCATCTGGATGAGTTCCGAATTGCTGCCGCTACTTTTTAGAGCAGCAACCAGCACAAGCATAAGGCTGCATCCTGCAATAATGCCGGCAAAATGCAGGTAGCGTTTCTTTTGCGGAGGCTCAGATTCTGCATTCAAATTCATCAGCATCACCACAAATAAAAACAGCACCATAATGGCACCTGCATACACTATTATATTTACAATTGCAATAAACTGGGCATTAAGCAAAACGTAGTGCCCGGAAATAGCGAAGAAAGTAATGATTAGATAAAGAATACTGTGAACCGGGTTTTTACTTACAACCACCATTAATGCTCCACCGATTGCAAGAGCGCTTAAAAACCAAAATAGAATTGCAGTTATACCCATTTTAAATATCAGGTTATGAAGTACTATTGACGAAGACTTTTCGTCGATTCCGAAGCTATATTTTAACAGCTATTAATAAAAATTAACTCTTGATCTTTACCCTGCCTCCCCTCGCTTTTTCGTAAGCTTCCTTTTCATCAATTGGATGGGGAATCAGCAAATCTGGTTTGCCATAAATAAAACCTTTACGCTGGTAATTGGCAGGCGCAAAAGTTTCGCTTAAATAAATGGCATCTTTTGGACAAGCTTCTTCGCACAGACCACAAAATATACAGCGCAACATATTTATTTCATAACGGGCTGCATATTTTTCTTCCCTGTATAAATGCTCTTCCCCCGGCTGGCGCTCAGCTGCTTCCATTGTGATGGCTTCTGCAGGGCAGGCTACAGCGCAAAGTCCGCAAGCGGTGCAATTTTCTCTCCCCTCATCATCCCTGTTTAAAATATGCAGACCTCTAAAAACAGGACTAAACGGTCTTGTTTTTTCAGGATAGTTTATGGTAGGCTTCTTTTTAAAAATATGGCTGAAAGTAATTGCCATGCCCTTTGCAATTGCAGGCAGGTAAAGTCTTTCTGCAAAGTTCAATGGCCTTCGGTCAACTGCTTTGGATCTGTTTGTAAGTGATTGCATGTTTGCTTTTTCTGAAGGTATTGCTTTTACAATTTTTGCAAATATATTTTATTGGCTTAAAAATGCCAGTTATTTTGTTGTAATAAAATCAACGCACCAGTAACAAGCATATTAAAAAGTGCCAGGGGTATTAAAATCTTCCAGCCGAGATTCATTAATTGATCGTACCTGAATCTTGGGATGGTCCATCTTACCCACATAAAAAAGAATAAAAAGAAAATTGCTTTACCCAGAAAACAAAAAGTATGCAGCAGTGCCACCCAGTTTACACCGATGCTTTGTGTTAAATGAGCATCATTTACAAAAGGAATATCATAACCTCCGAAAAATAAGCTGATCATCACTGAGCTGCTGATAAACATATTGATGTATTCCGCAAAAAGGTAAAATCCAAGTTTCATGGAAGAGTATTCTGTATGATAACCGCCGATCAATTCATTTTCTGCTTCAGCTAAATCAAAAGGAGTACGGTTACATTCTGCAAATACACAGATTATAAAAATGAGAAACCCAAGAGGCTGCTTAAAAATATTCCAATAGCCATCCATTTGAAACCCAACCATTGTTTTAAGACTGAGTGTGCCAGTTACCATTAACAGAGCAATCAATGCGATACCCATAGCTAATTCGTAACTGATGATCTGAGATGCAGCTCTTAAGCCACCCATCAAAGAGAACTTATTGTTACTGGCCCAGGCGCCGATCATAATGCCATAAACACCCATGCTTACCACACCAAAAACATACAAAATCCCGATATTAACATCTGCTATCTGCAGGCTGATATCCCTGCCGAAAAAATGAACTTTATCTCCCCACGGAATTACCGCTCCGGTCATCATTGCTGTAAGCATGGCCAGGCATGGGCCGAGGATAAATAAAAATTTAGATGAAAAGTTAGGAATGATCTCTTCTTTAAAAAACAGTTTTAACCCATCTGCCAGTGGCTGAAAAATACCACCTGGACCGGCCCTGTTAGGTCCACGCCTGTCCTGTAAAATAGCAGCCACTTTTCGTTCGCCAAAAGTAGTGTACATGGCAATTACCAATGAGGACATGACCACTATAACAATGAGGACAAGTTTTTCAATTATTACAGGAATATCAATTTGTAAAAACATAATCAGTTAAGATGAATCAAGAATGAAACCTAATTTATTTATCAAACACTTTTGAACTTGCCGGCCCGTTAATTTCACTCAAATGAACATTTGGTTTATTCACTTCGCTTTCATCATGAATATCCATCAACAGTCTCGGTGCTCTTCCGTCAAGCACCTCCAAAATTGTTTCCTTCGGCATTACTAATCCGGGGTATTTTCCCTGGGAAATAACAGAATGCCGGTTGATATCTGCCAAACCTTCTACTGTCCAATCGCTGGTTTTCTTTTTATCAAAGCGGCAGGTATTACAGATCCAGCCCGGTTTGCCATCAAAGCTCTGTACTTCTCCCCATTCATCTTTACGGGCAGTAACCCTGAAAACCTCATCACCTCTTAACCAAAGTGTTGATTTACCACAGCAGCCAGGTGTTTCACATTCTCTGTGAGCATACACAGGTTTAGTAAACCAAACCCTGTTCTTAAACCGGAAAGTTTTATCAGTCAAAGCGCCCACAGGACAAACATCAATCATGTTGCCACTAAAGTCGTTTTCAATTGCCTTTGATATGTAAGTTGAAATTTCTGCATGTTCGCCACGGTCTAAAATACCATGCACCCTTTTTTCTGTAAGCTGGTCTGCAACATAAGTACAACGGTAGCAAAGAATGCATCGTGTCATGTGCAATTGAATGTAAGGGCCAATATCTTCCTTTTCAAAAGTGCGTCTTTTAAATTCGTACCGGGTGCCTTCTTTACCGTGATCGTATCCCAAATCCTGTAAGTGACATTCACCAGCCTGGTCACAAATAGGACAGTCCAGCGGATGGTTCAATAGTAAAAATTCCACCACACCTGCTCTTGCATCTTTTACTTTGTCACTGGTGATGTTCTTAACAATCATTCCATCCATTACGGTGGTACGGCAGCTTGCCACCAACTTTGGCATTGGCCTTGGGTCAGCAGTAGAACCGGCAGCCACTTCTACCAGGCAGGTACGGCATTTACCGCCACTGCCCTGCAACTTGCTGTAGTAGCACATTGCAGGCGGTGTTACGTCACCACCAATTTGCCGGGCTGCATTTAGAACAGTAGTTCCCGGCGCAACATCAATACTGATGTTGTCGATGGTAACTTTAAAAGTTGATGGTGGTGCTTTTACTTCTTCAGGCATTTTTTAATTCGTTTATATCAACTTGATAATTTTTCTCTTTTAAGATTTTCAGATATACTTCCAATTTTTGTACAACTGGATGCCCTGAATTTTTTATTGCTTTGAAAAGTTTCAAAAACCTAACATCAAACATACTTGATTGTGATTTAGAAATCTTCATCAGTGCTTCTAATTCATTCGGTAATTCAAACTGAGCTAATGCCAATCCACTTTCTTTACAAATGTTCATTACCCAATCTTCAATAACAGGGCAAATTTTGATAAAATAATGGTGCTTTGCCTTATGCTTTAACAGGATTAAAGCAACCCCTTTATCTTTATTTTCAAAATTAACTGTTGTAACCTCCATACATTCTTCAACATAATCCACCTTTCTTTTATCATTATCAATTATTCCAACCCCAAACTCATCCCTCAAATCCCCTGTTTTAATTCCCTTGCAACATTATAGCATCCATGTTGATGATTGAGACGTTTATTTTTGGTAATATTTAGTAACGACCCAATCAGCATCGTATCAATGAAACACTCAGGCACTATATGATTCTCCATACCTGTCTAAATAAGATTCAAGATTAAAGAACAAATCGATACCATACTGAGCTATCTCATCCATTTCATCATCACTTAATCTTCTAATTACAGTTTCTCCTTTATTAAAATCCACCACAAACACTGATAAATCTCCCTTTGCTTCCATCATAAATTCGCCCAAAACATACGGACTGTGTGATGCGATAAAAAACTGGTTACTTTTATCAAATATTACTTCTGAAGTAAACTTTCTGATATAAGGAGGAAACATATTTGCTTCTGGCTCTTCAAAAATTAAAACCTTTTTTTCATTTGTCTGAATTGCTGTTCTGTAAAAAAACAACCTTCTCAATGTGTCAGAAATTAAATTATGTTGAAAAGAGACAAGGGTCCCATCGTTTAATTCTTTTGATACACTCAGCACTTTTGAATCAATGATATTCAGTTTCAACTGGTAATCACTTAGCAGTTCAAGAAACTGTTTTCTTACTTCAGTGTTACCGTCAAGAATATCAATCAAGTTATCTCCATTGGGAATACTAAGAGATACGCCCTTTTGATAGGTTAGTTCTGCATCTTTATCAAAATGATAATACTTAATTTTAAAGACCTCAGATTCCATTGTTTTATTGTCAGGAATAGAATTAAGTCCAAAAGTATTTCTATCTGTTATCGTTGTATTAAAAACGGACAAACCATTTTGTGGAAAAATACTAATCTCGAACTGATAACCGGGGTTTTTATTATTGCATGAAAGGACAAACTCTTTATTTAAAATAATTTCAATTCTATTTTTGGTATTCTTATCAAAATACAAATCAGATAAATGATTGTATCTACAAATTGAATTAAAATTAAAACGTTCGCCATTTACTTGTTGAGCGACTGAGTATAATCCTATCGCCTCCAAAATATTACTCTTCCCTACATTAGGATAACCAATAAAAACATTGATCTTCTTACACCCTTCAATTTTTTGATGGTGGATAGATTTAAAGTTTTTAATTTCTATGTTATCTATAAAATTCATTATTACTTTTCAAATTATTCAACCCTGGAAGCCACCCTTTAGGGGATAGGGGCTCAAGCTGTTACCGGCACATGAATCTCATCTGCATAATGCGCCAACCCATAATTCCTTTTTAAGCACTCCTCAGGATTTAAAATGTGCCATTCAAACTCATCCCGGAAATGCCTGATGGCTGCTGCTACGGGCCATGCTGCTGCATCACCTAAAGGACAAATCGTATTTCCCTCAATCTTGCGTTGAATATCCCATAGCAAATCAATGTCTTTCATTTCGCCGTTGCCGCTATCTATCTTTTTTAATATTCTTTCCATCCAGCCGGTGCCTTCACGGCAGGGACTGCATTGTCCGCAACTTTCATGGTGATAAAAACGGGCCAAGGTCATTGTGTTTTTTACTATGCACTGGTCTTCGTCATACACAATAAAACCGCCGCTTCCCATCATGCTGCCTGTAGCAAAACCTCCATCACTCAGGCTTTCGTAGTTCATTAAGCGCTTCTCTCCTTTGGCTGTAGTAAGCAAGAGATTCGCTGGTAAAATTGGCACTGACGAACCACCAGGAATACAAGCTTTCAGTTTTTTTCCATTGGGAATGCCACCGCAATATTCATCACTGTAAATAAATTCTTCCACAGAAATGGTCATGTCAATTTCAAAAATGCCTGGTTTATTGATGTTACCGCAGGCTGAAATTAATTTGGTACCTGTTGATCTGCCAACACCAATTTTTGCATATTCTTCTCCTCCTTCATTTATGATTGGAACGACTGCTGCAATTGTTTCAACATTGTTAACCACCGTTGGACAATCCCACAAACCTTTAATTGCCGGGAAAGGCGGTTTGATCCTTGGATTACCTCTTTTACCTTCGAGAGACTCAATCAATGCTGTTTCTTCACCGCAGATATAAGCACCTGCACCACGCTGCACAAAAATATCGCAGTCAAATCCACTGCCTTGTATATTTTTTCCGAGCCAGCCGTTTTGCCTGGCCTCAATAATAGCGTCCTCTAAAATTTCTGCCACCCAGGCATATTCTCCACGTATGTAGATATAACTGTTGTTGCTACCCAAAGCAAAGGAACCAACGATCATTCCTTCAATCAGCAGGTGAGGGATAAACTCCATCAGGTACCTGTCTTTAAAAGTACCGGGTTCGCTTTCATCTGCATTGCAAACAAGGTAACGGGGAACACCTTCTGGTTTTGCAAGAAAACTCCATTTCATTCCTGTTGGAAAACCTGCACCACCACGGCCACGAAGACCGCTCTTTTTAACTTCTTCCACAATGTCGGCAGGTGCCATCTTCAAAGCCTTCTCCACACTGCGGTAACCACCTTCACGACGATAAACCTCAAAGCTTTTTATGCCCGGAACATTTGCCTTGTCTAATAATAGTTTTCGTTTCATATAAATTTCTATGCCTTAGATTCTTAGCACCTTATAGCATTATTAAAATACCAATCTTGATTCTTCTTTTTAAATACACCATCTGCTAACCAATGTGAAGCCGGTGGAAAATCTGATACCATTGAAAGAAGCGTTTTTTTGTCAAAATCTATTACTTTTTCATTTGGCCCTTTTTGCAAAAAAAACAAGGAATAGGTAAACATCCTTCCGTTCCCATTTTCCCCCTGCCCTTTTTTTTCATACACATTAATATTGCCCTTTACTATTCGCTTACAAAAAACATTGCCAGTGTTTTTACGGTAATATTTTCTATCGTTCTGAAATGCAATAATATCCTTGTTAGCAATTTTTTTTCCGCTGATTCTAAGTGACCCGGATTCTTTTTTAAATATTAATTCCCAAAGATTATCTTTCCCTATAACTCCATCTATAAAATTCCCGTTCTTCATTTCATGAAATCAGTTTCCTCTTTTTCTGCAACATCCCCACCCGAGGGCGAAAGAACCGGCAATACACTAATGCAACTGTTCAGGGATATTATTATTGCCAAAGCAAAACTTGAAAAATTTACCCTGTCTAAATTCATAACTTTTGTAAACATTAATCCTTTTGCCTTACCGAATCAGCACCAAAAAATACCTTTCGCTTACTTTAATATATTCATCAAACTTTCGAATTTGATTGCTATTGCTTCACTGGTTGATAAGCCGTCTTAGATCTGTCCTAAACTACATTTGAAACAGAAAGCTACCAGCACCTTATAAAACACTTTTGTTCTCCAAATCCACAAGCTAGGACTAAAACAAGAATTTAGTACTTTAAAACTTAAAATCTTACATTTTAGTCATCAGCATCCTCATTGGGTGTAGCGTCCTGGTGAACGGATTAAGCACTAACCCCAAAGATTCGAGTGTTGTTGCACCTAGCAACGGCTCATCCCCTTCCTCACCATATACAACCGGCGCTGGTCCTCCTTCTCCCTCATATTCGAAATATGCACTGCAAACTTTCCGTTTTAATGTTGTTCCATCTGCCAAAGAAAAACTCATTTCCTTGTAAGGGTCAATGTCAAGCTGGTCTAAAATTTTACCCGGCACCAAACTATAAATCGCACCGCTATCAACTAAAAAATTTACCTCGGCTGTCTTCTCAGATTTCCGGTGCTCTCTAACTTTTAATATGGCGTTTGTAATTCCCATTATTTTTCAGCGGGAGCCTTATCGTGATTAAACATCCAGTTAATACCAAACTTATCCGTCAGCATTCCAAACCTTGCACCCCAAAAAGTATCCTGTAGCTCCATCGTAATCTTTCCTCCTTCGGCTATTGAAGCAAAGGTTTTATCCATTAGGCCGCTGTCGGTAAAATTCATGGACAAGCTTATGTTGCTTCCACTGGTAGCAGTAAATTCCGGCGGGCAGTCACTCACCATAATGGTTAGTGCACCAGCCTGCATACTACCGTGCATAATTTTATCTTTCATTGCTTCACTGCTTTCCATTGGAGATTCTCCAAAGGTTTGCTGAAACATAATTTTGCCGCCAAGTGCGTTGGCATAAAAAGATAATGCTTCTGCCGCATTACCATTAAAATTCAGGTATGGTACAATCGCTTCCATATGCTTATAATTTAATTATTTCTAATTGAGTTATTTCTGCATTCTTCAATAATAGCATCCACTTTATCCTTGGTTAAATGCTCCCGGAAATATTTCCCTAATTGCATCATTGGCGCATATCCGCAGGCGCCGAGGCATTCAACTGTTTTTAAAGTAAACAAACCATCAGCAGTTGTTTCGCCCACTTTAATATTTAATTTTTGTTTGATGTAAGCAATGATCTCATCACTTCCATTTATCATACAAGGTCCTGTTTGGCAGACTTCAAACAGGTATTTACCAACGGGCTTCATGTTGTACATGCTGTAAAAAGTGGCTACTTCGTACACTTCAATTGGTTCAATATCCAGCAGTGTTGCAACGTAATCCATTACAGGTGTATCTAACCAGCCACTAAACTGTTCCTGGGCAAGATGCAATACCGGCAGTAAACCACTTTTTTGTTTACCCTCCGGATACTGGCCGATGATCCTGTTTACCTTATCTAAATTATTCTGTGAAAATGCTATCTCCATAATACTTTATTCAAAATTTATGCATCCAGTTCTCCCGCTATCAAATTCAAACTGCTCATTGTTATTACTGCATCACTCAGCATTCCACCTTTTATCAGCTCAGGATACGCCTGGTAATAAATAAAACAGGGCCTCCGAAAATGAAGCCTGTAAGGCGTTCTGCCACCATCGCTTATCAAATAGAAACCTAACTCACCATTAGCTCCTTCAATTGGGAAATACAATTCACCTGCAGGAATATCAGTTTCACCCATTATTATCTTAAAGTGATAAATGAGTGCTTCCATTTTAGTGTACACATCTTTCTTTTCAGGCAGGTAATAAGCAGGTGTATCTGCATGAAAAACTTCTGCCTCCGCACCTTTAAACTCCTGCACTTTTTTATAGGCTTGTTCAATCAGGCTGAGACTTTGCCACATCTCTTCATTACGAACTAGGAAGCGATCGTAACAATCACCAGTTGTACCTACCGGTACCTTAAAGTCAAAATCCTGGTAGCTGCTGTAGGGGCTATGCACCCTTACATCATAATCTACTCCGGAAGCCCGGAGGTTTGGTCCGGTAAAACCGTAGTTAAGAGCTCTTTCTGCACTGATAGGGCCACAGCCAATGGTGCGGTCCATAAATATTCTGTTCCGGTTAAAAAGATTTTCGAATTCTTTTAAAACCGCCGGATATTCTTTGATAAATTTTTCCAGTTTTTCAAACGCAACGCTTGTGAAATTTCTTTCGAAACCACCGATGCGGCCAATATTGGTTGTAAGACGGGAGCCGCAAACCTCTTCATATATTTCATAAATTAGTTCCCTGTATTGCATCAGGTATAAAAACCCGGAGAAGGCACCGCTATCCACACCCACAATTGAATTACAGATCAGATGATCTGAAATTCTGCTCAACTCCATTATAATAATGCGTAAATAGTCCACTCTTTTTGGCGTTGTAACCCCCAGCAATTTTTCGCAGGTAAGATGCCAGCCCATATTGTTGATGGGAGAAGAACAATAATTTAACCTGTCTGTAATAGGTGTTATCTGGTATAAAGGGCGCCTTTCAGCAAGCTTTTCAAAAGCCCTGTGAATGTATCCTACGGTAGATACTGCCGATAAAACTCTTTCGCCGTCTAATTCTAAAATATTTTGAAATACTCCATGGGTGGCCGGATGGGTTGGGCCAAGGTTTAGCGTAGTACTAAGTTTCTCTATACTTCCTTCCGGTAAAGAAATGTGTTCACTCATTTACAACTGTTATTTTATTTTCTCCGTTAGAAAAATATCATTAATTCATTCCGCCTCTTCCAAACATTTCATCATCCTTATCGCTCCTGGTCTGGTCTTCCAATGGAAACTCTTTACGCATTGGAAAATAATCCATTTCATCCACATTCAAAATTCTGATCAGGTTTGGATGACCAACAAAATTTACCCCAAAAAAATCATACGTTTCTCTTTCCATAAAATTTGCAGACATAAAGAGTGCAGTTGCGCTGTAAACATCCGGCGTAGCAACGCTTGTATATACTTTAAACCGGATGCGGACATTGTCAACAAGATTGTGCAAATGATAAACAACCATCAACTCTTCTCCTTTTCTATCCGGATAATGAACTGCCTGCAAATCAGTTAAAAATCGAAAATTCATTGTCTCGTCATCAAACAAAAATTGCAAAACTTTCAGGTTCAAATCTTTTGGAGCAGTAAAGGTGAGCATGCCATAGGGCTCAGAAAATCCGGAAACCGAATCACCAAATTTTTCGGTTAGTTTTAGCTGTATAGTTTCGGTTGTAAGGGGCATTTATTTATATTTATCGCAGTGTGTAGGTTTACAAAAAAAACTATTGAATTCCATAAGCTTCCATTAATTCTTTATACTTTTCTCCATTTCTTCTCCGCAGGCTTTCTTGCCCAACCAGTTCCTGAATTTTTAAAAAGCCATCTATTATAGCTTCTGGTCTTGGAGGACAACCGGGTACATAAACGTCAACTGGTATCACCTGGTCAATTCCCTGCAGCACAGAATAAGTATCAAAAATACCACCGCTACAAGCACATGCACCTACAGATAAAACCCAGCGTGGTTCAGCCATTTGTAGGTAAACTTGCCTTAAAACCGGGCCCATTTTTTTGGAGATCGTTCCCATCACCATCAGTAGATCACACTGGCGGGGAGAAAAACTCATCCTTTCTGCTCCAAACCTGGCTATATCATAATGACTGGCAGCTGTTGCCATAAATTCAATTCCACAACAAGAAGTTGCAAACGGCAGAGGCCAGATAGAATTCTGCCTGGCCAACCCAACCACCTTTTCAAAAGAAGTGGCCATAAAGCCATCTCCCATCATCCCTTCCGGAGCTTCAACTGTTTTTACTTTTGCATTATATTGTACAGGACGCATAATAATTGTTTTAAAAGCGATGTGTAATAAATTTCAAATCTTCAACTAATTAAACCGTTAAAACAAAGCATTGTTCAATTGAAGTCTGCCGGCTTAAATCTTTCGTTTTTTTTAGAATTTGAAATCCGCACATTTAAAATTTGCTGGAATCAATCTTCCCAATTTAACGCACCCTTTTTAATAATATATATAAAGCCACAAATAAATAATCCTACAAACATAATCACCGCAAGAAAACCATTCCAGCCAAGCTCTTTAAAATTTACTGCGTATGGATAAAAGAAGATCACTTCCACATCAAATAGTACAAATAAAATAGCCACCAGAAAATACTTGATGGCCATCGGTTGTCTTGCATTACCCCTTATTTCTATTCCGCTTTCAAAATTTTGGAGTTTATCGGTTCCCTTACGTTTTGGCCCAAACTTGTGGGTTAGTATCATCATTGTTGCTATAAATCCAATAGCAAAAAGTAACTGTATCCCTATTGGTAAATAGTTAGCTGCACTATTTAAATCGGTTGATTGAAGGATAAAAAATTGCATACGCAAAAATAAGGGAGCCACTGAAATAAACAATTTAGTTTAAAAATAAAATCCTCATCAGTAAGTAACTGATGAGGATGTATAGCATTAATTGAATTTGACCTCAAAACTAATAATTATCTCTTTTTTGGGGCCGGGTCATTTGAACCTGCAGCCTTAGCAGCAGATTGTTTTGTACCAGATGGTTTTGCCGGTGCTGCAGGCTTTTGAGCAGGTGTTTTAGGTGCTTTTAAATCTGCCTTGCTTATAATTTCCCTTATATTTTTGAAGTCTGCATCTGTAGAATCCAAAGCAATTGCTTTATCGGTATAAAACAATGCGCTGTCTTTATTTCTCTTGACATTTGCATAGTATTCTATTAAATACCTCAACGATCCTTTTATCCTGTCATTTTCTCCCGGCTTGCCCTTTACCTGGTCTGTCATATCAACTATCTTGGTATAATTTGTAAAACCCTTTCCTTCTATATCTGCCGAATCTTTCTTTAAAAAGTTTTTAGCATTCATATAGTAGCCAAAAGTTTCATCTGGAAATTTCTGAATATAACTATCAAAAATTGCTATCGATTTATCATAGTCTCCCGCTTTTGTATAATTATTTCCTGCATTGAAGAGATCTGTTTTACGGGTATCTTTACGAACACCTACAATCTTTGCATACCAATCAGCTGCTTCTTTAAATTTCTTTTGGGTTTCGTATGAGGCTGCCATTGATTTAAGCAAGGCGACCTTTCCATTTTCAGTTGTATCTGCAGCTATTGCTTTTTCCATAGACAACCCAGCAATAGAATCGTTTCCGGGAAACTTAAGTAATATCTCTGCATAAGTTTTATGATCTGTTGGTCCAATTTTTTCGGGCACCTGCTTTTTAAAATAAGTTTCAAAAGACGCTTTAGCATTTATTGAATCGTTCAATTTATTGTAAGCATATCCTTTTAAACCATATAAGTTTGGATAAGGCTCCGGTGTGGCTCCAAGGCATTCATCAGCTTTTGTTATCGCATCCGCAAATAAGCCCTGGGCATATTTCATTGAAGCTCTGTAATAGCAATTTTTGGGGTCATCATCTGTATTTGCTAAAAATTTTTCAAGGTATTCTGCAGACTTTGTAACATTTGTAAGATAATAATACTGGTACAAGTTTTCATAAACAGGCCCATATGCAGGGTCTTTTGCTATTGCCTCATTATAGTACCGCATATATATCTCTTCTTGTGCAAAGCCTTGTGTTTGGTAAATTTTACCAATTCTGTAAGATGCTCTTGCATAATTTGGATTTAGTGCCAGTGCACCTTCATAAGATTTTTGTGCATTACCTCCGTCTGTAAGTTTTTTATAAGCATCACCCAGTGCTACAAAAACATCTGGATCCTTCATATTTTTTAAAGCCGTAGCCAGCTTTAATTTATCTACAGCATAGTTTGCATCGCCATTAAGTGCAAGAACATTTGCAACGCCAACAGCATATAAAACCGGGGCGCTTTTAGCCTGGGTAAGACTGATGGCAGTTTCAAAACGATTCTTTGCATCAGCATCTTTTTTCTCAAGCAATTCAATATGGCCCATGCCAGCAAGTAATATAGGACTGTTGGGATTTGCCATCAGTGTTTTTTGATATAATTCTTTTGCTGCCGCAACATTACTATTATCATCCGGCAATATTAAAGACTGACCGAGCCAATAAGCGGCATCCACATTATTTGGATTAGCTGCAAGCAACTTTTCAAATACACTCTTGGCACTTTTATAGCGCTCATAGTATAAAAACTTTTTTCCTTCTTCAATCGTCTGTGCCTTCAAAGCATTAGCTGAAATGAAAACAGCAATAAACAATAACCCGGCTTTAAATTTATTCATCTTATTTTTCGGTTTAAATCTTACACAATGTTATTAAAATTACTAACAAACAAAAACAACAAACTATTCTTTTTTTATATTTTCATTTAACTGCACATTTCTTATGTTAAAGGAAATTGTTGCCGGCCACAAATAAGAACGTCTGAAAACAAGTTGTCCACGCTCATATTGGAGGAAACTCCCAAACCCCGAACCAAGCCCTGAATAATTTTCTTTCAGGATATAATACAATCCACGTAGCAAAGGATAACGCCTGGACATTATACCTGCCTGTGTTGGTTTAACATATGGTGCATCCTTACAAACCTTACATTCAAGATAGCTTATTTTAACTTTTTTTAACATTCTTAACTGGCCTGTATCTTCCGGGTTACCGATCCAGCTCATGCCAACAAAACCAATTGCATTTGTATCTGAGGCGATATATTCAAGTACTTCACTACTAGTTTTCACAGCCTTAACTATTTCATTATCAAAAGGTTTCCCTTTTAAAATGCTATCCATAACAAATCTCACAGAGCTGGTACCACTTAAGCCGTCGAATACCACTTTCTTTTTTGTTCTGTATGTGCCCGTCAGCATATGTTGCAGATCTTCCAATGTAAAAACACTATCACTACTATTTATACCAGTTATCACTGCAATTGCATCATTTGCAAGCTTCTCACTCCGGGGTACATAGTGCAAAGTATCTTCAAAAGCTTTTGCCTCCTTACTTGTTAACCCCCTTGTAGTAATTACCAAACGTGTTGCTGAATCGTAAAAAATATCTTTAAAACAATCAGCCTCTGATTTATATTCTGCATTTATTTTAGTTCCCGGAAAATTGCCTTCAAATACTGCAATCTGCTGTTCCATTACCGGTTTAAAAGACTCATCAACACTTATTTTGATAGTTCCGTTTTCTGGTGTATCGGAATGTAGAATTTTCTTTTCCTTACTGCTTGTGCAGCCCACTAAAAAAAAATCACCACACATCAATAACATTAAAAGGCAGACTACCTTCTTACTTAAACGTTTACTCATCAGTCGTTAAAATATTTTTTCTGATAGCCCCTAAAAACTCTGAAACCTCCGTATATCCAGCAGATTACTGCGAATACCTTGATTAAAGCACCGTCATAATGATTTAGAAATTGCACAGTATATTTTGTAGGGAACATAAAAAAACACCCGGCAACCAATAAAAATATTCCCATACCATAATTGCTTATGCTCCTCATTTGAGAAATACCCTTTTCCCTTTCACTCAGCTGTTCTTTTTCAAATTCTTCTAAAGCCATATTTAATAGTTTTTATGGTTGCTGCTTTCCGCTAATATTATTTTCACTTGTACACTATACCTTTAAAAAAAATTGCAAAATACTACCGGGCAAATTACATAATAATTTGCCCGGTTTTACTTCTTTTTTGCATTTTAAAATATGGCATTGCTCATATGCTTATTCATTACTGGTAAATTTTACCGGAATGGTGTAGTAAACCGGAATATTCTGGCCGCCTTTTTTTCCAGGATTCCATTTAGGCATTTTTTTCAAAACCCTCACAACCTCTTTATTAAAATCTTCACCCCCATCCTTTACCACATCAAAGCTTTGTAAAGCACCATCAAAATCAACAACAAATTTAACCTGCACCTGCACTGTTTCACCTTCATTAATGTCATTTGGTGAATGCAAATTTCTCTCTAAAAATCTTATCAGTTCTTTTTGACCACCGGGGAAAGATGCCTGGATATCAGGGTTATCGATCGGAGCATCTTTCGCATTTGGTAGTTGCTTTGGTGTGGCAAGTTCAACTCCTGAAGTTTCACCGGCAACAATACCAGTTTCTGTACCTTCCAGTCCCTCCGGCTGATCAATGATCGTTTTATAGCCAATTTCCAATTTGTTTATATCAACCAATTTTTCAGTAGAATCACTATCCTTAACAATCACAATATCATTAATAAATTTTGCCGTTTGCCTGTGGCTGGGTTCCGATGGAAGTTTAGGCTTTGGAGGAACCGGAGGCACATCAACTTTAGCATTGCCAAGTACAAATTCTTTGGTTAAAATATCATTAGTCAGTTTTTTACCTGATGGCAAAAAAGTAAAAGCAGAAAGTAAGCCGGCACTAATAAACATAACCAGCAGAGATATTTTTAACCGGTCAGGATAAAATTTTCGAAGTGTGTAAGCGCCATATTCTTTATTTCTGTTTTGAAATAAAATATCAAGCAAATCGCTTTTCAATATAAATTCTTTGTTCATGATAATTGGTTTTGATGATGGTAAAAAAAAGTTCAAAACCGGCGCCGTTAATGCTAAGAGTAGAAGAAGGAATATTTTCCATAAGTATAACCAGGCTTTTAAAAATTATTTGTTTAAGCCCTGGTAAAACATAAAAAAAGCCTCAGCATCTGAGACTTTAAAAAGATTTTGGCGGTAAAAACAGGTGAAACTTTATCCTGTTAAAAGATGCTGTCATTTATACCTTCTTGCAAAAGAAGTTCTGTAATTGCGTTGGATATTCCATAAATCCACTGCTGCAAACCTCTTTGTTTCAAGAGGCAAAACAGCAAGGGTTTCGGCTACAATGTGAGTTAATACTTCTAATTCTTCTTTTGCGATATTGTTAAAAACAATGTTTGATAACTTTTTCATGATCTTTATTTTGAGAGTTTATGATATATTTTGTTAAGCGTTTCTTCTTCTTTGCAGCATCGTTCTGCTTCTGCGCTGCAGGTTCCACATTTCGGCTACTGTAAATTGTTTAAACTGATTAAAATCTGCAGAAACAGTATCATTATTTACTGTTGTAAGGTCTCTTGTTACTTCTTTACTTACTGAAGTGAAAAAGTTGTTTGTGTTAGTGTTCATGATCTTAATTTTTTATTGTTTTTAAAAGTTGTTTTGTTTTGATGACTCAAAGATAAGGTGATATTTGGTACTATGCAAAACAAAGTAGCAAGTTTATAAACAGTATTATTGTTGTATCAATACCTTTCAATGTGCGAAACCCTTTACTGTATTTTGTTTTGCAAAATCTATTCTAAGAAAATAAGAATTTTTGAATTTTACAAACGGCAAAATTGGTACATGAAAGGCAGTTTTTATTGTTTAAGTGTTACTTGTAAAGGATGATAAGATGCCAATTACAATTGCTGTTGTACGATGCAGTTGATACAAGGCTGATTTTACAGCCGGTACAATTAAGAATTGCACACAGCTTAAGCTGATTTATAAACGGCTTCTAACATCTGCAATCCATAAAGTATATTTGCCACATGAAAATATTGATGGTATGCCTTGGCAATATTTGCAGAAGCCCGTTAGCCCAGGCTATCTTAAACGATAAAGCTTTAATGGCAGGCTTAAACTGGCAGGTGGATAGTGCAGGTACCAATGGCTTACATACTGATGAAGCGCCTCATAGATTATCGCAGGCAGTTGCCTGGAAAAATGGCCTTGACATAAGCAGTCAAAAAAGCAGGACATTCATTGATGACGATTTCCAAAAATATGACTGTATTTATGTTATGGCACAGGATATTTTGCCAGAAATTAAATGCATAGCAGGTAAAAAGTATGATGGCAACAAAGTAAAATTGCTTATGAATGAATCATCGCCGGGCAGTAATAAAAATATTCCCGACCCATGGTATGGCCCAATAGATGGCTACTATAAAATTTATATGATGATAGAGGAAGCCTGCAATGCTATTATTAAAAATTATTTGGCTTCAATTCCCTCCCAAAATCTCCTTTTAAAACAATCTAATTAATTATAAAGCAATCATGTCCAAACCATCGATACCACAAGGCACAAGAGACTTTGGTGCAGATACCGTACGCAGAAGAAACTATATTTTTTCAACCATAAAAGAAGTATTTGAAATTTATGGCTTTGAGCCGCTGGAAACTCCGGCAATGGAGAATCTTGATACCCTGTTAGGAAAATATGGCGAAGAAGGCGATAAGCTTATGTTCAAGATTTTAAATAATGGCATTAGTAATCCAAAAAATATTGAAAAATCTAAAGCTGGTTTCGAGAAGGTACTTGAAGGTAAAAGCAGCAGTGATTTAACGGAGAGAGCATTAAAATATGACCTAACCATTCCTTTTGCCCGTTATGTAGCTATGAACCAGGGAAAGCTTGTGTTTCCCTACAGGCGTTACCAGGTACAGCCTGTTTGGCGTGGAGACAATCCTCAAAAAGGCCGCTACCGTGAGTTTACACAATGTGATGCAGATATTGTTGGCAGCCAAATGCTGCTTAATGAAGTGGAGCTTGCCTCTATTTATCATGAAGTTTTCATTCGCCTCAAAATAGACAACTACCAGTTAAACATTAACAGCAGGAAAATACTTACAGCCCTGGCTGAAGTTTGTGCAGAGGATGAAAAAGTGGTTGCCATCACCACAGCAATTGATAAACTTGATAAAATAGGGCTTGAAAGAGTAAAAGAAGAACTGAGAGAAAGGGAGTTGAATGATGACCAGGTAGAAATCATTGAGTCATATTTAACAATGAACGGAACTGCCGGAAATAACTTGAACAATGAGGATAAGCTTATTTTTTTAAAAGACTTTTTTTCCGATTCCGAAATTGGCCTTAAGGGTATTGCTGAACTTGAATACCTGGTAAAGAATTTACCTGCAGAATGTAATGTGGTAGTTGATACAACTTTGGCAAGAGGATTAAATTATTACACGGGTATCATCTTTGAAGCCAAAGCACCCGATACAATTAAGATTGGCAGTATTGGCGGCGGCGGCAGATACGATGATCTTACAGGTCTTTTTGGTGTGCCGGATATTCCCGGGGTGGGAATAAGTTTTGGAGTTGACAGAATTTATGATGTAATGACTGAACTGAATCTTTTTCCTGAAACCGTGGAAACTGGTACAACAGCAATCTTCTTCAACATGGGTGCTGCGGAAAGTATGTTTGCTTTTAAAATTATGCAACAGCTGAGAAAGCAAGGCATTGCATGCGAACTTTACCATGAATTTGCAAAAATCAATAAGCAGTTTACCTACGCCGAAAGAAAAAAAATCACTTTCGCCATCATCATTGGCAGTAAAGAAATAGAGCAGCAATATTGTCTTGTAAAAAATCTAACAACAGGTTTGCAGGAAGTAGTTGTTTTTGAAAAACTGTATGACTACTTTACTGCAAACAGCCATTCATAAATATTGAACATCATTTAAAAAACATTTTATGAAATCCCATTTGCAATTATTCTTAGCAGCCGCTATCTTGGTGTTATCCGCTTCCTGCAAAAAAACAAATACACAAGGCCGGTACATCCCTGCAACTGCAGCTGTTGCAGTACATATTAATGGCGAATCTCTTAGCAAAAAATTACCCTGGGCTACGGTTAAAACCAATCCCATTTTTAAACAGATGTATGCAGATAGCAGCCTGCCGGAAACCCTGAAAAAATTAATGGATGATCCGGAAACATCTGGCATTGATGTTAAAAAAGATCTCATTTTTTTTGTGGAAAAAGACAGTCTTGGAGGTTATCTGGCTTTTGAGGGATCTGTAAAAGATGAAGCCGCTTTTAAAAACTTTAATAACAGTTTTCCTGATAAAGGATCGGCATCTGAAGCTGACGGTGTTTCATTTATAAGCCGCATGCCGATTTGTGTTGGGTGGACAAAAGAAAAATTTGTGTACGTTATTGACGCTCCTAAATTGGGTCAGATGGACGAGTTTTCCCGGCGTATGAAAAAGGATTCTATAGACATAACGGATCATGGTAAATCCAGGGATATTAACGCTACCTGCAAAGCAGTATTTGCCCTCAAAGAAGGCAACTCTTTAGGCAATGAAGAAAAATTTACAACACTTATGGGTGAACCGGGAGACTTACATTTCTGGATGAATGCAGAGGAATTAAGTAAGTCTGAAAACAGTTCACCATTGGCAATGATTTCCCTTGATAAATTTATTAAAGGCAGTGTTACAACTGCTGCGTTAACTTTTAACGAAGGGAAAATAAATATTAGCACCCTGAGCTATTCAGGTGAAGATCTTACCAAATTATACAAGAAATACGCTGGCGGAAAAATAGATGATGAGATGCTCAAAAGAATCCCCGGCAATGATGTAATAGCCGCTATGGCACTAAATTTAAAGCCTGAGGGTATAAAAGAATTACTGGAAGTTTTAGGTGTGAACGGAATAGTAAATGCAGGGCTTACAAAGATGGGGTCAAACATGAACGATTTACTTAAAGGCACCAAGGGAGATATTGCCATTGGCTTAACAGATTTAAAAATGGTACCAGACACAGCAGGTGGCGACGAAATTCCTCTCAACGGAAATTTTGCCCAGGTGAAGCCTTCGTTTAACTTTGTTTTTGCAACATCAATCAATGAAAAAGAATCATTCAATAAAATAGTAAATGCCGGAAAATCATTAGGCAATACATTTTTTAGCAGCGGTAGTGCTGGCTTTAACTATAGCCTAAACGATAAGTATTTTGCACTTGCCAACACAAAAGAGCAGGCAGATAAATACCTTGCAGGCACCAGTGGTAATTACGATTGGATACCGAAGATAAACGGCGAGCCCTTTGGCGCTTATGTAAATTTTCAAACAGCAATAAAAGCATTTGAGCAGCAAGCAGCAAAGGACAGTGCCGGTAAAATAGTTTATGATGCATCCCTGCAGTTTTGGGATAATCTTTTATGGAAGGGTGGCACTTTTAAGAATGGTGGCCTTGCCCAAAATATAGAGATCAATCTTAAAGACAAGAACACAAACAGCCTTCAGCAAATTAATAGCTATGCAGCAAAAATTGGTGAAGCAAGAGCACTGATGGTAAAAAAGCAGAAAGAAGATTTAATGGCTTTTGAAGATGCAGTAACTCCTGCAGCAAAAGTTGATGAAGCCACAACACCAAAGCCAAAAACTAAATAAGCAATACTAATATATTGCCGGTTCAAATTAATGAACCGGCATTTTTTTTAGCCCTCAATGCAAATCGAAATAAAAAATATTATTCCTGTTTTTTTTGAAGAAACTCAGGCTTTACAATCGCAGGTATGGAGGAAAGAAATGATCTTTTCCGGCAAAGATCATATTCACATAATAGCTCCAAGTGGCAGTGGTAAAACTTCTCTTATTCATTTTTTATATGGCATCAGCAACCAATATACAGGAGAAATTAGCATTGATAACAACTCATTAAAAAGACATGATGCAGAGCAAATGGCTTTGCTGCGTCAGCAACATATCAGCATTGTTTTCCAGGATCTCCGGCTATTTAACGACCAGTCTGTTTTTGAAAATCTTGAAATAAAAAGACTGCTTGCACCCTGGCACAAAAGCAGCAAAATTGCAGCAATGGCGAGGCGGCTTGGTATTGAAAACAAACTCTCAAAGCCATGCAGTACCTGCAGTTATGGCGAACAGCAACGCATTGCAATCATCAGGGCACTGCAGCAGCCTTTTGAATTTCTTTTGCTTGATGAACCTTTCAGTCATCTTGATGAAGCCAACCGGCGCAAGGCGATGGAACTGATTGAAGAAGAAGCTGCCGAACGAGATGCTGCAATCATTTTAGCAGACCTTCAGCAAATTGATTATTTCAATACAACACTTATTTTGAATTTATAAAGTGAAACTATCGTTTGCCCATATTGCACCTTTTTTAAACACCCGGCAAAATACCGTAAGCCGTTGGCTGGGGTACATTGGGCTGGGGGTTGGTGTTGCATTACTCTTACTTTCTATCCAGCTTTACATAAACATAAATGTGTTGCTGAAAGACAAAAACCCAAGAAAAGATGGCTATGATTATATTGCCGTTACCAAGCTGATTACAAATGAAAACATGGGCGCTGATCATAGCTTTAGCGCTGCCGAAATAGAAGCGCTGAAGCTTGCACCAGGCATTGAAGACGCCACTCCGCTGCTTGCCAATAAATTTTTAGTCAGGGCCAGCGGAAGCAGTATGCTTCCCTTTACAACGGATTTATTTTTGGAATCGATTGACAATCGTTTTCTGGATACAATACCGGAAGCATTTGCATGGCAGCCCGGGCAAAATTCTGTTCCAATAATAATCTCATCAGATTATCTTGAACTATACAATACTGTTTTTGCACCCAGTAAAGATTTACCTCAGTTCTCCGAAAAAAGTATTTCCTTGGTTACCGTGCAGCTGGAATGCTATGCCGCCGATGGCCGGATGAAAACTTTTAAAGCAAATATCGTTGGCCTTAGTGACAGGATCAATTCAGTACTTGTGCCACAAAACTTTTTAGTTTGGGCTAACGAGCAGTTGGGTAACAACACGGCTGTTAATCCATCCCGGGTTTTTATAAAAACTAAAGATGCAAATAACAGCAGCCTGCTGCAGTTTCTCCAACAAAAAAACTATAACATCAACAAAGACAAAACAAAGTTTGGAAGAGTAAAACAAATATTACAGGCCATTGTAAGCGGCTTATCAGGCTTTGGTATGTTGGTTATTTTATTGGCGATGCTGCTGTTTTCTTTTTATTTACAACTGATGATTGCAAAGAGTAAACAAAACCTGGAATTGCTGCTCACACTTGGGTTTTCTCCCGGCTGGCTAAGTAGAACTGTAACTAAAAGATGGGTGCCTGTTTATGCGATTATTGTTTTGATTGCATTAGTTTTTACGGCAATTTTTCAATGGTATTTTCAACAGGTTGCTATGAAGGGCAAAGAAGGTTTATCACCATTATTAGATTGGATGGTTGTTTTAACAGCATTGATCCTTTTGCTACTTTCAGTTTTTATAAATTACAGATTGGTTAAAAAGCTGTTACTAAAATTGTAGCAGACAACACTTATTTACTTGAGCAGAACCACTGTCCCTTTTTGCTCAACCACAACTCCTTTCCTGTCTTTTCCTTTTATCATCCACACGTAGGTTCCTGTTTCTTGTGTCTTTCCTTTAAACGTTCCATCCCAACCTGCCATCCACTGGCTCGTTTCAAAAACAAGTTCGCCGTAACGATTAAATATCCTAAAATAATCAGTTGAAGCAATGCCAACCGGCGTTGGTCTGAAAATATCATTCCTGCCATCACCGTTGGGTGAAAAAGCAGTTGGCATATAATAAGTCGGACCATCAAATACTGTAATTTTCACCGTATCGTAACCGACGCACCCGGCAAAATCTGTGACCTTTACACTAAAAATATAATTATGGTTTTGAAGTCTAACTGTCGGGTTCGCAATATTGGCATTTGATATAACAACGCCACCCAATGGAGACCAGTTCCATTCGTAACGGCCACCCGGTCCGCCGCCTGTTGCCTGTAGCTGGTGAGGCAGAGCAGTGCCGGTAACTGCATTCGTATCATTGCCAGCAAACGCAGGAACTATGGGCTGCACAGTTACAACTACACTATCTGACTGCGTAAAATTGCAGCCATAATTATCCTTCACCGTTAGCGTGTAAATATATTCACCGTTGATAGCGGTCATCGTTACCGGGGATAGTGTATCGGTTTTGTTAAGCAATGTGGCAGGTGACCAATTATAACTAAAAGGCCCGGAAACCTTGCCAATACTTCCTCTTAAAAAGGCAGGTGTTTGAAAACAAACCGCAGTATCATTGCCTGCGTGTGCAATTGGCTTAATTAAAATTTTAAGCGTTATGCTGTCTTTACGTTCACAAATACCCCATTTAGCCGTCAGATAATATTTAGTAGTGTCATCCGGCGAAGCAAGCGGATTTTTTGCCAGCGGATCACTTAGGCCAACTGCCGGCGTCCACTTAAAAATGTTAGTCAATGCATTGGTACTTGGTTGTAAAACTGTGCCTACGCCTTCGCAAAAGGTTGTATCATTTCCCAGCTCTAAACGCATCGTATCAAGCAGCAGCACACTATCTTTCCTGTTTGCAGTACAGCCCTTGCTGTCTTTCACAGTGATAGTATAATTACCAATTCTTAAGTTCAATAAGGCCGCAGGCTGATAGCCCGAAAGCCCTGCCGGGTCGCTTGTATATAAATATGGCAAAGTTCCTCCCAGCGCTGTAACAGTGATGTTTCCATCCGGGTTACCGGTACAAGTTGCTTTAAAAGAATTAGTTGAAATAGTAAGGAGAGCAGGTTGCGTAAGGCTGATAACAGTGTCTTTAACACAGCCGCTGTTATCACGTATGTGCACGGTGTAAGTAGCTGCCGCAATATTGGAAAATACATTTGCAGCCTGGAAAATTCCGGTATTCAGCGCATACTGATATGGCGGTACACCAAGGCTTGGAAAAATTTTTATAGTTCCGTTATTAAGTCCTTTACAGGATGGATTTGTGATTGTTAAAGAATCGAGCCTAACGATTGGCGCATTACCAACCTGCACATTAGTTAGCGTGATACTGCAGCCTGCACTATCACGAACGGTTATATTAAATATGCCCGAAAACAAACCGGCAAATTGGTTGGAGGCTTGGAAATTTATCCCATCAGTTGAATATTTTAAGGGTGCAATTCCGGCAATGGGATTTAAGGTTATTTTGCCGTTAGGTACTGTTGCACAGGAGGCCTTGTCTATCACCGTATTTACAACAACACCTGCATTGTTGAGAACAGTTGCCGGGAAATAAAAGGTGCAGCCATTTAAATCTTTTACAGCTACATTATAGCGCTTGCTCAACAGGCTTCTGAATGTATTGGAAGATTGGTATGTTAAGCCACTGTCTTTTGAGAAAGTGAACGGTGCGGTACCGAGGGTAGTATTTACAATAATAGTTCCGGTAGAAGTGCCGGAGCATGCTGCATTGAGCGTTGATGCAGTTGCAGTTACGCCGATGTTGTTGGTAACATTTTGTACTAAAGTAGCGATGCATCCGTTAGCATCTTTTATGGCAACGTTATAGTTTATTCCTCCATTCAGGCCGGGAAAAATATTAGATGATTGTGGCGCAGCGCTATTAAGTGAATATGAAAAAGGTGCAAGCCCGTTTGCCGGCGGTGTTACTGTAATTGTTCCGGTTGCAGATCCCTGGCAAGAAGCATTTGTTGCGAAAGCAGCTGCACTTAAATTCAGCGTGTTAATTATGGTTGCGCCTCCTGAGGCACCGCAGCCATTAGCATCCTTAATTGTGTAAGTGTAATCTCCCGCTACTAAATTTGAAAAGGTATTTGACAATTGTGGACTACCGCTATTAAGCGAATAATTATAAGGCGCTGTCCCATTTGCAGGGTTGATAATAATTTTTCCATTTACAGCTCCTTCGCAGGCTGCATCTGTAGCAATTGAACTCACGGAAACGCCTGGCCCATTTCCTACTCTTTTCACGAAACTTACTGAGCAGCCAACATTATCTTTTACTTCAATGGAATAATTTTCTGGTTCCAGGTTGGCAAATACATTTGAGGCCTGCGAACTTCCACCATTAATTGAATAAGTATAAGGTAACACCCCCAGTGATGCAGAAACATTGATACTGCCTGTGAATGTGCCAGCACAAGCGGCATTAGTTACTACTCCTGTTGCCTGAATTGCAGAAGCAGCATTTATCGTAAAACTTTTGCCGGAGTTACAACCCGTATTGTTATTTTTTGCGGTAATAGTATAGGTGCCGGATGATAAGGTAAACACAGGAGAGGCCTGGAAAGTAGCACCGCTGTCTATGGAATATTCAATACCGCTGCCAGCAGGAGCTGTAATAGTAATACTCCCCTTACTGGTAGCTGCACAAACTGCATCTTTTACAATACCGGTAACAATATCTGTTGGCTTACGCTTAAGTGTAACC
This sequence comes from Ferruginibacter sp., assembly GCA_965247025.1. Taxonomy (GTDB): domain Bacteria; phylum Bacteroidota; class Bacteroidia; order Chitinophagales; family Chitinophagaceae; genus Ferruginibacter. The sequence goes on along the minus strand of OZ252000.1, from coordinate 5,420,547 downwards.
GTATCAATACTAATTAATGATGCTATGCCTGTTACACAATCAGAAAAGATGGTTTTTACTAAATATTTGGTAGAACCCACTGGCGGACAAACATTATTAAAAGCCACATCCAGCAAACCAGCTGATGTTGTTTGAGTATCTGCTTTAGCAAGAAGCCCCCCAGACAATGTCAACAAATCACAACTGACAAAGCGTGATCCGGCACCTGAAGGTGTAAACCTGTATGCCTCCTGGTTTGCATTCCAAACCGTCGCATTTTTCCCGGGAGCGGCAACTCCTTTATCCTTATTCCAGTTTTGAACCCCTAGTATTCCACGGCCATCGTTTGTGTTAGAAAGGCAAATTTTGTTTCCAATTAATACTTCAATCAAACCGGTGGATTCATAAATTACAATCTGAAAATCATTGGGCGTAATGCGTCCGCATGAGTTTACCCCAAAAGTACCTATGTGGTAAAAGCTTACAATAAAGTGCCTGTACGGTGCAGTCCCTTCAACCCGCCATTCAATTTTTTTATCCGGCGGGCTGGCTATTCCCTGATTATTATTGGGCCCGGGTCCGGGATCAAGATCCGAGTAAATCCCCATAATGGCAGCTCTTGGATAATAGAGACTATCCACCTTACAAATAGCGCCTGGTGCATAAGGTATTTCATTTTCGATTTTATACCCATTGGCGCAGCCAGCGTTGGCAAGATCAAACGTAATAACTCCGTTAGAGCCAACAATCACTTTTGTATAAGCCGAATCGTAAAAGCAAAATGGAAAAGGCAGATCTATAGCATCGCTAAACTGGTCATCATCATACAGGTTTAAATCCTCGGTACCGCCGGCTGTTACATACTGGTAGGGAGTGTAAGGAATTTTGTTTACATAATAATCTGTAGTTGATTTTAAATGCGGTATTTTAAAACTCAGATTTGTACAGGTTTGTGTACAGCCGAGGTCCACAATTGTCCCGTTTATATTTGTTGGAACCCCTGACTGGGCTATTGCAGCAAAATCAAATATAAAAACAAATAAAAGCGCCAGCAGAGGTAAAACAATAAATCTTTTCATCCAGATAATTAATAAAAAATTGACGCTAAAGTTAGGTGTTTTAGGCATAAAATTACCTGCTGTAAAATTACCAGATCCAATGCGGCAGGGCAGATGCTTTGAATATTATTTGGCTTATGTGTGCCGCAAGTAAGGGCCCGGAATGTGATATAATTGTCAGCTTTAACTAACTGCAAAAGCTAGCTGAAAAAAATCACTTAATTTTACCGCCGAAATTTATGTACAAACAAACCATAAAACTGGCAATATTGGATTTGTATGATGGTGCCCCTAACCAGGGTTTACGTTGTATAAGAGAAATTCTCAATCAATTTGGATCGTACCAGCAAATTAATATTGTATGGGATGAGTTTGATGTTCGCCAGCACAAGCAGGTACCAGATCTTTCTTACGATATTTTTATTTCCAGCGGTGGTCCCGGCAGCCCTTTAGATAGTGCTGGCAGCGATTGGGAAAAAGTATATTTTAACTGGTTGCACCAGGTACAGTGCTGGAACAATAACCAAGGTAATCTTCAAAAAAAATACGTTTTCTTTATCTGCCACTCGTTCCAGCTGGCCTGCCGCCATTTTCATATTGCAAATGTTTGCAAACGTAAAAGCACCTCTTTCGGCGTTTTTCCTGTTCACCTGCTTCATGATGGTGTTGAAGAGATTGTTTTTGATGGAATGAAAGATCCCTTTTATGCAGTTGACAGCAGGGATTACCAGGTAATTGAACCCAATCACAACATGATTCACCAGATTGGTGCTACGATTTTATCTATTGAAAAAGACAGGCCTCATGTAAATTTGGAAAGAGCTATTATGGCTGTCCGGTTTAATGAATATATGATCGGCACACAGTTTCATCCGGAGGCAGATGCTATCGGTATGAGTATGCACCTGCAAACTGAAGACAAGAAAAAAACAGTGATTGAAAATCATGGTGAGGCCAAATGGGCCAGCATGATAGAACATTTAAATGACCCGGATAAAATCACGAATACCTATTCCCACATTCTACCTAATTTTTTAAAGGACGCAGTAGAAAAGCTGGCGCCTGAATTGGTTTAGCTGCGATGCTTTGCAGCAATTAATTGCCTGTGAGTTTTATAATACAACCAGTTATTACTGATAGGCCGATACTCATTAGTGTGCCAATCACCAGGTATTCTGTCTTTGTTTCCTGCCGGTCTTTTTCATTAAAACGTATAATGCCTTTTGCTGCTACCAGCAGCCCAATTGCAGAGTATTGGCCCTGCATTACAAAGATGAATATTACAATGCGTTCTATCATACCTATCCATTTTCCAGCATTCGCAAGGCTGTCTGCATTGGCGATTTTATCCCGCCACTGCTTTGTTAGCTGGCCAATCAATATGCCTGCAGGTGTAGTTAAAAAAACTGCGGCTGTAATTACTTTCCATACATCTTCCCTGGCATTTAATTTTTGCAATAACAGTTCCATATCAGTGCTGTTATAAAAAGTAAAATACCAGCAGCCAAGTATTATCAGCAGGTGTATTAACTGATCTGCTAAAAAATAGGTAACAGTATTTTTTCTGTAAGATTTCCAGCCATCTGTAATTGTGTGGGTTACCCATATTACCAGGGCTGCCAGCCAGTATTGCCAGCCCATCATTATCCAGGCAACCAAGCCTGTAATTAAACCATGCAGGTATAATTTAGAAGATGAAAAATGTTTTTCATTTCTGTCATCTACCCAGCTTTTTGGCTGTAGTATAAAATCTGTAACCAGGTGCGCCAGCAATAGTTTTGTTAACCATATTGATTGGATCATGATAGTTGATTGATGATATTTTTATATTGCTGCAACAGTCTTTCAATTTCGGGCCACCTGCCTGCATTTACATGCTGATGAATAGTGCTTTTGGAGCGGTTTAATTTTTCCGCCACCAGCTGTTGGGTTTCACCTTTCAGCAGTTCAAAAATAACGGCGCCCTGCTTGCCGGTCATTCCTTTAAAAATAGCATTTATATAATCAGCTATTACCTGCAGTGCCTCATTGGCAAGCGGGTTTTCTGTGCTTATTGCTATCCGCTGATCTGTGTTAGCTATTTTATCAAAAGCTCTGCCGGAAAGAACAAAAGCTTCACCTTTAGCGGTGCTTAATTGTTTAACCGGTGGCTTTACCTGCCCGATGCCAATACTTAATCGTACATCGGATATAACAGTTTCTTCATCCTGCGATAAGCTTATAGCTGCAGTGCGGCACAGCAATGCAACTTGTAAAGCTTCGGCTGCATTTTTGTGAAATACCTGGAAGCTGTCTCCACGGTAAAATTCATATTGATACGCTTGTAATTCCTGCTGCAAGGCCTTTAATAATTTCTTTTCCTGCACAGCCGTAAGCTTTGTTGAATTTACAATATCCGCTGTAATTACTGCCTGCACTCCCATTGATAATAGTTGATGATTGTAAATGTAGGCAAATTATGTTGGTTCGTTTAAGTATACGAATATTTTTAAAATTCGTTTAAATACACGAATTAATTAAAAGTTCGTTTATATACACGAATTAATAGCAAATTCGGTAATATAGCCGAACTGCTTAAACAGCAGGAGCAGGGAATAAATTAAGTGTACCCAACAAAAGGCAAAGCCGGGCAGCATTGAACGCACTTGATGAAAAATTTGGGTTTGATGACATACATGATTATTTTTAACAGGCTAACAGTAAGGGCGCCAGCGGTTACAGCTGCTGGTTCAATTGCTATATTAACGGGATAATTTATCAATGCCATGCAGCCGGAGTTAAGACAACAGTTCAACAGCAATTTTTCCCAGGAAAAATATGAAGCTTATTTAAAGTTGAATGAAGACCTGCATCCCGGTTCCCTGGATTTCCGGATAGCCGAAACCCCCATTTTTGTACCAGCTGATTTTACCAAAAAAATGCTTGCCGCATGTGAAGATATTATAGATGTTTTGGTGCAGCCAAATTTTAAAGAACTTACAGAAAGAGCCATACCGGCAGGAATGCAAATACCAAATGAAAAAAGCTATTCAGATTTTGTAGTGTTTGATTTTGGCGTATGCGAAAATGAAGAAGGCGGGCTTGAGCCGCAACTTATAGAAATGCAGGGCTTCCCTACCCTGTTTGGCTTCCAGGCTTACCATACCAGGTTTACAAGAGATTATGCCCAGGTGCCAGGTACACATGATGCCTACTTAAACGGCTACACCGAAGCATCTTACCTGCAGGAATTAAAAGAAATTATAGTGGCTGATGCTGACCCGGAACAGGTAATATTGCTGGAGATATATCCGGAAAAGCAAAAAACCAGGATTGACTTTTATTGCACGGAACAGCTGCTGGGCATAAATACGGTTTGCCTTACAAAGCTAATTGGTGAAGGCAATAAATTGTACTACGAAAAAGAAGGTAAAAAAATTGAGGTAAAGCGTATTTATAACCGCCTCATTTTTGATGACCTGCACCAGCAGCAAATACAAGGCAACATCATCGATTTTTCTCACCCATGGGATGTTGAGTGGGTATCTCATCCAAACTGGTTCTACCGCATCAGCAAGTATACGTTACCACTGATCAGCAATAAATATGTACCACCAACTTTCTTCCTGAATAAACTGGAGACAATACCGGCAGATCTTGAAAACTATGTTTTAAAACCACTGTTTTCATTTGCAGGAATGGGGGTGATAATAGACGTAACCAAAGAAGATATTGATAATGTAAAAGACCCTGAAAACTGGATATTGCAACGCAAGGTAAAATATGCAGATGTGATTAAAACACCAGACGGCAATGCCAAAGCAGAGATACGTTTATTTTATTTTTGGAAAAATGGTAAAGCCAGGCCCGTTGGGGTACATAATTTATCAAGGCTTAGCAAAGGCAAAATGATTGGAACAAGATATAATAAAGATAAAACCTGGGTAGGCGGTACAGTATCTTTTTTTGAAATGTAAAAAACAAATTATGCACAAAGGATATCAGCGGTTTGAATTTTTTCTGCTACAGGCAGAAGCACTTGTCAGCAAGGCCGCCAAACAAAAAAACCCGGCACTTTACCTTTACCACAACAATGCCCGAACGCCATTATTTATGCTGGAAGGGCTGGCTAAAATATACTGCGGATTACATAACAGCAAGCATTTTGCTAAAATAAAAGAACATTTTAAATTGCTGGAAGATGCATTAGGCGCCATAGATTATTACGATTCAATTGCAAAAAACCTTGCACCAAACAAAAAAATACCGCCACCGGTATTAGCTTATTTACAGGCACAAACAAGAGAGAAGATACAACGCTTAAATGAGTTGCTGGAGGAACATGGATGGACAGGATCATCAGCAACGAGAATAGAAAAAATAAGAAAGAAACTGGCCGGGGCTGACTGGCTGGAAGAAAAAGATGAAGTAAAAGAATTCCAGGAATTTTACGGAAAAGCAATTTATGGTATAGTAGCTTTTATGGATAACCTCTCATTTCATTTTGAGAATATGGAGGCAGATGTACATGAACTCAGGCGTAAATTACGATGGCTGAGTATTTATCCCCAGGCGTTGCAGGGCTGTATTCAACTGGCGCAGGGCAAATTAAAACCAAGGCATTTGTCCAAATATCTAACCCCGGAAATAGTTAATTCGCCTTTTAATAAAATGCCGGAGGCAGGCGACAATACCTGCTTTTTATTACTTAACACCAATTACTTTTTGGCTTTAAGCTGGATGATTGCAGAACTTGGCAAACTTAAAGACAGTGGCCTGCAAATAATAGCGCTGGAAGAGGCAATGACGCAAACCGGAGAAACTGATGAAGCTGCTTCATTGAAAAAAATCTATAAAATGCTTGGGACAAAACAAACTCCGCTTGAGGAGCTGTTAGAAGGTGCAACTGTAATTTCAAAAACATATTTTAAAGAGCATAATCTTGAAAATATGGTGATCGGTATTTCTGTTCCGGGCAAATAAATCAGCGATCAGGCAATTGCTGTTTGATACTGTCTGTCATTAATCCTTAACCCGGTCCTCAAAATATTTTTCACACACAGGTGTAAACCTTCCTTCACTTAAAAATCATTATGCGGTTAATAATTTATTTTTCTGTTACAATACTGATGTTGTCAACGGCGCTTGCACAAACTGTAGAAAACAAGTATTTCACCAGTTTAAAATGGCGTTGTATTGGTCCGCACAGAGGCGGCAGAACAGTGGGGGCCGTAGGTGTTCCGGCCCAGCCTAATGTATTTTATATTGGCGTGAACAATGGCGGGGTTTGGAAGACAACCGATTTTGGCCGCACCTGGAAACCAATTTTCGACGACCAGCCTACTGGCTCAATCGGCGATGTTGCTGTTGCACCTTCTAACCCCTCTGTTGTTTATGCGGCAAGCGGAGAAGGCATTCAGCGGCCCGATCTTTCTACCGGCGATGGTGTTTATAAATCTGCAGATGCCGGCAAAACCTGGATCAATACCGGCTTGAAAGATGGCCAGCAAATAGGCGGACTTGCCATCGACCCAAAAAATGAAGCCATAGTTTTTGCGGCTGTACTTGGTCACCCCTACGGACCGAATAAAGAGCGGGGTGTTTTTAGAACAACAGATGGTGGTAAGAGTTGGAAAAACGTATTATTTATTGATGAAAATACCGGAGCTGTTCAGGTTAGTGTTGATCCCAATAATAGCAATATTGTGTATGCAGATTTATGGGCTGGCCGCCAGGGACCATGGGAAAACGGCCGCTGGAGCGGACTGACAAGTGGCTTGTATAAATCAACAGATGGCGGCAATAACTGGAAGCAGTTAACCAAAGGTTTACCAACTACCAGCCAGGGCCTCGGCAGAATTGGTTTTTGCATTGCACCTTCCAACTCAAACCGATTGTATGCCACTGTTGATGCAGGCGATCTCGGTGGCATTTACAGAAGTGACGATGCTGGAGAAACATGGCTTTTAATAAATAAAGATGAAAGGTACTGGGGAAGAGGTGATGATTTTGCCGAGGTAAAAGCCGATCCCCAAAATGCTGATATTGTTTTTACTGCCGGTGTGGTGGTTTGGAAAAGTAAGGATGCCGGTAAAACCTGGAATGCGTTTCGTGGTGCTCCGGGTGGCGATGATTATCACCGTATTTGGATCAACCCAAACAACCGTGAAATAATACTTATTGCCAGTGACCAGGGAGCCATCATTACCGTAAACGGCGGAGAAACTTTTTCATCCTGGTACAACCAGCCTACTGCCCAATTATATCATGTAAGTACAGACAATGCTTTTCCATACAATGTGTACAGTGGCCAGCAGGAAAGTGGCAGCGTGGGTATAGCATCACGGGGAAATGACGGAGGTATAACTTACCGGGAATGGCACCCAGTAGGCGTGGAAGAATATGGCTATGTTGCACCAGACCCAATGGACAATAATATCATTTACGGCGGCAAAATAACCCGGTATGATAAACGTACAGGTCAAACCCAGAACATTGCGCCAGAAGCAATACGCAGCGGGCAATACCGCTTTTTAAGAACAGCACCGGTACTCTTTAATCCAATCGATAAAAAAACATTGTACTACGCCGGTAATGTACTTTTTAAAACAACAAATGGTGGTAGTAGCTGGGAAACTATCAGCCCCGATTTATCCAGGGAAAGCTGGGACATACCTGCGAGTGTTGGCATCTACACAAAAGATGATATGAAACGCATGAAAAGGCGTGGGGTTATTTATACCGTAGCGCCATCTTATATTGATATAAACACAATCTGGTGCGGCACCGATGATGGCCTTATACATGTAACAAAAGATGGAGGAAAAACATGGACCAATGTTACGCCGCCGCAAATAAGCAGCTGGAGTAAAATATCGTTGATGGATGCTAGCCATACTGACGCTAATACAGCTTATGCGGCTGTTAACCGGATACGGGTTGATGATTTAAAAGCACATATTTTTAAAACAACTGATGGCGGCAAAAGCTGGAAAGAAATTGTGAACGGTTTGCCTGATGATCCTATAAATGTTATAAAGGAAGATCCCGTTAAAAAAGGGTTGCTGTTTGCCGGCAGTGAAAGGTCTGTGTATGTATCAATCAACGATGGCGAAAATTGGCAGCCGCTGCGGTTAAACATGCCGGCAACTTCTATCAGGGACCTGGTGATAAAAAATGATGATATTGTAATTGGCACCCATGGCCGTAGTTTTTGGATATTGGATGATATTACTTCATTGAGACAGTTAATGCCCGATGGCACGCTTACCGCCACTAACTTATTTAAGCCACAAAAAGCCATCAGAGTAAGGTGGAATATGTACCCTGATACGCCCGTTCCACAGGAAGAACCTGCCGGTGAAAATCCCCCGGAGGGGGCTGGGATTAATTATTATCTTAATTCACCGGCTCAAAAAATTGAACTGGAAATTAAAGATGAAGCAGGTAAAACAATCAGAAAATATTCAAATACAGACAGCCTTTATAAGTTGCCTGACCTGAATATTCCGCATTACTGGATAAGACCACAAGAAATTTTGTCCGGAGCGGCAGGCAGCCACAGGTTTATGTGGGATATGCATTATGATCCGTTAAATATTCCGCCTTCTTATCCTATCTCCGCAACTTACATGAATACGGCGCCAAACGAAACTTCACCCTGGGTTTTACCCGGAACTTACACAGTAAAACTCACTGTTGATGGGAAAGAGTTCATCCAAACTTTTCAAGTAGTTATGGACCCAAGAGTAACCACCAGCCACAAAGACCTGCTGGATATTAACAGGCTGGCTGTTGAAAGCTACGAGAAAAGAAAGGTTTGCCTGGATGCTTTGAATCAAATCAGCTTTCTGCGCCAGCAAATAAAACAGTATTTACCAATGGCTGCAAAGCGGGCAGCAAAAGATTTAAATATGGCAGATTCAATATTGAATTTAGCGGAGAACGGCAGTACTGAACCCGGATTTGGAAAACTTCAGAATGATTTTGCAGGCCTTTTTAACCTGGTAAATGAAAATGATATGCCGGTAACCCGGCAGGCAGCACCGGCAGTTGATAAAGCCGCAAAAGAGTTAGATTCCCTGCAACTTAAGTGGACTGAAGCTAAAGAAAAATTAAAAAAGCTCAATAGCAGCCTGCCAAAAACTAACCGGCTAATTTTTTCGTTATAAAAAAGGCAGCTACACCATCAAACATAAATACAGCAAATGAGTAACAGCACGCCGCAGATAATTAACCAGTTATTTGAGATACAGCATAAAATAAAAGAATTGAATCAAAGCGGCAGTTTTGAGAGAAATTTTAATCGCTTATTTTCTATATTTGAAGAAGAAGGTTTTATGATACAGGATCCTACCAATGAAATGTACAACGATGCAAGAACTGATTGCGAAGCAAGTATCATTGGCGGTGTTTCCTCTAAAATGAAAATCACTAAGACTCTAAAGCCCATCATTTATAAAAAAACCGGCGATGGTATCCAGCTTGTGCAAAAAGCTGTAGTACTTGTAGAGAAAAATTAACAGCACATGAAATCCGTAAACTTCGGTATTGACCTTGGTACCACCAATTCATTGATTGCAAAATTTGAGAACAGCAAAGTGCATGTTTACAAAAACCCCGTTGGCCAAAAGGAAACACTTGCGTCTGTTGTTGCCTACAGGCCGGAGAGGATTTTAATTGGAGATAAGGCGAGAGAATATTTGACAAAAGATGCGGTAAACGTATTCGGCGGTTTTAAGAGAAAAATGGGCACCGATGAAAAATACTACATCGTTAGTCGTGATGAGAATGTAACGCCTGTTGAATTATCAGCCCTGGTACTACGGGAACTGAAAAAGTTTGTGCCACCTACGGATAATCCTGAAGCGGCTGTAATAACTGTGCCTGCCTCTTTTGATGGTATGCAGAGCAATGCCACGTTAAAGGCCGGGCAAGATGCCGGCTTTAAAGAAGTTTTTTTATTGCAGGAACCCATTGCCGCCTGCCTGGCTTTTTTTAATGAAGCTGCGGAAAATGAAAAGGCAGATGGCTACCGCCTGGTGTATGATTTGGGTGGCGGTACTTTTGATGTTGCACTTATTAAATCAAGCGGTGAAGAACTAAAGATTGCTGACCATGAAGGCAATAATTTTTTAGGCGGAATGGATTTTGATTTTGCCTTGATAGATAAGATTGTTGTGCCGCAAATTATCAAACAAACAGGCATTGAAAATTTTGAAGAAGAGTTCAGGGTGCGGCATGGCAAATATGAAATGCTGTATTACCAGGTTATGTATTATGCAGAGGAAGCAAAAAAAGAATTATCTGGCGCAGCCGAAACAGTGATAGAATTTTCTGCAAATTTAAACGGCAAAGATTATGATTTTTATATCCCGGTCACAAGAGCATCTGCAGATGAAATTTTTAATCCCATTGCCGCAGAAACCATTAAGCTGCTGAACAAAGTGTTAGATAACAATAACCTTACGGCAGCGGATATCAACGAAATTATCCTTGTTGGCGGCAGTACTTTTTTGCCACAGGTAAGGGAACAACTCACGCTCAAAACAGGCATCAAACTTAATTATTCAATTGACCCTACAACATCAGTTGCTATTGGCGCTGCTTATTATGCAGCCAATAAATTTTATGAGCCGGCCGGCGAACAGAAAAAACATGAAAATGCTTTTGCGGATGAATTACTGGCCAGCTTAGATTTTGATCTGGTTAATTTTCCTGACGTTCAGATTGATGCAAATTATGCCAGGTCTTCAAGAGATAAAGAAGAGATACTGATACTTACCAGTACCGGCGATTACCACGATTTTACCTACAGAATTACAAGAACTGATGGCGGATTTGATACTGGCTTTGTTCCGCTGAAAGCGAAAAAAACTGAATTTCTTCCATTGATACCGGGCATAAATAATCAATTTATTTTAAACGTTTACGACAGCAGCAGCCACGAAATACCGGGCCTTAAAAATGAGATCAGCATTACACAGGGCATGTACAATATTGATGGCCAACCGCTGCCCCACGACATTTGTGTTGAGGTAGATGATTTGGAAAACAAAACAACAAAACTGGAAGTGATCTTTGAGCGAAACTCACTGCTGCCGCAGAAAAGAACCCTTTACCGGGAGATATCAAAAACCATTCAAAAAGGCAGCAAGGATAATATTATCATCAATATTCTTGAGGGTGATAAATATTCCCGTCCTTCATCTAACTTAACAATTGGCTGCATTGAAATTGCAGGTAAAGATTTACAGTCTGACCTTATTAAAGGCTCCGACATTGAAATACAAATTCAGTTAAATGACTCAAGGGTATTGAATACCACCGTATTTCTTGTAATGACGCAGCAGGAATTTAAGCATGTATTTTCGGTTGCAGAAAAGCAAATAAATATTGCCAGGCTCAGGGAACAATATATTTTTTTAGAAAACGAATTGACAGATACAATAAGGCAGTTTCAATACAATGCTGATACAATTTGGGAGATAAAGGCTGTTGCATTGCTGGATGAACTCGAATCTGTAAAGACAAATCTTTTCAAACTAAAAGACAAAGACAAGTCTGACGAAAAATACATCATCGCAGAAAAGATAACACGTATTTCCCGTGAATATGATAAGCTTGGTGGCAATGAAAGAATTGCAGGAATGATTGAAAATTATCTCCACATAAAAGACCAGGTTAAGCAGGTTATTAATACCGTGGATTTTAATAAAGAAGAGCTGTTAAAAATGCTGCATAAAATTGAGCAAAGTGAAAGTTCATTTATGCATTCAAAAAATGTATCTGTTATTGAGAACAAGCTGCGGCAGCTTGATGATTTGTACAGAAGGGCTTTAAGCAATACCACCAGTTTTTTAATCACAAGGTTTATCGAATACAAAGGTTACCCTGCTGAATATTTTAAAGATTTTACAACGGCAAAATCAATTATAAAAATTGCGGATGCTGCCCTGGAGAAAGAGAGATACTCCGAATTTAAAACCCATGTTTTTGGAATCTCTTCCCTGATAAAAACAAACAGGTTTAACAATAATATTGACTTTAAAGGCACAGGTATTGGCTAACAAACAGTATATATCTCCCATCAGGCTATTTGATCATTGCGGCATTGACTATAGTGGGGAAGTTAACCTGCAGCGATTAAAAAAACAGCTGTCAGCAGAGTTTGACTTTTCTAAATCTGGCTTTATTGAAACCGGTGGTTACACTTACAATAAAAACGATGTACTGGAAGAAATTGAACGGCCGGATTTTATATCAAGATTAACCTACCACAAAAAGATTTGGCAAAATAAGAATATGCTTGCCGTGCTGGAAGATAACCAGGTTGATTTGTATGCTATCAAATATTCATTTGATGAGTTTCAGAATGATCCGGCTTTTGATGATTTTTTCTCTCCGCTTTTTGCTGCTCCCTTTAATCATATTTCCCGTTCATTTCTAATTAACGGAAGATTGCAGGACCTGGGCCAGTGGCTTTGGTACCGGGATTTTTTAAAAGCCCCCGAACGGGAGGAAGGGTTTAAGTCGATAAGGATTTTTATAGAAGAAAATGACAAGCTGTTTAAAAATATCAGCCGGGATAATTATAAATCTTTCAGGCCAAAAATTAAGCATTGGTTAGGGCAGGAATGGCCGATGCTGTTCAATAACCTGCCAGATGAATTTTATCCGCTAAAAAATTCAATGATTGCTGACCTGATAAATCTTACGGTAAAAATTCAAAGATTGAATGGGCAGGATTGCAGATTAATCAGCAACGGGCTTATCCAATTAAGAGACGTGCCGGAAGACCTGAGCGCCACGATTGCCAGTAATCACAGTATTTACAATGGCACAGGCACCAAATCTACTTCCCCAAATTATTGGTGGATTATCTGGATTGCAATATTTGTAATCCGCATGATTGCAACCGGGGGATGCAATTAAATGCAATAATTAGCTAAAAAAATAACCCCCGCAAAAATGCAGGGGTTTTTATTTTTAAGCTCTAACTTTTGCAGGAGCCTTTTTCTTAACATTTTTAAGCGCCGCATCAATTGCTTTACTTATTTCTTCATAACTGGCTTTGCCGGTAAACTTCTCACCATTAATGAAAAATGTTGGTACATCTTTCACACCACGATTATGACCTTCTTTAATGTCGCCCTGCACCTGCCAGCCGTAGGTGGCATTTACCAATTCATCCAAAAAGCGCTTGTTTTGAACACCAGCTTCCTTACTGTGCAACTTTAAACTTGTTGTACCAAGGTTGCGGCGGTTAGCAAAAAGGATGTTGTGCATTTCCCAAAACTTACCGTCCTGGGCAGTTGCTACTGCAGCTTCGCCAGCCTTAAGGCTACGCTGGTGTATATGAGTTAAAGGGAAATGACGAAAATTAAAGCGCACTTTGCCTTCGTATTCTACCAAAATTTGCTTAACAATTTCATTTGCCTTTGCACAAGCCTCACTTTCATATTCACCAAATTCTTCTAATGTAACGGGTGCATCTATGTTTCCTACAAATACATCCCTCGGTTCAATGATCTCAACGACCTCTTTTTTAAATGCCATGTTTTTATATTTAATTGTATTCTAAAATCAGTTTGTTCAGGGTTTTCAGATTAATAACAACTGTATGTCTTCCAGGTTCAATTTAAACTAATCAATACGCCAAAAGATTCTGAAAGCGCCTGAAGGTAAACTTTTTTGCCACTTTTCCTATACCGCTGGCAAAAAAGTCCCTAACAGTTTTTCCACAAGTCTAATAATCAAGTAGTTATAAATTAAATGTTAATCAACATTAACAAACTTCTGTACATTTTTTGGCTCGCCATCAACAGGCCCCTCGTTTCTAAAAACCACTGTGCCGTCGAACACATCAACAAGTACTGGTCTGGACTTATCAATATCGCCAGCCAGTATTCTTTTGCTTAATTGGTTTATAATTGATTTTTGAATTAACCTCTTCAACGGCCTTGCACCAAACTGCGGATCATAACCATTTTCTGCCAGGTAATCAAGTGCATAATCGCTAAAAGTTAATTTGATACCGCTGTCTGCTATCAATTTTACAAGCTGTTCCAGCTGAATCCTGATAATGCCTCGTATTTCTTTTTTAAGCAACGGATGGAACATTATGATCTCATCTATTCTGTTTAAAAACTCCGGACGTATAGTTTGCCTTAACAGCGCTGATACCTCTGCCTTGGTGCTTTCCACCACTTCATCCTTGTTGCCTTCGTTGATTTTTTCAAAATTATCCTGTATAATATGGCTTCCCATATTACTTGTCATAATAATGATGGTGTTCTTAAAGTTCACCACCCGGCCTTTATTATCTGTTAACCTGCCATCATCCAGCACCTGCAGTAAAATATTAAATACGTCAGGATGAGCTTTTTCAATTTCATCCAACAGCACCACGCTGTACGGCTTTCTTCTCACTGCTTCCGTAAGTTGCCCTCCTTCATCATAACCAACATAACCCGGCGGAGCACCAACCAGTCTGCTCACAGAATGCTTTTCCTGGTACTCGCTCATATCAATCCTGGTCATCATGCTATCGTCATCAAACAAATAGTCTGCCAGCGCCTTCGCCAATTCAGTTTTACCAACACCCGTTGTTCCAAGAAAAATGAAGGATCCGATTGGCTTTTTAGGATCTTGCAAGCCCGCCCTGCTTCTGCGGATGGCATCACTCACTGCCTCTATAGCCTCATCCTGCCCCACTACTCTTTGGTGCAACTCATCTTCCAGCAACAACAATTTCACTCTCTCTCCCTGCAACATTTTCATTACTGGTATCCCTGTTGATTTTGCCACATTGGAGGCAATATCTTCAGCATCAACCTCTTCTTTCAATAGCCTCTTTTCTGATGAAGCATCCAGCTGACTGGTAACATCTTTTATTTTTGCCTCTTCTTCTTTTATCTTCCCGTAGCGTATTTCGGCAACCTTACCATATTCACCATTCCGCTCTGCTTGTTCTGCTTCCAGCTTATATTGTTCGATAGCGGTTTTAGATGTTTGAACTTTTTCCACCAATTCTTTCTCCTGCTGCCATTTTGCTTTGTAGGTATCACGCTCAACCGCAAGGTTAGCAATTTCAGTATTCAGATCCTTCAGCTTGGCCGTATCATCTTCTCTTTTTATAGCTTCTCTTTCAATTTCAAGCTGGCGAATCTGGCGTTCCAATTTATCCAATTCCTCCGGCATACTGTTCATTTCAAGCCGCAGTTTTGCTGCACTCTCATCTATAAGGTCAATCGCTTTATCAGGTAAAAAACGGTCAGTAATGTAGCGGTGAGATAATTCTACTGCTGCAATAATAGCTTCATCTTTAATCCTTACATGATGATAGGATTCGTACCTGTCTTTTAATCCCCGAAGAATTGAAACGGCATCCTCAACGGAGGGTTCATCAATCAATACTTTTTGAAAGCGTCGTTCCAGTGCCTTATCTTTTTCAAAAAATTTCTGGTATTCGTTTAAAGTAGTTGCACCAACAGCCCTTAATTCTCCCCGGGCCAAAGCTGGCTTTAAAATATTTGCAGCATCCATTGCACCATCACCGCCACCGGCCCCAACAAGGGTGTGTATCTCATCAATAAATAAAATGATCTCACCGTTGCTGCTTCCCACTTCTTTTACAACGGCCTTCAGCCTTTCTTCAAATTCTCCTTTGTATTTGGCGCCAGCAATCAGCAGCCCCATATCAAGCGCATAAATTACTTTAGATTTTAAGTTTTCAGGCACATCCCCATTTACAATCCGCATGGCCAATCCTTCAGCTATCGCCGTTTTACCAACACCGGGCTCACCAACTAAAATGGGGTTGTTTTTGCTTCTCCGGGATAGGATGTGCAATGTTCTTCTAATCTCTTCATCCCTGCCAATAACAGGATCGAGTTTACCAGCCCTGGCCATTTCGTTCAGGTTAATGGCATATTTATTCAGCGCATTAAACTGTGTTTCCTGGGTTTGGGAGGTAACTGAAGATCCTTTACGAAGATCTTTGATGGCCGCTATTAAACCTTTTTCAGTAAGGCCGGCATCTTTCAGTATTTTGGCACTGTTGTCTTTGCCCTGCAGCAACGAAAGCAACAGATACTCCACGCTCACGAATTCATCTCCAAAAGTTTTTAATGCAGCCGTTGCCCTAAGTATCACGCTGTTCATGTCCCGGCTTACAGCCTGTGCAGGTTCTCCCCCACTTTGTTTTGGAAGTTTTGCAATGCTTTCATCAATTTTGCTTTCCACAAAATTCACGTTTACATTGTTCTTTTTTAATAAAAATTCAATGGGAGAATCATCTTCCTTAAGCAATGCTTTTAACAAATGCTCTGTTTCAATATTTGGGTTTTGATTGTTAAAAGCCTGCTGCTGCGATTGAGCAACGGCTTCCTGTGCTTTAATGGTGAAATTATTTAAATTCATATTGTAATTTTTTTAAGATTTATTTTTACAAACAGTATTTTTTGTGGGAATACCATCTTATTTAACAAACTTGTTAAAACAGATTAGAGATGTTTGTTTTCAAATAACTTTAATTACAGTTCTCAAATTATCATCCAACTAAAGTAACAGGTAACTATGTCACCAAATTCTAAAACCATCTGCCTAAAATTCAATACTGCCCTCATTTTCATGTTATTATGTCTTATTGCAGGTGCTCAAAACAACTTTAAAGCTGTGGATGACTTTTTAATTGCCAATCAAAAAGTACTGGGCAACGATGCTGTTGTAATGATTGCTAAAGACAGCAACATTATTTATACCAAAACCCTTGGCGATTTTAATACAAAAACAAGGGCACCAATAGCAAGCTGCAGCAAATGGTTAACTGCTGCTGTTGTAATGACTTTTGTAGACGAAGGAAAACTTTCATTGGACGAAACGATCGGTACTTACCTGCCCATTTTTAAAACCTACGGTAAAAATTATATCACCATCCGCAACTGCCTTTCGCAAACAACCGGCATTGCCGATAACTCCCGTACACTCCTAAAAATACTAGAACGCAGAAAATTTGAATCGCTGGATGAAGAGGTAAGTTCTTTTGCAAAAAAAGAAATTGATGCCAACCCCGGCACTTCTTTTTTTTATGGAAATATCGGGCTTAATATTGCCGCTCGTGTTGTGGAAATAATTTCTAAAAAGAGCTTTGAATCGCTGGTAAAGCAGCGACTTTTTACGCCACTTGAAATGAAGAACAGCAGCTTTGCTCCGGAAGACAATGCCGTTAATCCATCTGGCGGAGCCGAATCAACTGCTGCAGATTACATGAATTTTTTAACCATGCTCATGAACAAAGGCATGTACAAAGGCAAACAGATTTTGAGCGAAAAAGCTATTGCAGAAATGCAAAAAAATCAGACAGCAAAAGCCACTAAAAAATTTGCTCCCAAAGTAGCCGAAGGCTATGAATATGGCCTTGGCGAATGGATACAGGAGCAGGACGCCGATGGCAACAGCACGGTAGTTGCATGCCCGGGTTTGTTTGGTACCTGGCCATATATTGATAAGCAAAAAAAATACGCCTGCATCGTCTTTGTAAAAAAATTGCTCAACGAAGACAGAAAGGAAGTTTACCTGGAATTAAAGAAAAAGATTGATGAGGCGATGAAGTGAGAGTTGATACTAAAGCCTTAGTTTGGCAAGGCAGGCTTAAGCTTTTTGGAATTGCCACCCCTTCAATATTTCCGAATGGCAATTCAATATCAATTAAAACCTTTGCCCACTTTAACTTCAATTCTTCACCAACACCAGCTTACTCCTGTCTGCACGAGCCATCGTTTCAAAAAATTCTACGAGATCAGTATAATCCTTTGCCGGAAAAGTTGCTTCATCCTGGCGGCGTTCTCTCAGCAAAGTCACTGCATTGTCTTTTACTTTAAAGCTTATGCTGTAACTGCCGAATTTATTATCGAGTTTAACATCCTTTGGCAATGATTCAACAGTAAAACCTTCAGGCACTTTTATATTGATGGTATCTTTATCAATATAACTTTCCTTAAAAACAATGGCCAGCTGGCGTTTGTCATTTGCCGGCAATTTTCTTTCCTTGTTAAATAAATTGGGTACAATAAAGAGCCGGCGGCCGGTAACAGTTGCATACCCTGGCGAAGTAATTTGAAGATGTTCATCCATTGCAGGTACAGCCTTTTTGGTTTCCTTATATTCAATCTTTTCAACTTTGTAAGTTGGCAAACTAAGTGACTGATTTAGGTATTTTTCCCTTTCTTCAGGCTTGGCATCATACAGCAACTGGTGCTGCAACTCCTGCTGAATTCCTGTAAAATGAGTCGCTACGTCAGCCGTAAGATTACCATTGTCATCTATTTGCGCCTGTATAAGTCTTGACTGCAAATTATCTATCGCTTTATACACAGGCGTGTTAACCAACTCTCCTCCATCGTCTTTTACCAGCAGCGCTTTTCTGTTACCGGTAAAAGTTCCGGCATAGCCAGCACTTTCCGTTTGGCTCGTACATTCCAGCCATACAGAGTCTTTGTCGCCGGGCACACAAACAACAACATGATTAAAGTAGTGCTTAGGAAAATCTTCATACACCTGGGGAAAATTTTTGCCGCCGTAAATGATGGCATTATTAGCTTTTATGCCAGCTTCTTTAAGCATTGCCACCATAAAGTTGCTGAGGGCTTTACAATCACCATATTTTTTTTCTGCTACAAATTTTGCATCGAAAGGTTGCAGCCCCCCAATACCTAACTGTATGCTTATGTAATGCGTATTCTGCTGCAGGTAATTATACAAAGCTTCAATTTTTTGTTGCCTGGTGGTAAGCTTATCCGTTAGTTGGTGAACTGCTATTTTGATGTTATCCGGCAGTATATCCCTGTCTTTATAAAGTGAAGCATAATATTTTCCGTAATTAGCCCAGGTACTTAAATTCCCTTTAAAACCGCCGTATTCAAAATCATCAGGACCAACATATACAATTGGTGTGAGTTTACTCAGCGAAGGCTGAAAAGCTTCATACTCCATCGCAGGCATATTTGCAGTTTCCCAGGTGTATGTTTTCTTTTTATCGGTTGAGATTACAACGGCTTCTTTTGCCCCGTTGATTAGTTTAATACGAAGTTTATAATCTGCCGGTGTCTCTACAATGAAACTGCTTTTTTGAATGGCGCAATCATAGCTTGAGAGCGGCCGCCAGGTTGGAAAGGAATAAATGCCTTTGTATTCCTGTTCTTCTTCGTACTCAACGGTGTATGGATAATTTTTATAATAAAAGCTGTGCCGCCTTATTCTGCCGTCGTTTGCCAGGCTAAAATTATCATTGTAAGCCACATCCTCCATTTCTTTCTTTTTAACGGACTTAATTTTTTTACCCATCGCATCGTACAACGTTCCCGACACATCAGAGAGCCGCTCAAACTCATAATCCAACTCCTCAAAATGTGCCTCATCATCTGCCCTTTCATTCAAAATCGTATAGGCATATTTGTGGGTAACGGTTGCTGAATTAACTGAGTGAATTACAATTTTAGTTTCTTCCATCCGCTGAACCATATCCGCATGTTTTAAAAGAGAATCTGGTATAAACAACACATTGTATCCCTGCCCTGCAACACTCATTTTAAAAAAAATCAGCAACACTGGTAAGTAACGCTTCATAAGTTTTATTTAATTTTTTTAAAAACGATCTGCTCCGCTTTTTTCTTTACTATAAAAGCATAAAAATCACGTAATGTCTGGTAATCCTCTCCGGGGAAAAAAGCCTTTTTCATTTGCAGCCTGCACCTCATTTGAACCAATGTTTTATCGGCGCTGATAAGGTACTCAAACACACCGTCATCCTCGTTCAATTTAATTTTTACGGATTTCGGCAGCTCATCAACTTTATATCCTGCCGGCAAGTCCATATTTAAGATGTACGTATCATCCAGCAGATAAGGCATCTCTACAGGATAAATTCTTTCTGCGGCATAAAAGGGATTTTTTAAGCTTGCTTCGCCAAACAAAGGGCTAAAATAAACTATATCAGCATTCTTGAAAAGATTGAGCTTAAAGTCAAATGTTGTTTCAAGGGGATCATCCTGGCGGTACAAGGAGTCTATTTCGAAATTGCTAAACTCCATTTCCTCGGGAAAACTGCCAGTAAACTTTGTCTTGTACGCCTGAATCGAAGTTTTTGCAATTTCACTTTTCGTATCTAGTGATTCAAAAAAACCAAGTTTTTTAGAAAACGTGCCTTCCACATCCTGCTTATCATTGTTAGATATAAAGACAGTAGTAGTTTTTACTTCTTTTGCAGATTCAGGTGTAAAATAAACTGCAGTGGTATCATTTCCTATCGCCCTTGCATGACCATTGAAACACTTTAAAGGCAGTTTACCGAAAGGCAAGAAAGGAATTGTCGCATCGAGATAAACGCTGATTGTGTCATAAATAAATTTTGCCACTACATAATTAAGCCTTTCCATCTGCGGAAAATTGTCCGTGTTTCTCCCGAAATCTCTTGTACTTAATAACACAGGCACAGCATTAATATTTATATGGTTTAACATAGTGATCAGCAGCAGATTAATATCGCCAACAGAACCACTCTTTTTCTTCATCACATCCTGAAGTGTAGTCTTAATGTATTTATTGTAGCTGTTGGTACAGGTAAAATTTTTTTGCAGGTAATAATATATTTTTCTTGCCTTGTCTAACATAACATCATTTTCTGATACAACAGTTTTTAGCACCGGATCCAACCAACTGTTCGCTGCTGTTACCGGCTGACCAAAATCTTCTCTTTTCATCAACTCCTCCGAAACCTTTCCCCAACTGTTGGCAACATCATGATAGTCTTGCCCGTCATAGGTCTTATACAATTGAAAGCTTATTTTATCAATGTAATTGGAAAGTGCCGTTACATAATTTTCCACATATAGTTTAGGAAGATCTTTCATAACCCAACGGTGTACGGTTACGGGTGATGATAAATTGAGTGATTCCTGCCTGTCACCAATGACTGAATTGGTTGAACTCATTCTCCTTATGCTGTAGTTTTTAAATTTTTCACTGCCAATGTCAAATGTATATTGATGATACCCTTGCTTAAATGTCATATAACTAAGCAAGCCGGGGATAGCAACATTACATTCACTCCAAAGCACCGGGTAAGATGCACTTTGAAAATCCCAGGAAGGCAGGTTAAAAGTAAAATCTGATTTTATGGTGTAAGAATATTCTATAATTGAACCGTCTTTTACAGCAGGCATTGTAAACTTATTAGAAAAATGATTCTTGTCGGTCTTTTCTTCAAAAACATCCTTTTCATTTAAACTGGTTTGATTTACTGAACCACCCGCTAAGTTATAGGTAACTCCTGCCAGGTTCTCGAGTTTTTCCCGGCTGTCTTCATTCCGGTAAAGCAGCAACTCAACAGTGGCATTGTCTATTCCGTTACGATTGATAATAAGCATTCTTTTACTGCGTTTGAACACATATCTAAACCAGCCGGACTCATTACCTTCGAAAGAAATATCGCATTTATCATAAATTCCAACAGCAGTAGTGTTAGAGTCTATCAATGCTGATCTTACAGCAAAATCTTCAACTTTAACTTTGCCAAAAGTTACCGGTGCCTTATCCTGGCAAAAGCTGTTTTGCTTAAACAAAAATGCGACAGTTATTAAAAGAAGATATCTGACCAACTTACTCATGGAAATTTATCAGGGTTAGGTGAAACTCTATTTTATTTTCTTAAACACAATTTGTTCAGCTTCTTTTTTTACAACAAAGCCATAAAAATCCCGAAGGGTCTGGTAGTCTTCATTCAGGAATTTTGCCTTATTGATAACCAGCCTGCACCTCATTTGAATATTTTCTCCATTATTGCTTAAAAGATATTCAAACATCCCTTCGTCCTCGTTCAGTTTTATACGGGCCGATTTTGGTAATTCATCTACTTTATAGCCTTTAGGGATTTCCATATTCATGATATAAATGTCATCACTTGTGTAGGGCATCTCTACAGGATAAAATCTTTCCGCAGCAGCAAAAGGGTTTTTCTTTATGGCATCACTCAGCATTGGATTAAAGTAAACTATCTCCGACTCGCCAAATCCTTTAAACTCAAGATCATATTTTACAGCTACCGGTTCGCTAAAAAGCTTTAGTGAATCCACCTGGATATGTTCAACTTTTATATCGTCAGAAAAAGGTACCAACAGGCTTTTTTGATATTCTGTTAAAGAAGTTTTGGCTATCTGGTTTCTTAAGTCAAGTGACTGATAATAGCCAAGCTTGTTGTTATAGCTACCTTCACTTACACCCTTATCATTGTTTACAATAAACACCACAGCTGTATTGCCCTCAACAACTGAATCTGCTTCAAAAAATACAGGGGTGCCAACTTTATCAATTACTCTTGCATGGCCATTATAGACCTGTAAAGGCAGTTTACCAAAGGCGAGCCGGGGTCTTGATGCATCCAGGTATTTGATTGATTCACCTATTGTAATTTTTGCAATTACATAATTAAACCTGTCCATAATTGGATAAAGTTCATTCGTGTTACCATGGCTTCTGGTACTCAGCAACACAGGATCGGCATCAATTTTTTGATTCCGCAGCATGGCAATCAGCAAAAGATTCAGGTCTGCAACATTTCCGCTTTTAGCCTTTACAATTTCTTTAAGCGAACCTGTAGTGTAATAACTGCTGTATCCTGTGCAGGTATAATTGTCTCTTATGTAGTCGTATATTTTCCTGGCCTTTTCCATCGGCGTTGCTGCATCCTTAACAATGGTTGCCACATCATCATCGAGCCAGCCATTACCCCTGTTTATTGGAATGCCAAAATTATCATCGTCCATCATTTGCTCACAAACTTTTTCCCAGGAATTCATATAGTTTTTGGCAACTGAGTTCGGATAGGCAATCTGGCTTAATTGAAAATCAACCTTGCAAATTGAATTTCTTAGCGTGGTGGTAAACGGCTCTTCTTTTAATGCAGGCACATCCTTCATTATCCAGGTATGATAATCAATATTACCATCAATATTAAAATACTCAGTTGTTGGTCTGTTATCAGCAGATAAACGGCTTGCCCCGCTATTGTCGCTGCGTTGAGAAAACTTAAAACTTATTCTCGACTCTTCCTTCTTTTTTACGAAGTATGGCTGGTATCCTTGTGAGAAAACAAGGTATTTAAAAAATTCCGGGATGCTTGCTTCGTACTGGCTCCACAAAACAGGATATTCTCCCTGGAAAGTCCACGATGGGAAATTGAAGAAAAAATCCGTTTTTATCTGGTAAGAATATTCAATGATGCTCCCCTCTTTAATTGCGGGAAAGGTAAATTTTTTATAGAGCCAGTTTTTATTCTTTTCAACAAAAACAGCTGACCTTTCTAATTTGGTTTCAACAACTTTCCCGTTTTCAATATTGTAGGTTGAAGCGGAAAGAGTTTCCAGCTTTTCAGCTCTGCCATCTGTTGAATTATATAAAGGGATGGAGATAGTTGCGGCATCAAACCCATTTTTGTTGATCAGCTTGATTCGCTTTTTTTGAATGAAAGTAACTGAAAAACTTAGGTCAGACGTGTTGGCTATAAATTCTGATTTACCAACATCGGCCACCACCACAGCATTTGTATTTGAGTCGATGAGGGAAGATTTTAACTCGAAATCTGCAGTTCCCACTTTCCCAAATTTGATTGGAAGTTTTTCTTGTGCATGAATTTGGGCTGCAAGTAATAAAAGGCTTGCAAAGGCAGCCAGGGCTTTTGTAATCGTCATTGATGATCTATTAGGGTTAATTGATTGAATAAATATAATACTTTCGTTCACCAGACAATCATGTTACCAAAAATTTATTAAAATATTATTAATATATCAACTTATATAAAACAATCAGCACTTGAGTTAGGCTTCAGCCACTGTGGTATTGCCAGGGCGGTGCAGCTTACGGAAGATGCTATACGGCTTGAGCAGTGGCTTTCGAAAGGTATGCATGGCAAAATGCAATACATGGAAAATTATTTTGATCTCCGCATCGATCCTGCCAAACTGGTGCCCGGTGCCAAATCAGTAATTACGCTGTTGCTTAATTATTATCCTGCGGAGCAGCAAAAAGAGCATACAGTTAAAATAGCTAAATATGCCTACGGCGATGATTATCATGAAGTGATAAGGGCTAAACTAAAGGAACTTTTAAAACTTATTACAGCGCAGGCAGGCGAAATAAACGGACGTGGCTTTGTTGACAGTGCGCCGGTGCTTGAGAGAACCTGGGCACAAAAAAGTGGTTTGGGTTGGGTTGGTAAAAATGGTAACCTCATCAATAAACAAAATGGTTCTTTCTTTTTTATTGCTACGCTGATTACCGACCTGGAGCTTGAATATGACAATGCCTTTGTAAAAGATTTTTGCGGCAGTTGTACAAAGTGTATCGACAGCTGCCCAACCGATGCCATATTGCCTGACAAGGTGGTAGACGGAAGCAAATGCATCTCCTATTTTACGATAGAACTAAAAGAAGCACTGATACCAGAAAACATGAAGGGCAGATTCGATAACTGGATGTTTGGTTGTGATACCTGCCAGGATGTGTGCCCCTGGAACAGGTTCTCAAAGGCTACTGAAGAAAAACAGTTTTCGCCCATACCTGCCATACTAAATTTCACCTCCAAAGAATGGGAAGAAATGACTGAGGAAAGTTTTGCAGCAATTTTTAAAAACTCACCGCTTAAACGCAGCAAGTACAACGGTATAAAAAGAAATCTCAACTTTATTAAATACTAATCTTTAGGCAATAAGGCAGGTTTCTTCTACTGCTTCTTCAATGATTTTATCAATCTCAAGCCCAAAAAACTATAGTGGCTGTTGGCATACAATCCTTTGCTGGCCAGCGGAGTTAAACTATACTGAAATACCGGCCCAATAAGCAATTGCGCTTTTGCTTCCGCTTGCAGGTTAACAAACAGACCAGCTGAAAAACCGATTATAGTCTTATTAAAATACTGATTATTTTTAAAATATTGCCTGGTTGCATTATCAAATTGCAGTGAATTGGTATGTACTAACTGGCTTATTGAAAAGCCTGCAGTTGCAAAAATATTATACTGCTTAAATCGGGAAGCCTGGGTATTGAACTCAATGGGCAATTGCAGCAAGTGGTAAAAATTGCTGTATTGATTTGCGATACCTGCTTTATATACGGCAGATTCCGTTAGGTTATTAGCCGTTGTATTATTTGTAACTGTAGCTCCAACAGATTGAGAAGTTGTAAGCAACTGGTAGCGAATGCCTGTTGAAATACTGCTGTAGCTTGTAACTTTTTTTGTAAACAACAAACCTGCAAATAAACCAATGCCCGGTTTTACTGCAGAAGGAGTTACATTATAGGATTGCAGTGAATCGGGTACACCTGAACTGCCCGTGTTATTGTTGCTGGCTGCCGGATTATAATCATAAAAACTACTGTTAGGAATAGTACCTAAATAACTATTTGCAGTGCCAGATCTTCCTATTCCTGCTTCTAAGGAAAGTGTAATTTTATTTGAAACGGGCCTTTTCTTTTTCTTCAAAACTGAAAGGGATATTGCTGGAATAATTTCCGGTACCATCAAATTTTTAGCATTTAATTCGCTAATAAGTGGCAGTCGTGCAGCTTCTTTTTTGACTGCAATATCATCTGCTGTAAATACAGCATTTTGCTTTTCTAATTCAACCGGCACGTTAATATCAATGGCCTCATCTTCCATTGTTTCAACAATTGCACCTGAAATTTGAACGGTAGTTCTAGCTCCCGATTGTGCCCTGTATTTCTTTGCCTTTTGCAGATTTGATTTTGGTATTTCACTGGTTACCGAAGACGTAATATTTTTTGTGGAGATATCTTTTTGCGCTAAATCACTTCCAGGTTTTTCAACCGGTAGCCTGCTTTGCTGGCTGTCTGATGGCTGCTCTTCTGTTAATGGCTTTTCTGCCTCTGGTGCAATTGTGTTGTTGCTGTCAAGTGCCGGCGATTCAGGCGTTGATTTTCCGGCTGGCAATGTTTGATCTGCAGATGCTAAAGCGGAGTTGTTAGTCGCTTTTGAATCTTTTGAATTGAAAATTTTAAAAGTAAATATTCCGCCAGCTAATAAAACGAACAATGTTAACAGTAGTAGCCAGCCTCTCCGGTCTTTCTTTTTTTTAAGGGAGGCTTCAACTTTTAGCCACACATCTCCCGAAGGGTTTAACATTAACCCGTCAAGCTCTGTCTGCACCCTTTTTTCAAAATTATTTTCCTGCATACAAATCCTTTTTTGGAGATGACGAATAGTTCTCAATCCACTCAATTAGTAAATGCCTTGCCCTTGCGTATTGAGATTTTGAAGTGCCGTCGCTGATGCCGAGCATTTGCCCAATTTCAACATGAGTATATCCTTCAACAGCGTATAAATTAAAAATTGTCTGATAGCCCGTTGGCAGCTGGCGTATCAACTCACCCAGTTGTTTTGCATCCATGTAAAAAGCCGGGTTATCATCAGAAACCGGGTGAAGCGGTGTTTCTATAAAAGCCAGGCCCGATCTGTACCTGCCATCTTTTTTTAAATAATTAAGGGCAGTTGTCACCATTATTCTTCTAATCCAGCCACCAAGTTCACCGGCAAACTGGTACGTCTCCAGGTGCTTGTAAACTTTAATAAACCCCTCCTGCAAAACATCCTCCGCATCCTTTACTGACTTTGTATAACGGTAACATACACCCATCATAACAGGCGCAAAATGATCATACAACTGCCGCTGGGCAACTGGCTTTTGCTTTATGCAGTCTTTTACAAGTTTGCTATAATCCATTGCAGTATTACACAGTTGTGACAACCGCTTGTTTAAAACAGTTGCATTTGCAAAATAAATAAAGGATTTTTTACCTGGCGGAAGCCTTTTCCAAAAACTCCTTTAACCCATTTAAAGCCTGGTCGTACCCGGGCCCGGTAAGTTTATCGATGAAGATGGCATAAAATTTATCCCAGGGATACCAGTGCAGCTGTGTTACTGCTTTCCATGAAACCTGTGCACCTGCCTGGTTTGGCAAAGCAATAGCCGTTACCTGATTGCTCATATCATTTTCTCCGGCAGCCTGCAGTAAGAAATCAATTGAAGAGGAATCTGCATTTTGAAGTATGATGGTGGATTCTTTTTGCCGGTGTAAAATCGTGTATTTTTTTAAAGCGCCAACGGCAACAGATGGCTTTACGACTGCACTATCTAACGTAAAAACGGGATGCCAGTTTTTCCAGTTATTTACATCCGCAACCTGTTGCAAAACTATTGCTGGTGCAACGTTATTAATGATCACAGTTCTTACCACCTGTACCCTGGCAGGTATTAGCAAACTGATTAAAGTGATGATAATAAAAAGGCCGGTAGCACCGGCAAGAAAAGCTTTTACAAATCTCATTTTTATAATTTGAATGAACCCATGCTACCTATTTATATTAATCCCCTGAAGTAAACAGCGGCTACTACCGCAGTTGATTGCGTGAGGGATTGCAACGAAAAGCCCGGAGGCAGGCTAAGTGAAACGAAGCCTGGCGAGGACTTGTAGTGAAAAGCCCGACCCGCCCTCAGCGGGACACGCCATTCATAAACCTCATACATGTCTGGCTTATTTATTCCCATTTAAAAACTTTAATGGCGACTGCATAAACAACCACACCCCAAAGTAACATAACACCAATCTCATCTTTAACATCCCAAAGGCTTTGTCCTTCAAAAGCCACTGCTCTCATGGCAGTGTTTAAATGTGTGAGCGGCAAAATTTTAGAAATTGGCTGCAACCATTTTGGAAAGGCTTCAACAGAAAAAAAAGTTCCGCCCAGTAAAAATTGTGGTAAAGTAATGAGGTTTGCAAACGGAGGTATTGTGCTCTCACTTTTAGCAAGCCCGCTTACAATAAACCCGAGGCCCATAAAAACTACCAGGCCAATAAAACTGAGGAGCAACATTTCCATGAGCGTGGTAAAACCATTTACCAGCGTAAAGCCGAAAATAAAATGCCCTACAAGAATAATTACAATTGCAGTAAGCATTTGAAAAATTACCCTGGCAAGTCCTTCGCCTAAAACAATACCAGTGCGGCTGATGGGTGTTGCGAAAAAACGTTTCAGTACCAATGTATTTCTCAAACTAAAAAACATAAAAGCAACACCAAACACACCCGAACTCAGCAATGAAAACCCTAACTGACCGGGCAAAATAAAATCGATGGTTTTGTATTCTCTCACCTCCGCAATGTCTTTTTTAGGATCATAATTAGTAACGTCAATTGCATAAGTGGGCCGGTTAGCATATTGCTGGTTGCTTATTTTGTTTACAATATTGCTGAGCACCGGCATCAGTTGCGGCCATTGATCGCTGCTGGCTGTGGTGGAATTAATTGAATATTTATAAGCAGGAATTGTTGAATCGTTTTTTTGAATATTGAGCACAGCTGCCAGCTTGCCTTTGTCGAGATCTGACTTAAGACTTTGCTCCGATGTGTATCGAACAATCCTGATCCTTTTACTTGATTTGATGGAATCGAACAAGGCATTGGCGGTATCTGCGTTTTTTGCAATGGCTATTTTATAAACAGGCACGCCGCCATTATTACCAATAAAGCCAAATACAAGGATAAAAATGAATGGAAAAACAAAGCTGAAAATAACTGCGGAGGGACTTCTGAAAATGGACCGGAGACTTGCTTTTGTTACCGAAAGCATTGCTTTTACCTGGCTGTATTGCTGCATGTATTTTACTGATTTAAAAAGGTAAAACTATTGGAAAAAAAGGGTAAAAAAAATTTGCCCTGGCCTGCATCATTGTTGTTTGGTTTACACCTGTAAGTCATCACCAAAGGTAAAACAGCCATTGCTTAGTTTACAATGTTGATTGACTCAATAACTATTATTTTCGCAGGTATGAATAAAGTTTACCTGCTGCTGGGCAGCAACATGGGCGACAGCCAGCAGCAGCTGGTGAATGCAATGGATCAAATTGGTAAACATATCGGGCCGGTCATCCGTCGGTCTTCCATTTACTCCACTGCCGCCTGGGGCAACCGGAACCAACCTGATTTTTTGAACCAGGTTATTATAATAAACGCTAAGCTAGCTGCAGCCGAAACCATCAATGCCATATTAATAATAGAAAAGGAAATAGGCAGGGTAAGAACAACCAAAAATGCGCCGAGAGTAATTGATATCGACATTTTATTTTTTAATAAAGATGTGATTAAAACTGAGCAGTTAACGGTACCTCACCCGGAAATTCAAAACCGGCGTTTTGTGCTGGTGCCGCTTAACGAGCTTTCGCCCAATTTTAAACACCCTGTTTTAAACAAAACTATCCGGCAATTGCTTACGGAATGCAAGGATGAATTGAATGTGAAAAAGTTTTAATTGTGCGGCTGCTGTTTCATCTTATTTTCGGCAGATTATTATGAAGTACAATTTTGTTACGATTGAAGGCAATATCGGGGCTGGCAAAACAACCCTGGCAACTTTGTTAAGCAAGCACTTTAATGCAAGGCTCATTCTGGAACAATTTGCCGACAATCCGTTTCTGCCAAAGTTTTATGAAAACCAGGAACAGTATGCCTTTCCGCTGGAGCTTTTTTTTATGGCGGAGCGTTACAAACAGTTGAAAGAATTGCTGCAGACAAAAGACATGTTTCAAACAATTACAATTTCCGATTACCTGTTTACAAAATGCCTCCTTTTTGCAAAAGTGAATTTACCTAAAGAAGAATTCAGGTTGTACCAAAAACTATTCGACATTATCAACCCTCAAATTTTACAGCCAGACCTGCTTATTTACTTGCACAGCCCAGTAAATAAACTGAAAGAAAATATTAAAAAACGTAACCGTGAATATGAGCAGGGCATTGCCAATGACTATCTTTTCAGCCTGCAGGAAACTTACACCCAGTACATAAAACAGCACAATATCAAAACGCTTTTTGTAGATACTTCCAATGCAGATTTTATTGGCAATGCAGATCATGTAAATACAATCATCCAGGCACTGGACAGGGAATATACTGAGGGACAGCATTACATTACGCTACCATAAAGTTGGGTGAGTGGTGGCGGCTTTTTACCAAAACTTCAAGAAGAAAAATGTTCAATAAACAATGCTCAACTATCAATTTTCGATAAAATACAAGTATGATCAATTATTGAAAATTGAACGTTGAAAATTGAATATTGAGCATTTTATTAGTAGGTACTGCATTAAGTGGCCGGGCTTCAGTTGTCTGCCGTCCGTCGTCTGTCCTTATCTTTGCCCTTCATCAATTCCCTCATGTGTTTTGAATCCATCTATCACCTCCGTTTTAAAAATAAAGGAATTCCGAAATTTTGTTACCGGTCGTTTTGTCTTCATCATGGGTTTACGTATGATGGGAACCCTCGTTAGCTGGTGGATGTACGAGATAACAAGAGATGCATTTTATATCGGTATGATCGGGCTTGCAGAAGCAATACCAGCCGTGGGCCTCAGTTTGTACGCCGGCTACATAGTTGACAAAACAGAAAAAAGGGGATTGTTATTAAAATCGATGTTTCTTTTTGGGGTCTGCTCAATGATATTATTGGGTGCTTCCACCAGTTGGTTTAACGATGCGTTTGGGGTAAAACTCATCATGATTTGTATTTACGCCGTTATCTTTTGCACAGGTATTATCCGGGCATTTTCAGGGCCGGGATTCGGGGCAATTATTGCTTCCCTCGTTCCGAAAGAATTACTCATTACAGCAGCGCAACTCAGCAGTACCAGCTGGCTTATTGCCAGTATCACCGGCCACGCAATTGCAGGTTTTTTAATTGCCTGGCTACACATTACGGGTACTTTTTTAGTTATTGCCAGCCTCATATTTACCGGCGTGCTGCTGCTTTCTAAAATAAACGAAAAGCCTCCCGGCATGTCCGGAGAAAAGAAAACATTGGAGGCTGTTAAAGAGGGACTGGCCTATGTTTTTAAAACAAAGGAAGTATTGGGTGCCATATCGCTTGATCTCTTTGCCGTATTGTTTGGCGGTGCAGTGGCAATGGTGCCGGTTTTTGCAAAAGATATTCTTCATGTTGGCCCCATCGGTTTTGGCTGGTTAAATGCAGCATCTGATATTGGTTCAATTACAATGGTCATAAGTCTTACACTTGCCCCCTTAAAAAAGAAACAAGGCATAAAATTAATGGCGGCTGTAGCCGGATTTGGCTTATGCATCATCGCTTTCGGACTTTCAAAATGGTATTGGTTATCGTTTATGGCACTGATGATAAGCGGTGTGCTGGATGGTGTAAGTGTGGTGGTAAGAGGAAATATTATGCAGTTAAAAACACCCCATGAATTAAGGGGCAGGGTTATGAGTGTCAACTCAATGTTCATCAATTCCTCCAACGAAATTGGCCAGTTTGAAAGCGGTGTTGCTGCCAAACTAATGGGTGTTATTCCTTCTGTTGTGTTTGGCGGATGTATGACGATACTTGTTGTAGTGATAACCTGGATAAAGGCTCCCTCTTTAAAAAAGCTGGAATATTAACCATTGAAAAAATGCCCTTAATTTTTAAGGCCGAAGAATAATTTACCATCATCTGCACATGCAGCATCGTTACTTCATCATCAACAAACCATACAATATGGTTTCGCAATTTGTAAGCCCCCATAAAGTTGCTTTGCTGGGTGATCTGGATTTTAATTTTCCGGAGGGCACGCATGCCATCGGCAGGCTGGATAATAATTCTGAGGGACTGCTGTTGTTAACTACCAATAAAAGAGTAACCCGTTTATTATTCCTTGGCGACACACCACACAGCCGAACTTACCTGGTGCAGGTAAACAACAATTTAAGTAACGAAAACCTGCGGCGGCTACAGCAGGGTGTTTCCATAAAGATCAAAGGTGCTGTTAATTACACCACGCCTTCATGCGATGTAACAATTGTAGAAAAACCAGTATTGCTGTACCCGTTTGTAAATGATGTTACAGGCTACGGACCTCATACCTGGTTGCTGATCACACTTACAGAAGGCAAATATCACCAGGTTAGAAAAATGGTGGGAGCCGTACATCATCGCTGCAAACGGCTCATCAGGATATCAATTGAAGAGTTGTTGCTGGCCGATTTAAAACCCGGCGGCGTAAAAGAAATAGCTGAAAAGGATTTTTTTGAACTGTTGAAAATTCCGCCTGATCAGTAAAAAAATGGATGGTTGCATTCGTTAAGCAAGTAGTTATTTTTCTTATTTTCATTTATACGGTTTACAAATTGCTGTTGTATTTTTATAGAAATTGTACTGAATGGATATTCAAATAAAAGCTTCATGGAAGGAGGTGCTGAAAAATGAGTTCACAAAAGCTTATTTTTTATCTGTGGTCACGTTTTTGAAAACTGAGAAAAACAGCGGCAAAACAATTTATCCCCCGGGCCAGTTAATTTTTAATGCCTTTAATACCACACCTTTTGATAAGGTGGAGGTCGTGCTGCTGGGGCAGGATCCTTACCATAACCCGGGCCAGGCCCATGGTTTGAGCTTTTCAGTACAGGATGGTGTAAAGCCACCGCCATCGCTGGTAAATATTTTTAAAGAAGTGGCAAGCGATACCGGGATCACCATGCCTTTAGGTTACGGAAATCTTACCCGATGGGCCGAACAAGGTGTACTACTACTTAATGCCATGCTTACTGTTAGGGCAAACGAACCGGCAAGCCATTCAAAAATTGGCTGGATGAATTTTACTGATTCAGTGATACAAAAGATATCAGATCAAAAAGAAGGAATTGTTTTTCTTTTATGGGGTAAGTTTGCCCAGGAAAAGCAACTGCTTATAGACGAGACAAAACACTTGGTATTAAAGGCAGCTCACCCTTCGCCTTTTAGCGCTGATAAAGGTTTTTTTGGCTGCAAACATTTTTCTAAAACCAATGATTATTTGGCCGCCAATGGTAAAAAAACCATCGACTGGCAATTGTAAAAACGCATAAATCTCTGCCCCGGGGCAAACATCTGCAAGCAACTATGCAACAAGAAACAACACCCATAAATAAACCTGCTATCAACCGCCAACCTGCTTCCCTAAAAGAACTTGCACTTAATATTTTTGCCCGTATCTGGGCCTTTTGGGGATTGCTAAGTTTTGCCGTCACGTTCATCATAATTTTTATCCCAACTATGTTTTCTTATCTTTTTAAAGATGAAAGAAAAGGACAGGATTATTTTATTGCAGTGTCCCGTTTTTGGATGCGTTGCTGGCTCGCCCTGGTAGGCTGTCCACTCACCATTACAGGGCGTGAAAATTTTAAGCCGGGAGTTAATTATGTGGTGGTTTACAATCACAATGCTTTGCTGGATGTGCCACTGAGTGCACCTTTTATACCAGGCGGTAATAAAACAATTGCCAAAGCATCCTTTGCAAAAGTGCCCATTTTTGGATTGTTTTATAAACGGGGTTCAGTGCTTATCGACAGAAAAAGTGATACCAGCCGTCTAAAAAGTTTTGAAGACATGAAAGTTGTTTTGCAAAAAGGTATGCACATGTGTCTTTACCCGGAAGGTACCCGTAACCGAACGGAGGAGCCCATCAAGCCATTTTTTGATGGCGCTTTTAAACTGTCCATCGTTACCAAAAAAGATATTATGCCTTGTGTGCTTACCGGCACCAAAAAAGCAATGCCAATTCATAAAACATTTTATCTTTTACCAACCCGTTTAAAAATGCATTTTCTGCCTGTGGTAAGTTCTGCAGGTTTAAAAACAAAAGAATTGAAAGAGAATGTTTACAACATTATGAAGGACCACTACATTCAGGCAGGAGACAAATGATCACATACCGACTCCTTTAATTGTCCGCTGCAAACATTTAACAACGTCTCCAACACTTATATTTTTAAAATAATGTTTTAGTAATATTACTACAAAGGATTTTTTGTGGGTTTAAATGCTGTATCATTATATCTTAAAGCTATAGCAGTGATTGTATTTGGGCAAAGTTTGATTATTTATTATTGATGCCTTCAACGATTCATTATAAATATGTATTTTTGGCACTTACCGTTGACCAAACTATTATTATTGAATTAACTCTAATGTTGAACGATTTACAGCGTTTGGCGCTTTTCTATAGAATATGAAAAAAAAGGTAACTAAAATCGGCGTCTTAACTTCAGGAGGAGATTCGCCGGGTATGAATGCGGCCGTAAGAGCCGTTGTACGAACGGGTATTTATCATGGATTGGAGGTTTTTGGAATAATGCGGGGGTATACCGGGATGGTTGAAAATGATATTTTTAAAATGGAAAGCCGCAGTGTGGCTAACATTATACAAAGGGGCGGTACAATTTTAAAAACTTCAAGGTGTAAAGAGTTTTTTACGCCTGAAGGCAGAAAGACAGCTTTTGAAAATTTAAAAAAACATGGTATCGACGGTTTAGTGATCATTGGCGGGGATGGTAGTTTCAGGGGAGCACAGACCTTTAGCAATGAATATGATATTCCATGTATCGGTTTGCCGGGCACAATTGATAAAGATATTGCTGGTACTGATTTCACTATTGGTTTCGATACTGCTGTAAACACTGCCGTTAGTGCTATTGATAAAATCCGTGATACAGCAGATGCACATGATCGTCTTTTTGTAATTGAAGTAATGGGCAGGGATGCTGGTTATATTGCCTTGCACAGTGGCATCGCCACAGGCGCAGAAAACATTCTGATACCTGAAAAGAAAACCGATATTGAAGAAGTTGTAAGTGAGATGGAAGAAAAAGAAAGACGGCATAAACTTGTTAATATGATTGTGGTGGCAGAAGGTGAAGAATTTGGAGGAGGTAATGAAGTTGCCAGGGTAATTCAGGAACGTTTACCACAGCAAGAAGTCAGGGTTTGCATTTTAGGACATATTCAGCGTGGCGGTTCACCGAGTTGCTTCGACAGGTTAATTGCCAGCCGTATGGGCTACTCTGCTGTTGAGTGCCTGATGGAGGGCAAGTTTAATGTTTTTGTTGGTATTGTAAACAATCGTATGCACTACATTCCCCTTAACGAGGCTGTAAAGAAAAAGCAACGCATCAGCGAGGAGTGGATGAAGATTGTAAAGATTTTGGCGAGTTGACTGTTTACGGTTTACGGTTTTACTTTGAAGCGGAATTTGTTTTCAAATCCTGTTCTCTGCCCATGCAAAATTATTTTTTGTGCCAACCATACAACGATTCGAAGATCTTGAAACATGGCAACTTGCCAGGAAGCTTGCTAAATCTGTTTACGAAATAACATTACAGCACAATTTTGCAAGGGAGTTCAAGCTTAAAGATCAGATGAAAGGTAGTAGTGGCTCTATTATGGATAATATTGCGGAAGGTTTTGGAAGAGCAAGCAGGTTAGAGTTTGTACAATTTCTTTCAGTTGCAAAAGGGTCGGCAGATTAGGTGAAGTCTCCACTTTACAGATCTCTGGACTGCAATTTGATTTCAGAGGAAACTTTCAAGCTGAATTTTGAACTGGCCGACAACATTGGTGCAAAAATTTATTCCTTTATTGCATATCTGAATAAAACTGATCAAAAGGGTACGAAATTTAAAGACAGAATATAAGAATATACACATAAATCTAATATTTGTAGTTCGACAAACTATATTTAAAGAATACAATAAATACCATTAGAAACCAAACCGTAAACGGTAAACAGTAAACAGTCAAGTTAAATGAGCAAACACATCGATAAATACCTGCATAGTCAAATGGATAAAGAAGCAGGCTTAAGGCATACCATCAAAAGAACAAAGATCGTGGCTACTGTTGGACCGGCCTGTTCAACATACGAAAAACTACTGGAGCTTGTAAAAGCAGGAGTTAATTGTTTCAGACTTAATTTTTCCCACGGCGCTTACGAAGATAAATCGATGATCATTGACTTTATCAGGGAGATCAATAAAAATGAACCTTACAATATTGCTATCCTGGGGGATTTACAGGGGCCTAAACTAAGAGTAGGCGAACTGGAAGATGGCAAGGTCGAATTAAAAGATGGCAACGAATTGATCTTTACAACAGAAAAAATAAAAGGTACAGCAGATAAAATTTATGTATCCTACCCTAACCTGGCCAAAGATGTAAAAATAGGCGAACGCATATTTTTAGACGATGGTAAAATGGAAGTTAAAGTGGTGGAAATCCTGAACGAAATTGAGATAAAAATTTCTGTAACGCTTGGTGGTACTCTTCTTCCAAAAAAAGGTGTTAACCTGCCGGATTCTGCACTTACCATGCCATCGCTCACAGAAAAAGATATTGCTGATCTTGATTTTATTTTAGAAAAGAATCTTGATTGGGTGGCGCTTTCCTTTGTAAGAAAGATTGAAGATGTGAGAGAATTGAGGGGCCGCATAAATGCGAAGAACAGCAAAATAAAGATCGTATCTAAAATTGAAATGCCGGAAGCATTGGTGAATATCCGGGATATTATTATTGAAAGCGATTGTATCATGATTGCCCGTGGTGATCTTGGTGTGGAAGTTCCGGTGGAGCAGGTGCCAATTATACAGAAAGATATTATCCGCAAGTGCATGCACAGGGCTAAGCCAGTAATTGTTGCAACGCAAATGATGGAAAGTATGATGGAGCGTACCAAGCCAAACCGCAGTGAAGTAACAGATGTTGCCAATGCTGTTTTAGAAGGTGCAGATGCCGTTATGCTGAGTGGTGAAACCGCCATGGGCGACTATCCCAAACTGGTGGTGGAAATGATGAGTAAGATTATCCTGGAGGCTGAAGGCAGTGCGTATGAATACGACCGGGATGAAACACTAACACCACAGCCACATTCTCCTTCACTGTTAAGTGATGCTCTTTGCTCCAGCGCCTGCAAACTTGCAAAAGATGTAAAAGCAGATGCATTGGTTGGTATGACACAGAGCGGCTACACAGCTTTTATGCTGAGCAGTTACAGGCCAAAAGCACCATTGTTTATTTTTAGTAAAGAAAGAGGTTTGATAAACCAGCTGAGTTTAAGCTGGGGCGTACGTGCCATTTATTATGCTGAAGAAGAGAGCCTAGATGATATCTTCCAGGACCAGCTAAACATCCTTAAGGAAAGAGGTTTTGTAAAATCTGGCAGCATTGTGGTAAACACCGGCAGCACGCCGATTGCACAGCATTTGCCAACCAATATTATCAAGGTTACCAAAGTAGAGTAATCTTCAATTTTTTATAAAGCTAAAACCTCCCGATGCGGAGGTTTTGTTTTTTGTTGCAACTTTAATTAACGCCACTTCATTCTAAACGTTTATAAAATCATCTTTACCTAACCCAAAATAACATCCTTCTCACTATCTTGTAAAAAAATAAACAATGCCAACAGATATAAAATGCCCCAACTGCGGACATGTGTTTGATGTGGAAAATGTACTTGCTGCCGACCTGGATTTAAAATACCAGCAGCAGTATCAGGCCAAGTTACAGCAATCATTAAGCAGCATAGAAGAAGACAAAAAGAAGCTGCAGGAGAGTCAGCAAAAATTTGAAGAAGTTAAGAAAAGAGAGAATGAAATTTTTGCTCAAAAGATGCAGCAGGAAAAGCTGAAGATTGAAACTGACCTGAAAGAACAGATCACCAAAAGCACTGCTGAGGACTTTGAAAACAAGCTCCGCCTGCTGGAAAATAATAACAAGGACAACGAAGAAAAATTAAAGGAAGCCAGGCGAAAAGAATTGGAGTTTTTACAGAAAGAACAGCAGTTGAAAAATAAAGAAAGTGAACTGGAAATTACCCTGCAAAAAAAACTGCAGCAGGAAAGAGAGAGTTTGTCTGACCAGATCCGTAAGCAGGAAGTTGAAAAAAACCAGTTGAAAGAAACTGAATTTCAAATGAAATTGAAGGCGCTGGAAATACAACTGGATGAGCAAAAAAAGCTGGCGGACGAAATGAAACGCCGGGCTGAACAAGGGAGCATGCAACGCCAGGGGGAAGTGCAGGAACTGCTGTTAGAAGATATTTTAAAAGAGATATTCCCATTCGATTTGCTGGAAGAAGTGGGCAAAGGAGTTGAGGGAGCCGATTGTATACAAACTGTACGTAACAGCAGCGGCACTGAATGCGGAAAAATTATTTATGAAAGCAAGCGTACTAAAACCTGGCAGAATAACTGGTTGGACAAACTAAAGGCTGACAAGCGAAACAAGGGTGCAGACATTGCTATCCTGGTAACCCAGGTGTTTCCAAAAGATATGGAGCGCTTTGGTGAAAAAGATGGCATTTACATTTGCAATTTTACTGAAGTGAGAAGCGTGGCTACCCTGTTACGCAGCGGCATCATCAACATCAACCTCATTCAAAAAAGCCAGGAGAACAAGGGCGATAAAATGCAAATGCTGTACGACTTTCTGACCGGCAATGAATTTCGTGGACAGATGGAAGCGATTGTGGAAGGCTTTATGTCCATTAAAAATGGTATCAGCCGGGAACGCATTCAAATGGAAAAAATCTGGAAAGAAAGAGAGAAGCAACTGGAAAAGGTGCTGCTCAGCACCAGCGGTATGTACGGCTCAGTAAAAGGAATTGCAGGTGCTTCCGTTGGTAACATTCCATTGCTTGACGGAGGTGATGAAGACCTTGAAGGTGAGACGGTTTAGGGTTTACAGTTTGGTGTTTGAGGTTGGGGGTTTACAGTTTGAGGTTTGGGGATTTTGGACTTGAAGCGGACAGTTTATATTGTCGCTTTTTTTCCAGATTATGCAAACTGTAAACTCCGAACGGTAAACCGTAAACAGTCTACACATTCACAATCAACACCGGTACATTTACGCCGTGCCGCACACTGTTAACCGTTTCGCCGTACACCATATCTTTTAAACCTGTGTGGCGGTGGGCACCCAGTAACAGCAGGTCTGCTTTTGTTTCTTTAACAATACGTACTATTTCAGCAGACCTGTTTCTATAACCAAGAATAGCTTCTGCCGTTAACCCCTGGTTGGCCAATTGCTGAGCATACAGTTGTAATTGTTGCTGATCTTTGATCGTTTCAAGATCGTTACTATCCGTTCCAAAAACTGCAGATGCACTCTCCACAATATGAATTAAAAAGTAACTGGCATCCTTGCCTCCCTGCCCTATTCCGAACGCCAGCATCTTTTCATCATTGTCAGAAAAATCCAGTGCAACAGCAATCCTTTTAAACACTGGCGGCGTTAAGGTTGCCGGGATATTTCTCTCTGCATGCATGCGGATCAATGCATCCTCACGGTTCTTTTTTACCAGCGGTTGCAATATGGTGTATAGCAGCAAAATGATAAAAAATAATCCTGCAGCTACCAGTAAAATTTTAGCAACCGGGCTGCCCGTTGCGAATATATCAACAGCTTCGTTCCACAGCATTTTAAGATTCAACACTATCAGCACAGCAGCAATAAGCCAGGCGGCGATCTTTGTATAAATGCCAATGGCGAATTTGCCCATCTTCTTTTTATCACTCACAAAGTGTATTAAAGGTATCACCGCAAACCCAAGTTGCAGGCTCAGCAACACCTGGCTGAATACGAGCAGATCATCCACTTTCTCTTCTCCATAAATAAGAATTACGATCAACGCAGGCACTATTGCCAGCAGTCTTGTGATCAATCTTCTTGCCCAGGGGTTTATCCTTAATTGCAAGTAGCCTTCCATTACAATTTGGCCAGCCAGCGTTCCGGTGATGGTACTGCTTTGCCCGGCCGCTATCAATGCAATGGCAAATAATTTTGGTGCTATTGAAGAGCCCAGTAAAGGAGCCAGTAATTTATGAGCTTCGCTAATGGCAGCTACCTGTGTGTTACCGGTTGTAAAAAAAGCCTTGGCCGCCAAAACGAGTATGGCGGCATTTACAAAAAATGCAATATTCAAAGCGATAGAACTATCAACAATATTAAACCGGATGGCTTGCTTTATGCCCTCATCTGTTCTTGCAATTTTTCTTGTTTGTACCAGCGCAGAATGCAGGTAAAGATTGTGCGGCATTACTGTTGCGCCGATGATGCCGATAGCAATGTACAAGGCAGCATCATTTTGCAGGTGGGGGATAAACCCCTTTAGTACATCTGCTCCGGAAGGTTTTGCCAGGATAATTTCTACCAAAAAAGAAATGGATACAATGGCCACCAGTGCAAGGATAAAAGCCTCCATTTTACGCATGCCCAACTTCTGAAGATACAGCAGTAAAAAGGTATCCAGCACTGTAAGGGCAACGCCCCAGGTAAGTGGTAATCCGGTTAACAACTGTATACCGATGGCCATGCCCAATACTTCAGCAAGATCACAGGCTGCAATGGCGATCTCAGCCAGTACATACAAAATATAATTTACTCTTTTGGGGTAGGCCTCCCTGTTGGCCTGCGCCAGGTCTCTCCCCCTCACAATGCCCAGCCTGGCCGATAAACCCTGCAGCAGCAAAGCCATCAGGTTGCTCATCAATAAAACCCAGATAAGACTGTAGCCAAACTGGCTGCCTCCCTGCAGATCAGTGGCCCAGTTTCCGGGATCCATATAGCCCACACTTATTAAATACGCCGGGCCCAAAAATGAGAAGATTCTCTTCCAGCCAACCTTTTGGCTTGCCGTTGTATCCACACTCTGGTGTACTTCGCTTAAAGAATTTCCATGCAGATTTATATGTTCCATCTTAAAAATCCATTCCTGTTTTATATTTTATTCAATGCTTTTGATTACCCTTTGTTTTAAGGCTAAATTGAATTAACCTGCAAAC
The DNA here is from genome assembly GCA_965247025.1 of Ferruginibacter sp. Lineage (GTDB taxonomy): Bacteria > Bacteroidota > Bacteroidia > Chitinophagales > Chitinophagaceae > Ferruginibacter. The sequence continues at coordinate 5,379,823 of OZ252000.1, read as the reverse complement.
CAATTCCATTCAACATTCATCATTGTTTAAAAATACGTGCAATTAACCTTTTGGCGAAATAAAATTTCACTCTGACTAAATAATTAATTAGTTGAGCCTAAATTTACTTAGTATTTGAAGGATTGTTATTTTGAATAACTGTTTAATTCCGCAGTGGTGGTTTCATTTTGTTGATGCGGCCGCTTTGTGTTGCGGTATGTCATTTATTTGAATTAATCATCTTTGCCCCGGCCTGATAATTGACATATTGCTGGTAGCATCAAAAATTAAAATGAATTTGTCTTTGAAACTGTGGAGAAGGTAGCCATTTCCGGCACACAATATTTAAACCCTTCATTTCGTTTTTTGGGAAATCCGTTTATATTGCACCTTCAACCAAGCTTTACAACAACATGAGTTTTTCAAATTTTAAAGTCCCGTACGCCATTAATGAAAGCTACGCTAAAAGAGTTGCCTACTTTTCAATGGAGTTTGCTGTTCATCAACCGTTAAAGATCTACAGTGGCGGCTTAGGTTTCTTGTCAGGGTCTCACATGCGGAGTGCCTATGAATTGAAACAAAATCTTGTAGGGATTGGAATTTTGTGGAAATATGGTTACTACGACCAGGCCCGTAATGCAGACCAGACACTACAGGTGCAATGGAACGAAAAAATATATAATTTTTTAGAAGATACAGGCATCAAATTCCAGATCAACATGCATGATCACCCGATTTGGGTGAAAGCCTGGTATCTGAACCCGGAGACTTTTAAAAGTGCTCCAATGTTTTTATTGAGTACCGATTTACCAGAAAACGACTATGTTACTCAAACTATAACACACCGGCTTTATGACGGTAACGTTGCCACCAAAGTAGCCCAGTTTATTTTACTGGGGGTTGGCGGTGCCAAGCTAATGGATGAACTGAATTTTAACCCTGAAGTGTACCATCTGAATGAGGCTCACGGGCTGAGTGCTGCGTTTTACCTGCTGCGTAAGTTCGGCAATGTAAAAGAAGTGAAGAAACGTCTTGTATTTACAACCCATACTCCTGAAGAAGCAGGCAATGAAAAACACGATATTTATTTGTGTGAAAAGATGAGTTATTTCTGTGGTATGCCTTTGGCAGAAGTAAGAAAATTAACAGGTATTACTGATGATGCTTTTAATCATTCGCTGGCTGCATTGCGTTTTGCAAGACTTGCTAACGGAGTGTCTAAACTGCATGGCGAAGTGAGCAGGAAAATGTGGGGAAAATATGAAAATATTTGTGAGATAAAATCCATCACGAATGCCCAGAACTGGACTTATTGGGCAGATAAACAATTGTACAAAGCTAAAGCCGAAAGCAATGACATCTGGTTTGATGATCGCAAGCATTTTTTAAAGAAAAGAGCATTGGATATTGTGGCTGATCAAACAGGTAAATTACTTGATCCCAATGTTTTAACCATTGTTTGGGCAAGGAGATTTGCAGGCTACAAAAGAGCTGAATTGCTCACAAGAGACGTAAAACGTTTTGAGGCTTTGCTGAGCGATAAAACACGCCCCGTTCAAATTATTTGGGCAGGCAAGCCTTATCCGCTAGACTACCCGGCTATTAATGATTTTAATCACCTGGTGCATTTAAGCAAGCAATATAAAAATGTAGCTGTGTGTATTGGATATGAACTTGCTTTGAGCAAAAGACTTAAGCAGGCTGCGGATGTTTGGCTCAACAATCCAAGGGTGCCAAGAGAAGCCAGCGGCACAAGCGGTATGACGGCTGCTATGAACGGTGCTGTTAACTTTAGTACAAATGATGGCTGGATATGTGAGTTTATTGATAACGGCAATAATGGATTTGTTGTACCGCCTGTTGATTACGAAAACATGCATGTTCATGACCAGGATGAATACGATCTGAACCAATTATACGAAATTTTAGAAAACCAGATTTTGCCTCTTTACTATGGCGATAAAGATACATGGCGTCATATTGTAAAGAACGGTATGAGTGATGTGCAGGTAAGGTTTGACAGTAACCGCATGGCGGAAGAATACTACGAACTGATGTACAAAGTATAAATATTATTTCAATCGTTTTTGAATACAATCACAGCCTCACCGCTGTGATTTTTTTATGCCTGTTTAAGCATGATTTACTAATCCAAAATATACCTGGTTACGTTAGTTAGTTTATGAAAAATTTTTTCCTTGTGTTGCTTTCAGCAAGTTTATTATCTTACTCATGTAAAAAGGAAAAACCTGTGAGCAATAACCCCAACAGTACTGTTACTGATACCACAACAAACAACGATTCATCGGCTAATGCCACTAAATATTATCTCGCCCTTGGCGATTCATATACAATTGGTCAGTCTGTGAATTCTGTTGAAAGGTTTCCGGAAGTAGCTGTAGACAAACTGAATGCATTGTCTTTCAATTTTAACCGGCCGGAAATAATTGCCCGTACCGGATGGACCACTGGAAATCTCATCAATGCAATCGCCGCTACTCCTCCATTAAGATCTTCGTACGATATTGTGTCATTGCTTATCGGCGTAAACAATCAATACCAGTCTTTAAGCCAGGATCAATATCGAACCGAATTCATTACGCTACTAAATGATGCGGTTAAACTTGCAGGTAACAGGCCTGAAAGAGTGTTTGTCTTATCTATCCCGGATTATAGTGTTACACCTTTTGCAACAGGCTCAAACAAAGCATTAATTGCAGCTGAAATTGATTCCTTCAATAAAATAAACCTGTCCGCATCACAATCCGGAGGCGTGCATTACTTAAACATAACTTCTTTAACAAGGCAGGCTGCAACAGACGCAACCCTTATTGCCACAGATGGCCTGCATCCTTCCGGAAAAGAGTATGCCAGGTGGGTGGAAGAACTGGTACCGCTGATAAAACCGGCTCTTAAATAAACCGCCACGCCACCAGATTGCTTTACCACTCGTCCTTAAAACAATAGCGAATTATTTAGAAATGGCTAAACTTTGTGTATCATTTTAAAACATCATGTTACGCATATCTTCCTTAGCTGCAAATTTTCTTACGGATTATATTCTCTCTAATTTCAATACTCCACCACCGGCATTAACTGCTTTTTTATAAGCACTCCCTGGCACTGAAAATTATTGCACTAATCAGCCACACTTATTTTTAAATTTATTAAGCAGTAATAAATCAATTCAACAATACCTGCTGAAATAAAATTGGAAATCTTTTAATAGGTTACTGCATTATAAAACTATACATTCAATTATAAAACTAAACCAGCAATAAAATGAACACTCAAGAAATTATCAAATGGGGGCTGATCATCGGCGTTCCATTGTTTCTTTTATTATTTTACAAATTCATTCTGCGTATATTCTTCGGCGTTGTGATAGTTCCTGAAGACAGAATTGGATTGGTCACCAAAAAGTTTGTACTCTTTGGCAAGCAGCAACTACCAGAAGGCCGCATTGTGGCCATTGATGGTGAGGCAGGTTACCAGGCGCAATCCCTGCCGCCGGGCCTGTACTTCGCAAAATGGATCTGGCAATACGACATCATGTTTCAGCCTTTCATTATCATCCCTACAGGCCAGCTCGGGCTTGTATTGGCAAAGGATGGTGCTGAGCTGGAGACTGGTTCCATTCTTGGCAGAAAGGTAGACTGTGACAGCTTCCAGGATGCTGTTGCATTCCTGAAAAACGGTGGTCGTAAGGGCCGGCAAACTGCTATTATTGCACCGGGTTCTTACCGCATCAACACATTTTTATTTACTGTAGAAATAACGGATATGACGAGCATCCCAGATAACGCCGTAGGTGTGGTTACCACCCAGGAAGGTAAGCCGTTAGAGGAAGGCCAGATCGCCGGCAAGATCATTCCAGGGCATAATAAATTTCAGGATGTTGACCTTTTTATGAAAAGCGGTGGTTATAAAGGCTTACAGGAGCAGATAATACTTGCCGGTACTTATTTTTTAAATCCCTGGTTTGCCAGGGTAGAAATGGTAAACATGACAGAGATAGCTATTGGCCATGTTGGTGTGGTAATAAGTTATGTTGGCGACGATGGAGTTGACCTTAGCGGTGTTGAATTTAAACATGGTAACATCGTATCCCGTGGAAGCAAAGGTGTGTGGGCTGAACCGCTTGGCCCGGGCAAATATCCCATCAATCCTTTTATAATGAAAGTGGAACTGGTACCTACTACTAACCTGGTGCTTAACTGGGCCAATGCACGGAGCGAAAGCCACCAGTTAGATAAACACCTTTCCACTATTACTGTAAGAAGTAAAGATGGTTTTCCTTTTAATTTAGACGTAAGCCAGATTATACACATACCTACAACTGAAGCTCCGAAAGTGATTGCACGTTTTGGTAACATGAACAACCTGGTAAGCCAGGTGCTTGAACCAACCATTGGAAACTACTTTCGCAACAGTGCCCAGGACAGTGATGTAATCGCCTTTTTAGGTACCCGTAAAGAGCGCCAGGAATCTGCAAGAATGCATATAGGAAAAGTGCTGGACCAGTATAACGTGAACGGTGTAGATACCCGGATCGGTGATATTGCTCCTCCTGAAAGTTTGATGAAAACATTGACGGACCGTAAGATAGCTGAGGAACAAAAAGTTACTTACGAAACAGAAATGAAAGCCCAGGAAACAAGGCAGACACTTGAAAAAGAAACGGCCATTGCTGATATACAAAAAGAAATTGTAAAAGCTGACCAGGGTGTAATTATTGCCGAACGCATTGCAGATGCATCTGTGAAAAAAGCTACAGGTGAAGCTAACAGCGTAAGGCTGCAATCGACTGCAGAAGCTGACAGGCTGAGGCTTTTGGCAAATGGTGATGCAGAAAAAATAAGGGTGCTTGCAAAAGCCAATGCAGAACAAATTGAGTTATTAGCGAGGGCAAATGCTGAACAAATTACTTTGACCGGTAATGCAGAGGCGGAAAAAATTCTTGCCATTGGTAAGAGCAATGCAGAATCATATAAGCTGTCAGTTGAAGCTATGGGCGGCAACAATTTTACCCAGTTGAAAGTAATGGAAGCCATCGGTACGCAAAATATAAAGATAATGCCAGACATACTGATTGGAGGTGGCGGAGATGGCGCCAACGGACCTATCAGCGGATTACTGGGATTAAAATTGCTGGAAGAGATTGGTAAGAAAAAAGACCTGGAGCAATAGCATGAAATATATTTTTTACAATGAGGTTGTCTCAAAAGCTGAGCAGCCTCTTTTTCATTTTTACAGCGCTGTGGAGATTATATTGGAATGAGTTGGAGAAAAACTGAAGATTTGATTTTTTAATTGTCACCCGCTTTTTTGGTTAACAACAATTACTTGTTTTACTCCCTCTTTTGCAGTTTTCGCCCTCTTTCAGGCTGCTTTTTTCTTAAGGTTGTGTGCTATGGCCACCCAGCCAAATTCAGTAGTCACCTTTCCTTTACCCCGGAGCATAAATCTTCTGAAGCCCTTGTTCTGCTTGATGTTTCCGAACACAGCTTCTACATCCTGTGCCCGTTGTTTGCGGTGCCTGATGCCTTCTTCACTTGTTAATAAATCCCGTGCTTTTTGTTTGTGTTTATTGAGGGTATGATTTATCTCTATACTCCTGTTTTCTTTTGATTTGTGACAGGCTCCCCTTAACGGACATCCGTTGCAGTTCCTTGCCTGGTATTTTGTAAGTGTTTGCTCAAAGCCACTGTCATTTTTCTTTTTGTATTCAGCCACTTTTTCCATGTGCTGGCCCATGGGGCATACGTAAAAATCCTGCGCTGCATTGTAATATAAATGGTCTGCTGCAAAGGGATATTTTTTCAGCCGGATGCCCTGTTGCTCCTGGTGGAAGTAGTTAAACTTTACAAAGGCGGTGCAGTTATTTGCTTCAAGGCAGGCATAATTTTGTTCGGAGCCATAGCCGCTGTCGGCTGTTACGCTGTTGGGTGTGTGGCCGTAAAGTGCTTTAAAACTCTCAAGATGTGCAGGCAGTGTGAGGGTATCGGTGGGGTTGGGGAAGGTATCATAATTGGTGATGATCTGGTTGTTGGTGGTTATCTGAACATTGTAACCGGGCTTTAGCTGGCCGTTGCCCATGTGGTCTTCCTTCATCCGCATAAAAGTAGCGTCAGTGTCTGTTTTGCTATAACTTTTTCTGCCATTAAGCACTTCATCTTTGGCTTTTGTATTCATCAAGTTTAGCGGGAAAATTCTTCTTTACATACAGTAGCTTCTGCTTTACTTTTTGCGGCACCTGTTATCCCTGATGGCTTCTTCAATCTGCTTCACAGCCTGGGTTACTTTATCTGCATCAATGGTTTTAAAATCAAGCGGAGCAGTGTCATTCAGCTCCTGGTCAGCTACGGATTGGGCAAACTGCCATAGCTCATCAATTTGCTTTACCATCTTTTCTTTGTTTGTTTTGATGGCGTTGCCCCATACAAAAGTGTAGCGGTTGGCGTTAGCTTCTATTTTGGTGCCGTCCACATAAGCTTCTTTTAAACTTACCAGCCCCTCGGCGGCCAGCAGTAATACTATTTGTTTAAAAATGTCTTTGAGTACAGGTGCCACTTTCTTTGACCGGAAACGGTTGATTGTATTGTGATCCGGCTCGCAGTTGCCGCAAAGCCATACCATATAAAGGTTGCTTTTGATGGCCTCTTCCATTTTACGGCTGCTGTAAATATTGGTGATATAGCTGTAGATTACCGCCTTCAGCAGCATCTTGGGATGATGGGAACTGGTGCCGCCCCCTTTGTAGGTGAGGTAAAGTTCCGAAAGATTGAGCTGGTCTATCACGCCATCAACGATGCGGACAGGATGCCCCTGCGGTATTTTCTCTTCCCAGCTCTGCGGAATGAGCTGCAGCTGGTTGCGGGTGTAGGTTTTAAATTTTGCCTGTGTCATACTGCACACGCAGCAAAATCAATGCTCACCTTAAACTGATTTTTCCACAGGTGTGAATTAAAAAAAGGCTGCCCCTTTTGAGACAGCCTCATTGCTGTTTACAAAAGTTACCAGTTGAAAAAGGCCGTTTAATATATTTGCCTCCGAAATGCAAACATCCCTGCTGCAACAGTATAAAAATGCCTACAGTGGTTTATCTGCCAATACCTGGTGGCTTTCGCTGGTAATGCTTATCAACAGGAGCGGTACAATGGTGGTGCCCTTTATGACAATGTATATGACGCAGCACCTGGGCGTAGGTATAGCGAAAGCCGCTTTTGTTATGAGCCTGTTTGGAGCTGGTTCAATTGCCGGTGCTTTAATTGGAGGCAAAGTAACCGACAAAACAGGCTGTTACCCTGTACAACTTTTTACCTTGCTGGCAGGAGGTGTTATGTTTATTTTGCTTGGGCAAATGATCAATTACTCAGCCATCTGTATTACTTCTTTTATTTTAAGTATGGTGAACGAGGCTTTCAGACCGGCCAATGCTGTTGCAATTGCACAGTACAGTTCAGCCGGAAACCGCACCCGTTCTTATTCACTCAACAGGCTTTCAATAAATTTGGGCTGGGCCTTTGGTGCCGGACTGGGTGGCTTGATTGCAGGTTATAATTACCAGCTCTTATTTTGGGTAGATGGCATTACAAATATTGCGGCAGCCGCACTTTTGTTTACTGTGCTTTCCCCTTCCCGCCAACCTGTTAAAAAAACTTCACCGGCATTGGAGCCTGCAGGGGGCAAGTCTGCCTACAGGGACAGAGCTTATCTCTTTTTTATTCTGTTGCAGGTAATTTTTGCCCTTTGCTTTTTTCAGATGTTTACCATACAACCTGTTTATTACAAAGAAAAATTGCACCTTTCTGAAGGTTTTATCGGCGCTAATATGGCGCTCAACGGCATCCTCATTGCTGTTATTGAAATGGTGATGATATTTAAACTGGAAGGCAAAAGGCCACCATTATTTTTCATTGGTACCGGAACATTGCTCGTAGGTATTTCATTTTTACTGATGAATATTTTGCAACTACCAGCAGCTTTGCTGGCCGTAACAGTAATGACCTGTGTAACTTTTGGCGAGATGCTGAGCATGCCATTTATGAACTCCTACTGGATAGCCCGAACTAATAACAATAACAGGGGACAGTATGCTGCATTATATACAGCAGGCTGGTCAGTTGCACAAATTATCGGGCCAGTTATAGGGGGGCAAACAGTTGAACATTTTGGATACAGAACTTTATGGTGGGGTACAGCAACAGCCTGTCTTTTATTGACCTTCGTTTACTGGAGAATGCTTAAACCCAGATTTTGCAGTTGAAAATCTATTGCGGCTTCCAACTACTTCACAGCTAAGCATTTAAGAATATTTTTTGATTTCAAAATAGTTCACTATTTCCTCAGCCAAAAAATAACCTGAAACACTTATCTATATTGTATTTGAAACCCTCATAACGATTTCAACTGCAAAATCTGGGTTAAATCAGCAATATAGCCTGAAAGTACCAGTAGCTAAAAAAGCCGCTCTTTCGAACGGCTTGCAAATTCAAAATATTTTTATTACAGATTCTTAACGGATGTTGTAGAAGTGATCTTTGTGGTAAGAGGTATAGCCTGCCCCATTGCATCTGCATTACCTGTACCATCCATTGTAAGTGACCGCTGTTTAACGATACCAGTTTTTTGATCAACCGTCATTTCACCTGCAATTTTAGAATCCATAGTTACATTAACCTCCATTCCCTGCTGTTCCACTTTTTTATTGGTGGTTTGCTTACCTGACAAGGTAACAATTGCATCATCCCCTTTTAATTCTTTAAGGGTATAAGTTCTGTAGAGTTTTGCATCAGCAGATATAAGCGAATCTGACCAGCTGTCACCAACTTTTTTACCCTTCGGAAGTACTTTAAATATTTCACTGATGCCACCGCTTTCATCACCGCCTGCACTGGTCATACTTTTCATCATATCCAACGGGCTTCCGCTTGCTGCACTGCTATCAGTTGTTTTGGTAACACTTGTAAGTTCTCCGGCCTTATTAAAATGCATTTCCTTTGTAACGTTTATCTGCCCCTTTAAAGCCTTCCCAATTTCAGATTCCAGGTCTTCTTTCTTATCAGAATCAAATGTATAATTCTGTCCCATTGCACTTCCGTTTGTTGTCATTTTTGTAATGGCCGAATTAACAGTATAAGCAGTATCAGATTTATCCTTTACTTCTACCTGGTTTATCATTAAAACATCGGAGGTCATTTCCATACTCTGACCCATCATTTCCATACTGATCACAGATTTCATGCTATTATCAACCTGTATTTTCTGCCCTTTGTTTAAAACAAGTTTATTAGACGACTGGGCGTTTGCAACTGAAAAAACTATACAACCAGCAGCGAAAAAAGAAAGTAATTTTTTATGTTTCATATTGTTTATTTGAATTACAAATGTAATTGCAAAACGGGTATAAGCCCATTTTGTTTGGTAATCTTTAACCCGGATTTTGCATCTGTGAAAGCGGCATGAACTGTTTTAAATTTTCGGAAAGAACACTGCCCGTGAATATGACCGTTCATAAAAAAGCCGCTGATAAATCAGCGGCCGGTTCCTTAACTAAAAAACGTATTAGATTAGATCAGTTTAACGTTTACAGCATTCATTCCTTTCTTACCTTCCTGGAGATCAAATTCAACTTTGTCTCCTTCTTTGATGTCATTTACTAGTCCGCTAACATGTACGAAAGTTTCTTTGTTAGAATCATCATGCTTAATAAATCCGAATCCTTTTTCAGAATTGAAAAACTTTACGGTGCCTTGTGTTTTGTTCATTGTAATTAGTTGTATTGTATAAATTAAGGGGCAAAAATAGGGATTTATTTTTTATAAAGGCTTAAAATTTGCGTTTGTTAGTAAGTAGAACATCAGCCAGTGCTGTAGTTTACCGCTGATAACCATTATTAATTCAGCTTTCTCATATAAGAATCCATAGTAATAATGACATTTGGCAATAAAAAAGCCGTTCAAAATTGAACGGCTTGTAATCTATTTTATTAAAATTATTTCTTGTCTGCCACAAGTGCTGGTTTCGCAACAACTTTATCCGAAGATAAAATTTCTGCCTCACCCAAAGGTTTGTCTTTTGCAAAGTCAACCAGTATTGGAGCTGCTACAAAAATTGAAGAGTAGGTACCAGTAACTACACCAATCAGCATTGCAAATGCAAAACCTCTTGTTACCTCTCCACCAAATGTAAATAAGATTAAAAGCGTAACAAATACTGTGAACGAAGTCATGATAGTTCTGCTCAATGTATCGTTGATAGCCCTGTTGATGATATTGCCTTTATCACTGGCTTTTGATCCTTTACTATATTCACGGATACGGTCAAATACAATTACGGTATCGTTCATACTAAAACCAATTACAGTTAACACAGCTGCTATAAAATGCTGATCAATTTCCAGCGGGAAAGGAACCACATTTTTAAGAAAGGAGAATACCGCAAGCGTAACCAACACATCATGAAGCAATGCAACGATGGTTCCAAAGGAATACCTCCAGTCACGGAAACGAAGCAGGATATAGAAGAAGATAATAACAATGGAGAATACAGTTGCTTTGATTGCTCCCCGTTTTAAATCTTCAGAGATTGTTGGCTGAACTGTTTGAGAACTTTCAATATTATTCTTCGCAAACTGTTCGTAAGTAATACCAGGCAACGCCTTCTTTAAACCCTGGTAAAGTCTTTCCTGCACCAACCCGTCGGCGTTTTCAAATCCTTTTTTAAAAGATGTGGTGATATTTAAATGCCTGCTGTCACCTACTGTTTTAATGATGGGGAAATCACCTTCAAAAGCAGTCTTCAGGTCATCCCGTACATCATCATTCTTAACTGCATTTGGTAAAGAAACGGTGTAGCTGCGGCCGCCTTTAAATTCAACACCTTCATGAAAACCATTAATAAAAGATCCTATACCAAGCAGCAGCACCACGATAGAAATAGCATAAGCTACCTTTCTATACTCGATGAATTTGAAACTTGCATGCTTAAATATCCTTCTTGAAAAGCCAGTGAAATAATTGAAGTGCCGATTTTTATTAGTCCAGAAATCCGTAATAAGTCTTGAGATAAGAATACCGCAAAACAAACTCAGCGTGATACCCAACATTTGCGTCGTAGCAAAACCAAGTACCGGACCCAAACCAAATATAAACAGGATGGCTGCTGTTAAAAAGGTGGTGACGTGAGCATCAATAACCGGTGCAAGCGAACGCTTGTAACCATCATTTACAGCCGCCTGGTAAGATTTGCCTCTCGTCAGTTCTTCCTTGATTCTTTCAAAAATAATTACGTTAGTATCTACCGCCAAACCAATGGTAAGTACCAAACCAGCAATACCTGCAGCTGTAAGCGTAAAGCTTAAAGCAACCAATACGCCGATGGTAAACAACAGGTTGAGGATCAATGAAATGTTGGCAACCCATCCACCAGTGTTATAATAAATAAGCATTAAAGCAAAAATCACCAGGAAGGAAATACCGAAGGCCATTACACCTCCATTCACCGCTTCTTTACCAAGTGTTGGACCAACTACTTGTTCAGCAACGATCTTTGCCGGAGCATTTGTTTTACCAGACTTTAATATATTAGCAAGATCCAGTGCCTGTTCAATAGTGAAGTTACCGCTGATCTCAGAGTTGCCGCCTTCAATTGCCCCATTTACATTTGGCGCAGAATAAACAACATCATCCAGTACAATTGCAATCGGTCTATCCACATTATCACCTGTCATTTTCGCCCAAACTTTAGATCCTAAAGTTGTCATTTGCATTTTGATTGACGGACGACCTTTATCATCGTAGCCCTGGCCAGACTCTTCAACACCTTCCCCTTCGAGTTTAGCCTTATCGCTGCCTAAAACAGTTTTAATGGCATATAATGGAAAATAACGCTGTCCTGTTTTTTCAACCTTTTCCTCAATACCCAGCAAAAATTTCATATCCGCAGGAAAACTATTTTTAACAACATCCAAATTCATATAAGAATTGAATGTGCCCGTATCTTTCAGCATAATACTTCCGATGGATGGGGCATAAACCTGTTTGCCACTTTTATCTTGCTGGGGGCTGATGGGATTGATAACTTTTAAAAATGCATTTTTATAAAGGGATTCCTTAGTTGTATCTCCGCCGCTAAAATTGTCTGTAGTTGCTTTGTCAGCAGCTTCCAGCGCCTTTGATAATTCACCAATATTATATACTTCCCAAAACTGCAGGTTAGCACTTGCCTGCAAATATTTTCTTACTCTTTCTTTATCTGTAACACCAGCAAGCTCGACGTTAATAATGGCTTTATTTTCATCAAGATTAATATTAGGCTGGGCAACACCAAACTTATCAATACGCTTTAATAGAATCTTGTAAGTTTCTTTGATGGCTGTTTTGGCAATGGTTCTAATTTCATCCGTTACCTTATCATCACTGTCAGTTACTTTTATTTGCTTTCCCGCCCCGCCAAATAAGGTAGCTAATTTTGCTCCTGGATTCTGTTGCTCATAAGCTGTGCGGAACAATGTAATGTAGTCTTTATCACTGCCTGCTTTTTGTGCATTGGCAGTTTGAATAGCCTTAAGCAAACCCAAATCTTTTGGGTTATTACTGACAGACTTAAGCAAACCTTCCAGGCTCACATCCATAGTAACACTCATACCACCCTGCAGATCAAGACCAAGGTTCAGTTCATTTTCTTTACAAACCTGGTAAGTAGCGCCAACCAACGGATAGATCTTTTTATCCCTTGTACTGTCAAGAATATGTTGCATACGGCTCTTCACCAGCAATTCATAATCTTCCCCTTTGGTGCTTATGTTAGGATTTTGAGATTTCACTATGCTCTGTGCTTTCGTTCTCACCTGGCCTTCATAACTCCTCACCACAAATGTATATGACAACTCCCACAGGGATAAGAGTATCAGGGCAATGGCAAAAAACCAAACTAAACCTTTCAGTTTCATAATCTGTAACTTATTTTATGTAATTTTTAGAAGTTGGCAAAGATAGGGGAAAAACTTATTGAAGAATACGGCTTTCTAAATGGATAATTTCATGCTTTCAGCACGCTGGCAGCACGCTTTCAGAACATACTTTCAATGAATGGTTTACGCTGTGGCGGCCATCGTTATTAATATAAAAAAGCATTTTTTTTATGCCCAAAACAGCTTTTTGAAGACTATTTTTGCGCAATGGGTATCAAAATTTTATTCGCTGTTACAACTGTGATTTATATTTCAATCTGTTGCTTTGCAGGTAAAAGTTTTGCCAGAACGCAGGCAGGTATAAACAATGATACCATTCCAGCGGCATCTGCAAAAAAATACACCGGCATTAAAAATATTACGAGGACAAGCGCCCTGCTGGATACACTGCTGCGAAAGCACCCGGAATTTTTTGACTCAATTATATTAAATAAGAAGAGCTGGAATGTGCAGATAATTTACACCCAAATAGACAGGGGTGCCAACGGAATGCCAGTGCTGAGGGATTATTATTTTAATGTTAACCCTTCCAACTATTTCTACCCTGCCTCTACCGTAAAATTACCGGTAAGCATACTTGCCCTGCAAAGATTAAACGAACTGAAAGGTGCAGGAATTGACAGGAACACTACTATACTTACTGACCAGGCCTACAGCGGGCAGACGGCAGTACTGAATGACCCCACAACGCCAAATGGCAAACCGAATATTGCTAACTACATTAAAAAAATATTAATGGTTAGCGATAACGATGCATTTAACAGGTTGTATGAATTTTTGGGGCCACAGTATATTAATGAGCAGTTGCATAAAAAAGGCTATGCAAATGTTGAGTTGATTCATCGCCTGCAGATAGCTTTATCGCCGGATGAAAACCGGCATACCAACCCGGTTAAGTTTGTTGACTCTTTTAATAAAGTACTATACGACCAGCCGATGCTTTATTACAGCGATTCATTTCCATACAGGAAAGATAGTTTAGGTAAGGCATATTACTCAGGTGATAAACTGGTAGAACATCCAATGGATTTTTCAGCCAAGAACAGGCTGCCGCTGGAAGACCTGCACAACATATTGATCAGCCTTATATTTCCAGGTAAAGTATCAGCAGCAAAGCGTTTTAATATTACAGAAGATGACCGGAAATTTTTATTAAAATACATGAGCCAACTGCCAACTGAAAGTACCTTTCCGCCTTATTCAGCGGATACGGCTACTTACTATCCATCTTACTGCAAATTTTTGCTCACAGGTTCTGATAAGACAGCCTGGCCAGCCAATATAAGAAGCTTTAATAAAGTAGGTGATGCTTATGGACAGCTGCTGGATGCTGCCTATATCGTGGATTTTGATAAGAAGGTTGAATTCTTTTTATCAGCCGTTATTTATTGTAACAGCGATGGTGTTTTAAACGATGACAAATACGATTATGAGAATATTGGTTACCCGTTTATGAAGCATCTTGGCCAGGTTATTTATGATTATGAAGTTAAAAGAGAAAAAAAAGTTTTACCGGATTTAAGTGAGTTTAAGTTTGAGTATGATAAAAATAATGCTCAGTTTTGATAGGATTTGCTAACGCCAAAACCTGCAACCAATTTTTTATTTTTAAACAAACTTGCCATCATAATTAAAAGCTGGAATATTTATTGCCTTCCTGTTAATCCATTCTACAAAACACATCTATGTTTAAAAAAATTTTAAAAATTGTATTAATCAGTTTGCTGGTACTTATCGGGGTGGCTTTTGCTGTGCCTTATCTTTTTAAAAACCAGCTAATTGCAAAAGTGAAGAAAGAAATTAACGCCAACCTGAATGCAAAAGTTGATTTTAAAGATGTAAATATTTCCCTGTTCCGTCATTTCCCAAAAGTTGCTGTGACACTTGATGAATTATACATTACCGGAACCGGCGTATTCGTTGCTGATACACTACTCTCTGCCAAACAAATTGATGCAGCTGTGAATATCATGAGTATTATCAAGGGTTCAGAAATGACTATCTATTCCATTTTTGCTGAATCGCCAAGAGTGCATGCTATAGTTAATAAGGACAGCCTTGCAAACTGGAACATTATGAAGCCAGACACAGTCGCATTAACTGCAGGTGCCGGCAAGCCTTTTAAAATGGATCTTCAGCATTATGAAATCAACAACGCCTACATCAGTTATAAAGATGAAACCTCGGCCATTGGTACAGAAATATTTAACCTTCATCATAGTGGCAGCGGTGATTTTTCATCAGACTTATTTACCCTAAAAACAAGTACTACTGCAGAAAATGTAAATGTAAGTTATGGCGGTGTTTCCTATTTATCCAATGCAAAAGCAGCAGCTGATGCCGATATACAGGTTGACAATAAAAACAATATTTACAGTTTTAATACAGATAAAATTTCGGTGAACGATTTGCAGATCGCAAGCCAGGTTACAATAAAAAACCTGCTGAAAAAAGGGTATAATATGGACATCAGTTTTAAAGCACCATCTACCGCTTTTAAAAATTTGCTTAGTCTTGTACCCGCTGTTTACCAACATGATTTTGAAAAGATTAAAACCAGTGGTACAGCCATTTTCAGTGGCTTTGTAAAAGGAATTTATAATGAAACAAGCATACCTGCTTACCATGTTGACCTTGAAGTAAAAGATGGATTCTTCCAATATCCTGATCTGCCAAAACCATTGCAGAACATAAACATAAAAGCGCAGGTTGATAACCCGGATGGCATAACGGATAACACTGTTGTAAATGTTGAGAAGGCTCATTTAGAACTTGACAATGACCCGTTCGATATCCGCTTGTTAATTAAGCACCCTATTACTGATATGTTTGTAGATGCAGCGGCCAAGGGGAAACTTGATCTTGGTAAAACAGCGCAACTCGTAAAGCTTGAAGCTGGCACTAAACTAAGCGGTTTGCTAAATGCGGACTTGTTTGTAAAAGGCAATGTAAAAGCTATTGAGCAGCAGAAGTTTGATCAGTTTACTGCGGGTGGCACATTGAACTTGAACAATTTTTTGTATGTAGCTAAAGACTATCCCACTGGTGTTAAGATCAATAACCTGCAAACCAGTTTTACTCCGGCTAAAGTGGATATTTCAAACCTGAGCGGTCAGTACCTTGGATCTAATTTTACGGGTAGCGGGCAGATAAATAACCTGCTGAATTACATGCTGCAAAGCAAACCGCTGAACGCTGCCTTAACACTGAGTGCAGATAATATTAACCTGAATGACTGGATGGGAACAACCACAGACACTGCAGCAGTTGTGAAAGGTGCATCTGCTGCACCATTTGCAGTGCCTGCGAATTTGAATGTGATCCTGAACACAAAGATTGATAAAGTGCATTACGATAAACTTGATATAACCAACCTAACCGGCAGCCTTAAAGTGAACGATGAAACAGTGACAATGGCAGATGTAAAAGGCGATGCACTTGATGGAAATATTATGATGAACGGAACCTATTCAACCAAAGCCAGTAAGACAAAACCAGATATTTCTTTAATGTACAATGTTGATAAAGTTGATGTTCAAAAAACATTCAACGCTTTTAATACAGTGCAGACGCTGATGCCAATCGGGAAATTTATAGCAGGTAAATTAACCTCTCAGCTTACTATAAATGGGAAGCTCGGTGAAAACATGATGCCCGACCTTAAGTCGCTCACCGGCAATGGCAACCTGCTGTTGATTGAAGGTTTTTTAAGCAAGTTTGCTCCGTTAGAAAAAATTGCCAGTGCATTAAATGTGCAGGCATTGGAACAAATTTCTTTAAAGGATGTAAAGAATTATTTTGAGTTCAGCAACGGGCAGGTATTGGTAAAACCTTTTCCGCTTAAGATTAAAGATATTGATATGGAAATAGGCGGGCTGCAAGGCTTTGATCAGTCAATAGATTACGCAATAAATATGAAATTGCCCCGTGCACTAATGGGAGAAAAAGGAAACCAGCTAGTTAATAATCTTGTAAGCCAGGTAAACAGCAAAGGAGTACCCCTAAAGGTTAGTGATATCATCAATTTAAATTTAAAACTCGGTGGCTTCATTACAAAACCTACATTGAAAACAGATTTAAAACAAGGTGCTGAAAACCTTGCAGATCAGTTAAAACAACAGGCGGTAGATTTTGCAAAAGCAAAAATTGACAGTGCCAAACAAGCTGTCATCAGTGCTGTAAAAGATACAATTGCATCTGTAAAAAAACAGGCCGTTCAGGCAGCAAAAGATGAAATTGCAAAACAGTTGCTGGGTAACAAAAACGACACATCAACCTCAGGCAAAGCGCCGGTGAAGCCTGTTGAATCAGTGAAGGGCCTAATCAATAATCTTTTTAAAAAGAAAAAAGACACCACCAATAAACAATAGGCTTTTCAACGGTACGCCATTTTACAAATGTTGATCTATAATCAGCTGAACAATTAATAGGGCAAGATTCGGTAATTCATTTGTTTCTTTGTTGAAAATACTGTCATGAAAATATTGCTTGCCTTCATTACCGTTTTATTTTGTTTTGTATTTGCCAGTGCCCAGCAAAAAGCCACCCGGCTCATTGTAAGAGGCGATGACATGGGCTATACACATGCTGGCAATGAGGCATTGATAAAGTGTTACAAAGAAGGTATCGAAACTTCCATCGAAGTAATAGTTGCATCTCCCTGGTTTCCTGAAGCAGTTAAAATGCTGCAGCAAAATCCAGGCATTGATGTTGGCATTCACCTGGCACTTACAAGTGAATGGGAAAATATAAAATGGCGGCCATTAACGGATGGTAAATCTATCAGGGACAGTAACGGTTACTTCTACCCCATGGTGTATCCGAATAAAAATTATCCCGGCCAGGATTTAAAAGAAAATACTGTTTTGGTTGCCGATGTAGAAAAAGAATTTCGTGCCCAGATAGAAATGGCGCTTAAGCTTATTCCCCGTATCAGTCATGTTTCATCGCACATGAATTGCACCAATTTAAATGACACGGTAAAGGCACTCACAAAAAAACTTGCGCTTGAATATCACATTGATATTGATCTTGATGACTACAAAGTTATTTATGCAGGTTACGATGGACCTTCCAAAACATCCGAAGAAAAAATAAATAGTTTTATCAGCATGCTGGGCAAACTGGAAGCAGGCAAAACCTATTGGTTTATTGATCATCCTGGTTTGGATAACGAAGAGCTCCGCTCTGTTTACCATATTGGTTATGAACAGGTTGCAGCAGACAGGCAGGGTGTTACCGATGTTTTCACCAATAAAAAAGTAAAGGCCGCCATTAAAGCAAAAAGTATTGAACTGATCGGTTATAAAGATTTGCCTGTGAAGGCAATGAAATAGCGGGTTTTAAACAGCCTGAAAAAGAGCTGGTCAGACTTTTTTTTTCGACCAGGGGTTTCCATGCATTTCACCTGAAATTATTCTTGGAATGTTAATATAAAAGCTGATATTTATTTCTGCTAATTGATTGTATATCGCAATCAGTTACAAACCACCTGATAAAATATAAACATGCAGCCTGAAGAAATTTATGAAGACCTCCTGGTTATGGAGCATGAGCCAGTAAGAGCAAGTGGCGGCAAAAGACTGGCCAACTATCTTATTGATGTTGTTGTTTTTTATATACTTATTCTGGCTGCCGGAGTATTGCTTGCAATAGTTTCTCCTTCGTCTGTTCCCGGAGTGGTAAGTAGCAGCAGCGGTTTTTTAGGTAATGTAATGTCACTAACACTTTACGCCTTGTATATGTTCCTTGTAGAAGCAATATTTAAAGGTAAGTCCCTGGGTAAATTAATAACTGGCTCCCGTGCAGTAAATATGGATGGAAGCAGGATTTCTGCAGGTACAGCTTTTGTGAGAGCCTTCAGTCGTACCGTTCCTTTTTGTGTGTTTAGTGCCCTTGGAACACCCTGCAATCCTTGGCAGGACAGATGGACAGATACAATGGTAATGGATGAAAAAAAATCTGACATGAGCTAACGCATCACAGCCAAAAACATTTTCCTAAAAACTGATCAATTCTATTTCGCTAAACCCTGCTTTTGATAATAAACATCCTTGTAAACAAAGATCATGAAAATAAAAAAAAGCCTGTTAGTTTTTGTTGTAATTACAGCAACATCCTGTATGAATAAAAAAGAAGGTGAAGTGTCAAAAGCCGAGGTATTACCCATCAGCGGTACCTGGAAACTATTAACAGGAACCCTGATAGAAAAAGGCGATACTACAGTTACAGACTACACAAAAAAAACTTCATTTATCAAGATCATCAATGATTCTCATTTTGCTTTTTTAAGTCATGATCTTACTAAAGGGAAAGATTCAGGAGCGGTCTATTCTTCTGGGGGTGGCAGCTACTCTCTGAAAGACTCGGCCTACACAGAACACCTGGAGTACTGCAACGACAGGAACTGGGAAGGCAATGACTTTACATTTACAATTGAAATAAAAGGTGATACGCTGATACAAAGCGGTGTGGAGAAGATTGAAAAAGAAGGAATCAACAGGGTTAATACAGAGAGATATGTGCGGTTAAAAAATAAATAGAAAGCTTTTAGTATTATCCATAGATAATTTGATTAGTGAGATTCATTCATCCTGAACACAGCAGCAATAACCTTAAGTGCTTCTTCATTTATGGAGGAAGTTGCCCGCAATATTTTCACAAATGAAGCTATTTCGTTTTCAGTGGCCGGACACCCGATGATTCCCGTGCTGCCATCATTATTTGTAATAAAACTGTCTTGCAATAATTTGCCATCCTTATCAAGTATTACCCAAAATGGAATGCCCTGATCAAAGGCTTTGTATTCTCTTAATAATTGGGCAGCTCCTTCATTTTCCAAATGCTGCTTATTGTCGGATTCATGTACTACAAGATGCGTTATAATATAATTGTCTTTAAAAAACTGCCTGACTGCCGGATTGTTTATTGAGCTGTCCATTTTGTGGCACCAGCCGCACCAGCTTGCATGAAACATCAGCAAAACATTCTTTTTTTGAGCAGCGGCCTGGTTATAAGCCTTACTCAAAATCTCTTTAGCAGGCAATGTTTTGTCTGGGCAAAAGTTGTAACAGCCAGTAAAGAAAGAGTGGTTAAAATGGAAAGCTTCTTCATTAATATTTTTTAAACATTACCAGCATTTCAAATTGTCTTGAAAGATTCTATAAGTTGACTACCTCATAAATATGCTTTACAACGTCTGCATCAGCAACTCATTAAAATTTTGCAGGGAAGATATTTTAAGGTCGGCAGCCCCAAAACGGGGCTGCTTACTATCATACAGCGAAGGTACTACCACACATTTCATCCTGGCTGCTTTGGCAGCTATCATACCGCTGAATGAATCTTCAAAACAAATGCAGGAAAGCGGATGAGCTTGTAAAATACCAGCGCAATCAAGGTACACCTGTGGATGGGGCTTGCCATACGGCAACTGTGAAGCTGAGCAGACGGCCTGCAGGTGATTGCGTATACCAAGTTTGTCAACCACAACATTAATAAGCTCCATAGGTGATGATGATGCCAGGCCTATCTTAAATTTACGGCTGATGAAAAAATTAAAAATGTGTTCAACACCTGGCATTGGCTTGCCCCGTTTGGCTATTTTTTGTAACACATTTTGCAGAATGGCATCGCAATTTTCATCAACCATGCTCAGTGGAATATTGAAATGCGTAAACCACCACTCAGTAAATTCTTTTGTACGCATCCCCGTTGAGGCGGCATGCTGCAGCGGTGTGAGTTTTATATTGTGCCGCTGAAAAACTTCGTCAGCCGCTTCGTTCCATAATGGCTCCGAATCTATCAGCAGCCCGTCCATATCAAATATTACTGTGTTTAATTGCATGGATGCAAATATATTAACTTCACAAAGCCTTGTTATGCAAATACAAAAACATTCTTTGCTAACCATAAAGGTTCATTTTTTGTATCTTGCAACAACGCAGTTGCTAAACCATTTTTTCATGGCTACTTTTTTTGAAAAGCTTAAAGAAACTAAACTTGTAAAAGGATTGGTGTATGCAGTGGTGGGTGCTGTGTCTTACCCTGGTATTACCCTGGTAAACAAGCTGCAAATTAACGGGATGGAGCATTTGCAGAAACTTCCAAAAAAGAATGTACTTTTTGTTAGCAACCATCAAACCTATTTTGCAGATGTAATTACTTTTTTACATGTTTTTTGTGCTGTTAGCTGGCGCAGAAAAAATGGTTTGGGGATTCCGTTTTACCTGCTATGGCCATTTACGAATGTAAAATATGTGGCAGCTGAAGAAACAATGAAAAGCAGCTTTATAAGCAAACTGTTTACTCTTGCAGGCGCTATAACAGTTAAGCGTACATGGGTTAAAAACGGAAATGAAGTAAGAACGAACCTGGACCCGAGTGATACCCGTAAAATAGAAAGAGCACTTCAAAATAACTGGGTGATCACTTTTCCGCAGGGTACTACTAAACCATTTGCCCCGGGCCGCAAGGGCACTGCCTTTATTATCAAACACCATAAACCAATTGTAATACCGGTAGTGATCAGTGGTTTTTGGAGAGCATTTAATAAAAAAGGCCTGAAATTTAAAAAGAAAGGCTCCCTGCTTACTGTAACATTTAAAGAACCACTGAACATTAACTATGATGACAGCAGTGAAAGCATTCTTGAGCAGGTGATGGACTCCATTGAACAAAGCAAGAAATTTATGTTGCTGGGGCGGCACCACCGGGAAGCGAAACAGGAAAAGCAGCCATTGCCAAGTGAACAATAAAAATATACAGTTTCTAATCCTTTGATAGCTGCACACAATTTTGAGAACCTGCCACTATTATGAAAATCCATTCATTAATTCTTTCAGCAGCATTAATATTGTTATCTGTAAAAGCAACTGCACAAACAGTTATAACTGGTAAAGTTGTTGATGATGCTACGGGTTTAGCTATTGCTGGTGCAAGCGTATATATCAATAACACTTCCGCAGGTTCAATCTCCAACCAGGCCGGCGAGTTTAGTTTTACCATTTCAAATATTACGCAGGGCGATCTGATAGTATCTTCAGTTGGTTATGAGGTGCTGGCCTTTAAAGTAAATTTTACAACAGCAGATAACAAAAGGTATTTGTGCAGGATGCAGGTAAAGCAACAACAGTTGCAGGAAGTGCTGGTAATATCCGATAAAACAAGACAAAGGTGGATGTCGGTTTTCAGGGAAAATTTTTTGGGCCTTACTGAAGAAGCAGCCTCCTGCAATTTGAAAAATGACAATGCAATTTATTTTACAAAAGGTACTGCAGAAGGAACTAACTCTTTTAATGCTTACTGCGATACGCCGCTGGTGATAATCAATAAAATGCTGGGCTATAAAATAAGTTTTCAATTAATTGAATTTTCGTTTGATGAAGCCAGTGGCAGTACTTACTATTACGGTTACACGAGGTTTGATGAACTTGGCGAAAAGAAAAAATATTTTAAAAACAGGAAACGCAGTTTTTACGGAAGCACTTTTCACTTTTACAGGGCGCTCATCAGTAACCGGTTGGCTGAAGAAGGGTTTATGACTTATGAGGTTAGAAAAATAAAAATCACCGGCGATTCAACAAAATCAATAGCCGGGAGCAAATCAAAAGCCGTTACAATCTCTTCATCAAAACCAGCAGAAAGCTTTGCTGGAGCGATGCCAGTTACAGCTGCAGACCTGGTACAAAAAGATACTGCCCGGGAAGATTTTTTCAAAATAACCATTCATGATAAGCTGATGGTTCAATACAAAAAAGATCCGTTTTCCAAGCGATACCTTTCGGCAAAAGTTATGATGAGAGAAGCATTACCGGTAGGTGTCCGTTCTTATATTACCTGTACCATGCCCTTTTATTTTGTAGATAAAAACGGCATTACTGAAGATCCCTTAAGTGTGCGTTACGGCGGTTATTGGACGTACGAAAAAGCTGCTAACATGTTGCCCTATAATTATGAGCCTGACTCTGTTGATTCTGAAGAAAAGAAGTAAACCTCCGCTAAATCCGGGCAGGCATCCTTAGTTATATTTAGGTTAGATGATGACAATAGTTTCATAAGTGCTTTTATCCGGCAATAACAGCTGGGTTGGTGATACATTCAATTCATGTATTTTCGTAACAATTTTAAAAAAGTATGAAGCAATTTTTTGCAGCGGTTATTTTAATCAGCCTCCTTGGTGCCTGTAACAACAATGGTAATATTCCTGATACAGGCAATATAAAAATTAACATTGTTACTGAGCGATTTGAGGAAAAACTATTTGACAGCACAACTGGTAATCTTGCAAATTACCTGCAACATGTTCAAGGCACAGATCCTGCATTTACCAGTAATTTTCTGCAAAATATTTTGGGTATCGATCCTGCAACGCCAATTGATTCAGCTGGTGCGATTGTAAATGATATGGTAAAATATTACCGCTCTGTTTACGATACTTCAGAAAAGCTTTTTCATGATTTTTCGAAGTATGAAGCAGCAATTATACAGGGACTCAAATTTGTGAAATACTACTTTCCCGCTTACAAATTACCCGAAAAAATCATTACTTACATTGGCCCCGCCGATGGTTATGGAGATGCATTGTCGCCGGAGGGAATACTGGTGGGGCTTCATCATCATCTTGGTAAAAATTTTCCTTTGTACCAAACAGAAATGGTACAGCAATTTTACCCGGAATACATTAGCCGCCGCTTTGAGCCAGAATATATTTCAGTGAACTGTTTTAAAAATATTGTGAATGATATGTTCCCTGAAAAAACAGACGATAAGCCGTTGATTAATCAAATGATTGAAAAAGGAAAACGACTTTACCTGCTGCAAAAGTTTGTACCACAGCAGGATGAGTACCGGCTGATTGGTTATATGGAAGAACAATTGAAAGACAGTTATAAACACGAGGCGGTAATTTGGGACCTCTTTGTGAAGAACAATCTACTGCAAACCACTGACAAAAACATCATTAAAAACTATGTGGAAGAAGGGCCTAAAACACAGGAATTAGGTGAAGGTGCACCAGGTAATATTGGTTCTTTTACAGGCTGGCAAATAGTAAAAAAATACCTCGCTAAAAACACTGCAGTTACGCCACAACAACTAATGGCGCTGGATGCAGAAACAATTTTCCAGGAAGCTAAATATAAGCCCTGATTTATGCAGCCTGAACCGCTGCAGGAACCGCTTTTTTAATGAACACTTCCTGGCGTTGCCCAAGCGCTCTCATTACCCTGAAGTGAGAGGCAACAGCTTCCGTCATAGTATTGTATTTATTATAAGGCAGGTTAAACTCTCTGCATTTAGCCATTACAATTTTGCTGATGGCCGGATAATGAATATGACTAACCCTTGGAAAAAGATGGTGCTCAATCTGGAAGTTTAAGCCGCCAACAAACCAGGAAATAACTTTGTTGCCCATTGCAAAGTTTGCAGTGGTTTTAAGCTCATGCTCTGCCCAGGCAGTTTCAATATGTTTTGTTTCATCAAGCGCCACAGTTTCAAATTCAGTAAGCTCTACCACATGCGCCAGCTGAAATACCAATGACATAGTTAAACCCATGGCAGCATTCATTAAAAAGAAGCCTGCCAGCCATGGCCCCACGCCCCAAACAAGTGCAGGAATTACCATGTAAAAACTAATATAGGCTATTTTAGTGGCCCAGAAAATCAGGTGATTTTTAGCACTCATCTCCCAGGCAGCAGTTGTATAAATTTTCCTGCTGAAATATTTTGTGAAGTCCATGATGAACACCCAAAAAATAGTACTAAGTGCATAAATAGGCAACAGGTAGATATGCTGAATTTTATGAGCCGGTACCCAACGCTGTGATTCACACTGGCGTATTACCGGGCTCTTTGCAATATCATCGTCCAACCCGTCTACATTGGTATAAGTGTGATGAATAATATTATGTTTTTGTTTCCAGAAATAAGCACTGGCTCCCATTGCATTCATTGATAAACCGAGGCCGTCGTTTAACCATTTCTTTGAACTGTAACTACCATGATTTGCATCATGCATTACACTAAAACCAATGCTGGCCATGGTATAGCCAAGCAAAGCCGCAAGTGGCAAAGCAATATAACCGCTGATATCTGCAAATATTAAAATGGCATAAATAGCAATGGCACTTCCTATTAAAATTACAGTTTTACTAAACAGACGCCAGTCGCCAGTTTTCTTAATTTTATTTGTATCGAAGTATTGTTCAACGGCTGTTTTAAGGCTTTGATAAAACAGGTTGTTCCGGTTGTCGAAGGTAACTTTTGCCATAGAAAATATTGGATAATGTCAGCGGGTTCACTCCCGTTAACTGCAATCGATATTTAAATATAAAGGTAAATTTTTGAAATGATGAGTTTTAGGCTTAAGCTTCAATGTTAAATTAAGTGTAGTAAATATTTGATCAGTTCATTTTAAAAGGAACAATCATTTCAAAAGCTGGAATAGCAACATCAAACTGCTTCTGCGTGTTCACATTCTCCATCAGGTAAGTACCATACATTTTACCCATTTCTGTTTTAAGGTTACAGCCGCTTATGTACTGGTATTTTGTATCTGGATTTATTTTTGGCTGAACGCCGATAACGCCTTCTCCTTCCACTTCTCTCAAACTTCCGGTTGCGTCAAAAATGTACCAGTGCCTGCGCAATAACTGAACAGGGTAACTGTTACTGTTCTCAATGGTGATCCTGTAGGCAAACATAAATTCATTATTGGCCGGATTGCTGTATTCCGGTTGATAAAATGTTTCGACCGACACTGTAACACCCTCTGATATTTTTGAGATCATCATTAATGTTTTGAATTACGTAAAAGTAGCCAAAAGGAAGTGAGATTTCATTAAATTTGAGAAATCAACCTGTTAATATTTTCAACATGCCAATAACCACACACACATACGGGAACGAAGAAATTACAGTTTTATGGGAGCCGGCGAAATGCATTCACTCTGCTATCTGTTTTAAAGGATTGCCCCAGGTATTTGATCCACGAAGAAGACCCTGGATTGAGATAGAAAATGCAACCGCAGAAATGATAAAAAACCAGGTAGCACAATGCCCTAGCGGTGCCATATCTATTCTCAAAGATAATCAGGCTGCGCCATGATTTAACCGATTTTTTTTGACAGCTTGTACCCGTTTTTCTGCAGCCACAATAATGCTTTTTCCCTGTTATCGCCCTGTACAATAATCTCGCCCATTTTAACCGAACCCCCTGTACCACAAAAGGTTTTAATTTTCTTTCCCAATTCTCCAAGGTCACTATCGCCGCCAATAAAACCAGTGATTAGTGTAACTGCTTTCCCTGCCCGTTGTTTTTTATCAAGACTAACCCTTAATGGCTGTGCTGCAGGCAAGGCTGTTTCAATTTGCCCGGGGCTATCCTCCTCCAGTTTAAAATCAGGATTTGTTGAATAAACCAGCCCTCCCAGAGATTGTATTTTATTTTTCGCCATGATTTTTTTTATTACAAAATAGAAAGTTACTGCTTACAGATTACAAGCTTTTATTGTTTGCGTTTAGAACAAAGCTGATCACATCTAACATCCTATATCACAAATCACACATTCTACATCACAAATCAGAGATCATACATCAATCATCCCAGCGGCACCGCCTTCAAACTCAAATCTAAACTTCTTGCCTGGTGTATTACAGCTCCGCTGGAAACAAAGTCGACACCTGTTGCCGCATATTCTTCAATATTTTGCAAATTGATGCCGCCACTTGCCTCTGTTTTATATTGACCGTTGATGATTTCAACAGCTTCTTTAACCTGCGCCGGGGAAAAATTGTCAAGCATTATCACATCTGCTTTTCCTGTTGCCATTACTTTTTTTACATCTCCAATAGTCCTGGTTTCTACTTCTATTTTAAGCCCGGGTTTTATATCCTGAACATATTTATAGGCTTTGTCTATTGCTTTTTCAATACTGCCGCAATAGTCAATGTGATTGTCTTTCAGCATTATCATATCATATAACCCAAACCTGTGATTTGTGCCACCTCCAATTTTTACAGCCTCCTTTTCCAGCAGTCTGAAGTTGGGAGTTGTCTTACGGGTGTCGAGGAGTTTTGTTTTATAAGGCGCCAATAATTCGGTATATGTTCTTGTAAGGGTTGCAATGCCGCTCATGCGCTGCATTGTATTAAGCACAAGACGTTCACATAGCAAAATAGTATGCACTTTTGCCACCACATCAAAAGCTATCTCGCCAAAAACCATCGGGTCTCCGTCTTTTTTGTAAATGGTAAAAAGTATATCCGGTTGTACATAACGGAAAATTTTTGCAGCCACGGCAACTCCGGCCAGTACACCATTCTCTTTGATTTTTAAAACTGCTTTACCGATAGCGTTTGCGTCAATACTTGCAAGGGTGGAATGATCCCCGTCACCTGTATCTTCGGCCAGTGCCCTTTCTATAAGTAAATGCAGTTGCTCATCGTAATTCATCATCAGCAAAGCTAAAAAGTTAATGGTAATTATGCATAAAAAAACCGGCTATAAGGCCGG
Source organism: Ferruginibacter sp. (assembly GCA_965247025.1). Taxonomy (GTDB): domain Bacteria; phylum Bacteroidota; class Bacteroidia; order Chitinophagales; family Chitinophagaceae; genus Ferruginibacter. The sequence continues at coordinate 5,352,356 of OZ252000.1, read as the reverse complement.
AATACGTTATCATTTTTTACAGTGCTATCTATTTTCAAAACGCAATTCCTGTAAAACCTGCCCATCCCCTTTTTGTTTCATAAAAACAGTGAATCTAAATGTACCGGTTTTTGTATAAAGATTTCCAATACAGTATTGGGAACCGCCGTTTTCACCCTTATGAATGCTCTCAAAATTTTTAACGGGGTTATTCACAAAAAAATCTCTCATTACCAGTTCCGCCTGCGATTTGCTGAAACTGCTGCTTTTATCAGGCATAGTAATTTCCACACTGTTATCAAAATACTTAGCCATTTGGGATGCGTTGCCTGCCTTAACAGCTGAAAGTACCTCGTTAATGCCGAATTGCTGTTTGAAGGATGTAAGCAGCAGCAGTAAAAATATTGTTGTAAAAAATTGTTTCATTTTTTCCGTTTGGGGTTTATTTAAACTTACTCAAAACACAAAGCCTGCATTAGTCAAAGCGTCATTTAATATTTAAATCAAGCTTTTAGTAAGTCCTGTTACCAATACTAATTTCATACCAATCAGTTTATTTGGCATTTATGTCATTTAAACGTGCCGGCAGTTCTGTTATTACTTTACAGGTTTATAAATATAAACACAAGCAATCAATTTGTGGTTTTTAAAAAGATGTAAAAAAAGTTAGCTTTGCTGCATGAGTACAAAAAAAGCAATACTTATCATCATGGATGGATGGGGATTAGGCAAAATAAAAAGCAGTGATGCGATTCAAAATGCCAATGTTCCTTTTGTAACATCTCTTTACAGCAAATATCCCAACACAACTTTAATTACCTGCGGCGAGCTGGTTGGTTTACCTGATGGCCAAATGGGCAACAGTGAAGTAGGTCACCTTAACCTGGGCGCCGGCCGCATAGTTTACCAGGAGCTGCAACGCATTAATGTTGCTATCAGGAGCGGTGAGTTTCAGCAAAATGAAGCGCTGGTAAAAGCAATTGAATTCGCCAAAAGCAATAATAAAACACTGCACCTGATGGGGCTTGTAAGTAATGGCGGTGTGCATTCCCATATAAACCATGTTAAAGCATTGGCAACACTGTGTGCAGAAAAAGGCCTCACCAATGTTCTTGTTCATGCATTTACAGACGGAAGAGATACCGACCCAAAAAGCGGGCTTGCATTCTTAACTGACCTTCAACAACATTTAACAACCAGCACTGGGGCAATTGCCACCGTAACCGGCCGGTATTACGCCATGGACAGGGATAAACGCTGGGAAAGAGTGCAGTTGGCTTACGATGCCATGGTTAACGCAAAAGGTATTACAGCAAATGATATTTTAGCTGCAGTAAGGAATTGTTACGCCGAAGGCTTGACGGATGAATTTATCAAACCTATTATCAACACTTCTATCACCGATACTAAAATTAAGGAAGGCGACGTAGTGATCAGTTTTAATTTCCGTACGGATCGTTGCCGTGAAATTACAGAAGTACTTACCCAGACTGATATGCCGGATTTTGGGATGCACAGGCTTAACCTGCATTATGTAACCATGACACAATACGACCAAAGTTTTAAAGGGGTTGAAGTGATGTTTGAGAACGATGACCTTGTTAATACAATTGGTGAGATATTGGAAGAGAATGGTAAAACACAGATCCGTATTGCGGAAACTGAAAAATATCCTCATGTTTCCTTCTTTTTTAGCGGTGGAAGAGAGAAAGTTTTTGATGGTGAACGCCGCATTATGAAACCTTCTCCAAAGGTTGCCACTTACGATCTGCAACCGGAGATGAGTGCCAATGATCTTGCGGATGCGATTGTACCAGAATTAGAATTAAAGTCAGCAGATTTTATTTGCCTGAATTTTGCAAACGCAGATATGGTGGGGCATACAGGGGTTTGGACCGCTGTAATAAAAGCTGTTGAAACTGTTGACGCCTGTGTTGAAAGAGTTGTAACAGCCGCAATAAAAAGCGACTATGCAGTTTTTTTAACGGCAGATCATGGCAATGCAGATTATGAAATAAATGAAGATGGAAGTCCGAATACAGCACACTCATTAAACCCTGTTCCGCTGTTTGTGATTGACAACGAATGGCACGGCAAATTGAAAGCAGGTAAGCTGGGCGATATTGCTCCTACTATTTTAACTATGATGGGCTTGCCGATACCGAAGGAAATGACGGGGGAGATATTGACAGAAACTGCTAACGGTTAAGTCCGTTATTTACGATGCTTCCATATTTAAAACCTTAACAATGTTCAAAAAGTTTCTGTACTTCCTTTTGGCAGTGCTGGTAATCATCCAGTTTTTTCACCCTGCTAAAAATGTAAATGCCAGCCCTGCCGCCACGGCAAACGATATCAGCAAAGTTTATCCGGTGCCAGATAACGTGCAAAAGATATTAAAAACCAGTTGCTATGATTGTCATAGTAACAACACAGCTTACCCCTGGTACAATAATATTCAGCCGGTAGCCTGGTGGTTAAATCACCATGTTGATGAGGGCAAAGGGGAAATTAACTTTAATGAATTTGCCAGCTACAGACCAGGCAGGCAGTACAAAAAACTGGACGAAATTATTGACCAGGTAAAAAAAGATGAGATGCCACTTTCATCTTATACACTTATTCATAAAGATGCGATACTTACTAAAGAACAGGGCAGTGCCATAATGGTTTGGGCTGCAGCTTTGCAGGATAGCATGAAGGCTAAATATCCGGCGGATAGCCTGTTGAGCAAAAATGGGCCCGGGCGGCCTCATTGATATTACTTAATAGCTAAAGTTACTTTCAAAAATTTCGGTTTTTAAGCCGGAAATTTTATTGTTACTTTCAATTGCTTATGGCAATAACAATGCACGATTATATCAAATTTTTTTACGTAATGTTTTTGTCCTGAACCATTGTGTGGCTGCAATTCTTCCATTTTTACTGGAACTGTTTACAGTTAATTTTTCTTCAGGTTTTGATTGCAGCATTATTAACATCCACACTTAATTTATACCTGCTACCTGCTTTAGATTGATATATTTAAGACCAATTTTTTGAACAGGAAAAGTATCAATTGGTTGCTTTTTTTTTGAAGCAGCATTTCACAAACAAAAATTGCCTACATTTAGGTTGAAAACCAAGCACAATATGACAGAAGAGCTAATGCTGGCCGGATGTCTACGCAATGATGCCGCATCTCAGGATGCGTTATACAGTCGTTTCAGCCCCAGGATGTTAGGTGTATGCTACAGATTTGCGAAAAACAGGGAGGATGCAGAAGATATGCTGCAGGAAGGTTTTATCAAAGTGTTTTCGCAAATGCACCAGTACAGAAATGAGGGCGCCCTTGAAGGCTGGATCAGGCGGATTATTGTACACACCTGTATCAATGTAATAAAGAAAAACAAGAAATTTTCTGATTGCGTGGATATTATGCAGGCGAGCGGCATCGGCATCCGGGAGGAAAATATTCCCTCTGTTATGCAAGCTAAAGAGGTGGTGGAATGTATAAGATTGCTGCCTTTGGGTTATAAAACAGTTTTAAACTTGTATGCGATAGAAGGCTATTCACACAGGGAGATTTGCAATATGCTGGACATTGAGGAAAGCACAAGCCGTTCACAATATACCAGGGCAAAGGCAATGCTTGAAGACATTTTAGTGCGTAAGAATATTATGCAGAAGCCAAAAGAAAAGGGCAATAGCAATTTGGCTGTAGCAAATTAAGCAAAATTGAAATTGCCAACAAAACTAACTACAAATAACGAACGCTTGAGAAAATGGAAAACAACCCTGACATGGAGAGTTTTGAACGATTTATAAAACAACAATCAGATGATTTCAGGATGTACCCTACAAAACGAGTTTGGTATAGCCTCTACAACAATCTGCATCCGGGCCGCAAATGGCCATCTATATCCATGTGCATCGTTCTCCTAACTGCACTTTTTTTGGTGGGATTTTTAAATACGAGTAACAATCACAACACTGCGGCTATTGCTCAAAATAATAAAAATATAAGCGGCTCCATTGCTGATTTATCTGCCAAAAAACTTACAAATCAAAACAGCAACCTGGCGATAAACAACAATCAAAAAAAAGTAACTGGTGCTAAGTTTCCTGTAAATACCGATGCTCAGCAAACTATTTCTTCTGCACTGCAGTTTATAAATCATCCTTCAACCTTATTGGCTGTTGCAAAACAACCAACGGTTTTAAGTTCTCTACAAAACGTAAATTCACTTCAGCAACCGATATTTATTGCAGATAAAATAAATTCAGCTGCTGAAATAAATTCAGCCCCAGGTTTTGATGAAATAAAAATGTATGAAGTTACTCCAGCAGCGAATGGGGGAAATGGAATGCTCTCGTTAGCTCCAGTGAATCCTGTCAATCACTCCAAAATTACAGCAACTGAAAAAAACAGCACTGCTTATTCCGAAGAAATTAAAAATGAAGGTTTACATAAAATGGATGCAGGCGATGCTATACAAGCATCAGCACCTGCGGATAAAAATGCAAGTGCCTCAATTACTGATGAGCAGTTAAGTAAAGCAGCCATAACAGGCAATGAATTAGCCGCTAACCAGCAGGTGTTAACCAATCTTGTTGATAAATCATGGATTGAAAATTATGCTCTTTACAATAAACCTGCACCAAAAAAATGGAAAGGAAAACTGGCATGGCAGGCATATTTAACCCCTTCTGTCTCTTACAGAAAATTGTTTAATAGTGCTGCCGGAAAAAATACTGGTATTGCATCCGGACTTAATGGATCAACAGATGCTACCCTGAGTAAAGAAGTGACACAGTCCGCTTCAGTTGGTTTAGAGGGTGGCATAGGATTACTTTATCCAATTTTTAAAGGTGTAAAAATTAAGGCTGGATTTCAATTAAATTATACCAGGTATAATATTGCGGCTTTTGAAAATTCGCATCCTACTATTACTTCTCTTGAAATGATCTCTGAATTTAACGGTAAACCTTACGAGTCATTCAAAACAACAGCTTACTCTAATAGTGCTGGCTTAATTCCTGTAACACTGCATAGCCAAACTTTCCAGGTTTCACTGCCAGTTGGTGCAGATGTTAAACTGGCTGGAAACGATCTGTTTGAATGGTTTGCAGGTGCTTCTATTCAACCAACTTTTGTGTTCGGGGCATCATCCTATTTAATAAGTACAGACAGGAGAAATTATGTAAAAGACAATTCCATGCTGAATCACTTTAACATGAATGCTGCTTTTGAAAGTTATATCTCATTCCAATCCGCTGGCGGACTTACCTGGCAGATAGGACCACAACTCAGAAAACAGCTTTTCTCAACCAGCAGCAGGCTGTATTCTGTACAAGAAAGGCTTGTGGGTTATGGGTTAAAAGTTGGATTTGTAAAGAAATTATAAGCGTCAGGCACTTTTAAAAAAAGTTTTTTTAGCAAAAATTCTTCACTTAACCTCCCAATACAATATTTTATTTATAAAAAATGCTGCCCGAAAAGGCAGCATTTTTTTGTTGCATAATCTCTGTAACTATTTCCTGTTTCCGTCATTATCAAGTTCTATAATCTCATAGCCGGTTTTCTGAAGGCCCGGTAAAATGGTGGCCTTATCCCCCACCAGCAATATATTCATTTTGTCTGCCGGAAGCCATTTTTCTGCCAGAATATTAATGTCAGCGGCTGACATATTTGCAAGTATTTTACTTTGCTCTTCAACAAAGTTTGCAGGTAGCTTATAGCGCTGTATTCGCCGGATAAAGGCTGCTTTTTGTGCTGCAGTTTCATACGCAAGTGCATCACGCTGACCAACTGCACTTTTAAGAAAGCCAAGTTCTTCAGTTGTAATTCCGCCTGATGCATATCCCTTCAATTCCTTCATTACTTCAACAAGGGCACTGTCAGTTGCGTTTGCACGGATACCGGTACTGAAGATAAAATCTCCGGTATAACTGTCCCCGCTAAAAGCAGATCTTGCTCCATAAGTCCAGCCCTTATTTTCCCTTAAGTTTAAATTAAGCCTGCTGTTAAACGCTCCGCCTAAAATATAATTCATCAGCCCGGCCCTGTAGTATTCGCCTGTGGCATCATACTTAAGATCAGTAACCCAACCAATTCTAAATTCCGTTTGGGCTGCTTTTGGAACATCTACCAGGTAAATTACAGACTTGCTGATTGGAGGTGCTTTGCCAGGTATTGCAAGATCAATTTTCTTATTTGGAAGTTTGCTTAAAAAAGAAAGTTTAGAAAGCAGCGCTGTTTCCTCAACATCTCCCACCACTACAATTGAGGTATTTTGGGAAGTGAGATAGTTGTTGTAATATTCCTGCACATCTTTTAATGAAAGATTTTTAATGCTGTATTCTGTACCATTTTCACTAAGGCCTAAAATATTATTTGTACCGTAATCCAGTTGCTCAAATATATTGTTGGCGATGGCAGCAGGCTGAGATTTTGCCTGTTTAAATCCTTCAAGAGCCTGCTTCTGCAATCTGGTAAATGCATCCTGCGTAAAGTTTGGATTCAAAATTCTCTCCTCCAGCAAGGCTAGAGTTTTGTCTATATTTTTGGTGAGCGCCTGCACTGTAAATACAATTCCATCCACATCGGAACTAACATTAATACTGCTTCCCAATTTCTGCAACTCTACGGCCATTTGTTCAGCCGTATAGTTTTTCGTGTCTTCATTCAGCATACTTGCGGCGATTGATGCCAACCCTATTTTAGCCGTATCATTTGCCTGGGCAAAATGGCCGCCAGGAACAGTAACTGTAATTGTTACAATTGGAAGCTCGGAGGTAGTGGCACCAATGATGTCTATGCCACCGGGCAGCGTTTTTTTCCAGAACGGCGGCACTTTTATCACGGGATTGGCTCCATTGCCCGGAATAGTTTTTCTGTCAAAATTATCAGTAGCTTTTACGTAAGAAAGTTTGTTGTAACCATAATCCGGAGATTTGTAACCCAAAGAATCAATGGTATAATTATCTGCCTTTGCTGCAGCAATATCTTTACCTTTTGTAAGCACACTAACTGTAACGCTAAACTTATTTTTAAGGTACTGATTGTACACTCTCAATACATCTTCTTTAGTAACGGAACGGTAAATCTCCAGTAATTTACCAATCATGTTGGGGTTACCGGTATATGTTTGAAAGGCAGCCAACTGAGATACTTTACCGGAAACACTTTGTAAACTGTTAATGTATTGTGCTTCAATACCGCCTTTAAATTTTTGGATATCATCATCTGTTACGCCCCTCTGTTCAAAAGCCTGCAGGCAAAAAGTTAACATGCTGTCCATGGCTGCCAGTGATTTGCCTGGGTACGGCGTAAGCTGAAAGGTAAACTCACCCGCCAGTTCATTCAACCTGCTAAAGGCTGTTGCCTGCAAGGCCTTTTGAGGTTTAACTAACTGTTGATACAATACTGAATTTTTACCCTGCCCGAGTACCTGTGCAAGACAGGCCAGTGCTCCCATATCCTTATCATAATTTTTTATAGTGGGGAATGTTTTTGTAAGCAACGGGAGTCTTGCATAATTATCGGTGTACGAAGCGTATCTGTCTGAAGTGAGCACCACTGGCGGTAAAACTGTTTTAGTAACTTCCGGCCCTTTTGGAATGCTGCCAAAATATTTCTCAACTAATTTTACTGCATCAGCTGACTTTACATCCCCGCCAATAGTTACGGTTGCATTGTTTGGCCCATACCAGCGGAGAAAAAAGTTTTTCAAATCCTGCACATTTCCCCTGTCAAGATCTGCAAGGTAGCCAATGGTTAGCCAGCTGTATGGGTGTCCGTAAGGGTAAAGATTTTTGCTGGTAAACTCTGAAAGTAATCCATAAGGCCTGTTATCATAATTCTGGCCACGTTCATTTTTGACAGTGCTGCGTTGAATTTCAAATTTTTGTTGGGTTACTGCATCCAGTAAAAATCCCATACGGTCAGCCTCCAGCCACAATACTTTTTCCAGTTGATTGGCTGGTACGGTTTCATAATAGTTAGTGCGGTCTGTATTGGTGCTGCCATTCAGTGTTCCGCCGGCAGCGGTAACAATTTTAAAATGCTGTTCATCGCCCACGTGATCACTGCCCTGGAACATCATGTGTTCAAAGAAATGTGCAAAGCCACTCTTGCCAATCTCTTCCCTTGCACTGCCTACATGATACGTAATATCGAGATGCACCAACGGATCGCTGTGATCTTCATGCACCAGCAATGTCAGGCCGTTTGGCAGTACATATTTTTCATAAGGAATAACAAGTTCATCGCCTTTTTTTACAATTTTCTCAACCAGTTTAGCCTGGCCCAAAACTATATTTCCCAGCAAAAAGCTTGCAGCGATAACGAACAGATATTTTTTCATGCAGAATATTTTATGTTTTACAAACTTCTGTTTTTATCGTCGATAAATAAAACCATCAGCATAAAAAACAAAATTTCATGCCACAGGCTTGCGGTTAGTTAATATTTTTACCCGGAGTAAAGGAATTAATTTGCTTCCGAGTTAATAAACCGGATTTATAAGAAAACTATCATTTGAAAATAGAATGACTTGCCGGGAAATTTCACTTTTAAACAAAAACATGAATTAAAAGTCAATCACAAAAACAAGGCTGGTTAAGCCTCTGCCAAATTAAAAATAAACATGAAAAAATACACCGCACTCCTTGTTATCTGCCTTTCATTTAAAGCCAGTTACAGCCAGGATATTTATATTAATAAAGACAGTGTAATTAAAGGCACATGGACTATTCCGCAGGGAGCCATTTTACATTTTGGCAGCAAAGGAAAGATAAGTGGAAAGGGGATTATCAGGGGAGGAATTATTGATGCAGCACTTACCCAGTGGATATTTGATACAACCATTTCTGTTTACCCGGAAGGCACTTATGGCCGTGATTTTAGTGCCCGGTGGTATGGCGCCGGCAGGGTGCAGGATAATTCAACAGCGCTTCAAAAAGGTATTAATACAATGTTAGAAAACGCAGGGGTACTACATAACTTTTTTATTCCCAAGGGAGTGTACCCTTTTAGTAAATCATTGCTGGTGCAATACGTTTACAAAGGAAATTATGCTGGCTGTACCATTCATATGTACGGCGAATCATCTTTTTGGGATAGCGGAAACGGCACCACGCTGGAGTACACAGCCACATCTGGATTTGCCCTGGGACTGCAGGTTAATAAAGGAACTGAGATCAATAATCTTATTATCCATGGCAAATTTAAATCGCCGGTAGAACCAGATAGTGTGTATTACAATATCCCTTTTGATAAATATACCGATGCTAACAAACTCTGTAATACTGAATATGCCGGGCTTGTTATAGATTACGACGGAAGTAAAAACAGCAGCGGCTCAACGGGCATCCGGGTACATGATATTTCCATTGGTAATTTCAGCACCGATTATATGATCAGCCCAAATGGCAAAACCTTTAATGCGGAAATTTTAGTTTTTGAAAATATACGTTGTGGTGATGCAAGGGTTGGTTTTGCTACCGGCCAGGCGCAGGAAAAAGGCAATATTATCAGGGGCATTTATTCATGGGGCAACATCCATACACTATATTCTTCGGGCAGGTTCGGCAAATCGCAGGCAGGGCATTATACAATTGACGGAGCTAATGTGGCTGGTCATTGCATCAGTTTGTTTGACATTACACAGGTTGGCTGGTATGCTACAACAATCAGTAATATTTTTGCAGAAAGCATTGGTACAATTGGCAGTATTACTTCCCAAATTCCAACAGGTATCAGTAACAGTACCTTCCATTTTGCATTGCCAAAAATTGCCGGAAAACAAACATTGTTTTTCTCAAATAATAGCAAAGTTGCATTTACCAATTGCACTTTTCGATATTATGGCTTGCAGGATTCAATGAAATTTACGGGCATTGCTACCTATAACAATTGCTTCTTCAGTGGACCATTTGACAAATAAGTTGCTTTTCAATCCATCATTCAAGCACCAGCTTTGATTAATCTATTTTGAAGCTTTCTCCCTGTACGAACAGATCAAGCTGAATTTTTTTTAAATTTATCAGGCCTGATGCTGAAGGTTTTACATTTAGCTTTAATCTTACTACCTGGCTTTTGCCAGTTACGGTAACCTGGTTTTGTTTTATTATGATGGCGGTGGCTTCATCTATACCAATGCAAGTTTTAGAAGGATATTCTGCCAGCACACTCAACAGCCTGTTGTACCTGCTTCTAACAATAAAATGCTGATCAATAATTGCTGTTGAAATTAGTCCGAGCCCTTCTTTAATCTCCACCATCTTCCGGCTTATTTTTTTAAATGGGCCCGGGCTGCTGTCAATTCCAATCTCGTTGCCGGTAATCATTTGCTTGCTCATTACAGCAGCACCGGCACTTGTTCCGGCGATGGTTGCTCCGTTTTGACAGGCTTGCAGAATAGCGTTATGTATTTCAGTATTCAACACTATTTTCATAAAGCGGTTTTGATCGCCGCCGGTAATAAATATAAGCCTGGCATTCCTCAGCGAATCCAACCATTCCTTATTGTTTACATCGGTGCTGGTAAAATTGAAAGCGGTAATTTTATTATTACAGGCGGGCAACATATCTTCTTTAAAATAGTAAACACTGGTGTCGGGCTCAGCACTGCTCATGGGCAAAATCACCACATAACCCTGTTTTGAAAGTCCGGCAACACTTACTAATTTTTGCATAAGTGATAATGGCCGGTCACCACCCCCAATTATAAAAAGTTTGCCCTTTGGCTGCTGGCCGCTGCAGTTGAAAACAATTGCAAATACAAGGATATAAAAATTGAATAACTTAATTTTCATGCAGTGAATGTAACAGAAAATACCGGAGCAAAAGTTTGAACATTGTTTCATTATTGGTACCTGAAAATAAAATGGACTTACATTTGTATCATTCAAATTAATTTTGCTTTAATGGCCACAGCCAATAAATTTTAACCATGAAAAATATAATTCTTTCAATATTACTCTCTGCAGGTATGATTGCGAATGCGCAAGATTTTTCAACCTTATCAAAATCAGCTTACAGTATAAAGTATCCATCCGACTGGACGGTGAAGCCGGATGCTGATTCAAAACAATTTACCATAAAATCACCCACTGAAAGTAACGCAGATTTATTTGTTGAAAACCTTAACCTTGCTGTTGAAACATTGCCTACAATTGGCTACACTGCACAGCAATACGCCGCCTTTTCAAAAGGATATCTGCCGCAAAAAATAAAGAAATTTTCTGTGCTTAAAAATGAGAAGGGGAATCTGGGAAAAGAAAGCTGGTTTATGGAATTTAAAGGTTTGCAAAACGGCACCAGCCTGCAATGGAAGCAATATTACATTGTTCAAAATGGCAAAGTACATATCCTTACTTTTACTGCTGAACCCGGCGAATATAAAAAATTTCTGCCGGTAGTTAACGCCATGCTTGCAAGTTATAAGATCAAATAAAAAGTCCTGCAAAAGCAGGACTAAATATTATTCAATTCAATTACGCTTTGGTGCAAACTTCCAGGCGGTTATTGTCGGGGTCAAGCATTTCAAATTCATAATAGCCATCTCCAGTAACTCTCGGGCCTCTCAAAATTTTGATGCCATCGGCTTGTAAAAGTGACGCCATTTTTTCTACTTCTTCCCTGGTATCAACTGCAAAGGCCAAATGAATAATTCCTTTATGTTGTTTCTCCACCGTATCATTTGTATTTTCCGGAATGCCGGGCTTCATCATAATCTCTAACCTGGCACCGGACTTAAAACTGAGGAAATAACTTTTAAAGCCGGTTACCGGGTTGCTGTACTGATTGTTGGCTGTTGCTTCAAAATATTTGATATAAAAATCTTTCAGCAGTTCTAAATCATCTGTCCAGATAGCAGCATGTTCGAGTGTCATGTTTGTGTATTGATTTTATTCGTACTTGTGGAAGACTTTATTTCAACAAATCTTGCAGCTGGTCTTCAAGTTCCTGCTTTGTTGGATCAACCGAATAAATAACTCCTTTTTTATTTACCAGGAAAGTAGCAGGGATGGCATTGACTCCGTAAGCTGTGGCTGTTTTGGCATCCCAGCCGTCTTTGTCATTAACCTGTGTATAGGGTATTTTGTCGGCAGCAATCGCTTTAGTCCAGCCCACTTTTTTCTGATCAATAGATACGCTGAACACTTCAAGCCCTTTATCTTTATACTTCTCATAAAGCTTTACTATTCCCGGATTTGCAACCCGGCAGGGACCGCACCAGCTTGCCCAAAAATCTATCAGTACAACTTTACCTTTAAAGGAGGAAAGCTTTACTATGCTATCATTCACATTGGGTAAAGCAATTTCAGGTGCTATGTCCCCGGTTCTTAACTGGGCACCTGCATTTAGTGACAACATAAATGCTACCGCAAAAATTACATGTTTCATTTGCAACAATTTTTCTTTTGAAATAATGACAGAATAAATAACAGGATCTTTTTCATGCTACTTGATTTTTAACCTCCACCCGGCATAAAACATTCTGCCGGTTACCGGCCCCCAAACCAACGATGCATCAAAGTAAGGACTAAAAGGCTGATCTGCTGAAACTATAACATTTTTTTGAAAATAGTTGGAAAGATTTTCTGCCCCGATATAAAAATCCATCGGGTGTTTTTTACCAACAGTTTTTGTTACCTGTGCATTCATAAGCACAAAATCAGGAGAGTATTGCTCCCGTTGGTACTGAACGGGGTTTGCCTGTGTTGAAGGAATTCTTTTCTTTCCATTGTAACTGATTGTATAATCAAATTTCCAGCCTGCAACGGCGTAGGCAAGGTTTGTAAAGGCACGGTTAGCGGCTATAAACGGCCGTTGCAAAAGCTTGCCATCATAAGTTGTTTTAACATCAAAATAGCGGTAAGCAAGCCTGATATCTAATTTTTTTACAGGCTCAAAATTTAACTCAAACTGCAAACTGTTGGAATAAGATTTACCTTTTAAATTATAGAAATTTACCTCTCTCACATTCTCTACATCAGCCACAACCTGGTTCACAAAATCATTGCGGTAAAAGTCCACACTCAGCATTGCATCATTGTTAAAAAATTTGAATTTCTGATCAACACTTATGCCTTTATTCCAGGCAACTTCTGCATCCAGGCCATAGGCTTTACCGGCTGTTGCATTTAAAATATTAACCTGTCTTGCACTTACAAACACACTGGTATTTTCTGCGAAAATATTTGCTGTACGCTGACCTCTGCCGGCACTTACATGAATAATTGTTCCTTTTACAGGTTCGTATTTAATATTTAACCTGGGTGTTACAAACCAGCCGAAAAGATTATCATGGTCTGTACGGATGCCTGCCACTACAGAAAGTTTGCTGAGATAATCGTACGTATATTCAAAAAATGCACCCGGCACCACTTCTGTTCTCTTGTAGTTGGCAGCTTTAAATTGTTCATTGTAATCATCATACAAAAAACTTAGACCCGTACGAAATTTATGATTGGTATTGCCGATGATGGATTGATAAATAAGATTGCTGTAAAAATTCTTCTGCTCTGCATCGTATTTGGTTTGCCCGAAATAAGAGTTTTGCTGATGATCAATTGCAGCCAGTTGTAACCCGATACTTTTAAACCTTTTCTCCGGAAATACATAGCCGGTCTTTCCAAAAACTTCATATCGTTTTGTATCTATACCCAAGCCATACTTGCTGTTGCTTAGTTTATCAGTTGCAGCATCAAAGCCAGTTTCACCGCCGGTTTTTTTATCATTCAGCACTTTAATTCCAAACTGGGTAAGAAAGCCTTTTCCATCATCATACTTCCAACGGTTTATAAAACTAAGCTGGTTGCCTGTTGGCAGATCTCTGAAGCCGTCCTTATTAAAATCAACTTTTGAGTTGTTTAAAAAATCATCATGCAGCAATAATGCAGTTGACCATTTAGTGCCGATTTTTTGGGAGAGATTTAAGTTCAAATCTGTTTTGCCAAAATCGTTTACATAAACATTGGCAAAAAGCTGCTCACTCTTTTCCGGCTTTTTTAATTCAACATTTATTTGCCCGGCTATGCTTTCGTATCCGTTGGCCACAGAGCCTACACCTTTTGTAAGTTGTATGGATTCAACCCACGGACCAGCGATGGAATTTAAGCCCAGCGGCGTTGCAATGCCCCTCGGCCCTGGTAAATTTTCAACTGTTAGCTGGGTATAGTTTCCACTCAGTCCAAGCAACTGAATTTGTTTGGAACCGGTAACAGCGTCGTTGTAAGAAACATCTACCGAAGGATTGGTTTCAAAACTTTCGCTCAGGTTGCAACAGGCAGCTTTAAATAATTCTTTTTCTCCCATTACCTGGGTGCGGATGGGGTTTATTGCGGACAGATAAGTGGAACGCTGCTTGGAAGTGATCAGCACTTCATTAAGCTGTTTTCCAGAAGCCAAAACAATTTTTAACTCCTTCATATCAGTCACAGAAATCGTATCAGGTCTATATCCGGCATAACTAATAACAAGCCGGGTTTCGGTGCCATTGTGCTTAATGGAAAATACGCCCGAGGAATCAGTTGATGTGCCATTACGGGAGTGCAGCCATACAATACTGGCGCCTGGCAATGGATGAAATTCGCCTTTTTTATTGCTTTCTAAAACCACGCCTTTAATGGTATGTGCTACAGTTTCTGTTATGAACTTTGCTGAATCAGTCTTTGATTTACCGGTAGCATCGCTGTTGTGCATCAATGTATCTGCAGGAGGTTCTTCTGTTGCCATACTTTCCATTTCACGGTAATGGCAGCAGGCTGGTAAATCATTGTAAACAGACTGTTTAGATTTTTTGTTTTCAAGATCGTGGCCAACTGCCACAATGCGGTTTTGTATCTTTTCAAGGGCCACAGCTGAAGAATTATATACCAGTGCCAACTGCTTTGTATCTACATCCCACACGGCTGACCGCACGCCTTTTATTTTGGCTGTGGCTTCAATCCTTGCTTTACATTGAACACAGGCTCCAAAAACTTTAAAAGAGATTGATGTGTCTTTTGATACAAGTTTACTTATTTGTGCATCAGCTGCTGCGGCCGCCATCAGCAACAGCAACAACCAAATATATTTTTTCATTTTATTCCACGTTTTTTTAAAGAAATAATACAGCTGATCAAAACTATCAGCTGCTAATGCATACGCACCGGTAATTAGTTTACCAGTTTTAAAAACGTGAATAGATTTAAATCCGGAAGGTGCAATACATTATACAAACCGCCGGCTTGTTGTATTGTGGAGGAGAATTATTGAGGATTGATTTTTCACTAACACTGCAAATTATTTCGCTAGTATATAAAGGAAAAATATTGGGTATAACTGCAACGGGTATTTCAAAACTAAGATCGTTTGAAACAGTTTTGTGAGAGTCGTTTAATTTGTAAAATTTGTGTTCATCATTACAGCAGCCTTTTGCCTTATTCTTCATGCCACATTTACCACACTTATCATTTACACCGCCATAAAAATCTGCGCCGAGTTTTTTGCCCATACAATAGTGTATATCCATGGCAATGCCGGATGATACACCCATGTATAAAAAAGCAATGATGGCGACTAAGATCTTCTTCATCGGGTTGTAAAGGTAATCCCTTTCAGGCTTAACAATAAATGATTTTTATAATGGCTTTGTAAAGTCATGGTCGATCGCTAGTGGTCAAGGACAAATGCTCAATATTCAAAGCTCAACGTTAAAATCTCAGTACTTAATACTAAAAATCAAAATACTGAGTACTTAATTCACAAAATTCCACTGAATGCCAAACCTTGTGATAAGGCCGGGATAAACATAATGAGGAGCTGCAAAATTATTTTTATTAAATCCGAAACCATTTTGAAAATTGAGGGTATTCAGATTCTCAAGCCTGATAAACCCGATAAAAGATTTTATACGGAAGTGAACGAAACCACTGATATCCGGCCGGTTTTTCAGCGTAACTGTATCCTGCGGCATAAACTGCCCCATTACCGGGGAGTAGTTGTAACCTTTATAAGGACTATAATAACGGAACTCAATACCAGCCGCCAGGTTAAGGTTCTTATACAATACATTCTCATAAATAATGCGGTTCCTTGTAAAAATCAGCGGCACCCGTATTGGAGCTCCTGCATCAGTTGGTTGAAATGTAAATTCGGTATACCAGTTCCACTTTCTGTTAAGCCTGAATTTTTTAGAAACACTCAACTGGAGAACATTTATAAGACCTCCGTATTGCGCTGTTTTATAATAGTCTTTAAAATAAATGTAGTTGGTAATTAAATAGTTTGTGGCGGAGAGACTTACAAAAGGATTATCAGCCGTAGCTTTCATGATAATTGTATTCTCTTTGTTCAGGCTAGCCGTATTACCAAAATTAAAAGAGGAACGGCTATCATTTATAAAAGAGGGGCTCCGGTTAACGTTGTTGAAAAGCAAACTAACATTGCCCCACCGCTTATTAAAATACCGGTTTAATGTGGCGTAGGCACTGTAATCGCCGCCGTTGTATCCGTTTAAGTAAAAGTCGCCCCTGGCGAGGATATCCCATTTTTTATTTCTCGTTTTATTACGGTATTCACCGTGCAGCACAATATTGTAAAATGACTTACTGCCGCTGCTGAAAGTACCCTTAAAGTTTTCGAACCGGGCACCCGCCAGCAGGTATTGCCCCGAGTTTTTTGTATCAGGAAACTGCAGCAATGAAAAATCATTGCTTATCATTTTCCAGCTGTCAACCACCCTGAAAGTATCGTTTGGTTTAAGGGTGGTGTCATACCAGGTTTTATACAAAACCGAGTCAACATTATCATCTACAAAAGTGAACCTGGAAGAGGTGTAATTGAGTGTATGCTGAAACCGAAGTTTTGAATGAAAAAGATATTCGGTTGTTGAGTCATTTATAATCAGCGAATCATTTTTACCAATGTCATAGCTCTGCCTTAAAAAGATGGTTGTCTCCTTATAAAGGTTGCCGGTATAAATGGTGGTTAAAAATGGATTGGGTGGATTGAGCGGTGCAGAACCCAGCCTCACCGGTATTGAGAACCGTTTAGAGAAATTGGGGCTGGTTAAAAAAGTATCACTCTGCATGCCGCCATTCTCAGATGCTGTCAGCGAATTTCCCAGCAATGTAAAATAAGCAGCATAGCGTTTTCGTTTGCCCTGGTAATTGGTAAAAAGCCTGTAATTATTGTGATTGGTATTTTGAGTAATAAAAAAGCCTGGTGCATTCAACAGCCTGTATTCAAACCCAAAATTCATATTTGGTTTGGGGCTTTGGGTATGAAGAATTTTTATCTGCTGCTCTTTGCCTGAAGCCAGTTGATAACTCAGTTGCGTAAATGGCTTGGTGGTTTTAAAAAACCGGGAACCTTCCAGTGTATACTTATAGGCATCATACGCATGAAACCCTGCATCAAAACCAGCTTTAGCGCTTGGCGAAAATATCAATGGGTAGCCTGCTGCTCCTGAATTGCCCAGGAATTGCAGGTTCTGAGGAACTGCATAATATTTATAAAAATCGATGAGGTTTGTATCAAGCCGCACTACTCTTATAGAATCAAGAAAGCGGTAACTTACATTGATGGAATCTTTCGCATCATCCCGGTGCTCAAAGCCAATAGTATCTTTGCCGCCACCGCCACCCTGCATGCTCTTGCTCCTGCTCATTACTCCATTTAACAAATTACCGCCGCCCTGCGCCAGTAGTTCGCCGGCCACCAATAAAGCAAAAACCGTAACAAGTAATTTAAGTTTCATCAATTTTAAATGGACTACCATTTTAAGGAAATCTCTGGCGAAGGTAGACACCAACAGTTTCATTTTCGCTGGTTGGGAAATGTTAAAGAAATGAGGGGAATGTTTGATGGCGGATGGCGGATGTTTGATGGCGGATGTTTGACCTAAACTCCAAAACTCAAACCGTAAACCTCAAACTATAAACCCCAAACCGTAAACCTCAAACCGTAAACCCCAAACTGTAAACCCCAAACCCCAAACCGTAAACCTATAACCCGGCTATCAATTCTTTAAAAATATGCGTCAGTTTTGGTTCGGCTTCTTTAGCCGCTTCCAGCACTTCCTGGTGAGTAATTACATTGTCATCTTCCCTGATACCAATATCTGTGATCACGCTCATGGCAAATACATTCATACCCATATGAACAGCCGCAATTACTTCCTGTACAGTACTCATTCCTACTGCATCTCCGCCAATTACATGCAGCATTTTATATTCAGCCCTTGTTTCAAAAGTAGGACCGGTTACGCCGCAATAAACCCCTTCAAAAAGTTTTATTCCTGCCACTGCGGCAATTTCTTTCGCTTTTGTTATCAGTTCTTTTTTATAAGGCTCGCTCATATCCGGAAACCTTGGGCCAAGTGTATTATCATTTTTGCCCAGCAACGGGTTTACGGTAAACAGGCTGATATGATCCTTAATGATCATCAGGTCACCGACTTTAAAACCGGCATTCATGCCGCCGGCTGCGTTACTGATCAATATTGTATCAATCCCAAGAAATTTCATCACTCTTACAGGAAAAACAACTTCCTGTGCAGAGTATCCTTCATAATAATGAAAACGACCAGCCATGGCAAGGATTTTTTTGCCACCGAGTTCTCCAAAAATCAACTTGCCGCTATGGCCTTCAACAGTACTCACCGGAAAGTGCGGAATATCGGAATAAGGTATCTCTGCATCAATTTTTATCTCTGCAGTAAAGCTACCAAGTCCACTACCCAGGATAATGCCCGCCGCCGGTTGTTCTTTGTAAATACTCTTAATAAAGGCTGCCGCCGCCTGGATTTCAGTGGTCATTTGTTTTAATTTTTTGCTGGCAAAGATAGGGGTTGATGGAGGATGGCAGATGTCTGATTTTAATGTGTGATGGCGGATGGTCAATGGTCTATCGTCTATTGCCTATCGTCAATGGTCTATGGTCCGTAGTCTGTCGTCAGAAGTCTGTGGTCTGTGGTCATTTTATTTCCTCTCCATGAAAACTAACAACAGTTCATTATCTTCGTCGCAAAATATTCTACACCATGAATCTTCACGAATACCAGGCAAAAGAATTACTAAAAAAATACAAGGTTCCAGTTCAGGAAGGCATCGCCTGCAATACTGCCACAGAGGCGGAAGACGCTTACAAACAAATCCACACGCTTTATGGCAGTAAGTTCGCTGTAGTTAAAGCACAGATACATGCCGGCGGACGGGGAAAAGGAACCATTGTTGGCAAAGACCAGCGTGGCGTTGCTGTGGGGAAAAATGCCGAAGCAATTAAAGAGATTGCCCAAAACCTGATTGGCGGAACTTTGGTAACTATACAAACCGGACCTGCCGGTAAAGTTGTAAATAAAGTACTTGTAGCGCAGGATGTATACTATGAAGGGCCGAATCCTGTTAAGGAGTTTTATCTGTCAATTTTACTGGACAGAGCAAAGGGCCAGAATGTAATTATGTACAGTACAGAAGGAGGTATGAACATTGAAGATGTGGCACATGATACCCCTGATAAAATATTTAAAGAGTGGGTACACCCAAGTGGTTTACTGCAGCCCTTCCAGGCTAGAAAAATTGCATTTAATCTTGGCCTTGGCGGCGAAGCTTTTAAAAATTGCGTAAAGTTTGTAACCAATTTGTACAGCGCTTATGTTGGGCTTGATTGCGGTATGCTGGAAATTAATCCCTTGTTTAAAACAAGCGATGAAAAGATCATTGCGGTAGATTGTAAAATGAATATTGATGACAATGCAATTATGCGTCATCCGGATATTGCACACCTGAGAGACATTAGTGAAGAGGATCCTACAGAAGTTGAAGCCGGCAAATTCAATTTGAATTTTGTAAAGCTGGATGGTAATGTTGGTTGTATGGTAAATGGTGCCGGCCTGGCAATGGCAACTATGGATATGATTCAGTTAAGTGGTGGGGAACCAGCCAATTTCCTTGATGTAGGTGGTACTGCAAATGCTCAGACTGTTGAAGCTGGCTTCCGTATTATTTTAAAAGATCCAAAAGTAAAAGCGATCCTGATCAACATTTTTGGTGGTATTGTTCGCTGCGACAGGGTTGCCCAGGGTGTTATTGATGCTTATCAATCGATTGGAAATATTGAGATACCAATTATTGTGCGTTTGCAGGGTACCAACGCCGATGTAGCCAAACAATTAATTGATGAAAGCGGGTTAAAAGTGCAAAGTGCCATCCTGCTCAGCGAAGCAGCTGCCCTGGTAAATAAAGCAGTTGCTTAAATAATTATTTATTGAAGTTTTGAATCCCGCTTTTATGGCGGGATTTTTTTTGTTATTATCGAGGGATAAAAATAAAAAAGAGGTGCCTGCGACACCTCTTACAAATTTTTGAGTACGGACACTTACTATAAAATGAACAGGAAAGTAACCGCAGTAAGTATTGCGTAATAGCCTGCAATAATACCAATGGCCTGCAAAGTGTCAACTACCGGGATAGCATCTAATTGTTTCATAATCAACGTTTTTAAAAGTTAATAAAAAGCGATTAATAACAGGAAAAATGGAGCGATTGTGTTATACCGGGGAGTTACTAAGAGGTCGATCAGGGTCAGATTGAATTCAAATATAAAGAAAAATGTAATCCCAACAATATTTTCAGCTATTTTTTTGACTCACTTAAATTTTTGTTTGCTCAATAAGAAAAGGAGTTACTGTGCAATTATCCGGTGGAGATGAATATTCTAAATATTTGTAAGGGGATTAAATGTAAAAATTATGAGCAAAAGCTTTTGCATATATTATTAAAAGCTCCATACAAATTTTGTGTCTTTAACAATTACACTTCCGCCTGGTTTATCCTGCAGGGTTGTGATACGGGCTGACTTATCCGTTTGCCAGGTAAGTTGCTGAATGTAAGGCTTACCATCCTCCAAAACCTGCTTTACAACGTACACCCTTTTTACTTTACCGGTGGAAGGAGTTATGTACAGATCCCAGTGCCTGATAGTAATACTGTCCGGAAGCGGAGCTTTGGGCGAGTAAGTGAAAGTAATTGCTTCTGTACTTTCATCATTAAACTTAGATTCACTAAAATAAGGCAGGAGGTTGGTATTATAAATTTCGAAAGAAGTGAAATCTTTCAGCAATGGCTTTAGCTCAGCTATTTTAATCCAGGAAGAATCGGTTTTGCCATTCACTGTGGTAACTTGTAACGGTGTAACCTGCAACGAATCCATTTGCATAAGCTGCCCTTTTAAAAAGTAAGTAACAGGGAAAAAATCCTTTGTCAGGCTATCGCTGTTGGTGGTGGCAGCTTTCTGTTCCTGCTTTCCTGCATTGCCGCATCCCAATAAGAAGATAATTGTAAAAACACAAAATGTAAGCTCCGCCAGACAGGTGACTGATCTATTTTTAAACATAAAACGACCTGCATTTTTTTTCATGAAGCAAAAATAACAGCTAACCAGTGTATAAAAAAAATGATCAGCTTTCTGCAAAAAATTAACAAGCATACCGTAAAACAAAAACCACTGCAGGTACGGTGCAGTGGCCTTTATATATGAGTTGCTCCTTGGTAAGCCTTTTGATAACGCAGCTGTTTTTCAAAAATTGTAAATATGCAGCTGTTTTCGACGAAAGGTTGAGTGTTGGGCAGATAAAATTGTGTTTCTAAAAATAACACCCGGTAGGAACAACCTTATATGGGGCTATTTATGAATACCTGTAATAATAAAGCTATAAGGCTTTTAATTTAATTTGTATAAATAAACGTCTTCTTCCCTAACACCAGGATTTTAACTATAAAGTTTGGCTTCTTCTAAATTGCATCACCAAATATTGTCTTAACAGGTCAAACAGGCCGATCATCGAAGCTTGTTTCCTGTTGGCCGAAAACTAATTCTTCACGTCCATTTTTACGGCAATTTTACATTAAGAAAATAAGCAAAGCCAACATTTTAAAATTCAAAAATGCGGCAACAACTCACAAGAAAAACAATAACATTTAAATCAGATAAAAAATTATACTTACCCTTAATAGAGTAATATCATAAAAACTCTTCAAAAATTTTTCATAGTTTTCAGGCATTTTTTATAGGTGTCCCTTTTCCAGGGGACATATTTTTTTGCACCTGCACAACAAAAAAACACCCGGTCGCAAGGAACCGGGTAACAGAAAAATCTTGATAAGCTGGTTAAAAATCCAGACCCAAACTAATGTAGTACATTGGTTTTCCTCTGAACACTCCGTTCATTGTCCACGCAGCATCAAACTTAATAAAGTAACCAAGCAAAGTACTCCTGGCTCCAAAGCCATAGCCACCAGCAAATGGCCCAATACCACCAACTTTTGTTTGAATCTGTACAGGAGGCACACCATAAATTGAAGATGGCCTTCCTATGCCTTTGTAGGCACCATTCCATGCAGTACCTAAATCTATAAACTGGATAAGCTGGAAATTTCTTAAAAAGGCATTATTAAGCGGACGGTTAAAGAATGTTGTATAAACCGGTAATCTAAACTCACTGTTCATAGTAACTGCATTATTACCATTCGCAACGTTTTGAGTAAAGCCCCTCAGGTTTAATGCAAGGCTTTGAAAGGCATAGGTGATATCCTGGCTGGGTTTATTGTTTTCGTTAAAATATCGGTTGTTAGTATTGTCTCCAAACATCAACCAGCCATCTGCACCACCCAGGTAATAAACCGTTTTTTGACTGCCCCAGCTAAAATCGCCGGCAGCACGACCAGCCCAAATAAAGTTTCGGTAAATCGGGTAATAGTATCTTACATCAAAGCCCCAGTTAAAATTATATTTACCAGCGTTGCTTTTTTCTTTACTTATATCAGTATTCCAGTCGAAGAAAACTTTATACCGAAGGCCCTGCCAAATATTCTGAGCTGGGTTCAGGCTGTTATCATACACATATTCTGCATGGGTGGTGGCAAACGTACGCCGGATGTTGGGGAAAAGCAACGTCTCCTCCTGAGTATAATCTGTAAGAAAAATTAGATTATCTGTTCTTATTCCCAACGTAAGACTTATCCTTTTTGAATTATCAAATGGGTAAGACACGTTACCCTGGTACAAATGAGTTACAGACTTTGCATCATAGATTCGCCCGTTACTGGCCTGTACCCCACCAGTATTTGTACTTCTGTAAAAAGTTGTTCCCCAGTCAATCCTTCTTTTATAATTCTGGTAACTTAACAACCATTCATTGTTTTTTAAATTTGTTGACAAATTAAAACCGCCTGTGATTCTCACATCTTCCAGCAACTCAGATGTTCCAAGTTTAACAAGGCCATTTAATACAGAGCCTGATCCCAATTTTATAGGGCCGGTTCCGCCAGAATAAGGCTGATAGCGATTGTAAAGCAACGCATTGCTAAAACCCACTCCACCATAATCAGCACCAAACTTTACAGGCTTATAAACATACAGTTTTGCTTTTTTTAAGGCATCGCCACCGGGCTCAACTCCTTTAGCAGTAGTGCCTATCAATTTGCCTGTGCTGTCTTTTTTTTCATTCTCAAATTCATTTTGAAAAATATCTGCCTGAACGCTGTCCGCACCTGCCAAAGGCTTGTCATACTTATCCCCCACAGTGGCACTTATCTTGTCATTCATTATCACCCTTTTCATATAGGTTGTTGGGGGTGCTGTTATATTTCTGCGTCGCAGAGCTGCTTCATCAATTTTAAGTTTATACAAAGTCTTTTCATCTCCCTGGCGGGTTACTTCGCTTACCTGGTTAAGGTCACCAGCTATCCTTGATTCAGCAACATTACTCTCATAATTTGTAAGCGGAAAAGTGTAAGAAGAATCCTGGGACACCATTACAACTGCCACCGAATCCACGTCATCTTTCTTATAAACTTTAAGCACACTGTCAACATCTTTAGGAGACGGATTGCGAAGGATATCATCTCCAATCAGCACCAATGTATCAACGCCGGCTGCCTTTGTTGTAAAGAAGCCTGCGTACCTGTTAGCAACTCCATTTTCATCACTGATAAAAGTAAAGTGATTATCGTTGTAAGGTGTTGGGTAACGGGCATTGCCATACTTTAAATCAGACAATTGAGTGATCTGGTTTAACTCAGCTTTGCCGCCGAAATTTGTAATAAGAAAAACATTGTAACGGTTATGACTCGGCAGGGAAGTATCACCGTCTTTTGCATTTGGACCGGGCCTGTTGCTTGAAAAAATGATTCCAGTTTTACCGGGGAAAGAAACAAATGTTGCATCAAGATCGTCATACACGTCATTGGTGATCTGCTTTACTTTTTCATTTTCCAGGTTATAGGTAAAGATATCTGTATGGCCGTTTTTGGTAGCAGAAATCAGTAATGTCCGGCTGTCAATCATATACTTAACATCCTGAATCTGCTGAAACTGATCTGTTATATCGAGCTTTGGATTTTTAATCCGGGTTACCAAATCATAGACAAACAATTTCGTTCTGCCTTCTTCATGATAAATTACGGTAAGTCTTGTACCCTTGGGATCCCAGGCCAGCAACGGGTAATCTGGATTGGCTTCATTTTGATAACTCCTGATACCATACTTAAGAATGCTGTACTCTTCAAAATCTTCGTACAGTTTAATCTGAACAATTCCTTTGTTATATTCTACAAGTGCATAAGAATTATTCTTCTTATTAGGATTAACATTAATGCGGTAAAAGTCTTTGCGTTTAGTTACATCAAAACTTTCAATCTGGCTGCCTTTGGGGTAGGCTTTGCGCCGGGTAATATCATTTTCATACTTCTCTTCCTGGTAATCCATAAACTCGGCCAGCAAATCTTTAAATTTTACTTTACAAACCTGCATGCTGGCTCTGTTCAGGTTTTTATAAACCCGGGCCAGGTAAAGCAAATAAGTAACATTCTCTTTTTTGTATTTTTCTTCGATGTAGTACCAAAAAGCATGACCTGCAAGTCTAGGTTCTTCAAAAGCAAACTGGTAAAACCTTTTGTACTTGCTTTCAAGTATCACGCTTTTCAATTGATCATCCAGCTTGGTACTCCAGTTTTCTGCAGCAAAATCAACATAACCATCAGTCAGCCAAACCGGCAGATCAAGCAATGCCTGGTTGCCGGCAAATTCACCAAGGTCTTCTCCAAATAAAACATTATCTGTAATTATTCTGGCAATCCCCTGCCTTATCTGGCGGCGCAAATCTGCATGATCACCATTAAAATAAACCACCATTTTGTTATTGACCAATTTGGTGGCGCCGCCGGTATTTTGCCAATCAATTCCTAACCCAATATTTGATTGTTGCAAATCAGCAAATTCGTTGTAAACAACAATATTTGCCCTGCGTTGAAGACTGTATTCGGTAAATCCTTCAATGTCTGGTAATTCCTCTTCAGCTACCTGTAAAACAAATTTTGCAAGCTCCTGACCATTTTGATTAAAATAAGTATTGAAATTTTTACTCTGATAATACTGCCACTTAAACTTTTTGTACTGAACCCTGTTTTTACCAAATTCTACAGCGTTGATTATTTGTGCAAATGAGGGCATAGATATATAGATTGCCAACACTGTAAAAAGTACTCTGCTAAATTTTATCATACTAACTTTACTGTTTAATAATTAAAAGTAGTCCATTACAATCAATCGTAAAAATATCCATTTATTAGCTAAAATATTGTTACATGTTTCAAATCAAAATGTTCACTTTTAGTCCTATAAGAGAAAATACGTATTTACTTTACAATGAGACTGACTGTATCGTTATTGATCCGGGATGCTATTTCGATGATGAAAAAGAAACGTTGAAAAGTTTTATTGATTTGCATAAACTCAAGCCTGTTCACCTGCTTAATACGCATTGCCACCTGGACCATGTATTTGGCAATAAATATGTGAGCGACACCTATCATCTTACCCTTCACTTACACCCTAACGAGCAGAAAGTGCTTGAGTTTGCCCCAACATCAGGATTGATGTATAATATGCCTTTTGATAATTATGCAGGTACGTTTATATTTTTAAAAGAAGGGGATAAAATATTATTGGGTACAGATGAGCTTTTAGTGATTGAAGCTCCCGGCCACTCGCCGGGAAGCATTTGTTTTTATTGCGCAAAACAGCATTTTATTATTGGGGGCGATGTACTTTTTCAACACAGCATCGGCCGCACTGATTTGCCTGGCGGCAATCATCAAACACTGTTAAATAGTATTGAGCAAAAATTGTTTGTGCTGCCGGAGGATACTATTGTTTATCCAGGTCATGGCGAACCTACAACTATAGGCGAAGAAAAGATGCATAACCCTTATCTCTAAAAAAATGCTGATAAACTTTAAAGTTCGTTGATCTGCTGGCAAAGCTCAACTAGTACTCCACTGGTGTCTTTTGGGTGTAAAAAACAAACCAGCTTCTTATCGGCACCCAATTTTGGTTGCTCACTCAACAAGGTAAATCCCTCCCCTTTTAAGCGTTCCATTTCGCTGTAGATATCTGTTACTTCAAATGCTATATGGTGCATCCCTTCACCCCGCTTTTCAATAAATTTTGCAATTACTCCATCGGCAGTATTACTTTCCAGCAATTCGATTTTTGTTTGGCCACTCTTGAAAAAAGCTGTATTAACCTGTTCACTGTCTACGGTTTCGGTTTTATAACACTGACTATTTATCAGTTTTTCGAACAATGGTACAGCTTTGGATAAGTCTTTTACGGCTATGCCGATATGTTCTACATGAAGCATTACCAATTATAATTTTATTTAGTTTACGAAATAAGTAAATAGAGGGCAGGCAACCCGAACCCAGCGTTAAAGTAACTCCTTTTGCACTAATTTCGTGTTATTGATTTAAACAATTTATTTTATGCTAAAATTTCCCATTTATCTAGATAACAATGCAACTACACCGATGGATCCACGGGTGCTGGAAGCAATGACTCCATATTTTTTAGAACATTTTGGTAACGCTGCAAGCCGTAACCATCCTTTTGGCTGGCAGGCAGAAGAGGCTGTTGATTACGCCAGAGAACAAGTGGCAAAATTAGTTGGAGCTGATCCGAAAGAGATCATTTTTACAAGTGGCGCAACTGAAGGCGATAACCTGGCTATTAAGGGTGTTTTTGAAATGTATGCCAGCAAAGGCAACCACATAATTACAGCAACTACCGAACATAAGGCGGTACTTGATACCTGTAAGCACATTGAAAAATTAGGTGGCGAGGTAACTTATCTTGAAGTGAAGGCAGATGGATTGATTGACTTAAAAGAGCTTGAAGCGGCTATAAAGCCAACGACTATATTGATTGCCATCATGTATGCTAATAACGAGATTGGCACCGTTCAGCCTATTAAGGAAATAAGTGCCATAGCTAAAAAGAATGGCGTTTTGTTGTTCACTGATGCCGTACAGGCCGTTGGAAAAATTCCCGTTGATGTAAACAAAGATGGTATAGATCTTATGGCCTTTACTGCTCATAAAATGTACGGCCCCAAAGGAGTTGGTGCATTGTATGTCCGCCGCAAAAATCCAAGGGTAAAAGTAACGGCGCAAATGGACGGCGGCGGCCACGAAAGAGGAATGCGTAGCGGTACTTTGAACGTTCCGGGAATTGTAGGTTTTGGTAAAGCTTGCGAACTTTGTATGCTTGAAATGGAAGCCGATAGCAAACGCATCAGCAAAATGAGAGATCATCTTGAAACAGAATTAATGAAACTCGAAGAAGCTTATATTAATGGCAGTACACAACACAGGTTACCACATGTTACTAACATATCTTTTAAACATGTTGAAGGTGAAGGTTTATTGATGGGCTTTAATAAAAATATAGCGCTGAGTTCAGGTTCTGCCTGTACTTCTGCCTCATTGGAACCATCGTATGTTTTAAAAGCGCTTGGCCTGGGCGATGATCTTGCACATAGCTCTTTGCGTTTTGGTTTGGGCCGCTTTACTACTGATGAGCAGATTGAGTATACCATAAAAGCCATCGGTGAAACGGTTTTAAAATTGAGAGATATGAGCCCGCTATGGGAAATGTATAAAGAAGGAATAGATTTGAGTACAATTGAGTGGGCAGCACACTAAAGAAAATGTACCAATTGGCAAATGTGCAAGTTTGCAAATTAAAAGTTATTAATATTTTAGGTAGGCAATTTGCACAATTGCATATCTGCAAATTTTTAAATTTATTTTATGGCATACTCAGAAAAAGTAATCGATCATTATCAGAATCCAAAAAATGTTGGAACGCTGGACAAAGCTGATAAAAATGTAGGAACCGGCCTGGTAGGCGCTCCTGAATGTGGAGACGTTATGCGTTTGCAGATTCAGGTTGATGATGCAACCGGTATGATAACAGATGCTAAATTTAAAACTTTTGGTTGCGGTTCTGCAATTGCTTCTTCTTCACTGGCCACAGAGTGGTTAAAAGGAAAAAGCATTGATGAAGCATTGAAGGTTGATAATATGGACTTTGTTGAAGAATTAAATCTTCCACCGGTAAAAATTCACTGTTCAGTATTAGCGGAAGACGCAATTAAAGCGGCAATTAATGACTACAGGGCAAAGAATGGTATGGAAGCAATTAAGTTTGAAGAAAGCGTGGTACACTAAACAATTTGCAGATGTGCAAATGTTGCAAATATGCAAATACCTTTTAGCAGGTTCATTTATACGTTTGTCAACAGAAGGTTTTAATTTGCACAATTGCACATTTTCTAATTTGTATATTATTTTATGGTAGCAACAGATAATAGTATTTACATAAGCGATAAAGCAAAAGCAAAGGTAGTTACCCTTATGCAGGATGCCGGCGTGGGAGAAGATCCAGCTTATTTTTTAAGGGTTGGTGTAGTTGGCGGCGGTTGTAGCGGACTTAGTTACAAAATGGATTTTGACAATGAGGTAAAACCTATGGACCAGGTTTTTGAAGATAAAGGCGTTAAGATAGTAACTGATTTAAAAAGCTTTCTTTACCTGGTTAATACAGAGCTTGAATTCAGTGATGGTCTTAATGGTAAAGGGTTTTATTTTAATAACCCAAATGCCAGCAGGAGTTGCGGATGCGGAGAGAGCTTTGCGGTATAATACTTAAAAACAATATTTTTTAAAGCTACCCATTGGTAGCTTTTTTTATGAGGTAAAGTCGGCGTTGGGTTGGCAAAAAAAGGCCGTATCAATAAATGAGACGGCCTTAAAATTTCTAAATAAAATATTAATTAAACAGATACCTGAAACCAATCTGCATCTGCCAGCGTGAAGCAATACTGGTACTATTTACAAAACTGTTTGTATAAGGGATTTGGTTTCCTTCGTTTTGATAAGTAAAAGAATAGGTAGGGGTTTTGCCATCAGCAGCTAAACCTCTGTACGTAAGGAAGTTTGTAACTGATGGAACCTTTACCGATCCCCATTGTTTATTCAACAGGTTACCCAGGTTCAAAATGTCAAGAGATACCTGTACTGCATGTCTTTCTTTACCCACTTTTACTGAAATATTTTGAGTGACATTCATGTCAAGTTTTTTAAAGAAAGGCAACACAACAGCATTTGCCTGGGCAACACTGCCACGATGTGAAGAAAGATATTTATCCTGGTTAATAAAATTATTTAACTGCCCCCATATCTGGGCAGCAGTACGGGTATCGATAAACCCTGTCCCTGTATTTGGGGCAGAATTAACAAGAGCTATCTCGCTTGCCGTTCTGGGAATATAAATAAGGTCATTGGCATTGTTACCATCATTATTTACATCACCATTATAAACATAAGAAGTAACACCATTTGGGGCCGCTTCAAAATAAAGTCCGATAGTGGTTCCAAAGTATTTGGCATAGTTAAATTTATAAGAAGCAAATGCTACAACCCTGTGAGGCTGGTTCCATCCTGCATAAGCAAGGTTAGGGGTATTAGGATCTCCCTGAACAGGGCGGCTGCTCCATAAGCCACCGGAAGTACTACCAAATTCAGCCGTATTTTTAGCAACTGAATAGGTATAAGCAACGCTCATATAAAAGTCTTTGAAAGTTTTTTGCAGTCTTGCAGTTGCGTTCCAGCTATAACCTTTGCCGGTATTCTTCATGAGGATGGCATTGGTAATATTCGGGTTAGCTGCAGTGGTGCCACCAGCACCTGAATAAATCTTATTAGTTGTACCTGCTACAGCACCATATCTTACTCTTGGATCGGCACCTGCAAAAACGATTGCAGCTGATGAAGCCTGGTTAAGATTGATATTGGAATAATAAACTGCATTGATGTCTTTTGAATAAGCACCTTCCAATGTTAAGATATATTCTCCCGGAAGTTTTTTATCAACTGCCAGGCTGCTCTTCATTACTGTTGGATACTTAAAATTTGGATCTGACATTGCGATCGCATAATTAGCATTGGCTGCGCCACCTTGCGGCCGGTATGTATTAGGATCTGCGCTAAAAGGCACTGCAGTTGCACCACTGAAGATCTGCTGACCAAACTGTACGCCATTATTGCTAGCCTGGTTGCTGATCCATACGAATGGAGGAGGGCCGGAGAAAATACCTGCGCCACCACGAACCTGTAAGGTCTTGTCACCCAATGCATCCCAGTTAAAGCCAAGCCTTGGAGATACCAATGGACGGCTTTTTGGTTTTTTACCTACGTCATAATGAGCACCGTTGGCAAAAGTGAGGGCAGCAAAATCAGGATTCTGATCAAAGGTGCCGGTGTAACTTGAATAATCAACCCTTAAACCATAAGTAAAAGTGATGTTCTTGTTGAGGCGCCATTTATCCTGCGCAAATAAACCTAGTTCAGATACACCTGCTTCTGCATATGGGAAAGCTCCGTCTTTCAATGCAGAATACTGCAATGCATAACGGGTAGCATTTGTGCCGTTGTTTACACTGTTATAAAAATCCTGAATGCTTTGAAACTGGTAGGCTCCCTGGTAGGCTGGCGCAAAACCATTAAGGTATTTCCTGAAATAGTTCTGTGTACCTGCAGTTATTTCATGACTCCCCTTATAGAAAGTGAATATATCAGATACCTGGAAGGTATTTGTGTTTAGCTTATTATTGTAAGTAAATGTTTCGTATCCAAAAGTAGTGTACACATTGTTGTTACCCGGACCGGATAAAATGTCCACCAGCGGCATATCGATATTACCTTTGGAAGACCTGTAATCCCTGAGTGCTGTGTAACCGACTTGAAATTTGTTAGAAGCTTTATTGCTAAGCCTTGTATTAAGTTCTGCAATAATAATATTGAAGTTGTTATTGATCACATAACCACTGCTCTGGAATGGCATTGCAATAAACCCTGGACTCTGCCCCGGAGAAAAACCACTAAATCCATTACGGCTGGTACTTGGTAAAATATCAGCAGACGATTTCAGGTAGTTATATTTAATAGTAAGTGTATTGCTGTTATTAATATTCCAGTCAATCTTGGCTGTAATCTTATCACTTTTTGTTTCGAGATTGTACTGTTCATAAGCGCCCGTTTGGTAACCGAATTTATCAAGCAAAAATTTTGACAATGTATCCAGCACCAATCCATTTGCCTGAGATACGCTACCATTGGCAGGATCCAACCCAGGCCTGGAGGCTAGATAGCTTGTTGCCGGCAAAGCCTGGTGTACCTGCTCACCACTTACAAAGAAGAACAATTTGTTTTTAATTATCGGGCCACCTAAAGAAAAACCTCTTGTACCAAAATCGATTGGTGTTTTTGGCACTTTTACAGTAGTTACATCATAACCCTGGTAGTTTTCGTTTTTATTATAATAGTAAACAGATCCCTTAAACTGATTGGTTCCGCTTTTGGTAACGGTATTTACACCGGCACCAGAGAAGCCACCCTGGCGCACATCATAAGGAGATGTATTTACCTGTATCTGTTCAACAGCGTCCAGGCTGATGGGCTGAGAACTTGTTTGTCCCCCCAATGTTGGCGACAAACCGAAAGAGTTATTAAAATTAGCCCCATCAACAGTTACGTTATTGTACTGGCTGCTACGACCGCCAAAGTTTAAACCATTTGATGTTGGTTCAAGTTTAGTAAAGTCCTGTAAGCTACGGTTGATTGAGGGAAGTCTTTCCAATTGTGAACGGGTAATAATTTCTTGCTGACCAGTATGGCCATTATTGAATACTTTATTTTGCCGGGTAGCAGTTACAACCACAGCTTCCAGTTCAGTTGAAGAAGTCACCAACGCAAAATCTGCTTTAAATACCTGGCCAAGTGAAAGATTTACGTTATCAAGTGTTTGCTCTTTGTAACCAACAAAAGTGCCTTTTATAACATAGGGACCCCCAACACGCAGGTTAGCAAGGTTATACCTGCCATCCTTCCGGGTAGTGGTACTATAAGCAGTACCAGTAGGTGTGTGAATTGCGACAATCGTTGCACCAGCAAGCGGAGCGCCCTTCTCATCGGTAGAGATGCCCTGTATTTCTGATGTTGTTTCCTGGGCCTGCGTGGCAAAACCAATGGCCAGTAATAGCAGGGTTAAGAGTCTTTTTTTAATACTCATAATCATAGTTTGAAAATTTTTGCAAAGGTGTGATGATAAAAATTGGGAACACTATTATTTTGTTAAATAATTATTACCATTGGCAACTTCGTTAAAAATTTCTAAGAGGTAGGGAGTTAAGAGGGCAACTTTTGAATATTCATTAACCTTCAAAAAATTAACATAACTACGACAACAGACAGCTGTAATATTAAAAGTGTTGCTTTGAGTTATCAAATAAAGAATATATAGGAAATTATAATATTGAAATATTTTTAAGAGAACCGCTAAAGAAAGAACGTATTCTAATAAAAACAAAAAATTGGTCAGTCAGATCAATTTTTGTTATCCTTTTTTAAAAAAAAATTAATTTTAAGCCTTTGGGTTTTATTCTGATTTCATTATTATCCAAAATAAAATTTTTAATACATTGAGAGCTTATAATGTTCCTTCAATAGGAAATTATAACACTTAAAACCCCTTTACCTTTGCAAAAAATATTAGATGTTAAACAGTATTGAAAGCGCAATTGAAGATATAAAAAATGGAAAGCTGGTAATAGTTGTTGATGATGAGGACAGGGAAAATGAGGGAGATTTTGTAACAGCAGCAAAAAATGTAACCCCCGAAATAATCAATTTTATGAGTACCTGGGGAAGGGGTTTGATTTGTGCTCCTCTTTCGGAAGATCTGTGCGACCGCTTTAAACTTCAGCCAATGGTGAGTGATAATACATCCCTTCACACTACACCATTTACAGTAAGCATCGATTTGCTGGGCAATGGCTGTACTACTGGAATTTCTGCAAGTGACCGTTCTAAAACTGTGCAGGCTCTTATTAATCCGGATACAAAGCCTGAAGATCTTGGCCGTCCGGGACATATTTTTCCGTTGAGAGCCAAAAAAGGTGGGGTGCTGAGAAGAACTGGCCACACTGAAGCAACTGTTGACCTGGCAAGGCTTGCAGGCTTTGAGGAAGCTGGTGTACTGGTGGAAATAATGAATGAAGATGGTACCATGGCAAGAGTGCCGCAGCTAAAAGAACTGGCACTTAAATTTGATTTAAAACTGATTTCCATAAAGGATTTGATTGAATACAGGCTTAATAAAGAGTCGCTGATAAGTGAAGAGGAAAGTGTAAAGATGCCTACTAAATATGGAGATTTTGAATTGACTGCTTTCAAACAGCTTAATACCGGGGATATACATCTTGCAATAAAAAAAGGAACTTGGGAAAAAGGTGAGCCGGTGATGGTAAGGGTGCACAGCAGTTGCATGACGGGAGATATACTTGGATCGCTCCGTTGCGATTGTGGCGACCAACTGCACAAGGCATTAAGTATTATAGAAAAAGAAGGTAAAGGCGTTGTACTCTATATGAACCAGGAAGGACGGGGAATTGGCTTACTCAACAAATTGAAGGCTTATAAGTTACAGGAACAGGGAAGAGATACTGTTGAAGCAAATCTTGAACTTGGTTTTGGAATGGACGAAAGAGACTATGGCGTTGGTGCACAAATTCTCCGGCACCTCAACATTAGCAAGATGAAATTATTAAGTAATAATCCCCGTAAAAGAGCAGGATTACTGGGTTATGGTTTGGAGGTTGTGGAAACTGTGCCCATTGAAATAAAGCCTAATGAACACAACCATAAATATTTAACTACTAAAAGAGATAAACTGGGCCACGATATTTTAAGCAGCTAACTATAAGCCAGAGAACTCCTGTGGATTGGATTCATTAAATAACAATAGTTAATTATTGCCGCCACCGGTTATGGCGCCTGGAGGAGGCGTTATCAACTGCTTCTTTTTGCTTCGCCTTATCACAAAAATTTCAGATAATTTATCGGCATCTTTTCTAAAGGAAAGACTTACGCCTGTGCGGTTGCGCTGCCCCACCAGGTCAAAGTTTGTGCGGTTGAACCCAATTACCCTTACTCTTCCATCTTTTGATAAAATCCATTCAGCTGTGATATCGGGCGTTACCAGCAAATTGCTGTTACGGGTTGTGTTGGCGTAAGGATTGTTGTAATCCAGGTTTATCCCTGCCGTAAGAATCAACCTTCCGTTTAGTAATGTATAAACAACGTTGCTTTTTGCCGCAGTCTGCAACCTTTGTACGTTTGCCGTAAGATCATTGTTTAAAGAAGAATTCACATCAAAATTTATAGTCACATTTTTTATATAACGGGATAGTAATTTATTGAAAAATCCAGATATAGCAGTGGATACAACTCCTCCAATTGTGTTGGACAATATATTAAGACCACTGCCCGCATTTATAAAATTTTGGCTGGTGCTTATAAAAGAATTGAAAAGCAGTAATGATGTTACCTGTTTGTTCAGGTCATTCTTATCCTCCCGGAATTGCTGCAGTCTCTTTAAAACAAGATAGTCGTTAATGGTAGTTGTTGGTGGAAGTTGAAATTCAAAATCGATCGATGGTTTCAAAAGCGTTTCGGTTAAATGCGCTACCACCTTTAAATCAGATTTTTGCCGCACAGTGCTCGAAAGATTACTGAAATCCACATTCTCTGCCAAATATTCTGCAAGTATATCTATCCTGGCGTTGTAAGGGTCTCCGTTCCAAACAATGCTGCCGCTGCTTACTGTAAAGTATTTTTGTAAAAATGTTTGAAAATTAAATTTATACTCGCCTTTGGTAATCTCATAGCGTCCATTGATGGAGAGAGGCTCTTTGTTGCCCACAGCAATATTTAACAATCCTTCACCTTCACCCTTTATCACATCACCGGTAGCTTCATCCAGTATCACATCTACCTTACAGGAAGGGTTTGCAGTCAGGGCCATTTTAACTAAAATATTGCTTGATAGCCTTGATTTAAAATCATCTTCCATCTTATAACCGAATGGTACATAATCAATATAATCAACGGTACCATCTTCAATACTATTACCACTTAAAATGTAGATATGACTGCTGTCTCTGCGGCTTGGTTCACCACTAATTTCCATCAGCATATTATCATCTTTACCGGTAAGGGTTAATTTGGCTTTGCCGATTACTTTCCCATAAAACTGGCTGTTATCTTTTTTTGTAGTGTTGAGTACCAGCATGCGGTCTGTCTCCAAAACCAGGTTTTCAAACTCAATATTATCAAAAAAGCGGTGGTAGATTTTACCGCTTAGTTGGGCCTTGTTATTCAACGTGTCATTTAATTCTATCTTTCCCAGGTCTATCTCATCCGGGTTAAAAACAATGCTCTCATTTTTGAATTTGTATTTGCATTGAGTAAAATTTACCACCAGCGAGCCTTCATCAATATTTGCAGTTCCTGTTAATAAAAAATGTTTAGCGTTGCCGGAAAATGTCAAATCGGTTGTGTTAGCGAAACCGGTGATGTTGCTAAAAATATCACCGAGATAATTGTTTAAGATTGACAGGTTGAATTTGTCAGATTTGAGTGCAAGGTTTGTTTGGTTTGCAGTACTGTCGTTAAAGTTAATTGAGCCTTCAATATTGAGCTGGTTATCCTTATTATCTGAAGTTACTTTTGTAGTAAGAATCCCTTTAGTTACATCGTAGGATCCTGTAGCATTAATCAAGCCGATGGAATCGTTGTCTGTTCTGAATTCATCGGCATGCGTATCATACTCAATAAAAGGTTTATTAAAGGGATCACTAATTCTTATATTTCCAGACAAAGCCCCTTCCAGCCTTGGCTGCTTGGTTACCAGTGAAACAAAATCATCGATATTTACTTTGGTCAATGCCACCAAAATATCATGGCTGTTTCCTGTGGTGGATGGTTCTGTACTAATGACAATCTGCTGATTGCCCTGTATAAATTTTACATCATTTGCACTTACCATTGCTTTGCTCAAAGAAATTTCACCATCTTTTTCAAGTTCCCATTTTTTGCCATTTATTAAAAAAGAAGATGGAAAGAAATGAATGTTTACACCATCCTGCAGCGTGATGAGTCTTGCATTTAACG
Organism: Ferruginibacter sp.; assembly: GCA_965247025.1. Taxonomy (GTDB): domain Bacteria; phylum Bacteroidota; class Bacteroidia; order Chitinophagales; family Chitinophagaceae; genus Ferruginibacter. Next base: position 5,315,990 of record OZ252000.1, on the reverse strand, counting down.
AGGCATCACTCAAGGTTTTACTGGCACTTGTGTTGATATTGATCAGCGAAGTATCATTAAATGATTTGAAGAATAATTTGCTGGCCGGCAAGTGGAGACTTTCATTAATACTCACTTCATCAAGATCAATGGTCGTGGCGAGTGAATCTTTGCCGCCTTTACTTTGCAATCTTGCATTGTTGAAAATGATACCATCGTAAGAAAACTCCGGCACATTTGCATTCAACTCCAGTTGATTGTTCTGCAAACCAATACTTCCGTTAAAGGTGCTGTTATCAAAACCTTTTAATTTTTTATCCACTAACTGGATATATTCATCCACCGCTTTTGTGGTAATCTCAAAAACAAAATTTTGATCACTTATTGCATAACCAGGCTTCTTAATATAGGCGGGATAATAACGGTTTAAAAACACTTTAAAAGCATCCGGCAATTCAAGTATTTTGAACTTGCCTTTAATATAAGCATCTGCTTCATTGCTTTTAAGCGATAAATATTTCTGGTCGTCTACAATCAGTGATTGTATCAATAAAGAATCGAAAGACATTGGCACACCCTGGTGCAACAAATGAGCATTGCTGATGCTTGCGCTGCCAAGGAAGTTGTCAATATTGCTACCGGTGAATTTTAATTTAAAATGGCCACCCAAATCAAAACTGTCTTTTGATAAAAGCAATTTTTTAAAATCTGCTTTTATAAGGTTAGCATCAAAATCAAATTGCGGCGTAGCATTGTTCAGGTCAATGGTTCCGGTAAGATAATCCACCTTAAGGTTAGGGTCATCAATACTTGCCTGCCCGTTAAAAAACTTCTTTTTAAAATCGCCTTTGATAGCTATGTTCTGATAATTGTATCCATTGTATTCTATGCTGCGGACTTGTCCGTCAAAATTAGCATCAAGATCTTTTTTTGTGAAACCACTCCCTTTAACTGTGCCGCTGAAAGCAATGGAACCTGTCTGGCCATCATTTACAAATTGACCAAGTTTAAAACTTTGTGTCGAAATTTTACCAGAATAAACCGGAGGTCTGTTGTTGGGAAGCTTCAGGTTAATATCTCCTGTAACTGCACCAAGACTTGTGCTGATACTTCCATAAGCTACAAAATCATTAACAAAGCCAGTAAAATTACCTTTATAATGTATGTTGCCCAGGCTGGCAAGATTGGGCTGTGTAACAGTTTTTAATGAAGGCAGCAAAGTTGCCAAATCATTATAATCAGACCGCAGATCACGGGCCGTAAAATCTATAAATGTTTTGTCAATATCAGGAAGGCCCTGCATCACAAGGTCGCCATCAACAACTGTTGATCCGCTTTGAAGCAGCATCTTTTTGGCAGTAAGGTTATCAATTGTTCCCCTTGCAATTCCTTCAATTTTTACAAGCCTTTTCCAGTCTTTTAACTCAGGTGCAAAAAATGAAAGATCATCTGTGCTTAGCTCACTCTCTACAAACTTGCCTTCCAGTTTTACCTGGTGCAGAAAGTTGCCCATATCATCATTAAAATCCTGGTAACGCATAACATAATAATTACCCAGGTGGCTTTTATTGGTTACAAGATTCAACTGGTTGAACTCCATCATTTCCGGAGTAAACTTAATGTTGGCCTGCAACTTCTTTACTTCAAAACCGCTTCGCTCAAGCGTTTTTAAACTGGCGGTAGTTGTAAGGGTATCTTTCTCATAATGAATATTTTCCAGTAAACCTGTAATGTTTCCAAAGCGAAGATGATTTGCATCGAACAAGCCGGCAACAGAGGCTTTATTGGTTTCAACTTCGTTGCGAAAAACACCATTTACAACTTCAAGTTTTTTTAAATTTACCACCCAGCCATCGGGGTTCCATCTTAATTGCCCGGCCGGATGTGCAACCTTTATTTTAGCCGGCACTAATCCAAGCCGGTCCCGCTCACCGGTATAGTCAGACTGGCCAAACTGCGGTTCATTAAAACTGAGCCTGTTTACTTTAACATACTTCCTGTTAATGTCAATTGTATCAGCATCAAGGGTCATGTTTTTCATTGAAATAAACATGTCCCTGCCTTTCCATTTATCAATTTGCCTGAATGTAACATTATTAAAATTGAGTTTTTTTAAACTGAACTCAATTCCGGTTTTCTTTACCGTATCCTTTTTAGAGCTTGAAAAATAGTCGATCAGAAACTGGTAATTCCAAACAGAATCTGTACGCTGTAAATTAATAACAGCATTGTCCAGCGTCACATAATTTAAAGTTGCTTTATCTTTCAAAAAAAACCAGTCAGTAATATTGACTCTTGCATTACCGGCAAACAGTAAAGTATCCTTGTGCTGATCCTGCACAAGCAAACCATTAAGATCCATATTGTCAAAAAAGCTATAATCAATATGCCGGATTTTGACAGAAGCATGCAACTTACCAGACAGATTATTGGTAACCCGGTGAACAAGCCAGTTTTGTACAAACGTTACATGTAGTGTGGACCACACAAAAAGCAGCAGCAAAAGGAACGAAAGAAAGAACCAGCTTTTATGTTTTGTTTTTTTGAAAACATAGAACCAGCCAGCTATCCAGCTGATTGAGACAATAATAAAAACCCATAAAGGGTAAACTGGTTTTACATAGATGAACAGCATTGCAAGCACTAACCAAAAAATCAGTGTGAGTGCGGACCATTTTAATATGTTGAGGCTTTTTTGCAGCTGGCGATTACTATTATTGTAAAAATAAGGATTCGCCCAGTCAAGTCAAATTCAGTACCAAATTTTGTATTTTATTTTTGACTTCTTCAGAAGATGGAATCGCAGGTAAAGCTTCTCACGGATGTGTATTTCATTTAAAATGTAAAGGCATTAAACACACTTATAAAATAAATGTTCCGTTGAGATTATTAAAATCTCAACGGAACACACCGGTTTTAAAATATTAAGTTTGTGAAATTACTGGTGACGAGGCCGGGGCAAATCACCAAAAACTATTTAGTACCCAGCCGCTGTATCATCTCCCCTTTTATCACCAACAGCAGTTATTTTTCCATTTACGATCTGGATCATTTCTGTGCGGCCAATAGTTTCATCTTTGATCAATTTATAACCCATAGCTTCCAATGCAGCAAGCGTAACCGGATTAAATCCTTTCTCTGTAAAAACAGTATCAGGCAACCATTGGTGATGAAACTTTGGTTTGTTTACAGCATCCTCTGCACTCATACCAAAATCAATCACATTTACAATACTTTGAAAAACACTGGTGGGGATAGTTGTTCCACCGGGAGTGCCCACCACCAAATAAGGTTTTTTATTTTTTAAAACGATTGTCGGCGTCATACTGCTTAGCATACGTTTGCCGGGAGCAATTGCATTTTTCTCATTACCAACAGCCCCGTACATATTAGGCACACCGGGTTTTACGCTAAAGTCGTCCATTTCATTATTGAGCACAAAACCTGCACCTTTAACAACAGTATGGCTTCCAAAATGACCATTCAAAGTAGTGGTTACACTTACTGCATTACCAGCAGAATCTATCACACTAAGGTGGGTGGTTTCTTTACTTTCATCTGCAACACCGGGGCCGGTTGATGTGCTGCTTCCTGCTTTAGTGGCATCATAATCTTTCATTCTTTCTGCCAGGTAACTGCTGCTTGTAATTGTTTCAACAGGCACTTTTACAAAGTCAGCATCTCCCATAAATTCAGCCCTGTCTGCATAAGCCCTGCGTTCTGCTTCAGTCATAAGCTGCACACTTGCAGGCGTTTGAAACTTCATGGCAGCAATATTTTTATCAGCTATCATTCCCAGCATCTGCTTTAGCAAAATGCCGCCGCTGCTTGGCAAAGGCATGCTTACCACTTCATAACCATGATAAGAAAATTGCATGGCAACTCTTTCCTTTGCCTTATAATTTTTCATATCATCCAGTGTAATAATTCCTTTGCCTTTATTCATTTCGGCCACCAGCAGCCTTGCAGTTTCGCCTTCATAAAACCCTTTGGCTCCTTTATCACGAATGCGCTTTAAAGTATTGGCCAGGTCTTTTTGTATAAGAATGTCGCCTTTTTTCCAGCCACCTTTTTTCACAAAAGCTACCGGCGATGAATTCAGTTTCAAAAAATCTTTTTCATTTTCATTAAAATCATTTACCTGTGCATCTGTTATCTTAAATCCTTTTTCAGCAAGGTCGATAGCAGGTTGTATTAAAACACTAAACGGCAACTTTGCATACTTAAGGCTGGCGAATAAACCCGCCACTGTTCCAGGAATTCCTGAAGCAAGCTGACCATCCTGCGACAAATTCATTTGCGGATTTCCGGCACTGTCCAGGTACATATCCCGGCTGGCATGTGAGGGCGCTGTTTCCCGGTAATCGATCGCAATATTTTTTCCATTACTAAAATGCCCAATTAAAAAACCACCGCCGCCAATATTGCCTGCACCCGGATAAACAACAGCTAAAGCCAATTGTGTTGCGATGGCTGCATCAACCGCATTGCCGCCTTTTTGCAGCATCAATAAACCAGCCTGGCTTGCAAGCGGGTGGGCACTTACCACTGCACCTTTACCAACCACCACTTTCTTTTGCAGCTTGTAATTAAACGGAGACATTTGTGCATTAGCCTGCACACCAATTAGTAAAACAACAGCAGTTAATTGTACAAAACGATTGGTCATTTTTAGTTTATATTTATTTATATTCTTTTGTTAACTGCCAATGGTGGCAGATGATTATTACTTTCGGGTTTTTAAATTATTTCATGCTAACTGCAACCACTTCGTTAACCTTTAACCATTTCCAAACAAACAGTATGAGAAAAAATTATTTCCTGTTATTTATTTTGCTCTGTGCAACAGTATTCACCCAGGCACAAAACCTAAAAAGCCCTGATGAATTTTTAGGTTATTCACTTGGCAGTAAATATACACCTCATTACAAAATAGTCAATTACTTTAATTACGTAGCGGCAACCATGATTAACCAGGTTAAATTGGAACAGTATGGAGAAACAAATGAAGGGAGGCCATTGCTGCTGGCTTATTTAGCCTCCGGCGAAAATTTTTTAAAGCTGGAAGACATTCGCAAAAATAACCTGCGACTTGCCGGTGTACTCACAGATAAACCGGGAGATGTAAATGCGCCGGGCATTGTGTGGCTGAGTTATAATGTGCATGGCAATGAAACCAGCAGCAGTGAAGCTGCCATGAAAGTATTGTACGAAATTTTAAATCCAGCCAATACCGCTACAAAAGAATACCTGAAAAATACGGTAGTTATAATTGATCCATGCATTAACCCGGATGGCCGTGACCGTTATGTAAACTGGCAAACACAAATGGTTGGAAAAACTGCCAACCCTAACCCGGATGCAAGGGAACACATTGAGCCATGGCCGGGGGGCAGAACCAATCATTACAATTTTGATCTTAACCGTGACTGGGCCTGGCAAACACAAATTGAAACACAGCAGCGCCTGAAGAAATACAATATGTGGATGCCGCAGGTTCACAGTGATTATCATGAACAAGGCTATAACAATCCTTATTATTTTGCGCCGGCTGCAGAACCTTATCATGAAAGCATCACATCTTTTCAAAGAGCTTTTCAAATTGAGCTTGGTAAAAATCATGCAAAGTATTTTGATGCCAACGGGTGGCTGTATTTCACCAAAGAAGTGTTTGATTTGTTCTACCCATCTTACGGCGACACCTACCCCATTTACAACGGCAGCATAGGTATGACGTTTGAACAGGGAGGTGGTGGCAGAGCCAGCTCCGCTGTGATTATGAACAATGGCGATACGCTCACATTGAAAGACAGGCTGACTCACCATTTTACAACCAGCATCAGTACACTTGAAATGGCCAGCAAAAACAATGGCCGGTTAATGGCAGCGTACAAACAATTTTTCGACAATACACTTACCAACGGCGCAGGCGATTATAAAACTTTTGTGGTTACAGATGTAAGCACCAACAAAATAAACGGGCTCAAAAAATTACTCGATGGTAACGGCATCCAATATAGTTACAGCACAGGAGCAGCGCTTAAAGGCTTTAATTATTTTACACAAAAAGAAGAAAGTTTTACCACCGCCGGCAGCATGGTTATCAGCACCTACCAGCCAAAGGGAGTGTTGGCAAAAGTGTTATTTGAGCCAAAAACAAAGTTAACAGATTCTGCCACTTATGATATTACTGCCTGGGCACTGCCTTATGTTTTCGGTCTTCAGTCTTATGCCGTAAAAGAGAAAATTGCTGGTGATAGCAAAACTTCTAAAGCAATTACGCCAACTGTTTTACCAGCAACGTCTTACGGTTATCTCATAAAATACCAATCTTTTGAAGATGCTAAATTGCTGGCTGCCATTATCAATGCAGGCATTAAGGTTCGCTTTGCAGAAAGAGATTTTAGCATTGGCAGTAATAAGTTTTTAAAGGGCACACTAATCGTTCTGAAAAAAGGAAATGAAGATAAACTTGCAGCGCTGGAAAAGGCTACAGCTGAGTTCAATGCTGCTGTAACTCCGGTTGAATCAGGGCTTATGGAAACCGGTGCAGACTTTGGCAGCAGCCGGGTTTCTTTTATTAAAAAGCCCATAGTTGCCTTGCTGACTGGTAAAGGAGTAAACAGTAACAGTGCAGGCGAAGTGTGGCATTTGTTTGAACAACAGTTAAATTATCCAATCACATTGATAAATGCAGAGAACATTGAAAATGTTAGCTGGAAGAATATTGATGTGCTTATCATTCCCGGAGGCCGCTATAAATTTTTAACCGATAAGGATGGTGGTGCTGATTTAAAAACCTGGGTAAGGCAAGGCGGAAAAATAATAGCTATGGACGATGCTGTTGCCCAGATGGCGACCTGCGATTGGGGCATCAAACTAAAAAAAGATCCGGAAGATAAAGACAAGAAAGAAGACAGTAAACCTGTTTACAGCGATCTAAAAAAATATGGCGAAAGTGAACACGACGGGCTGAGAAGCAATATTGCCGGAGCCATTTATAAAATTGACTTGGATGGCAGTCATCCATTGGCATTTGGTATGGGCGATAATTATTTTGCCCTTAAAATGGATGATAACTTGTACGAATTTTTAAAAGACGGTTGGAATGTGGGTGTGATAAAAAAAGATAATTATGTGGCCGGATTTGTTGGCAGCAATCTTAAAAGCAAAGTAAAAGATGCTATGCTTATTGGTGAACAAAGTCTCGGAAGAGGCAGTTTGGTTTTTCTTTCTGATGATCCAATTTTTCGTAATTTCTGGGAGAGTGGAAAACTGTTATTGGCCAATGCTGTCTTCCTGGTTAACCAATAATTTTTTACTGATTTAGTTGCAAATCCTTCTTAAAAAAATCCGCTGGTTTTTAGGACCAGCGGATTTTTTATTTTTGGGAAGACTTACAATTAAGCGACCGGAATTACTTTTTTCTCCTGGCTGCTTTTAGCGGCAAGTTCAATTATTTTCATCACGTTAATAGCCTGGTCAACTGTAACAGGCATGGGTGCATTATTTGTGATGGCTTCATAGACGCCATCATAAAATTCCAGGTAGTTACCTTTTTCAGAAGGCATTTTTTCTTTGATCACTTTGCCGTTTACTTCAGTATGAAGCAAACCATATTCGCTTGCTGGTTCAGCGCCCCAATCATCCCTGTTTGGTAACTGGCCGGCGAGCAATTTGGTTTCCTGCTGATCTGTTCTGTTTTTTATGAAAGATCCATTTTTACCCTGCACCATGTAGGCTGGCAGGGCTTCCCTTGCAAAAACAGCAGAATGCAGCCGCACCCTTATACTGGCGTATTGCAACTGGATATCGAACCAATCATCCACCAGCGAATTTTCACGGGTGATTCTTACATCTGCAAAAACCGCATCCGGCATGCCGAATAAAGTAAGCGCCTGGTCAATTAAATGTGGCCCAAGATCATTGAGTAAACCAGCACCGGGGCCGGCAGTTTCTTTATGTTGCTTGGGGCCAATTGTTGGCTTATAACGATCATACCGGAATTCGGCATCAACCACAGCCCCCAATAAATTTTCGTTTAATACTTTTTGAATTGTTCTAAAGTCGCTGTCGAAGCGGCGGCTTTGATATACGGTGATTTTTCGGTTTAGCTCCAGCGCCAAATTTTTCAATTCAACAGCTTCGGCAACAGTAGTTGTAAAAGCTTTTTCCACCACCACATCTTTACCGGCCAGCATAGCAGCTTTTGTATATTCGAAATGGCTGTTGTTGGGTGTGTTTACAATCACCAGCTCAATTTCAGGGTCAGCCAGCAGCTCTTCTAATGTGTTATAAGATTTGGTGCCCGGATAAATTTCCTGTATCGCTTTTTTACTTCTTTCCCATGCACCGATTAACTCAAAAACAGGGTGTACATGTAAAAACGGAGCATGAAATAATTTGCCCGACATACCGAAAGAAAGCAGGGCTGTTTTAATGGCTGGCATAGAATGCTATTTTATGTGGAAGAAAATTTAAATGATTAATTATTAACTTTTGAGGGTTATACTTCACTAAATCCTGCATTAGTAGCACCCAGCAAAGCCATCATACCCATACCAATTTCAATGGCATCTTCATCAATATTAAAAGTTGTTGTATGCCCGCCAATGGTTATTCCTTTGGCAACATTGCCAGTGCCCAGCCGAAAAAAACAGGCTGGTATTTTATGTGAATAAAATGCAAAATCTTCTGCTCCCATCCGCAACTCAGTCTGCTCCACATTGTCTTTACCCAAATATTCACCGGCAATTTTTGCAGCAGCATCACTTAAGGCCTGGTTGTTCAAAACAAATGGATAACCCACATCAATTTTAATATCGATCTCAGCCCCCATGCTTGTCACTAATTCTGTGGCTAATTTTTTTATCAGGTCATGCGCCTTAAACCGCCACTCTTCATCCATCGCCCTGAAAGTACCCATCAGCTTAACTTCCGAAGGAATTACATTGGTTGTATTGCCGCCCTGGAAAGCCGTGATTGATAGGACGGAAGGATTAAAAGGATTGTTATTTCTGCTTATAACCTGCTGCAAATTTACCACGAGGCTGCTGGCAATAAAGATTGTATCTGCAGTAAATTGTGGTGCTGCAGCATGGCCCCCTTTGGCTTTGATGGTGATATAAATTTCATCTGCACTTGCCATCACCATACCGCCTCTGAAACTCAATTTACCAACAGGCAGAGACGAATGAACATGCATTCCAAAAATGGAGCCCGGTGCCGGATTTTCCAGTACACCTTCTTTTATCAGCAGGCTTGCTCCACCAGGATTTTTTTCTTCGCCTGGTTGAAAAATAAGTTTAATGGTTCCCTCCCACTCATCTTTTAATTCATTTAAAATTTTTGCAGCGCCTAACAAACTGGCCGTGTGTGCATCATGACCGCAGGCATGCATAATCCCCGGCCTGCAGGATTTATATTCCACCTCATTTTCTTCAATAATCGGCAGTGCATCCATATCAGCACGCAAAGCCACCACTCTCTTTTCCGGGTTCTTTCCTTTAAGCACCCCAATTACGCCAGTCACCGCTTTTACTTCAAAAGGAATCTTGTATTCAGTCAATTTTTGCTGCACAAATTTGGAGGTTTCATACTCCACATAACTCAGCTCGGGGTTGGCATGCAGGTGTCTCCTCACAGCCACAAACTCAGGCGCATAAGCTGCAGCAAGTTCTTTAATGTTGGTTTCTAAAGATGATTTACTCAAAGCAAATTATTTATGGAACGAGAATACTAATCACAGGTACTGATCACCTTTCACTGTCTTTCTCTTTATTTTTATCAGGCTTTACCTCAATGGTTTCGGGAACTACATAAATATTGTTGGTTACCAGCTTATACAGCTGAATATCTTTCTTATACATTTCAGCATCTTCTTTATCTAAAAAATTACCAAATTTAAGTTTGATATAAGGTGGTTGAAAGCTCATGTAAACCTTTTGTTCGGGGAACCGCTGCAGCAATTCCGTACGTACTTTCATGGCAAGTGTTCTGTCGTTTGTACTCAGTAACATAAGGCGGTATCCTTTAGCTGATCTTGCAGCTGCCGTTGCAATTGCTTCATTAAACGCAAGTTCCTTTTTTACCAATTCAGTAAGGCGGGCATCTTTAATAACTGTTACTTTTCCGGTGACAGTTGTATCAATGGTTTGAGCCGTGGCAGTGAATACAATGAGTAATAAAAAGCAGGAGTAAAATATTTTATTCATGGTTTTTTTGTTTTTGAGTGATGGCAAATTTCATCCGCTGTTTGGAAAGATTATACCATATTTAAAAAGCCTGCATTTTTTAAGAAAATTGTAACGCTTCTGTTGCAATTTGAACACTGCTGCTGCAACCAATTCTTGTGGCACCGGCATCAATCAGTGCTTTGGCAAAAGTATAATTTTTTATACCGCCGCTGGCTTTGATTTGCACTGTATCAGCCAAATGTTTCCGCATCAGTGCAACCGCTTCTACAGATGCCCCCTTCTCGGCGTAGCCAGTAGAAGTTTTCATAAAATCAACGCCGGCAGCACCATACAAATCACAGCATTTAATGATCTCGTCATTAGTAAGTACGCCACTTTCAATTATTATTTTTACGATTTTCTTTTTGCTGTGAATGATGGGCAAAATAGTATTGATCTCCCCGGCGAGGTATTGCCAGTCATTGTTTTTGATAGCGCTGATGTTGATCACCACATCCAGCTCATCGGCACCATCAATTATAGCCAGTACAACTTCGGCCACTTTGGCCTCAATAGCAGAATAACCAAAAGGAAAACCTATCACAGTCGCCACTTTAACCTGGCTGCCCTGCAACAATTCCACCGCTTTTTTAACAAAAAGTGGTGGTACACAAACTGCCGCAAACTCATAAGTCAGGGATTCGTTGCAAAGCTTTTCAATATCTGCAACTAAAGTAGTTGGTTTTAAAACGGTGTGATCTATATAACTGTTGATATTCATAATACATTTTTACAGCGGCAAACATACATAATCTATCTTTAAAGCGACTCTAACGACTCCACGTCCAAACGGTAAATACAACGGCAGCTAAGCCTTTAAAAAATCATACCTTCGCCGCTCACCACTGTTGTAATAACAGCAATTATCATCATCATGAGTAAGTCATTCTACCAGCAATTCTCCAACAAAAAGAAAAACAGCGCCGTAAAAGAAGGTTTTAAACAAGCGAAACGGAAAGTGAAAAAAGAACGGGCAGCTGCTATTGATCTGCGTTTTGAAGAAAAGCGTAAAATGAGGGATGCTGCCAGGGCGTTGTCGCTTGAAGCCACTGACCCCAACAGTAAAAGATTTTCTAAAAACAAAAAAGGATCTAAAGTACCAAAGGAAACTGCCGCTACCATAGCAATAGCTCCGGAATATAAAGTAACACCTGCTCCCAAAACAAAGCAGAGAAATGGTGCTCCTGTAAAGAGTGGCCCAATAAGTGAAGCATTGATGCCACTCAATAAATACCTGGCGCATTGCGGCGTTTGCAGCCGCCGGGAAGCGGTAAGCATCATTAAAGAAGGGAAAGTAAAAGTGAACGGCCAGGTAATACTGGAACCTGCTTTTAAAGTAACCGAAAAAGATGAAGTGATCAGCAATGGTAAAGCATTGTTTGTGAGCAAGAATTTAGTGTACCTTTTATTGAATAAACCGAAAGATTACATCACCACAACGGATGATCCGCAGGGCAGGAAAACAGTTTTGCAACTGACGAAAATGGCCACTACAGAAAGGATTTACCCGGTGGGCAGGCTTGACAGAAATACAAGTGGTGTGTTGCTTCTGACCAATGATGGCGAGCTTACGCAAAAATTATCTCACCCCAGCTATAACATTACAAAAGTGTACGAGGTAAAACTTGATAAAGAACTTACCAAAGCAGACTTTGAAAAAATATTGAACGGGCTTACACTTGAGGATGGAGAGATAAAAGTGGACACGCTTGCTTATGCTGACAGCAGGGATAAATCTGTAATTGGTATTGAAATACACAGCGGCCGTAACCGTATTGTAAGAAGAATTTTTGAATCACTTGGATACGATGTAAAGGCGCTTGACAGGGTGATGTATGCCAACCTCACCAAGAAAAATGTTGAACGTGGCAAGTGGCGTTTTCTTTCAGAAAAAGAAGTAAGGTTACTGAAGTATATGAACGCTTCTTATAAAAAAGCTGCACCCAAAAAAGATGCTCCGGTTGCTGGCAATGATATTAATGATGATGAGTACATGGATGAGTTTGATTTTATGGCTGCTTCACCTGTAGCTGCACCCAAAAAATCAGCTGTTAAAAAACAGGATTTCAAAAAACCAGTTATTGGAGAAAAGGATCAGTTTAAAAAGAAGTATGCAGGTAAAGGTGCTCATAAAGATGGTCTTTCTGAAGCAAGATCTGCCACAGGCGGCAGCAATAAATATGAGAAAACAAAGCCTGCTTCCCCGGAGAAAAACAGTGAACGTGCCAGCAAATTTAAAGAGCTGGCGCTGAAGAAAGGCAGGGAGAAAGCAGCAGGTGACAGCACTGGCGGATACAACAAGAACCAGGGAGGAATAAAAAGTAAATCAACGCCTGCAGCTAAGGCTCCGGTGGCATTCAGCCGGGATAAAGCTAATACTGAAGGATATGAGAAACCGGCATCCAGTGCCTTTAAATCTAACCGGGACAAATTGAAAATTGCTAATAAAAGACCCGTAAAAAAATGACCTCAGCGGTAAATAAAGCAGGCTCCGGCCATCTGAAAGGATTGGGAGAAATACTGATGGAGAACGATGATTTCGTGGCCATTAATAAAGCTGCCGGAGCATTGTCTATACCAGACAGAATGCAAAGCGAACCTTCGCTAAAAGATGTTTTGATAGAAAAATACGGTAAAATTTTTACCGTTCACCGGCTGGATAAAGAAACAAGCGGCCTGATCATTTTCGCCAAAACAGAAGCTGCTCACCAGTTCTATTCCAAAAAATTTGAGGACAGAACGATGGAAAAATACTACCTCGGGCTGGTGCATGGTTCGCTGGCACATCCGTCCGGCAGCATTGATGCTGCCATTATGGAGCACCCTGTTTTTAAAGGCCAGATGGTGATCAATAAAAAAGGTAAACCGTCACTAACAGATTATGAAGTGCTGGAAGATTTGGGTAAATATTCCCTTGTAAAGTTTCGCCTGCATACCGGCCGCACTCATCAAATAAGGGTGCATGCAAAAAATATCGGCAATCCCATTGCCTGCGATCCGTTGTACGGCGATGGCCAGCCCATCCTCTTATCTTCCCTCAAAAAGAAATATAAATTAAGTAAGCATGAAGAGGCCGAACGGCCGATTGTAAACAGGGTGGCATTGCATGCTTATGAACTGAAGTTTACAGATATGGCTGGCAATGCTGTTGACCTGGTAGCCCCATTACCGAAAGACATTACTGCGTTGCTGCAGCAGCTGAGGAAGATTGGGAAGTAATTATTTTTTTTCAGATAATTTTTCTACGAGGTGAGATTGTTGTGCTAATAATTTCTGTAAGTTTTCTATCACTTTTTTTAGCAATTCTATTTCATTTTCTTTTGAACTAATAAACTTATCAATCAATTCTTTTTGATAGTTAAAAACAGTTTCAGCATTTATCCAGCTATTAACCGTTTCATGATGATTACTAGCACTATCATTAAAATTTAATGTATCAGAATCTTGTTTCATTATAGCCAATGGAGATATATCAAGTATAGTGGCAATATTTTCTAATACGTCTGTAGCCAAACGGGTACGGTTAGTTTCTATTTTACTGTAAGCAGCAGGTTCTATATTTAGTTTGCTTGCCACCGCTGCCTGACTTAGTCCTTTTTGTTTTCTAAAATACTTAATTCTTTCTCCGTACATGCTTTTATAATATGCTTAAAAGTATTGAAAATAATCCAAAATGGATTTTTAAACTTAAATATTCAGCTTCATATTTACATTATAATTAATTATTCTCTGTTGAAATATTTGCTGCAAATCAACTAATACTTCCAATAACCTCTATCTCCTTTAAGTTTATTTAACCAATATTCAATTTAATTCCTGCGAAAAAGTATGGACAATTTATATGTTTTACTTTACAACAGCGCTTTATCTTTTAAGTAATAATTAACCATCAAATTAATCAAAATGAAATATTCAATTAAACCATTTTTAACCCTTCTAATCCTTTTTACAATTGTTCATTTTACTTCATGCAGGAAAATTTATGACAAAGAAATTATTCCAAAAGCAGAAATAAAAGACCCAATTTTTCCTACAACAATCGAAGAAAAGAAAACCGTACAAGACATATTTTCTGTTACAGAAATTATTAAAAAAGTGTACGCAGCAAATCCAAATGCTATTGCAGAGGTAAACGATTTAATTAAAATTGGGTACTATAATGACGAATTTATTTTATTGAGTGATCTATTAAAATATGAGACTTCGTTAATTTATCAATCACCGAAAACAAGAAACATAAAGAACAAAGGTGAATTTAAAAAAGAGTTTATTAAAGCTATCGGTATTAATAGTTCTAATGCACAGGCAAGAACAACATTGGAATACCTTACTGATTACCAAAATGGCGTAATTACAATTTACTATCCTTATTCTGATAAGTTTACAGGCACAACAGCATCAATTACTGTTGTACCAGCGGACAGAGATGCAGACGAAGCTCCAGGTTATATTTTAAAGAGCGGCAAATGGATAAATGCAAGTGCAGGGGATTTGTATTCTCAAACAAATCCATGTCACTTAATTGGTGTTACATCTACAGATTTTACACCGGCACCGGACAATATATATAGAACTACAGATCCCAATGTATTACCGGATGCAGCTAGATGTGGCATAATATTTACAGGCACACAAGAAAAACAACTTCCAGCCCCACCAATATATCCAGGAAATCTACCAAATATTATCAAAGTATTTATAGGATACTCAAGATGCGTTTATCAATTTGATAGATGGATTTCATTTACCGGTAACGGAGGTGGTTCAGAGATTATGTACTCAAGGGGGGACGGATACTTAAAATTTGCTAACAGCCATGTTACAGATTTTCAAGACCTTACAACAGTATATCACACCCGTTCGGATATAAGAGATAAAAAGGCTCTATTTGTTGCTGCTCCATGGGATAATCAATGGGAGAACAATGATACAGAACAATATTATGCCATTTGGGAACAAGATAATAAAGGCAGTGTTAATTTTAAATTCAGTTTGGCAACTACAGTTAATACAGGTACAGGTCAAGGTCCTGGAAGTATTTCATTTGATATCAATAAAACATCACAAGACGCAATAGTAGATCAAAAAACGATTACGAGACAAAGTTATTTGACTGATGCAAGGGATCAATCTAAACATGGACATGGCTATTTGGTTGGATTTGACCTTGCATGGACGAGTTTATGTAGTATTAAATTGACTTATAAATATGATTATCTTTTTTTGGATAAAGTAAAAGATTGTCCATGGCCAAAAAGAAACTGGGCTGATGCTTCGAGAGTTGGCTGGACATGGCCATACTCCATTTACTAATACTATTTGAGGAGTATGATAAACATAAGTTTTTGAATAGTTAGCAGTCAAACTATAGTTTAGTTACCATTCATTTTACAAATTGATGCTTAACTAAAAAAAAGAAAAAGTATTATATTCAAGCAGAGAATGATAAAATTATTAAATTCATTTTTTCAAAGCATAACATGTTTAGCAAGGGAATCAAAAGTTTTTTTTAATAAAACAAAAAAGATGAAATTTTTTATTGCTTCTTTATTTATCGTTTCTACTTATTTTTCTTCTATATCACAAAAAATTTGTATAAAAAATTATCAGTTGGGTTATCAGATTTTAGAAAGGGATGCTTTTGGTAATAACCCTTTTACCTTACAACCTCTAATAAAAAATAAAAAAGAATATTTGGATGGCATTAATTCATTCAACTATAACGGCTTTTATGGAAATCCAGGAATTGAAAAAGTAAAATCGGTATTGGCCTCTGTAGAAATGTGGAAAAAAAATAGTAGTAATTTATTTTGGAAAAAATTTACGGTTAAAGCAGGATTTGGCATTTCTAATAGATTATTAAAAGACAATATGGCCTTATCTAACACAAATGCGTTAAGTCAAGATTCAAATATTCACATAATTGAAACTACTTACAATATTGATAATACTACTAAACAAATAAGCTTACTTATAGGAATAACTTACAATACTAAAATTTTAAAATTTCTTCAATTTCATACGGGGTTCATCATACAACCTGCAGTTTCTGCATACAGCAAATTTTCAAGGCATATTGACACTTTTTATACAGAGAGAAATAACCCACAGGGGTATGGTTTAACAAAAATATCTCAACTTAAAACGCTAAAAGGTGTGCGTATTTTCACCTCTAATTTTTATATCCCTCTTGGGTTACAGCTAGACTTATATAAGAAGCAGTTCTTTTTTCAATCTAACCTTAATGTGGGTTTACTTTACAATAAATATTATGCACCAAAACACATAACTGAAGGACATTCGATTGAATTTTCACTTATCTATCAACCCAAACAAAAAGTGGAAAGATAACCATACATAAAAAGGGTGCTGAAAATTTCAGCACCCTTTCTTTTATAATCTCACTGCAACAATAGGCAGGATAATTAATCAATATTTGGCTGCGGTGTGTAGCGCAAATATGGCTTTACAATATCAAGCCCTTTAGGGAATTTAACCAGTGCATCTTCTGTACTAACAGCAGGAACCACAATTACTTTTTCGCCCTGTGCCCAGTTAGCCGGTGTGGCCACGCTGTAGTTTGCGGTTAGTTGTAAAGAATCAACCACCCTTAATACCTCCACGAAATTTCTTCCGGTAGATGCAGGGTAAGTAATAATGAGCTTAACAGTTTTATCAGGAGCTATAATTACCAGCGATCTTACTGTTGCTGTTGCAGATGCATTGGGGTGAATAAAATCGTATAAAGTAGAAACCTTTCTGTCTGCATCAGCAATGATAGGGAAATCCACAGTGCAATTTTGTGTTTCATTGATGTCGTTGATCCATCCAAGATGTTTATCAACCGGGTCAACACTTAGCGCCAGCACTTTTACATTGCGTTTTTCAAACTCATCTTTTAAAGCAGCAGTTCTGCCAAGTTCTGTTGTGCAAACTGGTGTATAATCTGCCGGATGAGAAAAAAGAATGCCCCAGGAATTATCAAGGTATTCGTAAAAATCAATTTCACCTAATGAAGTGGTGGCCGTAAAGTTGGGAGCAGTATCCCCTAAGCGTAAACTCATAATAAATATTTTTAGATTGCAAATGTAGCTAATTAGTCCATAGGCAAAGTAGACTTTAGTTAATATTTTTTTTATTTTTCCTGAATTCCATAACTTGACAGCATGTTATCGAAAAAAACACAATACGCCCTGAAGGCCCTGGGATATCTTGCCTGCAAATACGGCACCGGACCAGTGTTGATCTCAGAAGTATCAGAAGCAAAAAAAATTCCCATTAAATTTCTTGAAACCATTTTACTGGAGTTTAAACAGGCTGGCGTACTTGAAAGTAAAAAAGGAAAAGGCGGGGGATATTATTTAATTGAAAATCCCAAAAACATCAGCCTTGCCAAAGCCATCAGGATTGTAGGCGGACCAATTGCGTTGCTGCCATGCGTAAGTCTTAATTTTTATGAAAAGTGCAGCGATTGTGATGAGACGGTATGCGGCCTAAATAAAGCTATGGCACTCACAAGAGATGCCACCTTAAAAATCCTGGAGAAAAAAACATTGATGGAGTTGATTGACGGCCGGTAAACATCCTGACTAATTATTTAAGCTTCTCAGCATTAAAAAAGGCAGCCTTTAATGCGCTGCCTTTTTATTTATAGCACTTACTTTTTATTGTATCACAACCTTACCTGCTGCCAGCCTTTTACCGGTCAAATCAAGCAGATTTATCATATAAACACCCTTACTAAAGCTGTTGAAATTAACTTCCATTTTGTCGTACGGCTTTCCAACAGTGTAGGTTTTATTCAGCACCAGGGCTCCTTTAGAATCATACATCATTAAAGTTCGTGGCAGTACGTTGCCAGATACGCTGTAATACCTAACCTGGAACTGGCCTGTATTTGGGTTCGGGAAAACAAATAATTTTCCTGAAACAGAATCTGCAATTGTAAGTCCGGCAGATGTCCCCGTACATCCGTTAATATCTGTAACCATAGCTTTATATTCACCCAGTTCATCAATAGAAACACTGATGGAGTTGCCCGTTGCTGCCTGCACTACTGCCCCGTTCCTGTACCAGGAAAATGTTGCTGCCGCAGGAGAAGAACTTGCCATAATGGTGGATGATAACCCCGGCAACAGTCTTGTAATTGGTGCAGCGGTTAATGAAATTACCGGGGTAGGATTAATAGTTAATAACGCTTCTGCCGAAGTATCTGCAGTTGTGCAAGGTGCAGCACTGGCAACTGCAACACGGTATTTATAATTATTCCAACTGGCTGGCGCATTTTTAATGGTGAGTGTTTTTGTTGCTGTGCCTGCATAATTGCTGTTATCTGTAATTGCCGTATAAACACCACTGCCTGTATTTAGCAGCCATTGGTAGGCAGGTGTGGTTCCTTTTGCATCTGCGGAAAAAGATACAGTTCCAAATTCGCAGATAGCCACAGCCGCTGGCTGGGAGGTAATTGCAACAGGGATATTAACGGTGACCAATACAGTTGCCGGAGTAGATACACATCCGCCATTCTGAGAAACGGCTGTGTATATTGTACTAACGGCGGGCTTGGCATACACCTGGAACAAGGGAGTGGTTCCGTTGTACGGCACTGTGGCCGCTGCATCTGTATAAAGACTTGCCGCAGGTGACCAAACAGCCGGGAAAGAGACTACCTGCTTGACTATGTCGTACTTGATTTTAATCGACCAGTTTTTTAACTGACCTAGATCATTTAAACCGCCGTCTGCCATTGCAAGAACCCACCTGCCAGCAGCAATACTATAAAGTTGTGGAAAGCTGTCAGCTGTAGACTCATAGCCAATAGGGTTTTGAACATCTGGCCCGGAAATAAAGCCATTGTATGCATCTGGTGCAAACCTTGCTGAAAATGGGGCAGTTCCATAAGCAAGCGACGCCGTGTCAAGTGAGCTGAAAACAGTATTTATAAAATCTTCTCCATCGTTACCGGTACCTCCTAAATATTTATCCAAAGCTATAATTGTACCATTGGGAGCTTTAAGATTGAAAATCATATCGCCGATATAAGTATGTGTCATATTGATGGTAACATCAATACCTGTTATTTGTGCACCAGGCGGAAGGGTGGGAATTACAATATCGGCTGTTACTCCATTTTCTGTATTGTCAGGAATATTAATCGTCAAGGGTCCGGATGCGACGGTTATACTATCAGGTGAATGGCTTAAGGTAAACGGGTTAATAACAAGTAATCCTGGTTGATTTTCGCAGAAAGGAGTTATCGGGTTGATTCTGGGTATACCGGGAATAGTAGTGACGGTAACTTTTACAGGGGAACAGCTGGCTGGTAAAACACATCCACCTTCTCCCCTTACGTAATAAGTTGTAGTTACTGTTGGGGTAACGGTAATTGAAGTGCCGGTACCTGCCGGAGAGCCTCCACAACTGTTGCTGTACCACTTCCATTCAGTAGCGTCGCCCAATGTACCACCAATAACTCTTAATGTTGCGATCCCTCCCTTGCAGAAAGCTGTATCAGCTGATATTACTGCGGCTGATGGGCCTTTACAAGTGGTTATATTTATAGTGTAATCTTCCGTTTCACCAACGCCGTAAGTAGTGCAAAAATCTGTAGCTGAAACACCGACATTACCATACCGAACTCTTATCCTCATTCTTGTTAAGCCCTGTACAGCACCGGCAGGAATTGTAATGCTTTTGATAAGTTCAAGCGGGCCATTTGTATTATTAACACCAATGTAAAAAAACTCTGCAGCTTCAAAAATACCATTTTTATTAAAATCTATCCAAGCACCTGAGTTATCATCTCCACCGGCATTATTTATTGTTACAGAAAGATCAGCTACTGCTCCGGGTGCAAAACCTGGAGCGGCCAGTGTTGTAAAATCAGAATAACCATTACTACTACTACTATCACAAATGGATGAATTATTGATAGTACCAAACTTTACATTCAAAATTTCATCACTTTGAGAACAATCTGAATTACCGGGCAAACAATATGTTTGAGCAACGGCACTATTTGCAAAGCAGGCAAAAATTGATAGCAGTGTTAAGACAACCGGGTTATTGCTGGATTTGTAGCGATGATTCATGTGCAGTTATTTTGGTGTCAAAAACATAACAATTCAACCGGATAATTAAATTGCTAATGAGGATTAAAAATAGTTAAAAAATGAGGATAAGGTAAAATAAAAATCAGAACAGCTTTTAATTGATTTTAAGGTTATAAAGATTGCAGGTCAATTATTTAAATTCTCCAAATACTTTACGCAATTCGTCTGCAATTTCACCAAGTGTACAGTCACATTCCACCGCTGTAATTACCAGCGGCATCAGGTTGGTTCCGTCGGTGGCAGCTACATGTATGCTGTTCAGGGCTGCCGATACTTTCTGTGAATTACGGGCTGCTTTTAAAGTCTGCAATTTTTCTGATTGAACCTGCCTGATGGTATCATCAATCTTAAATGGCTTTATCTTAACCGTTTCTGCAGCTTTAAATTTATTTACACCCACAATAATTTTTTCGCCTTTTTCAATTTGCTGCTGATACTCATAAGCACTTTTGGCTATTTGATCCTGCATATAGCCTTGTTCAATTGCTGCCACGCTGCCGCCAAGTGCTTCAATTTTATCCATTATTTCTGCTGCCATTTCTTCCATCTGGCTTGTAAGGCTTTCAATAAAATAACTGCCCGCCAACGGATCTGCTGTATCGGCAGCACCGCTCTCAAAAGCCACTACCTGCTGGGTTCTTAATGCAATGCCGGCAGCTTCTTCAGTAGGCAGGCTCAATGCCTCATCGTAGCCGTTGGTGTGCAGGCTTTGTGTTCCGCCCAGCACAGCGGCAAGTGTTTGCAGGGTAACCCTTGCAATATTATTCATTGGTTGCTGTGCTGTTAATGTTGCACCCCCAGTTTGTGTATGAAAGCGGAGCATCATGGCCTTGGCATCAGTAGCACCTGCCTCTTTCATAATTACTGCCCACATTTTACGGGCTGCTCTAAACTTAGCCACTTCTTCAAAAAGATTGTTATGAGCATTGAAAAAGAAAGAAAGGCGTTTGCCCAGTACGTTGATGTCCATCCCCTTCTCAACAGCAGCTTTTACATAGGCTTTGCCATTACTAAGTGTAAAAGCTATTTCCTGTGCCGCTGTGCTCCCAGCCTCACGTATGTGGTAGCCGGAAATTGAGATGGTATTCCACTTGGGCAGTTCAGCAGCACACCATTCAAAAATGTCGGTAATGATCCTCATAGAAGGCTGAGGCGGATAAATATAAGTTCCCCTTGCGGCGTACTCTTTTAAGATATCATTCTGTATTGTGCCGTTGATTTTAGTGAGATCTGCACCTTGTTTTTTTGCCAGCGCCACATAAAATGCCAGCAGAATAAAACCGGTGGCATTAATGGTCATAGAAGTGGACACATCTTCCAGTTTTATACCATCGAAAAGCCTTTCCATGTCTTGCAGGCTGTCAATGGCCACGCCCACTTTGCCCACTTCGCCATCTGCTAACGGATGGTCGCTGTCATAACCAATTTGGGTGGGCAAATCAAATGCTACACTCAGCCCGTTTACACCCTGGTTTAATAAATAGTGGTATCTCTTATTGCTTTCTTCTGCAGTGCTAAAGCCGGCGTACTGGCGCATTGTCCAAAGTTTGCCACGGTACATATCGGGCTGTACACCCCGGGTAAATGGAAAACTGCCCGGCAACTCATTTGCCGGCGCAGGAACATCTGCCGCAGTGTACACTTCTTTAATCTCTATACCAGAATCTGTAAATACTTTTTTCATCGCAAGTTGTGTTGATAAGCAGGTATCCTATGGTTGCAGCATTCAATGATTTACAGAATCTCTTTTGCTTCAAACTGTAAAGCTTCCTGCACTACAGCGCTAAGGTCAACATTGTTAGTGGCAGTAAATTCCAGCACCCGCTTGCTTAGTTCTATCGCAGGGGCCCGGCTGGGCAGGGTTGCAGCAATTTGGTTGATGATATACACATGCTGATCTTTTAAATTCCCAATCGCCTTCCACATATCCGGGCTTACATAAATTTGCTGGCTTACGTTGTACTCATATTCTGTACGGATGGTTTGCAGCAGCAGCAGTTGAAGATCAAACACAGAAAGATCTTGTGTGGCTGTCCGGCTAACAATATTTTTCAGTGAAATCCTGTCTGCCAGCAGTGTTAAGCGTTCATAGGCCTGCAGCCTGAATTTAAGCACATCATTATTGATACCGAGCCTTTCTTTCAGCTCATCTTTAAACCCTTTAAATTCTGCAAGCAGCCAGGCAATCATAATAAAAAAAACAAAGAGGGCGGCAATTTGTACATCCCGTAAAACTTCTTCAGATAACATATAAGCGGTATATTTTTCTAAACAAAAGTAGGCAAACTGCTTCCAATTAAATTCCTTCTTTCGCAAAAGCTAACAACAGCTGCTGCCTGATTATTTTTATCTTTGCAGGAGTAAATAAATAAATATGGAAACATTAACAGCAGCGCCGGTAAGTTTAACGCAGGGAGCCATAACAGAAATAAAAAGATTGATGAATGAACCCGGTTTTGACAATACAAACCTTCTAAGGGTTGGTGTAAAAGGCGGCGGTTGCAGTGGTATGACCTATGTACTTGGGTTTGATAGCCCAACTGAAAAGGATGAACAATTTGAGATTGAAAATATTTCATGCATCATGGAAAAAAGCCATGGTATTTACCTTATGGGCATGCAGGTTGACTGGCAGGGAGGATTAAATTCAAGAGGATTTACATTTAATAATCCAAATGCAAACAAAACCTGCGGCTGCGGTACCTCATTTGCCGTGTGATTTAGTGTTGATTTGAATTACAAACAGCCGGTCCGCAATGGCCGGCTGTTTGAATATTAATAAGCAGGCTTTCCTCAACTCACAACCCAGGAAACGCAGTTACCTTCAAAGTAAAAAAAATGCACCTCCAGTTCTACCGGTGCTTCTTTTAATATTTTACAATAGGCAATGCCTTCCTGATCTGCCATAGTTAATTTTTCAATTTGCAGGTGTTCAATAAAATCCATTTCCCCGGTGCCAAACCATTTGAATAATGACTCCTTAATGCTCCAGGCAGTTGTTATTGCCCGGATATGCAAATCACTGTTGACATCCCCAAAATCCTCCAGCAATAATTGCTCGCCATCACTTAAAAACTTGTGTTTTACTTTTAAAACTTTGCTGGTGAACAGCTCCACATCTACCCCAACCCTTTGAGCGGTGCTAACAATGGCGGCAGCATAATTACCGCAGTGAGAAATGCTGAAATGAAAAGATTCGTTTTCAATAAATGGCTTCCGGGTATCTGCGATTCTTATCAGATTGTAGGGAAAGGCAGGGTACAATTCTTTTAAAAGAATACGGCCTGCAAGGTGCTGTAACCTTTTTCTTGGGTGTGTAATATCCCGCCCCTGCCGAATTTGTTGTTGTATAAAAAAATATTCGTCTTCCTCAATATGCCATACGCCAAGCTTAGTATGTGAGTTAATATTTTGTTGATAAACCAATGGCATAATCAGGCTATGGATTTGAGTATTAAAAATAAATGAACCATATTAGCAACTTACATAAAAGCATGCACATTAACTGTAGCTTTACCGCCAATAAACAGCAAATTTAGCGCAACATGATACTTAGTGATTCCCGGATTTTAGAAGAGATAACAAAAGGCACCATTAAAATAGAACCGTACAGCAGGGATTGTCTGGGGAGCAACAGCTACGATGTTCATCTTGGTAAATACCTCGCCACTTATAAGAATAATGAGCTGGACGCAAAAAAACACAATGAGATAACCCAATTCGAAATACCAGAAGAAGGCATCTTATTGCTACCGCATGTATTTTATCTTGGTGTTACTGAGGAGTATACAGAAACGCATGCACATGTGCCTTTCCTGGAAGGCAAGTCTTCTACCGGGCGGCTAGGTATTGATATACATGCCACAGCCGGTAAAGGTGACGTTGGCTTTTGCGGTAACTGGACACTGGAAATTTCTGTAAAACAACCTGTAAGAGTGTATAAAGGCATGCCTATTGGTCAGCTGATCTACTTTCCGGTAGATGGTGAAATAGAAGTAAAGTACAACCAGAAAAAAAATGCAAAATACAGTGGCCAGCACAATAAGCCTGTTGAAAGTATGATGTGGAAGAACCAGTTTTAACAATACTGAGTCTGCCTTAATTAACCTGTTATGAAAAGCATTTCAAGAAAAATACACTTCTTTACTGCAGCAGTTTTGCTGTTGGTAACCAGTGCAGTATTTGGCCAGGCTGGCGCCGATTCTATGCTGCAGTTTATAAGCAATAATAAAAAAAGAGCTTCGGTTTGTGTTTTAAAAAATGACAGCATTATTGCCAAACTAAATGAAACCAGGCTAATGCCGTTGGCCAGCACAGTAAAGTTGCTAATTGCAGTGGAGTTTGCAAAACAATGCGGCAGCAGTTTTATCAAAGAAGACAGTTTGATCGCTCTTACCGAACTTGACAAATATTATTTTGCAAATACAGACGGCGGAGCCCATCCTGCCTGGCTTGGTTTTGAAAAAAGCCAGCTACATATTATCAGGGACAGTGTTAAATTAATTGATGTTGCCCGGGGCATGATGATGTTTAGCAGTAATGCCAATGCAGAATACCTGCTTGATTTACTGGGGCTTGACAACGTTAAAAACAATGTACAGTTATTTGGCCTCACAAATCATACAGCCGTATTTCCTTTGGCGGCTTCGCTGATGTTGTATCAAAATCCACGGAAATTAAAAGAAAGCGCAATTTTAAAAGCTATTAAGGATCTGCCCGAAGAAGCTTACTGCAAAACAATATTGCAAATTCACAATGCGTTGAAATACGATACGGTGCTGAAGAAAAAATTCAGACCTGAAGACCTTTCTGAAAAAATGCAAAAACTCTGGAGTGACCGGCTAACGGCATCTACCACAAAAGACTATACGCATCTTTGCAGCATATTAAATAACCGGCGTTATCTTAACGCCAACAGTTATGGTGTGGTGGCAGAAGTTATTGAGTATATCATGGAAAATCCGCTGAACCGGAAAATTTACAAACAGTTTGGTTTGAAAAACGGCAGCACCGCCTTTGTGCTTACCGAAGCATTTTATGCTACTTTATTGAGCGGCGAAAAAATAGAAGCCGCTTACTTTTTTAATGACCTTACGCCACAGGAAAATGAAGACCTGCAGCATTGGCTGAATGATTTTAGAATCGGGCTTACCCAAAATGAAAGCTTCCGCAAAAAGGTTGAACAAATGATTGGAAAATAGACTTTAATTATCGGCTACTAATTGTAAAACCAACAATTTAACACCGCCATTAACCAGGCTACTAAATGATAAATCAATTTTTAATATCCAGCTATAACTTCCTGTAGCTTTGGTTTTGCAATGGTCCATCCGGTTAAAATACCAGTGAATGGTTCCTTTGTGTGTGGATGAAAAATTCCGTCAGCAAACACCTGGTCAATCACTTTACTCCACTTTTCAATTTGTGGTAAACCGGCAATGGCGGTTAACGATTTAAGTGAGTGAGCATTCATTCTAATATTGGCTGCATCTTCTGCATCCCATGCTTTTTGAAGACTATCGATTTTATCTTGTATGTCGTCTACAGCCCCCTGCAGTAAAATTTTTTCGAATTCCCGGTCTCCACCGGTTACGCTGTGCAAATAAGTTAAATCAATGGTCATGGATTGTTCGTTGTTCATTTTCGTAGGTGTTAGGTTGTTGTACGGAAAAACTGTCTCTAAAAATTATGAGAACAGCGTATTGCTTATGATATTACAGGGCTAAATTTTATCGGGGCAAAAAGCCTTTAAAGGGAAGTAATAGTTTTTCATGTTGTACGGTTAGGGATAAGGGGAATTAAATAGTCTCTTTGACTATTGTTAACGGATTCAAATTACTTTTATTGCCTGTGATTCCATTCATGGCATCTATGATGGCAGTATACAAATTGGCGGGTTTAAAAGGTTTTGATACATAGCCTGACATACCAGCATTGTAACAGTTTTGCATTTCGCCGTAAAGCGAATGTGCCGTCATGGCCACAATAGGAATTTCTGCCAGTGCCCCGGTTAGTTGCCTTATGTTTTTTGTAGCCAAAATGCCATTCATTACCGGCATTTGAATATCCATCAATACCACGTCATATTTCTTCTTTTGCACCTTTTCAACAGCCAGCAAACCATTCACAACATGGTCCACTACAAAACCTCCTTTCTCAAGTACCTGCCTTGCAAGCATGGCATTCACAACATTGTCTTCTGCCAGTAAAATATGAATTGGCCTGGCTGCATTTATTGATAAGATGGTTTCGCCATCTATTGCTTTTACTTCTGTAAGATTTTCTGACTCTTCATGCTTTTTAAAAGGCAGAATAAAATGAAAGGTTGTGCCCTGGCCGGGAACGCTTTCCATACGGAGTGTGCCACCGTACATATCCACAATACTTTTGGCAATGTTTAAGCCAAGGCCGGTACCGCCATATAAACGCTGGGTATCTGTATTCGCCTGTGTAAAGCGTTCAAATATATCGTCCTGTTTTTCCTGGGGCACACCAATGCCGGTATCTTTTACATAAAATGCTATGTAAAATTTTTGATTGTCGGATCCATTCACCATTTTACAGCCGACTTCCACATGGCCTTCATCGGTAAATTTCACAGCGTTACCAAGCAGGTTAAAAAGTATCTGCGAAAGTCTTAGCTGGTCTCCCATCATTTTATCCGGCACATTGCTGTCCACATTATACAGTATCTGGATACTCTTATTTTTTGCCTTCGGCTCCAATATTTTCGTCACATCAATTACCGTCTTCTTTATATCAATTGGCAAACTTTCAAGTGCCAGGTTTCCTGATTCAATTTTAGAAAGATCAAGGATATTGTTGATGAGTGCCAGCAAATTTTGAGAAGCTGTTTTTACAATGTCGATGTATTGTCCCTGCTCATGATTTAAAGGTGTTTCTGCCAGCAGATCTGTAAAGCCAATTACAGCATTCAGTGGTGTACGTATTTCATGGCTCATATTTGATATGAACTGATCTTTTACTTTTAATGACCGCTCCACCATTTCGTTTGCCACAATCAAATCAGATTGTACCTGGTGCCGCTGGGTAATATCCATTCCAAAACAAAGAATGTATTTTTTCCCACTTTTTTCTTTAAAGCATTTCTTTATGATGCTAAACCAATTCAGGTTATTATTATCTGCCTGGTTTTCTATACTTCCTTCCTGGCGTAATATTTCACCCTCTTTAAGGCAGCGCATTGTTTCTATGTCGCCAAGAAAAATATCACCGGGGCCTTTTGAAACATCCTCTGCTAACAATACAACCCTGTCATCAAACTGGTAATAATTGGCAAAGGTTTTATTGCTGAGAATTATCTGCCTGTCTTCATTCATTACATAAATAACATTGGGGCTGTTATCAATGATCTGCCTTATAAACTGGCGCTGCTGCTCTATTTCATTTTGGGCTATTACAGATTCTGTTATGTCTATTGAACTTGCAATGACATATGGAGCGTTGCCGTTGTTATCATACACAGTATTTTGGTACAGCCATGCTCTTCTCTGGCCTGCCTTGTTGATGATCTGTAAAGATCCGCTGGCAGTTTTATTTTGTTTGATGTCTGCCAAATATTGTTGAAAATATTCCTGGTATTCCGGCGACACAATGTATTTCAAATTCAGGCCCACAACCTCTTTTTTTGTAAAGCCACTCATTTTTTCTCCTGCTGCATTTACATCTATTATCACCCCATCCATATCATGAATGCATATCATTGTCTGGGCATTGTTGAGTACCACCGCTTTTTCTTCTTCACTCTTTTTTAGGGCAAGGTCAGTTAACTTCTTTTGGGTAATATCTTTTGCTGTTCCAAAAGTGCCCGTCATTATCCCCTCCTCATTTTTTTTAATAGAGATGTTAGATACCATGTACCGGGTTTCTCCATTAATTACAAACCTGTATTCAATTTCTTCAGTTGCTGTAGAATCTCCGTTAAGACCGATGGCAGCAAGCGTATCATCTATATCATCTTTATGTATCCTGCTGCAGAATTCATCAAGCGATATATCGTCATTCAATGGAAATTGATAGATAACTCTCAGCTCTTTAGAAAGATGCAGGGTTCTATTGATTGTGTCAATTTCCCACGTACCCAACTGGGCAATCTGCATGGCAAGCTCCAACTTATTTTTATTGGTCAGTAATTCATTTTCAAGTTCTTTACGTTCCGTAATATCATTTTGGATCGCTAAAAATTGTGTTGGCTTTCCGCTTTTATCAAGCAATGGCACAATGGTTGTTTCGGCCCAGTAAGATTTGCCATTACAATTCCTGTTAACAAGTTCTCCCTTCCATATATAGCCTGCTGCAAGGCTTGCCCAAACTGGACCCATCACTGTTTTATTCCGCATGCTCAAGCTTACGGTGCGGTAATCTTTACCAATGATATCTGCCTCTGCCACGCCGTTAATATCACAGAATTTCTTGTTTACATAGACTATTTTACCAGCATCGTTAAAAGTGCTTACAATGGCAGACTGATCCAGTGCAAACTTGTAATCAGCCACTTCTTTATACAATGCCTCAAAAGCAATCTCTCTTTCCTTACGACTCGTTATATCATTTTGAATAGCAATAAAATGGGTGATGTTGCCGGCTTCATCAAAAATTGGTTTTATGCTGATCCTCACCCAATAAGCTGTACCATCTTTTCTATAGTTCACCAACTCTTCCACCACTGCTTCTCCTTTTGAAAGGTTTTCCCGGATTTTTTTTACAGCTTTTTTGTCGGTAAGGCCGCCCTGCAAAATTGTACCAGGCTTTTTATTTAAAATATCCTTTAACTGGTAACCGCTGATTGCTGTAAAACCATCATTTACCCAAAGTGCCAGGCCATTTCTGTCGGCTATAATAACGGCTTCATTTATTTGCTCCACCACCTTGGCCAATAAGCTTATCTGCTGGTCGGCTGCAGAACTAAACATTTGTTCCTGTGAAAGATTATACTTTATCTGGCGGTTAAATAATACCAGCTGCTCCCGGCAAATACCGATAAAACAAAACAGCAGTCCGAGGATAAAGGGAGATAAAATAATAACTGCAAAATCAGGTGAGTAATCAAAAATATGAAACCACGGTCCGTTAAAACCGTTGCGGTAGTTTAAAAGCAATCCATTTGCAACCAATATCAGTCCACACAGAAAACTTGAAAATGTGTATTTTAAAACTCTGAAATGCCGGTAGCTTTTCAGCGCCGCACCGGGGCTGATTTGTTGCAGGTATTTTATTGGAAAACTTTCTGAGTGCATAGGATTGGGATATGGATAATGGATATGGATATTTACACAATCGTATTTTTATGTATTCAAAGCTACTTTTCGCTGAGCCTTGTCCCATGTGGCTTTTTGCTGACCAGAAAGGTATCTTTTTAAACCAGCCAGTACTGCGTAATTCATAATGCAAAAGTAATAAGGTACAAATACCGGCTTAAACCGCATGCGCTTGTTTTCCAGTACATACCCTGTAACAGAAGCTGCATAAAAAAATAGTTGTGCAATAAAAAGCGCCTGATAGAAAAAGCTGCCTTCCATTGCAAGAAAAACATTTAAAATAAAAATTGCGATCAGCAAAAATGGTGTAACAGTCCACCTTAGCACCCGGTGACTGATGTATTGAAAATACAACAATGGCGTGCTGCTAAAATGCAATGATGAAGAAAGCCTGTTGATAGACTGCCAGCCGCCGGCACAAATACGCACTTTGCGTTTAAGTTCTTCCGTTACACTCGCCGATGCAGTTTCAACTGCATAAGCTTCCGGCTCGTACACAATTTTAAAACCCGCTGCGGCCATCTGCATAGACTGCATAAAATCATCCAGTAAAGTGTCCTCCGGCAAATCCCGGTATAAAGCCGTACGAAATGCAACCAGCTCTCCGGCAGCACCTACAGCACTATATAATTCTGAATCAAGCTTCTTGAGCAGCGATTCATACTTCCAGTAAATTCCTTCGCCAGCTGCACTTGCGCTATCTGCAGCTTCGGTAATAATTCTTTTTTCTCCGGAAACGCAACCAACCTTTTCATCTGCAAAATGCCTGGCAATGTTGCGTACTGCTTGTTTGTTCAGCATTGTATTGGCATCAGAAAAAATCACAAATGGCGTATCAATGAAATGCATTGCCCTGTTTTCTGCGGCTGTTTTACCAGCACGCCTGTTTTCATGCAACAACGTTACTGCAGGGTATTTCTTCAAAACATCTGCAGAATTATCTGTTGATCCGTCAGTAATAAAAACGAGTTTTAGTTTTGATGTGGGGTATTCTAATTGTTTGCAGTTCTCTATCTTTTCTGCAATAATTTCGGCTTCGTTAAAACAAGGTATTACCAGGGTTATTTCGGGCTCAAAAAGGCCTGGTGCAGCTAATGGCTTTTTTACAAAAAGCCGTTTTACCAATACCATGGCGTACAATATAATTCCATAACCTGCAAAGGCGTAAAACACAATTGCAAAGGCAATCCAAAAGGTTAATTCAAGTGGTTTCATAGAGGTTTTTTAGATTTTTAGAGCAGGGAATAATTGTGAAACAACAGATCACAACATGTCCCAAACCTTTGAAAACGAATTAGCAGTTTAAAAATTGTGTCTTTTGCTACGTGGACCTTTTCTATAAATTAAAGAATGCCTGCAATTTATATTGTCATGTTCCCGTTATAATTAACGGATAGCCTTTACCCTGTTACAACACATCCAGCTTATTTAAATCCAGATAACAACCAGTTCATGTCTATTGTACAAACCATCAAAAATAATAAAGCCCTTAAAAGTTGGGTTCACTGGTGCCTGATACCAAAGCACCAGGCAAGGCCAAGAACATGGGTTAAATGGTTTGTAAATCCCTTCTACCATAAAAAAGGAAAAGGTGTTACTATTTGCAGAAGAACAAGGGTTGATGTGTTACCATTTCAGCCATTTTCAGTTGGCGACTATACTACCATTGAAGATTTTGCCACTGTAAATAACGGCGTTGGACCAGTGCATATCGGCAGCAATTCAAGGGTAGGTATTGGCAATACGATCATTGGCCCGGTTACAATTGGCAACAATGTTATCCTCGCCCAAAATATTGTTATGAGCGGCCTCAATCATAACTATACTGATCTTTCAATGCCTATTTATTTACAGGGAGAAACCGTTGCTGCTATTACTGTTGAAGATGATTGCTGGATTGGTGCCAATGCTGTAATCACTGCCGGGGTAACAATTGGCAAGCATAGCGTGGTTGCAGGCGGAGCGGTAGTTACTAAAAGTGTTCCTGCATACTGTGTGGCTGCTGGTAATCCCGCCAGAATAATAAAGAAGTTTAATCCTGTAACTAAATTGTGGGAGAAAGTTCAGTATTGAGGAAACTAACACGAGCCAAAAAAATGATGTTCATTTTTTTCCAACAGACTCAATTTCCTCCAACAAAGCACTATCAGCAGCATTAATAAAAGGCCACTGGTTTCGGGTTTTAGCATACACAAAATATACAACCAGGCCGCTGCCAAACACCAATAGAAAAGCGAGGATTACAGCTACACCCGTTGATAAAAATATTCCCAGCCACATTGCAATTACAACAATTACCGGCAAGGGATACAATGGCATTTTGTATGGAAGCTGGCTGGTGCCTTTTTTCTTACGCAAGAGAATTACACCTACGGCCTGGCCGATAAACTGCAGCAGTATTCTCATAGCAAGTATAGCATCTATTACATGTTTCATTTTAAAAAGCATGCTGAATAAAAATGCAAGACCAGCCAGCACCAGTAAAGAAATGTAGGGAAAGTTTTTTTGAGGATGAAGTTTGGCAAATATTTTAAAAAATGCACCATCAGCCGCAGCTGCATACGGCACCCTTGAATAGCCAAGCATAACTGCAAAGAGTGATGCTAAAGCCACCCATAAAATCATTATCGTGGCAATGCTGGCCGCTCCCCTTCCGTAAATTCTTTCGAAGAATGTGCTGACAACAAAATTATTTTCACCGTTATCCTGCCAGTGCTTTATTTCCTGCCAGGGAATTACAGAAGCCACACTTGTATTGATGGCGAGGTACAGTACTGCAATACCTGCCACTGAAATAAACATGCTTAATGGAATATTTTTACCCGGATTTTTTATCTCACCGCCGAGGTGGCAAACATTATAATAGCCAAGGTAACTGTATATTGTTTTTACACAAGCCTGCCCGAACAGAAAAGATACAAGTTGGCCCCATTCAAAGGTTGATACTGTTTCCGTTATTGGCTGTAAAAAGTTGCCCTGCGAAATTCCTGCTATGATGATCCAGCCTAACGTTAGCAACACACCACTCCAAAGCAACACACCGATTTTTCCAATACTATCAATTTTTCTGTACAATAAAAATGTTACAAAAATTATGACGAAGCCGGAGATTGCCTTTTGCTGTAAACTGGTGAGCTGTATTAAATAGCCAAGATATTGAGAAAAGCCAATTGCTGCAGATGCGGCAACAAGTGGTGCTTGTATCACCGTTTGCCATACATAAAGAAATGCCATCATTTTACCGGGACCATTTTTGCCATAAGCTTCCCGTAGAAAATTATAGCTACCGCCTGCCAGCGGATAAGCGGCACCAAGTTCACTCCAAATCATGGCATCAAGAAAAGAAAGCAATGCCCCGGCAACCCAGGCCAGCAAAAAATGGCCGCCAGTAAGCCCGATTACAATTGGCAGGGTAACGAATGGCCCAATGCCAACCATATCAATCATATTAAGAACCGAAGATTGAAAAAGGCCCAGTCTGCGTTGTAGTGCAGGGTGTTCATTTGTCATTTTCCAAATATAGTTTGAATGCAGAATGCTAGTTCTGAAAATAAATTAAACCCAGATTTTGCAGTTGAAAATCTATTGCGGCTCACAACTACTGCACAGTTAAGCCTTTCAGAACATTTTTTAGCTTTGAAATAGTTCACTATTACTTCAGCAAAAAAATAACCCGAAACACTTATCTGTATTGCATTTGAAACCCTCATTACGATCTCAATTGCAAAATCCGGGTTAAAAGCATACAGCAAATCAACTATGTTTTCGGTGGGGAGAGAATCAGTTTATGGAAGAATAGAACTACCAGCTGGTTTTAAAGGTTTGGTTAAACTCCGGGAAAGTTTTTGTTTTATAGAAACCTTCTGCAAAAAACTTCAGCGGAGCTTCAATTTCATTGGGTTTTAAATACCCGGAAAGCGGCGCAGGTTTAGCATCAAGCGTTGGTAATAACACAGTTGTGGGGAAACTCAGCTGGCCATACAGCAGCATTTCTGCCAGTTCATTGGCCTTATCTTCAGAGCTATAATTATATTTTTTACCGTTCCAGTCAAAAGATGATTTGCTTTCAGCATCAAGTTTAACTGCATAAAAATGTTCGTTGATGTAATTAGCCACCTTATCCTGGCGATAGGTTTCTTTGTCCATCACTTTACACCAGCCGCACCAGCTTGTATATACATCCACAATAATTGGTTTGGGAGATTTGCTGTAGGCTGCCTGCATTTCTGCCACCGTTAGCCACTGTATTTTATCTTTCCCGTTATTTATAAATGATGCGCCAAAAATTAAGGCTGCTGCTGATATTAAAAAGACTGTAACCTTTTGCATAAACTGAATGTTTAGTAGCTTAGTTAAATATTAATTACAAAATAATGCATAAAATTTTAGTTGCCATCACAGGGGCAAGCGGTTCTATCTATACTAAAGTATTATTCGACAAATTATTGTCCATAAAAGATCAATGGCAGGAACTATCTGTTGTGCTAACTAATAACGCAAAAGAAGTTTGGAAGGTTGAACTAGGAAACGACTCTTTTAAGGACTATCCTTTCAAATTCTATTCCCAGCAAGATTTTCATGCCCCTTTTGCTTCCGGCTCCGGCCAATATAATACAATGATCATTATACCCTGCAGCATGGGTACTTTAGGCCGTATAGCTACCGGTATCAGTAACGACCTTATTTCAAGAGCGGCTGACGTAGTGTTGAAGGAAAGGAGAAAATTGATCTGTGTAGTCCGGGATACTCCGTACAATCTCATACATATCCGCAACATGGAAACGGTAACAATGGCAGGAGGGATAATATGCCCGGCAACACCATCTTTTTACAGCAGACCGGCAACAATTGAAGATGTTGCAGCAACTGTAGTAGACCGGGTAATTGATCTTGCAGGATTAAAAATCAATACCTACAGGTGGGGTACTCCCGGGCAATAATTATTTAACAGCGTTGCCGTACTTTCTTTGCATTATAAAATTTCTTTGCTGCTGAGCCCTGGAAGTAATGCTATCCAGAATGATCCGCATGTACTCCGGGTGGTCGTTGTAGTACTTATAACTTGCAAGATATTCCTGCCTTGTAATTCCATGGAGGGAAAACACTTTATCCTGCATAGAAAATATCTTGGCTGTATCCCGGTTTATAGTGTCTATTGCCAGCAGGTGCTGGGAGTAGGCATCAATTTTAATAATATCCCACAATACTGCTTCCATCTTTGGTTTATCAAGATGTTTTTCACCACCAGAACAAGATGCAAAAAAAATCAACAGAAGAAAGGCAGCCGGTATCCATTTCATTTTAATTCGTTTTTGTACCGGGCAGCATTTGTTAAATCCATTTTTTGCAGGAGTTCAGATGCTCTCAACCGATCCTGTATCGCCGCCTTGGAAAAAATTTTAATCAGCTCAGTTGCTTTTCCCTGGAAAAAAAACTGATTGATCATTGTGTTTGAATTGTCTGCATTAAATGTACTTAGCAGGTTTAGAACATTCAGCATTTCTCCTCTAGCCGCATTTTCATCATCAAACATCTTATCAAAACTTAAGCGGTAATAATTATAAAATATATCATTAATAACAGCGTACCGGCTGTTAAGCATATTCTCGGTAAGCCAATACCTGTTTCGTACACCGTCAAAAGCCTTCCATCCACTTATGCCCCTGGCCTCTGGTGCATTGTTTATAATATTTTGAGCCTTTTGAAAATAAGGAGCTCCTCCCTTTAAAGAAAAAGAATTATAGTCAAATGCAATGATCATGTAGGCGTAATAAGCTAGTACCGCTGTTAAATTAGATACTTGTGCATCGCTTCCTGAAACCCTGTTCTCATTAAATTCCAATTGCTGAAATTCAATGTATTTAAAGGATATATCTTCATCCTGATAGTTCACAATCGGGGAAAGATAACTGCTGTTAAAAATTGGCCTGGCCGCCTGAATAGTAAGTGTTGCGGTATAAACATTTGCCTCATTGGTAGGTTGCAAATTCAGCAAAAAGTTGCAATCAATTTTTTCAGATACCTGGAAATTATCAGTGGTCCATTTCCTGTTATTCAAAAAGCTGGTAAGTGAGTTTTGTAAAGTTTGGAATGTACTTTTATTTATTGTGTTACCAACACGGCTGCTGTTTACATTTACCCTTGCGTTAAGTTCCTGCCCGTCAGCCGTATTTAAAACTGCTGCAACTATTATAAGAAAACTTGCGAAAGAAGTTATTTTCATAATTGGTAATTTAGAATGGTATTCAGGATATCTGTTGCGACTGCTGCTTTAGATTTTGTATCAAATTGATATTCGTTTCCCCTGTTATCAAAAATAGTTATTTTATTAGTGTTATGCCCAAAGCCTGCGCCTTCATCATTTAAAGAATTGAGTACGATTAAATTTGCATTTTTCTCTTTCAGTTTTTTTAGGGCATATTCTTTTTCGTTGTTTGTTTCTAAAGCAAAGCCAACCAAAAGCTGACTTTCCTTTTTTAATGATCCAAGGCTTTTAAGAATATCCTTTGTTTTTTTCAGTTCGATAGAAAAGTTGTTTTCAGCTTTTTTGATTTTCTCCGCCGCCACATTTACGGGAGTATAATCTGCAACAGCAGCACTCATTACTGCAATATCAACAGCCGGAAACTCCCCTATGCAGGCATTGTACATTTCTTCCGCTGATTTTACCCGAACTAGTTTTAAGTTTACGGGTAATACTTCGGCAGTGGGTCCGATGATCAGCGTAACATTGGCGCCTTTTTCCGCAAAGGCAGCTGCCAGAGCAATACCCATTTTGCCAGAACTATGATTACCTATAAACCTTACCGGGTCTATTGCCTCATAAGTAGGCCCTGCTGTAACCATTACACTTTTATTCTTAAATAAAGTTCTTTCAGAAAAAAAAATGTTCAGCCACGTTACAATCGTTTCAGGTTCAGCCATTCTTCCATGTCCGTTTAAACCACTTGCCAGTTCACCTTCTTCTACGGGAATAACCCTGTTGCCAAATGCTTTGATAGAATCTATGTTTTTATTTGTAGAAGGATGGAGCCACATGTCTTCATCCATGGCAGGGGCTACAATCACCGGGCAGGTTGAAGACAAATAGACTGCCATCAACAAATTGTCACATAATCCTGTGGCCATTTTTGCAAGCGTATTGCAACTCAACGGGGCTATAATAAAAACGTCAGCCCATCTTCCCAGCATTACATGATTGGCCCAGGCATCGTTTTGCGATAAGTCTGTAAGTACATCATTTTTTGAAACTGTTGATAAGGTTAAGGGAGAAACAAAATCTTTCGCTGCTGAGGTCATTATAACTCTTACTTCGGCACCTGCTTTAATTAACAGGCGTACAAACGCTGGCATTTTGTAAGCTGCTATGCTGCCAGTAATACCCAATAATATTTTTTTTCCTTTTAGCATAAAAAAACCGCTCCAAGACAGAGCGGAATTAAAATTAAATGTTCTTATTTAAAAGATGCTTAAATAATCTGTAAAACTAACTAAACAGATCTTCGTCATTTCTACGGTAATATACCTTGTCTTCCATAAACTCCTGTGAGGCCAATAATGCCGGATTGGGCATACGCTCATAAGCTTTGGATATTTCTATTTGCTCTTTGTTTTCGTGTATTTCCTCAAGACTATCCGTGTGGCTGGCAAATTCTTCCAGCTTATTGTGCAATTCTTCCTTTATTGTTATGTTTATCTGGTTTGCACGTTTTGCAATTATCGCAATTGACTCATAAAGATTACCGGTCTTTTGTTTTAAGTCAAATAAATTCTTGGGTTCTACCACACTGCTGGTGCTAGAGCTGTGCTGCCGTCTTAATTTGCTCATGTTGTATTTCTTTTATGTTGTTTAAACTTAAATTCCTGTATTCTTCGGCGTCCTTAAGCAGCTTGCTATCAGGGAAACGATCAGCAAAATCTTGAAATTCTGTCACCACTTTTTCATAACGTTCTATCTGCTTATCAATAAAGCTTAGCTTTGCAAACTTATAATATGACTTGATTGATTGCAGCTTGTAAGTCTCTCCTGAAGGTGATTCAGGATAGTTGTTAAGTAAGGTATTGTAACACAGTGCAGCTGCTCTGTATTGGCCAACCTTAAAATATAAATCAGCACCCCGCAGTTCTTTTTCTTCGAGCTTTGCCCTGCACTTATCTATAATTTCAGTTGCCTCTTTAAGCCTCGGGGAGCCTGGGTGTGTGTTAATAAAAGTCTGGAGAACTCCAATTGATTTTGCCGTATTGGTTTGCTCTAATTCTAATTTCGGCGATTGTTTGTAGAAGCATAAGGCGTGCATAAAATCAACTTCTTCAGCTTTGGTACTATTAGGGAACACTTCTAAAAAGCCTTTAAAAAAATTCTCTGCATCACGGTAATTCTTCATGTAGTAGAAGCAGAAGGCGTCCTTGTAATAGAGTTCTTCAAATTTGTCAGTTCCCTTGTATACGGGATAAAGCTCTTCATATAATTGCTGAGCCAGCCTGTAGTTTTTACTCTCGTAATACTGATCAGCCATTTTCAACTTGTATTCGTAATCCTTGCTTTTCATCACTTTGTTAAACTTGCTGTTGCAAGAAGTAAATGAAATCAAAGCTAAAACCAATAATCCTATCGAACTTTTTTGCCACATAAAGTTTGCAAATTTAATGTTTTAAAACCAAAAATCAGTTCTAATATTTACCGGGCCAAAAAGATGTAGTTAACATTTTGAGAAACTTATTCTTTGATGAAAAAACAAGGATAAAAAAACCCTCCCGAATAATCAGGAGGGTAATCATTGAGCAAAAAGTAATATTATTAATTAGATTTTATATCGATTGTGTTAGCATCGCCACCATCAATAACTTTATCAGTCAAAATTCTGTCTTCTGTAATACCTAATTTTTCAACCAGGTAATTTTTAACCAGTTCCAGTTTTTTATCTGCTATGGCTTGCTGGCGTTTGTCAGCTTTTGGATATGCAGTAATTGTTATAGTACAAGTTGGTTTTTCTTTTAACTTACTAGCTACAGTTGCAAGAAATGCTTTGCTGTCAGCAGTTAAAGAAATTCCTTTTACAGTAAGACTTGGATAATCTGTCGGGCAATTTTTAATTGGAACTAACGTACCATTTGCGATGCCTTCTTTTATCTCTTTGCAGCAAGCTGGTTCAGGGCATTTGCCTACGCCGTCAGCATCTACTGGTTGACATTCAGTCGGTGTAATTAATTGCTTGTCTTTATAATCAGGAACGCCATCACCATCTGTATCTTTTGCAACACCATGAGCATCTACAGGAGCACCAGCAACTGTGTTTGGCTCCCTGTCCAGCTGGTCTGTAACACCATCACCATCTGTGTCGTCAAAAATTGGTTTTGGTAACTTCATATGCTTAGGATTATTAAGTTCACTATAAGCATAATCAAGTGGATTAAGCCACCAAAGTGGTTCAACTGATTTTGCACCCAAGTTGAAATTAATGCCTAATGAAAGATAATTCCATGAATCAAAATCACGGGTTAATGATGCATCTCCATATGGATGTTCCTGCCATTGCTGACCATCCAACAGATCAGACTTAACAAAAGTATGTCTGTCTTCCAAGGCCAGGTTAATCCTGTTACTTAATTTAAAAGCAATACCTGCTAATACTGTACCGGAAGGTTTTAATGTATTCTTACCAAGTTTTGGGTTACGTAACCCAGCATCTGATTGTCCCTCAGTTTCATAAGTATTATCCATTCCAGCTTTCAATTGCTTTAAGATATCTTTTCTCTTAGAATAAGTTGCTCCTCCAGATGCCTGAGCTGCTGCAATACCGTCAAAAAGCGCTTTATATGAAGCATTCCCGTTTAAAGCATTTACCATTACGTGAAAGGCAGTAAATCCAATACCTGCTCCGCCATAAAGCGTGAAACCGGTCTTTTGTTTATGGAAACGCACATTATTCAAGGTTACGATTCCCTGAATAGATAAATCCTGGATATGTGTTTTGTAATTATAGTAAACAGCATCAGGCGTTGCGGTTCCGTTTAAAGTGGTTTTATTACCTGCGTTATCAACATATTGAGCATTGTATCCATTTGCTGGTGTTTGTACCCCACCACTTGCAGTGGAAGTCCAGGCCGTATTTTTCCCATAATTTTGAGACCCTTGCCAGTTTAAACCTTTTGCATTTCCATTCACATATTCCAATCTCAAAGAAAAGATATAACCAAAAGCTTTTCTTGCATGAACACCAAACCCAAAGGTTGGAAACTTTGCATCCACATCACCACCAATAGTCGGCGCACCAACGGATACACCTACTTCCCACATATTCCTAGGCTTTGCAGGAAAGTTATAAGTATTATTCCAAAACTCATTTTGTTGCGGCATTTTCTTAGCAGATATTACCGTAGAGTCATAAATGCTATACCCCGATCCTGTCTTTGCACCTTCCTGTGCATAGGTAGCAGAGCTGAAAAGGGTAATGAGCCCTAGTAATAATTTGTACTTTTTGCTTGGCATAACTAAATGATTGTTAATTTCTAAAATTACGAATTGATTGTATGCAAAAATATCACTTGAGATTTAAAAACCAAATTTTTTTGTGAATTATTTAGGTTATTTCTCAAATTATAATTATATAAAACTTTATCAAAGAGTTCAAATAAATTGTTTGTGCTGCATGCAATTACATATTTATTTTTTATGTTAGGTAATTTGCTGAACTGCAAAATAATTTCAGCAATTCTTTGATGACCGTGTATAGTGAACTATATTGCCCTTTTATAGTAAAATGGAATTTGTACAAAAAATTATAGGTGAGGAACTTGCAATTTTTGAGAAGAAATTTTCTGAATCTGTTAAAAGTCATGCTCCGCTTTTAGACAGGATTATGAGGTACATTATCAAAAGAAAAGGAAAGCAACTGAGGCCAATGTTTGTGTTTTTGAGCGCAAGATTAAATGGTGCTGTAAATGAGAGTACTTACCGGGCTGCAGCACTTGTTGAATTGCTGCACACAGCAACGTTAGTACACGACGATGTTGTAGATGAGTCATTGGAGCGCCGCGGATTCTTTTCTGTAAATGCCATCTGGAAAAATAAAATAGCTGTTCTTGTAGGTGATTATCTCCTTTCAAAGGGATTATTATTATCTACAGAAAACAATGATTTTGAACATCTCAAAATATTGTCAGAGGCAGTGAAACAAATGAGCGAGGGAGAACTTTTACAAATTGAAAAATCCAGAAACCTTAACCTGGATGAAACTGTTTATTTTGAAATTATAAAAAATAAAACGGCATCGTTACTTTCTTCGGCTTGCGGCGTGGGAGCCTGGACGACTAGCAACGACCAGGTTATCACGGGCAAAATGAAAGCTTTTGGCGAAAAAGTCGGGATTGCTTTCCAGATTAAAGATGATCTTTTTGATTATGGCACTGAAGATATCGGTAAGCCTACCGGAAATGACATTAAAGAAAAAAAATTGACCTTGCCCTTGATTTACACCCTTAATAAAGTAGATAAAAAAACAAAACGGGAGTTGATTTACATAGTAAAAAATGAAAACGAAAACCCGGCTAAGGTGAAACAGCTTATCAACGCTGTTGTAGAAAATGGCGGCATTCAATATGCACAGGACAAAATGAAAGCATACAGAGATGAAGCACTTAATTTACTTCATGAATTTCCTGAAACTCCCGTTAGGAACGCATTAGAGGAACTGGTTAGATACACTACAGACAGAAAATATTAAACTTTTTACATTTACCTGCATGCTGCCAAAACATGAATAAGCGTTGGAATATATTGACTGCTGATTCTGAAAAAACAGGACATCTTGAAGCTGTTCTTAAGGTCAATAAAACAGCTTGTAAAATATTAGTACAAAGGCAAATTGACGATTTTGATAAATGTAAAACTTACTTTCGACCACAACTCTCTGACTTACATGATCCATTCTTAATGAAGGATATGGATAAAGCTGTAACCAGGGTTACCGACGCATTTTTGAAAAAAGAAAAGGTGTTGGTTTTTGGCGACTATGATGTTGATGGAACAGCTTCAGTTGCATTAATGTACCAGTTTCTTTGTGATATTTACGATGATTCGTTAGTTGAATTTTATATTCCTCACCGGTACCGGGAAGGATATGGAGTAAGCAAAATGGGAATCGATTATGCAAATGCAAATGGTTTTTCGCTTATCATTTCTTTGGATTGTGGTATAAAATCAACTGCCTTAATTGCTTATGCAAAAGAGCTGGGTATTGATTTTATTGTTTGTGACCATCATTTACCTGATAAAGAAACTCCGGTTGCAGCGGCCATTCTGAATGCCAAACAAACTGACTGTAACTATCCATATAAAGAGCTTTGCGGTTGCGGCGTTGGTTTTAAATTTATTACAGCTTTAGGGCAAACTTTCGATCTGCCTGAAGAAAAATATTTTTGTTACCTCGATCTTGTTGCCACCGCAATAGCTGCAGACATTGTTCCAATAACAGGAGAAAACCGTGTTTTAGCCTATTACGGACTGGAAAAAATCAACAGTAATCCCTCGCCCGGCATTAAGGCACTTATTCATTTGGCTGGCTTGCAAAAAAAGTTGACAATCAGCAATGTTGTATTCGTAATTGCTCCCAGAGTAAATGCAGCGGGGAGAATGGATGATGCAAAAAAGGCTGTGCAATTATTTGTTGAAAAAGATCCTGTAAAAGCGATGGAATTTGCTGAGATATTGCATTCGGATAACAGTGACCGAAAGGATGCGGACAGCACCATTACTGCTGAAGCGCTAGCAGTTATTGAAGGAGATGAAGTGCTGATAAAAAAGAAAACCACGGTAGTGTACAAAGAACACTGGCATAAGGGCGTGGTTGGGATAGTCGCCAGTAGGCTCATAGAAACGTATTACAGACCAACAATTGTACTTACAAAAAGTGGTGGTGTTGCTACCGGCAGCGCAAGAAGTATTTCCGGTTTCAATTTGTATGAAGCTATTCACGCCTGTAAAGAACACCTGCTTGCTTATGGCGGCCATTTTGCAGCCGCAGGTTTATCATTACTGCCAGAAAACATACCTGCATTCAGTCAGCAATTTGATGATTTTGTGGAGGCAAATATTAATGCCGATCTGCTTATCCCGGAAATTATTATTGATGCCGAAATAAGCTTCGAGGAAATAACAAAATCACTCTATAAAATTATAACCCAAATGGAGCCTTTCGGCCCCGGTAACATGAGGCCTGTATTTGTTGCCCGTAACGTTGCCGATAATGGCTTTTCTAAGATCGTAAAAGAAAATCATGTTCGTTTTGTTCTCAAACAAAATAAATTTACTCTTACTGGTATTGGGTTTAACATGGCAGATAAGTTTAGCTTGCTGGAAAATAATAAGCCTGTAGATATCGTTTTTAGCATTGACGAAAATGAGTGGAATGATACTGTAAGCCTGCAGTTAAGGATAATAGATCTGATACCTTCCACAGAAAAGAAGGAGGAGTTTTAATAATACATGAAGCTGTTCAATTACATAAAATATTTTTTTTACCTGGGCTTAAACTGGAACTGGAAACTGGCTGCAACACTAATATTGCAGGAAGTTAAAGGCGAAAAAAAATATGGCATTGATACTACCGGTGCCGATGAGTTGAAGAAGCTTACAAAAACAGGTGTAGACACTTCGCATGCGACAATTTATATGCCGGTGAGCTACGCAATTTTAGAAAATATTTTTACCCGTTTGCCGCTGAAACCCCGTCATCATTTACTTGATATTGGTTGTGGCAAAGGGCGTGTATTATGTGTGGCAGCATACAACGGTTTTTCAAAAGTTTCTGGCATCGATTTTTCAAAAAATTTTTGTGAAGCAGCAGAACAAAACCTGTTGATTACAAAAGAAAAAGTGAGCGATATCAACTATGATGTAATTGTAAAAAACATCCAGGAATATGAACTGCCTGATGATGTTGACTGCATTTTTTTGTTCAATCCGTTTGATACAATTCTGATGCAGCAACTGGTTGAAAAAATTCTTGAAAATCTTGATCGCAATCCCCGTTTACTGCATATTATTTATGCCAACCCGCTTGATAAAAAGCTCTTTACCGGTGCCGGTTTTACAGAGATTTTTCATAATCAAAGGATGGAATATTTTGAAGTTTCTATTTTAAAGAATGAAATTTAACCAAGCCCTCACTCATAAAAAAAGGTGCTTATCTTTCGATGAACACCTTTTTTTAATTTATGTTTCCATAACTAAGCTAAGCCTCAGTTAAAGACTGCTGGTTAAGCAATTCAACACTGCGGTTAATAAAATTTGTCAGGTCATTTCCTTTTAACAAATCTTGAGAAAGTAGTGCCAAATCAGCTAAATTTCTTACCAGTTTTTGTTGTTTATCTTCAGCGGCTTCCGCTAAAATATGCTGGAAAATTGCGTGGTTGCCATTCACCGTAAGCGTTACTTCATCAGGCATATTGGCGTAAAATGCAGCCATTCCACCACCCATGGCACCCATATCTTTCATGCGGCGCATTTGCTCAGGACGGGTAGCAACAACCGGTGCCACATCAGTATTTAATCCTTTTACTTCAACTGTAATATGCACTGCAGTTTTTTGTTGTTCAAACAGGCCTTTTAATTTTTCAGTTTCTTCTTTACTCAACACACTTTCTGTCGCATCGGCAGTATCAATCAGGTTATCAGTTATATCGGCATCAACACGGGTAAACTGAACACCCTCCCATTTCATTTCCATTGTGTTTATAAATGCAGCATCAACCAATGTTTCCATCTTAACAACTTTATATCCCCTTGCAGAAGCAGCCTGAACATAAGCATCCTGCTGAACAGGGTTGGTAGTGTAAAGTATTACCTGCTTGTCATCTTTATTTTTCTGCAAGGTTTCCGTTGCAATCTTGTATTCATCTATTGTATAAAATTGGGAACCTGGTGTTTCTCCTTCAGCTACGGCCGGTGCAACAGCATCTTCCATCACCAGAAACTTATTGGCTTTATC
Organism: Ferruginibacter sp.; assembly: GCA_965247025.1. Lineage (GTDB taxonomy): Bacteria > Bacteroidota > Bacteroidia > Chitinophagales > Chitinophagaceae > Ferruginibacter. Next base: position 5,271,399 of record OZ252000.1, on the reverse strand, counting down.
AAGAAATTTGTCGTCGGTCATCATACCATACTTCACAAAAAGGCCAAGGCTTTCCCATTTTTCTTCAAAAGCTTTGCGATCCGTTTTAAAAATTTCTTCGAGCTTATCTGCTACTTTTTTGGTGATATGAGAGTTGATCTTTTTTACGTTTGGATCGCCTTGCAAATAGCTTCTGCTAACATTTAACGGAATGTCCGGGCTATCAAGCACACCCTGCAGCAGCATCAAAAATTCTGGCACAATGTCCTTCACTTCATCAGTAACAAATACCTGGTTACTGTACAACTGAATTTTGTCTTTCTGTATTTCGTGGCTCTGTTTTATTTTAGGGAAATATAAAATGCCCGTAAGGTTAAACGGATAATCTACATTAAGATGAATCCAGAAAAGCGGAGCTTCATTAAAGGGATATAATTCCTTATAGAAATTCTGGTAATCTTCCGCACTTAGTTCTGAAGGTTTTTTCGTCCATGCCGGCGCAGGATTGTTGATTTGTTTATCTTCAAAGAAAATAGGAACCGGCAAAAATTTACAGAATTTTTCCAGTACTGTTTTTACTCTGTACGACTCCAAGAACTCAAGGCTTTCTTCATTCAGATGTAAAATAATATCCGTTCCACGTTGCTCTTTTGTTGTTTCTTCCAATGTAAATTCCGGGCTGCCATCACACTCCCAACGCACTGCAACAGCATCTTCCTTAAAAGATTTTGTTACCACTTCTACTTTTTCACTCACCATAAATGAGGAATAAAAACCAAGACCAAAATGCCCGATAATATTATTCTCATTCTGTCCTTTGTACTTCTCCAAAAATTCTTCTGCACCACTAAAAGCAACCTGGTTAAGGTATTTATCCACCTCGTCAGCTGTCATACCTATCCCTTTGTCAGAAATAGTGAGTGTCTTTTTTTCAGTATCAATCTTAATCTGGATACTGGTTTCCCCAATTTCTCCTTTGGCCTCGCCAAGAGAAGAAAGGGTTTTTAACTTTTGAGTGGCATCTACTGCATTGCTCACCAGCTCACGGATAAAAATATCATGTTCGCTGTATAAAAACTTTTTAATGATCGGGAAGATGTTCTCCGTTTGTACACGTATGTTTCCTTTTTGCATGGTATTTTTTTTCTTAGCAAGCAATGAATGTACCAACAGCGTCTTTGCTGCCAGCTTGACATTTTGAGCAGGGTTAGAAAGTAGAAATTAATTTCAGAGCTAACTGCTGAACACAGCAAGCTTTAATTATTTTTTGAACTAATTCAGGGCGATTTCCAGCCGGGAAAGCAGCTTTTACAATACCCTTATTATTTGCAAAAGGAGAGATGCGGTACTAAATTCGGTTTACAAAATCTGAGCGTTTGAAACGGGGTCAACCAGCATTGTTTACGCTTTTTACACCATGTGTTTTATACTACTAAAAATGCTTAACCACTCCAGTGAATGATTGGCTGGTGCCAGCGGATCGCTGCCACTTAAATTTTTACTATTAATTGGCACCAATTAATTGCTCCCACGTACATTTCTATCATTAATTGGCACCACTCTACCATTAATTGGCACCAGCTAATTGCTGCCACATACATTTCTACAATTGATTGGCACCAGCTAATTCCTGCCACGTACATTTTTACTATTAATAGGCCCCAATTAATTCCTGCCACGTACATTTTTACAATTAATTGGCACCAGCTAATTCCTGCCACGTACATTTTTTCTATTAATTGGCACCAATTAATTGCTGCCACATCCATTTTTACCGCTGATTGGCACCAACCAATTGCTGTCACGTACATTTCTAGCATTAAGTAAATTAAAAAAGGAACCCCGGTTAAGAGTTCCTTTTTTAAAATAACATTCAACTTGAAAGATTATAAAACCAATATGCTTTTTTTAGCTTCAAAACCAGCTATGTTCAGCACTTTAAGTATATAAACACCAGCCGGGAGTTTTGCAGGTATAATAAAATTATCGTCAATAAATCCTACCTGAACTATCATATTTTTTTGGTAGACGATCTGTCCGTAACTGCTTATCAACTGGGCGGCATAGTATTCATTGCTTAAATTATCAATACTAAAATGCAGGGTTCCGCCACGGCTAACAGGATTGGAATAAACAACCAAGCCCGGTGCGATACGGACTGTTGTAAATGAATCAATTCCCCCAAAAGAGGTTCCGCCTGTATTGGTAGCAAAAGTTCTGTAATAATATTTTGTATTTTGTACCAATCCGGAAACAGTGACGGAGAAACTATTGTTAGCAGCATTTGAACCAGCAACCATTGTAGCGTAACCGTTTGTGAAATTCCTGATGCTTGTATACTGAATACCATAAGCTGTTACTGCTGTACATCCAATATCAGTAATAGAACCGGGAAGTGTTGCAACATTAGTTGTGATGCCAGTGGCTTTACCAGTAGAATCAGCAGGCGCTGCACAAATTAAAGTAGTAAATGACCTTTGCGACCCGTAAGTTTTTCCTGCTCCATTAGTGGCAAAAGCCTTAAAATAATAAATGGTTGAGGGAAGCAGTCCGCTTATATCTGCAGAAAAATTTCCGGTTGTTTCGTTTGAGGAACTTACCACTGTTCCTGTACCGTTTGCAAAACCGTTTACAGCACTATACTCAAAACCGTAGGCTGATATTGCTGTACAACCTTTATCAGATATTAATCCGGCTAAAGTGGCTTTGAAGGCCGTAATACCATTGGCAGCCTCGGTTGTTTCCAGTGGGGCCGTGTTTGTGCCTGCACCCGTAACAGCTGCATTTGCTGTATCAGTGGCTCCTCCGCCGGTTACAGGAATATTGCCGTTATAAGATTGTAACAGAACGGGTGTGAATTTTACGAAAATATCCCGGGTAAAGCTGCCACCTGGCTGTGCCAGTTTTAATGTTGTACTGTAAGTTCCGGCAGTGGCGGCTGAAAAACTATACCCTGCTAAAGGCCCAACTTTAATACTATCAGCAGTAAGATTTGAACCACTGATGGCAAGTGTTTTTGCATTGCTTGTTGCATTAACACAAAGATTACCAAAATCAATTAAGGTTGATGCAGACAATAGCGGAGTTAATGTTGACAACCCTGCACCACTTACTGCCACCAGTACAGCTGCTGCAACACCGCCGCCGGTAATGGTTATGTTGCCTGTTTTATCTCCCACAGACTGTGGTGTAAATCTTACAAAAACCGTGGTGGCAGCTAATGACGAGCTAGTGTACGGAATTGTTGTGGATGGCCCCCAGGTAAGGTTATCACTTGAAACTTCAAAATCTGCAGAGGGTGAAGTGATCGTAATATCACCTGATGCCCCGGTTAAATCACTACCAGATAAATCGAAAGACAAAGGCTCAGAACTCATCCCTGCGGTAATTAATCCAAAATCAGGCACTGTTGATGGGGTTGCTGTTAATGAGGCAGCTACTGCTCCGCAAGAATGAACAGGGCTAGAAGAATTTCTGGGTTCAGGGGCTACTGCTGTAAAATCTGAGGAGTTAACGTCTGTATCCGTACAGCCGCCATTTGCTCTCAAAATTGCCGTAGTATTACTGGCTAACGGCGCAGGCGCTGTGCCTTCAAAGCAGTTTACGTTAGGACCGAATCCCATTTTATCTATAACATTTGTTGTAGGGCAAGCTATGGCAATATTATTAGTATCACTTACCAGCACAATTTTACCCGTTGTTCCGTTGATGGCAAGATCACCGGTAAGATCCGGAGTTGGCAAAACTGTTGTTCCGCCAGTTCCCTGGGCTTCCTGTATTAAATAATAATGCCCGGGCAATATTGACACATCAGGTAATAATGTTTTTTTCCAGGTAGTAGTAGTACTTGTTGCACTATTATACTGGACAGACCATCCTTTAATGTTAATTGCTGTTTCTGTGGGATTGAATAATTCTACAAAATCATTTTTGTAAACAGATCCTCCATTACCCCCTCCACCATACACCTGGCTTATAACAAGCGACTGTGACTGAGCGGCCAGCGATGAAACAATTAAAAAAAGTGTAAATATTTTTTTCATAAACTTTATTTAGAAATAGTGATTTCCGTACCGTGGTAAATTAAATAAGAGCCATCATTTTTAAGCGATGGCTCTTACACTAAAAAATGTGTATCATCAAAATCAATTTCCTGAAACCTTAATATTATCAAGTTGCCAAGTGGATGATTTATCACTGGTAGTTCCGGTAGGATCTGCTCCTTCATACTTGAAAGCTATATAAATATTACCAGAATAACTACTTATATCAACATTTCCTGAAGGAGTGTAAGAAGAAGGATAACCTGTAGCAGAACCTGGTGACAATGCAGCTAAAGACGTTAAATCTGTCCACGTTACTGAACCAGCCCATGGATTTCCAGTACCAGTGTAATTGGTAGATATAAGTACTTTTAAAGTGGCTCCATTTGTAAAACCTGCTTTAGTATCAAAATTCAAAGTCTTAGTTGCAAAGCTGCCGGTACTAATTTCTTTTGTTACAAGCCAAGATGTTACTGTTGCTTCATTGCTTCTGAAAGCAGTTACCTGGGCATATTTATTAACTGGCGTACCAAAATAATTTGTAGTAAACTTCTGCGTTCCTGACTCTGATGAATTCATCCAGCCCGTAATGGTAACAGTTCTGTTACCAAAAGTTGTGTCTTGTGACTCAAAATTTTCAGTAAGCAAATTGCCTGTACCTGCATTTCCTCCACCACCTCCGCCTCCACCAGATGTAGTACAACGGGCATTGGTAAAGTGAATATCTGCTGTGTCACGCAGAATAAGTTGTTTAGTACCGGTACCCGATGATTGAAACACTGTGTAAATTGCCGCAATGCTTCCGTGACCGCCTGGCACTCTCTGGCCTGCAAATTTTGCATAGCCGCTTGAGCGTAATATAATTTTTGAAGCAGAACAGTTTTGCAGTGTATCGTTCGTATCTTTTTTATAAGCCGAAGTATCAGCAAAAGTATTTAGCGTATTTGCAAACTCATAATCATTTAACTGGATCAATGCCCCGAGATATTTGTTTTGCATATCAACACTGCTCCCGCCTAACTGCGCCAGCGTTACAACAGTTGGTACAACGGGATTATTTAAAGATCCGCCAATAACATAGTTGCTGATAAGGTTGGCAGGAATAGCCTGTGATGATGGAGCTCCGCTAACATAAGCTCTAACTCCCAACTGCATAGTACGGTTGTAATCTGTAAGGCAAAGGTCTTTACATTTAATAAAGAGTTTCCGTCCCACAGGATATGATCCGTAAAGGCTTGCAACATCCAGCAATATTTGCAATGCTCCTGTTGAGTCGGCAATAAAAAGCTGCTTGTATAAATTGCCACTTTTATCATCAGCAATTACAACACCTGAAATCACTATGTCATCAGTTATCATATCAAGTTTACCAAAAACAGTATGCATAGCCTTAAACTGGGCTATAGTCATATTTGGAACAATGGAAGGATCTGCCGGCCCTGGCGGCTGATCAAAAGTTTTTTTACATGAACTTACACCAACCAAAGCCAGCACAAGTATTACAGCAGTAAATAATTTAGAAACGCTATTCATTTTTATCATTTTAAATTTTTAATAATTTGTTGGCTTAAAATCTTAGGGCAACGCTTGCGTTGAAATTGGTTCCGTAAGCATAAAATCTTTTTGGTGGAAATTTATCTGTATCCTTTCCGGCAAAATCAAAACGAAGTTGCTCGTAGCCGCCTGATACGATATTCTTATTATTGAGGATGTTGCTTACGCCAACATTAAATACCAGGAAGGTTCTTTTCTTTAAAGATTTATAGCGCTTGTTCATCAGCCATGAGTAACCAGCAAAAGCGTCCAGCGTGTATTGGGAATGCAGTCTTTCCTGGTTATTAATAGTTTTCCATAAGTCGCTTGCAGGATCAACGCCGTTTAAGGCAGCTGCTGTTCTGCGGAGCGGATTAAAATCAAGCCACATCTGATCAAAATAATTGAAGTTAACATTCACGTACCAAAACTGGCGTGAGCGGTAATTCAATCCAACTGAGTAAGCTTCCTGTGGCGTTGGTACATTAAAATTATTAGAGTATACAACATTTTTTGAAACGATCTCGGAGCTATTGTCTAATGTTACAACTGCATTTTGCCTTGTGTTGTAACGGTATCTTCCAATTGCGGCAGCAGCATTAAGCGTAAGCCCTTTATAAAGGATCACTTCCGCACCAAGCTCTACTCCCATGTGTTCTTTTCCGATGTTACTTAAAGCATAGTTCACAAAATTTCTTACTTCATCATTATAAAATGTCAACACGTTGCTTAGATCTGCAAACCTTGTATAATAAGCTGTAGCCCTGAATTTAACTGTTGGCGCTATCAACACATAACCAGCTTCAGCCGAAAAAGCTTTTTCTGATTTTAAACTATCCTGAACAAAATCCCTTGTTCTTGCCGCCAGGTAAGCGTTGTCGAAGAAAGGTGCTTTTGTTTCGAAAGATGCATTGGCAAAAAAGAAATTGCCCTGCGTTAATTTATAAGTTAAGCCTCCCTTTACTGCATAATTATGAAAATCATGGGTGGCAGATCTTCCGTAAGAATTATTTGGGAATAATCCGCTCCTTACATTACCAACCCTGTAAAAACCTGTATAAGAATGTTCTGCACTAATAAAGAAATCCATGTTATGCAGCTTAACATTGGTTTGTACCCAGGCAGCGGCTTTTTGAATGTTGATATTGTAATTATAGCCTAACTTATCTCCTTTGTAAACTATCCTGTTAGGATTGTTAAGGTCATTCTGTATGGCGTTTTGATCGTTACCAAAATCCCTTTCTGCAAACTGGTTACGGTCTACATAAAAAGCGCCTCCCAATAAGTCATCAACTTTTTTATAAAAATGATTTTTTTGGTTTTGATAACTTAAGCCTGCTGTGAGATCAATATGCTTATTAATAACTGTATTTAACGTAGTATTAAAATTAAACTTTTGTGTATGTGTCACCCTGTCTTCAACTATGTAAAGAGACCGGTTGCCAGTAACATTATTACCTGCTACACCATTTGCATTTTTAATAGTTTCTGTATTACCATAATTGGCTTTGTATAAACCATCCCAGTCAATCTGGCGCAGGTTTACGTTTGTCTGCATAGCAGTAAGTACTTCCTGTGCGTAAGCAGGATCAAGCTGGTAACTTGGCAGGTAGCGGTAGTAATCGGGGCGTGGGTCACGGGCATTATACCAGTCAAGCCCGGTTGTACTGCGGTTACCGGTTGAAAAAGTAACGGCTGAAAGTAAACTTGTGTTCTTTGTTATTTTCCAGTCATGCGTAAGTATTCCAACAGGTTGAAAAGTTTTGGCAATGCTGGCGTTTCTTTTCTTTCCATTTTGATAACCCCAGTACGGATTGTAAAAATTTGTACCAGCGATGTTCAGCATTTCTTGTACGGAAGAACCTTGTCTGCCGTTTTCAGTTGAAGTGCCAAAAGCTACGAAGGAAAGGAGGTGGTTTTCATTAATCTTTTTATCCACACCTGCATAAAAAGAGTAACCATTATAAAAAGTTCCGTCAGTAAAACCTTCTTCTGCCCAGCGGCGGGAACCTGAAACACTAAAAGCCCAGCCTTTTTTATTAAAGCCGGTTGAATGTGTAAGCATTACCCTGTGTACATAATTCCTGTTGGAAAGAGAATAATTGATGCTTGTTTGTTTACGTTGTTTAGAAGCCCTGGTGTCAATGAACGAAGTTCCGCCCAAACCGCCGTAAGCCATTTTATTGGATTGCAAACCATAAGTTGAAGTTCTGTTACGCATTACATCGTTAAGGCCGCCCCACAAACCATAAGGAGTAAAACCATTGTCAAGGTTTTCCATTGGCGCACCATTTATATAAGTAGCAAAATTATCAGCATCATAACCACGGGTACGAAAACGAACCACGCCGAAATTAAAAGCCGCAGCATTGTGAAAAGGATCCCTGTTAGCACTTGCCTGGCCGGAAACATTCTGAGCGCTTCCATCCTGGTTATCATTTTCATCAAGAGATACAACAGGAATATTATCCAGCAGGTTATCTTTTGAGTCTTCAAGCAGGGTTGAATCAGTTGAACGGGGTGAGGTTGTGTCTGCCAGTGGTTTTACCTGCGCTAGTGCAAATTGGGTACAGCAAAGCAACAACAGGACGGCCACAAGGCCAGGTTTGAGTGTAAGCATAGTTAGTTTTGTTAAAAAAGATAGCAAATGTAGGGGTTTTACCCATACGAAAACATGTGTGCTTTAATGTTACATTTAATTAATGAAGGAGTAACTTAATAATTTACTGTATACCGAAAAATAGTTTAAATACAATAAGTGGTTATCTTCGCTGCTTTTTATAAAAACCAAGCTCTGGCTTACCAACCAAATTTTAATGAGAAAAATAATTACTGCAGTATTACTGTTCATTCTTCTTTTTGCGGCAGCACCCAAAAGTTTTGCCTGGGGTAAAACTGGCCATGAGCTGGTTGGAAAAATTGCTTACCATTTTCTTGATGATTCAACCCGGAAAATTGTACTTGAATACCTGGGTAACATGAGTTTTGAAGAAGCCGCCAACTGGATGGACGACAGCAGGAGCAATACTTACTACAATTACATGAGGACATGGCATTACCTCGATCTTGATAAGGGTGAAAAGTTTGTTCCTTCATCTGAAAGAAATATTCTCACTGTGCTCCACTCTGCCATTTTGGATTTAAAACAATACAAAACAGGAAAGAAGAAAGATATAAAAAGAGACCTGCTGCTTATTTTTCATTTGGTGGGAGATCTGCACCAGCCGCTGCACACAGGTTATGCAATTGACAAAGGCGGTAATACTGTACAGATAAATTCTCCGATTGTTTCCGGCAACCTTCACAGTGTTTGGGATACGCAGATACTGGAATACAAAGCAATCAATATGGATTCCTGCCTGGCATTGTACCAAACAATAGATGCTCCCGTAATAGCTTCCTATCAAAAAATTGAAGAGTTAAAGTGGATGTACCAGTCCCGCTCTTTGCTGGATACTGTTTATAGTTTTCAGGATAATTTTTTAGATGCGAAATATGTTGATGCCAATGCTGAGGTGATCAAAAAACAATTACTTATAGCCGGCCTGAGGCTGGCGAGTATTTTAAAAGATACATTTAAAAATAAGTAGTTGCTAAGGCAGGTTGGTATTAATTGTGCAAAAATTGCCAGATGCTTTTTGCTGCGTTTTCAGATGCATTACCTCCTTTGCTCAGCAAAGTTTTTAAATCAGCATAATCTTTTTTTAACTGCTGGCGCCGTTCCGGGTTATCAAGCAATTCATGCAATTCAGCTGTAATATTTTCTTCAGTCAGCTCTTGCTGAATTAATTCTTTTACCACCAGTTTATCCATTATCAGGTTTACGAGGCAGATGTATTTTATAGTAAGGAGTTTTTTTGCGATGGCATATGAAACTGCACTTCCTTTATAACACACCACTTCCGGTACGCCAAATAAGGCAGTTTCCAATGTAGCAGTACCACTCGTTACAATGGCAGCCTTTGCCCTGGCCAGCAATGGGTAAGTGCCATCACTAACGGCTGTCACATTTGGATAATTTTTAAAAAATGGCTCATAGAAATCTTCTTCTATACCGGGAGCCCGGGCCACTACAAACTGGTAATCCGGAAAATGTTTTGCTACAGAAAGCATTACCGGCAGTTTTACATTTATTTCCTGCTTTCTGCTACCTGGCAGTACAGCAATTATTTTTGCTGATGAATTTGCAACTGTTTTGCCTGCTGAGAACTGCTTATAATCATCTATTACTTTTACCAGGGGATGCCCTGCATATTCAACTTCATAATTCCATTTGGTATAAAAATCCTTTTCAAAAGGCAGTATCACCAGCATTTTATCAATGTACTTTTTTATGCCCTTCACCCTGTTCTCTTTCCAGGCCCATACCTGCGGAGAAATGTAATAGATTGTTTTAAAACCATTATCACTTGCCCATTTGGCCATTCTCAAATTAAAACCCGGGTAATCTATAAAAATAACAGCTGCAGGTTGCCAGGCTAAAATATCTGCTTTGCAAAAAGCCAGATTTTTAAATATAGTACCCAGATTTTTAATCACTTCTGCAAAGCCCATAAAGGCCAGATCCCTGTAATGTTTTACCACTATGGCTCCTGCGGCAGCCATTTTATCTCCGCCCCAACAGCGGATGTCTGCCGCAGCATCCAGCGTTTTGAGCTCTTTTATAAGGTTACTCCCATGTAAATCGCCGCTTGCTTCGCCTGCTATTAAATAATACTTCATGGTGAAAATTAGCTGCAATTTATAGCAAATGGATTTTATAGTGTGGGGCGAATAACAAACTTACTACGGCAAGCAATTTGCAACACTATTAACCTGGACCAACGAATATTACGTTAAAATAAATACGCTGGTATTCCGTTATTTCATTGCGCTGTATATTTGCATTGCATTAATTGAGATTTTCCCTAAATTAAAAAACATGAAAAAAGTTATTTTATTCGCCGTTGTAGCCTTTACTGCTATTATTGTTATAACCTCCTGCGGTGCATCAAGGCGTGGTACAGGTTGCCCGATGACTGAAAAAATCATTCATTAATTCACATTTGTTTTTTATGAATTGGATTGATATTACTGACCCTGCCCAACTGGAAACGATCAGAGAAAAATCAAAGACTAAACCTCAGTTGATCTTTAAACACAGCACCCGTTGCTCCATCAGCAGGGTGGCAAAAAGCCGGCTGGAAAGGGGTACGGCACCTGAAGACATTGATTTTTACTACCTGGATCTTATTAATCACCGTAACATTTCTGCTAAAATTGCTGAAGTATTTTCAGTTTATCATGAGTCTCCACAGGTGCTGTTAATAAAGAATGGTGAATGTGTTTACGATGAAAGCCATTCAGGCATCAGCATGGATGACATTACTGATCAGGCTGCAACAGCCTAGATTTTACTTCCCTTAATTTCTGCAAAATTACACCGGCTTTCTTCGGGTAAACTTCCCCCATCCTTCCCTTTACTGAATTGGTTGCTGCTTTTTTATTAAACCAACTAGCACTACTTTTGCGCCATGAGCATTGTTAGCAGCATACAGCAGAGTGTAGTATCGGCTTTAAAAGCATTGTACAATAACCAGCCTTTTACAGAAAAAGATTTCCAGATAAATGAAACCAAACCAGAATTTGAAGGCGATTATACCGTTGTGCTGTTTTCACTGGTTAAATCACTGAAGCTATCACCGGATGCCATTGGTACAGCCCTGGGCAATTACCTGGTTACCAATAATCCTGACTTATTTACGCAGTTCAACATCATTAAAGGCTTTCTAAATTTTACAGTTGCCGACAGTTTCTGGATGGAGCTGTTGGAGAAAAACCATGCAGATGCCTGTTATGGTAAAAAAGAAATGAATGGGCAGAAAGTGATGGTTGAATACTCAAGCCCAAATACAAATAAGCCGCTTCATCTTGGCCATTTAAGAAATAATTTTTTGGGCTGGAGTGTAAGTGAAATTTTAAAAGCCAGCGGATTTGAAGTTATAAAAAGTGCGATTGTGAACGACCGGGGCATACACATTTGCAAGAGCATGATTGCCTGGCAAAAGCACGCCAACGGAGCCACTCCTTCATCAACCGGAGAAAAAGGAGACCATTTAGTAGGTGACTATTATGTACGGTTTGAAGAAGACCTGAAGGCGGAAAGCCAGGTATTGATCAACAAAATAAAGTTGGCTGATTTAACAGATTTTAGTGGTGATGAATTATTGAAACTGGATGGTTTACTCATTGCTTTAACCAAACTCGACGAAATAAAAGATGAAGAAAAGATAAACAAGCTGCATGCAGAAATACGTGAAGTTGCCCGGAATAATACCGCCATTATTAAGCAGGCCAAACAAATGCTTTTAGATTGGGAAGAAGGAAAACCTGAAGTAATTGAACTCTGGAAAAAAATGAACGGCTGGGTGTATGAAGGCTTTGATACCACTTACAAACGTATTGGCAGCGATTTCGATAAAGTTTATTACGAGAGTAACACTTACCTGCTTGGCAAAAATATTGTACAGCAGGGGCTGGATAAAAAAGTCTTTTATAAAAAGGAAGATGGCAGCATCTGGATAGATTTAACTGCAGAGGGTCTTGATGAAAAAGTTGTGCAGCGCAAGGACGGTACATCTGTTTATATAACGCAGGATATTGGCCTCGCCGAACAAAAATATGAGCAGTATAAAATTGACAAAAGTATTTATGTAATTGGCAATGAGCAGAACTATCACATGAAAGTGCTGCAGATGATTTGTAAAAAGCTGGACATGCCAAATGCTGATAATATTTTTCACCTGAGCTATGGCATGGTTGAACTAACCAGCGGGAAAATGAAAAGCCGGGAAGGCACCGTAGTGGATGCAGATGACCTGGTAGATGAAATGGTGGCAACAGCACAGCAGTATACAGAAGAATTAGGTAAGGTAAAAGACTTCAATCCGGAGGAGCTGAAAGAATTGTACGATACACTTGGCCTTGGTGCCATGAAGTTTTACCTGCTGCGGGTGGACCCTAAAAAGACAATGGTTTTTAACCCGGCTGAAAGCATCGATTTCCATGGCTTTACCGGGCCATTTGTACAATACACCCACGCCAGGATCAAAAGTATTTTAAGAAAAGTGGCGCAGGAAATAACTGCTGCAGTACAGGAGCCTTCGGTTGATGAAGAGCAAAGTATTTTCGAAAGTCATGCCACAACGCTTTTGCCATTAGAGAAAGAGCTACTGGTTCAGCTGGAGCAATATCCTGCTGCAATTGAGCAAGCTGCTGGTGAACTCAATCCTTCGGTAATTGCCAGTTATGTTTTTTACCTGGCAAAAACATTCAACTCGTTTTATACGGAACATTCCATCGCTAATGCAGAATCTCTTTCCAAGAAAAAACTCAGGCTGCAAATGGCGGTAATGACTGCCAATACTTTAAAAAGCGGTATGCATTTACTCGGCATTAAAGTGCCTGAAAGAATGTAAAAAACGGTTAGTTAAAGGTAACGTAACGGATTTCTGCGGGCATTCCAGATGTATCTTTTTACATTCATCCAAAAAGCTACAAAAAGGTAAACAATTATGGGAGACCCCATGGTAAGGAAAGATATGTAAATGAAATATTTACGGATGGTTGATGAAGCTATTCCCACACGCTCACCAATGGCAGTACAAACTCCAAATACATGCCATTCAATAAAGTGCTTAAAATTTTTCATTATGCTAATTTAAAACAATTGTTTTTGATGAAGCATAATAATTTATAAATTTTCAGTATTGGTGCTACCCTTTTTGTAAATTCGCCGAAATAACAATGGGCAAATGTTCAAATGGTAAAATGTGGGGATTCAGCTACATTTTACATTTAATATCATTTTCTGATTGCGCTATTTCTAAATATTCAAATTGCACTTATGGCCTTCGACATTGACATGATCAAAAAAGTGTATGCCAACTTTGGAAACCGCATTGAAGCGGCCCGAAAAGCAACCGGCAAACCACTTACCCTCACCGAAAAAATATTGTATGCCCACCTTTGGCAGGGAGATGCTACCACATCTTTTGAAAGAGGAAAAAGCTATGTTGACTTTGCACCGGACAGGGTTGCAATGCAGGATGCAACAGCCCAGATGGCTTTATTACAATTTATGCAAAGCGGCCGCACCAAAGTAGCGGTGCCAAGTACGGTACATTGTGATCACCTTATTGAAGCAAAAATAAATGGCAGAACTGATCTTGACAGAGCAGTACATGAGAGCAGTGAAGTATATGATTTTCTGGCGAGTGTTAGTAATAAATACGGTATAGGATTCTGGAAACCGGGTGCCGGTATCATTCACCAGGTGGTGCTTGAAAACTATGCATTTCCCGGCGGGATGATGATTGGTACGGATAGCCATACAGTTAATGCAGGCGGCCTTGGTATGATTGCTATTGGCGTTGGCGGTGCTGATGCCTGTGACGTGATGGCCGGCCTGCCATGGGAACTTAAAATGCCAAAACTTATCGGCGTAAAATTAACCGGAAAGCTCAATGGCTGGACGGCTCCTAAAGATGTAATTTTAAAAGTGGCGGGTATACTTACTGTTAAAGGTGGTACCGGCGCTGTGGTGGAATATTTTGGCGAAGGCGCCATCAGCATGAGTTGTACGGGTAAAGGCACCATTTGTAATATGGGTGCTGAAATTGGTGCAACTACTTCTACTTTCGGTTACGATGAAAGTATGAGCCGCTATCTTAAAGCAACAAACAGGGAAGATATTGCATTGGCTGCTGATGAAGTAGCTGCCCATTTAACCGGCGATGCCGAGGTTTATGCAAACCCGGAAGCATATTTTGACCAGGTAATTGAAATTGACCTTGATGCACTCGAACCACATTTGAACGGACCATTTACACCAGACCTTGCTACGCCGATTTCTAAAATGAAAGAGGCTGCTGCTGCTAACGGATGGCCTACTAAAATTGAAGTAGGATTGATTGGAAGCTGCACCAACTCAAGCTATGAAGATATCAGCAGGGCTGTGAGTCTTGCACAGCAGGTAACTGCCAAAGGGTTAAAATTGCACAGCGAATTTACTATTACTCCCGGCAGTGAGCAAGTTAGATATACAGTTGCAAGAGATGGCTTTTTAGATGTTTTTGATAAAATTGGAGCTACTGTATTTGCAAATGCCTGCGGACCCTGCATTGGTATGTGGGCAAGGGTTGGCGCTGAAAAAGCAGAAAAGAACACCATCGTTCACAGCTTTAACAGGAACTTTGCCAAGCGTGCTGATGGTAACCCAAATACTTATGCATTTGTAGGCTCACCGGAACTTGTTACTGCACTGGCCATTGCAGGAAATCTAAATTTTAATCCGCTTACAGACACGTTAATAAATGACAAAGGCGAAATGGTGATGCTTGATCCGCCAACAGGTTTTGAGTTACCGCCAAGAGGCTTTGCAGTGGAAGATGCCGGTTACCAGCAACCTGCAGAAGACGGAAGCGGCGTACAGGTTTTGGTATCGCCTGAAAGCAAGCGTTTGCAGTTACTCGATCCTTTTGCAGCCTGGGAAGGTGTTGACTTAAAAGGATTGAAACTGCTGATTAAAGCAAAAGGAAAATGTACAACGGATCATATCAGCATGGCTGGTCCATGGCTTAAATTTCGTGGCCACCTGGATAATATCAGTAACAACATGCTGATTGGTGCTGTAAACTATTTCAACGAAAAAACAGACAGTGTAAAAAACCAGCTTACTGGTGAATACGGCACTGTACCGGGTACTCAACGAGCTTACAAAGCTGCCGGCACGGGCACCATTGTAGTGGGTGATGAAAACTATGGCGAAGGTTCTTCAAGAGAACATGCTGCTATGGAGCCACGCCATTTGGGTGTAAGAGCTGTACTGGTTAAGTCATTTGCAAGAATTCATGAAACAAACCTTAAAAAACAAGGTATGCTTGGATTAACTTTTGCAAACAAAGAAGACTACGACAAAATTCAGGAAGATGATACCATTGATATTATTGGCTTAGTTGACTTTGCGCCAAACAAGCCGCTTGAAATTGTATTGCATCATTCTGATGGCACCAGCGATACCATCACTGTTAATCATACTTATAATCAGCAACAGATAGAATGGTTTAAAGCAGGCGGGGCATTAAATATTATCCGGCAGGAATTTGCTGCATCAAATAAATAATGAAAAGATCAATTAAAAGTTCCGGCAATAAAACGCCGGAACTTTCTTTAAAATAAAATTTCAATGTTTAAACATTAATACTTATCTTGCACTAAAATTAATAATCATGGCAACAAAAAAATGGGTTGTGGACCCCACCCACAGTGATGTTCAGTTTAAAATAAAGCACCTGATGATCACTAATGTTACGGGAAGCTTTAATCTTTTTACAGTAGATGCTACTACAGAAGAAGAAGATTTTACCAAAGCATCGATCAGTTTTACTGCAGAAGTAGGTTCCATTTCTACCGCAAATGAACAGCGGGATGGCCATCTTAAAAGTGCAGATTTCTTTGACGCTGAAAAATTCCCCCAAATAAAATTTGTTGCTACAAAATATGAATCAGTAGATAACGATGGTTCTTACGAACTGTATGGTGATCTTACGATTAAAGGGATTACAAAAAATGTAAAGCTGGATGTTGAGTTTGGCGGCGTTGTAAAAGACCCGTACGGAAATACAAAAGCTGGTTTCACCATCAATGGTAAAATTAACCGCCAGGATTTTGGCCTTACCTGGAGTGCCCTTACCGAGGCTGGTGGCGTACTGGTAAGTGACGATGTAAAAATAAACTGTGAAATTCAGTTAATAGAACAGCAGTAATATTATTTGCAAATGCTTTTTACAGGTGACATCTTTTAAAAAGGTGTCACCTGTCTTTTTTTCTATACCACCCCGGCCAGTTCCAGGCTTCTCTTACTAATATTTCTATAGTCGATATTTTCAATAACAGCATTAGGGCAAGCTATTAATGATACACCCGGAGCTTTCCACCAGGTGTCTGTGGCAAGCTTATTTGCATGCACAATACCTATGAGCCAACTGTACTTAAACTCATTGTGCCACTCCTCAATCCATTCAAAAGTTTCCCTGTTTATTTTGCCAATATCATCAACACTAACAAACACTTTCAGGTAAAAATCATTGCTAAGTCTGGCTGCTGATTCCTGGTGAATTTTACGGTACTCATATTTGTACTGGTAACGCAATGCAGAAATATCGCTTAACACTGCAGAAGCTGTTGGAAAAGCACCGGCACCCTTGCCTTTAAAAAATTGCCTGTCGGCGAAATTGCTTTCAATGGTTACCGCATTAAATTCATTGTTGACATAATACAGGTCATCACTTGTTTCTACAAACTGCGGCAATACAAAAGCTGCCAGTTCTCCAGATGTAAGTTTGCTGGCATTTGCCACCAGTTTTACCTGGTAATTTTTTCCTCTTGCCACGGCTGCATCTTGCAAAGAAATATTTTCAATGCCGCTGCTGATAAACTCAGTGGTGGGGGCAACTGTACCAAACGCATGAGCCAGTAAAATACTCAGCTTGTTGGCTGCATCCTGTCCGGAAACATCCAGCACCGGGTTAGTTTCTGCAAAGCCCAAAGCCTTGGCCTGCAGCAAGGCATTTTCAAACGAAACTTTTTCCTGGAACATTTTTGTAAGAATATAATTGGTGCTGCCGTTAATAATTCCCCGGAAAGAATGCAACAGGTCATTATCGTAATATTCCTCCAAATTTCTAATGATGGGAATACTTGCACAGCAGGCGGCTTCATACAAAAAAGGGGTATTGTATTGCTGCTGCAGCTGAAGCAGTTCTGTAAAATGTGCAGCAATCATTTTCTTATTGGCACTCACTACGGCCTTGCCCTGTTGCAATGCCGTCTTCACAATTTCAAATGCCGCTTGGGCGTCATCAATCAGTTCAACTACCACATTTATCCCGGGATCATAGAGTATCTCCGCCCCTTCGGTTGTAAAATAACCGGCATCAATTGCCCGCTTTTTATTCCTGTTTTTAATACAGATTTTTTTTACGGACGATTGCAGTGATGCTGTCCGGTCCAGCACCTCATAAAGTCCCTTGCCTACAGTACCAAAGCCAAACAACCCAATGGTAAGTTTATTTTTATCGGTCATAATAATTGTTGATTTAGTTATTAATATCAGCACTTTTTTGCCGGGTATTGCAGACGACTTATCATCCTTCGGAGCTGGGTAAAACAAAAAAGCCCTTCTGACAGATCAGATGGGGCAGCAACATTAAAAATGGTGGGAGCTTTTAATCTGACTTATCTGTCCCGATTCAACCGGGATGGAGTTGGCACCTTTTCTTCCCACTATATCGGGAAAAGAGGTTGTCAAGGTGTCTGCGGGCCATAACCCTCTACCTTTCTTGATAAGCGATCCGGTAATAACCGGTTTGAAAGAACTGCTGCAAAAATAGGGTGATAAGTGGGAGATTTCCAAAAAAGAATTAAACTGGACAATTTCATAAAGCAAATCACCTTCCTTTGTCAAAAGCTTTTAGAATAGCTAAGCAATATTACCTGGCTGTAATAAGGTTTGAAATTTATTGAAGTAAGGTTAGCTTTTATTACCGCTCTATGACTCAAATAAACATTCTTGATAATTTTCACTTTGGTAATCAACAAACCATCTACCAATCCATTTCTGGCAATTTTTTCAAAATAGTTGGAAGATACGCCAAAGCGATACTGCAACTCGAGCCATTTTTTTATTCTTCTGTCGTACCAAAAATTAATTTCTGCGCCAAGCCTTTTAAAAACGTTTCGCTTGTAATTGCCAGATGCATCCGTATCTGTAATAAAAATACCGGTATTAGAAATTTGCTGGCTTTTTACACCATACAAATTGAAAGAATAAGGTGAAATGGAAATGCGTAAATATTTATTTGGATGCCACTTTAT
The DNA here is from genome assembly GCA_965247025.1 of Ferruginibacter sp. Taxonomy (GTDB): domain Bacteria; phylum Bacteroidota; class Bacteroidia; order Chitinophagales; family Chitinophagaceae; genus Ferruginibacter. Next base: position 5,252,929 of record OZ252000.1, on the reverse strand, counting down.
ACCCGGTGAAATAGTAATATCGTAAGGGCTCAGGCAGCCCTGAATTTTTCCAAGGCTATTGATGTCTTTAAAATAATCGCCATTGTAAATATTGAAAACTGATGTATTGAACCGGGCAATTAAATTAAAATTCCATTTTTTTGTTTTACCGATAGCAATAGAAAAATCATGCAGTGTGCTCACATTGTCAGATACTCTTTGAATATGTGCCGCATTGGTAAGACCGGATTTTTGTAAACTAAACAACCAGTGTAACTCGTTGGTCATGGCAAAGTGGCTGCTCTCTTTTGCATAGTTTAAACCGGCATCAAGTGATACCGTTCCAGAAAAACTTTTTTTGTCATTTCCAGAAGGCGGATTAAACTCAAGGATATTGCCAACGTTCAATCCAATCCCAATTGTCTTTACCCAGTTCTTTTGACCGGATACAATGTCTTCCGCATGCGGCTGTCTCTTTTCAGCAAACAGTTTATGCTGCACCAGGTTTGTGTCGTAAAAATTGTATTGCACAGAATCAACCAGCAATTTTAGGATTGATGTTTTAAAAACTTTTGATGATGAATCTACATAAGCAAATTTGTACCTGCTGGTAGTTTCTTTAAGAATTTTACACCGTATGCCCGTGCTGTCTTTTTTATAGAGGATGTCCCGCTGGGCAAAGACGGTGGAATATGTTGCAAGAAATAACACTGCAACTTTTATTATAGCTATTACTTTTTTCATTTTTTTAAATTTTAGGGTGTTTAAATTTAGCGGTAACACTTCCTCATAAAGTGTCACCGCTAAAAAAAAATTATTCCTTCCTTAGTACTTTTTTAGCTGCTGGGTTAATTTCATTCACTTCAGTTAATTCACCTGTTCCTCTTGATTCTCTTACATCGCTGCACAACTTTGTACAATAGGTTTTTGTTTTAGAATACCATTTATTGCAGCATTTAATGTAATGGGTAATTTTAAAGCAGGAGCCAAATCCAAATCCCTGATACTGATAACCGTAACCGGAATTGCTGGCATTAATGCCTGTACCCATACCAATTGGAGTAACTGTACCGGCACTATTGATACCAAGCCCAAAAGTTCCGCCTGACATAATTGTGGCTAGCGGAACAGGCGTTACATCCGTAAGGCCAGATGCAGGCAACATGCCCCAGTAATGTTCTGCACCAGCTGTTATAGTTGGATTGAAATCTGCGACTACATTACACTGTGAGTTTAGTGTAAACGTCGAAGCTGTAAAATCAGGATTGCATTTCTCATCAGGAATATCACATGCTTTTTCGATGCATATATTATCAATTTGAATCCATGAAACATGAGCCCCGTCATTTAAGGTTGAATTGTTTTCAGGCTGAAGAATAATATCTGAGGAACCTGCAGTGAATGGATCTATCGTGTATGTTGTCCACGCAGTACTTACATTGGGTGTCGATTGGCTGCTGGCACCTGATGTAATCTTTAAACGCACAACAGGCTCCAGGGGATTTAAATTAACAGCCCTAACAGTAACTTTAATTTTGTACTGGCTGCCGGCCATCAAACTGTTAAGTTGTATTATTGACTCAAAAACCGCCTGGTTTCCCCACATGGATATAACACCATTATTGCAGGGCCCGTCAATAGCTTGCCATTGGGGACTGTAGCTGTTTGGCTTCCAGGGGTTTGATGCACTTGTGATATTTGATCCGCTCACTGAAACGTTTTCAAAGCCGCCATCTTTTATTAAATTGTTATTGCAAGAGCAATCAACCTTGCCGGCTAACATGCTTCTTTCAACAGTTTCCTCCAGGGGTTTAATATTCAACTGTTTCTCGTCTTCATTCTGGGCGTAGAGATTACCAGATAATAGTGCCAGTAAAATTAAACCTGCAACGCTTTTTTTTGAAGCCAGCAGGAGTGTCTTAAATAAATTCTTTTTCATAATAATTAATTGTTGTTTTAAATAATGATTGTTTTAGATAAATGTGCCGCCTTGGAGCCTTGCAAGTTTTAGTAAACCACACTTCAGCAACACAACACAAAAGTGCAAACAACCACTTCCCCGGCTTATGTGCCAACAACTGAAATCAAAAGAGTAAGCAGCGGAGATTTTGTATCCGTTGTTTAGCGGATAAAAAACTGTTGATTCACCCGACGCCAAACTTTGCCCGATTAGTTTGCTTTGCTATTGTAAAAAATTTATATTTAAACAATCATTCAAAAACATCAACATGAAAAAGTTATTTATTGCAGCTGCTGCTATTGCATTTGTATCATTGGCATTGTACTCCTGCAGTCTTCTAAAATCACTGGAGGAGGTAAAACAAGCTGGGTTTATCTGTTCCAATTACCCCGTACAAGACGTAAATGAAATGGACAGACAGGAAGTGGTGGAAATGGTAAGAAATTATTACAACAACCAGTATAAAGCATTACATGATGTGGCGTCACCTTCCAAATTAGCCGGGTTACCCGCCAATTGCCCGGAAGATAGCAGGGCAGTTTTTTTCAACCTGGATACCTTAAAAAAGCTGATTTACTTTATTGAGAAAGGCAGCAGCGGATTTTCAGCTACAGAAAAGCAAAACCTGGGGGTTAATGTGTATTTCGCCTCTTACCCGGAAAGCTTCCATAAAACCAAACCTGGTTATGACTATGCCAGCGGAAGTCCGGTTTTGGTCCAGTATGATTATACCAACAGGCATACGCTAATATTTATACCATCCATATTTAGCAATTCAGAACTAATTGCAAAAGACATTGATTTGAATGCAAATCTAAATAGTCCTAATACCGCCCCTGTATATCTTGACAGCTCTTTTTTTACTTTCAAACCAGGAGGAGCTCAATTAAGAGTGGCAGGCGTGGGCGTTGGGTCTTCATCTCCAATGGGAAGTCAGAACAATGGTTCCGGGACACCGCCTCCAAAATCACCAACTGGTAATCAATTGCTTGACTTAACTACACATTAATAAAAATGCGTTTAGACAGCGTTTTTGTAGCCGCCTGCGAATTGACTGCCCTTGCTTTCTGGACAGTCCACTTCAAAAAAATTAAAGAGCTTAAGTACAAAATATTTACTGGTTATCTCGGTATTATAGTTATCACAGAGCTGGCAAATATTTTATTTTCTAACTCTGATTACAGTTGGTACAACCAGATAGTAATGCATTTTAATGTACCGATGCAGTTTATTTTCTTGTTTTATTTTCTTGTGTACCAACCCAAAAAATTAAACCGGATAATTGTACTGGCGTTTGCAGGGATTTACCTTGGATTTTTTTTAACAGAAAGGCTTAATTTTTTTGGACGACCAGATTATTTTGATTCATTGTCTTACGGTGTTGGCTGCCTGTTGCTGATATGCTCGATATTAATTGCGATCACCAATATTTTTAAATTTGCCGACCCTTTGGCTTATAATCAAAACACATTTTTCTGGATAATTATGGGGCTAATCATTTATTATATGGGTTCATTTCCATATCAAAACTTCAGAAACTTTTTATGGTCGCATGATGCTTATACAAGAACTGCCTATTTGTTACACTATGTTTCGCAGACCTTTAATTGTATTATGTATTTACTTTTTGCTTATGCTATAAAATGGAAATTAAATTAGAAACATACCTGGTTGTTTATTTTTTTTCATTCCTGTTATTTTTTACAGGGATAGTAATTTTATTTATCCAATACAAGAACAAACAAAAAGCCGTGGTTAAAGAAAAGCTTATTATTGAGCAATTGCATGAACAGGAGTTATTATCCACCCAACTGGAAATACAGCTGCAAACCATGCAGCATATTGGCCGGGAAATACATGATAATATCGGGCAAAAGCTAACCCTCGCCAGCCTGTACACCCAGCAACTGGCGTATGAAAACAAAGCGCCGCAGGTAACGGATAAAATAGAAAACATCAGTAGCATCATTAATGACTCCCTGGCCGGGCTGCGGCGGTTATCAAAATCTTTGACAGATGATAACATTCATGACAGCAGCCTGCAGGAGTTACTGCAACAGGAATTTAATAAAGTAAATGAACTGAAAAATGGTACTGTACTTTTCAACAGCACTAACTTAAATATCCCCCTACCGTATCAAACAAAGAATATTCTGCTAAGGATTGTGCAGGAGTTTATGCAGAATAGTCTTAAACATGCAGATTGCCAGCACATCATTGTTTCGCTAAACGCCAATAAAAATGAACTTAATCTTTCGTTACAAGATGACGGTAAAGGATTTGATGTTAACGAAATTCCCGGAGGCGGCATTGGTTTGAAAAACATGAAAAAAAGAACTGCACTTATAGGCGGGTCATTAAACATTGAGAGCTCACTGCAGAATGGCACTTATATGGAAATAAAAATCCCCCGATAAATTTTATAAAATTCCCACATGCAACACACTATAGTAATTGTTGATGATCATATTTTAATTGCCAAGGCTCTTACCGGCATCATTGAAAATTTTAAGCAATACCAGGTGCTATATGAGTGTGAAAATGGGAAGGTGCTGCAGGAAAGGTTCAGGGATCAAAACGCCATACCCGATATTGTTTTACTGGATGTAAGTATGCCGGTAATGGATGGTTTTTCCACCGCAGTTTGGTTGAGGCAATATCATCCTGCAGTATTAATCATTGCGTTGAGTATGCAGGATGATGAACAGAGCCTGATAAAAATGATAAAAAGTGGTGCCAATGGCTACCTGCTAAAAAATGTACATCCGGCAGAGTTAGAAAGAGCTCTGGATTGTCTTTTAAAAAATGGCCAGTATTACCCTGACTGGGCTGCCAGCAAAGTATTTTCAAGCCTCGGCAGCAATAAATCCTGCAAGCCTGAAATAATGATAACTACCAGGGAGAAGGAGTTTTTACAATACACTGTTACAGAAATGAGCTATAAAGAAATTGGTGAACAAATGTTCTGTAGCACCAGGACCATTGAGAGTTACCGGGACAGTCTCTTTGAAAAATTTGGGTTGAAATCGAGGGTGGGGCTGGCGGTTTATGCATTAAAAAATGGCCTGTTATCAGAAGAAAATAATTAAAGTTTGGAGATTTATGCTTCCTGCAAAAACTTTTTTATCTCCGCTTCTATCTGTACAAACTCCAATAAAAAACCATCGTGACCATAAGTAGAAGTAATGGAAACAAATTCTGCCCCGTTGATATTTTCAGCAAGAAATTGCTGCTCCGCCGGGGGAAACAAAATATCTGAAGTAACTGCAATCACCAGCGTTTTTGCTTTAATTAATGCCAATGCTGCCTTTACGGAGCTACGTCCACGGCCAACATTATGGGCATCCATGCTTTTGCTTATAAAATAATAACTAAAAGCATTAAACCGGTCTGCCAGCTTTTTGCCCTGGTAGCGCTGGTAAGATTCACTTTTAAAATGGTCCAGTTTTTCATCCGTTTCTTCAGACTGTAATACCTGGTAGGTATGGTAACTTCTGTATGAAAGCAGGGCAATACTCCGTGCAACCTTCATACCTTCAATACCAGCCCTTGCCTGCCTTTGCTGCCACGTTGTATCAGTTTCAATACAGTACCGTTGAGAAGCATTAAAAGCAATTGCCCAGGGCGATAACAACGCATTGGTGGCGATAGGAATAATATGTTGGAATAACCCCGGATCTTCAATGGCCCACTCCAATAATTGCTGTCCGCCCATGCTGCCCCCAAGCCCGGCAAATATTTTTGTGATACCCAGTTCATGCTGTAAATGCTGGTAGGCACGGATCATATCCCTGGTGGTGAAAAAAGGAAAATCATGGTAAAAAGGCTGCTGCGTTGCAGGATTAATATCCAGCGGATGAATGCTGCCGTAGCAACTGCCGGGCATATTTACACAAACAATAAAATGCTGTTGGGGGTTAAAGAGTTTATCCTCTCCCACCAAACCATCCCACCACTCTGCCGGGTTACTGTTGGCCGTTAGTGCATGAAAAACCCAAACAACATTGCTCTTATCTGCATTGAAATCACCCAGTATTGTATATCCAAGATGAAAGCCCTGCAATAAAACACCCGACTCTAACTGAAATAACTTGCTGTAATTGAAAGTGTAAAACATGTTTAAAGCAATAGCGGGTAAAGATAAAAATGAGCTGCTTAAATAAGCAGCCCATTATAAAATTATAGAATAAAATAACCGTCTCTAAACAACAGCTTCTGCTGCAAATACTTTAGCAAATGCCTGTTCAAAATCCGCTTTAATATCATCGATATGTTCAATACCAACACTTATCCTTACCTGGTTAGCAGCAACGCCCGCCGCCTCTTGCTCTGCCGCATTCAGCTGCTCATGTGTAGTGCTGGCGGGATGAATAGCGAGTGTTTTGGCATCGCCAACATTTGCCAAATGACTGGCCAATTTAAGATTGTCAATAAAATTGCTGGCGTTTTCTTTGGTGCCTTTTACGCCAAAATTCAAGATGCCACCAAAGCCATTGGCCAAGTATTTTTTTGCAAGTTTATGGTACGGGCTACTCTCCAGTCCCGGGTAGATAACGAACTCTACCTGCGGGTGACCTTCCAGCCATTCTGCCAAAGACTGGGCATTTTGAACGTGGCGATCAACCCTGAGTGAAAGTGTCTCTAAACCCTGCAACAACAAAAAAGCATTGAACGGACTCTGGCTCGATCCGAAATCTCTTAACCCTTCCACCCTTGCCCGGATAATAAAGGCAATATTTGGCATGCCCAATGGATTATTGACACCAAAAATATCTGAGAAAACTAAGCCGTGATAACCTTCACTTGGTTCGCTGAACTGTGGAAATTTGCCATTGCCCCAGTTATAATTTCCGCCATCTACAATTACACCACCAATGGTTGTACCATGGCCGCCAATCCATTTGGTGGCGCTCTCTACAACTATGTTTGCACCATGCTCCAGGGGCTTAAATAAGTAACCACCGGCGCCAAAAGTATTGTCCACAATCAGCGGCAGATCATACTCTTTTGCCAATGCAGCAAATTTTTCAAAATCAGGAATATTCAACCTGGGATTGCCAATTGTTTCCAGGTAAATAGCTTTGGTATTTTTATCTATCAGCGGCACAAAAGATTCTACATCATCTCCATTTGCAAACCGGGCATCTACACCCAATCTTTTAAAAGCAACTTTAAACTGGTTGTAAGTACCACCATATAAAAATGATGTCGTGATAAAATTATCTCCCGCCTGCAAAATATTATTGAGTGCCAAAAATTGTGCAGCCTGCCCGGAAGAAGTTGCAAGTGCAGCCACTCCGCCTTCCAGTGCTGCCATGCGTTTTTCAAACACATCATTTGTGGGGTTCATGATGCGGCTGTAAATATTGCCGAACTCTTTTAACCCAAACAAATTGGCTGCATGCTGGGAATTATTAAAGGTGTAAGAAGTTGTTTGATAAATTGGTACAGCCCGGCTGTTTGTGTTTGGATCAATCTCCTGACCTGCATGTAACTGTAATGTTTCAAAATGTAACTGACTCATAAAATGGTGTTTTAATTAAGTGAATATGACGCAAAAGTTAATGTTATAAATAAGATAGAAAAATCTAAAGACCGGGAATCCGGCAGCACCGGGTCTATAAACTTACAGCTAAAAGTTTAAATTCACAATCCCGAAAAAGATTTTTATTATCCCACAAAATTAATAGACTTTTAGGCAGATAACCAACTTGTGTAAAAGAATTTGTTCAGGGTTAAATAAAAATTGACAATTTATCAAATCCGGCCAGGCGAATAAAATCTGCCAACGGCAAAATCATACTGGATTAATTACAGATTTGCCACTTAATGATTAGAGAGAAAATTACCGGGAGCAGTAACCACAGGGTTAGAGGTTCGCAGGAAATTAGTTTTTCACTACCTGCTCCTTTCAGGATAAAACCGGCATTGAAGAACACAGAGACAGAATAACCAGCGTCAACATAGTTTGAACTATTGACGCCTCAACATTCTTATAAAAAGATCTTCCACTTTCTTCCTGGCCCAGGGTGTTTTACGTAAAAATGCCAGGCTCGATTTAATACTTGGGTTACTGTTAAAACAATTGATCCGGATCATTTGACCAAGTTGCTCCCAACCATAATGAGCCACTATCTCACTGAGCATTGCTTCCAGCGTTTTGCCGTGCAGCGGATCATTTGAAAGCATAACTAACAAGTTTATTACCAGCGAAAATAGTTTAAATAAATTCCAAATCTGCAACTCATCCTAGGCTGATTGATTGAATATTTTTGGGATTGAACCCGATATTTTTTAACAACAGGTACCACTCATTTTCTGTACTTACCACATTCGGTAAACTACCCAGCACCCATATACAATTTTTATTTCTTAAAGTATTCCGGTTGTCTTCATCTGCATCGGCATATTTATCCAGCAACTCCAAAAATAGAGCAGCAGTTATTACAGCCTCCTTTATCGGTTTACCCGGACTAATGTCATCTATCACAAGTAATTTACAATCACGCCAGTTCCAAATTTGAGTATGATGACTTACCCCAGGCTTTTCAAAAAACAAGCTGAATAATTTGATGGCAGTGATGTAAGTACAGGCCTTGTGCTTTATGGAAACCTCCGTAGCAATGCCAACAGCAATGCTCGTTTTACCGCTGCCCTCTGCGCCGAAAATGAGCAAATGGTTTCCACATTGTTCATTGGCCATAAATTCTTTTACAACTTTTTTATCAGCTTCGCTGATTGCCAGGTCCCACTGGCTCAGGCGGAACTGGTAAGGGTATCTTGCCTCCTGCTGGTATAATTTTGTTTTGAACCAATAAGCAACCGGGTAAATAAGAATGCCTGCCAGCGTGCAGATGGTTACCAGAACACCAGGTGAAAATTTTAAAAAAACACTCGCTGAAAAAGCGCCCAATGCAAAAAAACAAACATCAGTAAAAGTATCAAAAGCAATGTTTCCCCAGGCAGGATGAAACTGGTATTTATCGCCTGAAGCAAATACAATTTTCGAATTGGATTTTCTTTTTGTGAGCAGGGGCCCAAGAAAATTATAAAGCTCAAACAACAGCCAGCCGGTGGAGATTATTATGGCTGCCCAAAACTCAGGCCTTGAAGATCGTGTATATTTTCTCAGCGCAGAAAAAGTAAGTAAGGTTGGTATAAAACCCAGTGCAAAATGCCCAAACTGGTTGGCCATCCATGCATAAGTCAGGGTTATGCCACGGTAACTGTCTTTGCCAATTAAATCTGCTTTTAGCTGGCGCAGAATATCCTTTGCAGTAATTACATTCATGTTTTAAGGTTTTGGGAAAGGGGTAAATGAAGATACTAAAGCAATCTTAAACTTGAGGAAACTGATATTTGAATTCAGTCTAAATAATATACACCAGCATACTCCTTGCGCCATGGGCACCAATTACAAGGCTCTGTTCTATATCCGCCGTTTTTGAAGGGCCGGCAATAAAAACACCAAACCCTTCCTTTGCTGTATCAATTAATGCATAAGCATGATGCATGGTGGGAACAATATTTTCCTTCTCAATTACCAACACAAGGTGTTCACAAATAAACGGGAGCACCCTGTTAACCAACTGGCTTTCATATAACCAAATAGCACCATTTTCTGCCACGGCAACGGACCCTTTAATATAGGCTTTATCTACAGTGGCAAGTTCGTTAGAAGTGGCTTTGGCGAGCATTTCATTTGCAGCCGTATCGCCTGAAATAGTCTCAACAATAAACTTTCCTTCCTGCTTCTCCACCACAATTACTGCCTGTAACTCCTGCAGGTTGGCAATCATTTCTATTTTTCCGCCAATACTTTCAAGCACAAGTTTAAACTGGGCAACAAGATCAGGGTAGGTTATCACGCCAGTTATATCCACCAGCGGCAGATCAACAAGAGCAGGCTTATTGTTTTTAACAGCTGATAATATTTTTTCCCTTGCGTTCATAAACAGGCTAATCTACTTTATGGGTTTGAGGATTATTGCTAACATACCAATCCCTGAAACTTTGCTTTGGAGGAGCCGGCATTTCACGTTGTTTGTACCAGGGGTTCATTTTGTTGTTGAGTAAAAAAGGAAAGACTTTCATCACCCACCGGCCTGCCTTTCCGGCAAACGATAAAGTGCAGGCCTCGCTAAAACAAAGGCCATTCCTTTCATGCCCGCCTTTTTCCCGGCAGCAACATACCCCTCTGCAACCAGTACCTGCCGCCATTTCCACAACTGCTCATGAATATTTATTTTAACCGGGCATACATTGGTGCAACTGCCGCAGAGCGTTGATGCAAAAGGCAGATCTGCATTTGCCTTCATATCTAAATTTGGATTGAGAATAGAACCGATGGGACCAGCAACTGCTGTGTGATAGCTGTGTCCGCCACTTCTACGGTAAACCGGGCAGGTATTGAAACAGGCAGCACACCGGATGCATTTTAAAGAGTTGCGAAAATCTGCCCTGCCGAGTTGTTTGCTGCGACCGTTATCTACAATTACAATGTGCATTTGCTGCCCCTTCCGTGGCTTTAAAAAATGACTTGAATAGGTGGTCACTGGCTGACCAGTAGCACTTCTTGCAAGCAACCTTAAAAACACGCCAAGGTGTTCGGCGCCGGAATCATTTTTTCAAAACCCATACAGGCAATATGAATAGCCGCAGTATGTGCACCCATATCTGCATTGCCTTCGTTGGTACAAACTACAAAGCCACCGGTTGATGCAACTGCAAAGTTTACTCCTGTTATGGCAACTTCTGCAGCAATAAATTTACTGCGTAAATGCTGGCGGGCAGCTTCAGTTAAATATTGTGGATCGATGTTGTTCTTTTCTGTTTGGAGGTGTTCATAAAACGTGTCGCTAACATCCTGTTTTTTAAGATGAATTGCAGGCAATACAATGTGGCTTGGGGGCTCATTTCTAAATTGTACAATGCGTTCACCGAGGTCTGTGTCTATCACTTCAACACCATGCTGTTGCAGGTAACTGTTTAAATGGCACTCCTCTGTGAGCATGCTCTTGCTCTTAACAATTTTGGCAATGTTATTTCCTGTAATGATAGAGTGGATAATGCTGTTATGTTCTTCTGCATCTGCAGCCCAGTGTACCTTTACGCCATTAGCAATGGCATTCTTTTCAAAATCTGCCAGGTAATTATCAAGGTTAGAAAGTGTGTGATCTTTTATTGCCGAAGCCCAGTCTCTCAGCTGCTCCCATTCCGGTAAACCATGGGCAGCCTTATCCCGCTTTTCTCTAACAAACCAAAGCGTCTCATCGTGCCAGTCAGTCCTTGGCTCATCCGCAATAAAACGTTCTGCAGCAATTGCATGTTCCTGTATCTTCATAGCATGCTGTGGTTTAAAATTTCAGCAATATGGATAGTTTTTACAGTGCTTTTATTTCGTCTCAAAATGCCTTCCAGGTGCATCAGGCAACTTGTATCGGCACCGGTAATGTAATCAACATGGTTGGCATTGTGTTCCGTTATTCTATCCTTGCCCATCTTCACACTTACAGCTTCTTCAAACACACAAAATGTGCCGCCAAAGCCACAGCATTCATCAACCCTTACAGGCTTGCTTAGTTCCAGTCCTTTAACCATGCCGAGTAGTTTTTCAGGCTTGGAAAAAGAAGGCAACATTAGCTCACTCATGGAAGAAATGTGCAACCCACGCTGGCCATGGCAACTGGCGTGAAAACCTACCTTGTGGGGGAAGGTTGCGTCAATAGTTTCAACCTTCAGTATGTCCGTTAAAAATTCTGTTAGTTCAAAAATGGCGTTCCTTATTTTTTCGGCTTCGCCGGAATGAGCCTCATCTTTTAAATGCTCTTTAATGTGCAGCACACAACTGCCCGACGGAGCAACAATATAATCGAAGCCACTAAAATTGGCCACAAAGTTTTTATCACAGCCTTTGCTTAATGATGAAAAACCACTGTTAGCCATTGGCTGACCACAGCAGGTTTGGTTTAACGGAAAGCCAACGCTGCAACCCGTTTTTTGCAGCAGCTGCAATGTAGCAACACCTACCTGCGGATAAAACTGGTCGATATAACACGGAATAAATAAACCTACTTTTGGCATAAAACTACACTTATTAAAAAGCGCTGTTGTAACAACATTTAGTTACAAATTAACTATTATTTTGTTGTTAAGTTTTGCAGCATGGCTGCATTGCCCACGCTTCGAAGTTACCAAACACCAATGCATCTTTGCTGAACCGCCTTAGTAAATTTGTAAACAAAATTACCCTGTTGCCCGGCCGTTAAAACGTAAAATGATATTTGCCGGAACCTGCCTGTACTACAACAAAACCAGTTCCTTTTTCTTTTATCTCAAAAGCCTGGTTGCCAGCAATCGGCAGGTTATTTTCCTTTATGGATGCCTCATTATTTGTTGGCAAATAAATCAATGCTGTTGTGTTTGCAGGAATTTCTACATCCATTGATAAACTACCATTATCAATTTTCCAGCTGCTGCTGATTTCTCCGTAATAAGTTTGCAGGGTTGCCGCTACAGATTGCAATCCTTTGCCGGGAATTGTGCCGGCAGCTGCAGGCGCTGCATTCTCAGGCATGTTTAAAACCTTTGCATTTGTAAGCGGCCTTATAATTATTTTTTTATAGCCGGGGGCTGATGGATCAATTTTTATACCCGCCAGTTGTTTGTACATCCAGTCACCAATGGCACCATAAGCATAGTGATTAAAAGAGTTCATACTGGTTACCTGGAAGGTGCTGTCCGGCTTTTGGCCATCCCATCTTTCCCAAATGGTGGTGGCGCCCATTTTAACCGGGTACAACCAGGATGGGTATCCTTCCTGTAACAGTAACGTATAGGCCACATCATCAAATCCAAAACGGCTTAGCACATGGCACAAATAAGGCGTACCCAAAAAGCCTGTTGTTAAATGATACCCATAATCTTTTACATTGGCCACCAGCCTTGCTGCTGCATCTGCTCTCATATTTTCCGGCAGCATATCAAAGTTCAGCGCCAGCACATAAGCAGTTTGGGACCCGGACACCATGCGCCCATTCGGTGTTACATATTCTTTTAAAAATGCGGCTTTCAATTTTTGTAACAGTTCAGTGTATTTTGCCACATCATCCTGCTTCCCCAATACGTTTGCAGTGTTGATCATCAATTGTGTTGAGTGTGCAAAAAAACACTGAGCAATCAGGTATTTATCTGTAATAGCCGCCCTGCCATCATTATCATCATCGGGCCTGTAAAACAGCCAGTCACCAAAGTGAAACCCCGTGTTCCACAAATCATTTTTTGAATTTTTCTCCATGTACCCAACCCATGCTTTCATGCTTGGATATTGCTGTTCCAAAATCTTTTTATCGCCGTAGGCCAGGTACATATTCCAGGGAATGATTGTCGCAACATCAGCCCAGCCTGTTGAACCGGCAGCACCATCACCCAACACATTAGGTACAACAAAAGGTACACTGCCATCAGGCCGCTGATCGAAGGCTACATCTTTTAACCATTTTGCAAAGAAATTATTTACCTGCATGTTGTAAGCGGCAGTGCTGGAGAATACCTGTGCATCACCCGTCCAGCCAAGCCGCTCATCCCGTTGTGGGCAATCGGTTGGCACATCAAGAAAATTACCTTTTTGTCCCCATTGAATATTGTGCTGCAATTGATTTAGCAAAGGGTTAGAAGTTCTGAATGTTCCCGTAGTTTTCATGTCACTGTACAACGCCACAGCCGTAAAATCTTCCGGTTTAATTTCGCCGGGGTAGCCGTGAATTTTTATGTACCGGAAACCCTGGAAAGTAAAATGCGGTTCAAAAGTTTCCTGCGGGCCACCCTTTAAAATATATGTATTCAGCTGTTTTGCATTCCGCAAATTGGCAGTATAAAAGTTGCCCGCTTTATCAAGTATTTCAGCATGCGATATTTCAATTTTATCTCCTGCCTTACCAGTGGCTTTTACTGTAACAAAACCTACCAGGTTCTGACCAAAATCAATTACCTGTTCGCCGGCTGGCGTTTTAAAAATCCGCAGCGGTTCAAAAGTTTCATGCTTAAGAACCGGTTCATTATAAGTAGCAACCAGGTTGCTGTTGTTGAACACAGCTGTTTTTACCGGCGTCCATTTTGAGTCATCAAATTTGGTTGAGTTCCAGCCCTGCTGCTCCATTCTTGCGTCATTGGTTTCACCATGATAAATTTCTGAGCTGCGTATTGCTCCGGTGGAAGATTTCCAGCTTTCATCAGAAACAATGTTTTCTGTTGTGCCATCATCGTAGGTAACCTGCAACTGGTATAACAGCGCTAAATCTTTTCCGAACAAATCTCTTCTTCCTTCCCAAACCAGGTTGCCCCGGTACCAGCCGTTGCCCAGCCCAACACCTGTGGCGTTGCTGCCCTGTTTCAAGTATTTGGCAACATCATACACCTGGTATTGCAGGTGCTTGTTAAAACTTGTAAAGCCCGGCGTTAGATAGGCATCGGTAATGCGCTGGCCGTTTATGAAAGGTTCATATAAACCATATGATGTAATGAAAAGCGATGCTGATGCAATTTTTTTTGCAAGAGAAAATTCTTTCCTCATCATCGGGCTTGGCCGTAAAGCATTGTCTTCAGTATATCCTTCCTTTATCCATTTTGCCTGCCAGTCTGTAGCATTCAAAAGGCCCATCTGCCAATAGGAAGGCGTACTCCAGGCTGATGACTTGCCATGATTGTCCCATACCTTAACCTGCCAGTAATATTTTTTTGCAGATTGCAGTGCTGCTCCCTCATAGGTAACATGCACCGACTGATCGCTACTTTTTTTTCCGCTGCTCCAAACCAGGTTTTTACCTTTGGCAAGTGCCGCTGCACTTTCTGCCACCCTGATTTCGTAAGCTGTCTGCATGGTATTTCTTGCTGCAGAATTCAGTTGCCAGGTAAATTGCGGCGAGGCAGCATCTAACCCAATGGGGTTAACACGGTTCTCACAAAGTGGATTAGTAACAGTTACCTGTGCAAAAGAACAGCAGGCAAAAAATAGAACCAGCGCTGCTGATAAAAGTTGTTTTTTCATGGTTTAAGTTTTAGCTGGCAAATAACAAGTTTACTTTAAAAATGAATGCATATCTATAATAAAATTCTCTGAACTCTGCCTGGTTCGGATACTCACTTCACCAGCTGTTTACCGCCTGGTTCATATAATTTCAATTCAATAATATTATCCGGCAACGGCCTGCTGTTCCAGTGCTGGTGAATAACCATTGCTGCGCCGGTGGCGGATGCTTGTGCAACTGTGGCAGCATAAACTTTAAAGCCAGCGAAAGCTTCAGCAAGCAATTGCATGTACAGCGGATTTTTAGAAAAGCCACCATCAACAAAAATCTTTTTGACCGCTGTACTTTTTAATACCAGCATGGTTGACTCCTTTTGCTTTTTCACAATATCATGCACAAGTAACTGGTAAGCATTATCGTAAGAATTAAAAAGATCGAGGTTAATGGTATCGAATTCAACAGCTTTATGAGTATCCAAAAACATTAGCAGAAAATCAATATCGGGTTTAACCCCGTTATAATACTGGGCAGGCTTATCAAAATATGCTGCCAACCGCTTAACCTGCTGCTCATGATAATTACCGGCAAAAATTCTTGAAGCCTTCACCGGTTTTCCATTGTGCGCCAGGTAACATAGGCAGTCCATTTTTAATTCGGGTATCGTAAGTATGCTATCATTAAATGGATTTAGAGAGATACACCAGGTACCAGTTGAAATGAGCAAAAATGGCTCATCAAAACCCGAGAGGTATGGGATAAGCGCTGCAGAACTATCGTGCAAACCACCACCTGCCACAACACTGCTATTAAGCGAAATACCCTCTGCATTTTCCGGCGTAACTATCGGCGGCAGCAGCTGTTGTATTTTTTCCTTTTCCGTCCATTCATGATAATTATTGATTGCAAAATTCCAGAGATTTGTATGACAGCCAATGCTTGTAATATCAGATTGCAGCGAGCCTGTAAGCAAATAGCTACAGTATTGCGGAAGGTGCAAAGAGCTTTTAATTTTTACAAATAATTCAGGCTTTGCATATTTAAGCCAGTACAACTGCATGCCTGAATTAAGATTGCCAAGTATGGGGGAAGCAGTTTCTGTAGCCATTTTGTCTTCTCCACCGTAGGTGTTATAGAACTGTGCCTGCAACTCCTGCGGATAAGGTTTTAAATAATTGTACAGCGGCAAACAAGGCTGACCGGTTTCATCAAGATGAACAAAGCTGGCTCCGTAAGCTGAAAAATTTACAGCCCTTATTTGATACCTTTCTTCCTGTAGCAATTGTACAAATTTATCGGCGATCCAACCGGAAAGCCGCTGCAGATCTTCACATGGAAAACCATCTTCATCAACCGTTTCAGCCATGCAAACAGACTCTTCAAAAACAACCTGGTAAGCCTCGTTGAACAAGAGTAATTTTTTATTGGTTTTACCAATATCAAACACCGCTATTACTGGTAATGCCTGCATTTTTTATAAACCTGTTGAAATTGTTTTAGCCCCACGTTTTGCAATTAATTGCTGCCGTACATTTTCCTGCCGGTAAACCTGCAGCGGCTGTAATGCACCGCCAGCCTGTAACCGGGCCTCTGCAACCACCGGCCTCACATCTGTACGAAATGCATGCTGCAAAATTTCCTGTGCAGTAACCACGTCGTTAACGGACTGTGCTTCTGCTAGTTTTTTCCTGTCAACAAGCAAAGCCTGTGTGTAGGCGATCATGATGGCTTCTACAGATTGCAGCAAATCTTCCAGCGGATCTTTTACATTGTGAGATGCATCAATCATCCAGCCAAGGTCATTGGCATGGTTCATTCCTTTGGCATCCATTCCTTCTATCAATTCATTAAAAATAAGGAAGAGCTGGTATGGCTTTATACTACCGGTTGTAAGGTCATCATCACCGTATTTTGAGTCGTTAAAATGAAATCCACCAAGCTTGCCGTCCATCAGCAGCAGCGCAACAATTTGCTCAATATTTGCATTGGGCAAATGATGACCAAGGTCTACCAGCGTATAAGCTTTTTCTCCCAGCTTGCTGGCATACAATAATGACTGTCCCCAATCTCCCACCGTGGTGGAATAAAAATTAGGTTCAAACGCTTTGTATTCTATAAACATTTTCCAGTCTGCCGGCAGCGAAGCATAAATTTCCTGCAGCCCTTCCAGTGTGTTTTGAAATGCATGTCTGAAATTTAACTGGCCCGGGAAACAGGAACCATCCGACAGCCAAACTGTAATTGATTTTGAACCGAGATTTACGCCATGCTGAATCACTTCAATATTGTGTGCCACAGCCTGCTGCCGCACCAGTTTATTTACATGCTGCAAAGAGCCAAATTTATAACTGTGCTCCTGGTTTGGCTGATCCTGGAAAGTGTTGGAATTAACTGCATCAAAGCGAAGATGATTTTCAGCAGCCAGTGCCTGTATTGCAGCAATATCCTTTGGAATATCCCATGGAATGTGCAGGGATATTGCCCCGCTGGATTGATTGAGGGAATGCAGCAAACCGATGTCTTCCATCTTTTCTTCGAGGCTGCGTGGCTCGCCACCGCCACTAAAGCGACCGAACCTTGTACCGCCTGTACCCAGCGCCCAGCTTGGAATAGCTACCTGGTATTCTTTCAATTTTTCTAAAACGCCCTTTACATTTTCAAT
This sequence comes from Ferruginibacter sp., assembly GCA_965247025.1. GTDB lineage: Bacteria > Bacteroidota > Bacteroidia > Chitinophagales > Chitinophagaceae > Ferruginibacter. The sequence goes on along the minus strand of OZ252000.1, from coordinate 5,235,306 downwards.
CCCGGCAGTTATAAAATCAAACTGGCGGCGGTGCTCATCAATGGCAGTAGAATTATAATGTTCTATAACCGGTTTTTCTATCAGCATAACGGTGACTTTTTTATTTTGATTTTCTACTCAAAAAATTACTTATTGCCAAAAACTTTTTTAATTGCCTGCAGATATTGTGTACCTGTTCTTTTTTCCGGTAAAAGAAAACTCCCTTCCGTCCATTCATTCCATGCATTTATAATAACGATCTTGTGTTTATATTTTGTAAGATCAATAAATTGTTTCGCTTTTACCAGCGCTGATTGAAATGCTGCTGGTGTGTTGTCTCCATTAAAAACGGGTGTCCAGGGGTAACCTTTGAATGAATCAAATTTGTCTGATTGAATCAGCCTGGGTGTCACATCCCATCCCATTGTTACATTGGGATAATATTCCAGATCAGGATACTTCTTGCTGATGACTGCCCAGTAGTCAGCGTTTGCTTTTATAGCATTTTGATAATTCGCTGTTGGCCATCCAGCCTTAGATAAATCGTAAGGATACAAAAAATTATAGGAAGTAATGCTGGCTGTATTTAGTGTTTTGAACGCATCTCCAGCAGTTGCTGAAGTTTTCATAGCATGCTGGAGCCCGCCGTCTGTAATGCCCTGGTCAATACAATTAAAATGCAAACCTGGAAAGCCTGCCTGCTTTACTTTCTGTTCAAATAATTGCATGGCTGCTCCGGCATTTTCTATGCTGCCGAAACTTTCAATGAACTTCGATGTTTCAAAAATTGAGAAGTAAGGTTTTCCGTCTATCGTCCAGTAATTTGGTTGTTTAAAATAATGGGTGATTATGTAATCCGTTATAGTATCCCATGTTTGTGAAGATACTTTTCCATCGGTCTGTTTGTCCTGCACATTGGTGTATGGCGTGGGATGAATATTAGCCCAGTTATGGTTGGCCCACATCAGAGCAAACTTTAAGCGTTTGGTATTTGGTGCTTTTAAAAATCCCTTTTCCAGGCCATCCTGCAGGTACAAACCAAGTGGCTGGTACCAGTACCAATCATAAATAAAAACATCAATCCCATTGTTAGCTGCAAGGTCAATTTCTTTGGCAGCCCATTTCGGATCTGATTCATCAAAATAACCCCAAGATGGTATTTTTGGCTGCAGATGACCTTTAAATCTTGGCTGAGATATTTTCACCAAATCCCATTCTGTCCAGCCCTTGCCATGCCATTTTTCATTGATGGGATCAACATGGTAATTGGGGAAATAGTAAACAGCTACCTCATACCCTTTTTTGCCGTTTGCCTGTGCTAGCAAACTATTTACTGCTGACACCAGCGCCAAAAACAAAAGCCATTTATGTATTCCGTATTTATTCATTAAAGGCAACTCGTTTTATGGCAAATAAAATACTTCTTTTAATGGTACACTTACCGGGGAATTATCCGGGTTAGTTTGCATGATGTCTTTCATATATAACCACCATTTTTGCATTACAGGATGATGGGGCAGCTCTTCCATTTTAATCATGTCTGTGATCAACATCGTTCCAAATAATTCACCCGTTTCTTCATCAAGAAAAATTGAGTAATCACTGATGCCGGTGTCCTTCAGCAGCATTTTCAATTCCGGCCAAATTGCACTATGACGAATCTTGTATTCTTCCTCAAAACCTTTATGCAACTGCATTTTAAATGCAACTCGTTTCATTGTTGTTTTAATTCTTTTTACTCAATTAAGACTTTACTTTTACCGTCGATGTTTGTTCTTTTATCAAACACAAAATCAACATACCCTGCTTCACCTTTTATACCTTTTATAGTTTGCACTACTCTGCCATATTCCTGGCCTGACTCATTGAATATTTTAACTGTTACTTTTTGATCGAAATCATTTTCAAAAATCAGGTAGGCCGTCAGTACATTATCCCTGGCACTATCTGAACTACTGATCAGAATTTTCCCCGATTTGATCCCTTTCTTTGAAAGTGCATCGGAAAATTTCAATTCACTTTGAAATGTTTTCTCTACTCCTTTTGAAACACCATCAGCAAATTCAGAACCCGCCTTTGCAACTACTTCACCGGTTTTATTAACTGTATCTTTTGTTTTTTGTTTGGCCCAATTGCAGGAGAACATCACAACACATAACAAGAGCAACGCATTCTTCATAAGCTTCTTTTTAGAAATTTTAATTCTAAAGCTACCTGTAAAAAATGAATTTTACCGCAGAAATCCAGCTGCTACACCCCCATCAACATTTAATACATTTCCGGTTGATTTATTAAGCAATCCACTTACAAAAACAAAGCAGGCATTTGCAATATCCACCGGTAAAATCATCTCGTTCATGAGTGTTCGTTTGGCATAAAAAGCAGGCAATTCTTCCACCGTAACACCATAAGCTTTTGCCCTGCCTTCTGCCCATCCGCCTGCCCAGATATTTGAGTCTGCAATCACAGCATCGGGATTAACTGCATTCACTCTGATCTTATCCGGGCCAAGTTCTGCAGCCAGTAATCTCGTTAAGTGAGCCTGAGCTGCTTTGGCAGAGCCATAGCCTGCATTATTTGGACCAGCCACCACAGAATTTTTTGAAACGATATTTATAATGTCTCCGCCAAAGCCCTGCTTACGCAGCGTTTCAACAGCTGCTTTTGAAACCATGAACTGCCCTTTCACTAAAATATCATAAAGCTTATCCCAATCCTCAATGCTGTGGTCGGCAATGGCTTTAGAAATACTGATACCGGCATTGCTGATCACAATATCTACCCCACCAAATGCAAGAGCAGCCGCCGCAAAAGCCTTTTCAATGCTGTCATTAGCTGTTACATCCAGCTCTGTGGCTGATGCAGCATCTTTACCAAACTGCTGTTTAAATTCTTCAATGGCGGTTTCCAGTCTTTCTTTATTTATATCATTAATAATCACATTGGCTCCTTCTTCTGCAAACTTTTTTGCAATGGCTTTACCAATGCCGCCTGCGCTTCCGGTAACAAGTGCCACTCTGCCGCTAAGAGATTTTGGCTTAGGCATGCGTTGTAATTTAGCTTCCTCCAGCAACCAGTATTCAATGTTAAAAGCCTCCTGCCTTGGCAGAGAAGTGTACTGAGAAATTGCCTCAGCACCCTTCATTACATTGATGGCATTGATGTAAAATTCAGCAGCAACCCTGGCCGTTTGTTTGTCTTTTGCAAACGTGAACATGCCCACACCCGGGTAAATTATAACCACAGGATTTGTATCTCTTACAGCAGGGCTGTTTGCATGTTTACAAGTGTTATAATAATCCGTGTACATCTTTCTGTAAGCCTCAAACAATGGTGTTATTTTTTGTTTGATAGCTTTGCTGTCTGAAAGATCTTCATCAACCGCAAGGTTTAAAACCAGCGGTGAAATTTTTGTTCTCAGAAAATGATCGGGGCAGCTTGTTCCCATCGGTGCAAGCCTGTCAAGATCGATTGAATTGATGAACTCCAGCACCCGGCTGTCGTCTGTAAAATGACCAATCATGCCAGCCCCCCTACCCCCCGAAAGGGGGTTCTGGGCAATATCGCTGCCGGAGCAAAGCCCTCTTAAAACAGGAGCAAGTTCAGCAGCTTTGTCCAGTCTTTTTTCTTTGGGCAGCGATGCTAATTTTTGTCCGCCGAATACTTCACCTTTCTTACCAATATTATCTTCCAGGTACTGGGCACAGCGTTCAATAACTTCGAGGGTGTTCATGTAACTTTCGTATGCAGTATTGCCCCAGGTAAACAACCCATGGGAGCCAAGCATGATGCCACGAATACCAGGATTTTCATCCAGGCACTGCCGTAACATTAATCCAAGTTCAAAGCCGGGCTTCTGCCATTTTACCCAACCTATTTTACCATCAAATAATTCTTTTGTTATCTGCTCGCCATCTTTTGCGGCCGCAATAGCAATGGCTGCATCCGGGTGCAAATGATCTATGTGCTTAAATGGCAGAAAACCATGTAGCGGAGTATCTATTGACGGAGCTTTTGAAGCAAGATCGTAAATGCAATGATTGAATAATTCTACCATTTCATCTTCATACTCCAAGCCTCTGTAAACGTTTTTAAGGCTGCGTAATTTATCAACATACAAGGCCGCAAGACCGTTGCGTTTCATGGTGCCCAAATCGCCGCCTGATCCTTTAACCCACATCACTTCGGCTTCTTTGCCGGTCAGCGGATCTTTGGCCATAGCTTTGCAGGATGTGTTGCCTCCGCCATAATTTGTGAGGCGTAAATCTGCACCCAGCAAGTTTGAGCGATATACCAGCAGGGCTACTTCGTCACCAGCCAGCTCCGCTGCTTTGGCATCATCCCACAAATAACTAACATGTTTAAAATCATTTTTTTGTTCCGGCATATGTTGTAATTTTTTCGTTTTTTGATTTTTCATGCAACTGATTTCCATATCCTACCAGCAGCACTGAAAGTACTATTGTGAGAATGCCGGCTGTGATAGTTGTTGCAGTTTTTTTACTAATTCCCTTCCACTCTTTCAATGCAATGCCCCACATGTTGGCCACCAAAATAATAAACGACATGTGTAGTATCCAGCTGCTGGCGCCGTTACCAAGTTTACTCTCGCCCATTCCATAAAAGAAAAATTGTAAAAACCAGGTAGTGCCGCCCAGGGCTGAAAGCAAATAATTTTTAAGCAAGGGCTGTTTTGAATCCGTATAATTTCCGAAGCTTTTGTTACGGTAATTTAAGATCATACACCAAATAAAATTGGTAGTTAATCCGCCCCAGAGTATCACTACAAAAATTACATTATTACGAAAAAGAAATTCGCCCTGGCCGGGGTTAGCAGTTTTCCATGCTTCGTTTGCAATTACTCCCATACTGCTTCCGGCTTCTATCCCAAAACTAAAACAAGCACTTAGCACACCGGAAACAATTGCAACAATCAAACCCAGTGTGAGCTTGAATTCGCTGCCGGAGGCATCGACACTGGCACCACACAATTCTTTATCTTTAAGGGCACCGGCCTTTCCACAAATCACAATACCAATCACACAAACCACCAGCCCGATAAGCACAAATCTTCCCCAGGTAGTTCCTACCAAATCAGCAATTGTATCCTTACCATTTACGGGATTAAAATAATAATATACAGAGGGCACCAATGCGCCAAATACTGAGCATAAACCAAGGATGATGGAACTGCCCAGAGACACACCAAGATACCGGACACCAAGGCCGTAGGTAAGCCCGCCAATGCCCCATAACAAACCCATTAAGTAAGTGGAACCAAGTACAGAGGAGGGAGCTGCCCTAATGATATCCATAAAGCCGGGTATAGTAAGGTAAGCGGCCAGCGGTGGCACTATCAGCCACGAAAACAGTCCGCCAACGATCCAGAAAGATTCCCAGCTCCAGCCCTTAACTTTTTTATAGGGCATGTAAAAACTTCCCGAGGCAAAGCCGCCGATGAAGTGAAAAATAATTCCGAGTAAAGCCTGCATTAGTAATATTTATATGGCGAAGAATCTGGTGATAAAAATAAATGACAAACAGAAAGTGGCTGTCATGCACTGTCTGCTATAAACGATTTTTTGTGAAAATAAAAATGCGAAGCAGCAACAATATAGTCCTGCTTCGCATTCCATTTCTATAACAAGTTATTTTAATTTAGCAACCTGATCGTTGTAATACTTTACCGTATTTATAGCCGATTGAAGATTACTGGGCTGATCTTGTGTATCTCTTTCAATATAGATATGACCTTTAAATCCCTGCTTTTTTAGTTCAGCAAAAATGGCAGGAAAATCAACCACACCGGTTCCTACCGGCACATCTGTCAACTTAGGATCACCGTAAGCTGCAATGTCTTTTAAATGGATACCGATGATATGACCGCTTAATTTTTTAATGCCGTCCAACGGATTGATACCACTTTTTGGCCAGTGCCCCAAATCTGCACAGGCACCAAAATTTGGGTGGTTTTTAATTGCCAGTAATACAGTATCAGGATTCCAGTAATGGCTCACGCCTTTCCAATGCTCATGAATGGCTACTTTAATTCCATACACACCAGCAAGGCTGTCGATGCTGTCCCACATGGTTAACGGTGGTTCAGTTGTTACGAATTGCACCCCAAACTGTTTTGCTATATCGAATTGTTTTTTCCAGGATGCTACCGTTGAGTCGCCATTAACATATATTGACTCCATAATCAATCCTTTCTTTGTTATCAGCGCTTTTAATTTATCAATCCCTGCCAGCGATAAATTCCCCACCAATGTATCTTTTAATTCCGGGCCTGCTTTATGGAAAGTATTTGGTTCAATGTATTTTAAACCGGCACTATCAACCTGGTCCAGCGACTCAGGAAAATTAACTGTGTGAAATGTCCACAATGCAATTCCAAACTTCCAGTCTTTCGCCGGGCTGGCTGCAGCTGTACTATCGGTGGTGGTTACTGTTGTTGTTGTGGAAGTACCGCTGTTACAAGCTGCAAACAGCACACTAAGCATAAGCGAAGACAAGATCGTTTTCTTCATATTGAATTGTTTAATTGTTGAATCGCTAAGTTCTGCATTTGTACCGACACAGCATATTTTTATATTGCATAAAAATTTTATAACGGCACTGTAAATTCATAACTACCTGATTGCAATGTGTAAACTGCCTTGCCTTTTTGATACCTGATAAACCGGGCTCCGTTAACGTTTACAACAGGTTTACCACTTTCTTTTATGGCGCTGATATCAGCAGCAGGCAGATAAAGTGTGGCTGTTGTATTAGCAGGCACAGTTGCTGAGTAAAACAATTTACCGTTCTCAATTTTCCAGCTGCTGCTGATTCTTCCATAATCGGAATCATAGTATCCACTGGCCCATGTCATCTCAGCGGTTGGGTCGGGTTCCGGTTGCAGGATGAATTTTTTAAAACCTGGTTCATCACGCTGTATGCCCAAAGAATACGCAATCATCCACTGGCCAATTGCACCAAAAGAATAATGATTGAAGGAGTTCATACTGTTGTTGCCTCCAAAACCCTTATCAGTTGTATAACCATTTAAACGCTCCCAGATAGAAGTTGCTCCCTGGTCCACAGCATACAGCCAGGAAGGAAACTGGTTATTTTGCAGCAGCTTGTAGGCAAGGTCACTGTAACCGTAATCAGACAATGCTTTGCTTATCCATGCCGTTCCTATAAAACCCGTCATCAGCGAATAAGCTGGCCGCTGAACGCCATCATCTCCTGTATTTTTTCTTTCCACTGCATCCTTTAAATTCTTTGCCATAAACGGGATGTTCTCATCAGTAAATGCGCCAAGTGCCAGTCCCACTGCATAAGCAGTTTGTACATCAGCCTCTTTTAACACTGGTTTTTCATTTACAGGCCCAAACATTCCACCACCAATAAATCCTATTGCTTTTTTATTGGCATTTACAAAGGTTTTATTGAAAAATATTTTACGTTCATTGTACATTTTTTTAAACCTGACTGCATCTGCTTTATTGTTGAGCAAGCCGGCTACTTTGGTTATGATGTCCAAATCAAAAACATGGTAAGCTGTTACGAGGAAATCAGTTCCTAGCTGGTTATTTTGGGGACCAAGCCAATCACCTAACTGCCTGTCTGTACAAAGACCTGTTGTTTTATCAATGCAACTATCAAGGTAATTTATGTAAGTTACCATCGCAGGATAATGCTCCTGCAACAGGGCAATATCATTGTATTGCTGGTATGCTTCCCAGGCTACAGTAATGCCGGCACTGCCCCAGAGGAGACCGCCAAAACCGCCACCAACAGGGGCTATATCGGTGAATTTGCCTTTAGGCGTTTGTACGTTACGCATGGCCAGCATGTGACGTTTTAAAAACTGATCTGCATTGGAAAGATAAGTTACTGTTCTGGAAAAAACGCTGATATCACCCGACCAGCCCATACGTTCATTACGCTGCGGACAATCCGTAGGAATGGTTAAAAAATTATCAACGTTTGACCAAACCAAATTGGACCATAATTTATTTACTTTTTTATTAGAGGTTTCATAGTCAGCTGTTATTTTTCTTACAGAACTGATGCACAATCCCTTTACAGCTTCCAGCGGCAGCGCTTCATCTATACCGCTGATTTCAATGTACTGGTAGCCATGAGATGTAAAGTGCGGCTGCCAGGTTTGTTCGCCATCTTTCATCACATAAATATCCTGGCTCAGGGCTGCCCGGTAATTCTCTGTCATTAACAAGCCAACATTATTGCCAGATTCTTTTAAGTTTGGATACAGCACTTCTGCAACCCTTACCGTTAGTTTCCGGCCAGCTTTGCCATTTCTTATTTCAATTTTTGGAACGCCAACAAAGTTCTGCCCCATGTCGTAAACAAATACGTCTTTACTAACTTTTTTCACCGTTTTTGCAGTAAGCGTTTTATACAAGCCTGCATTCTCTCCTATTTGCCCGGTCAACGAAAATTTATCGTAATTAATCAGTTCTTTATCTCCCATAAACCCCACAGAACCCTCCCGATAAACAGTGCCCTCCAACGGTACTTTTACAGCAGCTTGCCATTTACTATCGTCATAGCCTGCGGTGCTCCAATCTTTAATGCCTGCTTCCCTTGTGGCATCGTACACTTCTCCCATATCCAGGCTGCTGTATACAACCGGGCCCCTGTTATAATACTTCCAGTCTTTGTCGCCGGAGGTGATGATGTCTTTTGTGCCATCTTCATAAGTGATCACCAGTTTGGCCAGCAATGACTGGCGGTCGCCAAAATGATTCCAGATTTCACCAAAGCTCAGTAAGCCGCTCCACCAGCCTTCTCCCAGCATGGCTCCAACAGCATTTTTGCCGTTGTTTACCATACCGGTAACATCATAGGTTTGGTAGAGGTGTGTAACATTGTACTGGGTTAATCCCGGATTAAAATAATTTTCTCCAACCCGCTTTCCATTCAGGTAAATTTCATAGATGCCCCGTGCTGTAACATACAGTCTTGCTGCCTCAATTTTTTTACCGGCGGTTGTTAAATTCGTCCGCAACAGGGGCGTTGAATTGTGGCTCGGATCGGCCACTGCAAATATTCCTTCAGCACCTCCGTTAAGCTGGTAAGCGTTATCTTTTATAATGAAACCTGAACTGGCGTCAGCCGTAAACGATTTATAAATACCATCATAAACCGGCTTCGCCAGATCTTCATAAAATAACGCATTGGATGGGTTACGAATATTTGAAACAACCACATCGGTGAAACTGGCTTTTTGCCGTGCATCTGCTGAAAAGCCCATGTCGCAAAGCATTCCAAAAGAAATATAATCATGACCCGAACCCATTGGATTTAAATTTACGGAAGCACCTTTATCAGCAACGGGAAAAGGCTGTGCATCGCCGCCAGGCTGCTTTACAGCTTCTGTTACAAAAAAGTTTGCAGCGTCATCAAGTGTTATAAATAATTCTCCGTACTGATCTCTCACCACAACTTTATGAGGGTTATTTTTATTGCTGCTATTGATGATATTTGTTTTAACCCAAAAAGTTTTAACGGTTTGTTTGCTGTATCCGTTGGGCTGTAGCCTGCCCTGTAAAAATTTATCGTTGCCTTTCCTTCTTCAGTTCCATCCACACCAGATATATCCAGTTCAACTTTTAAATAGCTTTTATTTGGGCATTTTCCAACTGAAAAATATTCTTGTTTTTGTCCATCAGCCTCGGATCGTTAGCCCCTAAAACAATGCTTGCTTTTGTACTGCCGGGTGCAATGGCCAGGGTGTATTTTAAATTAAATAAGGGCAGGTACGGGGAATACAGAACCAGGTCTTCATTGCCACCGCCGATCCAGGTTGCGCCTTCCCATGCAGCTAATGCAGGGTTCATTAGTCCCGTTTCAAACCAGGATGAGGCTTTTGTTGCCTTGGCTTTTTGATCCCAAACAGTTACAGTCCAGTTGTACTTTGTTGAAGCTTTAAGCGGAGTTCCTGCATACACAATGCCAAGCGCCACAGCCCCTGCAATTTTTTTTGAGTTCCAGGTAATATTGCCTTTTGAATCTTTTACTTCCAGTTGATAACCGGTTTGAGTATAATTTCTTTCACCTGCCGGTGCCGTCATTTGCCAGCTAAAGCGTGGTGCTGTTACATCAATTCCTATTGGGGTTTTGGTGTATTCCACCTGCAGGTTGTTTATTACTGTCTGAGCTATAATTGCCTGGATCATTAAAAAACTAATAATCATTAATAATGCTGGCAACATTATTTTTTTTCTTGAAAATTTTTGATTCATTTGAAGTAGCGTATTTGATTGAAATAATTTATTGTGGAATGGCTGTGCTTCACCTTACCTTTTGTGGCCGGAAATACATTGCGGAAAAGCCATGCCGCACCGGGTGTTGGAGAAAAATGTTTTATGCGGCTCGTTCTTATTTGATGCATGGCAAACAGTCGTGATTGGCAGCCACCGTTCTTTATAAACTATATGGCTGTAAAAGATGCAGCATAATATTGATAGCTGCCGTGTGCAATCGAAAGGTAAATGTATTCTTAATAAATTAATCAACCATCCTGCACCTGCATGGTAAAGATTTTTTTTAATAAATAGCCATAACCGCTTTATCAAATACAAGGATTTAGGTGCGGCTCTGCCTCAGTTCCTAAAAACTTACCTTGCATTTAAATAATTGTTTCCAGATGACTTCAGAAAATATTTACCGGCTTATTTCTGTAGATGAGTATGCAGTAACACCCAAATATATTCAGCTGAGTAACTCTATTGTAAAATCTATTGAGGCTGGCAAACTTACAAAAGGTTACCTGCTGCCATCTATCAATGAACTTAGTTTTGAGCTGGATATATCCCGGGACAGTGCGGAGAAAGCTTACAAGCATTTGAAGAAACTTGGGGTGATAGGATCGGTGCCGGGTAAGGGTTATTTCATCAGCAATACAGATGTTACACAACCGGTAAAAGTGCTGCTGCTTTTTAATAAACTCAGTGCTCATAAAAAGATATTGTACGATTCTTTTGCCGGCATTCTTGGCGAGCAGGCTGCGATCGACTTTCACATCTACAACAACGATTTTGGCCTTTTTAAAAAATTGTTACACAGCAAAAAAGATGATTATAGTCACTATGTTATTATTCCGCATTTTTTGGATGGCGGAGAAAATGCAGCAGACGTGATAAATGAATTTACCAATGGCAAACTTATCTTACTTGATAAATTGATCCCCGGAATTAAAAAGAGTTATGGTGCTGTGTATGAAAATTTTGAACGTGATATTTTTAATGCTTTGAAAGAAGCATTGCCGCAGCTGGAAAAATACCAGTCACTTAAAATGATATTTCCTGCAGATACTTATTTTCCGGAGGAGATTTTAAAAGGCTTCCAGTCATTTTGCAATGAGTATGCTTTTAACTATTCTGTGGTGCGTAATATTGCGGAAGAGACGATTGGTGAAGGTGAAGTTTACATAAATCTGATGGAAGATGATCTGGTTGTTTTACTGGGGAAAGTAAAATCAAGCAACCTGGTAGTTGGCCAAAATATTGGAATTATTTCTTACAACGAAACGCCCTGGAAACAGTTCATGCTGGAAGGCATTACCACCATTTCAACCGACTTTAAAAAAATGGGCGAAATGGCTGCACAAATGGTATTGAATGATGATAAAAGCAGGTTGGAAGTACCTTTTTATTTAACGCTGAGAAAATCTTTGTAGTCGTCTGTACAAATTAAATCAGCGCCCTGTCCAGGTGAACATAACCACCATCAACATGAATGAGCTGCCCGGTGGTGTGTGAGGATCTTTCGCTTAGTAAAAAAGCTACCATATTGGCAATTTCTTCAGCTTCCGTAAAACGTTTTTCCAGCGGAATTTTAGACTGTATGTCTTTTAATTTTTCATCAGGATTTGGCAACGTTTTTATCCATGTTTGATACAAAGGAGTAAAACATTCAGCAACAATAACTGCGTTTACTCTTATGCCAAACGGCAGCAATTCAACCGCCCATTCTCTTGTCAGTGCATTGCGCCCGCCATTGGCTGCGGCATAAGCAGATGTGTTTCCCTGGCCGGTTTCAGCAGTTTTACTGCCAATATTTACAATGGCCCCTTTGCTTTGCTTCAATGCAGGCAGAGCATGATGCGCCATCAAATAATAATGCACCAGGTTCTTGTGCAGGCTGTCAATAAACTTATCATAACTGCCACTTTCAAGACCTACTCCATCGTTAACTCCGGCGTTATTTACAAGTCCGTCAACACGGCCATAAGTTTCTACAGTTTTCTTTACAGCTGCCTCACACGCTTCAGGCAGGCAAAGATCAGCAACCACCTGTGATGCCCTGCCGTCTGCTGCAATAATAGCATCAACTGTTTTGTTATTGTCTTCTTCATTCCGGCCAACAATTACAACAATAGCACCTTCTGCACCTAACACTTTGCTGATGCCTTCGCCAATACCTTTAGCACCACCGGTTACAATAATCACTTTATCTTTTAATAATAAATCCATGGCAGCAATTTTATTTTTTGAAGAAAAGAATCGTTATCAGCTTGCGCTGTAATTTTTTACTTTTTGAGTAGCCGTTCCCAGCCCGTCAATACCAAGTTCCACCACATCGCCATCCTTTAAATATATTGGGGGATTAAAGCCCAGGCCAACTCCATGTGGCGTACCTGTACTGATAATATCTCCCGGCAACAACGTCATAAACTGGCTGATATAAGATACAAGCTGCGGAATATTAAAGATCAGGTCATCAGTATTTCCATCCTGTATTATTTTATCATTTACTTTAAGCCAGAGCCGCATGTTGTTTACATCCGCAATTTCATCTTTAGTTACAAGCCAGGGGCCGATGGGTGCAAAACTATCGCAGCCTTTTCCTTTATCCCAGGTGCCGCCACGTTCCAGCTGAAATTCTCTTTCACTTACATCATTGTGCAGGCAGTAGCCGGCAACATAATCCAGTGCATGAGCTTCTTCCACATAGCTTGCTTTTTTGCCGATCACAACCGCAAGTTCAACTTCCCAGTCTGTTTTCTGGGAATTTTTTGGAATGATGATTTCATCAAATGGACCGGTTAAAGCGGTTGTTGATTTAAAGAAAAGTATGGGCTCTTTTGGAATTGAGGCGCCGGTTTCTTTAGCGTGTTTTGCATAATTCAACCCAATGCAAACTATTTTAGAGGGCCTTGCCACGGGTGATCCAAGTCTTTGTGATTTATCAATCAGAGGCAACTTTCCAGCTTGTTCTTCCAGCAATTTAGCCAGGACAGCGAGGCCATCACTTTCAAAAAAATCTTCATCATAATTGTTGATAAAAGCCGAAACATCAAGCCATTCATCATTTACAATTACTCCTGTCTTTTCTTTACCCATCGGGCCAAAGCGAATTAGTTTCATATCAGTTTATCAGTTGTTCAGTTTTACAAATCCCCCGTCAACAGGGTAATCATTTCCGGTTATAAATGCGGCTTCGTCACTGCAAAGATAGAGGGCCATGGCAGCAACTTCTTCCGGCTTGCCCATGCGGCCAACCGGCTGGCTTTTAGAAAGTATATCAAACATTTCTTCCTCTTTGCCTGTATAATTTTTTGCTATAAATCCATCCACAAAAGGTGTATGAACTCTTGCAGGAGAAATACTGTTGCACCGGATATTGTGTTGCATATAATCCCTGGCCACGCTGAGCGTAATAGCAGCAATGGCACCTTTACTCATGCTGTAAGCAAAACGGTCTGTAATGCCGACAATTGCCGCAATAGAAGCTATGTTTACAATAACACCACCACCATTTTTTTTTATTAATGGAATGGCTGCAAAAAGGCAATTGTAAACTCCTTTTACATTTACATTAAAGATGCGTTCAAAATCTTCGCTGCTGGTATTTTCAACATTGCCAACATGTGCAATGCCAGCATTATTTACCAAAATATCCACTACTCCAACAGTATTAAAAACATCCAGTACTTCCTGCTGGTTTGTTACATTACAGCTGTGCGCTGTTGCCGCTCCGCCGGCTTGGTGAATTTCATTTACAACTTCCTGTGCTGCGGAAGCATTCAACTCAACTATGTGAACATGGGCTCCCTGCCGGCCAAATAAAACTGCAATGGCTTTTCCAATCCCGCTGCCACCACCTGTTACAACAGCATTTTTTTTCTGCAGGCTAAACATGCGTTTGTGTTTTTAAGTCAAATATTTTTTTCATCATTATCCATTTTTCGCCGGGCTTTGCAAACGGCAACGCCTGCTGGTATTTCCACATCAGGGTTTCCCATTCCTGCACTTTTGGACTGGCAGCGTCAGCAGCAGTTTTAGCCGCTGCATTAAATGTGTCATCTGTTTCCATTATCATAAAAAGCCTGTTTCCGGTTCGGTAAATGTCCATGTTGGTAATACCGGCATTACTGATACTTGCTAATATTTCGGGCCAAACTTTTTCATGGTAAAGTTCATATTCTTTAATCAGGCTTTCATCGTCAATAAGATCAAGCGCTAAACAATATTTACCCGGCATACGCAACTTTTAATTTTATTTTTAGATTAATATTGCATTTTCTCTGGCTGATCGGTTACTTTTAAATTAGCCTGCCCGGCCTGTAAAAACAGGCCGGTTCCAGCTTTTAACTGTTTATCACCAAACGATAAAACATGAGAAAGGTTTGATCTGCTTTTTATTATCCATCTGTTTTTATCAATGTACTCTCCTTATAAAATATTGGTTGCAACCTGCCACCACTTATAACGATACGCCTCTTTTCCACGGAATAAAATCATCCTGCCCAAGCAACACGGCTTTTGGTATTACTTCTCCACTGGCGGCTTTAATACAGTACTCTAAAATCTCTGCACCCATTTCTTCAATCGTTTTTTCTCCTTCTATCACCGGGCCGCAATCAATATCAATAATGTCATTCATCCGTTTTGTAAGCTGGCTGTTGGTACTCACTTTAATTGTGGGGCAAACAGGGTTTCCAGTTGGCGTACCCAGGCCTGTCGTAAATAAGATAAGGGTTGCTCCACTGGCTGCCTGGCCGGTTGTAGCTTCCACATCATTACCTGGTGTACAAACAAGATTTAGTCCCGGAACAACAGATGGCTCTGTATAGTCCAGCACATCTGTAACTGGAGAAGTACCTCCCTTTTTTGCAGCACCAGTACTCTTAATCGCATCGGTGATCAGGCCGTCTTTTATATTACCCGGCGATGGATTCATGTGAAAGCCTGAACCAACCCTGTGTGCTTGCTCATCGTAGGTACGCATCAGGTGAATGAATTTCTCCGCTGCATTTTTATTGGTGCAACGGTCAATTAAATTTTGCTCTGCACCACATAACTCCGGAAATTCGGCAAGCAAAATTTTGCCACCAAGTGCTGCCAGCAAATCTGCAGTATAACCAACAGCAGGGTTAGCAGAAATACCGCTAAAACCATCACTGCCACCGCATTTCACGCCAATCACCAGTTTGTTTAATGGTGCAGGTGTCCTCTCCATAACATTCGCTTTTGCAAGGCCTGAAAAAGTTTGTTTTATTGCATCCTTTATCAAAAACTCTTCACTCTGTGAACGCTGCTGTTCGTATATAAGCAGTGGTTTATCAAATGAAGGATTTCGTGCTTTAAGATCATTTAAAAAATCCTGCACCTGCATATTCTGGCAGCCAAGGCTAAGCATTGTAATGCCAGCCACATTGGGATGATCGGCATAGGCTGCTAACAGCTTACTTAAAATCCCTGCATCCTGCCTGGTGCCGCCGCAACCTCCCTGGTGATTCAAAAATTTAATGCCATCAATATTTTTAAAAATCCTTTCGCTCCCGGCTTTTGCCGTAAAATTTGTTTCAACAATATCAAGATCCTGCTTATGCTGGTAAGCACTCAATAACTGGCTTGTAAAGGTTTTATACTTTTCCGTAACTGCATAACCAAGTGTGTTATGCAACGCCTCTTTTATCACATCGAGGTTCCTGTTCTCACAAAAAACGGTAGGAATAAAGAGCCAGTAATTTGCAGTACCCACCCGGCCGTCATTGCGGTGGTAACCCATAAATGTACGGTTGGCAAATGCACTAACATCGGGTGCTTGCCAATGGTAGTCAACTTTCCTGTACGCATAAGGTGTGGCAGCATGTTTTAAATTGGCAGTGCTCATCAATCCACCCTGTTTTACTTCGGTGGTGGTTGTGCCTACAAGCACACCATACATAAAAACCTGGCCACCCAAAGGCATATCCTGCAAAAATATTTTGTGCTTAGCAGGTATGTCTTCTCGTAGCGTAATCTCTTTATTGCCATGTTTTAGAACTGTTCCTTTTGTAAGATCTTTCAAGGCAACTAAAACATTGTCTGCAGGATGTATGATGAGAAAGGTATTGATGGCTTTTGTCATTTTTCTTAAATTAATGTTCTCTTTAATGCAGTCAACTACAGACAGGCATTTCTTTTCTCCATAAACAATTGATGCTTCGTATATTATGGCGGAGGCTGTAATTAAAATCAATCGTTTTGTAAAAGTATCTATTAACAAACAGAAGCCTGTTACATAATTTGATAAAATAGTAAACTATTTTACCTTTAACACTTATTACGGGTCGCCGGATTAGCACACACTTTTAAATAAATCCAATGAAGGCATCACTACTGGTGGACGCTCCTATTCTCGACAAAAAACGCATTTGGGTTAAAAAAGTATACAAACCCTTTTTTGATCATGATTTTCATTTCCACAAAACATTTGAGTTTACCTGGATTGCAGAGGGCAGCGGCAAAATGGTAGCCGGCGATTACCTTGGTCATTTTGAAAAAGGAGAATTGATCATGCTGGGTTTAGGCCTTCCGCACCTTCTCCGTTGTGATCCAGAGTTTTACCTGCCACAGCAAAAAAAAATATACCACTGCCTACTCCATTTATTTTACCGGAGATTTTATTGGAGGGATGACGGATGAACCTAATATGCTGATGGCGCTGCAAAATTTATTGCAGAAGGCTGAACGGGGATTTCGCATTTTAGGTGAAACGAAGAAAACTGCGATTACGCTGACTAAAAAAATAATTGAGGCCGAAGGGTTTGAGCAACTGGGGCTTTTTATGCAGTTACTTCACCTGTTAAGCCATACCAACGATTATGATACATTGGCCAGCACAAGTTATAAACTACAACCGTCTGAAACTGATATGAACCGCTTTGTTGAAGTGTATGATTTTCTTTTTAAGAATTTTCAACGGCAGATAAGCCTGGCAGAAGTAGCCGGTATTTGTTCCATGACAACCAATGCATTCTGCAGGTTTTTTAAAACAAAAACACAAAAAACCTTTGTAAGATTTTTGACTGAAATACGCATAGGACATGCCTGCAAATTGCTGCAGGATGAAAACCAAAACATAAAAAATTTGTGTTACGATTGTGGCTTTAACAACCCGGTATTCTTTTTCCGGTCATTTAAAAAGATAACGGGGCAAACACCAATGGCTTACCGAAAAAGCATTTTAAAGATTAATGAAACCTGATGATCGCCGGAAGAACGGCAGGTAATATTTTTCTGTTGGTTTGAAGTGAAATCTAGGATTGTGGGCTGTCTTTCATCATGCCCATAAAGTCATCAAAAAGATACCTGCTGTCATGCGGACCAGGTGTTGCCTCCGGGTGATATTGTACTGAAAATGCTGGCTTATTTTTCATCCGGATACCTTCAATGGAGTCATCATTCAGATTCACATGGGTAATTTCAACATCTGCCGAAGCTCTTACTGCATCTGGATTTACGCCGAACCCATGGTTTTGTGTAGTGATCTCACTTTTACCAGTAATGATATTTTTAACCGGGTGGTTTAGTCCACGGTGACCATGATGCATTTTATAAGTGGGAATATCATTGGCCAGCGCAAGCAGCTGGTGCCCAAGACAAATGCCGAAGAGCGGCTTTTCTAAAGCAATAATTTGTTTAATGGTATTTACCGCATAGTCCATTGGTGCCGGGTCGCCGGGACCGTTGCTGATAAAATATCCCGAAGGATTAAAACGATTTAACTCCTCAATAGAAGCTTTGGCGTTGTGAACTTTTACATAAGCACCTCTTTCCACAAGGCAGTTAAGAATGTTTTTCTTGATACCGAAATCCAATACAGCAACCCTTACAGTGCTTGAAGGGTTGCCAACATAATAAGCTTCTTCGGTAGAAACAACCGAAGCAAGTTCAAGCCCGTCCATAGATGGTACGGCATCCAGCTGAGCCTGCAATTTTTCAATATTAAGTTCTTCTGAAGATATGATACAATTCATAGCTCCTGTTGTGCGGATATGTGCCACAAGTGCTCTGGTATCCAGGCCGTCAATGGCCACTACCTGTTGTTTCTCAAAATAATCCTGCAGGTTGCCTTCGGCAAGCAAGCGGCTGAACTGCTCTTCCAAATTGCGGCCGATAACACCACGTACCTTCACGCTGTCACTCTCCACATCTTCATTTTTTACACCATAATTACCAATATGAACGCTGTTCATTATCAGTACCTGTCCGTAATAACTTGGGTCGGTAAAAACTTCCTGGTAGCCCGTCATACCTGTGTTAAAACATATTTCACCTGTTGTGGTACCTTTCTTACCAAATGAAAAGCCATTTAATACTGTACCATCTTTTAGTAATAAAACTGCAGGTTGCCTGGAAACGTTGGTCATTTGTTGGATTAATATTTTTGCAAAGAAATAGTTTCGTGTGTTTTTTGCGAAATAATTTTCAAGCTGCCGGTATTAAACTGCATACCGACTGAAAGCTGTAGCAGAAGTCTCATTTTGTAATGAGCTTAAAAAAATTGCGTAAAAAAAACTCCGATTGGTATATCGGAGTTTAGTATGATTTGGATTTGAATCCGGTAACTCCGGAAATCTATGCTTCTGTTTTTTCTTCAGCAGCAGGCTCATCACCAGCTGTTGCTTCTGGAACAACTTCTTCAGCCGGTGCCACTTCAGCAGTTGCATCAGCTTTCTTTTTGCCACCACTTCTTCTTGTTCTTTTAGCAGGTTCTGCAGCTGCAGCAACTCCTTTACCTTTTCCGTAAATATCATTGAAATCTACCAGTTCAATCATGGCTATTTCAGCAGCATCACCAGTTCTTTTTCCAAGTTTAATCACCCTTGTATATCCACCCGGACGATCAGCTACTTTTGGTGCAACTACTGTAAACAATTCTTTTACAGCGGCCTTATCATTCAGGTAGCTAAACACTATCCTGTGGTTGTGCATGATACTTTCCTTAGAGGCGGTATTTTTTGTTTTGGTGATCAGCGGCTCAATGTAACAACGTAAAGCTTTTGCTTTTGCAAGCGTTGTAACTATTTTTTTGTGAGTGATCAGCTGGCAACCCAGGTTCATCAGCAGGGCCTTTCTGTGAGAGGCGGTTCTGCTTAAATTGTTGTTTTTGTCTCCGTGACGCATGACGTTGTTGTTTTAATTCGGTTACACCGTGTCAGGAATTGTAACCTACTTTTTAATAAATATGCAGATGTGAAAATATTGCAAATGTACAAATGAAAAAATTGACTTAGGATTTGCATATCTGCACATTGGCAAATTTGCAAATTTGTTTTATTCGTCGTCCAGTTTCAGCTTGCTAAGATCCATTCCAAAGCCTAAACCTCTTTCATTCAGCACCTGCTCAATTTCACTCAATGATTTCTGACCGAAGTTCCTGAATTTCATCAGGTCTTCCTGTTCGTATTGTACCAGTTCGCTTAAAGAGTTGATCTTGGCAGCTTTCAGGCAGTTAAAGGCACGTACAGAAAGATCAAGATCTTCCAGCGGTGTTTTCAATACTTTACGCAGTTGCAAAGTTTGTTCATCAACCAGGTCTTCTTTCTTATCTTCTTTTGTATCGAATGTGATGTTTTCATCAGTGATGATCATCAAATGCTGAATAAGAATACGACTGGCTTGTTTTACAGCCTCTTCAGGATGTATTGTGCCATCAGTAACCACTTCCATTATCAACTTTTCGAAATCTGTGCGTTGTTCAACACGGGTATTTTCAATGGTGTATTTTACATTTTTGATGGGAGTATAAATCGCATCAGTTGCAATGTATCCAAAGTGAGGATTCTTTTCTTTGTTATCTTCCGCAGGCACATATCCCCTTCCTTTACCAATGCTAATTTCGATATCAAGCTTGGCGCTTGAATCCATTACACATATAACCAGCTCAGGATTCATTACTTCAAACACGGGAGATGCTTCTCCAATCATGCCTGCAGTAAATTCAGTTTTATTCTTTAATGAAAGTGTAACCTTTTCTACATTTACATCATGGTCAACTTTCTTTTTAAAACGTACTTGTTTTAAATTAAGAATTACCTCAGTAACATCTTCGGTAATACCTTTTATTGTGGCAAATTCATGATCAGCTCCTACTATGTTGATACCGATAATGGCGTAACCTTCTAACGAGTTAAGCAATACCCTGCGTAATGCATTACCAATAGTAACACCATACCCAGGCTCAAGCGGACGAAACTCAAACTGAGCTTCGAAATCCGTCGCTTTCTGAAGAACAATTTTATCAGGTTTTACAAAATTTAAGATGCCCATATTTGTTATTTGATTTTTTGTTTGTTGTTAATTATTGTAAGTCGTAAGCAGTGAGTTTCAGAGAAGGATTAAAAGAATAATTTCTCCTCTCACATTACTTGCTGTACAATTCCACAATCAGCTGCTCCTTAATATTTTCAGGAACACTTTCCCTTTCAGGATAAGCAATGAAAGTACCTTTTAATTCAGCTTCGTTAAAATCAACCCAGTTGAATTTAGCATTTTTACCTTTCATGGCAGATGTGATGGAAGTATTGACTGCACTCTTATTTTTCAGTCCTATAGTTTCACCTGGCTTCATTGAATAAGATGGAATGTTAACCACTTCACCATTAACAGTAATATGCTTGTGGCTAACCAGCTGGCGGGCAGCCTGGCGGCTTGGTGCAATCCCCATACGGAAAACTGTATTGTCCAAACGGGCTTCAAGCAATTTAATAAGATTTTCGCCGGTAACGCCTTTGCGTCTTGCAGCTTCATCAAATGTTTTGCGGAATTGTTTTTCAAGCAAACCATAAGTATATTTTGCCTTTTGCTTCTCACGGAGCTGCAATGCATATTCACCTAAAGTTTTACGTTTACGGTTAGCGCCATGCATCCCGGGAGGGTTGCTGTTCTTTGTTAACCATTTTCCGTTGCCTGTAATTGGTTCTCCGAAAATCCTGGAGATCTTTGTCTTGGGGCCTGTGTACCTTGCCATAGTTGTTAGTTGATTTTTTAGTGACGATGCAACATCAAAAAATCTTAAAATAAATGTTGCACCCGTTATGAAATTATGTTTGATTTCTGATCTCAGATCTTTTGATGCTGAAATCAGACATCGTAAAATCAGAGATCAGACATATTACTATACTCTTCTTTTCTTTGGAGGACGGCAACCATTGTGCGGAAGTGGTGTAACATCTTTGATCATGTTTACCTCGATACCTGATTGTGATAATGCCCTGATAGCACCTTCACGGCCAGAACCTGGTCCTTTTACAAACACATCAACTCTTTTTAAACCTGCGTCCAGTGCAACTTTAGCTGCATCAGAAGCGGCCATCTGGGCTGCATAAGGTGTATTTTTCTTACTCCCTTTAAAACCCATTTTACCGGCACTGCTCCAGGAAATAACCTGGCCGGTTTTGTTGGTTAAACTGATGATGATGTTGTTGAAACTTGCTACGATGTGAGCATCTCCAAAACTGTCAACTTTTACAATTCTTTTTTTAGCGGCTGCTTTGCCGGTTGCGGCTTTACCGCCTTGTGCCTTTGCCATAATTAATTTTGTAGGTAATCTATGAAAAATTATCTCCCGGTAAACCGGGAAACCGAATCAAACCCTCCTGCCGGCTTAAAAGCTATCTGGTATTTGTTCGTATTGTTAAGCCTTATTAAAACAATTTGCAAATGTGCATATATGCACATTTGCAAATTTGAATTATTTCTTAGCTACTTTCTTCTTACCGGCAACTGTCTTACGTTTACCTTTACGGGTACGGCTGTTAGTACGTGTACGCTGGCCACGAAGCGGTAAACCTTTACGATGACGCAAGCCACGGTAGCAGGCAATATCAAGCAAACGCTTAATGTTCATCTGCACCTCACTGCGTAAAGCACCTTCAGTTTTAAATTCGTTATTGATAACTGTACGAATGGCTGTCTGCTCTTCATCATTCCATTCATTTACTTTTTTATCAAAGCTGATTCCAGCCTTGGTTAAAATATATTGAGCTGTAGAACGGCCAATCCCATAGATATAAGTAAGACCAATTTCCCCTCTTTTTGTTTTTGGTAAATCAATACCGGCAATACGAGCCATAATCTTTATTTATGATTTTTGATTTTAGAATTGTGATTTTGATGCAGATCGTTTGATTTAAAATCACAAATCAGACATCCGGCATCGGCAATTTAATTTATCCCTGGCGTTGTTTAAAACGGGGATTTTTTTTGTTGATTACGAACAAAACACCTTTCCTTCTTACAATTTTGCAATCAACACTTCTCTTTTTGATTGAAGCTTTAACCTTCATTTTTTTCGTTTTTACAGTTATTATCAATAACCAATTACAACAACTGGCTTTAGTTTTTTACACTTATTTGTACCGGAAAATAATCCTTCCCCTTGTGAGGTCGTAAGGGCTCATTTCCACGCCCACCTTATCTCCCGGAAGAATTCTTATGTAATGCATCCGCATTTTTCCGGAGATGGTTGCCAGTATTTCATGACCGTTTTCAAGCTTTACTTTGAACATCGCATTACTCAGCGCTTCTAATATTGTACCGTCTTGTTTAATGAGTGCTTGCTTAGCCATATTTTTGGGACGCAAAGATAAGAGGTTAAAATTAATTATTACTAAAAAAATCGGCTATTTAAGGAGTTGGTGAAGTTTTTTTTGTAAAAGTTTATTACATTTTACCCAAAATTTTCATTTTAGCTTTTTTTGATCAGACATTTTATGGCTGGAAAGCAAAAAATTTGCTTGAAAAGGAAGATGACACATATGTTATAAATAAAGAAGCCCTGCTGAATGCAGGGCCAGGGATTTAAAATTTTTTAAATTAAAATGCATCTTCGTTCAGATGCACTTTTGTCATATCGTGAAAATGGTTTTGCAATTCATGTAAATAAATAGGGGTAACAATGTGGCGGTGTTCATCCCGGTACCATATTTCCTGCTTTGAAAAATCATTTTCATGCTGGAGCATTATTCTAAATGCCCCCTTGGAGTACTTCACCGTTCCATCATCATTTACCTGTTTGCTAAATTTTAAATTGGCTAATTCTTTATCCGTAATTTGGATGGGGCTCAGCTGATTCATCTCGTACCAAAACTCCTGGGTGCCTATGTTGAGGCATACCTGGTTTTCCCCATGTTTTAAATTGGTTACTTCACCTTTTAATACATCGCCGTCATTATCGGCCATTAAAAAATCTCCTACTTTAATGTTTTGAAATTTAAGCATATCGTTTTAATTTTTATTGTACAAATTAAGCTTTTCCCTGCAAAAGCACTTAATATTTTTGGGTTAAGTTTCAGCTGTATTACTCAAAGTGGGTTGGCAAGCCTGTATGGCGGCTTCATGATCACTTTGTAAAACAATTCATTCAAAGCAGTACCAGCATAGCATTATCTTTTTGCAGTTTACCGGCCAGTTGGCTAATTTACATTTTAAATAAATTTTTTGAATGTGACGAGAATCGGGCTTATATCTGACACCCACAGCTTTTTAGATGAAGCTGTTTTTGAACATTTCAGCAACTGCGATGAAATATGGCACGGCGGTGATTTCGGAGACCCGGCTGTTGCTGAAAAAATAATGGCTTACAGGCCATTAAAAGGCGTTTATGGTAATATCGACGGAACAGAAATTCGTACACAATTTCCCTTGCAAAATATTTTTATGTGTGAGGATGTGAAAGTGATGATGCGGCATATCGGCGGCTATCCTCCAAAATATAACGCTGAAACAAAAAAGGAACTGCTGATTCATCAGCCACAATTATTTATAAGTGGCCATAGCCACATTTTAAAAGTGATGTATGATGAAAAACTAAGCTGTCTGCACATAAACCCCGGCGCCGCCGGCAGGCAGGGCTGGCAAAAAGTAAGAACACTGATACGGTTTGTAATTGACGGAAAAGAAATGAAGGATTGTGAGGTGATTGAACTGGTGTAAGAAAATATGCAAATGGGAAAATGTGCAGATGTGCAAATGTGCTGATTTGCAGCTGTACAAATGTGCAAAATGTAACCTAAAATAAAAATTCTTCGATAATGCTTCAGACAAATATCCCCATCCTCCGCATTTTTGATGTTGCCAAAGCTAAAGAGTTTTATATTGACTGGTTGGGGTTTACCATTGAATGGGAGCACCAGTTTGAACCGGGTACACCGTACTACATTGGCATTAAAAAAGATAACATCCAGCTGCATCTTTCAGAACACCATGGCGATGCCACACCCGGTAGTAAAGTGTACATAACCTGTACAGCAATTGAAGATTACTGCAAAGAGCTAATGGCTAAAAATTATAAATACTTCCGGCCCGCCGTGGAAAAAACATTTTACAATACCCTTTGTATGGATGTTATTGATCCCTTTGGTAACAAGCTTTCTTTCAACGAACGCCTGAATGAAACTGCTGAATAATTACAACTTTCAAATTAGTTTACTCCACCCAATCAGCTATAAAAATATTGGTATCCCTTGTGCCACCGTTATTCCTGTTGCTGCAAAAAATAATTTTTTTCCCATCCGGGCTAAACATTGGGAAAGCATCAAAAGATTTTTCTGCAGAAATTTTCTCCAGCCCAGTTCCATCTTCATTGATGGTATAAAGATTAAAAGGAAAACCTCTTTTACTCTGGTGATTGCTTGCAAAAATAATGCGCTTACTGTCGGGCAAAAATGCCGGAGCCCAATTGGCATTTCCAAAAGTTGTAACCTGCTTAACATTGGTGCCATCAGCATCTGCCGTAAATACTTCCATATTAACCGGTGCTACTAAATTTTCGGCCAGCAAATCTTTGTATTCTTTTACGTCAGCATCTGTAGTAGGCCTGCTTGCCCGCCAAATAATCTTTTTGCCATCAGGGCTAAACCATGCTCCGCCATCATAACCCAATATGTTGGTGATTCTTTTTTCTTTGCCAGATTTTAGATCCATAATGTAAAGATCAATATCACCATCCTTTACACTTGTGTAGATCATCTTTTTTCCGTCAGGTGAAATAGTTGCTTCTGCATCATAACCAATACTGCTGGTAAGCTGCTTCACAATATTGCCATCCAGGTCTGCCATAAAAATATCAAAGCTGCTGTAGAGAGGCCAGATGTATTTGTTGCCATATTTTTTCCGGTCGGGCACGGGCGGGCAGGTATCGGCGCCCAAATGGGTGGAGGCAAATACAACATGTTTTCCATCTTTTAAAAATGTACCGCAGGTTGTACGGCCCTTGCCTGAACTCAGGCTCCGGGGGGCAAATTTTTCACCATTTAAAGGCACTTTCCCGATAAAAATTTGATCGCAAAGAATGCCGGTTTTAGGATTGGTACGTTGAAAAATGATCCATTTGCCATCAAAGCTAAAATAGGCTTCGGCATTGTCTCCCCCAAAAGTTAGCTGCTGTATGTTGGCAAAATGTTTTTCTCCTGCAAAATGAATTGTATCATTTACCAGCGTGCTGTTTTGGGCCAGCCCGGTTAAACATTTTGCTGCAAAAAAGCAGAGAACCATTAGTTTTTTCATGCGTAATTTTTTGTGGCGCAAAGTTAACAGGCAGGCCATTTAATATTGTCAAAATATTGTAAGCAGTTTCTTTTTGAACAACTTATTTTTGCCGCTTTAAACAACTACATGAACAAAGCGATTTTATTTTTACTGAGTGTGGTGCTTTTTTCCTGCGGTAACAATGCAGTTGAAAAGCAGCCTGGCACCAATTCTCCTATGCCGGAACAGGAGAAGAAATTAAGAAATCTTATCGCTCAATATCCCGATTCGTTAAAACTTGGAAATAACCTTGTTGATTATTTTGCAACCAACGGCGATTATGAAAGTGCAATTAAAGAGAATAATTTGTTGCTGAAAAATAACAGCGGCAACTCACAATTATGGGATGCCAAAGCGAGGTTGCATTTTTTAAACCAGGATACTGCCGGCGCTATCAAGGCAATGGAAAAAACTGTTGCAATAGAACCGAGACCAGAATATATTATTTCACTCGCCACCATTTATGCACAGACAAAAAACCCGGCAGCTATTGCATTAGCAGATACAATTTTAACAAGATCAAATGGGAAAGGTGCATTGCAGGCAACTTTCATTAAAGGGCTTTATTACAGCAGTGCAGGAGAAACAGAAAAAGCAATCAGCTTTTTTGACCAGTGTTTAAAGATCGATTACACTTATCTTGATGCTTACAGGGAGAAAGCAATTACATTTTACAATGCAGGCAAATACCTGGATGCATTAAAAGTACTGGAGCTTGAACAGTCTCTTTCCACTACAAATGAGGAAGCATATTACTGGACTGGCCGCTGCTTTGAAAAGCTTGGGAAAAAAGAGCAGGCCATTCAAAATTACCAGCTTGCATTGCAGGTTGACAAAGACTATGCAGAGGCAAAAGATGCACTTGCCAAACTTGGAGTGATAGAATAGTGAATGGTGAGAGGTGAATTGCGAATCGTGAATAACCAGACATTAATCATAACATTAACCTCAAACACCAACTTCAAACATCAGACTTCAAACATCATAAATCATAAATCAAACATCCAAAAAATGCCCATTATTGCACCATCACTTCTGGCTTCTAACTTTCTCGAACTTCAAAAAGAATGCGACATGCTGAATGCCAGCCAGGCAGACTGGTTTCACCTGGATGTAATGGATGGCCGCTTTGTACCAAATATTAGTTTTGGACCAATGCTGATAGAGTTTTTCAGTAAGGCGACCAGCAAAGTTTGTGATGTGCATTTAATGATTGAAGAACCGGGCAACTATGCAGAGGCTTTTGCAAAGGCTGGCGCCGATATTTTAACAGTACACTTTGAAGCATGTCCTCATCTTCACCGCAATATTCAGCAGATAAAAAGCCTTGGCATGCAGGCATCAGTTGCTTTGAACCCACACACGCCGGTAAATGTGTTACAGGATATTATTGCCGATGTTGACATGGTATTGCTGATGAGTGTTAATCCGGGTTTTGGTGGCCAGAGTTTTATACCGCACACACTTACTAAAATTAAGGAGTTGCGCCAGTTGATTGACGGGCAGTCATTGAATGTAAAGATTGAAGTAGACGGAGGTATTTCACTTGAAAATGCTGCCGCTATTGTTGACGCAGGTGCTGACGTACTGGTTGCAGGAAGCAGTGTTTTTAAGGCAGCGGATCCAACTGCAACCATTGCCGAATTAAAGGCGCTGTAGTACTTTTAAATCTGTTTATACATTTGCTCAAGCACGTCAAGATTTTTTATTACCCAGTTAACCCGGCTCTTTTCCCATTTGTATTTTTTGCTTATAACTTCATCCATCATTTTGTAGGCTTTCATAGCCTGGGCCTGGTTGTAAAAGCAGGCAAACCAATTTGAGGCAAGATCTTTTTCTTTGGTAAGAAAAATGCCGCCAGCATACCAGCGGAGGCAGGTAGGGAAACCATAAAAGGATATTGTTTTTGAACCACTTGCCAGGTTATCCCTGTAAAACAAAATATTGAACCAAACAAATTCCTTCAGGCGTTTGCGTATCTGCTCATCAGTCTCAGGTTTTTTTGGAGCTATGCGCCACATGTTGTTTGCCAAATAAAATGGATCGGCATTTTTATCTTTATACTGCTTGCCCGATGAAACAAATTTAAACTTGGTAATACTGCCTTCCCCTTTGTTAATTACAACCAATTCTTTTACAGCAAGTGCTCCAATTTTATAGATTGTTTTATTGCCATCATTTTCATTCAGGATAATTAGTTTTTCTGCATTATTAAATTGCCATTTTCCATAGGTTAACGAATTCCTTGGATTTCTTATAAAAGTTGAATCATTAAATAAATAGAAACTCCTGAAAGGCAGAATTCCCTTTGCATCACTTGAGGAAAGCGTCTCCAGGTCTTCCTCTAACTGCCAGCCCTGGCAAAGTAAATCAGGAATATTCTTTTCATTTTCAAGACTGGTAAGGCCCGCTGCATATTTATCTGTAACCTGCTTTGCACTGTCTTCTGCCGGTTGCAGTTTACTGCTTTTTTCCGCATCACTTTTATTCCCGTTACAACCCAGCAAACAACCGCAGCAAACCAGCAAAAACAAAAAACAACATTTCCTAATCTTCATAATTTAATTTTAAATCATCAGTAAACTAAAAGGCAACCAGGTTTTCAGTTTGAAAAAAAATGCCTGAAAAAAGAAGCGCTTTTTAAATCATTCAGCTGTTCTTCATCCAAAGGCTTTGGAAAAAACCATGACACAAGTTTATGGCCAATAGCCCGTTGCCTGTCAGCAGGATTTACTGATGAAGATAGCACGGCGAACTTTGTATCGGGAAAATGTACGGCGAATTGTTCGTTAAACAATTCCAGAAAATCCCATCCATCAAGCACGGGCATATTTATATCCAGGAAAACAAGCTGTGGTATTTCCCGGAGATCTTCCTGTAGTTTCAGTTGTTCTTCAAAATATTTAAGCGCCAGTTTTCCATCGAGTGCCATTACAGTTCTTTCGCAGAAATTATTATCTTCAAAAATTATTTCACACAACATCTGCACCATCGGATCGTCATCAATACACATTACTAAAGGGAGCATTTATGAGTTTTTAAGCGTTATGAAAAAGGTGGTTCCTGTTCCTTCTTCACTATCAACAGTTATGGCACCTCCAAGTGAAGTTATTTGCGAATGAATGAGGTACAACCCAATGCCACGGCTTTCCGGGTGATGATGAAAGCGCTGATGTAGTCCGAATATTTTCCCTTTTACCATGTTCATGTTAAAGCCAATCCCATTATCTGCAAATGTCATTAAAATCGAATTGTCTCTGATTTTTGTAACGATATTTATTTGTGGCGCCCGGTCCGGGCTTGCATACCTGATGGCGTTGGTAAGCAGGTTTTGAAAAATACTTTCGAGGTAAGTCTCACTGTATTTTACAACTGGCGCATCAGCAAAATTCACATTAATCACTGCGCCGGATCTTTCAACCAGTGAACTTACAGACTGCAGAACAGATACAAACACCTCCTGCAAACTAAGCATCTTAATCTCTACGTTGATATTGTTCTTCACCAGCAGTACGTCAGTTAAATCATTAAGTGTATCTCTTAATTTAAAGGTGGAAGTTTTAAAACCTTTGAGCAGTTTTAAAGAACGTGGATTTTGTATGGTGCTGAAATCCAGCAGCTTTATCATGGCGATGAGATTGGTAAGCGGTGCTCTTAAATCGTGGGATACGATATAGGAGAACTGGGTAAGATCGGCATTGTTCTTTGTAAGTTCTTCTATCAGTAATTTCCTTTCTTCCTCAGTCTTTTTTCTTTGAGAAATATCACGTGATGTAATAACAATCCCCTGTATGTTCGGATTACTAATCTGGTTAGTTGCCTGGGCCTCAATGTAAAAGTAGGTACCATCTTTATTCATTATCCTGAACTCCATGGGATCACTTGTACCGCCGGTTTGTATCAGTCTGCCAAAGGCCCCCATCAG
Source organism: Ferruginibacter sp. (assembly GCA_965247025.1). Lineage (GTDB taxonomy): Bacteria > Bacteroidota > Bacteroidia > Chitinophagales > Chitinophagaceae > Ferruginibacter. The sequence continues at coordinate 5,205,582 of OZ252000.1, read as the reverse complement.
TAAAGGAAAATCTTCCGGGTGCACAATTTCGCCAATGCTCCGGTTGCTTAATTCATTTTCTGCATAACCCATACGTTGCTTGGCCGATGAGCTTTGATAGAGGATTTGGCCTGCCGGTGAAATGATACTGATGATATCTGAAATATTATGCACAAGCGACCGGAACTTTTCTTCACTTGCCCTGATGGCATCTCCGGCATTTATTCTTTCAGTAATATCCCGTGAAACTACAATCAAAGCATTAATAGCAGGGTTATCCAGTTGATTATTTCCCACCGCTTCCAGCGATAAATATGTTCCTTTGTTGGTAAGATACCTGAATTGTATCGGAGGACTATCACCAGGTTTTACAAGGGCTTCATCAAAAAAATTAGTTACCCGCTCTGCATCATCCGGATGCAGCAACATAAAAAAACTCTTACCCAGAATTTCATTGTCATCAAACCCCAGTATTCTTTTGGCAGAAGCACTCTGGTAACTTATGGCAGTATCTTTATTTACCAGCATAATTACATCCGAGATATTATAGATCATTGATCTGAAGCGTTGTTCACTGTTGGCTAGCCTCATTACCGCTATCCGCTGTTCGGTTACATCCTGTGCCGCTCCAATAGCCCTGATAGCCTTGCCAGCAGCATCCCTGATAATGTAGCATCTGTCTTCCAGGTAACCGTAAGATCCGTTCTTTTTTAAAAACCGGAAATTGTTTTCCCAAAAAAATATAGCTGGATTATTTAATGCAGCATTAAAATGCACCAACATGATTTCCTTATCGTCCGGATGCACTCTTGAAGGCCAAAAATCAATTGTTTGTTTAACCTCGTGGTAGTCGTAACCAGTAACGTGTTTAAACCCATTTTCAGACCGTTCAATTACATTATTTAAAATGTCCCAATCCCATATTAAATCGTTGGTTGCCTTCATTACATAACCAAAAAGTTCAGTTACTTTTTTTGCCTCAGCCTGCGTCCGGTTAGTTTCGTAGCCTGCAATAAGATTATCTCCAATTATTTTTAGCGTCGCTTTTTCTTCATTGGTCCAAATTCTTTCATACTCAGTTTCATTCAGCACTATCACACCGAAAAGTCTATCTTTTATCACAAGCGGCAGCATCAGTAATGACAGGCTTTGCAGCTGAGTCATCAGCTCTGTTAAATAGCCGCCCTCCGGGCCTTTTCTTGTTACATCAAAAATTTTATTTTCTTCCAGTTCCTTCCACAAACGATGGCTGTTTTGAAGGCTGATATTTTTAAACACAGCATTGTCAAACTGGGAAACGGATCCATCCTTTGTCCATTCAAACCGAATATTTGCAGTATCCTGTTCCAGGCTTACACCGCCTTTTACTTCAAGAAAATAAACCCTTGAAACTTTAAAAGAATTACCAATTACAGCAAGTGACTTTTGAAACAAGACCTGCCATTCTTCGTTGTCCAATAAAAGAGTACCTGTTTGTGCAACTGCGTTCAGTAAATTATTACAAATTTTAATTTCTGCAGCATGGGTTACTACCAGGTCGGCGAGCTGTGTAGCTGCAAGCTGCAAAACCGGGATTGCAGCATTATTAAATAATAGTTTGGATTCATCAACCCAGCCAATTTTTCCAAACACCAAACCGTCTTTATCAGTCAAAGGAAATGCGGCAAAAAATTTTCCGGATTTTGTATCTGCTGCTTCATCAACTAACGGGAATATTATTTTGTCTTGCTGCGGAAAAAGAAAAGAAGCGAAATGATTTTCTTGCTGAAGACTGGTGATATTAATATTGCCTCTATCCAGAGAAATTATAATCTCACCGTTATAGCAAAAAGCAAATACCTGAGATGCAGGTAACAGGTGGGCAGACAACAACAATGCATTTTCAATAACCTTAGATTCTCCGCTTTTACACAGAACATCAAAAGCATTTGTATAGCCTTTAATTCTTTCTAAAGTTTTAGGCATCTGCTGGTTTTTTGATCTTTAGTTACAAACAAAATTGCCTTCAATTAATTACAAATCAAATTCAACTTACTAACACCTGTGTTTACACAACGCTATTTGCTATTTATAACTTACCTTAACCAGGAACAACCCATGCGCCGGCACAGAAAAATCTGTTTTAACTGCACTGCGGCTTTCAATAATTTGAACAAATTGTTCCAGGCTAATTTTACGGGTACCAACTTTTAGCATTGTGCCTACCAGCCCTCTCACCATGCCTCTCAAAAATCTGTTTGCTTTTACAGTGTAGATAAAACCTGTTTCGCTTTGCTCCCACCTGCTTTCTGCAATATTGCATATAAAAGTTTTTACCTGCGTATTACGCTTACAAAATGAACTAAAGTCTTCAAAATTCAAAATGGCCGCAGCTGCCTGTTGGAGCAATTGCAGATCAAGTTTATATGGATAATAATATGCCCTGAAATCATTGAAGGGATCTTTTTGCTGGTACACAAAATATTGATACTCCCGCTCGATTGCATCAAAACGGCAATGCATTTCATCAGCAACCTGCCGCATGGTTTTTACAACAATATCCCCCGGCAACATAGCATTTAAATTATACACAGCCTTTTCTATTGAAGGTGCAGCAGGTAAAACATCCGAGTCAAAATGAAAAAAATTTTGCAATGCATGCACACCGGCATCCGTTCGGGAACTGCCGGTGAGGCCGATTTGAGATTTGAAAAAAACAGTGAGTACTTTTTCAATTTCTGCCTGTATAGTATTTGAATTCTGCTGAATTTGAAACCCGCCGTAATTTGTTCCCTTATAACTCACCTCAATAAAATAACGTGGCATACAACAAATTTAACAACTGTTATTTTAGTGGCGGATCATTGCTTTAAAGCGGTTGACGAAATATGGATCTGTCAACTGGCCTTCCAGCAATTTGTAGTTGGATGAATCCCAAACATGAGGATAAGCCTGGTCAAAAAAGTTATACCTGCCTTCATCTTTTAAAAATAAAACAGCTAAGTTTTTAACCTGGTCGGTTGAAAAACATTTTTGCTTAAATGCTTTTTTTGCAAGACCTATCATATCATCATCCGATGATGCTGAAGCCATTTTTTTACGAAGCTTTAAAAAATCTTCGTCAGAAGCATTGCTGATACAATCCGAATTTGTCAGCATCACCGCTGGTTTTTCAATGGCTGCAATAGGATCTTTTACGGGCATATCTTTTATTTCGGACTTTGTATTTACAGTTACAGCTGAGTCAATTTTCACCGCAGCAGGAACCATATCTATCGGCAGAAATTTTTCCTTAACCGGCGTTGTATCTGTGGCAGTTGTTTGTTTATCTTGTATAGAATCTGTTTTCAGAGGTTCGGTGATAGCTTGTTTTTCAACTACCAAAGAGTCAGTTTTTGCACCTGTTTTCTCTGCTTCCACTATTTTTTCGGCTATTGGAGGTGCAGTTACTTTTTCCGAAACTGATGGTGAATCAATAATTGCAGGTTTTGTATCGGCTTGCGCCGGAATAGAAATATTTACTGTATCTGCAACACCATTTGATTGTATCACGTACTTCCTGGTAAATGCCTCTCCGTCGCCTGATTCCTCTATCTTTTTTATTTCTTCTTTGGTTATAACGGCTGGTTTTGTGGAAACAGTTTCCTTTACTTTATCTTCAACTTCCGGCGCTGGCAAAGGCTTGTTCTTCTTCTCTGCTGCAACAGTTTTAACTGTATCCTTTATAACCGGTGGTGGTTCAACTACATCTTTTTTTAAAATTGAAGGGTCATTTACAGCACTGGATAAAAGGGTTGAGAATTCATCTGTTTTATCTCCCTGTGTGCTGGCCGGCCGCTGGGTTCCTGCTCCGGCCATACTAATATCAAGGGTTTGCAGGTTAAATAAACCCCAGCCCCTATCTCCAAAGTTTTTTACAAGATAACCTGCATCAGCATTCGCAACGGTGCAGGAAAACTTTTGTTCACTCCATTCTTTTTTGGGAAAACCAAGTGTAAAATTGTAGCTGCCTTCTTTAAGTTTGGGAATAAGCAAATACCCGGAAACAGAGGAGCTGAGAATGTTGTTATCAAGCTTAACATAAAACGGTTGCTTATTTTCTGTCTGCAGGTAAATAAAATGATTTTGCTGGGCCTGCAGCCTGGCCGAAAAAAAACTGATGCAACAAATACAAAAGAACATACATTGCTTCATAACCCAAATATACTTTAGTTACAAAACTACTTATTAAACGCAGATTCTTTGTCCGAAATATAAGGTCTCCTTTTAAAAGCTCACAACAGGCTGCCATGGCCAAAGTCAGCCGGGCTGGTATGCAGTTGTTAAACTCTTTAACGCAGGTTTCTGTTTAAAAAATGGGCTGGTACAATTTGCATCTTTATTTTTGCCGTGACTAAAAAAATCACATGAAAAAAATTTTCTTTCTAATTGTTTCAATTGCCTTTATTTCAGCGGCATTTTGTCAAGTGGATGACCAACCGGCCGACTCTTCCTGGAAAAAAATATTAAGGGAAAGCTACCCAAAAACAAATGAGCTTGTACATACTAAACTGGAAGTAAAGTTTGATTTTGAAAAAGCCCGGATGAACGGGAAAGCCTGGATTACGCTGCAGCCGCATTTTTATGCAACGGATTCATTAACGCTCGATGCCAAGGGCATGGATATAAAAGAGATCGCTCTTGTGCAAGGCACTTCCAAAATGCCACTCAAATACCGCTACGATAGTCTGCAGCTTTTTATAAAACTGGATAAAACGTATAAAGGCGGTGAAAAATATACTATTTATGCAAACTACACTTCAAAGCCAAATGAACTTTCTGTAAAAGGAAGTGCGGCCATTACAGATGCAAAAGGTCTTTATTTTATCAACCCTACGGGTGAAGAAAAAGGAAAACCCACACAAATTTGGACACAGGGCGAAACTGAATCTAACAGTGCCTGGATGCCAACGATTGATAAGCCAAACCAAAAAAGTACTGAAGAAATTTCTATGACGGTGCCTGCAAAATATGTTACGCTCAGCAATGGTTTATTAAAAAGCCAGGTAAAAAATGCGGATGGAACAAGAACAGATAACTGGAAAATGGATCTTCCGCATGCACCTTATTTGTTTTTTATGGGAGCAGGCGATTTTGCCATTGTAAAGGACAAATACAAAGACAAAGAAGTTAGTTACTACGTAGAGAAACAATATGAATCTGTTGCAAGAAAAATATTCGGTAACACTCCTGAAATGATGCAGTTTTATTCCACCATACTCGGCATTGATTATCCATGGGCCAAATACGCACAGATTGTTGGGCGTGACTATGTAAGTGGTGCCATGGAAAATACAACAGCCACACTTCACCAGGAAAGTGCCTACCAGAATGCAAGAGAACTTACAGATGGCATTGGCTGGGAAGAAACAATTGCACATGAACTTTTTCACCACTGGTTTGGAGATTTGGTAACAGCAGAAAGTTGGAGCCACCTTACTGTAAATGAAAGTTTTGCCAACTACAGTGAATTTTTATGGCTGGAACACAAGCACGGAAAAGATGCTGCTGATGAACACCACTACCAGGATATGCAGGGCTACATGATGCAGCCAGGCAACGATAAAAAAGATCTTGTTCGTTTTCATTATGCAGATAAGGAAGAAGTGTTTGATGGTGTGAGTTACAACAAGGGTGGCAGAGTTTTAAACATGCTGCGTAATTACGTTGGTGATGATGCATTTTTTAAATCACTGAACCTTTACCTGACCACTAATAAATTTAAAGCTGGTGAAGCTGGCTTGCTGAGACTGGCTTTTGAGGAAGTAACTGGTGAAGATTTAAACTGGTTCTGGAACCAGTGGTATTATGGGGCCGGACATCCAAAATTAAAAATTGATTACAACTACGATGATGCTGCCGGAAAGGCAACGGTGTACATTCAGCAAACACAGCAATCAGATAATCCATTTCGTTTGCCCATGGCAATTGATGTTTATAACGGTGCAACTAAAACCCGTTATAAAGTTTGGATGGAAGACAAGGCAGATAGTTTTACTTTCAGTTACAAAAGCAGGCCTGATCTTATAAATGTTGATGCAGATAAATATTTACTGGCTGAAAGAACGGACAATAAAACTGCCGAAAATTTTATTCATCAATATAAATATGCTCCTAACTATCTTGACCGCAGGGAAGCGCTGGATTACTTCAGTAAAAAAGGTATGAAGGAGTTGAGCCTTGGGTTAAAAGATAAATTTGAAGGGCTCCGCAAATTCACGCTGGCAAAGCTTGAAAAATCAAGCTTATTAAAAGATGCGGCTGTATTAAGTGTCGTTGAAAGTATCGCCGCCAGCGATAAAGACAAGAAAACGCAGGCTGCTGCGATTAAATTACTTGCGGTTGCAGTTGATAAAAAATACCAGCCAATCTTTAGCAAATTTGTGAACGATTCTTCTTACAGTGTTGCTGGCGCAGCGCTGGATGGATTGATTAAACTTGATCCTACAAAAGGATATGAACTGGCAAAAAAATACAGTGCAGATGCCAAAGGAACATTGGGAGAAGTAATAAGCAAGGCGCTTATAACTTATGGTACTGAAGCCGACTTCGACTTCCTTTTAAAAATGTATGCAGATGCACCACCGAGCCAGGAAAAACTTACATCCACTTCCGAATTTGGCAACTACCTGCAAAAGGTAAATGATGTTGAAAAGCTTAAAAGAGGTATTGATGAAATGATCCGTTTCAGGAATTTTATACCTGAAACTTACAGGAATTTTACTGACCCCGTATTTAAAACAGTTTTTGAAAAACTCAGCAAATCAAAAGGACAAGACATCAGCGATTATATTTTGAAAGTGTTCAAATAATTAATAGTCTTTAGCAACAAAAAGCTCCATTCTTTTAAGTTTGGAGCTTTTTTATTTGGTGGAGTTTCTAAACTAACTGCAGCCTGTTTGTTTGGGATGATATACTGCCTTATTGCAAGTAAATAAGAAAATGCAGACTACCCCACTCAAGAGATGGATTCGTCACCTGACCAATAATTTTATTAAAATTACAGCCTTATCCAGGTAGCAATTTCTCTTAAAAAACAAAAGGAAGCAATGCTTCCTTTTATAAATATCTTTTGTGATGGATTAGAATCTTGGGCAGGGAACACCTTTAACTTCAGCAGGGCGTTTAACATAGATCAAAGAAAATTCAGACCCTCCCCTGCTGGCTGTTGCAGCTTTAAGGCTTGAGGTATTGATATCGTAGCTTGCGCCGATTCTAAGACCATTTATTTCAATACCAACATAAGGAATAATAGCGTCGCTAACCCTTAACCAGGAGCCAAAATAAACTGCCGTAGGATTAGTTTCATCACCATTAAGCAGAGCCGATAAAGCGCCACCCAGCACAAGCTCACTAGATTTATTTTGCATTTGATAAATAGCGGAAGTATTGAATGTTAGAGTCTCTCCTACCGGAAAGGCACCACCACCATGTATGGTTACCCGGGAAGCAAGATTCCAGGTTTTATCAATAAAACTCAGGTTAGGTTTATTGATATGATAAACAGAAACACCCATGTAATAATTATTGAGTCCGTTGCTTGAACCAGAGTACAAAACACCTGCATTAATATCAGTATAATTCTGGCTGGTTCCGTTAGAGAATGTTTCAGCGGTTGGGTTTGTAAAACCGTTTTGCGTAAGCTGGTCTTCAAAAGTAAGTTTGTTCCTGTCCAGTATTGCGCTGCTGTACGTAGCCTGGAAACCAGCGCCGATGGTATTGTAGCCTTCTTCATCCAAAGCCTTATGATAGCTCAATGAAACGGATCCATAGTTTAATTTGAGAGCTGCGTCGGCGCTTTGGTCACTAAGACCAGAAATGCCTATTCCAAAAACATCCCCTTTGGGAATTTTATCTTTTAATATGCCAAAATCCAGTGATGCACTGGTTGTTACATAAGCTTTAGGTATTGATGGCCATTGATCTCTGTGATTTGCTGCCAGCCTCCATGTTCCGTCAAATTTACCGGTAAATGCAGGGTTAAGCGTAAGTGGCGAAGCAAAAAATTGAGAAAAATGAGGGTCTTGTGCCTTTACAGACAATGCAGAACAAACAAAGGCAGCAATGGATAAATATTTTTTCATCGTAAGAGTGTTTCAGAAATTTAAAGATAACGAATTGCAATAAAAAGCTGCACAGGCATTTTCATAAATTGTTTAACACAGATATGGATGAAAAGGATTTACCCTCTTTTTAATATGGCAATTGCTGCAGATAGTTGGATTTGATCTCGTTTGCTATTGGCAAAATGAGCACAAGCAGATCAATATTCGATAAAAATAAAGGATTGCAATTACATTTTGGCTACTTAAAATGGCGTAGCATGAAAACTCTTTTTTCAGGACTGCATTTTTTGGCCAAAAGCCAGGTCGCCGGCATCTCCCAAACCAGGAACAATATAACCTTTTGCTGTAAGTTCATCATCAATATCACCGCACCAAATGGTACAGGTTGGTTGTTCTCTCAGCACATATTCAATTCCAACAGTGCAACCTATTGCACACACAACATGCATTTCTTTTAGGTCACCCTCATCTTTTAAATACTGTATGGCTTTTACAAGAGAAGCCCCGGTAGCAATCATGGGATCACTGATGATCACAACTTTTCCTTCCACCTCCGGGCAGCTCATATACTCAAGGCTAATTTCAAAAGTACCATCAGAAAAATGTTTGCGGTAAGCACTGATAAAAGCATTTTCACCCTTATCAAAATAATTTAGCAAGCCGGTATGCATACCGAGCCCTGCTCTTAAAATAGTGGCGAGTACAGGTTGATCTTTTAAAACTTTGCAGTTGGCAATACCCAGCGGTGTGGTAATTTCCTTTTCTTCCCAGGCCAGTCTTTTGCTTATTTCATAAGCTGTAACTTCTCCTATTCTTTCAAGATTCCGGCGAAAACGCATACGGTCGTTTTGTACATCTACATTTCTTAACTCACTTACCCAATTGCTTAATAATGAATGCTGTTCGCTAAGGTTTATTACCATGAATATAATTTTGAATTATTGAGATTACTAATTGAAATTGCACCGGGATTAGTTTGTAAAAATAGGGATTAAATTATCACAAAATATGATTTACAGGGCAATTGGAATCACCAGCGGCGGCCATCCTGCAAGCCTTGATATTGCATTCACAGAATTTACAGCAACTGCCGGCACCTGGCAATTTGAAATTATTGCGGCGGAGCAAATTGTTTATCCGGATGATTGGCAAATAAAACTAGCGGAGGCGAAATCACTTACTGCTCTTGATTATCAGCTACTGCATGCTGCTTATGGAACGTTTATTGGCGGGCAGGTAAATGCTTTTATTGAGAAGTATTCATTGCATCACAAAGTGCAGCTGCTAATTTGCGATGGGTATAACATTTTTGACTTTCCGGCAGAAAAACTGGTGGTGCAATTAGGCAGCGGCGCCACCATTGCAGTCTCTACAAGCCTTGCCGTAATTACGGATTTAAGAACAATGGATAGTACCCTGGGAGGCGATACCAAACAGACATTTGCAAAAGCCCGGGCACTTTTATTTGCTGGCAATACTAATGAAGTAACTGCTGCCGGACCTTTTGAAACACCTGTACTGGCAGCACTTACGGGTGTTTTGCGCTGGAGGGAGGAAGCCACTACTTCCATAACAGCGACAGGTGCAAGTGAGCCAAGCATTGGTGGTGCAATATGGCTTGGTAATGAGGCATAGTCATATTTTAACAAGCCTTAATTAAATTATTCCTTTACTTGTGGTAAAATTTAAACTGTGAAGCACATATCATCTCTCTTAATTATTGCCAGCGTTTTAATTGCCGCTTGTAACAGCAAGGCAAAAAATGATGCAGCCGAAAAAGAAGATTATAAAAAAGCCACTGAAACTTTACTGGAGAAGGAAAAGAAAAATCCTCTGAATTTTTTGGCTGTAACAAGCAAGGATAAACATAACCTGATCGGGCAAACAGTTGTAAAAGGTAATGTAAACAGTAGTGCGAAAGTTTGTGTATATAGCGATATAAGTCTGGAATTATCATTTTTCAGCAAAACAGGTACACTGCTGATGAAAACCGATGAAATAGTTTATGAAAATATTGAGCCAGGAAAATCAGTATCCTTTAAAACAAAAGACTATGCTCCAAAAGGTACTGATAGCGTTGCCATAAAAATTGTAGCTGCCAAAACAAAATAAGTGAATTTAAATTTATTGTAAAACGAGTCCAATAAAAATATATGATCTTTTCAGTTTTACAGGCTGTCAATTTGTTCTTTGGTAAGCCCGGTAAACAATACTATTTTTTCCACTGGTTCTCCGGCAAGTTTCATTATTCTTGCTATTTCTAATATTCCTTCCAGTTTGCCTTCTACCTTCCCTTCAATTTTACCTTCATCAAATGCAGTATCAATTACACCCTTTAAATCCCGGTAAACCTTGAGGCTGTTTTCATATCGGTCCAACTCATCTTGCCCAAATTTTGCCAATTCCGCCTTCTCAAAAGCTTTTGTAAATATTTCATCTTTAAAAATTGCCGGAATTGACTGAAAATCTTCGAGGTTTTTAATGAAATATAACCACTTATCTAAACGGGTATCAAGTCCTTCTTCCGGAGTGTTGAAATTTGGCATTTCCAAATAGATATAAGTAAGTTTATCATAAAATACTTTACCGTTTTGGTTTTTCAGCTTTATAGTATGAACCACTTCATTTCTATCCGGTTCATTCTCATAGTCATCAAAAGTAAAATCTAATATTCCTACACAGTAAACTGCTTTCAGATTATAATTCCATTCGCCTTTTTCTGCCTGCTCCCGAATTGGAAATGTTGAATAAAATATGGTTCTTTCCTTAAAATAATTCTGCCTCGCTTTTTGCAGTTCAACTATGAATTTTTCTCCATTTTCATTTTCACAATAAATATCATAGATCGCTTTCCGGTCTGTATCTGTTTGACCGAGCTGTTCAGTATTCTTAAAACTAAGATTGATTATTTTATTCTGGCGAGGCAACAATGCATTGAGAAAGTCAAGCAATAGTGGTTTGCTTGCCTCCTCACCAAAGATTTTTTTAAATCCAAAATCAGTAAATGGGTTTATGTATTTTGCCTTCATACTTTTATTGCCGAAAATATCTAATAAATCTACAGTTTATTTTTCAGCCTTTTATCTTCTTCCCATGCCTGGCATTTTGCCCATCGGCATTTTGTTCATCATTTTCATCATGCCCTTCATTTGTTCAAACTGCTTCAAAAATTGATTCAGTTCGGCAATATCTTTTCCGCTGCCTTTTGCAATCCTTGCTTTCCTGGAAGGGTTAATAACATCCGGGTTGCGCCTTTCTTCCACCGTCATTGAATTAATCATGGCTTCGATCCCTTTAAAGGCGTCATCATTAATATCCACATCCTTTATCTGTTTACCAACTCCCGGTATCATCCCCATCAAATCTTTCAGGTTACCCATTTTTTTGATCTGCTGCAGCTGGGTTTTAAAATCTTCAAAGTCAAACTGGTTCTTCCTGATCTTCTTTTCAAGCTTGGCGGCTTCAACAGCATCAAACTGTTCCTGTGCTTTTTCAACCAGGCTCACAATATCACCCATGCCCAAAATTCTTTGTGCCATCCTCTCAGGATAAAACACATCAAGGGTTTCCATCTTTTCCCCGTTGCTGGCAAATTTTATAGGCTTGTTAACCGTGTACTTAATAGACAAAGCAGCACCACCCCTGGTATCGCCATCCAGTTTTGTAAGAACCACACCACTAAAATCGAGGCGCTCATTAAAAGCTGCAGCAGTGTTCACTGCATCCTGACCAGTCATACTATCAACTACAAAAAGTATTTCCTGCGGGTTAACGGCAGCCTTAATATTGGCAACTTCCGTCATCATCACTTCATCAACTGCAAGGCGGCCGGCAGTATCGATGATGATCACATTTTTGTTTTTTGCTTTCGCTTCTTTAATGGCATTCTGCACAATACTAACAGCATCTTTATTTTCTCTTTCGCTGTAAACGTCCACATTTATCTGGCCACCCAATACCTCCAGCTGGTCAATGGCCGCAGGCCTGTAAATATCTGCTGCCACCAGCAAAGGCGACTTGCCTTTTTTGGTTTTAAGGTAATTGGCAAGCTTACCGCTAAAAGTTGTTTTGCCACTACCCTGGAGGCCGGCAATTAATATAATGGCCGGATTGCCGGAAATATTAAATTCACTCTCAGTGCCACCCATTAAATCAGTTAATTTGTCCTGCACAATCTTAACCATCAGCTGCCCCGGGCTAACAGCTTTAAGTACCTTTTCACCTAATGCAGCCTCCTTAATACCGTCGGTAAATTCCTTGGCAATTTTATAGTTCACATCCGCATCAACCAGGGCACGCCTTATATCCTTAATGGTGTTTGCAATGTTCAGTTCCGTAATTCTTCCCTGGCCTTTAATATTTTTAAAGGCACTTTCCAGTTTTTCGCTTAATGAATTAAACACAGTGTATTAGCTTTTGAATATGGTATAAATAAAAAAAGTGAACAATCAGTTCACTAATGAGATGCTGCAAATGTAAGGAATCTTTATGCTCCCAAATAAGGTCTTAAAAGTTTGCAACGGGAAACCGACCTCAGTTTATTAAGTGCTTTGTCTTTTATCTGGCGTACCCTTTCCCTCGTTAAATGGTACCTTTCGCCTATATCTTCCAGGCTAAGTGCATGATCTACCCCAATACCGAAAAAATAACGCACCACTTCTTTTTGCCGTTCTGTGAGGGTGCTGAGTGAACGGTTAATTTCTTCTGTAAGAGAAGCGTTAAAAACAAGGTACATGTCGCTGCTTTCTGCGTTAGGATTTTCAAGAACATCTATCAGCGATCCATCATCGCCTTCGCCAAATGGCTGGTCCATGCTTATATGTCTTGCAGATGCACTGAGTGTGGCCGATACTTCTTCTGTTTCCACTTCCAGAAAGATAGCAATTTCCTCTGCAGTGGGCTCTCTTTCATATTCCTGTTCCAGTTGCGAATATGCTTTACTGATCCTGTTGGTTAAACCAACTTTGTTTAACGGAAGCCTTACAATTCTCGACTGCTCTGCAAGTGCCTGCAAAATGCTTTGCCTTATCCACCAAACCGCATAGGAAATAAATTTAAACCCCCGTGTTTCATCAAAGCGCTGGGCTGCCTTAATTAAACCAAGATTGCCTTCGTTAATTAAATCTGGCAAAGTAAGTCCCTGGTTTTGATACTGTTTGGCTACTGATACAACAAAGCGGAGATTTGCTTTGGTTAGTTTGTCTAAGGCCGGTTGGTCGCCTTGTCTTATTAACACTGCTAGTTTAACTTCTTCTTCCGGTGAGAGCAGTTCCACCTTACCGATTTCCTGGAGATATTTCTCCAAACTTTGGCTTTCACGATTGGTAATGGATTTCGTGATCTTGAGCTGACGCATACTCATAAGCCTGAAATTTAAAAGGTTAAAATATTTTTTATGGGGGTGGCATCATACTATATTGGATTTTAAGGAGAGTTATTTTAATACCTGTAATATATACACTTTTATAGCAGCCAACAAATTATATTTTTTACTTTTTATTGTCAGCGTCTCGCCAGCGGTAATTGTTTATTTTTTTAATAATTTTCTTAAACAAAAATAAGTGAGAAATTATTTTGTTGCCGCATTAATTTCATTATTATTGCATTATTGATGAATACACAAATTAATTGAATGAGTAAAAAAGTTTTATATACCCTTGAATATCCAGTAAGATGTTCTCCACGTATATTATACGAATTTTTAAGTACCCCGGCCGGCTTACAGGAATGGTTTGCAGATAAGGTTGATGAGAGAGATGATGTATTTAGTTTTTCATGGAATGCAGGTGCCGAAGAAAAAGCTGAACTGGTAGATGGTGAAGAGGATAAATTTATTCGTTTTCACTGGGTGCTTTCCCCTAAAGAAGAATTTTTTGAATTTAGCATTGATAAATCTGAAGTTACAAATCAAACTATTTTGGTGATAAAAGATTTTGCAGATAAAAAGGAAATTAAAGATCAAAGTCAATTGTGGGAATACCAGGTAAAAGACCTTTTTCACCGGCTTGGCGCTTAAAGCAATTGAGCTAGTTCCGTAAAGCTTTTCAAAATAAATGACTGCATATTATCCCACTCTGAGAGTGGGATTTTTTTTGCAATTTTAAGAAAAGAATGTCCTTTTACAATTGATGCAAATTCTATTTGTGAAACAAGGTTTAACGGGGTAAAATTACCTTCTTCAAAATGATGCTCCCATGGCGTTGCAGCTGTACAAATGAAATAATTATTACCTGCCAGCAAATTATAATGTTCAATCACTTTTTCTTGCGAAGCAGTTTTATAACTGCCTGCCATCAGCAGGTTTACACTGCAAAAATTACCCCACCAAAAAAATGTGCGTACAGCCGACATATCTTCTTTGCCAAACAGCCTTGGGTAATCCAGCATAACATAAGGCAGCTGCCGGTAGTTTTCTCCTTTTGAAATTTTGGGAGAAGTAATCGCACTTAAAAAAATATTTGATTCAGTAAGTTGCTGTTGCATTGCGCCGGCTACCGAGCCAAAAAGCTGGTACACTTTTTCAATAATAATATGTTTGGTTAAAATCCATTCAGTATTGCAAACCAATTCAAGTTCCTTGGCAGAAAGGGTTATTTTCGTGTTTTCATTCATTTGTTACAAGATATAGTAAGTTAAGCATCAACTTTAAATAAACGTGTGCTGCAGGCGTATGATAAAAAAATTAGACAAACTTATTTTAAAAGCTTTTATCGGACCATTTATAGCCACCTTCTTTATTGCGCTGTTTGTGCTGATGATGCAAAGCCTGTGGAAATATATTGATGATCTTGTTGGAAAAGATCTTGACATTGCCACCATCGGGCAGTTTCTCTGGTATGCAAGTGCGTCGCTGCTGATCCTGGCAATCCCAATAGCCATCCTTATTTCCTCAATAATGACTTTCGGGAACCTTGGTGAAAGCTTTGAGCTTATTGCAATAAAATCTTCTGGTATTTCCCTGCTTCGCTTTATGCGGCCCCTCACCATATTCACTATTTTTTTATGTTGTGTAAGTTTCTTTTTTGCCAACAATGTAATTCCATTTGCCAATCTTAAATTTAAAACTATTTATTACGATATTTCTTATAAAAAGCCGGCACTTGATTTAAAAGAAGGTACTTTCTATACACAAATTCCGGGCTATGCAATTAAGGTTGGAAAAAAAGATGCAGATCAGAAGACGATTCACAATGTTGTAATTTTTGAACAGCAAGGCCAGTTGCAGGATAATAGCATAGTTGCAGAAAAAGGCACGATGCAAATTTCAAGCGATGACAAGTTTTTAGAATTTGTTTTAGAAAATGGATACCGTTACCAGGAACGTGGAAACTCATCAGACACCAGCACAGAATTTATAAAGCTTGGTTTTAAGGAATACAAAAAACTATTTGATATACAATCTCTAAAAATGAATCAAACTCCCGATTCTACATTTAGAAATGATGCAAAAATGCTCAGCATCGGTCAGCTTAACAGGACTATCGACTCCCTTAAAAAAGTAGCGGACAGCTTTAGACTGCGGTTAAAAAAAGAGGTTAATTCTTATGTTCGGTACACAACCGGCGACGACAGCTTTAGTAAAAGAATGAAACCTGTTACAATTACAAAAAAAGTAAAGAATTTTAATGAAATCATTCCCGATTCGCTGGAAGCAACTGTTTACGAGAACGCAATTACAACAGCCACCAATTTAAAAAACTCCTACCAGTTTGCAGGTTCCGAATGGGAAAATAAAAAAGGGGATATACTTTCGGGTGAAATTGAATGGCAGAGAAAATTTTCATTATCCCTTGCCTGCCTAGTATTGTTTTTTATTGGTGCCCCGTTAGGATCTATTATCCGCAAGGGAGGTCTCGGCATGCCCTTAGTGGTTGCCATTGTCTTCTTTATTATTTTTCATTTGCTGAATATTTTTGGTGAAAAATTTGCCAAGGGAAATATTACTTCCGTATTTTTTGGAATGTGGTTGGCAATCATTGTACTTGTTCCGGTAGGTATATTTATCACCTATAAAGCAATGCATGATTCACAGTTGTTCAATAAAGAATTCTATTCCCGTGTATCCAGAAGAATCAGGGCAATTGGTAATCCAATTGTTAATAGGAAGAAGGGTAAAGAGCAGAATGATTAATTTTAATATCTAAAAGTTTTTTTATGAAAAAATCAACAAGAAGAGATTTTATTACAGCTGCAGCCAAGGTAAGTATTGGCACCGCAATAGCTGTTCCCGCAATTGGCAGCCTCCTGGCGGCTAAGACAGCTGATACGAATTCTACTGCTGATACAGGGTTTGATCAGCAGCCACTTCAATATGCTTACAATGCTCTGGAGCCATCTATTGATGCTACTACAATGGATATTCATTACAACAAACATGCTGCTGCCTATGCCAAAAATTTAAAAGAAGCTGCCGCAGCTGAAGGTGTGGATACAAAAAAACCGGTGGAAGATGTGCTTAAAAACATTTCGAAATACACACCTAAAATGAGGAATAATGCAGGTGGCCATTACAATCATGAGCTGTTCTGGAAATCCCTCACAAACAAAACAACTCAACCTTCCGCAGCACTTACTGCTGCCATTAATGCAAGTTTCACCTCTATTGATGAAATGAAAAAACAATTTAACGAAGCTGCAAAAACAAGATTTGGCAGTGGCTGGGCCTGGCTTAGCGTTAATGCAGATAAAAAATTGGTCATCAGTTCAACTCCAAACCAGGATAACCCGCTGATGCCGGTGGCAGAAGTGAAAGGCAGCCCACTGTTTGGCCTCGATGTATGGGAACATGCTTATTATTTAAAGTATCAAAACAGGAGACCAGAATATATTGAAGCCTTTTGGAAAATACTGAACTGGGATTTTGTTTCAGAAAGATTTTCAGCTATTTAAACAGGTGATGTCTAAATAGACTCAGCCTTTGTATTAGAAGTATTTTAAAATACAACTATTACAAAGGCTGATAAACCTGCCTTCCGCAGGCAGGTTGGCAATCAATTCATCACAAATGTACTCCCCGCTTTTTTAAAAGCAAATTCATCTGTCAATTTTGGCAAAGCTTTCTCATTAGGGTAAAAAAATCAGCAACTTATTGCCTGCTTTTTATGATTAACTCAGTTTTATAACGCTGATAAAAGTCCTAGCAATTACCTGTAACTCTGCAGATAATTACATCATCCTCTTGTTTTTTGAAATCGCTTACTTTTGAGCATTCAATTAATTACAAAATAATATATGGAATATGCAAGTTTGGAAAGATTACCAGGAAAAAAATAGAGAGCGGTTTTTAAATGAGTTGCTTGAGCTGCTCCGTATACCAAGCGTAAGTGCTAAAGCTGAAAACAAACCAGACATGCTTGCCTGCGCTGAAGCTGTAAAGCAACGATTGCTTGAGGCAGGCGCTGATAAAGTGTCTGTCTATCCCACTGAAGGACATCCGATAGTTTATGCAGAAAAAATAATTGATCCTTTAAAACCCACCATCCTCGTTTACGGCCACTATGATGTGCAACCTGCAGAGCCGCTGGAACTTTGGAAAAGTGGCCCGTTTGATCCTGTAATAATTGACGGCAAAATATTTGCCCGGGGCAGTTGCGATGATAAAGGACAGGTGTACATGCATGTAAAAGCGCTTGAAACCATGGTGAACACGGGTACGCTGCAATGCAATATTAAATTTTGTATTGAGGGTGAGGAAGAAATTGGATCGCCGAACCTTGGCAAATTTGTAGCAGCACAAAAAGAATTGCTGAAAGCAGATTGCATACTAATAAGTGATACAGCCATGCTAAGCATAGAAACGCCCAGCATTGATACAGGCGTACGTGGCCTCAGTTATATTGAAGTGGAAATTACCGGACCCAACCGGGATTTGCACAGTGGTGTTTATGGCGGGGCAGTTGCCAATCCTATAACCATACTTGCAAAAATGATTGCCAGTTGCCATGATGAAAATAATCATATAACAATTCCGGGGTTTTACGATGATGTTGTGGAAGCGACAAGCGAAGAAAGAAAGCTAATGGCTGCAGCTCCGTACAACGAACAAGCGTACAGCGATGACCTTGGTGTAAAAGAGCTTTGGGGCGAAAAGGGTTATACAACTAACGAACGCACCGGCATCCGGCCAACGCTGGAATTAAATGGTATTTGGGGTGGTTACCAGGGTGAAGGAGCCAAAACTGTTTTACCATCTAAAGCTTCTGCAAAAATTTCCGCAAGACTGGTCCCGAACCAATCTTCAGAAAAAATAACAGCAATGCTGCTTGCTTACTTCAAAAAAATTGCACCCGCTGGTGTTACCATTTCCGCTTTTGAGCATCACGGTGGCGAGCCATACATGACACCGATTGACAGTATTGCTTACCAGGCTGCGGCAAAAGCTCTGGAGACAACTTTTGGAAAAAAGCCAATACCTGTTCGTGGCGGCGGAAGTATACCTATCTGTTCTTTATTTGAAAAAGAGCTTGGTATAAAAATCGTTTTTATGGGCTTTGGCCTGGATAGTGACAACCTGCACAGTCCGAACGAAAAATTCAACCTTGAAAATTATTACAAAGGCATTGAAACTATCCCTTACTTCCATCAATACTTTACGGAAATGAGCTGATATTTTACTTATTTATTGAAAAAGCCGCAAGCCTTTTGCGGCTTTTTTAATAACCATCTTTTACAAAATAACTCCGGTATATCCAAATTAAATAATTATTAAATGTTTTCTTGCTGGCGAAAGTTTTGTTAAATTAAGGTTAAGGAATGCTTACTTTTATAATAACCAAATTAACAAAATATGAGATCATCAAAATTGATGGCAACTATCGCCATTGTGTTTGCAAGCCTTTGCTGTTTACAGGTCAGGTCACAGGTTACAACTGCAACAATAAGCGGTAAGGTTACCGATGCATCCGGTAAAGGGCTATCAGGCGCCACTGTAAAAATTGCTTACCCAAACGCAGGTATCAGCAAAGTAACCATCACACAGTCTAATGGTAGTTTTCTTGTACCAAATTTAAGAGTAGGTGGCCCGTACCAGGTAAGTGTAAGCTATACAGGTTACCAGGAAAAAACAGAAGACAATATTTCTCTGGAACTGGGCCAAAACACTGCAATTGATTTTAATCTCACTACTACCTCAGTTGCACTGGATGCAGTTACCGTTAACAGCAAATCAAGAATTTTTGATAACAAGAGAACAGGGGCTTCAACCAACATTACTTCCCGTCAGCTAAAATCATTGCCCACCATTTCAAGGTCTGCTGATGATTTCACAAGACTAACACCTTCTGCCTCTGCAACCTATAACGGAACTTCTTTTGCCGGAAGAAACGGGCAATACAATAACTATTCTCTCGATGGTGCTGTGTTCAACAATCCTTTTGGTCTGGATGCACCAACACCCGGCGGACAAACAGGTTCTCAACCGGTATCGCTTGATGCCATTGACCAGATACAGGTGAATATTGCGCCTTATGATGTAACCCAGGCAGGCTTTACTGGTGCTGGTATTAACACGGTTACAAAATCTGGTACCAACACTTTTGCAGGAACCATTTATGGCTTTTACCGTAACCAGGGTATGACGGGTAAAAAAGTTGACGGAAGCAAAATTGTTGTTCCCGATTTAACCCAGTTACAGGCTGGTTTTTCTCTCGGCGGAGCCATTAAAAAGAACAAGCTTTTTTACTTTGCAAATTTTGAAACAGAACAAAGAGAAGATGCAGCCAGCAGCTATGTTGCAAGAAATAGTTCCAATGGTGACAATGCAAATACTTCCCGTGTGCTTGAATCAGACTTGATGGCTGTGAGTTCAATTTTAAAAAACAAATTCGGGTATGAAACAGGCCCTTACCAGGGTTATAACCTGAAACAAAAAAATTATAAATGGCTGGCGAAATTAGACTGGGTAATCAACAGCAACAACTCCCTTTCATTTACTTACAACGGCCTGCAGGCAACTAAGGAAAAGCCTGCACATCCTAACGCTATTCGCCGCCGTGGACCAGATTACACGACCATGCAGTTTAAAAACTCAGGGTATGAAATTGAGAACAAACTGCATTCTTTTGGTGCAGAATTAAAATCAAACATTGGTAGCCAGTTTGCAAATAAACTGAGAGGCGTTTTTACAACCTTCAGGGACAGCCGTAAACCATTTTCAGAACCTTTCCCAGTTTTGAATATTACTAAGTACGGCACCATGTACATTGTTGCTGGTACAGAGCCATTCTCTATCAACAATAAACTTAACCAGGATGCTCTTCAACTTACTGATAATTTCAATATCATCCTTCCAAAACATACCATTACAATTGGCGCCTCTTATGAAAGCTTCAAATTTGGAAACTCTTTCAATCTGACTGGTTATGGAGCAACCCTGTTTAGTGATGCTGATATACAGACATTCAAAGACAGTGTGCCGGCGAGTGGCAGTTATGTTTTTGGTGCTTATCCGCTTGATGTGGATGTAAATGGTGCCAGGGCAGCTGCCAAAACTGATAAATGGACCTGGTATTATCTTACTGTTGCTCAAATTTCTGCCTACTTGCAGGATGAATGGAAGGCTTCTGATAACCTGAGAGTTACTTACGGTATAAGAATGGATGTACCAAAATACAGCAGTTCAAGAATCGTTCTGCCCGATGGAACAGTTGGATCTCCCACTTTGCAAAACACCGATAATCTGACGCTGTTTGATGAGCACGGCCAACCCGTTACAAATGGTGCAGGTAAACAATTAGACAATACAAAACTCCCGTCAGGTAAACCATTGTTTTCTCCACGGGTTGGGTTTAACTGGGATGTAAAAGGTGACAGATCATTTCAACTGAGAGGTGGTTCCGGTTTATTCACCGGCCGCTTTCCTTTTGTATGGTTAGGTAATGCTATTGGCAATCCATTCTCTTTCTTTTATTGTTCCACCGCTCCTAATTTTAAATGGCCGCAAATATGGCGTACCAACATCGGAGCAGATATAAAAGCAGGTGCCGGAACTGTGTTTACTGTTGATGTAGCTTATTCAAAAGATGTAAATGCGATGATGGTTCGTAACTATGCTTTGGGCACTCCAACAGGAGCTTTAAACTCGGGTTTTGGCGATAACAGGGCAGTGTATAAAGCAACAGACAAAGGTACAGCCAATGCCTATATTTTCACCAATACAAAAGCTGGCTACCAGTTTAATACAAGCTTTTCTGTACAACAGAATTTTAGAAATAATATGTTCTTAACTGCTTCGTACAACTACCTGATTGCTACAGATGCCAGTTCAATTTCTGCAGAGATCAGCAGTGATGCATTTGACCGCAATCCAATTTTGAACAATGCAAACCAGGCCATCAACAGCCGTTCATTGTATGGTAACACACATCGCTTTGTATTAGCAGGTATAAAAAAGTTTGATTACGGTAAAGGTAAATACGCCACCACCGTTTCATTGTTTGCCAACTGGAGCAGCGGCAATCGTTTCGCCTATGTTTATGGAGGTGATATCAACAATGATGGTACTGCCACCAACGATCTGTTGTATGTTCCAAAGAATAGCGAAATTGACCTGATGAATTTTACTCCATTAACCGATGTAAATGGTGCGGTACAGAGCCAGACTGCACAGAGAACAGCATTTAAAAGCTTTATTGCACAGGATAAATATTTAAGTAGCCGCCGTGGTTACTATACAGAAAAGTATGGCGCTGAATCTCCCTGGTTTAGCCAGATGGATGTAAGAGTGTTGCAAGACTTTAGTTTTAAAGTTGCAGGCAAAACAAATACCATCCAGTTAAGTCTGGATGTAATCAATTTTGGGAACCTCATCAGCAGCAAATGGGGCGTAAGAAAGTATGCAAGTGCAACTGGTTATTTTCAACCGATATCTTACTTAGGTGGCGGACAATACCAGTTCGATCCATCATTAAAAGAAACATTTATAGCCAGTCCTGAATTATTATCAAGATGGCAAATGCAGTTTGGAGTGAGGTATATTTTTTAAACAATAAGATCTATTTAAAATAAAACAGGTAAGTTATGCTTACCTGTTTTTATTTTTACAGTATGGAGAAGGAAAAGTTACGCATTGATAAATACCTGTGGGCAATCAGGCTTTTTAAAACGAGGAGCCAGGCGGCAGATGCCTGCGATAAAAGCAAGGTTAAACTGAACGGAGATAATATAAAACCTTCTAAACCAGTAACAGTTGGTGATGAATATGAAGTAAAAACTGAGGCCAAAAGATGGGTTATAAAAGTAACTGCACTGCTTGATCACAGGGTGCAATATGCGGAGGCTATCAAACATTACCAGGACATTACACCTGCAGATGAAATCGATAGAATCAAGTTTCAGGCTGCAGTTTTCAATACCGGGAAAAGGATGAGTAAACAAGGCAGACCAACTAAAAAAGACAAAAGGGATCTCAACGATTTTACCGGTGGTGAATTTTAATCCTGCCCCGCAAAAAAATTAATTTGCTGCGACAGGGGCTGGTAAATCTGCAGTTGAAAAAAATGAATTTTCTGCTGTAAAAAGTAATTTTTCCTGGCCGTTTACATACACATACCGGCTGTACCCTTTCACAGTTTCGCCTGAACGCTCAATCTTTTCTTTCCAGATGATTTCGTTTTTCCTGTACAATCTTTTTTCAGTAACATGGCCCTTGTCATCTGCTGAAAACCTCATGGTATAGCCCCAAAATTTTTCGGAATTGTCGATGTAAAATTTGTAATCCACATCATAAATATCTCTGAAAACCTGGGGTTGTAACCTGGCGCTGATGGAAACTTCTTCACCCTTTTTCTTGCGGAAGCCAGTCACTTTTTGAAATTAATCATACCCATATTCCCATCCTGCCACATCGCCTTTTAAATGTGCTGCAATATCAAATGGTTCAATATTAGCCGAATAATAAAAGGCCGAATATTTATCCATCTTTTCTGCCACTGCATTGCCGTAGAAATCAAAATTTAAGGCAGCTTGTTTTACTGATCCGCTGTCATAGACTATAATCATTGTTGCCTTAACAATTGTTGGCAGGTAATCAATATTGGCAGCATATTTTAGTCCAATGGCAGCTATGCGCTGGTATGGAAATGCTTGCTGGGTATTGATAGTGTTGAATTTATTCCGGCCACCGGTTTGTTGTGAAACAAGAGAATAACTCACTGCATCATCCTTGTCTAAAATGATCAGGCCATCAGCTCCAACATGCTTTGCTTTCAATTTTAAATTATTCAGCAACTCTTCGTAACTAGCCTTTTCAGGCGCTGTAGTATCTATCACCTGCACATTATAATATGGCTTAGCGGGTTTATCATTCTTAAAATAAATATCCACGTTGTGGGTATGCGGCTGCAACGGAATGTCGGTAATTGATTTCTTCTTTTCTTCCCCGCTGTACAGGGTGTAATAAGAACAGGATTGAAGGATAAAGACAACCAGTAAGATGTGGAGCGTTTTATTCATAACCAGGGTTTTAAATTATTGAAGATGCATAACAAACTAAAGCGCTATTAAATTATAACATAAAGGACCGTTAACCAATTAAACTTTCATAAACGTTTTGTTAATTAAGTTTGCAATATGAAGATCGACATTATTTCTGTGGTGCCGGATTTACTTCAAAGTCCGTTTGCCCATTCAATTATGAAAAGAGCAAGGGATAAGGGGTTGCTTGAAGTGAATGTAATCAACCTGAGAGAATACACCACTTATGCCAGGGCGCAGGTGGATGATTACCAGTTTGGCGGCGGCGCCGGAATGGTGATGATGATTGAGCCATTGGTAAATGCCATTGAAAGTTTACAACAACAAACCCAATATGATGAGGTTATATTTTTAACACCGGATGGAGAAACCTTCAATCAAAAAATTGCCAACCAGTTATCGCTTAAAAATAATTTGTTGCTGATTTGCGGTCATTACAAAGGCATCGATCAGCGGGTGAGAGATCATTTTATTACAAGAGAAATTTCCATTGGAGATTATGTACTAAGCGGTGGGGAACTTGCCGCTGCAGTGCTGACAGATGCCATTGGACGCCTTATTCCCGGTGTGCTGAACAATGAGACATCTGCACTTACTGATTCTTTTCAGGATGATCTGCTTTCGCCACCAGTTTACACAAGGCCGGAAGAGTTCAGGGGCTGGAAAGTGCCTGCCATTTTAATGAGTGGCAATCATGCAAAAATAGATACCTGGCGGGAGGAGCAAAGTTTGATCAGAACACAGCAAAGAAGACCGGATTTGCTGAAAGGAAAAGATTAAAATTTGATGGTGGTTTTAAGCAGTTGAGATTTGAAGAAGCCGGTAGTTACTTTCCCGGTTGCAAATTTATTTTCCTGTAAAATAAATGCACTTACTGTTTTTGTTTCCGGCTCCACCAGGAATAATTCTTTTACACCGTATTGTTCATAAATGGCTTTCTTTTCGCCTTTGTCTTTATCTGCTGTACCGGGAGATAATACTTCCACCACCATATCTGGAACACCAAACAAGCCTCGGGCTTTTATCAATTTTAGATTTTCGTTGAGAATGAAAATTAAATCAGGCTGAAAAATGTTTTGTTTTGAAAAGTGTACATCAAAGGGTGCTATCCTGGCCTCTCCAACAGGATTCTTTTCTAAAAAATTAAATAAGCGGTTGTTGATAATATTTAAGACAACCTGATGAACGTTTAATGGCGCTGGACTCATAAATAAGTTATTATTGATTATTTGGCATAAGGTACCTTCCGGAAGACTTTTCCAAACTTCCAATATTGTTTTAGGAGGTCTGAGTGATGAAACCATAAATTTTTGTTTGCTCTAAATTACAAAACTATTGATTGTAAAATGATGTACAGGGTTAAATGACTGAGGCTGATCAAAAATATTTTTAGCGTTCAGTTAAAAATATTTGGCTAAAAAACTTCCGGCCATTATCTTTGCCGTCCTTTAACGGAAACGCCGCGTTGGTCAAGGGGTTAAGACGCCTCCCTTTCACGGAGGAATCACGGGTTCGAATCCCGTACGTGGTACAGCAAAAAGCCTTCGAAATTAATCGAAGGCTTTTTTGTTTTCTGAATGATTTTTGCAGCTGGGTGCTACATAGTATTAAAGCTTTTTAGTTGCTTTATTAAGTTTTTTGGTCTCTTTTAATTTAGCCGCAGCTTTATGTTCCTCAACCCATTTTGCCATTTGTATAGCTTCTGCTTTTGTCATTCCCTTTCCACTCATCATAGGCCCGTCAATATCTGTTTCAGTGATAATTTTAGTTTTTTTTGTTGCTGTTTTCATATTTTAAAGTTACACTTTTAAAAATATCTGTCAATTAATTTTTGCGATTCCTTTGGAGCAATTGCCATTCTTAAATAACCAGTTAATCTGGCTCCAGACCTTTCATAATATGGAATCAACCTGTTCTTTGCTTCAAAAGTTATGTAACCTTCAAGTCCCAAATCGAAGGATACTTTACAACAAAGTGCAATCATACATTTTCCCAGTCCGCCGTATAATGATATACCCCTTTTATTAATGCTGTTTATTTCCATGTTATAACAGTCCAATACCCCAATTGAAGGCGTAAACCCCACCAACCCATGAATAATATCAGGCTCACCTTCCTTACAAATTTTATATACGGTAATACCCTCTTGCAAAAGCTTTTCAAAATCAAACCCAAAATATTCTTTCTGTTCTCTTATTTCCTGCAAAGCAGCAGGGCTGGCTATGGCACTGTATTTTTTCCCGTTGGGATTAAATACCATGGCGTTTTTAAGAAGGTAAATATTTGTCATTACTTCTGATTTGGAACTCTCAAATTAAACCAAAGCAAGTGAAAATTAAATTAAACTGACCGCTACCCCAGTCCAATCTCCGCATGCATTTCAGGTATTTCAACATCTGCAAAACCTTTCTTCAATAACCGTAACCGGAAATCCTGCTGCACTGCATATTCACCATGCACCAAAAACAACCGCTGTACCTGTTTGGCATCCTGGCACGCCAGGAACTGGGTTAAATCCTCATAATCTCCATGAGCACTCATACTGTTAATAACACCAATTTCAGCATTTACTTCATGCACCACACCAAACAGTTTTACTTCTTTAGCACCATTCAATAATTTACCACCCACGCTTCTTGGTTCGCAATAACCGGTAAACAAAATGGTGTTGCGGCTGCTTTCAATATTGTTGCTGATATGATGTTTTACCCTGCCTGCATCTGCCATGCCACTGGCAGAAATAATCACCATCGGACCATTGCGAAAGTTGAGCATTTTAGACTCTTCTACAGATTTGATGAACTTCAGCCTCTTAAATCCAAAGGGGTCTTCATCTACTGCCAGCACTTTTTGAATCGTTTTATTAAAATAAGCCGGGTAGCTTTTGATGATCTGAGTTGCCTCAACACTTAAGGGAGAATCTACAAAGTAATCCAGCTCCGGCAGGTGCCGCTCCAGTTCCAGCTGGTTAAGCGAATACAAAATTTCCTGTGTGCGCCCTACACTAAAAGCCGGAATGATAAGCTTCCCTTTCTTTTGTACACAAGCCTTTTCAATCCATTGCAGTAACTGGTCTGGCGTGGTGGTATTTATATCATGCAGTTTGTTGCCATAGGTTGATTCAAGCACAATGAAATCTGCCTGCGGAAAAGTAGCTGGCGACTTTAAAATCAAATCACGGTAGCGGCCCACATCACCGCTAAAACTAAGGCGGCGGGTAACGCCGTTTTCTGTTATTTTTAAATGGACAGCAGCACTGCCGATGATATGCCCGGCATCTGTATACAGCACTTCAATGTTTTCGTCAATAGTGTGCCAGGTGTCATACTCCACCGCTACAAAATGATTCATGGCTTCCATTGCATCAAGGGTTTCGTACAACGGTTTTAAATATGGCAGGCCCTGCTGAGCCCTTTGTTTGTTCTCGTACTTTACTTCGTTTTCCTGTATGCCGGCAGAATCATCCAACAGCACGCCAGTGAGCTCTTTTGTGGCCGGCGTGCAAAATATTTTACCCTTAAAACCATCCTTTACCAGCTTTGGAATCAACCCGCTGTGATCAATATGGGCATGCGATAAAATCAGGTGCTCCACTTCTTCAGGGTTAAAGCCCCAGGTGCGGTTCATAGCGTCGGTATCTTTACCCATACCCTGGAACATGCCGCAATCCAGCAGGTATTTTTTTCCGTTAACAAGTGTGAGCAGGTGTTTAGAACCGGTGACTGTTCTGGCAGCACCATGAAAGGCAATTTTCATCGTTAGATAGTATTTAGATTTTGAGTATTGAGACTTTGAGTACTTAGTATTTAGATTTTGAGTATTGAGTACTTAGACACCGGGCATTGTTTTATAGCTTCTTTGCTTTAAAAGACCAGGTAATGTTAAACTCCGCAATTAAATTACCAGCATCATCCGTACCCACAGATTTTGCAACGATTGTTTTTCCTTCGCCGGAGGTAATGGTTTCTTCAACGAGGGCAGCAATTGCCTCCCCGTCAGCACAGGTAAAAGTTGTAATGCCGGTTGCCTTTTTAAAGTAACTGGCTTGTAAACCAGTTACAAGCATTGATACAGCCGGCTTACGCTGGTATGTATTCATCATGGCAAGCAAACCGGTACTTAATTCCGCCGCCATGGCTAGACAGGCAAAATAGGTACTTTTAAAAGGATTCTGACTAAGCCATTTGTATGGAACTGTAACGGATGCAGCCTGCAGTGAAATATCTTTTACCCTTACGCCGCACAACCAGGCGCTGGGCAATTTGGTAAACAGGAACAAGGAAAACCTGACGGGATGTTTTACCAGTTTGATATAACTTTCGGCAGCACTCATGAGGATGTTTGATATTTGGGGTTTGATGTTTGGTGTTTGGGTGTTTGATATTTGATATTTGATTTGGAATCCCAAATGCTTGATTAGCAACCCTTGTTACTTGATTAGCAACCCTGCAAACTTGATTAG
Organism: Ferruginibacter sp.; assembly: GCA_965247025.1. Taxonomy (GTDB): domain Bacteria; phylum Bacteroidota; class Bacteroidia; order Chitinophagales; family Chitinophagaceae; genus Ferruginibacter. Next base: position 5,177,586 of record OZ252000.1, on the reverse strand, counting down.
TAACCATTGTTACTTGACTAGCTATCCTTGCTACTTGATTAGTAACCCTTGCTACTTGATTAACAACCCTGCAAACTTGATTAGCAACCCTGCAAACTTGATTAGTAACCATTGTTACTTGATTAACAACCCTGCAAACTTGATTAGTAAACATTGTTACTTGATAAGCAATCCTGCAAACTTGATTAGTAACCCTTGCTACTTGATTAACAACCCTGCAAACTTGATTAGTAACCATAGTTACTTGATTAACAACCCTGCAAACTTGATTAGTAACCCTTGCTACTTGATTAACAACCCTGCAAACTTGATTAGCAACTCTTGATTCTTGATTTGTAATCTTTAATACTCGATGCGTAATCTTTGATACCTGATTCGTAACTCACCATTCACAATTCACCACTCACTACTTGTATTGCTCCGGCTCCAGCGCTTTAGGACTCCAGGACATTAAAAACGCTAGCACTTTATTTTTATCATAGCTCTTTTTACCATCTTCTAAATACTCACTGTTTTGCGTATGAATGCGTTCCCCTTTGCTATCAAGAATGATAAAAGACGGAAAACCAAACCGCTGTGGGTAACCATATTTTGCAAAGATGGGTTTGTTCTCATTTTCCTTACTCCAGTTTAAATGATACCATACAAAGCCGCTGCTGATGGCAGAATCCAGTTGTTTATCAGCTTTTATAACCCTGGCAAATTCAATGCACCAGCTGCACCAGTTGCCGCCGCCCTGCAGCAGTACAAATTTATTTTCTTTACTCGCTTTGGCGATGGCGGTTTCTATATCTGCTGTGGCATCTGCCTGGGGATTGTAGAGTTTTTTTTCTTGGGCAAAGGAGGAAGTTGCAAGTAAGATTAGAAGGTGGGTAAGTATTCTTTTCATGAAGTCAAATTTAGTTCTTTTAAATACGGAACAATTAAGTGATCCAAACAATGTGGTTAAAGTTCAATAATGATTTACTGTATAAGAGTGCGACGCCACCGAAGCTAAATAGTTGTACAAAACCCTGGCTCAAAAAAACCAGGGCAGTACAAAAATTATTGCTTATCAATCTCCACCACACAACCCACAACATTATTTGTTTCTGTGGCAGCAGCTTTAAAATAAATGGTACCCCCGTTGCTGTTTTTATACTGTACATTTTTTATAGCCATTGCGTTAATGGCGTCATTTAATTTACCTGCATAAGTTAACTCGCTGCTTTTATTGATGGCATCATTCAGCGCCTTGTAATCAAGTGCCTGTTTGCTTACCACTATGCCCATAAAATCTTTGTTGCCGCTGCTGTCTGCACGGATAGATTCTTTACGTGGAAACAGCCGGGTGCCTGTGATACCGCAGTATGGCGAGTGAATGGGTTTGTATGGAAACAATACAAAGCTGCTGCCGGCAGTGCCTGGTGTAAAAAGATAAATGTAACACTCAATGGCGTTTTGAATTTCCATTTTAAATTTGGTACCTTTTTTAATTGCAGATGCAGTAGCAAATAAATTGCTGCCGGTTGCCCTTAGTGGAATGTATGCCTTGGTATCATTGTTCACCAGGCCAATACTGCATTCAAAATCTATATTAAGGGCTGCTCCTTTTTTAGGCATAGGATCCACTCCATAAGCCTCCCGTACAAATTTTGTAAAGTCGCCGTAACGAATGTACCCAAGGCCATTTTGTCCCCACTCCGGCCCCCAGCTGTTCATGATTTGGAAAGCTCCGCCTTCCAGCCGGTCATCGTAGCCAATTACACACATGGCATGGCCGCCAAAACCAACCTGGCTGTAATCTTCATCCGTTGGGTGCCATACTTTCTGGCCCATCATATCCTGCATAAAACTTCCGCCAACCATCATCCCAATTACCACTGGTGCATCTTTGGCAAGATGTTCTTTAATAGCCCGGAAACTGATGTTACTCACACCAGCATCTTCAGTAAGCCGGTTAAAGCCATGCATACGGTTTTGGGTTGCATTGTTCAACAGGTCGTTGGTTGCCTGGCGGCTGCAATTGTTTTCATCGTAAGGGAAATCCTTGAAAGGAAGCGCTCCTTTGCTGGTCATAAATTCCATGGCCTTAATAATATAAGATCCCTGGCAACCATCGAGCCCGATATTGTTGTATAAAAACGCCGGGCTAAAAGCAACGTTGTTTGGATTTGCGGCCGTGCTGGCACTTTCAATAATGCTTCTTGCTGCGTAGGCACTGCTCCAGGCAACGCAGCTGCCCTGCTTGCCCTGGTTCTGGCGATCAGGTGCAAACTTTGCAAGTGACACCATTTCGGGCAACGGGTTTTTTGTGTTATCATCAGCAAGACCTTCATACACACTGGCTTTTTTAAATTCATTGGGATCTAACTTTCCGCCAGTTGCAAAGCCGGAAATAACTTTTGCCAGTCCGCCTCCGCCGCCATTACAGGAAGTATTTCGTAACAAAAAATAACCACCACCAACAATCACCAGCAAAATAATAATTCCTTTTCCGCCGCCTCTTCCACCGCCACCGCCGCCAAACAACGATAACAGTAATGGTAACATGTTAAGCAGTCCGCCGCCGCCCATACCTCCGCCACCACCACTTCTGCCGCCGCCGCCACTATTTTCGTTGTAGTCTTGCTGGTCTTGTGGGTCGTCCACCATTTCGAGTGCCATGTATGTTAGTTTTAGATTTTAAATGTAGGCAGAAATTTCAAAAAAAATAAGTTGGTCTTTTGGGAGACGGACTGAGGAATGTTGATTGGGCTTCATTGGCGACGCTCCGTTCAGGTTTGGTTCGTTGATGGGGCTTTCACCACGAATTTGTTTTATGGCAGGTTGCAGGCAAGTTTGCTGGTAGCATTTATTTGAGGAACACATAATGCTCCTACGGAGCATAAAAATCATTCCCTTTTTTTCTACCCACCTATCGCTCCTAACGGAGCGGATTAGCCCAAAAGAATTTTATAATTGTATTTTACCTGGCAACAAAAATATTGATCTGCATTTTCAATGTTATTTTTCAAACAGTACATAAGTCATAATCTTAAATACACTGATAACGCCATCAAACTCCAAACAGTAAACCGTAAACTGTTATCGCTCCTTCTCCACAATTTCAAATTCCCTGGAAATGCTTACGCCGTTTTCATCCACCAGCGTAATGATGTGTTTACCAACAGATGGGTTGAGAGCAACCTGGTGAAAGTTCTGTGTGGTGGCAACAAAATTATCATCAAGGCTCCAGAATATTTTGGCACTTGCACGCCGGTGTGCTGCAGAAAAAACAGTCTTGCCCTTTTCGCCATTTATCTCTAATGGAACATAAATTTTTGCACCCGGTGCAGGATAAATAATTTCAATGGCACGGGCTGTTTCGCCAAACTCACAGCCCTGTTTAAATGGCGGCATCATCTTGTAATCTGCATTCTTTTGCTTATAATAAAACTCCATAGCGGGTGTTAGAACAAACCAACTTTTATGCTGCATAGAAGATGGGCTTTCGCACTGTTCTGTTACCCGTAATGCACCCGAAGCATCAAGATTTACAGATTTATGGTAAGGACAAAGCGGCGACTTAACCGCATTGCCAGGCAGGAACAATGTATCAACAACATCGCAATCTGCACCTGCTCTAAAACCACTCTTTCTGCAAACCGGCAGAAAACTAAAGTTGTACAGGGGCTTTGCAAACCAGCTGGCAGCAGGCAGCATCCTGAAAATATCAAACAATATTGGGGCTGCAGTTTGTATACCAACTAATCCTGGCCTGCCCTCACCATCTGCATTGCCAACCCAAACGGCCACCACATTTTTAGTTGTAATGCCAATGGCCCAGCCATCTCTGAATCCGAAGCTGGTACCTGTTTTCCAGGCAATATTTTGGGAAGAAGAGAATTGCTGCCACAGGCCTTCTTCACCCGGCCGCATCACTTCTTTCATTGCCTGGAAAGCAAAATAAATGGAGGTAGGATCAAGGCCCCCCGCTCCTGAAGGGGAGGCGGTTATTGATGATTGATTGTTGATAGCTGATCTTTCGGTAAGAAAATAAGGCGGATGAAAATCCCCGGATTTCACAACACCTTTATTTGCATTCTGATGATTTAATGTACGTGCCATAGAGGCATAAACACCAGCCATATCCCACATGGTAACTTCACATCCGCCGAGGATCAGGCTGAGTCCGTAAGTATCGGCAGTTCGGTTAAGCGTGGAGATACCGCATTGCTTCAGGGTTTCGTAAAAACGCTGGTATTTGTACTGCTGCAATAATTTCACCGCCGGTATATTAAGACTCCTCGCCAGCGCATTGGCTGCAGGTACGGCACCATCATACCCATGATCAAAATTTTGCGGCGAATAATTGCCTATCTGCATCGGCACATCTGCAATCAATGCATTTGGCAATATCAATCCATCACTTAACATGGCAGCATACAAAACGGGTTTCAATGCACTACCGGGGCTACGTGGCGCTGCAATAATATCAACATCGCCTTCTGTTTCCTTTTTGTTTTGGCCATCAATATTGCCGACATAAGCAAGTGTATTTCCTGTCTCAACGTCCAGCACTAAAGCACAGGCATTGCCGATGCCATTACCTTTTAAAACTGCATGGTGCTGTTGCAAAATGGCGGCTACATTTCTTTGCAACACACCATCAATGGTGGTTGTTATTTTTGCTGTTGCGGCGGCTTGCTTATTTTCTTTTTTATAGCGGAGTAACAGGTGAGCGGCGGCCTGCGGTAAAGGCAATGGTTCGGCAGGTAAAGGTTCCTGTTTTGCCAGGCCGCAATCTACAGCACTTATTTTTTTTGCTGTCAGCAGTTTATCAAGCAAACTATTTCTTTTCTGTAACAGCCTTGCCCTGTTTTTACCGGGATGCACCAGGGCAGGCGCATTTGGTAAAACCGCCAGGGTGGCCATTTCGCCCCAACTTAATTTTGCTGCAGACCTGCCGTAATACCGCCATGCAGCAGCTTCTAATCCAACCACATTACCACCGAATGGTGCATTGCCGGCATACAATGCCAGTATCTCTTTTTTTGAAAAACTGCATTCAAGCCTCACGGCTAAAATGCTCTCTTTTAACTTATTCCAAAAGGTTCGTTTATTGTCTTTTTGTGACAGCCGCATTACCTGCATGGTAATGGTACTGCCGCCCTGCACAGTTGTTTGCCGCCTGATGTTCCTCAGCAAAGCTCTGCCCACGGCAACAGGGTCCACACCGGGATGATAGAAGAAACGTTTATCCTCAAATGTTGTAATGCAGTCAACGAATTTTTGAGGAACTTCTTTGTTTACAGGGAAGCGCCATTGCCCGTCTGTTGCAATGGTGGCATTGAGAAGGTTGCCGTCTTTATCTTCAATGATATAACTGCCTGGTGCATTGAATAACTGCCCGGGTAGCGACAGCCAAAAAGCAACAGCAAGTACAACAGCTATCACCCATTTTATTTTTGCCCGGGCTGATAAATTACTGACGCTGAAAAGTGCTGACCGAATGAATTTATTCAATGCTGATTGTTGCTGAAGTTTCTTGCTTTCTTTAAAAACATAAAGCTGCCCGGCAACATGCTAATTTACACCAGCTACCAACATCTCTTTGTTAATTTTTTGCACAAGGCCTTGTAATACTTTGCCGGGACCGACCTCTGTAAACCGGGTGGCTCCATCGGCTATCATTGCCTGAACACTTTGGGTCCACCTTACGGCACCGGTAAGCTGATCAATAAGATTGCGTTTTATTTCACTGGTTTCTGTAACTGCTTTGGCAACCACATTTTGGTAAACAGGGCATGACGGGGTATTGAAGAAAGTTGCTTCGATGGCAGCGGCTAATTCCTCTTTTGCTGGCAGCATTAAAGGTGAATGAAAGGCACCACCTACCGGCAGTACGAAGGCCCGTTTGGCTCCCGCTGCTTTCATTTGTTCGCAGGCAATTTCAATACCTTTTACGCTGCCGCTGATAACCAGCTGGCCCGGACAATTGTAATTTGCAGCCACAACAATTTCACCTGTTTCTTTTTGAATTGAGACACAAATCTCTTCCACTTTTTCATCTGTCAGGGCCAATACTGCTGCCATAGAAGAAGGTTGGATTTCAATTGCTTTCTGCATGGCTTTGGCCCTGATTGAGACCAGCTTCAAAGCATCTTCAAAGTTTAATACGTTATTGGCAACCAGGGCGCTGAATTCACCGAGTGAATGCCCTGCAACCATCGCAGGCTCTGCACCTTCCATTGTTTTAAACGCAGCAACTGAATGCAGAAAAACTGCGGGCTGTGTAACATTTGTTTGCTTAAGCTGCTCATCAGTTCCCCCAAACATAATGGCGGCAATATCAAAGCCCAAAATCTCATTGGCGCTATCAAATATTTTTTTTGCAACAGTATTAGATTCGTAAAGGTTTTTCCCCATCCCAACAAACTGTGATCCTTGTCCCGGGAATACAAAAGCATGACTCATAAATTAAAGTTTGAATCAAAAATAATTTTTAAATTTGAAGAACAAAATTTATCATGAGTCTGCCAGATCAAATATTTAAACCGGAACGCTACACTTACCAGGATTATTTATTGTGGAAAGGTGATTGGGAATTGGTCAATGGATATCCCTATGCCATGGCACCATCGCCTATCAGAAGCCATCAATGGTTTTCAAAAAATTTTATTCAAAAGATAAGCAATGTATTAGACGACAACAATCTCAGTTGCAACTGCCAGGCTTATAGTGAATTGGATTGGGTAGTTGATGAAGACTCAGTGCTAAGACCCGACTGTATGATTGTTTGCGGCAATTTTAATTCAGATTACCTTAATTTTCCTCCAACTTTAATAGTGGAGATTTCATCCATAAAAACAAAGCTTAGAGATCGGAATACGAAGTACGATCTATACGAAATGCAGGGAGTTAAGTTTTATATCCTGACAGATACAGAAAATAAAAGAGTAGAAGCATTTGAATTAATTAAAGGAAAATATGTACCAAAGCATGATACACATTTTCAGCTAACTGCTGATTGTTCAATTGATTTTGATGTTTACAATCTTTGGTCATCAATGTAATTTGGCGCTGATCAATTTCACAAATTCACTCCTGGTTTCATTTTTTTCAAACTCCCCCCAAAAAGCAGAAGTTGTAGTTACTGAGTTTTGTTTTTGCACACCTCTCATCATCATACACAAGTGGGAAGCTTCAACTACAACAGCTACTCCTAAAGGATTCAGCGTTTCTTTTATTGAATTTAAAATCTGGTGAGTCAGTCTTTCCTGTACCTGCAACCGACGGCTGTAAACATCCACTACCCTTGCAATTTTGCTAAGTCCGGTAATCCATCCATTGGGAATATAAGCCACATGTGCTTTGCCGTAAAAAGGCAGCATGTGGTGCTCACACATACTGTACAATTCAATATCTTTAACAATGATCATTTCACTTACTTCTTCATGAAATTTCGCCGAGTTTAAAATAGCATTGGCATCCTGGTCGTAGCCTTGTGTAAGAAACTGCATGGCTTTAGCAAGCCTCTCCGGCGTTTTAACCAATCCTTCTCTTGCAGGATCTTCTCCCAGCAAGCCAAGCGCCTCTTTATAATTTGTTATTAAGCCTTCGGTAACATGCTCATCGTACTGTTCAATCTTTTTGTAAGCCATTGTTTATTTTTCGTTCTTTTTAAGCAGGGTATTCTACAAAGTTTTTTTCGGTTTCATACAAACGGATATGCAGCTCAAATTTATCTTCAATTTCTTGGCGAAGAATATTATAAATCACTACTGCAATATTTTCTGCAGACGGATTGAGGCTTTTAAATTCTGTTGTGTCAAGATTCAAATTCTTGTGATCAAACCTGTCCAGCACATGCGCCTTAATTATATCGCTCAATATTTTCATGTCAAATAAATAACCAGTGGCATCATCAGTTTCACCAGTTAACTTAACAATTAGTTCATAGTTATGGCCATGATAATTTGGGTTATTGCATTTGCCAAATATAGCAGCGTTAGTGGCCGCATCCCAGTCAGGATTGTTAAGCCTGTGAGCTGCATTAAAATGTTCCTTCCTAAAAATAGCTACCCTGTTGCTCATAATATTTGATTGCACCTGAAAACTAATTGCTAAAAACTTTGATAAAAGTAAAATTTGTCAAAATACCGCAAAAAAGATATAACAGAAGTGTGCTGTTCAATCTAAGTGATAATCGATATACAATTACAAAAGTAGAAAGTAATTGTTTAAATGGCAGAAAATTAGTTTCCGAAATATTCTACAAATATCCTCGGAGTTTCATACAATTTAAGCGCATGCAGATTAACTCCTTCAGGAAGATTTGGAATTAACTGATCCCAGATACCGATAACAAGATTTTCTATAGAACAAAGTTTACCAGCCATAAAAGGAACATCAACATTCAGATTTTTGTGATCCAGTTTTTCGGTTACATGCTCTTTAATAATCTGGCTTAATTTCTTTGCGTCGAATACAAAACCAGTGTCCGGATGCGGATTACCTTTAATAGTAACATACAACTCAAAGTTGTGTCCATGCCAGTTTTCATTAGCGCATTTACCAAATACCTCATCATTCTTTTCCCTGCTCCATGCCGGATTGTAAAGCTTGTGAGCAGCGTTAAAATGTTCTATCCTGGTAATGTAAACCATTGCGATTGGTAAAAATTTCGGCAAAGGTAACCGGTTCCAATTTAAATATGAAGTACAACTCCGAAATTTGCAGCATGCAAATATTGGTATTAGCCGCAACCAAACTGGAAATAGCTCCATTTATAAAAAAGAAAATAGCTGCAGATATCCTGATCACCGGCGTTGGCGCTCCGGCTGCATTGTATAAACTTCAGCAAAAACTGTATCAAAAAAAATATGATCTAGTAGTACAAGCAGGTATAGCAGGTATGTTTGGCGACAGCCTTACTTTGGGTGAAACTGTCCTGGTGGAAAGGGATTGTTTTGCAGATATTGGTATGCAGGAAAAAGGGATCTTTACTCCTATTTTTAAAACTGGTTTTGTAAAGCCAACCGAATTCCCTTATAAGAATGGCTGGCTGATTAATAAAGGAATTAAAGCAATTAAGCTAACCCTTAAGTTAGTTAAAGCGGTTACAATAAATACCATCAGCGATAGCACCGCACAAAAAAAAATGCTGATTAATAATTACGGTGCTGCTATTGAAAGTATGGAAGGAGCGGCTTTCCATTATGTTTGTCTGCAGGAAAAAGTAACTTTTTTACAGCTAAGAGCCATCAGCAATAAAGTTGGCGTAAGAGATAAAACCAAATGGAAGATAAAGGAGGCAATAGAAAATTTGAATAACACATTGGAACAAATTTTACAATCTTATACCTAGTTATTTTTATTCGATTAGAAAAGCAATCACCAGCCTGCCAACTCATTTAGTTATAAAATTTATAAATTATAATTCATGAAACTTACCCTTGGATTTTCGCCCTGCCCAAACGATACTTTTATTTTTGAAGCACTTGTAAATAAAAAAATAGCTACTGGTGATTTTGATTTTGAAGTGGTGTTGGAAGATGTGCAAACCCTGAATCAATGGGCAATTGAAGGCCGCCTGGATATTACAAAACTTAGCTACGGTGTTTTGCCGCTGGTGCTAAATAAATACAATGTATTAAATAGTGGCAGTGCTTTGGGCAGAGGTGTTGGACCGTTATTAATTACAAATACTGAAGTTGGAATTACAAATATCGAAGACAAGCTGATCGCAATACCAGGCAAAGACACAACTGCTCATCTGCTATTTTCACTGGCCTATCCAAACGCCAAAAACAAAGTTTTTCTGCGGTATGATGCGATTGAGAATTTTGTTATTGAAGGCAAAGGATTGGGCGTTATCATTCATGAAAACAGGTTTACTTACCAGGATAAAGGGTTGATAAAAATAAAAGACCTCGGCGATTATTGGGAATCCACTACAGGCAACCCGATTCCGCTTGGCGGCATTGTAATCAAAAAAAACATAGATGTGACCGTTAAATCAGCAATTGACATCCTCATCAAAAAAAGCATTGAATATGCCTTTTCAAAATATCCGGAACTGAATGATTACATCAGAATTCACTCCCAGGAAATGAGTGAAGATGTGATGCGGAAACACATTGATCTTTATGTAAATGATTATTCAATTGAGCTTGGTAAAAAAGGGAAAGATGCAATACTTACGCTGATGAAAGCGCACCCTGATTTTAGTGATGATATCAATAAGGAACAAATTTTTGTGGCGAGTAATGCTGCAGCAGGTTGATAAAATCAGCAACAACCTCTCCTGAGTTATTTTTTTAAAGCCTTGCCATAAACTTCCAGTGCCCTTTTTCTTGCTTCTTCATGCACTACAATTGGCTTTGGATAAGTAAACTCCTGGAACTCCGGCACCCACTTTTTAATGTATAATAACTTGGGATCAAATTTTTGGGTTTGCAAATAAGGATTAAATATCCTGAAATATGGGGCGGCATCGCAGCCGCTGCCTGCCGCCCATTGCCAGCCTCCGTTATTAGACGCAAGGTCAAAATCTAGTAATTTTTTTGCAAAATAAGCTTCGCCCAATCGCCAGTCAAGTAACAGATGTTTACATAGAAAAGATGCCACGATCATCCTTACCCTGTTGTGCATAAAACCGGTTGCGTTTAATTCTCTCATACCGGCATCTACTATCGGGTACCCTGTCTGCCCCCCACACCATTTTTCAAATTCACCATTGTCAATGCGCCATTCAATCTTGTCATAATCAGGCTTAAAAGCCTTGCCCTTACCCACTCTTGGAAAATGCCATAAAATCATCTGGTAAAAATCCCGCCAGATCAATTCATTCAAATAAGTTTCTGAAAGCCCCCTTGCCCTGTCTGCCAATTCCCTGATGCTTATTGTGCCAAACCTTAAATGAACACCCAATTTTGAGGTGCCTGGTATGGAGGGAATATTCCGCTGATCCGCATATTTTTTTATCAACTCATCAGCAGCATTTTTTGAAGGGAAAAATTTCTCCGTTTCAACAAAACCCATGGATGGTAAAGTGGGTATTGATTGCGGTTGTTGTTTAAAAAAGTTACTGAAGTATTTTTTGGCAGGATATGGTTTTAAATGAAAATCGGTTAGCACTGCTTTCCATTTGCGGCTGTAGGGCGTAAATACGGTATAGGGCTTTCCATCATCTTTTAGTACTTCATCTTTTTCAAGCAGTACATGATCTTTATAAGTATGGAAAGCAATTGATTTTTTTTGGAGCCAGCTTTTTATTTGCCCATCCCTTTCCAATGCGTAAGGCTCATAATCATGATTGGTGAACACTGCCTTAATGTTGTATTTCTTTGCCAATAATTCAAATACCTCAGCTGGTGTGCTGTAAAAAACTTCCAGCGAAATGCCCATCTTTACAAGCTTTCCCTGTATTTCCTCTATGGCATCATGAATAAATTGAACCCTCCTGTCAGCCTTGTCTTCTAACTCATTTAAAATAAGTTTATCAAACACAAATATTGGTAATACCGGCAGGCCGGATTTCAATGCATGATATAAAGCAGCGTTATCTGTCAGCCGCAAATCTCTTCTAAACCAAAAAATATTTACTGTTTTCATACTGGTTATTTGCTCAGAAGAAAAGAACACTCAACGCCCTAAATAGTTGGAACAAATGCAGCAAAAATTTTTTGCGTAATGGCATTGCCAAAAGAAGATTCATCAACTGATTGCACCCAGCGGATGTTGTACATGCTGTTGGTGAAAAATACTTCATCAGCATTTAACAACTCAGCCGGAGTAATTGCCCGTTCTGTAACCTGCCAGTAATTTTCTTTTAAAAACCGGATGAGTGCGGACCGCATAACCCCTGCCACACAGCCTTCCGCAAGTGAGGGCGTAAAAATCTCTTCATCTTTCACAAAAAAAACATTGGCTATCGCACTGTCGCAGATATTGCCAGCCGAGTTTAACAGCACCGCATCATTCCACTTTCTATTTTTTGCATACAGCGAGGCCATCACGTAAGGCAGGTAGTTGTTGTGCTTTAAGTTGCTGGGTACATCACAGCTCTTTTTTGCATCGGCATAAATCCCGGTTACAAGCCCGTTACTGTTCCAGTTGCCATAACCTTCTGCCAGCGGCCAGCATTGAATTAAATAATTAGGGGAATGATTTTTAGCATCGAACAATCCACCGTCGCCCCTAAAAATACTTAGCCTCACCCTCACACTGGCAGCATAGCTATTTTTTTTTACAACAGCCATTATCTGTTCCTGCAAAATTTCTGGAGAAAAGTGCTTAGGGATCTCAAACTGAAGCACCTGCATTCCTTTCCACAAACGGGCAAAATGTTCGTTGGCGAGTTCAATTTTTCCACTGGTAATTTTCATTGTTTCAAACAAGCCGTCACCGTAACGGAGGGCCCGGCTGTCTGCGCCAATAATGGCAGTTCCTTCCTGCAACATTTTGCCATTAAAACTAAAGTATGTCATCTGGTAAAGATAAGCTGGGCTGGCAGCATAAAAAATCCCGCCAAAAGGCGGGACATCTTAAAAAATTTTGCTGAACTTTTATAACTCTTCGTTTAAAATATTATTTTTTACAGCGTACATAATTAGACCGGCCGTACTTTTTGCGCCTGTTTTTACTTTCAGTTTATCACGGATAGCCTCTACAGTTCGTGGGCTAAGATCAACTATATCAGCAATTTCACGGGTACTCTTTTCTTCGCACATCAATTTTAAAATAAGAATATCCTTATCATTCAAATTGGCTTCCATCTGCACAATTTTCTGAGGCGTTACAGTATTCCGGGTTTTAAGATTGGTAAGCAGTGCTTTATTGGTAAGTGTATTAAAATAGTATTCCTGTTCGTAGCAGGTTTTAATGGCTTCGTAAATTATTTCGCTGTCACTTGTTTTGCTCAGGTAGCTGTTAGCTCCCAGTTCCATCAATTTGGTGATCATACTGTGATCATCCATCATGGTGAGCATAATAACACGGATATGAGGCCAGTTCTTTTTAATTTCCGGCAAGGCTCCAATCCCATCCATCACAGGCATTTGAATGTCCAGTAAAATTACGTCTGGCTGAACCATCTTCAGCATATTGATCAGGTGCATGCCATTGTCTGCTTCGGCTATTACCTTTACATCTTTTTTTGTACTTAAAGCAGTTTTTACGCCTGCCCTGTATAGAACATGATCGTCTGCAATGAGAACTTTAATGGGTTCTGAGTAGTTTGTGTTTAGTGGCATCTTGAAGTCTGTTTGTGTTTGCATAAGGTATGGTAAGAACGAAAATATGCAATATGGAAATATTTACAACAAATAATTTAGGAAAACTACGCTTTTGCACTCATTGCGGAAATTACCGTCTCGTCAGAACTTTTACTACCTGCATTTTAAACGCTTCTGCTGAAACCATAAACAGAATAAACAGCAAAATATTATGTTTATACTTTTTATTCATTGAAAAATTAAACTGTTGATGACCAATTGCAATTTTTTTTACAGGGTATTTTTTTGCAAAATACCAGTACAAAAGCCGGGTACAATTTTATGTGAGTTAATATTTTAGTGTTTATAAACTTTAGCCTGAACTGTATTTAATGCATCCTTATACCAGGTTTTATTGGATAAGCCATTAGACTGTGCCCATGTTATAAATTTTGTATACACTGTGTTGATAGGTTTACTTTCGGCGGGGTATGCAAAGGTCTCAGCAAAACTAACTGCCCACGGTAAATTTGTTTTTGTTACATAATACTTGCCTTGTCCGGGAATTGTATTATCAGCACCGGTTTTAAAATAGTGCGTATCTACTTTATCGGTTGGCTGAGAGCCAGTTAAATGAGCTTCCCTGCCCCTTGTACGGTTGATGATAATGAAAGGATTGAATGGAGCTGTACCAAATTCGGCAGTGGTTAAAGGCCGTGTGAAGGATATATCCATGCTAATGGTATCTCTTTTAAAATAAGGAATTCCAATAACAGTGTTTATAAAATTGCCGGTGTTATTCATAGCCATAAACGCATCATCAAAAGGGATGATCACAGCTTTTGACTGGCCATCTTCACAACCATTTGCTCCCAGTTTAACTACACCTGTATTATTCACCAGGCTGCCTTTTGCAAGTTGTACCAGGTTTGAGGCAAATGGAAGTTGAACACCAAATCCATTTCTGAATGTTGCTCCTGAAGCCCTTAACAAATATTTGGCATTCATCTCCACGGGTTTATTAAGTCCGTTTAAGATCACCTTATACCTGTAATCCACTACCAGATCGTTCATATCATAATCACCCAGGAAAGGCCAGTTATCTTCAAAAATATGCGTTCCCATGCTGCTGGCAGAAGGATAGTAATTGATGTACGCTCTTTTGGGATCGGTAGGAAAACTATCATAAATATCACTTACTCCATCGCCGTCTGTATCAACCGGCTTATCAATCCTGTTTACATTGCGGTGTGAAATAGCACTAACAGAACTACTTGTGAGGTAGAATACACAGTCGTTAAAATCATGATCGCAACCGGGGCTGTCTCTCAGCTGGTCTTCAAAGCCAACAACAAACTTATTTTGTGTATTGTCAAATAACAGCACAGTTTGCCTTTTGTTAGCGGCTGTACTTCCAGGATTAAAAGCATCATTGCTGTAAATACTGTGATATCCGTTGCCCACCACGCTGCCATTCCAACCGTTTGCAATAAGAACAAAGCCTATGAAAGTACCTGCATCGAAACGGCCGAGCTTTATCTTGTTGCCTGGCGAGAGCTGGCCACCGCTGCCGTTTAAACTTGCATTCGGTAAAATTATTTTTACAGAATCTATATCACTTGCTGTTGCCGGTGGATTACCTGTAGGGTAGGTATAGAAACCAATACTATTACTATACCCTGCCCCTTCTGTTACAAAGGTGAACCAAACGTCACTTAAAACAGTGATGTTCAAATTAGTTTCCGCTGTTGCAGATAAAAAGTCTGGATGATATATGGGAACCGGCTTTCTTTCCGGCAGTGATGCATTGATGTTCTCTAAAAAAATACTTGTAATTACATCATCAACTGGCTCAAGGTAATTTGGCTTACCGGCATTGTTATATGATCCCATATAATTAATTACGGTGCCGGCGGGCCGGTGTGCCGCCATAAAAGGTGTAGTGTTTGGGCGCCCTCCGATTGATTTTTGAGGAACAACATTTCCTTTATAGCCACCGGTGCCGCCGATTGTACAGCTTAAACTGTTACCCACAATATTTACCGTTGCATTTCTCATTACGCCGAGATAGGCAGGATCAACTACAACCTGGTCGTAATAGGAAGGCAACTGGATACTCTCCGAAATTTTGCCATCCGCATCTGTAATCGCTGTAAACAGCACCACGCCGTCATTTTCTTCAGGTGCAGATAAAATATTCACAGGAATATTTTTTACCGGGCTGTTATCTGGCGCCAGGATGGTAATGTCCACCTTTACTTCCTTGCTGGTTCCGAAGTCGAAAGATTCCGGAATGCTGGCATTTAGCAGTGATGTGACATCTGTGTTATCTGAAGTAATATTTGTGTCTGGGGCTACTGATACATTTTTTATACAGGAATTAAAAAGGATTGTGCTCAGAGATACAATCAGCAGGGGGAATTGCTTAAGAAGTTTCATAGTGTTTTTTTGGGTTCATGCTGGCAAACGGTTTTTAAAACTTCTTATTTTTTTGAAGAACCGATTTTAGACTAACTGACCGGAATACTCGTTTAAAAAACAGCGATGCCTTAATGGTTTGGCTAAACAAATTAAAAAAGCTGGCCAAGGGGAGAATATTTGCCAGAGTTGAATTGATGAAATTCAATAGTATTTTATCAGGCTTTTTGAGGGGAAATTTATGAAACTTGAGCTGGCTTTAAGCATCCAATTTTATAAAGACATATTTTGGAAAAACTCTCAATATATTTAATGTCTAAAACATACAGCATTAGTGCTGTCAAGCAAAATTCAATATAACTAACACGCATTTCTATAAATGAGGCTTTTGCTCCTTACAGGGATAGTTTATTTGAAAAGTCAGATGTAAAAAGCAGGGTTGGGCTTGCTCTATACGCTGTAAAAAATGGCATCGTAAGCTTTTAAATTTAAAAAGCCTTTCACCGGCTATTCTATCAATTTATTTCGCATACCATACATGAGCAGGCCGCCAATAGTTTTGGCGTTAACTTTCGTCTTCATATTCTGGCGGATAGTTTCTATTGTTCTCGGGCTTAAAAATATTGTTTTAGAGATCTCTTCAGTTGTTTTGTCGTCGGCAAGTAATTTCAATATTTTTATTTCCTTTTCATTAAAATTTACAATGGCAGAAGTGCCGTAGTGGTGTCGCACATTTTTCTTTTGCAATAATTTTCCCATCACGGCTTTGTTTACCAAGTCGTTAAAGTAAAAATCATCATTCATGCAGGTGAGGATAGCATTGTAAATCTCCTCTGGATCAGTAGTTTTTGTAAGATAGGCATTCGCCCCCATTTCCATCATTTTACTGATCATTTGCTGATCATCATACATGGTAAGAACGATGATCTTTATATCCTCATATTCCTTACGGATAAGTTCAATACCATTGATACCGTCTATTTCCGGCATGCGTATATCCATCAGAAGCACCTCAGGTTTTTTGATGGAAATCTTGTGCATCATATCCTTCCCGTCTTCAGCTTCCCAAAGCATTTTCAAATTTTCCTTACCAGAAAGCGCCATTTTTATTCCGTCCCTGAAAATTTTATGGTCGTCGGCTATTGCTAGTTTAATATGGTAATTAGAATTGGACGAAATGGACATAGAGGTTAGCTATTTAAGTCTTGATGCTTTAAAATTAAGTATTTAGGCTTGGTAATGCGAAATCTTTATAAATTAATTTTTGACAAATTTATTATCCTGAAACTAAGCCCGGGCTGGATTTTAAACCTTTTCATTATTAACGGTAAAATGAGAATTTTATTTCGTAGAACTACTCAGTATTATTAAAAGGTGCCAGTTAGTAATTTCCCTTACATGTTCAGCGATTTTTACGGATGTTGTTGTAAATACAATATGGATAAAACAGCGCAGTTCCCCTTATCGTTACCGTTAGTTAAAGTTTACCTTAGCAGCGTTGATTGGCGGGCAAATTACCTGATAGTTTCGTTTCACTTAATCTTCTGCATCCCTGCGACCAACCATTGTTATAACTGCCGTTAGCATTGGTTTAGTTAACTAGGAGCCAATCAATTTTTATTTTTAAAATGCTGATTTTTAATTTAGTTGTATTATAAAACATGAATAAATGAATTGAATACCGGCATTATAATTGTTTCAATCATCGGTTTATTTATTGATCCAAATTTGTTGCGTATTAAGTATTTTCCACACCATAGCACCCCAATTATTTATCGCTGGTATTAGTACTAAGGTAAAGATACCACCGAAAGCCATAGTAAATTTACTAATTTACAGGCGTAGTATTACCAAAATTTAAAAAGTTATTTTACGAAATTTTCTTTTAAAACCTTTTGCTAATAAGGCTTTTAAAAGTTTAACAATAACTGATTAAAATTAAACCCCTTTTTGGTAAGTCATTTTCAATAGAAGTTTACATAACGAAACTATCAAGTAAACCTCTTAAAACTTACTAAAAATGCATTGGTATTAAATTCAAATGAACGATAATTCAATTAAATTTTGATTAGATAATTTTGTTTTATAATTTTAGAAAAACTAATTATTTATCAACGTTTTAGAATATATCGTCTATTTTACCGAAGTGTCGCCTTTTATTCTTTGTATAGTTTTACTAAAAAGTATACGATCAAAGGATATGAAGGCATTTTTTTTGTATAGCCTTTCGTTGACTTTTTTCCTGCTTTTATCCCTGTATTTTTCATTAGTTCAAAAAACACCATCCTTCAGTTTAATCATTAAGAGACTATTTCCGATTTTAGAATGTATTTTACTTAGTCTATATTATTATTATAATTACATATTCAAATGGAAAAAGCCTCTTTTTCTTTCAGGTATTATTTTACTTGGAGCCTTTTTTATTTTTGATTTTATTATTGATAAAGCAAAGCCCTCTTTTTTACCTTTGGCTGTTCAATATCTCTATTTCATTTTTATAATCTTATTTTATTTTTATGAAAGAATTAAATTGGCGAGTAATGTTCCCATATCCACAAGCCCATGCTTTTATATTTCGGTTGGATACCTTGTAAGTTTTAGTGGAACTTTCTTTTTGTTCCTATATTCAATTTCAATGTTAGATGACCCTACATTTAGGCCTGTCTACCGAGTAATTTACGGTGGCTTTACCATTTTAAAAAACATTTTGATTTGTATTGGTATTTTTATAAACTATCTTTCTTATAAAAATAAAATTAAAGAAAAGGCCATGCTAAACTTAGATTTTGGTGATGTCGCATTACTATTGAAAAATACTAACCAATAACTAAGAATGTTTTTTTTACAATCAGTTTCAACGAAAGCATTAAATATTAACTATATTTTACTTATCGGTACTCTCGGGATGGTGAGCCTGACCATTGGTATTGTCTTTTTTGTAATTTTTCACCAGCGTAAAGTAACAAGGTTTAATGCGGAATTAAAGAACCTGGAAGATGAAAAACAGCAGATTTTGCTCAACGCTTCCATAAAATTTCAGGAGGAAGAAAGGAATAGAATTGCTGCAGATTTGCATGATGATGTTGGCCCGCTGCTGGCCACTGCAAGGTTATATCTGAATGAAAACCTGGTTCATCAGGAACAGTCTGCACAGATACAATCTATATTTACTGCCAAACAAATAATTGACGATGCCATACAACTGATTCGCAATATCAGCCACAGCATGATGCCTCCAACCCTTAAAAACTTTGGCCTGGAGAGTGCGATGAGTGACCTCTTTCAAAAAATTAATGGTAGTGGTACGCTTAACGCAAGTGTAAGATTTCATGATTACCGTACCCGGCTTAAACTGGACCAGGAACTGCTGATTTTCCGGATAATACAGGAACTTGTAAACAATATTATTAAACACAGCAATGCCGGTTTTATCCATCTTACCCAAAATGCTAATGCCACACATAGTTACTTGCGGCTGCACCACGATGGCCAGGGAATTATACAAACTGAATTTGAAAGACTAAATCATGTGAGCACGGGATTAGGATTAAAAAATATTGCCAGTCGTATAAAAGTGCTTAATGGAAGAATTTTTTTTGAAATAGATCCCAGCCACACTTATTACAAAATAACAATTGAGATACCGAAAGACTCCAGGTTTTAACCCAATAAAAAGCCTGCTGTTTTAAATTTATTTTTTCCAGAACATACTTTTTAATATTACTTGCGTTTATTGATAGTTGCATTGTAAATTGCATCACCAGTATTTTTCAGGTATGTGCGAAATGTTTAGCCCTGAGTAAAACTAACCAATATCCTTTTGTTTTTGTAACAACTATAATACTATGGAACAAATAACAGTAGCTATAGCTGATGACCACCAGATTTTTCGCAAAGGTGTAATACTCTCAATGAGAGCATATACCAATATAGTATTTACAACGGAGGCTGAAAACGGAGATGATTTGTTAGAAAAAATTCGGATCTCTGAACCCGATGTTGTGTTATGTGATTTAAAAATGCCTTTGAAAGATGGCATTGATACTACAAAACAAATTACAAAAGAATTTCCGAAGATAAGAGTGCTGATACTTACCATGTACGAGGATGAGCGCTTTGTAGGTCACCTGATGGATTGTGGTGCTGCCGGTTATCTATTGAAAAGTACAGACCCCGCTGAAATAAAAAAGGCCATACAAGATGTTGTAAGCACAGGTTTTTACCTTAACACTTTTGTAAACCGGGTACTTATAAAAAAGAATTATAACAGGCAAAAAAACAGCCCTTCACTTACAACAGAAGTTGTGGTAAATGAAAGGGAAAAAGAAGTGCTTACTTTGGTTTGTATGGAGTTTACAGCAAGTGAGATAGCACAAAAAATGGAGATTAGCCCCAGAACTGTGGAGGCAATTAAAGACAGGCTGATGGAAAGGTTTGGTGTAAAGAACTCCGTCGGCCTTGTATTTTACGCCATGAAAAATCAACTGATTGATTAATATTTCCCCACCGAAATCGTTCAGTAATACTAAAACAATCCAAATAAAGTAGCATCAATATTTGTTATGATCTGCCCAAGGTGCTCTTCATTTTCAGCAAACTTATTACTATCTGCATTTATTATCAGGAGCGGACCTTCTTTATAATTTTCAATAAAATTGTTATAGTAATCATTCAATTTTTTTAAATAATCAAGCCTGATATTTTCTTCATATTCCCGTCCCCGCTTTTGTATTTGCGCTACTAATGTTGGTACAGATGCCTTTAGATAAATCAGCAAATCTGGTGGTTGCACCATGGTTTTCAGCGTTTCAAAAAACTGGTAGTAATTGTCAAAATCACGTTTGCCCATTAAGCCCATGTCATGCAGGTTTGGCGCAAAAATATTGGCATCCTCGTAAATTGTCCTGTCCTGGATAACGGTTTCAGTTCCATGGTGTATTTCCAGCAATTGTTTAAGGCGACTATTAAGAAAAAAGATTTGAAGATTAAAACTCCAGCGGGGCATATCTTCATAGAAATCATTCAGGTATGGGTTATGATCTACATCTTCAAACTGCGGAATCCACCGGTAATGCTTGCTCAGCATTTCGGTTAGTGTAGTTTTGCCGGCTCCAATATTGCCCGCTATTGCAATGTGTTTTGGTTTCTTTGATTTTGCCATACTTCCCCACTCCGCCCCCGGCGAAGCCTGTTTAAAATGAACAATTATTTTTTTTGGAAAATTGAATATAGGTAAACTTTGTAATACTCTAACTTTAATGTGCGTACGAATTTAAAATAAATTAACAGGCATTTTAATAATTTAAACCCATTGCCTGCCGTACCAGTTCCATTGTTGCTTTTGCGCTGGTTCTTGCCTTTTCAGCCCCCTTTTCCATCACCTGTTTTAGATAATGTTCATCCTCCAAAATGCTGTTAACTTTGGCTCTGATGGGGGCAATAAAATTAACCATGTCCTCTGCCAGTTGCTTTTTCATATCGCCATAACGAATGTTACAGGCATCGTAATCACTTTCAAATTTTTCTATTACATCTGCTGTGCTTACCAGCTTCATCAAATCAAACAGGTTTTCAATGTAATCCGGTTTGGGTGTGCCAGGCACAGCGGACCCGCCATCAGTAACTGCCTTCATTGTTTTTTTACGTATGGTGGCATCATCATCAGCAAGGTAAAGTGTAGCATTTTGGTTTTCACTTTTACTCATTTTACCAGTACCATCAAGGCTGGGCACTTTCACCAGTTTCTGATTATAATTAAATGCATAGGGCTCCGGAAAAACCACACCATACCGGTGATTAAAACGGTTTACAAAATTTCTTGCCATTTCAAGATGCTGTTCCTGGTCTTTCCCAACAGGAACATATTTTGCCCGGTGTAAAATTATATCGGCTGTTTGCAAAACAGGATAGGTAAGTAAGCCAGCATTCTGATTTCCCGGATTCAACCTGATCTTCTCTTTAAAAGTCACTGTCTTTTCGAGTTCACCTGTATAAGCCAGCATGTTGAGGTACAGGTATAATTCCGATGTTTCATACACCTGGCTCTGGCAATACAATGCCACTTTTTCAGGATCAAGGCCGCAGGCTATATTTTCCGCCAGTACCCTGTGCACATTGGCTTTTAACAAACTTGTATCGGGGTGAGTAGTAAGCGAATGAAGATCTGCCACCATGAAGTAACAGTCAAAATCGTCCTGCATTTTTACATAATTCCGGATAGCGCCAAAGTAGTTGCCAAGATGTAAAAAACCTGTGGGCCGTATGCCACTCATTACAATTTCTTTGCTTTCACTCATAAGGCTGCGAAGGTAATTATTAAGGATTAAAGTTTATGGTTTAGTCAACGGTACATATTCTTTAGAACATTGACTATCGCCTGCCTGCAACCATTTATCCAAATCTTCCTTGCTTCACCGGCTAATCCATTATTTTTGTTATATGGACGTAAACAATGAGCTGATAGATAAACTTGCACATTTGTCAAGACTGCAATTTAATGATGCGGAAAAAGAAGAACTAAAAACTGATCTGCAAAAAATGATTCATTTTGTTGAGAAGTTAAATGAGATTGATACTACAGGAATTGAACCTATTTTGCACATGAGTGACAATGTAAATGTGCTAAGGGAAGATGAAGTTAAAAATAGCATTGACAGAGCTGATGGTTTAAAAAATGCACCTCACCAGGATGGCGTATTTTTTAAGGTTCCAAAGGTTATTAAAAAAGCAATTTAATTTTGCTTTTTAATTTGCAATAACAGCCAGGTAATAAAAATTCACTACTAAAAAGATTAACATGCAGGGCATTATTCATTTAGAAAACATCCGTAAAAACTACTACCTGGGTAAGGAGCCGTTACCGGTTTTAAAGGGTATTAATCTTGATGTGTTTAAGAATGAATATGTTGCGCTGATGGGGCCAAGCGGCTCTGGTAAATCTACCCTCATGAATATACTTGGTTGCCTGGATTCCCCAACAAGCGGTAAATATTTTTTAAATGGGAAGAACGTAAGCCAGATGCAGGATAACGATTTGGCTGAAGTAAGAAATAAAGAAATTGGATTTGTATTTCAGCAGTTTAACTTGCTACCAAGACTTACCGCAGCTGAGAATGTTGCGTTACCGCTGATCTATAGCGGTATTGGTAAAAAAGAACGCATGGAGAGAGCAATGGAGGTTTTAAGCAGGGTAAAACTTGATGACAGAAGCCACCATAAGCCTAACGAACTAAGTGGCGGCCAATGCCAGCGTGTTGCTATTGCGAGGGCGCTGGTAAACACACCATCCATTATACTTGCTGATGAACCCACAGGTAACCTCGACTCCAAAACATCTTACGAAATAATGGACATCCTCGGTAAGATACAGAGCGAAGGTAACACGGTCATTTTAGTTACTCATGAAGAAGATATTTCGAATTTTGCCCACCGGGTAATTCGCCTCAGAGATGGCCTGATTGAGACAGACAGAATCAATACCAGCCCCACCACTATTACTCAACCTGTTATGTAAAACAGCCAGTTACATTTTTTCATCCAACCTTAACAGCCTCAATTTTTCCTGATAAACTAATTATTGGTTTCTTTGTTGCTTCTTTTTTAAACCCAAAAAATGGCAACTAAAATATACACCAAAACAGGCGACTCCGGTACTACAAGTTTAATTGGCGGTACCAAGGTTTTAAAAAGTGATTTGCGGATAGAATGCTATGGCACCATTGATGAGCTCAATTCCTACACAGGGCTGTTATTCGATCTTATCACTGACAAAAATTCCAGGGAAATTTTAAAGGAGATACAGGACCGGCTTTTTACAGTGGGTTCGTCGCTGGCATGTGACCCTGAGAAGGAGCCACTGATGAAAATACCTGACCTGAAGGAAACAGATGTTGAAATGCTGGAAAAAGAAATGGACGCCATGAATGAGACATTACCCGCCATGAAATTCTTTGTGTTGCCTGGAGGCCATCCTGCTGTTTCTACCACTCATATTGCCCGCTGTGTGTGCCGCCGTGCAGAACGGCTTTGCGTTAACATGCAGGCACATGACCTTTTTGTTGATCCCCTGGTTATAAAATACATTAACCGGCTTAGTGATTACCTGTTTGTTTTATCACGGTACGTTGGGCACCTATTGGGTGTTGAAGAAGTTGCCTGGAGGCCGAGGGTTGGATGAGGAAATGTGCAGATGTTGAAATGTGCAGATTGCGAATAAAAATAAATAAATAACCTGCTATTTTTTTTCGGGTTGCCAGCCCGGAGGACCAAAAATATACATCAGTTTTGCGTGCCAATTGGGAGCATTTTTTACATCTTCTTTTAGGTTTCTGAACTCATGCAAAATCACTTCATCTGCCCTGTCACTCTTTGGAGGCTTTGTAATGCCAAAAATAACAGGATTCACTTCTGGTTCAAAAGTGCCAAACAACCTGTCCCAAACTATCAGGAACATCCCCATATTCCTGTCAATATATTCTGGATTTTTGCCATGATGTACCCGGTGGTGCGATGGTGTAGCCATAAACCATTCCAGGAAGCCAAGCTTTTTTACGTACTGGGTATGAATGAAAATTCCATATAGCTGGGTAAGAGAAAACACAAAGAAAACATCCAGCGGAGCAAAGCCCATAAATGCTATGGGGATAAAATAAATAAACCGGTAAATTGGCTCAAAAACAGAAGAACGAAATCCCACACCTAAATTGAATTCTTCTGAAGAATGATGCGTTACATGTACAGCCCATAACAATCTTACTTTATGATCAGCAAAATGCATAGTATAAAAAGCAAGGTCCTGCAGCAGGAAAAGCAGGAGCCAATACGCCACAACATTTTGCACATGGAATAAATGATGATTGTAAATTGCCACCAGGCAAAACAGTCCTACCGCCCTCATACCTAAATCAATAAAAAGATTGATGAACATAATATAAAAATTCTGCCATGCACCCTTTAACGAATACCGGTGATTGTTGTGAGCAGATGATAAGAACACTTCCACACCGATGCAGATAACGTACAGTGGCGTTGATATCAGAAAAAGTAAAGTTTCCCTGAAAGAAGATATCATAATCAATTAATTTGTACAAAATTACGGGGCTGCGGCTAAACCTGTGTTTAGAATAATGTTATCTTTTAACGTAGTAATTGTTTGCAAATGACTTATGCTTTTTTTTATGGCTTGCTTACCGGCTTTCTGCTTAGTATTATGCTGGGTACGGTATTTTTTTGTTTGGTACAAAACAGCATTACCAATGGTTTTAAAAGTGGATTGTATGTGGCTACCGGGGTTATTATTTCTGATATGATATTGATTGTGCTCAGTTATTTTAATGCGACCATATTTCCAAAAGGAGGTACCACTGAATTGATTGTCCGTATTGCTGGCGCAACTTTTCTATTATTTATGGCCTACAATAATCTGTTTAATAAAAAGCAGGTGCTGTTTCCAAATGCTGACGTAAAAAACCCATTGTTGCTGGGGTCAAAAGGCTTTATGCTCAATATTTTAAACCCGGCAAATTACCTGAGCTGGCTGGCAGTTGCAGCGACTCTTACCAATGTACTGCATTTTACTTATGGTGAACGCTGGCTTTATTATGCAGGTGCCCTCTCCGCTATTTTTGGGATGGAAATGCTGATATCCTATGGAGCCAGCGGGCTAAAAAAATTCATCAGTCCTACTTTTTTATTGAGGCTGGATATGGTGCTGGGTATTTTGTTTATAGTCTTTTCTCTTCTATTATTGAAGCCATTATTATTTGGTAAATGAGTTATCTATACTAGCACATGCTGCTGATATGGTAACACAACAAACCTTTCAAAAAAATCGCAGGTCTCTTCAAATTTTACAATGTCTTTGTTGTTATTAAAGTAAGCAGCAGCATTATTTTTTGCCTGTAAATAATCTAACAATTTCAGGCTGGTTATTTTACCGGCCTTCTCTTCGGCATGCATATAAACAGGCTTTATTTTGATGCCGGTTAAGCAAGTGTGAGAATCTCCATTGAGGGTTCCTTTGCTAATCTGCAATTGCAGCAGCATGGTTAAATGGCCCCATTTAAAAATATCATAGGCTATAAAATCGCCGAGTGAGTAAACAATTAAATGCTGCCGGCCGGTTACCGGCGAGTTATAAAATTCCAGTGGTTGTGCATGATGCGGATGACCGGCAATTAAAATATCGATACCTGCATTATCACAAATTAAACGGGCATTGGTAACTGTATGTATTCCGGGGTAAGCCTGGTAGGCACAACCCATGTGCAATGCTGCAATAACAATATCAGTTCCCTGCCTCCGGGCAGTTGCAGCTTGTTCTGTTAAAAGAGAAATATCAGGGTTAGTTTGATTCAAAAGAATATGATTGCACAACCAAGACTTCCCGGTTGCTAACTCTTCTTTATTAAAAGAAAAAGTGGCTGCTAAAAAAGCCACTTTAATACCATTTCGCTCAATGACTGGGAAGTCATTTTTTTCTTCAGCTTTCTGTGCTGCCCCAGTATAAGCGATTTGTTTTTTACTTAGCATACGCATCGTCTGCAGCAGGCTTTCTTCTCCAAAATCAAGTGAATGGTTATTGGCGATGCTAAGTACATCGTACCCCTTAAATTTTTTATTGCCATTAAAAATATCGAAGGTGCTTTCGTCTGCATTAAAGTACATATCATGCAGCATCACTTCCGGCGCTGCAGAAACAGGTTTTGAAAAATCTGCAGGTGCTTCCAGGTTGGAAAATACAATATCTGCATCAAAGAAAAAATCACCCACTTCATCCCATAAATTTTTACAAATAGCTGGTGTTATACAGGTGTAAGGAATCAAATCTCCACCTGCATTTATTGTGATTTTTTTTTCAGCAATAAACCCTTCGGGAACAGCTGGTTGCAGCGTTTGGTTTTTGAAATACTCATCTAAACCGGAATGTTGCTCAGGAGTAACAACAGCTTTATAATAGTATTTATAGCCCAGGTAAAGCTTTTCTTTAAATGTCATTGTAAGAGGATCTTCATGATGGTCAGGCACCAGCAGTTGCCAGTTATTTCTGCCAAAAAGCTGTCTTAAATGATAGTAAAGACGGAGAATGGATACCAGCAAAGTTCCAACTACGCTAATAGTTATAACGGGGTTATACCGCTCATAATTTACAACGCCAATCTTACCTTTTGCCTTTTGCATCAATTGGTGTAAAGAAACAAAATAAAATGCTTTTAACAATCCCGGAGACTATTTGATTCACCTTATTTTACCCCGGCTTGTAGCAGTATCCGGCCTTTTACAGTTTATTTAGCTCTGCAGGCAATGCTTCGCAATAATCCTAAGTGTTTCTACGTTTAATAAATGGTTTTTCATAGGATATTGGATTTAAAACGGGCCAGGATTTCTATCCCAGCCCTTTATTTTTTTCCAACCTCACAACTGCAAAAAAAACACCCCTGCAAAAGCAAGGGTGAATTAACTAAGTAGTATTATAACAGACTTTACAAGCCCATTTTCTTTTTCAAATTCTCATCAATAGCATCTAAAAATTCTTCGGTGTACAGGTAATGTTCTCCATGATTTACTTTGTTACCATGAATACAAACTGCAAGATCCTTTGTCATTTTACCGCTTTCAACTGTTTCGATACAAACAGCTTCCAATGCCTGGCAAAAATCAATCAACGGCTGGTTGCCATCAACTTTACCACGAAATTCTAAACCTCTTGTCCAGGCAAAAATTGAAGCAATTGGGTTGGTGGATGTTGGCTTACCTTTCTGGTGATCCCTGTAATGACGGGTAACAGTGCCGTGTGCGGCTTCCGCTTCAAGGGTTTTGCCATCAGGCGTAACCAAAACAGAAGTCATTAAACCTAATGATCCAAAGCCCTGAGCTACTGTATCACTTTGTACATCACCATCATAATTTTTACAAGCCCATACAAAATTGCCATTCCATTTTAATGCGCTGGCAACCATATCATCAATAAGGCGGTGTTCGTAAATGATACCGGCTTCCTCAAACTTTGCTTTAAATTCTCCCTGGTAAACCTCTTCAAAAATATCTTTGAAACGACCATCATATTTTTTAAGAATCGTATTTTTTGTAGAGAGATACAAAGGCCATTTTTTTGTAAGCGCCATATTGAAACAGCTTCTTGCAAAACCATAAATACTTTCATCCGTATTGTACATGCACAGTGCAACTCCATCTCCCTTGTAGTTGTACACTTCAAAGGTTTGGGCATCGCCCCCACCTTCCGGCGTAAAAGTCATCGTTAACTTTCCTTTGCCTTTAATAACGGTATCGGTAGCCCTGTACTGGTCACCAAAAGCATGACGGCCAACAATTATAGGAGCAGTCCAGTTGGTTACCAACCTTGGCACATTCTGCATTACAATTGGCTCACGAAATACAGTGCCATCAAGAATGTTGCGGATTGTTCCATTCGGGCTTTTCCACATTTGCTTTAACTTAAACTCTTCTACCCTTTGTTCATCTGGTGTAATGGTAGCGCATTTAATGCCAACGCCGTATTCTTTAATTGCATTGGCTGCATCAATCGTAACCTGGTCATTGGTCTCATCACGGTATTCCATTCCAAGGTCATAATACTTGATATCAAGTTCCAGGTACGGAACAATTAATTTGTCTTTAATAAACTTCCAGATGATCCTTGTCATCTCATCACCGTCCAGCTCAACTACCGGATTTGCAACTTTAATTTTGGCCATAAGTATATTTTATTTTTTTTGAAGTCAGCAAAAGTAGTGCTATTCGGCATTTGTTGCGTCGCACTCTTGTACTAATTATCGTTATTCAGCAACAATGCTTACAAATTCTTTATCAGCTCATCTGCAAATTCACTCGTCTTAAGCAAGGTTCCTTCTTTCATTAAATTGTAAAAATCGATGGTAACGGTTTTGTTGCGGATGGTTTTACCCACAGCATTTGTGATCAGGTCAGCGGCATCTCTCCAGCCCATATATTCCAGCATCATTACCCCGCTTAAAATAACCGATGAAGGGTTCATTGTATTGGTGTTAGCAAACCTTGGAGCGGTACCATGTGTGGCTTCAAACACAGCATGACCTGTTAAATAATTTATGTTGGCACCTGGTGCAATCCCAATGCCACCAACCTGGGCAGCGAGTGCATCACTAATGTAGTCACCGTTTAAATTTAATGTTGCAATTACAGAATAATCTTGAGGCGCAAGCAAGGCCTGCTGTAAAAAGTTATCAGCGATCGCATCTTTTATAATTACTTTTCCGCCTGCAGCGCTGATCTTCATTTCTTCATTTGCCACTGCCTCACCATCTGCTTTTTTTGTACGTTCCCATTGTTGCCAGGTGTATACGCTTCCGCCAAATTCCCTTTCTGCCAACTTGTAACCCCAATTTTTAAAAGCCCCTTCGGTATATTTCATGATATTGCCTTTATGCACTATAGTTACTGAAGGCAATTTGTTTGCAATAGCAAATTCAATGGCTGAGCGAATCAGCCTTTCACTACCGTCCTTGCTTACAGGTTTTACGCCAAGCGAAGTAGTTTCAGGAAAGCGAAATGCTTTTACATGTAGTTCGTCAACCAAAAAATCCAACAATTTTTTGGCTTCCGGCGTGCCGGTCATAAATTCTATACCTGCATAAATATCTTCTGTATTCTCCCTGAAGATGGTCATGCTTACCTTTTCCGGCTGCCACATTGGTGAGGGAACGCCTTCAAAATATTTTACCGGGCGTAAGCAAACGTACAAGTCAAGTTCCTGACGTAAAGCCACGTTCAGGCTGCGGATACCGCCCCCAACAGGCGTTGTAAGCGGACCTTTAATACTCAATAAATATTCCTTAAATGCATCCATGGTTGCCTCTGGCATCCAGCTGCCGGTTGCATTAAAAGCTTTTTCGCCTGCCAGAACTTCCATCCATTCAATCTTCTTTTCACCCTTAAATGCCTTTTCAACTGCAGCATCAAATACACGTACACTTGCTTTCCAAATATCCGGGCCAATGCCGTCGCCTTCTATAAATGGTATGGTTGGGTTATTGGGTACATTTAGTTTACCATCTGTACCCATGCTGATTTTTGATGCCATTGGAAAGATTTTTAGTTAAAAATGAGGTTGATGCAAAAGTAAGCGATGTACTAATTGCACAAAATAAAAAATGCTTCCCTTTTAAAGGAAGCATATAGCTATTGATGCTTTTTACTTTTACCGGTATCGCCGCATTCTGAAACTGCAGGTAACTATATAAGGTGTTCTGGCTGGAGAACTGCCGGTAACTGTGCCGGCAAAATTGCCTGAAATAAACTCCCCTACCGAACCGTACTCTGTTATATTAACAGGGATGGTACTTAAAATATTAGATGAATCATTGATCTTATTGCTTTGAAAATTTAGCAGATTTTGTGCAGAGCCTGCGGCAATATTTGTGTTGTTAAAATTGAAACTGATCGCATCTCTTATAGCCGGGCCATTGTATGATTTTGCGATCATAAAAATAATGGCGCCATCGGCTGACTGAGCAAAGCTATCTGCAGGTGAAGTAAAAGAATAGCTGGTGCCGTTAATGCTATAGTTTACAAATTCTTCGGTTGATACACCACAGGCTGTTAATGTGCCCAATGCATTATTACCAGTACTAAGGGTAACTATTGAGGTACCTTCCTGTGAGGCTGATGCATCTTGTGCAATTAATGTAACATTGCTGCTGCTGTTACAAAGGGTTACATTAAAACTAAACCTACCGGCACCGTTAAGCTCATAACGGAAAGAAAAACCATCTTTCACCAATATTACAGAACCATTGCTAACCGCCGCATTGCTGCAATTAACTACTGTACCTGTTACAGTTGCCAGTTTACCAGCTGGTATCACAATATTGCTTAGATTAATATCAGACGTGCCGGTGGTAATATTCTGAGAATAGACAGAACTTGAACATCCATAGTCACTGAATACCTGCAGTACAAGCTGCGAATTTAGTGGTATCGCTCCGCTCACAAAACCTGTTGAATCTGTATAACCAGAACGGCCATTTTGCAGATCGGTTGAAACAGAAATCTTTACCAGCGCATTTTGAACTGGCCTGCCCCCCTGATCAACAAAGTTTCCGGAGAACTTAATATAGTTTGCAGGCACATCGCAATTCCAAAATGAAAAATGACCAACCCCGCCAATATATTGGCTCCCGGTTTTTACTGCAAATCCTTCCTGCCTCCATAAACCAATATTTTCATCAAAATACCAAAGCGGCAAGTTGGCTGGCGCAGCACCCAAAATTGAGGCTGGAATATTTATTTTAAGTGTTGCTTTTTTTCCTGGAGCAATTTGCAGCAACTCACCATTTTCACCAGTAAGTTCTACTGCTGCCATGCCATAAGTCGTGAGCTTTTTTAATTCACCAATGCTATCAATTCCTCTTAAATCGCCGGGCATTTTTCTTTCGAGATCATTTACAGTCGGGTTTAACCACTGTGCCGCTACACTTACGGCACCTGTGTAAACAGCATTGGTACCTGCATTTATCACCGCAGATGCAGGCAATATAATTGACATTCCATTAAGCGTAACAGTGCCACCGGTTGCAGCATCAATACTGCCCACATTGGTTTTAGGGATAAGCTTTATCCTTACAAAAGCGCCTTTGCTTTCGGTTGCCAAATACGTTTTTATCCCCTTAAAATATCCTGGCTGAATAACAGTAATTAAAGCAGCGTTTTGAATAACCTGTACATTGCTAACTTCAAAATAACCAGACTTATCTGTAGTGGTTGTAGCTGTCCCCACTTTTACCAGGGCACCGTTTACGGCCACATCATTTTCATCAGTAACAAATCCTGAAACGGATGAATTACACTTGGTTGTAAGATCGGCCAACTTTACAGAAGGCAAAATACCATCACCACTCAACTCTTTCTGGCAGCTCAAAAAAACAGCTGAGCTAACAGCTAAAAGCAGGCAGGAAAGTATAAAATAATTGACTTTTGATATTAAAAATCTCATTTTAAAATAAGTTTTGGGCATCACAAATATTGATTTAGCCAGCCTTGATTAAACTAACCATTACCCAGGTTTGCATCTGCATTGTAACTTAACCTTGTTAATAACGCTGTAATGTAATGCTACAGTATATCTGCTACAGACTAATGGTCCTGAGAGGAGGGATATTTTTTAATAATCACCAAATACATGTACTGCCATGATGCCGAAAAAATTAACTGTGTTGCCTGTGGCAGATATTTTTTTATTTTAAAGATCAATGCTGCAATTGATCCACTCAGCATCAAATTTTACTGCGGGGATTTTTTTATAAAAGTTGATCGCAGGTTCGTTCCAATCGAGCACCTGCCAGGCAATGCCACTGTAATTTTCTTCTTTTGCCGTTTCAATTAACTGATCAATCAGCAATTTTCCTGCACCACGGCCTCTCATCTTTTCTGTTACCACCAAATCTTCCAGGTACATGCGTTGCCCTTTCCAGGTGCTGTAACGAACATAATACAAGGCAAAGCCTTCCACCCTTTCATCTAGTTCTGCAACATAAGCCCACCAAACCGGATGCTCACCAAAACCGCTTTCAACAAAATGATTAAAGCTTACGGTTACTGCTTCGGGCGCTTTTTCATATTCAGCCAATTCCTGCACCAGTTCCATCATACGACTGCAGTCTTCTTTTATTGCCTTACGGATTATTATACTCATATTTTTAGGAGGTGATAATTTGGTTAAAGATACATCAGGGATAAAATTTTGAACGGAGCGTCCCCGAAAATTCGGGGCAGGCACCACTGAAGTTCAACCAGGGATATTTGCCGGTAAAAAAAATTAATTTTTTTTCTGCCAGCCGGGACCTTTTACAAACCTGCCAGGTTTGGCCCCTGTATGTTCGCCATCTTTTAAAACCTGCGTGCCATTTACAAAAACATCAATCATGCCGGTTGCATACTGGTGAGGCCTTTCAAATGTTGCATGATCTTGTACTTTTGCCGGGTCAAAAATTAATATATCGGCATAATTACCCACTTTAATTTCACCCCGCTTTTGAATGTGCAGTTTATCTGCAGAGAGCTTTGTTAATTTCCTCACAGCTTCCTGCAGCGAAATCACTTTTTCTTCCCTTACATATTTGCTTATCACCCTTGCAAAATTTCCGTAGGCCCGTGGATGGGCATTTGATTTTATGAACACCCCTGAATTTGTATATGATCCTTCATCGCTGCCAAAGCTTACCCATGGCTGTGCCAACTCCTTTTTTACATTTGTTTCATCCATCATAAAATAGATAGTGCCTACTCTTGAACTGTCCTGCACAATTAAATCCATTGCTGTCTCCTCAGGACTTTTGCCTCTTATCAACGCTACTTCAGCCAGGGTTTTCCCAGTGAATTTTTTAAGACTGTCTTTATTAAATCCCACTAAAATTAATTTATCTGCAGAGCCGGCTCCATAGTACAAATTCTCCCATGTGGTTGCGTTGGTCTTCATGTCTTTAATGGTTTGCTCACGGATCACCGGAATTTGCAAACGCTCTCTTAATTTACCAAAGCCTCCATCCTGCAAAGCTGGGGGCATGCTGGCTGTAAGTCCTGTTCCTCCGGCTATATAGGTATAGATATTTGCTGCTATATCTGTTCCTTCAGCCCTCGCCTTTTCTACCATTTTAAATACGCTGTCCATCTTGCCCCAATTATCTTTTCCGGCTGCTTTAAGGTGATAAATTTCACCATGCACTTTGGCTTGCTTTGCAATGGTGATGAGTTCCTGTACGGCCTCATATAATTTATTTCCCTCGCTACGCATGTGAGAAATATAGCCGCCGCCATACTTTGAAGCCTCTTTGCACAAGGCCACCAATTCATCTGTTTTGGCAAAAAAAGCTGGCGGATAAATAAGTGAGGAGCCAACTCCTAAAGCACCTTCTTCCATTGCCTGGCGTACTAATGCCCTCATTGAATCCAGCTCAGCTGCTGTCGGTGCCCTGTTATCTTCGCCAACCACAAATGTTCTGATGGTGGTTGCGCCTACATAAGAAGCTACATTACAACTCACACCTTTCTTTTCTAAAAATTGCAGGTATTCACCCAGTGTATTCCATTCAACTTTGTATTTAATATCGCCCTGGTTATCCTGCGCCATTTTTTTCATTACAGGGTTAAGCGGTCCCATACTTTCACCTTCTCCCATTACTTCAAGCGTTACACCCTGCCGTATATCACTTTGAGACCTGCCATCTTCTATCAAACTCTCGGTGGCCCAGCTTAGCATATTGATAAACCCCGGAGACACAGCCATACCGTTGGCATCTGTTTCCTTTACTCCCACTGCTGTTGAAAGGTTGCCTGCAAATGCAATGGTATCTGCATTAATGCCAATATCTGCTTTAAATGGATTGCCACCATTTCCATCATATACAAAACCGTTGCGGATAATAATATCGTAATTCTCTTTTTGCTTACAAGAAAACATTATTAATGCTACCGCTAGCAGCATGGCGGGATAAATACTGAATTTCATTTTAAGATTTTAGGTGTTTAAAGTTCGGGGAAACTGCTGATAAACTGGCAGATGCACATCATTTAAAAAGTTTTCTACACCCATGCCGCCCTTTTGTTGATTAAAAATTGAAGCACTTATTACCCTTTAGCGATTAGGAGCTTAACTTGCAGCCATGCAGCAATACTTACATTTATTACAACATATTTTAGATACAGGGGTTGATAAAAATGACCGCACAGGTACCGGAACAAGAAGTGTTTTTGGCTACCAGATGCGGTTTGATCTTGCAGCAGGTTTTCCGTTGGTTACCACCAAAAAATGTCATTTAAAAAGTATTATTTATGAGTTGCTGTGGTTTTTAAATGGCGACACAAATATTGCTTATCTAAAAGAGCACAATGTAAAAATATGGGATGAATGGGCCGATGAAAATGGAGATCTTGGACCAGTGTACGGCAAACAATGGCGGAGTTGGGAAGGTGCTGATGGTGTGGAAGTTGACCAGGTGAAAGAGGTGATACATCAATTGAAAAACAATCCTGACAGCCGCCGTATTATCATCAGCGCCTGGAATGTTGCAGACTTGCCTAAGATGAAACTGATGCCCTGCCATTGCCTGTTTCAGTTTTATACTGCCCCATCTAACTCCCTCAAAGGGGGAGAACAAAGGCGCAAGCTTTCATGCCAGCTATACCAGCGTAGTGCTGATGTTTTTTTAGGCGTGCCTTTTAATATTGCTTCTTATGCCTTACTTACCATGATGATTGCACAAGTATGTGATATGGATTTAGGCGAATTTATCTGGACCGGGGGAGACACACATTTGTACAGCAATCACTTTGAACAGGCAAATTTACAATTAACAAGAGCTCCTTTTCCTTTACCAAAAATGAGCATTAACCCACAGGTAAAAGATATTTTCAACTTTACATTTGAAGACTTTGAATTGCTGAATTACCAGGCCCATCCTGCAATTAAAGCCCCTGTTGCTGTATAGCCTTTAAATTATTCGTGGCGGAATGTACCTTAAAAAGTATAGATTCCGCCAGCAATAATTTTTTATAAATAGTTTATGGGGCATACAATATTGATAGAAATAAAATTAAAAATCTCATTACAAGTTGTAAATAAAACCTCTGCATACTGGGTTGATGTACTTTTTAATAAAATTATCCGTGGCGGAATCTATATATATTTGTGTACATTCCGCCAGTAATAATTTTTAAAACGATGTCAAAAATAATCATCGGCAGAGCAGTAGAAAAAGAAATACTTACAGAAGCAGCCGCTGCTACAGGAGCAGATTTACTTGCAGTAACAGGGAGAAGGCGTGTTGGTAAAACCTATCTCATTAAAGCCCTTTTTGAAAATCAACTTCACTTTGAATTCAGCGGTATATTAAATGCCAGCAATGAACAACATTTACACAGCTTTTCCATTGCACTTGCAAAGCACAATGGCAAAAAGCCTGCAAAGCTTCCGCCGGACAACTGGATGGATGCCTTTAACAAACTGACGGTGTACCTCAGCAGCTTGAAAAAAGAGAAGAAACTGATTGTATTTATTGATGAGCTACCGTGGCTTGATATACATAAGTCTGGGTTTCTGGCGGCATTTGACTGGTTCTGGAATAGCTGGGCTGCCGGCAAAAATATACTGGTAATTATTTGTGGTTCAGCCGCATCCTGGATGATCAGTAAAATTATTAATAACCGGGGCGGCCTTCATAACAGGGTTACCAAACGTATCCACCTGCAACCCTTTACTTTGAGAGAAACAGAGGCTTATCTCCGGTCAAACGGTATTATACTTTCCCGCTATGATATTTTGCAGATTTACATGGCACTTGGAGGTGTGCCACACTATTTAAAAGAAATAAAAAAAGGGCAAAGCACTGCTCAAAACATCAACAGGATTTGTTTTGAAAAGCACGGGTTGCTGGTAAATGAATTTGAAAATTTATACAATGCGCTGTTTGTAAATGCACGGCAGCATATTTTGGTTATACAAGCTCTGGCGGCTAAACAAAAAGGGTTGTCAAGAAAAGAATTATTGTCTGCAACCGGCCTTAATGATGGCGGCAGTTTCAGCAGATTGCTAAAAGAACTTGAGCAGTCTGATTTTATAACTGCTTACTATCCTTTTGGCAAAATAAAAAAAGAAACGCTGTACCGCATTATAGATGAATATTCATTATTTTACCTGCGGTTTATTTATAAAAAGAAAAATATAAACTGGCTGCAATTATCTGCATCACCAGTGTACAAAAGCTGGAGTGGTTATGCTTTTGAAAACATTTGTATGGATCATATTGATAAGGTAAAAGCCGCCCTCGGCATTGCCGCAGTGTACACGGAAGAATCCAGTTTTTATTTTAAAGGCAACAGCAGCGATATGGGTACCCAGATAGATTTACTGATAGACAGGAAAGACAATATTATTAACATCTGCGAAGCAAAGTTTACAGATAAGGCCTTTAGTATTACAAAGCAATATGCGGATGCACTCAGGGAAAAAATGAGGATATTCCAGGAAAAAACAAGAACAAATAAAACACTTTTTCTCACCATGATATCTACTTATGGAGTGGCACCAAATATGCATAGCCTGGGCTTTGTACAACAGGAGGTAAAGATGGACAGTTTATTTTAAAATTTAACAGCATCAATTAAACCCAAATAGCATGACCGTTTCATTAGTAGTAGCAGCAGCCGAAAATAATGCCATTGGTAAAAACAACCAGTTACTCTGGCATTTACCAAACGACCTGAAATTTTTTAAAAACATTACCTGGGGAATGGTGGTTGTGATGGGCCGTAGAACATACGAATCTGTAAATAAGCCGTTGCCCGGCAGAGTTAACATTGTTATTACAAGACAGGCCGACTGGAAAGCGGAAGGTACCATTACAGCTGCTGATATTAAAGATGCATTAAAAAAAGCTGAAGCCACCAATTGCAAAGAAATACTCGTAATTGGTGGCGGCGAAATTTACAAACAGGCAATGCCCGTTGCTGATAAAATTTATATTACAAGGGTACATGCAACTTTAGAAGGCGATACATTTTTTCCTGAGATAAATGAAGCGGAATGGAAGCTGACTTCAAATGATGACTTTGAAAAAGATGAAAAACACCAGTACAGTTATTCGTTTCAAACGTGGGAGAAGAAGTAGAATTGCAAGAATAATAATCCTTAAAATAACTTCTTCCATTGTACACCCCTTTCCAATTAGCCAAAAAATACATCCGGTATTATCTCTCTGCTGCCAATGGTAACGGGCATGGTGTACACTCTCCCTTTGTTTTTGATTTCATCAAAAATGTATTGAGAGACAACAAACAATACGAATGCTATCGTGAAATAGAGGCAAGACGCAAGCTTTTATTGAATGGCAATTCTGTAATTGAAGTCGAGGATTTCGGAGCAGGCTCAGGCAAACTGAAATCAAACAAAAGAGCAGTAAAAAATATAGCGGCCTCCTCATTAAAACCCCGAAAATTTGCACAGCTACTATTTAGAATTGTGCAATATTATAAGCCGGAAAATATCCTGGAACTGGGCACTTCCCTTGGTGTTACCACCTGCTACCTGGCAACGGGAAATACTGCAGCCACTGTTTTTACCTGCGAAGGGTCTTCTTCCATTGCAGCCATTGCACAACAAAACTTCAAAGCTTTGCAGCTGGATAACATCCGGGTGACAGAAGGGAATTTTGCAAAGACACTCCAACCGGTTTTATCAGGTATTGATACAATTGACCTTGCATTTGTGGATGGCAATCATCGTAAAGAACCCACCCTGGAATACTTTTCTGCACTGCTTTCTCATTCCAACCCCTCCAGCATTTTTATTTTTGACGATGTACACTGGAGTGAAGAAATGGAAGCCGCCTGGCACAACATTCAGCAACATCCTTCCGTTACGTTAACGATTGACCTTTTTTTTATTGGGCTTGTCTTTATCAATCCGGATTTTAAAATAAAACAGCATTTCACCATCCGGTTTTGAATTTGTTTTAAAAACCAGCTTGTCCTCTAAAATAATAGGGGTCAATTTTCGCTATATTGCAGGTAATTCATTTCTTATGATTATTGGTGTTTTAAAAGAACCTTCTCCGGAAACCAGGGTATCATTATTGCCAGAACACGTGGTCATTTTACTAAAATGGAATGTTGCTGTGCTGGTGGAAAGCAATGCAGGCGCAACTGCTTTTGCCAGTGATGAAAAATACATTGCCGCTGGTGCAACTGTTGTTAACCGTGAAGAACTGCTATCTAAATCAGCCATTATTCTCTGTATCAACGAGCCACAACTGGCAGCCATTGATTCAGCTAAAATCTTACTCGGAGTTTATCAACCACTGTTTAGTCCAACACTGGTAAAAGAATGGGCCACAAAAGGTCTTACGGTTTTTAGCATGGACATGCTGCCCCGTACCACCCGTGCACAAAGCATGGATGTGCTGAGCAGCCAGGCAAATATTGCCGGTTATAAAGCCGTGCTGACTGCCGCCAATTTATTCCCTAAATACTTCCCGATGTTTATGACTGCAGCAGGCAGTATCCCGCCTGCTAAAATGCTTATACTGGGTGCCGGTGTAGCCGGACTGCAAGCCATCGCCACTTCAAAAAGACTGGGTGCTGTGGTAGAAGTTTTTGATACCAGGCCTGCGGTAAAAGAAGAAGTAATGAGCCTCGGGGCGAAGTTTGTAGAAGTGGAAGGTGCCGCTGATGCCAGCAAGGCTGGTGGCTATGCAGTAGAGCAATCGGCCGAATTTATGGAGCGGCAAAAAGCAAAAATTGCAGAGAGTGTTGCCAAGGCTGATATCATTATTTCAACAGCACAAATACCCGGCAAAAAATCTCCGATCCTGATCACAAAAGAAATGATTGCTGCAATGAAAAGTGGTTCAGTGATCATTGACCTTGCTGCAGCCACCGGCGGAAATACTGAACTTACGCAAAACAATACCACAGTAAATGTGCAGGGTGTAAGTATTGTAGGTAACTCCTACCTGCCCGCCACCATGCCGAGTGACGCCAGCAAGTTATACGGTAAAAATGTGCTCAATTTTTTACAGCTCATCATTGATAAAGAAGGCAATTTGAATTTGAATTTTGAAGATGACCTGGTAAAGGGAACCTGTAT
This sequence comes from Ferruginibacter sp., assembly GCA_965247025.1. Classification (GTDB taxonomy): domain Bacteria; phylum Bacteroidota; class Bacteroidia; order Chitinophagales; family Chitinophagaceae; genus Ferruginibacter. The sequence continues at coordinate 5,138,355 of OZ252000.1, read as the reverse complement.
TGCAACAGGTGGTGAAGTAACAAATGAAAGAGTAAAGCAATTAGCTGATGTGCTAATTAGCTAATGTGCTGATGAAATACAAATTTGCAAAATGAAGAAAATGTGCAAATCAAGTGCAGATGTGTATTTGTAATTACAATTGTGCCAATAGGTTTCTTACAAAAAATAACGACCAATATGTTAGAATGGATACATGAAAATCAGCAGATCATTTATATAGTGATTCTGATGGGGTTTGTTGGCATTGAAGTAATTGGCCGTGTGCCAAGTGTGCTGCACACGCCACTCATGAGTGGTGCCAACGCCATACATGGCGTGGTTATCAATGGTGCTATCATTGTAATGGGCAAGGCTGAAGTTGACAATTACCTGGCTCTGATTCTTGGATTTCTGGCTGTGATTCTTGGAACGCTAAATGTAGTGGGTGGCTTTGTTGTTACGGACAGGATGCTGGAAATGTTCAAGAAGAAAAAAGCCTCCTAAATCCCCCGAAGGGGGAGTTAAGGCAAGTGTATTCAAACTCAGAACTCTTGGCTAAAAAAGATCTATTTACAATAATTAAAACTCAAAAGCCCCTTTAGGGGTTGGGGCATATGGAACTAAACATACTTACTCTCTGCTACCTCGTTGCTTCAGTAACCTTTATTCTTGGTTTGAAAATGTTATCTAATCCGGCGAGTGCCCGGAGGGGGAACCTGATTGCTGCAGGCGGTATGACAATCGCTATTTTAGCCACTATTTTTTTGTATGAAGAAAATGGCCAAAAACTGGGTAATTATGTTTGGATATTTACCGGGCTTGCCATTGGTGCAATCGTGGGAACGCTGGCAGCAAAGAAAGTGAAGATGACGGCAATGCCTGAAATGGTGAGCCTGTTCAATGGGATGGGCGGAGCCTGTGCAATGCTGATCTCTATCGTAGAATTCAATCACCTGTATCATGAAATAGAAGGCGGAAATACAGAAGGTCACGAAGGCAAGATCCTGATCATTATACTCGGCCTGATCATCGGCAGTGTGTCCTTTGCCGGTAGTATGATCGCCTGGGGTAAGTTAAACGGCAAGGTGAAAGACCTAGCTTTTAAAGGTCAAAATATATTGAACCTGATTTTTCTTGCCATTGCTTTAGGCGGAGCCGGTTACCTGGTGTTAAATCCGGAACATCTTCCTGTTTTTTATGGAGTGCTTGCCTTGTCGCTGGTGTACGGGGTGTTATTCGTATTGCCAATTGGCGGCGCCGATATGCCCGTGGTAATATCATTGCTTAACTCCTTTACCGGTGTGGCTGCAGCCTGCGGCGGATTCCTATATGATAATAAAGTAATGCTGACCGGTGGTATATTGGTCGGTGCAGCCGGTACATTGCTTACCATCCTGATGTGTAAAGCCATGAACCGCTCTTTGCTGAATGTACTGGTTGGCTCATTTGGCGGCAATGCAGCAGCGGCTGGTGGTGCCGCTTCACAACAGGGCAGTTACAAAGAAATTAGCCTGAGCGATACAGCCATGGTAATGAGCTACGCCAATAAAGTAATGATCGTTCCGGGGTATGGTTTGGCGGTTGCACAAGCCCAGCACATTTGCCATGAGCTTGAAAAAATATTGGAAGAAAAAGGCGTAGAAGTAAGATACGCCATTCACCCCGTGGCGGGCCGTATGCCCGGACACATGAATGTATTGCTGGCAGAAGCTGATGTTAGCTACGACAAATTATTAGAGATGGAGCAGGCAAACGATGAATTTAAAACTACAGATGTGGTACTGATTCTTGGGGCCAATGACGTGGTGAATCCTGCCGCAAAGTCGGATCCTGCTTCGCCCATTTATGGCATGCCCATTTTAGAAGTTGAACAAGCCAAGACTACCATTGTAAATAAACGCAGCATGAAGCCGGGCTATGCCGGTATTGAAAATGATCTGTTCTTCAGGCCAAAGACAAGTATGTTGTTTGGCGATGCTAAAAAGGTGCTGCAAGATTTGGTGGCGGAGATAAAAGCGGTGTAGGCCCCCTCCGCCCCCAAAGGGGGACTTTGCAACCTTATAATTCAAGTTCCACTTGATATAAATGATATGGTATTAACTACCCGCCCCCTGCCTTTCAATAATAAACAACATCACATTCTCCAACTCCACGCCAGCCCTGTTAGCAGCGTCCTGTATTTCCTCCCGGTTTACGGCGGCAGCAAATCCTTTTTCTTTAAAGCGCTTTTTAATGCCTTTCAGCTCCATGCCTGCATAGCCTTCCGGCCGCATTAAACTGTAGGCATGGGTAAGACCACTGAGTTCATCAAAAGCATATAGCATCTTATCCATTTTTGTTTCCGGCTCTACACCAAAATGATTGGGCCCATGGCTGGCGATCGCCCTTATTATTTCCGGATCAATATTCTTTTCTTCCAGGTATTCTATAATTTTCCTGCAATGCTGTTCCGGCCATTGGTCCCAGTCTGCATCATGCAGCAGGCCCGCCATTTCCCAGCGCCACTGGTCTGCTTCTTTCAATCCTTCCTTCTCTGCTGCCCAGCATTTCATTAAATGCGCCACCTGTTTCATATGCAGTTTGAGGCGGTCATTCTTAACCCAATCATTTAATAAATCATCAGCCTCTTCCCTGCTTAAAACATTGCCTGCATTTTCAAGGTTGCCAAAACTGGTGCGGTTTAATTGTAATGACATTTAATATTTTTATGTTGGTGATAAAAAGATTTTACCAGTTTGAATATTATAAACTAATTTAACCGGCTTAATAAAAATACAAGCATTCCATGAAAAAATCATTTTTTTTGTTGGTAGCATACAGCATTACGGTTGCATCTTTTTGCCAGTCAAAGCAGCCTGTTTCTATTATTCCTGAGCCGGTAAATATGGTACAAAAAACAGGTTCATTTGTGCTGCCCAAAATTATTACGATAGCTGCATCCGCAAATGCTGATGTAAAATCTACAGCCAGTTATCTTCAACAAAAATTAGCTGCAGCCACAGGTTTTAAAATAACTGCTGTTGAAAAGGCTGCGGCTCCAACTATTGAATTATCTCTTAACACAACAACAGACAATGCTTTGGGAAAAGAAGGTTATAAACTTTCTGTAACCGGTAAAAATATCAGCATCAAAGCAAACCAGCCGGCAGGCATTTTTTACGGCATACAAACCCTGCTGCAATTATTGCCAAAAGAAATTGAAGCAAAGGAACCAGTAAAAAATATTGCCTGGTCTGCACCGCAGGTAGACATTACGGACTATCCCCGCTTTGGCTGGAGAGGCCTGATGTTTGACGTTAGCCGTCACTTTTTTACTAAAGACGAGGTTAAACATTTTATAGATGAAATGTCCCGCTATAAATTCAATTTACTCCACTGGCATTTAACCGATGATGAAGGGTGGCGGGTTGAAATTAAGAGCTTACCAAAACTTATACAAGTAGGCGCCTGGAATGTAAAACGTGTTGGTCATTTTGGTGATTTCACTGATATCCGTGACGATGAACCAAAAACTAATGGTGGCTTTTACACACAGGAAGACATTAAAGAAGTGGTGCAATATGCCAAAGAGCACTACGTAAATGTTTTGCCGGAAGTGGATATTCCCGGGCACAGCATGGCGGCCATCGTATCTTATCCTGAGCTTTCCTGTACTGAAGGGGCTGATAAATACAGGGTAATCTCCGGTGAAAAATTTATTGAGTGGCCGGCGTCTGGTCACTTTTACGGATTGGTTGATAATACGCTTTGCCCCGCCAACGAAAAAGTCTATCCTTTTCTTGACAAGGTGTTTACAGAACTGGCACAGCTTTTCCCTTTTGAATACATTCATATCGGTGGCGACGAGTGTGCCCAAAATTTCTGGGAAAAAAGTGATGCTGTAAAAGCCTTAATGCAAAAAGAGAATTTGAAAACAATGGTGGATGTGCAGGGATATTTTGAAAGAAGAGTGGAAAAGATTATCAACAGCAAAGGCAAAAAAGTGATTGGCTGGGATGAGATTCTTGAAGGCGGAGTGGACAAATCATCAGCCATTATGAGCTGGCGTGGCACCAAAGGCGGCATAGAGGCATCTAACAAAGGCCATGAAGTTGTAATGAGTCCAAGCACTTATGTGTACCTGGATTTTATGCAAAGTGATGCCATCATGGAGCCACAGGTATATGCTTCACTCCGGTTGAGCAAAACTTATTCTTACGAGCCGGTGTCTGAAGGAATAAAAGGAAACCTGATAAAAGGAGTACAGGGCAATTTATGGACAGAACAGATTTACAACTACCGCCAGGTGCAATATATGGTGTGGCCCAGGGCTTTTGCCATTAGTGAAATTGCCTGGAGTCCCGCTGAAAAAAAGAACTGGACTACCTTTGAAAGCAAAGTTGAAAACCACTTCAGCCGTTATGATTTGGCACAAGTAAAATATGCTCCCAGTCTGTTCGATGCAGATTTTGCAGTGACAAAGAATGACAAGAACGAACTAACGGTAAGCCTTAAAACAGAAGTGGATGGCCTTGACATTTATTACAGCTTTGACAACTCTTACCCTGACAATTTTTATCCAAAATACACAGGGCCTGTGGTAGTTCCGCATGATGCCATTATGATGAGAGTGATTACCTACAGGGGAAACAAACCCGTTGGCAGAATGAATAACATGCCGGTTGAGGAACTGAAAAAAAGAGCTGCCGGTAATTAGTGTTTATTTCAGTTTATCCAGCAGGTATAAATATGGTTTGTGCAGGTGATGAATAAAAACATTCGATTTGCTATCGGGGTATCGTTTGTAATAATCATCATCTGCTTCCAGCACAATAAAATTACCTGTTCTTACATAATCGAGGATGTTAAGGTATTGTGGTGGCTCAAAGCCGGGTAAACTCTTTGCAAGTATTTTACCAACCCTTTTACCCAAATTTCTGCAATAACGTTTTGCTGCTCTTTTTGTAATTCCATCCATCCGGTTATAAGTCCATTTCAATACCAGGTTTTTAGGAAAGCCCATTTTCTTTATCATATCCTTTGCTCCTACAAACGGATTGGTGGTGTTATAATCATCAGCGGTTTGAATGCTCATCGGCGTTTCAGGTACCCAGTCTGCACTGTTAACTACATTATAAGCCCACCCGTTTTGCGTAAGTGCTTCATACTCGTAAGCGAAATACAAATTGCCTGGTTTAGGTCCTGCACTGCAATAAGTTTTAAACCGGATATCTGCTGGCAGTAATCCCTGCTTTTGCAAATTGTAAAGGTAAGCCGTTAACAAGTAAGCAATTGCACCGCCCTGGCTGTGGCCCATTATTAAAATATCTTTAATCCCGCTTTTATAGAGAGAATCAATTTTCGGCATCATATCCCTGCTTAAAAACGCAAGCGACAAAAGCCAGCCAACATGTACTGCTGCCCTGGGATTATTTGCCAGCTTGTATTTAAAACGGTAATCTTTGTCTACCTGCATTTCGCCGGTGGCAGGTACCATTGCCGCATAAAAATTGGCCAGCCAGCTTATACTGTTGGTAGTGGTTCCACGTATGCTGATGGCTGCAACATTGTTTTCATCTTTCCACAAATCCCACAAATTATCCATACCCATAACCGGTGACTGGTACAGCATTTTAAAATGTTGCGGCTGGGGCATAGTATCATAATAGCCTTTGTTGGCCGAGGTCATAATGGATACTCTCATCAACTCTGCATACTGAGCTTTATCAAAACCGGGTTGCAGTTTTTGTGCCTTGGCAAAGATGCATGTCAGCAATAAAAAAATAAAAATGTACTTTTTCATAATTGTTGTTTCAGATGTTATAGTTATTTTTTTATTTTGAATAATAACCAAATTCAGTGCTGTTTCCTTTAGAAATAATTTTGTTTACCAGCTGTCGTTTTTCATAGCGTCATCGTTGTGTCACTCACTTTTACTGCAAACCAATAAGCAGCACTATTATCACTTGACAGAATAAATATCCTGGAATTTTACCAATCCACCAGGGCAACGCTTATTCCAATAGTTGTCTGCCGGTAATTGTAATCCTGAAGCGTTTCGCCGTAACCATCAAAAACTTGTAACTGCAAGCGAAAATTATTCACTACAGGCAGCACCCAGTTGAGTTGTATACTGCCTCTTCCGCCATTCTTAGTGCGGAGCGAATGGGTTACAACTGCACTAAGCTGGTGTTTATTAATGTTGCGTACAACTACAGCTTCGCCCCTGCCGGTAAAGTCAGCAATATCGGGGTTCTCATCTTCTTCATCTTTTAACCGTATCCATGGCCGCAGCATTATCTGCCAGTGTTTGTCCTCAAAGCCGGCATGAAAAATTATGCGGTTCCAGCTTCTTGAAAGTGGTATAGTACGTCCGTTTGACTGATGCGTAAGTGCAACACCTAACATGCTTCCTTTCAAGCCTCCAACTTTATAATTGGTTGCAAAATTTAAGATGATCTCAGGCTCGTAATTCAATTCCCTGAATGGCCTGGAAAGTAATTTATTGTAAACCTGCCAATGCGCTTTTTGGGTATAAGCCACCCAAAGATCGCCATGTCCCCAAAATAACTTCCTGGCAATTTTTGTCTTCAGGCTAAATTGAAATTTGGCCTCGTAATTATTATACTTAACCTTAAATGGCAGTGTATACAAAGGGTTTTCACTGGTTGGTTTCATGTTGGGATTACTGCTCCAGCGGCCGGCGGTAACGTACACCGGTTTGTAAGGAGTAATGAGAAAAAGGCCTTTGTGATTTTCATCCCCCAACTCCCAACGCTCCGCCATTGTAGAACTGCGTTTTATAAATCCTGAATCCATTTTCGGTTGTGCAGTAGCCTGGTAAAATATAAACATCAAGCATGCAAAGAGTGCAAGTTTTAAATTATTTGCCTGGTTTTGTTCTGGCAGTTTTTTAAAGGCCATATTTAATTAGTTTGGTAAGATGATGATCTTTTAATTGAAAACGATCAGTATACACAACAGCTATCATCTAAATTAATTGCGGACAACTTCCGGGTGTCACATTTGGGACGATTACCTACTGTTTAATTCCGAGTATCAGCGCCGCTGAAAAGCCTCCTGCATTTATTTTTGGGCCATCATTCAATTTTACATCATTTGCTTTCCATGTTCCATCTCCTGCAGGAAAATAATATCCAAACCTGCCTCCCAATAATATTTTTTGACCAAGATTGGATTTGCCTAATTGTGTTTTAGCAATTTGCAAACCTGCATTTATCATAAATTGATTGTTAGATACCTGATGCTGGTTAGCTACGGCCAGGAAATAATTATTAAAACTACCACCGCTGTTGGCATTGCCAGAAACGCTTGCACCAAAAAAAGAATAGGCCAAGCCGGCAAAAGGTATCAATTGAAAACTGCTGGTATTGCTTACAACAAAGCCAAGTGAAGTGCCCACCTGTGTGGAACGAAGCCAGTTGTGGTTAGCTCCTTCCGTTTTACTGCCACTGTAGGTAGAAAAATTAAAGAGACTTGCCAGCCTTGCTTTAGGGAAGATTGTAAAAAAGCCTCCACCCCTCGAAAAATAAATACTGCTGAATGGAATAAAGCCGGCACCCTTTACTACCGTATTTAAATTATTAAGCCCGGGTGCAGCTATTCCAGTGACACCGTTAAGATAAACTGCCTTTTCCTCCATCGCCTGGGCGACAGTTGTTATAGTGGAAAACAGAAGACTTAAAAAGATGAGGCAACAGAAAAAGAATCGCATACTGTTAGTTTTTTGGGTTGATAGATAAAAAGGCTTTCTCACTTTCTTGTAAAACGCATTACAGCAATATCACCCATTATTAAATTGAGGGTATTTTTATCGCTGATGCTATAGGTGGTTATTGTTTTGAGTGTGCGAAAGTAAACCGGTTCGCCATTGCCTTCGCATGCCATCATTGTTGAGAGAGGGTCAGCAAAGCTGATCTTGTTTCCATCAATCATTACCTTACTGCTGTAGCCATTGCAGCCACCAGTTCCAAAAGCTTCCGGCTTTGGAAAATCAAATATTAAGGTTGGCTTTTTATCTGGGAACAAACCATCAAAAGCTATCTTAGCACCCGAAATATAATTAAGTTCCCATGTGCCATTTAATGCAAGTTCTTCTGCCGAGGGAGGCTTTTGGCCCTGAAGTTTAAGCAATGAATTTTCCCCGTTTTTTAATAATAAAATATTATCAGTAATCGTCCAGCTGCTTACTTTCGCCACTGCCTCTAAAAAATTTCTTTCTGTTGTGCCTGCATTTTCATCCACGCAAGCCATTCTTGTTGTGGCTAACGGAGAAAATTTAATAGTATCGGTACCAGATAATTCAAAAGTTCCATTAGCCTTATTGCAACCTGTTGAGCCAGACACTTTGTTAACCTGGCCGGGTGTAAAAGCCAGGCTGGCTTTTGATTCAGAGCCAATACCTTTCCCATTTATTTCAATCAGCTTCCAAACATATTGGTACAAAACTTCGCTTCCTGCAGTTTTGGGAGCCTGGGTTATATTAGCATTCGCCGTTGGTTTGGAATTGCCACAACCTGCGGCAAACATTACTAACGGCAGCATCAGCAACAAAAAAGTGTTTTTCATTAAAATACATTTTAAGGTTGATAAATAAAATCACTTGAAATATCCTGAATGATATTTTAATTTGCTGACTTAGTCTTGTAGAAGTTTGCGGAGGTAAAATGTATTTTGGTAATACGTGAGCTAAAATTAACAAACAGTTCCATAAACTGTTTAATCTTTGTGTAATTTTATTTTTATTTTTTTAATTTAAACCTGCTTTATCTATTGCAACTCCCTGGTGCTTTTACCCGCTCTCTGCAAAATGTAACCGGTTTTAATGTTGAGTCTTTTGAAGCTGTACACAATAATGGCAAACAAGTTACCTCCATAAGGCTTAACCCTGGTAAAAAAGGAACAGTGCTAAACTTTGCTCCCGGCATTTTGACCACAAAAGTGCCATGGTCTGGAGAAGGTTTTTATTTATCGGAGCGGCCATCCTTTACCGGAGATCCGCTTTTTCATGCCGGTGCATATTACGTTCAGGAGGCCAGCAGTATGTTTTTAGAGCAGGTGATAAAGCAAACTACAGATTTATCTGTGCCTGTTAAAGTACTGGATCTCTGTGCCGCTCCCGGCGGAAAATCAACACTGTTACAAAGTATAATCAGCAAGGATAGTTTACTCGTAAGCAATGAGGTTATCAAAAGCAGGGTGACAGTGCTGTCAGAAAATATTACCAAATGGGGTGCTGCAAATGTGGTTGTAACAAATAACGATGCAAAAGATTTTCAACGCCTGCCCGGCTACTTCGATGTAATAGTGATTGATGCGCCATGTAGTGGCAGTGGCCTTTTCCGGAAAGATCCTGCGGCAATAAATGAATGGAGTGAACAGAATGTACAACTCTGCAGCCAGCGCCAGCAAAGGATACTTGCAGATGTACTGCCTGCATTAAAAGAAGGCGGTATTTTAATTTATTCAACCTGCTCTTACTCGGCAGCAGAAGATGAAGATATTTGCGATTGGTTTACAGAAGAGCTTTCAATGGAAACCATTCAACTAAAAGTTGAAGGACAATGGAATATCACAGAAACGTTATCAGCAAAAAAAAATGCTTTCGGTTACCGGTTTTATCCTGATAAAGTTGAAGGCGAAGGTTTCTTTATTGCTGCATTCAAAAAAACGGGTAATGATTACAAAAGCCTGCAATCATCAAAAAACAAACTTGACAAACTTTCGTTGAAAGCGATTGAACCTATTAAACCTTTTATAAAAAATATAGATGAATATTTTTTCATTTTGCAAAATGAAGATGTGCTGACTTTACCGCACCATCTTGCAGTTGACATTTTATATTTGCAAGCAAATCTTTACCTTAAAAAGGCCGGGGTAAAAACAGGTACCGTTATCCGCAATGAGTTGATCCCCGATCATTGCCTGGCAATGAGTGTTATTGCAAATCCATTGATACCAAAAATAGAAGTAAGCAAAGATGAAGCTTTGCAATACCTGCGAAAACAAGAATTTAAAATACCTACAGCTATCAGGGGGTGGTCTCTCTTAAGTTTCCTTAACTTACCGCTGGGCTGGGTAAAGGTTTTACCAAACAGGATCAACAATTATTATCCCAAAGACTGGCGGATTCTTAACAAGTAAACTAAGCAGTAACCAACTAAATTTCCCATCTTTGCGATGGAAAAAAATTTCACATGAAGCGTATTGTATCACTATTATTTTTGTTACCCTTTACCGCAGCGGCTCAAAACAAACCCCTGTTAATTGAAGGAACTGCTCCTAATTTTTATATTTTGCACACAGTAGCTCCCAAAGAAAATTACTATAGTATTGGCAGGCTGTACAATGCAAGCCCGAAAGAAATTGCGCCTTTTAATAAACTTGATCTTGCAAAAGGGCTTAATCTTAATCAAGCTGTAAAAATACCTCTTACCACTTCAAACTTTGTTCAATCAGCCGCCGTGGAGGCAGATGAAGTTTTGGTTCCTGTCTATCACACTGTTAAAGAGAAAGAAGGACTTTACCGCATCAGCACTGAATACAATAAGTTACCACTTGCTACAATAAAGCAGTGGAATAATCTTACAGGTGACGCTGTTACTAATGGAACAAACCTGGTAGTAGGATATTTAAAAGTAAAGAAAGGACTCTCGGCACTATCTTCTCAGGCCAAGCCGGTAATGACAGCTGCAACCGGTACTAGCCCGGTAAAACCTGCGGTTGTGAAGGAGGTTGAAGTGCCAGAAAAAAATATTTCAAAAGAAAAAGTTTCCCCCGTAAGTGTTGCAAAACCTGTTGTTACCACGGAACTTCCTGCTAAGAAAGAAACAGCAACTGTACTAACAAATAATACAGCTGCAAAAGCTGAAACTAAAAACTGGAGTGGCAGGAATTTTAATAAAGCCTTTTTTAAATCCGACTACGAGAAGCAAACAAAGACCAACAATGTTAGCAATGAAGCTGGTGCCGCTGCTGTATTTAAGAGCACAAGTGGATGGGAAGATGGTAAATATTATTGCCTGCACAATACAGCTGCTCCCGGGAGTATAATTAAAATTACAAGTAATTCTACAGGTAAAATTGTCTATGCGAAAGTGCTGGATATGATGCCTGACATAAAACAAAATACAGACCTTGTTATTCGTATTAGTAATGCCGCATCTGAAGAATTGGGCGTCGGTGAAAATAAGTTTGATTGCACACTCAGCTTTTCAAAATAAAAGCATAGTAACTCTTCGATTTATTGGGAAGAACTAACTAAACTGAGAATATTCAATATCTCTCCAAACTTTATTCTTAGATTCTTTACTATTTTCTGTTATCCAATTTCTAAAACGCTCGTTAAAACTAAGGGTGGATTTTTCTTCGATGAGCAGCTTCATTTTTGAGCAATCAAAGATTTTGTCGGATGCCAAATTGTTTAGCGCTTTGTGTTTTAACCAATTCATACGTGTAGGTTTTTATTGTCTTTTAAAGTTGAGTTATCATTATCGATAAATAGGCTGGTGATTATCCCAATAAACGCAGCAATAATTAATAAATGTATCATTGGAGATATATTATTTACCACAAAATAAGCCACGAGCCAAAGTAATGCAGCTGCCATAGAAAGAATATAAATTATATTGCCCATCAATTTTTGCGTTTAAATGTTACTAATATCACAATTACAATATTGTGCCAATACATTTATAGCTTGGTTGAATTGAATACTGTGGAATTTTTATTAGGATGGTACATAAAATCAAGGTTAACTTGTAAAACTGGGAAATTGATTCCTCATTTATTTAATTTATATAAATAAAAAAAAGGCTGCCCTGGTGAGCAGCCTCGTATAAATTGTCAATTAGTTTCTATGGGAAAATTCCCAATTCTGCATAACTCGTTGCAACCTTATTTATGGCACTTACGTAGGCTGCTGTACGCATATCCGGAATTTCAGGATTGCTGTGCCATATCTCCATAATTTCCCTGGTGGCTGCAATCATTGTTTCTTCCAAACCACTGTGTACCAGTTCCTGCTCTTCTGCTCCGTGTACAATAAAAGTTGTTTCAACCTCGCTCACTTTTTTTCCGGTTAACCCTTCAATCTGGCTAAGAATCCGCATGTTCATATTTTCGTTAAACCGCTTTTCCATACGTCCGTACCGGACATGGCTAAGGTTTTTCAGCCATTCAAAATAGCTCACAGTAACCCCGCCTGCATTCAGGTACATATCAGGCACACAAACAATTTCTTTTTGTGCAAATACCTCATCCGCTTCCGGCGTGCAGGGCCCGTTAGCGGCTTCACCTACAATCTTTGCTTTTACCCTCGGCGCATTTTCTCCGTTAATAACATTTTCCAAAGCAGCCGGAATAAGAATGTCGCAGTCTAATTCCAGCGCATCTGTATTTTTCTCAAGGTTAGTTGCACCCGGAAAATTTAAGATACTACCAGTAGACTTTCTGTGTTGAAAAAGTTCTTCTTCATTTATTCCATCTGCCTTATAAATAGCACCTTCAAACTCAGCAATTGCCACAACAAGAGCTCCACCTTCCCGAAAAAATTTGGCAGTATGATAACCTACATTACCCAGGCCCTGCACGACCACCCGTTTACCTGCCACACCAACAGGCAAACCAAGTTTACTCATAACCGCAGGCATATTACAAACCTCTCTAATGCCATAAAAAACCCCCAGCCCTGTGGCTTCCTTCCGGCCTCGAACACCTCCCTGGGTGATTGGCTTTCCTGTAACGCATCCTGCTCCATCAATCTCTCCGGGCTTCAGTGAAATATAAGTATCAACTATCCACGCCATCTCCCGTTCACCTGTTCCATAATCCGGCGCAGGCACATCGATACCAGGCCCGATAAAATTCTTTTTAACCAGTTCAGAGGTGTACCGCCTTGTTATTTTCTCAAGTTCGTAGGCTGAATACTTTTTTGGATTAATTTTAATTCCCCCCTTCCCGCCCCCAAAAGGCACGTTCACAATTGCACATTTGTAAGTCATAAGAGATGCAAGTGCCATCACCTCATCCTGATTTACCTCATCGCTAAAACGGATACCACCTTTGCAGGGGCTTTTGTGCTGACTATGCTGCACTCTGTATGCTTCAATTACTTCAATGCTGCCATCATCAAGCTTTACCGGAAAACGCATTTGATAGACGCTGTTACATGCTTTGATTTGTTCTAATAACCCATGTTCCCATTTGGTAAATTTGGATGCCTTGTCAAAACTCTTTTCTACACTTTGAAAAAAGCTGTATGGCTTTTGTACTGACATAAATTGTTGGTTTTTTGTTTTGCAATCGTTTTTAAAACATTGCTGCTGGCAGGCAGACTTTATTATTTGAAGGTGTAGCTTATTAAATCTGAAAATTAAAAAGTGGATGTAAATATGTTGAAAGTTTAAACGAAAGCATTTAATTCACACTGCAAATATCCTGCAACTAATACGTAAAAGGGAGTTATTATATTGTAAAGAAGACGCTAATAGCTTTATTTGCAGGAACTCCGGGGCTATACTTGTTGGGCAGCTTGTGGTCATTTTTCTAACTTAGATATTTTCCTGTCAAGCCGCCATACGTATAAAAACAAGCCGATTAAAATGGTGAGGCATACAGCTACCACAATATAAATTTTTCCATTACTACGCATTACATCAGCCATCGCCACCTCCTTATCCTGTGCAAAGCATGAGGTACCTGCACTTACAAAAACTACCAATAATAAAATGAACCTATACATTTTCTTCATTCAGTAAACTTTTATCGTTTATTAATTGCAACCTTATTTTTAAAGTAGCTATCCACACGCCCAGCAGTGTCCATCCAATTACAGCCGGATAGAAAACCATCCTAAGCCTGCTATCAATATCTTTAAAATTAAGGGCAGGGTTACCACTGTCGCTCCCTGGTGCTCCGGGGTGCAAACTACCTACCAAACGTGGAATGATCCAGATACTGGGAAAGAGCATCACAAAAGCAAAAATATTGTACACAGCACTTATTCTTGCTTTTTTATCGATATCTGTAAAAGAACCCCTCAACACAAAATAAGCACCGTAAATTAATAGCGCAATAGCTGCTCCAATCAGTTTTGGCTCTTTCAATACACTTGCAATTGACTGGTTTTGGTCGGTGAGCCAGGTAACTGAAACCCAAAGCCCGCCGGTGGAATATCCTAATATTCCCATCAGGCATCCCAGAGCTGCAAAATGCTGGGCAAAAATATCATTGCGGTAATTAAAGTTTCTGAGATATTTAATACTGTACACAAAACTTACCGTAAATAAAATCATCATGGCAAACCACATGGCCACATGAAAATAAAGATTGCGTATAGATTCGTTAAGAATAGGAAGATGTGGAACCGGCAGTAAAAATCCGCCCACAATTGTATAAATCAATAAAATTAAAGAGGCTATTTTCCACCAGCTTTTATTCACAACAAGGGATTTTTTTAGTGGCGCAAAGGTAGGGTAAAGCTTAAAAACAGGAGTATTATATTTAAGAATATTACTCCTTCCACAAGTATGGAAACAACACAATGGCCATTGCAACAATCAGAGCATCAAGTCCCGTAATTAATAAGGTCAATTGCAGTAAGCCTCCGTCTTTAAAAATTTCATTAAAAGCGGCTTTACTTAATTGCATAAGCAATAAGAGCAATGGCAAAATAACCGGGAAGCCTAATATTGCTATCAAGGCAGCATTTTGATTGGCCTTTGCAGCTATGGCACTCATTAATGTAAAAACCAGGCTAATACTGGCGCCACCTAAAACAACTATCCCCGTAAACCCGGCAATATTGTTTACCGGGTTGCCTAAAAAAACAGCATACAGCAGGAGGCTGATAAGGCTCATCCCAATCATTAACCCAATGTTATAAATAATTTTAGCAATTATAAATTCAACTGGTGAAACTATAGAAAAATAGTAAAGCATTTTGCCTTTACTCTCTTGCAAGAAGCTTTTGGCAACAGCATTCACACATACAAACAACTGTATAACCCAAAACAAGCCGTTCCACACATTGGAGGCCATTTCGCCAACGGAAAGAAAAAGTACAAATATGGTACTTGCTATGTAAAGGAGAATCCCATAGAGCGTGTGTTGCTGGCGCAACTCAAGTAAAATATCTTTCTTTAATAAAGCTATAACAGCTTTCATCATAGCTGCAATTTTACAATTAAAAATTTGAGATTATTTTACTTATTTTGGATGGCTGAGGAAAGTGTCAGTCATATACATTTTTCGCTCAATTGTATCTATAGTATTTAGATTGCAACACACAAAAAAGCCCCCTGTGTTTATTCAGGGGGCTGATAAAGAATATGGCAACTACCTACTCTCCCGGTTGGAATACCAGTACCATCGGCCATAAGGGGCTTAACTTCTCTGTTCGGTATGGGAAGAGGTGAACACCCTTGGAAAAATCACCATAAGAGCTTGAGTATATAGACTTTAAGTACTGAGTACTCAGACTAACACGTTAATGCATTGTCTTAATACTAAGTACTATTCGTCTAAGTACTTTAATAATGTAACATATTGGGAAAGTTGTGTTTTAGAGTAAATCAAGTATTTATTAAACCCTTTCTTTATTTCCCTCTTTTGGAGGGGTTAGGGGAGGCTTAATAAAAAAATAAAGCTTACGGGTAATTAGTACTGCTCGGCTTCGATGTTACCACCCTTATACCTGCAGCCTATCAACGTGGTAGTCTTCCACGGCCCTTAAAAGTAAACTCATCTTGAGGAAGGTTTCACGCTTAGATGCTTTCAGCGTTTATCCTTGCTGTACGTAGCTACTCTGCATTGCACCTGGCGGCACAACAGATACACCAGCGGTACATACGACCCGGTCCTCTCGTACTAAAGTCATGTCCTCTCAATTTACTAGCGCCCATCACAGATAGGGACCGAACTGTCTTGCGACGTTCTGAACCCAGTTCACGTGCCACTTTAATCGGCGAACAGCCGAACCCTTGGGACCTTCTCCAGCCCCAGGATGTGACGAACCGACATCGAGGTGCCAAACCTTACCGTCGATATGAGCTCTTGGGTAAGATCAGCCTGTTATCCCCAGAGTACCTTTTATCCTTTGAGCGATGGCCCTTCCATACAGAACCACCGGATCACTTTAGCCTACTTTCGTACCTGATCGACTTGTATGTCTCACAGTCAAGCTCCCTTATACTAATGCGCTCTATGTACGATTACCAACCGTACTGAGGGAACCTTTGCAAGCCTCCGTTACTTTTTAGGAGGCGACCACCCCAGTCAAACTACCCACCATGCACTGTTTCCCGTCAGGGATTAGATTCTAAATGTTTAAAGGTTGGTATTTCAACGACGACTCCACAATGCCTGGCGACACTGCTTCAAAGTCTCCCAACTATCCTACACATCAAAAATTCAAAATCAATGCAAAGTTGTAGTGAAGGTTCATGGGGTCTTTCCGTCCCGTGACGGGTAACCGGCATCTTCACCGATACTACAATTTCACCGGGCTCGTGGAGGAGACAGTGTACAACTCATTAGACCATTCGTGCAGGTCGGAACTTACCCGACAAGGAATTTCGCTACCTTAGGACCGTTATAGTTACGGCCGCCGTTTACTGGGGCTTCAGTCAGAAGCTTTGGCTTGCGCCGAACATCCTTCCTTAACCTTCCAGCACCGGGCAGGTATCAGGCTCTATACGTCATCTTTCGATTTTGCAGGGCCCTGTGTTTTTGCTAAACAGTTGGTTGTACCATTTTACTGAGACCATCCGAAGACGGTACGCTTTATCCCGAAGTTACAGCGTTAATTTGCCTAGTTCCTTCTCCACGGCTCACCCGAGCGCCTTAGAATATTCATCCCACCCACCTGTGTCGGTTTGCGGTACGGGCTCCTTATACCATAACTTAGAGGTTTTTCTCGGAAGTATGATTACAGTCACTATCAGCGCAGCCGAAGCTTTGCCGTACTATCAGGTTCGACAAGCCGACCGGATTTGCCTGGTCAGCCTATATCTACACCCTTTAACGTTCTATTCCGTAAGAACGCGGACTTGTCACTACCTCGTCACCCCATCGAAGTATAAGCAGGTGTCGGAATATTAACCGACTTGCCATCGACTACCCCTTTCGGGTTTGCCTAAGGACCCGACTAACCCTGATCTGATTAACATTGATCAGGAAACCTTGGGTTTACGGCGTTAATGTTTTTCACATTAATTATCGTTACTTATGCCTACATTTTCTTTTGAAACCACTCCAGCATGCGTCGCCGCACACCTTCAATGTTGTTTCAATGCTCCCCTACCACAATGCTATCTAATAGCATGTTTAGAACTTCGGTTCGTAGTTTGATGCCCGATTATTTTCCGTGCAGAGTCTCTCGACCAGTGAGCTGTTACGCACTCTTTAAATGAATGGCTGCTTCCAAGCCAACATCCTGGCTGTTATAGAAACTCCACCTCGTTTGATCAACTTAACTACGTATTAGGGACCTTAGTTGCTAATCTGGGTTATTTCCCTCTCGGCCACGGACCTTAGCGCCCGCAGCCTCACTCCCGGAGATATTTACCAGCATTCGGAGTTTGTCAGGGTTTGGTAGGCGGTGAAGCCCCCTAGCCCAGTCAGTAGCTCTACCTCTGGTAAACGTCTGTAATCCGAGGCTGTTCCTAAAAACATTTCGGGGAGAACGAGCTATCTCTCAGTTTGATTGGCCTTTCACCCCTATCCACAGGTCATCACAAAACTTTTCAACGTTTACGTGTTCGGTCCTCCAGTGTGTGTTACCACACCTTCAACCTGCCCATGGATAGATCACAAAGTTTCGCGTCTACCCCCAATGACTAATCGCCCTATTTGGACTTGCTTTCGCTACGGCTCCGCAACTAAAGTGCTTAACCTCGCCAGTGAGGAGTAACTCGTAGGCTCATTATGCAAAAGGCACGCCGTCACATCTTACGATGCTCCGACCGCTTGTAGGCGTACGGTTTCAGGTACTATTTCACTCCCCTGTTTGGGGTACTTTTCACCTTTCCCTTACGGTACTGGTTCACTATCGGTCTCTGAGGAGTATTTAGCCTTACCGGATGGTGCCGGCAGATTCAGGCAGGATTTCTCCGGTCCCGCCTTACTCAGGATACTGCTCGTCCCTGAAAATTTATATCTACGTGGCTATCACACGCTATGGCCGGGCTTTCCAACCCGTTCGATTTGATCTCAGTTTCTAAATGCAGTCCTACAACCCCGGTGCAGCACGCTGCACCGGTTTGGGCTGTTCCCTTTTCGCTCGCCACTACTTGGGGAATCACTATTGTTTTATTTTCCTCCGCTTACTTAGATGTTTCAGTTCAGCGGGTTAGCTTCCTTTCGGATAATACACCTT
>OZ252000.1:2895000-5115000 GCA_965247025.1 Ferruginibacter sp. | reverse complement strand
CGAGCTTGTAAAAGGGGCAGAAAGCTGGCTTAGCATCGGGCTTATGAGAACAAAGGAAAATATAGACAATGACTACTATTACCAGTATAAAAATGCGGCAGGAGAGATTATCAACGCTGCTTCAAAGGATAAAATACCAACGGACAGCAGCAGGACTGATGTTGGCTGGCTCCGCCGCCCAACTGACCGGCTGATTACAGTCGGCTTATTTT
The DNA here is from genome assembly GCA_965247025.1 of Ferruginibacter sp. Lineage (GTDB taxonomy): Bacteria > Bacteroidota > Bacteroidia > Chitinophagales > Chitinophagaceae > Ferruginibacter. The sequence goes on along the minus strand of OZ252000.1, from coordinate 5,114,788 downwards.
TACAGGATTACTTATCTACCAATAAAAACTTTAGGGTACACCTGAACATGTTATACGGAAGTAATATGCCTTTTAATATTCCAAACAGCGTAAGATACCGTAATGCTCTTATTATTGATCCGTATATAAGGGTGGATATTGGTTTCAGCGCTTTGTTGCTGGGCGAAAAAAATACCCGCCGGAGCAAAAGCCCCTTTAAAGATTTTGAAAACATCTGGGCAAGTTTTGAAGTATTTAATCTTATTGACCGACCCAATACAATATCTTTCCAGTTAGTGAAAGATTTTTCAAACACCGTTTACAGTATTCCCAACCAACTTACTCCAAGACTGCTCAATTTCAAAATTGTAGCAAGATTCTAGTACCAATTCACTTTAAAAAAACATTATGAACTGGGTATCAATCACAGGCTTTCTTGCAGCATTCTGCACCACGGTTTCTTTTTTGCCGCAGGCAATAAAGACTATTAAAACCAAAGACACTTCAGGAATTTCATTATCGATGTATATTTTATTTTCTGTCGGAACATTGCTGTGGCTGGCTTTTGGGATCTTCTCAGGAAATGGCCCGGTTACGATTGCAAATGCAGTTACAGCAGCTTTTGCGCTGATAATTTTATCTTATAAAATAAAATACAGGGCATAAAAAAAGCCGCTTAAATTAAGCAGCCTTTAATATTTTTTATTGACAAATCTTGCTAGCTGAAATAGCTAAGATTGGTTTTAGGTGAAAGCGTCAACAAAGTTTCATACATCAGTTTGATGGTATTTTCAACATCATTCTTATGCAGCATTTCCACAGTAGTGTGCATGTAGCGAAGCGGAATGGAAATTAAGACAGAAGGACAACCGTCATTTGCATAAGCAAAAGAATCTGTATCTGTACCGGTGCTGCGGCTTACTGTATGTAACTGAACCGGGATTTTATTAGCTACAGCAACATCCTGCACTATATCAAGCAATTTATTGTGTACGGCAGGACCGTAAGTAAGGGAAGGCCCTTTACCACAGGCAGTATCACCCTGTACAATTTTGCTTATCATCGGCGTTGTTGTATCGTGTGTAACATCGGTAATGATTGCGATGTTGGGCTTTATGCGACGGGCAATCATCTCTGCTCCACGAAGACCAATTTCTTCCTGTACCGCATTTACAATGTATAAGCCAAATGGTAATTTTTTCTTGTTAAGCTGAAGAAGTCTTGCTACTTCTGCAATCATGAACCCACCCACCCGGTTGTCAAATGCTCTTCCAATTAAATAGTCGTAGGCCAGCTCATCATATCCATTTTCATAAGTAACAACTGCTCCGATATGCACCCCCAATTCTTCAACTTCCTTGCGGTTACTTGCGCCACAATCTAAAAAAAGATTTTCCACTTTTGGTTGGGTTTCTTTACCATCACCGGCAATACGGGTGTGAATGGCAGGCCAGCCAAATACAGCCTTTACAGCACCTTTTTTGCCGTGGATGTGAACCCTCATAGAAGGCGCAATCTGGTGGTCAACACCACCATTTCTCTTTACATAGATCAACCCTTCAGGTGTTATATAATTTACAAACCAGCTAATTTCATCCGCATGGGCTTCAATTACAACTTTAAAAGTTGCAGTAGGATTTATAACAGCTACCGCAGATCCATAAGGATCTGTAAAGAAAGTGTCTGTAAAAGGTTTTATATAATCAAGCCACATTTTTTGACCGCCGCTTTCAAAGCCGGTGGGAGATGGATTGTTGATGTAGTTCTTTAGAAATGTGTAGGAATTTTCGTTGAGGATACTTTTAGCAGCTTTTACTTTTTCGTTCTTAATTTTCGCCATTTAAAATGTGTTTTTACAAAATAACTAAATACTTGCCAGAGTAACGAGCAAAGCAGATAAAAACATTAGCCCGTCCACAATGAAATAATAGAAAATATACCCCTGCTTTTTAGTGGAAAAAAAATAAACAATAAGCGTTGCGATGCCTGCCAGTTGCAGGGCAAAATGTTGCCTCAACGTTATACCGTTATCCCACAATAAATAATTTACTGCAAAGAGAAGACAGAATAAAATGTATATCAGCCATTTCATTACAGCAGGAGAAAGATCTGTTGCCAGGCTGCTGAGACCACGGATCTTATCAACAGCTGCATCCCTGTTATCAAACAAAATACATAACATCAGCATAAATAAAAACCGCTTAACAAGCACCAGCAACCCGAGGTAACTAAATTGCATGTGGTATTGTGCCATTGGCAGGTAAGCCGTAACAAACATCCAGGTAAATGCAAGTAATACTGTTTTTACAAAGCCGGCTTTTCGGATAAATGCAAGATGTTTTAATGGCAATAGCGGAAGTGAATATAAAAAAGTTAGTAGAAAAGCTATCCCAACATTTTGCAGGGCAATATGGCTGGTTGAGAAAAGTAATAAAACGCCCAAGCCACCGGACAGTAAAAAAAAAACTGTTGCAGGTGAGCTATAAAACAGCCTTAATGAAAACTGCCGGCTGCTAAATACATTGCCAAGCAAATAATGAAAATTATAACTGCATAGTGTGGCAAAAAAAACGAACGCAAGCAGGTGAAAATTTACCGGTAATTTAGTGAGCAGGCCGGTTTGAATAACAAGACTTACTGCACAAATTGCAACCCATAAAGCATGGGATAAAATAAATTGAATTATTTTTTTCAGCTGCTGCTGATTTTATTTGATGATGACGAATGTTTCAGAATTGATGGTATCACTTTTGTTTTGAGCTTTATCTTTCAACATGAACCTAAAATAGCAAGTGTCGTTTCTATCGCATTGAGGCGCTTTGATAAGGGGGTAGTTGTTTACATTATATCCAAAAGAAATATTTAATTCTCCTTCAGAATTTCTTGTGGTTGGAAAATCCGGCAGTTTATACCTTGAGCTAAACCCGCTGAGCGGACAGTTTGGTTCCACTTTTTCAACATAAATAGAATCCTGAAGATCGCCTTCAAGGTCTGTGTAGCGGATTTTGAAGCTGATAATTCCTCCCCTGTCCAGCACTTTTGTGTTTATTGATTCAAATTTAAGCTGCGGCTTAGATGTAAATTTGTCTTTTGAACAGGCAGTAAAAAACAGGGCAAGTATAGCTATTACAATTGTGTTACGCATCTTTGTATATTAAAAATCAAATGTAGTAATAGAATTCGAAAAACAGCTGTTAAAAAGCAATGCTAGAGAACCGGGTATTTACTGTAAACCAACAAAATTTCAGCGCTGTTGCGCTGGAAACATTTCAATTTCAATATCAAAACAATCATGTTTACCGGCAGTATTGCAACGCTTTACGAATTGCGCCGGAGACTATCGACTCAATTGAAAAAATTCCCTATTTACCCATCAGTTTTTTTAAAAGCCATACAATAGTTAGCGGAGAGTTTGAACCTGAAGCTATTTTTGAAAGCAGCGGCACAACGCAAACGATCAACAGTAAGCATTTAATAAAAGATGTTGATTTGTACAGAGAAAGTTTTACAAAAACGTTTCAGCAGTTTTACTGCGATGTGAAAGACTGGTGTATTTTGGCGCTGCTCCCCTCTTACGTGGAAAGAGGTAATTCATCACTTGTGCTAATGGCAGATCAGCTGATCAAAGATTCCGGGCACCCACTAAGTGGATTTTACCTCAAGAATACAGACCAACTTTTTTCGACCCTATCCGGCTTGGAAAATGAAGGACAAAAAACGTTGCTAATTGGGGTAACATTTGCTTTACTTGATTTTGCGGAGCAATTTACAATGCCATTGAATCATACAACAATAATTGAAACCGGCGGAATGAAGGGGAGACGAAAGGAGATTACCCGGCAGGAAGTTCATGCAATTTTAAGAAAGGCATTTGCGGTTAAAAGCATCCATTCAGAATATGGAATGACAGAGCTTTTAAGCCAGGCTTACTCCAGCGGTGATGGCATTTTTTATTGCCCGCCCTGGATGAAAATTTTAATAAGGGAAGAAGACGATCCTTTTGCTATTCACCCGGCACAACCATCAAAAACTATTTCGGGCGCCATTAATGTAATTGACCTTGCAAATATTTACAGTTGCAGTTTTATAGCCTGTGAAGATGCCGGAAAGCTTTACGTCAATGGCAGCTTTGAAGTGTTGGGGCGACTTGATAATACAGACATCAGGGGCTGCAGTTTGCTGGCTTTATAAAAGCGAACTAACAGACAAAGGGTGTCATCACTTTCCCCTTCCGTAACCGAACCAGTCATTAAAGTTGGCAAACAACATAAGTCCTAATAGCAACACCATACCAACAACCTGGGCATATTCTAAAAACTTATCACTTGGTTTACGGCCGGTTATCATTTCCACAAGTGTGAAAACTACATGGCCGCCATCAAGTGCCGGTATTGGAAGAATATTCATAAAGGCCAATACGATAGATAAGAAACCAGTTAGCCGCCAGAAAGCTTCCCATTGCCCCCATTCTGTGGGGAATATGGAGCCGATAGATTTAAATCCTCCAAGACCTTTATAAGCGCCAGTTTTAGGATTTAAAATCAACCTGAACTGATCAATGTAAAATTTTAGTTTTTCCAGGGCCATCACAGTGCCTGCAGGTATTGCCTCAAAAAAGCCATATTTCTTTGTTTCTAATTTATATACGCCAAGACTGTCATATTGTTTAGAAGATAAAATTGGGATCCCAATTTTGCCATCGCCATCTACACCGGCAGCAAGAGAAATATTTTGTCCTTTTCTTTCAATTTGAAGCTGAGCTACTTTATTTTTCCTTAAAGAAAGAAGATGCTGTATATCATCGTAAAACGCAACAGGCAGAGAATCTATAGAAGTTATCTTATCCAAAAATTGCAGGCCTATTTTTTTACCAGTAGCAGTATCCTTAGGGTCATATTCCCCTACCAATGGAGGAATACGTTCCATAACTAAAAAGCCTACTCTTTTCTTACTTTCCACCAGCTGCTCAATAAAATTTTCATCCATTAATATAATTGATGTTTGTCCATTTCTGTCGATTGAAACTTTTTTACCAAGCAACAGTTTAGGTTGGATGTCATCAAAATATGCAATTGGTTTATCGTCGATAGCAGTTATTTTATCTCCATTTTTAAACCCGGCTTTAAGCATAGCACTGTCCATTACCCAAATACCATCTCTTACAGATGCATTAGGCACTTTACTTTCTCCCCAAACAAACAATACCATTGCATAAATAATAAAAGCCAGCAGCACATTTACAATAATACCACCCAGCATAATAATCAGGCGCTGCCAGGCAGGTTTACTTCTGAATTCATAATCTTTTGCAGGTTGAGCCATGGCTTCTTTGTCCATACTTTCATCAATCATTCCGGAGATTTTCACATACCCTCCCAGCGGAAGCCAGCCAATGCCGTACTCAGTTTCACCAATCTGCTTTTTAAAAAGGGAAAACCAGGGATTGAAGAAAAGGTAGAATTTTTCAACCCTGCACCCGAACCATTTTGCAGTGATGTAGTGCCCAAACTCATGCAGTACCACCAATATCGATAAAGAGAGAATGAGGTAAAAAACCTGCATTCCTACGTTGGCCCAGTTAATTGCTAAAAGTGTCATATTTATCTCGTCTCCAAATGGGATTTTATCCCCGCCCCGAAGGAATTTTTATTTATGATGTTACTAAGATTTTGTGCTGATGAAGTGTTCCCAAAAAGATATACGAAATGGCTGAGCACTACATTTTAATTAACGAAGCCGCAAAAGTACGGGCTTCGCCATCTGTTTCAAAATATTGTTCAAGTGATGGTTTTTCTATAAAAGGTGTATGCTGCATGGTTTTTTCAACTACAGCGGTTATGTCTAAAAAGCCAATGCGGTTGCGGAGAAATGCCCAAACGGCTATTTCATTGGCCGCATTTAATATGCATGGCATATTGCCGCCTTTATTGAGCGCCTCCATTGCCAGGGCTAAATTTCTGAATGTTTTAACATCTGGTTCTTCAAAACTCAGGTTGGCGAATCGTTTAAAATCCATCCTGGGAAAAGTATTTGTAACCCGTTGTGGAAACGTCATCGCATATTGAATAGGCAGTTTCATATCAGGCAAACCCATCTGGGCTTTTATGCTGCCATCTTCAAACTGCACCATGCTGTGGATAATACTTTGGGAATGAATCACAACCTGTATCTGCTCTGGCTGAAGATTAAATAACCACTTGGCCTCAATTACCTCAAGACCCTTATTCATCAGGGTTGAAGAATCGATGCTTATTTTGGCACCCATAGACCAGTTGGGATGCTGTAAGGCATGATCCCGTTTTACATTTACAAGAAAGTTTGGCTTTTTGCCCAGGAAGGGACCGCCGCTTGCGGTTAAGATTATCTTTTCAATTTTGTTTCTTCCCTCGCCTACAAGGCATTGAAAAATGGCAGAATGTTCACTATCGACTGGTATGATGGGAACCCGCTTTTCATAAGCCTTTTGCATCACGATATCGCCGGCCACCACAAGCGTTTCTTTATTCGCAAGAGCAATTGCTTTACCTTTATCTACTGCTTTTAAAGTTGGTTTTAAACCGGCAAACCCTACAATCGCCGCCAGCATCATATCATAGGTATCAAAATCTGCAGCTTCCTCTAATGCAGCTTCACCCGCAAAAACTTTTGTATTGGTGGCGGACAGGGCCTCTTTTACTTTTGTGTAACATGCAGGATCGCCTATAACTACAGCATTAGGACTAAACTCCAATGCCTGTTTTATCAACAATTCATAATTGGTTTGTGCCGTTAAAATTTCCGCCTCAAATAAACCGGGGTTCGCTTTAATTACCTCCAGGGCTTGTGTTCCGATAGAACCAGTAGAACCAAAAATGGCAATTCTCTTTTTTTGTGTCATAATTTATATGGCCGCAAAGATAAAATATAATGCCACAAGATGGGCTTTGATTGTTAAGGCATCTGCACTGGCAAAAGTGCATTAATAATTACGAAAATAGGAGGATAAAGTAATTTTTAAAGTCAGGCAAGTAATTGTTCAAGGGCATCATTTACTTTTTGGAAATTAAAACGACCTAATACTTTGTTCATGTTCTGTTTGATCTCATCAGTACAAAGGTTACCGATTGAACCTTCATGAGTATGATTAACTGCGGTTGAATAATTGAAACTCCCGGCTTCGATATCAGTTCCTATTTTTTTATAAGCATCCCTGAAGGGCATCCCTTCCAGCACCAATTTGTTCACTTCCTCCACACTAAAAATGAATTTATATTTTTCATCCGACACGATGCCTTCTTTAATTTGGATATTTTCAAGCATTAAAACCATCATTTGCAGGCAAGCCTGCAGATTTTCAAATGCCGGGATAATATGTTCCTTTATAAGTTGCAGATCCCGGTGATAACCGGAAGGAAGATTTGTGGTCATCATCAAAATTTCATTGGGCAATGCCTGTATACGGTTGCAATGAGAACGGATCAGTTCGAAAACATCAGGATTTTTTTTATGCGGCATGATGCTGCTGCCCGTAGTTAATTCATCCGGAAAACTTATAAAGCCGAAATTTTGATTAAGGTACAAACAGGCATCCATGCTTAGCCTTGATAAAGTTGCAGCAATATTTGAGAGTGCAGCAGCGACAATTCTTTCAGTTTTACCCCGGCCCATCTGGGCATAAACAACATTGTAATTGAGATCATCGAACCCCAGTAATTCTGTGGTCATTTTCCGGTTAATGGGGAAAGATGAACCGTAACCAGCAGCTGAGCCTAATGGATTTTTATTGGTGACCTCGTAAGCTGCCTGCAGTGTGATTAAATCATCTACCAAACTCTCTGCATAAGCGCCAAACCACAACCCAAAGGAGGAAGGCATCGCCAACTGCAAATGTGTATAGCCGGGAAGCAAATGATCTTTAAATTTTTCGCTTTGCTGCAACAGCAGATCAAAGAGTTTTTTTACATCTTCAGTAATTGTTTCAATCTCATCTCTCAGAAACAATTTAAGGTCAACTAAAACCTGGTCGTTCCGGCTTCTGGCGCTATGGATTTTTTTGCCAATATCACCAAGCTTACGGGTGAGCATCAGTTCTACCTGGGAGTGTACATCTTCAACGCCTTCATCCAACTGAAAACCATGATCTCCGATTGGGGAATTGATGATCTTATAAATCACTTTTAATTCTTTCAGCAGCAAATCCATCTCCTCTTTCTGCAGCAAGCCAACAGACTCCAGCATGGTTACATGTGCAATAGAGCCTAGCACATCAAATGGTGCCAGGTATAAATCCAGCTCCCGGTCGTTACCAACAGTAAATTTTTCCACTTCCCTCAAAGAGGTTTTATCTTTTTGCCAGAGCTTCATTAGAGAGTTTAAGATGTAGTTAGAAAAACCGATTGTAAAGAAAACAACTGCTGGGAAGTTTACAAGATTTTACAAGAATCTCTATCCTGCTTTCATCAATCGTTACTTTGTAATAATTTTTTGTGTGCATGCTTGTAGAAATACCTTTTACCTCCTGGGTTTGTCGAGTATCTTAAGTTGCTGGTAAACTTTTCCTGGAAGGAGACCGGGCATTTTCTGAATTGCCCAATAAACAATTCGTCTATGACTATTTCCATCCCATTTGTTTTTCAAATTTACCAGAAGAAATGAACTTGCCATTATTCATACTCTCTTTCATTCTGAGATCTTCAACATATTCCTTTATCTCCTTATTTTCAATGATAGCAAGCAGTTTCAATATTTCTTCCGCAGACCAGTTTCCCTTTTGTTTTTTGAGAGAGAAATTTGCTGGTTTAAGACCAATTTTCTGAGATAGAAAATCATTCCGGTAACCACTAATTTCTATTAACTGACCGATGTTATTTACCAGTAACTGATAATTTTCTACAATCCAGGCTAACATTTACTTGATTTTAAATTAAAATTACTTAATTTAAAATCAAGTAAATCGATCAATCAAACAATCTGCTCAACCATTTTTATATAAGTTTCAATGCCGTCTTCTATTTCACTAAGATAAATAAATTCATCAGCAGTGTGGCTCCTGGCACTGTCGCCGGGGCCCATCTTCAGGGTTGGGAAAGGCATCAGCGCTTTGTCTGATGTGGTAGGTGAACCGTAGTAGCCCTTGCCTAAATTGATGCCTGCTTTTACCAGCGGGTGATCAAGAGATATTGACGTAGATTTCATCCTGGTAGTACGTGGTTTAAACTGGCTTTTAAGATTTACCCTCAATGCATCCAGTATTTCATCGAAGCTGTACAGCTCATTTACCCTCACATCAATTACAAATTTGCACTGAGCAGGCACAACATTGTGTTGCTTGTTTTCAGTGTCTATAACAGTTACGGTGAGTCGGCTTTCTCCCAGCAACTCACTCACTTTATCAAACTGGTAATTTCTTATCCATGTAATATCATCCAATGCTTTGTACAAAGCATTTTGTCCTTCTTTACGGGCAGCATGGCCCGCCTTGCCCTGCGCCACACAATCAATCACCATCAGGCCTCTTTCTGCAACAGCCATTTCCAGTTTTGTAGGTTCGCCAACAATACCAAAATCAATATTGCCGAGATAAGGCAGCACCAATTCGATTCCATTTACACCGCTGATTTCTTCTTCGGCGCTAGCCGCAAAAACTACATTGTAGCGTGTATTTTGCCGCTCGTAAAAATGAAGAAAAGTCGCAATTAATGATACAAGACAACCACCTGCATCGTTACTGCCAAGGCCAAACAATTTACCATCTTTTACTACCGGCGTAAATGGATTCATTGTATAGCCCTTGTTTGGCAAAACTGTATCATGGTGAGAGTTTAGCAGGATTGATGGTTTGGAGGCATCATAATATTTATTTTTTGCGTAGATGTTGTTGCCAACCCTTGCAAAGCTTACCCCGTGTTTATCAAAAAAATCGGAGATTATAACCGCTGTATCATTTTCTTCTTTAGAGAAAGAAGGCGTTGCAATCAGTTGCTTTAGCAACTCAACGGCGTTATCGTAATTTCTACTCATCATACTTACTTAATTAGGGTTCCTGCGGTGTGGGCTGTAGTATTTTGCTGCAGATCAGCAGCGTCGCCAATCAGTACTTCTTTAACTCCGTTATCAATGGCTGCAAATGCGTTATCAATTTTTGGTAAGATACCATCAAATAGCTTTTTATCTGTTAAAAGCTGCTGGTATTTTTTCTTTGTAATAAGATTGATGACTGAATTTTCATCGTCAATATTTTCAAGTATTCCTTTCTTTTCAAAACAGTAAATAAGCCTCACATCATACAATAGTGATAAGGCTATTGCAATGGAAGATGCGATTGTATCTGCATTCGTATTCAGCACCTGGCCTTTGTTATCATGAGTGAGCGGAGCAATAATGGGCACAAGGTTGTGCTCAAGAAAAAGCTTTAACGTGTCAGCATTTATCTGCCCGTAATTTAAGTCTCCTACGTTGCCATAATCAATTTCTTTTACCGGCCTTTTAGTAGCTGGAATTATGTTGGCATCTGCACCTGTAAGGCCGATGGCGTTGCATTGCAAGCCCTGTAATTTTGAAACGATTTTCTTATTTACCAATCCGCCATATACCATTGTTACAAGATCAATCGTTGCCTCATCTGTTATTCTTCTGCCATTAATATATTTCGATTCAATGCCCAACTTGTCGCCAATTTTGGTAGCAATTTTTCCACCGCCATGAATCAAAATAATTTTTGCGCCAGTGGCAGAAAGTTCTTTAGAGCAGTTTGCAAGCACTGCTAAAAACCGCTGTAAAGCCTCATCGTTATCAATAACGTTTCCACCAATTTTTATAACGAAAAGCTTGTTCATGATAAGCCGGATAAAATGGAAGAAAGAACGGCCTGCGCTGCCCATACCCTGTTAGCTGCCTGTGTTGTTACCAGGCTGTTTGGACCGTCCAATATTTCGTCGCTGAGTTCTACATTTCTGCGAACGGGTAAACAGTGCATTACCCTGGCATTGCTGGTAAGCTGCAGTTTTTTTTCAGTGAGCATCCAAGCCGGATCGTTACTGTAAATTTTACCGTAATCAGTGAAAGTGCTCCAGTTTTTTACATATACAAAATCGGCTCCTTGTAAGGCTTCGTCCTGGTTGGTGATTACAGTCGCTCCTTTTGTAAACCCGGCAGATAATACATAATCTTCCGGGTGAGTTATCACAAAATCAGCTTCGCCCCAGGCATTCATCCATTCTGCAAAACTATTGGCAACACACTGTGGCAGCGGCTTTATATGTGGTGCCCAGGTGAGCACAACTTTTAATTTATTATCCTGCTTTTTTAAAAGTGAATCTTCCTTGATAGTTATAATATCCGTTAATGATTGCAGCGGATGTAATGTGGCACTTTCCAAACTTACGATTGGTACACCGGCATACTGCACAAAAGATTTCATTACCAATTCGCTGTAATCGTCTTCTTTATTTTTAAGAGAAGGAAACGTTCTGATGCAAAGTATATCGAAGTAATTTCCGAGTATTGGAGCAGCATCCTTAACATGCTCCACCGTATTACCGCTCATGATGGCGCCCTCTTCAAATTCAAGTGCCCAACCCTCTTTATCAACATTAAAAACCACGGCTTCCATACCAAGGTTTTTTGCGGCAACCTGGGTGCTAAGTCTTGTGCGTAATGAAGGGTTTAGAAACAATAAACCAATGCGTTTATCACCACCCAGTTTGCGATCGGAAAAAGGATTCGCTTTATAAGCCAGCGCTTTTTTTACCAATGCATTAATGGCATCTCCGCTGTTGTTGTAATTAGGATCAACTACATCCTGAACTGAAATAAAGTTTCTCATGTTCTGGCCCCTTAGGGGATTTTTTTAGGTATTTAAAGAATTGCAAATTACAAGATTTGCTTAAACTGTTAAAGGCTTGAAGCATTAAGTTCAGTACTGATTGCTTCAAGAAGAATATCAGCTTCTGTCTTGCTGATGTTCAATGCAGGCAGCAGCCTGATTACATTTGGTTTGGCTTCACCGGTAAAAATCTTGTGTTTAAAAAGCAAGTTTTTCTTTACAGCTTTAAGGCTCTCCGGCAAGTCGATGCCAATCATCAAACCACAGCCACGAACTTCTTTAATATGCGGTAACTGCTTTAATTCTTGTTGTAAATAATCGCCGATAGTTTTTGCATTCGTCATTAAATCATCCTGCTCAATTATTTCCAGCACAGCCAGTGCAGCAGCGCAGGCTAAATGATTTCCACCGAAGGTAGTTCCCAGCATAAAATGCTTAGGTTGAATTTTTGGTGCGATGGAAATACCTGCCACCGGAAAACCGTTAGCCATGCCTTTTGCCATTGTGTAGATGTCGGCATTTACGCCACTGTAATCATGAGCGTAAAATTTACCACTGCGTCCGTAACCACATTGCACAGAATCGGCAATGAACACAGCATTGTATTCATCGCAAAGCGCTCTTATTTTTTGCAGGAATGAATCACTGGCCACATTTATGCCACCAACGCCCTGAATGCCTTCAATAATTACAGATGAAACCTCATATTGCTTAAAAGCTTCTTCCAGTGCAGCTTCATCGTTAAAGGGAAGAAAAACCACATTGTCTGTTTCGTTTACCGGGGCTACGATATTTGGATTATCAGTAGCAGCCACCGCCAGCGATGTTCTGCCGTGAAAGGATTTTTTAAAGGCAATTATTTTTTTGCGGCCATTATAAAAAGAGGCCAGCTTCAATGCATTTTCATTTGCCTCTGCTCCCGAGCTGCACATGAACAACTGATAATCTTCTTTACCGGAGACTTTGCCCAGCTTTGCAGCAAGTTCAACCTGCAACGGAATTTTAACCGAGTTGGAATAGAAGCCAACTTTGTGCAGTTGGTCTTCCAAACGTTTTACATAATGAGGATGTGTATGGCCAATAGAAATAACTGCGTGACCACCATACATGTCCAGGTATTTTTGCCCTTTATCATCCCACACATAAGAGCCAGCCGCCTTGTCAATTATAATATCATTCAGGGGATAAACGTCGAATAGCTTCATGCTAAAAATAATTTGCTTTTAATTTTAAACCTGTAGTTTCTTCCAAACCAAAAAGCAGGTTCATGTTCTGCACTGCCTGGCCGCTGGCGCCTTTCAAAAGGTTGTCAATCACAGAATGAACCACCAGTTTATTATCCACTTTTTCTAACTGGATAATTGCTTTGTTCGTATTTACAACCTGTTTAAGAAACACAGGTTCTTTACTTATGCTTGTAAATGGATGATCTGAATAAAAGTCTTCGTAAAGTTTGTTTAATTCATCAAGGCTGGCATCACACTTAAGTTGTGAGCTGATGAAGATGCCTCGTGTAAAATCTCCCCGCCAGGGCACAAAATTAAAAGCGCTCAACTCCAAAGGACTCTTTGCCTGCAGCACATTAATAGATTGCAATATTTCTGCATTGTGCTGATGAGTAAGCGTTTTGTAGGCCTGTATATTATTTGCCCGCCAGCTAAAGTGTGATGTGTTGGAAAGGCTTTGGCCGGCGCCGGTGCTGCCAGTTATGCCGGTGGTATAAACTTCAGATAACAAACCTGCCTTTGCAAGTGGCAATAAACCCAATTGAATACTAGTTGCAAAGCAACCCGGGTTAGCAATATTTTGGGCAGATTTTATCTTATCTTTTTGTAACTCTGGCAAGCCATAAACAAAATTCCTGGAACCGGTTTGTGCATCTTTGGTCAACCGGAAATCATTTGCCAGATCGATAATTTTTACTGAATCACTGATAATATTTTCTGCTAAGAATTTTTTAGAATCGCCATGCCCAAGGCAAAGGAACAAAACATCAAGACCATCTCCCTTTTCTAATCCAGAAAGATCATCGCTAAAAATTATATCAGTTTCACCCAGTAGATCCTGGTGAACTTTATAAAGAGGATTGCCTGCGTTGCTTTTGCTGCTTACAAAACTTATTTCAGCATCCGGATGATTCAATAAAAGCCTTATCAATTCACCGCCTGTATAACCTGCGCCGCCAATGATACCTGCTTTTATTTTGATCATGATTTGTTGTTAATTTCTTGTACCTTTTGAAATATAGAAACCTGGTTACCAAATATTTTGGTGAACCCTCTCACATCTTCGCCAGTGTAGCCGGTGTTCATTTCACCGTATTTACCAAATTTGGCGCTCATCAAATCATAGTCTGATTCAATGCCAGTAACCTGGAAACGGTAAGGATTTAATTCCACAAAAACTTTTCCAGTAACATTCTCCTGGCTGCTTATAAAATAAGCTTCAATATCTCTCATCACAGGGTCTAGTATCTGGCCCTCATGCAGCCAGTTGCCGTAGAACAATGCTAACTGATCTTTCCAGTTTAGCTGCCATTTTGTGAGTACATGTTTCTCTAAAGAATGATGTGCTTTCAAAATAATCAGTGGCGCTGCGGCTTCAAAACCCACCCGGCCTTTGATGCCAATAATAGTATCACCAATATGAATATCCCTACCGATACCAAATGGCCCAGCAATGGATTGCAGTTTTTGAATAGCTTCAGTTGGGTGGCTGAATAATTCACCGTCAACAGTTTTCAATTCCCCTTTCTCAAAACCCAGCACAACCTGCTTTGTTGCTGTTTCAGTTACCTGAGTTGGCCAGGCAGATTCTGGTAACATGCCATTACTGTTCAGGGTTTCTTTACCACCTACACTGGTGCCCCACAATCCCTTATTTACTGAGTAAACAGATTTCTCAAAATTCATATCCACGCCCTGGCTTTTCAGGTAGGTGATCTCTTCTTCCCGGCTAAGCTTCATATCCCTGATGGGAGTAATAATCTCAACACCGGGGATCATAATGTTAAAGATCATATCAAACCTCACCTGGTCGTTACCTGCACCTGTACTGCCATGTATCACTGCTTCTGCTCCAACTTTTTTTACATGCTCAGCTATACACAATGCCTGGCTCAACCTTTCTGCGCTTACACTTAATGGGTAGGTGTTGTTTTTTAGAACGTTTCCAAAAATGAGGTACTTAATTATATTATCGTAATAGCTTTTTACTGCATCAACGGCTGTATGCGTTTTTACCCCCAACCGGTATGCATGCTCTTCAACTAACTTCAAATCGGTTTCAGAAAAACCGCCGGTGTTAACTATTATCGAGTGTATCTCGTAGCCTTTTTCAACACTTAAATATTTTGCACAATAAGATGTATCGAGCCCACCGCTAAAACCTAAAACAACCTTTTTGCTCATGATTAATTAAACTTGGGTTTAAAGAAAAATTTCAACACCATTTTTACAATGTTGCTGTCGTCTGCATTCTGCTTGCGGTTAAAAATACGCAGCAGCCTGCTCTGGCGAATTTCCATCAGGCGTTCATATATTTTTGAGTTCTTTTTAAAGTCTTCCTTCGTTTCTTCTGGCTCCCGGTGATCAGCAGGATCATACAACATCGCTGTACACATGCAATTCTTCCTGTCCTTGCTCATGAGTATATCGAAATTCACACAGCTTTTGCAACCGGCCCAAAACTCTTCATCGTCTGTCAACTCGGAGTAAGTTACAGGTTCGTAACCCAGTTCAGAATTGATCTTCATCACGGCAAGTCCGGTAGTTAGTCCGAATATTTTTGCATGAGGATATTTTTCTTTTGAAAGATCAAATACCCTTCTTTTGATTTGCTTGGCCACACCACTTTTTCTAAACGCTGGTGCTACAATCAATCCGCTGTTGGCTACAAACTGGTCATGGCCCCAGGCCTCAATATAGCAGAAGCCCACCCAGGTTCCATCTGGTGTAACTGCTATTACAGCCTTGCCTTCGCTGATCTTTTTTTCGATGTAATCAGGACTCCGCTTTGCAATGCCAGTGCCTCTTGCTTTGGCGGAATTTTCCATTTCATTGGTGATGGTAACGGCGTACCGGGTATCGCTGCCTACAGCAACCCTGATAATGATATTGTTTGTTTCCACGATGTATTAAAAACTAAAATTGTAAGAGAAAATTGTTAGAACCAGTCCGGGGGCTTTTTCACTGACAGGGGCAATTTGGAATTGCTCGGCCTATCAGCAACGAGGACTGCGTCTGGGGTGGGTGGAAAGTACACTTACAGAAAGATTGCTACTGTATAAAGCAGTGCAATTTGCTGTTGATGTATGTGAGTAAGAAGTGTTCACTTTTCCGTTGTTTATTTTAGAGACGCAAAAATATATTTTTTTCAATACAACACTCACTTTTTTTTACTCTTTTCAAACACAATAATGTTTTATTAACAAGTATAAGTAAAAGCCTCCGGCAGTAAAGGTTTTATTATATCAACATGCCCCTTATGTTTTGCCAGTAAACCAACTGCAAAATGGGTGATTAAATTTTCAGAATAATTGGCGGTATTCTGCTTATTTTAGTTTACGATTTTACTTGCCAACACATGCAACAACCTTCTATACTTATTATAGGCAGTTCCAATACGGATATGGTGGTAAAATGCCAGCACCTGCCAGCTCCCGGCGAAACAATTATCGGTGGCACTTTCTTTATGAACGCCGGTGGCAAAGGAGCCAACCAGGCAGTAGCCGCTGCAAGGTTAGGAGGAAAAATCACGCTTATCACAAAAACAGGCAATGATATTTTTGGCAGGCAGGCTATTCAGTCTTTTAAAGATGAACAGATTGATACGACCGCAGTGCTTATTGATGAGGATCTCCCTTCCGGTGTGGCATTGATAACAGTTGATGATGCAGCTGAAAATTGTATTGTTGTGGCACCCGGTGCAAATGCAGCCTTAACTCCTGCGTTGATTGAGCCATTCAGTGATATGATTGCATCCGCAGCAATACTGCTGATGCAACTGGAAATACCTTTAGAAACAGTGGGATATGCAGCTGAAAAAGCATTCCATAGAAATCTACCGGTGATACTTAACCCGGCGCTAGCCTGCAGTTTGGCTGATCCCTTGCTGAAGCATATTTCAATCATCACTCCCAACGAAAAAGAAGCGTCAATGCTTACCGGAATTGAAGTGAATGATGAAACATCTGCAAAGGATGCAGCTCTCTTTCTCCACAAAAAAGGCATTCCAACTGTGATCATTACGATGGGTGCAAAAGGTGCTCTTGTTTATGATGGATCTGAATTTTTCCTGGTTGAATCACCAGTGGTTAAAGCCATTGACACCACTGCTGCAGGAGATGTTTTTAACGGTGCATTGGCCGTTGCTTTGTCAGAAGGCAAAGAGATAAAAGAGGCTGTAACGTTTGCGTGCAGGGCTGCTTCAATTGCAGTCACAAGGCTGGGGGCACAAGCTTCTGCACCTTACAGGTATGAGTTGGATTAAAAACCAGCAGTCGTAAATCAGACCAACTTAAATCAATAAAAACCATTCGCATGTTCATCATTCAAAATTATTCTGTTGCTGTACTTTTTTGCATAATCACTATGCTTTGCTGGGGATCATGGGCCAACACCCAAAAGCTTGCTTCAAAAACATGGCGCTTTGAGTTATTTTACTGGGATTATGTGATCGGCATATTATTGCTGTCACTAATTGCTGCACTTACACTTGGCAGCACCGGGGAAAAAGGCAGAAACTTCATCGCAGATTTGCAGCAGGCTGATGCTGGTAATCTGGGTAGCGCTTGCTGGGCGGAATAATTTTTAATGCGGCAAACATTCTTTTTTCTGCTGCGATAGCTATTGCAGGCATGGCCGTTGCTTTCCCTGTGGGGATTGGGCTGGCATTGGTGTTAGGCGTACTGGTAAATTATTCAGGTGCCGAAAAGGGAAATCCAACTTTTCTCTTTGCCGGTGTTGCATTTATAGTATTGGCAATCATCCTCAATGCCATTGCTTATAGCAGAAAGAACAAGTCTGGCAGTGGTGTTTCAGCAAAGGGAATTATTATTTCTTTGATTGCAGGATTGCTGATGTCTTTCTTTTACCGCTTTATCGCAGCTTCTATGGATTTGGAGAATTTTGAACAGCCTGCTGCAGGAAAGATGACGCCTTACACCGCAGTTTTTGTTTTCTCCTGCGGCATCTTTATCAGCAACTTTTTGTTTAATACCATTTTAATGAGGAAGCCAGTTGAAGGCACGCCTGTTTCTTATACTGATTATTTTAAAGGGAAATTTTCAACTCACCTGGTTGGTGTGCTGGGTGCATTGATTTGGGGAATTGGCAACTCCTTTAATTTGATAGCAGCAGGTAAGGCCGGACCTGCAATATCCTATGGCCTTGGGCAGGGTGCTACGCTTATTGCTGCATTGTGGGGCGTTTTTATCTGGAAAGAATTCAGGAATGCTCCTTCAGGCACTAACAAGCTGATCGGTTTTATGTTTCTTCTTTTTGTGCTCGGAATAGGTTGTATCATCTACGCCGGTCTTTAGCGGTAATGTGGCAGAAGGGTTGTAAGGGTTGAATAAAAATCATATTTTACCAATACATCCGCAAGGTTTTAGAAAACATTTTTACAGGAATTTATTTTAACAAAACTTGTTTTGCCAAAGCAGACCGGCTGGCGATCAGCCACCACCCTCCTCCTTCACCTTAAATGTAAAATATTGCTGTGTGAAGTAACTAAGGGTTACTACAATGGCAGTTACAATAACCTGGGCCATTACCGGATGTAAATGGAGATAAATGATGAGGGCTTTCAGCAACACGTAATTGATGCACAGGTTAGATATAAAAGAAAGAAAATACCTGAACAGCTGAATGCGACCTTTTAAATTTGACTCTGTAAAAACAACAAACTTATTTAGCAAAAAACCTAAAAAAAATACCGCAACCGAACTGCAGAATAAAGCCACACTGTATGATTCAAAAGCAATAAAACCAAAGTCAACAACTGTGCGGTTTACCACAAAATGATACACCCCTGTAAAGATTAAAAAACCGAGTACAACATTACCTCCGCCACAGGCTGCATAACGGAATGTTTGCAGGGTCATCATCCGCCTGAAAGGCGGATAAAAAAAATCAATGATGGAAGTGATTGTATTGGTCATTTAAAAAGGAGGCAAAGATAATTGCTGCACAGTAATGAAGATTTATAATAACCATCCAATAATAAAAAAAGCCGGCGTTTAAATGCCGGCTCATATTAATATTTTAAATTTTTAGTTGATTACATATTTAAAACCCAGGCCAAACCGGGCCCCTGTAAACCTTGAACCGCCGGCATTACCTAAATAGATGGATGGACGCCAGTCGAATGACAATGCCAGTGGCACTTCATTCACTTTATAATCTAACCCGGCCATTGGGCGAAGAAAAAAAGCTGATGTTCCGCCACCTAAACCTAAAGAAGGACCGCCGCCTAAATACCACTGAAGATTTTTAGCATTCGGAAAGTCTTTGTGATATTGATAAAATGCCTGTAAATAAGTTACGCCGCTGCCAAATAACACTTCTCCTTCCACTGCATTATTTTCTTTGAAAAAATATTTAATACCCGGGCCTACCAGGCTGGAACCATCGCCAAAATCAATTATAAGTCCTGCGTTGGTTTTGTAATTTTGGGCTTGGGACTGCATTGTGCAGATGCTAACCATTGCGAAAGTTAATAGTAGTACTTTTTTCATATTGTTGTTTTATTGATTAAGAAGTTAATGATTAGGAAAGATAAAAAAATCGTGCCGGAATTTGTAATATAAAGTTGATTAACTATACAATTCTTCCTTTAATTCTTTCACCCGGTTATCTTCCAGGTATTCATCGTATGTCATCAGACGGTCAATCATACCCTTTGGTGTAATCTCAATTATCCGGTTGGCAACAGTTTGCATAAACTGGTGATCATGTGTTGTGAGCAAAACTATACCTGGAAAGTTTATCATACCATCATTAAAGGCTGTGATGCTTTCCAGGTCAAGGTGATTGGTAGGTTCATCCAGCATAACAACGTTCGGGTTTTGCAGCATCATTTTACTCACCATGCAGCGTACTTTTTCACCCCCACTCAATACGTTTGTTTTCTTTAAAATCTCATCACCGCTAAAGAGCATTTTTCCCAAAAAGCCACGGATAAAATCTTCATCCACATCTTTTGTATTAGGCGGCACAAACTGGCGGAGCCAATCCATCAGGTTTAGAGACCCTGTAAAAAACTCAGTGTTGTCATTGGGCAGGTAAGCAGAAGTGATAGTACTTCCCCACTCGTACTTGCCATGATCCGCAGTCATCCTGCCATTTATGATTTCGAAAAAAGAAGTAAGTGCCAGCGGATTACGGCTAAGGAAGGCAATCTTTTGACCCTTCACAATATCGAAATTCAGGTTGCTGAAAAGCGGCTTACCATCCTGTGATTTGGATAATTTTTCCACGTTAAGAATCTGGTTACCCACTTCCCTCTCCGGCTTAAAGATGATACCAGGATACTTTCTGTTGCTGGCCGTAATATCTTCAAACACCAGTTTATCCAACGCTTTTTTACGGCTGGTTGCCTGCTTGCTTTTAGAAGCGTTTGCACTAAAGCGGGCAATA
Organism: Ferruginibacter sp.; assembly: GCA_965247025.1. Lineage (GTDB taxonomy): Bacteria > Bacteroidota > Bacteroidia > Chitinophagales > Chitinophagaceae > Ferruginibacter. The sequence goes on along the minus strand of OZ252000.1, from coordinate 5,094,367 downwards.
AACTCCAGCAAATCCTTTTTCTTTTCTTCCTGCTTTTTATTTTTATCGCTTGCCTGCCGGGCCGCCAATTGGGAGCTTTCGTACCAAAAGGTATAGTTACCTGTGTAAATCTTAATTTTTTGCTTGTCAACATCCGCCACATGCGTACACACTGAATCTAAAAAGTGACGGTCATGGCTCACCACCAGTACAATATTTTCGTAGTCGGCCAAAAAGTTTTCCAGCCAGCTGATGGTTTCAACATCCAGGTTATTGGTAGGCTCATCCAGCAGCAGGATATCCGGGTTGCCGAACAATGCCTGCGCCAGCAATACCCTTACCTTAACATTAGCAGGAATATCATTCATCATCTGCTGGTGCATTTCTTCTTTTACACCCAGCTCATTTAACAGCTGGGCAGCATCGCTCTCAGCAGTGTAGCCGCCCATTTCACCAAACTCATGTTCCATTTCACCAGCCTTCATACCATCCGCTTCGGTAAAATCTTCCTTCATGTAAATGGCATCTTTTTCCAGCATAAGGTTCCACATTTTTTTGTGGCCCATCATCACGGTGTGCAGTACAGTTATCTGGTCAAACTCAAAATGATCCTGCCGCAGCATGGCAAGGCGTTCGCCGGGAGAAATGGTCACCGTACCCTTATTGGGTTCAATTTCACCGCTTAAAATCTTTATAAAAGTAGATTTACCGGCACCATTGGCACCAATAACACCATAGCAGTTTCCCTTGGTAAAACTGATGTTAACTTCATCAAACAAAACCCGTTTGCCATAGGCCAGGGTTACATTATTTACACTGATCATAATTTTAAAATGGGCGCAAAGATAAGGCGTGACGGGCAATTTTATAAACTGGATTTTGCCGCTTTTGAAAGAATTTTGGGCCAGGGTTTAGTGCTGCTATTTAACTTCGGTGGCGTCGCACTCTTCTGCAGACGTTCGTTGCTCAGCTTTTCCACCAAAGTTTGGCAGACTAATAATATAATTAAAAAAGGCTGGTAAACCCATCAAACTTCACTTTAAATAGTTGACCAAAACAACAAAGCAGGCGGAAGTAATCAGTAATTTTATTTTAAAATAAAAACAGTTTGTATTCCAATTTAAATTGCCATTAACATGACAACTCCAATCACCCCCCAAAAAGCTTTTGCTGACATAAACGGCCTCCACATGTATTACGAAATACACGGCGAAGGCAAACCGCTGGTCTTGATACATGGCGGCGGTTCAACAATAGAAACAACTTTTGGCAGAATCATTCCGGAGCTGGCAAAAAGCCGCCAAATAATTGCTGTTGAATTGCAGGCGCATGGCCACACTAATGATCGTAATACCAACCTTAGTTTTGAGCAGGATGCAGATGATGTGGCTGCTTTGCTGCAAATGCTCGCCATACCAAAAGCTGATTTCCTGGGCTTCAGCAATGGCGGGGGTACAACTATTGAAATAGCCATCCGCCACCCTTCTCTTATCAACAAAATGATTATTTGCTCTTCGCTTTCCAAACGGAGCGGTACGTTTCCGCAATTTTGGAGTGGCTTTAACAATGCAACACTGGATATGATGCCCGCAGTTTTACGGGAAGGCTACCTTGCCGCAAATAACAGTGAAGCCGGATTGCAGAACACGTTCAATAAAGATGTGCAACGAATGACTGTGTTTAAAGGCTGGGATGATGCAAAGCTAAAAGCAATAAATTTTCCCGTGCTGCTGATAAATGGTAACAAGGACGTTGCTACGCTGGAGCATGCAGTTGAAATGCACCGGTTGTTTCCAAACAGCGAGCTTGTAATTTTCCCCGGCACACACGGCACTTATTTAGGCGCTATCGAAGCTTTGGAAAATGGTGTATGGCCCAGGTTTAATGCAGTTAGTTTAATTGAAGAATTTCTTGACAAGTAATTTTGCGGCAATCATCTAAATACAAATTCATAACCTGCAGTGTATTGGAATGCTTTAAATATTTACCCAACCAATTTATACTCGCCGGCAGTTTATCTTTTAAAATTATGAAACAGTTATTTTTTTTGTTGCTGCTTGTTACTTCTATCGGGCATGCCCAAAACAGCCATTCCTTTAATGTATATTTCAATCTTGATAATTACGCACTTACTCCCGAAGCCGCTGTAAAACTTGATAGCTTTTTAACTGCAGCTAAATCCACGGCAACGGTAAAATTATCTGGCCATTGCGATATAGCAGCAAGCTTTACTTACAACGATGCTCTTTCAATAAAAAGAGTAAATGCTGTAAAAGACTATTTACTAAGCAAAGGTTTTAAAGCGGATAATATAACATCCCAATACGGTTACGGCAAAAGAAAATTGATCAACAGCAACGCCGGTGAACAGGAACGCCAACTTAACCGCCGGGTGGAAATTGTTGTGACTGATGACGTATCGGGTTCTATAACGAGTAAGGAACAATTTCTACCCCAAAAAACACTTACAGAACAAATAAAAGACACCCAGTCAATAGGAGGCAAAAACATTGTGTTGCGGAACTTAAATTTTTACGGTGGCACTCACCGGGTGCTTCCGGAGTCTGCGCCGGTATTATTGGAATTGCTGGATGTAATGAAGAAAAATCCTTCGCTGCAAATTGCAATTGAGGGGCATGTGTGTTGTAAAGAAGGCCCCGGCGATGGGCTTGATATTGAAACTAACACCCAGAACTTATCAGAAAACCGGGCTAAAGAAATTTATAGTTACCTCCTGAAAAACGGCATACCTGCGTCACGCTTAAAATACCAGGGCTTTGGGCATCGTTTCCCGTTACTCCCTGGTGTTGAAACCACCGAAGAAGAACGCACTGCTAACCGCCGGGTGGAGATACAAATATTAAAGCGTTAATGCCCGGTTTAAGCTTAAAAAATCTGTAGCATTCAATGGCGGAACTTCCCCATTTTTATGGCATGAATTTGCAATAGTAATTCTAAATATTTTACTAATTTAAAAATTCTGTTATGGCAAAGTATTCAAAAAATGCCGGCGAAAAAGTTGGCGAAGTAATGCATGAACAAAAGAAAGGAAAATTAAAAAGCGGCAGTGGCAAAAAAGTTACAAGCCGCAAACAGGCAATTGCTATCGGTTTATCTGAAGCAAGAAAAGAAGGAGATAAAGTGCCGGCAACAAAAGCTGCGAAGGCGGCACCCAAAAAGGCAGCAGCCAAAAGAACAATAGGCAAATAATGTGGAAATATTTTACAGGAAGGATTTGAAAGCAAGTTGTCTTTCAAATCCTTTTTTATTGGGCAAACAAAACTACGCTCCAGGAAGATTAAATGGTTACATTTTTATGGAAAAATAGTTTTACTAACAATTTTTTATTCTGCATAGTTTAAGTGCCGGCATAGTACATAATCTTTAAAACTACAGCAAGAGCAAAACTAAACAAACTGTTAAAAGGAGCATTTAAAAAATACACGTTGAAAAACGCTGACATAAATTTCAGCTGGTCTTAAATTTATTAAAAACCGAATTTTTGGAAAGGAAGCTTTAAATATTTTATCCACATTTTTCAAAAGTTGGCATGCATTTCGTCATATAGCAGGAAAATCAATTAAGAGATTTACATAACTAAACTTTGTTACAATACATCGTTAGTTAGCAGCAAGACTCTTGCAGAGCAAAGCTTATAGTTCTACTCTGCATTTAACAATTTTTAAACTTCTCAGAAATAAAATACGTTTATTCAATCATTTAAAAACACAATTATGAAAAAGTTTCTTTCACTGGCACTTATAGGAATATTATCCGGCACTGCAATATTTGCGCAGGATACATCTTCATTAAACCGCCAGAAAAACCATTTGGATACAAGTTCTTCATCTAACAGAAGCACATGGGATACAACAAAGGCTAACAAAACCTGGGACAAGAACAAGGCACCCAAAGACAAGATGAGGGACAAGAGTACAGATACAATGAATTTAAAAAGGCGTGATTCTTTGTAAATTGAGTGCTGTTATATTTTTTTTAAATACCTGCTAAGGCAGGTATTTTTTTAATCAAGTATGTTTGAAAGCATAAAAAGCTGAATGCATAAAAATCAAATTGCTCAGCACATTAACAGGCTTTGGTATTATGAATTGATGAAAATCTTGATAGTAAAAGATTCCTGATTGTTTAATTAACGAGGTGTTTGATTTTATTCAGCAGATCATCCATTTCAAATGGTTTTTCTAAAAAATCGTCGGCACCGGCGGCATGTGCAGAGTTTTCAATATCCTTGCTGGCAGAAATCATAATAACAGGCAGCTTGCTTGTGTTGGCTTTTTTCCTAAGCTCCTTACAAATATCCCGGCCGTCTACACCTGACATCCATATATCAAGCAGTAATAAATCCGGCAGCTGGCCATTAATATCAAGCAAGGTATAACCATTCGCTGTGGTTACTACTTTGTAGCCTGCAAACTCAAGCATAATCGACAAAAAATCTAATATTGCAGGATCGTCATCTGCTACCATTATTACTTTTTCCAAACTGCTCATTTTAATTTTTTTTTAGACAGATTAATAAATCAGGCATTTCCGTTTAATGGTAGCGCAAAATAAAAAATTGATCCTTTTCCTTCCGTACTCGATGCCCAAATTCTTCCACCTTCTCTTTTTATTATTTCCGAAGATATGTATAAACCCAGTCCCATTCCCGAAAAGGTATGTTGTACATTTCCACTTACCCTGTAAAACTGTTCAAATACTTTGTCAAGTTTATCAGGCGGTATACCTATTCCAAAATCCTGAACGCTCAGCAGTACTTCATTATTTTGCAAAAAGCTTCTGATGATGATCCTGTCTGTTGCAGGAGAATATTTTATGGCATTTGTTATAAGGTTGGTAATAACCTGGCTTATTCTGTCCCTGTCGCCAAAAACAAATCCTGTATTTTCTAAATTTTCAATCAAAGTATGCCGGTCTGATGTACGCTGAATATCTTCCACCAGTTCCTTTACCAATGCATTGAAATTAAATTCTGTATCATTGAACTGCAACTTGCCCGAATTTATTTTTGTTACATCAAGCAGGTCTCCGATAAGGCTGGTTAGCCTGTTAATCTGGGTATCCATCTTTCCCATCATCATGGCTTCTTTTACATCTCCTTTTTTCAATAATATTTTTTCCAGTACCTGGGCATAACCTTTAATGCTGGTAACAGGTGTTTTAAGTTCGTGGCTGGCTATTCCAATAAAATCATCTTTTTGTTGCTGCAGGTGCTTTTGTTCTGTTATATCAACAGAGGCACCAATAATTCCATAAAAACTATTATCAGCATTGTAACTGGCCTGGCCGGTGGCTATACACCAGTGAATATTTCCATCCGTATGATTTAGTCTGAATTCAATTTCAAAACGTCCTTTATCTTTAATGCCTTCAATAAGTTTTTTTTGAACATTGTCCCTGTCATCAACATGAATAGATTTAAGCCAGCCGCTTCCAATACTGTCTTCATAAGTAAGTCCGGTCCAGTTAAGCCAGGTTTGGTTAATATAAATAACAGCGCCTTTTTCATCAGCCATCCATAAAGTGGTAGGCGTTGCTGCACTGATATTCCGCAACAACAGGCCGCTGTCTGCAATGGCTTTTTTGGCAGCCAGTTCTGGTCGCATGTCATGCATTACTGCACCTATTGCAATGGGTTCACCGGTTACCGGATCATCTATCCTGAACCAGTTATTAAACACGGGGAATATTTCCCTGCTGTGCTGATGCAGTATGTTCATCACGCCGCTCCACCTCCCGTTCAGCATAACCGATGGCATCACTTCTTTCTCCATTAATTGAAAATCATCCGGGCTATGCAGTTCTGCTACAGGAATTTTCAGCACTTCTGCTTCATCAGTAAAACCCAGTAATTCTATCCCGGCCTTATTGATGTATGAATTAAAACCATCCAGGTCAATGATTGACATAAGGTCTACACTGTTCTCAACCAGCGATACCAGTTTACGCTGTTCTTCTTTTGCCTTGCGCCCACTGGTAATATCCAGCAACGTACCGAGTATCCTTATCCCTTTGCCTTCATTATTATAAAAAACCTTACCCTCAACCCTCACCCAATGCAATGAGTTATCTTTCCATACAACCCTGGCTTCATAATAAAGGTTGCCTGTTGTTAACGCCTGCTGGTGTGCCTCCAGTCTTTTTTCTACATCATCTTTATGGAAGGTGGCGATATATTCCTGCCGGGGCACCGGATTTTCAAAACCGAAAATATTGGCAAAAAGTTTTGAAGTGATCATAATACCGGTTACAAGGTCAAGGTCGAAAGTACCGAGCCCTACAGCATCAACGGCAAGTCGTGTACGTACTTCTGCTTCTTCTGTTTGGTTTTTTGCATTTACAAGTTCCGTAACTTCCGTTGCCACCGCTATTACTCCGTTGATGGTACCATCTGCATCCCGGAAAGGTTCAAACACAAAATTCAGGTACACTTTTTCAAGCATACCATTTCTTACAAGCGGCACTGGCAGACCAGCACCTTTAAAAGGAACGCCTGTGAGTCTTACATTATCCAGCATACCTTCAAAACCGATTCCCTTCGCATTGGTAAGTACATCAAAAATTGGTTTCCCCATCAGCTCCGAATGAGATTTTCCGTACAACAGGCACAAAGGCGGGTTAATAAGATCGACGATATAATTATCGCCTTTAAAAATGGCAATGCCAACAGGAGCCTGCATAAAAGTGTTGTACAATTGCTGCCGTTGTCTTTTTAGCGCTTCAAGGCCTGCAGTTTCTCTTTCCCTCAATTTATACAATTCCGTTACGTTTACAGGCGAATGAATAAAGTAGCGTACTTTATGTTCATCATCCAGTACAGGAGTATTTGTTGTAGTCCAGTACCGTTCTTCAAAATTTGGGGTACCCGGTACAGGTATATCATACCTGTAATTGTACATAGTGTGTGACTTCTTATTATTGATAGCAGCTTCAAATGAAAAAATAGTCCGTTCAATATTTTGGGAAACATTATCAGTAGGATTAGCCGGAAAAACGCCAAATACAGGTTTGCCAACAACCGCTTCCCTGTTAGTGTTGGTGGCTGCCAGGTAGGCATTATTAACGTCAAGCATGGTGTATAAAGGAGCATCAATGCCAACTATAAGCATAGGGGCAGGGCTATTATAAAATATTTCCTTAAACTCTTCACCTGGCAAAATAATATTCATGTATTGCTGGTACTACCTTTTAAATAATGATGATGGTGCTGGTTGGGGCTGATAAAAGATCAGGTGGGTTAGGAAAGAAAATTTGACGATGAAATTATTGATAAAACCTTAGAATACAAACAAACAGATTTTAGCCACTATTTAATTTAACGTCATCATACAAAATTTGCAGGATGTGTTTGGAAGCTAACAAAAATTCTTTTTTCTTCAATCTTTTTTGATTGATGATTTGAAAAAAATATTCAGGGGAAATTTAAAAAACTCAAACAGCTTTTTCTGGCTCAGGAGAGTCTTCTTTTCCGGGATCGGTTTCAGTGCCAGGTAAATCTGCAATTGTCTTTTCCTTTTTCACAGGCTTCTCACCGTCTTGGTCTGAGTTATTCATTTGACCCTCAGAATAACCCTTTTCTTTGTTGGTGCCGTCAAAAGTTTCTTCCTGTGAATTTACTTCTTTATCCTGCTCTTGTTCATTTACAATTATTTCATCAGGGGCATCTGCCTGCGATTGCATTTTAAAACTTTGTGTCTGATTCATAAGTTGTCTAATATGATGAAGGTTGATTGTGTTATTTTTTTGTACTTAAAAACTATTCTCCGCAATTATGACAATTTCGTATACAATTGGCTGATCCATTTTTCCAGCGTCTTAAGAAATGTTAATCAATAATTATTCCATGGCGTCATTTGAAATCAATCGTAAAAAATATGAAAACATCAATGGATAAATGTATGCGTAAATCCTGGCCAAGAATACGGCAAAAAAAGGGCTTGCCTAAAATTTAGCATTTGATTTTGATCGCTGATTTTATAATGGCATAATTCTTTATAGATATGAAGTGATTCTTTACACAATTAAATAAAACGTTATGACTAAACAAAACAAAATTTTCCTGTTGCTGGGCGCTACCGCAGCATGTGTTACAGTAGCATTACTGATATCTAAAAAAGATAAAGGGTTTACAGAAAAAATTACTGATAAAGGATTGGATCTGGTAGACAAAATAGGTAAAATGATTAGCAAAGGTAAAAAGCAAGCCGAAAGCCTGGTGTAAACACCCAAATTAATAGCTGGTACAGTAAATCAACTTGTATTAAAACTGTTATTTAAACAATAGCGAATCGTTAAATGGTTCGCTATTGTTATTTTACGAATGCTATTATAATATTATTTAACCCTTAAACTTTGCTCCTTATTTGTAGCGTAATTCTGATGAAAATATTCTACACTTTTACTCTATAGTAATTGATTTTACTGCCCTTTATTCAAAATTACAGTTGTGCTTTACCGCATGGCTCTCTTTCAAATTTGGTTTTATTATTGTTTCTTAAAGCTGAATATTTTATACTCAAAAATTGCGAAGAATATTCATTCAATTCTTAGCCATTTTGCCAGCCCTTTTAACCTGCAAATAGCATTACCGGTTTCACCACTAGTGTATTAACTATCCATCATCATGTTGTTTTAGTTAAACTATATTTTAAACTATATTAATTCAAGAAAACGCCGTTTATGAAAAAGATCCTGATTATTGATGACGATATTGATATGTGCCTGATGCTTGAGCGATACTTTATGAGAAACCATTTTGAGGTTAAAATAAAGCATTCCGGCAAAAAAGGGTTAGAAGAGCTGGCAGCCAACCCGCCTGATGTGATACTGTGTGATTTCAGACTCGGTGACACTGATGGCAAGGAACTCTTAAAACAAATAAAAGAGATTAATCCAAAAGTTCCTGTAATAATTATCACAGGTTATAGCGAGGTAAAAATGGCTGTTGAAGTAATGAAATATGGAGCCTATGATTATGTTACTAAACCGCTGTTTCCGGAAGAGTTGCTCAGCACTATTCAAAGTGCTATCAGGCTTGCAGAAAGTACTGATGATAGTTTAGAGCAAGTACCAGCAGGTACAGCAACACATGTGAGAACTATGCCTGCAGCAATAAAAAAAACAAGCAAAAGTTCAAACTATATATTTGGTGAGAGTACAGAATTTAAAGATATTCTCCGCCAGATGGATCTTGTTGGACCTACAAATTACAGCGTAATAATTTACGGAGAAAGTGGTAGTGGCAAAGAAGCAATTGCACATGAAATACACGCCAGAAGTAAAAGAAAAAATGCCCCCTTCATTGCCATTGATTGTGGCGCATTATCAAAGGAACTTTCTGGCAGTGAACTGTTTGGTCATGAAAAAGGCTCTTTTACTGGCGCTCTTAATCAAAAAACAGGCAGCCTTGAACTAGGAAATGGCGGCACCGTATTTTTGGATGAAATAGCTAACCTTACGTATGATACACAGGTATCTCTTTTAAGAGTTGTGCAGGAAAGAAAGCTACGCAGAATTGGCGGTAACACAGATATAAATTTGGATATAAGGATAATTGTGGCAAGCAATGAAAACCTGCTGGAAGCTACGAGGACGGGCAAATTCAGGGAGGATTTGTACCATCGGTTTAACGAGTTTAGCATTAATGTCCCCCCCCTAAGGCAGCGGAAAGATGAGGTGCTGACTTTTGCTCATTTCTTTTTAGAAAAAACAAATAATGAGTTGGATAAACAGGTTAAATATTTTAGTGCTGAGGTTGAAAACATTTTTAAACAATACAACTGGCCGGGTAATTTAAGAGAACTAAATAATGTGGTGAAGCGCTCTGCCCTGCTTGCAGACGGAGAGAGTATTGAAATAAAACATCTCCCATTTGAACTGGTAAATCACAGCCGTTTAATGTTTGATTCGTTAAATGACAACGAAATATTTACGGGTGCAGAAAGAATTATAAGAACTGATTCTGAAAGCCCGTTAAACCTGGGAAACCCGGCTCCTGCTTTTGGCTCTTTATTAAACGAGGAACCTTACAGAGTAGAAAAACAAACCCTCAAATCCGCCAGCCTTGAAGCAGAATACGGGATGATATTGGAAGCGCTAAAAAAGGCTAATTACAATAAGACAAAGGCAGCAAAAGTTTTAAATATAGACCGCAAAACGCTGTATAATAAAATGCGGCAACACAATGCTTTTAACGAAAAATAGTTGGTCCTTTTATGGATAAATAGCTTAGAAACTTAGATCGGCTTTAACATCAACATGCTAATAAGCCGCTGTTAGTTGCAGCTCAAAAACAGCACCTATGAAAAATATCTCCAGGCAGTTAAAAGTGTTAGTTGCAGAAGATAATGCCCAGGACTTTAAATTGATTACTAATTATCTCAACAATATAAGGGATAGGAAATTTGACATTGCCAGGGCAACCAATTATGAAGACGCTCAACACATGTTGAGCATTAACAATTACGGATTGTGTTTATGTAATGCCAGTTGGGGTTATAAAAAAAGCAATCATTCTATTACAAATGCCAACCAGGAAACTCCGGTAATTTTTCTCTTTTCAGGTGATAACATTGATCCAGTTTTACGTGAGGTAAATGGGGAAACTTTCGGCATTTTGTCCAAGGGAAAATTAAATGAAGAAACCCTAAAACTGGCCATTTGTTCCGCTACCAAATATACCACCAGGATAAAAGAATTAGAAGGGGTTGAAAAAAAATATATAAACCTTTTTGAAAGACTGCAGGATATAATTTTTGTTGCAGATGAAAATTACAGACTAATTAATATCAACCACGCAGTAACGGCAATACTTGGCTATCATCAAGATTTTCTAATTGGAAAATCACTGCTGAATCTTTTTAAAAATCCTGATCAGGCAGCTAAATTTGCAGAGGCCTTAATTAAGAAAAAAAACATTCTAAATTTTGAAGCTTCTTTTCTATGCGCTGATGGTTCATTAAAAATTTGTTTGCTCAGTGCTTCATTAGAAAATGAGGATTGCGAAAAAAATCTTATACAAGGCTCACTGAAGGATTTTAGGGATCTGAAAAAAACAGAAGAATCTTTTTTAAGACTTGAGAAACTTGCTGGCTCCGGTCGCTTCGCTTCTATATTTGCTCATGATCTCCGCAACCCCTTAAACAATATCAACCTGGCAATTGAAAATTTATTACAAAATACTTCCTGCACAGAAGATGATCTATTTTTCCTAAACATTATTAAGCGAAATGGTGAGAGGATAAATAACCTTGTAACTGATTTACTTACCAGTTGCAGGCCAGCTGAAATCAACCCACAGCAAATTTCCTTGCATAAGTTAATTGATAATTCAACCGAAAGACTTAAGGCAACATTAGAAGAGGCAAAAATATCCCTTGTAAAACAATATGCAGCCACAGATTTGCAGATTTTTGCAGATGCTGCAAAAATGGAACAAGCCATTTTAAATATTCTTGAAAATGCCATCGAATCTATAAATCACGAAACCGGCTTAATTGAAATAACAACCTCAAATTACAGTAACAAACTTAAACTTGCCATAAAAGATAACGGCTGCGGAATAAGTGAAGACATAAAAGATAAAATATTTGAACCTTACTTCAGTACTAAAAAAAAAGCCAGCGGACTGGGTTTGCCCAGCGCACTGACTATTTTACAAAGCCACAACGCTAAGCTTGAATTATTTTCAAAAGAAACAGAGGGCACAACCTTCTTGATTCACTTTTCAAAATAAAACATAAAAAAGCGGCTCGCTTTGAGCCGCCAGTTTAATTAAACTAAATAACTATTATTGGTTTCCTGTTGTCTTTTTTATTGTCTTTTTTGCAACAAGCTTTTTAATTACTTTCTTTTTTGCCGGAGTTGTAGTTTCTTCTTTAGTAGCCTCTTCGGTTGTCTTTTTTAGTAACTCAATGAACTGCCCATTTTTTAACATTACACTTTTACCTGTTGGGTACTTTACTGTTCCATCAGGCAAAACAGATGCTCCGCTTGATAATTTGTATTCTTTGTTTAATATGGAGCTATCTCCGTTTTTAATAACATAAACTTTATCATCTGCCATTGCTACACGGTCAGAAACTTTTTCTGCAACTGTAGTAGTTGTACTGCTATCCTTACTGCCAGAAGTCGTTGAGCTGTTAGTGTTACCAGTATTATTAGTCATTTTTGATGAGTCTGTGTTATTCATTCCGGAATTACCCTGGTTTTTGTTGAGCGTATCAGAAGACGTGTTCGGTGTAATTCCCCTGTTTAAAGAATCCCTGCTACCTTCCATAGGCTGCTGTTGTCTTGTTGTATCTAATGATGGATTTTGATTTCCTAACCTTGTTGAATCTTTGTTGTAATTATTCCACTTAGAAGTATCTGGCTGCTTATTATTCATGTTAGGAATAGTATCAAAATTGCCTGTAGAAGGATTCCTTCTCATCGAAGAAGTATCCTGACATATAGCCGTTATAGCTATAAGTGATATCGAAAATAAACTGATTACTTTTTTCATAATTTTATTTTTTTGTTTTGTAATTAATGTTTAAGTCTTTAAAGAAATATTGCCTATAATATCTGTTAAGACAATAATTAAACCACTACAGTTTTTCACCCAAATTCATTAAAATCTTGCGACAAGCTTCCACAATTTGGGAAAAGCCGGTTACAAAAAAGGGTTAAACTTCAATAAAAATCAAGAAGTTTTTTCTTTATAGACATTATAAAATCGATAAGAAAGTAAAAAGTAATTAACTTATACAGAAAGCAAAGGCCTGACTCACTTCTTACATGTGCCTTGTATCACTATGTTTTTAAGCCCCGCCAAAATAAATATTTTAACAGGATTTATTAACCCTTACTTTACTCAAAGCCAAACCGAAATTTACCTGCTATTCACACATATATGTAGCAGGCATTTTGCATAATCAGCTCTATATAAACAGTTTCTTCAATTTAAAACATCATTTATGAAACACACTTTTTTTTCCTGCATTATTATAGCGATGCTGGCATCATGCAACAACAATGAAAACAGTAATGGAAATTCAGGTTTTGACAGTACAGCAAATAATACAAAAACGGGTAAGGATACTTCAGCAGCGGTGCCCGATTCTGTAATTGGAGGAAGCGGTTATACCGGCAGTGGTAACACAGCAAGCGGAAACTCTAATGCCGGAAATCTCAACACAGATACAATTCCAACGGGCGCTGGTCGCAATAGGATGCCAGATTCAATCAAGGCAAAAGTTGAGAAACAGAAAGCTGATTCTACAAACAAGCCTCTTAAACATCACTGATGAAAATGCAACCGGGAAAATAAACTGTAGTTGAAATGCTGCAGTTTTTTTCATTTTTTTAAATTAACTGTGTTTCTCTTCTTCACTTAAAAATTATTATCAAAGGATTTGGCAGCCATTAAAAAGATTTAGTTTTAAAAGAATTGTAACACAAAATGTTAAGATTATAACTGCAAAAATTAAGCTTGGTATTTGTATATTTTTAGCATTACAATTGCTATTGTAAATTAACTTCTAAAAAGCGATTGAGACGATTATGTTACCAAATTTATTCTTATGAAAAATGTACAGATTTTGCAGGCCGAAGGAAGAAATTTCTTTGGACCATCAGCCGCATTAAAAGTTTTGGCCAGTGGCTTTCGTTTTGCCGATGGGCCTTTGTGGCATCCCGGCGGTTATTTGCTTTTCAGCGATACAGCAGCTAACAAAATTTTTCAGGTATATCTAAATGGTGTTATGCATGTACTGGTGCATCAGAGCGGTGGACCATGTATAACTTTCACTCACTTGTCTGATATGACCGGGTCAAATGGTCTTGCTTTAGATAAGTCAAATAATGTTGTATTTTGCCAACACGGTAACCATGGTATAGCGAGGCTTGAAGAAAAAAACCTGACCCAGCTTTGTACCAGTTTTAATGGCCGGCCTTTTAACAGCCCTAATGATCTTACTTTAAATGCAGCAGGTGATATTTATTTCACAGATCCGCCTTATGGATTAAAAGATGAACTGTTGAATCCAGAGGTATTTCAGCCTCAGAGTGGGGTGTATGTTTTCAAAAATAACCAGGTAGTATTGCTTGCAACTGATTTAAATTTTCCAAATGGACTTTGTTTTTCACAGGATGAAAAACATTTGTTTGTGTGCAGCAATCATAAAGATGAAAAGATGATCCTAAAATATGATGTTGACAATGATGGACTGCTTACAAACAAAACAGTATTTGCAAACATTAATGCTGACGGACTTAAAACAGATATTCACAATAATGTTTTTGCAGCAACGAGGGAGGGAGTTATAATTTTATCGCCTAACGGTAATAAGCTTGCTCAAATTAATTTACCGCAGATGGCAACTAATGTTGCATTCGGAGGTTTGAAAAAGGAACTTTTGTTTATAACAACACCATCTACTATTTACCAGGTAAGTATGGCATTACAAACTGATGCTATACAACAAAACAAAGATGGAAAAATTGCCAAAAAAATTAACCCTACTATCGCTGTTCCATAAACCTTTTTTAACAACAATTAATAATTGAACGCAACCAAACTCTACAATATTATTATAGCGGAGACTTCTGCCCAATCTCTATTTATTTCTTTTGCTCTTACCCCAATCATTTTCCATCTCTTGATAAGCTTTTTCCGAAATAGTGGAATCTTTTTTTGAATTGGATTTACCGGCTTTCTTTTTTGCATTGATATTATTAACCAGTGAATTTTTTGTTTTGGCTGCTTTAGAAGCAGCTGTTTTTTTTGTAGCCATAAATAATTTTACAGTTGACAGATTGATTTTAAATCAATGAATTTTATGTTGTTCCACTGGCAGGTTTTTATACGGTTATAGTAGCTAAGGAGGTAAAGCTATTTTTTACTACCACGGCTAATGGCGTAAAAAATAATGGCAACTACAATAAGCACTAAAATAACACCAGTCCAAACACCGCCTTTAAAAATACTACCTGCAAGTTCACAACTGCTAAGTGTAGCAGAAAGAAGAATAAGAAAAGAGAAATTAAGATGTTTCATTTTTATTTTTTTGAGTTTAAAAAAGCCCGGGAATTGAATAAATAGAAGTATTCGCAATCTATTATGTCCCTCTATGTAAAACATGTGCCACTTATTTTTAACGCATATAATTCTTTGCAGCTATACGCTGTTCTGTCAATTTTTAGGAGATGGTCAAAACTGTAACAATATCACCTCACGAAGCATAAAAGTGTAGAAAAAAATTTACAGCAGTTAATAGAATGATAACAGACTGCATCATCATTTAAGGCTACAGCTCTTTATAAATGCTTTAAACAACTTTAGTGAATGGATTAATTATTTGCTGATTATGTTGATAACAAATCTGTTAATTGTCAGCGTGGCTTTGTGGCAGTGCTTTTGACTATTAGATACTTCCCGGAATTGTTTGCAGCATGGCTTGGTGGTAATGGCATTCCATTCAGGAGAAATCATAAACTGATATTAGAACGACAAGAAAAACAAGAATGTAGTCATTTTTAAATTTGACAGGGTAATGGTAAAACCGAAAAAATTATCTCACAAACAATTTCTCAACATTCATGATAATCCTTCTCTTACAGCCGATGCTGTTAACCTGGTTTACATTAATGACACAATCGATGGCATAAAAAGGTTAAAAAAAGGAAAGGGCTTTTTCTATACTTTTAAGGAAACTCCGGTTAAAGATGAGGCGATCATCAACCGGATAAAAAAATTGGCTATACCTCCGGCCTGGGACAAAGTTTGGATCTGCCATACAGATAACGGTCACCTACAGGCCACAGGTTATGATGTTCGCATGCGAAAGCAATACCGGTATCATCCTTTATGGAATTACTTGCGGAATGAAACAAAGTTTCACCATTTAATTGAGTTTGGAAAAGCGCTACCTGCACTGCGGCTTAAACTTGAAAAGGACATGTCTTCAACTTCAATAAATGAGACTAAAGTTATTGCAACTGTAATTAGTTTGATGGAAAGAACTTACATAAGAATTGGAAATGAAAGCTACGAAAAAATGAATGGGTCATATGGCCTTACAACTTTAAAAGACAGGCATGTTCAGGTTAAAGGCGACACTATACAATTTTCATTTAATGGAAAGAAAAGTATTCATCATAACATCACACTTAAAAATAGAAAATTAGCAAAGGCTGTGAAAGATTGCAGGGATATTCCAGGCAAAGAGTTGTTTCAATATTATGATGAGGAAGGCCAGCGAAAAAGTATAGACAGCGGTATGGTTAACAGTTATATTAAACAAGCTACAGGCGGATCATTTACGGCAAAAGACTTTAGAACCTGGGCAGGCTCTTTGAACATTCTGCATGCATTTGCAGCCATGGAAATGGTAGCTGATGAAAAAGAAAAGAAGAAGACTATTTTAAAAGCGCTGGACGATGTAAGCAACAGGCTTGGCAATACCCGTACAGTTTGTAAAAAATATTATGTACATCCCGGCATTATAGAATTATACAAGCACGATAAACTAAATGATTACCTGCAACAGTTAAACAAACTGGAGGAGGATGATAATATTACCGGGCTTACCTCTGCAGAACAGCTGCTGATGAAAGTATTGCAGGCAAATACAACTGACCTTTCTAAAACAGTGCTTTCTATCTAAAAACTGTAATATTTTTCAAGTGCCTTGAGGCATTGCAACAAGTTGATTCCTTTCTCCAGCACCGGAGCAAAAAGATCGCCTTTAATTTCTATTCTTTCAATAATGTTATGTATGTGAAATTGAGAAGGAGTAAGACCAGGTTTCACTTCTTTCCAATCCAACGGAGTTGAAACAGAAGCTCCTTTTTTAGGGCGGAGACTGTAAGCAGCAGCAAGTGTTTGACCGGTTCGGTTTTGCAGAAAATCTATATAGATATTGTTTCCCCTCTTTTTTAAATTTCTTTCTAAGCTGGTAAAACCTGGGAGTTGCTCCTGTACAAGTGATGCCACCACATGTGCAAACTCTTTTGCAATGTCATAATCGTACCTGTTGCCAAGCGGCACATACACATGCAAGCCTGTTGCCCCTGATGTTTTGCAGTAGCAAGCGGCACCTGCTTTTGTCAATACATCCTTTACCACTTGTGCTGTTTCTATTACCTGTTCAAATGTATTTTTGTCGGCAGGGTCAATATCAATAACCAGGTAAGAGGGATTATCAAGCTTAGCTGTAATGGAGTTCCATGGATTGAATTCAATACAACCAAGGTTAGCCAGGTAAAGCAGCGTTAATTTATCGTTGCAGATTATATAATGAATTGTTTTATCGGCAGAATCAGAATAAATATCGGCATGCTTAACCCAGGCTGGGGCTGCACCTGCCGCATCTTTATGGTAAAAACCTTCATCTGCAATTCCATTTGGATTTCTCTTTAAAGACAGCGGGCGATTTTTTAAATAAGGTAAAATATAATCAGCCACTTTTTCATAGTAATTGATCAGGTCACCTTTAGTGTAACCTTCATCCGGCCAAAATATTTTATTAAGATTTGTAAGCTCAAGTCTTCTGTTTTCACTGATAATTGTTTTATCATTACTACTGTCGTTTGCTGCTTGCTTTTTTGATGGCTGTTTAGTTTTACTCATACTTTTTCTTACTTAAGGTAAATTGAAGATGCAGATGTTATTTTTGGCAGTGTACTTTTATAACATACTGTCTTTCATTATTGAAATTCCTGAAGATCTATAAATGTAAAATTTCGGTTACTAAAAATTTTACTGTCATGATGCCTTTTTAGTTTTACCGCCAAGGCTTGCTTTTAATTGAGACATCAAATCTGTAGCTTTTGAATGCACCACTTTCATTTCAGGCACTGCTTTCAATTTTCCTTTTGATTTTGCCCTGATGATTTTCAACAGCTTTTCGGTATAGGTATCCTTGTATTTTGAAATGTCAAAATCTCCGGTAAGTTGATTGATAAGTTCCGTAGCCATTTTAATTTCTGCCGGTTTGCTTGTGGTAGCAGGTATTTTCAGTTCGCTGGGTTTCCTGATTTCTTCTGCAAATCTTATCCGGTTAATTACAATTACATCATCCTCTGCCTTTATTAAACAAAGGCTTTCTTTACTCCTTAATACAAAACTGCCAAGGCCAGCTTTGCCTGCTTTCCGTAACGCATCTCTCAACAATACATAAGCACGGGCTCCATTTTTTTCTGGCTCCGCATAATAGGGCATTTCATAATAAATGCTGTTCACATCACCTTCATTAATGAACTCGGTAATCTCAATTAATTTTGTTTTTTCTGGAGCTGCCCTTGCAAAGTCTTCATCGTCCAGCACAACATATTTGTCATTAAGGTTGTATCCCTTTACAATGTTACCCCATGCCACTTCTTTACCGGTGCGTTCATTTACTCTTTTGAATTTTATGTTGGCGTGATCTTTTTTATCAAGCATATCTAAGTCGAGTTCGCTTGCCTCAACAGCGCTGTATAATTTTACAGGAATATTTACCAGGCCAAAGCCAATGGCACCCGTCCAAATTGCTTTCATACCAATTTCATTTTTAAGTGTTTTAAATATAAAAAGCCCTGCAGTAATGCAGGGCCTTGGTTTTACTCAGTAATTGTTTAGATGACTTTATCATTCGATATCCTCACTGTAACACGGCTTTTATAATAATAATAATGAACCTTTCTACTGAGTTGAACCTTAATTAAATAATAAGAAAAATTGTGCCAATTTTCTTACCGGTACACATAATTGGAGGAGCATAATTGATGGGCAAATTCTTCTACGTCATTCTACGCATTGAAGATAGCTAACCTCAAAATCCTGGCTGATGTCTTTAAAAATTTACAAATTTATTACGGAACAATAATTGAAACGGAGGGTTAAAATATTCATTATGGGAGATATTAAAAACCTGGCTGATAAAGCTGCTGTAGAAAAAATTAAAGATCTTGCAAAAGCCGCTGATATTGCTATACTGGTAACAAACTTGTCGAATGTGCCGCTTTCATCAAGACCAATGAGCACACAGGACGTAGATGATGAAGGAAACATTTGGTTCATCAGTAAAGATGAAAGTCATAAAAATGAAGACATCATTAACGATAGCCGGGTGCAGTTGTTTTACTCTAACAAAACCAGTTCAGAATACCTGAGTATTTATGGTAATGCAGAAGTGTTGACAGACAGGGACAGGATTGAAGAACTTTGGTCACCAATTGCAAAAACCTGGTTTAAAGATGGTAAAGATGACCCAACAATTACCCTGATAAGAGTTGTACCTGCAGATGCTTATTATTGGGATACTAAAGAAAACAAATTGGTATCACTTATGAAAATTGCATACAGCGCTTTAACCGGCGCTGACACTGACGGTGGTGTGGAAGGTTCGTTGAAAATCTGAATGCAGGAATAGTTTAATCACTAGCTCAAGGAAAAACAATTTTTAATTTACATCAAAATAAAAATGGAAAAACTTGCATTAGAATCAAGTTGGGAGCAGGTGAAAAGCCTTATCCTGGAAGCTGCTCCACAGCTTTCTGAGGAAGATTTACACTATGCTGCAGGTGAAGACCAGCAATTAATTGAAAGGCTTTCAAAAAAGATGCATAAGAGCTATCAGGATACAAAGGGCTGGATAGAAAGCGTATCTCACACGAGTGGCAAAGCCTCTTAGCACACAAAACTATTTATCATAGCGCTAAAAATTTATTGCATCGAATTCAATTTTTTACTCTACATTTTCTGATTCGGCTAAACAATCAATAACTATTTACTTCAAATAAAATGCTGAATTAATAAACTGTAGATTTGCGGAATCTCAACAATCCGCAGGCAAATCCAATTTTTTTTTACCAAGATAGTTTTCAGTTCTTATTTAAAAATGGAGCATGTAATTTCTCTTGAATCAGCTAGCCTATTGAGGTTTTGGTTTGCACAATTTTTAATGAAAAAAAGCCTGCGTTTTTGAGCGCAGGCTTTCTAATATCTTTTTGAATATTTTTTATTTCAATTCAGCAGAAACAGTAATTTTCGGCTCATCTGCCAATTTACCATTTGCATTTGATAATTTATAATCAGCCAGTTTAACTGTGAATGAAGATGTTGTATTTACTGTTTTACCAGCAACAACTATAGTAGCAGTTGTGGTTACTTTACTTGTTTCACCGTGCATTGCCAAATCGCCTTCTACATTCGCTGTATAAGTGCCATCTTTTGAAAAGTTTACATCAGCAAGATTGGTGATAGTGCCTTTGAAGGTAGCAGTTGGATTTTTTTCTGAATCAATCCATTTTGGACCATTGAAATGCTCCTGCATCATTGGGTTTCCAAAAGTGAAGCTTTTAATAAGTGCCTCGAAAGAAACTGTTCCTTTC
The DNA here is from genome assembly GCA_965247025.1 of Ferruginibacter sp. Classification (GTDB taxonomy): domain Bacteria; phylum Bacteroidota; class Bacteroidia; order Chitinophagales; family Chitinophagaceae; genus Ferruginibacter. Next base: position 5,074,012 of record OZ252000.1, on the reverse strand, counting down.
TTTGTGTCGATGGCTGCAATTACAGTTTTGTTTTCAGCTTTGGGAGCTGCGTCCGCAGCTGTTGTTGCGTCAAATGCAACAGTAGCCGATGTGGTTGTTTTCTTTTGTGCAAAAGCAGCAACACTGCTGATAGCAACGGCGAACAAAATGATTGTTTTTTTCATGTTTGGTTTGTGTTTATGTTTATTATTTATTGCGTTTTTATATTTTTATTTGCTTATCACACATCTTTTAAAATCCACATGGTATAACTCTAAAATATCACTGTAGGAGCCTCCGCTGCAGGAGCCTTTTACAGAAACACTATCCCCTTCTTTTACTTTTTTAGCCGCTGCCATTGCATTAGACTGAAAAGCAAAAATTACATAGGAACCTGTTGCAGTATCCGTCATTTTTATATTAACAGTTGTGTCGGCACTTTCAACCTCCGTCACCCTTCCACTCACAGTTACTATCTGTTCAGTATATTTTTTATTTGCCACTGGTGTGGCAGCAGCAAACTCGCCGATAAGCTTATTTGCAGAAACTTCAAAAGCAGCTTTAGTGTCTGCTGTATCTTCAAAAGACCTGGTAAAAACATAAATCACCACCGCAACGCCACCGATGATCAATATACCTGCTGCAATAAGGATTTTTTTTAACCAGCCTTTAGAAGTGGCGTTCATATTATTTTAATTAATGGATGCAAATATACAATGTTTAAACATTGAAAAATCAGCCGTGTGGTAATTATATTTTCATTTACTGAATTCGTGTAAAAATATAAAAGCCATTTTATATTGCAGGAATATTTGTGTTAAATATCAGGTAGTAAAATCCTTCAACCAGGCTGATAGCACTGAAGATATAATAGCAGCTTCCACCATAAATCCATCATGACCATAATCTGAATCAATGGTTACCAGCTTAGAAGCCGGCATATTTGCAGCAAGCATTTCCTGTTCGGTAAGAGGACAAAGAATATCACTGCTTACGCCAATTATCAGAGCAGGAATCTCTATGCTTTGTAATAGTAGAGATAAATCGCCACCCCTGCCGCGGCTAATATTATGGCTATCCATCGCCCTTGTAAGCAGCCAGTAACTAAATGCATTAAACCTGTTAACCAGCTTTTCACCCTGGTGCAGTATATAAGATTCGGCCTTAAATCCAACCACTTTTTCATGATCATCGTCAGACTGTTTTTGCACCATGATGCCATAGTTACGATAAGTGAGCATGCCGATTGCCCTGGCGGCTTTAAGCCCGTTGCTGCCTGCTGAGTCATTTTCAGATAACCAGGTTCCATCGGCTTCAATGCTCAGTCGCTGTGCGGTGTGTGTTGCAATTCCCCAGGCACTTTCAGCGGCAGAAGTTGCCAGTAGGAAGAGATTTTTTATCCCCGCCATTTCCGCCAGGCACCATTCCAACACCTGGTAACCTCCCATACTGCCGCCCACAAGTAAAAATATTTGCTGAATGCCAAGGTGTTTACGGAGCAGTATATGCAGGCCAACCATATCCCGGATGGTAATAAATGGAAATGAGTGATACCAGGGCAAACCCGTAGCCGGATTGGTATCCAATGGTCCTGTAGTGCCGTAGCAGGAGCCAAGTATGTTTGCACAAACAATAAAATGTTCTTCAGGATTAATTACATGGCCAGAGCCAACCACGCCATTCCACCACTGCTCAACATCAGAATTAGCCGTGAGTGCATGACATATCCACACAACATTATCACCTGCGGCATTTAGTTTACCATAAGTTGTGTATGCAATGGTAACCTCCGGTAATACACTGCCACACTCTAATGTTACCGGTTGTGAATAAAGAAAATATTCCATCAATTAATTTAAGCTGTGCAAAGTAAAGCCCTGCAGCATTTATATTTGCAAAAAATTTCAACAATGATTTCAGTGAACCTCATCCGCAAACAAGGCGATTTTGGCTTTGAAGGTACTGATGCCAACGGACATACAGTACGCATGGACTCCAGCAACGAAAGTGGCGGAGAAAATTACGGTATCCGTCCAATGCAAATGTTGCTGATGGGGCTCGGCGGTTGCAGTGCAATTGATATTGTGATGATTTTAAAGAAACAGCGCCAGGATGTGCAGGATTTTTCCATGCACATTGAAGGAGAAAGAGAGCCTGGGAAAGAACCTTCTTTATGGAAAGATATAAAAATAGTATTCACACTTACAGGAACCATTGATGCTGAAAAAGCTGCCCGTGCCTGTGAATTATCAATGAATAAATATTGTTCAGTTGCAGATACATTGAAAAGAGGCGGTACAAATCTTACCTGGGAAGTGGTGGTGAAAACCGCCATTACAGCCCCTAACCCCTAACAGGAATAGGGCAAGTAAAAACTGGCAAAAGCAACTGGGCTGAGATAATGAAATTGCTTTTGTAGTTTGACCAGTTCCGGGAATCTTTTAGCATTGATAAATTTCATAGTTGTAATAACGCTGGACTATTGACTACTGACAATTGACCTTGACCTTTCAGCATTGACCATTCACCTTTCACATTCACCCTCACAATTTACCACATGCATCCAATAACAAACGCCGTTCGCATACAGACAGAAAGGACCAATGAGATGGAACACTCTTCTCCCCTGTTTTTAACCAGCAGCTTTTGCTTTGACAATGCAGAGGAAATGAGGGCTGCGTTTGCAGATGAAAGTGATGATAATATTTACAGCCGTTTCAGCAACCCGAATACAGCAGAGTTTGTGCAGAAAATGGTGGCACTGGAAGGTGCTGAAGCAGGCTATGCAACAGCTACCGGTATGAGTGCTGTATTTGCATCTTTTATGGCCTTGCTGAAAAAAGGAGATCACCTGTTAAGTTGTAATTCCATTTTTGGCAGCACCCATACAGTGATAAAAAAGTACCTGCCGAATTATGGTATTGAAAGCAGTTATGTAAGTGCAGATGCCACAGAAGCTGATTGGGAAGCTGCCATAAAACCCAATACTAAAATGATCTACCTGGAAACGCCTACCAATCCCGGGCTGGCATTGATAGATCTTGAAATGGTAAATAAGATTGCCAAAAAGCACCAAATTCTTTTAAACGTAGATAACTGTTTTGCAACCCCTGTTAACCAGCGCCCGATAGATTTTGGTGCAGACCTGGTGGTGCATTCCGCCACCAAATGGATTGATGGACAAGGGCGGGTTTTAGGCGGTATTGTATTGGGCAAAAAACAACTGGTGCATGACATTTATTTGTTTTGCCGGAGTACCGGCCCGGCCTTATCCCCTTTTAATGCCTGGATATTAAGTAAGAGCCTTGAAACGCTGGATGTGAGAATGGAAAGGCATTCCTCCAATGCCCTCAAAATTGCTACAGCGCTGGAAAATCATCCGGCCATTGAGTGGTTGAAATATCCTTTTTTACAAAGCCATCCGCAGCATGCCATTGCATTAAAGCAAATGAAAAACGGCGGCGCCATTGTTTGTTTTAATTTGAAAGGCGGCATAGAAGCCGGCCGCAATTTTTTGAACAGTCTTAAAATGCTATCGCTTACCGCCAACCTTGGGGATACAAGAAGCATCGCTTCTCACCCGGCAAGCACTACCCATGCAAAACTCACAGAAGAAGAAAGACTGGCAACAAATATTACACCCGGGCTCATTCGTATTTCAGTTGGATTGGAACATGTAGATGATATTTTAGGCGATATTTTGCAGGCGCTGAAGGCGGTTGGTTAATGGATAATAGTTGATAGTTCATAAAAGGGCAATTAATATAGCGCCTCAATTTTGCTTATAAACAAAATCGATGTATGTTAGTGCCAAACTAATGATAGTATGCTGTTAATTTATGGAAAGCGAACTGCAAAAATCAAAACCTATTCACATCATCTACATACTTGTGAAAGCTGCGGTGGGCTTGATTTAAAAGTAACTGTGCATGCTGAATACGGCCATTTAATGTTTATCCCATTTTATCCCACAGGCGATAAAAGTTCTAAAATACATTGCAATGGTTGTAGAATGCCAATGCGTTACGATTCATTACAACGTGAATATGAAAAGAAGTCAAAACCACCGTTTTATTTGTTTAGTGGACCATTAGTGATCATAGCGGCTTTTGCTTCAATAGTGCTCTTTAATCAAAGTAGGTTTTAATGAGCGCTGCCAGTTCCACTTGATAAAAAACTCGACGAAGAATATGTTGCAAATCCTCAAGCAGGTGATGTTTATACCATTTATTCAAATAACGAACTTAAAACGTACTCATTTTTAAAAGTGCTGTCAACGAAAGGAGACTCTGTTGTAACGTATCATAATAATCTTCGGTATCTTTTCATTACAAATGCTTTAGATAAAGAAGATTTTTTTGTGAAGAATGAGCAAGAGTATTTTTCAAAAGGTGATTTAAAAGTAATGCTTTCAAAAGGTGAAATAAATAACGTAGATAGAAATTACCAAGATGACACAGGCTTTAACCGCCTTAAATAATTGTCGTTTTGTTTCACCTCAATTCTGTTGATGCGGTTTTCAAGCTGTACCTGGCTGCTGACAGCCATCAGCCCTCAAACATCTGTCACATCTCAATCCCAATTTTCTTCATCAAGATAGAAGCATTTAAACTGGTGCAGATGCCTTCTTTCAAACGGTAATCAAAATACAATTCTTCATTACTTACCTGCACATCAAAAAAGTAGTTAAGAATATTTTCAGGGTAGGTTTTAATGAGCGCTGCCAGTTCCACATCATGAGTGGCGATGATGCCGCAGGCATTCTTTTTTATCAATTGTTTTATCAATGCTGCCGACCCGGTATGGCGATCAAGTGAGTTGGTACCCCTGAGTATTTCATCTAATAAAATGAAGACTTTTTCCCCGCTGTTTACTTTTTCAATTACCGTTTTCAGCTTCTTTAATTCAGCATAAAAAGTGGAGGTGTTTTCCTCCAGGTTATCTGCAATTCGCATGCTCGTAATGAGCTGTACCGGCGACAAGGAAAATGTTTTTGCACAAACAACAGAACCTGCCATTGCCAGTACCACATTGGTTCCTATGCTGCGGAGGTAAGTGCTTTTACCAGCCATATTAGAGCCGGTAATCAGCATAAGTTTGCCGGCGGTATCAATGTCAATGTAGTTATTAACTCTTTTGGACGCATCAATCAGCGGGTGACCAATCTCGGTACCGGCGATAGAAAAATGCGGCGGAGCAAATTGCGGTACACACCATGCAGGGTGATTGAAACGCAGAGTCGCAAAACTGCCAATGGCTTCAAAATTACCAAGTTCTTCAAGCCACAGAATAATGTTTTGCTGGTTTCGCTTTTTCCATTTTTCCAACGCCAGTATTTGCTGCAGATCCCACACCAATAAAATTGCCAGCGGAATAAACACCACCGGATTATACCGGACATCAATATTATCAAGTATTCTTTTTAGTCTTTTTAACTCAGCCGAGGCTTTTACTTTATCAGATACAAAAGGCTGCTGCCATTGCTGCAACAGCGGAGTTGTAAAAGAGGCATTCTCAATCAGCTCAATGCTTCGTTTCAACACCGTCACTTCCTCCACTATCTTGGTTAGTTGCTGCTGAACAGGGCTTATTTTTTTAGCAATCATCCAGGCTAATGCTCCATAAGCTAACAGAAAAATTGTACGCACAATATTCGGAACCACATCAAAAAAATTGAGCAGCAATACACCAATAATTATTGCTGGCAGCAAATACCGTAAAATTGTCCAGGGCTTGAATGGCAGAAAAATAAATGGCTCTGTAAGCCAGCTGTTAAGCCTTTCCTGTGTGTTGGAAACGATTTTTTTTGCCCGGCCAAATGCCTGCAGATCCTGGCACCAGGGCATGTTATCAGCGAGTTCTTTGGTGGCTTGCTGGCGTTGTACAATTTCAGTTTCAGCAGCAGGTTGCAACAGCCAGTCTGCCAGTCTGCCGCTGCCCATATCAGAGGCTGTACGGTTGATATACTGGTAAATAGATGCCCTGCCAAACAGATCGATGTCATTGGCATACATGTGATCGTGAGGTATAAACTGGCTGCCATCGGCATAGTGATAATATTCTCCTTTTAATGCTTTCAGTTCATCAAAATTTACGGCTATTAAGTTTTGCAGGTGGGTAATGGTTGCTTTATTATCAATATCGGCCACCACCAGTTTTAGAAAAATTGCAAGTAAAACAATGCCTGTCACTGGCCAAAAATAAAAGCCAAATGGCCATAATAAATAAATTGCTGGTATAATGCTAACTGACGAAAGCAGCCTCCCCCAACCCAGCAACGTATTCTTTTTATTGGCCTGCGCCAGTTTGGTTTGCAGAAGTATAATTTGTTCGTTGTAGAAGATTGCTGGTAGCATATACAAGAATACAGGAAAATTTATAATTTAAAATACAAGTGAAGCATGGTTAAAACAGGGAGACAAAAGCATCAATTGAAATAGTTTGCAGCGGTGGAAAAGGAATATTTTCCAGGACCTTGAAATGCCGGTCTTCTGTTACAATATAATCAGCCTGACCGGCTACTGCACAATCGCAATACTTATTGTCATCCGGATCTGCGATAATCATTTGCCACCGGTAATAGGTATTGATGCGGCGAACATTAGGCAACTCATTGAGCAAAGCAATAAATGCATTAGCAGTATCAAGCCCATATTTTTGCTGGATAATTTCCTGGTATTCAAATACAATTTCAGTTGTTACAGCCAACTGAAACTCTCCGGCAATTAATGAACGGTAAATATTATGATATGGAGAACGGGAAGGAAGGCAAACAACAAGAATATTGCAATCAATCACTACCTTCATAATCAGGCTGATTTACGAAAATGTTCTTTTTTCCAGGATTCAAAAACCGCTGTAGTATTTTTTTTTTCATCAAAACTTTTATCAGCACTGCGAACTACTTTGTCTGCCAGGTAAGCGACCAGCAATGATTTGATCTCTGCCAAATCCTTCTCATCTTTAAGGTATTCCATCAGCTTTAAAATTTCTAGCTGAGTATTGTTCAATGCTACTGTCATCCGAAACTGATTGTAAGTAAAAGTACAAATAAAAGGAATGGAACTGTAAACCCCAAACTGTAAACCCTAAACCGCTACCCCTTCAATATCATAATCAAACGCCTTCGTAATTTTTACATTTAAAAATTCGCCGATTGCCAATTTTTTGCTTCCGCTGATGATCACTTCATTGTCCACTTCCACACTGTCAAATTCTGTACGACCAATGTAGCGGCCAGATTCTTTTTTATCAATGATCACTTTAAAGATCTTCCCTACTTTTTCCTGGTTTTTTTTAAGGCTTATCTCCTGCTGAACATCCATAATTTCCTGCGCCCGTTCTTCTTTTTCTTCGGCAGAAATATTGTCCACAAGGTCATGGGCACTGGTTCCCTCCTCATGGCTGTAAGTAAACGTGCCCACCCTGTCGAACCGCATTTTTTGCAGAAAGGTTTTCAGCTCTTCCACGTCATCCCTCGTCTCGCCGGGAAAGCCCGCAATAAGCGTAGTGCGGATACAGATGTTGGGCATGCGGTTTCGGATTTCCCCTACAAGGTCTTCCATTTCTTCCCTGGTAATTTGCCGCTTCATCAACCGCAGCATATTGTTGGCGGCATGTTGTAAGGGCATGTCGAGGTAGTTGCAAATGTTGTCCCTTTCCTTAATGGCGTCAATAATATCCAGCGGAAACTTAGAAGGGTAAGCGTAATGCAGCCGTATCCACTCCAACCCCTGCACATCAGCAAGTGCATGCAATAATTTTGGAAGCTCTCTTTTTTTATAAATATCCAGGCCGTAGTAAGTAAGTTCCTGGGCAATCAGCATCACCTCTTTTACCCCACGCTGCACCAGTCTTTTAGCTTCATCAACCAGGCTTTCAATAGTGCGGCTTACATGCTGGCCCCTCATAAGGGGAATAGCACAAAACGAACAGGTACGATTGCAGCCCTCGCTGATTTTCATGTAAGCATAATGCTGCGGCGTTGCCAGCAGGCGTTCGCCAATCAAATCAGCTTTGTAGTCTGCATCAAATTGTTTTAAAATCATCGGCAGCTCCATAGTGCCGAAATAGGCGTCCACTTCAGGTATCTCTGTTTCTAAATTATTTTTATAGCGTTCGCTCAGGCAGCCGGTTACATATACTTTATCCAGCTTGCCCCGGCGCTTTAGCTCCACCTGCTGCAAAATGGTGTGGATGCTTTCTTCCTTGGCTTTTTCAATAAAACCGCAGGTGTTTACAATTACAATGTTGTGGTCTTTTTTTGCACTCTCATGCACTGTGTCAATGTCGTTGGCCAGCAGCTGACCGCTCAGCACTTCACTGTCCACCATGTTTTTGCTGCAGCCGAGGGTAATGATGTTTACCTTATCCCGGTGTATTGTTTTTGTCTTCATAATAATGGCGGCAAAGGTAATGGAAAAGTGCCGCCCCCATTCCTGAAGGTGGTGAAAGAAACCCGTCCATTAATATATCCCGGACAAACAGGAATTGATTTGAACGGGAGCTGATGAGGCTTTGCTGAACTGTGGCCCGGCTATCCGCTGCAAGTCCTCGTAACCCCTGGCGGGGTTTGCAACCGCCGCCAGGGTTACTCCGGGCTTTGCGCTTCAACCCAGATTTTTCAGTTGAGATCGTTATGAGGGTTTCAAATGCAAGTGAGCTAGGTGTTTCGGGTTATTTTTTGGCTGATGAATAGTGATCTATTTTGAAGTCAAAAAATGTTCTGAAATACTTAGCTGTGCAGCAGTTGGAAGCCGCAATAGATTTTCAACTGCAAAATCTGGGTTCAATCCGGCGTAGGTTTTGGGCGGCTGGAAGTTGGTTGGGCATTAATGATGGGATGGTACCCTTGAAAATCAGCTGTTTAAAAAACGGGCGGTCTTTGACTATTATACTATGCCCCCGTGAGGTGACTTTTTCAGTCTAATAAAGTAAATTTGTTTCAAATCATTTTTATGGGACTAACTTATGCTGAGGTAGAACTAATCAACTCAAATGATATTGCACTGGCAAAACGTTTTGTAATAGGCGAAGAAGAAATTAAGCACTTCCATGTAAACATACTGGTGGATACAGGCGCATACAACCTGTGCATCAATGAAAGTATCCAGGCTCAGTTAGAATTACCTTTTATTGAAAAAAGAAAAGGTCAGTTGGCTGATGGAAGCATTGCCGAATATGATATGGTTGGCCCGGTGGTTTTGAAATTTAAAAACCGTCAAACTGTTTGTAATGCGCTTGTATTACAAGGAGATAATGAACCGCTGCTGGGTGCAATCCCACTCGAAGACATGGATGTACTTATTCATCCCCTCAAGCAGGAATTAATTGTAAACCCGGATCACCCGTACTACGCACAAATGAAATTGAAGTAGTTTCTAAAAATATACAGATTGCCTTAAATTGTCAATTGTTTTTATAATACTGACTGTCCTCCAAAACACAGTTTTCCTCTTTCCCCTTATCCATCAACTTACTTATATTTACAATCCTCAATTTTCAACAATCAAATTATACAAATGAAACGTTTGTTTTACTCCTCAGCCATCCTGATGGCATTTTTAGCAGCCGGATGCGGCGGCAGCGATAAAAAAGACAAAGTTGCTGATGATTCAGCCAAGCTTGCGCCAACAAGCGATGAAGACAAGCCCAACGCAGATTATAAACCTGCTTTTGAAAACCAGCACCGGGCTCCAGCGGCTAAAACCACCATCGCATTAACCGTTGATAAACTAGATACTGGCATTGGCCGGCCCTGGGCAATCATACCTTTTCCCGGCGACAAATTACTAGTTACAGACAGAGGTGGCTTTATGACAATACGTGACGCAGCTACCGGTAAACAGCTTACAAAAATAACAGGCTTTCCCAAAGTAAATGATGGTGGCCAGGGTGGTTTACTGGATGTTGCACTTGACCCTGACTTTGCCCAAAACAAAACTTTGTACTGGGCATTTTCAGAAAAAAAAGATACCGGCAATTTAACGGCTGTTGGCAAAGGGCAGTTATCTCCGGATGAAAAAACCATCCTAAACCCCACTGTAATTTTCAGGGCTACACCTTACCTCAATAGCGAAAACCATTATGGTGGAAGGCTGGCTTTTGATAAGGATGGTAACCTGTTTGTAAGTGTTGGTGAAAAAGCAGTACTGGAAGGCAGAAAACAAGCCCAATGGCTAAACTCTGGTTTGGGCAAGGTTTTCAAAATTACAAAAGATGGTAAACCTTCACCAGGCAACCCTTTCATCAATCAAAAAGATGCCATGCCTGAAATTTACTCTTACGGTCACCGCAATCCGCAGGGGCTTACTATTAACCCTGCCACAGGTGATTTGTGGGAGGCTGAATTTGGACCAAAGGGTGGCGATGAAGTGAACCTTATCAAACCTGGTAAAAATTATGGCTGGCCAACAATTACTTACGGCATTGAATACGATGGCAGAAAAATTGGCGATTCAATTCAACAAAAAGAAGGCATGGAGCAACCAGCTTATTACTGGGATCCGGTTGTTTCTCCCAGTGGTATCAGTTTCTACAGCAGCGATTCCATACCAGAATGGAAGGGTAATCTTTTTCTTGGCGGCCTTAGCAGTATGCGCCTGGTGAGACTGGTAATTGAAAACAATAAAGTAGTTGGTGAAGAGCGCATGCTGGGAGATCTCAAACAAAGGTTTCGTGATGTAACCGAATTTAAAGGCAAACTTTATGTGATCACTGACGAGGGAAATCTATACAGGATAAGTAAGAAATAAAAACAACAGGAAAAATACATAACAAAAAACCCCCTTTCGGGGGTTTTCTTATTATATATGGAGTTGGAGTATTTAAGAGAACCTAATTCCAAACCTTAAACCCAGATTTTGCAGTTGAAAATCTATTGCGGCTTCCAACTGCTGCACAGTTCAGTATTTCAGAACATTTTTTGATTTCAAAATAGACTACTATTCTTCAAACAAAAAATAACCCGAAACACCTATCTGCATTGCATTTGAAACCCTCATAACGATCTCAACTGCAAAATCTGGGTTAAAATGTTTGATGATAATAACCGCTCTGCTGGCGGATGTAATCATCATTTTGCAATTGATCAGCATCATATTCGGGGCTGTTTTTTACTGCTTCTATTGAAGCTGTTACAACAACTTCTGACATTTGCCAATCTATATCACTGATCCAGGATGGCGGTATCAATACTTTCTTTCCCGGTAGCCAGTTCCCGGTATCTACCTCAATAAATTCAATCTTCCAGGTGTTATCGTCAACGATAAAATCTTCTATATCTCCAATATTGCCATCTGCAGCTTTTACAGTGTACCCTGTCATTTTATCGGAGCTTCTTAAATGTTCATCATAATGTTCTTTTTCCTCAGTCTCATTTTTTTTATTATTCACAAGGGTTTCTTCCACTGTGAGAGGTGGCATTGGCGTAATCATGCCAGCAGTACCCATTGCACCAGCCCAAAGTTCTCCATCCCAATAATTTGTCCAGGGATAATATCTGTAAAGATTCATTTCCTCCCGGCGGGAAACAGGTTTATCTGTATCAATGTCCGGGCTCTTTTCTATTTGTTCTTTGCTTAGATTTAAATGAAATACTTTATTCTCATGGTCGGGTGTGGAGAACGCTTCAGGTGAAATCAGCACTTTTCTGCCAGACAGCCAATTGCCTGTTTCAACAATAAGGTAACGGATCGTCCATGTTTTATCATCAAAATAAAACTCAGCTGCTTTTCCAATTTCGCCGTCGATTGCACCAATGGTATATCCGGTAATTGATTTAATAGTCCTTTTCATAACTGTTGATTTTTTTGTAAAAAATTTTAGTTGAAATCATGCTTTTCCAAAGGGCGGAGTATTTTATTATGAACAAAACAGGTGCCGTTAGTATGACTGCTCATTCCCCGAACAGGAGCCATCGCTTTCTCTTTGAGCAATCATTAAATACAGGGAGTTTTTTGAAAACGGCTCTTTCTTTTCAAAACCATCGAAAATAAAAATATACCGAATGCCCAATGTTGTAGAAATTAATGCCCATGCAATAAGATTAAAAGTTAGAAATAACTGGAATCAGCTTTTTTTTTTAAAGAAGGCTCCATTTTATTTTATCTTTAAGCCACAAAAAAACTAACATGATAAAGAATAAAAAAAGTACGGCTGCGCCGGAAGCAAAAACCTCCATGATGCCATCGGCAGCCGCATTGCCAACACAACCTGCCGGTTTAAATACTAACCCAAAAACTAAGGCTGCAATTGCTTTAAAAACAAAGCATGATACCGTTAAAAGCGCTTCGAAATAATTCCACCAGCTTTAACCCAGATTTTGCAGTTGAAAATCTATTGCGGCTTCCAACTGCTGCACAGCTCAGTATTTCAGAACATTTTTTGATTTCAAAATAGATTACTATTCTTCAACCAAAAAATAACCCGAAACACCTACCTGCATTGCATTTGAAACCCTCATAACGATCTCAACTGCAAAATCTGGGTTTAATAAGTTTTGCTTTTTCCGGGGCAAAAGAAAATGGTAATTAAACTTATCCTTTAAACGATGCTTTTAAATGAAATTTGAATTTACAGTCGGCCCTTTCACCAATTGCAATCTTACAGTCTGATTAAGTACTCACTTATCGGCAAACGGAATTGCAGAGATAAAAATACGGAGCGGCATGTTGAAATCCGCATTAAAGCACTAATTATGGATGGTGTCCGAAGAGTTTTTAACGTGGTAGAATTAGAATTTTAGGATTGCCAAACGCTGAATGCATACCTGGATTTTATTCTTCAAATGCAAGACTTAAAGGATAGGTGAATGAAAAATATTTTTTTAATCAGATGAAGGGTTAGTGTTCTTAAATATATATTTTAAAGAGAGCAATGCTTTAATAAATTCAGGTTTTTACCAACCCGTTTTTAATGGCATAAACAACCAGCCCAACTGTATTTTTTACATTCATTTTTTCAAGGATTTTTTGGCGGTGACCTTCAACGGTTCGTACGCTTAAAAAAAGCTTGTCGCCTATTTCTTTGTTGGTCATTTCTTTACAGATCTGTTCTACAATCTCCAATTCCCGTTCTGTAAATTCAACTTTAGCTGCCTTTTTATAGGGATTAAAACGGCTCTTGGCAATCATGTTGGTAAGTTTATGGCTGGTGGTTTTGCAATAATATGGGTCGTTATTGTAAACTGTTTTAATAGCTTCTGTAATTTGCTCTTTACCGGCATTCTTTATTAAATATCCTTTTGCTCCGGCTTCCAGCATGTCCACAATCAACTCATCATCATCATACATTGACAGTCCGATAATACCAATATCCGGAAATAGTTCAGTGATTTTTTTAGTCGCTTCTATCCCGTCAATAACGGGCATTTTAATATCCGTAATGATAACATCGGGTTGTAAATTCCCGGCCATTTCAATAAGTTCTTTTCCATTAGAAGCTTCACCGGCAAGAATAATTTCAGGAAATTTGGTAAGCATAAGCTTAAAGCCATCTCTAAAAATTTCATGATCATCTGCAATCAGCAATCTTATATCACCCAGGCTTTCCATAAACTACAGGTATTTCAATTTCAAAAGAAGTTCCGCTGCCCGGCAGTGTATTCACAACAAGTTGGCCGCCCAGTATTTCAGCCCTGCTCTGCAGGCTCAACAATCCCAGTCCGTTTGCCATTTGCTTTTTTTCAGTATAGTTAAATCCTATTCCATTGTCTACCGTTGTAAGCAAAATTTTTTTATCTATTTTTTGAATGTTTATTTTAAGTGTTGTTGCCCTGGAATGCTTAAGAGTGTTCTGAATAATCTCTTGCAAAATACGGTAAAGGTTTACTTCTCTTTCGGGGGTCAACGCAATTTCACCGGCATTAAATTCTATCTGTAACGGATGTAACTCTTTTAGTTTTCCAATAAATTCTTCTGTCGCTTTTATAAATCCTTTTCTCACAAGTGTATTGGGCAGCAGATCGTAAGAAATTTCTCTGAAACGCTTTATCACACTGTCTATCTGCAAACTTGATTTTTCGAGCACAGCCGTTTCAGTTTCGTTCACAGGCTCCAGGTGATTGATCTGCAATTTAATGGCTGAAAGAACTGGTCCTAATTCATCATGCAAATCGCCGGCAATTCTTCTGCGTTCATTCTCCAGGGTGTTTATCTCAGCGGCTATCCGGGCCTGTTGCCACCTAAGCACTTTCTTATGTTCCCGTACAATTGAAAAAATAAAAAAGGTTATGATCAGTACTACTATTAAAGCCGCTGTTACTACAACATTTATCATATCAGTTTACTTTGAGCCTCATCCGTATGCGGATAAAATAGTTCTCTTTTTGCCGGAATGCTAGACACTGCAATTGCAAAAAAAACATTACAAACTACATTGGCAAAATGCTGAATATATGCAATGGCTTTTCCGTTCGGCGTATCAAACATCGTAAAAAAATACAACCCAAAAATTAGCAGGTTAAGCGCATTGTATAAAATTGAAAAACTGCTGAACCAAAACCAAAAATTATGAGTGAGCTTCTCCCGTATTTCCATTACCTGGCGTGATAAAATATCGATGGATACTACAAGCATAACAGCACTCACAAAACACAGCAGGTAAAAAAAAGTTTTATCTAATTTGCTGTCATTATAGAAAAAATTAAATAATGCGGTTATTAATGCCAGCGCCAATAATACAGGCAAAGTTTTTTTGTTGAGATAATTATTGCTTACAACCAGCACCAGGAAAAAACAGAAATTAATTATCATGTACAAGTTGAGCACCGCATAGGGATATTTGCCAATGACGGGAACGCTCACATGTAAGTACAAAAAAGTTTCAATGAGCATATCAAGTAACTTCATGTAAATGAACGGCCTGAATTTTTTATCAATTTTGCCGAACCGGTAAAACCCTGCAGCAACGGGCAATACACAACTCATTGACATGAGGTATAAAATTTCTTTTGTCATTGCGGTTTAGTGAGTAAGTATTTTAAAGCACTTTAAGGTATCTGGCCGTATTCTGCGCCACCGGTTCTGCCGGTAACCCCCATAACCCCGTCTTTAGATTCAATTTGCGGAGTACCCTTGCAGCATTCACCAGATTCTTCCACGTATAAATCTTTATAATCTTTATCGATGCCCACGAAAATTACATGAATTTTATTTTTATTATCCAAACCAAGTAATACCCGTAAACCTATACTGTTTGTATCATTGATCAATTTCCTGATGATGCAGCTGTTAAATGAAGCCATGCCAGCTTTTAAAAAATCAGGTTGTATAGCAGCAGAATCTTTCGAAATATTCCCGTACCTGCCCTGAATCTCTTTGTACCTGTTTGTCCATTCTTTGATGGTTTTTTCTGGAATAAAGTGACATACAGAATCGAGCTTTAAAGCTCTTGAGTCCATTAGCTTACCCGTAAAGCCCGACGGGCATTTCATTTCAACATTTTTTTTTTGACAGCTGCTGAACAGCAATACCGACAGAAAAGCAACTGTAAGTATGATCAGCATCCTGATTTTAAATACCTGTTTCATATTTTTTGTTTAAAGATTTAAATGATTGCCAAAGTAAAGTACAAATTGAACATTGTCAAGCAGGTATTTCTACCTGTTATTTTAAGTAGATAATACCTGCAAATTCAGTAGCAATACCTGCTGTAAACGATGTCCTCAAAAGCATATTTGCATTGCGATTCCAAAGTAATTAACGGTTGCCGCCTGCTTTATGCAATCTCAACATTCCGCAAACATACTTTGGGCAATTCTTTAAAATCCCCATCCATCAGCAATAACTGCTGAATTTGTTCAACTACAATTGATATAAATACCCGGTTACGATGCCGCTGTCGAAATAATCTTTCAGCATTGCCCGTACAGGCATCAGCCAGTAGACAGATAACTTAAAGGAGGAAGCCGAAAATCCTGCATTAAAGAGTAGGCGACACAAACAACATTTTTATGAAGTATTTATTTAAAGGAAACCTTTGTGGTTTTTTATGCGAAGATTGCACAGAGTCATTGTCTGGTGTGGAAGTATTGTTATACCTCCCCTGGCAAACCGAAAGAGTAGCTGAAAGAGCAGTTGCTGATGTGAAAGATACATTTCGGCTTGTATCAAATGAAGAGGCAGGATCCAGGAAAGAACTGTTGATTGCTAAAACTAAAACAGACGACTTGGGAAATTTCGAATTTGAATTGGACGAAAAGTTTAGTAAGACAGCTTTTGACATTGATTTTGTTTGCGGTAATGTGCCCCGGCTACCGCCAAAGCCACGCAAAGAGCCATTGCAATTTCATCTTACAACTATCTATCCGCAATGGAGAACTACGACAGCAACAGCCAATGAAAGTTATTTTTACAAATGGGAATATTGCCTGTCTGCAAAATGGTGGTGTTATATAAGAGGTCATTATTTTGATGCATGGGTAATTTGCGGCCACCTCCGCAATTGCGATACCGGCACTCCTATTGCAAATGCAAGCGTTACAGCATGGGATGCAGATTTTTTAACGGATGACAACCTGGGTACTGTCTTAACAGATGCCAGCGGCCATTTTAGAATTGATTATACCTCTATTCAGTTTAAGCAAACATTTTTATCCCCATGGATAAATGTTGAAACAGATCCCGGCCCCGGCCTTACTTTCCAAAGTGGCCCCGATGTTTATTTCAAAGCAGTATTGGGCAGTGTGGTTCTGGTTGATGAGACTAAGACTGATTGCCGTAAAAATGTGTCTTATTGTCTTTGCGTAAATTTATGTAGCAAGATACATGTTGGTGACCCTGGTGATACTTTCCCAAGTGCATGGACTGGTATTGGCCAGGCATTCAATATCACAACAGGTATTGGACCAAAAGATTTTGATGCGAATGGTTATGCAGGAGGTGCTGGTAAATATGCGTTATATAGTATTATTAATCTCACAGGACAGGCAGCAGCAAAAGCAGCCAGTGGCAACCCAATAGAATACCGTTTCCTGGTAAGCCAGGTTACTTCACCTAATGGAGGACCTTCCCCTGCACTGCCCAATTTTACAAAAATCGTTGGCGTTACGCCCGGTTTATTTGTAGCAGGCACAGTTGCAAAACTTACCAAAAAAGTTTTTCCTTTTCCAGACTTTGATGTAGTCAGTGATCAGTCTGATTTTGACGCCGACGGCTGGTTTGACATCAACAATGCACTGAACCGTACGGCCACTTTACTGGGAGAACCATTAACTAACTTCTTGTTTACAGATACTGACCCGCTGATTGCAATGGATACACGTGTTTTAACAACGGCAGCAGACGTGCCTTCAGCCGCTGCAGCCGTTGGCACTCCTGTGCCTGCCGGCAATAAAATACCAGTTGAAAAATTCGCTATTCGTTTTGAAATACGGGAAGTGGTTAACAAAGCGCTCAACCAATTCAATGTGATTACCGGCAACGGAAAAACGTTGAACTCAGCCATCATGAACAACAATTCAATGTTTATGAAGTTGTCAGTTTCAGAGTTGGAAGTTTCAGGACTATGCACACCTATCAATGGGACTGTTCATGCTAAATAGTCGTCCCTCAAAAAGTCGATTTTACTTTTTGGGGAATAGAAATCCAGTAAGCATTTATAAGCAGTTTATAAATAAGTGACCAACATCTGATTGCCTCTGTACGCCAGAGGTTGATTCGTCGTTTAAAGTTCATGGCAGCAGCGGCTAAAATTATATTCATATTATCTCCCAATATTCCTTTCAAATAATTTCTACATAAACGGTAGTCGTGTTTCAGGTGTCCGATGACAGGTTCAATGGCTGCCCTTTTACTATGTTTGCTGCATTGTGTTTTGGTAATATTTTTATCAGGTTTGGGTACCAGGATAACTGCATCTTTGTATTGCTTTACTCCTTTGTATCCTCTGTCTACAAACACTTCTTTTGGCTGCCTGCCGTTGAGTCGTTCATATTGTTCCAATACATCCGGCAATGTTTTTGAATCGTGTAATGTTTGAGTAAAATTAATGGCTCCCATAATGATGCCTGTGTGCTGATCAATTAGAACAGAGGCTTTACTGCCAAACTCAAACTTCTTATGCTCCTTACCTTTTGAATAACATTTTACATCGGGTTCATGAAGGCTGTAAATTTTATCACTGTCACTCCGCTTTTGGGATAATACTCTTTGATACAGCTTTAGATCCGGCAAATATTTGCCAAGGCTTGTTAGTGGTAGCTTTCGGGCAATATCCCGTACCAGCCTTCCTGCTATGATTTGTATTTTTTTATTGGCTTTACGGGCCGCTTTGGCTCCGTTCTTGGTTCCTTTAAACCGTTGTAAATTACTTAAACGTTTAACTATCCTTGTGTAAGACTGGCGAAGATCTATTGCCTCTTTGTCTGCTATTGCCCAACACTTTTTAATAATTTTTTTGTATAGTTTATCATCTGTCGGGTAGGTGATATTTTTTTCCTGCACGGTCGTATCAACACTCACCACAATACCTGTATTGTTATCTTCAGGAGGCTCATTTACACGGATACTTTCCTGTAAAATTAACTCTACGCCAGGTTCGCCTATGCGTTGACGGAAAGCAACCAGTTCGGTTGGTACACAAGGGATATTGGCCTGAAAATGCTGCTCACCACTAAAGTACTGGAAATAGATATTTTCAGACCATTGCTCCACCAGGTTTTCATCGCTGATGTTGCGGACATATTTCAATATCAGCAACGATACCATCAGGCGAATCGGTTTTGCAGGCTTACCCATTTTTTCACTGTAATGCTTTTTAAAAGCATCTTCAAAAAATGACCAATTGATTTTATTGGCCAATTGATACAAAGGATGCTTTTGATCAAGCTGATCTGCAAGACCATGAAACAATCCTAACTGAGGAGTATGTTTGGGGGTAGAAAGCATTCATAAATTTGCAAGCTTTTTTACCATTTTGCAAATATCTGGTTACTATTATTCAGCCTGGAATCTCTCAAATCAAATAACAATCAACTTTTCTCACTTTTTGAGGGTCGACTAAATATACTGTTTATCATCCTCATCTGGCATCTTCTTCCCTACATCTTAACAACAATAGTTTTACGGTAAACAAAGATGTAACAGACGGTTTCCTCACTTTAAGTGGAAACATAAACCCGGCTATAGATGGCGGAGCAAACAATAATCTGCAGCTCAATGCAAACCCAAATGATTTAACAAGATGTACTTATTCGCTCAAGTTGTGGGCAAGAGCACGTTTGCACAATGGTGAAAGCGCCATCAGCGATAGCGGTCCATTGGAGCAATTATTCTTCTATGATATTTAATAATAACCGACTGGTTGCATGGGCCACTTACTAACTAACCGGTAGCCATGGACGCACTTGCAATGCATTGTAACAGGTCGTATCGCATGTTGTAAATCTTAATTAAAAAACAAACCGGAGTACGCCGAAAATTTGATTTCAGAGTAGGCAAAATTTTAAAACAGTAACACAATGAACACATTAATTTTTAGAACAGCACCGGGCGCTGTATCAACTCCAAAAGGCACTACTAAACACCTTGGATATGTTGACACTTCAAAATACGAACGTATAAGAATTATAGCAGATGAGCGTGTGGGAAGTGGCAGTGGTGTACGTATTCGTCTTACAATTATGGATGGTAATGAACTCGTGGGATTTCTTGATCAAATTAATCTTGTACCGCACGGGCAGGCAACCAGGGTATATGAAGTGCCCGGCGTAAAACTAAGTGTGGACATGGATGCACTGCCTGGCCTTGGAGCCGGCAATGATTCAGTGGATGTACTTATTTATGGATGGGATTAAATAAAAGCGGGTCATCAGCGGGGTTATACAGAGATTGCTTTGCACCCGTAAGTGCAGGCTTTCTCTGTTTTAAAAGTACCGCCGTACCAGCACCGCAAATTATGGTGGTTATTTGAAAATCTTCTTGCTATCAAAGAACAAATAATGTATTACTTCAAACCCAAAAGAGAATTCCATTTTCTTTTTTTAAATACTAAGCCCCTCAAAATATTATCAGATGAATTATTCATTAAGAGGAAATCTTCGTGGTTTCTACTGCGGCGATTGCTTTGATTTTTTCTACAACGCCACCATTAAAGTTTACTCAACAGAAGCATCTGCTGTAACTACCCAACTGGCACTTGCGAATGCAAAAGAAACCTTTCACCAGCGGACGCCAAAAGAGCTGAAAGCCATTTCAAAAAAACTGTTGTTTGAAACTACCACCGACGAGAACGGTAATTTTGAAGTACTGATTGGCGACAAACAAAAATACAACGGCGGAGCGTTTGAAATTGACTTTGAATGCGGTACAGTGCCTACCAGGTTGGGACCAAGAAATCCACCAAAACCGCATGGTTCGGTTCAGTTTCACATTACCACATTACAACCCTTTTGGAAAGAATCGGCTAATGGAAACAGGGAGCAGTCAGCTTATTGGGAGTATGGTATTCCCGATAAATTTTGGTGCTGGCTGTTAAAAATATTTGGCTGGTATGTGGTATGCGGACGGGTGGAAACTTGTTCAACTAAGGTTGCCTTAACAGGGGTTAAAGTAAAAGCTTTTGATGTTGATTTGATACAGGATGATTTTTTGGGCGAAGCGGTTACTGATAGCAGCGGCCATTTTAAAATATATTACACTGAAGTAGATTTCAGTAAAACAATTTTTAGCTGGCTTAACATTGAGTGGCCTGCCGGACCAGATCTATTTTTTAGTGTGGAGCAATTAAACGGCAACATTTTACTGCAGGAGCCTCGTTCAAAAGGCCATTCACGGGGCAGGGAAAATGCATCCAATTGCACTTGTGTTGAGCTTTGCATCGATACAAACATACCTCCGGAACAACCTGTGCCTGTGCCAGCATTTTTAAGAATTGGAGGCATTGATTATGAAACACAAGTGCAAAGCCATGTTGGTGAATCAGGGCTTACCAACAGCAATTATGCCTTCTACAAATCGCTAAGACTTAATGGTATTTTGTCGCAAACTTTTGGCGGTTCCCCAATGGAATATTGCTTTGAATATACAAGGCAGTATGATGGTGCCGGAATGCCGGTAAATTGGGTTCGGGTTTCGCCAGCGCAGGCCGGCCAAACAAATATTGGCTATGTTGAAAAAGCAACATTAATGCCACCGGATATCTCCCATCCTGTACCCTGGTACCAATACAACAATGCCAACTGTTTGGTAAGCAGCACGCCAGTTGCAGCACCTGATATCCAGATATCAATTGCAGCCGATGGTTGGATACTTGTTCCCCAGCAAAATGACAATCCTTTTAATGCGGCGGGTGTTGGGCTGTTTGTATCGAATGGCAATCAGCTACTTGTTGATTCAGCCAGCTTTGATGCATTTGCACCTGTTGATCTCTCCGGTCTCGTTGCAGGCAACTCTTCCACTTCTACAGGCAAACCCCTGGGAGCCGATGAAGTTTTTGCATTAAGAATGCTGGTGCGTAAGCAGGGCAATAATGCTACTACTACAGAAGCAGGAAGGTGTACAAGAACGGCTATTAATAACACAAAATATGATGGTATAAATCATCATCCCGAATGGGGACCAGAGCCGATTGTAAGTGAGCCCGGTGTAAACATGCTTGATATTTTACAACTGCAAATGGCAGGATGTTCTAAAATAACTTCACAGGTTGATATACTCTATACCTGCGCCCATCCTAATCTTGGAAGCATTGAAGCCAGGCTAAAAGGGCCGCTTGGCACCACCGTCCTTCCGGTGCCACCTGTAACGCCGGATACAGCCGGTACAATAACACATTTATTTGCAGCTGCAGATCCGTTGTGTGCTTATATTGTAACCCTAAAATCAACCTTCCTCCTTACAACGGGTGACAGTGTTGAGCCGCAAGCAATTGACCAGGTTGCATTCTGCAGGTGACCATCAAAAAAATTCTGCCTGCCTTTAAGCTGGCAGAATTTTTTAAAAACCTATTAATACAGTTTAAGAGATGCAAGCAAAACTTGCAAACATTAATAACTTACCGATTTAATTAGCACCGGCTCTAATAATTTAGAAGCTTTAGGAGTGAAGCCCTTGTTTTTCAGTGGTTGAAAAAAGTGGAGCAGATAGCATTGCTGCTTGTATCGTCGAGTTGCAAACAGATGGTATTAATATCCGCTTTGCCATATGCTAAAAGGTGGATTTATTTCAATTTTGTGGTTAGTGAGTAATTACCGCAATAGTATATCAAGCTCTTCTATCATGGCGGGGCGACGGGGCTTTATGGAAAATCTTTCTTTCAGGCGTTTTGCCACGGCTAATACATCTTCTTCTCCTCCCGGAATATCTTTTATAATTTTTTTCATCTTTCGTACCAAATCAGCATACTCGTTCCGGCTGTTTGCCCTTATTCCAAATTCTTCCAAAGCAGGTATGTAAATGGCAAGCAATGCAGTTGAATAACCTTTTACAAGATACTGATGGTAATTAAGCGTTGTGTTAAGGTTGTTGGCCTGTTGCACCAAAATTAGCAATCTATCCCAAAACTTTTCAAGAATATAAATTGGTGCAAGGCTTTGTAGCAATGGTGGATAGGCCGAAGATTGCCAAAACTTATTTTTACTTTTATTCCATTCACTGGTTATCTTTTGTGTAGTTTCATTAATGTAGTTTTCTATTATTGGGTTCCACTCACCGGGTGTAAAAGTTTTCTTCCATTGTTGATAATATTCTGCGGAAACACCTCTGTCAAAAGCAAAATAACTGGCATAGTGCCCGATACTGATAATATCTTTTTCGATGTTTGCAATACGTAATAATTCTTTTTTCCATTGGTCAACTGTGCCCGGATGAGATTTAGCTTCAGCAATTTTAATCCCAGCTGCAATTATTTCTTTTGCCGCATTGTAATCTTTTTTGTCGATTGCCTTATTAATTACATCCATCCTAACATCTACTATGTCCATATTTTGCTCCAGCATTTTTTCCGCTTCGGCATTTTTTCCCGTTTGCTGCAAAAAAGCAATTAATTCTTTTTTAAAAAATTCTTTTTTGTAATTGTCGTACTGGCCGGTGATGCCGTCAATTTGCGCATTTGTAAACGTAATAAAAGCATCGCCTTTATTGAGCTCTGCAGCAAGATTTTTGAAAAGCGAAAACAGCTGGTAACCAAAATCGCCATAATCGAAATAAATTTTATCCTCAAGCTCCTTTTGTAAAAAATCAAACAATTCTTCTTTTACGTTAGTGGCTACATCCTTTGCTGCAACTATACCTTGCAGCAATTCTACAATGCTGTCAATACTGTCACCAATTTCACCATCAGAATCATCGCAATAAGTAATTGCTTCCATTATTGGTTTTAAAACACCCCTGGCTAAAGCAAAAGCATCCCGAAAATTATTTTTTGCAATATATCCCTGGCCGGCTGCCAAAAGCTTGTTTATTTCCCCGGACAAACCAAGTGAAGATTGGTAATTAATATAACTACCGGCTGAGTATTTTTTTATCAGTTTATTAACCAGTTCAGAATACTTTTTGCCCACATCAATCCTGCTATCCTTATCTGCAAAAAACAATTCAAATTCAGTTTTAAAGTTTTTGTTCTTTTCGGCATATTGCCTCAGAAATTTTTGATAACCGGAGTGGGTTACAGATTTAAGCAGGGTCTCAAAAACATCTTTCTTTATGTTGATTTCCGACTTACCGTTTGCCTTTACTGCTGCATTTTGTAACATAAATAATACTGCCACCACATGTTTACAAATGCCACCATCATAAGGGCAATTGCAGCAATAGTCATCTATTGTATCATTGCTTTTTATGGTTACTTCCACACTGTATGTTTCTGAACCTTCCACTTCTGCACACCACACACCATTACCTTCTTCTTCAATGCTTGTTACATTTCCATTACTAAAATATTGTTCACCTCTTTTAAGTATAGCCGGAACTGTTTGCGTTTCAAAATTTTTTAAACTAAGCATATATCGTTTAAGATAATTTTTGGCGAAGTTTTTTCGTTCCTTGCATTTGAGCTTTACAATTTTTCTATTTTTTGTAGCAATACTGTAATGTGACCATTAGCACATTATTAAAGATTCAGAAAAATCAATCAATTATCAAATTCAAATTTGATTCCACCTAAGTTTTTATGTAAGATATTGCTCTTTAACCCAGATTTTGCAGTTGAAAATCTATTGCGGCTTCCAACTGCTGCCTAGCTCAGTATTTCAGAACATTTTTTGACTTCAAAATAGATCACTATTTCTTCAGCCAAAAAATAACCCGAAACACCTACCTGCATTGCATTTTAAATCCTCATAACGATCTCAAATGCAAAATCTGGGTTTAAGACAGAAAGAATTTTAATAGCAAAACGAATCAGGCAAACCAATGCACTTTTTTGAAATCGAAGCACCGCATGCAGTTAATGAAATGAAGAGTGTATTATATCTTTTGGAGTTAATGTTCGCTACCCGACACCCACAAAAAAGCCCTTGAAAAATCAAGGGCTAAAAAAAGTGGAGCTGCAGGGATTCGAACCCTGGTCCAAACATATCCGCCATAAGCCTTCTACATGTTTATTCAGTTATTAATTTTCGAGCTACAGCCGGAACCTGACCAACCAACCATAACCTTAGAAGAATAATCTTAAGCAATGGTCACTTCATTCCATTGCAGCATCCTGTTTTCTTTTTGAGTCGGCGGAGGAACTTGGCACCAGGCCAGCCCGTTCAACGGCCCTAATGGGTGCTAATCTAATAGATTAAGCAGCCATGGCATACTGAGTATTGCCATTTGAAGTTTTGGGTATTCAGATTTAAGTGCTAATTATCCAACGCACTACATGCTTATACTTACAAAGAACTACGCTGTCAAAACCGGTCAGCCCCGTTTTAAAAATTTCAGCAAAATGCGAAATCAGTCTGTAAAATTAAGCAATTTATTTTCGCTGCCAAACATATTATCAGTACATTATCTAACTATCAAAAACAAACAAACCCCTCTTTGCAGAAGGGTTTGCGGTAATTTTTTTTAAAAATTAAAATACATTGTAGCCAAAGCTCACATAATACAAACCACCGATGGCTGGGTTACCAAACTGCGTTTTATAATAGTTGTTAAGCAGATTTGTGGCGCCCAGTTTAACGATCGATTTTATTGACATGAACTTGTAACTTACCTGGGCATCTATAGTTGCATAAGCACCTACCTGGCCCTGCCGGAAATCGCTTACCGTGTAATAAGTATCCTGCCAGCGATATTGAACATTAAAGCCAATCAACTTGCGCTTACCAAGTCCGGAATTTGAAAATCCCACATTAGTTCTGTAATTCGGCGTATTAAAGTAGTCTGCAAAACTTGCATCGCCATTGTCAATTTTATCGCTTGAAAAATTAAAATCAATTACAAAGCCTTTTGACAAAAGATAATTTAAACCAATACCATAACCGTAAGTATTTACCTTATTGGCACTGTTTACAGAAATAGAATAACCTGTGTAACCCTGTGCCGGGTTTTGAGGATTTTTAAACTGAGCTGCATTTACCCTGCCTATAAAATTTTTGTATTTGGAATAATAAGTGTACAAGTCTATGAGCAATTTATTTCCTGCAACTCCCTTGTACCCCAATTCAAAACTGTTCACAGATTCTGGTTTATAAGTCCCAAAAACCTGTTTCACCAGCAAGGCTGGATTTCCAGTGGCACCAAAAGCTGCAAAGCTTGCTTGTGTATAAACCGGGTTTGTATTAAAATGATAAAAATCCCGGAGTGAGGGCAGCCCTCCGATTAACACACCAGCACCAGTATTTAAGTTTATCCACTGGTTTTGATTGGTAGGAAAACGATATGCATTTTGATAAGATGCTCTGATAAAATGGCTGGGTGCCACAGTTACAACAGCTGAAAATCTTGGTGTGAATTTACCTTCGAAATTGGTGTTTTTATCGTAGCGGCCAGATGCTGTAAGCTTTAATTTATCGCTGATTAATTTTTTTGAAACCTGCAGATATGCCCCCACTTCATTGGTTGAAATGGGGCCGGTTGTATCAGCAAATAAAGTGCCCTGGCTATTGAGCCTGTACTGCCTGAAACTAGCACCCACAAGCACTTCTGCTACTTTAACAATTTTTGAAAGGTTGTACTGGCCTTCGGCATGGTAAAGGTTTGTTCTGTCAAGAAATTTACCACCCCTTGGTATTGGGATAGTAGCAATACTGTCGAACACTTTGCGAAACTGAGCTGAACCCGGCGCCGGCCGGCCCTGGTCTGCATAGGCCCTGGCATTTGCGTATCCCTGCGCCGCAGTGCCTCCCTGTAAAACTGTACCGAGGTAAGTACCAACATACTGCGGAGCCCAGGTTTGTGTTGGCTTCCAGGCTTCATTAAATAATTGAATGGCTACTGTGGTGTTAAATGCTTCGCCGGAATTTTCCAGCACTGTATAAGCTTTCAAAAACCAGTCATCGTTCTTGAGTTCAATTTTATACTGTCCAATTTTAAGGTTCTTTAAAGAGTACCTGTCGCTTCCGGTATATATAGAATTGCCGGTACCATAATTCGCAATTGCAGACAGTTCAGTTTTAGGGCTCAATTTAAAATAAACACCTGCATTCAGTTTAATCACTTTTGTAACCGGGTCAATAATTTCGTTTTCACTATAACCTGTACGGGAAATTAATTGGTTAGGAACAGCATTATTTCTCAACCCAAAATAAAATGGAACAAGATTAGTAACAGAAGGCCTTAAGGCTGCAGGAAGATTGCCTATAAAGCCACCAATTTGTGCTGGAGTTGCATTTGCAGGAAGTGATGCGTTCATCGCTGCGACAATATCAACTGTATTGCCAGTCGCTGCTAAAATTCCTGCTCTTGTCTGGCTTTGCACAGCCTGCGCCACGCCGAGCATATTTACGTTGGCTGGGTTTTCATCCCCATAAACATTTACGCCATCATAGGCCGGATCGGATGTTGCATCCCCTGGCTTTGTTTTACCCGCCGTACCAACACCTGAATAATTGGTTTTATCTGTGGCAACCCAGTCTTTGGCCTGTATGTATTGCCCGCCAATTTTAAAGGCAAATTTTTCGCTTACTTTTTTCCCCCATCTCAAACTAAAATCATTGTAAGGAGAAGCTCCCACCGGATCGTTACCACCACCAACATGCATTATACCTTGCTTAGCCTGCACACTCAAACCCTGGTATTTAAATGGATTTTTGGAGCTGATCAGTAATGTACCATTCATGCCTCCGGAGCCGTACAATGCCGAGGATGCACCCGGCAACAATTCCACATTATCAACGTCCAGTTCATTGGGACCAACAATATTACCGGTGGAAAAATTTAAGCCTGGTGCCTGGTTATCCATACCATCAACGTATTGATTAAACCGGGCATTTCCGCTACCGCTGAAGCCTCTTGTAGTAACCGATGTGAATGTAAGGCTGGAATTTACAACATCCACTCCCTTTAAACATTTTACAATATCGTAGTAGTTAGGTGCAGGTGTATTCCTGATATTGGCCAGTCCAAAACGTTCGATAGTTACAGGAGATTCTAATATTCTTTCCGGTAGCCGGCTGGCTGAAATTACAACCTCCTGGCCCAACGCATTGTTTGGGACAAAGGATATTGTAACCGGAGTTCCTGCACTGTTTACGATGATTTCCTGGGGCTCATACCCCACGGACGTGATGATTAATGTTGCAGGGAAGTTTGAAACATTTACCTTAAAATTTCCTTTATCATCGGTATAAGTTCCTGTGCCGGTACCTTTTATTGTAACGGAAGCGGCAGCAACTTTTTCTTTTGTTGCGTTGTTTTCCACTTTGCCTGAAACGGTCGTTGTTTGGGCTTTCGTTACTGCAGCGAGGAAGATGCCCAGCAAAAATAATGACAGGCGAGTACTGTAATTTTTCATATAACAATTTTGGTTAAGCAATTAAAAGTAATGAATTGGATTAGTAAAGTATGCATTTTTTAACGGAAAAAAATGAAAATTATAGTAGTTATAATATTACATCCATCTTGTAAAAATCTGACATTTCACATTTTATAAATTATAGGGAAAACTTTGAAAATATAGAAAAGATTATTGATAAAATGTAGTTTTAGGCACTGATACTGTAATAACTGCAGGCTTATTCCGGTCAAAATTTATATTAAAGAAATTATCTGTTTTATTTGCTCGCCTTGTTTTGTTCGGCAGAAAATATTTTTATCAAAAAATCGATTGCCTTTACTGCAACTCTTCGCAAAACTTATAGGCCAATAATTGGGAAGATTAACCGGCAGCCAGTAATTTAGCTGCATGACAGCTTTTGCATTCCCCCATCAAACCCATTTTTATAAAGGTAAAGTCCGTGATGTTTACACCATAAAAGATGACTGGCTCGTAATGATTGCCAGCAACCGCATCTCAGCCTTCGACGTAATTCTGCCAAGGCCGGTACCTTTTAAAGGACAGGTATTAAACCAAATTGCTGCATACATGCTGCATGCAACGGAGGATATTTGTCCAAACTGGCTTGTGGCAACCCCGGCGCCTAATTGTGCTATTGGAAAAAAATGCATACCGTTCAGAGTTGAAATGGTAATCAGGGGAAACCTCACCGGCCACTCATGGCGCACCTACCAAAGTGGTGTAAAGCAACTTTGCGGCATCACCATGCCAGACGGATTGAAGGAAAATGATTATTTTCCAACACCCATCATCACACCCAGCACTAAAGCAGAAGTTGGCCACGATGAAGACATTAGTAAACAAGATATAATTAGCAGGAATATTGTAAGCGCTGAGGATTTTGCAGTACTCGAAAAATATACGCATGCCCTGTTTGCAAGAGGAAAAGAACTGGCTGCAAAAAGAGGTTTGATACTGGCCGATACTAAATATGAGTTTGGCAAAATTGGAGATACTATTTACCTGATGGATGAAATTCATACACCAGATTCATCAAGGTATTTTTATGCAGAGGGTTACGAAGAGCGGCAGGCAAAAAGCAAAAAGCAAAAGCAGCTTAGTAAAGAATTTGTTAGAGAATGGCTTATTGAGAATAACTTTATGGGAAAGGAAGGACAGGTGGTGCCGCCGATGACTGATGAATGGATAAATACTATCAGTGACCGTTATATTGAATTGTATGAAAAAGTAATTGGTTCAACATTTTTACCACAAGACATTAGCGACGAGGAATTGTACAATAGGATTGAGAAAGAGCTGGAAGAAATATGCTGATGTGCTAATGTGAAATACCCCCTGGCCTGTGCGTTCAGACGAGTGGAAATGAATACATGTGCAGCGGTGATAATTGCTAATATTACCTTTCACCTCCGGCAAAGTTGAATATAAGTAACAAGGGGTGAGGCGCTTGAAATAACACCTGGCTAATAAATCAGTTAAACCTCTAACCCAATAAACCGGTAAAACTTCAATG
This sequence comes from Ferruginibacter sp., assembly GCA_965247025.1. Lineage (GTDB taxonomy): Bacteria > Bacteroidota > Bacteroidia > Chitinophagales > Chitinophagaceae > Ferruginibacter. The sequence goes on along the minus strand of OZ252000.1, from coordinate 5,044,635 downwards.
CGTACTGTTTTAAAGAAAGATGAGAAGATCCTGCTTATTATCCGGCAACACTGGATAAAGCTGACACTACCTTTTTTTGTATGGCTTGTTGCGGCAATATTACTTATCGTATTTGCTGGAACAACAGGTTTTACTATCACGCTGGCAGCTGCGTTGTACCCGATGTTTGAATACCTGAACTGGAAAAATAATTTGTGGTGTGTTACCAATTTAAGGGTTGTCGATGAAACTGGTTTTATCAGCCGTTATTCAAAAGAAAGCCCGCTGGATAAGATCAATAATATTGAATACGATCAAAATATCTGGGGCCGTATTTTTGGCTTTGGCAATGTTGATATTCAAACTGCTGCGGAACTTGGTGAAACCACTTATGAACTGATTCATCATCCTAAATTATTAAAGGATACTATTACCCACGCACAAGAAGAATATAAAAAGACCCAGATTACAAACCAGGCAACACAACTGGCAGAAGCTATTGCAAGATCATCGGCTGCAGCAAAGCCATCACAGCAAATGATTGCGGATGAACTACAGAAACTATTTAATCTTTATCAGCAAGGAGCGATTACGCAGGAAGAGTACCAGGCGGAGAAAGCAAGACTTATTAACCCCTGATCACTTTGAATGCCGGCTCTTCAACACTTCAATTACATCATTTAGTTTAAACCCTTTAGCCTGCAGCAGTATCAGATAATGAAAAAGCAGATCAGCTGCTTCGCCTTTAAATAATTCGTCGTTATTATCTTTTGCTTCAATTACAATTTCCACCGCTTCCTCTCCCACTTTTTGAGCAATTTTATTAATGCCTTTTGCAAACAGGGAACTTGTGTAGGACTTGTGGTTCGGGTTGTTTTTACGATCGGTAATTATCTGCTCCAGTTGAAAAAGAAAATCATTACTGCTGTTGCTTTCGCCCCAGCAAGTATCTGCACCGGTATGGCAAACAGGCCCAACGGGTTCTGCTTTTATCAGCAGTGTATCATTGTCACAATCAATTTTTATTTCTTTGAGATTTAAAAAATTTCCGCTCTCTTCACCTTTGGTCCAAAGCCTGTTTTTGCTACGGCTGAAAAAGGTAACCTTTTGTAGTTCAGTTGTTTTTTCCAGCGCTGCTTCGTTCATAAAACCAAGCATCAAAACCTTGTTGGTTGCCGCATCCTGTACGATGGCGGGAATCAGGCCATCTGCGTATTTTGTAAAATCAATTTTCATTATAAAAGATTTATTTTAAGCAAAAGAAGGATAATTTATTTCCCTTCTTGTTGCATTTCCCAATAAATTTTATCGGTATCAATCAATGCCGTTAATTCTTCTTCTGATGGCAAATAAAGCCTGTACCTGCTGGCAAACAGTTTTTCATTTTCTGCCAGAACACTGTACTTCACTATTGTCTCATCCTTCTCTGTACAAAGTATTATCCCAATGGCAGGATTATCATCCTTACTCTTTTTCAAATCATTGTACATACGCACATACATATCCATCTGGCCGATGGCTTCATGTGTAAGGCGGTGTGTTTTCAAATCTATCAGCACAAAACATTTCAGGTAATAATTATAAAAAACGAGGTCTATATAAAAATCGGAGGTATCGGTAATAATATGCTGTTGCCGGGCTACAAAAGCAAACCCTTTTCCAAGCTCCATTAAGAAAGTCTGTAAGTGTACTATCAGTGCGTTTTCAAGATTTTTCTCTGTGTAAAAATTGCCCAAGGAAGAGGCTATAAATTCAATCAGGTAAGGGTCTTTTACAATCTCACCTGCAGACGGGACAGCTTGTGGAGTGCTATTAACTATTCTGCCTATGTATTGTGAGTTAATATTTCGTTGCAATGTCCTGGTATCCCAATTACCATCAATGCAGTACTCTATATACTTCATTCTCAAAACATCGTTTTCCAACCTGCTGATAATCCGGTAATGTGTCCAGCTCAATTCAGTACGCACTGCGTTCCAAATTGGAAAAGTCAAGTAAAAGGCCCTTATATTATTAAGGTTTCTTTCATCAAAGCCTTTTCCAAACTCTAACGTAAGCTGCTTGCTCAGGTTTTTTAATACCGCCTTACCGTAAGTGGCTTTGGCATTACCTCCCTGTTCATCTTCCACAATGAGCTTACCTATTTCCCAATACATATTCAGGAGTATAGCATTACTACTTCGATAAGCAACCTTTTTAGCTTGTAAGACAATATTCTTTATTGCTGAAAACAAATCTGGGTTTGTGGCGCTTAACTTAGTCATCGTATTCAATTTATAACCTTACTGCAATTTTATGAATTGATAAGTATTTTTTTAAATCCGGTATCCTAACTTCTTTATAATGAAAAATACTTGCTGCCAACGCTGCATCTGCAGTAGCATCTTCAAATACTTCTTTAAAATGTTCCATGGTGCCGGCACCACCAGATGCTATTACCGGCACTCTCAATGCTGTTGAAAGTTGCTTTGTTATATCTAATGCGAAACCATTTTTGGTTCCATCATTGTTCATAGAAGTTAAGAGAATTTCGCCGGCACCCAATGCCACGGCATCTTTCGCCCAGTCAATGGTTTTAGAATCTGTTTTGGTTCTTCCGCCATTCAGGTACACATACCATTCCCCGTCAGCATCTTTTTTTGTGTCGATGGCAAGTACCACACACTGGCTGCCAAACCGGTTGCTCAGGTCTTTTATTAAAGCCGGGTTCTTAAAAGCCGCAGTATTTACAGAAACTTTATCAGCCCCATTTTGCAAGAGTAAAGCAACATCTTCAACAGTGCTGATGCCGCCGCCAACGGTAAAGGGAATATTGATATTGGCAGCAATTCTTTTCACCAGCTCCACCAATGTTTTTCTTTTTTCCACTGTTGCAGTGATGTCTAAAAAAACAAGTTCGTCTGCACCCTGTTCTGAATATAAAATGGCTAATTCAACAGGGTCGCCGGCATCACGGATGCTTTCAAAATTGATACCCTTTACGGTTCTGCCATCCCTTATATCAAGGCATGGGATGATACGTTTGCAAAGCCCCCTAAATCCCCCAAAGGGGGACTTGGCAGAATCACCATTTGCAATGTCCTGTTCACTAATCATGGTTGAAAATTTTGAATTTGCCCAAGCGTAATATTGCCTTCATAAATGGCTTTGCCAACTATGGCTGCCTTGCAACCTATGGACATGAGTTCTGTTAAATCATCTATGGCAGTAACACCACCACTGGCAATTAAATTAATTTCGGGATGATCTGCAATGATCCTTTTATACAGGTTGATTGAAGGCCCCTGCATGGCGCCATCTTTCGAAATATCTGTACAAAAAATATTGGTAGCTCCAAGGCCTAACATCTTACCTATAAAATCAGTTATTGTTATGCCTCCATCTTCTAACCACCCGCTGATCTTAATCTTCTCATCCAGCACATCTGCACCAATTAAAAATTTATCTGCACCAAATTCCATCAGCCATTCTTCCAGTAATTCAGGATGCTTTACTGCCAGGCTGCCAATAGTAGCAATGGCTGCGCCAGCATTGAAAACATTTTCAATGTCATTGATCTTCTTAATTCCGCCACCAAAATCAATTATTAAATTTGTGTTGGCTGCAACAGCCTCAAGTACTTTTAAATTAACAATGCTGCCTGCCTTTGCCCCATCAAGGTCCACCATGTGTAACCTTGTAATACCCGCTGCTTCAAATTCCTTTGCCACTTCCACCGGGTTGTCATTGTATATTTTTTGCTGTGCATAATCACCTTTGGTAAGGCGAACGCATTTGCCATTAATAAGATCAATTGCAGGAATAATTGTCATTGTAATTCAATAAAGTTTTTCAAAATTGTTGCTCCAATGCTGCCGGATTTTTCGGGATGGAACTGCACCGCATAAAAATTATCTTTTTGAATTGCCGCACTGTAAGGAAGAATATAATCCGTTGTTGCAACCGTCTCTTCACCAAGAGCTGCATAATAACTGTGCACTGTATAAACATAAGCATCTTCTGCCAGTCCGTTAAACAAGGCAGACTTGAAATTATAAATATTATTCCACCCTATCTGCGGTACTTTAAGGGCGCTCCTAACTCCTCCCAAAATCGGAGAATCTGGGAGAAATAATTTTACCTGCTCTTTAAAAATACCAAGACATTCGGTGTCGCCTTCTTCAGAATGTGTACACATAAGCTGCATACCCAAACAGATTCCGAAGACGGGCTGCTTTAAAGACACGATCAGTTTATCAAGTTCCTTTTCCCGCAGGTGCTGCATTGTTGGAGCGGCATGGCCAACACCAGGAAAAATAACTTTTTCAGCCTGCTGAATAACGGCAGCATCATCCGTAACAACAGACTCAACCCCGAGCCGCTGCAAAGCATACTGCACGCTTTGCACATTCCCTGCATTGTATTTTATTATTGCGATCATGCCCTACCCCTGAAGGGGAATTTAAAGCACCCCTTTTGTAGAAGGAAGTGCATTGTTATTAATATCTCTTTTAACTGCCATTTTAATTGCCTTTGCAAATGCCTTAAAAATGGATTCAATTTTATGGTGTTCATTATCACCATCGGCTTTAATATTAAGGTTGCATTTACTTGCATCACTAAATGATTTAAAGAAATGAAAAAACATTTCTGCCGGCATTTCTCCTATTTTTTCTCTTTTAAATTCAGCTTCCCAAACGATCCAATTGCGGCCGCCAAAGTCAAGCGCCACCTGTGCCAGGCAATCATCCATCGGTAATAAAAATCCGTAACGTTCAATACCTCTTTTATCACCCAATGCTTTCAACATGGCTTCGCCTAAAGCAATTCCGGTGTCCTCAATACTGTGGTGTTCATCAATATGCAAATCGCCGTTGCATACAACTGCAAGGTCAATGTTTCCATGCCTTGCAATTTGATCAAGCATGTGATCAAAAAACGCAAGCCCGGTTTTATTATCAGCCTTGCCGGTACCGTCTAAATTTATTGTGACAGTGATTTTTGTTTCATTGGTGTTGCGCTGGTGCGTAACTATTCTCGGCGGCAACTTCAGGTAATTGTAAATAACCAACCAATCTGGTGACTCTGCTACAATTGTATCTTTCCGCAAACTTTCAATCGCATCGTTTATTTCGGCTGCGCCGAGACTTGTGTCGTTGTTTAACCAAAAGCCTTTGCAGCCAAGATTTTTGGCCAGTTGAATATCGGTGATCCTGTCGCCGATTACAAATGAATTTGCAATATCGTAAGCAGGATTATTGATGTATTTTGTAAGCATTCCGGTGCCGGGCTTACGGGTTGGCGCATTGTCTTTAGGGAAAGTCCGGTCAATCAACACCTCTGCAAAATGAATGTTTTCATTTACAAGGCTTTGCATCACCAAATTGTGGACCGGCCAAAAAGTATCTTCCGGAAATGCTGTTGTTCCAAGACCATCCTGGTTGGTGATCATCACCAATTCGTAATCAAGTTCTTCTGCAATTTTCCGCATGTACTTAAACATGTCAGGATAAAATTCCAGCTTGGAAAAAGCGTCGAGCTGGTATGTTGGTGGCGCCTCTTTAATCAGTGTTCCATCCCGGTCAACAAGTAATAATTTTTTCACGGCTGGTATGATTTTAATAAACTCATCAATGTTTTATTTTCTTCTGCAGTGCCAATAGTTATCCGCAAACAATTTTCGCAATGCACATCCTTACTCCTGTTACGTACTATCACTTCGCTGCCCGAAAGATAATCATATAATTTATTAGCTTCTTTCACTTTTATCAAGATAAAATTAGCATCGCTTGGGTATATAGTTTCAACAAAAGGTTGCTTATGCAATTCAGTTTGCAAGATGGCTTTTTGCTCAACTACTTCCTTTATCCAGTTGTTTACAGTGTCAGTGTGTTGCAAAGCTGCTAACCCCAATTGTTGTGATGCTTCATTGATATTATAAGGAGGCTTTACTTTATTGAAAACATCAATAATATCCATGGAGGCATAACACAATCCTAACCGCAAAGCGGCCAGCCCCCAGGCTTTTGACAGCGTTTGCATCACTATCAGATTAGGGTATTCTGTAAGCTCCTGTATAAATGTTTTTTGCCTTGAATAATTTATATAGGCTTCATCAATGATAATGATTCCGGGGAAATTATTGAGCAGCGTTTCAACATCTTCCCTGTTCATATTATTGCCGGTGGGGTTGTTTGGTGAACAGATAAACAACAGCTTTGTGTGTTCATCAACAGCATCTGAAATCCCTTCAACATCCAGCTGAAAATCTTTTGTAAGATTCACTTTTTTTATAGCAACATCGTTGATGTTGGCGCTCACCTGGTACATACCATACGTTGGCGGGCAGATGATAACATTGTCTGTTGCAGGATTACAAAATATCCTGTAAGCCAGATCAATCACTTCATCACTGCCGTTGCCGATAAAGATATTTTCGGCAGGTACGCCCTTTATCCTGGCGAGCTGAAATTTTAATTGCCATTGCAAAGGGTCGGGGTAACGATTGTAACTGGCTGGTCCTGTCTCTCTTTGAGGAGAGGAGGCAGGAGATCCAAATGCATTTTCATTTGCATCTAAAAACACAGAAGCCTTACCGGTAAACTCATGCCTTGCCGATGAATACGGTGTAAGGTTTTTTATATTTTCCCGAATGAGTTTGTTTAAACTAAATTCCATTGTTGCAGTCTTTAAAAATTTTTCATTCTCAGTGTCACCGCATTTTTGTGAGCATCCAGCCCTTCTGCTGCTGCCATTTGCTCAACAGCGTTGCTAATATTTTTTATCCCTTCTTTTGATAGTTGCTGCCAGGTGATCTTCTTCACAAAACTATCCAAAGAAACACCGCTGTAGGCCCTTGCGTAACCGTTAGTAGGTAGCGTATGATTGGTACCGGATGCATAGTCCCCCACACTTTCAGGTGAATAGTGGCCGAGAAATACACTCCCTGCATTCAGTACTTTTTCTGCAAGAGCGGTTGCATTGTCTGAAGCAATGATCAGGTGCTCTGCAGCATATTCATTCAACAGGTCAAAAGCCGTAGCTGCATCTTCCAAAACTACAAAACGACTGTTGGCCAAAGCCTTTTCAGCAATGTCCTTCCTTGTTAAATCTTTTAATTGTTCAACCAGCTGAGCATTTACATTTTCAATAATTGTTTCGCTGGAAGCAACCAGCAATACCTGGCTGTCTGCGCCATGTTCAGCCTGGCTCAACAAGTCTGCTGCTACAAAGGCAGGGTTGCAGGTTTCATCTGCATAAACTGCCACTTCACTCGGGCCTGCGGGCATATCGATAGCAATGCCTTCCTTATTGATCAGTTGCTTGGCGCATGTAACGTACTGGTTACCGGGACCAAATATTTTGTACACCTGCGGAATGGTTTCTGTGCCGTAGGCCATTGCAGCAATAGCTTGTACGCCGCCAATTTTATAAATATTTTTAAGTCCGATCAGCTGGGCTACATATAACACAATGGCGTTTACCTGCCCGCTTTTATCAGATGGCGTACAAACAACAATTTCTGTACAACCGGCCAGCACAGCAGGTATGCCAAGCATCAACAGCGTTGAAAATAACGGAGCTGTGCCACCAGGAATATACAAACCCACTTTCTGAATACCCACTGATTTTCTCCAGCAAACAACACCGGGCATGGTCTCAATCTTTTCAATAGCCGGCTGCTGGGCCTTGTGAAAACTGCTAATATTATCTGCGGCTATTTTAATGGCGGCTTTCAATTCATCGCTAACTAACGGTAACGCTGCGGCTATTTCAGCTGCCGATACTTTAAGATTTTGCAATTCTGCCTGATCGAACTGCAAAGCATATTTTTTCACAGCTGCATCTCCGTTCAATTTCACGTCTTCCAGAATTGCTGCTACTGTTTGCTCCAGCGGTTTGCTATCAAATGAAGGCCGTTTTATTATAGATGACCATTGTTCTTTAGAGGGATTTATAAAAAAGCGACTTTCTCCTTCACTTCCCCCAATGGGAAAAGAGCGGTGCTGTAAACCGTTTCCATTCATTTTATCTTCCATACTTATCTTTTGTTCATTAACCGCCAGGGACATCCTTATCGTAATAAAATAAAAACTGCTTTTTTATTGCAGGTTCCAAAGCCCCCTTTTTTAGTCCCGCTTTGGCGGGATGGGAGGCCTTATACAATCATTTTTTCAATTGGAATTACAATTATGCCTTCTGCCTCAAACTGTTTCAATTTTTCTATTACCTCCCAAAAATCATTTTCTTTAACCACGCTTTGTACACTGCTCCACCCTTCTTCTGCCAGCGGCACAACTGTTGGGCTCTTCATTCCCGGTAGTAAATTAAAAATATTTTTTAGCTGATGATTGGGTGCATTTAACAGGATGTATTTATTGTTTTTTGCAGTTTTAACTGCATTTATCCGGAGCAATAATTTCTCAAGAATTTCTTTCTTTTCTGTAGATAATTTTTTGTTGGCAACAAGCGCTGCTTCCGATTTCAGGATTACCTCCACCTCCTTCAGCCCATTGGTAAATAAGGTACTTCCACTGCTTACCAAATCACAAATAGCATCTGCCAAACCTATGCCTGGCGCAATTTCCACAGAGCCGCTGATCTCATGTATCTCAGCATCAATCTTGTTTTCAGTTAAATAGTTTTGTAAAATATGGCTGTAAGTTGTGGCTATTTTTAATCCCTGCAAATCGCTTGAGCCTGAATAATCCATTGCTTTTGGCACCGCAATGCTCAGCCTGCATTTTCCAAAGCCCAGCCTGTAAACAAGGTCTATTTCTTTATTTTTTTCAAGCAAAACATTCTCTCCCACAATGCCAATATCCGCTACCGAATCAAATACATATTGAGGAATATCATCATCCCGTAAAAAATAAACTTCAATGGGGAAATTGCTGGCAGTTGTCTTCAATTGTTTGTTGCCGTTGTTGAGTTCAATGCCGCATTCCTTCAATAGTTTGATGGAGTCTTCATACAGCCTGCCCGATTTTTGAATTGCAATTTTTAGCATAACCTTTTTCCTTTCGGAAGGTGTTTTTTATGATAGTGAGTGTTTAAAAATGGTCATAAAAAAAGCTTACCATTTCGGTAAGCTTCCTGTTGAAATATATTGGTACATACATATCAGCACTACTTACCGTGAGGTAACAGATGATGATGGTGTATGTGAATGTTTATTTTCATTTGTGATGCAAAGAAAGGATGCTGAGATTATTTTACCAAAAAAATTTGTTGATGCCTGCTGGCAGTCACAAAATTTTACAGTGTTTACTAAAATGGAGCGACGCTGATTCCAAGGCCCGGCGCATTTTTATAAATGATTTTACCGGCATCAAAACCAACACCTTCGGCAGTATCTTCTGCTAGTAACAACGGCCCGTCCATATCCACATAATCCAGCAACGGCGCCAAATGTGCAATAGCCGCAGTACCCACGCTGCTTTCATTCATACAGCCAATCATCACCTTCATATTTAGTTCCCTGGCTTTTGTTATCATTCGCCTGGCTGGTGTAATGCCGCTGCATTTTGTTAGTTTGATATTAATACCATGAAAATGCCCGGCACATTTTTCAACATCGTTTTCACTAACACAACTTTCATCGGCTATCAACGGAAGTGAAGATTTTTCAAACAGCAGTTTCATGCCATCCCAGTCATCTTTTGCCAACGGCTGCTCGACAAATTCCACTCCCAAATTTTTCAACTGAGGTATTTTGATGAGTGCCTGTTCCAACGTCCATCCTGCGTTTGCGTCCACTCTTAAAATGGCATCGGTATGTTTCCTAAGAGCAGCGACCATTTCAATATCTCCATCCACACCCACTTTTACTTTGTAGATTGGCCAGGGTTTTGCCTGCATTTTTTCCACCATTTTCTCAATGGTATCTATCCCGATGGTGTAATCGGTTAACGGTGCTTTGGCAACATCCAATCCCCAGATTTCATACAGTGGTTTGCGTTTTATTTTGCCAAACAAGTCCCAGGCGGCAATATCCAGTGCACAAACCAGGAATGGATTGGCAGGCAAGAGATGATGCAAATAATGCCAGTACCGCTCCGGATCAGAGAAAGCAAACTTTTCTACGAATTGCTTTTTACGTTCCAGGTCTTCAATCATCTTTTCGACAGGAATATTGTAGTAGCTGATGGCAGGTGCTTCGCCATACCCTTTAAAACCAAAATGCTCCAGTTCCACAACCAGCGTTGGTTGGTGAGTTTTGGTGCCTTTAGAAATAGTGAACGGGTAGTGAAACGGGAGGTTGTATTGTTTGTAGGAGACTTTCAATAAGAAATATTTTAATTGTGCTTAAAAATCCATTTGCTTAATACAAGTCAGTAGGCAGAAATTTGTTTTGTTGTAAAAGAGTGCTACCCCAATGAAGCCAAATAGCATCATCAAACCCCTGGCTCAGAAAAATTGCCTCTACCTCCCACTTATATCAACATAACTTTTAAGCTGCTCAGTAAAATTGCTTTCTTTAATAAGATCTTCCAGGCTTATGTGCATGCGGTAACGCCAGTAGTGTTTTGGATCAGCGGGAATATTGATGCGTTCGTCCTGGGGATTTTTGCGCCGCAATAAGTCGCTGATGCCCATAATATCCTGCAATTGAAAAATGCTCCACATGGCCGGTGAGTAAAGGTGTTGCATCAAAATCTCCCTGTTTATCCAGGCACTGCAATAAATGGGTGCTGTACCGTCGTGGCCAAGCTGGTGATTGAAAAAGCGCTGTGTTTTTTCCGGGTCTTCTTCCCACCAGCCACGAATGGTGCTCATGTCGTGGGTAGATGGCGTAACCACTGAAAGATAAGGTGCATCCGCAGGATGAAAAAATTCCCGGGTTGGATCTTTTGGCATCCGCTGTATCTCCAAACTTAACGTGCCGAGCTGGCGCATTACTTCGGGAACGCAGGCAGGTACAAGACCAAGATCTTCGCCGCAAACAAGCATGTTTGTGCTGCGTTTTAATTCCGGCAACTTATTCATGGCTTCATCCTTCCAAAAATCATCCTGCCTGCGGAAAAAATAATTTACATACAATTGCCTGAGCTGGTGTTTTGAATGCTCCCCCAACTCCCTGTAGGAAATGGTTTGCTCCATTCCAAAACGAAAATGAAACTTTTGCCCGCCAGAGCCTTCTTCTTCAAAAAATATTACATTACTGATAAGGTCGAAAAGGCCAAACTTTATGTAATCAGCACCGGGTGATGGCGGTATGTTATTAAAATATTTCTCTACTTTCTTTTGAGTATCAAACTCCGGTTTTAAATAGTACAGCCCATCGTGCCAGTTTAAAAAAGCGTGCCTTACATAATCTGTTTCGTGGGTAAATTTTTCATACAAAACAGCATCTGTTATGTACGGCTTGCAATAGCGATCGTACTGAAAAGAAATATCATTTTGATAGAGCTCATCAACATGCACCGGAATGGCAGGAACGAACCTGCCCATGATGCCTTCAACAGCGTTTGTGGGTATGCTCCAGATGCGGAAAAACCCAAGAATATGATCAATTCGAAATGCGTCAAAATATTCACTCATTTGCTCAAAACGCTGGCGCCACCAGGCAAATCCATCCTGCTGCATGCGTTTCCAGTTGTAAGTGGGAAATCCCCAGTTCTGGCCCTTTACTGCAAAATCATCCGGAGGTGCACCGGCCTGTGCATCCATGTTGTACAGGTCGGGTGCAACCCATGCATCACATCCGTAGCGATAAATTCCAATGGGTAAATCACCCTTCATAACCACGCCATTTTTGTGGGCATAGGCGGTTGCTTCTTTTAGCTGGCAGTGCAGGTGATACTGCGTAAAATAATGCAAGGCAATGGCATCATACTCCGCCTGATCTGGCGAAGCCATTTCCTGGATGGCATTTTCAACATATACCTGGTGCGTTTCCCACTGGTTATAATCGGATGTTTTGTATTTATCCCGCAGGTAACAAAAGGCAGCATAAGGCACCAGCCAGTGACGGTTTAAATCGAAAAACTCAAAGTATTTTAAATCATTTTTAAATGCTTCTTTTTGCTTATCGAATAACTGCTGAATGGTTGCATATTTTAATTGCATCACCCTCACATGATCAACCACAGGAAGGGCATTGAGTGATTGCTGTTCCTCTTTTAAAGCTTGTATAGCTGCATTGCTTTTGCTGCCGGCCACCTTTTCCAGGTTAAGATAAAGTGGATTTAACGCAAAAGCAGAAATAGCTGCATAAGGGTAAGAATCCTCGTAGGTATGGGTTGCAGTGGTATCGTTGATTGGCAGCAACTGGATTAGTTTAAGGCCGCAGCCTTTGGCCCAATCCACCAGCAACTTTATATCTGTAAATTCACCAGTGCCAAAACTATTTTTGCTTCGCAGACTAAAAACAGGAATTGCAACGCCTGCTCCTTTCCAGTTTGGTGCTGCCAGTTGTGCAAAACCATCATGTAAAATTGTTGGACGGGTTATGCCGCTACCGCCGGCAAGTGTTCTGTTAGTGCCGGTTTCAAAATAGGCAAACTCATTGGCAAGCGTATCGTAGACACCGTATTTGTAAACTACCGGAAAATGATCTTCTTCAAAATTGAGGCGGATTACCCACCAGTTACCGCTGCGGACCAGCAGGTTTGGCTTAGCTGTTTTCCAGTCTCCAAGGGTTTTGCCACTACCGGAAATACAAAGCACTTCAGTATCTTTTAATAAGGGTGCCTTTACTTTAAATTCGTGGCTCCAGGTTTTTACAGGTTTGGGTTTTGCAACATTTTTTCTTTTGAGCAAAACATCCTGGAAGGGCTTGGTGAAAAAAGCATTTTCCGGGTTACCCGCAAAGTTCCAGGTATCGATCACCGTAATTTCCTTTGCAGCGTGGTTGTCAAAATCTATGATCCTGTCATCTCCCCATTCAACTGTCTGCTTTCCGTCTTTGCCTGTAAAAACATACCTGTATTCTATTTCAACCGGTTCCTCTCTGCTAATATCCACCTCGGCCAGCCAAAATTCATTATTAAAATATTTAAGCGGTATAGCTTTATTTACATCATCATTGCCAAGGGCAGCATGATTACCAGACACTGAAAGCGTTTCACCGAAGCTGGTAAAATAACGCAGGTAAAAATTTACGATCATCTAAAACAAATTAATATGGCAAAATTGTGTCATTACCGGTACAATCGTTGAACAGATCAGCAAGCGGCCTGCCCATCTTTCTAAAACCCAAACAAATTTTAACCCTCAAAAAAACTTTGTATCATTTGCCTTATTTTTGCCAAAACACATTAACAAATGGAATCAGCTAAAAAGTCGACAGGTTTATATTGGATTTTATTTTTTGCTTCACTGGTTGTTTCAGTGATTGTTTATAAAGTTGGTGGCGGTTATGCTTCAATGATACTTCCTTTCAACGTTACTTTTTTTGCAAAGGCACTTGATTTGATGTAATCTGCCGATGGCTATTTCAGGCTGTTAATGATAGTGGCAAAATCTGCTGCTATCAAAGACGCTCCACCAACAAGTCCGCCATCTACATCAGGTTGTGCAAAAATTTCTTTTGCGTTACCCGCTTTTACACTTCCACCGTACAGGATAGAAATACTGTCTGCAGTTGCAATATCATATTTAGCTGCCATCACACTGCGTATAAATTGCTGAATTTCCTGGGCCTGTTCATTGCTGGCTGTTTTGCCTGTACCTATTGCCCAGATTGGTTCGTAAGCAATTATAAATCCACTCAGCTGTTCCACACTTAAATGAAAAAGGCTTTCCTCTAACTGTTTTTGCACGTATTCATTTTGTGTTCCGGCTTCCCTTATTTCCAATGGTTCACCACAACAAAAAACAGGGTTCAATCCAAACTCAAGACAAATATTTACTTTTTCGGCAAGCATTGCATTGCTTTCATTAAAATATTCTCTTCTTTCGCTGTGGCCGATGATCACATATTTTACACCGATACTTTTCAACATTTCCACACTTACTTCGCCTGTATAAGCGCCCGATTTTTTTGTATAGCAATTTTGTGCAGCTGCAAAAATATTGGTGCGGTCACCTATCAGTTCGTTAACAGCAGTTAAGTAAGGAGAGGGCACACCAAAAATTACCTGGTGCGTATCATCTGTTGTAAGGGTAGCTTGCAATAAATCTGTAGTTAATGCTTTTGCTTGGTCAAGCGTAAGGTTCATTTTCCAGTTAGCGGCTGCTATTTGTTTTCTCATAAATGTTTGTTCAATGATGGTTGTAAATTGGGTTGACTAATAATTTTTATTTAAGCTGTAAATCTTTTTTTATTGGGAATAAAGGTACTCTAATATTTTTTTTTCTTTATCTGTTATCTGCTGTCCTTTAAATTTTTTCCAGTTGTCAATATCCTGTAAAGCTTTGGTGAGCTGGTATTTCTCACCGCTCCAGCTAAAATTTGGAATATGTTTTGGCGGTGTTGATCTTTCAAAAACATTGCAGCTCACACCTACCACAGTGCCGGTATTAAAACTTGTATTGATGCCTGCCCGGCTATAGTCGCCCATTAATAAACCAGTTTTTATTCCCACAGCCACAAAATCCTTTGCAACATTGTCCCACATTTTTACTTGCCCGCCTGTATTTTTTACATTGCTGTTACTGGTGCCACCACCAATATTGCACCACTCACCCAAAACGCTGTCTCCCAGGTAACCATCATGGGCTTTATTGCTGTTAGCCATCAACACACTATTTTTTATCTCGCCACCTCCGGTGCAGCCGGGCCCGATGGTGGTTGCACCGTAGACTTTGGAACCCATTTTCAGCACCGCATTTTCACCAAGGGAGAATGGCCCACGAATCATACATCCCTCCATTACCTGTGCACCTTTAGAAATATAAATCGGGCCGGACGATGCGTTTAAAATACTGTGCTCCACAATGGCGCCTTCCTCAATAAATATGTTTTCCGGTGAAATAATTTTGTTAGATGCCGGTACTGGTAAAGAAGTCCGTTTGGCAGTGAGGAATTCAAAATCCCGGCGGATAGCCCAATCATTTAATTGAAAAATTTGCCAGGGCCGGCTTATGATCTTAACATCTTCACTGTTTTCAAGTGTAACTGCACCAACTCCCAGGGTGGCAAATAGAGGCTGCACCCTTTGCCACCATGCTTTTGTTGGCAAAATATTGGCGTCGATTATTAAATCAGGCTTTTCATTTTTACCGGCAGTATTTTCAGTAAAGTCGCTTAGGGAACTGAAGATCTCTGCACCCGTTACAAGCTCCCATTTCTCTTTTATAGTCAATATTCCACACCGGATTTCAGCAACAGAACTTACCTGCGCAAAAGGGTACAAACCTGCCTTTACATCATTATCATTCAGTACTATTTTCATTGATTGCTAAAGTACAAACTCTTAGAGTAGCAGGCATAAAAAAACCCACCAGTTACGGTGGGATCTGAAATATTGTTTTGAAAAACTGTAAGCCGGAGCTATTAGTTTGCTTTTTTCTCGTAACGCTTTTTGAACTTATCAATACGACCTGCAGTATCAACCAATACATTTTTACCTGTATAAAATGGATGTGAGGTGTTTGAAATTTCTAATTTAATTACCGGGTATTCATTACCATCTTCCCATTTTACCATCTCCCTGCTATCTGCAGTTGAGCGGCTTAAAAACTGGTAACCATTACTCATATCTTTGAATATTACAAAGCGGTAATTTTTGGGATGCAAATCTTTTTTCATGATTGTAAAAGTTTTGTGCATGGATTTGGCCATGCTTTTTTTTAAAAGGATGGCAAAAATAGGGGAAAATTGGTAATCAACAAGCCTGAAGTGGCTTTTAATTGAAAGCATTTCTCATCTCAGGCAAAAATAGGTGCAAGTAGAAAATTCTTTGTAGCCCGGTTAACTATCGGGCAGCTGGCTATTTTTTCACTGTTATCCTTAAATCGACCGGGTTGCCCATATAAGTTGTTGAATACAGTAACACCAGCGTTGTGCAATCAAAAGAAACGATATCTGCATCTGAAACATCAATAGGACCTGCGGTGACAGACACTTTTCCGGCACTTGACAAACTCCAGGTTCCAGCCATAGAGCCATCAGGTACACAAGCTGTTCCTGCATCTGTGTAGGTAGCCGTACCATTTGTGTTCATTATAATCTTGTCATCTACCTGGCAACTCTTTAAAAACTGGCTTGTAATATCTGAAAAAGTGCCAAACAGATTGGCTTCAATTTTTACAATTGAATAGGTTCCGGCAAGGTTTGCCATTGTATTACTGCAGCTATTGGTTGGCGAACTCTTTTTGCAGGCAGCGAATAAAATAATTGCTAAAAGGGAAATCGAAAATATTTTTTTCATTTTGAGGTGTTTGCAATTGTTAATGTGTAAAGTAATAAAATTATTTGCGAAAACTATACCAGCCTCTAATAATAAGGTGTTGGAGTTTGGTAATACAAGTTGCTAAAAACTAAGAACTGCCTTGTGCAAAGGCAGTTCTTATACGGATTCCTAAGTATTGTGTGATGGGGGATCTTAAAACCCCAGTCTTTTACTTCATATTCACCACCTGCAGCGCAATACCGGTATCCCAACTTTTTGATGCCTGGATAACATCCTGCAGGTCATCAATCTTTTTACCGGTAACTCTTATGATATCGTCCATAATGGCCGCCTGCACTTTAAGTCCGCTATCTTTAATGAGCTTTACGATCTTTTTTGCATCCTCCTGCTTAATACCATTTCTAACCGGCACTTCCTGTTTGGTAACCTTGCCGCTTTGAAAAGGTTCTTTGCTCAAATCATACACTTCTGCGGCCAGGCCCTGCTTCATGCTCCGGCTGATTAGCACATCAATGATCTGGGCAATCTTCATTTCACTATCAGCTTCCAGGTTAACCTTAAAGTCTTTTTTGTTGAGGTCAATCACCACATGGCTTCCCTTAAAATCGAAGCGGTTGGTAATTTCCTTGCTAACCACATTAATAGCATTGTCTAAAGTTTGCAGATCTACTTTGCTGCTAAAATCGAATGATGGCATAATGATTATTTTTTGGTAGTGCAATCATAGGACACAAGCTCCGCATTTTGCAAATCTATAGTACCGGCATTGATGTTTATTTTACCATCGCTTGCTATGCTCCATGTGCCGTTTGTTGAACCCTCCGGCGAGCATTTCGTTCCGGCATCTGTATAGATTGCGGTTCCATCTGCATTTAATGTGGCTTTATCATCTAACTGACAAGCCTTCAAATAAATATTTGTTACATCACTAAATGAACCTCCTAAGGAACCTTCAACTTTCACAATGGCATATGTACCAGCAATACTTGCCATAGTATTGCTGCAACTGTTAGTAGCTGAGTTTTTTTTGCAAGACGAAAACAGCGCTACCGCTCCAAAGGCTACTAAGATTAATTTTTTCATAAAGAGTGTTTGAATGTTGATTTTTGGTAAAGTAATAAAATTATTTGCGAAAAGCACTTTTGCAGTTAATAATATTTTAACGCCTTTTACACAACACAGTAACTAATATAAAAGCAAACTGCCTTCCGTCGGGGAAGGCAGTTTGCTTTTTATTTTTATGGTCGCAATTATTGCAATATTAATTGCCTGAAGATTTTACCCTGTTCTGCTCTGTTCCTGCACCGCCGGTCTTTCTTTTTTGTGCGCCGCTAATTGGTTTACCAAAACGGTAAGTAAAGCTGATAGTTGCAACTCTTGAATCATTCGCCTGGGAAAAAGTTGCTTCTGTACGCTGGAAGTTGATTTTACCACTTACAGGCATGGTGTAAAACAGATCCCTAACATTGAATTTAAGGGTACCCTTATTTTTCATTATTTGCTTTTGAATACCCATATTTACCTGGCCGAGGCTGCCGATCCTTATCTGGCCTTCAATACCGGGAGTGCGGTAAAAGCCCGATAACT
Source organism: Ferruginibacter sp. (assembly GCA_965247025.1). Lineage (GTDB taxonomy): Bacteria > Bacteroidota > Bacteroidia > Chitinophagales > Chitinophagaceae > Ferruginibacter. The sequence goes on along the minus strand of OZ252000.1, from coordinate 5,026,789 downwards.
CAGCACTCCAGCCGTTTTTCAGCGTGAACTGGTTATTTAAATTTACCAGGTAATTACCGGCCTGAACTTTTACATTTTCACCATTCAGCAAACCCTTGTACTGGTTAAAATTATATTCATGATAAGCTATCAGCATCCACCATTTCTTAACGGGAATCTGTGCGCTTTGGGATGCACTGATGCTGTTTGTCTGCCCAAAATTATCTTTCTTCACAATTGTTGCATAGCCCTTTTGGCTAAAAACATCAGCAAACAAATTTTTGGTGTTTGTATAGCTTACTGTGGTGGTTAAAAACTGGTGGAAAGTATGGCTGGCTTCAAGTGCATTTGCATAAGATGGCTTTAAGAACGGGTTACCTCCACCATAAGTGTATTTATCAAGAAAGAATAAAAATGGGTTAAGGTCTTCATAATCCGGGCGGTTAATGCGGCGGCCGTAAGAAAAGCTGTACTGGTTTTTTTCGCTGGCATTGTAGCTGGCATAAAATGTTGGAAACAGGCTGGTATAATTTTGCTTAAAGTTGCTGTCGGTACGTTGTGGATTGCCAAACTGGTTACCCTCAATATTGGTGTTCTCTAAACGCAAGCCACTTTGCAGGCTCCATTTTTTCAACTCTTTGCTAAAATTTATGTAGGCAGCATTGATGTTTTCCTTGTAAACAAACTGGTTTGTTTTATCGTAATCCGGTATTTTTTCGTTGCTGATGATATTAAAGTAACCCGCTGTATTGTTGGTTTTTACAAAGCTGGTCTTTACCCCAGTTTCCATTTTTAAACCGGCTTTAAAAGGATGGGTATAATCAATTTTTGCTGAGCCAATATTGACGAGAGAAGGCAGTTCCCCTAACAATTGATCTGCAAACTTTTTATTCCAGTCAGGTGTGTAGGAAGTGTTTACAAAAGTTTGATCCTTATTGGCATCATAAGTAACGTAATCAACATCGGCAGTAATTTCACGGCCTGTTGAATCAAACTGGTGGCGAAAATTAAGGTTGACAGAACCATTTTTCCAGGTTAAATTTTCCTTGTTTGATGCTGTTACTATAGAGTCTGTAACACCGGCGGCACTCTTTAAATAACTTGTATTAAAATCATCTTGCCTTCCTGGTGTGGTAAATCCTGTAAACACGATTCCAAAAGTGGTGTTTTTGCTGGCGTAAAAATCAGCACCAAGCTTGGCATTATAGTTCTGGTTAAAGCGCAGGCCTCTTGATTCCTGCTCAAAAATGGCATTCAGGCTGCCATCTGCATTTTTATAGTGGCGGCCAATATCCAGGTTATGAAAACTTTCCCTGTAGTTGGCACTTAGTGATGTGAAAATGTTGAATTTGCCGGTACGGTAGTTCATGTTCAGGCTGTTGTTGGTTTTGCTTTTGACCCCCTGGCCGTAAGCAAGGTTAAGGTTACCGTTAAAACCTCTTTGTTTGTTCTTTTTAGTTTTGATGTTGATGATACCTGCATTCCCTGCTGCATCATATTTGGCAGATGGATTGGTCATAATTTCTATCTGGTCCAGGTTGGCGGAGGGCATGCTTTTCAGGAGGTTGGTCAAATCCTGGCCGGTAAGATAACTTGGTTTCCCATCCATCATAATCATTACGCCCTGCTTGCCTTTGAGGCTGATGTTGCCATCTTTGTCAACTGTTATTCCCGGACTTTTTTCCAGTACTTCAAGTGCTGTTGTGCCTGTGTTTGAAATAGCTGCATCCACATTTACTATTGTTTTGTCAGCCCGGCGTTCAATCAGCGGCTTTTTATTTGTTATAATCACTTCCTTTAAATTCTTGTTTTCAGGAACCAGTTGCAGGGTACCAATATTTACATCCTGCGTTGCTTCATTAACCGTAACCGTATTGCTGAAGACTTTTATATGGCCAAGCGATGCTGCCGCAATTATATAGCTACCGTTGTTTACTTTTTCGAAAACGAAGTTGCCGTCTTTATCAGTAATGGCTGTTTTTAAAAGACTGCTATCAGTTGCTTTTAATAAAGTGATAGTGGCAGCATCAATTATTTTTTGATTGCCTCCATCTTTAATGTTCCCGGATATTTTTCCGCCGGAAGTGGCAGTTTGTGCGTTGCTGAAAAAACCGAAACTCATAGCAGTCAGCAGGATAAATAAATGTTTCATGATTGGTTATTTAAGTTGTTTTGAATGATCTTGTTTTGATTGCAGTTGTTTGTACTTAGTAGATTTTTTAAGCATATTACATGGTTATGTTTTATACTTTGCTTAATTTATTACATGCCAAAAGTAGGTACTTTGCATTGCACAATACATTGGAATACACAAACGGTAAATAGTTGGGATTGGTGGTGAGGGAGGAAAACTCAGTTAGTTATTCTTGAAAAGGGGCTTGCAATACTATAGATTCATGTTCTAAGCTCAAAAGATTTTGGGAGGCGAGGAAAAGGTAAAGAAGCAGAGGCCGTACTTTAGAGGATGCTCTAAATCGGTTATTTAAAGAATGGGTAATTATAGTCATCCTGCTAATGAGAGGAATTTAGTAAGTTCAAAGGAATTGTCAACAGTGCAGTTATCCCTGCATTGGCCCAAGAAATTTGTGCCCGTTAAAGTGAATGAGGTGGTCAGGATTATCGGCAGTCCAAACTTCAGTTTCCCATCCTATTTCGGTAGCGTTCTTTTTAAAATCATTTCTGGAGGTAAATGCTGTAATAAAAATCAAACCTGCTTTACATTTCTTTAAAGCCTTTTTTAATTCAAATATCCTTTCCTCACTCATGGGACCTGAGCTATAAAATGCTTCAATCAGGTACAACCAGTTTTTGCCTTTGTCGAAAGCAACAATATCCGGTAGAGCTTCATGTGTAAGCTCGAAAAAACCAAGTTCTAATAGTTTTTTGTCTTCTCTTAATAGATACTTATTGGTGGTATCCCCAACATAAAGTATTTCACAACCATTGCCAAACCTGGGTAAGAATTCTTCAATAATTTCTCTTTGCAGCTGATTATGGCCGCCTAACGACAGCTCTAATGAAATACCACCTGGCAGCGTAACCGGAATCTTTACCAAGTTCCTTTTTCTCTTTAAAATTTCGTCGAGTGATGGCCTGTTTTTATTGAATAAGCTAAGTTTAATTTCCCAGTCTTTAGTTCCATAAAACTTTATTAGTGCTTTAAAATCGTTGCTTAAAGTATATCCCCTGGTTGGGTCATTTGTAGCTGCTCCAGGGTTATCGGCACTATTAAGTATAAGATCAGCTAAAACCAATAACTTCAAATGCTTTCGCCTCACATCGTCATAAGATCCAGGTGAGATATTCTCTTCGTAGTTAGCATTTACAAATTTTATTATTTCCCTTGTCTTCAGGTGCCTTCCTTCTTTTTGACCTTTCGCTTCCTTCCATGACTTCGTTACTGCCGCAACAGCTAAGAAAACCATCGCCATACTTTGAAGCGCCTTAGGGGTTTTGTTGGCAAATGGAATACCTACGCTTTCCAATATTTCCAGTGCTTCGTTTACCAGTTTCTGAGTAGCCGGAGCCTTGATACTTTTGATTTTGTAATCTTTCATTCCCTTCTTTAAAACAATGTAAGTTCATGATTAAGGTTCAGGTTGTGCTCAGCAATTTCTTCGGGGCTATAAACATCTTCACTATTAAAACACTCCTTCAATGCAAGAGCTAATTGAAATGCCAGGAAGGGAGGCACAGCATTGCCTATTTGATTGTATTGTTGTGTTGTGTTACCGGTAAATTGGAACCAATCTGGAAAACTTTGTAAACGTGCCGCTTCCCTATGCAGGAGTCTGCGCCTTCTTCCGTCGTCAAGCCTTACCCGCTGCATATCGCCGGTAGCCCCCGCCAGGTTTCTGCATGTTAAAGTACGAGCTGGCTTATTGGGATAAAGATCTCTCGGGTTTACACAGTCTGACGCCTTTTCATACCTGGCAACATAAGCATCCATTGAAGCATTTAAAAACTTACTTTCCGGAGGTGCAGTGAGCATTATATCACCGATTGCTTCACCAACAGTTATTTTTTTTGGAGATTGCTTTGGGAATATAAACTTAGATCTATGGCCAAAAACAAAAAGTCTTTCCCGGTTTTGAGGTATCCCAAAATTTACAGCATTTAATAATTTATAATCGACCAGGTAACCAAGCTTTCGCAATTCCTCAATAACTAACTCGAAGTACCATTTATTGGTGTAAAGCAACCCTCTCACATTTTCAAACATAAATACTTTTGGCTGCAATTTCTTCACGGCATCTATAAAAACAGGAAACCCGTCTCTTGCATCCTCAAACCCTTTCTGATGTCCACCCACGCTAAATGGCTGACAGGGAGGCCCACCAATTATTATCTCAGCATTTGGATACTCAAAATCTGTGTCAAGTTTTATTGCATGACATTCCCCTATCAGGTTGAGATTGTAAGTTTGTGACGCAGCCTTATCCATTTCAAAGCCAACTGTTTTATAACCTGCTGCTTCAAATCCAAGTGATAAACCACCACAACCTGCAAACAGATCAAGTACAGTTTCCTGCTCGGTAATCTTGGGTTTAAGTGTTTTATTTATATAGTTGACGTAACTCATTAAAATATTTTGTCGCTTCCAAAAATAATGAAAAGACTCCGAGTCTTTAAAGGTTACTTTTCACAAAAGAATGGTTTATTTGATCTATTCTGTGGATAAAAGCTCCTCAGAGTTGCAGTGTTGAACGGAGCGTCGCCACTTCAGCTGCCCAAAGCTCATCTGCCGGTGTCAAAAAACCTGCTTTTTTCCCAAAAAAAGCCGCTGAAAAGCCCTACCTTCGCCACCCCGTTAAAAAAACACCGGGGTAATTTTATGTCATTTAATATTGTTAAACAACTAAACGCAGATGCACAGGAAGGTGCTGCTTCGCCAGAAGCTGAACCTGCTGCGGTAACAAATGTGCCTGAGGTGGAAGCTGCTCCGGCAGTTGAAACACCTGCCGCTGAAGTAGCTGAAACGCTTGCTGAAAATGCTGTAACTGAGCCAGTTGTGGCAGCAGCACCAGTAGAAGAAAGAATTGTAACGGCTCATGATGATTTTGACTGGAGCGTTGACAAAAGAAATGTTAGCAGCTACAACAAAACTGAAAAAGAGAAGTACGACAAAGTGTACGATGACACTTTTAAGCAGATCAATGACGGCGAAATGATCCAGGCTACCATTGAGGCGATCACTAAAACAGATGCGGTTGTAAACATCGGTTTTAAAAGTGACGGCTTAATTTCTCTGAACGAATTCAGGGATGTGGTTGGCGGATTGAAAGTAGGGGACATCATTGAAGTAATGGTGGTGGAAAAAGAAGACAGGGACGGTAATTTACACCTTAGCCGCAAACAAGCCCGTACCAGCAGAGCATGGGAAAGGATTATGGAATTGCACAAAACCGGCGAAATTGTTACCGGTATTGTTACCAGCAAAACCAAAGGCGGCTTAATTGTAGACGTATTTGGAATGGAAACATTCTTACCAGGATCTCAGATAGATGTGAAACCAGTTACAGACTACGATCAGTTTGTTGGTAAAACAATGGAATTTAAAGTGGTTAAAATCAATGAAACCATTAAGAATGCAGTTGTATCTCACAAGGCGCTTATTGAAAGCGATATCGAAGCTCAGCGTGCTGAAATTATCGGTAAACTGGAGAAAGGCCAGGTATTGGAAGGTACTATCAAAAACATCACTGACTTCGGTGCATTTCTTGACCTTGGCGGCTTAGATGGTTTGCTGTACATCACTGATATTTCATGGGGACGTATCAACCATCCTAGTGAAGTACTGAAGATGGATCAGAAGATCAACGTGGTAGTGCTTGATTTTGATGATGATAAAAAACGTATCAGCTTAGGCTTGAAACAACTGACTCCTCATCCATGGGATACTTTAAGCGAAAGCATTAAAGAAGGCGAAGTGGTGAAAGGTAAAGTGGTTAACATCGAAGACTACGGTGCGTTCTTAGAAATTATGCCAGGTGTTGAAGGTCTTGTACACGTAAGTGAAATTACATGGGCTAACACTCCGGTAAATGCTAAAGAATTCTTCAAATTGAATGATGAATACGAAGCTAAAATTGTTACGTTAGATAAAGACACTCGTAAGATGAGTCTTTCTATCAAGCAAATGGCTAACGACCCATGGAGCGTTATTGAAACAAGTTTCCCAGAAGGCAGCAAGCATACAGGTGTTGTTAAAAACATCACTCCTTATGGTGTGTTTATTGAACTGGCGACTGGTATTGGTGGTATGATTCACATCAGCGACTTAAGCTGGTTGAAGCGTTTCAACAATCCAAACGAATACACTAAAGTTGGTGCTACTATCGAAGTAATTATCATGAACATTGATAAGGACGGACGTAAGCTGCAACTTGGTCACAAGCAAATTGAAGAAGATCCATGGAACAGCCTTGAAAGCACTTTCCACGTGGGAAGCATACATGAAGGTACCGTGGTGAAGAAGGACGATAAGGGTGCTGTTGTACAGTTACCTTATGGTTTGGAAGGGTTTGCACCTAACCGTCATTTGGCAAAAGAAGATGGCAAAACCGTTGGCGCTGATGAAATTGCACAATTTGTTGTAATTGAATTTGACCGCAACGACAAGCGTATCGTATTAAGCCATACCCGCCTTTGGGAGCAAGCGATAGAAGAAGAAAAACAAGCTGAGTTTAAAGAGAAGAAAGCTGAAGCTGAAGTAACCAAGAAAGCAGTTAAAAACCTGCAAAGCAAAGTAGAGAAATCTACCCTTGGTGATTTAAGTGCGTTGGCTGATTTGAAAGCTAAGATGGATGGTGCAGCGGCAAACGCAGCAGCAACGCCAGCGGCTCCGGAAGCTCCAAAAGCTGACTAAGTTTAGCTACTTATTTTGATACAATCCCGTTGCAGCAATGCAGTGGGATTTTTTTTGCTTCGCCTGAACGCAATGAAGAAAAAATGAACGCTTAAGATGTTTTTTACCAAAACAAAATGCCACTGCTTGGTAATGATGTATTTACTTTGCAGATGGAAAAACAACAGGCTTTTATGAAGGATGATTCAAACAAATATTTTGGGCTGATGGCTTTGTTGCTGGGTGGGTTTGTTGCGTTTATCCTGCTTATTGTATTGATCTTTTATTTACTGAAACTTATCTCAATCACCCTTTTCAATATTCCAGGTACAGAGAATATTTTTCACGTAATTATTTTACTGGTGCCGTACATAATTTATTATGCAGCTTACTACTATTTACAAAAGAAAATAGCAAAAGTCACAACAAAAACTGTGAGGGCTTTGGGCTGGTTTTTTCTTATAACAGGCATGCTGGTCTGCACTTTTACATTGGTGCTGGCAGTGATGCTATTCCTCAAACTTAACTACCCATTTTTAAAAACTTTCGATGCCAATTCTCATTATGCATTTATAGCACAAATTTTATTTTTGTTCGCCACAGCTATGGTTATTGCTTCCGGCGATGCTAAAGAGAAAGACTGGATGGAGAGGGAATCAGTTTAGAGTTGACGGTTTGGAGTTTGAGGTTTGCAGTTTGGGGTTGACGGTTGACGGTTTGAAGTTGACCGTCTGAGGTTTATTATACTGATCATTCATCAGACATCAAACATTAAACATCAAACATTCTCCCGGCAATCGCCTTCGCTGCAAGGTATCCGGTGGTCCAGGCATTTTGAAAATTAAAGCCTCCTGTTACGCCATCAACGTTTAATACTTCTCCTGCAAAATATAAATTGGGAGCAACTTTGCTTTGCATCGTATTGTGATCAACTTCTGATAGGTCGATGCCGCCAGCTGTAACAAATTCTTCCTTAAAAGTTGTTTTGCCTTTTACTTCAAACTCCTGTGCACAGCAATTTTTTATCAGTTTATTCTGCTCTTTTGCCGGCAGGTCTGCCCAGCGCAAATCTTCATTAACGCCGCTTTGCTGCAACAGGTACTGCCACAATCTTAGCGGAAGACCAAAAGGATTTCTGTTTACAATTTTCTGAGCTGCAAGCTCAAAACGTACCTGTTGAAATTTTTCTTTTAACGTTTGTTCATTGCTGGCAGGCAACCAGTTTACTAAAACTGTAAAATGATAATTACTGGCAGCAAGCTCTCTTGCACCCCAGGCCGATAATTTTAAAATACAGGGACCGCTCATGCCCCAATGGGTAATTAGTAAGGGACCCTGCTCCTGCAGTTTGCTACCCATAATTTTTACCGCAGCATTTTCAACAGCAATACCCATTAAAGAAGTAATGCTGTTGCCGGGCATGTTGAAAGTAAAAAGAGAGGGAGTGGGATCTTCAATTTTGTGGCCAAGTTTCTTCAGCCAATCGAACTGAAGTGCGTTGGGATAACCGCCGCTGGCGATGCAAACATAATCTGCTGCAATTGCAGGTTCGCCTTTAAAATCAACATTCCATAAACCATCCTTAAAGTTCATTGCCTGCACATTCCTGTTCAGCATTATTTGTATGCCGCATTTATTAACCTCCTGCATCAGGCAGTTAATAATTGTTTCGGATGAATCGGTTACGGGGAACATTCTTCCGTCTGCTTCTGCTTTCAATTTTACGCCACGTTCTTCAAACCACCGGATGGTATCTGTTGTAAAAAAATGATGAAAAGCTTTCTTTAAAAAGCTACTGCCACGGGGATATTTTTTTATCATGTCAGCTATGCTGAAACAGTTGTGGGTTACATTGCAACGGCCGCCGCCGCTAACCCTTACTTTGCTTAAAACCTTTCCGGTTTTTTCAATGATGATTACCTGCAGCGCCGGGTTTAGCAGTGCAGCATTTATGGCGCAAAAAAAACCAGCCGCTCCGCCTCCAATAACCAGTAATTTTTTTTGCTGCATTGCATTGTATTAAGCGTCAACTGCTTTTTCAAATAGATTCTACCGGTTTTATCTCTATTACCGCAACCTATCTTTTCTTCTTTTTTGATGAGATAACTACCGGTACTTTTTTTCCTTTTTTGGCAATAGTTTTGGCCGGTTTTACAGCAATCTTTTTTACAGGTCTGCGACTAACTTTTGCTGGCACTACATCCGCTGCAACAGGTGCAACCAGCGGAGCTGAATTTGTTTCTTCCTCTTCTTCCGTTTTATCATAATTACCAAACAGCACTGCCATTTCTTTTGCATGATAAATTGCAGTATTAAATTTATTTCCAACCACAATTATGACCGCTGAATCTGCCAGCAGCCTTACCAGTGAAGCGTTGTTACCATGCCACCAGCCATTGTGATAAATCATTTTTTCCCCGGTGGGATAAATGTTCATCCTCCAGCCAAGTCCGTAGTTTCTTATGCCTGCCTTTTCATTACTGTAAGGGCTGTACGCTGCTTCCAGCGTAGCTGCGGTAAAAATTTTACCAGTGGTTAAAGCCCGGTCCCAGGTCATCAGGTCTTTGGGCGTAGTATAAATGTTTTTGTCACCGTACACCGCATCTAAAAAATTAAAAGGATTTGGACGTCCACGCCAATCATAACTAAGCGGCACTTTATTCACAAGCGTGGTGTCAAAAACAAAACTGTGCTTCATACCAAGCGGCTTAAAAAATGAATTGTTTAAATAAGCACTGTAACTACCACCAGTTACTTTTTCTATTAATAAAGCCAGCAAGGCATAGTTGGTATTGCAATAAGTAAAACGGGTGTTGGGTGTGGCAATATTGGTTAATAAAGCCTTCTTTGTTGTCAGGTAATCAAACACATCCTGGTTACGCACAAACACCGCTTTGTTCCAGCCAAGTGTTTCCATAAAATATAGGTAATTGGGCAGGCCGCTTCTATGATCCAACAAACAACGGATGGTAACACCGGGGTAATTGAATGTTGGAAAAAATTTACTGTACTCATCATCAATATTTATTTTGCCTTCCTGCCAGAGTTTTAAAACTGCCATGGCCGTAAAAGTTTTTGATACGGATGCAATGTGAAAAGGTGTGCTGTCTGTTACTGGCTCTTTACCATCTAAATGGGTACTGCCCCTGTAGGCTTCAAAAACAATATTTCCTTTTTTTGCAACCAGTACACCTCCGTTAAAACCCCGGCGAAAAAGGGATGAATCGCACCATGCCTGGCAACCGTCTGCATATATTTTTTTCTCATGATCGGAAATATAAGATGCTGCTGGCAGTTGAATCATCTTTAAAGAATCTGCAGGCAAAGAATCTTTTTTTGCCTGCGACTTACAAGCGTAAAATCCGGCCGTAGGCAGCAGCAAAATAAAGCAAACAGCAAACGAAATTGGCAGTAAAGGATTATTGAATTGTCTTTTTAAATGCAACATAATTTAGTAAGGGAGCGATGAAATATATTTGCACAAAATAAAGCGTAATAATAATGTCTGACAAAAATAAAACCAGCTATCCCAAAGAGAAGATAAATGTATTATTCCTTGAAAACATCAGTGACGTGGCAGTTAAATATTTTAATGCAGCCGGCTACAGCAGTGTAAAAAAATTAACAGGCGCTTTAAGTGAAGAACAATTAATTAAGGAGATAAAAAATGTGCATCTTTTAGGCATAAGAAGTAAAACGCAGATAACAGCTAAAGTGTTGGCCGCCGCAGAGAAACTGCAAGCAATTGGCTGCTTTTGTATTGGTGTAAACCAGGTTGATTTAAAGACCGCTACCAAACAGGGCGTTGCTGTTTTTAATGCGCCTTACAGCAATACCAGGAGTGTGGCCGAGCTGGTGATTGGTGCCTCAATTATGCTTATAAGAAAGATCATTGACAAGAATAATGCAGCTCATAAAGGTGTGTGGCTTAAAGAGGCAAAAGGCAGTTATGAACTTCGTGGTAAAACACTCGGAATTATCGGTTACGGAAATATCGGCAGCCAGCTAAGTGTACTGGCAGAAAGCCTTGGCATGAAAGTAATTTTTTATGATACTGAAACCAAACTGCCGCTGGGAAATGCATCTTCAAAAAACACTCTGAAAGAATTAGTATCAACTGCTGATATTGTTTCACTGCATGTGCCTGAACTTCCCACCACTAAAAATTTGGTAAACAAAGCGCTTTTAAAATCTTTTAAACCCGGCGGTATTTTAATCAATTATGCCCGTGGCGAAGTGGTGGATCTGGATGCGTTAGCAAAAGCAATAACAGAGGGACAAATTGGTGGCGCAGCGATAGATGTGTACCCTCTTGAACCTGAAAAAAACGGGGACACATTTACTTCTCCATTGCAAGGCCTGAGCAATGTAATTCTTACACCACATATTGGTGGCAGCACAGAAGAAGCACAGCAAAATATTGGTGATGATGTAAGTAACAAATTATTCAATTACCTGGAAAAAGGCGGCAGCTATGGCTCTCATACCATTCCAGATTTAAGCCTGCCACCGCAGGAAAATACCCATCGCATACTGCATATCCATAACAATGTGCCGGGTGTGCTTAGTGAAATAAATACACAGTTATCCAAACACCACATTAATATTGTTGCCCAGTACCTTAAAACAAATGAAACCATTGGTTATGTTGTACTGGATGTTGATAAAGGCCTGAGCAAAAGCGCTGTTGAACTACTGAAGAAAGTTAAGGCAACCATTAAGGTGAGAATGCTGTATTAATTTTAATTTTCAATAAAGGTTTAGCAAAATAAAAAGGTGATCAGGTCAAAAAGAATGATCACCTTTTTTATAAAAATTCAATCTGTAATTTTATTCCATTCTGTTCCCTCTTCTTGCATTTAGCTGAACAATGGTAATGATGGTTATGCCTGCAATCACCAGTAAAAAAGATATCAGTTCTGCCTGGCTAAATTTCAATCCTGCAAAAGTTAAATGATTGTTCACTCTTATTTTTTCTACTAAAAAACGCTCTGTTCCATTTAATATAAAATAGATGCCTGTAATGGTACCGGCAACCTTAATTCTCTTTCTTACAGACCAAAGAACCAGGAACAACAGTGCAGAGGCAACGATTTCATAAAAAGGCGTCGGGAAAACAGGCACAGGCAGGGCCCTGTTGTGTTCATCTGGCAAAGTATAAATCCTGATGCCGTCTTTATTTACATTTTGCGGATAACTGTAAGCCACCATCCAGGTGGGTAAAAATGAAGGAGCTTTTACAGCCTTACTTGGTACAGTTGCAAGGCTTGTGCTGGTTCTGTCAGTAACAATCACTGTGGTGCCCGTACCGCTATCGGTAACAGCACCCTGTAAAAAATAGGTGGCGTATTTATTAAGCTGAGCGTTGTATTGAGCAGGTGTTGCTGCAACTGCTTTTCCGTCTGCTCCTGTAATGTAAGCACTGTTGTAAATACCCCAGTCGCCATCACCGGAAACCTGGCAACCAATTCTTCCCACCGCATAAGCCAGCAGCATTGCAGGAGCAATGGCATCCGCCATGTGTACAATTTTAATTCCTTTTCTTTTTGCATAAACCCCCAGTGAAATGGTGGCCAATATTAGTCCGCCATAAAATGTTAAGCCTCCGGCAGAAAAGATCCTGTCTATGGGATGCTTTACAAAATCACTCCAGTTTTCCAGGTTATCAAAAAGTTTGGCACCTATTATACCGGAGATGAGTGATATGATTACAATATCTCCCACCCTGTCATGCGGCCAGATTCTCACGGGGCGTTGTTCAGGTTCTTTCAGCTGATGTTTCTTTTTCTCCCACCATTTCAGCCCTGCCAGCAAAGCCCCCAGTGCAACACCTGCAACAAGGTTACCCTGTGAGGAAAAAATATACTCTTGTGGATTTAGATCGTCTGGTTTATTGAAAAGCAATCCCACCAGTTTAAAACCAAAAATAAAACCTGTAATAAAATTGATGAACAAATCAAAAAAAGAAGCCGGCTCACCTACAGAAATAAACTCTTCTCTCGGGAAAAGCAACCCAAGTTTTTCTTTCCGTTTAAGTTCGCTGGAAATAGCAATGGCTGCAGTAACAAAGCCCATGGCCACCATTAAACCAAATGTGTTTAAAAAGCTCAGCGGCTTCCACTCTACACCAAACCAGTCTTTAAAAACATAATATAAATTGGGATACATACAAATGTTGAAACGTAAAGAAATAAGAGTGTTGCAAGTTATCTATTATGTGGCAATTATATTTCATTATTGATTATTGAAACCTGCATAGTTTTCATTAACAAAAGCAATTAACACCTGCCCGGTTACAAGTAAAAAAAATCCCGTAACGTACTGTTACGGGATTAAGCCAGTTCCAATATTTTCTACAGTTTAATTACAATACTGTTCAAAAGCACCAATCAGGTTTTGTGCAATCATTTGAGCACTGCGGCCTTCAATATTGTGCCGCTCTATAAAATGCACCAACTGCCCGTCTTTAAACAGCGCAATTGAGGGTGATGACGGAGGATAAGGTAACAGGTGTTCCCGTATTTTTTTTACAGCATCCACATCAAAACCTGCGAAGCTTGTGGTAAGTGTTTCCGGCTTTTTTTCGCTGTTTTGCACCGCCATTAAAACACCCGGCCTTGCAGTACCTGCACTGCAGCCGCACACTGAATTGATCACAACCAGTGTTGTTCCTTCTTTTGAAATATTGGTCTCTACATCAGAAGGGGTTAACATCTCAGAAAAACCGTTCTCTGTTAACTCTTCTTTCATCGGAATTACTATCTCTGCTGGATACATAATGTACATTTTAGTTTGTCTGCAAAAGTACAAACTTGATTGGATAAAACATCGAAACTTTTGAATGCAAATCTTTACAACCAGCATTTACTTAAATTAATTTTGGTAAGCTGAAACGCTTAATCGTATATTTGCGATATAAAATTAAGCAATGGCGGTTCATAAAAAAGAGTCCTTTTCAACAGAGGAACAAGAGTTGGCAGAATTTGCAAAATCCCTGGCGCACCCTGCAAGGATAGCCATACTGAAAGTGCTTGCAGAAAGAAATGAGTGCATTTGCGGAGAGATTGTTGAGATTCTGCCGCTGGCTCAATCAACTGTATCGCAGCATTTAAAAGAGTTGAAAAATGCCGGTCTCATAAAAGGAACAGTTGACGGCCCGAGGAGCTGTTACTGTATCAACTGGGAGGCATTTGAAAAATTTATGGAAGCCTTTAGCTTTTTATTCAAGAAACTTAAGACGCAGAATCAGAAGTCCTGTTGCTGATTTGAGACAGCGCTGCCAACTTTCAACATCAAAACAATTTAACTAACAACTTCTCTCCTGCAAAGGGAAGAGATAAAATTTACAACCATGAGTACTGATTTAAAAGAATTGGTGAGGGAAAAGTATGCTGCTATCGCAGAACAAAGTCAGACCCAGAATGCCACTTCCTGCTGTGGTGCCACTACCGCCTGCTGTGGCGATGAAGTGTACAATATTATGGCAGATGACTATACAAAACTGGAAGGATACAATCCCGACGCTGACCTTGGACTGGGCTGTGGATTGCCGACAGAATTTGCTAAGATAAAAGAAGGCGATACCGTAATAGACCTTGGCAGCGGTGCCGGCAACGATGCATTTATTGCCCGCCGTATTGTGGGTGAAAAAGGGAAAGTAATTGGGATTGATTTTACAGAGCAAATGATAAAAAAGGCCAGGGCAAATGCTGAAAAACTGAGCCTTAACAATGTAGAATTCCGCCAGGGCGATATTGAAGACATGCCAGTAACCAGTAACTACGCTGATGTTGTAGTAAGCAATTGTGTACTTAATCTTGTTCCGAATAAACACAAAGTGATCAGTGAAATTTTCAGGGTGCTGAAACCCGGCGGCCATTTTTCCATCAGTGATATTGTGCTGGAAGGTGAGTTGCCTTCAAAGTGGAAGAATGTGGCAGAGCTGTACGCAGGCTGTGTTTCAGGAGCCATTCAAAAACAGGATTACCTGAAGATTATTAAAGAAGCCGGATTTAAAAAGGTAACACTTCAAAAAGATAAAGCCATCATCATTCCTGAAAACATTCTGGCTAACTACCTCACTCCTGAAGAAATTGAAACGTATAAAAAAGGTGATACAAAAATCACCAGTATTACTGTTTACGCAGAAAAACCTGCAAAAGATGAAAGAAATTGCTGTGAGCCGGGAAGCGGCTGTTGCTAAACTATATCTTGAAAATGCATTCAATTTTCAACAAAAAAAATATTGAAAATGATAAGTGAAATAAAGACACCTGCGTTAAAAATAGCAGTCGCCGAAACAGACCGGCAACGTGTAATTGAGTTGTTGCAGCAGAACAATTTACCTGTTTCAGACATTGATGCTGACAAGCTTCTTTACCTGTTTTTTGAAAACGGCAATGCTGTTGGAACAGCAGGTCTTGAAATATATGGCGATTGCGGTTTGCTGAGAAGCGTAAGCGTTGCCCGGGAAGCACAAGGTAAAGGTTTCGGAAAACTGATTGTAACTAAGCCGGAGGCTTTTGTAAAAGAAAGTGGCATTAATTGCCTTTATCTGTTAACCACAACTGCCGCAGATTTTTTTACTAAGCAAGGTTACTCTATCATAAAAAGAGAAGACGCTCCCGGAGCAATTCAACAAACAACAGAGTTTTCATCTCTTTGTCCATCTTCGGCCATTGTGATGACGAAAAGAATATAAATTCTGATCCTTTCCCAAAGAGGAACCATCTTTTTAAAACAATAAATCGAAGCCGGATTTATTAATAATCGCCCCGAATGCCAGCAAATAATTGTACGCCGGTTTTTAAAAGAAGAAAATTAAATTTTCTTGACCGCTTTCTCACTTTGTGGATTTTTTTGGCAATGGTAACAGGCATATCCATTGGCTATTTCTTTCCATCCACGCCAATATTTATTAATTCATTTTCTACAGGCACCACAAATGTTCCATTAGCTATCGGGTTGATACTGATGATGTATCCACCATTTACAAAAGTGCGGTATGACAAATTAAAAGAAGTTTTCAAAAACACAAGGGTGCTGTCTGTCTCGCTATTGCTCAACTGGGTTATTGGCCCGTTGCTCATGTTTTTATTGGCGGTTACATTTCTCAGGGGCTATCCTGAATACATGACGGGCTTAATTTTAATTGGCCTGGCAAGGTGCATTGCAATGGTAATTGTTTGGAATGAACTGGCAGAAGGCAGCCGGGAGTATGCTGCTGGCCTTGTTGCAATCAACAGTATTTTCCAGATATTGCTTTACAGCATTTATGCCTACATTTTCATTACGGTGTTACCGCCATTTTTTGGTGTTAAAGGAACAGTGGTTGATATAAGTATTGGCCAGATAGCGCAGAGTGTTGGCATTTACCTCGGCATTCCCTTTGCCGCAGGTTTTATAACCCGCTATTTGCTTCTTAAAGCAAAAGGAGAAGAGTGGTATCAAGAAAAATTCATCCAGGTAGTTTCCCCAATTACACTTATTGCACTGCTGTTTACGATTGTGGTAATGTTTAGTTTAAAAGGTAACCTGATTATGCAAATTCCACTCGACGTGGTCAGAATTGCTGTTCCATTGGTTATCTACTTTGCCATTATGTTCATGGTAAGCCTTGCCGTTGGCAAAAAGATGGGTGCCGACTATCCTACAAATGCATCAATAGCCTTTACAGCTGCCGGCAACAATTTTGAACTGGCTATTGCTGTGGCCATCGGCGTATTTGGCATCAATAGTGGTGTGGCATTTGCCGGTGTTATCGGCCCGCTGGTAGAAGTGCCGGCACTCATTATCCTGGTAAATGTTGCTTTCTGGTTCCGGAAAAAATACTATTTAAAACAAACCGTTTAAAAGAAAATTATGGAGAAGAAAAAATTACTTTTTGTTTGTATCGAAAACAGCAACCGCTCACAAATGAGCCAGGCTTTTGCAAAAATGCTTGGCGGTAATGAGATAGAAGCCTACAGCGCAGGAAGCAAGCCCAGCGGCGTTGTTAATCCAAAAGCCATTGCAGCAATGAAAGACCTGGGTTATGATTTAAGTAACCACGACAGCAAAAGCTTGGATGAGGTAACAGCATTTGCGCCTTTTGATGCTGTTGTTACCATGGGTTGTGGCGATGCCTGCCCCTGGATGCCTGCCAAACAATTCATAGACTGGCAAATTCCAGATCCAAAACACATGGAACCAGGTGAGTTTAATAAAGTGAGGGATTTTATAAAAGGGAAGGTGGAAGAACTGATCTTAAACTTAGCATAAAAGCAAATAAAATAAAGAGCCGCACCATTTTTATTGATGCGGCTCTTTCAATGTATTAAAAGCTGACTATTTCCGGCCGCTAATTTTTGAAAGCAGGCGAAGTATTTCAAGATACAGCCAAACAATTGTAACCATCAAACCAAAGGCACAATACCACTCCATGTACTTTGGGGCTCCGCCCTCGGTTCCCTGTTCAATCATATCAAAATCAAGGATAAGATTTAACGCAGCTACTACCACAACCACCAATGAAAACCCAATGCCCATCAATGAACCTTCATGAAGAAAGGCCATATGTACACCAAACATGCCCAACACAATTGACAAAAGATAAAATACAGCAATACCGGCAGTTGCCATAATTATTACAGATTTGAACTTTTCTGTAGCCTTAATAATTTTAAAGCTGTAAAGGAAGTACATTGCGATAGCTGTACCAAAAGTGAGCCCCACAGCATTCATTACAATGCCAGGTGCCTTTGCAGCAAATGCCTCATTATAATAAGCAGAAATTCCACCCAAAAACAAACCTTCCAGCAAACCGTAAGCAGGAGCAAGATATGGCGCCCATTCCTTTTTAAAAGTAATAATAATCGCCACAATCAAACCACCAATTACCCCTCCCCACATCAGCGGCATTACGTTTCCGCCACCCTGGAACTCTTTCCATGAGTAAAATGCACTGCCCATAAGCATAAGCAGCATAAAGCCAAACTTGTTGAGCGTTCCCCTGAGTGTCATCGAATCAGCATAGTTGCTGCTGATGGTTACACTGTTAAAAGCCTTTTCCGATAAGGTCGGATTACCTGATTTAAATAACTCCATAGTTGAAATTTTTGTATTGTAAAATTAGTTGTTTTTGATTGTGATAAAAGAATGGCTGCTGTTAATTTTTAAGGCCCGGGTACTTTGATACCACGTCAAAACGATAACGTCCGTCTGCCTTTAATTGTTTGATAAAACTAACCAGGGAGTCTGTATCCGTGCTGTCCGCAAAAGACTGGTCATGCGCCAGTAACACAAGGTGATTTAAGGTCCGGGTTTCTTTCTTGCTAAAAAAGCTGTCAATTTTTTCCAGCATTTGGGCGGGTGTTTTGGTGAGTTGAAGGTGGTTATTGAATGTCCATTCAACATCCCAACCCATTGCTGTGTATCCGGCTCTGTACAGGCTGTCTGCGGCTTCGCTGCTCTTCTTTATATCTGTAAAATTAACAGCGGCAGTGCGCCAGATATTACGGCCTGGTGTTCTTACTATTCTGTCGGTTAAATGCAAACTATCAGCACAGCGGGTAAAATCATTTATAACATCCTGCGGTGTTCTGTAGAACTTATCAAAATGATTGTGAGCATGCGTAAAACTATGGTTGTCCACTTCTAAAAGATGGTTTTGCAATATGTGCCTGTAGTCAATCTCCTGCCCGGGGCTGCCGTGCAGTTGTATACCGATAAGAAACATTGAGGCAGGAACCTGCTCTTCACTAAGCACTTTTAAAACGTTGCTTGTTCCCCTGTTGGGGCCATCATCAAACGTCAGGTAAATGGTTCTCCTGCTGTCTGCCGAATCAGGCATTTTTAAAATATCTGTTTTAACAGCGGCACTGTCTTTTTTTTCAGTAGTAACAACGGGCGTATCCCTGGTACCATGACATCCGGCTAAAAAAATAATAAATGTGAGGGCTTTTAAGGTTGTTGAAATTGCACGAGCAACTTCCGAATCTGGGTCCATAATTATTTGGTAGTATTTTATTTCTTCTATAAATATATTTATCGGAAGAATGATAACGCAAAAATATGCTGTTAATATATCATTAATACTCAAAATGTAAAATCTTACCATAAAAAATTAAGGCGGCGGCTGAAAATACACGGCGAAAATAATTTTCGGCGTACCTTGCCAGCCATTTAAATAAGCCATAAGATGAACACAACAGAACAGGTTTTACAGGATGTGGTAATAAAATTTGCAGGCGATAGCGGCGATGGTATGCAGCTTACCGGCAGCCAGTTTACCAACAACACAGCAATGCTCGGTATTGACCTGGCCACTTTCCCGGATTTTCCGGCAGAAATAAGGGCGCCACAGGGAACACTTCCCGGCGTAAGCGGCTACCAGCTAAGGTTTAGCAGTGATTCTATTTATACACCAGGCGATAGCTGCGATGTACTTGTTGCCATGAATGCTGCGGCGTTAAAAGTAAACCTGACAGCTTTAAAGAAAGGTGGTATCATTATCGTAAATACGGATGGCTTCGATTCAAAAAACCTGCGGCTGGCTAACTATGCTGATGGCGTAAACCCGCTGGATAATGATACATTGGATGGGTATGAAGTGATAAAAATGGATGTAACCAAAATGACCCGGGAGGCTTTGAAAGATATCGCCATGGGCATGAAGGAAAGAGACAGGGCGAAGAACATGTTTGTACTTGGATTTTTATACTGGATGTACAACAGGGAAATGGAAAATACCATTACTTTTATAAAAGAGAAATTTGGTAAGAAGCCCGAGATTTTTGAAAGCAACGTGAAGGCTCTGCAGGCAGGATATAATTTTGGTGATACCACAGAAACCTTCCGTACACGGTACCGGGTAAACAAAGCTAAAATGCAGCCCGGCAGTTACCGCTCTATAATGGGTAACCAGGCACTTACATATGGTTTGATAGCGGCTTCTCAAAAAAGTGGATTGCCAATGTTTTTGGGCAGTTACCCTATAACTCCCGCCAGTGATATTTTACATGAACTGAGCAAATACAAGAACTTCGGTATAAAAACATTTCAGGCAGAAGATGAAATTGCAGCAATCACATCTGCCATAGGCGCAAGTTATGGCGGCTCATTGGGCGTTACAACTACCAGCGGCCCGGGCATGGCTTTAAAAGCAGAAGCAATGGGGCTAGCCGTAATGCTGGAAATTCCGCTGATAATTATAAACGTACAGCGTGGCGGACCAAGCACTGGCTTACCTACGAAAACCGAGCAAAGCGACCTGATGCAGGCTTATTACGGCCGCAATGGGGAATGCCCCATGCCCGTAATAGCAGCATCTACACCAAGCGATTGTTTTGATGCTGTGTATGAAGCCGTAAGAATAAGTGTGCAGCACATGACGCCGGTGATATTTTTAAGTGACGGCTACATCGCTAATGGTGCAGAACCCTGGAAGTATCCTGTGAGTGCAGATCTGTCAGAAATTAAAGTAACATTTGCTACCGCAGAAAACCTGGAGGAAGACGGAAAGTTTCTGCCTTATAAAAGAGATGAAAAACTGGTACGCCCCTGGGCAATTCCCGGAACGGCCGGCCTTGAACATCGTGTAGGCGGCCTGGAAAAACAAGACATCACCGGTAACATCAGTTACGATAATGAGAACCACCAGCTGATGGTAAAAACCAGGCAGGCAAAGGTTGATAAGATTGCTGACTATATTCCAATACAACAATTAGACAGTGGTGATGCAAAAGGAAAAGTGCTGGTACTTGGCTGGGGTAGCACCTACGGCTCAATTAAAAGTGCGGTAAAAGATTTGCAAAATAGCGGCTATGCAGTTTCTCATGCACACCTGCGGTATATAAGGCCATTCCCAAAAAATTTGGGCGAAATACTGCACAATTTTGATCATGTGCTGATACCAGAAATCAACAATGGCCAGCTGATTAAAATCATCAGGGATGTTTATTTTGTTGATGCCAAAGGTTACAACAAAATAAAAGGCGTGCCGATCACCAAAGGTGAACTGACAGAAGAAATAATGAAGCTTTTGCAATAAAATTTCAAACAGTTTTAGCTAACCGCATGATTTTTTTCATGCGGTTTTTTTTATTCTCTACGGTGGGATGTGGTAAAAAAATAACCGAATGTTTTGAACGTTTACTGCCTGATGATACTACCAGGTTCATTTAAAAATCTTCCATTAATGTAGCCGTTTTATGACAGGATAACAGATAAAATTCTATAAAAAACTCCTGCTAGTTTTGGTTTTTAGAGATTTAGTCATATTACGTAGAATATTAAGTTAATCACTCAATAAATAACAGCGGTTAACGTTACTGGCTTCATACCTCTTCATACCAGGAGTATAATTACAAAATCCAACTACAAAACAATGAAACCAATTCTTTTCCTTATAACAAGTTTTGTCTTTACAATCTGCAGCCTGCAGCTTTCAGCACAAATAAGCGGTTTTGTGTACCGGGATTTTAATGGCACTGGCACAAAAGACAGCACAGCTGTATTTTATGAACCGGGTGTACAAGGCATTACTGTTACAGCAACACTTGCAAACAACAATGTATTTTCAACCACAACAGACGGTACCGGGGCATATAGTTTTACATCGGGGCAGGTTGCAGCAGGTGCAGCGGCAAGAATAGAATTCAGCGGCCTTGCAAAGGGAGATCATGCAGGCTTTAATGGCAGCGGCAATGGAAGTAATATTCAGTTTGCAACTGCACCGTCCTCCACAGCCAGTTTTGCAATTAATGCGCCGGAAGACTATTGGAATAATATTTCCAATCCTGATCCGGTATTAATGATGGTACAGCAGCCACGGGGTACCTACACTGGTTACAACGCCGGGAGATATTCTGTGTTGCAGATCAACAACAGTACAAACGGACCTAATCCATCTACCAGTGCGTATTACATGACCATTGACACATCAAAACGACCAGCAAAGTTTTTTAATACAGGAACTATTTTTGGTATGGCCTATCAAAAAAAGCAAGAGCGTTTCTTTGTATCCTCCAGCCTAAAAAGAACCTATGGGCTTGGCCTGTATGGGATAGGCGGTGTTTATTTTTTAAACAAAAGTGGAAGCACCTGGGTGTTCAGCGGTGGCTTTAATATGCAGGGAGTTACTCCATCCAACAGTGCCACAGCACTTGACTTTGGCGCAGTTACCAGGGTGGCTGCACCGGATACTGCAAATGATAATTTTCTTTCCGCAGTAGTATCGGGCACGGTTAAAAGCAGGGATATTGATGCCTTTGCAAAAGTGGGCACCATGGGTTTTGGCGGGATAAAAGCGGATCAAAACAGCGACAGTATTTACATGATAAATATGTACCAGAAGAGCCTGATTGTAATGGATGCAAGTGCTGCAGGAAGTACTTTAAACAATGCATCTGCCGCAACACTGGGAGCATTCACCAGGGCTTATGACCTGGCAAGTTTACCGGGCTTTCCTGTTGCTACAGGCGCAGGAAATAATATACGGCCTTACGGCATAAAAATTTATAAAGGCAGAGGTTATATTGGCGTTGTGTCCGATGCGATGGCTACCCAGCTAACCGCAGATCTGAAAGGTTATGTAATTTCTTTTGATGTAAAAAATCTTGCAGCAGGTTTTACAAAAGAAGTTACTATAGATTTTGATTTATTTTCAGGCACTGTTTTACGGGCTCCAAGAGCATGGGTTACAACCTGGGCGCAGGCTGGAGGCACGGCCACCACCAACCCAAAATTTTGTTCACAACCCATGATTGCAGATATCGAATTTAATGAAGACGGTAGCATGGTAATTGGAATAAGGGACAGGTGGGGCGATCAAAATTCGATGGATTATGATGCATCGCCGGGTTCAGTAAATGCAGGTCTCAGCATTCAGCAAGGCGATATACTGCATGCCTGTAAGGTGGGCAGTGGCTGGGTATTAGAAGGAACATCTGCCAGTTGCATACAGCCAATTACACAAGGTGATCCAAAAGTGGCACCTTATAATGAAGGTGGCTTTGGAAACAGTTATAACAAAACCGGTAAAGAATATTATGCAGATGTTTCCGGCGATGGCGAAAATGAAAGTGCAGAAGGAACGCTGGCAAAATTGATGGGCTCCCGGCAAGTAGCAACCAGCGTGTATGATCCAATCGCAGATACAGTTCAGCCGAACGGTAACTATTGGTATTCGCAGGGTTTGCAATGGAATGACGTAATCACAGGTAAGAAAAAACAAATGTGCAGAACAACCATCATCAATACCATACAGGTGAGCAAATCAAACGGTATTGGCGATATTGAATTTGTAACAGAAAACCAGCCGGTACAAATAGGTAACCTTGTTTGGAATGATGGCAATGGCAACGGAATACAGGATGCTGGCGAAACGGGCATCAACGCAGTTGCTGTTATTTTACGTAACCCCGGCCTTGATGGCATTTACAATACTGCTGATGACCAAACCTGGACGACCACAACTAACAGCAACGGTAATTATATTTTTGACTTTTCCAACATGGCTGCAACTGATACAAGAAAGCCTGCAACCTGGACGGGTGTAAAAGGAATTTTACCCGGCTATAATTACAGGCTTGAGATTGATACTTCACAAGTTGCACTTACAGGCTATCATCTTTCCGCAGCCAATGTAAGCGGCGGTACGCTTGGCACTATTGATAATGATGGTAACCTTTCAGGCAAATATGCACTGGCAATTGTAAACACTTCTTTTATTACACAGGATGTTGATTTTGGCTTTAAAAACCTTACCAGTATTGGGGACCGCATTTGGGCGGACGACAACATCGACGGACTACTAAACCCGGGAGAAGGCGGCGTGGCCAATATCACGATTACCCTGTATAATTCATCAGGTACGGTGATTGCAACATCCACCACAGATTCGACAGGGTTTTACACGCTGAGCAATATACCTGCCGGCTCCGGTTACTATGTAATTTTTACCAATCTGCCGCCGGGTGCAAGCTTTACCCAACAGAACATTGGAGGCGGTGGAGCAACGAATAACAGCAAGCCAGATTATACAGGAAAAACAGCTTCTTTCAGCATTGCTGCTGGTCAAATAATCACCAATATGGACGCTGGTTTAAAAGGTATTACAGTAATAGTATTACCGGTTAAGATTGAGGATTTTATGGCGGTAAAAAATGGCAGTAACGTCACGTTATCCTGGAAGATTTCAGACAATCCCGGTATCAGGACGATAGAAATACAAAGGGCTGCAGACGGAGTGGATTTTACTCACCTGTTAAATATTGCATCTGCCAACGGCACTTCAGCGGCACAGGATCTGCAGCCAATCAACGGCAAAAATTTCTACCGCTTAAAAATTGTAAACAAGGATGGCACAGAACAATACAGCAATATCAGCACTGTGGTGTTTGAAGTAAAAACCGGGTTGTTAATTTACCCTAACCCGGCAAAAAACATGTTGCAGGTTGAATTGCCGGAAGCTTTGGTAAACAGGCAAACAACATTTATCATCACCAACCAGCTTGGGCAGGAAATGATCAAGAAGCAACTCATCAGCAGCAGGCTGCAAAAAATAGATATCAGTAAGTTAAGCGGCGGTTTTTACTTGCTTACCATCAAACAGGCAAATCAATTGGTAGAATCGAAGAAGATCCAGATTCTGAGGTAGTGATGGCTAATGGTAGTCAATGTGGCTTACTTAAGACCAGGAAAGACGCAAATGTTCAATGCTCAATTTTCAATCAAATACAGCTGCCTTTCTAATTGAAAATTGAGCATTGAACATTGATCATTGAAAATTTTTCCTGGGGGGAAATGACAGACTGAGAAGTCTTATTTCGCCACGGCAACTGACATCAGTTCGTCGTACATTTTCTGGCTGTCCCGGGTGAGCAGGTCGAAATTAATATTGAGTTGCGGAAGTAAATCAACCAGTGTATTGATGCGGCCTTCGGTTTGGAAGAATTTATTTAAAACAATTACTTTTTTAGCCTGCAGGATGCAATAGCCGCTCTGGAATGTTCCTCTTTCGTAGCGGATAACATAACCGTTTTCTTCTGCAATGCGTTCTATTTTATCTAAAGTGGTCTGATTGTATTTCATGGTTTGGTACTCCCTCCTCTTGTCTTTTCTTTATTTGTGAATGCAAGTGCAACTTCATTCAATAACAACGCTAAACAAAATTTGTTTCTCCACAGGTTGTGGAAAGATGTTTACGGTTTACGGTTTGGGGTTTTACAGTTTAGGGTTTGCGGTTGAGGGTTTACAGTTTGATTTGCGGTTGAAAGTTCACTGTTGGCATTTTAGGACTACAATTTACGGTGGATAGCCAAACACAAATTTCTAAAATCATCAGCCAACAGCTTACGGTAATAGCAAAAACAAAGAGTAGCCGCAAGAATAAAACACCCAACATCAAACTGTAAGCACCAAACACTAAACTGTAAACCGTCAACGGCTAATCATCCTCACCACAGGCACAATCATTTCTTCCAAACTCACCCCGCCATGCTGAAATGTATTTTTGTAATAATTTACAAAATGGTTGTAGTTATTGAGGTAACAAAGAAAAATATCGCCTTTGGCAAAAATGTAAGAGGAGTTAACATTGGGCACAGGTAAACCAGCTTCCCTGGGATCTTTAAAAGCCAGTACATCTTTTTGTTCGTAATTAAGATTACGGCCATGTTTGTAACGTAGGTTGGCAGTGGTTTGTTTATCGCCGATTACTTTGGCTGGTGTTTTTACCCGTACGCTTCCATGGTCGGTTCCTATTACCACAGTTATTTTTTTATCGGCAATTTTCTTCAAAGCCTGGTGCAGGGGGGAATGTTCAAACCAGCTTTGGGTGATGCTGCGGTAGCTGGTTTCATCTCCGGCGAGTTCTTTCAATACTTCCATTTCTGTACGGGCATGGCTCAGCATATCAACAAAATTGTACACAATGATGTTGATGTCATTGGCCAGCATGTTGTGAATATTATCCACCAGTTTTTGCCCGTCGTGATTGTTGGTGATTTTGGTGTAGGAGTGCTTGAGGTTTGTTTTGCCCAACCGCTTTAACTGGGCTTTAAAAAAATCTTCTTCAAACATATTTTTGCCACCTTCTTCGTCATCATTTTTCCATTGTACCGGAAACTGTTTTTCAATGTCAACCGGCAGCAAGCCGGCAAAAATTGCGTTACGGGCATATTGTGTTGCCGTTGGCAGAATAGCATAAAAAGTATCTTCTTCCTGAATGCGGAAGCTCTCAGCAAAAATGGGCTGAATCATTTTCCACTGGTCGTAGCGCAGGTTATCAATCAGCACAAAAAATAAGGGTGTGCCTTTTTCAAGATGCGGCAGTACTTTAAACTTCATCAGGTTATGACTCATTACAGGAGCTTCCTTTGCTTTTGGCCCTACCCAGCTGCTGTATTTACGGGAAATAAATTTAAAGAATTCCGTATTGGCTTCTGCCTTCTGCGATTGAAAAACTTCCTGCATTTCCGGGCTGTCACTCTTCTTCATTTCGAGCTCCCAGTACACCAGTTTTTTATAAATTTCCATCCATTGGTTGTAGTCAGGATTATCATTCAGCGCCATAAATAAACTCCTGAATTCCTGCTGGTAAGCAGATGTGGTTTTCTCAGCCACCAGCCTTTTATTGTCAATTATTTTTTTAAGGCTTAACAGTACCTGGTTTGGGTTCACCGGCTTAATAAGATAATCACTTATTTGTGAACCAATGGCTTCATCCATCAGGTTTTCCGCTTCGTTTTTGGTGATGAGTACCACAGGAAGATTGCTGTTGAATTCCTTCATTTGCTGCAGCGTTTGCAACCCGGTAATACCCGGTATGCTTTCATCCATCAGCACCACATCCACAATATTGCTTTTTATAAATTCCACCGCATCAAAACCGTTGGTTTTAGTGGCTACTTCATACCCTTTATTTTCTAAAAAAAGTATCTGGGAATTAAGGGTGTCAATTTCATCATCCACCCAAAGTATTTTTGCAACGTTCATTGATGTGTATTGATTTTAAAATTTATTTTTCCTTCTGCCAAGGATTACCCGGCTCAGCAAAACCGTTATTCCTCACAAGCTATAAAACAATCCTGACAACACGTTATATAAGAAATGATAAAGTGATATCGTACAAATTTAATTTTTAACTGACGCAATAAGCCGCATTACTTTACTTTGTATTTGTTTTAACAGAAAAAGAATTTATTTCGAAAGGATCGTCAACCACAATTTAATGTCAGTAAGAAAAATAATCAACGACCCTGTGCATGGGTTTATCACGATAGATGATGACCTTATTTTCAAGATCATTGCTCATCCATTTTACCAGCGGTTGCGGCGCATTCACCAGATGGCGATGGCACACCTGGTGTATCCCGGAGCAGTACACACAAGGCTGCATCATTCCCTGGGGGCTTATCATTTAATGTGCAGTGCCTTACATGAATTAAAAAGCAAAGGCGTTGACATTACATCAGAAGAAGAACAGGCGGCAAAGATTGCCATTCTGCTGCATGACATTGGCCATGGCCCCTTCAGCCATGCGCTGGAAAATGTGCTGATAGAAGGAATGCATCATGAAGCGATTTCCCTGCTGATTATGAAAGAGCTGAATAAGCAGTTTGATAGCCAACTGCAAATGGCGATAGACATTTTCACCAACAATTATCCCAAAAAGTTTTTATACCAGCTCATCAGCGGCCAGCTGGATGTTGACCGGCTGGATTACCTTACCCGGGACAGTTTTTTCTCCGGCGTAATTGAAGGAATGATCGGCTACGACCGCATCATAAAAATGCTGGTAGTGTACAACGGCGAACTGATGGTAGAGGAAAAAGGTATTTACTCCATTGAAAAATTTTTGGTTTCAAGAAGGCTGATGTACTGGCAGGTGTATCTGCATAAAACCGTAATGTGTGCAGAGCAGATGCTGCAGCGGATTATAAAAAGAGCGAAATACATCAAAGCATCTTCACAAACCATTCTGCATAAATTTATCAATGAGCCGATAGAAACAGTAACGCTTGAAGAGTTTTGCGACCTGGATGATAATGATGTGCTGACTGCTATTAAAGAATGGAGCCATCATCCTGATAAAGTACTTTCTTACCTGTGCAAAGGCATTATTAACAGGGACCTGCTAAAAGTGAAATATTCCACCGTTGCTGTACCCTCTGCATTGTTGCAGGAAAAAATACAGGAGGCGGCAAAAAAATTACAGCTTTCGGAAGAAGATGCACAATGGTTGGTTTTTACAGGCGAAACCAGTACCAGCACCTATGATTTTTCTGATGAAAATATTTTTATACTTTATAAAGATGGTACGGTAAAAGATATTTCTGCCGTAGATGATCCGCTTATCAATGAAAGCTTGATGGGCAGCACTAAAAAATATTACATTTGTTATGTAAGGGAAAGAAGTTAATGGTTCATAGTTGATGGTCCATGGCAAATGCGTCAGGGATCAATCATCAGAAATGAACCATCAACTATTCATCACTATCAACAATGAACTATCAACCATCAACCAATCCATGCAATTTACTGCTGTACAAATAGCTGCCATTATCGGCGGAAAAATTGAAGGAGACGAGACAACTGCTGTTACTTCTTTTGGAAAAATAGAAGAGGCCACCAAAGGCCAGTTATCTTTTTTGTCTAATCCAAAATATGAAGAATATCTATACAGTACCCATGCTTCTATCATCATTGTAAATGAAGACCAGGAATTAAAACAACCTGTAACTGCCACACTTATAAAAGTAAAAGATGCTTATGCAGCATTTGCCACTTTGCTGGCAGCCTACGATCAAATGCAAAACCAGCAGCTTACCGGCATACAACAGCCTGTATATGTTGATGCTACAGCCAAAATTGGAGACCAGGTTTTTATAGGTGCCTTTGCATATATTGGCAAAAACGCCATCATTGGAGATGGTGCTAAAATATTCCCTTTCTCCTATATTGGCGACAATGTAATTATCGGCACCAACAGCGTAATGCAACCCGGCGTTACTGTTTGCCATGATTGTACCGTTGGCAATAATGTTACCATACATCCGGGATCTGTAATAGGCAGCGATGGTTTTGGCTTTGCTCCACTGCCCGATGGCAGCTTTAAAAAGATACCGCAAATTGGCAATGTAATTATTGAAGACAATGTAGAGATCGGCAGCAATACCACCATCGACAGGGCCACTATGGGCAGTACTGTTATTAAGGCTGGTGCCAAGCTGGATAACCTGCTGCAGATTGGCCACAATGCAGAAGTTGGCTATAACTCTGTGATAGCGGCACAAACCGGTATCAGCGGCAGTGCAAAAATTGGCAACAATGTAATGATTGGCGGACAGGCTGGCATTGTGGGCCATATCCATATTGCAGACGGCAGTAAAATAAATGCCCAGAGCGGTGTAAGCAAATCTTTAAAAGTGCCTAACAGTGCAGTGACCGGTTCGCCTGCTTACGATTATACCGCTGCTCTCCGCAGCCAGGCTGTTGCCAGAAGATTGCCGGACCTGGAAAAAAGAATACTGGAACTGGAAGCGATGGTAAAAGAGTTGATGACGGCGGTGAAGGTTGTGGATAAGGAGGTGTAACTACGCCATACAGTTAAAAATTTATCTCTTCCACCTGTACTGAAAAAATATACCAGTAGCCCAAATCAGTATCTTTTTCAAATTGCACTGTCCAGTTGCCACTAAGTTTGTTGTTGTTATTTTGATGAACAGCGGTGAAAGAGTAAGTACCCGATACAGTACAAACATCATCATCAAATGAACAACCGCTTCCATTTATTTCCACATCCGTAATATTGTCATAGGCAGTTTTGAACAAATTCACCAGCCTTTTAAAATCCTCTTCATCCAGCTGATTGTGCTGGTTAAGTGTGATATTTTCGCTTCTGAAATGCATCATCCATTTCAGTGGCTCCGCCGAAAGCAGTTGGCTGATGCAATCATTCACTGCGGCATTGGTGTTGTCAAATTCATCATCCGGGTAAAATTCATCGTATGTAAATTGAGATGTCCAGCCCGGCAAATTGTGGTCATCCATTTCATATTCAAAAAGTTCTTCTGTTGTAAACCTGTACAGTTCTTTGTAAGTCACCTTAGGGCTAAAGGCATCCAGGGCAATATCATGGTTTCGGAGATACAGATCCAGTTGCTCCCAGGCTGACTCAATCTCATTGTCGGGGATTTCACCAACCGGCTTAAACTGTTGCGGACGGCCAATTTTATCAAACAACTTTATTACCTTCCTTTCCCCTTCAAACTTTTTTTCAAAAGCCATTACGTTTTTTAAAAACTGGTTTTCAATATCCGGCGGCAGCATATTGCCGTCCTGCATATTACCAAACTTTGCACCCTGCTCCAGCATCATTTTCATTTTAAGAAACTCATTTTCTGCCTGCAACTTTTCTTCTTCAGAAAGATGATCAAATTCTTCTGCCATCGGTATAATTTTTTAAGAAAAGTACGGAGTTTTTAAAAGGATTCAAATAGTAAACAAATTGATGAATTACTGAGAACGTTTATGTTTTAAATTTGACCTGTCAAATCAAATTCCATGATACACAAACTTTCCAGGGAAGAAAAAAAAGTAGCAAAGGCTGTTATTGATAAAGGGCTGGCTGCATCTTATACGGCCGGCCTTAAAGAATTTGAAACCATCCTTAAGCAATGGCGTAAGGGGAAGTTCGAGACTGACAGGGATGCATATCACCAGCTGTACAGTGCCGTTGAAATAGTGGACAACACGATTGGTGAAAGGTTTGAGGGCGTTAAAGGCGAAAAGTACCTGCTTACCGTTGCAGCTATTTTGGCTGACGGCCATATTGGTTTAGAAGATTTAGAGGGCTTTACTGATGAAACCATTAAAGAGATAAAAAGCGTGGCAGAGGTGATGGGTGGTTTTAGTTATTGATTTCCAAGAAAAATGTTACAACTCATTTCTTCTCCACCAAATACCTCCAGTACCGCTTCGGCATGTGCTGAATATGCAGCTTCATATTTTTCCTTGCCTTGATATTTACACTGCTGAAATATTGTTTCCACAACTGCTGGTACAATTCTTCCTTTTCATCATACACCGATTGCAATGCTTCGGTGTTTTGTAAGTCGGCAGCAAACTGCATTTGCACTTCCTCCACATGGCGGCCATCGTAATACAAACCATATTTTCGCAAGCTGTCATAGATCAGCCAGCGCTGGTCTGCATAACGGTCGGTAAAGTGTTTGCTTATCAGCGGCAGCACATTAAAGTCGGGCTGAATAATGCTGTAATACAACTGGTCTTTGGTAAGCTGAAAACGAACGAATGCTTCCATGCGATGCTTCTCCCGGTGTACTTTTCTGCTGGTTTGCTGCACCATTAATACATCAGCATGGGTATAATCATTTTCAACTGCCTGCTTGCTGGCCAACGCATATTGAATGTAACGCAGCAATACATTTTCAATGCCTTTGAGTTCCGATAAAAAAGTATCGCTTAATTGTTTTACAGCCCTCAACGTTAGTTTGTCTTTCAGCTTTTTATATACCCGTTCACACTTGTTTTGATTAGTTGTTACCACATGGGTATTGCCAAACAGGCTGCCACTAACAGCCCCTTCCCGGCAAATTGCAGGCGACTGAATCTTATACTCATACACTTCAAAAATTGCTGTGAGCAACCCTTCAAAACTTCCATCATAAATCACCACTGTCATCTAAAATAATTTTAGTTGTGGTGAAAAATTTGGCTGGTATTTGCTGTTGCCTTCGCTTAGAATGAAAGATTTGATCTGCCCCGGCTGCCAGTCCTTTTTTTCAAATTCACCATCACTGCTGATGAAGTATTTGGCCCTGTTGTAAGCAATGCCCAGCTTCTGTAAATGCGTACTGCCAAGCTTTCTGAATTTCCTGGCATTGCAAATTTTTTGGGCAGATTGTATGCCGATACCCGGCACCCTGAGAATCATTTTATAATCTGCTGTATTAATGTCCAGCGGAAATAAATGCAGGTTCCGCAATGCCCAGCTCAGCTTGGGATCAATGTCCGTATCAAGCAGCGGATTATTGCGGTCAACGATCTCCTGCACCTCAAACCCATAAAACCGCAGCAGCCAGTCCGCCTGGTATAAACGGTTTTCTCTTATCATTGGTACAGGCGTACCAATGGCAGGCAGGCGGTTGTCGTTGCTGATTGGTACATAGCCCGAGTAATACACCCGCCGCATGTTGAATTTTTTATAGAATCCGTTTGCCAGGTACAGTATTTCCAGATCGGTTTCCGGCGTAGCTCCAATCACCATCTGGGTGCTTTGGCCGGCAGGTGCAAAAGCCGGTGTTGATTTAAATAACTTCTTCGCTTCCTTGTTTTCAATGATGGCATTTTGCACAATTTTCATGGGCTCCAGCATGTGCTGCCTGTTCTTATCGGGTGCCAGCAATGCCAGACTTTTTTCTGTCGGCATCTCTACGTTGATGCTCAGCCGGTCTGCCCATAAGCCAGCTTCTTTAATGATCTCTTCACTGGCGCCGGGAATGGTTTTCAAATGAATGTATCCATTGAACTTGTGTTCAGTTCTTAATTTTTTTGCCACCAACACCAGGCGTTCCATGGTGTAATCCGCATTTTTGAAAATACCCGAACTCAGGAACAACCCTTCAATGTAATTGCGGCGGTAAAAGTTGATTGTTAAATCCACCACTTCCTGTACGGTAAAAGCAGCCCGTTTAATATCGTTGCTCTTGCGGCTCACACAATAGGCACAATCAAAAATGCAAACATTCGTCAGCAAAATTTTCAGCAGCGAAACACAGCGGCCATCCTCGGTATAAGCATGACAAATTCCATTGCTGGCATTACCCAATCCTTTGTTATCGTTTTTACGTTTGCTGCCACTGCTGCTGCAGCTTACATCATACTTGGCAGCATCGGCCAGTATGGAAAGTTTTTCGGTGATTCTGTCATGATTCATAGGAGCCAAATTTATTAGCATAAAAATACTAAATTATTTAGCTTACATATTTAATGTTGAACTTTTATGGGCAAACTACGCTTTAATGTTTATCAGTTAATCATCGCCAGATTCAGCAGGTAAATTACTCAGCCTGAGGATGTTTCAAATGCTCCTTTCGTAAATTGCACAACAACAATCAACTAACTATTATGAAAATTGCAATCGCATCACCAGTAATGGCTGCAACAATTAGCGAACGTTTGCATCAACTGGACTTACTTGCAAAAGAAGCAGCTTTGCAACAAGCACAAATTATTTGCTTTCCCGAATCCTACGTTCCGGGCTATCCATCAAAAGAATTTCCAATTGAAAGATCTACACCTGAAAACATGCAGGCTGCACTGGATGAAACCTGCAGCATTGCAAAAAACCATTCCATCTGCATCATTCTGCCAATGGATTGGTTTGCGGCAGAAGGTCTGCTGAATGTGGCGTTTGTGATAGATGCCACAGGAAAAGTTCTGGGCTATCAATCTAAAAATCAACTGGACCCTTCTGAAGATAATATCTGGATACCTGGTACAAAACGGCAATTGTTTGAAACAGGCGGGTTAACATTTGGCATCACTATTTGCCATGAAGGTTTTCGCTATCCTGAATCTGTACGATGGGCAGCAAGAAACGGTGCAGCAGTTGTTTTTCATCCACACTTTACCGGCAGCAATATCAGCGGGCCAACACTTACAGAATGGGGGAACAAAAACAATCCTTACTACGAAAAAGCTATGATGCTCCGTGCCATGGAGAATACTATTTATTTTGCCAGTTCCAATTATGCCACCACGTTCCAGGAATCTGCCAGTTCTGTCATTGCTCCGGATGGCACCTGCATCATGCACCAGCAATACGGCCAGCCAGGTGTAATTGTTGCAGATATTGATCCGGCATTGGCTACAGGGAAACTGGCTAAGCGGTTTAGGGCGGAGTTGTATAAGAATTAAATATAGTGTAAGTGATTATTAAAATAAACAACATGGAAACACTTAAATACAAAGTGATTAACAGTAAAAATCAGTATAAAGAATATTGCAACACATTAGAGCAACTGGTATTTTCTGGCTCTAAAGACAGGAACACAAAAGATGAAATAGCATTGCTTACGCTGCTTATTCAAAAGTGGGATGCTGACCACATTTCATCTGCTGAATCAGACCCGGTTCAATTACTACGCTCTTTCATTAAACACCATAACCTCAAAGCCAACAACCTGGTTGAAATACTTGGCATAAGCAAAGGGTATATTTCTGATATTCTAAATTACAAAAAAGGGCTTTCTAAAGATGTAATCAGGAAACTGGCAGCGCATTTCAAAGTTTCACAGGAGGCTTTTAATCGCCCCTATAAATTAGTAGTTCCCGAAAACTCACATTTGCGAAACGCAAGTGTGATGAATACAAAGAAAAAGTTAGCTGTTGCTTAAAATACAATTTAAATATTCGGAGGAAAGCGAACTTGCTAATATAAGATCGTACTTCTCAATATGGCAAACTCAAACACTCCGCCTGGCGCATTAACTGGCTGATATGTGCATCACTCAAATAATACTCATCCCCTTCCAGCCATTCATAACTCCTTGCCCAGGCAGTACACTTTTTTATAAATTCTGTTTCCCAGGATTGGCTGATGATAACCGTTTCTTCTTTTACGTTGCCTAATAAAAAATCTTTCAGGTCAACATCAAAGTATGGTATGGTTACAATAAAGTCGATCATCTCTTCATCCATTGCAACCTTGCAGATGGCATTATAATGATCATTATTTTTTGACTTTCTGTGTAACTCTATCGACTTGCTGATCATCCGGTAAATAATATCAGTCAGGTAATTTTTTGTGATGGATTGCATTGGTAAAGATTTAAAAATTAAAACAAAGTGCCCTGTGCTCCGGGGCGTTTAAATAAGCTTGAATTGAGACTCCATTCTTCCGCATTCATGTTGTAAAGCTTGCCGTATTTTTTGTATTGCTGTGCCACCATTTGTGCAATGTTTCCTTCGCCTCTCATACGTACGCCCCACCGGGTATCATTCACTTTGCCATCATGGCTTTGTTCAATAAGGTGCCATACTTTATCAGCATGATTAGGAAAATTTTTGTACAACCAGTCATGAAATAAAAATTTGATAGCACCATTCAGCCGGATGAAAGTGTAGGCTGTAAACGTGGCGCCGTTATCTGCTGCAGCTTTCATAATCCGCTGCATTTCGTGTTCATTCAATCCCGGTATCATAGGCCCCATCATAATACCCATTCTTACACCTGCACTGCTGAGTTCATTGATCACTTTCAGCTTTTGTTTGGCAGTGGTGGTTCTTGGTTCCATAATCCGCCGCAAGTCTTCGTTAAAAGAAGTAATGCTCACCATGGCTGACACAATTCCCTTTTTTGCCATTTCCTGTAATACGTCTTTATCTTTTAGTATCCAGGAGTTTTTGGTGAGGATGCCAACGGGCTGATTAAACTCATTACATACTTCCAGTAAGCCTCTTGTGAGGCGGTACTTTTGTTCGGCGGGCTGGTAACAATCTGTATTGCCACTCAGCATAATGGGAGTGGCATCCCATTTTGGATGCATCAAAAATTTTCGCAACAACTGTGGCGCATTTTTTTTGATGATAATCTTTTGTTCAAAATCCAGCCCGGCACTGTAACCCCAGTATTCATGCACATTACGGGCATAGCAGTAAATGCAGCCATGCTCACAGCCTGCATAGGGATTCATGCTGTACCCCATGCCCACATCTTTACTTTCAACTTTGTTTACAATGGTTTTGCTTTGCTGCTCAAGATATTGAGTTGGCACATTACTTATTTCCCAATCGTCAATTCCTTCAATATGTTCCTGCGTTTTTTCGTTTTTCAGGAAACGGTTTTTTGTATTGATCTGGGCTCCACGGCCCACAATGTATTTTTCGGGCCTTTCTGTTTCCTCACCGCCGGGTAAATGCTCCGGCTGTATTTCATGCATCACCGGTTTTACCTTGTGATGGTCTTGTTGTAATTTATTATCCATAAGGTTATTTATTGTGTGGTAAAATTTCAATAAAGCGATTGGTACAAGTTCCGGCGTGAAGCCGGAATCCCGATTTTACATCGGGAAGATGCGACGCCAATGAAGCCAAATAGTAGTACCACCGTCTGGCCCATAATTGTTTTCATTTTCCTATGCAAACAAATCACCCTGCACCGTTGATACCGGCATGTTCTTAAACTCAAACCTGCGTACAATCTGGTATTTCTGTTCATCTAAAGGGCGGCGTAACAACAGCATCGCATCTGCGATAAAACGGCCCGTAAATTCCAGGTTACTGAATTCGAGCCAGCCCTTTTCATACTGCCAGGGTTGCAGTTTACGGGCAATAGTCATGTGAGGTTCCATAATAAAATGAGGCTTGTTTTCATTGTTGAGTTTCATAAGCCGCTGGGCTTCTGTACGTATATTTTTCACCAGGTTCTGCACAGGCAATTTGCTGGTGATATTGATATAAATAGTGTGCGATGGAAAGCTGCCATAATCTTTCATTTCAACTTTTATGGGAGCTGCCGCCATAGCAAGTATCTCCAGGCGGTTCAGCAGCCGCTCTTCCATCATACCGTACTGAACAAAATTTACCAGCGTAATATGCGGCTTACTGTACACTGCAGAGGGATTTTTATAGTTGTCAAAAAAATGCTGCTTCACAGCCATTATTTTATCCCGTAAGGCTTCATTCGGGTTAAGTACCAGCAGGTACTCATATATTTTATAACCGGGCATAATGCCTGACAAATCTCTTTTCTTTGGCTGAAAAATGGGTTTGTTTTCTGTAGGTTGATTCTCCATAAAAATGTTTTAAACCAGGTGTCGTTTTAAAATTGTGCATTTCTAAATTTGGAAATGCAAATAATTTTAGCATAAATTTACTAAACTATTTAGCTAATAATAAAATCTTTTTTATGGAAGTGGAAAACTTTTCCGGGAGCAGCTATACGGGCAGTAAAAAATTCAGTCAGCATGATGTGCCTATGGCGAATGCTTCGGGCTTTGGTGCTGCCGCTGATGACTATATGGAACGGGGTATTGACCTGAATGAACAACTGATCCGTAACAAGCCTGCCACCTTTTTTATGAAAGTAAGCGGCAGCAGCATGATCAACGCCGGTATTTTTAATGGTGACATTGTAATTGTGGACAGGAGTATAAAACCGGTTAATGGTAAAATTGTAATTGCTGTTGTAGATGGTGAGATGCTGATTAGGCGTTATGAAAAAACGATCAACCGCCTGCGGCTGATTCCTGAAACACCCAGGCTTTCGGCCATTGAAGTAGGTGAGTTTATGGATTTTAAAATTTGGGGAGTGGTGGTTTATATAATAAGGTCTGTTTGAAATAGCGGCGAACAACCCCGTCAGCGGTTGAAAACCCTGACGGCGGTTGTGAGGATGAATTCAAATGCTAACTTTATTCTTTAAGTAACCGCCGACGGGGCTTGGAGCCGCCGTCGGGGTTAAACACAGCCATCAAAATAAAATACTATGTACATACAACCATTACAAGAAGGCCAATTTTTTCACATTTACAACAGAGGTGTAAATGGCGAAAATCTTTTTAAAAAAGACCGCAACTATTACTATTTTCTGCAGCAATACATCGCCTATTGCTCTGATGTATTTGAAACTTATGCTTACGCCTTGTTGAAAAATCATTTTCATTTGCTGGTGCATGTAAAAGAAAATGCGGATGTGCCGAAACACAATGGGCAAGGAATGATCCGGTTAACTGCTTCAAAACAACTTTCTCACTTTTTTAATTCTTATGCTCAGTCAATCAACAATGCTTATAAGAGAACCGGATCTTTATTCGAGTCTCCTTTTGAACGAAAATTAATTGATGACAACAGCTACATGACATCTGTAATTTATTATTGCCACTACAACCCCCAGTTACATGGTTTTGTAAATGATTTTAAAGAATGGAAGTTTTCTTCTTATCACAGTATTTTAAAAAATGACAATACTTTTTTAGCCTCAGAAAAAGTGCTGGATTGGTTTGGAGGAGCAGATGAATTTAAGAAAGCGCATGAGGGCAGATATGGAAAAGAAGGTCTGGAAAGATTTACGCATGAATGATAAGATTTGCAAATCGTCTGATTCCCAACCCCCACAGCTGCGAACAACACCGTCTGCGGTTGAAAACCCTGACGGCGGTTGTGAGGATGAACTCAAACGTTAATTTTATTCTCTAAGTAACCGCCGACGGGGCTTAGAGCCGCCGTCGGGGTTACGCAAACTGTTCTCAAAATTGATAGGTCAATGAACAGAATGCTCAGCGGTGGCAAACAACCCCGTTAGCGGTTGAAGACCCTGACGGCGGTTGAAAACCCTGATGGCGGTTGAAAACCCTGATGGCGGTTGTGAAGGTGAGATTTCATATAACCGCCAACGGGGCTTGGAGCCGCCGTCGGGGTTATGCAAACTGCTCATCATTTTAGAAAATTATTATGAAAGCCATTGTAGATTGTAATAGTTTTTACTGTAGCTGTGAAAGAGTATTTCTGCCACACTTGAGCAAAAAGCCAGTTGTTGTACTCAGCAACAACGACGGGTGCATTATCTCCAGAAGTGATGAAGCCAAGGCGCTGGGCATTGGCATGGCAGGGCCTTACTTTTTGGCAAAGCCATTAATTGAAAAACATGATGTGGCCACTTTTTCATCTAACTATAACTTATATGGCGATATGAGCTGGCGGGTGATGGAAACACTGAGAATGCTGGTTGGTGTTGAAAATGTGGAAGTGTATTCTGTAGATGAGGCATTTTTAGATTTGGATAAATTTGCCAATGGCGATCTGCAGAAGGCTGCATTAACAATAAGAGAGACAGTGGAAGACTGGACAGGCATAGAAGTTTCTGTTGGGGTGGCACCAACTAAAGTATTGGCCAAAGTGGCCAATCATCTTGCCAAGAAAAACAAAACGGCAACGCAATGTGTGGTGGTACTGGATAACGAAGAGAAAATTGCCAAAGCCTTACAGGATACTCCCATAAAAGAAGTATGGGGAGTAGGCACGCAATATGCACAAAAACTGAGAGACATGAACGCTGTTTTTACTGCTTTTGATCTTACAAAAAAAACTGCAGAATGGGCTCATAAAAATCTCGGTGGCGTGGTAGGCATTCGCCTGTTAAAAGAACTAAAGGGAGAAGTTGCCAACGAGATGGAAAATCAGTTAACCGAAAAGAAAATGATTGCCAGCACCCGGATGTTTGGAACACCGGTAAAAGATATTTCCGATATAAAAGAAGCCATCGCAACCTACACTTCAAGGGCTGCAGAAAAATTGCGGCGGCAGCAAAGTGCTGCCAATATCATCAGTGTGTTTGTGGTGCCGAGGGAACAAAGTCACAGTGCACATTTCAGGCACGGACCAACGATTAGCAGTTACATAACGCTGCCTGTAGCAACCTCATCAACCCATGAATTAATAAAACCTGCTGTTAAGCTGGTGGACAATTTATTTGAAAAAGGAAGGCTCTATAAAAAGGCCGGCGTAATGCTGAGCGGACTGGTACCCGATGCCACCATACAGGGGAACCTGTTTGTTTCAGAAAAACACAATGGCAAACGCATGCTGATGGATATGATGGACAATATTAACTTCAGCCAGCGGGGCGATATATTAAAATTTGCTGCCACTGGTACCAACAGAAACTGGAAAATGAGAATGGAACTTCGTAGTCCAAGGTACACTTCAAGATGGGAAGAGTTATTTGATGTAAAATGATCTACAATATTTTTCACCGTCAGAACCAAGTTGTACATTCATTTTACAACCATAAACTATGCTGCGACTTACCTTTTTGCTGATCACTCAATTCATAACTATCACAGGATTTGCCCAATCAAAAACAATCGCTATCCGCTGCGGCAAAATGCTTGACGTACGAAGCGGCAAAGTTTTAAATAACCAGGTAATTCTTGTAAAGGATAATAAAATTGTTTCCGTAACTGATGCTGCGGCTTTTAAGGAAAAGGCAGATTCAAACATTGATCTCAGCAGTTATTATGTGTTGCCCGGCCTTATTGATTGTCACACGCATGTGCTGCTGCAGGGGGATATTACCAGTGAAGATTATGATGTACAGGTCTTAAAGGAATCGGTGCCTTACCGCACTTTAAGAGCAAGTAAAAGTGCCGCTACATCGCTGATGAATGGCTTTACCACCATCCGTGATTTGGGAACAGAAGGTGCAGGCTATGCTGATGTTGATATAAAAAAAGCAATCAACAACGGCGTAATTCCAGGCCCCAGGATGTTTGTATCAACATTGGCAATTAATACCACGGGCCACTACCCTTTATCTGAAAAAGAATATGCCTGGGAACTGCACATGCCAAAAGGCTTGCAAGAAATTACCGGGGCAGATGAAGCAAGAAAAGCTGTGAGAGAACAAATTGCTCACGGAGCAGACTGGATTAAAATTTACGCAGACAGAGGTTATTTAAAACTACCTTCCGGTGAGTACAGGAGCATTCCCAATTTTACAAAAGATGAGATTGAAGCGATTGCTGATGAAACAACCAAAAGCCGTCGTAAACTGGCAGCACATGCGGTTACTCCGGACGGTATCATTTACTCCATCAACGCTGGTGCAAAAAGTATTGAACATGGCTTTGGTATGAACGATGAATGCATGGAGCTGATGGTGAAGAAAAACATTTTTTGGTGCCCAACAATTTATGTAAATGATTATGTGGCAGAAGGCAGATTTAAAGCTGGCAGTCCGATGAATAAATTTTTTGCTGAATCAGAACCTGCAGTGTTTAAAAAAGCGTTGAAAGCTGGTGTTAAGATTGCTTACGGAACCGATATTGGCGGCTACGACTGGAATGAGCCGCAAGCTAAAGACTTTGAGTTTTTTATTCAATATGGCATGGCTCCGTTACAAGCAATACAAACTGCCACTATCAATGGAGCCGAACTGCTGGATCAAACAGGTATAACCGGTGAGATTCTTCCCGGTGCCTTTGCTGATATCATCGCTGTAAAAGGAGATCCTTTAACCAACATCAAATTATTGGGTGCTGTTAAATGGGTGATGAAAAACGGCGTGGTGTATAAAGACACAAAATGACAATGGTTATTTAATCGAAAAGCCCTTTTTGCTTTGTAACAAAGGTTGGCTTAATTAAATTCAGGCCGAGCCTTTTATTCATTTCATCAACCAAATAAACTGTGAGCTCCGGCGAGGTAGCTTCCTCATGCATGTGCATGAAAAAATACAACTCTTCCAGGCCATTGTCGAGCCAGTGTTTCATACGCTGTATCCAGGCATCTGTTCTTGTATAATCAGACGTATGCAGGCTGTTGCCCACATACCGGATAAAAACTTTTGGAATGGTCAGGTGCATGTGAGCACAATCTCTCCGGCCGGCAGTATCAGTTATTACAGCCCCCATGTTCATTTCTTTCAGCGTGCTGAACATTTCTTCTCTTATATCATCTTTCTTAAACCAGTCCGGATGCCGCACCTCCAGGAAAAATTGCAGATCGGTCGGTAGTGTTTTTAAGTATTTAAACAATTCGTCTTTTCGTTTGGGAGAAAAAGTATCGCTTACCTGTATAAAAATGGGGCCGAGATGTTCACCAAAAGCGACGATTCCCCTGAAAAATTCATTGGTTATAAATTGCTTTCCCTCCAGGCTGCCACGGTGCGTTACGCCCTGGTACATTTTCGGGCAAAACTTAAAGTCTTTGCCAGCAGCTTTTTCTGTCCATTTCTTTATACCCCCTTCGCCGTAAACTTTATAATGGGTTGCGTTTAGTTCAATGCTATTGTAATGCTGCACATAATGCTGTAGAAAATCTTTTTCTTTTGTTTTGGGAGGATAGATTTTACCCACCCATTCTTCCCTTCCCCATTTGGCACAGCCAATATAAATTTTTGGATTTTTTACCGGTTTGCCGGGAAGTATTTGTTTATTAAAAGATGGTTCTGCAGGCAGAGAAAAATCGATGCTGTCAAGTTCTGCTGCTGTTACTCTTCCGAATTCCATAACAATTAATTTATTGATGCAATTAAGGTAAGCAATATTCAGCGTTTTATTTGAGAACGGGATCCGATAGAAAAATGTAGAAACACCTGCAGGCATCAATAAAATAAAATATCCTCCAAATTGAAGGATATTCAAAAAATATTGCATTATTGCGGAGAGTAAGAGATTCGAACTCTTGATACAGTTTCCCATATACACACTTTCCAGGCGTGCTCCTTCAACCACTCGGACAACTCTCCAAATTTTTCGGACGGCAAAAATACAGTTTCACAGTCTATACTCCGAATATTTTTTGTGCGTTGGCAGTGGTGACAGCGGCAACTTCTTCTGCTGATACTTTCTTTACTTCAGCCAGCTTAGCAACTACATATTTGAGATAACTGCTTTCATTCCTTTTGCCTCTGAACGGAACCGGGGTTAAATAAGGAGCATCGGTTTCCAATACCAAATGCTCCAGATCAATTCTCTCCAATACTTCTGCCAGGCCGGCCTTTTTATAGGTAAGTACACCGCCAATACCCAGGTAAAATCCAGCTTTAATCACTTCAACGGCTGTTTCGTAACTGCCGCCAAAGCAATGAAAAATACCATACAGTCCACGGCTGGTGTATTCTTTTATAATATTGATTGTATCCTGCGTTGCATTTCTTGTATGGATTACAATCGGCAGTTTGTATTGCATCGCCCATTCAATTTGTATCCTGAAAGCTTCTTCCTGCTGCTTTGAAAAACTGGTGTCCCAATAATAATCAAGGCCAATTTCTCCAATTGCTGCAAATTTCCTTTTTGCCAGCCACTGCTCTGCCAGCAACAGTTCTTCCTTGTAATTTTCCTTTACATAACAAGGGTGTAACCCCATCATGACAATACATTTACCAGGAAAATTTTCTTCCAGCGCAAGCATGGCATTAGTAGAACTACTGTCAATAGCCGGCAGGTAGAATTTTTGAACGCCTTCTGTTATGGCACGTTCCATTACATTTTTAAGGTCTCCTTCAAATTCTTCAGAGTATAAATGGCAGTGAGTATCAATTAAAATCATAGATGGCAAATGTAGGTTTTATGAACTTCAGGGTTATTAAAGGTATAAAGTACGCATCTGGACCGTATAAATACGGTGGTAATTTATATGAACTTCAGGCGATATTATTTAATGTAAAAAAATAGTTAACAAATATTTGGATTTTTAATAATTCTCTCTATCTTGTGCAAAGTTTTCATAGGGTACGGATTAAAAACGGGCCAGAGTTTCTACTCCGGCCCAATTTTTTTGCTACAACTCATCCTTTTCTTTTACACCGGGCTTCTCCCATTTTCTATTGCACTAAATTTATATCCTTTTTCAGCATAATGCTGCAGAACTTTTGGTAACGCATACGCAAGTTTTTTATATGCCTTTTCACTATCGTGAAATACAATGATTGATCCGTCATCTGCGTTTTTAAGCACATTCTGCAAACATTTTTCTTCGT
The DNA here is from genome assembly GCA_965247025.1 of Ferruginibacter sp. Taxonomy (GTDB): domain Bacteria; phylum Bacteroidota; class Bacteroidia; order Chitinophagales; family Chitinophagaceae; genus Ferruginibacter. The sequence goes on along the minus strand of OZ252000.1, from coordinate 4,983,473 downwards.
CAATAGCTGTATCAAAATCACCGCTTAATACCGTCCACATTACCGGTGTAAAATTAAATTGCTCATCATACAATGCCCTCAGCTGCTGCTTGCAGGCTCTGCCATACGGAGGCCGGAACAGGGAAGAATCAATAAGCTCTTTTGCCAGCATAATATTGTTCATGTATTCATCCTGGCTTGTTTTCCAGCCGTTTAAGTGATTGTTTGTATGATTGCCAACGGCATGGCCAGCCAGCAGAACTTGCTGGTAAACAACCGGGTTAGCGGCCACATTTTTTCCAATACAAAAAAAGGTGGCTTTTGCATTGAATTTCTTCAGCTCTTTTAAAACAAAGCCGGTAATTTCCGGATGAGGTCCATCATCAAAAGTAAGGTAAATGGTTTTTGCTGATGAGGTCTTTAACCGCCATACACATTCGGGGTAAAACCATTGCAACCATACCGGGGTTTTTACAAAATACTTCATACGGCAATTTACAGATTATCATACCAAAAATATTAGATTGGTTTATCTGTTACTAATAGCAAGATCAGCCATTGACACCGAAAATTTATCCCTGGTTTACATATTATTGGGGAGGTGAAAGATGGTTGGTATCTTTACCGCATGTTTAATAAAGTAAGGGTAAGATTTGCGCCAAGCCCAACCGGGGGCTTGCATTTGGGCGGTGTTCGTACCGTTTTATTCAATTATTTATTTGCAAAAAAATATGGCGGGGATTTCATTGTAAGGATAGAAGACACTGACCAGACAAGATTTGTGGAAGGAGCAGAAGCTTACATTTTTGAATGCCTCAAATGGTGTGGTTTAGAGCCTGATGAAAGTGTGCTCACTGGTGGAGAATACGCTCCTTACCGCCAGAGCGAACGGAAGGCCATTTACAGGGAGTATGCTGATCAACTGGTTAAAGACGGTCATGCCTACTATGCTTTTGATACTACACAGGATTTGGAGCAAATGAGAGAAGCAAGAAAAGCTGCAGGCAGCAACAGCCTTCAGTACGACCATACCATACGCATGCGTATGAAAAATTCTTTACGGCTTTCGCCGGAAGAAACGCAACAGCTGATTGACAGCGGAACTCCTTATGTTATAAGAATCAGGGTAGATCCCACGGATTTTGTATCACTGAATGATATGATTCGTGGCCACATTGAGTTCGACACCAATGCGGTCGATGACAAAGTTTTGCTGAAAGCTGATGGAATGCCAACCTATCACCTTGCAGTGGTGGTGGATGATTTTTTAATGAAAATAAGCCATGCTTTTCGTGGCGAAGAATGGCTGCCGAGTGCGCCGGTGCATGTGTTATTATGGAAGTATTTATTTGGGTTAGATGCCATGCCGCAATGGGCCCATCTTCCCCTGATATTAAAACCTGACGGCAATGGTAAACTGAGCAAAAGAGATGGTGACCGGCTGGGCTTTCCGGTGTATGCGATGGACTGGCAGGATCCTGTTTCAAAAGACATAATGAAAGGCTTTAAAGAGATTGGTTTTCTGCCGGAGGCATTTGTAAACCTGCTGGCTGTGCTTGGCTGGAACGACGGCACGGAACAGGAAATTTTCACTATGGCAGAACTGGTTGAAAAATTCAGCATTGAGAAGGTACATAAAGGCGGAGCTAAATTTGATTTTGAAAAGGCCAAATGGTTCAACCATGAGTGGATAAAGCGGTTACCGGTTTCCCGTTTTCAGTTTATTGTTAAGGAGATATTTGCATCAAAAGGCATTGTTGTGAATGATGATGCTTATTTCTTAAAAGTGCTCGAACTCATAAAGGATCGCTGCACCTTATTGCCAGATTTTTATACCAACGGTGTTTTCTTTTTTAAAGCGCCTGAAAACGTTGATACAGCTGCCATCAAACCCAAATGGGATGACAAAAAAAATATGTTTTTCATTGAGCTCATAAGAGCATTGAAATTATCTACCCTGTGGGAAGCCGCAGATTTAGAAAGAGAGTTTAAAGAACTGGCAGCAGCCAACCAGCTTAAACCCGGTGAACTGATGCTACCTTTACGAATTATGCTTGTTGGTGGTAAATTTGGGCCAGGCGTTTTTGATATTGCTGAGTTGATTGGCAAAGAGGAAACGGTTGCTAGGATTGTACATACATTAAATTCGTTAAAAAGTATTCTATAATTCACTTAAAAAAAAGTTTTATGGCAGAAACATTAAATGCTGCTCAGTTAGAAATATTGAAGTTGCTGAAGTTTGAAACAACAGCAGAGGAGTTGTTTGAATTAAAAAAAGTGATTACTAAGTTTTTGGCAGACAGGCTTACAAAGGAAGTAGTGGCTGGTATTAAACAAAATGGCTACACCAGTGAACAGACAGATTTATGGGCTAATGAACACATCAGAACTCCCTATAAATAATGAAGGTTATAATTGACAGCAATATTTTTGTTTCGTGCATGAACCCTTCCTCGGAGAGCTACCTGTTATTTCAAAAATTGATGGAAGGGGTATTTACACTTTGTATTACCACTGATATTGCGCTAGAATACCTGGAAGTATTTCAAAGGAAATTCTCTCAATCCAAATCTGAATTTCTTTTCCGGTACTTATCAGAATCTGCTTTTGTAAATATCGTAACTGTTTATTTTAAATGGAATTTAATAAAAGCAGACCCTGATGATAACAAATTTGTTGATTGTGCAATTGCCGCCGGAGCTGACATTATCGTTACAAATGATAATCATTTTAAAGAACTTTCAACAATAGAATTCCCTGTTGTCAGATATATCTCAATGAACGAATTTATCAAGATTCTTTTATTAAAAGAAACATAGTTTTATAAAATCAGTACAATCTTTAAAGCGGCTTATGAACAGACCCATCAGAGTATTAGTTGCTAAAGTTGGTTTGGATGGGCATGACCGTGGTGCTAAAATTATTGCGACAGCTTTACGGGATGCCGGCATGGAAGTAATTTACACCGGTCTGCGACAAACCGCTGAAATGGTGGTGAATGCTGCTTTGCAGGAAGATGTGGACGCCATCGGCATAAGTATTTTGAGCGGTGCTCACAATACCGTTTTTCCAAAAGTGATACAACTGATGAAAGAGAAAGAAATGAATGATGTGCTGCTTACAGGCGGCGGAATTATTCCTGATGAAGATATGGAATCGCTGAATGCAATGGGCGTGGGTAAATTGTTTCCGCCGGGTACAAGCACTACTGATATTGCCGACTACATAAAAGATTGGGTGAAAGCAAACAGAAGCTTTTGAATAATTTATCCCTTTAATTCTAAAACCAATTTAGCTTCAGGTAAATTAATACGCCTGTAACATTCAATGGAAATTCACCTGCAAAATACCGGCAAACGATTCAACAGGGAGTGGATATTCAGGAATGTTAGTCACCAGTTTGCTGCTGCAGGAAAGTATGCCATTACAGGCAACAACGGCTCTGGTAAATCAACGTTACTACAGGTTATAGCCGGTTCTCTCATGCACAATGAAGGTACGGTTCAATATTTAGAAAACAACATCACCGTTGCTTCTGAAAAAACTTTTAAAAACATCTCCATTGCAGCACCTTACCTTGAATTGATTGAAGAAATGACGGCCAGGGAGTTCCTGCTTTTTCATCATTCCTTTAAGCCTATGCTGGTTGATTTTATGCAAGCTTTGCAAATAGTTCAGCTGGAAAAAGCTTCTGACAGGCAGATACGATATTTCAGCAGCGGCATGAAGCAGCGCCTTAAATTAGCACAGGCTTTTCTTAGTAACACACCTGTTTTGTTGCTGGATGAACCTACTACCAATTTGGATGCTGAAGGTGTTGCACTCTATCATACACTTATAAAAAATTATGCCCAGCAGCGGTTGGTAATTATAAGCAGTAATGATGTGCAGGAGTATAAGTTTTGCGATGAGGTAATTGCAGTGGGAGATTATAAATAGTCGTCCCTCAAAAAGTCGATTTTACTTTTTGGGGAATAGAAATCCAGTAAGCATTTATAAGCAGTTTATAAATAAGTGACCAACATCTGATTGCCTCTGTACGCCAGAGGTTGATTCGTCGTTTAAAGTTCATGGCAGCAGCGGCTAAAATTATATTCATATTATCTCCCAATATTCCTTTCAAATAATTTCTACATAAACGGTAGTCGTGTTTCAGGTGTCCGATGACAGGTTCAATGGCTGCCCTTTTACTATGTTTGCTGCATTGTGTTTTGGTAATATTTTTATCAGGTTTGGGTACCAGGATAACTGCATCTTTGTATTGCTTTACTCCTTTGTATCCTCTGTCTACAAACACTTCTTTTGGCTGCCTGCCGTTGAGTCGTTCATATTGTTCCAATACATCCGGCAATGTTTTTGAATCGTGTAATGTTTGAGTAAAATTAATGGCTCCCATAATGATGCCTGTGTGCTGATCAATTAGAACAGAGGCTTTACTGCCAAACTCAAACTTCTTATGCTCCTTACCTTTTGAATAACATTTTACATCGGGTTCATGAAGGCTGTAAATTTTATCACTGTCACTCCGCTTTTGGGATAATACTCTTTGATACAGCTTTAGATCCGGCAAATATTTGCCAAGGCTTGTTAGTGGTAGCTTTCGGGCAATATCCCGTACCAGCCTTCCTGCTATGATTTGTATTTTTTTATTGGCTTTACGGGCCGCTTTGGCTCCGTTCTTGGTTCCTTTAAACCGTTGTAAATTACTTAAACGTTTAACTATCCTTGTGTAAGACTGGCGAAGATCTATTGCCTCTTTGTCTGCTATTGCCCAACACTTTTTAATAATTTTTTTGTATAGTTTATCATCTGTCGGGTAGGTGATATTTTTTTCCTGCACGGTCGTATCAACACTCACCACAATACCTGTATTGTTATCTTCAGGAGGCTCATTTACACGGATACTTTCCTGTAAAATTAACTCTACGCCAGGTTCGCCTATGCGTTGACGGAAAGCAACCAGTTCGGTTGGTACACAAGGGATATTGGCCTGAAAATGCTGCTCACCACTAAAGTACTGGAAATAGATATTTTCAGACCATTGCTCCACCAGGTTTTCATCGCTGATGTTGCGGACATATTTCAATATCAGCAACGATACCATCAGGCGAATCGGTTTTGCCGGCTTACCCATTTTTTCACTGTAATGCTTTTTAAAAGCATCTTCAAAAAATGACCAATTGATTTTATTGGCCAATTGATACAAAGGATGCTTTTGATCAAGCTGATCTGCAAGACCATGAAACAATCCTAACTGAGGAGTATGTTTGGGGGTAGAAAGCATTCATAAATTTGCAAGCTTTTTTACCATTTTGCAAATATCTGGTTACTATTATTCAGCCTGGAATCTCTCAAATCAAATAACAATCAACTTTTCTCACTTTTTGAGGGTCGACTACTTATTACTGACCCCGGAAAAGAAGAAGAAACTGTAACACGTTTGGCAAGGGTTGGGTTTACCAAAATGGAAGGTTATATGCAAGGCGGCTACCCCGCCTGGCAAAAGGCCGGTGAAAAAATTGATATGATCATTAGTGTTGAAGCCGATGAAGTAGCCATGGATTTGCCGCATGATCCGCACTTGCAAATTGTGGATGTGCGCCGGGAAACAGAATTTGCTGAAGGGCATGTAAAAGGTGCCATAAACATGCCGTTGAATGATATGACGGATATAGCGCTTCTGGCAAGTTTTGAAGAAAATCAAAATTTATATGTGCAGTGTGGTGGCGGCTACAGGAGCGTTATCGCATCATCCCTAATGAAGCGGCAGGGCATTCACAATTTGAGAAATATCAGCGGAGGATGGGCCGCTTTAAAAGAATTGAAAGAAATACCTGTAAAAAAAGATCCAAGCGTACTCAATTAACCGGCGGCTCAATATCAATCCAGCGTTTTTTGTGATCGGGACCGTAATTATGCCGCCAGCGGCGATGACTCCAAAGATAATTGTCTGGTGTTTCCCTGATAGCTGCTTCAAGCAAATTCCGGTACTGGAGGGTAAGTTCCTCTGCTGTAAAATCTACTGCATTTTCTGCCATCAGTTTTGTAGCGAAATGATAATGACCACGCTTGGTTTTAATAAAATGCGAAAAAATTACAGCCGTATTATTTCTGATGGCCCCGATTGCCGGCCCTTTTAAGAAAGGCACCGGCTTATTGAAAAAATTCAGCCAGTAACATCTGTAGGGATTACCGTTTTGATCTGCCGCCAGCCCAAGTGAGTATTGAACAATTGCCCCGGTTTGTGCTCCATTTTTAAACTCCGTTGTTGAAACTAAAACGGTTCCTGACCGGGAACGTAAATCGTAAAAAATTTTATTAATAGCAGCGTTGCTTAGTTTTTTATAAATGCCCACGAAGGGTATTGGTGAACCTTTTGCCATGCGCCAGTTGCCATACTCCCAGTTCATTTGGTGGCCGCAATGCATCTGGATGTTTTTGCCTTTAGAAGCCATCAGGTTTATTTCGGTAAAATCCATAGTACACCGTTTATCAAACTCACTGCCGCTGATGCTGATGAGCTTGACAGTTTCGAGGAGTGTATCAATAAAATTTTTATAGAATTGTTTGGCAATTTTAAGTCTTTCAGCTTCTGTTTTTTCAGGAAATGCAATGGCAAGGTTACCCATTACAATCCTTCTTCTATAACCAAAAACATAGTACACCAATAAATAAAAAAAATCACTTATCCTGTACAAAATAAAAAAAGGCAGCAGCGAAAAAAGATACAGTAAAGGATAAAGAATGTAATACATTTTTGTGGATGGTTGACGGTGAATGATGAAAGGTCAAGGTCACTTGTTGATGCTTGATGGTTACTTCATTATTCAAAACTCACCATCACCATTGACCATTCACCACTACATAACAATATTCTGCACCAGTTTGCTCTTTTCCGGGTAATCAGTATTAAAATGCAAGCCACGGCTTTCTTCCCGAAATTCAGCACATTTCACAATCAGGTAAGCCACAGTTATCATATTTCTCAACTCACATAGCTGCGGAGACACAATGGTTTTTTGATAAAGCACTTCTGTCTCTCCAAACAAAAGATCAAGGCGTTTCATCGCCCTTTCCAGCCTTTCATTATTTCTTACGATGCCCACATAATCACTCATCAGCAATTTCAATTCTTTAAGGCTTTGTGTAATCAGGATCATTTCTTTTGGCGCATTTGTACCTTCTGTTCTCCAATCAGGAATAGCAGCTTCAGACTTGTTGGTGAATAGTTCGTTCGCTTCTGCATGCCCCATGTTTGTCATCGCATCCAGGTAAGCCCTGTGTGCAAAAACTATCGCTTCTAAAAGGCTGTTACTTGCAAGCCGGTTGGCGCCATGCAAACCAGTACTGGCGCATTCTCCGGCAGCATATAAATTTTTAATGCTCGTCCTGGCCCATTCATCTGTTTTAATACCGCCGCAACTATAATGGGCAGCTGGTGCAACTGGTATCATGTCTTTTGTAATATCAATACCAATGCTCATGCATTTATCATAAATGTTTGGGAAGTGCTCGGTGAATTTTTCTTTGGTGAAATGCCGGCAATCGAGGTACACATGCTCAGTACCATTTATCTTCATTTCATTATCAATAGCCCTTGCAACAATATCCCGGGGTGCCAGGTCCTTACGTTCATCATAGCGCTCCATAAAAGCTTCGCCCTGGTGGTTGCGGAGAATACCGCCATCGCCACGAACGGCTTCAGTAATTAAAAATGAGTGGCCACGTACACCGGGTTCAAACAAAGCAGTAGGATGAAACTGGATAAACTCCATATTTTCTATGCGGCCTTTTGCACGGTAAACCATGGCAACACCATCACCTGTTGCAATAAAAGGATTGGTGGTGGTACGGTACACCTGGCCGTTTCCACCAGTTGCCAGTAAAGTTGTATCTGATAATATTTTCTCTACTTTATTGCTGTTCAGGTTTAACACATAAACTCCGTAACACTGTATATCCGGAGTGCTTTTGGTAACGAGGTAGCCAAGGTGATGCTGGGTGATAATATCCAGCACAAAACAATGGCTGATAAGCGTAATATTTTTTTGCCTGGCAATGGCGGTCAACAATGCTCTTTCCATCTCCTGGCCGGTAACATCTTTATGATGCAGTATTCTGAATTCACTATGGCCGCCCTCTTTACCAAGTTTAAAATCTCCGTCAGGTGCTTTATCAAACCGGGCTCCCCAGTCTATTATTTCTTGTATCCGCTCCACACCTTCACGTACTACAATTTCCACCGTATGTCTGTTACACAAACCATCGCCGGCAATCAAGGTATCTTCAATATGCTTGTCAAAACTATCTTTATCAAAATCCATTACACCGGCTATACCTCCCTGGGCGTACTTGGTATTTGTCTCATCACTCTTGGTTTTAGTAATAACGGTGATGGATCTATCAGGGCAATCCTGGGCTACCTTCAGGGCGTATGTGAGGCCGGCAATTCCGCTGCCGATAACAAGAAAATCTGTTTGCATATTACAGTGTTAAAAAATTAGTCAGTTTATCGCCCTTATTATTGCTTTTTTGCTTTGATTATTGTGACAAGGAATTAAAAATAATTATCAGCAGAATAATACCCATTGCAATTCCTGCCCCAGTATAAGTATACCAGGGATGCTTAAATTTATTTTTAAGTTCCTGGTAATTACTAAAATGTTTTTCATCAAATGGAATTCCATTTCTTTTAAAACCGCAAACTGTGCAAATTGCGTTTACTTCTTTAGAAGTAGGAAAAACCGGCACAAAATAAAAATGATAATAATTACTGATCATCATAATATCTGCCCAAGTATCATGTTCACATGAAGGGCATGTCATAAGATTTTCATCTACGTCAACAAATACCTGGTAAATTCCAAACTTCTTTACAAAAAGCATTGCATATTTTTAGCCAAAGGGCACCCCCTTCCATTTATTTATTATTGATTTGAAACTCTTTATAATTACTACCTTTTACTAAAATTACCAGTTCCCCGGTTGTGATAAAATATTGCGCCAAACCGTAAGTAAGCATAATCAATACTCCTGCAAATTTAAATGCACCATAAAATTTATTGAAGGCCAGCAAAGAATCTGACACCACAAATAATACAGCTCCCAACGTAATCAGTTTCAAAAAAACGGCATCGCTAAACAGCAGGTGGAGCGCTACAAGTAACATGGAACTTATCACTGCACCGTAAACAATCACCGGCATTTTCATTTCGCCTAAATAGGGAAACAAGATAAATATAAGTGAACAATAATAAACCATTACAGCCGGAATAATCCACCAGCGCATGTTTATGTGCATTGCCAGCCTGAGCCTGTTAAAACAGATAATATAGAAGATATGAGCCACCAGGAAACTTATGAGCCCCAGCATAAAAAACAATGCATTGAACTTTTCAAATATCAGCAATACATCTCCCAGCAATGAAAATAAAAGTGCCAAAGCGGCTGGTATAAAAAACCTATTTTGAATAGAAGCCTTTTTGCTCACCAACAAACACAAAAGGCTTATTACAATTACCGGCTTGGAAAAAATTGCCAAAAGATCAATTTGATAAAAAATGCCGGCAAGGTTCACGGCAAGTGAGAGAAAAAACAACAAAAGCCAGTTTGATATTTTCATGCGCTGAGTTGCAGTTGTGCTGGTACAGATGGAAATATTATGGGTTCACCCAGGCCTCATTTTCTTTAAGCAAATTAATGAGTTCATCCACGGCAATTGCACTTTCAATATTCCTTTTTACCACATCTTTTCCTTTGTACAAAGTGATCTTTCCGGGCCCGCTTCCCACATAACCAAAATCGGCGTCAGCCATTTCACCGGGGCCGTTTACAATGCAGCCCATAATAGCAATTTTTAACCCTTTCAGGTGATTGGTTACTGCCCTGATCTTGCCTGTTGTTTCCTGCAAGTCAAACAGCGTTCGGCCGCAGCTCGGGCAACTGATATATTCAGTTTTTGATATCCTTGTACGCACTGCCTGTAATATGGAAAAAGAAGTATTGTTGATAAACTGGTGATTGCTTTTTGTCTCCAGATATGTTTTGCCTGTTACCTGCTGATTAACCATTTTAGCAGGATCATTCATCAGCCAGATACCATCGCCCATGCCATCTAAAAAAAGCGCCCCGCTTTCAGCGGCAAAATGAATAAGCTGTTCATCTACAGATGTATGTTCACTTTCAACACATAATATCACAGGAGTATTTAGTTTCTGCAACATCAATCCGTTTATAAAACTGCGGACCGATTGCATGCTGTTTGCAGCAGTGGAATACAAGCAAAGTACAACAGCTGAATCATTCTGAAGCTTAGCAATCAGGTCGCTGTGATCAGCTGCTGTGTCGATTGCTATAAAATTTATTAGTTCGGATTTTTGCTCAGCATTTAAAAATTCATTGCCCTGGTATAAGGGTAAATACTTTTCTTTTTCAGTTGATGAAAGCCAGGTGCTATGATCACAGATAATTTGTAAGGTTCCCGGAAGGGCAAAATCAATTGTTTTTTTACCAGTGTAAATATAATCGGCAGCGGCATCAGCAATATTCCACTTGTCTGTCGCCTCATTGTAAATATATCCTGTTGCCTGCAGGTCTGCCTGTTCAATTGTTTCAGCCTTCATGAAATCAGCAATTACCACGGGCACATGTTTTTGACCAATGTTGCTAACTTCTTGTGTGGTTCTTCTTTTGTATTCAAAAGGCGAATAAGCCAAAGGCGATTGGTGGTTGGTGAGGACACCAACCACGGCTGTGACGAAACCAATATCTGCTGTGGAGACACCAACCTCTGCTGTTGCGTCACCAAGTATTGCTCGGCCTTCACCGGAGTCATCCAAATTTGTTACAGCCGCAGGATATCTTTTTATCAAATCCAGGCAAACCGGAATTTCAAATTCGGGATCTTCGGTTAATGAAACACGGATGGTATCGCCAATGCCATCTTCCAGTAAAGCGCCAATACCAATGGCCGATTTTATCCGGCCATCTTCACCGTCACCCGCCTCCGTTACGCCAAGGTGCAACGGGTAACACTCACAAAATTCCTCCATCATGTGATTGATGAGTAACCTGTAAGCCTGCACCATCACGAGTGGATTACTGCTCTTCATACTCAAAATAATACTGTGATAATTGAGGCTACGGGCAATGCGTAAAAACTCCATTGCACTCTCCACCATGCCAATGGCAGTATCGCCGTAACGGCTCATAATGCGGTCGCTCAGGCTGCCATGGTTGGTGCCTATCCGCATGGCCGTTCCATGCTCTTTACATATCAGCACCAGTGGTGTAAAACGTTCCCTTATCCGTTCAATTTCTTCAATGTATTCTGCATCGGTATACTCTATCTGTTCAAACTTTTTCTTATCTACATAATTCCCTGGGTTCACTCTTACTTTTTCAATTATCCTTGCAGCAATTTCTGCAGCGTTGGGTGTAAAATGAATGTCTGCCACCAATGGCACGTTGTATCCACGGTGGTTAAGTTCATCTTTAATGTGTTGTAAATTTTCTGCTTCATTCTTTGACGGGGCTGTAATTCTTACAAGTTCTGCCCCAGCCTGAATGCACCGGATAGATTGCTCAACAGTGGCGTTCGTATCCATCGTGTCAGTTGTAGTCATGGTCTGTACACGAATGGGATTGTTTCCGCCAATTACTAAATTTCCAACTTTTACTTCCCGTGTTTTAAGACGTTTATATTGAGTGAGCGATGCACAATACTGCATGATTATAGTAGAATTTTTATCTGCTGAAGACTGCTGTTATAATGTTCAAAATTAACAATTATAGAGGGAGATTGTTGGGCTTTATTTGCTTAGCTTCTGCTTACAGGCAGGGCAAAGCCACTTTCTTTCCTTATCAACCTGGGTAATGGTTTCCCTACATCATTCATCAGGCAAGTGCTGTCACTCCTGCAATTTGGCAGGCCTGGATTGTGCCCTAACTCATGCAATACCACTTTTGTAAACCGTTCCTTAAACTGCTGCACCGTTGTACTCCGCAATATCTTCTTTCAATCTTGTTTGCTGCAAAGCTTAAAGGTAGGCGGCTTTGTCTTCCTTAAAAAGGATACACATTGGTAACTTAAAATATAGTTGGAGAAAGCTCATCAGCAACCTGCTCGTCCTGCCATTACCATCATAGAAAGGGTGAATCGTAACAAGGTCAAAATGTGCATCAAAGGAAGTGTTTAACTGTTCCGTTTTTGTACGATGGTTAGGTAATTTTTCATCTAATGATGTACACAATTTTTTTACCTACCTTCAACTTTACCATACCCAAAAAAATAGGTATTACCGGCACTCACATTGCCTTTTCTAAAGACGCCTTTCGATCCGTCCAGTTCGCCAAAAACAATTTAGTATAAACTACCGGTCTGCTTCATCACCAGGGCATTGATACTTTGAATGAACCCTGGTGTTAAAGCAGCTTTTATTTTCGCCTGTTAAATTACAAAAAGCAAAGCCTTAAAATGATCCTGCACCATTAAGCTGTGCAGTAAATGTTTTCCTGCAGGTGTAATGCCTTCATTCAGCAACAGCAGGGTCTCAATTTCTGTAAGAGTGCTGCCCTCAATTTTTGTTGAATGATGGGTAATACCGTACTGGTTGAATTTATCAAAGTCTATATTGGCTGATAAATTCAGTGACTTGAATTTCTCCAGCAGCGCTGTTATTTGTGGAGTATTCAATCTATTTTTTATCACCGCCAAACAAACCGCTAAGCTTGTCCTTTGCTGCGTCAAAAACATCCTCTGCTTTATGAGCTGCTGTCTTTGCAAAGGCTTCCACTTTTTCACCTGTATCGCCGGGAATTACATCGCTGATCTTATCCAAAATACTTGTACCTGCGGCCGTGGCTGCATCTCCGGCAGTTGTAACTGCAGCGGCAGTTGTTCCCAATAGATTATCAACTGCTCCGGCCATCATCGGAAATTTTTCTTTTACAAAATCCTTTACTGTGCCAATTGCTTTGTGCGCCTGTTCTTCTGTAATACCGGCAGCTTCTTTTAATTTGTCGATTAACTCCTGCATAAAAATTGTTTTTAAAATATTGATGAATTTGGTTACTCAATTTAATAACTCTTCAAACTGGCAGGGTAAACTCTCTAATCTGTAAAAACAGTAAACTCCAAACCGTAAACTGTAAACGCTCTACTCTGTATCAAACCTGTCCACTCTTTCTATCCCGCCCAGTTGCCTCAACCTTTCCACAAGCCCGTCGAGTTCATCTTTGTCGTGTACAAAAAATTTCAACTTGCCTTCAAATATACCATCCTTTGCTTCAATTGACATTGCCGAAATATTAAATTTCATCTCGCCGCTTATAAGGTTAGTAATCTTGTGAATCACACCCACATCATCCAGCCCGATAATTTTTAACCCGGTAAGAAAAGATATTTCTTTATTCTTCGCCCACTTGGTCTTTACAACCCTATGCCCGTAGTTGGCCATTAGCCTTGGCGCATTGGGGCAATTGGTCCGGTGAATTTTAAGCCCTTCGCCGGTTGTTACAAACCCAAAAACATCATCTCCCGGAATGGGCTTGCAGCAGTTGGCCAGCGTGTACATTATTTTGTCGCTGCTTTCACCAAAAATTATAAGCTCTGCATCTTTCTTATCATAAGTCTTGGAATGCTCTCCTTCAGCCTTTGTTTCACTCTCAGGTTTTGCGGCAGGTTTAGGGAAAAACAACCTGTCCCCCGATGCCGTAAAATCTTTTATTTCTTTCAGATCAATTTTCTTGATGGCAATTTCATACAACAGATCCAGTGACGAATTCTTTTTATAAAAAGTTGCCAGCTCCTCCATATTATGCTGCGTTGCCAGGCCGCCAATAGCATCCAGCTTTTTCTGCAGAATATACTTACCGTCTTCAGCAACCTTTCTTTTTTCTTCTTTAAGTGTGTCTTTAATTTTTTGTTTTGCCTTGCTGGTTACCACCATGTTCAGCCACTCCTGGTTGGGCTTTTGTTTGGCACTGGTAATAATTTCTATCTGGTCGCCACTACGAAGTTTGTAGCCAATCGGCACCAGTTTGTGATTTACTTTGGCACCAATACATCTGCTACCCACTGCGGTGTGAACGCCAAACGCAAAGTCCAGTGCTGTAGCCCCAATGGGCAGCATTTTAATATCACCTTTTGGTGTGTACACATATATTTCTTCAGCTAAAAAAGAAGTTTTAAAATCCTGTAAAAAGTCGAGTGAGTTACCTTCCTGGTTGCTCAGTGCTTCTCTTATCTGGTGAAACCATTTGTCAAAGCGGCTTTCATCGGTAGTGCCTTCCTTGTATTTCCAATGCGCTGCCAGCCCTTTTTCAGCAATCTCATTCATACGTTTGGTGCGTATCTGCACTTCCACCCATTTGCCCAAAGGGCCCATTACTGTTGTATGTAGCGCCTCGTAACCATTGCTCTTAGGGTTGCTCAACCAGTCTCTCAGCCTTTCAGGCGATGGGTTATATGCATCCGTAATCATGCTGTAAACTTTCCAGCAATCTTCCTTTTCTCTTTCATGCGGAGAATCCACAATTATCCGGATTGCAAACAAGTCATACACTTCTTCAAAACTCACCCCCTTCTTTTTCATTTTACTGGAAATAGAATGGATGCTTTTGGGGCGGCCTACAATATCAAATTTAAAATCAGCCTTCTCCAGCTTATCTTTCAATGGCCTGATAAAATCATTTATATAACGGGTACGCTCTCTTTTTGTATCATTTAATTTTTGAGCAATGTACCGGTAGGTGTCCGGCTCCAGGTACTTCATGGAAAGATCTTCCATTTCAGTTTTAATGGCATATAAACCCATGCGGTGGGCCAGCGGAGCATATACATAAACCGTTTCACTGGATATCTTCAGTTGCTTTTCCGTCTTCATGCTATCCATTGTACGCATGTTGTGCAGGCGGTCGGCCAGCTTTATTAATATCACTCTTGGGTCATCAGTAAGCGTTAGTAAAATCTTTTTAAAATTCTCTGCCTGCTGAGATGTGTTGGTGTCTATTACGGTACTTATTTTGGTAAGTCCGTCAACAATTTTGGCGATCTCCTCACCAAATTCCCTTCTTAAATCTTCCAGCGTAATATCGGTGTCTTCAACGGTATCATGGAGCAGCGCACAAATTGTACTTCTTACACCAAGGCCAATTTCATCCACGCAAATTCTTGCCACGGCAAGGGGGTGCAATATATAAGGCTCGCCACTTTTGCGGCGCATGGTTTTGTGAGCATCTACGGCCATTTCAAATGCAGTACGCAACAATTCTTTATCGCCGGGTTTTAGTTTTGGTTTAAGTTCCTTCAGCAACCCACGGTAATGCCTGAGAATTTCCTTCTTCTCCTCCTCTTCGTTCAGACTATATTTTGGTTTAATGAGTTCGGCTTCCATTAAAACGAATTTAGTTTAAAATAACTGAAAATGATGTGAATGATGAAGAAGTTGAAGCTGGAATGATTGTGCCCAAAAAACTTAAAATCATCTTTTAGGGAAAAGTGTCCAGTTCCTTTTTAGAATTGTTTTAAATTTGATAAAACAAATTGTATGAACGAAGTAACTGTTCTCAGAAATAAGATAAAAGAGTTTGTTGATACTGCATCACCCAAAGAGCTTGAAATGGCTTTTCATTTATTTGATGCAGCAAAAAAAGATGATTGGTGGGATGAGATAACCACGGAACACCAGGATGCAATTGACAAAGGTTTGTCCCAATTAAACAAAGGCAAGGGAGTTCCCCACAAGGAGGTTATGAAAAACTACTACAAATGGTTAAAGAAATAATCTGGTCGCCGCTTGCAGTGGAAACCTATAAATCAATTATTGACTACCTTATTCACAAATTTGGAGAAGCAACAGCAAAAAAATTTGTTCAAAGAGTTGATGACCGCATCAGTCTTATAGCTACAAGACCAAGAATGTTCAGGGCTACCAACAAGAGACCAAATACATATATTACCAGCATTATTAAGAAAGTAACACTTACCTACAGATATAAGCCTTACAAAAAACAGCTTGAATTGGTTGTTTTCTGGGGCAGACAGGATCTTACAAGAAAAGTCAACTAATTTTACCATATTTAGTTTTTTCCTCTATTACTTTTTAAAGAATTCCCTTACTTTTGCACCCCTTAACCTGATGTGCTCCCCAAAATGATTGGCAGCAGACACACCAGGCTTAGGAATTTTTACCGGATGTGGCGAAATTGGCAGACGCACCAGACTTAGGATCTGGCGGAGTGATCCATGTAGGTTCGACCCCTATCATCCGGACAATTTTGAGTTGATAAGTTGATGAGTTGATAAGTGAATAGCTCTATCAATACCATTAATTTATCAACTTTTTACTTTTAAACACATCAACACTTCACAATGGCTACAGTAGCAAGAGAAAACATTGGGTTACTCAATGACAAAATCACCATCAAACTTACAAAAGAAGATTATTTACCGGTGTATGAAAAAAAGGTAAAAGAGTACAGTAAAACCATGAATGTACCCGGCTTTAGAAAAGGAATGGTGCCAACAGGTATGGTTAAAAAAATGTACGGTGCTTCCATTTATACCGATGAAGTGCTGAAAACAGTTGAAAAAGAATTGATGGGATTTCTGCAGACAGAAAAGCCGGACATTTTTGCCCAGCCGATTGCGCTTGAATCTGATATGAAGGGACTGGACCACAACCAACCCACTGATTACGAGTTTGGATTTGAAATTGGCCTTAAGCCCGAGTTTGAAATCGCACCTTTGGCAACTGCCCCCGTTACTTTTTACAAAGTAAAAGTTACAGATGAAATGGTACAGGAAGAAGTTGACCGCATGCTGGTAAAAGCAGGCACAACAAAAGAACTGGATACCATTGAAGACATTGAAAATGTAGTAACACTGTTGTTCACTGAAACGGATGCTGCAGGCGTTGCTGTTGAAGGTGGCATTGAAAAAGAAAGTACCGGCCCGTTAAAAGATTTCACAGTTCCTGTACAGGCAGAACTGAAAGGCCTGGCAAAAGATGCCAGCATTGTTAAGCAATTGAACCAGAGCTTTGAAGGTGAAAGCCTTGCTGCTGTAGCGGAAGACCTGGGTCTTTCAACTGAAGACGCAACTGCAACTGAAAAATATTTTCAGCTTACGGTTACCAAAATTGAACAAACGGAAAAAAGCGAGCTGAATGAAGAATTCTTTAAAAAAATATTTCCCGGAGCTGAAATCACCACTGAAGAAGCCTTTAAAGAAAAACTGAAGGAAGAAATTCAGCAGTACTGGGACGGCCAGAGCCGCAACCAGCTGCATGACCAGCTGTATCACTACCTGCTTGACAATACCCACATGGAATTTCCGGCGGAGTTTTTAAAGCGCTGGATGCAGGTGAACGGAGAAAAACCAAAATCGGCTGAAGAAGCAGAAGAGGAATTTCCAACTTTTAGCGGACAGCTAAAATGGACACTGATCAATGATAAACTCATTAAAGAAAATAACCTGGATGTAACGCAGCAGGAACTGCAGGCAGCTATGAGGGCAGAGATCATGCAATACTTTAGCGGCATGAGCATGGGCGGCGATATCAGCTGGCTTGATAGTTATGTTGACAGGATGATGAAGGATGAAAAACAGGTTGATGCAACTTACCGCAGAATGGTTACAGCCAAGTTGTTTGAGTGGGCTCAAACCCAGACAACACCTGCAGAAAAAGAAGTTACACCTGATGAATTAACTGCCATGCAGCACAATCACCATCATTAATACCGGTAAAAGTTTTAATAAAAAAAGGATGTTCATTTACGGTAAACATCCTTTTTTTATGATTATAATTCAATGTAGTTTACATAAGCTTTTTTAGTATCTGCTCAACCGCCGACGAGGCTGATAGCCGCCATCGGGGTTAAGCTAACCCCGTCAGCGGTTGAAGACCCTGACGGCTGTTTCACTCCTTAATTAACCACATAGGATTATAATTATAATTAGAGCTAAACAGCAACAGGCTTTCTAAAATACTTGCCTATAAAAGGCAACTGCGGCAGTTCTTTTTTCTCAACCAGGCCAATAAACCACAGGTAAATACCGGTAAGTATGGTGGCAACTGTAAGGCTGAAAATCTTACTATCCCAAAATTTTGTAATGCCTTTGTGGGCAAAAAATAACAGCACAACAATCACCATAAAAGCTAGTAGTTTTTTCCAGGCGTAAGGAATGCGGTATTCCTTTTGGCCCCAAACAAATGACATTACCATCATGCTGCCGTAGCAGAAAAAAGTGGCCCAGGCACAGGCCATGTAGCTGTAACTGCTGATGAAGAAAAAATTAATGCCGATAGTAACAGCAGCACCGGCTAAAGTAATCCAGGCACCGGCAATGGTTTTGTTACCCAGCTTATACCAAACACTGAGGTTGTAATAAATACCAAGGAACATATTGGCCAGCAACAGAATGGGCACCACCCCCAAACCTGCCCAGTATTTCGGGCCAATAAATTTCTTCCAGACGGGCATGTACAAGCTCACCACCAGGAACATTACCGTGATCACAATTACAAAAAACTTCATTACACGGGCATAGGTTCGCTGTGGGTTTTTCCCTTCTGCCTGTTTAAAGAAAAATGGCTCGGCTCCCATGCGGAATGCCTGTATAAAAAGAGTAATAAGAATTGACAGCTTGTAACAGGCATTGTAGATTCCCACTTCTGACTCCTTAAATTCTGCACTGCCCGGCAGCCACCAGCGGAGCATGAGCCTGTCAAAAGTTTCATTTACCATACCGCCCATGCCGGCGATGATCAGCGGCAGCGCATACAACATCATCTGACCCCACAGCTTTGTATCAAACTTAAACCTAATAGCAGCAATTTCTTTAGATAGAAACAGTAGTGTTACTACGGCCTGAATGAGGTTGGCCATTACAACATAAACAATAATATTTTCTTTCGGATCAAAAAAAGTCAGCATCCAAAAACTTTGATGGGTACGGCAGTAGCTAACAAAAAACCACGTAAAGAAAATATTGATGAGTATCCCGATGATCTTTGTAGCAGCAAATTTTAGTGGCCTTCCTTCCTGCCGCAGGCGGGCAAAAGGTATAACGGTCAGCGTATCCAGTGCAATAATTGCAATGCTGTATTGTATCAGTTTTGGAAAATCGGTAAGGCCGGTAACTCGCCCAAATGCACCCTGGCTAAACCACAATATCAGCGTAAAAAAGATGGTGGAAAAAATTAATGAAAGTGCCGCCGTATTGTAAATGGTATCTTTATTTTCTGCTTTGGAAGAGAAGCGGAAATAAGCTGTTTCAAAGCCATAAGTAAACAACACGTTCAATAACGGAATAGCCGCATACACCAGCGCCATCTTGCCGTAGTCGCTGGTTTTAATAGCATCGGCATAGGTGAGGTACGGGGTTAATAAATAATTAATAAGCCGGGCCGCAATAGAACTCAATCCATACCACATGGTTTGCCCCGCCAGGTTTTTGATATTGCTCAATGATACAAGTTTAGTGACAAATTTACTTGTATAAATGGGATTACATCATCTCATTTAGAAGTATATGATTTCATTGTTATCAACGGCAATTACTGCGGCCAAATTTTACATGCTGCCAGTTAAAATAGCATTGCTTCTTTAAATCTTTTGCAGCAAAGCTTCCGTTTTTTAACATATCGTATCTTTATCAAAAAAACCAAACAATGAAAAAAATAACCCTCTTAGCTTTAGTAGCCTTTATTAGCATCTCGTGTTTTGCGCAAGCCCGCCTTACCACGGCAGAATACCAAAAAGTAATGCAACCGGCTTTAGAAATTGAAGTGCCTTTTACAGAAAAAACAGTGATGAAAACTATTGTTGATAAACTGGAAAAACAAGGTTACAAAAGCAGCAGCAACAAAGGCTACAATGTTTTTAAAGGCGTGAGAATGGCTGAACTTGGACCTGACAGCTATGACCTGTATTTTAAAACGGACCGCAAAAGCCGGAAGGAAAAAGACAATACTGTTCTTACCATGATGATATCCAGCGGTTATGAAAAATTTATAGGAGACTCCACCAATTCGCCATTGATAGGAAATGCAAAAGAGTTTTTAAACAAGCAGATTGATGCTTCTGCCGCTTACGACCTTGAGTTGCAGATAACAGACCAGGAAGATGTGAGCAAGAAGGCGGATAAAAAACTAGCCAACCTTGTTGATGATGGCAATGACCTGCAAAAAAAGAAAGAAAAAATTGAAAGAGATATAGCAGATAATATAAAAAAACAGGCCGATCAAAAGGCTGAAGCAGAAAAGCAACAACAGATCTTCAGCACCCTGAAGTCAAAAAGAAAGCAATAAAGTTTTAATATAAGCCGTTAAGGAAAGGAAATGCTGTGTAAACGGTGTTTCCTTTTTTATTTAAATCCTCTTACCGCTATGAAACTATGGAAAATCTCTCTATGGCTGAGCATTGTATCCTGCATGCTGCTATTGATTGTACTGCTTGTACCGGAAAATCTCACAGTATTTACTTATGAACATAAACAGACCGGAATGGGTGTACTTTTTCCTGTTTTGCTGGTATCCTGGACCTTTGCGCTGTTCGGGTTTGCAGCCAACAATATTTACATAGATAAAACGATTGTTGACCCAAAGGCAAAGCAGATGAACCGTACAAAAACCTACCTGCCTTCAACACTTGGCATACCGTCTTACATATCGTTTGTGTGGTTTATTATCAGGTGGTTCAAGGGAAAACCTGAAGGCTTGTAACGCATCATTATCAAACTCTGTATTTAATATTTACAATCAGCCGTATTTTTTACGGCTTTTTTAATGCACATGATGAAAAGGAATTTGGCTGTTGGTTGCCGCAGGGTCGGCATAGCGTTTATTGGTCACCAATTCTTCATCTTTAAGGGTGTATAAAAAAGAGAAAAGATCAACTTTTTCCTGTGGGCTGATGCTGAGCCTGTGTTTTAGCAAGGGATCAAGTGTGGCCTGTGTTGTATCTATCTTACTTGTGTAATGAGCAATTACCTGCGATAAAGTAAACAGCCGGCCATCATGCATGTACGGGCCCGTAAGGGAAATATTTCTTAAGCTTGGTATTTTAAATTTGAGAGAGTCTGCAGCCAGACCGGTCACCGTCATTCTTCCATAATCTTTAAAAACAGGATTAACAGGCAACCCATTGTTAGCAAAACCATTGCTGGTAAACAACGGCTCAGTGTGGCAGGCGTTGCATTTGGCTTTAAATGTCTCATAACCATATTGCTCACTGATGTTAAAAACTGCCTCTCCTCTTTTTACCTTGTCGTACTTTGTATTGTAAGATTGAATGCTGCCGGTAAATTGCGCCAACGCCTTCAGCATACGCTGACTGGTAATGGTGGCATCGCCAAAGGCAGCTTTAAAAAGCCGGTTGTAAGATGTATCACCCTTTAGTTTTTTTAACACACTATCCAGGCTTTCCGCCATTTCATTTGCTGCGGTAATGGGCGCCAGCGGCTGCACTTCAATGTGGTTGATGCCACCATCCCAATGCAGGGCAGGCATCCAGGCTATGTTAAAAATGGCAGGCGCATTCCTGTTGGTAAAGCTGTTGTTGAAGCCGTGGCTCAGGTCATGTTCGTAACTCACAAAAGCCGCAAACTGCTGGTGGCAGCTGCCGCAGGATATTGAATTGTCTTTGCTCAGTCTTGTATCGTAAAAGAGTTTTCGCCCCAGCTGAAAGCCTTGCTCCGTAAGCGGATTACGGGCAAAAATATCTTTCGGAGGTGCAGGCCAGCCTTTTGGTATTACCAGTTTTAAATAAGTAAGCGATGGGCCCGGATGCATAAAAGCAGTACCAAGCAGCACAAGCAACATAAGCGATATCGTTATCTTTATTTTCAGCGTAAAAGGCGTAAGATCAATTATTGGTGACAGATTCAAGGGAAAACATACCGGCAAAATTATAAGACAACTGGTTAGCCAAAGCCCCGGCACTACTGCAAACAGGTGTTTCCTTTATTGATATTTTATTCGGCCCCAGCCAAAAATTATTTAATTCCGCTTTTATTAAAATGTTGCTTTTATGGCCTGCTTGTACAACCACAGGCTTTTTACCAAAATTTAAATTTACAACCCGTTGGGTACTGTTGACGCCGCCATAACCGCCCAGGTGATACTCCATTTTATTGTTTATCACGCCACTTTGCGGCGAAGAGCCTTCCAGCTTTTCCATAATGTAGCCCGATTGCCAGGTCCAGAACATATCATTCAGCGGGTCCAAAGCACCGGTTTGAGCGCCGGCAGTATTGGTGGCACTATCAACCCCAATTAAAAACTGCAGGCTGTCATACTCACCTTCGGGCAATGGCAATTGTACATTACAGGAACTATCGACTGATTGATTTATCAGAAAATACTTTTTTACAGAAACTGTCTTTTTTGTTTTGCTGAAAAACTGCAGCTGGCCGATATAATATTTAAGCTTGTGAACCGTATAAATTTCACCGGTTGGATTAGTGTAAGAGCTGTCATCCAGCACCAGCGGCTCACCACTAACAACATTTTTAAATTGGATAAGCACCGTGCCTTGATTTTTAGCTTTTGGCTGAGCAAGGCTGGCAGAACAAACCAGCACAAAAAACAACAGCATTACTGGCATGGTCGCCACCAGCTTCATCGTTATAATGCGGACCCAAAAAGTTGTTTTTACTAAACCTGTTAAAATTAGTTGTATTAACTCTCCTAAAAAACAAACAGGCAAACCGGTTGCGCTTGTCATTACAAATTGATTTTTTTGCGTAACTGTTTTAATTCGCCATTTTTCTTTTTGCCATCCACCCGTTTTTCTTTGGCAGCCTTGCTGGGCTTAGAAGCTTTCCTTTTTTTTGGAACAATCAGTGCTTTTGTAACCAGCTCATTCATTTTTCTTATTACGTCCTGCTTATTCGCCAGTTGAGATCTGTCTGCCTGGCTTTTCACCAGCAGCATCCCCTCTCCCGTTATTTTATTGGCAAGTTTCTGCGCCAGCAAATTCTTCTGTTCACTGGTAAGTAGCGCTGAATTAGCGACATGCCAATATCCTTCCACCATGGTCTCCACCTTGTTTACATTCTGCCCACCTTTTCCTCCGCTACGGGCTGTTTTAAATTGTATTTCCGCTGAAACATCCATACTCAAAAATACTTTATATTGCCAGCATATGGCAGTAAAAGGCGCTCATTGCCTATCTTTATTTCATTGTAAATAAAAAAAGTAAGATTTTTGTAACGAACGAACCACTAGTTGATGTTAAAAGCTATCTATCATTCCTTAACAGAACGCAAGCGAACCGGCAAAAAATCCTTCGCCGTACTCATAGACCCGGATAAGGTAAATGATGAAAGCCTGACCCGGCTGGTTGAATTAGCTGTGAGTGCTAAGGTTGATTATTTTTTGGTAGGCGGCAGTTTAGTTATTTCCAGCTATCTCGATGAGTGCCTGCAACTCATAAAAAAACAGTGCAGTATTCCAACCATTCTTTTCCCGGGCAGCCCGGCCCAGGTTAGCAAATATGCAGATGCTTTATTGTATTTATCACTCATCAGTGGCCGCAATCCGGAGTTGCTGATTGGGCAGCACGTGGTTTCTGCACCTTTTGTAAAAAAGAGCGGTTTAGAAATTATGCCCACAGGTTATATGGTGGTTGACGGTGGCGCTCCAACCACGGTTTCTTATATTTCCAATGCCAGCCCTTTGCCGGCAGATAAAAATGAAATAGCCATGTGTACCGCCATGGCCGGCGAAATGCTGGGCATGCAACTAATTTATATGGATGCCGGCAGCGGAGCCAGGCGGCCGGTTTCGGAAACTATGATTGAGAAAGTAGCGCAATCTATAGAAGTGCCGCTCATTATTGGCGGCGGCATCACCGAGCCTGAGAAAGCTTATCTTAACTGCAAGGCCGGTGCCGATGTAATTGTGGTGGGCAATGCCATTGAAAAGGATTCTTCGCTTATAAAAGAGATGGCGGCGGCAGTGCATTCTATACCGGTAAATGTGTAACAGTACAGCTAGTTCAATTTTTATGGCGCCCGGGCGGGCTGTCCGCAGTACTCCGCAGCGCCGAACTAAGTTTCTAGCTTCGCAATCAGTTTATCTTCGGCGCTTTACGGGGTACTTGCTTCCATCCCTGGCGCAGGCCCGGCAGCGGATCAAAAATCATCATCAACCCTAAATTTTACTGATACCAATTAGCGATTTAAATTGCATCTTCAACTAAAAACAATCGTACCTGGTTCTGCCTGGAAATACTGATAAACAAAAGCCTTTTATTTCTGATACAATTCATGCAATTCTCCCACATCACCAATGCAGCTTTCAGCGAGGAGCCAGACCGGCCACTAATGCAGAAAGAAGTGTATGCAGTAAGCTTTGGGCTACAGCAATACCTGCAGCAATACCAGCGGGACGTTGCATTGCCATTTGCTTACCAGGATCTGCTGCATTACCGCTATACCATACCCATCCGGGATAAAAACGGCCGCCACACTCACTGGGAAAATGTGGTGTATGAAAAAGATCAGCAGCAAATACTAAAACAGCAATTGGCAGAAATGTACAAACTGTTGATGAACCCTGCTGACACCAATTTCGAAATTACCGCTATAGATTTTTGTGAGTATGCCAACAGCATGCCTTTCCGTGCCACTGTACAAGATAATACAAGCGGTAAAACTTCAGTTTTTTACATCAAATCTGCTGATGCCAGCCGCATTTACGGCCTGGAACTGGAGCAACTGCTATCTCCCAATCCAATCCATTTTTTGTATCATCAAAATACGCTGGTGGAGCAACATATCAGCGGCACACCCGGCGATGATTTTCTGCCTGAAATTTCACAATTGACAACACTTCAAAAACAACAGCTGGCAGAGGAGTTTATTTGTTTTAATGAACGCAGTTTTGCCCGCTTACTTGGTGATATGCGGAGCTACAATTTTGTGGTCACAAACGGCAATAACGCAAATAATCCATACCGCATCCGCTCAATAGATTTTGATCAGCAGTGTTACGAGGGCCGTTTAAACCTTTACCTGCCGCAGTTTTACCGGGAAAATGTAACTTATGTGCAACTGGCTTACTGGAGTTTCAGCAGTGAGCAAATTGAAGCAATCCGCCAGCAGGAAAGGATAAGAATGGCTGGCCACATCTCAAAAAACGAACAAAGGTTACAAGCGCTTTTATCGGCAATGCTGCCAGAAAAACTCTCAGAGCATTATAAAGTTTTATCCCTCCGTAAAGAGCTTGGTGATTATTTTTCCTCAGATGAATTTTCCAATTGCAACACAATGGGCGGGCTGGTAAAACAACAGCTACATCAAATCTCCAACTGGTGATGCATTCTATCCAAAAATTTTCCGTCAATCAACTTATTCAACAAAAAAAAAGCCATCCCGTAGAGATGGCTTTTCATAACTTAATTGAACCGGTTATTTTTTTGTTTCAAGTAATTTAAAGAACTGATCAAGCTGTGGCAATATCACAATCCTTGTTCTGCGGTTGGCGGCTTTACCTTCTGCAGTGCTGTTATCCTGAATTGGTTTGTACTCACCACGGCCGGCAGCAGCCATGTTAGCCGGGTTAAGGCCATATTTTGTTTGCAAAATTCTTACAACAGAAGTTGCTCTTTTTACACTCAAATCCCAGTTATCAGTTAAAATAGCATTGCCTTTATAAGCTACATTATCAGTGTGGCCTTCCACCATAAACTCAATATCAGGCTGGTTTTTAAGCACTGTAGCTACCTTGCTCAGCACATTGCCGGCCTTGTCACTTACATCAAAACTGCCGCTTTTAAAAAGCAACTTATCAGAAATGTCGATGTACACAACACCCTTATCAACTTTAATATTAATGTCCTGGTCATCCATGTTTCCAATAGCACCTTTAAGGTTGGTAACCAGCGCAAGGTTCAGCGAATCTTTGCGGTTAAGTGCAGACTGCAGATCCTGGATATAAGCATCTTTTGCGCCAATATTGTCAAGCGATTTTTTTATACTTTCTGCCTGGCTGCCACTTATAACTGAAAGGCTTTCCAGTTGTTTAAGCGCCGTGGTATTGTTCTCCTTTAAAAAATCAATTTGCTTTTTTAATCCGGCAATTTCAGCATCCAGTGCTGCACGGTTTCGGGCATTTTCTGTAGTAAGGTCGGTACAGTTTTTCAGGTCAGCCTGCAACTTATCATAGTTAGCCTGCAACTGAACATATTTTGTCTGCTCGCCTTTTAAAACTTTTTTACTAACGCAAGATCCGAGGGATAAAGAAGCTGCCCCCAGGAATAAAAAAAGGTACTTATTTTTCATATTTAAATTTTAGACGGCGAAGATATTTCAATACATTTTAAGCACAGTCTTTAAGATAATTAATTTGTTAAGAATTTTAGAAATTAACTTCCTCCATGCAGTTCAAAAAGCATAATCTTACTACAATTACTGCTGCAATTTTAGTATAAAGCCGCCTGGTTTAGTTTGTATTTTGTGGCTTGGAAAGGAGCCGTTCGTCTCCCGGCATTTAACCGGGAATATTTATTCTTTCAAAAACTCATTTTTGAGAAAATAGCTTTATAAAAAAAATAAAGAATTTTAAAAGATAAAAACAATATATTTAATTTTTATTATAAGCATTTGTTTACAGACATTTTATAGTTTACAGCGCCTTACCGGATCTTGATCAGCACAATTATTTCTGCCGTAAAACGTTCATTAACTATTCCTTTACCATTTAGTCATTATTTCAATATATCAAAACCATAGTTTTGAGCAACCAACTTATTTTAATGTCCAATTAACAATTGCCCATGAATGCTGCCAGACTTTTGCCCTGTCTTTTTGTGACCGTGTTAGTACAGTTTAGCCTGTCAGCCCGTTGCCAGATTATCCAACTCCCAAATGCCTATGCCCACAATGACTATTGGCATAAGCGGCCGCTTTATGACGCCCTCAACAATGGATTCAGTTATGTGGAAGCAGATGTTTTTTTGCGGAACGATCAGCTTATTGTTGCTCATACAATGCCGGTATTCGGCAAAAAGAAAACGCTTGAGCAACTATACTTAAAACCGCTTTCAGAGTATGCTGCCCTTCAATCAGAAAATGACAGGTATCCTGTCACTTTAATGATTGACATTAAATCTGGCGCAACAAAAACCTATGAAGCATTGCTTCAACTTTTAGAAAAATACCGCAGCATACTTTCCAGTTATGAAAATGGTGAATTTTTTCAACGCAGTGTAACCATTGTAATAACAGGGCATAAGCCAATGGCACTTATTGATGCAGCCACTAACAACCGGATTGTATTTGCAGATGAAGACCTGCGGAAAACGGGCAGAGATTGCTGCAAAAATTTGTACCCAATCGCAAGCTGCAAATATTCCCGGATAGTAAAATGGAAAGGAAAAGGTTTGATGCCTGACGATGACCGGGCCCAGTTAAAAGATTATGTGGCACAGGCACATGCCAATGGCAGAAAAGTAAGGCTATGGGCATCCCCCGAAAATAAAACTGTTTGGAAAGAATTGCTGCAATGCAACGTTGACCTCATCAACACCAATAAGCTCGAAAAACTAAAAAAGTTTTTGACCAGCAACCAGGCCGTGGTTGCAAGGGCCAGGTAGGCTGATAACAGCAACTTCTTCAAAATAATTTACCGTTTTCACCGAGATAATTACTGGTAAAAAACACAGGCAAAAACTTATTACCTGCAAAGGGCAGCCTGTCCCAGCTCGCCAAAAGTGCATCAATGCAAATCAATTCTTACCGTCCCAACTTTTAAAATGGCCCATTAATGTTTTGTTAACCGAAGGTCTGAATTTTTCAATCCCGTAGATTTGTAAAACATCACCGGAAATAAAAAACAACTTATGGGAAAGTTCACCAATAAAACAGTTTTAATAACAGGCGCAGGCCGTGGCATAGGAAGAGCAATAGCCGTAAAATTTGCACAGGAAGGCGCCAATGTGGTGGTGAATGATTTGCACGAAGATGATAATTCAGCCGAGACCATCCGCCAGGCAGAAGCTACCGGAAGTAAAGCTATTTTTTTACAGGCAGATGTGAGCAAAGTTGCGAATGTACAGGCCTTGTTGCAGCAGGCTGTGGCAGCATTCGGATCACTTGATATTCTTGTTAACAATGCCGGTGTTGAAATACATGCACCATTTTGGGAAGTAACAGAGCTGCAGTATGATATTGTGATGAATGTAAACCTTAAGGGTATGTTTTTTTTGACCCAGGCCTTTGTTCAATATTTAAAAGCCGGCAGCCGGCCCGGCGTTATTGTGAACAACAGCAGTGTGCATGAAGAACTGCCTTTCCCAAATTTTACTGCTTACTGTGCCAGCAAAGGTGGCCTGCAAATGGTAATGCGTAACCTGGCCGTGGAGCTTGCACCACTCAATATCCGCATCAACAACGTAGCGCCCGGTGCCATTAAAACGCCTATAAATGCGGACTTATTAAGCAAGCCGGAACTTATGAATGCGGTGCAAAACAATATTTCGTTGCACCGTTTCGGTGAGCCTGAAGATGTTGCCAATGTAATTGCCTTTCTTGCCAGTGAGGATGCAAAATATGTTACCGGAAGCACTTACTATGTTGATGGCGGGCTGGCCTATCATTATACCGAGCAGTAAGAGTACATTTTAACCAACCGGCTCTCACCGTTATTCATTATTTCTGCTTAGCAAAGAAAACGCTTTGCTTAAATACTATTATACAATTCCGCCAGCTAAATTAAACATACCCTGCCCGTCACCAAAAATTACCGGTTGCTAAAATAGCAGCCAGGTCAACTGTTAACGGGAATAAACTCTCGCTTTTTTTCTGTAACTATACCACACAAAACTCCAACAATGAAACTACTGTGTATGTTAATGGGACTGCTTTTTACAGTTCCTGCTTTTTCACAAAACTGGCCGGTAAAATCGATGGTGAACAATAAAAAAGCTACGCAGGTAAACTTTAAGCAACTGCCGGCTTTCACCTTTGTTGCAAGCAAATCCATTACCGGACGGGGGAAATATCAACAGCTTAAATTAAATACTACTTTTCTAACCCAGTTGATGAAGGAGCGGCCTGAAGCACTTGAACTTACTATTCCTGTAAGCAAAAACAAAACTGTTACCTGCTCCCTTGTGCAGTTTAGTCTTGGCTATGTTAAGTACACAGAAAATAATGATGGTATTATAGATGATGTAAAAATACCAGTTACCTATCGTGGAATTGTAACCGGTGAGCAAAGCAAGAACAACGTGATCTTTACTGCTAACGAAGATTATTTGTCATTGATAATTTCCATGCCGGATAAAGTAATGCAGATTACACAGGCGGAAGAAACAAACAAAACATTGTACCGGATGTATAACAGCACTGAAGTTACATTTCCAAAAATAAAAGTTGACTGCGGTATGCCTGAAAATCTATCGGCCAAAACCGCTAACAACATTTTAATTGATGGATCCACACCAGTTGCCTTAAGGGATAAATGTGTAAACGTATTTGTGGATTGCTTTGACAGTCTCTTTTTTAACCAGGCAAGGAGCAAACAAAAAACAATTGATTTTGTGTACGAGCTGTTTAATTATGTTGGTACCGGCTATTACAATGATTCTATTAACATACAACTAACTACTGTAAATGTGTGGACTGTACCCGATCCATTTCGTGGAGACATAAGAGAAAACGCATTGTACGACCTGGGCAATTATTACAAGGATAACTTCTTTGGTAACCTGTGCGTAGGGTTAGATTTTGGCCGTGGCAAATCTGGCCTTGCCGGCGATATTGGCAGAATTAAAGCAGTGACATACAACACCTGCCCGGCTTTTGACTATAGTTCAGATACACTGTCAGCCTGTTGCTACTGCGATTTGAATTACAATGTAAATGTGCAGAATTTTCCTGTGGGTCCAAATATCACCGGGCAGCAGGTTTATTTGGTAATGCATGAAATGGGGCACTTGCTTGGTGCACATCACACAAAATGGTGCGGCTGGAAACTTACCAGCAATCCTGACACTTATGGTGCTATAGACAGTTGTGGCCCCGTGGAAGGGAGTTGCTCAAAAGGCCCGGCTCCATCCGGTGGTGCAACTATTATGAGTTATTGTACTGGCGGTGCTATGTTTATAAACTATAATTATGGCTTTGGTGCCTTACCCGGCAATGCCATCCGGAATTTTGTGTCGCAATCTGCCTGCCTGCTCAATTGTTCTGATTGCTTTGGCTTACTTAATCTCAATAAAAAAAACAATGCTGATAATATTGCTGCTTCTCCGCCCTTGCATAGCTCCCGGGAAAAAGCGAACACCCGCCGGCCGGAAGAAAGCACCGCACCCGCTGCCGGTGAATTGCTAATCATGTCTCAAAAATTACAGCAATGAAAAGATTTTTAACTATCGCTATTTTATTATTTGCACAGGCTGCAGCGGCCCAGTGGAGCAACACAACCAACAACTTTGTTGATAGCCTCCACATGCCTGTTACAGCCGTAACCGGCTCCCAAAGAAATCCGCTGGTGCTAACCAGTTACCCTGATGGTGGATATTATGTGATATGGGAAGATGACCGGGATGTAGCAAACAATAAAACAGATATCTATGCTCAAAAATATGACAATGCCGGTAACGCCCTTTGGGCGAAAGATGGCTTACCTGTAGCGACCGGGCCTAACACCCAGCATTATACTTTTTCTTCTAACCAGGATTACCGTAACCGCTCCTTTGTTGCTACTGACAGTGCAGGTGGTTTTTATATCTGCTATTCAGACGATAGTGTATCCAACTATTACTGGGAGCGGCTGATGGTACAGCATATAAAGCCAAATGGCAGCCATGTGTTTCCCGGCCCCGGCCTGATAATGGCACGCTCCGGCGCACCAAATTTGCAAATGGCAGGGCAACTTATTCCTGACGGTAACAAGGGTTTCTTTCTTGCTTACAAACAAATTTCCGGAAACGATTATATACAGGTTTATTGTTACAGGGATGAGAACGGCACTCTACAATATTATGGCGGCGGAAGAATGAATGAGAATGCCTTGCAAACCAGTTCTGTTGCACCCTGCGGCATAAAAACAGATGTAATTTACCCCGGAACAACAGTAAGTGAATACAATATATGGTCTGATCTGCAGGGCGGCTGCAACGTAGTGATAGATATGAGTGGCAATTCTGGCGCCCAGGGAAGAATGCTCACTTTCAACAAACTTTGGCGGGCAAAGAAAGATTCAAAATCACGAACATTTTTTAGAAATACTTCCGGAACGGCCTGCCCCAGAACTAAAGACTATATAAAAGGAAATGTGTACCTGATGTATGGTCTTAAGATAGATTACCAGAGTGTTTTTTGCACAGATATCTTTAACCAAACCGCTTATGCCTATACAAACTACAGGCTTATATCCAACGGTTACCAGGTAATAGATAACGTTAGTTACGATTATGGTAACCCTAAGGGAATCACTGTTAAAACTGATGGCACTATTAATGTAACAGAAATTGCCGCAGTTACCAGGTCGCTTGCAGGCAACACTGTTACCCCTTTTATTTTAAAAGGTTTCACCTACGCTGAAGAAAATTTTGACAGTATCCCTTATCAACATACCTCCTATAATAATCCTGATTTTGGTTACAACACAGCTGTGCCGGCAAGGGTTAACAAACTCAATTTTTTCCGGGATACTTTGCTGGCCACAGGTAATTATTATTTTGATTTTTCCCTGGCAGGTGGCGGTGGCAACATCTATGCCTCAGCTCTTCTTACGGGTGCTTCAGTAAGAAGTTTGCGGATGCAGCGTCTTTCTGTAGACCGCAAATCTGCTGATTCATTTGCAATCACTTACAATACAAATATTGTAAAAAACCCGGAAAAACCGGGTGTTGAGATTGGTAAAGAAATAAGCACCGGCTTTAGCGGCTCAAACATTTCTTACGATCAACCACTGGTATTAGTTTCTAATAAAGGCAACGCAATTTTCTATACCCGGGAGTACTATCGTTCGGCAAGAGTTAGCCCTGTTGATGGCGGAGTAGAACTAAGGTGGGGAGCTATGGGCAGGTCAATTGGAGCAGGCTCTTTTAATAACTCTTATTACAACCTGGAGCAACCGGTTATGGCATTTGATTCAACAGGTAATAGTGCAATTATAGCCTGGCGGGATAACCGGTATATCCCGGGAAGCAGCACTGGGGATGATATCTATATACGGCACCTTGATAAACTCAACACCGTTAATTATTCACCTCCGGTAAATACGGTAAAACTGCTGCCCAATCCCTACGGACCAAGTTTCGGCAACCCGGCTGTATTGAATGGAACAAGTACAAATTACAGCCCTATTGAACTTATTTCCGGAAGCCCGGGTGCTATTTTAACGCCAATTATGGAAATACAGGATGATAACAACCTTGGTATACTGCAAACAAGTATCTATCAATATTCATCAGGCATACGCAAGTACAATAACCAGCCATACCTGAACCGCAATTATACTGCATTGCCAGAAACGGATGCAACAGGTAAAACAATCAACGCCTTCTTCTATTTTACCAACCAGGAATTTAATGCATTAAAAAATGCAGATAACACCATTGCCGATCCGGGGTTTTTAGATATCCTGAGGCAGCCTTCAACAGTGGCGGGTGCGCCGGACGCTTATACACCTGCAGCAGGTGAAGAGAGATTGCCTCCAATTAGCTGGGATTCTGTTGACGGTGGTTACCGGCTTTGGGTAACTGCTCACGGCCTTGGCAATTTCTTTATCCAAAAAATTGCCACTACCAGTCTTTGTTCCGGGGACAATACCAGTTTTACATCTAACGTAACAGGTGCAAAATACCAGTGGCAGGTAAATACTGGCGGTACTATTTATGGAGATATAGCCAACGGAAGCGGCTATAGTGGTGCCACAACAGCAACACTTACACTTACCAATATTTCCGGAACACTTAATGGCAACCGTTACCGCTGTGTAATAGATGGCTTAAAAGTTAGCAGCAGTTTTTACCTGCAGCTATCTAATACATGGACAGGTGCTGTAAACAATGCCTGGGAAAATACCGGCAACTGGAGTTGCGGCAAATTGCCGGATGCCTATACTGATGTACTGATAAAAAGCGGTACGGTAACAATCGGCAGTACAACAGCCATATGCCGGAGTATTACCATAAGCCCCGGCGCTGCCGTAGTGGTGCCAACGGGCTTTAAACTAACGGTAACGCATTGATGTAAAAAGCTAAATAGATTTTACCTGCAGCTGGCCACTGCAGGTTTTTTTATGGATTAAAGATTTGTATTAACTAGTCGACCCTCAAAAAGTGAGAAAAGTTGATTGTTATTTGATTTGAGAGATTCCAGGCTGAATAATAGTAACCAGATATTTGCAAAATGGTAAAAAAGCTTGCAAATTTATGAATGCTTTCTACCCCCAAACATACTCCTCAGTTAGGATTGTTTCATGGTCTTGCAGATCAGCTTGATCAAAAGCATCCTTTGTATCAATTGGCCAATAAAATCAATTGGTCATTTTTTGAAGATGCTTTTAAAAAGCATTACAGTGAAAAAATGGGTAAGCCGGCAAAACCGATTCGCCTGATGGTATCGTTGCTGATATTGAAATATGTCCGCAACATCAGCGATGAAAACCTGGTGGAGCAATGGTCTGAAAATATCTATTTCCAGTACTTTAGTGGTGAGCAGCATTTTCAGGCCAATATCCCTTGTGTACCAACCGAACTGGTTGCTTTCCGTCAACGCATAGGCGAACCTGGCGTAGAGTTAATTTTACAGGAAAGTATCCGTGTAAATGAGCCTCCTGAAGATAACAATACAGGTATTGTGGTGAGTGTTGATACGACCGTGCAGGAAAAAAATATCACCTACCCGACAGATGATAAACTATACAAAAAAATTATTAAAAAGTGTTGGGCAATAGCAGACAAAGAGGCAATAGATCTTCGCCAGTCTTACACAAGGATAGTTAAACGTTTAAGTAATTTACAACGGTTTAAAGGAACCAAGAACGGAGCCAAAGCGGCCCGTAAAGCCAATAAAAAAATACAAATCATAGCAGGAAGGCTGGTACGGGATATTGCCCGAAAGCTACCACTAACAAGCCTTGGCAAATATTTGCCGGATCTAAAGCTGTATCAAAGAGTATTATCCCAAAAGCGGAGTGACAGTGATAAAATTTACAGCCTTCATGAACCCGATGTAAAATGTTATTCAAAAGGTAAGGAGCATAAGAAGTTTGAGTTTGGCAGTAAAGCCTCTGTTCTAATTGATCAGCACACAGGCATCATTATGGGAGCCATTAATTTTACTCAAACATTACACGATTCAAAAACATTGCCGGATGTATTGGAACAATATGAACGACTCAACGGCAGGCAGCCAAAAGAAGTGTTTGTAGACAGAGGATACAAAGGAGTAAAGCAATACAAAGATGCAGTTATCCTGGTACCCAAACCTGATAAAAATATTACCAAAACACAATGCAGCAAACATAGTAAAAGGGCAGCCATTGAACCTGTCATCGGACACCTGAAACACGACTACCGTTTATGTAGAAATTATTTGAAAGGAATATTGGGAGATAATATGAATATAATTTTAGCCGCTGCTGCCATGAACTTTAAACGACGAATCAACCTCTGGCGTACAGAGGCAATCAGATGTTGGTCACTTATTTATAAACTGCTTATAAATGCTTACTGGATTTCTATTCCCCAAAAAGTAAAATCGACTTTTTGAGGGACGACTAACTATAGAAGCAGTAAATTTTAGATATTTTT
Source organism: Ferruginibacter sp. (assembly GCA_965247025.1). Taxonomy (GTDB): domain Bacteria; phylum Bacteroidota; class Bacteroidia; order Chitinophagales; family Chitinophagaceae; genus Ferruginibacter. Next base: position 4,948,712 of record OZ252000.1, on the reverse strand, counting down.
AAAATTCTTTAATTTGTAGCCAATAACTGGTGGATAAGCCACTGCTGTTGTTTATCTTTCAATCAAAGGGAAACTAATTTTATGGTATCTCTTATTTGGGTAAACACTGGAAACACAAAAAATGAATCCGGTTGATCAACTAAAATAAAAAACATGCCCATATACATGGATATTCATATTGTTCCCGGGGTTAATGCAAGAGATGTTGCCGAGGCTCATGGTAAAGATCTTTTTAACCAGGAGCAATTTGCCTGCAAATGCATGACTTACTGGGTAGATGAGGAACGGGGAAATATCTTCTGCCTGATAGAAGCCCCTGATCAAAATGCCATAACAGAGCTGCACGGCAGGGCTCACGGCGCTATACCCAATAAAATTATTGAAGTAAGTCCCGATGTTGTTTCGTCTTTTTTGGGAAGAATATACGACCCGGAAGAAGCAACTGTGGCAGATGATGGCCTGAAGATTTTTGCCGATTCTTCGTTCCGTATTTTACTCATGATCAGCATTGAAGACCCAGTATTGCTACAGGCAAAAATTGGATTGGAAAATACACATGAACTGCTTAACCATCATCTCAGCACTATAAGAAAACATCTTGTTCTTAGCGGCGGGCGGGAGGCAGAGCATGAAGGTTCCGGTTTCATTGCCTGCTTCAAATCCGCATCAAAAGCAGTGTCCTGCGCCCTGTCCATACAAAAAGAAATGCTGGAGTATAACAACAATGACTGCTGTGTGAAGATGGCCATTAACGCAGGCGAGCCGGTTGAAAAAAGTAATAAGCTGTTTGGAGACACATTACAATTGGCAGGCTACATGTGTTCCATTGCAGGAAGTATGAAGATTGTTGCAGCTGCAGCTATAAAACCACTCATTGCAAAAGATCATTTTCAAATCAAAGGCGATCATTTTTTAATCCTCTCTCCACAGGATGAACTGCTGCTGCAATCCTTGTTTGACATACTCGAACAAAACTGGCAGCAAGCTCAATTTGATGTGGAGGTTTACAGCAGGGAAATGGCCATGAGCACATCTCAACTGTACAGGAAAACAATCCAGCTTACCGGCTTGCCACCCAATATATTACTTAAAGAATTCAGGCTGCAAAAAGCGAAGGAGCTGATGGCAAAAAAAAATTATAACATTGCCCAGGTAACATTTGATGCCGGCTTCAGCAGCCCTTCCTATTTTACAAAGTGCTTCAAAAATAAATACGGCCTTTTACCAATGGCCTACCTCGACCTGCTCCGCTGAGCTTATCCCACCGCTTGAATTTTACCATTTTTTGAACGATTTTTAGCAGGTGCTTTTACATTCATTGAACGATTTGTTGCAGCCTCCCGGCAGTAAGCGGCTCTATCTTTACGTCATCTTATAACAATAAAAAACAACTATTATGACATCCATTAAAAAAGCTTTTACGCTTGTTATCGCCATCCTTCTTTTTGCAGGCTACACATCAATGGCACAAAAAATAACAAACACTAACAATGAAAATTCAACCAAAATGAAAACTTATCTTATTGAAAGAGAAATACCTGAAGCAGGAAAATTTACAGCAGAGTAATTAAAAGGCATCTCCCAAAAATCATGTTCCGTACTTACCGAAATGGGGCCAAAAATTCAGTGGCTGCAGAGCTATGTTACCGGCAACAAAATCTACTGTATTTACAAAGCCGAGAATGAAGAGCTAATTAGAGAGCATGCAATAAAAGGAGGATTTCCTGCCAATACCATTGTTGAAATCTCGTCCGTTATTAGTCCGGAAACAGGCAAATGATTTAAGGCTATTTTATTTTTTGCAACAGGTGCAGCATTAAATTTCTGCACCTGTTTTTCGTTTGCAAATTTGCTGGCCAGCCGCTTACTGCACCACTTTAACTGTAAAACCACTGAGCGCTGCTGTATTCATCAACGGCTTTTGCGCTTGTTACCCAAATTTTTCTTGAATAGAAGATGAAATTTCTATCTTCATTCCAACATATTGGAAGTATGAAAATATCGAAATATCAACTTAAGGCGGGACATGAACTATTAAGTTTTGAATTCATTAGTGAGGGCCCGAAAGGGTTAATCACAAAGCGGATACAATTTACCCTGGTTAACAAGCAAGGCGTTTATAATCTTGCTTTTGGAGACAAAGATGCTGTAACTGGTGAAATAAACGACAAAGTAGTTAGCAATAACGGAGACAGTGAAAAAGTATTAGCAACGTTTGTAGGTGCGGTATTTGCTTTCTTTGATCATCATCCCGATGCCTGGGTTTTCGCCACGGGTAGTACAGCGGCACGAACACGACTTTATAAAATAGGCATCGCCAAATATTATGATGAAATAAACGATGCACTTGAAATTTATGGACAGGTTGGGGGAAATTGGTATCCGTTTGAAAAGAACACAGACTATTTAGCATTTTTAGTAAAGCTGAAAAATTCTTAAATTTGAAGTATGAAGACCATTCAAGAACTTAATAAAAGCAAAGTTCCAATCGTTATATTGGACAAATCATTGGACAAATTAAACGATGTTGTTCTTTTTCCTGAAAAGGTTGAAAAGGCGAAAACAACAATTGCTACAATTGGACTTCCTAAAAAACACATCCGCTAAATCTATACTACTGCTGCCCGGGTGAATTAAAAAGCTCAGCTTTACTTCATCTTTTCCTTTTAAAAAGTCAAACACCAATTTGAGAAGAATCTAAATCTGTAAGTCGAAAGCGGCTAATACTGATTTTTAATTTCTTAAAACCGTAAATCAAATTCACCCTCTCACACCACTTTCATCGCAACAATTACCGGTTTGGTCTAAACAATTTGCAGCACCATTTTTGGCGTGCTACATTTACAATCGATTTTACATCAACCAAACGACTCACTCATGCTTGCTCCATTTTCCATTCAATTTCGCAAAACCATTGTTACTGCTTTTTTACTGGCGGGTGTTACCATTACGGTTTCCGCCCAGGATAATGCCGCAGTTGTTTTTAAAACAGTAACTAACAAGAACGGTCCTGTACTGGGTTACGCACCTCCATCGGGAGTAAAAATATTAACCATTGATGGGCTGAATTTCAAAGACCTGAACAAGAACGGAAAGCTCGACAAATATGAAGACTGGCGGCTGAGTGTAGATGAAAGGGCAAAAGACCTGGCCTCAAAACTCACCAAAGAACAGATAGCTGGCCTGATGCTGTACAGTGCTCACCAGGCCATACCAGGCAACCCAAAAGGATTTGGCGCCAGTACCTATAACGAAAAGCCATTTCCTGAAAGTGGCGCTAAGCCTTTCGATCTTTCTGATCAGCAAAAGAAATTTTTAACTGAAGATAACCTGCGCCACGTGCTGGTAACCCGTGTGCCAAATGCAGAAGTCGCCGCTGCCTGGAACAACAATGTACAGGCGCTGGTGGAAGGGTTGGGTTTTGGGATACCTGCCAATAACAGTACCGATCCACGCCATACAGCAGTAGCCAGCACTGAGTACAATCTCGGCTCCGGCGGCAGCATTTCTATGTGGCCGGAAGAGTTGGGTTTGGCAGCCACTTTTGACCCTGCTATTGTACAACAGTTTGGCAGCATCGGCGGTAAAGAATACAGGGCATTGGGTATTGCAACTGCTTTATCTCCTCAGATAGATATTTCCACAGAACCAAGATGGAGCCGCTTTGCTGGCACTTTTGGTGAAGATCCTGCGCTGGCTGCAGACATGGCCCGTGCTTATGTTGATGGCTTTCAAACCTCCACCGGTGCAGCAGAAATTAAAAATGGCTGGGGCTTTAACAGCGTAAATGCCATGGTAAAACACTGGCCCGGCGGCGGACCAGAAGAAGCTGGCAGGGATGCACATTTTGCCTACGGAAAATTTGCTGTTTATCCGGGCAATAATTTTAATGACCATCTTAAACCTTTTGTGGATGGTGCCTTTAAATTATCCGGCAAAACCAAACAGGCGGCGGCTGTAATGCCCTACTACACCATATCTTTTAACCAGGATAAAACAAACAATGAAAATGTAGGCAATGGCTACAGTAAGTATCTCATCACCGATCTGCTCCGCAAAAAATATGCATACGATGGTGTGGTTTGCACAGACTGGCTGGTAACGGCAGACGAAGGAAAAACACCGGATGTATTTGCAGGCAAATCATGGGGTATGGAAAAGATGACCCTAGCCGAAAGACATTATAAAGTGCTGATGGCAGGTGTTGACCAGTTTGGTGGTAACAATGCTGCAGGCCCTGTGCTGGAGGCATACCAGATGGGTGTAAAAGATTTGGGAGAAGCAGCTATGCGTAGCCGTTTTGAGCAATCTGCAGTTCGCCTGCTGAAAAACATTTTCCAGGTGGGCTTATTTGAAAACCCTTACGTTGATCCTGCTTCTTCTAAAAATTAGTTGGCAATCCTGAGTTTATGAAAGCTGGTTTTGATGCACAGGTAAAGTCTGTTGTGTTGCTGAAAAATAAAGGTGCCGCATTGCCCATCGCAAAAACAAAAACGGTGTTTATTCCGAAGCGTTTTATACCTGCAACAAGAGACTGGTTTGGCAATACCGTTCCAGAAAAACTGGAGTACCCGGTTAACCTGGAACTGGTAAAAAAATACTTTAATGTAACAGATGATGCGTCAAAAGCAGATGTGGCCATCGTGTTTGTAAAAGGCCCTGCCAGTGGAGTTGGGTATGATAAAGCTGATAAGGATAACGGTGGCAGCGGCTATGTTCCTATTTCGCTTCAATACGAGCCATATGTTGCGGAGTACGGCCGGGCACAGAGCATTGCAGCAGGCGACCCGGTGGTTGATCCAACAAATACCAACCGGAGTTATAAAGGCAAAACCATAACCGCCTCCAACAGCAGCGACCTTAAATCTATTCTCGATACAAAAGCAGCAATGAATGGCAAGCCGGTTATTGTGGCCATGGCTCTGTCTAATCCGGCGGTGGTGGCTGAGTTTGAAAAAGAGGTAGATGGTATTGTTGCCAGTTTCGGCATACAGGACCAGGCTTGCTGGAGATCCTATCGGGAGCTAAAGAACCATCTGGCTTGTTGCCATTGCAGATGCCAGCCAATATGAAAACAGTGGAGTTGCAACAGGAAGATGTACCACTTGATATGGATTGCCATGTTGATTCAGAAGGCAACAAATATGACTTTGCATTCGGGCTTAACTGGAAGGGAGCAATCAATGATGCAAGAACTGCCAAATATAAAAAGCAAGTGAAGAAATAAATAAATGATAATAACCTAGTGCCCGGGCTAATAAATTTAAAAAAGCATTGACTGTTGGTGGATGCTTTTTTATTTGAACAATTTAGATTTAGGGAAAAGCATTTTGCGAAAAAAGCGTTTTAACCCAGATTTTGCAGTTGAAAATCTATTGCGGCTTCCAACTACTTCACAGCTAAGCATTTAAGAATATTTTTTGATTTCAAAATAGTTCACTATTTCCTCAGCCAAAAAATAACCTGAAACACTTATCTATATTGTATTTGAAACCCTCATAACGATTTCAACTGCAAAATCTGGGTTTAAGAAGCACAAAAAAAATGTACATTTAAGCTATCAACCAAAATAACAATGGCTGATCTTTCTGCAATGAGCGCCAACCAAACTCCTGCACCTGCAAATAACCAGCACAAAGGCTGGGTAAAAATCACCCACTGGATCATCACGCTCAGCTTTATTGTTTTAACCTTTACCGGTTATGTTATCCTGATGAGCCATCCAAGATTATATTGGGGAGAGATTGGCAATGATCTTACACCGGCCTTGTTTGAATTACCCATCAGCAGAAATTACCAGCATGGAGGCTGGGAAAAGAGTACCGCTTTTTTTGCCGGTAAAACAGTCCCGGTTACGGCAAGCCGCACTTATGATATTTTTAACCAGAACGGCTGGGGCCGGAGTATGCATTTTCTCTCTGCCTGGTTCCTGGTGCTTACTGGTTTGGTGTATTTGCTGGCAGGTATTTTTACCGGCCATTTTAAATTTAACCTGTTGCCAAAGGCTGGTGAATTTACCCGCCGAAATGTATGGCAGGATTGGCTCAGCCATCTGCGAAAGCAATTTCCGGCGGCAACTAAAGGGCCGCAGTACGGCTTGCTGCAAAAGATCAGTTATCTCTCTGTAATATTTGTGCTGCTGCCGCTGATGGTGGTAACCGGCCTGGCTATGTCCCCTGCTATCACGGCGGGCTACCCGTTTCTGTTAAAAATATTTGGTGGCGGACAGTCTGCAAGAACCATCCATTTTTTTGCCGCCGGAGCACTTGTAATCTTTTTAGTAGTGCATGTACTGATGGTGATCCGCTCCGGTTTTAAACAACAAATAACCGCCATGACATTTGGAAAATAACATGAAAAAGAAACTCATTATATCCCGGCGTACTGCCATCATTACCGGCCTTGGTTCTCTTGGCGCATTGATGCTGCCGGGCTGTTCAAAAAAGCTGCCACCAACTTATGGCAACATTCTCCGCATGGGTGATGCCTTTACTTATGTGGCGCAACGCACACTTTTACCCGGCCAATCCCTGGCGACTGAGTACAAACCTGGCGACATCTCCTCGTTTCCTGCAACTGGTACCACCAACCCGGCAGACAAAACAAAACCATATTTTAATGATGCTTATGGAAAGCTCAACGACAGCAGCTTTTCCAACTGGCGTCTTTCCGTGGAAGGGCGGGTAGCTAAGCCCGGTTTATATTCACTGGCTGATCTTCAAAGGTTTCCTCCACGCACACAAATTACCCGGCACCTTTGCGAAGAAGGCTGGTCTGCCATAGGCGAATGGACTGGTGTACCACTGGCGCTTGTACTGAGCAGTGCCGGTATCTTGCCAAGTGCCCGTTTCGTAAACTTTTATGCATACGATGGCTACATGGAAAGCATTGATATGTTAGATGCCCTGCACCCACAAACTATACTGGCTTATGGAATGAATGGCCGCAACCTTCCCGTGCCACATGGTGCACCGCTACGCCTGAGAGTGGAAACCCAGATTGGCTACAAAAGCGTAAAATATTTAAAACGCATTGTAGTTACAGATGAATTTGTTGATACGGGTGATTCTGGATGGGCCTGGTACACCGGGATATAATTGTTAGTGTGGTGATTAAGCATTAATCTAACAGAAATCCAGGCATAAAAACTTACTCTCCCGCCAATTTCGCAATTGCAATAATATCACCGCCTTCAATAATATTTTTAGAGTAACCGTTCTGGGTAGTATAAATCATGGCGGCGCCAAGTTCTGTAAGCCTGCAAAATCCTTTGGCATATAAAGCCCGGCCAATTGGAAATAACCAGCCGATGTATTTATAAAAATTGTGCGCTCTTTTCATTCCCTTTATTGGCATTATAAATCCGGGTCTAAAAGCATAAACTTTTTTAAAAGGCAACTTCATTAAATCATTTTCAGTTTTACCTTTTACTCTTGCCCACATAAGGCTCCCCTGCTCTGTACTGTCTGTGCCGGCACCGGAAATATAGCTGAACACCATGCCTTCCTTTTGATTACAAAGCGTTTGCGCCACATGCATTGTTAGCGTATAGGTAGTCTTAAAATAGTCAGGTTCCTTAACACCAACAGAAGATATACCGAGACAGAAAAAACAAGCATCATAGCCTTTCAACTGATCTTCAATGGCAGACAGGTTGTAAAAATCAGCATGAATAATTTCCTGGAGCTTGGGGTGCGTTTCGCCGCAAGGCTTCCGGTTTATCACCAATACTTTTTCTACCAACGGGTGTTGCAGGCATACCAGCATTACGCCCTCACCTACCATGCCCGTACTTCCTGTAATGATTACTTTCATGGATTGTCTTTTTATAAAGTTAAGGTATTAGCCAGGTTGATGGCAAACTACTCATGGCCAGGGCCTTACATAAAAAGTGCTAGAAATTTTCAATAAACGAAGGGAACGAAGGAAGTGGCAAATTAGGTAAAGTGATTAAACTACAAATGCAAGTGGCAAATCGCTTTTATTGCTTTAGCGTACAGTGAATACATCTTTTACAAATTATAATTGGCAAGCCTGATGATATATTCATCTACGCACTCACAAATTACCGCAAATTTTATTTATGGAGATCAATTCAACAGATACCCGAAGCATGTAGAAAATTATTCCTGAGTTGTAATTTCTACCACCTCAAAATGGTCATTTTAAAAAGTCGCAGACGCAATTTCAGGTGCATTAGTCGCTGGCATGTTTATTTCATTGAACGTAAAAGGTTTTTTATTAATTATTAAAGCTAACCACATGTATAAAAAAGTTACCGGCAATGGATTTAACCCACACAACCATTTACAAATTGCCAAAGCCCTTTTCATTTTTTTTAACCTCTTCGTATTTACCATTTATGGATTCCTGCTGCTGATATTTAAAGAGTTTCCTTTGGACCTGGCTGAAGAATCCCTTTTTGCATTGAATCTTTTTGGTATTGCAACCGGTGTTGCTTTAACCTTTAGTATCCTGAATTTGGTGGGGGACGCATTGTATTGCTATGTCCGCCAAAACAAATCTGCAAATATGTCAAATATGTCATTCACGCTGCAATACGCAGGTGCAGATATTCACCACGTTTCAGAATCTTAATTTGCATTATAATAATAAATTACTGAACAGCATTTCATTTTAAAAGATATGCGGCTTGTGTTTTATGCTTAGCAACTAAAGGTTTATATTCTGATTAGTAATACAAAGACCACGGCAAAAGTACCCGGTCTTTACTTCATATAAAAAGAGGCTGGTTTTAATAACCGGCCTCTTTTATTTTAAATTTTTATTTGTTACCGAATTGCTTTCCCGGCATTTACCCCTTCCACCAAAGTAAGGGCCATTACCTGGTTTGCCAACATTGATGCTCCATCGCTCCCATTTTAATCAGTGCATTTAATTCCAGCATTTTATCACCCTGCGGCTATCATCAAAGCAATCCATTAAAGAACAAATATTTTCATTTCTCAATCTCCTTTTTCTTACTTCAGTACTGGTCAGTTTCCCAATTTATCTATCAGTTAATTTCTAAAAAAAAGACACCTTATAGCCAGTACCATCCTGACTGGCAGGCAAGCCCGTCTCCATAAAATGCTGACTCTGTTTAAGATAAACCAGTACTAAAGCTATCAGCAGCCTGTTAGCACACCGTTAACAATTGCTTTAAATTATAATTAAGCTATATTTAACATTCACATTAAAAAGCCAAGCTTATGCAAAAAAAGTACATTTACGCAGGTGCACTTGCACTGCTCACATTACCGGTATATTCCCAGGTAGCCCGTAAAGTTGTAAAGGGCGCAGATGGACAATACCCGGAATATGTTGAATTTAATCCAAGAACCGCACCCACCTTTACCAACAGGGCAGTGATTGTATCAGACAGAAACCAAACGTCTTTTGCTGATGCTGCAATTATTTCAAAAGAAACAGACCAGGGTGGAACAACCCACTACCGCCTGCAGTAATTACTTAACAACATACCGGTAGAAAACAGTGTGTACATCAGCCATGTTAAAAATGGCAGAGTAATTAACCAGAATGGTAACTGGATAAACAGCACTGCTGTAAAAATTACCGGCAGGCCCGCTGTTTCTGAAAGCAGTGCATTAACCTATGCCGTTAGTTTTGTAGGAGCAAGTTCTTACAAATGGCAGGACCAGGATGAAGAAGCATTTCTGAAAAAAGAAACAGGCAGCAATGAAGCTAGTTTTTATCCAAAAGGCAAACTGGTATATTACAACACTGCGTTAGAAAATGAAAAAGCACAAATCAGGCTTGCTTATAAATTTGATATTTATGCACAGGAGCCACTAAGCCGTAAACTGGTTTATGTAGATGCAGGGACCGGTGCTATACTGGCTGCTGCCGATTTAATACATGATGTAAACACACCAGGGACAGCAGTAACAGGTTACAGTGGCAGCCAGGCAATTACTACAGACAGTTACAGTGGCAGCTACCGCTTACGGGAAACCGGAAGGGGCAATGGCATTCAGACTTTTAACCTGAAAAAAAGCACTAACTATAACCGTGCTGTTGATTTTACGGATACCGATAATAGCTGGAACAATGTAAACAGTGCCCTTGACCAGTATGCAACGGATGCACATTGGGGAGCAGAAAAAACATACGATTTCTATTTACAAAACTTCAACAGGAACAGCATTGACAATGCCGGTTTTGCCATTAAAAGTTATGTGCATTACAGCAGGAGCTATTTCAATGCTTTTTGGGATGGTTCAAGAATGACCTATGGTGATGGAAGCTCAACCGATAACAATAAACCACTCACTGCAATTGATGTATGCGGCCACGAAATTAGCCATGGGCTTACCTCTTTTACAGCCAACCTTACTTACAGCAATGAGTCAGGTGCAATGAACGAAGGCTTCAGTGATATTTTTGGTACTGCCATTGAATGGTTTGCAAGACCAACAAAGCACGACTGGCTGATTGGTGCCGACTTTTACACCATCCGTTCCATGAGCAACCCGAAAGCTTACTCACAGCCAAGCACTTATAAAAAACAATTCTGGTACACCGGTACTTCTGATAATGGTGGCGTACATACCAACAGCGGTGTTCTTAACTTTTGGTTTTACCTGTTAAGTGCAGGCGGCAACGGCACCAACGACAACAGCTTTGTGTACAATGTGGGCAGCATTGGTATTACAAAAGCCCAGGCTATTGCTTTCAGAACCTTAACTGTTTACCTGGTACCTTCTTCTAATTATGCCGCGGCAAGAACTTATTCTATAAAGTCTGCAGAAGACCTTTATGGTGTTGGCAGTAACGAAGCTGTACAAACGAAAAATGCATGGGATGCTGTGGGTGTCGGCGGCGGACTGTCAGTTGCCGGTCGCTATGTAAATGCAGAACCGCTTGCAAAACAACAACTGAGCGCTATTGGTATCAGCAACAATGCTATATATCCAAATCCGGTGGCCAGCTATACCAACATCAGTTTTGCAGATGCTGTGGGTGGCAAAAGAACCGTGCAGGTGATTGACCTTAGCGGACGTATTGTATCAACCACTGTTTATACAACTGTAAAAGGCAACAACAATTATCGCTTAAACCTGCCCTCAAAAATACCAGCGGGCAGCTATATGATTAAAGTAAATGGTATCAGCCTGAGCACTATTGTAAAACAATAAAAGCACAACATAGCACAAAAAAAACCTCCTTTAAAAGGAGGTTTTTTTTGTGCTATAGAATTTGCAATACCTGCTGCAACGCAAGCGATGCTCTGTGGCGACAGCGTAATTTGTTCAGCCGCCAGTTATCTATTCATACTTCTTCATTACCTGCCACAGTACTTTATACCTTGCTGAATCCAGCCCGGGCAGCGTATCCCTTAACCAGTGCCTTTTAAAAGCCACGATGGCTGCTGTGGTATCCTTTATATCATAACCGATTATACGCAATGCCTGCAGGTGATCGAAAGTTGCAGGAAGTTTGCTGTTGGTAGTATCCGCATACCAGTAACCAAAACCATTTTCGGCCAGCCGCTGCCAGGGAAACTGCACATTGGGATCGTTCTTACGGGTGGGGGCAATATCAGCATGACCAATAAAATTTGGTTGTGGAATATTGTATTGCTTTTTAAGTACGGACAGCAGTTTAAGCAGGCTGTTTAGCTGCTCCGGCGCAAATGGCTCGTAACCATTGTTATCGAGTTCAATGCCAATGCTGCTGCTGTTAATGTCAGCATCGTTGCCCCACCTGCCGGCCCCGGCATGCCAGGCACGCAGGTAATCGTTTAGCATGTGATGGACGGTGCCGTCTTTACAAATTACATAGTGAGCACTAACCTGGGTTCGCTGTAGTGTAAATGTCCTGAGCGTTTGCTCACAACTGTTTTGTGCCGTATGATGAATGATAACAAAATTGGGTTTGCGTAAATTAAAATTAACGGTGCCGGTAAAAGGAGCAAAACCTGAAGAATCTGCAAGCGGATAAGTTTTGATGGTTGCTGCAAATTGCTTCGCCTGTTTTTTATAGAGTTTGTTACTGGCGGCGTAAGGTGCTTTTGAGCAGCTTAAACAGCAAAAGATCAATATGTAAATGGTGTATTTCATGCTATTAAATGTTCAGGATTGAAGTAGTTGATATAAAGACGTGGTTCGTATTTCACAAACCACAAGCCCGGTACAAAACCAGTCGCCGTGGTCAATAGCCAGCCCGATTATAAATATTTTTATGTAACAAATATTCAATAACCCATTTTCAACGGTCAATTTGCCGGTACCTGATGCAGTGGTTAGTGTCTTGTAAATCATCATGGTTCCTGTTGATAATAACCTCCGTTAACATCCCAATAAAGACACATAGCCATTAAAAAAACTATATTTAAGTTTCTAAAATGTTGCCAATGGAGCTCTATTACCCCGACATAAGAAATATTTTAATGGCCATGCTTATCGGCCTGCTCATTGGTGCCGAAAGAGAATACCACAGCAAACCTGCCGGTCTGCGAACCATGATGCTGGTATCCGTAGGCTCCTGCCTGTTCACCATGCTGTCTTTAAAAATAGGCATCAACAACCCGGACAGGCTGGCCGCCAACATTATCACCGGTATCGGCTTTTTAGGGGCAGGAGCTATTTTTAAAGATGATAACCAGATAAGCGGTCTTACTACTGCCACCACCATCTGGGTTTGTGCAGCATTGGGTATGTGTGTTGGGTCGGGCTACTGGATGCTGGCATTTGCAGGTGCGGTTTCGGTGCTCAGCGTACTGTCTTTGTTGGTGTACCTGCAGCAACTTATTGATAATAAAAACAGCCGCAGAGATTATAATATTGTGTACCAGAATGAGGGATTAAAACCCGATGATTTTGAAAGCATATTTGCAGGAAACAAGCTTGCCTTCAGCAGGGGTACCCAGCGCTTTACCAGCAGCAGTTGCAGCGGCCGCTGGAGGCTTACCGGCAGTAAAAAAAATCACCAGCAACTGGTAACTGTACTGTTGCAAAACCCATTGATAACCCAGTTAGATTATTAATTCATCCTTTAAATTATAAACCATGAACCAGGTTTGGCTGGCAGAACCGGAGGCACATGATTTTCCGGCTGCTGCAGATTATTTGGAACTGCTGATGCCCCCTAAAGAAGCCGCCCTGGTGGTGGCGAAATTAAAAAAGGTACCCACTATCCAAAAAAAAGCAAAAGACATTTTACGGGCCAGCCAGCTGCCACTGCTACCCAGGGATAACCTGCATGTTGCAGCCAATCTTAAGAAATTCAGGAAGGGTAAAAAGCTGTCGCCGCTTTTATTGGTAAGAAGCCAGCAGCATTTGATTATTGCAGATGGCTACCACCGTATTTGCGCCAGCTACTACCTCAGCGAAGATCTTGATGTTCCCTGCAGACTGGTATAAGCAGTGGTGGAATAATGTTCAATAATCAATTTTCAATGCTCAATTTCAAGTATAAAGCAGGTGAATTTTTGTTGAGCATTGTTAGTTAAGCATTGAATATTGAACATTATAGCTTTGTCGCCGCTGTGGCGGGTACCCCCGCCCACAACCCTAAACCGTAAACCTCAAAGCCCAAACAGTAAACCGTCAAATTTCATAATGTTGAGCATCAATTTGTTATTGTAATCTTGTAGGGAGTAGTCACCGTTATAACAACACCCGGATTTAATAGCAGGCTATGAATTATTGGGGCTGAGCTCACGATGACAGTGCCTGCGTTGATGATGACATCCGTGTACTTGTCGGGAATTAACCCGCAACTCCAGTTCCCTGCATTTTCCCAGGCAGTGTTTACAGCACCCGTCCAGGTGCTGGCAAATTTTAAAGTAGTCACTTTACCTTCAATACCGTTGGCCAGGCAACGCAACTGGTAGCCATACCTGGAGGTTGGAATATTTGAAAGCGTGAGTGCAGGGCTTGTAGTGCCTGCATAATTGCTGTTATCTGTAATGTCTGTAAATCCGTTGCCGGTATTAATCTGCCACTGATAAACAGTACCGGTAAGGTTTGAATACAACTGCATGCCACCATTAGCACAAAGGGATAAATCAGCTGCATTCTGGTTGATCATCACATGTAAAACCACCCCCGAGTTATCTGCAATAACGATATCAGGTTTACCATCATTATCAACATCGCCGGTTGCAATGCCTGCAATATTAATAGCATCTGAAGGATACACACTAAGCCTGGTATCAAACGAAATATGTGCTGCAGTACTTGTATTTCTAAATACACTTACGCTGTTAACACTGATGTTGTCGGGAGTCAAAAGATCTGGTCTCCCATCACCATCTGCATCTGAAACCGCTATGTTACCAGCCCTGCAGGTGATCAACAGCGGCGACGGGTCTACAACAAAAGCCCCGGCCCTGCCCTGGTTTCTTAAAACGATAATGGTACTGTCGCCGGATGAGTAATTGTTGTACACACCCGAGCCCAGTACAATATCCGGTGCACCATCAGCATCTATATCCGCCATGGTTACAAAACTGGTATGATGCCCGATGGTATAGTCCTGCCTTGCTGCCAAACTAATATTACCAACAGTGCTGGTATTTTTAAAAAGATAAAAATCATTTCGCCCGGCATCGGTTGCAATAAGATCTGGCTTGCCATCATTATCCGCATCTCCCAGCCACACAGATAAACAGCCACCGGATAGCGGGTTTAATGAGTAAGGCTGTGCCGCAGCAAATGAAATGCCTCCGGCGCTACTGCTGTTCCTGAATACAAATACCTGTGCAGAGCCATCGGCAACGGCAAAATCCAGTTTACCATCTGCATCTATATCCGCAATGGAGATATTTGTTGTTAATACACCTGCCCCCAGGCTTACAGGATCGCCGAAGGAAATATTACCAGGCGTGCTCGTATTCCGAAAGATGTTTACAGATCCGGCTCCCGAATACAGCCATTCATTCAGCACTATTACATCCGGCTTTCCATCGCCGTCAACATCAGCAAAACTTACATTTTTGGTCAGTTGACCAGTTGTTTTAAAGCTCACCCTGTCCGAGAATGAAACCACACCGTTGAGGGTGGCATTGCGGTAAACCCCAAAACTGTCATTGTATGGGAAGGAACCAACTGATGTGCCGTGGATATTAACGATGATGTCAGTTTTGCCATCGCCATCAATATCTGCAAGCGATGTATTGTGCGGCTCATTGAAGTTTACAGGCGGCTTGTAACTATCCCTGAAGGTTGCGGCAGAAAGCGTTCCGTTTGCCCAGGTTAGTGTAAAAGGCTTTGGAGACTGCACGCAATACCCGTTTGTGGAAACAGCTATGGGCTGGTAGGTGGCACCGGCAGG
Organism: Ferruginibacter sp.; assembly: GCA_965247025.1. Classification (GTDB taxonomy): domain Bacteria; phylum Bacteroidota; class Bacteroidia; order Chitinophagales; family Chitinophagaceae; genus Ferruginibacter. The sequence goes on along the minus strand of OZ252000.1, from coordinate 4,933,412 downwards.
CACAAGTACATCAATAACATTCACACCGGCATTTATAACCGTTGCTTTGGCTGCGCCAAAATAAACCGTATTGCCACCGGGGCTGCTGCTAAAGCCACTACCGGTTATCCTTGCCCGCTGACCGGCATTTGCTTTAAGCGGATACACTGCACTAATGGACGGCCGCACAGAAAAGGCGAACCTGGAAAGGGATACGTTGTTTACAACCGTTGTCACGCTTATGTTTCCTGAAGCACCAGCCGCACCAACCACAGCACTAATGCTGGTATCCGAGATGACCGTAAAAGAAGCAGCAGCCACTCCACCAAAGCTAACGGCTGTTGTATTGGTAAGGTTGGTACCGGTAATATTCACCACCGTGCCTTCGCCGCCACCGGAAGGAGTAAAGGAGCCCAGCGTGGCCGCAGCTCCGATTTTGTTGGCCAGTACAAAAATGATATTGCTGGTATTGCTGATTCCTGCCAGGTCTGGCCGGCCATCGTTGTTAAAATCTGCCACAGCCAGCCCGGTGCTGAAAGCCCCCGCCGTGGCGTAATCTGTATGGGTATCAAAACTGATGACGGAAGAACTGGTGTTCCTGAGCACCGAGATAACCGCATAATCACTGTTGGTGCAAATGATATCCGGTTTGGTATCTCCATCGGCATCAGCAATATCAATGTCAGAGCCTGCGTGGCCTACAGCAAAACTTTGCGGCGCTGCCAGTGAAAGCGCATTGCCTGAGCCCGTATTCTTAAAAATATTGATGTCGGTTGAATAATAGTTGACTGCTGCAATCTCCGGTTTTTGATCACCGTTAATATCAGCAATCACCAGGCTGGCTGCTTCATGCCCGTTGCTGAAGGTAACCGGCGCATCAAATGAAATATTACCCGGCGTACTGGTATTGACTGATACAAGTAAATCACTGCCCGATCCTCCAACAAGCTCGGGTTTACCATCACCAGTCAAGTCTCCTGCTGTGACTATGTACTGACCTCCCGGAACTGGCACACCGGTTGAAAAAGCAATGGTATTGCCTGCAGATTCATTCCGCATCACAAAAAGTGAATTGTTGCCGGCAGCGGCTACATCCGGTTTGCCGTCCATGTCTATATCTGCAATCACCATTTTTGATGGCGCCTGTGGAATGGGAAAGATTACACCGGCAGCAAATGAGAAATTGCCGGGAGTGGAAGTATTGATAAAAACACGTATTTCAGCCGTACCAAAGTACCCCGTTACCACATCAGGTTTACCATCGCCGTTAATGTCACCCGTGGCAACAGCAGTTGTGTAATTACCGGTGGCGAATGACACGCTGTTGGTAAAATTAATTGTAGTGGAAGACTGATTTTTGTACACCGTAAATGACTGGCCGGTAAAGTCGGCAGTCAGCAGGTCGGTTTTTCCATCTCCGTCAATATCAGCGTTGGCTATACTGTAAATGTACCCCGGTGCAGGATTGGTAACCGCAGCCGTAAACGAGCCACCGTTAAAAACGCCCCCGAAAGGAAAGCTTACATCAAAAGGCATTGCACTATAACCGGTGAGCCCGTTGTAGGTTACCGACAGCAACCTTGCATTAATACCCGGAGGAACAATAACGGTAAGAGTAGTAGTGCTGGCAGCAGCAACCGTTGCTCTTACACTTCCAAAAAAAACAGCATTGGATAATGGAGTTGCGCCAAACCCCGTACCCGTAATGGTAACATTTGTACCCAGGGCACCTGCTGAAGGACTAACCCCAGTGATAACCGGTTGGGCAAACAGGCCGGCAGCAGCACTTATTAACAAGCAAAAGAACAGGATAACCTGTGTGTACAGCCGGCTGTTACAAAAACATTTCAGGGATGGCATTTGCGGTTGGTTTAGGCTCATTAATGGTTTCCGAAGCTAACAGAATTTGAGCGGCTTTTAAAAATTAGTTGTGGTAAAAAGCTATCGCCGCTTTTACTGGTAAGGGCATTTAAAGACCAATTGCATTTTCCTTAAACGTTGTTAGCTGAGCATTGTTAGTTGAGCATTGAATATTGAGCATTCTAGCTTCATCTCCGTCATACCTGCCTTCACTCACCACTCCCTACCCTAAACCTCAAACCCCAAACAGTAAACCGTTTATCTTTGCCCCCTCTATGGCAGACGTACACTCCCCCGCCACCCGAAGCTATAACATGAGCCGCATCCGCAGCACCAACACAAAGCCGGAAATGCTGGTTCGCCGCTACCTGCATGCACAGGGCTTCCGCTACCGCCTGCACCCCAAAAAGCTCCCCGGCAAGCCAGACATTGTACTCCCCAAATACAACACCCTCATTTTTATACACGGCTGTTTCTGGCATGGCCACGCCCACTGCAAATACTACAAAATACCCAAAACCCGTACGGAATGGTGGCTGCAAAAAATAACCACCAACCAAACCAACGACGCCAAAGCCACAGCCACCCTGCAGCAGCAAGGCTGGAAGGTGCAGCTGATATGGGAATGTGAACTAAAGCCCGCCAAATTGCAGGCAACATTGCAGCAGCTGACAAAAGGTATTTTGAGCCAGAGAGTTGAATAATTATTAGGCTTCATAGGCGTCGCACTCTTTTACGGCATTACTTTATTGGGCTTGTCCAAACAATCACACCTATAACTTTAACTGTGTCCTAAAACATACCAGTTACCTACCAATAATAAAATACGTTTGCAAAAAAATCAAAACGTGACTTAAAAGCAAATGCAGTATTGTTTTGAAATGGTAGTATTGCTGCTTAATTTTAAAAACAAGAAACCAGTGAATAAAAACTAAACAAGCAAAATGGCTAAAGTCAATCTGTGGACGAAAGATGAATTGATACTTGCACTAAATCTTTATCTAAAGTTGGAGTTTGGAAAACTCCATTCAGGCACTCCAAAGATCATTGAATTGGCAAACCTCATTGGCCGTACTCCAAGTTCAATTGCCATGCGCCTGAACAATTTTGCAAGCGTTGATCCTTACCACCAGCAGCGTGGAATCGGAGGTTTACCCGGCGGCAAAAAACAAGTTGAACCCATCTGGAATGAGTTTATCAATAACAAAGAGGAATTGCTTTTTGAAAGCGAAAGAATATTGGCTCAGAGAGAGCATGTTGCTGTTGAAGACAAATTTGCTGACCTGTTAAAAGGCACTGAACACCTGAAAGGTGAATATAAAATACGGGAAGTAAAAACAAGGGTAAATCAAAATGTATTCAGACAAATTGTGCTTGCTAATTACTCAACTCAATGTGCTATCACCGGTATTGATATTCCTGATTTACTGGTGGCAAGTCATATTCTGCCATGGGCTAAAAAAGAAGAGGAAAGACTGAACCCGGAGAATGGCATTTGTCTTTCTGCATTGTACGACAGAGCTTATGATAAAGGCTATATTGGCATCACTGAGAAGTTTGAAATTGTATTGTCTGCCGACTTAAAAAAGAAACACAAGACAGATTACCACACAAAATATTTTGCAGGCTTAGTTGGTTCAAAGATTACACTCCCTAAAAAATATTATCCTAAAAAGGATTTCCTTCAGTTTCACATGGATGAGATTTTCAAAGGATAAATACTGCCTTCACTTTTATTAATATCAATTAAGTAATGTACAAACCTACAGCTAAAGGATACTTCTCTGGTTGCGGAGGAATGGAAATTGGATTGATGCAGGCCGGTGTAAATATCATCCAGTCTTTAGACCTTGATGTGGAAGCAACGGACTGCATGAAAATGAATCCGCATTATTTTTCTCATGCTGTTTTAACTGCGGACATAAAAGACAAAACAGTTTTGGAGCAACCACCAACCGACATTATTGTTGGTACTTATCCCTGCACAAAGTACTCTCCAATTGCAGACATACATGGCACCAGAACAGGCGATGATTTATTTCTGCATTTCTTCCGGCACATTGCCATTGAAAAGCCGGAGATGTACATTGTTGAAAATGTACCCGGCATGAAAAAGTTTAAGGTGGTAATGGAAGCAATGACCAAGCTGCCAGACTACTATGTGAATGTATTTTGCCCAGTGGATGCATTGCTTTGGTTGCCCCAAAAAAGAAAAAGACTGATACTGATTGGCACCAGAAAACCATACAACATAACAGCACCAACACAGCAATACAAGCCACCAACACTCAAAAGCTTGTTGGAGAAAAACCCTGATGTACCGATGCCCAATTATGTTGTTAAAAGAATCAAAGGTGGCTATCGAGATTTGCCTATTGTTATTGATCCAAACTTACCAGATGCCTTTGCCCCAACCTGTGTAGCGCACTACTCTAAAGACTTAAGTACAAGGCTTGTTAAAGACCGCAATGCACAGCACGGCGTGCGGCCATTTTCAGTAAGAGAGTATGCAAGGCTGCAGGGCTTTCCTGATGATTTTCATTTTGAAAACAAACGGAGTTCTTATCGGTTGATTGGGAACGCTGTACCTGTTGATATGGGAAGGTGGGTTGGGGAAATAGCAATGAAATACTTTGATTTTTAAGATGTCTATGCCCAAATAATTTTTCCCTTCCGAACCCAAAAGTGGCTTTTACAACCAACGGTTCTATCTATCGACGGATGAAGAGAAATTCTTTTCTTCTTATCAATATCAAATGACCATTTTGGGTGATTGCCCTTGATTAAATTTAAGTGCAAAGTTTTCTTGCAGCCACAAGGACATAGCATTGCAACCTGCCAGTAAAAGTTGTCATTACTTACTATGTAGAGAATAGCCGGCTTCAACTCATCTGGCACATCCTCCACATATTTATATTTGTATCGTTTCTCTTTTTTAAAGAGCCTGTTATACCAATTACGCAGCTTTTGTAACATTGCTAAGTTCTGAAAGGTTAACTAATGGTTCTATATCACCAAGCCCAACAAAACGATTGAAAAAAGGACAAGTTGTTTCATCAAACTGTGCTTCCATATACAGTTCGCCAAAAATGATACGAATGAAAGAAACGCTTTCGTTGTCGATGTTCCTGAATGGATGAACCCTGTTCAAAAAATCATTGATTGCCGTGGAAGCAACCTGCATGTTAATACTTACAACTGCAGGATTTGATTCATTTGCTTTTGCCAAATAGCCATCCCTTTCTCTTGTTTCATATTCCGCAGGATTAGTTCTTTTTATTCCTTCAGCTGCTAACTTTTCAATAGTGTATTGCTTCCTGCTTAAAAGGCTTGAACCACCCGGTTGAACATAATGTATGCTGCCGAAAATATTATCAATGCCGCCTACGCCATCTGCATCTAATTTTACTCCTAAATCAAACATTGGGATTAAATAGAAAGAAGAGATAAGGTTTAAAACATGCCTGCCTTCAGCGCCATCCACACAGCTTATCACTACATCGCATTCGGCCAACTCTTTAATCACCTCTTGCAATGTAATATGTGAATTGAAAATGGTAACCTTTGTATGAAAACCAGCTTCGCCAATCGACCGCTTCATCACTTCCACTTTTGGAGTTTTGTTGAGTGCATCTTGTAGTGTCGAATTAATAATACGGTTCAGGTTTACTTTGTCCATGTAATCTGGGTCCACTAAAACTATTTCTCCAACACCCAGCCTTTTTAATTGCTCTATTACCGGGCTTCCCGTACCTGAACAACCAACAACACCAATCTTCATTTGGTTAAGCATTCTAACAGTTTTCTTTCCAAAAGCCTGCAGGTTTCTTATTTGGATTTCATCATCTACAAATGAAGTGTGTGAGTATCGCCAATTTAAAATGGTACTGCCAGCAACCAAAACCTGGTTCACCTTTTCAAATTCTATTTCAGCATTTATAAACCTTCCAAAAATCCTTCCTTCCGGAAGCATGATGCAACTTGCATGTGGCAGCCCATCATCTAACCATGAATGAATGCCTGTGAAAAGTGTTGTATCAGATTCAGTGTCGAAGTCAGAAAAAAACTCACCTCCACCGGGATGGCAATGGATTTTTAAAATGGCCATGCCCTCTGTCTTTGCTTTTTTAATCATTGGTAAAATTAAATCTGTTGGCCAATGGACAAAATCGCCTTTTCGTTCAAAAGAAGCTTCATACGGAACTAAAAAAACCTCATGCACAAGCAATGTATGGTTATCGTTTTTTGTGCTACGGCCGCAAAGAGCGACAGCAACAGCTTCTTTCCCATCACCGGGGAAAAGATGCTTTTTAATCTGCTGGTAATGTTTTCCTGATATTCTTATTCTGTTCATAGCTTACTTTTTTAAATCATGTTCTAACCAATTGTTTACAGCAAGAAGGTGGGTTGAAATATTATCCAATCCTGACCGCCATTCACCCGGCCTCCTGTGTCTTGACCATCGCTGAAAAGTTTTTCCATCAATAGATTGATGGGATATGGCGCCGATTGGCCTGCCTGATTTTTTTTGCAATGGTGGATAGAAATAAGCCATATCAATTTCCGCCGCAGGATATGTAGGCGGAATTAATAAAGCAATGTCAACAGACGAAACATTATAACCTTCGGGAACAGGACTGCCTTTAATGATAAGCCAGTTGCTTTGTTGAACAATAGCTTCCCAAAAGAAGCTATTGTTATCTAAAAAATCCACATCCTCTGCCGGAAGTGAAAACCCGATACGGTTGCCTCTTCCTTCCTGTTGCTCTTTTGGCAGCGTTACAAAACGTACTAAACATTTTTCTCTCAAATTAATTTCTGTGTCCAGGCCATTAATTTTTTGAGGTTGCGGATTGCTGCTTAATACTTTGTAGATATCAAACTTCTCCACAGGAAGCTTGTTGGCTTTGGTAAGTAAAGCCCTGCCAGTTGTAATAGGACTGTCCAATTCCACATAAATTTTATCAATCCTTACTTTGTATTTTCTGGCAGGCGGTACAGGTGTACAGCATTTGCCATGCTCTTCTATGTCAACAATCTCCCGCCACTTTCTGGAAACGAACTTCATGCCGGTACATAACATTTTTATTTTTTCTTCTGGTGCGTAGGCGTATTCAGTTTCAGTGCCATCAGGATTTAGTTGAACCAAGTAAAACTCATGGGGATTAATAGCATCCAGTTCTAAAATTTCTGTTGGAGTAAGAAATTTTTTGTCTGTGGTTTCCGACTCATCGTTTACTGTGTAGTTAAAAACTTCCGGCTCTTTGGTAACAAAGTGTTCAATGCCTGGGTTAGAAAGTTCAACCGTTTCATCAAGGCTAACTTTTTCAAAGTCGCAGCCTTTTAGTTTTTGGTAAAGAGTGTAGCATTGGACTGGTTCTTTACATGCTTTTTCAAGGATTAGCTTTCCAGTTTGTTTGCTTTCTGAAAAGCCAATCTTTCTACCATCAACGGTTATTTCATATTCCTTTTTTGGTTGTTTAGGTTCGGAAATGGATGCCGCACCTGCAATTTCTCCTTCATGAGGAAAATACTGCCTTCTGATGTAAAAGTTTATCATAAAAATTAAATATTGAGCAAATATAAAGCATTGCTTGATATATCAAGCAATAAATTTAGCATTGCTTGATGTAATTTATCCACACTTATCGTTGCTTGTGTGAATAAGCATTGAAAGTTGTTAGCTTTGCAGATCTAAATTTTAATATTATGACTACTCAAAAAAAACAAACCTTGGGAGAGGAACTAAAATATCAGCGTGAGAGTCAAAAGCTTTCTTTGCGAACAGTAGAAGAAAAAAGTGGCATCTCAAATGCATATCTGAGTCAGCTTGAAAATGACAAAATAAAAAAGCCTTCAGCTAACATCTTACATAAATTGTCGGAGGTCTATAAATTAGATTTTAACTATTTGCTATCAAAGGCTGGAATAGTTGAAAATCAATCCGATAATAAAAAATCCTTTGGACATTATGTTTTTTCAAAAGACAATTTAACAGACGAAGAAGAAACAGAACTTTTGAAATATCTGCAATTCCTTCGTCATAAAAAATAATGATAAGATATGATTAGCTCAACAAAAAAGGAGATAGAGAAAGTTACATATGATATACTGAAACAAAGCAAGTGCTTTGATGTTTTTCCTACCCCCTTTGATAAAATCGTAGAATTCTCAGAGTTATATGTTGATACACAAACTGGTATTCATTCAATTCCTAATCACTATATCTCAAAAAATATAGACGCACTTAAAAAAGCGTTAAGGAAAGTCTATGGGGCATTAGATAGGAGAAAAAAAATAATCTACATTGAACCAGAATTGAAAATTTACAAACGAAATTTTATTAAGCTTCATGAAGTTGGACATGAGGTTTTACCTTGGCAAAAAAAGACATACGAATTCATTGATGATGAACAAACGGTTCAGCCAGAAACAGAAATTGAATATGAGAGTGAAGCAAATTTTTTTGCATCTGCCGCTTTGTTTCATCTAACTGCGTCCACTTAGGGTCTAACTAATTTGTTACAAGCCCACCCATTGCTATATCTTCTGCTGTTAAATTCATTTTTCTCATTTTGTGTTGTATATTTTTAATGATGCTTTTTTTGGTTTGTTCATCATACTCTTTTTCATTTTGTGCTTTGTAGGGTACTTTACGTACCGTCATTATCCAAAAGATTTCTGCCAGTCTTCTGGCAAGTGCCGTAATGGCTGCAGCTCTTCCTTTTTTAAATGCTATGCGGCTGAATATTTTTTTTAACACGCCATCTTTTCGCTGGGCAATGGTATTGGCCGCAAGGCGGAACGCATTGGACAGGATATTTTTTCCTTTAGGTGTACGGCTGCTGATTACTTTGCCGCCTGTTATTTTATTATTGGGAGACAGTCTTAACCAGCTTGTAAAATTCTTTTTACTCGGAAACTTTATGATGTCGCTTCCAACTTCGGCTATAAAGGTCATTACCGTGGCGCCGCCAATGCCTTCCACTTCCAATAAATCAACTCCAAAATATTCCATACTTAATTTGGACACATCATAAGCGGCACTGTTTTTATTCTTTTTGATTTTTGTTGGCGTTATTGCGCCTGCTGCGCAAACAACATTTTCTCCGGCAGGTATTGCTGATGCATGCTTAACGGTAATGGCTGCCGTCATTTGTTCCAGTAATAATTCTATCTGTTTGTCACAATTGGTCATTCGTAGTTGATAATTTTTATAGCTTTCAAGTTCATCAGCTACAATATATAATTGCTCCGGTTTCCATTGCCCCTGCAACGCCTGGGCTATCTCTTCTTTACTTTTTTTTACTTTGTAATGAACCAGCGATGCCAGGGCTATGCCATCCCGCTGCCCTGTTACTATGGCCTCCAGTATAGCCATACCGCTCAGGCCCGTTATGTCACGTACTGCAATATCCAAACGTATATTCATCAGCCGCAATGCTTTCTGCATTTTTTGAATACAGGTGGCTGCCTGTGCTACCAGGCTGCTGCGGTGGCGGTGATAAGTACGTACCTGTTCTATTTGTGCAGCAGGAATAAAAGATGTTTTTAACAAGCCCAGTGTATGTAACCGTTGTAACCAGCGGGCATCTTTAGCATCTGTTTTCTTTTGAGGGTCTTTGATATAATTATTGCTGAGTACCACTTCTATACCAGCTGCCTGTATGCAGGCAAACAGCGGCTGCCAGTAAGTGCCGGTACTTTCCATTGCTACGGTCGTTATGCCCTTTTGCTGTAAATGCGTAACCAATGCTGCATTGTCTTTACTGTAAACACCAAAAGTACATACATCAGATGACTGCTGTCCGGTAGCTACATAATGTTCCCTGGAGCCAACATCGATACCGGCGGCATGGCTGTGGATGACTGTCATAGAAACTGTGTCAGGGGATGTTGATTTCTTTTCCATTTTTTTTATTTATGTGAAAAAATAAAATAAAAAACAATGCCCTAAATTGTATCTATAGCTTAAAAATTGTTTCATACGGGATACCCTGCATGCAGGGTTCTCCAATTGATTTTTCACCAGAAGAGGCCTGCATTAAAAAGGCATCTTCTTCTATACAATTTTGCCAGTGTTCCAGAGGGGCTATAACGCACCATTCAAAAGCAGGACTTGTAAAGCATTGTATCTGCAACTAAAGTTAGCTATTGATTTTATGAAAATTTTATATTGGTGTTCCAGCTGGATAGATTTGAAGAATGTATTTCAAGTCTACCACTTGAATTAAAAACAACTATGTTTCTAGCAAAAAAATTTGGCTCTTCTGTTCATGCGGCAATGCGTAGGTATGCTGAAACCTCAAATAAAAGATGTGCTCTTCTTGTTCTAGATAAAGTTTTAAATACCAACTGCGAATTAAAACGAAGAAACTATTTTCAATCAGCTTTCTTTACAAGGGATTTTGGAAATTTAGATTTCCCTACAATTTTAGATATAGAATGGCCTTTTGTTCAAGATTTTCTTTTAGGAAAGAAATTCCATCACAATGGTCTAGTTACAATGATTACCGATGATGGCGATATAGATTTTGAATACCATTTTTTTAATAATACTTTTAATGTCTTTATTTTTATTATACCCATTGGTGAAAAAAACAAAACAAGAACGACAATTGTTTTAAAAGGTCATGATGATTCTGCTGTTTAATACAATGAATCAATTTTCGTCCCATCAGACTTTTCACCGCATACCCAAATATTTCAAAATCCTTAAATGAAATCCGCCGTCACAGAGGAGGCTTCCACCATCTTAGTTCACGGACCAACTCAACATGATCGACAAACTTGCCTGGATACACATACACAACAAGCACATCCTCTCCACCAAAAGTTTTGGTAAAGACAAATACTATATTCCCGGCGGTAAAAGAGAACCCGGTGAAACAGATGCCGCTGCCCTGTGCCGGGAAATAAAAGAAGAGCTGAGCGTTGAGCTTGATGTAAACACCCTGCAATTTGTGGGCATCTTCAGCGCACAGGCTCATGGCCACCCAACCGGCACATTGGTGCAAATGACCTGCTATACTGCCACCTACACCGGCACCCTAAAAGCCGCCGCAGAAATTGAAGAAATAAAATGGCTTACCTATGAGGATACCGACAAGATATCTGCAGTGGATAAAATCATTTTTCAATTTTTACACAGCGTGGATTTGATGTAATGGCAACTTCAGTTGTATGTTGAATAGCTCCCAGCCGTCGCAGCTTTTGAAAAAGCTTAACGCCTGCACACCAAATAGCGGTCCCATGGACCGCTGCACACTTCAATACGGATATCCTTTTTTCTACCCACATACCTTACAAGACGAGGGTAATGAGCTGCATAAACAACAACACCTCCCAAACAACCGGGACAGGTTAACAACCAAATGGTAACAGAGCGGGTGCAAAAAAAAGCCACAGCAATTTGCCGCAGCTTTTTTTCACAAATTACCCGTTTGCTGTTACGATACCAGCAGCTCACCAGTGTAGATGCTGTTGGCAACCTCTTTCCCGTTGCCGGATATAAACCCAATGTACGTTTGTACATTTTTACCCTGGAAAGCTAACAGGTTAAGGGTACCCGTTAGGGCATCCCTGGCCGGTCCGGTGCTGTACACCATAGTATTGCTCAAAGGCTCGTACGCCACCAGTATGGCCATATCCGTGCTTTTTGCAATGCCGGTACCACTGTTGTTTACCCAGTTGTAAGTGATAATACTGTCCGGTGATGCCGTTACTGCAGGTGCGGTTGCATTGGGCAGGTCGCCCCTGCTAACTAACACGTCAGGATAGCTGATGCTAAAGGCCGGGAAGCTGCCGGTGATGGCATGCTTTAATGTGTAAGAAACAGCATTGTTAAACTCCGTCATTTTTTGGGCAAAGTTGTGGTAGGTGATTTTAACCAGCCCACTCATACTTTGTACAAACTGGATGGCCAAACTGAACTTTGCAGTCTGTGCCAGCTGGGCCGGGGATAACTGGCTGTTTCTGCCCGAAGAAAGGCTACGCATGTAGTCGATGCCTTTCCAGTTACCGCCAATTACAGTTCCAACTTTTCCTGAGAATCCGCCAAGGATTCCTTTTCTAAAATTTGCCATTGTAATAAAATTTAAAAGATTCAAAAAAATAGAGTCGCAGTGCAGATTTATTATTGACTAGTATATTAAAATCGTTTGCTGCTTAGTGCTATGATTGTGCATGTTTTAAAAATACATAAGCATCAAAATCACATTAAATTATTTTTAACACGGTGTCAAAATTTTTAACATCTGGTAACCGGCTCCATACTTGCTCCATACCTTGTCCATACCACGTCCATAGCATGTTTGTATATGAAATAGCGGATGTTTTAAAAAATGTGGAGTTGTTATGGATCAGCTGTGCAGCAGTTGTGTAGCAAAGGAGCCATTGCCGGTTTACCAGCTGTAATACTGCAGGGTACCTAAAAAGAAAGTGCAAAAATCAATTGCTTAATTTTTGCACTTCGTACATGTTGAGGTTCAAAGTTTTGCTGGTTGGTTTTTCACAGCATTTGGATAACTGGAGTTCAGCAGGATATTGGTTGGTTTCTGATACAAATATCACCTGAATTACGGCGTTGGAAAATACAGCGTTGTTGTGGTTTGGTGTAGTAGAGTTCTTAATCCCAATAATCTTTATTGCAATTGTGGATTTTTGTTCCGGCGGGGTTTCACGGCATACTTCATCATTTTAAAAGGACTTACGTGAAACCCGGCGTATGAAAGGGCTGTTCAGATCTTGCACCCAAACCTATATATCAGCTTAACCTTTAAAGCCTTTTAAACAAGTGCATTAATCAGATTTAAATTTATCCCAACAACATAGCAATAGGTTGCATCAAATGAGGGGGTTCTTTTCAACGGCGGGGTTTCGCTGATCATACTTTTGTTATTTAAGTTCAGGAAAGCGAAAACCCCGCCGGGACAGTAGCCTGAGCTAATACCCAACCTAAATGACAAATAATTACAACCTTCTTAGCATCTATTGTGCGATGCTTGCAGTCTTCTGCGGCAGAACTCAAACAACACCCGAATAACACACCAGCAATCAACCCTGGTATACAGCACAAACTGTTAAGATTCTGTAAACTCTCCAAAGGTTCCGGCAAAGAAATGTAAATTCAGGTGTGGAAATTTTGTTAGGTGCAATGGTAGTGGTTACGGCCCCCTGCTCAAAATATCTTTTTGCACATAATAAAATTCCCACTGTTTCTGTTGAAATTTCTCACTCCCCAAATACAAGCTATGTTAGTTCCATCCATGACGGTTAGCGAAGTACGTACGGAATTGCTGAAGGACTTTGAGACTGTACGGCGCAAATTCACCACAGAAGGGCTCTTACTACAAAAAGAAATGTTGCGTAAAGGCTTGCAACACCAGGTGTTAGCTGCTTGCTTTAAAACGGCCCGCCACAATCAGTGGAATGTGCTTCACCAGCTATCTGCTACACACTCAAATACCTTTTATTACATAAAAACTTTTGACGCAGCGGGCATGGTGGTGGTGTACTCATTTATTTTTGACGATAAAGAAGAAGCCGGGAGAGATATATTACTTGTAAAATATTATAAACATTTTTTTGACCGCTACAATCAAAGGATGGGCCTTGGTTTTAGTGACACTTCAAAAACCGTTAAACATTTTTTTAAACGGAACATCCACTTAACTGTGTATAATACAGAACCGATTGAAAACCGTATTTGCTGCAGCCGGTTTGTTTACCAGGAAGGATTGGGAATGTGCTGGAAAGATGAAACGCAACAAACCTATCACGTAAAAACTTTTATTTCAGAAGACATGTACACCAAAAACCAGCAAAAAATAGTTAATCGCAAACAGTACGGGTACGGTGATAAAGTTATTCTAACAGTTAATTTAGAGCACCTGAGAAAGGTAGGATAGGTGGCCGCAGATCCGCAGATTTTTGATGTGGTAAATAGCGGCAATTCAATTGCCAGGACTTCGTCCGGCGTCTTCTTGTTACCAATACTTACAATACAGCCACTTGCAGCTACGCACATACGAATTTTCTTTTACAGCGACCTGCATTCAAAATAAAATATCCACAATTCTCCAGTTTTTTTTACTAATTGCAGTAAGTAATTTTGGTTTACAGTAAATTACTTTTTTTTATTTCTAACTGCATCACTAAAGAAAAACAAAATAAAAGTTGGTTAACTTTTATTTTAGTAATCCTTGCCACCACTGCATCCGCCCAGCAATCTCCGCTTAAAAAGTTAGTAAGTTTAAAAAAAGAACAGCACCTGTTTTTTAAACCTGTTGCACCCTTTACAATTGCTGCCAGTAAAAAACTGGCTAACAGGGGCACTTACCTGCAATTGCAGTTAAACCCTCCTTTTAGTAACCAGTTGCTGGCAGAAAAACCGCAGGCAATGGCGCTGTCTTTGCCGGTTGGGCCGGGTAAAATGGTTGTTTGCGAACTGGTGCGTTTTAGCCTGGGCAACATTCAGTACACAGAAAATAACAGTATTTCCTTACAGAATATTAAAGAGCCTGTTACCTACCGGGGTGTTGTGGCAGGCGATACCGGGAAAAGTGTTGTGATACTTACAGTGAATGATGAATACCTTTCACTGGTAGCCACCACAAGTGATAAAACAGTATTGAAAATTACAAAAGCAGATGAAAAAAGTATTGACACCTACCGCTTGTACGATAACCGGGTGCTTACTTTTCCCGAAACTGTGCCGGTTAATTGCGGCACTGTTGATAAAACGGGCGCCGTCAACAGCAACGGGGTTAATCATACCGGTGTTGTTTTAAACGAACAGGCACTAAGCCCCAAATGCGTAAATGTATTTGTGGATTGCTTCGATAGTACTTATATACATTTCAGCAACAGCAAACAACAGACAATAAACTTTGTGTATGAACTCTTTAATAACGTAACTACGGGATTTTATGCTTCCGGGGTAAATGTGCAGATAACAACCATCAATGTATGGACAACGGCCGATCCTTACCTGGGAGATACCAGGGAAAATGGCCTGGCTGATCTTTCAACTTACTATAAAAATAATTTTTGGGGAAACATTTGTGTGGGGCTTGATTACAGTACGCTTAAGTTAGGCCGCTCGGGTATTGCAGGCGGTATCGGTAAGGTAAAGGCTGTAACACTCAACAACTGCCCGGCTTATGTAAACGGAGCCGACAATGAATTTTGTTACAACGATCTGAACCGCTTTGTAAATGTGCAGAATTTTCCCAGCGGACCTAATACTACCGGCCCGCAGGTTGACCTGGTGATGCATGAGATGGGGCATTTGTTAGGAGCCCACCACACCCAGTGGTGCGGCTGGAAGCTAAGCAGTAACCCGGATGTTTACGGAGCCATTGATAGTTGCGGTGGTGGTGAAGGTACCTGTGCACCAGGTCCGCCTGCTGCTTCGGGTGGTGCTTCTATTATGAGTTACTGCGACAAACTAAATACGCCAAACGAATACATTAACTACAATCTTGGTTTTGGAGTTTTGCCCGGCAATGCCATTCTCAATTTTATTGATCAAACCAGTTGTTTGCTTAACTGCTCCGATTGCTTTGGCCTGCTGATTATGAACCCCCTGCCGGATGATACACTGGCTTTTTACCGGCCGGAGCCTTATCCCGCCGGTAAAGATATACCCACCGGTAACGGCTACCCGAAAACCGGACCGGCTATGAATAACCAATCATCAAACCGTAAAAAAATAAAACAATGAAACTAATTCTAACCGTTGTTTTATGGGCCTTTGTATGCATTGCAGCTGCACAATGGACAAATACAAACAACACTTTTACAGACAGCCTGCACATGCCGGTAACCACGGCAGTAAGTACGCAGAAAAACCAGGTGATTGTAAACAGCTATCCTGACGGCGGCTATTTTGTAATATGGGAAGACAACCGCAACAGCACCACCAGCAACACAGATATCTATGCCCAGAAATATGATAAGAATGGTAACCGCCTGTGGGCTGAAAATAGTGTACCCATAGCCACTGATACCTACAACGAACATTACACTTTTTCTTCCAATTCAGATTACCGTACCCACAGCCATGCAGCAACCGACAGCAACGGAGGGTTTTATATTGCTTACTCCAGCGACAGCAGTGCCTATGCCTGGGAAAGATTAATGGTGCAGCATGTACGCAGCAATGGTACCAATGTGTTTCCGGGTGGCAATCTTCTTGCCCGTTCCACTACTCCCGGCGGAGCCATGATGACACAACTTATTGCGGATGGAAACAAGGGCTTTTTTGTAGCCTATAAAAGAGTACTGGGTTCCAATGAATATGTTTATATGGCATGCTACAAAGATGAAGGCGGCGCCTTAAAATATTATGGTGGCGGCAGGGCTAATGAAAATGCCCAGCAGCTCCCTGCAACGGGGCCCTGCGGCAATTATTCAACCGTTGGATACCCGATAATACAAGTAGCTGAATTTGCCATCTGGAGCGACTTGTACGGTGGTTGCAACGTGGTAATGAGCTTGTATGGCAATAATGCTTTACAATTAAAGATGCTGGGCTACAACCGTCTGTAGCGTGCTAAAAAGAACTCGATAGTAAAAACATATTTTCGCAATGCCTCCGGCAGCAGCTGTCCCAGGGTAACGGAGTATCAGAAAGATGATGTGTACCTGCTGTATGTGCTGCATACCGATTTCCAGGATATCCGCTGCGGAGGCAATTCCGGTCCTGCTTATGAATACACCATGTACCGGGTACTCTCCAACGGCTACCAGGTAATTGATAACAAGGGATATGATTATAACTATGCCAGGGGGGTTGCCCTGAAATCAAAATCTGGTATCAATGCCAATGCAGAATTGATAGCCACTGTACGAAGAACCTATGCCAACAATACGGTATCTCCCTTTTATGTGTACGGGTACGCTTTTGCATCTGAGAAATATGACAGCATTCCATACCAGCGCTGCTCTTTCAATAACCCCGACAGGGGCTTAAACGAAACTCCTTTTACTGATCTCGGCAGGTTTAAACCCTTCAGGGATACCCTGCTGGCACCCAGCAGCTACTTCCCCGATTTTAGCCTGACTGCCGGTTACAATCCTGTGATGCTAAGTACAGATGCTTATATAGCAGGTTTAACCGGAACTGAAAAATCCAGAAAGGTGAGGCTGCAGCATTTGGTATTTGAAGACAAAACCGATGACTCTGTTGCGTTGGATTATGCAGTGGGTGCAGACAATATTACCACTAAAGACGGGGTGGCCCTGGGCCAGGAACTGGCAGGAGGTGGTACTTCTTCAGATGGCCCGATCACCTACGACCTGCCGCAGGTGGCTGTAAACCCCGCCGGTATTGCCTTATTTTATATACGGGAGTATTACCGTTCCACCAGGGTAAGCCCAATTACCGGTGTGGCCAAACTTACCTGGGGTGCTATGGGGCGGCCCACCGGGTATGGCGTTTCCGGCAATAGTTACTACCAGGTGGAACAGCCCGTGGCTGCCCTGGATATTGGCAACGACAAAGGCGGGTTAATTGTTTGGAAAGATTACCGCAACCTGCCTGGCCCCTACAGTGCTGAGAATATTTTTATGCGCCACCTGGACAGTTTATCAGGCACTACTTATACGCCACCGCTAAATAAAATAATAACACCCGTGGTACCTGGAGATTTTGCGGTTACAATAAATCCTGCAGTTTTATTTGGCACCAGTAAAACTTTCAGCCCGGTTGAGATTTCATTTAACTCCGGGGTAACTTTTAATACGCCTGCAGCTTCTTTACTGGATAATAATTACCTGGGCAGCCTTGTGGCAGAAGTGTACGAGAACAAGGGGGCTGCAAGGGTTTACAATGGGCGGGCCTTTCTTAACAGGAATATTAGCTTTCTTTCGGATACCCTTCCGCCTAATGCAGTTATCGATATGAAACTGTATTTTTCCAAACAAGAATTTGACCAGCTTAAAATGGCGGATCCAACTATAAAAAACCTTTCCTACCTGGCGGTTGTTCATCAGCCCAATGCTGCTAAAACAGCTCCGCATGCCTATGCGCCTGTAACCGGAGAAGAAGTGCTTACGCCAATTGCGGCTGATACGCTGGATGGCGGTTATTCACTGGAGATAAAAACAAAAAGCCTGGGCAATTTTTTTATTCGGGCCATACAATCGTCTGCCTCCTGCGCCGCAGGCAATGCCTCTTTTGTATCTGACATAACGGGCACTACGTACCAATGGCAGGTAAATACAGGCGGGAGCGATTTTATAAACATCAGTAATGGCGGCAATTACAGCGGCGCTGGTACAGTTAACTTACAGATCAGTACTGTACCTGTTTCCTACAACAGTTACCGCTACCGCTGCCTGGTTGATGGCACAAAGATCAGCAACATATTTTACCTCGACCTCTCCAACAGGTGGACGGGTGTGGTAAACAACCTCTGGGAAAATGCTGCTAACTGGAGTTGTGGTAAAGTACCGGATGCCACTACAGATGTAGTTATTAAAACCGGAACAATCACTGTTAACAGTGCCGCTGTTTGTGGCAGCCTTTCTGTAAGTACGGGGGTTAACCTCTTTATTACTCCGGGCTTTAACTTAAAAATTGTTCATTAAGTACATGCTGTGGAAAGTGGCAACAAAAGTTCACTCATAATAGTTTTAGCGTATCATTGCTGCATCAGTAAATAACAACTATGCAAAGGAACAGCCCGGGGTATTTTACTATCTCAACGTTCATCGGTGTATTCACCAGCCTGTTGGTGGTAAGTTCTGTATTTGCCCAAACAGCAGATACTTCACGGGTGGATACTCCAATGCGGCCGGCAAATGCTACCGCAGCGTTGCCTCCGCTTAAACAATTGGTGAGTGATGTTGCCATGCAGTTAGCGCATCAGCAACAATACCAGGCCTTGAGTTTTGACTCCAGCAAAAGAGTACACTGCAGGATAGAAAAATCAGACCCGTTGTATAAATTACCGGGTGGCGAAAGCAGGGCCGTCCTTATCAGGCTGCCTGAATACAAGCATGAATATATGCTCACCATTAGCAGCATGCCACATGGTATAGGGTTTACCTGGCGCATGTTTGCACCCACGGTTGTTTTTTTGGATTCGTTGTTCAGGCCTGCCCGCCTGCTGCCAGAAAAACAATTTTCTTTAACTAACTCTGGGCGATTCCAGGGATCGGGCTTAATGACAGAATTGCGAATGGGCAGTGAACATAGTGCAGATAAATACCTGCTGATTTTTACGATGAAAAGTGGTAAACGGCTTGAGACATATTCTGATGCCGGTACATTGGCGCCAGCAGTACTCAATCACCCGGTGGAAGGTTCACCGGAAGGAAGGATTGAGTTTGCAATTTACCGGAATTGAGCAACTGGTTTTCTTTCCCGGTTTCATATATGGGCAAATACCTCAAACCCGGTAACACAGGCAACGGTTAAAATATCCCACTTCCTTGTTAAGGCTACATCCAGTCAGTTGCAACAGGTGTTTTACAAAGTGGCACTGTCTTGGATATATTACCTGCAAAATAATATATTATGGAAAAGATGGAAAAAAAGCACATGATGGACAAAATGCTCCAGGAACTGGAAGATATTACAAACAGCCAGACATCTTTGTTAAAAAAAGTAACACAGCTGGAAGCGGATAATATCAACCTTGGCAATAGCCTGCTTGATAAAAGATTACCCGATATTCATGAAAAAATTGACGGGGGATTAACAGAAGTTCTGGCTGTTCAAAGCGAATTTGAAACAGTGAGAAATAAGTTTGTGGAAGATAATAAGCTGGCCGAAGTAGCATTGTCTGAGTAAGACAGGTAATGCATTTACAGGTAATTTTAGAAGCCCCCGTAATCGGGGGCTTTTTGTTGTTGTACTTGCTTTTTAACCCAGATTTTGCAGTTGAAAATCTATTGCGGCTTCCAACTGCTGCACAGCTCAGTATTTCAGAACATTTTTTTGACTTCAAAATAGATCACTATTTCTTCAGCCAAAAAATAACCCGAAACACCTGCCTGCATTGCATTTGAAATCCTCATAACGATCTCAAATGCAAAATCCGGGTTTAAAAATGTTGTAATGCCGTTAAATGCATTAGTATTTGCCGGAGTTCCGCATAAAAAAAGTGCAAAAATTAATCGCTTAATTTTTGCACTGGTAATTTGGGGTTCAAGGTTTTGCTGGTTGGTTTTTCACAGCATTTGGATAATTGGTGTTCAGTAGGGTATCGGATATTTTCTGATACAAATATCAGCACAATAACTTTGCTGAAAAATACAAGATTACAATGCTTTGCTGTAGAAGGCTGGCTACGGATGCACATAAAAAAAGTGCAAAAATTAATCGCTTAATTTTTGCACCTGTAATTTGGGGTTCAAGGTTTTGCTGGTTGGTTTTCACAGCATTTGGATAATTGGTGTTCAGTAGGGTATCGGATATTTTCTGATACAAATATCAGCACAATAACTTTGCTGAAAAATACAAGATTACAATGCTTTGCTGTAGTGAATTGGCCACCGCATCGCAGATTTAGGTAACAGCCACTAACCTGGCTACTTCAGTTGCCGCCTGCAAAGTACTCAAAATAAAAAGTGAAAAATACCGTAAACAATCCTTCAGGCAGAGAATTATTAGGGCCACTTATTAAAATCAAAATTGTGATAGCACATAGCTACTTTTATTTATGATGGGATGCAGCGGCATAGCCGGGTACTCCTGCATGGGGCGAACGGCGATTTGACTATTTACATAATTCCATCTATCCGGAACACGCCAAAGGCAACATAACGAACTACCGCAACAAAAAGACCAGTGTAGAAAAGGAAACTGTTTTTCATAATTACTTTTTTAACAGGGTTATAATTTTAACCTTATGGCAGCTTGCAGGCTTACGAAATTTTGGTAGGATTTTACCGGGGTTTGCCGGTTGATTGGTGTTAATGCAAAGCTGATATTGGGTTGCAAGCCAATGGAAAATTTCCTGCTGATACTATACTCCATACCAAAGCCAATTTGACCGTTGAGGTAAGAAGACCGTAATCCGTCAATAGCCGCTGAAAGACTTTCTTTGCCGGTAACAGCACTAACATTTGTAGCCGCATTGCTGCTGGTTAATATGTTAAAGCCGGCACCAACAGTTGGGTGAAATGTTGTCCTTCCTTTACCGATAGTATAGCTCAATGCCAGCGGAATGTTTATATAAGTAAGCCGGGAATTGGTAACCGAAGTTTTTGCACTGTCTCCCACCGAAAGCTGCGGATTATCTTTTGGAGAAAGGTAGGCGTTACCGTAAGAAAAAGGTAACTCATACCTTATGCGTCCATCATTGTCATGTTCTGCATAAATTGTTTTGGGGTTAATTGAGGTTGAGAAAGATGACACCCCGATACCCGTCTGCAAACTTAGCCTTTGGTTGAATTGGTAAGTCAACAGCAGCCCTGCGCTAAATGAAACATTTCGTTGTTCCTCTTCATGGGCATCATCCCGTCCACGGCCTGGTTGTGAAAAATGATGGTCATCTTCTAACCGGGAGAAATTAAAATTAGGTGTGCCAAAGGCTGATAAAGAAAAAAGGTGAATACTTTTTCTTGTATGATTGCCTGTAACTATTGCAGCTGCTGGCAGTAAAGTTTTGCCATGTGTAAGCTCTGGTAAATTTGTTACCAAAGAACGGTAAGCCGCACTGGAAAGTAACCGTGGCATAAAGTCCGTTGGCAACAGCAATGAAGTTGTTACAGTTGCTGCTTTTGTTACTGCTTCTTGTTTACTTATTTCCTTTTTGCTTATTATCTTTTCGTCCCCGGCTGCTAAAAGCGCTGGCCCGGTAAATTGAGGTTTTGGCTGTTGCCTCTTTTGATGTGCAACAGGTTGATTTTGTGTATTTGCTGCAATAGCATAATCCTCCGAATTGTTATCAGCGAGTGCATTTTCTATAGCAGGCTTTTTTGATTGTTTTAACGAGGCATTTTCACCTGTTGACGTCACTTGCTTAATCTCCGTCAACGGCTTTTTATTTACAATAGTATTAACTGATAACGGTTGCTTTGTGCCTGTTTTAATTGTCGCTTCGCTTGGGTTGCCCACTGGCGTTTCCGTTGCCGGGATTATAGTTTCTAAGGGCTTTTTTGTGCGATTGTTATCAGCTATTGAACTGTCTTTAAGCTCACCTGGTGAAGATGCATTTATTGTTTTCGTTGCGTTGCTGAAGTTCTTTGCAGTTGCTGTATCAGTTGTTTCAGTTGCTGCTGCCTGCAACTCCCGCTGCACATTTTTACTTCCCGGGTTATTGGTTGATTTATTAAACACCACATAAACTGCCGCCACAAAACAAATCCCCAGCAAACCCAGCATGATTCTTTTCAGCCGCTTGTACTTTTTCTTGTAATAAGTAGATTGCTGTTGATTAAGATGACTGCTGACACCTTCCCAAACCGCAGGGGGCGGCTCCTCCCGGTGCCCCTCAATATCTTTCCTGAAGAAGTCGTCTATACTATGTAAATCTTCGCTCATAAATATTGTTTTTTAGGGTATTTCAACAGACTTGCTTTTGTAATCTTGTCCTTAAGCCATTGCCGGGCATCAAAAAGATTCGACTTAGAAGTATTTTCAGAGATACCCAGTATCTCACCAATTTCCTTGTGTTTATATCCTTCAAATACATGCAGGTTAAAAACCAACCGGTATGCCAATGGAAGCGACTGCACCAGGTCCAGCAACTCTTTTACACTCAAATCACTTTCTATATTTTCCTTTTCCTGCATTTCGCTGAGGCCACTGTTCTCTATCGATACCATTGCATGCAGGCCAGATCTTTTTCTCAGGTGTTGTAAAGATGTTGTTACCACCACGGTTCTAATCCAGCCTTCAAATGAGCCCTCGCCACGGTATTGGTGCAAACAGGCAAACAATTTTATAAAGCCTTTTTGCAACATTTCTGCGGCCTCGTCCCTGTCTTTACCATACCGCAAACAAACGGTGAACATAGCAGGCGCAAAAAGCTGGTACAGCTCATTTTGGGCTGCACGGTTACCTGCCAGGCACTCTTGTATGAGCTTAGTATTTTTTATGAGAAACCGGTTTTGATGATAATAAGATACTGTTTCGGAGCATTTGGTTGGGTGCTGTTGAAATATTTTTACTGTTGCAAAAATAAAATAATAAATACTGGCCCCATCCTGAAAGGAAAACGTTAACAGATCAGCTCTGTTTTTAAAAATGATTTGCATCGTTTGTTCAAAAGCAATGGTCTTGAATTCTTACTATTACTTTTTTAAAAATCTTAAGTAAAAAAAGACTAGCAATAACTTAAATGCTTTGCTAATAATCCCGGAGTCTAAAAACTAAAGGCCTGGTTAAAAACAGCGTTTTTTAAAAGTTACCCAACCTAATCATGCACACCGGCATCTCTGCAAAAAGAAACAACAAGTTTTTTTCAAACATCCACTTAAAAAAAATTATGAAACACTCAAACCTTGTGATTGCAACCATTTTAATGGTGAGCTTATTTGCCTGCAAAAAATCAGCCAGTGACTCAAAGATTTCACTCGTAGCATCGGCCACAAAATTAATTGTCGGCGATACACTTACAGTTACGCTTGCTGCCGATGCAAATGCCAGCAACTGGACAATAACACCATCTGCTACTGCCAGCAAAGCCTACACGCTTACCACCAGTAAGGTTAACTATTTTAGTTTTTCTCAACCCGGCGTTTACACTATTTCAGTAAGGGCACGAAACATTAATTATG
The DNA here is from genome assembly GCA_965247025.1 of Ferruginibacter sp. Classification (GTDB taxonomy): domain Bacteria; phylum Bacteroidota; class Bacteroidia; order Chitinophagales; family Chitinophagaceae; genus Ferruginibacter. The sequence continues at coordinate 4,909,835 of OZ252000.1, read as the reverse complement.
ACTCTACCTACCAGCAACTTGCCAGCGCCTGGACTGCAGGCGGCGGCAACAGGGGTAACTGCACCAGAGATATTGATACGGCTTCCGTAGCTATAACAGTTACCGGCAAATAACTATCCGATCAGCAAAGCCACTAACTCATTTCTCAAGCCGGTGTTGCAAAAGCTGCTTTATTGCGCTGCAATGCCGGGCTTTATAACAAAGATGTATGCGAAAGAAATATTCTGTAATTACTGCCCTTATTGCAGTAGCTATCATATTTGTTAAATGCGCCAAACCGGGCACAAATAACGCAGCGGGCAACCTGGAAGCATTACCGGCAACAGTTGCTGCACCAGCAGATAATTTACCAACTGGCGAAAAAATTGCGCTGGGTAAAATGCTTTTTTGGGACCCCGTTTTATCCGGCAATAAAGATGTTGCCTGTGCATCCTGTCATCATCCTTCTATGGGATATACTGACGGGCTGGATCTCTCCATTGGCGTGAACGGCAAGGGCCTTGGCGGCCTGCGGCATTTTGTTTTACCCAACAGCATCCCCTTTGTAAAACGCAATGCCCTTTCCATTGTAAACACCGTTTTCAACGGTATTTTACCAAGTGGATTCTTTGATGCGGCCACTGCCCCCATGTTTTTTGACAACCGCACTAAAAGCCTTGAATTGCAAAGTCTTGAACCAATAAAGGCACTGGAAGAAATGAGGGGTAGGGCCATTTCGTCTGCCGCTATTTTAGACACTGTGGTGACCCGGCTGAAAAGCATTCCTGAGTATAACCGGCTGTTCAGCAACGCATTTGGAAGTACCGGTACTGTTACCACTCAAAACCTTGGAAAAGCCATTGCAGCCTACGAACGCACTATTGTTGCCAATAATTCGCCTTACGACGAATACATGCGTGGCAACACAAATGCCATGACCAACGGACAAATACAGGGCATGAATGCATTTGTTGCAAATGGCTGTAACGGGTGCCACAGCGGACCTATGTTTTCAGATTTTTCATTACATGTTTTGGGTGTGCCGGACAATCCAAAAGTACCAACAGATGGCGGCGCAAATGGTAGTTATGCTTTTCGAACAGCGGGTTTGCGTAACCTTTCCCTTACGGCGCCGTACATGCACAATGGCATGCTTGGAAGCCTTGATGCTGTGCTGGATTTTTATGACCAAACAGGTGACAACCGGTCACACAATGTTCATGTGAGCAATAACCAGCTCGATAACAAACTACAACGCATGAATGACCGGGATAAAGGCATAATTATACAATTTCTAAGAGCACTGACCGATACCAGTTTTGACAAGACTATTCAGCCAAGTGTACCAAGCGGTTTGCATCCGGGCGGAAACTTGTAAAGTAAACTCACGCTGCCCTATTAACAGAGATCAATCACTTAAAGGGATTGCAGTATTCGCTGCAAGGCCGGTGGTTCCAAATATTCAGACAGTTTTCATTCTTTATTTAAGGCGCAAGGTTGCTGCCTGTCTCATTCTTTTTTTACTTTGTAAATTGCACTACCAGGCATGCCAGCAGGACGCTGTTAGCAAAGCCTGCAGCCAAAAACAAAAGTGCAAAAACTAATCGCTTAGTTTTTGCACAGGTAAATTTGGTGGTTTCAGTTTATGCTGGTTGGTTTTTCGCAGCACTTAGGATGTAGTGGAATTCTGTAAGATATTGGATGGTTTCTGGTAGCAAATATCAGCACAAAAACATCGCTGAAGAATACATGATTACAATGCTTTGCTGTAGTATGTTATCTACCAAATTATAATTTGTAACGGTAGTATTCTTTTGTTCTTTTATAATCAAATCTTCATTTCCTCAAAAAAATATTTGGTAAACCTGATTCAATCAATTTATCTTTGTAGTGTACTACTAAACTAATACACTAATGATTGATTTACAAAACATGTCATTCGGGTATAGCAGTAAAAAACTGTTGTACAAAAATATCAGCCTCTCTTTAGAAACTGGTAAAATTTACGGGCTGCTGGGCCGCAATGGTGCCGGCAAATCTACCTTGCTTAAAAATATGATTGGCCTGTTGTTTCCCTTATCGGGCAGCATCACTGTGAATGGTTTTACTCCTAAAAAAAGGTTTCCTTCTTTTTTGGAAACCATTTATTTTATACCGGAGGAAGTGTATGTACCCTCATTAACCATCGACAGGTATATCAGTTTATTCAGCCCCTTCTATCCGAAATTCAGCAAAGCGCAATTCCTGAATCATCTTGACCAGCTGCAGGTAAAAACAGATGGCAAGCTTAACACATTGTCTTTTGGGCAACAGAAAAAGTTTGTGATAGCATTTGGTATGGCTTGCAATACTTCAGTACTGTTACTGGATGAACCTACTAACGGGCTTGATATTCCTTCTAAAACACTTTTCAGAAAACTGATTGCAGCAGAAATGAATGATAGCAGAATGATCTTTATATCTACTCACCAGATCCGGGATTTGGATAACCTTATTGACCAGGTAGTGATTGTAGATGAGGGTGAACTGCTGCTGAATGAAACGGTTGCCGCTGTTGCAGAAAAACTACTTTTTGTAACCGTTGATGAAATTACAGCTACGGATAAAGTGCTGTATTCGGAAGAATCCATGAAGGGGATTTCCATAGTGGCAGAAAATAAAAAAGCTGCAGACACCAAAGTAAACCTGGAGCACCTGTTTAATGCCGTTACCCAAAGCCCGCTGATGATAAAGCAAATTTTTAACTCCTAAAAAATAAGTAATGAACAATACATTTAGCCTCCCGAGGTTTGGATTGCTTTTCAGAAAAACATTGCTGGAGCGGCCAATGCAGTTGCTGGGTTTGTCAGCACTTTCACTGGCAATCGTCTTCCTTTCTTATGTTATAGCAAAAACACTTATCGGCTTTGAAGATGCTCAGAACATTTCCTTTATACTTGGTCTTATTGGAGGTGGCTGCTTTTTAGCGTCTTTTGTATATGGCTATTTCTCTTCCAATGCTATGGGTTCCTCCTTTCTTACATTGCCGGCATCGCATTTTGAAAAATGGCTTTGCGGAGTAATAATTACGGGGATTTTATATGTCGTTATCTTCCTGCTGTTTTTTCATTTTATTGATACGTTGTTTGTGAAAATATACCGGGAAAGTCTGGACCCCAACGGCCCGTTCTACAGGGAGTTGTACGAGCACGTGGAAGTAATGCCGCTTACCGGGTTTGTAGCCAGCAAAGCTTTCTTTATGTTTGCAAATTTTGCCGGGGCCATGCTGGTAGGCTCACTCTATTTTAATAAAGTGAGTTTTATAAAAGCTGCATTACTCATTTGTGCGTTTTGCTTTGGTGCTTATTTACTGAACATGGTAATTGCAGGTGCTATGATAAAAAATGTTACCAATGCATTACCCTATTGGCTTGTGTGGATAGAAGTTGGTAAAGACAAGGGCAGGATTGACTTGCCTGAAAACTTAGGCCAGGCTGTTAGTATCCTTTTTAGATATATTGTTCCTGCTATACTTTGGGTGCTTGCTTATGTAAGATTAAAGGAAAAAGAATTTTAAAAAACCATCAATGGATTTCAGACAGAACCAGCCGATTTATCTCCAGATAGCAGAATATGTTTGTGAACAAATCCTTTTAAAAAAATGGCTGCTGGGTGATAAAATTTTAAGCATTCGTGATATTGCTATTGCACTGGAAGTAAATCCCAATACGGTGCAGAGGGCTTATGATTTCCTGCAGCAGCAGGAGATCATCGTCAACAGGCGTGGTGTAGGTTATTTTACCCAGGAAGATGCTATGGAGAAAATACTTGCTTTCCGCCGTGCCCAGTTTATGGAAAATGAATTGCCGGTATTTCTTCGAAATATGTACCTGCTAAAAGTTGATATGAAGGATCTGAAAACTCAATATGATCTTTTTGTAAAAAATAATTTTAAAAAAAGTTAACCATGAAACTTACTTCAAAGATTTTATCAGCTATGCTGTTATTATTTATAGCCGGCCTGTTTGTATCCAACAGTATTTTAAAAAAGGAATACGATAAAGTTGATAAAAATGATTTGTACTGGACCTATGGCAAAATACTGGAACAGCCATTCAGCCATCTGAAAATTGAAGGCGGTAACATTACCAATATTGCTTTTGAGCAAAGCAGTAAATCTAGTGTGCGTATTTTCAGGGACTGGGAGGGTTTTAAACAAGGCCTGGTGAAACCGGTTGTAAAAAATGATACACTCTTTTTAAAATTCCCTAATACTTACCGGGATCTTTTTGAAAAAAACTGGATGGGGAGTAATACACTTGTAAGAATATTTTCGCCCAAATTGTTGTCTGTTACAGGACACGACACAAAGTTTGAAATGTACAAAATGAAACAGAAAAACATGAACATAACCCTTAGCGGCAAATCTTCCTTTGAACTGGAAAGTATGACACCAGAATTAGATTCAGTTCGTGTTATTCAGAGTGATTCGTCAGCAGTGGTTTTTGAAATGTCGCCAGAATACAAAATTTCTGAAAGCTTTCACCTTAAATGGGTGAATGCAAGTGTACAAGGCCCTTCAATATTAGATCTTGGTCATGCACAAATAGACTCAATGCAACTTTCAATTGCTGACAGTTCAGGCATCCTGCTTTCTGGAAGCAGTTTAAGAAAAAGGCAGACACACCTTTTAAAATAATTTGTGCTGTTGCTTTCATTCAGTTTCCCAACAACAAAAAGTGCAAAAACTAATCGCTTAGTTTTTGCACAGGTAAATTTGGTGGTTTCAGTTTATGCCGGTTGGTTTTTCACAGGCTGAAGGATAAAAATGGAATTCTGTAAGATATTGGATGGTTTGTGATAGCAAATATCAGCACAAAAGCATTGCCCGGAAATAGTGGATTATAATGCTTTGGAGTAGTATACCTTCTACTTTGCCGAACCCAATATATTTATAAAGATTGGTGGTCGCCGCAATAACAAATGCCATCCGGGCACTTCAAAAGTATTCAGGCAGATTTAAAGACCTGGCAGACATTTATTAACAACCATGACATTAAAAAAGGGAAACCAAAGTTTCCCTTTTCAATAAACTATCAATGTTACTAAGCTAGTGCTGGTTCTGCTTCTTCAGTTTTTTTAGCCGGAGCTTTAGTACCTGCGGCTTTTACTGTTTTAATAATGCGGCCTGCAACCTTATAAGGGTCTGCTGCGCTGTTTGGCCTGCGGTCTTCCAACCAGCCTTTCCAGCCTTTTTCTACTGCACCAATCGGAATTCTGATTGATGCTCCCCTGTCTGATACGCCGTATTTAAAATCGTAAATAGCAGCTGTTTCATGCTTACCAGTAAGGCGGAGGTGGTTATCCGGACCGTAAACATCAATATGCTCTTTTACAACTGGTCTGAAAGATTCACAAATCTCTTCAAACATAGCTTTGCTTCCGCAAGTTCTTAAAACACTGTTTGAAAAGTTAGCATGCATACCACTTCCGTTCCAGTCAAGGGCACCGAGTGGTTTACATTCCCAGTTAATTACAATACCATATTTTTCACCAATTCTTTCCAGTAAATAACGGGCTACCCAAGTCTGGTCGCCAGCTTCTTTTGCTCCTTTGGAAAAAACCTGGAACTCCCACTGGCCTGTGGCAACTTCGGCATTTATACCTTCTACATTCAGGCCTGCGTCAAGGCATGCATCAAGGTGTTCTTCCACCATAGCACGTCCAAAAGCATTGTTAGCACCTACTGAGCAATAGTACGGACCCTGTGGGCGGGGATATCCACCTTCTGGAAATCCTACCGGTCTGTTAGTTTCGCTACTCCACAGGAAATATTCCTGCTCAAAACCAAACCAAAAATCATTGTCATCATCATCGATGGTAGCCCTTCCATTGCTTGGATGAACTGAGCCATCAGATTTTAATACTTCACACATTACCAGGTAACCATTCTTACGCTGTGGATCCGTTGCAAGGAACACCGGTTTCAACAAGCAGTCAGACGATCCGCCCGGAGCCTGTTCGGTAGATGAACCATCAAAACTCCACATTGGGCAGTCTTCCAGTTTACCGGAAAAGTCTTTTTCAATTTTTGTTTTGCTGCGGAGGCTTTGTATTGGTTGATAGCCGTCGAGCCAGATGTACTCTAATTTTGCGGGTGCCATAGCGATTGTTTTAGTGTATTTAAAAATAGTGTTTCGCAGTCAGGTCAAATCTTTTTAACCATTTGAGTAAACAAGAAATGTTGCTTTCTGCCAGTTTTATGCTGCAGAAGTACCTTTTTGTTTTGAGTTTGACGAAGTGAAAGTAACAAATTCTTTTAAAAAATATCACATAGAATTAATTATTTTATCTAATTTTTTAGTTAATCGCCCTTTTTTATGCAATTTTTCTATGTAAAAAAGGGGAAATGATTGATGAAATTAATATTATTTTCCAAAATTGAAGATTTGTGAAACATGTAACATAAAAATAATTTGATTTTATAGATTGCTTTTAAGAGACCGCCGGGCTTTTTTATTAAACTTACACATGTTAATTACCGATCAGCTGACATTATTAACTCAAAAAGAAAGAGCAAAATTAATTTCTTAATTTTTGCTCTTTAATTTTTTTGTGATCGGTTATGCAACTTAGTTTTTTCACAGCATTTGGATAATTGCGCTGGTTATTGGATATTGGATAATTTCTGATAGCAAATATCACCACAGCGAATGTCACTGGAAATACTACATCTTTATATTTTATTGTAGTATGCTTTCTACCAACGGGTTACCTGTATTTACACCACAAAAAAAACTCGCTGCTCTTAATTTAATCTGCAGCACTTTTATATTAAATGGGTACTGTTTGGCACCATTGCTGCAAAGCAGGAGATAAAAATTTGAGCATGGATAATTTAAAAAGTTACATTTTCATAATGATGCTTGTGGTTCCTGGCTTATTAAGCTGCGGTCAAGCGAATGTGAAACCGGAAATAGCTGATGAAAATTCACCTTCTCAAACTGCAGAAATTACAGTGAATGGGAAAAAATTCAATGCTACAGAAGCAGATATCTTAACCATGTCATATGTTGGGCAAACCACTTTGGGCTTTGTTTTTATGAGCGAAAAAAATGATTTTCAATTCCTGATCTCAGCATATCTTACTGAATTAAAACCAGGCACTTACGTTGTTTGCGATTGTAAAGGTCCTTCAAACTGTGACGACTCACTTTCACAGAAAAATCAACAGGTACTGTTTGCTCCATTTATAAAAGATCCAATGCCGCCGTTGAATTTATCCCGTATCTCTTATAACGCACCTGATCCTGGCCTTACACCTCTGACATTATTAATAACTTCGGTAACAGATGAACAGCAAACCGGTATTCCTTTTAAAACAAAGCGGATAAAAGGACAGTTTAATGGCACTTTAGCTTATGCAGAAAAGCAGCAAGATTATAGCTGGAAAGTGGTTGGTGAAAAAACAATCATTGCCGGTACATTTGATATGTATTGCACCGTAAGGTAATTGCTGCTGATATATTTTTTCCCGCCCATCTACCACTCACAGAAAAAATTAATTACCGCAAGCTCATTATCATATTTTAGCTTTTACAACTTTAATATATGAACTTTTTGGGCAATCTTATCTGGTTAGTCTTCGGTGGCTTTTTAGCTGCACTTGGCTATGTAATTGGCGGCATAGCTCTATGTATTTCCATAGCAGGTATACCGTGGGGGCTGCAATGTTTTAAACTGGCTGGATTTGTTTTGTGGCCTTTTGGCAGACAGGTAGTCAGCACCACATCCAATACTGGTTGCCTGTCGTTGTTGTGCAATATTATCTGGATATTATGTGGCGGCTTTCTCACTGCGCTTTCGCATATTTGCTTTGGTATTCTTTTATTCATTACCATCATAGGTATCCCCTTTGCCAGGCAGCATTTTAAACTGGTGGAATTGTCGCTAATGCCTTTTGGTAAGAGGATTGTTTAAATTCTGGAAGTTTGTTCAGCAGTAAATTTTAATACAGTATTCAGCCTTTTTACACAAGCATTTTCAAAGACTTTCACCTCAAAAACCCAGCGATGCTCCAAATTTTTTAATGTCCATCGCCAGTAGTTCAGGTTGCTCCATGGCTGCAAAGTGGCCACCTTTTGGCATAATCGTCCAGTGCTGGATATTAAAAAACCGATCTGCATATTGCTGTGGTGCTATAAGCCCTTTTGGGAAAAATGCAAAGGCGGCAGGAACTTTAGATCTGCTGCCAGTTTTATCAAAAGGGTTTATTTTCATTAACGGGTTGTAGATAGCATTCATGGTGGTCTTCATCGTTTCGTAATAAAGGCGGGCAGATGAATTGATTGTTTGTGTAACCCAGTAAATGGTGATATTCATGAGTAATTCATCTTTGGTAAAACAGTTTTCTATTTTACCATCATCATCACTCAGCGACTGGAATTTTTCTAACAGCCAACCCGCAAGCCCAACCGGCGAATCATTTAAACCATAAGCAAGCGTTTGTGGCTTTGTACTCTGTACCATGTTGTACCCGCCTTCTTTCATCTGCCAGTTTTTAGAAGCCTCCAGGTAATTGTTTTCTTCCTCGTCAAGATCATGCGGTTTTTCAAAACCATGTACAAAAGGTATGTCAGTTAGATGGATACCAGCTATCTCATCTCCATAATAAAGCACCATTTGCTCAGTGATATGGCCACCCCAATCACCTCCATGCACCATATATCTATCATACCCAATTCTTCCGTCATCAGTTTAGAAAACAACCGGGCAATTACTTTGGTATCCACCCCTTTTTCTGCAGGAATTTCAGAAAATCCGTAACCTGGAATGGATGGCACAACGAAGTCAAAGCACAATCCATTTTCGTTTGTAAGCAGCGGGATAAGTTTTAAAAATCTTACAAATGAATCTGGCCAGCCATGTATAAGCAATAGAGGTATGGCATTTTTCCCTTTACTTTTCTCCTGTATAAAATGCAGCACAGTTCCATCTATAGCAGTCTTGTAATGTTTAAAGGAATTAAGGTATTTTTCCTGCTGCTGCCAGTTGAAACGGTGCTGCCAGTAATCACACAACTCTTTTAAATAAGTTTTGTTTGTACCATAATCCCAGCCCGAACCACTAATTTCATCTGGCCAACGGGTAGCTGCAAGTCTTCTTTTTAAATCATCCAGTACTGGCTGTTCTATGTGTATATTGAAAGAGTGTGCCATTTTTCTTGGTATTAATTACAAAATTTTAAGATCAAATGCGGCCAGGCTTTACTGAATTTTTTTTACAAAATTCAACAGGTCTGCTGCAAACAATTCCGGCTGCTCCCATGGTGCAAAATGTCCGCCTTCAGGCATTTCTTTCCAGTGCACTATATTAAGGGTGCGTTCTGCAAACTCACGTGGCGGAATACCTCCAATATCTTTTGGAAAAAGCCCCATACCAACAGGAACGTTTACATAATTTTTTGCAGTTAAAGCTGGCGACATCATTTCCGCTTTATAATTTCTCATGGAGGAGGCTATGGAACTTGTAACCCAATAGATCATAATGTTAGTGAGCAACTCATCTTTGCTAAAGCTTTTTTCAATATCCTTGTCACAATCGCACCATGCATAAAAACGATCAGTGATCCACGCCGCAAGACCAGCAGGTGAATCATTTAAACTATAAGCCAATGTTTGCGGCTTTGTTCCCTGCAGCATTGCATAGGCACTTTCCTTCATAGCATACTGCTGGCTTTTTTCTAAATAATGCTTCTCAGTTTTTGAAAGATCTGATGGGTTAGTATTTGCTACATGCCAACCAAGGTCAGTGATATAAATGCCGGAAACCGATTGTGGATAATCAATCGCAAGTGTTTGGGAAATTGGGCTGCCGCCATCTCCTCCTGCTGCTATAAATTTTTCGTAACCCAATTCTTTTGTCATCAGTGTCCACAATAATTTTGTTGTGTGGCGCATAGGCTGTTGCTGTATCTCATTAATTGCGCTGGTAAATCCCATGCCCGGTAAGGAAGGTATTACCAGGTCAAAAGATAAACCTGCAGTATCAAATATTTCTGACTGGCCGGCAAGCAGCGGTATGATTTTGTGAAACCTGTAAAATGAATCAGGCCATCCATGCAATAAAAGCAATGGCACCGGTTTAGTTCCCTTTCCTTTGATATAAATAAAATGCAGATCGGTATCTTCAATAGTTGTTTTAAAGTGTGGGAGCTTATTCAGGATACTTTCCTGTTTGCGCCAATCGTAGGTGTTTAACCAGTAACCACACAACTCTTTTAAATATGCAAGGCTGGTCCCGTAATCCCAGCCAGCACCTTCTACTTCATCCGGCCAACGAATTAACCTGAGCCTTTCTTTTAAATCGTCCAGTACCGGTTGCTCAATCTTTATTTCAAATTCAGTTTTCATGTTGCCCGTTTTTAAAAAACGGTGCAATAATCTTTCCGTGAAAAACCCCGTTTTAAGCCCACAATTATATACACAGTTTGGGAAAGAAATTACATGAAAGAAACCTAAACTGCTACTAAAGCATAGTCTTGTTGTTCTTGCTAATTTGTATTAATTGCCTGCGGATTCGTTCTGTATTGTATCAGCAGAATATAATTCCAAATAAGATTTGTGCGATAAATTATTATTCAGCAACAACTGCTGCCTGGCATATTGCCCTTATGTATTATATTAGTTGTGAAATAAGTAACCTTGATAACAGGTTGCTTCATCTTTTATCATAAAAATAAAAAATGGCTAACAGGAAAAATTTCAATTCGGCCAAAGTGCCAAGAATGTCGGAGGTGTTTCCGCAGGCTGTTGTGGCTGATAATTTAATATTTATTTCAGGCACGCCTGGCTTAGACCCGGCCACTGGAAAATTGAGTGAAGGTTTTGAAGAACAGACCAGGCAAGCTTTTATGAATATAAAAACAATGCTGGACGAGATGGGTAGCAGCCTTGATAAAATTGTAAAGACAACAGTGTTTATGGTTGCCGGAAATGATTTTAGTATTTTGAATAAAGTGTATGGAGAGATCTTTCCAATTAACGCTCCTGCCAGGAGTACACCGCAGGTTATGCCTTTTCCGGAAGGCATTTTAATTTCCGTGGAGTGCATTGCGGTGTTGCAGTAATCTCCATTAAACGGACAGACCTCTTCACATAAATTTTTTCTTTTGATCGTATATTTTTCCACGAAGCTTGTTGAAAAACATGCTTCTTTCTTTTTCCCCCACCACACTCAATTGTGTAGATTTCTTTATAGTATTTTGTACATTCTTAAAAGTAAATTCGCAAAAGCCCTTATCCTGCGTAGCTAAAATATTAAGCCCGTTGTGGTTAAGAAAAGTGATCTGCCGCTGGCCGCCCTTCACAAAAATTGTGTTGTCGCCAATCAGGCACTCGTTGAGGAATATATCAAACGATGCAGCATCTGCCGGAGGCGCCTGCCCGTACATAAACTTTTTTCCAGCTTCTGCCTGCAACTCCATGTGATTCATTAACTCCTCCAGTTGCAAATAGACTTTAAAAAGAATTTGCTTGTTTGCAAAAATGTTTGATGCCCGGCAATACTCAATTTGTTTGATGGTGATGTTGATACTTTCTTCAATCCATATTTCGGTAGAAGGTATCCGGCTGTACAATTCAATAATTTTTTTTGAGACCAATGCCGTTTCTGCATCTGACTCTTCGCCTTGAAACTGCTGCCTTGCAAGATCAGGATAGCCCAAAATAGTACGCTTCCAGAAAAAGAATTTAAAAGCGCTCAATTCCGGGAAATGCATGAAATGAAAAATTGGGATATCTTTTGTGATGTAGTAAAGTTGCGGATCAGGCAACCGGGTAAAGAGGTCCAGGTTAGCTGCCAGTTCTTTCAGGTATTTATCAAAGCCAAAGTTGCTGTTATCAACACGGTTGCCGGAAAAAACCACGGTGTTGGAATCTATTTGTAAAAACTGATCGAGAGATACCTGGTATTTGTTGCAGAGAATTTGAATTTCATCAAGCCCGATGGGCTTCTCCCCTCTTATACGCCTGTAAGCACTGTCATTGCTGATATTCAGCAGTTCAGCCACCTCATCCGCAAGAGACAGGTGCAAGGGCAGTTTTGATTTAAGGTGATTAAAAAATAACTGCTGCATTCCGTTTGTATACATTACCATTTTTATTGAATTAAGTTATAGCCGGTATGTTTGATTATTGAAGCCGGCATGTTAAAATCTGGCAACTGCTTTACCTCAAGAAACGAAATATTTATTTATATTCAAAGCCGTTTGAAAAATTGGTGACTTAAAAAAGCTTTTTTCCAGGCCTGCTTTGTCTGCTAAACCTTTAACCTCCAGTTTTACCATTGCAGTAACCAATACAATATTAGTACGTGTTGCATGGTGACGGTGCTCAACCTCTTTAAACCTGCAAATTTTTCTGAACCACAGTAATTGCATTTTCTGCAAACTGCCGCTAAGGATTTTGATGGAAGTTGCAATTTTTACTAATGCTTCAATTTAACAGCTTAGCAATTAACCGGCAGTAATAAAACTAACCCGCTGCTCAGCAGCAATCAATTAGCGAAACGCAATTCCGGCCATTAGTTTTGGTACTGAAATCGGAACCGAAACTTCAGGCTTTTAAAATCCATCATTTCTATAAGGTATGTATCAGTAAATATTTTTCATCTTTTAAAACTTAACACATGAAATCAAAATGCTGGCTGCTTATTGCCTTAATAAGCCAACTTGTTTTGTCTTGCAAAAAAGAGCCTGTAAAGGCAGACGAACCCGTGCAGGAGGATGAAATGACAATCGCAGCAAGAAACTGTAATTCAAATCTCAAAATTGCGATCATCTCAGACATCCATTATATGGATCCGTCGTTGTTAGTCAACGGAGGCGAAAATGGAAAAGCCTTTTTAAGCTATCTTGACCAGGATCCAAAACTGGTGCAATTCAGTGCTTCGATCTTTAAAAAAGTATTGGGCGACGTTAGGGCAGAAAAGCCAGATATTGTTTTGCTGCCCGGCGATATTACCAAAGATGGAGAAAAGGTAGGCCACCTGGCAATGGCCCGGTTTTTAAACCAGCTTCGCAAGGATGGTATTAAAGTTTACGCCATACCAGGCAACCATGATATAAACAATGGCAAAGCCAAAATATATGATGGCGATAATGCTTACCCGGTTGAAAAAACCACCGCTGAAAACTTTGCGGACATCTATGGTAATTTTGGTTACAACGATGCTGTTGCAAGAGATCCAAATTCATTGAGCTATGTGGCACAACCCAGGCCCAACCTGCGTATTATTGGCATTGATGCCAGCAAATATGAAGAGTACGGTCCCGAAGGTGATGTGGCTGCAGGAAGGATAAAGCCTGCCACACTTACCTGGATACTTGCCCAGCTTGCGGACGCTAAAAAAAAGCATATAACCATGTTTGCAATGATGCATCATAACCTGATTGAGCATTATGCAGGCCAGTCGCAACTAGATCCCGGTTATGTTATAGATGACTGGCAAAACGTTGCCGATATACTTACCGGTGCCGGCTTAAAAATAATTTTTACAGGCCATTATCACGCTAACGATATAACGGCTTACAATCATAATAACGGCCAGTTATTCGATATTCAAACCGGTTCCCTTGTTACAGCTCCATGCCCCTACAGAATTATAAATATGAAAAATAATAGGCTGGATATCACTACAAAAGTTGTCCGGTCTATCAGCGCTAGTTTACCCGGCGGTTTAGATTTTCCTTCCTATTCAAACATCTTCCTATCTCAGCATCTTGATGGATATTTCAATTATTACCTTACCAATAATTTGGGTGCACCGGCACCGCTTGCAAGCTTTGCATCACCTCTTTTTAGAAATGGTATTATAGCTCATTTTAAAGGCGATGAAAAGCTGCCTGCAGATGAGCTTGCAAAAAATACAGCAGCTGGCAGCCTTATCACAACAGCTGGCCGGCATTGTAACAACTTTGTGGACAGACTTAGGAATAAAGGACAATAAAACGGTCATCAGTTATTAAAATGCTTTTGTATTATTGCTTTCAACGGCCGGGCTAATTACCTGGCTGTTGTTATATAAATACTTACCAGAATTGGTATAGTGTCATTAATGAAAACAACAACGTACCTACTCAAAAAAGAAAAATGAAATACAAATAAGCTATAGTGGAAAAATGAAATTCAGCAAATTTGCAAAAGACTTAATTACAAGATCTCTTCACTCTTCTCCTTTTTGCCTTATTAAAGTAATGAGTTATTTTTAGTTGTATTTCTATTATCCCGATAAACAAAAAATGGTTTAACAAAATCTATTATGAAAAATTTACCCTTGGTATTGCAATTAAAGTATTTGCAGTTATTCATCTTCTTTTCTATCACCTTTTTCGCCTGCAACAACAACCCCGGCAGCAATACAAAAGAAACAACATTTGATTCTGTGGCAGCAAATATAAAAATGTACACCGCAGTATGGGATGAAATAAAAGATAAGGTTCACTAATGCAGGCAGCATCCGAAAAATTACCTGAGTTTTTACCAAACGCTAATTCATGTTACAAGAAATATCGCTGGAGCAGGGCGATATCAACCAGTCTCCATTACGGGCAGCCTACCACGAACAACTGGATGAAGCAACCAAACAACTGATTGCAGAAGATGCCAGTTACTTTTTACACCAGGCATTAAGCACGCCGGTGATGAATGCCCTTTCTAAAACAGAAGGCCCGTTTATCTACGACCTGCAGGGCAAAGCTTATCTCGATCTGCATGGAAAAGGTGTACACAATGCCGGCTTCAGCAATCCATATGTTACAAAAAAAGTTATAGCGCAATTACAGCAATCACTTGCTTTTACATTCCGCCGTTACACGAATGAACCTGCGGTAAACCTGGCTAAAAAATTAGTGGAAGTTACCCCTTCAGAATTAACGAGGGTATTATTTTGCCCCGGTGGTTCTGAAGCGATTGAGATGGCTGTAATGCTTGCCAAACAGGTTACTGGTAAATGGAAAACTTTGTCGTTCTGGGATTCTTACCACGGCACGGGTTTTCAGTCTGCCGCCCTGGGTGGTGAAGAACATTTTACTATTAGCCAGGGGCCGATGGTACCGGGTGCTTTTCATGTGGAGTTCCCAAACTATTACCGCAACCCCTGGCAACTAACGGATAGCGATACAATTGATGAGGCTTACCTGCGGCAAAAAATGGGTGGGCAAAAAAAGCATTGAGTAAAGTGTATTATCATTTGCAAAACCAACGATCTATTCTTCATCCATTTCCAGCAGCAGGTTTGCAATAAGTGCTGTCCACCCTGTTTGATGAGATGCGCCAAGCCCCTGGCCTGTATCACCATGAAAAAATTCATAAAACAAGTGATGATCTTTAAAATGCCTGGTGCTCCATTTTGGTTCATTTTTATCATGGTACTGAAATGCCCCTGCTTCGTCCCGTTCAAATATTTTCAGTAGCCTTTTGGTTAGCTCGTTGGCAATTTGTTTAAGATTTAATTTATTACCGGAGCCTGCCGGGAACTCATACGTATATGCGTCACCGTAA
This sequence comes from Ferruginibacter sp., assembly GCA_965247025.1. Taxonomy (GTDB): domain Bacteria; phylum Bacteroidota; class Bacteroidia; order Chitinophagales; family Chitinophagaceae; genus Ferruginibacter. Next base: position 4,894,317 of record OZ252000.1, on the reverse strand, counting down.
TACTCGTAATACTTTCTCAGCGATTGAATGATAAGGTAATTCAGCGGCATCCAGATGGGGCCCCGCCAGTTGGAGTTTCCGCCAAACATGGAGCTGGAGCTTTCGCCGGGTTCATACCGGATTGAATAATCTTCACCCTGGTAGCCAAAAATATACGGCTTATCCTGGTGTATTTTTGATAGCGAACGGATACCGTAATCTGATAAAAATTCTGCTTCATCCAGCAGCCTTTTCAGCAAATGCTCAAGCCGGTCACCAATCATAATAGCAAACAGGTAATTACCTTCCGTATTTCTTTTTTCAATGTCAGAAATAATCCGGGTAAGGTCTGGCCGGGTAAGTTTTATTACCTGCAGCCGGGTATTGAATTGACGGAGTTTTTCAAAAATGTCCTTGTGCATTATTTCAACGGCCAGCAATGGTATAATGCCTACCAGTGAACGGATTCTCAAGCGTTGGCTGGTTCCATTTTCAAATTGGATAGCATCATAGTAAAAAGCATCCTGGTCATCCCAAAGAGAAATATCTTTTTGGCCAATGTGGTGCATGGCCCAGCCAATATTTAAAAAGTGGCGGAAAAATTTAGCGGCAGATTCTTCATAAGCCTGGTTATGTTCCGCCAGCTCAAGCGACATGCGAAGCATATTGATGGCGTACATAGCCATCCAGCTGGTGGCATCCGCCTGCTGTAATTTTTTAATGCCCGGTGGCATGTGATTGCGGTCAAATACTCCAATATTATCAAGCCCCAAAAAGCCTCCCTCAAAAATATCTGTGCCGTTTGCATCTTTCTGGTTTACCCACCACGTAAAATTCATCAGCAATTTCTGAAAAGCTCTTTCAAGAAAATCCCAGTCGGGCTTGCCTGTTTTTTTCTTATCCGTTTCGTACACATACCAAACACCCCAGGCATGTACCGGCGGATTTACATCGCTGAAATTCCATTCATAAGCCGGGATCTGGCCATTTGGATGCATATAGTATTCCCTGAGTACAACGGACAATTGCTGCTTGGCAAAATCCGGATCAGCATGTACAAAAGTTGCTGCATGAAACGCCAGATCCCAGGCCGCAAACCAGGGATATTCCCATTTATCCGGCATGGAAATAATATTTCGGCAGGTAAGGTGCTGCCAGTCGTAGTTGCGTTTATGATAGCGTGTTGGTGCGCTCTCACCCGGCTCGCCAAACAACCATTTATACACGTCCAGGTAATAGAATTGTTTGGTCCATTGCAAGCCGCTGAGTGCACTGCGTAGCAATGTTTTGTGCAGTACTGATAAATTATTTGGTGTAAGCTGACTGTAATATTCGTCTGTTTCCTTTATGCGTTTAGTAATTATCTCATCGAAGCCCGTCCAGGGATCATCCAGTTTATATTTGCTTAACCGAACTTTAAAAATTGCAGAGGCGCCGGGCTGAATGGTTTCCTTCAGCCATACTGCCGCCTTAGATCCTTTCTTTTCTTTGTTTACGGTAGGTTGCTTGTTAACTACATAATCGTTTATGCCATCCTTTACAAAAAGCGAATCATTCGCCCTGTTGTACATGCGCTGGTTGTTGGTTTCGTTGTCGCAGAATAATTGTTCACCACCCTGGTGATAGAAAAAAAAATTACCATTGCGTGCAGAATTTGTCTGCAGGCAACCTTTGGAAATGGAAGTAATTTCCGGTTTAATAAACCTTGGATTGTGTTTCCAGAAATTGCGGAACCAGCAGTGCGGCAACACATGGATCTGAGCCTCCTCAGGCCCCCGGTTGTACACTGTAATTTTCATCAGGATGTCATTTATTTCATCCTTTGCATATTCAATAAAACAGTCAAAATACCTGTCTTCCTTAAATATTCCTGTATCCTGCAACTCAAACTCAGGCGTTAAACGGTCACGCTGGTTTCGGTTTACCAACTCCAGGTAAGGAAATGCCTGCTGAGGATATTTGTACAGGAATTTGCAGTACGAATGAGTGGGGGAAGAATCAAGGTGAAAGTATAATTCTTTAACATCCTCACCGTGGTTACCCTCGTTATTTGTAAGGCCGAAAAGGCGTTCTTTTAAAATTGAATCTTTGCCGTTCCAGAAGGCAGGTGCCAGGCAAAGTATCTGGTCAGAATCACAGAAGCCGGCAAGACCTTCTTCGCCCCAGCGGTATGCGTAACTGCGGGCCAGGTCATGGTTAATATAATTCCACGTATTGCCATTGGCACTGTAATCTTCCCTTACTGTTCCCCATTGACGGTCAGATAAATAAGGGCCCCATTTCTTCCAGTTTTTATTGCTGTTGGAACTCGCCAGGCGTTTCTTTTCTATATTCTCCAATTTGATACATTTAAAAATTTATTGCTTTTAAGCAAAGCGCTGTTACTACTAAAAATATTGTATTCAATCAGTATTATTAAATATTTTATTTCTCACAAGGTAACTGTTGATACGGGGTCTTTTAAAAAAATACTAAAAAAGGGATATGAGTTGCCGTGAGTCTTTATTTTGGTTGATAAAACTGTCCTTTGTGAATTAAAAAAAAGCTTTGATTAATTAAAAAAGCAAATCCTCAATTAAATCCTTAGAAAAGCTTGTACCATTATTAACTACTTTATCGTGCTTTTAAAGGCTTTTTCAACTCATTACTTATTCGCAAATCAATTAGCAAGAAATGCTTCAGAAGTTCACCGGATTTCTGTAATTAAAAAGAAGGTCTTATCAATCAGTCAAATTTTCTACATTTGAATTTTACAAATCAACTTAAAATGAAGATCACCTCACTCGAAGAATTTTATAACCAGATAGAGACTCATATTCCTGCCGGCATCAGTAAAGAGATTGGCCATTTCAACGTATTTAAAATTGCTGAAATGATTTCCTGGAGCAAGGCTAAACAAGTAATGCCTTATAACCGCAGGGCGTATTATAAAATCAGTTTAATAAAAGGTAAGAACAGGGCGGAATATGCTGATAAAGTTATTGATATTGAAAAGAACGGATTGCTGTTTGCCTCTCCAAGAGTGCCTTATCATTATACGCCGCTTGATGATGACCAGGGCGGTTTTTTCTGCATTTTTACAGATGAATTTCTAAGCCGGAATACCAGTGGTATCATACTGGATGAGCTGCCGATTTTTAAAGCCGGTGGCTATCCTGTCTTCCAGTTGTCCACTGGTGAAACCGGCGATCTCACATTGATTTTTGAGAAGATGTACGCTGAGTTATCCTCAGATTACGCTTATAAATACGATCTGCTCCGTAACTATGTACTGGAGCTTATTCATCACGGGCAAAAGCTACAGCCAGCAACTGCATTGTATCCTGCTCATACGGCATCTGCCCGGGTAACATCGCTGTTTATCGAATTACTGGAAAGACAGTTTCCTATTGAATCTCCCCGGCAAAAATTAAGATTGAGAACGGCAAAGGATTATGCCGGCAGTCTCGCTGTGCATGTAAATCATCTTAATAAAGTTTTAAAAGAAACCACCGGAAAAACAACCACTGAACTCATAAGCAGGCGGGTGATACAGGAAGCAAAGATCCTGCTGAAACAAACCGACTGGAACATATCTGAAATTGGCGACAGCCTTGGTTTTGAAGAGGTTGCACACTTCTCCAATTTCTTCAGAAAACAAACTGCCCTGGCACCATTAACTTTCCGCTCCTGAGCGTTGATGTTTGAATTTTGCAAACATCAGATTGAACTTCGCAAACAGCCTGATACCTTTTACGCCAATTTTGTGTCATCAAATTTTAATTAAAAAAATTACAATGACAACGAACAACAAAATTGCACTGGTAACCGGCGGCAGCCGTGGCCTTGGCAAAGACATGGCCCTGCAACTGGCCGCAAAGGGTATAGATGTTATCCTTACGTACAACAGCAAAAAAGATGAAGCTTTGGCAGTGGTGGCTTCCATTGAAGCGGCCGGCCAAAAAGCTGCGGCACTGCAGCTTAACACAGGAGATATTAAAAGTTTTGACGGATTCTTTACCGGGGTGAAAGAAGTTTTGGCGACAACTTTTAATGCAACCCATTTCGATTTTTTGATAAACAATGCAGGCATTGGTGTTTATGCACCTTTTGAAACAACTGCAGAAGAAGACTTTGACGTGCTGATGAACATTCATTTTAAGGGCGTATTCTTCCTTACCCAAAAAGCACTTCCATTCATTAATGATGGCGGACGAATTATTAATTTATCCTCTGGTTTGGCAAGATTCAGCATGGCCGGTTATGCAGCTTATGCATCTATGAAAGGCGCCATAGAAACACTTTCAAGATACCTGGCCAAAGAACTTGGCAGCCGTGGCATTGCTGTAAATGTTGTAGCACCCGGCGCTATTGAAACAGATTTTGGCGGTGGTATGGTGAGAGATAATGCGGCTTTAAACAGCCATGTTGCAGCAGCAACTGCTTTGGGTCGTGTTGGTTTGCCCGATGATATTGGCGGCGTAGTTGCATTCCTTTGCACCGAAGATGCCAAATGGATAAATGCCCAGCGCATTGAAGTATCTGGCGGTATGAACTTGTAAAAAAACTGCTGGGCAGGATATCAGTTAAATCCTGCCCAGCATTTTTCTATTTTGAATCCGTTTTTAAAAAACCGATCACTGCTGCAGCAAATTCCGGCGTTACAAATGCATGGCCATGATCACCCGGCACGGTAGCAACTTTGCTTTTTGGCAACAGGCCAGCAAGAATGGATGCCGAACCATTGTCTTCATCTTCACTTCCGCAAATTACCAATACTGGCTTTTGTATTTTACCAAGCGCTTCTTTGCTGGTAGATGGCTGGGATCTTTGCTGGTAAGCCAATGCAAGCTGATCAAGCTTTTGCTTTTGTACATTCATCACCATCGGCTTAAGTTCAGGCACCGAGTCTCCCATTAAAGCCCTGTAAAATTTTATTCTTCTTGGCCATAGCGGATTGGTAAAATCTGCACCCATACCGCCCATTACTGCTTTATTAATTCTCTTATCCAGCACCAGCAGGCGTGCAACAATTATTGATCCCCTTGAGTAGCCTGCCACATCATAATGTTTAAACTTAAGTTTATCCATCAGCAACATTAAGTCTTTAGCCTCCGCATCATTGTCGTAGGCAATTGAATCATGCGGTTTATCTGACCGGCCATTGCCACGCATGTCAGGAATTATTACCTGGTAACCTGCGCTAATAAGATCGTTGAACAGGGCAGTTCTTTTCCAGGAAGTACCCGTGCCAGTAAACCCGTGCAACAATAAAACCGGGCTACCTGTTCCGGCCATTTCGTAATAGATTTTAACCCCATCAAATGAAGTGAGATAACCAGAATCCCGGGTGATTCCGGTACCAGCCACATTGTTTTGTGCATGTAAATTAACAACGGCGAAGAAGCAGCAAAGAAAAATAAGTGAACGCATTTATATTGGTTTAGATGAAGTTAGGGAATAATAAAATTGAAGAAGTGATGGTAATTTTTTTTCAACAAAATCAGCCTGGTTTTTAGTTGGGAATATAATAAATTAAAATCGCTCAGTGTTGATATTTTTCCCCGATTTATTGCCAGTTATGTTTTCTAAAGATTAAAATATATCTGATTTATCCGGGCTATTTAACTGGCATGATTTATTCATCGCCTGAGATAAAATTACAACATGAACAACTTTTTTAGAACCCTTATCGCCGGATATGGCGCAAAAAAATTGGGTGGCGGCTGCTTCAGTACCATTCTTATTTTCATTGTTATTTATTGGGCTTTAGGAACCTGCAACAAAGGCGCTGCACCAGCAAGGCCGGCTAACGGAATTTATGCTCCTTCGGACACAAGCAAAACGGTAGCATTTGTGAATTACAGAAATTGATGCAGGCTAAATAACGTCCTATAATTTACAATACTGCTTCAGAGGTTGTCTCAAAAGCTGAGCAGCCTCTTTTTCATTTTTACAGCGCTGTGGAGATTATATTGGAATGAGTTGGAGAAAAACTGAAGATTTGATTTTTTAATTGTCACCCGCTTTTTTGGTTAACAACAATTACTTGTTTTACTCCCTCTTTTGCAGTTTTCGCCCTCTTTCAGGCTGCTTTTTTCTTAAGGTTGTGTGCTATGGCCACCCAGCCAAATTCAGTAGTCACCTTTCCTTTACCCCGGAGCATAAATCTTCTGAAGCCCTTGTTCTGCTTGATGTTTCCGAACACAGCTTCTACATCCTGTGCCCGTTGTTTGCGGTGCCTGATGCCTTCTTCACTTGTTAATAAATCCCGTGCTTTTTGTTTGTGTTTATTGAGGGTATGATTTATCTCTATACTCCTGTTTTCTTTTGATTTGTGACAGGCTCCCCTTAACGGACATCCGTTGCAGTTCCTTGCCTGGTATTTTGTAAGTGTTTGCTCAAAGCCACTGTCATTTTTCTTTTTGTATTCAGCCACTTTTTCCATGTGCTGGCCCATGGGGCATACGTAAAAATCCTGCGCTGCATTGTAATATAAATGGTCTGCTGCAAAGGGATATTTTTTCAGCCGGATGCCCTGTTGCTGCTGGTGGAAGTAGTTAAACTTTACAAAGGCGGTGCAGTTATTTGCTTCAAGGCAGGCATAATTTTGTTCGGAGCCATAGCCGCTGTCGGCTGTTACGCTGTTGGGTGTGTGGCCGTAAAGTGCTTTAAAACTCTCAAGATGTGCAGGCAGTGTGAGGGTATCGGTGGGGTTGGGGAAGGTATCATAATTGGTGATGATCTGGTTGTTGGTGGTTATCTGAACATTGTAACCGGGCTTTAGCTGGCCGTTGCCCATGTGGTCTTCCTTCATCCGCATAAAAGTAGCGTCAGTGTCTGTTTTGCTATAACTTTTTCTGCCATTAAGCACTTCATCTTTGGCTTTTGTATTCATCAAGTTTAGCGGGAAAATTCTTCTTTACATACAGTAGCTTCTGCTTTACTTTTTGCGGCACCTGTTATCCCTGATGGCTTCTTCAATCTGCTTCACAGCCTGGGTTACTTTATCTGCATCAATGGTTTTAAAATCAAGCGGAGCAGTGTCATTCAGCTCCTGGTCAGCTACGGATTGGGCAAACTGCCATAGCTCATCAATTTGCTTTACCATCTTTTCTTTGTTTGTTTTGATGGCGTTGCCCCATACAAAAGTGTAGCGGTTGGCGTTAGCTTCTATTTTGGTGCCGTCCACATAAGCTTCTTTTAAACTTACCAGCCCCTCGGCGGCCAGCAGTAATACTATTTGTTTAAAAATGTCTTTGAGTACAGGTGCCACTTTCTTTGACCGGAAACGGTTGATTGTATTGTGATCCGGCTCGCAGTTGCCGCAAAGCCATACCATATAAAGGTTGCTTTTGATGGCCTCTTCCATTTTACGGCTGCTGTAAATATTGGTGATATAGCTGTAGATTACCGCCTTCAGCAGCATCTTGGGATGATGGGAACTGGTGCCGCCCCCTTTGTAGGTGCGGTAAAGTTCCGAAAGATTGAGCTGGTCTATCACGCCATCAACGATGCGGACAGGATGCCCCTGCGGTATTTTCTCTTCCCAGCTCTGCGGAATGAGCTGCAGCTGGTTGCGGGTGTAGGTTTTAAATTTTGCCTGTGTCATACTGCACACGCAGCAAAATCAATGCTCACCTTAAACTGATTTTTCCACAGGTGTGAATTAAAAAAAGGCTGCCCCTTTTGAGACAGCCTCCTTTTTTTATATTGAGGTTGAGCCAGGCACACCTTTCATCGGCTATGCTACCATACAAGGTTCCTTCAAAAAAATTGCCGTATTCCTTTTTAGCCCGGCACTCTCTCTTAGTATTTTAGAACTTGACCTGCTCAATATTAACTTGCGGCTCCAAAATTTTCATACTTAAAAAAGGATCCTCAATCGCCTGCCTTAAGAAAAATCTTTTCTTTGTTGCCCCATAATTTACCTTAGCCTTTCAATCAATAATATGAAATCGAACAAAGAGCTGAAAGAAGATTATAAACTGATGCAGTTTAAAACCGGCGTTTTTCAGCTAAGAAATAAAGTGAACGGCAAAATTTTTATTGGCAGCAGCACTAACCTGGATGCTATCTGGAACAGGATAAAAGTGGAACTAAAATTCGGCGGGCACCGCAATATAAAACTGCAGCAAGACTGGACAACGTTTGGCGAAGAAAATTTTGTACTTGAGATCATCAGCGAACTAAAGCAGGAAGAAGACAGCAAAACCGACTACGGCAAAGAGGTTAAAAAATTAGAGGCCATGTTTATTGAGGAGCTGCAACCCTTCGGCGATAAGGGTTATAACCCTGCCAGGGTTTGAAACTCACCTACAACTGTATAAATCGAAATTACTACAAAGCCGCTCACAGTAAGCATCTCAGCCTCTTACCAACTTAGATTTCCCTGGGTTAATCTTCCCTCAAAAAATTATTTTTAAATTTTAAAATATCCGCATTCCTCATCCGTCTACCATAATAGCGATGGAGGAAGCACTCAGCATATCAACTGCTATGACCGCAGACCGGAACAAGACAATTACTCAAAGCATAAAAGCTTACAGCAGGCGGCTGCTTGGCTTTATAAAGCAACGGGTAAGCAACAATGAGGATGCAGAGGATATTTTGCAGGATGTGTTTTACCAGTTTGCCGGTAATGCAGAACCGATAGAACAGGTTACCAGCTGGCTTTTTGCCGTGGCAAGAAATAAGATCACTGACCGCTACCGCAAACATCAGCTGCCGCTGGTGGATGATTTGCAACCTGCCACCGCTAATGAGGAAGAACGCTTTAGCTGGAAAGATTTGGTACCAGCTGGTGATGATTCTCCTGAAACCGCCTATCTCCGCAATTTATTTTGGGAAGAGCTGCAGCTCGCCCTTAATGAATTGCCTGCTGAACAAAGGGACGCCTTTATTCAGCATGAAATGGAAGGCATTTCTTTTAACAATATTTCGGAAACCACGGGAGTGAGTGTGGCCACACTTATAAGCCGTAAACGCTACGCCGTACTTTTTTTAAGAGAGCGGCTGCAGGGTTTAAAAAATGATTTACTTAATTACTGATACCAGCAAGTTGCAGTATCATCAAACAACTTAAAACAATACACATGAAATGGCTATGGATAAAACTCAGCAACTTTTTAGGCTGGCATAAAGAAGAATTACTGGCCTTTGCAGACTAACAATGCGGTTTTTTAAAGCATTGATTACAATTAAAAACAATAAAATGAAACAGTTTAGAATTAGAAAGTTTTTTATGATACTCGGAATTGCCATTGCAGCCACGTTTGTGTTTGGCTTTGTGGTAATGAGTTTGTGGAATGCAATATTGCCTGCAGTACTCGGTGTAAAAGCCATTAGCTTTTTGCAGGCGCTTGGCATACTGGTGTTAAGCAAAATACTCTTTGGAGGCTTTGGCCGGGGCGGCGGTGGATTTGGCCGCAGACGCATGGAGTGGAAGCAACGGATGGATGAGAAAATGAAATTGATGACACCTGAGGAAAAGGAAAAGTTTAAGGCCGAATGGAAAAACCGCTGTGGTGGTATGCGCTGGAGGCCTTCTCAAAATGCTGCGGCAGCAGAATAATTTCCCATGTATGGTTGCCGCATGTCTCTCTCCGCAAAAAACGGAGGGAGACTTTTTAATAAATTTTCACCCCTTAAAACAGAACGTTATGCAGGTACTTGTTTTTAAAACCAATCTTACGGACAGGTTTCATGTAAGTAAAGTTGAGCCTTATCTTGCTGTACATCCTCAAATACAACGCTGGAATGTTGATCTGCAGGATTGTGATAATATTCTGCGGATTGAAACTGAGCAGCTGCTGCCGGTGGAAGTGGAAAAGCTTGTAACACAGGCCGGTTATTATTGCGAAGAGCTTGAATGATCGGCGAAGTTTTTCCTGCTATTGTTTTAAATTGTTGCAAGGTGATTTTGATGATCGCTGTTTATATTTTTTTGCCCATTCTTAAAAACCTGATGCACAAAAAAATGCTGGAACAACTGAGGCCAGCGATAAAGCCAATCCATATCCCAACCGCTCCCAGTCCGCATTTGAAAGCCAGTAAGTAGCCAACAGGAATACCAACCACCCAATACGCAACACCAATCAGCACAGTCGGAATTTTTACATCTTTTATGCCCCTTAACAACCCGGCGCCAATGGCTTGTGTTGCATCTGATATTTGAAAAACTGCGGCAAACAGCATAAAGAATGCAGCCATTTCCACCACTTTTGGGTTGCTGTTAAAAACAAGGGGAAGTGTGTGATTAAAAATAATAAACACAACTGCACAGATCAACCCGTACAGCAAGGCTGTTATCAGGGTGCTCTTGCCTACAGATAAAATCTGCACCGGGTCTTTTGCTCCTAAAGCATTGCTAACCCTTATAGAACTACCCTGCGCCAGCCCCATAGAAACCATGAATGTTACAGAGGCCATGCTCAATGCAATCTGGTGGGCTGCCTGCTCAACCGCTCCAATAGCACCAATCATTAAACCAGAAACCGCAAAGGCACCAGCTTCCATTCCAACCTGTAAACCACTTGGAATACCAATGTGCAGCAATGCTTTAATAGTATCTTTTTTAAGCACCCATTGTTTCTTTCTTACGGCAACATAGCGGCTGAAAACAGGATGCCATAAAATAACAGCGCCCAGGCTGAGAAACATAAGTGAACGGGTAATAAGTGTACCCCATCCTGCACCTGCAAGCTCCAGTCTTGGAAAGCCGAGGTTACCAAATATCAGCAGCCAGTTGATGAAAATATTTACCGGCATCGCAAGCAGCGAAATCAACATGGCGGTACGTGTATGTTGCAGGCCATCTGTAAACTGTTTAAGCGACATAAACAGCAGCATGGGTATTACACTCCAGCCCATCAGTTGCATAAATGGTACTGCAAAATGCGCTACTTCAGTATCCTGGTTTAAGTGAAATAAAATGCTTTTGCCAGCCACCAATGCAATAGAAATAATTAAAGCGGTGATGGCACAAACCCAAAATCCGTTATAAAAATAATGTGATACCTGCTGGTTGTCCTTACGGCCATGATGCATTGAAACCAGTTGTGAAACGGAGATCGTCATTCCAATACCTATCACAAAAGGTATGGTAAGCACACTCATTACCAACGCTGCTGCTGCCAGTTGTTTATAGCCTAGGGCGCCAGCCATTGCTGTGTCAATTACATGCAACGCCATTTGTGCCAGCTCGCCAAAAATAATCGGGAGCGATAGCTTTATCGTCTTTTTTGCATCGGTGTACAGCCCTTGTTGCATGGGGTTTAAATTGGGCGGCAAAGATGCTCTTTACCCTGCAATTGTCCAAAAGGCCGGGGATTAACAAGAAAAATATAATATTGATGATTTTAGAAAACAGAAACAAGGCGATAATATTTGTAGCACAATATTAGTAACTCCTCCACATATGTATAAATATGGGGTTGCCCTTTTATTTTATTTGCTGCCAGTTTACGTGTTTGCCCAAAACCCCGGCAACCTGATAGCACCGCCGCCAAAAGCATTACCACAAGACACTTTAGGGCAGAAAGATTTGCTTGAAATCCTGATAAAAGCTTTAAAATTTAAACCGGGAAAAATACGGCGGGTAAATGGTAAGACAGTCTATTTTTCTTTGTTACCTTTTGGAAATTTACCTACCGGTGGCAAGGCACTGGTTACAACTACCCAGCTGGGCTTTTACCTGGGACCAAGAAAAACAACCTACATATCGCATGTTACTTTTTCGCCCAGCACAAATTTACACGGACAGTTTAGTCTCCCCTTTTCAGCTAATGTGTGGTCAGCTGATAACCAATGGAATTTCCAGGGAGATCTGCGTTATTCCTACATTCCGCAGGATACCTGGGGGCTTGGAAGCGGCCAGCCAAAAGAAAATAAATTAAGGATCGATTACTCATACATTCGTTTGTACGCAAGTGCTTTAAAAAAAATAAAGCCTTATCTTTTTGCAGGTGCCGGGTACGACCTTGACTACCAGGTAAGAATAAAACCGCATGATGATTCTGCCAATCTTCAAAAATTTACAGGCTACCAGTTCGGCACCGCCAACAGATCAAATTCGTTTTCCTCCGGCATTAGTTTACATGTGCTGTTTGATACCAGGGTTAACTCCATCAACCCATTACCAGGTTATTATGCCAATATAAAATTAAGGGTTAACCCAAGGGTGCTTGGCAGCGATGATAACTGGTATTCATTGTATGCAGATGCAAGAAAATATATTCCGTTTACCAATAAGGGGCAAAATATGCTGGCATTGTGGAGTTATGTGTGGACTGTTTTTAACAGCCCGGCACCATACCTCAGCCTTCCGGCAATTGGTTGGGATCCCGAGCAAAAATCCGGGAGGGGAATTTACAGCCGCCGTTATACCGGCAATACTCTTTGGTACCTGGAAGCAGAATACAGAAAAGACATTACGGCAAATGGCTTATTTGGATTTGTGGTATTCTCAAATTTTAATGCGGTTACTGAGCCGGGCACTAACCAGTTTGCCCACATCAATCCTGCAATCGGAACCGGCCTTCGGGTTAAGTTCAATAAGAATTCTGCGACAAACATCGGTATAGATTTTGGCATCAGCAAAGGTTATAAAGGCATCTATTTTAATTTGGGGGAAGCGTTTTAACTGTTGGGGGTTTACTGTTTGGAGTTTACTGTTTGGGGTTACTGTTTGGGGTTACTGTTTGGGGTTTACTGTTTGGAGTTTACTGTTTGGAGTTTACTGTTTAGGGTTTGGGGTTTGGGGTTAAAAACTGAGTGAAGATTCTGGCAAGGAGAAACACCCAATTTTCAATACAGAAGTTTATTTTAATGCTAATAGCCATTAGCCCCTTGCTGACAGTTTAGAGCGCTGTTCTAACCTAAAAAAACAATAATTATGTGGGTAGTTTTCGCTGTTCTTGCAGCTATTTCAGCTGCAGTTGTAGTTGTACTAAGTAAGGCCGGCATGAAAAATTTGGATAGTAGCCTCGTGTTTGCAGTACAGGCTGTAATCATTCTAATTGTTTCCTGGATGGTTGTTTTTTTCCAGGGTAAACAAACAGCATTGGCTAAAGTAGAACCACGTACATGGGCTTACCTGCTTATTGCCGGTGTGGTTACAACATTGTCTTCTTTGCTATCTTTTAAGGCCCTTAAACTGGGCGATGCAGCAATGGTTTCCCCGATTGAAAGACTTTCGCTGGTGTTTGCAATCCTCTTTGCTGTATTTTTTTTAAAAGAAAAAATTTCCTGGCAGGTAGTTGTTGGGGCTGTATTAATGGTTGCAGGGGCACTGGTAATTGCCGTTTCTAAAAAAGCTTCCTGAGGAATTAGATTCAATGCTCGGTTTACCTAATTTTATAAGTAAAACACAATATGAAAAAGTTGGATGCATTATTTATTCTGTCAAACAACAGGGTTGCTGCCATCAATAAAAAAGATGGTTCAATTACCTGGGAGGTAACAATAAAAGAACACGTAACCAGTATCTCTCACACACCGGGACAAATAAGTGTTGAAGATGATAAAATTTACATTGGCGCCTCAGGTATTCTCCTTTGCCTCAGCACAAAAGATGGCTCACTAATTTGGAAAAATGAACTGAAAGGCTGGGGCTACCAGTTCGTAAGCCTGGCGAATGTGAACAGTGATGCCGCAGCTGCTGCCATACAAGCCGCTGCAACTGCTGCAGCCACTTCTGCTGGCACCTGAGTTGCACGGCGTTAAATTTCCAACATGGCTTTTAGCGTAGATTTTACAATTGCCGGAATTAATGTATTTTTATTTTGATGAATAAAATAAAAGGCCGCCTTCCGAAATTTTCTCTTGCAATTTTTCTCGTGCTTTTTTCAAATGAATCCAGGGCCCAATCAACACAAATAGCCAAAAACAGTGTGTATGCAGAAGGTGCCTCAAAGGGTGCCACATACTCCCTAAACTACGAAAGGGTATTCAGCTACGGTAAAAAATTTGCCAAGAGCTACCGGGTTGGGCTTTGCTTTTTAAACGATGTTGTGGCTATACCGATCGGTATACAATTCATTAGTGGCAAAGGTGACCATCATGCAGAATACAGTTTCACCGCAGTGCCATACATTGAGCATTACAATAAATTATTCAGTGGCAACAGTTTATCAGACAAAAAAATATACCTGATGCCCGGCGCCGGTTACCGCTACCAAAAACCAGGTGGAGGCTTTTTTGCCAAAGTAGTGGTTGGTCCAATCATTTATCTTGATCCGCCTTCTGATAACTTTTGGAACATGGACCCTAAAGTATACGCCGGTGTTACAGTAGCAGCCGGTGTTAGTTTCTAAGCCCGTTATCACCCATCAACAAAAAAATTGGAGCAGCTAAAAAAAACTGCTGCTACATTGCAAATACACCCTGCTTTGTTTGCAGCGTTACGATGCATTACCTTTAACCCAAACATTTACTTAATTAAACTTGCCGCATGAACCGCCTGCTACTCTCAATCTCGTTTTTATGTTGTTGTTTTTTATCGCTTACCGCACAAGACATGGCCGGTAAAGCCGCCGCATTTGTAAAGCTGCTGAATGATGCAGAAAAGAGCAAAGCTGTTTATCCTTTTGACACTGCTGAGCGTTTTCGTTTTCATTTTGTACCGCAGGATGACCGCAAAGGAATTACTGTGAATGAATTGAATTTTCCTCAAAAAGCAGCGCTGATGGAATTGCTTAAAACATGCCTGAGCGAAACGGCCGTTAAAAAAGTGAACGACATTATGAAACTTGAAAAAGTTTTAAAAGAACTGGAAGGGCGAAAGGATGATGATCATCACCGTGACCCGGGTAAATATTATGTAACGATATTCGGCATTCCATCTGCTACCACTATTTGGGGCTGGCGTTTTGAAGGGCATCATGTGGCGTTTCATTTTTCTGCGGATAAAAAAACTTTGGTAGCCGGTACTCCCGGCTTTATGGGCTCCAACCCCGGCATAGTGCTAAGCGGACCACAAAAGGGTAAAGAAGTTTTGAAGGATGAAACAGAAAAAGGCTTTGAGTTATTGCATGCACTTTCTGCAGCAGAATTACAAAAGGCCGCAACTGATTCTGTGGTGCCGGCCGAAATTATAACCGGGGCAAGCCGGGTGGCATCCATCGAGCATCCGTCAGGCATCCGCTACAATGAATTGTCGCCGGCCAACCAGCAGTTGTTTCTTCAATTGCTCAACCTCTATGTACACCGCTATACAACCTTGTTTGCCAATAAAATGCTCAAGGAAATTCAAACCGCCGGGCTAGAGAATCTGTGTTTTACCTGGATTGGCAGCAAAGAACATGTGCTTGGTAAAGCTTACTATTACCGCATTCAGGGACCAACCATCATTATAGAATATGACAATTCTCAAAACAATGCTAATCACGTTCACACAGTAATCAGGGATTTAAAAACTGATTTTGGCGGAGATCTGTTACTGGAACATTACAGGCAGAGTCATTAGTAAATGCCAGTTCCATCAGTTACTTTTAACCATCTATTTTTACTGATAATCAGCATAAAAAAAGGTGCAAAAATTTTCGAAATTTTTGCACCTTTTCAGGTTCTTGTTATGGTTGCTGGTCAGGCAATTGTAGTTTTTCTAAGGGGTTCGGAAAACGGGCCATTTTCATTAGATACTGGACGCTTTTCTCAGGGTTAGATTATCTTTACTTTCTGATACAAATATCTATCACAATACCTTATCCTGAAATACTATTACTTGATGTATTTGTGTAGACAGCTTTCGAGACGTAGCTAATTTATTCTACAATCGTTTAAACGATTTTGTAATCCGAGCCTGCTTGCGGCCATCAGACTTCTTTCACTTTTTTATCGCATTTATAACGCACAGCTGTAAAAAATCCAGTATTATTTTAAAAATAAACTTCCTGAACCGGAGTTGGTAATTTTTTTTATGGCTTATGATTTGAGTAAAATTAGGCCAGCATGAAAAAGTTTAAAAACACCATATTTTATCTTTTGCTCATAAGAGGTTTTTCTGCTTTAATTTTTTGGTTTGTAAAGCTTGGCAGCAAGTTATAAAACAGCAGAAACATTGCCGCCCCCGCCGCCCTTACAAATCGTTTTGAGGAATTCACCAGTGCACTCAGCCAAAATCGCGGTCATCCGCTGGCATTGCTGCTGGCGCAGATCGTCACCATTATCCTTATTGCCCGGATATTAGGCTGGTTGTGTAAAAAATAGGTCAGCCTGCTGTTATTGGTGAAATTGCAGCTGGCATACTGCTCGGTCCTTCACTTGCAGGTGTATATTTTCCCGGCTGCACAGCATTCCTTTTTCCGCCACAATCAGTGGGCAACCTGCAGTTTTTAAGCCAGATAGGATTGATACTTTTATGTTTGTGGTGGACATAGAACTGGATTTGAAAGTGCTGAAGAATAAAGCTCACGAAGCCGTGGTGATCGATCAGCCACGCCAGCATAATCATACCTTTTGCACTTGGCATTGGCCTGGCCTATTTTATTTATGATCATTTGCGTCTGCTACAGTTCGTTTTGCTTCCTTTGGATTGTTCATCGGTATTGCTACCATTCATGCATTGTTCGGTGCTTTTATGGCGGGAACCATTATGCCGGAGAATGCAAGATTCAGAAGCATTTTTGTTGAAAAAGTAGAAGACATTGCATTGGTTTTGCTACTGCCTTTGTTCTTCGTTTTTACCGGTTTAAGAACGCAGATCGGTTTGCTGAATGATATTTATTTATGGAAAATAACCGGGTTGATTATTTTAGTTGCAGTAACAGGAAAGTTTTTGGACAGTGCTCTCGCCGCAAAATATGTAGGGCAGAACTGGAAAGACAGTTTAACCATTGGGGCATTGATGAATACACGGGGATTAATGGAATTAGTAGTGCTGGCCCTCCTCACAACTTTTATAACGGGACCTGCACTGGACCTTATTAACTGGTTTTCAAGTCGGAGAAAAGTACTATTGGAAAAAGCAGTGCAGGAAATAAGTATAACATTTTATTTTCCTTCAGCAATAAGGAGCAGGCAAAGCCGCTGCTGCGGCTGGCACACTTACTGGTTAAAAAATTTAAGCACAATGCTGCGGTAACTGCAATGCATATTTCACTCAGTAACAATCTTGGCTACTACAATCTGGATGAGTATGAAAAAGAAAGTTTTGCGCCGCTGGCTGAAGAGGCGGAAAAATTGAATCAAAAGATCACCACACTTTTTAAAGCCTCTGCTAATATTGATGCACACACCGCTGAGGTAGCCAACAAAGGCAACTATGATCTTTTGCTGATCGGTATCGGCCAGTCTATTTTTGAAGGAAGCCTTTTAGGTAAAATTCTTGGCTTTACAACAAGGATTATAAACCCGGAGAGACTGCTGGAAACTGTATCAGGCCGTGAAAGCCTTTTTGAAAATTCACCTTTTGAAGAACATACACGGCTCATCCTTGCAAAAACCAATTTTCCTGTTGGAATTTTTATCGATAAAGGGCTGGAGGATATTAACAATGTTTTTATACCCGATGCTTCGGGCAGAGAGCCTTTTGTAATGGACTTTGTAAACAGGCTTATCAGTGATGCTGGTACTCAGGTAACAATCGCAGGTAAAGCCACGCAATTAAAAAAACAATATGCAGTAGCACATACTGCTCCTGATCTTCAGGATGAATCATTTAATCACAAAAATAATGGCAGCACAGACACTAACTTTTTAAAGCAACAAGATCTGATGATTGTGAGCGCCGACAACTGGAAAAAACTGGTTGAATCAAAAAGCTCCTGATTATCTGCGATACCTTCTACGCTGATACTTGCGTGGAAGTAAGTAAGCCTTGCAGTATTATGCAGGTTCTACTTTATATCAATAATTGCTCTGTACAACTCATCCGTAACAAGGGCAACTTTTGTCACATTAATCCTTTCTGGTTTGTCGGCAATTGTATGATAATATTTATCCCTGTAAAAAGCAGTATTAGTTATCATTACAGCACTGTAACCAAACTTCCAGTAATTAATTTGGTCTGAAAGCCCAACACCGGCTATCCACTGTGGCGCAGTAAAAGATTTTGTTGGAATCACTTGTTCCTTTTTCATCCTTTCTTTAAAAAATTGTCCAAAATCTCCGTTAGAAAACTTTTGAACAACAGTTATAAAATTGCCCTTATCACCATAAAACCACTCAAGAAAAAACGCTGGATAATCCTGCGTATTTGGTTCATCAAAATAAACACCAACCGTTTCCAGGCAAATCATTCCTTTCACTTTTACGCCAGCATCTGAAAGAGATTTTGCATGCACATAACTACCCATCTCTTTTGTACCAAAAAAGGGTGGCTCCTCTGTTGAATACGATACAAAATCAATTCTGTACTTTAATGGCTTATCCTTCAGTAGTCTTGCCAGTTCCAGTAAAACACAAACACCACTTGCATTATCATCAGCCCCCGGCTGGTTAAGGCATGCATCATAGTGTGCTCCAATAATAATTCTATCCCCGTCTTCGGGTCCCATTGAACAAATCACATTTTTGAAATCAAAGTCAGCAATTTTATAGGGTTGATATAACACAGAATGTCCCGTTGCTGAAAGCTGGCTGCGTATGTATTCAGCACTTTTATCAAGCTGATCAGGATACCTGAAATTCCTAAATATGCAATTAGTGGTTAGGTAGTTAAGATCATTTTTAATTCTGGCGCTATCTGCCAAAATTACACGGTTTATTAGTGCAGGCTGAATAGAATAGATTTTGGCCCAGATGTATAAGCTGGCAAAAGCAACAATTATTACTATAAACAATCTTTTAAAAAACTTCATGCTGCTTACCAGTTTTATATTTTAGCTTAAACCCAGATTTTGCATTTGAGATCGTTATGAGGGTTTCAAATGCAATGCAGATAGGTGTTTCGGGTTATTTTTTGGCTGAAGAAATAGTGATCTATTTTGAAATCAAAAAATGTTCTGAAATGCTTAGCTGTACAGCAGTTGGAAGCCGCAATAGATTTTCAAATGCAAAATCTGGGTTAAATATAAAGTGAAATCAGCTGTGCAACACCCTGAATTTTTTCTACGAAAACATAAAAAGAAAAGTTCACACTTTGCAGCGTGAACTTTTCTTTTGTTTGGTAAATGAAGCCTGTTGTTAATTCATTGCTTAAAACCCAACAATCGTTTTCAACGCAATATAATCCCCCAAATTGTTTTTGTTATGTCCACTTGATTTCATTGATTTTATATAGGCCGGAGTGGTTCCTGTTGCCTTTGCACCAATCACATCTTCAATACTAACCTGGCCAATGCCAAGGTCGTTATACTCTTTAACCAGCTCAACCGTAACATTCTGTGATTTCATGCCTACAAAATCTTCAGGTTTAATGTCTTTAAATCCAGCCTTGAGAAAAGATTGAACGTACTCAGGTGTCACTCCAAGTGCTTTCATTGCAATTAGTTCACCGTTATCAATGTTGCTATAACCAATAGCTTTAAAAGAGTTTATATACGCAGGATCAATCTGCAATGCTTTCATGGCAATCATATCGTCATCATCGTCATCCCCGGCCTTTCTTTTTTCTCTTACATCTTTATCATTGTTTTTATTTTCTTGCCTTTCTGCTGCAGCCGCATCTTTATCATTCCCCTGTTCTTTGTCTTTGCTTGCTTTACGGTAATCTTCAATAAATTTCCCATCTATCCCCTGGGCCTTTAAAGAAATTATTTTATCGGGAGATACCTCTTTATAACCAGCTTTTCTTATCTCATCAATATATGCCTTATCAATATTTAAAGCTTTAAACGGTATCAGGTTATCTAAAGAGATATCAGCAAAACCCGCCTTTTTTATCGAACCGATGTAGGCTTCATTTATGTCCATCGCCGCAAGTGGTATCAGCTTGTCTCTGTTAAGATCAGTGTACCCGTTTTGCTTCAGCATTTTTACATACGCCCTGTTGATGTTTACTATAAAATAAACAAGCATGTCATTGTCTTTGGATACATCAATCCCATTCTGGAGCATAGCAGCGCTGTAGTTTTGATCCGGCAAAAACCTGTATTTTCCCATGCCTTTGTCGCCGTCAAACCTGCCGGTAAATTCCATAGTGCCGGCTTCCCGGGTAAGTTTAAATGTTCCCTGGCCATCTTTTGGCAGGTTTTCAAATTCGCTTAGTTTAAATGTTGTGTTGCTGCTTGAATTATCTCCTTCATCATCATTCCGGAACAGGATATTTACTTTGTCAATTTTAATAGTGGCAAACCAGGTGCCTTCTGTTTTTAAATGGCCAGACAGGTTGTGCTGGTCCTTTGTTTTAGTTTTTGAAGCGGTGCTCTGGCCTTTAGCAACCGGTTCGTTAAACAGGCTTACAAATAGTACCATTAAAGGCAACAGGAAAAAATATTTCCAGGTGGTGTGCATGTTTGATTTTTTAGCGTTCATCATGGCTAATCTTTTTTTAAGTAATGATTGATTATAATTAGTAGTGAGACTCAGGGGAAAATGTGGCGCTGCAACTTTTAGCAGGCTCATTTGGTAACTTTCTTTTTCCACAGCATCCTGCTGCAGCATCTGGTAGTCGGTTACAAATTCAAGGTTACTTTCCAGTTCTTTCCGCCATTGCCATGCAAAGGGATTAAACCATTGGAACACCAGTACAATTTCTGCCAGCAACAGGTCAAGCGTATGCTTTTGTTCTATGTGTATTTTTTCGTGCAGCAGTACCTGGTTGTAAGTTTCCCAATCATATTTTTCCGGGTTGATAAAAATATTATTGGCAAATGAACAAGGCGCCTTATCCCCGCTTATTTCAACAATTCGGAACCTTCCATCTTTTATAACCGGCCTTGAATAGGCTGTGTACAACAGCAATACAGCCTGCATTAAAAAGTTACAGCCAAAGATCACGACGCCAAACCAGTACAAATAAATCAGCCATTGCATCACCTGCCGGGTGTTGAAGTTTTTTTTTATTTGATCTTGTTCCGCAGCAACTGGTTTAACCTGGGCACCTGCGGCGGCATTCTGTGCAGTTTGAAAAGCTTGTTGTTCAGCTGCTGCAATGCTGATAGATGCAGGAGCTTTTCTAAAAGAAAACTGCTGCGGCACCGGCAGTAAAGGCAGGGTAAAAGCCAGCAGCATACAGCTTAACAGCACTGCCCTGTTCAAATTAAAAAAGGTTTCTTTTTGCAACAGCAACTTGTAAAAAATTAAAAAGCCGGTGAGCATCAGCGACACGTATAAAATATATGGTATCATTTTTTATCTTTTTTAATGATGTTGACAATTTCATCCAGTTGTTTTTCAGACAGCTTTTCTTCTTTTGCAAAAAAAGCCAGCATGCGTGGGTAGGAGTTATCAAAGTACTGACTAACGATATCTTTTAAAGCAAACTGCTGATATTTTTCACGGCCAATTACGGGGAAGTAGCAATGCATATTGCCGGTGGTTTCATGATCAAGAAAGCCTTTTTCTTCCAGTATCTTAATCATAGTTGCCACGCTGTTATAATGCGGTTTTGGATCAGGTAATAAGGGAATTATATCCCGGATAAATGCTTTGCCGAGGTCCCAAAAAACCTGCATTATCTGCTCCTCTCTTTTTGCCAGTTTTATCATAATTGTTTCATTTGAATGCAAGGTACTACTAATTGATTAGGAGTACAACTAATTTATTAGGAATGGAATAAAATTAAAGGTGCTAAAGGTTGCCGTTAACTTTAAACGGCAAGTTAACCGCCGGGCAGTGTGATTAGATGTTGGTTACTTATTTATGAACTACTAACAAATATTTACCCGATTTTAATTACCCAAAAAGCTTAACCGGCTTGATAAAGGAACCTTAAAGAAGCCTGGATTTAAAATAAAAGACCCGGATTATTATATCCCGGCAACGACTTGTACACCGGTTTTATAAATGGCAATAAAATTTATCTGTATAAATTCTAACCACCCCGGCATGCCTGCGAATTCCAAACGCCTCCTTTAGCCAATCAATATTCACCCTTCAAAATACGTTACATTTGTTTATATCAATCCCCAATTAATCTCATGGATTTTGCAACCTCCGAATTAACCACCCATGTGGCGCAAACCGCAAAAGATTTTGCCCTGCAATACATAAAACCCCATGTAATGGAGTGGGATGAATCACAGGAATTTCCGGTGCATATTTTTAAGGAATTGGGCAAACTTGGTTTAATGGGCGTGCTGGTGCCGGAAGCGCACGGAGGCCCGGGCCTGGGTTACTTTGAATACAACGCCGCCTTGCAGGAAATTTCAAAAGTGTGCGGCTCCATCGGTCTTTCGCTTGCTGCTCACAATTCGCTTTGCACCGGGCATATTTTAACTTTTGGAAACGAGGAACAGAAAAAACAATACTTGCCATTGCTCGCCTCCGGAGAGTGGCTTGGTGCCTGGGGCTTAACAGAACCTAACACCGGCAGCGACGCTGGCAATATGAAAACAACCGCCATAAAAGAGAGAGATGAATGGATCATTAACGGTACCAAAAACTGGATCACACATGGCAAAAGCGGTGATGTTGCGGTGGTGATGTGCCGCACCGGTGAGCCGGGAACCAGGGACAATTCAACCGCATTCATCATTGAAAGAAATACACCCGGTTTCGCCGCAGGCAAAAAAGAAAATAAGCTGGGTATGAGGGCGAGCGAAACGGCAGAGATGATATTTGATAACTGCCGCATACCAGACAGCCAGCGGATTGGCAATGTGGGTGAAGGCTTTAAGCAATCTATGAAAGTGCTTGATGGCGGCAGGATCTCCATAGCTGCCCTTAGTCTTGGCATTGCCAGGGGAGCTTATGAAGCATCTGTGCAGTACGCAAAAGAGCGGCAGCAGTTTGGTAAACCAATTGCATGCTTCCAGGGAATTAGTTTTAAGCTGGCAGATATGGCAACTGAAATAGCTGCTGCTGAACTGCTTATTAACCAGGCATGTGATTTGAAAAACCGGGGCCTGCCGGTAACAAAACAGGCGGCTATGGCAAAATATTTTGCCAGTGAAACGGCCGTAAAAGTAAGTACGGATGCGGTGCAGATATTTGGTGGCTACGGCTATACGAAAGACTTTCCGGTGGAGAAGTTTTACAGAGATAGTAAATTATGCACCATTGGCGAAGGCACCAGCGAAATTCAAAAACTGGTGATTAGCCGGGAATTATTTCGCTGAATTGTTAATTGAAGATGGAAAATCAACCTGATAATTATATATTTTAATTTGATCAAACTCAATAATAATGAGCTGGTAACGTTTTTGTAAAATGATAAAAATCAGCTTTAATGCTGATATGAGATTAGGCTAACAACATTAAAAATATATCTTCGCAAAAAAACAAATTCATGCTACCGAAATACAAGAGAATCCTTTTAAAACTTTCTGGTGAAGCCCTGATGGGTGACAAAAATTTCGGACTGGACAGTGATGTTATTGCCCGTTATGCACAGGATATAAAAAGCATAACAGAATTGGGTGTACAGGTGGCTGTCGTAATAGGTGGCGGCAATATTTACCGCGGTATGAATGAGGCTGAGACTGGCATTGAAAGAGCACAGGGCGATTATATGGGTATGCTGGCAACAGTTATTAATGGTATGGCGCTGCAAAGCGGACTGGAAAAAGCCGGAATTTACACAAGACTGCAAAGTGCCATTAAAATGGAGCAGGTGGCCGAGCCATACATTCGCAGGCGTGCTATGAGACACCTGGAAAAAGGGCGTGTGGTAATTTTTGGCGCAGGTACCGGTAACCCTTATTTTACTACGGACACCGCTGGTTCTTTAAGGGCCATCGAAATAAAGGCTGAAGTGATTTTAAAAGGAACCCGTGTTGATGGTATTTACACGGCTGATCCGGAAAAAGACCCGACAGCAACAAAATATGGCCATATTACTTTTGCAGATTGCATCAGCAAAAACCTTAAAGTAATGGATATGACTGCCTTTACACTTTGTATGGAGAACGAATTACCAATCATTGTTTTTAACATGAACCAGCCCGGTAATCTTTTAAAAGTTGTAACCGGGGAAAGAGTTGGAACTTTAGTAAGAGGATAATTTAATCAAAATATTTGTACAGCCTCCTGCAACTGCAGGAGGTTTTTTATTGATGTCTATAAGCCATCCAGCAATTGCTGCAGTGCTTGCATGGTGGTTTTTACCGGCAATACATTTACAATTTTCAACTCGCCGTTTGCAACAGTAAATGTTTGCGTACCGGCAAAATAATCCTGGCCCTGTTTGGAAATTACAACAGCAGTAGCAGTAATATTTTCCGGCAAAATGCCGCACCTGAATTTTTTTGCAGCAACATCAGCAGACATACTAATAACAGAAAAATAGTCTTTAAGCACAATATAAGATGCTGTATTTGCATTGGTGTATTGCACTGGCAACGCAAGCTCAACATTAGTTCCAAAGGCTGGTAAAGTGTACCCGGCCAATATCCAGTTCAGGGTGGTAACAGTTGCCTGGTAGTTGCCATTGCCGGGCTGAAGATAATTGGTGGCAGAATCTGCATTGATCCGCCAGTTGTATATGGTTCCTGCCCCTCCTTCTCCATAAAAAAACTTATTAGGTGCTGGCGCTGACTGGAATGGCATTGTTAACCTGAGTGCGGAAAAAGGCCTTAGCTTAAGCTCGCTGCCGTTTTTGGTGAAGCTTATAAAAAAGGTACCCGCCGCCGATATTACAGCACTGTCAATAACTGTTGGCAGATTCATTCTTACCAGGTCACCCTTTTTCTGCAATGCTAAATAATCAATTTTAACAGGCCCGTCAATTCGGGTGCTGTCAAGCTTTTGCAGAGAGCTTTCAGGCAGTATCAATTTAAAGCCGGAACTGGTTACTAGACTGTCCGTATTATTGCTGGAAAGGCTGTCTGTAAGTGGCTGTAGTAATATACTTTCTTTCAGCATTGAAATCGGCATACTGTTGCTGACATCCGCAACCCAAGTGGTATCGCTACCTGTGGGCTGCCCGGGATCCGGCACAAAAGTTTCAACACTTTTTTGGCAGCTGGTAAGCCAGCCAACTGTGCCGGTAACAATAGCTATCAATAAAGGCTTGTATAAAAAATATTTTTTCAGCATTGGTATCAACCTGTTTATTATTTTAAAAATCAATCCTTAAACCAAGGCGCAGACCGATGGTTGTAAACCTTTCCTGCAGCGATAAAGCATCTTTATTCATAGGAGAAAAATTGTATCGCAAATAAGGCTCGGCCATAAGGTGCATTCTGTCATTTAATTTATAATACAGCGAGGCCGCCGCAGTAAAGCCAACGCCTATATTTGTTTTGTACTGAAATGCCGGCAGGCCTTTGCCCGTTGTAATACTTACCGGCTGAAAAGCTGTATCCAGCAGTTCACCTTTTTGCCAACTGTAAACATTTAAAATGGCTCCTGCATTAAAATTTGCATGCAATCTGCCATTTCCAATCTCATAGCCAATAACCAGCGGAATGTCAAGTGTTCTGTAGCGGTTATAAGATGTTTTATATTTTGTTCCCCGTACAATAAAGCTGCCCGTAGTATCGCCGGTTAATGCATCAATTATGTAAGTGGTTTGTACTGTGTTACTTTGTACAAATGAAAACTTCTCATTTACCTGGCTAAAGTTTAAACCCGCTCTTATGCTAACGCCATTATTAAAAACTTTTGTAACCCTCACTCCGGCACTATAGGCGGAATAAAATGAAGTAGTCTCTTTTCGTTTTGCTGCAAACAGCGAATTGGCAGTATCTGTGTATTTTTTATTTGCATAATCAACACTGGTGTAGGCTTCCCAATAGGTCTTATTTCCGGCTGCATTCTTCTCTGCTTCCGGGCAATCAGGACCGTATTTTATACCATCGAATACCGAACCTTTTTTATCATTTGCCAGTGATGATGAAGCAATTAATAAAAGATCAAAAGGCATTTTTTGCAGATTTACTTCACCCGTATTTTGATCATCCTTGCCTGTCACAGCAGGATTGCTGTCATCAGAAAAGTCATCAGCATCAGTTGCTCCAATATTTACACCAGGGGCCTGCATTGTTGTTTTGGCACCACTCTTTTTATACTTGCCTTTTAAAGTTGTATACTGGCTTTTAAAAGTTGCTGAAGACACATCATTACTACCTTTAAGAGAAACATTTTTATTGTCTGCTTCTTTTTCTTCTCCGGCCACGCCGGCAGTAGTTTTTAAAGATGATAGTACTGTTGCTTGCGTACTGCCACCAATAGCGGC
This sequence comes from Ferruginibacter sp., assembly GCA_965247025.1. Taxonomy (GTDB): domain Bacteria; phylum Bacteroidota; class Bacteroidia; order Chitinophagales; family Chitinophagaceae; genus Ferruginibacter. The sequence goes on along the minus strand of OZ252000.1, from coordinate 4,868,138 downwards.
GGCTTTGCCGGCAGAATCGGTTACCCTGGCAACTGGAGTATTAGCTTTTGCTGTTTCCATTGCAGGTGATGGCCGGTGTCCGGTACTGTCCATGCTTTTAGTTGTCCCATCTGCCACAATGGATTTGCCATCCTTCACCATTAAAAAACTACCCCCGGCAATAAGGCCTGCCACCATAAAAAAGATCAGCAGTTTTATTGTGCGCCATTGCCGCCACCAGGCAATTACAACACGCCGTTTTTTGCGTTCTTCAACAATGCGTTCCCAGGTACCATCCGGCACCAGCGGCTCAAAATCTTCCAGCCCTTTTTTAAAAAAATCATCCATTTGCTGCTGATCACTCATACGGCAATTTTTTGTTGTTCAATAATTTGCTTCTGCAGCATATTTCTTGCTTTTACCAACTGGCTCCTGCTGGTGCCGGGCTGTATGCCAAGCATCACAGCAATTTCTTCGTGCTGGTATCCTTCAATCACATGCAGGTTAAAAATCAACCGGTAACCATCCGGCAGCTGGTGTATTAATGCCATTAAATCTTTTTGAGATAAATGATTGTAAGCTGTTGGTGGCGCCGCTGCTTCATTATCCTGCGAAATATCCACGCCCTGAACTTCTTTCTGGTAGCGGCTTAGCGTGTATTTTTTTAGTGCGGTATTCACTACAATCTTTCTTACCCATCCCTCAAACGAGCCTTCAAACTTAAACTGGACCAGCTTATCAAACACTTTTATAAACGCATCCTGCAACATATCTTCCGCATCTTCATTGTTACGGGCATACCTTTTACAAACACCAAGCATGCGGCTTCCATAACGGTTAAACAACTCCCGTTGAGAAGATGCATCCTCCCCTAAGCAAGCTTTTATGAGTTGCGTTTCCGTCAAAATAGCTAATGGGTTATACCGGTTTTGCAGATAGATACGCTATCGCCGTTTTTCGTTGCCTGCCGGCATACCATTACAAGATAAATTTTTGCCGGTAATTTACATTGCCTTTATTTGCTGATAAATAAAAAGCTTAACCTTTAACTGTATTTCATTTATGCAGGCAAGCGGCCAGGACAGTGGAATTATTTTTGAAAAACTTAAAACCGTGCTGTCAGAAAATCACAGCCTGGCAGCAATGCTGGAACTTGCCAATGCCACCATCAACTCCCGGGACCTTGAAATTGAGATTTTGCAGCAGATGGTGGATGAAGGAAATGAAATAAGAAGCAATCTTGAAAACAGGACCAGGGAGCTTGCGTTACTGCAACAACAACTCGAAGAACTCAGGCGGCTCATCTCCCTATAAACTTTCTCTTACAGTACACATGCCCCAACAAATTAAATTAAATACAAAAGCCAGCTTTGGCAAAGCGAATGCTTTTTTATTAGCTTCGCTCAAATGTTGAACTATGACAGATATTGCAGCTATAAGAAGAGATTACCAGCTACAAACTTTAAATGAGGCAGATGCCGCAGCCAACCCCTTTGAACAATTTACCAGGTGGTGGAATGAGGCTATCAGCAGCCAGATAGATGAAGTAAATGCCTTTACACTGGCAACTGCAACAGCAGCAGGAAGGCCTTCCGCAAGAATTGTTTTACTAAAAGCATACGATGACAACGGCTTTGTATTCTTCACCAATTATCAAAGCAAAAAGGGTGAGCAGCTCTTGCAAAATCCATCTGCAGCCATCGTATTTTTTTGGAAAGAGTTAGAACGCCAGGTGAGGTTAGAGGGAACAATTACACAGGTGGAAGCAGCTGAAAGTGATGCCTATTTCAATTCAAGACCAGAAGGCAGCAGGATTGGTGCATGGGCATCTCCGCAAAGCCAGGTTATAAGCAGCCGCAGCATTATTGAAGCCAATGCCGCCAATTATGAAAAACAATTTGGAGCCAATATTCCACGACCTCCGCACTGGGGCGGTTACCGGCTTACACCGGATAAATTTGAATTTTGGCAGGGAAGAAGCAGCCGTTTGCATGACAGGCTGCAATACGATTTGCAGGATGATGATAACTGGAAAACACAACGCCTGGCTCCTTAATATCTACTCCGGCAATTCAGTTATTTTTTCATCAATGGCCCGTGCAACCACGCCAGCACTCATGCGGCGCATTTTATTTTTGCGGTTATCAGCATAACCACGCCTTTCATTTATAATATCGACACAGGTAAATATTGCCTGCCTTAGCGAGGCTTCATCAGCTTTATTTTTTCCAGCTATATCAAATGCAACTCCATGATCTGGTGAAGTGCGAACTCCTGCCAGGCCAGCTGTAAAATTCACGCCTTCGCCAATTGCCAGCGATTTAAATGGTATCAGCCCCTGGTCGTGGTACATTGCCAGCACAGCATCAAATTTTTCGTGATGCCCCCTGGCAAAAAATGCATCTGAAGGATATGGTCCAAAACAAAACACATCTTTTTGTTTGGCTTCTTTAATGGCCGGACGAATAATTTCTTCTTCCTCTTTTCCTATCAGCCCTTCATCGCCTGCATGCGGATTTAAACCAAGTACTGCAATTTTTGGTTTGTCAATTCCAAAATCTTTTTTCAGCGAAGCGTTAATAATATTCAGCTTACTTATAATGGCCTGCTTTGTAATAAGCGGAGTAATATCTTTTACCGCCACATGTTCTGTAACCAGCCCAACCCTCATATTATCTGCCACCATAAACATTACCACATCAGTAGCGCCGTACAAATTTTTAAGGTAAGGCGTGTGGCCTGTAAAATTAAACGTTTCAGACTGCGTGTTTTTTTTGTGGATCGGTGCCGTTACAAGGCCGTCTATTAAACCATCTTTTAAAGCCTGGCCGGCGGCCACAAGGCTAATGACTGCATATTTGCCGCCGGCTTCATTGAGTGTACCCGGAGCAATAGCAACTTCTTCATCCCAGCAGCTATAAAGATTTACCTGCTTATGGTTTATTCTTCCCTGGTCTTTTATAACAGAAAAATTAAAGTTTACATCCGCCATTCCTTTGCGGTAAAAGTTGAGCACTTTATTGTTTGCAAATATCACCGGGGTACAAATTTCAAGCAACCTGCTGTCCGCAACTGCTTTAATAATTATCTCCAGTCCTATCCCGTTCACATCGCCGCAACTTATGCCTATGGCCGGTTTATTTTCATTTTGCATGCAAAAAATTTGAAGCGAAAATACAATTTTGTATATAAAAAGCCGGAAAGGATTGTTGATAGCTTATTGTGTAATTTTACCAGCTATTCTTTCATTTACAATTAAGATCACTTGCAACTCAAAAAATCTCTTGGCCAGCATTTTTTAAAAGATGAAGGCATTATTCAAAAAATTATTGAGGCTCTTAAACAGGATGAATTTACCAACTTGCTGGAGGTTGGTCCGGGCGGTGGTGCCCTTAGCAAACACCTCATTAAAATCCCATCCGTAAACTTTAAAGCGGTTGAACTTGATGATGATAAAACGGCCTATTTACAAAACACTTATCCTGTTTTAAAAGATAAGATCATTGCCGAAAGCTTCCTGGATATTGAGCAGCCTTTCAGCGAACCATTTACAGTTATTGGCAATTTCCCCTATAATATTTCCACCCAAATTTTATTTAAAGTAATAGATTGGAAAGATGATGTACCGGTTGTGATTGGGATGTTTCAAAAAGAAGTGGCAGAACGGGCAGCCAGCAAGGAAGGCAGCAAAATTTACGGTGTATTGAGTGCGCTGATACAAGCGTTTTACGATGTGGAATATTTGTTTGATGTTAGCAATGATTGTTTTAAACCTCCGCCAAAAGTGCAGAGTGGTGTTATCCGCCTTAGGCGGAGAAAAGAGCCGTTGGTAGTAAAATCAGAAAAGGCCTATAAGCTGCTCGTAAAAACTGCTTTTAACCAGCGGCGTAAAACTTTACGCAATGCTGTAAGAGGATTATTTACACCTGCCCTGTTACAGGATGAAATATTTAACAAGCGGGCAGAGGCTTTAAGTATTGAAGATTTTGCTGAACTAACTTTTAAAATGAATGGCTGACAACACCGCTCCTGGTGTTTAAACACAGCTGCAATTGCTGTATTTTTACAATTGATTGTTTGCAAAATCGCCTGCGGCTTTCATGAGGCTGTTGCCGCACATCGGAGCCGTTTGTAGCGTCTGTTATCTTTTTGTTGCAGTCTCTGTTATATTTTATTGAAACTGTAAACCTTGCCTGGCTTATCTATAAAAAATCAGTTATGGGCTTCACCTTAAAAAATAAAGTACGGATTGTAACTGCTGCCTCGTTGTTTGACGGGCATGATGCCGCCATCAATATAATGCGCCGCATACTACAAAGTAAGGGTGCTGAAATAATCCATCTCGGGCATAACAGGAGCGTACATGAAATAGTGGAATGCGCTATTGAAGAAGATGCCCAGGCCATTGCAATTACAAGCTACCAGGGCGGGCATCTTGAATTTTTCAAATACATGAAAGACCTGCTGGTTGAGAATGGTTGCGGCCACATCAAAATATTTGGTGGCGGGGGCGGTACCATATTGCCTTCAGAAATTGAGGAACTGCAAAACTATGGTATCAGCAAAATTTACACTCCGGATGATGGCAGAAAAATGGGGCTTGAAGGAATGATTGAGGACTTATTAATGCAGGCAGATTTTGAAGCCGCCCCACCCCCTGAAGGGGGGAATAAAGATCACATTTCGATAGCTGAGAATCATTTTGCATTACATGAACAGAGTGATATTTTAACAATCGCCAGAGCCATTACCCTTGCAGAAAATGGCAAAGATTATTCAGAGCAGATCAATCTATTAAAAACACAGGGAGTTCAAAAATTAGAGTTCAAAATACCCCCTCTGGGGGGTGGGGGGGCTGCTCCTATCCTTGGCATTACGGGTACAGGCGGGGCTGGAAAAAGCAGCGTGACGGATGAGATTGTCAGGCGTTTTTTACATCGTTATTCAAACAAAACAATTGCAGTTATTTCGGTAGATCCTTCAAAGAAAAAAACTGGTGGTGCGCTGCTGGGCGACAGGATAAGAATGAATGCCATCTCTTCTCCAAGGGCTTATATGCGTAGCCTCGCCACAAGAGAAAGTGATAAAGCCCTGAGCCAGTATGTGCAGCAGGCGCTGGATATTTGCAAGGCAGCTGGCTATGATTTTATCATTTTAGAAAGTGCTGGTGTTGGCCAAAGTGATGCCAGCATTTTAGATTATGCTGACATCAGCATGTATGTGATGACGCCGGAATACGGAGCTCCATCGCAGCTGGAAAAAATAAACATGCTGGATTATGCCGATCTCATTTGCCTCAATAAATTTGATAAGCCCGGCGCACTTGATGCCATTCATGACATTAGAAAACAATATAAACGCAACCATAATTTATGGACTGCAAAAGATGAAGAGTTGCCCGTAATTGGAACCATTGCAGCCCAGTTTAATGATGCAGGTGTAAACGAATTATTTGAAAGGTTAGTGAAAATCATTGCTGTAAAAACTGGTGTAAAATTCCAGGAGGAGGATACACAAATTATACATACAAAAGATACCGCCAGCCAGTCTACAATTATTCCTGCAAAAAGGGTTAGGTATTTGTCTGAGATAGCAGAAGCAATCAAAGAATATAATAGCTGGGTGAATGACCAGGCTACCATAGCAACCAAATTATATCAATTAGATGGTGCAATAAAAATCATTGAAAATGAAAGTTCCAATAAGAAAATATAATCATTGGCTGGGTGAATTAAAGAATAACATTCATCAAAGCAAGTTGCAAACTGCGTTGAAAGTTAACAGCGATATGCTGGTTTTATACTGGTATATCGGAAAGCAAATTGCAGAAAAAATTGAAGTGGAAGCGTGGGGAACAAAAGTGATAGAACTACTGGCAGATGATCTGCAAAAAGGCTTTCCTGATATGAAGGGATTCTCCGTAAGAAACCTGTTGTATATGAAGCAGTTTGCTACTGTTTACCCAGAGATGCTAATTACGCAGCAGCCTGCTGCGTTAATTAGAAAACAGATGAAAAATGTAATTACGCAGCAGGCTGCTGCGTTAATTGAAAACAATAAAATAATGGCAGGTAAACAGCCTGTTGTTACATTCAGCAACACAAGCTATTATCTTTTAAACCCTTTACTGCTGTACATTCCATGGGGGCAGCATATGCTGCTGATGGACAAAATAAATGCAACAGAAGAACGGCTTTGGTACATCAACAAAACTATAGAAAATAACTGGAGCAGGGCAGTGCTGCAATACCAGATAGAAACTGATTTATATCAACGGCAATATAAAAATAAGAAGGCTTCTAATTTTCATTTAACAATGCCAAAGCCACAAGCCGATTTAGCCAACCAAATTTTAAAAGACCCGTATATTTTAAAAGTACTCCAGTTAGGAGAAACATTAGATGAGCGCCAGCTTGAAGATCATTTGGTAAAACACATACAGGAATTTCTTATGGAGTTAGGTGCAGGTTTTGCATTTGTGGGAAGACAGTATAAATTAAAAGCCGGACATAAAGAATATTTTAGCGACTTGCTGTTTTATCATTTGTATTTGCAATGCTTTATTGTAATAGAATTAAAGATGGATGAGTTTGAGATGGAACACGCCGGAAAAATGAATGGCTATCTCAATATGGTTAATAAACAACTTCGCCGAAATCATGATAATCCATCTATTGGTATAATTTTATGTGGTTCAAAAGATAATGTGGGCGTGGATTATGCTTTAACAAGTATCCACCATCCGATAGGAGTTAGTGAATACACGTATAGTAAAATGCTACCTAAAAATTTGAAAGACAAATTACCGTCGCCCAAGCAACTACAGGCAGAGGTAACAAGTTTTTTAAAAAAAATAACGCCTTCTAAAACAAAAAAATAATTGACTGCCATGCCGGTTGAATCACTAAAAAAATCATATGAAATACTGCAGGGACAACTACATTCCACTGCTAAAAAGCTATTGGAAGAATGGGTTGAACTGCAACAGCAATATGCAGGAGATTTTTTTGAATTTGATGTAAGAGCAAAAAAAATAAAGCAGGAGCTTACCTATAAATCTTTGAGTGGTACCAGCATTAGTAAAATCTATCTGCCCAAATACAAGGACTGGGGTGATATTTTGAAATGGCAACTGCAGGAGAATGTTCCGGGAGAATTTCCCTACACGGCCGGCGTATTTCCATTAAAAAGAGAAGGCGAAGATCCCACAAGAATGTTTGCTGGTGAAGGTGGCCCAGAGAGAACTAACCGGCGTTTTCACTACGTGAGTTTGGGCCAGCCTGCAAAGCGTTTATCAACAGCCTTTGACAGTGTTACACTCTATGGAGAAGACCCTGGTAACAGGCCGGATATTTATGGTAAAGTTGGTATGAGCGGTGTGAGCGTTGCTACAGTGGATGACGCCAAAAAACTGTACAGCGGCTTTGATCTTTGTGATGCAAAAACTTCTGTAAGCATGACGATCAATGGGCCTGCTCCAATGCTGCTGGCATTTTTTATGAATGCTGCCATTGATCAGCAATGCGAAAAATATATTCTTGAAAATAATCTTCAGCAACAGGTAAATGCCATCATCGAATCAAAATACGATAGCGGCATATTGCCAAAATATCTTGGGGCAAACGGGGCGCTGGTTTATTTTCAATCTGGTAGTATTTATGGTTCTTTACCAGAAGGTAACGATGGGCTTGGTCTGCGTTTATTAGGCTTAAGCGGTGCTGATGTTTTACCTCCGGAGATTTACAGCCAAATAAAAACTCGGGCACTGTCAACAGTTCGTGGAACTGTACAGGCTGATATTTTAAAAGAAGACCAGGCACAAAACACTTGTATTTTCTCAACAGAATTTGCTTTGAAACTAATGGGTGATGTACAGGAATATTTCATCAATAATAAGGTGCAAAATTTTTACAGTGTAAGCATCAGCGGTTATCATATTGCAGAGGCTGGAGCTAACCCGGTTACGCAACTTGCATTTACCCTGGCAAACGGATTTACTTATGTTGAGTATTATTTAAGCCGTGGCATGCACATAGATCATTTTGCCCCTAACCTTTCTTTCTTTTTCAGCAATGGAATGGATCCTGAATACAGTGTTATAGGCAGGGTTGCCCGAAGAATTTGGGCCAAAGCAATGAAGTACAAATACAAAGCAAATGACCGCAGCCAAAAACTAAAATACCATATTCAAACAAGTGGCAGAAGCCTGCATGCACAGGAAATAGACTTCAATGATATCCGCACTACGCTGCAGGCACTGTACGCCATTTATGATAACTGCAACAGCCTGCATACAAACGCTTACGATGAGGCCATTACCACACCAACAGAAGAAAGTGTAAGAAGGGCCATGGCGATTCAACTGATCATAAACAGGGAGCTTGGTACAGCAAAAAATGAAAACCCGGTGCAGGGGTCTTTTTTAATTGAAGAACTTACAGACCTTGTTGAAGAAGCAGTGCTGACTGAGTTTAACCGGCTTACAGACCGTGGTGGTGTATTAGGTGCTATGGAAAGAATGTATCAGCGTAACAAGATACAGGAGGAGAGCATGCATTATGAAATGCAGAAACACACAGGTGAATATCCCATTGTAGGCGTCAATACTTTTTTGAATAAAAATGGTTCACCTACTATTTTACCAACCGAAGTAATACGAAGCACCAGCGAAGAAAAAGATTTTCAGATAGCGGCTTTGAAATCTTTTAAAGAAAGAAATAAACTGCAATCAGCAGAAAAGTTGAAAGCATTGCAGTCTGTTGCTGTTGCAGATGGTAATCTTTTTGAAGAGCTGATGGAAACTGTAAAATATTGCAGTCTTGGAGAAATTACTAATGCATTGTATGCAGTTGGCGGCCAGTACAGGCGCAATATGTAGCAAGAAAATCAACGCTCAGTGTAAATCAATTACTGCGTTAACCCTGTATTTTTTATGTGGTTGAATGCTTACTCCCGCAAGGTTATAGTTGCCCAGTAATATTTTTCTGTGGCTTAAATTTTTTATGTCTCTATCAATAAGCAATGCTACTACAATATCAAGAGCATCTTCATTACCATAATCGCAACACTCACCTAAAAAGTATTTATTTTGAATACATTGTTTGCTTGTACGGTTGTGGCCCACATAACCAGTTTTACCGGAATATGCTGCATGGCAAAAAGCACTTTCGAAACATTGCTTATCTGCCTGAAATAATGGTTGCGGTGAAAGTTTTTTCAATTCCGCCACCAAAGATTTAAAGTATAAATTTTGAGAAAGTTTTTCATTACAGGACATCCCGGGGTATTTCATAACAACAGTTTTGTAAAACAAGACTGGGTATTGCCTGGCAAGATTTAAAATATAGATCACATCTTTTTCAGTGTCATTCATATAAGCAGCATCAGCAGCTGTATTACATAAACTGTACTTCTCATCTTCCCACTCTTCACTAAAATCAACTAACGGTGAGGCATAAACAACACTATCATCCTGCGACTGGGCATGTATTTTTTGAAAAACAAGCAGCATACAAAAAAGGGCAATAAATTTCATAAACGGTATTTACAACAAGATAAAATTGTTATGAGTATTTCACCAAATCTTTATAGTGGTGAATGTTAATAAATGTTTAAGTATGCCATTGTATGGCATTATTGCCTGCTTGAAAATAACTTTGGCCATCATATCATTAAATCGATGAAACCCTTTACTGTAAAGGGTTTTTAATATTTTTTTTATTTTTTACTATAAGCTTTGTAGTTAAACTTTAATCCATGCCGTGCAATAATTGCCCCTAATTTTGTGTTATCAAGTTCAAATAAGCCGTACTGGTTTAGTAGCTAAACAGACATAGTTGTTAGGAACAAAGTAATTATCTGCAACAAACAACTGCACAAAAACCCAAAGTGGTTTTTACGAAGGCCCGCCAATGAAGTTTACAAATCTGCGATTGTTTTTATTTCAACGCTATATGAAATAAACATTTAAAACTCAATTGTTTTATCAATTGAAAAAATCAAAGTATTGTATAACACTTAAAATAAAAAGTATGACAACAATTAAAAAAACGATAATAGCACTTTTAGCAATCGTGTTATTTTCAAGCAACAGTTTCGCAAATGCAGTTAGTAACCCAGTGCCAACAACTATTGATGCAGAAGATCCTCTTACTGTACAATATCTTGGCGAACAGGATGGTTACCTGGTGTTCCAGGTTAGCATGAGCAATGCAGACGTAAAAGTTGCCTCTTTAGTTATCGACGACAAAACAGAAGGCGAGATCTATACATCTGCTTTCAGAGGTAATAAAATACAGACGCTTAAAATCGAAAAAAGAGACAGTCAGGAGCTGAACTTTAAATTGCAGATCGGCAAGAAAAGTTACTCTAAGTCTTTTATCGTAGTACCTACGGTAGTATTAGCTAAACTGTAAAAACATCATTCGCATTTTTTAATGCACAACAAATTTACGGCTGCAGCTTAATGCTGTAACTGACAGCCCATTCTGTTTTTTATTTACCGTAAACCCTGGTATATAAATTTCCAGGATGGGCTTTTTATTTATTAAATATTTTCGACTACTTTATTTCTTTACGGATAAGCGCCACAACCTTTTCGAAAATAAACAATGTTTTGTGTAAAATTTCACGGTGCTGGTAAAATAAAGAAAGTGAACCAGAGCTGATTGCAGTAACAATAACCTGCATATTTTTTTACAATCATTAGATTGAATGCAAATAGCAGTTTTAATTCGCAGGGCTGAGAAACTGGTTGGTAAGATCAACATGGAACAATCCAAAATCAACGTTTCATTAAACGCCAAACTGTAGAAGGTGATGGTTAAGATGTTTATAAAACATATTGTTCCACTGTGTTTTGTTCAATGGCCCAAAAGAGTATGATTCTTTGCCGTCAAAATTACTTTCACCAGCCTGTTGTGTCTTTGTGATGTAGTTAATGAGCCGATTTTTTTCAACTTCGAAATCCTTTGTTTCTTTTACAATAAACTGAGGACCCGTTCTGACATTGTGCTGGTAAAGCGATTCATCCGTTACTTTGTTTTTAACAAGCAACTTTAGCAGCAACCGGACAAAAGCATTAGGCTTTGGGTGCTTATCTTCATAAACCAATTCATAAGTTACATTGCAATGAGCTAACATCTGTGCTACACTCATTTTTCCCCATTTGGGTTGGCTAACAGTAGTAAGCTGGCTTATCCTGCTGATTATAGTTTCGCTAACTTCTTTACTAAAAATATTTGGCAGTGCCATGGTGGTAGTAATTTTATTAAAAGGTTTTGAATGCTAAAATACCTTTTCAAATACCTCATTCTTAAACAATTTTTTACCTGCAGCAATCCTCCCGGCCAAACTGGCCAGGCTGATTTGCTATCGTTTAGTTACGAATGCTAGGGACACGCCAACGGCAAAATGCGTTACATCAAAATACCGGCAGAGAGTTACTTTCCTGCAATATTTGTTGAAAGGAAAAATCGTCATAACCCATTAGCTTTTGCAAAAGGGAATGAATAAGGTTGTTATCTTTTTCAATTAACCTGGAGGCTATTTCAGTTTTTTCGTCTGTTGTTAGCAGGTTTATGTTCTTGTGATCGTTAAAAAAAGCCAGGAAATCTTCCCGGCTAAAAGCTGTTTTAGATGGCTGCATGATTGTATGTTTTTTGGGATTTTACCTACAACGCAGAAGCTTAATTTATATTGCAAATAATTTATACGTTATTTTACCAATGCAAAATCCTGATCAGGCTGCAGCAGAAATAAACTTAACCAGGTACCGCTTGGCAACCGGCAGCAGCGTTTCTTCAACCGGAAAATGCATAGAAGTTTCCATTGCGTACACCGCCGGATTCGGCATGTCTGTTTTAGACTTTATCAGGGCGCTTTTAATATTCTCGTAGGTTGATGAAAAACTTCTCTGCCACTTGTCAACATAGCTTGTTCTTATACCCCTGTATTTTTCATTGTGCTTTTCAAAAATGGTAAGCCTATATTGATAGATGTGGGTATCATTCTGTTTCCCATTCACAAGAAAAAAATAGCCTTCCGTAGTATCAAGCGGAACAATTCCAATTGGCTGAATATTTATTTTTTCTTCTACAAATTCATAGATTCCAGTACCATCGCTAATTGTTTGCTGCATCTTTCCGCAGGCATATTGTATAATATCTTCCAGTTCTTTCATTAACTCCGAATCTTCAACAACCTGCATATAAAACAGCGAAAGTTTCTCCAGCTCCACCCTTGTTAAACGCTTTGGAAAATGATCTTGTAAAAACCTTTTATTGTCCCGGAAAGCAATGATATTATTGTAGTGAAATATGATATCACCCAGCTGTGGGTAAAGTTTGTTTTCTTTAAACCCCTTATTTATTTCCTGCAGGTAAGCCAATAGTGTATATTTTTTTAATTCAAAGTCTATAAATCCTTCTGCAAACCATGTTTCTGAAAGTGATTTCATGCAAATTTCAATTTACGGTGTAACATGAAGTTAATGAAAATGATACTCAGACAACGTTAAAACACTGGCTTTTATTTTATGATAAAGAAGCAGTGGCAAAGTTGACTACAACGCAGGGGATTTATTGGTAAAAGCCTGGTAAGATTAAATACCTCCAATTTATAGAACAGAGGGGTCAGAGATTTTACAATTATCATGTTATCAATCAATTGTAATGCTTCCTGGCCTTTTCCAATTATTAAATATTCAGGTACTCAATCCACAACAAACGGTTGCAGTACTGTTGAGAAGATCAACCATTATACTGCACCTAAATTCGGTACATTTACAACCAGTTATTAATACGATTGCCTGTTGTGAAAACTGGCCGCAATTGTGTAAATAGTTAGTGCAAGTGCGTCAATTAAAAATTTATCATGACAGCAGAACATCAAAGGCTGGCCGTTAATGCCAGGAAATCTATACCACTTGAACAATGGGGCCCATACCTGAGTGAAAGGCAATGGGGAACGGTGAGAGAAGATTATGGGCCCTATGGAGATGCATGGGGATACCTTCCATTTGATCAATCGCATTACAGGGCTTACCGCTGGGGCGAAGACGGACTTGCCGGCATATCAGACTATTTTCAAAACCTGTGTTTTTCAGTTGCACTTTGGAATGGTAAGGATAAAGTATTAAAAGAACGTCTTTTTGGGGTAGGTAATTATGATGGTAATCATGGGGAAGATGTAAAAGAATTATACTACTACCAGGATAATATTCCATCGCATTATTACATGGAATATTTATACAAATATCCCCAAAATACATTTCCTTATGATGACCTGTTGACCACCAACAGGCAACGTACCAAGCTGCAGACAGAATATGAAATTTTAGACACCGGTATATTTGACAAGGATGAATATTTTGATGTTACAGTTACCTACGCCAAACAAAATCCGGAAGATATCTACATAAGGATTGCCGTAACTAACCGGGGGGCTGCCGATGCTCCCATAACAGTTTTGCCAACACTATGGTTTTACAACCGCTGGGTGTATACTCCGGATGAGCCAAAACCATTGATTACAACAATTGACAAGACAAGTGTAAAAGCAAACCATGAGCGCCTTGGCGATTATTATTTTTATTTTCAACAGCCAAAAGATAGCCTTTTTACTGAGAATGAGACTAATATGCAAAAAGTAAATGGCCAGGCAAATGCCACTCCGTTTACGAAAGATGCAATTAATGACGCTGTGGTAAACGGCAACAACCGGCCTAAATTAAGAGCAAAAAAAACGGGTACAAAGTTCTCGCCAGTGTATGAAATGGTTGTAAAAGCTGGTGAAACAAAAACCATTTACTGCAGGCTTACTAACAGGGCTGACGGAAAACCATTTACACCAGGCTTTGAAAACATATTTACTGTAAGAAAGGGCGAAGCAGATGATTTTTATAATGCCATTTTACCTTCCGGTACATCGCCGGACCTAAGAAACATACAACGGAAAGCACTTGCCGGCTTGCTGTGGAGCAAGCAGTATTACCACTTTGATGTCGACAGATGGCTTAACACCGGCGACGGTATCTGTGAGCCGAACGATGGAAAAAAGTTTGGCCGTAACAGCGACTGGAAACACCTGAAAAATCAGGATGTAATTGCCATGCCGGATAAATGGGAATATCCCTGGTATGCCGCATGGGATCTTGCATTTCATTGTATTGCACTTGCAATGGTAGACACAACTTTTGCCAAGCATCAATTGCTCCTTATAATGCGGGAGTGGTACATGAAACCTGATGGACAACTCCCTGCCTATGAGTGGAATTTCAGCGACGTAAACCCACCAGTGCAGGCATGGGCCGCCATGGAAATTTACCGGGTGGAAAAAGAAACTACCGGCAGCGGCGACATCATTTTTTTGAAAAGAGTATTTCAAAAACTGCTGCTCAATTTTACCTGGTGGATAAACAGGAAAGATGATAATGGTAATAATATTTTTGAAGGTGGGTTTCTTGGCCTTGATAATATTGGCATATTTAACCGTAGCCACCGCATTGCAGATGGTATGCAGCTGGAGCAGGCAGATGGCACCAGCTGGATGGGCATGTATGCCCTGAACATGATGGATATGGCACTTGAAATTGCCAAGTTCGACATTTCATTTGAAGACATGGGCACCAAGTTTTTTGAGCATTTTGTTTTAATAGCAGAGGCTTTAAATGGTCACCTTTTATGGAATGATGATGACAAATTTTTTTATGACACACTTTGCGTTGTAGGTGCAGATCCTCTGCCACTAAAAATACAAAGTATAGTTGGCCTTACAAGCCTTTTTGCGGTAAGCCACATTAGTAAAGACACCTTTGATAAGTTACCCGATTTTAAAAAACGCAGTGAATGGTTTGATAATTTCCGTAAGAAAAATGATTTGTTTTTTCCAAACGAAGAGCATGGTAACGGAGAACAAACACTGATATCTCTTGTAAAAAAAGACCGGCTTATTTTTCTTTTACAACGGCTGCTGCATGAAGATGAGTTTTTATCCGAGGGTGGTATCCGGGCATTGTCTAAATATCACGAAGCACACCCCTACTCTGTTACCATTAATGGCGAACTGCATTCAATCCAGTACGATCCCGGCGACTCAACCAGTAACTTGTTTGGCGGTAACAGCAATTGGCGTGGCCCAGTATGGATGCCCATCAACTACCTTATCATCAGGTCGATAAAAAAATACGGTGAGTTTTATGGTGACACATTAAAAGTTGAATGCCCTGTTGGTTCAGGTAACCAGCTAAATCTTATTGAGGTATCTGAAGAGCTTACCAAAAGAGTGATAAGCCTTATGGCGAAAGATGAAAAAGGAGACAGGAAAACCTTTGGTAATTACAACAGTTTTTATAAAAAACCAGGTAACGAAGACCTGGTATTATTTCACGAATATTTTCATGGAGATACCGGTTTTGGCCTCGGGGCAAGCCATCAAACCGGCTGGACCTCACTTGTGGCAGATCTTATTGGCAGTAAAGAAATTCCGAAAGAAGAATGGAAAGAAGGTACAGGACATGAAGTATTTGTTGGGGAGGGAGAAGATGATATGGATGAGTAACAATTTTTGATAGGCAGGCGGGAGCGGTATGCACGTTTATCTAAATGGGATAACTACCCATTCATACCCGGCTTACAAACAAATTAAAACCACATTCACTAACTTTACATGTAAGAACATTGATATTTTAATTGATTTACCCGGATGCATTTTTTCGTGAATAATTGAATCATTGCAGGCTGTACACATCTTAATCATTAAATCATTATCCTCTGCATGGTCAAATTTTCTTTATCGGATATCGAATCATGGGACAGGTTCTACCGCGGCAATTTCATTAACAGTCTTTCCGGTTTCAAATCTGTCAGCCTTATTGGCACAGTCAATAATGATGGACTTTCCAATGTTGCCATATTCAGTAATATAGTGCATATTGGTGCCGACCCTGCCTTAATTGGTTACATCAACAGGCCCAAACAAGCAGCCCCGCACACAATCAAAAACATTGAAAATTCAGGTCAGTACAGCATCAATCATATTCACCCGGCAATTGTTGCAGCAGCCCATCAAACCAGTGCAAAATACCCGGAGGAGGAGAGTGAGTTTTCCGCCACAGGCCTTACAGAACTCTACCGGCCCGGCTGCATTGCCCCTTTTGTGGCAGAAAGTAAAATTCAGTATGCCATGGAACTGGTAGAAATTTTACCTATCAAACACAACAATACATTTTTTGTAATTGGGGCGGTACAGGATGTTTACCTTGATGACGAAAGTGTTATTGGTGAAGACGGTTTTATCAATGCAGATAATGCCGGCACAATAACATCACTTGGTGTTGATGCTTATTACACAACCGATAAAATTGCACGGTTTCCTTACGCCAAGGCCTTTAAACCAACAGGAGAATTGCTCTTTTAAACTTGAGCAGCTACCAACACAATCTTGGTACGTACGACTTTTTGTCGCTATTTTTTTATAGCATACTATTTGGGTTCACCAATAAACTATATTTGTTATCCTAAATTATTATTTACATGAACGTTGGAAAAGAATTTGAAAAATATGCGGTGCAGCACCTCGGCATCAGCAGTAATTTGCTAAACGATTATACCAATAAAAACGCTGCAAAATTTAATTCGCAGGGGCCAATTTTCGCTGCAAGAGGCATTACCAATCTAACGCCCAATATTATTGAAGAACGTCCTATGAATGTAGCAGTAATGGATGTTTACAGCCGCTTAATGATGGACAGAATTATTTTTATGGGTTATCCTGTTTCTGATGAAGTGGCCAATATTATAACAGCACAATTCTTGTTTTTAGAAAGTACAGATCGTACAAAAGATATTCAGATGTACATTAACAGCCCTGGCGGCAGTGTATATGCAGGTCTTGGTATGTATGATACCATGCAGTTTGTAACTCCGGATATCGCTACTATCTGCACAGGTATTGCGGCAAGTATGGCAGCCGTGCTTATGTGTGCCGGGGCTCCCGGAAAAAGAACAGCGCTGAAACACAGTCGCATTATGTTGCATCAACCAAGTGCAGGTGCAGGTGGCCAGGCAAGTGATATCGAGATAACTGTAAACGAGGTACGCAAAATAAAAAGGGAGCTTTACGAAGTAATCTCTCACCACACGGGTCAAACAATTGAGAAAGTTGCAGCTGATTGCGACAGGGATCACTGGATGACATCTGCTGAAGCTAAAGAATATGGCCTTGTTGATGAAGTATTGACCACCAATCCAAGAAAAGGAAAGAAGGAGTAGTGGCGTTTTTCAAACAGGTTCTGCAGTATCTTTTTTGGACCTGGCGACAGTACAGGAATTAAACATCGTTGCGTCGCACTCTTGTACTTTTTCAGCTTAATTAAGCTTGTCCACAACAAATATTCAATAGCATCGCAACGTTACATTTTAATAAACGTTTACAAAATTAAATAAAACCCAAATGAGCTTTTATAACAAGAATATACGTTTTGATGACGAAGAAACGCCAAAGGAATTACCTGAAAACCCGATGGAAAAAATGCTGAGCGGATGGCAATTCGATAAAAAATTTATTGAACAGCGTAAAATATTTTTATGGGGAGTGGTGGACGATAAAAGTTGCAAAGATCTTACAGCAAGATTGCTTTATTTGGAAGCAATTGATCCCGGAAAGGAAATTACATTTTACATCAGCAGCCCGGGCGGCATGGTTACCAGTGGTATGGTTGTGTATGACACCATGCAGCTCATCAGTTCTCCTGTAAGCACAGTTTGCATGGGTATGGCAGCTAGCATGGGAAGTATCCTTTTAAGCGGTGGAGAAAAGGGCCGTCGTTTTATTTTCCCCAGCGGAGAAGTAATGATACACCAGCCAAGCGGTGGCGGCCAGGGTACCAGTGCCGACCTTGAAATTATGGCTGAGCAAATTCGCAAAACGAAAGAAATGGGTGCAAGAATCTTAGCAGACAATTGTGGCCAGCCTTTTGAAAAAGTGATGAAAGATTTTGACAGGGATTACTGGATGGATTCAAAAGAATCTATTGCATATGGCATTGTAGATGATGTTATGACTAAGATCTAAACAATCAATTAAAGATTTTTAAAGCCGGTTTTACCGGCTTTTTATTTACCCTTCACTGCTGCTCAAAAAAAATTGCAGTCTGTTCAACTGCAAACTTTGTATTAATATCAAATTCTTGTTTATAAACTCATCATCTCTTTAAACTTTACTGCCTGCCGCCTGCTCACCTCAACTTTTTCTCCACCCTGTATGTCCAGTAAAAGGCCTCCGTTAAAATAAGGTTCTATTTTCTCAATCATCCGCATGTTTACAATATGTTTGCGGTTGGCCCTGAAAAATACTTTTTCATCAAGTCTTTCTTCCAGTGCGTTCAGCGACTTTAAGATGAGTGGTTTATTGCCGGCAAAGAACACTTTGGCATAATTACCCACACTTTCAAAAAGCCTTACTTCTGATAATTTTACAAACCAGCAGCGTTCCCCGTCTTTCACAAACACCTGGTCGTGTTCGCTTAAAAGCCCCCTGTTAAAAACCTGCTGACCGGCCATTTCTTTTTCCTCTGCCTGTTGCAATTTTTGCAATGCATCTGCCAAACGCCTTGGCTCAATAGGCTTCATCAAATAATCAAGTGCATTAACTTCAAATGCTTTTAATGCATACTCATCATAAGCTGTAGTAAATATCACATGAGGCGCTTTGTCCAGTTCAGTAAGCATATCAAACCCGGTTTTGCCCGGCATTTGTATATCTAAAAAAATAAGATCAGGGTTTTGAGCTTCAATTTTTTCCGCTCCTTCATTTGCGTTGGCTGCTTCATCTATCACTTCTATCTGCGGAAAATCAAGCAATAACTTTCTAAGCTCATTCCTGGCCAGGCGTTCATCATCAATAACAATAGCTTTATACATGGTGGTTAGTTTTAAGAAACAAAAACGGGCATAATAACCCTTGATTCTACTGTATCGTCATCCAAATTTTTAATATCAAAAGTCGCCTTACCCTGGTACAGCAAATTCAGCCTGTCCTGCGTACTCTTTACTCCAAATCCTTCCTTATTAACGCTGCCGTTTAGCTGTCCTGAATTTTGAACCACCAGTTCATGGTGATTATTAACAAAGTCAGAAATCACCCTGATCATTCCGCCATCAATTTTTCTGCTAATGCCGTGTTTAATAGCGTTCTCCACCAGGGTCTGTAACATCATTGGTGGTACCGGTTGGTTAAGTGTATCTTCATCAATACTCATTTCAATATTAAGTCTTTCTTCAAACCGCATCTTCTCTAAGGCAAGGTAATCTTTAACAATATTTAATTCACTTTCCAGTGGTACGGTCTCTAATTTTTCAACCTGCATACTGCTACGTAAAATATTACTGAGCTCAGTAATTGCCCTCCTCGCTCTTTCAGGATTTTCATCTACCAATGCACGGATGCTGTTAAGTGCATTAAATATAAAATGAGGATTGATGTGAGATTTGATTGTTTTAAGTTCCAGCTCTTTTACCAGCGACTGCAGCTTTAAAGTATCCACTTCATTCTTGCGGTTGCGCTCAACATAATGATAAGTGTAGTAGATCAGGTTCCAGATAAAAAGTAAAAAAAAATCGCTGATTGCATTCCTGGTAATCTCATTCAACAACGAAATTTTCGGACCAGTCTCATCCTTAAAACCCATAATTTTTTCCAGGGTTACATTGGTGCACCCATAAATAACAGCAAATAAAAAAGTAATTCCTATAAAAGAAAATATCTGTTCCTGTAATGGCTTTTGTAAAAACCGGTATTCTTTAACAACCATCCTCATCAGGTGAGAAAACAGAATTCCCAATACAACACTTAGCAGAATAAGGAAAAAGAAATGGTCAATTTTCCTTACTGACAGCGTGAGATAAAAGAACACAGAGATAGCAAGATTAGCACCCCAGCCTCCTAATTGGCACATCCAGTAGGTTGAAAGCTTTTTTAGCATAGTAAACAAAACTACGATGTTACAGTTGCAGAAAGTTTGCCGTTTTTGATTAATGGCGAAATCTAGGTTTAAGAGGCTCTGAGAACATCAGGTCAAATTTAAAGAAATCTACAGCAACCGATTGCGTTAAACTGACACTTTGATTTTGTATCTTCGAAATTGCTGGTTGGAGCTGACTTGAATCATCATCAAAGACTATTTTATTTGAATTTGTGATGAAGTTAGAGAGCAATTTGATCATAAAAATTATCGTCATTTGGCTGTTTTATCGTTGACCGTTTTCATCTTCTTTATATTCAGTCTCTTCCAATTCCTCCTTATCCTTTCCCAATTTAATGGAGGGATTATCTTGTGTTCCCTTTACTCTCATCGGAATTCCAATAATGCCAAGCGGTGGCAGGCCAAGCCGCATTTTCAAATTCAGCCTGCCATCAAAACTTGTCTGGCCTTCCATCCGCAGGCGAAAACCAGCCATTTTTATTTTGAATCTTTCCAGCTTTATAAGGTTGTTTTTAATCGTGCTTTTTATATCCACTTTCGACATGTCGGGATTCGCAATACTATCTTTCCCTGTTTTGCGACTCACAGCCGTAAATAATTTAAAACCTTTAACCTTCACCTTTTTTACCGACAGGGTACCGCCACCTTCAAGCGACGGATAGATTGGATGCATATTGCCATCGAGCTTTCCCTTCAACGCATATACAAGCGAGATAACGCCCTGCGCTTTACCTGCTGCTGTTGCAGCATCCCTGAATAACTTGATAGAATCGTAAGCCTTTTTCACATCAAAGTCTTTTGCATCAATATTAAAATCGAATCTCGCTTTATTGAGACCTTCGTTTGCATAGGTTGCATCTGCAATTGTTTCACTGCCGATTAAATTAAAGCCCGTTTTTTGCAAGTGCAACACGCCATTTTTAACACTCAAATTTCCCTTGGCTTTGTTAAAATGCACTCCGTTAAAATCTGCTTTTTGTACGTTGGCATCAATCACAAGATCCAGGTTAGCCGGAATAACAATAACACCAGTAACCGCAGCTGATGTGTCTTTTTTTATTGCTGAAGTGTCAGCTGATTTAGCACCATACAGCATTAGTTCATCCGTATTGATGTAAGCAGATTCTAACTTAAAATCGCCTTTTAAAACAGCCTTGTCAGCTAATGCATATTCAATTACATTTTGCAGGTAACCATTCATGTTAATGCCGGATGAGCCATAGACTGCATGAAAGTTTTTAAACCACATTTTGTCCTGCTTAAATGTAAACAGTCCATCCTTTATAATAAATGGATATGGCAGCATTTCCGTTGTAGTTGCTATATCCTTAAGTTCCAGTGTTCCCTGATTATTAAGTTTAGAAAATTCTTTGTTTAAGGCAGCCGATTGCGTCCCCTGTAATTGTACATCAGCTTTAATAAAACCGGTTACATCAATTCCTTTTTGTGAAAAAACCTTGTAAATTTTTGCAATATCTAACTCGCCATTTGCTTTTATATTGTAGGCTATATTTTCGAAATTTTTAAATAAGGCCTTCACTGCAAAAGGTTTCCCCTCAAATTGAAAAGAGGCCGGCTGAATTTTTACCTCCAGGTCTTTTAAAGTACCGCCATTATTGTTGATCAAAACCTCCGCTTCAATTTTATTTATGGGATTTGGATAATAAGGCGTTTTTAAAGAGCCGCCTTTAAGACTGATGTCTGCTGTAGTAACAGGGAAAGTTTTAGCAGCTGCATCATACTTACCTCTTGCTTTAATGGTAGCTTTCAAAATACCTTTTACGTCAAAGCCTTTTACAGGAAAAATATTTTTTAAATCGTTTAGGTTTATCATGGCCTGTAAATCCGCATCGGTTTCAAAAGATTTTAAATTGCTGATACCAAAGTTGCCTTTGATAAAATTACTCAACGCATTTGCGGATAGGTTACTAATCTTCAGGTTTGAATTTTGATAATCATTGGTGGTGTTTGCAGCGGCAAAATCAAAATTAATATTAGTGACCGGAAGTGGCAGGCTGGTGTACTTAAAGTATCCACCTTTTACCGCTGCAACCATGTTAAAAACGGGTGTTTTTAATATGGTATTTTCGTGCCGGATACTTGTTGGATTGGGACCGGTTGCGTATTGTCCATCTGTAGTAAACCGCAAATTACAGCGACCTTTTAAATCGACTAATGAAAGCCCTAAAGCTCTATCCATCTGTTCCAGGTCAATGGCAGCATTTGCATTAATGGTAATAAAGGGATTTTTTATTCCTTTAGTTTTTATCACAGCTCCAATAAAATCTTTATTCACATTAAAGAACACAGAATCCACTTTTACCTCAAGGCTGTCAGGGTTAATGGAAGGCATTCTTGTTTGCAGGTTCAGATACAGATTGGTGGCAGGAAAAGGCGCATTTTCATGTTTAACAAACCCATCCCTGATGGTCATGTTGAAGTTGAGATCGGGCATCGAATTTTCCGCTGCGATGTACTTGCCTTTTAACTTTACCAGCAGATCGGTAGTGCCTTTGATGCTCGTGCTTTTTTGCCAGGTAATGTATTGTGGCGGCAATGCAGTTACAAAATCATCGAGTTTGCTATTTGTTGAAACAACAGTAAAATCAATATCATATCCATTCTTCAAAAAATCAAGTTTTCCATTAAACTGAACTGGCAGTTTGTTTATGAGCAATTTGTTTTGCTGAAATAAAATTGAGAGTGAATTAGTATTAACTTTTGTGATGAGATCAGCATTTACTTTCTTGTTCAGCAGGTATGGTTCCTTTGCAAAATAAAAATCCAGCGAATCAATATCAGCCCTGCTGTATAAATCAAAAATTGCCTCGCTGAGGTTGCCGTTGCCATTGTAGTTAAATCCTTTTGCATCAAGCAGCACATCAACTGAGCGGTCATCATAAATAAGATGGCTGTTTTCGATACTGATTTTTTCCAGCTTAAGAGTAGTGTTGGTACTGTCTGTTACGGCTTGCTGTTGTTTTTTATCAGAGATGTACACATTGTAATTTGCTTCTCCCTTTTCATTCACTTTTACATGCATGTACGCATCAGATAAAAAGATCTTGTCAATATTGATCTTCTTATCAAAAAGCAAACTTTTCAGGTTAATGCCAAAGGAAATTTTATCGGCAGATACCAGGGTATCGTTCTTAAACGGTGCAGATCCCTTCAGTGAAAAATCATACAGGCTAAGAGTGAAACTAGGAAAGTGCGTAAAAAAAGACAACCTCACTTTTGAAAAGTTTAGTTCGCCGTCAATGCTTTTATTTGTCCAGCTTTTTATTTTATCCCCTATGGTTCCGGGGAAAACGATTGGCAGCAGAAAGAGCAGCAGCAAAATACTCCCGATAGAAATACCAGTAATTTTAAACAGCTTAATAAAAATGCGTTTTGGAGATATTTTCACCGGACAAATTTACTGATTCAAAGTTGCTTGCAAACATTATTAAAGTGAAGCCTTTTGCCAGTACAGACACAATTTATTTGCGATAAAAATATTTATAAAGAATAACAGGTCTCAACATAATATACTGTATTTTTTTAGCGTGTTTTATCCTATCTGATTTTGCTTTCAACTTTTACTGAAGACACATTTTGATAATCTGAGCCATAAAAAAAGGGTAGTTGTATGAAAAAAGAAAATACCATCATTGAAGTATTAAATTTCATTTTTGGCGGAAAGTTTTAATGTTAGTTACCTTCATCAATATATACTTTAAAGGTATGAGAGCAGTTTTACAAAGAGTTACGCAAGCGAATGTAACCATTGATGATAAAATCTTTTCTTCTATCAGAACCGGGCTGCTCGTGTTGGCAGGTATTGAGGATGCCGATACAGTTGAGGATATTAAATGGCTGAGCAATAAGATAATTAATCTCCGCATTTTTGATGATGAAAACAAAATACCCAATATTTCATTAAAAGATACCGGAGGAGATCTGTTACTGGTAAGCCAGTTCACTTTGCAGGCTTCACTTAAAAAGGGTAACCGGCCCAGTTACATTAAGGCAAGTAAGCCGGAATTTGCAATTCCGGTGTATGACCAACTGATACTGCAACTTGAAGCAGACCTTGGCAAAAAAATATTTACGGGTGTGTTTGGTGCCGATATGAAAGTGGCATTGCTGAATGATGGCCCTGTTACAATAGTGATTGATACCAAGAACAGGGATTAATGAATTAAAAATGACTAGTTAAAATGACAATAGAACAAGCACAAAAAGATGTTGACCAATGGATAAAAACTGTTGGTGTCCGCTATTTTAATGAACTCACCAACTTAGGTGTTTTGATGGAAGAAGTTGGAGAGCTAAGCCGTTTAATGGTGCGTAAATACGGCGAACAATCATTTAAAGAAAGTGATGCTCCTCCTCTGTCGGAGGAGGACGGGAGGAGGAGGCTTGGTGATGAAATGGCTGATGTGCTTTGGGTAGTCATGTGCCTCGCCAACCAAACTGGCGTTGACTTAACAGCAGCGCTGGAAAAGAATTTTGAGAAGAAAAATTTAAGGGATGCCACAAGGCATTTGGATAATGATAAATTAAAATGATTCAGAACTAAATGCTAAATTGTAATCTCTAAATTAATTTTATGGGACTTGTATATGCCGATATTGAATTGACGAATCTCGCAGATGAGACGCTTTGCGAAGATGGCTATTTACCCAAGGAAAAGGTAAGAAGTATGCCACTTAAGATAATGGCTGATAGTGGTGCAATCAGACTTACAATTAATGAAAACATTCGCCAGCAGTTAGGATTAAGAAAGAGAACGTCGATGGACGTATTATTAGCAGATGGAACTAAGAGAACTTTAGAGGTTGCTGGTCCTGTCAAAATCAGATTTAAAGAACGTGACTGCATCACAGATGCTTTTGTATTGCCAAACAATGAGGAACCGCTGCTTGGAGCTGTTCCAATGGAATTGATGGATTTGATGATCTTACCTGCGGCAGAAAGACTAGATTACAATCCCCTTCACCCGGATGGACCTTTATACTCATTGAAATAGTTGACCCATCTGCTGCCTAGGAATCTTAAAAGCTCCCGCTAAAATAAATTCCCCTTATCCCTTACTTTTGCAGCCTTATGGCAAATGAAACAAACATCTTCGCTGAGCTGATTGCTCATTGTAAAGAATACGGTTATATTTTTCAATCGAGTGAAATTTATGATGGCTTAAGTGCCGTGTACGACTATGGCCAGAATGGTGCACAGCTTAAGAAAAACATCCGGGATTACTGGTGGAAAAGCATGACGCAGTTGCATGAAAATATTGTGGGTATTGATGCTGCTATTTTTATGCATCCCACCACCTGGAAGGCAAGCGGCCACGTTGATAATTTCAGTGACCCGATGATCGATAATAAAGACAGCAAGAAGCGCTACAGGGTTGATCACCTTATTGAAGATTTTGCTCATAATTTAATGGAGGAAGCTAAAACCGAAGTTTTTGGCTCAATCGAAGAAGTTGTTAAAATGGACAATGATGAATTAAATATTGAGTTGGAAATTCATACAATTAATAAAAGTCTTAATCAGCATCCAAAATACCTATTAGCGAAAGATGTTCTTAAAAAAATGGATGTTTTTTTAGCAAAAGATGATTATGCAGGTTTGAAAACATTAATTGAAACGAATAATATCAAATGCGCCATCAGCAAAACCAGCAACTGGACAGATGTTCGCCAGTTTAACCTGATGTTTAAAACCGAGTTTGGTGCTGTTGCTTCAGATAACCCGGAGGATAATATTGTGTACCTGCGGCCAGAAACTGCCCAGGGTATTTTTGTAAACTTTTTGAATGTGCAGAAAACCGGCAGGATGAAAATTCCTTTTGGCATTGCACAAACCGGTAAAGCGTTTAGAAATGAAATAGTAGCCCGACAATTTATTTTTAGAATGAGAGAATTTGAGCAAATGGAAATGCAGTTTTTTATTCGCCCCGGCAGCCAAATGGAGTGGTACAACTACTGGAGGGAAGAAAGAAAACGCTGGCATCAAAGCCTGGGTATTCCGGCAGAAAAGCTCCGTTTTCATGATCATGTGAAACTGGCGCATTATGCAGATGCAGCACTCGATATCGAATTTGAATTTCCCTTTGGCTGGAAGGAACTGGAAGGTATCCACAGCCGTACCGATTTCGACTTAACGCAGCACCAAACTTTCAGCAGAAAGAAGATGCAGTATTTTGATAACGACCTTGATCCTGCAACAGGCAAGCCTTACGGTAACTATGTGCCGTATGTGCTGGAAACCTCTGTGGGCCTGGATCGTTTGTTTCTTACCATCATGAGTCTTGCTTACAAAGAAGAAAAATGGCTGAAAGAAGATGGCACCGAAGACAGCCGGGTAGTGTTGAAAATTCCAGCTAAAATAGCACCCACTAAACTGGCTATTTTACCATTGGTTAAAAAAGATGGCCTGCCTGAAATTGCGAAACAATTGATGACCGAATGCAAAAGCAGTTTTATGTGTTTTTACGAAGAGAAAGATGCTATTGGAAGACGTTACAGAAGAATGGACGCCATCGGCACACCGTTCTGTGTAACTATCGATCACCAGACCAAAGAAGACAATATGGTAACCATCCGCTACCGGGATACCATGGCCCAGGAACGCATTGCACTGGCCGATGTTAAGAAGCTGGTATTGGATAAGATTGCAGATTAGTGGCTTCGTATTCATCAAATCTTAATAAAATTGCTGTTGCCATATACAGTCAAATCATGTTTCTTTGCAATTAATAGAAAATCTTTAAACAACAAATAATTATGAGTTACATCGCCTCCATCAATGCCCGTCAAATTCTTGACAGCCGTGGTAATCCGACAGTAGAAGTGGATATTCTTACAGAAAATGAAAATCTTGGCCGGGCTGCGGTACCAAGCGGTGCCAGCACTGGTATACATGAAGCAGTTGAGCTTAGAGATAATAAAAAGAATTATTACGGTGGTAAAAGCGTATTAAAGGCAGTAAATAATGTAAATACAACTATTGCAGAGCAATTGCTGGGCTGGGATGTGGCTGATCAAACTGGCATTGATGCCAAACTCATCCAATTGGATGGTACACCAAATAAAAGCAAACTCGGCGCTAACGCAATGCTTGCGGTGAGTTTAGCTGTTGCAAAAGCTGCAGCATTGGAAGCCAACCTTCCTTTGTACCGTTATATTGGCGGAACAAATGCAAAAATTCTTCCCATCCCGATGATGAACATTCTTAACGGTGGCGCTCATGCGGATAATAAGATCGACTTCCAGGAATTTATGGTAATGCCTATCGGCGCTTCTACTTTTAGCGAAGGGCTTGCCTGGGGTGTTGATATTTTTCATGCATTAAAAAGTGTTTTGAAAAAGAAAGGGTTTAGTACCAATGTTGGTGATGAAGGTGGATTTGCACCAAATATTCAAAGCAATGAAGAAGCTATTGAAACAGTGTTGACAGCAATACAGGCAGCTGGTTATAAAACTGGCAGCCAGATTATGATTGCGATGGATGCGGCTAACAGTGAACTTTGGGATGCTAAAAAGAAAAAATACGTTTTTCATAAGAGTGATGGAAAAGAAATGACCAGCGAACAACTGGTGGAATATTGGGCCAGCTGGGTTAAAAAATATCCTATCTGCTCTATTGAAGATGGAATGGCGGAAGACGATTGGAAAGGATGGAAAATGCTTACTGAAGCAGTTGGCAGCAAATGCCAGCTGGTAGGTGATGATCTTTTTGTAACAAACGTAACCCGCCTGGAAAGAGGAATTAACGAAGGTATCGCTAATGCACTTTTGGTAAAAGTTAACCAGATTGGCACACTTACAGAAACAATCAATGCGGTGAGTATGGCGCAGAACAATGGTTTTAATACCATTATGAGCCACCGCAGTGGTGAAACAGAAGATACTACCATTGCTGATTTGGCTGTTGCATTGAATTGCGGACAGATTAAAACCGGTTCAGCTTCAAGAACTGACCGTATAGCAAAATACAACCAATTGATTCGTATTGAGGAAATATTGGCGGACAGTGCAATCTATCCAAAAGGAAAAATTAAGTTTGGTAAATAACCTGTCTTAATATTATTTGTTAAGATTTTCAGGCTTAGCAGATTTTTTACTAAGTTTATATTATGGAGAGTAATACTGAGATAAAGGCAGATTCTATATCCGGTTTAAAAACCGGGTTGCGGAAACTGTCATGGATATCAAATAAATACCTGCTCGCCGTAGTTGCTTTTAGTGTGTGGATGCTTTTTTTTGACAGAAATGATTTTTTTTCCCAGGCAGAACGGATCAGCCATTCATCTGAATTGAAAAAAACTGAGGAAAAAAAACTTGAAGTTATAGCTTCAACTCAAAAGGAACTTAACTTATTAAAAACAAATGCCCAAACTATTGAAAAATATGCCAGGGAGAATTATTTGATGAAAAAAGATAATGAAGATTTGTTTATTTTTTCATCTGCGGATAAATCTAAATAATAAGGAGATAAAGGCAATATTCGATATTGTCAGCCGTTAATAGTTCGGATAATTGATAATTAATTTTTTAACGCAACTTATTTAGTCTATGCACAGCTTCAAGCAGGAGGATCTACTGCCATACATTTATGGTGAGGCCTCCAACGAACAACAGAAAGCAATCAGTTTGGCTTTGGCAACTGATTGGGAACTCAGGGAACAGTATAATGAATTGGTTGCAGCCCAAAAAGGGTTGGAATCCATTTCACTTTCTCCCCGTAAAAAAGCCGTAGATTTCATTTTAAACTACGCAAACCATTCGGTTACAGAGTTATCAACTGAAAGCTAAATTTTAAAAAATCCGTATTTAACCTAATTTAGTCCCCCGGTCTAATAACCGGGGGATTTTTATGACCAAGAAAGAGCGGTATCAATTCTTTATAAATTATTTTTTAGAACACAGCCCTGAAGCTGAAACTGAGCTGATATACGATGATCCATTTCAACTACTTGTTGCTGTTATCCTTTCTGCCCAATGTACCGATAAAAGAGTAAACCTAACCACTCCTGCAATTTTTAAACAATATCCGGATGCAGAGAGCATGAGCAAGGCTACCACTGAGAGCCTTTTCCCGCTGATAAGAAGTATATCTTACCCAAACAACAAAACAAAACACCTTATTGGAATGGCCAATATGCTTATGGACAAGTTTAATGGCCAGGTACCCATGACGGTTGATGAACTTGTGCAACTACCGGGTGTGGGCAGAAAAACAGCCAATGTTATTACATCTGTAATTGACCAGCAATCTAATATGGCAGTGGATACGCATGTATTTAGGGTGAGTGCAAGAATTGGCTTAACAACCAATGCCAAAACACCTTTAGCTACTGAAAAACAACTGATTAAACATATTCCTGAAAAATATATTCATAAAGCTCACCATTGGCTTATTCTCCATGGAAGATACATTTGTATTGCAAGAAACCCCAAATGCAACATCTGCGGACTGCGACCGGCTTGTAAATTTTACAATATTAAACAGCCTGTTGAAAAATAATTGAAGATTATTCGCTTAATTTGTAATGCCCACACAATAATTTACGTTATCTGTGTGTACTAATTACTTAAAGGAAACAATTTTACATGAAAAAACTGGCATTATTGACAGCTTGTATATTGCTGTTGATAGGTTCTGGATATAGAGCCTCTGCTCAATACTATTTTTACGACAATAATAGTTATGATACTCCCCTTATGTTTGAACTGGGCGGCTCCGTGGGCATTATGAATTGCCTTAGCGATGTAGGCGGGAGAAAAGGTGTGGGAAAAGGTTTCGTAAAGGACCTTAACATTGGCAATAACCAACTTAATGGCAGTATTTATCTCAGCGCTACTTATAAAGAATATCTGGCCTTACGGCTCGAAGGAACTTTTGGTACCATTAAAGCTTATGACAGTATTTTAAAAAGTGTTCAGGCAACCACTGCAGGCAGGTACCAGAGAAATCTGAGCTTCAGAAGCAAGATTTCGGAAATATCTCTGGTGGCAGAATTTCATCCTTTTTTTGCTTTTGGAAATTATATGGGGAGAGATGTAGAGCCCCCTTATTTTTCTCCCTACATTGTTGGAGGTATTGCATTTTTCTCGTTTAATCCACAGGCAATAGCCAGGAACGGTCAATATGTTGATTTGCAGCCATTGAGTACTGAAGGTCAGGGTTTTGCAGAATATCCTGACAGGAAACCCTATAAACTATCGCAGGTTAGTTTTCCAATTGGTGTTGGTGTTAGATATGAGTTATCAAAAGACTTTAATATGAGGTTAGAATTTTTGCATCGCATCACCACAACCGATTACCTGGATGATGTAAGTAAGAGGTACATCGATAAAACTGTTTACAATAATTACTTCCCGGTTGGCAGTGCAGACTGGCAAAATGCAAATGATCTTTCTTCAAACCAAAGAAATAATACAGGCCCTAACAGCGCTGAGTTTAGGAAAACACAGGGCGGAATAAGAGGTAATCCAAACAACAAGGATGCCTATTTTACTTTTAATATTAAAATTGGATTATTGCTGGGAAGGGAATCGAGATAGTGCCTGATAGCGAAGACCTTCAAATTACTTTCTAAGACCTTCCGATTTGTAGCGAAAACCTGAAAATTACTTTCTAAGATTTTCGGATTTATTAAGAATACCTTCAAATAAATTTCTAATATCTTAGGATTGATTGCGAAGACCTTTAAATAAGTTTCTAATACCTTCGGATTGATAGCGAGGACTTTCAATTACTTTCTAATACCTTCGGATTGGTAGCGAAGACCTTCCAATTACTTTCTAATTTAAAAAGGTTTATTTCAGTAACCTGCTACCTGATTGCATGTTCCCAGAGTTATCCGCCAAGGCGTTGTGATTATGTTTACTATAATCAATGGGCTGTACTATCATACATGGGTTACACCCACGGTTACTTACATTAACCCTTAAAGGGTTAGAGATTGGCCATGGGATGTACCCTTGGTTATGATATTACGCCCTTTCAGGGCTGGGTGGGGTTAATATATAAAAGGTGAAAGCTTTCTTAAAAACTTTCACCTTTTATATATTGTTGCCTGTTACAGCTATTTTCCTGGCTTAGGGGGTGTGGGCGTGCCACCTGCACTATTTAAAGCTTTTACTACTTTGCTGTAACTGAATTGCGACTGGAGGTCTGGCTGGCCTTTAAAGAATTTGGAGGCAATTTTAGCAATGCTGATTACCTGATCGTAAATCATATTAAACTCTTTGAGCGCTGCTGCGGTCACTGTCTTTTTTGCTCCTTTAAATGTTTCCTGTGATACGTTGGCGTTTTTTAATGTATCTGCATACCCTGTAATGGTGGTGATGAGGGCGGCATCTGTGCCTTTACTGCTTATTTCAGTACTGAGTGCCGGGGTGATGTTTTGTTTGAACTGGTAAAGCAGGCTTGTGAGTGCTTCCTGATCGCCTTTTTGAGCTTTGGTTAAATAACTGGTAAACCCAAGCTGGGTTATTATTTCTTTGCTGCGTATTTTATCTTTTTTAAAATCTTCTGTAACCTGTACTTTAAAGAGTGCCAGATCGTTAAGGGCATTTGCCTGTACAGCAGCTATTGCCTGAGTGGACTGGCGGAGGCTTTTACCGCTATCTGTACCGAGGTTGGCCTGGATGCTGCTGTCAATAAGCGTTTTGATGTTGCCGAAATAGGGATCTGCCCAGGTGGCTCTTTTGGATAAGAGAAAAGTTTTGTTGGCAATAGCTGTTTCGATGATGGTGGATGTGGCGATGAGCATTTCGGTATCTTTACCGGTGTATTTTCTTTTTTCTGCTGGCATATTATTAAATTTTTATACCTGTAAAATAGGTTTTATTTTTTTAGTTGAAAAGGGGTTTAGGAAATTTTTAAGGAAAGGGATAGATATTTAACTTACTTGCTCGGCTTATCAGGAACCTTTCCGTAGTGGAACATGAGGATAAAATTTAGTTTAAGGTTATTCATTGGTTAGCATAATAATGCTTTGAAAATGATATGAGAAATATCACACGAGGAAGATTTTTGTTGCTACTATTACATTTTCCGTTTTTTTAAACCTTCTGTTATTTTCCGTAATTGCGTTTTGATTTCTTCATTTTGTTTTTGAAGAACAGTAATTTGTTCTTGTAAATAAATATTAAGCCGATCAATATCTGAAATTTTTTGTGTCCGCTTTTCCAATGCCTGTATGGCAGCCATGTTTACGCCTATTATATCCATGGTATTAATAGTAGTATCGGCACCATCTCCGTCTAAATGAAAGGCTTTGTAAAAGTCTTGCGCCATGGGTCCAATATGTTTTTGCGTTTTTGGCTGACTTTTATAGTTCCAATTAGTGATAGGTATGGCAGAAATCTTTTTTAGTATTTCTTCATTGTTAGTAGCATTGAAGTTCTCTTTTATTCTGCGGTCACTTGCATTTGTCCATGAGCCGCCGCCAGGATTTATCTTCACGCCGGCAGAGTAATCAGCATTGGAATAAAAATAATACCCCCCGACAAATCGCATTAGCATGTGGTTATCTCCTCCTTGATAAAATTCACCTGTTGTAACCTGATTATTATCACCAATGGAAAATGATCCTGTACCACTGGCAATTATTTTATTCCCCATAGCAGTTGAATAATCTCCATATGCAGATGTATTATTTCCAATAGCTGTTGAGTGGTTAGCTTCAGCAAAAGTATTGCTACCCATAGCAGTTGAAAAATCTCCATTAGCCCATGTAGACTCTCCCATAGCTGTTGATCTGATTCCACTGGCAATTGTACTATATCCCATTGCAGTTGAAATAGCACCACTGGCAGTTGTGGCGCTTCCCATCGCAGTTGAGGCAAACGCACTAGCAGTTGTTGCCCCTCCTATTGCCGTTGACACATCTCCACTGGCAATTGTGAGGCTTCCCAATGCGGTTGAAGTATTACCACCAGCTAATGTAAAACCACCTAATGCTATTGATGAATTTCCAATAGCTGTTCCACTACCCATAGCTGTCGATGAATTTCCCACTGCAGATGATCTAAATCCCATCGCACTGGAATAGGTTCCTTTTGCTTTTGTAAATGCCCCTGCGGCAAAAGAATAAATACCTATACTATCTTTATCCCAAGAGGTATTATCGGTATAACCTACCCGAAAGGCTGCCTTATCAGCATACCACATCATTCTCCTGCCTGCACCACTTACTGGCACATTGCCAATATTAATGGGTACTGAACTTTCTGCTGTGAAAACCACGCTGCTATCTGCTACATGAAGGCGTGCTTTTGGTTCTATTGTACCAATGCCTACATTACCGGTTTGAGAATAACTAATTGAAGTTGTAAATATCAAAAAGAAAATAAAAAGCTTTTTCATGTTTTTAGAATTATCTATAAAAATTACTTTATGGTTTTCAATAAATAGTAAAAGAATAAAATGACTAATAGAAAAAGAAAGTTTGACTTAAATGGTGTTTTTTGTCATAACATTTTTATTTTATTCTTTTAAAATGGCGAATTAAATTGCGATCCTGATAATTAATTCATTTCTAAAACCCGCATTCAAAAGCCTGCGTTTTACATTCAACAACAATTATTCCCGAAGGACCACATCCATTTCCTGGCCCAGAAACCTTAACCATTTGCCAAGTATGCTGACCAGCAGCAAGATTGAATTCTTTCGTTTCTTTTGGATCCATTGACCCCAAACTGGTACCCCCATCTAGCACAATCCTGAAAATGGTTGAACCATAATTGTTGGTTAATTTTAATTTACCAAAGCCTTTACATTCCTCTTCCTTTTTACACGAAGAAAAAATAATTCCAGTTGCAATGATTGCGAAAACTGATGTTAACTTTTTCATGATGCTTTTGTTTTTGACGATTTAAAATTTGTTGTGTGCGAGGCTCCCTTAGTAATTCCATATCAAGTAAACAGTGTAATCAATATGCAATGCGGAATTAGATAAATGTATTGTTTGGGGATTACCATTTTTGAAATCAGCAGGTATAAGATAGATGCCTCCCATTAATTCAGGTGCAACTGATAGTCCGTTGTAATTATATAAACTAATGGTATAATAATTTGAAGGGTCAGCTAATGTTACAGGCACCAGCGCATAAGTTTGCGGAACACTATTAACATTCATGTAAATGGCAGAAGTCTGGCTGGAAGAAGATGAAATACCTTTTTTTATATTAATATAAATATCAGGATATCTGGCTGGGATTGTTCCGGGAGTAGGGTCCCAAAGATTTGCTAATTGTCCGCTATTTTTAGTACGGGGGAAATTATTAACTATTATCCTGGTAACAGTTACAGATTTAAGAGCCAGTGCTGTTCCGCAGTTGGCACCTGTAAAGCCTTGAGGGCAATCACAGCCACAAGAAGCATTTACGGTGCCTCCATTTTTACATTCAATTGTACAAACTGGTACTGAATTTTGCGGAGGTGCAGGATCAATTTTTTTGCAGGAAGTAATCGTTGTTGCTACTGCAACAATAGAGATTAAATAAATGAGTTTAAACTTTTTCATAATTGTTTTTATTTTGGTGATGAGAAATTTTATTACGTCGTTTTTGGGTGAGATGATAATATGCTGCCGGTTTATTTTTTTGAGTGAATTCTCATTGTTTCCTTTATCTTTCATTATTTGTTAATTGCGATATAAACATACAACCTGTACGAAACGATCTTTTGGAGCAAGTAGTAACTGGCAGGTATAAAAAGTTTACGGCATAAACAAAAGAGTTTATGCCGTATCAATTATTTAAAAGAGAGGGGAATTTACTTGTTGAATATCATTTTTAAATCGGAGAGAACCTTTAGAAACTGGTCTTTTTTTCGGCGGGATACGTCGGCTTCCAGGCGGTCAGTAAGTTCTACTTCGCCGCCTTCATTTCCTTTTTTATATTTTTTGATATGGTTCAGGTTAATAAGGTAAGAATCATGTACACGGAAAAAGCCATGCTCATTCAGCAATATCTCCACCCATTTGAGTGTTTTAGTGGCGGTAATTTTATACTTGCCTGTTAAATAAAAATCTGTACAGTTGTCGACAGATTTGCACATTATGATTTCAGAAAGTGTAATAAAGTCGAAACCACCTATTACAGGAATGCCAACCTTTTGCATTGACACATCACTCTGCTTTACATTATGAAGCAATACGTCGATCTTTTTTTTGGAGCCAGTGGCTGCAAGTTTTTTATACCGGTCAATTGCAGATTTTAATTCATCTTCAAAAAAAGGTTTCTCCAAATAATCGAGGGCGCAAAATTTGATGGCTTGTTTTGCATACTTGCTGAAACTGGTGGTAAATATCACTTCAGTATTTACCGAACGGGTTTGGTCTAAAAGGTCAAAGCCTGTATAAGGGGGCAGTTCCACATCAAGAAAAATCAATTGAGGTTGCAGGGCATTTACCCGCAGGATACCATCGGGTACATTATCACATACTTCGAGTACATCTATCTCAGGAAAATGTTTTGCTAACATCCCTGTGAGCCGTTCAATTTGAGGAGGTTCGTTTTCTACGATAATAGTTTTTATCATCAGGCTAAAGGTAACGAAAGTTCCACTTTCGTTCCTGCCGGTTTTTCATCTTTTGTAAACAAATCACTTATTGTAAAATATGCCTTTACTTTTTTTAGTTCGTTCAGTATTTTTAGCCGTTCTTCTGTAAGCTTCATTCCCAGGGATTCTTTTTTGAGCAGCATTGGCTGGGCTACTTTTTGGCTCATATTCCTGCCGATGCCATTGTCTTCTACAGTGGCATGAAGTGTATCACCTTTCTTGCTAATATAAATATCAATATGACCCGGTTCTGTTTTATACTGCAGCCCGTGCCAGATGGCATTTTCAACAAACGGCTGCAGTATCAGCGGAGGTATGCCAGTTTCTTCAATATCAATACCATCTTCAATATGAAACTGGTGAGTAAAAGGATGTTTTAGCCGGATGCTTTCTAATTGCATGTATAGTTCAAGCGCCTGGATATCTTCTTTTAAAGGCACTTGACTGTGTTGTGAGTTTTCCAGTACCAGCCGCATCAGTTTGGAGAATTTCAGCAAGTATGTATTGGCATCCTCGGGCTTATGTGCCATTAAAAATGTTTGTATGGATTGAAGAGCATTAAAAATAAAATGTGGGTTCATCTGGCTGCGAAGGGCTTTCATTTCTGTTTCTGAAACCTGGAGGTTCAATGAGGTTTCTTTTTGTTTTTGTTCTGCATCACGGCGGCGTTTGTAGAAAGAGAAGATTAAAACAGATGATATTAGTAAAATACTTGCTGCTGCCAGTATGAAGTTTTTTATGTAAGCCTGTTTGCTTGCTTCTGTTTCTGCCGCAGCTTTTTTGGCATTTGCTTCTGCAATGGTTCTTTTTTTTTCTGCTTCTGTTATGGCGATTTTTTTTTCGGTTTCAGATATTGTTCTTTTTCTGGTAGCTTCTGAAATTTCTAAATTGCTTTCGGCTAATATTTTTTGGTTTTCTGATTGTGAAAGCAACAGGTTGCCCTGAGCTATATCAAGTAACCTCTTTTTTTCTGCCTGTTGAAGGGCATTCTTTTTTTCCAAAGCAGCAAGGGCAATTTGTTTTTCTTGTGCAGCTTTAATTGAGTCTTCCCTTTTTGAAAACTCATAATCTTTCTCTATCCGCACAAATTCTTCTTTCTTTTTATCATTAAATAGTGAATCATTCAGCTCTTTTCCCTTTTTATAATATTTAAAAGCCTGTTGATATCTGTTGGTACTTTCATAAATTTTACTAAGCCCCTCGAATACTCCTTTTTTAATATCTGCATTATTTGCCTCAACACCGGCATTATAACAGGCCATTAATAATTCTTCAGCTTTTTGAAACTCTTTCATTTCAAAATATATAGAAGCAAGGTTTACCTGCCTGATGGCTTTTCCTTCTTTATTCCCTGAAATTGAATCCTGTTCAAGTGCCTGATATGAAAAATCTAAAGCCTTTGCAAAGTCTTTCATTTCTTCATAAGTGTTAGAAATATTTGAAAGCACTTTTGCTATTGATAAATTCGAGTTTAGCGTTTTTGCAAGCTGTAATGCTTTAGAAAGTGAGTTAACAGAATTATTGTATTCTTTGATTTCTTTATAGCAAATTCCCAAATTTGTGAAACAGTGCATAAGACCTTCATTGTCTTTTAGCTTTTCATAAATGGGTATAGATTTTTGTGTGTATTCTATTGCTTTGTTAAAATCATTTTGCCTTATATATACATATGCTATGTTTCCAAATGTAGTTGCCTGTCTTTTTTCTGACCCTTGCAGAACAAATATTTTTTGAATTTCAAAGAAAATTCTAAGAGCCTCGTTGTATTGTCCCGTTTTTAAATAAATGGTTGCTAAATTTCCAGAAGAAGCAGCATATCCTTGTGTTGCCATCTGATTTTTTGGATCATTTATGAGTATTTTTTGCCAAGTTGTGATAGAAGTATTAGCATGTTTCATGGCAATGCTGTTCTCACCCATTATTTGATAAATAGAGCACAAGTGACTTTGTGACTGCGCTATACCAAATAGCCATTTCACTTTTTCGGAAATTTTTAGTGATTGATCAACTATCTTAATTGCTTTTTTTGGTTGCGATATCCTAATCTCCCATGCAAGTAAGTTTAAGGTTAAAACTTTATTTGTATCAGCAAGGCATGTATCACTGCATTTAAATGCGTATTCATTAACTTCTTCAGTTAATGAGTCAATTCTTTCCTGTCCTTTTTTTTGTGAATATGCACACTTACTAAGTAAGGCTATAAAGACAGCTAATAAACAAAATGTAAAGAAATATTTTTTCATGCTTTTTGTTTTAATTTTTATAAGCAAGTGTATGCAACTACTGTATTTTCAACTCACCAATTATCCTTAAGTTCTTCCCGTCTAATACAGTAATTTTCCCTCCAGGCAATATGGTTTGCACCACATTCAAAATACATTCTGCATTGACTTTTAGGTTTATAAATATCTCTGAATTAGCAGGTAAACTAGGAGGTGGTTTAATTTTATTAAGCCAGTTACTATCAACATTCCAATTTCCTGAACCGGTAAAAGTATATTGGGCGATTATAGACAAAGCCGCAATTACTGAAGTATCACTGCAAAAACCCGGAGATGAAACTACGCAGCGAAATAATTGGTTATTGTTGCCAGAGGTTACAGCATTTACTAACAAAGTATCATTGGAAGTTCCGATATATCGGCCTCCATCAACAAGATTTTTAAACCCCGTTGCTGCTGAATCTGTTTGCCATTGGTATGTTGCAGCAGCATTAGTTGTTCCAACTATAAATTGAGCATTGCTTCCAATACCAACGCTCACATTGGAAGGTTGTAATGACAATGTTATTTTGTATCCACTGTAAAGTTGTTGAATTTCGCAGGCATTTAATACACGGTTGTAAATTGCAACGTCATCAATTTTTCCGGGGAAATATCCAACATTACCATCTTCAAAAGGTTCAAGCCCATTAGGATCTGGAAGTCCTCCAATTATAAAGACCCTCCCATCAACATTGGTATTATCATAATAATTAATTGTATCATAAGCATGCTGGCCATCAACATAAAATACTGTTTTAATTCCATTATTATTACTGTCGTTAGTAACCAACCAATGGTGCCATGAGTTGGTGTCAATTAATGATGTTGTATAATTTGTACGGATGCCATCACAATGGGCTCCGATTGAATATCCATTGTTCCCTATAACTTGAAGCCATGATCGTCCACAAGGATTGCCGCCATATCCTAATATCCCTTTGCCTGGGGGTAACTGATTGTTAATTGAAACACCGTTGTACTTATACCAAAGCGAAACCGTTCTTCTTGCTGTAGGAAATTTAGTAGAAGAGCCAATAATATAATCATTGGTGCCATTAAAATTGCATGCGCTATTTGCATTTCCAAATCTATCTGTTACGAATTTTGCTCCATGCACCGTTCCATTATTTCCATTACCACTGCTATCATTTGCATTACCAGTAAATGGATACCAGGCCATAAGCCCACCAGCTGGGAGCCCTGATGACAATTTTTCAAAACAATCATTACTGATTGAGCCTTTGTATAGCTGGGTTACTTCACATGCTGTTAAGGCACGGTTGTAAATAGCTATGTCATCAATTTTGCCCTCGAAAGGTTCCTGATTTACGTCAATTGAAAAACCGGTTCCGTCTGTACCTGGAATTCCCCCGATAACAAATTCTTTTCCTGCAACATTAGTATTGTCAGAATTAATTGGACTGAAAACAACTAACTGTCCATCAATATAAAAATTAATCCCCTTAGCATTATTAGTAATTACCCAATTATGCCAGGCGTTATTGGGGGTGTTGGATGCATAACTGTATATAACCTGGCTGGAATCACAATGGCCGCTTTCTTCATAAGAATCAGGGTGTGCCGGCAAATCAAACATCTCTAACCAGGAAGTTCCGCAAACTGAACCACCATAACCAAAAATTGATTTCCCCTTTGTTCCATCTCCAATATTGGTTCCATAAAACCAAAGGGAAACAGTTCTATCAGCAGTTGGAAAAGCGAAACAATTTCCATTGATGTAACCCGAAGTTCCGGTAAAAGAATATGCACTGCCTGCATTACCATTTCTATCAGAAGTTGGCGTTACACCATGCAGAATACCATTGTTCCCATTCCCACTTTCATCATTTGCATTGCCATTAAAAGGATACCAGGCAACTAAGCCATTGGTCGGCAGATATTGGGGTATTATTTGTGAAAAAGAATTTCCTGTAATAAGATAAGAAACAATTGCAATGCAAATTTTTTTTGATAAAAGCGGCTGTTTCATTTTGGAGTGTTTTACTAAATATATAAAAATTAGGCTATCCAGCTTTTTGAAAGTGATTTAATCTGCACATAAAATAGTGATGGCTAAATAAAATGAGTGATACCATTTTTTTTAATGATTGCAAAGTTGGTTGTGTTATTTTAATAACATTCAGTATTAGTACAAGTTAAACTTAGTATAATAAATAAGCTGTTTTAATATGGTTTAGGAAAAGGGAATATCCCAAAGTTTATGGCAGGGATGAGATAGTTTGCGGTAGATTTTAAAAAACTGCGAATGACTTTAGAAATTCTATATGATATACCATAGTTACCATAGACTGCATTCGTATTACTCTTTCACGGACTGCTTGCATGTGCTTGTCCATGGGCTTCACCCATGGTTATGGTATGCCGCCCCTTAAGGGCTGTATAAAATTTGGATAAGTAAGTTGATGGTAAAGAAGTGCCTTCGATTAGTTTTATTTTTTTACATAAACCCATTTCCCCGTCTCTTCATCATAACTAAACCGGTAAATAGTTTCCTGTTTTTCTGACGGAGCCACCAGGTTTACGTTAAACTCCATCCCATAAATAAGCAGGCTGCCATCTTTGTCAAGTCGTATTCTACGCACCTTGTCATCGCCCCTTGGCCCAAGGCCCTGCAAAGAGAATTCTAATTTTGCCTTTCCTTCAAAACTGCCATCTTTTTTCAGCTTGACGGAGTAAACATCACTGGTTTGTAAAACCCCGAAATACAATCGGCGTTGGCCGGAAGTATATGCTATGCCCATCCCCAGCGCATCTGTTGCCGGCAGCTGACTTATTATTTTGCCGGAAGTTCCATCAAGTTGATAAATAGCGCCACGGTGATGCAACCTGTCGCTGCAGGCAATTGAACTAACATACAGTGAACCGGTTTCACATAAATAAATAAGGCCGATTATTCCAAAAGGATTGAAGCTATTTAAACTGTCTGGAAAAGGAAGCATGGCAAAAGGAGCCATTTTACCCGTTTGACAGTCAACCCGGTAAACTGTATTTTGATCCCGTGCTGCGTTATCAAGCACATTAATAAAAGGAGCAGGCCCGGTAAATACATTTCCTTTATCATCAATCTGGATGGGGGCGAGCCAGCCTGCCTGTTTCCATGAACTATCCTGGTATTGCTTTGCTTTTCCTTCTGCAAGATTAGTTTTGTTATTTGCTTCTATCAGCACCAGGCCCATTGTTCTTTTTTCTGAAGTGCTGAAGTAACATCTTGCGGCATTAAAGCCAAGCCTTGTTATAAAAGGTGCATTGGTTTTACAATTATTATCGCTGTAATCAACAGGTTCTTCTTTACAGGATAATAATGAAGTAAC
This sequence comes from Ferruginibacter sp., assembly GCA_965247025.1. Classification (GTDB taxonomy): domain Bacteria; phylum Bacteroidota; class Bacteroidia; order Chitinophagales; family Chitinophagaceae; genus Ferruginibacter. Next base: position 4,827,012 of record OZ252000.1, on the reverse strand, counting down.
CAGCAAGCAGGCAGGAATTAGCAGGCAATTTTTATTACCGAATATTTCAGTAAAGCTTTTCATGGAGCAAGCTTTTTATTTACCGGGATAAACATCGGACCACAAAAACAAGGATAGGATTTGGTAACATAAACACCATTTTGAAGCACAGACTCGGCCCAGCAATATTCCCTGCCTTTTGAGTCATCGTTCTTTAGTTGAGCCACATACCAGAGCACAAGCTTTTTGCCTTCGATATTTTCGGCAACAGGTTCCATAAACTTCTCCGGACCCTGCCGGTAATCTGTATTGCAACAAGGCCCAATTGTTACCAAATCAGATTCTCCTTCATCAATGCCCTGTTTATTAAGCGTGGCAAATACAAAAGCATTATCACCCCGACCTCCATCGCCAAACTGCCCTTTACCCGGCTCAAGGTAAAAGCCATTTCCTGTTGAATTAAATAATTTATATTGCCATCCTTCAGCAGTATAATTTGTAATGTCTTTTTGCAGTTGCCAATTTTCCTGCTTCCAGTTTGTCCACTTGTCACCAGTCCATTCAGCAATATTATTGTTATTGTCTGCAAAAGCAATTCTAAAAACCGGCCGGTAAGTGCCATCATTGCCGCAGCCTCTTCCCAGGCTCGCCGCAGCAATTCTAAATCTCCCATCTTTATAAAACTCGTAGCGCTGAAGGTAGTTATAGTTGCATGGCTGCGGCCATCCGTCGCTTCTGAATGTTTGCTCCAACACAAAACCGGTAACAACATTTTTGTCATCCTTAATCACTGCAACCTTTGGTACCGACAACGCAACAACAGCGGCTTGTGAAAAGTAGGGACAACCAACTGCATCGCTGTAGCCAAAACCATCAGTACCACTGTAACTAACATGCCAGTCAACCAGTTTAGCACTCTGCAAAACAGGAACACCATTGTAACTAACCTGTGAGATCCGCAGGCCATCGCTACTCGTAATCATGTAATCCATCTTCCAGCCATCCTTTTCCAATGCAGTTTCCTTTTCACAAAAGCAGGCTGTTATTTTATCGTCCTGCAGTTTTCTTTCGGTTATTGGAGCGGCAGGGCCTGTTGTACCAACATTTGTCCAGCGGATACCGGCAAGTTTGCATTCCGTTAAATCAACAATTACCCACAGAGCTTTGCCTCCCTTTATAAAAGTAGGCGCTACGCATAAATGACGGCTTCTTTCACAACGTGTTCTGTTGAGTGCTGTTTTTGTATTCGCCATCAAAGCATCCGATTCGGAAGGTTTAATCCCGAGGGCTGTTTGTACAGCTTCTGATTGCGCTGCTATTTTAATAGCAAGCTTTTTAAGATAGGCGGGAATATCTGGTTGCGCCTGGTTTTGAAAACTAGTTGCAATTACATTGCGCTGCTGGTTATCAGTAACAGCAACAGAGGCTGTGTTGGTTGCATAGTTATACATTTCAACCCTGTAGCAATCTGCTAACTGGTAAGCTGTTTTAACGCCTGCCATATCGCTTTCCCTGGCGGGATAAATACCAAAAATTTCACAACGATAGGCGGAACCAGTTGACGCATCTTTTACAGTTTGCATAAAAGCTGAATCATGGATGGCAATTGACTGGGCAAGTTGTTGCGAAACATTAAGTGTATCCTTACACAAAAGCACCGGTACCGGCAACTGCAAAACCTTTTTAAATTCTTCCCATCTTGCAACTATAAAATCAGGAACTTTTGCGGTATCTGTATCCAGTAACTGAGATTGCTTAACATCTTCATCATAATCAATTGTTTCAAGTTTTAAACCGGAAGGATTATTGCAAGATATTGCCAGGACAAGCAGAACAGGGAAAAGAAAATGAGCTGGCTTCATGTTAAAGGGATGTACAGGCAAAATACTATTTCTTTTTGGTTTCATCTCCGGCAAAGGGATTTTGAAATACCTTATTTTGAAGAAAAGAAGAATCGGAAAGACTGTATAAAAAATTGATCAGCGCCGCCCTTTCGTTTGCGGTTGCATGCATCTTCATTATCATCGAATCTTTGTACCTGTTTTTTGTACCATCACCCTTATATATTCCGGTCGGAATATTTCTTCCGCCTTCCAAAAAAACATTTACAGCTTCAGCAATGGAAGCCGCTGAACCATCATGAAAATAGGGGCCCGTAAAAACAAGATTTCTCAAAGTAGGTACTCTGTATTTACCAATATCCTGAACCATCTTTGTATGGCTGTACAATCCATTATCATAATCCGGATAAGCTCCTTTTCCGTCAGTATTATAAAGGCCAACGTTAAAAAAATATACAGTATCTCCTTTTGAATCCGTGACTGCAGGTGTTGAGAAATTACGGCCGCCGTGACAGTTAGCGCACTTAAACTTTGCAGAAAAAAACAACTGCATACCCCTTTTTTGAACTGGTGAAATAGCGTTACTATCACCACCAATATACCTGTCGTAAGATGAGTTGCTGGATTGAATACTTAAAACAAACTGGCTGATCGCCGTTTTAATATTATCCCAGGCAACAGCATCAACCAAAAGGGGAAATGCTTTTTTAAATAAAGTGTTGTATTGCTGGTCAGATTTTACCCTTGCAAGTATTTCATTCTCATGGCTGGCTGCTCCCATTTCTACAGGATGGTTGTTAAAAAGAGGCTGATCCATTTGCCTGGTAACAGAATGCAGTGAGGAATCTGCAGCTGTGAGGAATTTATAATACTGCAGGTTAAAAAGTGGTGAGCTGTTACGCTGATGCAGATCGGCAAATGCCCCGATTGATCTTTTATAACCATCGGTAAAAGCAAATTCCGGGTTGTGACAAGTGGCGCATGCACGGGTTGAATTAGCCGATAGACGCCGGTCATAAAACAGGTACCGGCCAAGTTTAAGCCGGGCTTCATTTACCCCTGCCTGTTCAATAATTTTGGCTTGGCCGATATTGCCACAACGAACCAACAACAGACCAAATAAAAAAGTTATTCCAATAACCAGTACAGCAGCAATTTGGCCGGAATATCTCATAGCGCAAAATTACCGATCCTGTGAATTTATGCTGTTGTTTTATCTTGAGGTCAAATCGGTGCAGTTATCACAAACAGTTAATTTATTTCCCTGACCTTGCCTTGGCTGGCGTTCGCTTTTCTCCGTCTTTTTCATAAAGATTAGCCGTCAACTTTTCTTCTTTTGTTTCAGGCTTTATTATTTCCCCGCTTGAAGGTAAGTCCGGAAATCCTGGAAAATCCTGATCCGTTTTTTTATCTGTACTTTTTGTAACAATGGCTGTCTGCTTAGCGTTCAGTTTTTTTTGATTGATAAGTTTCTCTTTACTTTTATCTGTATGCTTTTCCATGATAACATTTTTGGGTACAAAAACAAATTTTATACCTGTAAATATTTATCCATCTAAAGATAAAATTGTCAATAATTTTCCCCGTGGCGGGATAATTTCCAGCGGATGGCTTGCGGATAAATTTTTCCAGGAGCTTAGTACGCTATATGAAAGAAGGTTGAATTTGAAGTAGTTGGAAGCTGAGTACAGGACACCAATTTTATGATTTGCTAACTAGTCTTAAATACCAATCAAACAATGATGTAACTAAACAAATAATACTGCTTGAAGGGAGACTTTTGTGGCTGTAAAACTCAGGCCCTGGTTAATCCATCACTTCGTAAATGGTAGCCATGCCAGCCTTGTTTTTTAAAGCCACTTCACCCACCCGGCGGCAGTTAAAAGATTCTTTTACCTGTTCATAAGCGTTTTCGCTTATAATGATCTGGCCTGCTTTTGCAGCAGCCTGTAAGCGCTGCGCTGTATTTACAGCATCACCAATCACAGTATAATCGAGGCGGCGAAGGGTTCTTGATCCGATATTACCTGAAATCATTTCACCGCTGTTGATACCAACAGAAACCTTTGGTACAAATGAAATATCATCCATAAGCGGCGGTAACTTTCCAACCTCACTCCTCACGGCAAGGCTTGCATCAATTGCCCTGTCTAAATGGTACTCACCCCTAAAAACGGCCATGATTGCGTCGCCTATAAATTTGTCAATATATCCATTTTGTGCAATGATCTCTTTTACCATTACATCAAAATAGCCGTTTAGTAATTTCACCACGGTATCCGCCGGCGCATTTTCACTAATGGATGTAAAACTGCAGATATCAATAAAAATAACAGTGGCCTCTAAAATTTCATTGTCCATCAACGAAACTTCAAACTCCCTGCCGCCCATAAAATTCAACACTGCCTCATCAACATACATTTTAAGAATGTTATTTTCTTTAATGGCTTTGATGGTTTCTTTAACCTGGGCAACATGCTTCAGGGTTTTTTCCATGGTAAGATTCAGGTCTTCAAAATTGATGGGCTTTGTGATAAAATCAAAAGCGCCCCTGTTCATTGCCGTACGGATATTGTCCATATCGCCGTAGGCAGAAACAATTACAGATTTTATCAGCGGACTTGTTTCAGCCAACCGGGTGAGCAGAGTAAGGCCATCCATTTCAGGCATGTTAATATCGCTCAATACAATATCAACATCCGGATGCTGCTGAATTTTTTCAAGTGCATCGTTTCCATTTATTGCAAAAATAAATTCGTATTTCTGTTCCCTTATTTTTTGCCTGAACTTCTGCTTGATCAGTACTTCCAAATCAACCTCATCATCTGCCACCAATATTTTTGCCATTACTGACTTGTTTTAAGTTTTTCTTTTAATAAAGTAAAATCTACCGGCTTAGTTAAAAAATCATCTGCTCCAAGTTGTTTGGCAAGATTATAATTTTCAGCATCGCCGTATGCCGTTATCATCATAACAACCGGCGGTGGTTTAAAATATTTTTGCTTAATGTGTTTAAGCAGATCGAGGCCACTCATACCCGGCATGTTTATATCAGATAATATCAGTACTGCTTCATGTTCATGCCGGTTCAGGTAAAGCAGGGCATCCTCGCCGGAAAACGCAAAAGCAAATTCCATTTCATGGCTTCGTATTTCTTTTCTAAACCGTTGTTCAAAAAGTACCTGTACATCTTTTTCATCATCAACTACTAATATTTTCATTGCAGTGTTTTATGCTGGTAAAATTATTGTGAATGCTGCCCCTGATTGTCCGCCAGGATTACCAGTACTCTCATGGCTCTCCACCTTCAGCTCACCGCCATGCCCTTTTGTTACAATCTCATAACTCATGCTTAAGCCCAAACCAGTACCCTGCCCCGTTGGTTTGGTAGTAAAAAAAGGCTGAAAAATTTTGTCCATTACTTTTACCGGAATTCCGTTACCATTATCCCTGACTGTTACTGAAACGGTGTTTCCAAGTTGAGACCTGTTCATTTTTGTAGTCACCGTTACAACCGGCTCAAAATCACTTCCAAGCTGTTGCTTTTTTTCGTTAACTGCATAAAAGGCATTCGTTATCAAATTTAATATCACTCTGCCAATATCCTGGGGAATAATATTGATGTTGCCAATGGTATCATCAAACTCCGTCTTCATGCTTGCATTAAACGATTTGTCTTTTGCCCTTAACCCATGGTAAGCCAGCCTCAAATATTCATCTGCAAGTGTATTAATATTGGTTGGTTCTTTTACAGCATTGTTACTGCTACGGCTGTGCTGCAGCATTCCTTTTACAATAGCATCAGCCCGCTTACCATGCAGGTTTATCTTTTGTTCGTTAGATGCTATGTCCTGGATAATTGCCTTTACTTCCTCCATATTGCCTTTCTCAATTTCAACCTGCATCTCTGCAATCAACTCACTATTTACTTCAGAAAAATTGTTGACAAAGTTTAATGGGTTTTGAATTTCATGGGCAATGCCGGCCGTAAGTTCTCCGAGGCTGGCCATCTTTTCTGATTGTATCAGCTGGTCTTGTGTAGCCCTCAGCTCATCGAGTGTTTTTTCCAAGGCAACCTTTTGGCCGGTAAGTTCTGCAGTTCTTTCGGCTACCTGAACTTCCAGCGCTGCTTTTAATGATTCAGTTATTTGAAACTCCTTTTCTTTTTCAACTGCTTTTAGTCTTTCCTTTTCAAGGGCCTTGCGCTGCCGGTTGTTTAAATACAACATTGCCAGCAACCAAACAATAGCGAACCCTTTGGCTGTATCAAAATAACCATTCCATTTATCGTAAAATGAACTTGATATACTCTCAGCAAAATCCTCAAAAAAGTTAACTATGGCAAGTGGTATAACTGCGTACACCACCGATTTTACAGGCCGGAATTCCTTTTTGGTCAGTACCAGGTAAACTATGCCGAAAAGCATTGCCTGTGCAACCCAAATGAGTATGCGTCCGGCTGCATTGAAAGTTACATCTACTACCAGCAACATTACCGAAAGCATCATTCCTCCGTAAAGTAACCTGTCCCATCCGGGCAACAGCGTTTTGGTCTGCAGGTTTTTCCTCAGGTAACTGAACAGAACAATGAGCATTACAAACTCTAAATTCATTACGGCAATAAATTACTATTATTTTGGCAAAGTAATAACAAAGGCTGCATATTCGCCTTCCTTAGTTTCAACGGTTAATTCACCACCATGGGCTTTTATAATATCGTAGGATAATGATAAGCCCAGGCCCGTTCCCTGCCCGGTAGGCTTTGTAGTAAAGAATGGCTGAAATACTTTATCGATTATATTTTGAGGAATACCGTTACCATTATCTCGTACGCTAATCAAAACTTTATGGCCAAGCCTTTGCGTGCTTACTGAAACAATTGGTTCATAATTTATAACTCCGGATTTCTTCTTTTCATCAACAGCATAAAAAGCATTGGTAATCAGGTTCAAAATAACCCTCCCCATATCCTGCGGAATGATGTTGATGTTACCGATGCTTTCATCAAAAATCGGTTTTTAGTGTAGCGTTAAAAGATTTGTCTTTTGCCCGAAGACCGTGATAAGCCAGCCGCAAATATTCATCACACAATGCATTGATACCGGTTGGTTCTTTTATACCGTTTGATGTACGGCTGTGTTGTAACATTCCTTTTACAATAGCATCGGCACGTTTGCCGTGATGGTTTATTTTTTCTTCGTTCTCTTTAATATCATTTGCAATTGCTTTAACTTCTGATGTATTTCCTTTATCAACTTCCTCAACCAGCTCCTTTATCAACTCAACGTTTACTTCCGAAAAATTATTTACAAAGTTCAATGGGTTTTGTATTTCATGTGCAATGCCTGCGGTGAGTTCCCCAAGACTGGCCATTTTTTCTGATTGGATCAATTGTTTTTGTGTAGTCTTTAATTCACCGAGTGTGGTTTCTATTTCCTGTTTCTGTGATTGCAGTAAAGTATTGGCTTTTTGTTTTTGCCTGTTGTTACGGTACAGAACAAAAGCCAGCACCACAAACCCTGTAATGATGCTGATGAGCCCGTACATTTTTATTTTGGTTTCGTATCGTTGTTTTTCTTCCTGGCTTTGCTGCTTTAATTGCAATCGCCGGTTGGTTTCGTTAAAACCAAGTGTTTGAAACTGCCTTACTTTATCGGTATTGTACAAACTGTCTTTTGCAGCAATGGAAAGCTGCAGGTATTTATAAGCACTATCGGGCTGGTTATTGGCTTTGTACAATTCAGCAAGCAGCGGACTTATTTCTGCAACATAATACAATGAACTTTCACCCCAGGACCGAAGATTCAGGTTATTGTTTTGTAAATTATTTAATGCCTGCCGCCCATACAATAATGCAGAATCTATCTGGTTAGTCTTTTGGAATACCTTTGCCATGCCAGCCTGAGCAAGGGAAATCCAAAGACCTGTCCAAGTAGTTGCGGCCGTAAGCACATACCTGTAATTGTTTAGCGCCGAATCTCTTTCATTCATAGCTGAATATATGTCTGCAAGCAACAGGTGGCCATTTAGAATACCCCCCGCATCAAGACTATCAATATTGAGTGCCTGTTTTACATAAGCCAATGCAGGTGATAGGTTATTTAACCTATAGCTGGCGGTGGCAATATTAATTTTTGATCCAAAGAGGGCATACCGATACCTGGTATCCCTTGTATCTAATGTGGTGACAAATGAGTATAGTTGTTTTGAATAACTCAGCATACTCTGGTAGTCCTTCATTGAAAGATAATCGGCAGTGATATTGCCGAGGGCATACAACAGTTGAAATTTATCTTTTTCTTTTTCGGCAAGCTTTAAATTTTCCAGCCGCATTTCTAATGCCCTGGGATAATTTCCCAATGAATGCAGCAGGTAAGCTGTTGTTTCCTGCAGGTTGATGAGTTGTGCTGTATTGCCATCTTCTACCCATTTTTTGTAATCATCGGATGTCTTCATTTTCTGCACCAGTTGCAGGGCTTGCTGGGCATAGTGTAAAGCTGAATCACTGTTATAATAATACTGCTCAAAAGCGTAAGCGGTGGTAAGAGCAGCAAATATCTTTAACCGGTTTGTATCAGATAATGACTGGGAAAGGGTCTGCCATTTGTCAACAAAGAATTCGTCCAGCCAGGAGCTTACACTGTCTATTAATAAAGTGTCTTTAAGGATAGTTATTACCCTGTCGGCCACTTCAGCACCATTCAATTGTTTTTCTACAGTGCGCCAGTTGCCCCTGTGAAACTTATATTTTTGTGCTCCTCCCTTTATGTTCAGTGTAATTGATTTTTCTTTTTCACCGTGGGGCTTCATTAAATAAAGTGCGGTCGCACTATCATTCCAGTTGTTGAAAGTGCCGGCTACATAAATGCTGTCATGTATAATAGCAGTTTTCTCTTTTATAATAAACGTTACTTTATACTGTGCCTGCAGGAGAAAACAAGAGATAATTAAAAATAAAAGGCAAAAAAATTTTTTCATGTTGCAGGCAATTGTTTAAGATTATAAATATGCAGCCATAGTTTTCAAACTACTGACAACCTCAGTATTTGCTACACCATTCTACCGATGCATCTCCGGCCACCAGCTTTTCTGAAAGAAAACTAACTTCAGCACCTTGCGGCACGGAATCGCCGCAAATAGGATTGGTCATTCCATTTGGTGAGTAAGCCCGATTGCACAAAGAGATAGCCTTTTCATTTCGCATTTGTAAAGGAAATGTGGAATCCATTTCAAGTATCAGGCTATCATTTTGAGGTGTAACTTTTTTGAGGCCGCCATTCTTTATGAGCACTGGAATATCATCCACTGTTCCCAACAAGCGTTTTGGCTTTCTGAATACATCACCCTTTACTATGGTGCAGATCATATCATGTAAAACTCCCACTGGATGCGATCAGGATCTTTAAATGCAACATACATTTTTTGCAGGGTTGGGTCTAACTTAACGCCAGTGTTTTCAACACCAGCATCTGCCAGTCCTTTTGCAAAGCGGTTTAACTCTTCTTCCGTTTCGCAAGCCATCGCAATGTGATCTGTACCAACTGTCATGGGGTTAAACTCAGCACTTGCATCAGCCTGTTTAAAAACAATATAAACGCCACCTACAGGAAAGGCGAACAAACCTTCAGCTGCAAGAGGAATTGGAAAGCCAATGGTTTCTTCATAGAATTTCCTGGAAACCTGCAAATTGGAACTACGCAAATTAATGTGGTGGATACCCGGTGTTTTTGGATTGATAGCCATCGGTTAAAATTTAAGTGATAAATATGATTATTGATATTCTCTGTTAAGATAATATAATAATAAGTGAAGTGCTAATACCATCGATGCTTTTTACTTCTATCTGGCCGCCATGGGTTGTTATAATATCATATGCCAGGCTTAAGCCAAGGCCAGTGCCTTGTCCTGTGGGTTTTGTTGTAAAAAAAGGCTGGAAGATTTTATCAATAATATTTTGGGGAATGCCGGTGCCGTTGTCCATTATAATGATCTGCGCCTTTCCTGACAGATTTTTTGTTTCAACAGAAATCTCGGGTTTGTAATCTGCGCCGGCTATTTTCTTCTTTTCATTTACTGCATAAAAAGCATTGTTAAACAGGTTTAGCAGCACTCTGCCAATCTCCTGTGGAACAACGTTTATCTTATCAATACTTTCATCAAAATCTGTTTTAAAATCAGCAGTAAAAAGCTTATCCTTTGCCCTCAGGCCATGATAACTTAACCGCAAATATTCATCTGCCAATGCATTGATATTTATTGGTTCTTTTTTTCCTGTGGCAGCACCTGAATGCTGCAACATGCCTTTTACAATTGTCTCTGCCCGTTTGCTATGATGGTTAATTCGCTCTAAATTTTGTTGCACAGTTGTCGCTATTTCCCTGGCTTCAGTAATGTTACCTTTATCAAGCTCTTCATTCATTTCAGCAATCATTTCATTACTAACATCACTAAAATTATTTACAAAATTTAACGGGTTTTGTATTTCATGTGCAATACCAGCCGTAAGTTCACCCAGGCTTGCCATCTTTTCTGCCTGGATGAGTTTAGCCTGTGTAAGCTGCAGTTTTAGAAGCGTTTCTTCAGTGTTCTTTTTCTGGGCTTCTATAACCAAATTTTTATGTTGCAAATCCCGGTAAGTGTGATTAAGGCGCTTCTTATTACGGTTAATTATCCAGGCAACTATTCCCAGCGTAAACAAAGCTGCAAATGCAGAAAATGTTAACCAACGTTGTTGTATGGTTGTGCGTTGAAACTCCAATTGTTTTTTTGAAATTTCATAATCGGCTTTGTAGTTAGCCGCAGCCCTTTCATTAAAAATATTATTGAGGCTGTCTGAATATTTTTTAAAAAGATGGTAATGCTTTACTGCACTAATCCCATCGCCCTGTGCTTCATAAATTTGAGCAACAATTTCATTGCCGTCTCTTATAAGTTGAGCCTGGCCCATCGTTTCGGCCTTTTGCAAACCTTCGGTCCCATTTGCCAGTGCCTCTGTAAGCCGCCCCTGTTTTGCCTGCACCTTTGCCAAACCAATTAAAGCATTGCAAATATCTGTACCGCTATTTTTATTTTTTGCCAATACAAGTGCGTTGTCAAAAAGAACCGCTGCTTTTTGAAGGCTATCATTTTCATAATAAAATTCTGCAAGAGAAATTGAGGAGCTTAATTGCATTTCTTTGTCGCCGACGGCTATTGCCAGTTTGTTTGCAATCAAAAGATTTTGCAATGCCTTTCCTGGATTTTTCATTTTAAGATTAGCTTCGCCAATGCCAGCGTAAGCAAGACTCATGCTGCTGCTGTCAAATATTTTTTCAGCAATCCTTAATCGTTCCTGGTAATCTTTTTCAGCTTCAGTGAAATTACCCTGCTGAAAATGTACAATACCAATATTACTGAGCGTGGCGCCAACCAATTCCATATTATTATCAGACTCCGCAGTTTTACGGGCATCATAAAATTTGCTGAGGGCTTCCGGGTAATTACCCTTGTTTAAATGGATAATACCTATCCTGTTAAGCAAAAGGGAAACTGTATTCAGGAAGGAATACTTTTTTGAAAGAAAAAGCGATTTTTCGTAGTAACTCATCGCCTGATTGTAATCTCCCTTTTTTTGAAATGCATCTCCCAAAATTAGGAACGTATTTACTTTACCTTTGCTATAGCCTGCTTTTTCACAACGTTCCGCATTGCCTGCCAGCAAGGCTATAGCACTATCAGGGTAACTATAGGAATAAATGTAAGCCAGGTCATTTAAGGTTCTGGGATAGGCAGTATCTAGATTATAATTCTGTTGTCGCTCCAGTTGTTTCAGCTGTTGCTTTAGCTGAAAAACTGAATTTTCCTCCTGTGCTATTACAGAGAATGATAACACTATTCCAATTAGCATGAATAAAAATGTAATCCCGGGAAATAGTTTCATGCAGATTGATTTAATGGCAGGCTGGTTTAAATAAAATCATAATGATATCTGTAAAAACTAAAAAAAGATTTTAAAGGGTAGGGAAGAAAATTACTAAAAAGAGATTTCAGAACTTATAACAATACTAATGTCAAATCATAAAAACTATGTATCAAATATAGTTTTTAAAAATAGGGAAAATCAAAAAAAAGGATTAGGTTTAGTTCTTAAATCAAAATATAAATTTATGGAAAATCCATTTGATTACTTGTCTGAAGACGTTGGGGATTTCACTCAGTTATCCAGCAACAACGAAGGTTTTTTTTATCAAAGTGATTACACACCTGGTCCGGGAGAGGAAGATGAACCTGAAGAAGAGCCTGTTGATGATGAAGGAGGTGATGATAGTCCACCGATCGATCCAAATATTGTTCATTCACCCGTTCCCCCTCAAACCGGAGGAAAACCAAAGTCATAGGTAATTACTTCAAACTATTTTTTATTAAAAAATTCTAACGGTTGCCTGCAATGTTTTACTGCATGGCTAATGCTATAATATTCTCCCACCTTATTTAAAAATTCCTCTTTGTAGTTTAATAAACCTTTTCATACGCCCCTGCAATGAATATTTTTAGAAGATCCTGGTTTTTAATGATCTTGTTTGTGTCTGCTGCCACAACAAAATCTTTTGCCTCCGGCGATAAAAGTTTTTTAAAATCTGGTTTGCCCGGCCAGTATAAATCTGATCCCAAAGCAAGGCTATTCCTCATTACTGTAATTGACTCAGACGACAGTATTATTGGTGAAAGATGTGAGACAGACCTGGAGGAAATGACCGCCAGTTTCGAAGATCTTTGTTTAATGCTTGATTTGGCTACCGTGTATCCTAAAGTAATTCAAGGGGATGAATACAGCAAAGCTGCTGTTAATGAAGCTATTAATGGTTGGCTGAAATCCATGGCGCCAAACAGGGATGATATTGTTGTTTTTTATTTTAGTGGTCATGGATTCCGGTTCCCAAATGATGCCAGTCCTTATCCACGTATGTGGCTAAAAACATCTTCCGACCAAAATGTAGAAACAACTAATTTAAGGATGGAAGAAGATATCTATTACCAGATTGTGAAAATGGGAGCAGGGGTTAATATAATTTTAAGTGATTGTTGTAATTCAGTGCCAGGGGCAAATACATCCTTTGCCGTAAAAATGACAAAAAATAAGCACCATGCTCCAAAACCTGAAGAAATGGAAGGCGATATGAAAGACTTTAACAACCTTTTTTTGCCAGACAAGCCACTATCAATTATTGCGACTGCAGCCGATTCAACTGAACTCGCCGGCGGAACTGCTGATGACGGTGGTTTTTTTACGCACTTCTTTTTGGAAGCACTTGATAAAAGCGTTTTTGAAGATGAGCTGGATGCCAGCTGGGCAGCTATTCTGAATTTTGCCAAAGAAGAGGCACGAAAAAAAGCACTTGCCGGAGTTTGTCCGGCCAATAAACATAACGGTAACGGCAGGTGCGTACAAACAGCAAAATTTAAAATCAAACAGTAAGGTTTTTTCAGTAACTGAAATACTTAAAAAGTATAATGGAAAAGGTAACTTTTACCGTTTTTACACAGAATTGGAATGAAAGAACACGGCAAATTAATCGGGAGTCGATAATTCAGCAGATACTTGTTGAAGATAGGCTTTTTTAAGTGGTTCTTTTGTTTGCTGGCAATAGGTGGTGAAGTAGTGATGCTTTTGTAAAAAAGAAACCTGTATCTCATTCCATTCTTTTTTTGTGAAAGAAGGATTAAGCTCTTTTAATTCTTTAAAAAGATTAGCTGCAATACGGGCAGCATAAATTGTTCCGAGGTATTCAACATCAGCATCTGCAACCATTTCTTCTAACCGGTTTTTTGGAGACTGCGGTAATTTTGTAGCCATGATCATACCGCAGACCTGTTCAATATATATTTCAGAAAAGCCGTTTTCCTGCAGCCATGCTGTGGCAAGTTTGCAGCTTTCTTCTTCATGATTGAAGTAGCTGGTAACAAACCCCGTATCGTGCCATAAGGCAGCCGCTTTTAATTGTGCAATTTCTTCTGGCGTACAATTTTCATGAGCAGCTATTTCTGCCACTTTATGCCAAACATAGAGGGTGTGTTCATAATTATGGTAATAGCAATAGGCAGGTAATGCTGTTTTCAGCAGGTTAAGTACATAGCTATGCATCGCATCGTCATTTGGCATGGGCTTTAGCTTTAAGTATGCCTCCGGAAGCTTCTTTTATACTTTGTACGTACATGAATGCTTTGGGGTCGATGGCAATTATTCCATCCTGAATTTGTTTCACTTCCAGCCGGGTTACAATGGTTACAATAATTTCGCAATCGGTTCTAATATCAAAACTCCCCGGCAGGTAACCTCTCTCACCTTTATAAACAGTAATGCCTTTGCCGAGTTCATTTACAATAAAATTTTTTACCTCTTCCTGCCTGGAGCAAATAATATTCATAGCCGTAAATTCTTCTATACCATCCACTACATAATTAATAACCCTGGTGGCTGTAAAATATGTAATGATGGAGTACATGGCAGTTTCAATTCCAAATTGGAACGCTGCGATCGAAAAGATAATTGTATTGATCAGCAATATTATCTCACTGTTGGAAAAGCCAGTTTTTCGCCCTGTAAAAACCGCTATTACTTCGGCGCCGTCAATTACACCGCCACCCCTTATTACCAGCCCAACCCCAGCGCCCATGAGTATACCGCCAAATACAGCAATCAGCAATTTATCATGTGTAACCGGGTTAATGTCCACAAAAAGCAAACCGACAGATAAAAGAATAACAGCAATACTGGTTTGCACTGCAAAGGTTTTACCTATACGCCTGTATCCAAGATAAATAAAAAGTACGTTTAGAATTATAACTAAAAAACTGATATTAATGTGGAAGATCTCGTGAAGCAAAATAGAAATACCAGTAATACCACCATCCATAAACCGGTTGGGTATCATAAAGCCTTTCATGGCAAAAACGGCGAGGCAAATGCCTACCAGGATTAGCAAGAGGTTACGGACATCTAAAACCTTTGCCCAGTTGACTGAGTCTGTTTTTAATTTATGAACCATTGAAAAAACAATTTTAAAGTACTAATGTAACATTCTCTTTCTATTAATGATTACTATTTTAAAGGCAATACAATCATGGAGGTAAACTTTTAGTAAAGCTGCGGAAATTTATTGTTGTGCAACTGTTAACTGAAATTAAAAAGGCTGCCTGCTTTAATAGCAGACAGCCTTTCCTGTTATTCTTTAAAATTTATTTGTATTGAGCTGACAATCCTTTAGCTAACTCAGTCATCTTTTTCAAACCTTCTTCTGGTAAAGCTCCTTTCTTAAATTCTGCAAGCAGTTCCGGATATTTATTATCCATTTCCATTAAGAAATGCTCTTCAAAAGCCTTTACATTTTTAACAGCCACTTCTCTTAATAAACCTTGTGTACCAAGATAAATAATAGCAACCTGCTTTTCAACACTCATTGGTGAATATTGCAACTGCTTTAATATTTCCACGTTACGGGCGCCCTTATCAATTACGTTTTTAGTAGCCGCATCCAGATCACCACCAAACTTAGAGAATGCTTCCAATTCCCGGTAAAGTGCCTGATCGAGCTTCAATGTACCGGCAACTTTTTTCATGGATTTGATCTGGGCATTACCGCCCACACGACTAACGCTAATACCTACGTTGATGGCCGGACGAATACCTGCGTTGAACAGGTTACCTTCCAAAAATATCTGTCCGTCTGTGATAGAGATTACGTTTGTAGGAATGTATGCAGATACATCACCAGCCTGTGTTTCAATTACCGGCAACGCCGTTAAACTTCCACCACCTTTTACCAAATGCTTTATAGAAGCAGGCAAATCATTCATTTGTGCAGCAATGTCATCTCTTGCAATAACTTTCGCAGCTCTTTCAAGCAAACGGCTATGCAGGTAGAATACATCCCCGGGATAAGCCTCACGGCCCGGCGGACGACGCAACAACAATGAAACCTCCCGGTAAGCAACAGCCTGTTTAGAAAGATCATCATAAATAATTAGAGCAGGACGGCCGGTATCCCGGAAAAACTCCCCGATGGCAGCACCCGCAAACGGAGCATAGAACTGTAACGGAGCAGGATCACTTGCAGAAGCTGCAACAATTGTAGTGTACGCCATAGCGCCGTACTCTTCCAGTGTTTTCATGATGCCTGCAATGGTAGAAGCTTTTTGACCGATTGCCACATATATACAATAAACAGGTTTGCCTGCATCGTAAAATTCTTTTTGATTGATGATGGTGTCAACACAGATAGCAGTTTTACCAGTCTGGCGGTCACCAATTACCAATTCCCTTTGTCCACGACCGATAGGGATCATTGCGTCGATGGCTTTAACACCCGTCTGCAATGGTTCTTTTACTGGCTCACGAAAAATTACACCTGGTGCTTTACGCTCCAGAGGCATTTCATATAATTCACCCACAATCGGGCCTTTACCGTCAATTGGTTCCCCAAGCGTATTAATAACACGGCCGCTCATGCCTTCACCTACTTTAATAGATGCGATTTGCCCCGTACGTTTAACACTGTCTCCTTCCCTGATAGCACCGCTGTCTCCCATCAATACCACACCCACATTGTCTTCCTCAAGGTTTAAAGCGATTGCTTTAACGCCGTTATCAAACTCCACCAGTTCACCACTGCGTACATTGTTTAAGCCATACACACGGGCAATACCATCACCCACCTGCAATACGGTACCCACTTCTTCCAGGCTGGCGCCGGCATTGAAGTTGCTCAGCTGCTGACGGAGTATCGCCGAAATTTCATCTGGTTTAATTTCTACCATTAGATTTATTTTTATGCTTGTTAATTATCTTATTTTATGGATGTAATCGTTGTTCTTAAATTGCTTGCTGATGTCTTTCAAATCTCTCAACACACTTACATCTACCAAATTGCCTTCTGATTCTAAAATAAATCCGCCGATCAAAGCCTCATTTACAGCAGTTTCTAATTCAATTTTTTGATTGCTACCAGCTTTTACGTTGGCTACAATAAATGCCTTTACTTCTTCACTTACGGCAGTTGCAGTCGTTATTTTTACCCTGCTGATGCCATTGATCTTATTGTATTGTTCAACCACAGCTTCAGCTATTTCCGGCAGGTTAGATTCTCTGCCTTTATTAATAAGAAGGGCGATAAAAGCACCAGAAATTTTACCAATATGCTGGTTGATAGTTGCTGCCAGTATTTTTCCTTTTTTAACCGGGTTGATAACAGGGCTACGCAAAACAGCTACAAAATCAGGATTGCTTTTACAAACCCGTTGTATCAGTTTCATATCATGATAAATACTTTCAAGCTGGGCTTGCTCAACAGCAAGATCAATGATGCTTTTTGCGTAACGGGTGGCTAAACGTGGGTTCTGCATTATTTTAATTTGCAAATGTGCAAGTGTTGCAAATGTGCCAATTTATATTGCAGTGTTTTAACCATTTGCAATATTTGCACATTTGCATATTTGCTAATTTAATTTCGCTTCTTCAGCTAATTGTTTAATGTAATTTTCCTGTTCGTATTTATCGCTCAGTTCACGGCGCAATACTTTTTCGCTCACTTCAATTACAAGCCTGCCAACCTGGTTTTTAAGATCTGTAATCGCAGCCATTTTTTGCTGGTTGATGCTGGCTTGTGCGTCCGCTACTATTTTAGCTGCGGCTTCTTTAGCCTGCTCTTTTGCTTCGCTGATCATCTTATCTTTTGTCTCCTTCGCTTCCTTCAGCATAACAGCTCTTTCTTCACGGGCTTTTGTGAGTAACGCTTCATTTTCATTTTTTAACTGTGCCATTTCCAGCTTTATCTTTTCAGCGGAAGCAATGGAATTAGCAATGTTGTCTTCTCTTTCGCCCAATGACTTAAGGATTGGTTTCCAGGCAAATTTTTTCAGAATTAAGAATACAATGATGAATGCCAATAGAGTCCAGACAATCAACCCAAGGTGTGGTAATAAAAGATCCATAGTAAATCAATTTGATAATTCGGTAATATGCTAATCTGCTAAAAAGCCTGCAGATGATTTTAAATTAATTCCTGACTCTCCTTTAATGGAATGAGTCTTTAAAGTGCCGAGGTGTTTATCTCATTGTGGCGAGATAAAATTACTGCATCCTCCGCCCTGTGCTTTGGATACAGTAAAGAGTTGGTGCTAACTTGGGTTTTTCAATACAGCCAGTAATCCTGCGATTACAGCAAAAAGGGCAACACCCTCTACGAAAGCTGCAGTCAGGATCATGTTAGCACGAATGTCGTTAGATGCTTCGGGCTGGCGTGCAATGGCTTCAACAGCTCCTTTACCAATTTGTCCGATACCAATACCGGCACCAATTGCAGCAAGGCCTGCACCTATCGCTCCACCCATGTGAGAAAATCCAACTTCTGTTAACAAAGTCATCAAAGTCATGATACTTGTGTTTTATTGTGAATAAAAAGAATACTACATTGTTGATACTACATCATGTTTGTTGACCATCAACATCATCATGACCACCTTCAAAAGCCTGCCCTATAAAAACAGCCGTAAGGTTAGTAAAAATGAATGCCTGTATAAATGCCACCAGAATTTCTATGAAGTAAATAAATACTGTAAACAGGATTGACACCGGAGAAAAGCTCCAACCAGCCACTTTGCTCATTGCTCCAAAAATAAATATCAAACTAATAAAGCTTAAAATGATAATGTGCCCGGCCACCATATTGGCAAAAAGACGAATGATTAAAGCGGCTGGTTTTATTAAAATTGCACCCGCCAATTCTACTGGTATCAGGATAACTTTTACGAGGAAGGGAACACCGGGAGGCCAAAAAATATGACCCCAGAAATGACCGTTGGTACTGGCCATTATTACCACCAGTGAAATAATACCGAGCACTGCGGTGAAAGCCGTGTTACCTGTTACATTAGCTAAGCCAGGTACTAACCCAAAAATATTATTGATTAAAATAAAGAAAAATACTGTCAAAAGATAGGGAAGATACTTAGCCCATTTTTTACCAAGATTTGGTTTTGCTACATCATCTCTTACAAAAGTAATTACCGGCTCAATGGCGTTCTGCCA
This sequence comes from Ferruginibacter sp., assembly GCA_965247025.1. Lineage (GTDB taxonomy): Bacteria > Bacteroidota > Bacteroidia > Chitinophagales > Chitinophagaceae > Ferruginibacter. The sequence continues at coordinate 4,808,130 of OZ252000.1, read as the reverse complement.
GCCTGTTGGTGCTGAAGTTACCCCTGCCCCGGACTTGTATTTATTAGCAATACCAATCATCAGGAAACAAAGTAAGGCAAGTGCCAGTATCATTTGTACAACATTCTTGGTAAGTGAAAAGTCATAAACCGGAGATCCGTCAACAGAAATAATCTCTTTGTTTTCATTCATTTTATATCCATCGAATTCCTCCTCGCCTTCATGACCAAATTTTGAAGAGGAAAAAAACGATATCCCTTTTGTTGGAGAGTATAATATTACAGGCAGTGGAATGCTTGCATGGAAAGATTCGTGGGGGTTTTCTTTATTCTCCACGGTGAAGAAATGAAACTCATGAGCATCTTTAATATGGTCTAAAATAATTTTAGCCGGGTCAAGCTTTTCTTCTTTTTTACCCTCAGCACCAGCCTCAGTTGAGGGCTGTTCACCTTGTGCAAATATTGTATTAGAAAAAAGTATAGAAAAAAGGCTGAAAATCGCTACCAGTATAGTTTTAATGCTTTTAAATGCCATGGTATCCCTTAAATTTGGCGCAAAGATAAGGGTTTACGAAGTAAATGTTAATGGCAAATTTGCAATTTATTGAGGGAAATTTTAGTCTAAACGCAGCTCTTTTTTAACCCTGATGATGTTTTCAAGTTCAATTACATCAACCTGATCTTTAGAGCGGTTTACAGCCTTCTTAGTCGCAATGAGCTGATTGATATGGAGAAAAGGAACTGGAATATTTTCGATGTCAGCAACAGAGGCGAGGGCTAAGCAATCTTTAAAAGAAAGACCCTCTAAACCTTCCATGTCAATCAATATATCAAGCATGATGCCTGTGCCAATCTAAAAATTAGTCCAACCTGGAACAAATTGAAATTCTTCCAATTGATGTCATCCTAACCGGCTCTGGCAAGTGCAAGTCCCAATTGCCGCCTGTTTTCTTTTGTATTCTCAATCTAAATGTCTACGTCCTTTGTTGTTCTTGAATACCCATGCAGATTAACCGCAACCCCGCCAACCATTATGTACCTAACTTTAAAATCGTTTAGTGATCTCCAGAAGTCGAGCAAACTCTCATCCATTACATCCATCTTTTACAGCATTTTTTTATGTGTAATTTTTGCACGTGAAGGCATGCTTCCAATTCGCATTAATTTCATCATCAATCTGAATCGTTCGGTATAAGTAAGATTTAAAGCCCTTCGTATCTCTCTTTCTTCGCCTGCTTTCCATGAGTCCACCTCCGCCCCGTCATCATTTACAATAAAGAAAGCACCGTCTCTTTCTACGAATTCTTTATTTTCCATATTGCAATTTACAAAAAAAGTGTTGCTGTTTACACTATTACACAGTCTCTATCTGCTTCTCAAACTGCAGCTTGTGCAACTGGTAATAGGCACCTTCGTTGCTCATTAATTCTTCGTGGCTGCCAATTTCTTTTATAACCCCTTTTTCAAGCACCATTATTTTACTGGCTTTGCGGATAGTGCTGAGGCGATGGGCAATAATGATGGAAGTACGGCCTGCTATAAGTTTATCGATAGCATGCTGTATCAGTTGTTCACTTTCTGTATCAACAGATGAGGTGGCTTCATCCAGTATCAAAATTGAAGGGTTATACAACAAAGCCCTCACAAAACTTAGTAGCTGGCGCTGGCCGAGAGATAATGTCGCTCCTCTTTCCATAACGTTATAATCGTAACCGCCGGGCAGCTGCATAATAAAATCATGTATACCTATCATTTTTGCAGCTTCTTCAACCTGCGCCCTTTTAATATCCGGGTTACGAAGTGTTACGTTATCGTAGACTGAGCCACTAAAAAGAAAAACGTCCTGCAGCACAACCGCTATCCTGCTCCGCAGATAAAATAATTCCAGTTCTTCAATATTGAGATCATCAATTTTAATGGTGCCTTTTTGAATGTGATATAGCCGGTTTATAAGGCTGATGATGGATGTTTTACCGCTACCAGTGTTGCCCACAATTGCTAATGTTTGACCCTGGTTAATGTTGAAGGAAATGTCTTTCAGCACATAGTTGTCATCATCATAGCCAAACCAAACTTTGTTGAATTCGATATTGCCTTTTAGCTTTTCCGGTTTTAATGTGCCCCCATTTATGGCGCTGTCAGGATTGTCCAGTACCTTAAAAACTCTTTCACTTGCTATCATTCCCATTTGGAGTACGTTAAATTTATCGGCGATAACTCTCAGCGGACGAAACAGTAAATTGAGGCACAGGATGAAGGAAGTTATTTTGCCGGCAATTTCAGGCCCTTTCTCTGGAGAAAATCCTGTGGCCGCTTTTGCAGCCCACCAAACAAGCAGGCCAAGTGATATTGCAAGCACCAGTTCAACAATCGGAAAAAATACAGAGTACGCAAATATGCTTTGAATGTTGGCGTTGCGGTGATCTTTGTTGATGTTGTTAAACTTATTGAACTCTCTTTTTTCTGAAGCAAAAGACTGCACGATAGACATGCCTGTAATATGTTCCTGTACAAATGCATTGAGCGCCGCAACAGCATTACGCACCCGGATAAATGATTTATTTACGCTTTCTTTAAAATAAAAAGTGGCAATAATTAGTAACGGAAATGGTGCCAGGCATACAAGGGTAAGCCATGGATCTGTATAAAACATGTATGCCAGCACCGCAATAATTGAAAGCATATCAGCAATAATAGGTATGAGCCCGTCGCTGAAAATATCGTTGATAGATTCGATATCGTTGATGGTACGGGTGGTAAGTGTGCCTATAGGCGTTTTATCGAACTGGGCAAGATTAAGGCCGATGACTTTTTTGTAGGTTGTAACCCTCATGTCTTTAACAACACTTTGCCCAAGCGATGCTGTAAAAAATGTAAACACAAACCGGCAGACAGACTCAATTATAAGCAACACCAGTTGAATAATGGTTATTCCAATTACTACTGAAGCAGCACCATGCAACCACCAAAATTCTGCCCCGGGCAACAGGCCCCTGTTAATAGTTACCTGGATAAGCCAGGGCCGTACCGGGGAAATTACCGCTAAAAAAACGGTAAGAAAGAGTGACCAGTAAAATTTATTACGGTAAGGTTTTGCAAACTGAAATACCCGGCGGAGCAGAGAAAAATTAAAGATTTTTTTAGTGTTGTTTTTTTCACTCATTTACAGTGCTGTGTTGCTGCAGGTAATTTAATTTTCTCCTTTATCCATTTTGCGGTTGTAGGCTTTGATGAAGATGGCTCCAAGGTTTTTATAAGGGGGAATATAGTCATCCCAACTCTCTTTCATAGCCTTGTTGTTATCTGCATAAAACGTTTTGGTCAATGTACTCCACATATCTTTCCAAACCAGCGTTTTACCTGTCACAAATGCCTGGCTAAGGTAATTAATGATAGGTTTGTTGATGTCGCCTTTGCCGATTTCTTTGGTTGAAATAATGTGAGCATCCGGGCTTATTTCGAGTATTTCACTCAGGTTTTTATAACCACCGCATGAGCCGAGCAATATTACTTTTGCACTTGCATCTAACTGGGATATTGTACGTGGCAGCCAGTAACTATGTCCACGGTGCACCACCACCGCCGGACTTAAATCTTTTTTACGGAGAAATGCTTTGAGATGCGCCTGTGCAGAATCGTCCAGATTTTTGTCGCTGTCAAGCGGCAGGTTAGCATAAATCCAAACCTTTTTTCCTTTTACAGATTTTATTTCAACCCACTCTTTTTGCAGGGTGATTTTCCAGTCTGTTTTATTAAAGGAGTTTACAAATGCAGGAAAATATTTTTTGCCGTCATCATCGCCATAAAAAAATACCTGCTGCACAATCCTGCCGCTGTCATCACTCAGGTTGCGGTTGTCAATCGAATAAATTGAAGGTATGCCTATCTGGCTAGTAAGGTCAACTGATGTGTCATTGGAAGACTTAAAAATGATCTTAAGCAGGTTGTAAATTGTCTTTCCTTTGGCATCGTTTGCCTCTATACTTTCCTGCTCGTTTGCAACAACATTTTGCAACATGTTCTTAAGTAAAAGACTGTCATTGATGCTGCTGTAACTATCTGCAACGTCTACTGCATCTTCCAGGTTTCCGCCTTCTGCCAGGTTAGCGACAAAAGCTTTCATTAAAGTATTGGCATTTTCTGGCGGCATCAAACGCAGCATGGTATCAAGCTGGTTATAATTAGCCGCCATCTTAATAAATTTTTTAAAAAAGTCCATCTTCACATTCATCAGCAATTTGTCTGTACGTGGCTTTGGCCCCAGCAATTGCAAAAGCCTGGCAAAGCTGTGTTTGTAGCTGGATGTATAGATGTCGTTTTCCCCCATCACAATCATCATGTATAACTCTTCAGCAGTCAGCGGTTCAATGGCCTTCATTCTTATAGAAAGATTGTTTTGCTCGTGCAATTCATTAATGGGAGTAATAAAATTGGTAAGTGCTTTCTTTTGAAGCATATACCGTAAGCCATTAGTGCCAAACATACCAACAGGTGTATCTTTTTTTATGATCCTTTCATAATAGCCAATCTCTGTTTTTACCAGTAATTTGTAATATCCAATGCTGTCTGTGCCCCTCGGACCTTCGTTCACATACCTGCTGATAGTGTCTATTGACTGCTTACCAGAAATGATATCATCTAAAAATGGGTAGTACTTTAATGCGTTGGGCATTTGGCCAAGCTTAGCCAGTGCTTTTACCATTGGGTTGGTATTTTGCCTTATGAGTTTTGCTTCCGGCGAACTGGAACTGGAGGCATAATCATACAACTGCTTTGGGTTATTAATACAGGCCACAACTACAAGGCTGTCCGCAAAAGATTCTTTTGTAAAAGGCCTTATTGTAGCCAGGATATTATCAGGATGCAGGGCGCAATACTTAAGGTATAATATCTGCTTACTTTCAGGGTAACCCTTGTTCTCTTTAAATATGGCTGAAGTGATCAATCCCACTTCATAAGGTGCCTCCCGTACAAAAGATACAATGCTTTGATTGGCAAGGTTGGCTTTCAGAATCTTTTCAAAATTATCAATCAGTATCGGGGCATAGGCCGGGTTAAGCTTTCTGGCCTTCCAGTTAAGCCTGTAAGCATCAATAATTTCTTCCACAAAACCGAGCTGCCGTATCTTATCATTATTGGTTGGTATTGAGCTGTCCATTTCAATAAAACAAACTATATCTGCCACCTTTCTGTAAAGTGCATCTGTTGCCTGCAGGTTTATTTCATCGTTGCTGCTTATTTTAATCAGGCTGTCCGCTTTGCCATCAGCTAAATCACATTTAAGCTGGGCTTCTTTAATCCTGTCGTGAAATCTAACTCTTTGAAAAGGAATTGAGGTACGGGCACACTGAGCTTTAAGTTGGCTGAAGAGGGGCACGAATATGAATAACAGTAAAATATCTTTCATAATTAATTGCGTTGCAAAGATGGCAAAATTTGGTAAAGCTTTTTTCAATTGAGTTATTCAATATGTCACCGGTGCATAAATTTTCTTTTTTGGGTTAACAATTTAATAATACACAACAAACTTTTAAATGATAGCATGTGATATACTGATAGACTATTTTTGCACCGCAAACCACGTATGAGTACTGTTAAAAAAATTTTAATTGCAGATGATGAACCAGATATCTTAGAGATTATCCAGTTCAATCTGCAAAACGAAGGCTACGAAGTAATTACTGCAAAAAATGGTGACGAAGCCATTGACCTTGCTAAAAAACATCAACCAGCTCTTATTATTCTTGATGTGATGATGCCCGGCAAAAACGGGATGGATGTTTGCAACATACTCCGCTTACAGCCAGCTTTTAAAGAAACACTTATTGTATTTTTATCAGCTATTAATGATGAAAGTACAGAAGTAAAAGGCCTGGAACTGGGTGCCGATGACTATTTAACGAAACCCATCAGCCCAAAAGTATTGCTGAGTAAAGTTAATGCGCTTTTTAGAAGGATGACAAAGGAAGACTCAGACCTTATTAAAATAGGCGACCTGGTTATTGACAGGGAAAAATACATTATCAACTATAAAGGCAACGATATTATTTTAGCAAGAAAAGAGTTTGAACTGCTTGCGCTGCTTGCTTCCAAACCAGGTAAGGTTTTTTTACGGAACGAAATATTAAACCAGGTTTGGGGAACTGAAGTAATTGTCGGAGACCGTACCATTGATGTGCATATCCGTAAAATTCGCCAAAAACTTGACCTTGATTGCATCACCACCGTAAAAGGTGTTGGATATAAATTTGAAATGTAAGTAACCAATGCTGCATCGCATAAATACTTAACGGCGTAACTTAGCTAAGGCTCATTATCACAGGCTATTTTTCAAATGCTTTCAGCAAAAAATCTTTCTCCCCAACAATTATCGGCACTTACTGCGTTAGTAATTTCGGTTCCGGTAAGTTTTGCTTTTTATTATTTTCAATCCAGCTGGCTGGTCGCCGGTCTTTCATTCATCATTATTTTTTCCGGCGTTTACGGGCTCATTTTATTTATGGTACAGCAATTTATTTACAGGAAAATAAAACTGATTTACAAGCTCATTTACCAAACCAAGGCCAGTAAAAGAGAAGAGTTTTATTACAAAAACTTCTTACCCCAAAAAAGTATTGATGAAGTAAGGATTGATGTTGAAAACTGGGGACTACAAAAAAAAGAGGAGATAGAAATACTCCAACAAAACGAAGCCTACCGCAAAGAATTTTTACAGAATTTATCTCATGAATTAAAGACACCAATTTTCGCCATACAGGGTTATGTAGATACACTTATAAACGGAGCACTGGAAAACCCGGCAGTGAACAAGAAATTTTTGGCAAGTACCAGCCGTAATATCGACAGACTTGTAAACCTGGTTGATGATCTTGATGAAATATCAAAGCTGGAAGCTGGTGAGCAACTGCTGTACACAGAAAATTTTGTAATACAGGAACTGGTAAAAGAAGTGTACGATTCTTTAGCCTTAAAGGCTGAAGAAAAGCAAATTAAACTCCTGATTAAAAAAGGTTGTGAAGTGCCGCTTATGGTTAACGCAGATAAAAATAAAATGCGGCAGGTATTTATAAACCTTGTTGATAATGCCATAAAATACGGTAAACAAAATGGTATTGTTGAGGCCAGCGCTTACAGAATTGACGGTAAAAATATTTTGATAGAAATAAGTGATGATGGCTTTGGAATTGGGGAAGAACATACAGGCAGAATATTTGAACGCTTTTACCGTACGGATACTGCCCGTAGCAGAAGAGTTGGCGGCAGCGGCCTCGGCCTGGCAATTTGCAAACATATTATTGAAGCACATGGCCAGGCGATACATGTACGCAGTACACTGGACGTTGGCACTACTTTCGGGTTTACGCTCCATGCTAAAAAAGATTAAAATCTTTCTGTTTTAACTGATAATTTTCTTTCGCAAAATAATAATCTAAAACTTTCGGGCTTCTTTACCACCAGGGTTTTTATAGTGCAGTCAAAATTCTGCAAAAGGATATTGCTACAGTGGCTCACGATAGCTATAGGAATAATAAATGCTTTATAAAGAAGTACAATTCTCCCCAAAATAAACTTGTCTTAAAGTGTCACTGTTCATTTGCTTAGGCTACAAACTTTAATGAATTTAACCTCCGGCAAAAAATTTCCAAATAGTACTTTTCATTGATTATCATATCAAAGTACAAAATTGTTTAAATTATCATAACCTAATGTTCACAATTTCAAAACATTGGCGGGTGAACTTTACACAAACATTATCCCATTGGAAAAAAGAAAATTGGAGGTCGCCATCATCTCTGATGTGCACCTTGGTACCTATGGCTGCCGTGCCAATGAATTGTCACGGTATTTGTCAACTATCGATCCCACTATTTTAGTATTGAATGGTGATATCATCGACATTTGGCAGTTCAGTAAAAAATACTGGCCACCCGGCCATATGCAGGTGATAAAGCAAATAACAAGTATGCTTAGCCGTGGTATAAAAGTTTATTACGTCACAGGCAATCACGACGAAATGCTACGCCGTTTTGAAAACTTTTCCGCAGGAGATTTTCACATTGTAAATAAGCTCCTGATTCATCACGGCAACGATAAACGCAGCTGGATATTCCATGGTGATGTATTTGATGTAACCATGAAGTATAGCAAGTGGCTGGCAAAATTGGGCGCTGTTGGGTACGACATGCTGATCTGCATAAATGCCTTTATAAATTACCTTAGTAAAAAGTGCGGCAGGGGCCGGATTTCTCTTTCCAAAAAAATAAAAAACTCCGTAAAGAGCGCAGTAAAATACATCAACAGTTTTGAAGAAACTGCCGCTGAAATTGCCATTGAAAGAGGATACGATTATGTACTGTGCGGCCATATTCACCAGCCGGCCAACAGGGTAATTACCAATGCTAACGGCCAGGTAAATTATCTTAACTCAGGTGATTGGATAGAGAATTTAACTGCCCTTGAATATGTAAATGAAAGCTGGAGCATTTATCACTATAACCAGGATGAACAGGTAAAAGAATTAAGCAACGCATACTACATGGACGAAGCTGCCTACCTGCGTAGCACAGAGCTGTTTAAAATAATGATGGAAGATTTTGTAAAAGCATCATAAAAATCAATCAACATGAAAGTTTTATACGCAATACAAGGGACAGGTAACGGGCATGTAAGCCGGGCAAATGAGATTATCCCAAAGCTGATGGCTAATTGCGACCTCGATCTTTTACTGAGCGGTACCCAGGCCGATGTTGGTTTAAACTTTCCTGTTAAATACAGGCTAAAAGGGTTAAGCTTTGTGTTTGGCAAAAAAGGAGGCATTGATTTTTACAAAACTTTTAAACAGCTCCAGTCTAAAAAGTTTTTGAAAGAAATTAAAAATCTGCCGGTTGAAGAATACGACCTGGTTATAAATGATTTTGAACCCATCAGCGCCTGGGCATGCAAAACAAAACATGTTCCCTGCATTGCGATGAGCCACCAGTTTGGTGTGCTGCATAAAGATGCTCCAAAGCCTGACAAATATGATCCTTTTGCCCAGATAGTGTTAAAGAATTATGCACCGGTAAAAGAAGGTGTTGGCTTTCATTTTAAGAAGTATGGTGAAAATGTTTTTACGCCGGTAATCAGGAAGGAAATAAGGAATGCACAAGTGACTGACAAAGGGCATTATACAGTTTATCTGCCGGCTTATGATGATAAAAAAATAATTGGTTTTTTATCAAGATTCAGCAACACCCGGTGGCAGGTATTTTCTAAACACACTGATAAAAGTTATACCGAAGGCAACTGCAACATCCGGCCGGTAAGCGCCGAAGCATTCACTGAAAGTTTTACCAGTTGCACCGGCATTTTATGTGGCGCAGGTTTTGAAACTCCAGCCGAGGCATTATACATGGGGAAGAAGCTGCTGGTGATACCTATGAAACAGCAATACGAGCAGCATTGCAATGCAGCTGGCGCCGCAGAAATTGGTGTGCCCGTAATAAAAAGTTTAAAGAAAAAGCATATTCACCTGGTAGATAACTGGCTGCACAACAATGAAAGATTGCAAGTGAATTATGCCGATGAAACTGATAAAATCATCGCCCTTGTCCTATCAATGGCTTCCTTAAAAATTAAAAGTCTGAAGCCTGTTAAGAAGGATAAATTTGAATTTGCTCCTGCAGCGTGGCTATAAATTTTATTTCGTTTTAAGCTGCAGCAATAATTCTTTTGCGGCGGCTGTCACAACTGTGGCCTCTTTTTTATCTGCCAATGAAAATGTAAACTGGTTGCAGCCACCTTTATCAGCCAGGCTAAAATCGATGTCTTGTATTACCCTGTTCATTTTAAAAACATGTATTGATCCATCGTAGCCGCAGGAGGCTGCTACATCATGGCCTTTTTCAGTAATCAGTCCTGTAAGCTCATCTATCATCTTTCTATCCTTTATAATTTTAACTGCAACTACGGTGTCCATGGTGCCATCACCTTTAAAAAAATTAATGGCAATACTATCCGCATTTACTATCCGTTCCTTTAATTGTTTACCGGCATTATTACAAGAGGTTACAATTAAAATTACAGCGACAAAAAAACTTAAATACTTCATTTTGTAAAGATAACAGAAAGGCTGATTTACAGGAAGCATAAGGATCTATTGATCATAAAAACAAACCACCTGACAGGACTGCCGGGTGGTACAAGCATGAGAATTTGCTATTTGCTTAAGGAACTTGTTTGCGTATTGGAATTAAAAGCCGGATTGCTAATACGCTGCAAATTAATGCTGGTATGTTACTGCATTATTAACCCAACATTACAATAGTGTTATCAGGCCACCTGCAAAACTCAATATTACCTTATTGTTAAGTTTTGTACATTTAATAAGTAATTCAAACCGTGCAAACAAAGCTTGCCATATTATTTTCAACTATGCTGCTCTGCGGTTTCTCAACAGTTATGTTTAGCCAGCAAATGCCAGCGAATATTCAGTTTGATTTTTACGGTGACTCCATCAGCTTTGCAAATCGATATTCCGGCTATGCCGAAAGTTGAGCCAGGCGTAATAAATGATGAATCAATTAAGGCCTTCGCTGCTGCTTTTGAATCTACAAATTATCCAGCCTTGTAAGCAATCTTTTAAAATACATTGAGCAATACAAACCGGATGATTGGCTTTATTACCAGCTGATAAGAAAGACTGTGGAACAGGTTAGCCCGAAAGCAGCCAACTACCAGCGTTACAAGGCATCATCTTTTGCATAAGTAACCTGTATATGATCGATTGTAATTCCGCTTCCCACGCAAGCCACTAAATCCGCCCTCTGGGATATATAAGCCGGATGCACCACCGTTGCTTGATTAATGGCCGCTTTACCCATTAGTTCAATTTTCCCCCAATCCACTGGCGTAGGAGTTGAAGAAGCAGAAGTAAATATGATTGGTTTTTCCTGTGTGCCAACTGCCATTAATTTAGCGCCACTGTCAACAATCAAAGCATCAGTATTTGTTCCTGCGTAAGCATCCTTAACTGTAGCATCTGCTTCAACAGCGAGTGTTACAACTGCATCAACATAAACCAATCCTGAGAAAGTATTATTATCAATTGTGAGTAATGTTGTGTTTTTTGATACGTGACCCGATAATGTCACATATTTGCCAGTTGGTGTAGTTCCACCGCCACCGTCAGGTACAGTAACTATAATTGGCTCACCATCGGTTTTAATTTTACGGCAGGCCGTAATGCTTACCGCTGTAACTGCTGCCAATAAAGAAGATACTTTTTCATATTTATACTTTTGATTTTTCTATTTTATAATGAGTAATTAAAGGTTATGTTAACTGTACTTCATATTTACGTGTAAAGCGGTAAGCATCTTTATTTTTTGGGAAACTGATTTTTTATCTGCGTTCTGATAGAAGTATTGAGTGCTTTTAAGAATATCAGCAACGCCTAACCTTAGCTCTGCCTTGTCTTTCAGTTACTTCTTTCCAATTTGAAAATCTAATACTGATCTTGGTGCTTCCCATATATCCGGCACACCTGATGTGCTGCCTAAATCTGTTTTACCACCGGTAAATGCGGTGCCCAATTTGATTGAACAATATGTAGCATTCAGCCCAGCCTTTACCAAGTCACACAACAAACCAACATTGAAAATATATGGAGACTGGCCCTGGAGTGGCCTGTTCACTGCTTGCTTTTCATCGGTTACCTTACTATATATGTAAGCTGATTGGTTTGAATATTGAAGTTTTTTAGCGCTGCAACCATGTCAAGCTTTTTTCTCGATTCGATTTCTGCGCCGTAAGCTTTTGCCTTATCAGAATTTTGGAAGGTGAATAACTGACCACTCTGGCGTAGCACCTGCCCCACTGGCTTATCAAAATACTTATAAAATACACTTGCTGTAAAAACTTCACCGGAACGTGGATACAACTCATAGCGAAAGTCAAAATTGCTAACTTTATTACGTTGAAGTTCAGGATTACCTTCTACCGAAGAGTTCAATTCAAAATCAAATAAAGTAAAAGAAGCAAGCTCTCTTTGCCCAGGTCTTATCACGGTTTGCGACCCTGAAAAACGGAGATTCGCTAACATAGATGATTAGCAAAAACAGGATGGTATAAAGGGTGGCTCTCATGCACTAATAATTTCTGCAAAGAGACTTGCTTCATGTTACCAAAATGTGAATGGAATGTTACGGTAACGTTACGGATTGGGAGGAGGCAGAGGAAATAAAAAGAGGTCGCAAGCAACCCCTTCTTATTACAATGTTATCCTTATTTACCTAAATCTACTTTTTTACCCACTTTTCATAAATCTGCCGGGTAAATTTACTTTGATCTCCAGTTACCCCGTTCACATATCCATAATGCAAATAGAAAGTTTTTGTTGCCGGATCATAGGTATTGTTGTAAATAGTTTTATTAAAAGCTGCATCTCCTGGTAAATTGCCTCCATTTGATGTACTTGAATAATCAGTTCCACCCGGATTATCTGCGGTCATAAAGTTAGAAGATGTAAAGGCATCACTTGACCAATTTGAAGGAGTATTATTAACGATATCGAATTGTATTGGTGAACCTAGATCTCCTGCCCCACCTTCAACTCTTATACCATTAACAGTAGAAAGGTGTTTAGTTGTACTGATAGCTCTTCCTGCCGATGGGTGAAAAAACCATCCAGTAACTTCATAATCTCCATCCCACTCATTTTTCACAACAACAGCATAAATAACAGATTGTAAATTGCTTGCTATTACGATACCACCTGCATCAACTATTTTAAAAGCCAAAGCATTTTGAATTGATAAATCAACCTTATTTGGTATTATTGAAAGGGAAGCAAAACCGAGCCTTTGTCCTTTTGGGATAGTGACTTTTAAACTTGGCAATGTATAAGCAGAATCTGCCAGTTTTACAAAATGTGTGATATTGCCGGAAGAATTAGGCCCCGTAGTATCAGTGTTAGCAGCGTTATAAGCATCGAGGCCAGCCTGGTCGTAAGCTAAAGTAACTTCAACATCCTTATCTGGTAATGGCCCGCCTAACTCGACATAAATCTTTACAAGTTGAGGCGCAGGCGTAACATCAAAAGCTAAAGCTTTAAATCCTGTTACAGGCAAATCAACCACATTAGTAACAAGAGAAAAATCAGTAGCTGAATAATTACGATTCTTTAAACAGGAGTTTAAAGTAGCTAACAGTATAAAAGTGCACAGTACGAGATTTATAAAATGTTTTATTTTTAATTTCATAATACTTTTTTTAATGGAAATTTTTGTATTTATTTAATCCAAAATATTTTTCCTGTTTGGTGATCTATTGATCCTTCTGCAATCACATTGTCTGGATTTTTAGAATATTCACTTGTAGGATATTTATATCTCAAAGGAATTTTTGCGATGTCGATATAGGGTGAGACACTTAGTGGCGTATTACCTAAAGGGCCAGTATATGGTGGATTACCAGTATGTAAATAATCAAATCGTCTATAATCGGAGTATGCTTCAAAGCTGTTAATGCTATTTAACGCAGCCCATTTTTGCCTTAAAATTATTGAACGCTTTGCTAAATCATTTGTAGCACCTTCAATATAAACATCTGGTTTGTCTGTTTGGGAATAATAAATACTTGCACTATCTGTGCTGGCCACTCCAAGATAGCGAAATGACTCAGATATCCCTTGATGGAACAAGACAATAGGATCTGCAGTAATATAGTTCAGAACCGCAGCTTCCGCTTGTAAAAAATAGCTTTCTGAAGCTAACATCATCACCGATGGCGCAGTTGGCCCAGTAAGAACCCCCGGTCCGAATAATGAATAGTTACCATTAGTGGGATTGCCATTTGGAGCTCCAAGACTATTACCAACAAATGTGTTAGTGGTATTTTTAACAGGGGAATATTCTCTATTTAATCTTGGATCATTATTATTCTTATAATAATTTACTGCAAAAACAGTTGGAGCCCAAAAATCCCCAAATCCAGACACCTGGCCCCCACTTAGATCATAAAAGCGTTGCCAAAATGGATTTCCTTTTCCAGAAGAGTTAGTATATCCAGGCTGAACCAATGCATCCGTAGATAGAAAACCTTCTGTTTCATTTTTAGTTAAATCCAAATTTGGTTGAAAATATGCAGGCTTTGTTGTTAATTCAGACATTCGAAGCAATAAACGTAATCTTAATGTATTTCCAAATTTTATCCATTTAGATTTATCGCCCCCGAACATAATATCCGAACTGGATTTTACGGTAGTAGGGGCAGTTTTAATAAGAGCAATCCCAGTATTTATTTCTTTGAATAAACTATCATAAATATCTACACCTTTTGAATACGCCGGCCTTAAAGAGAAAGCACCTTTTAGTGCATCTGCATATGGCACATTATTCCATAGATCTACGAGATGGTGAAATTGGTAAGCTTTCATAATCCTGGATGTTCCTTCCAAAAAAGGTTGTCCTGTTGCATTTGCTTTTTCAATGATATACTGATAATCTTCCAAATTATCGTATGTGCTCTGCCAAACACCATCTCCAAAATCAGTAGTCATTTTATAGGTACTAAAATCTGTAGAACTGATTGCATAGCTTCCGCTCACTGCCCAACTGCCCATCCATCCGCTATGGGCCGTAGGGCCCGGATACCACTGTGCAACAGTTGATGTAAGTGCCGCAGGAAGAACAAGCCCCGGGTCGGCAGAGGTAGATTGATTAGGATTGGTATTTACATCAAGATAATCCTTGCTGCACCCGGCAGTTATAATTATTGATGTGACCAATATAAAAAAAGTAAGTTTTTTCATTTTTAAATTTTTCAGTTAAGAGTCTTAATTAAAATGTGATGTTTACATTGGCTCCAAAGGTTCTTGTCGGAGGATTCTGATTAATGTCGGTTGTGCCAATTGCATTTCCCGTAGTGTTGCTAAACTCTGGGTCTGTCCAAACATTTTCTTTAGCCCGGTAAGTAAAAATATTACGGGCAACCAGCGCAATGGAAATCTGTTTGAAAACTGATTGGTTTTTTAAAAGGCTTTTTGGGAATGTATAGGAAAGCGATACTTCCCTGATTTTCCAAAAATCTGCGCTGTTTAAGTAGGTAGCACCTATATTATTCCAAGTACTTGCCCAAAAATCGTTATTACCATTTTTCACCGCCACGCTGTTATTCGCCACGTATTTGCCTGTACCATCATCCACTGATGAATTCGGTATAATAAAACGGGTACGGTCAGTTTGAGCAGAGTATGCTGAAACACCAGTAAAATCCAATGCGTTTCCTATCGAATTATAAATTACTGCTCCAAATCTTGCTTCTGCTAATATGTAAAGAGAAAAACCTTTGTAACTGATTGTAGTATTTAATCCAAGTTTGTAAGGAGGATTGGATGTGCCAAAAGTTGATAATGAATCATTTGGTGTGGGGAAGCCAGAATTTTTATCGACAATAATTCTTCCCGCCGGATCCCTTTTCCAATCAGTCAACTTAATTTGTGGAAATGCTGCTCCTTTAATAACATATTGGGAGCCGGACAAATTAAAGTTGTCTATACCAGGGTATATTGAAATAACCTTATTCTCGTTATAGGTAAAGTTGCCTCCGACGTCTACCCTAACACCCTTACTCCTTGATCTATCCAGCAGGATATAACTTAACTCAGCCTCTATACCTCTGTTCTGCATTTCGCCACTATTTAACAAAGCTGATGAAAATCCTGTTGCAGAGCTAACCTGAACAGGTAATGTTTGGTTTGTGGTATTTGATTTATAAGCAGCAAGTTTAAGATTCAACCTGTCCCTTAAAAATCTAAGGTCCAAGCCAATTTCTTTTTCATTTGTGATTTCAGGCTTGAGTAATCTGTTATTCAAAGAGTTAGATACAGTAAAACCGGCAGTGCTTCCATAAGGAAAATTAGGAGCACTATTAAAAACATTATCCAGACTATAAGGCCCTACACTAACGTTACCTGTTTTTCCAATTGCAGCCCTTAATTTTCCGTAACTAAGAAAATTTCCTTGTGTTAACGTTGGAAAAAGATCTGTAAAGACGAATGCAACATCTCCTGAAAAATAGCTAAAGCTTCTTTTTGTCTTATCCAGTCTCGAGTCCCAGTCGTTTCTAAATGAACCATGTGCAAATAGATAATCTTTATAGCTTAATGACAAATCTGCAAATGCGCCGTTCTTTCTGTATTGGGAAAAGTTTTCATAAACTCCAGGTTCTCCAACTCTGTTTGAAATATTATAAAAGTCTGGAATTACTAGTTGGCTAGCCGATGCGTAAACAGACCTTTCAGTTTCATCGAAAGTTGTAGCACCAATTAACAGCTTTGAAGATAAATCCTTAAAATCTTTACTAAAGCTGGCAAAAGCGCTTCCTGTTAACCGGTTGTTATAAGCAAAAGCATCAAACGCCGCAGCTGGAGCATCTGTAGTACTTCTACCAGAACCGTATACGTCGTCTTTTGCCCAGTCAGCAAATTTGAATCCCTGGTAGGTAAATTTATTTGTCAAATCATATCTGGTGATAGCGGCAACTGCTTGTAAACTGAACCAGTCTGTAACCTTGTATTTTAAATCGAGGTTACCTATTAGTGTGTTCCTTTTTGTATCTAGCCTCGATGCATCAATTTGCCACCATGGATTACCGAAATAAGCATTAAAATATCCATTTGGATTAGCAAAATTATCTGTTTGCCAATTTCTGTAATCTCTTAAATCTACATTCGCAGGTGTATTCAAAACAGTCCAGTAAACAGCTCTATTTTGGTAATAAGACCCTCCAAATGCTGATGGGCTTCCATTTACACCAAAAGAGCCGGGTGTAACATTACTGTGCTGAATCGTATAGTTAACTGAATATGCCACGCTCAGCCTGTCAAATTCTCTTGACCCGTTTAACCTAAATGTATTTCTGTGATTTTTGTCATTAGGAACAGTACCCTTAATGTTTACATCCTGAACGCTTAGGAAAAATTTACTTTTATCATCGCCGCCAGAAATTGATAAATCATTTTGAATTGTAAGCCCTTTATTGAAAAAACCTAATTTGGCATCCGGTTTAGCAGAATAAGTGCCATGTTGTAAAGAGTCAAAATATGTTCCATCTGCATTGTAAAATCTCACAGGCGCTCCTAATGTAATAGCTGCACCATTGTATGCAGGACCGTAACTCTGATTTTCATAAGGCACATATGGTACAAAAGGGTTTTCGGGAAAATAAACAATTCCTGGATATTGATTAGGATCGAGTTCACCGCCATAAGTGCCGAACTTATTTTGTAAATTAGGCAAATAAGCTATTTCCTGAAATTGCGTGGTATTACTTAAGTTAATGACAGCTTTTCCTTTAACCCCTCTTTTTGTTGTCACTATAATAACACCATTTGAACCATCAGATCCATAAATTGCGGCTGCAGATCCTCCTTTTAAGACTGAAATATTATCAACATCATTGGGATTTAGCTGTGCAAGAATAGCTCCTCCCTGATCTTTTGACATTACCACGTCATCAATTACAATTAATGCTTCGTTATTACCAAGTATTGATCGATTACCTCTTAATGTGATCCTGGTATTTTGATCAACACTGCTATTAACATTGTTAATCTGCAAA
Source organism: Ferruginibacter sp. (assembly GCA_965247025.1). Lineage (GTDB taxonomy): Bacteria > Bacteroidota > Bacteroidia > Chitinophagales > Chitinophagaceae > Ferruginibacter. The sequence continues at coordinate 4,790,551 of OZ252000.1, read as the reverse complement.
CCAGCAACTTTCCCTGATAGTCCGGTGGCAATGTTTGTAACCTTACCTTGGGTTAACTCTTTAGTTCCAACTTTAGAAATAGAAGTACCCAATGACTTTGGCTCTCTTTTTATACCGAAAGAGGTTACAACAACTTCCTCAAGTTTGCTCTCTTTTGCCTCCAGTACCGCATTTACTGTAGAATTTGATCCTACTTTAATATTTGTTGTTCCAAAGTTGATTGACGATATTGTAAGCGCATCTTCATTTGCAACACTGATTTTGTATGCTCCTAGTTCATCGGAAACAACAGTCTGACCACTTTTTGATTTAATTGTAGCCCCTTGAACAGGAACACCTTTAGAGTCTGTCACTTTTCCCGTAACCACTCGGGTTTGTGCAGCCACTATTCCAATCGACAGCATTGCTATCGCAATAGCCAACAGTTTTTTCATGTTTTGTTAGTTTTGATTTTAAATACTTTATAATTTACATTTCATAAGGTACTAACCCGCTTAATGACCGCATAAAGAAACAACATGCTGCATAAACTGCAAAATTTTTGTTAATAAACCATTATATAATTGTGATTTCTTTTCGTATTTATGAATAAGAAATACGAAATTATCTATCGAAACAGGTATTTATTTAGAAAAAAACTAAATATTTGCGTCGAAACAATAAAACCAATTTTATTGAACTAATATTTATTGCAGATTAAGTATAATCAAAAGGTACCGTGTAAAGCTTACAGGCAAAGATTTTCGGAATGCAATTACAAAAAAATTACAAGAAGTTGTTTTAGAAAATATCTAATATTCAATTTTTAGTAGAATCTCATCTTAAAAATACAAGAAAAACTCTTTTATGACATATTAGAAATATGACGGGTACTGTAATGAGACCTTGGAAATTCAAAATTTTGAAAACAAATTAAAAATAAAAGAAAAATAGAGCGAATTAGCTAATCGTCCAGATTTCATTTCCTCGCAACAACTTGTCCAGATCACCCTTACCTCTTTTGGCAATTACTTCTTCCAATTGCATGGTCATTCCATCTTCATAACAAGCCCTGTCTGTTTCGTAAAACACTCCAAAAGGCCTTGGGAGATGGCCCTGCAAAGCCGGAACGTCAAACATGCGGATCAGTATCTGCGCTTTATAAAAATCTTTATCATCATGAATCCAAAGGTCTTCGAGAGATGCTTCAACGCCAATTTCTACAATAACTGGGCGAAAACCATCAAGCCTTATTCCTTTGTTTTGAGCGGCGCCAAATACCAGCGGTTTGCCTTGTTCCAGGAACAGTACTTCGTCTGGTTTTGAACTTTTTTCGGTAAAAATCTCAAAGGCCCCGTCATTAAAAATATTGCAGTTTTGATATATTTCGAGGAATGACGCTCCTTTGTGAGCTTGCGCTCTTAACAACATTGCCTGTAAATGTTTTGGGTCACGATCCATAGTTCTGGCTATAAAACTTGCATCAGCACCCATTGCCAAAGCCAGCGGATTAAATGGGTGATCAATACTACCGAAAGGGGTGCTCTTTGTTATTTTATTTTCTTCCGAAGTGGGAGAATACTGTCCTTTAGTAAGTCCGTAAATCTGGTTATTGAACAGTAATACATTTACATCAAAGTTTCTGCGGAGCAAATGAATAGTGTGATTGCCACCAATGCTAAGTCCATCTCCATCTCCGGTTACTATCCATATACTTAGCTCTGGCCGGGCGGCCTTTAAACCACTGGCAACTGCAGTTGCCCTTCCGTGAATACTGTGCATTCCATAAGTATTCATATAGTATGGAAAGCGGCTACTGCAGCCAATTCCACTCACAATTACGATATTCTCTTTGGGAATACCCAGTGTTGGCATTACTTTTTGTACCTGTGCAAGAATGGAATAATCTCCGCAACCCGGGCACCAGCGAACTTCCTGGTCTGTTGCAAAATCTTTTGAGGTTAAAGGAGCCGGAATAGGTGAGGTAGCTGCTGCTGACATAAAACTTAGTGATTTTAAAAAAAACGTTGTTGACAAGCCTGGTCTTTAAAACACAAACATTTACAAAAGTAAAAAATGTATAACAGATTATTGTTGCGAATTTATTAAAGTGTTCTAATCATTTATTTTTTGATTCTCCCCGGGATAATTCCTGTCAGGCTAATCTATATTTGCCTTATGATAAAAACCACACTCATTAAAGCGGTAGAAGCAGGCGCAAAAGAACTGGTCCGTTTTTTTAATACAGACTATAAAATCACTAATAAAGAAGGTATTAATAACCCTGTAACCGAAGGAGATTATGCTGCTGAAAAGGCCATTTTCGAGGTGATTCAGCAGGATTTTCCGGACCATTTTATTTTAAGTGAAGAGGCTGGAGAAATTAAAATGGACAGTGAGTATAAGTGGATCATTGACCCGATTGACGGTACCATTAATTTTAGCAACAACATTCCAATTTGCTGCGTTAGTATTGGGCTCGAACATAATGGCGAAATCGTAATGGGTGCAGTTTACAATCCGTTGATGCAGGAATTTTATTTTGCCCAAAAAGGCTTTGGTGCATCATTGAATGATAAAAAACTTGTGGTTAGCAACAAAACGGCGGTTGTAAACAGTTGCCTGGTGACTGGTTTTCCATACACATATCTTGATACACAAAACGGCCCGTTGCAGGTATTTGAAAAATTGATAAGAAAGGGTGTACCTGTACGCAGGCTTGGCAGTGCCGCACTTGATCTTTGCTGGGTTGCCGCCGGCAGATTTGATGGCTTTTATGAACACAAGCTCCAGGCCTGGGATAGCGCCGCCGGGTTTTTAATAGTGGAAGAAGCTGGCGGGAAAGTAACAGATTTTCAAGGTCATCCTTATTCAGTTTATCAGCCCGGCATTATTGCAACAAATGGAAAAATACACGATGAGCTTGTGGGAATAGTAAATGGCAAAGATCTGGTAATTACAATATAGAAATATCAATCGTAATTTGCATGCCTAAATAATTCATCTCTTATTATTATGAGTACAGAAAGAACAGAAATAGCATCGTTGGGAGAGTTTGGACTTATCGATCATCTTACCAAAAACAATGAAACAAGAAATGCTTCTACAATTGTTAGTGTGGGCGATGATGCTGCAGTGATTGACAACTTTGGAAAACAAACTGTAATTACAACTGATATGTTGGTGGAAGGCATACACTTTGACCTGGCCTACACACCACTTAAACACCTTGGTTATAAAAGTGTAATTGCCAACCTGAGTGATATTTATGCAATGAACGCAACGCCAACCCATATTACATTGAGCATTGCCTTTAGCAGCCGGTTTAGCGTAGAAGCCCTGGACGAGTTTTACGAAGGAGTTTATGCAGCGTGTGAAAAATATGGTGTTGATTTAATAGGAGGTGATACAACTTCATCTCAAAAAGGATTTATTATTTCAATTACTGCCATAGGCGAAGTTGCGCCGGATAAATTTGTAAAAAGAAGTACAGCCCAAAAGGGCGACTTAGTTTGTGTAAGTGGATTTTTAGGCGGGGCGTTTTTAGGACTTACAATTTTAGAACGGGAGAAAAAAGTTTATACGGAAACCGGAGTTCAGCCAGATCTCGAAAACCAAGCCTATATTGTTGGCCGCCTGCTTAAGCCAGAAGCCAGAAAAGATATTGTTGATTTTTTAGGGGACGTTGAAATTGAACCAAGTTCAATGATTGATGTAAGCGACGGCTTGAGTAGTGAACTGCTGCACATTTGTAAGCAAAGTAATCTCGGATGTGTTTTGTATGAAGAGAAAATTCCGATACATGAAGATGCAAGGCAGTATGCTTATAAACTTGAGCTTGACCCGACAGTATGCGCTTTAAGCGGCGGAGAAGATTATGAATTACTCTTTACAGTTTCGCAGGCTCAATATGAGAAACTTTTACTGAACGAACAGATTAGCGTAATTGGCTACATGACAGCACCTGAGGACGGCACAAACATAATTACAAGAGGCGGCAATAAGCACCCTCTTGTTGCCCAGGGATGGAACCACGCAAATTAAAAAATGAATAACTAAAGTCCGGCAGCTTTATTGCCCGTGTAAATTGCATCATCAATGCCAATTACTTTGGCCAGAGGACTGTGATTTTCCAAAGATTGTAAGAGTTGCTTTCTAACACTTTCTTCTTTAACTCCAGCTATTTGACAGGCTTTTTCAAAGCTGGTGTGCATACCATATTTCTCCAGTACGGGAGCAACACCCTGCAGTTCATTAAACACTAAAAATTGCTTAACAAAAAAGTAAGTGGTTCCATCAATCACCTTTGTATATGAGTTGTAAACTTTTTCCATAAAAAAATAATTACGATATAAATGTTTTATTAGTTTGCCGGATAAATACTACCACATTAACATCAAACTCCACCTTCAACCATAGTTTCTTTCTGAAAAAGAACATTCAATGCAAGCGATAATTTGTACTGTTGGGAATAGCTTAGGAAATGGATCGTAAACAGGAATTCAGGAAATTGGGTACGCCGGGAATTTTCGGCAGAGTAGTCAAAGGATAAAGAAAGTCAAATTAATTAGTAACTAAAATCAGGCCACTATGAGAAAGTGTGAGTAAAATAGTAAATTATTCTGAAATCTCTTAAAAGGTCTGTTTAAATATTCGTTTTAATGACTGATTTGGTTTTTTATGCGGATATTTTTATTTTACCTGGTATAAGTGGGTAAGGTTTATAATCAAAATTTCCATTACTGGTTTCTTCTGTAAAATCTTCTTCCTGCAATTCAATGCGGCGGGTTATGTCACTTAAAGAAGAAAGCCTTTGTACTGTATAAGGTATAGTATCCAAACCGCTTGTAAATTTAAGAATGTAGCTGTATATTCCAAAAAGACTTCCAGCCATTATCGCTGCATTGTGCATGCTTCTGGATAACATCAAACATCCCGTTATAACCAGCAATATTAATAACTCCATTATGCCAAAATTAAAAGCTTCTTTATTTGATATTTTAATTTGCCATTTTTGAAGGCTTTTGTAATGCAGGCGTATTTTTCCATGATTCCCTTTACTAATAATATTAACCTGTTCTTCCAGTTCATCATTTTTTTGCTGGTTGAGCACCTTCATTTTTTTTCCGTAAAAATGACTGATAATGATCACAGGTAAAAGAACTGAAAGACAAACAGCGGCGATGGTAACATCGTAGAAACATAGAATGATCAATGATCCAATTATGTTATAGGCAGCCTCTATAACGTAAACAAAATCATGCTCCAGAAAATCAACAAACTCTCTTGCAAGTGTTGAATGAGCGCTTAACCGGGAAATTTCTGCCTGCTTAAATCGCCGGCTTAAAAATTTTGTTACCAGGGATGTGTATATAGTAGTATACGTTTTAGTATCATTTATGTGCCGTATTGTTCCTACAATAAGGTAAGCAATATGCACCAAAACTAAAATGATAAGTCCCTTATAACTACCTTTTATCAAATCGTTTACTGCTTCGCCGAAAAAGTAAAATCTCAAAAGACTGCCGAGCATTTCCAGGCTGAAAAGTGAGTAGGTAAGCACCAATTGATATTTGTGTTTTAATACAAGCCGGTGCAATAATTTAAATCTTGACATAATTCGTCTGTTGCTTCTTTCTAATAATTTTTTTGCGGATAAAGGTCCCGCCGCCATTTTGTTAATGGTGTTGTATGACCAAATAAGATATCCGTGGTTTAAACTGGCGGCCTGGTTTCTCTTTCGGTAACAGAATTACCCGAAGTTCCGGAAATAAGGCCGCGGCATTCAGGAGAGCCGCAGCGGCAAATGAAAGGCTCCATATTTTGATCAAGAAAGGAAGCGTAATCTAACGTAAGCTCTTCCCCTTTTTTAATGGATTTTATTACTTTCACATTTAAGCCATCATAAGCGGTGTTGGGCGAACAACTGTGATTTTGAGGCGCCCAGCAATTTGGATTTTTATCCCACAGCAAAAATACCTCTTTACTTACAGGATAAGCGTAACGCCTAAATATTTCTTTTTCTTTAATACCCCAATTTTCAGCAACATGCCGCCTCGTCACAATACGCTGTGGCATCTCTTCACCCTTGAAAATCAACTCATTAACTGCTAAATCTTCGGCAGCATAAATACCGTAACCAGCTATTGAATTCCCCTTCATAATAAATTTTTGCTGTTGTTTCCGAAAGCGGTAAATGCCCTCTTTTATGATATGCCGCAAAAAGTTTGACCTGCCGAAACCGTCATATTTAAGAATATAATCCGCACTTCCCTCATAACCATCCTGGTAAAAAACAGAACAGGTAAAATTAATTTCGAGAAAATAGACAACGCCTTGCCAGTCCATTCTAAAATCAAGTCTTGCATAACCTACACCATCAAATCCTTTAAATATTTCTTTTGCTGCATCCTTTAAACTGCTGGCTAATTTGTGGTCGCTTATGCCAATATTTGCTTCGGGGTGAAGTTCAGAAGTTTTGAGGCTGTAGGTTTTAAAATGTTTGCCTAAAGGAAAAACATACTCTACTGGTTCAAAAACTATTGGCTCCTCTCCTTTTCCACAACTACCTGCAATCATTACTGTAAATTCCCTTCCATCAATATACTCTTCCACCAATAAGGGGCCATATTCTTCTGCAATAGCCGCTACTTTTTCATAAAGTTCTGCATTTGTATTTACAAGGCTTTTTTCATCCACCCCCAAACTATCGCCCGCTTTATGGGGCTTTACAAAAAGAGGGAAGTTGAGATGGCTGCAATCATTGGCCAAACCAGCAGTATTTTCTACAATCGCATAAGCAGGAGTTTGCACGCCAGCGGTATGTGCCACATACTTCATCAGCTCTTTGGGGGGATCGTACAATAAAGTTGCTGGACCCGTAAAAGGCAGATTTAATAACTCAAGCGTGTAAATAACATCAATTGAGGGAACTTCCCATTCAAGATATCCTTCGCAGAGGTTTACAAATACATCATATTTTTTCTTTTTCAACTCTTTCAGTTGCTTGTAAGTTGTAAGTTTATTTAAAAAAACATGATCAAATTCTGCTTCCGGAATAAGTTTGGAGAGGTTACGTGGTGGATCATAATATTGATAATCAACTTTGGTAGTTGAATAATCAGGTTGTAATACACAAATACGCATTTCCTTGAAATAATCGATTTCCGAAGTCATTTAAGATTGTTAGGATTTATTGACATCATTGCCCATACTTCAGGCAATTTTTTTATTTAAAATAACAGGCTCTTCTTCTACCACATCCTCTCTTGCAAAAGCCTGGGTAATAATTTCCTGCACGAGCTGAACGAATGTTTTATTGTTGACTTTAAGTATGGCACCAATAGAAGTAAAATCTTCATCTTCACTTAAACCACACTGGGCATTTACTTCCAGTACGTATAACTTACCAGTTGTTTTGTCCCGCCTTATATCTACCCTGGTATACCCGTTACCCTTTACAGCAGCAAATGCCTGCCAGGAAAGTTCTTTTATTTTTTGAGACAGCATTTCATCCGTTGCTTCATATTCGTAAAAATTGCCATTTTCAGGCATAGCTGATTCTTCATCATATATTTCCCATAAACGGTCAAAGCTTAAAAATTTTTCTTCATCAGGCAAGGAGTCATGAAAAACCCTTTCCACCGGGTTATAGATAATTGCCCCGCCAGGATTATCATAAGAACCAACAATCAACGTTGTATATTCCTCGCCTTTAATAAATGTTTCTGCGATTAAGCCATCCAGTGCTAAGTTCCAGCCATGATAACCTGAAAATAATTGCTGAACCTGCTCAATCATCGCCTCTTCTGTATGTACCACATTTTTTATGCCCACGCCCATACTACCGCCAGATACAGAAGGCTTTACTATCACCGGAGTGCCCAGCCTGTTAAAAATACCCGACAGATCCTGATCTTTAGAATGAATAGGTTCCCATGTAGCAGTTGCCACTTTATCTCTGTCGAAGGCTGCCTTCATAGGTATTTTGGAAGTAGTAATATTGTAAAAAAAAGCATCTGATCCTGTATACTTAATTTCCATTCGCTCAAGAGTATTTATCACAGATATGCCAGGGGTACCATTTACTTCGTCTCCATCGCAGATATTAAATACAACAGGGAAACAGACTCCCCCGTCTTTCTCAATTTTTATAGCAGTAATAATTTCCTCGAAATCAAGCATAGTAACCGGCTGCCATTTCCACGCAACTTCCAGTTCTGCAAAAGCAGCGGAATATTCAGCTATGCTCTGAGAAAAGTCATAATAATAATTAATATTATCGTCAGCTGTGGTAAGATAAGGAGCCAATACCCAAACTTTAATTGGCAATATGGTATTGAAAGCGAAGCTGTTTGTCATTGTTCTGTTTAAAACTAATCAACAGTAAATCTTTTGTAATAATTGATAAAAATGAGTGCTGATGACGGTATATTCAAGTTTTTACTTTTTACATATTCAACATGTTACCACAAATAAACAGTGATTAGTAAATATATAAAAGCAGCAGCCAAAAAACAAAATTGACTTGGCAAACAGCCAGTTAATGGCGCTGCCGACAAAAGATTACAGTAATGGAAATAATACTACAATTAAGATATTCATACTACAAAGCAGCGTTTTGAGCATGCCAATAAATCAAAGCATTCAATGTGCGGAAAATACGGCGCAAAACATAGAGTAGTTGTACTCGTTGCAGAAAAAAAATGAACTTTACCTTTATACCAAATTCAATACTATGACAGATAACACTCAATCAATGCTTGCCACATTGGCAAAAACAATCACTGTTTTTTGCAACAGAATTTTTGTTTCAAGTTCAACAAAGGAGTTTAACCGTTTGAAAAATTTCATTGCGTCCTAGTTGCAAACCCAGCCAGAAAAAAAATTAAGGTTTACATTATAAAGCTTGCTGAAGTAATGTGAACCTTTTTTATGTGTTACCATTTTTAAACTAATTTCTTTTTGCTAATACCACAGGAACTTTGTACAGTTTCTTCTGGCCTTTTAAATTGAATACATCCGCAACAACTATATATACACCAGTAGATAGTGGCTGATTCTTTTCTCCAAGACCATCCCATTTAAAGCCACCTTTTGTTCCGCATAATGCGTTTCGTTGTAAAAACTTTACGGGCCTGCCAGCAGCATCAAAAACGGTAATGTTGGCAATATAACCTGGTTCGGGAAAGTTATAATCTATCGTTGCAAAGTCATCCATTCCATCATTATCAGGACTTACAATCTCCGGGCTTATCTTTACATCTCCCTGCAGCCCGTCATTTATTTTAAACTGTGAGTTTTTATAAGATGGCGTTCCATAACCTATACTGGTAGCGGCTGAGTGCCAGTTTCCTGCATCAGCAGAAGCTGCATTATAATCTATTCTTTCCAAGGCCACCCCTTCAGTATTATCAAGTAACTTAAAGTGCCATTTATCACTGTAAACAACTTCATCTGTGATTTTTCCCTGGCCGTTTAATAAAATTACATCTCCGGCATCATCATTAAAAGTTGGCATGGAAGCAACCGGGATAAAAGCTTCCAAATTTTGGGAAACAAAAGTCTTCTTTACCCAATCCGAATTTTCCGTAACCACCATAAATTCTTCAGGAAATAATAAAAAAGGTTCAGCGCTAAGCTGCGTTATACTGCTGGTTATGCCGGCAGTATTTCTGTTTGCTATATAAGTTTGGTTAAGATCAATTATTTTACTGCTTTTATTGTATAGTTCAACATAATCATAACCGTTGGCAGGCGGATTAAATAAAATTTCATTTATTACCAGGTCAAGGCTATCCGCAACTTTACTAAGGCCAACCTTAGCAGTTTTTTTTGTTCCGATTAAATTACCTGCACAATCAGTAATATTTTGAACGGAGGCAGTGTAGGTTTTATCCTGAAGGATTGGCGAAGCAAGCCGCAAAATTATTTTTGTAAACCCCGGCGCCATGCAGGTTGAAGAAACCGGTACACCAATTCCATCGCTGATATTATACTTTGCAGCAACAGCTGAATTAAAGCTGTCCAGCGGTTCATTAAAAACCAGTACTATATTCAGACTATCTGTTGCGTACGTCCTGATTAGTTGCGGTGCTGCTACGTCAGTGTTAACGTTATCTTCAGAATTTTTTATACCTGGTGTTCCTCCTTTTAAATTTGAGCTGGCCTTCCAATTACTGCTGCCTCCGCAAGGATTTTTGGTATCCACCATTTCAAGGCTCCAGCCTCCATCCTGCTTTAACTCATTTTGATACCACGCCACATTATACTGCACGCTATGGATAACCTGCCCCCGGGTAGATTGTAAATAGATTAACTCTCCAATATTATCCATGGAGGGAAAACTGCTCACCGTCAGCGTTTTGCCGAAAGCTGACAAAGCAGGTAATGCACTTCCTGTACAAACAATAACAAAGCTATCCGGTTGCAATTCAAAATCTGGCAATGGCCCGCTAAGCCCGGATGCATCGCCAATGCGCCAACCCCGGATATTAATTGGGAATGCAGCAGTATTCTTTAATTCAATCCATTCATTGTTTGGCAAGCCAACTTGTGGTGTTGGGTCTGCAATCAATTCGTCAATCACAATGTCATACTGCTGAGGTGTATAAATGTAAAATGTTGCAGTTGCAACGCTTGCTGTATTACCTGCCAGATCCTGCACTCCATTCACCGTGAGTGTGCTGTTGCCGTTTGGAAAATTTGTTCCGAAGGTCAAATGGATAAGCGCTGTATTCACTGCATCAACTGCAGCGCTTAAGGCGGCACCAATGCTGTTGCCGGCAACATAATTAGCAGCAACCTGACCACTTATATTATCAACCGGTTCATTGAATAAAACATCAACTTCATTATTGGAAATGGCAGTGGCACTTACAACAGATGGCGGATTAATATCTGGTGTGTAGGTTTTAATCTCAATGTCATCAAAAAAATGACGCTGAAAAAAACTGGGAGTGCTCTGCTTTACAGCTATACCAAAAAAAGCAGAAGTTACTAATGTGGCCTCAATAACAGCACCTTCACTAATATAAGAATTTCCGGTGCCAGTAAGATCACGGAATACTGTAAAAAGATTATTGGCATCTCTCGTTACTTTAATTTTTAACGCATTGCTGCTGTTATTTAATACGGCATCTGTTCCATCTATAATTTTATCTGCAGACCCATTTGCATTTTTTCTAAAAAGGCTTATCTCATCTGCCAACCCTCCAAGTCTAACAAAATAACCGGTAGTAGTGCTTGCAAAAAGATCTGCTGCGGAAGCTGTTAAATAAATATCGACATAATTGAGAGCACTTGTATTAAAACCCAGCTTTACATAAAACTCCCATTGGGCAACAGTTGCAAGTAAGTTTGGCGTACTAATGTAAAAATTGGAATTAGCGGTTGTATTGTTACTCTGCAGTTGAAATGTTGGGCTTATAATCCAGTCAGCACTGTTACCGGACCAGGCGGGATTTGCGGAGAAGTCTCCATCATTAAAATTGTCATTTAACTGTGCCCAGGTTAGATGAGTTGAAAAGAATATCAGCAATATACAAAGTTGTATGCATTTCATAAAATGACTGACAGTTGAATTTTAAAGATAATAACTTTAAATCATGAAAGAAATTATGAAGCTTAATAATAAATTCAACTGTTTAAAAGAAGTTTAAAAGCATTTTGGCAAAATTATATTTTGTGTTTACTTTCGCACCCGAAAATGTTTTTTATAAAACATACAATCATTATTAAGAAGACCTGCGTTAGCAAGGAAGCTGTATAGTAATGACCGGATAAATTATACAAAGCCTTCCATAAAAAATGGAAGGCTTTTTTATACAAATAAAGGTTGCCCGTGGAAGCATCCCCTAAAAACTGAATCTTATTTATAACCAGGTTTATTGATTTAAATCAAAATTGATAAGCCACAAAAAACAAAAAAAATGAAAGTAGCAGTAGTGGGCGCCACTGGCCTTGTAGGTAGCAAAATGTTGCAGGTATTAGCAGAAAGAAATTTCCCGGTTACAGAAATTATTCCTGTTGCATCTGAAAAATCTATCGGCAAAAAGGTTACTTACAAGGGCAAGGAATTTACAGTGGTGAGTTACCAGGATGCGATTGCAGCCAAACCTGCTATTGCCATTTTTTCTGCAGGTGGTGGTACTTCCCTGGAGCTGGCACCCAAATTTGCTGAAGCCGGTATTACCGTTATTGACAACAGCAGTGCCTGGCGGATGGATCCTGAAAAAAAATTAGTTGTTCCGGAGGTAAATGCAGATGTACTAACGGCTACTGACAAAATAATTGCCAACCCAAATTGTTCAACCATACAAATGGTGGTGGTGCTAAAGCCTTTGCATGATAAATATAAAATTAAAAGAGTTGTGGTAAGCACTTATCAAAGCGTAACTGGTACCGGCGTAAAAGCTGTAGAGCAATTGATGAATGAAAGAAATGGGATTGAAGGTGCAATGGCCTATAAATATCAAATTGACCTGAATGCGATTCCACAAATTGACAGCTTTCTGGAAAATGGTTATACAAAGGAAGAAATGAAAATGACCAATGAAACAATTAAAATTATTGGTGATGAAAATATAAAAGTTACCGCAACCACTGTACGCATACCAGTAATGGGTGGCCATAGCGAAAGCGTAAACATTGAGTTTGAGAATGATTTTGATTTAAACGAAATAAGAGAGATTCTGAGCAAAGCACCAGGTGTGATAGTGCAGGATGATATTGCTAATTTTATTTATCCAATGCCTTTAACAGCGCATGAAAAAGATGAAACTTTTGTAGGCAGGATACGCCGGGATGAAACACAGCCTAATACATTAAACTGCTGGATAGTAAGTGATAATCTCCGGAAAGGTGCTGCCACTAATGCAGTTCAGATAGCAGAATACCTGGTTGCGAAAGGATTAGTATAAGTCCGGAAAATTTCAAATTCAGGATTTGCGCATTCGCATAAATCCTGAATCATTTTACAATATTTATCTCAGCCAATTATCTTTTTTGCCAGATCAGTATTTATTTCCTTTTCCCATCTTGCCACAACAATTGTTGCTACCGCATTTCCTATTATATTGGTAATAGCCCTGCCTTCGCTCATAAACCTGTCTATACCCAATATAAGAGCAATTGCAGCAACAGGGATATGGCCAACTGTGGGCAGTGTTGCAGCCAGTGTTATAAAGCCACTCCCGGTAACACCGGCGGCTCCTTTTGATGTAAGCAGCAATATCAACAGCAGGGAAATTTGCTGGGGTAAACTTAAAGGAGTATTGGTAGCCTGAGCTAAAAAAACAGCTGCCATTGTTAAATAAATTGAAGTACCATCCAGATTGAAAGAATATCCTGTGGGTACAACCAGTCCAACAACCGGTTCTGAACATCCTGCATTCTGCAGCTTCTTTATTAAGCCAGGTAAAGCAGATTCTGAGGAGGAGGTACCCAAAACAATCAGGAGTTCTTCTTTAAGATATTTTATAAGCCGGAAAATATTGAACCCGGCATACTTCAAAATTGAACCTAATACACCCACTATAAAAATTATACAGGTAATGTAAAATGAAATCATCAGTTGCCCAAGTGAAGCTAAGGAACCTAGTCCGTATTTGCCTATTGTAAATGCCATTGCGCCAAAAGCGCCAACTGGCGCCAGTTTCATTACAAATCCAATAATAGTAAACAAGGCTGTTTCAAATGATTGTACTCCTTTAAGAAAGGGTGCAGCTTTATCTTTCATTTTAGATAGCGCAAAACCAAGTAAAATAGCAAAAAATAATACCTGTAACAGGTTGCCGGCAGAAAGCGCATTCACAATATTTTCCGGAATTATATTTAAGATAAAATCAGCTACCCCCTGGCTTTTGCCCTTTGTTATAAACTCTTCAACCGGCTTTGAATCAATGGCCGCAACACTGGCATTCATGTTACTGCCCGGCTTTATTATATTCACTACAATTAGCCCGATAACAAGTGCAATTGTGGTAACAATTTCAAAATATATCAACGCTTTAATACCAACTCGTCCAACTTTTTTTGTGTCCTGCATTCCTGCAATGCCTGTTACTATGGTGCAGAATATTAACGGTGCAATCATCATCTTTATCAGCCGTATAAAACCATCGCCTAATGGTTTAAGCTGCACAGCAAATCCCGGAAAATAATAACCAATTATAATGCCTGCTGCTATCGCCGCCAGCACCTGCAGATAAAGACTTTTAAAAAAAGTGGGCATATGAAAATTTAAGCAGTAAATAAATTTTAGAGTTTGTTTCCCAAATTAATCTTCTTTACCGCCTTTGTCGCCAATAAACCATTGTTCTTTATTCTTGAAAAGAACATTGAAAGTAGTAAGTGAACCGTAACACCGGGTTATATACTGCTGAATATTAACCTTTTCTTCATCGCCTAATTTTTTGTTACTATTGATATTTTGTTCGAGTACCCTGAGCCGGTCTCTCAACATAACTATTTTATGAAAAAAATCTTCAATTGGAATTTCTTTTGGCTTTTGAGTTTTATCGTACGGCTGCATTAAAAGTACTCCTCCTTTCCACCTGTCGCCCAATGCAACCGGCTCCGCAATTCCAGACCATAATCTCAATATTTTAAGTAATGATTTTTCTGTTTCAGATGTTGTTTCAACTTCAGCAGAAACATTTTCCGGAATGATTTCATCAAGGTTTGTGTCAGTTTTATCTATTTCTTTAATACCGTGATGAATAAATGAAATAAGATAGGTGCCATAATTTACACCAACAATAACACCCGGGCCGTATTGTGTATGTTGAAGCCTGGTACCGATACCCAATGTTGTTTGTTCCATTATAAGTTTTTTCAAAAATAATTTTTCCGTGTCAAATTCCCATGCAACTTTTTAGATAAAGTAGTAGTCTACCAAATCAATTTGATTTTCAGCAATGAATTGACCGGAAATCAAAGACTTAGTTATTAATTTAAAATAAACTATATTAAAATATAGGTTTTAATTCAATATTTTTTGGACTTTTTTTTAAATTCAACTTAAAAATTTCCTTGTTTTTTAAACTTAATACTGTATGTTTGTGCTGCAACTATGAAATAAGTATCTGATATCCCGTTGATTGTCCCACGATTCCTGTCATCTGACCAGCTTCCTTTAGAAAATCTACATCTAATTCGTATTTGAAAGACTGAATTTTTTAATAATCAAAAAAATCAGCAACATGACAAAAAATTGGTATGCAGTTTATACAAGGCCGCAGAAAGAGAGAAGAGTAGCATTGGCCTTAACGAAAAAAGGAATTGAAAACTTTTGTCCTATAGTAAATACTACAGATTCTAAATTTAATAATAAAAAAGACGGGCTTGAGCCGTTGCTTAATTCTTATGTGTTTGTTTTTATGTTTGAATCTGAACTGCATAAATTAACAAGCATCCCCGGCGTTTCAAGTATTGTTTATTATAAATCTAATCCTGCTGTAATTAATAGCAAGGAAATTGATATAATGAAGCAATTAACTGCTACTTATTCTTCAATTAAAATGGAGAAAACGGCTGTGGATTTAAATGGTACAGTACGTTTAGTTGGTGAGCCAGTTGTGTCTTACGGAGAAAATTCAGTTTCAGTCAGGCATCAATCTCTAAAAATTTACTTCCCATCGCTTGGCTTTACAATGACGGCTGAAAGATCTAAACCAAAAGAAGGTATTATCTACAAGCAATCAAAAGAACAACAGTCTGGTTTGCTTTCTTTCTTTCCTAAAAGACTAAATACTTTTTTCTTTACCTAGTATTTAACTATTCACTTTCAGTCCGTTTTAAATTCATACTATGCACCGGTTTTTACTGGTGCTTTTTTATGCCCGTAACTTTTTGCAATTAAGAGAGGGGTAAAGATTTATCAAAGCCAGGATAACCCAAATTTGAACTGCAAAAGAAGAGCAAGCATTAATCAACTGTTTCCGAAATCTTCAATTATGGCAAACGGTAGATAAATACCATGATTGTGTTTTAAATTTACCTTTTAGTTAAAATTTCAAAATCAACTGCATGAGGAAAATTTTTCTGTTTCTGCCATTATTTCTGATTCAATTTATCGTTAATGGACAAACTCCAAAGTATTTATGGAAGCAAGCGTCATCGGGCGGCTACAGTTATAAATATGTAACCAATGACCCAGCCCATGCCAGGTTCTATACCCTACAAAACGGCCTTACGGTTATTCTGAGTCCAACTCCAAAAGACCCACGCATTCAATGCTATGTTGCTACAAAAGCCGGTAGCAAAACCGACCCCTCGGATCACACCGGCCTGGCACATTATCTTGAACATATGCTTTTTAAAGGAACCGATAAATATGGCTCCCTTAATTGGGCAAAGGAAAAGCCGGAATTAAATAAGATAAGTAACCTGTATGAGCTGTATAACAAGACAACAGATGAAAAACAAAGAAAGGATATTTATCACCAGATAGATTCTGTTAGCGGCGTAGCTGCAACCTTTGCCATTGCAAACGAATATGACAAAATGATGAGCAGCATGGGTGCCCAGGGAACTAATGCATTTACTTCTTTCGAGGAGACTGTTTACACGGATGATATTCCTTCAAACGCAACAGATAAATACCTGGCTGTACAGGGAGAAAGATTTCGTAACCCACAAATGCGCATTTTTCACACTGAACTTGAAGCAGTGTATGAAGAAAAAAACCGAAGCCTGGACAATGATGGCAGAAAAGTTTTTGAAACTCTATTTTCAGAATTATTTAAGAATAATAATTATGGAAAACAAACTACCATCGGCACTATTGAACACCTGAAAAACCCTTCGCTTGAAGCAATCAGGAATTATTACAACACTTATTACGTGCCTAATAATATGGGCGTTATTATGAGTGGTGATTTCGACCCGGATGTAATGATAAAAAAAGTGGAAAACACATTTTCTTACATGAAAAACAAAGCGGTGCCAGCTTACAATCTTACACCCGAACAGCCAATTGCCGCACCAGTTTTAAAGGAAGTTACCGGACCTGATGCAGAAAATGTAACCATGGGTTTCCGCCTGCCAGGCAATAAAGCCAAAGATGTACTGCTTGCAGACCTTGTAGGACAGATTTTAACGAATGGCAAAGCCGGATTAATGGATCTTAACCTGGTAAAAAAGCAAAAACTACTGAGAGCTTCTGCTTCTGCTTATACGCTGATTGATTATGGTGTTTTATACATGCAGGGCGTTCCAACCTTAGGGCAATCTCTTGATGAAGTAAAAGTGCTTATGCTTGGTGAAATAGATAATTTAAAAAAGGGAAATTTTGATGAAGGACTTATTACTTCCATCGTCAATAATCAAAAGAAGGCTACTATTCTGCAATCAGAATCTTACAGTAGCAGGGCGCAGAGTTTAATGGATGCTTTTACAAGCGAATTAGACTGGAAGGAACAGGTAGCGTATACCGACTTACTTTCAAAAATTACAAAAAAAGACATTGTTGCTTTTGCCAATCGCTATTTCTCCGATAACTACGTAGCTATTTTTAAAAGAAAAGGTGAAGATAAAAACGTTTTAAAAGTTGAAAAGCCAGCCATTACACCAGTAGAAACAAACAGGGATGCTCAAAGTGAATTTGTGAAGGCTGTAAATGAAATGCCGGCCACTCCTGTAAAACCCGTGTTTTTAGATTACAATAAAGACATTCAAAAAGGTAAATTGGGCAACGCCCAAATATTGGAAGTTGCTAATAAAGACAACAGCATTTTCAGGTTGCGTTACAGGTATGAATTGGGTAGTTGGAATAATAAAAAACTCGGACTGGCGGCACAGTATCTTCAATTTTTAGGAACGGATAAAATGAGTGCCGAGCAAATAACCAAAGAATTTTATAAGATTGCCTGTAGTTTTAATATAGCTGCCGGGCCTGAGTTTACCACTGTAACCATTGAAGGATTACAAGACAATTTCACAAAAGCAGTTACCCTGTTTGAAAATATCCTTAAAAATTGTCAACCAGATTCTGGAGCGCTTCAATCTCTCAAAGCCAGGTTAATGAAGGGCCGGGCTGACGCCAAATTAAACAAGGGAGCAATAATGACGGGGCTGGTTGCTTATGCCCGTTATGGCGAAAAAAACCCTTACAATAACGTACTCAGCAATGAAGATCTCAACGCCGCAACTGCGGATGAATTGGTTACATTGCTACACAGCATGAATGGCTATCAGCATACTATAATTTACTATGGACCGCTTGCTCTTCCAGTATTAACAGCGTCTCTTAAACCTTTACATAAAATGCCTTTAACGTTCACTCCGGCAGGTAATAAAAGTGCTTTTACTTTTATGAACCAAACCAGTAACGAAGTATTATTTGCAGATTACAATATGGTGCAGGCAGAAATCCGGTGGGTTCATAATAACAACACCTACAATCCTGATGAAGAACCTGTGGTGAATATTTTTAATAATTATTTTGGCGGCGGAATGGGGGCTCTTGTATTTCAAACTATCAGGGAAAGTAAAGCCCTTGCCTACTCTACTTTTGCTTTTTATGCAACACCTGATAAAAAAGAGGATCCTTTTTATACGCTTGCATACATTGGTTGCCAGGCAGACAAATTCAATGAATCAATTGTTGCTATGAATGAATTATTGAAGGATTTACCCAATGTGGCAGAGAATATCAATTTCGCCAAAGCTGGCCTTAAAAAAGATATTGAGACAGAACGCATTACACAGGACGATATTATCTTCAATTATATAGCCGCCCAGCGTAAAGGACTTTCAGAAGATATCCGTAAGAAAACTTATGCGGCGGTTGATAAAATAAGTTATACAGAATTGAAAGCTTTTCACACGCAAAACCTTGCTGCAAAACCATACACCTATTGTGTAGTAGGCTCAGAAAAGAAGTTACCGGAAGAAATGCTGAAGAAATATGGTACAGTAAAAAAACTGACGCTTGAACAAATTTTTGGATATTGATCTTAATTATGCCGATAAAAAAAGCCCTGTTTTCAGGGCTTTTTTTATACAATTAAAGCAGCAACAAACTGACATAAAATACCAATTATCAATCCGCTGTAAATCTCCTTTGGCGTGTGATCACTGATGAGTAACCTGCTGGTACATACCATGCCCGTAAGTAAAAAAGCTACGGACAAAGGCAGACTCATCATCATTGTACCAGACTGCATTATTACCAAAAAAAATCCCGTTACACCACCCATGCCGATTGCATGCATGCTTACTTTAAAATAAATATTTGCTAACAGTGCGGCAGAGGAAGAAAGAAAAACAGCAAAACTAAATGCAGTAAGTACAGTTGGAACGGATGGTTGATTTCTAAAAACCAGGTAAGCCCAAAAAAAATAAATGCCGCAAGCAATGTAGGGAATGATCCTGTCTTTTTGTGAATGCAGCATTACTGACTCAATAAAACCGATTGCATTCAATAATAAAACTGTTATTACCGGAAAAAAAATCATCACATAAGCTATCCGGATCAGCAACATAATTTTTTGCTGCATATTGTACCCCACAAAATAAGAGGGGTGAATAAACATTAAAAAATATCCCACATAAAGCGGGATGAAAAGCGGATGAAAAATATATGAAATAAGAGTGGCAGTATAACGCAGCAGAATTGGCTGTTTATCTTCAATTTCACCGGGCTGTTGCACTAATTCCATTTTACAGGTTGGCTTGGTTATTTTTTTATAGTAATAAATCTACAATTCTTTCCGCAACCTTGCAACAGGTACATTTAATTGTTCCCTGTATTTGGCAACGGTTCTCCTGGCGATATTATAGCCCTTCTCTTGCAATAATTCGGTGAGCCTTTCATCACTTAAAGGATTTTTTTTGCTTTCAGCTTCAATCAAATCGCTCAGTATTTTTTTAACTTCCCGTGTACTAACTTCTTCACCGCTATCTGTTTGCAAACTCTCACTAAAAAAGAATTTAAGCCTGTAAGTTCCAAACTCTGTTTGAACAAATTTACTGTTGGCCACTCTGCTGATAGTACTAATATCCAGATTGGTCTTTTCAGCAATATCTTTCAAAATCATGGGCCTCAGTTCTGTATCGTCTCCCGTAAGGAAAAAGTCATACTGGAAGTTCATTATAGCATCCATTGAGCTAAGCAAAGTATGCTGCCGTTGTTTGATGGCGTCAATAAACCATTTTGCTGAATCTATTTTTTGCTTGATAAAAAGAACTGCCTCTTTTTGGCGTTTGTCTTTTTTACTGCCTTTATCGTAATCCTTCAGCATGTCCCTGTAACCTTCGCTGATGCGTAAATCTGGCGCATTGCGGCTATTAAGGGAAAGTTCAAGCTTGCCGTTATTATTAATGATAAAAAAGTCGGGGATTACATAACCTTCACCTTTGCCAATATCGCCAACATTGCCACCAGGTTTTGGATTCAGTCTTATTATCTGGCTTATTATTTCTCTCAACTGCACATCTGTAATATTCAATCCACGTTGTATCTTTTCGTAATGCTTTTTTGTAAATTCGTCAAAATACTTTTCCAGTACTTTAATTGCCATTGCGGCTGGTGAACCTTCGTCTTTTGCATTTCTTTCAAGCTGAATCAGCAGGCATTCCTGCAAGCTCCGGGCACAAACTCCCGGGGGATCAAATTGCTGGATCATTAATACCAAAGAGCCAATTTCTTCTTCTGTAGTTTGTATGTTTTGGCGAAAAGCAAGATCATCAACAATGGCACTTATATCCCGCCTTAAATAGCCATCATCATCAAGATTTCCAATTATCTGCTCGGCAACTTTTTGCTGATGCTCATTTAAATTGAGTTGACCCAGCTGTTCTAGCATAATTTCATTAAAACCTGTTTCAACTTTGTGCGGAATGGTTTTATTGTCATCGGCCTCCGGATAATTATCGTCCTTCATTTTGTAGTCAGCAATATCATCATCGCCATCCTGCACATATTCACTGATGTCTATATTTTCATATTCATCCTGGCTTCCGTCAGGTTCCTGGTCAGCTTCTTTATTTTCAAATTCGTCTGTATTATCATTCTCAAACTCTTCAGCTTCTTCTTCCTCACCGGTTTCAAGTGCTGGGTTATCCTCCAATTCTTCTTTAATTCTTTCCTCCAGCAATGCGGTAGGTACCTGCAGCAATTTCATTAACTGAATTTGCTGTGGCGATAATTTTTGTAATTGCTTTTGATATAGTCCCTGGCTTAAGCTCATAGTTTACTCCTTAATTTGGTTAATTACGGGTAGATTCAAAATTTAAATAACCATGAAAATGTAAGCTGATTGCGCCTTATTCTCAATAAAAAAATTAACGCTTACAGATTATTCATGTTGCATATTAAAACGTAAATTTACAGAGATTCAACTTTTAAGATGAAAAAAAAAGTCAAAATTTTATTTTTTTGCATGATTTTTGCTGTTGGCGGTACTTTTGGTCAAAATACAACAGCTAATCCTAAGAAATTATTATTAATTCAGCAAGTTTTAAAACCAATGGTAACCACAAGTTTTAATTTGCCGATGGCACCCACTCAAAATACAACTACACTACCAGCCATATTTTTATCTGCTAATTATTACGCAAGCCAGCTTGGCTTTTTTTGCAAACAGGAAATAAAGTTTGATAAGATTACTAAAATCTCCTTTCGCTTTCGTCTTGGAAGTGTTGAAGAGTGTAACCGGCTTGAAGGGAAAAAACAATAGAAATATCCTATTTAATCGCCGGGATCTGTGCCTGCTCTTTAAAGTAGTTCAACCTTAAGCTATCTCCCCAGCCATTGGGGTTTCTTTCGAAATTTTTACTACTGAAGAACGCCACGCCTTTCATATTGGGTGTATTTCTGATGGCTTCAATTTGCCTTGTTAGTTGTGTACGATCTCTCCAGGCTTCACTTGTATTTGCCCTGTAAAGGCCGAGACCTATGTAACAATGTTTTCCATAAGTATGGGTGCTCCACCATTTAAGCAATACTTCAAAAGGTGCTCTTTTGTGGCCAAATTCCCAGTATAATTGCGGTGCTACATAATCGATCCAGCCATTTTGTAACCACCCTAGTATATCTGCGTACAAGTCATCATAATTGGTAAGGGCGCCCCGGGTTTTGCTGCCATTGACCGGATCTTTATCCTCATTTCTCCAAACTCCAAAAGGACTTATACCAAACTGGCAATTTGGATTTTCTTTTTTTATGGTGGCTGATAGCATTGAAATAATAGAATCTGTATTGCTTCTGCGCCAATCTTCTTTTGAAAGGCCTTTACCATATAGTCTGAAAGTTTCAGCATCAGGAAATGCTTTGCCCTCTATGGGGTAAGGGTAAAAATAATCATCAAAATGAATGGCATCTACATTATACCGGCTCACAACATCTTTTACAACAGCAGTTACATAATATTGGGCCTGCTTATTACCGGGATCAAAATACTTTCTGTCGCCGTAAGTAATAAACCATTCCGGGTGAAGCCTCGTGATATGAGTTGGCGATACAACATCTGTATTAACATTAAATACAGCCCTGTAAGGATTCATCCAGGCATGAAAGACCATATTGCGCTTATGAGTTTCATTTATCATAAACTCCAGCGGATTGTAATACGGAAAAGGAGGGCGGCCCTGCACACCTGTAAGCCAGGCGCTCCATGGTTCGTATTGAGAAGGATAAAAAGCATCTGTACTGGGCCTTATCTGTACAATCATAGCATTGATGCCATTTCGCTGGTGCATATCCAGCAGCTTAATAAATTCAACCTTCTGAGAATCTGAATTAAAGTTCCCCTGGGTTGGCCAGTCAATATTGTCAACCGTTGCAACCCACACGCCCCTAAACTCCGGCGCTGCCTGACCTTTGACTATGCCTTTCAGCAAGCCAAGAAAGATAAATAGCATTGAAAATTTGAAACTCATCAGATACGAAATGAAGTGATCTTTTTGTTTATCAGGCTGACTGCCTCATCTTATCCAGTAAAGTATTGAGTGTTTTGGCTTCTTCTTCGGAAAGTGCATTGGCCAGGCTTTCCATATCAGGTTCGTAGCTGTCAATTTTTGAAAGTATGGCTTTTCCCTTATCCGTAATAATTACGTCAACAAGTCTTTTATCTTTTTTGCAAGTTCCTTTTTGAACAAGTTCCTTAATGATGAGCCTGTCTACAATGCGGCTGGTATCACTCATTTTATCCAGCATTCTTTCCCTTATTTGCAGGGTTGAAAGCGGAACCGGGCTGCCACGGAGGATACGCAGAATATTAAACTGCTGCATTGTAAGGTCTTCCTGGTCAAATATTTTCTTGAGCCTCTCTGTAGTCCAGTTATAGGTGTACACCAGGTTAACGATTATCTTTTGATACTCATTTCGAAAAAACTGTTGATTTATATCTGTTTCAATACTCATCCCGGGTAAATTATAAAACTGACTTTCCAAATTCGTTAATACATTTTTTGACTAAAATGATAAATGGTCTTTGAACAAAGGCTCCATAATTCTGCCTTACGATAATTTAATTGTGCTGCCGTTACCAGTACATTTTCATTGAACGGACAAAGACAGTATTTAAATGCAAAATTACTGAGTATTACCTGCGGAAGTGAAAAGAATCTACAGAAATAAGTGATAAAAATCTTATAAAAACGGGCAAAAATATTATTCTGCAAAGTCTTTATGCTTAAACGCTGACAGGCAAAGCTCCAGATGTTAAAGAAAATAAACTTGATTAAAAACAATACGGACTGCAAAATGCAGCCCGTATTGTTTTATTCATTATTTGATAACCGGATATGGATTTTAAATTATTTAAAAATTAGCTGTTTTTAATCTTCTCGGAATTTTTACATCAAAAGACATTTCTATGCCATTACGGAGTGCTTTTATCTTATATGATTTTTTGTCTTCATCCGGCATAAGTTCTTCTCTTGCATCATCAGTATTCTCCACTTTTTTGTCGTTTATTTCTGTGATCAAATCATCTTTTTTAAGGCCGGCTATTGCAGCTGCGGAGCTGTCTTCAACATTAATTACTTTAACATTGCCGCCATCTTCTGTATCCTGAATTTTTAAACCAATCTTTTTACGAAAAGGAAAAGAATTTTCAAGTGCATTTTGAGTGAGATCCTGCACATCATCGTTGAAGCCCTCCATATTGGTAAATGGTGCCCCCTGTGCAGGACCGAAAGATTGTGCTCCGCTACCAAGTCCATTGAACCTAAATGTTTTTACAACTGTATTTTTTCTTTTGCCCAGTATTGCCTTTGTTGTTGTTTCCTTACCGTCTCTTTTATAGCTGATTTTTACTTCATCGCTGGGCTTTTTATTCCTAATAACTTCACTCAGGGATTCAGGATTGGTTATTTTTTCATCCCCAACTTTTGTAAGAATATCACCTTTTTTTAAACCTGCTTTTTCGGCAGCCGAGCCTTTTACAATTTCATTTATTTTAACGCCGCCATCAGCTTCTTCTGATGTCACGCCTAAAAAAGGTTTATTAACGTTGCCATCTTCATTCCAGTTTCCTGAAAAATTATCCCCGAAATTTTGATCAAATTTAAAAACATGACCCATTTTATCATCCCCGGAAAAACGCATGTCGTTATCATCTGTAATCAACATTTTCCTTTTATTGATGGTGATATCTTTGTCCTTAAAGTCTGATAACGGCTTACCGTTTACTGTAATTTTATCTCCGTTAATCTCAACCTTCAGGTTAACTTCTTTGTCACCATTTTTGCGGATTACAATTTCTTCAGTTTTTTTATTGCCGGGCTTTCCCTTTGTATCAGACAATTCCTCTGTTTCCTTTAAAACATCCTGGGCTTTAATTGTGTTACAAAAACTTAAACAAGCTAATACAGTTGCTGTTATCAAAATCTTTTTCATGGTAAAATGGTTTATATACGAAATGTTTAGTAGATCAAAAATAGGGAATAATTTTTTATACGAAACTATTCGGAGATATATTATTCTTCTTTAACAAAACTTTTTTTTATCCCGGATTTGTTTAAATAAGTTCGGCTACATTCTTATGAATATTCGCCGCAATTTTTTCAGTAGGCAAATCATTTTCATCCCCGCCAAACGGATCTTCAATTTCTTCAGCAATCAGCTCAAGACTCGCCAGCACATAAAAAATAAATACAACTACCGGCACTACATAATATCCCAGGGTAAAAGCAAAGCCAAAAGGCAGTGTCATCACATAAAAGAAGATGAATTTTTTTATGAAAATGCTATATGAAAATGGGATTGGCGTGTTCTTTATCCGTTCGCAGGCGCCGGAGATATCGGTAAATGACTGAAGCTCTGCGTTTAAAATAATAAATTGTTCCCCGGAAATTTTGCCATCTTTATAAAGCTGGTTAACATGTGTAAAAAGAAGGGAAGCTACCTGGTTGGGAACATGCTTTTCTTTGTCAATACACCTGAGAGCCTTTGGTGTCTCCTCACTGTCAAACAAGGCCAGTCTTGTTTTTTCCGCCCTAAGGTGATGATGCAGTGCATAAGCAAAAGCAGGAATTGCCTTGCGGAAAAAAATCCGTTGCTCTTTATCATCCTGCGGCAACATAGCGGTAAGTTTTATGGCGAGATTACGACTGTTGTTTACCAGGCCACCCCAAAGTTTACGGCCCTCCCACCAGCGGTCGTAGGCTGTGTTTGTTCTAAACACCAGTAGCATTGAAATGGCGAAACCCAGCAGGGTGTGCATTACCGGGATATTTTTTAAATAGCTTTCCTGCCCCAGGTGCAGATATTCAATTTCAAGATAGCCGATCAAGCCTGCGTAAATGGCAATGCCAACCATCAGCGGCAATAATTCTCTAAAGGTATCGGCCTTATGAAACCTGAAAATAAAAGTGAACCAGTCCTTTGGATTATAGTTGATCATACCGGATAAAATTACAGGTTGTTGCCGAATGAAACGTAACCTTTTACCGGCAAGCCCCGGTCAATTCCTTCACCAATAAATTGCATTCCAATTTTCTCAAGTATTTTCTGCGAAGCAATATTGTCTGCATGAGCATGGGCAATAATTTTTTTCAGCTTCAGGGTATTTAAACCATATTCAAGCGTTGCTTTTGCAGCCTCTGTAGCATAGCCATTGCCCCACGCAGGCGGTATAAACCTGTAGCCGAGATCGATTTCATTATTTTCAATCATCCTTTTAAAACCACACCAACCAATGAATTTATTGTTCTCTTTTAAATATACTGCCCAGCGGCCAAGGCTGTTTTTGTACTGCGGCAAAATGATTTCTGTTAACATTATTTCCGCATCTTCAAATGATCCGGGAATTGACTCAGGAATAAATTGCAACACACCGGGTGCGGTATTGAGCTGCCATACAAACGAGGCGTCAGTTTCAGTGAATTGCCTTAAAATTAGCCGGGATGTTTCCAGTATTACTTTCATTGCCTTAATTCAAAAGATAACTAAGGTACAACCAGATTGAATTGAAAATTTACCTGACAAGCACAACTGTTCCTTTTTGAAAAACAGCCTTGCCTGTATAATCCACACCTTTTATCATCCACACGTAAATAGCAGGGTCTTGTGGATTTCCTCTGTAGGTTCCATCCCAGCCTTCATTGCTCCGGGAGGTGGTAAATACATTGTTTCCAAAACGGTTAAACACGCTGAAATATTGAATTGTAACGCCGGCAATCACCGGCTTGAAAACATCATTCGTACCATCGCCATTTGGCGAAAAAGCATTGGGTATATAAAAACCTGCTGAGCCATTAAAAACTCTTACTGTAATATCATCTGAACCGGAACACCCATAGGCATTTGTTCCATTTACGGTGTAGGTAACATAATTAGCATTTGCAAAAGGAATGGTAGCAACCGGGTTATTTATAACAGCACTATTTAGCCAGGTTGCCGGGCTCCATGTATAACTTAAGCCTGCCACTGTTGAAGTAACATTTAGTTGAACCGGTTGCCCGGCAACTGCAGTTGTATCATTGCCCGCAAACAAAACCACTTTAGGAATTACATATACCTGCACCGTATCACTAACGGGTTTGGGGCAACCAAGTTTGTCGGTTACCGTTAGTACGTACAATGTTGTTGCGGCTGGCGAAGCAACAGGAGAAAGCGTGCTGCTGTTTTGTAAAGATGAAGATGAAGCCCACACAAAAGAAGATGCATTTGTTGTGGCCAGTAATTGTGCAGACTTACCAAAACAAATGGTATCATTAATGCCGGCATTAACGGCCGGGTAAGGGACTATTTTGACAAGCATTGTTGCACTTGCCTGGCATTTGCCAAGGTTGGCAAGCACAGTATAAGCGGTATTTACCAGGGGCGTTGCCAGGGGATATTTTATATTGGCATCATTAAGACCGGATGCCGGAGTCCAGGTATATTTTAATGCATAACTAACAGGAGTTAACTGGATAATATCTGTTTTACAAATAGTAGCATCAGGCGACAGCTTTACGTCAATATAATCCAGCACATTTACAGTAATTTTTGCGCTGTCAATACAGCCTTTATCCTTCACCACTACAGTGTACACCGTGGTATCATTTGGAAAAACAATTGGTGTTGCAGTATTGGGGTTGATGATATTGTAATTGGGCGTCCAGGCGTAACTGGTGGCAGAGCTGCTGCTGGCAATTAGCGGCAAACTATCAATGCTGCAAATCAGAGTATCCGTAAAAGGCAGGTGAATATCCGGCTTGCCATTCATTACAATAGTTTTTGTTACAGCGCCTGTACAACCTTTAGAAGAGTTCACCTGCAAAGTGACTGTTGCAGTGCCCGCTGCAGGGTAAGTGTAGGAAGCCGACTACAAAGAAGATACATCTGTTGTTGTTGTTGCAGCATCTCCAAAATCCCAGCTGCGGCTGATTATTGTACCGTAACGGCTATAAGATGTATCAGTAAATAAAAATGGAGATTGATAACAGCTACCAGTATACTTAAACCCGGGGCTGAATCCCGGGTAAACTTTCACCTGTGCAGTAGTTGAGTCTGAGCAACCGCCTGTGCTTAATATCTTTAGCTTCAATGTGTAAGTGCCCGTATCTGTATATACATAAGTTGGCGTTGCGGAAGGAGATGTATCTGTGGTGATATTTGTAACGCCAAAATCCCACAAGTAGCTTTTTATGTTGGTACCGGTAGACAAATTTTGAAAACTAAAAGAATAATCGTTGCAGTTAATATAAGTTGGATTAAGTGTTGCAGCCGTTAAATTACAATTGGCAACAATGATCTGTAATTCCTTTTTTACAGAATCAATCAGCACACCATTCCGCCATTCTTTTGCATAAACAGCAATTACATATTCACCTGTAACGGTTGGCGGAGTTCCAGCTATTAAACCTGTGACCGGATCCAGCGTAACCAAAGGGCCCATCGGTGAGGCACCACTGTAACCTGAAATATAATTTAATGAAGGGTAAGGTGGCGCAGCCGGGTTGCTTGACCAGGTGTTTTGTGAAGCACCAGAAACATTTAAACCGTTGCCGAAGGAATAGCTTATTGAATCGCCGTCAATCTTGTCTGAAGCAGAAAATGGCAAGGTGAAATAAGAGTCTTTACAGATGATTGCCGTGTCTTTAAAATCAAAAATCGGGCTGCTGTTAATGTGATAATCTGTACCATTTATGGTGCCCGGAATTTGTGCCGTAAAGGTGATCCCATCGGAGCCGGAGTTGGTTACATTTACAATCGCATCAACTCTTAACGCATCTTGTGTAGTAAGAAAATATCCACTGCTGTTATTAGCCAATTCGATTGTGGTAACATAAGTATAAATGTGATAACAGACTGCAGGTGGGGCCGTTAGACAGGAACTGAAACTTGCTTTTGAAAGGGTGTAATTGCTGGTTTGCAGTATAGTTTTGTTTAGCATATTTCCATTGCTGCCTGCATCAAATACTCCAAGGATTACCTGTTGCACCGGACCATTTTCTGTGCAGCTTGCATAGAGGTAAACCGTTACTTCATATTTAGAACTATTTGCAGCAGAGCCGACGCCAACATATTTATAACCAATCCATCCGCCCTTGATGTGATGAGCAGCTGCAGTCTGCACAACTAACATAAAAAACATAAAACAAAAACATTTGCAGCGCCCTTTCATTATAAATTCCTTTTAATAAACAATCCGCATTAGCAGGTTAAAACTTGCGTAAAAATATTGTTTAATGCGCCGATGGGTTTTATACAAATGTTAAACATCTGAATGTATCGGTGAACAGGGGATTTATGACGATGCGCTCTTACAAAACCAAAAACAGCCACAGTAATTTTGGCGACGACATATATTTTCCCACAAAAAAAGCAGCCAGACGCAAATATGCAATTAAAAAGAAAGCTGAATAGTTAGTTTTTATAAAACTGTTTGAAAGTTTAGAAGTTTAATAAAGGGAAAATTGCTTTTGTTAGAATGCACTTAAAACAAGATTTTTACTTATAATTTCTTGCTTATTTATCAAGGTGTTGTTTATAAGTAGACAAAAAATTTGCATTTTAGGTAAGCTGGCACCTATATTTAACAAATCTATTCTAAGCCTAAAACATATTCCCAATGACACAGATTGCAATAAAAAAACAAGTTGAGGCTATAATCAATGTAACTAAAGAGGCTATTAAAACTAAAGAATCAGCAAGAAAATTCCTTACAGATGCTGGTATTTTAAGAGCAGAACCACCTCGAGCCATAATAATGAAAAAGAAGTAATCTTTTGGCATACCACCAACCTTTTCAAATTACTGGATTTCATAGCTGCGATAAAGAAGTCGGAATTGACGTTCTTAATGGTAGATATGGACTAAAGCGGCATACCTGCATACGATACAATTAGAAGTTCTTTTAATGAAGTTTTAATGAAGGTGGTGCTGTCTACCCTACATCTAATTTTACTGATAGATTACACATTGAGATTTGTGTAATAAACCCAGAACAAATAAAGGGTTATTTTCTACCGAGATCCATTCAGGAATTTAACCCTTATCTTGATAAACCATTTTTAAAACAAAAATAGGCAAGTCAGGTTTTAATCGGCTACCTACTCACCAGTAACAAAAAAAGGGATGGTAATACAATTTTGAACTGTGGCTGGTGAAAATTTTTACTGCCGTTCAGATTTAAACTATCAACGATCTTACTTTTTCTATCACTTCTTTCAAATTACTGATTACCTGTCCGCCAGCAGTAGCCAGGTTTTTTTGTCCGCCGCCGCCGCCTTTTATCAGGGGTGCCACCTGTTCTTTTATGATCTTCATGGCATCTAAATTTTTAGCTGCAACAACTGTATCAGCAATACCAATCGCCACGCTTGCTTTGCCATCTATGTTACTGCAAAGCACAATCACATGATCATGCAAATGATTTTTAAGATCGGTACATAATTTTTTCAGGTTATCGCCGCTGCTCACTTCAACTATCTCACCCACAAAACTTATGTTGTTTATGATCTCATCTTTTTGCAGCAGCTCATTCCTTAAAGCCACGAGCTGCCTGGCTTCCAAACTATCAATCCTTTTTTTTAATTGCGTATTTTCAGCCTGCAGGTTATCAATCGACCTGAGAACATCTTTGCTATTTTTTAGCTGGCTGCTGATTTCTCTGATTAACACGAATTGATGGTTAATTAATTCTTCTGCTGCCTTGCCACAAACCGCTTCCACCCTTCTTACACCAGCTGCAACTGCACCTTCACTTTCTATTTTGAACATACCTAACTCTCCGGTTGCGCCAACATGAGTGCCCCCGCACAGTTCAATTGAATATTTTTCATCCATTATTACCACCCTTACAATATCGCCGTATTTTTCGCCAAACAAAGCCATGGCGCCTAAGGCAATGGCTTCGTCTTTATGCATGGACTTGATGACTACCGGGATATTCTGCCTGATCTTTTCGTTTACCAATTTTTCAACCGCAGCAACTTCTTCATCAGTCATTTTTGCAAAATGACTAAAATCAAAACGCAGGTGTTCTTCATTTACCAGGCTGCCTTTTTGCGCCACATGATTGCCCAGCACCTGCCGCAAAGCTGCATGCATTAAATGCGTTGCGCTGTGGTGAACCGCAATTTCATTTCTTCTTACCGCATCAACTTTAGCAATTACTTCTCCACCTATTTCGGCGGGCAAGGCTTCTGTAAAATGAATAATGAGATCGTTTTCTTTTTTTGTGTTGAAGACAGAAATCAGTTCCCCATCAAACGACAGCGTTCCCGTATCGCCAACCTGGCCGCCACTCTCCGCATAAAAAGGCGTTGTATCCAGCACCAGCTGAAACTGCTCTTTGCCTTTGGCAGTAACTTTTCTGTATTTGATTATTTTGCTGCTGGTTTCTAATTTATCGTAGCCAACAAACTGGTTGCTGGTATTTTCGATTAGGGTAATCCAGTCTTCGGTTTCTAAAGTGGTGGCAGCTCGGGAGCGGTTTTTTTGGAGCTGCATTTCTAAATTAAAACCCACTTCATCAACAGAAAGCCCTTGTTCATTTGCAATTAAGCGTGTCAGGTCAATAGGGAAACCAAAAGTATCATAAAGCTCAAAGGCAATTTTCCCATCAATTTTCATATACTCTTTGAATGTCTCGTTCATAGCTTCCCGATATTCTTCAATTGTATCGATTATTTTTTCAGTGTTGGGAACCACTGGTGCATGTGCCACGGCATCACTAATAAGTTCATTCTTAATAATATCAAATCTTTTCAATCCTTTATCCAGTGTCCTCAAGAAAGCTTCTTCTTCTTCCTTAATAACCCTGCCAACAAAGTCCTGCTGCTTAGTCAATTCAGGAAACACACTTTCAAATTGCTCAGCAATAACTGGCAGCAACTGAAAAAGTAACGGTTGCTTGTAATCCAAATAGGAATAATAGTATCTAACCGCTCTTCTTAAAATTCTCCTGATAACATAACCTGCTCCTGTGTTGGATGGGAACTGCCCATCAGCTATACAAAAACTAATCGCCCTGATATGATCGGCCAAAACACGGAAAGAAACGCTCTCTTTGTCATCCGCAGCTTTGTATTCCCGGCCAACTATTTTACTGATCGCCTCAATCGTGCCCGTAAAAACATCCGTATCATAATTACTTTGCTTTCCCTGTATAACTCTTACCAACCTTTCAAAACCCATCCCGGTATCCACATGCTTTGCAGGAAGCTGCTCCAGGCTGCCGTCTTTTTTGCGGTTGTATTGTATAAATACATTGTTCCAAATTTCTATCACCTGCGGGTGATCATTGTTTACCAGCGTACTGCCGGCAACAGCTTTTCTTTCTTCTTCGCTTCTGCAATCAACATGTATTTCCGTGCAGGGTCCGCAGGGTCCTGTATCGCCCATTTCCCAAAAATTATCTTTTTTATTGCCGAGCAAAATTCTGTCTTCGGCAATTACTTTTTTCCATTCATTAAAAGCTTCATCATCTCTTGGCAAACCTTCCTTTTCATCGCCTTCAAAAATGGTAACGTACAATTTATCCTTATCAAGTTTGTAAACCTCTGTAAGCAATTCCCAGCTCCACGCAATGGCTTCTGGTTTAAAATAATCACCAAAACTCCAGTTGCCCAGCATCTCAAACATGGTATGATGGTAAGTGTCTACACCAACTTCTTCCAGGTCGTTGTGCTTGCCGCTTACCCGTAAACATTTTTGGGTATCAACGGCCCTTTTGTAAGGTGCAGGCTTGTTGCCTAAAAAATAATCCTTAAACTGGTTCATCCCGGCATTTGTAAACAACAGCGTGGGATCATCTTTTAAAACAATGGGCGCAGAGGGCACAATTGTATGTCCCTTTGATTGGAAAAAATCTAAATACTGCTGACGTATAGCTGCACTCGTCATCATAATCGAAGTTTGTTTGGGTTGATTTTTGAAATTTATCAATCTATATTTGTGTCATTTACCAAAAGCGGCGCAAAGGTAAGGAATGCCTCTCCGCCCTCCAAAGCAAGTGCAGGAGGCCGGGAATGAGCTGAGTGAAGGGTGCAGATTTCGCATTGATTTTAAATGTATGAAGCAATAAATTTAAAATATCAATAAAGGGTAAATATTATTTATATTGGTTGCCCGCCCGTTAAAAGCCAGGGTGGCCGCAGTAAAAATCTAATTCTTATGTTTTATAATGCTGTTTTTAAGCAGCTGAAAATGGCATGAAAAAAATTAAATATTTCTATAACACCAATACGCTTCGTTACGAGAAACTTGTAACGCCGTTCCGGGTAAAGCTGTTAAGGATATTTGGTTTTCTTAGTGGATTGCTTGTAAGTTCTGCATTGATCATCTGGCTTTACACAAAATTTATCCCTAAGCCAACCGATAATGAAAGCAGGCTTAAATACGATTTGATGAGGGAAAATTACGGCCTGCTCTCAAATAAACTTACCACGTTACAACAGCAAATGGCCGAGCTGGAAAAAAGAGACAACGAGGTTTACAGGTCCATTTTTGAAGCCAACCCGTTACCTGACAGTGCCAGGGCAAAACTCACAGAAAAAAAGAAGGAGATTGACAAAGTAAGCGGCATGAGCGATGATGCCCTCAGTTCTGATATTGCATCTAAACTTAACAATATCACGGCTCGTATCACTTTTCAAAGCAACAGTTACAACGATATTGAAAAGCTTATCAGGAACCAGGGCAACAAACTTTCCAGCATACCTGCGATACAACCAGTCAGCAACAAAGAACTTTCGAGGGTGGCCAGTGGTTTTGGTATGCGTATTCATCCCATTTATGGTATTGCTAAAATGCACAACGGGTTAGATTTTACCGCACCACAGGGCACGCCAATCTATGCCACCGGCGATGGCATGGTAACCACCGCAGGCCCGGGTACCGGAACTGGTAACCATGTTGTAATTAACCATGGTTATGGTTACGAAACAGTTTACATGCACATGGTAAGGGTAAAAGCCAGGGAGGGCCAGCGGGTGAAAAGAGGAGAGATCATTGGCTGGGTGGGCAGTACAGGAGCAAGTACCGGACCCCATTGCCACTACGAAGTACATATTAACGGCACACCTGTTGATCCTGTTTACTTTTTCTACAACGATCTGAATGCCGAACAATATGACCGCTTATTAAAAATTGCCTCGACAGGCAGTGCTAAAAGTTTTGATTAATTCAGGTTTTATAAAGTATGCCAGTTAAACCTTCTCAAATATCACTTTTTAATTTTGATGAGCCTGAGGAGGCATCTTCTCAAAAGGAAGCACCTGTTCCAAAACCGGAAGACCAGCATGTTGCTGCAGTAAATACAGAAGCTGCAGAGCCTGCTGAACCTGTTATTATTGATGTTCCGTTTACAAAACCACCAGAAGTAATTTTTACTGAACCAGAAGAAGAACCGGTTGACCTGAATGCAGAAACATTTCCGGGCAAAAAGCAAAAACCTGTTTTTAACGGCTCCGGGTTTGCAACCGGCAAAGTAAAAGCTGCCGATGCTGTAAAATCTAAAAGAGGAAGAAAGAGCATTGAGGAAATGACTGCCAGTGTTGACCTGGTAGATGTACCACCGGATGAAATTCTTTTTCAAAAACGCTATTATGCCATCGGCAAAGTGGCTGAAATGTTTAAGGTGAATCAGTCACTCATCCGCCTTTGGGAAAATGAATTTGACATTTTAAAGCCGAAAAAAAATGGCAAGGGAGACAGGTTTTTCCGGCCGGAGGATGTGAAAAATATCCAGCTGATCCATCACCTGATGAGGGAAAAGAAATACACCATGGAAGGTGCAAAGAACTTTATCAAAAACAACAAAAAAACAGATGAGGTTTTTGCAATGATCGAAGCCCTTAAAAAGATCAAAGGGTTTTTACTGGAGTTGAGAGCCAATTTGTAATTATGCCCCCGCCGCAGTTGCGGTACCTGTGCCCATTAAAATATTTTCCTGTTCCATTTTTTTCATGATCGTAAGCAGCAATTGCTCTTTTAGTGCATCGAACTCCTGCAAAGGAACAGGTGTTGTAAAATACTCAGTTACGATTACCACAGCGTTTTTATTCAAATCCTTTACTGACACGTCAAAGCTTTGTATAGCAGTCGCATCCGCCCTTAGCAGTCCGCTTATAAATATTTTAAATTTTTCAACTGCCTCTGCAGAAGTAAGGGGATGAAACTCCAGCCTTATCTCGCCACGGCGGGCTGTCCGCATACTCCAGTTGTCCACCATCGAATCTACCATTTGCTTATTGGGCACGGTAATCAGCGTTCTGTCCGCCGTACGTATCCTGGTACTGCGTAAACCAATTTGCTCAACTGTTCCGGAAATGGCATTTACTTTAACAAAATCCCCTGTAAAAAATGGCTTATCAAAAAAGATGATAAAGGAGGCAATAAGATTTTCAAGACTTTCTTTAGCCGCCAGTGCAAGGCCTGCACCTACAAGGCTTAAACCCGTAAGCACATTGCCTATTGGCTGGTAAAAGCTGGCCTTAATAAGCCACAGCAACCCGATAATACCGATGATCACTTTTAGAAAATCACGGAAGAAAACAATGAGCTGGTTATCTCTTGTATCGGGCGTAAAATTTGCCCTTTGTTCCAGTACCAGGGCTATAAAATCAATCATCCGCAGCACCAGCCATACAAAGGTGATGATCATTATGCCGGGGCCAATTCTTGCAATAATATCTTCAGACGTATGCCCGTATATTTTAAACTTCAGAGCAGTTGGAAAATTCAGCTTATCAATCGCAAAAACAGCAATCATAACCACCACAAACCATTCAATTGGCTGAATCACCAGGTCAATAAAATTCGTTTTATCTACATGTTTTAAAACGGTGTTGGCCAGTTTATAAACTATAGAAGCCAGGTAACGGCTGAGGTAACGTTTAAAGAGCAAAACAAATAAAATAATACCTCCCACCCAAAGCAGTGAGCGGACTGTATTATCAAAATAAACCTGGTCTAAAAATTCCATTGTTAAAATTAAGCTGCTAAAAAATTATTTAACCAAATACTGCTGCAGGCCATTTTTATCAAGCACATACACTTTTCCATTTCCGGCCTTTATCTGCAGGGCATCATTAAAAAGTTGCGGCAATCCGTATTCTTTCATTTGCAACGATCCCGGCTGATACTGGTACAAATGTGTGGCATCAAACCCGTACAACTTATTACCGGTTACTTCAATATTTGTCCAGTTAAGAAAGGGAATCCTGTTTTTTAAAGCACCATAATAATCAAAAATGTAAAAGCCTTTTGCAGGGTCGTACAATGTTACAAATCCATCCCGGTCAATGATCTGCACCGGTGATGGAATGCTGTCAAAAACTATCCTGAAATCAACAGTTTCTGAGAGTACAGTTCCATTATCATCAATCTTTTTAAGCTTGGCATCTCCCTCATCAAATATCCAGATGTTGTTATCGTAAGAGGTGGCAATTGTTTTAACATTGAAGATATTTTGCTTCCGCAGGTTGATAACATTGCGGCTGTTTAAAAACCTGTCCAGCACCACGATTGTAGAAAAATTCTGGTAATACAACAGCAACTTTAACGGGTTGGTTGCATCTATTGAAAACAGTTTACCATACTTTCTTACATCATTGAAAATGCCTGCAGAATCGCCATTACTGTTGATCTTTTTTAACTGGTTGTTGCTGTTCACCAGGTAAATATTTTCCAGGTTATCTGTGGTAAAATAAGAAAAATCTCCGGCAATAGTTGCTGCATATTTAAGGGAAGAATCCTGCTGGGCAGTTGCTGGAATGCATAGCAACAAACTGCCGCACAACAAGCCGAGTAACATTTTTTGCACATTGTTCCAGTTCAATTTCATGGCTTATAATATTGAAGCTTTGTAGCAGTTCCGTCAAAGGCGGCATAGCTGCTAAAATTGATCCATTCACCAAGATTAATATACTTGCTGCCGCCTTGCAACTCAAAATCAATTGGCAGGTGGCGGTGACCAAAAATAAAATAATCCACATGCCGTTGCTGCAATATTTCTTTGCTGTAAATGATGAGCCATTCATTTTCTTCGCCCAAAAAAACTTCCTCTGTTTTCTTATCCGCATTACGGCTGCTACGGCTGAAATAATTGGCAAGGCCCATTCCAATTGCTGGCGGTATCACACCAAAAGCCCACTGGCAAATTGGGTTGCGGAATATCTTCTTTAAAAATTTATAGGAGTGGTCTCCGGGTCCCTGCCCATCGCCATGACCAACCAAAAACTTTTTATTATTGAACTCAAAATAAGCTGGTTCAAAATAAATAGTGAAACCAAGTTCCTTACTAAAATAATCCCTCACCCACATATCATGATTGCCAACAAAAAAATGAATTGGAATGCCAGCATCGCTGAATTCAGCCAGTTTACCAAACAACCTCACATAACCTTTGGGTACAACGGTTTTATATTCAAACCAAAAATCGAACATATCACCAACAATAAACAAAGCTTCTGTTTGCTGGCGGATACTTTCAAGGAATGCCACAATCCTTTTCTCCCTGGTAAGGCTGGCAGCAGCATCCGGTACACCAAGGTGAAAATCTGACAAAAAGAATATTTTTTTACCGGGAGTAAGGTTCAATGATATTTGTTTAGCCTTCAAAAATAAAGCTTCATTTTTTAAAAGAGCGGTGGCGCTGTTAAAATTGTTGTGAAGGCTTTGGGGTAAGAGTTTTATTTTGTGCTGCTATGCTGCTATTTTATACACAAACCATCTCACCAAGGCTGCAATACATTTGTCACTTTTTATTGAAGGAGATGATGGGTTTGGAGTATGAATTTACAACAGATGTGGCTGCCTTAAACACAGCAGAAACTCCCTTAATAAATTACAGCAATCAGCACGGGTTTGGTAGTTTTCATATTAGCCCTGCATCATTGTTATTCGAGACTGATATCGCCGCTCAATCAATGGCTTGTTCTACCTTCAACGGCAACAAAGTTTTTTTTAAAACGGCCGGCAAAGATTTTCCTTTCGATATTTTTGCTGCAAGCTTTTACCTGATCAGCCGCTACGAGGAATACCTTCCGCATGAAAAAGATAAGTACGGCAGGTATGCCCATGAAAATTCATTTGCATTTAAAGAAGAGTTCCTGCAAACGCCGTTGATCAACAAATGGCTCATAGCTTTTGCGGCAGCACTGCAACAACATTTTCCTGGTATTATTTTAAAGTTTCCACTGGCCCGTTTTCAACCTACTTATGATATTGATATCGCCTATTCTTTTCTGCATAAGGGCTTGGCAAGAAATACCGGTGGCTTTTTAAAACAGCCGTCACTGCAGCGTATCAGGGTATTGCTGGGCAAAGAAAAAGATCCCTTTGATGTTTATGATTGGCTTGATACACTGCATTTAAACCACCAGCTAAAACCTGTTTACTTTTTTTTAGTGGCCAAAAA
Organism: Ferruginibacter sp.; assembly: GCA_965247025.1. GTDB lineage: Bacteria > Bacteroidota > Bacteroidia > Chitinophagales > Chitinophagaceae > Ferruginibacter. The sequence goes on along the minus strand of OZ252000.1, from coordinate 4,752,266 downwards.
AAATGGTTTGTATGATAAGAACATTCTGCCATCAACAACAGCCATGCAGCAGCTGATACAACATCATGCAAAAAAATATACTATTGGCATTCACCCAAGCTGGCAAAGCGGAGATGATGAAAATTTGTTACTGGAAGAAAAAACCAGCCTGGAAGAAATCAGTCAAAACACAATCAGTTTTTCAAGGCAGCATTATATAAGATTTAACCTGCCCGATGGTTACAGGCACTTACTTAAAGCTGGAATTACAGATGATTATTCAATGGGCTACGGTACAGTCAACGGCTTTAGAGCATCCATTGCAAATTCATTTTTTTGGTACGATCTTCAAAAAGAAACTACCACAAACCTGCGCATTCACCCATTCTGCTTTATGGATTCCAACTGCTTTTATAAGCAGTCTGCAACGCCCTTAAAAGCATTGGAAGATGTACATTACTATTCCGATGAATGCAAAAAAACAAACGGTACATTTATCAGCATCTGGCATAACCAGTTTTTGGGAACTGACCCCCTCTTTAAAGGCTGGCGGCAGGTTTACGAAAAATTTATTGCCGGATTATAAACACATATTGTAAATTCTTTTTTTAAATTGTATTTTTAATTCTTCAAATTTTGCCCGGTAACCCCTTTCGCCACAATCTCAATAAAATTAAAATAACGAATATGTTACAGCTAACTGTAAACAATAAAAAATACCAGGCTGACGTGCCGCCAGACATGCCATTGCTTTGGGTGATAAGAGATGTAATTGGCCTTACCGGTACAAAGTTTGGCTGCGGCATGGCACAATGCGGTGCATGCACTATTCACCTGGAAGGTGAAGCTGTACGGGCTTGTGTTACGCCTGCATCAAGAGCTGTGGGTAAAAAGATTACAACCATCGAAGGGCTTTCAGATGATAACAGCCATCCGCTGCAGGTTGCCTGGCTGCTGGAAGATGCACCTCAGTGCGGTTATTGCCAGTCGGGGCAAATAATGTCTGCCGCCGTTTTACTGAAAGAAAAACTTACGCCAACAGACCAGGATATTGATGAGGCCTTGAGTGGTAATATTTGCCGCTGCGGCACTTATCCCCGTATAAGAAAAGCAATTCACATTGCAGCAAAACTGCAAAAAAAAGGAGGCACTAAATGACACAAACTCTAAACAACAGCCGCCGTAATTTTTTAAAAACAGGTGCCGCACTTGGCAGCGGGCTTATCATTTCTTTTTTAATTCCTGCCAGGGCAGGAAGATTAAATAATTTGCCTGAGCCAGGTCCCGGCGATGCAGTGCCGTTTGCACCCAATGCATTTTTGCGGATTGGTACAGATGGGAAAGTAAAAGTACTGCTGGCCCATGCCGAAATGGGCCAGGGCATTTGGACAACTTTAACCATGCTGATAGCTGAAGAACTGGATGCCGACTTTAATAACATAACAGTTGAACATGCGCCTGCAGATTCTGCCTATTATCATTCTGAATGGGGCATGCAAATTACTGGTGGCTCATCAACCACCTACAGCGAATTTGACCGCTACCGTAAAGCCGGAGCTGCTGCAAGAATGTTGCTGACGCAGGCTGCAGCAGAAAAATGGGGTGTTAAGCCAGCTGATTGCAAAACTGAAAATGGCTTTGTAATAGCCGGCAATAAAAAATTGGGTTATGGAGAGCTGGCTGCGGCTGCAGCTTCATTAAAACTTCCAACAGAGGTTCCTTTAAAAACAAAAGAACAGTGGAAATATATTGGCAAGGGTATCAAAAGGCTTGATGCGCCGGCTAAAATAAATGGCAAAGCCAAGTACGGGATGGACATGCAGTTTGAAGGGATGCTCACCGCCGTTGTAATACATCCACCGGTGATGAAAGGAACTGTAAAATCTTTTAACGCCAAAAAAGCAAAACAACTCAAAGGCGTGGTTGATGTAATTCAAATCCCATCCGGCATCGCAGTGCTGGGCAGCAATTACTGGACAGCAACAAATGGAAAAAATGCCGTTGAGGTAGTTTGGGATTTGGGAGAAAATGTTGCGGTTGACTCTTCTAAACAATTTGACCAGTTCAGAAAAATAACAAGTAATGAAACTAACAAACAGGTTGCCAAAGCAGGCGATACAAAAGCGGCTCAGCAAAAAGCGGCTAAAACGATAGATGCTGAATACCTGTTTCCATACCTGGCGCATGCTGCTATGGAGCCACTTAACTGCACGGTAAAAATTGATGGTGACAATTGCGACATCTGGACCGGAACCCAAATGCCTGGAACAGATCAAAAAGCAGCGGCAAAAATTTTGGGCATCAAACCTGAAAATGTAAATGTGCATACAACATTTTTAGGCGGTGCCTTCGGCAGAAGGGCTAATCCGGACTCAGATTTTGTAGTGGAAGCAGTTCATATTGCCAAGGCAACGGGCAGGTTTATAAAAATGGTTTGGTCAAGGGAAGATGATATGCAGGGCGGATATTATCGTCCTTCATTTTTACACCGCTTAAAAATTGGAGTGGATGAAAATGGTTATCCTTTAAGCTGGGACCACATTATTACAGGCCAGGCACTTCCCGGAGATGATGGAGGCGGAACACCTGAGGGCATCTCAGATTCTCCTTATCTGGCTGCAATTCCCAACTATTATGTGGGGGTTAATTCACCTAAAATAAATATCCCGGTTTTATGGTTGCGGTCAGTAGGCCACACCCACACAGCATTTGTTATGGAATCTATGATGGATGAACTTGCTAAACAGGCAGGTAAAGATCCTGTTGAATACCGCCTTCACCTGTTGAAAGAAAAGCCAAGAGTTGCTGGCATACTTAAGCTGGCAGCAGAAAAAGCAGGCTGGGGCAAACCTTTACCTGCCGGGCATTTCCAGGGTATTGCGGTGCATGAATCTTTCCGGAGTTTCTGCTCACAGGTTGCAGAAATTTCAATAAAGGAAGATGGTACTTTAAAAATTCATAAAGTAACATGTGCTATTGATTGTGGCATCGCAGTAAATCCGGATGGTGTGAAAGCGCAGATTGAGAGCGGTATTATTTATGCGCTGTCTGCAGCATTGTATGGTAAGATTAGTTTTAAAGATGGAGTGGTGGAACAAAGTAATTTTCATGACTACCAGGTTTTACGCATGCATGAAACGCCTGAAATTGAAGTGCATATTGCTGACAGCACCGATAAAATGGGGGGCGTTGGAGAGCCTGGGTTTCCACCATTGGGCCCGGCCCTGGCAAATGCAATATTTGCTGCCACCGGTAAAAGGATCAGGCAATCGCCCTTTGGTGATATGAATTTCAAGGCTTAGTATTATTACCAGATAGTTTTCAAAATTCATTTAATTGCCTTAGCGCATTTGATCAAGTTGAATAATTTCTTTTATGATAAAAAATCTTCAAAAATTATTGCCGGGTACTAAAAATGCTTTTGTGCTGATAATTGTTTTAATGGTTTGTTTTTTTGCATCATCTTTCAAAAAAAATAATGAAATTCCATTGGTGCATTATCACGGTGATAAAGACAGCCTTCTTTCTAAACAGGCCTTCTTAAAAGTGTATGATGTTTTGATGAGCCCGAGATGTATGAACTGCCACCCTTCAGGCGATGTGCCCTTACAAGGCGAGGATAGTAAACTGCACACACAAAATATAAAGCGTGGCGCAGATGGTAAGGGCTTATATGCTGTCAAATGTTCTAATTGTCACCAAAACGAGAATCGTCCGGGTTTACATATGCCGCCGGGCAATCCCAACTGGCATCTGCCACCGGCAAATATGAAAATGGTTTTTGAAGGCAAATCTCCAAGGCAATTAGCGGCACAGCTCCTTAATCTTAAAACAAACGGCCATAAAACAATACCGGATTTAATTAAGCATATTTCATCTGATGGCTTAGTACTTGGAGGCTGGAACCCGGGTGAAGGCCGTAAACAGCCACCACTTTCCCATGAGGAGTTTACAAGACAATTTAATATTTGGATTGAAAATGGGGCTTATTTGCCGGAAAAATAATCCTGGCCACCTTCAAGATCCGTAACCACTTTTGATATGAAAGAGATTGGAGAAATAGTTCAGCTTTTTGGCAAGGCAAACGCTCAAAATAAAAAAACTGTACTGGCAACCGTGGTGCTTGTGGAAGGTTCTTCCTACCGCCGTCCGGGAGCAAGAATGCTGGTGACTGAAGATGGTGAAATTGCCGGAACCATCAGCGGCGGCTGCTTGGAAACTGATGCTATAAGGAAGAGTTTGCTGGCCATTACACAGCAGCAAACCAAGTTGGTGGCTTATAACAGCATGGACGATGATGATTTTACAGAAGGAGTTCAGCTAGGGTGTAATGGCATCGTTTATATTTTGTTTGAGCCGGTTGATGCTTCACAGCAAAATAACCCGGTAGCCTTGCTTAAAAAAACGATAGAAGACCAACATCCCGTTGCAATGGTTACTTTGTTTGACAAGAACAATTTTACAGGTAATCACCCCGGAACTGTTTTCCTTTTCGCTGCTGACCTGCAGCTTTATTCTGCACAAAAAAAAATACTGTGTATTGAGCTTAACGAAGATGTAAAAAATGCCCTCGTTCATCAGCGAACAACTATCAAACACTATCCCGCCATAAATACAAATGCTTTCATAAACATATTAAAGCCTGCCATACACCTGCTGATTGCGGGGGCAGGCAATGACGCTTTCCCGCTGGTGAAAATCGCCAATATTTTAGGCTGGAAAGTAACAATTGCGGATGGACGTAAAACCTACGCCAATATGCAGCGGTTTGGTGAAACTGCTGCAATCAAAGTTGGTAAGCCCGCTGAAATTCTGCCTCAGCTTGATATACAGGAACATACAGCAGTTGTATTACTAACCCACAACTATCAGTATGATATTACAATGCTGAAATTATCGTTACAAACTTCCTGCAGTTATATTGGTGTGCTTGGCCCCAAAAATAAAATGAATAAAATGCTGGAAGAACTGCAATTACAGGGAGTTTTTATCGGGGATAAAGAAAGAAGAAAAATCTATGGTCCTGTGGGGCTAGATATAGGTACAGAAACGCCGGAAGAAATCGCCCTTTCTATTATTGCTGAAATAAAAGCCGTGATGGCGCAAAGAGCCGGAGGCACACTGCGTGATAAAAATGGTTTTATTCATGATCATGAAAAGCCTGCGAATACAATAGTTAGTTCTGATGATGCAATAAATCAACTGCAGGATCAACATCCTCTTTCCTCCATTCATTGAGCCAATGACTGTAACTATTATTTTAGCGGCCGGCAGCTCTTCCCGAATGGGAAAACCAAAAATGCTTTTGCCTTACAAAGGTAAAACGTTGATGCAGTGTATCATTGATGAAGTTAGTTTGGTAAAAGACAATACTATACTGGTTGTAACTGGTTGTTACCATCATTTTCTGGAACCTTTGCTGAAAGAGCAAAATATTGCATTCATAAAAAACGAAGAATGGCAAAACGGAATGGGTAGTTCTGTGAGCACCGGCATTAATTACATTTTGCAGCATTTTCCTTCTACTGAAAATGTATTTATTCTCACCTGCGATCAACCTTTTATCAACGCTACCTTGCTGCAACAAATGATTGCCGAAAAATCAGCCGGTGGAAAAGGAATTGCAGCCTGCACCTATGCCGGCACCACAGGCGTTCCGGTTTTATTCGATAAAAAATATTTTGACCGGCTACTTTTACTCAAGGGTAATGAAGGTGCAAAAAAAATTGTTGCAGAGCTAACAGAAGACGTCTGTACAATTGACTTTCCTGAAGGAATAACTGATATTGATGAACCCGGAGATTATGAAAAATTGGTAACGGATAATAAAAGGTAACAACGAATTTTAATCTTCGCTTTCAACATAATCTACATCATACACCGGTAAAATTATATTGAAAGAAGCTCCTTCTCCTTTTTTACTTTCTATATTAAAATCTCCATTGTTTGATTTTACAAAATCACGGCATATCATTAATCCTAACCCGGTTCCCATTTCTTTTTCCGTACCGAGTGTTGTAAAATATTCGTTACTGAAAATAAGCTTTACTTCTTCTTCGGTAATGCCAACACCATTATCCCTTACCGAGAGTTTAACAGCCCCTCTGTTTCTTTCAGTACAAATTTCAATGATGCCGCCATTGTGCGTAAATTTTAATGCATTGCCCACCAAATTTCTCAATACTGTATTCATCATATCAGCATCCGCATATGCATGGGCATCTGGTGCGGCGTTATTAATCAGCCGGATATTTTTGTCTGCTGCTCTTTTAGAATAAAACTGGAAAGTACTGTTTGCCATCCGGCAAAGATCAAGCTCCTGCAGGGATATTGTGCTTTCATGCAACTGGTTGCGGGCCCAGCTAAAAAGATTGTCCATTAATACAATGCAATTATCTACCTCTGAGCTTACCCCTGGCAGGCTAGCCATCATTTCTTCTTTTGAGTAACGGCCGCTCAGCAGCGAATCCACCACATTTTTTAGCCCGTATACTGAGGTTCTTAAATCGTGAGAGATAATGGAGAACAGCTTTATTTTTACGTTGTTAAGTTCCGTCAGCTCAATATTTTTTTGTTCCAGCAGTAAAGATTGTTCTCTTACCTGCCTTGTTTTTTCAAGTAAATTAGCATTGTTGGTCCTTAGCATTTCCTTCTTCTGCCGGATGGATTTTTCATAGTTCCATACCTGGAATTTTATCAGGTACATTGTATAAAAAATCATAGAGAAAGAGCAGATATAATTAAGGATACTAAAGTAGTATGTAAGGCTGCCTTGTTTCGCCAGCGTTACATGACTTTGAAATTTAAAGTGCAATAAAATAAATAGCATCAGGCAGTAACTGAATGATATGGCGATCTTCTTTACACTGTGCAGAAAAAAAAATGAAAGCATCATGTACAATATCAGGTACATTTCTGTACCTGAGCCTGGCATAGTCACATTAGAAAAAGTGAGAAGAGCCGGCACCACTACAAAAGATGCAATTGTTGCCTGTATATAATAATGATAATGGGTTAGGAGTGCCATTAAAACAAACGTTGTCAAAATGCCAAGGTAAAGTGAAGCCGTAGGAAAAGTAAAGTACTGGCGGGCAAAAATTGCGGCAAAGAAGAAGTTTACTGTCGCCAGTAAACAACCTGCAAAGTTTAGTTTATTAAACACAAACAGTCTCTTTTTTTCATATTCTGAGAGCTGTTCTGTATAACCGATATATTGGATTTTGGAAATTAATTTCTGCAGAAACATACTTGTTCTAACTGTTATTAATTGTACACAAAAGAACGAAAAAACTATGATAAGATTAACATTATTACTATTTGTAAATTTTTGAGCCCCGGGATATATACCTGCAGCAATGATCTAACCGGTTCCTTTTATGATTGGACTTACAAAAATTATTGTAGATGAAACTGCTTTCGGCTTCTCTTTGAAATTATCAACCCTCAAAACTTATTTTTTCTTTACTTTTGGCCGCTTCGGTAAAAAAATTTTCCGTGGCTATTTTTTCAACCAATCTTTTTGATTAAGAAAATGCCAAAAAACAACTCCATTAAATCCGTATTAATTATAGGCAGCGGCCCAATTGTTATAGGACAAGCCTGTGAATTTGACTACAGCGGTACGCAGGCCGCAAGAAGTATCCGTGAAGAAGGCATAAAAGTTTCTCTTATCAACAGCAATCCCGCCACCATCATGACAGACCCGATGATGGCAGACAAAGTTTACCTGTTGCCACTAACAGTGGAAAGCATCGAACAAATTTTAGAAGAAAATAAAGAGTCTGGCTTTGCCATTGATGCAGTATTGCCAACAATGGGTGGACAAACGGCGCTTAATCTTTGTAAAGAAGTTGATGAGCTGGGTATTTGGGAAAAATACAATGTAACATTAATTGGGGTAGATATTAAAGCAATTGATAAAGCAGAAGACCGTGAAAAATTCCGGCAGTGGATGATCGAAATGGGTATCCCGGTTTGCCCGGCACATATTGCCAATTCATTTTTAGAAGGAAAAGAATTTGCACAGGAAATTGGCTTTCCCCTGGTTCTTCGTCCGTCTTTTACACTCGGTGGTACCGGCGGCGGAATTGTTTTTAAGAAAGATGAACTGGATGAAGCGCTGAACCGGGCCCTAACAGCAAGCCCAATCCACGAAGTGCTGGTAGAAAAAGCCGTATTGGGCTGGAAGGAATACGAACTTGAATTGCTGAGAGATAATGCAGATAATGTGGCCATCATTTGTACGGTGGAAAATTTTGACCCGATGGGCGTGCATACCGGCGACAGTATTACTGTGGCTCCGGCTATGACGCTTAGTGACACTGCCTTTCAGCTGATGCGGAATACGGCCATCAGCATGATGCGTAACCTGGGTAATTTTGCCGGCGGTTGTAACGTGCAGTTCGCCATGAACCCGCAAACAGAAGAAATTATTGTTGTTGAGATCAATCCACGGGTAAGCCGTTCATCTGCCCTGGCAAGTAAAGCTACCGGTTATCCAATTGCAAAAATTGCCGCCAAACTAGCCATCGGTTATAACCTCGATGAGTTAAAAAACCAGATCACTCAGAGTACTTCGGCTTATTTTGAGCCTGCGCTGGATTATGTGATTGTAAAAATCCCCCGTTGGAATTTTGATAAATTTAAGGGTGCCAATGATACTCTCGGGTTTCAAATGAAAAGCGTTGGTGAAGTAATGGCCATCGGCAGAAGCTTTGCTGAAGCTGTACAAAAAGCTTGTCAGAGTTTAGAGAATGAAGCTGTTGGTTTAGGTTATTATGGTCAAAGCCTGATGAAAGCCGATGATTTGATAGAATACATTAAGATACCAAAATGGGACAGGATCTTTCGTATAAAAGATGCGCTGATGGCGGGTGCAAGTGTTAAGCGTATTTGCGAAAGCACCGGCATTGACAGGTGGTTTATTTACCAGATACAAAAAATTTGTAACTGCGAAAAAGAGATATCAAAGTATGATCTAAAAACGCTGCCGGATGCATTGCTCACAGAAGCTAAGACACTCGGCTTTAGCGATGAACAGATTGTGCGAATTATGAGGGAAGAAGATGCAGAAGTGCTCTATGAAAAAAGAAAGGCGATGGGGTTGACAAGAGTTTTTAAAATGGTTGATACCTGTGCTGCAGAGTTTGAAGCAAAAACGCCTTATTTCTATTCAACCTTTGAAGCAAAGACATCGGGATCTACTCAACTGCAAGGCAACGAATCAAAAATTACTGATAAAAAGAAAATAATTGTACTTGGCAGTGGACCTAACAGAATTGGCCAGGGCATTGAGTTTGACTACTGTTGTGTGCACGGCTTGCTGGCAATAAAAGAAGCCGGCTTTGAGGCAATCATGGTGAATTGCAATCCTGAAACTGTTTCAACAGACTTTGATATTGCCGACAAATTATATTTTGAACCGGTATTTTGGGAACACCTTTGGGAAATTATTGAGCATGAAAAACCGGAGGGTGTAATTGTACAACTTGGCGGACAAACAGCATTGAAACTTGCAAAAAGGCTTAATGCAAAAGGCATCAGAATTATTGGAACTTCTTACGACAATATGGATATTGCGGAAGACCGTGGCCGTTTTAGTGACATGTTAAAAGCACTGGAAATTCCATACCCAAATTACGGTACTGCCTTTAATACAGATGAGGCAATTGAAGTTGCAAAGCAAGTCGGTTATCCAGTACTGATAAGACCAAGCTATGTACTGGGCGGCCAGCGCATGCGGATTGTATTGAATGATGAAGAATTGGAAAAAGGTGTGTTGAGTTTAATCAAACATTTGCCCGGAAATAAAATTTTAATTGATCACTTTTTAGACCGTTGCCAGGAAGCAGAAATAGATGCCATTTTTGACGGAGACGATTTTCATGTAATGGGCGTAATGGAACATATTGAGCCGGCAGGTATTCACAGTGGCGACAGCAATGCTGTGCTGCCACAGTTCAACCTTTCGCCGCTCATCGTTCATACAATGGAAGAGTATGCAGAAAAAATTGGGCGGGCGCTTGATATTAAGGGGCTAATCAATATCCAGTTTGCCATTAAAAATGGCCATGTTTATGTAATTGAGGCTAACCCAAGGGCCAGCCGTACTACTCCGTTTATTGCAAAGGCTTACCAAATCCCTTATTTGAATATTGCCACTAAAATTATGCTGGATGTAAATAAGTTAAAAGACTTTACGTTCGAAAAAAAGCTAACAGGTTTTGCTATTAAGGAACCGGTTTTTTCTTTCAATAAATTTCCCGGTGTTAACAAAGAATTAGGCCCGGAAATGAAGAGCACGGGTGAAGCAATCCGGTTTATTAAAGACCTCAGAGATCCATATTTCAGGCAGTTGTATAAAGAAAGGAGCATGCATTTGAGTAAATAAGTTTTTGTACATTTATAACATGAAATTCATAAATAGTGATATAGATATTGAAGTAAAGGGCGACAAAAATGACGGGATGACCAATGCGGAATTTTTTAATTTTTGTGTTGAGAACAAAGATTTGAGAATTGAAAGAGATGAAAATGGACAAATATTTATTATGGCACCAGTAAATCTTGAAGGAGGTAACCAAAATGGAAAAATCTTTGGACACTTGTTTACATGGAATTTAGCCAGCCGCCTTGGAGAGTGTTTCGACTCTTCCACTGGTTACACTTTACCGGATAATTCTGTTCGTTCACCTGACGCAAGCTGGATGCCCTTAGCCAAATGGATGGCTATTCCAAAAAAAGAAAGACAAAAGCATACAAGCATTTGCCCGGATTTTATAGTTGAATTAAAAAGTAAATCGGATAGCCTTTCCTACCTCAAAAACAAAATGCTTAAATGGGTTGACAACGGCTCTCAATTAGCCTGGCTCATCATTCCTGAAAAACAAGAAACACATATTTACCGGGCAGATGGCAGTATCGAAATTATAAAAGGATTCAATAAAAAGCTTTCCGGCGAAAATGTATTAAAAGGATTTGAGCTGGATCTGTCTGCACTCAAATAATTACCTTACCAGGGATTTTTCAAAGAAAATACCAATCAATTAAATATTATATGTACATTAGGGTATGTCAAATAAATTTGATGTGGCAATATGGAAAACAGCCCCGTTTCTGAGGTTGTTACCGCCGCTGATTGCCGGCATACTTTTACAATGGTACTTACAAATTGAGCTCTCTGTTATTGTTTTTGCGCTTGTTTCTTTTACTCTTTCATTCCTGCTTTTTTTATTACTTCCACAGGCAGCCAGGTTTAAACTGCGGCCGCTGCAGGGTTTTTCACTTAACCTCGTGTTACTTAGTTTTGGAACATTACTCAGCTGGCAAAAAGATATTCGCCACAGCAGCAATTGGTATGGAAATTTTTACAAAGACAGCAGCTATATTATTGTCACCATCAATGAACCGGTAATATCTAAAACAAAATCTTATAAGGCCGATGCAATGGCCGAAGCCGTTGTTACAAACAACATTGCAGTGCCATGCACCGGAAAATTACTCTTGTATTTTTCGCTGGATAGTGCTGCCGGGCAACTTCATTATGGAGATAAGATAATCATCAACAGAAAACTGCAGGCCATTAAAAACAGTGGCAACCCGGGGGCATTTAATTACCAGCGCTACGCATCTTTTCAGCAAATCTTTCACAATGTATTTTTAAAAGAAAAGGATTGGGTAAAACTTCCGGGCACAGATATAAACCGTTTCCGGCAATTTATTTTTTCTGCAAGAGAGAAAATTTTGGCCATACTGCAGCAATACATCACCAATGGAAAAGATGAACTCGGCATTGCAGAGGCATTGTTGATTGGTTATACAAACGACCTTGATAAAGACCTTGTGCAAGCTTACAGCAACACCGGTGTGGTTCATATTATTGCCATATCGGGTATGCACCTGGCGCTCATTTACGGCATGCTCATTCTTATATTTTCAAAAATACCTGGCATAAATAAATCGAAATTTCTACAAGCAGTGCTCATACTCTCTTGCCTCTGGATATTTTCGCTGCTTACTGGTGCAGCCGCATCTGTATTGCGTTCTGCGGTAATGTTTACATTTATTACCATTGGCAAATTCTTTTTCAGGCAATCGTCAATTTATAATTCACTGGCAGCATCTGCAGCTGTTATGCTCTGTTATAATCCATACTATTTGTGGGATGTTGGGTTTCAATTAAGTTACCTTGCAGTGGTGGGCATTGTGGCTTTTCAAAAGCCCATTTATAATCTCATCTATGTTAAAAATAAAGCCCTCGATTATATCTGGCAAGCCACTGCTTTAACCACCGCTGCCCAAATCCTTACCTTCCCGGTTTGCATATATTACTTTCACCAGTTTCCATTGCTTTTCCTGCTTACCAACCTGGTGGCAGTGCCATTGTCAACTGGTATTCTTTATGCAGAAATTTTCCTGACCGCATTTTCCTGGATACCATTTGTTGGTAAAATTGCTGGTTGGGTCACAGGTTTCTTATTATCAGTAATGAACAAATTTATCCTTTGGATAAACCTGTTGCCTTTTGCAGTTTGGGATAAGATACCCGCTAATGTTGCCAGCACCTGGCTGCTTTATGCGCTGGTCGTTTTCGCTGCGGCATGGCTGCTGAATAAAAACAAAAAACTGCTCCGCCTTTCAATGGCTTGCCTGGCGGGCTTTCTGTTAATACATGGCATTATAAGCTGGCAGGTAAAAAGTCAGCAGAAAATTATTGTTTACAATGTTCCAAAGTACCAGGCAATTGATTTTGTCTCCGGCAACAACTACCAGTTTATTGGCGACAGTGTTTTGCTGGCAGATGGCCTTTTACAAAACTTTCACCTAAAGCCGGGCAGAATATCGATGCAGCTGAATAAGAGAACCGACTCAATAAACGGGCTTTTTAAGAAGGATAATTTCTACGGCTTCGGAAGGCAAAAATTATTGCTGATCGATCATGCGATTGCAATAGAACCCGCCGCTAAAAAGATTGATTTGGATATCATTATCATTTCTAAAAACCCTAAACTTTATATCGCAGAACTGTACAAGGCATTTAACTGCCGCACCATAGTTTTTGATGCATCTAACAGTTTGTGGAAAATTGAAAAATGGAAACAAGACTGCGATAAACTACATTTGCAGCATTATTCAATCCCTGAAAAGGGAGCATATGTTCTAAACATAGAATAACTATCAAACAGCAAATTTTCAATCTTTAAAACACCCGGTCCCGGGCTCCCCTGCATGCAAAAAAAAATTACTTCAGCCCTTATTTCAGTTTTTTATAAAGATGGATTAGAGAACATTATCCATCTGCTGCACAACCACGATATTACTATTTATTCAACAGGAGGTACACAAAAATTCATTGAAGATTTGCAGGTGCCCTGTGTTCCCGTGGAGTCGCTTACAACTTACCCATCCATTTTGGGCGGCAGGGTTAAAACGTTGCATCCATCCGTGTTTGGTGGTATACTTGGCAAAAGGGATGATGAACAACATGTTGCTGAAATGAAGCAATACAACATCCCTGAAATTGATTTGGTGATTGTTGACCTGTACCCTTTTGAAGAGACAGTTGCATCCACCACAGATGAGAAACTGATTATTGAAAAGATTGATATTGGCGGCCCCAGTATGATACGTGGTGCAGCAAAAAACCACAGAGATGTAGTAGTGGTTGCAGCAAAAAAAGATTACGCTTTACTCGAACAAATACTAAAAGATCAAAATGGCGAAACATCCCCTGAGCAAAGAAGAACCTTTGCCATTAAAGCATTTGACGTTTGCACGGGTTACGATATGGCCATCAGCAATTATTTCAACCAAACTAATTTTATCAATCCTTTTAATAAAGAAAAGACTGTTTTGCGTTACGGCGAAAACCCTCACCAGCAGGGTGTATTCTTTGGTAACCAGCAGGAAGTTTTTGCAAAACTACATGGCAAGGAATTATCCTACAACAACCTGGTAGATGTAGACGCAGCTATCCAGCTTATAACAGAATTTAAGGCTGAGGCAAAAGCTGTTTTTGCAATTATAAAACATACCAATGTTTGCGGCGTTTCAATAAGGCTAACCATAAAAGAAGCCTGGGATGCTGCTTTGGCGGGAGACCCGGAAAGTGCTTTTGGTGGTGTTCTCGTTACTAACAAAACAATTGACAAAGCAACTGCAGATGCCATCAGTGAAATATTTTTTGAAGTATTGATTGCCCCCGCTTTTGATGCTGATGCTTTGGTGGTTTTACAAGCCAAAAAGAACAGGATAATACTACAACTCACTGAAGGATACATTGCTCCTTCTGTTCAAACCAAAACTGTGTTGAATGGTTTGCTTACACAACAAAATGATGTGGGTAATTACACAGACTGGAAAGAAACCGGCGGCAGGGAAACTTCGGCAGCAGAAAAAGAAGAATTAAGTTTCGCCAATATTGTATGCAAGCATTTAAAAAGTAACTCCATTGCTTTGGTAAAAAAAAACCAGCTGGTTGGTAAAGGCTGCGGACAAACATCCAGGATAGACTCATTAAGACAATCTATAGAAAAAGCTGGCCAGTTTAATTTTGATCTTTCGGGTGCTGTGCTGGCAAGCGATGCTTTTTTTCCTTTTGATGATTGCGTAAAAATTGCACATGCCGCTGGCATTACAGCTTTCATACAACCCGGTGGTTCCATTCGTGATAATGATTCTATTAATTATTGCAAAGAAAATAACCTGGCCATGGTAATTACCGGCCTGCGCCATTTTAAACATTAAGCAGCATTTTTTTATCTATTGAGTGAGCCCAACTATAAAACGAGTGGTTACATTGCATTGGGTATTACCAGCCTTGGATGGGGCACTACATGGGTGGCCAGCAAAGTTGGTGTAAGCCAGATGCCCCCTTTTCAAATGGCATCCATCAGGCAATTCCTGGGTGGCACCTGCTTCGTATTATTTTTCTGGCTGTACAAAAAACTGCCCCTCCCAACACCCAGGCAATTTTTCTGGATAACAATAATGAGCATTTGTATGTTTGTTTTAAACAACGGGTTAAGCACCTGGAGTTTAAAATATATTTCAACTGGCTTAAGTGCATTGATCGGGGCGTTGTATCCGTTAAATGTTGTGCTGATAGAGTATTTTTTCTTTAAACAAAAAAATATAACCGGACTTACTATTGCAGGTTTACTGCTGGGTATTGGCGGTGTGGGTATTGTTTTTTATGAAAATGCCTTTCACCACCGCACACCCGGATTTATGATCGGAATCGGACTTTCAGTTACCGCAATGCTTTCCTGGAGCGCCGGCACCATTATCATTTCCCGGAACAAAATTCACATTAATCCCTATTATGCAACGGGCTGGCAAATGCTTATCAGTTCTGCCATACTCCTCCCAATGGCAGCTGTAACACAACCATTAATGCCGCTGGCACAAATACCTGCCAAAGCCTGGATGGCAATCGGATACCTTGTAATAATGGGTTCAGTAATTTGTTTTGCTGCCTTTGTCTATTCAATGAAAAGCTTACCGGCTGCACTTTTTTCGCTGTATGCTTATTTCAATCCGCTGGTGGCCATGCTGGTGGCCGGCATATTACTCAGCGAACCTTTAAACTCCAATATTTTGTGGGGAGCCATCGTTACGCTGCTCGGAGTTTACCTGGTAAATTACAGCATCAAAAGAAAAAATGAAAAAGATATTGCGGGTGAAGAGGACTTGAGCTGATTGATTACATGTAGCCACAATTATTAACATCCCATCAATAAATAACTGTGCTCTTTTTTTCATTATCGGTTATTTTTGAACCTTATCAAAGAAAGCATGGCAGCATACAAAAAATTCAATCTTTCCATACTGGTATTTATTCCATTTTTTTTGCAGGCGCAGATATTCCCACCAAAAAATTATCCCAAAGGGTATTTTACCTGGCCGGTAACTGCTACAAAAGCACTGGCTGCCAACTTTGGTGAGTTAAGGCCCAATCACTATCACATGGGGCTCGACTGTAAAACAGATCAACGGGAAAACGTGCCTGTAGTAGCTGCTGCTGACGGATATATCGCTAAAATAAAAATTGAACCCTTTGGGTTTGGAAGGTGCATTTATATCAATCATCCCAACGGGTTAACTACCCTTTATGCACATTTAAATGAATTTGCACCAGCCATTGAAAAGTACATAACAGAACAGCAATACAAGCTGGAAAGCTGGAAAGTTTTTATTGATATACCTGCTAATTTATTGCCGGTAACTAAAGGCCAGTTTATTGCAAACAGTGGCAACACGGGTGGCTCACAGGGGCCGCATACGCATTTTGAAATAAGGGATACCAAAACCGATAAGGTACTTAATCCGTTGTTATTTGGCTTTCCCGTAGCTGATAATATTGCCCCGGAAATTTTGCGGCTTGCGGTTTATGACCGTACAAAAAGCACGTATGAACAAAGCCCCCGGTTTATCCTTATAAAAAAAGTCAACGGAGTTTATGTTACCGTGCCTGCTACAATTATAGCACCCTCCGGGCAGGTAAGTTTTGCCGTTACTGCATACGACCGCTACACAGGTTCAACCAATCAAAATGGCATTTATGAAGGTGACCTTTTTGTAAATGATGAGCCCATAGTTGGCTTCCAGTTAGACAGTATCAGTTATGATGAAACCCGCTACCTGAATGCTCATATAGATTACAAATTAAAAAGCAGCGGCGGTCCGTATGTACAGCATTTAAGCCGGCTGCCGGGCTATCCGCAGGGAATTTATAAAGATGTAAAAGGTGATGGCGTTATTACCCTCAACAATGGTGATACAAGTGCCGTAAAAATTGAAGTAAAGGATACTGAAGGCAACACTTCCGTATTAAAATTCAGCATTACCAGTAAAGGAAGCTGGACACCGGTAACCTCTTATTCCCAGCAAAATATTTTCAGGCCAGGCTTTGTAAATGTTTTTGAAAATGATGCCATCAGTCTTTATTTGCCAGCCACACATTTGTATGATTTTATTCATTTTACCTGTCTGCCAGTCAAAGGCAAAAAAGGAAATGAAGCTTTCCTACTACAAAGTGGCAATGTGCCGGTACAGGCTATGTTTCCCATCAAAGTAAAAAACACCAGTATTGTTACGCCAGATAAAATGGTAATGCACCGTTGGTGGGGCAGTAAAGATGATTATGCAAAAGCAGTAAAAGAAGGTGACTGGTTCAAGGCAAGCTTCAGGGAATTTGGCAATGTAGAACTCATTGCTGATGTTACCCCGCCAACCGTTACGCCTGTTGGTTTTAAAGATGGAATAAAGGCATCTAAACTAAGCAGGATTGCTTTTGTTATCCTGGATAATTCAGAGGAGTTATTAAATTTCCGGGCTGAGCTGGACGGCAAATGGCTGCGTTTTAGTAATGACAAAGGCAAAACTTTTATTTACAAATTTGATGAGCATTGCCAGCCAGGGGAGCATGAGTTAAAAATAAGTGTTGAGGATCTTGTGGGCAACAAAACAGAAAAAGTTTACCGTTTTGTACGGTAATAAGGGCCCTCTTTATACGGTCAAATCTTTCAGTAAAAAAATAAAAACACCAGGCAAATATGACTACACTTATGGAAGGTAAAAAAGCACCTGCATTTATCTCAACAGATCAGAATGGAAATAAAGTTTCGCTGGCACAGTTTAAAGGCAAAAAAGTGGTGCTGTATTTTTACCCGGAAGATAACACACCAACCTGCACAATACAGGCTTGCAATTTAAGAGATAATTATAGTGCTTTGCAAAAAGAAGGGATAGTTGTATTGGGCGTTAGCCCCGATGAAGAAAAAAAACATAAAAAATTTGAAGCTAAATTTGACCTGCCCTTTACGTTACTGGCGGATACTAACCATACCATCATTGATAAATATGGTGTTTGGGGCGAAAAAAATATGTATGGAAGAACTTACATGGGTTTACTACGCACCACTTTTTTAATAGATGAAAAAGGTGTGATCCGGAAAATATTTTTAAAGCCAAAAAGTAAAGAGCATACAGCAGAAATTTTAAAAGCCTGGGCAGAAATTGGATAAACAGCATTTTATAATTAAAGAAAATTCCTGGGTTGCCCGTATAGCTGCGTTTAAGATCCGGGCAAAAGCCGTTGCTATAGTTTTTGGTGATACAATCCATTTACACAATACAAGTAAAATGGCATTCTTAAGCAATGAGCGATGGGTAAAACATGAGCTCTGTCATATTCAGCAATTTAAAGATCATGGATATTTCCCCTTCATGGTAAAATATGTTTGGGAGAGTATTCGCAAAGGATATTACAACAATAAATACGAGGCAGAAGCAAGAGCTGCTGAGAACAATTAAATTGGCTGCTACAAAACCCATTCAACTTCCCCGAAATTAAACTCGTTGTCAATAATATCAGTCGTGTGTAGCTTACCATCAGGCGATACAGATTTAATCATCGTTTCAAACTGCACAGATCCTCTTTTAAGTAACACATAAGCATTGCGTTTGTACAATTGCTGATTGTACAATTCAATAATTCCTTTGTTATTTCCTGCCAATACTGCATTTACTTCATTCATTACTTCCTGGTGCAGCTCTGCCGCAAGCACAGTGCAGTCAAAACTTTTGCCTGTAATCTGCTTTAAAGAAACAGGATTTCTCAGGGCAGGATCAAAATTAGTTTGATTGATATTTACGCCGATGCCTGCCACAGCATACTTCCATACAGGAGTGCCCTGGGCATTTGTGTCATTTTTTTCGTAGCCGATAACGTTCTCAATAAGAATGCCTGCTGCCTTTCTGTCACACCAAAAAATATCATTTGGCCATTTAATAAAGGTTTCGCCGCCGGAATATTTATTAAAAAACCGCCATGCAGCAACTGCGACAGCGGCCGATAGCAGGAACTGTTGGGAGATTGCCAGTACAGATGGTGCTATAATTATACTAATGGCAATATTCTGGCCGGTAGCCCCCAGCCATTGTCTTCCCCGCTGTCCCCGGCCCTGCGTTTGGTTCATTGTAAAGCAGGCATTGCCATGCCTCGCCAATCCTGCATGAACTTTTCCCATGGCATAGTTGTTGGTACTGTCAACACTTTGCAGTACAGTAAATACAGCGTCTGCTGAATGCATAATTACACCGATTAGTAAAGAAATTGTATTTTTGAAATTATTTGCAAGCTACAATTAACCATGTTAAAATATAGTGGTGTAAACTATCGTTTGTAAAAACAAAAAAACGATGGCATTGCATACTTCCTAAAACATAAATAAACCAATTTGAACAATTTAGAAATACTAGCCAGCCGGAAAAAAACCGGCATCACCAGGCTAACAAAGAACAGTAAAATTTTTAAAACGATCGTCCACGCTATACAGGAAAAAAAAGGTGAGAATATAATCAGCCTCGATCTTAGAAAAATACCAGAAGCAGTTTCCGATTTCTTTATTATATGTGAAGCAAACAACAATAACCAGTTGAAGGCTATTGCTGATTTTGTAGAAGAAAGTGTGAAAGAAAAATGCGGTGAAATACCGTACAAACATGAGGGCAGACAGGCACAGCAATGGATACTTATTGATTACATCAACATAGTTGTTCATATTATGCTGCCAGAACCAAGAAAATTCTATCAGCTGGAAGAGATGTGGAGTGATGCACCTTCAATGGAACATACATAAATACAAATACAGGTTGTACCTGCAGAAAACCAATATCAACACCTAATAAAATTTGTAAGTAAGTTATATGGCAGACGATAAAAAACCGGAAAGTAACAGAAGGCCTAACCCTTCTAATATTCCCTCTCTTGGTGACGATAATCCAAATGGCAAGAAAAAACCTAAGTTCAATATTTACTGGATCTACGGAATTGCATTTGCAGCTCTAATTGGATACAATTTCATTCGTGGTGTAAACCCGGCAGGCGTTGAAACTTCTGAAGTAAAATTTCATGAGATGGTTTTAAAGGGCGATGTTGAAAAGACAAAGACCATCTTAAATAAAAGCATTGTAAGAGTTTTTCTATACAAAGATTCTGTTGCAAAACACTTAGGCTATTACCAAACATTTTTAGATAAAACGCAGCTGGATCTGATTCAAAAAAATTCAGGTCCGCAGCTTTATTTTGGTGTTGGAAAAGATAAAACCATCTCCGAATTGATGGAGGGTTTTTATGATAAAAATCCTGGCATAAGAAGGGTTCCTGATTACCCGGATGATGAGGGCGAATTATTTGGGCAAATTATTACATCCCTGCTTCCTATTCTTTTAATAGGGTTGCTTTTTGTAATGATGATGCGTAAGGTAGGTGGCCCGGGTGGTGGCGCTGGCGGCCCCGGCGGCATTTTCAACATTGGCAAATCGAAGGCTACTTTGTTTGATAAAGCATCAAAAGTAAATATCAACTTTGGCGATGTGGCAGGTTTGGACGAAGCTAAAGTAGAAGTGATGGAAATTGTGGACTTCTTAAAAAACCCAAAAAAGTATACTGCCCTGGGTGGTAAAATACCCAAAGGAGCGTTGCTTATCGGGCCTCCTGGTACAGGTAAAACTTTGCTGGCAAAGGCTGTAGCCGGTGAGGCTCAGGTTCCTTTCTTCAGCCTTAGCGGTAGTGATTTTGTTGAGATGTTTGTAGGTGTGGGAGCCAGCCGTGTAAGAGATTTGTTTAAGCAGGCAAGGGAAAAAGCACCATGTATTATTTTTATTGATGAGATAGATGCGATAGGCCGGGCCCGTGGCAAGAATGTGATGATGAGCAACGATGAAAGAGAAAACACGCTGAACCAGTTGCTGGTGGAAATGGATGGTTTTGGAACCGATCTGGGTATCATTATACTTGCGGCCACCAACAGGCCGGATGTACTGGATACAGCCTTGCTGAGACCAGGCCGTTTCGACAGGCAGATAACCATTGACAAACCGGATATGGTTGGACGTGAAGCAATATTTAAAGTGCATTTACAGCCAATTAAAATATCTACAAAACTGGATATACATAAACTGGCAGAACAAACACCAGGATTTGCCGGTGCAGATATTGCGAACGTTTGTAACGAAGCTGCACTCATCGCCGCAAGGAACAATAAGGAGGCGGTGGACATGAGCGATTTCCAGGATGCGATTGACAGGGTTATAGGCGGTTTAGAGAAAAAGAACAAGATCATTTCTCCGGAAGAAAAGCAAATAATTGCCTATCACGAAGCTGGCCACGCTATTTGTGGCTGGTACCTGGAGCATGCTTACCCTTTGCTGAAAGTAACAGTTGTACCAAGAGGAACCGCTGCTTTGGGTTATGCTCAGTACACACCAAAAGAACAATACCTCTATAATACTGACCAGTTGATGGACCAGATTTGTATGACACTTGGCGGCCGTGCCAGTGAAGATATTTTCTTCGGAAAAATAAGCACCGGCGCAAGTAATGATCTTCAGCAGATCACTAAAATTGCTTACAGTATGATCACTGTATACGGTATGAATGAGAAGGTTGGAAATATAAGTTACTATGATCCAAACCAGGAAAATACTTTCACCAAACCTTTTAGCGAAGAGACAGGTAAAATGATAGATGAGGAAGTACGCAAGCTGATAGACCAGGCTTACATCAGAACCAAAGAATTATTGACAGAAAAGAAAGGTGATGTTGAAAAATTGGCTAAAGAGTTGCTGAAGAAAGAAGTATTGTTTAAGAGCGATGTTGAAACCCTTATTGGCAAGCGGCCTTACGAAGAAAAGAAGACACTGGACGTTGATCCGGAAGATGCCACTGCAACTGAGCCTTCAACCGCATTACCTGAAGAATTAATTAATCCCCCGTCAATTTAAACAGTAATGGCAATAACTACCGCCAAAGAAAATATTTTAAAAAAGATAAGGAAGGCACTGAGTAATCCGGTGCCTTTGTCTTTTCCTTTAAGTGAAGGCACTGCAGATATTTACCTGCCTGCACCTGATGACCTGGAAGTGGTTTTTGCTGAGGCATTTATAAAGCTTAGCGGCAGGTTTGCTTTCTGCGCCAGCGAAGAGGAACTGAAGCAACAACTTACGCAACTGATTACTACCAGGCAATGGACCAAAATTTATTGCAGCGAAGACAGGTGGAATGAGGCCTTCAGTAATACGATAAGCCTGGCAAGTTGCGATGCTTCTATTACTGGTTGTGAGTTTTTGGTTGCCAGAACGGGTTCAATTGTTTTGGGGTCATCCAGCCAAAGCGGCCGCACCGCCAGTGTTTATGCGCCAGTGCATATTTGCGTGGCTTATACCAATCAGCTGGTGTATGATATTAAAGATGCACTGTTGGCTTTAAAGGAAAAATACAGTGGCAATATCCCTTCATTTATCAGCTTTGCAAGCGGCCCCAGCCGTACTGCAGACATTGAAAAAACATTGGTAACTGGCGTACATGGGCCAAAGGAAGTGTTTTTATTTTTAGTGGAAGCACCTGCAAAAATCAGCTAACCTTTCCATTCTCCAAGCCCTTCCCTCGTTACATTCCAATCGTCTGTTACGCAATCCACAATTGTGGAAGGAACCATTCCTCCCGGTCCGCCATCAATCACAATGTCAACTAGCTTTTCAAATCGTTCATAAATAATCTCCGGATCAGTATAATCTTCCACCATATCGCCTGGCAGCGATGTGCTTAAAATCGGGTTACCCAACTCAGTTAAAATAGCCTGGCAAATGATGTTATCCGGTATACGGAGCCCGATAGTACTTTTTTTACTTTGTATTATTTTGGGAACCTGTTTACTGGCCGGTAAGATAAAAGTGAAAGGTCCGGGCAGGTAGTTTTTTAAAACCCTGTATAAGGGCGTGTCAATACTTTTGGTATAATCACTCAGGTGGCTAAGGTCGCGGCAAATAAAGGAAAGCTGAGATTTTTGTGGATCAATATTTTTTATCCTGCAAATTCTTTCAACTGCTTTTGGCTGAAAAATATCGCACCCCAACCCGTAAATTGTATCTGTGGGATAAACGATTATCCCGCCGTCCTTCAGGCATTCGGCTATCTGCTTAACAAGCCTTGGTTGCGGATTATCGGGATGAATTGAAATAAGCACAGTTGTGTTTTGTACAAAGGGAGCGAAGTTTACGGAAGGTAACAATAAAAATTCTTCACATCCGGGCATTTGGATTTTGTGCACCTGGTACAGCCATCGTGCTAACAAATAAAACATCCATACTATTAAACAGTTGCAATCCGTTACTTTTGCTGCGTTTAAAATTAAACCAACAAAATCTCATGTCATTAATATCAGTAGGCACCATGGCTTTCGACGCCATTGAAACACCTTTCGGAAAAGTAGACCAGATAGTGGGCGGCTCTGCAATTTATGTAGCTTATGCTGCGGCAAATTTTGTAAAACCGGTCCACCAGGTTTCAATTATCGGGTACGATTTTCCGGAAAGTGAACTGGAAGAACTTAAAAAGCGTGGTGTACAGCTGGAAGGTGTTGAATTAGTAAAAGACAAAAAATCTTTTTTCTGGAGTGGCAAATACCATGTGGATATGAACAGCCGGGATACGCTGGTTACTGACCTGAATGTACTGGCAGATTTTAACCCGGTTATTCCGGATGCTTACCAGGGTGCTGAGTTTTTAATGCTTGGTAACCTGAGCCCGGCAATACAATTAAGTGTAATTAACCAAATGAAAAACCGGCCAAAGCTGATTGTAATGGACACCATGAATTTTTGGATGGACATTGCGTTGGACGGGCTAAAAGAAGTACTGAAAAAAGTTGATGTGCTAATGGTTAATGATGGCGAAGCAAGGCAATTGAGCGGAGAGTTTAGTCTTGTAAAAGCAGCAAAAAAAATACTTGAAATGGGACTCCGGTTCCTGATCATAAAAAAGGGAGAACATGGTGCTTTATTGTTCCATCAAAACCATGTTTTCTTTGCACCTGCACTACCATTAGAAGAAGTATTTGACCCAACCGGTGCCGGTGATACATTTGCTGGTGGCTTTATGGGGCATATTGCCAAAACAAAAGACATTAGTTTTGAAAACATGAAAACAGCCATTATTGTTGGTAGCGCCCTTGCCAGTTTTTGTGTGGAAAAATTTGGGCCTAACAGGTTAAAAGAAATTACAAAGAAAGATATTGATAACAGGATTGAGGAGTTTGTACAGCTGGTAAATTTCGATATTGACCTGGTGTAATTAATTTCCAGGAAATTTTAGCTATTTATTGGCATGATCTTTTGCGGCTTATTATTATACCCAGATTTTGCAGTTGAAAATCTATTGCGGCTTCCAACTGCTGCACAGCTCAGTATTTCAGAACATTTTTTGACTTCAGAATAGATCACTATTTCTTCAGCCAAAAAATAACCCGGAACACTTACCTGCATTGCATTTGAAATCCTCATAACGATCTCAAATGCAAAATCTGGTTTAAAAAGCATAAATTTGACCTGTATGATAATAATAGCTTGTTTGGAAATAATTGCCTTAGCTTTTCTTTGCGTCTTTAACGGACAATTAGCAGAAACCAAAAGATTAACGCCCAAAAAATGGTGGCTTTATACAGTTCTTGCCTGGCTAACTGCAGCGTGTGCCGGAGCGCTTTATGGTATCGCTGTTTTTGGAATGATTGATTTATATGCTGTACTGGCAACAAGCATATTTTTTGCTTTTGGCGGTTATCTTTTCATAAGAAACCTGATTGAAAATAAGCCTGACATTGTTGATGAAGATGTTGAAAGAATTAGTGTAGATGATTTAAGGCCCCCCAAATTATAAGTCAAAAAATTTCGTACCAACAAAACCATCCTTCCTCCTTTTTATACCTCCCTTCGAAATATAACAATACGGTAATTCGCACCTATGCCAGGCTACGGCCCAGTTTGAGCCCGTTTCATATTTCAGTATTCACAAATTCTGCCAATATTTAGTACCGGCTTTTAATTTTTCTTATGATAAAAAAACTTTTGCTAACATTGATGTTAGCGATACCGCTAATTGCTTATTGCCAGGATTATCAGCAACTGCATGAAAGGGCAATAGTGGTAGATACTCACAACGACATCCCTTCAACTGCAATAGAAAAAAAAGTAAGTTTTGACCAGGACCTGAAAGGCATTACTAACTCAGATCTAAAAAGGATGAAACAAGGTGGTATTGACGCCCAGGTATTTTCTATCTGGTGCGATGGTAATCAAAAAAATCCTTATGCCTGGGCCAACCGGGAAATTGACACTGTAATGGCCTGGACAAACAGGAATTCGAAAAAAATGGTGAAAGCCTTTTCATCTGAAGCCATTTACAATGCTGCCAATGAAAAAAAACTGGCTGTGCTGTTAGGGCTGGAAGGCGGCCACATGATAGAGAATGACATCAATAAATTAGACAGTTTTTATAAAAGAGGTGTTCGGTATATGACACTCACCTGGAACAACTCGCCAGACTGGGCAACATCTGCTTTGGACGAAACAACCAAAGGCGATTCGCTGCCTCACAAAGGCCTGACCATGTTTGGTAAAGAAGTAGTAAAACGGATGAATGATCTTGGTATGCTGGTAGACTTAAGCCATGTTGGCGAACAAACTTTTTGGGATGCCATTGCAACCACAACCAAGCCGGTTATTGTATCACACAGTTGTGTCTACAATCTTTGTCCTCACAGAAGAAATTTAAAAGATGACCAGATATTGGCCATTGGCAAAAATGGCGGTGTAATCCATGTAAATTTCTATTCTGGTTTTTTAGACAGCAGTTATGAAAGACGAACCGAACTTTTTAACAGCAGGCACAAGGCGGAAAGAGATTCACTGTTAAAAGCAAACCCGGAACCTTACTTTGCCGATAAATTTTTGTTTGAAAAATATCCCAAAGAAGTGGTTGAAATGCGGCCACCGCTTTCAGTATTAATTGACCACATTGACTATATTGCTAAACTGATTGGCGCTGACCATATTGGCCTTGGCAGTGACTTTGACGGTGTAAATTCTCTGCCGCAACAACTTGATGATGTAACTGACATGCCGCTTATTACCAAAGCCTTGCTGGAACGGGGCTACAGCAAAAAAGATATTCGAAATATCCTTGGCGAAAACTTCCTGCGAATACTGCATCAGAACGCTTCCAATTAATGTGTAAAGGGAAAAATGTGCAAATTAGAAAATGTGCAAATATGCAAATGTGCTGATGTTGTAAATGAAGTGTACTTTCTGGGATTTGAAAATCAAACCAAATTATGAAAAAGATATTCATCCTATTATTCATCCCGTTTCAGTTAATGGCGCAGCCATTTTCCCAACAGGAAATTGCCCGCTGGCAGCAACAGGCCAAACAGGTTAATATAATCCGTGACAAATGGGGCATACCGCATGTTTATGGTAAAACAGATGCAGATGCAGTTTTTGGATTATTGTATGCACAATGTGAAGATGATTTTAAAAGAGTGGAGATGAACTACATTGAAAAGCTTGGCCGCATGAGTGAGGTAAAAGGAGAAAGTGAATGGCAAAATGATCTGTACATAAAAATGATTATAGATGCAGGCGATGCAAAAAAAGATTTTGCTGCCAGCCCGCTTTGGTTAAAAAAATTAATGATAGCTTTTGCGGATGGCATTAATTATTATCTCTTTAAAAATCCTTCGGTAAAGCCTGCTTTGCTTACCCGTTTTGAACCCTGGTATCCTTTGCTGTGGACCGATGGCAGCATTGGTGCAATCAGCACCGGTGCTGTTACGCAGAATGATGTAAAAAATCTTTTTTTAAATAAAGAAATGGCTTTTGCTGAAAGGCCTGTGGAGCTAAAAGAGCAATCAGCAGGGTCAAATGGTTTTGCTGTTGGTCCATCCAAAACCGCATCTGGCAATGCCATTCTTTACATTAACCCACACGTTACTTTTTACTTTAGGCCAGAGGTACAAGCTGTAAGTGGAGAGGGATTAAATGTATACGGTGCCGTTACCTGGGGGCAGTTTTTTATCTACCAGGGATTTAATGAACATTGCGGCTGGATGCATACCAGCAGCAATGTGGATGTGGCTGATAATTACAGGGAAAATATCAGCACAAAAAACAATCAGCTTGTTTATGAATACAACGGACAATTACTGCCGGTAACAACAAAAATAATAGACATCAGCATTAAAATAACCGGCGGTTTTCAAAAGAAAACTTATGAGGTAATGTTTACAAAACATGGTCCGGTAATGGCGAAGTGGGACGGGCAATATATCAGCGTAAAGAGTTTTAACCGTTCCTTAAAAGGCCTGGTTCAAAGCTGGCAACGCACCAAAACCAGCGGCCTTGAATCTTACAAAAAAATAATGCAATTGTATGCCAACACCAGTAATAATACGGTTTTTGCTGATGATAAAGGAAACATAGCCTACTGGCACGGAAACTATATACCAAGAAGAGACTCCTCTTTCAACTGGGGCAAAACAGTAGATGGTACAATACCTGCGACTGAATGGAAAGGCTTGCACACGCTGGACGAAATGATACATGTTTACAATCCAGTCACCGGCTTTATACAAAATTGCAACTCCACTCCTTTCACGGTTTCCGGCAGCAGCAGCCCTTTAAAAAAAGATTATCCAAATTACATGGCTCCTGATGGTGAAAACTTTCGGGGTGTAAATGCATCCCGGCTGCTGGCTGCCGGTAAAGATTATACGATTGATAAAATGATCGCCACCGGTTATAACCGAAAGCTCACCGCTTTTGAAATATTGATCCCGCGTTAGTAGAGCGTTTTGAAAAAAACATGCACAAGAGTGATTCATTATACAACTTGCTGGCAGAGCCCGTAAGCGTTTTAAAAGCCTGGGATTACAATGCAGGTGAAAATTCTGTTGCAACAACCATCGCAGTTGAATGGGCAGAAAGGTTGAGTCAGGTAATCAGGCGAATTTATATTGATGAAGGAGAGAAGGACCAGGTGGAAGCAACAAAAGAATTTGCACAACAGGCGACAGATAACGACCTGTTTCTTCCATTTGCTGAAGCAGTGAATAATTTGAAAATCCGCCAGGGCGATTGGAAAATATCCTGGGGTACCATTAACCGTTACCAACGGATAAGCAGCGCCATTAACCAGCAATATAAAGATGATGCACCGAGCAAACCGATTGGCTTTGTCTCCGCTGTTTGGGGAGCCTTACCTTCTTATGTAAGCCGCTATATTGATGGCTCTTCTAAACGGTATGGCACAAATGGTAACAGTTTTATTTGCGCCGTAGAATTTGGTAAAAGGATAAAAGCAAAATCGTTGCTGGCAGGCGGCAATAGTGGTGACGAGGCTTCCCTCATTTTACTGACCAGTTAGAAATGTACACTAAAGGAGAGTTTAAGGATGTGCTTTTTTATAAAGAAGATGTGTTGAAAAATGCTGAGCGGCAGTACCATCCGGGGGAGTAGATTGTGTAAAATTTATTTTCGACCTGAAAATTACACCAACGTTTTATATTATTCTTCTAACAGATTGGTAACTCTTCATGTAAAAAAATAGTTTCTATTTTTAGAAACTATAACTATATTTAACAAACCAATTTTGATTGCAACATTTTCGGGCTCTTTTTTTGGAAGAAGCAGAAAAGTTTATTGCCAGCCTTGACCAGAAGGCTGCAAGAAAAGTATTTTATAATATTGACCTTGCAGAAAAAATTAACGATCCTAAACTTTTTAAAAAACTCCAAAAAGACATTTGGGAGTTCCGGACAAACTTTGGTGGGCAACAAATAAGACTACTTGCATTTTGGGATAAAGAGAACCAAAAAGAAACATTGGTTTTTGCAACACACGGCTTCATCAAAAAAGTTGACAAGGTGCCAGCAAACGATATAGAAAGAGCAATTAAAATCAGGAAAAAATATTTTGAAAGCAAAATTTAGTAAATGCTATGGCAAAAAAAACTTCACTGAAATCAACCTCACTTGCCGAAATGAAAGATAAGTACATTGGCAAGCCGGGAACAGCAGCGAGAGACGAATACGAGTATGAACTTAGTATGGATGTTTTAGGCCGCATGATAAAAACGGCCAGGCAAGAACGCAATTTGACACAGGAGCAATTGGGCGAGCTTATTGGTGTACAAAAGGCACAAATTTCTAAACTTGAAAGCAGTGCAAACAGTGCAACCATTGACACCATTATAAAAGTTTTCAAGGCATTAAAGGCAGACATTCATTTTAATGTGACCCTTGAAAAACAGTATTTACAGCTTGCATAATAGTAAGTTGAACACAGCGTATATAATCCAGACGATCTATCTATTAGGCAAGAACTACTCACTTGCATTACAAAACAGGGGAAGGCTTAACCAGCCATTATTTTTTTCGCTTGCTCAGGTAAGCATGCCACAAAATAAAAGCAGCCACAGTTCTGTTGGGTTTCCATTTTTCAGCCATAAGTAATATTTCTTCCCGGCTTGTTTCTACTGGTAAATTTTTGACCGTCTTAATGCTATTCACCAAAGCAATATCACCAATGGGAAAATGATCGGCACGCTGCATTGCCATCATCATATAGACTTCCGCCGACCAGTCACCAATCCCTTTGATCTTTTTTAGTTCAATCCTCACTGCTTCATCGGGCATTTCATCAAGTTTTACAAGCTGTAGTTGGTTGCTTAAAATTGAGGCGGACAAATGCCTTGCATAACTAATTTTTTGCCGGCTGAAGTAACAGGCTCTCAACTCTTCGTCTGTGAGCAGCAAAATATTTTCAGGGCTGACAACAGTAATTTTTTCCTTGAGTTTATGCAGAGCTGCAAGGGCCGATGCTAAAGAAACCTGCTGTTCTAAAATGATGTGTAGCAATGTCTCGAACCCGGGCTGGCGTTTCCACATAGGCGGGTAGCCAAACTGCTTTAAAACAGCTGAAAGTGCCTCATCTTTTTTGGCCAGCTTATCACAAATGGAGTTAAAATTGTCAGCAGTAAAGCATGCTGTTTTGATCTTCAAATTTTGGCTTTAGCTTTAAATTTTTCAATCGCTGTTTTGGTGTGGGAGCTCATTGCCAGGCGACCGCTAATGGCAGCCCGTTGTTTTAAAAGTTCATCCCAGTTTTCGGTACCGTGCCAGGTCATCTTTTTTATTTCGGCCATGGCAAGCGGGCTGCTCTGAGCCAATGCATTACTTAATTGATAAATTGCTTCATCCATACTTTCAGCAGATTCATGCACTTCAGCGTAAAGTCCTTTTCGCTTTGCCCAATCACTATTTCGCCATTTGCAGGCATCAATGGCAAGCGCTGTAAAAGCCGCTATTCCAATTTTTCTTTCCACTATCGGGCCTGCTACAAATGGGCCAATTCCAATGGTAAGTTCGCTTAACCTGATATCTGCACCGCTAACTGCAATGGCATAATCTGCTGCGGCTGCAAGGCCAACGCCCCCGCCAACGCATTTGCCATGGATACGGGCAATGATTAGTTTCGGACACTTCCGCATGGCATTAATTACATGAGCAAAGCCATTGAAAAAATGAAGGCCTTCAGCTTCGGTGGTAATAGTTACCAGTTCATCAAATGAAGCACCGGAGCAAAAAGTGGCCGATTTTCCCTCCGTCATCTCGCCGTTATTGCTACGCAGGATGATCACTTTTGTTTCTGAATGTGTGCCAGCAAAATGAATTTCATGCGCCAGCGATTCCAGCAATTTCGCCGGCATTGAATTGCTTTGCGGATGATAAAATTCAATGGTGTTGATACCATGTTCAATGTGAGATTTTACGTAGCCTTCCATTTGAAATATTTTGAATAAAAAATGATTTTGGAATAACAGGGTTTCAAAAACAATGCTAAAATTTAAAAGCCTTCATTTGAGTATTTGCAGGTAAACTTCACCTCATCGTTTATTTGCATTAAAAAATTGAGCATACCTGCTCGTGAGGCTGATCGCCATGCGGTACCTACTCTGAAATTCCTTCCAGCGCTAAAAAAAATGCAAAATCACGGGCTCTGTCTTTTAAAGATTTAAAACGGCCGCTGGCACCACCATGCCCCACTTCCATATCAGTATGCAACAGTAAGATATTTTTATCAGTTTTATATTCTCTGAGTTTCGCAACCCATTTTGCAGGTTCAAAATATTGCACCTGGCTGTCATGCAGGCCGGTTGTAACCATCATGTTAGGGTAAGCTTTCTTCTCCACATTATCATATGGTGAGTAACTTTTCATATAGAAATAACTCTCCTTATTTGCCGGGTTTCCCCACTCGTCATATTCATTTGTTGTAAGCGGAATCGTTGGGTCGCTCATGGTAGTTAGTACATCAACAAAAGGCACAGCCGCAACAACTCCATGAAAAAGATCAGGCTGCATATTCACAACAGCTCCCATCAGCAAACCTCCGGCGCTGCCGCCATTAATATACAAATGCTCTTTGCTGGAAAATTTATTTGCAAGCAGGTATTCCGCACAGTCAATAAAATCTGTAAACGTATTTTTCTTCTTTAACAACTTACCATCCTCATACCAGTAGCGACCCATTTCTTCGCCTCCCCGAATGTGGGCTATTGCAAATGCAAAACCACGGTTGAGCAAGCTAAGCCTGGCGCTGCTGAAAGATGCATCTGTACTGTAACCATAGCTGCCGTACGCATACAGCAGCAGGGGTGCCTTCCCATCTTTTACAAAACCCTTTTTGTATACAATTGAAACGGGCACTTTTGTTCCATCTTTTGCAGTAGCAAACATACGTTCTGTTACATAGTCTTTTACATTAAAGCCGCCCAGTACTTCCTGCTGTTTCAATAGCTTTTTTTCTTTGGTAACCATATTGTAATCATACACACTTGTTGGCGTTGTGAGCGATGTATAATTGAAACGCACCACATCAGTATTGTAGTTTGGCGTACTGGCAAGGCTGGCAGTATAAGCCGGTTCATCAAAATCCAGGTTATGGCTGCTGTTGTCTTTTTTGCTAATCAAATTTATTTGTGTTAACCCATCTTTTCTCTCTGAAACAGCAACAAAATTTTTGAAAATATCAAAACCTTGTATCAGCACATTTTCCCGGTGAGCAACATAGTCCTTCCAGGCGCTGGTATCGGTTTTTGTATCGGGACAGGTAACTATTTTAAAGTTTTTTGCATGGAGATTTGTACGGATGTAAAAAGTTCCTTCACCATGTTCCACATCATACAATACATCTTTCATTCTTGACTGAAAAACCGTGAAAGCCCCATCAGGTTTATCGGCATTCAGCCACCTTAATTCGCTGGACATGGTGGCTTGCGATGTAATCATGATAAACTGATCTGACTTCGTTTTTCCAACACCAATATAATTACTCGGGTCTTTTTCTTCGTATACAATTTTGTCTGTTGCGGCGTCCGAACCCAGCGTATGCTTTTTAATTTTTTCAGATAAGAGCGTTACTTCATTTTTTGAAGTGTAGAAGATCGTTTTATTATCATTGGCCCAAACACCGTCTCCTTCAGTGTTTTTTATTTCATCTTTTAATATCTCACCGGTCTCCAAATTTTTTATGTGTATGGTATATTGTCTTCTCGAAACCATATCTACGCCATACGCCAGCAACTTATTATCGGGACTCACTTCAAAACCATTTGCAGAAAAGTAGCTGTGTCCTTCTGCCATTGCATTCACATCAAGCAGCACTTCTTCTGCGCCAGCCGAATCTTTTTTACGGCAGTACAAATAATAATCTTTGCCTTCAACCACCCTGGTATAATACAGGTATCCATTTTTAAAAACAGGAACACTTTCATCCTTTTCTTTAATGCGGCCCTTCATTTCGGCATACAATTTTTCCTGCAGTTTGTTAGTGCCGCTCATTATAGTATCAAAATATTTATTCTCGGCTTTCAGATAGTCAACAACTTTGGTACTGTCGGCACCTTTTTTAAAGTAATCATTCAGCCAGTAATAATTATCTGTGATGGTATACCCATGGGCAACCAACAACTTTGGCTTTTTTTCAGAAACAGGAGCTGCAACACCAGCAGGCCAGGCAAAAGCATTTTTTTTCATTTCCGTATTATTGTTACAAGATAAAAGAAGCAGCGTGGCTGCAGCGCCGGCACCCAGCGTTAGTTTGTGATACATAGAAAAATATTTATTCCTAAGATTACGATAAATATGGCAAATTAAAAAGTGGCGATTCCTTTTTTATCACCGGCAACATCAATAAAAATTATAGGATACAC
Organism: Ferruginibacter sp.; assembly: GCA_965247025.1. GTDB lineage: Bacteria > Bacteroidota > Bacteroidia > Chitinophagales > Chitinophagaceae > Ferruginibacter. The sequence continues at coordinate 4,719,178 of OZ252000.1, read as the reverse complement.
TCAGCTCTGCGGATGCTACAAGTCATTTACAATACTTCTGATAAGATCCAGCTCATACCCTTTCATCAACAGGTGATCCTGGAGTTTTCTTTTTTTTATAAAGATGTTCTTTTCAGATTTTAGTGTTTTTAATTTCAGGTCGGCAAGTTTATAAAGTGCTTTTAAATAATCGGCTTTGTCAATGGCAGCAAGTGCTTTTTTTATACAATACTCACTCACATTTTTATGCTTAAGCTCGTGCTTTATTTTTACTTTACCCCAGTGCTTTATTCTAAATTTTCCACCAGCAAACTGAATTGCAAAACGTTCTTCATTCAGGTAATTATCTTCAATCAGTTTGCTGATGATATCTTCAACATCAATCTTTATCAATCCATAGCTATACAATTTTTCTTTTACCTCGCTGTGGCTCCGCTCCTGGTACGCACAATACTGCTTTATTTTTGGATGTGCCTGCTGCGGTGTTAATTTTTGTTGTGGTGAAAGCATTGTATAGCAAAAATAGCCGCCATAACCTTATTTCTTCACAATATATTTTTGGAAGTGGCAGCCAATTTGGGGTTAAACTGTTAACTCCGTTTTTACAGTTTTTACATTTATCTTGCACCACTAAATTTAAAATTATGGAGTATAACAAACTTGTATCTGTTACCGGCCTGAGCGGTTTATTTGAATTATTGTCATCAAAATCTGATGGCGGTATTGTGAAATCACTGGAAGATAAAACCACCAAGTTTGTGAGCACCCGTCTGCATAGTTTTTCTCACCTTGAAAGCGTGGAAATATATACTACCGGGGATAATGTAAACCTTGTTGATGTGTTCACTGCAGTTAAAGAAAGTACAGAAACAATACCGGATGCAAATGATGCAAAAGCTGTAAAAGCTTATTTTCAAAAAGTGTATCCAACTATGGATTTTGAAAGGGTTTATGGCAGTGATATGAAGAAGATAATAAAATGGTACAACCAACTGGTTGTTAACAATATTGAAATTAAATTATCTGAAAATCCTGACCAGGACGGAGCTGCCGCAAATGAGCCTGCTATACCAAAAGCAAAAGCTGCTGAGCCAAAACAAATAAACACAAAAACCGCACCTCCAAAAAAAATAAATTCACCAAGGAAGATGGCGTAAAAGACCGGCCTCCCTGCCCTCTCCCGAAAAATCGGGATAAACAAGGGAGGGTTAAGGGCATGATTTCAAAAAAAGAGCGGGCGACTTGCTGAAATGGATTGTCTTATTCTTACCTGCTCATTTCTTAAATAATGTTAGCATATCACTATGAATTACACAGCGGATATTGAAAAATTACCACGGCATTTTGTTCCTGGAAATTTTGTTGTTACAGACTGGCAAAGTATCGAGCCTTTTTTTAAATTGTTGTTAGAAAAAGAAATCAGCAACAAAGAACAGTTGGAAGAATGGCTGCAGCAAATGAGTGAAGTGGAAGCTGTTGTAAGTGAAGATGCCTGCTGGCGCCAGATTAAAATGACCTGCGATACTACAGATAAATCACTGGAAGAATCGTTCAATTTTTTCTGTACAGAGATACAACCACATATTCAGCCATACGCAGATGCACTTAATAAGAAACTGATGAATAGTCCGTTCGCTGCGGAACTTGATCAGAAAAAATATTTTACTTATCTGCGGAGCATCAAAAAAAATATTGATCTTTTCAGGGAAGAAAATATTCCACTACAATCTGAACTTGCGGTAATGCAGCAGCAGTTTGGCGTAATAAGCGGCCGCATGACAGTCATCATTAATGACAGTGAATATACGTTGCAGCAGGCGGCTAAATTTTTAGAAAATCCCGACAGGGCTGTAAGAGAAGATGCATACAGAAAAATACAAGAAAGAAGGCTGCAGGATAAAGATGCTTTGAATGAATTGTTTAATAATTTAAAAGGGAAACGTAACCAGGTGGCAGCAAACGCTGGTTATGAAAATTATACAGATTACCGCTTTAAAGAATTGGGAAGGTTTGATTACAGCAAAGCTGATTGCTATGCCTTTCATGCTGCCGTAAAAGAACATGTGGTGCCGCTGGTAAAATTGATTTACGAAAAGAAAAAAGCGAAACTTGGGCTTGATGTTTTAAGACCCTGGGATATTGAAGCCGAAGAGGAAGGTGTGAAGCCTTTGCATCCCTTTGAAACGGGCAAAGAACTGGTTGAAAAAACAATAGACTGTTTCAGCAAATTGCGGCCTTTTTTTGGCCAGTGCCTTGCAAAGATGAATGCAATAAAACATCTTGACCTTGACAGCCGCATGGGCAAAGCACCCGGTGGATATAATTGCCCTTTACCGGAAAGTGGAGCGCCATTTATCTTTATGAACGCTGCCGGCCAGATGCATGATGTTACCACTATGGTACATGAGGGCGGCCACGCTATTCATTCATTTTTAGCGCATCCCCTGCAGCTTACTGGTTTTAAAGAATACCCGATGGAAATTGCAGAAGTTGCCAGCATGTCTATGGAACTTTTGAGTATGGAAAACTGGGATGTATTTTTCAGCAATCCAGAAGAATTGCTAAGGGCCAAAGAGCACCAGGTGGAAAGGGTGATTACCCTGTTTCCCTGGATCGCCGTTATAGACAAATTTCAACATTGGATATACGATAACAGCCACCACACCAATGAAGAACGAACTGCAAAATGGATGGAAATATTAGCTGAATACAGCGATGGAGTGGTTGATTATTCTGGCCTGGAAATTTACCGCAGCAATGCCTGGCAACGCCAGCTGCATCTGTTTGAGGTACCATTTTATTATATTGAATACGGCATTGCCCAGTTGGGTGCCATCGGCATGTGGATGCAGTTTAAAAACAACCCGGAGCAGGCTCTGGATAATTATTGCAACGCATTGGCCTTAGGTGGTACAGCCACCCTGCCCGATCTTTACAAAACAGCAGGTTTAAAATTTGATTTTTCTTCTGAGACGATTAAAGAATTGATGGATTTTGTGAAGGGGCAGCTGGATGAGATGAGGTAAGGCTTATCTTAAGAAAACCAAAAAATTTAACATGGAAAGTATCAATCCAATATATTTCTTTGGCCACTTAGCGCCAGTCCTTCTTTATTGCAAAAGCTTACGCATTTGTCCATAAGCTTCTACTTAAAAACAAAACCCCGTTCATTCTAAGTGACGGGGTTGGTAAATTTTTGTACTGTTTAACTATTCTTAAAGTGGTCCCGGCGAGAATCGAACTCACATCTAAAGTTTAGGAAACTTCTATTCTATCCATTGAACTACGGGACCAGATATTCTAAAGAACTTAGCTCTAAAGTGCAAGGCCAAAATGCGGACCAGTCCGCCACACTTGCCGGAGCGGCTGCAAAAGTAAGGAACTACTAAATAGTATCCAACACAGATTACCGTTTACTTATCCCAGACCGGCAAAAGTTACCCGGAGCAGTCATTTACTAGTCATCATTCGTAATTTTCCCTCCCTTATCTTTGCACACTAAAAAATTTCTTCATGAAGTGGTTGACGGTTTTTATAAAATACAGGCTTTGGATTGGTATTGGCCTGCTGGCCCTGGCAATATTTACCAATGTACAGGCCGGTTTCTGGCCGTCTTTTGTGCTTTATCTTGCCGCTGTAATACTTATCGCTGGTCATTTTTTGTTGGGGCCAATGAGGCTGATACAGGAGTGTATGGAAAATGGCGATATGGAAGGCGCTAAAAAAGTGCTGGCTTCTATCTGGTTTCCTAACCTGCTTATTAAACCTGTAAGATCAGTTTTTTACACCGTTAAAGGCAACCTGGACATGGCAGATCAAAATTATGATGCAGCTGAGATCAACCTTAAAAAAAGCCAGCAGTTGATGAGTGGCGGCGGGCTTTTGGGTGACCAGATGAAACAGGCTGAAGGCGCTAATAAGTTACAACTGGGTATGCTCGCCATGCAGAAAAATGATTTAAAACAGGCTGAAAGTTATATCCGTGGCGCTTTAAGAGCAGGATTGCCTGATAAAGAGAATGAAGCCGCAGCTTACCTTCAGTTATCATCCATTATGTTCAACAGAAGAGAGTTCAGAGCCGGAAAAGAATTTTTCAGAAAGGCAAAAGCTTTAAAACCAACTACGCCGCAAATAGCAGATCAGATAAAGCAAATGGATAAACAAATTCCCCGTATGCCGGGATAGTGTTAAAATGCTTACGTTATAAAAGGATACCGGATTGGTATCCTTTTATGTTTTTAAACGGTTTGTCAAAAAGCTATTAAATAATTAAGCGGGATAATTATTAATTTTCTTTCAACACAGCAATGCCAGTTTTGTTTATTTGTTTTTTTCTGCTCCATATAATTCTTCGATTTTTTTAAACCGAAAATCAAAGATGTCTTTCAATTGCTTTTTTACAAACAGCACATGGGCTATATCTCCCAAAAACCATAGCGGCAATTTATAATGTACAATATCAGTCATTTCCACGCCTCCTTCCACGGCCTTAAAATGATGCTGATGATGCCACAGACTATACGGCCCGAAACGTTGTTCATCAACAAAATAATTTTTGTCTTCCACGTGGGTTATCTCCGTCATCCAGTATAACGGGATGCCAAGAACCGGTGTAATTGTATATTCAATAATTTGACCGGCATACATTTTTTCACCCTGATGTTTGGAAATGATGTTAAAACCCATTCCGGTTGGGGTAATTTCTTTTAGATTTTTAGGGCTGCTGAAAAAGTCCCATGCTTCGTTTAAAGTGATAGGGATTTTTTGAATGGTTTTAAGGGAATATACTTTACTCATTTACGGTCTTTGGCTTATAACAATAATCGTTGCAATTTGTTTTTCTTTGCAATGGCTTTATTATTTCTGGTAAATAATATCATAGTTTAGTATAAACTATTACCCGGCTGAAAGTCTTACATTGTTCAAATTAAGCAGCAAATAATTTTTAAAAAGCTTTTTAAAAAACTGTAATTAATTAAATTATACATGCAGACCTACCAGGAACTTCTTCAACAAAAATTCAACGACGAATACCAGAAGCTAAATGCCCAGCAAAAAACTGCCGTGGACACCATTGAAGGACCGGTGATGGTGATTGCAGGCCCCGGCACAGGTAAAACGCAGATACTGGCTGCCAGGATTGGGAAGATATTACTGGACACAGATGCCTTACCGGAAAACATTCTTTGTCTTACTTACACAGATGCCGGTGCCATAGCCATGCGGCGCAGGCTGCAGCAGTTTATTGGTGCAGATGCCTATAAGGTAAACATCTACACTTTTCATGCTTTTTGTAATGATGTGATACAGGATAATTTATCACTGTTTGAAAAGAATTCACTGGATGCAGTTTCTGAACTTGAAAGCATACAGTATTTTAAAACGCTGATTGATAATTTTAAAAAAGAACATCCCCTAAAAAGATACAGGGGTGATGTTTATTATGAAGTAAGCAATCTCCGTAACCTGTTCAGTAACATGAAACGGGAGGGCTGGTCTCCACTTTTTATAAATGGAAAAATCGATGAGTACATTGAGGACTTGCCGCTAAGAGATGAGTTTGTTTACAGGAGAAAATACAAACAATTTAATGCCGGTGATCTAAAACAGGATAAGATTGATGAAGAAATTGACAAAGCTGAAAAGCTAAGGGCTGCGGTGAATGAGTTTGATAATTTTCAACAATTAATGCGAAAAAAAAACCGCTACGATTTTGATGATATGATCAATTGGGTGATCACAGTTTTTGAAGAAAACCCTGCCGTGCTTTCGGATTACCAGGAACGCTTCCGGTATATTTTAGTGGATGAATTCCAGGATACCAGTGGTACACAAAACAAGCTGGTGCAATTGCTTATCAACTACTGGGATAAACCAAATGTTTTTGTGGTAGGTGATGATGACCAGAGTATTTACCGTTTTCAGGGAGCCAATGTAGAGAACATGCTGAGCTTCGCCGATAAGTACGTTGATAGTTTAAAGACGGTGGTGCTCACCAACAATTACCGGAGCACACAGCCCATACTTGACATTTCTAAAACGCTTATCAACAAAAACCAGGAGCGGCTGGTGAAACAAATTGAAGGATTGAGCAAAGAGCTGATCTCCTCCAAAGATGCGCTGAAACTATTGCTGTACCTGCCTGTGATCACGGAATACAATTCTGTACGGGATGAATTAGCAGACATCTCTAACAAGATTTACGGATTGCTGCAACAGGGTATTGTGCCCGGTAACATTGCTGTGATTTATAAAGAAAATAAATATGGCGAAGAACTTGCAAGTTACCTGCGCTTGAAAAAAGTACCCATCTTCAGCAAGCGGAGTTTAAATATTTTGGAACATCCCTTTGCAAAAAAGATAATTATGCTGCTGCGTTATTTAAATGCAGAACATGATATTCCTTATGGTGGTGATAAGATGCTGTTTGAAATTTTACACTACGATTTTTACCATATTCCGCCCATTGAAATTGCAAGAATTGCGGTGGAAGCAAACAAGCGGAGCTACAATAATGAGCAGACATCGATCCGCAAATTATTGTACGATAAAGCCAATGCACCAGCTAAGGATTTGTTTGATGCAGGCATTAATGAAAATCTTAAAAACTTTAGCAGCATCATTGAAAAATTAATTGCTGATGTATCCAACGTTACACTTCAGCAATTGTTTGAAAAAATCATTCATTCAGCTGGCGTACTCAACTACATTATGCAGAGCAATGAAAAAATTGCGCTGATGCAATTACTTACCAAATTTTTTGATTTTATAAAAGATGAAACGGCCCGTAATCCTTTTTTAAGCCTGGATGATTTGGTGAAGATTATTGACCTGATGGAAAAGGAAGATATTAAATTGCCGTTAACCCAGGTTGCAGGCAGCGATAAAGGTGTAAACTTATTAACTGCCCATGGCAGCAAAGGGCTTGAGTTTGAATATGTTTTTTTTGCCGGAATAAATGCAGGATCATGGGAGAAAAAACGCAAGCCGGCAGGTGGTTATAAATTGCCGGACACCCTGTTTTCTTCCCAACCAAAAAGCAGTGATGAAGAAGAATTGCGAAGGCTGTTTTATGTTGCCCTCACCCGGGCAGAGAAGCATCTTTATATCTCGTATGCCAAATTTAAGAATGATGGAAAAGAAATGGAACCATCTATGTTTTTGGCTGAAATACTAGAGCAGCATGCAATTCCAATTGAAAGAGTAGCATTAAGGGATGAAGAAATGGTCGTATTCCAGGAACTGCAGTTTACGGCGCAGGCGCCTGAAATTGAAAAAATTGAAGACGATTTTATCAGGCCATTGCTGGATAAATTCACCATGAATGTAACTGCCCTCAGTTCTTACCTGGATTGCCCGTTGGGATTTTATTATAAGAATTTAATCCGTATACCAGCGGGTAAAAGTGAAACGCTTGAGTTTGGAAGTGCTATCCATTTTGCATTGGAAAAACTGTTTACAAAAATGCTCGCCAGCGACACTAAAACTTTTCCCCCTAAAGAAGAAGTGGTAAATGATTTTAGCTGGTACCTGCGCAAGCACCGGGAAAATTTTACGGAAGAAGAATTTAACCGGCGGATGGAACAGGGCTCCTTGGTATTGCCTCAGTATTACGATAAATACATCAACACCTGGAATAAAATTGTAACAGTAGAACGAAATATTACCGGTGTTGTAGTGGAAGGTGTACCGTTGAAAGGCAAGCTGGACAAGCTTGAATTCAATGGTAAGGAGATTAATGTGGTAGACTACAAAAGTGGCAATGTTGATAATGCAATGGCTAAAATGAAACCGCCGCATGATAAAGATCCGAATGGCGGAGATTACTGGCGCCAGGCTGTTTTTTATAAAATACTGATTGATAATTACCAGCAGAAAGACTGGCAGGTTATCAGTACGGAGTTTGATTTTGTGGAGCCTGATAAAAAGAAGGATTACCGCAAAGAAAAGATTGTGATTACACCTGCAGATACAGTTACCGTAAAACAACAAATAAAAATGGTGTGGGACAAAATTCAGGCAAAAGATTTTTATACCGGCTGTGGTAAAGAAGATTGCCATTGGTGCAATTTTGTAAAGGACAATAAGCTGGCGGTTGCGTTACATGATTTGCAGGATGAAGAGCAGGATTAGTATTGAGAATGATTATATTTGATTATTAATTTTATGGTTATGAAAGCAGCCACAATAAGAAAAAAATTAATTGAAGAAATTAATAATGCGCCTGAGAAAGACCTCAAAGATTTATATAACCTTCATTCAATAATTAAAGAAGAGAAAAACAACGGTTTCAAATGGTCTGATTTGACTGAATATCAAAAATTAAAAATTCAAACAGGTTTACAGCAATTAAAAAATGGAGAAGGTGTGGATGCCAAGCTTGCTTTAACAGCCTTAGGTAAAAAATATGGCATCTTCTAAACCAGTGCTAATTTCTCCAGCTGCTCTTGCCGATCTCGACGAAACCTATGACTGGATAAATAGAAGATTTGGTAAGCCAACACTATTGAAATTTCATAAAAAATGGGCAGCATTTTTACTGCTGTTATCTGCTCATCCAACTATCTTCCCATATTTAAATAAGAGAAAAGGACTACGAAAACACACATTTTATAACCGAAATCTTATCATTTATAAAAATACCAGAACGCATGTAGAAATTGTTGCTGTCTTTAACACATGGCAGAATCCAGGAAAGCTAAACAAATACTAAATACAAGCTCACTGTGTTGGAAGTTGATGAAAGGATTTAAGTTTGCGTTTAAAAAAACTGAATGAAATTCAAGCAACTGCTGATCTTATTAGGTACAATCTTCTTATTTTATTTTATATCTTTTCTCGGCAGCGGCTGTGCTCAAATTGGAACCCCCACAGGCGGGCCGAGAGACTCGATAGCACCTGTACTGGTAAGTGCTGAGCCCGCTTTAAAAACGGTAAATTTTAAGGGCAATAAAATTCTGCTAAATTTTAATGAATATGTTGATGTGCAGGATGTGCAGAATAACGTACTTGTTTCTCCCTTCCCAAAAATCAATCCCCAAATAACTTTTAAATTAAAAACGGTCTCCATTAAATTGAGAGACACGCTTAAAGAAAATACTACCTACGCCATTAATTTTGGCAACGCCATCAGGGATAACAACGAAGGAAATCCGTACAAAAACTTTACCTATGTTTTCTCTACCGGAAAAACCATTGACTCACTGCAAATAAACGGTGATGTGATAATGGCGGAAAACGGCAAAACAGACAGCACGTTATCGGTTGTTCTTTACAGGGATGCAGTTGACAGTACAGTGGAAACAAGGCGACCTGATTACCTTACCAAACTAACAGGTGAGGGTAAATTCACCTTCACGAATCTATCTGCCGGAACCTATAAAATTTATGCGCTAAAAGATGGTGACGGTGGCAAAACTTATAATTCAAAACTGGAGGCATTTGCCTTTACTGATAAAGATATCCAGGTGGCAGATTCAACCCCTCAACTAACGCTGTATGCCTACGTTGAAGAGAAAGAAAAGCTTATACCGCCGGTAACACAAACAACACCGGCAGCCAAAGCCGCTGATAAAAAGCTGAAGTACACCAACTCGCTTGTAACGCAGCAGCAGGACCTGCTCACAAGCCTTGACCTGGTATTTAATCATCCCATAAAAACCTGGGATAGCACCAAAATCTTTTTGGCAGATACACTTAACAATAGAATTGCGGGCACCCATTTCGTTGAGGATAGCACAAAAAAAATTATCAGCATACAATACAAGTGGCAGGAAGATACCCGTTATCATTTGCTGGTTGATAAAGAGGCTGTAACAGATACTTTAAATAATTCGCTTGCTAAATCTGATACGCTGCGTTTTACATCAAAAAAAATAGCCGATTATGGAACGCTGTTATTAAGGTTTAGCAATTTTAAACCGGCAGTACATCCCGTTGTACAATTTGTAAAAAATGATGAAGTAGTAAAATCAGTACCAGTTACCAGTGCAACATGGACAGACAAATTCCTGGCACCCGGCGAATACGAATTGAGAATATTGTACGATGATAATAACAACGGCAAATGGGATCCGGGAGATTACCACAAAAAACTGCAGCCGGAAAAGGCCATCACCCTCGATAAAAAACTAACTATAAAAGCTAACTGGGATAATGAACGTGAGATAAAATTGTAGTGTCTTGCCTCGTAAATACAGAGCGTAAAATAACATTCTCAGTAATTACAAATATTGATCAGCAGCACTAACCGGCATCCCGAAAACAGTAAACGATTATCTTTACAAAATGGTTTTTTCCTCTTCTCTTTTAGAAAATGCGGTAAATGAATTTGCTAAATTACCCGGTATTGGTAAAAAGACTGCCCTTCGTTTGGTATTACATCTTATTAAGCAAGATGAAGATGCCGTAAAACAATTCAGTGGTGCTATAGCCTACATGAAAGAAGCCATCCAGTTCTGTAAGCGCTGCCATAATATTTCCGATACGCCTGTATGCAACATCTGCAGCAACAGCTCCCGTAAGCAGGAGTTACTTTGCGTGGTGGAAAATATAAGAGATGTAATTGCAATAGAAAGCACCCAGCAATTCAATGGCCTGTATCATGTACTGGGCGGCATCATCTCTCCACTGGATGGCATTGGGCCAGACCAGTTAACCATTGATTCTCTTGTTGAGAGAGTTACTATGGAAAACATTTCAGAAATAATATTTGCACTCAACGCCAACATACAAGGCGATACTACCATCTATTATATCAGCAAAAAACTCAAAAATGTTCCTGTAAAAATAACCACCATTGCAAGAGGTATCGCCTTTGGCGGGGAGCTGGAATATGCAGATGAAATGACGCTTGCTAAAAGTATCAGTAACAGAATTCCTGTCGAAAATTTTATAGTCACAGGCAACTAAGCACCTGTTTTCTCTCGTTCAGTTATCAAAATTACCGGTTCAACAAGTTTGAACACAGCACCGCTTTTGCGTTTAATATCTTCATTTTACAAATAAAAAATGAGCAGCAAAACAAAAAAAATACTGATTTCACTTGCGGTACTGGGTGCTATTGGCATTACTGCAGCATATTACATGTGGAATAAACCGCACAAAAGTGCCAAAGATTCCGAAGGTGTAAAAACAGCAGCAGCTGCATTGCACAAGGCCTACACTACTGACTCTTCAGGTGCTAAAAAAATGTTTACAGAACAGGTTACAGAAGTTGCAGGCATATTGGCAAAAATTTCAAAAAACCAGCAGGGGCAGGATATTGTATTTTTGAAAACAGCAACAGAGGGGGCATTTATTAACTGCACTATGGAGGAACCTGCACCCGGTATTAAAGAGGGTGCTTCAGTTGTAGTTAAAGGTATTTGTAACGGCATTGGCCAGGGTGACGCTGACCTCGGTATTCCGGGAGATGTTTACCTGGGAGGATGTTATCTCATTAAATAAAAATTTAGATACCGTATTTGTAATTAATTCCTGACTGTATTATGGTAAAAAGAATCGCTACCGCATTGTTCATTGTCTGTGTAAGTACCTGCTATTTTTCCTGCAAACATGAAATTCCTGTTGCGCCCGTTATTGACCCCGGAACAGGCACCGGCACAGTGGACAGTACAGCAACGACTGCCATATGTTTTGAGTCTGATATTCTGCCATTATTTATAAGCAATTGTGCTAAGTCCAGTTGTCATGATGCGGCATCGAAAAATGAGGGATTTCAGCTTGATTCTTACGCCAACATTATTGTAAAGGATTTTACAAAAGGCAATGCTTCCAATACTAAGATCTTTAAAGTGTTGAATGAAACAAGCCCCTCCAAGATAATGCCCCAGCCACCAAACACTCCATTAACTGCTGATCAAAAGGCGTTGATTGAAAAATGGATTAACGATGGGGCTGCTAACACAACAAATTGCACAACAGGTTGCGACACTGCAAAATTTACCTACACTGCAGCAATTAAACCCATCCTTCAAACCAATTGCTATGGATGCCATAGTGGTACAGCAACTTCCGGGTCTGGCATTATGCTGGATTCATATACAGGCGTAAAAGCAATGGTTGACGCTAATAAATTTTATCCAAGTATTTCGCATACAGGAGGCATACCAATGCCACAGGGCGGTGCCAAAATAAGCGACTGTAAAATTACCCAGGTTAAAAAATGGATAGATGCAGGTGCACTAAATAACTAAACAAATTAAGATGAATCAACACAAAAACAAGATGAACAATAAAGCAGTTTTTATTGCTGTTTTAGCGGCCGGCATACTAAGTATCCAGAGTTGCTATTATGATAAGGAAGACCTGCTGTACCCGGGATCAAACCAGCCTGTAAATTGCTCAACAGTCGCTGCCAAATTCAGTGCAAATGTTTTACCGCTTATTACTTCAAAATGTGCGATAGGCGGATGTCATGATGCCACCGCATCCGGGGGCCGTATTTTTCAGAATTACAGCCAGATAAGTGCCGCTAAAGACAGGATTAATGCAAGAGCGGTTGTTGAAAAATCAATGCCCGCCTCAGGCCCGCTGTCTGCTGCAGAAGTAAGTATACTTCAATGCTGGATTGAAAGTGGCGCTCCAAATAATTAATGATTATAAATTCTTAAAAATATTTTTTATGAAAAAAATACTATTAGCTGCCTTACTATTTACATGTAGCAATCATGCCCTGCAGGCACAGAAATACTTTACTAAAAATGGCAACATTTCCTTTTTCTCAAAAACAAATATTGAGAATATAAAGGCCAGCAATAACCAGGTAATGAGTGTGCTCAATCAGCAAACCGGCGATCTGCAATTCTCCGTAATAATAAAGAGTTTTCATTTTGAAAAAGCTTTGATGGAAGAGCATTTTAACGAGAATTACCTGGAGAGTGATAAGTTTCCAAAATCAACATTTAAAGGTGCTGTTACAGACATCAGCACAGTAAACTTTGCAAAGGATGGTACCTACCCGGTGTCAGTTGCAGGAGATCTGACAATGCATGGTGTTACCAATAAGGCAACGGCTAAAGGCAGCATTGTAATAGCAAGCGGAAAAATTACCGGAAAATCAGTTTTTATAGTAACGCTTTCAGACTACCAGATTGCTGTTCCCAAACTGGTTGAAAATAATATTTCAAAAACTATTGAAGTAACTGTGAATTGCCTTTTCGATCAAAAAATGTAATTGAAAAAAGTACAAAAATGAAGCTGCAAAAGAAAATAATTACCTGCCTTGTTTGCCTGGCAGTTACCTGTTGTGTAACGGCTCAGCAAACAGACACAACGGATCTGATGTCCCAGTTAGAAAAAGAATCAGCTCCTGAAAACCAAATCAATTATACCTCGTCAGCTTTTAAAACCACGAGGCTGGTGGATGGGCATACCGTTGAAAACGTTGGCAAGGGTGTAATGGATGTAAAAATCTCTCACCGGTTTGGCACACTTAATAATGGTGCATACCAATTATTTGGTTTAGATAATGCAACCATGCGTATGGGCCTTGATTACGGCATTACACGTTATTTGATGGTGGGTGTTGGAAGAAGCACATTTGAAAAAACTTTTGATGCATTCTTTAAGATTAAGCTGTTGCGCCAGTCTACCGGGAAAAGAAATATGCCGGTTTCAATAAGTTATGTACCAACCATCGCTATACGAACTTTGGACTGGGCTGATCAAACCCGTAAGAATTATTTTTCTTCAAGGATAGCTTACACTCACCAGTTACTCATCGCCAGAAAGTTTTCTGAAGGCACATCATTGCAACTGATGCCAACTTACATTCACCGCAACCTTGCAGGCCCCGGTGAAAAAAATGACTTACTGGCCGTTGGTATTGGAGGCAGGCAAAAACTAACCAAACGCCTTAGCCTCAATGCCGAATACTATTACCAATTACCTGATTATAAAAATGCAGGTACCTCCAATGCACTTTCTCTTGGCTTTGATATTGAAACAGGCGGCCATGTTTTTCAATTACATTTTACCAACTCAAGAGGTATGACAGAAAAGAATTTTATAACTGAAACAACCGGCAAATGGGAGAAGGGAGACATCCTTTTTGGGTTCAATATTTCCAGGGTATTTACCATAGGCAAAAACAAATAAAACAGCCGTTAGGTTAATCTGTTTTCTGTACAGAATTTAATGTTATCTTTTGCCATGTTTATTAATATGGTTGCTATCAAACAGGTCTTTCTAGCTTTTGCAATACTGGCCATTAATACTGGTGCCGGCCGGCCGGATGCTGTTTATAAATTGAGTTCCGGCTCCATACAATTCCGGTCAGATGCTCCACTGGAACTAATAAAAGCCTCCAGCGATGAACTTACGGGACTCTTTGATTCAGATAAAAAACAATTTGCTTTCCGGATAAAAGTTGCCTCATTTAAAGGCTTTAACGGCCTGTTACAAAAAGAACATTTTAACGAAAATTACATGGAGACCAGCCTTTATCCCAATGCAGATTTCCAGGGTAAGCTCATAGAAGATATTGACTTTAATGTACCCGGCATTTATAATATCCGGGCTAAAGGAAATCTTACAGTTCATGGGGTAACACAGGAAAGAATTATCAAAATAGAAATGACAATTAAGAATAAAGCGATCTCGGTAAAATCAAATTTTACGGTATTGCTGGCAGATCATAATATAACTATACCCAAAGTGGTTCACGAAAAATTAGCTTCAGAAATAAAAGTGGAAGTGCAGGCTGATTTAATTACCCAATAACACCTTCAACCCATGTTGTTGAAAAAGCTTTTTATTATTTTACTGCTGATATCTCCTGCAATTTGTTTTAGCCAGGGCCCGGGTTACAAAGCATTCAATCTTACTGAAGATAATATTTTTTCAAAAATCTTTTCTCTCTTTAAAAACAATGAAGGTTATCTTTTTGCAGGCAGCAACAATGGCCTTTTTAAATTTGATGGCAATAAATTCAAGAAGATTTTAACAGCAAAAAAAGCATTTGCAGATACGGTAACAGCTATCTTCCAGGATGACAAAAAACAATTGTGGGCTGGCTACCAAAGTGGCAATATAGCCACAATGCACAATGCCACGCTAACTTATCTTGAACCTGAAGAAGGAACTCCGCACAAAAAAATTACAGCATTTATACAAGATAATAATAAGAATATTTGGTTTTCAACTGAAGGGGAGGGCATCTATTATTTTTACAATAAACGTATGTATTTAATTACAACAGAGGATGGCCTGAGTGATAAAAATGTACATACACTTGCCGTGGCTTCTAACGGGGATATTCTTGCTGCAACAGATAATGGTCTCAATATTTGCAGTGTTACTGGAAGCAAAAAAAAGGTTATTGTAATTGGGCCAGACAAAGGCTTGCCAGACTATATTGTTACCAGTATTTCTCCCGCAGGTAATGATAATTTCTGGATTGGTCTGCAGGATAAAGGTATTTGCCTTTACAATAATAAAACCAAACAAATTACGGTACCGCCTATAAATGGCGGATGGATTGGCGGCCAGGTAAATGCCCTGCATTATTCAGAAAATAAGCTTTGGATCGCCACGCAGGATAGCGGCCTGATGGTTTATGAACCTGTTAAAAATAGCTACCGTCATGTACCAGTACTTTCAGCTCCGCAAAAAACCATCAATATTATAACCGAGGATAACCAAGGCAATATTTGGCTTACTGCAGATAACAACACATTGATACGTACCGCATGCAATTCAATACAGCTATTTCCCTTTTACAATGAAGAAACATCTTCTTCAATTCACAGCATTTTAGCCACTGGTACAGACAGTTACTGGGCAGGATATAATACATCTTTATTGAAGTTCACTAAAACCGGTAATGGCATTATCGCTCGAAAATTTCCCATAGCCGGGCTTGGTGATAAAACTGACATTACAAGTCTGTACCAGGATAAATATCAAAATATCTGGATAGGCTCCATGGGCATGGGAGTTTTTGTTTTTAATCCTTCAACAGGCCAAAGCAGGCAATTAAAAGAAGCTATGACAAGTGGCAGCACCAGCATACTTTCAATTACAGGAAGCGGCAATACAATTTGCACCGCAGGGCTTGAGGGAGCAATGGTATTTGAACTGACAGAAGATAACAAATCTATACTTCACCCATACACTTTTACAAATTACAACAACATAGAAAACATCGGCAGCACTTATATCTACAGTGTTTTTAAAGACAGCAGGCAACGTATTTGGTTTGCAACTGATGGCAAGGGGTTAACTATGCTAGCAGATGGAGTTTTTACACATTACAATAATAACCATGGTTTAAAAGACAATCACATTTATGCAATTGCTGAAGACAGAAAAGGTAATATTTGGTTTAGTACCAGCAACGCAGGTATCTATCGGTTTGATGGAAAAAACTTTCAAAACTTCTCAATGCAGCAAGGACTCAGCAGCCTTTCTGTATCAGCACTTAAAACGGACAGGTTGGGTAATATTGTCGCTGTACATAAAGATGGCCTTGACATTATCAATACAGCAACTGGTAATTTTTCCTATATAAATTCAGCACAGAATATTCCATTAATAAATGATGACCTGGGAGCCATTTGCACAGACAGTGCAGGCAATATTTTTGTGTCTACAAAAAAGGGAATACTCGAATACGCTGCGGTACAATCTGCAGACAATACTCCCAAAACAATTCTTGAAAGTGTACAGCTTTTTCTTACTGATATTGACACAAGTGCTTTACATCATTTTAAGTATGATGAAAATAATATCACCTTCAACTTTACCGGCTTGTATTACAGTGACCCGGGAAATATTTTTTACCGCTACAAACTGGAAGGGTTTGATACTTTGTGGCAACTAACGAATGATGTAAGTAAATCGTTTCCAAAATTAACGCCGGGCACATACCATTTCAGGGTGCAATCTTCTTTAAACAAAAATTTCAATAACGTTTCAGAAGCGGGCTTCGAGTTTTTAATTGATAAGCCCATCTGGAGAAAATGGTGGTTTGTACTTTCCTATTTAATTGTTGCCGGCGGCCTGCTGTACTGGTATATTAAAAAAAGAGAAACACAATTAAAGCAGGTAGAGCGCCTCCAAAATGAAAAAATAAAATTTGAGTTTGAAGTATTACGTAACCAGGTAAATCCGCATTTTTTATTCAACAGTTTCAACACCCTTATTTCAACAATTGAAGAGGACCCAAAAATGGCAGTAGAGTATGTAGAACAGCTTTCTGATTTTTTTAGAAACATAGTTACTTATAAAGACATTGACATTATTTCTATAAAGGAAGAAAAAGGATTACTGAGAAGTTACCTGTACATGCAACAGAAAAGATATGGCAACAGTGTGCAACTTGAAACGCACCTTACAGACCAGGAAAAATCAGCCTGGTTTGTACCACCGCTAACACTGCAGCTGCTGGTAGAGAATGCCATCAAGCATAACGTTGTAAGCAAAGAAAGTAAACTTATTATCAGTCTTCAAATGAAGAATAATTACCTGGTTGTTCAAAACAACATCACCAAAAAAAATATCGGAGAAAAAGGAACTGGTATGGGGTTGGTGAATATTGTAAACAGGTACGCACTTTTAACAGCCACACCTGTACTGGTAGATAATGATGGAAAATATTTTACTGTTAGCTTACCAATATTAAAATCATAAAAAGTATGAAAATTTTGTTGCTTGAAGATGAAGAGCCAGCCTCTAAAAGACTAGAAAAATTGCTTAAAGAAGCGGAGCCAACTGTTGAAATACTTGACACAATTGTAAGCGTTTCATCCAGCATAAAATGGCTGAACGAAAACCCTTTTCCGGATTTGATCATTTCAGATATTCAGCTTGCTGATGGATTAAGCTTCGAGATTTTTAAAGCCGTACCAACTTTGTGCCCCATCATTTTTACCACTGCGTTTGATCAGTATGCCATTGAAGCATTTAAGGTAAACAGCATAGATTATTTGTTGAAACCGGTTAAAAAAGAAAGCCTTGTAAATGCTATTGCAAAATATAAAAAGTTATCGCAGCAAACGCAGCCTGTACAGGGTTATCCAGATATAAACAAACTACTGGAAGCAATGAGCGGCAACGTTCAATCAAAATATAAAACAAGGTTTGTAGTAAAATATGGTGAGCATTTAAAAACAATCAACATTAGCGAAGCAGCCTATTTTTATACAGAAGATAAGATCAATTTTATTACAACCACAGAAAACCGGCGGTATATAATCGACTACAATCTTGATACGCTGGAAACCATGCTTGATCCGGCAGTCTTTTTCAGGATCAACCGGCAATATATTATATCGATCAATTCAATTGCAGAAATGTTTTCTTACTCAAAAAGCAGGGTACTTATAAAACTAAATCCAGCTGCAAAACATGAAACTATTGTGAGCACTGAGCGCTCCGGAGAATTTAAAAATTGGTTGGGAGATAATAAGTGATCAGACTTTTTCTGTAACGGCCCCGGCTCTTAAAAGGTCTCCGCTGCTTTCAAAAATGGCTTCCCATTCCCTGCCGTTCTTTATAAAATTTGCTTTAAGCGTACCATCATTAAGCAGCTTCCATTGCAGTATTTTTTCATTGCCAAAGTTGGCAATAAATGCTGTAATCAGTCTTTTCATAACTGTATATTAAATGTTAAGCAATGGGGCAAATAATAAAAAGTACCCGTCAAAAATTAAATCTATTTGCAGGTGCATATTTTCATGTTAAGGCTCTCATGTGCTTCTTAACTAACTTTAGGTTTGGCTGTTATTGATATTGCTAAATTAACGGCAGAGCAGCCCTTTTAAAAACGAAACCGGATGAGCCGGTAAAAACTACATACAAGCAGGATAATTTACCGGTTCAAGCCAAAGTAATGGGTTAACAAACCATACGAAACAACTTGCCTAAATACCGGATAACATTTTGTATTGAAGCGGAGTTATATTATTTTTGCGGCTGTTTACAGGCCGATTTGTTTATTGTTCAGCCTGCATTCATTTTTCACCTGAACTAATAAACGACCACATCTCCAGCTCCTCCTCCGGATTTGACAATCGTTTATCAGTTAATTTTTGGGTACCAGGCTTTAGTGCTGCTATGTTACTTCGGTGGCGTCGCACTCTTGTACATCAAATCATTATTGAGCAATTAAACACAACTCATTGTGCAGGTAGCTTCAGGCCTTAACTGCACAAAATAAAAAAATACTATTATGAAAGACATAAGAACAGAATTGCAGAAACGAATCCTGATTATAGACGGTGCCATGGGCACAATGATACAGCGCCACAAGCTTGAAGAAGCAGACTATCGCGGCGAGCGCTTTAAAGACTGGCATACAGATGTAAAAGGCAATAATGATCTGCTAAGCATCACACAGCCGGACATCATTATTGGCATCCACAAACAATACCTGGAAGCCGGTGCAGACATCATTGAAACAAACACCTTTAGCAGTACCGTAATTGCCCAGGCAGATTATGATATGCAATCACTGGCTTATGAACTTAATGTCGCATCTGCCAAATGCGCCAGGATTGCTGCTGATGAATACACCGCAAAAGATCCATCCAAACCAAGATTTGTTGCCGGTGCTATTGGCCCTCTTAATAAAACCCTGAGCTTATCACCTGATGTAAACAACCCGGGCTTTCGTGCCGTAACATTTGATGAAGTTGCTGCTGCTTATACAAAAGAAATAAAAGGATTGGTTGACGGCGGTGTAGATGTTATTTTAATTGAAACAATTTTTGATACGCTCAACGCAAAGGCTGCGATTTATGCAACCAAAAATTATTTTAGAAATAACAATTTGCCGGAGTTACCAATTATGATCAGTGGAACAATTACAGATGCCTCCGGCAGAACATTAAGCGGGCAAACACTGGAAGCGTTTTATACCTCTGTAGCACATGCCAACCCGTTAAGCGTTGGTTTAAACTGTGCGTTAGGTGCAAGCGAAATGAGGAGCCATATTGAAGAGTTATCTCAGATTGCAGGCTGTTATGTATCTGCCTATCCAAATGCCGGGCTTCCAAACGCATTTGGTGAGTATGATGAACAGCCGCATGAAACAGCACATATCATTGAAGAATGGGCCGCCAACGGCTGGTTAAATATTGTAGGCGGTTGCTGTGGCACAACCCCCGATCATATCAAACACATTGCAGAAGAAGTGAGTAAATTTAAAGCAAGAGAATTACCAGTTTTGGAAGAAGCTTTATAAAAAAAATGAATTTCCGAGACAGTGTATCGGAAATAAAAAGAGTATGAATAAAATTACCGGCATACAATTATTTAAAAATGTTAAGGCGCTTGTTGAACAAAGCAAACAGGAATTGTATGCAGTTATAAATGTTACATTAACTGAAACCTATTTTCATATCGGAAGATTAATTGTGGAGTATGAGCAGCAGGGAAGTAAAAGAGCAGGCTATGCAAAAGAATCGCTTATTAATTTATCGCAAAAACTTACACCTGTTTTAGGCAAAGGCTTTTCGGTTGATAACCTGGAGAACATGCGTAAGTTTTACCTCGTGTATAAAGATGATTATTTAAAGTACACCAGTAAGAATAAGAAATCCGAACCAGTGGTTCGGAAATTAGAAAATGTATCAATTTCCGAGGCAGCGCCTCGGAAATCTTCTTCTTTGCAAAAATCCGAGGCACTGCCTCGGAAATTGACATTATCACCTTTTAAGCTCTCATGGACGAATTATGTATTACTTCTGAAAATTGAGAATCCCATCGAAAGGAAGTTTTATGAAATAGAAGCTACATCGGAGAATTGGAGTTCCAGAGAACTGCAACGTCAATTCGAAAGTGCCTTATTTGAACGCCTTGTATTAAG
Source organism: Ferruginibacter sp. (assembly GCA_965247025.1). Classification (GTDB taxonomy): domain Bacteria; phylum Bacteroidota; class Bacteroidia; order Chitinophagales; family Chitinophagaceae; genus Ferruginibacter. The sequence continues at coordinate 4,698,387 of OZ252000.1, read as the reverse complement.
CCGCAATAAAACAAAAGTAAAAGAGCTGGGCAAGAAAGGGCATATAATCGAAAGCCCTGCCGATGCCATTAAAGATGATTATATATTGGAGTTTTTAGGCTACGGTGAAAAAGATTTTTACTCAGAAAATGATTTAGAAAAAGCAATCATTAATAAACTGGAACATTTCTTATTGGAGTTAGGAAAAGGCTTTTTATTTGTTGAGCGCCAGAAGAGAATAAAAATGGACGGCGATAATTATAAGATTGACCTCGTTTTTTATCACCGGATATTAAGATGTTTTGTATTGCTCGATTTAAAAATCGGCACGTTGCAGCATAAGGATCTTGGACAAATGCAGATGTATGTTAACTATTTTGATGAGGAACTAAAAGCAGCAGAAGAAAGTAAAACCATTGGTATTATACTTTGTAAAAACAAAAAGGAAAGCACCATTAAATACACTTTGGGAAAAGATAACAAACAAATATTTGCCAGCAAATACAAGATGTATTTCCCCGAAAAACAACTCTTAAAGCTATTGCAGGATCAAAAAGTTTAATTGAAAAAATAAAGAAGATCCGCCGGCCGGCGGACGCCACTGAATTCAAATCAGGGAAATGCAGCCGGTATCAAAAAAAGAAAATGAGTACAATCAAACCATATTTACGTTTAAGTGGCCTGGAGCCATTGGTCATTCGTCCGGAAACAAATTTTGTAAATGTTGGAGAACGCACCAATGTAACCGGTAGTAAAAAATTTGCCAGGCTTATCAAAGAAGATAAGTACGAAGAGGCTTTAAGCGTAGCCAGGCAGCAAGTTGAAAGCGGCGCACAAGTACTGGATGTAAACATGGATGATGCCTTGCTTGAAGGGGTGCAGGCCATGACAACATTTTTAAATTTGGTACAGGCTGAGCCAGATATTGCCAGGATACCAATTATGATCGACTCTTCTAAATTTCAAATTATAGAAGCAGGATTAAAATGTGTGCAGGGTAAGTGCATTGTGAATTCTATCTCTATGAAGGAAGGAGAAGCGAAATTTATTGAGCAGGCTTTTATTTGCAAAAGCTATGGTGCTGCCGTAATTGTAATGGCTTTTGATGAGCTGGGCCAGGCAGATACCAAAAAACGCAAAGTTGAAATTTGTCACAGGGCTTATAAAATATTAACAGAGCAGGTTGGCTATGCACCGCAGGAAATTATTTTTGATCCCAACATATTTGCAGTTGCCACGGGTATTGAAGAGCACAACAATTACGCAGTTGATTTTATTGAAGCGACAAAAGAGATTAAGCAATTAATGCCGCTGACAAAAGTAAGTGGTGGTGTAAGCAATGTGTCTTTTTCTTTTCGGGGTAATGACCATGTAAGGGAGGCTATTCACAGCGTGTTCCTTTATCATGCCATTAAAGCCGGTATGGATATGGGTATTGTAAATGCCGGTCAGTTAGTTGTGTACGATGAAATTGAACCCACATTAAGGCAGTTGTGTGAGGATGTATTACTCAATAAAAACAACGACAATAACGAAGCTACCGAAGCACTGATCAACTTTGCCGAAACTGTAAAAGCAAAAGGCAAAGAAACTGTGAAGGATGAAAAATGGCGGGATGAACTGGTTGAAAAGAGACTGGCGCATTCGCTGGTAAACGGTATTACAGATTACATAGATGCAGATACGGAAGAAGCAAGACAAAAATATCCAAAGCCACTGGATGTAATTGAAGGTCCGTTAATGGATGGAATGAACATTGTTGGTGATTTGTTTGGGGCTGGCAAAATGTTTCTGCCACAGGTAGTAAAAAGTGCGAGGGTAATGAAAAAAGCGGTAGCAGTTTTAACGCCGTTTATTGAACAAGAAAAGGAAGACCGAAAGCAGGCACACCTGGCGGCAGGTACAAAAAATGAAGAAGCTGCAGGTGCTGCTAAAATTTTACTGGCAACTGTAAAAGGTGATGTACATGACATTGGAAAAAACATTGTAGGCGTGGTATTGGGTTGTAATGGATACGATATTATTGACCTTGGTGTAATGGTGCCAACAGACAAAATCCTGGATACTGCACAGCGGGAAAATGTTGACATTATTGGCCTTAGTGGCCTTATCACACCTTCACTGGATGAGATGGTGCATGTGGCCCATGAAATGAAACGAAGAGGCATGAAACAGCCTTTGTTGATTGGTGGAGCCACCACTTCCCGGATGCACACGGCTGTAAAAATTGCACCTCAATTCGATGATGGTGTAATTCATGTACTGGATGCCAGCCGTAGTGTGACCGTTGCCGGAAGTTTATTGAGCAAAGAACAAAAACCAGATTTTTTAAGTGGCATTAAAAAAGAATACGATAAGTTGAAAGAAGATTTCAACAACAAAAAAACTGTAAAGCAACTATTACCATTTGCAGAAGCACAAAAAAACGGCGCCGCAATTAATTGGAAGAATTTCACTCCTGTTACGCCAACTTTCCTGGGTACAAAAATTTTTGATAATTACTCTTTGGAAGAGATTGCAGATTACATTGACTGGCAACCTTTCTTTATTGCCTGGGAAATGCATGGAAAGTTCCCTGCTTTATTATCTGATGAGATTATTGGTGTGGAAGCGACTAAACTTTATAATGATGCTAAGAAATTATTGAAGCAGATCATTGACGAAAAATGGCTGAACGCAAAAGGAGTTATCGGTTTTTGGGAAGCCACTAAAACTGCCCCGGACAGTGTGGAAGTGAAGCACAAGGAATCAACTTTTCAATTAGAGTTTTTGAGACAACAATCAAAGAAAGCAGCCGGGCAACCAAACCTTTCATTGGCAGATTTTGTTGCACCGGGCCAGCAAGACTTTTTGGGCGCATTCTCTGTTACAGTTGAAGGTATTGAGCCCCACATAAAAAAGTTTGAGGCGGCACTGGATGACTATAATAAAATTATTTTACAGGCCCTCGCAGACAGGTTCGCAGAGGCTTTTGCGGAAGTGCTGCATAAAAAAATAAGGACGGAATACTGGGGTTATGTAAAAGAAGAAAACCTTAGCAACGAAGATTTGATTAAGGAAGAATATATGGGCATTCGTCCTGCACCCGGATACCCGGCCTGCCCGGATCATACAGAAAAATACAAGCTTTTTGAACTGCTGGGCGGAGAAGAAACCACCGGCATACTTTTAACAGAATCATTGGCAATGTATCCTGCATCATCTGTTTGCGGATGGTATTTTGCAAATCCTGAAAGCAAGTATTTTGGTGTTGGCAAAATTGATAAAGAACAAGTTGTTGATTATGCAGGCAGAAAAAAAATGCCTTTAGAAGAAATTGAAAGATGGTTGCGGCCGGTGTTGGATTATGAAGCATAAAATGTAAATTTGAGAAAATTAGGCTTTATGGTACCTGCAATTGATGACAAAATTTATACTGTAGAAGAGTATATCCTTTTGGATGAATCTTGCGATATAAGACATGAATTTATTAACGGTCAACTGTATGATATGTCAGGAGCAAGTGATTTGCATAATGAGATTTGTTATAATCTTACCTTTCTTTTAAAAACGTCTTTAGCTGGCAAAGACTTTAAAGTTTATATGGAAGGAGTTGAAGTAAAAATTCAGGGCGAAGAATACTATACCTATCCTGATGTTTTTATCACAAATCACCCGGAAGATTTACAAAATAAATATATAAAGCAGTTTCCTGTATTGCTAATTGAAGTGTTAAGTGATGGCACCCGCAAATACGATACAATTGACAAATTTATCCAGTACCAAAAAATAGAAACGCTGCAATATTATATCCTGGTAGAACCAGAATTTATGTACATAAACTGTTTCAGTAAAGATGAAACAGGCGAATGGCACTCAGCTATTTATAATAAACCGGAAGAATTTGTGCCACTTGAAAACCTTTCAATTAAGTTGCCAATCCAGGGCATTTATCAACCATAAATAATTCAATGCGTATTATTTCTTACAACGTCAATGGAATTCGTGCCGCTTTAAAAAAAGGTTTTATTGACTGGTTAAAAACAAACCCGGCAGATGTTATTTGCCTGCAGGAAACAAAAGCCACCCAGGGAGATGTAGATGTAAAACTGCTGGAAGATCTTGGCTTTCATCATCATTGGTTTAGTGCCAATAAAAAAGGCTATAGTGGTGTGGCTGTGTTTACAAAAATAAAGCCTGATCATGTTGAAATTGGCTGCGGCTTGCCTGCGAGTGATTTTGAAGGCCGTGTTCTGCAGGTTGATTTCGGCGACATTCGTTTGATCAATGCTTATTTTCCATCAGGCACAAGCGGCGATGAGCGGCAGGCATTCAAATACATTTGGCTGGATGAATTTCATGATTACTTAACAGCATTAAGAGCAAAGCATCCCAAAATAATCTTGTGCGGTGACTACAATATTGCCCACACTGAAATTGATATTCATGATCCCAAAGGCAATAAAAATTCATCTGGTTTTTTGCTGCAAGAAAGAGAGTGGATGACAAAATTTTTAGGCAGTGGCTGGATAGATACATTCCGGCAATTTCATCCGGAGCCACACAGGTATAGCTGGTGGAGCCAGCGGTTTCCAACAGTAAGATTGAACAACAAAGGATGGCGCATTGATTACATAACAGTGACAGAACCATTGAGAGCACAATTGAAAGATGCAGATATTTTTCCTGATGTAAAACACAGTGACCATTGTCCTATTTATCTTGAATTGAAAAACTAAAAATGTTTATTTACAACGTAACAATCAAAGTACATGGACCCATTCATGCAGAGTGGCTTCAGTGGCTGAAAGAAGTGCATGTACCCGAAATACTTGCTACAGCTTGTTTTACCAAAGCAACAATTGTACGGCTGCTGGAGATTGATGACAGCGAAGGGCCAACTTACGCCATACAGTTTACGGCAGAAAGTAAAGGACTTTATAACCATTACATAGAGAAATTCGCAAGCCCGTTAAGGCAGCAATTATTTGATAAATGGGGCAATCAATTTATAGCTTTCAGGTCTCTGATGCAAGTTATTCACTAGGTGTGCAAAAGAAATTATTTCTATTTTGTTTAATAAAAAACGTTTGTATATTCCGCTGTAATCCGCACGTACAAAGCATTGCAGCCTTTCTTTGGCTGTAATGCTTTGCAGTAAAGGCTTTTAGAAGATCAGGCCTTGTTTTCCATGCATTTATCACATTTGCTTTTTTAGCCATATAGCTTATCCCATGCCGCTTTCAGCGGTTTTTTAATTTGTAGTTTTTATTAAAAAAAATTTGTTGCAAATAAAAAGCTTCTATATTTGTTCTCTTAATAAAAATTCAAAACATAAATTATGAACAAAGCAGAATTGATCGCTAAAATTTCCGATGATGCTGGCATTACAAAAACACAGGCAAATGGTGCGCTGGATTCTTTTGTAGCAGCAGTTACTAAAACATTGAAAGGAAATGGTAAAGTTACCTTAGTTGGTTTCGGTACTTTTTCTGTTTCTAAAAGGGCTGCCCGTAATGGCCGCAATCCTCAAACAGGTGCAGTAATTAAAATCAAAGCGAAAAAAGTAGCGAAATTTAAGGCTGGTAAGGAATTATCTGAAAAGCTGTAAAGTTTGCCACAACCTCTGTAGAAGCAAGATATATATTGTATATCTTGCTTTTTTAATCCAGGAACTAACAATTAAACTATAACAACTATGGGACGTGGAGATATCAAAACCAAAAAAGGAAAGATTACTAAAGGATCTTTTGGTAAATCAAGACCAGCAAAGCCAGCTAAAAAAGCCGCTGTTGCTAAGAAGGATGCTTAATTAATTTAAAATTGGTAGGCTGATGAAAATATTGTCAGCTTATCAATTTTAAAAGTTTGAATCAGCAACTCCTTTGTTGATTATGTAGGAATTAAAATAAATCTCAGCTCTGCCATTTTTTGTTTGCCCGCTCTGTGCCGGTTTCTTCGCTTCAGTACCATCATCAAAATCAAACGTCACCCCTTTTGGCAGCTTATAATCTCTTGTGTTAAAAGTGAAAATTATTTTGTCTGGCAGGCCATAAGCAATGTATTTACTATAGGTCATATCAAGCTCATAACTACCATTTTCCCTGGTGGTTGTTTTCGCTTTTTTAATAACGCTTTCAGCCTCATCAATGTAAAGGGTTGATAGTACAATATCTGCATTATCATCTATTGGTAAAAGCTTTACCACCCGTAAAACACTGCCCGATGTTTTATCAGTACCTGCATCAATAACAGTGTAATTATTGCCGCCCAATATATGGCTGAGATTTATGCTTACTGCACCTTTCGGCACAAATGAAAGACCTTTTTCATTTTTTATTTTTAGCTTATTGGGCTTTTTATAAAATATTTTTACGATAGCTTCAGGCACTTTTAAAAAGGTCACATTTGTCTTCATGCTTCCTGCCGCTTCGTAGTCATTAACCTTGTCCATTTTGGCCTTCACTTTTTGAAGGAGCGTATTGGCGTCCTGGGCTTTTGCGGCCGAAAAAGCTAATAATCCAACAATTATTATTTGAGTAAATTTCATAGAAAATATTTTTGGGTAAGATTATGATAAAATATCTTTCCTGTTAAAAACTGCAACAGATGCCCACACGATCACTACAATATGGCCTATCAAAATTAACAGGCTTCGCCGGATGGCCGGCCAGTTTTCAAGACTGCCTTTAATGGTATTATTATTCTCATCTGTTGCTATATAAAAAAAGCCTTTCCATCCAACTAAATAAGAAGTAAATAAAAATGGTTTTACATGCTTGTCAATAATCGGCACACTGATATTTGAAACAATAGTACACACAATAACAATACACACTGTGGCTATGATTGGGCCGATAGAATTCTCTGCAAAAATGGAAAGGAATAAAGACAAAGCCCCTATAACTGTAAGGGCAACTGTTGCGTAAGCAAATGCAGCATAATAGCGCCACATAACGTCATCACTTGTTATCAGCAAAATCTGTGACTCTTCTCCTTTTGAACGGAATACCAGCATATCACCGGAGCCAAAAATAAGCAGGCTAAAAGCAAGTGCTGTTATGGCCATCCAAATCAATAAAAAAATAGTGAAAATAGTAGCGGCTGCAAACTTCACTAATATTATTTGAGTACGGCTTACAGGTTTTGAAATAAGCAATCTTAATGTTCCCATATTAGCCTCTCCCGAAATTGAATCTGCTGCAATTAATGCAACCAATATTGGCACCTGGATCAGCAAAGTATTCAGTATAATGTAGCACATGAAATAGCCATTTATTGCCTGAACCCTGTCAAATGTAAAAGTATCTTTTACGCTTTGCAGCATCAGGTCCATATAACTCTGGCCGTCTGCCTTAAATGCAAATTGAAAAATAAGTACAATGGCGGTAATGGCAACAAAAGCAATATAAGTACGGGGGCGTTTGGAAATTTTAAAAAGTTCAATTTGCAAAAGGTGCAACATAGCCTGGATTGGTTGTAAGAGATAAAAAATAGTTTTCTAAAGAATGACTTGAATTAACTGAAAGCAACTGAATGTTCATTGCAACCAAATCCTGTATTAATACCGGTATATCTTCCCTGTTCAGCATAAGCTGAAGTGCTTTGTCTGTTTGCAGGTATGCGGCCCATTTAGAAGCTGCGATCATATTTTTGGCTGCAACATTATCCACCGAATCAATATCTATTATTGTATGAGCCGGATCTAATAACTCATTTACCGTTCCTTCTATTTTTTTTTGTCCCTTATGTATAATGATCATGCGATTTGCAATCACTTCAATTTCACTTAGCAGATGAGATGAGATCACAACTGTTTTACCCATTTCCCGGCTTAGTTGTAAAATAAGGTTTCTTATGTCCGCTATACCTTGTGGGTCAAGGCCATTTGTTGGTTCATCAAGAATTATTAAAGCTGGATTATGAACCAGTGCCACTGCAATGCCGAGTCGCTGTTTCATTCCCTGGCTAAAAGTTTTCACTTTATCATTTGCTCTTTCTGCAAGCCCTACCATTTCAAGTTGTTTCATCAGCAATTGCCTGGTAATTTTTATTCCGCTCATCCGGGCAAAAATGGAAAGATTATCGTAGGCTGAAAGATACTTGTACAGATCAGGCTTCTCAATCACTGCACCTACTTGTCTTAAAATATCTGACCGGTGAGTTGTAAGATTTTTTCCGAAAATTTTTATGGCTCCGCCAGAAGGTTTGATAAGTGTAAGTAACATCCTTATTGTAGTAGATTTTCCGGCGCCATTTTGCCCGAGAAAACCGTACACATCTCCTTCATTTACTGTAAACGAGAGATCGTTAACTGCTGAGGTGTTTTTAAATTGTTTGGATAGATGACTGACCTCTATTATTGCTGCCATGAATTATTTTATACTCAAAGGTAAAACGGTTAGAAGGTTTATTTGTTCGTGTCAGGAATGATAACCTAAAAAAAATTACATAAAAAAGTTGTTCGTGTCAATTTAGTTTCTATATTTGTGTCCTAATCCGTTACCAATCTCCACGCCAAACCGCTCCTATTTCCAATTGTAATTATTCATTCGCTTTTAACAGCACTGTTCAATTCTAATATACTGTGATTAAGACTCCGATGCATTCAGGCATCAGGTAACAATTAATTTAATTTACCCTAATCTCACCTCAGTATGAAACAGTCAATCGGAATGTTAGTAGTTGCAATCTTAATCTCAACTGCTGTAACTGCATCACCCTTAGCAGTTAAAAATTCAAACGCTTCTTCTTTTAATAATGTTGAAAATCCAGGAAAAAATGAACTGGTAATTGTTCCCAGCTTTAAAACAGGCGCTGCTAAAATCAGCTTCAAATCAGAAAAGGCATCAAAAGGAACTATTGTGGTGCTTGATGAAAAAGGCAATACAGTTATTAAGCAAGAAGCGGTTATCGAAGCTGGAAAAAACACACTTACCATCAATAATTTTACTGACCTTAATGAAGGTGCTTATGTTGTTTGTGTTAAAGCTGGCAACAACACCTACACATCTTCATATTTATTATGGAAATAAACTCATAAAAACCAAGCACAGCAAAGAACACCCTTCAGTTAAATGGAGGGTTTTTGTCTTAGCTGCCCCGGATTCATGTAGGTGTGTAATGCTTTAACATATGCCTCAAAAGCCTCAATCCCAGTTGTAGAAATTTTACAAACTGTTTGCGGATAATTATTTTGAAACTGTTTTACTACCTCAATATAACCTGCATCTTTCAGTTTATTTACCTGTATGCTCAGGTTGCCAGCGGTGGCGTTAGTTTTCTCCTTCAAAAAAGTAAACTCAGCTTCTTGAACACTCATAAGCAGGCTCATAACAGCCAGGCGTAATTGTGAATGTAATATGGGATCCAGTTCCTTAAACATTAGTAACCCTTAGGTTTATATTTCCCCACAGCAATAATTTTCATTAATACAAAATTGCTACTGCCTTCTTTTTTTGAAAAAGCAGTAGCAGTACTTAATAACCATTTCCAACGTTCCGTATCCCTTTAAATTATTTGCACTCAGTTAACATTCTTTGGGTAGCTTCTTTCCCCCAACTTGGGCTCAATTCTGTCGTTGGCTTAAACACCTCAAACTTTTCCATGGCTGTTGTAAATTGTGGTTTGGCTGTAGCACATCCCCCGCCAAATTGCTCCGGAGTATATTTTAACGACTGTCCTTTTAAAAAATAAGGCCTTGGATTTGCAGGATCCTGTTTCATTGCCGCTTCCATATTATCAGAGCTTGCTGCACCATATTGTTGCCAGCGCTGCATTGGATCAACCATCATGTGGCAACTTGCAATCATACTCTTTATGCAAGATATTTCTGAGTTATTGGGCGATAAAGAATCTGCGGACGCAATGAGAGCGGAAGCCTTATCCGCCAAGGCATCAACCTTAGTTTTGTCCTGCTCCATTAAACCATTGATAGCAAGGCAATAAGCGCCATAATAATAGGGCAGCCACTGTGTTTTTTCGGTAGTGGCAATTCTTTCAAAACTATTTGCGAGTGTTAAAAATTCAGCTGGGTTTTTAAATCCGGCATCTATACCGGCAATGTTTTTTTTCATTGCTGATGTATATTTTTCACTTTGGGCAAAAATGGACATGGCAGCAAGGACAATGGTAAACGCTGTTAATAGGAACTTTTTCATGTTAGTGTTTTTTATGAATGTTAGTAATTGTTGCTGATGTGTAAACAGCTCCTAAATCAGGTGACTGTTTAATTCACGGTTATCGTTTAATACTATAAGAATCTCCCTATAAATTATTATTGATCGCATCCTGGGTCCTGTCAATACCAAAGCTCAAAAAGCAACCTATAAATACAAATTGCCTTGCAGGTGGTGTTACAGCCTCCTTTCTCGTTCCGGCGTAATTGTAATTATAGGTGTACACCTGGTTTTGATTGAGCACATTACTAACGCCCAGTACCCAAACTGCAAAAGTCTTTTTATCTTTTTTACCCAAGTTTGGTAAATAATTTATACTGAAGCCTAAATTATTATAATTAATCGTTTTGCCCTGGTCGGTAATTATATATTTTCCCTGGGTACCATCGTAGGTAATGTTGTAATAAGGCCTGCCGGTTGCAAAGTTGTAACTTACGTTAAAACCTGTTCTCCAGGGCAATACAAACCTTTTAAAAACAATGGCTGCAGTGTGGTTGGCAGCAAAGGAAGGTTGAATAGCTGTTGGAAAATTCAGGTAGTCTCTTTTTGTATCAAGGTATGAGTAAGAAATCCAGTAATCAACATTCTTTAGCGTTTTTTTATCCCGCCAAAAAAATTCGATTCCTTTTGCATCGCCATAACCCAGATTATTACTTACAATGTCCTGGTTGTAAGTATTTCGGCTTGTTTTAAAAAGCTGGTCATATTTTTTATAAAAAACTTCTGTTCTAAATGTATGACCTTTCGTTTGTTGAGAAAATTGAAAAATATAATGAGCGGCTTTGGAATAGTCGAGTGATGCAACCGATGGCAAGTATCGTCTTTCCGGGTTTTGATAAAAAATTCCGTATGCAAAAGAGGCCTGGGTATTTTCTGCCAGTTTATAGGCCAGTGATACCCTTGGTGCTATATTCCATTTGTTTAAAACAGCTGAATGCTCCACACGGGTTCCAATTTTTGCTGCAAGGTTATTTGTAACGTAAATATCTGTTTCGGCAAAGCCCGCAAAAAGTTTATCTATAACTTCGTTAGAAAACTGGAAGCCGTTATATGTTGTATAACTCGATTTTTCCTTGCTGTAAAAGTAATCGCTGCCAAATCTTATAGCATTCAATCCGTTCAATTTTTTTTCCAATACAATTCTTGCCTGGGCAAATAACCCTTTATTTACCAGGTCAAAGTTTTTAGAAGTGTAAAAGTCAGGGGAAGTTATTGTAACCTTTTTATTGCCGGCATCCTGCAATTCATTGGTAATATTATCCTTATTTGTACTAAAGCTGATGCCAGTATTAATTCGCCAACCGTTACTTAACCTGTCTTTCCAATTTAGATTTTGATAAATATTCAGATTTTTAATCTGAAAAGCATCTTTTAAAACCACTGAATCAATATCATTTGTGCGAAAACCGGTGATATTATGGCTTACGTAACCATAATATTTAACAAAACCGCCCTTATTCGTCTTAATCCTGAAATTGAAATCACCCTGGTTTACAACAGGAACCTGGAAAAAATCCTGCTTTTGTTTGATGACATTAAAAGCCAGCAACAAATTTGTATGGTTATAAGTAAATCCCCAGGATGACTTTTTATTTTTCGATAAATGCTGAATACCTCCTCCCACACCCACAACAGAGATACTTAGATCAGCTTGCGTCCTTTCCGGCAGGTCCGTACTTTCAAGAATCAGGGCAGATGAAAGCGCCTGTCCATACAAAGCCGAATAGCCGCCGGTACTAAAAATGGTGCCTTTAAATAAGAAAGGATTAAATCTCCCACGGGTGGCAATACCCGGTGTGCTGCTGAAAAAGAAATTATTCACCAGGTTACCATCCATATAGATTTTGCTTTCAGTGGCTGTACCGCCCCTTACAAACAATCCTTCGCTTTCTCCAACCTGCTGGGTGCCGGGTAAACTTTTAAAAGCACTTGTAACATCCCCGTTTGCACTTGGCGTTGTAACAATATCCAGAGAACTTAATACGGCTCCCTTGCTTTTATCGCTGGCTTCAAAAGAACCGGCAGATATCACAACCGCCTTTAATTCAGTCACTTGCTCCTTTAAAGAGAGGTTTTGAATGATATTTTCGGCCCCAATTGAAATCTTTTGTTCGGTGTTAGAATAACCGCTGGCAGAAGCCTGAAGCAAATGTTCACCTTTTTCCTCGGTAGTAAAACTGTAGTTTCCAAGGGAATCTGTGGTTGCACCGTCATAAGTATCTTTAAGCTGAATGCTTATAGCAGCCAGCGGCTTTCCCTTATTATCTGCAACATGGCCCGAAACTTTAATTTGAGCCGATGCTGAGAAAATCATCAGCGAAAAACAAAGAAATATGAGCTCTTTCATAAAACCTTATATAGAACAAACGTAAAGTAGTTTATGTTACAAACCAAATTATTTTGCACACAAAATTATTTTTCGTGTACACAGGTACGAAAAAAATAAATAATAAAACTTACTTAATCAATTGATTATCAAATAGTTATAGTTGAATATGCCAGTCACTAACTAACAGTATCGTCCAAAAAACTTATTCACAAACGAAAAAATTAATTTTTTTATGTTGAGGCAATTTGTAATTTAGCAATAGAATTTAATGGGTTAGTAAGTACAAAGGGTCAACAGCAATGTTGACCCTTTTACTATTCATCCCTTTTCGGAAATGATACGTTTGAATAAAAAAATGCATTTTCTTTTCTTGTCGTTTGCATTAATGCTTAAAAATTGCACAGGATAAAATCCCAAAGAAGTCTCCGCTTTAAGTATTCCTTGCAAAAGAAAATTACGATTCTTTCAAAAGCAATCTTACTTTGTAAAGTAATCTAATTTCGCAAAAAATACATTTACCGATTGATAATGAGTAAAACAAAATCAGCATTTTTTTGCAGTAGCTGCGGACATGAAAGTGCAAAGTGGGTTGGCAAATGTCCCAACTGTAATAACTGGAACACTTTTGTAGAAGAGATCATTGTAAAGGGCATAGATAAAAAAGAAAAGAGTGAATGGACAGATTACAATGGCACTGAAAAAAGAAAGACAATTCTACTAACAGATGTTAGCAGTGCTGAGGAGAAACGTATCGTTACCAAAGATGCCGAAGTAAACAGGGTATTAGGAAGTGGTATTGTGATGGGGAGTATTGTGCTGGTTGCCGGAGAACCAGGTATTGGCAAAAGTACTTTGTTTTTGCAGATAGCTTTACAACTGCAGGATATTGTAACTCTCTACATAAGCGGTGAAGAAAGTGAGCAACAAATAAAAATGCGGGCAGACAGGGTGGGTATCAGAAATGATAATTTTTACCTGCTTACAGAAACAAATACTCAAACAATTTTCCAGGAGATAAAAAAATTAAAGCCACAGCTTTTAATTGTAGATTCTATTCAAACATTGCAATCGCCGTATGTGGAAAGCGGTGCTGGAAGTGTAAGCCAGATAAGAGAATGTGCGGCTGAATTGCAACGCTTTGCAAAAGAGACAAACACCCCGGTATTTTTAATTGGTCATATTACAAAAGACGGGACCATTGCCGGTCCGAAGTTATTAGAGCACATGGTTGATACGGTGCTTCAATTTGAAGGAGACAGACACTATGCTTACCGCATTCTGCGAACCTTAAAAAATAGATTTGGGTCCACCTCAGAACTTGGTATTTATGAAATGACAAGTGATGGTATGCGGCCGGTAAGCAACCCATCTGAAATTTTAATTACGCAAAAAGAAGAGCAGCTGAGTGGAATTGCAATTGCTGCAACCATGGAGGGCATTCGTCCACTATTAATTGAAGGGCAGGCGCTGGTTACCCAAAGTGTTTACGGCACACCACAAAGAACGGCCACAGGCTTTGATCTGCGCAGGCTTCAGCTGCTACTGGCTGTACTGGAGAAACGAGGAGGTTTTCATTTTGGCGTTAAAGATGTTTTTGTAAACATTGCAGGCGGCATAAAAATAGAAGACCCATCTATCGACCTTGCCATTGTTTCTGCTTTGCTGAGCAGTTACGAAGATGTTCCTGTAAACCAGCATTATTGCTTTGCAGGTGAAGTAGGTTTAAGCGGCGAAATAAGGGCCGTTAACAGAATTGAACAGCGCATTGCCGAAGCCGAAAAACTGGGGTTTCAAAAAATTATCCTTAGTAAGTATAATGCCAAATCAATTGGCAAAACTAAGCCTGCTATTGAAATTGTAGCCCTTGCGAAAGTGGAAGAATTATACCAGTATTTGTTTTGAGACTGTAACTAGTTGGGGTTAAATGATTATCTTGAAGATTCACATTTAACCTGAACAGCCTGCGATATATTCAAAACATATTGTCCGATGTAGCACATTTGTTTTATCCGCACAATTGCATTGGTTGCGGCAGCGACCTATTGCATAAGGATAGCCTTATTTGCCCGGTATGTTTTGTAAGCCTTCCTCATACTAACTATGCCAGGGTTGCAGGCAATCCGATTGAGAAAATTTTTTGGGGCCGAATTCCGCTTGCAGCGGCACACAGCGAATTTTATTTTGCGAAAGAAACGCTTATACAGCAGTTAATTCACCAGTTAAAATACAAAGGCAATATAGACTCAGGGATGTATTTAGGCGAGTTGATGGCTAACTCGCTAATCGAAAGCAACCGGTTCAATGATATAAATGGATTGATCCCTTTGCCACTGTATCCTGAAAAGGAAAAGAAAAGGGGTTATAACCAGGCAGCGGTTATTTGTAATGGCATGTCTGCTGTAATGAACGTACCTGTTATAAATAATATTCTGCTCCGGAAACGTTTTACAGAAACACAAACAAAAAAACACCGCACAGAACGTTGGGAAAACGTAGCAGGCAGTTTTATTTTAAAAAATGAGGATCAATTAAAAGGGAAAAAATTGCTTTTAGTAGATGATGTGATTACAACAGGTGCCACACTTGAAGCAAGTGGTAGCATTCTGTTAAATATTCCAGATGTTCAGCTGAGCATCGCAACATTATGTTTTGCTGCAAAATAAAATGGTTGATATGATTGGCAATTAGAACTTAACCGATACCGGCCTCACTCATTGCTTTTGTTATCAATAATAAAATACAATTACTTTTGGGCATGGCTTTTTTAAATAGCGGCGTTAAAAAATCAACATGGCAGTACTTGTTTTTGCTGGTTTGCTTTGGTTATATTTTTACCGCCTGCAAAAAGGATTCTTTTATAACCAGCAATGCTGCCCTCATTAATACCAGCGCTGATACATTAAAATTTGACACTGTTTTTACCAGCATTGGGTCAATTACCCAAACATTAAAAATCAATAATCCCAATAATCAGCGGTTGCTGCTTTCATCCCTTAAATTAATGGG
Organism: Ferruginibacter sp.; assembly: GCA_965247025.1. GTDB lineage: Bacteria > Bacteroidota > Bacteroidia > Chitinophagales > Chitinophagaceae > Ferruginibacter. Next base: position 4,682,916 of record OZ252000.1, on the reverse strand, counting down.
TGGATCCAACTCACCTTACAGGATAAATATCAATGGCATTTCTGCCACCGAGGCAAATAATATTGATATTGCTGCTGAAGACAGCATTTATATTTTCGTTTCAGTTACTATTAACCCCAGCGCCGCCAACCTTCCTTTTATAGTTAAGGATAGCATTTCAGTTAATTTTAATGGCAACCAGCGTTTTATTCAGCTTGAAGCTTTTGGGCAAAATGCCAATTTTCTCCGCAATACTGTTGTGGCTGAAAACCGAACCTGGAGTAATGAACTCCCTTATGTTTTGTTAGGCACGGTAAGGGTTGATACCAACATTACACTCACTATTGACCCCGGTTGTAAAATTTATGCAAATGCCAATGCTCCAATGTTAGTTGATGGCACCTTGATAATTAACGGTACAAAAGACGAACCTGTTATTTTTACCGGCAACCGGCTTGATGCGGATTACAAAGATTTACCTGCCAGTTGGCCGGGCATCTATTGCAGGGCTACCAGCAAAAACAATGTGTTTACTTATACTACCGTAAAAAATGCCTACCAGGCAATAGTGGCAGAAAGCCCGGCTGACAATTTTAATCCCAAGCTTACACTGCACCAATGTATTGTTGACAATGCCTACGATGCCGGCCTCTTATGCGTTGCCAGCAGCCTTTTTGCCGACAACAGCCTCATTAGCAACTGCGGAAGTAATATTAATTTCACTCTTGGTGGTACGTATCAATTAATCAATTGCACGGCAGCTGTCTATTCAAATTATTTAAGCCACAAAAGCCCTGTGTTATCTGTAAATAATTTTTATAGTTTTAATGGCAGCCAACTTACCAACAGCATGGATGCTAATTTTGTAAATTGTATTTTTTGGGGAGAAGAAGGGCAGGTAAAAGATGAGGTAGTTGTTGATAAACAAGGTGCCGATCCTTTTTCAGTTAGCTTCAGCAACTGTATTTATCGTGTTGCAACTGAGCCAGCAAATACGATTTTAGCAAATAATATTCAAAATATTGCACCGATGTTTGACAGTATTGACGCCGGCAAGAGGCTGTTTAATTTTCACATTTCAAGTTCTGCTGCACCAGGTGTTAACAAGGGCCTGCAGGTAAATTATACAAAAGATCTGGATGGAAACAACCGCAGTAATGGATTGCCCGATATTGGTTGTTATGAACAGCAATGATTATATCCCTTTTACAGTTAATTTTACTTTGGGTAAACAAAATAAATTGTCAACCGTTTAAAAACAAAAATTACCAACCATGATTAAGTTAATTTCAGCCGCAGCTCTTTTACTGTCCTGCGCTGCTCAAACAAGTAATACAGCTATCACCAACCCTTCCATTGCCGTTACTGCACCTGTTGCTGCTAAAAGTATTTATGATTTTAAAGTAGAAGGTCTTGAAGGTGGAACTATTGATTTTTCTACTTTTAAAGGAAAGAAAATTTTGATAGTAAATACAGCAAGCAAATGCGGCTTTACACCTCAGTACGAAGACCTGGAAGCGCTGTACAAAAAATATAAGGACAAGCTTGTTATTGTAGGATTTCCTGCAAATAATTTTGGTGGCCAGGAGCCAGGGACTAATACGGAGATAAAGGAATTTTGTAAAAAGAATTACGGGGTAACTTTTCCAATGGCTGCAAAGGTTTCTGTAAAAGGGGATGATACAGCACCAATTTTTAAATGGCTTTGCAGCAAGGCTGAAAATGGTGTTTTGGATGCGGAAATAAAATGGAACTTCAGCAAATTTTTATTAGATGAAAATGGAAAACTAGTGGCAAAATTCGACAGTGGTGTAAAGCCAATGAGCGATGATATAACCAGTAAATTATAATTATAAATCATATTATTTTAGATCCGGAGCCTAAAAGCTCCGGTTTTTTTTGAGCAATAATATTTTATAACGCCATTTTAAGCGGCTGATTGGTTATAAAGCTTGTATTTCATTGCCAGTCAAGACTATTAATTTATTGTGCTTTGCAACTTTTTATTATCCACAGAAATTAACGCTTTGTGTGAAGAATATTTTCTTTTTTATTTTATTGAAATTGCTAAATTGTAGATCAAATGCTCCAATATGAAATTTCAATCAGGACAAAAAGTAATATTGCTTGACACTTATTTTAAACCCGCCGGTAACGCAATTGTAATAAAATACCAGGAGTTTAGCGATAAATATGAAGTGGGATTTCAATACCCGGGAAACGATAGTGTTGACCAGATCTCAGTACCGGAAGAGCGGTTAATTCTGCCGGTAAACGACAATGAATACTTTGAACGAAGGGCAGGATAATGATCCTTTAAATATTAAAAGTAATCAAGGGCAATCACTAAGTTGATTGCTTTTTTATTGCTGACAACAGGCCCTGGTACTATTACAAAAGCTAATCAATTACATCACCATATTTTTATTTTACTTTGTAACAATGCAGTTTAAAAATGTAATTGGTCAAAAAGAAATTAAGGAGCAACTGGTGCATATGGCCCAGCATAACAGGCTCAGTCACGCATTACTTTTTTTAGGAAAAGAGGGTAATGGATCGCTTCAGTTGGCGCTTGCTTTTGCACAATATATTACCTGCGAAAAAAACTCTCCCTACCGTAAAAAAGAAACAGCGCCAGTGGCAGATCTTTTTGCTGCAGGCAATTCGTTATTCGGCGCAGCCGAAGCGCCAGCTGAAAAAATTGTTACTGATATTGAAGCAATGCCTGAAACTTATACAGACAGTTGCGGCAGTTGCCCCGCTTGTGTTAAGGCAAAAAAGTTAATGCATCCTGACATTCATTTCGCTTATCCTGTTATCCCCAGGAAACCCGGAGATAAACCGCTAAGCTCTGATTACATTAAAGAATGGCGGGAATTTATAGCGCTGCACCCATTTGGAAATGCGTTTGACTGGCTGCAATTTATTGGAGCTGAAAATAAACAGGGAAATATAACTGCCGATGAATGCAACGATATCAATAAAAAAATTAGCCTCAAAAGCTTTGAAAGTGGCTATAAAATTCTCATTATCTGGATGCCGGAATACTTGGGTAAGAATGGAAACCGTTTACTAAAACTGATTGAAGAACCTCCGCCAAACACCTTGTTTGTGTTAGTAGCTGAAAATGAAGAACAGATTTTGCAAACTATTTTATCGAGAACCCAACTGATAAAAGTTCCAAGATTGAAAGCAATAGAAATTGAAGCTGCCCTGGAATTAAATGCCGGTACGACAGTTGCCAAAGCCACCCAAATTGCTGCCCTGGCCGAGGGGAATTACCGGGAGGCGTTACACCTTTTGCAGCATGCAGAAGATGACTGGCAGATAATTTTAAGAGAATGGCTTAATTTAATCGTTAAACGAAATTTGCATGGGCAAATTAAATGGATAGATGAAATGGCCAAACAGGGCCGGGAAAAGCAAAAACAATTTCTGCAATATTTTACACACCTGCTTGAGCTTGCCATAAGGACGGGTGCCGCAGAAAAGGATGACCACCAAAGCATTTCCGGCAATGAATATGATTTTGCTATGCGGTTAAATAAACTTTGCAGCAGCCACCAGCAGGCAGCCATTACAGAGGAGCTGGACAAAGCAAGTTATTATATTGAAAGGAATGCCAATGGCAAAATGCTGTTTCATGCACTCACCATTAAGTTGTACCACATTATTAACAACAATTCGCTAATTTTGGTTAATTGAGGTAAACAGAGCTGAGGGCTGGGAAAAGCAGAATTAATTGAACGGCAGGCGGCAGATTACAGCGGATTTGCCTGGCTTAAAGATCCAGGTTTTGTTGATTGATGGCCTGTAACCGGATTTCTATTTTATGTGAACATCATTTCGTTTATCCTGTTTTTTGTACAGGTTATTTCATTGAAAGGCATTTTTACCCGCCAATGATAAGTTAGTATTGTACAATATTGTTGTTTGGTACAAGAGTGCGACGCCAATGAAGTTGAATAAAGATTGATGCTGGGTTCAAAATAATTCTTCTGCAAATACGGCGAAGCCGTGTGCCATTTTCCTTTTTCTGATGCTTGCTGTTTCATGAAACATTATCGATAACAATTCATCAATTATTTTGATATGGGATGTGGAAGTTGCGGAACGGCGGGGGGAGCGCCCGGAGGCTGCCAAAGTAAAGGCAGTTGTGCCAGCGGTAGTTGTAACAGGATGAATGTACATGACTGGTTAGCCAATCTTCCATTCAGCGATCCTGAAAGCAGCTGCAGAATAGTGGAGGTTAGTTTTAACAACGGCAGCCGGAAAGACTATTTTAAAAACACCACTACCTTCTTTTTTGAAAAAGGCGACATGGTAGCACTGGAAGGTGTGAATGGATTTGATGTAGGCAGCATAAATCTTACCGGCGAATTGGTGAGGCTTCAGCTGAAGAAAAATAACATTAAAGAGGAAAGTGCGGATATTAAAAAAATTCTCCGCCGGGCAAATGAAAACGATTTCAATAAACTAAAAGAAACAAAGGCAAGGGAAAAAGATGTAATGATCCGCAGCCGGGCCATTGCAAAGCAGCTAAACCTTGAAATGAAAGTGGCTGAAGTAGAGATACAAGCCGACGGCCGCAAAGCCACGTTTTTTTATATTGCTGATGACAGGGTTGATTTTCGGGAGCTGATCAAGATTTACGCTGCCGAATTTAAAGTTAAGGTTGAAATGAAGCAGATTGGCGCCCGGCAGGAGGCAGGAAAAGTGGGCGGTATTGGCAGTTGTGGCAGGGAACTTTGTTGCAGCACCTGGCTTACAGATTTTAAAAGTGTAAACACCAATGCGGCCAGGTATCAAAACTTAAGCATAAACCAAACAAAACTAAGCGGGCAATGCGGCAGGTTAAAGTGTTGCTTAAACTACGAGCTGGATACTTATCTTGATGCTTTACAGCATTTTCCTGATGATTGTGAAATGATTGAAGTTGCCAGGAACAGGGCTTTTTTGGTGAAAAAGGATATCTTCCGGAACCTGATGTGGTACACAATGCCGGACAGCAATAAACAATACCCGCTTACAATTGAAAGAGTGCAAAAAATTAAGGCACTGAACAAACAGGGTATAAAGCCAGACGAACTTGAGCCGGTTGAAGTGTTAAGTAAAAAACCTGTGGAGGTTGAGCCTACTTATGCAGATGTTGTGGGCCAGATAAGCTTAAGGAGCCTTGAGAAAACAAGTCGTAAAAGGCGTGAAAACGAGCGGGGGCCAGGTTTAAATGATGGCCAGGGAAGACCTGGAGGTAACAATAACAGGAATAATCAGCGGGGAAACGGGCCGAGAGGCGATCAGCAAGGCGGAGGCAACCAGCAACGGAATAACAACGAGCCACGCCAGCCGCAGCAGGGCAATGGTAATAAAAATCAGCAAGGAAGGCCGCCACAAAATAACAGGCCTGACAACAACCGCAATAATCAGCCTGGCAAACCAAAACCGGTTCAGCAACAGGGCGGAGGCGGCAATAAACCGCAACCTAACCGGCCGCCACAACGGCAAGGCCAGCGTCCCCCGCAGGGCAAAGGGGGTAACAACAACCCAAACCAACAAGGAGGACCTGACAAAAGCCATCCTTCGGATAATTAAATAATATTGAAAGACGCCGTTTTGAGACGGCGTTTTCTATTTCAAAAGCATTTTTCAAAAAAGCAAGCTGTGCTTAGGTATCGTTGATTATAAATGCTTAAAGTAGAAGATTGTAATTTTAATTTTGAAAAAAGAAAATTTCTGTAAATGTCAATATCAGTAAATAATCTTACAAAAAAATACGGCAGCCAAAAGGCTGTAAATAATATTTCTTTCAAAGCAGAAAAAGGGGAGATTGTGGGTTTTCTCGGGCCCAATGGTGCCGGTAAAAGCACCACGATGAAGATAATTACCGGTTACCTGCAGGCAGATGAAGGAACAGTAACCGTATGTGGCGAAACTGCCGGTATGAATAATATTAAGGGGAAAAGAAAAATCGGCTACCTGCCAGAATTAAACCCGCTGTACTACGACATGTATGTGAGAGAGTATTTACAATTTATTGGCGGTGTGCATGAAGTAAAAAATTTGCCGGTAGTCATAGAGGAAGTTATTTTAACAGTCGGTCTAAAACTGGAGGCTAACAAAAAAATTGGGCAGCTTAGCAAAGGTTATAAACAACGTGTGGGGCTGGCGGGAGCATTGATCCATAACCCGGAAGTATTGATTTTAGATGAGCCTACAACCGGTCTTGACCCTAACCAGATTACCGAAATAAGAGAGGTAATTAAGAGGCTTGGCAAGGAAAAAACGGTTTTATTCTCTTCTCATATTCTACAGGAAGTAGAAGCCATTTGCAGCAGGGTTGTTATAATCAATCACGGTAATATTGTTGCTGATGATCTGCTGAGTAACCTTCAAAATTCAGATGCTTCACAGCAGGTAATTACTGTTGTGACGAAGGAAAATATCGATAGAAACCTTTTAAAAAACCTGGCATACGTAACAGCTGTTAGCGAGGTATCTCCAGCTCAATTCCAGGTAATTTCAACTGATGCAGTTGCCGTGAAGAAACAAATCTTGCAGCTTGCTATTGATAATAATATAAATATTATCTCACTACAGAGTGCAGAACAAAGTCTTGAAAATATTTTTAAGGAATTGACGGCAGGAAAATAGAGGGAGGCAACATCATCAAAAAAAGCCGGTTCAACTGAACCGGCTTTTTACTAGCAAGGAAAATCTTGCTAGTTTATCTTTAATATTTTTGAAACAATTTTATTATTATTAATTGCATGTTTAAACTCAGGAAGTAATTTACTTAATATCGATGGAATTTCTTCGTTGTTATGTGCAAGAGCTACTTCTTGTAATTTATTTAATAATACATAAAACTCCGGATTACCCTGAGCGGCTCTGGTGGCCCTTAAAATTTTAGGGTGATCGGTGGCGGCAAATTCTTCTGAATCTTTGAAAAGTTCTTCATACATTTTTTCGCCGGGACGAAGTTGGGTGTATTTAATTTGAATGTCTTTACCAGCAACAAGTCCGGCCAATTGAATCATTCTGGTAGCCAGATCCACCACTTTTACAGGTTTGCCCATATCAAACAGCAATATATCTCCTGACTTACCAATTTTGCCTGCTTCCAAAACCAGTTTTGCAGCCTCTGGTATCGTCATAAAATAGCGGGTAATATCCGGATGTGTAATTGTTACGGGCCCGCCTTCTGCAATCTGCTTTTTGAAAGTTGCAACCACAGAACCAGCGGAGCCAAGAACATTACCAAATCTTGTAGTTATGAAATTAGTCGTTGATTCAAACCTGTCGTTAAGTGATTGAATATAAATCTCAGATACTCTTTTTGTAGCACCCATCACATTTGTCGGGTTAACGGCTTTATCGGTAGAAACGAGTACAAATTTTTTGACACTAAATAAAAGTGAAAGGTCAGCTACAACCTTAGTTCCAAAAATATTTGTGAGTACTGCTTCACTCGAAAAACTTTCCATCAGGGGAACATGCTTATAAGCAGCAACATGAAACACAACATCAGGTTTGAATACATTAAATATCTTTTTCATCCTGGCATAATCTCTCGCTGATGCCACTTCTACCTGTAAAATTTTAGCCTGCGATCCAAGTTGTTTTAATTCATATTCAAGATCAAACAGGCCAGATTCTGCCTGATCTAAAAGGATCAATTTTTTAACGTTGTGCCTTATCAATTGGCGGCAAATTTCACTTCCTATTGAACCAGCAGCGCCAGTAACAAGAATTACTGCATCATTATAAGTAGCCGGAGACAGATCTTTAGGAAGTGTAATTACATCTCGTTGCAAAAGCTCCTCAATGTTCATCTCCTTAACCTGGCTTTTTTGGAATGACCCACCAGACCATTGATTAGCATGCGGAACGACATTTATCTTTACTTTAAAAGGAGCGCAGGCATCTGTTAGTTCAATTTTCCTTTCAACTGTTAACCTGTCTATAGCAATATAAAGTTGCGTTATACCTTTTTCTTTTATGACTTTTGCCAATTCTTCATTAGACGCATTATAAATGGGCAATCCTTCAATCTTCTTTCCAATTTTATTTATACTGTCGTCTGCAAAACCAACCAGGGTGGTATTTATTTTTATATCCTGTTCCAGCACCTTCTTAGTTATTTGGCCCATCATACCAGCTCCGAAAATAAGCGTTTTACTACCGGCATTAGGCTTTGATAATGCCCTGAAATAAATCTCTTTAACTGTTAATCTGAAAACGACCAGTGAAAAGACTACTGCAAAAAAATTAATTAGTAAAAGAGGTAATGAAACAAGATATTTACTCCAGGCGTAAAATATAACCAGCCAGATACCTAATTGTAAAATTCCAAAATTAAATATCCTGATGATGTCCTTGGTTTCAGAGTATCTGATAATGCCTTTATAAATACCCAGGGTGATTATCGCAACAATTCCCACAGCAATATTGATCAGCAATCCAGGTAAAAAATTTTGAATTTGCCTTAAATTAACGGATAAATGGTTAATAATATAAAATGAAATTGAAAACGATCCGGTGATAATAATAATATCAAAACAAAAAATTATCCATCGGGGCGCAAAATTTTCAAGGTATCTTTTTCTCATCGCTATTTGGATTTGCTGTTAACGCTTTGCAAATGTACCGATTAAGGGTTTAAATTTTGTAGTTAAACAACTACTAATGTACGCAAAATTGGCTCATTGATAAATATACATTTTTTTTACATATCAATTTAAGTTCAAAAAATACTTATTGTGGCAAAATGAAAAAATATAGAAACATATTAAGGCAATCCGTATGCCGAACGTCAACATTTATAAAACATTGTTCTAGACCGAAAATTATTTCCGGGCAATCAAAATCTCTTGTAAAATTGAAAAATCGGGGAGATCAACGACTCGTTTTAGAATTAAAAAAAATCTTACTAATAATGTCTGTTTCCTGGTCGATCATTCCGGCCTGTCATTGATAAAAAAATAGTTAACAAACCAAAAAAGTAAAAAGGGAAGGGGAGTGTCAAGCCTTGATGTGTTTTCGTAATAATGCGAAATTATAAAGTCAACGTGATATGCTTTGCCTGCAAAATTTACCTGGCCAATATGATTTCCTGCAAAAAGCAAGAGAAACCTGAGTAACCAAAGTGAAATATAAATAATCGTAAAAACCCTGAAGGCATCAGCCTGAACTGTAAGTCGCATGGCAATAAACCCACCGATTATGGAAATTATAATTACTGGCGTAAAAATAATTTTTCCACTTGCAAGGGCAACTAAACTCTTTGATATTCCGGAAAGGCTGAAAAGCAAAGAAATTAATAAAATAAATCCCAGATACAATCCCCAAATCTTAAGCGGCTTTTGCATCTGCACCCGGTTTTTTTATATATAAAATCCAGCCACAGAAGATAAGAAAATACATGATTAATGTAAACAAGTAATGATGGCTAAAATCAAAGTTGCTTCTAAATGAAACATAAATAAAGTAGAGGCAACTAATTCTCAAAACATTAACCAGGAAAATCACGAGAATACCTCCTGCCAAAAAAGCAAATTTCCTTTTTAGAGAATGAGGTAAAAGCAGAATTACACAAGCATAAATAAAAATAAGATCTATTCCATTACAGATATCTGCTATTATAAGCACCGATTTATTATCCTTCACCAGGTAAGTGCCATTGGGATTATTATTCTCACGCCAGGCAAGTGCGGCATGGGGACTTACAATGTTGATGGCTTTTACTACCAGACTTGTAATACTATTTGTCAGTGGCCTGTCAATAATCCTTGTCGGTTTCAATAAAAGATTATAACAGATAAACCAGGTGGTGAACAAGGCTGTGAGCTTTAAAAAAAAAACTCCTGTAGCTTTACTTCGAATAGTCACTTTCATTTTTTCAAGATAAAGTTATGGGTGTTCAATTTGCCTGTGACGTGCTTTTACCAATGGAAATTTGATGTACCAATAGATTAAGCTTAGCATAATAAAAATTATTATTACCCATTTTTGTTGCAGTATATCAAAGGCAATGCAAAGGCTTATTAATAATTGCAACATTGCAAATGATAAACTGACCAATACATGTGGATACCCTTTCTGATTACTTAAGTATTGGTACAAATGTTCTCTGTGTGGCAGAAAAATATTATCCCTAAAGTACAACCGTTGTAAAATTGTATAAACTGAATCAATGCCATAAATCATCAAAAATGCTATGTAATTATAATCCCCCGTATTTTTAATCCTTGTTATTAACAAGAAAATTAAAATGATGGCAAGGCTTATACTTCCAACATCTCCTGCGAAACATACTGCCTTTGAACGGGTATTATAGAAATTAAATATTAATAGGGCTATAAGAAGGCAAAGCTCAAGCGAAAAAAGCAAATCCATTTTTTCCGTCAGCAAAAGTGGAATTAGAACAGAAAGAGAATACAAGCCTGTAATCCCGTTTATTCCATCCATAAAATTATAGGCATTAATAATACCGGTAACTAAAATAAAGATAAGCAACAGAACAGGCAACGATATAATTGAGAAAAGACTGCACTCTTTAAAAACAAGTAACACTGAAACAACATGAATTCCAATCTTTACTTTATTATTTACGGTATGAATATCATCCATAAAACTTACAATGCCCGAAACAAGAACAGCGAGTAAAAGATATGGGAAAGAAAAATGATTTAATAAAACAAACAACAATATTGCCAGTACAAAAATCACTCCTCCACCCCTTGTTGTTGGTACAGAATGCGAACTTCTTGCATTTGGCTTATCGATGATATTAAACCGGATTGCCAGTTTAAAATAAAACAGCATCGAAACCCATAATACAATAAATACTAAAAAATACTCCACAAATAATTATTCTATTTCCCAGGATTGTAAAACTTGTTGTGGTTGCCAATGTAATTGCCGCCTTGCTTTTGAATCATCAAAAGTTAGAGTAGCGGTAATTTTTTTTAGGCGGCCGGAGTTTAATGGAAACTTTTGGCCTATCAGATCGCCGGTAAACCCCAATATCCATGCTGCAAAACCGGGCAAAGAAGCAGGCTGGCTTTTTTTAAAAAATGTTGCAATAAGCTTTTCCAGTTCCCTGAAAGACGGGTGGTATCCGTCAGTGAGATTATAAATGCCAGATTCGCCGGTTATCAAAGGAACAAATTTTGCAATGTCTTCTGCTAAAATCATTGATTTTTTGGCTGAGGCTTGCCCTATACTTAGGTATTTACCAGAGCGAATTCCACTTACCATTGCTCCTAAATTTCCGGGTGCGTTATTACCGGCAATCAAAGGAAGGCGCAAAATGTAATAATCAATATTTCTTTTGATACACCACGCTGTAATAAGCCTTTCTGCTTCAATTTTACTTTTTCCGTAAGGATCTGTTGCAAGCAGTGGCGCATCTTCCTGAATTGCAATACCGTCCGTTAATCCATATACTGATACGCTGCTTACAAATACGATTTTTTTGATTGATGTATTATTATCCAGTCCGCTTAAAAGATGTTGAGTACCCTTTACATTTATATCATAAAATGCTTTAGCTTCCTGCGCTGTTTTCGGGACTACATGGGCTTTGCCTGCTGCATGAACCACCAAATCAATTGGGGGAACAACAGGAACTTCGTTTGAAAGGTCGCAGTGAATATTTGTATCATCCCCTCTCCCTAAAGTAATAACATCAAATTTAGATTGCCATTGTGATAGCAATGCATTCCCTAAAAATCCAGATGCTCCAGTAAGAAGGATTTTCATTCAATTATTTTACTTAATTACTTATTCCTTTGGGCTTTACAAATGCCGCTTACATAATGGGAGATCGGTTTTTTTTTGCATATTCCTCAGATTCATTGTCCGAAATTGCAATTTTCTCTTCCAATATTTCCAACCCAGCCGAATAAAATAACGCTCTTATTTCTCCTACACTATTAAACAAGTAAATATGATCAATCATAGGAGCATTAACGGGTGTAGTAATATAACAGACCCCTTTATCACTCAACAAGTCAACAATTTTTTTCAATAAAAGTAAAGGGTCTTCCAGGTGTTCTAATACTTCGCCTATAGTTATAAAGTCATACTTATTTTCATTTTCATTAAAATCAAAAATATTTCTGAAAATGTAATTTACCTTATCATTATCCAGAATACCTTTTGCCAGGTCAATCGAGCTTTGGCTAATATCAACAAGGTCAAAATGCGCTGTTGCCGGAAGCAAGTCCAGGGCTTCCATTATGTACAATCCATGCCCTCCTCCAATTTCAAGATAACAATTACATGCATCTGCATATTTCAGAAGATTGTCACTAAAAAATGAAAACCTTTGACATTGATCTATCCATAAAAATTGGGCTAACACCAATCCGTGCATATGGTAAGTCATAATTTCAGGATTTGAATAGACACGTTTTTCTACATCATTAAATGAACTATTGGAATAGGTTCCAGCTTTAATAAACTGAAGCCTTTGCCTGATCATGTCCTTCATCATGTGCAGGTAACAATCTACACCAAAGTCTAAAGTCTTGTTTTCAATTTCCAGGTAATTGTCATATTTTTTATAAAATATATTCGCTTTCACTTTATGCCCGGCTTCCATTTCGTCAAGAGTTTTTCGAAGCTTGAATGCATGTTTAGAATTTTTGTCTTGAATTTTGCTTATAATTAATTCCAGGTAATTTTTAGTCATAGCTTATAAAGTGTTTTATAAAATTACCGATAGAGGGAATAGCTTTGAGATGATTTTTGCCGGTTGGAGACTGTTTGTTTCTCACAAAATATTCTAAGGATTTTCTTTTTTGTTCAGCAGCACTTTTGCTGGTACTCCCACAAGGGTTAAATTATCACCAGGAAAGCTTTTTACCACGCAGGCACATGCTCCAATAACAATATGATTGCCCAATAGCAGGGGTCCGATTATACAGGCATTAGCTCCCACCAAACAGTTATCGCCGATTTTAAATTCGCCAAGTGCTGTTCGGCCTATTACATTACCTCCTGTTAAAGTAAGGTTTTTGCCTATTATCGCTTTGCCAGAAATTACAATACCCGGTGAGGAGTGTAATATCAACAGTCCGGGCCCAATGTCAGACTGGTAATGAATATCCAAGTTACTATATGCCTGAACCACATAAAAAAAGGGAGTAAATATGATCCTTAAAATCTTATATTTTTCTCCCACCAGCAGGTACAATGCCCTGTCCACCCTGTACCAAAAAATTCCAACAAATACCCTTGAAAAAAAAATTACAAAAATTCTCCATTTGTTTTTTCCCAACATCTTTATAAGATCCTGACGAAAAAATTTCAGTTGCCTCATACAATTATTTTACTTGCAACGTGCTTTTAGGCAATGAGGCTACCTGCAGAAAATTTTCTATTTTGCCGAGATACTGGTTGGCAAGCAATTTCCTGTTGAGTGATGTTCGGGCAAGCCGTTTGGATTCAGTAGCCATAAAATTTCTCTCGTGCTCATTAATAAGTAATCGTTGTATAGCTTCTGCCATTTGCTGCGGTATTTCCGGGTCCACTGAAATACCGCATTTTTCTTTTTCCAGTAAATCCTTAATCCACCCTTTGGTAGATTGAATTACAGGAACACCGGCAGCAAAAGCATCAAACATTTTGTTAGGACTGCTGGTTTGCAGCACAGGTATGTTTTTAAAGGTAACGAAGGCTGCATATGCATGCTGAAGCCAGGACCTTACTGCTATTTTTGGCATAAGACCGAGGAAATAAATGCCTGGAATAAGATTGTCTTTTACATACTGTTCCAGCAGTATTTTTTCTTTACCCTCACCAATAAATACATAGATCACTCCGGGTAAATTACTAATTTCTATTCCTTTAATTATTTGCATGCAATCATCCATCAACCCAAGAGAGCCTGTATAAATAAATATCTTCTTATTAATTGCCCAATCCGGTAAGCTGAATTGAAGGTCTTTTTCTTGAAAAAAATCATCGCAGGCATTGGGTATTGTTAGAACATTTTGTTTGTGAAACCGCTGCTGTACAGAATCGGTCATTCCTTTTGAGCAGGTTACTATTAAATCAGCTTTCCTGTAGCAAAGTTTTTCAAAATAATAAGCAGCTCTAATCATCATTTTATTGTTGAGCAAGCCAAGCTGAATAGCACCATCAGGCCATAAGTCCCGTACTTCAAAAACAAACAATTTCTTCTTTCTAAAAAATTTTGCAAACAAACCTGGGAGGCCGATGGTAACAGGACCGGAGCTGCAAAGAATCACATCAAATTTTTTTGTGAGTGCAAAATAAACTGATATGATAGAGAACATTGCAAACGTAAATACCCTGTGTAATAATGAATGTTTATTCGATTGTTTGATATTTACAATGACAACTTCAATACCATCGATTATCTGCCGGTCAATAAATTTTGTTGCACTGATATCTGATTTGTCGTAAGGACTTGTAATCACTGTCACCTCGTGGCCTTGTTCAATCCAGCACTTTGGCAATTCATACATTCTTGTGCTCCAGCCACCTTTGGGTGTACCAAAATACTGGTAGAAAATTAAGATCTGCATTCGTTAATTCAGGCTAATATATTTTCCAATTTCTTTGTCATAATGCTGAGGAAGAAACGGCTCATTACCGCCGCCGGGGATAAGTGTTATTTCACCAAAGTATACTTTATCAGCGTGGATATACAAATCGATTCTGCAAAATAAAAGTGACTGAGATAAGGTTTTGGCAACAGCAATCATTTCATTTAATTGAGGCGGCTCCGGTACTATTTTCTCTGAAATTTCGTACCGGATGCTGAAAGGCAATTTTTTCCATTTCATATCGAAAAATGCCCGCTTATGATTGGTGAACCTGTCTATGTCAACTTGCACAAATGCAGGCTCCCCTTTAAAACAAAAAAACTTGTAATCATAAATATCATACTTCAAAAGCTCTTCGCAGAGTATAAGCGGTTTAATATTCTTGTATTGTTTTTCACGGGATAAGTAATAAGCATTAAAGCCCAACCACCTATTAAATAAGTGCACTGCTTTTTTCCGGTTAAAACTATTACTGTCCCGGCAAATCATATTCCAGCCAGAGCCGTGATTTGTTTTTAAAATGAAAGTTGCCGGAAGTGAATCAAAATCAATCTCCTCCGGCTTTTGGTATATCCCAAGGGCAGGTACCAGGTATGCTTCACCAATAGTCTGTTTGATATATTCCCGAACCAATACTTTATCTGCCAGCATTGTTTGCTTTTCATCAAGCGGCAAAGATTTTAAGTAGTTTAATTTTTCATTGAAGCTTTGTGGATTGGTAAGATTTAGTTTTGATAATCCAAACCCCAGGCGAATATGGGTGACCCAACTCGTAAATTGAAAAAAAAGTTTATCAGGGATGTAAATAAAAACATACCTGCAGGCATAGTACCAAATTAAAAACAAGAAATTTTTCATTAAAAAAAAGAGCGGAAATTTTGTGTGCTGTTAAGCGGTTGTTGCAGTTGCATGTAAACTCGTGTACATTAGCAAAGCACCCGTTTTAAATATGTGTTGTACCAAATGCTTATAAAAATTAATTGAATCACCAATGCTTTGTGAAGATTGTGGCTTATAAATTCTTCTCTTATTTTTTTAATATTGATTTTACTAAATATGCCCATCTTAAAAATATCATTATTCTCAAGCGTTTGCAAATGATGCTGGAAGTATTCATGCTCTTTCACATAGTTTATCCAGGGAACACTAAAGCCAATTTTTTTATGCTTTCTTATATAGTCCGGTAAAGATTTTCCGATAGAATTCACAAGCAGGTATTTGTTTTTTTTCTCTCTGAAAAGAAATCTATCATCCAGGGAGCCAATTCCTTCCATAAGCCTGTAATCTAAAAATGGCTCCCTGCATTCGATAGATGCACCCATTGTTGTTCTGTCATTTCTATCGTTAAGAGACTGCAGATATGTATGCTGATCCAGGTACAATAATTGCCTGAGTGGGTTTCCCGGGTATGTGAGTTTTGCTTCTTCTAATACTTTCAACCTGTATTCAGGTAAAAAATTAATTCCGTAGAGACCATATTTTTTAATCCATTCATTTGCAAAAATATTGCTCCCGTTCATTAATACCATCATGCCGGTATTATTCATATTCAGATATTCATGCAGTTTTTCTACTCTTGGATTTTTAAATATCGGTTTAGCTAATCGTAACCCGGCTTTTAGCAGGGGCCAGCTCCACTGGTGCTGAAAAGTTTTGTAACGAATATAGCCGCCCATTAATTCATCAGCACCTTCTCCAGAAACAAGTACGCTAACCTTGCTTTTTGCAAACTTTGATATTGCCAGGATATGCGGATCATTCAGATGTACCAAAGGTTGGTCTAAAAAAAAACTGGCCTCTTCCGCATAACCGGGTAACACGTCTTTCTCCAGGTAAATTTTGTTGAACCTGTAATCAAGTTCCTTACAAAAATTTTCAGCCAGTAAAGATTCATCGTGGTTGTTATTACTAAAGCCAACATTAAAAGTTTCAACATTTTTAAACTGATTATTTTTTAACAGCCTTGCCACTGAAGTACTATCGAGGCCACCGCTTAGCAACACCCCAACATTTACATCGCTTACCATCCTGTATTTTACGGCATCGTCAAATGTATTTGCAAACCACTCGTAGGGCTGCTTTATTGCACAATGGTTACTTATCTTTTCACCAAGATGCCACCAGCGTTTTATTTTTATCTGCCCGTTTGCACTAATGGTTGCATAATGACCAGGCAGTAATTTTTTGATATTTTTGAAGATAGTATTTTCCCCCGCAATAAACCGGAATGCAAGCAATTCATCAAAGCCTGTTGCATTTAACGAAGCGTCAATACCATATTTTATAATTGCTTTAGGTTCTGAGGCAAAATAAAATCCTTCGCTGCCTGCGCTATAATAAAGTGGCTTTACGCCAGCCCTGTCCCTGATAACAAATAACTCCTTCTTTTGCCTGTTCCAGATGGCCAGCGAAAACATACCATTAAATTTCTCAAAAGCAGCCGGCCCGGCGTGCTGGTACCAGGCAATAACAACTTCAGTATCTGATTGGGTTGTAAAATGATAACCTGATTGCTCAAGTTCTTTCCGAAGTTCTTTGTAATTGTACACTTCACCATTGTAAACCATTACCAGGTTCTTATCAGGAGAAAAAAACGGCTGGTGACCAGCTTCTGTAAGATCTATGATAGCCAACCTCCGGTGTGCCAAACCTACATTTTCTTCTATCCACAATCCGGCATCATCGGGGCCACGGTGAGCAAGCATATCACGCATTTCTGCAAGCTTAATTGGGCTAACAGAGTTTCCGGTAAAATTTACAACGCCTGCTATTCCGCACATATCCCGGAGTTATTTATTATGTCCAGGTATTTATTACAAATAACTTTCATGTTTTGTTCGTAAGATGCTTTTTTTTCTATTGTTTGCCGGTTAATGTCTAATACGTTTTGTAAAGTATCTCTTTTTTCAAAATACTGGCTAATAGCATTTGCTAATCCCAACACATCGTCAGTTTCAATTAATCTGCCATTTATAGTATCAGTTATCCAGGCTTTGTTTCCCGGAAGGCTAGTTACAATTGGGTAACAACCGGCAGCCATTGCTTCGAATAAAGAGGCTGAAACACCTTCTGTGCAAGGCATTGAAATATACAGATCGCTTACTGCAAGATAACCTGGCAGGTCCGTATTTGGAATACGGCCTGCAAACACTACTTCCTGCTCAATATTTTTGTCAATAGCTGACTGCATCAATTTTGGTTTAAGAACACCATCACCAATTATTATCAACTCGAAAGGTATTTGCTGCTTTTTAATAATTTCAAAAGCCCTTAAGATAATTTCATGCCTGTAGTCAGCTGTAAGGCTCCGGGTTACTATTGCCCGCAACTTCCGGTCCTTTATCTGCGGTGAGTATAAGTATTTTCTCAAATCAACTCCCTTAGCCAGTACTAAAATTTTAGCAGGATCAATTCCTCTTTCGATCATGCTGTAGGTCATAATATCTCCCCAGGCGTGTATAAGCTTTGCATTGCTAAACGCATATTTTTGCATCCATTTTTTTAAAGGTACAGTTATAGAACCGGGGGGATAAATATCAGTAATACCCTGTTGCGCTATTGCCACCGGTGCGTAGTTATGAAACAGTGTACCTAAAAAACCATAGCTGGTTACCCTTTCAGCTATAATTAAATCTGGTTTTAGCGCTCTTATTTTTTCCCTCAATTCTTTTAACCTGGCAACAATTTCAAATGCTCTTTTAATTTTTTTCCAGCCTTTTCCCGCCTGGTTTAATTCCCAGGTATGAATTTCAAACGGACCAAATTCTTTTAATCCATTCATCCAGGTAATGGCATCAGCCCGGTAGGTTTCTCCTAAAAAAAGTACTTTTTTCATTGCAAATTCTTTGGATACAAATTTAAAAACCAGGTGTCTGCCCGGCCTTCTTCAAATCATTTTTAATCAGGTAATCTGCTGTTAACTGTGAGCAAACTCTTCTGCCAGGAATGTTTACATGTATATTATCGTAAAACATGGCAGGGTCTTCTATTAAACCTGAGTGATTGATTGATACCATATCCCCGGGAGCCGTAACAGTATTTTTATACATTGGAGATAGGTAGACAACGAGGTCAATATTTTTATCCAGGCAAAATTGCTTTATCTTAAAAAAGTATGGATTTTTTATTTCCAGTACAGTTGTTTTAATTCCAGTTTCTTTAGGTCCGTTAGTAACAGGATAACTATAATTACCCCTGTCATCAAACCGGTTTCTTAGTGCGGGTTTAAAACATGCAACAATAGCAGGATAAAATATTTCAGTGTTATAATATGCCACACCAATTATTGGTAAAAATTTTGAAACCGCTAATATCTTCAGGTCAGATGTCTCCAGGTTTTTATAATAGGCTTCGATATAAGACCTGTTAACATCGGGTAAAAACCGGTAATCATTGTCATTTAAAACTGGCTTTAAAACTGCCATATCCCAGGGCGTAACCGCTAATATGAGTTGCCTGGTATTTTTTCCGGCTTCGTAAAAATGTTCCAGCATTAAATAATGAGAACTCAGCTGGGAATCGTCCATGCTAATATTCAGACCCTTTTTTGAAGTTATAGAATCTATCTGTTTCGTGTCAAGTGTTGTCAGGCCGGTGCTTGACCCCAGCACTACGTAATCAAACTGCTTTTCTTTAACGCCATTGCTTACAAACTGGGGCTTATAAAAATTTGATTTTCGCAATTGATAAAGGCATAAAAATGCAATTACATTAAGAATTAGAAATCCAACCAGGCCAAAGGCCAATAATTTCAAAAGAAATTTTTTCATCAAAATTGGAAATATATAAAGCTTAGCTGGTTTTTAAATGCCCCCGCAAAAAATATAAACATTAACAAAACAAAAATTCTTCCTTTTGATAAATGAATTTCGTAGTTCCCTCTTTTCACATTTTGCCACTCAGTAAAAACAAGGAAAATAACAGCCACCGCACTTAGTAATGACAACAAGAGGTATTTTGAATTTTTATAAAAGAAACTGACAGAAAGCTTTTTCAGATTAAGCATCCCGTTGAAGTAATGGAATGCGGCTGTTAGATTGTCTGCCCTGAAAAAAACCCAGGCAATGCATACCAATAAAAATGTGAAGAGAATTTTAGGGATATCGATAAAGCTGTACTGTTGATTAACAACATTACTTCTATTTTTTCCTCTTAGCAACAATGGTAAAAATAAGCAAGCATGCAACGCTCCCCACAATATAAAAGTCCAGTTAGCACCATGCCAAAAACCGCTCACAAGAAAAATAATGAATGTATTTCTTACCTGGATTTTTTTACTTACCCGGCTGCCGCCGAGAGGTATATAAAGGTAATCACGAAACCATGTTGTTAAAGAAATATGCCACCTGCGCCAAAAATCGGCGATATCTTTTGCAAAATAAGGGAAGTTGAAGTTTCTTAACAACTCTATGCCAAACAGTTTGGAAGTTCCTAACGCTATATCTGAGTAACCGCTAAAGTCGCCATAAATCTGAAACGCAAAAAGTATCATTCCCATCCATAATTCAGGAGATGAATACCCGGTTGGATTTGAAAACAATTGATTTACAAAAAATGCACAATTATCAGCAACAACAACTTTTTTAAAAAGTCCCCATATTATTTGTTTGATTCCCTGTACCGCAAGCGTATAGTTAAAATTGCGTTGCGTTTTAATTTGCGGCAGCAGGTGTGTTGCTCTTTCAATTGGCCCGGCTACTAAGATTGGAAAATAACTTACAAAAAGTGCATAAGTAACAATATTTTTTTCAGGCTCAATCCGGCGCTTATAAATGTCTATCACATAAGACAATCCATGAAATGTATAGAAAGAAATACCAACTGGCAAAATAACCTGCAGGGCCCAAAAACTTGTATGAACACCCATGCCTGCCAACAGGGTGGCAAATGATGAGGCGAAAAAATTATAGTATTTAAAAATACCTAAAAAGCCCAGGTTCACACCAATACTTAACCAAAACCAAATCTTTTTTTCATAACTGGTGTTGGCATTAAACATTTTTAAACCGGTAAAATAATCAAGGCCGGTAGAAAATATCAACAAAAAAAGAAACCGCCAGTTCCAGGATGCATAAAAAAAGTAGCTCACGAACAGCAACAGCACATTCTGAAGGGATAAACCTTTTTTGTTTGCCAGCCAATAAATTGTAAAAACTACCGGAAGGAAAAGAAGAAATTGGAGGGAGTTAAAAAGCATTAAAAATTAAAAGGATAAGAAGATATGAAAAGCTAGTTAACAGAAGCTTTTCGATTCACATAATATCTATCATCAATTTTGTAAAGAAAATTGCTTGACGGATCTTTTGCCAGTATAAGGGAGGTAAATATTCATGCTTGCCAATCCATAAAAAAGCGGGCTGATGCCTGTTCGCATAGCAGAGTGGAAAGTGGTTGTATACGCTAGGATAAAAAGCATGCACTTTAAAAACTTTATATTCTTGTCAGGCGTCTTTGACAAAACATATACAGGCCAAAAGATAAGTATTAGATTAATGGCAAGTCCAAATATTCCATTTTCGCTAAGTAATCTTGTAGCTTCAGTATGAGGCGGAGCATCATCATAAACCCCATACTTATACCTGATAAATTGGGTATGGCCCGGTCCAACTCCAAGTAAAAAATTATCAAGCCAAATAGCAAGGTCTACCTGCCCCAAAGTTTGCCTCCCCGAAAGAAGCACATTAGCATCCTTTTCTCTATCACCGCTCACCGTAGCTTCCGTTTCGCCCTGGTAACGTAATAATAGCTGACCTCCGGTAAAAACATTTACTGCTAAAAAGATAACAACCGCAGCCGAAAAAAAGATAATGAGTTTTACTAAGTTTGATTGCTGTAGTTTTTTATATACTAAAAAAGAAATAATTACACTTATAACGAGACCTATGATTCCGCCCCTTGAAAATGTCAGTAAAGCCCTAAGTCCAAAATATAACAGTAATCCTAATGTCATCACCCGGTTAAAAATATACACTTTTTGATCTACCATAATAACACCGAAACAAATTGCTGCGCCAAGTATTGTTGCTACCTGGTTAGAGCCGAAACCTCCGGCAGCTGTCGAACTGGCTCCCAAACCAAATTCCAACTCTGACAATTCAGGGGTCTTTATTGTAATATAAGTACCAAATGATACCGCAGCGAATATAAAAGCCTTAAGGATTTTCGTAAAATCGGAAAATGTGATTTTTTGGTAAGCGGTAAATGAAATTAATAAAGCAAGTGCAAAAATACCCCCAGAATTGAAAACAACATATTTGTATTCATCAGGCGGGAATACAATGAGGGAAGGGAGCCATAAAACAATAATAAATACACCTATATTTGATTTAAACCATTTACGGGTTATTATAAGGTTTGCAAGTATAAAACACACCTGTACATATTTGCTAAGTTCAAATGGCAAAAAAGTTACCCCGGAACTTCGGTACAAAATTTCCAGTCCTGTTAAATAGCTTATAAATATGATCGTGTTCAGTTTAGCTTTCTCTCCCCAACTATACCTGAAAATATACAATAAAACTACAAGGGTGATGAACAAGGGTACTATAAGCGGAAATATCGCAGCCACAATACCCATGAGTACATGACCAGCAACAAAAAGGAGATCTTTTTTGTTCTCTACTACACTTCTTATGGTATTTTTCATTTACAAATACGCTGAATTAATGGCAAATATTCTTTCATAAAAGATGCGCTTCCATATTCTTTTATAATATGCTGTTGAAAACTTATTGCCATTGCGACAGTTTTCATTGGATTTTCTAACATACTAATTATCGCTTCTGCCAAAGCCACAGCATCTGAGGAAGGCACAATAATTCCAAATAGACCTGCATTTAAAACTTCCTTACATTGCCCTGTATCTGTACAAATTACCGGCAAGCCAGCGAGTCCATATTCCAGCAAAGCAACGGGCAGCCCTTCCGAGTTTGAACTTAGTATACCCATGGTAGCCTTTGACAATACATCTGCTGAATCTTCAACAGGCCCCAGAATCTTAACTGTATCCTGCAGATTAAAATGAGAGATACATGCTTTTACTTTTTCCAGCCATTCGATATTCACATAAGCACCAGCCAGCCAAACTTCGATTTCAACACCTGTGTTCCTTACTATATTGACTGCTTCCACTAGTGTTAGCTGATCTTTCTGAGGTCTGAAATTTGCCAGGTTTAATAGTATGGGCTTTTTACTCTTCTCTTTATTTGTATTTAAACAGAGATAAGGGAAATTTTTAAGGAAAACAATGTTTACTGCCGTAACATGTAAATTTCTGAGGCACCAGTTTTCCAGCTGCTTATTTACCACTATAACACCATCAATCCACCGGGAGACAAATTTATATGCAGACCGATCGTTTTCTTTTAAGCTGTCGCTTAATCCATAGTGATCATGCCAAATAACTTTAATATTCCGGGTAAATAATTTTAGTACTACCGCCCAAAATAGGGATGTGGAATGTGCATGGATTACTGTTGGCTTTACTTTCCGCACTAATAAAAAAAAACGGCGAAAAGCCGCCAGGTCAAATCCGCTTTTTTTCCCAAGGCTACAATAGCGGACGCTTTGCGGCAAGTATTGCTTTAATACTCCCCCATGCCTTGATGATACTACATAACTGTCTATTTCGTTTTCTGTAAGCGTGGCGGCGATATTTACACACATTCTTTCTGCACCGCCAATACCTAAGGTGTCAATTAGCTGTAGTACTTTCATTCAGGCTTTGCAGTTATTTTGTGCAGTTTTGCTAAAGCTTTTAATTTCTGCCGTTACTCTTAATTACTTTAATATAACTGTCATTAAACAGGCACAGCCAATCAGATGAGCTTTTTTATTTCTCTATCAAAGCGTTCCAGTGTATACTCCCTTGCCCACGAAACAGCCTGGGATTGCATGGCTTTATATTTTCCGGGATGATTCAAAAGGGTGACAATTGCATCGGCAGCAGCCTGTGGATTACGGTCTGTAATAATCCCTCTTTTTCCATAATCCAACATCCAGGGAACGCAGGAAACAGCAGTGGTTACCGGTACACAGCCCCACCACATGCTTTCTGCCACCACCTTTGGCCAGCCTTCCATTCTTGAAAGGAATATCAACAGGTGTGCATTATTTAAAAACCTGGAAACTTCAGCGGGTGGAATATTACCATGGAGTTTTACTTTATCCTCTAAACCAAATTCAATTATTTTTTCCCTGCAGATAGTTTCAAAAGGGCCCATTCCAACGATATCCAAAGTGATATTTGCATAGCCTTTTTTAATTAGCATGTAAACTGCTTCAATTGCGTACTCCGGTCTTTTTCTTTCGTCCAGTGTTCCCAAAAAAGCGAGTCTTATTTCCTTGTCATTCATCGACCTTGGGTTAACAGGCAATCTATCTGCTTCCTTATAGCTGGCTGTAAAAAAAGGAAGACAGTTTTTTGTAAAATTTGGCCACTCCCCATAAATAAGTACCTGCATTTTTTTTGAAAAGAAAGTACTCTTTGCAATTTTTTTTTGCAGGCGGTAACTAACATGTTCCGCAGGATAATTTTCCCAGTTACCTGCATATTTTACAGTTTTCTTTTTACCCGGAAATAAGCATTGTATCATAAGGCCGATGAGCCCCATATTACCGGGGCATCTGAGGTGAATATGATCTGCATGTCTCATCGCCCTGAAAGTGGTTAAAAGGATCCCGGGTATTTTTAATATAGTAGTAAAAACTGATTTTGTATCAAGTATATTAAATGGATGAACAGTTAAAAAAACAATATTATCATGATGATAAGGCAAGTCAATTGCATTGGGAACAGACTCTCTTTCAAGCGGTGCTACAATCACTACCTTATCAGCATTCCTGATCCATAGATTCATTTCCCTTATATAAGGGCCGTACGCATGATACGCACCATTAAAATACAGGTGCGGTACATGGGTCACAATTAGAAAAGTCATTAGCTGATTTGGAAATTCTTAGGAAATTACCGGGATATATTAATCTTTGAATAAAGGTTTCTTAAAAATCAATAAAAACCATGCTGCTGTTCTTCCTAAAAATTCCTGTAATGCTCCCGGCCGGTCCGGACCGGTTGCCACATTTAGCAGTCTTATAAAGGCAAGTAATAAAGAGATGGCATTCCATTTAATCCTGGCTTTTAACCCCGGGTTTGGAAAGTGCAACCTCCACACATACCAACCGTTTCTTACCACCATGCTACCATATTTAAAATAATTCGGTCTTCCGCCCGGATCATGATAGTGCCAAACATTTGCTTTTGTATTTACGTATAGCTTACCATACTTTAAGGCTCTCACACAAAAATCAAAATCTTCATACAGGCCATAGCCTTCAAAGAATTTTGAAAAGGAAATTTTGTCAAACAATTCCTTTTTAAACGAAGCGCTGCAACCAATAAAATGATCAACCTCGTAAGTTTTTCCACTTGGAGGAAATCCCGAGCGCCCATGTGAGTAAGGAGGAATAATATCGGGCTGCAAGAGCGGCATAAGCCCCAATAATTTTCGTGCTTTATATCTCAGCGGTTCTTTTACTACCCATCCGTCCAGCTCATAAAAACTGAAACTGCTGTAAGTAACACCAGCTTTCTTGGGGAAATACCGGTTCTCTTTTAAATCAATTCCACCTACCCCTACAGCATTAGGGTATTCAAGGTAAGTATGTTGAATCTGTTGAAAATAATCAGGCTCCAACACCAAATCATCGTCCAAAAAACAAACAATATCGATTGTTAAGCTTAGTTGCCTCACGCCAAAATTTCTTTGCCTGGTGAGGCCCCTGTTTTCTTTATCTACTAAAAAATAATCCAGCGAAGGAAGAGCTTTATAATCGTTTAAAAGCTCTTTTGTTTTATTATCCGTTGAGCCATCAACAACAATGATTTGAGCAGGCATTTCAATTTGCAGGCAAACAGAATCTAACAGTTTTTTTAAAGCTGCCGGACGCATGTAAGTGCAGATAATTAAGGCTGTGTTCAATTAGACTTACTTAATACCGACGAATAAAATTTTATTGTTTGTTCTGCCGTTTGCTTATTTGAGAAATCTTTTTCCACCCTTTTTACTGCTGCATTTCCCATCGACCTGTTTAAATTTTTATCTGATAATAATTCAACTATCCTCTCAGCAAACATTTCATGATTTTTTGGATTAACAAGGAATCCTTCGAAATTATCTAAAATCATTTCCTGAGCCCATCCTATATCTGACGCAACTATTGCCTTCCCCATTGCCATTGCTTCTAACCATGAAACCGGGCAGGCTTCTGCAAAAGATGGAAAGATACAAACAGTTGCCTGTTCAATATACTTCCTGATTTTGGTGTATGGAATTTTCCCTGCATAGTTCACACGTTGCAACGCCTGTTCATCAAACAGGGATTTCATCATACCCCAGGTTGAATCATTACTGCTGGGAATATCTGGAGAATCAGCACCTGCTAAAACCAGGGTAGCATTAGGGCAGGTGACTAATACTTTATTAAAAATATGAGGAAGCTCCAACACTCCTTTTTTTCTTACAAGGGTGCCGAAATAGAGCAACTGACCTTCATTTTTCACAGCTTCTATATTGTTAAAATGCGTTGCATCTACCCCGTTATGAATAACTGTAAAAGGTTTTTGCAGGGCAAATAAAATGTTACTTTTTTCTGCAACGAATTTACTGACGGCAATTACCGCATCAGCATTTTCAAAAGCCTTTTTCTCAAGGTATTTATTCCAGGCCTTTACAGACCTGTTATCAAGGCTGCAGAAAAAAGTGTCTGACCCGTGCAAGCGCATTACAACCGGGCAGTCTATTTTCATGAATGCAGAAATGCCCGTCCAGTCCGCAACTTCTAAAATATCAATTTCATGCCGGCCAATAAATTTATTAATTATATTCTCCAGCTTTTTCCTTGTAAAATACCAGCTAAAGCCTTTTAAAAGAACATTTTTTAGCTGAACAACTTTTATAGTATCATCGAAAAAAAATCCATCCTCCTTTTGCTTATAAACAAAAATAACAACCGTGTGCCCTTTTTCTATTAGTGCTACAGACAAGTTTTTTATGCTTGTACCTATGCCTCCTGATGAGCCGGTTTGATGGTGAGGATATTCCGGTGTTAAAAACCCTATTTTCATTGCCACTTATCAATAAACTGCTCAAGCGGCAAATAAAAGTCACTCCAGTTCTTTTCTACATCATTTACATCCCGATCCCACCAGGCAATTTGCAGCATTTTATCAATGATTGCCGGTTTGTGTTTCATTCTAATAATTTGACCTGGAACTCCTCCAACTACTGCATAGTCTGGTATGTCTTTAGTTATAACTGACCCAGCCATCACTGTAACACCATTACCAATGGTTACACCAGGTAAAATAATTGTATTCATTCCAATCCATACATCATTCCCCACAACGATGTTTCTCTTAATGGGTTTCACTTCGCTTTTAAAAATTATAAGTTGAGGATCAATTAGGACAGACGCATTTTTTATTTGATTAAAATGAGGAAAGTTAGATACCTCGCTGAGCAAATGATATCCGCAGTCAAGGATAAAATTGACATCATTAGCAATTGAACAATATTTACCTATCGTAAGCTTTGATTCCTTATGCCAATTCCAGACAAATGCACCATTATGGTAGGTTTTAATACCAATGGCAGTATTCCCAGATTGATCTATATATTTTTTATTTTGTCCTTTTAAATAGTTAAAATAACTTATGCCAAGTATCTTCCAGCCTGTTTTCCTCAGCCAGTTTTTCATTTTCGACAGAATAATAATTGAAGTGACTAGTTTAATTGACGTTCAGCCTATTGGGTTTGTTGAACGTTTAATTTTTTTTCTATCTCAGCGTAACGGATAAAACCAGCTATAGCCATTTTTAATTTTGTTAGTATTTTCAAAGGACTTAACCACGCTCTTGATGGCTTCAGTATTTCAGTTACAAGCAGCAACAAAAATTTTTTTTTATTATTGGAATATCTGTGTTTTAATAAAAAATAAATTTGATTTTCAAGAGCCCATGAATTACCATGGCTGACATCCCTGGCGCCAGAAGCTTTAGCTTGTATATGAAACACTTTTGGTAAGGGATGGTGAATTATGAAATATCCCTGATTCACTAATCTGAATCCTGCTTCCATATCATCGTAGCTTCCCCTTTGAAACTCGTCGAACCCATTTATTGCTTTTAATGCGGAAGTTTTAATAGCAAAGCTAGCAGTGCAGATTATTTTTGTTGGTGCTATAAAATTACATGGCTGAAGGTTACTTTCACCAACATCTGATAATATTCCGGGAAACTTTAGGGGAGCGTGACCAAATCTATATTTTTCGGTTTCTACTAAACCGCTTATTCCATCTGCATTTGTTTGTTTAAATGCAGTAATATAATCGTCAATTAAAGAATCACTAAATACAACATCGTCATCTAAAAAAAGAATATAGTCGCCCTGTGCTATTTCAATGGCATAATTACGCTGCTTTGAAATATTACCATATTCATCCCAGGGGATGTATTTTACCAGAGAATTAAAAGTTTCCAGGTCTGAATAACTTAGTTGAAAAGCTGGTTCAGATGCGTCAACTACAATAATCTCCAGAGGTTTTATTGTTTGCTGAAAAACAAATTGCAACGTATCTAATAAATATTGCTTTCTGTTGTAGGTAGGAATTATTATTGTGAATGTGTAAGTTTCTTTATTGTGTTCCATACAATAGTTCATAGCCTAAATCAATCTGCTAACAGCAATTTTGCTTTCTTAAAATAAACGTAAATACGTGTAATTATTTAAAGTATAAATCAATCCATCCACTTTCTTTGTCAGCATAGGAAGTATGATGATTTAAAGAAATTTCAAACGATGAATACTGTGATACTAATTTGAAATAAGGTTTTGGTATTAATGGGATACTTTGAGTATGAATATAAACCTGCAAATAAATTACATTTAACTTAGCCAGAACCGGCCTCATCGCTAAAAATAAATCAATACTCTTATCTATTTTATTTGCATCATTATAATCCACTACCCTTGCACGGCAAATATTCCTGTTATCTTGTTCAATAAATAAAATCAACCAGCAATTTTCGGCGGTGATTTTATACCATTTTTTTGTTGACTTGCTTGTCTTATCCGGCATTAAATACAGCCACCTAAAATAATCCTCATCTCTCTTTAACCTGGTTATAGCAGGCTCCGGGTGAAATTCAAAATCGTCTCTAATTTCTCTAATTTCAATACCTTGTAAATGAGATGAAGCCGGACTTAAAACAGCATGTCTGAAACCTCTTGCAAAACGCTTTAGTAAATTATCCTTATGCTCACCAAAGCCATATTGGAATGCACGGCAGGGAACTGAAATTTCATAACAGTCTTTCTGCAAAAAATAACCAGTTTTTTTCATTACCGCCTGTGCTGCATCAGTACCGGGGATACAGAATCGAAAAGTGGAAAGAGATGAAAAATATTTAAATAAAGAAACAAAAACCGAGAGAGATACCCCAATTCCTTTTTCCTTTACTTCGTTTGATATACATGCATCACATAACCAAATCGCCGCATGCTCCTTTCCTTTATCATCTGTATAAATACGATTAATATTTCCTATACAACCTACCGCCTTACCATCTATATAAGCTATTAATCCTGCCGGAAAAGCATTGTAAACCTGCTCTAAAAACTTCCACCTGTAAAAAGCCTCAGGGGCTTCGCCTCTCTCTTTTAATAAAGAAAGAAAATCTTTAAAATTATCAGAATCTAGTGCTTTTAACTCAATCATTTATCAATTTTACTTGCAACCATTTTTTCTACAGCTGCAAAATCCTCCATATCAGCAAATTCTTCCGGCTCAATAGCAATATCGAATTCCGACTCAATTTCAACAATCAGGTTCAGGTGATTAAGAGAATCCCATTTTTCGCAATTAGCCTGCGAAACTGTTTCATCTATGGTATCTGAATCCAGTATATTCTTAAATATATCTAACAGTTTCTTTTTCATTGCATTTCAATTTTATAATATGGTTCTATTTTAAAATCTTCTTTTTGTATTTGCATTTCATAGGCCTTTACACCGTTACTTTCACTGGTAATTTCAAAACCAATGCTTTCATAAAAGTTTTTAACCTGGCCATTTTTTGCGGTGGTGATGTAGCGGGACAACACTTTCTCTACTCCATTACTTTTTAAGAGCTGCATGATGGAAAAAACAAAGGCATTCTCTATCCCTTTCCCTAAAATGCGGCAACTTAGTAATAAAGAGTCTATTTCAACTATTGAATGGCTTATTGCTTTTAGAATGATTGCACCGGTAATTCCGTTGTCCCCAAATTTATCTTTAGTACTCAGGCAAAAGACTGTCTCATTATTTTTAATAAGCGCATCTATATCTTCATTGCTGTAACGTAGTGTTGTTAAATTAAACTGGTTAGTCTTTTGGGTCATCTGGGCTATTCTTGGCAGGTTTAAGGCGTTTGCTTTTTGAATAGTTAGTTCAATATTAAGGCTCGCCAGGTAGTCTGCAAGATTTGTAAACTGTTGCTGCTCTTCAGCCCGTTGAGCATTTGCCCGGTACTGTTCTGTTTTTTGTGTATCCTCAGTAGTGACTGAATATACCTGGAAATATTTCTGCTGCATCTCCCTAAAAAAAACAGGCAACTGGTATGGATGATCTGGAAAATCCGGAACTTCAACCATTGGCAACAGCTGCTTTACCAATTCCCGCTCTGCAGGATTGTCGTCTGCAAAAACGATGCTGTCCAATCCAATATTTAATTCTTCAGCCAGTTCCCGGATGTTATCAGCCTTGTTATTCCAGTTAATACGGTATGCTGCAAAGTGTTCTTTTTTCAGGCTGAGAAAAATATTTTTTTCCCATACTTCCAGTACATCCTGCTCATTATTTTTACTGCATACTGTCAATATTATTCCTGTTTTACTAAGCTCCAGCAGTTGTTGCTGAAACATAGAAAAGGCATTGCCGGGATAGTCCCCACCTATCTTGATTCCTTCCAGCCCGTCTTCACCCAAAATGCCTCCCCATAAAGTATTATCTAAATCCAACACAAGGCACTTCTTACGCCTGAATTCAATCGCATCAATCTGCTTATAAAACCAATCCCTGAATGGCTTTGCCAACCGTGGATTGATTTGCATGGACGAAATAAAATAATACTTCCAATCAATTATTTGCTCATTTGTATAACCATTGAAAAATTCATCTGCCTGTATAATTTTTACATTGCTGTGCTGGTTTGCAAATTCAATTATATCTCTATGAAATGAATTAACAGCATGCTGAACAGAAAAATCGTTATTGATATACTTTGGGTAATAACCATTTTGCAGGGTAAAAATCAGCAACTTTTTTCCTTCCGGAATATGTTGACTTAACAATTGAATGCTGTTAAACCACGAGGTTACCTCTTTGACAACTTCACTTGCTTTTGATTTTACCGGAACCAGGTAAAACCATATGAAAGTATCTGCCCCGGCATCGGCGCCAGAAATATCGTTGTAGCCGGAATAGCTAAAACCACTATTTCCTAATAAATTTTCAACGGTGGTATTTCTGAATACGAAATATTTCATACAGAACAACAGCTCTTAAATGTTATATTAAAACCGAGGCAGCTAATTGACTAGCCAGCCGCCTTGCAGATTCTCCATAGGTATCTTCACAAAAAAGATCAACCATTTTCTTTCTTTCTGCCGAATATTTTCCGGGTTCACTTAACCCTTCATTTAAGTAATTTATTAATGCTTCTTTTGAGTAAGCAATTTGAAGACCTCCGGATTCAGTAATAGGCAGGTAATGTTCCCGGTAGTACAAATCTTTTAAAATTGGAGCTAAAGCAACATTGTGTTCACTGTAAGCCGGGCCAATTTGTGGTTTATCAAAAATAGCGCCGTCAAGCGTTAAGGTAGAACTTGCATTAACATGAATATCCGTCCATTTTAATGTTGAACAAAGTTTGGAGATATCATAATCAGTGATATTTATTGTAGCTAAATTTTCGTGATTGGGTTTCCAGGGCTCATCTGCAATTACGTTTTTACACTCCCCTAAAATTTTCGTCCATCTTTCTGCCGGATCCAGTGGATGTATCCTGAATAGAATTATTGGATTATTAATTATTTCACCATCAGAAATTGCCTGGTCAATATCAAATAACCAGTCCGGTTCATTTGGTACAATTTGAAAATGACCACCTCCAAAAAGAATTATCGGCCTGCCGGTAGTAATGTTTAATTCATTCTTCCATTTCTCCCTGCTCCAAATAAAATCCTTATTCCAGTAAAAATCAAATTGTACAGGACCAACAATATCCACCCTGGTACTTTTTCCAAAAAGCCTTAATACTTCATTCTTATTAATGGTATTCCAAACAAAAAAATTATTAAACTTAACTGGCAAATAACCCCTTGTAGTAAGATTGTCAAAAGATAGTACGGAATAAGAAATCGGTACCTGAAGCTTTTCAAATGATTTTAAAACCAGGAATTCTTCATTTACAAAGGGTGTTATAGTTAGTACGTTATCAATGTTAAGCTGCTTCATTTGTGCTAAAACCTGGTAAAAATTTGATGTTTTCTCCAGGTCGTAGACTTCAATTTTTTTTAGTAAAAAAACGGGAAACAAATAGCTCATACATTTAATAAACCCTGTTGCCAGTCTTTGCTTTAAAGATTTTTTTGTTTGTGCCGATAAAAAATCAAGTCTTCTTTTATCGATTGCAGCACTTGCACTATTAATTTTGCGCTTGTGTTTTAATCCGTTAATCTTGGAGATATAATTAAATATTTTGCCAAATTTTGAAACCGGAAGATAGTGATATTCTATTCCGTTGTCCTTCAGTTCCTGCTCCAATTCAGCATCTTTCCAGTTCAATAAAAGAACTGGGTCGCAAATGTTTTGCAATTCATATAAAAGCCCTGACCTTACTATATACCTCACCGAAAACTGAACCGTAATTGGAATTAAAAGCCTTCGTTTTTTGTTCATTTTATTTTTTTATCCAACCTTTCACGTCTAAAAGTATTAAAGTGCAAAGTGAAGAATATCGTGGTGTTAGTTTTTTGACAGCAAGCATTTAGATAAAAAACTACCCAGCATGTTATATGATTGATTCAGTGAAAAATATGCAAAAAAAGTATCTTTTCCATTCGCTGATATTTTCTCTCGTTTTTCTTTGTCAAAATAGATAGCCGGGATAACCTGTCCGAAATCTTTTACAGCGTTTACAGTAATACAGTTAATCCCATTTTTCAATTCACTAAAACCACATATAGCATTATGTGTCGCAACCAAAAGCTGTTTAAACTGAAGTGCGACAGGCACCCTGGTTCTTGAACCCGTGGGATGTGGCCATGGCACAATATGAATATCGTTTGGCACAAGGACATCATTCAAATCTTTAACATGCCCGTAGGAAATAATACTATTATCAGTATTAATTTTATCTAACAGGCTTTCGTTTGCCGAGGAAATATCGCCTGCAATTTTTAGCTGTATTCCCGGTATAGCCAGTTTTATATCTTCCCAAACTTCCTTCACAAAAAGTTCTAACCCAAGCCGGTTAGCAGTTGCGCCTAATCCTCCAAAGTGTACAAGAGAAGGCCTGGGATTATAGTTTTCATTTGCCCTCGCAATGGTTGGGTAGGTAACATACTGAACCATGCAATTTTCCTGACCAACACTGATTATTTCTTTTCTTTCAAATTCGGATAAACATATTACAGCAGCGGATCTTTTTACAATATTAAATTCCGATTTTTTAAGCAAAAGGTTATGGTAAAGGTATTTAAGACTGTTGCCGGTTTCTTTAAGTTTTCTGAGTTTATAAAGCCAGTCGTGATGACAGTAGACCCATGGAATACTGGTATCAGTAAAATTTATAAAGAGGGCCGGCTCAAAATGTTCACATATAATAAGATCCGGACCAGTCGTGTTAATGATGTCCTCAATTATTTTTTTATTTCCAGCATTTAAAAAGTTGAAAACATTCAGTTCGGGTTTCAAAAATATCTTTGTCCTTTTAACAAGGGTAGACCGGCCTTTATTCCCGGGCGATAACTTTATTACAATTTCCTTTTCTATAATTTTTTGAAATGCGATTTCCTCCAGCTCTTTTATCTTCGAAAATTCTTCCCGGATTGAAAAATGTTTCCTTTCATATTTTTCTCCTTCTTTTAACATCCTGACAAGCTGAACATGCTTACAAATCCTGTTTAAAGAAAAAATCCTGCTCGTAAGTACAGAAGCAGCTCCTGAATTATTAAACCCAAAAGGGAAGTTAGGATATATTAATAAAACCTGCTTATCAAGCATTAAAACCTCCTTTAAAAAAATTATCAGTAAGGGAAATCTTAAAAAAAAAATACAATAGTTTTCTAATGCTTCCGTTGAAATATTTATGAGAAAAATATCCCGCTAAAAAATCAGCCTTTCTTTTATGGGCCAGTTCACAAAATTTTAAGCAAATTCTCATTTGAAATTTAGATACCGGTTTGTTTTTACTTTTCATATATACCAGTACTTGCCTGAAAGCTGCTTTTGCATGTTCAGCATAAATATGATCTTTTGAAAAAATAGTGGCTGTTTTTTTTCTTTCAAAATATTCTTCCACCATCGTGTAAGCCTCTGTACCGTTTAAACCTTTACTAAAGGTGTTGGACATGCCACTTGTATTATGGTGGCGGTATTGAAGTAAGACATTGGATAAATAACCTACGTCTCCCAGTTCTGATAACCGTGAAAAATATTCAGCATCAAACAACAGAAAAAATCTTTTATCAAAGAGTGGAATACTAAGTGCCAACTGCCGGTTGAATATACATCCGGAGGCGTTAAAAAACACACGGCTCATAATATAATCGGCGACAGCCGTTCCATTAAAAACGGCATTTTTTTCAAAATCCCAGCTATCAAAAGTTGAAGGTTTTATATACTTTTTTCCTCCCTGGTAAATGGTTTTGCCATTTGTATCTATCATTTCCGCTCTTACGGATGCCCACGTTATTCCAGGATGCTCCTGAACAAAATCTAGTAACTCTTGTACCAGGTCAGGATGCATAATATCATCCTGGTGAAACATGATAAAATAACTTGATTTAGCAAGCAGAAATGCCCTGTTCCAGTTTTCCGGTGGTGTAACACGTTGATCATTGTACCGGTAATATTTGATGCGGTTATCGGCATCCCTGTATTGCTCACAAATTTGCTGTGTATTATCCGTTGAGCCATCATCAACCAACACCAATTCCCAGTTTTTACAATGCTGGTTAAGCACACTGTCCACTGCTTCATTTAAATATTGTCCTCCGTTATACAGCGGCATTATTATAGAAACAGGTTCATTCATTTTTTAGAAATCCGTTTCTATATTTTTGAATGATTTTGAAATACACCGGCCTTTCTCTGCATCATTACAGAACAACATTTTTTTCAGTGGCTGATAAAACTTTCCTGGTCATTTCCAGGTATTGCTTACCCCATTTTTGGCAGGGCTCCAAATGGTTTCCTTCAGCCCATTCATTCCAGGCATTTATAAAAATGAAATTTTCATTTTCAGAAAAGGGTTTGAAATTAGCTGCAATATGTTTCAGCCACTCCCCGTACAATTCAGGGGTTGAGTTTTTAAATACAATAGCACCTTCCTGCCGTCTCGCCGTATTGTCCCACATAGGTGTTACACCCGGGTATCTTTTATAAGGTGCAGCGGCTTTACTGGTAGCTTTATCTACCAGTTGACCGTAATCAAAAAATCGATTTTTATATTTTGGACTTTTCCTGATGTGCAACTTGTGTAAAATTCTTTCAGTAAATCCTACTGGTATTTTTGGCGGCATGTCTGCCCATTCAGGCTGAAATTCTATGGCCGCATCAAAACCAATTTCAGCCGGTGATATCCTGTCGTAAAAACTTTCCACTTTCAATAAATAAATGCCTTCAAAACCCTGCTCTTTGCATACCTGCTTCCATACTTCCGCACTTGCTGCAATGTCAGGAAAGCGCTCTGTTCTGTAGACTGCAAAAACAGGCTTGTTATCAATCTTGATGTAACGGGAATCATCGAAAATTTCCCTGCACAAATATTCCATATGCAGGCGGTCATCTTCCGCTGAATAATGTTGTTCCAGTAATAATTTATTAAACCCTCCATCCCAGTTCCTGGACCAGTTTTCGTTAGCCCAGCACAACATAAAAGGGAAATCTGGCTTCTTTTGAGCAATTATATTTTTAACCGGCAGTTCCAGCACCTGTTTGCTGTTAAACCAATAATGGTAATAGATAAATCCATGAATACCATTTTCTTTGGCCAGGGCGGCCTGCTCCTCCATTACTTCAATTAGCCGCAAATCATAAAAACCAAGGTCGGCTGGTAAATGGGGCTGGTAGTGATCTTTAAAAGAAGGCTTTGCTTTAACAACATTTCGCCATTCGGTAAAGCCCTTACCCCACCATGCATCATTTTCCGGAATTGGATGGTATTGGGGTAAGTAAAATGCAATGGGGCGCAGGATACTCATCTGTTTAAAAGATCTTTTGCAAAATTCTTAAGTCTGTTTATGATCTTTCTATTTCGCTTTATTTTTATAAGCTGCTTTCTTTTTCCTTCCGGTAACAAATTAGTTAATTTATTATTGGGGCTAATTTTAAAATATTTTAAAAAGTTTTCAACAAACTCATTTCCGAAGTCATCTTTAACCGAAACCGAAGTGGAACTCCCGCCTGCATTAAACTTTGCTATAGTTTGTTCAACATATAAAAATGATGTTTTTGCCCAACACTTTAAATTAAAATCCCAGTCTGAAAGAACATTATACTTTATGTTATAGACAAAGCCATTCTTTTTTATAAACTCCGAGTTATAAAATATGGCCTGGTGACAAATATTTTTCACCATAAGTTTTGCCAGATCAAAATTGCCGTCATAAATGCTACCATCGGGTGCCCATACCGCATTACCCTGAATCAATACATTTCCATAAACAACCTTGGCTACAGAGGATTTTAAAATGAGGGAAATATTTTCAAGGGTATTCTTATTTAATAATGTATCGTCGCTTCCCAAAAAATAAAGCCAATGTCCCTTTGCCAATTGAATGCCCTTATTCATGGCATCATATGTTCCTTTATCTTTTCCAGATTGCCATTTTATTTTCTTAGTTCTCCCTGTGTAAAGACTTACGATTTCCGCAGTATTGTCAATAGAAAGACCGTCAATGATAAGAATTTCATAATCCGTATAAGTTTGCGAAAGAACACTTTCCAGACAATGCCCTATAGTCTTTTCTGAATTATAGGTTGGGATTACAATTGAGAAAAGAGGGTTGGAGAAATTCATTTAAATAAACCAGAAATCTTTTCTAACCATAATCGCATTGAGATTTGTATTAGCATATTCATAATAACCTTTGGAGACAAGAAATTGAATTAACTCATCTTTTCTTGCACCCGATCCTGTTGGTGAATAGTCAGCCGCTTCTACGCAAATTACCCTGGGAACTGAATTATTAAAATCAATTGACCTTAAGATGTCAAAATCCATCCCTTCAACATCGAGGCTCATAAAATCAGGAAACTTATTGTCAGAATATTCAAGCAGTATATTTGAGATGGTGTTTAACTTTATTTTCTTTACTTCAGCCAACGGCTTACCATTAGATAACATAAAATCACACTCTTCTTTAGAAAAGGTGCTCAACGTGTTATCTTTCATAATGTAAAACTCAAGTTCTTCCTCCTTGTCACTAACACCAATATTCAGATTAATATCCTCTGGGCGGGATTGTTTAAAATCTTCTATTAATCCCGGGTTAGCTTCAATATTGATACCCCGGCAACCAATTTCATAAAATAATGCAGTGTTACTTAAATAAAAGGGACTGTTAGCGCCAATATCAATGTACGATGGCTTTTGAATACCCCGTAACTTAAAAATATATTGAACTATTAAATCTTCACCGCATTGAGAATAAGATTTACTGGTGTGAGGATTCACCTTATTCGAATCTGCGTTATTAAAGTTTTTTATTTTTTTAAAAGTACGTTTGACTTTGGATAAATATTTTATTTTATTCCGCATAAAAAAATTCTTTTTTGTAGACCGAATCTCAATCTTATCAGAATCATTTTTTTTTCTATGGTGGTTGAGTAATTGGGGATAAAGAGAGTTATTAAATGGATGGGAAGCATAGAAGTTTAATTGACTATAATCCAATTGATTAATACAATTAAATTCTCCTAATATTCTATACTCCTTTATTTTGTAATGGTTCCCAAACTGGGTAGGCGTTCTATAAAATTCTATACCATGCTTAATTGCCAATAGAGAAAGAATAGACTGATCTCTCCGGTGATCAATAAATTCTGGAAAATTTTCTTTCCCGGATATATTGGGCAAATCTGTAATTATATTTTCATTGCATCCAAAATATAACCATTCATTTAACAAATTTAAACTTCTCTCACATTTTTTAAAAAGACAAAAGGAAGCGTCACAATGAATTCCATTCCAATATTTGTCTTCATCACAATTCATCAGAACAAAACAGTCTCTCTTTGTCCAAATTTTGTTTGTAAAGTTGGAATTGGCAAATAATAATATATCAGTTTTCTCTTGACATAAATTAATCAACGGTGTCAAATGCCCTGTGATTTCAATACCACAATCTGAATAAATAACAATGTCTCCTTCCTGTATTTCTTTAAACGCTTCTAAAATAATATAGGGCTTCCACAGCCAATAACCTATTCCTGTAGGGTGAGAAAGAATGGCTTTATTTGCTTCGTAAAATTCTGTGGATTTCAGTTCTTCGAATTCGAATGACTTTATTTTAGTAATCCCAAATTGCTTTGATGTTTCATTTAATAAAAATCTACTTGAATTAAATAATTTGTTAGAAAGATTTGTTAACACCACCTCACTCATAACGAAATTAAATTTATATGAAATTTTACAAAATTCTCTCTCATTCCGATGTTACTCAATGTCTTCTGAATGAAAATGTTAGCAATTTCTACTTCATTGTATGCAATGAATTTTAAACCCTAATCAGATTGCTTGGTGTAAACTGCAATGATATTTTTACCATGATACCTAGCATGATATTTTTTTAAGTACCTGTAATATAATTTATCAAACAATGACTTAAATGGATAAGAGGGCTTATATAAAGTATCTTTATTAACCTGGTAAAACCTGTCAAAATCATAACCTGCATCCGGCAAATTTTCAATTACTATTTTATCAAGTTTGAGAGGAAAAACTTTAGTAAGGTTTTTAAACGCCGCCTCGTTCCATAATCCCATGTGATGCGGTGGGAGGTTTAATGTATTCAGTATATCATTTTTAAATAAATAAGGTTCATTAAAAGGGACAGCAATAATTAACTGCCCACTATTTTTTAAACAGGCGATAGATGTTTCTAAAAAAGAATGAACCTCATACACATGCTCCAACACCTGGAAAAAAGAAACCACATCATACAGGTAACCATTCGTTTTAGAAAAATCCTGTATTGTTTCTACCTGAGCATCTATGCCCTTAGTAATAGCTTCTTTAACTGAAAACTTATTTAGCTCCAGGCCTTTCAATTTCCTGTTCGGATTAATGCTGCTAAGTTTATTTAAAAACACACCGGAGCCACATCCTACTTCCAGCACAGAGCTATTTTCTGCAATAAGTTTTAGCGCAATATCATATTCCCATTTCCATGTTGGATAATAGGGAGTATGATAAATTTCAGGCATCTTTATTTTTAAATCATCATATAATTTTTCATCCCCCACAATATTAAATGGATAATAAAAAAGATAGCCTGTGTCTAAACATTCATAGATCGACACATTATCTATTCCTTTAAATAAACGGCTAACATCAGTGTCCAAATCATTCTTATAAAGGTCAATTATTGTTTGTGATAATATTGTATCTTTTAACTTTGTATTCCCTTTAAAAGTTACAGGACTAATTATTTTCATATTAATTCAAGGTTAGGTTTGAAACAATTCCGACATCATGTTTAATTGGATAATTTTGACCCAGCCATCCATTAATCTTTATTAGCCTGATTTTATCATTATTTAATTTTCGTTGGTTTTTTAAGTCTTTAGCGATGGTTTTAAATGATTCCTCTAAACCATTATTTAAATCATCCCATAGATAAATAAAATTTTCATCCAAAAGACTATATTTTTTTATCATATCATACTCCCACAAAAGAGCTTTGGGATCGTGCAATGCATCGGAAAATATAATATTGAATTTCTGCCCTTTTAGTTTTGACCAAGAATTCTCATCCCATATATCTCCAGCCAAGTAATTGATAGAATTTGTATTAAATTTAAAATGAGTCAGATTAGATGTTTCCTTTCGAAGCGAACTTTGACTTGTTTCCCACTCGGTTTTATCCAAATATTGAAATCTTTGTTGCAAAGGAGTATTAATATTTTCTATATCAAAACCTGTTAGAGTTGCCTTATCTAACTGGTTGGCTAGTTGTAAAAAATTCTTTCCTACTGAAACACCTAATTCTAAATAATTGATACTTTTTAATTTTCTAGTATAGTACAAAAGGAGATCTGTATAAGTAATCTCTTCACCAACTTCTAAGTCAAGCAGATCTTTTATTGGATCGGGAACCCCGTAGTTAAAATATGATTTATTTGACTGGTCTTGGCTCAACCATTTTGTTACTGTTAAAAGCGTTTCCCGATTTTTTATTTTAATTGATTTCAATAATTCAGGCTCGTCGACTGTATATACATTTTGTATATTTTTTTTAAAAAGTTGGTTTAAAAATTTCATTTGGTTTATTTTAAGTACTAGTTAATTTTTTTAGTCCAAGTCACAATAGTAATCTTCCAGATAAGTACAACTTCCTTCTTGCCATGGATGATCATGAATTGTATTAAACATCACTATTTCGAAAGGACATACTTTTTCAACCTTCTGTAATAATTGGTGGCCCCCCTGTTCTGCCAGGTAAAGTGTAAGCGTGTACTTACCAAAAAACAACCTAAATTTTGGAATGATAAATCTAATTTTATTGATACCCTTTTTCTTAAAACTTTCCTGTTCTGAATTAAACAGCCAAACATGTACCAACGGTATATCCAGCGAATTGAATACCTGGATGGACAATGCCCCATTTCTTAATGATTCAGGCAAATCTATTTCAACTTCAATTTCTATTTTTTCTCCATGTATATGAACGTTCTGATCATAAGATGTATTAAGCTTCACCTTATTTATAAAAGGGCCAGCAGATGGTTTTATATTCTGGTAAATCAGCGCTTCCGCAGTTTCGCTGTTCATGTAATAGTCTATAATCTCAGATGTAGTGCCACTTTTAATCAAGCCGCCGTTTTTTAAATAAATACACCTGTCTGTAAGTGAAGTGATAGCCTGCATGTTGTGGCTT
This sequence comes from Ferruginibacter sp., assembly GCA_965247025.1. Lineage (GTDB taxonomy): Bacteria > Bacteroidota > Bacteroidia > Chitinophagales > Chitinophagaceae > Ferruginibacter. The sequence goes on along the minus strand of OZ252000.1, from coordinate 4,641,933 downwards.
ACAAACAAAACAGTTCTTCCATCATTTACGCTTACATCTTTCATTTTACCCAAACACTTTTTTTGGAATTCTGCATCCCCAACTGCCAGCACTTCATCTATAATTAAAATCTCTGGTTCCAAATGTGCAGCCACAGCAAACGCCAGCCTAACATACATACCACTGCTGTAGCGCTTAACGGGTGTATCTATATAACGTTCCACTCCCGAAAAGTCAACTATTTCATCAAATTTGCTTTTAATTTCCCTTTTAGTCATTCCCAGTATGGCACCATTCAAAAAAATATTGTCCCGGCCAGTTAGTTCCGGGTGAAAACCAGTACCTACTTCAAGCAGGCTGGCAATACGCCCCTGTATTTTAATAGCTCCTGTTGTAGGTGCGGTAGTTTTGGAAAGTATTTTCAGCAGGGTACTTTTTCCTGCGCCATTGCGCCCAATAATGCCCAGCACTTCTCCCTCTTTTACTTCAAAGTTTATATCCTGCAATGCCCATATATAATCGCTGCTGCCTTTTTGTGTACGGTCATTGGCTTCACCAATTTTTAAATACGGATCTTCTTTGCCCCTTACCGAATGCCACCATCGGTTAATATCGTGGCTAAAAGTGCCGGTGCCTATTTGCCCCAGCCGGTACTGTTTGGATAGGTTTTCTACTTTTATTGCTGTACTCATTTATTGGGTGATGGATTACGATGTATGATGATTGTAAGAATGGATACCAGGTAGTATTAAATTCAGACTGCTATTTTAAAATACTACACAACTATGTATTTATACTGTATCCATAAAGCTTTTTTCTGTTTTATTAAAAAAGAGCACACCTAAAATTAAAACCGCTGTCATCCAGATGCAGCTGTAGGTTAAAGATGCAATGTGATAATTTGAAGTGTGAAATACTGCATACCTGAATCCTTCCACCACAGCAGTTAAGGGATTGTAATCGATCAAATAACCATGTTTGTTTACACCCCTGATATAAGACGCAGGATAAACGATGGGCGTGGCATACATTAAAAGCTGCACACCAAAGCCAATAAGCACCGTAAAATCCTTGTACTTAGTGGTAAGCGAAGATATTATGATACCAAAACCCAGGCCCAGGCCCGCCATAATAACCACCAATACTGGTATCAGCAGCCAACTTGCACCAAAATAAAAATGTCCTTTTGTAATGCCATAATATGCCAGCACTAAGAGCAGCAGTAAAAATTGTATCCCAAATTTTATTATGTTAGAAATGATAACAGATAATGGCATAACCAGCCTGGGAAAATAAACCTTACCAAAGATGGCAGCGTTACCAACAAAAGTGCTGGAGGTACCTGTTAAGCAGGCCGAAAAATAATTCCAGATCGCAATGCCGCTCATATAAAATGGAATAGCCTGTATGCCACCGGTAGGAATTTTTGCCACCACACCAAAAACAATAAGAAACATTACTGTTGTGAGAAGAGGTTGTATAAAATGCCAGACAGGCCCTAAAATGGTTTGTTTATAAGTGGCAATAAAATCTCTTTTAACAAAGAGCATAAGTAAGTCCCGGTATTTCCATACCTCTTTTAACCTGATATCAAGCAGAGATGTTTTAGGTGTTATCTCCTCTGTCCAATGTTGTGTTGGTAATGATTCCACTTTAGTTTTTGTAAATTGATTTAAACTGAAAATTATTGAAAGGCACCGGCTATTACTTTTTAGTTATGTAATATCTCCATAATTTTTCCAGTGGCAATGAGGGTACAGATAATCCGGCAGATTACTTGAAATCTTATTATTAATAAATTTTAGGATGAGGAAAAATAAAATAATTTCAATGATTGTTAGCCTAAGACACACCCTGCTCAACCATCCAGGTTATTAAATACTGGTGCATAAAAACCAAAACTGCCGAAGATTAGTATTGTTATATCTTCACCAAAATATGTTCAGCAAACTCCCTAACCACTCCCCCGCCGCCAGGTTTTGTTAACTGGAGAATCCCCGGTATTTGTTTAATCATACTGACCGCACTTGAAGGGCAGGCTGCCAACCCAACTTCCAGCAAGAGTTCCCGGCAGTTTATATCATCACCTATATAGGCAACTTCGTGTAATCCAATGTTTTCCTTTTCACAAATCTCTATAGCTGCAGCCAGTTTTCCACCTTCCCGTTTAGATTGATAAAGATGATCAGCTTTTAATTTTTCAGCCCTGCGTTCTACAATTTTGGTTTGCTCAGATGTGATTATACCAGTTTTGATTCCTGCCTGTCGTAATAATTCAAAAGCCATCCCGTCATGCGTATTGAATTTTTTCAGTTCGTCCCCGCTTTCAGTATAATACATTCCAGCGTCTGTAAGTACGCCGTCAACATCAGTCAAAAAAAGTTTTATGGCCTGGGGTTGATGCTTTAAAACATATTTTCTCATCAGCAATTCAGCATACTGCCAGTCGTCCTGTTCATCAATTTCTGTAAGAAAATATTCCGGCAATTCGAATACCGCCACATTTCCGGAAAGTCTGCAACGGCTTTCCAATATTTTGCCTGCACTGCTGATATAGAATGCGCCATTCTCCGTTAATAACCCGTCAAAATCCTGGCGGCGGGGCCTTGCATTTACATCATAGTTCAATGCCTTTCCCTCCGCATTCCAGAAAAATTTTTTTAATACTGAGCAGGTAATTAATGAATCATGATTGAACGATTTCATTTTGTGCACCGCTGCTTCAATTTGAGAAGACTGGGTAAAGGGGGTAGTTGCCTGGCCGAGGATAAATAATGTATCCGAAGACAACAGAGGATTGTTTTCCAGGTACTCAAGCATTACACTTTCAGTACTGCTGGTATCGGCCGCATTTGTGGCAGATCTATTATAAACAATAGTTTTTTTGTATCCTTTACTCCTTACAACTTCAGCGATCAATTCGCTGTCTGTTGCCACAACAACCTCATCAACTGATGGCGATGCTTCAAAAGCTTCTATCAGCCAGCATGCAAGCGGCTTGCCGCAAAAAAGTTTAATGTTTTTGAGGGGTATCGATTTGCTGCCGCCTCTTACAGGTATGAAAGCTATTATTTTCATTGAATTACTTTCCCCGGCAATCCTGTTACACGGGAATCATCGGGTATTGAATGCAGTACCAAACTGTGTGCACCAATTATTACATTGTTACCAATTACACATTCACCCAATACAGAACTACCAACACCCATTTCAACATTATCGCCAATCGTTGGCCCGTTGCCCAATTTAGCTTTGTGACCTATGGTGCAATGTTGATGAATTATAAATCCTTTTCCTATACTGCAGCGTGAGCCAATCACTGTTCCTTCACCATGCCGGATATAAAGCCCGGTTCCAATACTCACAGAAAAGTAAATTTCTGAAGCGCAAATCTCTTTTAACAGCCAATGAACTTCTGCCAATAATGGATGAGCAGCATCAGTATTGAATATGGTATTGCCAAGCCTGTAAAGAAATGTATTTAGCCAGCCATTTCCGAACCGGATCATTCTTAAAACTTCTACAGCTGATTTACCCGGGTAATGATATTGCACATCATTTAAGCAATTTGCGAAAGCCGCTTCAACATACTGATAATGTTGGTTGATATGGAAGCCTGACCTGAAGTTCTTGCTAAAAAGATATAACATAAACTCCTTATCCATTAACCCTGGACTTTAATTTATTTCTTTGCACAGATTCAATCGGTAAAATTTCTTCTGATTTATACGTTAATGCCGGATAAATTCCCTGTTTTAAATCCCTGCAAAGTTTATGAAGACCGGCATATTCAAGTGAAGCCGCATGATCGGTCCCCTTCCATGTTCTGTCTTTTGTAAAATGCCTTTCAATCCACTTAGCTCCCAGGGTATAGGCGGCCATGTCCACGGCTATCCCGAGGTGGTGGCCTGAAAAGCCAATTTCCTTCACCCGGTTTTCATAAGTTTTATACAGCCTGCTTATTTCCAGCAGGCAAACATCTTTAAAAGGCACAGGATAGCCTGAAGTACAGGAATAAATAACAAGCCTGCTTTTTGCCTGGTCAGTTTCTTCGAATATTTTTACCACCTCTTCTTCTTCTTCCTGTGTGGTCATTCCAAAAGAAATATGCACTTCTCCTTTATAGTTATCCCTTAATTCCCGGAGCATTTCAAAATTGTTATTGCAGGCAGAAGGAACTTTTATTAGTATGGGGTCAACAGCAATAATTTCCTTTGCTGAGGTAAGATCCCAGACGGAGGTTGAATATTCGATACCAATGCTTTCAGCGTAAGTTTTCAACTTTGCATGCTGCTCAGCTGAAAACTCCAGGTACTCCCTGTGGGCACCGTAAGTATCTCCATAAGAATTGGAGGGATTGGGATGTGGTAAGTTATATTGCTCTTCAGTTAGTAATTCCCTGTTATTTCTTTTTTGAAATTTAGCAACATCTGCCCCGCATTCTTTTGATAATTTAATTAATTCAACAGCAATATCAAACTGGCCCATATGGTTACAGCCAATTTCAGCAATTACTTTTGGTTTTGTGTAGGTCATTTATTTTAATTTTAAATATTACCAGGTTTTTATAAAGCGGGAAAAAATGATTTTCAAAATGCCGCTGTTATTTTTTTGAAAAACTAAACAGGCGTTTCCACAAGCCCTTATGCTGTGTATCCTGTGAATATCCATAACCATAGCCGTAACCATAACCATAGCCATAACCGTATTCTTTCCCGTAACTATAGCCAAGTATTTGTTTGGGCATTATTCCATTAAAAACAATGCTCACGGCTGGCAATATATTTTTTTGCTGTACATTTTTAATCATTTGCAAACTCGAATTATCACTGTAATTATACCTGATAATATACAAAGTAACATCAGCTACAGCAGCAAGGATTTTCGCATCCGTTACGGCACCGACAGGAGGAGAGTCTATAATGATGTAGTCGAAATTTTCTTTGAGATAGGCAATCAAATCTTTTAATCTTTTACTACCTATTAATTCTGCCGGGTTAGGCGGTATGGGGCCTGAAGAGATGATACTGAAATTAGCAATTGTCGGATGTGCTTTAATAATTTCTTTTTCTGTTGCTGAGTTGATAAGATAATTGCTTAAACCAGGCTCACGAGCCATTCCCAACTCCTTACTTATTTTAGGCTTGCGCAAATCAAATTCCAGCAGCACCACCCTTGCGCCAGTTAATGAAAAACTAACAGCAGTATTTATGGCCACAAATGTTTTGCCCTCACCTGGTATGGAAGATGTTGTTAAAATGATCTTACACTTTTCATCTTTTAAAGGCACTAAATAGTTAAGATTAGTTCTCAATTCCCTGAACTGCTCTGCAATGAGCGTGCGCTTTCCTTCTTCGATCACAACAGGAGAGCCTGTCTCGTTGGGCTTATAAATCAATTCGCCAACGATTGGAATATCCAGACTGCTTTCTATTTGTGAGCGGAATAATAACCTGCTGTTAGCAAATTCTTTAAAGTAAATAAATATAATCGCCAGCAAAAATGCGCCTGTAATACATAGCAGATAATAATTTTTACCATTGGGGGAAACTATACCGGCAAATTCCGGCCGCTCAATAAGCCGGTAGTTGGGCAGTACCGAAGCTGCAGCAATTGCTGACTCTTCTCTTTTTTGTAACAAATAGGTGTAAATCGCATCTTTTATACCTCTTTCCCTGCTGATATCAAGCAACACTCTTTCTTTCAGCGGCATTTTATTGATAAGCGCATTCAAACCCATATTATCACTCTCAAGCCTTTTACGGCTGGCTTCCATACTTAGTTTTAAATTGTTGATACTGCTTAAAATACTGGGGCGAAGTTTGGAAATAATTTCCTCCAATACGGGTACCTGGGGGCTCTTGTCGCCGGACAACTGTTTTACTTTTTCCAGTTCAAATTCAGACTGGTAAAGCTGGCTAAGTAAAGTTGTTAGTATGGGATCGTTAATTCCGAGGGTTGCCGGTACCTGGCTATTGGATGCATTTCTCCTGTTAACATAACTCTCAACTTCTTTCAGCACATCCAGCTGTACATCGAGTTCCCCAATCTTTGTATCTGCATTTTTTAATTTATTAAGATAAAGGCTTCCTTCGGCATCGAGGTCTACAATGTGTTCAGTAGTTTTATAAGCCTGCAGGTTTTTTTCCACGCCGTTTAATTGCTCAGAAACAAGATTTAATCTTTCATCTAAAAAACGCTGTGTATTCTCATAAATACGACTTTTATAGTCAACAGTTGCAGTGCCGTAATTCCTTATCAGGGAGTTTAGAATTGCAAGCCCCCTTGATGGAAACAGGTCATTGTAAATAACATCTACAATGGAAGATTTTTTCGAAATAGGGACTATGGCAATTGCTCCTTTTAATTGCTTTGCACTTCCGTACGTAGAATTTATAGATACTGACCAGTCTTCTAATTTTATATTACCCCGGTAACGTGGATTAATATGCCACTTTACTTTACCAAAAGATGCGGTAACAAATGTATCGGTGTCAAAAATTTCGTTGTTAAATTCAATTTTACTGTTAACTATTTTTACTTTACCCGAAATGCCGGACAAAATTGAATCCGGCGATTCCAGCTCGAGACCGAAAGGCTTGTTATCATATGCTTCACCGGATTTGATCTTTCCTTTTTGAAAATATTTTACGTTCAGTTGTAACTGAGAAGCTACCTTCTTCAACAAGTCGGTTGACCTGAGCAATTCGATCTCTTTTTCAGTTTCAGCTGAAAGATCTCTTGTATCTAAATTGATAATTGACTGAAGATTAGCACTTTTTTCCTGTTCATCATCATTAACCACAAGCCTTGATTTGACCTGGTAAACAGGGGTGGCGTACCGTAATAATACATAACCTGCCGCAGCCCCCAGCGCCAATGCAAACACTAATAATGGCCAAAAAGGAAAAATTCTATAAATAAACTGCCTTACCTGGTGACTATTTTCAGAGGAGTTTTCAGGATATTCTCCATCTGACAAGTAACCGTTGTTAGTTGCTGGATTTGACATTCAGTAAATAATATTATTTTTTTGCGACGTTTATGATAGTAATCAGCAATGACAAACCAACAGCTGCCACAGACAAATATTGTGGAATTCCGCTCCGGCTTATAAATTTAATTCTTGAAGGTTCAACATATACTACATCATTAGTTTTAAGATAATAATAAGGAGAACTAAAAAGACTTTTTGAAAGCAGGTTAATACGTTCAAAATTTCTTTGTCCGTTCGATTCCCGTATAATTAATACATTTTCTCTTTTGCCATAATCAGTAAGATCACCTGCCAGGCCAAGGGCTTCAAGTATAGTTATGCGTTCTGTTGCCATTGGGACTTTACCGGGATGCGCTACTTCTCCCATGACCGTTACAGAATTATTTAAAAACCTGACGTTAACGACAGCATTTTTTGTGTAGTCTTTAAATTGATCTGTTAAGTAGGTTTCTAGCGCAGTCCTCGTAAGCCCTTCTGCCTTTACTTTACCTAGAAAAGGAAACTTTATAGTGCCGTCAGCTTCCACTAAAAAACCAACAATCGAACTTCCGCCTGCTGTGGTTGCCCCTGTACCTGCGCCGTTAGCGGAGTTTAGTATTGGTAAATCCAATATATTGCTTCCACCAACGGTTATCCATAACAGATCATTCTTTTGTATAGGTGTTGCAAAAGCAATTTGAGCTGTCCGTAATGCAAGCGAATCTGCCGGGGTCAAATCATTCAGGTACACCACTTTTTTAGAAGATGTACAAGATGTGCTTACAATAATCAGCACCGAACAAATTAAAAGCAGATTTTTTTGCGACAATAAATTGAACATAGATTAAAACAATTGTTGCCGGAAAATCCGGCCTTAAAAAATTGTAGCTGCCTAAAAAAATACAGTTAAAAAATTATTGATTTGCTGAAAGCCGGACAGCGACACCATCAAATACATATTTATCACCGGTATCGGGGCATTCGTATAAAGAACATTCACCTGGCGAAAAGCTCATTTGTTTGCCATATTTGGTCATCCATCCAATATGTTTACCCGGAACACCTGCGTATAACGCAAAGTCCGGCACATCTTCATTAATTACAGCTCCGGCACCAATGAAAGCATATTCACCTATTGAAATACCACAAACAATAGTGCAGTTGCCACCAAGTGTAGCGCCTCTTTTTACAAGCGTTTGCCTGAATTCCATTTTCCTTTCAATAAAGGCCCTTGGATTATACACGTTGGTAAACACCATGCCTGGCCCACAAAATACATCATCTTCAATAATTACACCTTCGTAAACAGATACATTGTTTTGAATCTTTACACCGTTCCCAATTATTACTCCACTGGCAACATATACATTTTGACCAAGAATACAATTTTTACCAATAACTGCGGCACCACATATATGTGACCAATGCCAAATTTTTGTTCCCTCACCGATAGTGGCACCATAGTCAATTATGGATGTTTCCTGGTTAAAAAAATGCATAACAGATAGGGACAGTGCTTCAGATTCCGATATTTCACGGCTTCGCCGCTCTCAGCCACACATTTTTAGGAAGGGTGTTGCAGAGAATATATGGAACTTTCAAAAAATGCAGTTCATTCAAAAAAAATATAATACCAATAGCCGCTGTTTAGCAGCGGCCACAAAAAGTTCTTATATATAATGAAAAACCAGTAGCCTGTTTTTATAAAAAGTTGGGCAAATGTAGCCCTTTTTGCCAGCATTTACAAAGGGCGTAAAGCTAAGTTACTTTCAAGCTTTTTATTCAATTAGCTGCATTTGTGAGTATAGTAAGTTTACTACAAAATGGCCTTTGCAAGGCTGTCGTTGCAGTGCTGAATTTTGTTTAAAAGCGGAATTATCTTTAACCTTCAGGCTGTGGTACAAACCTGTTTTTGTAAAATGATCGTGAAAATGTTTAAAAATTAAAACCATCGCTTAAAAATTACAATGCAGCCTTTCTTTGATTTACCAGGTTGATGAATTCATCAATACCGGCTATTTGCCGGTTCAGCAGGTTTTAAGGGTAATCAGATCTTCACGTCGTCGATAAACAATTATTTTGTAGCTGTATCAAACGGATACATCAATAAATTACAAACTTATAAATCCATCAAATAACAGGAGCTCAAAATTAAGCAAGATCAATGCTTCAGGTACAATTAAGATTGAAAGAAAAATATGGCAGATCGAATGTTTATCAGAGGTATAAAGCACCGCCCAAAAAAGCTCTCTCAATCGTTCGGTGATCCTTCGATGATCGTTCGGTGATCCTCCAACCAGTTTTTTAATCAATTTAATGACAAAGTTGCCGTTTAGGCGTTGTGACGTATTTCCATTCCGGGCGTTCAAACGTCTAAACAACAAAACGGCAATTAGCTTTGCTGGTGTCAGCCTTTCTCAAACGGTGACGTTGCCTTTTATGCGCTACCATGTCTTCCTATTCCAACCGGCAATCTGCTTTCCGAGCTTCAGCCTGCTACCTGTTACGGTTATGTTTAAATTGTTAAAGCCGTTCGACGGGTTTGTTAATACTGAATGGATAGCATTAAAAGTTAACATAGTTTAACTTTTAATGCTATGTAAATAATGGAGAAATGCTGTCATTTGAGTGGTAATAATTTTTTTTAATCTTTTAAATTTCATTTTATGAAATCAAAAAACAATGTCCTCACAGAAGGACTTTCCGGAAAAATTCAGCAGATTGTTTTCCGGCAGAAGGCAGGTGAAACCATTGTATCAAAAAGGCCGGCAATCACCACCGTGCCCCCAACAGCTGCACAGCAGAACATCCGTTTTACTTTCAGGGATGCGGTAATCTATGCAGCTTCGGTGCTGGCCGACCCGGTGTTAAAACTGGCTTACAAAGCGAAAGCCAAACCGGGCCAGTCAGCTTTTAATGTTGCAGTAGCCGACTTTTTTAAGCCGCCGGTAATCGGTGAGATTAACACAGTCGATTACACCAACCTGGCAGGGAGTCGTGTAATTGTACCCGTCAGAGACAATTTCAGGGTAAAAGAGGTTACTGTCTCTATCAGGAATACTGACGGTATCCAGGTGGAAGAAGGTGTAGCCCTGCTGCAACCCGATGGCATTAACTGGCAGTACAATGCAACCGTTTTAAGCGGCAACATTGCAGGTAATGTTATTACGGTCAAGGCCGGTGATATGCCGGGGCACGTTACGGTGAAACAGAAAACGGTTTAAGCCGTTTCCAGAAAGTCAGCAGGAATTCCGGGTATGCCGGAGTTCCTGTCTTTTATTATAGTTCTCGTCGTTCCTGTTCATGACTCACATAGAACCCAAATCACCGCTACCACCCAATTGCCGGCCCTGCTACCTTAGCTGAGGTGTCTTTCTTCAAAAACCACATCAACGGAGCCTTACCTACTGCTCCGTATTTTCAGTACAGCATTGATTAACTGTCCAGTAAAAAAATTTCCAGGATAATAGAAATTGGCTGCATGCCAGGAACCGGCCTTATAAAAAAGATTTTAAGAAAATTTGATCGTGTGGTGTAGAAAATGAAATTAATATTAATTCCGGCCAGCCTTGCTATTTGTCGGTAAGTCGCACAAAAGTTTGGAAATATTTTAAAGATGGAGCTGATTTCATTTTAGTCAAGTGTTCAAATTTTTACCTTTTGTAGAAAACGAAATGATTTCGGGAGTAGTTTTTATTCCCGATAGCCATCGGGATCAATTTTTCTTGTTACTTTTTTGCATCCATGCAAACACTTAAGCAGGGATTATCTATTCAGGTTATGATATGGGGTTTAAATTGATTATTCAAAAGTTTATTAATGCTTTGATTAATATAAAATCATACACTTATAACTCCTGCATGGTTTTATCTCTTTATAAAAAGTGTAAAGTTTGCCCGCTTACCTGACAGCTCTGTCACACATAAATAGTTCTTACTGATTATATTATAATAAATTTACTACTAAAATAATATAGAATAAAAATCGGTGGCAGGGCTAATCTTTAACAAAAAAATTTATATTTACAGCGATTTACGCTTTTTTATAACACTTTATCCCACCCCTCTTTACCAACATATAAAAAAGACCGATATAAAATCACCTGTTTATGAACCAAATAACAAGAAAGCTGTATATTTCTTTTTCCCTTTGCTATTTTTTATTTTTATCAGTTAGCGCTCAGGTTTCAGGTGTAATTGATTCACCATTTATTGCTAAGAATGGGATTCAGCAACAAAAAGAATTCTGGAATAATAATTATAATTATCCCGCCAAACCACGTAACCAGTGGGAATTTGGTGCTTCATTTGGAATGCCTGTCATTAATGGCGATATCCCTTCTGTTCTGCCAACTTTCGGCTTTGGTTTACATGCCCGCAAAGCATTGGGATATTTGTTTTCTTTAAGAGTAGAATATTTGAATGGAACCAGCAAAGGTTTAATGTGGCAGCCAGCCCCGGTAAATACGAAAAACCCGGCCTGGCTTGATAATAGTGTGGCAGGTTACGCCGGAAATTTGCCCAATGGTAAAGGTTATAATGCTCAAATCCGTGATGCCCAGGGAAATTTAGGGGCTATAAGCCCAACTATAAACGGAGGAAAATCTGAGTTTGTTTATTATAATTATAAATCCCATATTCAAGACTTATCCCTTCAGGGTATTTTAACCTTAAATAACATCAGGTTTCATAAAAATAAAACAAAATTCGTACTCTACGGTGGAGCCGGTATAGGTTTTACCGCATATCATGTAATGGTTAATGCCATGGACGAGTCTAAAGGAACTAATTATTCAGTTCTGTTCAGACAGGTTAAAGATACATACGGTCCGGGGGGTGTTATAATTTCTAATAAGAGCGCAATTTTAAAACAATTGAAGGCTGGAATGGACAACACTTATGAAACCGAAGCCAATTCGGAGATAAGCGCTCGCCCACATCTTGGCAAAAATGTTTTAAGGCCTAGTGGAACAATTTTATTGGGAGCGTCATATAGCCTCGGAAAAAATATTAGCATTGCCCTGGAAGACAGGCATACCTTTTTGAAAACAGACTTACTTGATGGCCAGCAGTGGCAGGGAATTCCGTATGGAGATGTCGCATTAACAAGTGATTTTGATTCCTACAACTATCTTTCAATCGGCATTAATTTTAATGTTGGAGCTAAATCTGTTGAGCCTTTATGGTGGCTGAATCCTTTGGATTATGCCTACAGCGAACTAAATAATCCCAGGCATATGAAATTGCCGAAGCCTGTATTTGAAGATACGGACGGTGACGGAGTTACAGACCAATTAGACAGGGAACCTAATACTACAGCCGGTGTACCGGTAGACGCACATGGAGTAAGTATTGATACTGACGGCGATGGTGTCCCTGATTATAAAGATAAACAACTTATTACACCGTCAGAATGCCAGCCGGTAGATGCAGATGGCGTGGGCAAATGTCCGGAACCACCATGCTGCGGTGCAATCAAATCAGGAATATTAGATGGTACACTTATACCAGAAGGCAACGGCAATAAAGATTGCCCTGCTGATTACCCAAGTATTGTTTTAAAGGGAAACAGCCTTAGCAGCGATATGAAAGCCCAACTTGCTGTAGTAGCTGGGAAGTTGAAAGAACACCCGGCGTGCAATATTGTAATTACAGCTTATCCAAAAGCAAATAAAAAAATCCAGATCCTCACCAAAAAAAGAGTTGAAATGATTACGCAATACCTGACCGAAACTTTAGGTATTACAAGTGACAGGATTACATCTAATTTAATTATTGAAGGTGGAGATATTAATACTTATGATATTAAGGCAAACTGATTTAGGAGAGTATTTTATAAGATCTTAACAATTAAAGAATTAGTTTTTACAAGTAATAGTTCGGCAGTTCACAAATCAAAATATTAATTTGAGCAATTGCAAATTTTAAACTAATTCGTAATTATCTTGAGAGTTGAACAAGTAACCTTCACACGATTTTTAGCATCCATAGCAATTGTTATTTATCACTTTGGATTAAAAATTTATCCCTTTAACACAACATTTCTGTTTATCCTTTTTAAAATATCTAACGTAGGAGTTAGCTATTTTTTTATTTTGTCCGGTTTTGTGATGGTGGTAGCTTATTCAAAAAAATCAGAGATACTTTTTTTTGATTTTATCAAAAATAGAGTCGCCAGAATCTATCCTGCTTATCTCATTGCGACTATTGCACTAGTAATTATCAATTTATTTTTTCACTATAAAATAAATGAAAAAAATCTATTTCTGAACATATTTTGTTTACAGGCTTGGATTCCGGCCAGGACTCTTTCTTTTAATGCCCCTGCATGGTCAGTTTCTGTGGAATTCTTTTTCTATGCTGTTTTTCCTTTTCTTTACAATTTCATTTATTCAAAAAAGAAATTAAGGACAATTGCTGGCCCTATTCTCCTTTTCTGGATATTCAGTCAAATCTTTTTGCATTTTTTTACAGCATCTTCGTTCTATCATAGTTTTCCCTCAAGAAGTCATTCATTTATTTTTTATTTTCCAATCATGCACTTAAACGAATTCCTGATAGGAAATTTATGTGGCTTATTTTTTTTAACTAAGGCTTCAAAATATGTTGGGAATTTTGATCTATTAATAACCTTACTATTCTTTTTAATCATAGTGGCTTTGACAACTTCAATCCCGCTAAACTTTCATAACGGATTATTAGCCATACTCTTTGTACCATTGATCGTCCTTTTATCTTTGAATAATGGCGCAATAACCAAAACATTTAAATTGAAACCTTTTGTTTTTCTTGGTGAAATAAGTTTTGGTATATATATATTGCAAAATCCAATTTTTTTTTGGATGAAAAATTTATATGCTTATATGGATTTCAAAAACATCAACATGCAATTTTATATGTCTACCGCTATGTTGATTATAACTTCAGCTGTTACTTTTGAATTTATTGAAGCGCCTGTTAGAAAAAGAATAAGAAGTATTCATTTGAATAAATATAAAAAGCGTCTAAATACTTTAATATAGGTAGGAGGAAAAATGTAGTTTTATTCTCGGAAGCGATTATATAAAGGATGGCGAAACTTTCGTTCCGCCATTCCTAAATATTACTAATCAATAATTTTACCCTAGAGCTACTCTTTTAAATTCTGTAACTTTTAATTCCGGATCTACACTTTTGAGGTAGTCTGCTACTGATTTAGCATTGTCTTTTACAAATGGCTGGGCCATTAAAGTATTTTCTTTAAAGAATTTGTTTACTTTACCAACAGCGATTTTTTCAGCCATTTCAGCTGGTTTGCCTTCAGCCTTTATTTGTTCGATAGCAATCTCTCTTTCTCTGGCAATAGTTTCAGGAGCAATTGAAGTTTCATCAACTGCTAAAGGATTCATTGCGGCTATCTGCATAGCCACATCACGACCTGCGTCAGCAGCTTCTTTATTAAAGCCTACCAATACGCCCATACGGTTTGCACCATGAATGTAGCTGGCAACGAAATCAGCATCAACCCTTTCAAACTTAATAGCAATCTTTTCACCGATAGCTGCTAATTTATCATTGATCAATTCTGATATTTTTGTTCCATTGATTGTTACTTCATTCAGTTCGTCAGCAGACTTTACATTGTTTGCGATTGCGGCATCAGAAATACTTTGCGTAAAAGCAACAAAATCTGCGTTCTTACTAACAAAATCTGTTTCGCAGCTAACGCAAACGATCATACCAGCTTTTGCATCTGCTGTTGTTTTTGCGAAGATCACACCTTCCTTAGCTTCACGGTCACTCCTTTTAGCAGCAACTTTTTGGCCCTGCTTGCGAAGCCAGTCAATGGCAGCTTCAAAATCACCATTACTTTCAGTTAAAGCTTTGCGGCAGTCTAACATTCCTGCTCCTGTTGTTTGACGCAGCTTATTTATATCAGCTGCTGTTATTGTTGCACTCATGCTTGTATTGTTTAACCACAAAAATTCACCTGTTTTAACACAAATGAATTTTTATGAAATTATATGATTGTTATTTTTTAGTGGCGGGTGAGAAAACCTGCCACGGCTTCGAGTTATTTTTAGCGGCGAATTTTTAATTAATCGGCACGCTTTAGAGCAGATTAATATGATTCACTGTTTAAACAAGTTTTTGAATTCTGAGAACTGTTTGCATAACGTACTATTGCCCTATATTCCCCCTTTGGGGGATTGAGGGGGCCGCTTATCTCGGACCTGTTCCGCCACTGGCCGGCCTTCTGCCACCTGCACCCGGACCTGGTACCCTGCGTTTTGCCGGAGCACCTGCACCGCCTCTTCCTCTTTTGTTTCTATCATCACCGCCGTCAACTTTTTGTTCAAAACGGGCTGCTTTTGCTTCTGCACTATCTTCATTATCACCGGAGCCATCATCTTCATCTCTTTCAGCCTGGCGTTCTGCCAAACCCTCTGCAATTGCAGCAGTGATGTAGTTAACCACAATAGCAATTGATTTAGTAGCATCGTCATTTGCAGGAATAGCAAACTCAACTTTGTTTGGGTCACAATTGGTATCCACCATTCCAAAAGTTGTAACACCAAGACGCTTAGCTTCTGCCAATGCAATGTGCTCATGACCAATATCTACCAGGAACAAGGCTGCTGGTACACGGCTGATTTGGGCAATACCACCCAATACCTTTTCCATTTTATCCTTATCACGGGTTAACGTTAAACGCTCTTTCTTTGTAAGATTATCAATGCTACCATCATTCAGCATTTTTTCGATGCTTTGCATTTTCTTTACGCTCTTACGAACTGTATTGAAATTGGTAAGCATTCCACCTAACCAGCGCTCAGTTACATAAGGCATGTTAATGCGCTTTGCACAATCTGAAACAATTTCTTTCGCTTGTTTTTTAGTGGCTACAAACATGATCTTTTTACCGCTCTTGGCAATTGATTTAAGGGCAGCAGCAGTTTCCTGCAGGCCTTCAACCGTTTTGTTAAGATCAATAATGTGTATTCCTTTTTTTTCTGCAAAAATATAAGGCAACATTTTAGGGTTCCACTTTTTCTTCAGGTGACCAAAATGTACACCGGCTTCAAGTAGTTGCTGCTGTAAAGAAGTATTTTCCATTGTAAGTTATCGGCCTCCCAACCCTCCAAAGGAGGGTTTTAGAACTGCCATTGTTTTTAAAAGTTTTATAATTATAAGAACTCTTTCCCTTAATCCCTTCTTTGGAGGGATGGGGAGGCTTTTAACGTTTGCTGAACTGGAAGCTTTTCCTTGCTTTTTTACGGCCTGGTTTCTTACGCTCAACTGCACGTGGATCTCTCTTTAAAAAGCCACCTGCTTTTAATGCCGGACGATAGTCTGCACTTACTTCAAGTAAAGCCCTTGCAATACCTAGTTTAGTTGCTTCTGCCTGGCCCTTAACGCCACCACCTTGTGCATTTACAATTATGTCAAACTTATCTGCAACTTCTACAGATTTCAATGGCGCTTCTACCTGGTTTTGCAGGTAAACCAAAGGAAAATAAGCTTTGTAATCTTTTCCGTTGATCGTGATCTTGCCATCACCCTTACTTAAAAAAACACGGGTTACTGCTTCTTTTCTACGGCCAACTGCATTTTTTTGTTTTTCCATTTTTAGACAGTATTTAGTACTTGGATTTTAGTATTGATACTAAAACCCAAAGATTTTTAGAATTTTAATTCTTTTGGTTGCTGTGCAGTATGCGGATGTTTATCGCCTGCATAAACATATAATTTTTTGTACATCTTACGGCCCAGTTTGTTTTTAGGCAACATACCTTTTATAGCCCTTTCAATGATCACTTCAGGTCTGCGCTTTAAAAGATCTTTTGCTACTTCTTCTTTACGTCCACCGGGGTATCCGCTAAAGTTATCGTAGATCTTATCATCCATTTTATTACCGGTAAGTTTTACCTTTTCGCAATTGGTTACAATTACAAAATCGCCGCAATCAACGTGTGGCGTGTAATAAGCCTTATTCTTTCCACGAAGAATAGCAGCAATTTTAGAACACATGCGGCCAACGGTTTGATTAGTACCATCTATCACGTGCCAGTTGTGAATAACGGTAGCCTCGTTCGCATGTTTGGTGGTGAAATGTAGTTTACTCATTGTTATTTTTTTTAAGTGACGCCCACGCTATCCCGGGGCTTTTTTATTTTGGATGGCGAAGGTAGGGGGAGGCAGCCAAATTTTGTGCATTTTTAGTAACTATTTTTTACTGCACCTTCGTAACTCGTTGATTTTCAATGATTATTTTGTCAATAAATTTTATCCTTCAACTTTACAAGGCAGGGTTTCTGGAATTACTACTCACTGTACCTTAAGTTTGCCAGGTTAATAACCTGGTAAAGTATTATTTGATGGTGATAATATTTGTGAGGTTTTTTAAATGAGGAGAGTAAAATTGGCACTTGACGAAGCATGGGACTGGAAGGTTTATCTGTTCATCCCCTTTAGTTATATTCCATAAAAGCGAATTCTATAATTGCCAGCCTGCAACTAAATTCTTTAAGATGCAGCCCAGTATTCAGTAAAATCTGGGTTAAAAAAAATTATTTATGTAACTGCCGTTAAAAAACTTTACCGCCGTTGATAAAAGTTTCCGCAACCTTTGCCTGTAGTAATTCTTGCTCTGTACAGCTCATAAGGTCCTTGCTTATCATTATAAAATCTGCTGCTTTTCCAATCTCCAGGCTCCCTTTTTCCTTTTCTTCAAAAGCTGCTTTTGCAGCCCAAATGGTCATTCCCTGCAATGCTTCCTTTCTGCTAAGGGCATTATTAATCTGGAAGCCTCCGGCAGGGAAACCTTTTGCATCCTTTCTTATTACCGCAGCGTAAAATGTTTTCAGCGGGTCGATGGCTTCCACCGGAAAGTCAGTACCCAGAGGCATCCAGCCATTTTGATCCAGCAAACTTTTATAGGCATAGGCTGTCTGTATCCGCTGGTCTCCCAGCCTTTCGCCAGCCCAGTACATATCACTGGTAGCATGTGTAGGCTGCACACTTGGTATTATGCTGTAATTACCGAAAAAATCAATATCACCCTTGCTCACTACCTGTGCATGTTCAATGCGCCAGCGTTTGTCATTTTTCCCTTTTAGAACATTGGCATAGGTTTTTAAAATTACCCTGTTGCCGCTATCGCCAATGGCATGGGTACATAATTGAAAGGGAGTGTTGGCAAAAAGGGCAGCGACATCGGCAAAATGTTTTGCATCGCTCAATAAAAAACCTGACCAACCTGGTTTATCGCTATAGGGTTGCAAGAGGCAGGCACCTCTCGATCCTAATGCACCATCAGCATAAAATTTAAAGCCACCCACATGCAAAAGGTTGGTTTTATATATGCCTTTTTTTATCCAGCGCTGGTAGTACCGGGGACTGTCACTTAGCAAAGCAAAAATTTTCATTTTAAGCAATCCAGCTTTTTGAGCCGCATCCACAAGATCAACTGTGTGTTCGCTAATGCCACAATCATGCACACCGGTAAGGCCGTATTTGAAACAAGTATCCTGCGCCTGTAATAAATATTGCCCGGCAAGCGCATCTGCAATTGGCGGAATTTTACTTTCAACGAGACCCATTGCCCGATCTAATAAAATGCCTGTGAGCTTGCCATTCTTCAGCTCTATTTCGCCTCCCACTATTTTTGTAGCTGAAGTGATGCCTGCAATATCCAAAGCCTTTTGATTTACAAGGATTGCATGTCCATCAACCCTTTTTAATAAAACAGGTCTGTTGGGAAAAAGTGAATCTAGTACCTGTTTGTCTGGAAAGCCAGATTCTCCCGGCGCAAGATTTTTCTGACCCCAGTCATTCTGATCCCAGCCACGGCCGTATAGCCATTCAGTTTTAGCTGTAGTTGCATATTTTTTTAGTATTTCAATTACTGCGGCAAAAGAAGTGGTACCCGTTACATCGCATTTCCACTTATCTGTAGCGTAGCCGGTAAAGTGGCAATGTGCATCTATAAATCCCGGGTAAACCGCACTGTTTTTTGCGTCAATCATTTCATCTGCATCATATTCTTTTAAGATCACATCGTTTGTACCAATTGCTACAATCTTACCATCGGCAATTGCCATTGCCTGCTGCACAGAAAAATTATCATCGACTGTATAAATAACTGCGTGATGCACAATTGTATTTACTTTTTGCCTGAATTTGCAAGAGGAGAAAACAGCAAGCATTCCCCAAAAGAGCAAACCGGTATTCAATTGCAACAGCAGCTTTTTTTTAGTGTAAGCATCAACTGTGGCAGTTATAATTTTAAAACCAAATAATTTTGACACGGGGGAGAAATGGAGAAGCCGCATAATTGTTAGTTTCTTTATTTTTATAAAATTAGCATAATTGCTTTTACTCATACTTTTTACATTTAGCTCAACTGAATAACTATGTACAACGAAGCTTCCACCAAAGCATTACAAGCCCAGACAATTGAATTGCTTTCTTTTATCAATGCAGCCGGTTCTGACTCAATAATTGCAAAAAATATTGAAGAATTAAGAAATGTGCTTCGTTTTCATGAGTACAGGTATTATGTGCAAAATGATCCGCTTATAAGCGACTTTGAATACGATTCGCTTTATAAAGCGCTGGAAGCTGCCGAGCTGCAAAATCCTGCACTGGTTAACGCTAATTCGCCCACGCAAAGGGTGGGCAAGGGACTTGTGAAGGACTTCCCAAAAGTTCAGCACTGGGTACCAATGCTCTCCCTTGAAAATAGTTATGCTGCAGATGATCTGTTGGATTGGGACAGAAAGGTAAGGGAACTGGCCAAACTTGATGCTATTGAATACTGTGCAGAACCAAAGTTTGATGGTGCAAGCATTTCAATCATTTACGAAAATGATTTTTTAACCAGGGCCGCCACCCGGGGAGATGGAGTAACCGGAGATGAGATCACCACAAACACAAAACAAATTAAGTCGGTGCCGCTTTCTGCAAAATTCAGTCAGTATGGCATCACTCAAATAGAGATACGGGGTGAAGTGCTCATCAATAAAAATAATTTTAAAAATTATAACCTCCGGTTGATGGAGGAAGGTTTACCACCGCTCGCCAATCCACGCAATGCAGCAGCAGGCTCACTAAGAATTAAGGACACGGCAGAAGTTGCCAAAAGAAACCTTGAGGCATTTTTATACCATGTAAGCTACCTGGCTTTGGAAAAAGCAAATGAAAGTCCTGCAACGCACAGTGGCATGCTTGAAATGCTTTGGCAACTGGGATTTAGAAGCCCGGCTAAAGAAATGAAAGTAGTAAAAGGGATACAGGGAATAATTGATTATGTGGCGGCATTTGAAAGCAAAAGAGATGAACTGCCATATGAGATTGACGGTATGGTAATAAAGGTAAATGACCTGCAACTGCAGGAAAGACTTGGCATGACAAGCCACCATCCACGCTGGGCAATTGCTTATAAATTTAAAGCCAGACAGGCAACCAGTAAATTAGTTGGGGTTGAGTTCCAGGTAGGCAGAACAGGCGCTGTAACGCCTGTTGCCAAAATAGAACCCGTTCAGGTTGGCGGTGTAACAGTATCAAGTATCTCAATTCATAATGAGGAATATATAAAAGATAAGGACTTACTGCTTGGTGACAGTATCCTTATTGAACGCAGCGGTGATGTTATACCGCAAATAGTAAAATCGTTTGCAGAGCTGCGGACCGGGACTGAACGGCCAATAAAATTTCCTTCCGCATGCCCGGTTTGCCATCACCAGTTATACAAACCGGAAGGCGAAGCCGTATGGAGATGCATCAATCTTAATTGCGAAGCACAGGTAGTTGAACGTATAATTCATTTTGTAAGTAAAGATGCAATGGATATAAAAAGCTTTGGTGAAGCCAACGTAAGAAAGTTTTATGCAGAAAGATTGTTGAAAGATGTACCCGGAATTTATACACTTGACTTTGATGCAGTGTCGAAAAAAGAGGGCTTCGGAAAAAAATCAATTGACAATTTGAAGGCCGCAATTGAGGCTTCCAAAACACAGCCTCTCCACCGCCTGATATATGCGCTGGGCATACGTTACGCTGGTGAAAATACCGCAAAAACGCTGGCAAATTCTGTGGTGCATTTACTGGACTTTAAGAACTTTACTGAAGAGCGTTTACAACAACTTGAAGATATTGGTGTAAAAGTTGCCGCTAGTGTTTTCAGGTTTTTTCACGATGAAGGAAATCTGCATTTGCTGGAGCAACTTGAAAGTTTAGGCATATCGCTTCATAATCAAAAAAAACAGACTGGTGGTAATGATACGTTTGCAGGGCAAACATTTTTGTTTACGGGTACTTTGCTGCAGTTGAAAAGGACAGACGCAGAAGAACTCGTAGAAAAATATGGTGGCAAAAATGTAAGCGGTGTAAGCAGTAAATTAAACTATCTTGTAGTTGGCAGCGATGCAGGCAGCAAATTGGAAAAAGCAAAAAAAATTCAGTCGATAAAAATTATTACTGAAGATGATTTTATAAAAATGTTCCCTGCGTAGTTAAAATAATTTTATATTTATATTGAAACTCAAAAACGATTGCGGCATTCTCTTTCCATGCCTGTTTACTTTCCGTCATTAAAAAAAATTTATGATTACAAAAGCATCGGCCGAAATATGGAAGCGATTAAAGCTAAAAGGCCAAACCAGTATACGCCGTAAATACGCTTTATCCTCTGCTGGCCGTGCTGCCAGTTATGTGAAAGATTTGTATGAAGATGGTAAGATTTTAAATGGGTCTGTGACATCTGGTTACAAAACATTGAACCTGCATTTTGAAAAGGGCAATGGCACATTGTATATGCACAGGGAAATTGCAAAACTTTTTTGTGAAAAGCCATCTGCAAAATATAAGTATGTCATTCATCTTAATCACCACAGAGATGATAACAATGCAGAAAACCTTAAATGGACAACACTCACCGAAATGAGTAAACATCAGCAAAACAGCCCGGAGAAAATTGCTTACAAACTAAGACAGGCGAATAAGAAAGTTGGCTTAAAGCTGGATGCGGCAAAAGTGAAAAGGATAAAAGAAGCCATTCATAGCCCTAAACGAAAACTTACTTATAAGCAAATGGCGGCGAAATATGAAGTGAGCGAAATGACTCTTTACCGGATTAAAAGCGGAGAAAACTGGAGCCACATAAAATGACAGCAGTTAATTAAAAATATCTTTTAGTTAAACCCAGATTAAGAGGAACCAGCAAATGCTGATTCCTTTTTTTATTGCATATTTACATCAAATAAAACTTCATTATGCTCCAGTCTTCTTCTATAAAATTTTTAAAAGATCTTGCTAAAAACAATGACAAATCATGGTTTGAGGCAAACCGTGATCAGTATGAAAATACGAAAGCTGATTATGCTGCAGTGGTACAGCAAATTATTTCTGGTACTGCAAAGTTTGATGAACCGATAGGTGAATTAACGCCAAAGCAATGCATGTTCCGCATTAACCGGGATGTGAGGTTTAGTAAAAATAAAAGTCCCTACAAGACCAATATGGGTGCTTCTTTCAGCGCAGGTGGTAAAAAGGCTGAAGGATGCGGCTACTATTTTCATTGTGAACCCGGTCAGAGTTTTGCCGGAGGTGGCTTCTACATGCCAACGCCACCAGAACTTGCCAAAATAAGGCAGGAGATTGATTACAATTTTGATGAATGGAAAAAAATAGTAAGTGCTAAAAAGTTTACCCGGCATTTTCCAAAAGGTGTTGAAGGCAATGGCTCACTTGTGCGTCCACCAAAAGGCTACACGGATGATAACCCTGCGATTGAATTTTTGAAATTAAAAGGTTTTATTGTTACCAGCCCTCTGGATGATAATATTCTTACCGGTAAAAAATTAGTTGCTGTTATTACTGAATCTTTTATGGCTATGAAGCCAATGATTGATTTCCTGAACAAGGCGATTGCGTAACAGGTTTTTACGCCAAAAGTCCATGCTCATCCTGCATCTTTTCCATTGTGCAAAAAGGGGCCTCCCTGTAATTAATTACAGAAAGGCTGCCCTGGATTTTCAATAAAAAAGTATCGGCAAACCCTGCGTCTGCTGGTGTATTAATGCCGTAGCTAAGCAATAATTTATCTCCAATTATTTCGTGAAGCGTACACACGTCTGTAAAATAATGAACAGCAACTGTATGCTTCGAAAAATCACCAAGATCAGATTCTATGACTTCAAATTTGTACGTTGTAAATTTTATGGCTTCTTCAAAACAATTGCTCACGCCGGGGATTTTTCTTTCGAGTTTTTCTATAACACCTCCTATTGCAAAACCACTTTTATAATGGAGTGAGTTTGCCCTGCCGTCATTTGCCTTTAGCGCAGTAAAAGTTTTGAACTTATTTTCCGGATTATATGCCTGGCATTTTAGTTTGAATTCGTTGTAAGATAAATTCAATATTGCTTTGGAAAATTCATCGGTACAACTACTGTCTAAAACTTGCCGGTATGCTAATTTTATAAATGCTTTTGGCATATTAATAGATTAAAAATATTAAACGAAAAATATTGAACTCATACTACACCGAGAGCCCGATTGTGTAAGAACCTGCGTATCCGTTCGCAATATCTCCGGTGACCGCAACAGTTTCGTTTGCCAGGTCGGTTGCGGAGTTATTGAAAATTTCGTCATTTGCATTTCTCATACTATTAATGCCATGAGCAGCGTATAAGGTACTTACATGAACGGCATCTGAGACTGTTTCTGAAAAGTTGATCTGCGTCGCTTTCTTCAACACATTATTTACAAATACCTCAATGTGAATATGGGTTGCCCTGCCCTGGTACCAACCAGGATAAATTGTATTGAAAGTTAATTTGCCGGCGCTGTCTGTTAATTGATAACCCCTTAACCAGGTTTTACCAAGATAACTTTTTGTACCAAGCGAACCGCCTGTCTGGGCTCCATAACCTGAATAGTATCCGTCTTTGTTGCAATGCCAGATGTCCACCCGGGCACCGGTTACTGCAGCGCAACTGCTGTTTACATTTACAACCTCAAAACTTATTGCCAGCGGTACGCCGGTTTGCCCGGCAGTTACATCGGCCCTTTGCAAAGGGTTAGTAATTTCTCCACCAACATAAGGGTACGGCCCTTCCACTTCCGTGGGAGTTACAATACAATCACCGGAAGTGCTGGTTGTGGTTGCAGTAGTGGAAGCGGCATCCCTTTTTTTGCAGGCATCAATCAAAACTCCGGCACTTAACAGGCCTAATGAATTTTTTAAAAAGTTTTTTCTTTCCATGATTTTTAATATTTGATTTGTAATGGAAAGCTATTCAAGAATGAAGCTAAGCTGAGTGGTTTACCGGTAAGGAAGGGAATTGTGCCGATGAAGAAGAGTGTTGCTGGCACTGACTATAAACAGGATTTATAAACTTTTGTTAAGAAGCATTAGCCTTGGGAAAGCCAATTAAATAAAGTTGTATAATAGGTGTCGCTAACGGGCAAAATAACACCGGATTGAAGGGTAAGTTTTTTGTTTGCCATTGATTTTATTTTTGCCACAGGTACAATATAACTGCGGTGTATCCTTTTAAAAAACTCACCGGGAAGCTTATCTGCAAATGCTTTTAAAGTCATAAGTGTAAGTATTGGCCTGGCATTTAAAAGATGTATTTTAATATAGTCTTCCAGTGCTTCAACATAGTCAATATCCGTGAGAAGTATTTGCACCATTTTGTATTCACTTCTTACATAAATACTCTCGGGCATACTAACATTTACAGGTGCTGTTTTTTGGTTATACAAAGCAACCGCCTTATCTACAGCCTTGCTAAATCTTTCATGGCTAAATGGCTTCAGCAAGTAATCTACCGCTTCCAATTCAAAGCCTTCGTAAGCAAATTTTTTATATGCTGTGGTAAAAATTATCATCGGCTTTTGTTGTAAAGATCTTACGAGGTCTATACCGGAAATATCCGGCATGTTAATATCAACAAACAGCAAATCAGGGACAGAAGCTTTAATAAAATCTATGGCTGCAATTGCATCGCCAAATGTATTTGCTATTTCTATATTAGGAGTTTTAGCAGCATAATTCAACAGTAGCTTTAGTGCCAATGGCTCATCATCAATTGCAATACATTTTAGTTTAAGTTGCTGCATAAAAAATTAAGCCTCGTAAATTTTTAAAAAGATATTGTATTTGTTATTGCTTTCGGTAATGTTAAGGTCATACTTTCCGGGATACAGGTGCTCCAGTCTTTTCCGGGTATTTAAGATGCCAACACCACTCTTTTTCTCTGTAACATTATTCAAAAAAACGGCATTTTCACAAACAAATTCAATGCTTTTTTCTTCTGCCACAACACTTATTTTTATTTGGGAAGCAATGTTATTACTGACACCATATTTAAAAGCATTCTCAATAAAAGTGATCAGTATTAAAGGCGCAATTAATTTATTTTATACCTGCCCGTCAAAATTAAAACTCACTTTTGTATTTGCAGTTAACCGCAATTGCTGCAGGTCAATATAATCATTGATGCAGTTTATCTCCTCTTTTAAAGGCACAAGGTGGCCGGGTATTTCATCAGTAACATACCGCATTATGTTAGCAAACTTTAAAATACTGCCGGCGGTATTTTCGTCCTGCATCAATGCCAGTGAATAAATATTATTAAGGGTATTAAACAGAAAATGAGGGTTTATCTGGGCCTTAAGTAATGCCAGTTCTGCCACCGTTTTTTCAGCTTCTGCTGTTACCGCTTTTGCAACCGCCTTTTGCCTTATTCTTTCAAATGAGAGGGCGAGGCTAAGGGCAATTATAAGTATAAATAAGGTAAAGCTTACAATATCCAGTGCCGGTTTTTGCCGCCTTTCCGGCCCGCCACCCATGCCGGGAGGCCTTCGGTCAAATGGTGGTGCAGGCCGTTCAGCAGCAGGTGGCGGAGGTGAAAATTTTTCAGGAAAATGATTTTCACCGTTTGCTGCTAATTTATCAAACGGCTTTACAACAAGTACAAGTAGTAACATTAATACAAGTAAAGTAAAATAGGCAGGGTATTTTTTCTGCACCAGGTACTGTGGGAAAAGCCAGTAAGTATGAAGATAAAATATGAAGATAAAAATGGAAAAAAGGCTCCAATGAAAAATATCATTTCCAACATAAATATGGGTATCGTTTTTATGGAGAGAAAAAATAAAAATTGCCGGCAAACTGAGAAAAATAAGCCAACCTATAAAATGAGTTAGAAAAATATTTTTGGTTCCTTTTACCATGCACCACAAAGTAAGGTTGAGAAACGAAAATATAGTTTGTTAACCCAAATTTTGCAATAGACAAAAATGTGCCAGTGTGTCTTAAATTAGCAGATGAGTATGCACCATGAATACAGCGATAATTTAGTAACTCCCTGGGGCGGTATGCAAGAGATGAAAATGTTGCTAGACAAGACAGGCATCAGTAAAAAATTACTTGAGTTAGGTTTACCACAAGGCAAGAGCAACAATAGTATCGATTCAATAAGTATCATAGAAAGTTTTTGGGTGAGTATCTGGATTGGTTGCTTCAGATTCAGCCATACAGCAGTTGTTCGTTTAGATGAAGTGCTGCGTCAGATATTTGGTTGGAAACGGGTAGCTTCCGGTACAACCTTTGGAAGATTCTTCAAAAAATTCACCCCTTCTCTTAATCATTCTTTATTCATAGAACTAAACAGTTGGTTCTTTGAGCAATTACAATTTGATAATTATACATTGGATGTTGATAGCAGTGTAATTACCCGTTATGGCGAACAGGAAGGAAGCAAAAAAGGATATAATCCCACCAAACGTGGCCGCAATAGCCATCATCCGTTGTTTGCTTTTGTAAACGATATAAGAATGGTAGCCAATTGCTGGAATCGCAGTGGCAATACAGGTAGCAGTAGTAATTGCATTAATTTTTTAGAAGAGACCTTTTCTATTCTTACCAATAAAAAAGTTGGGTTGTTCAGGGCAGACAGTGGTTTTTGCAGTGAAGCGATTATGAAATTCATAGAAGATAAACAAATAGCTTATGTAATGTCTTGTAAACTTTATGCCAGGCTGCAAGGCACTATTTACGGTATTAAAAACTGGCAGGCAATCGGCATGGGACTTTGGATTACAGAAATAGACTATAAACAAGGCAATTGGAGTAAACCCAGAAGAATAGTTATTATTAAGCAACAGGAAGAGGTCCGTCGAAAGACCACCGGTAAGAGACTAACCAGCCTTTTTAAGTTAGAAGATATTGATAGAGATAAAGTATTTAAAACCCGTTATCATGCTTTTGTTACCAATCAAAGTTTACCTGCAAATGAAATTTGGGAACAGTATAAACGCAGAGGCGATGCAGAAAACAGGATAAAAGAACTTAAAGAAGATTTTGGGATGCAAGGCTTTTATATGGATGATTTTTGTGCAACAGAAACAGCCATGCGCCTTGTAATGGTAGCTTATAATTTAATGAGTTTGTTCCGGCAGGTAACACTTCAAAAGCAGCCCAGTCCCACACTTGCTACATTAAGATTCAACTGCTTTGCAGTTGGTTCCTGGATAGAAAATAATAAACTGAAAATGTCTGTTCCACTAAAAAGAAGGTTATGGTACGAGAGTCTTTTCTCGTTCATTGAAAACACAAAACTGCCATTAAGTCTTACCGGATGAATCTATTGCAAAATTTGGGTTAATAGATGAAACTGGTTTTTGTGAAGATGAAGAGGTTTTAAAATAGTGGCCAGAGATAAAAATCTCCGGCCTTGCTTACCTCTGAAACCACAAGAAAAAGTTTAATAATTTATATTGATAAAATATAGTTGACTGTAATTAGGATGCAAAGATTGAGATTAAAGACTGGCTGCTCGAAAGAAGATTGGATAATTAGTGGGGGTCCTGACTGGTAAAAAACAGAATTTTTTCCTTTGGACCATAAAAATAAGTGTTTTCCGGAATAATTTTTATGTTTTTTTAATATCTGTAGTAATATTTTTTTAATACGGGAAAGCTAAACCTGCTGCCAGTGTGTCAATTTTTAGCATTAGCTGTAAAACCTACACGAAAAAAATAAATAAAAATATAGTAGTTACCGGTATTAAAAACCTTGTGCAGGCTTAATTAACAGAATACCTGCCGGCTTTACTAATTTCATTGTTTGCCAGCGAATATAACTTCTCTTTTTTCCTGTTGTACCACCAGCTTGATGCAGTTTTTTTCATAAGTGTATCAATGGTCCGCATGCCAAAAAGTTTCCAGGCACCATCTAATTTTCCGGTAATATCCTGCTGCATAGCTCTCAGGCTCATAGCAAAGCCACTTTCAATATACTCCATATGGTGCCAGAAACCTGCAGGCATAAAAAGCGTATCGCCGTGCTCTAGTATAACTTCGTAGCCTTTTGCCAGCCTGGTGGCAGGAAAATTTATATAATCAAACTTGTTATTATAATCTGTAAAATCTGCCACGCTTAGTACCTCCCACGGCTTTCTGTATAATTTATACTGCTCTTCAAAAGGAAATAAAAGCACCCGTTTGCGGCCCATAAACTGGGTGTGAAGAATATGACTCATGTCGATGTCAAAATGTATATGGGTTACAGAACCTTTTCCACCCACAAAAAGCATCGGAAATTTTTTTACAAATCCAGTCATTAATTCTTCGGGCCAGGTAAAATCATTTACCAACTGTGGTGCATGCTGAAAAATATTGAACAGGAAAATTCTCAATTTAAGCGGGCCATCTTTTACTTTACGCAGGTAATCTCCAAACTTCATATAATCATCGGCTTTATTTACCGGGGTGTATGCATCACTTTTAATATTGTTGTAAACACCCACTTCCTTATTTCCTACAACATCAATAAAATAGTCCCAGTTCCATTTACTGTAGCCGGGCCAGCTCTTAGCCAATCCTTTAATTACAAGTGGCTTTTTAAGGTTATAGTATTTTGTTTTAAAGTCTTCAGGAGTTATGAATTCAACTTTTTCTACAGTTTGGAGTTGCATAAAAAATGTTTGAATTTCAAAATTACAAATTATAACCGTGGAAGAAAATTTTGGTAGTTACCGGTAATTGAAAACATGCATTTACCCAAAAGAAAAAGCAGGCTGATCGCCTGCTTTTATGGTAAATAATTTAAGTTCAAAGTTTATAACCTGCTGTCTACTTCTTTGCTTAGCCTGCCAAATATTTCATCCACCGTTCCCTCTCCTTTCAGCATTATTACTTTATTAAATTTCCTGTAATAATCGGCTACAGCAGATGTTTTACTATGGTAAACTGCAATGCGTTCCCTAATCACATTTTCATTTGTATCGTCGCTCCTGTCGCTGGTTTCTCCTCTTTTTAGCAGGCGCCTTACCAACTCTTCTTCACTTACTTCAAGGGCAAGCATTACATTGATTGCGGTATGTTTTAATTCCAGTAATTTATCAAGCGCTTCTGCCTGGGCGGCAGTTCTCGGAAAACCATCAAATAAAAACCCTTTTGTCTCAGGGTTAGCATCCAGTGAAGAACTGATCATACCGATCACAACTTCATCGGGAACCAACTGCCCTTTATCCATAATCTTTTTTGCTTCCATGCCAAGCGGCGTTTGGTGTGCAATTTCTGACCTTAATAAATCCCCTGTGCTGAGATGCTTAAGCCCGTATGCAGCAATTAATTTTTCGCTTTGCGTACCTTTACCACTGCCCGGAGGGCCAAAGAGGATTAAATTGAACATATGAGTTGGATAGCCGTTGTAATGAAAGCAACAAATATAATATTAGCACTTTAAATTTCCATTATCAATTTTAAGAATCTGTTGAAAAAGCTCCGCAACTATACAATTGCAAGCCTTAAATCCATAAAGCCGAACGGCTTTTCAACAATTAAAAAAAACATTCTCATATTTATATTTTTATCAGGCTTAACTGTAAGCTGCATTAATAATAATCAACAAAAAAGCAAGAAATGGAACAAGAAAATAAAAATCCTGTGTATTCAAACACCGACACAAACAAAGTGAACATTGATGAAAGTGAGTGGAAGAAAATTTTACCTGCCGATGTTTATGAAATTGCCCGTGAAAAGGGGACCGAGAGAGCTTTTACTGGTAAATACAACAAACACAAAGAAGTTGGTACTTATTACTGTGCTGCCTGCGGCAATGCACTGTTTGCCAGTAATGGAAAATTTGAAAGCAGCTGCGGATGGCCAAGTTTTTTTGAACCGGTTTCAAAAGGCAGTATCATTTATGCACCCGACAATAAATATGGCATGCAGCGGACCGAAGTAATGTGCGGCCGGTGCAAAGCTCATTTAGGCCATGTATTTGAAGACGGTCCGCCACCTACCGGTTTGCGCTATTGTATCAATTCTGTAATACTGGATTTTGAAAAAGCAAAAGATGCGGCCGAAAAATTTGACGCAGAAAGTAAATAATACTTTCATTTTATTTGCCTCCTTTAAAAAAATCCCAGCCTGCATCATTTTAATATGATGCAGGTTTTAATTGGCTGGCTGAATTTTAAATGCTTGATGGAATACTTCAGTAATAACCATGTTTATATAACTAACAGCACAGCACAACCAATTTTCCGCTCAGCATTTGCTTTTTGCAATCTGAGCGTTTTTGATGAAATTGAGCCTCCTAAAATAACTGCAATGAAGAAAACACTATTTGTGCTGATGAGCACACTTTCTCTTTTTGTAACTGCTCAAAAAATACCGCTTGACCGTTTTAAAAATATGAAGGCGAGGAGCATTGGCCCTGCCGGCATGAGCGGCCGTGTCACTTCTATAGATGCAGTAATAAACCAGCCGGATATAATTTACCTTGGCACAGCTTCTGGCGGCATTTGGAAAACTGAAAATTCGGGCATTTCCTGGCAGCCAATTTTTGATGAGCAGCCAACTTTAAATATTGGATCTGTTGCTGTGCAACAAAGTAATCCATCAGTTATTTGGGCGGGTACCGGTGAAGGTAACCCCAGGAATTCGCTCAATATCGGCGAGGGTATTTATAAAAGTTTAGATGCCGGTAAAACATGGAAGTTCGCCGGACTTGAAAAAACCCGAAACATTCACCGCATTATTATTGATCCTAACAATCCTGATGTGGTGTATGCTGCAGCTATCGGCAATCCCTACAGCGAGCACCCGGAAAGAGGTGTATATAAAACAACAGATGGTGGTGAAACATGGAAACTCATCCTGCATACAAATGATACCAGTGGCTGTGCAGAACTGGTAATGGATCCTTCTAATCCAAACAAGTTACTGGCCAATATGTGGCAGCACCGCCGCACACCTTACAGCTTTAAAAGCGGCGGCCCGGGCAGTGGGTTTTACATTACCTACGATGCCGGAAAGAACTGGAAAAAACTTGGCAAAGAAGAAGGCCTGCCCGAAGGCAATTACGGCCGTATTGGAATTTCGATCGCACCAAGCGATCCAAGGCGAATTTATGCTTTGATTGAGTCTAATAAAAATGGGTTGTACCGCACAGATGACGGCGGTTTTAAATGGGAACTCATTAACAGCAACAGCAGCGATGTAACCAACCGCCCGTTTTATTTCCAGGATATAAGGGTTGATTCTAAAAACGAAAACAGGATTTATAATGTTAACCAGATGGTTTCCTTAAGTGAAGACGGTGGAAAAAGTTTCAGGGTAATTATTCCTTACAGCGGTATTCATCCGGATCATCATGCATTTTGGATTCACCCTGCCAATCCAGATTTTATTATTGATGGTAATGACGGCGGCATAGGCATAAGTCATGACCGTGGCAAGACCTGGAAATTTGATGAACAACTGCCTGTTGGCCAGTTTTACCACATCAATACTGACAATGAATTACCTTATCATGTAATGGGCGGCATGCAGGATAACGGCACCTGGCGTGGCCCGGGCTATACCTGGATAGATGCAGGCATACGTAATTATTTTTGGCAAAACCTTTGGGGTGGTGATGGCTTTGATGTGTCGCCGGACCCTACCGACGCCAATTGGGTTTATGCCATGAGCCAGGGAGGCAGCCTGGGAAAATACAATGTGCTTACAGGTGAACAGATGTATTTACAGCCGCCGCAACCAGACCTTAAAACCAAACTTCGTTTTAATTGGAATGCTGCATTTGCCCAGGCACCGGAAGATGTAAATACAATTTATTACGGTAGTCAGTATTTGCATAAAAGCACTAACAAAGGTTTAAGCTGGCAAACCATTTCTCCGGATTTAACCACCAATGATACTGCTCAACAGAATCAAAGTGAGAATGGTGGTTTGTCTCTGGATATAACCGGGGCTGAAAATTTTAATACTATTATGTGTATTGAGCCATCAGCAAAAGATAAAAATATACTGTGGGCTGGCACAGATGATGGAAATGTTCAACTTACAAAAGACGGTGGTAAAACCTGGACCAATTTTCGGGGGAAGATTGCTGGTATGCCAACCGGTGCATGGGTGCCGCAGATAAGGGCCAGCCGCTACAATACAGGCGAAGCTTTTGTCGTGTGCAACGATTACAGACGGGGCGATTTTAAGCCTTATATCTTTCGTACCAAAAACTTTGGACAAACATGGGAGCGGATGGTGGATGAAAATAAAGTGAAGGGATATGCGCTTTGTACTTTGCAGGATCCAACGGAGCCAAACCTCATTTTTGTTGGTACTGAGCATGGCCTGTGGGTAAGCTTTGATGACGGTAAAAAATTTGAACAATGGAAAAACGGTTACCCGACAGTCTCCACCTATGACCTTGCTATACAGGAAAGAGAAGCAGATTTGTGTATTGCAACTTTTGGCAGGGCTTTGTATGTGCTGGATGATATTCGTCCGTTGCGTAAAGCGGCAGCAGCAAACGGAGGAGTGCCGGCTAAATTGTTGACCGTGTTTGAAATACCTGTTGCTTACCAGGTAAATACAAGGAATGTTGCCGGGTACGATTACAGCTCAGCAGGTTTGTATGAAGGTCAAAATAAAAGGAGAGGCGCTGTTTATTCTTTTTATGTTCAGAAAGAAGCACCTGTAAAAACTGATAGTTCAAAGGCTAAAAAATTACCTGTTACAAAAACACCAACGGATACTGCCAAAACAAAGGCCATAACGGATACTGCTAAAACTAAAACAGACAAAACAGACAGTGCATTCGTAAAGATTTATAACGCCGCAAATGAGCTGATAAGAACCCAGAAGGTAAAAGCTGACACCGGCCTGAACCGTTACTCATGGGGTTTTGAAATGAAAGGTATCCGCCAGCCCGGATCTGCCAAACCAAAGCCGGGTGAAGAAGAACCAGGAGGTGTACAGGTTTTTCCGGGTACGTACAAACTGGTGGTTGAGCTTGGTAAAGAAAAAGATTCTGCCATGCTTATTGTAAAGCCTGATCCGGCGGCAGTGCCAAGCAAAGAAGTATATGATGGCAAAGAGGCTGCCCTCAAAAGGTTGAACATCAGCAACGATAAACTGGTGGCTGTTACAGACCAGCTGGCAGAAGCTGAAGAAACAATCAGTAAAGTAGAGGCATCTTTAAAAAACATTGAAACAACTGAGGCCGATAGTCTTCGCAAAACAGGCAAAGCGATGATGGATTCTATTAAAAACATCCGCAACTTTATTTTTGGCAAACCGCTGGATAAGCAAGGCTATGGCCGTGTTTACCAGGTTACAGTAAACGGTAAAATGCAGGAAGCCCGGGGCGAAATAGTTAGCAAAAACAAAGTGCCGGATGCACAGGAATTTAACCAGGTAACAATGGCAGAAACCCTGGTTGCAGAAGCAGTTAAAAAAACAAATGATTTCTTCAACGGCAAATGGAAAAGTTACCAGCAACAGGTAAATGCAACGCCAATAAAATTGTTTAAGGAATATAAGCCCATAGAATAATACATCTTTTTCACCTCATTGAAAGGATATTAAAACACCCAGGTGTTTTAATATCCTTTTTTGCTTTTGAATCCTTTAGATAAACAGGTTAATTTTACAACTCAACATTATAAAGTTAAAAACACTATGCCTTCGAACAAACTAAGTACCCTTGCGGAAACACTGATTGGATCTGAAATTGTAAAACTGGGTGCTGACATTAAGGAGAAGATGAAGCAGGGAAAGAAGATCTATAATTTTACGATAGGTGATTTCGACAGCTCAATATTCCCCATTCCTGGAGGATTACAACAGGAAATTATTGAGGCTTACAAACATCATTTTACCACCTACCCGCCGGCTGAAGGTATTGCAGAATTAAGAAAAGCTGTTGGCGATTTCCTGTTGCAAAATGAAGGACTTGATTATAGCTCCAATGAAATTTTAATAGCAGCAGGCGGCCGCCCGTTGATATATGCAGCCTACCGGGCAATAGTAGATAAAGGCGATAAAGTTATCTACCCGATACCTAGCTGGAATAACAATCACTATGTGCATTTTACTGAAGGCGAGCATATAATGATCGAAACAAAAAAAGAAAATAATTTTATGCCTACAGCGGCAGAGATTAAGCCTTTTATAAAAGGAGCTTCGTTAATTGCCGTATGCTCCCCGCTAAACCCTACCGGTACAACTTTTACTGAACATGAATTAGTAGCAATTTGCGATTTGATCATTGAAGAAAATGCCAGCCGTGTTCCCGGAGAAAAAAAGTTATATTTTTTGTATGACCAGATTTACTGGACACTCACTTTCGGAAATACACGCCACTACAACCCGGTTTCTTTAAGGACGGAAATGAAGGAGTTTACAATTTTTATTGATGGCATCAGCAAGTCTTTTGCATCAACCGGCGTAAGAGTTGGCTGGAGCATGGGGCCTGCCCATTTGATTGCAAAAATGAAAGCGGTTAACAGTCATGTTGGTGCATGGAGCCCAATGGCTGAACAACATGCAACCGCTAACTTTCTGCAACAAACAGCAGCCATCAATACCTACTTCATTCATTTTAAAGCTGAGATAGAAGAGCGGCTTAACAGGATCTATGCAGGTTTTATCACCTTAAAAAATGAAGGTTTTTCTGTAGATGCAATTGCACCACAGGCGGCCATCTATCTAACCATACAAATTGATCTTGCTGGTAAAAAAACAGCAGCTGGCAATGTGCTGGAAAAGCAAAGCCACGTAACTGCATATTTGTTAGAAGAAGCAAGTCTGGCTATTGTTCCTTTCAGCGCTTTTGGCGCAGGCGCAGACAGCAGCTGGTACAGGCTGAGTGTTGGCACCTGCAAAAAAGAGGAGATTAACGACATGCTTAAAACACTTAAAGCTGCACTGGGCAGGCTCTCCGGCTAATAGTAATTTTACGGCCTTCTTTAATTGAACGTTATCCTCCATTAAATTTCATGATGACCAGGCCAGCCTTTAAATACTTTTATCCCTATTACTTTATGGATGCCAACATAATACTAACTTACAACCCAAATAATTAAGATGCTAAAATCAATGACCGGTTTCGGTAGAGCCGAACAAACTGTTAACGATAAAACTTTCCTGGTGGAAATAAAATCGCTTAATGGAAAACAATTTGAAATGCAGTTGAGGTTGCCGCCGTTGTTAAGGCCATATGAGTTCGAAATAAGGAACATGTTGCAGGAGCACCTGGTGAGAGGAACGATTGATTGTGTGATAACCATCAAACAAAATGGAACTACCAAGCCGGTTATCATCAACACAGATTTAATTAAGGCTTATTACCAACAAATAGAAGTACTTGC
Organism: Ferruginibacter sp.; assembly: GCA_965247025.1. Taxonomy (GTDB): domain Bacteria; phylum Bacteroidota; class Bacteroidia; order Chitinophagales; family Chitinophagaceae; genus Ferruginibacter. The sequence continues at coordinate 4,606,321 of OZ252000.1, read as the reverse complement.
GGGTGAATTAAATATTGATACCAATTCGGTGTTAAGTGCCTTGCTACGTTTACCTGAAGTTGTTACGCCAACCAACGACTTTCTAAATGACAATGACTTTGAAGATTTTAAAAAAGTATTATTATCTGCATTGGATGAATTAAACAAACACCGGCTTGAAGAAGGTGCCAGTCTGCAAAAAGATTTATACGATCGCATTACCAATATAAACGCACAGGAAGAAGAAGTGGTGAAACTGGAGCCTAACCGCATTAAACGCATTAGAGAAGAAATTACCCAGTTGCTGGAAACCCATGTTGGTAAAGAGAATTACGATGGTAACCGCATGGAACAGGAACTAATTTATTACATAGAAAAAGTAGATATTCATGAGGAGCAGGTGAGGTTGAAACAGCATTGTGAATACTTCCGTTCTTTACTGGACAATGACGACGTTGCAAAAGGTAAAAAGCTATCTTTCATCATCCAGGAAATAGGCCGGGAAATTAATACTACCGGAAGCAAGGCCTATGACGCCCAGATTCAAAAATGCGTGGTAACGATGAAAGACGAATTGGAAAAAGCCAAAGAGCAGGTTTTGAATGTTCTTTAATTTACCGCTTATCTATTTTACAAGGCTGATCCATTGGCAGTTCCGCTAACACACCTCAACGCTATTCGTTGGTTTACTAATGTTTCCTGTATATTTTTGTGCAGCAATGAAAAAAATAATTTATAAATCTTACTATTTTTATTTACTACTGCTGGTCGCAATGTCCTCGTTTTTGGGCGGGTGCAAAAAACTGGATGTGTTTGAAAAAAACATTCCGGTACCCGCTTATAAGTGGCAAAATACTTGGAAGCCGGCCTACGATTTTGATATCAGCGATACCACACAATCCTATAAAGTTTACATTGTACTCCGCCACACAGATGCCTACAAGTACAACAACATCTGGTTAAACATCGGCACCCAATTTCCCAGCGACAGCAGTTTTAAATACCAGCGTTTTGAGCTGGCACTTGGCAATGATGCACATGGCTGGGAAGGTACCGGTATGGATGATATTTGGGAGGTGAGAAAACTTATTACAAACGGACCTGTTAAGTTTTCAAAAACCGGCAAGTATAAATTCATTATTGGCCAGATAATGAGGGAAGACCCTTTGCCAAATATTGTGAGTGTGGGTGTAAGGGTTGAAAAGGCAGATTGAGTAGTCAGCCGCCTTACCAGGCTTTATTTTATTCATCTTGATTTGCTGCACATTTTCATATGCCACTTTTAGCTGTTAAACCAAAACGCATCCGGCTAATTTTCATCATTCAATGGATGTTGCTGCTTTATATTTTGGCAGCACTGATATGGTGGTTTATTGCGTTAAACAATCAAAACCATCAAATGGCGCTTTACCAAACAAGCGTAGTTAAAATGGATGATCCCGGCAACAGGGAAGCCCTGCAAAAAATCCTCAGTACAGAAAAAAGAAAAACTGCACAGTATATTGGAGAAGGAGCCGTTTTTTTTCTGTTGATAATAACTGGTGCAATTTTTATTTACAGAGCTGTAAAGAAGCAATTAAAAACGAGCCTTCAGCAGCAGGGTTTTATGATGGCCATTACCCACGAACTTAAAACACCAATCGCCGTAACAAAACTTAACCTGGAAACGCTTCAAAAAAGAAAACTGGAAGAAAGCCAGCAGCAGCGGCTGATACAAAATACATTGCAGGAAGCAAACAGGCTGAATGCGCTTTGCAACAATATGTTGCTGACCTCTCAGATAGAAGATGGCGGTTACGAAGCTACCAGGGAAGAGATTAATATTTCTGCGTTGGTGGCGGCATGTGTGCAGGATTTTGCTACACGTTTTCCGCAGCGCCATTATCATACAGATTTAAAACCAGCGCTCTTTATTGAAGGGGACGAGATGTTATTGCAGATGGCTGTAAATAATTTAATTGATAATGCCACCAAGTATTCGGCTAAAGATGCGCCGGTGCATATACAGTTGCAGGACGAAGATCAATTTGTGCAGTTGCTGGTAAAAGATAAAGGTAAAGGCATTGCAGATGAAGATAAAAAAAAGGTGTTTGATAAGTTTTACCGGGCAGGCAACTCCGCCACCAGTTCAGCAAAAGGCACCGGGTTGGGCCTCTATCTTACTAAAAAAATTGTGCAGCAGCATAAGGCAAAAATAACTTTAACAGACAATGCAGAAACGGGCAGTATTTTTACAATAAGGTTTAAAAAAAAGTGATTTAATATTAGTTGATTGACCCCGGAATAACGGGTCAGTCAATATCACCAGCGGCAGCAGATAAAGAAGATAATATGGAAAAGAAGGTATCCATTTTACTGGTAGAAGACGAAGAAAATTTACAGGAAGCGCTAAAGCTAAACCTGGAAATGGAGAACTATGAGGTAACGAGCGCTTACGATGGTGCAGAGGCGCTGAACGCCTTCCAGAAAGAATATTTTGACCTTATAATTCTGGATGTGATGCTGCCGGAAATTGATGGAATTGCTGTTTGTGAAACCATCCGTTTGCAGGGAGATGATATTCCAATTCTTATTTTGAGCGCTAAAAACAGCAGTGCAGACAGGGTGCTTGGCCTTAAAAAAGGTGCAGACGATTATCTCACCAAACCCTTTAACCTGGAGGAGTTGCTGCTAAGGGTTCACAAATTGGTGCAGAAAAGCCGGCAGTTAACTGGTAGAAAGCCGGTAGAGCAAGTGTACCAGTTTGGTAAAAACAGGGTTGATTTTAAAGCCCTCGAATGCATTACAAAAGATGGTACGATTGTAACCCTTACCAAAAAGGAAATAATGCTGCTGAAGCTGCTGATAGAAAATAAAAACGAAGTGGTAACCCGGGAAAAAATATTGCAATCCGTTTGGGGTTACAACGTTTACCCAACCACCCGTACCATTGATAATTTTATTTTAAATTTTCGAAAGTATTTTGAAGAAGACAGCCGCAACCCAAAGTATTTTCATTCGGTAAGAAGTATTGGGTACAGGTTTACGGAAGTGTAAGCAGCATTAATTTAGATGGCTTTTATTTTTTCCTCCACACCCAAAGCCCGTTCAAAATAGCCTTGCAGGTTCTCATCAGCAAAAGGCGTGTAGAGCTGCATTTCAATATCATCCATTAGCTGCTTTATTTCTGTGGCATCGCCAAAACTCATTTCAGCTTTATTAACGGCTGCTGCTATAGCTTGCTTCCCGGCTCCCCCTGGCAACTTTAACTTAGTGGTCAATAAGTATTGTAATTCTTTATTTAATGTTTGATAAAATAGCGCTGTGTCGTAGTGGTTTAAAAGCTTTTCAGATTGCTCAAAAGGATGGACAGATGCAGGCTGCTCCGGGGTTTGGTTAGATACAGTTTTTTCAATGTCATCATTTTTCCGGGTATCGGCAGCATTTTTTTCTTCTTCTTTACTATCTGCTCTTAACCAAAAAAACAAACCAATTAAAATAAGCAGGGCTACCGGCACAATTATCATCCACCGGTTTGTAAAAATGGTGTCGGAAAACTTTTCCAGCAAACCTCGTTCATCTGCTTTTATACCCAGCGTTTTAGCGCCGGAGCCTTTTGTTATCGTTAAGTTGATGGGCTCTGTCTGTATAGTTTTATAACGCTTTTCAGCCAGGTCGAAAAAACTAAAAACAACAGGAGGTAAAGTGTAATGTCCGGGGCTTTCAATGGTAAAAGAGTAGGTGTACACTTTTGAGCCGCCCACGGGTACGGACAGCCTGTTTAAGTTTTCCTTTACCAATGGTTCAAATGTTTCAATGCCGGCCGGCCATTTAATTTCAGGCGGATTCAGTAATGTAAAATTTCCTGCCCCCGTAATGGTAACCTGTAACCTGCCTGCTTCACTGGTTGTAAAGTTTGCTTTATCGGCTACTGCCTGTAGTGAAAAATCACCCACAGCGCCATGAAACGCCTCCAGGGAATCGGCAGATGGCAAGGGCTTTACTATAATGGCAACTGGCTTACTCAGTAAGGTCACCTTTTCAGTTTGCATTGCTTCAGCCGGGAGAGATGGCTGTAAAAAGCCATTCAAAAAATCATCCGTATTTCTGCTGTTCAGGTATTCAGCTTTTACAAAATTTATCTTGTTATCAACCGATGCTGCTTCAAGCGTATCGGCCCCTGCCTGCAATGGATAAAGCTGTGCTTTACGCAGCAGGTATACATTGTACATGCGGCCGTTAAACTTTTCAATTGAGTAATTTCCGCCAGTAGGCGGCACTAAATCCACCACACTAAAACCATTAAAGGCAGGGCTTTTAATAATGTTGCTTTCAGATTTAAGGCGGGTGTAAAGTTTATAGGCAACAACAATTGGTTCGCCTACATAACAGGAAGTTTTATCAGTTTCAACTCTTATAAAAATATTCTTGTTTATCTTATCTTCAACCCGCTCTCCTTTTCTTAAAATAAAATCATTATAAGTACTTGGTGGCGCAGGTTCATCAAAAGGTGAAATGCCTGCAAAGGGGTTGTTACCCGATGGAGAATTATTTGTGGTAGCCGTTGTAACCTTTAGTTGCAGTTGTTTCGATCTCAGCGTTTTACCATCCACTTTAGCAGTAGCCTGTCCAATAGTAAAGTTGCCCGTACTTTTGGGTTTTAAAATATAACTGTAACCAACATAGCGCCTCACATTTCCGTTTATACTTTCCATACCGCTCTCCTGGTTAGGCCCGCTTACAATAGTAAAATCTTTTAAAGATGGGATGGCAAGCAGTTCTGCCTCACCAGCATTTTCAACCAGCAATTTAAATTCAGCCGTTTCATCTTTTCCAATTACTGCCGGCTCAAGTGTAGCTGAAAAACTGCCTTGTGCAAAGGATTGCGCTGCAAAGGATATTAGCAGTAAGCAGAGTAATGGAAGTATTTTCATCAGCCTTAAACCCATAGTATTGCTGCAAAAATAATTGATTGAATTACCCGACAGCCAAAATTTTAGCTTCTGCGGTGTTAATAAATAAAAAAGCCACCTGGCAGCCGGTTACTGCATGATGGCCTGGATCTCTGTGAAAAATTTTCTCTTATACTTTTTGCTTGCTTTCAACAACAATATCACCATTTACGGTACATTTTAATTTTAAGAATTGTTTGCTGTTAGATACATTAACGTAATAGCTTGTTTGACCTTCGTACATAATTTCTGTTGCCTTCGAAGCTATTGTATAACCACTGTATTTATTATTTACAGCAACAGTAACAGCCAATGGCAATTCGCTGGTTTCAATTTTGTTTGACAGTGCAATCAGTTCACCATTTTCATTAAAAGCAGCTTCGGCATTGCGGTTATTTAAAACGAAGCTTGCAAAATACACATCGTCTTTTTTTACCCAGCTTATGTCACTGGCGGCAGCAAAACTTTTTTTAAATGCAGCCTTCACACTTTCATTTCCAGTTGGATCATTGTGGTTTGCTGCAAAGGCAGTTGCGGAAAACAGCATTACTAATGCTGTTGCAAAGGTTGTTAACTTTTTCATTTGTTTAATTTTTTAGTGTTAATTATTTTAATTCTACAGCAAATCTAATAGCGGCTATTTGGTGTGTATTATTATTGGTACAGGAGAAGCCACCAATATTAACTTCATTTACAAGCGGCAGCAGCAATAATTAATTTTTACTTTTTTAATCTGCAAAACCCTTTGCCAGCCTGCATTGGAAAGTGTTTCTTAATAAAAACATAAAATCAGTTGTGAATTTGTTAAATGGTGACTGCGGCATTTTTAAAATGAAACTGCATAAATTTTTAAACTGTTACCTTTAGTTTTTTTGTTAAAAACCATTTTAATGAATTTGCTTGCGCATGCCTGGCTATCTTTTTATCAACCCGATATTCTTGCCGGGAATATGATAAGCGATTATGTAAAGGGTAAAAAAAAATTCAATTACAGCGCAGGTGTTCAAAGGGGCATTGCATTGCACAGGGCGATAGATGATTTTACAGATACGCATGCCGTAACGGCGATTGCAAAAGAATACTTTAAGCCGGCTTACCGTTTATATGCAGGCGCATTTACCGATGTTGTGTACGATCATTTTTTGGCTGCCGACCCGGCTGAATTTAAAGATGCAGAAAGCCTTAAAGATTTTGCCCATGTAACCTATAACACGCTGGAACAATACAATAGCATTCTTCCGGAAAAATTTGCAAGAATGCTTCCCTACATGGTATCACAAAACTGGTTGTACAATTACCGGTTCAGAGATGGGATGCAACGAAGTTTTGATGGCCTTGTTCGCAGGGCGGCTTATATAAATGACAGCACAGCTGCCTACGAGGTTTTTGAAACGAACTATGATGAACTGCAGCAGTGCTACCGGCAATTTTTTCCTGAGTTAAAATCATTTGCCAGGGAATGGTTACTGGCGGATGATAAATCAATGCAAAAACATTAACAGCAACAACTGCACTAACATTAAATCTGTTATTTTGCATTACAAACAGCAAAGCATGAAATACATCACAGGGCTATTGATCTTTTTCACCGTATTCACTCAGTCAGCGAATGCTCAATCGAGATTTCCGCCGGTAGATAAATCACCGATGGACATGAGTTATTATCCAAATGGATATCCTGTATTAAAAATTCAGGACAAAATAACTGAACCGTTGGTGGCAAGAGTAATTTACAGTCGCCCTCAAAAAAATGGTCGGGTAATTTTTGGAGACCTGCTTGAGTATGGAAAGCTGTGGCGTATGGGTGCCAACGAGGCCACCGAACTTGAATTTTTTGTACCGGTTAAAATTGGTGGCGTTAAAATAAAGAAAGGAAAATATACAGCCTATTGTATACCGTATGAAGAGAAATGGACAACGATTTTAAACAAAGAAACAGATACCTGGGGCGCATTTAAATACGATGAAACAAAAGATGTTACAAGGCTGGATGTACCGGTGCAACAGCAAACAGAATTACTGGAGAACTTTACCATGGTATTTGAAAAGTCTGCAAACGGGGCTAACCTTGTAATAGCCTGGGATAATATGAAGGTACAATTGCCTATATCGTTTTAAAACCTCTAATTTCTAATCCCTTGTAAACAAAGGGATTTTTTGCTGATATTTACAGCATGTGCGGAATTGCAGGGATTATCGTTAACCCATCATCGGCAAACAAATATAACAGAACAATCCTGCAGGAAAATGTCAGGAAAATGACCGATGCCATTGCACACCGTGGCCCTGATGGTGAAGGCCATTGGGTAAATGAAGCTGCCACCGTAGCCATCGGCCACCGGAGACTTTCAATCATCGATCTTAGCGCTGCAGCAAGCCAGCCAATGCACCGGTCTTTATTTTCTTTGCAGGAAGGAGAAGACAAAAGATACACCATCACTTACAACGGCGAAATTTACAACTACATTGAGTTAAGAGATACGCTCTACAAAAAGGGTTACCGCTTTCAATCCAAATCTGATACGGAGGTAATTTTAGCCGCCTATGATTTTTGGAAAGAGGATTGCCTGCAACACTTTGATGGCATGTTTGCGCTTGCCATCTGGGATGCAAAAAAACGATGCCTTTTTGCTGCCAGGGACAGGTTTGGCGAAAAGCCCTTATTCTTTTTTGCTGACAAAGGTCATTTTGCATTTGCAAGTGAAATGAAAGCATTGTGGGCTATTGGCATACCCAAAGTACCGGACGATAAAATGCTGCTCAACTATATAGCACTTGGTTATGTAAAAAATGCCGATGATTGCGAACAAACTTTTTTTGAAGGGATTCTTTCGTTGCCGGGCAGTCATTATTTATATTTTGATGCAGCAACCTTCGATTATGAAATGCACTGCTATTGGAAAATTGACAAAGAACTTACACTAAAAATTTCTGCAGATGATGCAGTGGAAAAGTTTAACCAGTTACTGTCCACTTCTGTAAGCAGGCGAATGCGGAGTGATGTGGCCGTAGGGTCCAGCCTCAGCGGCGGCTTAGATAGTTCCACCATCAGTGCTCTTATTCATCAGCATTCCCGAAATAAGCCACATTCTTTTTCGGCTGTTTTTCCAGGTTTTGAAAAAGATGAGTGGCCGTTTATTAAACTCATCAATAACAAATTTCACCAGCAACATCATATTGTAACCCCTACAGAAAATGGCTTGATTGCAGCTTTCGAAAAGCTCTGTCACCAGCAGGAAGAACCGTTTCCCTCATCAAGTATTTATGCCCAGTATAAAGTGTATGAACTGGCTAAACACCATAATGTAAAAGTACTGCTGGATGGACTAGGTGCCGATGAAACAATGGCCGGCTATCATAAGTACATTCACTGGTATTTACAGCAACTCATCAGCCGGAAAAAGTTTGCAGATGCCCGGAATGAGCGCCGGTTATTCAAACAAAACAACATAAAATTCAGGTGGGGTTTTGGCAACTACCTGGCTACCTATTTACCGGCACATGCGGCCATAAAGCTTGAGCAAAATGCTTACGACAAAATCAATTATCATTTAGATCTTTCAAATGAATTTATCAGCACCGTTCATGGCAGGGAATGGGAGGGTATACATAAACCCATTATTACCAAACTCAATGATATTTTGTATTTTAATACAATCACAAACGGACTTGAGGAACAGCTTCGGTATGCCGACCGGAATAGTATGGCACATGGTGTTGAGATAAGGTCACCATTCTTATCTCATGAATTGGTGGAATTTATTTTTTCCCTTCCGGCCAATTTTAAAATTCACGAGGGATGGACAAAATGGATTCTCCGCAAAGCGGTTAATAAAAAGCTGCCTAAAGAAATTGTTTGGCGAAAAGATAAAGTTGGTTTTGAATCGCCGCAGAAAAAATGGATGAAGAGCCCAATGCTTACAGATTATATTCATGAAGCAAAAATTAAACTTGTTTCGAAAGGAATTTTAAAGGCGTCTGCCTTAAACAAAACAATCATCCCTATGTCTGTTCACGAAGTAGATAATTTTGACTGGCGTTATTTATGTGCCGCACAAATTGTAAGCCCTGGCTCATAAATGTATACTTAGCTCTAAATCATTTTTTAACCTGTTCTGCCTTTAAAAGTGGCGTAAATTGCCATGGCGTGACCGTGCCCAAGGTCAAAATCTTCCTTGAGCCATTTTACAATTGCGCCGGCTTTTACACCTTCCTGTAACAGTCCCTTTCTTTGCGCCGTTGTTTAAAATCTTCCGGAGATTTTCCGGTTTTTGTTTTGATATTATCAATGTAAGCCTGGAATGACATAACCTTATTTTAGCTGTTAATATGTTGGTTTGCTCCTGCAATCATTTTATGGTAGCAAACATAAGATACAATTAGAATGACCAGAATTATCAGCGGAAAAAATGCAAAAAAACCAGCACCATCAACGGCGAAATAGCTTGCACTGGCGCAAATAAAATCAATAGCAAACCCGGCATAGGCCCACTCCTTAACACGCTGTGGCACTTGCGGAATTATAAGCGCCAGCCCGCCAAGCACTTTAAAAGCACCAAGCACATTTATAAAATACAACGGATAACCCAGGTGTTGAAAACCTTCTACCGATTCTTTTGAATGAGAAAAAAATGCAGGCATCACGCCCTCAAAAAGAAATATTAAACTTGTAGTTATCCAATAAATAATTTTTGTTGCTTTCATGTTGTTTATTTTAAAGTTATAAAATTATGCAGACTGGTTTTTATCAAAATGTAAAAGCCAATGATTACCAAATTTATCTGTAAGATCGCCAAATAATGCGCCCCAAAAACTATTTTCTATCGGGTGATCTGCCTTGCCACCGGCAGAAAGTTTTTCAAACCAATCCCTTATTTCCTGCTCACTACTGCAGTTGAGCATTAATGAAACTGCATTGCCTTTTACAAGTCCATTTTCACTCACCATATCTGAGCCCATCATAGTTAAAGCTCCTTTTGTAAGTTGTGAATGAAGAATCATATTCTTCATTTTAGGTGGCATTTTTTCTGCAATGGGCGACTCGCCGATTGTTTGCAGATTCAGATCTCCACCAAGTATTTCTTTGTAAAAACTCATCGCCTCACGACAGTTTCCGCTAAAGGTTAAATAGGCATTTATCTGTGTCATATTTTTCATTTTTTGGTTAGCGATTTTTTTAATCAGGCAGCACCTCCGCAAAGCAACCTTTTGCTTTAAGCCAGGTTATAAACTGCAGGCAACAAAAATTTTCCTTGTTGCAAATTAACCGCAAGATTTTATCACAGTCTGATAAATCAAAGTTTACTTTATACCCGGCAAAGTTTTTCTGAATCTCTGCAACAAGATGGCTCGCCTTTTTCGCACTGGTAATATTTGTTTTAAAAACTTCAATCATTGTAAAAGTTTTATCAATCCTGGTTGCCAGTTTTGTTTTGCTACTCTAATTACTTAGCAAAGATGCACCTCACCTGCGAAAATTTAAAGGTGCAAAAATGACTTTATAATGGGTTGATTACGACAGATAAATCTTTTACATTTGTTTCATGAAAAAGATATCTATTCTTGTTCCGGAAACGGCAGTAATTGAAGCGGTTGCAGATCCGCTTTACATGTTTAAAGCTGTTAACCAGTTTTTAATTGCGGCTGATAAAGAACCGCTTTTTCATGTTGAGCTGGTTGGATTGTCGAAAGAGGTAAAACTTAACAACAGCCTGTTTTCTGTGCACACGGATAAGTTGTTGAAAGATGTAACTCAGACAGATCTCATCTTTATTCCGGCGCTTAGCGGCGATATGAAAACCGCTGTTGAGCTCAACAAAACAATAGTGCCCTGGATTGTAAAACAATATGCCGGCGGGGCCGAGATTGCATCGCTTTGTCTTGGCGCTTTTTTATTGGCATCTACCGGTTTACTCAACGGTAAAAAATGTTCAACTCATTGGACGCTTGCTAACGAATTCAGGAATATGTACCCGGATGTTGAGTTGGTGGATGGTGCCATTATAACAGAAGAACAGGGCATTTATTCCAGCGGTGGCGCCAACTCCTACTGGAACCTGTTGTTGTACCTGGTTGAAAAATACACTGACAGAGATATTGCAATTCTTGCTTCAAAATATTTTGCGGTGGATATTGACCGGGACAGCCAGTCGGCCTTTATGCTTTTCCAGGGTCAGCGTGAACATGCTGATGATTCCATTATTGCAACACAGGATTTTATTGAAGCGAATTACCAGGAAAAAATTACAGTTGATCAACTTGCCGGTAAGGTGGCTATTGGCAGAAGAAGCTTTGAAAGAAGATTTAAAAAAGCTACAAATAATACTGTTGTGGAATACATCCAACGGGTAAAAATTGAAGCAGCCAAGCGCAGGTTTGAAAGCAGCCAGAAAAACATAAGCGAAGTAATGTACGATGTTGGTTATACTGATACAAAAGCCTTTAGAACCGTATTCAAAAAAATCACAGGCCTTACGCCTGTTGAATACCGGAACAAATACAACAAGCTTGCAGCCTGATATGAAGCTCCCTCCTGTTGGCTGGCAATATAAATTTCCTCGTTTCATAACATGCTCAAATTCCCCGGCATAAATACAATGCAACAACAGGCGCTGGCGGCGTTTATTTTCACCTGCCTAAAATCCTGTTACTTTGCAATTCAATTTTTAAAGGAGATTAAATGAGCATTGATAAAAATTCCAAATTAGGGCTGGCAACTAAAATAATTCATGCAGGTGCAGAACCCGACCCAAGCACCGGCGCTATTATGACGCCGATCTACCAAACATCTACTTATGTTCAATCGGCCCCCGGCCAAAATAAGGGATATGAATATGCCCGTAGCCAAAACCCCACCCGCAAGGCCCTCGAAGAAGCTTTTGCAGTGCTGGAGAATGGGCAATACGGCCTGGCATTCAGCAGCGGCGTTGCGGCAACCGATGCAGTAATTAAATTGCTGGAACCCGGCGATGAAGTGATTGCAGCCAGTGATATGTACGGCGGCACTTACCGGTTGTTCACCAAAATATTCGAAAAGTTTGGGATAAAATTTATTTATGTTGACACGACAAATACAGCAAATATCCAGTCGGTTGTAACAAGCAAAACAAAACTAATCTGGATAGAAACTCCCACGAATCCATTGATGAATATTACCGATATTGCTGCGGTTGCAGAGGTGTCAAAAGCAGCCGGTTCGTTGCTTTGCGTTGATAATACTTTTGCATCGCCCTACCTTCAAAACCCATTAGATTTTGGCGCAGATATCGTAATGCATTCTGCTACAAAATACCTTGGTGGCCACAGTGATGTGATACAGGGCTGCCTTGTAATGAATGATAAGGAGCTGAGGGAAAAATTATATTTTATTCAAAAAAGTTGCGGTGCAGTACCCGGCCCGATGGATTGCTTCCTGGTGCTGAGAGGCATTAAAACGCTGCATGTACGTATGCGCCAGCATTGCGAAAACGGCATTGCCATAGCGCATTATCTACGCAGCCATGCAAAGGTTGGTAAAGTTTACTGGCCCGGTTTTGAAGACAGTACAGGCTATGCTGTAGCAGCCAAACAAATGCGTGGCTTTGGCGGTATGATAAGTTTTACTTTAAAGGATGAAAGTATAGAAGCTGCCACAAAGGTTTTATCAACTACCAAAATATTTGCATTGGCAGAAAGCCTGGGTGGAGTGGAAAGCCTGATCAATCACCCGGCCAGCATGACGCATGCTTCCATACCACGGGAAGAGAGAATTAAAAACGGCCTGAGTGACGGCCTTATCAGGCTAAGTGTTGGTATTGAAGATGCTGAAGATTTAATTGCAGATTTAGAGCAGGCAATTGGATAATATTTTGCAGAAAAAAGTAAATTTAGATAATGGAAACAATCATCATACAGCCAAAAAACAAAAAGGAATTTGCTTTTGTAAGCGAATTTCTGGAACGTACAAAAATAAAAGCAGTTGTAAAAAAAGATAAATCTGCAAAAGCGAATGAAAAAACAAAGGAAGAAATTTTGGATAGTATTGAACAGGGATATAAACAGGCCCAATTCCACGCTGCCGGGAAAATTAAATTGAAAACTGCAAAAGAATTGCTTGATGAGCTTTAAAGTTATTGTATCCGCTGACTTTGAAAAGGAGTTAAAAACACTTGTAAAAAAATATCCCTCGTTAAAAATGGAGTATGCAGAAATGTATAAGTCATTGGAAATTAATCCAAACCAGGGAACATCATTAGGCAAGAATTGTTACAAAATCCGCTTGGCAATACGGTAAAAAAATACAGGCAAAAGCGGTGGGGCCAGGATAATTACTCATGTAAAAATTATTAAACAAACTGTTTACCTCCTGAGTATCTACGATAAAAAAGAACAATCAACTATTGCAGATAAAGAAATAATAAAAGGGCTTCAATAAGATGAACTTAATAGAAATAATTGGCTGGATAGGCTCCGTACTTATTGTTGGAGCCTATTTTTTAAATATTAACGGCAGGCTAAAAAGTACATCACCGGTTTATATTCTCAGTAATTTAATCGGCGGCATTTTTTTTACCATCAACACGTTTCAACACCGGGCCTACCCAAGTATGGTTGTAAATATTATCTGGGTTATCATAGCCATCGCCGCCATTGCAAAAAAGAAGTAGTTTACCTTTGCAACAACCCAATTATGCTTCCCAACAAGCTAAGAGATTTCCTTGATGTAAAAACTGCACAGTACAATCATTTATCTTTTATAAAAGATGATCCAATAAGTATTCCCCACAGGTTTACGCTAAAACAAGATATTGAAATAGCTGGTTTTTTTGCAGCCATACTTGCCTGGGGAACAAGAAAGGGAATCATCAATTCCTGTAACCGGTTGATGAATGGCATGAACAACCAGCCTTATCATTTTATCATGCACACAAACTTTAATGAACACCCTGAAAAGTTTGATGTATTCAATGGTTTTGTACACCGCACATTTAATGATATGGACCTTTGGCACCTGCTTAACTTTTTACGCCATCACTATTGGGTTTTGGGAGAAGAAAGCCTGGAAACAGCTTTTACAAAATGGATGCAGCCTGGTGATGAAACCATCGAAAATGCTTTAATTGGCTTTCATAATTATGTGTTTAATTATAATGAGGAAGCGGCAGCCGAAAGACACTGCCGTAAACATATCGCCACGCCAGCAAAAAAATCTGGCTGCAAGCGCTTAAATATGTTCCTGCGCTGGATGGTGAGAAATGATGACGCAGGAGTGGATTTTGGTATCTGGAAAACTATACACCCGGCACAACTGATAATACCGATTGATGTACATGTGGCAAGGGTTGCTAAACGCCTGAATATTTTACAACGTACCCAAAATGATTGGCAGGCAGCTTTGGAACTCACCACATATTTACGTGGCCTGGATGAAAATGACCCGGTAAAATATGACTATGCTTTGTTTGGGTTGGGGGTGATGGAAAAATATTAATTTCAGGCAATGGATCAAAACTCTGAACTGGTACAACAGGTAAACAAGGAACTGGCTATTGATCTTTCGGTAAAAATTTCATTGGAAGAATTACACAATCAGCTTGCCGTTTACCTCAACCATCTTATCCTTAATCATTTTGAGCAACTCATAAGTTTGCTCTACCGCATTGATGTGAGTGAATCAAAAATAAAAAGCTTTTTGTCTAACCAGGCAACTGAAAATGCCGGCAATATTATCGCAACACTTATTATTGAAAGACAATTGGAAAAAATAAAATCGAGGCAGCAATTCAATCAGCGGAATGTTGATTTTGATGGTGCAGAAAAGTGGTAATTAAACCTGTTCTGGCTTTTCAACTGCCAGCCCTTTTGAGGTGTTTCTTTTAAACATCAGTTCATTTATCTTTTCCCGATCTTCCTTTTCCGCCTTTAAATCGAACATGGTTCCAAACACATGATCCCACAAGGTTGAGCTGACACCAAATCCCTTTTCCTGCTCTTTGTAATGATGGAGGTGATGATTTCTCCACAATGGTTTCATCCATTTAAATGGCGGGTTCCATGCATGTATAGCGTAGTGCATAGAGCCATATAATAAATAACCCAGCAAAAAACCCGGAAAAAACGCAAACACATAACTGCTGATCTGTAGTAGAAAACCAATAAGATAAAATAAAGAGAAAAAGGTGGCAGCCAGAATAAGACTGGGCAATGCAGGCATAAAAAGCCGTTGTTTGTCCCGTGGATATTCGTGATGATTACCATGAATGAGGTAAACAAATTTGGTAGCTCTTTCACTTGCTGCGCCAAAATGAAAAGCATACCGGTGAATTAGATATTCAAATAAAGTCCATGAACAAATACCTGCTAAAAATGCAAATAAAATTGAGGCTGTTGTAAGGCCGTAATTATTAAACGCTGTAATTAAAAAGAAGATGATCACGGGAACATAGATGCTCCAGATTGTGAGTGGATGAGATTTTGTAAAATATTCCAGGTGCCTGCTTTTAAACAACCGGGCCTGGCCCTTGTTATGAATTTTTTCGAATTTCATACCACCCCATTTAAGGTTAATAAAATTAGCTGTTGAAAAAATATTGCGCAATAACCCAGCATTAAATAATCACTATTTTAATGCCTATTTTTGAAAATACCTTATTTTAGAAACAATAACCATACTATTATTAGCCTATGGTTAGCTTTAATAAAAATAAATTGTAATGAAATTAATTACCTACATAAAAGATGAGCATGAACAACTGGCATTGCTGGTAGATGAAAATTTATACGATACTGATTCATTACATCCTGACCTGCCTATAAGTATGGCGATGTTTTTGAATTATTGGGAAGATTGTTACCCGGTGGCACTTGCCGCCGAACAAAAAATATTGGAAGGTATGGTACGTTCTGGAAAGGCAATACCGCTTAGTGCCGTAACCACCATTATGGCCCCGGTACCTAACCCTACCAGCTTAAGAGTTGCCAATGCCTTTCGCCAGCACGTTGAGGCTGAAAGAAAAAGCCGCAATGCCGCAATGCCAGAGCAGTTTGATCAATACCCGGCATTCTGTTTTGGCAATCATAACAGCGTACTAGGCCCGGGTGAAGTGGTGTGCATGACGGATCATTTTCAGAAGCTGGATTTTGAATCAGGGGTTGCCATTGCCATCTGTAAACCAGGTAGAAATATTCCGGCTTCGGAAGCCGACGAGTACATTGCCGGACTTATGATAATGAACAATATGAGCGCAAGAGTATTGCAGATGGAAGATATGCTGCTGGATAATGGGCCTGTAAAAGGAAAGGACTTTGCAACCGTTACAGGCCCAATGCTTGTCACGTTAGATGAGCTGGAAGTATTCGAAATCCCATGCAAAGAAAATCATACCGGTAAAGCCTGGAATTTGCCCATGAAGTGCATTGTTAATGGTGTTGAAGTAAGTGCCGGAAATGTTGGCGATATGGACTGGACCTTTGCAGAAATTGTTGAACGCTGCAGTTATGGTGTAAACCTTTTTCCGGGAGATGTTATTGGCAGCGGCACAATCTCAACAGGTTGTCTTCTGGAGCTTAATCAAACGGGCAAACTCAATGATCCCAACTACCAGGAGCAATGGCTGCAGGAAGGTGATGTTATTGAAATGGAGAACGAAGCGTTAGGCTTGCTAACCAGCACTATCGCAAAAGATGAGCATGATTTTTCTATACTTTTATTAAAGAAAAATGTCTGACAATAACTCCCTTGAAAGCTCTCCGGAAAAATCTGATACATCTGCTATTAGTATGGATTCTTTGCTGGTGTCTATCAGACAAAGCACTATTCTTAACAACGATAATTGCAAGCAGTTAGCCATGGTGGCTGACGTGCCTTTTATCAATCCTGCATTTCATGATGACCGGCTAAAGAACATCATTCAATATTATTCCATCAACCCCGATGAAATGGAAATGGAGTTGCATATTTATGCAAAAGAATTATTGGCTGCTGATAAAGTGAATGAGGCCTGGCAGGTATTACTGGCCGCCTCATTTTGAGCGGCTCGTATTTTCGATCTTTAATTGTAAATTTGTTTCTATTTCTTCGGCAATTAAAATATTACCGCATTACACTTATGAAGAGTATCGCCTTTGGGAAGGGCGTTGGGAAATTATCGAAGGCATTCCATATGCCATGAGTCCTGCGCCTGTTCCAAGGCACCAATGGGTAAGTGTGAATATTATGTCTGAATTGAAACAATCAATTAAGAAAGCTGCCTGCAAGAACTGTAGAGTTTATAACTCTATCGATATTAAAATTTCTGAAGACACTGTAGTTCAACCTGATGCTGTAATTGTTTGCAAAGAAATATCAAAACCATTCCTTGATTTTACGCCAGCAATGGTAGTAGAAATACTTTCACCTTCAACGGCTATGAAAGACAGGAATAATAAATTTTACCTGTACCAGTCTTTTAAAATCCCTTACTATCTAATAGTTGATATTGAGAAAAACTCCATGGAGGTTTACCTGCTTGATAAAGAAAGCAAATACCAGCAACAGGAAATTTTACAGGATCAACCCTACGCATTCCCTTTGGATGATGGCTGCATGGTTCCCGTAAACTTAAATGCAATTTGGGAATAATTACATCAGCTTCTGCCCAAAAACTTTCTTTAAAATATCCGACGTTCTTGCCGCAAAATTGGTCCTGATATTTACCTCTTCTTTTGCAACTAAGTCGAAAAGTGCCTGCGTTGCCTTAGTGGTTACGTAATTATTTAAGTCGGGACTTATCTTAGTAAAAGTCGTTGGCAGTTTGTTGTAAGTTGTTACAATATCTCCGTAATATTTTGTAGCATTTGCCTTATCAAGCGAAGCTTTAATAACAGGCAAAAAAGCTGCAATTAATCTTTCGGTTGTCTTTTCCCTGAAGAAATGTGTGGCACTTGTATCCCCGTTTTTTACAAGTCCGATTGCATCTTGTAAAGTCATGCTTTTGATGGCATCTGCAAATATGGGTTTGGCATAACCGGCCGCATCTTCAGCGCCACGGTTTATTTGCAAAATTGCCTTGTCCACAACACTGCCAAGCCCGATTGTCCGCAACGTGTTTTCTATTTTTTTTGCATCTGGCGGCAGCAGCACTTTATACAGGGCATCTTTATAAAAACCATCCTCTTTATTTAGTTGTAAAACTGCATTTGCAAGCCCCTGGCTCAATGCTTCTTTAATGCCCTGTCCTGCTTCGGCTTCCGTTACACCACTGGTACTTGCTGCTATTTGTTTTAATTCATCACATCCCAAAAACAACATAGCAAAAGCCGATACAAACAATACTTTTTTCATGTAGAATATTTAGCGCTAAAGATAAACAAGTTTACCGCCAAATGATTTCGGCGTACAGCGTCCCTTATAAATGGCAAGCATGCGGTATATTTGCGCCCCAAACCCGTAACGGGAAATAAATTTTTTTATCATTATGAGCACACAGCATTTATCTGAACAAGAGATTATCAGGAGAGAAAAGTTGGCAGAGTTAACAAAATTGGGGATAGATGCTTACCCGGCAGCACTTTACCCTGTTAATACCAATTCGGTTTTTATAAAGGAAAATTATAAAGAAGAAGAAAATAAAGCTGATTTTGCAGACGTGTGCATTGCAGGCAGAATAATGAGTGTGAGGGATATGGGCAAGGCGAATTTTGCGGTGATCCAGGACAGTGTCGGCAAGATTCAATTCTACATTAAGCAGGATGATATTTGCCCCGGAGATGACAAAAGCATGTACCAGCTAGTTTGGAAAAAGCTGCTGGACATTGGTGATATAATTGGAATTAAAGGATTTGTTTTTACTACCAAAACTGGCGAAACTTCTATCCATGTAAAAGAGTTTACGATACTCACAAAATCGCTTCATCCATTACCGATTGTAAAAGAAAAAGATGGTGAGGCGTTTGATGAAGTTACTGATCCTGAATTTCGTTACCGCCAGCGCTATGCAGATCTGATTGTAAACCCAGGCGTGAAAGAAACATTCATCAAGCGAACAAAAATGGTAAATGCCATTCGGGAGTTTTTAAATGAAAGAGGTGCGTTGGAAGTTGATACACCGGTGCTTCAATCAATTCCCGGGGGTGCTGCTGCAAGGCCTTTTACTACGCACCACAATGCGCTGGATGTGCCCATGTACATGCGTATTGCCAACGAGCTTTATCTCAAAAGATTAATTGTTGGTGGCTTTGAATGGGTGTATGAATTCAGCCGTAATTTTAGAAATGAAGGCATGGACCGTACACACAATCCTGAGTTTACCGTGCTGGAGTTTTATGTGGCTTATAAGGATTATGAATGGATGATGGATACAACTGAACAAATGCTGGAGAAGGCGGCCATTGCCACTAATGGTACCAGTAAAGTATTAGCTGGTGATGCAACCATTGATTTTAAAGCGCCCTATAAAAGAATTACGATGTATGATTCTATAAAAGAATTTACAGGCTTTGACATTAGTGAAATGGATGAAGAAGGCATCAGGAATGTTTGCCGTGAATTAAAAATTCATGCAGATGAAAAATGGGGTAAAGGAAAGTTGATAGATGAAATTTTTGGAACTAAATGCGAAGGCAAGTACATACAGCCAACTTTTATTACAGACTATCCTATTGAGATGAGCCCCCTCACAAAAAAACACCGCAGCAAACCTGGACTGGTAGAGCGATTTGAACTGATGTGCAATGGCAAAGAAATTGCCAATGCCTACAGTGAGCTGAATGACCCAATTGAACAAAGGGAGCGTTTTGAAGAGCAGGTTAAATTAATGGAAAGGGGCGATGATGAAGCGATGTTTATTGATCATGATTTTTTAAGGGCACTGGAGTATGGTATGCCGCCAACATCAGGTATTGGCCTGGGTATAGACAGGATTGCAATGCTGCTTACCAACCAGCATTCTATACAGGATGTGCTATTTTTTCCAATGATGCGGCCGGAGAGTATTTGAGTAAAATTTTAGTACCTTCATTTTGATAAATTTTATACAATGAATACTATTACATCTCTAAGAAAAGACGTTCAGAAATACATTGAAACAGCAGACGAACGTGTTGTGAAAATGGTGCATGCAATGCTTGAGGCGGATAGCAAAACTGATTTATTGTTCAAGTTCCCAATGGCCGATAAAAATGCTCCTAAAAAAATGCAATTCCTCTTTCAAAAAAAAGCGCCGGCACAAGCGACTCATCAAAATTAAAAAAACGCAGGAACGAATTAGCAAAGGCCTTTGAGGATATTAGTTTGCACGAAAGTGGAAAAAAGAAACTTAAGCTTGCCAAAGACTTGCTGAATGAGTTATAATATTATTGCAACAGAATTATTTGAAAAGAGCGTAAAAAGGCTCGTTAAAAAATACCCATCCGTAAAAAAAGATTTAGAGGCGCTACTAAATACTCTTACTGAATGCCCTTTTCAGGGAATCCCCTTGGGTAAAAATTGTTTTAAAATCAGGTTATCAATAACTTCAAAAGGAAGAGGTAAATCTGGTGGAGCAAGACTAATAACATTTGTAGGGTTGAGAATGAAAACATTTTTCTGGTTGATATTTATGATAAGTCTGAAAAGTCGACTATCAGTGAAAAATAATTGGAAAACATTATCCGCCAGTTGACCGGAAGATGAACCATAAAGGGATCTTATTCAAATCACCGTTCGGCAATACCTCCTACTCTTCCAGTAAAATACTACCTTTCATTTTTTCACACAAAAGCTACCTCATGACGCAAGTTGTTTCAAAACTTTCCCTTTTTTTATTCATCGTTTCAATTTCATTTTCAGCCGTTGCTCAAAAAAAAGAACTTACTGATGAGCAGTATTTCAAAAATAATTTTAAAGGAATTATTGAGCCACTTCCAACCGCCGGACCATGGATCGATGAAAGCCATGTAGTAATTAAAAGAGAGGGCAAAAGTTTTTTACTTGACTGCAAAAAAGGCACCGAGACCGAATACATCGTCCCGGCAAAACCAACAGATTCAAGACCAACTGTTATCAATAAGGATAATGATTTGTATGTAAATGAAGTGCGTTTAACAAAAGACAGCGCCAAAGAAGTAAACCCCACCCTCAGCCCGGATTGCAACTATATTGCTTACACCAAAAACAACAATCTCTACACCGTAAACATCAGCACAAAAAAAGAAACGCAGCTTACAACAGATGGAAGCGATCTTATTTTAAACGGCTATGCCAGCTGGGTTTATATGGAAGAAATTTTGGGCAGATCATCTGCTTACAAAAGTTTTTGGTGGAGCCCCGACAGTAAAAAAATTGCTTACTTCCGCAGTGATGATGCCAATGTTCCTGTATTCACTATTACTGATGGCACCGGCCAGCACGGGCTTGTCGAAAAAGAACATTATCCTAAAGTTGGGGATCCTAATCCTGCGATAAAAGTTGGCTTTGTTGCACCCGATGGCGGCCCAACAGTTTGGAGCGATTTCAATGAAAAAGATGACCAATATTTTGGCATGCCGGCATGGAAACCAGATGGCAGTACTCTATTGGTACAATGGATGAACAGGCTGCAGAATAACCTCATCATTTATGAAGTTGATCCTGCTACAGGCGGCAAAAAAGAATTCTACAATGAAAAGCAAAAAACCTGGATTGATCTTGATGACAACGACCGTATTGCCTTTCTGAAAAATGGCAAGGGTTTACTATTGTTGAGCGATGCCACCGGCTGGAAACACTTGTACCGCTATGATTTGAACGGCAAATTATTGAACGCTCTTACCAGCGGAAAATTTACTGTAACTGGCCTTAATTATGTTGATGAGAAAAATGGTATTGTTTATTTTACTGCCCGTTGCAGAGAAATTCTGCCACCAGGGATTATTACCGGGTAAACCTTGATGGAAAAAATCTGCAGCGTTTAACATTTGGAGGTTACAATCATGCCGGCATCAATGCCTCTCCAAACAGCGAATATTTTATTACCACCTATGGCAACAGCAGCATGCCAAATAAAATGGCACTTGTAAACAACAAAGGAAAAATTATAAAAGAATTGGCCGACTCAAAAGGTGCTGATTACGATGCTTATATTCTTGCAAAAACAGAAGTGATCCGTGTAAAGAGTGATGATGGTTTATATGACCTGCCAATGAAAGTTACCTGGCCATTAAATATGGAAGCCGGTAAAAAATACCCCGTGCTTATTTCTATTTACGGCGGTCCGGATGCAGGCACAGTCACGGATGTTTTTCAGTTAACAGGCGCCCAGCAGTGGTATGCAAAAGAAGGTTTGATACAAGTGTCAATGGATCACCGGGCAAGCGGACATTTTGGTAAAGAAGGCGTTAATTATATGTACCACGATATGGGAGACTGGGAGTTGAAAGACTACAGCACTATGGTTAAATGGCTGGTTGCAAATGGCAGTGCAGATGCAAAAAGGGTTTGCATGGCAGGTTTTAGTTATGGTGGTTATATGACCTGTTTGGCCCTTACAAAATACAGCGATGTGTTTAAATTTGGAATGGCTGGTGGCAGTGTTACAGACTGGAGCTTATATGATGCTGCATATACTGAACGGTTTATGGGAACATTGGCAAATGACCCGGAAGGTTACAAAACCGGCAACGTGATGAATTTTGTTGACAATTACAAAGGCGGTTTACAAATTGTTCACGGCGTAATTGACGACAATGTCCATCTGCAAAACAGCCTTCAGTTCATCAGTAAATTACAAGATGCTAAAAAGGATTTTGAACTGATGATTTACCCCGGCGGAAGACACGGCTGGGGTGGTAACAAAGGCCTTCATTTTCAAAATTTAAGAACTAAGTTTATCTATAAAAATTTGCTTGAAAAAGAAGTGCCGGCAACAATGTTGAAATAAGCTGTTTTGGTTGTTGACCATAAATTGAAGAACAAAAAAGATGCAGATACAAAAAAATATAGTCGTTGCCGGCACTTCCGGTTTACCGCTAACGCTGGATATTTTTTACGAGAATGATGGCAGTCAGCGCCCTGTGGTGCTGTATGCACATGGCTTTAACGGCTTTAAAGACTGGGGTAATTTTGATTTGATTGCAAAGAAATTTGTGCTGGCCGGTTTTGTATTTGTGAAATTTAATTTTTCTCATAACGGCACTACGCCGGAGCAACCGGATGAATTTGCAGACCTTGATGCGTTCGGCAAAAACAATTATACCATTCAACTGGAAGACCTGGAAACGGTAACAGATTGGATTTGTAACCCTGGCAATATTTACAGCAGTTCAATGGATACCAGCAGGCTTTATTTAATTGGCCACAGTATGGGTGGCGGCGTATCCACCATATTTGCATCAGAAGATAAGCGCATAAAAAAATTGGTTACCTGGGCTGGCATAAGCGAATGTAAAACTCCCTGGGGCAGTTGGCCGGCAGCCAAAATAAAGGAATGGGAAACCAGTGGTGTTCAGTATTACACTAACAGCCGTACCAATCAGCAAATGCCGCTTTATTATCAACTGTACGAAAATTATCAAAACAATAAAGAGCGGCTCAGCATAAAAAATGCAGCGGAAAAACTCACTATACCAATGCTAATCTGCCATGGCAGTAATGATTTGGCAGTGGCCGAAGAAAGTGCCCACAAGCTTAAAGAGTGGCAACCAAACGCAGCCATCTTGATTGTGGACAGCAACCATGTTTTTGACCGGCGCCATCCCTGGATCATGAACTACCTTCCGGAAGCTATGGAAGAAGTAGCAGAAAAAACAATCAGCTTTTTATTACAATAGGTCATTCCTGCATTGGCTATCATCCAAAAATTTGCTTCTAAAAAAGCATCGTTTAACCCAGGTTTTGCAGTTGAGATCGTTATGAGGGTTTCAAATGCAAGTGAGTTAGGTGTTTCGGGTTATTTTTTGGCTGATGAATAGTGATCTATTTTGAAGTCAAAAAATGTTCTGAAATACTTAGCTGTGCAGCAGTTGGAAGCCGCAATAGATTTTCAACTGCAAAATCTGGGTTAAATTAAGGGCATAAAAAAAGGGCCAGGATAAAAATCCAGCCCCGTTTTAAAATCCAATATCCTTTGAAAAACCGATACAAAACTAACAGATCTTTTTGCCCGGCCCATACCCTATTCAGGGTATTTTTTAAAACGTGGCATCTAATTTATCATATCACTTAAATTACAACAGCTGGAAGTTTTAATAATGTTTGTTGCACTTTTTTTAAGATAGTCTACTATGATGGCTTCTTCAGTTTTGCTGTTGTAAATTTTAGTGAAAGGAATCTCAATTTCAGGCTCAGTTTCAAAATTCTTTTTTAGTGTTTTTTGTTTTACCAGCACATTTTTTAATGCTACAGCAAGCCTTTCTTTTACACTCACGGTGGTTGATACCCCAAATAAAACTTCCGGGTTGGTTTCTAAACCAATATTGAAAACATACTGCTCCATCTCATCAAAATCCAGGTTCTGGCAGTTTATATAAAGGCAGCCGTCTCTTAACCCCATCACTTTACCTGTGTACCGGTGGCCTTCAGAAATGGAGTGCACCAGCAGTTCTCCATTTTTTTCTTCCCGTATAACAAAAGGCGTTTTAATTACATGATTACTGCCATCGGTTTTTTGATAATAGAGATAATAATTGCCGGTGTAATATCTTTTCAAAATACTGAACGATGAATGCGATGCGTCCTGTGTTTTAAAGGGAAAAAATGCCATTGCAGCACCATTTGCTGGCGGAGACTCGACATCCTGCTGCCAGCTGGCCCACGAATTAAACGGAATTTTTAGAAAAGCCAGCAGCACATTCACTTTCACAATTTTAGCATTGCCATTATTCCAGTAACTATGTAGTGTTTTGCCACTTACCCAATTGTAAATATTATATTCACTTCTTCGTGCAAGTTGCTGCACAAGCCCCTCTGCAGATTTTGATTGAAAGTTCAGGATATCTTTTTCAATTTTTAATTTGCCAATTACAAGATGGTGTTTGATAAGGTCAGGATTGGCGATGACTTCCTTTGTAATTTCTTTATTGATAACAGATGCCACCATGTCAAAATGCGTCCTTGAATATTCAGCCCAATGATCTCCTTTTATTGTCGCAGTAATTATTTTTTTTATTTGAGGATGCTCTTCAATTGCATGCCTTATCCGGTTACTTAAAAGCATAATTATCAGGTTGAAAGAATGTGCTGCAAATTTTTTGAAACGAGGACTTTCAAATCTACGCAGTTTTGACGGGATTTAGACACTGATTATCAGCAGGTTATTCAATATAAGTAATATTTTTTGACGGAGATTTTATATAATACTCATTATCTACATTTGAATTACCAAAACTTAACCGCTAAATATTCCTACATGATTACATCAAAATTCTTGCGTTGTATCACGATAATTTTACTTGTTGCAGCTCTCCCTTTTATTACAATGGCACAAAGCCGGGTATTAAAAGGCATTGTAAAAGATAGCCAGGGAAATCCACTGCAGGGCGCTTCTGTAAGTGCGAAAGGCAGTGCAAAAAATACCGGAACCTCGTCTCTGGCTGATGGTAGTTTTTCATTACAACTACCTGCGGCGGGCAGCAGCATTGAAATAAGTATTGTCGGCTTTAAAAACCAAACCATTGCCGCTGGCGGCAAAGACGAAATTATCGCCGTAATGCAGGAATCTGCCAGCCAGCTGGCCGATGTTGTAGTAGTGGGATATGGAACGCAGAAAAAATCAAATCTCACCGGTGCTGTAGCTTCAATTGGCAATAAAGATTTTAAAAATCAACCGGTTACAAACCTTGCCAGCAGCATCCAGGGCAAGCTGTCGGGTATCAACGTTACTTCACCTTCCGGTACGCCTGGTGCAGGTTTGCTGGTGAGTATCCGTGGAGCACAAAATCCTCTTTATGTTGTAGATGGCATTCCAATGATAAGCGAGAGCAACTCTTCTTTATCAACCTCTTTTAATACAACAGGTGAAGAAGTTGGCCAGGGTCAGAATATCAGTTCTATTTCAGACATTAATCCCGATGATATTGAATCCATTGAAATTTTAAAAGACGCTTCTTCAGCCGCAAT
This sequence comes from Ferruginibacter sp., assembly GCA_965247025.1. Classification (GTDB taxonomy): domain Bacteria; phylum Bacteroidota; class Bacteroidia; order Chitinophagales; family Chitinophagaceae; genus Ferruginibacter. The sequence goes on along the minus strand of OZ252000.1, from coordinate 4,580,383 downwards.
TTATGGTGCAAGGGCATCGAACGGAGTGGTACTGGTAACCACTAAAAAAGGAAAGGCCGGCAAATCACAGATTGGTTTTAACATGTACACTGGCGTTCAAAAAGTGGCGAAGACAATCAAGTTTTTAAACAATACCCAATTTGTTGATTTTATAAATGAAGCCCGCAGTAACGATCTTAAATTATACAATGCAGATCCCAATGTATTTGGCGCAGGTTTCGATGCGTCTGTGCTTACTGATCCTTTAAATTATTCCGCAGGCACTACTAATACTGTCTGGCTGGACCAGGTTTTCAGAACCTCTCCCATCAGCAATTACGAGATCAACGTAAAAGGCGGCAGCGATAAAACCCGTTTTTACATGAGCGCCGGTTATTTTGATCAGCAGGGAATTGTAATAGAAAATTATTTTAAAAGGATGAATGCCCGGGTGAATATTGATCACAATGTAACAGACAGGTTATTGATCGGCACAAATATTTCTCTTTCCAAAAGCCTTAACAGGCGGAGCTTTAACGATGATACCTACAGCGGAATTGTTACCAATGCACTTGGCGCATCTCCACTGATGCCGGTATACGATGCAACCGGCAACTATGCTAAATTTGAAGACTACCAGGTCAGCTGGCTATCGGATAACCCTGTAAAATCTGCCCATGAAATTGTTGGCACTACAGATGGTTACAGGGCCTTAGGCTCTGCTTTTGGTGAGTACAAAATCAGCAGCAGTTTAAAATTTAAAACTTCGTGGAGTGTTGATTATTCTGCCTTGCAGGATAAACTTTTTTTATCACCGCTTACAACAGATGGCGGGCCCATTGGTGGCCGGGCAACCAAAGCCAATTTCACAAGCACAGTTTGGCTGAATGAAAACATCCTAAGCTTCCAAAAAACATTTAGTAAACATACACTCGGCGCTTTGGCTGGTTACACACAGCAGAGTTCCACATCAGACAGGATCGCTGTTTCGGGCCAGGGGTTCCCGTTAGGCAGCGGCTTAAGTGATGTTTCTGTTGCAGCCATTATCACAAGAACACCCGTTCCTCCCGGAGGAAACAACAGGCTTCACTCCTACCTCGCCAGAGCCACCTATGATTATGATGGTAAGTACCTCGCCAGTGTGGTGATTCGTGCCGATGGATCATCCCGTTTCCCGGCAGGCAAGCAGTTTGGTTATTTTCCTTCTTTCAGCCTTGGCTGGAATATCAATAAGGAAAAGTTTATGGAGAACAGCAAAGTGTTGACAGCGCTGAAACTCAGGGCCAGCTATGGTTTTACCGGCGACCAGGAAATTGGCGATTACCAAAACAAACCTTTGTGGCAGCCTGCGATTTACAATGGCCAGTCAGGGCTTAAACCAAAACTGATAACAGATCCGAATCTTACCTGGCAAAAAAACAAAGGCGTAAATGTGGGGGTGGATTTTGAATGGTGGGGCGGCTTGCTCAGTGGCTCTGCTGACTATTTTGTAAACACCCGGACCGATCTCTTAAACTATGTTCCCGTTGCTGGTACAACAGGCTTTGCAACCCTGCTTACCAACGGCGGAGAAGTAGAAGACAAGGGCTTTGAATTCAACATTACCACAAGAAATATTAATACAAAAGATTTCAGGTGGACGACCAATTTCAACATCACCTTTCAAAAAAATACACTGCTGAAGACACCTATCAATAACCAGTTGCTGAGTGCGTTCAACGATTTGAATCCAACACATATTTTAAGGGTTGGCGAGCCGGTGGGCAGCTTCTGGGGTGTTAAGTTTAACGGAGTTAATCCTCAGACAGGAGATGCCACCTTTGAAGACCTTGATAAGAATGGTGTGATCGATGCTGATGATGCCCAAATTCTTGGAAAAGCAAGACCAGATTTTTACGGAGGATTAACAAACAATATTCGCTACAAAAACCTGGACCTCATGATTGCCACCCAGTTCAGCAAAGGCAATAAGGTGTACAACCTCATCCGTCCGGTTTGGGAAAATTTAGGCTACAGCAACGATGGCGGGCTTGACCAGGTGTACGCCAACAATGCGGTAACTGTGCTTAACCGCTGGCAAAAACCGGGTGATGTAACCGATGTGCCGAGACCATCCTTCGTTACTAAAAATTACATTGAAAACTCATCGATGTTTGTTGAAGACGCTTCGTTTTTCAGGATACGCACAGTAAATATTGGCTACACTTTTTCAAAGAAAGCAATCAAGATGTTAACAGGTTTAAGGGTATATGCACAAGTGCAAAATTTGCTGGTGTTTACCAAATACAAAGGGTTTGATCCGGAAGTAAGTTCCAACGGAGGAAACATTGATAAAACAGCCGGCGTGGATTACGCAGCCTATCCGCCGGCACGAACTTTCACATTTGGTTTCAACCTTAATTTTTAAGCCTTAAACAACAAGCAATGAAAAAATTACTCAACCATACAGCCCTGGCTTTCTTTATCAGCATCCTTTTATTCTCCTGCCAAAAACTGGATGTTAACTCGCCAAACGACGTGGCAACTGAACAGGTTTTTAAAAATGCTGACGGGCTTCGGTCAGCACTGACAGGCCTTTACAACAACCTGCAGCAGCGGGATTATTACGGTGCATATTATCCGCTCATGTCAGATCTTAACAGCGATGTAGCCACTGCTGGCGGTTACGATATTCCTGCGCTGAACGAAATTGGTGCCCATGCCGTTACTTCCTCAAATCTTTATGTTGAAAGAATGTACCTGGCGCTTTACTCCTGCATAGCAAACGCCAATGCAATTATCGGTGCGGTGGATGGCATTACAGATCCTAATCTTTCTGCAGAAGAAAAAAGCAGCATAAAAGGCCAGGCTTTGGCCCTGAGGGCAATGGTGCATTATGATGCGTTAAGAATGTTTGGTTACCATTGGGACAATGCATCAGCTTATGGCATTCCCGTGGTTACAACCGTTCAGCAGGCGACAGACATTGTAAAGCGGAGTTCGGTAGCTGCGTCTTACACTGCTATTTTAAAAGATTTGACTGATGCCAATACTTTGCTGGATGGCTCTGCCATCGAAGCAAAATATGCCAGCCAGTTGTTTGTTAAAGGCTTGCTGGCAAGAGTGTATCTCTATCAGAAAGATTTCACCAAAGCAGCTTCCTTTGCAGAAGAAGTGATCAACGACGGAACTTATTCATTACTCGGCGCTGATGCGTTTTCAACCATCTACTCTGGCCGGTTATCATCAGAATCCATTTTTGAATTAAGCTTTGACGCACAAAACCAAAGCGCTTTTAACGGCACCACTTACGTAAGGCCTGATGCTCTGCGGACTGAAGTTTTCTTCTTAGCAAGCCAGCAATTAAAAGCGTTTTTTGAAGCAAGACCAACTGATAAAAGAAGTGAGCTGGTTGATTTTGTAAACAATGATCCAGGGATTTTGCCAGAAGGCAGAACACAGAAATATCGTGGTGAAGTAACCAAAGATAATCCTGCATTTATCCTGCGGATTGCAGAAATGTATTTGATTGCAGCCGAAGCTAAAAAGTTGGCTGGCGGCGGATTGGAATACCTGAATACACTCAGGGAAAACCGGGGAATGAACGCTTTGGCAGATGCAGATGTGCCGGATGAAGCAACGTTTTTACAGGCAGTACTTGATGAACGGCTGGCCGAATTAAATTTTGAAGGCCACCGCTTTTTTGACCTTGCCCGTTACCAAAAAATCCAGGAGGTGCTGAGCGTTGATAACACCAATGCAGTGTTCCCAATTCCGTTAAGAGAACTACTGGCAACAAAGCAACAGCTGGCGCAAAACCCGGGATTTTAAAGTCTTGTTTTAAAGGACTTTGAGCCAGGCTTTAGAATATGAATTGGGCTTCATTGGCGTCGCACTCTTGTACAGTAAAACATTATTGAGCTTTTATCAAATTGATTATGAAATCTTTTGAACTGATCGCTCAAAGAATATTACAGTCTATGCAGTAACAGCCTCAGAAAAAAAGCGTTAAGAAAATTTGATTGGTTGCCGTCAAAAATGAAATTGATGTTACAAATGTTCGGCTTTGTTATCAGCTGGTAAGTTGCACTAAAGTCTGGATATATTCCACTGCTTGAGCTAATTTCATTTTAGGCAAGCAGTCAAATTTTTAGCTTTTTTTCTGAAGCCTTGATCTTTTTTGTTACTTTTTTGCATCAAGGCAAAAAAGTAAATAGAGATCAACACGATAGAGTGAAGTGCTGCATCCAAACAATTGAAATAAAAAAATGTCACACAACCTTTTCACTGACTTCTTAAAAAATGCTTTCCGAAAAGCAGTAGAAAATGATGCAGTAAGCAAGGCTCTATTGCAGCAGAAACAGGAAAGCAGGCGAACATTTTTAAAGAATGCTGCGGCGTTAGCAGCAGGCACTGCCCTAATACCCGTAATACTAAAAGCTAACAGTTTTAAAAAGGATAAAAACATCATAATTATTGGTGGCGGCATGGCAGGTTTAAATGCAGCCTACCAGCTGCAAAAGTTGGGCATTAATTCAAAAGTATATGAAGCCTCTTCCAGAACAGGTGGAAGAATGTTTACCATGAAAGACTATTTTGGTGATGGCATCACAACCGATATAGGAGGTGAATTTGTTGATACCAGCCATGAAGATATCCTGCAGTTGCTGAAAGAATTCAACCTCGGTTATTATGATTTACGGACCGATACAATGGAACCGCAGGCATTTTATTTTGAGGGCAAACTTTTATCGGAGGCCGACCTTGCGGCAGCACTACGGCCATTTATACCGCAACTTGTAAAAGACCTTGCAGCACTTCCTTTAGAAATAAATTACAAAAATGCCGGAGCATTGCAGGCAATAGATGATATGTCAATCACGGCATATTTAACTGCCCTTGGCATTAAGGGCTGGCTGTATAATTATCTTGAAGTAATGCTTACAAGAGAATATGGTATGGAAGCTGCTGAACAGTCTGCCATTAATTTTTTATTAATGCTCGACAGGGCCGCAACCAATGCAAGCGACACCATTTTCAGCGGTGGCCATGAAGTGTTTAAAATAAAAGGCGGCAGCCAGCATCTTGCCGATACGCTCTATCAAAAAGTGAAGGAAAGAGTGGTACTAAAACACAGGCTTGTGGCTGTAAAAAAAGGCATAAATAACCAGTATGAAGTGACTTTTGAAAATGCTGGCGGGCAGCTAAAATTAAAAGCAGACCATATCATAATGGCACTCCCCTATACCATTTTAAGAACTATCAATTTTGAGGTGCCTATGGCACCGGAAAAAAGAAAATGTATCGATGAATGGGGCTATGGCAACAGCAGCAAATTCGTAATTGGATTTAAAGAAAAACCGTGGCGCAACAGCAACAAACAAGGGTACACATTTACAGATGAAGCTTTTGGCTGTGGCTGGGATAGCAGCCACATGCAATCTGATAAGGCCGGCAGCTTTACTGTGTTTGGTGGCGGTGATTTTTCCAATAAAGTTTTTGCCACAAACCAGCAGCAACTGAATGCAGCTTTTGTACCTGCTTTGCAAAAGATTTATGCCGGAGCCGGACCGGCATTTACGGGAAAAAATTTTAAATTTTGCTGGGCTAAACAGCCCTTCACAAAGGGTGGTTATACATCTTTAAAAAAAGGCCAGTACAGTACAATTGTTGGTTGGGAAGCTGAACCTGTGGACGAAATCTATTTTGCAGGAGAACATGTTAGCGGTGAGTTCCAGGGGTACATGAATGGCGCCGCAGAAACTGGCAGGAAAGCTGCATTGGCAATTGCAGCAAAGGTATTATTAACTAAAAAGAATTGATCAAATGATATTCAAATCCATTAACCCATACACACAACAAACAATTGCAGAATATCCTTTAATGGATGACAAGGCAATTAATGAAGTTTTGACAAAAGCAGAAAACGCCTTTGCCAACTGGAAGAAAACAAGCTTTGAACAGAGAGCATCAATGTTTATAAAGCTGGCTTTGTTATTAAAGCGAAACAGCGAAAAACTTGGTACACTCATTACTCGTGAAATGGGAAAAGTGATTGCCGAGGCTAAAGCCGAAGTTGAAAAATGTGCTACTGTTTGTGAATATTATGCAGCAAATGCTGAAACATTTTTAAAAGATGAACCGCTTGATGCAGGTTACGATAACAGCTTTATCACCTATGAACCTATTGGTGCTGTGCTGGCCATCATGCCCTGGAATTTTCCTTTCTGGCAGGTGTTCAGGTATGCTGCACCAACACTGATGGCGGGCAACGTAACCTTGCTGAAGCATGCTCCTAATGTTTGCGGCTGTGCCAAAATGATTGAACAATTGTTCATTGAGGCAGGTGCCCCGGCAGGAGTGTTTCAAACGCTTATTGTTGATACGCCTGTTATTGAGCGGCTGCTTGAAACATCCATCATACAGGCTGTAACACTTACCGGCAGTGAACGGGCAGGTAGCTCCGTAGCGATGCTGGCAGGAAAGAACATCAAGAAATCTCTACTGGAACTGGGCGGCAGCGATGCCCTGATTGTATTGCCCGATGCCGATATGAAAAAAGCTGCAACAGTAGCACTGCAATCAAGGATGCTGAACGCAGGGCAGAGTTGTATTGGCTCTAAAAGATTCATTGTACTAAGAACGGCGATAGACAGTTTTATGCAGGAGGTGCAGGCCATCTTACCAACATTTAGGCAAGGCGATCCTTTCGCTGCAGCCACCACAACTGGTCCGCTGGCAAGGCTTGACCTGGCAACTAACCTCGAGAAGCAACTGCAGCAATCAGTCAGCAAGGGTGCTTTGCTGGTGTTTGGCGGTGCTGTGAACGGCTGTAATTTTTCACCGTCATTGTTGCTGAATGTTTCAAAAGGCATGTCAGCCTTTGACGAGGAAACTTTTGGGCCATTGGCTGCCGTTATTATTGCAAACGATGAGGCTCATGCTATTGATCTTGCCAATGATTCTCCTTACGGCCTCGGCGGCAGTGTCTGGACAGCGGACATTGACCGAGGCATTGCTGTTGCAAAGCAAATAAATACCGGTGCATTTTTCATCAATGCGCTGGTGAAGAGTGATGCCAGGCTTCCCTTCGGCGGCATCAAAAAATCTGGCTATGGCAGGGAGCTGGGCAAACAGGGCATTCATGAATTTGTAAATGCAAAGACTATTGCGGCGAGCAGAAGCTGATGGATGATTTCTGATGTTGGATTTATGATGTTGGATGGGATGCAACTACAATCAATTTTTCTGGTTCTATAAAATTTAGGCATATTTATTTTTCATAAAATATTTAAAATCAACAACTCACTATTCAATGTCGTTTAATTAAGCATAACCGCCGTCAGGGTTTGCAACCGCTGACGGGGTTTGAAGAAAAGGATAATCACCTTCAAAGTTTTTAACCACTGACGGGGTTTGGTTAACCCCGACGGCGGCTATCAGCCCCGTTGGCGGTTAATTAAAGAATAACACTTAAGTAAAAGACATTGATTCAAAACTCACCACTCACAACCTTATGACCAGTTCCCAAAAAATATTAGACCGCAGAAAACAGTTTGTTCCTAACGCCATTGGCATTTTCAATCCATCCACAGCAGCAAGTGCCAGCGGTAGCATTATCACAGATGCTGATGGCAAAGAGATGATAGATTTCGCCGGGGGCATTGGCGTTGTAAACGCAGGGCACTGTCCGCCGCCTGTAGTGCAGGCCATTGCTGAGCAAGCAACAAAAATGATTCATTGCAGTTTTAATGTGGCCTCATACGAACTCTATATGCAGCTGGCTGAAAAATTAGCCAGCCTTTTTCCGCATGGAGAACATACTAAAGTAATGCTTACCAACTCCGGTGCAGAAAGCGTTGAGAATGCCATTAAGATAGCCAGGCAGGCCACGGGCAGACAGGCCATCATTTGCTACGACAGTGCTTTTCATGGCCGTACAATGATGGCAATGACACTGACTTCCAAAGTGGGTTATAAAACCGGATGCGGCCCTTTTGCACCCGAAGTGTACCGCATGGCTTTCCCTGATAAATACAGGTACGGTAATGGCATGACTGAGGATGAGTTTGCTGATTTTCACCTACAGGAGCTGGATAATTTCTTTCATACAAATGTGGCAGCAACACAAGTAGCAGCCATCATCATTGAGCCTGTTCAGGGTGAAGGTGGCTTTAATGTAGTGCGGGCAAAATACCTGCAGGGCTTGCGAAAAGTCTGTGACCAGTTTGGCATCATGCTGATTTTAGATGAAGTACAGAGCGGCTTTGGACGAACAGGCAAGTGGGCGGCTTATGAGCATTTCGGTGTAACGCCGGATATTTCCACCTGGGCAAAATCTATGGGCAGCGGTATGCCAATTGGCTGTGTGATTGGCAAAGCAGCCGTGATGGATAGTTGCCAGCCTTCCACCATTGGGGGTACTTACCCGGGCAACCCGGTTTGTTGTGCAGCAGCAATTGCCACCATCAAATACATGGAGGAAATTGACATCAATGCATTGGGTGAAAAGGTGGGCAACGTTGTAAGAGACCGCTTTAATCAAATGAAAGAAAAGTTCAGTTCCATTGGTGATGTACGTGGCCTTGGCGCCATGATGGCTTTTGAGCTGGTGAAAAACAATGATCCTTTTCAACCGGACGCAGACACTTGTAAAAAGCTGATCAGCTACTGTGCAGCCAACGGATTGATTGTAATTAACGCTGGTGTAAACGGCAATGTGATCAGGATATTGAGTCCGCTGGTGATTAGTGAAGAATTATTAAACAAAGGGCTGGATATAATTGAAAGCGGGCTGCAGGAAATATTGGGTTAGCGACAAGCCTAGAAACGGACTGAAGTCCAAAATACAGTTTGGCTAAAGCCATAGTTGTTAAAAATTATTTCCTGCCCACGCCCTGAAGGGCGTGGCAACTGAAGAATGTGTAATTAAGAAGTTAAGCCCTGAAAGGGCGTAATCTGCTAACGATGGGCACAGCCCGTCGAACAGATGATGTGGTAAAAGCTCAATAAAAGAACAACCGATCAAAAGCTGCCGGATAGCAGCGAAAAGCCCGGAATGCAGCGAAGTGAAACGCAGCGAAATGAGGACTTGCAGCGAATAGCCGGAGCAAAAGCTAATCAACGATTCAAACGCCGATAGCCCCAAAACAATTAAAAAATCATCCGAATAAAAACCGGGTAAAATATAACATGAACGTACAACAATTTATAAACGGAGAATGGCGGCAGGCCATCGACGATGGCTTCATTAACCTGGTAAATCCTGCAACGGAAGAAGTGATCACCAGCATCAGTTTTGCCAATGGAAAAGATTGCAATGCGGCCATTGATGCAGCAGCGGAAGCCTTTAAAACCTGGAGCAAAACCACGCCGTATTACCGGGCCGAAATCTTAAAAAAAGCAGCCGGGCACATCAGGGAAAACATAGCGGCCATTGCGGCTGATATGGTGCTTGAAAGCGGCAAACCGCTGGCCGAAGCAAAGGGAGAATGGGCTGTTGCGGCCAACCTTTTTGAGTGGTATGCGGAGGAAGGTAAACGCAGTTGCGGCAAAACGATTCCTACCATCAGGGCCGACAAACGCAGCTATACCATCTGGCAGCCAATGGGTGTGATTGGTGTGATTACTGCCTGGAATTTCCCGGCCTACAACCCTGCACGGGCCTGGGCTGCAGCGCTTGCTGCAGGTTGCACCGTGGTGGCCAAGCCATCTGAATTTACGCCACTCTCCGGGGTTCATTTGGCGAAAGCGTTGATTGCAGCCGGTATCCCTGCAGGTGTGATAAATGTATTAACTGGTGATGCGGCGGCCATCGGCGATGCCATGTTGCAACATCCGCAATTGAAAAAAATAAGCTTTACCGGAAGCACCCGTGTTGGTAAAATTTTGATGGATGGCGCATCTGTGACCCACACTAAATTGTCGCTTGAACTAGGTGGCAATGCACCGGTGATCATCTTTGATGATGTGGATGTGGAAGCTGTTGCAAAGTTTGCTGCGGCGGCTAAATTCAGAAATAACGGGCAGGTGTGTATTGCTCCGCAACGGTTTTATATCCAGTCAAAAATCTATGGTAAGTTTACCGAGCTGGTCACAAAATATGTGAGTGAACTGAAAATGGGAAATGGCTTTGATGAGGGTGTAAATGTTGGTCCGCTGATTACACAAAAGCAGCAACAATCGGTACTTAATTTATTGGAAAGAGCTTCAGCAGAAGGCGCTGTAATTCACACCGGCGGCCGGGCTGCACCCATAAATGGCAAAGGCTATTTTGTAGAACCGGCTGTGGTTGGAAATCTGAAACAAAATTCTCCGCTGGCGCAAAATGAAGTGTTTGGTCCGGTGCTGCCGCTGTTTTCTTTTGAGACTTTTGATGAGGTGATGGCTAAAGCAAACGACACAGAATATGGCCTATCGGCTTATGTTTTTACCAACAATTTGAAGACGGCGATACTGGCTTCTGAACAGCTGAATTTTGGTATGGTGGGCATCAACGAATGGACACCACATGGCACTGAACTGCCCTTTGGCGGCTGGAACCAAAGCGGCCAGGGACATGAAAGCGGCGCCGAAGGTTTGTACGAATATCTGGAGAAAAAGCTGGTGAGTATTGGGGGGTTGTAGCCCCTCCGCCCCCGAAGGGGGAACTGTGCAAGTGCATGCAAATGAAAGATCTTGCTGAGTAGAAAATTTTTAAAATGAACTTCATCTTCAGACTCTCTGAAGTATTGTCGATAGGTGACAAACTGAAGATGTGAAAGATGTGCAATTTGGATATGTTTAATGTGCCGCCCTTCTCCTTGGGAGAAGGGTTGGGGATGAGGTCTGAAGAAGAATGCCGCTATCCCCTATGGAAACTAAGGCAAGCGCAAAAGAATAAGAGATTTTACTGAGTAGCAGGTTTTAAAAATGAACTTCATCTTCAGACTCTCTGAAGTATTGTCAATAGATTGACAACTGCAGATGTGGAAGATATAAAGTCTGGATATGTTCAATGCACCGTCCCTTCTCCGTTAGGAGAAGGGAATGAGGGATGAGGCCGAAATAAACTATTAAACCAATAAACCACCCCCCAACCAATGCAAAAATTTGGCATCATATCACTTATACCGCCGCTGATTGTGGTGATCATTGCCATACGCACAAGGCTGTCGCTGGAGCCACTGATTATTGGTTGTTTGGTTGGTTACATCATCATCGCAAAAGGAGATTTTTTCAGCGCCATCATTGCGTCTTTCACCAAAGTGATGCAGAACGAACTGATGGTTTGGGTGATAATGGTGTGCAGTCTTTACGGAGCGTTGATCAATTTAATGATCCGCAGCGGTGGAGTGCTGGCTTTTGGAAATTACATGCTTCGGTTTGTCGGCAGCCGCAAAAAATCATTGTTTGCCACCTGGTTGTTTGGATCGTTTTTATTTGTGGATGATTACCTGAATGCCCTCACTACAGGCACCACCATGAAGAAGATCACCGATCATTACAAGGTGCCAAGAGAAATGCTGGCCTTCGTGGTAAGCTCAGCAGCAGTGCCCATTTGTGTGATTGTGCCGATCTCCACCTGGGTGATTTTTATTGGCAAATTATTGGAAGACAGCAAGCTGGTTCCGGTTGGTAAAGGCATCGCCAACTACCTTCACATCATTCCCTTTATCGCCTATGGCTGGATACAATATTTAATGGTGCCGCTGGTCATCTTTGGCATCATGCCCATCATCGGAAAAATGAAAAAAGCTAACCAGAGAGCAGAAAGCACCGGCCAGTTAATCCCAGACAACTCAGAAGAATTTAAGCTTGATGTGGAAGTGTTTGATGAGAAAAAAACATCCAGTATCTGGTACCTCATTCTGCCGATCATCGTGCTAATCGGCTGTACCGTTTTCTTTGATCTCGACGCATTAAAAGGAGTGATCACAACGCTCATTTTTACCATTGCTTATTATTCGTTTAAAAAGGTCGCTGCATTCAAAGATTTGTCAACAGCCACCATAGAAGGCATGAAGAGCATGCTGTTTGCACTCGTACTGCTGCTGCTCTCTTACCTGTTAAAAAACATCGGTGACGAAATGGGCCTCACACAATACATCATTGAAGTGGTGTCGCCCAATGTGAGCAGGCAGTTTTTGCCGCTGGCCATTTTTCTGTCGCTGGGCATTGTGGCGTTTACAACCGGCAATTCGTGGGGCCTGTATGCCATTGCCATTCCGCTGGTAATTCCACTGGCGGCAACGCTGCACTGCAACATTTGGCTGTGCATTGGTGCGGTGGTAAGTGCCGGTGCATTTGGTGCCCACGCCTGCTTTTACAGCGATGCCACCATCCTTGCAGCGCAGGGTGCAGAGTGCAATAATTATGAGCACGGCATTACGCAGCTGCCATTTGCATTGGTGTCTTTTTCGTTGTGCTGTGTGGCTTATGTGGCCATGGGATATTGGGTTGCGTAAATATAAATTGATGAAAGACGAATACATTTTTTGAGCCAGAGTGTAGTGCAGGAATTAGGCTTCATAGGCGTCGCACTCTTTTACAGCATAACATGATTGAGCTTTTATCACAGAATAGATTAACGCCAAGGCTTGCCAACAATCGGTCGGCACCGAAGGTCAGGCCGGCCTGAACAGCCAAATAAGATAAGCCGGGTTTAATACCTGGTCTGACCTTCGGTACCGACCAGGTATTTAGCACCACGATTGAACCATAAAATTGCTTGAACATATGCAACTGGAAATAGAAAAGTATCAAAAAGAAATACCCGGTGGGCTCGTTGTTCAGCATATGCAACAGCAGCATGCTGAAGCGCTGGAATCCCTGCAAAAAATTGTTTTCCCAACACTTGGTGAAGATGAACTGATATTGGCAGTTCACTACCTGCGGCATCTTCAATTATTCCCGGAAGGACAGTTTGTAATTACGGATCAGGACAGCGTAATCGGCATGACAACCACCATGCGGAGCGATTTTGATTTCAACCATTACCACCACACTTTTAAAGAAACCATTGCAGGCGGCTGGCTCACCAACCACAATCCCAATGGTAAGTGGCTTTACGGTTTGGACGTGGGCGTTCATCCCGATTACAGGGGTAAAGGATTATCCAGGTATCTGTACAGAGCACGTCATGAAATTGCAAAGCGGCTTGGGTTAAAGGGACAGGTAACAGTGGGAATGATGAATGGCTACGGTATCGTAAGCAATCACATAAGCGGCGAAGAATATTACGAAGAACTGTTGCTGGGCAAGCGGACAGATCCAACGCTCACACCACAAATGAAAATTGGTTTTGAGCCCATTGCACTCATTCCTGACTATCTTAATGACCCTGCCTGCGGCAACTATGGTGTGCTGATAAAGATTGATATTAATAAAGTCATTTAGTGGGTCAAAGTATTATCAGAAATTAGCTCTTAAATTTTAAAATTAAGGATAGCTGCCCTAAGCCCCTCTCCTCCGGGAGAGGGGTTGGGGTGAGGCCTCTAACAAAACTAACATCATCTCAAAAAATGAAAATACAAACCTGCACAAACTCCCCCGAAGAAATCCTCAAATGCTGGCACGTACTGCTTGCCTTAAGACCGCATTTAATCAAAGGAGAGTTTGTATCAACCATACAGCAAATGTTTACAGAGGGTTACCAGTTGGCGTTTATTGAAGCTGACGGAATAGCAGTAGCGGCTATTGGCTACCGCTATCTTCAATACCTGTACAATGGTAAGCACATTTATATCGATGATCTGTCAACACTGCCAGCCTCCCGGGGCAAGGGCTATGCTGCTGCGCTGTTGGAACATGTTGAAGCTGAAGCAAAGCAAAAAGGATACAAAGTAGTTGCACTCGACTCCGGTTACACCCGTAACGATGCACACAGGTTATACCTCAAACAGGGCTACACACTGGTGGCTCATCATTTTTCAAAAACACTAAAATAATTTTATGGCACATATCCAGCTTAAGACGAGTTTACCCGGCCCCAAGGGACTGGCCGCATTAGAAAGAAGAAAGAACCTGTTACCTGCAGGCCTTGCAAAGAGCACCGATGTGGTTGTGGCAAGAGCAGAAGGCGCTTTGGTATGGGATGTTGATGGCAACCAGCTGATTGATTTTGCCGGTGGCATCGGAATGATCAATGTTGGGCACTGCAACGAAAAAGTGGTAGCCGCTATCAAAGAGCAGGTTGATAAATATATTCATACCTGCACACTGGTAACTACCATCGAACCTTACTTAGATTTGGCAGAGCTGCTCAACAATGCCACTCCCGGCGATTTTCCAAAGAAAACGATCTTAGCAAATTCCGGCTCAGAAGCGGTAGAGAACGCCATCAATATTGCCAAGTATTACACCAAACGAAATGCTGTGCTCTGCTTTGAAGGCGCTTATCATGGCCGCACTTTACTAACACTAAGCCTTACAAGTAAATATGCTTTATTTAAAAAAGGCTTCGGTACTTATGTACCGGATATCTACCGTATTCCTGCACCAAATGTTTACCGTGGCATTGAAGGGATGACAGAAGAACAATACACCAACTATTGCATCAAAAAACTGGATGAAGCATTTATCTCTCAGGTAGATCCTGATTCACTGGCAGCAATCATCATTGAGCCGGTAATGGGCGAAGGAGGTTTTTTACCCATCCCTGCGGCCTACCTGCACAAGCTTCGCCATGTATGCGATCAGCATGGTATTGTATTGATTGCAGATGAAATTCAATGCGGTGCCGGCCGTACCGGAAAGTTGTTTGCCTGTGAGCACAGTGGTCTTGTTCCGGATATTGTGGTGAGTGCCAAATCGATTGGTGCAGGCATGCCCATCAGCGCCACCACCGGGCGGGCCTCCATCATGGATGCGCCGCATTTAGGAGGCGTTGGCGGCACTTACGGCGGCAGTCCGGTCGCATGTGTCGCCGCAATAGAAGCTATCAAAATTTTGCAGTCTCCTGCATTTTTACAGCGGGTGAATGAAGTGGGCGAAATCATCCGAACTACACTGGAAGGCTGGAAAGACAAATACCAATTGGTGGGTGATGTAAGAGGCATTGGCGCCATGCGGCTGGTGGAATTTGTAAAAGACCGTAGCAGCAAAGAACCCGATGCAGATGCAACGCTTGAGATAATCAAAGATGCTGTGGCCCATGGATTGATTATGATACGGGCCGGCTTGTTCAGCAACTGTATCCGTCTGTTGCCACCGATTGCTATTACAGATGAACAGTTGACTGAAGGCCTGCAGGTGCTGGAAGATGCGATTAAGAGAGCACAGGAAAAAAGAACGGCCCATAACCCCGAAGGGGAATAAGGCAGGGTAAAGCCGTGAAAGTGCGACATCATTCAACGATGGGTAAAGCCTGCGGTAAACAAGCCCTGAAGGGGCGACATCACACAACGATGGGCAAAGCCCGTCGGTAAGCAAGAAGCCCGGAAGGGCGACACGACACAATCATGGCCAACCTATTCATCCATAACGCTAACATCCTCTCCTTCCATGAAGGATTCAAATCAGCAGGTACTGATACCATTGCGGTTGATGGAAACATCATTAGGGCAATCGGAAAATATGATGACCTTAAAAGCCTTATTCATCCGAATACGCAGGTAATCGACGCCGCAGGCAAAACCCTCATGCCCGGCTTCAACGACTCACACATTCACATCTGGAAGGTTGGTAACCTTAAGACCTTTATGCTGGATGTACGGGGCGTGCAAAGCAAAGAAGAACTACTACAGCAGCTAAGTGATTACAATAAAAGCAATCCGCATTTACAATGGATTACAGCCCGTGGTTTTAATGAAGCAGCCTGGCAGGAAAAAGCAATGCCAACAAAACATGACCTGGACCGGGTTAGTACAAGCAAGCCAATTTATCTTATAAGAACCTGTGCACACATAGCTGTTTGCAACAGTCTTGCTTTAGAACTGGCAGGCATTGATAGCTCCACAGTATCTCCCGCAGGTGGCACTATCCAGCCTGGTACAGATGGCAAACCCAACGGCATACTCAATGAAACAGCCCTTGGACTTGTTACCAATAAGATACCGCCTTATTCAAAAGAAGACCTCAAAATAATGATCCGTGCATGCAGGGCTGAAATGTACCGTTACGGCATTACCGCTGCTACAGATCCTGCCGCCGACCCCTTGCTGATTGAAGCTTACAAAGAAATGGCAGCGGATAACGGGCTGGGGTTACGGTTAAATATTCTACCAATAATTCTGCCTGATGGCAGCAATAAAGCTTTCCCAATTCCTGTTAAATTCAGCAGAGATTTTTTACAGGTAAACACGGTTAAGTTTTTTGCAGATGGTGGCCTGAGTGGCAAAACATCAGCCCTTAAAAAGTTTTATAAGAACAGCAAAGAACAGGGTGTGCTGAGGTTGAACAAGGAGCGCTATACCGCACTCAGCAAGCAATGTATGGAGCAAGGACTTGGTGTTGCAACGCATGCCATTGGTGATGCTGCCATTGAAATGGTGATTGATGTTTACAAATCATTACACAAAGATTTCCCCTCTGCTATTAAAAGAATTGAACACCTTGGTCTGCCTGAAAAGAAGCACCTGGAAGCAATAGCCACCAGCAATATTGCCTGCAGTATGCAAGCCATTTTTCTTGCTGAGTTGGGGAAGAATTTTATCCAGTACCTGGATGAGAGTTATCTTAACAACTGCTATCCTTTGCGGACTGTTTTGCAGCATGGCATCCTCATGGCATTATCTTCTGATGCTCCGGTGGTGAAAAATTTCAACCCATTTAAAGGCATACAAGCCGCTGTTTTAAGGCAGACAAATGATGGCGAAACTATTGCAGCAGATGAAAGCATTTCAGTTACTGATGCCCTGAAAGCTTATACGATTGATGCAGCAACTATTGGTGGTGAAAACAGGTTTGGGTCACTGCAAAAGGGGCAGCTGGCAGATTTTATTTTACTGGATAAAGACCCTTTAACTATACCCTCAAGCCAATTGACTGAAATAGAAGTTTTAAAAACATTTGTAGATGGAAAAGAGGTGTGGAGTAAAGATTAGCAAACTTTAAAATTGCTTGATTCAGGCCCTTTCAGTAAGCACTTATTTTTTAAACAGCAACTGCTGAATTTCATTAGCCGAAAGCACTTTCATCCCACCCGGCCCCAGTCCTTCAATAGTACATTGTTCAATGCTGTAACGAATGAGCCGCAGTGTTGGGAAACCAACAGCAGCAGTCATTTTACGCACCTGCCGGTTCTTGCCTTCAGTAAGTGATAAACTTATCCAGCTAGTTGGAATACTCTTCCGGAATCTTACAGGTGGTAGTCGTTCAGGCACTTCCGGTGCAGGGTCTATCAAGGAAGCTGCAGATCTTTTTGTCTTCCATATTTTTCCTTCCACACTTATGTCAACTCCATTTTGCAGCTTGCTGATTGCTGCCTGTGTAATGGCACCATCCACTTGTACAAAGTAAGTTCTTACATGACCATTCAATGGATTTAGTAACAGATTATTGAGTCTTTTATCATTGGTTAAAATGAGTAATCCTTCGCTGTCATAATCAAGTCTTCCGACTGCATAAACATCTTTGGGTACATCAAAATAATCTGCCAGGGTGGCTTTGCCATCCTGCGATGTAAACTGAGAGAGCACGTTAAAAGGTTTATAAATGATGCAGTAAAAATTCAAGATTAAATGTTGTTGAAAGCTGGTGAATGGTTGTTAAAACTGCTGAGAGAATTTGCTGTTGAACACTTCATAAAAATAAGAAAGCCCAGCGTATTCTGCCGAGCTTTATTATATGAATGGGTTAGTAAGTACAGGGAAATAAATTTCCCTTCACAATATTAAAAATAAATTTCCCTTTGCAAAAAAATATTTGTTACTATTTATCAACATTTTACATGTTGCTGTGGATAATGGTTGTTACTTATTTACATTTTATCACTTCGTTTTTCGAGTGCTTCGCTTTTTCATTTTCAATGCAGGTACTAACAATAAAAACACAAGAGTCGCTGAAAGGCTTTCTATCACTGCATTACAGCAGTATTAAAAAATTATACTGTTATAAACAGGCTTCTTATTCTTTTAATAAATGCAACACTTCGCATTCAATATTGATGCATGATAAACACTAAAAAAGAATAGTAAAAAAAATCAATGCTGCATACTTTTTATTTTCTCTTTAGTCAGTTGCTCTTAATTTATTGTTTGCAAAGCCGTTTAACTTTGCTCCTAAAATTACTCATGCAATTTCCTTCACCTGTTCCTGTAAAATGGATCTCAGAATTTATCAATGCAGAATTAGTTGGCGATGAAAACAGCTTTGCAACTGGCATCAATGAACTGCATAAAGTTGAGCCGGGTGATCTTGCATTTGTAGATCATCCAAAGTATTATGAAACCTGTATCAACAGTGCTGCAACCTTTATCATCATCAATAAAAAAACCAGCTTTCCAATTGGCAAGGCTTTACTTATAACTGATAATCCCTTTGAAGCTTATTGTAAAATCGTTGAGCATTTCAATCCATTTATTCCAGCCACAAAAATGATAAGTGACAGCGCTGTAATTGGTGAGGGGAGCGTCATTTTTCCAAATGTTTTTATCGGCAATAAGACAGTAATTGGCACCAACTGCATCATACATCCTAATGTTAGCATCGGTTATAACTGCATTATTGAAGACAATGTAATCATACAATCCGGAACAGTAATTGGCAGCGATGCTTTCTATTACAACACAAAAAAGAACAGGGAGCAGTGGTATAAAAGAATGCCCAGTTGCGGCAGGGTAATTATAAAATCTGGTGCGGAGATTGGTGCAAATTGTACTATCGACAGGGGCGTTAGCAGTGATACAATTATTGGAGAAGGAACCAAGTTCGACAACCTTATTCATATAGGCCATGATACAGTGATTGGTAAAAATTGTTTGTTTGCTGCACAAGTGGTGGTGGCAGGTTGTGTGGACATAAAAGACGGTGTTACCCTTTGGGGCCAGGTGGCTGTAAACAAGACGCTTACCATAGGAGAAAATGCTGTGGTGCTTGGCCGGGGTGGCGTTACATCCACCATCGAAGGCAATAAAACTTATTGGGGAACTCCGGTGCAGGAAGCCGGTCTGGCAAGGCGGGAACTTGTTTGGATAAAACGTATTCCGGAGCTTTGGAACAAGGTGATGAAAGATAAATGATCCTTGATGTGTGATGTATGATTTTCGATCTCTGATGTATGATGGCGGATTTGTGATGTTTGATGTTGGAGATGTGTGATGTTTGATATCTGATGTGATCTTTTATTTGTTACTTTATAAAGGTGGATATTTTTAGTCTTCATCCGCACCAGGAACTCACTCATCACAAATCACAAATCAAAAATCTAATCTGGTTTATAATCATACGGCACCATGTCCCCTACTTTTTCCCAGCTCCAGTAACCGGTAAACGTTATATCATTCTGATCAAAATAATATCCATTCTGTTCTATACCAATCGGCTCTGTTGCCGGAACTGTAAAAACTGAAAGCTGAAATTTCTTATTGGCAGCATCCTCATTTTGTGCAACATATTCTGTATCGGGAACTTCATTTATGTACAGTACCGCCACATCTGTTTGATTGGGTTGCATATCAACCACCTGTGTACTATCATCCTTTACATAGTTAAGCCCACCATAAATATTTTTCACTGGTACGGCAGTTTCTGTCCCATTGTTCTTAACAAGAAACTGTACCTCAAAGCCTTGCTCCTGCAAATTTTTACTGTAAACACTCCGCATAAAATGAAGGATAGAACCATTGTAAGCTTTCAGCCGGTTTGCCTTCCATTGTGTTGCCTGGTTTACATCTGCGGTTGCCATTGCTTCAAACAATGGATAGCCGGTATAGCTGCTTACCTGCGTACCGTAATCATGAATAAATGAGTCCAGCGTATATTTTATTATATATCCTAACGCAGGGTTTTCTATCAGCAATGGTTCTGATGCAAGCACTTTTAAACGATTTCTCTTTTTTGAAAAATAGAACTTTAATGCCTCCGTATTTTTTATGTTGCACTGAAGACTGTTATGTGTTTTACCAATAAAGTTTTCCAGGAAAAAAGGACCGTATTTCACAAGGCCATCCTTCACTTCGCTGCTTGATTTAATTGATACTTCCTCCAGCGCCTTCTCCTTTTGTTTCATCTCTACATTAATGCTGTTGTTACTTGTATCTCCGGCTGTTATCCTTTTGGTAACTGTTTCATACCCGGTAAAAGTTATTACCAGGTCATACCCTCCGTTTGGCACTCTTAAAACAAAGCTGCCTTCATTGTTGGTTGCTGTACCAATGGTTGTGTTTTGTGCAAATACTGAGGCTGCCACAAGCGGCATCTTTGTAGTGGCGTCAATAACTTTTCCATTTACGAGGTATGATTGTGCAGAAACGCAACATGACATCAATAAAAAAGAGATTATTACTGAAAGCTTCTTCATGCAATACTTTTTTAAGTGGGTAAAATTAAAGTGCCGAAATTACACTAATGGGTGTTAAGCTTTTGTTGCAATCTGCTGCAGGTAAAAGCAATGGTATCTTCAATAGAGTGATATTGAAAGTCCGGAAAAAATTGCAATAATTTGCTGTTGTCAAAATACACTTTCGCCATAGCAGTAGCAGTTGTTTCTTTTGTAACCATTGGTTCGGTGCCGGAAAAAAAGCTTTTGATTGCCTCGGCTCTCCACACAATCTTTGCAAGTAATGGAGTTACTTTTTTATAGGGCAATTTTTTGTTAAATGCCGTGGCTATCAGGTGAAAAATATCTTTGTAACTTTTGTTTGCTGCGCTGATGATAAATCTTTCACTGCTTACTTCACTTTCCATCAATTCAATCATTAATCTTACAACATCTCTTACATCTGCGAAGCCGGTAACACCATCTGTATACCATGGAAAGCCATCATAAACTGTTTTAAAAATCTGTGAGCTGCCTGCATTCCATTCTCCATCGCCCAAAATAATTACAGGGTTTACAATCACCGCATTCAAGCCTTCCGCCACGCCACGCCATACCTCCAGTTCCCCAAGGTATTTACTCTGGCCATATTTACTGTTGCTTGTTTCTTCCGTCCAGTTCATTTTTTCGGTTACAGCATCGTTCTCTCTTATCCGGCCAAGTGCCGCTACCGAACTTACATGTACTATTTTTTTCACACAGGCATCAAGCGCTGCGTTTACAACATTTGCAGTCCCCTCAATATTTACTGTAAACATTTCTTTTTGCCTGGCGGGATTAAAACTTACTATAGCCGCACAATGGTACACTTGCTCAATTCCCTCCATTGCCAAAGCAAGGCCGTCAACATCCAGTATATTGCAATGGACCTGCTCAACCCTTGTTGCATCAATTTCATTAATCAGGCTTTTATTGCAGATGGCACGCACTTTCTCTCCCTTGCTAATCAGCTGTTTTATAAGTTCCCTGCCTACCAACCCGGCACCTCCGGTAACAAGGATTTTACAATCATTGGACAGAGCAAGATTTTCATTTGATTGCATCATCCCTAATCCGTTTTAGCACAGCAACCAGGCCGGCCTTTAGTTTTTAAGTAGTTAAATTCAAAAAGAAGATACAATAATACCTAAAAAAAATTGCCGGTAATGCAGGCCATTAAAATGATAATTTTAAAAGACCTCCGCATTACCGGCAAAATGCAAATAAGTTAATTCTTTATTTCTGCTCTAATTTTTCAAGACGGGTTGTTAACTCCTCTATCTTTTTAGTTTGTGCAGCAATAATAGCCTGTTGCTCCTGCATTGCTTTTACAATGGGAACTACAAACTCAGCATAGCGCAAAGCATAATGATCCTGATCATTTTTAGGTTTATCTATACCACTAAAATCAAAGCCCGCTTTTATTGCAGCTGCTTCTACTTCCTGCGCAATAAATCCTGTATAACGGGTTTGATCGCTTTTCTGCAGTTCAAGATTATAGGCAACCTGAGTTCCACTAAGTTGATTTTTATTGATTGCTTTTAATGCTCCGGCAGTATGGTTGGTATTAACACTTGCACCCTTTGTGCCTGCTAGGTTCTTTCCAAAACCTTTGAAGGCGGCAGGGCTGTTTGACACTACAGCGCTAAGGCTGTTGTATTCTTCAGATCTTAATTTATCAAAATTATAGTGGTAACTAACCGGCCTAAGCTGCATGATAAAATCAAGGCCCTTAATATCTTCGTTTACATCTTTTTTATAACGGCCATCACTTAAATTACTCCAACCAACAATACCGCCAATGGAGGTTACCGCTGTGTTACCAACTCTAACTGTATTGCTTGCTGTGGTGGTAGCTTTATAACCAATAGCAGTGGTATTAACCAGTGTACCCGTACTAACGCCGGCTGAGTCGCCGACGGCGGTATTATAAGTTCCGGTTGTATTAGCCCTTAAAGCATAGCTGCCAAACGCAGTATTATAGTCTCCGGAGGTATTACCAACCAGCGAAGCAAAACCGGCCGAAGTATTTAAAATACCATCGGCATTATTTACCAGGGCGTCGGTTCCAATGGCGGTATTGGCAATGCCGTAGTCATTTGAATACATTGTTTCAAATCCCAAAGCTGTATTGTAATAACCTCCAAGATTTGTATTTAAGGTAAAGGCTCCTACTGCTGTATTTTGAGCATCTTGTGTATTAACCATTGAGTTATATCCGACAGCAGTATTATATGCACTATCATTTGATAATAACGCAGCATCACCTACAGCAACATTGCCAATACCAACCGTTGTGAAAAGCATACTTGAATTACCAACAGAGGTATTTCCAGTTCCGGTGATGTTACTGTATAAAGCATCCCCCCCTATGGCGATATTAAAACTGTCGGTATTGTTATACAAAGCACTGTCGCCAATCGCAATCAAATAACGGGATGTTCCCCTGTGTAATCCATTGGCTCCCTTACCTAAGGAAAGGCCGCCGCCAAAACCAATCTGGCCTGCAAAACCATTGCCCACTCTGAAAGTGAGTGGCTTGGCATCCCTGGTTCCTAAAAAGTTCAGGGTACTATCTGTACCTGCATTACCTGAAAGGCCCCAGCCGCCACCACTTGTAGAACCAGTTTGAAATTTTTCCCAAACTGCCGCACTGGTGGTACCGCTGTTATAATAAAAACCTGTACCGCTGCTTATAGCTGCGTTTGTGTTGAATATCATCAACCCTGTGGCTGGCTGGTCAACTGTTTTCGCATCTGTTAAACTTGCAAGCGAAACCTTCGGAATCAATAACCCTTTGTTGGTAGAATTAATGTGGAGCATAGCACTAACATCTGGCGTAAGTGTGCCTATACCTACATTTTGTGCAACAGCACTGCCGAGGTAAACCAGCAAAAAAAACGATAAAGAAATGGTGTGTTTAATTTTAAGCATAAGAGATAAATTGAATGGATGGATAATTATTAGTAAGATTCTGTATGTAAATTAAATAGCTGCACTAAATTGTTTTAAAAACCGAACGTCGTTTTCACTGAACAGGCGCAAATCTTTTATCTGGTATTTAAGCATTGTAATTCTTTCAATGCCCATTCCAAAAGCAAAGCCGGTATACTTATTACTGTCTATCCCGCAGTTATCAAGTAAGTTTGGATGCACCATACCACAACCCAAAATTTCGACCCAGCCAGTGTGCTTGCAAACATTACAACCAGTACCACCGCAAATAAGACAACTGATATCCATCTCCGCACTTGGCTCGGTAAAGGGGAAATAACTTGGCCTGAAGCGTACTTTAAAATCCTTTCCAAACATTTCCTGTACAAAGAAATAAAGGGTTTGTTTGAGATCTGCAAAAGAAACATTTTCAGCAATGTATAAACCTTCCACCTGGTGAAAAAAGCAATGGGCTCTTGCACTGATGGTTTCATTCCTGTAAACACGGCCCGGGCAAATGATGCGGATGGGCAACTTCCCTTTTTCCATTTCTCTCACCTGTACACTACTGGTATGCGTACGCAACAGCCAGTCGGGGTTTTGGGAGATGTAAAAAGTATCCTGCATATCACGGGCGGGGTGATTTTCCGGCAGGTTCAATGCTGTAAAATTATGCCAGTCATCTTCAATTTCCGGCCCTTCTGCCACTGCAAAACCAAGCCGTTGAAAAATAGAAACAATCTGGTTTCTTACTAAGCTGATAGGATGCCTGCTTCCTACAGGCAGCGGATCTCCCGGAAGCGTAAGGTCAATTGTATTTTCCGTTGTTGGCCGTCCGTTGTCAGTAGTACTCTTAAGCTCCTCATATTTCGCTTCGGTAAACAATTTAAATTCGTTGAGCAGCAGCCCGAATTCTTTTCTTTTATCTGCAGCCACATTTTTCATTTCACCCATCACCTCTTTCACCAAACCCTTACTGCCAAGGTATTTTATGCGGAAGTTCTCTGCTTCCTCACTCTTTTCTGCTATAAAATTTTTAATCTCCTCTTTGTAAGAATCTATCTTTTGCAACAAATTGTCCATCTAACAAAAATAGGGAAAAACTCGTGCTTTACATAAGCATTACCAGTTTTAAAAGCACCTGATAATTATTGCTGTTACAGGAATGTTTCAGACCTTTTTAACTGAGTTTGGTACCTCATTATTTTAAACGTAGAATGAAAAAAAAGAGTTGCCGGTGTTTATTAGACACATCGCTTTTACAATGGCCGCAATGAGCATTGCAACAGCAAAATAAATACTACTGCTTTTTTGCTAAGTTTGCCCAAATTAAAAAATGATGTACGGATTGCAGGATTTTTTGTTGCCGGTTGATATGCACCAGTTGAATGCTGATGAGGGTTATAATGATGGCCAGTTTGCCAAGCATATAAAAATACATGAAACAGAGCTGCCGGATATAACCAATGCTGATATTGTATTAATAGGTGTGGGAGAACACCGTGGCAACGGTTTATTCAATGTTGGATATACTGCTGCCGATGCCATCCGTAAACAATTATACCAGTTGCATTACTGGCATTTTGATATTGTAATTGCAGATCTTGGTAATGTAAAAACAGGTGCATCTATCAACGATAGTTATGCAGCAGTTAAAACAGTAATGGCAGATTTATTACTGCTTAATAAAACGGTGCTGATCCTCGGCGGTTCCCACGATATTACGCTTGCACAATACCAGGCTTACAAACAACTTGAAAAAGTTATTGAAGCAACCTGCATTGATGCAACCATTGACTTAAGAGGTGAAAGCGCCATGCGAAGTGAAAACTTTTTACTGGAAATGCTTACCAGTGAACCCAACTGGGTAAGGCATTATAACCACATTGGTTTTCAAAGTTATTTTGTACATCCCAGGATGCTGGAAACCATGGACAAACTGCGGTTTGATTGTTACCGGGTTGGCAGGGCAAAAGAAAGCATGGAAGAAATGGAGCCTGTTATCAGGAATACGCATTTGCTGAGTTTTGATATTAATGCCATCAAATACAGTGATGCGCCTGCAGGCAAATACAGCCCCAACGGGTTCAGTGGCGAAGAAGCTTGTATACTCACCAGATATGCCGGTCTTAGTACGCACCTCTCAAGTTTTGGCATCTACGGTTACCAACCGGCGCTGGATGTAAATGAATTAACTGCTATTCAAATTGCCCAAATGCTATGGTATTTTATTGATGGAAAAAGCCGCAGCAAACAGGAAGCGCCGCTTCACCAGAACAGTGATTTTAATGAGTTTCATACAGTGTTTGCGGAGGTGGATACGGTGTTTCTACAAAGCCGCAAAACCGGCCGCTGGTGGATGCGGTTACCTGATAAAAAAATCATCGCCTGCAGTTATACCGACTACCTTGTTGCCAGCAGAAATGAAATACCAGAAAGGTGGATGAGGGCGCAGGAGAGAGGATAATGTGCAGATGAAATGCAAATGTGCAGATGTGCAAATATTGCAAATATGCAAATGATTTTAACTCCCCTTCAGGGGTTGGGGGTCTTAACTCCCCTTCCGGGCTGGGTATAAATTGAGGGAATGATTCCGCTACTAAAATTTTAAAAATGAGCAAACGTTTACTTCTTTTTTATGCTGCAACCGCTGCTCTTTTAATGGTACTGCTATCCTGTTCTGTTTCAAAGCAAATAAACAAGCAGGCGAATTTATTGCTGTTGAAAGATAGCGTAATCTCAACAGGCCATATTGGTATCAGCATTTATGAGCCTGCCGCCAGCAGTTATTGGTATAACTACAATGCTGATAAATATTTTGTACCTGCCAGCAACACAAAATTATTCAGCCTTTATGCAGGGATGAAGTATTTGGGCAATAGTTTGGTGGGTATCCGATATCAAAATTTCAGTGATACTTCTATCACATTATTCCCAACCGGCGACCCAACATTTCTTCATCCGGATTTTGTCAATCAACCTGTTTTGGCTTTCCTTCATAAGCAGCAAAAAAGTATTTATGTAAACAACTCATTTAAAGAAGATGCACTTGGAAAGGGCTGGGCCTGGGATGACTATAATGATAGTTACATGGTGGAAAGAAATGCAATGCCAATTTTTGGAAACACCGTAAGATTTCAGTTAAATGACCTGAAATTCACCGATAGCAAATCAGTTGATCTTAACTGGAATATAATCCCACAGTTTTTTAAAGACAGCGTTGCAGATCATTTTGTGTTACCGTACAAGATAATTGCAGAGGGACAAATGCAGGACTCTGATCTTTCAAAAATAACATTGTCTCACTTTTCTATAGAGAGAAATTTCAATAGTAATAATTTTTCTTTAAAAGCATCTGGTTCAAAAATTACAGAGCAGGAAATTCCTTTTATTACAAATGGCATCAACACTACAAAGCAAATTTTAAAAACTTCATTTGGCCTAAAAATTATTAATGGCTGGCAAGCCGATAATGGCTTGTACCCGGGCATACCGGCTCATTTGCAATTACAAACAATCAAAAGCCAGCCCTCCGATTCTCTTTTTAAACCCATGATGTATAACAGTGATAATTTCTTTGCGGAGCAAACACTGCTGATGGCAAGCAATGAGCACCTTGGCTTTATGAATGATGAAGCCATCATTGATACACTACTTAAAACAGACTTAAAAGATATTCCGCAAAAACCAAGTTGGGTTGATGGCAGCGGCCTTAGCAGGTACAATCTTTTTACGCCACAGTCATTTGTTTACATCATCAATAAAATGAAAAATGATTTTGGTCTTGAACGGCTGGAGAACATTTTACCAACGGGCGGCTCAGGTACTTTTAAAAATTATTATGTTGCGGATAGTTCATTCATCTATGCAAAAACCGGCTCTCTCACAGGTGTAGTTGCTTTAAGCGGTATTTTGATAACCAAAAAAAAAAAACTGCTTTTATTTTCTGTACTAACCAATAATTTCAAAGGCAGGGCTACGCTGGTAAGGCGTGCAGTTGAGAAATTTATACAACAGCTTCGGAACAAATATTAGAATTTTTCTGAGCAGGCAGGCAACATTTCTTTTCCAGGCCGTATCTGTTTTTGTGGAAGCTAATTCCCAAAAAAAATCTTAACCAAGAGTCATGAAAAAAATCTACGCTTTACTGCTGATTGCATCAGTTTGCTTTGCTCAAAAAATAATTGCACAAACCGGGCCCTGCAATATTATTGTAGATTTTTTAGCTGATACAGATCTTGTAAATCCCAGCCTCATTCATTTTACCAATCTCAGTACAGGTATCGAACCCTCAGATTCTACCATTTGGTATTTTGGCGATGGCAGTGTTTCCTACGAGAGAAATCCTTCTCATATTTACTGGGAGGGAGGTACTTATACCGTTTGCCTCACCATACAAAAAAATCAATCAAATTCTTATGAGCCGTTATGCAGCAGCAGGTACTGCCGCCTGGTTACGGTGCGTTACGTATGTAACACTGTTCCTGATTTCAGGTTTGAAAGAGATTCGTCCGCTGGTTTAACCAGCATAAACTTTTTCAATACCTACGCACCCTACAATTCAAACGATTCCAGCTTTTGGGGTTTTGGCGACGGTTCTGCAGCAGCAGTCAACGCCAGCACCAATATCGTTAACCATGAGTATGCGGCCACAGGAAGCTACCAGGTATGCTTAACGGTGAAAAAAATAATACCGGGTTCCGGTGGCCAGGTATGTGAAAGACAGATCTGCAAAACAGTTGTGGTTGAAGCTCCCGTTCCCTGCAATCTCCAGGCAAATTTTGATTACTATATTGATTCAGTCAACCCCCGCCAGGTACATTTCATCAATTTAAGTTCACCTTTTAATGGCCCGGATTCTTTATGGGATTTCGGCGATGGTTATCATGCAGATACCGCCCTAAATCCTGTTCATACTTACAATGATGGAGGTACTTTCAGCGTATGTTTAAAAATAAGGAATAATACTCCCGCAGGCACACAGCCTTGCGTTGCTGAATATTGCAAATTAATAACGCTGCCCTATAACCAAAGCAACTGTAATATTGTTCCGGAATTTTATTTTACGCAGGATTCCGTGACGGATGTTCACAGTTTTTTATTTTATAATTACACCAACCGTAACAGTACCGATTCCAGCTTTTGGGATTTTGGTGATGGCTCAGCCCGGGTGAGGGATACAGGTTTGATCAGGCATGTTTATGCTGAAACGGGCATGTATACGGTTTGCCTTACCGTAAAAAAAATGATACCAGGCACCGGCACTGTAGTTTGTGAAAAAGGCATTTGTAAAGTGCTTGTCGTACCTGTGTTTCCACCCTGCAGCATACTCCCGGATTTTTCCGCCCAGTCGTATGGCAATGACAAATATGCTGTATTCGTAAATAACTCAACTGGTAATCTTTTGGGTGCGACTTATAACTGGAATTTCGGAGACAGCAGCACGGGGTCCGGCAATTACACGGGACATTTGTATGCACAGGCTGGCTCTTACAATGCTTGCTTAACAGTAACCACGGGGGCTAACTGTAGTGCAACAAAATGTGACAGCGTAAAAATTATTGAACCACTTGTGCAAAACTGCGACAGCAGCAGGGCAGCCTTTTCCTCTAACAGGGATTATTACCTGCCAAATAAATTTTACTTTTTTAACACAACCGCATCGCCGTTGCTCTGGCAACAATGGAGTTTTAAAAATTTATCCGGGAACGATTCTGCAATGGTTAGTTATGAAAATAACCCGGTGCATATTTTTAGTGACACCGGCAACTATGCAGTTTGTTTAAAAGCATATTTTCAGAATAGTTGTATAAATGAAAGTTGTAAAACTGTGAGAATTAACTCTGTGGAAATACCTTCGGATTGTTACCTGCTGGCCTTTCCAAACCCGGTAACCAGCAGCGTAAGTGTAAATGTTCAATTAGAGCAGTCGGCACCAATTACTGCCGTTGTTTACAGTTTCCAGGGCATTGCCATAAGCCAGTTAATAAAGCCAGGTATTGCCGGCAACAACGTAATTACACTTAATACAGCAACCTTACCAACTGGCTTTTACAGCATTAAAATCACTTACGGATCTAAAACCTGCTTTTCGAGGTTTCAAAAAATTTAGCGGGGTTTTACTATATAAATCTGCAGTTTCCACTGTGGATTTTTTTTGCCTACCTGCCAAACATCCGGTCAAGATCCTGCTTTTTAAACCCGGTGTAAACAGGCTTGCCATTGGGCGTAATGTTGGGGGCGTCGCATTGAAAAAGATCATACACCAGTGTTGTCATCTCTTTTTGTGTGAGTGCGGTGCCAGCTTTAACTGCTTGTTGCCAGGCAAGTGAACGGAGTAGTTTTTCCCGCTTACTGTATTTAAGATCGGTACTGAAATGTTTGTACTGCTCCAGCATTTTTTCAATGGCTGTTTTTTCATTTCCCTGGTGTACATCGGCCGGGGTGCCCTGTACTAAAAAGGTTTGCTTGCCGAAAGGTTCAATATGATAACCAAGCTGGTGAAGGTCTGGCAGCAACTCTGTAAGCAATGCCACATCTGCAGCAGCAAGCTCAATGGTAACGGGGAAAAGGCTTTGCTGAATGGCTATTGGTTTACCATTGGTGGCATTTATAAATCTTTCGTACAAAACTCTTTCATGTGCATTTTGCTGATGCAGCAACAAATAACCGTCATCATTTTGCATGATGATGTATGTTTGGTGCAACTGGGTTAAGTGCGGCACAGTAAACTGGTTGTAGTGGGCTGTCAGCGGTAAAAATTTACTATCAGCAATACCTGTAGTTTTATCTTCTTCTTTTTTATTTTGTACAAAGTCCGCAACGGACGGTTCTGAATCCGTTGCCTTTTGAGCTGAACTGACACTTAGTGGTTCAACGCCTTTTTCTACCGGCTCATAAAAATCTTTCCAATGTTTAAGATCACTCTTCTTTTCTATAAAATGAGCCTGGTTTTTTTGAGTGAATGTGCTGTATAAAGAAGAAGAGGCAGCTGCTGATTTCTTTTCTTCGGTGAATGGTTTTGCAACTGCATCCAGCTGCTGAATGAAACCATCCAGTTTAAAGTCAAGTGCAGGTGTAATGCTGAATTGTGCCAGCGCATGCTTTACAGCACTGCGGATAAAAGCGTACACAATTTTTTCGTCTTCAAACTTTATTTCCTGTTTGGTGGGGTGTACATTTATATCCACTTGCGTGGGATCGAGATCCATAAACAACGTGTACATCGGGAAGCTATCCTTGGCAATCATACCTTCAAATGCACTCATCATAGCATGGTTTAGATAGGCACTTTTTATAAACCTGTTGTTTACAAAAAAGTATTGGTCACCTCTGGTTTTTTTAGCACTTTCCGGCTTGCCGACAAAACCGTAAATGTTCATGTAATCACTTTTCTCCTGGATGCTTACGAGTTTTGCATTGTAACTATTGCCAAGTATTTGAACAATGCGTTGCTTTAAAGTTCCTCTTTCCAAATGAAAAACTTCCTGGCCATTGCTGCTGAGCGAAAAGAAAATATCCGGGAAAGACATTGCCACCCGGATGAATTCATCAACAATATAACGGAGCTCCGCAGCGTTCGTTTTTAAAAAATTACGACGGGCAGGTACATTAAAAAAAAGATTTTTCATTGCAATGCTGGTACCTTGCTGCCATGCTATCGGCTCCTGTTTTTTAACCGTACTATTGTCAATTTCAATACAGGTTCCTGTTGAGTTGCCTTCTTTTTTTGTTTTCAATTCTACCTGTGCAACCGCAGCAATACTTGCCAGGGCCTCACCCCTGAAGCCCATGGTTTTTATATGAAAAAGATCATCGATATTTTTAATTTTAGAAGTAGCATGGCGCTCAAAACTCATCCTGGCATCGGTTTCACTCATGCCTTTGCCATTGTCAATAACCTGCACCAATGCTTTGCCAGCGTCATTCACTATTAATTGTATCTCTGTGGCACTTGCGTCAACAGCATTTTCCAGCAGTTCCTTAACCGCACTTGCCGGCCGTTGAATTACCTCTCCGGCAGCAATTTGGTTAGCAATATTATCAGGTAACAGTTGTATTATATCAGGCAAAATATTTCCTCAATTTTTTTCAAATTTACAATTATTTATCCGCTCAGCTTATTGCCGGCAGGCATTATAAAATACGTTTTGATGATGACCCGGCTGTAAAAGCCAACCCACTCATTTCATCAACCTGCACCAGGCCAGGCCGCTTTCCTTTTTCAAAACTACCCAGTTTACTATCCATTTGTAAGGCTTTGGCACCATTGCTGGTTGCCCATTGCAGCATGGTTGCCAGGGGTACATTTGCAAAATTGTTTTGTATTGTTTTCATTTCCGCCAAAATGCTAAGCTGCCTGTTAGATGCAAGACTATCGGTACCCAGCACAATGCTGCATCCTTTGGCAATTAAAAGATCAACATCCGGCAATTTGCCGGTAATATAAAGGTTGGCATTGGGGCAAAGGCAGTAGTGCGTTAACGGTTTACGGTTTACGGTTTGAAGTTGCCGTTTTGGGGTTTGGGTTTGATGAATTGAAGTTTGGTTTGTAGTTGAATCAGGCTGTTCAAAATTGTTGACATTATTAGTAGCTTTTGAATGTCGAAGCCTTTTGGTATGCTCCTTTTCAAATTCGATATCTGCGGCGCTGGTGCATACATCATGTACCAAAATCAGCGACTGGTAATTATTTAAATACGGCAGCCAGCTTTGAAGGCTGGTTTTACCAGTTGGTGTAAAATCACCGATATCGATATTCATTGTTTGATACATGCCAATAAAATCACCTCCCTTTTTTTGAAAGAGTTCATTTTCTGCCGTGGCTTCCTGGTTGTGAATGGTAAGCAGTGCATTGGCAGGAAAATTATTTATCAAACCAAATAAGGCCGGTGAAACTGAGTAAGGAGCGTGTGGCGCTAATGAGTTTGAAGGAACAGCTGCAGCAAATGCATCATAAACCTGCTGACTGCTATCAAACCTGGCTTCGGCCCCGGCATTTATAAAACCAGCCGTTTCAATGAAATTGTGATATTGAAGTCGTTGTTTTTGTTTTTGGCTGATGGTATTTGTGGTATTGCAGATATCTCCCACAGCAACTATACCCTTCTGCAGCATATAGTCTTCCGCTTTTTCAATTGCAGAAAGAATTGCTTCTTCTGTAAAACTTCTTTCAAAAATTACTTTTAGTAAAAAATTGACGAGGCCGGTTTTTTCAGGAATATGCCCCAGCATGTGTGAAAGCTCCAGGTGGCAGTGTGCATTTACAAAACCCGGGCACAGCAATCCGTTAATATGTTCAACTCCATCTCCGGCATCTTTTAAAGTTGTGATGGTTTCAACAATACCCGTTTCATCTGTTACTAAAACTGAACCTGGTAGCTGGATTTTAAAGCCGTCAAAAAGGTAATCTGCCGTAAATTTTCTGTACAAAATGATTGGTTGATATAATGTAAATTTGCCGCCACTAAATTATCAGCTGTTAAATTTCTGCGCTGTTAAGGACGTTGCTCAAAGGTATGCCGCAAAATTGAGTTACAAACCCCTGCCCATCGAATTCGTTGAGGCGGAATCTTGTGACTGTAACTGCAGCTGGCTGCAAAAAATGTATTTTAATATAAGTAAAAATGTTAGACAAATTAGATGCAATAAAAGGGAAGTTTGAAAACCTTGGCGTATCGCTTACAAACCCTGAAATTGTAAGTGACAACAAAAGGTTTACAGCCATTAGCAAAGAGTACCGTAGTCTTCAAAGAATTGTTGAGGCGAGGGATGAATATGTACGGCTGATGGAGGACATTGATTTTAATAAAGAGGTACTTAACAGTGACGATGCAGAAATGAGGGATCTTGCAAAACAGGAATTACCTGCACTTGAATTAAAAAAGGAAGAACAGGAAAAGCTGCTGCGAAACCTGCTGATCCCAAAAGATCCGTACGATGAAAAAAATGCCATTCTTGAAATAAGGGCTGGTACCGGTGGTGATGAGGCATCTTTATTTGCCGGCAACCTGTTACGGATGTATTTAAAATATTGCGAAAAAAAGGGATGGAAAACGGCGGTGTTGAGTGAAAGTGAAGGAACAGTAGGCGGCTATAAAGAAGTTCAGCTGGAAGTTGTGGGAGATGATGTTTACGGTACACTTAAATTTGAAAGCGGTGTTCACCGGGTACAGCGGGTGCCGGATACGGAGGCCAGTGGCCGGGTGCATACCAGTGCGGCTACTGTGGCTGTAATGCCTGAAGCTGAAGAGGTAGATTTTGAGTTGAAAGAAAGTGATGTGAAAATGGAGACTGCCCGAAGCGGTGGAGCCGGTGGCCAAAATGTAAATAAAGTGGAAACAAAAGTTTTTTTAACACATAAACCTACTGGCATAGTTGTAATGTGCCAAACAGAAAGGAGCCAGCTTGGGAATAAGGAAAAAGCGATGGATATGTTGCGGACCAGGCTGTATGATGAGGAAGTTCGCAAGGCGGAAGAAGCTATTGCTCATAAAAGAAAAAGCCTTGTAAGCACTGGTGACAGAAGTGCCAAGATAAGGACATATAATTATCCGCAGGGCAGGGTTACCGATCACCGTATTGGCCTTACGGTGTACAACCTGGAAGATGTTTTAAATGGCAACGTGCAGGATTTTATTGAAGCTTTGCAGTTTGCAGAAAATGCAGAAAAACTAGCTACGCAGAATTGATTGTTTTTTTGAAAGCTTTCAAAAAAATCTTTGATATGTAAATAACTGTGTTTATATTGTACCTGCTAAACAACGATTATGCTTGAAAACCTCTTCAATTTAATTAAAGAGCAGGGTGGCGACGCCGTCATTAATAACCCTGCTGTTCCAAACGAAATTAACAATGATGTGTTGGCTGATGCAACGCATTCTGTTGCAGACGGACTTCAGGGCACCTTAGCAGGAGGTGGTTTGCAAAACGTTTTAAGTATGTTTGGCGATCATGGCAATTCTGGCGCAAGTGGATTATTAAACAATCCCATTGTGAGTAATATTATCAGCAATTTCACCAATAAGTTGACTACAAACCACGGTATTGACAGCAACAACGCCAGTAATATTGCCAGCAGCCTTATTCCAAATGTTATTAGCAGCCTCATAAACAAAACAAACAATCCTACCGATGGCAGTTTTGATCTTAACAGTATAATAGGATCTTTAACTGGCGGAGGTGGTGGTCAGGCTACAGGAGGGTTGGACATTGCAGGAATGCTCGGAAGATTTACCAATGGTGGTTTAGATACTGATGGTGATGGAAAAATTGAAATGAGTGATATTATAAGCAAAGTTACTGGTGGTGCCCAGCAGCAGCAAACGCAGGCTGGTAGCGGAGGAGGGTTGATGGATATGATAAAAGGGTTTATGAAATAGCAGGTTTAAATTATTGTTAAAGCAACTGTTTTAAACTTGTTATAAAAGATTACGTACATGTAAATGTGTAATTTTACATCAGTAAATAACAAGAGCAGAATTAAAATGGCTTTTGTAAAATAAAAAAACTCTTTGATACGTTTTGATTTTATGCTGTTATGAATATTTTAACTTCTAGTTAATCTCAATGGCATTCAGTTTGTAATAATGAGTATAAGAACATTAATTTAAGAATTTCTCATAAGCAGTTAGTTTTGGTAAACGGCCCCGATTTCCATCGGGGCTTCTCTTTTTTTATACCCTCCGTGCTTCTCTTAACCAATGAAAAATAAAAAACCCGTAAAAAATACGGGCCTGTTTGCATCAGATCAATAATTCTTCGCTTGTAAAAATTCTAATCTTTTATTGGTTGAATCTGAATCCAATTCCATGAATTGTCTCAAGTATAATTGCCGGGTCCGTTTTAAAGTGTTTTCTTAACCTGGTAATAAAAACATCCATGCTTCTGCCTAAGAAATAATCGTCTTTTCCCCATACGCTTAGCAGTACTTCTTCTCTTTTCAACACTTTGTTTGGATGGTCGCAAAAGAATTTTAGCAAATCTGCTTCTCTTTGGGTTAGCGATATTTCCTGTTGCTGGTCGTATAGCTTAAGATCAGTAAATGAAAAACGAAGGCTGCCTATTTTGTATTCCTGTACTTCTTCTGAATACAATTTTTTTGTACGACGCAAGAAAACCTCCATCCGCATAAGTAACTCCTTCATGTTGAAAGGCTTTGTAATGTAGTCATCTGCACCGGCCTTAAATCCATCCAGTTTATCCTGGTCCAGCGATTTTGCTGTAAGGAAGATGATTGGGACCATGTCATTTTTTTGCCGTATTTTTTTCGCCAGCGTAAAGCCGTCTTTAACAGGCATCATTACATCAAGCAGGCAAATATCAAATGGCCTTTTTAAAAATTGCTGCCATGCAGATTCCCCATCCCTGCACCAGCTAACTTCATAGCCTTCTTCTTCAAGGTTATCTTTTATAACAAACGCTAAAGATGAATCATCTTCTGCCAGAATTACTTTTGCTTTATATGACATAGCTGGTATTTAGTTTTTGGGTAATAAAATTTTAAATTCGGTACCAATGCCCGGCACGCTGTGCAAAGTAATTTTGCCGTCGTGGGCTGCTATTACTTTTTTTACAAAGTTAAGGCCAAGCCCAAAGCCAGTTACATTATGAATATTTCCTGTTGGCACCCTGTAAAATTTCTTAAAAATATACCTTATATTCTTTTCTTCTATGCCTATCCCATTATCCTTCACAGAAATTGCATAAAACCCTTCAGCGGTATCTTTCAATTCTATTATAACATGTGGATTTGCCTGGCTGTATTTAATTGCGTTCTCAATAAGATTTATCAGCACCAGTTTAAGGTGTGCTGCATCCGCAGGAACAACAGGTTCATTTTCATCTGCAATAAAATCTATAGCAGCGTTCTTACTTGCCGCAAGTGGCTCTATCTGGTCAACTGCCTCAGCCACCAACTGGTTAAGCTGTGTATTTTGTTTTATGATGGCAAGTTTTTTATTTTCATGACTGGCATCTTTTAATAAACGGTCTACCTGGTTTTGCAAATGCTGGGTTTGCTCCTTGATCACGTTGCCATATTTTGCAAGCCGATCCGGCTTGGTTATAATGCCGGGTTGCACAAGTACATCACTGGCAATTTTCATTACCGCAAGCGGCGTTTTAAATTCATGAGAAAAATTATCAACAAAGTCTTTTTGTAACTCATTTAAAAATTTTTGACGGTACAAATAGGCCAAACTGATTGAAAGACTTATTAATAACACCAATAAAAAAACGGCCGAAACGATCCAAAAAATCATCTCATGAATGATGTATTTGCTGCGGTGAGGAAATTGCAGCAACAGGTACTTATAATTTTTTTGCAGTAAAGGAACAGATGCATTAGTTGCCTGGATAAAATGAGAAGCTGCAGTTGGCAGGTAATACTGGTATTCGTAGGTTTTCTTAGTATGATTGTAAGCTGCCACGTTACAATCAGCCCAAACGTCAAAATCTTCAAATTCGCTGCCGAGATAGTTTTGCAGCGTGTCCCTTGGCGGAATAGAATCTAATTTAACAAGGTAAGTATTTACGTCAATTACCTCTACAAGCTGCTTCATTTCACTTGAGCTTTCACCGCCGATGCTCATATCCCTCATCATATTCCGCACACTCTTTACCACGCTTATATTAAACTGCTGCTCTTCAAGAGAATATACTCTTTTAAGCCAGTACAACTGCCCGATCGATATCAAGGCAATAATGACACTGCTGCTTAACATGATCCACCTTAAAGTAGAGGAACGCATAGAACGCAAAGTACCTGATTAATAAATTGATAATTCCGCCGGATTGGTTAAATGGTTGTTAAGCGGGATTTTGTGTCGAACTTTAGTCCGATCAATGCTGTAAACTAAGCGTCCATGCTTAAAAAATAAAAGTTTCCAGTCTTTTGTCCAGCCCCTTCGGAAATGGGCTAAATAATTGAAAGTCCGCTAAATCCTGTCAATATAAAATACCAATATTCGAAATATTTGAGTTGCATTACCACGTTATTTTACGGATTTTTGATTAAATAAAATGACTTTGCTTTTTTAGCTGCAGGACTGACATTAAACAAACTTTTTGCTGACTTAATTTTTTGATGTAGTATTATGAGTAATATGCAAAACCAGCCAAACTAACCGAATTACTAACAGCTGTATTATTTGCATAATGAACCCTTTTCCAGCATTGAATGTAAAGTCAATTTACATTATCCTCTCACTTTTTTGTACCTTTTTTTACAATTTATCATCGGCACAATTAGTTGCCAGTTTTACAGTAGATAAGGCTGGTGGTTGTTCCCCGCTAAGCGTAAAATTTACCAACACAAGTACCGGAACATCAGCAGGCACCACCTGGCAATGGAATTTTGGCAATGGCAATACATCTGCTTTAAAAGATCCCGGCGCAACTTATTTTACTGAAAAAACTTACACCGTTACCTTAACTGCAAAGGATGGAGCAACATCTTCAGTTAAAACAATAAGCATTACAGTTTACAAAAAGCCAACGGTCGATTTTAGTGTTTCTCCGGCTAAGGGCTGTGCACCGCTGGATGTTAAATTTACATCAACCGCTACACCAGGAGATGGAAGCCTTGCAAATTATTTGTGGGATTTTGGAGACGGAGCTACCGTACAGGGAAGCAGTTATGCAAGCACTCAACATACTTATACCTTTCCTCAAGTGCCGCCAATTACATTAAATGTTACTAATAGCTTTGGCTGTTACACTACGGTTACCAAAAGCGCACAGGTGGAGGTGGTTACAGGAGTGCAGGCAATCTTTACCGCATCTACTTACACACTTTGCAATGCAGGTGAATCTGTAACTTTTAGTAATAACAGTACCGGAAGTGGTACGCTGACTTACGCATGGGATTTTGGTGATTCGAAAACTTCTACAGAAAAATCGCCGGTGCATGTTTATGCTGCCAGCGGAACTTTTATTGCAAAACTTACCACAACTAGTAGTGACGGTTGTTCAGCAACGGCTCAGCCAGTAACTATTAATGTTGCCAACTTTGTTGCCGATTTTGATTTCCCTGCAAAAATTTGTTTAACCCAGCAAATAGTCTTTAACAATAAAAGCACCAAGCCCTTTGACAAGGCAGAATGGTATGTTGATAATTCACCTTACGGATATGCCAACTATAATGATGGAAGCCTTTATACAAATTTTTATGTTCCGGGAGAGCACACTATAAGGCTATTGATGTATTATGGTACTTGTACGGCCACTGTTACTAAAACAATAACTGTGAATGAGCTACCGAAGCTAACAGGCTTTATCGCTGATTTACAGGGGGCTTGCGGCGTGCCTGTCACCATAAATTATAAAGACACTTCCAGTGATGCTGTAAGCTGGCAATGGCAAAATTATTATACTGGCAGCCCCACTTTTGCCTCAACAAAAAATGCCTCATTTACTTATACGAGCGGTGAATCTGAAAGTGTATA
Source organism: Ferruginibacter sp. (assembly GCA_965247025.1). Taxonomy (GTDB): domain Bacteria; phylum Bacteroidota; class Bacteroidia; order Chitinophagales; family Chitinophagaceae; genus Ferruginibacter. The sequence goes on along the minus strand of OZ252000.1, from coordinate 4,541,608 downwards.
TTTAACTACCGCCAATGCCGCAGGGTGCAGTAGTACTGTTGTAAAATACGTTTATTATGCAAAGCCTAACATCAACATTACAATTGCGGATCTCTCAGCCACGCAAGGCTGTAAGCCAATAACAATTAAGTTTGCTGCTAATCCGGATACATCATTGGTTACCTATAAATGGAACTTTGGTGACGGCACCGCTGTTAGTACCGATGCTACCCCAACACATATTTTTAATACCGGGGGAAGCTTCACGGTTACGCTGACTTATACTACAAAAAATGGTTGCACTGGCACGGCCAGTTATGGTTATATTACTGTTGTAGATAAACCGGTATTTGATTTTAAATCCAGCCAAACAACTATTTGCGGTAATACGCCGGATACCCTTACTGCCAATAATGCAGGAACGGGATGGAACTATACCTGGTATTTCAATGACAGCTACCAGTACAATAATTACGGCAGCTCATCGGTCATACATCAATTTAACTACGATACAACATATACCGTAAAAATGATTGCTTATAACAATGGCTGCAGCGATACGGTTATCAAAACAAATTATATAAAAGTGCTTCCTCCATTTCCGCACATCCAACAGTTTTTAAATACGTGTGATGGAACCAGAGGCGAAGTACGTATTACCGAAACATCTCAAAAGGCATTAAAGTGGAGCTGGGATTTTGGTGACGGCGGTACTGATACATACACCAGTTTTAAGGACACAATACGCCATACTTACGGTGCAACAAAAGCTTACAAAGTTGTTCTTAGTGCAACTAACGGAGCCTGTACTGTGAGGGATTCAATAACTGCTTATGTATTATTAAAGCAAAAGCCATTACTTTCTTCAACTAAAACTGATGCCTGCGGCAGTTCAACTGTCGACTTCAGACTGTACAATTACGAAACTAACCCTTACCCATATTACAGTTCCTATTACGAAGGATATTACGTGAGTTACAAGGAATACAACGATTCTACAGAATGTACTTCCTCTTTCAGCGCTTCTAATTATGGGTATTGGCAAAAAGAAATGAGTGGGGAATTCACAGCACTGGACCCGGGTAAAACATCGCTGAGGTTAATGTCCACGTCAACGTTTTTTGGATGTGTGGATACCAGTAATTTTATGCCAATCAAAATTCATGGACCTAAAGCCGGATTTAAGCAGGAGCCGCATTCAGGCTGTTTTAAAGAAGCTGTGAATTTTACTGATACCTCTACTTATTTTGGTACATCTAAAATTGCCAGCTGGGAGTGGAATTTTGGCGACGGTAGCACAAAAACACTTACAGTATCCGGTTCTGTGGCTCATCTTTACAGTACTCCCGGCACCTATTACGTTTCCCTTAAAGTTACAGATATTGATGGCTGTTTTCATTTAACCCAGTATGGTAATCACTATGTAACGGTAAGCGGGCCAAAAGCAGATTTCTATGCATCCTCTTATACGGTGCCTCCTAATACCACTGTTTCTCTTAATAATACCTCGCAGTTTTATTACTATTATTATTACACGTCAAGTTTAAAGTGGCAGATAAATGACAGCACTTTTTCAACAGATGATTATGGAACCAGTATCACATTTCCAGAAGCAGGTGTGTACCCTATTAAACTAATTACCCGTAATTCTATTACAGGCTGCCCGGATACGATTGTAAAAAATATTACTGTTAGAAAAGTAAACAGTGCTTTCACTTATACACTCTCTTATATCAATAACAACTCATGCCCTCCGGTTATAGCTACATTTACAAGCATCTCCACAAATGCAGTCAGGTTATCATGGGATTTTGGGGATGGCGGAATTGCAGGTAACCAAAAAATAGTATCTCACACTTACAATAAACCAGGCATTTACAGGGTGGTGCATTACAGTTATGACAGTAATATCGGCGTAGACAGTACAGAAGATTTTATTGAGGTAAAAGGACCTTATGCGCTGCTGAAAGCGGATCAACTTACCGGGTGCAACTCCCTGCAGGTGAAGCTTACAGCTGAAGTAAAGTATGCTTCTGACTACACATGGGATTTTGGGGATGGAACAGTTGTACCCACTACGGATACTTTTGCCATCCACAATTATCTTACTCCCGGCATTTATATACCTGCACTTATTTTAAAAGATGGAGGCGGGTGTACCGCAACATCAGAACTACCGGAAAAAGTGATTGTCGATTCTTTATCTGGTTCATTCAAAATAGCTCCTTCAGTTATCTGCGATTCCGCCATAAGCCTATTTACACCAAATATATGGAGCTTATCAAATGACCAGTTACAGGTGCCTGTAAACTATACCTGGACGGTTAAATATGCTACCGCAACAGATAGCTTATTCACTGAAACACCCAATTATCTTTTTAACAAACCCGGCGTACACCGGGTAAGCTTAATGATTGAAACTCCTTATGGCTGCCAACAAATTCTGTCAGACTCTGCAATTGTAAAACAGGGAATGAAAGCCACTATTGCTGGCACAGGTAAGATATGCCGTGGAGATACTGCCACCTTTTATGGCAGTGCCGCACCTGTAAATGCAGGCTATTTATGGAAGTGGGATTTTAAGAATGGATCCGGTTCTGCATTGCAAAATCCTTCGGCCCAACAATACAACAGCGCCGGGCTACAGCAAATTTCTTTAATAGTAAGTAATGGCTTTTGCAGTGATACTACTTTGCATTCATTACTGGTAAATGCGTTACCGGTAGTGGGTATTTCTCCCGCAGATCCGTTTGTATGCAAAGGCAGCACAGGCCAGCTTTCAGCTAGTGGTGGGGTTGAATACCTATGGTCTTCCAGTCTCTTCTTAAACAATCCAACTACCGCCACAATTGATATTAAGCCCACTGCAAACGGCTACTATACCGTAAAAGTAACTGACGCTGAAAACTGTAGTGTAAAGGACTCTGTTTATGTAAAGTTGATTGTGCCGTTTAAAGTGATTACAGCTCCTTCATTATTTGCCTGCCAGGGCAAATCAGTTCAGTTGCAGGTTTCCGGAGCAGATAAATATAAATGGGTTGGAAACACCGGTGGTATTACTGATGTGAATTCGGGTACTTCATCTGCACTTTCTGACACTTCAGTTATTTATAAAGTTGTTGGCTACGATAATTACGGGTGCTTTACAGATACGGCATCTGTTTCCGTACGTATAAGTACCCTTCCTGTTGTAGATGCTGGTAATGGAAAACAGCTGCTTGCCGGCTCAAGCTTTACTTTAACGCCAACTGTAACGGGAGCAGTAGACTATGCATGGTCCCCATCAGATTATTTAAGCTGTACAAATTGCCTCAATCCTGTAAGCACCCCAAAATCAAGTACAATTTACACACTAACCGCCTATAATAGCGATGGTTGTACCGCAAATGATACAGTCACCTGCATCTAATTTGTGTTAGTAACCAGGTATTTATTCCAAATGCATTCTCGCCAAACAATGACCAGGTTAATGATCGCTTTACAATAACAGGCAGCGGTGTAAAGGCGCTTCGGTCAGTTTCTGTTTACAGCAGGTTTGGCAGCCTGGTATTTCAAAGAAAAAATGTAAGTATAAATGATAAGGCTGCCAGTTGGGATGGCATGATTAATGGAGAGCCCGCTATGCCCGGCGCTTATATATATCGTGTAGAAGCGGAATGTGAGGGCGGGGAAATATTTAATTATAAAGGAACTGTGATGGTTGTGAGGTAACCCTGTGGTTAATCAGCATAATAATAAAATGCATTCTACGTTTTCTTTTTTACTCAATTTAATTGAGGTCAATATTTAAAAAAGCGCTGGGTTTAAACGGTCAATCCGGGCTAAGTTTTTTAATTTACTTAATTGTAGTTTTTTATTTTAAAGCTGGTAACAGCAGGGTCAGGTGTTTTTGATTATTGAATTATAATTGATATTTTTGCCGGAGATTTTATACCGGAAGTATATTCTTTTAGTATAGATTTAATATCCGTGAAAATATTTCAGCAAATTTTTGCTTTAGTTTAAAGTTCTTTTAAGTAAGTATATATTTTCTTAATGATTTTATCCCACTCATTTTACTATGCTAAGCAGGTACAAAAGTTCCATCCTAATTTTAATATTGGCGGTAATTCTTTTTTCGTGTGTTGATACCAGAAAAAGTACTTATTTTAATGATGTTAGTGATACAGTGATAATCCCAAGCGATTCTGACAAGCTATCTCCCCTTATTCAAAAAAATGACATTTTAAGTATCACATTCAGCAGCCTCAACGAGGAAGCTTCTAAAATTTTTAATATTACTGTCAACAGCACAAACAGCAGCACTGTAACCAATGCCGGTGGCGGTCAAACAGGTTCAGGATACCTGGTAAATTCTGATGGTAATATACAACTCCCTATTTTAGGTATCATTAAAGTTGCAGGATCTACAACACGTGAGGTAAAGGACAATATTACCAATATGTTGAATGAAAAAAAGTTATTGAAAGATCCTATAGTTACAATAAGACATCTGAATTATGAGATTACCGTTATTGGTGAAGTGGGAAAACCTGCTGTAATAAATGTTCCGAGTGAAAAGATATCATTATTGAAAGCAATAGGCCTTGCAGGAGATATAACCATCTTTGGTAAAAAAGATAATGTACTATTGATAAGGGAAGTAAATGGCAAACGAACTGTAAAAAGAATTGATTTGAATTCTGCAAATTTTCTTACATCTTCTTATTATTATTTACAGCCAAATGATGTAGTATACGTTGAGGCGAACAAAAATAAAATCTCAACTACAAGTTCATTCAGGCAAAGCCTTCCATTAATTATATCCTCCCTGTCATTTTTGGTTATTGTAGTGGACAGATTAATAAAATAATAATCATACACTATGAATATAAAAAATCGACAACAACCTAAAAAAAAGGATGACAGTTCTGTTATTCAGGTTATTTCAGCCTATTTTTCTTTTTGGCCACTGTTTTTAATATTAATGATTTTATCCCTGTCTGCTGCATATGTGTATCTGAGATACGCAACGCCCATGTACGGAGCTAGTGCAAAAATTATAATAAAAGATGATAAAAGAGGAAGTGATGATCCTAAGCTAATTGCAGCAATCGATCCACTCAACACAACCAAGCTTATCGAAAACGAAATCGAAGTTTTGCAATCCCGAATCCTGATGACAGAGGTTGTAAAAAAATTGCATCTGTATGCGCCGGTAATGCAGGAAGGCAAATTAAACTCTATATCTGCTTACGTTTATTCTCCAATAAGAGTAGAGGCTTATAATCCTGATTCCATAAGATATTTTGAAAAAATCACTTTACAGTATTTTCCAAAAGACTCAACAGTAGTTTTGAATAATAGTTATAAGGGTTCTGTTAACCAATGGCTTAATACTCCTTATGGCAAACTTAGGTTTGTGCATAATGAAAAATATTCCCCGGGTCAAAATTCCAAACCTTTTTATTTTTCATTGCTGTCTCCTAAATCAACTGCCGGGAGAATGGTCGGTTACCTGAACATATCGGCAACCAGTAAACTATCGACCGTTATAGATCTCTCTTACACAGACGAGGTACCCAGGCGGGCTGAAGATATTTTAAATGAATTAGTAACTGCATACCGGGAAGCTGCCTTAAGAGAAAAAAATACCCTGGCAAAAAACACCCTGACTTTTATAGATGAGCGTCTTGCACTTGTTAGGCAGGACCTTGATTCAATAGAACGGAAATTGCAGCAGTATAAGACAGGTAGTAACGCAGTTGATATAAGCAGGCAGTCGCAAATGTATTTAGACGGGATGAGCTCAACCGATAAGAGACTAACTGATTTAAAAATACAGGGTGATGTTTTATCTCAACTGGAAAAAGCTGCCAATTCTTCTTCTACCGATGGATTTATTTCTTCAAGCCTTGGCATTAATGATCCCGGGCTGGCTCAGCAAATTTCAAAGTTGAGTGATCTGGAACAACAGCGTGAAAAACTGAAGGCGACAGTTGCAGAAAATCACCCCAACCTTATCGCTCTTAATGAGCAGATAAATCAGCTTAAGCCAGGTATAGTTAGTACTATCCGCAGCCAGCGACAAAGCATAGAAGAAAGTAAAGGTAATCTGTATGCCAGCACCGGCTCTTTTAGCGGTATGCTATCGGCTATTCCTCAAAAGGAAAAGCAACTGGTTGAAATTACCCGGGACCATGATATAAAAAATGGTATCTATTCTTTCCTTTTACAAAAAAGGGAAGAAACGGAAATGTCTTCCGCTTCCAATATTGTTGAAAGCAGGATTTTAAGTTATGCACAGTCTACAAGTGTACCTGTTAGCCCTAAAAAGCTAATGATATTCCTAATGGCTATTGCTTTTGCCCTTGCCTGCCCCATAGCTTTTATTACAGCAAGGGAAATTTTAAGCCCTAAAATACTATACAGGAATGAGATTGAGTCTTTAACAAGCATTCCTGTAATTGGTGAAATTGCCTACAATAAGTCAAAAGATTTGCTTGTTACAGGCACAGGCAAAAGAACAGTCGGCGCTGAAGAATTCAGGAAATTGAGGGTATCATTACTATCTCTTGGTATAAGTGATCACCGTAAAAAAATCCTTATTACGTCAAGTATTTCCGGAGAAGGCAAAAGCTTTATTTCAGCAAACCTTGCTACAAGCATAGCATTAACTGGCAAAAAAGTTGTTCTTGTTGATCTTGACCTTCATAACCCGGGATTGAGTAAATACTTTAGTATCTCCGAACAATTGGGTGTTAGTGACTACCTGATTGGAGAAAAAAAGCTATCGGAAATTATTTACAAATTGCCAGGCCAGGAAAATCTTTATTATATATCTTCCGGCACACTTCAGCCAGATTCTTCCGAGTTATTAGAAAATGGTAAAATACAAAAACTGATAAATGCTTTGGATGATGAGTTTGACGTTGTATTGATTGATACGGCTCCAATTGTTTTGATAACAGATGCATACCTGCTATCTTCTCTTTGCGATACCACCCTGTATGTGGTAAGGCATAAGTTTACCCCAAAAATGCTGGTGAAAAGGCTTGAGGATAATGCTGCTGTAAACCCAATAAACAACCCCGCTATTATATTTAATGGTGTTAAAACACGTGGATTTGTTAAAAACAATTACGGATATGGCTATAATAACTATGTATACAGTTATGAAACTAAAAAGAAGAAATAGGTCGAATATCAGGTACTTCAATATTCCTGCAAAATCCTGATTAATATTAATTATGTAGTTGGTAACACTGCCGGCAACAGGAATCAACTCATTTATTTATCCAGCTACTGTGCTGCGTATTATAATTTTACAGTAAGTAATGCGTTTTACTATTTTAAAGCTCATTAAGCACAGGATTTTTAATTAACAACAATGATCAGTTATTATAAAAAAATATTTTTTTTTAATGTCAAAGAGTCCTGGTTTATTTATGATCATAAGCTGTTGGATTTATTCACGCTAAATTCAGGGTTTCACATAAAAAATATAGCAGGTAAAAAAATTTGGGGGGTTAAAGAAATCTCTCATACGCTTGAACTTGACCTTGAACAGACTACCGATTTTATCTCTGCAAATTTTTCCAAGCAAATCAGGCAACAGGTTAAAATTGCTGAAAATGAAGGTACAATTTGCTATTTTCACAATGAGATTGAGGCATTTGTAGATTTTTTCAATGAGTTTGCTCATAAGAAAGATACGTTTACAACATCAAAAGAAAAAATTGCCGCTTTAGGAGATTCAGTTAAACTGAGTTTTGCTGTGAACAATGGAAAAATTCTGGCTGCACATAGCTATCTGGTTGACAAAGAAATAGGTATTGTAAGACATTTGCATTCTGCAACAAAAAGATTAGATGAGCATTATGACCGCAATTTAATAGGCAGGGCAAATAAATATCTTACTGTAAAAGACATCCTGCATTTTAAAGAAACCGGCATGAAAACATTTGACTTTGGAGGTTTTGCGAAAGACACAGAAGATGAGAGTTTAAAAGGCATCAATAATTATAAATTGCTGTTTGGTGGTAAGCTGGTTCCGTGCATTGACTATTATTCCTTTAACTACTGGTTACTTAAAAAGATATCAAAACTATTGGGTACCGCAGGTAAAATGTAAAATCGCCACTTAAGCGTGCTCAAATTATACAAATGAATATTTCCCGTCTATATCATAAACTATTTTGTGTAATGCAATGGAGTATTGGTTTTTCAAGAGGAGATATCGGGCAGGTTATTAAGGACAAGAACTGTTCACTACAATTCAAATGGTTACCGCTAAATGATAATGCCCAATCAATTGCAGACCCTTTTATTTTCAAGGATCAACAAGGAAATATGCATTTGCTTTATGAAGACTTTTCGATGGTGGATACCAGCAGGTACGGTAAAATTATTCATGCAAAAGTTAATGCCGATCTGAGTGTTTCCGGGCAAAAAGAATTATTGGACCCTGGTAGTCACACTTCCTATCCGTTTGTATTTGCAGAAAATGGTACCACCTATATTATACCGGAGACCAGTGAGCAAAAAAACACGTTCAGGTACGAGTTTAATTTTGATCAGCAAACTATTTCAAATCAACAGGTGATGTTGGGTAAGCTTCCATTGCTTGATTCCACCATCTTTATACATGATGGCAAATATTGGCTTTTTGCCACCCAAAGTGATCCGGAGGAGTTTGAACACAGCAGGTTGTATATTTATTTTGCTGACAGTTTCTCCGGCCCGTATAATCCACATGCTAAAAATCCTGTAAAAGAAAATATGGACGGATCAAGACCTGCAGGAAATGTAATAAAAGTTGCCGGAGATGTGTACAGGCCGTCACAAAATTGCAGCATTCATTATGGTGAGTCACTGTCTATAAACAAAATATTAAAATTGTCAGAAACAGAATTTGAAGAAGAGCTGTCATTTAAAATAAAGCCCGATGCCAGGAGTGAATATAGTGCCGGTGTTCATACTATAAATGTGGTGGATGATGTTATTGTTATTGACGGAATAAAAATGAAATTTGCGCCTGTGACGAAATGGACACTTTTTATAAAGAAAAAAATTTCAGGTAAATAAATTATATAAACCGGCTTTATTTTTTAACCCGGAAAATACTAATTCAGAAAATAAAAAAGTTAGGGAAATATGACAGTTAATAATTTTATTAGCAGTTTTATGTTTAAAATCCGCAAATGAATGATCCTCCCCATTTTGAGGTTTATCACAATTAAAAGATCCGGATTAATTGCACCGGCACAATACAAAACTTTTGCTGTCATATCTCTTAGTACCAATGGCCACAATGGTCGCCGGTATTAACAAACTGTAGTTTGATTTTATAAAGATGGTGATGTACTGACTCCATTATTTAATGGGAGTGAGGATAGCGAAGCTGTATCATCTTTTTAAAAATTAACAGCAATACAAATAAGAGCCTAATTAACAGAGTTAATGATAATAGATAAGAGAATTATTTTTTTTCTTGTTTCCCTTACGTGTATGCATGTTTGGGATATTTTGTTTTTTCAATACAGGGCGTTTGGGCCAAATATCTGGACACTTTTAAACCTGCTAACGCTTGCATCAACCATCTTTTTTACTTGCAGGCTACTAACGGATTGGTCTTTTGAAAATAGTTATTTTAAGATTGTATTCATATTTTTTATGATCTACGAATTAACTACCGTTGTCCGGGGCTGGCCGGGAGACTATAGTTCTGTAAAAAATATGTTGCAGCTGGATTTTGTTATCTGGCCATTTTTTATACCCATTTTTGTTTTTTTTGAAAAGAAGATTGAAAGTCTTGCACAAATGTTCAAGGTCTTCTACTTCATAGGTATTGCATTTTTACTGATAAGTATTGTTAGGCCTACCCTTATTTTAAACAGGGCAACTGCCGAAGGGTTTATTCACCCTTTTGCTTATGGGTGTGCTTTTCTTTTGGTAAATAGCGGGTATCTGTCGCCAAAAAAAAGGTTGGTTTGTGCTTTAGTGACCTTAGTTGCAATCTTAAGCTTCACCTACCTTGCCAGGAGAAATGCAATCGTAACTTTTTCTGGCTATGTGATTGCTGCTCTTATTATTTATATGGGAAATGTTAGTTTTGGCAAGGCGCTAAAATTTTTTCCGCTAGTTGTGGCTCTGGTTTTTTTTGCATTCTTCGGGTCTGAAATGCTTCCTGATTCTCTTACAAAAAAGCTAAATGAACGCCTGACAGAAGATACAAGGTCAATTGTTTTCGATGCCTTTGATGCAGGGATGAAAAAAGACATGGTATTTGGAAAGGGTATGAATGGAACCTACTATTGCCCCTTCAACGAAACTGTTACCGATGACGGCACCGTAATGGCTGCTGCCGATTTCCGCTCTGCTATTGAAAATGGCTACAGGCAATTAATACTTTATGGCGGTCAGGTGCAAATGGTTTTCTTTTTCCTTCTGCTGTTGCCTGCTGCTCTTCTCGGTATTTTTAAATCAAATAATAATCTGGCCAAGTCTTGCGGTTGGGTAATCGCTTTATGGTTAATTGATATGTCAGTGTACGGTTTACCGAGGCTGGTATTACAATATATTTTTGTTTGGATTTGTGTTGGGTTGTGTTACAAAAAAAGCTTCAGGGAAACACCAGAAGAAGAGATACAGGAAGCATTTGAAAATGTAGAATTATCATGAGAATACTTTGGTTTACAAATACGCCTTCTAATGCTTCTAAAGAATTTAGTTACGGAGTTTTTGGCGGTGGTTGGATTTCATCTTTAGAAACCCTTGTTGTAAAAGAAAAAATTCACGAAATAGGAATATGCTTTTTTTACAATGGTTCGCATTTTAAAAAGCTAAGCAAAGACGGTGTAATTTATTATGGAATGCCTTTTAAAAAAGAAGGCAAATTGCAAAGAATTTATAACCGGCATACCGGCAAATTAAATGATACTGGCTCCGATCATTTAGCGGAGGTAATTGATGATTTTAAGCCTGACCTTGTGCATGTTTTCGGCACTGAAATGGGATACGGTGAAATGCTGATTAAAAAGTTCGATAAAGTGTTGTTCCATTTACAGGGCCTTGTTGCGCCTTATGCCGGGGTATATTTTCCAAATGGCTTTAGTAAAAAAGATGCTTTAAAAAAAGGTGGTTTGATTAACATAGCAAGAGGACTAACTTTTTATAACTCATTCCTGCTTTTTAAAAGCAGGGCTGACAGAGAGGTTAAAGTAATTAAGCATTGGAAATATTTTACGGGCAGAACGGCCTGGGATAAAAATTACGTTCAGCTATTAAACCCTACTGCAAAATATTTCCATAATGAAGAGTTGCTCAGGCAACAATTCTTTAATGTTGAATGGTCTGCACCCGCTTTTGATTTGGAGAAAAAACATATTGTAATTGGTACAACCATCAATCCAAATATTTACAAAGGGCTTGATTTAATCTATAAAGTACTCGGGCTTTTAACAGGGTATTCTGTTACATGGAAGTTATTCGGCCTTACAGAAAAAAGCGATTTAAACGAACTGGTAAAAGATACATTAAAGATAAGGGAGCCAAATTCCTCACTTAAGTTTTACGGTCAGATTGATGCTTCAAATCTGTTAAAAGAGCTTAAAACCTGTCATTTTTTTGTTCATCCATCTTATATTGACAACAGCCCAAATAGTGTTTGCGAAGCCATGCTTTTAGGCATGCCGGTATTATCTTCTTCTGTCGGGGGAGTTAAAACATTGATAACACATGAGGAAACTGGATTTTTATTTAACCCTTATGATCAGTATGATCTTGCAGGCTTACTTGTATCATTAATCAATGACTACGGAAAGGCTGTTACTGCTGGCCAAAAAGCAAGAGAAGCGGCTTTAAAAAGGCACTCTCCACAAGAAATTTTGAGCGTTTTAAATTTAATGTACACTAGCATTTACAATGACTGATTTTTTTGGTACCCTGCTTTTAAAACTAAGGATGTGGCGACTTCAATGTCTGCAAATTATCTCTACTTTTCAAATGAAGATCAGCCTGCTGGTTAGGCAGGTTAGTTTTGGAAAAGAAATTAAATTTTGGGGAACAGCTCATATTCTTCGTTTTCCAAAATCAACTATCACTATTGGAAACTTTGTAAGTTTCAGATCAGACAACACATCTAATTTAATTGGCGTAAACAGGAAATGTATAGTTGCCACACATAGCAATGATGCACTCGTTGAGATTGGAAATAACTGCGGTTTTAGCGGTACAGTGATCGGAGCAAAAAAGCGAATCATCCTGGGTAATGATGTTATATGTGGAGCAAATACACTCATCACAGATTTTGACTGGCATGGCATACAGCCTGATCAAAGACGAACAAGTAGTGGCGATACAATGGATGTCATTATTGGCAACAATGTTTTTATCGGCTATGGTTCAGTTGTGTTAAAAGGAGTAACTATAGGCAACAACTCCGTTATTGGCGCTAACAGCGTGGTAACTAAAAACATCCCTGAAAATGTAATTGCTGCCGGCAACCCTTGTAAGGTGCTTAAACAACTTTCGGGCAACCCTTAGCCTTAACCTAATTTCTTTTATGTACATTATACACCTCGGTGTTTCTGGTTACCCATCCAACAGTGCGCCTATTCAACGGATAAGGCTTACACTAAAGGGATTAAAACTTGCTGGCTTCTATCCGTTGGTTATCAACAAACAAAGCATGGGTACAAAAAAATACCCACGAATAAAATTAATGGAAGGTATTCCGGTAATATTTACATCCGCCAAAACTGACCGGCTGCAGAATTTTATTTTCAGAAATTTTAACAAGCTTTCAGGTATATATGGGGAAATAGTTTTGTTGGTAAAAAAAAGAAAGAAAATTCATACATCAATTTTGTATACGCCATCATTTGGCGAACTTGTTTATTACCGCATCATTTCAAAATTACTTGGCTTTAAAATGATAGTGCAGTATGTTGAACTGCGGTCATCAATCCCGGAAAGATCTTCTTTTTCCCAAAAAATAAATGACAGTCTTTTTGATAACCACTTCAATAAATTTTGTGATGGTGTAATAGCTATCAGTGATTTTTTAGTAAAGCATGTCTCTGAAAAAAGCAGTAACCTTCCACTAATCAAAATTCCGGCAATGTGTGATTTTGATGAATTTCGTAACATCGTGCCGTTTAAGAATAACAACTACCTAATGTATTGCGGGTCTATTGCTTACAGCAATGTGATTGAATTTATCATTGATGTTTTTTTAGGGTTGAAAGAAAGTGGGAAATATGAGGGTGATCTAATAATGGTGATATCTGGAGACCATCCTGAAAACTGGAATAAAATAAAAAGCAAAATTAAGGATGCAGTTTTTGGATCCCATATAGTTATCAAAAGCAACATACCCTATAACGAATTATTGTCGTTATATAAAGGTTCTAAACTATTAATGATCCCGTTAAGAAACACAATACAAGATACGGCAAGGTTTCCTCATAAAATCGGGGAGTATACTGCATCCGGGAGACCTATTCTTTCTACCAATCTGGGCGAACTAAAAATTTATTTCAGGGATGGCGTGTCAGCAATTTTAACCGAGGAATATTCTGTTGCTGCTTATATAGATAAGCTTTCAGCACTTGTAAAAGATAATGAACGGCTAAATGATATTGGTAGAAATGGATTTACTATTGGAATGAATAATTTTGATTACAGGGCCCAGACTTTACAGCTTAAAAAATTTATAATTGACCTTTAAAAGATACGCCCATGCCACGCAGGTTAGATAAAATTATATTTAAATTAAAGCTCCTTTTTGCAGATGAATTTAGCAAAGCCGCTATTTATTCCCAATACCTGGGAATAAAATTTGGCAAAAATTTGAGGATAACAGGCACACCAGGGTTTGGCAGTGAACCATACCTGATTACTATAGGTGATGATGTAACAATAACAGATGGAGTAACTTTTCATAACCACGATGGAGGAGTTGGAATATTGAGAAAGAAATATCCGGGTTTGGATGTTATTAAACCAATTAAGGTAGGTAACAATGTTTTTCTTGGCAGCAGGTCAACCATTTTACCAGGCATTACTATAGGCAATAATGTTATTGTGGGTGCAGGAAGCATGGTAACCAAAGACATACCAGACAATGTGGTGGTGGTAGGTGTGCCGGCAAGGGTTTTAAAAACGCTGGCAGAATATGAAGAAAAAGTTTTGAAAGATGCTATCTATTTAAAAAGCAGGGGAGATGAAAACAAAAAACGGGAAGAACTTATCAGCAAATTTTATAAAACCAACCAGTAAGCCAACCTGAGACTCTATTAATTTATTTGAACATTCAATTTCATGATTAAAGTATTATTGCTAAATGATGTGCTTACGAAAGGCGGTAAAGAACGAAGAATTGTTGAGCTTTTAAAATATTGTAAACAGCATTATAACATTAGTTTCGAAATTATATTCATGCATGATGGTGTTGATTTTCCAGACATTTATGAAACTAATTATCCCATCCATATTATTCATTGGTCGGGCCAAAGTGTAAAAGAAAGTTTTAAAAAAATCAATCTCATTACAAAAAAATTTCAACCGGATATTATTCATTCCTGGGCAAGTATGACGGATATTGTGGCCGTTGTTCTAAAATTCATCCATAAAAAAAAGTTTGTTTCCAGCATGATTGCAGAAGCACTTCCTTTTAGAAGTTATAAGAATAAAGACTATTTAAGATCCAAAATTTCTTTTGCCGTTGCGGATGTCATTACTTCAAACACTAAAGCTGGCATATTGAGCTATAAAGCTCCGGCATCAAAAAGTATTTGTATCTATAACGGCTTTAATTATAATCGCCTGAAAGACCTTGAAGATGCCGCTGGCTTAATAAAAGGCATGGCTGTGGAAAACAAATATATAATAGGAATGGTAGCTGCCTTTGCGCCAAGAAAGGACTACGAAACAGTGATAATGGTTGCTAGATCTTTATTAAAAAAATACCCTGGTAAATTTGCCTTTGTGCTTATAGGAAAGGGACCCGATTTAGAAAAAATGAAACTCTTAGCAGGGGAATATGCAGGAAACGGGATTGTTTTTACCGGACTCATAGACAGTGTGGAACGTTATATAAATATATTCAATCTCGGTGTTTTGTGTACAAATACCAGTATTCACGGCGAAGGCATTTCAAATTCAATCATGGAATGCATGGCTTTGGCAAAGCCAGTAATAGCCACCAGTGGGGGTGGTACAGCTGAAATTGTTACAGATGGAGAAACTGGTTTTCTTATACCACCAAACTCCAGGGATGCTTTGGAGGAGAAAATTGTATACATGGCCGATTATCCTGACAAAGCCCGTGAAATGGGAGAAAAAGCAAAGGAAAGGATAAAGAAAGATTTTTCAATTGAAGCAATGTGTGAAAGCTTTCATGATATATATGTTAGAATGTCAAAATAAATGTTACAGCTTTTGTACTTTTTATTTTAATAAAGGTTTTATATTCACCATGTCTGTTTTTTGCAAAAGTAATCCCTTACCCAATTAGCTCTCTCTTTTTACGATTGTTCATATCCAAATTCGCTGAATGAAAATATTGCTTATAAACTGGTCTTGGTATCCTTCTGGCGGAGACTGGACCTATATTGAAAACCTGCAAAAGCTTTACGAGGCAAGGGGGCATGAAGTAATCCCGCTTTCAACAAATAATATTAAAAACATACCGTCAGCTTATTCAGGTTACTTTGTAAATACTTATGATTTTAAAGAACTTAATCGTCATAAAAATATAAGCAACGGCATCAAAGCGCTTAAAACATCTGTAATTTCAAAAGATGCAATAAAGAAGCTGGAAGTGTTGCTTAGCGAGCATGATATAAAAGTTGCTCATCTTAACAATATTCATCATTACATTACGCCGGCAATAATTGAAATTTTAAAGAAAAAGGGAATAAAAATAATATGGACTTTACATGATTTTAAAATAATATGCCCCGAAAATTCTTTCATATCAAATGGTAAGGTTTGCGAAAAGTGTATTACCGGCGACTTTTATCATTGTGCATTGAATCTTTGTAAAAAGAAATCTTTTTTGGCAAGCAGCCTGGCCAGTTTTGAGGCTTACTATTATCATAAAAAACATGTTTATGACCTGGTTGATTATTTCCTTTGTCCCTCTGAATTTCTGATGCGAAAGTTTATTCAATTTGGATTTAATAGTACCAAACTGCTGGTTACCAACTCTTGTTACGATATTTCTTTAATTGATAATTTTATTGAGAAAAACTCTGGCACAACAAAAGAAATAAACCGGGAGAAATATGTTTTATATATTGGCCGGTTAGAAGACATCAAAGGAGTGAAAGTTCTTATTGGAGCAGTAAAAGACACGAATATTAAACTAAAAATTGTCGGTAGCGGAATGGCTGAAGATTCTTTTAAAAGCCTGGCTGCAGGTCATGACAATATCGAATTTCTGGGGTTTAAAAATAAGAGTGAAGTATTTAAACTTACAATGGAATCTCTTTATGTTATTTGTCCATCAATATGTTATGAAAACCTACCCTTCTCTGTAATTGAAAGCTTTTTATTCTCAAAACCTGTGATTGGATCAGAGATAGGAGGCATTCCAGAACTGGTAATCAATGAGAAAACTGGTCTGCTTTTTGAAGCAGGGAACGAAGCACACTTATGTGAAAAAATGAATTATTTGTGGAATAACGAAGCTGTTACTGAGAAATTAGGATCGACGGCAAGAGATCATGCCTATAAAATGATCAATTTTACAACCCATTGGAACAAATTAGAGTCGGTGCTGTCAAAACTGTCATTAGTAAATTAGTTCATAACCTTCCTCTGTTATACACCCGGTTATTAAAAAATAATAATCCTGTTCTCGGGAAATATCCAAAGCTGTAAATGAAATTATTATTGGTAAACTGGTCATGGTATGCAACTGGCGGAGACTGGACTTATGTTGAGAATGTTCACAGGCTTTATGAATCTCATGGAATTGAAGTGATCCCCTTTTCAACTCACAACAAAAAAAATGTTTACACCCCTTACTCACGCAATTTTGTAAGTGCTTACGATTTTAAGGAACTTAACAATAACAAAACTATCAACAACGGTATTCGTGCCGTTAAAACTTCCGTTGTTTCATCTGATGCGTTATTAAAACTAGAAAGAATATTAGATGAACACGACATACAATTTGCACATCTTCATAATATTCACCACTACATCACTCCTGCAATAATTGAAAAACTGCATGCAAAAGGCATCAAGATTTTATGGACCCTGCATGACTATAAAATTATATGCCCGGAGAATTCATTTGTATCAAATGGTAAGGTTTGTGAGAAATGTATGGATGGATCTTTTTATCACTGTGCCACCAATAAGTGTAAGAAAAACTCATTTATGGCAAGCACACTTGCAACCTTCGAGGCATACTTTTATCACAAAAAAAACATTTATGACCTGGTAGATTACTACCTCTGTCCTTCCAGGTTTTTATTAAACAAATTTGTACAATTCGGGTTTGATAAATCTAAATTATTCGAATCCAATCTATGCTATAATATATCACTCATCGATAATTTTATATTAAAGCAACAGGATAAAATTCAAGAAACCCATAAAGAAAAATATATACTCTATATTGGCAGACTGGAGGAGATAAAAGGTATAAAAACGCTTATAAACTCAGTAAAAGGCACTTCGCTTCAATTAAAAATTGTTGGCAGCGGAAATGCACAAAGTGAATTGAAGGAACTTGTAAAGACAGAAAAGATAACTAATGTTGAACTTCTTGGTTTTAAGAGTAAGGATGAAGTATTTGAACTTATTTACAATTCTTTATTTGGTGTCTGCCCTTCTGAGTGGTACGAAAATTTTCCGTTTTCCGTTGCCGAAACATTTCTGTTTTCTAAACCAGTTGTTGGCTCAGATATAGGCGGCATTCCAGAGCTTGTTCAGAACGAGAAAACAGGTTTGCTGTTTGAGCCGGGGAACACATTACAATTGCAGGAAAAACTTTTAAAATTATGGAACAACGAAGATTTAGTACAAAAACTCGGTGCAAATGCAAGGGAACACGCCTATAACTTATACAATTTTGACACCCATTGGAATAAATTAAAGCCCTTTCTAAAAAAGTAGCTTTACTTCACGATTTGCTTTCACAAGATTGGCAATTAAACTATTTTAATATCTTCACCCAAAATTATCCTGGTAGCTGCACTTTATCAGTTGCATAACCATTTAGCGGCAAAGTTTAAATATAAGCCGCTGCAAACGATTCCTTCTCATAATAGCACTGGAATATCTGTTCTTAAATACTACCGGCTTATAATAAACGTTTTATTAGTTCAGTCTAAGATGATTTATTAAATCAACAATAATATAATACATTAAAACACCCACGAATGAAAAAAAAGATCTACATCGCCGGTTCTGGAGGAATGTTAGGCGAAGCATTCTATCATCAGTTTAAAGATGAGTATGATATTAAATGCACTGACAAAGACGTAAACGAATCATGGCTTACGTTTTTAGATTTCAGAGATCTTGATGCCTATAAAAAGGATGTAAATGATTTTAAGCCAGATTATCTTTTTCATTTAGGAGCCTATACAAACCTTGAATACTGCGAGCAGCATGCAGAAGATACTTACGCAACCAATGCCATGGCTGCAGAAAATGCTGTATATATAGCCAATACGTTAGATATTCCCTTGCTGTACATAAGCACAGCCGGCATTTTTGATGGCGAAAAAGATTTGTATGATGACTGGGATATGCCCAATCCCCTTGGCGTATACGCAAGATCGAAATATATGGGCGAAAGATATGTTGCAGAAAATGCTAAGCGCTTTTTAATTTGCCGTGCCGGCTGGATGATGGGTGCAGGCCCCAAAAAAGATAAAAAATTCATACAGAAATTAATGCAGCAGTTAAAGGATGGTAAAAAAGAACTGTTTATTGTTGATGATAAAGACGGTACGCCAACCTTTACACATGATTTCGCAAAAAATGTAAAAGCACTCATTCAGCACGAATACTGGGGTTTATACAACATGGTTTGCGGCGGCCAGACAAGCAGACTGGAAGTTGCCGGTGAATTGCTGACAATGTTAGGATTAACCGAAAGTGTAAAAATCACCAGTGTAAAATCAGACTATTTTAAAGAGATCTATTTTGCTGAAAGGCCTCCATGCGAACGCCTGGTAAACCGTAAACTGGAATTGAGGCAGCTTAACCTTATGCAGGATTGGCGTGTTGCACTTAAACAATACCTGGATCAATACTATGTGGGTTATTTAGACTAACTGAATGGAAAAATTAAGAATAGCCGCCTTTGGTGGTTTTAGATGTATCCCGCCAAAAGCAGGTGCTGCAGGCTCTGATAAATTTGCGTTTGAATTATATCCGAGAATTGTAAAGAGTGGGCACAGTCTTATTGCTTACTGCAGAATTTATCCCGGCGATAAAGATGCACTGCATTCTGAATATGAGGGTGTTAAAATCAAGTATTTCAAAACCGTAAAAAAAGCCGGCTTTGACACACTTGTACATTCTGCAAAAGCAACATTTCACGTGATTTTTCGCAATACTGCTGACGTTGTTCATCTGCATAGCGGAGCCAATAGTATGTGGGCGTTATTACTGAGGATGGCAGGAAAAAGGGTTGTGGTAAGCCAGTTCGCAATGGATTGGAAACGGGACAAATGGCCCTGGTACGGAAAGCTTTTTTATATTGTATCCAATTACCTGACAGCTTATTTTCCCAATGCCGTTGCCTTCGACAATGTTTTTACCAAGGAATATTTTGAGAAAAAGTTTAACCGCAAATATGAATTCGTTCCTTACGGCTCTGAGGTAAAGCCGCCACCACCGGATATTACAATTCCCAATAAATTAGGTATTTCCCCGGGAGAATATTTTCTTTTTGTTGGCCGCTTTATTCCTGATAAAGGTTTGCATTTACTTGTAGAAGCTTTTTCGAAGATAAACACAACAAAAAAGCTCGTGCTCATTGGTGGTTCTCCAAACCCCAGCGAATATGAGGCAGGGATAAAAAATACTCCTGATAAAAGAATACTTTTTCCTGGTTATGTGTATGGGGATGATACAAATATTCTGATGAAAAATGCCTACACTTATGTACAGCCTTCCCTTATTGAAGGCTTATCGCCAGTCATCCTTACGGTAATGGGACTGGGTACACCGTTAATTTGCTCAGATATCATAGAAAATAGATTTATTTGCGGCGAAAACGCAGTCACATTCAAATCTGGTAATGCAGCAGACCTGGCTGTACAACTTGACTTCGCTCTTAATAATCAACAGGCAATAAAGAACAAGGCAGCACTTGGTGCCGTTGATATTGCCAACCGTTTTAACTGGGATAAAATCACAGATAAATACATAGAATTGCTAAAAAAATAAAAATAAACTTATGCTTAAAATTGCTTTGATAGGTGCCGGTAAAATGGGCATATCACATTTGGCCATTCTGGGTGGTTATGCCGGTGCGGAGATTGTGGGAGTTTGTGATACTTCGAAAATGGTGACTGATTTTTTAACTAAACACGGCAAATTCAATTGTTTTTCTGATTATAATAAAATGCTTGATACTGTAAAGCCGGATGCTGTGGTTGTTGCTGTGCCAACTAAATTTCATTACAGTATTATAAAAGATTTGCTGGAGAAAAAAATACATGTTTTTGCTGAAAAACCATTTTGCTTAAATTATGAACAAAGCCAGGAACTGGTGCAGCTGGCAGCAAAAAATAAAGTTGTAAACCAGGTTGGTTACCACAACAAATTTATTGGCACTTTCCAGGAAGTAAAGCGTATTGCGGCAAGTGGTGCACTGGGTGATATTTACCACTTTATAGGGGAATCTTACGGGCCGGTTGTATTAAAGAAAAAGGCCGATACCTGGCGGTCAGATCCTGCTGAAGGCGGTGGCTGCCTGCTGGATTATGCATCTCATGTAATTGATCTTTTAAATGATATCCTTTCACCCATTTCAGCTGCTAAAGGCACCTTGCTAAAATCTATTTATTCAGGCAAGGTAGAAGATGCTGTTTATTCTTTACTTGAGTTGGAGAGCGGGCAAACCGGCTTATTGAGTGTAAACTGGAGCGATGATACTTACAGAAAAATGTCAACATCGGTTACATTGGTTGGTACACAGGGGAAACTAATTTCAGATGCAAACGAATTGAAAGTATTTTTCAAAGAAGAAAATGCACTGGCTGGCTATGTAAAAGGCTGGAATGTAAAATACATTACAGAGCTGGAAGAAGGTGTTGATTTTTACTTGAGAGGCGAAGAATATTCTGCACAACTGGATTATTTTGTAAAAGCGGCCAATGGCGAAGTACCAAATACCATCAACAATTTTGCAAGTGCTGCTAATACTGACAAAGCCATCTCAATCATTAAAAAAAGTTCAAAATAAATACCAATGGAAAGAATTCTTTTTGGAGACAACCAGTTTTTTGCGGTAAATCATATTTCAGACAGCAAGTCACGTGAGCAATCTGTTAGGTTTAAAGATGACAGCGCCATTATTAAAGTGCTGGACGATGCAAGAAACGCAGGAATTAATACATTCATGTGTACAACGCATGACAGGATTGCTAACATCTGTGATATTATAAGGGCCAACCCGGAAAAATACAAGGATTTTAAGATTTTTCCCTGCATGCCTTACGCCCACAAATATGCTAACGCAGTTACAGAATTGGGTATCGCCGGCACGCTGAAGCAATATGTTCCGGGAAACTTTTTTGGTTCTTTATTTAAAGGCGGAATGGCCTATTTATCCAAAGATTATGAATCCATAATGGAGCTAATGGTGGATGCAGAAATGAAAATGTTTAAAGGTATTGACACACCGGTAATATGGCTTCAGAATGTAATTACAGATTTATTGCTTGGTCTCAGAGCGTATGATATGCTGGCAGCTTTTCACGCCTACATAAAAAAGAAATACAATGCAGAGGCTGGGTTTATAACCATGAATATGCCTAAGCTGGTTGATGTGCTTACAGAAGCTGGTATCAGCAATCCGATAGTTTGTGCATCTATTAATAAGGCTGGTTTCAGAATGTCTGGCGGCAAAGAAGTGTATGAGGAAGCATTGAAAACAAAAAAGTTCAGAGCGGTGGCAATGCAGGTATTGGGCGGAGGGGCTATTCACCCAAAAGAGGCAATTGAATATGTTTGCGGCCTTCCAAATATTGAATCAATTTTATTTGGCGCATCATCAAAAAATAACATTGAAAGCACAGCTTCTTACATTCACCAGTTTGACAAACAATCTGTTAGTTAACAATTAAAGATTTATTTCAAATCTTAAAATACAGCAGTCTGAAATACCGGCACTGTTGGCAAACCCTTAATAAACACCTGCATTAATACATGATATTCAATTCAATTGAGTTTGTATTTTTTTTTATACTGGTAACTTCTGCCTATTTTATACTGCCCCATAAATACAGGTGGCTTTTACTATTGGTTGCAAGCTGCTATTTTTACATGGCTTTTGTTCCGGTGTATATTTTAATTCTTGGGTTTACAATTGTAATTGATTATTTCGCAGGTATCCTTATTGAAAATCACCAGGGTAAAAAACGTCGCCTGTACCTGGTCATGAGCCTGGTGGCAAACATTGGCGTACTGGCTGTTTTTAAATACTATAATTTTTTAAATGAAAATTTAACGGCATTGCTGGGGTCTTTTACCATCAAAAACCCTGTTCCTTTTCTTAAAATTTTGCTTCCGATAGGGCTGTCATTTCACACTTTCCAGGCAATGAGTTATACAATTGAAGTATATCGTGGAAACCAGCCGGCTGAAAGAGATTTCGGAATATATTCCCTTTATGTTATGTTCTATCCACAGCTGGTAGCCGGTCCTATTGAGCGTCCGCAAAACTTACTGCACCAGTTTAGGGAAAAGTATGATTTTGATTATCCAAGAGTTGTGGCAGGCCTGCAACTAATGTTGTGGGGCTTTTTTAAAAAACTGGTAGTTGCAGACAGGCTGGAAATTTACGTAAATGCGGTTTACAACAATCCGCAGCAGCATTCAGGCATTACCTTAATTTTAGCAACAGTCTTTTTTGCATTTCAAATCTATTGTGATTTTTCTGGGTATTCAGATATTGCTATTGGCACCGCAAAAGTTATGGGATTTGATTTAATGATTAATTTCAGACGGCCCTATTTTTCAACCAGCATAGCAGAATTCTGGAAGCGTTGGCATATCTCATTGTCAACCTGGTTTAAAGATTATCTCTACATTTCATTGGGCGGCAACCGGGTTTCTATTCCAAGATGGTATTTTAACCTGTTTATTGTTTTTCTTATCAGCGGTCTGTGGCACGGTGCCAACTGGACATATATAATTTGGGGCGCCTTAAACGGTTTTTATTTAGTGTTTGCAATTGTTAGCCAAAACCTGCGTAATAAATTCAATAAAGCAACTGGATTAGCAAGTCTTCCAAAACTTAATTATTTTATCCAGGTAACAATAACTTTTGTTCTAACCTGCTTCGCCTGGATATTTTTCAGGTCAAATAATGTGGGCGATTCGTTTTTAATTATTAAAAGAATGTTCACTGAACATGGGCCTTTATTTTATGACAAGGCTGATCCATCTTCTTTTATTATTTCATTTCTTGCTTTATTTATGCTGCTGGCCATCGAGTGTAAAAAAGAATATTACAAAGGAGATTTTTCGTTTTTTGGCAACAACAAATGGCTTGTAAGAAACCTTTCTTACGCAGCCCTTATTGTTATTATTTTACTGATTGGAGTTTTTGACGGGGGGCAGTTTATCTATTTTCAATTTTAATCGCCTGTTGTAAAATGAAAAAAAATGTTTACTTATATTTTACCGGCAAAGTACTCTTGCTATTGCTTATTGTATTTCTGGCAGATTTTTCAGTTGGGAGTGTTCTGCGTTATTTTTATTTTAAACAGCAAGTAGGCCGGCAATTCAGAGCCACTTATGCAATAGAAAAAACAAGAGATGACATCCTGATTTTTGGCTCGTCACGGGCATATCACCACTACGATCCATCAATAATTTCGGACAGCCTCCACCATTCATGTTACAATACCGGAAGTCCGGGACAATTTATCCTTTATAATTATGCAACACTTCAGGCGGTTTTAAAAAGATATTCACCCAAGCTGATAATTTTTGATGTGTCAACAAATGATTTAGCCGAAGGAAAAGATAGTTATGACAGGTTATCTTTCCTGTTTCCATATTACAAAAACCATCCGGAAATAAGGCCGATCGCCGATTTGAAAGGCCCGCTTGAAAAATACAAATTGCTTTCCTCTATCTACCCCTTTAACTCTTCTTTTTTGATGATTACTGGCGGTAATTTATCTTATTTCAAAGACAAATCTGTAGATTTAAAAGGGTACAAACCCCTGGAAAGACAATGGACAAGCCCAATTACTATTCGGAGCCCTGGGCCATATAAACTCGACAGCATTAAAGAGAAAATATTTCTTGCATTTATTGATGATTGCAAAAAGTCGGGAACAAAACTTTTGTTGATCTGCTCACCTAATTTTATTCAATTTAATAAGCCCGATTATTCAATACAGGTAATGAGGCAACTTGCCGTTAATAAGAATGTTCCTTTTATAGATTTTACAAATGATACAAACTTTATAAAATATCCTGAGCTTTTCGATGATCCGGGGCATTTGAATGCCGCAGGCTCAAAGATTTTTACACGGATGGTTATTGACAGCATCAAAAACAGTAACGAGCTTAAATTAAAATAGTTTTAATAAGCCTTCAATAGTATCAGGTTGCGACAATTATTTAAAATTTTGAAAAATAGCAAATGAAAATATTAGTAACAGGCAGTGCCGGATTTATTGGTTATCACCTGGCAAATAAATTAATAGAAAAAGGTCATGTTGTTGTTGGACTGGATTCTCTTAATGATTATTATGCTGTTAGTCTAAAATTAGACCGCCTTGCCAATGCCGGTATAGACAAGGATAGTATCATATACAATCAATTTCATGAAAGTGCAACGCTCAATGGCTATTCGTTCATTCAACTCAAGCTGGAAGATAAACCGAATCTGGAAGAACTTTTTAAAAGCCAGGAATTTGATGCAGTAGTAAACCTGGCTGCCCAGGCTGGTGTACGTTACAGTATTACAAATCCCTCCGCATATATAGACAGTAATATTGTTGGGTTTGCAAATTTGCTTGAGTGCTGCCGGCATAATAAAATCAAACATTTTGTTTACGCAAGCAGCAGCAGCGTATATGGATTGAATGAAGTGATCCCTTTCAATACTAATCAGTCTGTAGATCATCCCATTAGCTTGTATGCAGCTACAAAAAAAAGTAATGAATTGATGGCCCATGTTTATAGTCATTTGTATAATTTACCCACAACAGGATTGCGTTTTTTTACAGTGTACGGTCCATGGGGCAGGCCAGACATGGCGATGTTTCTTTTTACAAAAGCTATTATTGACGGTAAACCAATTCAGGTCTTTAATCATGGCGAAATGGAACGTGATTTCACTTATGTTGATGATATTGTAAACGGTGTAATTCTGGTAGTTGATAATCCCCCTTCAGGCAATCCTGATTGGTCCGGCATTACACCGGAACCATCTTCTTCCAAAGCTCCTTATCAATTATATAACATTGGAAATAACTCCCCTGTAAAACTCACCGCCTTTATTGATGCCATTGAAAAAAAATTGGGTAAGCCGGCAGAAAAAATTATGATGCCAATGCAGGCTGGCGATGTATACAAAACATACGCAGATGTTTCAGATTTAAAAAACAGACTTGGATATAATCCTCAAACACCTATTAAGGATGGAGTAAATAATTTTATTGATTGGTATATTGAGTATTACAATCATGCTACATCTTCATTATAAATTGATAAAAAAATTCTATATTTATTTGCAGTAAGATTTATTGCTGTTGTAACGGCAATGTATTGAAGCTTTATGAAAGCATATAAATGAATACTATTCATTTACACGATTCGTTTGTTATTTCTTAAAGAGATAAAAACTAAAACTTAAAATTATTTATGGAAAATTTCAAAAAGCTGTCTATCGTTATTCCGGCCTACAATGAAGGGTCAACAATTCATCGTATCCTCGACAGGATAGTTGAGGTTGAATTAATCAATAATATTGAAAAAGAAGTAATCATAGTAAACGACTGCTCCACCGATAATACCGATGATGCAATTGCAAAATATTCCAGGGAAAATCCTGCCCTGAACATTCAGTATTTTAAACATGAAGTAAACCAGGGAAAGGGAGCTGCCATACATACAGGAATAAAAAAAGCCACCGGTGAATTTCTCGTTATTCAGGATGCTGACCTTGAATATGATCCTGAAGAATATAATCTTCTTTTAAAGCCGATTATGAGAGGCTCAGCCAACGTTGTATATGGCTCAAGGTTTCTTGGCGGCAATCCACACAGAATTTTATTTTTCTGGCACTCTTTGGGAAATATATTTTTAACAAGGCTAAGCAACATGTTTACAAATCTCAATTTAACAGATATGGAAACCTGCTACAAACTTTGCAAAACATCTATCATTCAGGGCATTGATTTAAAAGAAAAGAGGTTTGGCTTTGAGCCTGAGATTACTGCAAAAATTTCACGTATACCTGATATTTGTATCTACGAGGTTGGCATTTCTTATTACGGAAGAACTTACCAGGAAGGAAAAAAAATTAACTGGAAAGATGGTTTCAGAGCAATTTACTGCATACTGAAATACAATATTTTCAGCCGATGATTAAACCATCTCTGGAAGTAAAAGACCCTGTGGGTTTTGAAACACTGGAGTTGTTTTCAAAGGCAGACAATTATAACAAATGGATGTTCAATTCCCTTGTTCCATTTTGCTCAGATAACATTTTAGAGATTGGCAGCGGAACCGGTAATATTTCAAATTTTCTATTAAATAAATTTGACTGCGTTACACTAAGTGATTTACGGGATGAATACTGCGATGTATTAAAACAAAAATTTAAAGGCTCTGATAATTTAAGCGGTGTTTACAAAATAGATCTTAACCTTCCGGATTTCGACAGTGTATACGGTGCCCTGTTTAACAGCTTTGATACTGTAATTGCTTTAAATGTTATTGAGCATATAAAAGACGATCTTTTAGCCATAACCAACTGCAAAAAGTTACTAAAGCAAAAAGGAAGGCTTGTAGTGCTAGTGCCTGCTTATCAAAGTTTATATAATGCTATTGATAAAATGCTGGATCATTACCGGAGGTACACTGTAAAAAGTATGATAACCCTTAAAAAAAAGGCAGGGTTAAAAATTATTCATTCGCAATATTTTAACCTTGCAGGAGTTTTTGGCTGGTGGTTATCCGGCAGTGTGTTGAGAAACAAAGTAATCCCGGGCAACCAGTTAAGTTTATTTAACCGATTGACACCTTTATTTCAAATAATAGACAACATTACTTTCTGCAAAATGGGATTATCAGTAATTGTAGTGGCAGAAAAGTAACTTAATAATCCAACCTGTTTTTAAACTGTCCAATAGTTTTTCCTCAAAAAAAGTACTTACTTAATTACTATCTTTTTAAACAACTATTACTATGTTATATTTTGACAGCTTAAAAAAAATTAGAAATCCTTACCTCATATTCTTACCGTTCTTATTTTTTTATATTTTCCTCGTATTAAAATCACCAACTCATGGCACTTTTGGCGATGAAGGAAGATATACGTCATTTGCACAAAATCTTCTAAGCGGTTTTTACTCCACACCGTCTCCCGCAATTAATCTTTGGAACGGACCAGGATACCCGATCGTATTAATCCCGTTTGTGCTTTTTCATTTGCCGCCCATAAGCATAACGCTCTTTAATGCTGTGCTCTATTACTTTTCCATTATTTTGTTATTTAAAACATTACAACAATTCTTCTCTTTTAAAGTCACCCTTATCATCAGCCTTTTATGGGCGTGCTATATTAATTCCTATGGCGAAATGAAGGTAATTTACTGCGAAGTGCTTACTTCATTTTTAATCTGTTTGCTACTTTATTGCCTGGTCAGATCTTTTAATGCGGATAAGAAAAGCAGAAAATTTGCCGTGTATGCCGGACTGGTAATGGGTTACATTGTACTTACAAAAGTTATTTTTGGGTATGTGATTTTGTTTATGCTAATTGGAACTGCGGTAATGTGGCTTTTTAACAGAACTTCTTTAAGCTTTAAAAGAGGTTTACTAATAATGGCTGTAGCATTTGCTTCAATTACACCATACCTGGCTTACACTTATCATTTAACGGGTAAAGCTTTTTATCTGAGTAATTCTGGCGGAATGTCACTTTATTTCATGTCTGCTCCTGATGAAAATGAATTGGGTGATTGGTTTAGTGAACGCAGCATACGCAAAAGTGATTCAACCGAGTTTAAGATAGATCCTGATACTAAAATGGTACCTGGTTTCAACAGCCTTCTTTATGCAAACCATGCAAAAGATTACGAAGAAATTAATAAATATGTTGGAGTAGAAAGGGATGCAGCATACAAGAAAATAGCTGTTCGTAATATAAAAAAATATCCTGCCAAATACATTAAAAACTGTTTCAGCAATCTTGAGCGTTTACTTTTCAGTTTTCCTTATTCCTATACTTTGGAACACAGCCTGATGCAGATTTTTATAAATGGACCGATTGTTTTTGCAATGCTTCTTTGCCTGCTGCTCACAATTTTAAACTGGCGAAAACTTATATATCCACTCAGATTCATTTTATTTTTTGTGCTTATGTATTTTGGATTAACGCTAATAGTTAGCACTTATACCAGGATGTTTACAGTAGTTGTTCCGGTGATACTTTTCTGGATGGCCTGGGTTTTTCAAAGAACAGTTAAAATATCGTTGAAGTTTACCGGAGCTTAAACTGCGACAGTTATCCAAAATAGATGTTAGTGAAAAATAAACTTATAGAGGTATTGGATTTTTTCTATCCCCTTTTCAGGAGTGTGATGTCAATCCATATTTTCAGGTATGCCTGCTGCGGTGTAATTAATGTTTGTGTAGACGTACTTACCTTTTATATTGGGTATCACACAATTTTAAAAGAAGAAACGCTTGACATGGGGTTCTATCAATTAAGTCCACACATTGGAGCTTATTTGTTTTCCTTTTGTTTCACTTTCCCTATTGGCTTTTTCTTATCCAAATATGTGGTGTGGATTCAATCAAATATACCCGGAAGGATACAGCTGTACCGTTATTTTCTACTTGTACTTTCAAACATTTTGATAAACATCGTATTCCTTAAATTCTTTATTGAAGTAGTGCATTTGCCCGCCCTTTTGTCAAAACTATTAACTGTCTTCATCGTCATCTGCTTTAGTTATATCAGTCAAAAACACTTTACTTTCAAGGTGAAGTAGAGCGTCTCTTCCCCAAATTTCACCCTCATTTCCTGCTAAAAAACATGTAAACAAAATCTCTCCAAAAAGTAGTGTCCTTTATATTTACATAATGCCTCGCCAGGATATCCGGGTTTGTCTTTTTTGTATATTTTAAACTAAACTCATCGTCTACTTTAATTAATATTTCTGATAGCTTAAAGTACTCCCCAGGCTTAAAGTAGTTTTTCAAAATTGCAAAACTAGTCTGCTCGGAAAACCATCCCATATTTTTATTCGCTCCAAGATAATTACACAAACTACTCCATTTAGGATAAGATGAAAATTCTCCATTGGCGAAAACCGCACCTGAATTAAAAGGCGTATTTTTCAAACACTTTTCTTCTCCAAGATGTTCTAACAATTCTGACTTGTAAAAGTGACCCACATCTTCGCACATTTTTATTTGAGGCTTTTGGTTAAAATCCATGCCCATGCCTACCGGTGAGTTAAACCACAAAATATCAGAATCGGAATACAACACAGGAAACTTAGCTGCGTAATACATTATGCCGGTAAGTTTTTTTCCAAGTAGTTCGCTGGAAGCATAATTATAAAGGTCAGTATTCCCTCCATTCTTAAAAAAAGTGGCACATTCCTCCCACGAGATTATCTCTACATTTTTAGGCCATTTAATCAACGCTTCCTTCATTTTGTCCACAGGGCTTCCATCAGAAACAATACAAACTTCAGGCAATTTTTCCCAACACTTATAAACTGAAATAAGGGATGCATTTAAATAATTAATACCTTTTGAGCCACAGAAAAAGATTAATTTGAATGGAGCAGTTTCTCTTCCATCATCTTTGATACTGAAGTAGTGTACAAACCTGCTATTCCTGATAAATGCCGTTGTTCTCAAAAAAATTTTGTGGCTGATCTTCATGCTGCTGTTATAATTTTTTATTTATGCCTAACTTTTGAGTTATCATATTTAAAACCGAATTCATTAATGTAACCTCTGTAACCTTAAATCTAAATGCTAAAAAGCCATAGATAACAACCCCGAAAATTAGTTCTGCAGGAAGCTTTATAATGAGAGGAATTTTGATTCCCAAATGGGCGAGGCCAAAATCGATTGATACAATTACCAATGCCATTAAACCCGTAATCAATACATAGGGTGTATACCATCCTAATTCATTTATCCATGTATTACCTAATCTTTTTGAATTGATTACTGTATAGGTTATGTATTGGCTAACCCTGCTTATAAACGTGGCTGCCACCAGATAAATTATTCCGTATTTTATAATAAAAAATACCAGTATTATTTCTCCTAAGGATAAGATAATAAAAAGCTTTAGCAGTAATTTAGAAAGGCCCTGCGCTAAAATAAGTTCTCTATGAATACTGATAAATGGTTCTAACAATTTTACAACACAAAAAAGCTGTAAAAAAATAATAGAACTGCGCCATTTTTCGGTGAAAAGAAAAATGGTTAAATCCTCTGCCTTTATGAGCAGCAGCACTAAAAGTGGAAAAGAAATAAAAGCTACTATTTTATTGGTCTTTTTTACTGTTTCTAATAACTCGGCCGGTTGATCCTGCAGTTTAGCAAAAAGCGGCAGGGACATTTTAAGTACCATTGTTTGAAGTATTGTAACCACCAACTCTGGAAATGTACGTCCCCGGTTAAAAAAACCGAGCTCTTCTTTACTGTAATATTTACCGACAATGAATGTATTAAATTGCTGAATGGCAAAATAAAAAATACTGCTTGCCAGTATGTTTAGCCCGTTAGGAATTAATGATTTTACGGATGAAAATGAAAACTTTAACTGAGGATACCAGGCAGATCGTATCCAAAAAAATAGCACCCTGAAAATTTGCGGTACAAGCATGGAATAAACTAATGCCCATACACCAAAACCATTGTAGGCAAGCACAAGGCCGGTAATACCGCCAATTATTGCAGTCGCAATTCTAACCTTGGATATCTTTTTAAAATTGAGCTCTTTTAAAATAAGTGTTTGCTGTGTTTGGGCAAGAGAGGTTAGGAGAATACCCAATGAAATTACCTGTAATATCGGCGTAAGTGCCGGTGCATTGAAAAAATCGGCGATAAAAGGTGCCGATACAATTAATACCAGCGTCATAAAAATGCCCAGCATTACATTTATGTAAAAAATTGTGCTGATCTGGATAGGTAAAAGATCTTTCTTTTGTATCAGGGTCTTTTCAAAACCACCATCAGTTATTGCTGCTGAAATACTTGTGAAAATACCAGTCAGCGCAATTAATCCATAGTCTTTAGGTTCAAGAATTCTTGCCAGTATAATTCCAACTATAAATTGAACAATTTGTACCGAAAATGTTTCAACTAAAGACCATATTGATCCTTTAATTGCTTTAGATTTCAAATCTTTTTTTTCATCCATAACCAGAACTGAAACCTTTAATGTCTATCAGTTTATTTTTTACAATTAATAATTAAGAAAAAGTAAATAGCTCTAAAACCGCTATATTTTTCCTGTTTTTTAAAAAGCCTGTTTGATCAAAAATAACGATTAGTTCTGCTTTTTTAGTTTGCTGCAAGTTGCCGGTATGTTATTAATTCCATGCCAATAAAATTCTTAGAAAAGAAGTTACAGCTGGTACACTTTTAATTACTTCCACTTTTAATTTTATTCATCACGTCATTTACAAAAAACTTAACTCCTGTTTCGTTTAAATGCCTGTAATCTGCAAATAGAGAACGATTATTTGTGTAAAAAGTATCAGTGGTAAAATCTAAAAATTTTACCCCGTTCACACCGGCTATTTCCCTGCCCTTTAAAATTGATTTATCTACACCCGTTGAATTGATCATATACGGAGGACAAACTATGTACAAAGGAATTTTTGCGGCCTGGCAATCTTTTATAAATGAAACATACGTGTTAATTTTAAGGGTATCCAGATCCTGTTCCAAAGTATAATCGAATTTGCTTAGAGGGCCTGAAATTGTCCTTGTAAGGGGAATAAAGCCTTTTACATTTGCATATTTTACCGAACTGCTTGCCCTGTTACCTGTAAGAATAGGAAGTATAAGAGAATTATAAGGATAGCAGGCAGACAGTAATTTTATTTTTTCATAAGGGCCCCTCAATTTAATTATTTCTCTTAATTCGGGATGATTTTTATAGTAAGGTAATAAGGGTGACAGCCTATCGTATGACACTTCACTTTTACTAAAATTACCAGCGTCAAAACTTAAAATAATTAGGTTGGGATGATGCCGTTTTAGTATTGCCTTTAAAATAGCGTAGTGATAAAATATCGGCCCGCCGTACCTGCCAGCATTATAGCTGGAAAAACCTGAGCGGTCTTCAAGTATTTCGGTGTTAAAAATATTTACTGCTCTTGATGAACCAAAAACAATAAGTTCAGCCTTTGTTTTGTCAATTGCTTCTGTGGTTAAAAAATCATATCCCCCTTGCTGTTTAAAATAGTATCTCTCTAAAACCATCCCGATAGCTCTGTCCAAAACAAACAGCACCACTAAAAACGACAACAGCTTTAAGATGAAGTTTTTAAAAAATGGATGCTGAAGTGCTTTTTTCACTATTTAAACGTTAAAATTGAAAATAAATAAACTGTCCCCCATCAAAAACCCCAAATAAAATTATCAGCATTACCAACGCTGCATAATATGTATTTCGTACCCAATAGCGATGATTATTTGATAAGGTAAAGGAGCCTTTATAGAATTCCTTTTTAAATTCTACCGCAACCAAAATAGAAATAGCCAATAAACAATAGACTACTATGGAGGGGCCATCATTAAAAATACTTCCTTTAAACGTTAGTATTTTTTTAATCACTTTCCATGCATCTGCAACAGACCTGGATCTAAAAAAAATACGTGATAAACTTATGAGTATAAAAGTGGTGATAATTTGAACAGTAACTTTTAAGGCAGGAAATTTATTTAAGCCAATGAGCTGATTTATTTTCTCCCTCTTATTATCTGTTATTAAAGCAAACACCAGGTAGAATCCATTAATTGCACCCCAGATAACATAGGTCCAGTTTGCCCCATGCCATAAGCCGCTTACAAGAAACACAATCATCAAATTAAAATACATTCTTGGCAACGCTACCCTGCTGCCTCCCATTGGAAAATACAAATAATCTTTGAACCAGGTGGAAAGCGAGATGTGCCAACGCTTCCAGAACTCACCGGTTGATCTGGCAAAAATCGGCCTTTTAAAATTAGTCATTAAATCGAAACCCATAACCCGGGCGGTACCAATTGCAATATCTGAATACCCCGAAAAGTCACAATAAATCTGGAATGAAAAAAAAACGGTTGCCATCAATAATGTAATACCATCCTGCTGATCAATATTATTATAGGCCCCGTTTACATAGATGCCCAATCTGTCAGCCACTACCAGTTTTTTAAAAAATCCCCACAGCATTATCTTAAGCCCGCTGTAAACTTTGTTGCTGTCAAACTCATGTTTTTCCCAAAACTGGTGCAGCAAGTTTTGCGGCCGCTCAATTGGCCCGGCTACCAATTGCGGATAAAACATAACATATAAAGCATAAATACCAAAATGCCTTTCGGCAGCCTGCTTACCCCGGTACACTTCAATTGTGTAACTCATAGCCTGGAACGTATGAAAAGACAACCCGATTGGTAAAAGGATTTTTAAGTAAGGAAGAGGATTTGAGGCGCCAACTCCATTAAGCAAAAAAGACAGGTTTTCATTGATGAAATTGTAATACTTGAAAGTACAAAGAATGCCAATGTTAGCCACCAGGCTTACTATTAATAAAAGCTTTCTTCGTTTACCGGCCGCTCTTTCAATATAAATTCCGGCGAAATAATCAACAACTATTGTAAAGCCTAAAATCAAAATATACAATGGCACAAATGCCATATAAAAATAGCAGCTGCTCAATAACAGTAAAAGCCACCTGTTTTTAAAAGGCAGCAGGTAATACAATGTTGTAACAATGCCGAAGAAAAATAAAAAATGAAATGAATTGAAAAGCATCTGTACCTAATTTGATTCGCAGCAGGTCAACTAATTAACCTGTATTGTGTCGAAAATATTAAATTCAATAACGACATCAATTGCTTTTTATTTGCAGGGCAATATCTTCCAGTGTTTTTAAATAGTTTTCCCTTGAAAACTTTTTCATTGTTTCTTTCAGGTTGATACAAAGTTTTTCTCTGTAATTATTGTCCATTAGCAAAACATTTATTTGTTCTGCAAGAGCCTTATCATCACCCTTATCAATCAATATTCCATTTTGTTTGTCAGTTACATAATTCCTTGTAGATGATGTGCTGGTAACAATAACTGGTTTGGAAAGTAATGCAGCCCTTATTAAAACAATAAGCCCTGCAGGTGCTGTGGTTGATAAAGGCATTGCCACAACAGAAGCTTCTTTCAGTTTATTGTAGAAAAAATCCTGGTCTGTATCAAAGTACATGGTTGCGTTAGCTGGTATGCTCAGCGATTTATCAAAGTTTATTTTTCTTGCTACGCAAGTAAATTGAACTTTGGGAAGTTGATTTGCCGCCTGAAAAAGCGTGGGCCAGTCACGTTTAGCTTCCCCACCACAAAATACAGTTCCATCTCCCGGAACGTAAGCAGATGTTTCATAATGATTTTGAATACAATCAAGTAACAAAAAACAATGAGATTTATCGATGCTGTATTCGGTGGAATATTCTTCAATAAGCTCTGCAGAATTTACAGTGATATAAAAGTTCTTGTATTTAAAAGCCGTATTATAAACAATCTTGCGTACCAGTTTATTAAAAAGCCCTTTTTCATGGCTTATCATATTTAGAGAAAGAATAGTCCGGTCAATGCCAAATATCTTGCAAAAAAAACCGGCAAATGCTCCAATAATAAAATTCGGACTGATAATAAAATCTTCTTTTTTAGATTTTCGAACAGCTTTTATGGAAAGATTAATGTAGTTGTAGAAAAGTATAATCCGGCGCCAGCTCACTGTTCTGTTTTTCATTGATCCATCCATACCCAAGGTAAGCGTGGTATATTTTCTTTCATCAAAATATGCCGGCATCCACCGTATATTTTTGGGATCACTGTCCACAAGAAATAAAAACTTCATAGTCTAAATTTTAAAGGGCTTAAATCGAATTTAAAATATTTCTCCTTTAGGCTACACCCGGCTTTTAAAGGTTTTTTTGTTCCCTTGCAATAATTGAATCAATCAGTTGGTTGGTGAACAGTTTTGCTCCTGTCGTATTCACATGAACTGTGTCATCAAAAAGTTTTGAATTGCTTAAAAAAGTTTGATTTTTTGAAAAATCAATTACGTCAATTTTACTTTCGGCAGCAATAGTCTTTGCAATTTTCATTGATGAATCAATGCCCACGGCATTGATAAAATATGGCGAGCAAACTATATACAGTTTTACGTTAGCCTGCAGGCAGTCGTTTATGAATGACCTGTAAACATTTAGTTTGTTAGAATCTATTAAATATGGCTTGGTAAAATCAACCGTTCTTATAGGTTCATTAAGGGTATTGTTCAAAGGTAAATATCCATTTATATCTTCTTTACGTTTTTTATTGAATGCTGTGTTGCCAATAGCTATTTTGAAAAGCATTGAGTTGTAAGGATATATCTGAGATGTTAACTTTAATTTCTCAAATGGCCCTCTCATCTCTATTACTCGTCTCATTTCGGGATGTTCATAGTAAAAAGGTAACAATACAGATAGCCTGTCATAACTGCTTTCTGCCTGTTTAAAAATACCATTCTCCACATCCAGTATTATTACTTTTGGGGTATACCTTTTTAGCACTCCTTTTAATACACCGTAATGATAAAAAATGGGTTCGCCATCCCTGCCGGCATTGTAAGTTGTTTGTTTTAATCTTTCTTCAAAAAATAATGGGTTATACTGTTGTTGCGCCCTGGATGCTCCAAATATCAGTATATCTGCACGGGTATCTTCTACCGAATATTTTGTACTGTATTCCCATCCTGAACTTTGCCGGAAATAAAAATGTCTGAATACTGCTCCCAGTAAAAAATCGAACACAAAAGCTAACAATAAAAATGCTGCAACCTTGATCAATAAATAGAGATAGCTATTTGTATTTTTTATTTTGTTTAAAACTGCTTTCATTGAATTTCTTATCAAAATTGAAAATAGATAAATTCGCCACCATCAAATACACCAGCAATAAGAATTGCTAATACCAAAAAACAATAATAGCAATTACGGATGAGAGAATTTTTATTATTGGATAAGCTAAATAAGTTGTTCATGTATTCTCTCTTTAATTCTACCAGCGTAAGAAACATAATTCCAAAAAGTGAAAACAAAATAACAGACGGGTTGCCGATATAAATACCTTCTCTTATCGTAAAAATTCTTTTTACAATGGTAAAAGCATCTGAAATACTTGCAGCCCGAAAGAAGATAAGGGAAAATGCAAAATATCCAAAAGTAAAGCCGATGCCTACCAGGTTGTTCAGCAACACGGGTATTTTTTTGCGAAGATTTTTCCTTGCCTTACGGGTAAAAAATTCAATGGTAAGTATACAGCCCTGCAGCGCTCCGAAAACAATAAATGTCCAGTTGGCACCATGCCAAAAACCCAGGACAATAAAGGTTGTAAAAAAAGCAAAAATTACGCTCCCATTACCCCAATCTCTTTTTGCAATTGCCAGCGGATTATAAAAGTAATCTGCAAACCAGGTGGAGAGTGAAATATGCCATTTTCGCCAAAACTCGGTAACTGATTTAGCCAGCAAAGGTCTGTCAAAATTTTGGGTGAGGTCAAAACCCAATACTTTGGCAAATCCCAGTGCCATATCTGCATAGCCAGAAAAGTCTGCATACATCTGAAACACATACAAAATAACGGCTATAAAAAGGGTAATTCCAGAATGATGACTTGCATTATCAAGCACTGCACTTACATAAATGGCCAGCCGGTCTGCGATCACGAGCTTTTTAAATAATCCCCAAACAATCATTTTCAGGCCGGCGCTGATATTATTATAGTCGAAGCGTTTTTCCTTTGATAATTGTGGTAAAAAGCGATGGGCTCTTTCAACCGGGCCGGCAATTATTTTTGGAAAAAAAAGCAGGAAAGTTGCAAAATGCCCGAGGTGCTTTTCTGATGAATGAGCGCCTCTTTTAATTTCTACAAGATAACCTATTGCCTGGAATGTTATGTAGGATATGCCGAGTGGAGCTGCTAATTTGATCAACAAAAAATTACTCCAGTGTTCCTCACTTTTAGAAAAGCTGGCTTTTAAAAAATTGGCAAAATCAAATGCTGTTGTAGTAAAAAAATTGGTGTACTTAAAAAACACAAGTATTGCAATATTCGCAATAATTGCGGCCAGGTAAATTGTTTGCCCTTTTTTAGTGTCAGCGGCCTTTTCAATTTGTATACCTGCTAACCAGGTGATACCGATGATTACCAAAGGAACAATTATATAAACTGGCTTTGCAAACATATAAAAAAATATGCCTGATAAAAGCAGCCAAATCCATTTGTATTTATCCGGGAACAGGTAATATATAAAAGCTACAACAGTAAAAAATATTGCAAAGTTGATTGAATTAAAAATCATTTTAAAGTCATTGTTGGTAAGAAAAGCAGAAAGAAGGTTAATTAAGGATACTTTGCTCTTTTATCAGAATGATTTCAAATATTATTATGCCTGCTTGGCTGCAATACTGTCCAAGAGCTCGCCCACATTTTTCCAACTTTGAATTTCTTTAGCTGTAAACCGGATTTTAAACTGCTTTTCAATTGCAACCACCAGCTGGATATGACTTAAAGAATCCCAGCCGTCTACATCTGCCGCAGTAGTATTTTCAGATAAGCTTATATCTTCATTATCAATTGTGTCGATAAAAATTTCGGTTAACTTTTTTAAAATTTCACTTCGGTCCATATTATTGTTTTGGTTTTATATAACATTTTCTTTCCTCATAACTATTTGTATCTAAAACCCAATCGCCGCCTGCAGGCTGAAATCCAAGTTGAAAATAATGATTTTTAACCATTTCGTTTTTTGGGGTAGCAATGTATTGGCCTATTAATTTAGAAAATTTATGTTCTTTGGCATATGCAGCTATAGTATTCAAAACAAAATTTTCCATGCCCCTTTTTAAAACTCTGCAGCTCATAAACCAGGTGTCTATAAAAAGGTTCTCATCATTCTTATCAAGGATTATAACGCAGATCATCCCATTATCGCCAAACTTATCTGCAAGTGTAAAGGTAAATGACACCGTTTTTTCTGCTATAGAAAGTTTCTCGATATCGCTTTCAGTATACCTTTTTGTTCTTAAATTAAACTGGTTTGACCTTTGAGATAATTGGGCGACTCTCGGTGTATTAAATTTAGTAAACGGTTCAATTACAGAGGTCATATTTAAGCTTTCTAAAAACTCATCCTCATTAACAAAGCTTTTCTGCAACACATTCCGTTGGGCTTCTACCTGGTATTGTTTTGTTCTTTCTGCATCTTCAGTAGAAAAAGAAGTTGTTTCAAACAAATTAAGGGTGTACAAGTATTCGAGGTATCCGGCAGGATCTTCAGGTAATTCTGGAACAGTTATGCCAGGGATATTTTCCCTAACCATGTTCCTTTCGAAAGGATTATCATCTAAAAAAACCATGGAATCAAACCCTATATTTAAAATCCCCTGAATCTGGCGAATATTGTCTGCCTTATTATCCCAGTTGGCGATAAAAACTGCAATATCCTCCAAATGCAGCACCATATCAGGATGTTTTTCAAATGGCTCTTTAGCAACAGATTCAGTATTCTTACTGCAAACAGCAAGAATAACTCCCCTGTTTTTTAATTTTTTTATCCAATACTGAAATTCATTAAATGCTTTGCCAATTCCTAAACTTCCCAGTTGAATATTTTCCAATCCATCATCACCTATAATGCCGCCCCACATTGTATTGTCCAGGTCAAGAACAAGGCATTTTTTAAAATTGCCGGAAAATGCTGAAATTATATCAATTGTTCTGGATGCTACTTCAGGTAAAATATCAATATCTAAAACCATTTCTGTATTAATATATACAGTTGTATTAAACAAGGTAGATTTTCCAACCTGGTTTTGTATGGATGCCAAATCGCAGATATAAAAGTTAGCATGTTTTGCGGCAAACAACATTAATTCGTAATTAAGTTTGCGTAGCTGGAACAAAAATGACGATTCTGTTTTTGTGCTGTAACTACCAAAAACAGCATCGTTAATTTCAGTGTAGTTGTAATAAATCACTTTTGCATTCAGGTGACTGTTCAGACTGTTCCATAAATCAGCCAATTCCTGCAATCTTATTTGGGCGAGGGTTTGCTGCTGTGCAGCAGGCAGTTTATTATAAGTTGCCAGTAATTTGTGAGATGAATGAAAAATTATGATTACCCCGGGTGTAAATTCATATAACTCGGATGATGGATCAAAGACCTGCCTTTCTATCTGGTTAAAATCAGCTTCCCAGCATTGCAAATCAAATCCTTTGTTAAACCCCGTTCCCCTGATTGCCTGCTGTAAAAACTGGGTTGCACTATCTCCTAATAAAGCAACTTTGAGCGGTTGCAAATCACTAAAATCTTTCTTCAGATTTTTTTTTAATTGGTTAAAACTATCCATTCAGGCTTATTATTTTGGTAAACGCTGGTTTAAAACAAAGTGCACTAATTTAAGCGGGTGCTACAGAAATATAACGCAAGTACAGTCTAAAATATTTTAATCTTTATAAATGCTCCAAGTTATCCTGTCCAAAACAACTATTTAAAAGTAAAAAAAAGTTTTAGTTTTAAAATCCTCCTCTTCATTTACCCCAATTTTCTGCATTTTCAATAGTTCTATAAAAAAAATAAATTATTAAATTTTATCAAAACCCCTATTTTTAGAGGCTTGTATGGTAATAATTTTGCGATTTAAAAAAAAAGTTGCAATTTTATTTTCCATCCTGTTTCTCCCTCCGCTAAACACCTGATTAAATCCATTTTTATTCTACTGGAATATTTTTTAGTTTTCTTTAACACGGCATGATATTTGAAAGTTTTGCAACTACAAAAAAATCCAATATTGAGAAAATAAATCCACACCTGAGAATTTCGATTGCCCCAAATTATAGCTAGTATTCAACACGTAAATCACTAAAAGATTTGCCAACAACAAATTTGTGAATAACATTATAAAATATAATCGAAATCAATCTAAAAATCAAACACCTATCAAAAACAGTTCTATGAAATTAATTCAAGCAATCCTCCAAAAAACCAAACCACCTGTAACAAGAAATTTAATTCTATCATTTTTTGTTTTAATCAGCAGTTTAACCCTCCAGGCAAGAAATTACTATTTTTCAAGTTCAACCGGAAACGATTCTTATTCAAGTACCCAAGCTCAAAACCAGGCCACTCCATGGAAAAGTATTGCCAAATTAAACTCTTTTTTTGGTAGTATCGTTGCCGGCGATAACATCTACTTTATGAGAGGGGATACATTTTATGGTACTATCGTGTTTTCTAAATCAGGCACCAGCACTGCCTTGATTACCCTTGGTGCATATGGCACTGGCGCCAAGCCAGTTATTAGTGCATTAATTACTCTTTCTTCATGGTCTTCGGTTGGTAACGGTGTTTACCAATCCTATGCTCCAACTGTAAAAAACTCTGTTAACCTTGTTACATTAAATAATGTACCCCAGGGAGTTGGCCGTTTTCCAAATTCAGATGCAGCAAATGCAGGTTATCTGACTTATGACAGCCATACTTATAATACCATTACGGATAATCAATTAACTGGTTCTCCCAACTGGACAGGTGCAGAGGTTGTAATGCGTAAACAGCATTACTCTATGGAAAGATGTATTGTTACCAATCACACAAATTCGGTTATTACGTATACTGGTACCACACCAATAAATCCCAACAGCACTTCTGCCGCCGTACCTATTGATGGGATAAATGGATACGGGTATTTTTTTCAAAGAGATCCCCGTACTTTAGATAAACTTGGTGAGTGGTATTTTAATCCGGGCACAAAAAATCTCCAAATGTATTTCGGGTCTGCCAGTCCTGGATCAAGCTCCATTGAGGTTAGTACTTTAGATACACTCATAAACCTAAATTCCAGAAGTTATATCAAT
Organism: Ferruginibacter sp.; assembly: GCA_965247025.1. GTDB lineage: Bacteria > Bacteroidota > Bacteroidia > Chitinophagales > Chitinophagaceae > Ferruginibacter. The sequence continues at coordinate 4,500,057 of OZ252000.1, read as the reverse complement.
ATCAACAATCTTACATTGGAAGGTGCTAACCTTCTTGCAGTTGCCGGAGCAAATGGTGGCAACATAACAATGCAATCATGTGATATTAATTATGGTGGAGGAAAGGGTATTTTTTTATGGAACGAACCCAATATACTTATTGAAGGTGTTAATACAACCAATATCCTTTCAACAGGAATTGATGTAAGTGGTAAAAATCAACCGAATGTAACAGTAAGAAATTGCAACGTAAAGAATACGGGACTAATAGCGGGTATGGGAAGTTTTTGGGATGATACAGATCATAAAGGCATTTATGTTTCTGTAAGTACCGATGCTTTAGTTGAGTACAATAATGTTGAAAACACTGGTTATGTTGGTATTCAGTTCCAGGGAAACAATGTACTTGTAAAAAATAATTTCATTAATTATTATGACATTATTAAAGACGATGGAGGTGGTATTTATACTTACCAATCCAGTGCATCTTCTACTTACCGCGGCAGGGTAATCCGGGACAATATAGTATTGAACGGTATTGGATCTAATTTAGGAGCTACTGGTACAGTGGATGTGGATGGTATTTTTCTGGATGGTTCTACCATGGGGGTTGACGTTCTGAATAATTCTATTGCAAACATTGGTGTTAACGGGGTTTACTGTAATAATCCAAATACAGTAAATATCCGTGGTAATACCTGCTTTAATAACGATTGTGGTGTTGGTATTACAAGATATTCCTATGGTGTGATAAAAAATCTCAGCATTAAACAGAATATTTTTTATGCTAAAACCCCTCAACAAAATAGTATAGAATATATTAATACAGGTTTAAATTTACCTACTCCGTTAACACTTCAGCAGTCTATGGAGCAGGTCGGTGATATTGATAGCAACTATTACTCATTAACCAATGCTACTGGTTTTCCTTACAGATACCAGGCTGTATCAGGCGGATCCTGGGCATTTCCTAAGCCAATGTCTTTTGAAAAATGGAGAAGTTTTACTACGCATGAACCGGCAGCCCGGACAGCGCCTATCCTTCCATCTTATAAATTAAATGCGCTTTTAACTGCCAATACAGTTACCAACGGTCAATTTACCAGTAATATCACCGGTACCAGCGTATGGAGCGGAACACCAAATATTACCTCTGGTTGGGATAACACAGGGAAAATAAATGGTGGATCATTAAGAATAACTCCTTTAGTTTCAAGTACTGATTTTACCTTTTTATACGGCAGTGTTGGAGCAGTATCGTCTTCAAAAAAATACATTTTACGTTTTACAACAGTAGGTAGTGCAGCAGGTGGTGTATTAAGAGCTTATATCAGGAAATCTGCCTCTCCACAAACTACACTTGTTACCCCTCAAACTCATAATTTTGGAACAGGTAAAACCGTTCATGAATTTCTAATCTCTGCTCCAACTACAGATGCGGCAGCAAGCTTTTTGATTGAGATACAACAATCATCCGGTACCACTTATGTGGATGATATTCAGTTTTACGAGGCTGATGCAACACCGATTGATGTAGATACCCAGGTAAGGTTTGAGTACAATGAGACAAAAGTTGCAAAAACAGTAACACTCGATGCACAATATAGTGGTACGGATGATGCGATTTACAATGGATCTATTACATTGCAACCTTATACCTCCAAAATATTATTTAAGCACGGAGCTATAGTTGTTGCTCCGCCATCCACATTCACAACAACGGCAACTTCTCCTGCAATCAATTGCTTTGGCGGTTCGGCAAATGTTACTGTTAGCGCTGCTGGCGGAACTGCACCTTACACAGGTACAGGCACTTTCGCAGTTACAGCCGGAAAAGGCAGTCTGAAAATTACAGCCTCAAATCCATCATCATCCAACTCAACACTGGTGTATGGAGCCGTTGGAGCGGTTAGCAGTTCAAAAACTTATGTGTTAAAGTTTAGCACGCTGGGTAATATTGGAAATGGTAACCTCAGCGCATACCTCCGCCTTACAGCTTCGCCAAATACAACTATTACCGGCGTTCAGTCAAAGGCATTTGGTAAAAATAAAACTGATCACCAATTTATATTTACTGCACCAACAACAACCTCATCAGCAAGCTTTTTGATCGATTTGAAGCAAAATGCAGATACCGTTTATATCAACAACATCGGCTTTTTTGAGGCTACAACTGCAGGTGTTTTAACAAGCGCCAACCTTTTCAGTAATCCTAATATGGTGGCAGGTATTGATGGTATAAGTACATGGAGCCTTGATAACAGCCAAAAAGCTGAATGGGATATTACAGGAAAAATACCCAATACTTACTATTATACAGTTAAGGATAATACGGGTGCAATATCTACCGCAGCCGCTGTTCTTAACCAACCTTCAGCTGCATTGAATGCTTCGGCCACAGCTGCAGCAATAAGTAGTATCGGTGGTACCACAACGGTGGTGGTAAACGCTACCGGAGGTACACCACCCTATACCGGCACAGGAAGTTTTGCCAATATAAAAGCAGGAACATTTAATTATACCGTAACGGATGCAAAAGGATGTACAGACGTAGTAACAATTACTGTTACTCAACCTGTTTCAGCTTTTACTGCCACGGCATCCAGTAATGCAATAAATTGTTTTGGAGGTACTACCAACGTTGTTGTTAGTGCAGCGGGAGGAAAAGCACCATACACCGGAACCGGAACGTTTTTCGAGGACGCAGGAAAAGGATCATTGAAAATTTTAGTTCCAACTCCTTCACCAAGAGCTTCTACACTTATTTATTCAGCAATTGGCGCTGTTGACAGTGCAAAAACATATATTCTTAGATTTAGTACATTAGGAACTTCTTCTAATGGAACTTTAAAAGCTTATATCAGGGAAACGACTTATCCTTACGAAACAATATCTGCTGTATCAACAGACAGGTTTGGTACTTCCAGGGTTGATCATGAGTTTACTTTTACCACGACAACTTCCACATCACAGGCTTCTTTCCTTATTGATTTGTCACAAAAATCAGGAACAACCTATTTCGATAACGTTGCATTTTTTGAAGCTACATCAGCCGGAGTGCTTATCAGCGATAATCTTTATCCTGCCGGACAGTTTGAAAGTGGAATTTCCGGTATCACTACATGGAGTGTAGGCGGAACTCACCTGGCAGAGTGGGATCAGTCAAGCAAAATAAGTAACATTTACTATTATCCAATTACTGATGCCTCCGGTGCCATTTCAACTGCTGAAGCTATTGTGTCTCAGCCTTCTGCACCACTTTCAGCAACTATCAGCGCAGTTGGCGGAATTGTAACGGTAACGCCATCTGGCGGAACTGCTCCATACCTTGGTGTAGGTATTGTTTCTGGCGTATTACCTGGTTTGCACGTATATCCGGTGACTGATGCAAGGGGTTGTAAAACAACGGTTTCGATTGTAGTTAGTTTGCTGGCTGGCAGAAGTGCTGCAAGAACAGCAGGCACACCTGAAACTGCAGCCGCCGTCGCACCGGAAGTAAGTAAAACACTTTCCGTAAATGCATATCCCAACCCAACGTCTACCAATTTTAACCTGAATGTTTCGGGTGGCACAAACGAAGCGGTGATTGTACTTGTATCGGGTGCTGATGGAAGGGTTGTCTACAAAACACAGGGTACTACCAACAAAACTTACAACTTTGGTAACAACATAATGTCTGGTATTTACATCGTGAAAATTGTACAGGGAACAACTGTACAAACATTGAAAGTGATTAAAACCAATAATTAGAATAAATTAATCTTAGTACAAGCCCGTCAGCAAATGTTGACGGGCTTTTTTTGTGTTTGAGTTCAATTATTTCGCCAGGAAAATTACTGTAATTACCTGCTAACTTTGATGCATATCATGCAGGCTGTAATCATCTTCTCTATTGTTCTTTTTTCAGCATACGGGTTGCTGATTGTGTATTATGCTGTGAGCTGGCGGCAAATACCCGTTTTTAAATCTTCGAAGGTTTCCGGTGCAAATACATTTATCACTATAATAATACCGGCAAGAAATGAAGCTGCTAATATTACAGCCTGCCTGGATGCTTTAAAAGCGCAAACCTACCAGGAGCAATTATTTGAAGTACTTGTAATTGATGATCACTCTGAAGATGAGACCGCTACTGTTGTAAATTCTTATCTCCAACAAAATGTGAGATGCATAAGCCTGGACGATTATACCGGCGGCGTTCGGCTGAACAGTTATAAAAAGAAAGCCATTGAAATTGGGGTTGAGCAGGCTAAAGGAAAACTGATAGTTACAACAGATGCTGATTGTACAATGCCGCACGGCTGGCTGCAAACCATTGCAGATTTTTACGAACAGTCAGGTGCTGCAATGATTGTAATGCCGGTTGCTTTTGCAGGTAGGCCAATGGGTGCCGGTATTGGAAAGTGGCTGCTTGGTATTTTTCAGCAATTAGATTTTATGGTGCTGCAGGGAATTACGGGTGCATCCGTTTATAAAAAAGCCCATAGTATGTGTAATGGAGCTAACCTGGCTTACAGTAAAAAGGCCTTTTTTGAAGTGGGTGGTTTTGCAGGTATTGATACAATTGCCAGTGGGGATGACATGCTGCTGATGCATAAAATTGCCGTCTGCTACCCGACCAAAATTAAATTTTTACAATCACAGCAAGTGATAATGCAAACTACGCCAATGGATACTCTTGCCGGTTTTTTTAACCAGCGGATACGCTGGGCCAGCAAGGCTGACAAATATGATGATAAAAGAATTACTGCTGTGCTGGCGCTGGTTTACTTACTTAATGTTTGGCTGCTGGCGCTGATGTGCATCGCAATTTTTAATGGCAGGTTTGCGTGGGTTTTGCTGGGATTATTAGGTGTGAAAATAGTGCTGGAATTGCTGCTGCTTTATCCAGTAGCCAGCTTTTTTTCGGCCCGGAGGCTGCTGATTTTTTTTCCTTTTGCACAACCCTTTCATATTATATATACAGTAATTGCCGGCTGGCTGGGTAAATTTGGAATTTATACCTGGAAGGGGCGACAAGTAAAATAAATTGTTTGGATAAAGTTTAAAAGAGTGATACTGTTGAATGGATGCCGGATTGAGGTAAAAGCCCGGAGGCAGGCGAAGTGAAACGAAGACTGCCGAGGACTTGAAGCGAAAGCCGGAACCTAAGCTGATTAAAGCTTCACTGCTGAAAAGCCACAAAAAAACCGGGTCAATAGACCCGGCTATAAAAAGCTTCAACAAATATTAATTATTCAACATCAATGGCATTACCAGCATTAGTAATTGCTCATTGGCATCTTCTTCTGTCGGTTTAATAATGCCTGCCTTAGTGGAAGTACTGAGCTCCATAAATATTTCCGGTGTTTCGGCAGCGTTGAGCATTTCAATTAAAAATTTTGCGTTGAAGGCAATCTGTAAATCCTCGCCATCGAACTGGCAATTCATTCTTTCATTTCCTTCAAAACTAAAATCAACATCTTGTGCTGCCAGCTGCAATTCGCTACCAGATATGGTTAGCGCCACCTGGTTGGTACTCTTATTACTAAAAACACTCACCCGGCGCAAAGCATTTTGAAAGTCTGTTTTATTAACCGTCAATTTATAAGGGTTGTCAACCGGTATCACCACTTTATAATCAGGAAAACGGGCATCAATAAGGCGGCAAACAAGTTCTGTACCACCATGCTTTACAAACAAATGATTGCTGTTATAGGAGATAGTTAACTCGTCGTCATTATCTGGCAATGCACTTTTTAATAAGTTCAATGGCTTTTTTGGAACAATAAAAGTGTCTGTTTGCGGACAGCTTACATCTGTCCTTTTGTATTTTACAAGGCGGTGAGCATCTGTGGCAACACAGGTTAAACCTTTTTTATCAAGCTCGAAAAATACACCTGTCATGGCTGGTCTCAGGTCATCGTTACTTACAGCAAAAAGGCTTTTGTTGATGGCTGTAACGAGGGCGGTGGAAGTCATGGTGAAAGAATTGGCATTGTCTGCCACCGGTTCTTTTGGAAAGTTATCCGGATTTTCACCCATCACTTTGTACTTACCATTATCACTGGTAAGTTCAATAGCGAAGTTTTTATCAATATTAAAAGTGAGCGGTTGTTCTGCAAGGTTTTTCAAAGAGTCAATCAGAATTTTTGCCGGTATACAAACCCTGCCGGTTTCTTTGGCCTCAACATCCAGGTGCACCTTCATTACTGTTTCAAGATCTGTAGCTACAACCGTGAGTTTGTTCTTATCAATTTCAAACAGAAAGTCTTCCAGTATCGGCAACACAGTATTGGCATTGATAACGCCATTTATTTGCTGCAGTTGTTTTAGCAATGCAGACGAGGAAACAATAAACTTCATAAAATAGTTTTATAATAAATTCAAAGATAAAAGATTGCCCTTAATTGAGTAGAGATAAAAAGGTTTTGGACGCTGTTGTGTATAAGTACTAGTGTGCTATTCTAATTGCAGCAATTCCAGGCTTTCAATTTTCTCTGTGGGCAACAACAAATGGGTGAGTAAACCTGCCTCCATTGCGCCTTCAATATTTACAATTGAATCATCTATAAACAGCGTTTCGCCGGCTTTAAGGCCTGCATCATCCAGCACAAAATGATACGTTTCAGGGTAAGGTTTGCGGCGGTTTATAGCGTGGGAATAATAACTTTTAATAAAAAGAGCATCAAAATTCTGCAGGCCAGTTTCGGCAGTAAATGTTTGGTGAAACTGTGTATGATGAATAATATTTGTGTTACTGAGCAGGTATAAATTATAGCGTTCTTTTAATTTTAAAAGGTACTGAACACTCTCGTTTCTGAAGTTAAGCAAAATGGCATTCCAGGCATCCTGGATCTGTTGAAAGCTTGTTCCTGCGGCACAATGCGGCTGCATGGCAAGGTAAAAATCTGCTGGTTCAATATGGCCGGTTTCCAACTGCTCAAACAATTTGTTAGCACCTGTTTGAGAATAAAAACTGTCGAACTCACTTGCCCCCAGCGCCTTAAACGCATTGGCGGTTTTGTGATAATCAATATTTAATAAAACTCCTCCTAAATCAAAAATTACATTCTTCATTTGCGGTATAAGTGTTTAATTATTTTGTTTGCGCCGTACAAAGTTAACCAGTGCAACAGGTTTATCATTAAAGATATATTTAAAATTACCTGTATTTTGTTTGCACTGCATTTGGGTTTATTTTTAAACAAATTATTCTTCAATTTTCAATTTCGATTGCCATGCAAAAAACGAAAGTAGCCATTTTGGGCGCAGGGTTTATCAGCGATATTCATTTGGAGTGTTACCAGCGTTTTGTACCGGAGGCGGAAGTAGTAGCCGTTTACACCCGGGACCTTAGCAAAGCAAAAGCCTTTGCCGATAAGCATCATATCGTTGCCGCTTTTGACAACCTGGATGAGATCATCAATAATTCTGGTTGCGATGTAGTTGACATCTGCCTGCCCAATTTTCTTCATTGCGAAGCAACCCTGAAAGCAGCAGCAGCAGGCAAGCACATTATTATTGAAAAGCCGCTTTCTGTTACGCTGGAAGAGGCTGACCTGATGATTGAAGCCTGCAAAAACGCCGGGGTAAAATTAATGTATGCAGAAGAACTCTGTTTTGCACCAAAATACGAACGGGTGAGGCAGTTGGTGAAAGAAGGTGCTGTCGGCGAGTTGTACATGCTGAAACAATCAGAAAAACATTCCGGGCCTCATTCAGACTGGTTCTACGACATTAATCTTTCAGGCGGCGGTGTGCTGATGGATATGGGCTGCCACGGTATTGCATGGTTTAGGTGGATGCTCAACAATGCAAAAGTGGTAAGTGTATTCGCCAGCATGAATACGGTATTGCATAAAGGCCGCACTAAAGCTGAAGACAACTCAGTCGTGATCATAGAATTTGAAAACGGCGTGACTGGTGTGCTTGAAAACAGCTGGGCAAAACACGGCGGCATGGATGATAAAAGCGAAGTACATGGCACCGGCGGTGTGGTGTATGCTGATCTTTTTATGGGCAATGCTGCGATGGCTTACAGTAAGCATGGCTTTGGCTACGCCATGGAAAAGGCAGACACCACGATGGGCTGGAGCTTTCCCATTTTTGAAGAAGCTTTTAACCAGGGTTATCCGCATGAGCTGAAACATTTTATTGAATGTGTGCAGCAGCACAAACAACCTGTGGTTACCGGTGAAGATGGCCGTGCCGTTTTGGAAATTATTTATGCTTCGTATGCATCTGCAGGGCAGGGGAAAAAGATTATGCTCCCATTTACACCCGTAGTTGCAAAACCAATTGACCTCTGGCTGAATCCTTCAAATTAATTCTATGAAAATATTTATTGCAGATGATTATGAACAAATGTCGTGGCAGGCTGCGGACGATTTGATAAAACTTACTACAGCCATAAAGGAGCCGGTCGTTTGTACTGCCTCCGGCGATTCACCTGCAGGCTTGTACAAGGTGCTTGCAGAAAAAGTTAACAATAGCCAGGCTTATGTAAACGACTGGATGTTTTTAGGGCTTGATGAATGGACCGGCCTGAATGGCAAAGATGAAGGCAGCTGCAGGTTTCACCTGGATAATCAATTATTTAAGCCGTTAAAAATCCCAGCTGATAAGATTATTTTTTTTGATGGCCGGGCTGATGATCCCGACGCCGAATGTGAAAAAGTAGAGCATTTTATCAGGCAGCAAAATGGAATTGATGTTTCGATTGTTGGCTTGGGAATGAATGGCCATATTGGTATGAATGAGCCTGGAACAGCCATTACAAGCCGCTCACATATAAGCCAGCTTGATGCGGTAACACAAAAGGTTGGTCAAAAATATTTTACAACCGAGCAAACATTAACAGCCGGCATCACACTAGGCATTGGCACTTTACTGGAGTCAAAACATGTGATGCTGCTGGTAAGCGGCAGCCATAAAGCAGCCATTGTAAAGCAGGCGTTGGAAGGCGAAATCTCCAAAAACATACCAGCCAGTCTTTTTCGCAACCACCCCAATTTTAATATTTATCTTGATAAAGCTGCTGCACAATTTCTGGTACCATGAAAAACGAAATGATCATTGGCATCGATATGGGCGGCACAAATATCCGGGCTGGTTTGGTAGCCAATGGAGAAGTGATAAATATCATTTCGAAAAAAGTAAATCCGCAAGGCAGCGCAGATGATGTGTTGCTGGAATTATTTGAACTTATTGATCAGTTGGTAGATAAAGACATCAAAGCAATCGGCATTGGCTTTCCCGGGCTTGCCACTAACGGTATTGCATACGATGTTTACAATATTCCTTCCTGGAAAGAAATGCATTTACAAAAACTGTTTCAGGAACGTTATGGCCTTCCCGTGCTAATAAATAATGATGCCAATTGTTTTGCCCTCGGTGAGTTTTATTTTGGAGAAGGAAAGGGTGCTAAGTCTATGATCGGGCTAACAATCGGGACCGGCCTTGGTGCTGGCATTATCATCAACCAAAAATTACATGCCGGTAAAACAGGCGGTGCCGGCGAGTTTGGAATGATTCCCTACCTCGATAAATTTTACGAGTACTATGCCTGCGGCCAGTTCTTCAGCAATGTGTATGGCATTGATGGGGAGGCTGTTTTTAAGCTTGCTACTGAAGGTGATTCAAACGCATTGAGGATGTACAGTGAGATGGGCCATCATCTTGGCAACGCCATAAAAATGATATTGTATGCACTGGATATTGAGCTAATTGTTTTAGGCGGATCGGTAAGACATGCCTATCCATTCTTTTCAACGGCTATGTGGCAGCAGATCAATACAACTGAATTTAAAAGAGCCGCTTCCGGTTTGCAGATAAAGATTTCGGCATTGGAGAACAGTGGCATTTTGGGCGCTGCGGCCCTGCACTATAACCTTTAAAAAGCATATTCAATCTAAATGAAAATTCTGTTTTTTTGTCCCCGGTGGGGAAGCGAAGATTTAAACTGGGACAGCTTTTGTAATAAAGTAAAGGCTGCAGGCTATGATGGTGTGGAGGCTGCTGTGCCTTTTGATGCAGCAGAAATAGTTACTATTAAACGGGCGCTGAAAAAATATCAATTACAATACATCGGGCAATACTGGCAATCTTTTGAGAAGGATCTGGAATTGCATCTTACATCTTTTAAAAAACATCTTCATCATTTAATTCAGCTAAATCCAATCAAGATAGATTCACAAACAGGTAAAGATTATTTTACCAGGGAACAAAATAACGAATTGTTTAAAGTGGCGGCGGCATTTACTGAAGAAACGGGTATTGTAGTGGCACACGAAACACACCGCAACAAAGCTTTGTATGCGGCCGAAATATGCAGGCAATATTTATTGACTAATCCCGGCCTGCCAATCACCGCAGATTTTTCCCACTGGTGCAATGTGTCAGAAAGTTATTTGGAAGATCAGCAGGAGGCAATTGAACTTGCTGTAAAACACGCCATTCACATCCATGCCCGTGTTGGCCACACACAAGGCGCACAAGTAACAGATCCCCGTTTACCTGAATGGCAGGATGCCTTGCAACATCATCTTGCCTGGTGGAAAATGATCTTTCAACATCATCTTCAGCAAGGCAAAGAAATACTTACCGCTACTCCTGAATTTGGACCTGCACCTTATATGATGCATGACCCAACCACTAAGCAGCCGCTGGCAAATCAATGGGAAATTAATTGCTGGATGATGGAGTTTTTGAAAAAGGAATTAGTGTGAAAGTCAGCTTACCAAATGGTAAGTTACCAAATGGTAAGTTACTATTTGGTAAGCTGAAAAAAGGATTTTATATTTGGTTATGCAAAGTCCTTTTCTATTTGGCAAAACAGTAAGTGCCGACAGCTTTACAAACCGCACAAAAGATATGCAGCGGCTGAAAGCCAACTTCACCAACCTGGTAAATACAATTATTATTTCACCCCGTCGCTGGGGCAAGTCTTCGCTTGTAAAAAAAGTTACAGCAAGTATTCATAACAAGAATACCAAAGTAGTAATGCTTGATATGATGGGTATCAGAAATGAAGAAGGTTTTTATAAAGCATTTGCATCAGCAACCATACAGGCTACCTCAAATAAGGTAGAAGAATGGATTAGCATTGGTAAGCAGTTTCTAAAAAATGTAACGCCGAAAATATCCATTGGCAGTGACCCTATGCAGGAACTTGACATTTCATTCGACTGGAAAGCATTAGAAAAAAACTACCAGGAGATATTAAATCTTCCTGAAAAAATTGCGATTGCAAAAGGCATACAGATTATTGTTTGTTTGGATGAATTTCAAAACCTGGCAAACTTTAACGAGCCGGAACTTTTCCAGAAACGTTTGCGTACTGAATGGCAGCACCATACTAAAGCTTCCTATTGCCTTTACGGAAGCAGGCAGCACATGATGACAGAACTTTTCACCAAACAATCTAAAGCATTTTATAAATTCGGAGAGATTTTCTACCTGCAAAAAATAGAAAGAACTGAGTGGATAAAATTTATTCAACAGCAGTTTACTGCCACTAAAAAGAAGATATCAGAACAACTATGCAATGAAATTGCAGCTACCGTAAAAGATCATTCTTATTATGTGCAGCAGCTTTCCCATTTAGTTTGGATAAAAACAGAAAAGAACGCCACACAAAATATACTGGAAGATGCTTTGGATGATCTGCTATCACAAAATGCAATATTGTATTCGAGGGATACTGAAAACCTTTCCACACCTCAATTTAATTTTTTAAAAGCACTTGCGGATGGGGTAACCACTAACTTAAGCTCACGGGATATAATCAGCAGGTACGAATTAGGAACCTCTGCTAATGTGCTAAAAATAAAAAAGGCATTAGTGCAAAAAGAATTGATTGACGACAATATCAGTAACATCGAATTTCTTGATCCGGCTTATGAGCTATGGTTTAAGAAAAATGTGCAAAGGGATTAATGATGTTACTTTTATTCAATATGGTTTCTATTTATGTTTTAAAAACAACCAATTCATCATTTCTGGTTTCATCGGTCCTGAGTTTTTACCACTTATTTTTTCTTCTTACTCAGTCTTAGCACAAAACCACCACCAGGTGCCATCTTAATATTTACCGGGATCTTACTATCAACAGTAAATTCTTGGATGCTGTAGTCTGAGGGATAATTATTTGCATTCACACCATCGGCGCAAAGCGTAGCCTCATAAACACCATCATTTAAAAAATCCATTGGCAACACAAAGTCTCTCAGGGTCCAGTCCGTCATGCCCCCAATATACCAGTCGTTTCCTTTTTTTCTGGCGGTGATGATGTAGTCGGAAACCTTTGCCTCCAGTATTTTTGTTGCATCCCATGTTGTCGGAATTTCGCCCAGCAGCTTCATAAATGCCGGCTCCATCATTCCCTGCGAAGGGTTGCCGGAAAAAATTTGTATCGGGCTGTCGTACACAACAAACATGGCTAATTGGTGACACCTTGTTCCCTGGCTCATCACCTTTTTATTAATAGCTTTAAATTGCTCCTTTGTGGCATTGTCTAAAATCCCCGGTTCATAATCAAACGGTCCGGCGAGCATTCTTGTAAACGGCAGGGTTACATCATGTTCCGGTGTGGGCTTTTCACTCCAGATATTGTATTCAGAACCAAGCACCCCTTCTCTTGTAATGGCATTAGGCCAGGTGCGGTTAAAACCCTTAGGGGCATACGCTCCATGAAACATTATCATGATCTTATGCGCTGCACAGGCCTTTGCTACCCGGCTATAAAAGTTCACCATTGGCTGATCGTCCCGGTCCATAAAATCTGTCATGATAAAATCAACACCCCATTTATTAAATTGGTCGAGAGCACTATCCAGCTGCCTGTCCAGCGTGGAGCAAAGTGTCCACATACTTATTTTTATGCCGTTGCTTTTTGCATAAGTAACAAGTGTATCCATGCTGATATCCGGTATCACTTTCAACAGATCTTTATAATCGCTCCAGCCTGCATCCATCATAATCCGCTGAAAGCCAAATTGCTTCGCAAAGTCGATGTAGTATTTGTAAGTGGCAGTATTTACGCCCGCTTTAAAAGGTACGTTGAAAAGGTTAATACCGATGATCCATTCGTCTGTTGCTTTGCCGGGATTTACCCACGAAGGATCCGCAACTTTTGAAGGCGAAGCCAGCCGGTAAACAAGATCATTGCCTGGCAATTCCTTATCTTCAGCAGCAATCATCAGCACACGCCAGGGCAGGCTGCGGCTTCCTTTTGTCCTGGCAATATAACTGGCTCTTTTTGTAACCAGCACCTGCGAAAATTCGCCACCTTCTGTAAGCCTTGTAGCCAGCGGGTAAGGTGCCAGCGAACCCCTCAATGAATTGTCACCGGTACCTGCCAAAAACATACCCGGGTAATCTTCAAGGTCAGATTCTGTAATAGCAATTTTAACTTCCTTATCTGTACCAACAAGCACAGGCGTGTAAGCAAGGCTTTCGGTGGTAAGACTATCAATATTTTTTAGCTGATACAGTTATTCAAAGCTGGTGTGAAAATGATCAGCATCCTGCCTGTTGGCTATCAGCGGCAGCAAAACTTTTTTGCCGGGTTTAAAAGAGAAGATGGCTTCTTCATTATTAATGGTGATGGAATCCTTAAACCTTGTAATGATGCGGTAAGCAACACCATCATTATACACCCGGAATTGCAATGTATAGGGTTGTTTAAAATTCAGCGAAAGCTGGTTGTATTCATTTGCAATAAACTTTCTTTTCTCCGGCACCGGCGATACAATGCTTTCGTCAATATGCTCCAGTTTTTTACTGGTTACCTGTATCTCTTCTGAAAGACTTTTGTATCCTTTTACCTGCAGATCAATGGAGGAAGAATTTAAAATAATTTCGTTTTTAAACCTGATGGTGTAGGATATTTTATCCCTGTAAAAAACAGTTACAACAGTCCGGTTATCTGGTGAGCTTACCAGCAGGCTGTCTGCTGCAAAAAGCAGCGTAGAAAATTGCTGCAGCAGCAATAATAAAATTATCTTTTTCATACCAGGCAATTGTTAGCTTTCAATCAATCTTACTAAACATTTATTTGCCTCATCTACCATACAAAACTTCCAGCACTTACAGCAGGCAAACTTGCTGCAACCCATTTGTTTTTAAACTTGATATTGAAGTTGGCGGGTGTATTTTTCTCATTCAGCACCAGCAAAACTTTTTTTCCGGCAGGGGTTAAAAAAGCAACATTGGTAATTCCACTGGCTGTTGCACTGCCAATGCGAACAGAACCTGCAGGCACAAATTTAGATGCTTGCGCAATGATGTAGTAACCAACGTTCCGGGTAATATCGCCGGCAATTGTTAGCGCTCCTTTACACTCGGTGCAGCCGCCTGTTGTGTGCGGACCGTAGAATGCATCGTTCGCCAGGTTCCATTCAAGTGCTGTTTTGGCCCAGTTATTCATTGAACCAATCACCACGTTTTTTACATGCCACATAAAGTCTCCGTCAAAGCTGCTTTTCGATCCTGTCCACTGTTCAGTAAAATAAAGATTCTTATCTGGATGTGCTTTTTTTACTTCACTCAATGCACTGATATCTCCATTGTACAAATGAAAAGCGCTGCCATCTATGAAAGGTTTTGCTGCTTTATCATTGAGCACCGTTACAGGAAATTTTGCATTGTCGCAGTTGTGATCCCAAACAATAATTTTTGTGCTGATGCCTGCCATTTTAAATGCCGGTCCCAGCACTTTTACAAATGCTGCCTGTTGTTCAGCACTCATAATCATGCTTGGATTGTTGCCGCCATGCTGTGGTTCATTTTGTAATGTAACCGCATCAATGGCGATACCATTAGCGCTCATTGCCTGGATATATTTCACAAAATAATTTGCATACACATTGTAATATTGTGGCAGCAAACTTCCTCCCATCGGATTGCCGTTATCCTTCATCCAAACTGGCGGGCTCCACGGCGAGCCAAGTATTTTAATCTTTGGGTTGATTGCCAAAATTTGCTTCAGTAAAGGAATTAAATCAACCGTATCCTGCGACAAATTAAAATGGCTTAAAGTTGGGTCGGTCTGCCCAACGGGCAGATCATCATAGCTAAATACTTGGGAACTAAGGTCAGATGCTGCAATACTTATGCGGAGATAACTAACTCCAATTGAAGAAGGCCTGTTGCCAAATAACTCTTCCAGTAAAGTTGCTTTTTTTGCGGCGTCCAGCTTGTTGATCAGCGTGGCGCTGCCTCCTGTTAGAGTGTAGCCAAAGCCATCAACAGCCTGAAATTTTTTTGTCTCATCAACCTCAATGTTGGGATTGCTGTTGGCAGTCTTTCCAAAAGCAAGCACAGCATTTTGCTTTTGCAGCAAGCTGGATTGGTTTGCAGTTGTAAGCCAACAATCCATTTCACTCATTGGCGCTACCGCTGATTTTGCTGCTTTATTTTGTGCTGCAACTTTGGTGGTTGCACAACCCAGTATCATTGTTATACCTGTAAAAGCGGCAAGGGTTAAAAAGTTAGTTTTTAGCATTTCGTTATTTATCCTTTTTAGTCCTATTTCAAATTCCATTCAGTTCTTTTTGTAACCTGTTATAAATTTTTAATTACAAAAGTTTAAATCCTGCTTCCTTTGTATCCCGGCTGTTACCACCTATGAACACTTTAAACTCTCCCGGCTCAGCAGCAAACTTTAACTCGCTGTTGTAAAATTTAAGATCGTTTTCACCGATAGTGAAAGTGACTGTTTTAGCTTCGCCTGCTTTCAACTCAATCTTTTGAAAACCTTTCAGTTCCTTCACCGGCCTTGTGATACTGCCCACTAACTGGCGTGTATATAACTGCACCACTTCTTTGCCGTCAACCTGGCTGTTATTCGTTACTGTTACGGAGGCTGTGATATTACCGCTAGCTTTTAAAGTTGCGTTACTCAATTGTATATCGCTATAAGTGAAATTGCTGTAGCTTAATCCATAACCAAACGGGTATAACGGATCGTTGCTAACATCTAAATAATTGCTCCTGAATTTCTGAAACCACTTTCCTTCTGGCAAGGGGCGGCCAGTGTTTTTATGGTTGTAATACAAAGGAATTTGTCCAACATTTTGCGGAAAAGTTGTACTCAGTTTACCGGAAGGATTAACGTCTCCGAATAATACATCTGCAATGGCATCACCAGCTTCTGTACCGCCGAACCATACATTTAAAATAGCAGGCACGTTTTCATTTTCCCACTTCAAGGTCATCGGCCGGCCGGCAAATAATACCAGCACTACGGGCTTACCAGTTTTTAGTAAAGCCATCAATAATTCTTCTTGAATTTTTGGCATTCCAATATCTGTGCGGCTGGCGGATTCACCAGTCATTTCAGCGGATTCACCCAGGGCAGCAACAATTACATCAGCTTGTGCTGCTGCATCCAGCGCTTCTTTTAATATCACCTCATTACTGCGGGTATCCCTGTGTAACGTCTTGCCAAACATGGTGGCATGTTCTTCAAAAAGGCTGTCAGCATCCAGGTTCGATCCTTTGGCATAAATTATTTTTGCATTGTTGCCAACGGCATTTTTTAATCCCTGCAAAACAGAAATTGGTGTGGTAAAATCTGTTGCCACACTCCAGGTGCCCGGCATGTTTTCCTTAGCATCTGCCAGTGGCCCTATTAATGCAATGGTACCTGTTTTTTTTATCGGTAAAAGTCCGTTTTGATTTTTTAGCAGCACAAAACTTTGTGCTGCAATGTTTCTTGCAATCTTACGGTTAGCCGGTGTAAAAATTTCAGTTGCAGCCCTTTGCTCGTTGCAGTATTTGTAAGGATCTGCAAACAAACCAAGTTTATATTTTGCTTCAAGCACAAGCCTGCAGGCTTCATCGATTTGTTGCTGCGTTACTTTCTTTTCTTCCAGCGATTTTTGCAGTGTTGTTAAAAAACCTTCCCCCACCATATCCATATCTACACCTGCATTTAATGCCAGTGATGATACTTTCTGCAGGTCGCCCAACCCATGATCAACCATTTCATTAATGCCGGTATAATCGGTAACTACAAATCCTTTAAAGCCCCAAACTTTCCGCAGGACATCAGTCATTAAAAATTTATTTGCCGTGGCTGGTATGCCATCAACTTCGTTGAATGAGGCCATAACACTTCCTGCGCCGGCATCTACCGCAGCCTTGTATGGCGGCATGTATTCGTTGAACATTCTTACCCGGCTCATATCAGTTGTATTGTAATCTCTGCCAGCTTCTGCAGCACCGTACATTGCATAATGTTTTACGCAGGACATGATAGTATTGTTATCCGCCAAACTATTGCCCTGGTAGCCTTTTACCATAGCGGCGGCTATTCTTGAGCCGAGGTAAGCATCTTCTCCATTGCCTTCAGAAATTCTTCCCCAGCGTGGGTCACGACTAACGTCAACCATTGGGCTGAACGTCCAGCAAATACCATCGGCGCTGGCTTCACTTGCTGCAACTTTTGCAGCCTGCTCTACCAGGTTCATATCCCAGGTGCAGGACATGCCGAGCGGTATTGGAAAAGTTGTCTGGTATCCATGAATAACATCCATCCCAAAAATCATTGGGATCTTCAGCCTAGTTTCTTCCACCGCTACTTTTTGTACAGCCCTTATTTTTGCAACAGATTTTATATTGAACAATCCTCCCACTTTTCCTTCTTTTATTTTTTTACCGATGTCTGAGTTAGATGCCTGACCGGTAACAATATCGCCACTCCCCGGCAGGTTAAGCTGGCCTAATTTTTCCTCAAGTGTCATCTTTGCCATCAGTGCATCAATAAAAGGTTTCATTTTTGGATCAGTAGTTTGTTGTGCTTTAATATTTTCACCGCCCGCCAGTTGTATAAAGATGCTTATTGCAATTAAAAAAAGTGTACGTCGCATGTGTCGTTGTTTATTTTATATTGATTAATTCTTGTGTAAAATTATTACGTTGCCGCCGCCTTTTGATAAAGCTATTTTTAATGCTGTAGTGTTGTCTGCAACTTTTATTTCTTTGGTAAGATGATTGGCATTTGTTGTAACATCAGCAGCGTCGCTGTAAATAGTTGCAGTGTAATTTCCAGGCTGTAAAAAGTCCAGCTTTATGTTTACTTCCCTGCTATCATGATTGGTAATGGTACCGATATACCAATCGCTCCCTTTGCGTCTTGCAACAGAAATGAAGGCGTCCACTTCTGCCCCGGCAACATGTGTTTCATCCCAGGTTGTTGGCATATGCTGTAACACTTCAAAACCAGGTTGAGCAATGTATGCATCCGGGTAATCGCACAGCATACCCTGTGCATTCTCCAGCACTACATACATCGCAAGCATGTGGCAACGGGTGCCCATTACCAGCGGTCTTGTGTACTGTACTTTAAAATCTCCTTTATTACCTGTATGCGGCATTCCAAAAGCCCTGAAACCACCCAGGTGATAATCAGTTGAGCCAGCAAGCAACCTGGTAAATGCAATGTTCAAATCAGCATCCGGTGTAACCAAATCGTTCCATTTATCACACTCATAATTCAATGTGCCTTCTCTTGTAAATTCGTTGGGGTAGGTACGGGCTGTACCAGTTGGTTTATATGCCCCGTGAAATTGAATATGTAAATGATGAGCCGCTGCCTTTTGTAAAATCTCAGTTTGAATATTTACCATTTCCTGGTCGTCTCTGTCCATAAAATCAACCATCATTCCGCTAAGGCCCCATTGCTCAAAAACGGCAAATGCAGTATCCAATTTTGGGTACAAAGCCTTCCAGTGCACCCAAACCCTTACACCAACTCCTTTGGATTTAGCGTAATCACAAACCTGTTTCATATCCAGGCCGGCAACAGGTTTTGTAACATCTGCGTTTGCGCCGGGCTGGTAGCCATCACCATCGTTGCTGTACCACTCATGCCCGCCGTATTCCACAACAGTGTGGTACAACACATTGTTGGCAGCACAAAAATCGATGTAGTATTTATTGGTCTCAAAATTATTACCGGGCGTAAAAATTGTATCCGGTAAAATGGTGCCATTCCACCAGGGAAACGTTGTAGTGCCGGTCTTTATCCAGCTTGTTTCTTTAATGGCACATTCGGGGCTTAAGCTTGTCAGAATGTTCGATTCTACCAATGCTCCCACCTTGTTGCTGATCATCATAACACGCCACGGACTTTGATGCGGTAGTTTCGCTTTTACCTTTGCTATACCATCGCCAACAGGCTTGGGCAGTGGTGATAACTGACTGGTGAGAATACCATTTCTTTTTACCAGGTACATGCCAGCATAATCCAGCAGTGCAGCTTCTGTAACAGCCATGTAAATATTATTGGGAAACTGCAGCAGTGCCGGCATATCCATCAGCGTATCATTTTTTACAGCACTTAATGCAGCTGTAGTGTAGAGCCCTTCATGAGACGAGAGAAAATCGGGTCGCAACAAAACTTTTATCACCGGATCACCTTCAAAATTGAATTGAGATTTTTCTTCCAGCAGTGCAAAGTTTTTCTTCGTCTGCGCCGGAAAAACATACCTGAACGCAAGGCCATCATTGAATATTTTTACTTCAACATTTACCAGGTAATCTGCACCAGTTAAAAAAATAATTGCCTTTTTATAAGGATGATTTACCTGTGACGCTTTGCCCACAATTAATTTATAATTATCTGTTCCGGAAGAAATTTCAGCGGGTTGCTTCATGCTGCAATTATCCAGCGGTTTGCCATCATCAAACTCCAGTGAAAGTGCTGCATTTTTTATTAAAATTTGCTTGTTATAGCTAACAGCATAAACAGGTTTTGATTTCTGCAATGAAAAATCAAATCTTATATTCTCGTCGGGAGACGTAAGTTGGATCTTTTTCTGTGCAATCAAACAGCAGCTCAAAACAAGAGCATACAGCAGCAACATCGTTTTTATTTTCATACAAATTACTTTACTAAATATGGCTCCATTATTTTTTGCCAGATGGCGTATCCTTTAGCATTCATGTGCAGGTTATCTTCAATAAAAATATCTTGCATTACCGTACCATCCGCATTAAACATCGGGTGGTACACATCAATAAAAGCCGCTTTCTTTTTTAACGCAAGGTAGTCTTTGATCAGCTTGTTGGCTGCTTCCATTTTAGGCCATAATCTCCGGCGGCTGGGGCTTGGCTTTAACGAAACAAATGCTACTGGCACTGCATGCCCTTTTTTGCGGATGATAGCGAACAGCTGCTTAAACCTTTGTGCTACCATTTCTGCAGTCACGGTATCTGAAGATGCCAGGTCATTTTCGCCGCAATAAATTACCACCTGATTTGCCTTGTAAGGAATGATGATGTCTTTTGCATAACGGATTACATCCTGCAAAGTTGAACCACCAAAACCACGGTTAATAATAATGTGGTTGGGAAAATATTCCTGCACATCCCGCCATTTTGTAAAAGAAGAACTGCCTACAAAAAGAATAGCTTTCTGGGGTGGCATTTTAATGCTGTCCTGCTTTTTAAAAGACTGGATGTCATTGTAAAAAGGGGCGGTTTGTGCTGATGCAAAAGCTACTGTCAGCAGCAACATACATAAGGCGAGGAGCTGCTTGTATTTATAGGTGTGTTTCATTGTGGTTGTAGTTTAGTTGGTTAACAGATTCGGACAGAATCAGTGTATCACTCCACCTTTATCACCGCTGTTCTTTCACTTACCCCATTTTCATTTACCGCTTCAATGGAGTAATAGTAAGCTTTTTGTGAATCCATTGCCTTCATCCAATACTCGTTATTTGAATGCACCATGATGCTTGTGTATAATTTATCCGGATGAGTGCCGTAATAAATGTTGTAGGCAAAAGCATCATCTGAAGGTTGCCATTTGATGAAAGCGCTTCGCTTGTCTTTCTCCGTACGGAGTACGATAAAGTTTTTTACCGGAGCAGGTTTTGCACCATTGCCATTTCCAAAAACCCTTAAACCGCTGACGGCAAATTTGCCTGCGGGCATGTGAATGTTTTCCACCTTAATAAACCTTGCCTGAACCGGTGCTGAAAGCTCAACATATTCATGTGGCACATCTGTTTTGTTGTTGCTTTTATCAACCAGTACTGTCCACCTTTTTCCGTCAACAGAGTAATACATTTTATACTGGTGATAAAGGCCGAGGGTTTTGCCAAGAAAGATGGTATCAATTTCTTTAGGGAAACTTATATCCTGGTCGGCATAGTTTATTTGCACGGCATTTACTGTGGATACATTTCCCAAATCAGTTTGTATGTATTCTCCTTTATTGGCTGAGGTGGCACTCCAGTATGTTTTAGCCAGCTCGTCTACGGCATTGTTTGCATGATAGCCGCCAAGTGTTGAAGAGACTTGTACGGGTTTGTTATAATTCAACAGCATCCAGCCAGTGAAATAGGGAGAAGCCCCCCTGCCCCCCAAAGGGGGGTTCCGGGCCTCCGCTGATTTAGGGAGCCCTTGGGAATTGGCAGAGTCTAAAGCCCCCTTTTGGGGGGTGGGGTGGCTTGGAACATAATGCGGATAATCGCCAAAGGTGGTATTGCAATACATTTTGCCATCGGCATCAAAGCCTGCAGGCCAAATACCTATCCTTCTTTCAAAAGTGTTTTTTACGGAGATCACCGTTGTGGATACATGCCAGTAGTTGTTGTAATTATCCTGGAAAGTTGCACCATGACCTGCTCCACGAACAAAGCCTCCAAGCTTTATACTCAACGGATCACTTTGCGATTCAAAAGGGCCAAGCGGACTGTTGCCTACAATCAACCCGTCTGCATAGCCGCTGAATTCTGTACCTGGTGCGCCGTATTGCAAATAGTATTTCCCATTGTGTTTCGTCATGTGGCTGCCTTCAATAAAGGGATCTAAAAAAGTATTGTCCATGTGTTCGCCAAAGCGCTGCCATCCGTAGCGCCATGGCTCCAGTAAGTACATTTCTTTTCTTGTGCCGATTGGCTGCAGCGTCTTCCGGTTTAGCTCAATGCCGTACATAGGAAACTTATTACTACTGCCATTGTACATGTACAATTTCCCATCATCATCTGTAAAAAAAGTTGGATCCCATCCACCCAGTTCAAATGAGTCTACCAAAGGCTTCCACTCATTTGCCTTTGGGTTGGTGCTCATCCAAACAGTGAAATTGCTGGTGTAAGTGGAGCCAAATACAATCATAGTGTCGCCAATAATACCAACCGCCGGAGCACACAATTCATCATACACTCTATTGCCGTTAAGTGTTTCATTCCATGGCCGCAAAAATTTCTTTGAGATGAATTTCCAGTTGAGCATATCACTGCTCCACCAATAACCCCACTGGTTGGTGCTGAATAAATAGTAATCGCCCTTATAATTTACAATTACAGGATCTGCTGTTGCCCGGTGCCGCCCCCACTCGCTGAAGTTTGGGATGGGAGAATAGCCGTAGTCTATATTGATGGGGTTGCAGTAAGTTTTCTGCTGGGATTTTGCCGCAGATTCGCAGATTAGAATTACTGATATTAGAATGAATATTTTTTTCATAATTGATAGCCGCTAATTGGGTATTATGATTTTGCCGCAGATTTGATTGTTTTTAAATCATTCAATACAAGTTTCTGATAAATCAGATAAACTCTTTTCATTTTAAAAAAATTGCAATTACCTTGGTCATTGCGATTCTTTTGTGCTCCAATGACTTCTCATGAAAATTGATCAACAGCCCAATTTCGAGATTTGAAATTGCAAGGTAATTTATGACCTGTGCATAGTGGTCTTCAATCATACCTTTCTTTGATTTCACTTCTAAAATTATCTTGTCGAATACTACAAAATCTGCATAAAATTTGTGCGGTAAAATTGTATCCTTATAATTAACCGGGAACTCTTTTTCTCTCTCAAAAAATATTCGCTGTTGTTTAAACTCATACTCAAATGCGTCTTTATAAACTATTTCCGAGAAGCCCTTCCCCAATTCTCTATGAATCTCCATAGCTATACCAATTATCTTGTACGTCTCTTCCTGGTGAGGATAATTCTCTTTTTCATAATGCGACATGTTAGTTCATTTTTCAATTAAATCTGCGAATCTGCGGCAACCCCTACAAGTTCCCTTTCTTCAATTCGCTTACCGCATGATCAACTGCTCTTGCTGTTAACGCCATATAAGTAACAGATGGATTTTGGCAGGCACTGCTGGCCATACAGGCACCATCAGTTACAAACAAATTCTTAGCATCCCATACCTGGTTAAACTCGTTTAATACAGATGTTTTAGGATCTCTGCCCATCCGGGCCGTACCCATTTCATGAATGCACAGGCCCGGGTTTGCATGCGGATCATCAAAAGTGTTGATGTTTTTGCAGCCAGCTTTCTCAAGCATTTCAGCGCCGCTGTTCATCATGTCTTTCCGCATGGCCAGTTCATTCTCTTTCCATTCAGCATCTATATCAATCAGGGGCAACCCCCATTTATCTTTTTTGTCTTTGCTCATTGTCATCCGGTTATCCGGATGCGGCAATTGCTCTCCCCAACCACCAATCCAAAAACCCCAGTCGCCGGGTTCGGTCAATTTATCTTTTAATGATTCGCCAATGCCTTCAAGGTCATTTATCTTTCCACGAAAGCCACCACCCTGGTAACCGAAGCCACGCAGGTAGTCTTTTTGCATAGTGGCTTCGCTGATGTTGCGGAATCTTGGCACATAAATACCATTGGCTCTTCTGCCGTAAACATAGCGGTCTTTGAATCCTTCGTATGAAGCGCTGGCTCCAACATGATAATGATGATCCATCAGGTTTCTGCCCAGCTGGTCGCTGCCATTGCCGAGCCCGTTTGGATTGGCATCAGAAGTTGAATTCATCAGTATAGCTGCGGTACCGATGGTGGATGCATTCAGAAAAATGATCTTAGCATAAAACTCTTCCGTCTTCATCGTTTCCGCATCAATGATCCGGATGCCGGTCGCTCTCTTTTTATCCTTATCGTACAACACTTCAACCACAATAGAAAAAGGCCGCAACGTAAGATTGCCGGTTGCCCTGGCGGAAGGTATCGTAACACCATTACTGCTGAAATAACCAGTGAACGGACATCCACGGTCACACATATCCCTGTACTGGCACGGTCCACGGCCATTGAGCCCTTTTGAAAGATTGGCCACCCGGCCAATGATCATTCTTCGGCCATCACTAAAACTTGTTTTCACACTTTCTGCAACGTGCTCTTCCAATACATTCATTTCCATTGGTGGCAGAAATTCTCCATCCGGTAACTGCGGCAGCCCTTCAACTGAGCCACTGATGCCAACATATTTTTCAACATAAGAATACCAGGGTGCAATGTCTTTATAACGGATGGGCCAGTCCACACCATGACCGTCTTTTGCATTGGCACCAAAATCAATATCGCTCCAGCGGTAACATTGCCTGCCCCACATTAAACTCCGGCCGCCAACATGGTAACCACGTATCCAGTCGTAAGGCTTTTTTTGCTCGTAAGGATGCTCCAAATCGTTTACAAAAAAGTGTTTATTCGCTTCATTGCAAAAGCCACGAACCTGGATATGCTGTTCTTTTTTCATTTGCTCCGTAACTCTTCCCCGGTGAGCAAAATCCCAGGGAGCACTGGAAGCTGTTGGGTAATCTTTGATGTGTTCAACCATTCTGCCCCGTTCCAGCACCAGTGTTTTCAATCCTTTTTCACAGAGTTCTTTGGCAGCCCAGCCACCACTAATTCCTGAGCCCACCACAATCGCATCGTAGGTGTTTTGAGTTTTCGCTTTGTTGTTTACGTTGGTTGAATCTCCCGGCATGGTGTGTTGGTTTTATGTTTTTATTGAGATTATTTTATCTAATCGGCTACGATTTTATCGGTTCTGTCTTTAAGCTCAAGATCTTTCTTTTCATAGACGTGTTTGCCCAATGGCAAACTTCTTTTTAGCTTCCAAAAATGTCTCGCTTGTTCAATTGTCATTTTCGGATTGTCTGTAAAAAAGTCCCTGATATATTTATTGTATTGATTTCCCGCCGGTATTTCGCTTTTGAAATTTTTATCTTTTTTCAGCTGCTGAAGTCTTTGCCATTCATTTACTGCATCCTGTAAGGTCTTACCACAATTGTTTTTCATAAAATTCATAAATGGAATACTGAAGTGGAATTTGTCGCCGCAATGTTGCTTAAAAAACTTCCTGGTATTTGGCCCATTAGTGTAACTATCGGTGATAACAGTATCTAAACTTAGCAAAGATTTTGACCAAATAAATTTTGATGCCGGTTTATTTGATTTCGGTTCCTTTTCTTTTTTACTAATACCGTTATCTAAGGCAATCGCTATTCTTTCCAAAATGTCAAACTTTGCGCCTGTGTAACTCAACTGCACTTGTTTGCAGAAATCTACTAATTCTTCTTTTAACCAATACCAGCGTTTGAGCTCATCACCTGTTTTAATTTTGTCAATATCAGGACGTTTCATTTTTGTCTGATTAGTGTTTGGCTAACTGTTCTACAAATTCCCTTTCTTCATCTCCTCCACCGCATGCTTTACAGCCCTTGCTGTAAAGGCCATATACAATATTGACGGGCTCTGGCTTCCTGTACTCGTCATGCAGGCTCCATCTGTTACAAAAACATTTTTACAGTGGTGCAACTGGTTAAATTCGTTGAGCAATGATATGTCCGGATCGCTGCCCATTCTTACACCTCCCATTTCGTGAATGTCTAACCCGGGTGCTTGTTTACTATCGTTTGTGTGTATGTTTTTTACACCGGCTGCTTCCAGCATAGCGGTGCCCTGTTCTAAAAAGTCTTTCACCATCTTATCATCATTATCGTCATAACCCACAGAGGTAATCAGCAGCGGAATACCCCATTGGTCTTTCTCGGTTTTGCTTAATCTTACATGGTTGGATTCCTTGGCAATCGTTTCGCCCTGCATGTACATGTAAGCTCCCCAGGTGCCGGGTTCGCTGATCGCTTCTTTAAAATCTGCACCAATGGTTGGGGCAATATTTTTATCACTCAGTTTTTTCCGGTAGGCTCCGGAGTAAACAACATAACCGCCGTAAAAATCAGTATCTCTTTTTTCTACATTTCTAAAATTGGCCATGATGCATTCCACCGGCTTTGCAACTTTATAATAGCTGTCTTCATAGCCATCAATATCGCCGCCCAGGCTGCCACGGTAATTATGAAAACAAATATATTTACCAAGTTTACCACTATCATTTCCCAGCCCGTTTGGAAAGCGGTTAGAGGTAGAATTGAGCAGGATCAGATTGCTGTTGAGCGCCGATGCATTTACAAAAATTATCCTGGCAAAAAACTCCGTAACTGCCTTAGTATTGGCATCGATAACCCTAACGCCAATGGCCTTTTGTTTTTGCTCATCGTAAATGATGGAATGAACAACCGAGTGTGGCCGCACCGTTAAATTACCTGTTCTTTTTGCCCACGGCAGCGTACTGCTTACTGAACTGAAATAACCTCCAAGCGGACAACCTCTTTCGCACAACATCCTGTTCATACAAGCTGTACGGCCTTGCTCTAAATGCACTGGTTTTGCTTCGCTGATATGTGCCCAGCGGCCGGAGACATAATGCCGGTTAAATTTTTCTTTAATCACTTTTTGGATGTGCTGCTCCACCACATTCAATTCATAAGGCGGCAAAAATTCTCCATCCGGCATAGACGGGATACCATCTTTGTTGCCGCAAACACCTATGAATGTTTCAACATAGCTGTACCAATCTTGTATGTCATTATAGCCAATGGGAAATGCATCGCCATAACCATATCTTTTGGGGGCAGTAAAATCATACTCACTCCACCTGGCACAGGCACGCCCCCATGTTAGCGACTTGCCTCCAACCTGGTAACCTCTTATCCATTCAAAGGGTTTTTCCTGCACATAAGGGTGATCTGCATCTTTAACAAAAAAGTGTTGCGTAGCTTCATCAAAACCGGCAGCAATGCTGATAAATGGATTTTCTTTTTTTGTTTTTAAAGTAAGCTGGCCCCGGTGTGGCAGCTCCCATCTTGATAAGTTTGCTGTTGGATAATCTTTAATGTGCTCCACATTTCTGCCTCTCTCCAGCACAAGCGTCTTCAAACCTTTTTCACAAAGTTCTTTTGCTGCCCAGCCGCCACTGATGCCGCTTCCAATTACAATGGCATCAAAAGTGTTTTCAGCTTTTCCTTTTGTGTTGATATTTACTTGTGTTGTATCTGGCATCAGTAATATCTTTTGGTCTTTTTAAAAAGTAAATTATCTAACCCAAATTTAACCGGACCGGTAAAGAAGAACACCAGTGCCAGTAATGCAAAAATGAAAGGATGCTGATCTTCGTAATAAAATTTTCCATTGCCAATTTTAAAGCAGATGAAAATCATTTCAATGAATAAAAAAAGGGCAGCAATCCTTGTAAAAAGTCCAAGCGTAAGGCAAAGCCCTGTCGCCAGTTCCATTCCCTTTCCAAGATACGCCATGAACAATGGAGCCGGTAATTTTTTTATTACCTCCCATTCTGCATAACTTTTAATCGTGTCAGCTTTAAATACTTCAAGGCCATGGCAGGCCATCAGTAATCCCGTAACAATGCGGAGCAGCACAAGGCCATTGCTTTGCCAAAGTGGTTCTGATGAAAAAAGTTTGTTCATGGTTATTGAATGCAAAAGGCGAATGCCTTATTTAGAAAATATCTTTGTCAACATCAAATTCATTAGGCCGGAAACAAATGAAATACAACATCAAATCACAGCTACTTCAATGCTTCATCTTTTTCTTTTTCAAGAAAATGAGCGCCTTCGCTGATGCTTTGTGTCTGCCATTCCAGCAATGCTTCATCAGGCACTGTCTCCAACGGAACAATACTAGATTTTGAAGGCTCATTGTACGGCACATTGCTGCTCCGGTTATAAACAGAAATTAAACTCCACCGTGGCTTATCCAAAGTATTAGCTTCTGAGCGATGCAACAAATTAGGGTGAAAAAACAAAGCGTCCCCGGCTTTTATCTCAACATAAACCAGGCTCATTGTCTTTAAAGCAAGGTCAACATAATGCTGGGATGCACCAACCTGTTCGCCTGCAAAGCCATGTTCAATACGGCCCATTTTATGGCTGCCTTTTATTACCTGCAGGCATCCGTTTTGTTTACTGGCATCTGTAATGGCCACCATTATACTGATCATTTGCTCCGGCAGTAAAAATTCATTTTTGTACCAGTAACCATAATCCTGGTGCCACTCCCAGGCACCGCCAACCTTTGGTTCTTTCTGCATCAGCTTGCTGTGAAAATGGCAAACAGGCGCCTTGCCCTCCAGCAATAAATTGGCATTGTCAACCATGCGTTTACTTTTGGTCAGCAGTCCGTAAGCATCGTTGCCGGGTGTGTACCAAAGCGTGAGTTTTGTTTTTTTTCCGGTCTGGTCATTTAAATCAAAAGCATGCTTTTGAAGTGTATCATCGCCGGTGGCGATACCATACAATTTTTTAACTTCTTCGTTCGATAAAAAGTTTTCTACAATTACGTAACCATCCTGCTCATATCCTTTTTGCTGCTCTGCGGTTAACTTTAAGTGTGTCATAAAAAATAGTTTTTGATGAATGCGACTGTTATTGTTGTTTAAAATATTTAAGCTGGTGGACGACCTGCTTTTTTGCAAGCCAAATTGTAAACCGATGGCGATTACAAGTATTTGTAACAATACTTTTGGAGGAAGTGATGATCATGGCAAACAATCTGTTTTTCAAAGTTATTCAATCCTGCCGGCACTTTTAAAACCTAGTTTTTTTAGTCCGTTTTGCACATCTGGAATCTTCATAAATAAATGCCACAACAACCCTGTCCGGTAGTTTTCAATCATGGTAATTATTGGCCCCTGGTCAATAGCCAGGTGGCTTTTTGCATACCAGTTATGCTCAATGCTGAAGCCATCAATAAAACCATATTTACTCCAAAGTTTATCGCCCAATGTGTAATAAAAATACCTGAGTGCTTCCATACTTTCTTTTGGCGTGTACGGCATGGATGATATTGCCGCCGTTGGCTGAATAACGCCTTTGTCGTTTTCCGGACTGTGTGCTACATAACCCTTATAACTGTCCCCGGCTGTAAGCCCCCAGCAGGTGGAACTGTAGCCTTTAAAATGATTTGGATTTTCTATGCAGTAAGCCCGGTTTATCAGCGTGTGGTTTTTGCCCTGCAAAAAATAATCATTGCCGAGTGAGTCTGTTAAGCCGTTTGGGTCAATACCCTGGAAAGTGTACTGCTCAAAAAACAATGGGCCGCCTTTGTCTTTATCATAATTACCAAGCGGCAATTTATAGCCATAATATTCCTTGCCATTTTTAAATCCGGTGCTGCCCGTCCAGGTGCCATTGTACACATCTGCAGAAATGGAGTGGTACTGTGAAGAGGCTGCCATTATGTAGGTGATGAGGCATTCATTGTAGCCCCACACCGGAAAGTTCATATCAAAATCATTATTAGTACTCCAGTGCCAGAACAGTTTATTTTGACCATTGGTATGCCAGTTCCAGTTGGCAGCGCCCCACATCTGGTTAATGCGTTTTCTTAAATACACTTCTCTCGGAACATCTTTATTAAAATATTCCCTTGCACATAAAAAACCCATCAGCAGGTAAGATGTTTCAACAATATCAGCGCCATCATCCAGCCTGTCGAACTTAATTGTCTTACCTGTTTTGCCATTCATAAAATGCGGATAAATGCCATGGTAACAATCTGCATTTATCAAAAAATCTGCAATCTTTATCAGGCGCCGAACGGCAGTATCCCTTCCTATCCAGCCTCTTTCCACCGCTACCACTGTGCTCATGATTCCAAAGCCGGTACCACCGATGGCGCCTGCATCGGGACCAAATGTTGTGTAGCTGAAATTGGGTTCGTCCCAAGCCTCGTTGATGTAATCCCAGTAATGTTCTGCCAGCACTGTGTTGCTTCTTTCCAGCGCCAGTCCGCTCACGGGGTGAGCACCATGCCAGAAGAAACGAAAGGTTTGCTTTTGCACCATTTCCAGCAACTGATCGTCGGTAAGATTTTTTACGATGCCAGCCACTGGGATGCTATCCGGGCCATCTCCATATTTTCCTTTGGTGAGTGATCTGTTTTGAGCATGCAAACCATTTGCTAGTATCAGAAAAAAAACAGCAGTAAAAAAGTTTTTCATCATGAGTAAGGCAATTATTTTTTGGAAGAATCTTCGAATCCAAGTTTGTTTAAGCCGGCTTGTACTTCGGGGCAGCTCATAAATAAGCGCCACAATAAACCGCTGCGGTAGTTTTCAATCATTACAGGTATTGGCCCCTGGTCAATGGCCAAATATTTTACAGGATACCAGTTTGCGGTTTCGCTGAATGCATCGTAAAAGCCAAAAGGTCCCCAAAGTTTAGGGTTCATATCGTAATACCAATGTTTAAGTGCAGCCATCGATTGCTCCGGTGTGTAGGGAAAGGAAGACAATGCTGCGGTGGGTGTTATAACACCAAGATCATTGTTTTCATCCGGCGCATGAGCTGAATAAAACTGCACCGAATAACTGGCCGTTAACCCCCAGTTGTTTTTTCCGTAGCCTTTAAATTTCTTTGGGTTTTCCACACACCACTTATAGTTGATGAGTGCCTGGTTGGTATTCTCCTGCCAGTAATCTGCATACTGATCTTTTTAGCCTTTTGGGTTTAACCCCAGGTAAGAGTAATGCGACCAGAACAAAGGTGCAGCATTTGGCGGGTTGCCCTGGTAGCGTAACTGCAACGGATAGCCCAAACCAACATGGGGCGATTTTAATTTCCCGCCTTCAGCCCAGCCCTCGTGGTAAACTTCTGCCGGCACTCCATGGGTTGGTGATGATGCTGCCAGCACATACATGATCAAGCATTCATTGTAGCCACGAACAGCAAAATTCATTTCCCAGTGGTATTGAGGGCTCCAGTGCCAGTACAAAACGGCCCCCCTCGGTCCCCCCGAAGGGGGGATAGGCCCTCTAAACCAATCAAACTCTACGTCTTTCCATAATTTATCCATGCGTTGCGACAGTGCCTTTTCCTGTGCAGTTCCATCTTTCAAATACTGTCTTGCACACAACAAACCCTGCAGCATAAAAGAAGTTTCCACCAGGTCGCCGCCATTATCCTTTTGTCCAAATGGCTTTACTTTGCCTGTTTCTCCATTCCACCAATGTGGCCATGCTCCATGAAACCTGTCTGCTGTTTCTAAAAAATGGGTGATCTTTTCCAAACGTTTTAAGCCATCTTCCCGGTTGATGAATTTTCTTTCCATAGCAACAATCAATGCCATTACACCAAAGCCGCTGCCGCCACTCGTAATGATATTCTGATCATGTTCCGGATAGTCATTGTCGGCATGATAACGTTCACGGGCCATGCCACTAACCGGCTCGGCGCCATCGGTAAAATATTTTATGGTTTGCTTTTGAACTAAATCCAGCAGTGCTGAGTCTGAAAGATGCTCAGGCCGTTTTGCTGTACCAGGTTGCGTTTGCGATTTTGTTTGACATGCCGCAGTTTGCATTAAGCAACTAAAGGCGAGTAGATAAGTAAAACATTTTAACGATACTTTTTTCATAATAAAATGGATGTTAAGCGATGGTTGTTTAAGCAATTTATTGATTTTGAGTCCCCGTCTTTTTTTACCGCAGTAATACAACCTACAGCATCTTTTTAGCCGGTTTGCCGCTTTTAATGTAGTCCTCAACTTTTTTAGATTCTTCAGGGTAAACTTTTATTAAATGGGTGTGGATCATTGCAGGCGTTATTTTTTGTTCGCCCTTTAAAACCACGGCAATGGCTTTTGAAGAAAGCTTTGGCATGTGGCAGCTGGTACAGTTGCTTTTTATAACATCGTCTTTGGCATTTTTTACTTTACAAAGTATAGCACCGGGGTGCTGGTCGTTATGGCAACTGATACATTTTTGGGAGAAGGTTGCCGTTTCTCCAACCTGGCTTTCATGGGTATTATGGCAGGTAACACAGGTAAGTGTACTGCTGTTTTTAAAACACTTGCTTTCAGCCAAAAGCCCATATTGGTTACCATGCACATCTATATTTGCGCCGATATGTTCCGAGGTGTCAATGTTAAAATAATCAGCCAGTTTGTTGCCGGCAGTAAATGTAAAAGATGGCGTTTTTTCTTTCATACCAGTCCTGTGGCACAATGAGCAAAGATCAAGGCTTTGCTTACGGGTAAATGATGATGGGTTAATAACAAACCTACCCAATTTTTCCAGCGGATTCTCCTCCTGGTATTCAACATGTTTTGCAGAAGGTCCGTGGCATCTTTCACAATCGATACCTAAGATCATCCTGCCTTTATCAAATTCTTCCGGCACCTCTTTTTCACCGGATATCTTTTCTGCAAAAGTTGCATGGCATTCCATACAACGGGCTGTAATTGGCCTGTCATAAGCAAAACTGTAGAAATGCCCGGGACTGTTGCACCACTGGTTTGCATCTGTAAAATAAGAGATGGGAAGCTGCACCAGTGAATTGTTTTGCCAGCTCTCGTATGACTGGCCGTTGGCGCCAGAACCTACAATAATATCAAAACGTTCATTACGGGTAATTTTACCTTCTGCTAACGAAATCTGAAAAAAACTGTCACCTTTTTTTTGCATTGACACCCCAAGGGATGGGGTTAAAGGAAAGAAATTTGAACCACTGTCAAAACTACCTAGTCGTCCCTCAAAAAGTCGATTTTACTTTTTGGGGAATAGAAATCCAGTAAGCATTTATAAGCAGTTTATAAATAAGTGACCAACATCTGATTGCCTCTGTACGCCAGAGGTTGATTCGTCGTTTAAAGTTCATGGCAGCAGCGGCTAAAATTATATTCATATTATCTCCCAATATTCCTTTCAAATAATTTCTACATAAACGGTAGTCGTGTTTCAGGTGTCCGATGACAGGTTCAATGGCTGCCCTTTTACTATGTTTGCTGCATTGTGTTTTGGTAATATTTTTATCAGGTTTGGGTACCAGGATAACTGCATCTTTGTATTGCTTTACTCCTTTGTATCCTCTGTCTACAAACACTTCTTTTGGCTGCCTGCCGTTGAGTCGTTCATATTGTTCCAATACATCCGGCAATGTTTTTGAATCGTGTAATGTTTGAGTAAAATTAATGGCTCCCATAATGATGCCTGTGTGCTGATCAATTAGAACAGAGGCTTTACTGCCAAACTCAAACTTCTTATGCTCCTTACCTTTTGAATAACATTTTACATCGGGTTCATGAAGGCTGTAAATTTTATCACTGTCACTCCGCTTTTGGGATAATACTCTTTGATACAGCTTTAGATCCGGCAAATATTTGCCAAGGCTTGTTAGTGGTAGCTTTCGGGCAATATCCCGTACCAGCCTTCCTGCTATGATTTGTATTTTTTTATTGGCTTTACGGGCCGCTTTGGCTCCGTTCTTGGTTCCTTTAAACCGTTGTAAATTACTTAAACGTTTAACTATCCTTGTGTAAGACTGGCGAAGATCTATTGCCTCTTTGTCTGCTATTGCCCAACACTTTTTAATAATTTTTTTGTATAGTTTATCATCTGTCGGGTAGGTGATATTTTTTTCCTGCACGGTCGTATCAACACTCACCACAATACCTGTATTGTTATCTTCAGGAGGCTCATTTACACGGATACTTTCCTGTAAAATTAACTCTACGCCAGGTTCGCCTATGCGTTGACGGAAAGCAACCAGTTCGGTTGGTACACAAGGGATATTGGCCTGAAAATGCTGCTCACCACTAAAGTACTGGAAATAGATATTTTCAGACCATTGCTCCACCAGGTTTTCATCGCTGATGTTGCGGACATATTTCAATATCAGCAACGATACCATCAGGCGAATCGGTTTTGCAGGCTTACCCATTTTTTCACTGTAATGCTTTTTAAAAGCATCTTCAAAAAATGACCAATTGATTTTATTGGCCAATTGATACAAAGGATGCTTTTGATCAAGCTGATCTGCAAGACCATGAAACAATCCTAACTGAGGAGTATGTTTGGGGGTAGAAAGCATTCATAAATTTGCAAGCTTTTTTACCATTTTGCAAATATCTGGTTACTATTATTCAGCCTGGAATCTCTCAAATCAAATAACAATCAACTTTTCTCACTTTTTGAGGGTCGACTACCTAAAATGTTTTTGGTAGTTGCCAGGGCTGATGTTTTAAAATGACCTGTTTTTATGTGACTTTCATAAATTGCCTTGTGACAATTAGCACAGGTTGCAGAGCCGGCATAAGCATTAAAATCTGCAGCTCCGGCTGTGTGCAATTGCCTGGACTGGTTATCCATACACTTTGTAAAAACTGTTAACCAAATCACCATTCCTGCAATTATTAAAAAGGCAGGGTTGAATTTTATAAGATGCTTCATGGCCAAACATTTACCGTTAATACTTATCGAACAGATCATCCGGCTGAGGCTGTAAAATAAACCATAATTTCTGATCACTTCAGCAGGCGGTGATCGGATTTATGATAAACGGTAAAAATATAACATAGCCCTTTTAGTTACAGGTAGGGTGCAGTAAATCCAAGCTTTTTCATACCGTCTTTTACTTCAGGGCAACTGGTAAATAAATTCCAAAGTAAACCAGTCCTGTAATTTTCAATCATCACAATTTCCGGTCCCTGGTCAATTGCTAAAAATGAATCTGCAAACCAGGGATCATTTAATTTAAAAGCATCAACAAATCCATATTGTTTAAAGAGCTTATCTCCCAGCACATAATAATAAAATTTCAGCGCCTTCATAGATTCTACTGGTGTGTAAGGCATTGATGAAATAGCAGCAGCAGGTGCAATAACCCCCAAATCTCTTGTGGGTGAACTGGCGTCGTAACCAT
Organism: Ferruginibacter sp.; assembly: GCA_965247025.1. Taxonomy (GTDB): domain Bacteria; phylum Bacteroidota; class Bacteroidia; order Chitinophagales; family Chitinophagaceae; genus Ferruginibacter. The sequence continues at coordinate 4,465,275 of OZ252000.1, read as the reverse complement.
TGGGAATGTCACTCGCTGTGAGGCCCCAAACGGAATCGCTGTACCCATAATAATTTTGGGGGTTTGCTTTGCAATAACTGTAATTTATAAGTGTGTGGTTTTTCGTCTGTGTTTCATAATTAGCATAGGCATCAGCCAATCCATTTGGGTTAATACCAAGAAAAGAATAATGCTCAAAAAATAACGGACCGCCCAAATTTGGACCAAGCGGCAATTTATAACCGTAGTAGGTATTGCCGTTTATAAATGCGGCAGTGTTGCCGGCAAATCCACTTGTGTAAACTTGTTTGGGAATAGTGAAAGTTGTGGATGATGCCGCCAGCACGTAACTGATCAGCGTTTCATTCCAGCCCTGGATCTTAAAATTCATCACCCAATTTTTATCAGGGCTCCAATGCCAGTAAAGTACATCCTGGTCGTTTTGACGAAACCAGCTCCATTCAACCCGGTTCCAAATAGTATTGATATCAGTACGCAGCGCTGTTTCGGCTGCATCATTGCCTGTAAAATATTGTCTTGCACAAAGCAAGCCCTGCACCAGGTAAGAAGTTTCAACCAAGTCTGCGCCATTATCGTCCGCACTAAACGGAATCACTGCGCCGGTGGTACCATTAAGCCAGTGCGGATAGGCACCATGAAAAGTTTGGGCCTTGTCTTTTAAGAACGACACTATTTTTTGCAACTGCGCCAACCCTACCTGGCGGCTTATAAAATTTCTGTTGATGCCTGTAAGTAAAGACATTATGCCAAAACCAGATCCGCCGCTTGTTACGGTTTCGCCGGATGTATTCCGTTCTCTTGCCAAACCACTTATTGGGTGGGCAAAATCCACAAAATATTTGAGCGTTTGCTGTTGCACAAGGTCAAGCAATGCGCTGTCTGTAATTGCCGGAAATTTTCTCGAAGAATCTAATGCTGTAAAAAGATTTACGTTAACGCCCGACAGCAGCGATCCCCCTGCCGTTGACTTTAAAAAAGTACCAACTGCAATATTGTATTTAGCTAGATAAGCAAGGCCTGAAGATGGTTGTAAAACAAGCGTACTGTCGTTGTTTAGATAACTAACACTAAAAGGAATTGTAATGCCGCTGTTGTCTTTAAAACTAACTGCAGCGTTTACAGAAGCATGATCAAGCGGAGCTTTAAAAGTGAATTTTATTACGGGTTTTGTATTGATGCCTGTGTAGGTGTAAGTGCCGCCCTTTTCATTCACTAACAGTTTATCGAAACTGAAAGAAGGTGTGGCCGGTGGTGGAGTGGATCCTCCATCAGTGCCGCCTTTTTTACAACTTGTCCCAAAAAACAATACCGTGAAAAACAACAAATAAAATGCTTGCTTCATCATGAAACTTTAATTGCAACAACATAAAAGAGGCAGCTTTTGGGGCTGCCTCTTTATACAATTTTTATTTTCCTTTTCCTTGCAAAATTACCATTGCGTTCACTTCCTTATCAGTCAGGATAGCGTTGTACAATCTTACCTCATCCAGCTGGCCTGTTAAAAAACTTGCCCAGCCTTCCGCACCATGGCTGTTCGTAAGGCTTGGTGTGGTCATAAACTGATTACAGCCAAAAACCATAGAACCAGCATTAGAAAAATCAACATTGCCAATCAATGCAGGATTTGTATCACTCACAGTAAGTACTTTAGTATCAACAAGCAAACCATCTTTATACAACCGGGAGGTGGAAGTAGCCCCGTCATAAGATAGCGTAATGCTGGTCCAGGAATCAAACAAATTTAAAATACCATCCTTTGGAATTTCTTTGTCCAGCGTTCCGTTTGAAATATGAGCCCTGAATTTACCTGCTGCATTTGTGCTTCCATTTTCATAAAAAATATCCAGGTTGCCCCAAAATGCAGTTGGGTTTGAAATGCTTACTGTACCAATAATTCCAGTTGAAGGCGGTGGTGTTTTTACCCAATAGCTAATGGTAAAACTATGAATTGCTTTGATGGCCGCTGTTGGCGTAAACAATACATACTTGTTTATACCTCCCTGCATAGCCTGCCCTTTAATACCGGGAACAAAGGTTGTTTCTGTATTTGTGCCAGCTGTGCCGGAAACACTGTCAGTAAGGTTTCCATCAAAAGACCAGTAACCAACCAATGCGGATGGCTGAATTTGAGAAACAGAAGAAAAGCCGCCGATTATAAATGGCGGAGCATAAGTAGTTGGATCGAATTTTTTATAGCAGGATGTAAGCAGCAACGTTATTGCTACTCCGGATAAAAAAAGACCGCTTAATATTTTTTTCATGATAATTTTTTTGAAGTGTGATTAATAACCCGGGTTTTGTGTTAACAGACCGGCACTTAAATCGATTTCGTTTTGTGGAACTGGCATCAGCTCGCTTTTACCTGCCACAAAACCCTTAGGGCCAAAAACCTCAGCTCCCCGGCCCTGCCTGATCACATCAAACAGGCGGTCGAATTCCATGGCCATTTCTACCCTTCTTTCATGATAAATAGCGGTGCGTAACGCAGCCTGGTCAGTTGTTGTTACCGGTGGTAACACTGTTTCCGGGTTATCGCCCCTGGCCCTTGCTCTTACTGCATTCAGTGAGGTTAATGCCATAGCATTATTACCCGTTTCATTAGCAGCTTCCGCATTCATCAGTAAAATTTCAGCATACCTCATAACCCTGATGTTCTGATCAGCTCCTTCATTACAAGATCCCGGATAATCTGTAAAAGGTACATACGACTTCTGATTGTACATTGGGTTATCCCCAACCAACGGAATCGCATCACCTTCGGGTGTTGTTTCACCTCTAAAAATTATGGTAGCATCTCTCCGTGGGTCGTTTGCTTCGTAGGCTGCAGCAAGATCGGCTGTCGGCACATTAAAACCCCAACCACCACCGGTAGAGCCTCTTACGCCCTGCACTTGTGAATATTGTGAGTTGGATGCATCACAATTGCCGGCAATATATTTTGCCTGTATCTCAAACACCGACTCAGACGAATTTTCATTTGCAACCCTGAACAATTGTTCGTAGTTAGGAAACAATGAATAACCCAGCGTCATTACCTGGTTTGTATAAGTAAGCACATCAGCCCATTTCTTTTGATACAGTGCTGCCTTAGCATGCAGACCCAATGCAGCTCCTTTAGTAATCCTGCCTGCATCTGCAGCGGGATAGGTTTGTGGCAATACTGCTGCAGCATCTGTTAAGTCCTGTTCTATAGCAGTCCAAATTTCATCTTTAGGCGTACGGGGAATATTGTATTCTGCAGAGCTAACCGGTACATGCAACCTTAAAGGCACATCGCCAAATGTTCTCACCAAACGGAAATAGGAGTAGGCTCTTACAAATTTTGCCTCAGCAAAATAGCGTGCCTTTAAATTATCATCCATCACAATTGCCGGAACATTATCAAGCACCTGGTTGGCAAAATTTATATTCTGATACTGACCAGTCCAGAAGTCTGCCAGCTGGCCATCAGTGGAGCTAACAGCGAAATTGTCATAGGAGTTAAAGAAAGTTGCATCAGTTACGCTGCTGCCTTTTTCAGCATCATCAGAGCCCACACTTTCTATTGCAATTGGTGCAAAAGAAACGTTCTTCCATTCATGCAGGTTTGCATACATAGCATTAACTGCTTTGGCGGCATCATCGGGCGTTTTCCAAAATTGAACACCCGGCTGCTGAGCCTGTGGTGGTACATTTAAAAATTCTTTTTTGCAAGAGCCAAGCAGTAAAGCTGCAGCAAGTGTTAAAGCTCCTGCACCTTTTTTAAACCGGCCATTTAAATTATATTGTTTCATTATGAAATATTTTATTTTTTAGAAAGTAACGTTTAGGCCAAAATTGTAAGTGGCATACAATGGATACACATTTATATCTATTCCTGCATTAAGCGGAGCTCCTCCCACTTCCGGGGTAAAACCTTTGTACTTGAAAGTTGTGAAAGGGTTTTGTGCATTAATGAAAGCCCTTACTTTTCTCATGCCCCATTTACTTACCAGAGAAGGTGCCACTGTGTAACCAAGTTGTAAATTTCTAATTCTGAAATAGCTGCCATCTTCCACATAAAAAGAGTTAGGCAGGTAATTGTTTCCACCACCGATACTTGCAGAAGGATAAGTGTTAGATGTACCTGCACCATGCCAGCGGTTATCATAAAAGTCTTTAGAAAAATTCTCGTTGCCATAGCGCAAACCCAGGTTAGCATTGTACACATCTACTTTTGCAACACCCTGAAGATCTACCGTAAGATCAAATTCTTTGAAAGTAAAATTTGTACTTACACCATAGGTGTATTTAGGATTTGGATTTCCTAAAGGCACTTTATCTTTTCCGTCAATTACTTTGTCATTGTTCTGATCGACATACCTGAAGTCTCCCGGCTTGGTATTTATTTTTTGAGAAGAGCCATCTATCTCTGCCTGGGTTTGAAAAATGCCTGCAACCTGGTAGCCGTAGAATTGCCCGATTGGTTCGCCTAAAATTGTACGGGTTGCCAGTGCGCCACTGTTGAACCTGCTCCGCCAGAATAAATTGGATTTTTACCAGTTGTTACACTAAGTACTTTATTGTCGTTAGAGCTAAAGTTTGCACCCACTGAATAAGAAAGATCTTTTGAAATACTGTTCCTCCAATTTAAAGAGACTTCATAACCCCTGTTTTGAAAAGTGGCCTGGTTGCCTTTCAGGCTGGCACTTTGGGTGCCTATAGATGTTAATACCGGTATTGCAAAAATGGCATCCTCCGTTTTCTTGTTGTAATAATCTATTTCAAAAGATAGTTTATCTTTTAAAAAAGTTCCTTCTAATCCAACATCAGTTCCAACACCAGTTTCCCATCCAATAGTTGGTGGAACAATCGTGTTGATGCTGGCACCTGCAAATGCCTGATTTCCAAATATCGCAGTCAGGTAAGCATCTTGGCTAACCGTAAGTATAGATGGATTTATTGGTACAACGCTATTACCAATTTTACCCCAGCTTCCTCTCAATTTTAAATTGCTGAAAATTCGCTGATTCTGCATGAATGCTTCCTTACTTATTACCCAGCCTGCTCCAATGGATGGGAAATAACCCCAAAGTTTACTACCGTAAAACAGAGAGCTTGCATCAGCCCTTACACTTGCTGTTAATAAATATTTATTTTGAAAGGCATAGTTTACCCTGCCGAAATAAGATGTGGAAGTATTAAGCGTTCCCTCATCTACCACATTCCTGGCGGTATTACCTAATGCCAGGTAAAGGTCTCCTTCACTACTGAACGGCACCCCGTTGGCAGTACCGGTAAGCTTATAATATTGGTTGCGCTGAGCAGACTGACCGGCCAATACTTTTATTGAATGGTCTCCGAATTTGTTATCATAGGTCAGTGTATTTTCAACGATCCAGTTTCTTGTTTCATTTTTTTCAATACTAAGAGAGCTTATTGAACTCCGCTGTTTTAAAGTGGCTGTATAAACCGGGTTGTAAGCTCTTACATCGCCCTGGCTGAATTCGCCACCAAAACTTGAATGAAAAGTAAAATGTTTCAGAAATTTTAAATCTCCAAAAACACTACCGGTTATCCGGCTGGTCTTAGATTTCTGATTATAAAAATCAAGCGTTGCCTGGGGGTTGAAATTGTTGCCATCACCTAAAGCAAAATCACTCGGGTCACCATAAGTATGATCTGCATAGTAAACAGGCACCACAGGACCGGCCGCATACAATTCATGAAAAATACCACCCGGTACGTCTTGTGATTTGCTGAATGCGCCGGTGATATTATAGCCGACTTTTAAAGCGCTGTTCACTTGTATATTATTTACAAAACGGGCTGTGACTCTTTTATAATTATTGGTTTCCACGTTGCCATCCTGGTCAAGGTAGCCTAATGAAAGATTGTAATCAGATTTATCAGAACCACCGCTCACAGATACCTGGTGGCTGGTAACTAAAGCATTTCTCAAAATTTGATGGTACCAGTCTGTACCCTTACCAATATTGGTATTTTCAAACAGCGGTGTGGTACTTCCGTTTTGGGCATATAATTCATTAATAATTGTAGCGTATTCTGTAGCATTCGCCATCTTAACCTGGTTAGTTACAGTTTGAAAGCCAACATATCCATTATAGTTAACAATTGGTTTGCCCGCCCGGCCTTTTTTTGTTGTGATAAGTACAACTCCATTGGCAGCTCTTACACCATAAATAGATTCACTTGATGCATCCTTTAATATACTTAGGTTTTCAATATCGTTGTTGTTCAAAAAGCTGATATCATTGTACCACACACCATCAACAACATACAAAGGACTCGCTGTTCCATAAATTGTTCCTACGCCACGGATGCGTATTTCAGGTGAAGCACCGGGTGAACCGGAGTTGGTGATTTGAACACCTGCAACTTTACCCTGCAATGCACTGATGGGATTTATTGAGGCCTGCTTTGCAATCTCTTCTCCTTTTACATTGGCAACTGAACCGGTTATATCAACCTTACGCTGGCTGCCGTATCCTACCACTATAACTTCATCCACCAATTTAGCTGAGGCCTGTAGTACTACGTTTATTTCTGTGCGGCCGTTTACAGCCATTTCTGCTGTAGTATATCCAACTGATGAGTAAACCAGCGTTGCGTTGTCAGGAACTGTTATTGAATAATTACCCGATGCATCCGTAGAAGTACCGCTGGTGCTGCCTTTAATGTTAACTGAAACCCCCGGCAATACTTCGCCGGTTGCTGCAGTCACCTTTCCGGTAACCCTGGTTTCCTGTATCACAAAATTCCTGAGTGTGATTACCACCAGGTTATTGTTCATTAATTTATAAGTAAGGGAAGTTGATTTCAGTATTGCATCCAGCACATCTGTTACAAGTGAATTAGTTGCGTTGATATCAATTTTTTGTACTGTAGAAACCAGTTCATCATTGTACAAAAACCGGAACACACTCTTTTTTTCAATTTGTTTTAAAGCTGTTTTCAGCTCAGCAGATTGAAGCTTAATTGTGATCCTGTCTTGCGAAAATGTTTTTGCTGAAACTTGCAATCCGGCAAAAAAGAGAAATGCAATCGTGAATTTCATAATCAATAGCAGTTTAAATAAGTTCCGGTGTTTCGGAACGTACAATCGTTTGATTTTTTTCATATACATTTGTTTTGATAGTTTAAAAATGGGAATAGTAGCGCCCGGTAAAGCATTGCGATTTTCGTTTTAATCTGTTTAGGGGGAAATGCGCCAACATTTCCCTCTTTTTATTTTTTTATATTATGGTAATCTCCTGTTGTTATACTTTCATCTTTCCATGTTTAGATATTAAAATGATATTGTTTTTTATATTGTAATTAAATGGTGCCTGGAGTATATTAGCTATTTGTAAAGCACTAAAAGCTTCTGCAAGAGATTCTTTTTCCAGGGTGCCTGTTATTTTAATCTGTTTCAGTTCCTCATCCATAAAAATGATCTTTACACTGTACCACCTTTCCATTTTCAGCGCTATATCTTCAAATGTTTCGCTTATAAATATCAGCCGGTTCTTTACCCAGGCAGTTTCTACTACAGAGCTATCCGAAGGCAGTATGGTGAGGTGACTTAAGGAAATGATCGGCCTTTCAACACCAGCTGAAGGATTTAAATTTTGTGCCTCATTTTTTTCTGCTCCCTTTTCTTTCTCTGTATTTATTACCAGCTTCTCATTGGATTTGAGCATTATTTTTTCACCCCTGTCCTTCAGCGTTACCTCAATACTGCCACGGATAAGTGAAGTTTCAATTGTCTTTTCTCCGGGGTAGCATTTTACATTAAAAGCTGTGCCCAATACTTTTATATCCATTTTTGAAGTATGGATAATGAAAGGCTTTTCTGCGTTCCTTACCACATCAAAATAGGCTTCACCTTTAAGGTTAACCACTCTCTCCTCGTTGCCGTAATTCTTATCATAGTTCAGTTCGCTGCCGGCATTCAGCCAAACCTTTGTTCCATCTGGAAGTACAAGGCTTGTTTTTGACCCATTTTTTGTGCTGATTTCGTTTTTAGCAAGCGCCGTTGCAGGGGAAGTATTTTTTTTTGAACTGTAGATTAAACCAAAGGCAGCAATCAACAGGCAAACAAGTAACAGAGAAGAAAAGACAAATATTTTTCTTTTTTTGCTGCTTCCGGACACCGGTTCTTTATCGTTTGATATAAAATGATCACCATCAACAAATTTACCTTCATCTATTCCCAGGCTTTGCAGCTGTAGTACAAGTTCTTTAAACCGGCTTTCAGCATATTGATTATCTGTAACCGGCACGGACAGCCACAAATCATTTAAAATTTCTTTGGAATAATTAACCTGCGGATTATCTCTGAGCAACCCTTCAAGTTCCTCCAATTCCAAAGCAGTTGCCTCGCCGGAAAGCTTCCTGGCAATTAATATCCAAATATTTTGAGGGTCTTTTTCCATTTACTGTAAAGCAATGAACACGGTGATATTCTTAATCTACTAAAGAGATTAAAAATATTTTTTTTGAGGAGACTTTTTTTAGTGAGATGCTTTTTTTAGATCGAAGCTGATGGCCCCGCTGATTTTTTTAAGGGCAATCGCCATTTGGCTGTCGATAGTTTTTACAGAGATGTTCAACAGCTCGGCAATATCATTATAGCGCAGTTTATCTTCCTTTACAAGTTTGAAAATAAGTTTACACCTCGGGGGAAGTTTGTTGATCTCTCCATTAATCTTTTTTACAGCTTCAGAAGTAATGAGCAACTGCTCAGGGTTATAAGGGCTAACACTGGTGTTAAGCGCCATCTCTTCTAATGAAATAATATCTTTCCTAAAATGACGGGATAAATAATTGAGTGACCTGTTTTTTACGCTGATGTAAAGGTAGAGTTTGAAATTTTCTATTTTACATACCTCGCTACGGTTTTGCCAGATCTTTAAAAACACATCTGAAACAACTTCTTCGGCAAGCTCATTATTTTTTAATATAGTGTTGGAAAATTTTAGCAAATTGGGCATACAGGCTATATAGAGCTGGCCAAATGCATGTTCATCACCAAATTGGCAAATTTTAAATTGTAGTGCTTTTATCTCATCCAAACTTATCATGCTAAAATCTCAGGCAAACTTTCAACGTGCAAGTTATTAAAAACAATTTTACACCTAATAAAGTTTAAATATAAAAAAATAATTTAGGGTTGCCCCGCTATGATTTCAGTTTAAAGTTCGGTTTACCAAAATTGTTTTATGCTATCCTTTTTTTAAATAGTTGTTTTACTTACTTTTGCCAACCGTTATAATAAAATATAACAGGGCCTATAGCTCAGCCGTAGTTTTTCACGGCGACGTAAGGAGTAGTAGAAAAACAAGGTCCCGATATAATTGGGATTGGTTAGATAAAACACAAAAGCTTTCTTGCATAAAGAAAGGGCCTATAGCTCAGTTGGTTAGAGCACCTGACTCATAATCAGGTGGTCCCTGGTTCGAGCCCAGGTGGGCCCACAGAAAAACTTGCCCGATCCATTTCGGGCAAGTTTTTTATAACCTATTTAACCTTTCATTAACCCTCCGGCGGGTATTTTTGTTCCTCAAGATTAATTGTATGAAGAAAATTTTTTTTACCGTTTTTGTAGCATGTGGCTGCCTGATTGCTTTTGCCCAAACCTCAACACCGCCTGCCAAAGACTGGAAAAAAGCAGTTCTTGACAGACCCGGAGATCACCTTATGATAGAACTCACCAGCGACCACTGGGGCGGCGTACCAGATAGTATAAGCAGCCATATGAAGGGGTTATCAAGAGGACTCGGCTTTTCTTTTATGATTGATAAACCGTTTAAAACAGATCCTCACTGGAGCGTAGCTTTTGGATTGGGCTTTAACGGAAGCAGTATATTTTTCAAAAATATGTCCGTGGGTTTAACCGCAACCGGCACCAAACTTCCTTTTACTAATTTGGACTCAGCAGATCGTTTTAAGAAATACAAACTAACAACTGTTTATGCCGAAATTCCTATTGAATTAAGGTATGTTTTTAGTCCGTCTGAAGAAGGTAAAAGCTGGAAGATGGCTTTGGGTGCAAAAGTTGGTACAATGATCAATGCTCACACCAAGGGCAAAACACTTCAAAATAAAGCTGGTACTACCATTAACAGCTATACGTTAAAAGAAGGTAAACGCACTTTTTTAAATAGCACGAGGCTGGTTGCAACAGCAAGGATTGGCATTGGCAGTTTTTCACTGGTTGCTAACTACCAGATCAATTCGCTTATAAAAGATGGAGCCGGACCGGATGTGAGGCCCTACCAGATTGGTATTTGCATAAGCGGCTTATAAAATGTATTGATTTAGTTTATTGATCCCCCGCTCTACGGGGGATTTTTTGTTGTTCATTCTGTTACCTTTGCACCTTCATTACAAATCATGAGCGACGAAATTAAACACGAATGTGGCCTCGCCTTCATTCGCCTCCGCAAACCTTTTAGCTATTACCTGCAACAATACGGCTCTGTTTTATATGGTTTAAATAAGCTTTACCTGCTGATGGAAAAGCAGCACAACCGTGGCCAGGATGGTGCTGGCGTAGCCACGGTAAAATTAAATGTGGAGCCCGGGTATCCTTTTTTGCACCGCATCCGCAGCAGCGGTAACCAGCCAATTGCAGATATATTTTTTCAAATAGGTAAGGAGGTTTCTGAGCTTGAAAAGTACCAGCCGGATATTAAGACCCATCCGGGGTTAATGAAAGGACATTTGGATCATCTTGGAGAGCTGTTGCTGGGACATTTACGCTATGGCACTCAGGGTAAAAACAATGTTGAATTTTGTCATCCTTTTATAAAAAGAGACACGATACCTAACAGGAACCTTGCCCTTGCAGGCAATTTTAACCTGATAAATACGGAAGAACTTTTTGAATTGGTGAATATTGAGCCAGGCGTTTTTCAAAAGCAGAGCGACCTTGCAGCAATGATGGAAGTGATCCATTATTTTATCGTAAAGGAAGATGAAGCTTCTCCCGGCGTACCCGATGTAGCCAGAGCACTTCAAAAAGCCATACCACTTTTTGATGGCGGTTTTAATGTTTGCGGACTGCTGGGTAACGGCAGTTCTTTTGTTGTAAGGGATGCTCATGGTATTCGTCCATCGTACTATTATATAAATGATGATGTAATTGTTGCTGCCAGCGAAAGAGCGGCGATAAGGACTGCCTTTAATGTAGGTGAAAATGAGGTAAAGGAATTAATGCCGGGCTGCGGCCTTATTGTGGATGCTGATGGCAATTACCGCATTACAGAAATTATTGCCCCTAAGGAAAGAAGAGCCTGCAGTTTTGAAAGAATTTACTTCAGCCGTGGCAGTGATGAGAAGATTTATAAAGAGCGAAACGCACTTGGCTATTATTTAAGTGAGCCTGTTTTAAAAGCTATTAATTACGACCTTAAAAATACCATATTTTCTTTTATTCCAAATACTGCGGAAACTGCTTTTTACGGACTTTTAAAAGGTGCCGAAGATTACCTCACCAAGGTAAAAATTGAAAAAATATTGAGCTGGGGCAATGATTTTGATGAAGCAAGGCTCACAGAAATGGTGAGCCGCAAAGTGCGGATTGAAAAGATAGCTATTAAAGATGTAAAGATCAGGACTTTTATTACTGAGGATAGCAGCAGGAACGAAATGGTGCAACACGTTTATGACATTACTTACGGTACTGTAAGGGATCATATTGATACATTGGTGGTAATAGATGATTCCATTGTAAGGGGCACAACGCTTAAAGAAAGTATTGTAAGAATGCTGGCCCGCCTTAAACCAAAAAGAATAATTGTTGTTTCATCTGCACCGCAAATACGCTATCCCGATTGTTACGGAATTGACATGAGCAAACTGGGTGATTTTGTTGCCTTCAGGGCGGCTATTGCGCTGATAAAAGAAACAGGCCAGTCTGCATTACTGGATGAACTGCTGCAAAAATGTACCGAACTGCAGGCAAATAACCAGCTTGATAGCGTAAACGTGGTGAGACAATTGTACAAATCTTTTTCATTGGAGCAAATGAGTTGTAAGATTGCTCAATTAATTACACCCCCTGAAATCGATATTCCGGTAGATGTTATTTACCAGACAATTGAAACACTTCATCTTGCCTGCCCAACCAACACAGGCGACTGGTATTTTACAGGCAACTACCCAACGCCTGGTGGCAACAGGGTTTGCAACAAGGCATTTATGAATTATATGCATGGAAAAGATGTAAGGGGCTACTAGCCTTTGAATGAGTTGGTAATATTATTGCAGTATTCGGTATACATTCATCATTTAAAATGAAGTGATATGCATGAGCAATTACAAACTGGTGAAAAAATACTTTTACTTGTGCGGCATGCCAAGAGTAGTTGGGATGCCGGCGTAGCTTCCGATTTTGAAAGACCATTAAATGAACGGGGTATAAAAGATGCTCCTGTAATGGCAGCAAGATTAAAAAATAAAAAAATATTTCCTGATGCATTTGTATCCAGTCCGGCCAAACGAGCACTGGAGACAGCTATTTCTTTTTGTAATGGGTATGGTGTTGCAAGTGATGAAATAATTTTGATCCCATCCCTGTACCACGCAGATATCGTTAGCTTTTTTAAAGTTGTAAGTGCTTTAGATGACAAGCTTAATACGGTTGCGATTTTCTCCCACAACCCGGGTATTACAGCTTTTGTAAATATGCTTACAGAAAAAGTACATATCGATAACATGCCTACCTGCGGCATTTTCTGCGTAAAAGTAAAAACAGTAAACTGGATTGATTTTAAGGATTCGCCCAGGGAATTTTTACTTTTTGATTATCCAAAGAACGTTTGATCTCTGCTAATTTGCTGGTTAATTCTGGCGTCTGTTACAAAGGTATACCCCACTAAATATGGCCGCTGCCGCTATAATTTTGTACAGCTCCAGGTGTTCATTTAAAAAAATCATTGCTATAATGGTTGCGAAAACTGGTTGCAGGTAAATGTAACTTCCGGAAACTGATGCTCCCAGAATTTTTATACCATAAACATTAAAAAGATAAGCCAAAAAAGTACCGCCAATTACAATAAGTGTGATGCACATATATTCGATCTTGCCGAACTGTGTCCAGTTAATTTCAGTAAACTCATTCCACCCAAACGGAAGTACCATCAGCAATCCCCAGCTAAATACCCATCTTATAACTTGCACAGGATTGTATTTTAGCATTAAAGGTTTTACGAGTATAAAATAAATTGTGTAAGAAACTGCATTGGTAAGAATCAACAAGTCGCCCAACAGCACATCATTACCATTACCGGATTTGGGCCTGCCGGCTATTAAAACAACAGCACCCGTTACACCGAGCACTAGCCCGGCTATTTTATAAATATTTATACGCTCCTTTAATATCCAGCTGGCAATAATGGTAATAAGAATTGGGGTGGAAAGCATTAAAAGTGCTCCATGAATTGGATAAGTATAGGACAACCCTTTTAAAAACAACATTTGATTTATGGCGATCCCGAAAAAGGCACAAAGAATAAAACGCTTAACGTCTTCTTTTTCAATTCTCTTTTTCGCCGGTTTTATTAAATATAAAAGCCAGAACAGCGCTGAGCTAACTGCAACTCTTACCAGGTTCATCCCAAAGGGCTTCATAAAATTATTGGAGGTAAGATATTTTACAGCACTTAAATTAATGGCAAAGAAAATGTTTGTTAGCAGTAATCCTGCATGTGCTTTTGCCTTTGTATTCACTTGAGCCAATTGATTGTAATGAGTGAGATTAAAGTGATTGAACAAACTGTGTTACCGCCTCTTTATATTGATCCATATCCACCGCAGGGAAATTAAACGGAAATTTTTTTGCACCTTCCAAAGCCCGCTCAAGATCAAAGTTTTCCTGTTTCAAACTATAAAAAAAATTTTTCTCTTGCAGATAATCAGCCAGGTATTCTTGTTCAGTTTGGCCAGGTGTTGGAATCAAAATAGCTTTTTGCTTTAGCTTGACCAGGTCCATGATACTTGTATATCCGCTGCGGCAAATTACTATTTCTGCCTGCGTTATTACTTCGTTCAGGTCATACAGGTCCAGGTGGTTTTTTATCACAAGGGTTTCACTTTCGAGATGTGACAAGTTTTCCAGTGCTTCCGGCAAGCCTCTTATCAAAAGTACTTTCCCTTTGCACGAGCCCAAAGATTTTAGCAGCAGCTTTTCAAAAATAGTTCTTTGCGGTTCAGGGCCAGATACAACTGCTACAACCTCAAAAATTTTAGTCCGGCTTTCTAAAACTTCAAACCTTGAAAGGCATCCAGTATAAGTCACTTTTTTCGGTGATACAACCGGGTGTGATAACTCGCCGGCCAGGCTGTACCCAAATTCTTCAAAGTCAGGAATCCAGCATCTGCCAAACCTGTTGATTATATTTAGGTGAATCCTGCTTGCTAAAGAATCCAAAAACGGCACACCCGTTTTTAAAGCAACCTGGTGCGTAATATAAACACAAGGTAAAGTTGCATGGTACAAACCAAACCTGTTATCTGAAATTACTGCATCGATTTTTCGTTCTTTATTGATCTTTTTCAACCAATCGTGTTCTTTAAAAATAGTCCTAAATATTTTAGGAAATTGCAATAAAAGGGCAAGCAAAAAGAGCCGGCGATTTTTGCTGTATTTTATTTTATAACCTTCCAAAGCGATAATTTCAATCCCGGGAAAGGCATCTGCTAAAATTTTTTTTTGAGCTCCTGTTGCACCAATCAGCACCTTGCAATTAAGGCAAATTAGTTGCTTAATGATTGGAACACAACGTGTAGCATGGCCCAGGCCCCAATCTAAGGGAATAACCAGTACAGTTTTTTCTTTTGTTAAATTTTGAATTTTTGAAAAATTCATTGATCAATGCAATAAAGTTTAACGGAAATATGTTAATTTGGTAACTCAATATTATGAAACGTTTCACCAAAATATCTTTTTTGCTAATTTTAATAGCATCTGTCACCCTCACCAGCTGCAGTTCTTCCAAGAAAGGCCAGTGTGGTTGTCCGAATAAAAGGGGTTTTGTAGGATACTAACACATATTGGTCATACGAAAAAAACATCTCAAATAAAATGAACAACATCAACCGCGATTTGCTTGTAATGTTCAACCAGGAGCTCATGAGTCCCCAGGCTATTGAACATGAAGTAGAGCTACTACATGAACTACTTTTTGATGTTGAACGAATGGACAATTTAGTCACTGCCCATGAAATTATTGACCTCAATAAATATAAAGTGATCAATAAGGACCTGGTGATAAGAAATACAATCCGTGCCCAGGATCTAAAAGCTTTTATATTTTTAAATTGCAAGAATTAGCTTTTTAATCGGGGAGTTTCCCATTTACATCTTTATCTTCAATTTCTTCCAGTAATGTATCGCTTGTCACATCAGGCAGATTTTCGCATTCGTAATTGCAATTACCACATTGATAGACATATTTTGGCGCAACGGCGTAGCTGGAAAATAACCAGGTTATAATTGCGGTAATCAGATTAGCAGCTTCTGCTTTGGCTATTTGAGTAAAGCTGTTACTCCCACACATGGGGCAGGTTGCACTTAACAAATATTCAATGTGATAACCTCTTAGCAATTTTATAGTAGCTGCTTCATCTTCTTTAGCAACCACCAGTTTTATTCCTCCAATAGCGTTACAAAGTATGGGATCTATTGTGACTGTATTTTCATCTCTCAAAAAACAAACAACTCCGCTGGCTTGCAGCCTTGTTAAAATGATGTTTGCATTAAAATAATTATCGAAGGTTTGTACTATTACTAACTCCATATTCTCAGTTAACTTATTTTATTGTTTTGAATCAAGAATTACAGGCGTATTTCCTTTTCCCAGCACAATTATTTTTGCATTCTGGCTTTGGGCTAGCTCCTTCATCGCTTTAATTTGTTCATACTGCAGTTGCTGGTCAGTAAGGCCGGTGTTAATGATACGCTGATAATCTGCAATACCCTGGGCCTCCACACGTTTTCTTTCTGCTTCCTGTTTTTCTTTCAGCAACACAAACTCCATCTTTTTAGCATCCTGCTCTGCGTTTATTTTTGATTCTATTGAAGCTTTCACAGAGTTTGGCAAGGTAATATTTCTAACAAGCAATTGTTCCAGCATCAATCCTCTCTTATTAAAATCCGCCTCAATGGTTTTATAAATGCGTTGCTGAAATTCATCTCTTTTGTTTCCAAAAAGATCGACTGCCTGGTAGTAAACTGCATTGTCACGAATTTTTGTTCTGGTAATTGGCCTTACAATTTTATCCCTGTAATCTTCACCAGTTTCTCTTAACAGCTTTGGTGCATCGGCAGCAACAACCCTATATAGTACGGTGAGGTCAATTGTAACTTCCAGCCCGTCACTTGTCAATACTCTTATAGCATCATCACCAGATTTGTTGCCTTCGTCATTAACTCCGCTCATGGTATAATTCTGCGTTTTTACGTCCAGCTTTTTTATATCAAGTAACGGATTAACGAAATGCAGGCCGCTTGGGAGCACATCATTTTGTACGCTACCAAATAAAACCTTTATACCAACTTCTCCTGCGTCAATTTGTTTAACACAGGCAGTACTAATACCTATAAGTATAAAAAGCAAACCGGCAAGCCTGGCGATTGTTACAAATTTTGCAAAAGCAATATTAGTTTTGGCAGCTGCCCCAATGGCTATCATTATAATGAGCCCAAGTATAATAAGAAACATGGTTTATTAATTTTTATGCAAGGTCACTAAAAGAAATGACACCCTGACCTTTAGTGCAATGCATATTGCAAAAAGAAGGGAGAGATTTTACAATGGCTGCCACAGATGCTATTTTACTCAAAAAAAGCAGTATAATGAAAAGGCGGAGGAATTGGGAAGAAGCGGTAAAATTGAAAACATTTTGATCTTTATGGTATCTTCCGAAAAATAACCAAAGCCTTTGCAGTTATCAGTCATCATAGTTAGTTACAACGTAAAATATTTTTTGGAGCAGTGTCTTATATCTGTCATCAATGCATCTAAAAAATTAAGCGTAGAAATATGGGTAGTAGATAATAATTCCCAGGATGGCAGCAGGCAATATCTTGAGTGCAGATTTTCTTCCGTCAGCTTCATCTGGCATACAGGAAACATTGGATTTTCGGCCGCTAATAATTTGGGGCTAAAGCAGGCAACGGGTGATAAAATTCTATTTCTTAATCCAGATACCATTTTGCCGGAAGACTGCCTGGCAAACTGCATCGGTTTTTTCGAACAGCTGCCAGGCATAGGTGCTGCAGGCATCCGTATGTTAGATGGTAGCGGCGTATTTTTAAAAGAAAGTAAAAGAGGCTTTCCATCTCCGCTAACCTCATTTTTCAAGATGGCAGGTTTTACTGCAGCATTTCCTTCATCAAAACTTTTTGCCCGTTATTACCTTGGGTATTTGCCTGACAATACCAGCAATGAAGTGACCGTATTATCCGGAGCATTTATGATGGTATCTAAAGAGGTACTTGACATTACAGGTGGATTTGATGAGGCATTTTTTATGTATGGAGAAGATATTGACCTTAGCTACAGGATACAAAAGGCCGGCTTTAAAAACTTCTATTTTGCAGGTTCAACCATCATCCACTTTAAAGGAGAAAGTACCAATAAAAATTCTCTGTCTTACGTCAATGCATTTTACGGAGCAATGCAATTATTTGTAAAAAAACATGGTAAAAACAGCAGTGCTATTTTTTACTACACTATATTACGGCTTACTATTTTCGCTAAAAAACTAACACTTAAATCCAAACCTAAAACCGCTAAAAGTAATAATCTAAAAAGTAATTTGAAGACCTTAATAATAGCCGGTTCAACAGATTATTATAACTTAGAAAAAGCTTTAAAAACTTCCCAGCCTTCTATTAATATTTTAGGGCGGATTGCTGCCAGCCGGAACGAAGATGTTCTTGCGACAATTTCAGAATTGCCAGCATTTGCAGCTCAAAACCAGGTTGAACAAATTATTTTCAGCAATGGAGAAATAAGTATTGCTGAGATCATAAACAAAGTTCAACAGCTTCCTAAAAATATACAGTTTGGATATCACATTGCAGGTACTAAAAGTATCATCAGCAGCAACGATAAAAACCACAGTGGCTTTTGGATTGAGTTGGATGAAATACTATAAAAAAAGCAGGTCCTTCACGACCTGCCAAAAAATATTGAAATAGTTTTACTTACCAGTTGCTGAGCCTTACTCCCAATGTGTAGGGTCGCATATCCAACCCAGTTTTATATATACTGTTGGGTGAGTAAGAACCATACAATCTAACCGGCCCAAGGCCTATTTCCCCGATATAAGAGATTTTGAACTGTTCAAGATCGTACCCACCCTTATTGGTTTGCTTTCCTCTTTCTTTACTTTGCTGTTTATTACGCTGGCTGTAAAGATACCCGGCACTTACCCCAAAGCTTACACTAAAACCTTTATTGTGGCGATTAGGATTTGACGTATAATTTAGCATGAAGGGAACAGTCAGGTAATCTGCAGCCAGCTTATTTTTTGAGAAGGTAACAGAATCCCTGATGATGACCGGAGCTGGTGTTACTGCCGGTGTAAAAGGATTTTTTTCTAAGTAACTGATGTCTGATTTATACCTGTAATTATTTAGCTCAATGCCTAAACCATATTTCAGGTAAAGGTGGCTTTTTACCAGGCTGAACCGCTGCATAAACAACCAGATATTTATGTCAATACTTTTACCGGCATTCAGATCGAAATCCCCCTGGCCTAATGGCGCAGCTCCGGGCCTGTTATACAGATAGCCGCCGGTGTTTGCATAATTCGTTTTGTCGTTGTAGTTAGCAAACCCAATATCCAAAATAAACCAGTTTGTACTTATGTTCGATGGCTTGGAATGCTCATTTCTTTTATAATTATTACTATTACTTTTATCATCGCCTGAAGTACTCGGATGGTTATGATCCTTGCTGTTTATGATGATCATATTCCCAATCCGGATGGTATCAGAATTTGCTGAAGGGATGGTATCAGTTTGAGAAATTGCCCTGGCAGAAAGGCATAATACTGCCATTAAAGTAAATAACTTTTTCATGGTGGTTTAGTATAAAATTTTATTGAACAGCAAAGGAGAGGTTAGCCACTTTAAAACTATCACCGCTGCCGGTTTTAATATTTGCTTTTCTTTGCAATACCCTGTTTAATCTTTTAAAAAATCCCCCGGCTTTACCTTTTTTGGGTTGGTCTTCTTCAAAACCATAGGTTATTTTTTCATCCTTATTTTCGGCAAAAGATGTATTTGTAACTGGATAAGACTGAGCAGCGTCGCTTACAATTGAATTATCCAGTTGTGTTATCTCATGTTTCTTTAAAGGTTGTACGGTAACCACTTCAATATTGTTACCATCCTTACTGTTAATTTTTTCTAATTCAGGAACAGGCAAATTATTGGATGGTTTTTTATTTATTGAAGTAGGATCCTTTATTACAATTTCACCGTCAGGCTGTTCTTTTTTGCTACCTGCACTCTTTTCAATATTACTGTTTTTTACAGAAGGGGCAGTTTTACGGCTATCAGCTTGTCCATCATCCGCAACACTGATTGCAGTTATTGAATCTTTTGTATCCCCAGCGTGCTGACCACCTTTAATTATTTCATTTGGCAAAGGTGGCAAAGGTATTTTTACAGCAACTCCATTGCTTCCGGAGCCGGCTGTGCCTTTATTAAAATAAGTTACAGTTCCCCACAAACCAAAGCCAATTAATACAGCGGCAACAGCAATTTTTCGCCAGCCTATTGGTATAATTTTCCCTTTCTCTTTTTTATAAAGAATAGCTTTATCAGTAAAAATTATTTTATCTAACACTGATAATTGGGTTAACTGCAACAGCCTCCATTCTTTTGTTATTTCATTATCGGCAACTATTGCAGATTGTATTTTTTGAGAATTTTCTGCGTCTAGTTCATTATCCAGCAGCAACAATAGTTTTTCCTGTATACCGGCACCGGCGTGCTCATTGTGCAACAAACTTCCTTTATTTTCAAATGTTATCGCATCTGGTATTAAAATGCTTTCCCGCAGCATTACCAATTCTTTTTGCAGGTCAGGATTTTGCTGGGCAAAATCTTCTACTGCAAATCTCTCCTGTTCAGATAATTCATTGTCTGTATACAATAAAAAATATTCTTCGTAATTGTCCCTGTTAATAGTCATCTTCAAAATTTAAATTGATCAAAACAACTGCTGTTCATTATCACTCAATTATTAAATTATATTTTCTGGCTTTACAATGTACTCTCTTAGCTGTAGCCTGGCTCTGTGCAGGTAAACTTTTACCTGGCTTTCATTAAGGCCCATTATATGTCCAATCTCTTCATAACTGTATCCTTCATAGTCTTTCAGCATAACAAGGCTGCGTTGCGTTTCATTCAGCCGGTTCAATGCTTCATTTAAAACCTTTTTTGAATCATGCTGCTGGCGGTTACTGCTTTTAATTTCAGCAGAAAAACTTTCTTGCAGCAATATCCGCTTGTTTTTCCGGATGTGATCAATCATCTGGTTATATGCCACAGTAAATAAAAAACTTTTACAACGTTCATTATCAACCGTCTCCCTGTTAATCCAAAGCTTTTCAAAAGCGCCCTGCACAACATCCTTTGCATCTTCCTGGTGACGCAAATTTTTAAGAATAAACCTGTACACATTATCTGAGTACAAGTTCACACATTGATTATAATCCTTCTCAGTCATACAGTTGGTTATCCTGGTGTTGCAATAAGGGTTAGTCTATAGAAGTGGTACGAAACAACCAGCTTAAAGTTACAATTAAAAGAAAAATAAAAAATGGGATGATTAAACTTCCAGTTGAAAAAGGTTACCGGAAACAATATTCCAGGGAAGGGGCGATTTGGAATTATTGTGCTGCTGGCTGCACTTTACAGGCAGGGGTGTTTGCTGTTTTCCGTCAGGGGGTATAACTGCCGGACTGTATGATGTAAAAATTAAAGCTCCCACAGAAGATGTGGCGAGCAGCAGAGAGAACACCGCAGATTTTTTTATTGGCATTGTTAGCAGTTTTATTTTATATAAACTCTGCGGTTAAAATTGTAAGCAGACTGTTATACATTCTCCACAACGAAAATATGCCTGAAAAGTTACATCACAGCAAATCAGTTGTTAAATCTGTAAAAACTACCTTGCAAAAAGCGCAGCCGGATGCCTATTTTTGTAAGCTCAACAGCCAAAAAAATGAATAATAAATTTTCAGACCGCATAGGAAATGAGTTAGCAGAGATAGTATCAGCAGGGCTTTTAAAAAAAGAACGAATAATAAACAGTGAACAGGGCGCTAAGATTATTGTTGGCGGAAAGAACGTACTTAATTTTTGCGCCAATAATTACCTGGGGCTTTCTGCTCATCCCAAAGTGTTGGCCGCAGCAAAAAAATACATTGATCACAGGGGGTTTGGAATGAGCAGTGTACGATTTATCTGCGGTACGCAGGATATTCACAAAGAGCTTGAAAAAAAATTATCGGAGTTTCTCGGCACTGAGGACACTATACTTTATGCCGCCGCCTTTGATGCAAACGGAGGTTTGTTTGAGCCACTTTTTAACGAAGAAGATGCGATAATAAGCGATGCCCTTAACCACGCCAGTATTATTGACGGGGTACGTTTGTGCAAGGCTCAGCGGTTTCGCTATAACCACAATGACATGGGGGACCTTGAGCTAAAGCTGAAGGAAACAGCCGGCCTTCGCAACAGGATCATTGTTACCGATGGCTCCTTTAGCATGGATGGCACAATTGCACAGCTGGATAAAATTTGTGAGCTGGCGGATAAATATGATGCTATTGTGATGATTGATGAATGCCACTCTTCTGGCTTTCTTGGAAAAACAGGACGGGGAACACATGAGTACCGGGGTGTTATGGGCAGAATTGATATTATAACAGGTACGCTGGGTAAAGCGCTTGGCGGCGCCAGTGGCGGGTTTACCAGCGGGCGTAAAGAAATAATTGAAATGCTGCGGCAAAGAAGCAGGCCATACCTGTTTAGTAATACGGTTGCGCCAAGTATAGTTGGAGCATCCATTGCGGTGTTGGATATGCTGAGAGAAACTACAGAACTACGTGATAAGCTGGCATCCAACACCCAATACTTCCGCAGTAAAATGACCGAAGCTGGTTTTGATATCAAGCCAGGCGAACATCCCATAGTGCCGATCATGCTGTACGAGGCAGTGCTGGCGCAACAATTTGCCAGCCGGTTGCTGGATGAAGGCGTTTATGTTATTGGCTTTTTCTTTCCTGTGGTAGCAAAAGGGCAGGCCCGTATAAGGGTTCAGCTTAGCGCCGCCCATACAAAACACCATCTTGATAAAGCCATTGCTGCTTTTACAAAAGTTGGCAAAGAGTTGGGAGTTTTGGTAGCCGCTGTATAAAATTAACTGAGTAAAAATATTGCAATTCCGGCTTTCCTTTATTACATCAAAGTAAAACCTGCCGCAATAAAACTATAATCCGTACCACACAAATTAGTTGCTGTTTGTAATCAGTAACTTTAAAATGTGTAAAAAAATAAATCACACAACATGACCGCAGCAGAAGAAACGTTCAAATCAAAAAGCGCCATCAAAGCGGCAGATCTTGAGCACCGCCGTAAGATCAACTTCAACATCAATAAATACAATGAGAAAGTGCCTGAGGGCAAGTCTCAGTTTGCTAACCTCGATCTTGCAAAAGAAAGGGCAAAAAACCTTAAGTGGCGTGCTATTGAAACGCTTGATCAGCAGCTGGAAGAGTTTGAACTCAATTTTACAAAAAGAGGGGGCAAAGTGCTTTGGGTAGAAAATGCAGAACAGGCCGTGGAAGAAATACTGTCTATTTGCAGGGACCGCAATTGTAAAACCCTGGTAAAGAGCAAGAGCATGGTTACGGAGGAAATTCACCTGAACGATGCATTGAAAGCCAATGAAATTGAAAGCATTGAAACAGATTTGGGTGAGTACATTCAGCAACTTGATGGCGAAACGCCTTACCATATTGTAACACCTGCCATGCACAAAAGCAAGGAAGATGTTGCCCAACTTTTTGCTGATAAATTAGGTACGCCGGCGGGGCTTACTCCCCAGCAACTAACACTAGTGGCAAGAGACATTTTACGAAAAAAATATGTGGAAGCGGAAGTTGGAGTTACTGGCGCCAACTTTATTATTGGTGATATTGGCGCTGTGGCGGTAACAGAAAATGAAGGCAATGCAAGGCTTAGCTGTGCATTTCCAAAAACGCATATTGTAATCGTTGGCATAGAAAAAGTTATTCCATCATTAACTGATCTTGGATTGTTTT
This sequence comes from Ferruginibacter sp., assembly GCA_965247025.1. GTDB lineage: Bacteria > Bacteroidota > Bacteroidia > Chitinophagales > Chitinophagaceae > Ferruginibacter. The sequence continues at coordinate 4,441,959 of OZ252000.1, read as the reverse complement.
GGCCCCTTTTGGCAAGCCATGGAACGGGCCAGCAGGTCACCGTTTATAACAGCATTATTGCAGGCCCCAGGCAAGCTGGTGAAACGGACGGTCCTGAAGAAATGTATGTGATTTTGCTTGACAACGGCCGTACGAATATTCTGCAGGATGCCAAGCAACGGGAGAGCCTTTACTGCATAAGATGTGGCGCCTGCCTAAATGCATGCCCGGTTTATAAAAATATTGGCGGTCATGCTTATGGGGCAACCTACAGCGGGCCTATTGGCAGCGTTATCACCCCTAATCTTGCTGGCCTGGAAGAAAATAAACACCTCAGTTTTGCCTCCTCTTTATGCGGTGCCTGTACACAGGCTTGCCCTGTAAAAATAAACCTGCATGAGCTACTCTTGCAAAACAGGTTTGAATCTGTGCAAAATGGTTTTACCACTTTTTCAGAAAAAGCGGCCTGGAGAATATGGAAAACAGCCAGCCTTAAAAGAAGTATTATGAATCTGGGCAGCGGTGCCATCAAAACGAAAGTTGTAAACTCCCTATTTAAGGGCTGGAAACAGCAACGCAGTGAAATTGAATTTAGTAAAAAAACGTTTAATGAAATGTGGAAGGAGCGGTTTGGGAAATAGGCGGGGATGAGGTGGTGAGTGAATGAGTGACCAGCCTTTTTATTAAAATAATTTTACAAGAAAAAAGGACCAGTCATTATTTTGAAGACTATTCCTTTTTTTTAAAGTGATCTTATTATACTCTTTCCCTGTTATTATGTTTTTTGCGGAAGATCTTCCTGCTTTCCTGGCGTTGATCCTGGCGAACTTCTTTTCTTTCTGCAGGAGTTACGACACCGTCTGCTCTTGCTTCCTGGCGAATTTCTTTCTGGTCGGTACGAAGGTTAACGGCTTCAGTCCTGGTTAGTTCGCCGCTGCGTACACCTTCTTTTATTCTTTGATGCTGAACTCTTGCACGTCTTACTGACTGAGCATTTGCATTGCTGATTACTAATGCCATAAGGATGGCTGAAAAGAAAATTTTTGATTTCATACTGGTAAATTTTAATGTTGGGTAAAGTGTGTTTTTAATTTAAAATGTTTTAACCGGCGTTGTTATACAGACGGCATACTGTCTGCAGAGTTTAATGAACGCTAAAGAAATTTTTGTAGTATGTGTTACCGGCAGGCTTGCTGAATGTCTGATAATTCATTCACCTGGGGCTGTATGCTGAAGCTTTTGCGGTGATACCTGCACAGGCCATGTGAGCTGATGGCATTGCGGTGCACTTCGGTTCCGTAACCTTTATTTGAATCCCATCCGTAATGCGGAAACTCAAGGTGCAGTTGCTGCATAAATTCATCCCGGTAGGTTTTTGCCAACACACTTGCTGCTGCAATGGAGTTGTATTTTCCATCACCCTGGATAATGCATTCGTGTGGGATGGTTTTGTATTTTTTAAACCTGTTCCCATCTACCAGCAAAATCTCCGGCAGTAAAGAAAGCTTATTAATACAGCGGTGCATGGCTTCGAAAGACGCCTGCAGAATATTGATCTGGTCAATTTCATCATTGTCAACAGCCGAAACGGAGAAAGCCAGCGCTTCATTTTCAATGATGGGTCTTAATAAATTCCTCTGGTCCACGGTCATTTTCTTACTGTCATTCAACAACGGATGCCGAAAGTCTTTAGGCAATATAACAGCAGCAGCAAATACAGGCCCGGCGTAGCAACCCCTGCCTGCCTCATCAAGGCCGGCTTCTGCTAAATGACTGTGAAAAAAGGGAGCTAACATTTTGTTTGGCAAATATCTGCAAATGCAAAGTAAAATGAATCAATACAATCATTAACCAGCAATGCTTCATTAATTTTGCACCCGATATGAACAATACCTACAACGAACGTTCTGAAAAACAGGTGGCAATCTGGCTATTGATTGGAGTGGGAATGATAGTTATACAAGTTGTATTGGGTGGCATTACCCGCCTCACTGAATCTGGCTTATCCATCACAGAATGGAAACCAGTTACAGGAGCTTTGCCGCCGCTGAACTATGCAGACTGGCAGGCAGAGTTTGACAGGTATAAAGTAACTGATCAGTTCAAGTACGTACACCAAAATTTTAACCTGTCCGACTTTAAGTCTATATTTTTCTGGGAATGGTTTCACCGTTTATGGGCAAGACTTATGGGCCTGGTTTTTCTTATTGGTTTTATTTATTTTATTGTTACCAGGAAGTTTAAACAGTCAATGATTTTACCAATGGTGATACTGTTTTTACTTGGTGCAGTGCAGGGTGCCATTGGCTGGTTTATGGTAAAAAGCGGGTTGGTACCCGAAAAATATTTTGTTGGTCATGTTGAACTTACAACTCATCTGATTGCAGCATTGGGGTTGCTTTGTTATACCCTATGGTTTGCATTGAGTTTGCTTGTTAAGAATTCAAAAAAAGTCGTAGCTGCTAACCTTCAAAAATGGCTGATAGCTATTTTGATACTATTTATTATTCAACTTATTTACGGTGGTTTTATGGCAGGCTTGAAGGCCGCTGTAATTGCCCCAACCTGGCCCGATATCAACGGTCAGCTTATTCCTGCTGGTATAAATGATCAATCTCCCTTTATAAAAAATATTGTGTTTAATCCTTTGGCAGTTCACTTCATTCACCGTGGCATTGCTTATCTACTTTTTATTCTTGTACTTTGGTGGTTTGTAAAATCAGCTTTTATAAAAAACAATATTTTTTTCAGCAGATTAAGAATATGCCTTGCATTACTTATTATTTTGCAGGTTACGCTGGGCATTTTAACTGTAGTTAATGCCACTCACACTAACCGGCTTTTATGGTTTGGGGTTGCCCACCAGTTTACTGCAATATTATTGCTGATTACGATCACTTCATTGCTGTATACAGTAAGAAAAAGCAATTAGTTATAAAATAGCAAAATACTACCAGGCACTAACTACCCGTTTAATTTCGTTGTACATTTATTAAACGATTTTAATGAAATCCCTGTTCAGCAATATTTTTTATTCCTTCCCTGTACAACTTTTCATTTTACATTTTAGGAAATACCAGGTACTACTTATTTTTTGGCTCATACTTGGCAGTACGGTTAATGGCGGTTTCATGAAAAGTTTTGGGGCAGATGCACTCTTTTTTGTGCCGGAATACCTCGGCAATGTAAATGCGTTGAGTGCGGCTTTACTTGGTATGGGTATGGGTATTTTTTTTATGAGCTGGAATATTACCACCTTCATTTTGCACACAAAAAGATTCAAATTTTTAGCGGCAGCCTCCAAGCCCTTTCTAAAATATTGTGTGAATAATTCTCTGCTGCCATTGCTTTTCCTGCTGTTTTATTTAACAAGATCCCTTCAGTTTAATTTTAATAAAGAGTTGCTTACCACTGGTGAGGAACTTGCTTTAATCGGCGGCTTTTTAGCCGGGCTAATTTCTTTACTGGCCTTTTCTTTTGCATTTTTTTTTGGAGCAGACAGGCAGATACTCCGTACAATCGCACCGGTAATAGCAGACAGCAAGGTCTTTAAAGCAAACTTCGATCTGTCAAAAAAAGCGCAGGTTGATGGTTTTGGAATGAAGGTAAAATCTTACCTGGGGCTTGACCTGAAACCACTTAAGGTAAGGGCGGTAACACACTACAGTGAAAATTTTCTTGATACTATTTTTAAGCGGCATCACTTTGCAGCAATCACCGTTATTATATTGGCTTTTACTTTTTTAATAACGGCCGGCTTTTTTCTCGACCACAAAATTTTCCAGGTGCCGGCAGCTGTAAGCATCACCATTTTTACGGCTATTATGGTAGCGGTTATTGGAGCACTCACTTATTTTCTGCAAAGCTGGAGTGTTCTGTTTGTGATTGTGTTGCTGGCTGTGCTGGATTTTATGTTTGAAAAGGAATGGATAGACACAAGGAACAAAGCATATGGCCTCAATTATCTTAATAAAACCGAAAGGCCTGTGTACAGTAACTATTCGCTACAGCAATTGTGCACCGCTGCAATAATTGAAAAAGACAAGTCCAATATGATTGCTATTCTCAATAACTGGAAAAAAAAGCAATCATCTGATAAACCCAAAATGGTGTTTTTAAATGTTAGCGGCGGCGGACTTAGAAGTGCAACTTTTGTAATGAATATGCTGCAACAAATTAACAGCGTTACCAATTGCAGCCTAATGCAGCAAACTTTTCTTATCAGCGGAGCCAGCGGTGGCATGCTTTCGGCCACTTACTACCGGGAACTGTACAGAAATAAAAACAACGGCAATGCCGCTACACTGAACAAGCCGGAATATATAAATGACATAACAAGAGATTTGCTGAATCCGGTGTTCACCTCACTTGTAAGCAGGGATATTTTTTCACCGGCTCAAAAATTTGCCGTTGGGCCGTATAATTATGTAAAAGACAGGGGTTATGCCTTTGAACAAAGTCTGAATGAAAATGCCGGGAATACGCTGGGGGCAAGTATAAGCAGTTACGCAAAAGATGAATGGGAGGCCAGTATTCCACTAGTAATTTTTAACTCGGTAATTACAAGAGATGGAAGAAAAATGATGATCTGCAGCCAGCCATTGAGTTTTATGATGAAGCCGTACGGCGCCGAAAAAGACTCCCTCGCAAGCCCTGATGCTGTGGACTTTGCTGCTTTGCTGAAAAAACAAAATCCGCAAAACCTAAGACTGCTGACCGCCTTGCGGATGAATGCAACGTTCCCGTTGGTGTTACCAAATGTTTGGTTGCCTACCACGCCAATTATTGATGTAATGGATGCCGGCCTCCGGGATAATTTTGGCCAGGAAACCACCTTGCGGTTTATTGATAATTTTAAAGAATGGATAGCAGAAAATACTTCAGGTGTGGTGATTGTACAACTGATGGACAGAATAAAAAACAACTGGCAGCAACCACTTGAAACAGGCACCGTAACCGATATTCTGATAAGGCCGGCCACGATGCTGCAGCACAACTGGTACAAGTTGCAGGATTATTTTCAAACAGACCAGTTCAACTATTTAAAAGCGAATACTAACTTTAAGATGGACAGGCTTACGTTTATGTATGTACCTGCAAAAGAAGATAAAACTGCTGCCTTAAATTTTCATTTAACGGCAGCAGAAAAGAAAGATGTGATAGCTTCATTTTACACCGGTTACAATCAGCAGACGCTGAAAGAGTTTTTAAAACTGGTGAAATAGCAAATGGAAGATTAAAATATTTTGTCACGCATTTCAGTCGCCTGCTGAATCATCAGCTGGTCAAAAACCATTTCCTTGTTTTCCAATGCTTCTCTCAAAACATCATTTAACGTAACCACACCTTTAAATTCGTCGTTGTTAAAAACCACCAGGTACCGGGTTTTGTGTGTATTCAGCATTTCCATACAATATTCAACTGTGTCCTGCATACCAACTACTGGCAGCGTTGAATTCATTACCTCCTTTACCGTGGCTATATTGCTGTGAAGTCCTTTTAAAATAACATTACGGCTGTAATCTCTTTCAGAAAAAATGCCGGCAAATTCTTCACCATTTTTTACCACCAGGTAACTAAGGTTAACTGAGTTCATAAGTTGTAGTGCCTCAATTACTTTGGAGTCCCCTTCAATGTTGTTAAAAGCAGGGGGCTTATTCATTAAAATATTCGCTACTGTACGCATAATGAAATATTTATTTAGAATATAAAGTTAAAATAAGCAGTGCAAATTTTATGCATAATTGAACATTTTATTCAGCATAGTTCAAATTAGTTTTTCTTGCTGTGATAAAGCTGTAATTTTTTAAAAAACAACTTTGCAAACAAGGTTACTTTGGCTGAATTAACCTGAAGGCTCTTGGAATTATCTGGATAACAAATTTGCCTGAAGTTGCGGCCGGATCTCCATCAATGTGTAAAGGAGCATTAAAATTATTATGTATTACCAGCTTGGGTGTTTGAAAATACAATACTTCCTTTTTGTGAAAAGTTTCTTCATTGTACTCGGCAATTTTTCCACTTGTAAGTTGCTTTACAACAGCCTTTACCAGCTTTAGTTTACTCATTTTCTTTACAACGACAATATCCAGCAAACCATCGCACAAACTGGCCTGTGGTGCAATAGTTACCTGGTTGCCAAACTGGTTACTGTTAGCAACACTAATAAAGTAAGCGGATACAGCAATTTTTTCCCCCTTATTTACAATTTCAAAATTGTATGGCTTTGCATTAAAAAAGTTCCTTACAGTAAGCCTTATGTAGTTTACAAGTCCCCTTTTTTTCTGCTTGCTAAAATCGTGAGCTACCTGTGCATCAAACCCGAGACCGCAAAGCATACAGCTAAAAGAGCTGTTAATAAGAAAGGAATCTATATATGCAGGCGTACCATCAAAGATTAATTGAAGTGCTTTTTCTGCCCGGGCAGGAATTTTTGCTGCAAGCGCCAACCCGTTTCCTGAGCCCATAGGGATGATGCCGATATTTACAGGTTCATCAATCAAAACGCTTGTTACCTGGCTTACAGTTCCATCACCGCCGCATATAACAATATCGGTTATTTGTTCTTTTGCGATTTTAGATTTTAGAAAATCATAATTACCGGCAGCATTTGTGTGCATCACCTGGAATGGGATATTGTTACGGCGTGTTTCCTTTTCTATTAAATCCAGCACTTTCTCTTTTCCCCTGGTTCCGGAAATGGGGTTTATAAAATAAATAATATTACGTGCCATTCAGCAATTGTTTAATATAAAAAAGGCCGGCTGTTAAAAACAAATAAGGATTTTCTATTGGTTTGCAATGTTAGACAAATTCCATGCTGTCATTAGCATTTATTGTTTAAAAATTAATATTATAATTTTACTTATTCTATTAGCTTACACCCTTTCCAGCATAATTACCATTTTATAAGGGCACTTGCCCAGGTGAAACCGCTGCCAAAAGCTGCCAGGCAAACGAGGTCGCCGTTTTTAATTTTTCCATTTTGCCAGGCCTCACAAAGTGCAATGGGAACAGAAGCGGCTGTTGTATTGCCGTAATGCTGTATATTATTATAAACCTGGTTTTCGCTGAGCTGCAATTTTTGCTGCACATATTGCGCTATTCTCAAGTTTGCCTGGTGTGGTATCAACATGTCCAGGTCGGCAGGGGTGTATCCATTTGCCTTGAGTGCTTCAGTTATAACTTCCGGAAATTTCACTATGGCCTTTTTAAATACAGCAGGTCCATCCATAAAAGGAAAGTTCTGCCCTTTTTCAATCATACTTTCACTCATAAACATATCACCAATTTCTGCATCACTGAAATCGGCCACCCGGCTTTCTGTCCAATGATTGGCATGGGTACCAGGATTGTACATGGCCAGCAACTCTGCACTTTCCCCGTCGCTGTGCAAATGCGTACTTAGTATTCCCTGGCCATCATCAGTTGTTGGTTGTAAAACAACTGCGCCGGCACCGTCACCAAATATCACAGAAACATTTCTGCCCCTTGTGCTAAAATCAAGTCCGAATGAATGTTTTTCACTCCCTATAACAAGAATGTTTTTGTACATGCCGGTTTTGATGAACTGGTCTGCGACAGAAATGGCGTACAGAAAACCACTGCATTGGTTGCGAATATCCAGCGCACCTATCTCCTTCATCTTCATTGCTCTTTGCACAAGCACGCCACAACCAGGAAAATAATAATCGGGACTAAGTGTTGCGAAAACGATAAAATCGATATCCTGTGGCGTGATGCCTGCCCGCTCAATAGCTATGGCGGCAGCTTTCACTCCCATAGTTGCAGTTGTTTCTTCTGTACGATGGGCATAGCGCCGTTCTTTAATTCCGGTACGTTCCTGTATCCACTCGTCAGACGTATCCATGTACTTTTTGAGATCCTCGTTGGTAATCACCTTTTCAGGTACATACATTCCTATACCGGCAATTTTTGCCCGGTTGAAAGCAGGTTTATCTTCAGGCATACAGCAACCTTTTATTGAACCGGCAAATTACAACATTGATTTTTAGAATGGACTTTTCCCAATTTTACAAAAAGCTAATTAACTTTTTTCAAATCTCTAATTACAAACCAGTCATCATAAGTGGGCACCGGCCTTGTGCGGTAATGAAAATCAATGGCATTGCGGAGAGCTGTATTGTTTTTAATGTATTTGGCCGTAAAATGCTCGGAAAGTGCAAGAATAGAAAGCTGCTTGTCATCATGCTTAAGTTCTGCTATGTAAACCTTACTGTAGAAAGTGGCATTTAAAAATTGATGACTACCGATGGTTGAAATAAAAGCTGTTCCTTTGATAGTATCATTTACAAGAACCTTATAGGGCCTTAACTCGTTGAGATAGCCGGTGATTGCTACATCATATTCATTATCCGTTCTTTTTTCAAAAATGACTTTTACGGGATCTTCTAAAGTATGCCGGTCATCAGAAGGTTTAGTAACAAAAGCAGCCCATTTACCCAGCAGTGATTCATCAATATTTTGACCGGCTTTATCATCAATGGTATAAGGAGAACTGTAGGGACAACCACAAAGCATAATGCAAAGGACCAAGACTGCTGCTATGTTAATAAGCTGTTTCATCGAATTTAAAAAGGAAAATATTACTTGCTATTTATATTTCATATAATAATGACAATAACTAATTTTTTGGTTTTTTATTTTGGTTTGATGCAAATATTGCCCAGCCAGCCGCCGATCTCCATAAGCCAGGCAATGCCCAGATGAACTATAAGACCACCCCAAACACTACCGGAGTAAAAAGAAATAATTCCCAAAAGCATACCGCCCCAAAAACTGCTGATGGCTTCTGCCATGGGTTTGCCAAAATGGATAGCGCAGTAGAAGCAAGCCATTGGTATAATACAGTGAGTGCCGCAAATATCCATCAAAGCCAGTATTAAAAATCCCCTGAAAAAAAATTCAATGCTTACAAAATCAAGCCCATAACAAAGTTCAAAAACAACGTGGCGCCAGTAACCTAATAACCCATTTAATGGGATGAGCTGCAAAATCTTTGCTTTCGGATACACCTGTAAAAAGTCTTTCTGGGTGCTGGCCCAGGCTAATAGTGGCAGCATTATAAGCAGCATTAAAAAATAAGGTTGCAGGCTTTGCAATGCTTTTGCGCCGTAGAAAGGTTTGATGTGCCTGTCTTTCACAAACCAAATAATAACTACAGGTACCAGCAAAACGACCACTCTTACAACCCAGTTGATGCTGCGTAAGTAGAATAGTTTATCACCCCCCGGCCAGTGGTTTAGTATCCAGCTTTGCTGGAAATTAAAATTAACCCTGAAAGAAAAAAAGGCAGGTGCCAGCAATACGATGAGCCAAAACCATTTGCTGGAGTAGTAACTGCAATCCTTATAAAAAAATAGTTGGAGTAAAAATGCGGTAAAAAACGGAGTAGCGTATAAAAAGTAATAACCCCAAAACCCAGCCAGGCGGGTTTTGGCAGAACTGGCCCATCTTTTTTCCAAGCCGTGCCAATAGTTAAGATAGATAAGCACTGCCAGCATTATTATTATAAGCAGCAAGTAAAAAAGATTAAATTCTTTTTGGTAAAACGCCTTTATGTATTTAAAAACCTGGCCCAAAAGATTTGCTTTGTTCAGGTTTAAAAATAAGGGATAAAATCAATTCGCAATGTGCTGATGGTAATCAATCAAAAGCGGCGTACTATTCCTTAACAGGTGCGTTAAGTGTTTTCCACAAAAGATCTTTTAATTGTGCCAGCCCCTGGCCTGTAACGGATGAAAAAAACAAATGCGGTATTTTAGGTGGAAGTTCTTTGGCAATTGCGGCACGCAGCTCATCGTCCAGCATATCATTTTTACTGATGGCAATTACAAAATCTTTTTGAAGCATTTCCGGATTGTATTGCTCCAGTTCATTCACTAAAATTTCAAACTCCTTTTTATGGTCGGCGCAATCTGCTGGCATTAAAAATAAGAGGATGGAGTTTCTTTCGATATGGCGTAAGAAACGATGACCAAGCCCTTTACCTTCAGCAGCCCCCTCAATAATACCGGGTAAATCAGCTATGCAAAAACTTTTTCCATCCCTGTAATCCACCATACCCAACTGCGGTGTGAGCGTAGTAAATGCGTAATCTGCAATTTTTGGCTTTGCTGCTGTAATTACAGAAAGGAGTGTGCTTTTCCCTGCATTGGGAAAACCAACCAGGCCAACGTCGGCAAGCACCTTAAGTTCCAAAAGCTTCCAGCCTTCTACGCCTGCCTCCCCGGGCTGTGCATATTCAGGAGCCTGGTTTGTAGCCGTTTTAAAGTTGCTGTTACCAAGCCCGCCACGGCCACCTTTTACCCAAATTACTTCCTGGCCATCTTCCAGTATTTCCACTTCTTTCAGGCCCGTCTCTTCATCTTTCGCAATGGTGCCTAATGGCACTTCTATAATTATATCTTTCCCAAACCTGCCGGTAGAATTGTTTTTGTCACCATGCCCACCATCTTCGGCCAACACGTTTTTATAATAACGTAAATGCAGCAAGGTCCATAACTGAGAGCTTCCCCGTAAAATAATATGTGCTCCACGACCGCCATCTCCGCCATCCGGGCCCGCCATTGCATTGTATTTTGTACGGCTGAAATGTTTACTGCCTGCCCCACCATGGCCGCTTTTGCAAAAAATGCGTATGTAATCTATGAAGTTTGATTTTTCCATTTGTATCGGCAGTTCTTATCTGCAGAAGAACACCGCCGGGTTATTAACTGCTGTCTTTATCAATTTATTTGTATTTGGCTGCTCTAATGAAATGCTTGCTAATCATTTCATCAACTTCTAACGCTCAGTGTTCTCCAGCGGAATATCCCTTTTCAGCATATCATCCCGGTTCGCAATATTCCAGGCTGTATGAAAAATCATTAAAACCCTTTTCTGGTAAAGGTCAAAATTTATCTTATCCACTGTATCCGTTGGCTTATGATAATCTGCCTGCAGCATACCATCGTAAAAAAATAAAATGGGCACACCTTTACGGGCAAAATTGTAATGATCGCTCCGGAAATAAATACGGTTAGGATCTTCAGGGTCATCAAATTTGTAATCCAGTGTAAGCTTAGTGAACTTATTATTCTCACCCTCATTTATAACAGGCAAGTCGCTGCTCAATTTATTGTGACCGATAACGTAGATATAATTCAAAGTGTCATCCAGTTTTCTCTCTGTATCAACCCGGCCCACCATATCAATATTCAAATCTGCACTTGTTTTATCAAGCGGAAAAATAGGATGGTCAGAATAGTATTCACTTCCCCATAATCCCTTCTCTTCGCCGCTCACTGTCATAAATATCATCGTTCTTCTGGGGCCTTTGCCGGCAGCTTTTGCTTTTGCAAAAGCCTCAGCCATGGCGATTACCCCACAGGTTCCGCTGCCGTCATCATCTGCTCCATAATAAATTTTATCGCCTTTTTTACCAAGATGATCATAATGCCCGGTAACAAAAACATACTCATCTTTTTTATCCGTGCCCTCAATTATGCCCAACACATTGCTTGAATTGATTACCTGGCGCTCTTTCTTATAATTGAACGTCAGCGGTGTTGTTATCGTTTCGTATTTGCTTGTTTCAAAAATATTGTTAGCCTTTCCCGCTTTCACAAGGCTGTCAATCGGCCAGGCCGGAAAATACATTTTAGCAGCATCATGCGAAACAATGAAATAATTAGCTTTTTTATCCTGGCTTGCTGATGGGAAGTAAACATTTGATTTACTGTTATTGCTAACGGTATTGCTGTTCAATGTCGCCATACCCGGATTGATGATAACTGCTGCAATAGCGCCCTTGTCAGCGGCTATTTTCATTTTTAATGTTATTCCCGGATAGGTGAATTTTGAATATCGCTTTGTACCTGTAAACAGGTAATTTCCATCTGTTTTTGGTTCGCCCAACATCATAACCACCACTTTGCCCTTTACATCAAGATTTTTGTAGTCATCATATTTTTCATCGTTTATGCCGTAACCAACAAAAACAAACTGGTCGCCTGTAATGTTAGCGGTAGAATTGTTTATAACCGGAATAAAATAGTCGGTAGCATATACCAGGTCTTTATTATTTATCTTAACCAGGCTGGCTGTCATATCCATCGAATCGAGGTTTAAAGGATACAATTGCTGGTAGCTTCCGTTGAGTGCAGCTGGTGATTTAAGCCCCATTGTTTTAAACTGCTGTTCTATGTACGCTGCTGCTTTGCGCTGACCCGCTGTTCCGGTTTCACGGCCTTCCATTTCTGCACTGGCAATAATTGTAAGATGCTTTTTTAGCAGGTCTGGTGTAATATGAGCAGCAAATTTTTCAGATTGATCTGTTTGTGCAAATATGGTTTGCAACGTAATTACCAGGCCAATAAGTAGAAACATTTTTTTCATTAAGATAATTTTTACAGTAACTTTTATAGGTGAATGAAGCTACAAGGTTTTGAATAAATTAAACCCAGATTTTGCAGTTGAGATCGTTATGAGGGTTTCAAATACAAGACAGATAAGTGTTTCGGGTTATTTTTTGGCTGAAGAAATAGTGATCTATTTTGAAGTCAAAAAATGTTCTGATATACTTAACTGTGCAGTAGTTGGAAGCCGCAATAGATTTTCAACTGCAAAATCTGGGTTAAACAGCCGCTCATCAGCAAGAAATTTTGCTAACTCTTTCAGCATGTCTGCCGCCCTCAAAAGCCGTGTTCATAAATACATCCAGCATTTTCTCTGCATCGCCATCCCGAACAAAACGTGCAGGAATACAAAGTACATTGGCATTATTGTGTTTTCTTGCCAGTTCGGCCAGCTCTTCGCCCCAGCAAATAGCTGCCCTTATTCCCTGGTGCTTGTTGGCAGTAATTGCTACTCCATTTGCGCTGCCACAAAGCAGTATACCAAAAGCGGCTTCGCCCTTTTCAACTGCACTTGCAACAGGGTGGGCAAAATCAGGGTAATCAACAGAATCTTTTTTAAACGTTCCGAAATCTTTAAAGGTCACCCCTTCTGCTTCTAAAAATGAAATAAGGTCTTCTTTGCAATCAAAACCTGCATGATCACAGCCAATTGCTACTGGTAATTTTAAATTAAAGGGTGACATAATTTTTCAAATTAAAGGTTTACAATCGTTTAACTTTCCCTGTTAATTGTGGTAAGTAATCTGACTTAACAGATGCCTGGTTAATAATCCTGCAAGTGCTTTTAGTTAAAATTATCGATTGTTGCTAACTCCATTCTTTTGCCTCATCTTTAGCTTTTTGCTTTTCTACCCTTGTAGCCAAAAGTATACTTATCCAGTATAATAAGGTAAGAGGAATAGCCACGAGGAACTGGCTTGTCCAGTCAGGCGATGGCGTAATAACAGCAGCAACAACCAGAATTATTACAAAAGCAAACTTGAAATATTTTTTTAAAAATGAACCGGTAATTATGCCCAGCTTGGCTAAAATATAACTAAGCACCGGGAGTTCAAAGGCAATACCGCAACCTAAAATTAGATTTGTAAGGCTTTCAATATAATCATTAATGGCAGGCCGGTATTGTATCATACCTGTTTTACCCAGTGTAAAGCTGGCGAGAAAATTAAAAGTAAACGGTGCCAGCAAATAATACCCGAACAATGCTCCTGTAAAAAAGCAAAGTGAAACATAAAAAATACTGCCTTGTCCATATCTCTTTTCTTTATCAGACAATGCTGGCTTTATAAAGCGCCAAAGCTCCCAAAAAATGTATGGAAAGGCTACAACAAGGCCCCCTATCATTGCAATATTTATAGCAGAAGTAAAAGTGCCGTTGACTTCTGTAACCTGCAAGTTGATTTTAACTGCCGGCATACAAAAACTATTGCCCAAATGCAGCCAGTTACCAAAGCGGCACAAAGCTCCGTAAGTAAAAAAGCTTTCGTTAGCGGGTGCCAAAATAATATTATCATAGACCCAATCCACATAAACAAAAATAGCGATAGCAGCTACCAGCCAAACAACTGCACTGCGTATAATATGCCAGCGTAATTCTTCAATGTGATCGAAGAACGTCATTTCTGCCGGCTGTTCCTCCCGGCCCTTACCTGAGATAATCCGGCCAAAAAAACTTTTTCTTTCAGATGCTGAAGTAGCCAATTTTTATTTTGTATTTAGATAATTTAACGAAAAGAATGACAGCAAAAATAGAACTCTTTTACCACTTGCCTGCCATGCAGTTATAACAGCTTGTTAATGCGGAGAATTGCCTCCATTATACATTTGGCTAAAAATTTTGAGCGGCCAAGAATTTGTCTCCCCAGGTTTTTAGCAGGGATGTATGATGGCCAGATTAGCGGTAGTAAGGACTAATCATCAGGTAAACAATAACGCCAGTTACAGCAACATAAAACCAAAGCGGCCAAATGATACGGACCAATTTTTTGTGCTTTTCATAATCTCCTGAAAGAGCTTTGTATGCTGCAAATAAAATAAATGGCAGGCCAATGCCAGCAAGTGGAATATGGGTAAGCAAGATTAAAAGGTAAACAGTGCGGCTGGCACCAGCAGCTGACTTTTCTGCATCACTCAACCCTTTAATGCCGTCGGTCTCACCATAAGATGTTTCGCCTGCAAGCAAATGGTGGGCAATATAAGACACAAGGAAAAGTATTGACAGTGCCATTGCAGCCATCATTATCTTTTTATGCAGCAGGTAGTTTTGCTGTTTGATAGCCCACAGGCCAGTCAGCAACGCAACAGCAACTATTCCATTTATTATTGCATTTGTAAGTGCAAACACATGCACATCAAAAGGAAGCTGCACCTTACCAGCCAGGTTGTATTTTCCCAACACGGATACAATTGCAAAAACTACCACTGAAAATATACCGATGACCCATTTAGCTTTGGCGTCATTTTTTTGTAGCGATGGTGTTAACATAATTAAGTGATATTGAAATTAGCTATTGGTTTACTTTGAGGTGAATTTGAATCCGTTACAATTCAGGCATTCCTATCTTGAACTTATATTAACCTCTTCCAAAAAGCTCCTCTATAAATTCTTTAAAGCTTCTTTTTTTTCTTTTTTCCAGCATCAGCAAAGGAATGTCTTTAACCAACTGCAGCTGTTTGGTGCTGTCAAAGCCATTGTACCAGCCCCTTACTACTCTGTCTCTGTCGAGCAAAAAGAAATTGTATGTATGAATAAATACTGTATCAACGCCCGGATCAGCGATATTGGCTTTCAATTCCTTTAATGCAAAATCATAAATTTCATTCTTATTGCCGGTTAAAAACCACCAGCTGTCATGGTTGTAAGTGAACCTGTCTGCAAATTTTCTTAGCTGTGGTACTGAGTCATGAACGGGGTCTATGCTTATGGAAATAAACTGAACAATACTGTCTTTGCTGTTGGTGTAGGAGTCCTGCAGTTTCTTCATGCTTTTTGCAAGGCCGGGGCAAACGGCAGGGCAGCGGGAAAAGAAAAAGTCGATCACCAGAATTTTACCTTTTAGAGAATCCAGCGTAACCGTTTTACCGAGCTGGTTGGTAAATGTTAGATTTTTAACCTGGTGCCAAATAGTGTCTGTTGTAAGCTTACCGTTTTTTTCACTGGTTACAACGCTGTCAAAAAAATAACGTTGCGGCATGTGAATAGCGTCTGCACTATAATATTTTACTGCATAATATCCCGTAAAAGGAAACAAAATAGCTATCATCAACCCCTTCAGCGCTCTCTTATTCATTGGTTATTTTGCTTGTAAAGGTACCTTACAAAAAACCATCGTGCCACAAGTTGGCACGATGGTTTAGTTATTTTATAAAAAGAAAAATCTAATCTTTAGCGCCCTTTTCGGTTGCAGCGGGTGCTGCCTGTTCTGTTACAGGTTTTCCGTTGTACCTGTTACGCAAAGTCTTCCAGCTGTCACCATCCCACAAAAAAGCAATTATAAACCAAATGAACAAACACAGTGGAACAACAATTGTCATGATAAGGTTTCTTACTTCGTCGCCCAGGTGCATAAAAACAGATACGATATAATAAGCTTTTGCCAGCGTTAAAATACCAATCAGCACTTTTGTACTAAGCACTGCGGCTGCACCAAGGTGGCCATGCTGTGCATATAAAAAATAACCCAGCCCTAATTCCATTAATGTTAAAGCAGATAAAACCCAAAATGTTTTCCAAATTCTCTTTGTATCGCTTGCATGCTCCGGATGAAAAGTTATTTCCGGAGATGTTTCCTGAGATGCTGACATAGCTGAATATTTTTTACTAAATGAATGAGTTGGTTTGAGTTATAATTATACCAGGTAGAAGCAAAGGAATACGAATACCCAAACTAAATCTACAAAGTGCCAGTAAAGACCTGCTTTTTCAATCATTTCATAGTGGCCACGCTGATCAAAATGCCCAAATTTTGTTTTGAGGTACATGATGATATTGATAACCACCCCTGACAAAACGTGGAAACCATGGAAACCTGTTATACCGAAGAAGTAACCACCAAAAGCGATCGGTCCGGTATGGGAAGCTTTAAGTCCGCCTTCTTCAATCATTTTTATCAGTTCTCCATTGGATAAGGCTGAAAGATCTTCATGTACTCCTCCGGCATGGTGCAGCGTAGATGCAATAGCAGTAAGCTGGTCATTTGGAGTGGTTTGCAATGCAGCTGAAATTGCAGCCTGTGAAAGTTCCGCCCCCCAGGGATTTGATTTTACAGTTGTTGGCAAAACTGAAAGGCTACCATCATTTAATAAGGCAACATGCTCACCGGTTAACAGATGGGTCCATTCCCAGGCCTGGCAACTTAAAAATGCTATACCTCCAAGAATGGTGAAGATCATATATTTCTCAACCCCTTTCCTGTTCATGTTGTGTCCTTCATGCACTGCAAGTACCATTGTTACGGAGCTTGCAATCAAAATAAATGTCATTAAACTTACAAAAGCCAAGGGCAAATTTGCATGTCCCGCAAACGGAAACGAATTAAAAACATGGTTAGGATCTGCCCAAAAATTAACGCTGAAACGGATGGTGCCGTAGCTTATAAGAAAAGCCCCAAACGTAAAGGCATCACTCATTAAGAAATACCACATCATTACCTTTCCATAGCTGGCGTTGAAGGGGCTTCTGCCACCACTCCACCATTTGGTTCCCTGTTGTACTGCTGCTGTAGACATATGCTATTTTAAATTCTAAAAAATTAGTTCTTTTTTTACAAACCACCTCCTTTTCCCTTGCCAAAAATATTACCTGATCATAATTAAAAAGATGAGCAAGTAAATCCAAAGCACATCCACAAAATGCCAGTAGGTACTTACCACTTCAACCGGCACTGCATTGTAATTTCTCGTGCTACTGCTGAATGCTTTTGCAAACATCACTATCAGCGCTACTATTCCACCAATCACATGCAAAGCATGCACCCCAATTAATATGTATAAGAACGAAATGGATACATTTTTTTGTAAAGGCAATCCGTTTTTCGTAAGTATATAAAACCCGGCAACCTGCAACACCACAAATAATATCCCTAATACAAAAGTTGCTGTGAGCAAATTTCTGTAAGATGCCATTTCCCTGTTCTTAAAATGACGCTCTGCAAGCCACATTGTTAAGCTGCTTACCAACATAACCGCTGTACTGTAATATAAAACAACCGGCAGTTCAAAACTAAACCAATTGGCCTGGTTTCTTTTAACAATGTAAGCACTGGTAAATCCTGCAAACATCATTAATATACTTGCTATTGCAACCCACAAGGTAAACTTATGAGGATGTATTCTTTTTCGTTGTTCCATTTCCAGAGTTCTCATTCTTCAACCAGCCGCCGCTGCGGAAAATATTTTATTACTTTTTATTAATTGCAGTTTGATGTTTACCGCAAGCTCCTGCTAACTAACCAGCTGCCGGCACTATTCTGTTTGCAAACAACGCCAAAAGAACAATCATCAAATAAAAATAAGAGCTAAACATTACCCTTCTTGCACTTTTTAAATCCATCTCCACAAACAGCCTGATGCTAACCCACACCATCCATAAATTGCAGATCAGCAAAATCCACATACTCAATGCTCCGGCTATTCCCAAATAATAAGGCAATAAGCCAAAGGGTATCATCAACGCACTGTAAATAATAGTTTGCAGTGCAGTAAATTTAGTTGGTCCTTTATCTCCCGGTAGCAATTTAAAACCAGCTGCAGTATAATCCTGGTGAGCGAGCCATGCAATTGCCCAAAAATGGGGGAACTGCCACAAAAACTGGATTCCAAACAAGATCCAGGCACCGGCCCAGGAAATCGGATCATCACCAAAAGCTGCCACCCATCCAATCAAACAGGGCAAAGCTCCGGGTATTGCTCCAACAAGCACCGCAATTGAATTGATCTTTTTTAACGGAGTATAAATAAATCCGTACAAAAAAAGACTAAATAGCCCCATCATTGCAGACTCGTAATTAAACCAGTACCAAAGGATGAATATGCCTGCCAACCCTGCAATCACAGCAAACGCTGTAGCCTCATTCGGGCTCATTCTGCCACTGGCCACCGGCCGCTTGGCAGTACGTTTCATTATTGCATCCGTGTCTTTTTCAATCACCTGGTTAATGGCATTTGCCGACCCGGTAATAAGCATCCCTCCTGCAAAAAGTAAAAGAACTGATATTATTTTAGACCTTACGAAATGTAATTCGGCAGGCGCTATTAAAAAACTTACCACGGTGCTAAACACCACCATAAAGCTCAGTGTGAATTTGATTAGCTGGAAGTAATCTTTCACTTTAGCTGCCAGCGCAAATGATGCTGATCCGGCTGTAATGGTATTTTCCTTCGGCATATTCACTTACCCTCATCTTCCGGTAAAAGAAAAGCCCGGATACTTTTATTTTATTTTTAAACTTCGCAAACACCTGCGCCTCATCTCCCTCAATAATTAATGATGACTTTCATCTGCACCAACCGGCTCCACCTGCGAAATAAATTCTCTTCCGTCTTTACCGTAATCGTACGCACCACGATGAACTTCTGGTATTTCACCAGGCCAGTTACCGTGACCAGGACGAATTGGCGTAGTCCATTCCAATGTATTGCTTCCCCATGGATTGGCAGTGGTCACTTTTCTTCCTTTAAATATGCTGTAGAAAAAGTTAAACACAAAAAGCAACTGAACAGAGAACACGATCATTGAAATAAAGCTGATAAACTGGTTAAGGCCACCAAACATTTTAAAAGATTCCCATGCAGAAAAGTCATAATAACGACGTGGCATACCAGCCAAACCTTCGTAGTGCATTGGCCAGAAAATTAAATAAGCACCAACGATAGTTACCCAGAAATGGATATAACCCAACGTTGAGTTAAGAAAGCGGCCGTACATTTTAGGGAACCAATGATAAACCCCTGCAAACATGCCAAAGAAAGAGGCAACACCCATTACAATATGGAAGTGAGCCACTACAAAATAAGTATCATGCAAGTGAATATCCAGTGCAGAGTTACCAAGAAAAATACCTGTTAATCCACCGCTGATGAACATGCTTACAAAGCCAATTGCAAACAACATTGCTGGTGTAAATCTTATATTAGCTCTCCATAAAGTTGTAAGCCAGTTAAACACTTTAATTGCTGAAGGCACAGCAATGAGTAATGTTAGTAATACAAAGAAGGCTCCGAGGAAAGGATTCAGACCTGTAACAAACATGTGATGAGCCCAAACAAGGAAGGCCAGAATTGCAATGGCAAACAGTGAACCAACCATGGCCATATAGCCGAAGATTGGTTTACGGCTGTTTACAGAAATGATCTCAGAAGACATTCCCATTGCAGGAAGCAAAATGATGTAAACTTCAGGGTGACCAAGGAACCAGAAAAGATGCTGGAACAAAATGGCACTACCACCTTCATTTGGTAAAATTTTACCAGCCACAACAATATCACTTAAAAAGAAGCTTGTTCCTAAATTTCTATCAAACAACAGCAATATTGCACCGGATAATAATACCGGGAAAGACAATACGCCTAAAACAGCAGTAAAGAACAATGCCCAGATAGTAAGTGGCATTCTCGTCATACTCATGCCTTTTGTACGAAGGTTTAGAATGGTAGAGATATAATTTAAACCACCCAACAAAGAACTCACAATAAACATTGCCATACTAACTAACCAAAGATCCATTCCTATTTTAGAACCTGCAGAAGCATCCCCCAATGCACTTAACGGCGGATAGATTGTCCAGCCACCGCTTGCAGGCCCGGTTTGTACAAACAAAGAAGAGAACATAATAACTGATGCCAGGAAGAAGAACCAGTAGCTAAGCATGTTAAGTAACGGACTCGCCATATCTCTTGCACCAATTTGCAATGGAATAAGAAAGTTTGCAAAAGTTCCGCTTAAGCTTGCTGTTAGTACAAAGAATACCAATATGGTTCCATGCATAGTAACCAATGCATAATAAAACTCGGGTTGAATTTTACCGCCTTTAGCCCAGTGCCCCAATAAATCTTCCAGCCATGGAAAAGTTGATTCCGGATAGCCTAATTGCAAACGGAAAAGAACAGAAAACAAGCCACCGATAATCGCCCAAATCATACCAGTTATTAAAAACTGTTTGGCAATCATTTTATGATCCTGGCTAAAAACGTATTTTGTTATAAAGGTTTCATGATGTACATGTTCATGATGTGCATCGTGTACACCGTGAACATCTGACTCCTGTAGTGTGACTGTGTTACTCATAGTTATCTCTTTTGTCTCTGTATCAGATTTATTTTGTTGCTGGCAAAATAGCCGCAATCTTAATGTCTTTTTGAGGTACTACCGCACTGCTGTCTGCTGATTTTACTGGTGGTTTTTTATCAGGATATACAGTGTAGTATTCCGGTTGCTGGGTTGAAAGCCATTTGTTGTAATCTGCTTCAGATTCAACGATAATCGTTCCCCTCATACTATAATGACCTTTACCGCACATTTGGTCACAACTTATTTCATAAACAAAATTTGCGTTCCCGGTTCTCACTTTCATTTGTTCTGTAGTATAAAGCGGCGTAAACCACATTGTTGTTGGGATACCTGGTACTGCATCCATTTTCAACCTGAAATGCGGTAAACCAACATCATGTATTACATCCATTGCATTGATTACCAACTTCACAGGCTTGCCTACCGGCAAGTGCATATTTGCAGCAACATGAATATCATCACGGCTTGCAAGATCACTGAAATCTATTCCAAGGCCATTTGAACCTTTAGTTAATTTATAATCCTTTTTTCCCAATATTTTGTCTGGTCCCGGGTACCTCATTTCCCATCCAAACTGGTGACCTGTAATTTCTACCACTATAGCATCTTTCGGGGCTTCACCTGTCATTTTAAACCAATTCTTCAAACCAAAAACCACCAGTACAGTTAAAAATATAGCCGGTACTGTTGTCCAGATAAGTTCAAGTTTTGTATTGTGTGGAAAGTAAAACGCCTTTCTGTCATCACTTTCCTGGTATTTAAAAGAAAACCAAAATAAAAGAACCTGTGTAATCAGGAATACAACACCTGTAACTCCAATAGTTATATAGAGCATCAGGTCAATTTTTTCGCCATGCTCAGAAGAAGCTCCCTGAACAAATAAAGTTTTTGGATAAAACATATCGTTACACCACCACACGCCAATCAACCCTAAAATAAGGAAAGCAATTAAAAGAAATGCATTAATCTTGTTATTTTGCTTCCGTGCTTTTTCCTCTCCTTTTAAAACACTAACATATTCGCTTGCCTTTGCAATCTGGAAGATTACAATGAATATCATTAGTACTATTGCTATCAAAAAAATCTGTGTCATGGTGTAAAATTATTTACAGTATCTAATATTCTCTTTTCTTGTTTAAAAAATGATCTCACATTCTTAAAACAAATGCTGTTAAATCAATTTCAATTAGGTATGATGGATCATACTTTCTTTAAGGAAAGGATGGTTTTTCGCTGTAAGAGGATATTTGGATAAATATGCTCCAACCCTCCACATAATAATGCCAATGAATAATAGTGCGATCCCAAATTCAAAAGGCATCAGTTCTGCCCTTTCTTTTAAAGTACCGGGCATCACCATTTGCCAAAAATCTATCCAGTGTCCAAAAATTATGAGCACCGCCATAAAAGTTATCAGGGAATAATTTCTTTTGGAGCTTTTCTTCATCAGTATTAACAACGGACAAACGAAATTTAGTATCAGGTTCAAAAAGAAAATCGGTCTGAATGGCCCTTGTACCCTTATTTTGAAATAGCCTGTTTCTTCAGGGATATTTGCGTACCAGATAAGCATGTACTGAGAAAACCACAGGTACGTCCAGAACACAGAAAATGCAAACATGAATTTACCAACATCATGTAAATGCTCTTCCGTAACATATTCAAGTTGCCCCCTGTTTTTAAGGAACACTACAAATAATGCAATCAGTGACATGCCGGAAACGAATGAACTTGCAAAAGTGTACCAGCTGAACATAGTGCTATACCAGTGAGCGTCAATACTCATTAGCCAAAGCCACGGGATAGTTGAACCAACTGATAAACCGAAATACACTATAAACAAAGAAGCCCATAAAATATTCTTATTCACCCATTTTTTACCAGTTTCATAATCCATTGGTCCTGTTCTATCACTTTCCTGGCTTAACGACCGAAGTTTTTGGCCCAAAAAGTACCAGAGGAAAATTGTAATAGCGCTAAAAACAGAGAAAAATACAGGGTTCAAAAATCCACTCTTACCTTTCAAAATAGGATCATTAGCAACAGTATCAGCATTTACCCAGTGATAAATATCATCTCTTCCACCCCAAACAATAGCCATCAAAATCAGAAAACAAATTATACCAAGCACTGGCACCACACTTGAGATGGCTTCCGGTACCCGGCGAAGAGCAACCTGCCAGCCACCCATAGCCAGCGTTGTAACACCTATAAAAAACATACTGGCATTAACAATCAACAACCAGTAAACACTATTTTGCAGCAACACTGCCCAAAACCTGGTAGACGGAGAAAAAGCCCCATGTTCAGGATGTTGAAAAGGATGCAGGGCAACAATACCATACACCAACGCCAGCAACCCTGCCACAATAAGTCCTGTAGTCCATTTTTTATAAGCGCCGGGTAATTCAAATAAATTGTTCATCTAATCTTTATTTTTCTGCTCATTTTAATTGCTGCATGCAGTATTAAATGGCTATGAGTATTTTATTTAGTCTGCTTATTTTTTACTCTTACATTTTCTTGGTCGTATCAACCGTCATTTTTGCGGAAGTTGCTCCGGCAGCACCGGTCGAATCTGTTTTTGCTGCAGGTTTAGGTTGCAGTGTCCTGATGTATTGAACTATCTGCCAGCGCTGTCTTCTGCTCAATTGTGATGCATAACTTCCCATGTTATTTTTTCCATAGTTAATAGAATGATACATAGTTCCGTCTGCCATTTTTATATAAGCATCGCCGGTTAAATTAGCTACCGCACCAATTTTATCAGCAATGGGACCATTCGCTTTTCCTTCTGCACCGTGGCAAACAGCACAATTAATATTGAACAGTCTTGCAGTTTCCAAACTGTCTTTCCTTGTCATTGGTTCCAGTGGATTTTTAATCGTGGCGCTCATGATATAACCGGGTGTATCATTAGCTAATGGATATTCGGGTAAGTCTCCAATACGCATCGTACCATCTACTGGCTTTGCGTTGTAAAATATTTCTCTTCCTCTCTTGCTGGGATCGGTTGTAAAAACGGTTGTATCAAGGCTTACATAAGTTTCCAGCGCCCGGCTATAACTCATATCCGGCATATAGATTTTACCTGGTGTTTTTGAATCGCCGCAACTGCTTATTGTAACAACAGCAATCAAAATAGCAGCTAAAAAGGATGTTTGTTTCATTTATTATTTTTAAACCTGCCAGGGCAGATAGTTTAAATTTTGTATTAATACCCGGTCTCGTTCCTGTAAAGCTTTTGCTCCCTGTCGTACCTGCCTAACCACCAACCGGTTTCTGCATGCTGAACATTAATTTCTTTAGCGCCTGCATTCTGCAAAAAAGCCTGCACTTCAGCGTCATCTGTTTTATCAGTGCATTCAATGGCCATTACAAAAAGATCATCGGTAGCTCTTGGATGAAAATGATGTTTTTTAATAAATGGAGACAACTGGCACAGGTAACAAAAAGTGATTACCATACCAACCGCTGCAAAAAGAACTGTTAACTCGAAAGTGATTGGGATCCAGGCTGGTAAAGCAAAATGCGGTTTACCACCGATGTTCAGCGGCCAGTCTTTAGTAAAGATCCAGCTAATGCAGGTAAGTGCGGTTGTTGTACCGGTAATACCATAGATAAAGCCAGCTGTATGCAAGCTTGTTTCTCTTAAGCCCAACGCATGGTCCAATCCATGAACAGGAAATGGTGTGTACACGTCGTGAATTTTATATCCTGCACGGCGAACTTTTTTCACCGCAGGAAATAAAACTGCTTCATCATCAAAGCAGCCCACCACAAATTTTTTAATTCCTCCAGCCATAATAGAATATTTATGAATTACTATTTATGAATTTTGATATTCATAAATTTTTAAACGAATCTCAATAAACCACATCTTCTAATGTGCATGTTCAACCTCTTCCAGGTAAAACTTATCTGCATCTGCTTTTTCTATATCGGTCATTTTATGCTTGTAATTTTCACCCGTAGTTTTAAGAATACTCTTAATTTCTGCGACAGCAATTACAGGGAAATATTTAGCGAATAAGAAGAAGCAGGTAAAGAACAAACCAAACGTTCCGAGATAGAATCCCATCTCATAAATTGAAGGGCTGTAATAAGTACTCCAGCTTGATGGCAGGTAATCTCTGTAAGTTGATGTTACTATAATTACAAAACGTTCGTACCACATACCGATGTTTACGATAATGCTCATAAAGAAAGTGAAAGCAATATTTCTTCTTAATTTCTTAAACCAGAACATCTGCGGAGAAACAACATTACAGAACATCATCAGCCAGTAGCTCCATCCATACGGGCTGAAAAGGTTGGCCCTGTTTTCTTTAAAGGCATACCACTCGTAAGGATTTTGACCATACCAGGCAATAAACAACTCCGTGATATAAGCAATACCCACAATAGAACCTGTCAAAACAATTACTTTATTCATTGCTTCGATATGGCCGAGGGTGATATAATCTTCTAATGCAAAAACTTTTCTCAGAATGATCATCAGCGTTTGCACCATGGCAAAACCAGAGAAAATTGCACCAGCAACAAAGTAAGGAGGAAAGATAGTTGTATGCCAGCCGGGAATTACGGAAGTGGCAAAGTCAAAAGATACAATAGTGTGTACTGAAAGTACCAGCGGAGTACTTAAACCTGCCAATACCAATGAAAGGCTTTCGTGACGCTGCCAGTGTTTGGTACTACCGGACCAGCCGAAAGATGCGACACCATACAATAATTTGCGAAGTTTTGTTTTAGCTCTGTCTCTTACAGTAGCAAGATCCGGCAGTAAACCAGAATACCAGAACAAAAGCGATACAGTAAAATAAGTTGAAATTGCAAACACATCCCACAGCAACGGGGAATTAAAGTTAACCCACAAAGGCCCACGGCTGTTAGGATAAGGTAGCACAAAGAAAGCCATCCATACACGGCCCATGTGCCAGATAGGAAACTGACCAGCACACATAACCGCAAAAATTGTCATCGCTTCTGCAGCCCTGTTAACACCTGTTCTCCAGCCCTGGCGGAACAGTAATAAAATCGCAGAGATCAACGTTCCGGCATGACCAATACCAACCCACCATACAAAGTTGGTAATATCCCAACCCCATCCGATTGTTTTATTAAGGTTCCACTGACCGATACCATAAGTTACTTCCCTGTAAATGCTGTACACACCAATAAGCAGCAACACAACACTTATATAAAAACCAATGTACCAAAGGCGGGTTGGTTTCATTTCTATCGGGCGTATGATGTCTTCAGTAACCTGGTGGTAATCTTTATTACCATCAACCAATGGTTCCCTGATTTGCGATTCGTACTTTAATAATGACATATCTTTTTAAGCTTTGAGCTTCCAGTTTCAGACTGTGAGCCTTTAGTTATTTATTATTTTGTACCAGGCTTTATTCTCTTTTTTGTGCTGCGGTGGCGTCGCACTCTTTTACTTCATTTTTTTTATTCAGCGGCCCCTCATCAGGCGTGGGCCTTTTCTGCTTCTTTCGGTGCTCCTGGTTTTTCTTCCATTGCTTCTTCCTTCTCATTGGTAACGTGCCTGTCTGTATTTTTTATTTTAGCCATATAGCTTACATTCGGCAACACGTGCAATTGTTCCAATACGTAGAAAATCCTGTTGTCATCTTTTCTTAAAACACTTACTTCACACGCAGGGTCATTTACATTACCAAAAGTGATGGCATGTGTTGGGCAAGCCTGCATACAAGCAGTCTTTACATTTCTCACCAGTGATGGATCTTCCGCTTTTTTAGCGATCAGCTTATTTTCCTGTAAACGCTGTACGCAGAAAGAACATTTTTCAATAACACCTCTTGAACGAACTGTAACATCCGGGTTCAACACCATTCTTGTAAGATCATCGTTCATCTGCATTACACTCTCATCCATATCCACACCAATCAGCGGACGCTGGTTATCACTAAAACTATCTGCACCAGTGTAATCCAGCCAGTTAAACCGGCGAACTTTAAACGGACAGTTATTAGCACAATATCTTGTTCCGATACAACGGTTATAAGTCATTTGATTTAAACCTTCGCTGCTGTGGTTGGTTGCGGCAACCGGGCAAACGTTCTCACACGGAGCGTTATCACAGTGCTGACACATCATCGGTTGAAATACTACATCCGGATTGTTCATATCACCGGTAAAATAACGGTCAATACGCAACCAGTGCATTTCATGCGCTCTCATCACCTGCGTTTTACCAACAACCGCAACATTGTTTTCTGCTGTACAGGCTACCACGCAAGCACTGCAACCGGTGCAAGTGCTCAAATCTATGTTCATACCCCATTTAATACCCGGCTTTTCATAGTCGGGGTAAATAGTGGCATCTTTCCTAAAATCTTCTCCCTGGCTAAACTTCGTCAGTGCTTCCCTTTCCTCTCTTGGTTCTTTTAATACAGCTTTAGGATCAGCCTTAAAGCTTTTTAAATTGGCTTCATAAACAACTGGGCGGCTTTCAGAAGAACCATGTACCTGCGTTTGAGCAAGTGCATACACGTTATCTGTTTTTGCAATTGTAGCTGGTGCTGAATACCTGAAACTTGTTCCGTCAAACCCAACAAGCGGGTATACACTTACACCTGCACCGTTAGCAGAACGTCCGATGTATTCGGAGGTTTTGGTTTTATCTGCACTCTGTCGGCCGTAACCCAAAGCTACTGCCACTACATTTGGATGAACGCCGGGTATGATTAAAACGGGCAGTTCTATTTCTTTTCCGTTAACTGTTATTTTAATGGTGGGCTTTTCTGGTGTTACTTCATAGCGGTCTCCCTGGCGTTGATTACCTGCTACATCGAGGCCAAGCACTGCTTTTGAAAATGTTGGGCTAACCATTGCATAGTTATCCCATGTTACTTTAGAAATAGGATCCGGCAATTCATGCAACCATGGATTGTTAGCCTGGTTACCGCTACCAAGGGAAACTTTTTGATAGATTACCAGTTCATATTCACCGGCTTTTACTTCAGCCAGTTTAGCAGCCGCTGCTGCAACAGATGATGCAATAAAAGCAGCTCCGGCTACCGGCATTGCTTCTGGTGCTTTGCCTAAACCGGTCTGTAAAGCAGTATTGTACCCCTCTGCATCTGCCAGTTTGGTGATCCAGTATGTTTTAAAATAAGTTTCATAATCTGCTGCTGCATTTCCACTCCACTTTAATAAAGAGGTTTGAAAATACCTTGTTTTAAACAGCGGATAAATAGTTGGTTGCTGAAAACTAACATAGCCTGTCTTTGCTTCTGCATCGCCCCAGCTTTCAAGCCAGTTATGCGTTGGTATGCTGAATTTGCACAACTCAGTAGTTTCGTTCATCGTAGGGTTAAACGAAATACTTACCGGCACTTTTTTAAGTGCATCGGCAAACTTTTTACTGTCATAATAGGTATAAACCGGGTTGGTTGCATTTACCAAAATAGTACCTACAGTTCCAACACTCATTTCCTCTACCAGCTTAACAATATCTGCATCAATACCCTGGCGGTAATTTGAAGTAACTGCCCAGTTGATGGTTTTTCCATTGGCGCCGATTGCTTCATTAATGGCGTTTACAATTACCTGCAGGTTTACATCATTGCTTCCGCAAACCACCAGTGCTGCACCTTTATTTGCGTTCAATAAAGCGGCAGTAGCATCAATACCATTATTAAGTTCAGCATCTTTTATTGCCGGTGCTGTAACTGCTCCGCCAACTTTAGCCAGTAATGCAAGGGCAATAGCAGCTTTTTCAGATGGCTTGTGCATGTACCTGTCATCAGCATTACTTCCGGTCAAAGTCAGCGCACCCTCAAACTGAATGTGGCGACTCATTTCAGTATCTTTTCCTTTTACCTTTCTGTTCACAGCATATTGTCCGGAAAATTCAACCGGACTCAACCATGTACCAAGAAAATCTGCACTTAAGCTTACAATTACTTTGGCATTTTCAAAATGATAAGAAGGGATTGCTTTTTTTCCGTAACACAACTCATTGGCCAGCAACATACCGCTGTAACTCACCGCATCATATTGCACCAAACGGCTGCCTGCCGGTTGTTTGGCCAAAAATTCTGAAATTATTTGCAGTGTTGACGGGGAGTTAATTGTAGAGGATAATATAACAACAGGCTTACCAGCTACTGCGGTCATTTTATCAGCAATTAATTTATCAAAGGCTTCAAAGCTGGTAACTTCCTTAAATGCTGTACCGTCATTCTGCTGTGGATAGCGAAGACGGGTGTTATCATAAAGATCTAATACCGAAGCCTGCAACTGGGCACTTGTTCCACCTTTTGTTAAAGGTGAATTTTCGTTACCTTCTATCTTAATAGGTCTTCCATCTCTCTGCTTAACAATAACAGGTATAACATCACCTTCATTTACATATGTTGATGCATAAAAATTAGGTACACCCGGTATAAGGTTATCTGGCTTATTCAAATAAGGAACAGCTTTTCTAACCGGAATATCGCAACTGGCGGCAAGTGTTGCTGCAGCAGTACTAAAACCAAGATATTTTAAGAAATCCCTGCGGGGAGTTTTTAATTCACTAATTCCTTTGCCGTCTAAATCTTCCAGCGGTAACAGTTCTTCCTGGAACTCATTTTTAGATTTCTCCAGGTGAGCTTCCGTTTGGTTCAACTCTCCAAAATTTTGCCAGTACTTTTTTTCCATATAAAATAAATGTGCAGATATGCAGATGTGCAAAGGTGCCAATGATAAATTAAAGCCACTTTATTTGCAGATTTGCAAATTTGCTAATTTGCAAATTGTTTTAATAGTGACATTTCTGACATTCAGTTCCACCAATCTTTTCAACGGTAACGCTATCCAGTTTACCATCGGCGATGTCCTTGTGGAACTTCTCGTAAATGCTATAAAATTTGTTTCCCTCGCCTGTTTCTTTATTGTAGAAGTTTACTTTGGTTTCTCTGTGACAATTGATACACCATCCCATGCTTAAGTCTGCAAACTGGTGTACTTCAGGCATTTCCTGTATGGGACCATGACAGGTTTGGCAATTTTGCTTACCTACTTTTACATGCTGGCTGTGGTTGAAATATACATGGTCTGGCAGGTTATGAATTTTTACCCATTGAATAGGTTTACCTTCCCTATCGTATTTTTTGCTTTCAGGATTCCATCCTGCATAAGAATACAATTTTTGTATTTCCGCAGTTCCGTTTACTGATGAGCCATCTTCTTTTGTTATTGGATCACCTTTGTACTCTTTGATTGATTTATGACAGTTCATACAAACATTCACAGATGGAATATTTGAGTACTTACTGTCTTGTGCACCACTGTGGCAATACAAACAGTTTATTTGGTTGGTGCCGGCGTGTACCTTGTGGGAATAATAAATAGGTTGTGTTGGCTGGTAACCTTTCATGCGGCCAAGGCCAATAGCAGCATTAATAGTTTTATAACCACCAAAGCAGAAAAAAGCAATGATAGCAATCATCAGGTAAGTTTTATTCCTGTAAAACGGAACCGGTTCAGTACGGATAACACCGTCTTTTTCTTCTGCAAGTTTACGTAAGCTGCTGTTAACCTGTAATAATATAAATGCTATAACAGCGAGGATGAGTGTGAGAATTCCGAAGAGCAGAGAGTTGTCTTCGGCGGGAGCATTAGGATCAACACCAACCGGACCTTTTGCCGGTGGCGTATATGCATCTGCGTAATCTAAGATTGCTTTGATATCTGCTTCAGGTAAATTGAACTGGGTCATCCTCGAACCATGCTTTGCCAAAAGACCTTTTGCATAAGGATCAGTCTCCAGCATGCTGTTAACATTGTTCACCCATTTATAGGCCCATGTTCTACTTGGCTCCCTGTCTCTTGCCCCTTTTAAAGCAGGCCCTGTAGCTTCAACATCGGGTTTATGGCAGTTAGCACAATTTGCTTTAAAAAGTGCCTCACCCTGAGCAAAAACCGAATTTGAAGAAGAAATTATTGCAATAAAAACTAAACTTGCTAAAAGCTTGTTAAATAATTTTTTATAGAGACTCATAAGACTTAGATCATGTCTTTTCGTGGAAAAATATCCTTCAGATGCTGCAAAAGTAAGGCAGGATATTGACAATATATCAACATTATTAAAAAAAATTTTTCCTTATTCAGCTTGATTTTCAGGGTTTTGTCAAGCTTTCAATAAGGCATTTGTCATGTAATTGTAAACAGATATGTGAAAGTTTTCTTTTTTGGCACCGCCATTTTTTTTAACAATTTTTTACAGCATTTTTGCCCAATGTTGCAGAAGTTAAAACACCGTTGGAAGGTCAACACAATCAATCTTGTATTGATTATTGCCACTTTTGCAATTGGCGGCAGTCTTTGCGGAAGAACTGGTGCATACCTGCTTAATTTAACCGGACTAGAAAAGAACATTACCTGGTGGCTGCTATATGTTATTGCAGTAACAATTCTTTGGCCTTTCTTTGTTTTGGTAATAAGTATTCCGCTTGGCCAATTTTCTTTTTTTAAAAACTATCTTAAAAAGGTTGGACGCTCGTTATCCGGCAAAAAAATGAATAAAATTAACGTAGCAATTTTTGCCAGTGGCGCAGGCAGTAATGCACAAAAAATAATTGATCATTTCCGCAACGATGCTGATGTAAATATTGCTTTAATAGTTTGCAACAAAGCTGGCGCCGGCGTGCTCGTAATTGCTGAAGAAGAAGGAATACCAAGCCTTCTTATAAATAAAAACAAATTTGAACAGGATGGAAGCTATGCAAGAGTATTGCAGGAACTCAGGATAGATTTTATTGTACTGGCGGGGTTTTTATGGAAAATTCCTTTGCCGCTGATAAAAGCCTATCCCAACAGGATCATTAATATCCACCCGGCGCTGCTGCCAAAATACGGAGGCAAAGGTATGTACGGGCAACACGTTCATGAAGCTGTGATACAGGCCAACGAAAAAGAAAGCGGCATTACTATACATTATGTTGATGAACAGTACGATCATGGTAATACAATTTTGCAGGCCATTTGCCCGGTAGAGGTAACCGACACCGCTGCTACTCTTGCAGGCAAGGTGCACCAGCTGGAACACCTGCATTATCCCGTAGTAATTGCAAATCTGCTCCAAAAACTGAAATAGTTAAAGTTTGTGGCAGCTTTTTGGAATCAGATTAAGTTAACTAATATTGCCCAGCTTAATTTATGCTGCTTGAATCAATTTTATAAAATAGTTGTTGCACTTTGCTTTTTTCTGCCGCTTTGCTCCCTGGTAAATGGGCAAATTTCTATTAGCGGCACCGTTTATGATTCTACTAAAACCATCCCCGTTAGTGATGTTGAAATTTATGCCAGCAATGGCAATAAAACTATAAGTGATTCTGTAGGTTCATATACTATATCTGCCTCTGCCAGGGATTCCCTTACATTTTGGTATCACAATAAACCAACCGCAAAGTTTGCAGTAAGCCAGATTGAAAATACCGCCAGCTTTGATATTTCACTGTATATAAGGGTTTCGGAAAAGTTTAAAATGCTCAAAGAGGTAAGGATCTATGGAAAAAATTACCGGCAGGACTCAGTAGAGAACAGGGAGCAATATGCAAAATTATTCAGCTATCAGCGGCCTGGTATAAGCCCAACAACAGATTATAATACCGGTGCTGCCGGTATGAATCTGGATGAGCTGATCAATGTATTTCGCTTTAGAAGAAATAAGCAAATGAGGCGTATGCAGGAACGGTTACTGGACCAGGAACAAGATAAATTTGTTGATTACAGGTTTAATAAAACAACTGTCCGCAGGGTTACAAGCCTTGAAGGCGATCAATTGGACATTTTTATGAAAGAATACCGGCCTAATTTTCAGTTTACCCAAAACAGTACTTTGCCAGAATTTTACCAATACATTTTGGATGCTTCTTATGAATTTAGAATGCAGCGGCTGATGAACGATGGAAAACCGGCCGAAACTTTTAAACTGGTACCTCAGAAGAAACAATAATAATTGCGGCTGTATCTCCCGTTGTGTATAATCAGTATGCCACCAGTTGCTGCACCATTTTACTAAGCCTGCTGTAAGCCATAAAATTTTTCTCCAGGTCTGTATTGAATGGAATTGGTGTATTCAAACTGGCGCAACGCATAATAGGTGCATCCAGCAATTTAAAACAATGCTCCGCAATCCAGGCTGCAATCTCGCCGCCAATACCACCTGTAAGGCTATCTTCGTGCAGGAGCAAAACCTTGCCAGTTGCAGCTACAGCAGTTTCTATTGCTTTATAATCTAAAGGCAGCAAAGTACGCAAATCAAGAATATATATTGAATGGTCCCGATGATTTTTGGCATAATCCATTGCCCAGTGTACGCCTGCGCCGTAGGTGATGATAGTAATATCTTCACCAGTTTGCACAAGGCGGGCTTTGCCAATTTCAGTTTCATAATAACCTGATGGCACCGGCCCAATCACACTGCGGTAAAGTGCTTTGTGTTCAAAATACAACACGGGGTTGGGGTCGTTGATCGCCGCTATCAGCAAGCCTTTAGCATCTTCCGGCGTAGACGGATACACTACTTTTAAGCCAGGCGTGTGTACAAACCAGGCTTCGTTGCTCTGGCTGTGAAACGGCCCTGCGCCAACACCACCGCCGGTCGGCATACGGATCACCACATCTGCAGACTGCCCCCACCGGTAATGAAGTTTGGCAAGGTTATTTACAATCTGGTTAAAGCCCACTGCGGCAAAATCGGCAAACTGCATTTCCATCACAGATTTATAACCCTGCAGACTTAAGCCGAGTGCGGCCCCAACAATTGCACTTTCGCAAATGGGCGTATTCCGAACCCTTGCTTTGCCAAACTCTTCTACAAA
Organism: Ferruginibacter sp.; assembly: GCA_965247025.1. Lineage (GTDB taxonomy): Bacteria > Bacteroidota > Bacteroidia > Chitinophagales > Chitinophagaceae > Ferruginibacter. Next base: position 4,408,432 of record OZ252000.1, on the reverse strand, counting down.
GCCTTCTGTAATTTTGAAAGCGCCTCCGTATTCGGCAATATCCTGGCCCATTAAAATAAGGTTTGCATGTTTTTGCATACTCAGTTGCAAGCCATCTTTTATGCCATCAATAAACCGTTGCTCATTAAAAGTTGCTGGTAAATTTTCTGGTTGCTTCTTAAACCTGGAAACCTGCTGGTAGTTAGTACTTTCGTTGGCTTTACCTGTTAGGCCATTATTTTCCAGCAGTGGCTTTTCAGCATAAATATCTCCCAGTTCCTGTTCCGTTTCTGGCTTAATTGCTGGTGATTCAAAACCAATTTTTAATTCGTTCTCGATGTAATTTTTAAGCTCCTGCTGTATATTATTGATATCGCTTTCGCTCAGAATATTTTGAGCCTGAAGGTACTCTTCATAATTTTTTATCGGGTCTTTTTGCTGCCATAATTCGAACAGGTGTTTGGGCACATATTTTACGCCGCTTGCCTCTTCGTGGCCTCTCATCCTGAAAGTCATACATTCTATCAGGTAAGGCTTTTGGTTTTCAATACAATATTCTCTGGTGCCTTTTATTGTATCATACACTTCAAGAATATTATTGCCGTCAATTCTTATTCCCTCCATGCCATAACCTTTGGCCCGCTCAGACAAACTAAAACAACGGTACTGTTCGCTGGTAGGTGTACTGAGGCCGTAGCCGTTATTTTCAATGATAAAAATTACCGGCAGATCCCACACCGCAGCAACATTTAATGCCTCATGAAAATCACCTTCGCTTGTGCCTCCATCTCCCGTAAATGCAAGTGAAATTTTATTTTCATTACTTAATTTATGTGCAAGTGCCACACCATCTGCAATAGCCATTTGCGGACCAAGATGGCTTATCATCCCACAAATATGATGCTCCCTGCTGCCAAAGTGAAAACTTCTTTCACGCCCTTTGCTGTAGCCATCAATGCTGCCCTGCCACTGTTTAAAAAGTTTATTTAACGGCATATCCCGGCTGGTGAAAACCCCAAGGTTACGGTGCAGAGGCATTATCCATTCATCGGGCTGCAGGGCCATTGCAGCACCCACTGAAATCGCCTCCTGCCCAATACCACTGAACCATTTGCTTATTTTTCCCTGACGCAGCAACAACAACATCTTTTCTTCGATCATTCTTGGCAACAAAAGCTTTTTGTACAAGCCTGTAAGCGCTTCATTGCTTAAATTTTTCCTGTTAAACTGCATGGCGTAGCGGCGATTTATTTGGACCGTGAAGGTAGGCAGCCTTTAGCCATCGAAAAATTTTTTGGGTTTAATTATTAAAGGCCAAGGTGAAATTATTGCTCTTTCCTGCTTTCGTTTGGCAACGCTCTTTTAAGAACAAATGAATTAAAAAATGAAAGCAGTACACTGAAAAACATTGCATGCCAAAATCCATCAACATGAAAGCTGCGGATAAACTGGTTGGCGATGAGTACCATACAGGCATTTATTACAAATAAAAACAGCCCCAGCGTTAAAATGGTTGCAGGCAAAGTGAGCAGGATCAGTACAGGTTTTACAATGGCATCTAAAAAGCCAATTACAATGGCAAATATGATAGCGGTATAAAAAGTATCCATGTGAATACCCGGTAAAATTTGGGCCAGTATAAATGCGTTTACTGTTGTAATTAATATCTTAATAAGAAAGTTCATGTTTGCAGGAGCAGGTGGTTTAGATATCAGATGCAACAACGGTTTTAAAGGTTTGCAAATTAGTAAACGATGTTTAGAAATCAAACCTTTTTCGTGTTTATAAACTTTCCTCCGTTTATTCTTAAACTAATTTTCTGCCGGTTCTGAAACAGGTGCCTTTAAATACAGCGGCAACGTGGCCAAACTGGTTGGTAACTGTTACACTATAAAGGCCGGTTGATTTGCCATTGTGCAATTCTTTTGCTGTGGCCGTAAGTACATCTCCAACATTTACGGGCTTTAAAAAATTGATAGAAGTATCCAGTGCAACTGAAAGTGTATTGCGGCTGTTACAGGCAAGTGCAAACGCAGTGTCGGCCAACGAAAAAGCAATGCCACCATGAACGATGCCCAGGCCGCTTAACATTTCCGGTCGCACAGTCATTTGTATGGTACTCTCACCCTCCGAAATTCGGAGTATTTTAATGCCCAGCCATTTACTAAACTCATCCTGTTGAAGTATGTGTGCGGCTACAGTATCTGCAAGCAACTTTTTATCGGTATCCATACTGCAAGGTATATTTATTCTGCAAGGTAGCAGCTTAGCTTGCACCAGGGTTTAATCCTGAGCAGGCAAATAACTGCAAGCGGGATCTATACTACAAATGAAGTATTTTCCAGGTGCCCAATATTTGTAATTTTTACATGCTCCAACCAATGAAATGCTGCCGCATGTAATGCTTTTACCCCAGTGACTAACCAGCCAGGATTGATAACATCATTTAGACAACCTTTTAAATAAACTTTTCGATAACAACACCGGGTGACAATTATAATGACACTGAATTACTAAAACTACTTACCATGACACAAGTTTTTATTCCAACCAACAAGGGTATTAAAAAAATTCCTGCACAAAGCATTATCCGCATTGAGGCAATGAGCAACTATTGTAAAATATATTTTAGTGATGCCTACCCACTTACCGTTGCTAAAGTTCTTCATTGGTTTGAGGAAAATTTGCCGGTTGAAACCTTTTGCAGAATTCACAGAGCACATATCATCAACAAAGATTTTATTGCGGAGATCTCAATCAACAATCAGATAACGCTTATGAACGGAGAACAGTTACAGGCCAGCCGCAGAAGGAAAAAAGTAGTAAGACAAATGGTGGCCTGATGCTGGTTAAAAGTTAGTTTATTTAAAGATCACATACACCAGCCAGCTCATACAATAAGCCAGCGCCGTCATATAGGCCAGTTGTATAACAGGCCACTTCCAGCTCCGGGTTTCTCTTTTTACAACAGCAAGTGTACTCATACATTGCATGGCCAGCACATAAAAAATCATCAGGCTTAACCCTGCTGCCAGCGTGTAAACTTTGCTACCATCCGGCCTGGTGGCAGCAGCCATTTTTTGCCGCAGGGTGCTATCATTTTCTTCACTATCATCACCAACGCTGTAAAGCGTTGCCATGGTACCAACAAATACTTCCCGGGCAGCAAAAGATGTTATAAGTGCAATACCAATTTTCCAATCGTACCCAAGTGGTTTTATCGCTGGCTCAATTGCCTTACCCAGCAGCCCGGCATACGAATTTTCAAGCAAAGCGGTACTGCGTTGTTTGTTTAGCTCAACAGCTTTGCTGCTGTCAGCTTTTATTTGTTCATCAAACTTGCTGTTCACTAATTCAATTTTATTGCCTGGCCCAAAATGACTGAGCCCCCACAACAACAGGCTGATCACCATGATAACTTTACCTGCATCTCTTACAAATATTTTTGATTTTTCCACCATAGTGGTTGCTGCATTGGCCCAGCGTGGACTGCGGTAAACAGGCAGTTCCAATATAAAAAAGCTTTTCTCTTTTATATTGATGAACCACCGCATTACCCAGGATACAGCCAGCGCCATTACCGTCCCAAGCAGGTACAGGCACATCATTACCAAACCCTGCAAACTTAAAAACCCAAGGTATAGTTTAGATGGAATTACCAGGGCAATCAAAATAGTATAAACCGGTAACCTTGCACTACAACTCATAAGTGGGGTAACCATAATAGTTAGTAAACGCTCCTTACGGTTCTCAATATTTCTTGCACTCATTATCGCCGGGACGGCACAAGCCAACCCGCTGATCATGGGCATTACACTCTTTCCGTTAAGCCCTGCCTTCCGCATTAATTTATCGGTAAGAAAACTTATCCGGGCCATATAGCCGGTATCTTCTAAGATGGTGATCAGCCCAAATAAAATCATTATTTGCGGCACAAAAACAAGTATGCCGCTAAGCCCTGCCACAACACCGTTTATGAACAGATCGCTCCACCAGGCTTTTGGTAACAGGCCAGTGAGCCAGCCGCTGAATTGTCCAAAGGTCCATTCAATTGCATCCATTGGATATTGAGCTATCCAGAAAACGCTTTGAAAAAGCAGGAACAACACAGCCAGCAAAATGATGTAGCCCCATTTTCTATCCAGCAGAATATTGTCCAGTTTTTCGGTAAACAAAGCTTTTGCCAGTGGGTCAGCTTCTACCACGGTTTGCTGCATAATATGTTTTATGCGTCCATACCGCTGCATAATTTCTTCTGCCTGCGTTTTGGTAGGATTAAACTGGTTAACCTTTTCTATATTCTCGATAGCATCCTGTACCTTTTTATCCAGATCAAAATGCTCATGATTTATCAGGTAATGCAGGGCTTTGTAATCACTTATTTGAGGAAAGAGATCTTCAACGCCGCCAATGGCTTCTTCTGCCAGCAACCTGTTATTTATAATTGGTTTGGCAACCGTAAACTTTGCAGTTACTGTTTGTTCAACCAGTTTCTTCAGCTGCGGAATACCTTTATTTTTTCTTGGGTTGACGGCAATTACCGGAACGCCCAGTTCTCTTTCAAGTCCGGGAATATCGATCTGTGTACCTTTTTTTGCAGCCAGGTCCATCATGCTCAATGCTACAATAACCGGAATTTTAAGGTCAATGATCTGGGAACAAAATAACAGGTTGCGGCGGAGGTTACTGGCATCTGCAACCAGTACAATCATGTCTGGCTCAATGTCTTTATCTTCCTGCAACAAAACTTTGTAAGCCACCCATTCATCGGCCCTTTTGGGATAAAGGCTGTAAGTACCCGGCAAGTCAATAATGGTGCTGGCAAGGCCTTCAGCAATTTGGCAAAAGCCGGTTTTTTTATCAACAGTAACGCCGGGAAAATTGCCCACCTGCTGGTTTAACCCGGTGAGTGCATTAAATAAAGAACTTTTACCGCTGTTGGGATTGCCTACTAATGCTATGTTAAGTTGCTTGTTCAAGATTTAAATAGCCGCAAAAGTAAATGGAATCGCTGGTTGATGATTACGAAATAGAGAAAGGATAAGCCCGTATTTTACGCAAAGCGGAAAAGGATTCGGCAGTAAATTTCTGTCTGTAAATATTATTGATAACTATAACAGCGATTTAAAAAAATTTCTTTTACAGCCAGCCGCACAGGCATATCAGCACAGGAACATATTTGCATAATTGCAAAATTTTCCCATTCACAAATCCATTTACCTTTGCCACACTTAAAACAATGGAAATATGAAGCAGGTGTTTTGGTTGCTGGTTTTATCTTTTCAATTTACGCAGGCCCAAAAGTTGAAAAAGGCTGATAAGGCAATACTGGCCAACCTTCAAACACATATTGGTTACCTGGCAGATGATAAACTGGAAGGAAGAAGAACAGGTTCAGCCGGCGAAAACCTTGCAGCAGCTTACATCAGCAATGAGTACAATAAAGCCGGTTTATCGCCCAGGGGCGATGGTGGAACTTTTTTTCAGGCATTTGATGTAAACGATGGAAAGTTTGTAAGTCCTTCATCTCACGTAATTATAAATGGCAACGATTTAAAAATTGACAACGAATATTTCCCCCTTTCATTTTGCCCCAATGCATCGCTTGAAGCAACTGCTGCTGTGGCATTGCATGAAAGTGACAATCCCTGGTTTTTTGATTTGAAAGAAATGATGGAGACCAACAAAAACAATCCGCATTTTGATGTAAAGGAAGCCGTAAAAGATGAGGCAGCAACAGCCGCCAAAAAAGGAGCGTCAGCATTATTTATTTATAACACATCCGCCTTAAAAGACGATTTTAAGTTTGACGGAAAAAATAAAGATCCGCAGGCTGTTGTGCCAGTAATATATTTTACAAAAGCTGTTGCAGAAAAATATTTTAAAGATGTAACTGCAACGCAGGATATTAAACTGAAGGTGCTGATTGAAGAAAAGCACAGAACAGGACACAATGTTGTGGCTTTTAAAGACAATGGCGCAGCTAATACAATTATCATTGGCGCACATTACGATCACCTTGGTTATGGAGAAGATCACAATTCTTTGTACACGGGTACAGATGCTCAAATACACAATGGTGCAGACGATAATGCCAGCGGTACTGCAGCAGTTATTGAGTTGAGCAAGATGCTTACTGCCGCTAAATATAAAAATAACAATTACCTTTTTATATCTTTTTCCGGGGAAGAACTTGGCTTGTTTGGCTCCAAGTTTTTTACAGAACATCCATCAGTTGATCTTACCAAAATAAATTACATGATTAACCTGGATATGGTGGGCAGGCTCAACGACAGCACCCACGGCCTCACCATCGGCGGTTATGGTACATCACCGGAATGGGGAAATATTCTTAATGCTGATGATAAATATTTCAGGATAAAATTTGACAGCAGCGGAACCGGACCAAGTGATCACACATCTTTTTACAGGAAAGATATCCCGGTATTGTTTTTCTTTACCGGTATACACAGCGATTACCACAAGCCTGCAGATGATGCGGATAAAATTAATTATTGGGGTGAGCTCCAGGTGGTTAAATTTATCTACGGGCTTATTGCGGCGACAGATAAAAAAGACAAACTTTCATTCAATAAAACTAGGGAAGTTGCTATGAGCGGCAAAAGCAGTTTTAAGGTTTCCATGGGTATTATGCCGGATTATACTTTTAGTGGCAACGGAGTAAGGGCTGATGGGATAAGTGAGGGAAAACTTGCCCAGAAAATTGGGTTAAAAACTGGTGACGTACTTACCCAGCTTGGTGATTATAAATTTAGCGATGTGCAAAGTTACATGGAGGTTTTATCCAAATTCAATAAAGGCGACGCAACACAGTTGAAAATAATGAGGGGTACACAGGAGATGATTTTTGATATTGTATTTCAATAATTTCATTCCGGCTTTTGCGGGGGACCGGCAACAATGGTTTTAACAAACAGAAGACGGCAGCCAGTGTTTAAATTTTAAAAATATTTTTGCATAAGGATTTAGTTAGTGTATGAAACTCAAAATAGATAACGAGGCATTGGCAGAAGAGTTCTTCGAAGACAGTATTTTGCTGGGTATCGTTGCGTCTCAGAAAGATTACCAGTTTACCTGGCAACTCAATAAAGTGCTGGGGTTTAAATTCAGGATCAACAACAGCCTGGAAATTCAACTGCAGAAAAAAAACAGGCAGTACTTTTTTTCTGTGTACGAATATTGCGTACCTTCTACAACCATTGTACATTACTTGTACAACAACCAATATGACGGTGAATACCTGCTACCGGAATTTAAACATTTAGATTTTTTATGGCTGATGAAAGGTTACGGCATGCCGGTTGATGATCAAAAAGTGATTATCCCTTCTGTAAAAGATTTATCCGGGGTGCAGATGGTTACAGAAATGACGAATGAAAAAATTAAACACAAACAGCATTTAATATTGTAGCACCTGCAATATTTTACCAGTTAAACTTTTTGACAATGTGGAAAGAAGAAAATAACAGTCTCTATAAAAAATTTGAATTTAAAGATTTTTCAGCAGCTTTTGCTTTTATGACAAGAGTTGCACTTGCCGCCGAAAAAGCAGACCATCATCCGCTGTGGACCAACGTTTACAACAAGGTTGAAATATGGCTTAGCACTCATGATGCAGGAGATGTGGTAACGGAGAAGGACAGGAAATTGGCTAAGGAAATTGATGGGATAACTGCGAAATAATAGCCTATAAAACTGTTACTACCTTTTCATTTTTTGCTGTAAGATGACCGATTGAATTTACAAAATCAGCCAGGCCATTGTCCTGCAACAAGCTGGTTACTTCTGCAATAGCGCCTGGCGCAACGGCGATCAACAAACCGCCGCTGGTTTGCGGATCAGCCAAAATTGCTTTTTGGTATTCCGATATTGCACCAATCTTTTCACCATAACTTTCCCAGTTACGGCCGGTGCCGCCGGGTACACATTTTTGATCTGTATAAAAGTTTATATCGTCAATAATTAACGGCACATTTTTAAAATTTACTTCTGCACTTAAGCCGCTGCCTTCTGCCATTTCCACCAAATGGCCAAGCAATGCAAAACCCGTAACGTCAGTCATGGCATGCACTCCATCTACTTTACCGAGCAGTTCGCCAATTTTGTTTAGCTGCATCATTTGTTTTGCTGCGATTCCTTTATGCTCTTCCATAAGAATGCCCTTTTTTTCTGCCGTGGTTAAAATACCTACGCCCAATGGTTTGGTGATAAAAAGAATATCTCCCTCTTTTGCAGTGTTGTTTTGCTTTATATTTTTTACGGGCACAAAACCATTTACGGCCAGCCCAAAAATTGGTTCCGGAGAATCGATGCTGTGACCACCAGCCAGCGGAATGCCAGCTTCTGCACAAATACTGCGACTCCCTTCAATAACTTTTTGGGCAACAGCAGGCGGCAAAATATTTATGGGCCAGCCAAGGATGGCGATAGCCAAAGCAGGTTTACCACCCATTGCATATACGTCGCTGATGGCGTTGGCACTTGCGATGCGGCCAAATTCATAAGGATCGTCTACAATCGGCATAAAAAAATCCGTCGTGGAAATCAACGCCATGCCATTGCCCATATCGTACACAGCCGCATCATCTTTGCTGTGGTTGCCTACCAGCAAATTTTTATTGTCTGGCATGGCAAAGTTGGAAGCCAGAATTTCATCTAAAATTTTAGGTGATATCTTACAACCGCATCCGGCACCATGAGAATATTTTGTTAACTGAAAAGTATCCATTTAATTTATGTTACAATTTTTTTCTTCTCCGCAAAATGATGCCGGCATTGCTTTTTAAATCGGCGCTAAACCTTACCTCATATCTTTTTTCACCATCCATTATAATCATCAAACCCGTATTTGGCGGAATTTCCCCCAGGCTTTCAGCATACATTACAAGATTTACAGAATCTGAATTGGCCGGTATGTAAACCGTTTTTGTATTGGGCTGTGTTGTAAGGCCCTGCTTAGAAAAAATAATTCCACCATTCATTAATACCGTTACAGTATCGCCGTCCACTTCACCGTTATCATAAAGGGTTAATACAAGACTGTCTTTTTCGAAATAAAATATTTGATCAGATTTTGTGGTGCGTTTTTCAATCTCCGCAGCTCCCTGTGTTACTGATGGGGCAATAACAACAGGTTGTGGTACAGGCTTTTGAACAGGTGGTGAAACAGGTGCTGCTACAACTACCGGCGTTGGTTCTTTAATGGGTTTGGTTACAACAGGTTGTGGTTTGGGAGCAGCTACAACAGGCGCCGGTTTGGGTTTAGGAGCAGCGGCAACGGTTACTGGTTCTGGCTCAATTTCCTTAGGCACATACTTAAGCGTGCTTTTTGAAATCGCATTGTACAAAGCCCTTTTTTGAGGCGATGGAGGTGATACTTTTGCAGTTGACTGCTGTGCTTTTTTTACAACCGGTTGCAAATCAAATGTTGCTTTTGCAATAGCAGGAATTATTAATTCTGGCTCCGGAACCGGTTCAGGAATTGGTGCAGGTGCAACAACCGGCTTTTTTTCCGGAGCTGTAACTACCGCAACTGTTGGAGCCGTTTCCGGCCTGTCTTTAAAAGACAATTTTTCTGCAAGCTTTAATGTATCCAGTCTTTTAAAAATTGCCGTTGATTTAAATTCAACTTTCCTTTTTAATACAGCATCTCCTTTCATCTGCAGGTAAGCCCGTGTGCGGTTGGTGCTCCATTTTCCCTCCATCAGCATTTGCGTATCAATTACTGCTAGCGTCATCACCATTGTTTTTTTAACCCTTCGGGAAGGGTTGATGGTAAAATCATGTTCAATAAAACCTTCGTCTTCAATAATGATATCCTTGCCTTTTCTTTGAATAGTAATATCCTGCATACCTGCTTCATCTTTGCCGTTGGCATGAAAAATAATTCTTGAGTACCCAAAGAGTTTTCCTTTTTCTTCACTCACCGCAATTTCAAATGGCAGCTTTACAATATTGTTGGCTGAATCCAGCAGTTCAAGGTGCCCGTTCCAAATACCGGTGATATCTTCCTGCTGTGCATTCGTCACCGCAGGTAATAAACATGCAAGTACCAGCAAAATGTTTATCAAAAAATTCTTCGTCATTTTTCTTAATTATTTATCTTGCAACGCCTGCTTACTAAACTGATTTTTATTGTTGTATAAGGAGCGCTGCAATTGCAACTGCATCGAATTTGCTGCAAATTATTTTTGTTAATTGTTGTTCAATATTTTCTCTGTTGTAAAGGCCCTTCGTGTACCATTTGTCATAGTATTTAAGCAAAATACTGAAACACTCTTTATGATTACCTTCCAACAAAAAACCAATGGCCATTTTAGTATCAAGGCCTCCCAGTCTTTTTTGTATTCGGATGATGGCATTTACGAGTTCTCCGGTTTTGAATTTCCCATATCCTTTTGTAAGATAGTCAAGCCTTTCTTCAAATGGAATGTCTACAAAAATCACCGGGCTTTTACGCATGATATTCCAAAAGGGCGTTGGTATCTGCAACTGACCAATCCGCTGGCTTTCATCTTCAATATAGATGGTTTTTGTCGACAGCCCACTTTCTGTCAAAAATTGAACTTCAATTGTATGAAGATTTTCTGCCAGCAAATTCTCAAACATTTCCTGCGATGGTTGCGCAGGCTCGCCCAATGCCCCGAACGCAGAACCTTTGTGATTGCCTAATTTTTCGAGGTCTGTAACAAAATACCCAGCCTTGGTTAATGCATGCAAAATATCAGTTTTACCAGATCCGGTATTGCCGCCGATTACTTTCAACGGGTAATCTTTTTCAAATTGATCCCTAACCCATTTACGGTAAGCTTTATAACCTCCTGCAATGGTAAAGATCTTAAAGCCATACAAATCCAGCAGCCAGGCAACCCCAGCGCTACGCATGCCGCCACGCCAGCAATGTAAAAAAATAGGTGAGCCCTGTGTAAGCTTTCGCTCTTTCAATAATAATTCAACTTCTTCAACCACCTTACGCATCTTCACCCCAAAATAATCAAGCCCAATTTTAATGGCAGCTTGCCTGCTTTGTTGTTTGTAAGCTGTGCCCACCACCTTTCTTTCTTCATCAGTAAATAATGGCAAACTGTAAGCCCCGGGTATATGGGCATGTTTGTATTCGCCGGGGCTCCGTACATCAAGCACCAGGTTATTGGGCGCTTGTTCTGTAAACTGCTCTATCGTAATTTTTTGAACCGGCATTTTTTTATTCCAACCAAATATATTGATAAAAGAAAATGCCGCTGAATTGTCAACGGCATAAACCTTAATTTATTCTTTAACCAAATGTTATTAGCATGTTTTGCATCTCTGCAAAAGCTATCCGTTCATACTTGTCAGGAATTCCACATTATCTTTTGTACCCTTCATATTCTTAAGCAATGTATTTAACGCTTCTTCCGGGTTCATATCAGCCATGTGTTTGCGGAGTACCCACATACGCTGGAATGTTTCTTTGTCTAACAGCAAATCATCCCGGCGGGTAGAAGATGCAACGATATCAATAGCCGGATAAATACGACGGTTAGATAATCTTCTGTCAAGCTGCAACTCCATATTACCGGTACCCTTAAACTCTTCAAATATTACCTCATCCATTTTGCTTCCTGTATCAACAAGGGCTGTTGCAATAATGGTAAGCGATCCGCCAAATTCAATTTTACGGGCAGCACCAAAAAACTGTTTTGGTTTCTGCATGGCGTTGGCTTCAACACCACCACTCAATACTTTACCGCTTGATGGTGCCACAGTATTGTGAGCCCTTGCCAAACGGGTGATACTGTCCAATAAGATTACAACATCATGTCCGCACTCAACCAAACGTTTTGCTTTTTGCAGCGCAATGGTGCTCACTTTCACATGTTTTTCGGCAGGCTCATCAAAAGTAGATGCAATCACTTCAGCTTTTACGCTACGTTCCATATCTGTAACCTCTTCCGGCCTTTCATCCACCAGCACAATCATCAGGTAACATTCCGGGTGATTTTCTGCAATGGCGTTTGCCAATTCTTTCAACAACATGGTTTTACCCGTTTTTGGCTGGGCAACAATCAATCCACGCTGGCCTTTACCAATTGGCGTAAAAAGATCCATGATCCTTGTGCTGTAATTATTTGAAGTAGTTGTAAGATTTAATTTTTCAAAAGGAAACAAGGGGGTCAAATAATCGAATGGAACCCTGTCTCTTACTTCATCCGGGCTTTTGCCGTTGATGGTTTCAACCTTTAATAATGCAAAATATTTTTCACCCTCTTTTGGCGGACGAACAGATCCGTAAACCGTATCGCCGGTTTTTAAACCGAATAATTTTATCTGGGAAGGAGATACATAAATATCATCCGGGGAAGAGAGGTAGTTGTAATCGCTGCTTCTTAAAAAACCATAACCGTCGGGCATCATTTCCAGCACGCCTTCACCTAAAATAATTCCGTCAAACTCAATATTGAAAACTTGCTGCTGATCTCTTCTTTGCTGATATTGCTTAGCGGGAAACTGATTTTGCTGGTTGTTTTCAATCTGCTGAACTTCAGGTTGCTGCTGCTGTATTTCGTCTTCTTCCTGTAAAAGGGAGGCAATGGCTGCCGGGATGGTACTTTGTTCGCTGGTGATTGGTTGCAAATCTTCTTCCTCATCTTCCTGCTCCGCTTTTTTAACCGGGCGCTTTTTGTCAGCAAAGGGTTCTGATCGTTTTGCCAGTTTAGGTTCAGGTCTTGGTTCGGCTTTAGGCTTTTCTTTTTCCGCTTCTGTGGCGGGTTCCGCAGCTTTTGGCACCCGCTTGCGCTTAGGCTTTTCGTCTGCAGTTGCTTTTGTTGAAGCAGCGCCGTTTACTTGCTTTTCTAATATTTTGGTAACAAGTTCTTGCTTTTCTAATTTTTTATAATTGGGTATGGCAAGTTGCTCCGCAATATCATGCAACTCAGGAACGAGCATATCGTTCAATTGTAAAATGTCGTACATAAAATCAATGAAAAGAGTTTTTCAAAAAAGGCTTGTGTTAAATTGAAATTAAAGTCCCAAAATTATCGGGTGAGAATTTTTGATGATGCAAATGTGACCGTCTGATGCAATGGAAAAACAATTGGAGAAGACCTTATCAGCAATATTCCGCCACAATATTACGCTGTTTTTTATGAAAACGAAAAAAAATTTAGATTGGTATGCAAACGCATTGAATTAAAATCAAACCGCAGCCTGGTAATTTTAATAGATGGTTTAAACAACTGAGAGTTACATATTGTCAAATTATTCCAGTCATCTTTTTATATCACACAACCCTGTTATCCAATGCCATCCCGGCTTCAAAAGCGTCAATATTGCTAAGGGTAACTTTCGCAATTTCACTTAATGCCTCTTCCGTTAAAAAACCCTGGTGAGAAGTGATCAGTACATTCGGGAAACTCAGCAGCCGCATAATCACATCATCCTGGATAATATTTTCAGACAGGTCATTAAAGAAAAGTGTTTCTTCCTGCTCATAAACATCCAGCCCCAGGTAGGCAATTTTGCCGGTTTTTAAAGCATCCACTACATCGCCGGTATCCACCAAACCACCCCGGCTGGTATTAATCAGCATCACGCCATCTTTCATCATATTGATGGTATCCCGGTTTATAACATGCTTTGTTTGTTCTGTTAAAGGGCAGTGCAACGAAATAATATCAGCCTGCTCCAGCAAACTGATCAGCGGCAGGTATTCGACACCGTTTTCCATTAAAGGCTTGCTGGCAATAAGATCAAAGGCCACCACCCTGCAACCAAAACCCTGCATTATGCCACAAAAAACCTGGCCAATTTTACCGGTGCCAATTACGCCAACAGTCTTTCCGTTAAGATCAAAGCCAGTCAATCTTTCCAAAGAAAAGTTGCCTTCCCTAACCCTGTTATAAGCTTTGTGTGTTTTCCTGTTCAGCGTTAAAATGAGCGCCACAGCATGTTCTGCTACAGCGTGGGGGGAGTAGGCTGGCACCCTTACAATGCTGATGCCGCAGGCGGCGGCGGTATGTATGTCAACATTGTTGAAGCCTGCACAGCGGAGGGCAATTAGTTTTACACCCAGGTGCTGCAGAGCTTTAATAACAGCTTCATTCAGCCGGTCATTTACAAACACACAAACAGCCTGGCAGCTGGCAGCAAGGTTTACGGTTTGCTCATTGAGCGGTGCTTCAAAATATATGATCTCATGTGTTGTAACAAACTTTTCAAAATAAGTTTTATCGTATTGCTTGGTACTGAAGAAGGCAATTTTCATTTTGTGAAGGTAACAACGATTAATTTGCTGCCAATAAATGATGAAAGCAAGCCGAAGCTGTAAACCATCTATAGCATCATTCACCGAATCATCGTCAAAATACCCGTACACACAATCCCTTATATTTGCAGCCACAAAAAATGAATGCACATGTTCAACAAAAGAACAAAAATTAAAGCACTGCTGGCCAGCGAAAGCGCTGACTATGAGGCAACAGTAATGGGTTGGGTACGCACTTTCCGTAACAACCAGTTTATAGCGGTTAATGATGGCAGCACAAATAATAACCTGCAGGTAGTTACTGAACTTGGAAAATTTGACGAAGCAATTTTGAAACGGCTTACAACTGGTGCATGTATTAAGGCAACAGGCCAGGTTGTTGCCTCTTTGGGCAAGGGGCAAAAGGTTGAACTTAAAGCCACCACAATTGAAATACTGGGCGACAGCGATGCAGAAAAATTTCCTTTGCAACCTAAAAAACACAGCCTTGAATTTTTACGGGAAATCGCTCATTTGCGTTTCCGTACAAACACATTTGGAGCGGTATTCCGGGTGCGGCATGCGCTGGCTTTTGCGGTACATGAGTTCTTTAATAAGAAAGGGTTTTTGTATTTGCATACCCCCATCATCACCGCCAGCGATGCTGAAGGAGCAGGCGAAACATTCCGGGTTACCTCATTACCAATGGATGGCACAGCACCAAAAAATGAAGATGGCTCTATCAATTTTAAAGAAGATTTTTTCGGCCGCAGCACCAATCTTACGGTTAGTGGCCAATTAGAAGGTGAGCTGGCCGCAATGGCTTTCGCCGATATCTATACTTTTGGACCAACCTTCAGGGCGGAGAACAGCAACACAACAAGGCACCTTGCCGAGTTTTGGATGATTGAGCCGGAGATGGCTTTTTATGATCTGGAAGACAATGCCAACCTTGCCGAGGAATTTATAAAGTATGTTATTCAGTATGCTATTGATAACAACAAAGAAGATCTTGAATTTTTAGCCCAGCGGCTGGAGGAAGAAGAAAAACAGAAGCCACAAAATGAACGCAGTGAAATGAGCCTGCTGGTTAAACTTGCCTTTGTGGTTACAAACAATTTTGAACGCATCACTTATACTGAAGCCATCGAAATTTTAAAGGAAAGCAATCACAACAAAAAGAAAAAATTTCAATACCTGGTAGAAAAATGGGGTATTGATCTGCAAAGCGAACACGAAAGATATTTGGTGGAAAAACACTTTAAAAAACCGGTGATACTAACTAACTATCCGGCTGCTATAAAGTCGTTTTACATGCGGCAGGATGATGGTTGTGAACCCGGCAGGCAAACTGTTTCTGCCATGGATATTTTAGCGCCCGGTATTGGTGAAATTGTTGGCGGCAGCCAGCGGGAAGAGCGCCTGGATAAACTGGTTGAACGCATGGAAGACCTCGGCATTCCGACAGACGAACTGAACTGGTACTTGGATACCCGGCGCTTTGGTTCTTGTCCTCATGCAGGCTTTGGGCTTGGCTTTGAGCGGCTGGTGCAGTTTGTAACCGGTATGGGAAATATCAGGGATGTGATTCCTTTTCCAAGGTACCCGAAGAGTGCGGAGTTTTAGATGCCCTATCCGCCTAAAGGGGTATAAATGCAATTTCATTTAACCGGAGATTATTTTTCAACCGAGGCATTGCTGCCTCGGTTTTTATTTTAATATTCAACGTATGAGTTTTGTACTTTTCCAGTTATATTTTATTGTCTTTTTAAAAAAGTTTTATGAACCGCATTGACCGCCTCACCGCCATCCTTATCCAGCTACAGTCTAAAAGAGTAGTGAGGGCGCAGGAAATAGCAGACCGTTTTGCATTAAGCTTGCGTACAGTTTACAGAGATGTGAAGGCTTTGGATGAAGCAGGAGTACCCATCATCGGCGAAGCCGGAATTGGCTACAGCATTATGGAAGGTTACCGTTTGCCGCCGGTAATGTTTACTAAAGAAGAAGCTATAGCATTTATAACTGCAGAAAAACTGGTGGAAAAACTCACAGATGTTTCTACCCGGGAACATTACAGCAGCGCCATGCTAAAAGTAAAATCGGTATTGCGGCTTACCGAAAAAGACTACCTGGAAAATATGGAGCAGCATATTGAAGTAATTGAAAACCAGTATGTGCCCAAACGCAGCAATGATACCATTCATTTGCAACAAGTGCTGCAAAGTATTGCACAAAAAAACGTGGTATGTATCGGTTACTTCGCTAACCACAGCCAGCAGCAAACAAGCCGTGATGTAGAACCGGTGGGCATCTACTACTTAGGCGAACAATGGTACATGGTAGCATATTGCCGGCTGAGAAAAGATTACCGCACTTTTAAATTTGGAAGCATCAATAAACTACAGATAACAGAGCACCACTTTGAAAAACAACATCCTGCCTTAAAAAATTTTCTTTCAAAAGTTGCCAAAGAAAGAGCACTGCATACTGTTATCATCCTGGTAGATAAACAGATCATCCAGCATTTTGGCGACCAGAAATATTACAATGGTTTTGTTTCTCAAAAAGAAATGGGTGAAAAAATTGAAATGACTTTTCTTTCTGCTTCGCTGAATGGCTTTGCCCGGTGGTTTCTTCTTTTTGGCGATAACGCTGAAATTGTAAAGCCAACGAAATTGAAAGATATAGTAAAGGGTATTCTGCAATCCATAGCCAAAAAAATAAATTAAATGCTGCTGACATAAGGCTGTCACTACCCCGGGTTTTCTTTGTGGTATAAACAAAAAATTATACTATGTCACAGATTACTGCATTTCAAAAAGCATTGGAAAAAGAAGCTGAAACCACCCGCAAAATGCTTGCGGTTGTACCTGCCGATAAATTTGGCTGGAAGCCGCATGAAAAGAGCATGACCATTAAAGTGCTGGCCACTCATATCGCCGACATTTTTTCGTGGTTTGGTATGGTGGTAAACACTGCCGAACTTGACTTTTCGAAAAACCCTTATGCGGCGCCCAATGTAAATAACCACAGCTGAACTTATGGCTCTCTTTGAAAAAAACCTGGTGCAGGGCAGAACCGCTCTTGCCAGTTTTAAAGAAGAGCAACTGAGCGATAACTGGATCATGCGTAACGGTGATGAAATTTGGGTGAACGATGCCAAAGAGGATGTAATCTGGATGTGTTTCGGGCAGATTATCCATCACCGGGCACAAATGGGCGTTTTCCTGAGGCTGTTAAACATTCCAATACCTGGAGCCTACGGACCAAGTGCGGATGAGATGGGACTTTAAAAAAATGATTGTTTATAAAAAGCCGGAGCAATAGTCTCTGGTTTTTTATAACCGTTATTTTCAATATTGATAAAATATATTAGAGAAGCTTGTTTTGCAACCCGTTTACCTGCTACTTGTTTTCAATACATCGTATTTCATTTACATTTGCCAACTAACAAACTTCAAATTTTATCAGTATGAGGAATACTCCATTCACGGCAAAACACATTGCACTTGGCGCCAAAATGGCCGAATTTGCCGGTTACAATATGCCCATTAGTTACAGCGGCATTAATGATGAACATGCAGCCGTACGCAACAATGCAGGCGTTTTTGATGTGAGCCACATGGGTGAATTTATTTTGAAGGGAGATAATGCGCTGGACCTTATTCAGCGGGTAACAACCAACGATGCATCTAAACTAACAAAGGGCAAGGCCCAGTACAGTTGCCTGCCAAATAATGATGGTGGTATTGTGGATGATTTACTGGTGTACTGCCTGGAAGAAAACAAAAGCTATATGCTGGTTGTAAATGCCAGCAATATTGAGAAAGACTGGGAATGGATACAATCATTTAATACCCCCCTTTCGGGGGGGCTTGGGGGTGCCGTGGAGATGCACAATATCAGCGACAAAACATGCCTGTTGGCAATCCAGGGGCCTAACGCTACTAAAATTTTGCAGCCGCTGACAGATACCGACATCATGAATTTAAAATATTACACTTTTACCAGGGGCCTTTTTGCCGGGGTAGAAAATGTATTGATCAGCGCTACAGGTTACACAGGTTCCGGTGGAGTTGAAATTTATTTTGAAGATGCCGGAGACAATGCCGAAAAAATATGGGATGCCATTTTTGAAGCTGGTAAAGCGGCTGGTATTAAACCAATTGGACTTGGCGCCAGGGATACGCTGCGGCTGGAAAAAGGTTTTTGCCTTTACGGCAACGATATCAATGATACAACTTCGCCCCTGGAAGCCGGACTTGGCTGGATAACCAAATTCACCAAACCATTTACCAACAGTGCTTATTTTGAAAAGCAAAAAGAAAAGGGTGTAACTAAAAAATTGGTTGGTTTTGAAATGTTGGAAAAAGGGATTGCCCGTCACGATTATGTGATAAAAGATTTTGAAGGTTCTATCATCGGTTGCGTTACATCCGGAACACAATCACCATCACTGGGCAAGGCTGTTGGAATGGGTTATGTTGATGCACAATTTGCCGCTATCGATAGTGAGATTTTTATCAGCATCCGCAATACTTTATTAAGAGCTAAGGTGGTTAAAATACCATTTGTTTAAAACACCCCCGCTCAAAAAGGGATATTGATCATCATGTCAACCATTCATTTAACAACATTTATTGCTGCACCAGCTCAACGGGTTTTCGATCTTAGCCGTAGCATCAACCTGCACAAAATATCAACTGCACACACCGGCGAAAAAGCCATTGCCGGGGTAACAAGCGGCCTTATAAAAGAAAGCGAAACGGTTACCTGGCAGGCAAAGCATCTTTTTAAAGAAAGAAAACTTACTTCAAAAATTACGGCTATGGAATCGCCGGTTTCTTTTACTGATGAAATGGTGCAGGGCGATTTTAAAAGCTTTAAACATGCCCATCATTTTAAGCAGGTTAACAACGGCACCATTATGATAGATGTGATGGAGTTTGAAAGCCCTTACGGCAGTATCGGGCAACTTTTAAATGCTGTTTATTTGCGTAAATACCTGGAAAGGCTGCTGCTTAAAAGAAATCAAATTATTAAAGAGTATGCCGAAACAGTAAAGTGGAAAGCTATCTTAACCTAACCATCACACTGTACTATTTATTCTCTAAAAAAACTTTCCATCAACAAAAATATGCCCCAGCACAAACCTACCCTTTTTACATGCTTTTCACCAGCCCAGTTACATTTATACGATTTGTCAGATGCCGTTGTGGTGATAATTGATGTGTTCCGGGCAACCAGCACTATTGCAGCTGCTTTGTATAACGGTGCAACCTGCATTATTCCGGTAGATACGGTGGCTAAAGCAATAGAAATGGGTGATGATTTAGGTGCAATTGCAGCCGGAGAACGGGACGGGCAAATTGCAGCCGGTCTTAAATATGGAAATTCCCCGTTAGAATATACCCGTGATTTTATAGCAGGTAAAACACTGGTGTTAACCACCACCAACGGCACACGCCTGCTGCAAATGGCCCTTGAAAACAATGCTTCTACTATCATTACTGGCTCGTTCCCTAACCTTTCTGCTGTGTGTGAATTTTTGATAAAAGAAAACAAGAATGTGGTACTGGGCTGTGCCGGATGGAAGGACCGATTTAATGTGGAAGACACCCTGTTTGCCGGTGCTGTCATCAGCCGCATAAAAGAATATTTTACGATCCATTGCGACAGCAGCCTTGTGGCGGAAATTCTTTATGAGCAACATAAAAACGACCTGCCTGGTTTTGCGCCAAACCTAACACATTATCACCGGCTGGTTTCCCGTTTTGGTTTGATAGAAGACATTCGCTTCTGCCTTACACCAGACGCCGCCAACGTACTGCCGCTGTACACAGATGGCAAATTGATGGTGCCTTAGCTACAAGATTTTCTGCCACAGATTACACGAATTGGCACGAATTATTTTGCCTGAGAATGCCTGAGTTTAATCTGCGCCAATCCGTGTAATCTGTGGCAAAACCCAATTTGCGTAGCAAATTCATCTATTTCCCTGCATCACGTATTGCCTTTTCAATAAACTTTGCAAAGGCAATTTTCTCTCACAAATTTTACGTTACTTTTGCAAATTGCCTTTTTCTCAATTTGGTTAAAGGCTTTTTGGAATCGTACATATAAAATCTTTTAGCACTTGGCATTATCGCATTTAATCAAATACGTTTACAATACCGGCTCTGATGAAGTAATCCGAAGAGGAAAAAAAATTCACGCAAGCGGCTATGTTGAACTGGTGGAACATGACGAACTGCTGAATGCGGTTATGTTCCGGGTAAAGGATGATACTTACAGCACTTACTACAAGGTAAACATCCAGCAATACAGCGATCCCGCCACACTCACTATGCGGTGCAGTTGCCCCTACAATCTTGGAGATATTTGCCGCCATGAAGCTGCTGCCATGTTTCAATTGCAGGATTTGGTGGATAAAAACATGCTTGGTGGCAGCACCATTATGTACAACCAGCGCCATACGGTTGCCAAAATGAAGCATATTGATTTAAAAGTGATGAGGGTGCTGGCATCAATGGAAATTTTTGAGGCAGCCGAAAATATTTTACTTACAACTAAGGCCGGCATTGCGGTTGCTGCCAATGAAAGGGTAGAAGCCACTTTAGAAATTGACGGCGAATCATACCCGCTGGTTATTCAAAAAAACGACGAACGAAATTTCGATACTTCCTGCAAGTGCAATGAGGCAGATCATCCGCTGTGCGTACATAAAACTGTATTGTTTTTACAGCTGTTTCATAAATACGGAGGCTATTATTTTGATACGATACGCAACTGGGACAAAGAAAAAAATAAGCTGCTGCAGATATACGGCTACACCCTGGATGACGACCTGGCGGGGAAATTTGAGTTCATTTACAAAGAAGGAAAACCTTTTTTAAAAGTACTCGATACTTCCATTAAAAGGGTAACGCCAACTGCCCCGGTGGCAAAACCTGCTTACATGCAGGAGCAGGTTTCCGTTGGCGGCCGTTCAACTGATTCCATCGATAATGAGGTAGAAACCACACCCACAAAAAGGCTTGGCCTGGTGTTTAATTTTAACGCTACGGCTTATCCCTATTTTATTGCTGATGCTATACAGGCAGATACGGATGCAGCAGGAAAAAAATTTATCAGTAAAACTGAAAAGCTTGATCTTACAAAATATGTAAATACTGAAGTTTTTAGTGAAGAAGATAAAATGCTGCTGCAGCAGATTCGCAAACTGCAGGCGGCAGAAGTAAACAAATACCTCAACCGCAATTCTCCCTTTAGCGGCATTTGGGAAAACATTATTCAAATGGATGGCGATGAGCTGCCTGATGAAACAAAGTCGCTGATAACAGAATATCTGCATCCAAAACTGAAAAAGATTTTTGAGGAACAGGCTACCAATCCTTTTATTTTTTACCTGCCGGAGAAAAAGGTTTTTAAAACTGAAAACCTTGTAGAGGTTTCTTTAAGTGATACACTGATTGCACCGCAATTTAAAATTGTGGCACAGGATGATCATTTTGAACTCCAGTGCAGATTTAAAATTAACGGAGCAGAACAGCCTGTAACCGAAAACGAGTGCAACAGCAGCATTCTGTTTTTATACAACCATATTTTTTACTTGTGGCAAAAGCCGGAAGATATTTTACAGGCCGATAAATTTATTAAGAATGGCCACATCAAACTAAGCAAAGAAAACTGGGCGGTGCAGATGCAAAAAACCATCATGCCACTTACAAAAGATTACCAGGTGGAGTTTGATAAATCGCTGGTGAAAGAAGTGAAAGCCGGTGACCCGGATGTAAAATTATTACTGCAGGAAAAAGGCGATTACCTTGTATTTCAACCCGTGTTCAGCTATAAAGGTTTTGAAACAAGAGCCAATGATAAAGACACGATTACGGTACCTGATGGCGATAAGATCCTGATCGTTCACCGCAACAAGGAGCTGGAGAACCGCTTCATGGATAAGCTGTCTTCCCTGCACTCACAGTTTATTCGTCCGCAGGAGGGCAACAGCCTTGTGCTGAAAGGGGCTGATGTATTGCGTAACAACTGGTTCTTTTTGTTTGTGGATGCCATGAAGGAGCAGAAGGTTCCGGTGTATGGTTTTGAAGCATTGCGGAATTTCCGTTTCAATACTGCCAGGCCATCAACGCATATACATGTAAGCAGTGGCCTCGATTGGTTTGATGCCAAAGTGGAAATTGATTTTGAAGGCCAGCGGGTGGGCATTGCCGACATTAAAAAAGCACTTGCTTCCAAGCAGTCTTTTGTGCAACTGGGTGACGGTACCTTGGGTATTTTACCCGACGAATGGCTGAAAAAATATGCCCTGCTCTTTAAAGTAGGTGAAGGCAAAACAGATAAGTTACGGCTCAGCAAATATCACATGAGTGTGATAGATGAGCTGTATGAAAATAAGGAATTGAGTGAACTGAGTTTTTCGCTGGATGAAAAATTTGAACGCCTGAGAGAGTTTAAAAACATACCTGAAATAGTTCCGCCAGAAAACTTAATACCCATCTTACGACCCTACCAAACGGCTGGTTACCAATGGCTCAGCTACCTGAACGATGTAGGCTGGGGAGGTATTCTTGCGGATGATATGGGTCTCGGTAAAACAGTACAGGCGTTGGCCATGCTACAGCATTACAAAACTACCGAAGGCAAATTAATGGCCATTGTAATTTGCCCCACCACGCTGATTTACAACTGGGAAAATGAGATCAAAAAATTCACACCGGGCCTTACCTGGCTGGTACACCATGGCAGCATGCGTACCCGGGATATTGTGGAAATGCAGAAGGCCAACGTGATCATCACCACCTACGGTACACTCCGCAGCGATATACAGGTAATCATGAAAATAAATTTTGATTATGTGGTGCTGGATGAAAGCCAGGCGATTAAAAACCCGGCTTCAAAAGTTACCAAAGCAGCCTGTTTGCTTACTGCAAAAAACAGGGTGTGCATGAGTGGTACTCCGCTCCAGAACAACACCTTTGATATTTTTGCCCAGATGAATTTCCTTAATCCCGGCTTGCTTGGCAGCATGGATTTTTTCCGGAATGAGTTTGCAACACCCATTGATAAATTTGGTGAGCAGGAGCAAAAAGAACACCTGCGTAAGTTGTTGTATCCATTTATCCTTCGCCGAACAAAAGAGCAGGTGGCCAAAGACCTGCCGGAGAAAACAGAAACCATCCTGTTTTGCGAAATGGAGAAAGAGCAGCGCAAGATCTACGATGCCTACCGCAACAGCTACCGTGATAAAATCATGGGTACCATTGATCAGCAGGGTATCGATAAATCCCAGCTAACCATTTTGCAGGGGCTTATGAAGCTGCGGCAGATCTGTGATAGTCCCGCCATTTTGAACGAGGAAGAAAAATACCCCAACCACAGCATTAAACTGGATGAACTTACCAGGGAGATCACTGAAAATATTGGTGAGCACAAAGCCCTCATATTTTCACAATTCCTGGGTATGCTGGCGCTGATAAGAAAAAGACTTGAAGAGGATGGTATTCCCTACGAATATTTTGATGGCAGCACCGGCATCAACGACCGGCAGAAAGCAATTGAGAATTTCCAGAACAATGACAATTGCAGGGTGTTCCTCATCTCGTTGAAAGCGGGTGGTGTGGGTTTAAACCTTACCGCTGCGGACTATGTTTACATCGTTGACCCATGGTGGAACCCGGCCGTAGAGCAGCAGGCCATTGACCGTACGCACCGTATCGGCCAGACAAAAAACATTTTTGCTTACCGCATGATCTGTATTGATACCATCGAAGACAAGATCTTACAACTGCAGGAACGCAAGCGCAAACTCGCCAGTGAGCTCATCAGCGATGACGCACATTTTGTGAAAGCGTTGAGCAAGGCGGATGTGGAGTATTTGTTTAGTTAGAGTGCCCCGTCTGCCAGTTCCGATTTTTTTTGGAAGTCTCGTGATCAAGGGGTTGAAGATAATTTTGTATTTTCAATAAAATTTAAGGCACATGCAACCATTAACAATCAGGGAAAAATTGTATGATTACATCAGGGTGGCAGATGATAAAAAAATAAAAGCCATTTACAGCCTGCTGGAAAATGATATAGAAGAAACGAACGAATGGTGGCAGGATAAAGCGCTGGTTTCAAACCTGGATAAACGTTACCAGGAATGGAAAGCCGGCAAAGAAAAAGGTTACACCATTAATGAAGTTCAGGCTGATTTGTTGCGGATTAAAAGTTCAAAAACCAGCAAATGAGCTATACAGCTTTATTACTTTCAAAAGCAAAGAAAGAATTAGGTGATGCATATCTCTGGTATGAGGATAAACAAAATGGTTTGGGTGAAAAGTTTGCAAATGAAGTTTTCAATAAGCTTTCAGAGATAGAAAATTATCCGGACAGGTATCCAATAAAAATTAAAAGTTTTAGAGAAGCAAGAATTGCTGTTTTTCCATACCTGCTCATTTACAGGATTAATAAATCGACCAGTCAAATTATTGTTATCAGCATCTTTCATGTAAAGAGAAATCCACTTAGAAAGTTGAGGTAGTCTATTAACCAACAGTAAGTTGCAACCCAAAAGAGGCTTCAAAATTCTAAAGTGAAATATATCTATTCAACACTTGTTCTTAGTCTTTGTTTTGTTTCAGCAGCAGGACAGAGATTTTCTATTGCGGCAGACAAAATGAATGTTTTGTACGCAGACATTGATAATCCATTGACAATTGCTGTTGAAAACTATGCAAGCAATTCAATAATTATAAAGACAGACAATGGTACAATTTCGGGAAGCCAAGGCTCCTATGTATTTCGCTCTAACCAAATTGGCAAGTCAGACATTACACTTTACAAAAAAGTAAACGGCAAACTAAAACAAATTGGCAAAAGTTCTTTCCGAGTAAAACTAATTCCAGACCCAACCCCTAAAGTTGGTCCATCAGCAGGAGGTAAAATTCAGAAAATCATTTTAAAAAGCCAGCAATATATAAGAGCTGACTATGCAGGTATTGACATAGATATAAATATCCCTATTGATAGCTTTACAGTTACTATTATTCGGGGTGACACTTGCATTTCCAAGGAGTTAAAAAATTATACAAACAAATTCAGCAAAGAGTTGACAGATGCTTTGGCTGAAATCAAACAAAGCGATATTGTTATTTTTAAGGACATTTATTCAAAAAGATACAATGGTGAGACAAGAGTGTTAGAGCCGATTTTCTTTTTCATAAGAGACTAAGTGGAATGGGTATGCAGCTTACATTGGGTTTGCTGCAATACCATTGAAGACGAGAGCCTCCAACAACAGGAACACAAGCGCAAACTCGCCAGCGATGATGCTCATTTTGTGAAGGCGTTGAGTAAGGCAGATGTGGAGTATTTGTTTAGTTAGGAGATGTCCACGTTCAATAGGATAATTTTGTCAGGATGCCTCTGCCTGGTCTCCTGGTCAACCGGTTGCTGATAACATAAAAACTACAAGAAACAGGTAACTTAATTATCTTTATAGCTATTAGTAATTGTTAACTTACTTAACAACGGATATGAAAAGTATCAGAAATTTTACCGCAATAATTGAAAAAGAGGATGATGGATATGTAGCTTTATGCCCTGAACTAGATATCGCCAGCCAGGGCGATACGATAGAGGAATCCAAAATAAACCTGCATGAAGCCATCGAACTATTTTTTGAGCATGCCTCTGAAGAAGAAATTGATCAAAGATTAAAATCCGATATTTTCATTACAAATATGCAGATAGCAGTTGGGCAAGCTTAAAATACTTTCTGGCAAAGAAGTGTGTAAAATCCTTACACTAAATCGATTTGAACAGGTGCGCCAGAAAGGAAGTCATATCATCATGCAAAAGAAAATTAATAACAGTACCATTACCGTACCTGTACCCAATCATCCTGAAATTAAAATTGGTACTTTACAATCAATCATCCGGCAGAGCCAAATTCCGAAAGATCAATTTGAAAGCCGTTAATCAAAGATTATATAAGCCAGTATTTTGATTACATTCTCATCCTGTTACCAACGGTTACTTTTTTAGTTTGATTATTATTGTAAAATACCACTCCAATCCCCTCCTTTTTCCTCAATTTTGAACCATTAATAAATCAGATCTTTTATGACTTCTCCAATCAAAATATTAGTAGTTGGCTGCGGCAATATGGGTGCCTCTCATGCAATGGCCTATCACACCATGGATGCGTTCCACATTTGTGGTTTGGTAAGCACGGGCAACAGTAAACATGTGCTGAATGAAACCCTCGGAGGTGGCTATCCTTTATACGACGATTTTGAAACGGCATTGGAAGCAGCCAGGCCGGATGCTGTTTGCATTTCCACTTACCCGGACACACATGAAGCATTTGCCATCAAATCTTTTGAAAAAGGTTGTCATGTTTTTATTGAAAAGCCACTGGCTGATACGGTCGCCGGTTCGGAAAGGGTGGCGGCCGCCGCAAAAGCCGCCGGTAAAAAACTGGTGATTGGATACATTCTCCGCCAGCACCCGTCCTGGCAGCGTTTTATACTTGAGGCACAACAACTGGGCAAGCCATTGGTAATGCGGATGAACCTCAACCAGCAAAGCCAGGGCAACATGTGGAATGTGCATCGTAACCTGATGAAAAGCCTGAGCCCGATTGTGGATTGCGGCGTTCATTATATTGACGTGATGTGCCAGATGGTTCGGTCAAAACCAATACAGGTTAATGCCATCGGTGCCAGGTTAACGGAAGATATCCCGGCAGGCAATTATAACTACGGCCAATTGCAGATACGTTTTGTAGATGGTTCTGTTGGCTGGTACGAAGCCGGCTGGGGGCCTATGATGAGTGAGACAGCTTTTTTTGTAAAAGATGTTATTGGCCCAAAGGGGGCTGTTTCCATTGTGGCAAAAGAAGCCGGCGGAAAAGGCAAATCTGCATCAGTGGAAGCACACACTAAAACAGAAAGTATCCGCATACATCATGCAGCCATTGACGGTGACAATAATTTTATTAACGCAGATGAATGGATCAACCTTGAAGATGAACCCAACCACCAGCAATTGTGCGACAGGGAGCAGGCATACTTTTTAGATGCCATCAAAAATGATGTTGACCTTACAGATCATATTGAAGATGCGGTAAACAGCCTGCGGATTGCTTTTGCCTGTGATCAATCGGTACACAGCGGCCTGCCCGTTATGTTGTAGGGGTGCCAAGTTAAGTGTTGCTTTTAAACTCAATCAGGAGTGCTGCAAAAGACTTCATAATAACTATAATTTAAAACCAGCACTATATATCCAGCATAAAATAATTCCGCCAATCATATAAGCAACGTATAACCGGAATAAAATAATTATACGCTGCAATAAGCAACGTATAACCAGGATGAAATATTTATCTCCTGCAATAAGCAGCATATAATCAGCATAAAATATTTCTGCCAACCATATAAGCAACATATAATTAACGTTACAAAAACGTTTAAAACCATAGTTTTATTTTCAAAAATAATGTTATGGAAACCCGGATTCATATCGGCAGCATGATCAAGCAGTACCTTGACGAAAAAAATATAGTGAGGACAGCTGTTGCGGCTGCAATGAATACACCGAACACTGCTATTTACGCTTATGAGAAAAGGGATTCTTTAAAAACAAGCACTGTTATAAGAATTTGTAATGCCGTTAAATACAATTTTTTCATGGACATTGCCAATGCTATGCCGCCTGATTTTAAATACAACCAAACTTCTTTAAAGGATGATTTAATAAAACAGCAGGCGGCAGAAATTCAAAAACTGCAACTGGAAAATACCTTGCTGAAGGAATTGATTCTGGGCAGAAAATGATAAGGTTACGTAGTGATTCTGCTCAGCCAGTAAAATACTATTGTGACAGCAGGAGTAGGGCTGACAAAGAAATGAGTAATCTGTCTGACTGCTTTAGTGGGAAAACTTTCACCTTGCATTTGACTGTAACCGGTGACAATTTTACTCAATTCAATTTTCGTAATTGGCCCCAATCCCGTACAATACTTCCCCGCCAACAATAATTTATTACAAATTATTACTTTGCATATAGTCAAAGCCAGTCTCCTCCTCAACATCAACTGCTCTTATAAATGCAGGCAGGCAGCAAAGCCTTCATTGCAACCAAACTGGTATTTTATTTGTTCCGCTCTATTGCTGTAACCGAAAAATTTCAATTACTAAGCACTCCACATACCTCCCATCTATATTATGAGCCACGAAATACAAAACCCGGATTTAAACGATGATGAAAAACAACTGCTGAAAGAATTACTGGCAGAAGATGAACATGATCATTCGGAATTCGGCCGCCAGCGGCGGCATTTTTTAAAGCAGCTTTTAGGTGCAGCCGGTGCAACCATGGCCTTTCAATTATTGGGAGAAAATGCTGTGTTCGCTAATGTAGGTGATCCATTAAATGATATGCCACCGGGTGCCATTGAAAATGGTGTAAGAGTTAGCTTTAAAGTAAATGGTGCAAGTAAATCACTGGAGGTAGATTCCAGGATGACCTTGCTGGATACCCTCCGGGAAAGGTTGCAACTCACAGGTTCTAAAAAGGGCTGTGATCACGGCCAATGCGGTGCCTGTACTGTAATAGTAAACGGAAAGCGGGTTTTGAGTTGCCTTACACTAGCTGCAACTTGTGAGGGAAAATCAGTGCAAACAATAGAAGGTATGGCAAAAGGAAACACGTTGCACCCTGTACAGGCAGCATTTCTAAAACACGATGGCTTTCAATGCGGCTTTTGCACTCCCGGCCAAATATGCTCTGGCGTGGCATTGATAACAGAGGTAAAAAATGGTGAAGCAAGTTTTGCAACGCAAGATGTACAAAGTATCACTAAATCACCTGAGTTATCAGATGATGAAATCAGAGAGCGGATGTCTGGCAATATTTGCAGATGCGGCGCTTACGCAAATATTGTGGCGGCTATGAGAGAGGTTTTATCTGGAAAAGACGTTGCACAGGAATGGCCAGTTCTTCATGCGACAGCAATGGTAGCAAATAATAATTCATACATTTTTTAAAGCTGGTAAGATGAGACCATTCAAATATACCGGAGCGAAAAGTCTTCAAAGTGCAACGCAGCTTGCCGGTGCAAATAATAATGCTCAGTATTTAGCCGGCGGTACCAACCTGCTGGATTTAATGAAGGAAGATGTGGAAAGACCTGATGAACTGATTGATATTTCAGGCCTTAAACTTACTTCTATTCAAAAGATTTTGACGGGTACCAATGCTGGCGGCGTTTCTATTGGGGCAATTGCCAAAAACACAGAAACTGCCAATCATCCTTTTATACGGCAAGGCTATCCTTTGCTAAGCCAGGCCATTCTGTCCGGTGCTTCTGCACAAATAAGAAACATGGCTACCAATGGCGGCAATTTGCTGCAGCGTACAAGGTGCCCTTATTTTTATGATAACGCAATGCCTTGCAATAAAAGGCAGGCTGGTTCTGGTTGCGGCGCCAGGGAGGGCTTCAGCCGCATGCATGCCATATTTGGCTGGAGCGATAAATGCGTTGCTGTGCACCCATCTGATATGTGTATTGCGCTGGCAGCGTTGGATGCAGTAGTTAAAGTGCAGGGTGCTGAAGGACAACAACGAAACATTCCTTTTGCAGATTTTCACCGGCTGCCTGGGGATAACCCGGAGAAAGACAGTAATCTAAATGCCGGAGAAATTATCACCGCAATTGAAATTCCTAAAAACAATTTCGCAGATAAATCTTATTACCTCAAAATAAGGGACCGGGCCAGTTATGCTTTTGCACTGGTGTCTGTTGCTGCTGCACTGGACATAAGTGGGGATACAATTAAAACAGCCAGCATAGCTTTAGGCGGCGTGGCGCATAAGCCCTGGCGTGCATTTGCAGCAGAAAAATTTCTTGCCGGTAAGGCGGCAACAGAAGAAAATTTCAAGGTGGCGGCAGCGGTAGAAATGCAATCGGCAAAACCACTGGAAAATAACAAATTCAAAATTGAAATGGCCACCCGTGCTATTGCGCATGCTTTAACGAAAGCTTTGAACGCTACAAAGCTATAACCTTCAAAAAAAATTTATGAGTGACAAAATACTTGTTGGCCAGCCGATAAACCGGGTGGACGGCATTTTAAAAGTAACGGGAGCTGCTCCATATGCTACAGACTATATATTTAAAAATGTTGCTCATGCAGTACTTTTTAAAAGTACCATCGCAGCTGGCAAAATAATAAATATTGATTCCAGCGAAGCTGAAAAATCCCCGGGTGTGCTGTCAATCATCACACACAAAAATGCACTTCAATTAAATGTAAAAGGCGGCTTAAGAGGCGGTGCTTTGCTGCAAAGCGATGAGATAAAATTTTACGGTCAGCATATTGGAATTGTAGTTGCAGAAACTTTTGAACAGGCAAGAAATGCAGCTCAACTTATAAAAGTTGAATACTCAAAAACTTCTGCAAGAGTTGATATTGCTAAACTTGAAGAGGATACGGTAACGCCCAAAGATAATCCGGAAGTAAGCAGAGGTGATGCAGTTGCAATTTTCCAGGATGCAGCTTATAAAGTTGATGCAGTTTACAGCACACCAATTGAACATCACCATCCAATGGAGCCACATGCAACGCTTGCGGTTTGGGAAGGTGGGCGGCTCATTTTGCACAACGGATCTCAAATTGTAAATGGTGCTCAAACATCTGCAGCAGCAACGCTTGGCTTAAAGCCTGAAGATGTGAGAGTTGTGACCCCTTTTATCGGTGGAGGTTTCGGCTCAAAAGGAGGCCAATGGGCTAATATTGTACTGGCTGCAGTAGCGGCTAAGATGGTTAACAGGCCGGTTAAGCTAGCTTTATTGCGTACGCAAATGTTTAATTCTGTAGGGCTTCGTCAAACCAACCGCCAGCATTTGAAGCTTTCTGCGACTAAAGATGGTAAACTAAAGTCTCTCAGTCATGAAACCACAACACATACAGCTGTTGATTTTGAATTTGTAGAACCCTGCGGCGATGGCTCAAAAATATTATACGATGTTGCGGATGCACTTATATCTTATAAGGTTGCACCGATGAATATTATTCTGCCTACTTACACGAGGGGACCGGGAAAATCAACTGGCAGCTTTGCACTTGAAAGTGCCATTGATGAACTGGCTTATCAGTTAAAAATGGACCCCATTCAGTTCAGGTTGAAAAATGAGCCTGCCAGAGATCCTTCAAACGGAAAGCCATGGTCGTCAAGATCATTGGTGCAATGCCTTGAAGAGGGCGCCAAAGCTTTTGGTTGGGAAAAGCGGAGCATTGAACCGGGGCAAAATAAACAAGGCGATTATGCTATTGGTTACGGAGTTGCCTGCGGCACTTACCCGGCAAAACAAAGGGATACATCAGCCATTATAAAACTTAGCAGAAAAAACAATATTGTAAAAGCTGTAGTTGAACTGGCCGCCTCTGATTTGGGCACCGGTACTAATACCATTCTTGCACAAACTGCAGCGGATGGGCTTGGGTTGCCTCTAAGTCAAATTGAAATTAAAATCGGTGATTCTGACTTGCCGCCGGCTGCAGGTTCTGTTGGTTCTGTTGGTGCTGCAAGTTTTTCAAATGCCGTAAATGATGGATGTGAAAAAATTACAGATGAGCTGGTCTCTAAATCGGGTAAGCAATTTTTTGTACGGCCAACAGCCGCTCAATTAATGATTTCCGAAGGCATTACAACTTACCAGACAAGAGTAGATGCTAAGCCGCCTGCGGATGCGGATTCTTATTCAAGCCACAGTTTTAATGCAAACTTCGCTGAAGTTTGGGTAAATAATTTTACGGGGATGGTAAGTGTAAAACGCATTGTAGCTGTTACAGGTGCCGGCAAAATTCTTAACCCAAAAACTGCCAGGTCCCAAATAGTGGGTGGCGTTACCTGGGGTATTGGGATGGCGCTTACGGAAGAGTCGCTGATAGACAGCCGTTGGGGCAATTTTATCACCCGTTCTTTTGCAGATTACCATGTTCCCTCCAACCTGGATGTGGGTACAATAGAAACAATTTTTATCGAAGAGAAAGATACAGCCGTTAACAAGCTTGGCGTAAAAGGGATTGGTGAAGTTGGCATAGTTGGCGTAGCCGGTGCAATTGCCAATGCCGTTTTTAACGCTACCGGCAAACGGGTTAGGGAGTTGCCTATTACACCGGATAAGTTGTTGTAAAAACTAAGTGGATACCAAGAATAGCAGCATCAATTTTAGATGCCGCTTTTTTTCAAGCATTTTTATAGGCACTTACAAAACATTGATACAAATGTGTGAAAGAGCAATTCTTTTGAATGGCTGCGGCCAAATATCATCTGCACCGGGAACCTTTTAAGATAGAACGATACTTTTACAATTTTTTCTTCTGCTACATTTTGTTGAACGGGAGGCAGAATTATCATTAAAGAGGAAAAAATTTTACAGCGATGCTATTTCCAAACATAGTAAAGCACACCATTCAAATCATCGGTAAAAAAGAAAGATTGCTTATTATTCATAAGAATATCGCAGGGCCTGCCATGCCGGTCTTTATCTGTTTTACCGGTTAAAAACCCAGATACTACTTCTACGTATTTGTTGCCACCAATAACTTTTACAATGCTATTGCCCCGCTGCCGCCATACGCTTGTGCTGCCATGGAGGCAAACCAGCATACTATTGCTGATGGCTCCATCAGCAAAACCTTTCATGTATTCAAAACCCAGCGGAGCGCTGTGGGCTTTAAAACCCAGCCATGCTACAGGAGGCTTTTTTACAAAAGCAGCTTTAGCAGAATCTTTAAATTGGGCATCCTCATACAATCTGCCCTGGTACTGAAAAAAGAAGGGCCAGCCATAGTAACCGTTTTTGTCAACAGTCATTAACAGGTCTTCCGGCTTATCCGGTCCAATTAAATCCCTGCCCATATTCGTCACCCAAAGTTTGTTATCTATCCATTTAATGCCAACTGCATTTCTTATGCCCTTGGCATAGATATTTTTATTGCTGCCATCCGGATTCATTTCAATAATACAGGCTCTTGTTTCTTCCGTTTCAATGCATGCATTACAACTGCTGCCCACGCTTACATACAGCTTGTTGTTATTAAAAGCGATGCTCCTTGTAAGGTGCCATCCCCCGTACTTGTAGCCAAGGCCGTAATCCGGAAAAGTAGCAATTAATTCTGCCGGGGATGGGGGCCGCATGTCTCCTGCGTTATAGGTATACCTTGTGAGTTTACCAGTTTCAGCAACATAAATATAGTTGTTATAGAAGACCACTTGGTTTGGATTGTGCAAACCCTCTAAAAAACTGGTGACTTCATCAAATTTATGCTCCGCTTCATTCCATTTATTGAATATTAACACCCTGCCTTT
This sequence comes from Ferruginibacter sp., assembly GCA_965247025.1. Classification (GTDB taxonomy): domain Bacteria; phylum Bacteroidota; class Bacteroidia; order Chitinophagales; family Chitinophagaceae; genus Ferruginibacter. The sequence continues at coordinate 4,374,825 of OZ252000.1, read as the reverse complement.
ATGGTTGTCACTGCGGTCATACATATCCGTTGCAAACAGGCGGCCATCAGGGCTTTTTGCTAAAAAGCGCAGGCGCTTTAGTCCTTCACCGGCTATACTTATTTTGTATCCTTCGGGGATGTTTATATTGAAGCGGACACCATTTTTTAATTGTATGGGATGAGGCACTAATCTAAAATCAGGGATTGATTTTTTAGTTGCTGTCTGTAGTAAATTTTTGTGGTTTAAAGTTGTATCGTTAATGGCCTGGGCTGCGATTGCCAACAAGGTATACAGAAACAATATTGCCAGGCAAATTACCTTCTTCATAAGTTACAATTTTACGAGGCGGTTTACTGCAGCTTCCAGTGTTTGCTCATTCTTTACAAAACAAAAACGAAGCACATTGTTATCTAAAGGTTGCTGGTAAAAAGCTGAAACCGGTATTGAAGCAACTCCACATTCTTTAGTGAGCCTGGTGGCAAATTCATTTTCAGTTTCATTTGTTATGTCCTCGAAACTGTACAGCTGAAAATAGCTGCCGTAAGATGGCAGCGCTTTAAATTTTGTCTGCGCCATCAACCCCTGGAAATAATCTCTTTTTTGCTGAACCTGTTTGCCAAGATTTAAATAATGATCTTTATTCAACATGAATTCTGCCAGCGCATGTTGCACAGGCGTATTACAGCTAAAGCAGTTAAACTGGTGTACTTTTCTAAACTCTTTTGTCAGCGCCGCCGGTGCAATACAATAACCTAATTTCCAGCCGGTGCAATGGTAGGTTTTGCCAAATGAAAAACAAACGAAAGCTCTTGCAAAAAGATCCGGATAGCGCAAAATACTTTCGTGTTTTTTATCGTCGTAGATCAAATGTTCATACACTTCATCGCTTAAAATAAAAATGCCGGTATCCTTAACAACAGATCTTAATTCCTGAATGTCATTACTGTTCAGGATGCTTCCTGTGGGGTTATGCGGTGTGTTCAGCATAATCATTTTGGTAGCCGGCGTTATGCTTTGTTTCACCAGTTCCCAGTCAATTGAATAGGCTGGAAATGTAAGCGGCACAAGCACAGGTTTTGCGCCATTTATTTCAATGTTGGGGAGGTAACTGTCAAAAGCGGGTTCAAACACTATCACTTCATCGCCGGGCTGCAGCACGGTTGTAAGGGCTGTGTAAATTGCGTAGGTTCCGCCAGGCGTAACTGTTATCTCTGTTTCGGGGTTGATGGTTGCTGTATATAATTCAGTGGCTTTTTCTGCTATCCGTTGCCTCAGCAGTGGCACGCCGTTCATGTGAGCATACTGGTTATTACCCTGCTTCATTGCATCATCCACAAGTTTTATAAGCTCCTGCGGCATCATAAAATCGGGGAAACCCTGGCCAAGGTTGATGGCACCATATTCCACCGCCAAAGCACTCATTATTGTAAAAATAGTGGTGCCTGTATTTGGTAGCTTGCTGTATATAACGGGGCTCAATGTTTTGCTTATTTTTCATTCAAAAATAAGCATTGCCGCTGTATGGAGAGAAAAAGTGAACCTGCACTTTAAGACAATGGCTGGTAGTTAAATAAAGAGTGGTTGGTTATTCTTTATTTGCGTAAGATGTTGCTGCACTTACATCCACATTAAAATTATCCAGCACAAACAGGATAATTGCGGCTATTAATAAAAAGGGCACAAATAGGAAGCTATACCATTTTTTACCTGCTTTCATAATTTTTTCACCAGAAAGAGATAGTAAGTCTTACCCGGTTGTAGATTGCTAACGACAAAATATTAGGATTATTATGCAACAGTATGAACATCAGTGGTAAAACATTATAATCTTACTTTATCTGCCAAAATAAGACAGCGATTAAAGAAATTTATCACCTTTATTTCGTTTTACTTCGGCTACAAATTCCTTTATCTCCTGTTCCTTTTCTTTTTTGCAAATCAACAGCACATCTTTCGTGTCAACAACAATAAAATCATCCAGGCCCTGCAGCAAAACAAGTTTATTATTATTAGCATGCACCATGTTTTTAGTAGCATCTATTATCATCACGTTACTTCCAGCCACAGCATTATCAAGATAATCCTTTTCCAAATTATCATAGGCACTTGCCCATGTACCAAGATCACTCCATCCAAAAGAAGATGGAATTATGTACACATTATCAGCCTTTTCCATTACACCGTAATCAATTGAGATATTTGTGCACAGGGGATAAATTCTTTCAATAGCTTCTTTTTCTGTATCACTGTTAAATGAATCTTTTTCTGCGTCAAAAACGTCATGCATCTCTGGCAAAAACCTCTCAAATGCATTGATGATATTTTTTACCTGCCAAACAAATATGCCGGCATTCCATAAAAAATCACCGCTGCTTAAAAAGGTTTTAGCCAGTTCTTTATCAGGCTTTTCAGTAAAGGTTACCACTTTATAAACATTGGCACTTACTGCCTGCTGATCATACTGAATGTAACCGTAGCCCGTGTTTGGGTGGGTGGGCTTAATGCCAAGTGTAACCAGCCCCTTTATATGTGCAGTAAAATCAAGCGCACTAAGGCAGATGTTTTTAAACTCTGCCGGTTCCAATATTATATGATCGGCAGGAGCACAAATTAAATTTGCTTCCGGGTTAAGCTGCTTCAGTTTGTAAGAAATAAAAGCAATGCACGGTGCAGTATTTTTACGGGACGGTTCGCAAAGAATGTTAGCTGCCGGCATTTCATCAAGCTGCTCAGCAACAATATCTTTATACTGCTCTGCAGTAACTACGTAAATATTTTCTTTAGGAATAAACAATGCAAACCTGTCAAAAGTAGCTTGTATTAATGTGCGGCCGGTATTAAGTATATCCAAAAATTGTTTGGGATAATCTGTACGGCTCATAGGCCAAAACCTGCTGCCAATGCCCCCCGCCATAATAGCAACATAGTGATTGTTGTTCATAATTGAAACGAAATTTATTGTTTTAATGGCATTAAATTAGATCGTGAAGTTTTAAACGTTTTTGTTGGTTTATTATTTTCTTTACAAACAGCCTGCAGAGATGGCCAGAAAATTTATATAAATAACAAACCTACTTTAAATCATTCATAACTCCATGGTGTAACGGTGGAATTAAAAATAGCAGTTTTATAAAAATAATGTTTACCTTAAATGCCCGCTAGGCGTTTTACAGGTTAAAATGAATGAGCAGGTTTACTAAAATTTGAACTAAATTTGAAAGTAATGGTTGCTTGCCGAAGGCCGCAAGGTTAACACATAACTTCACTATTGAATGTAAGTAGTTTTATCAAACAGCTGCCTGGTTTATTTTACTGTGTTACAATAAATTTGCAGCTAAATTATTTTTGTAAATATCCAATATCATTATAATAAACAATTAAAAGTGCAGGAAAGAAACTCATGGCTACAGTAAAAGCAACCAAAAAAGCAACTCCCAAAAAAGCTACAAAAACATTAACAGCCAGTAAAACAGCAGTAAAAACAATTATTAGTCAAAACGACCTTAATCTAACCCAGCAGCTGCAGGAGTATTTTGGATTTGATGGCTTTAAAGATCAGCAGGAAACAATCATCAGGAATTTACTTGACGGCAACGATACATTTGTAATTATGCCTACCGGTGGCGGCAAAAGCTTATGCTACCAGTTGCCTGCAATTATGAGTGAAGGCTGTGCAATTATTGTATCGCCGCTCATCGCTTTGATGAAAAACCAGGTAGATCTTGTAAGGAGCTACAGCAGCCAGGATGATGTTGCTCATTTTTTAAACAGCACTTTAAATAAAGGACAACAGAAAGTTGTAAAGGATGATCTTACAACAGGCAAAACTAAGATGCTGTATGTTGCCCCGGAAACCCTCACCAAAGAGGAAAATATTGAATTTTTTAAAGACCTTAACATATCATTTTTTGCAGTAGATGAAGCGCACTGTATTTCAGAGTGGGGCCATGATTTTCGGCCTGAGTACCGCCGGCTTAGGGAAATGATGGAGATCATAAGCCCGAATGCACCAATGATTGCTTTAACAGCTACTGCCACACCAAAAGTGCAGAGTGATATTGTTAGAAATCTTGGCCTCAGGGATGCCAGGATCTTTATTTCGTCATTCAACAGATCTAACCTTTACTACGAAATTTTACCCAAGATACAAAAGGACCAAACTGTAAAAAGTATCGTTCGCTTTGTGTCTCAAAACAAAGGCAAAAGCGGCATCATTTATACGCTTAACAGGAAAACAACGGAAGAGCTTGCTGATATGCTGATGGCGAATGGCATAAAAGCCGTGGCTTACCACGCAGGGCTGGACAGTAAGATAAGAGCGGAGCGTCAGGATCTTTTTTTAAACGAAGATGTGCAGGTGATTGTAGCAACCATTGCCTTTGGAATGGGCATCGACAAGCCAGATGTAAGGTTTGTGATCCATTTTAATATTCCAAAATCCATTGAAAATTATTACCAGGAAACAGGCAGGGCGGGAAGAGATGGCCTGGAAGGAAAATGTCTTTTATACTATTCCCATAAAGATGTTGCCAAGCTGGAACACCTGATGAGGGATAAGCCCCTAAGCGAAAGAGAGGTGGGTGCTCAACTAATAAATGAAACTGTTTCGTATGCAGAAAGTGCTGTTTGCCGCCGCAAAATATTGCTGAATTATTTTGGAGAGGAATATGACACAACGCAGTGTACTAATATGTGCGACAACTGCAACAGTCCGAAAGAATTGATTGAAGCGAAAGAAGAAGTTCAACAAGTTTTGCAGGTTATTAAGGGGCTTGATGAACAGTTTACCATGGAATACTTAATGCATATTCTTATGGGTAAACCCAACCCGCAGGTTAAAATGTTCCGGCATGATGAGCGGCCTTTTTTTGGCATTGGTAAAACACAAAGCGAACATTTTTGGAACTCATTAATGAGGCAGGCTATACTGGAAGGTTTTTTGAAAAAAGATATTGAGGAGTACGGTGTTCTTAAATTTACTAAGAAAGGAGAAGCTTTTTTAAAGAAGCCGGTATCTTTTAAAATAGTGCTTAATAATTTGTTTGAAGATGCCAATGCAGATGATGATGAAGGTGCACCTGCAACTGCTGCTGGCGGAGCAACAGATGAGCGGTTGCTGGATTCATTAAAAGATCTCAGGAAAAGAGTGGCCAAAGAAAAAAACCTGCCGCCTTTTGTAATTTTTCTTGAAACAAGTCTGGAGGATATGGCCACTATGTATCCCACCACTGTTGAAGAATTGGAAAGATGCCAGGGAGTTAGTAAAGGTAAAGCCATGCGGTATGGCAAAAAGTTCGTGGAAGTGATAGCGCAGTTTGTTGAAGAAAATGATGTAGTAAGGCCGGATGATTTTGTAATGAAGGGCGTTGTGAACAGGAATAACAATAAGATATTTATTATACAAAATGTTGACAAAAAGATACCGCTCGAAACCATCGCCAAAACGAAAGATCTTAAAATAAATGAATTGCTGGAACAGATGGAAACTATTGTTGCCAGCGGTACAAAACTTAACCTCGATTATGCCATTGATGAAATGGTGGATGAATATGAGCAGGATGAGATCATCGAATATTTTAAGGCTTGTGAAACAAGCAGCCTGCAGATTGCCCAGGAAGAATTGGCAGACAGTAGCTTTACTTGGGAACAGTTAAAAATAATGCGGATTAAATTTTTATGTGTTTACGGTAACTAATCACCGGATTCATTTCAATAAATTGGACCTTCAAAATATGAAGGTCTTTTTTTTGTCGTATGCTATAATTTAAAAGTGATAACCTAAACCCATCTTCATCTTTCCGAAATGGGAATTGTGTTTTTACATAAAAAAAGCATGGATAAGATTTTTGTTGACATCAATGTTGTGATTGATTTTATCGAACAGCGATCTTTTGATAAAGATGAGGTAATTGATTTATTTACAATGGCAGAGAAAGAAGCAATTGATATTTTGATAAGTGAATCAGTAATTACTACTGCACTTTATGTAACAAAAAACCCTGCACAACTTCAACGGGTATTGAAACTTGTAAATGTAATTTGTATTAATGGTGCCAGTATTAAGTTAGCAATTGACAGCAGTTTTGCTGATAAATAAGATGCTATACTTTACTATGGTGCTCTGCATGCTAAAGCCGACTTTTTTATCACAAGAAACAAAAAGGATTTCACCAGGTACAGTTCTGCTCAGCTACCTGTAATGGGCGCCAGAGAGTTTGTAAAAAAATTACAAGGATAACTTAAATCCATCTGCATCTTTCCAAAATGGGAATTGTGTCCGTCCATTTTCAACCTCAGCTTTTTCAAGTGTAACAGTGTATATATCTTCCTCAACAGCCTTGTGGTATATTGTTTCGCCCAAAGGGCTGATGACCAAACTATCACCGTTGTGAAGCAGCCCGTTGCCATCTGTGCCAACCCGGTTTACTCCTATAACAAAGCATTGGTTTTCTATGGCCCGGGCATGCAATAAAGTCTTCCAGGCATTGCTTCTTTTTGCCGGCCAGTTGGCTACGTAAATTATAAGGTCATATAATCCTTCTCCAGATTCATCAGTGGGAGCTTGTCTTGACCAGACAGGAAAACGTAAATCGTAACAAACCTGCAGATTTATTTTCCAGCCTTTTACAGAGGCTATCAGCCGCTTGCTGCCAGCTTTATAATGTTTATCTTCTCCTGCAAAGGCAAATAAATGCCGTTTGTCGTAATAGCCATAATTGCCGGTAGGCAACATCCAGATAAGGCGGTTATAATAATTACCATCTTCTTCAATGATAAGGCTTCCGGTAAGAATGATTTTTTTGTGTTCAGCTATCCGCCGCATCCAACATACAGATTCGCCGTCCATTTTTTCGGCAAACAATTCTGGTTGCATGCTGAAGCCCGTGCTGAACATTTCCGGAAGCACCACCACTTCCATCTTTTCTTTAACGCTGTTTATTTTACTTTCCAGTTGGCTGAGATTAGCTGCTTTATTTTCCCAAATTAAATGGGTTTGTATAGTGGTTACTGTAAGTTGAGCCATGTTTGAAATTTAAAAGTCAAATGTAGTAAGGCTGAAAATATTTTGGCTTACCAAATAAAAAAAGGCCAGCATGTGCAGCTGACCTTGTAAATATTTTAGATTGCGTTACATCAACAGCCGCAGTTATCTGCCGGAGCGGCTTTGCGAAGGCCTGCCACTATTACCCCTTCCACCACCGCTGCTCCAGCGGTTTTGTGGTTGCTGCCTTTTATGCTGCTGCACTTTTGGTGGAGGAGGTGCAAAAGATGCTGCACTTAATGGAAAAGGATGGCTGTCTGTTACTGGTATTTGCCTGGCGATTAGTTTTAAAATTTGTCTCAGGTCCTCCTTTTCTTCATGATCGCAAAAAGAAAAAGCAGTACCTGCGTTTCCGGCACGGCCTGTACGGCCAATGCGGTGAACATAAGTTTCCGGTACTTCCGGCAATTCAAAATTTATTACGTGGGTAAGGTCATCAATATCAATTCCACGGGCTGCAATATCCGTAGCAACCAATACCCTTAACTCTCCTTTTTTAAAACTGTTGAGTGCATGCTGGCGGGCATTTTGCGATTTGTTGCCATGAATAGCCGCAGCTGCAATTTTTTCCTGGTGCAGAATTTTAACCAGTTTATCAGCACCATGCTTTGTCCTGGTAAACACCAAAACTGTTGGAATATCATGTTGCTTTAAAAGGTACAACAACAATCCTGGCTTGTTCTTTTTATCAACGTAGTACAGGCTCTGATCAATGGTGTCAACAGTTGATGAAACCGGCGCAACAGAAACGGAAGAAGGGTTGGTTAAAAGTATATTGGCCAGCGTCTGTATCTCTGGCGGCATGGTTGCCGAAAAGAACAATGTTTGTCTTTCTTTGGGCAGTTTTATGATCACTCTTTTTACATCGTGTATAAAACCCATATCCAGCATGCGGTCTGCTTCATCCAGCACAAATATCTGCAGCTGCTGCAGGCCGATGAAGCCCTGGGCCATTAAGTCTAAGAGACGGCCGGGAGTTGCTATTAAAATATCAACACCGTTCCTTAACTGGTTTGTTTGGTGAAGTTGTGAAACACCGCCAAAGATAACCGCATGACTCAGTCCGGTATATCTGCCGTAAGCCGCAAAGCTTTCATCAATTTGAATGGCCAGTTCCCTGGTTGGTGTAAGTATGAGGGCTTTTATATGCCTGCGGCCTTTTTCTTTGTCTTTTGCATTGTACAACAACTGCAAAATGGGAATTGCAAATGCGGCAGTTTTACCGGTGCCGGTTTGTGCTGTGCCCAGCAAGTCTTTTTTTTGCAGCACCAGCGGTATAGATTGTTGCTGAATGGGGGTGGGGGTTGTGTAACCCTCTTCTGTGAGCGCCTTTAAAATGGGCTCAATCAGTTCTAAATTTTTAAATGCCATTAACTGGTTTGTTTATTTAATAAGGCTGGATAGACGTTGCATTTTCTGAATCAGCGAAGGAAATTAGACCATAGCGGCTTACAACTTGCCGTATCACATATATGGTGCAGGCGATAAAGATAGGGTTTTGTTTTTTGATGGGTAAACTGGGAGTTAAATTTGGTAAATTTGGTACATGAAAAATTTGACTGACTCACAAATTGAAAGGGGAAATATTTTAAATAACAGTTTTGCCATTAAAAGTATTTATGATAACCTCGGGTTTAGCGGTGTTATGTTTGAGGGGAAATACAGGTTTACCCGGAATATGGTTACTAATTTTTTTTCTGTTGATGAAAGAACGATTGAACGGTATATTAGTCAATATGCTGGTGAATTAAAATCAAACGGTTATGAAGTTATCACAGGAGCAAGATTAAGAGAGTTTAAAAACCTTTATGTCACCGACATTCATGTCGGTAACATAGCTGAAGATCCTGCTAACCAAACAGTTAATGAAAAAGCTCCTTCTCTGGGTCTGTTTACTTTCAAAGCCTTTTTAAATTTGGGAATGTTGCTAACAGAAAGCTTAAAAGCCAAAGAATTGAGATCCCTCATTTTAAATATTGTAATAGATGTTCTAAACAAAAAGATAGGAGGAACAACAAAATACGTGAATCAAAGGGAAGAGGAGTTTTTGCCCAGTGCAATACGTGAATACAATTATCGCCAGGAATTTACAAATGCTTTAGGTGATTTTATAGAAGCTAATAAATTTAAGTATAGCCAATTAACTGATAGAATCTATATCAGCATTTTCAAAGAAAAATCAAAAGAATACCGGCAAATATTAAATTTAGGCAGTAAGGAGAGTGTTCGGTCTACAATGTATTCAGAAGTATTGGATTTAATTGCCAGTTATGAAAACGGATTTGCTGCTTTCTTAAAAGCGGCATTTGAAAAAGAACAGAAAAGATTAAAGTTATCCCACGCTCTTAAATTATTTTCTGATTTTGAAAAAATAACAGAAAAAGTTTATGAACCGCTAAGAGAAAAAGCCAGAACACTTATGGCAAGCAGGGATATGGCTTTTAGAGACGCACTACATGAAAAACTTGTTGAGTATATTAATGTAGTTAAGTCTGAAGATTTTCAAAAATTTTTAGGTGACAAAAGTAAAACACTCAAAGAAAGAATTGAGGAAAACAAAGATGTGTTCATCAGATTAAAAGACAGATAGCTATGCCCTGGTTATTTTTTACTACAGAATATGCCATAAAAACGCATGATAAAATCATTGAAATTTCTGGTGGCATAGGCGGTGTAAAAGATGCCGGGAACCTGGAAAGCCCTTTACACCATATCCAGAATGATGATTATTACCCGGAGCTGGAAGATAAAGTTACCCACCTTGTATTTACAATCAATAAGAACCATGCTTTTAACGATGGCAATAAACGGTCATCAATTGCGCTGGGAGCCTTCTTTCTTGAATTAAATGGACTTGACAGGCTGGTGTCAAAATTTATCATAGAAATGGAGAACATTGCAGTGCTGGTGGCAGATAATATTATTGATAAAGAATTGCTGCATGAAATAGTAACCTCACTTATTTACGAGGAAGATTACTCAGAAGAATTAAAGCTGAAAATTATAGCTGTGCTTTCTTAAAAGAATTAAGCTGATAAAAACTATCCATTGTCATGGCTGCTTACCAGGTGTGTAATGCAGATAAAATCAACCAGCCATCTTAATTTAGAAAAAAGTGGTGCCGGCATTTTAAATCTGCACCAATATTTGATATGAATGCTACGAATATTTAATACCCTTCCTTTTTCCATCCCCACTGGCGGTAAATACTTTTATATGTATCCGGGAAGTTAGCCCTGAGTACCAGCAGCAGGGAAGCCATTACTTTCCTGATGGCATTGCGCTGTTCGTTTTTGGTGGCTACTTTACTGCTAAGGTCTCCGCTGGTGCTGCCTGCAATATCCATGGCCTGCGTATAACTGGTTTACATATCCGTCCAGAAACTGGTGCCGAATTCTTCTGCAGCAAAACCATCTGGAGCGATGGCGGCAATCATCAGTTTAAGTGCTTCTTTTCTGCTGTTGCGGTCACGGCTCATACGAAAGCTTCCGTTTTCCTTTACAATACCATACCGGGCAAATTGTGCCGTGGCACCGGTAGTTTTAAATTTCCTTTCTATATACACTTTTACTTCTTTTACAGCATCAGTAATCTGTTTGTCTAACTGGTTCAGGGTAAAGGTTTGGCCGGTGCGGAGGCTACCACTGCTCAATTTTCCGGTAAGACTGGAGCCGTAAGCCGATACATCTGCCGCAAAGTCGCTGCTTTTTTTCCATAGCAGGGTAATGGCGGGTGTGGCCTGCCAGTTATTGGCAACCATGGTAGCCACATCATGCAAGTCAGCATCAGCTGCTGGTATGGTTGGCGTGGTAGTTTTGGGTACAGGTGTGGTGGTCACACCTGGCAAAGGTGCATCCGGATGCAGGTGTTTTTGTTGTAACATAATGATACTTTTATAGTGAAGAAATGATTACACATACAATCCGAAAAAAGCCGCATTGCCCTGAAAAAGTAAAATTGACAGCACTGCGGCTTCTACAGGGCATTGATTTAGTTAAAATGATGGCACTGCGGCTTCTACAAGGCATTGATTTATCAAAATGATGGCATTGCGGTTTCTACACAGCATTAATTTTATCAAAATGATGGCACTGCGGTTTCTACACAGCATTAATTTTATCAAAATGATGGCACTGCGGCTTTAGCAACACACTTTTATTTGGAATGGCAGAGGAATGGGATTTCTTTATTTTCTTTCACCAATTAAAATTTGTTATTTCCGGTAAAATTTTATCAGTATTGATTGATGCTGGCTTGCTGCAATTGTTCTGCTAATTTAAAATAGAACATTCATGTTTTGCAATAGCAAAAAGTGAAAGTTTTCTTAATGTGGGACAGGGGAAAGGTTTATTGGTGTTTATAAGCAGCCAGTATAGAGAGAAGACAGCTTGATAATTTACCTTCCAAATGCAAAATCAACATTAAAGAAAAAATATCCTCTATGTGCCTTAACCGGCTTTATTTTACCAAAATTGTTGTAATAACAAAAATCTTTTCTATTATTACGGCGATTTCAGATTGCTTTCTTTGTTGAAAATTTAAGCTACCTTCCCTAACCATTTAATGCTGAGCTGTTCTTTATGCTTGCGGGTATTATTTAATAATAATTTAAGCGTATTGTATTGAAAGGGATTCATTACAGATGTTCATTACCTTACTACAAAACGGTTAATTAAATATTTGCTGTATGCTGCTGCCTGCTTATTTCAAGTATTCAAAATAATTGATAAAACTAATGTTCAAACCTTCTATAAAAAACTCAGTAATAAATTTTTTATTTATGAAAATAACACTCATTCAAAAAGCCATTGCGATATTGGTTATTTCTTTTTTTATAAGCCCATCGGTTAACAGTGTACATGGGCAGGGGTTTTTAAAAAAGCTAAAAGATGCAGCAAAAAAAGAGGTTAATAAAGTGATTTCACCAACAACACCAGCAACAACTCCTCCGGCGGTCAATCAAAATAATGTACCAGTTAACACTGCACCTGCAAATACCAGCAGTGATAACAACACTACAGTAAATAATAATGTATGGGCTTCGGATACAATCCCTAAAATTGTAAACCCGGTACGGCCTACCGCCCCGAAGGCTTCAGAAAATAATTTGTCTCAACAAAATATTAGGAATGTATTTGTTAGTATATGGGGCATCAACTATGAACTGCAAACACCACTTCGGAACTACCTACGTGATAACACAAAGGGCATGTACAGTTTTCAGGAAAAATCTATAGGCATGACATTTTTTGATATAATACTAACTACTTCTTTAAACACGAGTGATTTAGTTAATTCCCTTGTAAAAAATATAGAGGCAATGAATTCTAAATTATTGTATCATCTAATTGATACTACAAATCAGCAATTGGTTAAAATTACAATGTCCGATAAATCATTTCACTATATAACAAAAGAAACGAAAAGTATTACCAGTCAAAAGGGAAACGGTACGAATGGAATTGCTTCAACAAAACCAAAAACTACTATAAAAACTCCTGAAAAAGATCAAACTATCAAAGCTTCAAAGGAAGACGAACAGGGGAATGTTATTCAGGCTCCTGTTGAAGATAAAGGAACTCAAGTTGTTGAGGCGCCCAAAGATGATGATGATGATAAAATTTATACAAAAGGGTTTGAACCATCTTTCCCTGGCGGCGATTATGGGTTTAGTATGTATGTCAGGGAAAATTTGAATACAAACATTCTTAAAAAAGGGGCACCAGCAGGAACCTATAGGGTAATTGTAAAATTTATAGTAGCTAAAGACGGCAGTGTTAGAGATGTAGTAGCTGAAACCAAGTTTGGATATGGAATGGAGGAGGAAGCAATCAGGCTAATAACGGGAGGACCAAAATGGGATCGACAATATACTGGACCGGTAAATTCGTATATGAGACAACCTATCACTTTTATTGTTACCAAATAATTTACGACTCAATACTGTCCTTAAAGGCTTAGTCTACGATATACATTCCTTACTAAAACTTTCTGACTATAAGCTTGTAAAACTTTAGCAATAATCATTTATATATGAAACCTATCCTTCAAATTTTTCTAATTACAGTTTTTCTCTTAACAAATAACAATCTCATCGCCCAAGATAAAAACAATCAAATCAGTTTAGAAAAGCAAGTACCTGTTAAAGGCCGAGATCCCTGGACACATACTGGCATTCAGTTGACCGCTGGTGAACACTTTAAGATAAGCGCTAAAGGTTCTATAAATTGGTTCACAAACAGATGTTTTTTGTGCAGAGCTTCTCCAAATGGAGCCTCTTGTCCTGGGCATACCGCACACCCTTTCATTGCTCCCCAGTTAAAATGCTATTCATTAATAGGTAAGATTGGTGAAAACGGAGAGCCTTTCCAAATTGGCAAGAATTTTATGGGTAATGCTAATGGAACCGGAGAATTGCAAGTGGGTGTAAATGATGAATGGTTTGTTGATAACTCTGGAGAATGGACAGCTACAATTCAAGTAGCACCTTCACCCAAAGCACCTGATGTTGCAAACCTAAATCTTGTAAAAGCAACTACATTAGATGCAAATAGTGTAAGCGTAGATTATACTGTCAACGATGAAAACATGCAACAAATTCATTTTGATGTTTATCGATCAGAGACTCCAATTTTAAATGATTTAGGTGCTTACGCTACTAATACCTATACAAAAATTGGGGATACAGATATTACAGAAGAAAATAAACTAATTAAAGGTTTACATAATAATATTACTGTAATTTCAGGTAAACCTTTATTACCAGATACCAGAATGCCTTACGTTATTGTTGTTTCTACATGCAACAATAAAAGTGATACAGTTTATTTCAAAAAGTGGATGCTCGGAGCTATTTCTCATGGTTTTGACAGGTATGCCATGGATTCCTGGGTTAATACAATATTTATTTGTCACGATTACTCTTTACCAGCATGGGAAACAACAATGGCAAATGATCTGCAAAAAATTGACGGATACGATTCAGTAATTTTATTTGATTGGATGCATACGTGTGCTTTAAAGCAACCTGAATTATCCACTAAAGCCGGTGAAAAGCTTGCCAGTCAAATAACTGCGTACGTAAGAAGTCACAAATCCCAACATCAAGGAGATGTTATAGATATTCATTTAATAGGGCATAGCAGAGGTACAGTTGTTATAAGCGTAGCAGCTTTAAAACTTTCAGCTTTTAATTTTGATAATACTGATCCAAATATAAAATTTCATCCATTTGGTGGGGGCTATGTAGAAATGACTTTCTTAGACCCTCATCCAGCTAACACAGATTATTATCCACAAGACAACTTTGCAAGTTGGGCATCAAATGATTTTAATACAAGTGATTGCTTTCTTGATGAAACAACATCAACTTGTGTAAATAAATATAAGAAAGAAGTTGCTAATGCTAATACTGATGAGTTAAAGAGCATCTTAGAGTCAGAAACATCACAGTGTTTTAGTAATACTAATGCTGACTATTGTAGTGCCTTTGCTGAAAGTCTGTGTTGGACGTTTCCTGAAACAGCAGTGGATTTTGCTAAAAACAGTACAAATGACTTCCAGGCAAGTGTTAAAGACCCAAATATCGCAGTTCCAGAAAATACGAAATTTGTTGACATTTGGTATCAACATACATTGGCAAAAAATTTATGTCATCAACCCAATCAAGAGTTTATACAAAACTTATGGGGGTATGTTGATAACAATACTCTTAAAAAGATGAATTCGGGTATTCAACAGGCGCAGACTGATTTAACCAATATAGAAATCGCAGGCATAGGAGTAATAGGTCACAATGAAGTTCCACTTGTTTATGAGCAACTGATTGTTAAAACTGGAACTTTAAATAGATCAAACTAATTTAACGTGAGTTTTCTGTCTTACTCCTTGGTTATAAACAGGCGTAGATAAAAAGTTCTTTGAAACCCATATAGACTCAGGTCTCTCGACCTGTATGCCGCTTTGTGGTGCATTACACGTCTGGGGTTCGCTGCAAACAGTTTTGTACTTTACAAGTGACATCATGAAGTTCATCAAAATAGAGTCCTCTCGTTACTTCGTACAGTTAACCTGGATGTTATGGTTTGCGGCATATACTTTACCAAGAGCAGTAAGCTTTCCATACAAGTCTTCGAATTTAGCTGCATATTTTTCTTCAATAGCTTTTGCCTGTTCGTCCAATAAAGTTTGTGGCGCATTTTTATCGTACCCATCTGCCAGTTGCTGGTATTCATTTTTATATATCCCTAGGCGCAGGTCTCCTGACCTGTTGCCCCTGCGTCACTAATGCCTCCATCATAATTCACTCCAAAAATACAAGGTTAGGCAGGGCCTTATCCTTTGTAATATAATTAACAGCACTGCTGTACTTAAAATATACGCCTTATTGTAAATGAACTTATATTTTGTACGCACCCGTTTTATTTTAGCAGTATTACGAATTGTTTTATTTACTTAACTCATTGCCTTAGTCACGTTAGGCAGCAGGTCAGGAGACCTGCGCCTAACCGCTATAACAACAAAAAAAGTGGCACAAACTTTTTCAGTCTGTACCACCTTTAAAAATATATTGTCTTTATTTCGATTTCACATTCACCGCAACTCTCCTGTTCTGGGCTTTTCCTTCTGCGGTAGCATTATCACCAACAGGGTATTCAGGGCCATAGCCTTTTGCTGTTGTAAAAGAGGAGGCTTTACCCACCTGCTTTTTTAACTCAGCCAATACTGCATCGGCACGGCTTTGTGATAGTGCAATATTATTTGCAGAGTCGCCGGTATTATCTGTGTAACCGCCAATTTTAAAGCTTGCTTTTGGAAAAGCTTTTATTATCGCAGCAACATTTTTTAACTGACCCATGCTTGCTGAGTCAATTTGCTTACCGCCGGTTTTAAAACGAACATTGGTAAACTCAAACCAGTTGCCTTTTGCGGTATCAATTTTTGCTGTTGAATCTGCCAAAAAAGTGTACAGTTTATTTTCGGTTGAAAATTCACCCACTTCCAGTTTACCGCCGTTTGATGGCAGGTTAATTACAACGGTTTTACCTAACTCATAAATATAATTGCCCAGGGTATCAACTTTGCCTGTTGCCGTAGCTTCCGGCATTTTCTCTGTTTCGGCAGGTGTGGTAGCTTCTCCATGTTCTTCATGGCTGGTATGTGCTGTAGTTTGTCCGCCAAATAAGTACCATACTCCTGCTGCCAACAAAATAAGCAGCAGGGCATATACTAAAATTCTTATGGCACCGCCGGAGGTATCCTGGCTTTCTTCAATTGTGCTGTGTGTTTCGGGGTCTGTGTGCTGTGATGACATTGTTTGTTGTTTTAAATTGGTTCAACCATAAAAAGCTGTTGTGCTTTCGGAATACAAGATGCAATATTTTTCTGTTTAAAAAGTAAAACAGGCCATTTTGTTTTTAATAAAATATCTGCTCCTTAAAAATTTTATGAAGTATTATTTGCATTGAAACGATCAATTTATAGCTAAATAAAATTCATTTCAATGGCCAGTCTTATCATGGATGCTACATTTTTTGCCTCAAACTTAGCCAGCAGGTTTTTGCGGTGGGTATCTACAGTGGTGGGGCTTATAAAAAGCTTGGTAGCTATTTCCGGGTTCGTCATGCCTTTGGAAATGAGTTCTAAAATTTCAATTTCCCTGCGGGTGATTACAGGCCGCTTACTATCATCTCTGTGAATAAGCACCTGTGCAGCTTCATGACTTAAATATGTTTGACCTTTCTGTACGGTTGTAATAGCATCCAGCAGTTCTTCTTTAGTGGCATTTTTAAGCACATAACCAGCGGCTCCGTTATGCATCATCTTTTCTATAAAGCTTTGCTGGTTAAAAGTGCTCAATCCAATAATATTAATACCGGGATATTTTTCTTTAACCTCCTTACAAAGATCAATGCCATTTTTATCCGGCAGATTAATATCCATCAGGATGATATCCGGTTGCTGATTTTGTAAAAAAGCGAGGCAGGATGCGGCATTGGTGGCATGGCCAGTCCACTCAATGGTACTTTCATTTTGCAATAAAGAGCGAATGCCTTCAATTACCATGTAATGGTCATCTGTAATAAAAACTTTTGTCGGCATGTTGTTTTGCAATGGCGTTTTTAAAGTTATCCAATTTTCAGTTCTATATGTACAGATGTTCCTTTTCCTTCCAAAGACTTTATATCCAGGTCACCCTTTAAATAATCAACCCGGCCCCGGATATTTGACCAGCCAATTCCCCTAGCGCTTTGTAAAATTACTGTATCAAAACCTTTTCCATCATCTTCCACCGTTATACTGATGTTTTCACCTCTTTTACTTACCTGAACAATGGCCTGTTTTGCGGCAGCATGCTTTACTGTATTGTTTACAAGCTCCTGCACAATGCGGTAAATACTTATGGAGGTCGTTTGACCTAATTCAACATTTTCCATGCCGATGGATTGATAAATAACCTGTATCACACCGGTCTGGTTAATGCTGTTGCAAAAATCTTTGAGTGATGCATCTAAACCGAATTTTACGAGTGTTTCAGGCATCAGGTTGTGGGCAACCCGGCGCATTTCCTGTATAGAGCTGTCAAGCATATCAATGCTGCGTTCAAAGGCAAGGGCGTTATCGGGCGTCATAACAAGGCTGCCCTTCATATTTTGAAAAGAGTATTTTATTCCGGATAACATGCCCCCCAGGCCATCATGAAGATCTCTTGCCAACCGGGTTCTTTCCTGCTCTTCTCCTTTTAGAACTGCTCCTGTGGCAGCTAATTGCTTTTCTGTTTCAAGCTCGCTGATGCGTTGCTGCTGCAGCTGTTGTTTTTGCCGGTAATTTCTGTAGGATAGCATTGATATGATCAGCAAAGTAAGGGCGCTTCCCATCAAAATATAATTCAGTGTATTTTTTTGGGTGATGGTATTCTGCTGTTCCAGCAGCAATATTTCTTTTTTTTCTGATTGATATTTCGCCTCCAGTTCGTTTACAAGTTTGTTTTTATTACGCTGGTCAAGTGTATCTTTCAATGCCAGGAATTGGCGCAGGTATTCATTCGATTTGTTTGGCTCGCCGAGGCCATCTTCGGCGGCAGCCAAATCTGCTAAACAGGAAAGGGTTAGCTGGTCCATTGCAAATTGTTTGCAAAGGTCAAGCGCCAGCGATGCGTATTTGGCTGCATTGGTATAGTCCTTTTGCTGCAGGTAAGCGTTGCCTGTATTTTGATAAACGGCTGCTTTTTCAAATGGCAGATTTATCTTTTCAAACTGCACCAGTGCGCTGTCGAAACTAAGCCTTGCTGCAGCAAAATTTTGTTTTTCTTTTAAAAAATAAATACCCCGTTGCTGTTGCAGTTTGCCAGTTATAAATGGACCGGCAGATGATCCGGCCAAGGCAAATCCCTGCTGCACATAAAACCACAAGCTGTCATATTGCTTTGCAGCAGCAAAGGCATCGCCCATTATAATATTGCTTCTTTGTAAAAATTCCGGATTGGCTGTGTTGTGTGCAATGCGCTGCACTTGCCTGGCATAAAACAATGCCTTCGCCGGTTCGGTCAAAAATCCGTACATCACTGAAATATTGTAGTAGCAAACGATGGCGAGTTGCTCATTGTTGGTTTTTCGGTAAAGTTCAGCGGCAAGCAAGTATTTTTTTATGGCTGTATCATACAATTGCTGTTGCTGCAGAATAGCTCCGTATTTGTTTTGCAGGTTAGCCTGCTGATTTATGTACGATATTTCTTTTCCATCTTTTACTAAATTAAAAGCTTTGTTCAGCAATAGTAAAGAGCTATCAAGCTTCATTTGATAGAAGAGCTGGCTTGATCTTGAACCGTAGGCAACAGAAGCACCCAAGGGATAATTTATTTTTTCTGCAATGGCTGTTGAAATGTTTAGTATTTGAAATGTTGCTTCAGGATTTGAAGCAAAATTGGCGGCAGCCAGTGTGTTAAGCTTATTTACTTTAGCTGTATCATCCGGCAATTGTTTAATTTTTTCTAATTCAGCTGTTACGCCGGCAGGCTGTGCAGCAGCTTGCAGCGTGATAATTAAAAAAAACAGGCAACTGCTTAACTTCATTTTGTTTTGCTGTTATTAATGTTTTGTACACCAACAGTAATACGGTCCATTTATTAACTACGATTCAAACTTTCGTTTTAAGAAATGCTCATTTCAATGTGTACAGATGTGCCCTTGCCGGGTGATGACTGAACATCAGATGTGCCTTTCATCAACTCTATCCTGCTTTCAATATTGCTCCAGCCAATGCCTTTCGCCGCTTTGAGAACGGTGGGGTCAAAACCCCTTCCATCATCTTCAACTGTTATGGCAAGATTGCTGTTCGTTTTACTAACCTGTACAATAGCGTTGGTGGCAGCTGAATGTTTTATAACATTATTAATGAGCTCCTGTACAATCCGGAAAACGGTGATGGCACCCGTCTGATCAATTTGAGCATTCTCAACGCCAATCGACTGATAGGAAACTGCCAATGCACCGCTTTGATTTATATCGTTGCAAAAATCCTTCAATGCAGCATCCAGGCCAAACTTAACAAGCGCTTCCGGCATCAGGTTATGAGCCACACGCCGCATCTCTTTAATGGAACTGTCCAGCATATCCATGCTGCGTTCAAAAGCCTGCATGTTTTCGGGTGTCATTATCAGGTTTCCTTTCATAGATTGAAATGAGTATTTTATGCCTGACAACATACCGCCGAGACCATCATGCAAATCTTTTGCAAGCCTGGTTCTCTCCTGTTCTTCTCCTTTCAAAACAGCTTCTGTTGCCAGTAATTTTTTTTCCGTTTCCAGTTCATTAATGCGTTGCTGCTGCAATGTTTGTTGCTGTTTATAATTGCGGTAGCTTAATAAAAAAATTGCCAGTATCACCGCCGCTCCACCAATTAAAACATAGTTCAGCAAGTTCTTTCTGCTGATGGTCAATTCATGTACTTTATTTTCTGCCTCCAGCTCTTTTATTGTTCCCTCTTTTTTTTCAAATTCATATTTGGCTTCCATGTTAGCCACCGTAATCTTACTTTTTTCGCCAATGATCGAGTCGTTCATCAACTCAAATTTTTTGCGGTATTCAATCGCTTCAGCCAGCTTACCTTTTTTTTCGCTTAGTAGCGATGCCTTCAGGTAAAGATCCTTTAACTCTGATTTTGACTCCTGTTTTTGTGCAATGGCAATGCCGTTCCTGATCATCAAATCTGCTGTTGCAAAATCATTCATTTTAAGCATTACATCAGCTTTACCCATACAGGCATACATCTCGTACTCCGGTGTATTTTTTTCCAGGGATAAGGCCAGTACTTTATCGTAATACTTAACAGCGTCGCTTGTTTTTGAAGATGCACTGTAGGTATCAGCCAGGCCAAGCCATCCATCCAGCAACACTATTTCGTCCTTCATTTTTGTTCCGAGAGTCTCAATCTCACCATACAGTTTTAATGCTTTGCTGTAGTCTTTCAAATGCACACACGCAGATGCAATATTGTACATAGATGATGAAACGGCATAATCATTCTTCAGTTCATTTGCTATCACCAGCGACTTTTCTGCATACTGTTTTCCTTTCTCAAATTCCTGCAACTCTATAAAAACAGATGCCAGGTTGTTGTTGGTAATGCGCTGTAGTTTTCTGTCACCATTTTCTTCAGCTATTTTTTTTGCAAGCAAATAATAATCAGCCGCAAGTGAAAAATCTGAAAGGTACTGCCACTCACTACCGACATTTAAAAAAGCAATCGCCTGCTCCTTTTTGTTATTGGTGGCCTGGTAAATTTCCAGCGCATCTTTGGCTACCTTAAGTGCTTCTCTAAATTCTCCCCGGTTATTGAGCAGAACAATGTAATAACTTGCAAAGCCGGCAATACCTGGTTTAAACCGAATTTTTTCTGCCAGTGCTTTTGCCTTTTTGTAATAAAATGCCGCCGAATCAAAATTGTCGTTTTCAAAAGTTTCACCATAATTATAAAACTGCTGAACCCGTTCAGTATCATCTTTTACTAACAGCAACCGCTGTAACAGGCTATCCCTGTTTACCTGCGACATGGCAGGTAACCGGAGCAATAATACCAGTAACAGCAGGAGAACATTTTTCATCCGTAAAAATTATTCCTCAAGTTAACCACAAATAACCGCAGAAATAATGAGGGAATTAATCCCTGTTTTACATGATTTTAACCGGGATCTGCAGCAGCCGGATGCTGTTTTTGGCGGCGCAATCATTAAAACAAAGAGAAGGGGTTGTGGCAGAAAAGATATTTGTTTGAAAGTGATGGTTTTCAGCAAGCCTATTTAACAATCGCCATAATATCATCATCATCACTCAAATTATTCATTTGCTGCATAATTGCCGGGTAACGGCCGGCAACATATTTTGTAAGCGGTTTTACAGTTAATATTTTAGGATTTGGGAGGCTGGCGGCAATCATAGCAGCTTCTGCCTTTGTAAGTTTGGCCGCATCTTTATTAAACCAAGCCTGCGACGCAGCCTGCACACCAAAAACACCTTTTCCAGTCTCTGCAACATTCAGGTATACTTCTAAAATTCTTTTCTTGCTCCATACCTTTTCTATCATAAAAGTAAAATACACTTCCAGTCCTTTTCTAAAGTAACCGCCGCCCTGCCATAAAAAAACATTTTTTGCAACCTGCTGGCTGATGGTACTTGCACCCCGGCGCTTATTTGGATGCCGCTTATTAAACTTCATCGCTTTGCGGATTGCCAGCGTATCAAAGCCATCATGTTCTGCAAAAAGCTGGTCTTCACTTGCAATCACGGCCAGTTTCATATTACTGCTCATTTCATCAAAACCAACATAATCCCTGGCAAGGCCATTGCCCTGTAATACGCTGCCAATCTGCGTAAGCGTTACCGGCGGGTTTATCCATTTACAAACTATAATATAAACAAACTGACCTATAAATAAGCAGAGGAGAATTTTTTTGAAAAGGCGCCAGGCTTTTTGCATTTTAATGTAAGGCTAAGGGGTTTAGCATGCAATATAATACTTAGGTTTTTTTTGCAGCAGAGGCCTGTACATACACCAGCGAATATTTTTTTCCGATTACCATAGCATCCGTACCTGTTTTGGTTAACAGGAAACCCAAACCGCCCAGGGCCGCTGCTCCAATCATTAAACGTGGACTAAAATTTTTATTGTCTGCCAGGTAAACTACCCCGCCGGCAATAAGCAACAATGCTCCGCCACCCATAAGTGCGGCACCACTTCCTTTTACATCAAAGTGGCGTCCGCTTTTGCCAATTGATTTTACCTGGTTATAATGATACTGGTTATAATAAACTGCTACTGTATCTAATGTATAAACGCCCAGCTGCGTCATCACTGCCCTTACTACATATTCCCTTAAAAAAAGGGTGTCGTTCTTTACCTTTAAAATATTAGCTTCCACATAGGCGCCGCTTGCACTGGTAAATTTTATAACTCCTCCTTCAAAGTAGCTGGTTACAGTTTTGTTTTTATGTTTAAGTAAGATAAAATCCGAAGGTTGGGCGAAGCTAGCAAGACCAATAAACAGTGCAGCAGTTAACAATAAAATTTTCATGGATTTAATTTAATTGACTGATTACTTTGCAGCTGTAGTATAAAACAAACCTACTAACAATGCAATACCAAAGACAAGTAAAATTAACCCTGAAATTTTGTTGATGAGTGATATATTTTTATCGTTGAGTTTTTTTCGGATCTTGCCTGCCAGCATCACTTTTAAAACATCCACACAACAGTTAATAATTAGTACTGTACTAAATATTATGATGCGTTGTTCTGCAGTGTTAGTGGTGGCTAATGTGGTAGCTGTTGTAAGCCAGAAAGCCATTACACCCGGGTTCACCGCATTCAGCACAAAGCCTGACAGCATTAGTTTAGCATGTGTTCCTCTTGTAATTTTTATTACTTCTGCATTTTCTTTCAGCATCATTTTTTTAAAGAACAGGTAATAGATGCCCATGCACATAAGAATAATGCTGCCAATTATACCAACCTGAATTTTGAAATGTTGCACCTGCGTTACCACTTCTGAAAACAGGTTACTAAGCACCACCCAAAATATATCGCTTATTAAAACACCGGCAACAAAACTAAACCCTCCGGCCCTGCCGTTATTAATGCTTTGTTTTAAGATAGTGAAAATTACAGGGCCCACTGAAAAAATGAGCAGGAGGCTAATGGCAATTCCTTTTAACAGGGCATCAATCATTCAATAAAAATAACAGTAAACAAAGGAATGCATTATCACAAGAAGTTATTTTCTTTTGAAGATAGGAACCGTACTGCATGGTTCGCCATACATGATACTTTTAGCTATGGGGCGCAAAATTTTGGTTGCTTCCAGGTAAGCAGCTTCGCCAATGGGCATTTCACCGCAACCTTTTATCACAACTCTTTTGTCTAAAAATTCTTCGGTGGGTAGTGTGCTTATATTTTTGATAAGTTGTTTATTGAGTGCCTCTTCAGCATTGCCAAAAAATATGTCTTTTGCCTGCGGCTGAATGTAACTTGCCACCAGCATATAAGCCCACACAGGTATAATTGCATCTGTACTGCATGTTACGGCCACAATCTTGTTTTCATATACAGACAGATCAAGCATTTTTAATGCTTCTCTAAAATCCTTTTCCTTTAAAATAAGCCCCATAAAGAGGTAATCTTTTAAATCAAATACGGCAATGTCCCTGGCCGGATAATAATCTTCCAGGTTAAGGGTAACCAATGCACTTTCGCTTACTTTATTTATCAGCGTTTCACTCATGCTACAAAATTACAGTATTATCTGCGGTGGGGTTAAATTCCAAATTTTCGAGAATTGGAATTAATGGATTGCAACAAATTAAAAGAGGTTGTCTCAAAAGCTGAGCAGCCTCTTTTTCATTTTTACAGCGCTGTGGAGATTATATTGGAATGAGTTGGAGAAAAACTGAAGATTTGATTTTTTAATTGTCACCCGCTTTTTTGGTTAACAACAATTACTTGTTTTACTCCCTCTTTTGCAGTTTTCGCCCTCTTTCAGGCTGCTTTTTTCTTAAGGTTGTGTGCTATGGCCACCCAGCCAAATTCAGTAGTCACCTTTCCTTTACCCCGGAGCATAAATCTTCTGAAGCCCTTGTTCTGCTTGATGTTTCCGAACACAGCTTCTACATCCTGTGCCCGTTGTTTGCGGTGCCTGATGCCTTCTTCACTTGTTAATAAATCCCGTGCTTTTTGTTTGTGTTTATTGAGGGTATGATTTATCTCTATACTCCTGTTTTCTTTTGATTTGTGACAGGCTCCCCTTAACGGACATCCGTTGCAGTTCCTTGCCTGGTATTTTGTAAGTGTTTGCTCAAAGCCACTGTCATTTTTCTTTTTGTATTCAGCCACTTTTTCCATGTGCTGGCCCATGGGGCATACGTAAAAATCCTGCGCTGCATTGTAATATAAATGGTCTGCTGCAAAGGGATATTTTTTCAGCCGGATGCCCTGTTGCTCCTGGTGGAAGTAGTTAAACTTTACAAAGGCGGTGCAGTTATTTGCTTCAAGGCAGGCATAATTTTGTTCGGAGCCATAGCCGCTGTCGGCTGTTACGCTGTTGGGTGTGTGGCCGTAAAGTGCTTTAAAACTCTCAAGATGTGCAGGCAGTGTGAGGGTATCGGTGGGGTTGGGGAAGGTATCATAATTGGTGATGATCTGGTTGTTGGTGGTTATCTGAACATTGTAACCGGGCTTTAGCTGGCCGTTGCCCATGTGGTCTTCCTTCATCCGCATAAAAGTAGCGTCAGTGTCTGTTTTGCTATAACTTTTTCTGCCATTAAGCACTTCATCTTTGGCTTTGTATTCATCAAGTTTAGCGGGAAAATTCTTCTTTACATACAGTAGCTTCTGCTTTACTTTTTGCGGCACCTGTTTATCCCTGATGGCTTCTTCAATCTGCTTCACAGCCTGGGTTACTTTATCTGCATCAATGGTTTTAAAATCAAGCGGAGCAGTGTCATTCAGCTCCTGGTCAGCTACGGATTGGGCAAACTGCCATAGCTCATCAATTTGCTTTACCATCTTTTCTTTGTTTGTTTTGATGGCGTTGCCCCATACAAAAGTGTAGCGGTTGGCGTTAGCTTCTATTTTGGTGCCGTCCACATAAGCTTCTTTTAAACTTACCAGCCCCTCGGCGGCCAGCAGTAATACTATTTGTTTAAAAATGTCTTTGAGTACAGGTGCCACTTTCTTTGACCGGAAACGGTTGATTGTATTGTGATCCGGCTCGCAGTTGCCGCAAAGCCATACCATATAAAGGTTGCTTTTGATGGCCTCTTCCATTTTACGGCTGCTGTAAATATTGGTGATATAGCTGTAGATTACCGCCTTCAGCAGCATCTTGGGATGATGGGAACTGGTGCCGCCCCCTTTGTAGGTGAGGTAAAGTTCCGAAAGATTGAGCTGGTCTATCACGCCATCAACGATGCGGACAGGATGCCCCTGCGGTATTTTCTCTTCCCAGCTCTGCGGAATGAGCTGCAGCTGGTTGCGGGTGTAGGTTTTAAATTTTGCCTGTGTCATACTGCACACGCAGCAAAATCAATGCTCACCTTAAACTGATTTTTCCACAGGTGTGAATTAAAAAAAGGCTGCCCCTTTTAAGACAGCCTCCTTCTAACATTTTCAATATGTATCAATATGTTTTACTTCTTTCATCTTTTATGGTAGCAAGCTTTTTCAGCGACTCAAACCAACCTGAGTTAATTTGCTGGGCCAATGTTTTTGCTCTTTCATTTGCTTTATTTGCAGCTTCCCCGGGTGTGTCTGCAGGCTTGGTTCCGGTGCTGTTTACCTTAATAACATAAATTCCGTTTACACCTTCAATTGGTTCCGAAGCTTTGGTTTGATAAGCTTTATTAAAAGCTGCACCAATAACTTTTGGCTCCTGGCCAACACCATTAATTATTTGTGAGGCAAATGTAAGCGTTGAATCTGCCCCGGCTGTAGCTTGTTGTACATTATAAGCTGCTGCTGCAGACTCAAGTGTTGGAGTTGCTGTGAGTTTGGTTTTTATTAATGCAGCCTTCTTTGAATTACGTACTGTTGATTCAACCTGCGGTCTTGCTGATGCAGCATCAGGTGCACCTGCCGGTACAATTTTAGAAACTGTTCCAACTACAAACTGATCGCCTATGCTGAAAGGTTCACTTACAGCGCCCACTTTAGCATCGAAGGCCCATTTTATCAGTTGTCTTGCATCTTGCAAAGCAGCAAGCTGGTAATCATTTTCTTTAATAACAGTTGGAGCTTCTATTTTTTGTAAATGATTTTTTGTTACATAAATGTCAAACGCTTTAGAATCCCTGGCTTCTCCGGATAACTTATTTGCCTGGGCACTTGCTGCATTAACTGTTTCGTCGCTTGCTGTAATTTCTTTTGCGAGGTAAGCAAGTTTGTACGCTGGTGCCGGATTTTTCTTTTCCAAAATCTCAATATAATGCCAGCCAAAAGAGGTCTTTATTACTTTCTTAGTTTCGCCTTTTTCGTTTAAAAGAAAATCACCAAATTCCTTTGCAAAACTTTCTTTGTTTTGAATTGTCGCAATATCAAATGTCATAACTCCCTTATCCTTATGTGCTGCCTCGTCGCTGGTATATTTCGCTTCCATCTCATCAAAATTAGCTCCGCCTTGTATTGCCAGTTCTACACTGTCAATTCTCTTCTTAGCAATACTATCACTTAAAGTTGGCTGGCCTGTTTGCCTGTCTGCCGTACCAATAAGTATGTGTCTGCACTTTATGGAATCCGGTAATATTTTACTTCCTATCATTTTGGCAAGTGTGTAATCTTTTCCATCAAGATAAGGCCCGTAAACAGTTCCCGGAGCAAGCGTGGCTAAAGTGTCTTTTGCTGATCCGGTTAATTTTGCCCTGGGTATATAAACATCTTCAAAATCTTTTGCACTCATATTTTTCGATACAAAAACTTTTGAATTGGTGTCGCTGGCAAAATCGTTTTTAAGGGCCGCAACAGCCTGGAAAGTTTTCAAGGTATCTGCGGCGGTTGGGTTTATACTAAATCCAACGTAAGAAATCAATCTGCCACCTTCCTGGTCATACAAAGTTTTATGTTTTGCCACATAAGTATTGATATCCTCATCACTAACTTTTACCGTGCTGTCACTTATAACATTGTATGGAACCGCTACATAAGAAATGTTTGCAAATGTTTTATTTTCAACAGATTCTTTTTCTTTCATCCAAGTAGGATAGTAGCCTGCGGCAGCAATCATGCTGCTGTATTTTGTATACAACGATTGAATTTTAATTGGCTCTATAACCTGTGCCTCAATGGCATCTCTTTGATCACCTTTATATTTCTTTGCTTCCTGCCACCACTGCTGCACTTTGGTAATATCATACTCACCGGTGGTTTTATCGGTAAAGGCTTGCTTTAGTGTTTGTGGAGCATCTTCACTAAACATAATGGCACTAAGCTCTTTTGGAGAAAATACCAATCCCAGCTTTTCAAATTCCGAGGTTAGCAATTTTTCTGCAACTAATTGATCCCAGGCACTTTGGCGAATCATATTTGTTTGTGCTCCGCCAGCCCGGCCGCCATACTGAGCCTCAACTTGCTTTATTTTATCAGCAAATTCTTTACTGTCTACAGTTACACCATTCACTTTACCAACAGTAGTACTTCCAGATGCGCCACTTCTGCTGCTGCCTAAGTTTGCATCCATTAAAATAAAACCAATTAAGCTTAGCGCAATTACACCAATAACAATGGCTGTTCCTTTTTCACGAATGTTCTGAATAATTTGCATTTGTATATTAAAATTAAAATGGACGGCAAAAATAGGGTAAAAAACTAAATTTAGTTTTAAAAAAAAGCCACCCTAAATTGCCTCTAAAAGCAGGCTAAACAGGCGTTTTGCAAGCATTAGTTTTATGTAACGACAGCTCTTGAGTTTTAATATGTATTACACTGTTTAAAATCATACATATTATATGGCAGCACTTAAAATTTGTATTTGTTTGCAACCTGTTAAGTTTTAGGTATTAACACCGCCTGTTAATAAGAGTGTTTTAATGTGTATAAAGCATCATTCAATTTTTTATGCCGGGGGAAAAGCTGGGCAGAACTTAGTACCCTCCCATCAAAAAAGGGGCTGCTTGTGAATGGGCAGAAAGTTATGGATAGGAAAATAACATAGATAGAATTCGATAAAAACAAATTCTTATCCTCATAGTAATGTTATTAACCGCTGTTAGAAAAATTACTACTCTTACATCAAATGCTGTACAGGTGTCGTAATTATACTACATAATTAGAAAAAAGGAATGTGCATTACGTGTGCATCTTAGTTAATAAGATGGTATTTTTGATATCGCAAATTTTTAAAAATATAAGTTTCCACAAATTCACACTCCTATTAATAGTAGGTAATCTTAAATTTAAAAACTATTAAAAACTATTATGCAAGATATTAACACTGCTCAGTCAAAAATTG
The DNA here is from genome assembly GCA_965247025.1 of Ferruginibacter sp. Classification (GTDB taxonomy): domain Bacteria; phylum Bacteroidota; class Bacteroidia; order Chitinophagales; family Chitinophagaceae; genus Ferruginibacter. The sequence goes on along the minus strand of OZ252000.1, from coordinate 4,346,311 downwards.
AAACGGTTGGTTTTTTGGATATTGAGCTGGATGCAAATATTGATTTGTTCGCTGAAATTGAAAAACTTAAGAAGGAAAAGAACGCTATTGTGCTGGCGCATTATTACCAGGAGCCGGATATACAGGATGTTGCAGATTTTATCGGGGATAGCCTTGGTCTTGCCCAGCAGGCTGAAAAGACTACTGCAGACATTATAGTTTTTGCCGGGGTACATTTTATGGCCGAAACTGCAAAGATCTTAAACCCCAATAAAAAAGTTTTACTGCCAGATTTAAAAGCGGGCTGTTCTTTGAGCGATAGTGCTCCCCCTGCTTTGTTTAAAATATTCAGAGACAAATATCCGGATCACCTGGTGATAACCTATGTTAACTGTAGTGCTGGTATGAAGGCATTAAGCGACATTATTTGTACCAGCAGCAATGCCGAAAAAATAATTGAAAGTTTGCCAGCAGACCAACAAATAATATTTGCGCCTGATAAAAACCTTGGGGCTTACTTAAATAAAAAGACAGGCAGAAATATGCTGCTTTGGAATGGCAGCTGCATGGTGCATGAAATTTTTAGTCTTGAAAAAATTGTAAAGTTAAAGGTGCGTCACCCGGAGGCCAAAGTAATTGCTCACCCTGAATGCGAAGATGCAGTGTTGGCTGTTGCAGACTATGTAGGAAGTACAACCGGTTTATTAAAGTTCAGCCAATCTTCTCCGGCGACTGAATTTATTGTGGTTACCGAAACAGGCATTCTTCACCAGATGCAAAAAGCTAATCCAACAAAAACATTTATACCGGCACCGCCAAATAACAGCTGTGCCTGCAACGATTGTCCTCACATGAAATTAAACACACTTGAAAAACTTTATTTGTGTATGGAATATGAATTGCCGGAAATAACTATGGATGAAGCATTGCGTACAGCTGCGGCAAAACCAATTGAAAGAATGCTGGAGATTAGCAAACGATATGGTTTATAAAAAGTGGTTTTAGTGTTTCCAAAACAGCTTTATCCGGGTTAGTACATTTTGGCGGATGTTGTTGTAAAACAAGTTGATATCCCCAATGTGAAAATTTGAGGAAGTTAAAAACATGCTGCCAAAAAATTTTGGTTTGCTCGCCCATAAAATATTCTCGTGTACCTGTGCATCTACAGCATGAGGAGATACCTTATTAAATTTTCTTAAAACTGCGCCGGTATTTAATTCAGCTGGTGCGTAAAGCGTATCTATGCTCCAGGTAAGCGGATTGACAACAATGCTGTTAAATTTTTCACGGGATATATAACCTGTATCAATATAACCTTTTTTGAATGTTCGCCAGGAAACTATGCAACCAGTTGCAAGAGAATCTTTACAAGGTGTAATTGCGGTGAAGTAGCTATCGGCTATTGGCATACCAATCAGGTAGGCACATACCAGCCGGTTTTGAAGATTTTTTCTCTGGAAGAAATCCTTCAGTAATCTTGCTGCATGTAAAGTACCCTGGCTGTGTGATGCAATTATAATTGGCCTGCCATTATTAAAATGGTCAAGATAATATTGAAAAGATGATTTTACATCTGCATATGCTTTATCAAATGCAATGGCAGCCTGCAATTTATTAGTTGTAAAAAATGCCTTTATATGTGCCTGGCGGTATCTGGGAGCAAATACCCGGCAATGATTAAATACACTAGCCTGGTAAAGTATGGTTGAATAATCTGTTTTTATATTTAGCAGAGAGTCGTCTATAGCAGCATTCCAATTGTTATTTTCTCTGTCTGTAAATGTTGATGGATGAACAAAAAATACATCTACTGTACTATCCTTGTAAAGATCTTTTTCCAACCCGGCTGGTGTACTGTCAGATGGATTCCATTTCCAAGGGTGAGCAGCCCAATAATTCAAATCGCTGTAATCTGGTTTTCCATCCGCTGCCTTAAAACTATAATTGTCTCTTTGAATATAATTTTTTTTGGAACAGGAAGAAATTAATGCAGTGGTCAGCAGAAGCAAGGCTGCCACTGTAAATTTATGATGTTGTGTTAATGTATCGTTTGCCCTGTTGATACGAGGCATAAAAAATATTTAGTTTTAAAAAAATTTCTACCTTTAAAGCCTTACAAAGTAAATTTATAACTATTATACAATAATTATTTCATGGCTATTCCTTCCGTTGATCTTTCAGAATTTCTTAGTGGTGATCCTGTAAAAAAAGCAGCATTTGTTCAACAGCTTGGTAAAGCTTATGAAGATGTTGGTTTTGTGGCTGTAAAAAATCACGGTGTTCCGGATGAATTGATTGCAGATCTGTATAAATATGTGCAGGAGTTTTTCTCTTTACCCTCACAACAAAAGAAGGATTACGAAATTCCTGAACTGGCCGGACAGCGTGGGTACACAAGTTTTGGAAAGGAGCATGCTAAAGGAAGTGACGCTCCAGATCTGAAGGAATTCTTTCAATTTGGCCAAACGCCAAGAGATAATTATAAAGAAGAAGAATATCCGCCAAACGTTTCTGTTAACCAGGTTGGTCATTTCAACGATACTTTTTCAGATGCCTACCGGGCTTTTGAGAAATCTGGTAAGGCTTTGCTACAAGCAATTGCAATTTATCTTGGTTTAGATGAATTTTATTTTGATGATTATATTCATAATGGTAACTCTATATTAAGAGCGATTCATTATCCGCCGATTACCAATGAACCAAAAAGTGCCATCAGGGCAGAGCAACATGAGGATATAAATCTTATTACATTACTTGTTGGTGCTTCTGCAGATGGATTACAAATTCTTACCAAACAAAATGAATGGGTTGGAGTAACATCACTACCAGAACAAATTGTTGTAAATGTGGGAGATATGTTGCAACGTTTCACCAATAATAAATTAAGAAGTACAACGCACAGGGTAGTTAATCCCGCCAGGGAATTATGGCATACGTCCCGGTTTTCTATTCCTTTTTTTCTTCACCCAAAAAGCAGTATGAGCCTGGAATGTACTGGCAGCTGTATTGACGGGGAACATCCAAAAGCCTACGATAATATTACGGCGGGAGAGTATCTTGATGAAAGATTAAGAGAGATTGGCCTGAAAAAATAAATACGTATTATTTATTCATCAAACTGGACTGCCAGTTTTTAATAATACCGGATTGAATTTCATTCGCCATATTCCTTTTTTAAAAGCTGTATTTGTACATAGTATCTCTGCATTTGGCGGTCCGCAGGGGCATCTCGGCATGATGATGAAAACATTTGTGGAGCGGCGCAGGGATGTGACAAAAGAGGAATTAATGGAATTTGTTTCTTTTTGCCAAATGTTGCCCGGGGCATCTTCAACACAAACCCTTACACTGATAGGTTATAAAAGGGGTGGTATTCCACTAGCAGTGGCAACTCTAATTGTTTGGATCTTGCCGGCCTGTATCCTAATGGGGGCTTTGTCCTTTTTTATCAACGGCAAAAATTCCCTGGTAACCGATCATAATTTCCTCAAGTTTATTCCCGAAATGGCAATTGGCTTTCTTGCCTTTGCTGCAGTTAAAACATTTAAGATATCCATTACAAATTTAATAACGCAGCTTATCATGCTTTTTTCGATGGTTATAACTTTCTTTCTTTTTAAAACACCATGGGTATTTCCGGGGTTAATAATTGCTGGCGGTATAGTTACCAACTTTAGTAATAAACGTTACCCGGATAATAAGGAAGTAAAAAAGAAGGAGATCCGGTGGACGAATATTTGGCTGTTTGCCCTAATTTTTATGGTGGCCGGATATCTTAGTGAAAGCGCAAGAAAAGAAGAATGGACTAACAGGAAGGCATATAACCTTTTTGAAAATTTCTACCGTTTTGGCAGTTTTGTTTTTGGGGGAGGGGATGTGTTGATCCCTATGATGGTTGACCAGTATGTGGCCAGGCCAACCGCTAAAAAGTTTGTTGATAAAAAATCTAACATTATTAAAATGGGCAGAGATGAATTGCTCACTGGAGCAGGTATGGTTAGAGCTATTCCGGGTCCTGTGTTTTCAATTGCTTCTTATGCTGGCGGTATAGCTTTAAAAGATGGCGGCAGATACAGCCAATTAACAGGTTGCATAATTGGTAGTATCGCTATTTTTCTTCCCAGTGCTTTGCTTGTTTTATTCTTTTTCCCCATTTGGCAATACCTGAAAAAATACGTTTTTGTGTACCGGGCGCTGGAGGGAATTAATGCCGTTGTAGTGGGGTTTATGTGGGCAGCCACCTTGTTTTTGCTAAAGGATATCTCAATATTCAGATTAGACAGAAGTAGTCTTTTAAACATTGCGGTAATCCTTGCAACTTTTTTATTGTTAAGAAAAACAAACTTGGCGAGCCCGGTTATTGTTGCGTTTTGTATTTTGCTTGGCTTGCTATTTTAATTCCTGTAATAGCCATTGCTCTGAATTTCTTCATTTACAGCATCAGGTACTAAATACCTGATTGACTTCTTTTCCTTAGCAAGTTTTCTAATCATTGTACTGGATATTTCTAATAGGGGCGCTTTTAAAAGATGTAGGTTGCTTTCATCTTTTGGTTTGCCTGGAACAAAGCCCGGTCGCTCATAGATGTAGAGCTCATAATTTTTTAAAATGGTTTTATAATTTTTCCATTTTTCAATATTCAATAAGCTGTCACTCCCCATAATTACTGCAAATTGATGCTGCGAATATTTTTCATCCAGGTAAGTGAGTGTGTCAATTGTGAAAGATGGTTTAGGTAATAAAAATTCCACGTTAGAAGCTTTCAGCTTTTTTTCACCTTCAATAGCTACTTGTACAAGGTGAAGCCGGTGATATTCATTGAGCAATGTTGACGCTTGCTTTAAAGGGTTTTGTGGGGTAACAACAAACCAAACCTGTTCAAGGCTTGTATTGTTAACCATATGATTCGCAATTATAAGGTGACCGGTATGGATGGGGTTAAAGGAGCCGAAATACAATCCTATTTGCATAAATCGAGTTACTTAAATTTCTTCCACCCAAATTTTCTCTGCTTCATTTAGCCTTAGGCTTAAATTATAACCTGAAACAGTAATTGAGATGGGATCTCCCAAAGGGGCAATATGATCAATCCTTATAGTTTCACCGGGTACGCAACCCATTTCCATGAGCTTTAAAAAGATATCATCTTTCTCAAAGGATTTAATAATAACGGGTTTGCCGGCTATAATATCAGAGAGTCTCTTATCCATGTGGTTTTATTAAGTGCAAATTTAATTGCTTTATTGGTTGGGTACCGGCATTGTTACTAAACAAGAGATATTTCAAAAGTAAAACTTGCTCTTGTTACTTTTGTAACTATGCAAATGGTTTCCTTTAATAACGCTGAAATTTCTCAAACGCTTCAAAATAAGAAGAAGCTAAAAGAGAAAATTGCTGAAATAGTAGCGTTTAATTTATTGTCGCTTAAGTCGCTTTCTTATGTTTTTTGTTCAGATGAATATTTATTAAAGATAAACAGGCAGTTTTTGCACCATGATTATTATACTGATATTATCACATTTGATCTTTCAGATAAGAAAGGAACTGTTGATGGTGAAATATATATTAGCATTGATAGGGTGAGGGAAAATGCAGTTACCGAAAACACTTCAGTTAAGCATGAACTCCACCGTGTTATATTTCATGGAGTATTGCATTTATGCGGTTTTAATGACAAAAAAAAGAAAGATAAAATCGTGATGAGAAACGCTGAGAATTTTTGGCTGAACAATTACCTTAGTTCCACGTGATACAGTTTCAGTATGAAACGTCAAATATTAGAACGTTCCACGTAACACGGTTTCAATATGAAACAATATTTTTAATAATGGAAGCAGCAAAACGAAAAGATGGCGACGAGTCATTTAATGAAAAAAAGAAGTGGCAAATTGCCCTTAGACGGTATGTGATAAACAAAAGCAAGAGTGCAGCTTATGCGCCTTACTTCGGCATTGATATAGAAGGCTTTCGAAATTGGATACAGTCGCAATTTGAAAAATCGATGAGCTGGGACAACTTCTCAAAGAACTGGCAATTTGAACATGTATTACCGGTATCCTATTTTGATCTTTCAAAAGAAGCGGATCTTAAAATGTGTTGGAATTTTATCAATATCCGTGTTGAGAATTTGATTGACCTAAATAAACCCCCAAAGCAAGACTTAAACTCGGTCGTTCATTATTTTGATGCTATTTACAAGCATACCGGCTTGCTTATTTGCAGGAGTTTACTTGAAAAAATAGCTGAAATTCAATCTCATAAAACTGACCCACTTCCTGCCCAATTGGATTTTTTAGCAGCAATAGCAGCGGATATCAGTGCCATACAAAATTTTTCAGCCTACGAATTCGAAAGACTGAATAGCGGAGATGATATTAAAACATTGCTTGCAGAACAGGATTTGATCCAACGCTTCGGTTAATAACCGTGATTTTATAGCAAGTAATTTTACAATTCCCCAAAAACAGCAATCAAGTATCTTTGCTGCATGTTTCCTGATTATGATGTAATAGTAGTAGGAGCCGGACATGCCGGATGTGAAGCTGCAGCAGCGGCTGCCAACCTGGGAAGTAAAGTGCTTTTGGTAACCATGAATATGCAAACGATTGCCCAAATGAGCTGTAACCCGGCAATGGGAGGCATAGCTAAAGGCCAAATTGTAAGAGAAATTGATGCAATGGGTGGTTACAGTGGTATAGTTTCTGACCTCAGTATGATTCAATTTAGAATGCTGAACAGGAGTAAAGGCCCTGCAATGTGGAGCCCACGTGTACAAAGTGACAGGATGTTGTTTGCAATAAAGTGGAGGGAAATGCTGGAACAAACACCCAATGTCGATTTTTACCAGGATATGGTGAATGGGTTGATAATAAATGATGGGAAGGCATGTGGTGTCGTGACAGGTTTAGGGCATGAAATAAGATCCAAGTCGGTAGTACTGACAAACGGCACCTTTTTAAACGGAGTAATACACATAGGGGAGAAGCAGTTGGGCGGGGGAAGGATGGCTGAAAAAGCAGCGACCGGAATTACCGAGCAATTGGTTGCCTTAGGTTTTGAAAGTAACCGGCTTAAAACAGGCACACCTCCACGTATTGATGGCCGGAGCCTGGACTATTCAAAAATGGAAGAACAGAAAGGTGATGAAGAACTGGTTGGGTTCAGTTACCTAAACATTAAAAAGATTACACCTGCCATGCAACGCAGTTGCTGGATTACATATACAAGCCCGGCAGTTCATGAAATATTAAAAACCGGTTTCGAAAAAAGCCCCATGTTCCAGGGAAGAATACAGGGTACAGGTCCAAGATACTGTCCCAGTATTGAAGATAAGATTAACCGATTTGCAGAAAGAGACCGTCACCAGTTGTTTGTAGAGCCGGAAGGTTTTAATACAGTTGAAATTTATGTAAACGGGTTTTCTTCTTCGTTGCCGGAAGAAGTGCAGCTGAAAGCCTTGCGGATGGTACCCGGATTTGAAAACTGCCGGATGTTCCGCCCCGGTTATGCTATTGAATATGATTATTTTCCACCAACCCAGTTGAAATTTAGCCTGGAAACAAAACTTATTGATAATCTATTTTTTGCCGGGCAAATTAACGGAACCACAGGTTACGAAGAAGCTGCCTGTCAGGGTTTGATGGCTGGAATAAATGCTCACCAAAAAGCGCATCATTTAGAGGCTGTAATTTTAAAACGGAGTGAGGCTTATATCGGTGTACTGATAGATGACCTGATCAATAAAGGAACAGATGAACCTTACCGTATGTTTACCAGCCGGGCCGAGTTTAGAACCTTATTGCGCCAGGACAATGCAGACATACGACTAACTGAAAAAAGCTATCGGTTGGGATTGGCCAGCCAGGAAAGAATGGATAAAGTGAGAGCTAAAATTGAGCAGGTTGAAGCATTGAAATCAGCACTGGATAAAACCATGCTGGAACCGGCAGAAGTAAACAGTTTTTTAGAAAGCGTACAATCAGCACCGTTAAGTCTAAAGCAAAAAGCATCGCAACTTTTACTGCGGCCAAATATCGGTCTTAAAGAAATGAAAGCAGCAATACCAACGCTGGCTGTAACCCTGGAAGGATTTAGTGATGATGTAATTGAACAAACAGAAATACAACTTAAGTACGACACTTACATAGAAAAGGAGAAAGAACTTGTAGCTAAAATGAGCCAGTTGGAAGACCTGATGATACCCGATAATTTTAGCTATGATAAACTCGTTTCCCTGAGTAACGAAGCCAGGCAGAAGTTTACAAAGATCCGGCCACGAACACTGGGTCAGGCCTCCCGTATATCCGGGGTAAACCCAAGCGATGTGCAGATATTGATGGTTTTTATGGGCAGGTAGTTGACAATTATTTTACTTTTATATTATGGCAAAACAGGATTACATAACAGAGCTGTCTCAATTGGATGTTAAAGAAAGTTATACTTATGCAGACTACCTGCACTGGAAATTTTCTGAAATGGTAGAACTGATAAAAGGTAAACTATTTATGTATTCGCCAGCACCACAATCTTACCACCAGGCAATTTCCGGAAATATTTATATAAGTATAGGAAACTATTTAAAAGGGAAATCCTGCAAAGCTTTTGCAGCACCCTTTGATGTACGGCTTATAAGACCAGGGCAACAGACAGCAGACGAAAAAATTACTACCGTTGTACAACCGGATATTTGTGTGATATGCGACCGCAGCAAAATTGATCAAAAAGGCTGCCTTGGTTCTCCAGATTTGATAGTGGAAATAACATCACCGCCTACAGCTAAAAAAGATCTCAACGAAAAGTATAATTTATACGAGCAAAATGGTGTACAGGAATATTGGGTTGTATTTGCAGAAGCTAAATATCTTAACCAATATGTACTTGATGCAACCGGAGAATATTACCTACACCAAACTATTTTTCAAACAGATAATCTTACATCAACCTTATTTCCCGACCTCATTATTTCTGGAAAGGATATTTTTGATTTTTAAAATAGGCACAGATAAAGATCATTACTTGCAAAACATTAAATAACTAAACCGATAAACCAATCAACCAAAATGTCGCTTAATTTTTCTCCAACCACACCAAAAGAACTGGTATTTGAAAACGTTGCAGAATACTTAAACCAGCAGCAATTAAATGTAGATAAACAGGACAGTACCCGGCCATGGGGCGGCTTTTTTGTGCTGGATGAAACCCAGCAGGAAAAATTTATTTCTCTTTATTTTCCACACCTTACCAAAGAGGAATTGAACATAACGGGAAAGCTTAGCCCCAAAATTTTGGTGGTGGCCCCGTATAAGAGATTGAGCTGGCAGTACCATCACCGCAGGGCAGAAATCTGGAAATTGATTGGAGGAGTGGCTGGTGTTGTTACAAGCGACACAGATGTGGAAAAGGATACAACCCATTTAAAACCAGGCGACATTATTCAATTGAAACAAGGTGAACGTCACCGGCTTATTGGCCTTGAAGGTGGCTGGGGAATTGTTGCAGAAATCTGGCGCCACACAGATGCAGCTAACCCAAGTGATGAAGATGATATTGTAAGAGTACAGGACGATTTTGGAAGATAGATATCAGCCGGAATTAAATTAAGAAAGGGAGTTAAATACTCCTTTTCTTAATTTAAAAAACATCCACCAGTTGCTTAGAAAAAAGTTGGTAGAAGTTTATTTTATACCTGTAAAAACTTCTGCTCCATTCCAGCCTTTTAATGAAACCTGCAGCTTAGTTTTTTCTATCGTTTCAGGGCAGTCAATTAGAATTACTTTTTCTTCGCCGGGTAAAACAGAACAATAGTTATCTGAATAAAAAACAGGCAATACCCTTTTGCCCGTTTCAACAGATACAAGCGAAACCCTGTTAAAGAAAGCCACCGGACCATTTAACGGACAACCAATTTTTACGGCAATTTTATTGTTATCAATTGCTGTTGCTGTAACCGTTGTTTTGGCAACTTTCATTTGTTGCAAACCTTCATATTTTTCAACAGCATTTGGCAGCCAGTAAAAATTATCACTCACTATTTTTTTATCAGCATCCAGCAAACGCAGTGATAAAAAACAACCCTTATCTTTTTGTAACTTACTGATAGTCTCTTTTATGGGAATATAATTCTTAACAGAACTTGGACCGGCTTCAGAAAACACCTGCGTTAACAATGTACCCTTACCGTCAAAATCGTAAGTGGTAACCTGCAGCATCAGGTTACGTACGGTTGAAAAAGTATTATTTTCTATCATCACCATTCCTGTAACGGGGTTGTACATAACATGCACCGGCTCTCCGGCTTTTCTTAAGCCGTACAAACAGGCATTCGGATCTAGGTAATAATCATACATCTGTCCACGCATTGCCGTCCAGGGATTTTGTGTTTTCCAGATAATGAAACCTGTGTACCAATCCCGCTGGTGACTGGTAAAGCCTTCCATCATGCCTCTGTATTGGTCGTAGTTTATCAGCTGGGCTTTTAGTGAAAAATCTTTTACATCAGCCGGTTTACCGTAAGCATCTATATACCCATCATAACAAATGTATTTATGATATTGCCAAACCGAATCAACATTACCAGGATAAGCAGGAGCAACAAGGTTTTCATCAGGGATAAACCGCTTCAGCGATTCATAATCGCCAATACCAACTGAACCTACTTCTGTATTAAAGGGAAATGTTTTTTGCTCCCAGAATGTGTTGATATTTTGTATGCCGTAAGGACCATCTCCATTGCCGCCAAGCCTGTTGAAAGACATGCTGTCTGAGTTGGAGTAATCAAAGAAATAACGTGTACCATCAAGGGCAGGAATTATAGAATCTTTCATGGCGTAAAGAATATCATCCGGCGGAGTTATTTCATTACCGCCGCAATAGAAGGCCAGCGACGGATGATTGCGGATCATTTTTACCTGGTCTTCAACAGATTTTAAAGCAAGTAAATGATCATCCGGATATTGTCTTCTTGTCCATTGATCTTCCTTTTTCATGGGGTCTGTCCAGCGGCCATTACAATCACCGGAAAACCAAAAATCCTGGAACACCAGCATACCATATTTATCACAAGCTTCATAAAACTCGGGACGTTCTGTTAAAGCACCGCCCCAAATACGGATCAGGTTTAAATTCATATCCCGGTGAAAGCGAACTTCTGCATCATACCGCTGCGGATTAAACCGTAGCATCGCATCCGAAATGATCCAGTTACCGCCTTTGATGAAAACCTTCTGGCCATTCACCAATGTTTCCATGCTGCCCGTGTGCTGGTTCCACCGGGTATTTATTTCCCTTACGCCCATGCTGATATTTTCTTTGTCCATCACTTTAGCAGACTTATCTGTAAACTGCAGGTTGATGCTGTACAGAAAATGCTCACCGTAGCCGTTAGGCCACCAGAGTTTTGGGTTGGTAAGCAGGTAATCAGGGAGTTTTACTGTGGTGGTGGTTTTCGGTCGGAGGCTAACAGTCTTTTTAATAATAGTTCCTGCCAATTCATATTGCAGCGTTCCTGTTACAGCAGTGTTGCCGGGGTTGTCAATTTCCGCCGCAACTTTAATAGTGGTCGGCTGCTGAGGTTTGCCGGGTAACCTGGTTCCCGGAACCAGTGTAATAACGTGTGGATTTTTTAAATTGATACCGGTAGTTTTTTCAATAGTCACTTTATCCCAGATGCCGGTGTTCCTGTCCCGGATGGGTTGTATCCAATCCCAGCCAGCCACGTATTGGTGCGTAACATTTCTTGCTATTTCACCATCGCCACCCTGGCCACCGTTTGGATTGCCAACCGGATCGGGAGGATACACAATCACCGCCAGCCTGTTGTTACCATCCTTTTCAAGAAAGGGAGTAATATTATAAGTCTGCCGCAGGTACATTCCATAGTGTGTTTTTTCATTGAGCTTATGCCCGTTCAGGAACACATCACAACTGTAGTTTACACCCCGGAGATGCAACCATACCAACTCAGCACCAGCAGGTTTCTTTTCTGAAAAATCTTTTACAAACCAATAGGTATAATAATCCCTTCCGGTCACGAAAATGTCCGGGATCTTTTGGTTGTTCGTTCCGTAAAAAGGATCAGGAATTTGTTTATTGTTGAGCTGGGTGGTCAGTACTGTGCCGGGAACCGTTGCCGGTTGCCAGCCAGTGGTATTAAACGTTTTAACGGAAACCTGTTCGCCGCTTTTGCTAACAGCAGCAATAGGAGAGCAGACCCAGTTGCTGTTTAATTCATATTGTTGCTGGGCGATGAGTTTGCCAACAAGCAAGTAAAAAACAAAGAAGCATACAGACTTTTTCAAATGCTGATATTTTTTTTGATGAATAAAAATATGGCAGCAATAGTTGGTTTTAATGGCAGGTACAAATTTGCAGGAATAAAATTTTAAAATTGGATATAATTTTGAGCTATCGGTGATAATGCAGGATAGAATATTTTTCTAACCCAAAGAATTGGTCAAACATTTATTTCGGCAACCTACAAATTAGCTTCGACAGCCTACAAATTAGTTTCGAACTGTCAAGGTTTACCTTCGGCATGACAAGATTATATTTCGTCAACATGCAAATTTATTTCGGCAACCTTCGGATTAGCTTCGGCAACAGACAAATTTATTTCGGCAGCCTACAAATTAGCTTCGACAGCCATCAAATTAGTTTCGAACTGCCAAGGTTTTCTTTCGGCATGACAAGGTTGTACTTTGGCAACGTTCGAATTGGTTTCGAAAGCCTACGAGTTGACATTTTGACATCATGCATAATCGTTTTACTGTTCTTTTTCAGCCAGATATCGTTTTACCGTACCCAATAATCGTTTTTACCGTAAAATGAGTTATGCCAAAGAACCTGCGGGGAGTAAAGCAAATTGGGAGAATAATTTTTAGGCCGCCCTGCTTTAGAATTATTGCCAGGTGTATTTTATTTATCAACTCAAGTATAAAAGCTGCCTGCTATCCCGAATGCACCCGTGTGGTCTCCTGACCAAAGGGATTCTGATAATCACTGCTAATTCTTAAAAAGGTTTTGAGCCAGGTGTGAAGCTTACCCTTATATTTATTGAATAGTTTTACACCAGCCCTAATTCAGCTGCTGGTCAGGAGACCAGGCAGCGGCGTAAGCGTGGAGATAAGTTGGTTGTCAGTGGATGCAGGCAACACGAACGAAGGCGAACAGTATGCAGATTCAAGCATTAGTAACAACGGACACACGAAGTGAGTCATGAGGCTAAATACACTGACCTTCGCCTTTTGCGGAGAGGTTATAAAATAATGCGGAATCAGATCAAAAACAAAATACAGGATATTAGCTTTGTAAGGAAATAAGCCAAATTATGTCCTCTTTCTCATCAGACCAAATTCGCATTTTCCAATCTCTGTTTAGGGGCAGGGATGAAGTGTTTGCTATAAGGTGGGAAAAAGATGGCAAAAGCGGCTACACACCAGCTTATGATCTTAACTGGGAAGAATTTGCAAAGCATAAGGCAAGTGGAGGTACTTTAAAAGATTTTCCAAACAAAGAATTTTCTAAGCTTACAGAACAGAGAATAATCAATCATTTAAGCGGCAAAGAAGTTATTGGCCTTTACCCATTGTTGGCCGACAACTCTTCCTGGTTCATTGTTGCAGACTTTGATCAATCTTTGACAAGCAAAAAAAGCTGGATAGAGGAATGCAGGATCTTTATAATTGCATGTAATCAACTTAAACTTCCGGCATATCTTGAACGTTCGAGAAGTGGTAAGGGCGGACACGTGTGGATTTTCTTTACATCAAACTATCCGGCAAATAAAAGCAGAGCGATCATTCTGCATATTTTGGAAAACTCCGGCATTATCTCACCATTTGATAAAAACAGCAACTATGACAGAATTTTTCCCAACCAGGATTATCATTCCGGCAAAGGATTAGGTAATTTAATTGCACTGCCTTTGCAAAACAGAGCATTGGAAAATGCCAATTCCTGCTTTATAGATCCTGAGAGCCTTGTTCTTTATAATGATCAGTGGGAGTTTTTACAAAATATCAAAAGGGTTAGTATTGAAAATTTGGATAATGTTTTTGCTTCCATTAAGGGCCCTGAATTATTAAGTCTGCCCGTCTTTCACAATTCTGTATCAAATCAAACAGAAATTAAGATTGTCTTAAATAGTCAAATTATAATTCCCAGGTCGCAACTTTCTTCTGTGATTATTCAGTTTTTACGGGACAATCTCAATTTTATCAACTCCGAATATTTAATAAAAAAGAAGCTGGGTAAAAACACTTTCGGTATTGAACCCTATTTCAGAATGATTGAAGAAAGAGACGGTTTTGCTTTTCTACCTAAAGGTTTTATTGGCAGGTTGCTTCGTTTTCTTACCGAACAAAAACTACCATTTATTTTAATTGACGAAAGGAAAAAACTAACCAGCGTCAATTTTTCATTTAAGGCTGCTCTGTATGATTACCAACAGGCCGCAGTTGATGTGACAGAAAAAAGCAAATCGGTGTTATTGTGGCACCGCCTGGTTCGGGGAAAACCATTATCGGGCTCGGAATAATAGCAAATAAAAAACAACCTGCATTAATCATTGTTCATCGCAAACAACTATTTGATCAGTGGGTGGAACGCATTCAATCTTTTTTGGGAATTGCAGAGCCGTTTATCGGTAAAATAGCTCCAGGGAAATTTAAAATTGGATCACATATCACTGTAGCAATGATTCAGAGTTTGCCGGGATGCGATAGTTCCGGGGATGTTTTTAATTCATTTGGAATAATTATTATTGACGAATGCCATCATGTACCTGCCAAAACTTTCCGGGAAATTATACAATCATTTAACTCCTATTACCTCTATGGCCTCACCGCTACACCTGTAAGAAAAAACAATGATGAAAAGCTGATTTTTATTCACATTGGCGAGGTGATCCATGAAACAAAACTGATGTCTGACTATGATGCTGCTTCCAGAAAATTAGCAGTAGTTATTCGGGAAACCAGCCTTCTTATTCCTTTTGATTACAAAACCGATAAGCCTGAAACGCTTTACCAGATTCTGATTCATGATACAGAAAGAAACAGGCTTATCATCGATGACATTGTCACAGAAGCCAATACAGGAAAGAAAGTGCTGGTTTTAACAGAAAGAAAAGCCCACATAGATGTGCTTTATCAATACCTGAAAAATAAGTTCGAGGTGATAACTGTTTCAGGCGACGATTCAGCATCTTCAAAAAAATTAAAATTCCAGCAAATCAATGATGGGCATTTTCAGGTTTTAATAGCGACAGGACAATTACTTGGGGAAGGTGCAGATTTTAATAATCTTGAATGCCTGGTATTAGCCTACCCTTTTGCCTTTGAGGGAAAATTGATACAATACATTGGCAGGGTTCAGCGCAATGAAATAACGCCAATAATTTATGATTACAGGGATGCTCATATTGACTACCTGGAAAAGCAATTTAAACAAAGAAACCGTTATTACAGATCGCTTTTAAATACAGGACAGATAAAGCGGTTTGATGAATTGCTGTTGATTTTTGATGAAACCAATGTTTTACTCAATTCCCAGGATTTTGTTTTATCAATCAATTGCCTTGATTTACCGGTGGAGGTTGAAAAGTTTAGGGAAGACATAGTTTGGAAGGTACGTGTACTTGCTTATGATGAAGAAACGGCCGAATTAAAAACTGAAATAATCGACTACCATGCCAGTTCGAAAACCGCAACTGCCATGCAGCAGTCTTTGCAATTTTTACTGATTGATAAAATATGTTTCAGAGCGATCGACACAAACCAACTATTACGATCAGTGGATCTTAAAAGAATGCCGCTTGTTACACCTGTTATATCTGAACCAGCCATACAGTACGAAAGTATTAAACAAGCGGAAACTGCTGTAAAACCACCAATAGAAAGAACACTGAAAAAAACCATGAAGGTTCCTTTTAAAAAGCTGCAGTTTCAAAATGCCGCTGTTGTATTTCCTCTTTTTATAGAGGAAATTAAGCAGGAAATTAGTTTTGAGATTGAAAATCCTGATATAAGGCCAGAGTTTGAGGCTATAAAGGAATACTTTATTAAGATATTAAAAAAGAAGTTGGTTACTGTTGAAGTACAGATCTGGTTTACAGAAAAAGAAGTTATGGAAACTGCAGCAAATTCGGAGGACATTGATAAGATCAACAGCAGCATTATTGACAGCGTTCGTTTTGAATTTGTGAAAAAAGAAATGCTGACATTTAAAGGGAAACTGCAAAACAGCACTGTGTTGAACACGCTGGATAATTTAGCCGGACTTGAAAAAGGTATTGCCGGGAAAATTTTTAAATCGGATCAGGATCTTATTGATGATATTCTCAACATTAAGGACTCAAAGCATTATCTGCACCTGAAATATCTCTCTTCCCAACACAATTCATCTATTTTAAAAATACGGTTCATTCTTAACCCGTTTTCATTTTTGTTTTTGCTTTCCGGCGATAAGCAATATCATCTTGTTTGGGAAACATTGAACAGCGAAGAAGCTACCTATATCTGGCATTTTGAAAAAACAATGGATGCCCTGCGAAAAGGGTTAAATGAAATTGAAGCCATTCTTACAGAAATAAAAGCAAGCAGCAAACAACATTATTTGCAGCAGGAGCATGATAATTTCAGCCGGGTTATGCATGAATACAGCGATGCAAAAGGTGGTTTTACTTCATGGAAGGGCATGCTGGAGGGACAACTTGTATGAAGGGGTTTTAATCTGTATTATCTAAACAGTTTTTATCCTTACATCGTATGCAAAATCACTAATGTCAATTATTTTGATTTTTTGGCTATCGGTATGGAGAGGAGTTAATAAATAATTAAATTCAGCAGGAATAACTGCAGAAGGAATTCTGATGACTGGATCTGCTGTAGCCAGCAGCAATGCAGAACCAAACTCTTTTGCAGATGAGGGGCCAGGAGAATTTCTCCAATTTCCCGGTAAGTCCGCTTCATTCACAATTGTTATTGTAAGATCTGGAATTTCTATAGTTGTAATGCTTAAAGCCCGGGGAATATCATCAATATTCACGTTAACTGTGTATTCAAGTACTGCCAATGCCCTGCTTTCTGAAGTATACAAACAACCAATCATTTTATTATTCCATCTACCACCAAAAAGCCGGGCTCCTTCACCGGTTAAGTCCCTTGCATATTTTGTTCTGCCAACCCTGTAAACGAACATGCTATTTTTTTAAGAGTAAACGCCGTAATCTATTCGTCCAATTACATTTTTTACTTCTTCCCTGCCAAACTGGTTGTCTATCAGTTCAAAAGGAGGTCTTCCTCCTAATGCCTGATTGGGCCTGAAAATCCATTCATTGAATTTGGTCTCGTCATCGAAAACCTCAAATCCATAAGAGTATAAATCGGCAATACTTACGATTCTTTCGCCCAGCGAAGCACTAAAAAGTGCTGCCCCTTTTTTATTAATCAATGTTGCCCTGGTTGTAGAAAGTAAAGTAGAAAGCTTATCATAATCAAGATTGGTTTTACTTTTAAGACTTTCCAGGTCTTTTTTACTTACACCGCCCCGTACCAAATCCATTTTTTCTACTGGTGTCAGTTGCCATTCGGGCCTGCCCGATTTTTTAGCAATTATTGAAGTGTTGCGAATATAACTGCCGCTGTGCGGCATTCCGGGAATAACATTTGTAATAGCCGTCGCAATTTTTTTAGTGGCTCTTTTACCACTAACAACTTCATGAAATTTTGATGTTTTAGGCGACAATGTACCTGTAAAAGTTTTTTCTGGAATAATGTACTGTACAGATTTTGCTTCTGCTCTTTTACCGCCTTTTTCATTTTTGGCCATAGTATAGTTTTTTGTGATAGTGAGTATAAAAATATACTTTTTTACTTACAAATTTTTAAAATTATTATGCTGATTTTTTAAAAGGGTTGTGAGCCAAGTGTGATGTTTACTCTTATTTTATTGAATAATTTACAACAGCCTTGATTTCAGCTGCTGGTTAGGAGACCAAGCAGGGGCGTAAGAGCGGAGATAGGTTGGTTTTCCGTTAATGGAGGAAACACCCACGAAGGTGGAAGTAAACCACCACGAAGATAGAAAGTGAATTGCCCCATAGTAATTTCAAGGTAATTTCGATTTCAAAAAATTCTCAGTATGTCAGATCAGATTTTAAACTTGGATAACTGGAAATTGCAGTCAGTCGATTATAAAATAGAAGCAGCAAAACAAAATAGTGATGATCAAGAGGTGAGTAAGAATACTCAGCTGTGGCAAAATGCAGCAGGTATAATTTCTCCTATTGCTATTTGACAGCAAGGTTTGGCCCACCCAATGGATTTGTCATGTTTTTAAAAAATCCATCTTCAGATAATTTGATACATTGGCATTACGCTCTTTGTGCTCCCCAATCTGTTATTAATATTTGGGGTAAAACGTCAGGTCTCGAATTATCAATAAAAACATCAGCGGACACTATTTTAACTGATAATGATTGGGAAAAGCTAGTGGTTAATTTTCAAAATGATTTTAAGAAATATGGTAGGGAAATGAAAGAAGCCCAGTCAAAGTTTGAACATTGGGCATTGTTTATTAATCCTTTTGCTAGAATTGCACATACGTTACAAGAATATATTTACCAAATAGAAAAACTAAATTTAAAAGAAATAGGCTGTACCAATGGTACTAAAGAATCGATTGATAAGTATAAAAAAGAACTGTTACGGTGGACAAAAAATATTGGAAAAGCAGCTTCATTAGGTACAACAATAAGAATGTTATGTCCCGTTATGGCAGAATCATTTATTAATTTGATACTTCTTGTTTTTCGTAAAGAAGAGTACAAGAACGACGAACGACTATATGAAGGATTGATACGGGAACAAATCGATATCAGAGTTAAGACACTACATCTACACTGTTCCTGCTTCCCAAATCAAATTGATTGCAGTAGCCCAGTATTTAAGAAATTTCATGCCCTCATGAATAAAAGGAATGATTTTTTACATGGGAATATCGATCCATATAAACTTATAGTTGAAGAGGTATGGTTTGATCAAAAAACTATCCCTTTATTTGAAAAGGATGAAGGGATAATTAAAAAAACAATGCGGAATTATTGTACAAATGTTCACCCCAAATTTTGCAATAGATTCATCCGGTAAGACTTAATGGCAGTTTTGTGTTTTCAATGAACGAGAAAAGACTCTCGTACCATAACCTTCTTTTTAGTGGAACAGACATTTTCAGTTTATTATTTTCTATCCAGGAACCAACTGCAAAGCAGTTGAATCTTAATGTAGCAAGTGTGGGACTGGGCTGCTTTTGAAGTGTTACCTGCCGGAACAAACTCATTAAATTATAAGCTACCATTACAAGGCGCATGGCTGTTTCTGTTGCACAAAAATCATCCATATAAAAGCCTTGCATCCCAAAATCTTCTTTAAGTTCTTTTATCCTGTTTTCTGCATCGCCTCTGCGTTTATACTGTTCCCAAATTTCATTTGCAGGTAAACTTTGATTGGTAACAAAAGCATGATAACGGGTTTTAAATACTTTATCTCTATCAATATCTTCTAACTTAAAAAGGCTGGTTAGTCTCTTACCGGTGGTCTTTCGACGGACCTCTTCCTGTTGCTTAATAATAACTATTCTTCTGGGTTTACTCCAATTGCCTTGTTTATAGTCTATTTCTGTAATCCAAAGTCCCATGCCGATTGCCTGCCAGTTTTTAATACCGTAAATAGTGCCTTGCAGCCTGGCATAAAGTTTACAAGACATTACATAAGCTATTTGTTTATCTTCTATGAATTTCATAATCGCTTCACTGCAAAAACCACTGTCTGCCCTGAACAACCCAACTTTTTTATTGGTAAGAATAGAAAAGGTCTCTTCTAAAAAATTAATGCAATTACTACTGCTACCTGTATTGCCACTGCGATTCCAGCAATTGGCTACCATTCTTATATCGTTTACAAAAGCAAACAACGGATGATGGCTATTGCGGCCACGTTTGGTGGGATTATATCCTTTTTTGCTTCCTTCCTGTTCGCCATAACGGGTAATTACACTGCTATCAACATCCAATGTATAATTATCAAATTGTAATTGCTCAAAGAACCAACTGTTTAGTTCTATGAATAAAGAATGATTAAGAGAAGGGGTGAATTTTTTGAAGAATCTTCCAAAGGTTGTACCGGAAGCTACCCGTTTCCAACCAAATATCTGACGCAGCACTTCATCTAAACGAACAACTGCTGTATGGCTGAATCTGAAGCAACCAATCCAGATACTCACCCAAAAACTTTCTATGATACTTATTGAATCGATACTATTGTTGCTCTTGCCTTGTGGTAAACCTAACTCAAGTAATTTTTTACTGATGCCTGTCTTGTCTAGCAACATTTTCATCTCTTGCATACCGCCCCAGGGAGTTACTAAATTATCGCTGTATTCATGGTGCATACTCATCTGCTAATTTAAGACACACTGGCACATTTTTGTCTATTGCAAAATTTGGGTTTAACGCCCAAAAGCTATAGAAGATTTTCAAACTATATCAGATCTTATTGAGCTTGTTTTGATGGCTATGGATGAAAATTCATTAAAAAGTTTTGTTCATCTTATGTCAGATAGAATGCCAGGCATAAATAAAAAGACAAAAAGATTAGGAACACTTTTTAGTTCAAATCTCTTAGTAAAAAGTTATTTGGAAAATTAGGATTAAGGATATTTAAATTTTTCTAACTGTATCGAAATGCTAACGATAATCTCCATCAACTTGTAAATTGCGCCAATATAAACTATAAATTTTTTTAATAAAGCCCAATCTACCTACCCTACCCAATGGCTGCCGGAGCGAAAAGCCCCGTAACGAAGTGAAGGGCTTGCAGCGAAAGCCGGTACCGATGATGCACAAAGCTTCTCCGCCGACAGCCCCTAAAAAATCACTCCACCACCGTAATCACATCTCTCAACCTGATATCTTTAGACGAAGCGCCAATCATGATCCTGAACTCTCCCGGCTCCACCACCCATTGCATATCACTGTTGAGCATTTTTAATTCGGCAGGGGTGATGAGGAAAGAAATTTCTTTGGATTCACCGGCTTTTAAAAACAGCCGCTGAAAACCTTTGAGTTGTTTGATGGGTTGCGCCAGTGATGATAACAAATCACGGATGTACAATTGCACCACTTCTTCGCCATCCAGGTTGCTGGTGTTTTTGATGGTGCAATACACTTTGGTGGAGTCTGTTTTGGCAAACTGTTTTTGCTGAAAGCGCAGGTTGCTGTATTCAAAATTGGAATAGCTGAGCCCAAATCCAAAAGGGAAAAGAGGCTGACCGTTGAGGTTCATATAATCATCCGTACGGCCGGTGGGTTTGTGGTTGTACACCAACGGCAACTGACCTTCAAACACCGGGAAGGTAATGGGCAGGCGGCCGCCAGGGTTGTAATCGCCAAACAATACATCGGCTATGGCATGGCCACCCTCTTCGCCGGGGTACCAGGCATCAACAATGGCAGGCACTTTATCCATCCAGTTTTTCATTGTGATGGCGCTGCCGCCGATGAGTACCACCACTATCGGTGTACCGGTTGCAGCAACCTGCCTGATCAATTCTTCCTGGTGGCCAGGCAGGCTGAGGTAAGCCCTGTCTAGCGATTCGCCTTCTTCAATACCAACACACACAACAGCTACAGAAGATTTTTTTGCAGCGGCAACAGCTGCCGCAATCTGCTGCTGCCAGTTACTCGACACACCAATATTCCACACCAGTTTAAACCTGGCGTAGCCTTGGCTCTCATAAAACTCGACCCTGATATCGTAGCGCTGGTCTTTTTCAAAAATATAGTCTGCCAATGTAGTTGTATAGGTCTGGCTTTTCCAGTTATCAATAAGCAATTTTCCGTTGAGGTAAAGCCGGTAGCCGTCATTTCCTTCAATACCAATGTTGAATTTGCCAGATGCTGTGGCTTTGAGCTCGCCTGTCCAGCGGACAGAATAAAAATCGTAATTGATATCCGGGTGTGGTCCGTATAATGTCCAGCCGAAATTCATGTTTTCATCGAGTCTTTTTACTGCAGGCTTGCCGGTAAGTTGTGTATTGTTAAAATATTCGCCCAGCAATCCGTGTTGCTTTTTCCCATCCGCCACGGCGGATAGATTAGCAGATGGAATGGCGATGTACTTCGGCGAATTGCGGCCACAACCAGCTGCGTAATTTACGGTAACTGATTTACCAAGTTTGCTTTTGATACCTTCGAGGATGGACACTTTTCCATTGCCTGGTCCGCTGTAACCGCCCAGCCTGGCTTCCGTTGCATCGGTACCAATCAACGCAATGGAGCTGATTGATTTACCCAGCGGCAGCACTTTATTTTGTTGGCCTGGCAAGCTTTCATTTTTCAGCAACACCATTGATTTTAAGGAAGCTTCTTTAGCCAAAGCTTTATGTGTTGGGTTGTTGTTCCATTTGCTTACTTCGGCTTCATCTGTGTACGGGTTTTCAAAAAGTCCGAGTTCGAATTTTATTTCTAGTACCCTGCCCACAGCTTCATCAATTGTTTCTTTGCTGATTCTTCCATCAAGAAATGGCGGGATAAATAATTTATAATGTTCCCAGGCAGTTTGGAAAAAAACATCGGCTCCGTTGTTAAGAGCTTTGGCGGAAGCATCGGGATAATCAGCCGCTGTGTAATGCAGCACATTGGCGCCGCCAACACCACCGGCATCAGAAATGGTAAAGCCATGAAAATATTCTTTCTTCTTCAGCCAGTCATTCAGCAACCAGTTGTTGGCTGTGGATGGACTGCCATTGATGGAGTTGTAAGACGTCATAACACTGCGGCTGCCACCTCTTTCAAAACAAGCCTTAAAAGGTGGCAGGTATAATTCTTCCAGCCGCCGCTCATTGTAATCAATGGGATAACTATCCCGGCCGCCATCGCCGCTGGTGGCGAGAAAATGTTTTGGAGTGGTGACAACACCCATTTTTTCAAAAGCGGAAACGAAGGCCACACCCATTTCGGCAGAGAGGTAGGGGTCTTCGCCATAGGTTTCTTCCACCCGGCCCCAGCGAACATCCGAAGCGATATTTACCACCGGCGACAATATCTGGCGAATGCCACGGCTTTTGCTTTCGTGTGCAATGGCCGTTGCCACTTTGCTCATAAACGGAACATCCCAGCTGGCAGCAAGACCAATAGAAGCCGGGAAAGCAGTGGCACCATCTCTTACCAAACCATGCAGGGCCTCATCAAAAGCAATGATGGGAATACCGAGCCGGGTTTCTTCAACAAAATATTTTTGCATGCTGTTGATGAGCTTTGCCGTTTCTTTTGCGTTGGAGGCGGCTGTATAATTAAGCAACTGACCGGCTGCATCTGCATTGCCTTTGGCGCTTACCTGGAAACCGAAAATGCCATTTTTATAGTTGTCTTTTCCATCACTCATATCGCCGGGAATCATAAAAAGCTGCCAGAATTTTTCCTCGGGGGTCATTCTTGCAAGCAAATCTTTTACCCGTTCGGGGATGGGAAGTTTTGCATTTTTATATGGGAGAACCGGTTGGGAGAAACACGTAAATGCGGCGAGGCAAATCGCCAGGCATAAAAGATTTTTTTTCATGAATTTCTAAAGCTATTAGTGGATGGATGAAAACGACTGGTGGATAACTACAGCCGGTCAAAAATAATACAGCAAGGCGATATTTTTTTGTTATCGTATTGCCGACGGAAATTTTTGGTTAGTGGCATAAAAAATCCGCCACGATAAAAATTGTTTTTATCATGGCGGATTAAATTTTACTCCTGCTTTAAAAGCGTCTAAATAAAGTCGATCAAATCCTGGTTCAATCTTTCTTTTTCTGTGAACCACAAACCATGTGGTGCACCTTCATACACTTTTAAAATGGAACCGCTGATGAGTTTTGCAGATTGCCTGCCCGTAGCATCAATAGGAACAGTTTTATCTTCATCCCCATGAATGATAAGGGTGGGCACATTGATGGTTGTTACAGCCTGTCTGAAATCTGTTGTTGCAAATGCTTTGGCACATTCAATAGTTGCTATTGGCGAAGCATCCATTGCTTTGTTTAGTGCACTGTTTAAATAGGGTTCAGAAACCGGGCTGCTCAATAAACCGGCACCGTAGAAATCTTTATTAAATCCTTCAAGGAAGCTTGGCCTGTCATCAATCATACCCTTCAACATTTGATCAAATGTTTGCTGCGGCACCCCATCCGGGTTATCGTCTGTTTTCAGCATGTAAGGGACAACCGCACTCACCAATACTACTTTTGAAACCCTTGCTCCATCGTAGAGGGAAAAGTATTTTGCAATTTCTCCGCCACCCATGGAAAAGCCGACAAGCGTTACATCGTTAAGGTCAAGCTGATCAAGCAGGGCTTTAAGATCACCGGCCATGGTATCATAATCATAACCAGTAAATGGCCGGTCAGATTTTCCAAAACCCCGGCGGTCATAAGTGATGCAACGCAGGCCCTGTGTGTATAATTGGATTACCTGGTACTCCCACATGGAGCCGCTCAATGGCCAGCCATGAATAAAGACCACAGGTTTACCAATCAATGAATCTTCATAATAAATGTTTATTGGTTCAGTACTGTTTTGTTTAGATTGAATGAAAGGCATATACAATAATTTTTAAGTTGATAATTACTGTAGTAAAGCCAAACATCCTGCCACTAAATTTTAAAGCTGAAATCCTGCCCTTTCGATAGGCTGAATGAATAAACGTAGAAATAATTGCCGGTAACAACTACTCCCGGTTTGAATAACATCAGATTAAACACCTGAACAACATTACCTGTACCTTTATCGGCAAATAATTTCCATGAAAGATTTTAAAAAATATTTTATCATCCCGGCCCCGCCGGAAGAATTATACCTGGCCCTTACCAACCCGGCCACCATACAATTATGGAGTGGCGATCCTGCTGAAATGAGTACTGAACCCGGCAGTGAATTTTCTTTGTGGGAAGGAAATATCGTAGGTAAAAACCTGGAGTTTGAACCCAATAAAAAGATAGTGCAGGAATGGTATTTTGGTGACCAGGAACCAGCCTCCATTGTCACTATTAAGTTGCATGCACACAAGCAGGGGACATCTGCTGAGTTGCTGCACACTAATATTCCTGATGAAGTTTATGATGAAATGGTACAGGGTTGGAATGAAAATTATTTTGGGTTGCTGGAGGAGTTTTATAATTGATTTGTAGGGAAAATGATTTTGATAGAGTTTTAAAGCTGTTGTGCATCTGAAGGAACTTTTCCTTCCTGAAATTCTTTTCTTTGAATTTTGTCGCTTAGCTCCATTACAAAATTATCCCATCCTCCCAGACCATTACTTACAGCGCAACTCCATTTTCCTTCTGCATCTTCCGAAAATTGCCAAAGAATATGGTAGCCGTCTTCATTTGAGAATCCTTCATTATCCGCTTGTAAAATACCTTTTGTTTTTTCCCAGATTTTGGTTTTGATTGAACTGATGATTTCAAAATTTTCTCCTTGAAAAGCAGCCTGAAGTATTCGAAAAGCATAAATAACTTTTACTTTTTCAAAAAAACTTGTTAGCCATTTTACTGCTGAAACAGGTTGATAGTCGAGAATGATCTCTTTAAATTCATTAAGTTCATCCTCGCCAAGCTCTCTTTCTAAAACAGGGTTTCGTTCTAACTCAGCCAAAACATCTCCTTTTTGATTTGAGATTTCTAAGACTGTCCAGTTGCCGGGGTTCTCAGTTTGATCAAACTGAAATATTGCAGTTAAACCGTTTGCATTCACAGCATTAATAAGTTCATCAATATGTATATCTGGATCACAAGATCCCAAGACTCTAATATAGTATCCCATTAAAGAATGATTATTTTAATTTTTAACCCAATTATTTAAATTATCTGCCCTAAAGTTTTTCTTCTACCGTTCCCTTCATACTTGCCAGCACCATTCTTACATCACTGTACGTTACACCGGCTGCTGTATTTTCGTCAACAATTGGTTTTAGTTTTTCTGAACCCAGCTTTTCAATAGCCTGCTTAATGATGATTTGTTTTTTGGCTGGCATCAGCTCATTTATATCCAGCTCTCCGGAGCCAACAAAGTAAGTAAGATGGCCCGTGATGGTATCGAAAGTCATGCTCCTGGTGGCGGCAATTTCTTCTATATTTTTTCCTTCTTTGTACAAAGTAAAACTTACCACTTTGGTGTCTGTTTTTACATCATTGTTTTTTTCTTTTCTTACCTTTTTGTCTGGCTTTCCTTCCATATTGCTGTGCAGGTTAAAGTCTTCGCAATACTGGTTAATAATGGTGAGAAAAGTTTCACCATACTGCTTGGTTTTGGCCGGACCAAATCCGCTGATCATGTTGAGCTCTTCAAAAGTCTGGGGTAAAAATTTAGCCATTTCATCCAGGCTCTTGCTGTTAGCCACCATGTAAATGGGTGCATTTTTTTCGCTGCAGATCAGGTCTCTTTTTTTCCGCAGCAGCTGGTGCAGTTCCGGGTGCGGACTATCTGCGTTAGTATTAGTTGTTTGGCCGGCATACACATTTACCACCGGTGCTGGTTTTACAAAACTTCGTTTGTGTTTCAGGTAAGTTTCAATCTCAAATCCATTTTGCAGGTACTCCATCTGGTGGCGGCGAAAATGAATTTTCCGGTACAGTTCAGTGATCACCTTATTAAAATCGCTGGCTATTAATTTACTGTCAGTGATAATGGGGCATCGCTGAATAAATTCTTTTAACTGCTGCAATGTGTCGCAAAAATGTTTGCCTGCTGCCATCAATCTTTTTTGAAGGGCTTCGTTTTTTTCCGGAAGTGAAGTGGCCTGGAGCAGCTCCGTTAACTGGGGTAAAAATTTATTGGAAACAGCTTGTATGTTGTCGAGAAGTTTCTCCATATCCAGTATCCATGGCAAAGCTTCTTTGTTAAAAGAAGTTAACTGTACGCTGATTACCGGAATGATTTGCTGCAGCTCTTTTTGTAAACCAGTAAAGTCAAAGAGCGTGACAATTTCATTGTTTTGAAATTCCCTTTTAGCTTCATGCAACACATGTAATTGCTCTGTTGATGTTTTTTGCAACCGGGAAAAACTGCTGATGCGTTCATCGCTGTGCAGGCTGCTGTTTTGAATATGGCTGTGCAGCACCATGCCCTGCAAACTGGTGCAGCGGCTGAGCGCCACATACACCTGGCCGGGTGCAAAAGCATCACCGGCATCAATAATGGCTTTTTCGAAAGTAAGCCCCTGGCTCTTGTGAATGGTGATGGCCCAGGCAAGCCGCAGCGGAAACTGGCTGAAAGAACCCAGCTCGTTTTCCTCAATATGGTTGGTGGTTTTATCTACGGAATGGCGGATATTTTTCCAGCTCTCTGTTCTTACATCAATCGGCACGGTATCTCCATTGCACAATACAGATATTTTTTCATTGTCCAGTTTGGTGACTACACCAATGCGGCCATTAAAATAGCGCCGCACTTTTTCAACATCGTTTTTGATGAACATTACCTGGGCGCCAAGCTTTAATCTTAGCTCCACATCCGCAGGGTAAGCTTTTTCACTAAAGTCTCCGGTGATGGAAGCTTTGAATATTTTGATGGTACCCGGCAGTTCATTTAAAGCCCGGTTGTTAATAGCGTCTGCCTTGTTATTGTGGGTGGTAAGGGTGATGTAATTTTCTTCTTTTGTGGGATGGAACTGTGGTTGGTAGCGGCTGTGCAATAAATCGAAAGCCGCCTTATCCATAATATTGTTGCGAACCTTGTTCAGCAGTTGCACAAAGCCTTCATCCCGCTGGCGGTAAATTTTATCCAGCTCCACATAAACTGGCGGCTGACTTTCAATTACCTGGCTGTTAAAAAAATAAGGGCTTTTGTAGTAGGGGGAAAGCAGCTGCCATTCTTCCTCTTTAGCAACGGGTGGTAATTGGTACATGTCGCCAATCAGCAACACCTGTACGCCACCAAAAGGCTGGCTGTACCGGCTGCGTACATGACGCAAAACTGTATCAATGGCATCCAGCACATCGCAGCGAACCATGCTTATTTCATCAATGATCAGCAGTTCCAATTGCTGCATTACTTCTTTGCGGTCGTTGGTAAGGCGGAGTTTAGCGATGAGACTGTTACGGTCTGTTACGGTTTCACTGTTGCCGAAGCCGCGGCTTTCTGGTATAAAAGGTGTAAACGGCAACTGAAAAAAAGAATGGATGGTTGTGCCGCCTGCATTGATGGCCGCAACACCTGTGGGGGCAACAATAGCAGTATTTTTTTTCTCATTCTCTTTGCAGTGTTTGAGAAAAGTGGTTTTGCCTGTGCCAGCCTTTCCGGTTAAAAAAATAGACGCTTGTGTATAGTTCACAAAATCTGCTGCTAACTGGAAAGAGGTATTGCTGGTATCTGTTATTGTTGTTGCCACTGATTACACGATTTGGGTTTTGCCACTGATTACACGAATTTACACGAATTGATTTTTTTGCCGCAGATTAAACGGATTTACACAAATTTATTTTTAAAAGATTTTGTAAGATGTTTAAATCCGGTATTCATTTCCCCTCATTGCTTTTTAAAATAAGCCTTTTGTACTCCAAAGAGGTTTTGCCAAAGTTTATGATAAGCCCAAGCTTACAATCTGAAACTTTAAGGTAGTTTAATGTTTGAGCAATCGTGTCGTTAGCGATGCCATCTTTATTTGCCTTTACTTCAATAATTATTTTATCAAAGGCTGTAAAATCTGCAAAAAACTGGTGCTGCAAAATGGTGCCTTTATAATTTATATTGAAAGGCTTTTCTCTTTCGTACTGTAACTGTGCGTTTTTAAACTCCACCTCCATCGCATCTTTATACACCACTTCCAAAAACCCATGACCAAGAAACCGGTGAATCTCCATACAAATACCAATGATTTTATAGCTGTCTTCTTTATAAATAAACTCGTCCATCCTTTTCAGTTTAATAATTATTGAAAAAAATTTGTGAAAATCTGCGTAATCTGTGGCAAACAAAAGGTTTGCCTCCCTTTCAAAAGCTTCCGGCTTTTTCATGAAGACAAACCTTACCACACCCTCTCTTAGGCAACAGCTTTACCGCCCAGCAGCAGCAACTCATTTACCTGCACTTCGTAAATGTATTTTTTGTTGCCTTCCTTATCATTGTAGCTCTTATTGGTAAGCTTACCTTCCAGTGCTACTTCAGTTCCTTTCTGCAAAAACTTCTCTGCAATCTCGGCTACCTTTCCCCAGGCAACCACATTGTGCCAGGTTGTTTCTGTTACTTTTTCCCCATTTGCGTTGCGGTAGCTTTCGTTGGTGGCGATGCTGAAACGGGCCAGTTTTTTACCACTTTCGGTGTTCTTGATTTCTACTGTGTTACCTACATTTCCAATTAACTGAACTTTGTTTTTTAATGCGTACATGGCTGTAAATTTTTAATGATGATGCCTTACTCTTTTTTTGATTGGGGCGTTTAGTTTATTTCATTCAACCAGCTAAAGGCGCCTTTCAACCGGTTGACATTGCAAAGATGGGTTTGCCAAAAAGCGGTAGTCGGCTTTTATACGTTTGCTTTGGTAGTGTCTCAGTTTGAAATTGAAGCTTGACTGACTAAGTAGATAGTTTCATTAATTTTGCTGGTATGAAAAAGAAAGCATTACCAGCCGACACAAATAAGAAAGCCAAAGCAATAGTTGATCTGGCTACAAATGAAGTAGAAAACGAAACAGCAGTTGATGAAGTAAAAGCAGCTGCAGCAGTCTTAGGAAGAATGGGAGGTCTGAAAGGTGGCGAAGCAAGAGCAAAGTCTCTCACTCCTAAAGAACGTTCTGAAATAGCAAAGAAAGGTGCTGCTGCAAGATGGAAGAAAGAATAACTTGTATTCTCCTGTGTTAGTTTCTTACTCATTTTTAGCCTCGAATTTTAAACCGCTAAAAACACTAAAAATGAGTAACAAAATATATGCAGGTATGCCGCAGGATCAGTACGAAATATTTAAATCGCTTGACAATGTATTGAACCGCTGTGAAAGAATAAAAAAGCAAGAGGTTGTATATTTAGAAAAGGACACTAACAAAATGTTTCCTTGGTATGAGAAATACCTAACTGATTTATTAAAGAAGTATTACGTTATAAAGTTTGAGCCTTTCTGCTTGGCACCAGACACAATTCTTAAAGTTACGTTAGAGAGAAAGTCAATAATAAAGAAGTTCGGTAAATTAAAAAACTATCCCGATTGGTTGCTTGAAGATTAAATATCATCTGCATTGATTTTTTGCCAACTAACCCTGCCATTGTCTACAGCGTTCTTTATCCTTAACTGACTTCTGGATAATTTAGACGTTCCTGTTTTAATCTCCATAATGTAAATGAATATCTCACTTGATGCCTCCGACAGTCCATCAAATACTATCAAATCAATTGGGCTTCCTATAAATCTTGCGTCCTGTGAATTGAAAGGGAATTTAGCATGAAACGGCACAAAGTTTTCAGCTGATTTCCCTTTTTGCGTAGAGTAACTTCTCCATTTAGCGTCCTTTCTTATTCCTGCTTCAAACTTCTTTTTCCACGCTTCAAATTCCATCTTGTAAAATTGCTCTTTTTGTCTTGTTACTCGTTCCCTTTCTTTCTCTAATTCCGTTCCCTTAAACTTTTCAATCTCAGTCATGTACAATTTGTTTGAAACAAGTTGTATTTCTGCCTTGTCTTTATCAAATTGCAATTGCTGCTGCTTTATTAAATTCTGATAGTCTGACAATGCTTTATTGTTCTCTCCAATATTATTATTTAGTGTTTTAATTCGTATCTGATTGTCCTTGTTTTTATCAAATAAATAGAATACAAGGAGAAGCATAAAAATTAAAAAAATCCCCACAATTGTCCCGAAAACAGTATTTATATCCATGATGCTGGTTTAATCAGAAATTTAAAAATAACGGTTTTAATTTTTCTATGTGCTTTATACAAATCGCATTATCTTAATAGGCTAAAATACCTGCATGGTTGAGTTTTATTAAATCGGAGCCGCTATACATGGCACACTTAAATATTACGATATAGAAAAGATAAAAACGCATATAAGAATACTTGCAGGTAAAGACCCTAACCCTAAAGTATTTGAAAATTCTTATGACACTATTTTCATCTTACACAAAAGGATGGAAGACGAAATAAAGCAAACGATTTTTGTGGCAAATCATAATGCCCAGGTTACCTTATTTGAGGCTTTGAAGAAATGGCAACAAGAACCACTTATTGCAGATGTTCATGTACGTTTCATAGAAGCATTAGTAAGTGAATACAACGATGAGTTAAATGCTGCCTTGGAGTCAGTTACTAAAGAAAAGGTTAAGGAATACCAAACTAAGTATAGCCACCTACAAGAAGGTGAAGAATATGATGATAATGAATTACTCTCACTTCTATTTAAGCATCGTCCTAAGAAAATATACCATAAAATATACTGCATAGAAACTATTCCTGATTTCATTGATACAGATTATTTACCTGATTATTTTACAAAACTAAACCGGCTTTTGGTAAGCCTCAGGTCGATACTTGATTACTATATTAACCTATATGATCAAGGGAAAATAAAGAGTAGCGATTCCGCATTCACTAATTTTACACCACAACCAACCCGTAAGTTGCTACTGGCTCCAGGCACGACACAAAATAAAAAACTTAAAGTAAACCTTTCTGTTCCGCAGCTTGCTTATTTATTTAAAGTTTTAAATGAAGATGGAGTAATTGAAGCGTCCACTTTTACCGAAATTCATGAATTTATTGCCAGTAATTTTATAGTTAAAACGAAAACTGAAGACGTTATAAGTGCCGGTAAATTAAAAAGAATATGGAGCGACTTTGGTGCAAAGACAGCTGCATTTTGGGTTAGTAAATTTATTGACTTACATAATCTATCAAAAAAGGATAATCCGAATAACATAAAATTAAAAGGCTGACAATCAACATTTAACAGCGGGTGTATTCACCCCCAGTTCACCCTAATTCACCCCTTCTTTTTGACACTCTGTCATACGTTTGCTGTATGAACAGGAATAAACATTACATAGTTATTAGAGCAGCGTAATAAAACAAAAAGCCTCACAAGTTTGCAGACCTGTGAGGCTTTAATTATTTAATCTCGGTGCTGTAGCTCAGTGAATAGAGCAGGTCCCTACTAAGTTCCGTGTCGTGGGTTTGAATCCCACCAGCACCTCCTTTAAGGCTGTAAAATTAATAAAATTCACGAATAAAACCACTGTAAAATAATTTATTTCAAACTGAACAAAATACTTGACCGAATAAGAAATGTTTCATACATTTGAATTATGAACACGCTACCATTACATAAAAGGAAACAAATCATTCACCTGTTAGTTGAGGGTAATTCAATGAGGTCAACTTCCAGGATCGCAGACGTAAGCATTAACACTGTAACAAAACTCCTTGAGAGTGTTGGAACAGCCTGTATGATCTTTCATAACGATACGGTTAAGAACCTGCATTGCCAACGTGTGCAGGCTGATGAGATTTGGAGTTTTATAGGCTCAAAGGAAAAGAATACTTCTTTAGAAAGGAAAGAACAGGGTAACGGTGACGTATGGACATGGGTTGGAATTGATGCAGATACCAAACTGGTTGTATCTTGGTTTGTTGGAAATCGTGGTGCAGAATCAGCCAGTATATTCATGCACGATATGGCAAGCCGGATTGATACCAGTATGCAGTTAACAACAGACGGGCATCAAGCAAATTTAAGAGCCGTAAGCGATGCTTTTGGAACAAGCATAGATTATGCTCAACTGGTTAAAATGTATGGTAGTAGTAGCGAAAGTGAAAACCCAACAGAAAGAAAATACAGCCCATCAAAACTAAAGTCAATTCATAAAATACCTGTAACTGGTAACCCTGAAGAAGAGTATATTTCAACTTCATTTGTTGAAAGACAGAATCTAACAATGCGGATGCACATGCGCCGGTTTACAAGACTTACAAATGCGTTTTCAAAGAAGATAGAGAATCATTGCCATGCAATAGCCCTACACTTTGTTTACTACAACTTTGTAAAGCAACACAAGTCTTTAAGAATTACGCCAGCTATGGCTGCAGGTATAACAAAGAGATTTATGACTATAGAAGATATTGCCAGCTTAGCAACCTATGAAGCACCGAAGAAAAGAGGTAATTATAAAAAGGCAGTAAAGGTCGAAGCATTTATGTAAATTCGTTGAAATAAAAATAGCCTGTTTGCGGCAGGCTAAAAAATTTTATATTTCAGCATATCGTATGCCATAACAAATTTAAAAAAATTAAAGTTATGGTACAAGAAAAAATATTGTCAGAAATAAAAGTAAATCAACCATTGCTAATAGTAGATACGCATGGAAATAAAATAACAATTAATGTGGGAGAAATTTATATCCCATTTCTAAAAGAAATTAAAGATAAGATTGGATATCCCGTAAAGGATCTTTAATAATCATTTCAGCTTTTTCTTTTGAATAATCATTTCGTACTTCCTCAAAATATTGCATAAATTGATTTTTCTGTTCTGGTAACCACTTGTTTTCAGTATAAGATAAATACTGATCTAAAGCGGCATCAAGATTATTGTGACAATCAATAAAGTTTAAAGAACCCTTAAATTGGGGTATTACTTTCAGCTGAACCAAAACTACATATTGGCAAAATCGCATAAAAAAATTAATCCCTCCTTCTTTTGAGTTGCTTGCAGCAGACGCCAATACAATTTTCAGAACATGCGGTTCAAATATTATTGATAAATCATACTTAACTGTTTTATCAATCACAGCTAAACCATAATCAACATTACTACTTATCGTTTCTATATGGTTTACATAAACAGTTTTCATAAGCCAATACTTTTTACTCGTGATTTTAAAAGTACTACAATATACAAGATTTTAAACTGCCTAATATTAACTAAACCAGGCAGTAGGATCAATGTCTAAAATGCTATAAATTGTGATACAAAAAATTACACAATGGCAAAAGAACATGAGTTTGTTTATGCGGAGCAAATCTTTGATATTACTGTCTTTCTGAAAGAAGGAGATAATGTTGAAAAGATTGAAAAGACCCAACTAAAACATATCCCCAAAAAGGGAGATTATTTTATCCCTTTAGGATGCAAAGAAGCTTTTTTAATAGAGGCTATTCTACATGATGATTTAGAAACCTACATTGTAGTTAATAACTTAGATACAACATACAATAACATCGCAGCTAACAGGTATAAAGACCCAAAGGCAACCTAATTTATCTGGAATGAAACCTTCTGTATGGAAGATAAACTAACAGACTTTGAACGGGCAGAATAATACAATGGCAGAGTAAAGGCAGCGAAGTTCAGATTAAGGCTGCATTCTGTATTGTGGTTTATTGCTGGCTTTGCAATTACAAAAGCTGTCTATATCTACTACCATGAGTATCATAAATAACCCTGCTACTGCCCTTCAAGTACACTATACCAACAAATACCACTGATAAAATATTTACGTACGTATGACAATACCTATGAAGTTTGTATACTAATTGGCCTTATGTTTGCGTTTTAAACAAAGATGCCCCAGCAGTGGTCAGACTGTGGGGCAAAAAAAATCCGGTTAACAAACCGGGGATGGCCTTAATAAAGGCGTTAGTTTTGGCCCGCTAGGACTCATGTTTCATAGGTCGGTTACTTGTTACAACGTTTGCATTTAAACACGTATACCTCAGGTCTGCAAATACGCTTACCTGATCGAG
Organism: Ferruginibacter sp.; assembly: GCA_965247025.1. Taxonomy (GTDB): domain Bacteria; phylum Bacteroidota; class Bacteroidia; order Chitinophagales; family Chitinophagaceae; genus Ferruginibacter. The sequence continues at coordinate 4,311,568 of OZ252000.1, read as the reverse complement.
TGGTGCTACAGTGAGTAAATACAATACCGTCTACGCAAATGCACCCTTCGGGATTAGCAGACTTTTCAATCATAATTTTCCAAATTAAAGATTATCTCTTGTAGCGCTTCAAGGCGGCAAGGTTGCCTCCCGTATCCGAAATACAGGTATTAAAAAAGCCCGGGTAATTACTCCGAGCTCAAGATTTTAAATCACAATAAAAATAAATAAAAATGGCAGAGATTAATGCCTTTTGGAAAATATGATGTGCAAAGAAAGTATTTTAGAATATAAAAAGCAACAAAAAGTTTTTACGAAAGAAAAATATATTCCCTTTTATTAACATACTGAAGATGTATGTGTGAGTAATTTTCACTATTAATATACGTATCCGGAGCGTATATTTGTACCGTTAAATCAAAGAACACTATACCTAATTGTCAAAAAATTAAAGCTGCCACTGCAAGGCAGCTTTTTCATTTTACAAATTTCGGCCTTTCCAATATAATATAACAAATTAGTTTTTAACAAATATGCACATACTGTTAAAAACTAATCCTACCAATTTTAAATACAATCACAGTGTGGGGTTTACGACTTTAATAACGCTTATTTTAACATAATTTTAGTATCTTACAGTTAACCGTAAATTCGTTTTCAGCCGTCCGCTATGGTAGAACCAATACAATAGCCAGTTTACAGTTAGTTCTTTATATCTGCCTAAATGATTTGATGCAGTTTGCGTCCTAATAACAGTTCAAATATTTCACTATTTGAGGATCATTTTTAGCCACTTTCCCAACTTTTGTACGACCATAGATTTCAAACTGAGACACTACCTTTGCTTGGCAATGATATACTTATTTACACCAAATAAATTTGGAATGTAATTTTAATGAGCATATCTTTACACCACAAAAGCAAAAGATATGTTACCAGAGTTTAAAAGCATTTTTGATTTACTGAAAGCGTTTCCTACTGAACAGGCCTGTATTGATCACTTGGAAATGTTAAGCTGGAACGGTACACCAGTATCACCATTTGATGCAGCAAGCAAGGTTTATAAATGTGCAGGTAACAAATACAAATGCAAGAACACAGGCAAGTATTTCAATGTCCGTACAAATACAATCTTTGACAATACAAAGATTCCCCTTCAAAAATGGTTCTTAGCCTTGTACGTGTTTTCATCACATAAGAAAGGCATCAGCAGCCACCAGTTAGCAAAAGATATATCTGTAACTCAAAAGTCTGCTTGGTTCTTATTGCACCGTTTACGCTATGCCTTTGACCATCCTAATTTTCAAAAGACAGTAGGCAGCATTGTAGAAATTGATGAATGTGGTATTGGTGGGCAGTCTTACTACAAACATGCTGACAAGAAATTAAAGAACGAAGACGGCGCAACCATATCCGGTAAAACTTCTGTAATAGGCATGGTTCAAAGAAGCCAGCATACAATTGTTGAAAGGCCGCATAAAGTAATTGAAGGCAAAACCGTGATTGAAAAGGTTACTGATAAAGTGAGCGTAGTATCTGCAACAGTAATACCCGATAGAACAAAGGAAACTTTATTGCCAATAGTATATGAGAAAGTTGCGCCGGATGCAGTTATTATGACTGATGAACTGGCTGCTTACACTGACTTAAAAGACTACTTTGAGCATCATTCAGTTAACCACAGTGCAAAGCAATTTGTAAACGGCATGGCACATACCAACGGCATAGAAAACTTTTGGAGTCACCTAAAAAGAGGCATTGACGGCATTTATCATTCTATAAGCAAAGAGCATTTACAGTCTTATGTTGACGAATTTATATTACGGTTCAATACACGTAAATTTGGTACACAACAAAGATTTGACTTTGTGCTGGCTGCTGTGACTGATAAGAAACTTACTTACAAAGAATTAATAGACCATGAATAAAAGCTTGAAAGCAACACACGAAGGAACAATTGAGTTAGGGGAAACTAAACTAAAGGTAGCCGTCTTATCAGACGGCACCCGTGTTATATCAGCAAATGCAGTTTTTAAGGCTTTTGGCCGTGTTCAGCGTAGTAATGCACGACTGATCAACATGCCTGCTTTTTTAGATGCAAATAACCTGCAACCCTTTATAGGACAGGATTTGATGGCACTGATCAAGCCAATAGACTTTGAGACAATAACAGGGAAAGAGGATAGCGGATTTAATGCCTCTATTTTACCTAAATTATGTAAGGTTTATTTAGATGCAAGAAACACTATAAATGAAGATACCGGCAAACCTGTTCTTACAAAAAAGCAAGAGCCGTTAGCAAGGTCAAGCGAAATTCTGTTATTAGGTTTATCTGATTTGGGTATAACTGCCTTAATTGATGAATCTACAGGTTATCAATATGTAAGAGAGAAAGACGAGTTACAGAAAATATTAAAGGCTTACATAGCAGAGGAGTTACTACCGTGGCAAAAACGTTTTCCTGATGTTTTTTATAAAGAATTATTTAGGCTTAATGGATGGGATTATACAGTAAATGGAATTAAAAAAAGACCTGGAGTTATAGGAACGTGGACAAATAAGCTAATCTATGAACAATTACCTGTTGGTGTTTTGGAAGAATTGAAAGCCAAAACACCAAAAAGTCAGTCCGGTAATTATACCGCACGTTTTTTTCAAAGCCTTACACCGGACACAGGTAATCCGCACCTTACAGCACAAATACAACAGATAGTTACTTTATTTCAACTATCAGATAATATGCAGCACATGTGGCACCAATTTGAAAAATTAAAGCTTCGTCAGTCTGGACAATTAGAACTACCGTTCAAATTTGATGATAAAGGGCATACAGTAGAAAGCGAAAAAAATAATACTGATATAGTAAGTATAAGTTCTTTTGATAAAAATTTAAAAGGGTTATTAAGCGTGCCGCCACCAAAAAAGTAGTTAATCCACATTTTCTAAACATATTGTGGAAATATGTTTAGAATTAAATTGCAATAGGCTGTATTAAATAGTTGATTTTGTTAAATCAAAAAGCTGCCTTGCAGTGGCAGCTTAATACTTTTGGATAATAAGGGTAATGTTCTTTGATTTAACGGTACAAATATACGCTCCGGATACGTATAAAAAAAGATAAAATTTCCACACGTAGGCACCTGTATGTTAATAACAGAAAAAAAATATTTTTTCCATACGTACAATTTCTATTGCTTTTTACGAACAATCATATTACTTTGCAACCTCTATAATCTTACAATCATGAATTGCGCACAGACACAAGTCACTTGTTGATTTTTGTTTTATGTTATTTAGGTAAAAAAATTAAGGCCCGGTAGCTCCGGGCTTTTTTAATCTGCATTTTTATGCGGTGGGCATCAGCTACGCTCTGTAGTAGCAATTGCGCTAATTCAAAGATTATAGAAATCAATTACAAAGAACAAGTCTGCGGTTGTACAGACGGATGGGTTTTTACTCCTTTTATAACAAAAAGAGGGATAAGAATTTACAAAAAAGGTGGTGGGCTGTTTAAGTTCCCCTGCACTTACTGTAAATAAGTTAAAAATCTAAGTGAAAAATGGAAGTATTGCTTCCCATTAAAAACGCCTTTGTTAAGGCCCTCCCCGGTTTATTAACCGGATTTTTTATGCCCCACAGTCTGACCACTGTTGGGGCATCTTTGTTTAAAACGCAAACATAAGGCCATTTATTATACAAAGTGCATGACATATGTCATACGTACGTAAAAAATTATATGGTTCAGATGGTATAGTTCTAAATTTAGAATGGTAATTAGGGTATTACAATAAGATACTAACCTTAATTACTGCCCTTGCGAGCACAAATCCAAAAATAAACCACAAACCACAATATACCCTTGTCCTATACTTAGCAGTCCTTAATCTTTCCTTGTAATACTATGCCCGCTCAAAGTCTGTTAGTTTGTCTTCTTGCATAACTTAATTGTTAATACAATATAACGTTTCTGTTTTTCCTTTTAAAAACGTATTTTGTATTTTACTAAATCTGCATATTGGTATGATTCCAGACGAAATGTTTATTGCTATAATTGATAACCTCTTAGAAATACTGTATGATAAAAAAGAAAGCTACCGAATTGCGTTTTCTAAATTTTTAGAAGATTATACCGAACTAAAACTAAATAGTATTGAATTTAAAATGTTATTGGATAAAATAGTTAAAACTGGATATTTTCATAGATGGGTTGATCAGAGTGGGCCAGCAATAACAAATGATGTAATTGTAAGTCAGGCAGGAATTGAATTAATATATTCACATGGAACATACTTAGCTCTTGTTAAAGAGCAGCAGGCAAATAAAATTAGAGAAGAAGAACTACAAAGAATTGAGAAGGAAAATATTCTTAAGAAAGAAAAAGCTGTTATTTTTTCAAACAGAATTAAAAATTGGGAATCTGTTGCTACAATTATTTTCGGTGCAGCAACCATTGTCCTATCCATAATCGCAGCAAAACAAGAATCAAATTTAGGTCGCATCCAAAACACAATAGAATTGCAATCCAAGAAAATGGATAGCATAATGCAATATAAGTCCAGTACACTGCCAAGTAAATAGTAAGGATTCTAATTGTAATGAATTTAGCCCTTGTCAATATTTTAGTCCAGTTCATTTTTTAGTTTTTTAATTGTGAGATAGTTTGTAATTTTATGGTGAGCAAGCCCGGTAACACACCCGTTATCTACGCACCAGTAACCCAGACAGTGAAAAGCGATAGTGATGCTTGCAATAGTTCCTTCTAATAGATAAATTCAGTTTTGATGCTAAGGAGCATCCCCTAAAGGTCAGATATTCTGCTATCTGGAAACTGTACTTTGTCAGTTGTGATTTCATCCCCTTCCACCCCTTTATTTTGCTTAGTGTAAACAAGTATATCATTGCCCTTTGCTTTCGGGTATAGCCGTTTATAAACGTTTGTACTTGTAAAAAATAGTTGTATCTTATGGCCTCAACCCAATACAGTACTATGTTACAAGCTGCTGAACACAAACCTTGTCTTGCTGGATTGGTTGCTTCAGATTCAGCCATACAGCAGTTGTTCAATAAACAACCTTTGGAAGATTCTTCAAAAAATTCACCCCTTCTCTTAATCATTCTTTATTCATAGAACTAAACAGTTGGTTCTTTGAGCCAATTCGTAATTAAATTGGAGTTGATAGCAACAGGAAGGAAGCAAAAAAGGATATAATCCCACCAAACGTGGCCGCAATAGCCATCATCCGTTGTTTGCTTTTGTAAAAAATTTTGCGACGATTACTGCCGCAATGCGTACAATAACCAGTTGAAAACAACCAGTGATAAACTGGTGATCAACATCAACAATGCTTTAAAAAAGAACCGCCGCATATTAGAAAGCCTGCTGCCGCCGCAGGAAGAGATGGCTAAGAGTACCAAGGAAAAAATGCTGGCAAAAGGTTTCCAATTTAAATACATCACCCACACCTACATCAACAAAAAAGGCAACACCTATTTTTTCTGTTACGATTTTGGTTACCTGCCTTTGGAAAATGACTGGTACCTGGTGGTGAGGAGGAAAGAGGGATAAGGGAGATTTAACACCGTATCGAACGAGCTGTTTGCTTCTGCCCTTGTTTCAAAAATTATAAAGACCAGCCAATTACAAACTTTTATTTTTCAATAGCTTTATACCATGCCTCAACCCCAAAAATTATCTGACCTGATAAATGAGATTGATGCTACCCTCCGCAACAGGTTTGCCGGTAACACGTATTGGATAAAGGCCGAAATTACCGATGTAAAAAAGCAGCCGGATAAACGATGGTGTTTCCTGAAATTTATTGAGAAAGACGGACACACCATTACTACGGAAATGAAAGCGGTATTTTGGTCCAACACCTATTACAACATTGAAGGGTTTGAAAAAGAAACGCAACAAAGTTTTGCCAGTGGTCTTGAAATTACCTGCGCTGTAAGGGTGCGTTTTCATAAGCGGTATGGTATAGACCTGGAAGTGCTGGAAATTGATTTTGCTTATGCCGTTGGTAAACTGGAGCTGGAACGCAAGCATACACTGGAGCGGCTGGTAAACGAAAATCCGTCCATCCAGTTATTAGCAGATGGCAGATATCTTACCATAAATAAACAGCTTCCGTTGCCCGGTGTGTTTAAATCTATCGCAATGATTACAGCACCAGACTCAGATGGTTACCGTGACTTTACTACCATCATTCAGCAAAATAAATATGGGTATAATTTTACAGTCCATCCCTTTTTAACTACTATCCAGGGAGATAGCGCTGCCCAGCTGATTATACAGCAACTCAGCAATATTGCAGAGAGCCCGGTACGTTTTGATGTGGTGGTAATTGTAAGAGGCGGCGGCTCTGATATTGACTTTAAATCTTTCAACGAATACGAACTGGCAAAAATTACAGCCCTGTTTCCCATACCCATTTTTACCGGCATCGGGCACGACAGGAATACAAGTATTGTTGACCTGATGGCAAGGCAACTTAAAACTCCCACCGATGCCGCCTTATTTATCATTGACAACAACATGGCTTTTGAAAGAGAGGTGGAGAACCTGAAAGAGCGGTTTTATACCGGCGTTAAAAATTTGCTGAGTGATGCATCCACAACACTGGCAGGCTATAAACAACGGGTAAAAAACCTGCATCCTGATACTATCTTAAACAAAGGTTTTGCGATGGTAAAACAAGACGGCAATATCATCAGCAACGTAAGCAATATTAATCCGGGAGCTGCCATCGAAATAGTTTTAAAAGACAACACGCTTGAAAGCACCGTAACAAAAAACTCAGCAAATGACAAACAAATTAACCTTTGATTCAGCCTTTAGCGAATTGCATCAGCTGGTGCAGCAAATTGAGAACGACGATATAAAGCTGGATACGCTGGCTGCTAAAGTAGATCAGGCAAATGTACTCATCAGCTTTTGTGAGAATCAATTGAGAACTATTCAGCAGGATGTAATGAAAGAACAGGTTTAATGGTGGAATAAAAAGCCATGTGAATCACCTGGTCTTTAATGCTGATGAATCTTATAACTGCAGGGTAACGATTCTATAACCTGGCCTGCTACACCTTCACTGTTTTTAACGCTACCTTTAACTAACTTTTTTATAATACCAGTATGTTAGTAAAAGTACACTCATACCAAATTGCTGAGAGCATAGAAATAAAGCAATTTAAAACCGCCTTTACCGCAGCCACTCACCATGCTGATGCAGACGAATTGTTCTATGAGATAGAGTATAATAAATACCTGTACGTTTTTAAATACGGCATCGTCTCTTTTTTAAACTACAGTGAAACTGAGATGACCGCTTTTATCCAGATGATTTTACCGCATTGTAAAAATGTGCTGGCGCAGAAGCTGAGTGATGAATTTGAAATTGAAACAAGATCTCCAAGGATAAAATTTGGCTTTAATAAAATTGAACTAATTGAAGCTGATACTGAAATGTACCGGCTGGTGATGCTGAACGTTTCTCAATCTGTAGCGCTGGATCACTACGCATATCAAACCAATCTGCTGCTGGAAGAAACCAATCATCACACACAAGCACTTGAGCAAAAAGGCCGCTTAAATCTCTCCGGCATCAACTTAAAAAAATACATTGGCCGCACCCTCAACCTTAAAAACAGGATTGCAGAAAACCTGTATATTTTTGACAGCCCGGAAGAAACCTGGGAAGATGAAAACCTTAACAAACTGGATATTGGTTTGAAGAAAACCTTCGATCTGCAGTCCCGGTTCAGGGATATACAGGAAGGTCTGCAGATTGTAAAAGAAAACCTGGAACTGTTTAAAGATATATTGCAGTACCGCAACAGCACGGTGCTGGAATGGATCATTATTATCCTTATATTGGTGGAAGTACTGAACCTGTTTTTTGAGAAATTCTTTCCTAAGGCTATCAGCTTGTAGTACACCGCTCTCCTCCCTTTCGCCGAATGCTCATTGAAACAGAAATGCTCCTATTTTTGCCGGTCAATAGTTCCTATGGAAAAACGGCTTTTCAAAATCGCACTGCTGCTTACCTGCTTTTTAGCCGGGGCTGATTGTTGCAACAAAGCCATTGCTCAATGTACCACCACCATCAGCACCTTTCCTTATAATGAAGGCTTTGAAAATTCCAATGGCAACTGGACAGTAAACGGATCACTACCTTCCTGGGAATGGGGTACGCCTGCAAAGCCAACTATTAATATCGCCGGGGGCGGAAACAAATGCTGGACAACCGGCAATCTCACCAATGATTATTACAACGACGGAGAAGCCAGCTGGCTGCAAAGCCCGTGTTTTGATTTTACAACTGTTCAGTACCCGTATATTAAAATGAAAATTTGGTGGGAGACTGAACGGGGATACGATGGAGCCTCACTTCAATACTCTGTTGATAATGGCAGCACCTGGACAAATGTTGGCACTGCCGCTAATACAGGCAGCTGCAACGATAGTAACTGGTACAACTCGGGATCGGTAAGATTTTTGGGAGCATTCGGATCTTTGCCGGAAGGCTGGAGTGGAAGTGTAAAACCAACAAACGGCAGCTGCCTGGGCGGCAATGGAAGTGGCGGATGGGTGACAGCAGGCCACTCATTAACAGGGCTTGGTGGCAAGTCTGGTGTTTTGTTGCGGTTTGCTTTTGGAGCCGGAACACAATGCAATAATTATGATGGATTTGCTGTGGATGACATCAGCATAACCAATATTCCGCCAGGCAACGGCACCATTGTTTATAATTGTGTAAATAGTAATACTGTTGCCTTCGCTGTTAATTCCTCAACCTGCCCAACGGACTTTGCCTGGAATTTTAATGACCCTTTAAGCGGTACCGACAGCGTATCAACTGTTGCAGGTCCGCAACATACATTTTCAGCACCTGGTACTTACAACATAACAGTTACAGCCGGCGGCAATGGCTTGCCATCTTTCACAGCCACAAAACAGGTCACTATTTTAAGTGTGAGTGCATCAATTACAAAACCGGTTGCTTGCAGCGGAGGGGCCACCGGCGCAGCTTTGGTTACTGCAACAGCATCTCCCAATGCCATAAGTTACAGATGGAATACAAGCCCGGCACAGTTAACAGCAGCTGCTACGGGTTTGGCGGCCGGCAGTTACACGGTAACGGTTACCTCACAAAACACCTGCACAGCATCAGCCACTGTCGTGCTGATTGATGATCCCCTACTTGTAACAGCAACGATAATACAGCCAGGCTGTTTATCTGCCGAAGGCGCAATTAACCTTACTGTTAGCGGAGGACAAGCGCCTTACAATTTTGCCTGGCAGCCAGCGGTAAGCAACAGTGATTCTGCGATAGCATTGAAAGATGGCTTTTACAAAGTTGCAGTAAAAGATAGCCGATCCTGTGTTGTTAACCAGCAATTTACCATTGCCAGGTTGCAAAAGCCGGTTGCGACTGTTGCTAAACTTTCAGATGCAGACTGTAATGGAATGCAGTTTGGGAGTGCCAGGGTTTTTGTAACCGGAGGCACAGCTCCATACTTATTTATTTGGGATGCTGACCCGGCAAAAAACAAGGATACTTTGTCTGCTTTGCAGGAAGGCGACCATACTGTTCAGGTGATTGATTCCAATGGATGCACTGCAACAAGCCAGGTTACAATTGGTATTTCTGGTATTTGTAACGAGGTTTATTTTCCCAATTCATTTTCACCAAATGGGGATACTAAAAATGACCTGTTCGGACCGCTTGGCAATGTAGTTGGGATAAACAATTATTTTATGAGGGTGTATAACAGGTATGGCCAGCAGGTTTTTGCCAGTAACAATCCTTTGATAAAATGGGATGGTACTTTTAAAGGTAAAAAGGCTTTGGCAGGTACCTATGTTTGGCAGGCAAATTTTGTTTACCTGGGCAGCCGGCAACGCAACCGTTACGGAACTGTTACCATTGTGAGGTGATGAGTTTAAAATATTTATGCTTTGCAGCTGCTGTTGAAAACGTATTTTTATTTTCTCTTCCACCTGTAAACTTGCAATATGAAAAAGTTTCTCAAGACTGTTTTTAAAATCCTGCTCATTTTATTTATCCTGCTGAATATTATCACAGCATTTCATGCTTATAAGTTTACACACTTTTATGATGTTGGCCAGGTAGAAATAAAAAGAAACCAGGATAAAACCGGCTGGGATAAAACCAAAGAAGTATTGTTTGGTATCAATGCAGTTAAGCAACAAAATCTTCCTGCAGACACCTCTTACGAAAAAGTAATTTTTACAACAAAAGATGGCATTAAATTACAAGGTTGGTATGTAAAAACTACCAATCCGGCTAAGGGAACTGTGTTGCTTTTTCACGGTCACGGAAGCAAAAAAACTTCTGTTACAGATGAGGCTTCAGGCTTTCGCCAATTAGGTTATAATACATTGATGATTGATTTCAGGGCACATGGAAATAGCGGCGGAAATACCACTACCATTGGTTTTTACGAGACAGAAGATGTAAAGCTGGCATACGATTTTATAAAGCGCAAAGGAGAAAAAAACATAGTACTCTGGGGAATTTCCATGGGAGCGGCAACCATTTCAAAAGCCATGAATGACTATCCGCTGCGGCCTTCAAAAATTATTTTAGAAATGCCTTTTGCATCTATTTTACAAGCCGCAGAAGGCAGGATAAAAATGATGAAATTGCCTGGCGAACCGCTTGCAACATTAATTACTTTTTGGGGAGGAACGTTGCATGGCTTTTGGGCCTTCGGCATGAAGCCGTCTGAGTATGTAAGGAAAATCACAGTGCCAAGTTTACTGCAGTGGGGCAAAAATGATCCCCGGGTGCAGCAATCTGAAACAGCCGAAATTTTTGCAAACCTTTCCGGGTCTAAGGAACTTGTTGTGTATGAAACTGCCGGCCACGAATCACTCTGCGATAAAGAACATGAAAAGTGGATGGCGGCAGTAAGTTCATTTTTAAGTAAATAACAGCAGGATAATTGATCAACAAAATGCATCCAAAAAATATTTCAACAAGTGAGTTTTTCTACCAGTTACCAGACGAAAAAATTGCAGCCTTTCCCCTGACTGAAAGAGATGCATCAAAATTGCTGATCTATCAGCACGGAAAAATTTCCGAAGATGTTTACAGCAATATTGCCCGGCATATTCCCTCTGGAAGCCTGCTTGTTTTTAATAATACAAAAGTGATACAGGCCCGGATACAATTCCGGAAAGATACCGGCGGTGTGATAGAAATTTTTTGCCTTGAACCTTACGAACTGATGAATGAATACAGTGTGGTAATGGGGGCCAAACAAAAAGTTAGATGGAAATGCCTGGTTGGCGGGGCTGGCAAGTGGAAGAGCGGGCACCTTGAAAAAACTACGATTGAAAGCGATGAGCAGATAATACTGAAGGCGGCATTAGTAGAAAAATTGCCGGATGCATACGTAGCAGAATTTAGCTGGGAGCCAGCAGGCAAAAGCTTTGCAGAAATCCTTGGGTTATTTGGTGATATACCGCTGCCGCCGTACATTAAACGTAAGGCAGAAAATACTGACAAAGAGCGCTATCAAACCATTTATGCGGAACACCAGGGAAGTGTTGCTGCACCAACAGCCGGGCTGCATTTTACCCCGGCCATTTTTAATTCCTTGCAGGAAAAAAATATTACCCCGGCGTTTGTAACACTGCATGTTGGCGCAGGGACTTTTAAGCCAGTGAAAGCTGCCACAATGGAAGGGCATGAAATGCACAGCGAATGGATTGATGTTTCTGCCGCCACAATCGATGAACTTATCAGCAAGACAAATGAAATTATTGCCGTTGGCACAACATCCTTGCGTACGCTTGAAAGCTTGTATTGGATGGGTGTAAAAACAATTTTGCAGTCGGCTATTACGCCGGAAGATCTGATGATTCGCCAATGGGATGTTTATGAACCGCCATTGAATGAAACTGCCAGCGACACTGAAGTTGCATTGATTGCTTTGCGGCAGTGGATGAAAACACAGGAGCTGGATCATATTTTTCTACCAACGCAAATATTAATAACACCGGGTTACAAATACCGGGTTGCCAAAGCCATCGTTACTAATTTTCACCAACCCCAATCAACATTGCTGTTGCTGGTGGCAGCGGCTGTTGGCGATAACTGGAAAAGCATTTATAATTATGCCCTGGAAAATGATTTCAGATTTTTGAGCTACGGAGATGGTAGTTTGCTATTTACAGAAACTGAACTTTGATAATATCGTTATCCATGAATTATGTTCTAAATGAAATGAGGCTTGGCCGCAATTTTAAGACAATAGTAACCGTGAAATACCATTACTTAATTACGGCTGTATGGTAACCTTCGTACCTGCTGGAATATAGCTGAACAAGTCTTTCATTTCTGTATATTTTACGGAAATACAACCATCAGTCCAGTTGTAAAAATTATCGATCGTCCACTCTTCTTCAGGCCGGGTGGCATGTATGGCAATGCCGTTGCCTATTTTCGCAGATTTTGGAATAATCCCTTTTTTCTTTCGCTCATTAAATCGTTGAACACTTTCATCGGTTGGGTAATCAAGCAAAAGCTCCGGTCCCCATTTATCATTTATTTTCTTAAGTATTACTTTAAAAGATCCGTTGGGTGTTTTCTTGTCACCTTCCTTCATTTTATCGCCAAGGTCTTTGCTTCCAAAAACAATTGGGTAGGTGGCATACCAACCTTCATCATCATACACTTTTAATTCATAATCACTTTTATCTATAATTATGTAATACGGACTTTCCTCGGGTGCCTTAACCGATGGTTTATGTTTACTGGCAGAGGTCGTTTTTTTTGCTGGTCCTTTTTTATTTTTTTCCGGTAGTGCAAAAGAATAGAGGCATAATAATATTGCTATGCTGGCGGCTGAAAGGAAAATTGTTTTTTTCATGACGGGAAATTATGGATTACCAATATTCAAACGTTGTGCCACCGGAAAATATTTCAGCCAAACTAAAAACCTTAACTAAAAATTAGATATGCGCTGCAAAATAAAAAATTTCATTTAAGCTGCACAATAAAAAAACCATTCCTGAAATGGAATGGCCTTATACTTACTAACCCCGCCGAAAAATTATTTTAAGAAGCAATATTTTCTGCAATCTTCGCTCTTATTTTAGCTTCAATTTCATTTGCCATTTCTGGATTGTCTGTAAACAATTGTTTTACTGCATCCCTGCCCTGCCCAAGTTTTACGGTATCATAACTAAACCAGCTTCCGCTTTTTTGTACTATTCCAAGCTCCACACCCATATCAATTATTTCACCCACTTTGCTTATGCCTTCGCCAAAAATAATGTCGAATTCAGCATTGCGGAAAGGAGGTGCCACTTTGTTTTTTACCACCTTAACCTTTACCCTGTTTCCAATCGCATTGTCACCATCTTTTATCTGCGCCATTCTGCGGATATCTAACCTTACAGAAGCATAAAACTTAAGTGCATTACCACCTGTTGTAGTTTCAGGGTTTCCGAACATCACCCCAATTTTTTCTCTTAACTGGTTGATAAATATGCAGCAGCAGTTTGTTTTGGAAATAGTTGCTGTAAGCTTTCGTAAAGCCTGGCTCATCAGCCTTGCCTGTAGTCCCATTTTACTATCACCCATTTCACCTTCAAGTTCACTCTTGGGTACCAACGCCGCAACAGAGTCAATCACCACTACATCCAATGCGCCGGAAAGAATAAGCCTGTCTGCAATTTCCAATGCCTGTTCTCCATAATCTGGTTGAGAGATCAGCAGGTTATCTATATCAACACCTAATTTTTGAGCATAATTACTATCGAATGCATGTTCCGCATCTATAAAGGCACACATGCCGCCTTTCTTTTGAGCCTCTGCTATCACATGCGTTGCAATGGTTGTTTTACCACTACTTTCCGGTCCGTAAATTTCTACCACCCTGCCTTTAGGTAATCCGCCAATACCAAGCGCCACATCTAAACCAAGTGACCCTGTTGAAATAACTTCCTGTTCTACATGGGGTTTTTCTCCCATAATCATAACCGATCCTTTTCCGAAATCCTTATCAATTTTGTCCATTGTAAGTTTCAGCGCCTTTAATTTGTCTGTGTTACTCATTGTTTCGTTTTTACTTATTTATCTGGGTTAATATTCCCCCGGTTTGTAAAAATAGCCGGGAAAACAAAGATAATATCTTTCTTTTATTAACACTAATTATTTTAGTATCAGTTAGTAAAATTTTTAGTTTGCATCTATTCAGCACTAAAATCTTTCTTAAATTAGTTTAATCTCAAATACAATGAAAATGTTGTTTAGCCCTCTTAAAATGCCTCAAAATTAAATGCCGTTGTGAAAAAAGCAATGTTTTTATAAAACAGTAAAGGAAGATTGCAATTATCAAACGGTTTAAAGCTGAAAGGTAAAATGACAATTTAATTTGATATAAATCAATACCCCATTTGTGGTATACGGACAGTTATAGAGCTGAAGTGTTATTATGTTTTTTTGACCAAATTTTTTTGAAGATTTATCCACATTAAATTATTGTTACCAAGAAAAAAGATAGTGCTAAATTTAATAATAACCCGTTATTTTATAGTATAAAACTCAGCATATGAACTGGACTCTAACGAGCAAAGAAGCTGCACTGGTGCATGAATTCCATCTGCAAAAATCAGGCGTAGAGAAAATGGTAATTAAGATCAATCCCCTGCATGAGTCTGTAAGATTGCAATCTGGAAATAGCCGCCGCCTGGTTTTCCTGGATCATTCCCCGGCAACCAGCGGCAAGTATTTGTTATGTGATGAGTATGGGATGGAAATAGGGAATATGAATTTTGACAAATGGTACAATAACAGGGGTTCTGTAACCATTGACAGCCACAAATATTTTTTTCAGCAGCAGGCTGGAAGTAATGCTGCACTGGTAGTTTATACCAATGATTTGCAACATCCATTATTAACCTGCGGTTTGCCAACAAATGCAGAGCCTGCATCTTTCCACGAAAAAGCTTCAGACACAGATAACCATTGCATGATGCTGGCTCTTTGCTGGTACCTGACATTGCCTTCTGTTACCATCCTGGAAGAAAGAATGGCACTGCAGTATTCCTGATCCCATTGATTCTTCAATGTTTGCAAAATAAAAACCCGGCCATTACAGCCAGGTACACGAAACCAATCAACAACCAATAGTATCTGCAATTTTATTGCCTGCGTAAAAGCTTAACCTGGCAGTTTAAATCATTCCTTTCCATTTTAATAAACCGGCACTGCACAATGCCAAAAGGCCAATCACTGCCAGCGGTGCTGACGATTCTGCTCTATCTGCTTTTTTCTTAAGTTCATCCGGTAGAATAATAGCGTATTGGGCTGTGTTATCTACACCGGCTTCCTTATTTTGCACAGCAACATCTTCCCAATTATTTAAATCTTTCCCGGTAAGGGCTGTTAATTCGTTCAGTTCCTGCCTTCTTCTTTTTCTTAAATCTTCAAGGTATTTTTTGCCTGCTGTACAATTAAAACTGCCGGTGGCAGGATGTGTAATTACATACCTGGCCTGAAAAGTTTCTGTGTTGGGGGTAACCTGGAACTGAAGATCCTGTGCAAAACTTTGCCGGTTGTACCTGAAATGAAGGCGGGTAAAATGAACGCTTTTGCTGCCGGTTGAAGTAAGGTCTTCATTGTCAAGATCACTGTAATCTGTCCAGTCCTTGTTAAGCCACCAAACACCGCTTTGAACAAGATCTTGTTGGGAAGGGGCTGTTGCAATGCAGGGATCGCAATGGTAAAAATTGGCCGGGCTTACATCCCAGGCGTACTCCAAAAAAGAAACATTTTCATTTTCGTTTTGCCATTGGTGAGTAAAGAGGTTGTTGTAAAAACTACCAAAGTTTTTTTGTACAAATAAAGGAATATTGTTTCCTGTCGGGATGTTTACATTTCTGTAATTAGTGCATTCAATTCTTCCTTTTCTTGAAAATGCATAAACAATTAAATCCTGGTCAACATCAGCATTTGCCATACCTAAACGGATCGGTAACATAAACTTAGGGGATGTAAAACTTATTTGCAGGGGGCGTAAAAAATCACCTGACAATTTTTTCTTTTCTGCAACATTTACTTTTACCACAAAAAATTTGAGGTTGCTTTTTATATAGGGGTCCAATACTTCATTGGCACCTTCCGGAATTTTATAGCCGTTGCTGGTCAGCCAGTCTTTTAAACCATTGCTTTCTTTAGCACTAAGTATTAAAATATCGTACTCCACCACTAAATATTTTGCTTCTATTTTTACGCCGTAATCTTTTTTATCTTCTTTCTCATTTATAGAAACGCCAGCTACTTTGCCCCGAAGTGCAACAGCCATATCAGCCGTTTCATAATCTCTTTTCGGCTCACAAGGGTTCTCATCATAATACTCCACCAGCCTTGGAGCGCTGTAATCATTCAAACGCTGAAACAGCGACTGGTCAATTACTTTTATATCATCCTTTTTTAGTACAACAGGAACGGGTACAACCATGGCAAAATCTTTACTATCGCCCTTAAAATCGTTGTACATAGTAATTACATTTCGGTTGCCATCCCTTACAAGAATTACCTGGCTGGTTTTATTTTTTAGCGTAACATCTGCCTTGCTAACATAAAAGCCGCAAAAGGAATACAATAAAGGTGATGCCAAAATGATGGCTGCGATGATGGTGATTTTTTGTTTCATAATTGTAAATTTTTAAGCCCGGCATTTACAGGTTTGCAAATAGAACGCAGCAGCTGCAGGCAACTTGATAGTTTGTATATTATTGGTTAAAAATTATTGGTGAAGCGGCTGATGATTGTATTGTAATCCGGCATGTATACTGGTAGATTGAGGCGGGGGATGCAGCCAGTGAAATCCCTTTTCTTTTAAATAATAATCAAGTACCGGAACCAGTGGCTGCAGGCAAACAAGTGCAAATATTGGTGCTCCGTTCATATATTTAAACACAGAAAAATAGAAGGCGACTGTCCCAATAGCTATGCTCCATATAATCCTGGCGAGGGAATGATCGGGTGTGGTTTTAGGATCTGTTATCATAAAAAAAGAGAATAGTAACAGGCTTCCCGTACTTAATGATTGCACAAAAAAATCAAGCGGCCAACCAAGAAAAATTACCTGCCGGATAAAAATCAAACTTGCGAAAGTGCCAAGGAACGCAAGGCTTACATCCAGCTTTTGAACTCTTGTTACAATAATACAACCCAGGCAAACTGCAGCAAATAACATAACAGCACCACTCCCCCATTGGCCGGGACTTACCCAGGCTTTGCCTGTTAAAAAAATTGCAGCAACAATGCCCAGGGCAGAAGGATTGAATATATGCTTGCCACGGAAACGAGTAGTGTATTTTGAGATTATGGCTACAGCCGAGGCAAAAGCCGCAACATAAAAATCATTTGTTTTAAGCAATAATATTAGCCCGAATGAAGTGATGATAACAGATGGAATACCCTTTTTGAAACCTTGCCAAAATGTAGCCGGTGAAGCCCAGAGATTTTTTCTTTTTAAAATAAGTTCACATAATAATTGAGTAGTTATGGCAGAAAAAAGATAGGTGGCGTACAACCAATTTTCTGCAGACCAGTGCAAAAAATAAATGCCGTAGCTGAGAAAAATTAACTGGAACAGGATTTGAAAATACCGGGCATCTTTAAAAATGGCAGACTTCATAACAACTAATTTAAAGCTATGATGAAGCCGTTTTAGATTTTACATAAACAAGAGAAAATTTTGTTTTTGGATAAACTTGTACAGCCAGCCAACAAATATTAATTTGGATGAAAAATTTACTATGAAAAGAGTGACTTCAATTGGCGGCATATTTTTTAAATGCAAAAATCCGGATGCACAGATGGACTGGTACAACCGGCACCTGGGTATTGCGATGGATAATTACGGATCAAGTTTTCAATGGCGGCAGGCAGAAGATAAAGAGAAATTAGGCCACACCGCCTGGAGCCCGTTTGATGAAGCAAGCGATTATTTTGGCGATTCACCACAACAATACATGATCAATTACAGGGTAGAAAACCTCGTTGAATTAGTGGAAGAATTAAAAAAGGAACATGTAACGATCGTTGATGAAATACAACATTTTGAGTATGGAAAATTTGTTCATATCCTGGACCTTGAAGGCAACCGGGTTGAACTTTGGGAGCCTAAAGACGAAGTGTATGAGAAGATGCTGAATGCGGTGACAAAATAATTTTAGCTGGAAAATACCGGTACAAAAAAAGATTTTTTAAAATAATTAACGCTGATACAAATGAACAATGCGATAAGCTGGTTTGAAATTCCTTCAAGCGAATTGGCCAGGGCAACACTTTTTTATGAAACTATTTTTAGTATGATTATGGTACCTGTTGACCTGCCAAATATCCGGATGCGAATGTTTCCAATTACTGACACCGTTAATGGTGTTGGTGGTGCTGTTGTTGACAGTGGCGGCTTCCACAAGCCTTCATCAACTGATGGGCCGCTGATTTATTTAAACTGTAATCCTGATGTGCAGATAGTGCTTAATAAGGTGGTGCATGCCGGCGGAACTATCATTGTTCCAAAAACCGAGATCAGCCCGGCTTTTGGATACATGGCAATTATTGCAGACACAGAAGGAAACCGCATTGGCCTGCATTCGATTCCGCTGTAAAATTTTGAGTAGCAATTAGTAAGCATGAGTAAACCGAAGAAATAGCCGGGCTATTGCCTGCCAATGAATACTTCCTGCTCCAAGGCCCTTTTATGTTTTAAGAGCAATTGAAATGCGGCATTAACAGCAGGCTCATTTTCTTCATCCTGCAAATTAATAAGTGGCTTGTACTGCCTGTTAAAAAGTGCTTTGTTACCGTATTGTAACAGCAACTGTTCTGTATTGGGTGGTAAAAAGAAAGTCGCTTTTTTGCCCAGTTTCTTTCTGAATTCGGTTTGATAAATATTGATACCGGCAAAATCTACATCGCCGAAATGAAGATACCGGTTAGGGATAGAAGCAAGCCATTTTACAAGATCATTGCTTTGAGGATAGCGGCTTACAAAAAGAGGTTGTAAGCCCGAAAAAAGATAGCGCTGTTTTTCTATTTGCCGGAAGTTTTCCGGGTTTTCAATACCAACTATTATTACCCCTTCAGCAGGTACAAAATCACCATAATCATGAATAAATAAATTGCTGCCCTCTGCAGGATTGATGGTAATATGTTTGCCATTTAAGAGAGCCTGAACAGGATCATAACTGTTTACAAGAAAGCTCCTCCAGCTTTGCAATTTTGATGCTGTAGTTAGGTTCTGTTTTAAAAGCATTTTCGATGTTACGGTTCAGGTCGATAACATTGCGTAAAGTGATGCGGCCAATTTTACGCAGCGATGCCTTTATTTGTTTAAAATAAGTATACCGGCGGTGCTCATTATTCTCCTGCAGGTAAAAATTTATGTACAGTTTTACCTGTTGAATATTTTCGTTTGGTAAGAAGCGTTTATCTCTTCATTTACCTCCGGTATCTGCTCAAAAAATTGTTGAAACTGCTCATCAATTTCCACATACGGCCCGTTACGGCGCAGAATGTGTTTGCTTATCAGGATATCAATGCGGTCTTCGGCCAGCAAGGCCACAGCATTATCGTACCTGTACATGAACGACTTCCGCTTTTCAAACATCTCCACCAGCAAATCTTTGCCCCAGCCAAGTGTGTTAATAAGTTCTTTAAGTGATAAAATGTAGGACATAGTTGTCTGTTTTCCATTTCAGCTGCCGTCGGTATCAATACAGAAACGCCTAAAAGCCAGTCTCATTAAAACTCAACGGCAGCAAAAGTCTGCAAAGATAAGCAGATGAAAATTTGCTGTGAAGCAGGCAGGACAACTTGTTTTTACACAGGTTTTATAGTCTGTACCGCAGCCAGCATTTAGCTTAAAACATGGTGAGATATTTTGCTGTACGGTACTAATTTTCCATCATCTTCATTTTAAAAAATAAGGAGCCCATTTGCATAGTTAGGCTTTATGTGATAATAACGATAAGCTTCCCGTAAATCAATACAAATTTTTTAATTTCAGGCTAGACGCTAACCACAATTCGATAGTAAACTGCCAGATTTTTTTAAGGTAAGATAGAGATGTACGGGTTTTGGATTATTTATCAGCTATAAATGATACCTGTTAAAATATTTTTGAAGCATATTTTTTCCCAGCAGATTATAAGGTACCCAAAGTTTTGCTGCAGGCAGGTAAACTTCGATAGCAGCTACATCCGGAAAAAGCTTGTAATCGAATTTTGTAATGGCGGTACTCAGGTAGCCGGTGTAGTAAATGGAAATGTTATTGCTGATGGCATAGGCTATTTTTTGCAGCATAAGAAATTTTCCCAGGCTGAATTTTTTGTACTCCGGATGATAAAAATTAAGGATGCCTGCAATTGCATTTTTTCCCTCATCAAAAAAACCGGCAGCAATCAATTTGTCACCGTCTCTAACCTCAATCATTTTTGAATTGAAAGGATTTTCAACATCAAGCTGGTGAAGGTATTCGAAGCAGTTTGAAGCGGCATTGAAGTCTATATGATTTCTATAAGCTGTGTAGAGTAGATTTATTTCGTCTGTGATTTCAGCTGGTTTTACTGCCATGGCAAAAGCGCTGCATTTTTGCAGAATGCCTTTCGATGATTTATTTGGGTGTATATTTTTTACCAGTGTCCGCAGCCAAAAAACCGGTAATGGCGGGGCATCAGCATCTATTTGGGTTTGAACGGTTGTAAAAAGAAGGTGCTGCATCCGGTAATAGCCAGCAGCAAGATAGACGTCCAGCAGCTCGTCTTTAAATCCATCATCACCGGGTAAAATATAGTGCAGTTCGTTATTCATGTATTAAAATCCCACCCCAAAAACAGGCATACTTCAGCCTTTATTTTAATTTACTTTTTTTTAGACGTTGAATGAAATATTTAATTGCTGTTTAAAGAAAAATTTAAAGCTGTTGAACAAATGATACGAATAGTATAAGCCGGAAATAAAAAACCTTCCCGAATAAACAGGAAGGTTTTGTGGTGCGAGCCGGGGTTGAACCGGCGACACATGGATTTTCAGTCCATTGCTCTACCAACTGAGCTATCACACCATCATTCAATTAAATTGAACATTTCCCTTTCGGGGCAGCAAAAATAGGAGTTTTCAATTAAAAACCGGCAAATCAAACAATCAATTTATCCGGGGTTAAAAAAAATTAATTGCAGGCATAAAAGATGAGTAGCGAAAGCTGTTAGCAGAAGTTAATAGCCCCTGCAATTTTGCAGGCCGGCTGAATATTTTTGTATCCATTTGCGGGGCTGAAAGATTAATGCTGATCTTGCCGTGTGGAAGCATTTGAGTTTTTGATCATGCCCTTTACTATCAGCATCTTCCTGTCTATAGATTTTACCACACCCTCAACTGTTGGGGGAATATAAATATCCGGTGCAACTCCACGGCCATCTTTGTGCATATGATTGTATTGCACAATTTTAAAGAGCGGCAACCTCACCTTAAGCTTTGTATTTGGCAGTGTAATATCAGGTATCATAATGCCGCTGTTGCCATGCCAGCCACCACCGGCATCTTCCCCCACCAATGTAATATTTGACTGCCCTTTTACAGCGTTACAAAAAAGTGTAGAGGCAGAAAATGTTGGCCCATTGATAAGCACATAAACTTTTCCATCAAAATGATTTTTCTTTTTCGGATGATAAAGATGTCTTTCATAAAAGCCAAAATGATAGTTCCCATCTTTCTTTTTGGAGGTTAAAAAAAGCAGTCCAAAGTTTGTTAAAAAACGCTGGTGAATATATTTTGAAAATGGCCTGAGCGACTTAGCAACAGCGTAAGCACTATCTGCCACTTTAAAAGGTTTGTTGCGGAGGTAGCGGGTAAGCAGTGCATAAATATCAATCTCGCCACCGCCATTTCCTCTCAGGTCAAGAATAAGATTGTTTACACTGTCTGACTGCAATTTTTTAAATGTTCTTCTGATAAACTTTTTCAGGTGTTTTCCATTGCCGCCACTAAAAGTATTTAAAGTGAATATGCCTGTGTTAATAGATGAGTCAATTTGTAATGACCGGAAGCTCTCAATCCTGTCTTTTTTTCTTTGATGATGTGACCTTTTATCTTCAGGCAACTGCTCCTTTTTTTTGCTTTTAGAAGTATCTGGCGAAGGACTCCACATGGGCAATAATATTTTTTTTTCGTTGCCGCTGCTGTCGGTATAACCAACCCTGTAATTTTTATAAATACCAAAAATATTGCGGTGAAAATAGGGGAAATTACTGCTGAGCCTGATGTAGTTTACATTGTCTGCATAGCCATCTTCCGGCAGGTATTGAAACATTTGCTGTTGCAATATTTTTACCGGTAAATTGTTAATTGATGTAATTAACGTGCCGGGTTTAATAACAGAATCTTTACGGTTGAGGTTACCAGTAACTACCATGGTATCTGCCCAGGTTTTTACAAACAACGGGAACGATGGAATGTGCCTGTTCCTCATAAAGCGGTACCAATTTCTACTCATTGCAAAACTGGTGTGGCCGCAATGTAATTTTTGAGTAAGTGGTGCAATAACCTGCCAGCCATATTGCAATTCCGTCATACTATCGGCAATATTGTTGTACAGGCTGTCAAAATAAAAATTCATTTTTTCCTGCGGAGTGTACCAGTAAATGGCGGGATGTTTTTGTTCCAAAATATTCCTGAGTAAAGTAAAGTCTTGTTGCAACTCAGTCCTGGAAAATTTTTTATCGGGCCGGTAATTTTTATAACTGCTGGCGCAGGATGAAAATAATACAATAATCAGCAGCGCAGGAAATTGAAAAATCTTCATTGGATACGAAGGTAAGCAGGGAGAAATAATTTCGGATTGATTGTTACAGAGGTACAGGATATGTTTCTTTAAACCATTTTAAATCATGGATTGGCACAGGACTTTCACCAAAAGACAATAGCATTTTTTCCTGTGTTACAATTACTTCACGCTGCGTTTGCAAGGCGAGGTCAAAAAGGAAATTATCTTTTGGATCCGGGCTATTGGTGAATTTTTTTTGAGTTTCAACAAAAGTTGTGAAATTTAAAATATTCAGTAGAACATCATCTGGGCTAAGTCCGCTTACCTTAATTACTTTTGGAAGATTTCTTTTTAGCTCGGCCAGAAGTTCCTGATTTATATAGATTGTCAACCCATAATGATTACTTGCATAAATTAATCTGCTTACTTTATTATAAGATGAGTAAGTAAGGAAAACAGTACTATCAAGTACGAAGTGTTTTTTCATAATTCTCTCTTCTGTCTTTACTTACCAATTCTGCAATTTCATCTTCCGTTAGTCTAATTGTATTATTTTCTAACATCTTGTCCAAATCCTCCGCAGCCTTTAATGCTTTTTGCATTTTTATTTGCCAAAGCACTTTTTGTTTCTGTTCATCAGTCAACGAATCTGCGGCATCTACAATTTGCCTGAGCAAAGAAGGCTGTACTGTTGCCTCGGTAGCGTTTGCGGTTTGAGTGGTGGTATCTATAGTATTTTCCATAAAATGCAAATTTTATTACAGCAATTTACAAAAATCTTTTAGAAATGTAAAAAAGCAGAAGCATGTGAGATTTGTGAAGGGGCAGGCAAAATCGAAATTTTAACCTGGGGCTGCCTGCATCATTTATAAAGCATCAACTGCTTTTATTGCTTTTTCCAGGCGCTCATCATAGCCGCCGCTGATATCAACCCAGGGTACATGCTGGTTGCTGAGGATGTCTTTGTAATAATGATATTGCCGGTTACGGGTGGCTGCATCCGGGTATTCTCTCAGTTCATCTTTTACCCAGGGGGCATCTGTATTACACAAAAGATACAGGTCATATTTTCTTTCTGCTATGCTATCCAATATCCATGGGTGACACTTGTCAAAAACAAACTCACACCAAACCTTCATTACATACATATCTGTATCCAGGAAAAGATAGCCTGGCTTCTGAGATTCTTTTTCGATAGCCGACAGTCCCTCCTCCTCCAGTTTTATCTGCCCTTTTGCAACATCCAGTAAATTTTCAAAACTATAGTCAGTGCCATTTGCAAGTAAATACTCCCGGGCATATTCTTTTACATACAGGCTCTTATAATGAGCAGCAAGCTTTTCGCTCAACGTGCTTTTTCCGGTAGACTCCGGCCCGATTGCAACAATCTTTTTTATATTCATTTCCATTTTCAACTCAATTCTTTGTATCAACAATTAGCCTGCAACAGCATAAAAACCTGCAAGTTATGCCATTTATTTGCCGGATGCCGTGTTTTGCAGCAAGCTGTTTTGCTTCGCCCTTTTCATCCATTCAAGTAAACCGAATATTGCCATTGCAAATAAAACAATGTAATACATACTGGTAAAAACATATTGTTTTACAAAGTATAAAGGAATAGAAGTAATATTTGTAGCCAGCCACCAATACCAGCTTTCCACCTTCTTTTTAGTCATAAGCCACATGCCGGTAAAGGCAGTTGCTGAAGCCAGTGCATCAGCCCATGGAATTGCTCCGGGAGCAAAATCTTTTTTTAAAAAAATTAGCAGGTAAAAAATTGTAACATAAAAGATGGCAAAAAATAATAGTTGATAAAGCAGCCATTTTTTATTAGAACAGGTAACCTGTACGACAGGCTCGGCATCGTTGTTTTTCCTGGTCCATAAATACCAACCATAAATATTCATGATAGTGTAATAAAAATTAACGGAAGCCTCACCCAGTAACTGCCCTTTTATACTTAGGTAAACATAAAAAATGGTGTTGATAAGACCTGTTGGATACACCAGGATATTCTCCACCCTGGAATACCAAACACTGGCAATGCCTGCGAAAACAGCAATGTATTCACGCCACTCTGTTTGACGCATACCATCAATAAATTGTTGCCATATTTCTGTTAGCGACATCTGTTTTATTTATTACTGCCAGGCAGTGTTTTGCCCTGGCTAATTGGAAGACATCAATTTATAACATTATCTTTAAACAGGTGGTAATGAAATTAAATTGAACGCATGCTAAAGAAAGTTTCTCTGGTATTAATGACCACTCTTTATTTGGTGGCTGGCATAAATCATTTTGTAAATCCTCAAATATATTATGCCATAATTCCACGCTATTTACCTTGGCCGGTATTCATAAATTCAGTGAGTGGAATAGTAGAAATAATATCTGGGCTGCTGCTTATTCCAAAAGCGACCCGGTATATTGGATCGATGTTAATTATCATTCTCCTGATAGCATTTATCCCGGCACATATTTATATGATACAAAAGAATGACTGTGCTGGCGCCGGACTTTGTATACCTCTTTGGGTAGCATGGCTCAGGCTTGTACCAATCCAATTTTTACTGATTTACTGGGCCTGGACCAACAGGAAATAATTATAATTTAAACCCAGATTTTGCAGTTGAGATCGTTATGAGGATTTCAAATGCAATGCAGGTAGGTGTTTCGGGTTATTTTTTGGCTGAAGAAATAGTGATCTATTTTGAAGTCAAAAAATGTTCTGAAATGCTGAGCTGTGCAGCAGTTGGAAGCCGCAATAGATTTTCAACTGCAAAATCTGGGTTAAAATAACTTTTAAACTACGCTAAAATAAAAAAGCATCCGGTTAAATGGATGCTTTAATAGTATATACTAACTAAATTCTTATTCTGCTTCTGCCACCACTTCGGTAACTTCCGGAATCATACGTTTCATCATTCCTTCAATACCAGATTTTAAAGTGATCATACTGCTTGGGCAACCACTGCAACTTCCCTGCAGCATCAGGTTCACTTTACCATCTTCATAGCTTTTAAACTGAATGGCGCCACCGTCCATTTCAACAGCGGGTTTCACGTAGTTTTCCAGCAACTCTTTAATACGTTTTACCACATCATCATCATCTGCACTTACAGTGTTACTGCTCTCCTGTTTCATGGAAGCAATAGCTTCTTCATTTACAACCGCCTTGCCATCTTCCAGGTATTCTTTCAAAAACTGCTTAATGGTTGGAATTACGTCCTGCCAGTCGTCAGTTTCATTGGTTTTGGTAAGCGTAATAAAGTTACTTGCTATAAAAACCGATTTGATAAAAGGAAAAGTGAATAGTTCCTGGGCCAGCGGAGATGGCGCTGCACTTGCTTCATCAGGCAGGTCAATGCTTTTTCCCGGATAAAGCAATTTATTGGCAACAAATTTCATTGTTTCCGGGTTAGGCGTCATTTCTGTATATATGCTTACGATGGTACTTCCTGTTTTGATCATTTTACTAAATTTTACTTGAAGGCAAAGTTAACGCATCAGTTTTCAAATAGCTTTGAACGGTAGCTGGTGCAGGTATTTTGAAGGCATAAATTTCCTAAATCGCAAATTATTAGGCACAGCTTGCAATTACAAGCTTCCCTTATCACGATTTCAGCGTTACAGAAATTGTTGTTTGGTAAAGATCAATCTTCTTCTTCCTCTTCATCCTCCTCTTCTTCATCAACTTCCGGCAAACCCCAAAACTCCTCCAGGCAACGCCAGTATTTATCTTTTTCTACAAAGAAGCTGGTATTTGCGGCACCTTCATATTTATCCAGGTGTTTGTGCATTAATTGCGAAGGCTGCTCGTACAGTTTTGTATAAAAATAAAGTGTCCGGACGCCTTTAAAAGTTTTGGTCGCTGTATAAAGTGTGTCAGAATGTTTGGTAAGTAACTCAATAACTGCGGTTTCTTCATTCTGCAAGCCATTCAATGTCTCAGCATCTGGCAGGCCATTTTCTTTTTGTATAAACTCCATACTTACACTCAGCAGCCAGCCAAAAACTGGTTTGTAGGGCCAGTTTTCATAGTTAAGATTAACCAGGGCAATCATGATATTGTCTTCTTCATCCTCACCCTCAATAACATTGAAAGTTTCTTCCGGCAGTTCAATTGATGATGTATGATATTTTTCTACAAATTCCTTTTCACGCCAGGTAAGATAGCCGGCCAGTTTACTAATCGGGATGAGCTCTTCTCCCTCTTCCGGCTCTGCGGCAAATGACAATTCATCTATTTGAGTTGCAGCATTTATTTCGCCCAAACCGTTCTGCACATAAATGCTCATGGCTGTTTGAAAGTCTTCCGCATCATCGTCATTATACTCCCTATGTGTAAGCACAAGGCTAACCTCGTCCGGGTAGTCTGCTTCAACAATTGGGTAAAAGTGAAGGGTAGCTTCGCTGAAATCTTTATCATACATGCGGATAGCCATGTTGTTTAATCCAACCGGTGGCTTATGTGCAGTAAAACGCCAGCCCGCTAAGGAAGGAGCGGCATCTACCAATTCCTGCACCTTTGAGAACAGCGCAATATCTCCATCAGCAGTTATGATAAGCTCTGTTGTATCAGCATCAAACTGACCACATACAGCCTTTAACCAGGGGTTAAATTTATTTAACTCAGCAATTATTTCATCCAGCCCCTGGTGCGTTTCTTCGGGGTTTAATTTGCCAAGCTGGTGAAACTTTTTTTCATTCTTTTCAAACCAGGCCCAAAAATTTGCAGGCTCGTAAAAAGTCAATTTCTTCTTTAAAATACTATCTATTAATCCCATGTCTCAATTGTCGTTTAAAATTTCCCTCCGCTAAATAACTATATCAGGACAATATCCTAAGTTTTGCATAGTTAAGCATTATCTTTTTCTCTCCGTTTTGCTCAAATTGTACGGTAGCAATTGGGTTGTGTGCAGCACCTTCCATTTTAAGCACTTCGCCAAACCCAAATTTTTGGTGTTCAACTTTTTGCCCCGGCTGCAGGTTGCTGGTATCGCTTGCTGCAAAATCTGCCGAAGGTGTATGCTCTTTAACCTGTGGTTTTACGGGTATGAGGTATGATGGCTTGCTTTTTTCTTCCAGTCTTGCAGGCGGAGCGCCACCGTTCCTGTTCATGCGTTCAAAACCAGTTCCCCAGTTGTTTGCAGCCTGGCCACCCTGGTTGCGGATACCGCCACCGGCAAAGCTTTTATCGATAAACTCATCAGGCATTTCTTCTAAAAACCTGCTTGGCTCATTTTGCTGCAGCTGGCCAAAACGGTACCGGGCATTTGCATAAGTAAGCCATAATTTTCTTTTTGCCCTTGTAATGGCCACATAAAAAAGTCTTCGTTCTTCTTCCAGTTCTTCCCTTGTATTAATGCTCATGCCGCTGGGGAAAAGTGTTTCCTCAAGCCCGCCGACGAACACACAACTAAACTCTAATCCTTTAGCAGCATGAATGGTCATTAGTTTTACAGTATCTGCATCTTCTTTGCTGTTATCAGCGTCAGTCAGCAAGCTGATTTGTTGCAGGTAAGCCCCAAGCCCCTTATCTCCCACTTCACCGTCTTCTTCATTCATTGGGGTTTCCGTAAACTCTTTTACTGAGTTCAATAATTCCTGCACGTTTTCGTACCTGGCTACCCCTTCAGTTGTTTTATCGTTAAACAATTCTTTCACAAGCAAAGTGCTCTTTCCCACAATTACGGCCAGGTCGTAAGCATTTCTTTTTTGCAGTTCACTTTGAAACATGCGGATCATCATCACAAAATCATTAATGGCCTCCAATGTGCCAGACTTAAAGCCATAGAGAGCAGCTTTTTCCAACACTTGCCAAAGGGTAAGATTGTTTGCATTGGCAGCAAGTACTGCCCTGTCCATACTTGTTTTGCCAATGCCCCTTACCGGGTAATTGATAATGCGTTTTAGCGCTTCCTCATCACTTGGGTTAACCACCACCCTCAGGTAAGCAATAAAATCTTTTATTTCCTTACGTTGATAAAAAGAAAGGCCACCGTAAATACGGTAAGGAATATTCATTCTCCGAAGGCTTTCCTCATAACTTCGGCTTTGTGCATTGGTGCGGTACAGAATGGCAAACTCATTGTTAAAAAAATGATTTCGCAATTTTTCTTCCTGGATGCAATCCGCCACATACTTCCCTTCTTCGTTATCAGTTGCAGTACGTACGAGTTTTATCTTATCTCCGGCAGTTTTATCTGTCCAGAGTGTTTTAGGCAGCTGGTGTTTATTGTTGCTGATCACTTCATTTGCTGCATTCAAAATACTCTTAGTACTACGGTAGTTCTGTTCCAGTTTTACAACTTTTACATCTTCATAATCCTTTTCAAACTGCAGTATATTTTCGATGGTGGCGCCCCGAAAACTGTAAATGCTTTGGGCATCATCCCCAACCACACAAATATTTTCATGCATTGCCCCCAGCAGTTTTATTATTTCGTATTGAGATGTATTAGTATCCTGGTACTCATCTATCATTATATATTTAAACTTGCGCTGGTATTTACTCAATGCATCAGGATGAAATTTAAGCAGCTCGTACATTTTAAAGAGCAGATCATCAAAATCCATGGCACCGTTTTTAAAACAGCGCTTGTTATAAGCATCGTAAATTTTACCGATAGCCGGGCGGTTGGCCCTTGCATCTTCCTGCTGAATCATACTGTCATTTATGTATTCGGCAGGTCCTACCAGGCTGTTTTTTGCTGATGAGATCCTGTTGTACACAAGGTTGGGTTTATAATGCTTATCATCCAGCTCCATTTCTTTTAATACAGTTTTGATAACACTTTTAGCATCGTCTGTATCATAAATGGTAAAGCTGGAAGGGTAACCGATTTTGCTGGCTTCGCCCCTGAGTATTCTTGCAAAAACACTGTGAAAGGTTCCTATGTACAAATTTCTTGCATCACTGTTGCCGAGGGTGCGTTCAACCCTTTCCTTCATTTCCTTTGCTGCTTTATTGGTAAATGTTAGGGCAAGAATGTTAAAAGCATCAATATGGTGGTACCCCATCAGGTGAGCAATCCTTGTAGTGAGTACTTTAGTTTTACCGCTTCCTGCACCGGCAATAATCATAATTGGTCCATTCTTATGCGTAACAGCCTCCCGCTGCGGTTCATTCAGTTCATCTAAATATTTTGGCATTTTACAAAGGTACGAAGACCCGTTTTGTGGTAAGAGGCTGTGTGGAAATAATTATAGATTTTATGTTTTTACATTCAGCACAAGAGCTATCCTTATGTAAGCCGGGATGAATTGTTAGAGCAAATGAGCATCATGAGAACCAGGTTTACTGATTATA
Organism: Ferruginibacter sp.; assembly: GCA_965247025.1. Lineage (GTDB taxonomy): Bacteria > Bacteroidota > Bacteroidia > Chitinophagales > Chitinophagaceae > Ferruginibacter. The sequence continues at coordinate 4,281,459 of OZ252000.1, read as the reverse complement.
AAATGTATGCCGATGCCGGTATTAAAGAGGTATTTACAGAAACTGAAATGAAAGACGCCAAACACCTGTATGCAGATCATTTGAACACCACCTATTTTGAAAGCGGTGCTGATGGAAAATTTCATGAGAAGAGCCTTCCGCTGCAGGCTCAGTTTTCACCAGTTTTCACCATTAATGTAATTGATTATGATAAGGATGGAAAACAAGATTTATTGCTGTGTCGAAACATCAACCAGGCCCGTTTAAGATTTGGCAAATGCGATGCTAACTACGGAATGTTACTGAAGGGAGACGGAAAAGGAAACTTCAGTTATATCAATCAGCAGCAATCCGGCTTTAATATTTGGGGAGATGTCCGCAGTGTAATTACTGTTAACAACACACTATTATTTGGCATCAATCAAAAAGATATCAAAGCATACAAGATGAAGTAGCAGATATTTAAAGGAATAGTTGAAGCATTGTTTCAGCTTTAAATAAAAATAAGCACTTACCAAAACACTTACTGAAATGAAGCCGGGAGTAAAATCTTTTAAGTTTAGAATTAGCGGCAGTCATCAAATTTTATTATTGCTATGCCTGCTGTTTTCATCCTGCAAAAAAAAGACAGCTGTTAGTGAGTATGGCCCGAAAGATATCAGTGCTGTTGTCACAAAAATGACGGACATTATGCTGCATGATATAACCAATCCACCCTTGGCAGCAAGGTTTTTTTCCTATAGTTGTTTAGCCGGGTATGAAGTAATAGTTCAGAATGATAAGGCTTTTAAAAGCATGCAGGGAAAACTGAATAAATATCCGGCAATTGAAAAGCCAGTAGCTGTTCAGCCATTTTCTTACCAGCTGGCAACCCTTGTTGCCATGATGGAAACGGCCAAAAAAATGCAGCCCTCCGGAAATTTAATGAACACCTTTGAGACTAATTTTTTAGACTCCTGCCGCAAGGCGGGAGTTGACGAAAACATAATAAAAAATTCCACTGATTATGCCGTTGCTGTGAGTAAACAGATACTGGCATATGCCAAATCTGACGGCTATAACAAAATAAGCAATCTTACTAGGTATATCCCGGTTGAAGGTGAAGGACACTGGTATCCGACACCACCCGCATTCATGGCTGCAGTAGAGCCCAATTTTAATACAGTTCGCTCATTCACGCTGGACTCCTGCAGCCAGTTTAAGCCCCAGGTACCTGTGGCTTTTAGCAACGCAAAAGGCTCCCCTTTTTATAAATTAACTGAAGCCGTATATAACGAAAAAATTAACTTGCCACCTGAACACCAGGTAATTGCGGCCTTTTGGGATTGTAATCCATTTGCTATGCAGGATGGCGGGCATTTGCAATATGGGGTTAAAAAAATCTCTCCCTGAGCCCATTGGATGGGCATTGCTGGTATTGCTTGCTTAAAAGCTAAAAAGAGTTTTGGTGAAAGTATGCAGGCTCAGACTGCTGTTGCTGTAGGTTTAATGGATGCATTTATTTGTTGCTGGGATGAAAAATACCGCAGCAACCGTATTCGCCCAGAAACAGCCATTCGGAAATTTATTGATCCGCAATGGGAACCGCTGCTTCAAACTCCACCCTTTCCGGAATATTTGAGCGGGCACTCAGTATTATCTGCATCTTCATCAGCAATTTTAACCCATTATTTTGGTAATAATTTTTCTTATGTAGATAGTGTTGAAGTGAGCTATGGTCTGCCACGCCGCTCGTTTACTTCCTTTCAGCAGGCGTCAAATGAGGCGGCGATTTCCAGATTTTACGGCGGCATACATTTTATGGATGCTATTACAAATGGCCAGGAGCAGGGAAAAAAAGTAGGCGATTGGGTATTGCAAAAGATTAAATAAAATGCAACCCAAATTTAATTCAACAAAAAAAGTAATTCAATCCTCCTCCATAATCTTAACTCCCCAACCTTTTAACAGAACTGATTCACCACCCTGTAAAACCTCTCCACTCAGCAACTCTTTACTGTTTTTATAAGCATAACTAAAGCTGGCCGGGGTGGCGGAATAGTTGAAATAATAATGGATTGTTTTCCCGTATTTATTGACGCCGGATTTGGTGATTAATGGAAAATGTAAGTCCTGGTCGGCGGTGGTTAGCCCGGCTTTTTTGACCGCATCAGTCAATATTTTTTCAATCACTTTATCGCTGGTGATACAACCGATATAAGTGGCGAGTCCTTTGCCGTAATTGTTTTGAGTGATGGCAGCGTATTTACCCCAAACAGGATGATCGTACCAGGCCAGCACTTTGGCAGATGTTGGTGTGATCAGTTCCATCCAGGTATTTACTTTATTGTTACCGGCGCCAACGCCAAAAGGGTCACCCTTCAGGCTTACGTTTTCAGGCACGGTAAACTGGTTATAATAAATGCCACAGGCCTCATCAATAATAGCCGGTTGATGGGTGCTGCGGACTTTTACATTCTGATCGGAGAAGCCGGACTTATAGGTGTAAACAATATGCCCGCCATTCTTCACAAAGTTGTTAAGCCGTTGGAGCAAACTATCAGGGGCAGCATACAAAGCTGGCACAATCAGCAACTTATAATCTTCCAGGTTTTTGCTGGTTGGATCAATAAAATCAACACCCACATTCATGCGGTACAACACATCATATAAACCCCTCAGAATATCATTGTACTTTACATTTACACCCCAGCCAAAACCAAACCATTGAAAGCCTGTTAATGCCTCATTGCTAAAAAGAATGGCTGTTTTATTTGTCTTTTTAAGATTCACCCAATGATCGCCAATTTTCTCAAAATCTTTTCCAATTGTAATGGCTTCATTGTAAGCAGGGTTCGGTTCAAAATCATGACTTAATAAACCCTTCCAGTAAGTTTCTAACGAGTTGTGGATGGAATGCCAATTCCAGTATTCAACCATGTTAGCGCCCGAAGCAAGGTGACTGAAAGCTTGCAGCTTCAGCTGGCCGGGATACGGAACCCATTGTGCAAAACCCTGTGCTTCGGTTTCAATCACCAGGTAATTTTTGCCTTGTTTCATGGAACGGGTCATATCGCCTCCCAGTGATATTTCAATACCTGTGAGTTGATCCTGTGTGGGATGATAAATATCTATGCCGGCAATATCAAGCGCCTTCGCCGCTGCAAAGTGATCAACATCCGGCTGCACGCCATAAGAATGTCCTCTCCATTCCAGGTCAAAATTCTGCGTAATAAACTGGTCCGGCTTTTTATATTCTCTTACAATAGCTGCCTGCCATGCCAAATAATCGGTAACCAGCTTTCGCTGAAATTTTGAAAACTCTGAGCCCAGGCTTGCATTAATAGTGCCTTGTGTTGATGGAAATTCTTCCCAGCTATTGATGCGGTTGCTCCAGTAATCTAGACCAAAAGCCCGGTTGATGCTATCCAGCGTACCAAACTTTTGCTTCATGTATTCAACAAAAAGCTGTTGTACATTTTGACCAGAAGTGTTGTAAGATTTGGTTTCATTGTCAACCTGGTAACCGATAATTGCAGGATGATCTTTTATATGTTCCAGTATTTTCCGGATGATTCTTTCGGCATAAAACCGGAAATGTGTGTTGGTGATATCCATGTTTTGCCGGGCGCCATATTTATTTTTCCCCTGCGGTGTTTCCGCCAGTATTTCAGGATATTTTTTTACAAGCCAGGCTGGCACTGCATAAGTGGGCGTTCCAATAATAACACTTATACCAGCTTTATGCATGGCATTTAATACCTTGTCAATATGAGAAAAATCGAATACCCCTTCCTGTGGTTCCTCAGTACTCCAGGTACTTTCTGCAATCCTGACAACATTAATACCAGCGGCCTTCATCATCACGATGTCTTTTTCTAACCTTTCATACGGCATGTATTCATCATAATAAGCAACTCCGAAAAGAAGCTTATTTATGTTGCCGGCTTGTGCATTCACAAGCATACAAATACAAACGGAGAACGCAGAAATGAGCAGTCTTTTTTTCATAAAAAAGCAATTGTTGGCAGTTAGAAAATTGAGCTGTAAATATAATTTTATTAGTATGAAAAATCAGCATTCTTTCTTACAGCACCTATTGGAAAACAGCAATAATGAAATACATTACAACCGCATATTAAAATGACATTATTTAAACACAAACGGTTATGCCAACAACTACCACACCATCTAAAATGAGAATCCATCTGTACCCATTTAGTTTTTCAACCAAACTGGAACCGGGCAAAAATTCCCGGAATACGAATGGCTCAAATGCTGCATCTGGGAGGTTTATCAGCGGAAATATTAAGCCACTGATCTTCTTCTTTTTTCTTTTCGCCACTTGCCTTTCTTTTGGCCAGTCTGTAGTTACCATACCCATCGAAACTGAAAAAAATGCGATGGTGCTGCAGACAGATAAAGAGGGCCGCCTTGGCATTGTTTATTTTGGAGCCAGGCTCACTGCTACCGGTGAATACGCCGGAGTACTTGGTCAGTACAATTACCTTAGTGATAACTCGCCCATGTACAATTCCTGCTATACCCCGGCGGGCACCTGGAATATTATTGAACCGGCTGTACAAATAACGCATGCTGATGGTAACATGTCGCTTGATTTAAAATATGTTAGCAACGAAACCAAAAAGATCGACGGCAATGTAAGCCTCACAACTGTTTTGCTCAGGGACCCTTTGTATGCAACAGAAATAACGCTTTATTATAAAACCTATTTTAATGAAAATGTGGTTGAGCAATGGAGCATAATAAAGAACACTGAAAAGAAACCCATCCGCATGGAAAAATATGCCTCTGCAAATTTGTATTTGATGGCTGGTGATTTTTACCTGACCCATTACAACGGTACCTGGGGCAATGAAATGAAGCCCGAAGAAGACCACTTATCTCATGGCATTAAATCGATCGACAGCAAACTGGGCACAAGGGCTAATTTGCTGGAGCCTTCTGCTTTTATGGTTTCGTTTGATAAGCCTGCCACAGAAGATGAAGGGAAAGTTTTACTGGGGCAACTGGCATGGTCCGGCAATTTTAAGCTTGATTTTGAAGTGGATAATTACAATAACCTGCGGTTGATTGCCGGCATTAATCCTTATGCTTCAGATTACCAGCTGGCAGCCGGCCAGGAGTTTATTACACCAGCATTTATTTATACTTTTTCAGATAAAGGTAAGGGCGAAGCCAGCCGTAACCTGCACCATTGGGCCACCAAATACCGGTTGCTGGATGGCAAAGGATCCAGGCTCACTTTGCTCAACAACTGGGAGGCTACTTATTTTAATTTTGATGAAACTAAACTGGTGGGCTTGTTTAAAGGAGCCAAAGATTTAGGCGTGGATATGTTTTTACTGGATGATGGCTGGTTCGCCAATAAATATCCCAGGAACGCCGATACATCCGGCCTGGGAGACTGGCAGGAGAATGCAAGGAAGCTGCCGCATGGTATTGGTTACCTGGTAAAAGAAGCCACCGCAGCGGGTGTAAAATTCGGTATTTGGGTGGAGCCGGAAATGGTAAGCCCTAAAAGTGAGCTGTATGAAAAGCATAAAGATTGGGTGATCCGCCAGCCGGACCGCCCTGAAAAATATTACCGCCACCAGCTGGTGCTGGATCTTTCAAACCCTTCCGTTCAGGATTTTGTATTTGGTGTGCTGGATACCTTATTCATTAAAAACCCCACACTAGCTTTTATAAAGTGGGATTGCAATGCAGTGATTTTTAATGCCTATTCTGCTTACCTGCAAAAAATGGGTTTACCTCAATCGCAGTTATATGTTGATTATGTAAAAGGATTGTATAAAGTATTGGAACGGCTGAGGGCCAAATACCCAACGGTGCCCATGATGCTTTGCAGCGGCGGCGGTGGCAGGGTTGATTATGGCGCCCTGCAATACTTTACTGAGTATTGGCCGAGTGATAATACAGATCCGCTGGAACGTGTATTTATGCAGTGGGAATACAGTTATTTTTACCCCGCCATTGCAAGCTGTAACCACGTTACAGACTGGAGCAAACTCCCATTAAAATACAGAACGGATGTTGCGATGATGGGCAAAATGGGGTACGATATTGTGGTGAGCCAGCTTAATGAAAAAGACCTTCAGTTTAGTAAACAGGCGGTGGCTGCATACCACAGCATCAGCGATCTTGTATGGCATGGTGATTTATACCGGCTGGTAGATCCTAAACAAAACCCGATGGCTTCACTTATGTTTTCGGCCCCGGATAAAAGTAGTGCGGTGGTTTTTAATTACCTGGTTGATACAAGATTCAGCCCCACTGCCACACCAAAACCCATCAAGCTAAAGGGGCTTAACGCTGCAAAAAAATACACTGTAAAAGAGATCAACCTTTATCCCGGCACCACCTCAGTAATAAATGCAACTGCAGTTTACTCCGGCGATTTTTTAATGACTATCGGCATAAACCCACAGGTTAATGGCAGAAGAACAAGTGTGCTGCTGATGGTGGATGAGGTGAAGTGAGGGTGGGAAAGAGTAGGTGAGTGTGGTGAAATGGTTGGCGGTGTTTTTTGCGGAGTTGTCTGGGGTCAATGGAGGCCTGCAGAAAGAAATTTGCTCCCGCAGTAAAAAACCCGTCTGGTGTTCAGGTTAAAAAACCAGTCAGCCTTTTAGTATATTGCTTTAAAGTTTAAAGTTGTACAGATTAGTGATCAAAAATGGTTGTAACGTTTCAATTTTCTACTCCAGAAAAAATTACAGAAGGGAAACTTCCACACTGTTTTTTAATAACTGTTTAGCTTTACCATCAGTTATATTACCTGTAATGAGGCAGTGAGCATAATTATCTGTTATTGACGGATGATCTTTTATTGGACTGTGTATGATTTCTAATCCATCATTAATTTCATTTCTTATTAAACCAACATTAATCCTCAACAATCTGAATTTTTCCGGATGGTTCAACACAGCCTTTTGATGAGATTCAATTAAGCTTTCTGCATCACCAGATAATCCGTCATCGCCCCTTTTTGATTTAAAAACTGCTGAAGATATGTTTCCATCTTCTTTTATAAGATTTGGCAACCAGGTTGGTACTCTGCGTAAAAAATGATCTTTATTAGAAATCAGGACAATTTCCATATGGGCAAATTAACCATTTTAAATAAGCGTTATAAGTTGTTTCATTCAATACTGCTTCTGAGTTGTATACGTCTTCGCAGGATGCCACAACTTTATCATCTACATCCTCTGAAAAAATAAACTCAAGGTTGGCAGCTTCATTTTTTATTTCAACAATTATATCACCGTCTGCAGTAGGCGCCACAAAAAAAACGTCTAATCCTCTTTCAGATAAACGCTGCACAAAGGTGAGGGCTTTTATCAAAGCAATAGAGGATGGCTTGGTAGCATTGTAAGAGTCCCAGTTGCTTTGCAGGTTCAGGAAAGACTTTAGTATAAATATTTGTTTTCTGTTGTTTTCAGAAATAGTAATTTTTTTAGAATAAACAGCAGAGGTGTTTAAATCAAGGCTATTTTCAATAAGCGAATCAGTGTTAGTTGTTGAAGTATTCATACAATTGTTTGCTTATCATTTTTTTAAATGTTAATGATGCAATTTCATGTGCCCTATCTATCCATATTTCAAAATTGGCCTCATGTATTCTTTTTCTGTTATTAATGTAAGTGTGCCAAATAGCAGCCTCGTCTTTTGAATTAATATCAAAAGCAGTAGCAACCATTATATTCAGGATGATTTCTTCATCTATAATAAATTTTTTTGTAAAGTTAATACTGTCCAGTTCACCATTTACAAAAGGATAAGGCTCGGGGTTTACCTGTAAATGATGCTTTAAAAATTCAAATTTATTTGATGGTCCGAACGCATTGACACTAACTGAATCTATATATCTTAATTCAGTTTTGCTTATAACAATTTTCTTTTCATAACTTGACTGAAGGCATTTGATGCCATTTAAAATAAGTCTGCGGAATTCTTCCCATGAATAATTTTTGTTATTATCATTAACTGTAAAAACGCCTGGCCCTAATTGATATAAAGGATAAGTGCCCTTCTCTTTAAAAAACCTATGTGTTACTTTATTATTAAAGACAATTGCTGGTATCATCGGAGGAGTAAGCAATTCAACAATTTTAAAATCCTGCTGGCAGGCATTCCTGAAATTTAGCACTGCAGTTTCAAATCCGGTATCGACAGACATACTTTGCTCAGGCACAACATCCAAATCCCAATGAACCTCAAATATAACTTCTTTCAATGGGGCATTCTTTAATTGAATTATGTCATTGAATGGTTGCATCATTCCAAAAATAGTAAAAAATTAAAAGAAAAATGTGAGTCTCTTACTGCTAGATAAATATTAACCTTTACTTATTAGCAAGTTGGCTACCAAAATTTACATTGCCATAAGTCAATTCCAAAGATAATTAACAGGCTTCGGTATTCAAGAGTCATTTTCCCTGTTTTGTAAGACCAAGAAATTTCATTGCAGATTCTTTCAGCTTTAAAGTATTATCGGAGTCTGTCTGATAGCCCATGTTTGATTTTGAATTTTTGTAGATTATGAAAATGTTTTTTAGAAGACAAAAAGAAATACTACAAAAAGGAATGAAATAAAAAATTATAGACGGTAGATCGGTATAACCCAACCACTACCTGCTAATTTTTGAGAACCACTTTTCCTTCACATACGCATAAACTTTTTTCTCTTCTGCAGTTTTGGGTTTCGACTCTGCCAGGTATTTGCTGTAATATTTTTTGGCAAGAAGTAAATTTTTAAGCTGTGTTTCATAAACAACAGCGATGTCATAATTCATGATTGGATCTTTGGAAAAGTAATAAGCTGTATCGTAATTGGCAATGGCTTTAGTGTACATTTTGAGGGCTTCATAGTTTTGGCCAATATTGTAATAGTACAATTCCAGGTTATTGGAAATGGCATTGTCAAGGCAAATTTGAAATTGATCGTTGCTTTGGGGAAATTGCTTTAACCCAGCCAGGGCCTTGGCTTTATAATAAAAAATCGTTTCGCCGTTCAGCTCATTAAAAAGCATGTAATCGCAAACCCTTATGCAATCGTTGTATTGCTTCAGGTTAAAATAAGATAAAGCCATGTTTGATAAAGGGATTAGCGAAACCTCTTTCAGGCTGATCAGCCTCTCACCTTGTACACAGGCCCGGGGGTAATCTTTTGCTTCAAAGGCAGCTTTTACACTTAAGGTGAGCAAGGTTATATTATTGGAATCTTTAGAAAGACCGTTGTTTATAACACTGTCTGCTCTTGTAAAATTTTTTGTATCGATGAGCATTTCGCCAAGGGCGGCTACATTTTTAAAATCACCGGGTAAAATGTTGTAGGCCATGTTGAAATAAATTAAGGCAGAGTCTTTTACACGTTTTGCCTTGTACAACTTTCCCAAAAATCTGTAATTGGAGGCCCGGCCGGGTTGCAGGAGGATCAGCCGCTGCAGCATAGATAATGCCAGCACTTTATCTTCAGTGTTATTCACGTTGCCCAGGTATTGGAGCGCCGCAATATTATTTGAATCAAGGTAAAAAACCTTCTGATAAGATTTTGCGGCTTCTTTATTATTTTCAACAAGATTGTTTACAAAGCCAAGATAACTCAACACCTGTATGTTTTGAGAATCGCTAATACCAAATGGTTTTAAATAACTGAGCGCCTCATCGTACTGTTGATTTTGTACAAGGTCCACAACTTTGTTTTTCTCAAAATTCTGGCAAAGTGCTGTGGCAGACAGTAAAATAAATACTGAAGCAGCAAGGATCGTTTTACTCATAACTAAAGTTTTAATGCTGAGAATGTTGAAGCATAATAAACACTTGTATCCAATGATCTTACGTGCTGATGCAGGTGGCCAATATTTCCATAAAGGCTTCTGAAATAATTGTTCTTATTTTTGATTTAAAACCGTTTAACAATTATGGGTTTTTTTAGTTGGTGTTGTATGAGCAAAACTAACTACCGGTATTTAAACCTTCAATGCTGTTTTGAACCTTGCAATAAATACTGCTGACAAAATTTCCCACTGCCGCCAGGCCTGGGATAGTCTGTTGCCGGCAGGGCATCATCTAAAATCCTGCCATTTGCAGGCATTTGAGCAATCTGCTGTGGAAGATATTGAATGTAGTTATGTGCAGGTTTTTGAGTATGGTAAATTGATAGGGCTGCTATACCTGCAACAATTTAGCTTCCGCCACAAGCACCTTAATTTTAGAACAGATCAGGGCTTGTTATCGGGCTTACTGAAAATAATACTGCCGGCGAAATTGCCGTTGCTGGTTTGCGGTCATTTATTCCGGATCAATTTCCAGGGCTTTTATTTTAGTGACCCGGTTAATCAGCAACATTTATTAAAAGCTGTGGATCTGTTCATCAAACAAAATAAAAAATACCGCCCCTGCGGCGTAATGATAAAGGATTGCAATGATGTGATGATTGAGCAGCGCTGCAAGTTATACGGTTACCAGTTTTTTAATGGAGACGTAACCATGGAAGTTACCCGGCGGCAGCACTGGCTTGGTTTTGATGACTACCTGAAAGACTTGAAAAAGAATTACCTGCAACGGGCAAAAAAAGTGTTGCAAGCATTCAAAGGTGTTGAAATAAAAGAATTTTGCTGTACAGAAATTGAGGCCAATGCTGCCGATATAGAACGGCTTTACTGGAATGTGGTTAACAAACAAACCGTAAAATTGGGCACAGTAAACACAGGCTATTTTTGTGAATTGAAAAAAAGTCTGCGGCACAATTTCGAGTTTCATGCTTTATACAAAGATGGCATTATGGTTGGCTTTTATTCCTTCATTTTTTATGAAAACGAAATGGAAACCCACTACATTGGCCTGGATTATGAAGCGAATAAAAACCTGAAAATCTACTTTAATATTTTATTTTTAGGTATTAAAAAAATGATTGAGCGGCAATACAGCAAGCTGGAACTGGGAAGAACAGCAAAGGAGGCAAAAGCAAACCTGGGCGCTATGCCGCGGCAAATATTCAATTACATTAAAGTGAACAATCCGCTGGTAAAAGTAACGCTGAATTATTTTTTAAAAAGATTCAACAGTGTTGAAAACCAGGCGGTAATAAACAGAAATCCCTTCAAATGAAAAAATATCAAAACCTGGTACTTCCAGCACTAATAGTAATTGGCCTGGCCGGTTATGTTGGCCGGCACAGTATCCGCAATCTCTTTCCTGTAAAATGGTATTTAGCTCAATGCAGTTTACCAATATAGATACCAAACAACCAGTTACTGTAAACGATTTTAAGGGCAATGTGGTAATAGTTTCCTGCTTTCAAACATGGTGTGGGGATTGCGCCAGGGAAACGCCGGTTATTAATGAGCTGGCCAATAAACTTACCACGGACAAATTTAAGGTGCTGTATATTTCTAACGAAGATGAGGCAAAGGTGAGTGCCTTCCGGCAGCGGTTTGCATCAGATAAAATTATTTAGTCGACCCTCAAAAAGTGAGAAAAGTTGATTGTTATTTGATTTGAGAGATTCCAGGCTGAATAATAGTAACCAGATATTTGCAAAATGGTAAAAAAGCTTGCAAATTTATGAATGCTTTCTACCCCCAAACATACTCCTCAGTTAGGATTGTTTCATGGTCTTGCAGATCAGCTTGATCAAAAGCATCCTTTGTATCAATTGGCCAATAAAATCAATTGGTCATTTTTTGAAGATGCTTTTAAAAAGCATTACAGTGAAAAAATGGGTAAGCCGGCAAAACCGATTCGCCTGATGGTATCGTTGCTGATATTGAAATATGTCCGCAACATCAGCGATGAAAACCTGGTGGAGCAATGGTCTGAAAATATCTATTTCCAGTACTTTAGTGGTGAGCAGCATTTTCAGGCCAATATCCCTTGTGTACCAACCGAACTGGTTGCTTTCCGTCAACGCATAGGCGAACCTGGCGTAGAGTTAATTTTACAGGAAAGTATCCGTGTAAATGAGCCTCCTGAAGATAACAATACAGGTATTGTGGTGAGTGTTGATACGACCGTGCAGGAAAAAAATATCACCTACCCGACAGATGATAAACTATACAAAAAAATTATTAAAAAGTGTTGGGCAATAGCAGACAAAGAGGCAATAGATCTTCGCCAGTCTTACACAAGGATAGTTAAACGTTTAAGTAATTTACAACGGTTTAAAGGAACCAAGAACGGAGCCAAAGCGGCCCGTAAAGCCAATAAAAAAATACAAATCATAGCAGGAAGGCTGGTACGGGATATTGCCCGAAAGCTACCACTAACAAGCCTTGGCAAATATTTGCCGGATCTAAAGCTGTATCAAAGAGTATTATCCCAAAAGCGGAGTGACAGTGATAAAATTTACAGCCTTCATGAACCCGATGTAAAATGTTATTCAAAAGGTAAGGAGCATAAGAAGTTTGAGTTTGGCAGTAAAGCCTCTGTTCTAATTGATCAGCACACAGGCATCATTATGGGAGCCATTAATTTTACTCAAACATTACACGATTCAAAAACATTGCCGGATGTATTGGAACAATATGAACGACTCAACGGCAGGCAGCCAAAAGAAGTGTTTGTAGACAGAGGATACAAAGGAGTAAAGCAATACAAAGATGCAGTTATCCTGGTACCCAAACCTGATAAAAATATTACCAAAACACAATGCAGCAAACATAGTAAAAGGGCAGCCATTGAACCTGTCATCGGACACCTGAAACACGACTACCGTTTATGTAGAAATTATTTGAAAGGAATATTGGGAGATAATATGAATATAATTTTAGCCGCTGCTGCCATGAACTTTAAACGACGAATCAACCTCTGGCGTACAGAGGCAATCAGATGTTGGTCACTTATTTATAAACTGCTTATAAATGCTTACTGGATTTCTATTCCCCAAAAAGTAAAATCGACTTTTTGAGGGACGACTATTTATTTAAAGTCGGATAAGGGACTGGCAGATCTCGGCATCAAAGCTTTTCCCACTACCTTCCTGCTTAATAAAAATGGAGAGGTTATCATGACAAAATCTGAAGGGTATGATTGGTTGCAGGAAGAAGAATCTATCAAAAAAATGATGGCTGAATAGCAGCACTGGCTGGCATAAAAAAAGCCCCTACAATTGTAAAGGCTGCTATGTTGTTGGGGTTAGTAAATTTTTTGCACTACAGCATCTGCCTGCTCTTGTGATAAGATTTCTCTCTTTTGTAGTATTTAACCGGGTACTCATCCTGTGGTTTTACCATCCTGGTAAAAAATGTGATTACTGCTTTGATCATTGGATTTAATTTTTTTTTGTTGTTTGAATGATTCATTTCACAGGGTGTGGGTTATTTTATAAACGTGAGCCTTTACGGATTATTGTTTTGCAGAAAAGCATTTAATTAATAAGATTGTTTTTATTTAAAAGTGCTGCGTCTTTTTTTAATGACCTGTTAAAAATAAAAGTACCGAGTGGTAAAAATGCCGCAGCTACAGCTTTCAGCAGCCATAAAAAATTCTTTTTCAGCGATGCAAAAACTTCTGTCGCAAATATTATGTAGGTAACAAACAAGCCGCCGTGTACCCAACCTGTAAATTTTACTGCTTCAGGAATATGGAAAATATACTTCAGCGGCATTGCTATCAATAATAAAACTAAAAAGGAAATGCCCTCTGCTATGCCTACAATCCTGAAGCGGCTCAATTGCTTTTTTGCTGCCTGGTTATCAGTCACCATGTATTTTTCCGGCAAATATAAAAATGAATAAACGCAAACCCCGTTACAGGCGGATTTATAAGCGTATTAATTTTTTAATTGTTACTTTTATAAAAACCTTCAGCCTTGGCTGAAGGTTTTTATAAAATCATCCTGCTTTTATCAGTAATCAATTACCTGCTCTTCCATTACAGCCGGTATTGCTCTAAACTCGTACTGCTGGTTTCGAAGCTGTGGCTCAAAGCCTGCTTCACGAATGGCACCCTGTATACCCTTGCTGGTAAAACGATGTGGTGCTCCGGCGGCACTTACCACATTTTCCTCAATCATAATACTTCCAAAATCATTTGCGCCGGCGTTCAGGCAAAGCTGAGCAGTTTTTTTACCTACCGTAAGCCAGCTGGCCTGTATGTTTTTTACATTTGGCAGCATAATGCGGCTCATCGCAATCATACGTATATATTCTTCAGCCGTGGTTAAATTATGTACGCCTCTTATCTTGGCCAGCAATGTATCAACATCCTGGAAGGTCCAGGGAATAAATGCAATAAACCCTTTGGCATCAGCCGGTTTGCGGCTTTGCACTTCTCTAAGTTTTACCAGGTGTTCAAAACGTTCCATAACAGTTTCCACATGCCCAAACATCATTGTGGCACTGGTGGTAATGTTTAGCTTATGAGCTTCATGCATTACATCCAGCCATTCCTGGCTGCCACATTTTCCTTTACTTATCAGGCGCCTCACCCTGTCTGTTAATATTTCTGCGCCTGGCCCCGGCAAACTATCAAGCCCTGCCTCCTTTAATGCAATCAAAACTTCCCGGTGAGTGCTCTTTTCTAACTTGGTAATGTGAGCAACTTCCGGTGGTCCGAGTGTGTGCAACTTTAAATTGGGGTAAAGGCTTTTTAATTCTTTAAAGAGGTTTACATAAAAGCTTAAGCCAAGGTCCGGGTGATGGCCGCCCTGCAACAGCAACTGCTCACCACCATAGCGGATGGTTTCGTCTATCTTTCTTTTATAGGTTTCAATATCAGTTATGTAAGCCTCTGCATGACCGGGTATGCGGTAAAAATTGCAAAATTTGCAGTTGGCAATGCAAACATTGGTTGTGTTAAGATTGCGGTCAATGATCCAGGTTACCCTGCCGTGTGGCACCTGCTTTTTTCTAAGTTCATTGGCCACAAACATCAGTTCTGTTAAAGGGGCATTTTCAAATAAAAAAACACCCTCCTCTGCAGAAAGGTTTTCGAAGTTTAATGCTTTTGTAAATAATTGCTCTGGTTGCATATTGCCGTTTGAATAAATACAACAAAAGTACATTCATTAGGTTGTATATTTAATCCTCTGCTTGTAATGAAAAAATTCTGCTGTACAATATTCACTGTTGTTTTACTGCTATCGGTTAATGGCCAGGAGTTGTTAAGCCCTAAACCTAAAGCCACCTTCATTACCAGGTTTCCTTTTAAGCAGTTCAGCGGAGGGGTTATGGTAATACAAGCCCGCTTAAACAATATCAAAGACACTTTCAATTTTATACTGGATACTGGTAGCGGCGGTATTTCGCTGGATTCTACCACCGCCGCCCAATATGGTATGAAGCCCAGGGCTTCCGACACTATTATAACGGGCATGGGAGCTACAAGAAAAGTGAGTTTTCTGTACAACCAGCAGTTAAACCTGCCGGGCCTTTGTGTAGAGCGGTTAAACTTTCATGTAAATGATTATGATATTCTGAGCAGTGTGTATGGCGAAACTATCAACGGAATAATCGGCTATAGTTTTTTTAGCCGCTACCTGGTAAAAATAAATTTTGACAGTCTTGAAATTGAAGTGTACAACCCCGGAGAATTAGAATATCCCAGGGGCGGAATGCTGCTGCGGCCGGCCTTTACCACACTGCCAATTCAAAACCTGCACATAAAAGATAAAAGGCCAATCGATTTCAATTTTTATTTTGATACCGGTGCAGGACTTAATTTTTTGATCAGCGAAGCCTTTGCAAAAGACAGTGATATTTTATTAAGAAAAAGAAAGCCCATTGTAACGCAGGCGGAGGGAATGGGCGGCAAGCTGCAGATGCGGCTTACAGTGCTGAAGCTTGTACAGATAGGCCGTTTCAGGTTCCGCAACGTACCCACTTACCTTTTCCAGGATAACTTTAATGTAACCTCCTATCCGTTTGTCGGCGGGCTTTTAGGCAATGATTTGCTCAGGCGCTTTAACCTTATTCTTAATTATCCGCAGCGTGAAATTCACCTGAAACCTAACAGCCATTTCCTGGATCAGTTTGATTATGCTTATACCGGCATGTCAATTTATTATAATAATGGACAGATTGTAATTGAAGAAGTGGAACCCGGTACCCCTTCAGATAAGGCGGGAGTGAAGGCTGGCGATGTGTTAGTGGGCGTAGGTACCAGCTTTTCAAACAATATTATGCAATACAAAACCCTGCTGCAATCACCAAATGAAAAAATTAAAATGGTAATACGCCGGGACAATCAGTTGCTGTTGCTCACCATAAAGCCTAAAAGCATTTTGTAACAAAACATGATTTATTAATTCCCTAAATTGTAATGCCACTATTTCTGCCGCTCCTTAACTTTGCGCCATGATTCAATATGAAAAATTTACCCTGAACAATGGCTTAAGGGTGATAGTGCATGAGGATAAAAGTACACCCATGGCTGTGGTGAATGTTATTTACGATGTGGGTGCTAAAGATGAAAATCCGGAAAAGACAGGCTTTGCTCATTTATTTGAACACTTAATGTTTGGCGGAAGTATCAATATTCCGGAATACGACGAGCCTTTGCAGATGGCCGGTGGCGAAAACAACGCCTTTACCACCAATGACCTTACCAACTATTATTGCCAGTTACCGGCAGAAAATATTGAGACTGCTTTTTGGCTGGAAAGTGATCGTATGCTAAGTCTGGCCTTTGATGAAAAAAGCCTGGAGGTTCAACGCAAGGTTGTTTGTGAAGAGTTTAAAGAACATTATATCAATAAGCCTTATGGCGATGTTTCCAAATTGATGAGGGAGCTTTCTTACACAACCCACCCTTACCGCTGGATGACGATTGGCAAAGAGTTAAAGCATGTAGAGGATGCCACCCTGCAGGATGTAAAAGATTTTTTTTACCGGCACTACACACCCATAAATGCCATACTGGTGGTGGCGGGCAATGTTACAGTTGAACAAGTGAAAGTGCTGGCAGAAAAATGGTTTGGTCCTATACCTGCCGGGGTAAAATATGAACGCAATTTGCCGGCAGAACCTAAACAGGCTGCCCCGAGAACATTGGAGGTAAAAGCTAAAGTTCCGCTGAATGCGCTGTATAAAACCTGGCATATTTATCCACGGTTGGATGACAGGTATTATGTGTGTGATTTAATGTCGGAGATTTTGGGCGGTGGCGGCTCATCCCGCCTTTTTCAATCCCTGGTAAAAGAGAAAAAACTTTTCAGCAACATCGACTGCTCACACTATGGCAGCACAGATGCAGGCTTATTAGTGATTGAAGGAAAACTGGTGCAGGGAGTTGATATGAAAGTTGCCGACGAAGCAATCATGGAGGAAATTGAAAAACTGCTGGCAGCAGGTATTACCGATGATGAGTTGCAAAAAGTAAAGAACAAGACTGAAAGCATGATGGCCTTTGAGGATATGACCGTAATGAACCGGGCCACCAGCCTGGCCATGTATGAATTACTGGGCGATGCCAATTTGATGAATACAGAATTACAACGCTATCAGGATGTAACAGCAGAAGAGCTGATAGCAGAAAGTAAAGTGGTTTTTGACAGGAATAACAGCAACACATTGTATTACTTTGCCGAAAATTAAATGGTAGTTTTGGAAAAGTGATGCCGGCAAATTAAGCAGAGTCGATACAATTACTGTGATTTTAGAAGTTAGGGATGGAAAAATCAAAATAAAAACATCTGAGTATGCTAACAGTAGGCGATATAAAAAACAAAGTGATAAATTTTCCAGACGATAAACCTGTAGAAGATTTGTTTGAAGAAATAATGGTTCTTTATAAAATTCAAAAAGGTCTGGATGATGTAAAGAATGACCAAACGATTTCACTTGAAGAGTTTGAAAAGGAAACAGATAAATGGCTGTAGTTAAGGTCACAAAAAATTCAGCAGCTCATTTAAAAGCCATCCATGCTTTTATTGCAAAAAGATCTTTTCAAAACGCAGGGAGTGTAATTGTTGCAATAAGGGCGGAAATAAAAAAGCTTGCATTTTATCCTGAAATCGGACATATTGTAAAGGAAATAGACAGCGACAATTTTAGGGAAATCAAAATTTACAAATACCGGATCATTTATTATACAGAGGTTGATACCGTATATATCCTGACAATTCATCACAGCGCAATGCTGCTAATAAACAATCCCCATCTAAAAGATTTATTATAAATAATGCTTAACAGAACCGAGGCTCCTTTTATAAAAGACGCCATAGAATTTGATCTTGAACTAAAACCTGCTGAAAAATTTACACTCGATAATGGCGTGCAGGTTTATGCCATCGATGCAGGATCGCAGGAAGTGCTTCAAATGGAGCTGGTGTTTTTTGCCGGTAACAGTTTTGAAAAACAGCATACTGTTGCTGCTGCCACCAATCATTTATTAAAAAATGGCACCCGTACAAGAACAGCTTTTCAGCTCAATGAGCATTTTGATTTTTACGGAAGCTATTGCACCCGTTCCTGTTATAATGAAACAGCTACAGTTTCGCTGCATACATTGAGCAAACACCTGCCGGTGCTGCTGCCTGTTTTAAAAGATATGATCACTGAATCAATTTTTAGTGAAGAGGAGCTGGCAACATTTATACAAAACAGCAAACAAAAACTGTCTGTCAATTTAAAAAAATGTGATTTTACAGCCAACCGTTTAATTGATGCCACGCTCTACGGCCTGGACCATCCTTATGGCAAGTACACAGTTGCCGATAATTATGATGCACTTAATACAACCGTATTAAGAGAACACTTCAACGATTATTATTTAAACGGGCATTGCGTAATTTTTATCGCCGGTAAATTACCAGCAGATACCCTAGCGTTGCTGAATGCCAATTTTGGACAACTGCAGCTTAAGAGCCACGAGTTACAACCTTTGGTTATTCAGTCTGCCAGCGGCATTTTTCAAACTTCGGTAACAAATAATGGCGAGCGTGTTACCAACGATGCGGAGGGCGTGCAGGGAGCCATAAGAATTGCCCGGCCGTTTCCCAATCGCCACCATCCGGATTTTCAAAAAGTGATGGTGCTCAATACCTTGTTCGGTGGATTTTTCGGCAGCAGGCTTATGAGCAATATCAGGGAGGAGAAGGGCTATACATACGGTATTCACAGTTATGTACAAAACCACCTCGGCAGCACTGCCTGGATGGTAAGCACAGAAACAGGCAAAGATGTTTGCGAAGCTGCCATCACGGAAATTTACAAAGAGATGCAGTTGCTGCAGGAGGAGTTGATTGATGAAGAAGAATTGCTGCTGGTGCGTAATTATATGATCGGCATAATTCTCGGCGACCTTGATGGTCCCTTCCAGATCATTGGCCGCTGGAAAAACCTGGTGCTTAACAATCTTACCGAAAGCTATTTTTACGACAGCATACAAACCATCAAAACCATCTCTGCAGAAGAGCTGAGGGAGCTTGCCAGGAAATATTTAAAGCCTGAAGATTTTTATGAATTGGTGGTGGTGTAAAGGCCACGAGCAATAATTTTTACTTCTGCTTCACAACAATTTGCTGAGATTCATCTTTGATCATTTCATCAAAAACTTTTTTAAGTTCTGTATAGTCAGAAGCAGGAATTTTGTTTTTTAAAAGTGTGATTTTTGTAACACAATACACAGCATTTTCTTTTTCATTGAACCAGCAACTTGAGCTATAACTTGTGTATTTACCAGAAATTGTTTTGGGTTGCGGCAATAAATCAGGGGTATAACTATCAATCAATTTATAGACAGTAGTGTCCGATTTTTCAAAAGGATTTTTAAAAAAATAATCCAGCCTTCTTTTTTCGGTAAAAGGTAAGCTGGCCTTAATAAATTTGTAAACATGCTTATTTAAAAATTTTGTTACCGGCGGTAAATTCTGGAATTTTTTTCTATTTCCATTTCGATTGTGCCGGT
The DNA here is from genome assembly GCA_965247025.1 of Ferruginibacter sp. Classification (GTDB taxonomy): domain Bacteria; phylum Bacteroidota; class Bacteroidia; order Chitinophagales; family Chitinophagaceae; genus Ferruginibacter. The sequence continues at coordinate 4,261,629 of OZ252000.1, read as the reverse complement.
GAATTGAGTGGCGGTGGTCTTACCGTTAATTACAAAATCGTCAGGCTGCTTTAACCCGAGTGTATTTACAAGATATTTTTTTTGTTCGTCCTTTTTCTCATCCATGTAGTAAACAAAATCCTGTTTGTATTCACCATAAAGTTGAATTACCAGGTTAGCCTGACCTGTTCCGTCCTCATGCAGTTCAACAATTGTTTTTGAATTAAAAAGATTATCTGATGCTTTGCTTACCGGTGTTCTCACCAACTCGCCACCATCAGCTGTTATAAGTAATGCATTCCTGTTTTCTGTAAAGTTTCCAAGTACACCAAAATCGTTGGTATTGCTTGTACATTCCAGCCAGGTAGTGTCTTTTGTATTAGGTACGCACAATATAATATCATGTGATTGAACTGGTTGCATGGAAATAAGGGATCCACTGGTTCCCTGTTATATTCTGCATTGATCAGGGCTACGTAACTTTTTATGCCTATAGATTTTAAAACAGCATGCATATAGAAGCTTAAGCCTTTACAATCTCCGTATTTTTTTTGATCAGTAAAAGATGCCGGAAAGGGTTTATAACCACCAATGCCTAATTGAATACTTACATAGCGAAAATTTTTCTGCAGATAATTATATATCATTTTTACTTTCTCATTTTCAGTTTTTGCTTCTTTTACCAGGTCATTAAAAAAGGCTATTTTATCAGGCGATAGGTCATACAATTCTTTTATCAGGTTGTACTCCCACATACCAAAGTCTTTCCAGCTTGTCATTTTGCCTTCTGTGTCATAGATTTTAAACGTGTTAGGTGCCAGAATTATTTGGGGATACCTGCTTTCAAATTTTACTGATCCTTCTTCATATTCACGGGCAGGTAAGTTTTTTACTGTCCATTTGTAAATGTTGTATTTATCTGCGGTAGTAGTCTGTGGCTCAAGTTCGATATTTACGGACTTGTATCTAAGGTCAAGTTCTGCAGGTATTTTTGCAGTGAAGCTGGATGATTCTACCGATTCGTCACTGCTTTGAATTTGATAGGAAGGATACAACAAAGTACCTTTAAATTTCATTTCATATTTTAAATCGATTGTCACTGGATAGGTAAGGGCCGGAATTTCAAAATAGGTAACTTTACCATCTGGCACTAGTCCTTCGCCCATTGCTCTTGTCGTCATATCATTCATCTTGTATTTCGCAGTTTGAATACCGGAGGCATCAAATACCCTGATTTCTGCATCGTTGAGCAGCACGGCTTTATTACTATACTCATTGAATAATAATGCATCCCGTCCATTACTGCTTGTAACAGTAAATATTTTATGAATAGTAAGATAGGCTCTGTCTTCATCAGTAACTTCAAAAAATATATCCTCTGATCGCTTTATTACATTTGCTCTCTTAACTAATGAATCATTTACAAGCGAAACACTGTAATTAGGGGGTTGGCAGCAACAAATAACTGGCAGAAAAGTAATCAAAAAGCAAAGAAGTCTAAGCATAAATTGATTTATATAATGATCGTGTCAAGGCTTTTTTTTAATTACAAATTGCTCATTTAAAAAATTGAACATTTTCTTATAAAATTCTTTAAAATAATCATAATCAGCTACACTGTATATTGGCTTTTTAAAATCCAGCGTAATGCGTGTTGAAAGTGTTTGATCATTTATTGCGGAAAGTCTGGTAAAAACCAGGCTGCTATCTGGCAACATCATTTTTGTATTTTTGGGAAGGCCCTCAAAAGAATAGTTATCCGGTATCATAAAATTACCGATGATAATTATTTTCTGATTGTATCCGAAGAAAATATCAGAAAATCTGTTGTCTGCGAGGAATTGATTTTTCTCAAGTCCTGAAAACATATTTGCAGTAAAGTATTTATAATCTCCTGACGAATTAAGTGATTCTGTAAAACTTACCCGCTGTATCAATGGGAGTGAATCTTTTTTTTCATTGTCAAAATTTACACTGTCAATTTTTAGGTCTGGATTTGCTGAAGTGTAAAATGTTTTCATAAACGGTTCTTTTCCTTCATTTAACTTCCTCGATCTTTCAACTCTTGCATGATCGTACGATGTAACTGTGGCATCACCTTTCATTACTCCAGAAGAGTCTACCTCTGCAAGGATCAAAATAGTGTTTTCATAAACCTGTGAATTATCCCATAAAGTTTTCCAGCCCCATTCAAAGGTTTCGGGTTTCTCAATCACAAGCCCCTCACTTGCTATTGCATCCTGCGGTATCAACCTTGCTGGCGTTAGCATTTCTGTAGCGTCCAATACATATACATTACTATCTATTTCAACATAAGCCATTACTTTATTAAATTGCCTGGTTGTAGGATTAAAGGCGTTTATTCTTCCATGTTTTCGGGTACTTATAAGTACAGGGTGTGCTTTTAAACCTGCGTCTTTAAGCAGGTTCACCAGTATAAGATTGATTTCACCGCTGGTACCTTTTTTATCTTTCCAAGCAGATTTGACTCCTTCTAAAGCCCAGATGTTGTCATATTCTGTCCACTTCATATTATTTCTAACATACTCGTGGATGGTTGTCATTTTCTGGTAAGGTGATTTGATGTCTTTTAGCAAAAGATCCAGATCTTCCGTACGGGGAATATTTCTTTTTAGCTGAAGTCCAAAATCGACATCCTCCATCAGGTCCCTTATTATATTGGGCCACGTTTTTGTAAGATTTTGCCTGGGAAAACCAGGAAAATCAACCGCAACCATCTTGGCATCCACTCTTTGTAAATAGTCTTCATCACAAGAAATATAAGCCTCATCTTTCAACGAAGGGATGTTCTCCATGGTAAACGTTTGAATATCTTTATTTCCTTTATTATCTCTAAAAGATTTATAAGGTAATATGCAGTAAGGCATGCATTGCATTTCCAGTTCCCTTGGAAAATTTACTTTGTATTGACTAAATAAAACAGGAATAGATTTTTGAAAATACCAACTCGAATTTTGTGAACCATAGATGCTGTATTTATATTCTATCACACACCCCGCTTTAACTTCAGGCAGCGTAAAAGCTACTTCCGAATACCTTTTATCTATGCGTTTATTGAAGATGGTTTTTTTATCAAGTTTGGTAATAACTACATTGCCATCGGCATCCAGGTTATAAGTTTGTGCCGTAATACCGTTTACTGTTTGGTCATTGTTATTGCTATAGTAAGGAATATGTACATTAGCCCGGTCGAATCCTTTGGCATTGAAAATTTTTATTCTTATATGCCTTTCGTTTGAGGTGGTAAGTGGACGGATATCGCAATAAAACTCTCCCATATCAAAAAGAACCATAGCTTCAGCCTTACTCTCAAAATCACAGTCTTTTAGCAACAGGTCATCTTTGTCAACCTGGCCAAAAGTAAATTTATCTTTTTGTGAAGAACTGTGATTATTCTTTGCAGGACTGGCATCAGGAGTTATTTGAGCAATAATTTTGACACACAAAAAAATTGCTACCAAGGCAAGCGTCAGGCATTTCATTTTCGGGTAAATATTTATTCTAAAGTATATATTAAACTGGAATAAAAAAATAAAACTATTGTCATACTCTGTGGCAGTCTTAAAGATATTATCGAAAAAATAACTGTAATCGCATCAGACTGGTTTGTATTTTCGCTAAAACTCATTTTAACAAAATTCCACGCTACCCACTAAGCGGTGGCTCAAATTGGCAAATTTTTTACTATTTTCAATTTATAATTGAATTCAGATTAATCTGCTAGTCTGTCAATTATTTTAATTGGCGCTGCTGATTTAATCAATATCCTTCTAAAATCCATAACGTTTACCAATACCTTTTGATGCAATTTTTTTGTAAGGCAGCAACCTGCTGTTACAAACACATCAACTTGCTGCAATGCAGCAGGCTTTCAATTTAATTAACTGTTCAATGAGATATTTTTTAGCTGTTTTATCGGGTTTGCTGTTTGCCATGGTCTCCAATGGCCAAACCATTACAGCCAACGGACCACTTTCCTTTTGTGCCGGGGGAAATGTTATATTGGGAGTAAATCCAAGTACCAATATAACAGCTTACCAATGGATAAAAGATGGGGCAAATATTATCGGTGCAACAGCCTCAACATTTTTTGCAACTGCAACAGGAGTCTACACTGTACTTTTAAAAAGACAATCCAAAACAGATACAACAATTGCCCCTGTACAGGTTACCAGTAACCCAATACCCTCTCCCCCCACATTTACCATTTCAAATAACAATCAATGTGCATCTTCACCTGTAGTTTTTGATATTGTTACTCCATTAAGTGGTGCTAGTTACGATTGGAATTTTGGTGATCTTACCACAGGCGTAGGAACAAACCCATCACATTTATACAATGCCATTGGTAACGGAACAAGTAATTATACTGTGTCCGTAAAAGTTAAATCAGCAGCCGGTTGTGTAAGTGCAGCTGGTAGTCAATCAATAACCTTAAAGCAAAAGCCTGATGCGTCAATAGATGATTTTACTAACTCTCCTAAATTTACCCGGTGTGCAAGCGCAGGGTCAAGTTTAGATTTCAGCCTTGATATTTCCAATACAACTCAAACCTCCGCTACTAATACTTTGTATATAATTGATTGGGGGGATAATAGTGCTTCATTTAGCGGCAATTCACTTTCCTCTTTAAATCATGTTTACTCAGCTTTAGGCTACTTTACTATTACTCATAAAGTTACAGGGCAAAATGGATGTATCAGCACCGTATTAAAAACTGTTTATAATGGCTCAAACCCAGGCGTTGGACTCTCATCAGGGGGGTCAACAATACAGCAATGCACCCCGGCAACTGACACTTTTTTTATAGATGCAAATAGCATAAAAAATAATCCTCCTGGTACAACATATACGGTATCTTATAATGATGGGTCGCCTAATTTAGTATTCACACATCCGCCACCACTCTCCTTTGTTCACACATTTACAGGATCTTCATGCGGAGCTTCCGGAGCAAATAATCCTAACTCTTTTTATGTAAGAATAAAGGCTGAAAACCCTTGTGGTTTTCTTGATGGAAGCGTAGAGCCAATCACAACAGTAACACCACCAAAAGCCAATATCGGGCTGGATTCAACGGCATGCGTTAATAGCACTGTAACTTTTTCAAATACTACTATTGCTGGTTCAGTTGTGGTAAACAACAGTTGTATCAATACAACCATAATTAACTGGGTAATCACACCATCCACAGGCTGGTCCATAACAAGCGGTTCACTGGGAATTTCAAACCCTTCCAATAATCCCGCTGAGTGGGGTTCTCAAAATTTAAGTGTAAAGTTTAATACGCCGGGATACTATTCAATCAAAATAATTGCAAGGAATTCTTCAAATCCAGGTTCTCCCTGCAGGCTGGACAGCATAACAAAAAATATCTGCATTACAACACCACCAGTGCCCGGTTTTACACTGGATAGTAGCACAGGTTGTGCGCCAGCAACAATACAGGTTACCAATACAACAGTATTCGATAATATATGTGTGCCACCCAGCTACAAATGGATAATTACTTATACCCCCGCTTTTTGTGAAACCACTGGTTCCGGCGCATTCACTTTTACCAATAACACAAGCGACACCTCCGCCAACCCCGCTATTAATTTTACAAAAGCAGGCTCTTATACCATCACCCAAAATGTAACCAATGCCTGCGGTACATTTACATCCACCAAAACGGTCAGCATCCAAAAGCCACCGACTGTTACAATTAACCTGCCTTTTTATAGCTGCGGTATAGTAAATATTACTCCCGGTGCCACGGTTAAAGATTGTAGCATTAGCCCCTCCACTTATGCCTGGACTTTTGACGGTGGCACACCTGCAACAGCAAATACCGCCAATCCCGGTATCGTAACATTTACCACCCTTGGAATACATAAAATAACCCTGGCAGTTACCAACGATTGCGGTACCACTATTGACACTGATACCGTGGAAGTAACCACAACACCAGACGTGGTGGTTCCGGCAAACGATACTTTATGCGGTGGCACGCTGGCAGGTGCTTATAATTTTACCAGCACCATCGGCACACCTGCATACAACTGGACAAACAGCAATCCGGCGATAGGCTTGCCTGCAACTGGTATTGGAAGTATCCCGGCATTCACTGCCATCAATAACGGAGCAATCCCCGTTACTGCTGTTATAACGGTTACTCCATCTGTAAGTAATTGCGTAGGGCTGCCCCTTGCATTTAGCATTACGGTAAACCCCCGGGCTGCCGCACCAGGTGTAGTTTCGCCGGTTACTTATTGCCAGAACGAAATAGCAGCAACACTCACTGCAACGGCTGCAGGCACCAATACCCTTACCTGGTACACCAATGCAGGTTTAACAGGCGGAAGTATTACTGCACCAACCCCTTCCACAGCTACCGCAACTACAACTAATTACTTTGTAACCCAAACCAACAGCTTTGGTTGTGTTAGCCCCGCCAGTACAATAACAATCAATGTAAATCCCGGTCTTACTGGCAATACAATTTCCAGCAACCAAACCATTTGCGCTAACACAGCTCCCAACGGTTTAACCGGAGGCAATGCAGCCGGCGGTAATGGAAGCTACACTTATCAATGGCAGGGCTCTACCGATGGTGGTAATGCCTGGGTCAATATTGCAGGTGCCAACAACACAGATTATTCACCGGGTGTTTTAACCGACACAATTCAATACCGGAGAGTTGTAACAAGTGCTCCCTGTTCTGATACTTCTAACATCATAACCATTAATGTACAAGGTGCCCTCAATAATTTTGGCATTGCCACCAGCCAAATAATCTGCGAGGGATTTGCACCTGCTTTATTACAGGGGCAATTGCCAAATGGCGGCGGTGGCGTTTACAACTACCAGTGGCAAAGCTCCGTTGACAACCTTCTTTGGCCGGATATCCCCGGTGCCAGCTTGCAGGATTATCAGCCCCCGGCTTTAACCATTACAACATTTTACAGGAGGAGAGTTATCACACCACAGTGCAGCGTTACATCGCCAGCAATTACCATTACTGTAAACCCAACACCGTCGGGTTCCATTACCGTGGCTGCCCCCTTTATTTGTGTTGAAGATGCAGGTGCAATATCTTTTACTGCAAGCATTGGCACAGCAGCTTTTGATGCAGTGTTGGTTACTACAAAACCGGGCGGTGTAACGGATACAACCCGCCAAAGCGTTAACAGCAATGGTCCTCAAAAAATACAGGTTATACCGGCTGGCAGCAACCCTGGCAATTACAGTATCAGGCTGGTACAACTCACAGATAGCAAAGGCTGCATCAGCAATACAATTTCTTCCCCTGTGATTATTGCAGTCATTACACCTGTAATAAATGTTATAGAAAAAGATACCACCATTTGCAACGGACAAACCGTTATCATCCGCAATAATCTTTTACAAGGCGGCAGTGCAACCGGGCAGGATTCATTGTACACTTATCAATGGGAATCGGCGCCAGCCAACACAACCAACTGGCAGAACATTTCCGGCGCTAACTTGGAAACTGTACAAGTGAGTCCGGCTTTTAGTACTTGCTACCGCAGAAAAGTATTGACCAACGGTAAATGCCAAAGCATTAGCAACCCCGTTTGCATTACGGTGAATCCCGGCCTGTCGAATAACATTATTTCGGCAACACAACAGGTATGTGTAAACACGCCGGTAAGCAATTTACAAGGTAGTACGCCTGCTGGCGGAGATAACAATTATTTGTATCAATGGGAAACCAGCACAGATTCAGTAAACTGGACCGGGATTTCAAACACTATCAGCTATCAGCCACCAGTTTATACAGCAGCAGGCACTCATTATTTTAGAAGAAGTGTAACCAGTGGCAATTGTACCTCGGCAAGCAATGTTATTATCGTCCGTGTACGGCCGGATGCAAAAGCAATTTTTACAGCCAACCCGTTAATTGGATGTGCGCCTTTTAACCTCGCCAATGCCATCACAGTTGGCGTGCTGCCTGATAGTGTGGGCACTTATAACTGGTATGCAGATGGTGTGCTTTTTGGCAGTAATAGTTCTGGAATATTCCCAGCATACAGCATTATTAATCCGGGTGATACAGTTGATATAAAACTGGTAACACTTAGCCAGTTTGGCTGCAAAGCAGACACTACACGACAACAATTTATAACACCGAGAACTGCTTTTGCAAGCTTTACAAAAGACACGGCAAAAGGCTGCGGTCCGTTAAATGTTACCTTTAATAATACCTCCAATATTATTGATAACACTGTACAATTTTTCTGGGATTTTGGAAACGGAATTAAGAGTCAGCTTGAACAGCCGGGCACAATTACCTTCAATACAAGTCCGTTTTTTAACGACACCACTTATCAAATAACATTAAAGGCTTATAACGGTTGCGATACAACAACCTGGAGAGACAGCGTGAAAATAAGATCAAACCCAAGTGCAAGATTTGGCGTGTCAACAACGTTTGGCTGCTCACCGTTTACGTTAGTTGTTGATAATACTTCGCTGGGTGGTCCAAGTACTTACTATTGGGATTTTGGCAACGGCCACAGGGATACAACTTTTACCAACGGACAGTTAAGTTACACTTACAATATTGGTAATGTAGTTGATACTTTTCCTGTTCGTTTAATTGCGGTAAACGAATGCGGAATCGATACACAGATTGTGGATATCCGCATTGCACCAAATGTTATCCGGCCGCAGGTGATCATTAACGGTAGTGATTTGTTTGGCTGTGCGCCGCATACAGTTTCATTCATAAATGCCACCACAGGTGCCACTACTTACACCTGGAGTTTCGGCGACAATTCAGCCCCGCTGGTTACCAACAGTTCACAATCAACAATACTGCATACGTACAATACCCCCGGTGTTTTCACAGTACAGATAGACATGAGTAACGGTTGCAGCGATACAGCAATTTTCAGGCAGGTTACAGTATATCAAAAACCTGTTGCGGCTTTTACCACCAATGCACCAGTTTATTGTTTGGGAGATTCTGTCAGGGTAAATAACACCTCCATTAACGCAACTAATTACCAGTGGTTTTGGGGTGATGGACAGGTAAGTGCAACGGATAATCCTGTGCATGTGTTTGCAGTGGCCGGAGATTACACTGTTAAATTAAAGGCAGATAAGTCGAATAGCTCTGGCTCGGTTTGCTTTGATACTGCCGTTAGAAATATAACGGTACTGGTTAAGCCAAATCCCTTTATTCAATCCAACATCAACACTGTTAATTGTGCGCCATTCACCTATACCGCCTCGGCTCCGGGAGTAACTTCGGAGGCTGTAACATGGATAATTACTGACACCACAGTTTCGCCATCGGTCATCATTTTAAATGGCATTAACACACAATATATTTTTAAAAAGGCGGGCACATTTACTGTTAAGATGATTGCCACAAATATTCTTGGCTGCAAAGACAGCTCCCAGCAAATCTTTACTGTAAGGGGTACGCCAACAGCCGGTTTTACGCCACTCAATCTTTCTGTTTGCAGAACTGATACAACTGTGCAGTACACCAATACAAGCACTACCAATGATAACGGGCCAATTACTTACCGGTGGATTATTGACGGTAACCAGGTAAGTACCAATGCCAACTTTACATTTAATTATTCCGTGCCGGGAGTGGGCAGTTTGCCAAAGCTTTTCAATACATCCCTGGTTGTTACAAATACGGTTGGCTGCAGCGACACGGCAAAGGGAACTGTACAACTGGCTCCTACTGCAAAAGCAAATTTCAGCATCGCTAATCCAAATGATTGCCTGCCGTTTATTGCAACACTTGTTGATAACACCACTAACGCAACCAATTACCAATGGTATGTTGACGGCGTATTTGTAAGCAATGCACCAACACCAGTAATTACCATTACAGATGCCAGTAAATTGTACAAAATAAAATTGGTTGCATCTAACCAGTTTAGCTGCCGCCCAGATTCATTTGAGATAAGCTTTACTACCCGGCGCATGCCTGTTGCTGCATTCATTTCCAGTGATACACTGGGTTGCACCGGCGTACTGAGTGTAGCTACTACTAACCGCAGCAGCTTTGCTAACTTTTATACATGGGATTGGGGCGATGCTTCACCAACAACTTCGTTTGTAAGCCCTTCGCATTTTTACAACACCGGCGGGCAATATGTTATTAACCTGGTGGCAGGCGATGGAACCTGCAGTGATACCGCCACCCAGCTGGTAAGGGTTTCCACTAAACCTCTTGCCGATTTTGCAGTTAGCAATACCATTACTTGCGATACTGCCAGGATAGAGTTTACCAACCTTACTCAAAACGGTAAAAGCTATTTATGGAGTTTTGGAGATGGTACAACAAGTGTTGAAGTTGATCCGGTAAAGAACTTTGCGCCAAGCCTTTCTCCTTATACAGTTAAGCTTGTGGCTGATGATGGCCTGGGTTGTAAAGACTCTTTGATCAAAGCCAATTTGATCACCGCCAAAGTTCCGCCGGTAGCAGATTTCTTCATCAGCCCAACGCCAGTGATAACCGTACCAAATTATACTTTCAGTTTTACCAATATCACCCAAAACAGCAGCAAATATGTTTACCAATGGGATATTGGCGATGGCACATCATTTAATACAAGAGATATTCCGTCGCATAAATATGCAGATACCGGAAACTACCCCATCAGGCTGGTTGTGTTGGATACCAGCACCAACTGCCCGGATACGATGATCCGTATTGCAAGGATTGACGGTTTCCCTGGCTGGTTGTATGTACCAAACGCTATTTGCCCTAATTGTATACAAAGCAACGTGAGAGAATTTCTACCCAAAGGCAAAGGTTTGAAAGATTACCAATTGCAAATTTTTACCACCTGGGGTGAGCTGATATTTGAAACAAAAGATATTGACGCCACTGGTGCCCCAACCAAATCATGGGATGGCAGGTATAAAGGCGTGCCGGTATCGCAGGATGTATATGTATGGAAGATTTTTGCCCGCTTTATGAATGGCAGTGAATGGCTGGGTATGCTGTACCCGGGTGAAGGGCAGTATAAAAAGACAGGAACGGTTACAGTGGTGCGATAGATTCCACGCAAAGACGCAAAAAACGCAAAGAAAATTTTGCCGCTGATTCGCAGATTAGATATGAAAGGAAAATTAAAAATAATCAGCGAATCTGCGGCAAACATGTAATTAGTGGCAAATCAAAATAGTTGCAAAATGAAAAAATATTTACTCATTTTCTTCCTGCTGTTACAGTTAACAGCGGCGGCACAAGATCCATTTTTTAGCCAGGCATTCAATGCTCCGCTAACATTGAATCCTGCAACTGTAGGCAACGCAGAAATGGACCTGCGTTTTACAGCGGCTTTTAAAAGGCACTGGATCAATGTACCATCTGCCATGCAGTTTGCGGCCGTGGGTGTAGACCGCTATATAAAAAATTTACACGGCGGTGTTGGTTTGTCACTCACCAACAGCAAGGAAGGTTATCTTAATAAATCTTATCTGAGTGGCATATACTCCTATATGCTTTGCCTGCCCAATGCCAGATTGCACCTGGGTTTACAGGCTGGTGTTGGCAACAGGAGTGTCAACTACGGCAAGCTTTATTTTAGTGACCAGATTGATAACACCGGTGTAATTCCCGGTGCAATTTCAGGAGCAGATGTTCCGTTGAATAACAACAAATATTTTGCTGATTTTGCTGCAGGATTTTTATTGTATTATAAAGACAACTGGATGTTTGGCGGCGGCTCACATCACATCAATCAACCAGATGAATCACTAACCTCTAACACCATCAGCAAACTGCCAAGGCAGTGGTTTGGTTATGTCCGTTACAAGTATGATCTCGATGAAAACGGCGACAGTTATTTATTACCGAGTGTGATCTTATACCAGCAGCAAAAAAGTAATTCCTTTAGCTTTGGCTGTGAATATAAAGATGCCCGGGTGGGCATCGGTGCCTGGTACCGGGGCAATGTAAATTTCCAAAATAGTGATGCCTTTTGTGTAACCCTCAGCCTTGATCTTTTCGATCACCGGCAAAATGATGCCGACAGGGTTAGAGTGGGGTTGAGTTACGATGCCACCACCAGCAAGCTTGGCTTCAGCCGCAGTGCCGGCAGCGCTGAAGGTACTTTTATCTGGGAAAAATTATCACCCAGGGGAATCCGCTCTGATGAGCGCTGCGATGCAGATTATACCATGAAGGGAATGCCTTGTCCGCAACGGTTTTGATAGACTGAAGCAGTCTTTGGCGCTATATCTTTGGGAGAAACGGACAGGTTTTTTATCCCCAAAAAAAAGAATTGACTGATAGTTACGGCATTTAAATTATACTCAGTGGAAAATAGAATATCCTTACAAACATACTAATTGGCAGGCCGCAGCTTTAACCCAGATTTTGCACTTGAAAATCTATTGCGGCTTCCAACTACTTCACAGCTAAGCATTTAAGAATATTTTTTGATTTCAAAATAGTTCACTATTTCCTCAGCCAAAAAATAACCTGAAACACTTATCTATATTGTATTTGAAACCCTCATAACGATTTCAACTGCAAAATCTGGGTTTAACTATTATTACCGTATCTCCTTCTCAATTTTTCCACTTAACTAAGGTACAAACCAGGTGGTATTACTATCAATAGCTGGATCAATCCTTTTGGCATCGCAGTAATGTATATTCAAACTAATCTCCTAAAAATCCCCTTTTCATGGGATAGGATCGCTTTTTTGATATTTATATGTTTGTCCTGCAATTAAAAAAGGTAAATACCTGCTCATTTTAGGTATAAATACGCTTGCACATTGGCTGGTGATACAGCACATTTGTAAATCAAGCAACTGTTTCCGCCCCCTTTAAAAACGTTGATTTCTTTTCTTTTATAAGGATACTAATTAAATTTTTAAAATTATACAATATGGTACACAATACATTCTATACAGAAAAGAACTTGCTGGTAAGATCGGTAAAAACTGGTTTTAAACCTGTTTTAAAAGAACAGTTTTCCTCACTAAAAAGTAAACATCCAGCAATAGCAGCAATAAAAAAATGGCTGGTGTGGCTCATGGCGATATGAACTGACAGGCAACGAACCTGAGCACAGTAAGCGTAACAATAAGATAATCAAAAATTCATTTTTGGTGCTTGGGAATACCGATTTGTTGTTTGTTATTTGTTCACTGAAAATTCCGTTTTTAACCATCGCCCTTTGTAAACTTTCTTTTAATTATTTCCCTTCCCTTTATAAACTTACTGTTTTCATAAATCCATAATCTGTTGTTCAATCTTTTTAACAGTCTCACTAAATATATTTCTTATTCGTACTCCTGTTCATTTATAAAAAATTAAAAAAGTATATGAAAAAATTATCCATTTTCGTTTCAGCAACGCTGCTTATCAGCAGCTTATCTTTTGCCACAATCCGCAGGGTAGGTTATAATGGCCTGGCAAGGGCTGGTGTCGATTTTTCTACTTTTGACGCTGCAAATACGGCATCTGCAGCAGGTGACACTATACAGATGTATGGCAGTAACGGAGGTGGTACCGTAACAAAGCGGCTGGTTATAATTGGTTTCGGTTTCAATTTCGACAAGCACCCTGGCTTACAGGCTGCTAATTTATCTTCTGATATTGGGACTTTATTTTTTGGAGCTGGTTCAGATGGCAGTTATACTACCGGTGTATCGGGTAGTTTCTATGTACGTGGAGATATAAACGGTAACCACACCCCCATCTCCAATATTACTTTTAATCGTTGCTATGGTACATTTTATACCCAAAATTATTCAGGTTATGGGCCTATTAATAATATCACTATAACAAGCAGTGTAATTACCGGCGGAGGTATGCAATATAATAGTGATGCTGATTACCCGGTTTCAAACCTGTCTGTTTTTAATTGCATTATTTATGGTTTTACACTTTATAAAACTGGAACAAGTGCAGTGTTTATTAATTGTGTTGCGCCTTCTCCGGATATTGTTGGCAATTACGCCCTGGCATTGAATGATGCAGGCGCATTGGTAAAAAACTCTATTATACCTGACTTTGGCACAGGCAATATAAATACCATTTTCGAAAATAATTTTTTCAGGGTAGCTCAGCCAACAGTGTTACCGCCAGGTACTAACAACCGCTGGGGCCAGGATTGGACCGTATTGTTTAACCGCATAACAACAATTAATAACAACGCCAGTTATTATGGGTACGGCGATTTTGACGAAAATTATTTTGTGCTAAAGGCGGCCTCTCCGGCAATAAACGGCGGTTTTGATGGGAACAATGCACCAACCAACTGTGGTATTTTTGGTGGTGAGCCTGCATTTGTTTACAGGCCAAGTGGCGTACCAGCTATCCCCACTGTTTATAAGCTAACAGCTCCCGGACTTAACGCCAGCAGCAATCCCTATAATGTAACAGTAAGTGTAAAAAGCAACAACTAATTGCCTTGCATTTAGTTTGCCGGAGATGAGTTCGTCTCCTGGGGTTTTGTGCATTTATTTTTTTGCAATCAGATATGCTATCTGCAACATACCGCAGGTGGCTCAACCTTTGTTTTATGCGTACAGCCAATATTTTAAAAGCATTTTTATACAGGCTTAACAGCAAATGCCTGTTTGGAATAACACTGTTTTTATTTACAATAATTACAGCCGTTTTTGCCCAGCCCAATATAAGCCGTATTGAGTATTATATAGATACCGATCCGGGCTTTGGCAATGGTACAAACCTGCCTGTTGGTACGGGCAATAATTTTGCTGATTTAAATATTGCTGTAAACCCCCAGTTACTTACAGAGGGTGTGCACAGGCTGTACGTAAGGGCAAGAAGTGCCAACGGTTGGGGACTTACTAACACCCTGCTATTTTATAAACCTTATGGAAGCGGAGGTTCAGGTCCCGGCGTCACTCCTCCTGCCAATATAACCCGTGTTGAATATTACATAGATACCGATCCGGGTTTTGGGGCCGCTACTACTTTAAATATAACTGCAGGCACAAATATCCAGGATGTAGTGATAGCAATCAACCCCGCCAATATAACTGAAGGTGTTCACCGGTTATATGTGCGTGGCCTGAATGGCGACGGCAAATGGGGGCTAACCAATACCCTGTTATTTTACAAACCTTATGGCAGCGGCGGGTCAATTCCAGGTAACAATCCTCCATCAAATATAACCCGTGTTGAATATTATTTAGATACCGATCCGGGTTATGGAGCGGCCACCACTTTAAATATAACTGCCGGTACGGATATCCAGGACGTAGTGATAGCAATCAACCCCACTAGTATAACTGAAGGCGTTCACCGCTTATATGTACGTGGCCTGAATGCGGATGGTAAATGGGGACTTACCAACACGCTCTTGTTTTACAAGCCTTATAACAATGGCGGTGGTTCAACCGCTGGCCGTGTTCCTAATTTAAAATTATTAGAATATTTTGTAGATACGGATCCGGGTATCGGGCTTGGAGTACCCGTTGCTATAGACCATTCACAAAATGTAAGCGATTTGCTGGTTCCGGTAAATATTCTCGGCCTTACAGTGGGGAATCACCAGCTCAATCTCAGGGCACAGGATTCTTTAGGCAGCTGGAGTTTGGTAGATACATTGACCTTTAATGTACCTATCATTTTATCAGCACCGGCAATTATCGTTACCAATATCAACCAGCTTCCAAAATGCGCAGGAGACAGTATACAGGTAAGTTTCAGCAGGGCTGGTACTTATGGCAGCAGCAACCGCTTTAACCTTGAATTAAGTGATGCACCAGGTTCTTTCGCTGCACCTGTAATACTAGGTTTTTTAACCAGCACCAATGCAGGTGTTATACAGGGAAAACTACCTGCCCATCTTGCTACCGGAAGTGGTTACAGAATAAGGGTGAGTAGCAGCGATCCTGTTATCAGCGGCGTAACATATTCAACAGACCTCTCGTTTATAGACCAACCCCTGGCACAAACCATTACAGGAAGTACAAATGTGAACGGAGGGTCCGCACTGCACTATTCTGTACCTGCCATCAACGGCAGTACCTGGCAATGGATTTTACAGGGTGGTACACAAACTTCCGGTACAAATACCAGTAATATCAACGTACAATTTACTCAACCGGCAGGTACCTCTTCGGCAGGCTTTATAAAAGCAATTGAAAGCAGCTCAACGGGATGTGCAGCAGATACAAGTGCGTTGGATATAACCATATACAGGCTAAGAATCAGCAATACACCAGCCTTTGCTGATTTATGTAAAGGAGGCTCAGTAAATATTGCTGTGAGTGTTGATGGCAACATTTCAGCAGGCAATACCTATACAGCCCAGTTAAGTGATGCCACCGGAAGTTTTGCTTCCCCAGTTAGTATCGGGTTTGTGGATGCCAGCGGCATTGGTTTAAACCAAACTGCCAGCATTGTGGCTACAATTCCGCCTGCAACAGCTAACGGAAGTGCATACAGGATAAGGGTGATAAGCAGTGCGCCTGCATTTACCGGCGCATCAAATAGTTTACCGCTCAATATTGGTGCAGGTATTGCTGCACCAACAGCGAGTGTAACTGCAAATCCCGGTTGCGTTTCCGGTACAGGTACTATTGTAGTTACAGCGCCATCCGGTGCTGGTATAACTTACAGTATTGGTGGTGTATACCAGGCTAGCGGTACTTTCACTGGCCTTGCTGCAGGAAACTATGCGGTGACGGCCCAAAATGCGTCCGGTTGTACATCTGCTGTAACAAACCTGGTGATAATTGCGGATGCAGCCCCGGTTGCAACTGTTACAGCCTCAGGTCCGTTAAGTTTCTGCCAGGGAGGTTCAGTAACACTTACATCATCTGCCACCACTGGCAATGTATGGAGCAATGGTGCTAACACCCAAAGCATTACCGTTAACAGCAGCGGAACTTATTTTGTTACAGTTGGTACTGGTGATTGTTTAGCAACATCTGCTAACACAACCGTAACTGTTACACCTGCCACCACTGCTACTTTTGCAGTCATTGCGCCTTTCTGTTCTGGATCTCAGGCACCTTTGTTACCAACCACGTCCATCAACGGAATTGCAGGCACCTGGAGTCCTGCAGTTATAAGTAATACAAATTCAGGAACATACATTTTTACGCCTTCTGCAGGCCAGTGTATCACAGCAACACCATTAAACGTGGTGGTGCTTCCGGTAGCTATACCTGTATTTGCTGCTATCCCGGATATTACACCGGGATCAACGGCCCCGCTGTTACCATCCACTTCTCAAAACGGTATCAATGGTACCTGGAACCCGGCTATCATCAGCAATACTCAAACAGGTAATTATACATTTACACCCGCAGCCGGCCAATGTGCTGCCCCCGTCACTATTACTGTAACTGTAAAAGTGGCTCCGGATGTAGCCGTGCAGAATGTTACTACATCGCTTAACACCATATCGCCCAACGATCAGCTTACCGTTTCGTGGAATGTAGCCAATGTTGGTACAACACAATCTGCGGTAAACTGGACGGAGAAAATTTACATCCAGTCTGTAAACGGCGATAACCGCACATTGCTCAAACAGTCTGATTATTCAACCAATGGTGTGATAAGTGTTAACCAAAACATTTCAAGAAGTGATGTTGTTACCATTCCGGTCCAACTCTCCGTAGGTGACCAGGCCGCAATTGTGGTGGAAATAATACCTGGCGCCAGCATTCCGGAAGTGGCAGGTGCACAGGCTAATAACACAGGTGTGCAGCAAACTGCATTAACCATCCGTAAATTTTTAAGCCTTGAATTATCTTCCGGTCAATTAACAGAAGGTGCAGCAGATGGTATTACCGTAAGGGTAAACCGGACGGGCGCTTTAACCAATCCGCTTGTTGTAAACATAGCTGCAAACCAGCCGCAACGATATAATATCCCTGCAACAGTTACCATCCCTGCCGGCCAGTCAGTGATTGCCTTTAGCATCACAGCCATTGATAACAATGTTACAGAAGGTACTATAAAAGATACAATAAAGGTTACAGCTTCCGGCTTCCAGGCTGTAAATGCAGGTTTTGAAGTGTTGGATAATGACAACCCATCCTTGTCAATTACAAGCCTGCCCTCAGACGCAATGGAAGGCGCAACTGTTAATTTCCGTGTTACAACCAATCTTGCTCCGGCAGTTCCCCTGCAGGTATTTCTTAACTCAACAAACCAGGCCCGTTTTCCCGTACCGGCATCTGTTACCATACCGGCAGGTGCTACATTTGTGAACGTTTCAGTAAACCTTGCACAGGATAATATTCCTGAGGTGGAGACCGCCGTGACTATCAACGCAGCCGGAACCAGTGTAAATTCAGCCAGTGCAAGTATCCTGATAAAAGATGATGATTTACCCGGGCTTCAACTGGTGCTTCAGACAAATACTATTTCAGAAACGGCGGGTTATTTTGCCACACAGGCAACATTGCGCCGCACAACGGGCAGCAACCCGATTGCCTTCACTGCAAATTTATCAGCCAGCATTCCGGGTACGCTGATACTGCCACCATCTATTTCGCTTGCGGCTGGTGAAAATGAAAAAACATTCACCGTTGGTGTTATTGACAACACCCTGGTAGATGGCGACAGGCTGGTGAATATTACTGCAGCTATTTTTGTAAATTCATGCGGTTGTAATGCGCCTCCATCCACAGCGGGTTCTGTTAGTGCCGGCCTTACTGTAACTGATAATGATGGTCCTTCCCTGCAATTATCGGCAACGCCGCTAACATTGCTCGAAGGTTCAGCTAATGCTGGTTTACTAAGGATAACCCGGAACACTTCCACCAATCAGCCGCTTACTGTAAACCTCGTTTCTTCCAATACGGGAGAAGCAACACTGCCTACAATAGCCACCATTCCGGCGGGTGCTGCCTTTGTAGAAATCCCCATTATAACCATCAATGATGGCGTAACTGACGGCAGCAAACAGGTAAATTTTGAAGCAACTTCTGCAGGCTTTTCTCCAGGCACTGTTTGGGTATTGGTTACCGATTTAAACAAGCCGGATCTGCAAATTCCTGCTGCAACTATATCAAATAACCCGTTGCAGGCAATGACGATTTTTAACTACCAGCTGTCTGTAAAAAATACTGGTTTTGCTACTGCGCCAACCGGGGTGGTTGTTCAGGGCTATTTGTCACTGGATGATGTGATTGATGATGCGGATACCCTGATTACAGTCGATACTATATCCTCGGCCATTCCGGTGGGGCAATCAGTGCAATTGGTAAATGCAGCATCAGTTCCCAACCTTCCGGGACAATATAAATTGATTTTTAAAGTTAACCCGGCTTCTGTTGTTACAGAACTGTTGTTAACCAATAATACATCGCAACCGCTTGCTGTTACTATCAATCCTGATTATACCGCAACCGCTATTGTTACAGCAGATTATTTTATAAAAGGAACAGCAGTTACGATCACTGGTAAAGCAACTAAGAGTAATGCAGCTGCGGCAGCCAATGTACCCGTAGACGTATATGTAATCACACAAGGATTTAGAAGAACAATTACCGCCAGCACTGATGCCTCAGGAAATTATACAAGCTCATTTGTGCCATTAACAAATGAAGCCGGTCACTATATAGTTGGTGCAGGTTACCCAGGTACAAATGGCACCGCTGAACAGGATGCTTTTGATATACTTGGAGTAAAGATCAACAATGGACAGATACCTCAATTTAAAGTAATAATAAATGACACTTCAAAAGGAACATTAACAGTTCAGAATTTAAGCAATAAGGATCTTACCAGGTTCACGCTTGCGAAAATAAGCCTGCCAAATGGAGCGGTAATGAAATTTGATACTATCGCTGTTTTAGCCGGTAACAGCACAGCTTCTCTTGGTTACAGTATTACCGGAACTGCATTGTCACCAGGTATTAATTTCGAGGTTGCAGGGCTTGGGGCGGTTTCCAATGAAGGTAATATTCAGCCACAGGACGTATTGTATTATTGCCAGGCACCAAATGGATTCATAGAAGCAAGTATCACAAAGATTAATGTAAATGTATCGGAGAGTGCCGGTGAAAGACTGGTAGAATTCAAATTGTCAAATAAGGGTTTTGGATTAACAGGAAATGTTAAGATAAACCTGCCATCTTTAAACTGGCTGAGCAGTATAACTCCCACCAGTATTACCCAGATGGCTCCGGGTGATAGCACACTTGTAATACTTAAATTCAGTGCATTGCAGGAAGTTCCATTTAACTTCCCCATAAACGGCTCCATTGGCATCAGTTCCCAAAATGGCAACTCTTTCAACATTCCATTTACTTTCCAAAAAGTATCAGAGACAACTGGCTCGATAAAAATTACTGCTACAGATCAGTTTACTTATTATTCCGATGCTGCACCAAAAGTGGCAGATGCTCATGTGGTGGTTAAAAATTATTATACCGGTGAAATTTATGCAGAAGGAAATACAGATGTCAATGGTATTTTTGAAGCATCTGGTATCCCGGAGGGAACCCATAAAATTGAAGTTGACAAGGATAAGCACCTTCCTTACAGCAATACAATAACCATCAATCCCGGCAATACGGTAGAACAGACTGCATTCTTAAACTACCAGGCGATTACCTTTAGCTGGACGGTTGTACCCACTGCTGTACAGGATCAATACGATATTACCCTTACCACACAGTTTGAAACAAATGTGCCGGTACCTATTGTAACGATTGATATGCCCAAAACAATGCCGCAGCTTTCCGGTAGTGATGTGTATGCATTCAATGCAACTCTTACCAATCATGGATTGATTACGGCAAAAGATGTAACGCTTAATCTGCCGAACGGCGATGCAGAATATGAGTTTGTAACCAATTATGTACCGGCAGATCTGCTGGCGCAGCAAAGTATTCAGGTGCCCGTAATAATGCGGAGACGCACAGGCGGCAGAGCCGTGGGTGGCAGGCCTTCTTATGGAGCAATCTCCCAGTTTCTTGGCATGCGGCCACCATCCAACAGCACACTGGCTGGGGATGCCTCAAATTGCACTGATTTTGCTGGCGTGGTTTACTGGTATAAATGTAATTTAACAACCGGTTTATGGCAAAACGGAGGAACACTATTTACTTATTCAGGACGAATCTGTTCCAGTGAAACGGTATTTCCACCAATAAGTATTGGCGTTGGCGGCGGCCCCGGAGGAGGGTACCCAATTTGTGCTGCCTGCCCTTGCATAGATTGTGGACAGGGTATTGGCACTTCACCAACACCACCAGCAGTTACCGAAAGAAGTAGTTGTGTACATTGTATTACTGATATCATAAGTGCAGTTGCAGGTTGTGCCGGAGCTACCGGCCCAAGTTTGGCAATATGTGTTTTTGGTGTTTGGTATGATAACGGAGGTGTACTTGATTACATAGAATCATGCGTACCTGGTGCTATCCCTGGTCCTATTGGATGCGTCGCTGGTATTGCCAGTGCAATAAACACCTGTGCACATACTGAATCTGCCGGCCGTGGCACCAATAGTAATAAACCTGCTGACGCTTTAGCTGATCCGCCACTTGGCAGTGTTTTTACAGAAATAGGTGTAAACTTTAAAACAGTTACAAATGCTTACCAGGCCCGTGAAGATTGGGGCAAGGAATATTTTGGTAGCATGATCTTTAGCGATTCATGGAATAAACTAAGCTCACTGCTTGCACCATATGTTACCGTTGTGGATTCTATCAGGCCAAATGCACAGGCAACTATTTTATCCGCTATGACAGGATATGAAATTCAACAAGGAACTATCCAGGCATTCTTTACCCGTTGGAATACTTCTGTGTATGCCCGTAGTATTGGAGTTTTAAAACCTGATGCCCAATACCCTGAAATTATAAACTGGATATCGGTTAAGTCTTACTCAGATTCTATGGTTACTGCTACCAAATTAGCTGTGGCTAAGGGATACCAATCAGTTTACGATATGTATGTACAGGAGTTTAAAGCCTTAAATGAAATACTGGATAATCAAAGCAAAGCCGTTTGTGCATCCGTTACAGTTCAGCTAAGCCAGAAGCTTACTATGACGAGAGAAGCTTTTGAAGGAACGCTGGAAATATTCAATGGTCATCCAACAGATAAGATGGATTCCCTCACTGTAAACATACAAATCACAGATGAGAATGGTGTACCAAGCAATGGCCTGTTCCAGATAAATACAAAGAGCCTTACTAATTTAAGTGATGTTACCGGCACAGGTAATATTGCTGCACAGGAAAAGGGTTCTGTGAAATTCCTGTTTATTCCTGAAATAGGAGCTGCACCAACTGCACCCAAACTGTACAACTTTGGCGGCTCGGTAAGATATTTTGATCCTTATGCTAAGGCCATTGTAACACTGCCGCTGGCTGCTGTGCAACTAACGGTTAACCCCAGCCCAAATCTCTTTCTACATTATTTCTTAGAACGCAATATTTTGGGTGATGATGCACTTACATCGCCAGCTATTGAACCATCAGTGCCTGCAGAGCTGGCCGTGATGGTAGAAAACCAGGGTTACGGTCCGGCTGTAAATATGACCATTTCTTCGGCGCAGCCAAAAATAATTGACAATGAAAAAGGGCTGGCTATTAACTTTAATCTGGTTGGTTCCAACTTCCAGGGGCAACCAAGAAACCTGGGCGTTACCAATATTAATTTTGGAACCATTCCTCCATTGCAAACAAGAATAGGAGAGTGGTACCTTACCAGCTCTCTGCTTGGAAAATTTGTTAGCTACGACGCAAAAGTGGTGCATAATAACAGCTTTGGCAATCCCGATCTCAGCCTGGTAAAAGGAGTAAAACTGCATGAATTAACAAAGAGCATAAAACTCTATGGCGACCTGGATGATGGCATCAACGACTTCCTGGTAAATGATTATTTCGATGTTCATGATTTGCCGGATATTATCTATTTCTCACAGGGCAACCGCACCGCAAAAGTTACGGAAGCTGCTTCAGGAAGCTTCTCTGCCCCGGTAGCTCCGCCATCATTCACCAATACGCTTACGGTGACTGCTTCTGCCATCGGCTGGAACTTCATTAAGCTGGATGATCCTGGCAGCGGGCAATATGATCTTGTGAGTGTTACACGGAATGATGGTCAGTCGATTCCGCTGGACAATGCCTGGTTAACCTTTGTAACCCTTCCTGTAAGCCAGGCTCCGGTATATGAAAATAAATTTCATTTTGTTGATACCTTCTCTTCAGCAACTGCAGTAACCTATACAATTGTTTGGAAGCCAAAGAATTTTGATGTGCCAAAAGTGATAGATATTACCGGTGTACCAGCCGCAGTAACATCAACACAGGTGCAACAGGTAACAGTCCTATTTAACAAACACATTGACCCGGCTACCTTTACTTTCGATGACCTTACGCTAACTTTCCAGGGCGGGGCAAACATTAGTACTTCAGCCATTAAAATCACACAGGTTGATACTGCTACATTCACCATTGATCTTTCTGCAGTTACAACCGGTAATGGATTTTATAACCTTACGGTACAGGCAGCAGATGTGAAAGATGTCTATAGTATTAATGGCCTCACCGGTAAACAGGTAACCTGGACACAATTCTTAACGGTACCATCTGTACAGGCCTTCCTCGGTTTACCAGCAGGTAATATTGCAATGGCGTATGATACCATACAAGTGTTGTTTAATCTTCCGATAGATGAGGCTTCGGTAACACCTGCAAGGTTTAGTATTTTTAAAGACGGGGTGCTGGTACCGGGTACTGTTACCATAGATTCTGTAAGGGCAGATCATAAACTTTTCTACCTCTCAGGATTGGGAAATATGCTTACACAGAACGGTGTGTATGAGTTCAGGGTAGATTTACCGAATATAAAAAGTGTAAGCCAGGAACCCGGCGTGCAGCCACAATCCATCAACCTCACTGTTGATAATACCGGTCCTGCAATTGTAAGCCTGGAAAAATCCAATGCCGGAGGTCTCGATCCGCAGCACATAACTTTTGTAAACATTAAGTTCAACGAAGAAGTGTTTGGCTTCAATACAGCATCTGTTCAGCTAACCCGAAACGGAGAAGTGCTGCCGCTGAATATTGCCCAGCTGTCCAACACAGATTTAAAAACATGGATGGCAGGCAACTTCGGGTTGCTTACTTACCCGGATGGTTTGTACACCTTTACAGTAAACACCAATGGATTTGCAGATGCAGTTGGTAACAAAGGAACAACTTCACAGCAAATAACCTGGACTGTAAATAGGGCGGCACAGGTAACGATTACTAACTTTTCTGTAACACCAGATCTTGGAAATTCAAACAGTGACGGTATTACCGCAGGTTTATCACTGGGTGTAAGCTTTAATTTGAGTGCTGCGGCAGCACAGGTAACTATTTCACAGGTAGATTTGAGTGGAGAAGTTGTACTGACCGTTATTCCGAATGTTGCAGCTGGTAATGTGTCCCTTCCATTTATATTATCAACCGGCGGCAATACAACTATAAAAATAACAATAACCGGGGTTAATGGAGGAGAAACTACTGCACAACAGGTATTGTTTATTGACCAGGTGCCACTCACCGGCAAATGGATACTTGAGCCCAACCAAATTTTGTCAAGACAGCTTGATACTATTCCGCTTTCATTCTCCGGCAGGTTGTTAAGCGACGCTGGCTTACCGGCGGCCTTACAACTAAAAAAAGACGGAGCAACGGTGCCATCCGGCCAATTAAGATTTAGTAAAATAAATGATACAGCCTACAATGTTTATGGCATACGCAGTACGGGAACTGGTGCAGGAAATTATGAGATCGGCATCAGCCTGCAGCCTTTCAGTAAATACAGCAGTGGATTAGCGGGCTCAGGTATTGTGTTGGCTTTATGGAAAGTAGTTGCAGTTAACAGGGCTCCCGTGGCCAATGCAGGCGCAGACTTTGTCGTAACAGCGCCGGGTAATTATTCACTAGATGGCAGCGGTTCATCTGACCCGGATGGCAACACAATCACTTATCAGTGGGTGGCACCGGATGGTATTGTGTTGAGTGATGCAACTGCAGCCCGGCCATCTTTTACCATCACTTCAGCCAACCAGGGAACATATTCCTTCCTGCTGATTGTAAGTGATGGAACACTCTTTACTACAGATGTGGTGGAAGTGAAAACAAATTTACCGGCAGGCAATATAAGCTTTACCGGCCTTGCCAATACTTACTGTATCAATGCTGCTGTGGTAACGTTGGTGGGTAGCCCAACAGGCGGCATATTTAGTGGCGATGGTATTAGTGGTAATACATTTGATCCATCTGCAGCTGGTGCAGGAGTGCATATAATAACTTACAGTCTAAACGGAGAA
Organism: Ferruginibacter sp.; assembly: GCA_965247025.1. GTDB lineage: Bacteria > Bacteroidota > Bacteroidia > Chitinophagales > Chitinophagaceae > Ferruginibacter. Next base: position 4,236,362 of record OZ252000.1, on the reverse strand, counting down.
GCCTATTCTCAAAATACAACTATAACAGCGTTAACGGTGCCGGTATTTGCAGCCATAACACCAATCTGTGCAGGTTCTTCGGCACCCGTACTTCCAGCAATTTCTGGCAACGGCATTACAGGTACATGGAGCCCGGCAGTAGTAAGCAATACAGTTACTGCAACCTACAGTTTTACACCTGCAGATGATCAATGTGCCGCCCCAACAACTATTGAGGTAGTGGTGAGTCCATTGCCACAGGTTGAGCTGGCGCCGATAGCTGCCGTATGCAGTAATGTGCCTTCAATTATATTAAGTGGCGGTACACCTGCAGGGGGAATTTACAGTGGCACAAGTGTTATCAATGGACAATTTTATCCTCCGGTTGCCGGGGTTGGAATTTTCCCCATCACCTACACCGCTAGTGACAATAATGGATGTATTAATTCAGCAGTGCAAAGTATAACTGTAAATGATTGCAGCGGCTGCACACCAACTATTTCAGCCAGCAGTGCAACAACCTTCTGCCAGGGCAGTTCAGTTACGCTTACTGCATCTGAAGGAGTTACCTACTTGTGGAGCAATGGCGAAACAACAAGGAGCATCAGTGTAACAACTGCCGGAAATTACAGTGTAACGGTTACCAGTGCAAGCAATTGTTCGGGTACAAGTGCCGCTACTGTAGTTACGGTGAATGATTTACCTGTAACACCAATCATCACCGCCGGTAGCTCAATAACCTTCTGCACCGGTGACAGTGTGGTACTCACTTCATCTGAAGCAGCGGGATACTTGTGGAATAACGGCGCAACAACAAAAAGCATAACGGTAAAGACAAGTGGGGCAAATAGCGTGACCACGGTAAATACTGAAGGTTGCGGCTCATCTGCGTCAGCAGCAATAGCAGTGTTAGTAAACCCGCTGCCTGCGGTTAGTTTATCATCCCATGCACCAATGTGTATTACAGATGCAGCGCTCATATTATCCGGAGGCTTACCGGCAGGTGGCACCTATAGCGGCACAGGTGTAAGCAACGGTGTATTTGACCCTGCAATAGCGGGGGTTGGAAGTTTTATTATCACATACAGCTTTACTAACGCAAGTGGTTGCAGTGATACCGCACAACAGATGATCGCAGTTACTAACTGCAATCCTGATATCACGTTTAATATTACGGCCAGTTCCGGGCCGAATGGAAGTATTAGTCCGAACGGAAACATTCCGGTAAACTCCGGCGCAAACCAAACCTTTATTATTGCCGCCAATCCGGGCTTTGTTATACAGCAGGTATTGGTGGATGGAGCTACCCAGGGGGCCATCTCATCATACACATTTAGCACTGTAACTACAGCACATACAATTAGTGCAACCTTTGTTGCTGTTGGCGGCTGTACGGCGCCGGTTCTGTCAACTGTGATCACCAGGGTATCTTGCAAAAATGGAAATAATGGAGCGATTAATTTGAGCACAACAGGCGGAAGCGAGCCCTTTACATATGCCTGGTCCGGGCCTGGTTTTAGCGCAACAACAGCAAATATTGCCATGTTAAAAGCAGGTATTTATAGTGTAACTGTATCAGCCAACGGTGGGTGCAAAACATCTGCCCGCTATACAGTGGAGGAGCCCGCTGCGTTAGTAATATCGGCACAGCCCGGAATAATTTCCTGCTTTAACGGCACAACAAGTGTAGTGGTAAGCGGCACCGGCGGTAACCTTCCTTATACAGGAACCGGTACATTCACTAATGTTGTTGCAGGCAATTATACTTATACCATTACAGATGCGAAAGGATGCAGCGCCACCACTGCAATAAAAGTTAATGAACCTGCACCCGTTAGTGTTACGGTAGCACCGGGTATCATCAACTGCTTTGGAGGAAATACTTCTGTGCTGGTTTCCGCAACAGGTGGTAGCCTGCCCTACACAGGTATTGGAACTATTACCAACCAGGCTGCAGGAGGCCATAATTACCAGGTAACAGATGCCCGGGGCTGTACAGCTACCCGTGGAATTTACATCACGGAGCCGGGCCGCTTAAGGGTTAACGCTGTGGCACAAGCAATTACCTGTTCAGGCGGCACCACAACAGTAACAGTAAATGCTGCCGGCGGCACGTTACCTTATACCGGCACTGGCTCTATGAGTAATCAGGCAGCTGGTGGACACAATTACCAGGTAACAGATGCCCGGGGATGTGTGGCCACCCGTGGCATCTACATTCCAGAACCGGGCCCGTTGAGGGTTACTGCTGTAGCAGGTGTTATTGCCTGTGCAGGCGGCACCACAACTGTAACTGTAAGTGCATCAGGCGGAACGCCACCTTATAGTGGTACTGGTACAATTACCGGTCAGGCTGCAGGCACAAGGAGTTATATAGTAACGGATGCTGTAAATTGTACTGCTGCAAAAAGCATCACCATAGCTCCGGGAAAAGGCAACTGCCTGCTTTCTCCAAAATACGGTGGTGCGTTTGTAACACTTGCAACTAATTTAAAAATCAACCCTAACCCTGCACGCCAATTGGCTGTGATTAGCTTTAATGCTATACAGCAGGGTAAAAAGTTTGAAATGATTATAACTAATGCAACGGGCAGAAAACTATTTATTAAACAGGGTATTGCATCCGCTGGCGCTAATGCAATTGAGGTTAGTGTGGGCCATTACCCGGCGGGAGTTTACCTGGTTACACTGGTAATTAACGGTGAAATGCTAACGGAAAAATTAGTGAAGTTTGACTAGAGAAAAATAGGTAAAAAACAAGCGGCTGATTTTCATGTCAGCCGCTTGTTTTTATTACACCATTATTTGGAGAGGGAATAGAAGTTAGAAAAGCTACAATAATTTTAGAGCGTTTTAACCCAGATTTTGCATTTGAAAATCTATTGCGGCTTCCAACTGCTGCACAGCTAAGTATTTCAGAACATTTTTTGACTTCAAAATAGATCACTATTCATCAGCCAAAAAATAACCCGAAACACCTGGCTGACTTGCATTTGAAACCCTCATAACGATCTCAACTGCAAAATCTGGGTTTAAGGTCAGCAGCATTAACCACCTCTTTGTTTTACCTCTTAAAAACAGGATGCCAGTTTAAATATTGTGCTCAATAATAAACTTTATTAAAGCGGCAGGGCTGTTCAATGAAAGTTTTTGCATGATGTTTTTTCGATGGGTTTCAACAGTATAAACGCTGAGGAAGAGTGTATTGGCGATTTGCTGGTTTGTCTGGCTATTTTTTATGAATTACAGAATTTCTATTTCACGCCGGGTAAGGTTGAACTGTTTTAAAAAGCTGTCATTTCCATCAAACTCATTTTTTACAAAAGGTTGCCTGTACGGGAAACATGACTGCCCTTTGTACACAAGCCGGATGGTTTGCAGCAGTTCATCTTTGTTGGTAGTTTTTAAAAGATACCCATTGGCGCCTATGGATTTTGCTTTGGCAACCAGGTGGTCGTCATTGTAAGTGGAGAGCAAAATAATTTTTAAAAGCGGGTGAGATTGTTTTATAATTCTTGCTGCCTCCAGGCCATTGACTACCGGCATATTGATATCAAGTAATACTATGCCGGCATTTTGTTTTTCAAGTATGTCAAGCAGTTCTTTGCCGTCATTTGCAATTGCTGACACATTCATATCGGTTTCATCTTTCAACAATAATTTTAAGCCATCAATAAACAACGGGTGATCATCAGCAATAATTAATTCAATGCAATTTGCCATGTTCATCTATTTTTAAACGGAAGCTGAATAATAATTGTCGTTCCATTGATGTTGCTGTCGATCCGCATTTCTCCCCGCAGGTAATCTACCCTCGACTGGATATTTTTTAGTCCTATGCCATCACTGTCTTTTTTCTCCATTCCTTTCCCGTTATCCTCCACCATTATCTCCAGTGTTTCAGTATAATACAACATTTGAACGGTTGCCTCAGTGGCAAATGAATGCTTGAGTATATTGCCTGTCAGCTCCATCATTATCCTGTAAATCATCAGTTCATCTTCTTTAATAATTTGCCAGGCGGCGCCGGAAACAATGAAATGAAACCGGATGCCGGATTCTGTATTAAGCCTTGAGTAATAGTTCTGCAATACATCAAATAAGGCTGTTCTTTCAAATTCAGGCGGCATCAGGTCATGTGAAATATGCCTGGTATCTGACGAAGCTTTATCAATCACCTTTAGCACAGCATCTAATTCGCTGCCCTGTAAAGATGATTTTTGCAGGTGTAATTTTAGCGCTGCCAGGCTGCTGCCAAGTTCATCATGCAGGTCTTCTGCAATACGCCTTCTCTCATTTTCCTGGGTGGCAATTATTTGTTTGCCGGTGCTAAGCTGTTGCTCGGCAAGTTGTATTGCAAGCAATTCCTTTTCCCGTTTAAAAAAATTGTAACGGTATAAAATACCAAAGGAAATGATGACGGCTTCTATCACCATGCCAGATTCAAACGTTGTTGGTGGCAGGGGTAAAATATTTAAATAACCAAAATTATTGAGTACCGAAATTAACACTCCAACAAAAAAAGTTGCCACCGCAGAAAGATAGAATACCGCCAGTTTATAACCTTGCCTGATTTTTTCAATACAACTTAAAATTATGACTACAACCACAGCAACTTGTATAAGGCGGTAAATAGAAAAATAGACAAGCCCCATAAAATTATTCGTGTGGTTGTTAGTAATTAAATAATCTGCCAAAGGCAAAATAAGTAACACCCACTTAAGTATAAAAGCTGGTTTATAAAATTTACTGTTAAGTGCAGATTGCTGCAGAAAGGCCTGCATTACAAACAATGCCATGGACAACGAAACATAGATGGCGCTTACCCGGCTTACAATATACAGCGAAGGATAGTTTGGGTAGAAGAACTGAAAGTCAAGCGACTCGAAAGAAAGCAGCACCCATATCACTGAAAGCGAATACAAAAAGTACAGCAAATGAATTTTATCTTTTAAAATAAAAAAGAGAAAAATATTGAAAAGTCCAACGAGCAAAAGGATGCCAATAAAAGAACCGAATAAAAGATAAAGGCGCATTTGCTGGTGTTGAATTTCCTGCCTGCTCAAAAGTATCAGGCCCAGCTGTAGTGTTTGTGCCTTTGAATCAGCCGCCAGGTAGTAAGTAATTGTTTTTCCGGCATTGAGGCTTAAGGGGTAAACAAAAAGTGGGAAAGGATATGGCCGACTGGAAAACGGGTAATCAGCTCCTGTTTTGCCCAGAGATACCAAGCGTCCGTTATCGCAGTAAACAGTTCCATTTTTTTTAGAATGTGGGAGGCAACGCACAATAAAAATATATGAGCCGTAGTATCACTGTTTGCAAATTGAAATTTTAGCCAGACTTTTCCTTTGGGTATTCCTAAATTAATAAAAGTTTTTTTTGTTAGTGAATTCCAGTTTTTAAAATTCATTACTGCCGAATCGTTTTCCCCGGCCGATGTAATGTGGTAAACTGACTTGTCCAGCACAAACCTGTATCCTGAAGAATCAAGATACTTCACATCCACAGCGGATTGAGCCATGGCTGCAGGATGTAAAGCCACTGCCATCAGCAAAAGAAAAATTTGCAGAATGGGTTTCTTAATATGGGATGCTTTGTAGCGTTGCATTAAATTAATTCTATAAAAGTATCATTTATCTTTTTGTATTAAAATACCAACCAGTTGGTATTGTTGCCCGGTTCGCTGTTATTGATATTTGCTAAAGAATTCAGGGATTGTCTGATGATTTTCAGGTTGTGCTAAAATATTTAAAATACAGGAAAAACATCCCGGCAATACAGGACAAACCCCTTTGTTAAGATTATTTCGACAGCACATATTTGTGCAACAAAGCGAACCCGCCACCCACTGAAAAAACAGCACCATTCAATAAAGCCACCAGGCAAATTACCATTCAGTATTTATTAATTATTGTACAATTTAAATCGCAGACAATGGCACATTTATTAATTAAGCAAGGCAAATTATCCGTCGTAAACAAATCGTTGGCATTGCCTGCCGCCCCACTGAAATCTAAAGACTCCGGGAACCAAGCAATAACCAAACAATTAAAGAAATACATTTTATGGCTGTTTGAGTTGTAAAACTTTTTTATTTAATCACTTACAATTATTTATCATGAAAAAAATACTGGTAGCAATTGTCCTGATAGTCTTAAGCATCTCACACATTTTTGCACAGGATAGCTCCGCCTCAGCATTGAAAAAGTTACCCGGGCACCAGCAAAATTTTATAAAAATTAACCTTGCCGCTCTCTTGTTAAAAAACTATTCTTTTCAATACGAAAGAGTTTTGACCAAAAGACTTTCGCTGGCAATAGGTTACAGAACGAGCCCGTTAAGCAGCCTTCCTTTTAAAAATTCTTTTGCTAAACTTGCCGGCGATGATGAAGAAGCCAAACGGCAAATTCAAAACCTGCAATTAGGCAACACAGCCATTACGCCTGAGTTAAGGCTATATGTTGGCAGAAAAGGATATGGCAAAGGATTCTACTTAGCACCCTTTTACCGTTATGCAAACTACAATTTAAAAGGTGCAGAATTTACTTATAACAGTGATGCCGGTGGCGAAGCTGTGATGGTATTTAATGGAAAGGTCACCAGCAATACCTACGGTTTGCTTTTGGGGTCGCAGTTTTTTCTGGGTAAACATTTTACGCTGGATATGTGGTACCTGGGGCCCCATTATGGCACAGGAAACGGCAAGCTAACGGGTACCCCAACAAAAGCTCTTTCTGCAAATGAGCAGGCAGACATTCGTAAATCACTCGAAGATTTTGATATACCAGTGGTAAAGAAAACGGTTGATGTAAGCGCTACCAGCGCCGCTTTAACAATTGATGGTCCGTTCGCAGGATTTAGGTGGGGTATTGTTTTAGGGTTCAAATTTTAGTTTATTTGTTATTGGTTTGATAAGGTTAAATACAAACAGTCCACTCATTATTTGCCAGCTACCGCAACAGGCATTTTCCACTTTTATTAGTTATTTTATGAAGAAAAAATTTATACTACCGCTGATTTTTTTATCCTGTATCCTGCTTTTTAAATGTGGTGCCCAGGTAACCTATCCTTGTGGCAAATATTTAATTGGAATGAATGGTACATCCGACTATGGCTTGTGGAACCAGGCGTATAACTCTCCGGATATTACGATGGCGGCCTGGGTTAAAATAACAGATTCACAGTCTTTTGGAAAAAAAATGACAATCTTTTACCGGTATGATTTTAATACCTACGGAGAGAATACAGACTTAAGCCTTTCTTTAAATGAAAGTGGTCAGTTTGTTTTTAAAACGATAGTGCTCAACACACAGGATCAGAGGCAGATATATGACAGCCTGCTGTTTAATTTCAGGCCGGCTGTATCAAAATGGTATCATGTTGCAGTAACTTTCAACGGATCAAATTATGTGGGAAAAACTTATATCAATGCAGTTGAAACAAACAGTAAAAGTTTTGCCGGGCCAATATCTTACGTAAATGTGGGTTCTGCATATTCACATAGTATTTCTTTTGGAGCAAGGTATGTAAATATCAACGGCGGCTTTTTAAATAATTATTTTAAAGGTCAGCTTGATGAAGCAGCTTATTGCGCCAAAGAATTAAGCGTTACCCAGTTAAAAATACTTGCACAGGGCGTTGCTGCCGGAGATACATTCCTTAAACAAAATGTGGCCATCTATCATAAGTTTGATGACTACCCAACGCAACCTAATTATGGAAATTATGGCGGTACATTGCCTACAGTTGGTCAATATTATTATTGCCCGCAAGCGCCGCCGCCTAATGTGCCGCCTGTTGCAAAAGCCGGACCTGAACAAACCATTACACTGCCAACCAACAGCGCAACCCTTGATGGCAGCAGTTCATCCGACGTTGATGGAACCATTACTGGTTACCAGTGGCGGCAGAAATATGGTATTGAGCAGGCAACCATTACCGGCGCAGATAATGTGAAGGCCACCCTTACCAATTTAAAAAAAGGAGCTTACAGGTTTATATTAACTGTAACAGACGACCAGGGAGCCAAAGACTCAGCAGAAGTAACCGTGAATGTGCTGGATGATAAATCTGACAGTTTAAAATGCCCGGGGTTCACCATTGATATCAGCTCTTTATATAAAGACCCAAATGCATTGCAGGGCCTGTGGGTAAGTGGAGATGGATTACGAAGTATTGACCCGGCCAAAGCTGATACCGGCGTATTTATGCGGATAAATACCTACAACGGAGGATTGGTGACATTGAAGACTTTAGTTTACGTCCGTAACCATCCAAAGCCTGATCTGGGACCAGATAAGACCCAACTTTTTTTACCAGTCACTTACGCTAACGAGTCGCACCTTTTTGATGACTCTTTAAGCACCCATCCCAATTATAATATCCTTAGCTGGACCAATCTCTCCGGCTTGGCAATTGACCCAACCTTAGTAGATTTTCAGGAAGTACATCTTACAGTAACAAATGAATTTGGATGCCTGGATACAGCCGCTGTATATCCCGGCCTGGTACCGGTAACTGGAATATTACCTGCAACTGCTCAAACAGTTTCAGCCACAACGGAAACTACCGGCCCCGATGGTATAACTAATTACTATTATGAAGCTGGCGGAAAAAAATACCTGCTTTTATCAATTAAAAAGGATGGTAATGATATAGGCTCTGTTACCGATGGCACCTTAAAAGTAAAAATTGTTTCAACCCAAAATGCAGCCACAGGAAAGGGAATAAAAATTACCAATCCCCTGGTAACAAATGCAAGTGGCTATTTTGTAATGAACCGCTATTGGCAGGTAATTCCGAAAAAGCAACCTGTTACGCCTGTTACCGTCAGTTTTTATTATACCACCAAAGATTTTGATGATGTTAAAGGTTCAGTACCCACAATAACGAATCATCAGCAACTGCAGTTTTATAAAACCAATGGAGGCAATCCAAATCCTGAGACTAATTTAGACAGTGCCACCAGCCTGATTTATCTGGAGGCTGAACCTTATGCATCTTCTTATACCTGGGTTTACAGGAATCTGGGTTATGATGAGCACCAGGGCACATTTAAGGTTGATAGTTTTTCTGGCGGTGGCGGTGCTGGTGCCACAATTGATGGCAAGCCATTTTTAACTGCAGCGCAAATACAAACAATTAATTTATGCCCGGGCGGCAGCATTAATTTACAGGCACCAGCTACAGGCACCAGTTACAAATGGCTCGTAAATACCGGGGCAGGTTTTGTACCGCTTTCAGCCAGCACCAACTATTCAGGTGTAAGCACTGCCACTCTTTCTTTAAATAATATACCATCTTCTTATTACGGCTATCAATATGCCTGTTTAATTGATGGAAATATTAAAGTGATGTACCAGTTGAAGTTTACCACTACCTGGCTTGCCACTGGCAGCACTGCCTGGGAAGACCCGGCTAATTGGGACTGCGGAAAAATACCCGACAACAATACGGATGTGATATTAAGTTCAGGTAATGTAATTATTAGCATAAGCACAGCCTGCAGAAGTGTTGTAATAAAACCAGGAGCAAAACTGACGGTGAAAACAGGGGTTAATTTTAAAATTCTATGATAATCATAGTTTCAGGACCAATGTGCAATTAATAAAATTTTATCAAACTTATTATGAAAACCCTCACAATACCCGGCGTACGGGAAAGCTTAACAGTGCCTGCAAACCAGATTATAAGGATAGAAGCAGCCAGTAGTTACAGCCGTATTTATTTTGCCAACGGTAATAAATTATTAACGGCCAAAGTGCTGCACTGGTTCCAGGACCTGCTGCCGGAAGATATGTTTGTAAGAGTGCATAGAAGCCATTTATTAAACAGGCAGTTTGTAAAAGAAATAGCCGGCACAATAAATAAAATGGCCGTTTTACACAATGGTGAAATGGTAAGCATCAGCCGGAAAAATAAAAAGCAGCAAATTACCTTTCTGCACAAAGACTTTTAACAAAATCTGATTACCATCTAAAACGCATATATTTAATTAGAAAAAACGCCTTCTAACAACAGCTTCATGTCTAATACAAAACATATTCTTTTATGGATATTGATGCTGTGTACGTCTGTTTGCACTCCTGCATTCGCCCAGCAGCCAACCATCAAATCCTTTTCAGATTCAACTTATAATACGCAGCATATTTGCAGTAACGATATGCTGTTGCTGCAGCTGAGGCAAGACAAAAATTTTGTGGCAAGGGAGAAAAAGATGAACGATCAGATCCTTCATTTTGGCAGACCAGCCGCCCCTGATACACTTACCCTTCCGGTGGTTATTCACATCATCAACCAAAGCCCTTTTAGCATTTCAGATGCATTTGTGTTAAGCGGCATCAATGACCTCAACAATGCTTTTAGCAAAGCAGGTCCCTATGCATCAAGCCCTGGTGCAGATACAAAGATCAGGTTCTGCATTGCCAAAAAAGATCCTGATGGCGGCATCACAACCGGCATCACCCGAACCACTTCTTATTATGGTGATCATCTGAATATGGACAATGAAGATGCCCGGCTTAAAAACCTCATTCAGTGGGATCCAAAGCGGTACATCAATATCTGGCTCATCACTAACATTGACGGTGAGGCTTATGCCAACTTTACCTGTGGCACCTGGACAAGGCTTGGCGTGGGCGGTTACGCCACCATGCCTCCTGGTGGCGGTGCTTCAGATGGCATTGTTGTAACGGCTTTTGGAGTATTGCTGGCGCATGAAATGGGCCACTACCTGGGCTTGTATCATACGTTTACTGGCGGCTGTAACAATTTTAATTGTGCCACCGATGGCGACATGGTTTGTGATACGCCGCCGGATGCAACAGTGCAGCCCTCGCCTGCCTGCAATGCCCCTGATAACAGTTGCAATACAGATACGTTGTCTGCCTATTCTAACGGATTTTTTACTGCTGATGTGCCAGACCAGATAGACAATTTTATGGACTATGGCAACAGCAGTTGCAGCAGACAGTTTACACAGGGGCAGGCAGACAGGATGAGAGCAGCAATATTAACACAGCGGGCTGGGCTTCTGCAGGATGAATGCAGCCCGCCATGTGCCGAAATTATTAAGGCAGAATTTTTAAGAGACACAGCCTATACATCCATCGGCGAAACGGTAAACTTTAGCAACACATCAGCTGGAGCTACTAATTACAGCTGGCTGGTAAATGACGTGGCTACTTCATCCACAACTAATTTTCAATACACTTTTAGTACAGCGGGTAAGTATAAAATTACCCTGAAGGCTTTTAATGCAGATGCCAGTTGCTTTGCTGCTTACACCAGTTATGTAATTGTAAGCTGCGGTGTGAGCGCCAGGTTTTTTACTGATAAAAAAACAATCGCCAGCACTTTGCCCCTGTATCCGGATAGTATCATTTTCACCAACACATCTTACCGTGGGCAAACTTATCAATGGCTGATCGCCAATGATAAAGGCATGGCTGAGCAAGTTGTAAGTACAGCAGTTAATCTCACTTATGTTTTCCCGGTTGGCGCAAATTATACCATCAGGCTTATTGCCACTAATGGCGGCTGCTCAGATACAACCAGCTATTTTTTTGTATCCGTTCAGGATGCACAGCCGGATGCTGTGGTGGTGCCGTACGGTGCTTTTTGTTACCAGCAAACAAAAGTGATCCTCAACCTCTGCATTGATAACTACGGCTTTGCTCCATTGCCAAAAGGTACACCAGTTACTTTTTACGATGCTGATCCAAGGTTGCCGGGAGCTCATAAATTATCCCCCACGTTTTACCTGCCTTACGAAACTGTTGGCGGCAATTGCAGGTACTGCTTTTACAACCATATACTGGATGTTGGCTATGCCCGGCTTAACCAGGTTTATGCCGTGGTAAACGATTCAGGTAACACAGCAACACTTTCCCTGCCCAATACAGCCCTGCCTGAAAAAAATTACCTGAACAATGTTTCATTGGTAAGTGGTCTCAGGTTCACCGTTACGGCAACGCCGCCAACAGCTACGCTGCTGCCCGGGGATACTTTGCAGCTGACAGCATCTGCTTACCCCAACGCCTCCTCATATTTGTGGAGCGATGCTTTTAAACTTAGTTGTACGGCCTGTAGTAATCCGCAATTGTATGCAGACAGTGACAGGGCGAAACGGGTTATTGCGACCAGCGGGTACGGCTGTAAAGACACTACTTATGTAACCATTAAAGTGCCGCCGGCAGATGATTTTACCGTTAAGATCAACAGCGTGATCTGTTCTTCAAAAGACAGCATGCTGGTAAATTTTACCGCATTCAACAGCTTCTTCAGGGGTGTGATACCCAAAGGTTTGCAGGTATCTTTCTACAATGGAAACCCGGCAACGGCCGGAGCTATTTTATTGAACCCTGTCTACAAGGTTCCGGCTACGGTTAATGCGTTGCAGGCTACATTCAACACCAATATAAAAATAATGCCGCAGGGTACTTTGTATGCAGTGGTGAATGACAGTGCTAAGGCAGTTCCTGTTAGCCTGCCCAGCACGTCATTACTTGAAAAAGTTTACACCAATAACTTTACATCTATCGCTTATATTCCAAACAAGGTATTAATTGATACCGCCATCTGCCAGGGCAGCAATTACTTTGGATACAATGCCACAGGCACTTACACAGATACGTTGGCAGGCTACAATGGCTGCGACAGCATACGCACTGTAAACCTTACCGTGAAGCCAACTTTTAAAACCACCATTGATAAAATACTTTGCCAGGGAGAAATTTATGCAGGCTATGTTGCTACTGGTACTTATGTGGATGTGTTTACCGCAGTAAATGGTTGCGACAGCACCCGTACATTAAACCTCACCATTAAACCGATTTTTAAAACGAGTATTACAAAAGTTATTTGCCAGGGCGAAAATTATGGCGGACACACCACTACAGGTTTGTATGTTGATGTGTTCACAGCAATTAATGGCTGCGACAGCACCCGTACACTAACGCTTACGGTGAACCCAACTAAGGCTTTAACAGTGAATGCTGATATCTGTGAAGGTGAAACTTATTTTGCCGGGGGCCGATTGCAAACCCGTACTGGTGTTTATTTTGATACAGCCCAAACCTATCTCGGCTGCGATTCCATCAAAACAACCAACCTTATGGTTCATCCAAATCCAAAACCAAACCTTGGCGAAGACAGGGGCATTTGTATCAACGATACATACACCATGAAGCCTGGCATTTTTGCTCACTACTTCTGGCAGGATGGTGATACATCTTCCACTTACACCACAGCAGTGTTGGGTAAGTATTTTGTTGAGGTTAAAAGTGAATTTGGTTGTAAAGGTGCCGACACCATTTTGCTGAATGCAGTGCTGCCAAGGCCAGCCAATTATTTGCCTGATGACAGCAGCCTTTGTAAAGGAAATGTATTGCAGATTTCGGTTCCCGGATATAAAACGTATCAATGGAACACAGGCAGCAGCAATAGTTTTATCGATATCACCAACACGGGAATATACAAGCTGCAGGTAACAGATCACTTCGATTGCCTTGGTGCTGATTCACTCAATGTTTTCTTTTACACAGATTGTATCATTATCGGAATACCATCGGCTTTTACACCCAACAGAGACGACTTGAATGAAACTTTTAAGCCATTTATACCGGCCCCGGTGACAAACTACCGCATGCAAATATTTAACCGTACAGGCCAGTTGTTATTTGAAACGCAGGATTACAAGAAAGGCTGGGATGGTACTTACAAAGGCAATCCACAGGATCCATCCGCCTATGTGTACTACATCACCCTTAAAGATTATAAAGGCAGTGTTGAAAAGCGAAAAGGAAGTTTGGTGCTGATCAGGTAGCTACAATTATTGCTTATTCTCATACCCATGTGAACGGGCTTTGCGAAACAATATGGTTTACTTTAATACCGGGAATTTTTGGTTGCAGCCAGTCAGCAAACCAGCTCATACCCGGCTCTTCACTTACGGAATGGCCGAGAACTATCAATGATATTTCGTGGCCCAGTAGCCTTGCATCCCGTACATACTCTGCGGTTTCCCACTCATGCACTTCGCCGACAATCAACAGGTCCGGGTGCTCTTTTTCAATAATGCTTATATGCGATTGACCACCAGCAGTGCCTGGGATCAGCGTGATTTTTTTGCAGGCTTTATTCAGGTCTCCAACCACTCTCACCTGATCGATAGACAGTGTTTTCTTCAGATGCTCTGCAATGGTTTTGAGCGTAGCTGCAGGAATTGTGAAAGTTGCCTCCCCCGGTTTTGTATACTTTGCCCAGCCTGCTTTTTGGGTAACACCATAAAAAACCCCATCAGGATTAAAGGAGTGTATGTAATCGTGAAAGCGCCAAACGGTGATTTTGTGTTTTGCAAGCAGGGCATCTTTTTCTTCCACCACTTTGTTTTCACCAGCCCATTTTTTATCATCTGTATGATTGTAGAAAGTGGGTTCATGTGCAATGATGAAATTGGCATTTAGTTTCACTGCCTGCCTGATCACATTCACAGTTGCAAACATCGTACTCACAATGCCTGTTACTTTATTTTCAACGCTTCCGCTCTTGATGGTATCAACAGTTTCTTTAAATGGTGCTCCCGGAACTTCCTTCAATATTATATCCATTACCTGTTGTATCGTTATTTCATTCAAGGTATTGCCGGTAGCCATTGACATGCCGGGAAAACTCAGCAATGATCCGGCTAATGCTGCTTTTAAGGAAGTGGTAATAAATTTTCTTCTTTGCAATGATTGTTCCATGGGCGGTACAAATTCAGGTATTTTTTTCATGATGGAATTTCTTAAAAAAGGAATGAGTGGAAAATGATGTCTCTAACAAATATAAAAATATCGACCCAATGATTAGGGCAAGAACTTTAACAAGAAACGTAGTAAAAATAAAATTGTAAGATAAAAGAAAAGCAAAAGTTGCACTTAATGCTTGAACACAGTATTTTACAATCTTTAATTTGAGTTATTAAAGCCATACAAATATAATCGCCCAAAAAAAGATAACAATGGAAAAGCATAACGCTATACAAGTTTTTGAAGATAAAAAGGTAAGAACGCTTTGGGATGAGGAACAGGAAAAATGGTATTTGTCAATTGTGGATGTAATAGCTGTTTTGACTAATAGTCCAAATCCAAGAAAATACTGGAGCGTTTTAAAAACAAGGTTGAAGGCAGAAGGAAGTGAGTTGGCTACAAATTGTAGTCAACTGAAAATGCAGTCTGCTGATGGTAAATATTATCTAACTGACGTTGCCGATACCGAACAATTATTCCGCCTCATTCAATCTATCCCATCTCCTAAGGCAGAGCCATTTAAACTTTGGTTAGCAAAAATAGCCTCCGAAAGATTGGATGAAATGCAGGATCCCGAACTCACTATTGACAGAGCCCTGGAGCAATATCTCCAGTTAGGCTATTCAGAAAATTGGATTAACCAACGCCTTAAAAGCATTGAGATACGCAAAGAGTTAACAAACGAGTGGAAAATCAGAGGATTAAAAGAAGGGCAACAATTTGCTACGTTAACAGATACAAAATACTCAAGGGGTTAAAAAAGGAAAACCTGAGAGATAATATGACCAATACGGAGCTTATTTTGAATATGCTTGCAGAAGCATCTACCAAGGATATTTCTCAAGCCGTAAACCCTGCTGATTTTTAGCAAAGTAAAAAGGTAGCAGCACAGGGCGGTAATGTAGCCAAAGTAGCCATGAAAGAACTGGAAGCAAAAACAGGCAAAAAAGTGGTAACGGCATTGAATGCGAAATCAATATTGTTAGAAAGTAACATCACAAAAAAGCTTGCTGCAAAAAAGCATAGAAAATAATTACCTGAGAAAAACAATTGCCCGGTTAAAGATTGCGAAATCCGAATCACTCTTCTAATACCATCCAATCATTTATTCGCACTCACCCGCCATATTGTATTGCTTACATCATCTGTCACCAGCATAGAGCCATCAGCCAGTAAAGCTACATCTACAGGCCTTCCTCTAACCTCACTGTCATCAGAACCATTAACGGTAAAACCGGTTAAAAAATCTTCAGGTGGACCAGATGGCTTTCCATTTGCAAAAGGAACAAACATCACTTTGTAGCCGGATAATTCTTTACGGTTCCAGGAGCCATGCTGGGCTATAAAAGCGCCGTTATGATAGTGAGCCGGGAATGCTTTGCCTGTATAAAAGGCCAGCCCCAACGACGCTGTGTGGGAACCAAGTGAAACATCCGGGGTAATGGTCTTCTCTACAAGGTCAGGCCGCTGATTATCCTTCATTCTTGGATCAGGGTGTTTGCCGTAGTAAGCGAATGGCCAGCCATAAAAGCCGCCTTCCTGCACATGAGTAAGATAATCGGGCACCAGTTCATCGCCTAATTCATCTCTTTCATTTACGGCTGTCCACAAGGTGTTTGTTCCCGGTGCCCAGGCCATGCCGGCAGGATTACGCAGCCCGGAGGCATACATTTTTTCTCCGCTCCCATCAGGATTAACTTCCAGTATGCAGGCTCTTCTTATTTCATTCTCAAGTCCTTTTTCGGCAACATTGGTTCCGGAGCCAACGGCGATGTAAATTTTGTCCTGCGCTTTATTAGTGATGATGTTTCTTGCCCAATGGCGGTTATGTTTTCCGGCCGGTAATGAAACAATAGAAGCACCATTTCCAATTAGCGAAGTGTCCCCTGTTTTATAATCAAACCTTAACAATGCATCTGTATTGCCAACGTAAAAATGCTTGTTCATTATCAGCATTCCAAAAGGTTGATTTAAATTTTCTGCAAAAGTGTAACGCTGTTCAGCTATACCATTTTTATCAGCATCCCTGAACATTATTATCTTGTTGGCACTGTTCCCGATATGCTGTGTTTTTATTTTACGGGAAATTTTTGCCCCCAACTTTAGTATACCTTTTAAAATAGTATTAGATTCTGCAAGAAAAACATCCCCGTTTTCAGCAACGTAAATCCACCTGGGATGTTCAAGTCCGTCTGCAAATTTAGTAATGGTAAAGCCTGGAGGGGCAACCGGTACAGCGCCATCTTTCCAACCAATTACCTTACTAAAATTTTTTACCGATTTGGTTGCAAAGGGTGCTGGCAGTGTATCTCTGATGCTTGTACGATTTATTTTTTCAAAGCTATTTGTAAAACCTGCAAGCAGTATTATTACAGGTAGAAATGCTAAGGCCACCGTGAGATTTTTTTTCATACACCAATTCATTAAGTAATGTTGTTTTGCTATCAGTTACCCAATACATGTGCCAGCAATTTTTAATTTATTTTTGCTGTTTCGTTATACAGGTTTAATAAAGTAAACAGGTGCAAAACAAATTATTATGAGCATTATTTTGGCTACAAAAAGGCTTGTGTTAAGAAGGCTGTCTGTTGATGATTCCGACTTTATAGTCCGGCTTGTAAATACACCAGGCTGGTTAAAATTTATTGGTGACAGAAATATACACACGAAGAAACAAGCCGCAACATACCTGCAGAATGGCCCTTTGAAAAGTTACGTTGAAAATGGTTTTGGGTTGTGGCTGGTGATGTTAAAAAAGGGCAAAAATGCTATTGGTATGTGCGGTATGATAAAGAGAGAACATTTGAGCGGTCCTGATATCGGTTTTGCTTTTCTGCCTGAGTATCATGGCAAAGGTTATGCACAGGAAAGTGTTAAGGGCGTAATTGCACATGCAAAAAAAAAGCTGAAACTTCCATTTGTACTGGCGATTGTAATGCCATCAAATACAGCCAGTATTCATGTGCTCGAAAAGGCAGGTCTTAGCTGCAGGGAAACTATCCAGGCAACAGACAAAGATCCGGTACTGCTATTGTATAGTGATCAATAAAAGATTTTTTAATACTTACAGGTTGCTTTTGCTTCGGTAACCTGTTGAGCTGTTTGCAGTTTGTAGTAATTTTATTACAAAAACACTACACTCCTTAGTAAGTTCAAAAATTATAAACGAATCTATATTTGAAACAGCAAAACGGGCTAGCAAAATCTTTAAAAGCAAACCCGACCAGAATAAAACCTTAAACCTAATATTTACCTTCCTTCGAAAAGCCAGGTTGCATAAAAAGCAGCTTACCTCCTGAAATGGTGCAAAAATTAATTAATTAATTAATTTTTTGCACTTTTTTTTGATTGCCATTCAACATGTATTGATGTTGTACATCAAATGATAAGCACATCAAAGTTTAAATTTCAACTGTAGAACGTTACTTACCGGGATTAAATAAACTCATGAGGTTCAGCGCTTTTTCTTCACTATCAGCTTCTTCTAAAATTTCACAAAAGCGGTTTATCTCCTGCTTTGTAAGCAACATAAAAACCCCTGTGCAGGCGTTGGTAAAATAATACTTTTGCAATATCCCGGCAGATTCACAGGCTCAGTATTTTTTAACCTTACTATTTTACACAAGGCGTAAAAATCATTTTCTGTAAGCGTAAGCATGGTACTGATGAACCCGGCCTGGTAATTTCCACATTGTTTGCAACGAACTACATACCCATCATCTCCAAAATACAAAGACTGAAATTCACACATAAAAAATTTTTTTGCCCCAAAAATCAGCTATAAAAAGTAGTGGAATTATCTGCAGCAGGAAAATTTTTTCGCAAAAAGGAATCAGAAATTTTCTTAAATAAAACGCCGGCCATTGCTGCCGCTCCAGTTAAAATAAATTTTGTTTTGGTCATCATCCTTTAATTGCGGCAAAACTATTTTTTGAAATAGATTTTGCTGCTCTGTAAAGGGAAAAATAATTACGCAAAAGGGAAATGAAAAACAGTAAACCGAAATTTTAATAGAATGACGGGCAAAACATGGGGTGCTGATTAAATAACCGGTTGGGGGAATGTGACCAGTTAATGGCGTAACCAGGGTAAAATTGAAATTGCAGCGACAATGTACCTAAAATACTCCAAAGAGATTCACGGGTGCATCGTACTGCAATTAATAGATATTTCAATCCGGGTTTGTAAGTTAACCGGCAAATTACCGGCTGCTTATTTTTGATTCCTTACAGGAGTTTTAAATAAGGGAGCTAAAATAAAAAGCAAAAGGATTGCAAAATAGCTAACAACCTGCGTAGTTTGCATTGAGGAAACATCTGCAGTAGTTGTTTCACCTTCTGATGCAAAAGCCACTTGTGATAAAGTGAGCATACCAATTACTGCAAGTGTTAGACCAGCGATTTTTTTAATTATAATTTTCATTTTTTGTAATTTTAAATCATCTGTTAGGATGATAGTTAATTTGAATAGTGCAGGTAAAACAAACGATATGCCCAAGCCGGTAAAAAATGCGCTGAGGGTTGAAATGCAATACCAGTCATCGTTTCAATAAATAGAATTTTTTTGAAGACAGAAAGTCCAAAAAAAACCTTTTCATTTTGAAAGGTTTTTTTTAAAATGAAATGGTTTTTAAAACTTTAGACCAGGCAGTAAGTTAAGCCTTATTTTTTTATGGTAAAATAGAAACGGCTTCCTTTTTCTACTCCTGAACTTACCCATATTTTGCCGCCCTGCTTTTCAATTATTTTTTTACAAATAGAAAGCCCAATACCGGTGCCCTTATAATCTTCATTGGTATGCAGGCGCTGAAATACCACAAATATTTTTTCAAAAAACATTGGATTGATGCCAATGCCGTTATCTGCAACTTCAATTTGCCAAAAATTTTGTTCGTCTTTCGCATTAACTGTAACTACAGGCTTTATGCCAGGCTGGTGGTATTTAAGTGCGTTGTTGATGAGGTTTTGAAGTACCTGTTGCAGTGATAATTTAATGGCATTAATTTCAGGTAAATTTCCCCAGCTAATCTCAGCTTTATGCTCATCAATGGTTATGCTGTTAATATGAACAATCTCATTCATCATCTCATTCATATCAATTTTTTCGGCTGCCCTTTCACTTTTTCCAACCCTGGAGTACTCCAGCAGGTCGAGAATAATCTGCCGCATCCTGTTGGCACCATCCACCGCAAAATTTATATATTGAATACCTTTTTCATCCAGCTTACCCTGTAAGCGTTTATCCAGCAGTTTTAAAAAACTGCTTACCATACGCAACGGCTCCTGCAGATCGTGTGAGGCTACATATGCAAACTGCTCCAGTTCACGGTTGCTGGCGCTCAGCTCATCAGCCCGTTGCTTAACCTGGTTGTTGAGCTCGGTCATGATCTTTTCCTGCCGTTTACGCCGGGTAATATCCCTGCCAAAACAGGCCACTCCGGTTACTTCTTCACCATTAAAAACAGGGTTAAGATAAATCTCTGACCAGCGGGCCATTTCCGTTTCAGTACCAGGGGAGTTCAACTCAACCCGGGCAGACTTTCCTATAAGTACAGACTGATATAATTTTTTCCAATACTGGAGGTAGGCTTCATCAAAATAAACATCATTTAAAAGCTGGTCTCCATTTTTAATAAAAAAGCCAACCTGTTCAGCCATTTCTTTTATAAAAGCTTTATTGCCGGCAATAAGTTTGTATTCCCTGTCAACACTCCACATCCTGTCGTTGGTACTGCTGATCAATGCTTCAAAATCCCGCCAAACTTTTTCTTTTTCTGCTTCCGCCTTTTTTCTTTCGGTAACATCTCTTACAAAAGAACAGAGCAATTCAATTCCATTAAAATTTATGTAGTTGGCGTTTACTTCAATGTCTATTACCGTTCCATCTTTTTGTGCCTGGGTGGTTGTAAAATTAAGGTGCTTTTTTTCCTTCATTTCCTGCCAGTGTTGCTGCCAGCGTTGTGTGTTAAAATCCGGAACAATTTCAGGAATAGTGGTGTTTGTAAGTTCTTCCAGGCTTAGGCCAAACAGCCTGCAGGCCGCATTATTTGCATTAAAAAATCTACCATTTTCCTTTACCCAAAAAACCGCCTCTGAAATATTTGATATGGCATGCTGTACAAGGTGAAGTGCTTCTTCTCTTTTTCTGCGTTCCTTTAAATCGTGGGTTATACTTATAATGTGCGGTACGCCATTAACCCGGTACGCTTTTGCGGAAACCATGCCCGGGCTAACAGTACCATCCTGTGTTTTAAAGTCTGCCTCAAAATTCAGCACAATACCATTGGCATTGATGGTCTCCAGAAAAGTTGCTCTATCTTTTGCATTGTGCCATAAACCAAGCCCGATGGTGGAACTTCCAACGGCATCATTGCGCTGGTAACCTGTACCTGATTCAAAAGCATCATTCACATCTATTATTACTCCATCCGGCATACGGGTTACTATGGCAGCATCGGGGCTGATTTTAAAGAGTGTCTCAAAGTGATTTTTGGCTTCGAGTATTTCATTTTCTGCAACCCTGCGTTCAGTAATATCAATTACAAAAACTGATAAACCAATAAGAGCACCTGTATTATTTTTTACAGGCGAATACCTGTTTTCGTAGTATGATTTCACACCATCCGCATCTCCATAAATTTCTTCACACACAAAGGATTCTCCCCGGAGGGCCCTGTCAAAACAGTGCTTTGTATTTTCCCTTATTTCATCGTTTTCAATAAGTTGAAGCATGTTGCAACCCGGCACAATATCAACACCCGCCCTCTTTTTCATCACAGCTTTATGAAAATAAGTAAACTTTGTATAGCGGTAGTTTGCATCCAGAGAAAATATAATAATGTCCTGTGAGCTTTCAAGAATTGACTGTAAAAAAAGGAAATCATTCCTGTACGTAGTTTCACTTTTTTTAAGTTCGTTCAATGCCTGCTGGCGTTCGCTTATTAGTTCATGATTTACCAGCATTACAAAACTGAAAGGGGCAATGGTCATTATAATAAAGCTCAGCAGGTATATCAGCAATACCATCTCAGGCGTTGGAATGGTTTGGAGTTGCCCGATATGTACCAGGTCAATTCCGCCTTCAATAAAAAATACAATTGCATAAAGTATAAAAAACACCATTAAAAAAATAGCTGTAAGGTTTTTACCTGCTTTGTGATGCCTGTACAAATCCCTGGCATTAATTAAACATACCGATCCCAGTATGGCAAAAAGCACAACCTGTTCTATGTTTATATTTTTATGTAAAGTGAGTGCATAAGCAGATACTAACTGTATGCAAAACATGGCCAGGAAAGTGTAGCCGGGTAGAGGAAATTTAAAAAATATTTTGAGGCCTGCAGAGATGGTAATAAAGCCTGTTACCAGTAATACGTCGCTTAGAGAAGTTGCGCTCTCATTGTTAAACTGCCCGCCATTAAATAAAATAAATTGTGAAAAAGCAATGATGGCAAAACCGCAAAGCCAATACAAAACACCTTTGAACTCTCTGTTGAGAACGTACTGTGCCAGCAGCATAAAAAAGTTAAGTACACTGGATATGGCAATTACCAATACAATTGTAGGAATGTGTATGCCCATGTTTTTTTGGTTGCCGGGTAAGGCAGCATTTTGTTTTAACCGGGCTTCGGGTGCTGGATCACAGGGTGCCGCTGGTAAAGGTTAGAGATAAGAATACAAATTTACAGCTTTATCGCCTGCCAGGTGGCAAAAAGCGGGATAGAAGAAATTCTACACCGGGTAGCCAGTTTTAAAAAACAACATTCAGTGTCTGCCTCTTTTGTTGTATTTATCTAAATCCTTCAAGGTACTTCTGCACCAGGTTTGCATGTTATCACAGAGCCTGCCATTGCCGGTTTTATATTTCATAAACGATTTTTCAAAGGCTAAATTATGTATTGATGAAATTGTTAAATAGTTTGACCGTTTAACAATCGAACTGTAGAAGAGCTAAACCTGGCCGTGAGTCTGGTTAACGCCGGCAGTATGGTACCGGGCTAACTCTGAAAAAACTGCCAGCCTTTTACAAGCCGACAGTTCAATAAAGATTAGTTACTGCTTCTTTTTTCCACCTGTCTGAACTTCGTTGTTTGTTGCCTCAGCAATTAGTCATTTTTTGCCGGCAGCAATTGTTACTGCGCCAGGCGATGTTACATTCAATGTTGCACAAATGGCATCAACATTCACCAGCACAGGAAAAATGCGTGTTAAGTCAATCAGGTCATCCGAAATTTGTTGGCGCTCCATATAGCCAGGCCGCTCCAGTTTTTTTACCAGATAAAAGTCAAAAATCTCTTCACGACGAAATAGTACAACTGGTAGAAACCATGCTGCAACTGCAGCAGCAAAAGCAAACCATCACCCTTCCGCAGCAGCAAGCCCAGCTGGAGCAGCGCATTGCCCACACCGATGCCGCCATCAATAAAAAAGTGTACACGCTGTATGGGTTAAGTGAGGAGGAGGTGAGGGTGGTGGAAGCAACAGTCTAAAAAAAGCTGTAAAGTCAGTAGAAAGTATTTTCTGCCCTGGAAATACAAATTTGTCAATCAGAGATACAAATTTCTACCCATGGGATAGAAATTTCTCCTTCGGAGATAGAAATTTTCTCCTTCGGAAGTACAATTTTCTCCATCAGAGGTACAATTTTCTAACTAAGGGATAGGAATTTCTCCTTCGGAGATAGAAATTTCTCTTTCAAAACCAAAAAATTCACCCCCCGAGGGTTAAAATTGATGTTTAAATGACACTCCGCTCTGGATGGCTAACATAAAAAAACCGGAACAGCAGCCCCGGTTTTTTTTTGATAAAAAGCCCCTATATTATGAACCAGTGGTTGGCGGAGTTTTCTTCCTGGGCCCCGGAAACCTTTTTGCAAGGTCTTCATAAATGGGTTTAGCATTGGGTTGCCCTGCTTTAATAGCTCCTTTTAAACTATAGTAATACAGCAGCGCCCCAATATAAGCTTCACTACCAGCCAGCATAACGGTATCATCAACATTGCTGCAAATCTGGTTGGCAATGCCGAGTACATCTTTCAGATCATTTACCAGGTTAATATCTTTTTTAAAATCCGGTATTTCCATATAAGCTGGTGCAAATTCCGGGTTGCTGTCGGTGTAAGAGTCAATTTTGTTTACGAAAGCCACCGTTTTATCGCTCATCTTAGCAAGCGTTTTCCGCTCCTCTACGGTAAGCGATTCAAGATAAGGCTTCAGCAGGATAGCCACTTCCTTTAGCTTGTTAGTAACATCAGTAATAACCGACCCCGGAATGCTTGCATCAATTCTGTTTGCTGTGCTCATTTTTTTAAGATTTTAATTGTGATAAATAATTTTTATCTAATCTAATGAGTACCGTTTATAAGTGCAATACAAGGATTTGTTAAATGGGGTTTTAAAGTTGGGAGAGAAGTAAGGTTAACAGGGTTTTAAGAAAAATTCGGGTAGAGGAGAGAGTTAGTTTGGGAGATGCCAGTAAGTTTCGGCAATTGAAAGCTGAACATCATTTATATTGATGATGCTATCAATGAAAAAGTACATTGACTCTACGGGTGACTAAGAAGTATGATGATGCTGAAGAGAGAATATAACCCTTGTATCTCATTTTAATCTGCACTCTTATTCCCAATCTTTCTTCTGGTATCCGGTACAGTATATTTTTTTTCAGCAAACATTTCCCACCCCTGCCCAAGGTAGTCTTTAAGAGTTGACATATCTGCGTTATCAATATCAATTTTTGCCATTTGCGGCAGCATACTTCCATCAATAAGGATGGCATTGCTGTGGTGTAGCATTTCGGCAAAATTGTTTACAAGTTGCTCCTCATTTTCCTGTTTTTGCTTTAAAATCACAATCATTTTATTCTGTTTTTTTGCGTCATAAAAAAAGCATTCCCTTTCCTTCAAAGGTAGCATTAAAGCCAAGGCTTTTAATATGAACAGACAAAAATTTAAGCATCTCATCCGTACGCTGCTGGTTTTTTGGAAGTGCTAAAATATCGGGACGGGCAGACAGTAACCGGGCTGCAATACCTACGGCAGCAGGGCAGGCCATGCTGGTGCCATCCATTACTGCGTAAAGGTTACCCGGGAAAGTGGAGATAATGCCAACGCCCGGTGCGGTTAAATCAGTCTCGGGGCCAATGTTTGAAAAATCTGCTATAAAATTGTTGTTATCTTTTCCAAAAGGTGGTTTTACTGCAGATTTTTGAACTGCATCAGGAGGAAAAGTGCCTTTGCGGCCAAGGGCAGATACTGCCACACATAAACTGTATGCTGCCGGAAAACTAATCGCACTTCTGTCATCATTGCCATTGGCTGCAAAACACAGTACGCCTTTACTGTAGGCATCTTTTATATAACTTACCAGACCTTCATCCAGCGTTGGCGAACCTAAGCTCATGTTAATGAGATCGCATCCATCATCTATGGCTTTTGTTATTGCCTTCATAATGTAAAAATTAGATGCCTCACCCACTTTTGGAAAAACCCTATAGCTATATAACTGCACACCTGCTGCCACCCCTTTTATAGCACCATTGGCACCAATTATACCGGCAACATGGGTGCCGTGCCCCTCACCATTATCCGCAAAATCTTTTTCATCTTCACTCTCTGTAGTATTGGCACCGCCAGATACCTTTATATCGTTATGTGGCCCTACGCCAGTATCTATCACTGCCACCTTCACTGTATTTTGAACAGGCGGTAATTCACTAGTGTTGTAAAAGAACCGCAGGGAATCCTGGAAATTAATATCTATTGGAGTGAGTTTTATCTGCATGGCAGCATTGATGGAAAAATTGCTTTTGAAAAATCCCCAGTAAGTATGAGGTGGATATACGTACAGCCTTTCAATTTTACTGGCTGTGATGGTAAGTTTGATTTTACCGACTGTGTCTGTTTTTCCACCTGCACCTTCCCTGCTGCTGAAATTGGTAAAAGCCACCACATCTATGCCGGCCAGTGGGTTATTTTTTTTATCTGTAATGGTAATAGTGGCTGTAATGGTTTGTGCCGTTTTTTTTGTTTTAAATAATACTTCTTTAAAAGGTAATGGCGGCCTGCGGTAAAACCGCTCTGGAATTATCCTTAATCCGGGGTAAGAAAATCTAAAGTCGGCCATTTGTTCTTCTTTCATTTCCACGAGTTTTGCCCCGTCTTCGTTGATAGAGTCTATCACTTTTACATTAATAGCAGGGGAGGTTGTTTTAGGGGCATTTCTTACAGATAGTTTTACAGAGCTGTTACCCGAGGTTTTAATGCCGCTATTTAAGGTTAGAAGGAATTTTTTTATTTCCGGGTTGGCATTTCCGGTTGATACTGTTTGGCTAGCAGGCAGTAAAATAAATCTGCTGGTGTTGTTATTGGTTATCATTTTAAAAAATTTTTTGAGATGAGAATTTGATTAATTGGTTATCTTTCTTTAAAAAGCTGCGGAATGTCTGGTAATTCAGCAAGGTCAATTTCTAATTGTGTTTTGCCACTATCACATTCTACACCAACAGTAAACGCACCATATACAATTAACTGTAGCGACGCTACTCCATTTTCAGCTTTAACAGTTTGTTCCTCAACAGGTAGTAGTGTTGGATGTAGATGAAATATAATATCCCCTTCTAATGGTTGGTTTCTATCTGTAGAAACTACATCTAACGAGAGGCTGAACCAATCTGGAATACTAGACTCTCTTACTGTGGCATTTATCTTTCTTCCGTTTGATTCTGCCTTTCCACCCCATTTTCCTTTTTGGGGATCATTCTCTAAATCTGGTGAAGTTCTGGTTTCTATTAGCTGATTTTTTATATCCTCTGCGTTAGAAGAAAATGTTTGAAAAACAGCCTGCACTTCCTGCGCTTTTATTTCAGAATCTTTCTTTACCGTCTCCAGTTGCACTTGTGTTTGTTCTTTTTCCTTTGTAACATCTTTTAATTGCTGTACTTTCTCAACAACAGCCTCTTGAGCTTGCTCCTTAGTTTTATAGGGTTTATTTCACCGCTACACCACCTCCACTTGAAAAAACCGCTCAATAATCTGCATCACGTATACTAAGTCGGGCAGTATGTATAAAGCGTGTACAGGTATTATTTAATTACTGTTTGTTCCTGTAGCTGTATTAGTGTTTTTTGTAAGATTAAAAATATTTACACCAGCCGTTAAAGAAATCCAGGGCATACCCCGGTAATCCCATGTTTTTTGAAGTTTGCCAATTAAGAAGTCCATTCCAACAGCAAACCCTAATTGTACCGATTTTTTTTGCCAGTACATTCCAATTGCCGGGCTAAAGGCCGCAGTTTCCTGGCTTGTTTGCTTGTAATTAGCATCGCCGGCAATTAGTGAATCAACTTTAATGGAAGAAACTCCTGCATATAAGAGCAAATTTGCCGTCCAGTCAGATTTGAGGCTCTGGTATAGTGCCGTGGAAAAGCTAACGCCTAAATTAAGGTTAGCAGTAAAATCAAAAGCTCCGCTCCGCCTGGCAAATGGCCTGAGTTTTACAGGTAAATACATTACTCCAACATTCCATGCACCTTTTACATAATCAAACTCTTCTGATTTTGAATTAACATCTGCAGTTTTTATCAAATAAAAATCTTTGGTTGGGTCCACTAAATCAGCCGCAGTTATTGATATGCCTCCGGCAAACGATGCTACTTCGGCACCGGAAACATTTTTTATCCCTGCAATTTTTTTTGCCACGGTTGTGGCTGTATGGCTGGCCCTGCTGCTAAAAATTTCATACTCGGATTTTTGAGTAACTTCTGATTTTCCATAAGACCATAATTTTATGACTGTAAAAGTGCCTACCTCTTGTATTACCTGGAATACCTGACCATTATCAGCCAGCAGAGTATATTTAAAGCTCGTATCGGTAATAGTAACTGTATTGGCATTATCTGCCGCCACTGCATTGGTCGGGGCCTTTTCGCCAATGGCAAGTGTTTTAGTAACTGGTGTAACGTCTATTGTTAACTGGCTTGTATTGGTAATGCCCTGTGTAGTCAAGTTGGAATAACTTATAGGGCACATTACAGCAGGCTTAATAAACCGCCTTGGTTTTTGTTGTGCGGATGCTGATTGATATAAAGCAAACAACAGCAAAATCATCCATATTTTTTTCATAAAGATTTATTTAATTGATTGCTTTTGATAATGTTTTCTGCAACCCGGGCCGCAGTTCTAAAAGGTTAAAAATCCGAAGGTTCCTTTCAGAAACCTCCGGTCAAAATCATGCACAAAGCGAGTCAATAACTGACTTTAGGGTATCTAAAATCTTGTCACCCTTGTCGCCGGTAAAAATTTTTGCAAGGTCAATCGCTTTAAATATTATCTGCTTGTTGTCACAGATAAACTTTAGTTTGTCATCACCAGAACCTGCTACTGCGGTTGCTGAGCTGGCCTGAATTTGGGCATGGTCCGCCTTTTCAATTACGCTTGAAAGATTTTTGATGGAGGAAGAAAATGTTTCCATTGTTTAGTTTTTTGCTGCCTACTCTAAATCCCGTTTTCGGCTACCCGGGTGGTTTATTAAATAATTGCTGGATATTTAAAAGAAGAATAACAAGGCGGAACTAAAAATTATTCAGTTTCAAATGGAAAGTGATATTTGCGTTAAGCTTTACTGCTTTGCTAAATGTTGAAACAAAGTTGAACCTTGCAAAAGCCGTTTACAACAGGAGATTGATTGTATTTGAAAAGGGTTTTTCCTGTATTCAGGTTAGAAAAAGATGGTATTAGGGTTTGGGTATTGATTATAAGTTCTTTGAGTTATAGCTTTAGTCAAAATTTTAAAACAATAAATTATTTTTATGAGTATTAAATTGATTAAAAATCAGTCAAAGTTGCCGAAAAAGCAAGATGGTAGTGTAATCACATTGTGCGACGATGTTAGCCAAGAGTTCGCAAAAAATGATCTAAGGGAAGAGAAAGTAATTGAATTAAAGGATCTTAAAAAGTTCTTTGATAGCTTCAATGCTGAAAGGGCAAAGCTTCCTGCTGGTGGCTTTAAAGACAAAGTGCTTCTGGGTGCAAATTTTCTTGTAGACGATATCCAACTTGTGTTGGAACAAAACAAGGGGAATTTGTCATTTTTACGACTTTATCTAGGAATTGATGAAAATGGAGATCATATTTTATGCTTAGCTCCTGTAGATAAGAGCAAGAAAGTAATTATAAAAACTGGAACTTATTATGTAACTCAATGTTGCGGCTATCCTCCCCATACAGCAAATTTTAAAGGTGATCCAATACTTGGATTATAAATTGAGAATATATGTGGGAGCCAATAATCACCTTTAGTTTATTATCTATATGCCTGATAATATTTTTTATCAGGCATATTCACCTTCCTATTTATTGCAAGTATATTAGCATTATAACTATTTCCCATTTTATTTTTTATGCATTTACTGCTTTTTTAATGTTCAATAAAATAAATAACATGATACTTTTTCATGTTCTCCGACCTTTGCAATATACTCTTACTTGTTTTTATCTAATCGAAGTTTTCAGTAACGGCCTTATAAAGAAGGCATTAATTTTTTCGGTTCCGTTATACATTTTGTTGTCTTTATTCTTTTCATTTAAAGTGCAAACTATTCTTGAATATAACTCATATGGCATTTTGACCTACAATTTTTTGGTAATTATTTGGATACTGTTATTTTTTAAAGAGTTACTTGTCAATGCATACGTTGACAATTTATTAATTTACCCTGCTTTTTGGATTTCAATTGGTCTATTATTTTACTGTGTGGGTACATCATTCAGTGAAGGTTTAATGAATTATTTAATTAATCATCACCGGATTTATGCCTTATCCTTTTATTATATAGGAATTATTCTCAGCTTCTTCTTGTACTGTTTTATCATAATTAGTTTTATATGTGATAAAATATTTAAAAAAAAGCACACTTTTGAATAAAGACTTAAGCATACATGACGTTGCAATTGTTATCATTGTAGGAACAATAATATTGATTTTGCTTTCTTACTTCATTATAGTTTTCTTTTTTGCTTACAAAAAAAAATATATAGAACATACAGAAGAATTATCTAAGATCAAATTTGAATTCTCCCAAACCCTCCTCCAATCCCAAATTGAAATCCAGGAACAAACCTTCCAGCATATTAGCCGGGAGTTGCATGATAACCTTGGCCAGGTAGCCAGCCTTATCAAAATAAATTTAACCACACTTAAGCTGGACCACAAAGAAAAAGCCCTTGAAAAAATTGAAGATACAAAAGAACTCACCCGCCAGTTAATTGGTGATATCAAGTCACTTTCAATGAGCCTCAGCAGCGACCGGGTGGCGCAAACCGGTTTGGTAAAAGCATTGGAAACAGAAGCGGAGCGGCTTAATAAAACAGGGTTATTTAGTGTAATATTTGAACACACAGGTGGTATGCCTGCCATTGAAAATGATGCTGCCATTATTTTGTACCGCATGGCGCAGGAAGTGCTTAACAATATGGTAAAACACAGTGAGGCTACTCACATTAATATTAATCTCACTTTAACAGAAAGTTTATTTACATTAGCATTCAATGATGATGGAAAAGGTTTTGACATGGAGCAGATGCAGCAAAAAGGCTCCGGCCTTAACAACCTGCAGAAGCGTGCCAGCCTCATTAATGCCAGGCTGCAAGTTACCAGCAGCCCCGGCAACGGATCCCTCACCACCATCGAACTGCCAGTATAAATAAACCTTTTATGCCCCCAAACCTGAACATGCGCCTTGCGCTCGTTGATGACCATAAGCTTTTCCGCAAAGGCATGGTAAGCCTTATTGAAATGGTTTGCAGCGACTGCCTCATTTTATTCGAAGCCGATAATGGTTTCGACCTTCAGCAAAAAATAAATACTGCCAATCAGCCGGATATAATTTTAATGGACATTAACATGCCGGGCATGGATGGCTTTGAGGCCGTGGAGTGGCTGAACGGCCATTTTCCGCTGGTAAAAATACTGGTGGTAAGCATGGTGGAAAAAGAAGAAAGTATTGTAAAAATGCTAAAGCTGGGCGTAAAAGGCTACCTCAGTAAAGATGTGGAACCCAATGTATTGGGTGAAGCGTTGACAGCGATCATGAACAAGGGATTTTATTATACTGATTTTATTACCGGCAAACTTGTGCATGCACTGCAAAACGATAACAATAATAATGACCATCACAATGGAGGTTTACATAAAGACCTCTCTGCCCGTGAACTGGAATTTTTGCAATTCGCCTGTTCCGAATTAACCTACAATGAAATTGCCGCAAAAATGTTCCTCAGCCCAAAAACGATTGACGGTTACCGCAATTCCTGCTTTGAAAAATTGCATGTAAAAAGCCGTGTTGGCCTGGCGATGTATGCTGTAAAACATGGCTTATTTAAGGGATAAGTACAAAAAAGCAGTTAATCCAACCCGGATCAACTGCTTAGCTCTAACGATCATTAAACCTTTTTTTGTTTACCAAATAATTTAAGGCCGTTGGGCAACCCTTCTTATCCCGCTTTCAGAAAGGCTGCTTTATGTTGACGGCCGGCAGTTTTAAAAACTGCCCTTATTCCTGGAAATTTATTGAGCATTTTTACTTTCATTATCCTGTATGTGCTGCATACAAGCGACACCTTTTTTTAATACTAAAACCACATTCAGTTTCTTCTATAAAATTGCAAATAGCAGTTGAATTATGAACAGGTGTTTTAACGGTAAATAAAAGGTGTTTTAACCGTTATATGTGGGTTAAAACACTGTGAAAATCTGGGTGTTTTAACCCTTTTCTTTTTCCAAAATTAAATCCACTTTAGAGCACCAATAAATTTCAAACCTTAAACCGATTAAAATGGCCACAGAACCAAACTTACAACCCACCTGGAAAACGGAGGCTAAAACATTAGCTGCTGATTACAAAGCCGGCGATATTATTAAACCTGTAATGGATGATAATCTGCAAATTTTTGAAACTCCAATGAGTGTTGATATGGAAGAAGGAAAAGGTGATAATCAGCCTTATGGTATTCCCATTCATGCCAAATTGGGTATTGCTTTAATTGCAGATTTCCAGGCAATTCTTTCGCAATTGCTGGCTAAATTGCAGTCACCGGAAATAACTAACCTGCTTGATATTGGTTTATCTGATAACTTAGCAGAATTGCTGTTACGTTCATCTGCCATAACCATTGATAAAAATGTTTTATTAAAAACATTAAGCCAGCCAGGTTGCGAAGGGGTGCGTTTTTATTTGTGTAAAAAAGTGCTGGATGAGGCTGATGGAAAACAAACTGCTTATGCTTCGTTGGTTACGGTGGGTGTGGATGCTGTTGGTAAAGACCTGCATTATGAATATAAACCAGGGGCATTGAGAGATGGACTTGTTGGGGCAGATGTAACCACCACTTCGCTGGTAACTGAATTTGGAGGTCCGCCACCGCCCCGTTCTTTTGCCGGCGCAACCACTGAAGCGTTCTCAGATAAGTTTGTATTGCTGAAGTATGCGGAAGAGGAAGCCGTGAAAATAATACACTAAAAATTTAGAATGTCATCTTTACCACCATTAGTCATTATATACCTTGCTTTGCTTTTTCTTTCGTCCGTATTGGCTTTAATAGCATGGAAAAAAGGGCATAAAAAATACCTTGGATTAAGCATATTGTTGTTTGTAACTACGGCCTTGGAAGTTTATGTACGGTATTGCATCAGCCATCATATTGATTTCACCTACCTGTACCATGCTTATATTGCTATTGAGTACCCGGTTTTGTGTTGGTTTCTGTTAGGTGCAATCAGTTCTCCCAACATAAAAAATGTAATGAGGGTAAGTATACTGGTATATATTGTAGTTTCCCTGGCTATTTCGTTTTTCCATTATCATTTCCAGGATTACCCCGGGCTAAACATTAATATGGAGGGCTTTCTGCAAAGTGTACTCTGCACTTATATCCTGTTTAACCTTGATGTGAAAGCTGAACTTTCAATTGTTAGGAACCAGTATTTTTGGATATGTTCGGGTATCCTTATTTTTTATGGCACCACATTTTTCTTTAACGGGGTTTACACAAAAATACTGAACATTGATGCCGACAAAGCACTGGAACTATTTGGCATCATTAATATTCCGCTGAATATTATTTTATACGCTTTTATTTCAATTGGCATTGTATGTTTACTAACGAACAGGAAGCTTACTATACAGTAATATTATTCAGCCTTTTTGCTTTACTGCTAATTACAATAATAATTATTGCCGCAGTACTTTATTACAACCGGCGTAAAAAACATGCCAACGAAACAAGGATGATGCAATCAGCATTCCAGGAAGAGCTGCTGCGTACACAAATTGAAATACAGGAACAAACCCTTAAAAATATTTCTCAGGAAATTCACGATAATATTGGCCAGGTGCTCAGCCTGGCCAAACTTAATCTCAATACATTTCCGCCCACAACCCAGCCTGATATTTTAGCCAGGGCAAATGATACCAAACAGCTGGTAAGTAAAGCCATTCATGATTTGAGAGACCTTAGCAGAAGCATGCATGGCGACCGCCTTACTGAAATTGGATTAAAAACTGCTATTGAAAATGAGTTGAAAATCCTGGAAAATACAGGCCAGTACAAAACAGCATTCCAGGTTAACGGAACTCCTTTTAAACTGGAGGTGCAACAGGAAACTGTATTATTCCGGATGGTGCAGGAATCGCTTAACAACATCATCAAGCATGCGAAAGCAAAAAATATTACTGTTGCAGTTAGTTATCTAAACCATAGATTTGTATTGTCTGTAACGGACGACGGGCAAGGGTTTAATGCAGCCGGACTTTCTGCAGTTGATAAGGGTATAGGATTAAAAAGTATGGAAAGCCGGGCCGGCTTAATCGGCGGTGAGTTTTCTATATCTTCATCAGCAGGAAAGGGAACCACAATTGCTATTGAACTACCGGATATCCTGGGTTAAAATACTTTCAAGATGACAACAATTGTATTGGCAGATGATCACGTTATGTTGCGTAACGGATTGGCGGCATTGGTAAAAGCGCAGGGGTACAATGTGTTGTTTGAAGCTGATAACGGCAAAGACCTCCTTAAAAAATTAGATAGCGATAACCTGCCAGACCTGGTGCTGATGGACATTAATATGCCGGAAATGGACGGCTATGAAGCAACAAGGTATTTAAGGATTAATTACCCCACCGTAAGGGTACTTGCCCTGAGTATGTATGACCATGAAGCATCGATCATCCGTATGCTTAAATGTGGTGCCAAGGGATACATTTTAAAAGACAGTGACCCGGAAGAACTTCAGCTGGCAATAGAAACAGTTTTAAAAAGAGGGTTTTATTATTCTGAGCTGGTAAGCGGAAAGCTGATAATGGCTATGAATAAGCTGGACGACATGAGTGAAGACATAGGGCGAATCATTGGTCTTAATGAAAAAGAGACTGAGTTTATAAAGCTGACCTGCACAGAATTAAGTTATAAAGAAATTGCTGAAAAGATGGTGGTAAGCCCACGCACTGTGGATGGTTACAGGGATATACTTTTTGAAAAACTTCATGTAAAAAGCCGCGTTGGACTGGTTATCTATGCTATTAGAAACCAGCTTGTAACAATACGTTAAGTGCCGGAGTTACTTTTGTCGTCTTCAATTTTAAAACGCCGGAAAGGATTTACTGGTTGTCACCAAAACGATGAATTTTAAATGACTTAATTTTGCGATCCTAAGCCAATAAAACCAAGTCCGCATGATACTTACCATCACACTTAACCCCTGCATAGATAAAAGTTCCACTATAAATACACTGGTGCCGGAAAGCAAGTTGCGCTGCACAGAACTAATTAATGAGCCCGGTGGAGGCGGTATTAATGTGAGTAAAGCATTAAGCAGGTTAAATGCTGAAACGGTAGCGCTTTTTCCAGCCGGGGGCTACAATGGTAATATGCTTTGCGGCCTGCTGGATAAAGAAGGCATCCGATACCATGCTATTGATACAAAAGTTGAAACAAGGGAAAATTGGATTGTCCACGAAACTGATATTAATCACCAATACCGTTTTACATTTCCCGGAAGGGAAATTGATCCCGCCACGATAAAATTACTTGCAGACCAGGTAAGGAATTTTTCGGCACCATGGGTGGTGGCAAGCGGAAGCCTGCCGCCTGGTGTACCAGACTCTTTTTATGCATTGGTTGTTGAAAAAGTAAATGCCGCCGGTGCAAAATGTATTGTTGATACAAATGGCCCGGCCTTAGCAGCATTAAAGGGAAAAAAGGCTTTCCTTATCAAACCTAATATTAGTGAGCTGGCAAGATTGATGGATGTGCCGTTTCTATCTCCCTCCGAAGTCGGTGATGCTGCCCGGCAGTTAATTACCGATAATTATGCGGAGTTGGTAGCAGTAAGCATGGGCCCCGAAGGTGCCTGGCTGGTATCAAAAAATGAAACACATTTTGCAGTTGCACCACCGGTAGAAAAAATGAGTACAGTAGGCGCAGGCGATAGCATGGTGGCGGGTATGGCGTTTATGCTTTGTAACCACAAACCATTAAAAGAAATAATAGAATTTGGTGTGGCCTGCGGTAGTGCAGCCACAATGAATGAAGGAACCCAGTTATTTAAAAAGGAAGATGTTGATCGCCTTTACGGCATGATGGCTGGTTCCTGATCTTTAAATGATAAAGGTTTTTCTGCAACATCATTTAGCAGTGAAGCAATATGCTTCAGCATGCTGTGCAATTGTTCGGCACCGTTACCAAGCAACCGGATTATAAGTCCGTTTACCGGTGCCGCAGTTATTCCTGCTTCAATATCTTTTGCAGCTGATAATGTTTCAATCAATAACTGCATGATATTTTTTAGGTCGGCATTTTCTTGTAAAAAGATCATACTTGCCTGGTGAGTAAATCCTTCTAACTGCCCAATGGCGTGAACGTTGATGAGACCGGGTTGCATTAGCAGGTTTTCTTTAATCACCAGTTTGTTGTTAAAATAAACATTACTCACGCTGTGGTATTTTGAAAACACGAACAACTCTCCATTTAATTTTCTGCCGCAGGTTAGTACCTCTCCAAAAATAAATTTGCAATTACTGCCAAGGTAAAAATTGCTGCTGCTTGTGAATGATGAGCCTTCGTGCGGAACAGCCGGATGCGGCAGGTAGCAAAATAATGAGCCATTGGCAAGGTGTACACCCATTTGCTGGGCGGCTTGTTGCTTCATGGTGAAAATACGCTGGTAGGCCTGTGTGTGCAAATGCAAACAAGAATCTTGCTCAAGTATGATGTCAATATCGTATTCATCACCATCCAGTATGCCGGGGCTGCTGCTCATCAGCATTAAATGAAGCGGTTCTTTTTTTTTATCCTCAGTGATATTCATCACTTTAAATGGGGTGGTAAAATAGCAATGCTGCAAAAAGCTAATTCCGGCTCTCTGCCCGATTGCTATTTGTAAAGTTGCTTTCAATGGCAAAGATTTGGTTCCTCAACAGTTTCAAGCAAGGCGTATTTTTTTATCCAGCCAATTACGTCATCTAAACCCTGCAAACTCATAAGGTT
Organism: Ferruginibacter sp.; assembly: GCA_965247025.1. Classification (GTDB taxonomy): domain Bacteria; phylum Bacteroidota; class Bacteroidia; order Chitinophagales; family Chitinophagaceae; genus Ferruginibacter. Next base: position 4,200,054 of record OZ252000.1, on the reverse strand, counting down.
GGTGAAAATAAACGGGCTGCCTTTCCTCATTCTCCTGGCATCTGTCTCCATTACGTTTAGGTCAGCATTTACGTACGGGGCAAGGTCAATTTTGTTAATTACCAGCAAGTCGCTCCTGGTAATTCCGGGGCCACCTTTACGGGGTATCTTATCACCTTCCGCAACATCAATTACAAAAATGGTTACATCCGCAAGGTCAGGACTGAAAGTAGCAGACAGGTTATCACCGCCGCTTTCAATGAAGATGATTTGGACGTCCGGTATCCTTTCCGCCATTTCTTCTACCGCTTCCAGGTTCATGCTGGCATCTTCCCGTATGGCGGTATGCGGACAGCCGCCGGTCTCTACGCCAATGATCCTTTCCGCCGGCAGCAAAGAGTTTTTGGTGAGAAATTCAGCATCTTCTTTCGTGTAAATATCATTGGTGATCACTGCCAGGCTATAATCGTTGCTCATGGCCCTGCTTAAGCGTTCTATCAAAGCTGTTTTACCAGATCCAACTGGTCCGGCTACGCCGATTTTAATATAAGTTCTGTTCATTTTTTTTAGTGATTCTTAAACTGCTGAAATCAATTTTATTTCTTCTTTAGCCCGGGCAAACCATTCTTTGTTGGGCCGCCTTTCGCCAGAACTCAGGTGGTCAGCCTCGGTAACGATATCAGTAAAAACCTGTTTTGCCTCATTTTGTCGATTGGCTCTTTGAAGGAATTTGCCAAAATGATACCTGCATTCATAATTGGAAAATTTTCCTTTCATCATCAAAAATTCTTTTTCAGCTTCCTGCTCATGGCCGGTGTAGCCAAGCGAAATGGCATAAAACATATGCGACCTTGATCTTATAAATTGTGGGAGCCGGTAAATCCTTTTCGCTGTATCAAGTACGTTTTCAAATTGTTTATTTCCATAGTAAGCAATCAGCAGTTGCATGTTGCCATGTCCATGTTCTTCAAAGGTATCCACCAGGCTTTTTTCATACAGGTTAATAGCGTTAGCAAACTGGCCAGCTTCCAAATAAGCGTCTGCCAACGCCAGCCGGTTATCAAATGTATCCCGGAAAACAAGATTACTTTTTAGTTTTTTTATTTTACCAGTAGGGTTAAAAATAGCGCCGGTTCCGGATTGCAACTGTTCCATTTCCTGCCGGGTAAATATTTCGGTAAAGATGTATGCAAGGCAACCTATCAATGGTAAAAAAATGATGAGCCATATCCATTTTTGCTGATTGCCTTTTCTGAGGCAGTGAATGGCACACACAGCTTGTAATCCTAAAATAATATAATAATAATTGCTTGCAAATTCGAGCATTGGTTCAGCTTTTAATGAGTTGGTGTATGTGTTCAAAAATAGAATAAATATTTTCTCAGCTCATATACAATCTTGAATACAACTGCTCATGCTGCATACTTCTAATGTCGAAGCCGGTGCAGCAAAAGCCAATCAAATCTTTTGCTGGTTGCATAGATGAAGAAGCCAGTTGTTCCATTAAAGGAAGCAAAGAAAAAAGCATGGACTGCCCATCCTGCTGGCCAAGCGGTATCAGCTTAACGCTGTTGGTTACAAAGCCTGCCGCTGCGTTGTAATAAAATCCGTAAAGTGCATCCTGCTTGCTAATGCCCATTGCCTGGGCAAACAACGCAAACACAATGCAGTAATTTCCATTTGATTGTTGCGATTGCACAAGCTGGTGATACTTATCAATCAGCTCATTGCTTACAAGCGGCAGAAATATTTTGAATAACCGGATACCTAGTTTTTTACTTGCCTGGCGCATTTCTAACGGTAGTTTTACAGCACTGCATTCCAGGTCCAGTTCAATCAATTTTTCCAGTTCGTTGTCTTCTGCTGTATCAAAAGCAAGTGATACAAAAGCAGCATCAGTGTAATGTAAATTGCGGCTGAGCATTTCAGTTATAAAAGACAATGCCGTTGTTTTATCTTTTACAATTTTATGCTGCACATAGGTTTCTAAGCCTGCTGAATGAGAAAAGCCACCGATTGGTAATGTTGGGTCTGATAAATGCAGCAGGTTTAATAAAGAACTATTCATCCTAAACAATTACTTGTTTTGCTGCTGAAGAAAATACTGCTTCACTAATGCCGATGGTATGCGGTGCTACTGTTGTTTTGAGTGGGTTTAATAACTTGCGATGCTCCTGCTTAACATTGTAACCCTGCACTTGTAACAGGTTGAACAATGGCTTTTCAAAAGGCACCAGCAGGTAGTCGTTTTCAAAAAAAAGTGGCAGGTGTTTGTTACCAATTTCATAACAGGCAGCAGCTAGTTCAAAATTATTTTTTGGTAAGATGACGATGCAATCACAGGGTTCAATCGTAACTGCAATCACTATCTTTTCATCAGAAAATAAAATATCTCCATCTGTGAGTTCCGGGTTTTCATTTAAAAATTTTATGGTCACTTCCCTTCCAGCCTGTGTTTTTTTTATAAGAATTCTTTTCCTTGATTCATACCATTTCAACGAAAGAAAATCTACTACTCTTTCACCAATGTTTAAAGAAGTAAGGTGTCCTTTTTTTTGTGTGATAAGCATGGAACTATAGACTTTTAAGAATGGTTTTTTAATTCACTTTTGGGATTTTTTTGCCACTGATTAACCGGATTTATACGAATTGAATACCATTCTTGAAAATCCCTTCTCTGGTAAAAAATAAATCTGTATAAAGCAACCCTAACTCGTGTAATCTCAAAAAATCTGCGGCGAAAAACAATTCGTGTAAATCTGTTAAATCTGTGGCTACCCTAAAATAAAAAATACCGCTGTGTAAGAGGCAGCTCTTTCATTGGTTCACAGGTAATATGTACTCCGTCAACTTTCACTTCGTAAGTCTCCGGGTTAACATCTATCTGCGGTGTTGCATCATTGTGAATTAAATCCTTTTTACCAATGTTGCGGCAGTTCTTTACAGGAAGCACCATTTTCTGCAAGCCATATTGCTGCACAATATTTTTCTCCAGCGAAACCTTTGAAACGAAAGTTGCACAGGTATTAAACAAAGCTTTACCTGCAGCGCCAAACATGTGGCGGTAAATAACCGGTTGCGGTGTTGGGATGGAAGCGTTCGGGTCACCCATTCTTGCAGCGATGATCATACCGCCCTTTATCATCATCTCAGGCTTGGCACCGAAAAGGGCCGGCTTCCATAAAACAATATCGGCCAGCTTACCCGGCTCAATAGAGCCAACATATTCACTGATGCCATGGGTGATAGCAGGGTTAATAGTGTATTTGCTCACATATCTCTTTACCCGGAAATTATCATTTTCATGTCCTTCATCCTCAGGCAAACTTCCACGCTGCACTTTCATTTTATGCGCTGTTTGCCAGGTACGTGTTATCACTTCTGCCACACGGCCCATTGCCTGGCTATCGCTGCTCATCATGCTGAACACACCCATATCATGCAAAATATCCTCAGCCGCTATTGTTTCCGGACGAATGCGGCTGTCTGCAAAAGCTACATCTTCAGGTACAGATTTATCAAGGTGATGACAAACCATCAGCATGTCCAAATGCTCGTCAATGGTATTGATGGTATACGGTCTTGTAGGGTTGGTGGAGGAGGGCAAAACATTTGGATACATCGCCGCTTTGATGATGTCTGGTGCATGTCCGCCACCGGCTCCTTCTGTATGAAATGTATGGATCACCCTGCCGTTTATAGCTGCAATGGTATCTTCCAAAAAGCCTCCTTCATTCAGGGTATCTGTGTGTATGGCAATCTGTACATCTAATTTATCTGCAATCTTCAGAGAGGCATCAATCACCGCTGTGGTGCTGCCCCAGTCTTCATGAATTTTTAAACCGAGAGCACCTGCTTCCACCTGCTCTTCAAGCGGAGCTAAACTGGCGCAATTGCCCTTGCCAAAAAAGCCGAGGTTCATGGGATAAGCTTCGGCGGCTTCCAGCATTTTTTGAATGTTCCAGGCACCGGGTGTTACTGTGGTGGCATTGGTGCCATCTGCCGGTCCGGTGCCACCGCCAATCATGGTGGTGATTCCGCTGAAGAGAGCGTGATCAATTTGCTGCGGACAAATAAAATGTATATGTGTATCAATGCCTCCGGCAGTTGCAATTAAACCAGCACCGCCATGTACTTCAGTGCTGGCGCCAATTACCATATTTGTGGTAATGCCATCCATTGTATCAGGATTTCCGGCTTTGCCGATGCCCACTATTTTACCGTCTTTAATACCAATATCTGCTTTCACAATACCCCAGTGATCAATGATCATAACGCTCGTTATCACAAAATCCAGTACCCCATCAGCACGGGAGGCAGTGGCGGATTGCGCCATGCCATCACGGATGGTTTTTCCGCCGCCAAACTTGGCTTCATCGCCATATACGGTGTAATCTTTTTCTATCTGAATAAACAATTCAGTATCCCCCAGCCTTACTTTGTCGCCGGTGGTGGGGCCGTACATGTTGGCGTATTTGATTCGGTTTATTTTCATGCTGATGATTTTTTGCCGTTGAGGCGTTTAAACGTTTTTTTAATCCGCAGCTTTTTTAAAAATTTTTATTGAACCAGCTTCGGTTATTGTGGCACCGGCATTGGCGATATAATCCCGTATTTTAATCGGGACGCTCCATTCGAATGCGGTTTTTCATAGTATCTTCAGCCTTCTAACTTAAACGGTAGACTTTTTTAGATTATCCCGGGCTGTTAAGATTGTTTGAAAGTTTCTTATTCCAATTTCCGGTTGGTAAGGTTATTAAACCCAACCAGTTTTTTATTACCACCAAATTCAACCAGTTCAACTGATTTTTCTTCACCTGGTTCAAAGCGCACAGCCAGAGCAGCGGCAATGTTCAGGCGCATGCCCAGCGCTGTTTCCCGGTCAAATTTTAGTTGTTTGTTCACCTCATAAAAATGAAAATGAGAGCCCACTTGTACAGGGCGGTCACCAGTGTTAACCACGGTCATCATTACAGTTTTTCTGCCGGCGTTGATCTCAATATCGCCTGTTCCTAAAATGTATTCGCCTGGTATCATAAAAAAAATAAAAAGCCCCTGCCCAAAAGGGGAGAAGGCAGGTGTATGAAAATTGTTAGTTCATTATTTTGAATTTGAGTCTTACTCCTTCAAATTTTTAAAGGCTCCTTGAAATTAATAACTCTTGCTCTGCTCACCTTTGGGGCAGGGGGCTTCTATCTTATCGGGTCATGCACTGTCACCAGCTTGGTTCCATCAGGAAAGGTCGCTTCTATCTGCACCTCATGAATCATTTCCGGAATGCCTTCCATTACATCGGAACGGGTTAAAATAGTAGTTCCATATTGCATCAGATCTGCAACGGTTCTGCCATCCCTTGCCGCTTCTTGCAGGCGGCTGCTTATTAGTGCTATGGCTTCAGGATAATTTAATTTAAGTCCTCTTGCTTTTCGTTTTTCTGCCAGTTCGCCGGCTAAAAAAAGCAGGAGTTTTTCAGTTTCCCGTGGAGATAAATGCATGTATCAGTTGTTTTGTGGTATCAATAAGCGGGCAGGCAAACGATGCAATAAATTTTATGGCTTCAAGATAATAAAAAACAATAATCACGCAGTAATCTTTTTTAACCTGCCGACAATAAAATACCCTTTTTAAACGATTTATAAAGTACAAAATGCAATTGAAAGAATTGCAGTGAAAAACCCCTTTGAATGCTGAAATTAATCCGTAGACAGGTATACCTGCCATGCCTTTTTTTACTAATTGCAATCTGTCCTGTTCAGGCCAGGGTTACTCACATTTCTCCCCATTTTATTTTTTCTGTATTTTCAAATCCTTCCACTAATTTTTCACCGGCATCATTTTTCGCAGCCAAATACAAAGAATGGAAACTTGCGGATGCAGGTATAAAAGAAGAAGTATTTAATTACGCCATAAGGGGATACGATTATATTCAACAGCACTACTCACTCAACAAAAGGAACATTATAACCATCGTTGATTTTAGCAAGCCATCAACTGAAGAGCGCCTTTTTACCATCGATCTTGAAACTGGGGAAGTGCTATATAAAACATTGGTGGCGCATGGCAAAAACACAGGTCAGCAATACGCAAGCAACTTTTCTAACCAGGCGTCATCTTACGAAAGCAGCCTCGGATTTTATATCACCATGAATACTTATACAGGCAATAATGGATATTCATTAAGGCTGAAGGGTTGTGAAAAGGGCTTTAATGATAAAGCTGAGGAAAGAAACATTGTGGTACACGGCGCTGACTATGTAAGCGAAAGTTTTATCAGCCAGAATGGATTTCTTGGCAGAAGCCATGGATGCCCTGCTTTGCCAGTGGAAGAAAGTGACAAGATAATAAACACTATCCGCAACGGATCTTGTCTTTTTATTTATCATCCCAATAAAAAATATTTAAACCCAAATTTTGCAATAGACAAAAATGTGCCAGTGTGTCTTAAATTAGCAGATGAGTATGCACCATGAATACAGCGATAATTTAGTAACTCCCTGGGGCGGTATGCAAGAGATGAAAATGTTGCTAGACAAGACAGGCATCAGTAAAAAATTACTTGAGTTAGGTTTACCACAAGGCAAGAGCAACAATAGTATCGATTCAATAAGTATCATAGAAAGTTTTTGGGTGAGTATCTGGATTGGTTGCTTCAGATTCAGCCATACAGCAGTTGTTCGTTTAGATGAAGTGCTGCGTCAGATATTTGGTTGGAAACGGGTAGCTTCCGGTACAACCTTTGGAAGATTCTTCAAAAAATTCACCCCTTCTCTTAATCATTCTTTATTCATAGAACTAAACAGTTGGTTCTTTGAGCAATTACAATTTGATAATTATACATTGGATGTTGATAGCAGTGTAATTACCCGTTATGGCGAACAGGAAGGAAGCAAAAAAGGATATAATCCCACCAAACGTGGCCGCAATAGCCATCATCCGTTGTTTGCTTTTGTAAACGATATAAGAATGGTAGCCAATTGCTGGAATCGCAGTGGCAATACAGGTAGCAGTAGTAATTGCATTAATTTTTTAGAAGAGACCTTTTCTATTCTTACCAATAAAAAAGTTGGGTTGTTCAGGGCAGACAGTGGTTTTTGCAGTGAAGCGATTATGAAATTCATAGAAGATAAACAAATAGCTTATGTAATGTCTTGTAAACTTTATGCCAGGCTGCAAGGCACTATTTACGGTATTAAAAACTGGCAGGCAATCGGCATGGGACTTTGGATTACAGAAATAGACTATAAACAAGGCAATTGGAGTAAACCCAGAAGAATAGTTATTATTAAGCAACAGGAAGAGGTCCGTCGAAAGACCACCGGTAAGAGACTAACCAGCCTTTTTAAGTTAGAAGATATTGATAGAGATAAAGTATTTAAAACCCGTTATCATGCTTTTGTTACCAATCAAAGTTTACCTGCAAATGAAATTTGGGAACAGTATAAACGCAGAGGCGATGCAGAAAACAGGATAAAGGAACTAAAAGAAGATTTTGGAGTTCAGGGATTTTGTATGGATGATTTTTGTGCAACAGAAACAGCCATGCGCCTTGTAATGGTAGCTTATAATTTAATGAGTTTGTTCCGGCAGGTAACACTTCAAAAGCAGCCCAGTCCCACACTTGCTACATTAAGATTCAACTGCTTTGCAGTTGGTTCCTGGATAGAAAATAATAAACTGAAAATGTCTGTTCCACTAAAAAGAAGGTTATGGTACGAGAGTCTTTTCTCGTTCATTGAAAACACAAAACTGCCATTAAGTCTTACCGGATGAATCTATTGCAAAATTTGGGTTAAAACAGTCCCGTTGTATAAATCATTAGACGATAATTGTTAGGCACGACAGATGAAAGAAAAACCCTGGCCAAAAGCCGGGGTTTTCAGATTAAGGCAGAATTTTAAAAACTTAACTTTATTTATACAATATTCTCCAATATCTTCCGTTCAACATTTATAAAGCTAATTATTATGAACACGACCGATAACAACCCACTGCTGAAAGGATTTAGGAGTTTTGCAAGAAAATTAATACAACCTGCAAATTTTTATCCCATAAAATTTTATACCAAGAGTAACAAACTCCGCAAGAGCGGATATATGTATACCGTAAAATAGAATTGCCTGTAACCCCATAATTAAATGGCCTTTATTTTTTGAAGGCTTTTTTATTTAATGGATTTGTGGAGGAAGTGAATAACAGAAAAAGATAAAATTATTTTATTTCTTCAAATTCAATATAATCGTCATTCTTTGCCTTGTTAACAGGAGTGCTTGCTGTAGTTTGATGAGAGCCTGCAGTATGTTGCTGGTTCATTTTTTCCTGCATCTGGGCACTCATATCATTAAATTGCTTTTTTACCTGCTTAGTAGTTTGTGCCAATGGAATTATAAAATCAAAAATGAGCTTGTAAAGAATATACAAGGCGAACAACTCGAACGCTAATCTAAAAATATTCATGCCACAAATGTATAACTCATATAAAAATAATCCTGTTAATAGTTAGCAATAATTTATGAGTGGCAGTTTTTATTTTAAAGTGAGGTTTGGCTGATATGCTTTTGTTGCTTACATTTGCAATGGAAAAAGAAACAAATGAAGGGAACGGGATACGTTCCCTTTTTTAATACACATGTCCCAGATACCAGCAGCAGAGCCAATAAAAGCATTAATAGAAAAGATCATCGCAGCTTATGACGATGTTTTTTTAGTGTCTGTACGTATAAAACCAACTAACAACATCAAGGTTTTTTTAGATGCAGATACAGGAGTAAACATCGACAGGTGTGCCCGTATCAACCGGGCCATGTACAAAGTGATAGAAGAAGAGGCCTGGTATCCGGATGGTAATTTTTCGCTGGAAGTTAGCAGCCCCGGGGTTGATGAGCCCTTGCAAATGCCAAGGCAGTTTAAAAAGAATGTGGGGCGAAAACTGGCGGTAACACTACAGGATGACACAAAAATAGAAGGAAAGCTTACCGAAGCAAATGAAGATGGAATTTTGCTGGAATGGACAGAAGGTAAAAATAAAAAAGCTGTTACAATAAATAAAGTGCTTGCTTTTGAAGAAATTAAGCAGGCAGTTGTTCAAATATCATTTTAATATTCAATAACCAAACTCCCCTGCCGGCGGGGATACAAAGTGAGGCTGGTAAGGTTTATGGCACGAATTAATTTAATTGACTCCTTTCAGGAATTTAAAGACGCAGAAAACATTGATCGCCCTACGCTGATGAAGGTAATGGAAGATGTTTTTAAAACATTGATCCGTAAAAAGTATGGCAGTGATGAACAGTTTGATGTTATCGTAAATGATCAGAAAGGTGATTTGGAGATTTTCCGCCGCCGTACTATTGTGGATAATGATGATTTGTACAATACGCTTACGGAAATTGAATATAAAGACGCCATCAAAATTGAACCTGATTACCAGGTAGGTGAAGAATTATATGAGGAAGTTGATATTCAGAAGGAGTTTGGCCGCAGGGCTATACTCGCCGGTAAACAAACACTTGCAAGCCGTATCAACGATTTAAAAAAGAATTTGCTCATCAAAAAATATGAAGATCGTGTTGGAGACATTGTAAGTGGTGAAGTATACCAGGTTTGGAAAAAGGAAGTGTTGCTTTTGGATGAGGAAGGCAATGAAATGATCTTACCAAAATCAGAACAGATACCTTCAGATTATTTTAAGAAAGGCGAAAATGTAAGAGGCGTTGTAAAAAAGGTAGAACTAAAAAATAGCCAGGCTGTTATTGTAATTTCACGTACCAGCCCGGTATTTTTAGAAAAATTACTCGAAATAGAAGTGCCGGAGATATTTGATGGCTTGATTGTGGTTAAGAAAATAGTCAGGGATCCAGGTGAAAGAGCTAAAATAGCTGTGGAGAGTTTTGACGACAGAATTGACCCTGTAGGAGCATGCGTGGGAATGAAAGGAAGCAGGATTCATGGCATTGTAAGAGAACTTAAAAATGAGAATATAGATGTAATAAACTGGACCAGCAATATCCAGTTACTTATCCAGCGTTCCCTTACACCTGCAAAAATTACAAGTATTGTAATAGACGAAGAGAAAAAGCATGCTATGGTTTATTTAAAACCAGACCAGGTATCTCTCGCCATCGGCAGAAGAGGCGTTAACATTAAACTGGCCTGCGAACTTACAGGACTTGAAATAGATGTATTCCGTGATAACGAAGGAGAAGAAGATGAATTTGATATTGACCTGGAAGAATTTGGTGATGAAATTGAACCATGGGTAATTGAAACCCTTAAGAAAATTGGTTGCGATACAGCAAGATCTGTACTGGCATTAAACGCAGCAGAACTTGAACGCAGAACTGATTTGGAAAAAGAAACAATAGCAGATGTATTGAGAATACTGAACGAAGAGTTCGAAAAAGAGTAGTTTTAACAAACAGCACAATATTAATTAATAACAACAGATCAAAAAAAGCCTGATATAGCATTCAGGCCCAAAACACGAATGTCAGAAGTAGCAACAAATACCCCAAGGTTAATGGCAGCGGCTAAGGAATTCAATATAGGAAAAGATACCCTTATTGAGTTTTTAGAGTCGAAAGGCTTTAGTAATGAAGACCTGAAGCCAACGGCTAAGCTTACGGAACAAATGTACCGGGTGCTTCAGTCGGAGTTTCAGCAGGATAAAGTAGCAAAGCAAAAGGCGGAAAAGATTGAGTTAACTAAAACCGCTCCGCCCGCCGACATAAAAAAGAAAAGAGACGAAGAGGATCTTTCCTTTAGAAAAAAAGAAACAGCTGTGCCACCTGTAACAGCTCCGGTAGTAGAAAAGGAACCCGAAATAGTTCCGGAAATTATTGCTGAACCTGTGGAGGTACTGCAACCTTTAGCAGAAATAAAGAAAGCGGAAGAGCCTCAAAAAATAATTCCGGAGCCAGCTGCAGAAATTAATACAGTTACCGATAACGAAGGTATTACTAAGATAGAAGCACCCGAATTGGAAGGTCCCAAAGTAGTTTCAAGGATTGATCTTGATGCTATTGATTCATCAACAAGACCGAAAAAAGCAGTTAAAAAGCCGGAAGAGAAGCCTGAAGAAGCTCCTGTTATCAAAGCTCCTGCAGAAGCCAGGCAACCCCTGCTTCCACCTAAGCCGGCAATTGAGGCTCCCATTGTTAACGTAATACCGGTGGAAGAACATAAGCCTGCGGACCAGCCTGCAACTATTGAAAATATTAAGGCTGACAGGCTGGAAGGTCCTAAAATTTTGGGTAAAATTGAATTACCGGTTGATAACGATACCAGGCCGAAAAAGGAACTTGAAGATAAGCGTAAACGCAAGCGGATCCCAATGGAACGTAAGCCGGGAGCACCGGGTGGGCAACAGAGCAGTCAACCATCAGGAAATTCCCAACCACCAAGGCCGGGTGGCGGTTTTGATCCTAACAGGAACAGGCCACAAGGTCCGGGTGGCAATACACACGGAGGCAACAGGCCGGGTGGAAATGCCGGTCCAAACCGGCCTGGCGGCGGACAGGGTGGTTTTAACAGGCTATCTGCTGTACCGGCACGCCGTGAGGACAGGGAAATTGATGCTAAGGAAATTCAGGATAAAATAAAAGAAACACAGGCCAAATTATCAGGCGGCGGCGGAAGGGGCAAAAGCCTTAAAGCTAAATATCGTAAGGCAAAAAGGGATGAACAGTCTGTACAGAGAAACGGTGGTGATGACGGTACCAATAAATTACAGGTTACCGAATTTATTTCTGTAAGTGAACTGGCAGGTTTAATGGACGTAAGTTTTGCTGACATTATCGGTAAGTGTATGAACCTTGGTATAATGGTATCCATTAATCAGCGTTTGGAAGCAGATGTAATTGAACTTGTTGCCAGCGAATTTAATTATGAAGTTGAATTTATTGGTGTTGAAGATGCTGCAGAACTGGAGGAAGATGAAGAACAGGACAGTGAAGAAGATAAAAAACCAAGGGCGCCAATTGTAACCATCATGGGTCACGTTGATCACGGTAAGACATCTTTACTGGATCATATCCGTAATACTAATGTTATTGCTGGCGAGGCTGGTGGTATCACCCAGCACATAGGCGCTTATGAGGTAACTTTAAAAGAAGGCAGAGCAATTACTTTCCTGGATACACCTGGTCACGAAGCGTTTACAGCTATGAGAGCAAGAGGTGCCAAGGTTACTGATATTGCAGTAATTGTTGTTGCAGCCGATGATGCCGTAATGCCTCAAACAAAAGAAGCGATTTCGCATGCTCAGGCAGCTAATGTTCCAATGATTTTCGCTATCAATAAAATAGACAGGGACGGCGCTAACCCCGAAAAAATTAAGGAGCAGCTTGCCGGAATGAACATTTTGGTTGAAAGCTGGGGTGGTAAATACCAAAGCCAGGAAATAAGTGCAAAACAGGGATTGAATATTGATCTGTTGCTCGAAAAAATATTGCTGGAAGCAGATATACTCGAACTTAAATCAAACCCGGATAAACCGGCCACAGGTACAGTAATTGAAGCTTCGCTTGATAAAGGCCGTGGATATGTGGCAACCATACTGGTTCAAAATGGTACACTGAAACAGGGCGATATGATCGTTTCTGGCCAAAACTTCGGTAAAGTAAAAGCAATGTACAATGAGCGTAACCAGCGTAGCGAAATTGCTCCCCCATCAACACCAGTGTTAATACTTGGATTGAATGGTGCGCCGCAGGCTGGTGAAACTTTCAAGGTTTATTCTGATGAAAGTGAAGCAAGGGAAAAAGCTTATCAGCGTGGACAGATTTTGAGAGAACAGGGTATGAGGGCACGCAAGCACATTACGCTGGATGAGATTGGACGCCGTTTGGCATTGGGCAACTTTAAAGAGCTGAATGTTATTATCAAAGGTGATGTGGATGGATCTGTAGAAGCTTTAAGTGATTCATTGCAGAAACTGAGTACCGAAGAAATTGTTGTTAAAGTGATACACAAGGCGGTAGGTGCCATCACTGAGAGTGATGTTACACTTGCAAATGCTTCTGATGCAATTATTATAGGGTTTAATGTACGTCCATCAATGCAGGCTGCAAGGCTTGCAGAGAATGAATCGATCCAGATCAAATTATACTCTATTATTTATAACGCCATTGAAGAAATAAGAAGCGCCATGGAAGGTATGATGGAACCTGGTGTTGAAGAGAAGATACTCGCCAATGTGCTTATTAAGGAAACATACAAATTTGATAAAGCTACTGTGGCCGGTTGTATTGTACTGGAAGGTAAAATTGCAAGGAACAACCGTATCCGTTTGGTAAGAGATGGCATTGTAATATTTACGGGTGAACTTGGTAGCCTGAAACGTTATAAAGATGATGCGAAGGAAGTTACTACCAATATGGAGTGCGGGTTAACCATCAAGAATTACGCAAATATTGAAGTGAATGATATTGTAGAAGCATTTGAGGAAGTTGAAGTAAAACGTACTTTATAAACAGATGAAGATGGCCGATTGTGCACTGGCCATTAACTATCAATCATCAACATCCTTTCGGTACAAACATTTGTTAAATAGAAAAGGCAGTTGGCGTCCCTGATGCCAACTGCCTATTTTTACAGCTAATATTTTTAAAAATGAAGTATTTTTTATTTTCCCTGAGTTTAAGCCTCTTGTTTTGTCCGGCATTTGCTCAGCCTAAAAAAATTGCCGCCGATAAGATCATTGCGGTTGTAGGAGATAAAATTGTTTTAAAAAGCGATATCGATAATACTATTTCTGATATGCAGCGTCAGGGCATTGAAGTACCGGCCAATGCAAAATGTTTATCACTGGAGCAGGCCATGGGAATTAAAGCGCTTGTGTTGCAGGCAGAGAGGGATTCGCTGCCGGTATCTGACGAAGATATAGCTGCCCAAATTGACAACCAGATCCGGGGGTTTATAAGCCAATATGGATCGAAAGAAAAGTTGGAAGAAATTTCGGGAAGGACTTTGTACCAGTTAAAGGAAGATTTTAAAGATGGTTTCAGGGAAAGAAAACTGGCCGGCGATATGCGTAACAAAATTGTGGATGGCGTTCGTATTACCCCTAATGAAGTAAAGGCTTATTTTGATAAAATCCCTAAAGACAGTTTGCCTTATTATGAAAGTGAGTTGGAAATTGGACAAATAGTAAACTATCCAAAAGCAGGCAGGGAAGCAGAAGAATATTCCCTGGATCAACTGAAAGAATTTAAGACGCAGATCGAATCAGGTAAAAAAGATTTTTGTACACTTGCCGGAGCTTATTCGGATGATCCCGGAAGTAAAGATAAATGTGGAAGATATGAACTGAACAGGAATGAAAAACAATGGGACGGGACGTTTCTGGCAAAAGCGTTTTCTTTAAAAGAAGGTCAGATTTCGGCACCATTTAAAAGTAAGTTTGGGTATCATATTATACAAATGATGAACAGGGCCGGTGATGATGCTGTGGTTAGACATATCTTGAAAATCCCGCCGATTACGGCAACAGAAATCAGCGCATCTAAACAAAAGATGGATACAGTAAGGTCAAAATTAGTTGCTGGTGTTTTGCAGTTTGGAGAAGCGGTTTCAAAATACAGTGATGATGAAAATAAGCTTACAGGCGGTAGAAGGACTAATAACGAAGGAAGCACTTACATTACCATTGATCAGTTAGATAAAGATCTTGTTGTAATGATGAAAGATCTTAAAATTGGGCAGTATTCCCAGCCAACAGAGTTTACCGATGAACGGGGTAAAAAAGGTGTTCGGATTGTTTACTTACTTAGCCGCTCTGAGCCACACAGAGAGAATATTAAAGATGATTACAACAAAATTTCTCAGCGTGCTTTAGAAGAGAAAAAAAATATGATTCTGGAAAAATGGTTCATTGAGAAAATTCCAACGTATTATATTAAAGTTGATGAAGAATATAAGCAATGTGAAGAAATGCAAAAGTGGGTGGGAGACACCAAATTGGCAACAAAAAACTAGTATAAAATATTAAGTTATAAAAGGTTCCGTTGCAAAGCGGAACCTTTGCTATTACTGAAAATTTACTCGCCACTATTAAAATTGAGTCAGTTATGTATACCAATCAAAAGACTGCAGCAATGGTTTACTTTTGTAAAAGAAGCAGTCTTTACACATTTTAAATTATTAATTAATTGATTGATAAAAAACAACTAAAGCAGGAACAACATACCGTTTTGGTAGGGGTGATTACCGGAGGCCAGGACGAACAGCAATTGAATGAATACCTGGATGAACTCGCTTTTCTATCTGAAACGGCCGGAGTGATTGCAGTAAAAAGATTTATTCAAAAACTACCTCATCCAGATGCCAGAACCTTTGTCGGAAAAGGGAAACTGGAAGAAATAAAGCGTTACCTCATAATGCACAATGAAGTTGAGCTGGTTATTTTTGATGATGAGCTTACAGGTTCTCAAATTCAAAATATTGAAAAAGAGCTGGGTGTTAAAACTATTGACCGCAGCGATTTGATCCTTGATATTTTTGCCAGCCGGGCAAAAACAGCCCAGGCAAAAACACAAGTTGAGCTGGCCCAGTACCAGTATATTTTACCAAGGCTAAAAGGGATGTGGAAGCATCTTGAAAGGCAGGGAGGCGGAGTTGGTACACGTGGACCAGGTGAAACTGAAATTGAAACTGACAGACGTATTGTAAAAGACAAAATCACTTTGTTACGTAAGAGGCTGGCGGAAATTGACAAACAATCCTACACACAAAGAAAAGAAAGGGGAGAATTTATACGGGTATCCCTGGTGGGTTATACAAACGTGGGCAAATCTACTATCATGAACCTGCTTAGTAAGAGCGAAGTGTTTGCTGAAAATAAATTATTTGCCACATTGGATACCACAACCCGTAAGGTAGTGTTTGAGCAAACGCCATTTTTATTGAGCGATACAGTAGGGTTTATAAGAAAACTTCCGCATCACCTGGTGGAGAGTTTTAAAAGCACATTGGATGAAGTAAGGGAGGCTGATATTTTACTGCATGTAGTTGACATATCTCATGCCCAGTATGAGGAACAGGTTACAGTAGTGAACAAAACGCTGGCTGAACTTGGTGCCCAGGAAAAGCCTACCGTCACAATATTTAATAAGATGGATAAATACGAGGAGCAGGCGTTTGATCAGTGGCTGGAAGCGGATGTAAAAAAAGAGATCCTGGATGATCTTAAACAGCGGTGGACAAATGAAACCAAAGACAATTGTGTTTTTATATCTGCGCTGGAAAAGAGCAATATTGATTTACTCAGGCAAACGATACTCAACAAAGTCCGTGAAATGTACCAGGTTAGATATCCTTACAAAGCTGAATATTTCTATTAAAGTCCCTCAGTTATTTAATCATTACAGTTGTCAAAAAAAATTACCTGGCATAAGATTGCGGAAAATATTGAAAGTATTCCGGTAGCTGAGTCTGGTCTGGTCCAATTGGAGGTGGCGGGAAAATCTTTTTGTGTGTCTGTAAAACAAGGAATTGTTTCAGCCTGTGCAGCAAAATGTCCCCATGCCGGCGGGCTGATGGCAGATGGTTATACCGATGCACTGGGTAATATTGTTTGCCCGCTGCACAGGTATCAGTTTAGTTTAACAACCGGGCGAAATACGAGTGGTGAAGGGTATTATTTAAAAACATTTCCGGTAGAGGTAACACCTCACGGGGTTTTCATAGGTTTAGAAGAAAACAATTTGTTTAATTGGTTGAAATAGTTGTCTATTTATTTTGCTAAAAAATAAAAAGGCTTATTTTTGCCGTCCATTTTAAAAGTATTCCTCCTTAGCTCAGTTGGTTAGAGCATCTGACTGTTAATCAGAGGGTCTCTGGTTCAAGTCCAGAAGGGGGAGCAGACAGGTAAAGGGTTTCAAGCGATAAGCATTGAAGCCCTTTTTCATTTGCACAGGATTTGCACGGCTTATCTGTGAACATGTAATGGTGTTAATTTAATATTTTTAGGGAGACCAAAAGGATAACAGAAGCCTTTCACTTAAAATCCTGTTCTCTATAAAGTGAGTGTGGGTTCAACTCCCATCACAAGTAGGTTTCAGCCGATTCTATGAATCGGTTTTTTTGTTGGTACAACACTGGTACAAAATTTCCTGTTTCTTGTTATCGGTATTACCTGAAATAAACTTTCCAAAATTTGATCCTTCAGTTGCAACTACCTTCCTAATGTATAAATCAGCGAAAGAGATTAACCATAATTATTACAATAGAACAAACCTTTTATAAAATAAATTAACGTATACGTTAATTTATTTTGGTATGATTAAGATATGTTGTAATATTGCCTCATGAAACATAAATTTTATGAGAGTATTAGATGGTGAAAGCTTTGCAGTGTACATATACGATGATGAGCACCCGCCTCCGCACTGTCATCTGATTTTTAATAATGGCGATGATTTCATTATCGGATTGCCATTCCTCAACGTGTGGTTTGGAAAGTCTATCAAAAAAAAGATAAGAAAATTTTTAGAACAAAACCTGGATTTGCTAGTCGATACATGGGAGAACAAACACCCTCAGAAAAATTAAATTTTTAATTATGAAACATTGGGAAAATATAGATTACCAAGCAATTTCGAAAGCTCATATTCGGGATGGAACTATTGTTGTCTTCTTTGCTAATGGAGATAAAGTAGAAATTGAACTTAAATATTTACTACCATTTGTCAGTCAACAACAATTAAACAAAATTCGTACAGAAAATCTTGAAATAACGTCTTACGAAATAAAATTTGATCTGGTAAATGAAGAGAAAGTGGTTCCATGGGATAAAATTCGGGTATTAACCGATAAAGACTTTAGCAGATTCATGGCTCAGCAAGCAGATGACCAAGCCAAACTAATTGGTATTAAGATTAAAAGACTTCGAGAAAAAAAAGGTATCAAAAGTAACGAACTAGCTGATCGATCTGGAATCACGGCACAATCCATATCAAGGATTGAAAAAGGATATCAAGACGTGGGCTTTACCACTTTGAAAAAGCTACTTGCTTCCATGGGGTATTCACTTAAAGATTTAGCAAATGAAGAAGTTGAATGGGAAAATGAAAGAAGCGATATAAAAACTTTCTCGTTTCTCTTAAAAAAATTGTCAAAAATCGGGATTGACCCAGGCTTTGTTACAAGAAAAATAATACCAAAAAATATCCAACTTGAACTTAATAATACGCAGGGGGAACAGCCGGATCTATTATTGGACGAAGCTGCTTCTTACTTATCGAACATTTATGGTTGGTCTTTCGATGACATCTGGAGTGATTCTGTATTATCATTTGATCAGTCTCCAACAGCGACTGCCCTTTTTAAGAAAGGTAGTAGTTCAAATTATAATCAGGTAAAAGCTTATATGCCGTATGCTAACTTTTTAGCTAGAGCTGCATTAAAAGCAAAAAAAAGTAACGAGTCAATACCACGACCTAAAAATATCGAAGACTTCAAAAATGTTTTACAAACTAAATATGGAACGTTTAATTTAATCTCACTTTTAAATTATACATGGGATATGGGGATTATAGTGCTTCCTCTAAAAGATTCTGGAATTTTTCATGGCGCAGCTTGGAATATAAAAGGTAAACATGTTATTGTTCTCAAACAAAAAGTTACCTCTCATGCTAAATGGATCTTCGATTTGTTGCACGAGTTATATCACGTGTTAGTTCACCTAAAGGATGAAGATGAAATTATCGTTGAGACTGTAGAAATTTCACCGATATCCAAAGAGCAAGATTCAAAAGAATTAGAAGCGAATTCCTTTGCAAGCCAAGTCATTTTTAATGGAAGCGCCGAGATGTATGCTGAAGAAGCTGTAAAACTTGCAAAGGGAAAAACTGAATTTTTAAAAAAAGCAGTTGAAGACGTTGCAGTAAGGCATGGGCTTCGAGTTGACTCTTTAGCCAATTACATAGCATACCGTTTGGCTTATCAGGGAAGTCAATGGTGGAACACAGCGGATAGTTTACAAATCAAAGATCCTGATCCTTTTGCTTTAGCAAAAGACATTTTTTTAAAAAATATTGATTTACAAAAACTAGAGTCAGTTGATTACAACTTATTATATAATGCTTTAAATGTCTAATTCATTATGGAACCAGTTACTATCGATAAACCCATATCTGAGCTGAAGCCTATGGAAGTAAAATGCTCGGCTACAAAATGTGATCAGGGATTTCATTATTATACCTCTCAAGTTGCTGGTAAAGGTAAGCAGATAGGTGATTGTAAAAATTGTGGTGATGATTCAATAGACTGGGAACGAATTTATCTCCGTAATCCCAATGATATAGCATATACTTTTGATAGTCTTAAAAAAGAATTACTCCGTCATGTTTGTTGGATAAATCTAATCGATGAAGCGGCGATTGTGAGGGCAAAAAAAAGAGGGCGAAAAGCTTTAAGGGCGAGAGCTAAACTTATAATTAAACAAAAAATTGGACATCCTATAAAAACATATTTTGATAAAATTTGCACCCCAAAAAAAGGGAATGAAATAATTCACTATGGACAACATGCAACTGCAACTTGTTGTCGGATATGTCTTGAACGTTGGCATAATATTTCGCAAATTTCAGATTTAACAGAAGATCAAATTGACTACTGTGCCGGGCTAATTGAATTATTTATTGAGGACAGAGTGCCGGGTATTTTAGAAGAACCTAATCCCCCTAATAAAATAATATGAACTATATTGATACAGAAAAGGCATCATGTTCTTTGCGTGAAAAGTCGATCAATACTAATGCAAAAACAATTCTAGTTACTAATTTTGAAAACAGTCAACAAGAACAGGATTTAACTGAGCCCGCAAATTGCAATGGTTTTGGAAGAATTAGGCATTTTCGACTTGGAAACGGTATTAAATGGCCAATAAATCCTCTTCCAATCTTACCAGCTCAAAAAGCTCTAGGCTTGGATGAAAATTCCATGATCCGGACTCAAGTTTTTCAAAATGCCGTTTGCAACTGGCGTTGCTGGTATTGCTTTGTCGATTTTAAGTTGTTAAGTGGCAATAGAAGGTTTTCTGAACATTTGGATTGCGAAACGCTACTCGATTATTATCAAAACCAAGAAGATCCGCCATTAGTCATAGACTTAACAGGGGGTCAACCTGACATCACTCCCGAATGGGTAGTTTGGATGATGCAGGCTCTAACAAAGCGGGGTCTTTCGGAAAAAGTTTATTTGTGGTCTGATGATAACTTAAGTAACGACTACTTCTGGAAATATCTTTCCACAGATCAGATAAAGCAACTAGTATCATATAAAATGTATGGAAGAGTATGTTGTTTCAAAGGAATAGATGAACTTTCGTTTTCAAATAATACTGGAGCAGAACCTTCACTATTTTATCAGCAATTTTCTTTGTGGGAGAAGCTTCTTAAAACTGGTTTGGACTTGTATAGCTATATAACCTTGCCTGCTATAACTTCCACTGACTTTAAAGGTGCTATTAAATGGGTATTAGACAAAATTCAGAATGTCGATGAAACTTACCCACTTAGAATTGTGCCCCTGAAAATACAGGAATTCACACCCGTTGTAAGTAGGATAAAAGACTTACAACTTAATTTGCTTGAAGGGCAAGAAATGGCTATTCAGATTTGGCAAGAAGAAATGAGAAGACGATTTTCAACCGAAGATTTGCAGAAAAAGATCACAGATGTAAAAACCAAGTTTCAACCTTATGAATAAAAGTTACACCGAGCAATTAATAAAAAGATTATGCTCCCAACCAAGATCGTTAAACTATTTATGTCAGCGATTGCATGGAGTTGATCCAATTTCAGCTTTAGATTTCCTCAAAGAATTAGAAAAAAACGATATTGTAAGGTGTGGAGATGACGAACTATGGCTAACAGAGGAAAAAGCCCATGTCACTATCGGCAACTTCCTGCTTTCCGACCGGCAGGTATATTTAAGAAAATATATGGGCGATTTTAATTTTTTTAAGAAACCCCACCCTTTAGATTTTGAATGGAGAAATACGAAGACAAGCGTTGATTATTTGTCCGATCTTGTTTTACAGTCCAATCACATCAATGATGAAATACTAATTTTGGGGATGCCGACATTGTTTGCCAACCTTTGTAAACGAGATATTTCACAGGCTGTTACAATTGTGGAAAGAAACCAAGGGGTTGTCGACAGTTTAAAGGAACTTGCTCACGACAACTGCAAAGTTATTGTTGGCGATATATTCAAATTAGATTCTGAAACAGTTGGTATGTATGCCACAGTTGTTATGGATCCGCCTTGGTATGAACCTCATTTTTATCAATTTATCTGGTTGGCCTCCAGATGTATTAAACTTGGAGGTCGTTTAATTATAAGTATTCCTCCTTTTAATACACGACCTGGGATCGATAAGGAAAGAATAGCATGGTTTACTTTTTGTCAACAGCAAGGATTGTGCTTGGAAAGTCTTAGTCCTGGAAGACTTGAGTATGCCATGCCATTTTTTGAATGGAATGCAGTTCGAATAGCAGGAGCTTTAACTAATCCATTTTGGAGACATGGAGATTTAGCAATTTTTCAAAAATTGAAGTCGCATTTTGTTGAGCGACCTGATTACGAAGAGCAAAACTTAGGTTGGCGAGAAGTAGAAATTAACTCGTGTCGTATAAGAATAAAAATTGATGAGGATGTAACCGATTGTAGCCCTGAAAAGTTGGACATTGATGCGTTAGTTGCATCACAAATATTGCCATCGGTAAGTTCGAGAGACCCAAGACGAAGAGAAGCAAACATTTGGACTTCAGGAAACCGTATATTTTCGACAAATAATCCAAGAAGATTGTACACATATTTGAGAGATTTCAATGATAATATATCGCCTGATTCAGAAGATGAGAAGAAGGCTTTTGAATTTATTAAGGTAATTTCGGACTTTGAAAATGAAGAATACAACGAATACCTTGAATGGCTCTACAGAGAAATGGAAAGGGAAGCTGATTAACTATACAGAAGATCATGTTAAGGTGGCTCAGAATATGCATTTATTCTATAAATCGAAACATTTTAATATCCAAAACGCAGGGATCCATTTGGCAATTTTTACTGAACCATTTTTATCATCCTTATTAAATGGACAAAAAACTATAGAATCGAGATTTAGCTTGAATAAAATCCCACCTTTTCAAAAAGTTTCAGCTGGCGATATTGTATATGTCAAGAAAAGTGGAGGAGAAGTCGTTGCATTTTTTTTTGTTGGCACAGTGAATTATTATAACAATTTAGGCTCGCAGCAACTTAAAGATTTAAAGAAGAAATTCTCAAAAGGAATTTGTTCTCATTTGGTTGAAAATTTCTGGGAAAATAAGCACTCTGCTAAGTACATTTCACTTTTTGAAGTATTCGATATTACGAAAATTTCACCAATTAAAGTGGAAAAACGCGATAGGACTGCTTGGTCGACCATCAAAATAGCATTGACTCATAAATAACAGATTGTGGAAAAAATAAATTTGTCAATCTTGATAATTGGCAAAATATGTTCTGGGAAATCAACACTCGCTATGGATATTTCTAAATGGCTACATTACCCCATAGCATCCTTTGGAGGATATTTGGCAAATTATTCAAGGGAAAACGGATTGCCAATGGATCGTGAAGCCCTTCAAAATTTAGGTGCTAATATGATTGCTACTGATTACAAAGAATTTTTAGATAACGTAATTTGTTATAGTAATGATAGACCCTCAAAATTAATATTTGAAGGTGTACGTCATAAAGTAATATTCGATGACATCAAACGAAGAAGTGAAAAAATGTTTGCCATTTATCTAGATGTGATGGAAGAAGTTAGAATAGAACGTTTTATCAAAAGAGAAAAAGCAATTGATTCAAACGCTAAAGCTGCTGAAGACTTTCACAAGCGAAGTAATCATCAGGTGGAATTAGAATTGGAAATGCTTAGGAATGACTGTAATTATATTATAGTTTCGAATGATAATTATCGTGATTTTTTAAGTGCATTGTCAATCAATGCTTAATCTATTATTTATCTATTGATGCGGTGATGAACTAAGCCCGTAGCTTTAAATAGAATATATTAATTGTTGGCAAAAGCATAGTCAAAAAAATTCTTTATTAATTAGTGTATCGTAAATTAGAGCATGAATATTATCTGCCTGCACGACGAGGCCTTTTATGCACTTATTGAGGAAGTAGTTAAACGGGTAAAAACCTCAATCAATAAAGCAGAAGATAAATGGATTTCCACAGAAGAAGCCATGAAAAAACTTCGCATACATAGCAAGACAACCTTACAGAAATTAAGGGATGAAGGCAAAATAAGATTCACACAGCCGGAAAAGAAACTCATCCTCTACGATTCTGATTCAATCGATGAATATCTTTCCAAACATTCAAAAAACACTTTTTAATAATGGACGAGCAAAAATTCATTAAGGGCTTTAACAGCGGCTATTTATTGGCTCAGCATACCCCAGACATTATCAAAAAGCTTTCGGTCACTGTAGACCCCTCAAATGACTACCTAAGCGGGATTCAATTAGGAGCCAAGCAATATAGAAAAGAAAGATTCAAATCCCAGGCTAAGGATTTAAACAGAAACAGCCCTAATAAAAATCCTGATCGTGATATGGAGATGGACAAAGGGGGTTATTAATCTCATTAGCCAGGTGCTACCGAAAAAAAGAGACTGCATGCAGTCTAGCAGTTAATCCGCTAAAACTGCTTACCGTTTTACCTTACTGATAGAATACAATTTACTAAAAACTATTTCTATGTCTGACGAGCTAATCACCAGGTTGGAGGAATATATAGATGACCATTGCGATTGTAATCTTGAGCTTAGAAAGCTTTTACAGGAATGCATATTGGTGAAAAAAGAAAACGACGAACTGGCCTATTATATAAAGGCATGCCTAACCAGTTATGATTGTCTGGATTTGGAAAAAACCGATATTAATCAGGAACTATACCTATCGCAATGCATGCAGGTTCTTACTGATATTGATTTTTACCTTAATGATGCGGATAGCATGATAGTTGCCAATTCACTGATACGCTCTCTAAGAATTTGAAATATGCCAATCGATATTGAAATGGTTAAAAAAGAAAGAGACTGCATGCAGTCTCTCAGTTAATCCGTAAATACGCTAAAACTGCTCACCGTTTTAGGGAAATAGAAATCTTGCCTTCTTCAAAACTCTCTACATTCTTTTCAGAAAAAATATCCTTGGACGTTTCCAGCATAAGTTTAAAGAGCTCTTCAGTTTTACCAGTGTGAATTACTTCAACTGACGATAAACTAGAACTGTATTTCATTTTTGCAGTTTCTACCCCGGAACATGCTTGAATATTTTCAGTCAGTTTTTTCAATGTACTGAAGTCAATACCTGCCACTGATACATAAGTTGTTGAAATGCCGGAAACAGCTTCACTTTTCACAGTTCTGATAGTATCCTTCACCGCAGCTGAAGAAGATTCCGGTTCCTGTTTTTTCTTTTTTCCGAAAAGCCCTTTAACCTTATTGAGTGTACCCTGTGCCCTTTCGGCAGTATTTACACCATTATAAACCTTGTCTAAGGCACTCTGTGCTGGACAGTTTATAACTATCCAAAATACGAATGAACATAATAATAGTCTTTTCATAACTGTAATTTTTATTGTGATTAAATAATTTATAGTAAACGTATCCGTTTACGAATGTATGGAAAACTTTTTAGTAAACGTATCCGTTTACAAACTTTTTTTTAATTATTTGACCTTGCATGCTCAACAGGCATGACAAAAGATAGCTATCTAAACAATCTTGGTAAACACATAGCAGCCCTCAGAGAAAAGGCAGGCCTCAGTCAAAATGAATTAGCCCTGAAATGTGATAAAGACCGCCAAAGCCTTAACCGTCTGGAAAAAGGTCGCATTAATCCTACTGCATATTATCTAAAGCAGATTGCCGAACAACTGGAAGTACCTGTAAGAGATTTGCTGGATTTTTAATTTTGAGATTGAGCTTCTGGTTTACTGGATATAGTTATTAGATACTCATTGAAATCTTTAAAAGGCTGATAAAGGTGTTGTTTATCAGTTATTAAAATGTTCGGTAATTCTTTCGTGAAAAAGTTTAAGGTTGAATTCCCCGCACCATCATTGTCTAGGTATGTATCTAATTCAGTGTAGCCTTTCTCTTTTAAAAACTCCACCGCCCTGCCCTTCATGCCTGTAGAATTTAAAATCAGAATATCACTTTTCAAATTTTCCTCATCGGAAAATGCCAGGCAACTTAGATAATCAAAAAATCCTTCAAAAACACTGATTCTTTTTTCACCAGTTTCAATTACAGAAATATCTTTCTTCCCAAGACAGCCTTTGAATAACGGATTTCTTATTTCCCAGCCGCCAGACTTATTGGGAAAGCCTAATCCAAAATAACTCTTTTCATCTACCTTATAGCTTATCTCTTTCAGATGTAAAAAAGCTATCTCCAAAGGAATGCAGCGTTCCTTCAGGTAATTTTTTAGTCCGTAATGAAACACCGGCTTGATACTTTGTATTAATGGAGACTCTATATCGAAAAACTTTAGCTCTGCCTGAGTTTCATTTACAACAGGGTTATAAACAGAAGGTTTTATGCTTGACCCTCCCAAAAAGGTAAGTGCTTCTTTCAATCCGCACCTGTTGAATTTCATAACAAAATCCAGCACATTACCACCTATGCCTTCCCCGAAATCATACCATACATTCTGGTCAAGCTTGATTTTAAAGCTAGGTTTAGTTTCGCTCCTGAAAGGAGAATTATACCAAATCTCATTGCCATATTTACGTGTGTCTTGAGGGCTATACCCCAATCTTGCCAGCAAATCATAAAGCGGAATTTTCTTTGCCTGTAGCGTATTCATAAAACGGTAAAACTGCAATGTTGTAAAAAGTAAATACTGCCAGACGGTAAAACTGCAAACCGCAAAACCGTTAAGTCGTTAACTAATTCCTAAGTCCTTTTTTGCCAGGTCGAGAAAGTAATCTTTAAAGGTCACATCCTTATCCATAAGCCTGATAGCTATTTGTTTATGCAGAGGCTTATCAATATCCAGTGTAATTCTTTTTGTAGCCTTACCCACAATTACTTTTTCTTTTTCACCAGCAGCGTGAATTTTTTTAATAACTGTTTCAACAGCTAATTCCTCGCTTTGATTCTCAGGCTTTTTAAAGTCTTTCCTTAAACCAATAACAAGTTTATTTGAATCAAGTTTCCCTGCCATATTTCCTCACGCAACAGCTTTGGTTAATAAATTACTTTCTGATATTTTTAATATCTCTTCAGTTAATGCTATTATTTCTTTTTTAGCTAAAGCATCAGTATGTTCATAAACACCTGTTCCCATCATGCATGTTTCTACATACGCCGTGCGGCTCTTAATAACCGTATCCAGCATAGGGAATCCATAGTGTTCTATTAATGTATCCTTAATAGTTTTATGCACATTAATTCTTTCAGAATATTCATTCAGTAGAAAATAAGCAGGTATTTCGCCTTTTACTTCTTTAATAGCGTTATACCTGGTAAAGAATTCATCCATTGTTCTAAAATCATTTGCTCCTGGCCTGATAGGTATCAGCAGCAAATCACTGGCAAGAATTATCCTGGTAGTCATTTCAGAAAGGGAAGGGGTGCCATCTATAATTATGATATCATGTGTTTCATGTAGTTTATCAACTGCCTTATTCAATGCTTTTGAATCTGTTGCACCCAGCACCGTTACTTCAACAAGTTTTGCATCTCTGGCACCATACCATTTCAATGATGTCTGGTTAACATCCGTATCAACAATACAGACCTTATAACCAGCATGTGCAAGGCACACTGCTATGTTTATAGATAAAGTGGTTTTGCCCACTCCGCCCTTTAAATTTGTAATTCCTATTCTCATGATGTTCAGCTTACCAACATATTCAAAATAGAAAACTGAAATACGGTAAAACTGCAAACCGGCATTCATGTAAAACTGAAATGTTGTAAAACTGCACTACTCATTAACTGCAAGCCGGTATTCCTGCGAAACTGCATGCAGTGCTAAAATCTTCCAGCAACGGCATTCGAGGTTTTAGAAGACTATTTGATAATTGATTGTAAAGAAATGTTTGAATTACTTAATTAATGATGCACTTAAAGCTAAACTTCCTCAATCTTTATTTCTCTTACAAACAAAGCTTTCTGTTCGGTTAGGTCATTGCCAATATTGGCCTGAATGTACTTCACCCTGTAAGCAGCCAGAAAGTGGTAAAGTGTTAAAAGGTTTCGCCCGGTAATTTTTACCTTCTGAGTTGTTGTTAGAATCTCTATTCCGTCCGATGGAGAAAAACTAAACTCAACTAAATGGGAATAGGGCAGGGCTTTATAAGAACCGTTGGATAATCTCAAGTCAATGCAGTAAACGGAGTTCCTGACATTTTCTAACCCATAAAATGAAGATTTTTCAAATGCCTCAACTACTTCATTTGTCTGTGTGGAGGAGTCTAAATCCGAGTGGTTCTGCTCCCGTTCCTGTATTTTCTGTGCGAGTTTATCTCTGAAGCTCATACTCAATATTCATTTGTTTCATTATTGAATTTTTTACTTTTTCAGCAGCCATAACAGCAGTTTCCTTTATCCTTTTTACAACAGAAACTCTATTGGTTGTCAGAGCATTGTCCATTGATTTTTTTCGTCTGATTAAATCCTTTGCAGACCTTCTTTCATTAGATTGCTTTACTGCTTGTAATAAATCCTGCTTGTCATCAGTATATATAGAAACTGCATTCCGGCCTCTTGAAACTGATACATAGAATTGTTCTTTGGACGAGGCTCGTAAACTCATTGAACTCTGTGAAATAATTACTTTATCAACTGTTTTGCCCTGGCTTGCGAATGATGTTACAACATAACCAAGCGTGAAATGTCCATAGTCTTTAGCCATTGTGGAACCATTGGAAAGCTTGATATTTCCCTTTTTGTCAAAGCCATTTACTTTAAACATTGTTCCATTAAACAAATGCTTCCCGTCTTTTGCTTTTCCATTGCCGGTGAGTCTTATTTTGTCACCTTTACCAAGTCCCACTTCTTTTGTTTCGAAAACATTATAATTGGATGACTTATCTAATGAAAGTAAATGTTTTTTTCCTGCGTAATCCCTCACTTCAATTTGATTCTTGGATTTTGCTTCTGTGATTTGGTATCTCGAACCGGCTTTAAACCCTTTGCTGTTCTGATGAAATATTAACCAGTTATCTGGCTTATAATTTTCTGCATTTTTCTTTTCTGTTTCAGTCAGCTGAAGATTTCTGAATGTGTTGAATTTGTTTTCTTCTTCAGCAACAACATTTTCTTTTTTCAATCTCTCCCTGATTTTAGTAGTTACAGTTTCACCTTCCTTATGAGTGGGAGAAATTACAAGTACCTCTTGCTTTTCTCCTTTACCATTCTTACGCTTCATAGACGAGGTATAATAATCGTCAGCAATTTTTTCAATTCTTTCGGTGTTGTTTTCTACTTCATGGATAGCACCAATATTTTCCAGTTTTTTAAATCCCTTATCAAGGTCAGACTTTCCAAGCAATTCAACAGCTTCCTTGTAGTTAACTTCTTTTTGCCGTTGTATTTTGTTCACCTGTATGGAAGGTAGCTTTGCTTCTTGCATTAGTGTTCTTAATGCATCGCCCCGTTCCACACTATTATGTTGTTTTGTATCCCCGGTTAATATTACCCTGGCATTTTGAGCACTAGCTAAATCCAGGACTTTATTCATATCCTTATTTGATAACAAACCTGCTTCATCAATCCAAAGAATGCTATTTTTTAGCTCAGGGTGAAGGCTAGTGTTTTGTATAAGTGAAGCGACTGTAGTTGCATTTTCAAATCCTTCTTTACGCTGAACCATTCGACTAGCTTCTGCAGATGGTGCAAAGGCGAAAAATTTGTTTCCTGATGAAACTACTCCCTGCTGAACTTCTTTCATTAAAGTTGTTTTACCAGTACCAGCTTTACCTTCTATAATTATAATACCATCGCTTGTGGACATGGCAAACTCAACAGCTTTTTTTTGTTCCGATGTCAGTGCCGGATTTGAAGGTGAGTAGTTTTCTGCAATTGGTCTAAATGCTCCCTTACTTGAATAAGCCTTTGCAATCAGATTATTTTCTTCGTTTAATGCTTCTTTAGTTGTAATAAAAGTTTGCAAATTTTCCTCAACCGATATAATCGAAGTGTCTGACTTAAAAGCATTTTTAATTTTTGCCGGGCTTACTTCACCAATTGATGATTTTAATGCATAGCTCAATACTTCTTTATCGGTAGTGACAGATTTTCTTTCTAAATGCTGGTTTAACGCCTGCTGGATAATTAATGAAGCATCCTCAAAATTTTCTTTTTTCTTTTCATCAGCAAAGCCCGATTTTTTTAATCCCTTCAAGTTATTAATTTCATCCTGTGTAAGACGGTTTTCCCATGCCTGAAATTGTTGTTCCGGGTCAATTGAATTTCTCTTACTTTCCCGGCTTTGTGCTCCTATCGCCGATTTTTCTTTTTTATCAGTGATATTATTTTTCTCAGCAAGGTTCTCTATTTCCTCCGTCCGCCTCGAAAATTTTTCTATGGTTTCTCTTTCTATCCCTTTAATTTCAAATCCGTTTTTTGAACGCTCTATCTCATATCCCAATGCAGACAGTTTTTCCGCCAAGGTCGAATGGAATAATGCTTCATAGTAAGGGGCATCTTTTTTTATCTGACCAAACTCTGCTGCTTTCCATTTTTGTTCTGTGTCATCGTAAGTAGCATTTAAGACGAAACAGTGAGCATGCAAATGAGGGTCGGGGATTCCATCTACAGGCCTGCTGGTAAAATGTGTAAATTCGCCATAGACAATATTTCCAGTTTGACGGTTTTCATTTGAACCTGATTTTCTTACCCGTGTTTGAACATTGGCTTCAATCTCAAACATGGCATCTTTTACGGAATCCTGAAACGCCTGGAGAATTTCTTTTTTTTCATTTTCGTTTGCGAATGTGTATGCAAGGCTTACTGATTTACTGGCATTAAAAGTGAAGTCATAACCTACTCTTCTTTCAGCATTATTCCGCTCGGTTAATTTATCTTTTGTTCCTGGAACTTGATTGTCGCATAATGAAGCAAAATCTTCTTTCTTTATACCATCTTTTAATCCGAGTTTTTCTGCTGCCTTACCATTCCAGTTTCCTATAGTTTCATCTTTTTCGTTGTAGTATTTAAGGGTATATTTTCCTTCACTGTAATACTCTTCACTGTAATATTTCTTTGCCGCTGCGGCTGATTTATTTACTGTAATGCGTAGCATTTTGTTACAAAATTTATCCCTTAGAATTCATTTGCTCATGCATATTAAATCAATATTCACATCGAAAAATCAGGCTGTATTGATGTGGTTTAATATGTATTAATAAAGTTTTTTTACTGCAATCAAAGAAGAATTCAGCGGTAAAATTTTCCTGAGAATAGAAATTTTCTTTTAGTAATATTTTTAGAACAGACATCTCTCCTTATAGGGCATAAGGCTTTCGCCGAACCTTTTTAACATAGGGATGCAGGCAGTTTCAAGAAATGGTATGTAACTTAGAATTCGGGAAGTGGCTGTTTTTGCAGCAAATGCGAAGATTGATTGTAGATTTTTTCTGTGGCTAACTCTTGGATTCATTCAAAAAAATCCCTTCTTAATATTACAAATCCTTTGGCATAGATTTTTGTTTCATCATTCACTAAAACTATAAATCATGAAGTACGATCAACAACAAAAGAAACTGAAACCGGAAATTAAATCTGTCGGCGATGCCTGGATGGAGCATGTGCAAAAACATCACAATGCAGACGCAGTAACTCCATCCTATTTGAAATACTCTGACAAGAAAATAAAGCCGCAAGAGGCAAAAAAAACTGTTTCAAAATTGAAGCAAAGTGCACTCAAAGAAAAGGCAATTCAACCGCAATGTTTGAATAAGGAAATGGACAAGAATATTAATACTCCAAGTAGATAATCACCGTGACATTCCAGGGGTTTGGGAATTGTCTTTTGCCAAACTCTTTCCGATAGCTCTTTGATCAGGATTTTCTTTAATTACTGGTTTAACGTCTTTAATTTCTATGGTTGTTCTTGGCGTTTGGAGTGCCATAGCCTTATCTTTTAACTTGCTCATAGAACTAATTTTTGGTAAAATGAATATTACCAAATGTATGAAATATATAGGATTAATGTGCAGGAAGAATTTAAAAATAATTATCATTCAGCCAATGACAATGAAGTAGTAGTTAACAAATTCTATCTCAGGTTTCTAGGAAATATCAAAAAGGGAATTTTCAAAGACTATTTGAATATTGGGGATATTTATGAAAATGGTTACGGAGTAAAAAAAGACTTGTCTAAAGCCATAAAGGCTTATGAGAAATATTATAGCGAATATAGAAAACTTGTTCCTCCAAAATTTGAAATTATCAAATTTTTGATCGATATTGGAAATAAATATATGTCTCTTGGGGACAAGCCAAATGCTGCAGAATGGTATATGAAAGCTTCAATGCACATCGTTGAAGAATATTCAAATGATGTAAAAAAGCAAAACAAAGAGCTAAAAAGACATAAACTAGAGAAGTTAATAAGGGCTACTGGACAATTTGAAATTACCTAACCTTAAAATCTTAAAATTGGCGCATCCTTCTTCTAACTCATCAAACAATTCATCATATTTAGATACCACACTATTTAAATTTTCAGACCATGCTGCCGATTGGTGGACAATCAGGGATGCGGTCAGGGGTGTCCAGATTTTTGGAGGCATAGGGTCGGGCAAAACATCCGGGAGTGGCCGTACAATTGCGAAACAATACCTTCAACATGGATTCGGTGGCCTGGTAATGTGTGCCAAGCCGGATGAAGCAGAAGAATGGATTAAATATGCCAGAGAATGCGGCAGAGAGCAAGACATTATCCTTTTTCAGGAAGGCAGTAAATGGCAATTTAACGCATTGGACTATGAAAATTCCAGAACTAGTAAGGGTGGCGGCCTGACCTTTAACCTAACTGAATTGTTTATGACCATCTTTAAAATTGGACAAAGAATTTCAGGCTCAGACGCAGAAGAAAAAGAAAGGTTTTGGGATAATTCTTTAAAGCGTTGTATTAACAGGACAATTGATCTTCTAAAATTGTCGGAAGAAAAGCTGAGTGTTTTTAATATGGTTGAAATATTAAACACGGCACCACTTGACGGCCAGGCAATGAGTGATATATGCGAATGGGAAGATGATGCAATAATAAAATGGGGCGAGACCAATTTATGTATCAAGTGTTTATATAATGCTGGCGAAAAAGCTAAATCCTCTAAAGAACAAAGGGATTTCGATCTTGTCTTTAATTTTTTTTTGCGGGATTTTGCACTTTTAGACGGCAAGGTGAAAAGTACCATCAAGGAAATGTTCTTGGGTTATGCAGAACCTTTTTTATCAGGTATCCTTAACGACCATTTTGCCAATGACACGAACCTCACACCTGAAGACACTTTCGATGGAAAGATCATAATAATGGATTTTTCAGTGAAAGACTATTTAATATCAGGCATTTACGCTCAATCTCTTTTTAAATATTTGTGGCAACAATCAGTCGAAAGAAGAGCTGTTGAAGATGATACAAAACCAGTATTTCTGTGGGTAGATGAAAGCCAGTATTTCGTCAATGAATATGATACAATCTTTCAAACAACTGCAAGATCATCGAGGGCATGCACCGTTTTTTTAACACAGAACATTTCAAATTATTTTGCTCAGATGGGCGGCAAATCTGCTCATGCAAAGGTTAACAGTCTGTTGGGAAATTTATCTACTATGATTTTTCACACCAATACGGATGCCGATACTAATGAGTATGCCAGCCGCTTAATTGGTAATGATCTGATAAATACTGGCGGCGTTAATAAGCAGATGAATGCTCATTTCAACTACGCCACTTCGCTGACCAAAACCTTGACTAGTCAATTTGGACCGGTAGTTCAGCCCAGTCGTTTTACAACCTTAAGATCCGGCGGCGAGCAAAATGACTATGAAGTTGAAGCATATATTATCGTAAGTGGCAGAAAGTGGTCAGACGACAGAAACTTTTACGAAGTAATATTTGATCAAAGAATATAATTCCTAAAAAAACAAGACTATGAGTAACGTAAAAGATGAAATTTTCAGCCATCTCGGAAGGCAGTTCTGGGAAAGTATTAATAAGTCCAATGAAAAAGGACAAGACAATGCACTTAAAGATTCACTGGTAATTGTCGGCATACTCGCCTTTACAGGTTATGAGGCGGTCAAAGTTTTATTTAGAAAAAACTACACCTTAACTACACTGGGTATAGTAAGATTGGTGCTATGCTTTTTATGTTTTGTTGGAATATCAATTATTTCTTTCTATTGCATCGATTCAACAGACAATTTTGCCCAGGTTTCCGCAAGTTCCAGAGTCCATATTTTTAGTACAGGGTTTTTCGCAATTCTTGCGGCTGTCGTTCTCATAAAAGGATTTGTAAGCGGCAAAAAAGTGCAGGGTGAAGAATATAATGGTGATAGCAATGTATTGGCTTTTTTGAAATGGAAAAAGCCAATAATTCAGAATTTTGCCGAACCCGCACTAGTCTTAACAATCGGAATAACATACTTATTTTTTGATTATTTGGCCGGAGGGGCACTAATATTTTGTGCTCTCTCTGTCTGGTTTAATATGGTTTTTGAGATGTTTTTTTCAACACGCTCAATGGAAGACAATGTTAAGGACCTCAATAAAGTTCACGACAGGAAAACTAAGTTCAATAAAGTAAACATCGATTAGCATGAAACTATTTTTCTTTATTCTAGCGCTAATTTTAATTATTGCTGGCGGTTTTTTCCTTAGCCGCCACTCATTCAGGTTATATGGCGGCTTTACAGGGAAGACGAAATTTTCCCCGGATGACATAGTCCAAATGGTGGAAAAATATTCACCCGCTTTCATAGCAGGGGAGTGCCAGTCTAAAGACTTTGTGATGTTTAAAAATTATTCTCAACCCCCAGATGAACAACCTTATACTTCATACGCTTATTATTTTGTAGAAAACAATCCTAGTGAGTATTATCTCAGGGATGAAGCAAAGTGCGAAAAAGAAATGTATGAAAAATTGGCAACAACAGATAACGTACAAAGAATATACTATAGTTTAAAAAATAAGAAGTCCTACAAAGCATTAACTGAATTTTTAGTACAGAACAAACAGGAGATATCTCCCCAAGTACTCGATTCTATTGGTATTTCCGCTGATAGCTGCTTTCTGTATCAGAACTGTTTATTTATTGATAAGGGATTCAATTTAGAAGTAAGCGCGTTTACTATTTCTGCATTACCACTCAGAATATATCTTGATATAACCAATACTCAAAGAAAAGAGGAACTCAATAAAGCCAGGGCCGATTCCCTCGCCAAAATAGCGGAACTGAAGAAGCCGGTACAAAAACCCCAAAAATTTGACGCTTATATAGCTGTAAATCAGGCAAGAGTTTATGAACAACCTGAGACTTACTACCGTCAACTCTGCATTTTAGATAAGGGTACTGGGGTTAAGATTATTAAGAAAGTGGGAGAATTTTGCTACTGCGATGTTACCACCAATGACGGGTACGCAGTTACAGGATATGTAAAAACTGAAGATTTGAAATTTAAGCATCAGCAGGATATTCCCGCTGAAGAAGATACCACTTCTGAATCGAACCTTTAAACAGCACCTCTTTGGTATCCATTTAATAAGTTTCAAATAGCTATCTATGGAAGCAAATTATATCATTGATAATAAGGTATCTGAACAGGAATTCGAGCAAATAGTTTACCGCTGGCTTTCGGAAGGTGACTATACTCCTGACGATTTGATAGAAAACATTATTAGCCAAAATAATACTGTGCTGATGCCATTGTATTTTTCTGCAGACGAGTATTCGGGAAATTGTAATTGTTCAATTGGTTACCAGCAAAAAGAGCATTATACTGATTATGATATAAACAATAAACCGGTGCATAAAACCAGATGGATTACAGTCTGGAGGCCACACTCGCAACCGGTTCAGGGCAAAACGGTGACCGTATCCTATGCTGGTGCATCAGTTGAAGAACAAATCTCTAAATTCGTGGAAGGAACGAACTGGACTGCTGAAGATCTCAATCAGATCACTCCGAACTGGATACATTATGACGAAGTTTGCAGCTACATTAATGTGAGCAAAACCGATTCCTGGGATTTAAACGGTGGAAAGAAGGCATATTATCAAGCTTACCAGCAAACGATTCCAAAGCTGCCAAGTGCTATCTACTCCAACTTGTCATTAGAAGTAAAATTTACCGAAAAGACTTTTTTCTGTGTAATTGCGCCTTATTGGTTATTTAGGTACGTGTATTTAGAAAAACCATATTATGTATTAGTAGATGGCAATGACTCGAACAGAATCGAAGGGAAACGGCCTGAGGACAGCAAGCGAAAAAATGAGGTTAACAAAATAAGACTTTTTGGCTGGGCTGTGGGATTGCTTGCGATTGGGCTTACGTTATATATTTTATCTGATCAGCATATTGATACAATTGAATTCAACCTTCAAACCATAGGAATTATTGTTGCAGGATTTATTCTGACCGGCATTTTGGTAAAGTCCGAAGTCGATAAGATTAAAAATAAATCAAAGCAAATAAGGCAACTTATGCTTACTCAAAAATTCAAAAAATTGAAGCAATCATAGTTATAACTTTTGCGTTGCTTATTTATTTGGAGTATGGCCTTTTTTCTGTCTAATTACAGAAAGAAAAAGGTCATTCACTTCTTCATCCATCAAAATATTTTTATCGGATTTGCCTGACAAGCTTTTTACAATGTGATCAAGCTCTTTAAGTGCTTTTGTATCAAACGATTCCAAGTCACCATGTTTCTTAAAGACACTTATCAGGTCCGCAACCTGGTGCTGTTCTTTAGGCGAAAAATCACCTTTTTCAATGTTTTCGTAAACCCTTTTAACAATCTGCTTAGCGTCTTCCTGACCGTCTAACTTATTACCCATAACCTTCTCCTACAGTTGAGATTACACAATAACATAAAATGGTTAATAAAGTATTAAGTTATAGAGGGATTTTCCTGATTGGTTCAGCATTTCATAAGTGGTTTAATATTAATCGATTTATCAATGAATTACGAGAAAATGATTTGGTTAAATGTTCTCCGAATCAAGCAAATTATTGAGTGATTTTACCTCCGGCAGTTGTAAAAAATTCTGGCCACCTAATAGCAATTAAAAATACCTTTTGCATCCAGGAAGCTCATTATTTCACTCCTGCAATCAAACAGCGGCGACTAGTTTGCCTGCCATTTACACAATGCTGATTTTTGTTAATTACTTTTAACCCTCAAATCTACAGTAATGGCCAAGTATCTATATTTTATATTTAATGACTGCATGCTTATTTCTGGCTGCTTTTCCAAAAAAATCAAAAGCCTGGGGGCCTGAGGGGCATGAAATAGTTGTTAGGCTTGCTATGCAATATCTAAATCCTGATGTGAAACAAAATGTGATGGCTTTGCTAGATACTATGTCCCTTAATACGGCAGCCAACTGGATGGATATAATGCGGTCGAATAGTGATTATGATTTTATGAAACCCTGGCATTATATTGACTATTCCAAGGAACAGCAATATACAGTCTCTACCGACGAAAATATTGTCAACCGGCTCATTATAACATTTAATGAGCTCCGGCATAAGAACACCCTTTGCAGGCAGCAGAAAAAATTTGACCTCCTCATTCTGCTGCACCTCATGGGTGACCTTCATCAGCCATTGCATACAGGATACGACGATGATTTGGGCGGTAACAAAATTCAAATACAATATGACACACTGAAAACTAATCTGCATCACTTCTGGGATGAAGATTTAATAAGGCTCAATAATATCAGCTTACAGGATTGTTTAAATCTCATGAAAAGCATTCCTGAAGGCAAAATAGATAGCATTGAAGGGATACACCCGGTACAATGGATGAAAGAGTCCAGGCGCCTTTTAAACGGGGTTTACGATTATAAGGGTTTTACTATTGAAAAGAACTATGTTCAAATTAATGGGCAGGTCGTCAAAAGACAATTACTTCTTGCCGGATTAAGACTTGCAGCAATGCTGAACAAGCTTTTTTATAATACTTCGCCTGTTCTGGATATGCCGAAAGTGGCAACTAAATTTAAGGATGGTATTGATGCAAAAGATGCGATGCAATTCATCGGCAAAAAGGTTACTGCCTGCGGCCGGGTGTATGGTATCAAAACTACTGATAAGGTGACTTTCATTAATGTTGGAGATAAGTATCCGAAAAGTCCTTTAACAGTTGTCATTTTTGCAAAAGACAGAAAGAATTTTTCGGGCGCTTTAGAAGAGCTCTTCTCAGATAAAAATATTTGTATTAAAGGGGAGGTTGTTGAATATCAGGCTAAGGCTGAAATTATTATCACCAGGCCGGAAGACATTATAATCCAATAAATATAAGCTAAGCAGGTTAGGGCAGCGTTGATGTCACTTAGTAGATTTTAGTAAGGTACTAACATAAACCAAAGCCCCAGAGAGTTAGTGATTAAAAATGTCAAAGAAGAAAAGAAAATATTTATTACAATTGGGGTCAGTTTTAGCAGATAAGAATTATGTTTGGGCATCAGAACAAAAAACCGCCTTTAATCAGGCGGCCAAAGAATTAG
Source organism: Ferruginibacter sp. (assembly GCA_965247025.1). Lineage (GTDB taxonomy): Bacteria > Bacteroidota > Bacteroidia > Chitinophagales > Chitinophagaceae > Ferruginibacter. The sequence continues at coordinate 4,162,307 of OZ252000.1, read as the reverse complement.
AAAAACCTACACCTACTATTTAGTCCTGTTATATGGGCTTTGATTGGTAGGATGCAAAGAGATATCGTTATCGCTTGCAATTTTGTAGATAGAGTTTTCGGTTCTACCTGTTTTGTAGGCAATCAATCCTGTAGGAGTGTTTTTACTTGCCAATTCTTCAATTTGTTTCACTACAGCCGGTGTTACCGGTTTGCCATGATTTTTTGGTGTCGCCATTATTTTGATGTCTATAGTTTTAGTAAGGCTACCACCACAAATGGTAGCCTTTTTTAAAGACACAACAAATATAATCTATTAACAGTTTATATGATATAACAAAGCTAATTATTTTAGTTTTTGTCAATCAAATAAATCTAATGGGCTTTTTTCTATATTGAATCTTTTACTAATATTAAACAAATTATTTGACCGGCTGTTTTTCCCTGATTGATCATCGTTGCGACGCTCCGTTTGACTGTATACCCCTGATAGCTGCAGGTACATCTCTTTCGCCTACATTCATTTCGTCACTTCACTGCACCACGCTCCGTTACACTGCGCCGGGTTTCGTTACGCTCCTGTATTCATACGCTCACTCAATGAACCTTCCGCTGAAAATGGAATGTGTAAATCCTTCTTACGGCGGACTAACCCATGTTCTTTTTTTATTTCATCTGTCATCATCTAAGGTTATCATCGATATAACCTGTTTCAGGTTCTAATGCAGCCAGGCTATTTAGCTTTACGTTCCTGTTGTTTAAAATGCAATGGCAAGAGCAGAAAGGCTTCCGCCTGATGCTTTAGCCTTACAGCTCTCAATCCTGTTTACGGCTAACCTCCATTTCGCTGCTGCGATATTCAGTCTGTTCGTTCTGGGCTTTATTTCACCGCCGCTTCGCCTGGGTTTCATTTCGCCCTTCACTTCACAGACAGAATACAAATACCCGCTCCGATTTAAAATTCATTTGGCCTTTGTGCCAGCAAAGATATCCCCGTCCGGATGCTCTGGCAAGGTCTGCACTACGCCCTTCTTAGGTCGGGCTTCGTTTGCCCAAGGTTTCAGGAAAAAATCTCCACCTCATTTTGGCGTCCTGCGGACTTTCTTTAGTGAGGTCGTATTTTTTCCTGAAAACCTTGCCAGAGCATCCGTCCGAGCCAGTGGGTTGCTTAACAAAAGCCAATGAGGCGTTGTGCCGAATTGGATTAATCACAAAAAATAAAAAGTTAAGCTATGACACACACAAACAAACTTTCCCGGCTTATGCGGATGTCCTGGGAAATCCAAAAGACAAAGAAAAACAGCCGCTCCAGGGCATTAGCCGCAGCCTGGGCCATCATGGTTAATGAAGATATAGCAGTCTGGTTCCTTATCAGGCGACTAAGCCCCAAGCGACAGATAACTAAAAAAACTTTTAACGAGTTTTCTCTTTTCACAGTTTAAATTTTAATGCCATGAAATACTTTTCAGACTGCAAAACAATTGAAGAAGTTAAAGCACTTTACAAACAACTGGCAAAACAGTTTCATCCTGATTTGGGCGGTGATACCGCCACCATGCAACAGGTAAATAATGAATATACTTTCGCATGTGCGAAGATTCTGAAAGGGGAAAACCTTTCTGCTAAAGAAACAGAAGAACAGATTAAATTAAGCGAAGAATACCGGCAGGTAATTGAGCAAATTATAAATCTCCCCAATATACTTATAGAGGTTGTTGGTCACTGGATATGGGTTACTGGTAACACCTATCCGGTAAGGGCAAAACTAAAATCTGCAGGTTTGTTTTTTGCTCCTAAAAAACTTGCATGGTATTACAGAGCAGAAGAATATAAAACAAAAGGCGGGAAGAAAACCCTTGAAGAAATCCGGCGCAAATATGGAAGTGAGACGATATATTCAGACTATCGAACTAAGGAAATTAAATAATACAACGGGGCTTTTGCCCCGTTATTTTTACTTGCAGGAATTACTTTCTTTGTCAGTATCCACAAAGAAAGTAACAAAGAAAAGGCTCGTTGCCCAGCTTTTGCAACATTAAGGATATGAGAAATCGTAATTACTGTTAGCCGGTAAAACTGCAAGACTGTTAAACTGTAAATCGGAAGAAAAAGTTAAGAAATGACAACGAGCGCCTTTCATCTGGCTTCTTACATTGACTAAAATTATTTATCCTCTTTGGCTGAAATATCCCTGACTGTGAAGACACATACACATCCAACATTAATGAGGACAGCCTGGCAAAAAAACCTTTAGCGGGTTGCGCTATACTTGGAAAAAAAATCATTTCCCTAAGTGGCATATCAAAGCAAACTTTACAGTTTTGGAGATTTAGCTTTTCTAAAATACATCAATGAGTTTTTATTTTTCTGCAGCAGTGATCAGTGCTGAAGGAAGTTCACGGTTACCCGTCAAATGACATGATAAGATGCCTGCATTGCGTTAGGGAATAGCTTAAGAATGATTATTTGGTAACTGGCATCAATACCGGGTTAGCTCACCAAATTACTGTGTTTCGGATAATAGACATTGCTACCTGATACGCTCCCTAGCACCAACAAGAATTTTCCCCTTCTTACAGAATTCCTCGCAAAGCAAAATTCCAGCCGGTTCGTTCGCTGAAGAATCAGGTTTGTTCGCAGCTATTAGCAACAAAGCAATTCTGGAGAACTTAAATGAACCTGTTTGATGAAATTACATTACCAAAAACCAACATCCACTTCTCTTCCGCCTCAGATGACTGGGCAACGCCTAAAGCATTCTTTGATAAACTGAACAAGACTTTCAATTTTGACCTTGATCCCTGCGCCTCACACCAAAATGCTAAATGTCCGAAATATTTTACCCAGGAAGATAATGGCTTACTGCAAAACTGGGAAGGCAAAGTTTTCATGAATCCCCCATACGGCCGCAGTATCGGCAAATGGGTAAAGAAAGCTTATGAGCACAATGGCCTGGTAGTATGTTTGCTACCAGCAAGGACAGATACTAAATACTGGCATGACTATGTAATGAAAGCAGATTGCATTCATTATGTAAAAGGCAGGCTTAAATTCAATGATGGTAAAGATCCAGCTCCATTTCCTTCAGCGGTTGTCATTTTCAACCTGTTTAGATAGGTAGCAGGGGTCAATTTTAGTATAAAAAGAAGATTTTAAATTATTAAAAGTCTTTTCGACAATTAAGCGCTATTTCTGGTTTTGAAATGCAATTGATTTTAAGGTTTGAATTACCACTTTAATGTCGTTGAATTCGGCTGGAATCTTTTTTTTCTCTGAGCTACTTATTGCCTCATCGACATTGATAAGTACAAAGGGAGCATCCGTTCCGTTTCTGCCTATTCCTATACCTCTAATTCCGGTAATATCTTTAAGAGAGGACTTCAATTCTTCTTTCGCCTTTATAACATTTTTCATTTGTGTTCCAGTTAATTTATTGAACGTATTCCAGTTGTGGGTATTGTGCCATAATATCTTTTATATTGCAAACGAAACTCACTTTTTGTTTTAATCCATCACCGGTAATAACCTCACCCGAGGCAAATACAAGACCAATAGCGTAAAATTTATCTTCAACTTTTACAAATGCTAAACTTCCGCTATCACCATTTTTTGAAAAATCATCCTTTCCCCAGTTAATTTGTATAACATTATCAAAAACCATTGTTTTTCCGTCTGGAACCTTTAACCAGATCCTATCCATATTCATAGAGCCTATACTACCTTCAGTGAAACCGGTTGTTTTCCCAATTTTATAAATGGGTGAATTGATTAAATTTAACAGTCCATCATCATCTTCTTTGTCTTCAAAAAGATAAATTTTTTCACCCTCATAGGGAAGTTCGTAGCCAACAGGTATAATATTTCCACAATGAATCCTATCATTCACCAGCATTGCTATTGCAGAATCTGACACATTAGTCCGGTCATAATATAATTCTGCAAAATCATTAAGTTTTGCTATACGCATACTTGCTTTCAGCTTTTTGCCAGCATCATTATAACCTGGATGAAAAATGTAATTTTCTGCTTCCTCGTTTTTATTTATCGAAGCCTTCCCTAAACTTGCCATTACATGATTACAGCTTAAAATATAATCGTTTTCATCATTATTTCTATTCCTTAGAAAACACCCCAAGGTGCCACAGTGTCCATTTTTGTGAGAAATAGACAGCCCTATATGCAGCTCTTGTTTGTGACCAAAGTGAAATGGGGAAAGACCTGAGTCTCCATTTGGGATTTCACCACTGTTAAAAATTTGAATGTTTACATTTTCTTCTCCTAATTTTCTTTTTATATTTAAAGCAATATTATGTGCACTTCCGTTTTTTTCATAAGCCATTAACTCCAGCATGTATTTCTCATTGTCTTTCACACTATAACCAACTGACAACCTTTTTTGAGCAGATTGTTTGTATAGATTTCCTTCGCTGCATTGTAAATTAATAGCATATTCAGGCTTTGTTTTCAATTCCGAAATCTCATTAAGTATTTGATACTTAATTTGCTTTACTTCTTTTCGAGTCACTTTAAGGGTTAATTTTTGTTAGGAAAATTTATTATCGGGGCAAAAAAAGTAATTATAGGGATAAGGATTGCACTATAGGCCTGATTATACCAACCATAGTGCACAAAAGGCCCGCCAATAGAGTAACCCCAAATCAAAAAGGCTGTAACAGAAAGACTTAACTGAATCTCACTTTTTACAAGAGTAACATTTTTGAGAAACAAATAAGTTCCCAAGGAACCTAAAAAATAAAGAGCCCACTGGAAAAAAACAGCATTAGGAATTTTAGAGGAAACTATAATTGAATTTACGGTTAAAAACATCGCCACGGATTCTCCAGGAATCAATTTTACTAATTTGGCATAATAATCATCTTGCTTGTCTTGAGACTTTTTTTCTAATTCATGAATTATGTCTTTATCTGTAACCACGCTGTCACCCTGTCTATCGTCATCAGCCTGAAATTCTGCAATAACAGTGGGATTTTTAGGTATCGTGAAAGATCTATCATTTACCAAATTTTTTCCGACAATACTCCTTTTCATTATCAGACATTTTAAGCAATATAGTAAAAGATTGTTGTTTGTTTTTATTTTTTTATTTTTTCCCCACGTTTACATTATCGTTTAAACGACCGTTTCTACGATAATACATCTTCAGTAAAACTCACGGATTTACATTTCAGAATTCTTATAATAAAAGACGTTTAAAAGGTTTTCATCGAATTCACTATTATCAGCTGTCAGTAATCACTAAATTGGCTATATAATGATATTGACAAACTAACCTTATTATGTCAGAATACTAACATCAACAAAACGAAGTGTATTGTCATTATGAAGGAATGGATAAGGATGCAGGAAGATGGCAGAATTTTAATACCTGCCGAAATACGGAAACAGATGAATGCTATGCCCGGTGAAAAAGTTTTATTGGTAATAGACGAGTTTGGTAATTTGAAATTACAGTCCCGTATAAACGCTTTAAAAGAAGCACAAAAATATTTTGTTCAATTCAAGAAAGATGGCGAATCAATAGTAGATGAATTTCTTAATGAAAAAGGAGCCGAGGCCTTGAAAGAGATGGAAGAATATAATGCCTAAATATTTATTAGACAGCTCTGCTGTACTTGCTGTTCTATTTAGGGAGCAAGGATTTAATGAGGTTGCCAGTTGCCTAAACCAAGCCTTTATATCCTCAGTAAACTACTGTGAGGTAATCTCAAAGGTAGTTAGCAAAAATGCTTCGCCGGAAGAATCAAAATTTCAAATTGAAAGTATTATTGAAAACATCATTCCTTTTGAAAAGGATCTGGCTTTAAAAGCTGGAACACTCACAAGCTTCACAAAGCAATTTGGTCTATCCCTTGGAGACAGGGCTTGCATTGCAACCGCCCTGCATTATGGGTACGAAATAATTACCAGCGATAGAGTCTGGCAACAGCTTTCCCTACCTGTTAAAATAAATGTATTCAGATAATTGAGAGGCCGCCCTTGCCAGTAAAACACCAGACAATTGCTTACCTCCGGGTTTCAACCACAGAGCAGGATTTGGAAAAAGATAAAGCTTCCATTTTGCAACTGGCAAATGAAAAAGACCTGGGAAGAGTTCACTTTGTTGAAGAAAAAATATCTGGTACTATTTCATGGAAAAAAAGAAAAATCTTCCAAATTATTGAAGACTTGCAAAAAGGGGATACGCTTATTGTAAGCGAACTTTCACGGATAGGCCGCTCAATGCTTGAAATAATGCAGGTGCTTTCTATTGCACTAGAAAAAGGAATTAATGTTTACGCAGTAAAAGGTAACTGGCAACTAGACCAGTCTATTCAAAGCAAAATAATAGCAATTGTTTTTTCAATGGCAGCTGAAATTGAAAGGGATTTAATTTCAAGAAGAACTATTGAAGCACTTAATGCCCGTAAAGCGGCAGGAGTTAAGCTGGGAAGGCCTAAAGGAAAGGGTAAAAGTAAGTTGGATATAATGAAGCCTGAAATAGAAGCACTGCTTAAAAATGGTTCAAAGCAGAAATTTATTGCAAGAAGGTATAATACGACAGAATCAAACCTTTCAAACTGGATTAAGAAAAGTAAGTTAATACAAGACACAAAGCTTCAAGTTTGAGTTTGTTGTTCAATCACCAATCAAATCTTTTAAAATTTTCTCTTTTAGATCGTAGTTCCAATTTTTTGCGGAAAATACGGTATTTAAATATGGGTATTTATACTAAACTTTACTAATGAAAAGAACAATAATCAACACCAGCAAGGGTGCTAATTTTTTTCTTTTATATACCCCGAATGGGGTATATAAAAATCAGAAATTGATTTTACATTTAGGTCGAAATTCGCAAAACCCGCACCCTTTCAAAGCTTGCCTTCCAATTTATTCTATTTACAGCCTTTCCGTTTTTCTCTTCTTTTTTTATGGAAGATTTAAATGTCGTACTCATATTAGAACAATCATTTGAGATCGATTCATTTTTGATTTATTTTTTTATGCTAAAGGGCGTGGTGATATTGTATCACCTGTTCAGCAATTGAGTACAGTTTACAATTGAAACAGCGTGAGGAAAACACCATTTAAAGGCTGAAATCAAAGAAAAATACCTTAAGAGCACCCTTTCTATTTTCTTTGTCTAAAAACCAACCATGCAAAAGATTGCTTTACTACTAAATCTCCTGTTTGTACTGCACAGTACACCTGTCTCCGCACAGGAAGTAGACACAGACAGCACGCTTGACAATCTGCAGCGACTTCCCAAAAAATACATCAGCAATATTGATAAGAAGGTTAGCCGTTACAGCAGCCGCATCACCAATAAAACAACCAAAACACTCACCAAACTCAGCCGCTGGGAAAACAAGATCAAAGGCATGCTGGAGAAGGTAAGCCCTGCAACTGCCGCCCAATTATTTGCTCCCGGCCAAACAACTTTTACCTCTTTATTGCAACAGGTAAAGCAAGGCGAAGCATTGGCCCTTAACTACCAGGCGCAATACAATAAATACACAGATGATGTAACCACCAGCCTCAACTACATTGCCCAGCAAAAAGAACAACTAGACAGTAGCATTTTTAAAAAAGCCACCGCCACCCAAGAAAAAATGAAGGAGGTTGCCAGTGAAGAAGACAAAAGTGCAGCCTTGCAGCAGTTTATTAAAGAACGTAAAAAGCAGTTGGTAAGTCAGGCCGTAAAGCAGATCGGCCAGAGCAAATACCTTATGAAAATGAACAAGGAAGCATTTTACTATACCGAGACACTGAAGAATTACAAAGAAGTTTTTAGTGATAGTAAAAAAGCCGAAACCTCTGCTAAGAATATATTAAACCGCATACCAGCCTTTCAGCAATTTATGCAGCGCAACAGCATGCTAGCTTCTTTATTTGGTATGCCTGGGGATATAGCAAGTACAGCTAGCCTGGCAGGTTTGCAAACAAGGGCCTGTGTACAGAGCCAGATACAGGCCACCATTGCATCAGGAGGCCCTAACGCCATGGCACAGGTGCAGCAGAATATGCAAGCTGCACAGGCAGAGCTAAGCCAATTAAAAGATAAATTAGTATCAGGCTTAAACATTCCCAAAGGTGATGGCGGTGGAGACCTGCCAGATTTTAAACCAAACATGCAGAAAACAAAGACCTTTTTGCAGCGCCTGGAATATGGCTTCAACATGCAGTTTGGTAAAAGTAACAGCATACTACCAGGCACTGCAGATATAGCCTTCAGTGCAGGCTATAAGCCTAACGACAAGTCAGTCTTCGGACTGGGCGCAAGTTACAAGCTGGGGATGGGTACCATCCAAAATATACATTTCAGTCATCAGGGTATTGGCCTTCGGAGTTATATAGACTGGAAACTACCGCCGCTCTTTAAGCAAATGAAAAATGGCTTTTTTATCAGCGGCGGTTATGAACTCAACCACAATGCAGGCTTTAAAAATGTTGCTCAGCTCAAGAATTACAATGAATGGCAGAGAAGCGTTTTACTGGGCCTCACAAAAAAACTCAATATTAAAACAAAATTTTTTAAGACCACCAACGTACAGCTGCTGTATGATTTTTTGAGTCATCAGCATGTGCCGGTAAGCCAGCCGGTGGTATTTAGAGTGGGATATAATTTTTAAAAATCTTTTTTTAATTAATTAGGTGTCATATGAATTTTAAAATTAAAGGAATCATTCTGCCAGTTGTGGTTTCTGTGCTTTTCACTGCAAATATTTTTGCACAATCACCGTCAGACAGACAGAATTATCTTCCCAAAATTATTCCCAACTCGCCGGAGGCAGCCATGCTGCAAAAGTTTGGTAATTACAATGTAAATCTTTTTAATGGTGTGCCTGATATCAGCATACCATTATATGAAATCAACACAGGTAAGCTGAAGGTTCCGATTACCCTTAGCTATCATGCCTCCGGTATTAAGGTAAGGGATGATGCCTCCTATGTAGGACTTGGCTGGAATTTATCTGCAGGAGGTGCTATTACAAGAACCGTCAGATCAAAAGCTGATGAGCAAAATGGATATTTGAATGGGGCTCATATCATAGCTTCACCAACCAGCCTTGACCCTCTGCACAATAATAGTGATCTCAATTATTCAAACAGTATAGCCAGGGGCATAATTGATGTAGAACCAGATATTTTTTCATGTAACCTCCCTACAATAAACAACAAATTCTATTACGGCAACAGGAATGTATCGCAACCGGTACTCATTCCTTTTAGTTCAGCAAAAGTAAATACTACACTAAGTGGTAACAGCCTCTCTTTTAGTGTATTGGATGAAAGTGGTATTGAGTACAAAATGGGAGATATCAGCGAAGTGTATTCTTCAGGATCAAGTCTGGAATCATATCCAACGGCCTGGAACCTGCGGCAAATGATATCAGATGATAAGAAAGAGACAATTTATTTTAATTATGTAACCAATAGTTACGGTTATAACGGATCAGGCGGTGATTATTATGACCTGACAACAGTAATCGACCAGATTGAAAATGTTCAAAGTCCAAACGAGTGTGGTTATGCGGGGAATTGTACAGGATGTCCGGCTGTCACTTCGACAACAGGTGGTGGTCAGGCATATACTATCGGAAGTAATGTATTACAGGAAATTAAATTTCCGCAAGGAAAAGTTGTGTTTGAATTGGATGGAACGAACAGGCTTGATATGGTTAACAAAAGCCTGAAAACTATCAAAATTTATAGTATTGATCCCGTAACTCTTTTGTATTCTTTGCTGAAGACTTACACATTTAATTATGCTTATTTTGTAAATGGTTCAGAATACAGGCTAAAATTAACGTCGATTCAACTAAAGGACAATGTCAATGTAAACATACAGACATACACTTTTACTTATAATGAAACCACAGCCATGCCGCTGAAAAATTCAAGAGGCAGAGACTACTGGGGCTATTTTAATAATGCAGCAAATACATCTCTTATTCCAGTTACAGATGTTGTAATTACAAGTGCTGGTGGCTTTAATCCTTATACAGTTGGAATAGGCGGTATAAGGGATGCAAACCCTCTCTATAATCAGGTTGGAGTACTTACAAAAATCACCTTTCCCACTGGGGGAGTTTCTGAATTTTTTTATGAAACAAATAAATACATTGATGGATCAACCATTAAAAATGGTGGCGGCCTCAGGATTAGTCAAATAAAATCGACAGATCCTGTGAACAACAATCTTATTAGTTATAAAACTTACAAATACGGAGATGCTGAAAATGATTATGGAAAGATTATCATTCCCATAAACAGTACTTATTTTTTTTGTGAGCAGAGGTTTCGGACGTACTATGACATTGCTCAGGTTACAAGACGAATAAGGACTTACACATCCAACCCAAATGTAGGCCTGGAGCCTTTTGATGGTAACAGCGTTGGATACACAACGGTAACCGAATATAGTGGTACGACAACTGATAATATCGGAAAGTCAGTATATCAGTTTAACTGCCCTGAAGACAACTATGGTTATGATTTAGTAGAATTTAATAAACCTTCTATTGGCAGCCGCTATTTTGAAAGAGGGGAACTTTTGGCTAAGAAGGATTACAAGAATGTAAGCGGCACCTATAAATTATTGCAGGAAGTTACAAACAGTTATGGGGCATGGCCAACTACTTATAGTACAGATGCTGTAAACCTGCGTTTGTTTGAAGCATGGACTTATAAATTTCAACAAGTCGGAGATCCTTCCTGCGCTTTTGCCGCTCAAGTTTATCAACCTTATTCATACGGAAGTTATAGAATCACTAACGGTGATAACAGACTAATTAGCAGTACTCAAAAGGTATACAACGAAAATGATGAATCGAAATTTACTACTACAACCACCACTTATTCTTATGATAATTATGCCCATAAACAGTTAACAAAAACGAAGTTCTTTAACACCAACGGACAAAAAATAGAAACTATCATGAAGTATCCGGGTGATATAACTCCCACTCAACCGGTGTTAACCAATATGATTGGTGCCAATATGATTAATAAGGTAATTGATAAAGAGCTAAAAATCGATGATGTGAGTTCAAGTCTTACACATACCGAATACGCCAGCTTTGGCACCAATCAGTATTACCCGTCCTATATAACCACAAAAACATATGCAAATACCGCTGAAATAGAAGTTACTTTTAATTTGTATGATGCCCTTGGAAATATAGTAAAGTACACGCCTAAAGATGGTATGGTTAACAGCTTTATCTGGGATTATAACTTCCAATATCCCGTTGCTAAAATTATAGGGGCATCAATAGAAGATTGTGCTTACACGAGTTTTGAATCTGACGGCAAGGGTGGCTGGACTTTTACAGGAAAACCAGCATTGGATTATTCTCCGCCAACAGGCAAGAAAACCTATAATCTTACATTAGGTACTATTACTAAAACCATTACAAGCACAAATTCCTATACTGTTTCATACTGGCGGCCAACAAGTTTGTCAGCTCTTACTATAACAGGAACACAGGGAGCGGTTACCACCGGCAGGACAGTAAATGGCTGGAAATACTATGAACACAAAATAACAGGACAAACCACCGCAACTATCAGCGGCACGGGAAGTATAGATGAATTACGGCTTTACCCCTCATCTGCTGTACAGATGACTACTTACACCTATGATAATCTTATTGGTATCACTTCCCAATGCGATCCGAATAACAGGATAAGCTATTATGAATATGATGGCAGCCAGCGGCTGGTATTGGTACGGGACCAGGATAAAAAAATACTAAAGAAGCTTTGTTATAATTATGCGGGGGAACCTGAAAACTGCAACTTTTATTATAATGAACAGCAAGGGGGTATTTATACAAAAAGTTGCGGAGCTGGTTATATAGGCAGCCAGGTTTCTTATATAATACCGGCGGGTATATACAGTGCCTCAACCTTAGCCGACGCTAATGCGTTTGCCACACAGGATGTACAGACAAACGGTCAAAATTATGCAGATGCAAACGGAGTTTGTACGCCGGGCATAACAGTTAACGGATATAATGCAAAAACAAGTTTTAACTACAATGTAAAATTTACACCTACTGCAGGTGGGACTTCTTACACATTCACATTACCTAAAACAACACAGTTTACATACTTAGGTGCAGTGCCGTCAGGGAATTACTCTGTGCAGTTTTTTCCTGCCGGCAGCTGTACCCCTGCCACATTTGTAATAAACGGATTATCCTATTACAGCAGTTCCTGTATGTATGGCGGACAATACACATTTACCAATGTAAATATAACCAGCACATCTTCAGCATACATGTACTAAATAAAACAACACATTTTATGAAACTCTTTTTGCTAAGCATACTTTTTTGCTGCTCACAACTCTCTGCCCAGACAAGTATTTACAGTATTAGTATGGCCGGGCTCAACGGTAACAATATCACTTTAAACAGTTACCAGGGTAAAAAAATACTGGTAGCTGCTGTAAGTCCGGAGGGCCTTCAGAATGGGTATCTTAATTTTTTAGATTCCCTTCAGGCAACCAACGATTCGGTAGTGATCATTGCCATACCTGCAAGTGATTTTGGCGGCAGTCAAAATGCAGAAATACTGGAAACAATAAAAAATGATACTGCTTCACATGTAGTACTTACAAGCCTCTCTCTTGTACAAAAAGATAACGGCGAAAACCAAAACAACCTTATGAAGTGGCTTACGACTGATACAGAAAACATACATTTTAACAGTGAAGTGTTTACAGATACCCAGCTTTATTTAATTAATGCAGGTGGCATTTTGTATGCAGTATTAGAGAAAGGAGTACCGCTTGATGTGATTGGAAATTTATTGAAACAGTAAGGTTAACCATCTCATTTTACTACCCAATCATCAATTAATTTTTATGTGCAACGTTTTACATCAATATAGAAATCTTACATTAATATTTTTACTGCTGTTTGCTTGCGGTCAGGTTTTTGCACAACCAGCAGTGTATCCGGCTGTAGCAAAAACAAGCTATGTGAAAACATGGGAGGCTGCTTCGCCGGAAACAGACCCTAATAATCTCATTTTGACAACAAGACCTCTGAGAGAGGTAAAACAGGCAGCACAATATTTGGATGGCTTAGGAAGGCCTTTACAGACGGTGATAAAAAATGGTTCCTTAATAACCGGAGGCACCAATGCAGATATGACGAGTACTGTTGTGTACGATCAGTTTGGAAGGGAGCAGTTCAAGTACCTGCCTTCCCCTGCAAATACTACTGGCGCAAATGCCTCTGTTAACGACGGTAAGTTTAAATATAATCCCTTTGCCCAGCAGGCAGCTTTCTACGATAATACATTTAGTACCTCACCTATTGCCAGCCAGGGAGAAACTATATTTTATGGTCAAACAGTATTTGAAAATTCACCACTTAACCGTGTAAAAGAAACTGCCGCACCGGGTAATAGTTGGTCGGGCAGCATGGGCGGTGCTACTGATGATGTTCGCCATTCTGTAAAAATAAAATATTACACCAATACGGATGTCGATGCAGTTCGAAAATGGAAAGTGTCAACTGCGTCCACGGGTGCGGATGGTACCTTCAGTACATACACCAGTACGGCTTACCTGGCCAACGATTTATTTAAAACCATCACCATAGATGAAAATTATAAACAGAGCATTGAATTTAAGGATAAGGAAGGAAAACTTATCCTGAAAAAAGTAATGCAGTTTCCCAGCGTATCAGATGATGGTACAGGATCGGCGCACCTTAACTGGCTTTGTACCTACTACCTGTATGATGATTTGAACAACTTGCGTTGTGTAATACAACCAAGAGGCGTTGAGCTGGTAGAACAGGCATCCTGGGTACTGACAGATCCGGTAATAATAACCAATCAATGCTTCCGGTACGAATATGATAAACGTAACCGCATAATCATTAAGAAAGTTCCCGGAGCCGGAGAAGTGTATATGGTGTACGACCAGCGTGACAGGCTTGTTATGGTGCAGGACGCTAATGTGCGGGGCATTAATAAATGGATGACAACACTCTATGACAACCTTAACCGTCCTGTGCAGACAGGTTTACTTACCAATACCTGGAACAATTATTCATTTGCCCAGCATTTGTCAACTGCATCCGCATCCGGATCTTACCCTTTTTCACCAACTGCAACCCCGGCAACAAATTGGGAGTACCTTACAAAAACAGGGTATGACGATTATAATAATATGCCTGCTGCAATCACCTCACCCATAACCTTTGATAACACACTTATTGCTTATGGCAGCACCATGGTAGTAAGCAGCGATTTTGCAGAAGCTTATCCTGCGGCTGAATCAAAAAATACCAAAGGCATGGTAACCTGGACTGAAACAAAAGTCTTAAACACCTCTAGCTATTTATATTCAGTAATACTTTACGATGATAAAGGCCGGGCAGTGCAGCAGCAAATAAAAAATATCACTGGCAAAACAGATATTACGTGCACCCAATATAATTTTAGTAATCAACCGCTGGTATCAGTACTAAAACAGGAAATTGCCGGACCGCCTGTACAAACAAGTATTATAGTTTCAAAAATTACTTATGATGATTTGGGGAGAGTAAGCAAAACGGAAAAGAAAATAAGCAACGGTATGGTTAACGGCGGAGCAATGTCTGCATCAAAAATTATTTTACAAAACGAATATGATGCGTTGGGCAGGTTAAAGAAAAAAACACTTGCTCCTGCGTATAGTGCTACCGGCTTGGAATCTCTTACCTATGATTACAATATAAGAGGATGGATGTTAGGTGCTAACCGTGCTTATGCAAGAAATGAAAACTCAGCCAATTACTTTGGTTTTGACCTTGGATATGACAAATTAAATAATAATCTTGCAGGCAATCAGGCTTATAGCTTTTTGCAATATAATGGAAATATTACAGGTACTGTGTGGAGAAGCAAGGGTGATGGTGAAATAAGGAAGTATGATTTTTGGTATGATGCTTCGAACCGGCTGTTAAAGGCAAATTTTACCCAGTACACAGGATCAACTTTTAACTTAAATGCAGGCGTGGATTTTAGCATGAAGCTTGGGAATGGGGGCAATCCTGCGATTGCTTATGATGCCAATGGTAATATTAAGAGTATGTTTCATCGGGGCACAGCAGTAAACGGGCCCATAAATGTTGACGATCTTCATTACCAGTATGAGGATAACTATGCAAGCAACAAGTTAAAACTTGTCTATGATAATGCCCCCGCTACAACCAGCATGGATGGGGATTTTAAAGAGTCAGCATCTAACCATGCCGACAATATTGCAACCACGCCAATCGCTGATTATTCCTATGATATTAATGGCAACCTTACAGGTGATAAAAACAAGGGTATCAGTTCCATTACTTATAACCATTTAAACCTGCCATGGGTAACAACTGTAACGGGTAAAGGCACTATTACCAACAACTATGATGCGGCTGGCAACAGGCTGCAAAAAATAACTGCAGAGAGCGGTGTTAGCCTTACTTACAGCGGTACAAGCTATACAAATATCAATATCACTACCACTACCAATTATATCGGTTCATTTATTTATGAAACAAAAGCTTATACTAATAATACCACATTAAATACAGCTCTTGGATATACCGATAAGCTGCAGTTGATACCGCATGAAGAAGGCCGTATAAGGCCACTCTTTGGCAACACTGCCGCACCCAATACCATAACTGGTTTTGCTTATGATTATATGCTGAAAGACCATTTAGGGAATGTAAGAAGTGTGCTTACAGAAGAAATAAAACCTGCTGCAATTTACCAGGCAACTATGGAAGTTGCAGCAAATGGTTTTGAGACACAGCTTTTTAATAACATTCCTGAAACGAGGGATAATATGCCAACCGGGTTTGAAACCGACGTTACAGCAAAAAAGGTAAGCAAGCTTTACAGCAGTTCAACAACCGACAAAAGAGTTGGACCAGGCGTGGTACTAAAAGTAATGGCAGGAGATAAGTTTAAAGCCAGGGTATTTGGGTGGTATCAACCCGGGGCAACAGATGCAACCCAGCAAACAGGCGTAAGCGATATTATAACTCAATTGCTTAATGCCCTCGGTACAGGCATTGGGGGTGTGGGTAAGACAAGTGCAGGTACTGCAACCGGCAGCGGAGTTTTAAATGCACCTTTTGGCAGCCTCATCTCTTCTCAGCCTGCGCCGGGTACAGGTGTGCCTAAAGCATATCTCAATTGGATGATTTTAGATGATGAACAGCTTAAGCTAATACCGGGAATGTATGGTGCTATACCTATGCCCCCTGTTACAGGTAGTATGCAAAAGCAGTACATGGAAGTGAACAACGGTGTTGATATACAGGTGCCAAAAAACGGTTATCTTTATGTTTATGTAAGCAATGAAAGTAAGGGCAATGTTTATTTTGATGATTTAAGGGTGGAGCATACTGCCGGGCAGCTTATAGAGGAATCACACTACTATCCCTTCGGACTCACCATGAGCGGCATCTCCTCGAAAGCCGCCGGTTCTCTCACTAACAAAAATAAATACAACGGTAAAGAATTACAAAGTAATGAATTTAGTGATGGTAGCGGTTTAGAGCTTTATGATTATGGAGCAAGGATGCAAGACCCACAATTAGGAAGATGGTTTACAATTGATCCTAAAGCCGATCAAATGCGAAGGCATTCACCTTATAATTATGCTTTTGATAATCCAATAAGGTTTATAGATCCTGACGGGATGGCTCCAACCTGGATAGAAGGTACTGATGGAAAGAAAGTAACTTATAAAGAAAATAAAAACGGAACAGTTACATGGAGCAAAAATGCTTCTGCCGATGTTCAAAAAATAGGCAACGCTTTACTAAAATCTCCAAGTGCAGATGCAAAGCAACAATTTGTTAATGCTGCAACTAATAATACTAAAACACATCTTGTAGCAAGTGACGCAAAAACAATGACTGATTCCAAAGGTAATACCACTTCTACTAGTGGATTGTTTGGTGTAACCCAGCCTTATAAAGATGGTAAGCCCTTAGATGTTGTTGACATTAAAGGTGATCCTCAACAAAGAACAACATTTAGTGGAATGCCTGATTATATTACTGATAACGCTGGGAATGTAAATTATAAAGAAGTTAAAGTAACGGTATTTATGAATACTGTTAACAATGAAGCTGCTTACAAGGCAGATGGCTATCCTTCCGCCAATGCAGAGTTAGTTGGAACAGCTGGACACGAATTAAATCATGCAACAAATTCAGCGGATATAAAAAATACTAGAGACATTATTGTAATACCGACTTTACAAGGAAGGCAGCCAACAAATAATTATAGCCCTGAAACAAATTCTTATAAATTGGAAGAAAAAATTAAAGCGGCCTATAACAAAAATTAATTTATCATGAGGTTTATTCTTTTATTAATTGTGTCTTTGGTTACATGCGTTACTGTTCATGGGCAGCTAATTTATCACCCATTTGATACTGTTAAGACTGAAAATATATATTCTGTAATTGAAGAAGAACTAAACTTCATTCATTATGTCAACCTGCATGATTATGAGTATATCTCACTAATCGATTTAAACGATGCAAATAAAAAATATAAAATTAAGTTATCTGTAAAATCCAATACCAAGGAAGCATTGCTAAAAATTAATTATAAAATTCCGGGAGTTTACTCTTTTAATTATATTACTAACAGCAGGATTTTTGACCAGGGATATTTTATGTTTATCTATAGTAATAAAATAATGCTTTATAGAGTTACTCCTTACAATATAAGTAACTCAGGGAAATTATTAGAAGATGAAATAGATAAATTTACTGGCTCTTCAAATCTTAGCGAAATCGAAGTAAAGCATTTAAAAGAAAAAATGCTAAAAGAAACATTAAAATATGCTTGTGGGCAATGTAGTACAGCTATTAAATAAAACTGCTTTTGTATTTACGAAGCGTACGCTTTTTTAGCTTTGTAGTTTTGCACGATGTTATCAATAACGAAGTAGAGTTTATCTTTAGTAGCATCATCCAGCTTCTCAATATCCTGCAGGCGTTTAAGATTTTTTTTATCAAATGAAACGTTCACACCTTCCCCCACCAAATAATCCATAGACACTTCAAAAGCATCAGCAATTTTTTTAGCAGCATCAATGGACGGCACTGCTTCGCCACGTTCATACTTACCAATCATCTCACGGCTAACGCCGCTGTTAGCGGCCAGTTCAGTCTGGCTCCAGTCTTTTTGTTTGCGTAAATCACTAATGATTTTACTTGTTTTTGATGCCATATAAGACCTTTTTAGGGCTGATAGTTATAGTAAAAGCCAAAAGTATGTAATTAAAGGGCATAAAAAAATAGCATAGTTCCTTTGTTATGTGGAATTATCTGTTATTTTTGTGTCTGATAGTTCCTAAAAAGAAATTTTAAAAATATTTTCCACATGGCAGCAGAAATCAAAATCAATACAGCCAATGCAGAGGCGATGACCTACACAACAGAAGAATTAGGTTATACAATATTAGGCGGCATCCGGCTGGAAGGATTAGACCGGTTGAGGGTAACAATAAAAATAGAAGTGCTAAACAGGAAGTTCCAGCATTATTTAAACAATCCAGACATCGCAGCTTTAGCGATAAGACAGAACTTAGATTTATACAGCATCACACAAGTGGAAAAATTAGCCAGGCTTATTGCAGACCGGTTGGAAGTAGGTGTAACAGCAGTGAGCAAAGATTTATCCGACATCACCAATGAGTTAGAAATTTACCGGCTGCAACAGATAGAAAAAACACAGGAACAAAAAAAGCAGCAGGTAAAAATATTAAGTGAACAAGAGAAAGCAGCAGCACAACAATTTTTAGAAAGTAAAAACCTGATGGAAGCAACCAACGAACTGATAGGAAAAAGCGGTGTGGTTGGCGAAGAAGAAAACAGGATTATCATGTATTTAATTTTTGTGAACAGGAAAAGAGAAAAGCCCTTGCACATCATCAGCTTTGGCAGCAGTGGCGCAGGCAAATCACATCTACAGGAAAAGCTTGCAGAACTTGTGCCGGATGAAGATAAAATAGAAAGCACCTCATTAACCAGCAATGCACTTTACTATTACGGTACTTATGAAATCAGAAATAAATTATTGCTCATTGAAGATATGGACGGAGCCAGTGAAATTTTATATGCACTAAGAGAGTTAATGAGCAAATCGAGGATAACAAAAATCTTCCCGAAGAAAGATGAAAGAGGAATGACAAGAACAATAACCTTAACAGTGAATGGACCTGTAACCGTTGCAGGCTGCACCACACAGGAGAAAGTTTATGAAGACAATGCAAACCGCAGCTTTTTAATCTACATCAATGAAACAGCAGGGCAGGACGAAAAGATAATGGAGTACCAAAGGAAAAAATCAGCCGGTACAGTTAACAGCGAAGAAGAAAGAAACATCAAACAGCTTTTACAAAACACACAAAGGATATTACAGCCTGTAAGTGTAATCAATCCTTATGCAGAGCAATTAAAAATACCGAATGAAGTTTTTAAACCAAGAAGAAGTAACAGCCATTATTTACAGTTTATAGAAGCAGTAACTTTTTATCATCAATACCAAAGAGAACACAAAGTAGATACAGCCACCGGAGAAATATTTATTGAGACGACATTAGAAGACATTGCAGCGGCAAACAAACTGATAAAGCCAATACTGTTAAGAAAAGCAGACGAGTTAAATAATGCCTGTAGAAATCACTTAGAGCAGCTAAAAAATTACCTCAAAGAAAATAACCGTTCAGTGTTCAGCACAAGAGAAGTGCGGCAAGCCTTACGCATCAATGCCAGCAATCAAAAAAGATACATGCTGCAACTGTTTACCAATGGCTTTATAAAAAAGAGCAGCGGCAGCAAAGCCCAGGGCTTTACTTATGAAGTGGTGAGTTACGAAGAATACACACAACTGCAGGACAGCATCAGCAACGTATTAGATGAAGCACTTAATAATCTTAAAGAAGTGGTTCAAAGTCCAAAGGCGGTTCAAAAAAGAAATGGACTACTGAAACACAAGCCAGCAAATGAATTACAGGAAGTAGTTCAATAGTTCTCCAAAACATACAAGCACACTAAAAATTTATTGCAATGAAACAATTAACGCTGCACAGCGAAGCGTACCGGTATATTATTGCCAGCTTCAAAGAATGGTTACAGACATTAGGTTACAGTGAACAAACGGTTTACCAGTTGCCGAATTACATACAGGAATTTTTATTCTATGCAGAGGGCAAAGGTTATGCAGGCTTGTTCCAAATTACAAACGACCTGATGAAAGAACATTATTATAAACTAAAAGACAGGAACAACAAAAGAGCAGCAGGTGGATTAAGTGCGGCATACCTCAACAAACATTTACAGGCATTACAAAAGTTCGGCGATTATCTAAGACAAAGCGGAAGGTTGTTATTACCAAAGCTGGACATACAAACCGAAGAAGACAACAGCGAAGTAACCGACATACTAACACAGGCAGAAATCAAACAAATTTTTGAAGTAACAAACCAGCCTTACGAACAAAAGAAAAATGATAAAGGGATTTTTTATTACGAAGCGATGCAGTTAAGAGACAAAGCAATGCTGACAGCGTTTTACAGCTGCGGTATGAGAAGGAACGAAGTTGTACACCTTGATATTAACGACATCATTTTTGAAAAATCAGTATTGCATGTACGGAAAGGAAAGAACTACAAACAAAGAGTTATACCAATAACAAAGCAAAGTTTACTGCACCTGCAAAATTATTTATACGATGCAAGACCTTACTTCTGCAATGACAAGAACGAAGCATTTTTTGTAACACAGAGCGGCAAACGGTTGGATGGGCAAATGATGCTGGTAAGATTAAAACAACTCATAGATTTTACAGGCAATGCAGAACTGATGCAAAAGGATATACACCTGCACACATTACGCCACAGCATTGCAACACATCTTTTACAAAACGGTATGAAGCTGGAAAGGATAAAAGAATTTTTAGGGCATAGCAGTTTAGAAAGCACACAGATTTATACACACTTTTTAGAAACCGAAAACAATTATGATTATGCAAACACAATATGATTACTCAAAGTTTAATGAATGGTTATTACTCAAAAGATACAGCCCTGCAACAGCAGCAACCACGATAAGAGCAACAGAATATTTTAGGCAATGGGCTGCAACGGAAAATATGTTTGAACTGGAAGAAATAAATTACGCTGATGCAATGATGTTTATGCAATGGAGCAGCAAGCATGGCGCAAGCCAAAAGACAATAGCCAATTACTTAAACCACATCAGGAAATTTTACCAGTTCTTAATGAGTGAAGGCGAAGTAAAAGAAAATCCAGTTGCACACATCAAAGTACAAGGCATCAAAAGAAAAGTTTATTACGATGTACTCAACACAGAAGAATTAAAAACACTCTACAGCCTTTATCCTACAAACATTGTGATACAAGACAAACACATGCCACCGCAAAGCAAAAATATATTGAGCAGAAAGAGAAACAAAGTGATATTGAGTTTATTGATTTATCAGGGCTTGAGAGTGGAAGAAGTTGCAAAAATAAATTTACAAGACTTACAACTAAGAGAAGGAAAAATAACTATCCATAGCCAAAGAAGAACAGCAGCCAGGACAATGAAATTAGAAAGCCACCAGGTTTACGAGTTGATGGATTATATACATGAAATTAGAAAAGAGTTTTTAGAAGTGCATGGCAAAAGCGATAGGTTGTTTTTACAATGGAGCAAAGCAGATAATTTTTATTGCGTTACTCAAATGATGCTGGTTCACTTACGAAAGATAAACAGCAGGATAAAAAACTTTGACCAGATAAGAGCATCCGTAATTACAGCATGGTTGAAACAATATGATTTACGAAAGGTTCAATACTTAGCCGGTCATAAATATGTAAGCTCAACAGAAGAATACAAAGCAAACAACATTGATGAACTACAGGACGATGTTATAAAGTATCATCCGTTGTAAGAACGAAAGCCCGACCCACAGGCACGGCTTAGGCTTGAGCCTACACACAGAAGCCAGCACACACAAGCCTTATGCGGTGGTGCAGGCATTTTTTTTGTCATGGTTTTTGTGAGCCGGCACACGACAGCACATTTATTTTTTTAAAAGACAGGAAAAAAATAAAAGAGCTGTAGCCAACGCCACGAACAAAAACCCACGCCAAAAAAACTGCCTGAAGCTATATAACATAATGGCTATTATAGTCTCTCCCACGCTCATGCAAGCATGCTCTGAAGCCTATAATAGAACATTATATTAAATAGCCACCACCGCATTGCAATAAAAAAAATAATGCTCCACCAAGCAGCCATGCTAATTATTTTTTTTATTGCAGCCGTGCCAAAAGACAGCCAACGCTTCCCCAAGTTGCCATGCAAAGCATGATTCTGTTTTTATGCTGTCTCCTTCCAGTCGGTCAACAGCAAAGCCTGCGGCAGCAAGGCAGCTTCGCTATTCTTTTATTTTTTTTGATTGATGAAGTTGTGAAGCACTTTTATAAAATCAAACCTTGGGCTTCTAATGCTGTCGCCACCGCCGCAAGTCTCTAATACTTTGAAGTGAATTATGGCGGTGTTGACTTGCACAAAAAACATAAACGATTGCCCGTAAGCTGCATTAAACTTTAAAGCTTATGCAGGGCAATCATTTATATTTTTTGCGCCATTGCCAGCGTCTGCAACTTTAAAGAATAGCTTTATTAATCTTTAACCTTCATCCAAAATTTATAACCGCTTACACAGGCAAAGGCGGGGACGACATGGGCAGCAACCATCAGCGGCAGTGCAGCACATCAGCATATATACATAAGGGATTTTTTGTTTTTATTAAAGGCATAAAGCCTTATCTTTATTAAAGTTCTTTGATGGCTGGCAGCCTGTAAAAAAAGTTGTTTGTTTTGGGAAGGGCTTATAGCAAAATGGAAGTAGTTGTTATTGGAAGAGACTTATTATTATCCGTTCGGACTCACCATGAGCGGCATCTCCTCGAAAGCCGCCGGTTCTCTCACTAACAAAAATAAATACAACGGTAAAGAATTACAAAGTAATGAATTTAGTGATGGTAGCGGTTTAGAGCTTTATGATTATGGAGCAAGGATGCAAGACCCACAATTAGGAAGATGGTTTACAATTGATCCTAAAGCCGATCAAATGCGAAGGCATTCACCTTATAATTATGCTTTTGATAATCCAATAAGGTTTATAGATCCTGACGGGATGGCTCCAACCTGGATAGAAGGTACTGATGGAAAGAAAGTAACTTATAAAGAAAATAAAAACGGAACAGTTACATGGAGCAAAAATGCTTCTGCCGATGTTCAAAAAATAGGCAACGCTTTACTAAAATCTCCAAGTGCAGATGCAAAGCAACAATTTGTTAATGCTGCAACTAATAATACTAAAACACATCTTGTAGCAAGTGACGCAAAAACAATGACTGATTCCAAAGGTAATACCACTTCTACTAGTGGATTGTTTGGTGTAACCCAGCCTTATAAAGATGGTAAGCCCTTAGATGTTGTTGACATTAAAGGTGATCCTCAACAAAGAACAACATTTAGTGGAATGCCTGATTATATTACTGATAACGCTGGGAATGTAAATTATAAAGAAGTTAAAGTAACGGTATTTATGAATACTGTTAACAATGAAGCTGCTTACAAGGCAGATGGCTATCCTTCCGCCAATGCAGAGTTAGTTGGAACAGCTGGACACGAATTAAATCATGCAACAAATTCAGCGGATATAAAAAATACTAGAGACATTATTGTAATACCGACTTTACAAGGAAGGCAGCCAACAAATAATTATAGCCCTGAAACAAATTCTTATAAATTGGAAGAAAAAATTAAAGCGGCCTATAACAAAAATTAATTTATCATGAGGTTTATTCTTTTATTAATTGTGTCTTTGGTTACATGCGTTACTGTTCATGGGCAGCTAATTTATCACCCATTTGATACTGTTAAGACTGAAAATATATATTCTGTAATTGAAGAAGAACTAAACTTCATTCATTATGTCAACCTGCATGATTATGAGTATATCTCACTAATCGATTTAAACGATGCAAATAAAAAATATAAAATTAAGTTATCTGTAAAATCCAATACCAAGGAAGCATTGCTAAAAATTAATTATAAAATTCCGGGAGTTTACTCTTTTAATTATATTACTAACAGCAGGATTTTTGACCAGGGATATTTTATGTTTATCTATAGTAATAAAATAATGCTTTATAGAGTTACTCCTTACAATATAAGTAACTCAGGGAAATTATTAGAAGATGAAATAGATAAATTTACTGGCTCTTCAAATCTTAGCGAAATCGAAGTAAAGCATTTAAAAGAAAAAATGCTAAAAGAAACATTAAAATATGCTTGTGGGCAATGTAGTACAGCTATTAAATAAAACTGCTTTTGTATTTACGAAGCGTACGCTTTTTTAGCTTTGTAGTTTTGCACGATGTTATCAATAACGAAGTAGAGTTTATCTTTAGTAGCATCATCCAGCTTCTCAATATCCTGCAGGCGTTTAAGATTTTTTTTATCAAATGAAACGTTCACACCTTCCCCCACCAAATAATCCATAGACACTTCAAAAGCATCAGCAATTTTTTTAGCAGCATCAATGGACGGCACTGCTTCGCCACGTTCATACTTACCAATCATCTCACGGCTAACGCCGCTGTTAGCGGCCAGTTCAGTCTGGCTCCAGTCTTTTTGTTTGCGTAAATCACTAATGATTTTACTTGTTTTTGATGCCATATAAGACCTTTTTAGGGCTGATAGTTATAGTAAAAGCCAAAAGTATGTAATTAAAGGGCATAAAAAAATAGCATAGTTCCTTTGTTATGTGGAATTATCTGTTATTTTTGTGTCTGATAGTTCCTAAAAAGAAATTTTAAAAATATTTTCCACATGGCAGCAGAAATCAAAATCAATACAGCCAATGCAGAGGCGATGACCTACACAACAGAAGAATTAGGTTATACAATATTAGGCGGCATCCGGCTGGAAGGATTAGACCGGTTGAGGGTAACAATAAAAATAGAAGTGCTAAACAGGAAGTTCCAGCATTATTTAAACAATCCAGACATCGCAGCTTTAGCGATAAGACAGAACTTAGATTTATACAGCATCACACAAGTGGAAAAATTAGCCAGGCTTATTGCAGACCGGTTGGAAGTAGGTGTAACAGCAGTGAGCAAAGATTTATCCGACATCACCAATGAGTTAGAAATTTACCGGCTGCAACAGATAGAAAAAACACAGGAACAAAAAAAGCAGCAGGTAAAAATATTAAGTGAACAAGAGAAAGCAGCAGCACAACAATTTTTAGAAAGTAAAAACCTGATGGAAGCAACCAACGAACTGATAGGAAAAAGCGGTGTGGTTGGCGAAGAAGAAAACAGGATTATCATGTATTTAATTTTTGTGAACAGGAAAAGAGAAAAGCCCTTGCACATCATCAGCTTTGGCAGCAGTGGCGCAGGCAAATCACATCTACAGGAAAAGCTTGCAGAACTTGTGCCGGATGAAGATAAAATAGAAAGCACCTCATTAACCAGCAATGCACTTTACTATTACGGTACTTATGAAATCAGAAATAAATTATTGCTCATTGAAGATATGGACGGAGCCAGTGAAATTTTATATGCACTAAGAGAGTTAATGAGCAAATCGAGGATAACAAAAATCTTCCCGAAGAAAGATGAAAGAGGAATGACAAGAACAATAACCTTAACAGTGAATGGACCTGTAACCGTTGCAGGCTGCACCACACAGGAGAAAGTTTATGAAGACAATGCAAACCGCAGCTTTTTAATCTACATCAATGAAACAGCAGGGCAGGACGAAAAGATAATGGAGTACCAAAGGAAAAAATCAGCCGGTACAGTTAACAGCGAAGAAGAAAGAAACATCAAACAGCTTTTACAAAACACACAAAGGATATTACAGCCTGTAAGTGTAATCAATCCTTATGCAGAGCAATTAAAAATACCGAATGAAGTTTTTAAACCAAGAAGAAGTAACAGCCATTATTTACAGTTTATAGAAGCAGTAACTTTTTATCATCAATACCAAAGAGAACACAAAGTAGATACAGCCACCGGAGAAATATTTATTGAGACGACATTAGAAGACATTGCAGCGGCAAACAAACTGATAAAGCCAATACTGTTAAGAAAAGCAGACGAGTTAAATAATGCCTGTAGAAATCACTTAGAGCAGCTAAAAAATTACCTCAAAGAAAATAACCGTTCAGTGTTCAGCACAAGAGAAGTGCGGCAAGCCTTACGCATCAATGCCAGCAATCAAAAAAGATACATGCTGCAACTGTTTACCAATGGCTTTATAAAAAAGAGCAGCGGCAGCAAAGCCCAGGGCTTTACTTATGAAGTGGTGAGTTACGAAGAATACACACAACTGCAGGACAGCATCAGCAACGTATTAGATGAAGCACTTAATAATCTTAAAGAAGTGGTTCAAAGTCCAAAGGCGGTTCAAAAAAGAAATGGACTACTGAAACACAAGCCAGCAAATGAATTACAGGAAGTAGTTCAATAGTTCTCCAAAACATACAAGCACACTAAAAATTTATTGCAATGAAACAATTAACGCTGCACAGCGAAGCGTACCGGTATATTATTGCCAGCTTCAAAGAATGGTTACAGACATTAGGTTACAGTGAACAAACGGTTTACCAGTTGCCGAATTACATACAGGAATTTTTATTCTATGCAGAGGGCAAAGGTTATGCAGGCTTGTTCCAAATTACAAACGACCTGATGAAAGAACATTATTATAAACTAAAAGACAGGAACAACAAAAGAGCAGCAGGTGGATTAAGTGCGGCATACCTCAACAAACATTTACAGGCATTACAAAAGTTCGGCGATTATCTAAGACAAAGCGGAAGGTTGTTATTACCAAAGCTGGACATACAAACCGAAGAAGACAACAGCGAAGTAACCGACATACTAACACAGGCAGAAATCAAACAAATTTTTGAAGTAACAAACCAGCCTTACGAACAAAAGAAAAATGATAAAGGGATTTTTTATTACGAAGCGATGCAGTTAAGAGACAAAGCAATGCTGACAGCGTTTTACAGCTGCGGTATGAGAAGGAACGAAGTTGTACACCTTGATATTAACGACATCATTTTTGAAAAATCAGTATTGCATGTACGGAAAGGAAAGAACTACAAACAAAGAGTTATACCAATAACAAAGCAAAGTTTACTGCACCTGCAAAATTATTTATACGATGCAAGACCTTACTTCTGCAATGACAAGAACGAAGCATTTTTTGTAACACAGAGCGGCAAACGGTTGGATGGGCAAATGATGCTGGTAAGATTAAAACAACTCATAGATTTTACAGGCAATGCAGAACTGATGCAAAAGGATATACACCTGCACACATTACGCCACAGCATTGCAACACATCTTTTACAAAACGGTATGAAGCTGGAAAGGATAAAAGAATTTTTAGGGCATAGCAGTTTAGAAAGCACACAGATTTATACACACTTTTTAGAAACCGAAAACAATTATGATTATGCAAACACAATATGATTACTCAAAGTTTAATGAATGGTTATTACTCAAAAGATACAGCCCTGCAACAGCAGCAACCACGATAAGAGCAACAGAATATTTTAGGCAATGGGCTGCAACGGAAAATATGTTTGAACTGGAAGAAATAAATTACGCTGATGCAATGATGTTTATGCAATGGAGCAGCAAGCATGGCGCAAGCCAAAAGACAATAGCCAATTACTTAAACCACATCAGGAAATTTTACCAGTTCTTAATGAGTGAAGGCGAAGTAAAAGAAAATCCAGTTGCACACATCAAAGTACAAGGCATCAAAAGAAAAGTTTATTACGATGTACTCAACACAGAAGAATTAAAAACACTCTACAGCCTTTATCCTACAAACATTGTGATACAAGACAAACACATGCCACCGCAAAGCAAAAATATATTGAGCAGAAAGAGAAACAAAGTGATATTGAGTTTATTGATTTATCAGGGCTTGAGAGTGGAAGAAGTTGCAAAAATAAATTTACAAGACTTACAACTAAGAGAAGGAAAAATAACTATCCATAGCCAAAGAAGAACAGCAGCCAGGACAATGAAATTAGAAAGCCACCAGGTTTACGAGTTGATGGATTATATACATGAAATTAGAAAAGAGTTTTTAGAAGTGCATGGCAAAAGCGATAGGTTGTTTTTACAATGGAGCAAAGCAGATAATTTTTATTGCGTTACTCAAATGATGCTGGTTCACTTACGAAAGATAAACAGCAGGATAAAAAACTTTGACCAGATAAGAGCATCCGTAATTACAGCATGGTTGAAACAATATGATTTACGAAAGGTTCAATACTTAGCCGGTCATAAATATGTAAGCTCAACAGAAGAATACAAAGCAAACAACATTGATGAACTACAGGACGATGTTATAAAGTATCATCCGTTGTAAGAACGAAAGCCCGACCCACAGGCACGGCTTAGGCTTGAGCCTACACACAGAAGCCAGCACACACAAGCCTTATGCGGTGGTGC
This sequence comes from Ferruginibacter sp., assembly GCA_965247025.1. Lineage (GTDB taxonomy): Bacteria > Bacteroidota > Bacteroidia > Chitinophagales > Chitinophagaceae > Ferruginibacter. Next base: position 4,133,730 of record OZ252000.1, on the reverse strand, counting down.
AGGCATTTTTTTTGTCATGGTTTTTGTGAGCCGGCACACGACAGCACATTTATTTTTTTAAAAGACAGGAAAAAAATAAAAGAGCTGTAGCCAACGCCACGAACAAAAACCCACGCCAAAAAAACTGCCTGAAGCTATATAACATAATGGCTATTATAGTCTCTCCCACGCTCATGCAAGCATGCTCTGAAGCCTATAATAGAACATTATATTAAATAGCCACCACCGCATTGCAATAAAAAAAATAATGCTCCACCAAGCAGCCATGCTAATTATTTTTTTTATTGCAGCCGTGCCAAAAGACAGCCAACGCTTCCCCAAGTTGCCATGCAAAGCATGATTCTGTTTTTATGCTGTCTCCTTCCAGTCGGTCAACAGCAAAGCCTGCGGCAGCAAGGCAGCTTCGCTATTCTTTTATTTTTTTTGATTGATGAAGTTGTGAAGCACTTTTATAAAATCAAACCTTGGGCTTCTAATGCTGTCGCCACCGCCGCAAGTCTCTAATACTTTGAAGTGAATTATGGCGGTGTTGACTTGCACAAAAAACATAAACGATTGCCCGTAAGCTGCATTAAACTTTAAAGCTTATGCAGGGCAATCATTTATATTTTTTGCGCCATTGCCAGCGTCTGCAACTTTAAAGAATAGCTTTATTAATCTTTAACCTTCATCCAAAATTTATAACCGCTTACACAGGCAAAGGCGGGGACGACATGGGCAGCAACCATCAGCGGCAGTGCAGCACATCAGCATATATACATAAGGGATTTTTTGTTTTTATTAAAGGCATAAAGCCTTATCTTTATTAAAGTTCTTTGATGGCTGGCAGCCTGTAAAAAAAGTTGTTTGTTTTGGGAAGGGCTTATAGCAAAATGGAAGTAGTTGTTATTGGAAGAGACTTATTATTATCCGTTCGGATTGACCATGGCGGGGATATCTTCTAAGGCAGCTGGTGTATTGGAAAATAAAAAACAAAAATTCCAGGGACAAGAATTTGCAAGTAAAGAATTTAGTGATGGCAGCGGGTTAGAAATGTATGAGTTTAAATGGCGAATGGACGACCCACAGACAGGAAGATTTTGGCAGGTAGACCCACTTGCTGATAAATATGTTTATAATAGCCCTTATGCTTTTAGTGAAAATAAAGTAACTGTTCACAGGGAATTAGAGGGATTAGAAGCGGAATATATCTTTCAAAAAGCGAAGGAAGAAATTGCAGGTGCTTTTCAAGGGCTTGCAAATTCTTTCGACCATGCAATAAGTTATTTTACTAAATCAGAGACCTCGACTGTAGTGGCCACAACTCCTATATCTACGACAAGTGTAGGCAGTTCTTTAACAACAAATACTAGTACAAATTTTGGGGGCAATATGAGTTTTTTAATTTATAATAATACTAATAAGGGAAATAGTGAACCGCTTACAAAAACAACGACTATAGTCACAGCAGAGACCAAAACAGATATTAGAGTTGCGGGAGTGACAGTAACAAATAAAACTGGCTTAACTAATACAGGCGTGGTTTCTAATGAAACAGGTGTAAAGGCAAACGTTGTAGTGGAAGGTGTGCCAGCAACCGTTGGTGGTAGCGTGTCAAAAAATACAAATGGACAAACAACCGTAAAAGCAGAGGGAACGACCAATTTTCCAGGTAGTGTTGTGCAAGGAACTACTCAGGTACAGTATACTACAAATGGAAATCAAAAAAGTGCTTCAATCAGTGTTGGCGGCCAGGCTACGACAGGCACAACAACAACTAAATCCGTATTTGGTATACAATTTAATTGGTAAAAGAATAAATAGATATTACAATGGTTAAAGAGTTTGTTAGTTTTTTGATTTCGTTCATCTTCCCATTATTTATGTTTGGGCAATCAGTAACAGTTAATGGCTGTAATAAAGTAAAATATGGGACATTTTATTTCTATCCTGAAAAAGTTCAAAATGGGTTTGCTGTAATCCGGAAAAAAAATGTCCAGAAAGAAATTAATTTAAAAACAAGGGATACAACTTTTTGGGAAGTTAAGTGGAAAAATACTTGTGAGTTTAATTTAAAATTTATTCGAAAAAGTCGACCGATATCTAATGACGAAAAAACTTTTTACAATTCTCATGTTAGTGTTGTTAAGATATTAACGGTTACAAAAGAATATTATGTTTTTAACGCTGGGTTAGATTCTCTCAAGAGTACAAATGCATTGACTGATACCCTTTGGTTTAAACCAAGAGTCAACTAATTTTTGGGATTATACTTTGTGTTGTATCCTGGATTTGTATCTGGTCTCAAAGCATTTGGATAATTAAAATCTGTTTTTATATCTACGGAAACTTTTTTCAATTGTTTGAATACTTCATAAGGATTAGAGATTGATTCCCAACGGTCATACAGCTTGGTTGTAATGCCATCATTTGACTCTGTTCTGCCACTATAAAATTTTATGGTACCTACATTAAATGCCCGTTCAATAAAATTTACAGACACTTCAATATCTGAAATTTTATCATAGTCAATTATCTTAAAGTCGGTACCAATAAAGCCGCTTCTTACCATTACTCTTTTATTAGTAAAAGCATAGCTGGTATTGCTGTAGGAAAATATCTTAATTAAAAAGCTGAAAAGAAAAAGAGCAACTGGAAGCGCTACAAACCATATTGAAAAATTGCCAGCCGCTCCACCCTCATTAATATTCTTTGCCATAGCATAATAAAAACTAACAAAAATCAAAACTCCAAATCCTAAACCCAATGCTGTTATAGCATAAGGGATAAATTTAGGCTTGTCTGTCCATAGAATCTTCTCATCATCATCTTTGATACTATCAAATTCCGGCAATAAATTTTTATCAAGTAGTGAGGGCATAATATGATGTTAAAAGTCGGGTGTGTTATTTTAGGAAGCGAAAACCTTTTTAGCTTTTTGGGATTGGAGAAAAGCATCCAACATAGCAAATACATGTCCTTTATCTTCTGTATTGAGTTTTTGAATATCAAGAATTTTATTGACCACATTTTTTTCCAGGAGCAAATCAGAGTTGCCCACTAAATAATCTAACGATACTTCCAGAGCTTCGGCGATGGCGGCGGCCATCTCAATGGAAGGTTTTACTTCGTCCCGTTCATAGCGGCCAATTACAGCGCCATGCACATCTAAGTTTTTGGCCAGTTCGTCCTGGCTCATTTTTTTGTTTTTCCTTACTTCTCCGAGGCGTTTGCCGAATGTAGTAGACTTCATATGTGTATCAAATAATACAGTTAAACCAACTGTTCTGCGAATTTACGCAACATAAGTATCGTAACAAAGACATAAAAGTTTTGGTTCAATAAGATTTATCTGTTAGGTTTGCAACAGATATGTAGCCAAAAACTTTTTTTCAATGGATATAAAAGACATCAAACAGCAACTAAGTATTAACCAGGTGTTGCAGCATTACAATTTAAAGCCTGATAAGAATGACCGTTTAAACTGCCCCTTCCACCCGGACAAAAATCCCAGCCTGCAGATTTACCCAAAGACAAATACTTACTGTTGTTTTTCTTCCAATTGCAAGGCCGGCACTGGTGACCAGATACAATTTATAGAACTCAAAGAAAACTGTAACAAACATGAAGCATTATTAAAAGCAACTGCGTTGCTCAACGGCAATGCAATTACAACAGCGCAACCTGCAGCAGCAAAATTATTTATTGAGACAGCACCATTAGAAAAGATTGCAGTATTGACAAAAGCTTTTAAGGGTTTTAGTAAAGCATTACCATTGACAAAGAAAGGTGTTGAGTACCTGCAAAGCCGCGGGTTGGATTATAAGTTGCATGAAGCAGGTTTTATAAGCGACCGTTACCACCATCAGTTAACAAAAGAGTTTTTAGAGAGTTGTTTAAAAGTAGGTTTGCTGAAACCATTACCAGCCCAGGGTTACAGCGTATGGGCAAAAGACTGTATCATCTTCCCGTTAAAGAACCAGGATAACAAAATCATCTCACTGTATGGAAGGAGCACAACCAACAATGATGACAACAGGCATTTTTATTTAAGCAACAGAAGCGGACTTTATCCAGGCTATCCAAGTTTACAAACAAAGAAATTAATCCTTACTGAAAGTATAATTGATGCAGCTTCATTATTACAACAAAAAGAAATTGCTGAAAGCTTTACCATACTTGCTTTGTATGGCACAAACGGACTAACCGAAGAACATGGCAAAGCCATTATTGAGTTACCACAATTAGAAGAAATTATTTTAATGCTCAATGCAGATGATGCAGGGGCAGCCGCCACACACAAACATGCACATGTATTACAGGCGTTGCTTCCGCACCTACGCATTACCTGCGTACAGATGCCCACAGGCGAGGACGTAAACAGTTTATTGCAAAGCCATGACGACCCTAAAATATTATCAGACCTGATAGAACAGCGAACCGATTTTTTATTTTCAATTGAAAATAAAAAATCCGAAATCATTCCTGCAGCACAACAAAGCAAACTTGATACAAGAAACAACGAACTATTAATTTACGATAACTGTGAGTTGTATTTTGAAATCTTAGGCGGCATCAAGATAACCGGATTGGATAGAATGAAAGTAACATTGAAAGTGCAGCACAAAGAAAAAATAAATCATCCGCAGTGGTACAGTATAGATTTATACAACCAGGTGCAACGGGAACAAACGATAAACAATGTAGCAGAAACTTTAGAACTAAGCAGCCAGCAAACGACCAATACATTTATCAATCTCATTACAGAACTGGAAAACCACCGGATTAAAAAAATAGAAGCATTACAACCCAAAGAGAAAATAAAAAACGAATTAACCACAGCACAAAGAACAGCAGCAGTAAACGAACTAAAGAAAGAAAATTTATTAGAGCGGCATAATAAAATGATAGGACTGAGCGGCATTGTAGGCGAAGAAAAAAACAGGATGATTGCTTACCTGATATACACTATGCGTAAACAACAAAACCCTTTGCATGTAATGTTCTTAGGGGCAAGCGGCAGCGGCAAAACCTATTTGCAGGAAAAGATTAGTGAACTGGTACCCGATGAAGATAAAATTGAAATCACACAGATTACAGAGAATGCACTCTATTATTTTAAACAGGAGGAACTAAAAAACAAGCTGATAATTTTTGAAGATTTGGACGGAGCTCTGCAGGTGTTTTATCCATTGAGGGAATTACAGACTAAAAGAAAAATCAGCAAGACCGTAACACTAAAAGACAGCAAGGGAAATTTAAAAACAGTAACGATAGTAGTGGAAGGCCCTGTTTGCATTAGTGGCTGCACAACGAAAGAAAAAATTTATGAGGACAATGCAAACCGCTGTATCCTTCTGTACATCGACATGAGCAAAGACCAGGATAAAAAAATAATGGAATACCATGCAGCCGTTGAAAGTGGCGACATTGACCAGGAGAAAGAAAACCAGTACAAGGAATTATTTAGAAACATACAAAGCGTTTTACGGCCAATACAGGTGAACAATCCATACAGCAAGTTTATCACCTTGCCGGAAGCAGTGTTCAGGCCAAGAAGAACAATAACACTTTTAAGAGGGTTTATAAAAGCCATTGCATTTTATCACCAGTATCAAAGAGAAGTAAAGAAAGACAAACATGGCCAGTTGTACATTGATGTAACGTATGAAGATATAGAGCAGGGATTTTATTTTATGAAAGATGTGTTGTTTAGCAAGAGCGATGAACTAACCAAAGCGACAAGAGAATTTTTTGAAAAACTGAAAGAGCATGTAAAGCAAAAGCAGTTGGTAAGTTTTAAAACCCAGGACATCCGCAAGGCGTTCAGGATGGAACCAAGAACGATACAGCGTTACGTAAAAGAGTTATCGCAGTACGGTTATATAAAGCGGATTAACGGGCAGAAAGGAAGGGTTGGCTTTGAATATAACATTGTAGATGCAGAAGAATACAACAAGCTGCAAACAGCTATAGACGGGCATATAGAAGAAGTATTGAAAAGTGTCCGGGAGTTCATCCAGTCAGGAAAATAAAAGCGACAATGCGACACTAATGCGACAATGGTACTACTGTCGCATTTAAAACCAACGCCACAAAGGTTTTAAGCAGGTGCGACAGTAACGACAGCAGAAAAGACTATTAGCAAAAATTATTTTTATGAAAAAGAAACCCATTGCACTGCAAAGTGCGGAGTATATTTTATTGCTTCAAAGTTTTACAGAATGGTTACAGCTATTGAATTACTCACCATTAAGCATACCAGGGCTGAGCTGTTCAGTGAAAGGTTTTTTGCAGTACCAGGAAGCAACAGGGAAATTATTATTAGAGCAATTAACGGCAACCGATGCAAACTGTTTTATAGCATACCTGCAAACAAAAATTGGAGAGCGGACAAAGAAACGTTTAAGCAATAACCATATCAATAAATACATACAATCCTTAAAGCTTTTTAGCAAGCACATCAGGGAAACAGGCAGAAGCATTGTAGGCTTTACATTACAGCGTTTGGATACACAGAGAAACAAGCCAGCCTGGTTAACCAAAGAAGAAATACAGTTACTCTATGAAGCCTGTTCTCCCCCTTCGGGGGAGTTAGAGGGGGCTATTTTAGGCATCAGGGATAAAGCAATGCTGGCAGTTTTTTACGGCTGTGGTTTACGGTTGAATGAAGGGGCAAGTTTAGAGCTGAACGATATAGACAGTACAAGAAAAGTTTTACATGTACGGAAGGGCAAGCATTACAAAGAAAGGTTTGTACCGATAGCAGAAAAAAATTTTGAAGAAATGAAACTGTACGTTGATTATGCCAGGCATCAATTATTGCAGGAGATAAAAACAACTGCGTTGTTCATTGATGCAAACAAAGGCCACCCGATGCATAAGCAAAGCCTGTATGTAAGAATAAAAAAGTTAGTTAAGAAAGCGGCCATTAAAAAGAAAGTCGGCACACATACTTTACGGCACTCAATAGCAACACATCTTTTACAAAGCGGCATGAAGCTGGAAAGGATACAGCAGTTTTTAGGACATGTAGGACTGGACAGCACACAAATTTATACTCACTTACAAAACGAAGCATTATGACATTTACAGAATATCTGCAAGCCAAAAAGTTTACAGCAGTTACCGTTAATGCTTACAGCAAATACATTGAAAGATTTTTAACCTGGTTAGTTGATGAAGAGTTGCAGGCAGAAAGTTTTATCTACAATGATTTATTAGAGTTCATGCGGCATTGCCAGAACAGAGGTGTAACCAAACACAGCGTACACATGATACTTTGCATAGTGCGGCATTACTGCAATTATTTAATCCATGAAGGAAAGAGAAACGATAACCCGGCAGCAGGAGTTTTTATAAAAGGGTTGGTTAGAAAATTACCTACAAATTTATTAAGCACCGAAGCAATGGAAGAACTCTACAAACAATATCAAATCCAGTTGCAGGTGGACAGCAGTAAAAAAATAATGTTGGGGCTGATGATTTACCAGGGCTTAACCGTAAGTGAAATTATGAAACTGCAAAACCATCACATCAAAATAAAAGATGGAAAGATTTTTATTAAAGGAACGAAACGAACCAATGAAAGATTACTGGAATTAAAAGCTTTGCAGATAACCGAACTGCAAAATTATCTCAATCAAAATAAGTTTAAAGAAGGTGCAATATTTATGGAGCAAATAAAAAAACCTTTGAGCGAAAGAAATATCAACAACCGGATACAGTACATGTTTATCCAACTCAAACAACTCAATCCAAAAGTGATAAGTGCCAAGCAAATCCGGAGCAGTGTAATTACAGAATGGTTACGAAAAAATAATTTACGGCAGGTTCAATACATGGCTGGCCATAAATATGTAAGTTCAACAGAACGTTACCAATGCAACAACCTTGATGATTTACAAAACGAATTACAGCAGCATCATCCAATGAAATGACTTTAAGACAAAGCCCGGCGACATCAATAAACATCAGCAGCAAAATAAAGCCAGGCAGACCCACCACACAGGCATGGCGAAGGCTTGAGCCAACACACGAAGCCCAACGCACCAAGCCTTCTGCGGTGTTGCAGTCAGTTTTTTTTGTCATGGTTTTTGTAAGCCAACGCACCTGCAGCACATTTATTTTTTTATCCCAACACACAAGGCCGGTGAATAAAAAAATAAAAGAGCTGCACCCACTGCACAGGACAAAAACCCACGCCAAAAAAAACTGTCTGAAGCTAAATAACATAATGTGGCTTTATAGGTTCGCTACGCATTTTTTACCTTGGCTCATGCAAGCATGCTCGACAAAAAAATCCTATAAAACACATTAATGTTAAATAGCCAACACCGCCGACAATAAAAAAAACAATGCCATCCCATCAGGCGTAGCTTATTGTTTTTTTTATTGCGCCGTGCCGAAAGACAGCCAGCGCTTCCCCAAGCGGTGTGCAAGCACTTTCTGTTTTTATGCTGTCTCCTTCCAGTCGGTCAACAGCAAAGCCTGCGGCAGCATGGCAAAAGAACAGCTACAAAAATGCGATAGCAAAGGTATTGCGGCAAGCCACCGCACAGAAGCCACCAAAAGACAGCAACCATAAACACAGCCCCAACACACAAAGCCATCATTTATGTTGCTTCTGCTTTTGGTCTGTCGCACTTGCCGCAAAGGCTGGTCGCTAAGCATTTTTTGCTGCATTTTATTTTTTATCACAATTAAATTTTACAAGATGAAACAAACAATCACATTGGATGTACCAAAGCAGTTAGCACTTATCTGCGAACTTTTAGAAACCACACCACAAAAAGTATTACAAAATTTTATTGATGATGTAAGCCTTGAAGTAAACAGCAGCGGCAGCGATGAAAGACGGATGGCAGTTGAATATTTTATGAGGGTTGGTTATGGTATGCACCGTTATGAGTTTGAAGAAGTAGAACAAATGTTTGATGGTTTAAACTGGTTGCGTTGGCAGCAGTATGAGAAGAAAGGTACAGCGTTCAAAAAATTGCAGCAGCAGTTTTTAAAAGAGTGGTTCAATGAATGGAAAGCAAAAATGAAAGCAATGTAAAGCCGCCACTGCAAAAGCTGTCGCAGCCGCCGCAGGATGCTTTTAAATCAAAGTGTCTGCCGGCGGCTTTGCCTTGCACAAAAAACATAAACGATTGCCCGGGAGCTGCATTATACTTTTGAGTTTATGCAGGGCAATCATTTATATTTTTTGCGCCGTTGCCAGCCCTTCAATCTTAACAGCAGCTTCAATTTTTTTCTTTCAATTGAAAAGAAAAAATCTCTTAGTTTTATGAGATAGAAAAAAGTTCTTTGATTGGCTGCAGGCATTGGGGAAGATTTTTGGGAAGTAGCTAAAATGGTACGGTAGTTATTATCCGTTCGGATTGACCATGGCGGGGATATCTTCTAAGGCAGCTGGTGTATTGGAAAATAAAAAACAAAAATTCCAGGGACAAGAATTTGCAAGTAAAGAATTTAGTGATGGCAGCGGGTTAGAAATGTATGAGTTTAAATGGCGAATGGACGACCCACAGACAGGAAGATTTTGGCAGGTAGACCCACTTGCTGATAAATATGTTTATAATAGCCCTTATGCTTTTAGTGAAAATAAAGTAACTGTTCACAGGGAATTAGAGGGATTAGAAGCGGAATATATCTTTCAAAAAGCGAAGGAAGAAATTGCAGGTGCTTTTCAAGGGCTTGCAAATTCTTTCGACCATGCAATAAGTTATTTTACTAAATCAGAGACCTCGACTGTAGTGGCCACAACTCCTATATCTACGACAAGTGTAGGCAGTTCTTTAACAACAAATACTAGTACAAATTTTGGGGGCAATATGAGTTTTTTAATTTATAATAATACTAATAAGGGAAATAGTGAACCGCTTACAAAAACAACGACTATAGTCACAGCAGAGACCAAAACAGATATTAGAGTTGCGGGAGTGACAGTAACAAATAAAACTGGCTTAACTAATACAGGCGTGGTTTCTAATGAAACAGGTGTAAAGGCAAACGTTGTAGTGGAAGGTGTGCCAGCAACCGTTGGTGGTAGCGTGTCAAAAAATACAAATGGACAAACAACCGTAAAAGCAGAGGGAACGACCAATTTTCCAGGTAGTGTTGTGCAAGGAACTACTCAGGTACAGTATACTACAAATGGAAATCAAAAAAGTGCTTCAATCAGTGTTGGCGGCCAGGCTACGACAGGCACAACAACAACTAAATCCGTATTTGGTATACAATTTAATTGGTAAAAGAATAAATAGATATTACAATGGTTAAAGAGTTTGTTAGTTTTTTGATTTCGTTCATCTTCCCATTATTTATGTTTGGGCAATCAGTAACAGTTAATGGCTGTAATAAAGTAAAATATGGGACATTTTATTTCTATCCTGAAAAAGTTCAAAATGGGTTTGCTGTAATCCGGAAAAAAAATGTCCAGAAAGAAATTAATTTAAAAACAAGGGATACAACTTTTTGGGAAGTTAAGTGGAAAAATACTTGTGAGTTTAATTTAAAATTTATTCGAAAAAGTCGACCGATATCTAATGACGAAAAAACTTTTTACAATTCTCATGTTAGTGTTGTTAAGATATTAACGGTTACAAAAGAATATTATGTTTTTAACGCTGGGTTAGATTCTCTCAAGAGTACAAATGCATTGACTGATACCCTTTGGTTTAAACCAAGAGTCAACTAATTTTTGGGATTATACTTTGTGTTGTATCCTGGATTTGTATCTGGTCTCAAAGCATTTGGATAATTAAAATCTGTTTTTATATCTACGGAAACTTTTTTCAATTGTTTGAATACTTCATAAGGATTAGAGATTGATTCCCAACGGTCATACAGCTTGGTTGTAATGCCATCATTTGACTCTGTTCTGCCACTATAAAATTTTATGGTACCTACATTAAATGCCCGTTCAATAAAATTTACAGACACTTCAATATCTGAAATTTTATCATAGTCAATTATCTTAAAGTCGGTACCAATAAAGCCGCTTCTTACCATTACTCTTTTATTAGTAAAAGCATAGCTGGTATTGCTGTAGGAAAATATCTTAATTAAAAAGCTGAAAAGAAAAAGAGCAACTGGAAGCGCTACAAACCATATTGAAAAATTGCCAGCCGCTCCACCCTCATTAATATTCTTTGCCATAGCATAATAAAAACTAACAAAAATCAAAACTCCAAATCCTAAACCCAATGCTGTTATAGCATAAGGGATAAATTTAGGCTTGTCTGTCCATAGAATCTTCTCATCATCATCTTTGATACTATCAAATTCCGGCAATAAATTTTTATCAAGTAGTGAGGGCATAATATGATGTTAAAAGTCGGGTGTGTTATTTTAGGAAGCGAAAACCTTTTTAGCTTTTTGGGATTGGAGAAAAGCATCCAACATAGCAAATACATGTCCTTTATCTTCTGTATTGAGTTTTTGAATATCAAGAATTTTATTGACCACATTTTTTTCCAGGAGCAAATCAGAGTTGCCCACTAAATAATCTAACGATACTTCCAGAGCTTCGGCGATGGCGGCGGCCATCTCAATGGAAGGTTTTACTTCGTCCCGTTCATAGCGGCCAATTACAGCGCCATGCACATCTAAGTTTTTGGCCAGTTCGTCCTGGCTCATTTTTTTGTTTTTCCTTACTTCTCCGAGGCGTTTGCCGAATGTAGTAGACTTCATATGTGTATCAAATAATACAGTTAAACCAACTGTTCTGCGAATTTACGCAACATAAGTATCGTAACAAAGACATAAAAGTTTTGGTTCAATAAGATTTATCTGTTAGGTTTGCAACAGATATGTAGCCAAAAACTTTTTTTCAATGGATATAAAAGACATCAAACAGCAACTAAGTATTAACCAGGTGTTGCAGCATTACAATTTAAAGCCTGATAAGAATGACCGTTTAAACTGCCCCTTCCACCCGGACAAAAATCCCAGCCTGCAGATTTACCCAAAGACAAATACTTACTGTTGTTTTTCTTCCAATTGCAAGGCCGGCACTGGTGACCAGATACAATTTATAGAACTCAAAGAAAACTGTAACAAACATGAAGCATTATTAAAAGCAACTGCGTTGCTCAACGGCAATGCAATTACAACAGCGCAACCTGCAGCAGCAAAATTATTTATTGAGACAGCACCATTAGAAAAGATTGCAGTATTGACAAAAGCTTTTAAGGGTTTTAGTAAAGCATTACCATTGACAAAGAAAGGTGTTGAGTACCTGCAAAGCCGCGGGTTGGATTATAAGTTGCATGAAGCAGGTTTTATAAGCGACCGTTACCACCATCAGTTAACAAAAGAGTTTTTAGAGAGTTGTTTAAAAGTAGGTTTGCTGAAACCATTACCAGCCCAGGGTTACAGCGTATGGGCAAAAGACTGTATCATCTTCCCGTTAAAGAACCAGGATAACAAAATCATCTCACTGTATGGAAGGAGCACAACCAACAATGATGACAACAGGCATTTTTATTTAAGCAACAGAAGCGGACTTTATCCAGGCTATCCAAGTTTACAAACAAAGAAATTAATCCTTACTGAAAGTATAATTGATGCAGCTTCATTATTACAACAAAAAGAAATTGCTGAAAGCTTTACCATACTTGCTTTGTATGGCACAAACGGACTAACCGAAGAACATGGCAAAGCCATTATTGAGTTACCACAATTAGAAGAAATTATTTTAATGCTCAATGCAGATGATGCAGGGGCAGCCGCCACACACAAACATGCACATGTATTACAGGCGTTGCTTCCGCACCTACGCATTACCTGCGTACAGATGCCCACAGGCGAGGACGTAAACAGTTTATTGCAAAGCCATGACGACCCTAAAATATTATCAGACCTGATAGAACAGCGAACCGATTTTTTATTTTCAATTGAAAATAAAAAATCCGAAATCATTCCTGCAGCACAACAAAGCAAACTTGATACAAGAAACAACGAACTATTAATTTACGATAACTGTGAGTTGTATTTTGAAATCTTAGGCGGCATCAAGATAACCGGATTGGATAGAATGAAAGTAACATTGAAAGTGCAGCACAAAGAAAAAATAAATCATCCGCAGTGGTACAGTATAGATTTATACAACCAGGTGCAACGGGAACAAACGATAAACAATGTAGCAGAAACTTTAGAACTAAGCAGCCAGCAAACGACCAATACATTTATCAATCTCATTACAGAACTGGAAAACCACCGGATTAAAAAAATAGAAGCATTACAACCCAAAGAGAAAATAAAAAACGAATTAACCACAGCACAAAGAACAGCAGCAGTAAACGAACTAAAGAAAGAAAATTTATTAGAGCGGCATAATAAAATGATAGGACTGAGCGGCATTGTAGGCGAAGAAAAAAACAGGATGATTGCTTACCTGATATACACTATGCGTAAACAACAAAACCCTTTGCATGTAATGTTCTTAGGGGCAAGCGGCAGCGGCAAAACCTATTTGCAGGAAAAGATTAGTGAACTGGTACCCGATGAAGATAAAATTGAAATCACACAGATTACAGAGAATGCACTCTATTATTTTAAACAGGAGGAACTAAAAAACAAGCTGATAATTTTTGAAGATTTGGACGGAGCTCTGCAGGTGTTTTATCCATTGAGGGAATTACAGACTAAAAGAAAAATCAGCAAGACCGTAACACTAAAAGACAGCAAGGGAAATTTAAAAACAGTAACGATAGTAGTGGAAGGCCCTGTTTGCATTAGTGGCTGCACAACGAAAGAAAAAATTTATGAGGACAATGCAAACCGCTGTATCCTTCTGTACATCGACATGAGCAAAGACCAGGATAAAAAAATAATGGAATACCATGCAGCCGTTGAAAGTGGCGACATTGACCAGGAGAAAGAAAACCAGTACAAGGAATTATTTAGAAACATACAAAGCGTTTTACGGCCAATACAGGTGAACAATCCATACAGCAAGTTTATCACCTTGCCGGAAGCAGTGTTCAGGCCAAGAAGAACAATAACACTTTTAAGAGGGTTTATAAAAGCCATTGCATTTTATCACCAGTATCAAAGAGAAGTAAAGAAAGACAAACATGGCCAGTTGTACATTGATGTAACGTATGAAGATATAGAGCAGGGATTTTATTTTATGAAAGATGTGTTGTTTAGCAAGAGCGATGAACTAACCAAAGCGACAAGAGAATTTTTTGAAAAACTGAAAGAGCATGTAAAGCAAAAGCAGTTGGTAAGTTTTAAAACCCAGGACATCCGCAAGGCGTTCAGGATGGAACCAAGAACGATACAGCGTTACGTAAAAGAGTTATCGCAGTACGGTTATATAAAGCGGATTAACGGGCAGAAAGGAAGGGTTGGCTTTGAATATAACATTGTAGATGCAGAAGAATACAACAAGCTGCAAACAGCTATAGACGGGCATATAGAAGAAGTATTGAAAAGTGTCCGGGAGTTCATCCAGTCAGGAAAATAAAAGCGACAATGCGACACTAATGCGACAATGGTACTACTGTCGCATTTAAAACCAACGCCACAAAGGTTTTAAGCAGGTGCGACAGTAACGACAGCAGAAAAGACTATTAGCAAAAATTATTTTTATGAAAAAGAAACCCATTGCACTGCAAAGTGCGGAGTATATTTTATTGCTTCAAAGTTTTACAGAATGGTTACAGCTATTGAATTACTCACCATTAAGCATACCAGGGCTGAGCTGTTCAGTGAAAGGTTTTTTGCAGTACCAGGAAGCAACAGGGAAATTATTATTAGAGCAATTAACGGCAACCGATGCAAACTGTTTTATAGCATACCTGCAAACAAAAATTGGAGAGCGGACAAAGAAACGTTTAAGCAATAACCATATCAATAAATACATACAATCCTTAAAGCTTTTTAGCAAGCACATCAGGGAAACAGGCAGAAGCATTGTAGGCTTTACATTACAGCGTTTGGATACACAGAGAAACAAGCCAGCCTGGTTAACCAAAGAAGAAATACAGTTACTCTATGAAGCCTGTTCTCCCCCTTCGGGGGAGTTAGAGGGGGCTATTTTAGGCATCAGGGATAAAGCAATGCTGGCAGTTTTTTACGGCTGTGGTTTACGGTTGAATGAAGGGGCAAGTTTAGAGCTGAACGATATAGACAGTACAAGAAAAGTTTTACATGTACGGAAGGGCAAGCATTACAAAGAAAGGTTTGTACCGATAGCAGAAAAAAATTTTGAAGAAATGAAACTGTACGTTGATTATGCCAGGCATCAATTATTGCAGGAGATAAAAACAACTGCGTTGTTCATTGATGCAAACAAAGGCCACCCGATGCATAAGCAAAGCCTGTATGTAAGAATAAAAAAGTTAGTTAAGAAAGCGGCCATTAAAAAGAAAGTCGGCACACATACTTTACGGCACTCAATAGCAACACATCTTTTACAAAGCGGCATGAAGCTGGAAAGGATACAGCAGTTTTTAGGACATGTAGGACTGGACAGCACACAAATTTATACTCACTTACAAAACGAAGCATTATGACATTTACAGAATATCTGCAAGCCAAAAAGTTTACAGCAGTTACCGTTAATGCTTACAGCAAATACATTGAAAGATTTTTAACCTGGTTAGTTGATGAAGAGTTGCAGGCAGAAAGTTTTATCTACAATGATTTATTAGAGTTCATGCGGCATTGCCAGAACAGAGGTGTAACCAAACACAGCGTACACATGATACTTTGCATAGTGCGGCATTACTGCAATTATTTAATCCATGAAGGAAAGAGAAACGATAACCCGGCAGCAGGAGTTTTTATAAAAGGGTTGGTTAGAAAATTACCTACAAATTTATTAAGCACCGAAGCAATGGAAGAACTCTACAAACAATATCAAATCCAGTTGCAGGTGGACAGCAGTAAAAAAATAATGTTGGGGCTGATGATTTACCAGGGCTTAACCGTAAGTGAAATTATGAAACTGCAAAACCATCACATCAAAATAAAAGATGGAAAGATTTTTATTAAAGGAACGAAACGAACCAATGAAAGATTACTGGAATTAAAAGCTTTGCAGATAACCGAACTGCAAAATTATCTCAATCAAAATAAGTTTAAAGAAGGTGCAATATTTATGGAGCAAATAAAAAAACCTTTGAGCGAAAGAAATATCAACAACCGGATACAGTACATGTTTATCCAACTCAAACAACTCAATCCAAAAGTGATAAGTGCCAAGCAAATCCGGAGCAGTGTAATTACAGAATGGTTACGAAAAAATAATTTACGGCAGGTTCAATACATGGCTGGCCATAAATATGTAAGTTCAACAGAACGTTACCAATGCAACAACCTTGATGATTTACAAAACGAATTACAGCAGCATCATCCAATGAAATGACTTTAAGACAAAGCCCGGCGACATCAATAAACATCAGCAGCAAAATAAAGCCAGGCAGACCCACCACACAGGCATGGCGAAGGCTTGAGCCAACACACGAAGCCCAACGCACCAAGCCTTCTGCGGTGTTGCAGTCAGTTTTTTTTGTCATGGTTTTTGTAAGCCAACGCACCTGCAGCACATTTATTTTTTTATCCCAACACACAAGGCCGGTGAATAAAAAAATAAAAGAGCTGCACCCACTGCACAGGACAAAAACCCACGCCAAAAAAAACTGTCTGAAGCTAAATAACATAATGTGGCTTTATAGGTTCGCTACGCATTTTTTACCTTGGCTCATGCAAGCATGCTCGACAAAAAAATCCTATAAAACACATTAATGTTAAATAGCCAACACCGCCGACAATAAAAAAAACAATGCCATCCCATCAGGCGTAGCTTATTGTTTTTTTTATTGCGCCGTGCCGAAAGACAGCCAGCGCTTCCCCAAGCGGTGTGCAAGCACTTTCTGTTTTTATGCTGTCTCCTTCCAGTCGGTCAACAGCAAAGCCTGCGGCAGCATGGCAAAAGAACAGCTACAAAAATGCGATAGCAAAGGTATTGCGGCAAGCCACCGCACAGAAGCCACCAAAAGACAGCAACCATAAACACAGCCCCAACACACAAAGCCATCATTTATGTTGCTTCTGCTTTTGGTCTGTCGCACTTGCCGCAAAGGCTGGTCGCTAAGCATTTTTTGCTGCATTTTATTTTTTATCACAATTAAATTTTACAAGATGAAACAAACAATCACATTGGATGTACCAAAGCAGTTAGCACTTATCTGCGAACTTTTAGAAACCACACCACAAAAAGTATTACAAAATTTTATTGATGATGTAAGCCTTGAAGTAAACAGCAGCGGCAGCGATGAAAGACGGATGGCAGTTGAATATTTTATGAGGGTTGGTTATGGTATGCACCGTTATGAGTTTGAAGAAGTAGAACAAATGTTTGATGGTTTAAACTGGTTGCGTTGGCAGCAGTATGAGAAGAAAGGTACAGCGTTCAAAAAATTGCAGCAGCAGTTTTTAAAAGAGTGGTTCAATGAATGGAAAGCAAAAATGAAAGCAATGTAAAGCCGCCACTGCAAAAGCTGTCGCAGCCGCCGCAGGATGCTTTTAAATCAAAGTGTCTGCCGGCGGCTTTGCCTTGCACAAAAAACATAAACGATTGCCCGGGAGCTGCATTATACTTTTGAGTTTATGCAGGGCAATCATTTATATTTTTTGCGCCGTTGCCAGCCCTTCAATCTTAACAGCAGCTTCAATTTTTTTCTTTCAATTGAAAAGAAAAAATCTCTTAGTTTTATGAGATAGAAAAAAGTTCTTTGATTGGCTGCAGGCATTGGGGAAGATTTTTGGGAAGTAGCTAAAATGGTACGGTAGTTATTATCCGTTTGGGTTGACGATGGCGGGAATATCTTCAAAGGCAGCAGGAAAACTTCAGAATAAATTTCAATTTTTAGACCGGGAAAAACAAAGTAACGAGTTCAGTGATGGAAGCGGGTTAGAGGAGTATGACCTTGGTGCAAGATTTTACGACCCACAAATCGGACGCTTTCATTCTGTTGACCCATTAGCAAACCATCCAAAGCAAGTTGGAACGTCTCCATATTCAGCATTTAATAATAATCCGATTAGATATGTTGACCCAACAGGTATGATTTGGGAGGACCCTAAAGATGCGGCGAAATTAAATAAATCAATAAATAGCAGGATTGAAAGCATAAATAAGGACAATGCAAGTATTCAAGCTAAAATTGATAAAGGAGGATTAAGCGAAAAAAAACTTGGTAAACTTCAAGATAAGATAACTGATAATAATTCAAAGGTGGGACTTTTAAATCAATCACTTTCGGATATTAAAACAATTGGAGAAGCAAAAGAGACCTATGCTCTTACAGGCCCAAGTCAAGATGATGGAACACACGGAGTGTTGAAAGACTCCAAAGGAGTTATACAAATTGAAGGTAGTAACACAGGACTACATCTACACGAAATAAGGCACATTGGGCAGTCC
The DNA here is from genome assembly GCA_965247025.1 of Ferruginibacter sp. Taxonomy (GTDB): domain Bacteria; phylum Bacteroidota; class Bacteroidia; order Chitinophagales; family Chitinophagaceae; genus Ferruginibacter. Next base: position 4,115,306 of record OZ252000.1, on the reverse strand, counting down.
ATAGAAGCAGGAGGCGTTAAATTTAATAGTAATGGACAATTATTAAACTCTGCAACTACCAAAGCAGGAGGACGAAACAACGAAGTAAATGCATATCAAATAGGGTTCTCATTTGATGGGCAATATCCTAATTCTGCGAGTTCGTTAAAAGATATTAATCAAAAATCTTTAATGGAAATAAAACTGCCAGATGGAACATCCGTTTACGAACAATTAAAAGATTAAAATATGAAACCTCAAATATTATTAATCTTATTTGCTTCTTATCAATTTGGTTGCAAAGCCCAGAAGATAGCTCAAAAAAATGTTAGTATAATTCATCAAGGAATTTATAAGCAAAAAGGTTCAAGCAAAAAATTAGAGTTAAAACCTGATGGCTCTTATACTTTATATAATCCTGCAGGTGATGGACATTTTGAGATAAAGCAATGTAATTATGCATCTAAAGGCAAGTGGAAGCAAATGAGTAGCGATGTGTTAGAAATAACGAGTGAAAATTATTATCAAGAGCAAGACGGCTTTAAATATGAATTAAAAAAAGAGAATAAATTTTCACAGGATAGTTTATATATAGTAGTCAATTTGCCCGATAGTCTTGTTTATTATAAAAGAGGCGTTCCAGTTGATTTTTCATTTACTTTTAACTATAATCTAAGCAAATCAATATCTACAAATAAAAGCTTAATTAGCCTACCCAAACAAAAGTACCTTGGATTAAAACCAATAGAAATAAACCACATTGATTTTTCTTTAAATGCGAATGTCTCAGGTACTACACTATACAAGAGCAGGATAATGTTTAAAATGTTTGAAGAAGATATTAATACTGAAAAGTATAATTGCTTAACAATTACTTTACCCAATTTTAATTTATGTTTTTTTGAGTTTGAACCATATAATCAAGAATTAATTTTTATTGAAAAGGAGAACGAATTAATATGGCAAGGAAAAAATTGGGAGAAAATAAACTAACGATAAATAATAATAAACAACAAAGCCCCTCACGGGGCTTTTATTTTATAGTGCTGCTACATTTTTATTAAAGAAATCTTTGAATTTTGTTTTAGTAAGCATCCCATCAATGATGCGGTACACGGCTTGCTTATCTTCGTCCTCTAATTGCTCCAGCAAGCGAAGTTTTTCATTGGTGGTTTTATCTTCAATCTTTATATCCTTTGGCACTTTGCCCTCAAAATGTATAATCTCATCTACCGTCATGCCAAAGAGTTTTGAAATTTTATCCAGTGCCTCAATGGATGGCTCACGTTCTCCCTTTTCAGTTTTATTATAGTTGGCAGGATGCAGACCAGCGGCGGCAGCCACATCTTTTTGCAGCAGCTTCTTTTGCTCCCTTATCTTTTTAATGTTCTTACCTACGTTCATATTGCTTTGCTTGTATTGCTGTACAAATATAGTCATAGAGTGAATTTTATGCAATAAAATAAACTATTGGATAAATTATAGTTGTCAAATAGTTAATCGTACTTTATATTTGCCATTGTCAAAAAGACTAAAAAATATTTTGCCATGGAAATAACCGAAATCAAAAGCAAGCTCACTTTATCGGAAGTGATAAAACATTACGGCTTAAAAGCCGACAAACACAATCGTATTTGCTGCCCCTTCCATGAAGATAAAACACCCAGTATGCAACTGTATTATAAAACCCATACGGCATATTGTTTTAGTGCAAGCTGCCCCACACATGGGCATAGTATGGATGTGATAGAAATTGTAACCAAGTTAGAAAAGACAGACAAGCACAACGGCATTTTAAAATGTGTGAGCATGATAAACGGAAGCAATGGCACAACAACACTACAACCCACAACAATAAGCAGGGAGCAATTTTTACAACAATTATTTACTTACTTTAAAAATGCAGTTCACAATAGCCCACCAGCAAAAGAATATTTACAAAAGAGAAATCTTGATTTTAAAAAAATAGAAGTCGGTTACAATGCAGGGCAGTTCCACCACGGAGCAAGAAAAGAAGAAACATTAATTAACCAGGCATTGCAATATGGTTTACTCATTGATAAAAATTTAATAGCAAGAACAGGAGAAAAAGCCTACAATGTTTTTGGTAAATGGTGTATTGTGTTTGCTTTAAGAAATTACAAAGATGCTATTACAGGGTTGTATTTTAGAAGCACATTGAACGATAAGGAACAACGGCATTTTTATATGAAAGATAGAAAGGGTTTATATCCTAACTATCCTACATCAGCAACAAAAAAAATAATTATAACAGAAAGTATCATTGATGCAGCGACATTGTTACAACAAAAAGAAATAGCTGAAACCTACAGCATACTTGCATTGTACGGAACTAATGGATTAACAGACGAACACACAAAAGCAATAAAAGATTTACAGCAATTAGAAGAGATTATTTTTTGGCTTAATGCCGATGATGCAGGGAAACAGGCAGTAAATAAATATGCAGCGATGTTTGCAGAGCTCTTGCCAAAAATAAAAATTACCAATATAGAGTTACCCGATAACGAAGACATCAACAGCATAGTACAAGGGCATGAAGCAAACATTTTAAATTACTACCTCAATGAAAGAAAGTTATTTTTTTCAATTGAAAAAAAAGAAGTGGAAGCGGCAAAGCTTTACATAGAAATTACAGAGCCAGCAATAATAAAGGAAACCAAACAAACCAGCACAGGTATTTTTAACGCAGCCAATCCACACAATATTATTTACAAAGGCATAGCAGCCGAGTATCAAATTAAAGGCGGTATAAAGCCACAGATGGACAGTTTAAAAGTATCGCTTCAAATCATCCACTATGAAACCAAACAGGATTACAGAACCAAAATAGATTTATACGAATACAAGCAAGTAAGCAGCACAGCCCAGCAAGCTGCAGAAAGATTAGGCATAAGAAGCGACATTGCAGAAAAAGATTTATCACAGCTAACCAACCATGCAGAGCAATACCGAGACAACCACACCCAACAAACCACCAAAGAAAATAAACCACAAATAAAAGTAGGCGAAGGCAGCACCGTAAAATGTATTGAGTTTTTAAGTAAAGAAAATTTAGTACAAAATATTAATACCCTCATAGGCAAGGCAGGTGTAACAGGCGAAGAAACGAACCGAATATTTTTATTCTGTATTGCATCCAGTTACAAAATGAAAGATACGTTACATGCTTTAGTACAGGGCAGTTCAGGCAGTGGCAAAACACATTTGATAATAAAAATTGCAGGGCTGATGCCGCAGGAAGATGTAACCGCATTAACGAGAGTAACCGAAAGTAGTTTTTATAATTATGGCGAAAATGATTTAGTGCATACGCTGTTATGTTTTGAAGATTTAGACGGCATGAAAGAAGAAGCATTGTTGGCACTAAGGGAATTAATGAGCAGGGAAATTTTAACCAGCAGTACAAGTGTAAAAGATGAAAACGGAAATATAAGAGCGGCTATAAAAACAGTAAGAGGCCCAATCGGAAGTTTATCGGCCACCACCAGAGGAGAAATTTATGAGGACAATATGAGCCGAAGTTTTTTAATAGCCGTAGATGAAAGCAAAGAACAAACAAAGAAAATTATCCAGTACCAAAATGATAAAGCGGCAGGATTGATAGACACACAAAAAGAAAAAGACATCAAAGAATTTTTACAAAACTGTATAAGATTATTAAAGCCTTACGAAGTAGTAAACCCATTTGCAAACAAAATACAATTGCCCGAAGAAGCCCATAAAATAAGGCGTTTAAACGAGTTGTACCAAGCCTTTGTAAAACAAATAACCTTACTCAATCAGTATCAAAGAAAGAAAGATGATAAAGGAAGATTGATAGCACAGAAAGAAGATTTAAAAATTGCTTGCGATATAATGTTTGAAAGCATCCTATTAAAAGTAGATGAATTAGACGGCAGCTTACGGCAATATTTTGAGCAGATAAAAAGCTACATCAACAGCAAGGGAAAAGAATATGAGTTTACAAGAATAGAATTAAGACAGCAATTAAAAATGAGCAAAACACTACAACACAACTACATTAATAAACTCATAGAATTAGAATACATCAGGCAAAGCGGAGGTTATATAAACAGGGGCTATCATTATAAAATCATCCATTGGGATAACATGGCAGCATTAAGAGCAAAGTTAAAAGACGGGTTAGCCAATCAACTGCAAAGTTTGTAAAGCATCATACCATAAAGAGAAAATTATTTGTGTTCACAAATAGCAGAACGCCAAACTGAACGCCACAACCATTAACAGTAAAGGCTTTTAGTATTGGCGTTCAGCGTTTTTAAAAAGTGTAATATGGCATATCCCAGCAGTATCGTAGTAATAACAGAATTGTACCAAACAGAAGCGGAAGCACATAAAGAACATTTATTAAAATTAGGTTACGACAAACACACGGTATTAATAAAGTTCCGTTGCATCAATGAGTTTTTTAGTTTTTTAGAAAGCAAAGGAATAACCGCATTAGAAAGCATTACAGCCGAAAACATCAACGATTATTACAACTACATACAAACCAGACCAAGCAAGAAATTTTACCCAAAGAAAGAAAATAAAAGTGGTGGCGTACTCAGCGAAAAAACTACCCATACACACATGCGGAGCATACAATTATTTTTTGCAATGGCTTTACAGCAAGGCAAAATAATTATAAACCCAGCATCAGCTTTAAAATTTAATTGTCCACCACAAAGCGAAGAAAGAACGGCACTAACACAGGAAGAAATAAAACTATTGTATGAGTGCTGCAGTAACAACCAGGAGAAAGTTATTTTAAGCCTTGCTTATGGTTGCGGATTAAGAGTAAGTGAGTTGGTATTGATGAATATTGAAGATATAAAATTGAGGGAGCAAATTATAATTGTACCCAAAGGAAAGTTTAATAAAAGGCGTGTAGTTCCATTAAGTAAAGGTGTTACAGCCGATATAGAAAATTATTTTTATCAGGAAAGAATAAAAGAACACAGCAACGAAAAAGCATTTATACTACACAGCAAAGGCAAGCGGATGAAAAAATATACTTACAATAAAATCTTACAAAAGTTAATCAGCAGAACACAAAATGAAACCTTACAAAAAAAAGAAATCGGCATCCATAATTTACGGCACAGCATTGCAACACACTTGATAGAACAGGGAATGCAAATAGAACAGGTACGATATTTTTTAGGACACTCACAATTAGAAACTACAGAAATCTACACCCATATATCACAAGCCCAGCTAAACACTTTAATCAATGAGTAAAATATATTACAATGACTTTAGAACAATACCTTTTACAGCACTACAGCAAAACCACTTTAGCGACCAATAGCAACAACATCAGGCGTTATGTAGCGTACATGCACGACAAAGCAGAAACAGCCAGCTACAACGATGTATTGGATTATATTGGCTACTTACGAAAGAAAGGAACCCACTCAAAGACTTTACGAAATAATTTGTTTGGCATTAAAATTTACTATCGGTATTTAATCAGCATTGGCAAAAGAAAAGACCATCCCTGCAGCGAATTAAATTTACAGGATAAAATAAACAGAGCCATACCAGTTGAAAGTTTGTACAGCATTACCACATTAGAAAACTTTTTACAAACACACCAGAGCAAAAGGAAACAGTTACAAAAGCGAGATGAAATAATTATCTGTTTTTTAATTTACCAAGCCTTAACTGTTTTAGAAATATCACAAATAGACTTACAAAATATTAACCTTGATAAAGGAGAAATTTATATCAAAGGAAATGTAAAGCAGAAGCAACGAAGTTTATCATTAAAGCCACAGCAGATAATGCTTTTACATAAATACATCACCACAGAAAGAAACGAATTATTAAGCTACAACAAGAGCCCAAGCCAAGCAGATAAAGAAGTATTGTTGTTAGGACAGCAAGGAGAAAAAATGTTGCAGAACTCTATCAGCAGAATTGTAAATTATAACCGACCAGCACAAGAAAGATTATTACCGATAAAGATTAGACAAAGCGTAATTGCACATCTTTTAAAGCAAGGAAATAATTTAAGAATAGTACAGGTTTTTGCAGGACATCGAAGAGCAGGAAGTACCGAAGAATATAAACAAACAGGATTAGAAGCTTTGAAGAATGCAGTAAACCAGTATCATCCGTTGCAGTAACAAACTTTAGAACAAAGCCCAGCAGCAGAATATAAATAGCAACAGCAAGCAAAGCCGAAGAAGCCCTCCGCACAGGTACGGCTTAGGCTTGAACCCCCACACAGAAGCCAGCACACACAAGCCTTATGCGGTGGTGCAGGCATTTTTTTTGTCATGGTTTTTGTGAGCCGACACACATTGCAGCACATTTATTTTTTTAAAAGACAAGAAAAAAATAAAAGAGCTGTAGCCAACGCCACGAACAAAAACCCACGCCAAAAAAACTGCCTGAAGCTAAATAACATAATGGCTATTATAGTCTCTCCCACGCTCATGCAAGCATGCTCTAAAGCCTATAATAGAACATTATATTAAATAGCCACCACCGCATTGCAATAAAAAAAATAATCCCACCCCAAGCAGCCATGCTAATTATTTTTTTTATTGCAGCCGTGCCGAAGACAGCCAACGCTTCCCAAAGCGGTGTGCAAGCACTTTCTATTTTTATGCTGTCCGTTGCACTTTACAGCAGGCAATGCAGCAGCGTGGCAGCTTCGCTATTCTTTTATTTTTTTTGATTGATGAAGATGTAAAGATATTTTACAAAATCAAACCTTGGGCTTGTAAACTGCCGCAGCCGCCACGAACATCGTTATACTTTGAAGATTATTATGGCGGCATTGGCTTGCAAAAAATAAATAAACGATTGCCCACAAGCATCCGTTAAGATTGAAGTTTATGCAGGGCAATCATTTATTTATTTTTCGCCGATACCTCCCCAATACTTTGAAGAGTGGCAGTATTATTTTTAACCTTCACTAAATTTTTGCAACAACATCACAGGCGAAGGCAGGGACGACGCAGGCAGCAGCACCCGACCGCATTGCATCACATGAGCAGGTGTACATACATGAGGAATGAATTTTATTTTTTCAACTGAAAAACAATTGAAAAAGAAAAGTTTTGTTATCTTACGGACTGTTAAAAAGGAAAAGTTCTTTGATTGAAAAGTTGGTGTAAGGAAGTTGTAAGGTTGTTTAAAAAGTTGAGCAGTGTTGTTTAAGTGTTGACCCATTAGCAAACCATCCAAAGCAAGTTGGAACGTCTCCATATTCAGCATTTAATAATAATCCGATTAGATATGTTGACCCAACAGGTATGATTTGGGAGGACCCTAAAGATGCGGCGAAATTAAATAAATCAATAAATAGCAGGATTGAAAGCATAAATAAGGACAATGCAAGTATTCAAGCTAAAATTGATAAAGGAGGATTAAGCGAAAAAAAACTTGGTAAACTTCAAGATAAGATAACTGATAATAATTCAAAGGTGGGACTTTTAAATCAATCACTTTCGGATATTAAAACAATTGGAGAAGCAAAAGAGACCTATGCTCTTACAGGCCCAAGTCAAGATGATGGAACACACGGAGTGTTGAAAGACTCCAAAGGAGTTATACAAATTGAAGGTAGTAACACAGGACTACATCTACACGAAATAAGGCACATTGGGCAGTCCATAGAAGCAGGAGGCGTTAAATTTAATAGTAATGGACAATTATTAAACTCTGCAACTACCAAAGCAGGAGGACGAAACAACGAAGTAAATGCATATCAAATAGGGTTCTCATTTGATGGGCAATATCCTAATTCTGCGAGTTCGTTAAAAGATATTAATCAAAAATCTTTAATGGAAATAAAACTGCCAGATGGAACATCCGTTTACGAACAATTAAAAGATTAAAATATGAAACCTCAAATATTATTAATCTTATTTGCTTCTTATCAATTTGGTTGCAAAGCCCAGAAGATAGCTCAAAAAAATGTTAGTATAATTCATCAAGGAATTTATAAGCAAAAAGGTTCAAGCAAAAAATTAGAGTTAAAACCTGATGGCTCTTATACTTTATATAATCCTGCAGGTGATGGACATTTTGAGATAAAGCAATGTAATTATGCATCTAAAGGCAAGTGGAAGCAAATGAGTAGCGATGTGTTAGAAATAACGAGTGAAAATTATTATCAAGAGCAAGACGGCTTTAAATATGAATTAAAAAAAGAGAATAAATTTTCACAGGATAGTTTATATATAGTAGTCAATTTGCCCGATAGTCTTGTTTATTATAAAAGAGGCGTTCCAGTTGATTTTTCATTTACTTTTAACTATAATCTAAGCAAATCAATATCTACAAATAAAAGCTTAATTAGCCTACCCAAACAAAAGTACCTTGGATTAAAACCAATAGAAATAAACCACATTGATTTTTCTTTAAATGCGAATGTCTCAGGTACTACACTATACAAGAGCAGGATAATGTTTAAAATGTTTGAAGAAGATATTAATACTGAAAAGTATAATTGCTTAACAATTACTTTACCCAATTTTAATTTATGTTTTTTTGAGTTTGAACCATATAATCAAGAATTAATTTTTATTGAAAAGGAGAACGAATTAATATGGCAAGGAAAAAATTGGGAGAAAATAAACTAACGATAAATAATAATAAACAACAAAGCCCCTCACGGGGCTTTTATTTTATAGTGCTGCTACATTTTTATTAAAGAAATCTTTGAATTTTGTTTTAGTAAGCATCCCATCAATGATGCGGTACACGGCTTGCTTATCTTCGTCCTCTAATTGCTCCAGCAAGCGAAGTTTTTCATTGGTGGTTTTATCTTCAATCTTTATATCCTTTGGCACTTTGCCCTCAAAATGTATAATCTCATCTACCGTCATGCCAAAGAGTTTTGAAATTTTATCCAGTGCCTCAATGGATGGCTCACGTTCTCCCTTTTCAGTTTTATTATAGTTGGCAGGATGCAGACCAGCGGCGGCAGCCACATCTTTTTGCAGCAGCTTCTTTTGCTCCCTTATCTTTTTAATGTTCTTACCTACGTTCATATTGCTTTGCTTGTATTGCTGTACAAATATAGTCATAGAGTGAATTTTATGCAATAAAATAAACTATTGGATAAATTATAGTTGTCAAATAGTTAATCGTACTTTATATTTGCCATTGTCAAAAAGACTAAAAAATATTTTGCCATGGAAATAACCGAAATCAAAAGCAAGCTCACTTTATCGGAAGTGATAAAACATTACGGCTTAAAAGCCGACAAACACAATCGTATTTGCTGCCCCTTCCATGAAGATAAAACACCCAGTATGCAACTGTATTATAAAACCCATACGGCATATTGTTTTAGTGCAAGCTGCCCCACACATGGGCATAGTATGGATGTGATAGAAATTGTAACCAAGTTAGAAAAGACAGACAAGCACAACGGCATTTTAAAATGTGTGAGCATGATAAACGGAAGCAATGGCACAACAACACTACAACCCACAACAATAAGCAGGGAGCAATTTTTACAACAATTATTTACTTACTTTAAAAATGCAGTTCACAATAGCCCACCAGCAAAAGAATATTTACAAAAGAGAAATCTTGATTTTAAAAAAATAGAAGTCGGTTACAATGCAGGGCAGTTCCACCACGGAGCAAGAAAAGAAGAAACATTAATTAACCAGGCATTGCAATATGGTTTACTCATTGATAAAAATTTAATAGCAAGAACAGGAGAAAAAGCCTACAATGTTTTTGGTAAATGGTGTATTGTGTTTGCTTTAAGAAATTACAAAGATGCTATTACAGGGTTGTATTTTAGAAGCACATTGAACGATAAGGAACAACGGCATTTTTATATGAAAGATAGAAAGGGTTTATATCCTAACTATCCTACATCAGCAACAAAAAAAATAATTATAACAGAAAGTATCATTGATGCAGCGACATTGTTACAACAAAAAGAAATAGCTGAAACCTACAGCATACTTGCATTGTACGGAACTAATGGATTAACAGACGAACACACAAAAGCAATAAAAGATTTACAGCAATTAGAAGAGATTATTTTTTGGCTTAATGCCGATGATGCAGGGAAACAGGCAGTAAATAAATATGCAGCGATGTTTGCAGAGCTCTTGCCAAAAATAAAAATTACCAATATAGAGTTACCCGATAACGAAGACATCAACAGCATAGTACAAGGGCATGAAGCAAACATTTTAAATTACTACCTCAATGAAAGAAAGTTATTTTTTTCAATTGAAAAAAAAGAAGTGGAAGCGGCAAAGCTTTACATAGAAATTACAGAGCCAGCAATAATAAAGGAAACCAAACAAACCAGCACAGGTATTTTTAACGCAGCCAATCCACACAATATTATTTACAAAGGCATAGCAGCCGAGTATCAAATTAAAGGCGGTATAAAGCCACAGATGGACAGTTTAAAAGTATCGCTTCAAATCATCCACTATGAAACCAAACAGGATTACAGAACCAAAATAGATTTATACGAATACAAGCAAGTAAGCAGCACAGCCCAGCAAGCTGCAGAAAGATTAGGCATAAGAAGCGACATTGCAGAAAAAGATTTATCACAGCTAACCAACCATGCAGAGCAATACCGAGACAACCACACCCAACAAACCACCAAAGAAAATAAACCACAAATAAAAGTAGGCGAAGGCAGCACCGTAAAATGTATTGAGTTTTTAAGTAAAGAAAATTTAGTACAAAATATTAATACCCTCATAGGCAAGGCAGGTGTAACAGGCGAAGAAACGAACCGAATATTTTTATTCTGTATTGCATCCAGTTACAAAATGAAAGATACGTTACATGCTTTAGTACAGGGCAGTTCAGGCAGTGGCAAAACACATTTGATAATAAAAATTGCAGGGCTGATGCCGCAGGAAGATGTAACCGCATTAACGAGAGTAACCGAAAGTAGTTTTTATAATTATGGCGAAAATGATTTAGTGCATACGCTGTTATGTTTTGAAGATTTAGACGGCATGAAAGAAGAAGCATTGTTGGCACTAAGGGAATTAATGAGCAGGGAAATTTTAACCAGCAGTACAAGTGTAAAAGATGAAAACGGAAATATAAGAGCGGCTATAAAAACAGTAAGAGGCCCAATCGGAAGTTTATCGGCCACCACCAGAGGAGAAATTTATGAGGACAATATGAGCCGAAGTTTTTTAATAGCCGTAGATGAAAGCAAAGAACAAACAAAGAAAATTATCCAGTACCAAAATGATAAAGCGGCAGGATTGATAGACACACAAAAAGAAAAAGACATCAAAGAATTTTTACAAAACTGTATAAGATTATTAAAGCCTTACGAAGTAGTAAACCCATTTGCAAACAAAATACAATTGCCCGAAGAAGCCCATAAAATAAGGCGTTTAAACGAGTTGTACCAAGCCTTTGTAAAACAAATAACCTTACTCAATCAGTATCAAAGAAAGAAAGATGATAAAGGAAGATTGATAGCACAGAAAGAAGATTTAAAAATTGCTTGCGATATAATGTTTGAAAGCATCCTATTAAAAGTAGATGAATTAGACGGCAGCTTACGGCAATATTTTGAGCAGATAAAAAGCTACATCAACAGCAAGGGAAAAGAATATGAGTTTACAAGAATAGAATTAAGACAGCAATTAAAAATGAGCAAAACACTACAACACAACTACATTAATAAACTCATAGAATTAGAATACATCAGGCAAAGCGGAGGTTATATAAACAGGGGCTATCATTATAAAATCATCCATTGGGATAACATGGCAGCATTAAGAGCAAAGTTAAAAGACGGGTTAGCCAATCAACTGCAAAGTTTGTAAAGCATCATACCATAAAGAGAAAATTATTTGTGTTCACAAATAGCAGAACGCCAAACTGAACGCCACAACCATTAACAGTAAAGGCTTTTAGTATTGGCGTTCAGCGTTTTTAAAAAGTGTAATATGGCATATCCCAGCAGTATCGTAGTAATAACAGAATTGTACCAAACAGAAGCGGAAGCACATAAAGAACATTTATTAAAATTAGGTTACGACAAACACACGGTATTAATAAAGTTCCGTTGCATCAATGAGTTTTTTAGTTTTTTAGAAAGCAAAGGAATAACCGCATTAGAAAGCATTACAGCCGAAAACATCAACGATTATTACAACTACATACAAACCAGACCAAGCAAGAAATTTTACCCAAAGAAAGAAAATAAAAGTGGTGGCGTACTCAGCGAAAAAACTACCCATACACACATGCGGAGCATACAATTATTTTTTGCAATGGCTTTACAGCAAGGCAAAATAATTATAAACCCAGCATCAGCTTTAAAATTTAATTGTCCACCACAAAGCGAAGAAAGAACGGCACTAACACAGGAAGAAATAAAACTATTGTATGAGTGCTGCAGTAACAACCAGGAGAAAGTTATTTTAAGCCTTGCTTATGGTTGCGGATTAAGAGTAAGTGAGTTGGTATTGATGAATATTGAAGATATAAAATTGAGGGAGCAAATTATAATTGTACCCAAAGGAAAGTTTAATAAAAGGCGTGTAGTTCCATTAAGTAAAGGTGTTACAGCCGATATAGAAAATTATTTTTATCAGGAAAGAATAAAAGAACACAGCAACGAAAAAGCATTTATACTACACAGCAAAGGCAAGCGGATGAAAAAATATACTTACAATAAAATCTTACAAAAGTTAATCAGCAGAACACAAAATGAAACCTTACAAAAAAAAGAAATCGGCATCCATAATTTACGGCACAGCATTGCAACACACTTGATAGAACAGGGAATGCAAATAGAACAGGTACGATATTTTTTAGGACACTCACAATTAGAAACTACAGAAATCTACACCCATATATCACAAGCCCAGCTAAACACTTTAATCAATGAGTAAAATATATTACAATGACTTTAGAACAATACCTTTTACAGCACTACAGCAAAACCACTTTAGCGACCAATAGCAACAACATCAGGCGTTATGTAGCGTACATGCACGACAAAGCAGAAACAGCCAGCTACAACGATGTATTGGATTATATTGGCTACTTACGAAAGAAAGGAACCCACTCAAAGACTTTACGAAATAATTTGTTTGGCATTAAAATTTACTATCGGTATTTAATCAGCATTGGCAAAAGAAAAGACCATCCCTGCAGCGAATTAAATTTACAGGATAAAATAAACAGAGCCATACCAGTTGAAAGTTTGTACAGCATTACCACATTAGAAAACTTTTTACAAACACACCAGAGCAAAAGGAAACAGTTACAAAAGCGAGATGAAATAATTATCTGTTTTTTAATTTACCAAGCCTTAACTGTTTTAGAAATATCACAAATAGACTTACAAAATATTAACCTTGATAAAGGAGAAATTTATATCAAAGGAAATGTAAAGCAGAAGCAACGAAGTTTATCATTAAAGCCACAGCAGATAATGCTTTTACATAAATACATCACCACAGAAAGAAACGAATTATTAAGCTACAACAAGAGCCCAAGCCAAGCAGATAAAGAAGTATTGTTGTTAGGACAGCAAGGAGAAAAAATGTTGCAGAACTCTATCAGCAGAATTGTAAATTATAACCGACCAGCACAAGAAAGATTATTACCGATAAAGATTAGACAAAGCGTAATTGCACATCTTTTAAAGCAAGGAAATAATTTAAGAATAGTACAGGTTTTTGCAGGACATCGAAGAGCAGGAAGTACCGAAGAATATAAACAAACAGGATTAGAAGCTTTGAAGAATGCAGTAAACCAGTATCATCCGTTGCAGTAACAAACTTTAGAACAAAGCCCAGCAGCAGAATATAAATAGCAACAGCAAGCAAAGCCGAAGAAGCCCTCCGCACAGGTACGGCTTAGGCTTGAACCCCCACACAGAAGCCAGCACACACAAGCCTTATGCGGTGGTGCAGGCATTTTTTTTGTCATGGTTTTTGTGAGCCGACACACATTGCAGCACATTTATTTTTTTAAAAGACAAGAAAAAAATAAAAGAGCTGTAGCCAACGCCACGAACAAAAACCCACGCCAAAAAAACTGCCTGAAGCTAAATAACATAATGGCTATTATAGTCTCTCCCACGCTCATGCAAGCATGCTCTAAAGCCTATAATAGAACATTATATTAAATAGCCACCACCGCATTGCAATAAAAAAAATAATCCCACCCCAAGCAGCCATGCTAATTATTTTTTTTATTGCAGCCGTGCCGAAGACAGCCAACGCTTCCCAAAGCGGTGTGCAAGCACTTTCTATTTTTATGCTGTCCGTTGCACTTTACAGCAGGCAATGCAGCAGCGTGGCAGCTTCGCTATTCTTTTATTTTTTTTGATTGATGAAGATGTAAAGATATTTTACAAAATCAAACCTTGGGCTTGTAAACTGCCGCAGCCGCCACGAACATCGTTATACTTTGAAGATTATTATGGCGGCATTGGCTTGCAAAAAATAAATAAACGATTGCCCACAAGCATCCGTTAAGATTGAAGTTTATGCAGGGCAATCATTTATTTATTTTTCGCCGATACCTCCCCAATACTTTGAAGAGTGGCAGTATTATTTTTAACCTTCACTAAATTTTTGCAACAACATCACAGGCGAAGGCAGGGACGACGCAGGCAGCAGCACCCGACCGCATTGCATCACATGAGCAGGTGTACATACATGAGGAATGAATTTTATTTTTTCAACTGAAAAACAATTGAAAAAGAAAAGTTTTGTTATCTTACGGACTGTTAAAAAGGAAAAGTTCTTTGATTGAAAAGTTGGTGTAAGGAAGTTGTAAGGTTGTTTAAAAAGTTGAGCAGTGTTGTTTAAGCATTGACCCATTATGTGAATACATGCGCAGGTGGACGCCGTATCAGTATGGCTTTGATAACCCTATTCGTTTTGTTGACCCAACCGGTATGGCTCCAGGTGATACTATAACATTATCTACGGTTACAGTTACAAGCAAGCCAAAGCAAAGCACACTTAGTAGTATTGGTAGTTTTTTATGGGGAGCTGTTGACTATATACCATTTGCAGGAAGTATCAAACAAATTGGTGAAGGGATATATCATGGCGATTGGAAAGAAATAGGAATGGGCGTTGCATTTTTAGCTGTAGATGTATTTACTGCAGGAGAAGGAGGAGAAGCATTACGAGTTGGCGAAACTCTAATCGAAGATGGAATTAAAATAGCTGCAGAGGACGAAGTAAAGGAAATAGCAGAAAAAGAAATTGCTGAGGTTTTAGAAAAAAATATTGGAGAAGAAGCAGGCGAAAAAACTTATCAAACCTATACAAAAACGAACGAAGTAACAGGCGAAGTATATTCGGGGCGAACGAGTGGAAAAGGAACGGCAGAACAGAATATAGCAAAAAGAGATAATGGGCATCACATGGATAAGAAAGGATTTGGACCTGCTAAATTAGATAAGTCTTCAAAAAGTAAAAACGCTATACGAGGGAGAGAGCAACAATTAATAAATAAAAATGGCGGAGCAAAATCTATGAAAGGCACATCGGGTAATGCTATAAATGGTATTGGAGCGAACAATAAAAAAGCAGGTATTTATATGGATGCTGCAAAAAGTATGGGATGGCATTAAAATAATAATATGGCAAGAATAAAAGAAGGTGCATTTATAGAAATAGCACTTGAAAATGGAAAGTTTTCTTACGGTAGGATTTTAGGAAAGGCAAATTATGCGTTATACAATATTTATTCAGACAGCAAGATTACTGATATAGATTTGATACGAAACAATAAAGTGATTTTTAATGTAGGAGTTTATGACCGTGCAATAACAAAAAATAGATGGAAAACTATTGGAATATTAGAGCTTGAAGGGAGCTTATCTAAAATTCCATTAAAATTTACTCAAGATGATTTTGAACTAAACCAGTTTGAGATTTACGACCCCAATACAGGCGATATGAGACCAGCTAAAAAAGCGGAATGTATCGGATTAGAAAGAGCAGCAGTTTGGGAGCCTGAGCATGTTGAAGAAAGAATTATAGATTATTTTGAAGGGCGTCCAAACAAGTGGTTTGAATCATTAAAAATTAAAGAGTAATTATGAAGTCATCAATAATCAGTTTACTATTTTGTATCACAGTGTTTGCACAGTCTTCTGCCCAAGTAAAAGAAGCACCTCAAAATATAAAGCAGCAAGCAACAAAGATGGGTTTATCATTTATAAGTGGCGATTATAAAACGTTTGCAAACTATACTTATCCGTTAATCTTAAAATCAATGGGCGGAGCCGCAAAGATGGTGGCAGTATTAACGAAATCTACCAATGATATGAAAGCAAAAAGTATGAGCTTTAGCAATATTACTTTTGATGAACCATCAAAAATTGTAAAGAGCGGAAAAGAATTGCAGGCAACCATTGCACAGCATACCGAAATAAAATTATCACAAGGAAGATTAGTAAGCACCTCAGCATTAATAGCGGTATCAATAGACAACGGAATTAATTGGACATTTATAGATACATCTAATAAGGACATGGCAACATTAAAAAAAGCGATGCCGAATTTAAGTAATGCTCTAACGATACCACCACCCCAACCACCAGTAAGATATAATTTTTAAAATAACAAAGCCCCTCACGGGGCTTTTGTATTATACGTTAGTGAGTACATTACTCAAAGCATCCTTCATTTTTTTCTTACCGAGAAAAGCATCCAGCACGGCATAAAATGCGGTCTTTTCTTTTTTATCCAGTTGCTCCACTAAAGACATTTTTTCCATCAAAGATTTATCAAAAGAATTTACTTCCTTAAAAAGTTCATTGGCTTGAAACAACTCCGACAGTTCAACACCGAGAGCTTTAGCGATACGGGCAACGGCAGAAAATGAAGGGTCGGTTTTACCGTTCTCAATCTTGCTGTAATTGCTGTTATCAATCTTACAGGCTAAAGCCACTTCTTTTTGGCTCATGCCTTTTGCTTCCCTTACTTTTTTAATACTGCTACCTAAGTCCATGGTAAAAAGGTTTTAAACACTAACAAAGCTATAATTAATTAGCATATTGTACCACTGTGGAAGAAGAATGATAAAATATATTTGGTAAATATGCCTATTGTATTATTTTTGTGAATGGGTAAATAAGCCTAAAAATATTTTTACAATGGCAACAGAAAACAAAATAGATACCAGCAACCCCAACGCAATCACCTACTGCACGGAGGAATTAGGTTTTACAATTTTAGGCGGCATCCGCATGGATGGACTTGACAGGTTGAGGGTAACCATACGAATAGAAGTAATCAATAGAAAGTTTGAACACTACCAAAACAATCCTGAAATAGCAGGACTGCCGGTAAACCACAACTTAGATTTATACAATGATGTGCAGGTAGAAAAATTAATAAGGAAAGCGGCAGAGCGTTTAGAAGTAGGAACCTTACAAATAACAAAATCCATTGCAGACATTACAAGACAGTTGGAGCTCTACAGGTTGCAGCAAATAGAAGAACAACAAACAGCGAAGGAAGTAAAGAAAAAAATATTGACCCCTGATGAAAGAGAAGCAGCAATAAATTTTTTGATGCAACCGAACCTTATAGAAAGAACAAATGAAGCCATTGGCAAAGCAGGTGTGATAGGAGAAAATTATAACCGCCTGTTGATGTACTTAATTTTTACAAGCCGTAAAAGAGAAAGCCCGTTACACATCATAAGCTTTGGCAGCAGTGGCGCAGGTAAAAGCCATTTACAGGAAAAAGTTGCAGAGTTGATACCCGAAGAAGATAAAGTACCCAGCACAAGTTTTACCAGCAATGCATTGTACTACATGGGTGAATATGATTTACAACACAAAATTATTTTAATAGAAGATATGGACGGAGCGGAAACCGTAATGTATGCACTAAGGGAATTAATCAGTAAAAAACATATCATTAAAATGGTGCCGCAGAAAGATAGTAAAGGCATTACCAAAACAATGATGTTTAAAGTAAACGGCCCTGTAACTGTTGCAGGATGCACCACACAGGAAAGAATATATGAGGACAATGCAAACCGCAGCTTCTTAATTTACATAGATGAAAGCAAAGCCCAGGATGAAAACATTATGCGTTACCAAAGAAAAAAAAGTGCAGGCACAGTAAATACCGAAGAAGAAAAAAACATCAAAGCATTATTACAAAATACACAAAGACTTTTACAACCTGTACAAATCAGAAATCCTTTTGCAGAACTGTTACAAATACCAACAGAAGTTTTTAAACCAAGAAGAACCAATGCACATTATTTACAGTTCATCGAAGCAGTAACTTTTTACCATCAATACCAAAGAGAAAAGCACACCGATAAACAAACAGGTGAAACTTTTATCAATACTACCTTAGAAGATATTGCAGCAGCCAATAAATTAATGAAAGAAGTATTGCTACGCAAGGCAGACGAGTTAAGCGGAGCAATAAGAAATTATTTTGAGTTACTAAAAACGGCATTGCAGGAGAGTAAGCAATCCACCTTTACCAACAAAGAAGCAAAGCAATTATTAAGGCTGCCCATCAGCACGGTAAAACGGCACAATGCAGAATTAGTACAGAGCAATTATATCAAAAGAACGGAGACAGAAAAAACAAAAGCTTATCACTTTGAAATAAACTCTTACGAAGAATACAACCAGCTACAAAACAGTATTGCAGTAGTGTTGGATAATATTTACAACAACCTTACAGCCCATGAGCTAACAATGGCTCAAACAATAAGTGAGCCAATGAAACGTAAGACAGTAAAGGCTTTAACTGCAACGGCTCAATAGAAATCAAAAAGGCACAAGCAAGCAAAAATTTATTTACAACAAACCAAACGGAAATGAAAAGATTACCCGTAACGGCTCCGCCGTACCAGTACATTGAAAAAAGTTTTAAAGAATGGTTACAGGCGTTAGGCTATAGTTGGCAGGGTGTGTATTACATGCCGATACAGGTAAGAGGATTATTAAATTACTTAGAGAGGCAAAATAAGACCCAATTAGCGGACATCACAGCCGAAGCCATAACAGACTATTACTACAATGAATTAAAGCAAAGAAAGAACTGTATGAGGGATGCAGGCACATTAAGCAACAAGCACCTTAATAAAAATTTGCAGGCATTAAGAAAGTTCGTTGAATACTTACGGCAGACAGGAAAATTACAAATCCCTTTACTCAACATTAAACAGGAAGAAATCATCAACAACAAACCAACCGTATTAACCGAAGAAGAAATAAAGCAACTCTACAAAGCAACAGAGCAGCCACATGAGCAAAAAAAATATCAAAAAGGAGAAACGGTTTACAAAGCCCTGCAACAAAGGGATGCTGCGATGTTAAGTATTTTTTACGGTTGCGGATTAAGAAGAAACGAAGGCTATCATTTAAACATTACAGACATCAATATAGAAAGTGCAGTAGTGCATGTAACCAAAGGAAAAGGCTATAAAGAAAGGTTCGTACCGATAAGCAGAAAAGGAATAGAACACATAACAACTTACCTCTACGATGCAAGACCCATGCTTATCACAGACAATAAAGAAGAAGCATTTTTTTTAAATCACAATGGCAAAAGGTTGGGCGGCCAGATGCTTATGAAATGTGTACAGGCTCTTGCAATAAGAACAAACGATACAGGACTACAGCAAAAAGAAATCGGCTTACATACACTCAGGCACTCAATCGCTACACACCTGCTTGCACATGGAATGGACTTAGAAAAGATAAAAGATTTTTTAGGACACAGCAGCTTGGAAAGCACACAAATTTATACTCACTTAATAAACGAAGACAATGAACAAGTTTAAAGAATGGCTGAAAATAAAAGGCTACACAAAAAAAAGTATTGAAACAATCATACAGGCAACAGGATATTTTTTAGTGTGGAGCGAAAGTGAAAATGTAACAGACATTGCAGCAGTAACACATAACGACATCATAGCTTACATACAACATTACAACCTCAAAGGCACAGGCAAAAAAACGATAGCACATTACATCCTGCACTTAAAAAAATATTTTGATTGGTTGATGAGTGATGGCGAAGTGAACGACAACCCATGCAGCAACATAAAAATAAAAGGCATCAAAAGAAAAGTTTTGCATGAGATATTAAGCGTTGAAGAACTTGAAAAGCTGTACAATGATTATGCAACCGAAATCACTTTACAAAAAACAGAACGGATGAAATGCCTGCCACCAATGACTTTACACACACTTGCAAGAAAGCGGAATAAAATTATTTTAGGCTTGATTGTTTACCAGGGCTTACGAACCCATGAAATTATACAACTGCAAATCATTGATGTAAAACTAAGGGAAGGAAAAATATTTATAGCAGGAACAAAACGAAGCAACGAAAGAACATTGAAATTAGAAAGCCATCAGGTTTTTGATTTATTGGATTACATCAACGATACAAGGAAACAGATTTTACAGCACAGGAATATTACAGCACCAGCACAGGAACTTTTTTTAAATCTTGAAGGAAGCCCGAATGTAAATAATATGTTCAGCATGTTACTTGTTCATCTAAAGAAAATGAATAGTAAAATAAAAGCAACGGAACAGTTAAGAGCAAGTGTAATCGTTCATTGGTTGAAATTATATAATCTTCGTAAGGTTCAAATCATGGCGGGACATCGTTACATCAGCACAACAGAAGGTTACAAAGCAAACAATCTTGAAGACCTGAAAGAAGACATCAAAAATTATCATCCGTTCTAAAATCGAAATCCCCAGCCCGACGCACAGGCACGGCTAAGGCTTGAGCCAACACACAGAAGCCAGCACACACAAGCCTTATGCTGTGGTGCAGTCAGTTTTTTTGTCATGGTTTTTGTGAGCCGACACACTACAGCACATTTATTTTTTTAAAAGACAGGAAAAAAATAAAAGAGCTGTAGCCAACACCACGAACAAAAACCCACGCCAAAAAAACTGCCTGAAGCTAAATAACATAATGGCTATTATAGTCTCTCCCACGCTCATGCAAGCATGCTCTAAAGCCTATAATAGAACATTATATTAAATAGCCACCACCGCATTGCAATAAAAAAAATAATCCCACCCCAAGCAGCCATGCTAATTATTTTTTTTATTGCAGCCGTGCCCAAAGACAGCCAACGCTTCCAACAGCGGTGTGCAAGCACTTTCTATTTTTATGCCTTCTCACTCCGTTCAGTCAAAGGCAAAGCCTGCGGCAGCATGGCAGCTTCGCTATTCTTATATTTTTTTGATTGATGAAATACAAAGCCGCTAAATGAAAAAGAAGTGTTGGGCTTGTAAAACTGTCGCAGCCGCCGCAAGATGCTTTATAATTTAAAGTGTCTGATGGCGGCTTTGACTTGCAAAAAAAACTTATTCGATTGCCCCGTGAGCTTCGTTATAATTTATGGTTAATGCAGGGGCAATCAAATAAATTTTTTTCGCCGTTGTTAAGCCTCTGCAACTTTAAAGAGTGAGTGAATTATTTTTTTAGCTTCATTAAATTTTTATACAACTCACACATGCAAAGGCAGGGACGACATGGGCAGCAGCACCCAGCCAAGTGCATGACCTGAGCAGGTGAATATACCTGAGCAAATACATGTACCTGCAAGCATGTGTGTATGAGAAAAAACTTTATATTGCAGTTGAGGTATTAAAAAAGTTCTTTGATTTTTTTTAGTTGGGGTATAGGGAAAACTGCAAGTGAGGGGAAAAGTGTAAACTTATTACACCGCCTTTGGGTTGACGATGGCGGGAATATCTTCAAAGGCAGCAGGAAAACTTCAGAATAAATTTCAATTTTTAGACCGGGAAAAACAAAGTAACGAGTTCAGTGATGGAAGCGGGTTAGAGGAGTATGACCTTGGTGCAAGATTTTACGACCCACAAATCGGACGCTTTCATTCCATTGACCCATTATGTGAATACATGCGCAGGTGGACGCCGTATCAGTATGGCTTTGATAACCCTATTCGTTTTGTTGACCCAACCGGTATGGCTCCAGGTGATACTATAACATTATCTACGGTTACAGTTACAAGCAAGCCAAAGCAAAGCACACTTAGTAGTATTGGTAGTTTTTTATGGGGAGCTGTTGACTATATACCATTTGCAGGAAGTATCAAACAAATTGGTGAAGGGATATATCATGGCGATTGGAAAGAAATAGGAATGGGCGTTGCATTTTTAGCTGTAGATGTATTTACTGCAGGAGAAGGAGGAGAAGCATTACGAGTTGGCGAAACTCTAATCGAAGATGGAATTAAAATAGCTGCAGAGGACGAAGTAAAGGAAATAGCAGAAAAAGAAATTGCTGAGGTTTTAGAAAAAAATATTGGAGAAGAAGCAGGCGAAAAAACTTATCAAACCTATACAAAAACGAACGAAGTAACAGGCGAAGTATATTCGGGGCGAACGAGTGGAAAAGGAACGGCAGAACAGAATATAGCAAAAAGAGATAATGGGCATCACATGGATAAGAAAGGATTTGGACCTGCTAAATTAGATAAGTCTTCAAAAAGTAAAAACGCTATACGAGGGAGAGAGCAACAATTAATAAATAAAAATGGCGGAGCAAAATCTATGAAAGGCACATCGGGTAATGCTATAAATGGTATTGGAGCGAACAATAAAAAAGCAGGTATTTATATGGATGCTGCAAAAAGTATGGGATGGCATTAAAATAATAATATGGCAAGAATAAAAGAAGGTGCATTTATAGAAATAGCACTTGAAAATGGAAAGTTTTCTTACGGTAGGATTTTAGGAAAGGCAAATTATGCGTTATACAATATTTATTCAGACAGCAAGATTACTGATATAGATTTGATACGAAACAATAAAGTGATTTTTAATGTAGGAGTTTATGACCGTGCAATAACAAAAAATAGATGGAAAACTATTGGAATATTAGAGCTTGAAGGGAGCTTATCTAAAATTCCATTAAAATTTACTCAAGATGATTTTGAACTAAACCAGTTTGAGATTTACGACCCCAATACAGGCGATATGAGACCAGCTAAAAAAGCGGAATGTATCGGATTAGAAAGAGCAGCAGTTTGGGAGCCTGAGCATGTTGAAGAAAGAATTATAGATTATTTTGAAGGGCGTCCAAACAAGTGGTTTGAATCATTAAAAATTAAAGAGTAATTATGAAGTCATCAATAATCAGTTTACTATTTTGTATCACAGTGTTTGCACAGTCTTCTGCCCAAGTAAAAGAAGCACCTCAAAATATAAAGCAGCAAGCAACAAAGATGGGTTTATCATTTATAAGTGGCGATTATAAAACGTTTGCAAACTATACTTATCCGTTAATCTTAAAATCAATGGGCGGA
The DNA here is from genome assembly GCA_965247025.1 of Ferruginibacter sp. GTDB lineage: Bacteria > Bacteroidota > Bacteroidia > Chitinophagales > Chitinophagaceae > Ferruginibacter. The sequence goes on along the minus strand of OZ252000.1, from coordinate 4,092,002 downwards.
GCCGCAAAGATGGTGGCAGTATTAACGAAATCTACCAATGATATGAAAGCAAAAAGTATGAGCTTTAGCAATATTACTTTTGATGAACCATCAAAAATTGTAAAGAGCGGAAAAGAATTGCAGGCAACCATTGCACAGCATACCGAAATAAAATTATCACAAGGAAGATTAGTAAGCACCTCAGCATTAATAGCGGTATCAATAGACAACGGAATTAATTGGACATTTATAGATACATCTAATAAGGACATGGCAACATTAAAAAAAGCGATGCCGAATTTAAGTAATGCTCTAACGATACCACCACCCCAACCACCAGTAAGATATAATTTTTAAAATAACAAAGCCCCTCACGGGGCTTTTGTATTATACGTTAGTGAGTACATTACTCAAAGCATCCTTCATTTTTTTCTTACCGAGAAAAGCATCCAGCACGGCATAAAATGCGGTCTTTTCTTTTTTATCCAGTTGCTCCACTAAAGACATTTTTTCCATCAAAGATTTATCAAAAGAATTTACTTCCTTAAAAAGTTCATTGGCTTGAAACAACTCCGACAGTTCAACACCGAGAGCTTTAGCGATACGGGCAACGGCAGAAAATGAAGGGTCGGTTTTACCGTTCTCAATCTTGCTGTAATTGCTGTTATCAATCTTACAGGCTAAAGCCACTTCTTTTTGGCTCATGCCTTTTGCTTCCCTTACTTTTTTAATACTGCTACCTAAGTCCATGGTAAAAAGGTTTTAAACACTAACAAAGCTATAATTAATTAGCATATTGTACCACTGTGGAAGAAGAATGATAAAATATATTTGGTAAATATGCCTATTGTATTATTTTTGTGAATGGGTAAATAAGCCTAAAAATATTTTTACAATGGCAACAGAAAACAAAATAGATACCAGCAACCCCAACGCAATCACCTACTGCACGGAGGAATTAGGTTTTACAATTTTAGGCGGCATCCGCATGGATGGACTTGACAGGTTGAGGGTAACCATACGAATAGAAGTAATCAATAGAAAGTTTGAACACTACCAAAACAATCCTGAAATAGCAGGACTGCCGGTAAACCACAACTTAGATTTATACAATGATGTGCAGGTAGAAAAATTAATAAGGAAAGCGGCAGAGCGTTTAGAAGTAGGAACCTTACAAATAACAAAATCCATTGCAGACATTACAAGACAGTTGGAGCTCTACAGGTTGCAGCAAATAGAAGAACAACAAACAGCGAAGGAAGTAAAGAAAAAAATATTGACCCCTGATGAAAGAGAAGCAGCAATAAATTTTTTGATGCAACCGAACCTTATAGAAAGAACAAATGAAGCCATTGGCAAAGCAGGTGTGATAGGAGAAAATTATAACCGCCTGTTGATGTACTTAATTTTTACAAGCCGTAAAAGAGAAAGCCCGTTACACATCATAAGCTTTGGCAGCAGTGGCGCAGGTAAAAGCCATTTACAGGAAAAAGTTGCAGAGTTGATACCCGAAGAAGATAAAGTACCCAGCACAAGTTTTACCAGCAATGCATTGTACTACATGGGTGAATATGATTTACAACACAAAATTATTTTAATAGAAGATATGGACGGAGCGGAAACCGTAATGTATGCACTAAGGGAATTAATCAGTAAAAAACATATCATTAAAATGGTGCCGCAGAAAGATAGTAAAGGCATTACCAAAACAATGATGTTTAAAGTAAACGGCCCTGTAACTGTTGCAGGATGCACCACACAGGAAAGAATATATGAGGACAATGCAAACCGCAGCTTCTTAATTTACATAGATGAAAGCAAAGCCCAGGATGAAAACATTATGCGTTACCAAAGAAAAAAAAGTGCAGGCACAGTAAATACCGAAGAAGAAAAAAACATCAAAGCATTATTACAAAATACACAAAGACTTTTACAACCTGTACAAATCAGAAATCCTTTTGCAGAACTGTTACAAATACCAACAGAAGTTTTTAAACCAAGAAGAACCAATGCACATTATTTACAGTTCATCGAAGCAGTAACTTTTTACCATCAATACCAAAGAGAAAAGCACACCGATAAACAAACAGGTGAAACTTTTATCAATACTACCTTAGAAGATATTGCAGCAGCCAATAAATTAATGAAAGAAGTATTGCTACGCAAGGCAGACGAGTTAAGCGGAGCAATAAGAAATTATTTTGAGTTACTAAAAACGGCATTGCAGGAGAGTAAGCAATCCACCTTTACCAACAAAGAAGCAAAGCAATTATTAAGGCTGCCCATCAGCACGGTAAAACGGCACAATGCAGAATTAGTACAGAGCAATTATATCAAAAGAACGGAGACAGAAAAAACAAAAGCTTATCACTTTGAAATAAACTCTTACGAAGAATACAACCAGCTACAAAACAGTATTGCAGTAGTGTTGGATAATATTTACAACAACCTTACAGCCCATGAGCTAACAATGGCTCAAACAATAAGTGAGCCAATGAAACGTAAGACAGTAAAGGCTTTAACTGCAACGGCTCAATAGAAATCAAAAAGGCACAAGCAAGCAAAAATTTATTTACAACAAACCAAACGGAAATGAAAAGATTACCCGTAACGGCTCCGCCGTACCAGTACATTGAAAAAAGTTTTAAAGAATGGTTACAGGCGTTAGGCTATAGTTGGCAGGGTGTGTATTACATGCCGATACAGGTAAGAGGATTATTAAATTACTTAGAGAGGCAAAATAAGACCCAATTAGCGGACATCACAGCCGAAGCCATAACAGACTATTACTACAATGAATTAAAGCAAAGAAAGAACTGTATGAGGGATGCAGGCACATTAAGCAACAAGCACCTTAATAAAAATTTGCAGGCATTAAGAAAGTTCGTTGAATACTTACGGCAGACAGGAAAATTACAAATCCCTTTACTCAACATTAAACAGGAAGAAATCATCAACAACAAACCAACCGTATTAACCGAAGAAGAAATAAAGCAACTCTACAAAGCAACAGAGCAGCCACATGAGCAAAAAAAATATCAAAAAGGAGAAACGGTTTACAAAGCCCTGCAACAAAGGGATGCTGCGATGTTAAGTATTTTTTACGGTTGCGGATTAAGAAGAAACGAAGGCTATCATTTAAACATTACAGACATCAATATAGAAAGTGCAGTAGTGCATGTAACCAAAGGAAAAGGCTATAAAGAAAGGTTCGTACCGATAAGCAGAAAAGGAATAGAACACATAACAACTTACCTCTACGATGCAAGACCCATGCTTATCACAGACAATAAAGAAGAAGCATTTTTTTTAAATCACAATGGCAAAAGGTTGGGCGGCCAGATGCTTATGAAATGTGTACAGGCTCTTGCAATAAGAACAAACGATACAGGACTACAGCAAAAAGAAATCGGCTTACATACACTCAGGCACTCAATCGCTACACACCTGCTTGCACATGGAATGGACTTAGAAAAGATAAAAGATTTTTTAGGACACAGCAGCTTGGAAAGCACACAAATTTATACTCACTTAATAAACGAAGACAATGAACAAGTTTAAAGAATGGCTGAAAATAAAAGGCTACACAAAAAAAAGTATTGAAACAATCATACAGGCAACAGGATATTTTTTAGTGTGGAGCGAAAGTGAAAATGTAACAGACATTGCAGCAGTAACACATAACGACATCATAGCTTACATACAACATTACAACCTCAAAGGCACAGGCAAAAAAACGATAGCACATTACATCCTGCACTTAAAAAAATATTTTGATTGGTTGATGAGTGATGGCGAAGTGAACGACAACCCATGCAGCAACATAAAAATAAAAGGCATCAAAAGAAAAGTTTTGCATGAGATATTAAGCGTTGAAGAACTTGAAAAGCTGTACAATGATTATGCAACCGAAATCACTTTACAAAAAACAGAACGGATGAAATGCCTGCCACCAATGACTTTACACACACTTGCAAGAAAGCGGAATAAAATTATTTTAGGCTTGATTGTTTACCAGGGCTTACGAACCCATGAAATTATACAACTGCAAATCATTGATGTAAAACTAAGGGAAGGAAAAATATTTATAGCAGGAACAAAACGAAGCAACGAAAGAACATTGAAATTAGAAAGCCATCAGGTTTTTGATTTATTGGATTACATCAACGATACAAGGAAACAGATTTTACAGCACAGGAATATTACAGCACCAGCACAGGAACTTTTTTTAAATCTTGAAGGAAGCCCGAATGTAAATAATATGTTCAGCATGTTACTTGTTCATCTAAAGAAAATGAATAGTAAAATAAAAGCAACGGAACAGTTAAGAGCAAGTGTAATCGTTCATTGGTTGAAATTATATAATCTTCGTAAGGTTCAAATCATGGCGGGACATCGTTACATCAGCACAACAGAAGGTTACAAAGCAAACAATCTTGAAGACCTGAAAGAAGACATCAAAAATTATCATCCGTTCTAAAATCGAAATCCCCAGCCCGACGCACAGGCACGGCTAAGGCTTGAGCCAACACACAGAAGCCAGCACACACAAGCCTTATGCTGTGGTGCAGTCAGTTTTTTTGTCATGGTTTTTGTGAGCCGACACACTACAGCACATTTATTTTTTTAAAAGACAGGAAAAAAATAAAAGAGCTGTAGCCAACACCACGAACAAAAACCCACGCCAAAAAAACTGCCTGAAGCTAAATAACATAATGGCTATTATAGTCTCTCCCACGCTCATGCAAGCATGCTCTAAAGCCTATAATAGAACATTATATTAAATAGCCACCACCGCATTGCAATAAAAAAAATAATCCCACCCCAAGCAGCCATGCTAATTATTTTTTTTATTGCAGCCGTGCCCAAAGACAGCCAACGCTTCCAACAGCGGTGTGCAAGCACTTTCTATTTTTATGCCTTCTCACTCCGTTCAGTCAAAGGCAAAGCCTGCGGCAGCATGGCAGCTTCGCTATTCTTATATTTTTTTGATTGATGAAATACAAAGCCGCTAAATGAAAAAGAAGTGTTGGGCTTGTAAAACTGTCGCAGCCGCCGCAAGATGCTTTATAATTTAAAGTGTCTGATGGCGGCTTTGACTTGCAAAAAAAACTTATTCGATTGCCCCGTGAGCTTCGTTATAATTTATGGTTAATGCAGGGGCAATCAAATAAATTTTTTTCGCCGTTGTTAAGCCTCTGCAACTTTAAAGAGTGAGTGAATTATTTTTTTAGCTTCATTAAATTTTTATACAACTCACACATGCAAAGGCAGGGACGACATGGGCAGCAGCACCCAGCCAAGTGCATGACCTGAGCAGGTGAATATACCTGAGCAAATACATGTACCTGCAAGCATGTGTGTATGAGAAAAAACTTTATATTGCAGTTGAGGTATTAAAAAAGTTCTTTGATTTTTTTTAGTTGGGGTATAGGGAAAACTGCAAGTGAGGGGAAAAGTGTAAACTTATTACACCGCCTTTGGATTAAAGATGGCAGGCATATCCAGCAAAGCCGCCGGTATTTTAGATAATAAATTCGAATTTGGTGGCAAAGAAAAACAAGAGAAGGAGTTTAATGATGGCAGTGGTTTAGAAATGTATGATTTTGGTGCAAGGTATTACGATCCGCAGATAGGAAGATGGCATGTACAGGATCCACATGCAGATAACTACCATCATTCATCTCCATATACCTATGCTTTAAATATGCCGACCATAGCTACTGATCCAGATGGAATGGATGTATATTTATCAGGCGCAGCAGCTCAAGAGGCTTTTGCTGAATTAAAAAGCTCATCTCACGCAGGTATTGGTGCAATGGAAAATTATGCTAAAGCAATTGTAAAACAGTATGGTGGAGAAAGCGATGAAAATCATAGTATAAATTCTGAAAATAGAAAAGACGGAAGTATAATGTTTGAAAAGCAAGTTGATGCTTATAATTACATGTACAATAAATCAAAAGAAAACAACAATAAAGAAGAATTTGGTATAATCATGGTTAATGGGGTATTGGTGTTACCTGATTCAAAAAATATTGACGGGGAAGCTAACCCGGAGGCATATCTATATACATTCAAAGAAGGAAAGTTTTATGATCCCATTGAAAAAACAAAACGAAACCTCTTAGCAACTATTCATACGCATTTGGGAGATTGGGGCGACCCAGAACCTAGCCCTGGTGATCAGCTTAAATTTGGTAAGGAAACGCCAAACAAATTTTTCTTAACAATAGGACATGATGAAAGAATTTATGCTTTTAAAGCAAGTATTCTACCGGGAGAGCATAGAGTTACAAACGCTGATGCTTCAAAATATTTAAAACCTGGAGGCTATCTAAAATTTGGCGATTTAAAAGAAGGTTTTAATTTAATACAAGCCTTGCAAAATCTTTACCCCAAATAATAGAAAAAAAATTTAAAAAACGAAAAAGACAATTTGAATACTATGAAATATTTTTTTTTAATAATCTGGTTTATTTGTTTTTCAGACTTCAAAAAAGAACCAATTGTTAATAGATCTAAAGATGGGATTCTTAAATACTCCGCTTATAGTTGGCATATAAATCACAATTCAGAAAAGTTTGAATTTTATCTGGCTCATTTCATAGAAATAAATAGAAATGGAGAGTTTATCACTATGAGACACGATAAATTTATGGATGAACCAAAGTTTTATTCTGGAATAATTAATAAAAACATCCTTAAAGTCATAGATTCTACTTTGAACAAAAAGAAATATCGGCCTGATTATTCTTGGAAAGTAGCTAATGGATCAGTTTACGACGGATTCACTTATTGCTTTGATATTCGTATGGATAACAAAGATGTTAGGAAGAAAATTCAGTTTATCCCTCCAAATAGCCCGATGAAAATTAGGGTTCTTGCTTCTTTGCTAGATTCGGTAATATTTAATGCTTCAGCAAAGTCAAAAGATACTTTAAATCTAAAATCGTACTCAAAAGAACTAATAGAATTATATAAAAAGTTCTCTGAACCCTTGCCGAAGATTACTAAATTTAGACCACCTCAATAGGAATTATCTATTTGATGAGTATGCAGTTCGGTCCAAGCACGTATACCTTTAAAAGAGCATGCCTCACAGTCTTTTAGTTTACTTGAATAATGCTCCCATAGGCAGGGTGTGTCGCAAATTAAATAATTTTAAGAATAGAGACTAAGCTTTGTGCGGTGTTTTTCCTGTGCCGGGTTATTACTAACACACTACAGGACCGCTTGTAGAAGAACCTCACTATTATCCCTTCGGATTAAAAATGGCAGGAATATCCAGTAAAACTGCTGGTATTTCAGATAACAAATTTGAGTTTGGCAGTAAAGAAAAACAAGAGAAGGAATTTAATGATGGCAGCGGATTAGAGATGTATGATTTTGGTGCAAGGTATTACGATCCGCAAATAGGAAGATGGCATGTACAGGATCCTCATGCAGATAATTACCATCATTCATCGCCATATACTTATGCTCTTAATATGCCAACTATTGCTATCGACCCGGATGGGATGGATGTTTATTTAACTGGAGCAGCGGCTCAAGAAGTGTTTGATCAACTTCGAAACAATACACATGCTTGTATAGACGAAGTGGAAAGTTATGGTATATCTGTTAACAGAAAGATCGATGCCATTGAGTCTAAGGTGAAAGGACTTATTCAAGACGCCATTAAAGCAAGAAGTTCCCGGGATAACTATAACAGTTATTATTATGATGCACTAAGCCTGATTTTTAATGCTTTTCCAAGAGCCTTTCTGCCAGAACCAATAAAGTTTGTCGAATTTGAATTTTAGAAAGGTGAGGATTATGATTCACCCGTTGATACTGGAACAGGTTTTATCATAACAACAATGATTACTTACGCAAAGTTTAATGCTTTTGCAAACGGCGACATTTCATTTAGAGGTCTCTTAGCAGATATTGGTCATGAGTTTAGTCACATATATGATTCATATGGTTTAAATGGACATGAGAAAATTAATCTGAAAGGATTGGCTTATCTGCTCAAGAAGTAGCTTTGTCCAATGAATCAGAATTGAGAGCCTATTATAATATGCACGACCAGCCAGGACCGCCAAGAGCTTCAAAGAACGAAATCAAGTCTGATTTATGTAAGAGCTTTGAGTTTTTATTTTTATGGGTACGTAATAGGAGATCCCGATCGACATTTAGATAACAATGGTTCTGGAATACCTGAAAATAACGAAGTAATTATAACAAACAAATAGCTCATAGTTGGAATATTTTTTTACCTCATTTATTAATAAAGTAGTATGAAAATAATAATCGTTAGCATCTTTTTAATTCTTTTTCATAGGGGATACGCCCAAAAAGATAAAACTGAAGAAATTACAGATTCTTTGCAAATTCATGTCGAATCCTGCTTTTGTTTTCTTGACACTTCAAATGAAGAAAAAAAAGTTTCTTGTTATTTTAAAATTTTTAACGATGGAAATGGTAGTATTTTCTTGCCGCAAAAAATGAGTAGTGGATTAGACTATAAAATGGAATTGGGTTTTAATATTAATTATGAAATCATTAATGTCGATAAAGGAATAGATATATCATCAGTCATTACTCTCCGGGGGCATACCTTTGACAGAATTGATAAGCGAATAATAGAATTGAAACCTTCGGAAAGCTATTCCGTAAATGTTATCCTTAATAAAATGTATTTTCCAGATATGGGTGAATATAAGATTAGGTTTAGATTGCAAAAAGAAAAAGACGAGTACGGCATAAAAAAATTAAAAAATAATGTTTACAGTAAATGGCTGCACCTGAAATGGTAAAATATTTTCTTTGTTTATGGCAATTACATGCTTTTCCTATGTTGTAAAAAATATGCGGTACCCTAATCAATTTATTTTGGAAGTTAAAAATTCTGATGCTAAAATTGTTTGACAGTAAGTTAGTAAGCAAGTAACATAATGCTGAGGGCTTTATGTCATTATATACATATAACAAGCAACACCTTTCCCAAATTGAAGTGAGGTCAAGAAAATCCGCCATCAAAATTTTAACAAAACCAGGTACTATTGAAGATGCTATTTTTCAGCATTCCGTTTTGTGCCAAACCTTTTTACCCTATAGAAACCCCGGTGACCAGACAATCTGGAAACATAAGCAAGGCCATGTTTCTTTGGCCATCCAAGCTAATCAGGCAATCAATCCTCAAACAGGAGATTTTGAATTTGTTGGATTACCATACGGTACTAAAGCCAGATTAATACTGGCTCATATCAACAGCGAAGCTGTAAAGAAACAAAGTAAAATAATTGATGTTGAAGCCAGCATGACTGCTTTTATTAAAAAAATTGGATTGAGTTCCGATGGTAGAACCATAAGTCAGGTAAAGGACCAGTTAAGACGTATATCCACTTCCGTTGTAAGTATGGGTTATGCCGAGGATAATAGAAGCATGCAGGTCGATTTAAAAATTGTTAAGGCCTTTGATTTATGGTTTCCGAAAGATAACCGGCAAAGGGTACTTTGGAGTTCAGTAATTCAGTTGACTGATGATTATTTTAATAGCCTCATGACTCATGCTATACCTTTGGATGAAAGGGCACTTTCTGCTTTGTCACATAACTCAATGGCTATGGATATTTACGCCTGGCTGGTTCAGAGACTTCATAGAATTCAACCAAACAAACCACAATTCGTTTCCTGGGTGAATCTAAAAGAACAGTTTGGGAATGGATACCATGAAATGTGTAAATTCAAACAAGTCTTCAGGAAAACGCTTCGTATAGCCCAGGATCAATATTTAGGAGCCAAACTATCAGAAGATAAGAACAAGGGCTTCCTGCTTCATCATTCCAGCCCTCCTATACCTTTAAAGCTCATATCTGTACCTAAGCAAGTTTAGCAACACGTGCACTTTGGTAGATTTAAGTATTAATAAACGTGCACTTTGGTAGATTTTTCCTTTCAACAGCATATTTCACATGCACTTTGGTAGATTTTAGGGTGTTTTGTCTCACATTGACACGTGCACTTTGGTATAAACGCTGTTTCGGTCACGTGCACTTTGGTATTTTGATGTTTTGAAGGTAGTCGACACGTGCACTTTGGTAGATTTCAGACAGGAAAGAACGTGTAGTTTGGTAGAGAATTCACGTGCACTTTGGTAGACAAACCTATATATACCTATAAAGACCTATAAGCAAAATTGAACGACTTTTAAAAAGTAGTAAATGGAATAAAATTCCTAATGGAATTTTATTATCTGTTTTACTATTCACTGATGAAAAGAAAAAAAGAAGTTCAGCTTATACAATTCTCCGAAGTTAAGAACCTAGAATCCTAGAATTGTAATCATCTAAAATGATGGAAGGAAGAGTCTTTAAATAAATCTGAGTGGTTTTTAAACTTGAATGGCCAAGCATACTGCTGATAGCGTTTAAAGGTACGTCTTGAAGCATTGCTTGTGTTGCAAATGAGTGGCGGCTAACATAACTTGTCAAATTTGTTTCAATGCTGCATTTTTTTGCAACAGCCTTAAGTTTCTTATTATAACGTTTCCTTGCCCACTGGATGTCCCTGTCCTGCAAAAACGAAGTCTCCCTTTTAATAATCGGAAAAATATACTCTGAATCTTCATTTAACCCGGTATAACAGTCCAAAATAGTTTTTAGATTGCTGGTTATTTTTATGTCGTAAAACTTGCTGGTTTTGTTTCTTTGATATAGAATTCTGCCATTCTTAACATCTGTCTTTTTAAGAAAAGCCATATCGCAAAAATTCATCCCATACATCATATAACTAGCAACAAAATAATTCCTTGCGTGAAATAGAGTATCATTTGGGAGAAGCTCTAACAGAATAATTTTCTTAAGTAATTCAACATTCAATGCCCGTTTCTCTGTCGGCGTAGTTTTTATTTTATAATCAGTAAAAGGGTAAAACTCTTCTTCAACTACTCCGGCTTTAATAGCCTTGTTATATATTGCTCTTATAGTTCTTAGATAAACTGCCAGCCCATTCGGTTTATTTCCTTTGCTGTAATGATCTGTTTCAAACTTTTTAAGAAACGAATAGTTAATCTGTTCAAACCGTAAATCTTTGTCTTTATTGAATTTTTTAACGATACTCAAAGTTCCTTTATAAGATTTTGCTGTACCTGGTCGATTTGCGGCATAAAGGTCCTCCTGTAAGCTTTTACCAAAACTCAGAAAGGAGTCGCCACTTTTTGTTCTATCAATTTTTGCCTTTAGGTCAGTAACTGACAATTTTTGTAATTGTCCATTTTCATGCAACTTTAAAATGACATCCATTGCATCTGATTTCTTTTTTTGGATTAGGTTATTTAGCCTGGTAACAGAAATGCTTTCGCCATGTGATTTGCTAATCACTTTGTTTTCATCATCCCAATCCTTGCTTTTTACACTAATTCCCAAAGGAATAGGCGCCGTTCTTTCATAATGGCCCAGTCGCATTATTAGCGGAAAAGTTCCATCCTTCTTGATTCTGCGTGTATCTAAACTGATAACGATATTCGTATTTGTCATACCTTAAAGGTACGAAAAATTTGCACAGGATTTGCACAGGAATAAAGGTTTTTTATGTTTTTTTCTGGAATTAAGTCTTAGGTAAATCCAGCAATGACGGGCATTTCAGGGTCATATCAAACCATATCAGACCATAAATCCGTTGACTGTTAATCAGAGGGTCTCTGGTTCAAGTCCAGAAGGGGGAGCCACACTGCAAAAGGGTTACAGACATCTGTAACCCTTTTAGTTTTATATTTCCGACACATCTCCATGAATAAGCTTTTTAAGGGTTCAAATCTTATTTTAAATTGCATGTCTCACAAACCTTTGAGTTGTAAAATTGAGGCTGATAAATTTGATCTCTTAAAATGTATTAAGGATTTCAATGATGTTTTTTGAAAGGCAATTAATCCATCCGATAAAACCTTTTAACCCAGATTTTGCAGTTGAAAATCTATTGCGGCTTCCAACTGCTGCACAGCTAAGCATTTCAGAACATTTTTTGATTTCAAAATAGATCACTATTTCTTCAGCCAAAAAATAACCCGAAACACTTATCTATCTTGTATTTGAAATCCTCATAACGATCTCAACTGCAAAATCTGGGTTTAAAAAGGTAGATATATAAAGGGCAACTTCCAGCGGAAGTTGCCCTTTATTGTTGATTACTAAAAATTCTTTTTAATTATTGTCCTCCTAAAACAGCCTTGCTTAACACTTGATCTGGTGTAAACATTTTAATGTAATACACGCCGGTGCTGGTTGCAGGAATATTGCTGTTCATGGCATTAAAACCTTTCTGTAATTGTAATTTTGATTTCACCAGAATTCTACCACTTACATCACTTACAACAATATTCATTTCCTGTTGATAATTACTGTTGATTCCAACTTTTATAGTTGAACCTGCATTTGCAATTGCGAGGTTTGCAAGTGAAAATGAATTGATTTTTTTCACAGAAATTTTCACAGTTTTACTGTAGTCTGCTTTACCATCTTTATCAATCATAGCCAACCTGTAAAAATTATCACCAGAAGCCGGGAAATTATCCTGGAATGAATACATACCCTCAGCAGTTCCCCTGTTATTTGATATAACCTGGCCAATTGATTCGAATTTCTGACCATCACTACTGCGTTCAATTACATAATGACTAACATTCATTTCCAGGCTTGTCTGCCACTTCACAGTTACTACATCATTGTTATTAACAGCTGTAAAATCAGCTAATTTAACTGGCAGTACGCCCGCAACTAAAACTTTAACTGTAGCTGATGCTGTGTCACCTGCGCCATTGGTTACTCTTAACAAAAATGTGTAGTTGCCTGCAACAAGGTTACTTATAACTGTGGTTGCAGAACCAGGATTAGCTACTGTGAACTCAGCAGGTCCGGATATTACTGACCAGCTATAAGTTGCAACTGCAGCATTGGAAGCTCCTTTTAATGTTGTTGAATTTGTTGGCAAAGTAATGTTGATTTCAGAGCCTGCATCAACTTTCAAAATATTTCCTGTCTTCAATAAAATAAGTGATGTATAAGGTTGAATTGTAACACTGTTATTGTAAACTGTGCTGTCAACTCCAACATATTTTGCATCAAGTGTAACTGTTTTTGCAGTGGCGGTAGCATTGTATTCAAAACGAATCAGGCTATTTACGTCCAGGTAGGTTGCTTTAACCTCATAAAATTCAATGTCGTCTACATAAGTAGTTCCCGAAGCCTGTTGAATCTCGATCAGAAAACTTGCAGCGGCCTCGTTAGACGGAGCAGTAAACAAAAACTCATGAACCTGCCTTGATGTACCAAAACTTTCTACTTGTGCAGGTGTGAGAGATGTTTGCGGATATGCAGACTTTCTTAAGTAAGCTCTCATTATTCCATTAGCGCTGCTTCCTAAAGTTGTTACTCTCAAAATGTATTGTTTTGTAGAAGATATGACACCAACGGGACTGTACAAAAAGGTATAGTCAGTACTTGGTGCAGCCGGCACAATTTTTAACGAACCCGTGCCAGATATTTTGCTGGTGTTATCCCAATTGGAGGTGATATTGGTATTTGGGCTCCACACTGTAGTTCCCGTTGCGTTGCTGGTAAACTGCCCGGAAGTTAAAATATTTCCGGTAACCATTGCATCTACCTGGTAACTGGCAAATTTTACAGGAGTCAATTTAGAAAGATTATCATGTTTTGATGCCAGTTTCCATCCTTCGTAAGAAAGCGGTCTTGGAAACGTCCATCCGTTGCCGTTTACCGCCTGGAACTGGTATGACAAACCGGTAGGGTTTACAATATTGTAAAAGTTACTGTCAATAACTCCGACACGTTCCATTGCCTCTTCGATAGTTCCGGCCACAGGTATAAGTGAAGAGCTTAATCCATCATTACTATAAGCACCGAAGTTTTTTGTTTTATCGGTAGAGAAAAATATGTTTTTGGTCATTACAAAGTTGTACAATGTTTGGTCAAAATGCTTATTAACCCCCCAGCCCTCAGATGAAAAAACAGTATTATTTCTAACATGAATATTTTTAGGATCATTACAATACACGCCTTTGTTATTTATATATGCACAGGTATTATTCAAAATTTCTATCCCTGCAGATCCGCCATCGCAGTAGATACCTTCAGCATGCGTACTGCTGGCATTTCCAAACGGTGCACCCATACCATTTATAATGATATTGTTTTTAATGGTGCGGTTTGTTTTATTAGTTCCAAAAGTGTAAATGCCACCGCCATCGTCTTTTACGAAACAAAAATAGTTTATAAAATTACTGTCTATCAATATACCGGCTCCCTGGTATTGAATGGCTGAATAACCTGTAGTGTCTACATTATTTCTTCTTATTATGGCAATACTGTCTACACCTATATAAATAGCCTTACAGTCAGCATCATCAAAAAATGAACCCATGCCCGGTATTGCACCGGTATTTTTTATAGTATTTTTGGATATATAATAATTCCTTGCGTACCTCCCTGTAATATCAACAGCACCGCACATAGAATACTCTATTGAGTTACCATCTATAACCAGGTTTGAAGAATTCCAGCCGAATATAGCTTTGGCGCCACTAAATTTTATTTGGTTATTTCTTATGATAAGATTACCTGCATCTGCAAAGTAAATTGCTGCAAGATTAGCACCCTCAATTGCAAGTCCGTTTAAATTGATAAAATTTCTGATACCAATGTTTATGACAGTATCTATGGTGGAAACTTTTACTTTATAATTATTGGGATCATTGCTTCCAAAAAACATATTCATTTCGTTGGCAGGTTTATTAAAATACCATTCCCCAACCTGATCAAGGGTAGCCATGTGCCTTTGTACAAATAAGCCGTAGCCAATTTTACTGGTTGTAAATGCAACAGTATTTGCTCCGTGGCTTCTTGGGTTGATGGTGGTAAGAGCAGTGTAACTGACAGTACCTCCAGACTGAGAAGTTATGCTATCCCTTTCAAGTATGTAGCCTTCTTTTCTTGCAACAACTTCACCGCCTGTCCAGTTGGCAGCAGTTAAGCCGGCAGCAGTTAAAGATGTGTTACCAGTGAAAGCAGTGTAAGTAAGAAATCCTCCATCGGTTGAATTGTAATTTGGGAATCTTCCTACTCCTTGCGGCACATCATTAAGCGTAACCATATTTACATTGTATTTGGCTTTTACAGGCGCCTTATAAATACCAGGCGAAACTGCTGACCACCCACTTAAAGTGGTGAAACCGCTTATAACGGGTAAAGTTCCGGTACCATAATTACTGATAGTAATCATACTTGCCGCAGTACCAGATTTACCTATAACAATGCTTCCGTAAAAAGTATCACCACGCCTGAAGTAAATATTATCGCCGGGGTTAATAGCAGCCCATGATGCATTTAATTTATTTATGCTTTTCCATGGTGTGGTAATAGCCAGGCCATCATTGGTGTCGCTTCCGGCAGAAGAAATGTAATAATTTTTTGCACTCAGGCTCGTTGCAAAAAATAATAGAAATGAAAAGAATTGAACTTTCATAGTTTGATATTTAGGATGGATTAAAAACAATTGACTATTGCATAGTCTGCCCAGGTGCAGAACATAACTGTACAGTATTATCCATACTGCTTTATGTGTGCTGAATTATTCTGTTGGTACAGAGATGAGATGCAGGCCTGTTGCAGGCTAACAAAAAATTAAAGTTGTTGTAAACGCCAATGACGGCTGGTGTCAGTTACAGTCTTTAACAGTAAAATTGAATGGGAGTGAATTTGCGATTTGGCGGATGTTGGTTTTCATAGTTTTAAATTGAAGTGATGCAGCTACAGTACAGGGCATAACTGTAATGGAACTAAAATGGATTTGGTTAGGTACGGAATTTATTTATTAACAAAAAAGATAACAGTAAATTTTGTTACATATTGTGTGAAAGTGTAATTATTTTTTTTAAAATGTAACTATTACAGGTAACCGGTTGTCTGCAATAGCAATAATGTTTTTTTAGCGTAAATACTTATACTTATTCAGAAATTTTTAAAAAATGTCTTTGGAACTGGCGGAGTTTAAAAATAATTACCTATTTTTACGCCCGTTACCCAGAGAACCCACTTCCTTCTAAGAACCAGCTTTTCTTAAACCCTATCCCTCAGAAATTCCTCTGATTTAGTTTTTCAGTTGATAAATACTAAATCTACCCTTAATCGTACCTGACTTTTTAAAAGTTTTTTAAGAAAACAATCATCATGAGGAAGTTTTATCTTTTTGTACTTATTTATTTATTTAGTGTTAAAGGCTTAAAAGCACAAACAACTTATACATGGGTGGGTGGTGCAACGGGCGATTATCAGTTATCTACTAACTGGAGCCCTGTCCGGGCTGCTGCTGCAACTGATATTCTGCAGTTTAATGCAACTTCACCCATTGTTGTAACCAATGTGGCAAATCAAACCATTGGTGCTCTTAAAATTAATTCAGGAACAAGTTCAGTATCACTTGCTGCAAATACATCTAATACCCTAACGCTCAGCAGTGTTACCCCGCTTACCTATACAACAGCGGGCAGTATCCTGGCTGCAGATTTCCTGAACCTTAGCATTAGTGCCGCAGCTAATTTCACTGTAAACCTTGGAACTTTTGGAATTGTACCAGGTACCGGCGGAAAAATTAATATTAACGGAGCATTAGTCTTAACAAGTCCGGGTATATTAGATATTGATGTCATGGGTACAGGTGGGTTTATTATAAACAATGGCGGCTCTATTACTTATAACTCAGGTACTTTTAATTGTGTAAATGGAGCAGCTATTACGTGGGCTACAGGTTCCAACTATTTTCATGCTGCTAATGGTGCCAGTGCTTCCTCCATCCCCGTTTCGACTTGGCAAACTGGAAGTACCTGTAATATTACAGGGATGAATGCAGGTGTTATTGTGCCGACAGGTTTTACTGCGGCAACGTTTGCTAATTTAAACTGGAATTGTGCCGCCCAATTTGCAATTATAAATGGGTTACTCACTACAGGTAGTATTTTAAATATAACTGATACGTTAAAAATAAATAATACAAACTCAAAAGAACTTAGAATTACAAATGGAAAGGCTTTAATTAATGCGAAAAATTATGTTCAAAATAGCGGCATAATTGCTTTACAGGCAGGTTCTGATACAACGTCATTATATTTAAGTGGCAATTTTACTCTTAATGGAGGAATTTTATATAGTTTAAGTAGTGTTGCCACCACAACAGCAACAGCAATTTTCGATTTTAAAGGATACGTGACTAGAAATGGTGGAAGTTGGGATTCCCAGTGTGGATCTTCAACATCACAGGTTATAGTACAGTTTTCCAGCAGTTTGGGACAAACAGTTTCAGCATCTGGCAACTTATGGAACCCTCCCTCCGGTGGAAGATGGAACGTCGTAAATATTAATACAGATATTGTCAGCGGAGTAAATTTATCCTCAGGCAATCTTAGAGTAAACAATAATAATAGCGCACTAGCTGCTACTCTTTCAATGGGGGGAATTTTTACTGGCGGCGGATCTATAGTTTATCAAAGTACTGGTTCTGGAGGAACAACTTTAATTTATAACGGTTCATTTTTTCAAACAGCAACTACAATTGAATTTCCTACCACCGGCGGCGGTTTCTTCCCACCAAGTAATTTGACCATAAATAATTCGCTAGGTGTAACTTTCCCAAATAGTTTTTCAAGAACTATACCTGGTACACTTACG
This sequence comes from Ferruginibacter sp., assembly GCA_965247025.1. Classification (GTDB taxonomy): domain Bacteria; phylum Bacteroidota; class Bacteroidia; order Chitinophagales; family Chitinophagaceae; genus Ferruginibacter. Next base: position 4,074,300 of record OZ252000.1, on the reverse strand, counting down.
ATGTTAAATGGAAACCTTGCGTTGGGTTCTAATGTATTATCCCTAACAAATGTAGTTTTAGCAACTCAGCTATCATATACGGCGGGTTTTATTACTACAGGTACACTTAGCAGATTATACCCGAATACAGGCTTACCTACATCATCAGGGCCAAACACGTTATTTCCATTCGGAACTGGTGTCAATAACAGGTCGTTGAACATTTACTTTTCCTCATCTAATATTACTTCAGGCGGTACGATCTCAGTTTCACATACGCCTACAGCTGGAGCTTCTCCCATTTCGCCAAAAATTATTGATAATGGGGACAGCCTTGATAAAAAAACTAATACAAAGTGGACAGTAAGTACGGGCGGGGGTTTTATCCTTGGCGCTACTACAGCCTCCATTACTGCAGCAGCAGCTAATATTGGGTCAATTGATAGCATTTTGACTTTACGCCTTTTTGATGGTACAACACCTAATCTCGGAACACTAATCGCTAGCACAGGAACACCATCTTTTCCTGTAGTCGGGAAATCTGCATTATCCTCACTTAATACAGATTTATATGTTGGAAGTGATGGTACTAATGTTTATAATCCACTTATAATTGTAACTTTTATATGGACCGGAGCCTCAACAATCGACGGCGACTGGACAAGACCGACAAACTGGACCGGAGCGGTCGGATATCCAAGTGCTTCAACAGAAATTGCTATTATAACAAATAACTCTGCACCTTTTCAACCTTTTATAAAAACTGGAACAGGTATAAATGTTTACCGCTTGACAGTTGGAGCTGGTATGTCGTTGACTCTTCAATCATCAGCTGGTATAACTGTTTATGACAGCCTTACTTTTTCAGGAACAGCCATATTTGATCCGGCCAGTACATTCGGTTATGCTAGCTCAAATCCTCCACCTTATATACAAAACATTCTTGATCTTCCTTATGGAGATTTAAATTTATCTGGCACTGCGTATAAAAGCTTGGCACCATTTATTACGGTAAAGGGAAAATATTTATTGAGTGGAACTGCGCCAACAAATACAGGAAATACATTTACTTATGCCGGTGCCGGTGCCCAAACGATAACTGCTGCCAGTTACAATAACTTAACAATTAAGGGAGACAGGGGCGGAGCCATAATTGCTTTGGGAGCGTTGGGGCCAACACAAAATATGATTAATATAGCCGGTGTTTTCGATGTAAGTCTTTTGATGAATGATAGTGTAAAAGCTGCATTTAATACTGTAAAATTTATGGGAACTGGCCCGGGGAGCCAGGTGATTCCTGGTTTTTTTTACCAGGCAATTGATAATGGCCCCGGAGACCGGACCTTTGATAATCAAGGTACTTTTAATTCTAAAAATGTAATTTATTGCAGAAGTTTAACTAGAAACAATACAGGTATATACACTGTCGCTAATTCTAAGGTGAATTTTTACGTTTCAGGTACAAATAACCCTACAACGTATACAGGAGGCACATTTCACGATGTAACTTACAGCGGTAATATGAATGGTTTAATCTTCGAATTTGATAATAATGCTTTTAACATTGCCGGTACTTTTAATTTTGCTATTACTAACTTTAAACCGACCGTAACCAAAGGAAATGCGAGTTTCAATTTTAATGGAACAGGCAATCAAGTAATCCCTGCATTTAGAACAAATATAGCTACCGGCACCCCTGCATTCAAGTATGATAGTTTAATTATTGCTGGGGGAAATAGAAAAGTAACTTTTGCAGGATCAAATACCGACACAATCGGAATTAAAAAAGCCGTAAGAATTTCTTCTGCATTTACAGGAGCTGGTAATGGTATTATAACAGATAGCAGTACAGTAAGTTTCAGCGTTGGGAGTGGCAACATTCCTATATTACCAGCGGCAAACGGTGGAGTATATAGTTACAATAACTTAAATGTAGCAAGTGGAACAAGAGCTCTTGCAGGTAATATGAATATTGGTGGTAATCTCTCCGTAGTAGGAGTTAATGACACTACCGCCGCAATCTTAAACATTAATGATACGTCTATCAACAGGATTGTAAACGTATTTGGTAATATGTCAGTAAATGGTGGTGGTACCGGATCTGTTGCTACAGGTCAGATCGATTTGAATACAGGCTCAAACCGTTCAACAACACTTAACCTTGCCGGAAACCTTAGCATAAGCGGAAATGGTCAATTGTGGAGTACCACAACTGTTGGTAACAGCAACGGACTTATTAAATTTAACGGAACATCACCCCAGACATATTTAAATACATCTGCCTATAAAAACGGTATGGTAAACTTCACTATTGGAGATGCTGTTTTACCATCAAAGCTAACCTTGCTGAATACGCTGAATCTGCTATCATCCACTAATGCAGCAAATAAAAGCACACTAACAGTTGCATCTAAATCTTCATTGGATTGTGGTACTAATAATGTAATAACTAATGGGTCTGGTAATTCTATTTTCAACCTGAATGCAAATTCAGAACTGATCACTGCCAATACAGGTGGTGTCGAAGGAGCAGCTACGAGTACTTCAACAGGCTCAATCTTAAATGATGTGACACTTGCAAGAACGTACGATGCACTGGCTAGTTACAACTTTAATGCCGCAGCCAGTACAAATATGTCTTTCCCAACAACACCGGCAACTTTCCCGATGGCTAACTTAACCCTTGGCGATAACTCTACTGCGGCTACATTTTCATTAAACTTCCCTATTGCAATCAGTGATTCTTTTAAATTGAGAAACTCGGCTACAATGGCGCTTGGCAACTTTGATGTAACGCTGACATCGACGGCAGCCAAAACAGCAAGAGTCTCTCAGTTGGGTACAAGTGCTGCAGTAACTTACGGCACCGGGCGCTTTAATGTCGAAAGGTATTATCCTTCAAGAAGAGCGTGGCGTTTGGTTACGGCGCCTTTATTTGAAGGCGGTTCTGTATTTAATACCTGGCAGATCAATGGCGGAAATACTTCGGGCAGGGGAACATGGGTTACGGGTAATCCTGAAACTAATGGTATAGATGCCAGCCCTGAGCATAATTCTTCTTTAAAGGAAGGATTGGGTTACACGCCTGTTTTAAATACAAATACTACTTTAATCAGTAATAATACCGGAACTGGCGCAGATAATAAAGTATTCTTTCTTTTTGTAAGGGGAGACAGGATTGCTGCCAACTTCAGTACCTCAAATTCTAATGTAACAACACTTAATGGGAGGGGTAAAATCCAGACAGGGGCACAAACTTTTACTGCTGCCGCAACAGCCGGAGGTTATACCATGATAGGTAACCCTTACGCATCCCCGGTAGATTTCTTCAAAGCAACCAGGAACAATCTTTTAGACAGGCTGTATGTTTGGGATCCATTATTGGGTGCACAAGGAGGTTATATCACTTTAGATGGCGATAATCTTGGTAATTACACACCTTCTGTAGCAAGCCCCAGCGGATTTTCTAATTTGCTGCAATCGAGCCAGGCATTTATTGTTCAAACAACAGCTGCCGGGCCAGCTTCTCTGGTATTTGGAGAATCAAATAAATCAATTGTAAATAATAGTACTTCTTTCTTCAGACCAGCTAAAAAATCGTCTTTCAGAATTCAGTTGCTGCAGGTGGAAGCGGGTGATAAAACTACTATCACTGATGGCCTTTTAGCAGAATTCGGAAATGGTTTCAGTAACGAAATTGGTAACGAGGATGCACTTAAAATTAGTAACGTAAATGAAATGCTGGCTATTCAAAAAGGTAATACCATTTTATCAATTGAAAGAAGACCTGATTTTTCAGCCAATGATACGCTGTTCCTTAGCTTTAAAAAGGCGAAGCAACGCAATTACCGGCTTGAATTTGCTCCGGCAAATTTAAGTGCAACAGCTTCAGCATTTATTGACGATAGTTATACAGGCAAACAAACTCCGTTGAGTTTAACCAGCAATACCCAATATGATTTTACGGTTAACGGAGAGGCAAAAAGCGCTGCTGTCAACAGGTTCAAAATTGTATTTAAAGAAGCAGGCTTAGCTCCTTTACCTGTAACACTAAAAAGCATAAAAGCATATCAGCAAGGTTCTGCCATTAATGTTGACTGGACTGTTGAAAATGAAATAAGCATTAATAAATACGAAGTAGAAAAAAGTGAAAATGGAATTGACTTCACCAAAGTATTTTCCACACCTGCAAAAGGATTTGGCAGTGTAAGTACAACTTATAATTATATTGATGCAGCGGTAATAAAAGGAAACAACTTTTACCGGATAGCGTATTACAACCAGGACGGATCTTTCCAATACAGCAGAACGGTATTGGTTAATATTGGCAAAGCGGCAGCTGGAATGAGCATCTATCCTAATCCTGTAACTGGTAATTCAATCGGTCTCACATTTAACAGTCTTGAGAAAGGTATTTATTCTGTGAGGTTGGTGAATGCCAGCGGACAAGTGCTAATGGTAAAACAATTAAATCACACTGGCGGCAGTTCGGTTGAAACACTTACACCAGGGAGCAGACTTACCACTGGTGTTTACCAGATGGAAGTAATTGATCCTGCTCAAAAAGTAACTACTATAAAAGTGTTGGTTCAGTAATCATAAGCAAATAACAAATAAAAAGAAAGTGCGGCAATTTAATACTGCCGCACTTTCTTTTTTGAGCGACTGACTGAAGTTAAACCCCAGGTTTATTTTTTACCGCCTACCAGCAACAGCAACACCGGTAACAGAACAAGGTTGGTTAGTGTGGCTACAAGCAGTGTTAATGATGTAAGCCAGCCAAGGGAAAAGGTGCCACCGAAATTACTGCCACAAAATATAATAAAGCCCGCCACCAAAACCATTGAAGTATAAACAATGCTGAGCCCTGTGTTTTGAATGGTTGCTTTAACCGTTTCTAAAACATTATTATTGTGTACCGGAAGTTCTTGTTTATAGTTGACAAGGAACCTGATAGTGATGTCGATTGCAATGCCCAATGCCACGCTGAAAATTAATACAGTACTAGGTTTTAAAGGGACACCAACCCATCCCATTACCCCTGCTGTAATTACCAATGGAATCAGGTTAGGTATCAGTGAACAGATAAGTATCCGGGCCGATTTAAACAGGTACAGCATACACCCGGAAATAAGCAGAAATGCATAAAGAATACTTTCTTTCAGTCCGTTTATTATGAACCGGCTTCCTTCTAAAAATGTGGTGCTTGTGCCGGTTATTTTAATGTTGTAAACAGTGTTGGCTGTATCAGTGATATTAATGCTGTCAACCCCGTTTAAAATGCGGTTGGCGTTTTTAGAAATACTGTCAATAATTGGCGTTAGCTCTTTTGTGCCAACATCTGCCATACTCATACTAATACGCAGGTAGCGCTCTGTAGAATCTATAAAAGTTCCAATGAGTTTCAACATGGCCGTATCCTTGTTCGTCATCTGGTTGTTCTGTTTACGGATAGTTATCTCCCGTAAATTCTTGTGCAATTCGGCCAGAGGGTTACCAAATGCAGGCAAAGTATAGCTGGAGTCTCCCGTACCTTGTGTAACAGCCTGGAAAGTGAATTTGATAGGATCAATCACAGAAATGGGTTGGGCAATATTGGGAAGCTTTGCGAGGAAAGAATCCTGGAACAAAGCAATCTTACGGGCATCAACCGAAGGTTGCAAAATGCCTTTTGGTTTCTTGGTATCCAGCAAAATTTCAAGTGGCATCACACCTTTAAACTCTTTTTCAAAAAATTTAAGATCAGTATAAATCTTATCTTTTTTTGGCAGATCATCTACAATAAAAGCGACAGTTTTTAACCTGAATATTCCTGCAACAGCGGCAATGATCACCACAGTTGTAGTGGCATAAACTGTTCTTTTATGGTCGAGTACCCAGCCTTCAATTTTAAGTAACAAGGAAGTGATCCATTTACTGTTCAGGTATTTTGTCTGTGTTTTACCCGGCGCTGGAAGATAGCTTAGGGCCGCTGGCAGTAAAATAAAGGAGATCACAAAAATGAGCATGATGCTTATGCCGGCCACAACCCCAAACTCCTTAAGAATTGCACTCTTGGTTAAAGCAAATACAGCAAAGCCTATGGCCGCAGTAATATTGCAAAAAAGAGTTACCACCCCCATTTTGCTTACCATATCAATTAAGGCAGCATTTTTTACAGTATTGTTTTCTGCGCTGTTTGCCAGTTTTTTTCTATAGAGATAAGAGGTATGATATTTATTGATAAAATAGATACAGTTGGGAATGCCTATCACTACGATTAGGGGAGGTGTAAGCGCTGTGAGTAGTGATATGCTGTAGTGAAACAGGTGCATTACTCCGAGGCTCCAGATAACTCCTAATAAAACCACCAGCAATGAAAGTACCATGGTGCTAAATGAACGAAAGAAAATGAGCAATATTAATGCACTCAGTACCAGTGATCCAACAAGGAAGAACCGCATTTCCCGCTGAATTTTATTGGCCACAAGCGTTCGGATTAACGGCAAACCACTGGTATGTGTTTCAATACAGGATACCGTTTCAAACCTTTTTATTGCTGCGGTTACTGAATCTATAATACGGGTGCGCTTTGGGGAACTGAGTGAATCTTTATTAATGCGAACAGCCATCAGGTAGGCATTAGTGGCCGGATTGTAAAGCCGGTTCCTGTAAAATGGCAGCTGCAAAAAACTGTTTTTTAAGCTATCAAGTGCTTGCTGTGAGGTAATGTTTTCCGCAAATATTTTGGTTACTGCTAATTTGGATGTTAACGTATCAGTTGACAAAGTAATACTGGAAGGAACACTCAGGACATCTTCAACATCCATTACTTTTCGCAACTCTTTTTGCAATTGCTGGTACTGTTTAAAAGTATTTAGTTGCCAGATCTTGTCGGATTGTAAACCAATCACCAATGCATTTCCATCATCTCCAAATTTTTGCCTGAAGGATAAATAATCTTTATAAACAGGATTGTCCGCAGGAATAGCTTTGGCAAACTCATAACTCAGTTTTACCTGGCTTGCCCAAAAGCCCATCAGGGCCGTTGTTAGCAAAAGTATTATCAGCAGGGGTAAACGGAATTTAATAACAAAACTTGCCAAACGTTGCCACATAATGATCGTGTATTATTTATAGAGAATTAGGAATATTAGTACTAAATAGTTGCAAAGAAAACATTTTTGCATGGCATTGACTGTATTGATTGGATTAATGTTGCTTAATTTTAAACCGTTGTCACGCAGATATAAATAGAGGTAGCGGCATAAAATAAGGCATGTTACATAAAACAAAAGGGATAGTACTCAGGAGTATAAAGTATGGCGAAACAAGCCTTGTGGTTACCTTATTAACTGAACTTTTTGGCGTGCAAACCTATATGGTTAACGGGGTGAGGACGGCAAAAAAAACAACCTCCAAAGCAAACCTGCTGCAACCCGGTGCTATACTGGACCTGGTGGTTTATCACAGTGATCAAAGATCTTTACAACGCATCCGGGAATTTGGCTGGGCTGTTTTGTATAAGCAAGTTTTAAGTGATGTTATTAAAAATAGTATTGCACTTTATATGGTAGAAGTGCTGTATAAATGCTTAAAACAACCGGAAGAAAATACGCCCTTATTTTATTTTTGTGAGGATGTTTTGCTCGCTTTAGATGCGGCAGATAAGGCCGTAACCGCCAACATGCCACTGTATTTTGCACTGCAGCTTCCCCAATTTTTCGGGTTTAAAATAAATGATGATTTCTCTGAAGAGATGCCCGTATTGGATTTGGCCGAAGGTGGATTTATTGCAAGCCAGCCCGGGCACAATAATTATATTGAGGGCGCCGGCGCAGCACTTACTTCACAGCTGCTGAAAGTACAACAGCCCGATGAACTATCAGCCTTTCATCTTCACCATGCAGTAAGACGTCACTTGCTGCAGCGTTACCACGAATATTATTCACTGCATGTGCCCGATTTTGGGGAAGTAAAAACGATGGCAGTGATGGCAGAAGTGTTGTGACTACTTTATTTAGCTAAAATTGGAAACCACAATTTTGAATGGACTTAAATATTCAATCATGAGCTGAATTTTATCACCTTCCTTTAATTCACTTATTTCAGCATTGGTTTTAGCGGGTTTAAATTTTGCTTCTATCTCATCAAAAAGAGTAACCTGGATGCCATACATTTTTACGGCTGTAACAGTTGCAGTTACTGGTGTTTGCTTGTTAAAATACAGTAACGCTTTATTGTATGCAGGTGTAAAATGATGCTTGCATAACGAAGCTGTTACCTTAACGGCACTATCAAAATTATCTAATTGAAAAAAAACAGGCTCATTTAAAAAGCTTGCAGGTGGCGCAACTTCCCATGGGGAGATTAGCAGCGGAAAGGAAATATAGCTGGCCGTTTCCTTCACAAAATATTTTCCATCCACCACCTTAAGGTAACCAACAAACTTATTATCAATTGCAGCTTTTTGCAGCATATTGGTAAGTGCATTGTTATAGAGAAAAGTGACACAGTCCGCTACCATTTTATCACCCCGGCTGGAAGGAACAATAATAAAGCTCACCCGGTCCCCTATTCTAAAGTGTTGAATTTTCTTAATGATCTTTTCGTCAATCCACTTTTGCTGCACCAATTCACCAATAAGAGCGTTGATCGTTTTGGTTTTACCATTTGCCTCATATTCAATTGTGATGTAGTCTTTGTCGTGGTGAAGAAAAGTAACTGTTCCCTGTATTTGATTCGCTGGCATAATTGAGTAAATGATATTGTCTGGCAGATGTTTGCTTAGGCAGATGCACCTGTAGTTTGTGTTGGTGCAATACTAAGGTATATTTTTTAAAAACCTAAATGAGCGGCCGGATCCCAAAACAGCGTTTCAAAATCTACAATGGTATCATCTTTTACGGCTATTTTTTCTTTCAAAAGCTGTTCTTCCATTTGTGTAGGCGTGCCAAAATGGTGTTTGCCAGTGAGCATTCCGTTACGGTTAACCACCCTGTGAGCAGGCACTTTTGGCCTGGCATCATGAGCGGCATTCATTGCCCAACCAACCATTCTGGCGCTGGAACCAGTGCCCAGGTACCTGGCAATTGCTCCATAACTTGTTACCCTGCCTTTCGGGATCTGTCTTACCACATCATATACATCGGCAAAAAAAGTATAGGTTTCTTTTTGTTCTTTTTTTACTGAATTTTCGATAGAAATATTTTTTGCCATGACTTGGTTATTGAAGGCAATAAATGTACAGCTTAAAAATATTGGCAATTGAAAAATCCTTGCTGTATAATTTTAATTTTCGGTGAGATTATTTGAAACATTAATTTTCAGGGAAGCATTTTTTAGTAGTTGATTTCGTTGTGTTTCCGGCACGTTAATAAATTCATAGGGGCAATGCTTGCAGCCATTACCACAGCAAAAGCCTTTTTCAAGATGGTATTTCTGTGAGTACAACATACCCATCCTCATTGTAATAATAATCTTCTCCCTGTTTTAACCCGTTCATGATTGTATAAATTATTAAGTTGTGGGTAGATTATTTTCAGCTTGCTTCAATTTTTCCAGCAATGCCGCATCTTTAAAATCGGCGGCCTTGCTTAGGCCGAATTTAAGATAAAATATCTTCTTGCTGTCTGCAATATCAAGGCTTTCGTAATGAGTTTTAATAGCCAGATCGGAGCCGCAGCTGCTGCCGTAAACATCGTCAAGCACTTCAACAAGATCAAGATTGTAAAATTTAATTACTTGTTTTGTGAATTCAAACAACCGGGGAGAATCTGTCTTTAGATGGATAAATCCGCCTGGTTGCAACATTTGCTGATAAAGCTGTAAAAAAAGCGGATGCGTTAAACGTTTCTTTGCTTTGGAACCCCGTAATTGCGGATCTGGAAAAGTGATCCAGATTTCTGCCACTTCTGCGGCAGCAAAGTAATTCGGCAACATCGCTATTTGAGTGCGGAGAAATCCTGTGTTGGTCAAACCTTCTTCCAAGCATTTTTTTGCTCCTATATACATACGGTTGCCCTTTATATCTACACCGAGGAAGTTTTTGCCCGGATGGAGTCGTCCTAAACCGATTGTATATTCCCCTCTTCCGCAGGCAAGTTCTAACACAATCTCGTTTATATTATTAAAATGTTGCCTCCATTTGCCTTGCATTCCCTCAGGATATTCTAACACGTTTGCAAATCCTTTAATTGCCGCAAACCGGATAAGTTTTTTTTGAGCCATTCGTTGGCAAAGATATTTTTTTCGGCTTATAACAACTAAGAAGCTTCCTTATGGCCCGGAGATTGAAATAGTTAATATAACACGAATTGTTTGTACTATTTTTTTAGAGCGACACTGGTTGTATTTACTAACCTTAATAGTTTTTTAAAAGAGTCGCAGTGAAAGTTTGAATATCAAAAATAAAAAAGCCCACGCTTTTTAAACGAAGGCTTTTTAAAGTGCTGTAGGGGGAGGGGTCGAACCTCCACGAGGCAGTTAGTTGTAGCACAAAGTTGAGTGGTCGACCCTGGTCGCTTTCATATTGCTACTCAAGCGGCTCTATGCTATATTTATCCTGTTATCCTCACCCCCGAGACAAGAGGGCATGTCTGCCAAAAATTTCATCACCCCACAGTAAAAACTTATAAGGAGATGCAAATGTAAAGCAAATGGCATTATGTTGAAAATATTTTATTGATTATTTTTAATTTTTTGAAATTATTAAAACATAATACCGATTGATTAGAATATTTTTAAAAAGCCTTATTAAATAGCAAATCATTTTGAATTGTTTTGGCCATATTTATAACTTTTAGACGAAACTTTTTCGAGTAATCCCGTTCGAAAATTGACTTTAGGTGCGTGAAAATGCAACTTTATTTAGAAAAAAAATCATCTTTACCACTTGTAAAAAATTGTGCATATTTTATTTTTTGCTGCTTTTCATCAACATTTTGTATTTATCTTTAGAAATATTATAAAAAGACCGGAAATATGCCCGCAAAATTGAATCTGGACAAATTAGACTTGCAAATAATCCATGAGATGATGGAAACTGCAGAGATATCTTATGCCGAGCTTGGTAAAAAGTTATTTGTTAGTGGTGGTACAATACATGTAAGAATTAAAAAACTCCAGGAATTTAATATTGTTAAAGGTACCCGGTTAAATGTTGATTTAACCCAAATTTTGCAATAGACAAAAATGTGCCAGTGTGTCTTAAATTAGCAGATGAGTATGCACCATGAATACAGCGATAATTTGGTAACTCCCTGGGGCGGTATGCAAGAGATGAAAATGTTGCTAGACAAGACAGGCATCAGTAAAAAATTACTTGAGTTAGGTTTACCACAAGGCAAGAGCAACAATAGTATCGATTCAATAAGTATCATAGAAAGTTTTTGGGTGAGTATCTGGATTGGTTGCTTCAGATTCAGCCATACAGCAGTTGTTCGTTTAGATGAAGTGCTGCGTCAGATATTTGGTTGGAAACGGGTAGCTTCCGGTACAACCTTTGGAAGATTCTTCAAAAAATTCACCCCTTCTCTTAATCATTCTTTATTCATAGAACTAAACAGTTGGTTCTTTGAGCAATTACAATTCGATAATTATACATTGGATGTTGATAGCAGTGTAATTACCCGTTATGGCGAACAGGAAGGAAGCAAAAAAGGATATAATCCCACCAAACGTGGCCGCAATAGCCATCATCCGTTGTTTGCTTTTGTAAACGATATAAGAATGGTAGCCAATTGCTGGAATCGCAGTGGCAATACAGGTAGCAGTAGTAATTGCATTAATTTTTTAGAAGAGACCTTTTCTATTCTTACCAATAAAAAAGTTGGGTTGTTCAGGGCAGACAGTGGTTTTTGCAGTGAAGCGATTATGAAATTCATAGAAGATAAACAAATAGCTTATGTAATGTCTTGTAAACTTTATGCCAGGCTGCAAGGCACTATTTACGGTATTAAAAACTGGCAGGCAATCGGCATGGGACTTTGGATTACAGAAATAGACTATAAACAAGGCAATTGGAGTAAACCCAGAAGAATAGTTATTATTAAGCAACAGGAAGAGGTCCGTCGAAAGACCACCGGTAAGAGACTAACCAGCCTTTTTAAGTTAGAAGATATTGATAGAGATAAAGTATTTAAAACCCGTTATCATGCTTTTGTTACCAATCAAAGTTTACCTGCAAATGAAATTTGGGAACAGTATAAACGCAGAGGCGATGCAGAAAACAGGATAAAGGAACTAAAAGAAGATTTTGGAGTTCAGGGATTTTGTATGGATGATTTTTGTGCAACAGAAACAGCCATGCGCCTTGTAATGGTAGCTTATAATTTAATGAGTTTGTTCCGGCAGGTAACACTTCAAAAGCAGCCCAGTCCCACACTTGCTACATTAAGATTCAACTGCTTTGCAGTTGGTTCCTGGATAGAAAATAATAAACTGAAAATGTCTGTTCCACTAAAAAGAAGGTTATGGTACGAGAGTCTTTTCTCGTTCATTGAAAACACAAAACTGCCATTAAGTCTTACCGGATGAATCTATTGCAAAATTTGGGTTTAAAACAACTGGGATACGACATTACTGCTTTTGTTGGTATTTACCTTGAGAAAAGCTCCCTTTACGATATGGTTGCTATGGAGCTGATGAACATTCCGGAAATTGTAAGACTTAACTATATCACTGGCAACTATAGCATGTTTGTCGAAATAGTTTGTAAGGATATAAGTCAATTGAGATACGTTTTACACGACGAACTCCAAAAAATCAAGGGTATAGAGAGGACAGAAACCTTTATTTCTCTCGAAGAAGGTTTTAACAGGAATGTGCAGGTTGCTGCATCCAGCAACGGCAATGGTACCTTAAAAGACCACTAAAGAATCTCCCAAACACGCATTTTATTCCCTTTTTGATGATCCTCTCATCATAGATTTTTGCCATTCATCAAATCTTAATTTATTTTTTAACCGCTGTATTTGGTTCAAAACCAATACCAGTGAAGGTTTTCATATAAAACCTATTATCATTCAGCGCCAGCTACTAAAAAATAAATGGTATTATGTGTTGCATAGTACCAAATTTTACTTTAGCTTTGTGTCAGCAAGCAGGAAGAAAGTAAAACATTAAAGCTTAAACCAGCCAGATGCACCAAATTACTTCCTGGCCTTTTGAAATAAAAAAACCAACATCTTCAGCAACCTTTTACCGGTAAGGGAAACTGAAACAACAATTAAAATTATGAGCCATGAATATTGAAAACACCGCCAGCCAAATGCGTAAAGGAGTGTTGGAGTTTTGTATCCTTTCGGTAATTAAACAAGGGGAGGCCTACCCATCAGACATTATTGAAAAAATGAAAGCAGCCAACCTGAACATTTTTGAAGGTACACTTTACCCGTTGCTTACCAGGTTAAAAAATGCAGAATTTCTCACTTACCGGTGGATTGAAAGTAACAGCGGGCCACCCCGCAAATACTTTTCTCTCACAGAAAAAGGAGCCGCATTTTATAAGGAGCTGGAAGCCACCTGGAATGAACTGGCCAACGCCGTGCAAGCACTTTCAGAAGCGGAACAGCAACACAGCACCAGTAGCTCCGAACCAGATCAACTTTAAACTTCAACCTGTTCCTGGTAGAAAATGAGCACATTTTTCTGTCGGGAAATACAACCGACTAACGAAACAATTTAATAACTACAGTCATGAAACAAGTAATAAATATCAACTTCCACGGCCAGGTAGTGCCAATAGAAGTAACTGCTTTTGACTTGCTTAAAACTTACACTGCCAGCTTAACCCGGTATTTTGCAGATGAAGAAGGCAAGGAAGAAATCATCAATGATATAGAAAGCCGCATAGGAGAACTCTTTCAGGAAAGAATAAAAAAGGGTGCAACCTGCATTACAGAAGATGATGTAAATGCTATTATTAAAAGCATGGGTACTCCGGATGATTTTGACGTGGATGAAGAAAAAGTACACAAAGCTGAAAGCGGCAATAACGCATCTTCTGCTGGTGAGCAGGCCGCAGCAACGCCGCCGTTGCCAAGACGCCTTTACAGGGATGAAAATCATAAGATTCTTGGAGGTGTATGCGGAGGTTTGGCCAACTATTTTGGTACCGATCCATTAATTATCCGGATACTTTTTGTGATAGTATCGCTGGCTTTTGGTACTGGAATTTTAGCCTATATCATTTTATGGATTGCAGTACCAAGTACAGCTTCTGCAGTAATTGGAGGTACTAAGAAAAAATTGTACAGGGACCCGGATGATAAGGTAGTCGCAGGTGTTTGCAGCGGCATCGGTAACTATTTCGGCATCAGCCCATGGATACCAAGACTGCTCTTTTTATTGCCATTCCTTTCTTTTGTCTTTAACATCGGCGATTGGGGGTTTTGGGGCCACGGTAACTTTTTCAACTTCTCTTTTAGTCCCGGTTCATTAATTATCTACATCATTTTATGGCTCGCTTTTCCGGAGGCGGGCACTACAGCAGAAAAATTGGAAATGAAAGGTGAAAAAGTAGACATGAATTCTATAAAGAATTCTGTAATGGAAGAGATGAAAGGTGTACAAAAAAGGGCAGAGAAATTTGGACAGGAAGCCAAAACTATCGCAGAAGAAAAAGGGAAACAAATTGGCGCAGAGGTGAGGATGGTAGCTAAGAAGAACAGCCATTCCCTGGGGGATTTTATAGCTGTGATGGTAAAAGCATTTGCGTATTTTATAATGGCAATTGTGGGTTTTGCATTAGTGATGGCCTTGTTTGGAATCGCCACAGTTTCAATTGGGCTTTTTCCATATAAAGATTATGTTCTTACAGACGGCTGGCAGAATGCACTTGCCTGGGGAACATTGTTATTCTTTATTGCAGTACCTGTAATTGGGGTAATTACGTGGATCATACGCCGCCTTGCAAAAATGAAAAGTAACAGGAAGGTATTAAGGGCTTCTTTCATCAGCCTGTGGATTATTGGTTGGGTATGTGCAGTATGCCTTGTAGCATCTGTTACAAAAGATTTTAGAAGTGGCAATAACCTGTTCGAACAGGAGGTAAGCCTGCAAAACCCGGGTGTTAAAAAGTTGGAAATAACAAACTACTCTCCTAATTCAAAATTTTTGAACAACCGGTGGTTGCGCTTTGAACCGTTCGATTCTGTAGATGAGGATAGCGCATTGGTTAACAATGTGCAGATAAAAATCCTGAAATCACCTAACGATAGTTTTAAAATTACAATGATCAAAATGGCAAGGGGGAGCAATCGCCATTATGCCGATACACTGGCCCGTAAAATTCAGTTTGGTGCAGTGCAGCAGGATAGTGTACTGGTGCTTGATAAGGGTTTCCAGGTTAACAGAACCGACAAGTTTCGCAACCAAAGAATATTGATGGTAGTGTATGTTCCGGTAGGCAAGCAAATAAAAATTGCAGAAGGAGTTGGCAATGGTTTTAATATAAATTTTGGACCTGATTGGGATGAGAACGTTGCCAATATTGACTGGCGTGAAGAAAACAACTGGGAGCATGGCATTACTTATACAATGAAAGCCGATGGCCTTTTTACAGAAGATGGAATTCCTGCCGATGAATGGAGAAAAAATGATCATCAAAAAGTGAAGATCGGGCCAAATGGCATCGATATTAAAGATGGCAAAAGCAAGGTAACCATTGATGCCAACGGCGTACAAATTGAAGATAATTACCGTTACGATGAAAAGAAAACAATTGATAAAATTGATTCACTCAAAACGAAACTGGAGAAAGACCAGGAGCGTAGAAAAGACTCTTTACAAAAAGTAAAGGAAAATATTGAAAAGCAGCTTGAAAAAATTGATGATAGTAAAACACAGAAAGAAGAAGCAATGACTTACAATACTATGTTAATGATGACACCGGTAACAAGCTACCTATAATTAGTTTCATTGGTTGAGAGTTGAAGTGAAACAAATAGCCCCGCCAGCAATGGTGGGGCTTGTTTTATATAGCTTTTTATTAGGTAAAAGGCTTGAAAAAAGAAAGGAACCGCCAGCTGCGGTGTTTGCAATTTGATTTTTTTACATCAATTTTACTGCATGCAACTCACTACAGAACAACAGGCAGTTATCAATACCAACTTCAATTTGGTGATAAATGCAGTGGCTGGCAGCGGTAAAACAACAACGCTGGTGGAGTATGCTAAAAGCCGCCCGGCCAACAGCCGCATATTGTACCTGGCATTTAATAAAACGGTTAAAACAGAAGTTCAACAAAAATTTGCAACCGCTGGTTTGCAAAACGTAAAAGTGGAAACCGCTCACTCACTTGCTTTTGATCATGTTGTAAAACACAGCCAGTATAAAGTTGTACAAGGCTATAAAAGTTATGATTGGATTGATATGCTGGGTATAAGTACGGGTGAAAAGCATACCGATTATATTATTGCAAACCATGTAAATAAATTCATTAGTTATTTCTGCAACAGTAAAGTATTGAAAGTGCAGGAATTGAACTATGCAGATGTGATCACTGATGCCAAGGCTAAAATTTTCGTTCAAAATTTTTACTCACTTATTGAAAAATATACCCGTGAAGCGCTTGCTAAAATGCAGCGGGCAGCAATTTCGGTAACCCACGATTTCTACCTTAAAAAATTCCAGCTGGACAATCCCGTACTTCCGTACGATTATATTTTGTTTGATGAAGGCCAGGATGCAAGTGCTGCTATGCTGGAAGTGTTTTTACAGCAACCGGCCATTAAAATAATTGTGGGCGATATTCACCAGCAAATTTATGGCTGGCGCTATGCCATCAACAGTTTACAACAAGTTGATTTTCCCGTTTATCATTTAAGCAACAGTTTTAGGTTTGATGATGAAGTTGCTTTGGTTGCCAATAAAATTTTAGGGTTAAAAAAATTATTAAAACAACCTGCCGCTGTAAAAATTATTGGGGTTGCCACGCCTACGGATGCTGTGTTTGTAAAGGCAACGCTGGGCCGCACAAATTTTGGTTTGTTGCTGAATGCAATCGCTCAGTGGCAGGGCGGACTTATAAAAAATATTTATTTCGAAGGCAATATCAACAGTTACACCTTTGCAGATGAAGGTGCCTCCCTTTATGATGTACTGAATTTATTCAATGGCAAAACGGCTATGATAAAAGACAAGCTGATTGCTACAATGACTACCATGAAGGAACTGGAAGAGTACATTGAAAAAACTGAAGATGGCAGCCTTTCAATAATGGTGGAAGTGGTGAAGGAATTTGGAAACCGGCTTCCCGGCCTTATCAGTGAATTAAAGGCGAATCACACTGCTAATAAGGAAGATGCAGACATGATTTTTAGTACGGTGCATCGCTGCAAAGGAATGGAGTATGATGAAGTAACGCTACTAAAAGATTTTATAACAGAAGAAAAGCTGAACAAACAAATAGCCCAGCTGGGATGTGAAAAAATGTTGCAGGCAGATGCCAGCCGGCTTGGTGAAGAGATAAACATTTTATATGTAGCCGCAACCAGGGCAAAAAACAGGCTGGTAATGCCACCTGAAATTAATCCCCTGAAAAGCGTTGTACTGGCCATTGAGCCTACTTTTTCCGCACCTGCCAAACGCAGCAGCTACCAGGCTTTTGACGATTGGGATTTATACAGCAAAGCTGATAAATACAAACCTGCAACTACCTCATCAAAAAGTAACAGGAGCAGCAACTCCGGTAAACACTGGTCAGCCGATGATGAAGATAAACTCCAAACAATGTTTTACAATCATGACAGCTTTAAAGAGATAGCTAAAGAGCTTGGCCGTGGCGAAAAAGCAATCAGGATGAAATTAATTAATCTTGGATTAATGGCTGAAGATGAGTTGTACTGATCCCTGCAATAACCTACACCTTTCCATCCCGTATTTCTTCCACCACACCCGGATCAAGCAATGTACTTGTATCTCCCAAATTAGCTGTCTCTCCTTCTGCGATCTTTCTTAATATCCGACGCATAATTTTTCCACTCCTTGTTTTTGGCAGGCCAGATACAAATTGAATTTTATCCGGCTTGGCAATGGGGCCAATAATTTTAGATACCGTTAAACTGATATCCTTTCTTTGTAACTCTTCATCACCATGAGTGCCGTTGTAAATTACATAAGCATAGATGCCCTGCCCTTTAATATCATGCGGATAGCCAACCACGGCACTTTCCACCACACCGGAGTGCATGTTGATCGCATTTTCAACTTCGGCGGTTCCAATTCTGTGGCCGCTAATGTTCAAAACATCATCCACCCGGCCGGTGATGCGGTAATTACCTTCAGCATCTTTCAATGCGCCATCGCCGGTAAAATATAACCCGGGGTAAGTTGCAAAATAGTTGGTGCGGCAGCGTTCATGATCACCCCAGGTAGTTCTAAGCATCCCCGGCCATGGTGCTTTAATACACAAGTTGCCCGAGATCACCTGATCTCCCCCTTCGGGGGAGTTAGAGGGGGCCGCTTCTTTACCATTCTCATCAACCAGCAGTGGTTGCACACCTGGCAAAGGCAACGTAGCCCAGCTTGGTTTGGCTGAAGTTACACCAGCAAGGTTGCTGATTAAACAACCACCGGTTTCAGTTTGCCACCAGGTATCCACTACCGGGCATTTTTTCTGGCCAATGTTTTCATCATACCAATGCCAGGCTTCTTCATTGATCGGTTCGCCTACAGTGCCTAAAACTTTTAAAGAGGAAAGATCTTTTCCCTGGATTGGTTCAGTACCAAAACCCATCAGGCTCCTTATAGCTGTTGGAGCTGTATAAATGCAATTGACTTTGTGTTTTTCAACTATCTCCCAAAACCTGCCGGCATCAGGCCAGGTAGGTATGCCTTCAAACATCAGGGATGTTGCGCCGGCACTCAGCGGACCATAAACTATATAACTATGCCCTGTTATCCAGCCAATATCTGCGGTGCAAAAGTGCACATCACCCGGCTTGTATTGAAACACATTTACAAAAGTATAGTTGGTCCAGAGCATATAGCCAGCTACGGTATGCACTACGCCTTTCGGCTTGCCGGTGCTGCCGGAAGTGTATAAAATAAACAATGGATCCTCTGCATCCATTTCAACTGCCGGAAACGATACCACGCCATTTTTTTCTACCTGCGTTTCTGCATAATCCATTTCATCTTCCCACCAAACATCCCTGCCTTTTATCATGGATACCGGCGTTCTTGTACGGGTATAAACAATTACTTTTTTCACGGTTCTGTTACCTATCAAAGCGTCGTCTATCACACTTTTAAGCGGAATGTCTTTAGCTCCCCGATAAGCACCATCGCAGGTAATAATGAATTCTGCCTGTGCATCATACAACCTGTCTGCAATACTTTGTGCGCTAAAGCCGCCAAAGATCACACTGTGTATAGCGCCAATTCTTGCACACCCCAACACGGCATACGCCAGCTCTGGTACCATGCCCATATAAATGCAAACCCGGTCGCCCTTTTTTACACCCAGGTTGGTAAGCATTTGTGCCACCTGGCAAACTCTTTTATGCAGGCGGGCATACGTTACCACCCTTACCCTGTCTTCAGGATTATTGGGTTCCCAAATTATGGCTGGCTTTTCTGACATCGTTTCCAGGTAACGGTCAATACAGTTTTCGGTTATGTTTAATTTACCACCTTTAAACCATTCAATTTTTGGTTCGGTAAAATTCCAGTCCAATACTTTATCCCATTTTTTTCTCCATTGAAAATTCTCTGCAACGCTGCCCCAAAAACCTTCTGGGTCTTCTGCACTTTGCTTGTAGTCCTGGTAGTACTGGTCTAAACTTTTAATTTGATAAGGATATGACATGGCAATTTTTAAGAAATAAAGTATTCATTTGTCTTCGCCTCCAAATTAATATATTTATGGCAATTATACCCGGCAAACGATTGATTAAAATACAATAATGCTATATGGCAACAACGGATACCAAAGGAATCGGCAAAGTCATTTTTTCGTCTTCTCTTGGCACACTCATTGAATGGTACGACTTTTATATTTTTGGTATGCTGGCCAAAACAATCTCCACTCAATTTTTTCCTGAAGGCAATGGCACGGCTGCACTTTTAAGCACACTAGCCATTTTTGCAGCAGGCTTTTTAGTGAGGCCTTTTGGCGCCCTTGTTTTTGGAAGATTAGGTGATTTGATTGGAAGGAAATCTACTTTTTTACTTACCCTTGTTTTAATGGGCGGCTCTACTTTTTTAATTGGGTTGATACCCGGTTACAA
Source organism: Ferruginibacter sp. (assembly GCA_965247025.1). Taxonomy (GTDB): domain Bacteria; phylum Bacteroidota; class Bacteroidia; order Chitinophagales; family Chitinophagaceae; genus Ferruginibacter. The sequence continues at coordinate 4,054,108 of OZ252000.1, read as the reverse complement.
AACGATTGGCATTGCCGCTCCGTTGCTTGTTTTGTTGCTGAGATTGATACAGGGACTTGCCCTTGGCGGCGAATACGGCGGTGCTGCAACTTACGTGGCAGAGCATGCGCCGGAAGGCCGGCGTGGCTATTTTACAGCATGGATACAAACCACTGCCACCCTGGGTTTGTTTGTTGCCCTCGGTATAATAATGGTGGTAAAATCGGGCATGAGCGATGCTGCCTTTAATGCCGAATGGGGCGGCTGGCGATATCCGTTCTGGATATCCATTTTACTTGTTGGGGTGTCCGTTTACATCCGGTTAAAGATGAAGGAGTCGCCCATTTTTGCAAAGCTGAAACATGAAAATAAAACATCGGTAAACCCGTTGAAAGAAAGCTTTGGCCATAAGGGCAATTTCAAAATGGTATTGCTCGCCTTGTTTGGTGCGGTGATGGGCCAGGGTGTTATTTGGTACACAGGCCAGTTTTATGCTCAAAGCTTTTTAGAAACTACCGTTAAGCTTGAGTTTATTCAGAACAGAGAAATTATGCTGTGGGCAATCGGTTTGGCGACACCGTTCTTTTTGGTTTTTGGATGGCTGAGTGATAAAGTTGGCAGGAAATGGATCATGCTTACAGGCATGTTGCTAGGGGTAATTTTTTACAGGCCAATTTTTAAAACGATGCTGGAGGATGCGGATGTAAAGAACCTGGCAACAAAAAACACAAACGATCATTTGATTAAAAATGAACGTGCCATTGTAAAATTTGACACCATTACATCGGGAAGTTTTAAGAAGATCATCACTTTAAGCAAAACGAATAATATAACATCTACTAAAATAAATTTTGTTGAAGAGAGAGCAGATACCACAATCATTGGAAGCGATGGAATAAATGCCAATATTGGGTTTGACTCAAAACCATCTTACTCAAACAAGATTTTGCCGCCGCCCCTCAAATGGAAATTTATTCTACTCGTTTGGGTAATGATCATTTTTGTAGCAATGGTCTACGGTCCGGTTGCAGCATTTTTAGTAGAACTATTTCCAACAAAAATCCGCTACACTTCTATGAGTTTGCCATATCATATTGGCAACGGTGTGTTTGGCGGGCTGGTGCCTTTTATAGGTTTATTATTAACCACATCGTTTGGTGATCCATTGGCTGGATTGTGGTACCCTATTGGCGTTGCAGCCTTGTGCTTTATTATTGGCACTTTGTATCTTTCAAACAAAATTGATAACTCGGTAAACGATTAAAACTTTTTTATATGAACGGGCTTAAAAGAATTATGGGAATTGTCTGGATGCTGATTGCACCGGTGGTCATCTATTTTTTAGTGATGGGTGCCGTACATAATATCGGCCATGGCACTAAAGACATTAATAAGCCAATACCCTGGCTTATAATTATTGGCATATTTACACCTATTGCAATTGGCCTGATGATTTTCGGCTGGTATGCTTTTAAAGGTGAATACGATCATTTACCAACATCATCTGAGGACATTTAAGTTCAGCTTATTTTTTTGCAGCTTCCAGCGCCCTGTACAAAGTTTCATGTATAGAGGGCCTTACATTTAGTTTGCCCAGCAATGGATTGGTACCGTTCGGGCAAACCCTGTTGCTTAAAAAAACAAACACCAGCTTATTTGCCGGGTCGGCCCAGGTACATGTGCCCGTAAAGCCTGTATGCCCAAACGTGAGTGGCGAAACTGATTTGGCTGGATAAGGTTCTTTACGGGTGGCATTGTCTTTTTCGGGTTTATCAAATCCAAATCCCCTGCGGCTGATGCTGCTGTGGTATTCATTGAACAAGTCGATTGTTTCTTTTTGGAGGTAGCGCCTGCCGTTAAATGTTCCTCCGTTCATCAGCATTTGCATTATCACCGCAATATCATAAGCATTACTGAATAAACCTGCATGGCCCGCTACGCCGCCAAACATGGCAGCACCGGGATCATGCACATCACCCCTAATCCGCTGCCTGCGAAATATGGGTTCAGTTTCTGTAGCGGCAATGTTACTTAGGGGCATTGTTTGCCTTGGTTTAAAGCCTGCGGTGGTTAAGCCCAGCGGCTGGTAAAACTCCTTCTGTACATATTTGTTCAGTGGCATACCGGTGATCTGCTCTACTATCTTGCCAAGGAAAATAAAATCATTGTCGCTGTACACATATTTACCTGCAGCACCTAGCGGGCTTTTCAATATTTCCTGCATCAATGTATCGGGCCAACCCTTTACTTCATAAAGATTTTCCGCCACCCTTATATTAAACGTGTCATTCGGTACGGCCGCAAAAACTTTTGGGGATGGAATACCTGTGGTAGTATCAATTACCTCCCTGTAAAAAGGAATAAATGCAATAAGACCAGCTTGGTGTAATAAAATATTTTCAATGGTCAACGGAGCTTTATTCGTTCCTTTTGCAATTGAGAGGTAGTCGCCAAGTGTTTTCTTTAATTCCAGTTTACCTTCATCATAGAGTTTCATTACAGCAATGGTGGTGGCGCAAATTTTTGTGACAGACGCCATGTCGTAAACGCTGTTTGTTGTGACCTTTTCTTTTTTATCAGCGTCAAGGTAACCATAAGCTTTATTAAATGCAATAGCTCCATCCTTAACCACCAGCACAACACAACCGGGGGTTGCGCCTTTATCAATAGCATCGCCGGCAATGGAATCAATTTCATCAAGCGTTTGCCTGTCGAAACCAAGCTCTGTAGTTTTTACTTTTGGAAGCCTAAAGCCAGCATTGGCAATGCCTGAGCCGAATTTGTATTGGTCACACACAGTTACCGGCAAGGTACCCGTTGCAGTAAACTTGCCCTGCAAAAAATCAGCCGCCGCTGCTTGAGTAATTGGATCATCTTCATAACAGGCAATTAAATTTTTTGCTCCGCAGAAGTTTTTGATGGCATACGGATTTCCAAAAACCACTGTAATGGCATTCGTGTTTTGTTCCAGCTGGTTTACAAGATCAATTGCATAACTGCTGATGCCAAAATTTTTCGCTGGTGTTCTGTTATAAGCATGTATCCCAATGATTACCTTTTTGTAGCGCTTCTTAATTAATTCAACGGTTGATAAAATCCTGCCGGCATCCTGTTTATAATTGAAATTAAATACGCCTGCGTTGTAATCCTTTCGCATGCGGTCGGCAAAAACATTATCGCTGCTGAGGCCAATGCCAACATAAGCGATTTCATCTGTTGCCGTATGTGGCTGTGCAGAATTTTCATTTTTATTAAGCACCGTAATGGCATTCTCTGCCACCAGCCTTTTCATGGCAGGAACTCCGGCGTTTAGATCTGCAGTAATATTTTCCAGGCTAACCAGCTGCACTTTCGTTCCGGTGTATTGGTACTTTGCCAGCAATACTTTTTTACAGCGTTGATTAACATCCTCCCAGCTAAGCAGCTTGTTTTTTATTGCGTCCTTTATTTTTGTAATGGCTTGTTCCACATCTCCGGGCAGGCAAAGCATATCGTTGCCGGCAATCAGGGATTGCGCAGATGCGGCCCCGCCTGGGAAATATTTTTGAACACCCTGCATTTCCAAAGCATCCGTAAAACTCAGGCCCTTGTAACCCAATTCATTTCTCAGCAGACCTGTTACATTTTTTTTGGAAACAGATGTTGCCTGGTTGGGCGTACTGTCAACAACCGGAATGTAAAGGTGGGCAATCATCACACTGGCTATACCGGCATCAAATATTTTTTTGAAAGGATAAAGTTCCAGTGAATCCAATTGTGCCATTGTTTTATTTATCACCGGCAAATCGAAATGAGAATCAACTGCAACATCTCCGTGGCCGGGAAAATGTTTGGCACAGGCCATAATGCCGGCATCCTGTAAACCCTTCATATATTGAATACCGTAACGGGCAACTTTATATTTATCTTCTCCAAAACTCCTGTCGTTAATAACGGGGTTGGCGGGGTTGTTATTTATATCCACCACCGGCGCATAGTTAACCTGAATACCCAACCTTTTACATTGTGCAGCTACCAGCTGGCCATATTTATACACCAGGTTGCTATCCTGAACCGCACCCAGCATCATTTGGTGCGGCAGCGCCTGCACACTATCAAACAACCGCATACCAATGCCCCATTCGGCATCTATACAAACAAGCAGCGGTGTTTTGGCCAGGGATTGTAAATTATTTATGATGGTTGCCAGCTCAACAGGGTTGCCCTGGAAGGGGCAAATGCCGCCGATATTGTATTGCTTTACCATGGCGGTTACCAAAGAATCGTAGTAAATTGGTTTTTTGTTTTTTGAATCGTAGGCAGAAAGCCTCAATACCATCAATTGTGCAATACGTTCATCAGGCGTCAAAGATTTAAGTACACTGTCTGCCCAGGCATTGGCCGACGGATTAGTATTGCTATTTTGGCTACGGGCTGATAAAAAACAGCCTTGTATTGTAAAACAAAGAACAATAAATTTAAACATATACAGTTTTATAATATTGATGTTTAGTGTTAACGGTAACAGTGCCTGCGGTAAATAATTAGATATTGTACACCAGCATTGAGTTGCTTTCACAAATTAAGCAGTTTTCAACAGTAACTCTTTTGAAAATAACTTTTAACTTTACGGTATGTCGATAGCAGCTAAATACCGGCCGTACTACACGTACGATGACTACTGCCAGTGGGAGGGCCGCTGGGAGTTGATTGAAGGGATGCCTTACGCCATGAGTCCTGCACCGGTACCGCGGCATCAGATAGTTGGTGGAAATTTATACAGCCTTTTTAAAGATGCTTTAAAAAAATCTGGGTGTAAAGATTGCAAACCTTATCCCCCAATAGACTGGAAAATAGCAGAGCACACAGTGGTGCAGCCCGATTTACTCATTGTTTGTGGAAAGATTGATAAAAAATTTCTTGACTTTACGCCGGAGCTTGTAATAGAAATAGCATCTCCGTCAACTGCATCAAAAGACAGGGGAGAAAAGATGGAGTTGTATTGTTTACAAAAAGTAAAATATTACCTGATTGTTGATTTTCAATTTAAAAAAATAGAAGTCTGGCAATTCAATGACCATCAATATGAATCTGTTCCAATTATTGATGAAAATTTTCAGTTTGTATTTGCCGTTAATTGTTATACGTCTGTTTCTTTCCAGGATATTTGGGAATAGGTCAGGTAACACTTTTTTTAACAATCAGCCTTTAACGATATTAAAAACAATCCCTTACTTTGCAACCATGAAGAAAGCCACATTATCTATTTTATTTATTGCTGCATTAGCGTTTGGTGCTGTAGCCCAGCCGGGCAAAAATGGGTATGAGTTACAGGGGTCTTTTGGAGTAAGCCTCGGGGCCGCTCATTATTTTGGCGATTTAAATACAAGAGCAGCACTTAACCGGCCCAAACCGGCCATTGGCGTTTTCTTCACCAAACAATTTAATAATTACCTGGCCCTGCGGGTTAGTGCCCACTACGCACAGCTTGGGTACAGTGATGTTTACAGTAAAAATGAATATCAAAAAGCCCGTAACCTGAGCTTTAATACAGACATGTGGGAATTTGCGGCGCATGGCGATTTTAATTTCTTTAAATATCAGCCCGGTGATCCTGATTATTCTTTCACTCCGTTTATTACAGTTGGCCTGGGTGTTTTTAGTTATAACCCATATGCGTATTTAAATAATCAAAAAGTTTTTCTACGTCCGCTGGGTACAGAAGGGCAAAATATTAATTACCAGGGTGCCGATGGCAAAACCCGGAAGCCTTATGGCAGCATGGCCGTTTGTATTCCAATTGGATTGGGTATAAAATACAATGTAAATGACAGAATGAATTTGTCGTTCCAAATTGCCCAGCGATTAACTACTACTGATTATTTAGATGACGTGAGCACAACTTACATAGGCGTTGATAAGTTTGACAGGTTACCAAATGGCCAGCTCACCAACGCAGGTTTGCTGCAAGACAGGAGCTTCGAAAAAGGAACAGTGATTGGGGTGGAAGGCCGCCAGCGTGGCTGGAGTAAACAGAAAGATCAATATGTAATTGCTGAGATTAGCCTGTTATTTAATATCAGCAGCTATCTGTGTCCATCAAGCAATTAGCCGAAATAAAAAATTTTTTGCTAATTGTTTTTATATATATTTGGAAAAATAACTGCTAATCCGAGTAGTATCTACCGCAAAACCGTACAAGTCCCCATTCTTTCTGTGCAAAAACCATAGGTCATTTAAGCTTAAACTTAAACTATGGTTCCAGTTCGTAAAATTATTATTGCAGTCCTGCTATTGCTTTCTGCGTACGCAAAAAGTCAAACTATTTACTATCCTGCAGGGTCGTCACAGCTTTTAAAATCCACTGCAGAAGATGTAGCCATGTTGCTGCAAAGGGCTGTTTCCGGAAGTAAATTTACCACTGACACATACACCGTTCCGCCAGCTACCGGCATTGTTTTAATATATGATCCTTCTGTAAATTTCAACAACCAGGCATGCAGGGTTAAAAGTAATGGCAGCAGCTTTCTATCTTTTGCTGCTTCGCAGGATAATGGTCTCTGCTTCGGCATTTATGAATATTTAAACACAGCCGGCTTCCGGTTTTATCAGCCTGGAACAATTTGGGAAAACATTCCGGCTTTAAATTCTGCTTACAAAATTACTGACACAACTTACAATTGCAGGTACAAGTACAAAAGCTGGTTCATCAGCGGGGGCACAAGGCCATGGATAATGGACAACAATAACAGCTATTCCTGGGATAATTACAACGGTGAAAACGGCCATGCGTGGGCATTGTATCAGCGAAGAAATAACATGACCGGGGGCTACAGGTTCAGGGGGCACAGGGCCGATATTATGACAGGCAGTTACCTGGAAACATTGAAGAAAAATGTTTGTTTTGTTGCACCGTACAATGGATCCAGGGCCGCTAACACCCAATCTGTACCGGATGTAAACTCCGTGGAAGGCATGCAGCTTTGGAGCAATGCAATTACGAAAAGTTATACGGATACGAAAACCTCAATTTACGGTGATACGCTCCGGTATGCCAATAATTTCCGCAACTTCAATTACAATTATGAAACCATTGGTATTGAAGTGCCCGATGGTGCACAATGGGCCAATTCTGTTGACGATGCTGGGTGCCCATCAAAACCGCTCATAAAAGCAAGCGACCAGCAATTCACACTTTCAAATTTTACAGCTACTTCTATTAACAGTATTTATCCAGTGAAAAAATTCAATTTATATGCTTACGGGTCTCATGCAGATGTGCCTTCCAGCGGTATTGGAGTTAATAAAAATATAGAGGTTCAGGTGATTGCCGGCGTTTACCAGAATGAAACAAGTGCCAAAGGCTTACTCAACAGGTGGTATGCTGAAACCCCTGCTGTATCAGAATACCAGTATCTCAATCTTGACCAGTGGAGCGGCGGAACACCTTACATGTATCTGAATGATTTACAAACCACGTTAAAAAGATTAAAAGAAAAAAACAGCCAGGGTATTGTTTGGGAAAGCTCTCCTTCTAAATTTTCCACCCTTCCTTATTTGTTCGCTGCAAACAGGCAACTGTTGAGTGATATTGATGCTGACAAAACATTGCAGGAATTTTGTAATGATCTCTTTGGAAAATCAGCTTCAACGATTTATGAGCTTCTCAAAATGTGGAGCGATACCAAAACAGTCACCATTGCAAATGGTGCCAGGAACAATAAATATAAATTACCGCTTTACTTTAAAACGCTGAACGAAGCAGTCATTCAATCTAAACAGGATTTGCCGGTTGTACAACACCGGCTGAATGAATTAGAAGCTTACCTGCATTATATGAAACTTTATTATAGCTGGAGTTTTGACCAGGTATCAGATAAAGAAAAAATCAACCAGGCTGCGGCGCTGTGTATTTATCTTGCCAAAATAAATAAGCTGCAGATTGTTAACAGTTATTTTTTGATTAACACAGTTGTAAGCACCTATAAAAGCTCCAATGAATTTTATAAATTGTACAACAGCCTTAGCGGCTCCGCATACCAGCAGGGAGCATTGCCACTGATTACTGAAGCTGAAATCAACAAAAATTTTATTGAGGATTATGATCAACAGCAAGCATTGATCAGCCAGTATAAATTAGAAGAAACTGCTGTAATGAAGGACGCTTTTATTAAAAATAATCTTTCGCCGCTGTCTAAAATAGAGATGACTATTAATTATACCCAGGCAAAAGATTTTGCAAGCCGGGCAGAATTTTATTTTATAGCAGATGCAGCAGGAATTATTGAAGTAAACTACAGCCCTGTATTTGACTTGCCAGGAAAAGGGAAAATTAACTTCACAGCAGAGGCAACAGAAAAAACACTTGGTATCATAAAAGACTTTACTGTTACCAATAATGGCACAGTCGATGGCAGCTTTAAAATAGATGTACCTATAGCAGGAACCTACAAGCTTACGGTATCGTCAATGTTTAAAGTCACTGTAAAACTATCCATACAAACTAATGGTAATTACTTTTTCCGCAATGGTCCGCTATTGGGGAATAATATTGAAAATTATAACAATAGCCCCTTGAGTTTACCAGGATATTTTTACGTGCCGGAAGGTATTGACAGGGTTTATTTTAGTTTGATGAATGCTAAGCCCGTGGGTGGAGAGTTTGCCACGCCTGCTTTAGTAAACCAGGCATTTTTATTTAAAAACGCAGTCGGTAAACCCGTTGATTCAAAAATGAATGGGAATATCGACTCTGCTCTTTTTTACTTTGATATTCCTGCAGGTGAGGGAGGCAAGTTTTGGAAGGCTTCTAAAATGGGGCAGTATAAACTTTGCTTTGCAAACATCAGCAACGTATTGTGGTATGCAGAAAAAAAAAATTGTGAAGATGTTGCTTTTGTAATCGATGTGCTAAACAACGGGGGTGAATGTATAACAAAACTACTCGCCACTTCGGCAGCACATACTTTTAAATGGAAAGTTGAGGACGGCACAAAAGTTTATGAGTACTCCGGAAAATCTGTTAACCTGCCTGCAAAAATTTCCCCTGCTGCGCTTGTCACACTTACTGCGGACTTTAACTGCGTTGCATCCAAAAAGCTTTCAGATTATCCCGGCTATCTCTCCAAAAAATCTGGCTGTGCCACCGGCGCTTTTAATCTTCCTGCAAAGGCCGGTATTGTTATTTATCCAAACCCGGGCACCGGCTTATTTAAGTGTATGCTGAATAATCAGCCTGTTACCGCCAGTTCTATCGATATATATTCTTCTTACGGCACAAAAGCCGCCAGCTTCAGCAATAGTCAGCAATTTAACCTTGCAGATTTGCCCGCTGCCATTTACATGTATAAAATAATGATAGATGAAACCGTTTACACAGGCAAGCTTGTAAAAATGTAAATTCCCGAAAGGCAATAATTTACCTTTAAAATAAACCAGAAACCCGGCTTATGTTACCGGGGTTTAATGCCAGTTTTAGCCATTCGCTTATTCCAACTAAATTTTACTACTTTTGCAGCCTTTGCATAAACAGGCCTTGCAACTGTGACAAGCAATTACAACAATGACATTACTTGATTCTATCGATCTACAGCGGCTTCCAAGGCACATTGCCATTATTATGGATGGCAACGGAAGGTGGGCACAGGAAAAAGGGGAAGACCGTTTGTTTGGCCACTTGCATGGAGTGGAGAGTGTAAGAAATATTGTAGAAGGCTGTGCAGAACTTGGTATCGAATATCTTACACTGTATGCTTTTAGTACCGAAAACTGGGACAGGCCGGCAAATGAAGTAAGCGGATTGATGGAAATACTCGTGGATACAATCCGTAAGGAAGTGCCCACACTTAATAAAAATAACATCAAGCTGCATGTTATCGGAGACTTAAATATGCTGCCGCAAAATGCTAAAAACGCTTTGAGCGAAGCTTTGCAGGAAACAAGTATAAATATGGGTCTTAATCTGGTTATGGCTTTAAGTTACAGCAGCAGGTGGGAGTTGGTGAATGCAGTTAAGAATATAGCCGCTGATGTAAAAAACGGAATGCTTGATCCTGCAATAATTACGCAGGAAACATTACAAAAGTATCTGTCCACAAGCGAATTTCCTGACCCTGAACTTATGATACGTACGAGTGGGGAATACAGGATCAGTAACTTTTTGCTTTACCAGCTTGCTTATGCCGAACTGTATTTTACAAACACAAGGTGGCCAGACTTCAGGAAAGAAAATCTTTACGAAGCCATCGTTGACTTTCAAAACCGGGAAAGACGGTTTGGAAAAACGGGGGAACAAATTACTAATCAGGAAAATGCTAAGGGGTAAGTGACCCTGCTGAGGATTAAGAAATATATAAACCCGGTCTTATCAAACACAGGGTGTGCCGATGGTTTAACAAATAGTTTTCATAATTGCAAGTAATTTGCCGTTCGTAAAATAAAATTGATGCACAGGATTTACCAAAACTTTTTATTAATTGCCCTCCTTTCATGCAGCAGCAAATTCGTACTTGCACAAATTGATACCACAGCCCCGGTTTCGGTTAATCCACAACTGTTTGAAATATTTAATTCCAAAACGCCAAAGGAATACATCATTGCTGGCATTACTGTAACCGGCAATAAATCATTCGATCAAAACCTGATCATTTCCATATCCGGAATAGCCGTGGGAGATAAAGTGTTGATTCCCGGCACGGATGTATTTATCAAAGCCATTACAAAATTGTGGAAGCAAAACCTGATTGCTGACGTGGAAGTTTTTTTTACCAATGTTGTGGGCAAAAATTTATATGTTGAACTGGCAATACAAGAACGGCCCAGACTGGCAGATTTTAAATTTATCGGTATTAAAAAAGGAGAGAAAGATGATCTTGAAGCAAAAATAGGATTATCAAAAGACAGGGTGGTTACGGACAATATGAAGGTAAGTGCGGTTGATATTATCAAAAAGTTTTTTGCCGATAAAGGGTTCAGGAATGTAAAAATCAGTTATAAGGAAGAACCTGCAAAGGGTGTGGCAAATGCTGTAATACTGAATTTTATTATAGATAAAGGCAATAAGGTAAAAGTAAATTCACTCAATTTTGCTGATAATTTTGAAATATCAGATTCGAAGCTAAAGAAGCAGATGAAGGGAACTAAGGAGATGTCGAGGTTTACGCTCTATCCTGATAAATATACCAGCCCTTATAATGATACTAACCGTACGGTAACATTCAAAACTTACCTTAAAGAGATGGGCTATCTTTCTCTTACCAAAACAAAAGAAGCAATTGACCCATACTTTAGGTTTAAACTTTTTACTTCGGCAAAATACAATCCTCAAAAATATATAGAAGATAAGGAGCATTTGCTTGACTATTATAATACCCAGGGTTTTAGGGATGCCACAATTGTTGCTGATACTGCAATAAGTAATGCAAAAGGAAATCTTGATATTCACGTTAAGGTAAACGAGGGAAGAAAGTATTATTTCGGTGATATAAACTGGAGAGGTAATACCAAGTATTCTGATTCATTACTTACTTTGATCCTCGGGATTAAAAAAGGAGATATTTACAATCTTGATATTCTTAATAAGCGGCTTGGTAAACAACTTTCTGCCGAAGGCGGTGATATACAGAGTTTATACATGGATGATGGTTACCTTTTCTTCAGGGTTGATCCGATAGAAACATCGGTTTATAACGATACCATAAATTTTGAGATCAGGATGCAGGAAGGTCCGCAGGCAACTATAGGTAACGTGGAAATTACAGGTAATGATAAAACGAAAGACTACGTTGTGAGACGTGAGCTGCGTACTGTACCGGGTGAAAAATTCAGCCGTCAGGATATTATCCGTACACAAAGAGAGCTGGGACAGCTGGGATTTTTTAACCCGGAAAAAATTACACCCAATATCGTTCCCAACCAGGACAATGGTACAGTTGATATAACCTGGGGCGTAGAGGAAAAATCCAATGACCAGTTGGAGTTATCAGCGGGTTTTGGCGGAGGCATTGGCCTTACAGGTACGCTTGGTATTACCTTTAACAACTTTTCCATCAACAATATTTTCAATAAAAAAACCTGGGATCCATTACCATCTGGTAGCGGCCAAAAGTTAAGTGCCAGGGTACAATCGAATGGCCGGGCTTTCAGAACCTATAACTTGTCTTTTACAGAACCCTGGCTTGGTGGAAAAAAACGTAACTCTTTTTCAGTAAGTGTTTACAATACAAAGCAAAGTAATTCCTACAACCAGCTTGGGCAGTACTGCCGGTCATGCGGAGATACTTCTTTCCTGAGTATTGCAGGTGCAAGTGTGGCACTGGGCAAGCAGCTTAAATGGCCGGATGATTATTTTTCGCTTGTTACCTCAATCAACTTTCAGCAATACAAGCTGCGTAATTACGCTGTGAGTGGTTTTAACGGATTAAGCAACGGTACATTTACCAACCTTAGTTTACGGCTTGCGCTGGCAAGAAATTCAACCGGCGGTAGCCCGATATTCCCAACTGGTGGCTCCAACTTTTTGTTGAGCGGCCAGTTTACATTGCCATATTCATTAATGGGAATTGTAAAAGCTGAAGACAATCAATTTAAATTCCCTGAATTTCACAAATGGTTATTTACGGGAGAGTACTATGTGCCGATTGGGACGGCCCGTGGAGCTGACAAAAATCGCCAGTTTATTTTAAAAGCTGCCGCCAAGTATGGTTTTATTGGCAAGTATAATAGTAAAAGAGAGATATCACCGTTTGAAAGGTTCCAGTTGGGAGATGCTGGCCTAAGTAACAACTTTGCTTTGCTGGGTTACGATATCATTGCACACCGGGGATACCCGATTTATTCCAATTCCGATCCTAAAATAAATCCTGAGAATGTAACTCCATCTCAATTCTTTACTATTTATAATAAGTACACACTGGAGTTACGCTATCCATTTAGTACCAGTGCCAGCAGCACTATTTACGGGCTTGCATTTTTTGAGGCTGCAAATGGCTGGTACACATTTAAAGATTATAACCCTTTTAAATTACGTCGTTCAGCAGGTGTTGGTATGCGTTTCTTTTTACCAATGTTTGGTTTGTTAGGTTTTGATTATGGCTTAGGTTTTGACAGAATTCAACCCAACCAACCAATTAAAAACGCCTTTAAATTTACCTTTATGCTGGGCCAGGAGCCACAGTAATGAATTAGTGCTGCAGACGGCTTACCGTGGACCATTAACTATTGACCATAAAATATAAGATATGAAAAAAATAGTTTTGATTGCTTTCTGTGTGTTACTCATTGGTGTAGTTTCATTTGCCCAGCGGTATGCTGTAATTGACTCTAAGTATATTTTAGAGAAGCTGCCGGAGTATAAAGAGTCACAAACTAAATTAAACCAGTTTAGTGCACAATGGCAGCAGGAAATAGAAAAGAAACAGGCTGACCTTGATAAGATGTACAAGGATTTTGATGCAGAACAGGTTATGCTGAGCGATGAACTTAAAAAGAAAAGGGAAGATGAATTATATAACCGGGAGAAAGAGGTAAGGGATCTTCAAAAAAAGCGGTTTGGGTTTGAGGGGGACCTCTTTAAGAAAAGACAGGAGTTAATAAAACCTATACAGGATAAGGTTTATACGGCTATTCAAAAGATGGCGGTTGATAAAACATTCGATTTTATTTTGGATAAAAGTGAAGGAATTACTGTTATATTTGCCGACCCAAAACTGGATAGAAGCGAAGATGTGCTGAAGTTGCTGGGTGTTAAATAAAATAAAAAGCTGTTGAAGCATGCAACTTAAGGCCTTTAAAACTATCTGTAAACCGAAAATATTTTATAATTAAAAACTACCAACTATTTTATTAACAAAAAACTTTAATTGCATTATACCCACATAGAGGTATAAAAAGAAAGGTTTAAACATTTAAAATCAATGATGAAAAATTTAATCACAGCAGCAGTATTTATCTTTTCAATGTTCGGATTAACTGACGGTGCTTTCTCTCAAAACAAAATTGGCTACATCAGCACGGAAGAGTTAATTGGAACAATGCCTGAAGCAGAAAAAGCAAACGGTCAGTTGCAGGATTACCAAACATCCCTGCAACAACAAGGGCAGGATTATAACAGGGAATTTATTGAAAAAGACAGTATTTTTGGAATAGACTCTGCTAAATTATCCCCTGCAGCAAAGGAATTAAGAAGAAATGACTTGATAGCTTTATATCAGAAACTTCAGGGTTGGCAGCAGCAAAGTCAGCAAAAATTGCAGGAAAAATCTCAGGAGCTTATTGTACCAATAAGAGCAAAAGCATTTGAGGCTATTAAGACGGTAGCAAAAGAAAGTGGCTACAGTTATGTACTTGAAGCTGGTACTGTATTGGTTGGCCCTCCGGGTGAAGATATTTTACCATTGGTAAAAAAGAAACTCGGTATAAAAGACAAAGAAGCAGCGCCTGCAAAAGCAGCACCACCCGCAGGTATTAAGCCTAAACAATAAAAACATTAAGAGATTATAATAAAGCCATCCCATTTCCGGATGGCTTTATTAATTTTATCCAATGATAAAAGGACCAATCGGTGTTTTTGACAGTGGCTACGGCGGCCTTACAGTTTTAAAAGCCATCACTGAAAAGCTGCCCGGTTACAGCTATCTCTACCTGGGCGATAATGCAAGAACTCCCTATGGTACCAGGAGCTTTGAAACTGTTTATCATTACACCCTTCAATGTGTGGAATGGTTTTTTAAGCAAGGATGTCCGCTGGTGATACTTGCTTGTAACACTGCATCTGCCAAAGCATTGCGAACTATTCAACAACACGACCTTCCTAAACTCGATCCTTCAAAAAGAGTATTAGGAGTTATTAGGCCTACGGCAGAAGTTATTGGCAATTATTCACACACAAAAAAACTAGGAGTACTGGCTACAAAAGGTACGGTCAATTCAGAATCTTACCTGATTGAGATTGATAAATTTTACCCGGAATGTAAAGTTTACCAGGAGGCATGCCCTATGTGGGTGCCGCTGATTGAAAATAATGAGCACCATTCAGCCGGTGCAGCATATTTTATAGAAAAAAACATGCAGCATCTTTTTCAACAGGATCCGGGTATCGATACTTTGCTGCTGGCTTGTACGCATTATCCTTTGGTAATTGATTCTATAAAAAAATATATTCCGCAGGGTACCAAAATTCTATCCCAGGGCGAAATAGTGGCGGACAGTTTAGCAGATTACCTGCAGCGGCATGTTGAAATAGAGAGTCACTTACTAAGAGAAGAAAATATAGATTTTTATACAACAGATTCGGCAGCTGATTTTGATACGAAAGGGACTTTGTTTTTTGGAAAGCCAGTTCAATCCCGCCACACTGATCTACTTAAGTAAAATTTAATCGGCAACAGGAGTATTTTTTATAGTGAATTCCCTTACCTTCGCCGTCCTTTCACAAGCAGCGGGGATGGTGCCCTGGTGTGATGCAGGTTAGGTTTTTATAAAAAATATTTTGTAAAAGGAAAAAACTACAACAATGCCAGGTAAAAAAAGAACGTATCAACCACATGTACGCCGCAGAAAATCAGTTCACGGATTCCGTCAGCGCATGCAGACTGCTAATGGCCGTAAGGTATTAGCAAGCCGCCGCAAAAAAGGACGTGTTAAACTAACTGTTTCTGACGAACGTTTCGGTAAAAAATAGTCTCTATATCTGCCGCAGGCAGAGTATGGAAATAAAAAATATAAGCTCTCCTTTATGGGGGAGCTTTTTTAATTTTGATGAACTGGAACAGCAGCAACGATACACACTTGGTAAATCTAAACGGTTAAAAAGCCGTAAGGTTATTGATCTGTTGTTTACTGAAGGGAAATCATTTTCTATTTTTCCTTTCAGGATAGTTTACCAGTTTGGCAATACAATTGAAGGTGAAAAAAAGACTGAGCCTTTGAAGGCCGGCTTCAGCGCCAGCAAAAAATATTTTAAAAAAGCAGTACACCGCAACAGGATAAAAAGATTGATGAGGGAGGCGTACCGGTTGCAAAAAATGCCGTTGGAACAATTGATTGCAGATCAACATAAAACATTGGTATTGTTTATTTTATTTACCGGCCGTGAGTTGCCGGATTATAACAGTGTAAGCGACAAAATGCTGCTGC
Source organism: Ferruginibacter sp. (assembly GCA_965247025.1). Classification (GTDB taxonomy): domain Bacteria; phylum Bacteroidota; class Bacteroidia; order Chitinophagales; family Chitinophagaceae; genus Ferruginibacter. The sequence goes on along the minus strand of OZ252000.1, from coordinate 4,038,016 downwards.
TATTGCAAAAGCTACAAAAGTTGAGTAATGAAAAAACTGCAACAAATATTTAGTGCTCCGTTCATCTTCCTGATAAAACTCTATCAATGGATAATATCTCCATGGCTGGGAAGTAAATGCAGGTTTAATCCCACCTGTTCCAATTATGGGCTGCAGGCTTTTAAAAAGTACGGACCAATAAAGGCTTTTTGGCTAACAGCAAAAAGAATAGTTCGCTGCCACCCATGGGGCGGCCATGGCTATGATCCGGTCCCTTGATTTTTTAAAAAATTGACCTTGCCTTTTCATTAAAATTGATTTAATTCGTAGCAAACTCTTTTATGCTACAGCTAAAAAAGGTTCATCATATTGCCATTATCTGCAGTAATTATGAACAGTCAAAATATTTTTACACAACAATTTTAGGCTTAACTGTGGTAAGAGAAGTTTACCGGGAAGAAAGAGCTTCTTACAAGCTTGATCTGGCATTGAATGATGATTACATTATTGAATTGTTTTCCTTCCCAAGCCCACCGGAAAGGTCATCACGGCCAGAAGCAGCCGGGCTTCGGCACCTTGCTTTTGAGGTAGACGATATCGAAATAGCCATCGCCAATTTAACCCAAAAACAAGTGGATTGTGAAGCAATAAGAACAGATGAGTTTACAGGTAAGCGATTTACTTTTTTTACTGATCCAGATAATTTACCAATTGAATTATACGAAGTATGATAAGCGCAAACGAATATATAGAAGGGTACTCAGCCATTATAACGGAGCAGTTAAATCCCTGGGATATTCCTGCAAGGTTACCAGGTTTGATAAAAGAAACAATTGCTCAATTAAAGCATGATTTTATTATTGCAGATGATGTGGCTATACATGTTTCTGCGGTGGTGGAGGCCGGTGCTATTATTAAAGCACCTGCAATAATTGGGAGTAACTGTTTTGTAGCTGCCCATGCTTACCTGAGGGGTGGCGTTTATATAGTGAGGAATGTGAGCATTGGTGCCGGTTGCGAAATTAAAAGCAGCATCATTTTTCCAAACAGCAGCATAGCACATTTTAATTTTGTTGGGGACAGCATTATCGGAAATAATGTAAATATGGAGGCTGGCGCCATTACAGCCAACCATCACAACGACAGGGATGACAAAACAATTTTTTTTTCCTGTGATGGCGTGTTGCAAAAAACCAATGCCACAAAATTTGGCGCCCTTATTGGCGATGGCAGTAAAATTGGCGCCAATGCTGTGTTATCGCCAGGTACTATTTTGCCGAAAAAATCGATAGTGAAAAGGCTGCAACTTGTTAACCAGGAGATGGATTTAAAAATGCAATAAAGATTGCGATGAATCAAAATATAACTAAACTTCATGCAATTGCTTTAAAGCCTCACCGCCTCATTATCGGCCTGATGAGCGGCACTTCTGTAGATGGGCTGGATGTTGCATTGTGCAGGTTTACCGGCACAGGTTTACAAACTAAAATGGATTTAATTACTTTTGAAACGGTGCCTTATGGCGATGATTACAAACTGGAAATTCAATCAGTATTTTCAAAAAGACAGGTTGATCTTGAAAAAGTTTGCCTGTTGAATGAATGGGTAGCTTGTGAACATGCCCGGCTTATTTTGCAATGCCTTTCAAAATGGAACGTTGCTGCCGGGTTGGTTGATTTGATTGCAAGCCACGGCCAAACAATTTACCATGCACCGAAGTCACTGCACGGGTTATCAAAATTCCCCAATGGTACTTTACAAATTGGCGATGGAGACCATCTTGCGGTAAAAGCAGGTATCATTACATTGAGTGATTTCCGGCAAAAGCATATTGCTGCTGGCGGAGAAGGAGCACCATTAGCTGTTTATGGAGATTACCTCCTTTTTGCAAAACCAGGAGAAAACCGAATTATGCTGAATATTGGGGGCATTGCAAATTTTACCTGGCTACCGGCTGATGCTGCTGAAACCACTGTATTTAGTATAGATACAGGACCAGGAAATACGATTATGGATGCTTATATTCAAAAGCATTTTAAGGGGAAGTATTTTGATGCGGATGCTGCTGTTGCATATAAAGGAACCATCAATGAAACACTGCTGGCAGCATTAAAAGATCATTCCTTTTTTCGGCAAAGCTTTCCCAAAACCACAGGTCCGGAATTGTTCAATTTGCAATACCTTGAAAAAGCTGTTACGACAATTGGCCTTACATCAATTAATCATAAAGATGTAATGGCAACGCTTAATTATTTTTCTGCAGCTACTATAGCGGACGCAATAAAAGAAATAGCCGGTGAACAAAATAATATTACCATTTACACCAGCGGTGGCGGCATGCACAATCCTTTATTGATGAAGAATTTGCAGCAACAATTAACGGGCTTTAGCTTTAATACAACCAATGATTTGTTCGTAAACCCTGATGCAAAAGAAGCTGTGTTATTCGCCATATTGGCGAATGAGAGTATTGCAGGCGGAAAAATAAAAATTCCGGGAAACCCGTTTGTAAGCATGGGAAAAATAAGTTTCCCGCTTTAACAAAATACTATCCGGCGTTTATTTGCTTTATTTACCCATTATTTTATTGTATGAACAAACGAAAAAATACAGAGGCAAACTCCTACTACGATAATCTTGAAACCAAATCTGTACTTGAGCTCATTACCAATATAAACCAGGAAGATTTTACTGTGGCAAAAACGGTGAAGGAATCACTGACACAGATTGAAAAGTTGATTGCAGCAGCACTTGTAAAAATGAAGAGCGGCGGAAGGCTTTTTTATATTGGCGCTGGCACCAGCGGACGGCTGGGAATACTGGATGCATCTGAAGTTCCACCAACTTATGGTGTAAGCGATAATGTTGTAATTGGGATAATTGCGGGTGGAGATATTGCGATAAGGAAAGCTGTTGAATTTGCAGAAGATGATACCAAACAGGCCTGGCTGGATTTACAGGCGTACAAAATAAACAAAAAAGATTTTTTAGTAGGTATAGCTGCCTCCGGAGAAACGCCTTATGTATTGGGCGGTGTAAAAGCGGCCACGGCGAAAGGTATTGCTACAGGCTGTATTGTTTGTAATGCAGGCAGCACAATTTCCAAAGCGGCGCAGTACCCTGTCGAGTTAATAACAGGACCAGAATTTGTTACCGGCAGCACACGTATGAAGGCCGGTACAGCTCAAAAAATGGCACTCAACATGATCTCAACCTCGCTAATGATACAGCTTGGAAAAGTAAAGGGGAATAGGATGATTGCCATGCAGTTATCTAACAACAAACTCTGGAACAGGGCTGCAGGCATACTTGCAACTGAATTGGATATTAAAGAAGCCGAGGGGCAAGTATTGATACAAAAACATAAAAGTATTCAAAAGGCTATAAAGGCGTATCATTCAACAGCTGGAAAAAAAGCTTAAGCAGGGGTTAAAACACAATCTCCGCAAACGCCGTTTACTACCATCTGCGCCTGCTGCGGAACAAAACCCTCCGGCAATTTTACCTGTGGCACTGTCACTTCATCAAGACAAATAGTTTTACCACAACTGCTGCAAATAAAATGTACATGGTTATCATGGTGGTGGCCGGCTTCACAATTGTCTTTACACAAAGCATACAAGATAGAATTATCTGTAGTTGGAATAAGGTGAATAATTCCCTTTTCAACAAAGGTTTGCAGGGTTCTGTAAACTGTAACACGGTCAAAGCTTTCACCCGTATTTTTTTCGATATCGGCATGCGCCAACGCACCATCACTGTGTAAAAAAAGCTCGAGTATTTTTTTACGGCTGTCTGTAATACTAAGCTGATTTTTTTTAAGAATATCTGGTACCATCGGAACAATTTTAAAATAGAATTTTCACCAATAAAGTTAACCCATACGCAAAAGTAAACAACAGTTTCAGTTGCTTATTTCAAGCTTCGGTTTTGCGTTTTTTCTTTAAGTAAACCTTTTATATCTTTTAATAATTTTTGAATTTCATCCTCTTTCAAACCATCATAAATGCCTCTTACCCTAGTTTGTTTATCAACCAGTGCAAAAAGCTGCGTATGTATAAATTGGTCTGAAATGTTTGCAAGTGTGTCTGACTTATTATTGTCAATGAGGTAGCTGTGCCGGGCCATGGCATACAATGCAGCCTTATCGCCTGTAACAAAATGCCAGTTGGTATTTACGGGAGTTGTAACTGGCGCTGCTGTATTTATCATCTTATATGTTCCGTCGCTGTTTTTATTGATGTTGGCGGTTAACATTTTTTGTTCGTATTGCTTCAGTAATGGAACAGAATCAGTTTCAGGCATACAGGTATGAGAAATGATCATAAAACCGCTGTCATTTTTATATTCATCATACACACGCCGCATATTGGTATTCATTTTTGGGCAAATGCCTTTGCAGGTGGTAAAGAAATATTCGGTTACATACACCTGGCCATCCACATCTTTATCTGTAATGTTTTTGCCATTTTGATCTGTAAATGAAAAAGGCTGCACATAGTTATTTATTACCGGAAGATTACTTTGAGATATGTCCGTTTGGGAATAAACAAAAAAGTAGTAACCTGCAAAAAGCAGTATAAAAAAGCCAACATACCACATCCAGGTTTTATTCATCGTCACATTTTTTGCAAAGCTACGGCAAACAAGAGCTTATAAAGTGAAACGTTAAATCCTGCAGCATGATTTAACAAGTTGCAACATCATTGCAAATATTGTATCTTTGCAATCCTTTTTAATTATGCCGATAAAAATCAACTGGGACGCTATGGGTATTGCCACATCTGTAGCTTGTGCTATTCATTGCGCCTTGCTTCCCTTGTTGCTCACCAGCCTGCCGTTGTTTGGTATCAATGTTATTCATAACCGCAGTTTTGAATGGCTTATGATAGCCATTGCATTTGTTGTTGGCACTTATTCATTGTATCATGGCTACCTTAAACACCACCGCTCATTTTACCCGGTGCTGCTTTTTACCGCTGGTTTTATGTTGCTGATTATGAAGCAGTTTTTTCATTTGTATGAGTATTGGTTGCTGGCACCGGCGGTTGCGCTCATCATTTATGCTCATTATTATAATTACCGGCTTTGCCACCAAAGCAAATGCAGTTCCCCACATCACAAACATTAATTAACACCTACCAAACTTGTAATATAGAGGATGACAAATTAGCCATCGTTAGAGGAATATTATTTTGATTATCTTCCACATTCAAAATATTTCCATGCAAAAAAATCTGTTGCTTTTATTAGCCGTTTGTATTTTTTATCATGCAGCGGTTGCTCAATCATCCGCTCAAAAAAGTGTAAAGGCAGTAATGGATATGCAGACTGAAGAATGGAATAAAGGCAACATCGTCGCTTTTATGCAAACCTACTGGAAGAACGATTCGCTGATGTTTATTGGAAAGAACGGCGTTACTTACGGCTGGCAAAAAGCACTGGATAATTATAAAAAGCATTATCCTGACACAGCTGCAATGGGCCACTTGAATTTTGAACTGGTAGAAGTTAAAGAGCTTAGTTCAACCGCCTGCTTTGTGGTTGGCAAGTGGTTTCTTACAAGAACTATTGGCAATGTAAATGGCGCCTTTACTTTACTGCTTCGCAAGATAAACGGCAGGTGGTTGATAGTAGCAGATCACAGTAGTTAAGGGAAACTCTTATTTGTAATATAACATCTTCAGAAAGTAGATATTGAATCAATCAAAATTTTTTAGGCCTCATTCTCACATGCCTTAATCTTAGAATTTTTATTTGATCAGAAGTAATTCGGTAAGAAATTCTGTAGCTGTAAATTTCAAATGCCCTGTAAGAGCCGTCATTATTTGTCTTATACTTACCAGGTCTGAAAACGTAGTTTTTATTTAAAGATAATGTCGCAGCTAAAATTCCATTTCTTACGATAGCTGCATTTTGCGGCGATTCCAATTTTATGAATTCATAGATTCTTTTTAATTCTTCTTTTGCAGCAAGATCCCAAACGATTTTTATTTCTTATCACCATTTTTTTGCTTCATCTTCTAAATCTTCCTGGGTGATGAACTTACCTGAGTCAATTGCATTTTCTGCCAGCGAAAGATCTTTATTATATTCTTCGACCGAGCTTCCCAATAAGAATTGAGCATCATTTGTTTGCAATAGTGTGTATACAACATGAATAATTTCATGATCATTTGTATCAATAATTTCATGCACTTTTTTTCTGAGCGAATTACTATCCATTAAAATCTGTTTTCTGAAATTTACAATTTTTGACTGCAATTAATTAGTCAAATTAAAAATTTTCATCCCCTTCTCCAGGCTCCTTCCATCCTTTCCATTTCTTTTTTAAATAACGGATCAGGAAGAAAAAACTAGTGAGAAAAATGGCGCCATAAATATAATTTGCCAGCGTTGGTTTATCTTCAAAAAAGCCATAGCCATAATAGATTCCAAAAGTCATATGAACGAGCATAAAGAGCATTACCATAGAAATGCTCTGCACAATCATCAGTAAAAATGCTCTCACTTCAGGTTCCATAATCTAATTTTTCCTAAGCAAATACATCCCTTAATAAAACACGGTTATTGTATCAGCAATGCTTCAAAAGCCGAACTGTCGCCACTAAATACATTAAAATCTACAAAGGCATCAATGCCGTTTACATGGCCGGCTTCATTGTGCTGCCAAAAATTCCAGAGTCTTTTAACCCTCGGTTTATCTTTCACAAGGTAATGCGCCACCCACAGCGGATAATCATCAAACTTACCAGCGAGGAAATTTGTATAAAAATCTGCACCGGTATAAATAATCGGTTTAACCTTGTAATGCATTTCCACCAACTGCAGCCAATCCTGTATACGCTGCTGTAATTGCAGTTTGGTTACACTGCCAACCTGTTCTACATCCAGCACTGGCGGCAAATCTCCTTTACTTAACACAACGGTTTCAATAAAGTTTTGTGCCTGCTGCCTGCCACTTCGGTAAGGGTTAAAAAAGTGATAAGCGCCCCGGGCCATACCAGCTCTCCGGGCTTCTTTCCAGTTGCGGCTATACCTGCGGTCTTCATCATCAACGCCTTCGGTTGCTTTTATAAAGCTAAAGTTGATCTTCACATCTTTTATCTTCATTGCTTTTACTTCATCCCAGTCTATAGAACCCTGGTATTTGCTAACGTCTATTCCATGGATAGAATAATTGACAGGAATATCAATGCCAAAGGCCGGATAGCGCACAAACCGGGGCTTATTTAAATAATATATTCCGGCAGTTACAAAAATCATCAGCAGCGGAACAATGACTAACAGCCTGATTGCAGTAGGATTTTTTTTCTTTTTTTTAGCCACTCACGCAAAAGTAGTTTGTAAAAATTCATTTAAAATAGCAAGTGAATAATAATTTTGGCATGGTAATAGTAAGTGTGCCAGCGAAATAAAAAATACAATTTTAGCACTGGCTGAAGTATATTTTACACCGAAGCCCGCTGGTTTCACCATGGGGCAAATGGAGTTGCAAAATAAAAGCTGGTTAAAATCGTTCTAACAAAACCCGTATTAAGAATTTTATAATCATCCGTACCTATGCTCCTGAATGAAAACTCATTTTCGTATTACCGCCGTATTGGCCTGTTAATATTTACCGCTTTATTTCTATCTGCAAATATTTCAATTGCACAATCAGCAGATGACAGCTCCGGCAATGTGTTACTGGCAAATGTTTCCAAAAAAGAAATTCCTGCTTACATCATAAAAGAAGCAAATGTTGTTTTTCCAGACATTTTGAAAGGCAATGAAACTGAAGCAATTCCCTATATAGAAGCGTTTAGCACCAGTAGAAGAGCTTACCTGCTTAGCATGTACAGTAAAGGGAAAAAGTTATTGCCAAAAGCAGCGGTGATATTGAAAAAGCACCAGTTACCGGAAGAGCTGAAAGTATTGCTGGCGCTTGAGAGTGGCTATAATGGCAAAGCGGTTTCAAAAGCTGGCGCTGTAGGCTACTGGCAGTTTATGGATGTTGTGGCCAGGGAGTATGGGCTAAAATATGTACCGCAAAATGCCCTTGCAAAAAAGGGTAAAATATTCAGGTGTGATAAAAAACAAGTTCTGGTAAAATCGAAGAAACAAGGTAAAATAAAAGACGACAGGATGAATTTTTTGCCTGCATCAAATGCGGCCGCAAGATACCTGCAGGACAGGAGGAGAAATTTAAACGATAACTGGCTATTGGTTGTTGCAAGCTATAACTGCGGTATTGGTAATGTATGGAATGCCATGGAAAAATCTGGTAAAACAGGGCCAACTTTTTGGGATGTAAAAGAGTACCTGCCAGAAGAAACTCAAAACTATGTAATGAACTTTATTGCATTGAACGTGATATTTAACAACTACGATAATTTTTTAAAAACTCAGCTGGTGTTTAATGCTGAAAAGATCTATTTCAATCAGTTTGATCAAAGTGCCGCCAGTGATTACACTGATAAACCAGCCACAACAAAACTTCGCTAGATTAAAAGGTGATGTACAACCGGCTTATCGAAAAAAGGAATATCGCTAAGGCAAATTGTCCGGAGTAAATAACGTGGCGCTTATTCGGCTAACTTTGTTTTATGCCGAAGGTTAACCTGAACGACACTTTAAATTTACTCAGTAAGCTTACCCCAGCCCGCTTTTGGAATGGGATAAAGGTATTAGCCGGCTTTTATGCCGGCCGGCTGCTGAACAAGCCTGTTCAATGGGGCTTACCTGTTTCAATTTCATTTGAGCCTACAACAAGTTGTAACCTGCGCTGCCCGGAATGCCCCAGTGGCCTGAGAGCATTTACCCGCCCAACCGGCATGCTTAAGAAATATTTTTTTACAGAAACAATAGATGAAATACACCGGGAGTTACTATATCTCGTGTTTTATTTCCAGGGCGAACCCTACCTGAATCCTGATTTTTTAGATATGGTAAAATATGCTGCCACTAAAAAGATCTATACAGCTACCAGTACTAATGCCCATTATTTAAATGATGCCAATGCAAAGCGAACTGTTGAAAGTGGTTTAGACAGGTTGATTATTTCAATTGATGGAACCACACAGGATGTGTACGAGCAATACCGTGTGGGCGGCAACCTTAATAAAGTGATTGAAGGGGCCAAAAATATAGTAAAGTGGAAGAAGGAACTCAACAGTAAAACTCCGTTCATTTTTTTTCAGTTCCTGGTGGTTAAGCCCAATGAGCACCAGGTGGAAGATATTAAAAGGCTGGCAATAGAAGTAGGTGTTGATGAGGTTAGATTTAAAACAGCACAGGTGTATGATTATGCAACTGATCCCAACCAACTGATACCTGAAACGGAAAAATACAGCCGTTATAAAAAGAATCCCGACGGTACTTATACTGCAAAAAACAAGCTTGCCAACCGCTGCTGGAAAATGCAGCACGCTAATGTAATTACCTGGGATGGCCTGGTGGTACCCTGCTGCTTTGATAAAGATGCCATGCACCAGCTTGGCAATTTAAAAAATCAATCTTTTAAAGAGATTTGGCAAAATGATAATTACAAACAATTTAGAAACGACCTGATGAAGAGCCGCAAGAACATTGATATTTGCGCCAACTGCAGTGAGGGAGTAACTGTTTGGGGGGAATAGGGTTGTCGGTTTGGAGTTTGCTGTTTACAGTTTTCTGTTAATAGTACATCCTACTTTTTTAAATTGTCATCTGGCTGCTATAAGTATTACCGATCACTGATCCACCAATCACCGATCACTTGTCACTGATTGCCCCTGACACAAACTCAATAACTCAATCTTCGTCCTTACCTTTGCAGCCTTAATGAAAAATGAAAAATACGAGGTAGTTATTGGGCTTGAAGTTCATGCCCAGCTACTTACCAACAGTAAATTATTTTGTGGCGACAATGCTAGTTTTGGTGGAGCACCCAATACGCATATCAGCCCCATTACGCTTGCACACCCCGGCACGCTGCCTAAAATGAATAAAAAGGCCATTGAGTATGCCATAAAACTCGGGCTGGCGCTGCACTGCGATATTGAGCAGAACAACTATTTTGCCCGGAAAAATTATTTTTATCCTGATCTTCCCAAAGGCTACCAGGTAAGCCAGCATACCACACCAATTTGTAAAAATGGCTTTGTCACCATCAGGGTAAGTGATGAGGAAAAAAATATTGCGCTTAACCGGATTCATATTGAAGAAGATGCCGGCAAAAGTTTGCATGATGTGGATGAAAATTACACGGCCATCGATCTTAACAGGGCCGGTGTTCCACTACTTGAAATTGTGAGTGAACCTGTTTTACACAGCAGCGATGAGGCGTTTGCCTACATCACTTCTTTAAGAAAGTTAGTTCGCTGGCTCAATATATGTGATGGAAATATGGAAGAGGGAAGCATGCGTTGCGATGCCAATATTTCAATCCGCCTTAAAGGCGAAACCAAACTTGGCACCCGGGTGGAAGTAAAGAACCTTAACAGCATCCGCAATGTAAAAAGGGCAATTGAGGTAGAGGTTGAAAGGCTTATTCAAGTAACTGAAGCCGGCGAAAAAATCATACAGGAAACCCGGAGTTATAATGCTGATAACAATACAACTTTTAGTTTAAGAAGCAAGGAAGAGGCTGACGATTACCGCTATTTTGCAGACCCGGATCTTACACCATTTTCAATTACAGACAAATATCTGCTCCGCATAAAAAAAGAGCAGCCTCCCTTACCGGATGAGCTTGAAAAAAAGTACCAGGAGGAGTATAATCTTGCTGCATATGATGCTCATGTAATTTGCCATGATAAAGAACTGGCAGACTATTTTGAATCAGTTATCAGCCATACAACAAATTATAAAGCAGTTGTAAACTGGCTGATGGGCCCCATTAAATCTTACCTCAATGATCATACGATTGAATTAAACCAGTTTGCTTTGTTTCCGGAAAAACTTGCGGAGCTGATACATTTGGTAGAAGAAGGGAAGGTAAATTTCAGCACAGCATCCACACGTATTTTGAATGCAATGATTTTGTCACCAAAACAAACGGCACTTGAAATTGCAACCGGGCTTAACCTTGTGCAGGAAAGCAATAATGATTTTGTTGCTGCCTGGGTAGATGAAGTAATTGCCAGGATGCCCGATAAAGTAAAGGAGTACAAAAATGGTAAAAAAGGCCTGGCTGGTTTGTTTGCAGGCGAAGTGAAGAAATTAAGCAAAGGCAAGGCAGATATGGCAGTTGTAAATAAATTATTAGCAGACAAATTAAAATAGCTCATGAAGAATGTTTTTAGCGCACTGGTAATTATGTTAATGCTGTTTAGCTGTAAACCCAATAACGGCAGCGGAAAATTTACAGTACAGGGGGATATAAAAGGTTTGCCTGATCAAAAGATATATTTAGAAGAGTTGTTTTTTAACAGCGAACGGCAACCCGAAGTTGTTGATACGGCAGAAGCAAAAAATGGAAAATTCAAACTGTCATCAATGGCAGTGGCGCAGGGTATTTACAGGCTGCGGCTTGAGAAAGACCGGCCTGTTTTTATTGTTATCAACGATAGGAATGAACTGGAGCTTAAGGCTGATTATACCAACCTTTCTATGAAGACAATTACTGTAAACACTCCGGCAAATGTAATGATGAAAAACTTTATCCTGGCAACAGATTCGCAGGGAACAGTTTTGAAAACCAGCGGACAGGAGTTGAAAACAATGCCAGACAAAAATGACAGTACTTACAAAGTGAGGGAACAGGTTTACAGTGATGGAATTGACAGGTACGAAAATTACATCGTCAATTTTATTGATACCACCAGCAGCCCTGTAGTAGCGGTTTTTGCACTTGGTTATACCAGCAATATTGATCCCGAAAAACTTACAAAGCCTGTAACAAATTTGGGCAAGCGTTTTCCAGACAACTCAATTGTAACAATCATTGTTCAGCAGTTTAAACAAATTCAGGCGCAGGCGGCACAGCAGAAAGCTGCACAAAAAACAAAGCCTCAGATTGGTGCTGAAGCCCCGGATCTAAGCATGCAAACTCCCGGAGGAAAAATGTTTTCCCTCAGCAGTTTAAAAGGAAAATTTGTGCTGGTAGATTTTTGGGCCAGCTGGTGCGGTCCATGCCGGGCAGAAAATCCTAATGTTGTAAAAGCATACAACACGTATAAAGACAAAAATTTTACAATCCTTGGTGTTTCGCTGGATAAAAACAAAACTTTATGGGAAGAAGCCATCAAGACCGACGGGCTTGCCTGGAACCACATGAGCGACCTGAAACAATGGGAAAGTGATGCAGTCGAAAAATACGGTATTGACGGTATTCCTTATAATGTATTAATCGATCCTCAGGGTAAAATTATAGGTGAAGGGTTGCGTGGGCAAGACCTTGAAAATAAGCTGGCTGAAGTGCTTAAATAATTAAGAGCATTTAGAGAATTATTAATAACGTTTTGTTATATTTTTTATAAGAATCGCAAACCCTGAAGGCGTTATAAAACATCTACAGATTATCGTACTCATAAATATCGCCAATGTCAGCGCCGGGAGACATTTCCATAACCGGCTTAATAATACCATCTTTTAAATCATACACCCAGCCGTGCAGGTGAGGCCTTTCATGATGTTTCCAGGCAGCCTGAATAATGGAAGTTTTGGCAAGATTGATCACTTGCTCTTGCACATTAAGTTCAATAAGGCGGTTTATTTTAGCATCTTCATTTGGTGTATTGTCTAATTCCTCCTTGTGATAACGGTAAACATCCTTAATATTTCTAAGCCACTTATTTATAATGCCGAGGCTTTTTTTGGTAAGGGCAGCCTTAACACCGCCGCATCCATAATGGCCACAAACAATTACATGTTTCACCTTCAGCACGTTCACTGCATACTCAAGCACACTAAGCATGTTCATGTCCGTGTGAACCACCATGTTTGCAATATTGCGGTGAATGAAGATTTCACCCGGTGCTGTGCCTGTAATTTCATTAGGCGGTACCCTGCTGTCGCTGCAACCTATCCACAAAAACTCCGGAGTTTGCACATGCAGTAATTTCTCAAAAAAAGCCGGATCATCTTTTGATTTTGCTGCAGCCCATGCTTTATTTTCTGATAGTAACCTTTCGTATGATTGCATTGCTATGGTAGTTTATGGAAATGATATTAAATTGTCTTTCTGAGCCTGCGACAGACTTCATTATTACACTTGCAAAATAGCAATATATAGCTATCAATAAACTATGTTTTGCAAAATTGGTATAAAAATATTGAACGAATATCTCATTCAAAAAAACGAAATTAATGTTAACGTTATGGACTGTCTACAAAAAATGACGGCACAAAAATGTCCTGAAAGCCTGTGATTTTGTACCTTTACGGCCTTGAAGAAAATTTCTGTTATATTAATTTTATTTGTCGTGTGCCTTAATCACCTGAATGTTGCAGATGCAGTTATGCGTTTCAGCAACAGCATTAGTAAAAAAACACTTAAGGTAGAAAAGGATTTTGCTGACAACGGAGAAAACGAAAAGAGCTCAAAAAACAAAGAAAAGGCAGAAGAGGATGAAAAATTTTGCGCCTTTCATCACGGGCAGTTTTCTCATGACGCTGCACTGATTAACAGTAGTAACTTTTTTACTTACAATGTCACTCTAAATATCCCATCCTTATACAGAGGATGATCTGCAGCCGCCCAAAGTTGCCTGATTTCAACCCGTTTTTCTATACATTTTTTTACCTGAGTTTTAGCTGAGTTCTTACTCATACGCTGAATGTTTTACAAGACAAGCTGTATGGTATGTTACCTACAAAAGCAAATTTGAAGTGCATTGCTGTGCTTCAAACAGCATGTTTGTGTGTTTTACCTGATAACAATTTATTTTCTTCTTATGCAATTCAATACAAAAAATTTAAAAGCAGATTTGCCGGCAGGTCTTGTAGTTTTCCTTGTAGCGCTGCCCTTATGCCTTGGCATTTCCCTGGCATCTGGTGCTCCATTCTTTAGCGGGCTTATTTCTGGCATTATCGGCGGCATTGTAATAGGCTCGCTCAGCAGTTCAAAGCTAAGCGTAAGCGGTCCGGCGGCCGGCCTTGCTGCCCTGGTGCTGGCGGCAATCACCAATATCGGTGCATTCGATCTTTTTCTTTGTGCTGTGCTAATAGCAGGCATTTTGCAAATACTGATGAGTGTAGCCAGGCTTGGTGGCATTGCCAATTATTTTCCTTCCAGTGTAATAAAAGGCATGCTTACCAGCATTGGTATTTTAATTATAGCAAAGCAAATTCCGCATGCCGTGGGATATGACCAGCACGAAAAGGGAACGCTAACAGAAATATTTTCCATAGGAGATGAAGACTGGCATGACCTGCTGCAACCTTTGCTGCACATTGATCTGGGTGTGTTTCTTATCTGCCTGATCTCTATAGCAATCATGTTGATCTGGGACAGGCCTTTTATAAAAAACCGGGTTAAGTTTATTCCTGGGGCACTCGTGGCAGTTGTAGTTTCTGTGCTGATCAACGAGCTGTTTAAATCAGTAAGCAGTACGCTTGCGGTAGAGCAAAAACATCTTGTACAAATTAAAGCTGCAAAAAGTGCAGGTGAATTTTTCAGCTTTTTTACCCTGCCGGATTTCAATGGTTTTTTAAACAGTAAAGTAATTGTTACCGGTGTGATGATTGCGATAATCGCCACTTTAGAAACTCTGCTGAGCATTGAAGCAATAGACAATCTTGATCCGGAAAGAAAAGTAACCAACACTAACAGGGAACTGATGGCCCAGGGCATTGGTAATGCTTTATCAGGCTTAATTGGCGGCTTGCCCATCACCAGTGTTATTGTAAGAAGCAGTGCCAACGTACATGCAGGAGCCAGGTCTAAAATGTCCGCCATTTTTCATGGTTTGTTACTGCTTATTTGCGTAGTTACTATACCGGGCCTGCTGAATTTTATACCACTTTCTTCATTAGCTGCTATACTGTTGTTAACGGGTTACAAGCTCTGCAAAATTTCTGTTTTTAAAAATGTAATTAAAAATGGCAAATACCAGTACATCCCATTCTTTGTAACGGTATTGGTTATTATCGGGATTGATCTGCTTGGTTTGTATCATCCGCTAAAAGGCGAAGGGTTGCTGGTGGGTGTTGTTGCCGGCCTTATTGCAGCGTTTGGGGCCATACTGCATGGAAACCTCCGCAACTCATATTTCTTTCATAAAGAAAAACACCAGCATGGCGATATCATCAGGATACAGTTATCAGAAGAAGTATCCTTTTTAAATAAAGCCGCCATCCGGCAAACGCTTGATAATATTCCTGAAAACTCACGGGTTGAGATCAATGCTTCTTCCACAACTTATATTGATTTTGATGTGCTGGAGCTGATAAAAGAATTCAGGGACATCAAAGCACCGATTAAAAAAATTGACTGTAAACTGGAAAGTTTCCAGGAAAAATACCAGGTAGAAAACGAATCACATGTTCAATCAATGCATTAAAAAAAAATAACTAAAATGGACAAATCATATCAAAAATTAATAAGGGGCAATCAATTGTATTCTGAGACAAAAATTTTTCAGGATCCTGAGTATTTTAAAAATTTATCAAAGGGCCAAAAGCCGGAGTATTTATGGATAGGATGCAGTGACAGCCGTGTGCCGGCAAATGAAATAACCGGAACGCAAAGCGGTGAAATATTCGTACACCGTAACATCGCCAATCTTGTTGTACATACAGATACAAACCTGTTGAGTGTGCTGGAATATGCGGTAAAATATTTGGAGGTTAAACATATAATTGTATGTGGCCATTATGGTTGTGGCGGTGTAAATGCAGCTATGTCAAACACCTATCATGGCTTTGTTGACAATTGGCTGAGGAACATAAAAGATGTGTATCATGCAAATGAAGAAAAGTTGCTGGCTATTGAAAATGAAACCGAAAGAGCCAATCTGCTGACAGAACTTAATGTAATGGAGCAGGTTCGAAATCTTGCTAAAACCACCATTGTTCAACAAGCCTGGGCAACCAGGGAATTGCACCTGCATGGTTGGGTATATGGCCTTAGCGACGGGCTTGTGAAAGACCTTAGTGTAATACATAACAGTAGAAAGGACATTGACAACATCTACCAGTTTGTAATTTCTGCTCCGCCAAAAACCGTGAAGGAAAAAAAAGGGGCGGTTAAAAAAGTATCCTCTGTTAAAAAAGAAAAGGTAGTTAAGAAAGGCTTGTCTCAGGCGCCTGTGCTTAATATTAAAACATTAAAAAAGACAAGGGTTGCAGTGAAATAATTATCCAAATTAACAAGGCTAAAGTTTCATTGAATTTACCTGCTGTTGCCAACTTTTTTGACTGTACAAATGCTGTATTGTTTTTAAAAGTTGGCAATTTTTTTAGCGCAATCTTTAAGCCTGCAAATAATTTCAGTAGTAAAAACATCACAACAGCTAAAAAATGGCAGCGATGTTTTTGTCGCTGCCATCAATATGTTTATTCTTTTTTTCATTAGATATTCAAACCACCGCAAACGCTTATTACCTGTCCGGTTATATAGTTGCTCATACCAGAGGCGAGGAAAAGGGTAACATTGGCTATATCCTCTGCTGTACCAAATCTGCCCAAAGGAATTCCAGCTTTGTATTTATCTGCGCCTTCACCATCTTTTAAATAACTCGTCATATCGGTTTCAACAAAACCTGGTGCTATGGCATTGCAGCGGATGTTGCGGCTGCCCAGTTCCTTCGCCACACTTTTTGTAAAACCAATTACACCAGCTTTGCTTGCCGCATAACTGCTCTGGCCGGCATTGCCCATTTCACCAATTACGCTGCTCATGTTAATGATGCTGCCGCTTTTGGCTTTCATCATTGGTTTTATCACCTGCTTAGTCATGTTAAAAACACTGGTAAGGTTTGTGTGTATCACATCGTTCCATTGCTCCGGCGTCATGCGTAGCAGCAGATTATCTTTTGAAATACCGGCATTGTTCACACAAACATCAATCTGGCCAAACTCTTTCAGTACTTCATTTACAAGTGATTCGCAGGCAGCAAAACTTGTTGCATTGCTTTGATAAGCTTTTGCTTTTACTCCCAGGGCAATTAATTTTTCCACCAGTACTGCTGCTTTTTCGCCGCTGCTGTCACTCACATAAGTAAAAGCTATGTTGGCACCTTCTTCTGCCAGTTTCAATGCAACACCTTCTCCAATGCCACGGGCTGCTCCGGTCACAATTGCTGTTTTACCTGCTAATAAATTCATAGTAAGCTGTTTTGATATTTTGTTATAGTTAGTATTTCATCAACAATTTTACGTTCGTTGCTCAGCCTCGGCACTTTATGCTGGCCACCCAGTTTACCAATGCTTTTTAGCCATGCTGTAAAAGTACCTTTTGGTAATGCTTTTACAATTGGCATGCGAAGAGCAATATCCTTGTGGCGTTTCGCTTCGTAATCGCTGTTGCAATTTTTAAGTGCTTTATCCAGTTCAATTGTAAAAGGCCGCAGATCGGCCGGATCATTTTCAAATTCTATAAGCCACTCATGCGTACCGTTTGCACCATCGCTAAAGTAAACAGGTGCTGCTGTGTAGTCAGTTACCACCAGGTTTGTTTTGGCGCAGGCAGCTGCAATAGCATGGTCGCTGTTATCTGCAATCACCTCTTCTCCAAAAGCATTTATATAATGTTTAAGCCTGCCGCTAACTTTTATTTTGTAGGGGTTAAGGGAAGTGAACTGCACAGTGTCTCCTACCAGGTAACGCCAAAGGCCACCGGTGGTGCTAATCACCAGGGCGTAATTTTTACCAGTTTGTATCTGCCGCAGCCCCACTGTTTGAGGATTGGCTTTGCCATATTCTTCTACTGGCATAAACTCATAAAAAATACCATGCTCTGTAAAGAGCAGCATACCATCGTCATCCGGCTTTTCCTGCCCTGCAAAAAATCCTTCGCTGGCATTGTATATCTCCAGGTAATTGATTGGCCCTCCAATTATTTTATCAAATTGCTCCCGGTAAGGCACAAAAGACACACCTCCATTGATGTATAGCTCAAGGTTTGGCCACACTTCCTTTATGGTTTGTTTGCCCTTTATTTCCAGTATTCGCTTCAGTAAAAGCAGCGTCCAGGTTGGTACGCCGGCCAGTGAGGTTACATTTTCATCTGCGGTTGTCTGCGCCAGTTTTTCTATCTTATTTTCCCATTCATCTAAAAGGGCAATGCTTAACTCAGGCGTTCGTAGCCATTGCCCCCAAAAGGGAGAATTTTGCATAAGTATCGCACTCAAATCACCGGACTGGATATCAAGATCTTCATTAATAATTGTAAGCTGGTGAGAGCCGCCAATCACCAGCCCTTTGCCGGTGAGTAAATCGCTGGCGGGAAAGTTTTTGTAATAATTGGTAAGTACATCTTTGCTTGCCTGAAAGTGATTGTCCTTCAGGCTATCATCACTTATGGGAATAAACTTGCTTTTGGCAGAAGTGGTTCCGCTGCTCTTTGCAAACCAATGAATAGGAGTACTGCAGAGTACATTTTCTTCTCCGTTCATCATACGCAGTATATAAGGTTTTACCTCGTCATAATCCTGGATGGGAACATTTTTCTTAAATTCTTTAACATTAAACAGTTTTGAAAAATTGTATTTTTTCCCAAATGCTGTGTACTGGGCATCAGTTACAAGGTGTTGTAATACTTCCCGCTGTGCCACCACGGGATGGTTACTCCAATGATCTATACGCCAAAGACGCATCCTGGCTAATTTTGATATTGCGGGAGAAAGAAATTTCATTTAATTACCCAAAATAAACATTTGACCACAAACATGCTAACAAGCACTTTGTAATATACAGCAATCATCCTGCTTTTAATGCTTTGCTGCTTCATGGTGAAGATAATCTTTGCGCTTTAATTCAAAGTTTCTACCAAGATAAAGGCGCCTAACCTGTTCGTCACCTGCCAGCTCTTCAGCAGTACCATGTTTAAATATTTTGCCATCAATTAAAAGATAGGCACGGTCACAGATTGAAAGGGTTTCGTTTACATTATGGTCGGTTATTAAAATGCCTATGTTACGGTATTTAAGCCTGGCAATAATTTCCTGTATATCCTCAACAGCAATGGGGTCAACGCCGGCGAACGGCTCATCTAGCAAAAAGAATTTTGGATCAACCGCAAGAGCCCTTGCAATTTCTGTTCTTCGTCTTTCACCCCCGCTAAGGGTATCGCCGTTGTTCTTTCTTACTTTTTGTAACCTGAACTCTTCGAGCAGCGTTTCCAGTTTTTCCCGTTGATCAGCCTTGCTGAGTTTAGTCATTTCGAGTACTGCAGTTATGTTATCTTCCACACTCAGTTTGCGGAACACACTTGCTTCCTGCGGCAAATAACCAATGCCCATCTGGGCTCTTTTGTACATGGGCAGTTTCGAAATATTAACATCTCCGAGAAAAACTTCACCACTGTCCGGCTTTACAAGACCAACCACCTGGTAGAAGGAGGTTGTTTTGCCAGCGCCGTTTGGTCCTAGTAACCCGACAATTTCGCCCTGCGTCACATTGAAAGAAACATCATTTACAACCGTGCGGCTGCCGTAAATTTTTACAAGATTATTAGTTTGTATTGTCAGGCTCAAAGCGAAAGAATTTAATGTGGCAAAAATAAGCCAATTGAAAGTATTCAATTTTTATAGTTGAAAAGCCTGCCGATGTTTAACAAACTGCTGGCTTTATTCCGGACAGCATTTAAAGGCTGCTGTTATATAGCACAGTTGTTTGTGCTTTATGCTTACTTAATTAAGTTTGCAGATATTTTAAAACATGAAAGTAACAGAACACATACAAAAAGCCACGGACACATTGGTTTCTTTTGAAGTTTTACCTCCTTTAAAAGGTAAAACTATCCAGACAATTTACAATCATCTTGATCCGCTGATGGAGTTTAAACCATCGTTTATTAACGTGACCTACCACCGCAGCGAAACCATGTTTAAGAAAAAGGCTGATGGCACTTTTGAAAAAGTGGAAGTGCGGAAACGTCCCGGTACTGTTGCTATTTGTGCTGCTATAAAAAATCACTACAATGTAGATACGGTGCCGCACTTGATTTGCGGTGGCTTTACCAAAAGAGATACTGAAGATGCATTAATAGACCTTAATTTTTTAGGGATAGATAATGTTTTGGTGCTGAGAGGCGATGCCGCAAAGAATGAAGCCAACTTTGAACCCGAGCCTAACGGACATGCTTATGCTGTTGATTTAATGCGGCAGGTAGTTGATATGAAAAATGGTATTTACCAGGAAGAAGATATTAAAAATGGCGGCAAGGCAGAGTTTTGCATCGGCACTGCCGGGTACCCGGAGAAGCATTTTGAAGCACCCAATTTAGACACAGACTTACAATATTTAAAAGATAAAGTTGATGCCGGTGCAGATTATATTATGACGCAGATGTTTTTCAACAATCAAAAATTTTATGATTTTGTAAAGGCCTGCCGGGAGATTGGTATTGAAGTGCCGATAATACCCGGCCTTAAACCAATCACTAATAAAAAACAGCTCACTGTTTTACCAAAAATCTTTCATGTGGATATACCGGCGGAATTGAGCAATGCAATCATGAAGGCGAAAACAGACGAGGAGGTAGAGGAAATAGGCACAGAATGGCTGGTACAGCAATCCAGAGAATTGAAAAAATTTGGCGTGCCTGTTTTACATTACTACACACTTGGTAAGCCAAAAGTTATTTATAATGTTGTAAAACAAATCAGGTAAAAAAATTATAACAAACAATAAAAAAAAGCACCCGGTTACAGGTGCTTTTTTTATTGTAAAAACAATTTCTTTATCATTTCAGCAATTCATCAAAAACGGTTTCGTTTACTTTTACCGGGTATTTTTTCTTAAGCGATGCAATCCATTTTTCTTCTAAAAAATTCTGGTAGTCATTTATAACCATTCCACGGGCCTCTTCAAAATTGCGCTGCTGGCCTGTGGGGAAAAGGTTTATCACCTGCACAAAACTGGCGCTGTTATCACTGATGTTTACCAGTGGTTTTGTTATCATACCATTTGCAGCGATGGTGCCGGCAGGGAGTTGTAACTGGCTAAGCTCATAACGGCCACTATCGGCCTGTACAGCGGCTTCGCTTTGTTCTGCAACCAGCTTCCAGCTTTTGCCTGCACGTAACGCAGCAGCAGCAGAATCTGCAGCCTTTACGCTGGTACAGTTAAATAAATAAACAGTTGCACTTTCCGCCCATTGGTATTTTAATTTGTTATTTTCATAAAACTTTTTTAAGCCGCTGGAATCCGCTGAAGCCTTTGTCCAAACATTTCTTTCCATTATCTCAAACAACATATTACCTTCTTTAAACTCCTGCAGTTGATATTTAAATTCTGCATTGTATTCTTCCAGGTGTTTACGGTAATATTCCAACGCAGTTGTGTTGATGTATTTATCAAGCAGTGCATTGTTGCTCTCTCCTTTGTAAACATCTGTATTCAGTTTATAATCTTTTACAAAATTCAACCAGTCGTTACCCGTTACATTTTGTTTTATAAAGGAAAAGATCAGCTGTTTATTTATAGGATATTTACCAACTTCGCCTTTGGCAGCAACACTGTCTGCATACCGGAAAAGCTGGTCCTCTTTTATAGCCGCATTTTTGTGAAAGCCTGTTTGCTGCATTACTGTTTTAGTAAAACTGGCTTTGGCCGCAGTAACCCTGCCGTCCTGCAAAATTTGCTGGCGCAGCGTAGCGGTAAAAGCTTCATCGGTTTTATCTGCCGGCACCGGCGTTTGCTGTATTCTTTTTATAATATGGTATCCATGGCTGGTTAATGTTGGTTTACTTATGTCGCCGTCTTTCTGCAAAGCAAAAGCAGCTTTCTCAAAACTTGCATCGTACTTACCAGTGCCAAACTCAGGCATTTCACCGCCAGTTTGAAAGGTAAGCCTGTCTCCGCTAAACTGCTTTGCCATTTCTGCAAAACTGGCCCCGGCATCTAATAAAGTATAAACGGAATCAGCCTCTTTTTTTATGATGCTTAAGTCTTCTGCTGAAACATTTGGCGGAACCGCAAATAATATCTGGGCAGTTTTCCAGCGGCCTGCGCTGGGCCTTTCACCTGCGTTTTTAAAAATATGCAGGGTAGTTTTAGTGCGGTATACATCACTAACTCCGCCTGTCTGCAAGCCATACACAAGGTTCTCCATTTCGTAGGGTAAAGAGAATGCGGTAATATAACCAAGGTCTTTCCAGTTTAAAAGATTTACTGTATTAACCTGGCTTACAACCTTTGCGTAGTCGGTCTCTCCTTTTGCCAGCTCCGCTTTCAGTTGTTGCATTGCCTGGTAATCTTTGGAAGTATCTGCTCCCTGCAATTTGCTCAGACTTACGGAAAAATGTAACAGGTGAATGTCTTTTCTACTTCTTGCCAATGCCTCATCAACCAATGCATTTATTGCAATGTCATCCTGCAAATATCCTTCTTCAACCTGGCTCCGAAAATTCTGCAGATCATACTTTAACTGCTGCAAAGTATCGAGCCTGGCATCTTTTGCTGCCTGCACTTTTAGTTTAAATTTTATGTAGAGTTCCAGGTACTCTTTGTAAGCCGCAGCTTTGTCGGTAACAGGAGTTTTGTTTTTATTGTAAGCCTTTAAAAATTCAGCTTTGGTTACCTGGTTAGCGCCGTAGGTGAACAGCGTTTGAGAATAGCCTGCCAATGAAGAGGCTGCCATTGTGCAACACAAAAGAAAAAGCTTTAAGAAAGTTTTTTTCACAATAATTAGTTGTTGGTTTTCCATTTAACCTGCAGCAGTTCATCTATTTGTTTCCAGGTTAATTTTTTACCGATGATGCGTTTTTCTTTATCCAGTAAAAATATGGTTGGTGTCATGGTTACATCATACAACTGGCGGTAGCTGGGCTTTTGAGCAGCAGTTTCTGCAGTTTCCATTTCTTTGGTTTGATAAACATTTGTCCATTCACCCATTTTATGCTCCTCAATAAATTTAGTCCAGGCGGGTTTTAAATTTACTTTGCTATCGCCGGAAAGTACTCCATACATTTTTACCCCATGTGCTTTCCAGCTTGCTTTGTAAATAGAATCCAGCCTTGGCACTTCTTCTTTACAATGGCCGCAATTTGGGTCCCAAAATACCACGATCGTATAATCAGCATCCAGGTTATAAAGTGATGAAGGTTTATCTGTTGTGTCAATCATTTCCAAATCGGCAGCTTTTGCACCAAGCAGGTTAGCCATCAGCATATACGCCCGGCGGCTGATGGTTTCCATTTGCTTTTCATTCAGCCAGCTGGTTAAACCTTTGCTGTGGTATTTTTCAAACAGGTGAACAAATATTGCATCCTGCCCCATGTACTTTGGATTGATGTATTCATCCGTAAGCCAGTTCAGTAAAAACTTATACATTTCAGGGCTGCTCCTTGCAAGCAGCAGCTGGTAATCAGCTTCTTTAATAATACTGTCAGGCTGTTGTATTAAAATTTCCCGGTAATATTTTTCAAACTTTGGCAGGAAGAAGGGAGAGCGAATGATGCGGTCATCCATAAATGTAACCCCATCCCAGTAATGCTTTTTATAGTAATAATAATTGCTGAGAGAGTCAGTATGGTTTTTAGGGTTGGCAATCTGTAGCGACGGTTCTTTCATGGCACTTAATATGGTTGCCAGCATGGTCTGCGGTTGATTCTTTATAATATTCTCCCTGTAATCGTTCAGCTCTTTATTGAGCTTTAAATAATTGGCCTCATGCAGGGCCGAGTCTTGCTTGGTTATTGATTTTGAATAGGCTGTTCTTTCGGCCTCCCATGCTTTTCCTTTTACAGCCATGTATTTTTCATAATCCTGGAATGCAATATTTTCTTTAGATCCTGTGATAATTGTTTTATTCAGCAGGTCTGATGTGTCTATCTTAACATTGATCACCTGCTCCTTATCAACAAAAAAATCTACCAGTTTATCTTTGCCCGGTAATACCATTGCATAAATCCCCGGCAGCAGTTTGCGCTTTGCCTGGAACACTGCAATGCCTTTAGAACTAACTGCGGCAGAATCTTCCACATTCAAATTTTTACCGCTGTGATAAGTGAGGTAGGCAATGCCGTTTGTATAACCCGGGGCATTCAATGTTACTTTAAAGCTTGGCTGTGGTGCTGTTTGTGCCGATGCATACATTACAAAAAAGGCACCCAGCAGGGATGAAAAAAGTCGTCTCATATTCAGATGATATAGTTACAAAAATATCTAAAAGGAATGGTTTATCAAGAACTGTAAAGAAACAGCCAATAAAATTACAAATCCTTAACAATAACGCCGCCGCCGCATTTTTATTGATTGAAATGAACAAAGGAAAGTTAATTTTGCCGCCGTGAAAAGAAAAAAATATACGTTGGAAAAAGTGCTGGTAAGCGGCTACGCTGCTGAGGGTAAATCGCTGGCAAAGGTGGATGGTAAAGTAATATTTATTGAAGGGGCCGTACCCGGCGATGTGGTAGATGTTTTTGTTAGCACCAATAAAAAGGATTGGGGCGAAGGCAGGGCAACTAAATTTCATGAATTAAGCAAGGACAGGGAGCAGCCATTTTGTATGCACTTTGGCACCTGTGGCGGATGCAAGTGGCAGATGCTGCCGTACCAGCACCAACTGCAGTATAAACAGCAAGAGGTAGCTCAAAACTTTCGCCGTATTGGGAAAATCCCCTTACCGGAAATGATGCCTATTGTTGGCGGAGAACATACAAAATACTACCGCAACAAGCTTGAGTTTACATTCAGCAACAAAAGATATTTGACAAGTGAGGAAATCAAAAGCCTTCCGAAAGCCTCCCCAAAAAGCCTCCCCAACCCCTCCGAAGGGGGGGCTTTAGATCTCACGTATGATAATTCTTTTAAAAAATACCCGGAGTCGGCTCCCGAAAATCATAAAGAAACTTTTAATAGCGGTCAACCAACAATGGCGAAAGAAGCTGAACATGACCAACAGCCTACATCCCAAGCCCCTCTTTTAGAGGGGTCTGGGGTGGCTGAAATCCCCCCTTTGGGGGGTGGGGGGGCTTCTCTTTTGGAGGGGTTGGGGGAGGCCGGGGCTCTCGGTTTTCACGTTCCCCGAATTTTTGATAAGGCAATCGACATACAGGAATGTTTCCTGATGGATGATGTTAATAATCAAATCCGTAATAACATCCGTGTTTTTGCAAGGGAGAATAATTATCCCTTTTACGACATAAAACAACACACTGGCTGGCTGCGGAATATTATTGTCCGCTATTGCAGCACAGGTGAGTTAATGGTGAATATTGTGATTGGTTATGAGAATGAAACCGAAACAAAAAGGTTGCTGGATTTTGTGCTGGAGAAAGTGCCATCAATAACCACACTGTTGTACACCGTAAATACCAAATGGAATGATACCATCTACGACCTTAAACCGGTAGTTTATTTTGGTAAAGGTTATGTGATTGAAAAGCTGGAAGACTACCAGTTTAAAATTGGCCCTAAATCATTCTTTCAAACCAATACCCAACAAGCCGAAAAACTGTACAGCATTACCCGTGATTTCGCTGGCTTAACCGGCAATGAAATTGTGTACGACCTTTATTGCGGCACTGGCAGCATTGGTATTTTTGTGAGTGGCCAGGCTAAAAAAATTATTGGTGTTGAAGCTGTTGCAGAAGCCATTGAAGATGCAAAAGAAAATGCAGCACTTAACAATATCATCCATGCTGAATTTTTTGCCGGTGATGTCATAAAAATTTGTGATGATGCTTTTTTTGCAGCACATGGTCGGCCGGATGTGGTGATAACCGATCCGCCCCGGGCAGGTATGCATGAAAAGCTCGTTATAAAACTGCTGGAAATTGCCGCTCCAAAGATTGTTTATGTAAGCTGCAATACTGCCACCCAGGCCCGTGACCTTGCATTGCTCAGTGAAAGATATTCAGTGGAAAAGATACAGCCGGTGGATATGTTTCCGCATACCCATCATATTGAATGTGTGGTTTTGCTGAAGTTGAAAACTGAATAACAATTAAGTAAACGTATGCTGTAAAGTTGTAGTGCCGGATAAGTTTCTTCTCTTGAGAGCGCCCTTTCTCTATTCCACTCACATGCTATACATTTGTTATGTGGACATCTTCATTTCAAATAACGCCTTAACGGCAACAACTCTAAACGGCATGGATATAAAAGTAATAGCATTTGATGCGGACGATACGCTTTGGGTAAACGAGCCCTATTTTAAAGAGATAGAAGAAAGATTCTGTGACCTGCTGGAAGACTACCTGCCAAGGCATACACTTGCCAAAGAGCTTTTTCTCACAGAAAT
The DNA here is from genome assembly GCA_965247025.1 of Ferruginibacter sp. GTDB lineage: Bacteria > Bacteroidota > Bacteroidia > Chitinophagales > Chitinophagaceae > Ferruginibacter. Next base: position 4,011,720 of record OZ252000.1, on the reverse strand, counting down.
TCAAAACCTTACTTTGTACGGCTACGGCGTAAAGGGTTTTATGCTCAGCATGATAGAAACAGCGCTGAGGGTAACCAATAATACCCTCAATATCAGCGTGATTGAAAAGGCACTGCAATACGGAAAAGAATTACTAGAAAAGCCAATTGAAATGCTGGAAGGTGTGGAAAATGTTTTGAAGGCTTTGAAAGGAAAATACCGGCTGGTGGTTGCCACAAAAGGCGATCTGCTGGATCAGGAACGCAAGCTCAAAAAATCTGGCCTTGAACATTACTTTCACCACATTGAAATTATGAGTGATAAGCAGGAAGCAGATTACAATAAACTGATCAAGCACTTAGATATCCTGCCAGCAGAGTTTTTAATGATGGGTAACTCACTCAAAAGTGATGTGCTGCCTGTGCTCGCTATTGGCGGCCATGCCATTCACATTCCCTACCACACAACCTGGGCACATGAAACAATTGAGCATAAAGTAGAGCATGTAAACTTTAAGCATGTGCAGCAGATAAGTGATGTGCTCAGCCTTTTGTAACCGCTAATATTTTGTCACGGGCAAACAGTTATTATGAACTTTCGCCAACTCCCCAAAGCTGAATTGCACCTGCACCTTGATTGTGGGTTGAGCTACGATGTTGTAAAAAAGATTGACCCATCCATTACAAAAGAGACTTACCAGCAAGATTTTATAGCTCCTGAAAAATGCCTCGACCTGGCAGATTTTTTAACCCGGGCGGTAAAAGGTTTTGCATTGATGCAATCAAAAGAACAACTGCAATTGGTGGTGGAAGATTTGTTTGTGCAATTGGCGGCAGATAACACGATTTATGCTGAAATAAGGTTTGCGCCGTTACAACATTTGGAGCAGGGGCTCACTGCATTTGAGGTGGTTGATATTGTTGAAAAAGCCACAGCAGAAGCTATAAAAAAATACCAGGTAGAAGCAAGGCTGATACTTTGTACATTACGGCATTACAGTGCAGCACAAAGTATGGAAACTGTGCGGCTGGTAGAGCAATTAAAAATACCTGTGTGGCTGGCTTTGATATTGCAGCAGATGAAGCTGGTTTTCCGGTTGATAATCATGTTGCTGCTTTTGCTTACGCAAGAGAAAAAAGAATTTATTTAACCGCTCATGCAGGCGAGGCCAAAGGAGCTGAAAGTGTTTGGGAAACGCTGGAACAATTTAAACCCTCAAGAATTGGACATGGTGTGAGAAGCATTGAAGATGCGAAGCTGGTGGAGCATCTGCGGCAAAATAATATTCATTTAGAGATTTGCCCTTTGTGCAATGTGCAGATAAATATTTATGACACGTTACTACAGCATCCTGTTGACAAGTTGTATAAAGCCGGCGTTTCGCTTAGCATAAATACAGATGCACCCACCATTGTGAATACTACTAAAACCAACGAATATTTGCACTTACAGCAAACTTTTGGCTGGACTATTAATGACTTTTACAACTGCAATGTGAATGCTTTGAAGGCAGCTTTTATCGATGATAGCCTGAGAAAGCGTTTACTGGAAAAATTGACAGTCAGCTACCTGCAGGCCGGGATGAAATTGTAAGTATTATCCGCAATTTATAAAGCTCGTATAATCTTGCTGATTGCTCAATGGTGATATACTGCACAAGAGTGCGACGCCTGTGAAGATGATTAGAATTAACGCTGCCCGGTTCATAAAAAAAATTACTTTTGCGGCTCAAAATAAAAACGGAAAATCATGACAAAGGGACCGGTTTCTCAATACATAGAACATCACTACAGGCATTTTAACGCAGCCGCATTAATGGATGCTGCAAAGGGATATGAAACACATTTGACCGAAGGTGGTAAAATGATGGTAACACTGGCGGGTGCTATGAGTACTGCAGAACTGGGCCTTAGTCTGGCCGAAATGATCCGGCAGGATAAGATTGCGATCATCAGCTGCACCGGTGCGAATTTGGAAGAAGATATTATGAATTTGGTGGCCCACAGCCATTATAAAAGAGTGCCCAATTACCGGGATCTTAGTCCTCAGGAAGAATGGGATTTATTGGAGAATCATTACAACCGGGTTACGGATACCTGCATTCCGGAAGAAGAAGCTTTCAGGCGTTTGCAAAAACATATTCATGCCATTTGGAAAGATGCAGATGATAAAGGCGAACGCTACTTTCCGCATGAGTATATGTATAAAATGTTGCTGAGCGGCGTGCTGGAACAGTATTACGAAATTGACCCAAAGAATAGCTGGATGCTGGCTGCGGCGCAAAAGAATATCCCGATCGTTGTGCCGGGCTGGGAAGACAGCACCATGGGAAATATCTTTGCCAGTTATATTATTAAAAATGAATTGAAAGCCACAACGATGAAAAGTGGTATTGAATACATGGTTTGGCTGGCCGATTGGTACCGTCATAATTCTGGTGGCAAGGGCGTTGGCTTCTTTCAGATTGGTGGCGGTATTGCAGGCGATTTTCCAATTTGCGTGGTGCCGATGATGTACCAGGATTTGGAGTGGCATGATGTTCCGTTCTGGAGTTATTTCTGCCAGGTGAGTGATTCAACAACTTCTTACGGTTCTTACTCCGGCGCTGTGCCGAATGAAAAAATTACCTGGGGTAAGCTTGATATCAGCACACCAAAATTTATAGTGGAAAGTGACGCAACCATTGTCGTGCCGTTGATATTTGCCTGGATATTGGGTTGGTAGTGGAAATGGCTGATGTTGGATATTTGATGGCTGATTGGATGTTGAAACTATTTTATAAATAAAGGGGAGCAAGATAATTTCTTGCTCCCCTTTATTGTTTCGATAAAGAGATCAGGATGATGTTTTTTTCTTTGCCTGAATATTATTTTTCATTGTTAAGTAATCTAAAAAGTAAATAACTTTTATGGAGAAGCTGCCAAACTGGGTATCATTATTATAGCCGTTGCCGCTGACGGTTTTACCAAGATTGGCAAAATAATTTTGTTCAAAATCACTTCTGAAATTTCTGTCGATCGTTTTCCAGACAACGTTAATAAAACTGCCCTGGGCAAACTGCCAGGTGTAAACCATATCTACGCTCATAAAGTTAAAATTCTGGTTTACGTTTTTAGTTTTTTCTACTGAAGGTGTTTGCAGATCCCCATATTTATCCAGCTCATAAAATTGCTGCGGATCTACTTTACTCCAGTAATGGCGGAGCCTTGCAGTAAGACCCATACGGTTGGTGAAATTATATTTAAAACTCAGGATATTTTCCACCGTATGCAATTTCCTTCTTGAAAAATAAATGGTATCGGGCTGCCCGGGAACAACGTTATAATCCGTCCAGGCCCACCCCGGCTGATTGATACTGTTTTCCAGGTTTATCATGTGATCAATAGAAAATTTACTGCTAAAGCGCACTTTTGCAAATAATCCTCCGTCAATTCTTCTCCTGTTAAAAAGCTGGCCGGCACCGCCTGAAAAGTTACCGCCCCATGATACTTTTTTAGCACTATTACTTTCCCAGTATGCATTGATGTTTACCCTGCCTTTATTTCTAAATACTCTTCCTAATTGTCTTGCTTCATAAAAATCATTGCTTTTTGGCCCGCCATTTAAGTTGAGCCCAACCCACCATAAATTTTTTAGCTGGGCGTTACCATTAAAGTTAATATTGGCATTTTGATACATAAGGTCACTACGCCTCAGCACATCAATTGGAGTAACGAGCCGGCTGTAAAAAAAGTTGGTGTTTACATTAAACTGGTTGTACCAGGAGCTTGGTTTTATCCAGTTGTAGCCAAACCAGGCGCCCTGGTCCATGGTGTTGTTATTGGTAAAATAACCCAGGTCGCTTTTATCATATTTTGCATCCGTAAGTTCCTGCCAGATATTAAATGTAAAACGGCCACTGGCTTTTGCAAAATAAATTGAGTGTGCGTAGCCAAGTACTTTTTTATTACTAAGACTTACGTTGCCGCCAACATTCCACTTATTCTTTTTATCATATAAATCAACAAGGGCAGAAGTAACGTTTGCATCTGTACCTTTTCCTTTGCGCCAAACATTGGTATTAACCAGCGAAATACTGCTGTTATTTTTCAGTGTTTGGTTAAGTGTAAATACATTGTAATTGGTTAATGGATCGGTTTGAATTTTTTCATCTTTACCAGTGCTGCTATTGTATTCACTTATATACTGAGGTTTAGCAATTGCATTTAAAAAGCCTATGCCCAGGCCCTTTTGGGTGCGACCACTAATTTTAGTGGCATTGTAAAGCTTGGTTGGTATGCGGCGGCTGTAAAATAAATTTCCTTTTGTAAACAGCTCTGCACCTTCGGTAAAAAAGGCCCTGTTATCATTAAATTTTTGCTCAAATGGAGAAAGGTTAAGGATCAGGTTATCGGTTTGCACCTGGCCAAAATCGGGTATCAGCGTCATATCCAGCGTAAAGGCCGGGCTAAGGCCATATTTAATATCCATACCGCCATTAAACGTGGTGTTGTTTTTAGACTTTCCGAGCGGTGCATTGTCATCATGATTTTGATAAGTAGACAAATAAGGTGAAAACTGCAGCCGGAGCGGCGGCTTAATATTTTCAAGCCCGGTTAGTTTTCCTTCCTGGGTTAAAAAGCCATTTACATTTGGATCGATGCTTTGCCAGAATAATTGCTCTCCGCTTTTTTGTCTCCGTCTTACAATATTCAGCCCCCAGTCCTGCACTTTATTTTTACCAAAGCGAATAGCCGAATACGGCAAAAACATTTCAAAGCTCCAGCCATCAGCGTGTATTTTTGCAGCACTTTGCCATACTGCATTCCAGCTAAAATCTTCACTGTTGCCATTCGAATTCGGAGACTGTTTTGCATCAAACTGTTCTCCAAGCGGAGTTACAAAGTATTCAAAACCATTAAGCTTATCAAAGTACGTATCAAAAATTACCCCCACAAAATCGTTGTTACCAAAGCCATCCCGGCCAACAAGCTCCGCAGCTATACTATCCTTTGTTTTTTCATGAAAATATCCGCCGATGTAAATACCATCGTTGTTATAAATGAAATACATCTCAGATGCGTTTTCCGTTCTTTCCGGTTGAAAAGGCGTGGGCCGTAAAGCAACAAATTTATCTGCCACCTGGGCATTTTTCCATTCGGGCTCATCTAGCAATCCATCAATAGTAAGTGAGGTGGTAATTCTTTTTGCGGTAAGATCTCTCTTTGCAATTTGGCAAAAGGCTGCAGCTGTTTGCAAGAGGAAAAATCCAACTGCAATAATTTTTATGAAACGCATGTTGTCGGTTTTTGGTAACAGAAATAATTCGGTTACGAAACTATACGTAGTCACTTAAAAAATGTTACCGTTTATCCAAAAGAAATTTTAATTATAGATTTGTTAACATTTGGTGAACGTTGCACTGGGCCTTTCTTCCAGGTCATACATATTGAGTTATAGTAAATGTTTTTTATAGAAAATACACACCAGCTTAGCCGCTATGTACCTGATAATTGCTTTGACTGGTTATAAGTATATTTGAACGGTAATACTCTTTAACCCGGCGTGCAATTTTTGATTTTAGCAATCACAAGTTGATGTTGGTAACGCTGGAAAAAATCTTAGTTTTCACATGGATAAATTAGCCGGGATATTAATTTTTATTTTTTTTTCTGCATCTATTGAAGCCCAGGACACTTTGAGAATAACAGACTTTGGGTACGCGCCAAATTCCAGGATTAATGCAGTGCCCGCAGTAAAAAATGCTTTAAAGGCTTGCAGTGATAAAGCAAAAACTGTCTTGATTTTTCCGCCCGGCAGGTACGACTTCTGGCCACAATACACCGAAGAAAAAATGTACTACGAATCAAATACAGATGTGATTCCGCTTCGCCGTTGTCCCATCTTGCTTGATCATTTAAAAAATGTTGTTATTGATTGCAGCGGCGCAGATTTTATTTTCCATGACAGAATGCAACCCCTCACAATTGACAATTGTGAGAACATCACCATAAGGAATTTAAATATCGACTGGGAGCTGCCAATGTCAGCACAGGCCCAGGTTATAGCAACTGCAGCTGATCATATTGATATCGCCATTAGTAAAGAATCGCCTTATATTATTGAACGTGGCAAAATTATGTTTGTTGGCGAAGGATGGAAAAGTGAGTTGTGGACATGGGGCGCTATGGAATTTGAAAAGGACAGCAAATTGATAGCTCCGCAAACCGGTGATGAATCCTGCCTTGGCAGCGATTATGGTAACTATACAGCTACGGAGATTAGTGCCGGAATTGTGCGGATGAATTATACTTTTAAGCGCTTACCTGCGGTTGGTAACTATTTAGTTTTAAGGCACAGCGCAAGGGACCATGCCGGAACCTTTATAACCGGAAGTAAAAATATTGTGCTTGAAAACATAAACATGTATCAAAATGCCGGCCTGGGGATTTTAAGCCAGTATTCAGAAAACCTGGCTTTTAAAAAAGTAAATTGTATACCCAATGCAGCCAAAGGCCGGATATTTAGCGGTCATGATGATGGCTTTCATTACTCAAATTGTAAAGGTCAAATTATTGCAGACAGTTGCCGTTTTCTGGCATTGATGGATGACCCTATAAATGTTCACGGTACCAGCGTAAAGATTATTGAAAAGCTGGGAAGTAAAAAGCTGCTTTGCAAATTTATGCATGAGCAGAGTATTGGTTTTTTTTGGGCAAGAAGAGGAGAGTCGGTTGGTTTTATTGAAAATGAGGCGATGAATACCATCGGCGGTGCAATAGTAGATTCTTTTCATGCAATTGATCCGCAGACTTTTGAACTAAGTTTTGGCACTGAAATTCCAGCGAATGTTACCGTTGGCGATGCACTCGAAAACCTCACCCGGGTACCCGATGTATTAATAAAAAATTGTTTTTTTGGCAGTAACCGTGCCCGTGGTATTTTAGTAACAACGCCTGGTAAGGTTGTGATTGAAAATAATATTTTCGAATCAAGCGGCTCGGCAATTTTAATTTCAGGAGATGCAAATGGCTGGTATGAGTCCGGTGCTGTTAAGGATGTAACTATTCGGAATAATACATTCAATGACCCTTGCTTAACCTCCATGTACCAGTTTTGCGAAGGCGTCATCAGCATAGATCCGATCATTCCTAAAATTGATCCGGGTAAGCCGTTTCACCGAAATATCAGGATAGAGAATAATGTATTTCACCCTTTCGATTATCCTGTGTTGTATGCAAAATCTACCGCCGGGCTTTATTTTAATAACAACACAATTGTGAGGTCAAACAGGTTCAAAGCTTTTCATGACCGTCATTTTATGATAACACTGGAAGCCTGTAAAGCTGTGGAAATTGCTAACAATAAACTTGAAGGAAATGTGCTCGGGAAAAATATCAAATTGATATCAACGCCATTAAGCCAGTTGAAGTTTGATAAGAAACAAGGAATCCTGATCGATAAAAATTGATCTACACAAACAAATCATTATACAGCCGGGCACCCGGCACAACTGAATATTTATCCAGGTTTGTTATACCTTCTGCGGCCAGCACCTGCTCGTCAATAAAACTATTACCGGTGCAGGCTTCAGCAGGTTTTGATAAAATGTAATAAGCCCCATCTGCCATAATATCAACGGTCCGGCTCATGTTCATCAGTGCATCTCCGCCGAGTAAATTTTTTACGGCAGCGGTGGCAATCGTTGTTTTAGGCCACAAGGTATTGGCTGCAATATTGTACTTCCTCAGCTCCGCAGAAAGCCCTAGTGCAATCATGCTCATATTGTATTTACTGATGGTGTAGGCCAGGTGATTGGCAAACCATTTCATATCTAAATTAATTGGAGGAGACAGGTTTAAAATATGTGCGTTGGTACTTTTTTTTAAATAGGGAATACAGGCCCTGCTAACCATAAATGTTCCCCGAACATTGATGTCATACATCAGGTCGTAGCGCTTTGGTTCTGTTTGTTCCGTATTTGTGAGGCTTATAGCAGAAGCGTTGTTGATGAGGATATCAATGCCGCCAAATTTTTCTGCCGCCAGCTTTACAACATTGTCCACCTGGTCCTCAAAGCGGATGTCGCACTGCACAGCAAGCGCCTTACCACCTGCCGCTTCCATCTCTGCGGCAGCAGAAAAAATTGTACCGCCAAGTTTAGGATTCTCTTCAATGCTTTTACTGGCAATTACAATATTGGCCCCGGCAGCAGCAAGGCGTAAACCAATGGCTTTTCCAATACCTCTGGAGGCTCCTGTTATTAAAACTGTTTTGTTTTGGAATGGCATAGATCGTTTTTTGTTGAAGTACAATATCGAGTAAATATAATTAAAACTACCAAGTTCATTTACCTCAAAAAATGCATTTTACTCTTAAGAAATATATATTGTTTCCAAAAAAAGTTAAACAAATGTTTGATTAATATTAAACAGTTGTTTAACTTTGCGTTTTAATTATGAACTATGACGGCATTTAATGAAAAGCAATCGCAAATCATTGAAACAGCAGAACGGCTTTTTTCTCAAAAGGGTTTTGACGGTGCATCAGTTAGAGATATTGCAGAAGAGGCTGGTGTAAATGTGGCGATGATCTCTTATTACTTTGGTTCAAAAGAGAAGCTGCTCGAAGCAATTTTTGAAGCCAAGATTGGTAAAGTGCAAATAAGAGTAGAGGAGTTGTTGAAGGAAACCAATATGACATCATTGCAAAAAGTGTATATACTTATTGATGAACATGTTGAAAGGATGATGAGCAGCCAGCAGTTTTACAGGTTAATGCTCAGCGACCAGATGATCAATTCCAGTAAATCGGTCGGGGAAAAAGTGAAGCAATTGAAAATTAAGAATGCCGAAATAATTACTGAACTTATAAAAGAAGGGCAAAAGAAAGGTGAGTTTAAAAAGAAGGTAGATGTGATATTGATGCTGAATACAATGGTTGGAACGGTTTGGCATGCCATGAGCAGTAAGGAGCATTACAGGGAATTTAATAACGCAACAAATTTAACAGATGAAGAATATGGTCTCTTTCTTAAAAAAAAGGTAACCATTCACCTTAAAACCTTATTCAAAGCAATATTAACTAATGAAGCATAGATTACTATTTATTATCGCTGGTATCATCAGCATGCAAAGTCTGCTGGCACAGCAAAGCAGAACCATTACCTTAAAGGAAGCCATTGACCTTACACTGGCTTATAACAAAAATTTAAAAACAAATAAAACAAGAATTGAGGCTGCATCTTTAGCCATTAAAGAAGCTTACGAAAAAAAACTTCCTGAAGCAAGTGTGAGTGGCTCTTATCTGTACCTTCCGGTGCAGCCAAATATCAATCTTAAAACAGGCTCTGATACAGGCGGTGGTGGTGGCAGCACACCAGGCGTTCACCAGGCTATGTATGGTATTGCCAGCGTATCGGTGCCGATTTATTCTGGTGGCCGGCTCCGGTATGGCATTGAATCAGCTAAATACCTTGAACAGGCTATAAAGCTTGATGCAGATAATGACCGGGAACTAGTGATAATGACTGTTATAAGCGCCTGCATTAATCTTTATAAAGCTGAGCAGGCAATTGTATTAGTAAAGGAAAACCTGCAAACATCCCGGCAACGGGTAAGTGACCTTACCAGCCTCGAAAAAAATGGGTTGCTTGCAAGGAACGATTTGATGAAAGCAGAATTACAATCATCTAATATTGAACTGACTTTGCTGGACGCCGAAACAAATTATAAACTGGCTGCTGTAAACCTGAACCTGATGATGGGTTTGCCGGAACAAACAGAATTGGTGCCCGACAAAACAGGACTTGCATTACCTGTCTCAGTAAAAACATTGGATGAATATGAACAGGCTGCATTGCAGAACAGGAAAGATATCAGTGCAATCGGGTTTCGCAAAAAAGCAGCCTCAGTTGAAGTAAAAAATGCAATGAGCAATTACTATCCAACACTATCTTTTAGTGGCGGTTATGTGGCTGCAAACATTCCCAAATTTATAACAATAACCAACGCAGTTAATCTTGGTATTGGGGTGAGGTATGATATTGCTTCTCTCTGGAAAACAAAAACAAAAATTCAGCAGGCAAAAATTACAGAACAACAACTACAGCTTGGTGAAGAGTCACTGAATGATAATGTTAAACTGCAGATCAATCAGGCTTACCAGTCTTACATGCTTACTTTAAAAAAGATTGATGTGTATGAAAAGTCAGTATTGCAGGCAGAAGAAAATTACAGGATAACAAAAAATAAATTCGATAATTCACTTGCCACCACAACAGAATTGCTGGATGCAGATGTAGCCTTGCTTCAAAGCAAACTAAGTGTTACAAATGCCAAAGCCGATTCCTTTGTGGCATACAATAAAATTTTACAGGTAAGCGGATCTATCAATCAATAACAACTAATTACAAAACAGCAATAACTTATATGGAACAAAATGTACAGAAGCCTCAGCCGGCCCCCAAAAAAAGCAGTAAAGGATTTATAATTGTACTTGCACTGCTGGTGATCGGCGGTGGTTGGTTTGGTATCAGTAAATACCAGCATTCTCAACATCACGAAGAAACAGATGATGCACAGATTGAAGCAAACATCAGCCCGGTAATACCAAGAGTAGCCGGCTATGTTAAAGAAGTAAGAGTAAAAGATAACCAGCTGGTAAAAAAAGGCGATACGCTAATGATACTGGATGACAGGGATCTTGCGCTTAAAGTAATGCAGGCAGAAGCTGCATTGGCTACTGCACACAGTAATCTTGGTGCAGCGCAGGCAACAACCAATGCTTCAAAGGCAAGCATCAGTAGTTCACAGGCTGGTTTATCAACTGCGGATGCACAAATTGAAGCAGCAAAAATAACCGTACGCAGGGCTACACAAGATTATGACCGCTATGCAAACCTGATAAAAGATCACTCTGTTACACAACAACAATTTGAGCAGGCTGAAGCTGCTAAACAAACTGCTGAAAAGCAACTGATAATACTGCAGGCACAGCGTAACCAGGTTACACAGCAAACGAGCAGTGTTGCCTCTCAGAGCAATGCTACTTCTTCACAAATTGGAGTGGCAGGTTCCGTTATTAAACAACGTGAAGTTGAAGTGGCAGAAGCAAAATTGAATTTATCGTATGCAGTTATTACAGCGCAGGAAGGCGGCATGATCTCAAAAGTGAATTTGCAGGAAGGTCAGTTTGTACAACCCGGGCAATCAGTTTTTAGTATTGTGCTGAGCAATGATATTTGGGTGGTTGGAAATTTTAAAGAAACGCAATTTGAAAAAATGCGGATAGGTCAAAAAGTCACCGTTCATGCAGATGCTTTTCCAAGCCACGATTTTGAGGCAACTCTTACCTCTTTTTCTCCGGCAACAGGATCAAGGTTTGCATTATTACCTCCTGATAATGCCAGTGGTAATTTTGTAAAAGTTGTGCAAAGGCTGCCTGTAAAAATTGAATTTAACAGACCTGCAGATTCACTGGTAAGCCAGTTAAAGCCGGGAATGAATGTGGCGGTAGATATTCATTTATAGAAAGAATAGCCCGTACAAAATAAAAAACTTAGACAGAGACTGATTATGCAACAAATGGAATCATTAGTAGAATATGGCAGCAGGAGAGTGATAATTACTATCACTGCCATTTTGTGTGCCTTGCTTGAAATTGTTGATACCACAATTGTAAATGTGGCATTGAATGATATGAGGGGAACGCTTGGCGCAACGTTAACCGAGGTGGGCTGGGTTGTTACTGCTTATGCAATCGGCAATGTTATCATAGTACCGATGACCAGCTGGCTATCGGTTCAGTTTGGAAGAAGAAATTATTTTGCAGCTTCTATCATTCTCTTTACCATTTGCTCTTTTTTATGCGGTAACGCTACCGGTATTTGGGAGCTTGTATTGTTTCGTTTTTTGCAGGGCCTGGGTGGTGGTGCCTTGCTGGTAACTTCTCAAACAATTATCACTGAAAGTTACCCTCCTGAAAAAAGAAGTATGGCGCAGGCTATTTACGGAATGGGCGTTATTATTGGTCCAACGCTTGGGCCGCCGTTAGGCGGTTATATTGTTGATCATGCTTCATGGCCGTATATTTTTTACATCAATATTCCTATTGGCGTGATAGCAACTTTGATGACGCTGCAGTTTGTACGCAGTCCAAAGTATGGTGAAAAAAGTACAGGTCGTGATATTGACTGGCTGGGCATAGGGCTACTTACACTCACGGTTGGGTCTTTACAATATGTGCTGGAGAAAGGGCAGGATGATGATTGGTTTAACAGCTCCGCAATCTTGTACCTGGCAGTAGCAGCTTTTCTGGGGTTTTACTTTTTTATCTGGCGTGAATTAAGATTTAGAAATCCGATAGTTGAATTAAGAGTTTTAAAAAATACCAATTTACGGATAGGCACCATCCTCTCATTCATCATGGGTTTCGGGTTGTACGGATCAACTTTTATTATACCACTTTACGTGCAATCAATACTGGGCTGGACGGCCCAACAGGCAGGAATGCTAATGGTACCTGCAGCCCTCACCACGGCTTTTATGATGCCTTTAATTGGCAACCTTTTACAGAAGGGTGTGCCGCAGCAATATTTAGTTGCCGGAGGGATGATCTTGTTTTCCATCTTTACTTATTGGGGCTATGTGATTATTACGCCTGATACTGGTGCCGATAATTTTTTCTGGATGCTGATTGTAAGAGGGATGGGACTTGGAATGTTATTTATCCCGATAACGGCACTTTCGCTATCATCATTAAAAGGACAGGAAATTGGGCAGGGCGCTGCATTTACGGGCATGATGCGGCAGCTTGGCGGCTCATTTGGGATTGCCCTTATAACCACATTTATGTCCCGGCAAAATATGGTGCACCGAAGTAATCTTGTGTCAAAACTTGATATAACCAACCCTGCGGTGCAACGCCAGGTAGATGGTATGCAGCATAATTTTATGAGCAAAGGCAAAAGTGCTGCCGATGCTTTGAAATCAGCTTATACAGCTTTGGAAGGTATGGTAAATAAACAGGCAGCCGTACTTTCATACATGGATGTTTTTATCTACCTCTCAATTATGTTTCTTATTTGTGTTCCTTTTGTATTGTTGGTAAAAGGAAATAAGGGAAAGAAAGTTGACTTATCAGAGGCTATGCATTAACACGAAGTGGTAATTAAAAAGCGACTATAAATTATTCCTGTAAAACAGAAGGGAATTGGCCCGATAAAATTAAAAATGCCCTCCGTTGCAAGAGGGCATTTTCTATTGCAGTAAAATAATTTATCCCAGATTTTGCAGTTGAAAATCTATTGCGGCTTCCAACTACTTCACAGCTAAGCATTTAAGAATATTTTTTGATTTCAAAATAGTTCACTATTTCCTCAGCCAAAAAATAACCTGAAACACTTATCTATATTGTATTTGAAACCCTCTTAACGATTTCAACTGCAAAATCTGGGTTTATCCCAAGGTTGCTTCATGGGTAATATTTGTATTCAGCAATTTTGAAATGGGGCAGTTAGCTTTTGCATCTGCTACTGCTGTTTCAAATTGCTCCTGGCTAATGCCGGGAATTTTTGCAGAAATAATTAAGTGAGATTCAGTAATGGCACCCGCTGCAGGGTCAAGCGTAATTTCACATTTAGTATTGATCTCGTCTGCTGTAAAACCAGCAGCTCCAAGCACAAAACTTAACTTCATGCTAAAACAGCCTGCATGGGCTGCTGCTACAAGCTCTTCCGGATTAGTTCCCACGCCTTCAGCAAAACGGCTGTTGAAGGAGTATTGGGTTGTGCTTAAGGTTGTGCTTTGTGTGGTAAGATGGCCGCTGCCTTCTTTACCAGACCCGTTCCAAACGGCTGTTGCGTTGCGTTTCATAATTTGTTTGTTTTATTAAATTTAAAATCCTGTTAATGCTGCGTCATTTAAAAAAGCTTTGATGGTTGCTTCGTCGGTTTCAAAGCCGGGCATGTATTCTACCTGTTCAGAATAATTGATATCGTTGAAATAACACAATTGCTTTTGTATTTTTTTCATTTGTAAAAGGAAATTCAAAAAAAGTAAGTTTTACATCATTAACTGTAAAATGAACCTGATCTTTTAATTGTAGAATCAGCCGTTTAGAAAAAGCAATATCGGATATATCCTTTTTAATACCCGTAAAATTAATTCGCTTTTCTGTAAAAAGATCAAAATCAATTGACCTGCGGTGTCCTATGTGCAATGCTATTGCAGTGCCGCCAACCATGTAATAATTCCTCTTATATTTTTTTAGAAAAGGTAATAATTCAATTTGCCTGATGTTGAGGATATCACTGTGCATATTTTGCAAAATACAGGCTAAAAAAATTTCTTGACAATGGATCGTAATTATTTGACAATCGTTCTGATGTATTAATTTGATTTAAAAAAACAGATGCTGCCATCTTCTTACCAACTAATTTTATCAATTCCTTTACGGCCATTTCATCTGCATAATTCAAAAAAAACTCAAGCACCACCGGCAAAGGAAGATTTTCTTTTTCACTATCTTTTGTGTACCAGAAAAGATGGGCATTTTCACGAATAAGTGCCTTTAATTCGGGGCTGTTTTCCATAATTAAATTTACTGCATTTTACCTGCATCGCCGAATGTTGCTTCCAGCAATTTTTCATTAAACCCAACCAATAATTTCCCTTTATATTCAATCACAGGCCTTTTAATAACAGTGCAGTTCTCTTTCATTAAACTGATGGCTGCTGCTTTACTTGTTATCTTATTTTGTTGATCCGGTGTAAGTTCCCGCCACGTGGTACTTTTTCTATTCAGCAGTATTTCTAACGGAGCAAGTTTAAGCCAGGCTGCTAGTTTCTCTTTACTGATGCCTTCTTTCCTGTAATCATGAAACAAAACCTGGTGATTATTTTGCTTAAACCAGTCAAGCGTTTTTTTTATGGTATCGCAATTCGGTATGCCATAAACAGTAATATCACTCATAAAAAGTCACAGGTTATTTTTAATGTTGTATTTTTTTAAAATAGTTTTAAGATCGCTTATTTCTCCTTCCCAAACATCAACCCTTGATATTGGATTTGCCACCTGCCTGTTCTGCCAAATGAACAGCCAGTTTTTTGTTCCGGTCACTTTATGAATTTTTTGCCAGCTTAACTGAGATGTAAAAGATTCACCTTTTATTATTAAGTCCTCCTCACCAAAATTGTATTCAATAGTCTCGCCAATTCTTTGATTGTATTTATAATTTTTTTTTGCGCTAAAATATGTCATTACCGGCATTACCGCCATAACAGCCAGGGGAGTAAAAGTTGTAGCTGAAAATTGACCTGATATAACTGAACTTATAGTTGTGCCGATAAGGTATAAGATTAAAAAGCCAGACATTATTTTGATGGATAACTTGCTGTAGAGAAGTAAAAAATTTACGTTTATATAATCCTTCTCAGACATTTTAGATTTTATAATCATACAGTGGTAATAGTTTGTAATATTTATTGCAGACCGACTAAGTGCTAAAGATATGCGAATGGAAATTGAAATGATAACTGCAGCCGTTCTGAAAAAACTCTGGCTGCCGGAAAGAACTGAAAATTTTACCGGTTATCAGTTGGGAAAATCAGATCCCGGTACTTTTACAATACCAACTGGATTTATAATGTGCCACTGTTTAAAATCCTGGCGGGCTTCCATGCCTATTCCATCAATTATCTGTGTTCTGGTACGAATTCTTACCGGTTTGTCGGTATAAAATTCTGCGTCTGTTCTGTTGCGGTCCCAGTAAAGTTCGTTGCAGTACAGTGTATCTCCAAGTACATTAATTACTCTAACACTATCCTTTAAAAAAACCTTGCTTTGTCCATCATTGTATTTGGCATAATTAGCATCAAGCTTACTGTCTACACTATCATGAGGATTGTAAAAATCGACGTGTACAGTTTTTGGGAATTCAAGATAAGATGCGGTATCCTGCACCCGGTACATAAGCGGGCCTTTAAGTATAGCTTTTTTAAGGCCGGCAAGGGAGTAGCGGATTGATACGTTCACAGCTTCATCTTTGCCTATGGATTTTCCGTTGATGGGATGTTTCGGTAGTTCATTTTCGCAGCTGTATAAAAAAATACAGCCAAATAAAGCGGCTGTAAATATTTTAAAAAGAGGCGTATGCTGCATATACACAGTATGCTATTAATAATATTTTTGCCTGTTAAACCAAAGATCGGCCAGTGAAAGACCAATACAAAGCCTGAATGTACTTTCTCTCAGTTTAGATTTTTTATCGCCCTGGCTACCAATTTCGATGGATGTATTGAGGTAAGATGTTTGCGTTTCGTAAAAAGACTTGCGGAGCTTTAGCGGAAAACCGGCACCAAACGTAAATCCAAACTCAGGCAAGTCGTTGCCGATATTTATATAATCTTTACCATAATAAAAACCAGCCCGGTATTTTACAGCACTCCAATAGGTTTTAATATTATTTTTTCCAACCGGCAGGTATTCTGCGCCAGCCTTAAACCTCCAGCTGTTTTGCACTTTATCTGTTTGATCAAAAAACTTATATTTATTCCAGTATGTCGTTGTATAATCGGCCCCTACCAGCCAGTGGTAGCTACTGTCCATGTACGTAAAGCCAACACCCAGGTTTGCCGGATAAACCACAGTGCCGGATTGGCTGCTTGCAAAAACACTGTCGACCCTGTACATGTTGCCAGATGCATCATAGTTAACCGTTTCCTTTACTATATTTTCCGTGCCTTTCATTGTCTGGCTCAGATTGCCATAACCACCAATTCTCAGTAAGGCTTTGTTCTTTAAAAAAATATCGTACTGGCCACCAACGTTAAAGAAAATGCCGCCAAAATTTGTTTTGTAACCGGAATTAGACTGGTAATAAGGCAGTGTATCATTTGAAAAACTAAGCTTGGTGGAATAATCTTTATTGCCAAAACGCCAGCCTGAGTTTACGCCGAGACTTAGTCCTTTAAACTTAATAGCATATCCTAAATTAAATTCACTGATGCCACCAGACCCTTCGTAAAGCGTGGCAATACTGTCAATGCCCACCTGGCGCTCATTATTTAATATTTTATAGCTGATTTTTGAAACGGGTTTCAGTCCAAAACTCAAACCCATAAAAAGCCCTTTTTTATTGGCTTTGCGTAATTTCAATGGCAGGCCAAGTTGTATGTAAGAAATCGAAAGGTTAGTAGACGAAAATTTTTCAGCAGGGCTGGTACTTTTTAAAACACGGGTATCAATCTCGGCACCAAAATCAAAAACTGCGTTGTAACGGTAGTGGCCAAGGCTTGCAGGATTGATGAAATTTACAGACTGCGGATCAGAATAACCTGCAGCAATACCACCCATTGCCCTGTTGATAATGTTTTGATTGGGAGTTAAATCTCCAAGCCCGTAACGGGAGTAAGGAGAATTTTCCTGTGCGGAAGCTGTACTGAAAATAAAGCAGGTAAATACCCATCCAATCCATCTCATCATGTTAGCAGTTATTTACTTCACTAATGGCGTAAAGTCCTTTGAATAAAAAATTTAAGTCCGCAAATATCTTCTTTTTAAGGTGACGGGCAAAATAGCCTGCATCACCGCCGGTTAAAACCACGTTAAAGTTGGCGTATTTGCTGTCGTAAAAGTCAATGAAACCGGCTATTTCAAAGGAAATGCCTGCGATTACACCGCTCTGTAAATTAGTTTTGGTATCGTAGCCAATCAGTGGAAAAATGGTCCAGTTTGGGTCTTTTCCAGTTTCTATCAAGGGTAATAATGCAGTATAATCATGCATTGATTTAAACCGCATCTGTACACCTGGAGAAATTGCGCCGCCTAAAAACTGGTGATATTGATTGATAAAATTATAGGTGATGCAGCTGCCTAATGCAATCACAAGATTATTTTGTTTGGGGTAAAAATGCACCGCCGCCGCCGCCAATGCCAGCCTGTCTGCACCAATTGTAGATGGTTTACCAACCGGTGTGGTAAAGTTCACCGCAGAAGTATGTGCCAGCTTATGAAATTTAGTTTGTTGGTCCAGTACTGCCTCAATCCCGGGGTTGTGATTGATTACAGATGAGAGGATGGAAGCCCCGGGTTTATATTTTTCTATGATCGATACAATGGTTGAAGTTTCATCATCCGGCAGCACTATTTCTTCCACCAGTTCATCCCCCAAAAAAATGGCAGCTTTTAGCCTGGTATTACCAAAATCGAAACAAATTGTTTTTTTCATTTATTGATTTGAAGAAGGATTGAAGGATACCGGTCAGCAGGCGCTGGCCTGTGCTGATAGGTGGGTATTAATAAAAACTTATCAAAAATCAAATCCGCTTAAATTTTTGAAATGCCCGTTTAGTTGAATTCTATCTTTCAGCGTTTCCATTTCTGATACTACCGGCAACACTTTTATAATATGCTGTTTCAAATATTCCTGCCGCTGCAACTCATGCATAAGCTGCAGCAACTCATATTCTTCCTGCAGGGAAAGACCGGCGTGGTGGGCCACATCATAACTCCAGAGTTCTTCGTCGGGCTTTTTAAAAGATTTGTTCACTTTTAATACGGTATGCAATTCTCTAACCGCTGCTACTACTTTGGTCATTAACAGCCTGTTGCCCTTAACTTCATTTTCGGGATAGTTTACAATTGCTCCACTGTATAATTTATCAGGTAACTGTTTTATAACTTCTAAAATGCGGAACACTTCCAGCCCACGGGTCTTAATGTCCATTTCGCCGTTATCGTAAGTTTCAGTTACTTCAACTAACTCCACCAAAGTGCCTATTTCGCTTACATTGCTGTTAATAATAGCTGGCACACCAAAGGGCTTTTTACTCAATTGAATATCTTGAATGAGCTGCTTATAGCGGGGCTCAAAAATATGCAGGTTCAGCTCCTCCCCGGGATAAACAACAATGCCCAATGGAAATATGGGAATAAAGTTTGTCATGCGTATAAATACAAAATTTAACCGAAGGTAAATAATTCAATTAAAGCAACATTGCATGGAAAATAGTGGCTGGCGATATCGTTAATTGTTTTCATTTAGACAGTATCAACAACATCTATAACTCCGCTGGTAAATTCACATTCCTTTCAATACTATTCTATCTTTGGCCAATGTGGTTACAATACCTGCAGCAAATTAAAGAAGGTAATACAAAGGCGCTGGCCAGGAATATTTCATTTATTGAAAATGAAGTGGATGGTTATGAAGAATTGTTGCAATTATTGCCGGAAAGTCACATACCCATTATTGGTATTACAGGCCCGCCAGGTGCAGGTAAGAGCACTCTTACGGATGCGTTGATTGGGAATTTGGTGGGCGCCGGAAAAAGAGTTGCTGTTTTGTGTGTTGATCCTTCTTCACCCTTTAACCTGGGCGCATTATTGGGCGACCGCATCCGCATGAGCGAGTGGTACAATAATCCATTTGTATATATCCGTTCACTGGCCACCCGTGGTGCATTGGGAGGCTTGCATCCTAAAATTATTGAGATCAGTGATCTGCTGAAATCAGCTCCTTTTGATTACGTTATAATTGAAACAGTGGGCGTGGGGCAAAGTGAAATTGAAATAGCAGGGCTGGCCGATGCAACTGTTGTTGTAATGGTGCCGGAGGCTGGTGATGAAGTACAGACAATGAAAGCAGGCCTTATGGAAATTGCTGATCTTTTTGTGGTTAACAAAAGCGACCGGCCCGATGCAGATAGTTTTGTAAAAAACCTGCGGTTGATGCTGGCACCGGCATTTCACAATAAGGAGTTGCCTGTTGCAGTAATTAAAACTGTCGCTTCGCAGAAAAAGGGAATCGATGAGTTGATGACCGCAATAATTGATTGCCTGGCTGGTAATACTGAACTACGGTTAAAAAAACGGGAAAAGCATTGGTGGCTGCTCGCCGAGAAGGCATACTACCTGATCCAGAAAAAAAGAATGCAGGACGTTGATAAAACGGTGTTGAAAAAAAGTATTGAAACCGCAGGAGGCAATTTTAATATGTACAGATTTATCCAAAATTTTTAACTCATTCTCATACTCCCAAAGAAATTGCTTTGATTTAATATTTATCGTTAAAACTGAAACAGGACAGGTATAAAATAAAAAAGGCCAGTATAGAAATACAGCCCGTTTTAAATCCAATATCCTATGAAAAACCGATGTATTAACGCCCCCGGTT
The DNA here is from genome assembly GCA_965247025.1 of Ferruginibacter sp. Classification (GTDB taxonomy): domain Bacteria; phylum Bacteroidota; class Bacteroidia; order Chitinophagales; family Chitinophagaceae; genus Ferruginibacter. The sequence goes on along the minus strand of OZ252000.1, from coordinate 3,991,586 downwards.
TTACTATATTGTACAACGGGCAATCTATTTTAATTTATTCCCGCTCATAATCTCATTTACAAGAGCAAGAACAGTTTCTGCACAACCGAAAGAAAGTGTAAATCCGCTGCCGCCATGACCGTAATTGTGTACAATGTTGCTGCCTTCTTCAATTTCGAGCCTAACCTCTTTGCGGTATGGCCTTAAACCAGCCCAGCTGCCAATGACCTGTTGGTTTTGCAAATGCGGCAAAGCAGCGTAAGCATTTTTCAAAAGCCGGTTGATAGTCTCTGGCTCTGTTTGTTCATTCCAGTTATTTTCCTCATAAGTACCTCCGATAATAACTGCATCTTTTCTTGGTACAACATAAAATGGTGTTTCGTTGTCAAGGTAAATAGCATGGTTATTATTTAACGGGCTCAGCAACGCCACCTGACCTCTCACAGGCATAATCTCTTCATCTTTACATAATGCCCTGGCACCAAGTGCTGTACAATTAACAACAGCATCAAACCCGGCTGTTAATTTATCAAGTGCTGAAAATTCTTCCTGTATAAATACCACACCTTTTGCTTCCAACTGTCTTTGCAGCCAGGGTAAAAAAATCTGGGTTTCAATCAAGGGCACTGTTGCTTCGTAAATTTTAGAAAATCCGTTTTCCAGCTTTTCCTCCGGTAAAATTCTGCAGGAGCTTTCTGGCATAAATTGAACCCATATTGGCTCCTGCTCTGTTTCTCCGGTAGGGATAACTTTTTTTAAAAGCCGCATACAAACCCCTGTAGCAGCATCTTCAGCAAATGCTTTATAAGCGTTATAACTAGTCTGGCACCAGGTAATTCCTCTGTAATCGTTCCTGATATGGTAGGGGAACCAAAATGCAGCAGCTTTATTGGAAGTGATATCAGGCGAAAATGCCTTTGCGAAAATAGTAACATCGTAACCATTGTTAACCAGCAGCCAGGCAGATGACATGCCGCTAATGCCTGCGCCGGCAACAGCAATTTTTTTACTCATAAATAAAAAATGGCGGTTTAAAAATTTGAGTACTTTTTAAATATTTCTACCTGTACAGAACCAATATTTATTTTTCTCGTAAGTATCAATGGTTTTTTAAAGGATATGGATTTAAAACGGGGCAGGATTTCTATCTGGCCCCTCTATTTTTTTTCTTAATAATCATCACCCAGCGCAAATACAGGCTTTCGGCTCATCCATTTGCCCCCGGTAAAATCCGGGAACTCCACACTTTGGTTACCCATTTGTATACTTTGTTCACTTAACGGTGTAATAGCGCTCCATGCTGCTGCATCATATACATCCATTGGCGTAGCCACTTTACGTTTTACAGATTCAATAAAAGCATGTAACACAAAAAAATCCATGCCGCCATGGCCGGCACCTTCAGCATCGCCTCCATATTTTTTCCAAAGGGGATGATCATATTGATCAAGGTACGTTTTTGCATTGTCCCAGGTATGTGGCTTGCTGATGTCTTCTATATAAACTGAATTGTTTACATCCATCCAGAGCCCGTTGGTGCCCTGCACCCTGAAGCCCAATGAGTAAGGCCTTGGCAAACTGGTATCATGCTGTAATAAAATTGTTTCTCCATTGCTGGTGCTGATATTGGTAGTAACAACATCGCCCAGTTTAAACTGCACTTTAGCATTGGGGTGATCGGCACCACCTTTTTTTACAATATAATTATGCAGCCCTCTTGACTTGGTGGCAAAAGAGCACAGATTGAGAAAGCGGTTGCCCCGGTTGATGTTTATATAATTGGCAATCGGACCTATGCCATGGGTTGGGTAGAGTTCTCCATTCCTGAGCACACTGTGATTGGTTCGCCATTTGGCTTCTGAATAACCTTTTTCACCAAACTCCACACCACTATCGTAGGGCGTTTTGCCATCATTGAGTTTTACGCCACGCAAATCATGCTGGTAACCGCCCTGCAAATGGATCAGTTCTCCAAACAAGCCCTTGCGTACCATGTTCAAAACCGCCATCACATCTCTGCGGTAGCAAACATTTTCCAGCATCATTAAATGGCCTTTGTAATGTTCACAAGCTTTTACCACATCCCAGTGATCCTGTATGGTAATGCCCAGCACAACTTCGGTTGCCACATATTTGCCGGCTTCCAAACCTGCAATGCACATGGGCGTATGCCATTCCCACGGAGTGGCAATAAGAATAGCTTCCAGTTCGGGCATTTTTATCAAATCTTCATAAGCATAATCACTGCCGGTAAAAACTTTTGGCAACGGCTTTTTTGCATCTGTAAATTGCTTTTTAGCCATTTCAAGCATATTGTACTGCACATCACAAATGGCAACAATATCTGTATCATTTCTTTTCAACAGCATTTCAAGATGATTCTGCCCACGCAGACCAGTGCCGATAATACCAATCTTTACTTTTTTTGTATCAGTAAATAAAGTACCAGTGGGTAAAATGGCAAAGCCTGCTGAAGACAAGGAAGTGGTTTTAAGAAAATCTCTGCGGTGCATAATGATTGATTTTAATAGTATTAAAAACTGAAATACTCAGGAACTGAAAATTATGATTTTTCAACCAGTGTAAAGACCTGCAAATAAACTTTCCAATTTTGAATGGTGGAACTAAATGTGCTATCCCCTTAATTCCTTTTATCAAGCCCCCACGAAAGTTTATTGCGGAGCGTTTGCAAAAAATTATTTTCATTCAGCCTGATAAGGTTAATACCAAAGCTTTCTTTTTTTACAGCCAGCTGCACTTCCTTTGGAACTACTACCCGCCTGCTGTCAAGCGTACAGATAAAAGAATCTGTTCTGCCTTCAACTTCAAAAGAAATTATATTATTATCGGGCACCACAATCGGCCTGATATTTAAATTATGCGGTGCAACAGGAGTTATTACAAAACTCCCGCTGTCTGGAAATACGATTGGCCCGTTACAACTAAGCGAATAGCCGGTAGAACCTGTTGGTGTGGCCACTATCAGCCCATCTGCCCAGTAAGTATTAAGGAATTCGCCGTTTAAATAAGTGTTGATTTTTATCATGGAAGACGAGTCCTTTTTTTGCAGGGTGAACTCGTTTAGAGCATAAGGTACGTCGCTGAAGATGGGGATGTTTGCATCGAGGTGAATCAGTGTTCGTTTCTCTTTTACATACGATCGTTCCGCCAATGCCCTGATGGCTGTATGCAACTCCTCCTTGCCAATATTTGCCAGGAAACCCAGCCGGCCATAGTTGATACCCAACACCGGTATGCCTTTATCCTGAACAAGCGTAACGGTGTCCAGCAATGTGCCATCGCCGCCAAGGCTGATAAGGCAATCAATGCTGTCATCAAGATCGCTGGCTGCATTAAAAGTTGTGTACTTGCCTTTTATAGTAACGGCCGAATAGAACTGGTTAAAAAAATCCTGGAAAAAAACGGGTTCTACCTTGTGCAGGTATAACTCTTCCAGTAATGAATCCATGTCTTTATGCTGATCATTTTCAATACCCCTGCTGTATATGGCTATTTTCATTTTGTTGCTTTTACCGGCAGGTGGATTTTGCCGGAACAAAAACACTACAATCCGCTCTGCGCCTGTAAAAATAGGCCGTTTTTGCCTAATTGATTAAAGCTGTACTCAATGCGGAGATTAATATCGTAAAGGGTAAGCACATCTAAGCCAAACCCGCCTGTGTACAGCAGCTTGTTATTAAGGTTTGTTTCAAACTGCTTTTTATTGTAAGTATAACCGAGGTCGGCATAGGTTTTAGCAAAAAATGTAAAGGGAATAAAAGGATATTTTTTTACATGAAACGGCAGGGGAATATTAACGGTGAAAATTTTTCTTTTTAAAGTCGACCGAAGCAATCCAAAAGCTACTCCATCCACCACGTAAAGCTCCAGCCCACGCAGGTAACTTTCACCATAGCCCATTGCCCGTTGGTTTATATAAGGCTGGTCAAAAGGAAGCGTTGTTTTGCCAGACAAATTAATGGCTGCATACCAGTTGTCATGCAGGTTCCAGTAGCGGTTTACGCTGGCTTCTGCATACATCATATTAAGCCCACCTGAAAAACCGAAACCACGCTTTAAAAGCTTTAACTGTGCAGTGGTTCCCTTCAAAGGATAAATAACATTGTTGGCATTTACATACTGCCATGTATAACTTACATCTGTAAAATTTCTTACAGGGCTTTGCCCGCTGAAATAGTAAGGGTTGTAATTTGGTTTTAGCAAGGAATCAGTTACCTGCAGATGATTAAAAGCGACATTAAATATTTGGGTGGTTAAAATATTTTTCCTCATATTAAAGCCAGCGCTTACATAAATATTCTTTCTGCCAAAATCACCATTGTTAAAAAGCAAAGGCTTGTTATCGAACCCTGTTTTATAAATGTATTCCCGGTTTTCCACAAAGCCGGCACCAAAAGAGAAGCCATTAGTGAGCTGTTTGTTACTGAGCGGAAGCGTATAGGAAAGTGAAATATTTCGGGTGAATCCATTTAAAACTATAAGCCGCAACAGATCCCGCCGGCCGGTAAGATTGTAGTGCGAAAATTTTACGCCATATACCACCCTGTCAAGGTCACCATGGTATTTTTGCAGCCACTCATTAATGTTGCGGTCAATAAGTTGAAACTTGGGAATGGGAAAAATATACCAGCGTTCTTTTACCTGGAAATTGATATCAACACCGTTGCCCGAAGTAGAAGCAACATCAACCTTTACCTCGTTAAAAAGATTGGTATTATAAACCTGCTGACGGGCTTTTTGCAGTTCGGTATTCAGGTCCTTTACCTTAATTGAATCCCCCGTTGTAAACTGAATTTCCCTTAAAATGATAAACTCTTTTGTATGCCTGTTGCCGGAAATGTTAAGCTGGTGAATGGCAATTTTTGCAGAAGTGTCACTAAAACTATTGAGTAATTTATCTGCAGCAGAAGTTGATACATCAATATTTTGAGCGGCAGCACCGTCAGCATATAAACCTAACAAACACAGAATGCATATCTTTTTAAATAAGCTCATTAACGGGGGCCAATGCCAGGAAAAGCAGGGATGTAAATGTAACTGATATTGCCGGAAAACTTTAATGTGAGCTGGTGTAAGAATAAAGGTTGGCTAAGTAAAACACAGAGCAGCATCAGTAATCAGATATCTAAATAGTTCATGAGGTGGCGGTAGTTACTGTGCACTTCGTTTTCAAATTTTTCATCGCCAAAGTAGTAAATAACATCGTATTCATATCTTTCAAAAGTTGAAACGATGGCTGCAATTTCTTTTTTATTAAGATGAAGTGTAACCGTAAGCAAACCGGTTGCAGGTTGAACGGTAGTATTTAGGTGAAGCACAGTGGCGTCGTTACTTTCAACAATGCGGCTTATCTCGGAAATAGCGAACTGGCTCCTTTCCATTTCCATTACTATAATACCGCCAATTTCTGTTGCGCCGGAAAAATCACCCAATGCTCTCAGCAAATCCGGCGAGGTAATTACACCCGCCAGTTCCTTCTCTTCAGTAACAACAGGCACCACGGTTGCCTCATGCAGGTTGCTGAATGTTACGGCATTTAAAAAATGCTCATTTTCTTTTACAAAAGCAGTGATAAAACTGTGCTCCAAAACCTGGATGGGCAATTTTTCTTCTTCAGCATCCAGCAAATCATCCTCGCTGATAAGCCCCAAATATTTTTCTTCTGATACCACCGGCAGATGGGTTACCCTGTAATCACTGATTAATTGCATAGCTTTCGCAATGCTGTCCTGCAGTTGCAGACGGGGAATATTATTGTTGATTAATTCTGCCGTTAACATGTAGCGGTAACGTATTTTGTTGTTTTGAAATTGTTATACTGAGCAAAAAGACAATTGAAAATACTAATTAGTTGCAGCAAGTGTTTTTTGTTTTGCCAAAAAAGAACTTAAGATGCTGTTGAACTCGTCAGGCACTTCCATCATTGGTGCATGGCCGCACTTATCAATAAAATAAAGTTCGCTGTTTGGTATTAGCTTTTGAAATTCTTTGCCAACAAACGGTGGTGTAATGGAATCATTGTTTCCCCAGATAAGGCAGGTTGGTTGTTTAATTTCCTGTAGTTCTTCGCCAAGGTTATTGCGGATAGCACTTTTGGCAAGTGCGATAATCTTTATTACTTTAAGCCTGTTATTGGTGATTTCAAAAACTTCGTTTACCAGTTCTTCGGTAGCCATTGCCGGGTCGTAAAAAGTAAGCTCCGTTTTTTTGCGGATATATTCCTTGTCACCTCTTTTTGGATAAGTATCACCCATACCGTTTTCAAAAAGGCCGGAACTACCTGTTAGAATAAGTGTCTTAATGCGCTCTGGGTTTTTTAAAATATGAACCAGTGCAACATGGCCACCCAAAGAGTTACCCAGCAGGTTTATATTATCGTAATTGCGGTGTTCAATAAACTTTTGAACAAACTTTTGTAAACCGCTTACCGAAGTGTGGAGCAAATCAAGTTCAAGCAAGGGCAGTATCGGCACTACCACTTTATGTGTCAGGCTAAAATAATTGATAAGATCAGCAAAATTACTCAACGCTCCAAATAACCCGTGCAGCAACATCAGCGGTTCACCTTCACCTGCTTCTATATATTTGAATTTGCCGTCTTGTTGTATTGTATAATTCATCCGTTGTTGTAAAAATTACCCTGCAGTTTGTTTATGCTAAAATATGTAATCGGGCTAAAATTACATTAAATAAAATGATGCCTGAAATTAATGGTTGATTTTATTGGCAACCCCTTCAAAAAAATGCTCCAGCTGAGCAAATGAGTCTTTAAACCAGGGAATGATTTTCCCGATGCCATCAAGTATAAACGGTGCCCATGGCCTGATGTAGGGGAATACAATCGACTGCCTGATACTTTCCGGCGTAAGGACTTTTATCTTTTCAGCATAAAACAGTAACACACTGTAAATGATGGTATATAAAAGCACATAAATTAACGCACCACCCAGCCTGTTTGCTGCACCAAGAAAGGCCATTTCAAAAGTTTTTTCAACCGCTTTGCCTGCCCAGTTAACCAGTATAACCACCACTAAAAAAACCAGTGCAAAAGAAAGAAATGGCAACCATTTACTGTTTGCTTCAATATTTTTTTCTAAGTAAACCGCAACGTATGCAGAAAGTTTGAGGGCAGCCGCTAATCCAATTATAAAAGCAGCAATAGAAAATACAGCCATTGCAAGGCCTTTACGCAGGCCTTTAACCACCGCAATAATTATTAAAACTGCATAAATAATGTCTACCATACAATTGAATTATTGCAGCAATAGTCAAACATCTTTTAATGAAGCTTCCAGTTGCAGCGTTAAAGCGAATGTTTATTTGCCAGTAGTTCTTTTACAAATGCACTAATGGTTTTGCCATCGGCCAAACCAGCAAGTTGTTTGCTTGCAACACCCATTACCTTGCCCATATCAGTGGGAGAACTGGCACCAGTTTCAGCAATTATTTTTGAAACGGCTTCTTTTATTTCTGCTTCTGATAATTGCTTTGGCAAAAATTTTTCAATCACGGCCATCTCTTCTCTTTCTTTAGCCGCCAGGTCTTCTCTTCCCTGCTTTTCAAAAATATCCAGTGAGTCCCTTCGCTGCTTCATCATTTTTTGAAGAAACTTTTGTTCCGTAGCTTCGTCAATCTCTCCGCCGGCTCCGGGGTCTGTTTTTGCTTTAATGATCTCTGCTTTAATGGCACGCAGGCTGCGAAGTACTCCTTCATTCTTTGCTTTCATGGCATCTTTCATTTCAGCCATTATTTGTTGTTCTAAAGCCATATAATTTGATTTATGATTGTTGATTTTTGAGTGATGATTTGCCTCCAACCCCTAAAAGGGAGCTCAGTAATTCTTTGCATATTTGCAACATTTGCACATTGTTTACTTCCCCTGCTCCTTCAACTGTATTGCCCGGAATTTATCAGAAAAATTTTTAGCAAATGTTTTCATGTCATCTGATAGTTCCTGCTGCTGGGTGGCTCTCTTTAAAGTATCGGCCATTGTAATCAGCATCTGGTAATAAAAATCGGCCATTTCATCCACCATCATATCCTTTGTCCAAAGATCAATACGCGTGGCAGTTTTATCTGCACCATCCCAAAACGCCAGGCACATGGCTTTTGCCTTTTGCGCCATATCCGCATTACTGTCGCTCGCCAGCCAGCTTATTTTTTCAGGCACTTTATTGGGATCTAAAAGAATGTCTATTTGTATAGTTGATTTATTCATTTAATATGCAAATGTGCAAGTGCTGCAAATTTGCCAAAAGACAAAATGCTATTGCGGTTTAAATTATTAATGGTTGCAAATTTAGTGAGTTTATTGAAAGCTGGTTAGTGTATTGCAGTCATAACCGCTTTCCACAACTCCGTTGCGGTTTTTTGCAAGTTGAAATATTGCAGGCGTTGTAACCCGTTCTCAATGTGTTGGGCCCGTTTTGTTTCATCTTTAAACAACAGCATCATTTTATCGGCGATGTCTTCAAAGCTTGCTGGGTCGGTATAAAGCCCGGCGTTGTCAAAAATCTCCTTATTAGTTTCATTATTGCTAACAATTAATGGCACGCCGCATTGCATGGCATTCAGGAGGGTACTGTAATCTTTTTCAAATAAGGTTGGGCTCACAAAAGCATAGGCTGCTGCTGTAATTTTATATAATTCTGCCGCTGGCAGATGATTTAGCAATACAACTTCTTTGCGATATTTATAGGTTGACAGGCTATCCGTAAAGCCATCACTCTCACCACTTTTTTCTGCAACAATAACAAGTTGCATGTTACTTTTTTGCCGGCGTTTAAAAAATGAAAAGGCTTTTAATAAATTGATAAGATTGCTCTCTTTGCCCAGCGGTCCTGTAAATAGAAAATAGTCTTTGCCGGCAGTATATTGATCTTTTACCTGCTCCTTTACTTCCCATGTTAAAAGCTGATAATTTTCACCGCAGCCCGGATAAAGCACGGTTATTTTACCTGGTGCAATTTTATACTGGGCTGCTAATTTTTGCTGTAATGTATTGCCCGCCGCAAAAATATGAAGTGCTTTTTTTAAAAATGCTGCCTGGTTTGTAACTATAAAACTGACATAATTTTTGGCGTAAAATGCTGCCTGCTCTTTTAATGGAATGCTGTTTACTAAAACAAATTGTGGAACCTGTGTTCTCAATGAACAGATGCCATCGGCATTGATTAAAATACCTGCTTTTATTTTTCTTAACAGTGCAGGTAATTTATAGTTATACCAAAGCTTCCAAAACAATGGTTTGCCAGATTGCTGCTCGATTATTTGGTAGGTTATATTTTTTAGGTTGGTTGCTGTTTTTAAGTTTTTTTTTTCGCTGATAAAAACAAAAGAATGCCCGGGTTGTTCTTCAGCAATTTTTTCAAAACAGCTTTGCAGCAAATCAGCAGAAGCAGTATGGCCAGATAGAATTCTTGTGTTGATTGCAATAATCATGATTGCAAAAGTAAGCGGCGTTTTTGATTCCGGAACGGTAATTATGTAATGTGGAGATTACAAATGCAACAACGAAAAAGCATTTCTTTTTTGCAGGATATTACAGCACTTTCAGCTTCACCGTTTCAATACGGGTATCGCTTACGTTTAAAATATCGAACTGGTAGTTACCAGTTATGAAAGTTTCCCGTTGTTTGGGAATATCATCCAGGTTTTGAATGATGAAGCCGCTGAGGGTTTCGGTTTCTTCGCTGTCAGGAAATTCAAGTTTGTATTTCTCGGTGATGTAGTCCAGCTCAAGGCGTCCGCTAAAAATAAATTCGTTGGTTGATAACTGTTTCTCCACAAACTCTTCCGTATCATATTCATCTTTTATCTCGCCGAAAATTTCTTCCAGCAAATCTTCCATCGTAACAATACCGGCCGTGCCGCCAAATTCATCAATTACCCAGGCAATACTTTTTCTTTCCCTGCTAAATTTATTCATCAGGTCTGTTGCACTCATGCTTTCCGGTATGGCAGGGATGGGTAGAAGAATAGATTTTATGTCGTAAGGATTTTTGAACATATCAAGCTGATGCACATAACCCACAATGTTATCAATGTTACCATCAAATACCACCAGCTTACTCAGCATTGTGCTTATGAATTTATTTTTTACATCTTCAATATTGGTGGTGATATCAACACTTTCCACTTCTTTTCTTGGTATCAGGCATTCCCTGATCCTGATCTCACTCAGCGACAATGCATTTTCAAAAAGTTCCTTGTTTATTTCGGTAGTGTCATCTTCGTCGTGATGTTTGCTCTGGTTAATAAAATGCTCAAGATCAATCTTAGAAAATGCATCTTTCTTTTCATTCAGCTTTACATTGAAAATATATTTTAGCATCCATTCTGCCATGTCTACAAAAACGGCGGAAATACCCGAAAACATATTGAAGAAAAAACTTGTTACGTAAGAGATAAGACCACTGCCTAAAACAGATTCATTTTTAGCCCTGAACAATGCTTTGAATGTAAACTCAAAAAGCAACAGTATAAAAGTGGATAGTGATGTTTCCACTGCAAGGCGTATGTATGGATTTTCAGTGTTGAATCTTTTCCAAAAACCAAGCTCCCAAACGGGCAAGATAAAACTACTGAATAAAAGGCCGTATACAACGAGTATGATGTTAAAACCTATCAGTGTGGTTCCAATAAAACGGGCCGGTTTTTCTGCATAATCGCCCCAGATTTTTCCACTGAAAGTGCCTTGCTTTTTTTTAAGTTCGATGGACAATTTGTTGGCAGATATGAAGGCGATTTCTATCCCGGCAAAAAAACCAATCATCAGCAATGAAAGAAGAATTGAAAAAGCAGTGATTAAGTCCATACGTAAAAATAAATGTTTATTGCAAACAAAATAAGTTTAGCTGCAAGAATAAAATACTGTTCTATTGTTCAATAAAAGCGGCTACAATTTTTTCTGCTGCGTCGCAGGCTTGCTCCAAATTATCATTTAAAATGTGCTGATCAAACTGGTCTTTAAAAGAAATTTCGTAGGAGGCTTTGTTAACCCTGGCGGCCAGGGACTCATCCGTTTCTGTACCACGGCTTTGTAACCTTGCTTTTAAAACATCAACCGAAGGCGGCTCTATAAAAATCGTAAGTGCAGCTTCAGGAAATTGCTGTTTAATATGAATGGCTCCCTTTACATCAATATCCAGTACAGGTACCTGTCCGTTATTCCAAATGCGCTGGAGCTCGTTTTTAAGTGTGCCATAATATTTTCCTTCATACACCATTTCCCATTCAATAAATTCATTGCGCTGAATTTTTTGTTTGAAGTCTTCAAGACTCATGAAGTAATAATCCTTCCCGTCCTTTTCATTGCCCCTTGCCTTTCTGGTGGCTGCGGAAACAGAGAAAGCCAGTTTTGGAAAATGCTGCATTAAATGGTGGGTAATAGAAGTTTTACCAGCACCGGAAGGTGCAGTTATAATCAGGATCTTATTGGTAAGTGTTGACATTAGTTCTGGTTTAAAACATTTGTTCCGGCAAGCAAGTATTTTCAAATTTGTCCATCTGCGAATTTGTCCATTATACAATTCTTACAATATCTGCCCCAAGCGCCTGCAACCGCAAATCAATATTTTGGTACCCTCTGTCTATCTGCTCAATATTTTGAATGGTGCTTTTACCTTCAGCGCTTAATGCAGCGATCAGCAAAGCAACACCTGCCCTTATATCCGGGCTGCTCATGGTAATACCTCTCAGTTTTTGCTCTCTTTCAAGGCCAATAACAACAGCACGATGAGGGTCACACAAAATGATCTGGGCGCCCATATCAATCAATTTATCTACAAAAAAAAGGCGGCTTTCAAACATTTTCTGATGAATTAAAACGCTGCCCTTTGCCTGCGTTGCGGTTACCAAAACAATACTTAAAAGATCCGGTGTAAATCCCGGCCACGGGTGATCATAAATTGTAAGCACGCCACCATCCATGTACTTCTGAATCTCATACATTTCCTGTGAAGGAATATGAATATCGTCGCCAACAAAATTCATTTGTATGCCAAGCTGCTGAAACCTTTCCGGTATTACACCCAGGTTTGCAAGGCCAACATTTTTGATGGTTATATCACTTTGGGTCATGGCTGCAAGGCCAATAAAACTGCCAATCTCAATCATGTCTGGCAGCATGCGGTGTTCTGTTCCGGTTAATTGCTTTACCCCTTCAATCGTAAGCAGGTTGCTGCCGGTGCCGGATATTTTTGCACCCATGCGGTTAAGCATTCTGCAGAGTTGCTGCAGGTATGGTTCGCAGGCTGCATTGTAAATGGTTGTAATTCCATTGGCCATCACGGCGGCCATTACAATATTGGCCGTACCGGTAACACTTGGCTCATCCAGCAACATAACGGCACCCTTAAGCTCCGCCGCCGATAAGTAAAAGTAACCATCGCTATTATACTGGAAAGTTGCGCCAAGTTTTTCAAACCCAATAATATGTGTATCAAGCCTGCGGCGGCCAATTTTATCGCCGCCCGGCTTTGGAATAAAAGCTTTGTTGAACCTTGCCAGCATTGGGCCAGCCAGCATTACAGAGCCCCTTAGCTTACCACTTTTTTTATGATAATCATCACTGCTGAGGTAGTCAACATTTACGTCATCTGCCTGGAAGGTGCAGGTATCCCGGCTGATTCTCTCAGTCTTTACACCCATTTCTCCCAACAACTCAATCAGCAGGTTTACATCAATAATGTCTGGTATGTTACTGATAGTGACCTTTTCTGCCGTTAACAGCACGGCGGATATAATTTGCAGCGCCTCATTTTTTGCCCCTTGTGGAGTTATTTCTCCTGATAATTTTTTGCCGCCTGTTACTTTAAATGATCCCATACTTTTACTTTTTACTGCTGAAGATGCTGTAGAATTTATTGGCCTGTGCTGCCAAATTCCGGTGCTGCAAAAATGTTGTATTTCTTTGAGAGCTGGTGCCTTATACAAAAATAAAACCCCGGCGTTGGTACAAACCATGCCGGGGAATAAATTATTTGCAAAGCAAATTTAATAGCGTTTTTTAAAATTTCGGTTATTACCTCCGTTATTGCTTCCATTCCTGCTGTCCCTGGAGCCGCCACGGTTATCCCTTCCACCATTGTTGCCAGTACGGTTATCTCTTCCGCCGCCGCCATTGTTGTTGCTTCGCTGGCCAAAATTCTTTCTGTAACCACCAGTATTACTGCGGAAATCATCCCTGTCGCTGGCAATATCTGTTCTGTGTTTTACAAACGGGCGGTTGTTAAATTCAAGCTGCCCTTCAGTAATATTGTTTAGTTCAGTTTGAATGTTATCATCATGCACCAGCTCTTTATGCCAGTTGCTGTAAGTCAGCTTCATGTAGTAAGCAATCGAATTGGCAAACCCCTGTCGTTTTTCAGGATTTTCTTCTTTCAATGCTTTGTTGATAACAACTTCAATATTTTTTCCAAGATGGTTGAACTTTGGATATTTTTTTGGATAAGCCAGCCTTTCAGGTTTTGCTTTTAATGTTTCCCGGGTAGGTATTGGGTAAGGGCTTTCAACATCCAGTTTAAAATCACTTATTAAAAACAGGTGATCCCAAAGTTTATGACGAAAATCTTCAACATTCTTTAAATGCGGATTTAAAAATCCCATCAGTTCTATCAGCGCCATCGCATTTCGCTGGCGTTTTTCTTTGTCCTCCAGCGTCAGTACATACTCCACCATTTTTTGGATATGCCGTCCATACTCCCTCATGGTAAGATGGTTACGGGTGGTATTGTACTCCATGTTCTCTGTGTTAATCATAATAGCAAATGTAGTTTAAAACTGTTATTTTGATATAAAAATCATCCATTGCCTGGTGGTAATCTGCGAATCAATTCTGTTAATTTAACCTGGTAAAAAGGAAAGATAAAGTATAGGGGTTAAATTTTTATTATACGATTTTCTTTTTTCTAGCAAAAAATAAGCGGCTTACAAAGAAGGCTATAACAGCACCAAGACTGTCTGCTGCCCAGTCCAACAGGTCAAACTGGCGACCGGGTATAAAAAATTTCTGAATAAGTTCAGTAGTAATTCCCCAAATAACTGTTGCAAAGGTCAATTTAAAAAATACAACTATTTTTTCTTTTTGTGTAAGGGCTGATTTATTGTAAGCCATTGCAAAGAAGAAGACGATACCACCAAATAAACCGGCATGTACCAGCTTGTCAAAATTTACGAAGTCAAGTTCTTCTATTTTGGGAATATCCTCGCCGGGGAGGCAAACAAGTACCAGCACCAATAAGAACCAGGCAATGCCGGGAATAAATTTTTTAAAAGTCACTGCAGAATGAGCAGGGTTGTTAACCGTTTTCATTGTTTAAATTAAGACACAAGCGCCAGGTATGCATCTGCTGTTAATAACGTGTCTGCGTCTTCTATATTATCCACTGTCATTTTTATCATCCAGCCTTCTCCGTAAGGGTCGCTGTTCACCAGTTCAGGCTGTGATTCCAAAATGGGATTTATTTCCGTAACAGTGCCATTTACCGGCAGAAACAAATCGCTGACCGTTTTTACAGCTTCCACGGTACCAAAAACTTCATCTGCATTAAGGCTTTTACCTTTTGATGCAATGTCTATATAAACTATATCGCCCAGTTCGCCCTGTGCAAAATCAGTAATGCCGATGGTGGCAACATTACCTTCTAAAGAAATCCATTCGTGCTCTTTTGTGTAGCGGAGATTTGCCGGAACGTTCATACAAATAAATTTTGTCTGTTGATTGAATAAATGCAATTTTTTAAACTGGCTGCAAGGTAATTAACTGGCTGCTTAATCTTTGGCAGGCGCACTTATTTTTTTATTATGTATTTCCGGCTGGTCTGATAGTAATTCCATTTGCATCCTTATATCTGTAAGCGGCCTGTTGCTGCCATCAGTTTGAGCCAGGGCGATTTTATCTATCACGTCCATGCCGGATTCTACTTGTCCAAACACGGTGTACCGGTTATCAAGAAAAGGAGTACCGCCATTCATTTTGTAAGTCATTTTTTTTGAAGGCGAAAATTTAGCTCCGTTTTGCATTTCAATGTTTTGCAACTCTCCGTCACTTATTTTTTTACCCTGCACAATATAAAACTGGCAGCCGCTGCTGGCCATTTCCGGGTTGTCCGTTCTGGCGGCACAAAGCGCTCCTTTTTTGTGAAAAAGTGTGCTGTCAAATTCAGCAGGAATGGTATAGCCGACATCACCGTTGCCTAGCGTTCTTCCGCTTTCTGCAGTCTTACTATCCGGGTCGCCGCCCTGTATCATAAAACCATTTAAAACCCGGTGAAACAGCAGACTGTCGTAGAAATGTTTTTTTACCAGGTTGATAAAATTGTCACGGTGCTGGGGTGTTTTGTTATAGAGTTTCACCACCATTTCGCCCATATTTGTAGTTATCTTAACCCTGGTAAACTGCTCTTTGGGTGCAGCCACCACAGGTGCCTTTACCACTTTTTTTACAGGTTTTCTTACGGCTGTTATTGCCTTTTTTACGGGCTTCTTTTTCACCTGCGCCTGCAGTTGTAACGAAAAACAAAAAATTGCTGATAAACAAATTAACCTGCAAATCCGGTTCATAAATAAAAAAGGTTTTATTGAAATTTAACGATGGTAAGGGCAAAATATTGAGCACTTGAAAAAGCAATTATTCCTGCTCTTTAAAAACCTGGTCAAAGTAATGCAACACATGGTCTCTTAAAAAATTTTCCTGTTCAAAAAGATTATATTCAGGCAATGGCTTCAGTTGCCTGAAATGCGGCCAGCCTTCATCATCATAACCTTCAATGGCATAATAACCGCTTTGGGCGAGCACAGTACAAACTGCAATATGCATCAAATCCTGCTTTTGTTCCTTGGTGTATTTTTGATGGCCGGCACCCAGCTCCTGTACCCCAATCAAAAATAAAATACCGTCCATTTCCGGCTTAATATCGTATTCCTGCTTCAGCTTTATCCGCAGTTTAAGCCATCGCACCTGTATATCATCTTTTGCCTGTTGCATAAGTGCAAATATAAGAAAACGAAGTCCGCTTTGCCGCCGCTAAATCAGGTGATTACGTATGTCAGCCTTCATTTTTACTGTTTTAAAATAAGAAACTCAATCCATTAACTTTGCCGAAATTTTTTATAGATGTTACAGTTGAATTTTATACGGCAGAATGTTGAATTGGTAAAAGAGCGACTAGCAATTAAAAACTTTGCTAACATTTCTCTTGTAGATGAAATACTTAGGTTAGATGAGGAAGTAAGAGGTGACCAAAGTAAGGCAGAAACCTTAACTGCGGAAATAAATGCTATTTCAAAGAAAATTGGAGTATTGATTAAGGAAGGTAAAAAGGAGGAAGCTAATGAGCTTAAAACTGGTGTAAGAAATATAGACGCATTAGTGTATGCTGAAAGTGCAAAAAATAAGAAAGCAAGAAGAGATGATTTATTATTAAAACTCCCCAACCTGCCGCACACAAGTGTACCCAAAGGGAAAACACCGGAAGAAAATGAAGTGGTTAGAGAAGGTGGTATTAAGCCATCTTTGTATGCAGGCGCACAGCCACACTGGGAGCTGATAAAAAAATATGACCTGGTAGATTTTGAAACCGGCAGCAAAATTACCGGCAGTGGTTTTCCGCTTTACAAAGGCAAGGGTGCCAGGCTGCAACGGGCACTTATACAATATTTTTTAGATTACAATACCGCAGCTGGTTACACAGAATACCTGCCGCCATTGCTTGTAAATGAAGCAACTGCCTACGGTACTGGCCAGTTACCTGATAAAGAAGGACAGATGTATCATGCTACAGCCGATAACCTTTATTTGATACCAACGGCTGAAGTTCCTGTAACAAATATTTACCGGGATGAAATTGTGAAAGAAGCTGACCTGCCCATAAAAATGACAGCCTACACACCTTGTTTCCGGAGAGAGGCCGGCAGCTTTGGCAGCGATGTTCGTGGCCTTAACCGGGTACACCAGTTTGATAAAGTTGAAATCATTCAATTGGTAAATCCGGCACTGAGTTACGAAGTACTTGACCAGATGGTACTGCATGTTGAACAACTGCTGAACAATCTGCAACTGCCTTACCGCATTCTTCTCCTTTGCGGTGGCGATATGGGTTTCGCCAGCGCCATCACCTACGATTTTGAAGTGTACAGTGCTGCCCAGCAAAAATGGCTGGAGGTTAGTTCTGTCAGCAACTTTGAAACTTTCCAAAGCAACAGGTTAAAGGCCCGTTTTAAAGATGGTAATGGCAAAGCTCAACTGGTGCATACGCTCAATGGCTCTTCTCTTGCCCTGCCGAGAATTGTTGCAAGCCTGCTGGAAAATAACCAAACGGAAGATGGCATCACATTGCCACAAGTGTTAGAGAGCTATTTTGGTGCAGGCGTTATAAGTTAATTTTTTTTGAGCCGGACAAATTGAGCCCTGATTTGACTGCAGTGGCGACGCTCCGTTCGAAAGTGGAAGCTTGATTGGACTTTATAAACTATGACCTGATCATCAATAATCAGGATTTAAATATGTCTTTTATAATTAGTCCGACAGCGTCGGACTAATTATAAAAATAAGGCAGCGAATAGTTTATTGCTCAGGGCAAAACCTGTCAAAATCTTGCTTTCATATCCATCCCAATACTTTCTTATCTTTCCCTAATGCAGCAGAAATCTATTTCATTTTCTGGCCAGTTGTGGAAACGCCTTAGAAAGAACAAAGCAGCCATGTTTGGTTTGGGAGTAATTACGCTGTTTTTTTTAACTGCATTTTTTGCATACCTGCTTGCGCCGGATAATACGCCCAATGCAGATCTCCAGACAGTTGAAATTCAGGCAAAAAAGCCGGGCTACACCCAGCAATTTCTAAGGCTCACTCCTGGTAGTTCCGCTGATCAACAGTCTGTGGCAGAACGATTTTTTTTTGGAAAAAAGGCTGATGCAACGCTGGTTCCAATCAGCAGTTATACATCCAGCAATGACAGTCTTTTGATCAATAAGTATGTGGATGAAGATACCTCAACGCTGCAGTATTACTCTATCGATGCCATTACAAACAATCATCCACAGTTATTGCCTCAATATATAATCACTAAAAAATACTGGCTTGGTACAGACACATTTGGCCGGGATATTTTGAGCAGGCTGATTATTGGCACCCGGGTAAGTTTGGCCGTTGGGCTTATTGCCGTATTCATTTCACTAACGCTTGGTATTCTGTTGGGAGCACTGGCTGGGTATTACCGTGGTAAGACCGATGCGGTAGTAATGTGGCTGGTAAATGTTACCTGGAGCATTCCGACTTTGCTGCTGGCATTTGCCATTACAATGGCTTTAGGCAAAGGCTTCTGGCAAATATTTATTGCTGTTGGGCTAACCATGTGGGTTAGTGTTGCAAGGTTGGTTAGAGGCCAGGTAATGGCTGTTAAAGAGCTGGAATATATACAGGCAGCAAGGGCATTGGGCTTTACGGATGCCCGTATTATTGTAAGGCATATTTTGCCGAATATTGCCGGGCCTGTGCTGGTAATTGCGGCAGGTAATTTTGCAACTGCAATTATTGTGGAAGCTGGTCTTGGGTTTTTAGGCATTGGCGTTCAGCCGCCGCAACCAAGCTGGGGACTGATGATAAAAGAAAATTATAACTTTATTATTACTAACAATCCTTTACTGGCACTTGTACCAGGTTTTGCAATTATGCTGCTGGTGCTGGCTTTTAACCTGCTGGGTAATGGGTTAAGGGATGCTGTGGCGGGATAATGTTTATACTATCAATTTATACTAAACCCATTTGCTTTTATGGGCCAGCGAAATTACCTGCGCTTTCGACGTTACATGCAGCTTTGTATAAATGTTAGCTATATGTTTGCGTACAGTTAATACGCTTAACGAAAGCTCTACTGCTATCCTTTTTGCATCCCATCCGTTTATGGTAAACTGCAGTATCTGGTGCTCTCTTTCGGTGATTATTTCGGGCAGTGGCTGGGCAATATCTGCTGCTTTAATTTCTGTCTGACGACTCAAAAGTGTCAGGGCCTTTCTTGCAATGGCGGGGCTCATAGGTGCTCCGCCATAATCAAGTACATTTATCACAGCATCATTTATTACAACAGCAGGTTCATGTTTAAGCAGGTAGCCGGATGCACCCACTTTAATGGCTTCAAATATTTTTTCATCATCGTCAAAAACGGTGAGTACAATAAAATGGATTGAGGGATACATAGCTTTAGCCACCCGTATGGTGTCGATACCGTTCATTTCCGGCATTTCTATATCCATAAAAATTACTTTGGGCAGTAAATGATGCGGCAGATTTTTCAGCTCTTCAAGGCAGTGGTGACCGTTACCGGCAACAAAAATTAATTCCAGCTCAGGAAAAGAAATCAACTTTTGAATAAAGGTGTTTTGGTTCAGGCGGTTATCCTCTGTGAGCGCTATATTTATTTTCATACATTAATTTTATTGGGAGTAAAATGAGTTAAAGAAAACCAAGACTGCCACCAGAGGAATACAACGCAAAGTGAGCTTTTATAAGTATCTGTACAATAATTAATTTGTAGTATCCCCGATAATTACAATTGTGCCGGTAGGGCTGTTGGCTGTCCATTCAATCTGCCATCCTGCTTCATTGCTTCTGTTCTGCATATTCATTAGGCCGTTGCCGCCTGTGGTGCTCTTTTTTCTTGTAGGAAGTCCCAGGCCATTGTCCGCAATACTGATCGTCCATCCTGTAGTGCTTTCGATGGTAATTGTAATGTAACTGCACTTGCTGTGCTTTAATGCATTAATGATAGCTTCCTGCAAAATTTTAAAAAGATGAAATGCCTGCATGGGTGGCAAAAGATGATCAGTTTCGATCCTTTCTATTACATCCATCTGAACATCAGGATAACTATTGCCAAGCCGCTGAAAAAAAACTTTCAGCCTGTCACTGATGGCGGTGAGTGGCAGTACTTCTTTTGACAATACCCAAATGGTGTCATTCAATTGTGAAACGATCGCCTGGGAATTTCCTTTTAATTCTGCGTACATCAAACGCTGCTTTTCAATATTAGCGGAGCTGGTAATATTATCAACATTGGAAGAAATTGCCGCTGCATAAGCGCCAAGGCTGTCGTGCAGATCAGCTGCTATCCGCTTGCGTTCATTTTCGGTGGCTTCTTTTACAGAAACTGTTGCCAGTCTCTTTTCCTCGGCCATCATCAATTCAAGTTTTTGCTTTTCTTTTTTGCGATAGTTTTGAAAAAGAAGTAACAGCAGCAATATGCCAAATACAGCTACGATCAACGAGCCGTAAAGCCAGTAATTTTTAGTTACAATGTCAAGCCTTTGTTTAATGATAGTGTTTTCTTTTTTTTCTACTTCAAATTTGGTTTGAACTTCGGCCAGCGCATTGGCAGTATTTTTTTCAAAAACGGTATCTTTTAAATCAAGAATATTTTCCAGCACGGCTGAATATTTTTCATAATTGCCCATGGCTTTGTAATTATCTGCCAGGCTTTGGTACAGGAAAAAAAGTTTGGTGTCAAGATGGTATTGCCTTGCAATCGCAATTCCTTCATTACAAATAGCAATACCTTTTTCCGGCTGGCCGTAATGAGCATAATAAAGCCCGAGTTGCGACATGTCTGAAGCAATATAAAATGGATCGCCAATCAGCTTCCTGATGGCAACAACTTCTTTCAGCAAAGGCTCTGAAAGACTTGCCTGACCGCTGCGTACATATAATTGCGAGGCAATCGCAAGTGAATTTGATAGAGCGAAGAGGTTCTCATTTTTACGGGCATATGCAATGCCCTTTTTTATATAATAAAATGCTGAATCAAATTTGTTGAGGCTTGTGTAGTTGGTGGAAAGGTTGGCAAAAAGGATCGCATATTTTTCAAGCATCAGCGTATCTGCTGTTGTATGCAACGCTTTCAAATGCCATGTTAGCGCCTCCCTGTTTTGTCCCATTTCAAGGTAGGCCCAGCCAATAAGTGTTTTTGCTTTTATTTGCATTAATGTATCGGGAATTCCTTCAGCCAGTTCAATGATTTTATAACCCATTTCAATGGCTTCTTTGTACTGGTTTTTTCTAACGTAGCAACGCCCTTTTTGATTGATGACGTTGCAGAGCAACAAGGGGTCTTTCACCTTAGCGTGCAGGGTTGCAGCACATTGTTCTGCAATATTCAGTGAAGAATCTATCAGGCCTTTGTTGGTAAGCGCATAAGACTCGTAATACCTGGCCTTCACCTGGCCATTTAAATCTCCCAGATCAAACGCAATGTTTTTTGCTGTTCCGGCATAAAGCATGAGTGTATCGGGATGCAGCGTGTAGCCCTGGTCGCAGAGCACAAAAATTGCTTGTAATTTGGATTCAGGTGAGACTGATACAGCAATTTTTTTTTTAAGATCTTCAATAATTTTCGTTTGTCCGTTGCCGTGAAGGCAAAGCGAACAATAAAACAACAGCAGCAAAAAGTATTTGTTATTTTTCATTTATCGATACACAATTTCACAGGCATAACAGTGCAAAGTGCTGGTAAAATATCAGCCCTGCAATAATTAGTTTATGGTATCCTGTATTATTACTTTGGTACCCACGGGATAATTAGCCTCCCAATTGATTAGCCACCCTGCTTCATTACTGCGGTTCTGCATATTATATAGCCCGTTACCACCAGAAATTATTTTTTTTGGGGATGTAAATCCAATGCCATTATCAGCGATGGTTATACTCCAGTACCGGTCGCTTTCTATTGTTATTATAACCAGGTTGCACCGGCTGTGTTTAAGTGAATTGATTACACCCTCCTGCAAAATTTTAAATAAATGAAATGCCTGCATCGGCGCCAGCTGACAATCATTTTTAATATTTTCCAGCACATCCATTTGTACATCGGGGTAGCTGTTGTTGAGTCTTTGCAAAAATACTTTAAGCCTGTCGCTGATGGCTGTAAGTGCCAGCACCTCTCTTGTTAAAACCCCAATGGTATCATTTAACTGGGCAACAATTGCCTGGGAATTTGTTTTAAGCGCTGCATAAGCCATGTTCTCCCTTTCATCTTTGTGTACATTGCTTATATAATCTACGTTAGATGAGATGGAGGCAGCATAAGCGCCAAGATTATCATGCAGGTCTGCAGCAATGCGCTTGCGCTCTTTTTCCTGTGCAGCTGATACAGCTTTGTCAGAGAGCCGCTTTTCTTCCAGCAATGCCAGTTTCATTTTTTCTTCCTGTTTTCTCCTGTTATTTTTTATACTAACATACCAAAATATACATCCAAATAAAAGCAATGCTGCAGCACCGTAAAACCAGTAATTTTTTGAGCCAGGTCAAACCGTTGCTGGATTATTGTATTCTCCTTTTTCTGTACTTCATATTTGGTTTGCAATTCAGATACAGCTTCTGCACTGTTTTGGGTATAGAGTGAATCCTTTAGCTGTAAGATTATATTAAGCGTATTACTATAATTGGCAAGGTCACCGGCCACCTTATAATTTTCTGCCAGGGTTGTGTTTAAGAAAAGCAGCTTTGACGTAAGATTATTTTTCTGCGAAATAGCGATGCCTTCTTTGATGGCTTCTATTCCTTTATCATATTGCTTTGTTGTGGCGTAAAATTTACCTAATTGTGCCAAATCAGATACTATGTAAAACGGGTCGCCAATCTTTTTTCTTATGTCTACCCCTTTTAACAGCAGCTCTTCTGCTTTGGCTGGCTTCCCTCCGTCGGTACATATATCTGAGTAAATGTAATAGCTGTTACACAAAAATGAAAGATCCTGTTCCTGCTTTGCCAGTTCAATCGCCCTGTTAACATATAAAGTGGCAGAATCGTTTTTTTTAAGGCTGTTATATACTGCAGCTATATTATTATCAAGTACAGATGGCTCAGGCACGTTGCGCCATTTTCGATTTAACGCCAGTGCCGTAAAAAACCATTTGAGGGCATCGTTGTTCTGTTCCAGTTCCATGTACACCCAGCCAATTTGAATGCTGGCCTTTATCTGTTCCTCACCCAACCCGTCTTTTTCAGCATCATGCAAAATGCCCAGTGCATTTGCCAATGCATCCTTCAGTCTGTTTTGCCGTACAAGTAATCCTGTTTTATTTATCCTGAATTTATTTAGCAGCATTGGTTGCGCCTGCACCTGTTTATCTGCCAGGTATTTTTCAATGATGGCCGAAGCACTGTCCAGCTTCCCTTTTTTGCTGTAGCTGATACCCTGATAATATGCAGTTGTAGCTATGTCTGAAATGTCACTTGTTTCATGCAGCAATTTTTTAGCCATCTGAACATACAAAAATAAACTGTCCGGATGCAGGGAATTGTACTGGCTGCACAATGCAAATATTGTTGCAAGCCTGTCATTTTCGTTTTGCCTGGCGGAGGATAAAATGTTTTTGATGCTGTCAATCCGTACCGTCTGGCATACGGCACAAACGCTGGCTGCCATCAGCAAAATACATAAGTGCAGTCTTATTTTTAATCCTGTGGTCATTAGTTTCAGTGATTTAAAAATAGGGAAATTTCATGAGCCGGTAAAACTATAGCCCTGGTTAAAATGATGAGCAGCAATGTGTTGGTACTATAAATTATGTATTGGGTATAACGGTGTAGTATGTTAGTTTTATTGCCTAATATTTGCTTTTTGCTCAATGAGGGACCTAAACAACATCCCGGGTCAATGCAAAAGCAACAAAAAACTACCATGAGAAAAATTCTGGCTTTATTTGGAATTATTACCCTTCTTCAATCCGCTCTCACAGCTCAAATTGTTGAATTTACCAATTTTAATGAGGCAAACACCTTACAGTTTGCCGGAAGTGGAAACGCCTTTCGCTGCATTGGTATTGGTGACAGTATTTTTTGGGCGGGCACACAATACAAAGGCCTTTATAAGTATGATACTACAATAAAGGTTTGGTATAAATCAAGCCAGCTCACCAATGTATTTATTAACGATATAAAAAGAGATAAAAACGGTGGTGTGTGGATGGCGCAGTCTGGCACTTCAGGGCAAACTGGCGGCGGTTCTAATATTGCCGGGGGTATTAATTATTTTCCCGATCAATACGATTCTGATATGAAATTTTACAGTGTTCCGGGTACTACAACCGGAGGCGGACTTGTATCAAGAAACGTAAGATCAATTTATCTTGACAATAAAAAAAATACCCGGATAGGTGCTGATACAACCTTACCAAAGGTTTGGGCTGCGGCAGCAACTTATATCACTTCTTCAAATACTTCAACAGGCGGCATTTCTATCGGCCTTATGGCTGTGCCTAATTATTTTGAAAGCCGCAAGGAAGGCTTGCAAGTGCAGGGCTTTAGTGGTTCTTTCCGGGCGGGTACACCAAGTTGCGATGCAGTTGCAGGCAATGATAAGGAAGTGTGGGTTGCTACGAGGCAGAATTTTGGGAAGTCGCAAATTCTCCGTTACAAACCATCTACTATTTTAAAGATTGGTACCTTAATAAAAGACAGGTACGATAACACCAGCAACCTGGATATCTTCACCGCCGGTTTTAGGGCACAGGCATTATATTTTGATAAAGATGACCGCAGGTGGGTTGGCTTTCAAACCGGTGGGCTGGCGGTTTTAGAAGGTGAAAAATGGTCGCTGGTTAATAGTACAACTTTGCCAACAATTTTTACAGCAGGTACAGTTATCAATAACAATGCTATTACCGGGGATGACTTAGGAAATATTTATATCGGCACAAGTACCGGCCTGGTAATTTTTGATGGCGGAGGGGCTGTTACAGATGTTTCAAGATACACCAGGTACACAACGGTTGACAAACTTCCTTCAGATAATATTACAGGTTTGGCTTATGACAATGCCAAAGGCAGGTTATTGATTGCATCAGATGGCGGTATAACTTTTATGACGATCCGCAACCCGATAGATGTTTCGCTTGAATGGGATTACAGCTTCCCGGCCAGTGAGCGCAAGCCGGTGGGTGTGGCGGCAGACGGTGTTTCCAGGGTGTATTTAAAAGTAAAAAACGGGGATGTAAACCTGCCTGCTATAAAAGATGTAGAGATTAGTATTGATAATTACAGCGTGCTCGATTCTTCTCAAAGAGGCCACTTAAAAAAAGTGGTTAACACAACTACCTACAGCGAAGAAGCCAGTACGGGAACGGATCACATTATTGTGAGTAACCAGGAAACGAAACCCGGTGAGTTCTGGTTTTGGTATGTTGCTCCCACAGATTTTTCAAACGACTCTTTGGGCTCTAATGCCAATCTTTCTATCAGAACAGACAATATAAAAATAAAAGTTACTTACGTTAACAATGCTACTGATGAAAGAATTTATAAAAATCTGAGGGTTGTACGGCCGCCACTTTTGTTGGTTCATGGGTTGGCAGACGGACCACATACCTGGAACGTGTTTAAGCACAATGGAACAATTCCTTTTATAAAAGATGGTGTACACAGCAGCCGGTTTAAATATGTAAATGCGCTGAAACTTAGTGGCAGAGCCAGCTTTTTTGAAAATGCATTGCTGTTAATGTCAGGAGACAAAACCAAAGATGGATCCAATGAAAAACTTAATACTATCCAGGGCAATATTGAGGAGATGAGAGCAATGGGGTATGCCTGCAACCAGGTTGATTATGTTTGCCACAGTATGGGTGGTATTGCCATCAGGTATGCGATTGAAAAATTTGGTCCAAAATTTTATGCCGGCGCTGGTTCATCTTATAAATACAAAAATTATGGTGCCGGTTTTACGCATAAAATAATCACTATCAATACGCCGCATAACAGTTCCATTGTTGCCGACCTGGTATACGATTATATTCCTGCTGCGCCAGCACTTGTAAACAAGGCACTTACTGTTTTATGGAAATTAGACAAAGACTTTCAGCAACCTTTTGATTTTATTGAACCGGTGGACGAAGATGCTATTTACAGGCTTAAAGCTTCCACTTTCAGAGCTTCACCTGCTGTTACCAATTTGAAAGTTAAAGGCGACGGTGGAGGTATTAACCTTGCGGAAACAAAGGCAAAATTTCACATAATAACCAGTAATGTGCAACTTACCAGCGACGCTACTTCCACAACGCTGGCAGAATTTAATGTAACGCTGGAATACTGTAAACGTTTTATACAATCTATGCTGGACAGCAGGTTTATCCCCATAAATGTGAAAGAAGTTTTTTTGAAGAAGCTTCTGACTGGATTTAACATAGCAAGCGCTTTTACCTTTTTGGATTGGTACAGCACCCAACTAAGGTTTCCGAACTTTACCAGTCAGAGTGATTTAATTGTGCCACTGGAAAGTGAAAATGCCAGGATACCACTGCCGGGAGCAAAGAAATATATATCCGAGTTTGTACGTGCCGGAGCATTTTACGATGCCTCCCATATATCCATCCTGGGTAGAAAAGACGTTGGGCAAACAGTTTTTAATTTACTTAGCAGCCAGCTTTACAGCCCATTGTTTGGGGATGTGATACCAGCAAACACAGATGCTGAACCAGACCCCGTTATTAAAGAAAGACCAGCGAATACAGCCGCCAGAGGGTTGAATGTAACAGTAAGCGACAGCACTTATTACGATACAACAAAAATTAGAATCGACGCTCCGCTGAGAGGTAATACTGGTTTTGCAGATGATACACTTGGCGTAAAGTTCAGGCTTAAGGATACCAACAACCTGTGTTATGTAATGATCCATTTTCAAAATACAGATTCATTTTCTATAAAAGCAACAAAGACGCAGCAAACCATATTTATACCGGCAAAAAGTGAAATGTCCGGCAGCCAGGAATTGTGGGCGGTGGCTGCATATTACACACAAGATAACGGCCTTAAATATTATATTGACACTTTTAACGTGTTAGTGCCAACGCCTGCAAACCTCGGCGGGTTCAGGGTAAACGATTCCGATATAACCATACGGGCGGGCACCAGTTACTATCCGCATTACCAGGTCTCTTACCAGGATAATGTGTGGGTTGGCCTGCCGGATACCGCAAATGTTTCTGTAAGTTTTGACCCAACAGGAATTATTTACAGGGTAGACTCAAGCAGGGCATTTAAAGCAATTACTGAAGGTGTAACTACGGCAATTTTCACTTACAATAATTATGCTGATACTGTTTCACTGCAGGCAGATTTGCCGCTGGACAGCCTTGCCATCAACCGGACAATTGCGGCCGGTAATTTTAAAAATCCCGCCATCTGGAGCAGGGGAGAAGTTCCGGACCAATATGATTCAGTGATCATACTGCACAATATTGTTATTGATACTTCCATTCGTTTTGGATCCGTAAGAATCAATGCAGGCGCATCTCTTACCATTAATAATCCTGCCGTTGTACTTAATATGGGCTTTGCAGATGACAGCCGGAAAATACTGGACAACTATGGCTCCCTCAATATGCAGAATGGTAATCTTAACATACAGGGAAGAATAAAACTGAATGGCGCAAGCACTTTTAACATGACCGGCGGAACCATTAAAATAGATGGTAACAACGGCACTGCAGATGCATCTGCACCGGATGGTGCATCCCTTTTCCAGGCAATGCCATCAATGGCATCTTTTAATTTTTCAGGCGGCACTTTACAAATTGTCGACCCACCGATGGGAAGCTCCGGGCAAACAGTTAACAGCGCCTACGATTTTGGAACTAACAGCACGCTGGTATTGGGAGATGGTATATCAACCACGCCAAGCAATGATATAAATGGATTTGGCGGAGCGCTGTTTCCAAATAAAATTGGCAAGCTTGTAGTCGACGCAAAAATTCAAACTGGCAACCGCCAGTTCATCAATACAAAGGCGCTGAATGTAAAAGGCAGCATGGAAGTGAGAACGGGCAGCGGCGTTATTTTAAAAGCGCCCATAACCGTAAACCAATAATTTATGTGAGGTTTTTATTTGATAGAGGTTTCGTAACCAAGGCCGGCAGCTAATAAAGTTGCTGGCTATTTTTTTGCAGCCGCTTCTTTAGCAGTGCAACCAATTGCCAGTATGGCGGGTTGTACTGATGTTCCTTTATAAATTGTGCAACCTTCAGTTCCGTTTCATTTTTTACACCGGCATACATGGCTACAAAATATTGGTTTTTTAAAGCCTGCGTGGCACTCATGCCTTCCGGGATAATACCAATGCCGCCAAATTTATTTTTAATGATACACCAACCCTTCACCAATCTTACAAAAGGCAGTTGCCAGTGATTATACAAAATCTCTTTTCCCTTATCTGCCTGCTCCAGCAAAGCATCCATCACTGCATTGTCGAGGTGATCTTTCATCAGTGTTTCCGGGTTTCTCCATTCTGCCACCACACTTAGTTGAGGATCGTATTCCAAATCACTCGGCATCTGTGTTACAAAATTTTCAACCCCAAAAGCGCTAAGCCAGTTTATTACACCCGGCGATGAAATATACGATATGCCCTGCCACAATTGCACCCCCATTTTTTTGTAGGCATACGAACCAACTTCAGAACAAAACATAGCGCTGCTGTCATAAAAATTCATTTTAAAATCGTACGGAATATGCCGTGAAAGTGCAGCGTTGTATGCAATGAATGCAGCTTTATGCGGCAACATTGGATCGGCTAAAAGCTGCGGCAGATCTGCCCTTGGCCGCAACACCATAAACCTTAATTTTTTATCTTTTATATATTGCTCCGCAGATGCAATGGCAACGCCTTTTTCAATATGAGCTTCTATTAAAAAGGGCTGCTGCGTTTTTTCATCTACGTAAAGCAACGCCACGTGAGAAAAATTACCAGGATAATTATTGCCTCTGGAGATAAGGGCTGATACTTCGGCTCCGCCTCTTGAAACCAACAAGTCACCACTGTGTACTTCAATACCTAATATGTTTGCTGCCGGAGTTTTTGAGGATTCATTTTTTACCAGCATAGCCGGAGAAAAAGGTGAAGCCGTAGTTTGCAAAAGCACTTCTTCCGCAGCCGCTCTCATACCATACAACAGTTCGTATAAGCTGTTACGTACAGTTTTATCATTCATGTTCCAGTGCTGCGATTGTTGTTTCACTGCAGTTCTGGCGGCACTGTAGAAATTAATAAAGGAATCTCTTTGTTTTGGTTGGGCGGCTATTAATGCAGCCGTTTTAAAATAGGTTGATAACAGGTAAGAAAATGCGGTGTCAACCGTTGTTAAAGAAGTACCGGAAATATTGTGAAGTTGTGATGATTGCTTTACGAACAGACCTGAAATAATCGAGTCTGTTGCTCCTGTATTGTTAGCCCTGGCTGCAACAAAATCTTGTTCTAAAAGCTGCCAAACAGAGTCCTTCTTCCATGCAAATGGTTTCTCCGCAGGAGCGGTAACCGAAGGTTTTTCTGCATCCGGAAAAAGCAGCACAAAGTACAAAACAACCAATACAACCGCTAGTTTTAAAAGCCTGTGTTTAAATTTTTGCATCCTGCAAAGTAAACTGCTTTAGTAAGCTGGGGCAATTTTTTTAACTGAAAGGTTTATAGGATATAAATACTTTTTATCCGCCACCAACCTTTTGCTGTTCAGGCGTTTCCATATACCCAGAAATTGGCGGATGCTGCTTTTGCTGTTGCGGACTGCAAGTGGCTTTTTGTGTATTGCCGCCCAGGTATTTTTTCAATTGTTCAAGTGCTGCATCCCAACCTTGTTGGTGAGGTTTTATATACTCTTCATTTTTAAATCCATCCTGTTTAATATTGAGTGATGCATGCTCATCATCACCATTAAAATGCACTGATAATTTGTAAGTTGCATCATTAGCTGCATCAGTCTGCATATGCCAGTTCCAGCTATATTCAAGCAGGTCTGCCTCAGCTTTTTCATAGGCTCCATCAATGAATAACCCATTGTTTTCAAACTTGTAACATAATTCACCACCTTGCTTTATTTCGTTTTTTACTGCTGTAAGCTTATTGCCAAGTGGTTGCCACCATTGTTTCAATTGGTCAGGCTCCGTCCACGCCTTGTACAATTTTTCCTTTGAGCAATTAAAGTCTTTTGAAATTTCTAATGTATCCATAAAATAATATTGAATCATGATAAATGTCAATCATCTAAAATCAAATCCTGTGCAGTGTTTTCGCCGGTCAAATTTTCAATTATTTCCCGGATTTATTTTTTTGTTGCAGTTAAATCTCTACGTTAGAGGGGATAAATTTTCTCAAACTTATTTTTTCTTTTTGTTTAGTTAAAGTTTTTGATTTGATGGTGGACTGCTGAATTTTGCACAGGGTTTGATATTGTGATAAGATTCAACACCTAAAAGAATAAAATGAAAAAAAACTCCGGTACCATTTTTTTTCCCTTCTTTTTTATTATGGTTATTAGTACTATTTCAAGCAACGCACAATTTGCTGTTGGCCTGGACGCAGGCTGGAATAAAAACTACATTGCTACCAACAATGCAAACAGAACATTTACTTATTACCAGCCGCTTAGCAGTATCACCATTGGTATTCCCGTTCAATACACAGTAAACAATTGGTTTGCTATTGCAGCAGATCCATCTTTTATACAAAAAAATTACAGGGTGCAGCGGGGAGATTTTTACGCAGGCATTTACCAGGATAATACAAACAATTATATTCAGCTGCCGCTGATGGGGCATTTTATGTTTGGCGGCTCACGCCTTAAAGGATTTTTAAACGCCGGAATTTATGGGGCCTACTGGATGATCGGAACAGTTCAAGGCACTCTTGCAAATATTTTAAACCCTGTGGACAATGCTGGCGGCACTTCCATCTACAATTATAATCAGCCTTATTCCTATAAAGAATCTTACAATTTTAATCCGGTAAGAGATAACCGTTTTGAGTTTGGTTGGGTAGCTGGTGTGGGTCTTGAATACCAGTTGAAAAAGCGGATCAAAATTTTTACTGAAGGCAGACTACTATACAGCTTTACCGATCAGCAAAAGAATTACAGTCTTAATCAGGTGCCCCGTTATAATACAACTCCCTGTATAAATGCTGGTGCCTTTTTGCTTTTAAAAAACAATGGCAAAACAACTAAAACTACTCTATGAAAAAAGTCAGTGCATTATTTTCCCTGCTTTTATTTATCATAATTATTTCAACTTCCTGCAGAAAGGATTTCAATAATGTTCAGGCACCTGAAAGTTATACAGGTACCTCATTTAGCTCTGTGTTTGAAGCTTTTTGGAACGGCATGAACAACAACTATGTATTTTGGGATATTGAAACTACCGAATGGGATAGTAAATACAAAACTTACAAACCATTATTTAATAAACTTAAGATTGACAGCCTTCCCGATGTTAAGAAGTCTGTGCAATATTTCAGGGAGATGACCGCAGATTTAAAAGACTCCCATTTTAATTTATCTTTTTCATCACCCATTTCAGATTCTTTTGTTTCCCCAAGTTATGACCGGAAATTAAAGGCTGGCATCCTGCGGCAGCAGTATGTATTTTATGATTATGATGCAAAAAATTATTTAGACAGTGGTTATACAGAGGGTGCAGATTCTGTGAATACTTCCGCTTCTTCACCAACCGAAGCAGTCGCCGGCACTATTGGCAATGGCGCAATTCTATACCTTGGATTTAACCAGTTTGATCTAAAAGCTTCTTATACCGGTGCAGACAATGGTGTTAAAAAGGCGCTTCTGTTTTTTATCAATTATCTCCATAACCCACCCGCCAGTTTCAGGGGCGTTGTGATTGATGTTCGTGGTAATGGAGGCGGTAGTTTAGAGGATCTTAATTTTTTAGTCGGCAACCTTACAGGCAGTAAACTTACTATCGGTTATACCCGGTATAAAAGTGGAAATGGCCGGCTTGATTACACACCATGGGTAGATGCTATTATAACACCGCAGGCTGGCGCAAAAGCAGTGACGGTGCCGGTTGTTGCCCTTACAGATATCTACAGTACCAGTATGTCAGAGCTCACGGCCATGTCCATCCGCCTGTTACCGAATGGGCATACAGTTGGCGAAACTACCTGGGGAGCAAATGGTCCGCTCACACAAAATTCTTCTTTTAACGGTGGTCAGTTTACTGCAGCCAATTTTCTGTTTGCTTACACCTCATCCGCAGCGTTTAAATACATTGATGGGAACATTTATGAAGGCAAAGGCTTTCCGCCGGAATACGCTGTGCCTTTCAAGCTGAATGAGTTTCAGCAGCAAGGTGATCTGCAACTTGAAAAGGCATTTACTTTAATGCAATAGGATATTTTTTGTAAAGGATTTTCTTAGCCATTAAAATCATTGTGTTGAATTTTAATAGCAAAATTATCAGGTAAAAATTTCCTTCAAAAACATAACGATCTGTTGAGTAGCTTCGCTCAAACAGATTGTTATGAAAAAACTTTTGCTTGCTCTGGCTGCAATTATTCCTGTATTACTATTTGCACAATCCAAAGAAATTTACCCGGTAGATTCCGCCAGTGTTGAACATGCCGGAGTACCCAAGGGTGAGTTGCTGAAATTTAGCTTTGACCAGTCAAAGATTTTCCCCGGTACGGTGAGAGATTATTGGATCTATATTCCTGCGCAATACAAGCCCGGAAAACCAGCATGCGTTTACGTTGGGCAGGATGGAATACAATTTAAAGCGCCCACTGTTTTTGATAACCTGATTTACAGCAATGAAATGCCGGTTACCATCGGTGTCTTCATCAGCCCCGGAAAAGTAATGGCAGATAATGAACCGGTTGCACTTGCCCGTTACAACCGCAGCTTTGAGTATGATGGCTTGGGCGATGCTTATGCCCGCTTTTTACTTACAGAAATTTTACCTGAAGTTGAAAAACATAAAGCCACTGACGGACGGGCAATCCAATTATCTAAAAATGGAAATGACCGGGCAATTGGCGGGTTAAGCAGTGGAGCAGTTTGTGCGTTTACAGCAGCCTGGGAACATCCTGAAGCTTTCTCAAAAGTCTATAGCGCCATTGGTACGTACATAGGTTTGCGTGGTGCAGAACGCTACCCGACACTTGTAAGAAAATACGAACCAAAACCCATTCGCATTTTTATGCAGGATGGCAGCAATGATCTTAATATTTATGCAGGCGACTGGTGGAAGGCAAATGAAACAATGGAACGGGCGCTTACATTTTCCGGCTATGAAGTAAACCATAATTGGGGTGAGGGTGGCCATAATGGAGAGCATCCTGCAGCTATATTTGCACAGGCAATGCGTTGGTTATGGAAAGGCTGGCCGGCTGTAGTAGCAACAGGAAACTCGAATAACCAACTATTGAAAAAGTTGCTAATTCCCGGTGAAGGATGGGAACTTGTTGGGGATGGATATCAGTTTACTGAAGGCGTTGCAGCCAATGCAGCCGGGCAGATTTACTTCCAGGATATTGCCACAGGTAAAACTTATAAAACAGGTAAAGATGGCAAGCCTTTACTATTGCCGTTCGATTCAAAAAAAGCAAGTGGTACCAGCTTTGGTGCTGATGGAAAGCGCTACACAACCTCCGGCAATACTAAAGAAATATATGTGTATGATGCAAATGAGGAAGAGACAACACTTACCAGTGAAATTGCAGGTAACGATATTGTGGCTGCCAGCAATGGTAACTTGTATGTGACCGCTCCGGATGATAAGGGCAGGCTTTACCTGGTGCATGCGGACGGTACAAAAACGGTGGTGGATGAAGGCTTAAAGTTCCCCAACGGTGTTGCCATTTCTCCGGATCAAACACAACTCTATGTAACAGAATCTGCCACGCACTGGGTTTGGATTTATAAAATAAAACCCGATGGAACGTTAGCCGCCAAACAGAAATTTGGCTGGCTGCATGTACCGGATGATGCAGACAATGCCTGGGGAGACGGATTGAAATGTGATACTGCCGGGAATGTTTTTGTTGCAACAAGATTAGGGATACAGATCATGGATCAGCTTGGCCGTGTAAATGCAATACTGCCAGTGCCAGCTTCAAGTTCACAAGCCTCAAATGTATATTTTGGCGGGCCAGCCTTTGATGTGCTGTATGTAACTGCAGGTGATAAAGTGTTTCGCCGCAGGCTTAATACCCGTGGATGTAACAGCTTTGCACCTCCTTTTAAACCTGTTGAGCCCAGGCTTTAGTTTATACTTTATTAAAAATATTTTTCAGCCGTTAGGCCAAAAGTTATAAAAAGGTTTTCCCTTTTATTCCGGTTTACTTTGTTGTATTGTAAACTGCTTTTGAGGCTTACCCAATCCAGTAATTTAAATGAAAGCATTGTATTAGAGCTGATAATGTAATCTGTTTTTTGCGACAGGGAGTTTTGTAGTAATGATATGCTTTCAATTGTTATCTTCTTGTTTAAGGTATACCGGAAACGAAGCCTGAAAGAGTTTCGAAAAGTGCTGTAGACATCGTTACTTGTTTCGCTGACCTTCAAATTAGTAGATTCATATAAAATTCCATCGCTTAAATTAATTGCCAGCGTATCAGTCTTCATTATGTTCCAGGCACCGCCGGCACCAGACTGTAAGCGGCTGTTTACCCGTAAAGAGAAACTTGTTTCATAAGCAGTATGCACCCAGTAGTAAAATTTTCTTTCCGCCGGGTTCTCTTTAAAATACCTGATAACATCAACAGCCGTAGTAAAATCATTGTTTGTTAAACGTTTTTGTTGTTGCCCGTAAACCCAGCTGCTGCTTGAGTTTAAAACAACTTTCTTTTTTTTTGCATTAAAATTTAAGTCATTGGCAATGGTGTAAGATGATGCTTCGTTAGTCCGGTTTATGATACCGGTTAAACCATATCTTATGAAATAGGTGCTGTCTTTAGACTGTGCGTTCAGGCATTTGAACGTTAAAATTCCAACCAAAAGCAATGCAACCTGCTTCATACTTTCTTTATTTAACAGTGACTTTTATAATTGAAAATCCACCAAAATTAATAACCTGGCGATTTTATCAGCAAAATAAAAATAGGCCAGATAATCAAAGCAAGTTGGCAATATTCTTGTTCCATTACCTGTATTATTAACTTCAAAATTATTTGCCATGGAATCCAAATACAGACATCCCGATATACCTGCTGAGGCAAACGGGGATAAACACATCAACTTTGCAGCTTTAGAAAATAGCGATATTGATCCGGCCGATGAACCTGCCGTTGGCGAACTTTCTGCTGACGACCCGGGTGTTCATCAAAAAGAAAAAACTTTCGATATAAAATTAGATGGCGCTAGTTATCTTGTGAAGGCCGCCCCTTTTCTTTTTAATGAAGAGACAAGATATTATGTAACAGTTGATGATGGCCCTACAAACATGTTTTTATGGGATGAAGAACTCAGCATAATAAGATCGCTGGATGATACAGGCGCTGATCTACCTGGAGGATTGGAAAGAGAAATTAGTGACAGGTTGATAAAGGAGGGGTGAAAGATAAATTACAACCTGTTTCTGCCTGTTTCTCCCGGGTATAATTTCCATACAGGGTCGCTTTGCCAAAATTGTTTTGTATCAATATCCATTAGGCTGAGGCTGCCTGTAAAAGCGGCACCGGTGTCAATGTTCCATACGTTACCGCCATGCATTGGGATGTCCACATTATAATAGAGCGTAGGAGTATGACCAATATAAATTTCATGAAAAAGCTTTAGCCGTTTTGGAAATAGCAGCGAATCTTGCTGTATCCGTTTGTCTATTGTCAATGCCATTTCCCATAAGGTTCTGTCCCAGCTAAAGTTAGAGCGGTGAAATTCTTTTTGAGGGCCATGCATGCTTGTAAAACCGGCATGGATAAAAAGGCGGTTTTGCTCATCAATAAAGTAATAAGGCATCTGCTCGAAAAAATTCAGGTGAGCCAGTTTTGTAGCTTCATCAATACCATCGTAACTGTTCATTGTTTCCCTTCCGCCATGAACAAGCCAGGTGCTGTCTGCTTCGCCGGTACCCAGCCATTCCTCACACCACAAGTCATGATTGCCCTTAATAAAAATGCAGTCATTTGTTTCCCTTAGTTCAAGAATAAAGCTGATCACACCAGATGATTCACTCCAGCCGTCCACATAATCGCCCAAAAATATTAAGGTATCGCTGCTGGTGACTGCGGCAGTTGCTAAAACCTGTTGCAGCGCTTTA
The DNA here is from genome assembly GCA_965247025.1 of Ferruginibacter sp. Classification (GTDB taxonomy): domain Bacteria; phylum Bacteroidota; class Bacteroidia; order Chitinophagales; family Chitinophagaceae; genus Ferruginibacter. The sequence continues at coordinate 3,955,558 of OZ252000.1, read as the reverse complement.
AGGCCGCCATGTATGTCTCCTATTGCAAGGGTTCGTTTCATGTTGAAATGTATTGAACGGGCACTGCATCTGTAAGCCAAACATTGTTTGCCGACAGGTAAAATATGAATCCATCTTTGTGCATTGCTCCGGCATTGATATTTAAAATTACGGGTTTACCGTGTCTTGATCCTACTGCTTTTGCAGTTTCTGATTGCCAGCTTAAATGCACATGCTGCCGTTGTTGCTTAATAAGCCCTTGTTTTAAAATGCTTGGTAAAAAGCGATCTGCTGTACCATGGTATAAAATTGCTGGTGGAATAGCTTCTTCCAGGTTTAGCTCAACCTCAATACTGTGCCCGTGGTTAGCACGAATCAGCGTTTTATCCTCATTAAAAGCAAACCTTTTTTTGTCGTTCGTTTCCACTACCATTTCAATTAGTTCCTTATCCGTATTTTTCCCTGAGGCTTTCATTTTTTTGATCATATCCTCCACGTTTGCCCAACCGTTTTCATCAAGGGCCACTCCAATGGCTTCGGGCTGGTGCCGCAGGACCAAACTCATAAGTTTGCTGATATCTTTTAATTGTTTTTCCACTGCTAATTTTTTAATTGATCCCTCACTTCCATTAAGGCAAAGCCCAACAAGTTAGTACCTCTCCAGTTACAAGGGTTGCCGGCAGAATTGTGATCAGCTGATAACCCAATACCCCATATAGTATCAACCGGGCTGGCTTCTGCAATAATCTTGTCTGCTGTTTCCAGTAAAAAATTTCTAAGACTTTCAACTTGCTTAAACTTGTATAAGTTTCCTTCCACTACAATTTTGCAGGCGGCACTCTCCCAAACTTCGGGACTAAAATTCTTTACTGATCTTCCTAATTGTTTTGCTTCAGCAGGGTTGCTTGTAATCAATATTTTATCAAAGATTTCTTTATCATTAAAAAGCAGGGCCTTCTTTGCCATCATCCAATGTTCAACCGTAGGGTAAATTATTCCTTCCACTATAAATTGTGAAGGCCACGATTGACTGAGACAGACTTTATCAATAACACCTGCAGTCTTTTGTGTATGTCCCCAAAATAATAAATAGCCGGGTTGTGCACCATTTTCGATTTGTTCTTTTAACCACTCACATGAGTATTTCATTGTAGTTCAATTTTTTTGTAAAAGCGGATGGCTAAGTCTTCAATGTCATTATTCCTCGCCAGTTCGTTGATCCAGGTATTTGGAATTGCTTCATATCCGTATAATAAACCAGCAAGGCCGCCGGTTACGCATCCGGTTGTATCTGTATTGCCTCCTTTTACAGGAAATTTTAACAGTTAGTCCCTATCTTTAAACTCAACCGGAACGCCCAATGCATCGCCCAATGCAAGGCCAAACAATGGGCCTTTTATTTTACTGATCATGTTGTTTAAACCCAGATTTTGCAGTTGAAAATCTATTGCGGCTTCCAACTGCTGCACAGCTAAGTATTTCAGAACATTTTTTGATTTCAAAATAGATCACTATTTCTTCAGCCAAAAAATAACCCGAAACACCTATCTGCATTGCATTTGAAACCCTGATAACGATCTCAAATGCAAAATCTGGGTTAAATTTATCTCCATAAAAAGATTTTACCACCCTTATATCTCCCACAATATTTGTATTAAATTCTTCCAGCTGTTCTGCCGGAATCCATAGTTCATTATGAATTTCACCACCAACATTTTGTACCGGGAATTGCAGGAGGTATGTGTCGGGCAAATCAAATGCAGTAACATACCCGGCAAAGCCGGAGAACTCATCTTTTGTATTCCATTCCAATGCAATTTGCTCTGCGTAAGGCTGGTTTATAACTGGGTAAAAAATGGGTTGCCAGTAAAGCCTGGGTGGAAATTTTTTAAATCCCGATTCTTTTACGAGGTTAAATTCTTTTTGACCAACAGGCCGGTAAAGTGTAATTAATTCCATGGTTAAATTTTTATAAGAAGCCGGTAATAACTTTTTAGATCCATTACTGAGTAAACTACCAAAAACACTTTTTCAATTGAGGTGTTGATAGATAAAAAGTTATTAATTGCATTGATGGCAATGATCCCTGCTTTATCAAATGGAAACCGGTAAGCACCCGTACTGATGCATGGAAAAGCAATTGTTTTAATATCGTTTTCAACTGCAATCTGCAAACTGTTTTGATAACACCCGGCCAGCAAGGCTTCTTCATTTTGAGTACCATTGTTCCAAACGGGACCAACCGCATGAATTATAAATTTAGCATGTAAGTTAAAACCTGGTGGTATTTTAGCAAAGCCTGTTTTGCACCCGCCCAACCCAATGCAGTAATCTGTTAGTTGCTTACCTGCTGCTTTGTGTATGGCACCATCTACGCCACCGCCACCAGCCAGGGAGTTGTTAGCAGCATTTACAATTGCATCAACTTTTAGTGTTGTTATGTTTGTGTTGATGATTTCGATTTTCATAAATAGTTGTCTTTGTAGATTCCAATTCTTTTTTCAACTTCCTCATCATTTAATTCGATCACATTTTCAAAAGGAACTTCTAATGCCTGTAAATTTTTGTTTTGTACCTTTTGATATTCCTGCTTTACAAAAGCGGTGATGTCTTCAATTTTTATAAGCCATTCTGTACAGAATTTTTTAAGGATTTCTTCCTTCATTCCGATCTGTATTGCTTTTCGTTCCTGTTTGTTTCCGTACGGATCATGATCCGGATCCCATTGTAATCTTACCTGGGTATTGCTTAGCGCTTCTTTCCATTCTGCCTGGGTAGCGTACTGCTCGCTTTTATACGAAGAAAAAGTCGCCTGCTCAAGTATAGTTTTTAAGTGAGCCAACGGCAGAGTAACTGCGAGGATACATTCTTGTTGTTCCTTGGTTGCCCAACCTGCCCGGTGCATCATCCACAAAAAACCCGGCTTGATCCAGCTCATACGGTTAAAGCTGTAAGCCGGGCCACCAAAGTGTTGGTTGGCAACAGCATAATTTGCAATCTGGCTATTAAATGCCTGGTAAACAATAATATTTTCTCCTTCAATATGGCCGATAATTTGTTGACCGGTGTGGGGTAATCTTTCTATTTGTTCTGTATATTTTTCTGTTTTCATTTTTGTTCAATTTCGCTTGCACATGCTTTTTCGCTAACAGCTTGCCTCGTAATACTAAAGCTCCATAGCACTGCAACCGATGAAAGGATTGCGACGCAAGGATGATGCTATGAAATACCAATGCTGGTATTAAAATAGTTATTCCGCCAGGGTTGCTCGTATCTCTGCAAGTGTATATTCTTTAATAATTTTTCCATTTTTAAAAACTGTTCTTAGTTCGCTGTCGGCTTCCTGCTGCCAGGTTACTCTGTCGTAAAGTACAAAGCGGCCATTTTCTTTTTTTACCTGCAATAAGCCTGTTGCAGATTTTTTTGTGCCATCATCGGTTACAGGGTTTTTGAAGATCTCCCGGGCTTCGCCGTCTACAACAACGTAAGTTGCCTTCATGGCTGTTCCAAAAGTATCCCGGGTATTATATTGGTAAGTAAAACTTCCAATGCCAAATACCACCTGTGTTGCGAAACCCTTCGCCATCAATCCATCACAGATCTGCGTGGCTCTTTCAATGTTGATACTGTCGCCATAAATTGCACCGATGTGCGGATCAAGCATTTTAAAACCTTTGCCTGTGATGCTGCCGCCAAATACATCCCACAATAATTCAACCACGCCTTTTCTTTGCACTTCTGTACTGCCTCCGGGATCGCCACAGATAATTTTAACCGGGTCGCCACTGTCTGGCCGGATCACCACTTTTCCATCACGGTTAAGGATATGTTCTTTTAGTGCATGCAGGTAACCGGTGCACACTTTCCATAAGTCCCAGGTGTCGCTTACAATGCTTACAATGCCACTTGGATATACTTGTGTGATGAGCCTTTTAAATGTTTCCAGTTCACCATCTTTACTGCCGCTGCACATTACACTGTGCTCTGTTGCTGCTACGCTGCCACCAATCAATTCCTTTTCTGCATCTGCATTGTAATACTGTTCCAAAGCATCAATTGCCGGGATGGTATCTGCACCTGTAAAGCTGAGCAGGTGGCCCATTCCACTTAGCACAGCAGTTTCCAATGAGCTCATTCCACGGAAAGAAAAATCATGACCCTGCCATTGCACAAAATCTGCAGGAATTCCTGTTTCTTCTGCATATTTATTTAACAGTTTTCGATACGCATGGGCAATTGTGGCAGAAGTGCAGGGCTGCCAAACAATTGCACTCAGCAGCGTTTCTAAAAAATTGGTAAGCCAAAAAAACTCTGGTAAGGTATTCACTACTGTTATACAGGGAACTTTCATTGGCACCTTGCTGCCTTCCGGTAATGCCTTTATTTCAATTGGTAAATAGCCCAGCTTGTGCAGGTTTTCAATATGATTGTAAGTTGGCAATGCACCTATGGATGTTTTGATGCGTCGCTTATAATCAACCATTACTTTTTCTAAAGGCTGATTAAAAAAGTTTTCATTGAAATATTTTACCAGGTACTCTTTTGTAAAATACTGCAGGCCGAAGAAAACCATTTCATCGATATCTTTTAACCTGCTTTTTCTGGGCGTGAGGTTGCTGTATACCAGTTCTGTTTTATCCGGGTATTGAAATAGGTGACCTACTTTATAATAATCGGTGAGTAAAAATGGGTTGATGTTCATATTGGTTAATGTATTAGTTGTTTTATTATTGATTAAAAAGTAGTAATGCTGTTTATTGAAAGTGATCTACTGTTTTTACTATAGGGCTGCTGTAAGTTTTGTAGAGACTGTTTGACACAATTATTTGTTGAAAATATTTCTCCAGCTGTTCAAACCCTTTTGAAAAAATGCCGTGGGTTACGATGAGGGTTAAATGCGCCGGTTTGATTTTTTCTGCTATTGCTAAAAAAGTTCCGCCGCCATCACACAGGTCGTCAATTATTACACAGTTTTTGTTGCTGCACTCTCTTGGTTCCAATACTTCAAGTGTAAGGTTGCCTGTAGCCAGATCCCTGTTCTTGCTGCAATACACAATGCTTTTTATATTGCTGTTCCATCCGAAATACTTGCCTATTTTTTTTGCTGCGCCAGCATCCGGACAAATCAAAACCGCATCTGGCATATCGTATTTCTCCACCAAATTTTGATTGGTGATTGCAATTGCATTTTTTATCAGCAGCGTAGCAACATCTGAGTGTACATCATATAGAAAAACTTTTTCGAATCTACAACTGTTTACCAGGTCGGCGACCACCTTCAAGTCAATACTGTCGCCATGTACCATTAACCTGTCGTACCGTGCAGCCATTAAATACGGGATGACTAAAACTTTCTTTTTTGCAAAAAGGTTGTCCAGTGCATTGACTGTTTCCAGCAGCTGTAGCAACTTTGCCGGGCTGTTAATTGAACATACAACTTTAACCTCGTCATCCTCTGCTATGGAGTTTATATTTATGTGTGGCTGACTGTCTGGAAATATGGTGACTTTAATGCCTTCTTCTGTGTTAAGATTTATAACTTTCATATAACTTGTTGTTTTTGATGGAGCAAAGATAAGGGCTTATTTTTAATATGCGTTATAATTACGCAAATTATTTATTTTTGTAGCATAAAACATCAAGGTAACTAGTTGGTAAAAATTATATTTCGCCAAATGTGGGTCTAAAACAAGAGATTTGGCGAAATATAAATCTTGCGCTTTGACGGTAATAAATTATAAACTACTGGTGCTAGTCTTTAAAAAAATCATCCATCACAACTTCATTGTTAACCACACTTAGCTTGTAAGCATTGTTTATCGTACCAAATGTGCTGATCATTGTAATAAAGATATTTTTGCCTGCCTTTGTTTGTTGCAGAAATACACTTACTTTTTTTCTGAGTGTATCAGCATAAGCCTTGTTGATGATGAAGGGTGCATTATAGAATTTTATTTCACAAATATTAATGGCATTATCTGCACGGTCTATCAATAGATCAACCTGGGCCCCGGCCTGGTCTTTGTTTCCTTTTGCCAGCCACGAAGCCTCCTGTGTGTAGATGCCTGTAATCCCCAATGCTTTTTTAATTTGGCTGATATGTTTTAGGCAAAAATTTTCAAATGCGTGCCCACACCAAATTTTAAAACTTTGCTGCCCTGCCTTCTGCATCCAGTCTGTTGATTTTTTTTGGTTGAATAAAAACTTAAAGTAGAACAATGTATATTCATCACCAAGCCGGTAAATAGTTTCTTTGCGGATATTTTTAAAAGGAAGATGAGTACTGATAAATCCGCTCTCACTCAGTTCATTCAGCACCGTTGTAAACCCGCCTCCGCTTTGCAAGCCTGTAGCTGTAACAAGTTCGTCTCTTGTCATGCCCCTGTCTTTTGATGCCAGTGCCTGTACAATGGCAATGTGCCAGCTATAATTTTTAAACAGGGAGGCATACAGGTTATCAAATTCATTTTTTAATACAGGCCTCGCCTGGAAAAAGAGCCGGTCAATATTTTGAGAAATGCTTTTACCTGCCTGAATTTCCTTTAAGTAAAATGGTATTCCGCCCAGCATCATATACAGTTGCAACAGGTCATAATTTACCAGCTTTACCTTTCTGCTTTCGAGGTATAGCCTGGTTTCCAGCAGGGTAAAGGGCACAAGGTAAACCTGCCTGGTAACCCTGTTGTGCAGGCCACCACGATCATTGATAATATGTTTAATAATCCAGGAAGCCGCTGAACCACAAATGATAAGGATGATATCATTCCGCTTGGTGCACCAGTTATTCCAGAAATTATCCAGGGCTGCTTTAAAGCCTGACTTTGGTGTTTCAAACCAGGGTAACTCGTCTAAAAAGATTACTTTCTTTTTACTGGATCGTATGCTGCTAATGCAATCTTTTAGCGTATTGAATGCCTGCAGCCATGTTATTGGTACTTCCTTTTTCTTGTATTTTGGAAAATGTTCTTTTATTGAATTCATGAAGTTTTCTAATTGGGTGGCCTGGGTTTGCCTGTTTAAACCGCTGCAGTCAAATACAATTTGTTGTTCAAAATAATTGCGGATCAAAAATGTTTTACCAACTCTTCTGCGACCATAAACAGCCATGAATTCCGAAGAATTACTTTGCAGTAAATCCTTAAAAATTTCTTTCTCCTGTACCCGGCCAATGATTTCCATAATATTTATATTTCGCCAAATGTACCTTAAAAACTATACATTTGGCGAAATATGAAAATAGATTAATGTGTAAAATATAGCTGTGAGTTAGTACGAATAGCGAAAGAATAAGTGGAAGTAAAGCAGGTGAACAGAAAACGAGCTGGCTGTTACACTTCAAAGAAAATGCCTTCTTTTTCCAACTGGGTATAACGTTGTTTATTAAACTGGTAAACTTTGCTGGGCCTCCCTGCACCCAATGCAGGTGCAAGTTTTCCGGTATCTTCCAGCAAGCCCAGCGACATTATTTTTTTTGTAAAATTTCTGCGGTCAATGTGCCGGTCCAGGAGGGTGGTGTATAGTTTTTCCAAATCAGCAAAAGGAAATTTTTTGTCCAGCAGTTCAAATCCAATTGGCTGGTAACGGATTTTAGCCCGGATCCTTTCAATGGCCGTTTGTAAAATTTGGTTATGATCAAATGCCAGCACTGGTAATTTATTAATGCTGAACCACTGTGCTTCTTCAGCATCCGTGCTGGCTTTAAGCTGTTGGTACAAGCTGCTTTTTACCAAAGCAAAATATGCAATCGAAATAATTCGCTGCCTCGGGTCTCTTTTTGGTTCGCCAAAAGTATAAAGCTGTTCCAGATAGTTTACGGTAATGCCGGTCTCTTCAATTAACTCTCTTTTTACTGCTTCTTCAAGGTTTTCTTGCTCCAGAACAAAGCCACCCGGAATAGCCCAGCTATCTTTGAACGGCGGGTATTTGCGCCTGATCAACAGAACGGATACGCCATCGTTTTTTGAATACCCAAAAACAATTGCATCAACTGTAACTTTTATGTCTGGTAGCGTATGTTTCATTATCAGGATTATTGTTGCTTGCAGAAGTTAGTTCCTCAATGCCGCATCCCTTCGGCCACTTTAAAAATATGGATGATATAGGGAAATAATGCATCCATAGTTTCTGTTGCGCCTTTGGCAGAACCGGGTAATGTAAGCACCAGCGTTTTATTTATAAAGCCGGATACACCACGGGATAACATGGCGTAAGGCGTTCGTTGCTGTCCGTAGTTTCGGGCGGCCTCCATAATGCCGGGTATGGACCGCTGCAGCAGCGGTTCAATAGCATCCGGAGTTACATCCCTTGGTGAAAGGCCGGTGCCGCCTGTAAAGATCAACAGATCGCAGGCGTCATGGCTTAGTTCAAGTGCCTTTTGCTGAATGATATCAAACTCGTCCGGGATTACTTCATACAACACGGTTGGTAAACCATACTGTTCAAGTTTTTGAATAATTGCTTTGCCGGAAAGATCATGATTTACACCCGCTGATATACTGTCTGAACAAACAACAACAGCACATTTTAACGGAGTTGTATGCAGCTTGCTAAAATCAGATTTTCCACCCTGCTTTTCATCGAGTTTTATATTTTGGATTTGTACCTGCTTATCAATTGGCTTCAGCATATCATACATGGTAAGTGCTGTAACTGCGGCTCCATGCATAGCTTCCACTTCCACCCCGGTTTTATAAATTGTATGCACTTCCACTTTTATGGTTATATTCATGCCTTCAACGGCATGAGAAATTGCAGCATACTCCACTGGCAGTGGATGGCAATCAGGAATAACATCACTGGTTTTTTTTATAGCCAGTAAACCTGCGGCCCGGCTGAATTCAAACACATCTCCCTTGGGTACTGCTTTGCCAGTAATAGCATCAATTGTTTCCTGTTTGGAAACAACAACCGTGGCAACAGCGATGGCTTTTCGGAGACTGTTTACTTTATGGGTGATGTTGTTCATGAATATTTTTTAGATATTTTCTTTCCATTTATAGTGCTCATCTGTAAACACCTCTTTACCCCAAACCGGCAATTCTTTTTTTATTCGTTCAACTACTTCTTCACAAGCTTTTATAGCCATTGCCCGGTGGGCAGATGATGTAAAAACAAAGAGGCAGATCTCGCCACTTGCAACCCGGCCAAGGCTGTGATAAACATGCATGCAGGTAAGCTGGTATTTTTCAAAAATAGCTCCTCTTATTGTGTGCATGGCAAGCAACACCATTTCTTCATACGCAGAATATTCTATCGCTGCCACGGTTTTATTATCAATTGTATCTGCCCTTACCTGCCCTAAAAAAATGCTGTGGGCACCAATGTCTTTTTTGCTGCTGTGCTTGCTGATACTATCCGCAATAAAAGCAGCACTTACCGGCCCCTGCACAAATATATTTTTAGGCTTTTTGTCCGTCATGTTCTGCAAGTTTTAACCATTCTAAAATACCTCCTTTGAGGCTCATAATACTGCTGCTTTTTGGCAGTTTACTTTTTAATATTTCCACTGCTCTTTTGCTGCGTACACCGGTTTGGCAAACAGTTATTATCACCGGCGCCGTTAGTTCACTTGTATTGGCTTCAAGGTCAATCAATTGAATTTGTACAATGCCTTCCACTTCCATAACAGGCAGTTCATCTGCATTCCTTACATCAACCAACTGGTAAGTTCCTGCTGCAAGTAACGATAACCCGGCAGGAGTAATCTCTGCCGTATTTTTTGCGACTGAACAAGCGCTTTCATAATCAAAATTGGTGAAAGCAGTTTCATCTTGCGGTATGCCTGCAATCGTAGCTGGATCTTTATTGATAATGAATTTATAACTGTTGCAATCAAGTGCATTGTAAACAAACAATTGGTTAGTAAGTGGTTGCCCGATACCTGTAACTAATTTAATGATCTCATTGGCTTGCATGCTGCCTATGATGGCTGGCAACACACCAATTACGCCAGCTTCAGCACAATTAGGAATCTCATTTTCTGCAGGGGGCTCCGGAAAAATATCTCTGTAATTGCAAGTTGGCTGGCCAGGCAGCGAGGGAGCATTGAACACTGCAACCTGGCCTTCAAACATGGCTATGGCACCATAAACAAGCGGCTTTTTTAACAATACACAAGCATCATTTATTAAATACCTCGTTGCAAAATTATCAGTCCCGTCTGCAATTATATCATACTGGGTAAAAAGTGAAAGTGCATTTTTATTGGTTAGTCTTTCAGTGTATGCAACAATTTTTATTTCCGGGTTTTGCGCCTGTAAAAAACTCGCCGCACAAATAGCTTTTTGCAAGCCCAACTGTGTGCTGTTATACATCACCTGCCGGTGGAGATTATGCAACTGCACCGTATCATCATCACAAATACCAATAGTGCCAACTCCTGCGGCAGCAAGATAAGGCAGCATTGCACAGCCAAGGCCGCCGGCGCCAATCACCAGCACTTTAGCGGCCAGTAGTTTTTGCTGGCCAGCTACCCCGAGTTGGGGTAATAATAGCTGCCGGTTATAGCGTTCATATTGATGTTTTGTAAGCATAGTTATCCGCCGGAAAAAGGAGGTAAAATAGCAACTGTATCGTTTTCTTTTAATGCTGTATTATTTTGTACCGTTACTGCATTTATCGCAAGTATAAATTTTTTATCTGCCAGGGCAGGAAACTGTTTTTTCAGCGCTTCTGTAAGTGCATCTGTGTCAGGTGCCACCGGCATGCTGAAATTGCTGCTCCCGGTAACATCTGTTAAACTGCCAAAGGAAAGAATGTTAATGCCCATGTTGCAATATTATTGTTGCTTTTTTTGCTAAAAGAAGCAGTAGGCTTTTAATTATAAAAAATGCACTTCAACCAGGTCTCCATCTTCCAGGTCTCTCACTTCTTCCGGAATTACGGCCAGGCAATTTGCCGCTGCAAAGGAATTTAATTTGTAAGATTCCTGGGCTCCAAGCAAGGTCACCTTTTGTCCGTCGCTACTTGCTTTTAAGAAATGCGTAAGGTCTGTATTTTTTGTAAAATGTTTTGACAAAGGTAAAAAAGCTTTGATCAAACCTGGTGTTGTATTACCCTGTAATTGCTGAAGTGCAGGCAGCACATATTCATAAAAACAGGTTAATACCGATGATGGATTGCCTGGTAAGCCAAATACAAGCTGACTGCTTTTTATACCAAAAAAAATCGGCTTACCGGGGCGTTGTTTTATTTTGTGAAATACCTTTTTAACACCACATTGTTCAGTGGCTGTAACAACAAAATCATAGTCGCCAATACTAACGCCACCGCTTAGTAGTATTACATCTGCCTGTTCCAGTGCTTTCGCTAAAACGGCCTGAAGTTCCTGCAAGTTATCAGGCGCAAAATGTACAGTTATATTTTGCAGGTGCAGTTGCTCCAACGCAGCAGTAAGGGTGGCGCTGTTAGATTCATAAATTTGGCCTGCCTGCAATGGTTGCCCCGGTTTTTGTAATTCGTTCCCGGTTACAATAATTGCTACTGAAGGTTGTTTAAATACTGTTACAGTGGTTTCGCCAATACCTGCCAGCATACCAATTGCCGCTGGTGTTAGCAGCATACCGGCATCCATAGCGATTTGGCCGTTCGCAATATCTGACCCTGCTGCCCGTACATTGCTCCCCTGTTTTATGTTTTCCTCTGTAATAAATAGTTCAGTATTTTCCACTGTGGTCTTTTCCTGCATTATAACTGTATCGGCAAAATCAGGCACAGGAGCACCAGTAAAAATCCTGGCGGCCTGATGCGGCAACAACTCCACTTGAGCGCTGCTGCCAGCAGCAATTTCTTCAACAATTTTAAGTGCTTTTCCGGGAGCATAATCCTGGAAGCGGAAGGCGTACCCATCCATACCTGATTGTTTAAAAGGAGGCAGGTTTATAGTGCTGCAAACAGCGGTTGCTAAAACCCTGTTGAATGCTTTTGACAGTGACAATTGCTCAGCCGGCAATGTAGTTATGTGTTGTTTGATGAGTTGCTTTGCGGCTGTTACCGGGATCATAATATTTTGAATCAGTTACCTGTTTTGGTGACGGAGTTGATTGTTCATTATCCTCCGATATTTATCATGCTGCGGTTGGTAAGTAAATCTGCATGCAGCGTTTCAATATTTGTGGTAAGTTGCCCGCCGGTAGCCGCAGCTTTATCCAGTACACTTCCATTTATCAATGGCAAAATATCTTCTCCATTTCTAAAGGCTGTCAGCAGGTCTGTTTCTGAAGTTGAGAAAAGGCAGTTTTTGAGTTTTCCATCTGCCGTAAGGCGCAAACGGTTACAGGTACTGCAAAACGGAGAGGTCATAGTGCTGATCACTGCAAAGGTGCCTTTATGGCCTTCAATGCTGAATTTTTTTGCAGTTGCATTTCGTTCATCTGCCAGCCTCGTAAATTTAAATTGAGTTGCCGCAGTATCCAAAATATCCTGCAGGCTCATTACTTTGTTACTTGTCCATTTATTACCATCAAACGGCATAAATTCTATGAACCTCACGTGCAATGGCTGGTGTTTGGTGAGCGCTATAAAATCGTTGATCTCACCATCATTCACCCCTTTCATCACAACCACGTTCAGCTTTACATGAAAATCTTCAGCCAGTAAACTTTCGATATTTCTCTTTACTTGCCAAAAATCATTGCGTCTTGTAATAAGCTTGAATTTATCTTCACTCAACGTATCAAGGCTCACATTGAGCGACCGCAAACCGGCTTTTTTAAAAACTTCTATAAACTCATGAACCCTTACTGCATTGGTGGTAATTGTTAATGCGGCCGGTAATTTTGACAAACGTAAAATGATATCTGCTGCATCTTTTCTCACAAGCGGTTCGCCACCGGTAAGCCGTATTTTATTAACGCCATTTTTACAAAAAATTCCGGCGATAGCTTCTATTTCTGCCGCTGTCATCAGCGTTTCATTTAAAAACTGCTGATCGTTTTCATCGGGCATACAGTAAAAGCAACGCAGGTTACAACGGTGTGTAAGCGATATTCTGAGGTAATTGTGAACCCTTCCAAAACTGTCTGCTAATTGCATGATATTTTTCAATGCATAAAAATACAATTCTTACCCTGATAAAACTAGTTATGGGTAGATTAATCAACACTCATATTTTACCAGGCAGAAATAAACGGTAAGATTTATTTAAACAAAAATCCTGTTTCCACTGTAGCTTTCCCTGAATTCTTTAGGGGTGCACTTCTTTTTAGTTTTAAAAATGCGGTTAAAGTTAGACAGGTTGTTGAATCCGCAATTATAGGCTATTTCAGCAATTGAATGTGTGGTGTCTATGAGCATCCGGGAAGCGTTTCCCAGCCTGATCTCATTCAGACTATCAATAAAATTAATACCCGTTCTTGTTTTAAAAAACCTGCTGAAAGATACCTGGGTCATATTTGCAATTTTCGCCACCTCACTCAGCGTGATCTGCCTGTCGAAATTACAATTCATGTATTCAAAAGTTTTTTCAATCCGCCGGCTGTTGTAGGAAAACTGGTTGGTATTATTAAACGACGAATCTGAAAGGCTTTGCATGTTTTTAGAAGTGGAAAGCCTGTGCAGTATTGACATGAGTTCCAGTACAGAATCGAATCCTTTTTTTTGACTAAGTTCTCTTAAACTGCTGCTGATAGTTCGGATGGTTTCTTTTGAAAAAGAAATTCCACGAACAGATTTTTCAAACATCGTTTTTATAAAGTTGAGCTGGTTACGCCGCAGCATTTTTTCATCAAAAAGATCGTTGTGAAACTGGATAGTTATTTCCTCAATAGCATTACTCCTGCACTTGTTGGTAAACCAGGCATGTTGCAGGTTTGGCCCAACAAGTATCAGTTCCAGCTCATCAATCTCGCCAATATGATCGCCAATCATCCGCCTGGCGCCTTTTGCGTTTTTTATAAAATTCAATTCAAATTCATCATGGTAATGAAGAGGGAAATCGAATTCAGTTTTGGTACGGGAAAAGTAAGTGAAGCAATCTCCCTGTGTAAGCGGAGTTATCTCTCTTAAGATATCTTTTTTCATATGCAAGCAATATTGTTAAGAAAACTTTGGTGTCCTAAAAATAATTCAACAGGTATAAATCTGCAAAGTTTACTACACTTTATTTTTATTTTAGTATAAAAAGTATTAATCATATAAATATAGCTTGTTTTAGTTTAACCTCATCAAAGCCACAGCAGTAAAGCGTTAAACAAGTACTGATTCAGCCAAATATTGAATAATTGTAAAAAAAACACTTGTATCGGTTTAAATAGTATCGGATATATGAAAAGTTAAAATTTAGCTTTGTTAAGCAAAAAAAACTGCCATCATGAAATTTAAAATTCTTCTTTGCACGATATTATCGTGCATACTCTTCGCTTCGGCGTATTCCCAAACAAAAGAAATAACGGGTATCGTTTCAGATAAAAGCGGTACGCCTCTTTCCCAGGCTACTGTAACAGTAAAAGGCGAAAAAAATGCAACCGTTACTGATAATAACGGCGTGTTCAGGCTTACAGTGAAACCCACAGATGTGTTGGTGTTCTCTTACCTGGGTGCAAAACCTTCAGAGGTAGCTGTATCCGGAAAATCCACCATTCTTGTCTCTATCAATGTGGTAACAAAAATGGATGAAGTAGTTGTTATCGGCTATGGTAAATCTAAACGGGTTAATCTTACTAATGCCCAAAGTACAGTATCATCAAAAGACATTGAAAAAACACTGAACACCACAGTTGAGCAAGCCATACAAGGGCGGGCACCCGGTGTTTATGTAACGCAAAACTCCGGCCAGCCGGGAGGGGGCATGTCGGTGTCGATAAGGGGTATTAGTACTATCAACGGGACAACTGAACCGCTTTATGTAATAGATGGTGTGCAGATACAGGGTTCCCAGGTTTCATATGGTGCACAAAGTTCGTCCAATCCGCTTGCAGGTCTCAACCCGTCAGATATTGATGACATACAAATTCTGCAAGGGCCTTCGGCAACTGCTATTTATGGAACAAGGGCTGCAAACGGCGTGTTGCTCATTACCACCAAACGTGGTAAAAATGGCGAAGCAAAACTTACCTACGGTTTGCAGTACAGTTTGCAAACGCCTCCTAAAAAACTACAGGTTATGAACCTTGTTGAGTATGCCCAAATGGTAAAACAATTTCATGCAGTGGCTGGCGGTACCACACCAGTGGAATTTCTTGATTCATCTCTTTTGGGAAAGGGCACAGACTGGCAGGAAGAATTGTTTAAGCAAACGCCAATGACGAAACACCAGCTTAGTATGAGTGGCGGAACTGATAAAAGTACTTATTACTTATCTGGCGAATACCTTGATCAAAAAGGTGTTGCGCTGGGCTCTGGTTTTAAAAGATATGGCGTTCGTTTAAACCTGGATAATAAACCAAGAGAATGGGCAACAGTGGGCATAAACCTGGCCTTTAATCAAACCAATGAAAACCTAACTACCAGCCAGGAAAATGTAATTTCAGATGCCCTGCAACTAACACCGCAGGTACCTGTAAAAAATCTTGACGGATCCTGGGGCGGCGGTGATGTTGTAAACGGTGCCAACCAGTTTGCGCCGGTAAATCCGATTGCGATTGCAAACTTAAAAACCAATACAAATGTTAGAAGAGAGTTTTTAGGCGGAATAAACCTTGGGATTAAGATCATAAAGGATCTTACTTTCAGAACCTCTTTCAATACAAATATTAACTTCTCTAATTCAACTTATTTTCAACCAACATATGCTATTGGCTGGGCACGGAATGTGACCGCATCTTTAGCGGATGGTACAACAAGAAGTACTTATTGGAATTTAAACCAGTTGCTTGAATACACAAAGCAATTGGGTAAACACAATGTCTCTTTAATGGCCAGTCATGAGGCACAAAGCGGCTCATGGAAACAGTCAACAGCAAGCAAAACAGGATTTTTAACAAATGATGTTTACGATAATAATGCCGGCGATCCTGCGACAGCAGCAATAAATAGTAATGCAAGCAACTGGGCAATCGAATCATGGCTTGGCAGACTTAGTTACAATTACGATAACAGGTATTTGCTCGTAAGTACATTTCGCAGAGATGGCTCTAGTAATTTTGGATCTGAAAATAAGTGGG
Organism: Ferruginibacter sp.; assembly: GCA_965247025.1. Taxonomy (GTDB): domain Bacteria; phylum Bacteroidota; class Bacteroidia; order Chitinophagales; family Chitinophagaceae; genus Ferruginibacter. The sequence goes on along the minus strand of OZ252000.1, from coordinate 3,939,479 downwards.
GTAACTTTCCTTCTGTTTCCGCAGCCTGGAGAGTTTCTCAGGAAAAATTCTTTCATGTACCATTTATAAGTGAATTAAAACTTCGCTATGAAGATGGCATTACAGGTAACCAGGGTTATGGCGGTATCTACTCCCCACTGGTTACAGGCGCCACTCCTTCCGGCACAGGATTTTTGCCTGGCAGAGTGGGTAATCCTGGTATTAAATGGGAGGCTACACATTCTCATAATGTTGGTGTTAACGTTGGGTTGCTAAAAAACCGGGTTGCAGTAGAGTTTGACTATTACATAAAAAATACCAACAACCTTTTGCTGGATGCGCCATTGCCGTGGTACCTCGGCACTAACGGAACCGGTGCTCCAAGTTCGCCTGTAATCAATCTTGGTTCTATGCAAACCAAAGGCTGGAGCCTCAGTGTAAATTCAACCAATATTATTACCAATAATTTTAAATGGGAATCTAACTTCAACGTATCTGTATTTAAAACCAGGGTTACAAAGTTTAACTCTGATAACCGCACTGTTGACCGTACTTCCTGGTGGTTAAATGACTGGACACAAAGGGCAGCGGTGGGTGAAGCACCGTGGTTGTTCAAAGGCTATATTGAGGAAGGATTATTTAAATCTTTAGATGAAATAAACAAAAGTGCTGTTCCGGTTGATAACACCGGTAACAGGTTGCCAACCGAGCAGCAAAATGGTGTGTGGGTCGGGGATGTAAAATTCAAAGATATCAGCGGGCCCGCAGGTGTACCAGACGGTAAAATAGATACATACGACCAAACTTATATTGGCAACCCATGGCCCAAAATGTTTGCAGGATTTACCAATACTTTCTCATATAGAAATTTTGATTTGAGTATCCTGGTGACAGGAACATTTGGCAACGATATTTATAATTACCTGGCGAGGACAAATACCAATCCCAACAATATAAACATCAGCCGGAACCTGCTTATCAATACAATGAATTATGCCAAACCAGTCATCAATTCCCAGGGTGAAATAGTGCTGGCAAATCCCGGTACGGATGTCGCAAGAATTTCTTACGGTCCCAATGGTAACTATACAAGAATTACCAACAAATGGGTTGAAGATGGTTCTTATGTAAGAATTAAAAACATATCGCTTTCATACAATTTGCCTGCGGGGTTGCTTGCTAAACAGAAAGTTATTAAAGGAGTAAAGGTTACCGTTGGTGCACAAAACCTGGCAACATTTACAAAGTATAAAGGGTTTGATCCGGAGGTTGGCTCGTACGTTGGCAGGGATGCCAGCGCCAGCAACCAGGCTATCGGCCTCGACTATGGCCGTTATCCACTTACAGCTATTTATACATTTAACCTGGGCGTAAACTTTTAAATTTTCTACAATGAAAAATATTCAAAATAAATTCACATGGATGTATGCCCTGGTGGCACTTACCACTATATGGGGTTGCAAAAAAAGCTTTTTAGAAAAACCACCAATAGATACAATCGTAGATGCAAGTTTTTACAAAACTGATGACCAGGTACTTGCCGCCACAGCTTTACTGTACAGCAAAGTGTGGTTCGATTATAATGATAAGGCATCTTACAACTTGGGCGATTTCAGGGCCGGCACTGCCTTTTCTGCTTATAATGACAGGGGGAATGTATTATTCAATACCACAGGTAGCACTCCAGAAAACGGATCTGCATGGCGCTCCTTTTTTATTGTAGTAAACCAATCGAACCTCGCCATTGTAAACATTAATAAGTATGCAGGCGATGCCGTATCTCCTGCGGTAAAAAAGGCCACTATTGCCGAGGCAAGTTTATGAGAGCAGTTGCCTACCGGCACCTGGTAATGAACTGGGGCCCGGTTCCAATTATTACTAATAACCTGGAATTACTTTCTGATACTTCGATAGCAAGAAATACGGTGCCTAGCATCTGGCGCTTTTTAACCAATGAAATGCGGGAGATTGCAGCTGACTTACCTGAAACTCCGTTACGGGTGGGCAGAATTTCCAAATGGTCAGCAGAAGGAATGCTTGCCCGGTTTTATCTTACAAGAGCAGGAGTAGAAGCTAATGGCTCCGGACAACGTAACCAGTCATTTCTTGACAGTGCAAAATATTTTTCTGACAGGGTAATTAAAAACAGCGGTGCTTCTTTATTAAAAAATTATGGCGACCTGTTCTTATACCCTTACGATAATAATTCAGAGTCATTGTTTTCACTGCAGTGGGTTTATTCTCCCGGCGCATGCGGCACGCAGAATAGTGCACCGGCCTACTTAGCTTATAGCCCTGATATTGCAAATGGAGATGGATGGGGTGGTGATAAAGGTGCTACCTGGTGGATGATGAAACAGTACGAAGGTATTACTGCCAATGCAACCGATGATACATTGAAAGGCAGAACACTTGATCAGCGTTTGAAAGCAACATTCATGCTGCCCGGTACCCGGTATAGTGAAATAACACAAACCATTACCGGGGGAAAACAAAAATTAATATTCCCATTCTCAGGAACTGATAATAACTTTCTCAGCATAAAAAAATATGTTACCGGTAAAGCCGAAGATGTTGGCGGCCAGGCAGCCCAGCAGTATTATGGAAATGATACTTACATGATGCGTTTGGCGGAAATGTACCTGGTGTATGCAGAAGCTGCATTGGGCAATAGTGCCACCACAACAGATGCACAGGCGCTGGAATATTTTAATAAAGTGCACATGCGTTCAGGCCTGCCTCAGTTTGAATTACCCCTCACCGAAGATGTTATTTTGAAAGAGCGGTTCGTTGAATTTGCGATTGAATCAATGGCCTGGTACGATCTTGTGAGCCTGCATTATTATAACAAAGCAAAGGCTTACGCTATTCTTAATTCGCAGGACAGGGGACTATTTTTTACAGCCCCCGATAAATTTCCTGACCCAACTTTCTGGACTTTTTCAAAAACGCCCTGGGCAACTACCGACAGAAAAATTACTGCCAACGACGGCAATTTTCAGTTACCAGTTCCGGATGTTGAACTATCACAGGCGCCCAATTTGTTAAAAGATCCTGTGGACTATTAAAAGAAAATCAATTGTTTTTATACTTCAAAAAGTTATATGAAAAATATACTAAAATCAATACTGCTTATCATTTTAGTGATTAGCGTAGCGGGTGCTTATACTTCCTGTAAAAAGGATGATAAAGTAGTCAATAATGGCATTCCCCGTATTCAATACGTTCGTATCACCGAACCAACTTCTTCAGATTCATTACTGGTGGGAGCTTACCAGGGCAACCTGGTTGCCATTGTTGGTGATAACCTTGGAGGTGTTGTTGAGATTTGGTTCAACGATCAAAAAGCCGTTTTAACACCTACTTATATTACAGACCACAGTATATTGGTATCTGTGCCAAGTGCAATACCAACGGTAATTACTGATAAAGTAAAACTTGTTTTTGCAAATGGCAGTACACTGTCGTACGATTTTAAAGTGCAGATAAGTGAGCCTTTGGTGGAAGCGATGAACAGTGAATTTGTTTTGACAGGAGAGGAAGCAACTATACGTGGAAATTATTTTTACAAGCCACTTACGGTAACTTTTGCAGGAGGTGTAACAGGAGAAATTACCTCAGTTGAAGACAAGGTTATTAAAGTAAGAATTCCTGTTGGTGCAGCACCCGGGCAGATAACTGTAAAAACAAATTTCGGCGAAACAAAATCAGATTTCTGGTTTAGGGATAACCGCAACATTTTCTTAAGCAGCGATCCATTTACTGGCTGGTGGAATGCATCTTATGTTGTTACCAATCCTAATACTGCAGCGGGAGATCCTCCTGCCATCAACGGAAATTATATCAGAGTTAAAAAAGCAATAGGTGCCTGGGCATGGACTGAGGTTGCCGGTGGTCCTGCAGATGCAATGGGAGCCATCAGCAAAAATATACCCGACGAAGCTATCCTTAAACCATCTGATTACAACCTCAAATTTGAATTGAACACTATTAAGCCATACAATGCCAACGTGCTAAAAATTAATGTTGGTTTGCTAGAACAAAATAATGATGCTTATCAATGGAAGCCACCTTACGACACAAAAGGTGAGTGGCAAACAATCATCATTCCCTTTGAGGAGATTGCTGCTAGTTATGGTGCGCCGCTTACCGTTAGCCCCACCGGCTATTGGTGCAGGTTACTGTTTCATGGTCCGGGAGATCTTGACTGCGATATGTCTTTCGATAACTTCAGGGTTGTGCCTAAAGTATTGAAGAAATAGTTGCGGGGGTAATTTTCATTCAAACATTAAAAACAACAACATGACAAAAATATTATTAAGGGTAAAATTGCTTTCGGCAATTTGCTTTGTAATTGCCCTGGGCTTTATTGCTTCCTGCAAAAAAGATACGGTTACAAATTCAGGCAAAGTAGAGTTATTGAGCTTTGGGCCTACCGGTGCAAAGCATGGCGAAAACATTATTTTTATTGGAAATAATCTTAATAAGGTTACTTCTATTGAGCTAGCGGGAGCTACCATTCCGTCCAGTGCATTTACAGAATGGACGGCTGAAAAGATTGTATTTGTAATACCCCAAACTACCGAACAGGGGTACGCCGTTTTGAAAACCCCTGATGGCGATGTGATCTCCAAAACAAAAGTGAATTTTAATGTGCCGGTAACAATTGCTTCAATAACAAAAAAAGCGAGGCCCGGAGATAATATTTCTATTAAAGGCGAGTATATGAACTGGATTAAATCAGTAGTCTTTTCCAAGGATATTGCTGAAACTACTTTTGTAAGCAGCTCTTTAACTGAGCTGGTTATAAAAGTGCCGATGAATGCAAAACTGGCACACTCTTTATTTCAACAGGTGGTACAGAGCCAGTTACAATTGAAACTGACAGCACATTAGAAGTTACACTCCCACAACTAACAGGTATAGCTCCCAATCCAATTACAAGAGAAAACAATGTAACACTTACCGGTACAGATATGGACCTTGTGATGGGAGTTTCCTTTAAGGGGTTAACAACACCTGTTACAAGTTTTGTAAGCCAGTCTGCAACTGAAATTGTTGTAAAAGTGCCAACCGAAGCGAATAGAGGTAAGGTAACCCTCGTTACTTACTCCGGTGTTACAACAGAATCTGCTGAATCATTATTATTTATTGGAGACCTGCCCGACCTTGCTCCGCTGGCTTACGCTTTTTATATTGATGCTCTGCAGGGTAACTGGCAAAATTGGGGCTGGAGCAGCACGGCCGATTTTGGCAACAATGAAAATATACGGGATGGAGCAGCCTCCATTAAAATGAATTACAGTGGTCAGTGGGGAGCATTAAAATTTGCCAATAGCAGTGTATCTACGGCTGCCTACACAGAACTTGCTTTCTCAGTATTTGGCACACCCGGCACTGGCGGTAAAAAAATAAATGTCAGCCCCAGCGGTGGTTCCACATACACAATTACTGTTGAAGAAGGAAAATGGATCGAATTTAAACTCACAAAGGCAGACATTGGCAACCCTGCTACAATTACTGACTTAACATTTCAAAACCAGGATTGGACAGGGGTAGTTTACATTGATCATGTTGGATTAAGATAAACAAGTACACTTTCAAGGATTTATCATTTAAAAATTTTGCCACAAACAACGATTGCACTTTTTCTTAATGAACTGCAAATACTTACAGTTTTCAAGAAAATAAATTTCATTCATGACCGAAAAGATTGCTTCATATTTTTTAACTCTTGTATTCCTGGTTACAGCGCAAAACTGTTTCGCCAGGCCTGAGTTAGAGGTAGCGCTTAGTGATAAAAATGCAACAGCAGAAACAAAAGCTTTGTACAAAAACCTGCGACGGATTTCCTCCAAAGGTTATTTGTTCGGCCACCAGGATGATCTTGCTTATGGGGTTAATTGGCGCTATCAGCTAGAACGTAGTGATGTGAAAGAAGTTACCGGCGATTACCCGGCATTATATGGTTGGGATTTAGGCGGGCTTGAAAAAAACAGTGCTGAAAACCTTGACGGTGTGCCCTTTGAAAAAATGCGGCAGTGGATTAAGGATGGTTATAAACGTGGCGGCGTGGTTACTTTAAGCTGCACTTTAATAATCCGCTTACTGGTGGAAGTGCATGGGATACAACCCATGGTACCGTTGCATCTGTACTGGAAGGCGGGGCAAATAACCAAAAATATACTGACTGGCTTGATAAAGTGACCACATTTTTACAGTCACTCAAGGGGGCAAAAAATGAAATGATCCCGGTACTGTTCAGGCCATTTCATGAGTTGACCGGTACCTGGTTTTGGTGGGGACCAAATAACTGCACAGCAGCAGAATTTAAAACACTTTGGAAGTTTACTTTCCACTATTTAACAACAATAAAAAAATGTCATAATCTTATTTTTGTTTACAACACTGGCGGTGATTTTAAAACGAAAGAGGAGTTTTTGGAGCGATACCCCGGTAATGATTTTGCCGATATAATCAGCTTTGATACTTACCAGTACAATGATCCGCAAAAAGACAATAGTTTTCTAAAAGGCACCAGCACATTGCTTAATATTTTAGACAGCGTTGCGGTTGAAACCAACAAACTGACCGCTATTGGAGAAACCGGGTACGAGGCTGTGCCATATGCAGCCTGGTGGACGAAAGTGCTTTCGCCGGCAATAGGCAATCATCATATTGCTTATGTTTTATTGTGGAGAAATCATGGCTACCATGCAGAGATGAAGAAAATGCATTACTATGTCCCTTTTAAAGGCCAGGTATCTGAAAAAGATTTCATCCGGTTTTATAACGACAGACGGACCCTTTTTGAAAAAGATGCCGCCGCTGAAAAATTATACTTGTAACACTTTTCATAAAATATAAAGACTAAAAAAAGCGAGTTTTTATTTAGTACAAAAAAAGCATGAAGTTCACCGTAATTGACATTAGCATTGTGCTTATTTACCTTACAACCATGCTGCTTGTTGGCTGGTTTATGAGGAAGAAGGCCAGGCGAAATAAAGAGAGTTATTTAATGGGCGGTAAAACGTTGCCATGGTATATGCTGGGGCTTAGCGATGCATCCGATATGTTCGACATCAGCGGAACCATGTGGATGGTGGCTCTTTGCTTTGTATACGGTTTAAAAAGTATTTGGATACCCTAGCTGTGGCCGGTTTTTAACCAGGTATTTATGATGATGTTCCTCAGCAAATGGCTCAGGCGCAGCAATGCAAATACTGGTGCTGAATGGCTTAAAACCCGGTTTGGAACAACAGGTACCGGGGTAAAGCATCCCACATTATTACTGTTGCTTTTGCACTTATAGGCTGCCTTGGTTTTTTAGCCTACGGATTTATCGGCTTGGGAAAATTCATGGAAATATTTATACCGTGGGATACTGTTAAAGATTTTATTCCTTTCCCGGTAGCTCCTAAATATGTGCCGCATGTTTATGGAATTATTTTTACGCTGTTTGCCATGTTTTATTCCATTTTAGGGGGCATGCACAGTATAGTATTGGGTGACGTAATTAAATATGCCATTATGATTATTGCATCGCTTGCCATTGGCGTCATTGCTGTGCAGCATCTTAAAGGGCATCAACTAAATGTTCCTGAAGGCTGGGATAATCCTTTTTTTAGCTGGCACCTGAATTTACACTGGGGTAAAATATTAGCAGATGCCAACAGGAAAATTGCAGATGACGGCTTTAGTTTGTTTGGATTGTTTTTTATGATGATGCTGCTTAAAGGTGTATTTGCATCGCTGGCCGGGCCGGCTCCTAATTATGACATGCAAAAGATACTTAGTACAAGGTGTCCGAAAGATGCTAGTAAGATGACTGGTTTTGTGAGCATAGTTTTGCTGCCCGTTCGCTACACAATGGTAATTGGCCTTACAGTGCTGGCCTTGCTTTATTACAACCAGCTTAACCTTAAAGGCCCGGAAGGTGTTACAGACTTTGAAAAAATTCTTCCTGCAACCATCAATGCTTTTCTGCCGGTAGGCATATTAGGGTTGGTACTTACCGGGTTACTCGGTGCATTTATGGGCACTTTCAGCGGTACGCTCAATGCAGCCCAGGCCTATATTGTAAACGACATCTACCTAAAATATATAAACCCGGCTGCAATAAATAAGAGGATCATTTATGTGAATTATATAGTCGGTGTACTGGTAGTGGTGGTGGGTATTTTATTTGGCTTTATGGCCAATAATGTGAACGACCTGTTGCAATGGATAGTGGGCGGATTGTACGGGGGCTATGTGGCAGCCAATTGTTTAAAATGGTACTGGTGGCGTTTTAATGCAAACGGTTTTTTTTGGGGAATGGCAGTTGGCGTTGGTGCCGCAATGGTAATGGCCATTCCGGGTATTGTGCCAGGGCTGCCTTTGTATTGGTGGCCGGTATTATTTGTATTGTCCCTTGCAGGATGTTTTATTGGTACTTACGCAGCCCCACCCACGCAAATGGAAGTGTTGAAATCTTTTTACAGCACAGTTAAACCGTGGGGCTTTTGGGAACCGGTGCACAGGGAGGTATTGGCAGGTGATCCTGGCTTTGTTGCCAACAAAAGATTTAAGCTGGATATGTTCAATGTGGCGCTTGGCATTATTGCACAGCTTTGCCTTACCATCTTACCAATGTATTTGATACTTGGTTTTAAAACGCCATTGTTGTGCACATTGGCCATACTTGCTGCAATTGTATTTGTACTTAAAAAAACCTGGTGGAACAAACTCGAAAACTAAATGAACATCCTTTAAACTGCAATAAGCATGAACCAATTTAATAACCGGCTCAATAGGCTTTTTGAAAAGCATAACGAGATAATAAACAGCCGTAACGAAGCTGTGGAGGAAAGTAACGGCGTTTACCAGCGATATAAAAATCCTGTGTTAACAGCGGCTCATGTACCACTGCAATGGCGGTATGATTTTAACCCGGCCACCAATCCATTTCTAATGGAACGAATTGGCATCAACGCTGTTTTGAATGCTGGTGCAATAAAATTAAATGGTAAGTACATGGTAATTGCCAGGGTAGAAGGCAATGACCGGAAGTCTTTTTTCGCAGTGGCGGAAAGCAGCAATGGAATCGACAATTTTAAATTTTGGGAGTATCCTGTACACATGCCTTCTTCGCCGGAGGCAGAAACAAATTTGTATGACATGCGGCTTGTGCAACATGAAGATGGCTGGATCTATGGAATATTTTGTTCAGAAAGTAAAGACCCAGGTGCATCACCCGGAGATCAAACTGCCGCTGTTGCCCAGTGTGGTATTGCCCGTACAAAAGATCTTGTTGAATGGGAGCGGCTGCCAAATTTAAAAACCAAATCTCCGCAGCAGCGTAATGTTGTTTTGCACCCGGAGTATGTGGCTGGTAAGTATGCATTTTATACCCGGCCGCAAGATGGTTTTATTGAAGCAGGCAGCGGCGGAGGAATTGGTTTTGGTTTATCGGGTTCAATCGAAAATCCTGAAGTTGATACAGAAGTAATAATCGACAACAAAGTATATCATACTATTTACGAAGCAAAAAATGGTTCCGGACCGGCACCTGTTAAAACTTCAAAAGGCTGGTTGCACCTTGCTCATGGTGTACGAAATACCGCAGCAGGCCTGCGTTACACGTTGTATGTGTTTATGACAGACCTTAATGATCTTACAAAAATTATTTACAAACCAGCCGGGTATTTTATTGCGCCGTATGGCGATGAAAGAACAGGAGATGTTTCTAACGTAGTATTTAGTAACGGCTGGATATTGGATGATGATGGCACTGTATTTATTTATTATGCATCTTCTGATACACGCCTGCATGTGGCAAAAACAACGCTGGTGCAGTTGCTGGATTATACCATTAACACCCCGGCAGATGGCTTTACTTCTTCTGCATCTGTAGAACGTATTTATGGCCTCATTAACAGCAATAAAATTTTTGAAGAGGGAAAAGATACCGCAAAGTTGATAACAAACTAAATGTAATTCAAGCAACAATCTTGTATCGCTATAAATTTTAAAAAGCAAGAACTTTATGAAGATCACTATCAACAAATTAATGTCAGTCCTGTTGTGTGCAGGTATAATTTCCTGTAGTAAAAAAAGTGGTGGTACTGCAACACCCGACCCACCAGTTGGGCCAGTTGTTGACACAACAATTGCACCGGCCAATGATCCCGTAACAGCAAGTACAATTGGTTTCTTTTTAGATGACTGGCAGCCTAAAACATTTACAGCACCAGCCTATACAGAAACGCCCGTTGCAGCAGGCGCAACCATTACCGTTACTTTCAATGCTTCTGATATAATCACAAAAATTCCGCAATCAGAATTTGGGCACAACGCAGTTTGGTGGCAGGGACAAGTGGCTGGCAATGCAAATTTTATAACGCCGGTCACCAACCTTAAACCAAATATTCTCAGGTTTCCGGGCGGCAGTTCAAGCGATGCTTATTTCTGGAATGCAAAAACAGGAGAACTTCCTGCCGATGCACCCGCAATGATTTTTAATGATGCAGGTGTACCGAAAGAGCCGGGCTACAATTTTGGTAAAACGGAATACAACTGGCAGAGTTCGCTGGATGATTATTACAGTATGTTGCAACAAACAAATAGTAAAGGATTGATTACTGTAAACTATGGCTACGCCCGCTATGGTACCAGCGCAGATCCTGTAGCAACAGCCGCACATCTTGCTGCCGACTGGGTGAGGTACGATAAGGGCAGGACAAAGCTCTGGGAAATTGGCAACGAAAATTTTGGTAACTGGGAGTGGGGTTTTAGGATAAATACGGCTGCTAATAAAGATGGCCAGCCTGAGTTTTTAACCGGCCAGCTGTATGGACAGCATTTTAAAATATTTGCAGATTCAATGAAAAAAGCTGCCGCTGAAGTTGGGAATACCATTTATATTGGCGCTGTTACCTATGAAGCACCCGCTACAGAATCCTGGCAAACAACCACTTTAAAAACATGGAATTCCACCATGCTTCCGGAACTAAATAACCGGGCTGATTATTATGTGGTGCATAGTTATTTTACACCTTACAATACCAATTCAACAGCCACTGAAATTTTAGGCTATGCCAAAACAGTACCCAATAACATCATGACGTTTGTAACCCAAAAACTTACAACAAGCGGCGTGGCAGTAAAGCCAATTGTGATGGATGAATGGAACATGTTTGCAGTAAATTCAAAGCAACAGGTTTCTAATATCAGCGGGTTATTTTCTGTAATTGTGATGGGTGAAAATCTCAAAAACAAATTTGGGGCATCTGCCCGCTGGGATCTGATTAACGGCTGGGGCAACGGTGATGATCATGGTCTTTTTAGTTCCGGAGATGAGCCGGGTATTAATAAATGGAGTCCCCGTCCTTCATTTTATTATCTCTATTATTTTCAAAAATTACTGGGTGACAGATTGGTGTCAAATACTGCCGTTGGTTCTGCTGATGTAGTTGCGTATTCTTCCACTTATTCTTCCGGCGAGGCAAATGTTTCACTTGTAAATACATCAGCCACAGCGCAGGTTGTAGAAGTTAAAACAAAGAATTTCAGACTCGGTAACAGGTTTTACTGGTATAGCTTCCAGGGCGGTACAGATAATGGAGATTTTTCCCGTAAGGTTGCAATCAATGGCGCAACTTCTGCTGCTGAAGCTGGCGGTCCTGCAGACTATACTTCACTAAAAGCCTATTCGGCTCCTACAACAAATGGTATTAAAGTGAGTGTGCCGGCAAGGGGTTCGGTGATGCTGGTTATTGATAAAAAATAGGCCCAAGCAAATTATTGATGGCATACGAAACATTGTTGATCAACTATAAAAATGAAGTTAAGCAGGAGCTAAAAAATATCCTGGATTACTGGATGGAATTTGCCCCGGATAAAATTAACGGTGGCTTTTTCGGAAAGATAAATGATGAGAATATTGTTTGCCCCATGGCTCCAAAAGGTGCTGTGCTGAATGCAAGAATTTGCTGGACTTTTGCAGCAGCTTACAACCAAACAGGCCAGCAGCAATACCTCGATATGGCAGACAGGGCTTATAATTACCTTGTTGAATATTTTGTTGATAAAGAGTACGGAGGCACTTATTGGTCAGTGGATTTTAAAGGCCAGCCACTGGATACAAAAAAGCAAATTTATGCGCTGACTTTTTTACAATACGCCTGCAGTGAATATCAAAAGTGCAGCTTTTATGCCGGTGAAAAATTGTTGTCAGAATCGCAATCACTGCAGGCATCAGCTGCAATAAACAAACCAGCAGTAACGCCAAAAGAATTGTCAATTCAATTATATAAACTTATTGAGTTGCACAGTTTTGATAAGGCAAAGGGTGGTTATTATGAAGCCTTTACAAAAGACTGGAAACCCCTTGCAGATATGCGCCTGAGTGAAAAAGATGCAAATGAGCAAAAAACAATGAACACACATTTGCATGTACTGGAATCGTATACAAACCTTTACCGTATTTGGCCCGATGAAAAGCTGAAGGAAAGTATTTGGTTGCTGCTTGCAAAATTTGCTACACAGATTTACAATGCTGGTACACATCACCTTCAATTATTTTTTAATGAAGATTGGGTGTCAACAAAGCAACTGATTTCCTACGGGCATGATATTGAAGCCGCCTGGTTAATGCAGGAAGCAGCAGAAGTAATAGAAGACAACTCATTCATAACCCTGTTTAAAAAAATAGCCATTGAATTAGCCAATGGCGTTGAAGAAGGTTTAGACGATGATGGAGGGCTTTGGTACGAAAAAGAAAAAGACCATTTGGTAAAGCAAAAACATTGGTGGCCACAGGCAGAAGCGATGGTTGGGTTTTTAAAAGCCTGGCAAATTACTGGCGAAAATAAATACCTGCAGCATTCGGCAAATGCCTGGAAATACATACAAAAAAACTTGTTGAATAAACAGTTTGGCGAATGGTACTGGGGAATAGATGAGGCTGGCAAACCAATGCCCGGGGAAGATAAAGCTGGCTTTTGGAAATGTCCTTATCATAACGCAAGGGCATGTATGGAAGTTATTAAAAGAATTAAAGCTGTTACAAACAGGGCCTTATAAAAGAGGAGTATTTGCGACCTTAGTTGGTAAAGAGCAAAAAGATTTTATTAAAAAGTGCTTTCTATTGCTGTAAAAAAAGCAGCCTGCTGCAGAGCTGCTGGACTTGCTTTATAACCAATGGCCTGCAAAATGGAAATTAAACAATAGCATTAAAATGTTCGATTGGTCTTAACCGCCTGTTAATAAGTTGTTTCATACAATTAGTAATAAAATGTACAGTAGCTTTATTTTTTTAAACTTTAAAAAGTAATGCAATTATGAAAAAAGTATTAATGTTTTCGCTAATGATTTCCCTTTTTGCTATGACACCGGTTAAAAAAACGAGGATTGTATTTTTTGGAGATTCTATTACCCAGGCAGCTGTAAATAAAGGTGGCTACATCGACTTGATTCAACAGGCAATTAATAAAAATGGAACGCAGGATAATTATGAATTAATTGGTGCCGGCATTGGCGGCAACAAAGTGTATGATTTGTACCTGCGTATGGAAGATGATGTACTCGCCAAAAATCCGGATGCAGTGGCAATTTACGTTGGTGTGAACGATGTGTGGCACAAAAGTTCTATGGGTACCGGAACCGATCTTGATAAGTTTGAAAAATTTTACGTTGCCATCATTAAAAAATTACAGGTTAAAAATATTAAAGTAACACTGGTAACACCTGCCTGCATTGGCGAACTAAAAAATAACGCCAATCCCCAGGATGAAGACCTGAACAAATACAGTGATGTGATCCGTAAATTATCAAAAACGTACAACTGCGGGCTTGTTGATTTAAGGTCAATGTGGTTGCAGTATGAAGATAAAAATAACACAGAAAATAAAGAGAAGGGTTTAATTACTGTGGACAGAGTTCATCTCACAGATACTGGTAACCAGCTGGTAGCTGACGAAATGATGAGAGTACTTGGGATAAAATAATTAGCTGCCGAATATGAAATTAAAACTGATTGGAATATTGCTGTTGGTGCTGCTAACAGAAAAAAGCAAAGCAGAAAAGCTTAGGTTTTTTCCAGCGAATCATAAAAACATCCAATACACCGGCAGGATAGATTTTACAAATCCGCTGTTGCCAAGATTTTGGCAGCCGGGCGTTTATATTGAAACAAAATTTGTGGGCTCTTCATGCTTTATTATTTTAAATGATGAAGAATTATGGGGTAAAAATCACAATTACCTTGAGATTGTGGTGGACGGAAAACCGGTGCGGTTGCAGACAAAATCTAAACATGATACAATAGAAATTGCCAAAGGATTAACAGCCGGTGTACACAGTTTGCTTATCTGTAAAAATACAGAAGCCAATATTGGCTATGTAGAATTTGCAGGTTTAATGGCTAATAGCCTTGTTAAACCTGCCGCAAAGCCAGCCAGGAAAATTGAATTTATTGGTAACTCAATCACTTGCGGAACCGGCGCAGATCAATCACTTGTGCCTTGCAGCAAAGGCGTTTGGCAAGACCAGCACAATGCCTACCTGAGTTATGGCGCAGTTGCAGCAAGAACGTTGAATGCACAGTACCATTTGTCATCCGTATCCGGCATTGGTTTGATGCACAGTTGCTGCGGCATGAATATTTTGATGCCTCCTGTTTTTGACAAGATCAGCATGCGAAACGATACAATTGCCTGGAATTTTAAAAGTTACCAGCCTGCTGTGGTAACTATTTGTCTTGGCCAAAATGATGGTGTACAAGACAGCTCGGCTTTCACCGAAAATTATGTTGCATTTTTAAAACAGCTCCGGCAGCATTATCCTGCAGCAACATTTGTTTGCCTTACAAGCCCAATGGCTGATGAAACCCTGGCTGCGTTTATGAAAAAAACACTTATCGCTGTTGTAAAAAAAGTCAACAGAAATGGCGATAAAAAAGTTACCAGCTATTTTTTTTCAAAACAATTTCACAATGGCTGCGATAGCCATCCAGACCTGGAAGAGCATCAGCAAATAGTAAAAGAGCTGACCGGATTTTTAAAGAAAAAAATGCATTGGTAATTATTTACAGATCAGACATCATTCAAATCAGCCAAATGAAAAAACTTTTTTTTGCTATCACCTTAGTCATTTCAACCACAAATGTATTTTGCCAAGCAGCTGTAAAGCTCATTGACAAACATGCCACCAGTGAAACAAAAATGCTGTACAGTAATTTAAAAGCCATTAGCGTCAGCCATATATTATTTGGCCACCAGCATGCTACAGAGTACGGCCATGGTTGGTATGGCGATAATGATCGAAGCGATGTGAAATCAGTAACAGGTTCTCATCCCGGTGTGGTTGGGGTTGATTTCAGTGGCCTTTCCGGCAAGCCAGACAGCAGCATTGGAAAGGAAACAAAAAAGCTTCGGGAAAGCATTGCTGCCACATACAACAGAGGTGGTATTACAACTGTTTCCTGGCACTTCAATAACCCGGTTTCAGCAGGTGGCTTTTATTGGAATGATTCTGTATCTTTACCCGCAGTTAAATATATTATTCCCGGCGGGGAATCAAATGGAAAATACAAAGCTATTTTGCAGACAATTGCCTATGTAGCCAATACCACAAAAGGAAATGATGGTAAGCTGGTCCCGATGATTTTTCGGCCTTTTCATGAGTTTGACGGCGATTGGTTTTGGTGGGGCAAGTCTCACTGCACAACGGAAGAATTTACCAGCCTTTGGAAATTCACTGTTTCCTATTTAAGGGACAGCCTCGGCGTTCACAATTTTATTTATGCATTTTCTCCAGATAATAAATTTAATTCGGAAGCAGATTATCTTGATCGTTATGCCGGCGATGAATGGGTGGATATTGTTGGTATCGATAATTATGGCGACTGGGGCCGGGATGGAAAATATGATTTGGAAGCTGGCATTAAAAAGCTGAAGATTGTTTCAGATTATGCCATCAATCACAACAAAGTAGCAGCTTTTACCGAGACAGGTTTGGAGTCTGTCCTTAACACCACCTGGTATACGGAAACGCTGTTGAAATCTTTGCAGGAAAATAAGCTGCAACTGAGCTATGTGCTAGTATGGCGCAATGATAGCAAAAGCCCAACACATTATTATGCACCATACCCGGGCCACATCAGCGAAGCAGATTTTAAAAAATTCTACGACAGTCCGTTTACACTGTTTGAAAGTGATTTGAAGAATATCTATCAAAAAAAATGGAAGCAATAGCCGTTAAATGATCATCTCACTCAAGCAAATAAACCATCATGTATAATAAAAAGAATTTACTGCTGCTCACATTATTGCTGGCGATGTTTTTTGTATATGCACAACCTGTAAAACAATACGGGCAACTAAAAGTAACAGGGACCCAACTAACCAGCAGCAAAGGTGAGCCGGTTGTGTTAAGAGGAATGAGCTTTGGCTGGAGCTGCTTTCATCCAAGATTTTACACCGCCGGAGCTGTGGCAACATTGCATAAAGATTGGGGCTGTACAGTAGTAAGAGCAGCCATGGGCATCGAGCCAAAAAATGGCTACAAAGAAGATTCAGCCACCTCCATTAAGCTGGTAAGAACCGTTGTGGAAGCGGCGATTAAAGAAGGTATTTATGTGATCATCGACTGGCACAGTCACAACATTAATTTGAAAGAAGCCAATGCTTTTTTCAAAACAATGGCGGCCGATTATGGCAAATATCCCAACGTGATCTATGAGTTGTTTAACGAGCCCGATTATGAAACCTGGCCGGAAGTAAAAGCTTATTCTGAAGAGCTGGTCAAAACAATTCGTGCCGAAGACCCTGATAATATTATTTTGGTTGGCAGCCCCAACTGGGACCAATATGTAAACCTCCCCGCCGCAGATCCCATCAAGGGACAAACAAACCTGATGTACACCATGCACTTTTATGCGGCCACTCACAAGCAGGAGTTAAGAGACCTTACGGATGCTGCAATTAAAGCTGGGCTGCCAATTTTTGTATCAGAATCTGCCGGAATGGAAGCTACAGGTGACGGACCCATAAATGATGAAGAGTGGTATAAATGGATTGATTGGATGAAAGACAGGAAACTCAGCTGGATCACATGGTCATTATCAGACAAAAACGAAACTTGCTCTGTATTGAAGCCATCAGCCTCCTCAAATGGCAAGTGGAAGGATGAAGACATTAAACTAGAAGGATTGAAAATAAGGGCTTACCTGAGATCTGCCCCAAAAAAGTAGGTCAAATAGAGATATAAACAAAAAACAGGATACCGGCACGGTACCCTGTTTGCTTTTAATCAAAGATGAATTACTCCACCGTAATGGTTTGTTTGGCAGCTTTTTCGCCTTCAGCAAAAGGGATGCTTACCTGCAAAACACCATCTGCATATTTAGCAGCGATCTTCTGAATGTCCAGCCCTTCGCTTAATGCAAAGCTGCGTGTAAAACCGCCACGGCTATACTCCCTCAATATCCATTCAGGACGGGAAAAGCCTTCTGGTGGCGTGTAAGAAACGGTCAGTTCATTTCCATTAACTTCTAAATGAAAATGTTCTTTAATGCGGCCTGGAGCAAACACCAGCAATTCATACGTGCTGTCTGTTTTGTAAATGTTTACTGAAGCCCTTTGTGTACTCCGGTTAAATCTGCCTTGCGGCCCATTTCCGTACTGGTTGCCTTTTGCGGCCCATGACTGATTGTAGTGCATGTTTTTTGATTTTAATGATGAAAAAATAGATCGATCAACATCAATGTATCGAAAAACAATGCCACAGCTTTCGGCCTGCAATTATGTCGTATTTTTTAAAAAAGGAAATTTTTGAAACGATAAAAAAGGCTGCCCAAAAGGAGCAGCCTGGCTAAAAAAATATTAGTAGAATTATTTTGCAGCTGCAAAATGCTCAGCCACTTTTGTCCAGTTAACTACATTCCAAAAGGCAGCTAAATAATCAGCTCTCCTGTTTTGGTAGTGCAGGTAATAAGCATGCTCCCAAACATCGCAACCCAAAACCGGGGTTCCTTTTACTTCAGCAATTTCCATTAAAGGATTGTCCTGGTTTGGCGTTGAACTTACTTCAAGCTTGCCGTCTTTTACAATCAGCCAGGCCCAGCCACTTCCAAATCTCGTCATACCTGCTGCTGCAAATTTTTCTTTAAATGCATCAAAACTTCCAAATGCAGCTGTGATAGCGTCACCAATTGCACCCGTTGGAGTGCCGCCAGCATTGGAGGCTAAAATTTCCCAAAAGAAAGAATGATTCCAATGGCCACCGCCGTTATTGCGAACTGCGGGTGAAATACTGCCGGCATTTTTTACCAGCTCTTCAAGCGTTTTGTTTTCATTTTCGGTGCCGGCAATTGCTTTATTTAAATTGTCTACATAGGCCTGGTGGTGTTTGCCATGGTGAATTTGCATGGTCTTGGTATCAATGTGTGGCTCTAATGCTTCATGTGCATAAGGTAGTGCCGGTAGTGTAAATGCCATAAGTAAATTTTTTGTGTTTATGTATTTGTTTTGTAATGGATTACAAATTTACATCCTAACATTCCAATAAGAAGAATTGAATATGAATTCTTTCTTATTTCGCAAGATGATTGATATAGTGCTTAGCGCTTTCTTTTAAAAAAATCCTTCATCAGCGTGGCACATTCTGTTGCAAGCAAACCGCCGGTTACTACGGTTTTGGGATGATATGGCCAGTTGCCCCTGCGTTCCAAAATTCCCGGCAGTGGTGTAATGCTCCCGTTCTTCTCGTCACTTGCACCATAAATAACCTTTCCTATTTTGCTCCAGTACAATGCGCCGCTGCACATTACGCAAGGTTCAATTGTTACATACAGCGTTGCTTCCGGCAGGTATTTGCTTCCAAGCGAATTGAAAGCTGCAGTAAGAGCAATAATTTCCGCATGAGCAGTACTGTCATTGAGTTTTTCCACCTGGTTATATCCTTTGGCAATAATGCTGTTATTCATTACGATTACTGCACCAACGGGCACCTCTTCCTCTTCAAAAGCCTGCTGTGCCTGCTTTAATGCCTGCCGCATGTAATGTGCATCATCCATAGTGCTTAATTATTTACCTTGAGGCAAATTTAGCTGTAATGGATGCAATAAAAACGCTGGCCACCATGCGTCAATATTTCGATGCAGGTAATACACTCAGTTACCAGTTTAGAAAACAGCAATTAATAAAATTGAAAGATGCTGTAGCCAGCCATGAGCAACAGTTGTATGATGCATTTTATAAAGACCTCAAGAAAAGTCCTGAGGAATGCTGGGTTACGGAGAATGGAATGGTACTGTCAGAAATAAGGTACGCTATCAGCAATTTACAAAGCTGGATGAAAGCTGAAAGAGTAAGCACCAACCTGCTAAACCTGCCTTCATCGAGCCATATTATGAAAGAGCCATTGGGTGTGGTGTTGATAATTGCTCCGTGGAATTATCCCTTCCAGTTACTTTTTAATCCATTGGTTGGCGCCATTGCCGCAGGCAATTGTGTGGTTTTAAAACCAAGTGAATTTGCACCGGCAACGGCTGCTGTAATGAGGAAAATCATTGAAGAAATTTTCCCCAAAGAATATATTTTTTATGTTGAAGGAGATGGAGCTGCAGTAATTCCGGAGATGGTGAACAACTTTATTTTCGATCATATTTTCTACACCGGCAGCACCGCCGTAGGAAAAATTATTTATAAGCTGGCAGCAGAAAACCTGGTGCCGGTTACCCTGGAACTGGGAGGCAAAAGCCCCTGCGTTGTAGAGGCCGATGGCAATATTAAAGTGGCTGCAAAAAGAATAGCTTTTACAAAGTTTAGCAACTGCGGTCAAATGTGTATTGCGCCAGATTATGTGCTGGTACATGAAAGCTGCAAAGAAGAATTGATAACTGAATTGGAAAATGCGATCGGTCAATTTTTTGGGAGCAATCCGGCAACCAGTTATAATTATGGGAAGATGATCAATGAAAAACAGTTTGACCGGGTGTATGCTTACCTGAGCCAGGGAAGGCTTGTTCATGGTGGTAAAACAGATCGTTCAGGTTTATACATTGAACCAACTATTATTGAATTATCGGGTACAGATGAAAATGTGATGAAGGATGAAATATTCGGACCTGTGTTGCCAATCATCAGCTTTACTAAACAGGAAGAAGCCTTGAAAATAATTGCCCTTCATAAAAACCCGCTGGCTTTTTATGTGTTTACATCAAGCAACAGCAAAGAAAAAGACTGGCTGCAGAAAGTGGCAGCTGGTGGAGGCTGTGTAAACAATACCAGTCTCCATTTTACCAACCATAAATTGCCATTTGGTGGCAGAGGTTTTAGTGGTACCGGCAGCTACCATGGCAGGTTTAGTTTTGATACATTCAGCCACAAAAAATCTGTGCTTAAAACGCCAACCTGGTTCGATCCGGCAGTAAAATATCCACCGTTTAACGGCAAACTTAACCTGCTTAAAAAAGTGATAAGATGAAGTGGTTAAGGAAGACAGCCAGGGTTATACTATTGCTCATTTTGCTATTAACAGCATACGTTTCGTATGCAAACAGAAATTCAATTAACATGACTTCAAGACAAAAAATTACCAAAGCATTTTACCCGGCACTGATGTGGTTTACAAAACTAGCCGGCATTAATACAAGCACTGAAAGTAATAAAAATATAGCTGCACCGGTATCATTTTATACCCTGCAAAGTAAAAATATTAATGGCGTTGATTTTGATTTTACTGAGCTGAAGGGGCAAACAGTTTTAATTGTAAACACAGCATCGGATTGTGGGTATACAGACCAGTACGCAGACTTGCAGAAGCTTTATACTCAGTACAAAGGCAGGTTGGTAATTATTGCATTTCCTGCCAATGATTTTAAAGAACAGGAAAAGGGAAGCGACCATGAGATTGCTGCATTTTGTCAGAAGAATTATGGCGTAACTTTTCCGGTAATGTCAAAGTCCGTTGTTGTAAAATCTGCGGATCAGCATCCGGTTTTTAAATGGCTTACTGATACTGCACAAAACGGCTGGAACAGCAAAGCGCCAGGATGGAATTTTT
Source organism: Ferruginibacter sp. (assembly GCA_965247025.1). Taxonomy (GTDB): domain Bacteria; phylum Bacteroidota; class Bacteroidia; order Chitinophagales; family Chitinophagaceae; genus Ferruginibacter. Next base: position 3,918,452 of record OZ252000.1, on the reverse strand, counting down.
CAAAATATATCGTTAACGGCAAAGGGCAACTCACCCATTATTTTGATCCGGGAATTGCTCCGCTTTCAAAAGAAATGATTGCGGCAATTGACGAAAGCAAACCATGATTTAAAAACAGGCAGTATGGAAAATATACTCTCCGAAACGGTGTACAGGCAAACTGAACAACGGATTCAATCAGTTTCTGATAGGAGTAAAAGGCTATGGGGTAAAATGACTGTTGAACAAATGCTGTCACATTGTGCCGACCAAATAAGACTGGCGCTGGGCCAGAAATCGCCACATGAAAAACCAACTTTTTTTAACCGGAACATTGTTAAGTACTTTGGCCTCTGGCTGCCCCGTATTCCAATTAAAAATATGAAGGGACCTGTTGATATGAACTGGCAGCAATTTGGCTCAAAGCCGGGAACGGTGGACCAGGAAATTCAAAATTTGGTCTCTTTACTGGAGCAGTTCAGGGATCTTGCACCAGGCAGCAATTTACAGCCTCACCCAATGTTTGGCAAACTGAACCGCAACCAGTGGGCGAGATTTATGTATGTGCATATTGATCATCATTTGCGCCAGTTTGGTGCCTAAAAAATTTGCCACCACAAACATCTAAAAATACTTAAACGCAATAAAATACATTTGCTCCATGAGTAAATTAAATATGCTGGTAATGGAAGGCGATTACAGCCTTTGCCGGCTTGAGTCATTTGCTGGTATTCCGGAGTGGGCATTGCCTTCGCCATTTTACACTATTACAAAAACAGCCGATGAATTATCCATTGTTTGTGAGAGCCGTTTTGTGCCGGTGGAGGTAAAACAGGATGGCAACTGGAAGCTGCTAAAAATTGCAGCAGTGCTGGATTTATCGCTAACGGGTATTACTGCAAGATTTTCGACGGCATTGGCGAATGCCGGGGTGAATTTGTGTGTGATTGCAACTTATGATACAGATTATATTATGGTAAAATCAGGGAAACTAATCACCGCTATAAAAGCGCTTGAAGAAAAAGATTTTATTGTAGAAAGTACAACTACAGGCCATGAGTTATAATGATATTATTGGCACAACGGGTGTCGGGCTTATTTTGCTGGCTTACTGCCTTAATATATTTTCAATCATTCACGGCGAAAGCAAAATTTTTTTCATAATGAATATTGCCGGTGCCATACTTTCCTGCTATGCGTCATTGCTAATTAGCTACTGGCCTTTTGTAGTATTGGAAGGTGTTTGGGCGCTTGTTAGTATTATTGGATTGGGCCGGGTATTGCTAAAAAGTGGCAGAAATACGAATGGATAAATACAATTTCTATAAATTAGGGTTATGGCAATATTAATTGGGAGAAATAAGGAGATCAAACAGGTGAGATCGTTTAAAAAAGAAACCGACCAGAATTTATTGTTGTGTTAGGCAGAAGAAGAGTTGGCAAAAAAGGATCTGTTACTGATAGCATGCGGCTCAGCAACATCGTGGATGATCAGTAAACTTCTAAATAATAAAGGCGGCCTTCATAACAGGAACAGGATTACGCACAAAATGACCTTGCATCCTTTCACACTTGCCGGGGCAGCACAATTTCTTCAATCTAAATATAAATTGGAACCGTTACCAGGAGATAGAAGCATATACGGCAATGGGTGGCATTCCTTATTAATGCTTAAATAATAGCAATACTATATGTTAACCAAAGATGATATTGAGCATTATTTTTTGGCAGAAAAATCTGGCAGCTGGGGTTTTATGGCTATTGGTATTGCCGGCATTTTAACTGCAGTTATTTTCTATTTTGTGTTGAAAACATCTTTTTATAAAGCAGCTGCGATACCGCTTTTGGCAGTTGGTTTAATGATGGGTATTGTGGGTTATAATATTTATAAAAAAAGTGATGAGGACCGCAAACGAAATGTTTACGCCTTAACGATGAACCCCGGCGAATTAAAGGAAAAAGAGCTGCCGAGGATGGAAGCTGTGATGAAAAATTTTGTGATAATGCGGTATGTGGAAATTGCCCTGGCATTGGCAGGCATCGGGCTCTTTGTTTATTTAAGCAAAAATGAGTTGCAGCTTTTTTGGAAGGGCTTTGGCGCTGGATTGGCAATCATGACTTTACTTGCGCTAACCGCAGATTATTTTGCGGAAAGGCGGGGTTCTTTTTATACCAAACAATTGAAAGAATTTACAAAAGACGATGCTAAATAGGTTTTGTTTTATTTCCTGGATGATATTTTAAAAAGTCAGCTTTGCCGGCAATCATAAATTGCAGTAGTTTTAATCTTTTACAACTATGCATGAAATTTCGCTGGTAAGAAATATTTTCAGAACGCTGGAGGAGGAATTTCCTGAGAGGGTAGCTCAAGTGAGAGGCATTTTTTTAAAGGTTGGATTGTTATCAAATGTGCAACCCATTTTAATGCAAAATGCTTTTGAAGCTGTGTTGCTTGATGAGCCAAAATATTGCAAGAGTAGTTTACATGTTGAGGTACTTCCAATATTGATCAAATGCGATGAATGCGGTGACGTTACGGAAGTGCATGATTACACCTTCATCTGCACATGCGGCAAACCCTGCAAAAACATAATACAAGGTGAAGAAATGATGATCAGCAAAGTTGAATTTGAAGACCTTTAAAATTTTATAACTTTTTATATGAACCAATCAAAACCAAAAAGCAACAGGGCCCCGGTGGGTTCTGTTCAATGTGAAAACACCTCGTTAAATTTATTAAAGGCCAACGATTTTGTAGCCAAAGTTATTCGTGAAAGGCTGCCTGAAATGCTGGTTATTAATATTTGTTCTTCGCCGGGCAGCGGCAAAACCACCCTAATGCAGGAGACGGGAAAGCGGCTAGCTGGTAAAATAAATATGGCTGTGCTGGTAGGTGATCCTGAAACTGAAAGAGATGCAATCCGTATGAGGGAAGCAGGAATTAATGCCTTGCAGATTGTAACGGGCGGCATGTGTCATATTGAGGCCCAGATGGTGTTGCAGGCGTTAGATCACATTAATTTGGAGGGTGTTGACCTGCTGTTTATTGAGAATGTTGGTAACCTTGTTTGCCCCGCCGCTTTCGATCTTGGAGAAGATTACCGGGTAACAGTGCTGGCTTGCACCGAAGGTGATGACAAACCCAAAAAATACCCCCGGATGTTTTTAACCAGCGAGCTAATGGTGGTGAGTAAAGCAGACCTGCTGCCCTATGTTCCATTCTCTGTTGAAGCTGTCACCAAGGATGCAAGGGAAGTAAATCCTGATATTGAGGTGTTGACAATTTCCAGCATTAAAGGCGACGGATTGGATGCCTGGTGTGATTGGTTATTGATGAAAGTTAAGGAAAAGAAGGCTGTACTTGCAATTGCATAAACTGTTGAATTGTTTACAAAAAGCAAGGCATTGCACGATTGTTCTGAGAAACCTGCCGCTACTATTAGGCGAGAAATGAATACAGAAGAACTTGATGTTCCTTACAAAAATTGTGATCACTCAGAGCTAACAAAAAAGTCCACTTTAAAGTGAACTTTTGATTGTGACCCCTCAAGGACTCGACCCCTGGACCTACTGATTAAGAGCCGGAAAAAGGTCTTAACTGGTTTAACCTTAATTAACCAGTTTTAACCAAACAAGTTGTTTTTGAAATCATAGCATATTCTTTGATTCGATTTTATCAGAGACAGCCTTCCGTTTAACTAAGATTTGCTTGCAAACGGCTTGCAAATTTGCTAATGAATGATAATGTGAGGACAGAAAAGAACAGTTATGAGTATACCAATTAATGTAATTCTGGAGACCAGGAGAATTAAAAAATCTAACAAATACCCAGTAAAACTCCGGGTACCATTTAAGAGAGTTGCTGATGACTGTCAAACAGTTTTCGACTTGTCTAAACAAGAATTCGATAAGTTGGAGGCATCAAGAATCATAGGTAATCTCCTGCATCAGGGATAAATTGAAAGACGTTAAAAGAACGGACGAGAATGCATCGGTAAAGATCAATCCTTTCACGTTTACAGAATTTGAGAGAAAATCCATTGCGGGTCACCCGCTTTTTAAACAACGCAAAGCCAAATTCTGAATGAAGATCCGAAGTGAGGAACTATAGGGATGACCTATTTTTTCCTATATAAAAAAATTATTGAGGGAGTCAAGAATAAGTACTGCTGTGAATTATCATGACAGCTATAAGTCAATGTCAAAATTCAGAACAGGGTTGATCTTTAAAGAAATATCTGCTTCCCTGCTGTATGAGTATGAAAACTGGTTAAAGGACAAAGAAATATTCAGAACAACAATCGGGATGTATATCCGTCCTTTGAGAACTCTTTTTAAGGAGGCTATTGAGGCAGGAGATATTGATCAAAATGAATGCTATCGTTCGGCCGTCGCAAATACAAGGTACCAACATCAAGAATATCAAGAAGGCTTTAGACCTGGAAGAAGTTAAAAAGATCTATTTATTACGAATGCCAGGACCCTCATTCAAACGAACAAAAAGGAAAAGATTTTTGGATATTTAGTTACCTCGGCAATGGCATGAATTTAAAAGACATTGCCTTCCTGAAGTATAAAAATATTCAGGGAAACTATCTTGTTTTTGAGCGGGCGAAAACAGAGCGGTCAATGCGGAGTGATCCTAAAAATCAATCACGATATTTATTACCGAAGACATGAACAAAATTATGGAGATGGGGTAACATCGATAAAACACTCAGTAAGTATATCGTCCTATCCTGCAACCCGGATTAACTCCCTTGAGACAGTTCGAGCTTAACAACCTTTCTGTTGCTTTTGTAAATGCATGGATGGGAAAGATTTCGGAAAAACTTGACATTAAAAAGAAAGTTACCAGCTATGTAGCAAGGCACACATTTTCAACTGTTATGAAACGTTCAGGAACCAGTACAGAATTTATACAAGAAGCATTAGACCATGCTGATGTTAAAACAACACAAAATTACCTTGACAGTTTTGAAAAGGAAATAATGAATGATTTTGCGAAAAGGCTTACGTCGTTTTTGTAAGATTTCAGGCAATGAGTTGCAACTTAATAAAGTTTTGCGACCGGATATTATAGCCCAGACTGTCACCGGCAATACAGTGGTGATTGCCTTCAAAAGATAAACTTTTTTACGAGTAAACTATGCGGACTGAGAATTGATTAATAGCGATACCAATCACTGAAAAGCCAAATAGAATTGTACTACAACAAATTTTTGTAAGGATCGCAATTTTTTTTCGTCTACTCTTACATGAACCAAAAAATAAAAGGCAGCGCATTTATCAACGGCTGTTGGTCAATAGATACTGATCACACATGTCCAATTTCAATATTTAAGACACCTAAACAATTAATCATTCATTAATAATACCTGTTCAACCAAGTATATGATATTTCTGCAATTATCCCGGCAATTACAATCGCTTAGCAAGCTTGTCTTGAATCTTACAGATGAACAATACAATAAAAAAGTAACACACCTTGGCAACTCAAGTATCGGTGGGCATACCCGGCATATTATTGAATTATTACAGTGTGCAATTGACGGATACAGCACCGGCAGTGTGGATTATGTAAACCGCAAAAGAAATCTTCTATTGGAATCTAACCGGATATTTGCATTGTCTGTTCTGCAACAATTGCATAATTTTTCCAAAGTGCCTGACAAAAAATTAAATTTGGTGGCGGAGCAAATTGACGATACTGCTGAGCTGACAAATGTAACTACTACCTATTACAGGGAAGTTTTGTACAATACGGAACACACTATTCATCACCTGGCTTTAATAAAGGTGGCGATTATCGATATGCAGCTTGACCTTGTCGACACTAACTTCGGAATGGCCTACTCCACAATTAAGTACAAGGCTACATTAGCAAAACAGTAAGTTGAAAAGAGACAGAACGGAATAAGCCGTACCATCAATTTAAAGATAAAAAAATTACAGTGTGCTATTATCATACTAAAATCATTCTGCAACGTGAGCCGGGGAAATTTAATTCTTAGCCCGGCCCAGCTTTGAGTTGATAATACAAAACTAATCTTATGTGTACAGTTGTTTTTATACCGGGCAGCGAAAGTTTTTATTTAGGCTCGCTGAGAGATGAAAGCCCCGAACGGCAAAGAGCATTTGCGCCTGAAATATATACCAGCGGCAATATAAGCTTTTTAGCTCCCAAAGATCCAGTGGCTGGCGGAACCTGGATAGCCGTCAACGAGGCAGGTATTATGATAGTCTTACTAAATGGCGGTTTTAAAAACCATGAACGGAAAAAACACTATCGGAAAAGCAGAGGTTTGATTGTTACAGAACTACTGGCATCAGGTGCACCAGTGGCAGAATGGGGTCATACTGATTTGCAGGATATCGAACCTTTTACCCTGATTGTTTGGAGTGATCACAAGCTGAATGAACTGGTATGGGATGGATGTAAAAAGCACAGGGTAAGGCTTGAGGCTACACAACCCTACATCTGGTCTTCATCCACATTGTACAATGCCGCCGCAAAAACAGTAAGAAAGACACTATTTCAGAATTGGGTTGCTACAAATCCAAACATTTCTAAACTTTCATTGCTTAACTTTTTTAAGTTATTTGATAATGCTGAAAATGGCTTTTTAATGAACAGGAAAAATGTTACTAAAACACTCAGCTATACATTTATTGAGTATTATCCCGGGCAAAAAACAGTTATGAATTATTACGATTTTACGGACTCTTTTTATTGCATTAAGACGATTTTACAAAAAACAAATGTATTGCATGCAAGTTGCCAAAATGAGCGACATTAAAACTTTATATAATCAATAAATAGATTAGCGGTCACATAAATCATGAACATCAGTAATTTTTTTTTTAGAATGAGAAGAATCTATATCAAAACGTTAAGCTGGGAATACTGGCCGGTATGGGTGGTTTATTTTCCGGTAAGTTTTTATTTCTTATATCTGTCCATCAAAGCAAGGTCTTTCTTTTTCTTTTCTGCATCTAACCCCACTATCGAAACCGGAGGTATGTTCTTTGAAAGCAAATGGAAAATTTTTCAATTGGTTCCTAAAGAATATTATCCTGCTACCATTTTAGTTGATGGTAGTGAGCATATTGATATCATTGAACAAAGGATGAATTTCGCTGGTATTACGTTTCCTGTAATTGCCAAACCAGACAGGGGCGAAAGGGGTTGGTGTGTAAAAAAGATCAGCACCATAAATGAGTTAAACGCTTATAAAGCAGCGCTGAACGTTTCTTTTCTCATTCAGTCATATGTCAACTACCCGGTGGAAATGAGTGTTTTTTATTATCGTCATCCTTCGCAAAAGAAAGGAATGATTACCTCAGTTACGCTAAAAAAGTTGCTCACTATTACCGGAGATGGTCATTCAACTATCAGTGAATTGATAAAATGCAACGACCGCTCTTTTTTACAATACCAGAAACTGCTGCAACAGAATAAAATTGACTTTACATGCGTACCCGACGCTGGGGAGCAGGTAGTGCTGGTGCCTTACGGCAATCATGTGTTGGGCGCAACTTTCCTGAGTTACAATCATATTATTGACAGGGAACTTACAGATACCATTGATAATATCAGTCAGCGGATAAATGGTTTTTATTATGGCCGGTACGATTTACGCTGCGCCAGCATTGAAGATTTAAAGATGGGCAAAAACTTTTCTATCCTGGAAATAAATGGGGCGGGTGCTGAACCGGCACATATTTATGAGCCCGGGTTTTCTTTCTTTAAAGCACAGATAACAATTGCCAAACATTTCAGGATGATGTATGAGGCGGCAAAAGAGAATAATAAAATGGTGTCGCCTACATGTCTTACAAAGACTTTAAGAATACACAATATTTAGAAAAAGAGTACAGAAGTAAAGTAACTGTTGTATGAGTATTATCGGCCTCCCAATAGGATTATACGGTTACCTGTTTCCGGGGAATATAAACCTGATGGTATTGGATTTATACGCCTCCAAAAAATACCGGGTGCTTGCAGCGGTACTATTGCTTATTGTACTGTTTGAAAGTATGTATTGCCTTTTTACCCTGTTGGTCTTGGGCGGCATAAAAGAAAACAGTTATTGGTACAAATGGCTGGAGTTTGGCTCTTTTATTATGATACTTGCAATGGGTAGCTGGATGATTTTGGAAAAACGAAAAAGTAAATATTCTGCTCAGCAAAATATATTGTACCGTGGTATCATTAATGTAATTATACATCCTCAGCAAATTCCTTTCTGGCTCATTATCAGCGTGGTTATTTCACCACAATTGAAGTTTGGCATGCACCTGACGTCAATGGCTGCCTTTGTTATTTTTAACGCAATTGGCTCATTACTGGCCATGGTTGTTTATATGGTTTTTGGAAACAGGATACTTCAATACTTCAGCCTAAACCTGTCATACATCAGCAGGATAATGGGTTTTGTATATATTGGTCTCGGAACTTATTCCTTGCTGAAATTTATTATTTAAAAACTACAGTACAAATACTTCTTTTAGCACCACTCCAAAAAAAAACTACACAATTACTTTTAAATTGAGCCTGCAAAAGTTTGAAAATTTCAATTTTTAAGATTCCCGCTTGTAAATGCTTTTCGGTTATATTTGTAAACATAAACATGTTTGCATATATGCAGGTTAACCAACTGAACTACAATACCTGGGTCGATAATTACACTGACTATTTATTTTCTTTTGCTTATTTCTACTTTGACACATTAAAAATAGGTAATAATTCCCGTGACTTCGTAGCTTTAGGATATGTAAAAAACAGCTATAAATATAGACCCACATGAAGAGAGTAAAAATCGCTTTAGAATTGCTGACGAGAGCCAGCTTGAAAAATATGTGGGTAAGTATTTAAATCACGTTAAAAGCAGAACAAAAGACCAGGGCCAAAATCTACTGTTGTATTTCAAAGGATTATTCCAAAGCAAAAAGCGCAATATAGAACGGATGGGAGAATCGGTAAGAGACAGTGAGTACTATGCGTTACAGCATTTCATTTCTGATGCTCCGTGGGATCACAGAGGAGTTATAAATCAGGTATCCCAGGAGATCAATACTTTATTTCAAGTAGAAAAAACACCCATTGGCTTTATTATAGATGAAAGCAGCCATGAGAAAAAGGGTGACAAATCTGTAGGTGTTGCAAAACAATATTGTGGCACAAAAGGCAAAGTAGAAAATTGTCAGGTTGCCGTGTATGGTGCTTACAGTACCGGTAACTTTTATGGTCTGGCTGATTGTTCCTTATTTCTTCCCAATGTGTGGACTAAAGATAAAAAGCGATGTGAGAAGGCAGGTATACCAAAAGAAAACATAGTGTATCAATCTAAACCACAGTTGGCTTTAGCGATGATAAAAAGACAACTGGCATTAGGTAATAAGATTGATTTTGTTGGTGGAGATGGCTTGTATGGAAACGATTATTCCTTAATGGAGGGGCTGGATCAAATAGGTCTGACAGGTGTTTTAGATGTTCATGAAGACCAGTATGTTTTTTTAGAAGAGCCTGTTATTGAGATACCCGTTAAAAATGAAGGCAGAGGCCGCACTGCAACAAGGTATAAAACAGCTGACAAGGCCATTGAAGTAAGGGCATTAAAAAAGCAACTGGCAGCGAGTGACTTCGAAGAAGTAATTATCCGCACTGGTACTAAAGGAGCTATTAAAAGTAAGATAGCCGTTGTAACCGTATTTACTTGGGATGGACATTCATCCAGCAGTAAGCAAAGGCAATTGTTGATCAGGATTTCAACAACTGTTAATGGCAATGAGGAAATAAAATATGCCCTATCTAATGCAAAACCTGGACAATACACAACACTACAAACAGCTCAAATGCAAGCTCAGCGGTACTTTGTAGAAAAAGCCTTTCAAGAATGCAAATCAGACATTGGCATGAGTGAATACCAGGTAAGGGGTTGGAAAGCATGGCATCACCACATGGCAATGTGTATGATGGCACAGGCTTATGTACTCACAGAAAAGAAAGAACACCAATCGGAAATGCCCCTTTTAAGTGCTTATGACATCAGACAGGTAATCATGCAAACGTTTATCAGAAAAGATAACGAATATGAACAAGTGGAAGCGCAAATCAAATACAGGCACAAGCAAAGACAAGATGATATTATCCGACGAAATCGAAAAACGTAATGTGTCAAAGTAGAATTATTATAAAGTCGGAAAAAAAGAAGAAGCTGAAGACCTGGTACAGGAAACTTTTTTAGCGGCATATAAAGCAAGGGATACATATAATGGCAATGCTGCAGAGAAGACCTGGCTGATGGCAATCTTAAAAAATAAGATAATTGATTGTTACAGAAAGCCAAAAATCACCGACAGCTTTTCATCTTATCTTGATCAGTCAGAGAAATCATTTGAAAATTCTTTTTTCGACCGGGATAATTATGGCAGGTGGAAAGATGATATAGGAGAGAATTATTTTTCAAAAGCTGCTGACAGCTATCTTATCAGTAAGGAATTTCAGCATTATTTAAGTATTTGCCTGGAAAAGATGCCTGCTAAGTTGAAAGCAGTATTTGTCTCAAAATATATTGATGATGAAAAAACTGAAAATATTTGTAAGGAACATGGTATCACCCCGTCTAACTACTGGGTAATTGTCTTCAGATCGAAAACAATACTCCGTACCTGCCTTGAAAAAAAAGGCGTATTAACTTAACAATGGGATATTTTAAAAGAATATTGAATAATTGCGTTGAGGCTTCACTGCTCTCATTGAAAAATAAAGAAGAGAAAATTACATTTAAGCAAAAGTTTGAAATGAAGTTTCATATTCTTTTTTGTAAGTGTTGTAAAAATTTTACAAAACAGTCTCCTATGATTGATGAATCGCTGAATGCTTATTTCAAAGATATTGACACAAAGCCGTCGGTGAAAGCTTCGGATGTTTTTAAAGCAAAGTTGAAAGAACAAATGAAATAAGATCTGTTTAAACAGGACACAGCTTTTATAAACAACTAGCATGACAGATTTTAGCCATTTTTGCTGGCGATCCTATATCATTTTACGGGGAGCTACGTTGATTTATTTTTTTGTTTTCCTGCTGTCGTATTTATTTTCCTCCTGTTTTTCCTTCAGGCTTTCTCAAAAAGAAATTGATGCAAAATTTTTGAATTTTTCATTAAAGCCACTTCAACACCAAATTTCAGTACATGGTAAAACAATTAATTATGCTGAAATAGGAAATAACAGTTTACCCGTTGCGTTTTTTGTACATGGTTCTCCCGGCAGTTGGAGTGCGTTCGCAGATTTTATGAAAGATACGGATCTCCTTAAGAAAGTTAAGATAGTATCTGTTGACAGGATTGGTTTTGGTTATTCTGAATTTGGGGAAGGAGAAAAAAGCCTTACTAAACAGGCTGAGTATTTATTGCCCATTGTACAGCAATATAAAAAGCCAGGAAAAAAATTGATATTGATTGGTCATTCACTAGGAGGGCCGCTTATAGCCCGGATGGCTATGGATTATCCAATGCTGATTGATAACCTGGTAATTGTTGCCGGTTCTATCTCTCCGTATCTTGAACCTAATGAAAAATGGTTCCGCATTCCGCTTAGTTTTTCTGCCATCAGTGTATTGCTGCCAAAATCATTCAGGGCATCTAATCTTGAATTATTATACCTGAAACCTGAATTGATAAAAATGCTTCCGTACTGGAAAAATATACAGCAACCTGTTACAGTAATACAGGGTAAAAAAGATGTACTGGTAAGTCCGGAAAATGCAGCCTTTGCGAAAAAGATGATTACAAATTCCAGGAAACTGGATTTTATTATTCTTGATGATATGAATCATTTTGTGCCCTGGTCTCATCCACAGCTTATAGTCAATGCTATAGACAGTGCCCTGTTACACAACTGATTTCAGCTACTATTTTTTCAGGATGTTCTGAATTCTCACGATCCTTTTCTTTTGCTATTTTCCGTTTTTTATTGCTACACAAATCTCCAGTTTGAATAAAAGTATTGTTGCATTGCGGTTTTTTGCAACAATGGCGTGCGTAAAGTCTCGCCTGTGCTAGATTAGGTTGCTTTATTTCTCCACTTAAATGCATCAAACAGTATCAAATAAAGCCATTTAAAATTTAAATATATTTTTTATTGAATTGCGTAAGGATAATGATAATACTCCGACTATTCAAGGGAAAGATACCTGCAGAAAGATAAATCATAAGCCGCTCCCTGTAAATAGCTACCCGACACAGAATCAAAAAGTGAAGAAAGAATTGGCCATAGGTACCAAATATTACTTAATGCCGCAGCAGTTTCCTGAAACCCATTTTTAAATAATTTATTAAAAAGTAAGCATTTATAACCAACCAACTATGACCAGCAATCATTTTGACATCATCATCATTGGCACAGGAATAGGCAGCAGCACCATTGCACAAAGCCTTGCAACCACCGGAAAAAAATTTTGATCCTGGAACGGGGAGGTTTTATCCCAAAAGAAAAAGAAAATTGGGACCCGGTAGAAGTGGTGGAGAAGGGGCGCTACCGCACCAAAGAAAAATGGTTTGACAAAGACAATAACGCCTTTGAACCATTTACCCATTACGCCGTTGGTGGCAACAGTAAAGTCTACGGAGCTGCAGCGTTCAGAATGAGAGAAAAGGATTTTACTGAATATAAAACACCGGCAGGTATTTCACCGGCATGGCCATTGAGCTATACTGATTATAAACCTTACTATGACCAGGCCGAGCTTTTTATGAAAGTACATGGTGCAAGAAACGAAGACCCTACAGAGCCGTTCACGGATAGCGCCTACCCCTTTCCTCCGATTCCCGTAGAACCTTTCACAAAAGAGTTGTTTGAGAATGTAAGAAGTACTGGCGTAAGAGCATATCCTATTCCAATGGCAGTAAGACTTACAGAAGACGGTGGCGAACAGGATGCGCCGATGGTGTTGGGAAATTTTGACGGTTTTCCTGATCCCACAGAAAGCAAATCTGATGCTCATATCCTGGGGATAAGACCCGCTTTAAAAAATCCAAATGTAACCTTGCTTACCAATGCAATGGCCATTAAGCTGGAAACGGATGCAAGCGGTAAAACTGTATCAAAAGTGCATACAATTATCAATGACGGGACCGTCGTTTTTTCCTGCGACATGGTTATTATAGGAGCCGGCGCTGTAAATAGTGCAGCACTCTTGTTGAGGTCTTCTTCAACGGTACATCCTGACGGGCTGGGCAATAAAAATAATCTTGTTGGCAGACACTACATGAGCCATATCAACGGATGTATGATTGCTTTTACCCCCAACAAATTAAACGACGCAGCTTTTCAAAAATATTTTTGTATCGGCGATTACTACTGGGGCGATAAGGATTACGAATATCCACTCGGTGAAATCCAGCTGATGGGAAAAAATGACCCGGCCACTTATGCGTGGAATCCTCCTTCCGTTTTTGATGGAAAGGATACTAATTATATTGCCCGGCATGCCATAGATTTTTGGCTCACCAGCGAAGATATCCCTATGCTGGAAAACAAGGTTAAGCTTACTTCAAAAAATGAAATTCAACTGATCTATCACCGTGATAAAAACAATGTTGCCTCCTTTGAAAAACTGAAACTCAAGCTAAAACAGATCATGGTGGAAGTGGGTAAAATCGACAAAGATTTGGCAGACATCGTTTGGGGTGGATACGACCTTGGCATAAGCGGAGTAAGCCATCAATGCGGAACGCTCACTTTTGGAAACGATAAAAATACTTCGGTGCTGAATACCAATTGTCAACTGCATGAAGTGCCAAATGTTTTTGTGGTGGACGCTTCTTTTTTTCCAAGCTGCGGCTCTTACAATCCTTCATTAACCATTGCTGCCAATTCTTTAAGGGTGGCAGACTATATCAAGTCAATTATTTAATCAAAAAACATAAAAACAACAATGAAAAAGTTTCTAACAAACTTAATGGCCGGGTTATGCCTTTTAATAACCACTCAATTTGCACAGGCCCAGGTGCCAACAAAACCATCCGAAAGCAAATATGTGCTAAACCTTGATGAAAATGGATGCATGCTCCGTGGCTATGATGTCGTGGCCATGTTTACCATGCCGGATCAAACATTAAAGGGCGATGCAAAATTCGAAAGCAAATTCCAGGGTGCGAAATATTGGTTCGTATCTGAAGTGAATAAATCCCTTTTTGACGCTGCTCCTGAAAAGTATGTACCCTTATATGGTGGCTTTTGTGCCGTGGCCGTAACTGAAGGAAACCTGCGGCCAATACAGGTTTGGACACATGAAATTACAGGTGGTTTTTTAGTAGTGAATCACAATGCCAAGGCAAAAGGATTGTGGGACAAAAAGCCGGAGAAAAGACTTAAAAAAGCAAATGACAACTGGCCGGTTGTGGGAAGCAAAGAAGCAAAGTATGATATCATTCACAACGGTGAAACCCAGGAATCTTTGGCAGCCACCTCTTATGAAGAACCTAAAAATTAATACACCAATCAACTCCTTGTCATGAAATTAACACTCACCCTCCTGGTAGCAATATTACTAGGTTTTAATAAAACCTCCATCGCACAATTGCCAACAAAATATGTGCTTACACAAAAAACAGCTCACAAAATGATGACAGAAGCACTGCAGCTAGCCAAAATACTCAATGCTCCCGGCGGCAGTATTGCTATCGTAGATGATGCCGGCACCCTGGTGCTTTTGGAAAGACTTGATGGTACCTTTCTGAAAGCCAGTGAGGTTAGCATTGCCAAAGCGCAAACAGCAGCACTGTTTAAAAAGGATACTAAGTTTTTTGAAGATAAAATTAATGGCGACAGGCCTGCATTAATTACTGTTGGGCCTAACATGTTAAAGGGCGGTGTTCCTGTTATGTATAAGGGACAAATAATTGGAGCCATTGGCGTAAGTGGTACTGCAAGTGCCGACCAGGATGTACAATTGGCCGAAGCTGGTGCTAAAGCAGTATTTGATAATTAATTTATTAACGTATTTCTGAGTAGTCAAAAAAGGGTGGGCGGTATTTCACTTGTTTAAGGCATTTACTGCCCGCTTCACAAAATAATTTAAATGAATAAAATATTTTCAACCATTATTGGAGTGTTAGCAGGTTTGCTTTCTATTGCGCAAGAGACGAGAGAGTTGGCGGTTTACAGGCCTATATCTGTTATTGATTTGAAAAATACGGAGAGTGCAAATTTGGTTAATGCCCAATGGATGGTAAGAGAAGCAGCTATCAAACCTGTTTCATTTAATGCACCAGGCCCTTCAAAAACTGATCCTTTGCTGCTTTATCCCACTGGCAACAAAATAAACACAAATAATATTTTCCCCAACATTACAGATGCAGCTTTTAACGACGATAATTGGAAAAAAGTAAATGCCGGCGATTTGGAGCAGAGACAGGGCAGCGGAAAATTATCTTTTGTGTGGTATAAAACCTCTGTTACCATTCCTGAGCAGGTAGATGGAAATGTTATTACCGGAAACACAATATATTTTGAAATTACTGCCGATGATTATAGTGAAGTATTTATCAATGGCAAACAGAATAAGCAATTTGGCCAAACAGGTGCAGGAGTAATATCAGGCTATAATGCCAGGAACAGGCTACCTCTTACTAACAATGCAAAGGCTGGTGAAAAATTTGAGATTGCGATTTTAGTAATCAATGGAACAATGGGCAGTGAGCCTGATAATTATGTTTGGATAAGAAATGTAGTGTTAGATATTTATAAACCGGAAGTTTTGAACAATGAAAAATCGGGCAAATTATACAAATTAGAAAATGGATTTGATAACATTATAGCACCAAATACGAGTGTAGAAAAATTGGCTGATGGGTTTAGCTTTACAGAAGGCCCTGTATGGCACCCTGATGG
Organism: Ferruginibacter sp.; assembly: GCA_965247025.1. Lineage (GTDB taxonomy): Bacteria > Bacteroidota > Bacteroidia > Chitinophagales > Chitinophagaceae > Ferruginibacter. Next base: position 3,902,573 of record OZ252000.1, on the reverse strand, counting down.
TTTCTTATTGTTTAGCGATCCCAACCTCAACGTTATTTATCGCTACAACCCGGTAAATAAAAATGTAACTATTTACCAAAGTCACAGTGGCTATACAGGTACAGATATTGGTAACCTTGGGCAGCCGGGCAGCAACGGGTTGGCCATTGATGATGAAGGAAGATTGGTGGTTTGTCAACACGGCAACCGGCAGCTGATAAGGCACGAGCTAAAAGGTCCTGTTACTATCCTTGCAAATAAAATAGATGGCAAAAGATTAAACAGCCCAAATGATGTGGTGATAAAAAGTGACGGCGCTATCTATTTTACAGATCCTCCCTATGGACTGGCTAAACACTACGATGACGCAAAAAAAGAACTGGATTACCAGGGCGTGTTTATGGTAAAAAATGGGAAGCTGTCTGTGTTGGCAAAAGATTGCGGAGGGCCTAACGGCATTGCGTTTTCACCCGACGAAAGATTTCTATACGTCGGTAATTGGGAGACCAGGGATATCCACCACACAAAAGATATATTGAGGTACGAGGTGCAGGCTGATGGCAGTTTGAAAAACGGCAAAATATTTTACAGTTTTAATTATACGCCAGATGATGCCGCCATTGATGGGTTAAAAGTAGATAAAGCAGGAAATATTTTTGCCGCTGCTCCGGGAGGCCTGTATGTTATTGATGCCAACGCTGTTTTATTGGGAAAAATAGAATGCCCTGAAGAGCCGCACAATATGGCCTGGGGAGATGTTGATGGCAAAAGCTTGTATTTGGCTGCTCAAACAGGTCTGTACAAAATCCGCACACTCACAGGCGGTAAAATTGCTTCAAAAAAAATGTAAGGGAATTGTAATACGTTAGTCTAAACTTAAAACCAGCAAAATATGAGCAGGAATACCGCAGGCGGGATGATTATCGCAATTATTATGTTATTTTCCAGTACTGCTATGGCACAGAAGGTTACAGGTGTAAGTACCATTTGCATCACAGTGAAAGAGCTCAGTGCATCATTAAAATTTTATAAAGGAGTACTGCAGTTTGAGCACCTGGGCACCGAAGATTTTTATGGAGAAAACCAGGAACACTTGTTTGGCAAATTTGGAATTCATTATAAAATTGCCCATTTAAAACTGGGAGATGAATACGTAGATTTGATTGATTATTTAACCAGCGGTGGCAGAGGCATTGCAGCAACACAACACAGCAATGACCTTGCTTTTCAGCACATTGCAATTGTGGTGAAAGACATGGATGCAGCATATGAAATTTTACAAAAAAATAATGTTGAGTTTGTTTCTACTGTGCCTCAAACAATACCTTTAACGAATAAAGCTGCGGCTGGCATAAGGGCTTTTTATTTTCATGATAATGACAATCATAACCTTGAACTCATCTATTTTCCGGAAGGAAAAGGTAAAGCCAAATGGCAACGCCCTGCAGATAAAATATTTTTAGGCATTGATCATACAGCGATCGGAGTGAGCAGTACCAGCGGGAGTTTGCAATTCTGGGTAAACCATCTTTCTCTCGAAAAAAAAGGCGAAAGCCACAATATTGGAACAGAGCAGGCTCACTTGAATTTCATGGAAAATGCTGAGTTACAAATTACCGGCCTTGCAGCTGCAGAGGGACCGGGCGTTGAATTTCTTCAGTATCTTAAACCCGGACCAGGACTACTCATTCCTTCAGATACCCAGTGCGACGATTTGTGGAATTGGATAACAAGAGTAAACTGCACCGCCATTGACCTTTTATTTGCAAGGCTGTCGCAAGCCGGTGTAAAAATAGTTTCCGAAGGCCTTGTCGTTATTAATGGTAAGAAAAATTTTGTTGCCAGGGACCCGGATGGACATGCCGTTTGGTTTACAGAGAATTAAAGTAATTATTAAATTATACAATACACACTTATACATAACATTGCTATGCCACACACTATTACATCAAGCCTTACCAGGCAGAACAATGCAAATTTGCACTGTCCTGTTTGTGACTTATACCATCCAAATCTTGTTCACTGTTTTAACCCCGTTTATGAGGCAGATATAATTCAGGCTATCAACAATTACCTGCCTGAATGGAAACCTGCTGACGGTATTTGCAACAGGTGTTTTGATGAGTTTGAAGCCATCACTTATTATAACTACCGGGGTATGGCTAAATCGGTAGAAGCCTACAAGCTTAAGTATTTGGATTTCTATATCCTGCCAATACCCGAAAGGCTAAACGGTGACGAAACCTATACGGGCAAAGGCGTAACCATTTGTTTTATCGATAGTGGGTTTTACCTCCATCCTGATATCAAAGAAAGGGTAACCCATGTAAGGGATATTACCAATGAAGCCAATACAGTCAAATATTTTAGCCAACCCATTGACAATGCCTGGCATGGCACCATGACGGCTACTGTATGCGCCGGCAACGGTAAATTAAGCAACGGATTGTATCGTGGTATGGCCAAAGATGCCTCGTTGGTGTTGTTGAAAACACAAAACGACGAGGGTAAAATTACCGATGAAAATATTATGAAGGCATTAACCTGGGTGCTGGAAAATCATGCGGCTTATCAAATAAAAATCGTTAACCTTTCTTTGAGCGGTGATAATAATGCGCCGCTTTTCCTCAACGAAATTAACAACCTCGCTGAAAAGTTATTTGAGCAAAATGTACTCGTAATTGCTGCTGTTGGAAATGATGAAAACGGTACTGTTTTGCCACCGGCCAGCAGTCCGCATGTAGTGGCCGTAGGAGGCTTGGATGACCAGAACAAGTTGGACGGCGATATTATTTTATATCACAGTACCTACGGAGTTACAGTCGATGGCCTCAGTAAGCCAGAATTGATAAGCAATGCCATTTGGTTGCCTGCCCCCATTTTGCCCGGTACCAAAATACATCAAAAGGCTGGCGTGTTTTTCAAAGCACTGGATAACGAAGATTATTTATCTGCCATTATTCAAAACAATTCGGAGCTTTTAAAAGAAGAGCATGTAAACTTATTTGAGGGAAAAGAAAAGATATGGAAAGAAGTGAAAAAAATAGTTTGGAAAGAAAAGTTTATTTCTCCGGATTATATGCATGTGGATGGGACCAGCTTTGCAGCCCCGATTGTAAGCAGTGTTGCGGCCCAAATGCTTGAGGCAAATCCGTCATTAACAGCCAGTGAAATCCGGCAGGTACTCTTGCAAACTGCATCGCCGCTGGCAACTTACGATATTGCAAGGCAGGGTTACGGAAGGCTGCAGCCAAAAGCTGCAGTGTATGCTGTGATGGATAGAAAACCGGTTGCTTACGAAACTGACAGCCCCATTGTTGCCCTGGCAGCAAAGCGACTAACTTTCTACATCTGTTTTCCTGCGGCCGTAAATAGTATTTCGCTGGCAGGTTCCTTTAACAACTGGAAACCGAACCAGATTTTTTTAAAGCCTTCTGCCAATGGCCTTTGGTATGTTGACTTTCCATTGTTGCCCGCCGGAACTTACCAGTACAAGTTTATTGCAGACGACAGCTATTGGGTGGAAGATGTTTCCAATCCATGGAGGGTGTTAGACAATCATGGCGGCTGGAACAACGTATTCCAAATTCACAACAATTAAATTTCATTCTTAACCATAACTCATACACACAATGTTTCAAAAACCAAATCAACGTTTAAAGGGGCAGGCGGCTATTGTAACCGGTGCCAGCAGCGGAATAGGAAAAGCCTGCGCATTGGCGCTGGCTATGGAAGGTGCTAAAGTATTAATCAATTATGTGGGTAATCCTGCAGGAGCAGAAGAAGCTATGAACAGCATTATAGATGGCGGCGGCGAAGCTATTATTTTTAAAGCCGATGTTAGTAAAGAAGACCAGGTGCAGGCCATGTTTGCAGCAGCTGTTGCTGAGTTTGGTCACCTGGACATTTTAATAGCCATGCAGGTTTGCAAAAAGATGCAAAGTTTGTAGACATGAGCTTAGCCGATTGGCAATTTGTAATTGATGTAAACCTCACCGGGCAATTCCTTTGTGCACGGGAAGCAGCCAGGCAGTTTATTAAACAGGGCCTGCGGCCGGAAGTAAGCGCTGCGGCTGGCAAAATAATCTGTATGAGCAGTGTGCATGAATTTATTCCATGGGCAGGCCACAGCAATTATGCCTCCAGCAAGGGTGGCGTAATGTTGCTGATGAAATCTATCGCACAGGAATTAGGCCCACAACAAATCCGTGTAAACAGCATTGCACCGGGTGCTATCCGCACACCCATTAACAAAGGTGCCTGGGAAACACCACAGGCATTGAATAATTTATTGCATCTGATACCCAAAAAAAGAATTGGAGAAACAAGCGATATCGGCTCCACTGCGGTTTGGCTTGCAAGCGATGAAAGCGATTATATACACGGCCAAACGATTGTGGTAGATGGCGGCATGGCTTTGTATCCCGGGTTTGAGGATAATGGGTAGCCTCCCCAGACCCCCGAAGGAGGGGCTTAAGAACCTGTGAGCTGAAATGATCTTTCAAAATAGCAGTGCCGGGCCTGTTGCTGATTGGTAAGCAAATAAAATAGAATGAGGCATAGATAATTTGGACAAAGTTCAATAACGGGGATCTGTAAAAGAGTGCGACGCTACTGAAGCTGAACAAAGAAATATTGCCTGGGCAAAAAAAAATTAAAAACCAAACTCTACAATGACTACAGAAGAAAAAAGGTTGCAACAATCTGCCTGGAAAAAATGGGGCCCGTATTTAAGCGAACGCCAATGGGGTACAGTAAGAGAGGATTACAGTGAACATGGTAGTGCATGGGATTTTTTTCCACATGAACATGCAAGGAGCCGGGTGTACCGCTGGGGCGAAGATGGTATTGCCGGTGTAAGCGACGAACTGCAGCGGCTATGTTTTTCCATTGCTTTATGGAATGGAAAGGATCCGATTTTGAAAGAGCGCCTGTTTGGGCTTACGGGGCCGCAGGGTAACCATGGTGAAGATGTTAAAGAGTTGTATTACTACCTGGAAAGCACGCCAACCCACTCTTACATGAAGCATTTGTACAAATATCCTATCGGCGAGTTTCCGTACCAGCAACTGGTGGAAACAAATGCTGCATTATCTAAAGACGAAAACGAATTTGAACTGATTGATTCCGGTGCCTTTAACGGCAATAATTATTTTGACGTGTTTACAGAATTTGCGAAAGAAGAAGAGGAGGATTTGCTGATCAGGATAACCATCCACAATCGATCTGATAAAGATGCGCCAATTACTTTGCTGCCGCAAATTTGGTTTCGGAATTTATGGAGCTTTGGGTTGATGGATACCAGGCCGGTTATAAACAATGAAAGCCTTAGCAAGGGATATGGCAGTGTTAATCTAAATCACCCTGAACTCGGCGAATATTATTATTACTTTGAAACGCCGGCTTATACCTTGTTTACAGAAAATGAATCCAACACAGAAAAACTTTGGCGTGTAAAAAATACGTCTGCTTTTGTAAAGGATCTTTTTCATACGGCAGTGATCAATAACAGCATTGATCAGTACAGCAGCAACAAGTCAGGGACAAAATTTGCACCCGTTTTTTAACAGGAGGTGGGTGCAAAACAATCGGTTGAGGTAAGAGTGCGGTTGAGCAAAAAAAGCTATTCTAAAAATCCGTTGCTAAAAACTTTTGAGAAAACATTTGCTGACAGAATAACAGAAGCGGATGAATTTTATGCAACCATTATTGAAAAAAAATCAAGCCCTGATGAAGGTAATCTGCAGCGCCAGGCTTTTGCCGGTATGCTGTGGAGTAAGCAGTATTACAATATTGATATCCCGCTTTGGTTAAATGGCGATGCCGGACAGCCTGTGCCGCCTGCGGCAAGAAAGCAGGGCCGCAATAGTCAATGGTCAACGCTCAACAATGAAGACATTATTTCCATGCCGGATAAATGGGAGTATCCCTGGTACGCCGCATGGGACCTTGCTTTTCATTGTATTCCGTTAAGCATGGTGGACGCTGCATTTGCTAAAAGCCAGTTGCTGCTTTTTTTAAGAGAATGGTACATGCATCCCAACGGACAAATGCCGGCTTATGAATGGGCTTTTGGTGATGTAAACCCACCGGTACATGCGATGAGTTGTTTAAAAGTTTACGCCATTGAAAAAGAGAAAACAGGCATTGGGGATATTGACTTTTTGAAAAAAGCATTTCAAAAGCTCTGCCTCAATTTTACCTGGTGGGTTAACAGGAAAGATGCTCATGGGAAAAATGTTTTTGAAGGCGGGTTCCTGGGTCTTGACAATATCGGGGTTTTCGACCGCAGTAGTGCCATACCCGGCGGCGGGCATCTGGAGCAGGCAGACGGGACCAGCTGGATGGCCATGTACTGTTTGAATATGCTTGAGATGGCGCTTGAGATTACAAAAGTCGACAGCAGCTACGAGCCAATGACTACAAAGTTTTTTGAACACTTTGCATTGATTGCAGAAAGCTTAAATCGCATCGGCAAAGACTGGACTGGTGCATGGGATGAGGAAGAAGGATTTTTTTATGATGTGCTGGCATTGCCAAACCATCAGTATGTTCCATTAAAAGTTCGTTCTTTGGTAGGGCTTACCACGTTGTTTGCGACGCTTTGCATTGATAAAAAATCGACAGAGGCTTCTCCTGAATTTGTCTACAGGATGAATTGGTTTAATGGCTATTTAAAAAAGCATAAAGATTATACCATTGTAGAAGAAATAATGGACGATAGAGTTTTGCTATCCCTGATACCAAAAGCCAGGCTGACAAGGTTATTGCATGCTATGCTGGATGAATCTGAATTTTTATCAGACTATGGCATCAGGGCCTTATCAAAAAAACATGAGCATGGCTATGCCGTGGATATTGATGGCGGGCAGTTTGGTTTGCGGTATGAGCCTGCAGAAAGCAGCACTGGTCTCTTTGGTGGCAACAGCAACTGGCGTGGCCCTATCTGGATGCCAATGAATTATATGCTCATACAGTCTTTAAGAAAATTACACGCCTATTATGGCAATGAATTAATGGTGGAATGTCCTACAGGATCTGGCAATTTAATGAATCTTGATGCAGTGGCTGATGAAATTTCTCAAAGACTGAGCAAAATATTTATGCCTGATAAAGATAGCAACAGACCCGTTAATGGATTGACCCCATTGTTGTATAAAGATGAATATTTTAAAGACCTCATATTGTTTTACGAATACTTTCACGGAGATACAGGAAGGGGTGTAGGAGCAAGTCATCAAACGGGCTGGACTGGTATAATTGCTTCCCTGATTAATGATTTAAAAAAGTAAATATGGAACAACGTTTTAAAGAATTATGCAGCCAGGAATATTTACTGACAAACGAAACCGGTGGTTATTGCTCCTCCAGTTTTAGCGGTGCCAACACCCGGCGTTATCATGGGTTGCTGATAGCTGCCTTTAATCCACCCACAAACAGAAAAGTACTCGTATCAAAAGTTGAAGAAATAATTGTTGTTGACGACCGTAAATATGAGCTCTCTGCAAACCAGTATCCCGGTACGGTTCATCCCAGGGGATTCGGGTATATCACCGCTCACCAGGCTAACAACAATGAAGCTTCCATCAGTTTTAAAAATGATGATTTTAATGTAACCAAACGTTTAAGCGTGGTGCAGGGAGAAAATACAACAGTGGTTCATTACGAGAATGCCGGGGCGAAAACAGTAACGCTGGAGCTCAGGCCTATGCTTGTTTACAAGGATTATCACAGCCTCTTTAAACAATCAGGTGAATTTGATTTTTATACTGAACTTTCAGGTGAACTTGCGCTTAAAGTATTCGCTAAATATCAGGCTGAACCCTTGTACATCAACAGTACCGCAGGCAGTTGGGAGATCCACCGCACCTGGTATAAAAACTTTCAGCATGTATTGGAAGAAGACAGGGGTTTTCCTTTTGAAGAAGACGCCATGAATATCGGCACCCTGACAGTTTTGCTGCAGCCCGGTGCACGGGTAAGCATTAACTTTTCCACAAAGGCGAATGCCGCTCTTAATGTCATTCCTCAAAAGGAAACATATTTTACAAGTGATAAAAAGTTACCTGCATTTGTAAAGGACCTGGAGGCCAGCAGCAGGCAATTTGTGGTGCAAAGAAAAAGTACGGGTGGCAGTACCATTGTTGCTGGTTATCACTGGTTTACAGATTGGGGCAGGGATACCATGATTGCGATGAGAGGGATCAGCATTGCTACCATGCGGCAGAAAGAGGCGAAAAGTATTTTACAAACCTTTTTTAAATACCTGGATAGTGGTATGTTACCCAACCGCTTTCCGGATTATGATGAGGAACTGGAATACAATACCATCGATGCAACGCTTTGGTTGTTTGTAACATTGTATGAATACCAGCAAGCCTTTAATGATGTCAGTTTTATTGAGTCGGTTTTACCACACTTAAAAAGCATTATTGAAAAGCATGTGAGCGGCACACGGTACAACATCCATGTAACTGATGAGGGGCTTTTGTATGGCGGCGAAGAAGGCTTTCAGTTAACCTGGATGGATGCCAGGGTAGATGGTTATGTGGTGACACCTCGTATCGGTTGCCCGGTGGAAGTAAATTTGCTTTGGTACAATGGCTTGAAAATCTACCAGCAGTTTCTTGCAGTGTGCAACCGGGAGGCGGATGATTCAGTAGCTGACCTGGTATCAAAATTTGAACAGGCTTTCATTCCTCATTTCTTAAATAGCGAAGGCTATCTCAACGATGTGGTAGTGCCTGGTGGTTTGGCGGATGCAAGCATCAGGCCCAACCAGATTTATGCGGTTAGCCTGCCGTTTTCGCCGCTTAATAAAGAGCAGCGGGCAGGCATCTTACAAATCACAGAAAAAGAGTTGCTTACTGATTTTGGACTAAGAACACTGGATATCAGACACCCGGATTTTAGAGCTGTTTACCAGGGCAATTCATGGGAAAGAGACACAGCTTATCACCAGGGAACTGTCTGGCCTTTTTTGTGGGGGGAATGGGCAATGGCCTGGTTATCCGTAAACGGATTTAATGCAGCAATTTGCTATTATGTATGGCAGGCGTCTAAAAAAATACAGCAACATTTTTACTATGAAGGTTGCTTAAATGGTATAGCGGAAATATTTGATGGTCTTGAGCCAGGCACTGGAAAGGGATGCGTACAACAGGCCTGGAGCGTTGGGATGTTACTTAAAGTTTTTTTACATCCGCAATTTGATTACAGCTTAATAACAGAAGCATAATGCAAGGCACCGCAGAACTCAAATGGAAAAGCTATTTTATCGAGGCATGGGCATTAGGTATGTTCATGATTTCTGCAAGCCTGTTTGTTATTGTGTTTGAACACCCGGATTTTTATTTAAATAAAATGATCCCCAATGGATTTATAAGACGGATGTGCATTGGTGCCGCCATGGGGCTAACGGCTGTTGGCCTCATTTATTCAAAATGGGGTAAACACAGTGGCGCTCATCTTAACCCCGCTGTTACACTAGCAAATTACCAGTTGAACAGAATTTCTTTGCAGGATACAATTGGCTATATCATTGCCCAGTTTTCAGGGGCATTGGTTGGAATCCTTTTATTAGATATTTTCTTTCATTTATACATGGCACATCCGTCCGTAAATTACATCGTAACAATTCCAGGTCAGTATGGACTCCAGGCCGCTGCCTTTGCTGAATTTCTGTTGGCTTTTATCCTTTTTTTGGTAGTATTAATTGTTAGCAACAGTAAGCTGGCCGGTATAACGGGGTGGCTTGCAGGCCTAATGGTATTTATTTTCATTACATTTGAAGCACCAATTTCTGGTATGAGTATTAACCCTGCCAGGAGTTTTGGGCCAGCATTTGTTTCAGGCATTTACAGGTCATTTTGGATATATATTGTTGCACCTGTTGCAGGAATGCAATTTGCGGCATATCTTTTCAGAAGCTGGTATTTTAGCAAAAATGGAGAATGCAAATCGATGAAATGCTTTATGAGCGGAAAGCAGCATAGTAGTGATACCTACCACGTTTTTAAGTGGTTTCAGAAAAATAAAGTTTCTAAACAACCAGAAGAACACACTTCAACCACTGCCAGTTAAAATATTACAAGCAATTTTATAAAAGAAGCAGAAAACATGAAAAAAATTTTAATAACCGGGGCCACAGGTAATTTAGGCAAAGCTGTTTTGGCTGCTTTTAAAAAAGACAGTGATTTTCAAATTAATATAACCGCAAGGGAAAGTATTAAAGAAGCAAACCATCTAAAAGCATTCCAGATTGACCTGATGGATGAAACTTCTACGGCTGCATTGGTCGATGAGTTAGCAGCAACGCAAAAACCTATAGATGCTGCTGTCTTTTTAACAGGGGCCTATATACCAGGGGACATCACCGGGAATACGTCTTCCGATATTCAGAAAATGGTTGGTATAAATGTTACCACTGCTCACAACCTGGCTGCTCCGCTAATGAAAATGAACAGGAAGCTGAATAAGCCACTGCAGTTAATTTTTATCGGCGCAAAAGCTGCTATGAGCCCTGTATCTGCCATTGAAAATGCAGCATATGCATTATCTAAAAAAATGTTGTTTAATTACGCTGAACTTATAAATGAAAGTGAAAATAAGTATGGGACTGTGGCTCATATCATTCTGCCAGGCACCTTAAACACCTTACTCAACAGGGAGCAGATGCCCAATGCTGATTTTTCACAATGGACGATGCTTGAAGAAATTATTCTTTCTATAGAACAAATTATTTCAGGTGAAAAGATTGACAAAATAATCACCTTATAATATATCAAGGATGCTGATCATCTACCTTCTTTACGTGTATGCAGTTAGTGGAATGGTTGTGGCTGCCTGGTTTTGTTTTTATAAAGTTGCCAGAGTGGATGACGCCGCCAGTCACACGTCTTTCTGGTTTAAAATTTTATTGCTGCCGGCAAGCATCCTGCTATGGCCGGTTGTTTTATACAAATTAAATGCTCAAAAGAAACACCATGGACAGGCATCTTAGAAAAAAACATTTTTTAACCTGGATAGTACTATCTGTACTGCTGACTTTTTTACTGATGCTTGCTTTTAGTATTGCGTCCCGATGTCTAAACCGTTAATTGTATGAGCGCAAGTTACCAACCAGTTTTATGGAATAAGTTTAAGAAGCAATACGATCTAATTTTATGGGGTGTAATCATTTTATACCTGGCAACATTTACCGGATTTACAGTTTTTCTATATCCATCTCAGAATATTAATACCACACTGATCAGGGCATTTGGAACCCTGGCCATCCTTTTATTGCACGGCATACTGGTTATTGGTCCTTTAAGCAGGATATCAAGCCGTTTCTTGCCAATTTTGTACAACCGGCGGCATTTAGGTGTGTCCATGTTTTTGATTGCTGCAATACATGGCTTGTTAAGCATCCTGCAATTTCATGGTAATGGTAATGTAAATCCGCTGTTATCTGTTTTTATCAGCAATCAGCATTATAATTCATTGATTTATTTTCCTTTTCAAACGCTTGGTTTTGTTGCATTGATAATTTTGGCCGCAATGGCATTTACCAGTCATGATTTTTGGCTGCACTTTCTTAGCCCGAAATTCTGGAAGATAATGCACATGCTAGTATACGCTGCTTATGCCCTGATCCTGCTGCATGTTGCACTCGGCATTATACAATTTGAAAAAGGTCCGGTATTGGTTGGCTTGTTAATTACCGGCTTCTTAGTGTTAACATCACTGCATTTGTGGGCGGGATACCGGGAAAATAGAGCCGGGAAAATGAAAAACGATCCGGATAGGAATTGGAATTTTGTTTGTAACGTGGAAGATATCGAGGAAGACAAAGCGAAAATGGTCAACCTGCAAAATGACCGTGTGGCTATTTTCAAATACAATGGTAAGTTAAGTGCTGTTCACAACGTTTGTAAACACCAGATGGGGCCGTTAGGTGAAGGTAAAATCATTGACGGTTGTATTACCTGCCCCTGGCATGGTTATCAATACCGGCCGGAGGATGGCTGTGCACCACCACCTTTTACAGAAAAAGTTGCAACCTATCAACTGCAACTAAGGGCTAATAAAATATTTGTAAATACCTCCCCGTTGCCGGAGGGTACTTTTGTAGAGCCAGTGGCCATTGAACAAACAGCAGTTTATCAACAGCCCACGGAATTTTTTATTGGATGGACCAATAATGGCAGGAAAGTTTTTACTGTTCCAAAAATTACAGCAGTTGCAGCAGTTATTTTGCTGCTGGTGATTGGCAGTGTGCTAAGCGCCAATCAAAAAAGGATTTCCGGCTTTGCTATTGATTACAATAATGTAAAAAAAATGGAAGGGTGGCTGTCTGTGAAACCGGTGCCCAACTTGAAAATTATTGATAGTAAGGACAACTATGGTAATCCTGTTTTTAAAACTATCCTGTTGATGGACGCTTTTAAATTTGGCGCTGACGAAGTGGTGACTAAAGTGTTGAATGGTGACAGTGTAAAGTATGTGCGGCTTACCGGTTATGTAAGCAGTAATATTATTGGCTGCACCGACAGCAGCAAAGATTGTGTTGAGATTTGCAGCCGCTGTATTAGCGGTACTACTAACAACCCGGTAATGGAAATTGAAAATGGCCATTACTCTTTCGAAACAATAAAGTCTCCGCTAAATGAGAAGATGCATGTTTCAATGGTTGGAACTAAAACTTTGATTGGTGAAATAATAGATCCAAAATGTTACTTTGGTGCCATGAATCCCGGGCAAGGCAAGGCTCACCTGAGTTGCGCCGTCAGGTGCATCAGCGGTGGTATTATGCCTGTTTTAAAATACCAGGTTAATAATCACAACAGGTACGCAGTATTGACTGGTTTAAAGGGAGAAATGGTTAATAATGATGTGTTGAAATATATTGGTTTACCGGTTGAAATTAAAGGTAGCTTTTCAACAATGAATAACTGGGATGTTTTAAGTATTGACCCCCGGAGCGGCATTCATCCCTTCAATTAGTTTCAGGAAGAAAGTAATCATTAAATCTCTAACTCAACTCTAAATGCCTTGTGATAATTGTACAGCATCCTGCCTCTGCAGTTCAATGTGCTCTACATTTCGGACTATCGGCAGCATAGTTGATCAGACCAATTGAAGATTGAAGAAGATTCGACAAGTTAAAATATTTTGTTTTTTTTTGACTAGTTATGTTTTAAAGAACATCATATCGGTCCATATTTCTAGTCCATTTTACTGAAAGTCTTGCAATGCTTCTCAGGATTAATTTTTGCCCAGATTCGATTAAATTTATTGCTCGTAGGCAACAACCCTAAACCCTTGCTGCTGTTTTGTGCCCGAGTATTGAGAAAATTAAACATATTCCTGTTTTAATAAGGATGCCCCCAAATATAATAGTATTAAACACAGTAATAGCAGTATACTTGTATTCCATAAAAAACTGGCATTCCGAAAACACTGTATGCCGGTTGCTAAAAAGTTTTGCATGCCAGCAGTTAGTTTGAAGTTTACATGTAATGGAATTGTAAAATAAGAACTAATGATTAAAGACATTCTGTCCATGGCGCTTTTTTAGGAACAGCAGTAAACAATGTACATGGACAAATATCTTCAATAGAAACAGACCGGCCTGGCGAAACGAAAGCACTCCAATTGTTCCAAAAGGTTATACCCAGATTTAAAATGGTTTCTTAGTTGAAAAAGAAAATTCACTGAGTAAAACTTATAACCATCCCTCTACACTTTGGAAGTATGGTTTAGCCGATAAACTTGAACTCAGATTAATAACAGAATTTGCTTCAGAAAAAGAAAACAACAAGATAGAAACAGGTCTTAAACCTATAACAGTAGGCTTTAAAGTAAACCTTTGCAAAAAAAATGGTATCTTTCCCACCACCTCTTTTATTGGTTATCTGACTACTTCGAACATTGGAAGCAAAGAATTTAAGACCAGTTTTATTGCACCTTCTTTTAGATTTACGATGCAGCATAAATTGACAAAAAAGATATCTCTAGGATATAACCTCGGCGTAGAGTGGGATGGAGAATCACCCGAACCAACTTATATTTATACACTGACACAAGTAACTTCTTTAACAAAAAAAATTAATTGTTTTGCAGAAGTTTATGGCTTTGCACCTTCACTTTCAAAAGCAAAGCACAGTTTTGACGGGGGACTAACTTATTTATTGAATAAAAACCTCATGATAGATTTATCAGGTGGGCTTGGGCTAACCAACAATGCACCCCACAATTACTTGTCAGTTAGGCTGTCTTATAGATTTAATACAGCTGTAAACAATTTCAATAAAGCATCCCACGCTGCAATGCACTTTCAAAAGTTTTCTTAACCGCTGAGGTCCGTTACTTGAATGAAGGATTTACTTCGGCTCCAATTTCCCCGGCGAATCCGCATTTTTAAGAATACGTGATGAGATGCACAAGCGATCTAACCTCATATCCATATTATAGGATAAAGCAAAAGATACCCAAATAATTAAAATATATTTTTAGTGAAAAAAATTTGTGTGGCACACCAACCACACAATAAGTATTAATTTTCACAATACGTATTGAGATATATCTTGTTCCATATGGCTCAGATATTGGTAGAAAAGATTGACCTATTTCTAATGAGTAATAAATAAATTCTTGAAATCGCTTCCGCTTGTTTCTGTTGTAATCACTACCTATAACTATGCTACCTATTTGCCAAAGGCAATAGATAGTGTTCTACGGCAAACATACCAGAACGTTGAAGTAATTGTTATTGATGATGGTTCTACAGACGGGGCTGAATTCGTAATCCCAAACATTGAATCAGTAAAATATTTTTATCAGCAAAACCGTGGCATCTCCGTAGCCCGGAATAATGGAATTAAAAAATCAAAGGGCGCATACATTGTTTTCCTGGATGGCGATGACTGGCTGGAACCGGATGCCATTGAAAATAATTTATCCAGGTTAATACAGCACCCGACAGTTGCGTTTATTTCTGGCAACTATTATTTTATTCGTGCGGAAACAGGCTCAGTTGAGAAGATAAATGTTACAGTAAATAACAACCATTACATTAGTTTATTAAGAGGTAACTATATTGGAATGATCGCAGCTGTTTTATTTCAAAAATGGGTGTTGGATAAAGTTCAATTTGATGAAGATATTAAAGCCTGTGAAGATTATGATCTTTATTTAAACATTGCAAGACAGTACCCGGTAGTCCACCATGATAAATTTATTGCTACATATTATTTTCATAAAAAAGGGCTATCGCATAACTACCAATCAATGATGGATTCAATTGCCGTGGTGTTCCGTAAGCAAGTGCCCAACATATTTTCCGCAGAGGAAAAAAAAGCTTATGAAATTGGCTTGCAGCAGTGGAAAGATTATCACTCATTACTTCTGGAAGACATGCCTGAACATGCTGTATAAAAGATCAAACCTTTCTTGCCAAATCATGTTTTAATCTTTGTTTAACGTTGATAACACAATCTCACTAATTGTTTATGAAAATAAACTCCCCTCTTTTAAATTCAGCACCTGGTATAATAACTTTAATGTATCACAGGATTGATGAAGTTGATACCAACCCCTGGGGCGTTTGTATATCGCCGGAAAATTTTGAAAAGCAGATTTGCTTTCTTAAAAAAAATTTAAATGTAATTGCAATTGATGACTTAATAACAAGCATTGGGTCAGGCAAATTTCCAAAAAAAACAGTATGTATTACTTTTGATGATGGGTATGCAGACAATTATATTCATGCAAAACCCATACTTGAAAAATATCATTGTGCAGCAACATTTTTCATCGCTACCTCTTTTATTAATCAAAACAATTCATTTTGGTGGGATGAACTGGAAATGATTTTTCTGCATTCAAATAAACTACCCGACCGGTTAACTCTGCAAATTGGGAATAAAACGACGAGTTATTTATTGAAAGAAACTGAACTTACCAAACAACAATGGTTGCAACAGAAAAAATGGAAATGGCATGAGTCGACACCCACTGACCGGTGTACAATATTTTTATCCATCTGGAAACAATTGACGGCACTCTCTCCTGAAAATATAGCGGCTGTGATCAATGAATTAAAACACTGGAGCCACTGCAATGACCAGGAATATCCCAGGCGCCTGCCCATGAATGCAGAACAATTGCATAAGCTTTTTACAAACAAATTATTTACCCCTGGAGTTCATACACATACTCATTGCGATTTAAGCCAGCAGAAAAAGCAAATTCAGTTTAAAGAAATTGAAACCTGTCAAAACATTTTAAAGAATAAGTATAATGTCGCTCGCCATTATCTCTCTTATCCCTTCGGCAGGTATAATGCGGATACAATTGAAAATATAAAAGAATTACAATTTTCAGCCTGTTTCACTACAGAGCCACTGCCGTTAAGCAGAGATTCAAACAAATTTTTATTAGGAAGATACCAGCCATTTAACTGGAATAAAAGCACATTTCAGCAACACCTGGCCCGATGGTTTTGCCACAGCTATTAATAATTTGATATAAAGTTCAGCCAATGGTAAAACAAATTATTCTAGAAAATAAACGATTCTTACTTAAAACGCTGGTATTGAATGAAAGCGCCAACCTGCGTTATTTTACTTTTTTTTATTTATATGTTATGCAGGGGATTCCTGCAGGTTTTGCTTTAACAGCGTTGGCAAATTATCTCGTTGGTAAAAATGTGGCTTCCGAAAAAGTGGGCACTTTTATAGCTTTCGTAGGGTTGCCCTGGATATTACAGTTTGTATGGGGTCCACTTATTGATCGCTTTCAATATTCAAGTATGGGCAACCGTAAACACTGGATTGTGTTTTCTCAATGGGCAACCATCTTGGTAACCACAGGCTTATATGCTGTTCAACAACCAGAAGCAAGCCTGCCATTATTAAGCGGCATATTTTTCACGAACAGCATATTTGCTTCTATCCAGGTTGCCAGTGTTGATGCCATGGCTATCACTATTGCGCCGACTGAAGAGCGAGGCCGGATGAATGGTTATATGCGTGGAGGATTTTTATTGGGCGCTGCATTTAGCTCCACCGTTTTTTCTATCATGTTGCATAGCTATTCTTTTCATACAACTGCCATAGTGCAAACAATTATTTTGGTTTTTTTTTCAGTGATTTTCTTTTTTACAAGGTTTGAAAGAACCAGTACCTTTTTACCTTCAGCAAAAAAATTAAACAACCGCAAAAGCGGCAGCAATGTAAACCCGTCTTTTAAAACCGTATTTAAAAATGTGTACAAAGGAATAGTTGAGCCAAAGAGTTTGCAGTATCTTATGCTTATTGCGCTTATTTATTTTTGCTCAAGCATATTCATTCGTTCTTATACCTATCACCTCATTAATGTGATGAAATGGCCCGATAAACAAGTGTCTTTACTACAAGGTGGATGGGGCAGCATCATCACTTTTATTGCAATTATCCTGGCGGGGCGTACTTCCGATAAAGTTGGTCATAAGCCAATGCAGGTGAAAGTAATGTGGTGTATTTGTATTTTTTTACTTGTACTGAATTTTACTAATTTTTTATGGACGTATCAATATTATTCGGGTGCAGCATTGGTTTTCTGGAACCTGGCAGATCCATTATTAAGCGTTGGAGTCTTCCCAATTCTAATGGGCTTATGTGTAAAAAAAGTAGAAGGGTCGCAATTCACCACCTACCTTGCTTTAATTAATCTTTGCGATGTATTGGGTTCTTATGTTACCGGCTGGAGCCTCACAGTAATAACTGCGCCAGCACTCGGTTTAATTTGCGGGCTGAGTATACTTACTGTTTTAATTATTATTAAATTTCGAAAACATTACAGCGTGATACCCTCTGTATAACTAAATTACGAGGCCTGCAACTTTACTTTAAAATCGTCAATCAATTTTTTTATCTGCCTGCTTGAATTGGTTGAATGTAAAAAATATTCTTCCAGGAAATTGAGATAAAACAAGCGCACTTTTTTATACAGGTTTTCATCGTTTGCAGCAGAACACATTGAATCCGGCCGTTTACGATACAAATTATTTGCGGTAGCTGAAATGTAAATTATTTCCCTGGAATATACCTTGCTTAAAAAAGCCTGGTCTTCATATAATTGATAGATGCCGGAAAACCTTTCTTCAAAGCCACTACTTCTTTCCAGCACTTCCTTCATGGTTATAATACCAGAAGGGCAGGGAGGCTGGCCTTCGCCCAGAGGGTATAACAATTTCATTAATTCAGTTGGCTGGTAAATACCTTCTGGTACGCCGATTTCAACTATTTCATCTTTTGCCGCCGCATCTTTCCAGCTATACCAAAAACAAGAGGCTTCGCAAATTACCGTAACTCCGGGAAAACGATTGAAGATATCCAATTGATGCTGAAGCTTTTCCGGCAGCCAAAAATCATCGGCATCCAGGAAAGCAATTATTTCACCCCGGGCATGCTGAATGCCAGCATTCCGACTAATGGTTAATCCCCTGTTCACATGCCCGTCATGCTGTATATAAAAAATTTTTTCCGGAAATGCTGCGGCGTATTCTTTTGCGATGGCAGTATCTTGCAGCAGCGAACCATCGTCAATCAGAATGACCTCCCAATAAGTGTATGTTTGGTGCAGCACACTTTTAATGGCTTCCTCAAGCCATGTGCCTGCATTGTAAAAAGGAATGATGACGGAAACCAAAGATTCGTTGTTCATAATATACTAACAGTACAAATAACAAAGAGCATGCAAAACTGTTTAACATCGAAAAATAACGGAGCTAAGTTCTTTAAATCCTTTTGTAAAAGCCTTCCTACCAGCAAGGCTTTTTACAAAAGAAAAGGGTCACATTAACCCCTCATCTGCAAAAGAAAAATAAGCTTCATTGGTAACAATAAGATGATCCAGCACCATGATGTCCAGTAAGGTGCCGGCCTGCTTCATTTTCTTGTCAGCTCCTGATCTGCGGAACTTGGTTGTAACCCTCAGTTCAAATCTTTGACCCTATATGACAATAATCAACAGAAGGTAAATAAGCAGGTATAAAAAGAAAAGGAACCCTAGCAGAAATCCAGTAAAAAAGTATCAAAAAGGGATATCAAAGGTGGTGATGATGAAGCTGATCAGGTGGCATAACCGGCACAGAAGTCGAAAAGAAAAAAGAGTGTATCCGTTTCCTGATAAACTAAATTTAAGATGAGAGAATTGGTGCTGCTGGCAAATTTCTTCAAGGCTGCGGAAGTGGATCCAAGGGTGAACAGCAGGCATATAAGCCTTTATACCTCTCTGTTTCATTGTTGGCAAACAAAGCGGGCTGAAGGGTACCTGGAAGTATTCAGCAGAGAGATGATGAACCTTTGTAAGATCTCTGCCAGCAGCACTTATCATAAGACAATCCGGGAGCTGCATGAATTTGGGTACATCCTTTATAACCCCATCTTTTAACCTTTATGAGAGAAGCAGGATTCGCCTGATTCAATATCCGGAATTGGAAAAGAAATTGTGTGAGCAGGATTTGATACAAAAGTTATGGAGACATTATTTATCCTGAATGAAAATGATTTCAAGCGGTGGATTAAGAGGCTTTGAGAGAGTGCTTAAATGACACATTGGTTATCGAAAAAGGAAGTAGTCGGGTTAAAGACAAACCACTTAATCGAAAAGAGATTGCTGAATTCTTAAGAATATCATTGGTAACTTTAAATGATTGGGTCAACAGAGAGCTTCCTTCACATAAACAAAGAGGTAGGGTTTATTTTGATAAAAAAGAGGCAAAACGATACATAAGAACTTATAAAATGGGTCAATTCAGATTTGGTTCCAGATTTAAAACTCGGTCAGCAGATCCCTTAGACGTCAACGGAATTAATGATAATGACCTGGAAAGATTTTTTCTTCCGTGTCTTTTTTTTTGTAAGCTTGCAGATTTTCACAGATGTAGTTAATTTTTTATAAATCCTTAAAAGAAGATTTTGCTAAGCATGGTTATGTACTTTTATGTTTACAAAAATTATTCACCAGTTCTTTCATTTCATTCTTGCATAAGTTAATGGGAAGGTTGTTAGAAGAGTATACTTGCAAATTTTAAAAACTAAGAATTTTTGAAGTTTTATCCCGACCCGGTAGGCTTATATATTATTGTTCTAAACCAATTCTAAGATGAGCAGCCAAACTCCATTCTAAGCTTAAACTGCTTGTTATCAATATAATAAGAAGGGCAATTTTTATAACCGAAATAAAAAGTCCACCTTACATTGAACTTTTAAAAGTGACCCCTCAGGGACTCGAACCCTGGACCTACTGATTAAGAGTCAGTAGCTCTAACCAGCTGAGCTAAGGAGTCATTTTTAATTATTGCGGACGGCAAAAATAGTGAATTGTAATTTTAATTCAGCTACTTTTATAACTTTTCTCTGCTAACTAATTGTATAACAGCCCATGGCTTCATTTCCATTGTTACTTACCATTTATGCCGGCTTTACGCATGCATTTGAAACCGATCATTTGCTTGCGGTGAGCAATATTGTATCTCAGCGTAACAGCACTTTCAAATCTTTAAAAGATGGGATATTCTGGGGACTGGGGCATACATCAACTATTTTGTTTGTTGGCATTATTATGCTGTTGCTGAAAGTACAGGTTAACCCTGCTTATTTTCAGTACCTGGAAGCCAGTGTTGGTGTGATGCTGATTGTGCTGGGAATTTACCGGTTGTATAAATTGAAAGGGTTTTTAGCGAGGGATATTGTTTCCAGCCATGTACATCCTCATCAGCATGTTGCAGTTGCAGCCGCAACAGATACAGGTGTCAAAAAATTGCACCTGGTTTCTTACGGAGTGGGCCTGGTGCATGGCCTGGCAGGCAGTGGCGAACTGGTGCTGCTGGTAATGCTGCAAATGACTAATCCGCAAAGTGGTTTATTGTACCTGCTGATTTTTGGCACCGGTTCTATTTTGGGTATGCTGGTGGCAGCAGCGATGTTCAGTATTCCTTTTTCAAAAAAGATATTAAAGGCTAAAACACTTCAAATTACGCTGATCTTACTATCTTCTGTTTTTTGTATTGCTTTTGGAGCTTCAGTAATGTATAAGAGCCTTATTGCATAAATGCCAGCTTATACCGGGCACTTCTCATGATAATTGATCAGCTCAATAGGTGTTTTTTCAAATTCATAACCAGCGTAGCGTACAACAATCTCATCCAGCACAGCATCAATTTCTTCCACCGTTTTAAGCGTAACCAGCCGCAGGCGGTAATCTTTTATCCCCGGCAAGCCTTTTAAATAATTGGTATAGTGGCGGCGCATTTCAAAAATGCCAATCAGCGGACCTTTCCATTCGTAGCTTTTGTGCAGGTGCTTTTTGCAAACAGCCACCCTGTCTTCAATGGTTGGAGAAGGCAGGTGTTCACCAGTTTTGATGAAATGTTTTATCTCATCGAATATCCAGGGATAGCCAATGGCGGCACGGCCTATCATTACGCCATCAACGCCATAACGTTCTTTATAGGCAACTGCTTTTTCCGGCGAGTCAATATCGCCGTTGCCAAAAATTGGAATGGTAATGCGGGGGTTATTTTTCACTTTTCCGATCAGGCTCCAGTCGGCTTCGCCTTTATACATTTGAGACCGGGTGCGGCCGTGGATTGCCAACGCTTTAATGCCCACATCCTGCAGGCGTTCAGCTACTTCTTCAATATTACGGCTGTTATCGTCCCAGCCAAGGCGGGTTTTAACCGTCACTGGCAAATTGGTTGATTTTACCACAGCTTCTGTAAGTCTCATCATCAGGTCAATATCTTTCAACACTCCGGCTCCGGCGCCTTTCATAGCAACTTTTTTTACGGGACAGCCAAAATTAATATCCAGCAGATCAGGGTTTGTAACATCAACAATTTTTGCAGCCAGCGCCAGACTTTCCTCATCTCCTCCAAAAATCTGGATGCCCACGGGTTTTTCGTAATCGAAAATATCCAGCTTTTGACGGCTTTTGATGGCATCTCTTATTAGCCCTTCGCTGGAAATAAATTCAGTGTACATCAGGTCTGCGCCTTTGTCTTTGCAAACAGCACGAAATGGCGGATCACTCACGTCTTCCATCGGTGCAAGTAACAGGGGAAACTCAGGTAATTGTATGTGGCCAATTGAGGGCATATTTTTTTTGGGTTTTTCGGTTTTCAGTTTAGGGTTTACGCCTGTCCTTGCTGTTTGCGGTTTAAAGCTGTACCGGAGATTCTCCACTATTTTACAAACGGAAATTACCAAACTGTAAGCCGTTCTTATAATATTGTACCAACTGTAAACTCCAAACAGTAAACAGTATTCCTTTTGGCTGTAAATTTACGCACTTATAAAGATTACTATGGCCTTTTATGCTACAAGGAGATTTAATTACTGGGGACAACTTGGAATGTTACTGGCCTGCTGTGGTGCCGGATTGATCATTGGAGGACTGTTGAGCCTTATTCCATTGCCTGGTATTTCAACCATATTCAGTTCAAAATCAGCCCCGGCAGATTTTGTAAAAAACCTTACCCGGCCGGAGAACGCCGGTGCTCTCCGTTGGTCGCAATTTATTTCCACGCTTTTTTTATTTTTTTTGCCAGCGGTGGCTTACGCAAAAATTTGCCATGTAAAGCCGTTTGTTAATCTTGGTTTCAGTCAGCAATATTTACCTGTAAAACCAGGTGCACAAACAGTTTTGGTTCAGTTACTGCTTGTAATAATAATTATGATGGTGAGCCTGCCGGCTGTAAGCGCCTTGCAGGAAATAACCAGTATGGTGCCCTGGTCTAAAGCCACGTTGCAGCATTTTAAAGAAGCTGAGGACGAGTATAACAAACTGGTGGCGGTTATTGCCCGGATGGATAATTTTTCAGATTACATCATTTCTGTGCTGGTTATTGCGTTACTGCCGGCAGTGTTTGAAGAAACGCTTTTCAGGGGTGGTATACAAAACTTGCTGAGCCGATGGTTTAAATTGCCTGTGCTGGCAGTTGTAGTTACGGCCATTATTTTTAGTGCGGTACATGGCTCTTACCTTGGTTTTTTAAGCCGGTTTGCACTTGGGTTTGTGCTGGGCTGGATCTATTATAAAACTGGTAACATCTGGCTGAATATTGCAGGCCATTTTTTGAACAATGCGGTTGCTGTTACTGCATTATATTTCACTACTAAAAAAGGCGAAATAGTAGATCCTTCTAAAATAGATGACCACTTTCCACTGTGGATTGGGCTGGTAAGTGTGGTGCTGGTTGTCGGGCTGTTCGTGGTTTTTGACAGGGTGAGTAAGAAGGCTGAATATATGCCCGGCGAAGAAGTCCCGATCCCCAGCGTTTATGACTTTAATAATCCTTTTGAACAAGATATTTCTGCAATCGGCGATAGCCAAAAACACCCATAACCTTAACCCACATGGCGCTTAATAAGGAAGTTTTTAGAACCCGTGCCCTGACGGCATTGGTTTTTGTATTGGTAATGGGAGTGGGATTATTCTGGAATTTCTGGAGTTTTTTGGCCTTGTTTACTATCATACATTTTGGGTGCTGGTATGAGTTTGTAAAGCTGATGAAGAAAATATATGGACACAAATTTTTGCCATATTGTTTATTGGGGTTGGTTTATATAACAATGCCTGTATTAATGATGATTAATCTTAGGAGTGATACAGGCGTGTATATTGCAAGCCTTTTAAATATTTCCATCAGCGTCACAGGTGCTAACTACAAGTTGTTGCTTATAAAGCCCTACTTGTTTCCATGTGCTATTATTTTTTCCATCTGGATCAATGATACTATGGCTTACTTGGTTGGTTCCTTAATTGGCAAAACACCATTTTCTAAAATCTCACCTAAAAAAACCTGGGAAGGAACTGCCGGTGGTGCAATTCTTTGTGTGATAGTGATTGGCTTGCTGGGTTATTTTATTCCTGTTGCAAAAGTGCTGGCGGTGCAGCACTGGATTGCCATAGCGGCCATTTGTGCGGTTTTTGGCACAGCCGGCGATTTGCTGGAAAGTAAAATTAAACGCATGGCAGATGTAAAAGACAGCGGCAGTTTTATGCCCGGCCACGGCGGCTTTTTAGACAGGTTCGATTCATTGCTGGTGGCTACTCCTTTTGTTTGGTTATATATCCATTTCATATTATAGTTCAAATGTCATTCACCAAAGCGGGCTATTTGCAGATCTGCAACATTTGCACATTTGCATCTTATCACATTATCACTACATTTGCCCACTCAATTCTAACGCATGACAATCCACAGAGAAGGATACAGATCCATAGCCATTGGCACCATTATTTTTGTAGCGCTAAACCTGATTTCCTTTTATGCTTTAAGCCCTTACTCCCCTGCACTCAGCTGGGTGTTTTTTTTCGCCACACTTTTTTTACTGTTGTTTTTAGTATCGTTTTTCCGCATTCCAAACAGGCAGCTTTCCAACGGAGAAAAACTGGTAATTGCGCCTGCAGATGGCAAAGTGGTGGTGATTGAAGAAACAACGGATCCTGAATATTTTAAAGATAAAAGATTGCAGGTATCAATCTTTATGAGTCCGGCAAATGTGCATGTAAACAGAAATCCTGTAAGCGGTGAAGTGGTGTACAACCAGTACCACAAAGGAAAATACCTGGTGGCCTGGCATCCAAAATCATCAACCGAAAATGAAAGACATAGTGTGGTATTAAAAAAGGGCAATAAAGAAATACTGGTTAAACAAATTGCCGGCGCACTTGCCAAACGCATTGTAAATTACCTGCAGGTTGGCCAGCAGGTAAAGCAAACCGATGAAATGGGTTTTATAAAATTTGGAAGCAGGGTAGATTTGTTATTGCCGGTTGGTACCAAAATAAATGTGGAACTTAACCAGGTTGTTGAAGGCGGCGTTACAGTTATTGCAACTTTAGCAGATTGATTTTTTTTGAACCCAGGGCTAAACACTTTCATAAAATTAAATATCTGGCTTTGGTAAAACGCAATTAACCATTTACATTTACACTACTAAATTAAAGCCATAATATGAAAAGAGTATTTTTATTAGCCACAGCGGCCTTACTTGTTACCGGTGTAACCTTTGCCGAAGGCGGAAAGAAAAGCAAAAAAGATTGTAAAAAATCTTGCTGCTCTAAAAGTGGAAAGAGTTGTAAAAAAGACAGCAGTGCAAAAGAAAAAGAGACTACCGTAAAACTGTAATTGTTTTTGTAAATTATTAAGATCCCTGCATTGTTGCGGGGATTTTTTGTTGAAAAAAATTAAACCCAGATTTTGCAGTTGAGATCGTTATGAGGGTTTCAAATGCAATGCAGATAGGTGTTTCGGGTTATTTTTTGTTTGAAGAATAGTGATCTGTTTTGAAATCAAAAAATGTTCTGAAATACTGAACTGTGCAGCAGTTGGAAGCCGCAATAGATTTTCAACTGCAAAATCTGGGTTAAAATATTGCCGCCAGTTGCTCCAGGTGAGTAACGGTATACGTAGGTTGCAGGCTGGTTGTAGCGTTTATGTGATTTACAAAAATATTGTCCATACCAACATTCATGGCACCCTGTATATCAGCTTCCAAGTTATCGCCCAGCATAATGCTCTGGTGCAATAAAGCACCGGATTTGTGCAGGGCATACTCAAAAATTTCTTTTTTTGGTTTAAGGCTGTTGCTTGTTTCTGATGTTACCACATGAGTGAAGTAAACAGCCAGCCCACTGTTATTTAGTTTGATCCACTGGGTTTTTTCAAAGCCATTTGTTATCAGGTGCAACCCGTAATCCTTCTCCCGCAGGTAATTCAAAATTTCTATTGTGTGCGGAAACAAGATCTTTTTTTCAGGCAAAATTTCCAGGAACTTTTCACTCATTTGTTTTGACAATTCCTCATCCCCAATCTTAAACTCCAGCAAAGTGCGGTACATCCGTTTCCACTTCAGTTCTTCGCCGGTAACAAAACCTTTGTGATACCTGTCCCACAAAATATCATTGTGTATCTTGTATAACTTGTAAAAATCTTCGAAGGGTACCACTCCTTTTGCTTCCAGTTTAAAAATGTCATAGATCTCTACCAGTGTTTCTTTGGCGTTGGCATCAAAGTCCCAAAGTGTATGGTCCAGGTCAAAAAAGAGGTGTTTGTACTTCATTAAATTTATAACAGTAAAATTGCTGGTTTATTATTCTTAAACGGCTAAAATTGCAGAATAGTTCATTAAAACTACATTATGATGTCGATATTCACCGTAAATAATCAGTTAAGAAATAAGAATGCAGTTGTTACCGGAGCTTCCAAAGGCATAGGAAAAGCTATAGCCGCCGCATTTGCAGATGCTGGTGCCAATGTGTTTTTATGTGCCAGGAACGAGGTGCAATTGTATGAAGCAGTAGCTGAACTGCAGACACATTATCCCGATGTTACGATTCATGCAGCCGCTTACGATTTATCAGTAAAAGAGCAGGCTGTTGAATTTGGCAATTGGGTAAACGGTCACGCCGTTCCGGTAGATGTAATTGTAAACAATGCAGGCCAATTTTTGCCGGGAAGTGTGTATAATGAAGCCGATGGACTGCTTGAAAAAATGATTAACACTAACCTATATAGCGCATACCATCTCACAAGAACTTTATTGCCTGACATGATGAAAGCAAAAAGTGGTCACATCTTCAACATATGTTCTATCGCCTCGTTGCAGGCTTACACCAACGGTGGCAGTTACAGCATCAGTAAGTTTGCCATGATGGGCTTTAGTAAAAATTTACGGGAAGAGTTGAAGGCTTTTAATATCAAAGTAACAGCTGTTTATCCCGGAGCAGTGCTGACAGATTCATGGCAGGGTTTTGATAATAGTGAACACCGGATTATGGTTGCCAATGATATTGCTGCCACTGTTGTAAGTGCGGCTAAACTTTCACCATCCGCAGTTGTGGAGGATATTGTATTAAGGCCACAACTCGGTGATTTATAGTTTTATTGCCGTTTGTAAGAGATTAACACAGGTTTCTGTTACAGTTTCGGTTTATCCGGCTACAATGCCGAAATTGCACTTTCAATTAAAAATATTCATGCAAAAAACTACGCCAATTGTTCTGAATCTTATCATATTAAATGTGCTGGTAAACATGGCACAAAGATTTGTTACACCTTTTGACATCACAGAATGGGGGTCACTTCATTATTTTAGTTCGCCTCTTTTTAAACCGCACCAGATTATCACTAACATGTTTTTGCATGATCCGAAAGGTCTTTCACATCTTCTTTTTAATATGTTTGCGCTTTGGATGTTTGGCACCATTTTGGAAAATTATTTGGGATCCAAAAGGTTTTTGGTTTTTTACCTTATTTGCGGACTTGGAGCATCTTTTTTAATTCAATTGACAGTGCCTTACAGTGCTGCTGTTTTTGCAAAATCTGCCGCAGGTATTAATGCGATGAGTGAAAGTGGAATGGCTGCTACTGAAGTTATGAAAGCTTACAAAAACGAATATTCTGCATTAGGTGCCTCGGGGGCAATTATGGGAGTAATGGCTGCCTTTGGATACTTGTTTCCAAATACCTCAATGTATGTGAATATGGTGCCAATTCCTATCAAAGCAAAATTTGTAATTCCAGTATTTATTTTGATAGATCTTTTTGGTGGTTTGTATCAGTTTGCCGGCGATAATGTTGGTCACTTTGCACATTTGGGCGGCGCTATTGTTGGCTTTTTACTTATTCTGTACTGGAATAAAACCAATAGAAAAACCTTTTATTAACCTTAACGTTAATTAGGAAATAGAAATGTAAATTTGTTTAAAATCATTATTCATGGGAGAGGCGGACAGGTTTTCAGACTACCAACGGCCCCGGCGGAGACTCAGTTTAGGTGATGATGGTAATGCACTGGTTGGGTTGGTTACAATTAATATCATGTTTTTTTTATTACTGCTTGTAATACAGGTGGTATACTTCTTTTTTCAAACAGACCGTTCGTTGTTTAATAGCCAGGTGCTGAATTATTTTCAGCTGCCTGCTGCTTTAGTAACGCTTAGTGAAAGGCCATGGACCTTGCTCACATCTATGTTTACCCATGTAAACATTATTCATATTCTAAGCAATATGATATGGCTTTGGGTTTTTGGCTACATACTGCAGGGAATTACAGGCAATAGAAAATTAATACCTATTTATATTTATGGTGGTCTGGCAGGAGCTCTTGTTTTTATACTGGCCAGCTACAGTATTCCCCCACTAAAACCTTATGTACAAAATAGCTGGTTGATTGGTGGCAATGCTTCTATAATGGCCGTTGCAATGGCTACTACAGTGCTGGCTCCCAACTACCGTTTTTTCCAAAACTTAAACGGCGGTATTCCAATCTGGGTATTTACACTGATTTATGTTTTTATAGATTTTGCTGGCGTGGCTACGCAGGGAGCAGCAATAAGCTTGTCGCATTTAGGGGGTGCCGGTGCCGGTTACCTGTTTGTGTTTTTTCTTCGCCGGGGCAGAGATGGCAGCTTGTGGATGCTGCAGTTCTACGATTGGATCATTAACCTCTTCAACCCAAATAAAAAAGGCAATGATAAAGATATCCGGCAGAAAGTTTTTTACAATTCTGATGGTAGAAAGCCTTATAAAAAAACATCCAATGTAACCCAGCAGCGGGTTGATGAGATACTTGATAAGATCAACCAAAAAGGATTTCATTTTCTTACAGATGAAGAAAAAAGTATTCTTAAAAGAGCGGCAGAAGAGGATTTGAATTGATAGTTATTTCTCCCATCCATCCATATTTTTTTAGATTTATAGCAAAGCGAAGGTGCATGTCAAAATATTTAAAGTGGCATATCTTATCTTTATAGCATGCCTAAAAGCCTTTTCCGGATACTTTCTAAAAAGTTTTTTATTGTAATAAACCTGGCTGCTGCAATCTGCTTTTTGCTTGGCTGTTATGCTTCCTACTATTTTACGGACAGCCGCTGGCCTCTTGGGCTTTTCCCTATGGCTGCTTTTTATGTGCTGTTGTTGTTGTTACTCTTTTTTATTTTCTGGCTGTGTTTTAAATCTAAATGGTCAATTGTATTTATTGTTGTAATAGTTGTGTGTTACAAACCTATCAGTAACATTATTCCGTTCCGGCTATCATCAAATTTTGTTATGGAAAAGCAGGCCGGCACAACCAGGGTTATGAGCTGGAACGTGGCACAATTTGACATACTTTACAACAAACAACAACCGGCAATACGGGATAGCATGGTGTCACTCATAAATGAATACAAACCAGATATAGCTTGTTTCCAGGAGATGGTTGCCGGCGATACGTTGTATAATCTCAACACACCTTATTACCGCAAATACAGTTTTTTTTCAGTGTTTGAATACGCCAGTAAACTATCGTTTGATAATTATTTTTTCTCCTATAATTTTAAAGAAGATTTTTTAAACCATCAGCATTTTGGCCTGATGATATTCTCAAAATTTCCCATCATCAATAAGCAAACTATAACTAACTACCCCTACGATTACAACAATATTTTTCAATATGCTGATATTGTAAAAGAGGCAGATACCTTCCGGGTTTTTAACCTGCACCTGCAATCGCTAAAGTTTACAACAGATAATCTCCGTTACATTGACAGCCCTACGCTAGAAAGTAAACGGGACCTGGAAAAAACGAAAAGTGTGATCGGTAAGTTTAAAGGTGGCTTTTTAAAAAGAAAGCTGCAGGCAGACAGGATAAGGGCCGAAATTGATGCCAGTCCTTACCCCGTAATTATCTGCGGCGATTTTAATGATGTGCCCAATTCCTACGCTTACCGCACCATTGGCAACGGTATGCAAAATGCCTTTGTTGTAAAAGGCGCAGGCCTGGGCAGAACCTTTAGCGGCATTGCTCCCACACTGCGTATTGATAATATTTTTTTGCATCCATCGTTTTCGGTGCAGCAATACTGCCGGGTGAGAAAAAAGCTAAGCGATCATTTCCCCATTATTGCAGATGTAACTACGCATTAGATAACATGAAACAATTATTTTTGCCGCTACCGCAGCACCGGAATACGGGTAAGCTTTGTAAGCAACTTAATACCCCGGCCAGCGTTTAAACTATCAACCCCAAAACAGATGTCTTTAAAAGTTCATAATTCTTATACACGTCAAAAAGAAGTTTTCGAATCCATAACACCAGGCCATGCCGGCATGTATGTATGCGGCCCCACCGTTAGTGGAGAAAGCCACCTGGGGCATGCAAGGCCATACATAACTTTTGATATTGTAAACAGGTACCTTACTCATAAAGGATACAAGGTGCGGTATGTACGCAACATTACTGATGCAGGCCATTTTGAAGAAGAGGGGAGAGAAGCAGAAGATAAAGTGAGCAAAAAAGCTTTGCTTGAAAAACTGGAACCAATGGAACTGGTGCAGAAATATACCAATCTTTACCACTGGGCGATGCTGCAATTCAATTGTATTGAACCAAGTATTGAACCTACGGCTACCGGGCATATCGTGGAGCAGATCAACATGATAAAAACCATCATTGCAAAAGGATATGGCTACGAGGTACACGGATCGGTTTATTTTGATGTGAAAAAATACGCCGCAACACATGACTACGGTAAACTAAGTGGCCGGGTAATAGATGATCTGATGACTGCAGGCACCCGTGAGGAAGCTTCCCGGGAGCTGGATGGACAGGATGAAAAAAGAGACCGGGCTGATTTTGCATTATGGAAATCGGCTGCGCCGGAACATATTATGCGCTGGACAAGCCCATGGGGTGAAGGTTTCCCCGGCTGGCACATTGAATGTTCTGCGATGGCAACCAAATACCTCGGCGCACAATTCGATATTCATGGCGGCGGAATGGATCTTCAGTTTCCACACCATGAAAGTGAAATAGCACAAAGCACCATCTGCAACCATCACTCGCCGGTTAAGTACTGGATGCACAATAACATGATTACCATCAACGGTAAAAAAATGGGCAAAAGCTATAACAATGTTATTAAGCTTACTGAACTTTTTGCCGGAAATCATCCTTTGCTATCACAGCCTTTTCACCCCATGGTAATTAGGTTTTTTATTTTGCAAAGCCATTACAGAAGTCCGCTTGATTTTAGTAATGATGCATTGGTGGCCAGCGAAAAAGCATTGAAGCGTTTGTGGGAAGCCTACGAGATTTTAAAGAAATTGCCGCTGGCAGATGGGCAGCTTGATACAGACCTGGATGCAAAAGTATTGCAGTTGGTAAATGAATTTGAGGAGTTTATGGATGATGATTTTAGTACAGCCAAAGTGCTCGCCAATATGTTCGATCTTACCTCTGTTATAAACTCAGTTAAAGACGGGCATATAAAACCCGGCTCCATCAGCAGCAGCACACTAAGCCTGCTGCAAAAGCAGTTTGCTGTTTTTTTAGAAGATATTATGGGCTTGAAAACAATGTCTGCAAGCAATAATAACCAGCTGGGCGGTGTAATGCAATTGCTGATTGACATGCGGAAAGATGCAAAGGCGAAAAAAGACTACGCCACTTCTGACAAGATCCGCAACCAGCTTGCAACAATCGGCATTGCATTAAAAGATGAAAAAGATGGTACTATGAGCTGGGATATTGCTTAACTTTTTATTCTGCCTGCTAAAACAGAAATACAATTTGGCAAAGATCTCTGTTATAAAAAATAAGTTTGTACTCCTGTTTTAATATTCGAAATTGCTGTTCATTATGCAGCATCTTCTTCATCTTAATAAAGATAAAAAACTTAAAAAAATCATCCTTCTACAGCAACCTTACCTGCTGCAAAAAAAGGAAAGGGTTCACCTGCAGTTGTGTGGCTCCATCATGAGCCAGCAATTGAATACAAAAGTTGCCGAGGTTATTTTCAACAGGTTCCTCAATCTTTACAGCAACAAAAAACCAACGCCGCAGCAAATAGTTGATACGCCGTTTGATACGCTCCGTGCCATTGGCCTCAGCAACGCAAAAACAAATTATGTAAAGAATGTCTGCACATTTTTTATTGAAGAAAAAATCACTGATAAGAAACTCCATGCGATGGAGAATGAGGACTTGATAAAATACCTGACCAGGATAAAAGGTGTTGGCCAATGGACGGTGGAAATGATACTGATGTTTACACTTGGCAGGGAGGATGTGTTTGCTTTAGATGACCTCGGGATACAGCAAAGCATGGCTAAATTGTATGGACTTGATACTACTGATAAAAAATTACTTCGGCAGGAAATGATAAGATTGTCTGCAAAATGGAGCCCGTACAGAACTTACGCCTGCAGGTATTTATGGGGCTGGAAAGACAATACACCAGCACCCAAAGCTGAGATTTCAAAAACTACAATCCTAAAAAAGGCAGCCGGTAAAAAGCTGGTAAAAAAAGAAAAAGCAGTAAAAAAATAGGCCGCAGTTACAAGCTGCGGCCCAAGTAAACTTACCCCTTCTTAAAATCTTTTGGTTTTCATTAGTGGCAAAAACTAATTGCAATTATTTTACTGTGCCTTTAATCATCAGTACTTTCTTCGATGCAGGATCGTTAAAATTCACCGTAATATTTTTTGTAAATGCGCCCAATGCTGATGCATTGTAAGTCACTTTAACAGAGGAGCTTTTGCCCGGCAAGATGGGCTCTTTGCTGTAGTCAGATGCAGTGCAGCCGCAGCTGGTGACAACATCACTTACAAGAATTGGCTCAAATGCCTGTTAAGCGTTTTTAAATCAATTGTAAATGATTTGTAAACCTTTTTTACACACTGGAATTGTACTTAACATTGCAGAGTGAAAATCACCAGACTAAAGCTTATTGTTGTTGCCGGAACGATTGCTTTTGTAGGCATTATTGTTATGCAGATCTACCTGCTGCGCCAGGCATTTGATTATGAGGAAAAAAAGTTCAGCCAGAATATACAGGTGTCTTTACTGGAAGTCGCCACCGAAATAAATCATTACTACGGCTATCTCACGCCTTCAGTAAACCCGGTTGAAAAAATCTCAAAGGATTACTACATAGTAAACATGCGGAATGATTTTGATGCCAAAGTGCTGGAACTTATTCTTACCAATAAATTCAAAAGCAAGAACATCACCAGCAATTTTGAATACGCTATTTACGATTGTGAAACAGATGATATGCTATATGGCAGCTATGTAAGTATTAATAAAGCTGATGGAAGGGCAAAGGATACTGCGGCGTATTTCCCCAAAGCAAGCCACCTGGTTTATTACTTCGCCGTCCGCTTTCCGGAGATTAACAGTTTTATTTATAAATCGCTCAACACCTGGCTGCTGCTTTCATTGGTAATGCTGATTGCACTGGGCATTTACCTGTATGCCATTTACATTATTTTGCAACAGCAAAAGTTTGCCGGATTGCAAAAGGATTTTATAAATAACATGACGCATGAGTTTAAAACTCCGCTGGCTTCTATACTCATTGCCTCAAAATTTCTATCGCAACATGAAACAATAAATGCAGATCAAAAACTACTCCAGTACAGCCAGATAATTTTAGACCAGGGAAAAAAATTAGACAGCCATTTAGAAAAAATATTGAACGTTGCCAGCGATGATAACAACCCCGAAGCATTAAATTTTACCAGCTTTGATATGGTGCCTGCGATCAATAATGCGCTGGCAATTATTAACCTTAAATATCCTGAAGCGGTGATTAACTTCCGGCACGCTGCCGCAACTGTTTTTATTAATGCCGATGAATTTCACTTCACCAATATTGTCTATAACTTTCTTGACAATGCTATAAAATATTGTGACAGAAAGCCTGAAATTCTATTAACAATTAATGAGGAAAAAGAGCAGATAAAAATGCAGGTGCAGGACAATGGAATTGGTATTTCTGACAAACATCAAAAACAGGTATTTGAAAAATTTTACCGGGTACCGGGGAAAAATGCTGCCGCAGTAAATGGCTTTGGTTTGGGTTTGTATTATGTAAAAAAGATTTGCAGCCTGCACCATTGGAAGCTGGATTTAGCCAGCCAGCCAGGCAATGGAACTACTGTAAGCTTACTAATAAACAAGGCATGAAAAAATACAAAATATTATATGCTGAGGATGATGCCACGCTGGCTTTTCTTACCAAAGACAATTTAGAGCAGCATCATTTTTTAGCAGATCATTTTTTTGATGGAGCTGAATGCCTGAAAGCTTTTAAAATGAACCAGTACGATGTTTGTGTACTGGATGTTATGATGCCCGGGTTAGATGGATTTCAATTGGCAGAGGCGATCCGCAAGATCAATCATGATATTCCAATTCTTTTTTTATCAGCCAAAACATTAAAGGAAGATAAATTGAAAGGTCTTCGCCTTGGGGCGGATGATTACCTGGTAAAACCTTTTAGTATTGAAGAGCTGGTTTTAAAAATTGAAATTTTTATTAACCGCAGCAAAAAAACTGTTGCTGATAACAGGCAAATTTACAAGGCTGGAAAATTTATGTTTGATCCTGCAAATTTTAATTTGAAAAATGAAGATGAACAAATTGAACTCACCCAAAGGGAAGCAGAACTGTTGCAGTATTTTTTAGATCATAGAAATATTGTATTGAAAAGAGAGCAAATACTAAGCTCTATCTGGGGCCAGGATGATTACTTTTTTGGCAGAAGTTTAGATGTTTTTGTTTCGAGGCTGCGGAAGATATTTGTGCAGGATTCCAGTATAAGCATTGAGAATTTGCATGGCATCGGGTTTAAACTGGTGGATAAAAGTACTGGATTATAAAGCTGCTTTTTTAACTGATCCAGCTCACTATTTCTTCCAAATATTTTTTATCTGTTTCGTCAAAATCATTCAGTAAAATACTATCAACATCCAGTACACCAGTTACTTCATTTTGGCTAATTAAGGGAATAACAATCTCCGATTTTGATAAACTGCTGCAGGCAATATGACCAGGAAATTTTTCTACATCTGCTACTATCAGCGTTGCGGCCTGCTGCCAGGTGGCGCCACAAACGCCTCTGCCTTTTTTTATCCGGGTACATGCCACCGGACCTTGAAATGGCCCCAGCACAAGTTCATCCTCTTTTACCAAATAGAAGCCAACCCATAACCACCCGAATTGCTCTTTTAATGCCGCAGAAATATTGGCAAGGTTTGCAATCAAATCAGGCCCACCATCTATCAGTACTTTTATCTGGGGCAGCAATGTTTGATATTGCTCTTCTTTTGTGCCAGTTATAATGGATAAATCTTCTGCCATAATTATTGAGATACCGTTTCAAAAAATGCCGTTGAAACATTTTTGTAAAAACATTTCAACGGCAAAATAATCAGCAATTTACTGCGTGGTGCAACTATTATAACTAAAATATTTTTTTGAAAAAAGCCTTCATATCCTCCCAGCTTTTTTTATCAGCAGCTTCATTGTAGGCAATCGGCATTTTAAATTTTTGGCCATTTGCATCTGATTCTTTGTTAGTAAATGCATGTGTTGCTCCGGGATATGTTATAAATGTATAATCAACTTTTTGTGCATCTAAGTTTTCTTTGAAATTTTTAAGGTCTTCAGCAGATATGAATTTATCCGCTTCGCCATGGCAAACTAAAATCTTTGCTTTTGTTACACCCGGCTCAGCAGGTACACCGGCAAGCCCACCATGAAAACTTACAACACCTTTTAAATCCATGCCCATTTTGGCTGCATTTAATACCATTGTGCCACCAAAGCAGTAGCCTATAGCAGCAATCTTTGAAGGGTCGGTTTCGGGGTAAGTTTTAATTTTGGCTAAAGCAGCTTCCAGCCTCGATTTTCCTAATTGCGGATCTTTGTAAAAAGGAGTTGCAAGTGCAGTGGCTTCACCAGGATTTGCCCCTTGTTTACCATCTCCGTACATATCAACGGCAAGAGCAATGTAACCAAGCTGGGCCAGCATATCTGCACGCATGCGAACATAAGCATTGCTGCCCCACCATTCATGCACAATCAATATTGCAGGCCGTTTGCCCTTAACACTTTTATCGAAAGCCACATAACCTTTTTGTGTAACACCGTCTGCCCCTGTATAAGTAACTTCTTCGCCTTTAACACTGGGATTGTAGCCGGCAAAAACAGCAGTTTTTGTAAACAGCATACATAAAGTAATAAGAGATAAAATGTATTTTTTCATGTTTGTCTTTTTAAATTTTGAGTACAAAAATAGATTATTAAATTATTGTTGCAACATTAAGTCACTGTAAGACACCGCAACAAAATCGCCGGGTAAAAGTTTAAATAAAGCAGCATATTGATCGCATTGTTGCTGTAATTTTTCTTTGCCAATTGTACCGTCCTTGTCAATAGCCTCTACTTCAACAAATGTGCCCAAGCCTTCAACGATATCAAAATGAAATTTTACATTTTCTATAAAATAAATTTTACGACGCTTGTCAACAATGGCTTTTACACCAAGTCCAGCAATTAAAATGTCTTTGAGGTTTTTATCAGGCTGGTGTTTGTATAAAATTATGTGAGATGATTTGCTGCCGGTGCTATTTTCCCGTACATAATGTATCAGTGCATTTTCAATGTTCCCCTCCCTTAGTTTCATTCTGCCAGCTGGCACATTAAAATAAGTGTCTACCTGGTGATCTTCCCCGATAAACTGTGGATTATGTTGCAGCAGGATTTTTTCAAGTTCCGGCAACTTACTGGTAGTTGCTTTAAATTCTATATTGAGTATTGGCATGCGATAAAGATAATGAGAAGAAGAGGAGGCAACAGGTCGCCACCATGAATTTATTTGGCAAATCCGGCAATTGGCGGGCAAAGCCATATCTTACCGCTTAACAAATGCACGGGATATTTTCATACTTTTCATGCTAAGTGTGTGGTATATTTGTTTATTGCTTTAAGGAAATAAACAAGCACCCTCATTTTGAAGATGCCTGAGTTAGATCCATCAATCTAAAGCAGTATTTTTATATTCTACGAAACCAGTTACAATATTGCATGTCACTTATCGATCTCAAGCTTCCTAAAAATATTGCGGCGGCGCTTCGTATTCCAGTAAGCGGACCCCGCCGGCAACAATTAAAAGTGCTTAAGAAACTGTTGAGGAAGGCCAGGTTTACTCAATTTGGCCAGCATTACCGGTTCGATGAAATTCTTATGGGCAGGCATCCGGGTAAGAAATTTCAACAGATGGTGCCAACCTGCAATTATGATAAAATGTACCGGGAATGGTGGTATAAAGCTAAAGAAGGTGTACCCGATGTTTGCTGGCCCGGCATTATTAAATATTTTGCTTTAAGCAGCGGCACCAGCGATGCCACCAGTAAATTTATTCCAATTACAAAAGAGCTTATCCGCAGTAATACCATCACAGGTGTAAGGCAGTTGCTGAGCCTTTCCAAATATGAAGATGTTCCAAAACGCTCCGTAGGTAAAGGCTGGCTGATGCTGGGCGGAAGTACCCAGTTGCAAAAGGGGCCAACTTATTACGCCGGAGACCTTAGTGGCATTCAGCAAAAAAATATTCCATTCTGGTTCCAGGGGCTTGGTTTATACAAGCCTGGTAAAAAAATAGCCAAAGAAAAAGACTGGGCAAGAAAGCTGGAAGAGATAGTAGACAATGCACCCAACTGGGATATTGGCTTTATTATGGGAGTGCCTGCCTGGTTGCAGCTTTGCATGGAAAAGATTATTGACCGCTACCAGGTAAGCAACATCCATGATATTTGGCCCAACCTCACGTTGTATGTGCATGGCGGTGTGGCAATGGAGCCCTACAAAAAAGGCTTTGAGAAATTAATGGGTAAGCCAATCACTTACATTGAAACTTATCTTGCAAGCGAAGGTTTTTTAGCATATCAAAACAGGCAGAATTCCATAGGAATGCACCTGGCACTCAACAACAATATCTTCTTTGAATTTGTGCCTTTTGATGATAATAATTTTGACAGCGAAGGCAATATGATTGATGAACCTGAGGCATTTATGATTCATGAAATTGAGGAGAATAAGGATTATGCAGTGCTTATTAGTACCAACGCCGGTGCCTGGCGCTATGCCATTGGCGATACTGTAAAGCTTATAGACAAAGAAAGAAGTGAGATTATTATCACCGGCCGAACAAAACACTTTTTGAGCCTTGTAGGCGAACATCTTAGTGTTGATAACATGAACAAAGCCATTGAGATGGTGAGTGAGGATTTGAATATTTCTATACCTGAATTTACTGTTGCCGGAGTTCCTTACGGTAATTTTTTTGCCCACCACTGGTATGTTGCCACCAATGATCCGGTAAATGAAAAAGACCTTGGCCGCCGCATAGATGCCAAGTTAAAAGAATTGAATGATGATTATGAAGTTGAACGTGGCCATGCATTAAAAGATGTGCTGGTGACTGTTTTATCTGAAGATGCTTTTATGGAATTTATGAGATCGAAAGGCAAGTTTGGAGGTCAGCACAAATTCCCCAGGGTGCTTAAAGGCAAAATGCTGGAAGACTGGAATCGGTTTTTAAAGATGCAGCTTGTGAGTTAGGTTGCTTTTACATATTTTAAAATACACACTTAGCATCCCTCTTTATTTTTTGTGGAATCACCTTTCTCAGGCATCTCCTCCTAAATACAAATATGCTTAACCCAAAACTGATTTTATCGGCTTTCATTTCCTTATCAATATTGGCTGCGTCCTGCAACCGGAGGCCATTAATACCAAAAGATAATAATATTGAGGCCGAAAGAAATAATCATTTATTTGTTTTTGTAGGGGAGAAGATTGAAGTGAAAGAAGTGCCATCAAAGGAGTCTTCTTTCGATGGTGAGTATTATGCCAGGTATAAAGTACTACAAAGAGTATATGGTGAGTATGATGGCGATTTCATTGAGTTTACAGCCTATAGTCATCGGGGCTTTCCAGAGTTTGGGAATTATAAAAATTCTTTATTGTTTGTTTCAAAAGAAGGCGATTCTTTTTTCCATGAGAAATATCAGTTCTACGATGTTTATCCAACAAAAAATAAAAGGTGGGCTGGCCGTTATTCGGTACTTGATTTTGGAAGAGAAGGTAAGGAACGCAACGGGGTAAAGCCAGAGATTATTGATTTTGAACCGGAGGTTTCATTTCCTTTTTCTAAGATGGAAAATCAGAAAGAGATTGACTGCTGGTTTCCGCAACCATTTTATAAATTGGATAGCATTAAAGCGACCGCAGTTTATGGGAATTATATTGAAGACCTGTTTATAATAGAGAAGAAAGGAGTGCTTGCACATAGGGGATTATTTGCTCCCAGGCCCAGTGAAGATTTGATTTCTACATCTGAATACCCAACAGCAGAAATTATAGTAGAGGATAAAGCTGAATATAAAAGATTTGAAAAGTTTTTAGACTCCTTATCCGACCTAACAGATAAATCAAAGCGGACTACAACTTTTGCATTTGCACTTGATACCATCTTGATTGACAATAAACCGGCCGTTCAGCAGGATTTATTTGAGCGTGGAATTTTTGACGATTCTCTGATGTTAAAATTGAGAAAGGCCGATAATACTCATGTATCGATAGTGCTCTCAGATAGTGTTGTCACCAACGCTTATCATAAAAAAGTCGCTAAAAAAATTGATGGTAATTTTGTTGCTCG
Organism: Ferruginibacter sp.; assembly: GCA_965247025.1. Lineage (GTDB taxonomy): Bacteria > Bacteroidota > Bacteroidia > Chitinophagales > Chitinophagaceae > Ferruginibacter. Next base: position 3,863,063 of record OZ252000.1, on the reverse strand, counting down.
TTTAAAACTCATTAAAGAAGCATCAGGCAATAAGGAACTGATTGTAGATCTAGAGTTTGTAAAAACTAAGGGGGTCTATAAGCTATATAGTTGCAATCAGTCTAACCGATCCATTTGCTGGCAGTAAATATTTTATGTGATTGTATTTGAGAATTGCTGTTAAAGATTGTTACACCACAATCTCCACATCACCCTCCACCGGGTACGCCTGGCAGCATAAAATTCTGCCTTTTTTAATTTCCTCATCCATCAATACCTCATTATAAGCCATCCAAACTTTTCCTTTTATGCAGGTGGCTGCACAACTGCCGCAACGGCCGGCTTCACAGCTATAAGGAATTTCCAGCTTCCCTGCTTTGGCTGCCGCTAATATTGTTGATGGATATTGCACCACTAACTGCCTTGTACCACTGGCAGTTTTTATGGTTACAATATGAGCATCTTTATCAGGCGGAGCCGGGTTCACCAATCTTGGCAGGCTGCTGAAATTCTCTTTTTTGATATTGCCTGATTCAACACCCTCATTCAATAAGGTAATGGTGATCATCTGCATAAACTCAAAGGGACCACACAGATAAAACATCGCCTTGTTTAAAGGAACCTGTAGGTATTCTTGTAGCAATTGCTGCAGCAGCCAGTTGCTAAGACGACTATGGTACACATCAAACTGATCGCTGAACAAAAAATGTATGCTTAACTGCTGCGGATATTGCCCCTGTAATTGTTGTAAAGCATCATAAAAAATTGTATCGGCTTTGTTGCGGTTGCTGTAAACAAGCACCAGTTTTTTGGCGGTGGTAAACAATAGCTTTTTAATGATCGAAAAGCAGGGAGTAATGCCACTACCGGCTGCTAAAAAAAATAACTGGTCTGTATCTCCCATCATTTGCGGCAGCATAAAATATCCGCTGGTGCCGGTGCTGTTTAGTATGTCACCCTCTTTTGCATGCGACATGAGTAATCTTGAAAACTCACCATTTGCAACCCTTTTTATAGTAATGGCCGGCGGTTCATTAAAGGTTGGTGAAGAAGAAAAAGAATAGCTGCGGCGTTTTTCCCCAAACCGGGTTTCAGAGGCCAGTGTTAAAAATTGTCCTTCGGTGTATTGCAATGGCTGGCCATCAGCAGGCTGCAACACAAAAGTTTTGGCATCTTTTGTCTCATCGATAATGCGAACAATTTTTAGCGGCTGCATAAAACAATATTATGCCGATTCATTTACAAATGAAAATCTCAACAGCCCCAATATTGTAAATATTTGCGGCCGTTTTATTGGCTTCGTCTTCATATCTTTAAATACCAAACCAACACTCATTATGAAACACCTTCTTACCTGTCTGTTGTTTTCTTCTTCTCTCTTCGCTCAGCAAACACAAAAGCCTGTTTTACACGGCAAACACTGGATGGCCGTTACCGGTAAACCGTTGGCTGCAACAGCTGGTTCTATGGTCTTTCAACAAGGAGGCAATGCGGTGGATGCAGCCTGTGCAATGCTCGCCGCAACATGTACCATGTGGGATGTGCTCAGCTGGGGTGGAGAAACACAGGCGCTGATCTATAATCCAAAAACCAAAAAAGTAATTGGCATCAATGCATTGGGCGTTGCCCCAACTGGAGCCACACCTGCATTTTACAAAAGCAAAGGTTTTAATTTTCCGCCGGAGTATGGTCCGCTGGCTGCCGTTACGCCAGGTACTGTTGGCGGTCTCTGCCTGATGCTTTCCAACTACGGCACCATGAGTTTAAAACAGGTATTGGCGCCTTGTATGGAACTGGCCTCCGGTTACCCGATTGAGGCACAAACAGCCAACAGCATGGAACGGGGTAAAAAGCGGATCAAAGAATGGCCTTACAGTAAAAAGATTTTCCTGGTGCATGGCGGGGAAAAACGGGAAGCGCCGGAAGCTGGTGAAATATTCATACAGAAGGATCTGCTGGAAACACTCACAAAAATGGTGGAGGCCGAGCAGGCTGCATTGAAAAAACACAAGACAAGAAAAGAAGCGATCATGGCGGCTTACGATCGTTTTTACAAAGGTGATATTGCTGCTGAATTTGTACGTGGCTGTAAGGAACAGGGCGGCCTCATCACCATGGAGGATCTTGCTAATTGGAAACCGGTGGAAGAAGAACCCATGCAGGTGAACTACAAGGGAATTGATGTTTACAAATTACAACAATGGACACAGGGTCCCGCCCTGCTGCAAAGCCTCAACATCCTGGAAAATTTCGATTTGAAGTCGATGGTTATAACAGTGCCCGGTATATTCATACCCTGTATCAAACCATGAATATGGCTTTCGCTGACAGGGATTTTTATTATGGCGACCCGGCTTTTCCGCCTGCGGAACCAATGCAGGGATTGCTGAGCAAAGCGTATGCAAAACAGCGGGCGGCAACAATTATGCTTGATAAGAATGATCCTGCAACCGGCCCCGGCGATCCTTATCCATTCGAGGGCAAAGTAAACCCGTACAGAACTATGCTGGAGCAGCGTGGCTTTAGTCTTGATTCTGTTGCTGGTAAAAAACCTGGTTTTGTACCAACCCATGATATAAGAACCGGAACAGTTGCATCGCTTACCACCGATGAAAAGCAGGCAGCAGATTCGGCATACCATGAGCGCCTTTGGGCCGGTACAACTTCCGTGGAAGCTGCTGACGCAGAAGGTTGGGTGGTTTCTATCACGCCTTCCGGCGGATGGATGCCAGCTTGTATTGCAGGTAATACCGGCGTGGGTATGAGTCAGCGGTTACAAAGTTTTGTACTAGATTCAACCCTCAACCCCTTTAATGTGATGGTGCCGGGAAAACGGCCACGGGTTACATTAACGCCCACACTTGCTTTAAAGGATGGAAAACCATTTTTATCTTTCGCTGTGCAGGGTGGCGATACACAAGACCAAAACCTGCTGCAATTCTTTTTAAATATTACCGAGTTTGGAATGAATGTGCAGGAAGCCTGCGAAGCTGCTAATATTAATAGTAACCAATTGTGGCTTTCTTTGGGAGGTGCAGAAGTAAATGACCGGAAGCCCCATCCCGGAGAATTATTATTGCATGACAATACTCCCGAATGGGTAAGAAAAGAGCTGAGAAAAATGGGCTATATCCTATCATTTGACGACCGGACAAGCGGCCCAATCAATGCCATTTACTTTGACTGGCAACATGGGAGTTTTTGGGGTGGAAGCAGTAATCATGGAGAAGATTATGGCATAGGTTGGTGACACAATTTATATTATAATTATTTTAATGTAGTTTTTTTATATTTAAAACGGGAATGATTTTAATAATTGTATGTATTTGATTAATTGTTTGACCGATTTTTATTAAAATCGTATTAGTTTTATAAAAATGACCTTATATGTAATCCTCCTTCATTATATTTGATTGAATGAGTTTTTTACAGGTTCACGAATTTTTTATAATCAAAAAACCTTACCATGCCAACTAAGGAACTGCTGCAATCTTATATTGTGCCCGATGGTGTTTGGGACGAAATGGTAGTAGATAGTACTGTCAGAGATCAGTACACCAAAGCAGTAAATTTTCTCAGCCAGTTATCTGTAGAAGAGCTTAATAAAAAGGAAGAGTTTGCGAAACGTCTTTTTATGAGCCAGGGCATTACTTTTACTGTTTACAGTAGTGGAGAAGGCATTGAGAAGATTTTTCCATTCGATATAATTCCACGTATCATTACCTCAGCAGAATGGGATTATATTGAGAAGGGGATCAAGCAAAGGCTTAAAGCGCTCAATCTTTTTCTAAAGGATATTTACAGCACCCAGTTTATTATTAAAGATGGAGTGGTGCCTGCTGAAATGATCTACAGTTGTCCGCATTACCTGAGAGAAATGCACAACTTTCCTGTGCCTTACGACATCTATGTTCATATTTCGGGTATTGATCTTATAAGGAACAGCGATGGTTCTTTTTATATTTTAGAAGATAACCTGCGTACACCCAGCGGCGTAAGTTACATGCTCGAAAACAGGGAAATCACCAAGCGGATTTTTCCAGACCTGTTGCCGCAGAACAACGTAAGGAGTGTTACTGAGTATCCCTCAATTTTGCACAAAAACCTTATTTCTTTATCGCCGCGGCAAATAAATAACCCTACGGTTGTTGTGCTTACGCCGGGTATTTACAACAGTGCTTATTTTGAGCATACCACGTTAGCGAGACTCATGGGAGTTGAACTGGTGCAGGGTAGTGATCTTGTTGTGGACAATCAGAAGGTGTATATGAAAACCACGGCTGGGTTGCAGCAGGTGGATGTTATCTACCGAAGGGTGGATGATGATTTTCTCGATCCGCTGGTGTTTGATCCGTCCAGTATGCTGGGTGTGGCCGGCCTTATGAGTGCTTATCGCAAAGGCAACGTTGCCATTGTAAATGCAGTGGGTAATGGTGTTGCAGATGATAAAGCGATCTATACATTTGTGCCTGCCATGATCCGGTATTATCTTAATGAAGAGCCTATTTTAAAAAATGTACCAACATACCAGTTGGGTAAGGATGCTGAAAGAGAGCATGTGTTCAGGGATATTGAAAATATGGTTATCAAAAAAACGAACGGTAGCGGCGGATATGGTATGCTGATGGGTAGTGCAGCTACACAGCAGGAAATTGAAGAATACAAGGCAGAAGTACTGCTGGAGCCGAGAAATTTTATTGCACAACCAATTATCAGTCTTTCCAGCGTACCGTGTTATATGGATGGAAAGTTGCAGCCAAGAAGAGTAGATTTAAGGCCTTATGCACTTTGCGGTCCCGGTGGTATTGAAATTGTACCAGGTGGCCTTACCCGTGTGGCTTTAAAAGAAGGATCACTAGTAGTAAATTCATCACAGGGGGGTGGAAGTAAAGATACCTGGGTACTGGCGCCCTGAACAGCCCTTTAACCCCCGAAGGGGGATTTGGACTCTGATAATTTGAGCATCTTTTTTATAAACAAAAGATGGCTTTGTAAAAACTAATTATTCCTTCAAAAAGGAAAGTTTTAAAAAAAATTATTTAGCAATATGATATCAATTTTTCACCACACATTAAAAGGTACTTGCCTTGAACTCTCCTTTGGGGGGCAGGGGGGCCGGACGGGTTTATATGCTTAGCAGAGTAGCAGATAGTTTATACTGGATGAGCCGGTACATGGAACGTACGGATGGCATCCTCCGGATGTTAAAAATAAATTACGCTTCATCCCAGGATGATGTGCAGGAGTTTTCCTGGATGCCGGTATTGAAAATTTTTACTTTTCTTAGTGAAGAAGATGCTTTAAAGCTGGCCTACGATACCAGGGCCGTACTGCAGTTTATGGTACTGGGTAAAGACAATCCAAACTCTGTACTCAATATTGTTACCATGGCCAGGGAAAATGGGCGCAGTGTACAGGATCATATCACAAAGGAAATGTGGCAGTGCCTCAATGATTTTTACCATACCATGAGAGAGCAGCAGCTGGAATATTCTTTACAAAAAGATGATCCTATTTCTGTACTCGACGGGTTGCTGAAACTTGGCCTGCTGTATTTTGGCACTACAGATGTTACCATGGCCAGGGGCGAGGGAAATGCATTTATAAATATTGGAAAGTACATTGAAAGGGCAATTCAAAGCATTGATATACTGGATATTAAATTCAGTAACCTTGACTATAATATTGATATCGTTGCAGATACAACCTACTGGAAATACCTGCTGATGTCAATTTCCGGCTATGAAATATATTTAAAAACTTACCGCGGAGGTTTTGAAGCAAAAAAAGTAGTTGAGCAAATCGTATTGAATGATTTGTTTCCCCGTTCTGTTATTTATTCAATAACACGCTTGCTCCGGCATTTCGAACATCTAAAAAATGACGGCAATGCACAGGCTTATAACCAAATAGATTTTAAAATGGGCAGAATAAAAAGCAAAATTAAATACGCTACTGCCGATTCAATTACAAAAGAAGGTTTGCATCATTTTCTTGAACAAACCAAAAACGAACTGCTTGACATTGGAAATGCACTAAGCGAACAATATTTCGCCAGCACCTGATTTTAAGCGTATTTATTTTTTACCAGAACTTAAAGCACTGCACTAAAATATGCCCCAGTTTATAATACATCATGTTACCAGGTACACCTATCCGGAACCGGTAAGAGACAGTGCCAACCAGATAATGCTGTTCCCTATAAAGGACATTTATCAATCAGTGCAATATCAGCGGTTAAATATTTCAGGTGAACCATTATTGGAAATGTATACTGATTATTATGGCAACGACTTTGCTTCGTTCACCAATATTCATCCGCATACTGAGTTGGTAATAGATTCCACTATTTCAGTAAGTACGCTGTCAGTGCCATGGCCAGATGATGACAAGCCGATTGAACAGCAGTGGAGCCACCTGCAGGAAATAAAATTCAACGTCCCTTTTATTGACTTTTTAAAGCAGGAGCATTTTGTGGCTTTGCCAGAAGTAAAAACAATCGCTGATGCCGGCTTTTACCAATCTGTTTCGGTATTTGTTGCTGTAAAGCAGTTGACTGAATATGTGTACCAAAATTTTAAATATATACAGGGCGTTACCAGTGTGAGTACAACTGTGGATGAAGTATGGCAATTACGGGCCGGGGTTTGCCAGGATTTTGCTCATATTCTGCTGGTAATGTTGCGGCTGCTTAGTATTCCTGCCCGGTATGTAAGCGGCTATGTTTGCCCAAGAGAAAATAACCTGCGTGGCGAAGGAGCAACACATGCGTGGGTGGAAGCATATATTCCTTTTCATGGCTGGCTTGGCTTTGACCCTACCAATAATTGCGTAGTGAACGACCTCCACGTAAGGCTCGCCATAGGCAGAAATTTTTCTGATTGCTCACCCGTGAAAGGCACCTACAAGGGTACCGCAAAGCAAACACTGGAAGTGGGTGTTTCAGTATCGCATGAAGATGGCGTTTTACCAAAACAGGCGGCAGCTGTGCTGCAAACGCAGGCGGCCCCGGCCACTTCTTTAGATGAAGGTGCAGGGGACAATAACTCATACAGGAAACATATGCAAAAGGTTCAGCAACAACAACAGCAACAATAATAGTGGTTACATTAAAGTGTTGCCATTTTTTTCAAAAAATCATCTTTGCGCCGGGTCGATACTTCGAGTTCAGTTCCATCCTTCAGCAATACAGATCCACCCTTTCTTTTATTATAGCTTTTGATAAAATCAAGGTTGATGAGGTCTGATTTGTTTTAATATCGCCGCAGGTAAACCATAAATTCTTTTAAAAATAACCTGCAGAATTCTTTCGCCCCACCGTAAAATGGTTGTTGCCCGGATATATTGGTATGTACAGGTTGTTAATCATAACCCTAAAAATACTTACTGCAGACTTTGGCATATTATTTTATAAAATATAGCTGCACAACTGCTTTAACATATTTAATCTTTACCTTTCTTTTTTATGCCAATGAATACCCGTAATTATTTTTCCTATATACTCAACCCGCTGGAATTGCTGCGTACAAAAAAAGTACTGCAGGTAAACCCTACCTCGGTGCCTGTAAGAATAGAGCCGGAGGAACTCAAAATTTTTGTGTACGATTATGACGGGAGTGATATTGAGATAAGAGAATTTAAGGATGTAAAATCCTGTTTTAAATACGCTGACTCCGCAAAGGCAACCTGGATAAATGTGGATGGGCTTAGAAAAAGTGACGTTGAAACTATAAGTAACCGGTATGGTATTCACTTGCTTATAACTGAAGATATATTGAGCATCGGCCAACGGCCAAAAATGGATGATATTGACGGAATTGTTTTCTGCCTGCTGAATATGCTTTATTTTAATGAAGCTGATTCCGCAGTTGAAACAGAACAGATTAGCATTGTATTGGGAAAAAATTTTGTGATCAGTTTCCAGGAAGATGCCACAAGAGATGTTTTTAATCCTTTAAGGGAAAGGCTCAAAATTGCACATACAAAAGTGAGACAGCAAGGGGCTGATTTTTTGTTTTACTCCCTGATTGATCTTATTGTGGATAACTACTTTATAGTGATGGAGAAACTTGGTGAAAAAATTGAGAACCTGGAAGAGGATATTGTAAGAAGCCCCAACAGCCGCAGCCTTGCGAAGATCAACATGCTGAGGAAGGAAATGATAGTATTAAAAAGAAGCATTGCGCCGGTACGGGAATTAGTAAACGGAATATTAAGAAGTGACAGTGAACTGATAGAAGAAAAAACAGAGAAATATTTTAAGGATGTTTATGATCATATTGTTCAGGCAAACGACCTGGCTGAAAACTACAGAGATATGATGATGAACTTACATGATCTGTATTTGAGCAACGTAAACCTCAAAATGAATGAGGTAATGAAGGTAATGGCGGTGGTTACCTGCCTGCTTGCGCCAGCCACCGTTATCGGTGGTATTTTCGGGATGAATTTTGAAACGCTTCCGCTACTCCATAACAAGTGGGGATTTCTAATTTCGGTTACACTGATGCTCCTGATTCCACTTGCTATGCTCCGGGCTTTTATTAAGCGTGGATGGTTTAAGGTATAAACTCATTTTTGGGCTGATAATTATGTAATTATTTTTCAGAGGTATTGCGAATCTCAATTAATTACTATACTTTCATTCAAGTTTTCATAGGGTACGGATTAAAAACGAACTGGGGTGTCCACCCTGGTTTTTTTTTACATTCTATTTCTCAAAAATTATGGAAATTGATTAGAGCGGTTGCAATTATAAAAATGCTGGTATGATACAGAAAAAAAAACCTGATGTGGATGTGATTATGGATGTGCTGAATGAAACGCTTCAGGCCAATCCTTCATCTGCTTTTGTACAAAGCCTGTTGTTTCAATACCAGGAGCGTGGGGGGTTAAGTAAAAAGCAGCTGGAAGGCTTGCACAGTAAAGCTTTAAAACTGGCAACAGTTGCTCCCGGAAAACTAGCTACGCTTGAGGCAATCATTTTAAAAAAGCCAACCCGTTATAAATCGGCATTGCCTGTTGCAGCTGCTGTGATAGAAAAAGATACAACTACCGGCGGGTTAATTGATAAAATTCTAGAAAAATATCCTCAGCATAAAAGGGTTCTTTTTTATAAAGCAAAATTTGAAAACAATGATGTGTTTACTGCTGCTGAAAAAACTGAACTTGACAGGTTTGCCAAAATATTGCTTAAATAAAAAAACGCAACCTGTGTTTTAAAACAGGTTGCGTTGATATATTGAGGTTGAAATTACTAACTAAATAATCCGCCTTTCTTTAACTCGCTAAATCCTTCACCTATCAAAAATCCATTTTGATAAATTTGGATTTTGTAGCTACCCTTTTGGAAGACAGTGCCTGGCTGAAAAGCAAACTCTACATTCTTTTTGGTTGCAGTTTCGATGGTTACAGGCAATTTTGCTGTAAAAGATTTTTCACCATCTTCACGGGTTGTAAAAGTTGAAGAATCACCAGTTGAAGACAATGTTTTTCCATCAGGTCCGGTGATCAAGACAAACAAATCTGTAGTACCAGAATCAGCAATACGATTGTTCACATCGAATGATATTAAAAGCTTGTCAACTCTTTTTGCAGTTGTTGATACTTTTTCTTTACCATTACCTTTAACATTTATCGGAGTAATTCTGATATTATTTGCGTTAAGTGTAGATGCAACATCCACTTTCTTTTCTAACTCCTGCTTAACGGTTGTTGTTGTAGCAAGATTTTGTGTCAACTTTTCTTTGTCTTGTGTAAGCACAACCTTATCGGCTGTAAGTGTTGAATTTTCCTGTGTTAAACGGGCAATGTCAGCTTCCATGCCACTTATTTTTCCATTTAACTCATCTATCAACTTTGTTGCCTTTGCAAGCTCAGCAGAAGTTGCATTCTTTTTGTTTAAAATGCTGCGAATTTCATTTTTTACTTTTGATATTTCACCTGTCTTATCCTTTAACTTCTTTTCAAGGCCCGTGTTCAACGTAGCCATTGAGTCAAGCCTTGCTAGTGATGCATCAAAGCTATTTTGAATAGTGCTTTTTTCATCACTTACTTTTGCAATTTGGGTTTGTTGTTGCTGAATCTGTTCGCCTGATTTACTTTTATCAGAAACAGTATAGATACCTAGTCCTAATATTCCGGCAGCTAAAAGACCGATAATTATATTTTTAGATTTGCTTTGTGATGAAGGTGTCGTCGTTGATGTTGAATCAAAATTTGTATTATTCATGATAAATGATTTTATGTTTAAGAATATTTATGTTATGGGTTTTGGACTAATCGTTTTAATGAAGCTTCGGTTACTACTAATTCTAAAACCGTGCCATAACAAATATTTCACATGCGTTTACGGCTGCAATTAATATATAAAATGTAATATTTTACGGTGCAATAATGCTGAAATACAACTAAGCAGTAGTTATATAAGGAGTATTGTTAAAAAAAACAAAAGATAGGTTGGGTATCTTTTAGAAGCAGAAAGTAATAAATAAAAGACGGCTTGTTTTAATGAATGAGTATCGCAGGAATTACCTGTTTCGTCCCGACCTTTGTGGCCGTCCATCCCTGTTGCCACCTGTTTTAAAAGCAGGCTGATTTGGAGTAAACTCCGGGGCTTCACCAAATTGTTCGGGCACCACGCCCTTAGGTACGGGCTTTCCCAAAAGCCTTTCAATAGAGGCAAATTTGCGTTGTTCTTTAACACTCACAAAGGTAATAGCACTGCCTTCGGCAGCAGCTCGTGCTGTACGGCCAATACGGTGAACATAGTCTTCACCATCATGGGGAACATCGTAATTCAGTACTAACCCTATGTTGTCAATATCAATCCCACGGCTGAGTATATCAGTTGCCACGAGTATACGCAAACGGCCACTTTTAAAATGCATCAGCACCTCTTCTCTCTTGTCCTGTTCCAGGTCACTATGTATTTCGTCTACCGGCAAACCGGTCCTTTTTAAATCACGGTTAAGTTGCTTAACGCTGTTTTTACTGCTACAAAAAATCAATACGGAAGAAAATGTTTTTTGATGCAGTATGTATTTTACAAGCGGAATTTTTTGTGTATCATAAACCATGTAAGCAAGCTGTGCAATCTTTTCATTGGGCTTGCTGATAGAAATATTAATTTCTGCCGGCTGGTGTAAAATCCTTCTTGCAAGGTCTCTGATTTTGTGCGGCATGGTTGCAGAAAACAACAAGTTTTGCCGCTTGGCAGGCAAAGCATTTATGATCCGCATAATGTCATCGTAAAAACCCATGTCGAGCATACGGTCGGCTTCATCAAGCACCAGGTATTTTAATCCCTGCAGTTTTACATAACCCATGTTGATATGCGCCAGCATTTTACCAGGTGTGCAAATAACCACATCAGCGCCTGCACTTAGTGCCTTTCTTTCCTGCACAAAAGCATTGCCATCCCCGCCGCCATAAACAGCAATAGAACTAACAGAAGTAAAGTAAGAGAGTCCTTCCATATGCTGAGCTATTTGTACAGCAAGTTCCCTGGTAGGTACTATTACAAGTGCCGTAATGCTATCCTGGTTAAAAGGGCCGGAGAGAATATTATTGATAAGGGGTAAAAGAAATGCAGCTGTTTTACCGGTGCCGGTTTGGGCAGAAGCGATAACATCTTTGCCCGCAAGTACCAGCGGTATTACTTGCTCCTGAACGGGGGTTGCATCATTATATGCTGATGCTTCTATGCCTTCTTCCAGCCTGCTGTCAAATCCAAATTCGGTAAACTTCAAAATGTATATTGTGGTATCTGTGATAAAATAGTAGATACAAATATAAACAGTTAATTACTTTTACTTTCCTGAAATATGCCTGTATACCGTTAAAGTGATTAAATGGAGAGGTTGAAAAAGAATTTAACCTGCGGATTAAATTGATTTAGTGGAGCTGGAGCTGACTTCCTGCGCCTCAACTAACTTATTGTTTTTCCACCATTTATAGCCAATGATGCCAACAATTGCAAATGGTGCAAACATGAGGTATAAAATACCGCTGTTAAGGCCCTGCGCAGGCTTTTCGCCAAGCTGCTGGGCTGTTTTGGTACACATAGCACACTGTGCATTTACACCAATACTATTGAAGCTTACAATAAAAAAAATAGAAAATATGGTGATACATTTTTTCATGTTGCAAAAATAACACTTGAAGTGCGACAACTGTTTATTATGAGTAAAGTTTTATCTAAAAAAATCCGCTCTTACAGGAGCGGATTAAATTATATACCTTTTATTGTAGAAGTTACCCTACCTGCTGTGCAGATTTGCTCACACGCTTACGTTCGTCCTCATTTAAAATCACCTTACGCAGGCGGATGCTTTTTGGTGTTACTTCTATGCACTCATCCTGTTGAATATACTCCATACACTCTTCAAGACTCATCAAAATTTTGGGAGCGGCCTTAGATGCATCATCGGTTCCACTAGCACGGTGATTGGTTAATTTTTTGGGTTCAGTTGCATTTACAACAAGATCGCCTGGCTTAATGTGCTCAGCAATTATCTGGCCTGCATAAACTTCTTCACCCGGATCAACAAAAAAGCGCCCACGGTCCTGTAATTTATCAATAGAATAACCGGTTGTTTTTTCTGTTGTTTTGCTCATCAACACTCCGTTGTTACGGCCGGGAATACTTCCTTTCCATGGTCTGTATTCAGCAAAACGGTGAGCCATTACAGCTTCGCCGGCAGTATTGGTAAGCATGTTACTTCTTAATCCAATCAAACCTCTTGAAGGAATATCAAATTCCAAATGCTGCATTTCACCTTTGGTTTCCATTACAAGCATTTCGCCTTTACGTTGGGTAACAAGATCAATTACTTTACCACTATATTCAGCAGGCACATCTACCACTAATATCTCATAAGGCTCATGCTTGCTGCCATTGATTTCTTTTACCAAAACCTGCGGCTGACCGATCGTTAACTCAAAACCTTCTCTCCTCATTGTTTCTATCAAAATACCCAGGTGCAAAATACCACGTCCGTAAACGTTGAAGCTATCAGCACTATCACTATCCTCAACCTTTAATGCCAGGTTCTTTTCTGTTTCTTTCATCAGCCTGTCACGAAGGTGACGGCTTGTTACAAACTTTCCTTCCTTACCAAAAAATGGAGAGTTGTTAATACCAAACAACATACTCATTGTTGGCTCATCCACACTTATTACCGGCAATGCTTCAGGATTATCAACATCAGCAATTGTATCACCAATATTAAAATTTTCCAACCCGACAATCGCACAAATATCTCCTGCAAAAACCTCAGTTACTTTCTTTTTGCCCATTCCTTCAAACACATACAGCTCCTTTATCTTCATCTTTTTGTTGCTGCCATCAGCCTGCAACAAAGCTATTTGCTGACTTTCTTTTACGCTGCCCCGGGCTACTTTACCAACTGCAATTCTCCCTAAAAAAGAAGAGTAATCAAGTGAAGTAATTTGCATTTGTGTAGGTCCTTCATTCACTTTTGGCTCCGGAACATACTGCAAAATAGCATCCATCAGCGGAAGAATATTTTCAGTTTCAGTCAGCGAAGTATTCATCCAGCCATTTTTGCTGCTGCCGTAAATTGTTGGGAAATCAAGCTGCTCCTCAGTAGCATCAAGATTAAAGAATAATTCAAAAACTGCGTCATGCACTTCATCAGGGCGGCAGTTTGGTTTATCAACTTTATTGATAACAACAATTGGATGAAGACCCAGTGCCAGCGCTTTTTGCAACACAAAACGTGTTTGAGGCATTGGCCCTTCAAAAGCATCTACCAACAGCAAAACGCCATCAGCCATTTTTAAAACCCTTTCCACTTCTCCACCAAAGTCGCTGTGACCGGGAGTATCAATTACGTTTACTTTTACGCCTTTATAAGAAACAGAAATGTTTTTACTGAAGATGGTTATACCACGTTCTCTTTCAAGATCGTTGCTGTCCATGATAAGTTCGCCGGTTTCCTGGTTGTCCCTGAATACCTGGGTGGCATGTAAAATTTTATCTACTAATGTTGTTTTGCCGTGATCTACGTGGGCAATGATTGCGATGTTGCGGATGTTCATTTTGTATGTGCTTTGTGCCGGGAGCTATAAGCAGTGCAGGGCAATTTTGCCGCAGGCGATGTGCTAATGACTCATAGCTCTATTTTTGAGCGGCGAAAGTAAGCTAATTCAGCCGGAAAGCAAGGTTAATTGTGAATTATCATTGAATTACTGTTGGCTTAGGATGCCCGTTTAGGCCTTTTGGCAGACGTAAATACATAAGGGAAAAATTTCCAATACATCAAACTATAGCAGTAAATTAGCTGATAATTGCGTTTAAAATTGCCCCGGTTTATAAACCTAAACTCTTATGTAAATCTTCTTTTTATCAAGAAAATAACCAATGATCCAGCAGCAAAGCATGTATATTATTGCAAAAAGCAGTGATCCCGTATAAGCTCCGGTAAAGCTAAAAATATTGGTGTAAATCCATTGATAAACCGATGTATCACCAATTTGGAAAAAGTATAATAAAATAACTGCCACTTCTGACAGCAAATAAATAAATAGCGGATTGCGGCCAAACACCTCGAAAAAATAAGTCCAGCCGGTTAGTTGCTTAAAGTGAATGATATAAATCAGGATGCCAAGGATCACACAATCGAGGCCAACTGTATGCAATACAAAAGAACTTGTCCATAATTTTTTATTGATGGGAAAACCGGGGTTCCAGCAATAAGCAAGCAGCAGCAACACAGCACCAGCCAGTAATAATTTACTCAGAGTTTCATAAGTTAATCCCTTTTCCCTTAAAAATTTCCCTACAACAAAGCCACCAACTACATTTCCTATTGCCGGTAAAGTACTCAATAACCCTTCCGGGTCAAATGCCAGGCCTTCGCCATAATACAGGTGTTTATCGCCCAGCAGCCATTTATCAAGGCGGAGTACAGCATTGCCTTCAAGGGAAAGCGGGCCAGCAGCGTCTCCAAAAGTCATTAAAATAATCCAGTACAAAATTAAAAACACGATGCTCAGGATAACTGCTGTTCTTGTTTTAAGATAGTACAGCATGAGTGCCCCAATACCATAACAAAGGGCAATCCGTTGCAACACACCAAATATTCTTGTTTCATTAATTGGAAACGCTACCAGCTTGCCACCTTCACTTTTTACAAAAGGAAACCAATACATTAAAAAACCTAAGAGGAAAATAATGGCTGTGCGTTTGAATATTTTAAAAAGTACCTGGCTTTGGCTAAGGGTTGACCACTTCGTCATCACGAAACTTAACGCATTGCCCACCGCAAATAAAAAGGAAGGAAAAACGAGGTCTGTTGGCGTAAAACCATTCCATTTTGCATGGTTCAATGGTGCAAATGAAGTAGCTCCGTTGCCCGGCGTATTTACAATAATCATTAAGCAAAGGGTTAATCCCCTAAAAACATCAAGTACTGTAAATCGTTGAGTTGTTGTGGCCATTGTGAAAGGTTAAGGAAACAAATTAGTAATTTTATTTTGTACCACACATTTCAACTTTTGTATTTTGAAGATGTTGTACCATTTAGCTAAAAATGGCAGCAAAGTTGATATCATTATTAGCCTTGTAAAATGGAATGGTATAATGGTGAGTTTGAAAAATAACCGTTGTTAGCTGGATACCCAACACTTGCAGCAAACAAGTAAATGTTATTTTACGGAAATTGAGCGATGGCAAAATCCAATGCATTTTAATACTTGCAAAGCGATAAATTAAACAGATCATGAAAACAGAAAAGCTTTTTCTCCCACACATTGGCATCTGTATTATTATGGATCTGCTTGGTATGGCCACATATTTTTCCCCAGGTGTAGCCGAATTTGTTGATTTAATATGGGCGCCAATCTCAGGCTACATTTTTTTTAAAATGTTTGGTGGCAGGGTTGGTATGATTGGAGGCGTACTTAATTTTATAGAAGAGGTGTTGCCCTTTACAGATGTAATCCCATCTTTTACCATTGCGTGGTTTATCCGAAGGAGAGAGGTTGAAAAGTTGGCCTTAAAAAAGGGCCTAATTTAAAGGATAAGATTTTTAGGTTGCTGTTCACAATCTTACTTTTACATAAACAGTTCCCAATGCCATTCAATCTTCAATCACCATATTCACCGGCCGGCGATCAGCCCGATGCCATCCGCAAATTAACAGAAGGAATTCTTGATGGCGAACGCTACCAGACATTGCTTGGGGTTACAGGCAGCGGTAAAACTTACACTATTGCTAATGTAATTCAAAATGTACAACGGCCAACCCTGGTGCTAACGCACAACAAAACATTGGTAGCTCAATTGTACGGAGAGTTCAAACAATTTTTCCCTGACAATGCAGTGGGGTATTTTGTGAGTTACTACGACTATTATCAGCCGGAAGCATACATGCCGGTAAGCAATACTTATATTGAAAAAGATCTTAGTATTAATGAGGAACTTGATAAGTTGCGCCTGCAGGCAACTGCCCAATTATTAAGCGGCAGGCGGGATATTATTGTAGTAGCAAGTGTGAGTTGCATTTATGGTATGGGGAACCCTACCGAGTTTGAAAATGGTATTGTGCGGATACAAAAAGGGCAGATTATTTCGAGACAGGGATTTTTACATTCGCTGGTAAACAGTTTGTATTCAAGAACACAAGGCGATTTTACCAGAGGCACTTTTAGGGTAAAAGGCGATACAGTAGACATCAACTTGCCCTATGTTGATTTTGGCTACCGCATTACTTTTTTTGGAGATGAAATTGAGAGTATTGAAACGCTGGAACTCAGTAGCAGTAAACGAATCGGGCTGGTGGATAATGCGGCCATCTTTCCTGCAAACTTATACCTGGCGCCAAAAGATATTATGCAGCAGGTAATTTACGAGATACAGGATGAAACTGCCGCACAGGTGGAGTATTTTAAAAACAGCGGCAAATTTATTGAAGCCCAGCGCCTTAGTGAACGGGTTGAATATGATTTGGAAATGATCAGGGAACTTGGTTATTGCAACGGTATTGAAAACTATTCCCGGTTTTTTGACCGGAGAAAACCGGGCAACCGCCCCTTCTGTCTGCTGGATTATTTTCCAAAAGATTTTATTTGTGTGCTGGATGAAAGTCACCAAACTGTTCCCCAAATCAGTGGTATGTATGGTGGTGACCGCAGCAGAAAATTGATCCTGGTAGATTATGGTTTCAGGCTTCCTTCAGCTTTAGATAACCGGCCACTGAATTTTAACGAGTTTGAGAATATGATTGGTCAAACAATATTTGTTAGCGCCACACCCGGTGATTTTGAGCTTGAGAAAACCGAAGGTATTGTGGTGGAACAGGTAGTGAGGCCTACAGGTTTGCTGGATCCGCCCATTGAAATAAGGCCATCAGTAAATCAAATCGATGACTTACTTGATGAAATAGACAAACGCATTACAAAAGGGGACCGGGTGCTGGTAACCACTCTTACCAAACGTATGGCGGAAGAAATGGATAAATACCTGCACCGCATTAACATCAAAAGTAAGTACATACACAGTGAAGTAGATGCCCTTGAAAGGGTGGAGATTTTGAGGGAATTGCGCCTCGGAATAATTGATGTGCTGGTGGGAGTAAATCTTTTGAGGGAAGGATTGGATTTGCCGGAGGTTTCGCTGGTAGCAATTTTGGATGCAGACAAAGAAGGGTTTCTCCGCAATGAAAGAAGCCTTACCCAAACGGCCGGCAGAGCCGCAAGAAATGTGGACGGCCTTGTGATTTTTTATGCAGATAAGATGACCGAAAGCATGCAGAAGACTATTGATGAAACCAGCCGCCGGCGTGAAAAACAGGTATCTTATAATATTGAACATGGCATAACTCCGAGGACAATTATTAAAAGTAAAGACCAGATCATGGCCCAGGGTTCTGTACTTGATGTAAAAGGCTACGACCCGTCACGACCATACTCAATTGCCGCAGATCAGGATATTGTTACTGTTGCAGCTGAAGACCAGGAAGAATATCTTACCATTCCTAAAATGGAAAAGAAAATTTCCACCACCAAAAAAGCCATGGAAAAAGCTGCCAAAGACATGGACTTTATGGAAGCTGCAAGGCTGAGGGATGAGATGTTTAAACTGCAAAAAGATTTGCAGGCAATGAAAAAATAGTTTTCGCAGGCTTTTTACAATGAAGCTGCAATACAATCATTTTGTATATTTGGAATACTATGGCAGTTTTGGAAACCATTGAAAAAAAGACGGTTAAAGATTATCAGCAATTGCCTGAAGGAGCTCCTTATCAACTAATAAACGGTCAACTAATAATGTCTCCATCACCTAACCGCATTCACCAAAAACTGATTGGCAGAATATTTTCCCTGATATTGGCTCACTGCGATAAGTTACAAATCGGCGAAGTCTACATTGCTCCTTCTGATGTCTATCTCGACGATGAAAATGTGGTTCAGCCTGATATTTATTTTGTAGCTGTGAACAATCTATCCATCCTCACCAACGCCGGTGCCGATGCTGCTCCTGATATGATCATTGAGTTGCTTTCTCCTTCAAATGCGTATTACGATATGAGGGCAAAGTTGCAATTGTATGAGAAGTATGGTGTGAAAGAATATTTTATAGTTGATCCTGAAGATGATATGGTAGTGGCTTATCAACTTGCTGCAGGCAGGTACAAAGAAATTTACAGGGAGTATAAAAAAATTGAATCGGCAATATTAGGAACAACAATCAGCTGGTAACTAAACCAATTTTTAAACAATATACAAACATGATCACCATCGCTCTCTACAACCTTAAAGGCGGAGTAGGTAAAACCGCCAGTTGTGTAAACTTAGCTTACCTGGCGGCAGCCGATGGCTATAAAACGCTGTTATGGGATATCGATCCGCAGGGTTCCTCCAGCTTTTATTACAAGGCAAAACCTAAAGTTCACACAGGTATAAAAAAACTGATTGCGAAAGATGCAGTACTGGAGCCCGCCATTTTGAGTACAGATTTTGAAATGCTGGATTTGATACCTGCAGACAGCAATGCTAAAAGTTCTGACATTATGCTGGAAGAAATGAAGGGAAGCAAGGGAAGATTGAAAAGTGTGCTGCGCCAGCTGGATAAAGAGTATGATTTTGTATTTATCGATTGCCCTCCCGGCTTCAGCGCCCTCAGCGAAAATATTTTTAATGCTGCAGATATTGTTCTGATGCCGGTTATTCCCACCACATTATCTATTCGTACCTACCACATGGTGAAAGATTATTTTAAAGAGAAAGAAATCGACATCAAAAAAATGATGTGTTTCTTTACCATGGCAGATCTTAGAAAAAATCTTCACAATGATATTATGGAAGAATTATACAAAGACAAACGCTTCTTTCAAAATTATATTCCTTACCTGAGCGATGTTGAAAAAATGGGCATTCACAAAGCGCCCATTATGGAGTTTGCCAATTACAGCTATGCAGCACAATGCTACCGGGAGTTATGGACTGAGTTAAAGGAAGGAGTGCTTTGAGCATAATGGTGAAAACCAAAACTCAGCAATGAAATAAAGGAATTACCACATGCAAAGTCTTGGTGTTTATATATTTTCGCCTATGGAATAAAATAAGTTTTCAACAATTGACTATTGGTAAGGCCAAAACTTTCATTGGTTGTTTCAATCAGGCCAACACCCTTAGCAAAAAAGTATTGTGAAACACCTGCATCAACATTCATTCCGCCAACATTTATTTGCTGAGTAAGTTCAATATGAAGCACCTCATTAAAAGTAACTCCAAGCACAGTGCGGCTTATACCCTTTTCCTTCATTGTATATGTATTAATAACATCCTGCCCACCCTGGTTTTGAATTGTTTCCGTCCAGGTGCCACCGACAGCTGTATTAGCCTTTAGCAAAGTGGATTTAATAAATGAAATTGTGGACCCGGCCAGGCCGGTTAAATTGTAGGCAAATACTGTAGTTTCCCCGTTGTTGCAATTGATATAAGAATAACCGGCGGATGTCACATTGCCAGACCCATCCTCATAATTTGTGAGAGTTTTTTTGTAAGTAAATCCTGCTACTACAGTATCTGTTTGCGATATTATTTTTTGTACTCTTGTCGAAAGAGAACTATTAAAATTTATTTCATAATTGTACATCGATCCTACGCAAGTTGGGGCGTAAATACAGGTTTTACAATCGCTTACAACACTTCCGCTATCAACTGTAACTGAAAATTTACAAGCATTTATAGCCGGAGAAAAGTCAAAGGCACCTGCGGCTACCGGTGTTCCCGTTCCGGTTAATGTGATAGTTTGCACTCCTGTGGCTGTAAAGGTTCCTGAGCCGGTGAAGGCAATTCCATTTACCACAGCTGTTGAAATTGTGTAAGTACCAATTGTGTCAACACTAACCTGGAGTTTAACAGTATTTGCCACTGTGAGCGCTGTTCCTGCTGTATAAACTCCGGCCAAAACAGCACCTGTGCAATTTGCTGTGCCGCCACTGTAAGTAAAAGAAGCTGTGCCTGAACTGCCACCATTAGCAGCAGACACTGTTACATTGAAAGTACAACCTGTTGTACCCGGCGTAAAATTAAGAACGCCACTGCTGGTCGGAGTTCCGCTTGCAGAAAGCGTTATAGTTTGAATTCCTGTGCTGGTAAAAGTTCCTGCTCCTGAAAATTTAACACCGCTAACTGTATTGGTGCTTACGATATAAGTACCTGCTGAATCTACTTTAACAGACAGGGTAACAGTATTACCCGAACCGACAGCAACGCCTGCAATATAGGATCCGCCAACAACTGCCCCGGTACAGTTGCCTGTGCCACCGTCAAAAGTAAAAATGGCTGTTCCGCCAACGGGTGAGGCTCCGGTTTCTACACTGTATTCTTTCTGACATGCCGTAAAGATGAAAACAGGAATTATGAAAAGTAATAACGATTGTAGTATTCTACTCATAAATTGTCGATTTGTTAGTTAAAGTATTATACACGAATATAATTGCCGTGTGAAAAATTCCAATAAAAACTCCTGCAAAATTTTGCTGAGTAAGTTGAAGAAAGTTAAAGAAGAAAATTGCTTGGGTTATTAAATTTTTTCAAAGGCACTCAAATATTTGCCATTTGTTACAAGAATGGAATTGCCTGCATCATCATATAAGGTGCAGGTAAATTCAGCATAAACCTTTACCATTTGCACACCATTAAAATTAAATTCTTCTGATGATACAATGGTGAAACTGCTGCCCGAAGGAATTGTCATGCCAATATTACTCTTCCATATTTTATCATTCGCATCTTTCCATTCAATCGTAATTCCCCTTAAAGAATTTAAACCAGCATAACCATAGCTTCCGGGAGCTAAGAAATTTTTAAAATCAGTAAAGGTTGCTGTTTGATAATTATAAAGTAATCCCTTGCTAACAGTAAAAGCAGTTGCACCAAGTGGCTCTGGTGTACCATAGTAAGAAATGCTTGATATAATTGTAGCACTGTCGTCTCCCAATTCATCTACGCCAAATCCGTAATTACCTGCAGAATCAGCAACTCTTTTGTACTGCACGCCATTTACAGTAATATCATAATAGAAAGAACCACTGGCAGTGCTATTGTTCACCACCGCTACACTAAAGCTACACCCGCTGGAACCTGCCTTAAAATTAAAATTACCTGCTGCCACTGGAGTGCCCGTTCCAGTCAATGTAATAGTTTGCACTCCTGTGGCAGTAAAAGTGCCGGACCCGCTGAAAGCAATCCCATTCACTGCAGCAGTTGAAATTGTATAAGTACCAATCGTATCAACAGTTACCTGAAGCTTAACCGTATTTGCTGCTGTCAGTGCTGTTCCTGCAGTATATGTTCCAGCCAAAACTGCACCTGTGCAATCACCTGTGCCACCACCGTAAGTAAAAACAGCCGTGCCTGAACTACTTCCGGTTCCGGAAGTTACTGTCACGGAAAATGTACAACCCGCTGTTCCCGGTGTAAAATTAAAATTGCCGCTGGTAGTTGGTGTTCCGCTGGCTAAAAGAACAATAGACTGCACTCCGGTTGTAGCAAAACTGCCTGTGCCTGAAAATGTAATGCCGTTCACTGCACTGGTGCTGATAGTGTAAGTACCTGCTGTGGCTACATTAGCTGATAGCGTAACAGTATTTGTAGCCCCTGCAGCAACTCCGGCAATATAAGATCCGCTCACCACAGCACCTGTACAATTGCCCGTACCGCCACCAAAGCTAAATACCGCCGTTCCTGCCGTTGTGCCTGCCTCATAACTCTTCTCCTTTTCACAGGCAGTAAAGAAAATTAACGGCAGAATATAGATAAATAATTGTTGCAGAATCTTTTTCATAATAAGTATATATTTCTTTAAAAAGTACCGGAATGCCAAATATATAATTTCTTCAGCTTAATAATAGTGTGTATTTTAATCTTTTGATTCATTTAACCACTTAACTATGCAACGCTCTGTAACTTCCTGGTTTAGTCCTTCACTTCAAAAAGAAATGCCAATTGTAACATATGGCTATTATGGTTTTGCGCTGCTGCTTATTCCCACTGCCGGCGCAGATTATTTAGAGTACGAACGCTTTCAGCTGATAAATTATCTTACCCCGTATATTAATGCTGGCAAAGTGAAAATATTTTCAATTGACAGCATTAACAAAGAAAGCTGGATGAACTACGATATGCTGGGAGAACACAAAGCTATCCGGCACAATGACTTTAATAATTATGTGTACAACGAAGTTGTGCCGTTTATTAAAAATGCCACTTCGTGGGATACGCCCATTATCACTTCTGGTGCCTCCCTTGGCGCTTTGCACAGCATGAACCTTTTTTTGAAGCGGCCGGATATCATCAATGGCGTAATTGCTATGAGCGGCGTATATGATCTCACAGAATATACCCGGGGCTTTTTTGATGAACAGGTTTATTATAATTCACCAATTCATTACATTCCAAATCTTACTGATCATAATATTTTGCAGCAAATCCGAAGCAGCAGGCATATACACATACTAACTGGTTGCGGTGCCCACGAAGCGCCGGAAGCGAATGAAGCTTTTGCAGGCGTGTTGTACAAAAAGGGTATCGACTACGAACTCAGTATTTGGGGCAGCGAATGGGGTCATGACTGGCCAACATGGAGAGCAATGCTGCCTTTATGGATTGATACAAGATTTTAGTTGTGGCATCAATATAAAGCACCAATTCCATCAAACCATTCAAATTTTGTTTCGCTGCAAACTTTGCATTCGTTGAGTGAAATCTTTACTTTTACCGCATGCAAAAGAAGTTATTTTTACTGGATGCGTATGCGTTGGTTTTCAGGGCATACTATGCACTTATAAGAAACCCAAGGATTACCAGCAAAGGGAAAAATACGAATGCCCAGTTTGGGTTTACAAATACACTGGTTGACCTGATCAATAACCAAAAGCCAACCCACATGGCCGTTTGTTTTGATACAAGCGCCGCTACAGAACGCCATACCGACTTTGCAGATTATAAGGCCAACCGCCAGGAAACTCCTGAAGATATTTCTCTTGCGGTGCCGGATATTATCCGGATCATTGAAGCATTGAATATCCCCGTGGTGGCAATTGATGGCTATGAAGCAGATGATGTAATTGGAGCACTGGCAAAACAAGCCGAGCTGGTTGGGTATGAAGTTTTCATGGTAACACCGGATAAAGATTACGGGCAGTTGGTGTCTGAAAATATCAAGATATATAAACCTCCATACCAGGGTGGCAGCATTGAGATTATGGGCCCGAAAGAGGTTTGCGAAAAATGGGGAATAAAACAGGTGAGCCAGGTAATTGATATTTTAGGTTTGATGGGAGATGCGGTGGACAATATCCCCGGCATAAAAGGCGTGGGAGAAAAGACAGCCGCCAAGCTGTTGGCTGAGTATGAAAACCTGGAAAATATTTTGGCCAACGCCGATAATATAAAAGGTTCTTTAGGCGAAAAAATAAGGGCCGGTAAAGCAGATGCCATCATGAGCAAAAAGCTGACAACCATCATCACAGATATACCTGCGGCTGTATTTCATGAAGAAGATTTCAGGATCAAAGAAATGAACAAAGAGTCGTTAAAGGAAGTGTTTGCGGAGCTTGAATTCAGGGCGCTCACAAAGCGCTTGCTGGGCGAGGAAGCCGGCGCACCTGCGGATGAATGGAGACCAAAAACTGGCAATGAACAACCTGCAGTTGATAACAGGAAACCAAAAGGCGACAGCAACCAGCTGGATCTTTTTGGAAATACTGCGGATGCTGCAACTGCACCGGCCCAGGCTGCTGTGCTTGATGCTGACAGTAATGTGGAGGAACCCGTAATGACTGCCGATAAAAACATCAACAACACACCGCACAATTATATTTTATTAAATGATACTGCATCTGTAGATCAGTTTGTTGAAATAGCAATGCAACAAATTGAAATTTGTTTTGATACTGAAACAACCGGGCTTGATGCCAATGCCGCAGAGTTGGTCGGATTAAGTTTTTCCATCAGGGCAACTGAAGGTTATTATGTGCCCTGCCCGCCAGACCGGGAAGCCTGTATACAGCTGCTCTCAAAGTTTCAACCGCTGTTTGAAAACACAAATATTCTTTGGACTGGTCAAAACCTTAAGTATGATATGCTGATGTTGAGATGGTATGGCTTTGAATTAAAAGGCGACATTTTTGATACCATGCTGGCACACTATGTAATTGAGCCTGATGGTAAACGCAGCATGGATATGATGAGCGCCAAATACCTCGGCTATCAACCAGTTTCCATTACAGAATTGATTGGTAAAAAAGGAAAAGGACAAGGCAACATGAGGGATGTTGAAGTTGAAAAAATTAAAGAATATGCTGCGGAAGATGCAGACATTACGCTGCAGTTGAAAAACATTTTCTTACCACAACTAAAAGCAAAAGCTGTTGAAAAGGTTTTTTACCAAGTTGAGAATCCCCTGGTGAAAGTGCTTACAGAAATGGAGTTTGAAGGCATCAGGATTGATGAAGGGTTTTTAAAAGATTATAGTTCCCTGCTTGAAAAGGAAGCTAAACAAAGCGAAGAAAGTGTGTACGAACAAGCTGGTGTTAGGTTTAACCTGGCCAGCCCGAAGCAACTGGGTGAAGTATTATTTGAAAAATTGCAGCTTGATCCAAAAGCAAGAAAAACCAAGACAGGTCAGTATGCAACCGGCGAAGATGTGCTGGCAAAACTGGCAGTTAAAAATAAGATCTGTGATGATATTTTAGCCTTCAGGGAACTTACCAAATTGAAAAATACTTACGTAGATGCCCTGCCGTTGATGATCAACAAAAAGACGGGCCGGGTGCATACTTCTTACGCACAGGCAGTAGCAGTCACGGGTCGGCTCAGCAGCACTGATCCAAACCTGCAGAACATTCCTGTGCGTACCGAACGTGGCCGTGAAATAAGAAAAGCATTCATCCCCAGGAATGAAGAATTTGTTTTAGTCTCTGCAGATTATTCCCAAATTGAGTTGCGTATTGTAGCCGCCATCAGCGGTGATGTAAATATGTGTGAAGCGTTTAAAACAGGCAAGGATATTCATACTGCAACTGCGGCCAAAGTGTTCAATGTTGAAGAAGCTGGCGTTACAAAAGAAATGCGGTACAAAGCCAAGAGTGTGAACTTTGGCATCATTTACGGCCAGGGGGCATTTGGTTTGGCAGAGAATCTCGGCATATCCCGGGCAGAGGCCAAAGAGATCATTGATAATTACAAAAAGCAATTTCCCAACATTCAAAAATACATGGATGATACAATCAACTTTGCCAAAGAACATGGCTACGTTGAAACATTAATGGGCCGTAAACGCTGGTTAAAAGACATTAACTCCGCCAATTTTACGGTACGTGGTTTTGCCGAACGCAATGCCATCAACTCACCCATACAGGGCAGTGCTGCAGATATGATAAAGCTGGCGATGATCAAAATACACCATGCGTTTAAACAGCATAATTTTAAATCGAAGATGCTGCTGCAGGTACATGATGAACTGGTGTTTGATGCACACAAAGATGAGCTTGATCTCATAAAACCAGTTATACTCGAGTGCATGCAAACAGCCCTTGCTCTGCCCAACCAGGTACCTACGGATGCAGAAGTAGGATCAGGTAATAACTGGCTTTTAGCGCATTAGATTAAACTTTTTGTATGTATGCCTGTCAGTGCAATACCAAAACTTTATCTGCATGAAAAAATATTTTGTTTTGCTGATAGCGGCATGTTTTTGTTTCTTCAACCTGTTTGCCCAGTCCACTTACACTATGGCGA
Source organism: Ferruginibacter sp. (assembly GCA_965247025.1). Lineage (GTDB taxonomy): Bacteria > Bacteroidota > Bacteroidia > Chitinophagales > Chitinophagaceae > Ferruginibacter. The sequence goes on along the minus strand of OZ252000.1, from coordinate 3,836,807 downwards.
ATTTTGCCGCCAGCGGCGATACTTTTTATTTGACAAAAGCCCAAACCAGCTCAAATAATTTTGATACCAGCGGCGTAAATATTACCTGGAATTATGCCTCCTTAGCCGGCTCTTCACAGCGAACACTTGTGTACCGGCTGCCAACACAAAGTGGTTACGGTGCAGCACAATGGCCTTACATTTACAACAGCAACAACGTTAACCTCTCCTCTACAGATAATCAAACAACAGCATTTTTTGGCCTGCAGCAAACAAATCCCAACGATTATTTTTTAAAGAATAATAACCTGCTCCGGCAAAAAGCATCTGCGTACACGTTAGTTATAAACGGAACTTCGCTGAATGTAAAAAATGTGTACAGCAGTCCCGATACTATTTACAAGTTTCCTTTGCAATACAATGGCGTAAGCACTTCCAAAGGAGCTTATACTACCAGTGTTCCAGGCTTTTATTACCGCAGTGTTCAAATTGAAAGGAGAGATACGGTAAAAGGCTGGGGTAAAATAATTACCCCTTACGCAACTTTTAGCAATGCATTGCAGTTGATTTCAACCGTAACAGAAATAGACTCGGTTTCCATCAACGGGCAACCGGCGGTAAATAATGACACTATTCATTACCGGGAAATAGAATGGTTTGATCCTTCAAAAAAATATCCTGTTATGTATGCCAGGCAGACAAAGACTGGCAATTTTTATGTTACATCTGCAGTGGAATATGTTGATGTAAAACAGTATTATCAGCCAAAGGCTTTATTTGCATTTATACCTGCCAGCCCCAATAGCGGCGATACAGTTAATTTTCAAAACTTAAGTACAAATGCAGCATCTTACAAATGGAAATTTGCAGATGGAACAGATAGCAGCACGGAAATAAATCCGCAGCATATTTTTACAACTGCAGGTACTTACCCGGTGCAATTAATAGCTTACAATGGTACGCTGAAGGATACTGTCACAATGAGCATAAAGATAAATCCACTTAATCAAATCTATACTTTTACAGGCAACGGAAACTGGGACGTGCCTGCAAACTGGTCAAACAGCAGCGTGCCCCCGGCGGTGTTACCGGCAACCAATAGTATTGTTATCAATCCTTCCGGCGGTAAGTTGTGTGCTGAATATTTCCCAGCACATTGAAAGCGGAGCCAGCCTCACAGTTAATGCAGGCAAGTCACTTGTGATACAGGGAAATTTAAAGAATCAGCAATAGCTGAATTTACAATTGCATGCCTGCATACCTACCTTTGCAGCATGGACAAATCAACACTTATTTATTGTTATGATGCCTATTGCGGCTGGTGTTACGGCTTTAGCCCGGTAATGAAAAAAATTGCTGCGGCTTATGCCGGAAAGGTTGAAATTGAAATTTTAAGCGGCGGTATGATGGTGGAAGAAAACATGGTGCCGATCGAAAAAATTGGTCCTTACATACAGACAGCCTATAAAAAAGTGGAAGAACTTTCCGGGATAAAATTTGGCGATGATTTTCTGTGGCATGTCAATCATCCGGAATTAAGCGATTGGGTTATGAACTCAGAAAAGCCCGCCATTGCCTTGTGTATTTTTAAGGAATATTATCCTGAAAGGCAATTGGAATTTGCATCTGATCTTCAATATGCATTAAATTTTGAAGGCCGTGATCTTGCTGACGATGAAGCTTACCGGCACCTGGTAGAAAAATACAGCATTAATGAAGAGGCATTTTACAGCAAGCTGAAAAGTGAAGAATATAAAGAACAAGCTTATTATGAATTTAATCTTTGCAAACAATTACAGGTAACTGGTTTTCCTGCTGTATTGTTACAGGAAAATGATACAAAGTTTCACTTGCTGGCCCGGGGTTATACATCTTATGAAGACCTTAGTGAACGCATCGATACAATAATAAAAGAGCAGGTTTGACGTTTCGAAAAGTTTTCAATTAATCAGTAGCAACTATAGTTTCAGGTAATCTGCAGCATTAATATTGCCTGCAGAATTTGATTCATTATAACTCATTTCCCCTGTTTATTTTCCGCCCCCGGCGAAAGCAAAAAAATATTTTAGCAAGCAAATAAATTTATTAACTTTGAATAGTTGCATAAACAACTATATGCCAAACAACCAATTTAAAAAAGGGGAACTTTATAGCTTTATTACCGGCAAAGCCAGCACAGCCATTGCCCGGCGGTTGCAGAAGAATTTCAAGACTGCCAACATTGATATTACCATTGAGCAATGGAGTGTTTTGTATCATTTGTGGAAAGAAGACGGGCTAAGCCAGCAACAACTTTGCGACGCAACTTTCAGGGATAAGCCCAGCATTACAAGGCTGGTGGATAATCTTGAAAAGCTAAGCCTGGTAAAACGGGTGGCCAGCAAAGATGACCGCCGCATCAATAAAATTTATCTTACAAAAGAGGCAGAAGAATTGCAGGAAAGGACAATGGAACTGGCTAGTCAGACGTTGAATGAGGCACTTGCCGGTGTTACAAACGGGCAGGTTGAAATTGCAAAAGAAGTATTACAAATGGTGTACGATAATCTTTCAGCTTTGTAAAAAGCCAGGAAAATAATTGCTTTAAAAATATAAACTAAAAAAACGATCTACATATGAATACAACAACTCCATCAACCAAAACACTCCTTAAAGGTGGTGAATGGTTAATTAAAGAAAGCAACGCTTTCGAAACTTTTACAAGTGAAGATTTTAATGAAGAGCAGCAGATGGTTAAAGACATGTGCCTGCAATTTTTAACTGCAGAAGTGCAACCGATTGTGGAAAGAATTGACAAACTGGAACCGGGCCTTATGCCATTATTAATGGTAAAAGCAGGTGAACAGGGTTTGCTGGGAGCATCTGTACCGGAAAGCTACGGCGGCCTTGGAAAAGATTTTATCACATCCACCCTGGTAAATGAAGGGCTTGGTGGAGGTTACTCTTTTAGCGTGGCCATTGCCGCACATACCGGTATTGGTACTTTGCCAATTTTATATTTTGGAACCGATGCTCAAAAAGAAAAATATATTTCGAAGCTGGCAACCGGAGAATGGAAAGGTGCCTACGGTTTAACAGAACCAAACAGCGGCAGTGATGCCCTTGGTGCAAAGACAACCGCAGTACTTTCCGCAGATGGAAAAAATTACATTTTGAATGGCCAGAAATGCTGGATCACTAACGGAGGTTTTGCAGATGTGTATACAGTGTTTGCAAAAATTGACGGCGATAAATTTTCTGCCTTTATTATTGAGCGTGGCTTTGAAGGATTTACGCAGGGGCCTGAAGAACACAAGATGGGCATCAAGGGGTCATCCACCGTTCAGTTGTATTTCCAGGATTGCAAAGTGCCGGCAGAGAACTTGTTGGGTGAAGTCGGCAAGGGGCATATTATCGCTTTTAATATTTTAAATATTGGTCGGCTGAAGTTGTGTGCTGCTGCTTTGGGTGCTTCAAAAATGGCATTGAATGCAACGATAGAATATGCTAAAACAAGAGAGCAGTTTAAAACAGCCATTGCAAACTTTGGGGCTATAAAATACAAGCTGGCAGAAAGTGCTATCAGGATATTTACCTGCGAAAGTGCCCTGTACAGAACAGCCAGCTGGATAGATGATAAAGAGCTGGAATTGGCCGCCGCAGGCAAGCCTTTTAACGAAACCTTGCTGGGTGCAGCAGAAGAATATGCGGTTGAATGTGCCATGCTGAAAGTGTATGGCAGTGAGGTGCTTGACTATGTAGTGGATGAAGGCGTGCAGGTATTTGGAGGTAATGGATTCAGTGATGAGTACATGATAAGCCGGGCTTACAGGGATAGCCGTATCAATAGAATTTACGAAGGCACAAATGAAATAAACAGGTTGCTTACGGTAGACATGATTTTAAAAAGAGCCATGAAAGGAAAGCTTGATTTGATGGGACCAGCGATGGCGGTTTCGAAAGAGCTGATGAGTATTCCTGATTTTGGCAGTGAAGATGAGAGAGCTTTTGCAGCAGAAAAAAAATCAATCACCAACCTTAAAAAATGTATTTTAATGGTGGCTGGCGCTGCAGTACAAAAGCTGATGATGAAGCTGAGCGATGAGCAGGAAGTATTGATGAATATTGCTGATATGGCGATTGAAACCTTTAATGCTGAGAGCACTCTTTTAAGGGTTATAAAAATGGCGGATAAAAAAGGAGCAGCAGCCTGCAGTTTACAAACAGATATGATGCGTTGCCAGTTGGTGGATGCAGGTGACAAAGTAAATAAGGCTGCTAAAGAAGCCATCAATGCATTTGCGGAAGGTGATGAATTACGCATGATGTTGCTTGGCCTGAAGCGCTTTACAAAAGCTCAGCCATACAATACAAAAGATGCAAGACGCAGGATTGCGGAGGTGTTGACTACAGAAGGAAAATATTGCTGGTAAAAGCAATTATATTTTAAAAGAAAGTTTCCCGGTTTATTATTTAAGCCGGGATTTTTTGTAATACAATTTGTTGAACCCAGATTTTGCAGTTGAGATCGTTATGAGGGTTTCAAATGCAAGTCAGCTAGGTGTTTCGGGTTATTTTTTGGCTAATGAATAGTGATCTATTTTGAAGTCAAAAAGTGTTCTGAAATACTTAGCTGTGCAGCAGTTGGAAGCCGCAATAGATTTCAACTGCAAAATCTGGGTTGAATAAAAATCTGCCGCAGCTTTCAACCTTCAAAAAAAATTCTACCTGGTTAAAAAGCAATTTGAGTTTAAAAATCATCCTATTATCTCACTGGCATAAATTATATAAGTGCTTAGTGGCAGTTCGGCCACCTTGCCTTTGATGCTGGCTACAATTTGGCCCCGGTGGTAACTTGAGTGGTTAATGATATGAATAAGTGCATCGTCAATTTTTATTTTACGCTTACTTGGATTTGCTTCCCAGGCGCTCATAAATTCGATAGACTGGTCCAGGTCTTCAGCTGATTTATCTGCCAGGTATGTTTTCCAGCCGGCCAGGTTTTCAGCGATAAGTATTTCGCATTCACCGAGTGTTCTTTCCTGGAAAAGTGTGCAGGTAAATGCAGTTTTATTTACCCGGCTTAACCACATGCTGTGGGATGATAATAAATGAGAAAACAAGGTGAAGGCTCTGTCATCTTTCTCTTTCAATTGTCTCAGCGAATTTAAAATCATGGTATTGCTCCAGCTTTCAAATTTAAATTGTTTGGTAAAACTATTATTCATGAAAGTTAGATTTTTGCTGATTAAATTTTGATTTGTTATGCCAAAGTTATTCCTAAAAAAATAATTATAACCGAAGTAAAGCTGGCCAAATTTTAAACATCAGACAATTTTTTTAAAGGGAAATAATATCTTCTATCTTTTGCTTAAGCAATTTTTTTTCTGCTACAGATTGGGTTAATTCAGCAGCCTGCTGAAAATATTTTTTGGCTAAATTATTTTGTTGCAACTGCAGGTGAAACTCACCCAGCGTCGCAGGCAGCAGGTAATAATTTTTAAGGGATGAAAGCTCTTTAATATTTTCAATTGCATGAATGCCAGCCTCTGCTCCATGCAATTCACTAATTACAATAGCCCGGTTTAATTCAACAACCGGGGAAGGATAATATTGCTGCAGCAGGTTATAACAATCCAAAATATTTTTCCAGTTTGTTACTGAAAATTCAGGTGTTTTTGCATGCTCATAAGCAATGCCAGCTTCAAGGTGGTATTTGCTGATTGCACTACCATCAGTTGATTCTTCCAGGTGAAAAATTCCTTTTTCAATCAGCTCTTTATTCCACTTTTTCCTGTCTTGTTTTTTCAATAACAAAATATTGCCGGTTTCATCCAGCCGGGCATTATTGCGGCATGCCGTAAAACAAATAAGCGCCATTAATGCATGGGCATTCTCATGCTTTACCAGCGGGCTTCTGCAAATCAGGTCGCACAGGCGCATGGCTTCCTGCATCAGGTCGTTTCTTATCAGGCTATCGTGCTGAGTGGAATTATAGCCTTCATTAAACAACAGGTAAATTGCCAGCAGTACATTGTCTAAGCGGCTTTCCAGTTCTGCACCTGCCGGCAGATCAAACCCAACAAAAGATTCTTTAAAACTTTTTCTTGCCCGGTACAACCGCTTCTCAACTGCCTCGTAATTTGTAACAAATGCTTTGGCAATTTCAGCAACGCTAAAACCGCAAAGCGTTTTTAAAATAATTGATACCTGTGCTTCCAGCGAAAGCGAAGGATGACAACAAACGATCATCATTCTTAACTGATCATCTTCAATAGTATTACTGTTTATAAACTCCTTAACAGTAGGTACCAAAGTATACTCTGACTGGAGTAGCGGCTTAACATTCGCTGAAAATTCAAACGCCTTTTTTTGATGGCGCAATACATCGATTGCTTTATTCCTGGCGCTTGTAAATAACCAGGCAGAAGGGTTTTGCGGAAGGCCGTTTATTTTCCAGTTATTAAAAGCAGTTAGCAAAGTATCCTGCACAACATCTTCAGCCAGTTGCAGGTTTTGCGGACCAAACAATTTAGTAAGCACAGCTACGAGCTTTCCCCATTCATGGCGAAAAAGATGTTCAACAGCATATTCTATTTCAGGAGCTTGATCCAGAATGTTGTAATTGAGTTTGGCTTAAAAAACCAATGCATCCTTTTTGTTGGATGCATTGATCAGGGTTTAATCTTAAGCAGGCATTGGAACTTTCATTACCTGCCTGATGGAAATTTTTCCGCCAGATTCGTAATCGGGGTAATCATCGCAAAGCGCAAATGCTTCATCAAAGTCTGCTGCATTGATAATAAAATAACCGCCAATCAGTTCTTTACCCTCTGTAAAAGGGCCATCAGTAACCGTCTTTTTTGTACCGCTGATAACCTTACCACCAGGTAATAGGGGCTCGCCAGAATCATATTTGCCAGCCTTCGCAAGTTTGTCTATCCAGGCCATCCATTTACCCATGTTTTCCTGCATTTTTTCTGGTGTTGTTTGGTCTTCAGGCGGCATTCCTCCCTGAAAAATAAGCATAAACTTTTCCATAATGTTTTTTTAATTGGTTTAAAATAATTTCTATAATGACGGATAGATGAATGCAATCCGGACAATTATTAACTTTTTTTGGTCCAAACAAAAGTTAATAATTGCTCAATCATAAATATAAAAAAAGCCGGTAAAATTTACCAGCTTTAATTTGAAATTTTGTTTGATGTATGCTATACTTCCAGCGCCAAGACAGCAGCATGTTCATTTTTATGCTGTGGAATACTGCTGATATCGACTTTGATATGTTGTATCATTTTTTCTTCCAGCAGGTTTGCAAAAGCATCAAAATAATCAATGGCATCTTCTCTCTTATTCCGTTTTAACCAGCGGAAGCCCCCGGCGAGATGCTGCAATATTTCTTTATCGGCCAGGTATTCAATATATGAATATCAACAGGCGTAAGGCCAATTGATTCAAGCCTTGTAACAACCAGTGTAAGCGGAGCATTGGTAACCGGGCAAAATTCCTCCGCCAGTTCCGTCCATTCACCAATGCCGGTATGGGCATAACGTAAAATTTCACCTTTGGTAAAATTTGTTACAACTTGTACAAGGTTTCCGCAATTGCAGGCGCCGTGGTGGCCCCAGGCATAATGAGCCCCGTTACGCAGGCGGGTGGCAGTTTCTCTTAAGGCATTTATCAATTCAATTGTTGGTGTCGCCATGCTTTATATTTTAAAAATAAAACAACAAGATTTATAAAATTGTTTAGCCATAACAACAAAAGAAACGGCTGGCAGATATCCCACCTCAAAGACACTGTTACTGTTTGTGGTCGAATTCCACCGGCTGCGTTTCTTTGTAATTTTTATCGTAACTAACAAAAAAGTACAGATAAATTACCCTGCTCAGCCGCATCATCCAGGGCTGCAGCACTACGAGCAAAACACAGTTTAAGCCCAGCCACCAAAACACCCTGTTATCATCTGTCGAAACACCAATTAAAACCAGCCAGGCAATAAAACTTGTTACTGAAATAGCCACTGCCAGTGCATAACTCACATAGCCGGTGCCGTACCAAAAGCCCTGTTCCAAATCGTACCGCTGGCCGCATTCCGGGCAATGCTCCGGCATATCAAATATTTTAGAAAGTTTCAGGCTGCTGTAGGGGTTGTTATTTTTAAACATGCCGCCCCGCCTGCAACGGGGGCACCGCATAGTAAAAATGCTCCATAAATATCCAGGCTTCGGGTTTGTATTTTCCATTTTATTTGAGTTGATAAATTCATTTTGCTGATGGCAGGCCCTGCCAAAAACAAAATATCTGCCCGGTGGCAAAGCTGTTCTATTGCTGCAAAAGTCGCTATAAAATTATTGAGCGGTACAAATAAATTGAAAGTAATCAGTTTTAGATACTGGTAATCTTTGCAGTTTTAACCGGATGCACAGGGGCAAAACCGATTACTGCATAATATAGCAATCCCAGTAAACTGGTAATTTGAATTGTTGAAAGACCGGCTAATAAATTGTAATGAGGTTTTATAAAATCAAGTAAAAACCGGAAGCAGATGTAGGCGATCATAAATATTTTAAAGCGCTGGCCGGGTGCAAGATTGTGCTTCTTTTCCCAATATTTTAAACTGGCCCACAGCGTTAAAAGAAAACCAATTTCATACAAAGCAACAGGATGCCGCAGTTGCCCGTCACCAAGATTCAAACCCGTGAACAAGCGGGTGACAGTGCCATAAGTCTCTTCGTAAATACCCATTGTAAAACAACCGATTCTGCCAATGATCAAACCTAAAATCATGGGGTAAGTAAACAGGTCGCCACTACTATGTTTTTCCTTGATTATCTTCTTCATCAGTTCAACACCAAACAAGCCACCTAAAAACCCGCCAAGTACAGTTTTGTTAAGATAAAAATAGACCAGTTTGTTATCTGCTTTCATCAATTGGTCAATATCTTCCAGGCCACCAATAAGGCGACTACCGATTATACTGCCAAAGATGGCGCCTATGATGATCCACAGTCTTTTCTGAGTGTTGATTGGGTCAGCCTGTCTTTTACGCAGGTAAAGAAAATACCTGAAAGCCACGAAAAATGCCAGGAACTCAAAAATGCCATGCAGGGGAATTGTACTGTTGCCGATAGAAATACTTACGGGGAATTGCATGCTTTATTGAATTACCCATTGTTGTAATGAGGGATAAGTTTCGTACCCAATAACGCCCTGCTGTTTTGCAACTATTAATTTATACACTGCTGGTTTTTCGGTGTTGGATGTATCATTGGTGATTGTTACAACAGTTTGGTACAGCACGCCGTTAGCAAATAATACATTAGTTGCCGAGGTAATAATACTACCGGCACCATAGCCTGCATTTTCAAAATTGGCTGCATTTATTTTACCTGCATTCCATAAACCACCGCTTAGCGCAATGGTAAAATAATAGGATTTTCCAGCCTGGCTGAACGGAGAATCTACCTGGTATTGCACAGACATATAATCCCGGCCATTATAACCGTTGGCATTTATGCCAATGGAAGCTGTGCAGCTTTTCGATCCGCCTCCGTACCCGCCGACTGATGCCTCATAAGGTTCAGAACTGTTAAGCTGATTAAAAGCATAAGTGGTTGTATCACCAGTCGTCAAATTTTTAAAGGTCTTTTTTGTAGTGGTATTATATGGAAACCAATTGCCGAATTCAGGTTCTGAAAATGCATTGCAGGGAACTTTTTTGGTAGAGCAAACTGTGCAGCCAGCAATCAAAATAAAAATAACACTTGAAAGTAAAACAGGCTTGCAGCATAACTTGCGTGATTTCATTGGCTAATGTTTATTTTTACAGAGAGATGCTGTCAAACTGCTGAATGTTGCTTTACTCCAATTCCATTTTCAGCCTGTCTTTTAGCTCCTTAACCATCGGGTACTCCTCTATCATTCTTAAGTAAAGTTGCTTCCTGGTCAAAGGCTTTTCCGTTTCGGTAGCTGCCTCTTCCCGTTCCTCAACAACCAGCTGGTAGGTTAAAGTTTTGTTGCTGAAGTAGCCCTGCAGAAAATCTATCAGTTCAGTTCTTTCAAGCTCAATAAAACCTCTGTGAATTTCGCCCTGTGTAGTAATGGTGATATTGTTGTTGTCAACGATATTGAGCACAGCCGCCCTGAAGTTGGTAACGGCAGAATGTTTTGTTTTATCTCTAAGCCGCTGGATGAACATCCCCCAGGCAGCATGTAGTTCTTCTTCTGTAAGTGGCTTTACATCCGAATTACCCTGCTGGTTTTGTTTCGCAATTTGCTGTCGAATTTTGCTAAGCGAAGCAAAGGAAGAATTGCCCGTACTTGATTGCGGCTGACTGTTTACCGGTTGCGTTGTTACCGTTACCCTTTGTGGCTGATTACTTTTTGGCTCAGCATTAATTGGCTCAATGGGTTCTTCAATAATGAGCCTTGCTGCCGCTTGTGCTGGTGCCGTTTTTATACCAGTTTCATTTTTTGATGCGGCTACTTTTTTTATCGGTAAAGCTTTAAATGCTATGGTTTTTACTCCTTCAGCTTGTTTTTTTTTATGTACAGAACCATCCGCTTCAACCAGCTCCAGTGCCTGTTGCAGGTAGCAAAGTTTTATGATGGTAAGCTCAACATGCAGGCGTTTGTTTCGGGCCTGTTTAAAATTAATTTCTGCATCGTTCAGTACATTTAAAGCACTTATGATGTAACCGGGATCTACTTTTTGAGCCGTTTGAATATAGCGTTGCTTAAAGTCTTCCGCCACCTCCAGCAGCATGGCCACCCGTGCATCCCGGCTTACCAGCAGGTTGCGTAAAAACTCGGCAAGGCCGTTCAATACGGTATCACCTTCAAAGCCTTTGTTGTTGATCTCGTCGTACATCAGCAAAGCGCTGCCAAGGTCCTGCTCCTGCAAATTATCCAGCAGTTTAAAATAGTAAGCTTCATCTAAAATGTTCAGGTGTTCCAGTGTATTTTGATAGGTTACAGCGCCATTGGTAAAGCTTACAATCTTATCAAGAATACTCAGTGAATCTCTCATGCAACCTTCGCTCTTTTGTGCGATAATGTGCAGGGCAGTTTTTTCTGCTTTGATGGATTCTTTGTCGCAAATCTCCTGCAGATGTTCCACCGTATCGTTGTTGGTAATTCTTTTAAAATCAAAGATCTGGCAGCGGCTTAAAATGGTAGGCAGAATTTTGTGTTTTTCTGTAGTTGCCAAAATAAAAATGGCATAAGGCGGAGGTTCTTCCAGCGTTTTTAAAAAGGCATTAAATGCTGATGAACTTAGCATGTGAACCTCATCCACAATATAAACTTTGTACCTGCCCGCCTGTGGTGCAAAACGTACCTGTTCCACCAGTGCCCGGATATCATCGACCGAGTTATTACTGGCGGCATCCAGCTCATGTATATTAAGCGATGCACCAGCATCAAAAGAAACGCAGCTGTTGCAGGTATTGCAGGCTTCACCCTCTTTAGTTTGGTTTTCGCAATTGATCGTTTTAGCTAAAATTCTTGCACAGGTTGTTTTACCAACACCCCTTGGCCCGGTAAAAAGAAAGGCATGCGCCAACTGGTTATTGCGAATGGCATTTTTTAATGTGGTGGTAATATGCGATTGCCCCACCACAGTTGAGAAATTCTGCGGCCTGTATTTACGGGCTGACACTACAAACTTTTCCATGGGTGCAATTTAAGACAAAAAAGGATGCCTGACCATTGATGACAGACAACCCTGGCAGGATCTTAACAACCAAAAAAGTAACAGGCTTCTACAACATCGGATGCCGTTTAAACTCTTTCTCCCGGTCAAAAAGATAGCGGAAAGTTGCCAGGTTTTTACTGCGGAAAGTATCGCCAAAACTCTCTGCCACGTTGATCATTTTAGGGTTAAAATCACCTATCCATTGCATTTCGTAGGCTGTGTATGGCTCAGATGGAACCTGTATTACTTTTGAGCATTCGCCGATGATGTACGAGTCGATCCCTTTACCCTGCCACTCGGGTACAACCCCGAAGACAAGGCCGCAGAATTTTTTTGCTGGGCTGAATTTTTGGAGAAAGACAAAGTATAATTTTTGCAGCAATCCAAATTTTCCATTCATGTGTTTAAAATACTGGTTCAGGTCTGGCAGATTTAAAAACATAGCTATAGGATCTTCGTTAAAATAAGCGAAATAAATGATCCTTTCATCAATTACAGGGGCCATTTTTTTAAACATGATCTTTACCTGCTCAACGGCCATTTGCTTAAGGCCGCCATGCCCAGCCCAGGCTTTGTTGTACACTGTTGTAAAATCGGCGGCAAATTTATCCAGTTGCTTTTTGTCGATGAGTTTGCAGTGAATGCCCGGTGTTGCGGTAAGGGCTGCATGCCTGTCGTGTATCTTTTCTGACAATCGTTTTTTGGGATCGTAAGCAAAGCACACCTGGTTAAAAAACAGTTTAAACCCATAGCTCTCAAAAAGGGTAACATAATAAGGCGGGTTATAATTCATACCATAAAGTGGCTCTGTGTAACCCTCTGTTACCAGGCCCCACCAGCGGTCACGTTCCCCAAAATTGATAGGGCCATCCATCGCTTCAGTGCCTTGCTGCTGCAACCATTGCCTGGCCGTGTCAAATAACAAATTTGCAGCTTCCTGGTCGTTTATACATTCAAAAAAACCTACGCCGCCAATGGGTACATCATCTCCTTTATTTTTGTATTTACTGTTGGTAAAACCTGCAATACGCCCAATGTACCGGCCATCATCTGCTTTCAATAACCAGCGGATTACTTTACCAAAGCGAAAGGCTTTGTTTTTCTTTTCATCAAATACTTCTTTGATGTCCTTATCCAGCGGCCTTATCCACACAGGGTCATTCTTATACAACGTTCCGGGCATCAATAAAAACTGGCGGGCAGCTGCCTCGTTGTTTACAATTGTTATTTGCATATCAACTTTTAATGCGGCAAAATTATGCTGATCTTTCAATAGAATAATATTGCCTGATGAAGAGCGAGATGATAAAAAATTATTACTGTATTAAAAAACATAGAATAAACCAGGGAAACTCATCAATCAAGAAAATATTAAGTTTTTTGCGTTAAGCTGTTTCATGATTTATTAATTGCCTGTTTTTAGGTCATGCAGGGCAATTCTTCCAGTTCTATCATTTGTGCGTTTCTGATATCAAATGCATAGCAATAACTACCGTTAGTAAGCACCAGGTAATCGGTTTTTAAAACAAGGTTATAACGCATCACCTGGTCCAGCACAGTTGGTGTTAATGAGACATTCATTTCCTTGCATTCAACTACCAGCCACGGTTGCATGGCTTTGCTGTAAACAACAATATCAAAACGTTTTTTCAACCCGTTTAAATTTATTTCTTTTTCAACTGCAATAAGCGAAGCCGGGTATTTTTTCACCTGCACCAGGTATTGTAAAAAATTTTGCCGCACCCACTCTTCGGGAGTCAGCAACATCCATTGTTTGCGGAAATCATCAAAAATCATTTCTTTACCCTCAATGGTTTTTATATTATACTGCCATGCAGGAAAGTCGATTTTTATCATGGTTAAATAAAATGCTGTATTTTTATTTGAAACAAAGAAAATACATTGAAAGGTAGCAACCCTGAAAATATTTTATCAGCGGCCGGTTACATAAAAAATAGCATTGCATGAAGACAAAAGAAGACATCGTTGAAAACTGGCTGCCAAGATACACAGGTGAAAAATTAGAAAGTTTTGGGGAATATATACTGCTGACAAATTTTGCCAATTATGTAGAAATGTTTGCAAAATGGAACAGCGTAAAAGTGGTTGGAAAAGACAGGCCAATGCAATGTGCAACAGCTAACAACATTACCATCATCAATTTTGGAATGGGTAGCCCCGGAGCAGCAACGGTAATGGATTTGTTGAGTGCTATAAAACCAAAAGCTGTATTGTTTTTGGGTAAGTGCGGCGGTCTTAAAAAGCGCAATACCATTGGTGATTTAATATTGCCGATTGCTGCTTTAAGAGGTGAAGGAACCAGCAATGATTACTTCCCGCCAGAAGTACCTGCGCTGCCTTCTTTTATGTTGCAAAAAGCTATTTCTACAACCATTAGAGATTATGCTTGCGATTATTGGACAGGCACCGTTTATACAACCAACCGCCGGGTTTGGGAACATGATGATGCGTTTAAAGAGTACCTTAAAAAAGTAAGGGCTTACGCCATTGACATGGAGACTGCAACTATTTTCACCGTTGGATTTTATAATAAAATTTCGACCGGTGCATTGCTATTGGTAAGCGACAGCCCCATGGTTCCGGATGGCGTAAAAACAGAAGCAAGCGACAAAAAAGTAACCTCGTTGTTTGTTGAACGTCATTTGAAAATTGGGATCGATTCGCTGAAGCAACTGATTAATGACGGACTAACGGTGAGGCATCTGCAGTTTTAAATTTTAGGATTTATTTGCATTCTCTAAAAACTAAAACTAACCAGCGCATCAGGGTTATTTAGCTTACTGCTTTTCCGGTTACCATTAACCATTACATGCATAATTCCCATCTGTTCTGTTTTGTATTCATACAGCAGGTTATTGCTGATGTCTAATTTCTTAAGGGTGGCAACATTGTTTGCCTGGTAGAAACTTACAATGCCTTCTTCCTGTTGTTCAAACCCAAGAAATTGCAGCACTACGGCTTTGCCATCTGCCTTTAAAATTAAATGTTGCTGAATGTATGAATTCACCAATGCTTCCATCTGCTTTTTTACCGCCGGGTTAAGCAGGTCAACCTTTTCTTTTGTATGCATGCGGAGCGTTTTTTCAAAATCATCCGTAAACAACTTGCAACTTATTTCCAGGGTTTTTTGTACGGCATTATGTTCTATTTCTGTAACGCTCACAAAAATGGGATGCACCTTTTCTTCCGTTGTTGTATAAACTGACTTTGCAGGAGAAAGGACCATGCAGTAAGCAAGTAACCATTTAAATAATATTGATACCATTTACAAAATGAATAAATGAAAAAAAGTTTGAGTAAAGATATTTATACAAATTTAGCATGAGCGCCTTATTGTAAGTAATTTCAATTTGGATTGTTGAAATTTAACACACAGCAAACAACTGAAAATACTTAACAGATTTTGGATGATTTTTATTTATACTTCGGCACTGGCTGGCAGCATATAATCAGCTTTGATGCACTCGATCACATTTTATTTATTGCGGCGCTGGCTTCGGTTTACATTGTAAAAGATTGGCGGCAGGTGCTTATTTTAGTTACTGCTTTTACCATCGGCCATTCATTAACGCTTGCATTAAGTGTATATGATATCATCCGCTTTAATCAAAGTTGGGTGGAGTTTTTAATTCCCTGCACTATTTTGTTTACAGCTGTTTTCAATGTTGCTGTAAAAAAAGCATCCACAACCAAACTGCAATGGAATTATGCAGCGGCACTTTTTTTTGGGCTTATACACGGTATGGGTTTTGCAAACAGCATCCGCTTTATGTTGTCAAAAAAGCAGGGTATCGCATTACCGCTGCTGAGTTTTAACATTGGGCTGGAAGCAGGCCAAATAGCAGTAGTTGCCTGTATTTTACTGTTGAGCTACCTGTTTGTTAACCTTCTGCATTGCAGGCAAAAATGGTGGATAATTGTCTTGTCTTCCATTGCATTTATATTTGCAGCAAAGATGGCAGCAGAAAGAATTGCCGGTATTTTACACACTTGATTCTGCAGTAAGAAATTCGATTAAATTTGATCACTAAACCAATAACTACACCATGAGAAAAATTGCATTTGTATTAGCGCTGTTTCTATCAACGGTTTGCTCTTTTGCCCAGGACATTAAGAACAATCCCGGAAGTAACCACGGCAACCGTTTTGAACAGCTGGGCACAATACTGCCTACGCCAAATGAGTACCGCACAGCAAGCGGAGCACCCGGCCCCAAGTACTGGCAGCAACGCTGCGATTATGATATTGTATGCGAACTGGATGAGCCCAACCGTAAATTAAGCGGTAAAGAAACAATTACTTACTACAATAATTCTCCTGATGTGTTGACGTACCTGTGGCTTCAACTGGACGAGAATGAACATAGTACAAAGAACAACTCCGGCTACCAAACCAGCAACATGTTACCAAAGACAGTTACTGAAAATGACCTGATGAGAATGAGTGGTAAAACTGATAAAGAATATGGCGATAATATTGTAAAACTTACAGATGCTGCAGGTAAAACATTGAACTACACCATCAATAAAACGATGATGAGGGTTGAATTACCAGCATCTTTAAAACCAGGTCAGCAGTTTATTTTAAAAGTTGAATGGAATTATTTTATCAGCGATCGCATGAGGTACGGCGGCCGTGGCGGTTATGAATTTTTTCCCGGTGATGGTAATGATCTTTATACCATGACACAGTGGTATCCCCGCCTTTGTGTGTACAGCGATTTCCAGGGCTGGCAAAACCACCAGTTTGTAGGTAGCGGTGAATTTGCGTTAACTTTTGGCAATTTTAAAGTAGCTATGACAGTACCTGCAGATCATGTTGTAATGGGTACAGGCGAATGCCAGAATTACCAGCAGGTACTTTCTCCGGCACAGTTTGCCCGGTGGCAAAAAGCACAAACAGCAACGGATGTAACAGAGATAGTTACACTGGATGAAGCAACTGCAAGAGAAAAACAAAAATCTGCCCAAAAGAAAACATGGATCTTTAATGCCTCTATGGTACGTGACTTTGCGTGGGGCAGCAGCCGTAAGTTTGTTTGGGACGCCATGCCAACAAAAGTGGAAGGTAAAAAAGTAATGTGCATGAGCGCTTACGGAAAAGAAGCCTATAATCTTTACAGAAAATTCAGCACCAAACTGGTGGCACACACTATAAAAAGCTATTCCAAATTCACCATACCGTACCCGTACCCGGTAGCCCAGAGTTTAGAGGCTGCCAATGGAATGGAGTACCCGATGATCTGCTTTAACTATGGCCGTTGCGAAAAAGATGGCACTTACAGTGAGGGCACTAAAAACGGAATGATCGGCGTGGTTATTCATGAAGTTGGTCACAACTTTTTCCCGATGATCATTAACAGTGATGAAAGACAATGGACCTGGATGGATGAAGGATTGAACTCTTTTGTTGAGTATTTGTCTGAAGAACTTTGGGACAACAAATACCCTGTTGGTAAAGGCCCCGCCTATAAAATTGTTGATTACATGAAGCTGCCGAAAGATCAGCTGGAGCCAATTATGACCAACAGTGAAAACATTATCCAGTTTGGCCCCAACGCTTACAGCAAGCCATCTACAGGTCTTAATATGCTGAGAGAAACTTTGATGGGCCGTGAGTTGTTTGATTATGCGTTTAAAGAATATGCAAGGCGCTGGGCTTTTAAGCATCCAACACCTGCCGATCTTTTCAGAACAATGGAAGATGCCAGCGGTGAAGACCTTGACTGGTTTTGGCGTGGCTGGTTTTACAATACAGATCCCTGCGATATTTCCATTGATACCGTGAAGTGGGCAAACCTAACACTGGAAGGCACCAATCCGCAATCAACGGCTACTACTACTGTAAAACAAAAAGCGGGCAAGCCAATTTTAAATCCGTTTGATGATGTGTCAAAGATTCGTAACAGGGAAGATAAGAAGATTGTTTTTGCAACTGATGCAGATACTGCACTGAGAGATTTTTACTGGAGATACGACAGAGGTATTGCAAAAGTTGACACAGAATCGGTGGACGTAATTTTACCTGCTGTTACGGTTGATTCTTTCACCAATGAACAAAAAACATCATTGGCCGGCAGCAAGAATATGTACGAGATTACTTTTAGTAATAAAGGTGGGCTTGTAATGCCAATCATTGTTGAATGGACGTTTAAAGACGGGACTACTGAAATTGACAGACTGCCTGTACAGATTTGGAGAAAGAATGAAAATAAGGTTACTAAAGTATTTTTAAAAGATAAAGAAGTAGCTTCTATAAAACTTGATCCCATGAGAGAAACGGCAGACATCAATCCAGGCAATAATACCTGGCCTGCAGTTGAAACACCAACCAAGTTCCAGTTGTTTAAAGCAAGAACCGGCGGCGGAAGAGGCGGCCCGAGTGGTGCGGTGAATCCAATGCAACGGGAGATTAAGTAAAACTAGAATTTTCCATCAATAGAAAAAGGCTGCTCTAAATTGGGCAGCCTTTTTCATTAATTCTATGTGTAAAGATCTGTAGTCTACTCCTCATTTTCTTCCATACTTTCCCTCACATCTTCAGGAATTTTAACCAGCAATTTATCTATGCGCTGGCCATCCATATCAATAATTTCAAAGTCGAAACCACGCCATTCAAATGTTTCTCCGGTAACAGGTATCCGCTCAAGCTCATGCAATACAAAACCAGCCAGTGTATCAAACTGGTGCTCTGCTTCATTCATCCATTCCGTTTTTTCAAAGCGGCTTAAAAAATCATAAAAAGTAATCTGTGCATCAACAAGATAAGAGCCATCGCTGCGTTCAGTAATCTCATATTCTTCCTGTCCTGTTTGCGGCACATCACCAACAATGGCTTCAAGAATGTCATTTAAAGTTATCATTCCTTCCAGCGTTCCATATTCATTTACAATAAAACCGCTGTGTATCTTGGTAGACTTTATCTTTTCCAGCAACTGGTAAGGGCTGTTATTTTCAGGAACAAATAAAGCAGGTTTTGAAATGTCTTTTAGTTTGGTATCTGCAGTTGCTTTCAGCAGATCTTTTATGTAAATAATTCCCTTAATATCGTCCACAGTTTTATCGCAAACCGGGTAAGTTGAATACACGATCTGGTCAGACTTATCAATGATAGACTGAACGGTGTCTTCAACATCAAACCAAACAATTTCAGTGCGGTGTGTCATCAGGGCGGTAATCTTCCTGTCACCCAAATGAAATACCCTTTCGATGATCACTTTTTCTTCCTCTTCAATAGTTCCATTTTCGCTTCCTTCGGATATCATGGCCTTAATTTCGTCCTCAGTCACTGCATTGTCAGTACCGGCTTTTATGTTGAATAATTTAAAGATAAGGTTGGTGATAAAGTTTAGCAGCCACACTATTGGATAAGCCACCAAAGACAAGAAATTCATAGGTCCTGCAACTGACCTTGCTATTTTTTCTGCTCTTAGCATTCCCATTCTTTTAGGAACCAACTCTCCTAAAATGATTGACAAAAAAGTAACAAGAATTACGATTAATACCGTAGAAATTGTTTCTGCATAAGGTTGCAAAAGCTTAATCTGTTCAATAAACGGCTTAAGGGTTTTGCTGAATTTTTCACCTGAGTACACACCCGTTAAAATAGAAATAAGTGTGATGCCTATTTGAGCGGTAGATAAAAATTTCTCCGGGTTTTCAGTAAGGTCCAGTGCAGCCGTGGCCTTTGCATCGCCCTTGTTGCTCATTGTTTCCAGCCTGCTTTTCCTGGCGCTAACCAATGCAATTTCACTCATAACAAACAGGCCATTTACCAAAATAAGGACGAGTAATATAAAAATCTCTGCCATAATATTTTTGCTGTCAATACCAGTGCCATACCGGCTTTGGTTTCCGCAAATATCTGTAATCTTTAATTAATGAAGAATATTCGGTAAACCAGCGGCTGGGTTACAAACTTAAACATGCTAATCCTTCCAACAAATCTTGTGATTTTTGTACATATTTTAATCAACCATTTACGCTGGCGGGGTTAAATCTGTCGGTCAATAAACAAACAAATACGGTTAACCTTTTCTGGCGATCATTATAAGCCTTGGCGACTTTTTTACATCGTAACTGCCAAAATTATAATTACCAAACACTTCCTGTATCTGCAGCCCCTGGTAGGCAAACATTTCTGTAAAATCTCCCACTGAAAATTTAGAAACTTTTTCAGTGTATTCCAGCGGTACTTCTAAGGCATCGTCTTCTACCACAATTTTTTTGTAGAAGTGAGTTTCATCAAACCACTTGGTTATAAAATAATTCACACCGTCAATTTCTTTGTCAAATTTATGCACCAGGTGGTCTTCAGCATAATGAACATTCAGGTAATCCATTACAAAATATCCTTTGCTTTTAATAGCCCCGGCAATGGTGCGGATGGCATTATCATGCTCCCGGGATGTTTTAAAATAGCCGAAGCTGGTAAAAAAGTTGAAAGCATAATCAAAGTAATTTATCCAAAACGTCAGCCGCATATCATGGCGGTAAAAATGGAGGTTTTCTCTTTCATGCAGCAGTGCCTGCTGAATGCTGTCTTCGCTGAGATCGATGCCTGTTACATCAAAACCTTTTTCTGCCAGGTGAATTGAGTGCCGGCCCTTTCCACAAGCCACATCAAGCATGCAGGCACCTTCCGGTGGATTAAGAAAGTTTATCAGTTTATCAATAAATGCTGAAGCCTCATCCTGGTCCCTGTTAAAATAGAGCTGGTGATAATAAGGTGAATTAAACCAATCTTTAAACCAAGGGTAACTTTCCATACAAAAAATTTAAATTACAACAGGGCAAATTCTAAAGGGCGAACCGGTAACTGAAATACTATGCAAAGGTTTTTATTATCAGCACAAGTAAACCATACGCAACGGTTGTAAAAAAAATTCCTTTTGCGGTTTTGTCTCTAGTGGTATTTACATAAATAGTAAACATCAATGCATTCAGCAGTAAGGAAAGCGTTAGCGCAACAGTAAGCGTTTTAAAGCCCGGCTCCAGGTACATGTATTCAAAGGTTTCCTTAAAGGTGAAAACCTTAAATTTATAGAGTTTGAACAACAGCATACCAAGCGCCGGCGTAACAAGCCCCAGCACAAAGCCCAGCCAAAAATTGTCTTTATTTAATATCATTTATTTTCCAGGTTTTTTCTAATTGAGCTTTTAATGTGTAGTTGGTAAGATCGAACTGAACGGGTACCACACTGATATAATTATTGGAAAGCGCCCAAACATCTGTGTTTTTAGACTTATCAAAATTCACAAACTCACCGGTAAGCCAGTAATATTTTTTACCGTGAGGATCCTTGCGTTCTTCAAAATCTTCCTCGTACTTGGCATAAGCCTGCTTGCAGATTTTAATACCCTTTATCAGTTCCATAGGGATTGATGGAATATTTACATTCAGCAGCAGGTGCTTGTCAAGCTTTTTTTGTTTTAAAAGGCTGCTTACAATTTCCCTGATGTAATGGCGGGCAGCAGTAAAATCTGCCTCATAGCTAAAGTCCATCAACGAAAAACCAATGCTTGGAATACTTTCTATAGATGCTTCCATGGCTGCACTCATTGTACCGCTGTAAATAACGTTTATAGAATGATTGGCTCCGTGGTTGATACCGCTCAGGCACAAATCAGGTTTTCCATGAAGAATTTTATCTACAGCAAGTTTTACACAATCCACCGGTGTGCCGCTAACCTGCCATGCTTCTACGCCAGCAAACAGTTCCACTTTGTTTAACCGCAGGGGATGCCCGATTGTAATGGCGTGCCCCATACCGCTCTGGGCTTTATCCGGCGCCACAACCACAATATTACCAAGGTCCCTTACTGCTTCAATTAAATTGCTGATACCTGGTGCCGTTATGCCGTCATCATTTGTAATTAAAATGGTGGGTTTTGTTTTTGCTTTCGCCATGAGAGATTTTTAATACACAGAAATTAGGATACTAACTAAACCAGTGAAACAGTGGTTTACCAATGGCAGCCCTGAAAGGCCATGGAATTGCTGCCAGGATAAAAATCAATGCCAGCCCAAAAAACAGCAGCATTTTTTTATGTTTGGCAGCATCTGTACTTGCTCTTTTAACACTGGCCCGCCCCACATGCACCAACACCCATGCAAGCAGCATCATGCTCATGTGTTCCAGAGCAAAAAAACGGGCGTAGGGGTCTGTCTTTATCTGTGAAAAATTTTTTAGCTGGGTAAACCAGCCGTTGCTGAAATACAGGATAAGGCCAATCAACAACTGAATATCGCAGCTGATCATAAAGAGCAGGTTGCTTTTATTGTCACTTTCTGTAAACACTCTTTTTGTTGCGATACCGCTTATAGCATTGGCCAGGGTTAAAACACCAAACAATAAAACAGCCCAGCGCAAAAGGCTATGTAAAACGGCAACGGTCTCCATATTATTTTTTTACAAAAATAAGCAGCACTGGCATTGAATGATTAATATTTATTTTAGATAAGTTCCGCTAATTTTCACCTGCTGAAAATAATTTATAAAAAATTTGTTCAAACTAAATACTTTAGTATATTTGTGCTAATCAAATTAGCCCCATTATGTCACAAGCTGGCCAAAATTTAAAATACCTGCGTAAACTTCGTGGGTGGACACAGGAAGAATTTTCAAATAAATTAGGAATTAAGCGTTCGCTGATTGGTGCCTACGAAGAAGAAAGAGCTGACCCAAGGCTTGAAGTTTTAGAAGTAGTTGCTGAAATTTTTAAGCTAACGCTTGATGAATTGCTATTGAAAGATTTGAGTAATACAGATAACAATTACCTGGCAAAACGCAGGCAGCAAAAAATGATGACGGCGGAAAGAAACCTGATTCACTTTGTGCCCGTAAAAGCCGCTGCCGGTTATCTTGCCGGCTATGCCGATAGTGAGTTTATTGATGAGCTGAACACATTTACCCTGCCAATGCTGGCAGGCGGTAATTACCGTGCATTTGAAATTATTGGAGACAGTATGATGCCAACGCCAACCGGGAGTATTATAGTGGGTGAAAAAGTTGCTGGCAAAGTTGATGACATAAAAAACAACCAGGCCTACATTGTTGTTAGCCGTAATGAAGGTATTGTTTACAAGAGAATTGTAAAGAGCAATAAAGCAAAAAACAAGCTTACGCTGGTGAGCGATAACCCGCAGTACCAGCCTTACCAGGTAAATGCAGAAGATGTGATTGAGTTGTGGCAGGCGCAAATGGTGCTAAGTAAGGTTACACATCAACAGCGCTGGGGTGTGGATGCATTGGCCAGCATGGTTAGCAATCTGCAGGACCAGGTTAGCAACCTTAAAAAGAAAATGAATTAGAAACAGATGTTTACGGTTTGGAGTTTGAGGTGTGGGGTTTTCAGTTTATAGTATAGTTGTTTTGTAAAAATTTTAAGTGAAAAAATTACTGAAGTTGTGCTGATTGCATTTGTGTCAATAAATTAATACCATCAGCTATTGTAATTTTTGCATTCAAATACTTGTATTAATTACCGGGGTTATGTAAACTTAATGGTGCATAACTTTTCAATAACGCACCAGTAAAGAATATTAATTTTATTTCAAATAAAAATTCACCTTTCATTTTAAAAATTAATGTTATGATCAAGTTACAAGTTGTCGGCACGCTGGGCAGAGATGCCATAGTTAAGGATGTAAATGGAAAAAATGTAATCAATTTCAGCGTAGCAAATACAGAGCGATATAAAGATGGACAGGGAGTACAGAAAGAAAAAACCACCTGGGTGGAATGTGCATACTGGACAGACAGGACAGCTGTTGCACCTTATTTGGTGAAGGGGCAATTAGTATACGTAGAAGGGGCACCCGAAGCCGAGGCTTACATGAATAAGGAAAACCAGCCTGCTGCAACATTGAGACTCAGGGTTCTGAATGTGCAACTTTTAGGCGGAAGCAAAGTTAACCAGGGTGATAACCAATCAAATTCTTCCGTTTCATCAACCAATAATTATTCAGCCGCACCATCCGCCGCACCTGCAAGTGTTGGTGCCGCTGATGATTTACCTTTTTAAAAGTTAGTTTCGTTCTATAGATTGCTGCATTGAAAAATGCAGCTTTTTTTATTTTACCCAAAGCCTGCAGATATTTCACATTTATCTTTCTGTCATTTACTTCATTTGCTCTCACACCACTAATACCTGTAATACCTTAACAAGACCTTAGCGATTCTCAATCAGGCTATCAGTTAACTTTGTTTTGCAATGAGCTTATTTGCAATAAACTACAATAGCATGAAACGGAAACACCTTAAATCACTACTGGTTTTTACTGTGGCTGCCTTATGTTTTGTTAGCTGCAAAGTTACCAGCCACGCTGAAAAAGCACAAGGAGTAAACCTGGGTGATTACAAAACTTTCAGCTGGACTACAACAACAAGAAAATCTAAAGCAGGCAGCGAAATCATCGACAATAATATCAAAGCTTCTGTAACAGAACAGTTGCAAAAAAAGGGACTGAGCAAGGTTGATACCAACCCGGATTTAATAATTGACTATAGTGTAACCTTACCAAAAGAATCCAGGCGCATCAGCAGATCTGCATATCCACGAATGGGAGGTCAGTTTTTTATGGGTGGCAGGGGCAGATCGGGTTTATTTCTTCAGCCAATGTACATGAGCTCCAACCGTTATCAAAGAAGTTCTGTAAGAGAAGGAACGCTTACTGTAAATATGTTAGATGCAGCATCAAAAAAACTAATCTGGCAGGGATGGGCAAAAGATGATATGGACAGCGGAAATGTAACAACCAAACAAGTAAACACAGATGTAAAAGCCATCTTTAAAAAATTCGATTATCATTATTAGACAGACTCAAATTCATTGCCGGCAATCGATTATTGATTTGAGATGCCGGTTAGCTCTGCAAAATATCACCTAAAACAATAACAGATAAAAATCAAACTCATGGAAAATTTAGTTGAAAAGCTGGCTAAAACACATGGCCTCACTTCTGTACAGGCAAGCAGTATTTTAAACACAATCAAAGAGT
Source organism: Ferruginibacter sp. (assembly GCA_965247025.1). Taxonomy (GTDB): domain Bacteria; phylum Bacteroidota; class Bacteroidia; order Chitinophagales; family Chitinophagaceae; genus Ferruginibacter. The sequence continues at coordinate 3,812,125 of OZ252000.1, read as the reverse complement.
TTACAGAAGAAAATTTTCCTTCAAAAGGAGACTCTTTAGAAGCGATTTTAGTACCCGTTGATTTTGATCAAAATAATCAGTGGCAGGCTGTTGAAAAAGGCATGTTAAACAGTTATCCTCTTTACACACTCCATAAACGAAAGGCTGTTTAATTTTTTAAAGAATACTTTGACTTTGCATTTACAGATTATTTTAAAATACAAATCTGCATCCGGCAGTTCTATATTCGCAATAGTGCAGAGCAGAAAATGTTAATGCTGATTAACGTGACATGGGTGATTGTATTTTTTTGTGACAATCGAACCGAAAATCTACATTTCAATAATTATCGTAATCACACCATTTTCTTCCATTTTTTCGTTACACAAACTATAGGTGCAATTGTATCTAAAGCACAGCCGCAAAATCCGATATTTTAACCGGCGCAATACTGCTTAACACAAAGAGGATTTTTTTAACTATAAATTGATGATAAGAAAATGGAAGTTTGTAGTAAAGGTGATGGAATCTCCCGTACTGTTTATTTTATTCTTCATCAGCAACGGTTTTGCCCAGTCAAAAACGGATAGCACTTTCATGCAGAAAGCCAGCCCCAAAATTGTTAACGTACCAGTTGCCGAAAAGGACATAAATGACTGGTTAAAAAGGAAAAGCACAATTGATGGCGAGGTACTTAAAAACGCAAACGGATTAAAACCTAAAACTTTATTTGTAAGTGCATTGCCTGTAGTAGGTTATACATTACAAACTGGTTTCGCTGCTGCAATAAATGCAAGCATTGCATTTTATACAGATACCGCTTCAACAAAAAAGATATCCAACATTCTTACAAGTATTACTTACACACAATACAACCAGGTACTGCTTCCCATTGCTGCTAACATCTGGACGAAGAATAATAAGTATAACATAATTTTGGACTACAGGTATCTAAAATATCCCTCAACCACTTATGGATTGGGGGCACGAACCCTGGAAACCGATGCCTACTCTTTGTATTTCAACTACCTTAAAATACACCAGTTGATTCTGAGGCAAATACATAAAAATTTTTATGGAGGCATTGGCTTTTTTTATGATTATTGCTGGGACATTAAGGAAATTAATCCTCCCGCAGGTATAAGAACATCCTATGAAAAATATGGTGGCACATCCACAGAAACAGCCGCTGGAGTTGCTCTTAAACTTCTGTATGATTCCAGAGTAAATCAGATAAATTCATCGGGAGGTGCTTATGCCAACATCTTATTCCGTCCAAACTTTACTGCTTTGGGCAGTGACAAAAACTGGCAATCGCTGCAAATTGATTTCAGGAAATACCTGCGCCTTGATAATTCAAAAAACATTTTAGCGCTTTGGAGCTTTAATTGGTTTACCCTGGGAAACGGAAAGCCTCCCTATCTTTTATTGCCAAGCACCGGTTGGGATGATACCTACAACACGGCGAGAGGCTATATTCAAAGCCGGTTCAGGGCGAAAAATATGGTATATGCCGAAGCTGAATATCGTTTTGGACTTACAAAAAACGGACTTTTAGGAGGAGTTGTATTTGCAAATGCACAAACCTTTTCAAGAAAGCTTTCTAATCAACTTTCAACAATCTCCCCGGCAATTGGAACAGGTTTAAGAATTAAGTTTAACAAGTATTCCAAAACCAATCTTTGCATAGATTATGGGTTTGGAGCAAATGGTTCAAGAGGCGTGTTTTTAAATTTAGGCGAAGTTTTTTAATTGCTTTTGTCTCTAAAACATACAAGCCGTAATTTTCCAAATTTCCTGCAGGCAAACAATAGTATTACACTTTCAAAAATATTTTTTGCCTGTACATAAAATACAGGAATACCCATTTCACCAGCAAAACACAAATCGCCATCACCACAACACCAAACGGGTCGCCAATTAACTGGTCAACCCATTGAAGAAAACCATTAGTAGTATATTCCCAGTTTATGAAGTGACCAGAAAGGTAAATGAGAATAGAATTCATCCCGATAACCCGGAAAAAGAAGGCCCATTTTTTATACCCCAGTACATCAATCACATAATAGAATACGGATAGCAAAATCAAACTCAACCCACCCACCAGCAGCACAAATGAGCTTGTCCATAAATTTTTATTGATAGGAAAATCCAGGTTCCACAGCAACGCAAGCGCTATGGAAATTACGCCTGCAATTGCCAAACGGATACTCTTTGCAGCGCCGGTTACATCAGCTCTTTTAAGGTAAGAACCTGCCAGTATGCCAAGCAAACCAGTACTGATGGCTGGTATAGTAGAAACCAGACCTTCAGGATCATGGATGCCAAGATAGAGTTTGCCAGGAAGCAGGTGTCTGTCTATATAAGAAGCAAAATTACCTTCCATAGTCAGGTCGCCCCTGGGGTGGCCGGGAGCTGAAGTAAACTTTAGTAAAAGCCAGTAACCAATTAACAGGGCGATGCCCCATACAATTTGCGCCTTTTGTTTTGAGAACAAATAAATGATATTAGCAAACATATAAGCAAGCCCAATTCTGCCAAGTACACTTCCGAAACGGAGTTCATAAATTGGCTGAATGCGTAAACCGTTGTTGTTGATAATACCCAGCAATACCAGCAGCAAACCTCTCTTTACAACTTTCCATAATAACTGGTTTCTGGTCTTTCCTCTCTCCAGTTCTTTACCAATTGAAAAATTTGTTGCCACGCCGGCCATAAACAAAAACAGGGGGAATATAAGGTCAAGTGCATGAAACCATTCCAGTCAGGATGTGTAAGCTGGTTAGCAAAACCTTCCCAAAAAGGCGACTTTGTTGTTCTTGCTATTTCATGAAAGATTTCCTCAGCACCCATGATCCAAAACATATCAAATCCCCTCAGGGCATCCAGGGAATATAACCTGTTACTAGTTTTTTCAAGCATAAGAAATTTTAAGGGAAGGTCGTTGGTATAAGGTTTACTCTTTCAAAAATAATGGTAAAAAATTATTTATTGTAATCCTTAACATCTTGAAATACCGGCAATTGTGTTATATATAATTCTTTATTACAGTTTACTGCCAACGACGTAGCAGCGGTTATCCGAACAAAAACTCCACATCTTCTTTGGTAAGATCTTTTACAAAACCTTCATTATCGCCAATCAGGCTTTCACTTAAAGTAGCTTTGCGTTGCTGCAACTGCATTATCTTTTCTTCAATACTGTCTTTACAGATCATCTTGTAAGCAAACACTTTTTTTTGCTGGCCGATGCGGTGTGTGCGGTCAATGGCTTGCTGCTGTACAGCATTATTCCACCAGGGATCAAAAAGAAAAACATAGTCCGCCGCAGTGAGCGTGAGGCCGGTATTGCCAGCCATAAGGCTAATTAAAAACACCTGGATAGTATTGCCGGGCTCCTGGAAGCTGGCCACCATTTCCGCTCTTTTTTTAGCAGGCGTACTTCCTTCGAGTAAGTAAAATGAAATGCCCTTTTTCGTAAATGCATCTGCCAGCAAATGCAGCATTTTAGAGAACTGGGAGAATACCAAAACTTTGTGTTGACCGAGATTGCCAAGCTCTTCCATCAGCACCTCCATTTTTACAGACAGTACCGTTGATTGCTCTTCCGGAGGTAACAACATAGGCGAACTACAAACCTGTTTTAGTTTCATAATACCCTGCAACACTGCCAGTTTACTTTTACCTATCCCTTCTTTTTTAATGTCCATAAACAGGTTGCTGCGAATGCTGTCACGAATCTCATCATACATGTTTTTTTGTGCCGTGCCCATGTTGCACCACAGTACAGATTCTGTTTTTTCGGGCAGATCTTTTGCCACTTGTTCCTTCGTTCTCCGCAGGATAAAAGGCGCTGTCAATTTTTGCAGTGTTGCTATTTTTTCTTCATTGCCGTCACGGTCAATCGGGTCTGCATATTCTCTTTTAAAAAACTCCCTGTTGCCAAACATGCCGGGTAATAAAAATTCCAGCTGACTGAAAAGATCAAAAGTGTTGTTGATAACCGGCGTACCACTCAAAGCCACCCTGGCCGCAGCATTCAGCTGGTTAACTGCCCTGGTAATTTGGGCCGATGGGTTTTTGATATTATGACTTTCATCAACAACAGCTACATCAAACCTGATAGTTGCAAGGTATTCAATATCGCTCCTTAGCGTACCGTAACTTGTAATGCAAACATCAGTTTTACCGGGTGACACATTTTCCTGGTCCCGGGCCGTACCATGATGAATATATGTTTTTAAATGAGGTGCAAATTTGTTTATTTCCTGCTGCCAGTTGTAGATGAGTGATGAGGGGCAAACGATTAACGCCAGGCCACTTTGCAAGTGATCCAGTCTGTCTGTTATAAAACAAATGGTCTGTAGTGTTTTACCAAGGCCCATATCATCTGCAAGGCAGGCGCCTGCATTTACTTCAGCCAGTAATTTAAGCCATTCAAATCCTTTTTGCTGGTAAGGCCGCAGCATAGCTGCGATGCTTGCCGGCTTTTTATACAACAGATCATCCGCATTTTGCCAGCGCTGCCAGCGTGTCCACCAGTCCTCACTTACAGCTGTTTTTAAATCGTTTGTTTTGCCGGGTTCCTCCTGCTGGCTAATGGCAATCCATTGTGGCACAATCAGCTGCTGTTTGTTTATTTTGCTGTGGCGGATTATAGTGCTGTAAGCAGATAACCATTCCTCTGGTAAAATACCCAGTGCGCCATCTTTCAACATCACGGCCCGCTGGCCGGCTATCAATATTTTTTGCAATTCTGCAAGCGGTACTTTTTCTTCACCAAACTGCAAGGAAAAGTCGACAGTTAATGTATCAGCAGATTTTTCAGCCACCACCATTTTGGTTGATGGCTTATAGGCCGAATAACGAAAATGAGTTAGCATATCCATGCCGATCATCTCGATATTCATTTCGAGTAACTGGTGATAAACTTTTAAAAACCATTGCTTTTTTTGAGCATCAGCAAAACTCAAATAATAGTAACCATTAAATTGCTTTATAAAATTTGGATGAAGTGCTTCAAGCGTTTTTTTAAAACTAGTTTCTTCTTCCTTGTTCCGCTTTACCATCACGGAATCTCCATTATTGGTAACCTCAAAACTTTCCTTCCAAACACCCTCGGCAATATAGCCATCGTACATCCACTGAGGTGTGAGTACAAGAAAACTGTTACTGATCTCACTCAGCAATATTCTTTTTACCGGCGCCGCATCGATGGTGGTAACTGGGAAAAGGTTGTTGCGCTGCACCGTATAATCTGCTTCCAGTACGCTTAATATTTTTTGTGCAAAGAGTTTGGCATCATCACCATATTGGCCCGGGTCATTTTCCTTAAGCCATTCGATGGTTTTAAAATCTTTGTGAGATAATAAAAAATATTCGCTGCTGCTTTCGAGTAAAAAATAAAACCTGCGGAAGGTAAGCAGGTCATAATCACTGCCGTTAATTGTGGCAATGCTGTATAGTTGAAGTTTACCCTGCTCCAGCACCACATCAAATTTCAACACAGGTTTAAATGTGCTGAAACTGCAGGGCGCCGTCATTATATTCCCGGTAATTTTATTGGGCACCTGGTGGTACCATTTTATAAGCGCTGTAAATGGCTTGATAGCTTCAAACCTTTCCTGGAGCTGCCTTGTGTAAGCCGGCAAAAGAAATTGCCGCAATGGCATACCCGACTTTTGCAGCTTAAATTTTTTAACGATTTCGTCTTCCAGTTTAATGAGGTGGCGGCTTGTAAGCAGGTTGAGTGCTGCATTTGCCTGTGCAGGCAAACCACCGTTAAATTTTTGGATCCTGCCTTCATCCAGCTCAGTAATGTTGTAGTGAACACCCTTTTCATCTTTTTTTATCTGGATAAATCGCAGCAGTTCCCTGTTCTCCACCAATTTAACCGGCGATAGTAATACTGCGGACTTTGCCTCTGTCTTTTTTTCTGCCATACAAGTCGGCAAATTTAGTGCTGAAGCCTGAAAGGAATAACAGATGTTGATAATTGGAAAACTGGCTTTATTTAGTTCTTGCAGGAAGAGAACCGTCACATCAACTTATTTATTTTAAAGGTGAACATGAAGATAAGTGCTGCAACCAATACCAATAAATGGATGCTGAAAAAAATGTATTGCGCTGTTACTATCCATTTCAATTTGGTGCCGGAAATAATTGTATAAATCGCCAAAACAAGGATCAGCAATTCGAGCCCCAATATCACCATTTCCCTTGTTTCAATATAGTGTTGCTGAATTTGTAGTTGCCTTATTAGCCAATAGCCAACCACAGTAGCCCACGAGGCAATATTTAAAACAGGAACAAAAAAGGCGAGCCTGTGGGTAAAATATCCAACTGCCCAAACCGCCAGGTAAAGGAAAAACAAAAGGAACATTATCACAATAACTCCCTGTTCTGATTTGCTCATCGGAATCTTTGTTGCTTTTTGAATTGTATATTTTTCAGCAGAATTAAATTTTTCAGCGGCAGTTTTATAGTTACCAGGTTTACAAAGCAATGCATCTAAAATTAACCCAGCCGTCAATTTCTTTTTTATTTCCGGCTTTAAATGATAAAATAATAAAGGGAAGGTGTTAAAACCCTCCCTTAAAAATTCTATAATATTGCTGCGGCTCCCGGCAGGAGCATTCTGCAAACCAAAATATTATATGTTGCCCTTAAACCCGAAACTACCTTTATAAACATTAAAAATTATTTCCGTTCTATAAAAATAGCACCCGGATAATTACAGTTTATAACAAAATAGGCAACGGTATAATTAAATTAGCAACCGTTAATTTTTTATTCTGTAATTGAAATTTTCAAAAATGGCCGCAATTTTTTTTGTTAAAAAACTTCTACCCCTTTACCAGTATTAATAAAATTATCTAAACTTTTTTCAATGAGTTTGGCCCAACCTCCGGAGCACCCGCCGTAACATTCAACTGAAGGCACCAAGCCATGATGCGTAAATGTTAACCTTGTTTTATTTCCTTCGGGCTGTATATCAAACTCAATGGTGGTGCCTGTCCATTCATCGGATTTTTTTACAAATGTGAGGTTGCTGTCCGTTACTTTCCATACCACTTTTTTGTTTGGTTCCATCTCCACTATTTTTTGTTTCGAAAAATGAAATGGCTCCATCCGGTAAGTAAACTCATCGTCGACGTTTTCTGCATGGCCTTCAATTACTCCTTGCCACCAGCCCCTAACATCATTGATGGCATCGAATACAACTGACGGTGATTTATCAACCAGTATAGTTGTTGTAAAATCTTTTTCTTTTTGCATTTTCTTTTAGTTTGATGTGATAAAATTTATTTTTTTGGCAATCCCCATTTTTCAACTAATTCGGCGTTAAGCCCGCCTTCTTTACCGTTTGGTTTTCCCTTTCCTGTTGTTATCAAACTCTTCAAACTTCCCTGGATGTAGCTTGTCCAGGCATCGTTACAAACGTTGTAACATTCGTATTCTGGCACCAGTCCTTCATGTGTAAAAACTACTTTTGTTTTGTCCCCTTCTTTGGTAATTTCAAAAATCAATTTGGTGCCAATCCATTCTGTTTTGTCTTTGGTAAAACTGAATTCGTTGGCCAGTACTTGGTACACTAATTTTTTATCCGGTATTGATTCGGTGAGTTTGATCTTACTTAAATGCACATCTTTATAATGATAAAAAAATGTGTCATTAAGCCGGTCAGTATTTCCCAGTATTTCTTCCGACCACCAGGCCTTGAAATTTTGAATGGCATTGAATGCCGTGGCTGGAGTTTGATCTACCAGGATGCTTGAAGTATAGTCCTTACTATTCATATATAGGTTTTTAGTTTCTTTTTGTTTGTTGCTAAAGCTTGCGTTAACGGAGGTTATAGCTCATTTTGGCCAATAAAAAACTATTGATGACAGGATAATTCTTTTCATTTTCTATTTATTTAAGCAATGCTAGTTGGCCCAAATGCCACGACAAATGAGTGGTTCTTGTAAGGATGATGTTGAGCTTATTCCGGTGAGGCTCCGCAATAAATTCTTCTGCAGAAACAGCCGTATGTTTAGCAAACCATTCATCTGGTGCAACGCTTTCAAGCTTTAAAGACAAGTATTCAATCTGCTTTTTCCATGTTGCTCTTAGAGTTGTAATTGATGGTAAAGTCTGCACTGCTTTGTCAGGAGATTTTATAAATATTTCGAATAAATCCTCCTGCTGTTTATTCCCTAAATCTAATAGCGGAAGCATGCTGTCATGCACTGCAATTAAATGCCCAAATATGTAGATACCCCTGTTTTTGCCCGGCGCAATTTCCTTTAGCAATTGCTCATCAGAAAGAGCATCAATTAATGCATCACAATTTTTCAGGAGAGCATTCCACCTGTCGAAAATCATTTTAACTACGGTTTGATTTGTGTTCATTTTGTTTAGTTTATAAAGTTTAAAATTTTGTAAGAAAGTCGCTGGGCCGTATCAAACATCTTTCGAGTTATACAGATAGATCTGAACATCCTCGTTACCTGCTAAAATTTTTCTGTCAGCAGCGCATTGTTGCCCTACCTCAGATTGAAAGGCTTTCATCAGTGCATCCATCGACTCAAAATATAAATTTGCGATCCGGTAGGTTTCTGAATGGCCGGTGATTGAAATAACCTGGCCATCATTTATTTCGTACTTAATCAAGCCGGGTAACTGTTTTGCCAATGGAATATGTACGTTGAAATAGTGTTTCTCAAAAAATTCTATGTCCTTTGGCATTTTATAAATTGCTGTCATTTTTGCCATAATATTTATTGTTTTATTTTTTGAACATTTTAGTTTGTACCACAAAGGAACTGCCTTAATGCAACTTTAAAAGGGTGGGAAATAGACAATATAGTGGGTTGTTTTGGACAAATGAATTTTATAGCTTTACAAAAAAATACAATGAAAAATCTAACCATCGTAGTGCCAAATGGTGAAAATAATTTAACCAGTATAACTGGCACCTATGAGATATTCTCCAAAGCAAACGAGTATTGGGCAAGTAGAAACCGACGGGAATTATTCAATATTCAACTGGCAGGCATTTCAGAAAAAGTAGAATTTAATGCAGGTTTATTTACAGTGCAACCACACACTACAATTTCGGCTATAACTCGGTCAGATCTCATCATTGTACCCTCCCTCAACCACAATTATGAGCTGGCTTTAAAAGGAAATGAGTTGGTGATTAAATGGGTTGAGCAGCAATATAAAAATGGAGCTGAGATTGCTTCAATTTGTACCGGGACTTTCATACTTGCGGCAGCAGGTCTACTGGATGGAAAAGTTTGTTCAACCCATTGGTCTGTTGCTGAAAACTTCCGTACAATGTTTCCAAAAGTAAATTTACAAACGGACAAATTAATTACGGATGAAAAGGGAATTTATACCAACGGCGGAGCCTATTCTTTTTTGAACCTGCTGGTCTACCTGGTTGAAAAATACTATGACAGGCAAACCGCCATCTATTGTTCAAAAGTATTTCAAATTGAAATTGACCGGAATACGCAATCAGAATTTACCATTTTCAGTGGGCAAAAGCAACATGATGATGAAGTAGTTCAGCAGGCACAAGCTTACATAGAAAATAACCTGGAGGAAAAAATTACTATAGACGATTTATCCTCCAAATTCAACGTTGGCCGAAGAAATTTTGACCGGCGGTTTATTAAAGCAACAGGTAATACGCCCATTGAATATTCGCAAAGGGTAAAGATTGAGTCCGCTAAAAAAGCTTTTGAAAACAATCGTAAAACCATCAATGAAGTGATGTACGAGGTGGGCTATGCTGATGTAAAAGCCTTTAGAGAAGTGTTTAGAAAATATACCGGCATGTCGCCGTTAGAGTACAAGGGTAAATACAATAAGGAAGCTTTAGTGTAATTTTACAAATAGAAATCGAAATATTGTTTTTTTATTGAGGTGCTTTTTTGAAAAGAATTTTAATTGGGTAAACATCGGATGAAAATAGACAGCCTGATTTGTTTTTTTCTAATTATGCTTGTTAATAAATAGTTTGATATAGGTATTCAGGATTCTCTAAGCCTGTTATTTTGCTCTATCAGCTAAGGTTTAAGCCTCATCATAAACTAACATAACATCAAAATCAAATTGCTCCTTTGCACCAATCAACTCAATCGTAACCAGTATCGGATATTCCTTTTTAAAAGGTATTTTCTCCCAAATGTCCGCAGGAATATTTATGTGTTTACTTAATATAATAGTAGGTCTGAAATGATACAAACTTGGATTTATCAAAATGGGGGATGCTTGAACTGTTAAGGCAGTACCACTTACACAGGTCACCTGTATATACAAACCATTTTTGGTAAGTTGGCTGCCCCATTCGTTAGGATCTGACCATTCAAATAAAGGGGTTAATAAAATACTTTTGATTTCGATTGATGAGCTTTGGTTTGTCAATACAAATTCTTTTCGTCTTTCGTTATTTGTTAACCGTATAATCAAGTCTTTCTTTATTGTTGCTGTACCTTCTATGCTGTAATTTGTGGCAGCGCCGGCACCATGCATGGCCAGCAATTTATTTTTGACCATATCAGCAAGTATTCTTTTTACGGTTGGCAAGGGGATGTTTAATTTTTGTGCAATTTCCCCGGATTTAGAACCTGGATGATTTTCAGTGAATGAGTATATTTTCTTTTCTCTCAGTGTTAACCTTCCGCTTTTTGTTTGCACTTCAAGCTTTGCCATTAATTGACTTTGTATATTTTTCAGGCAATCCAAGAAAAATATCACCCAAGGGTAAACGTCTTCACCTGGTCTTTGCCGTTGACACTGCATTAAAATTTTATAATATTCGGATTTCCGACTTTCAATTTCATGTTCAAAACTTATATATTGTACCCATGAATATCCATGTTTAAGTAACAATAATGTTCCTAGTAAACGACTTACACGACCATTACCATCCTGAAATGGATGAATGCTCAGAAAATCATAAACAAACACAGCAGCTTTTATCAAAGACAATGTTTCTGTATCTTTTTTATACCATGTTATCAATTTTGCCATTGCATCTTCAGTGGCAAATCCTGGATCAGTAGTTTTAAAGATTACATATTTTGAACCATCAGGATTTTCTGCTTCCACTACATTGCTATGTTGTTTATAATTGCCTTTATGCCAGGCATCTTTTTCACTATGCTTCATTAAGGTATTATGCAAGTGTTTCAGGTTATTCTCAGTAATATCTATATCTCGGAAAGACTCCGCTATTAATTCCAGCGTTTCAAAATAACCGGCTACTTCCTGCTGATTCCTTTCTTCCAATTTTGATACGTCAAGATTATCTATCAGTACTTCTACTTCATCATCAGTCATCTTTGAACCTTCTATTCGGGTTGATGCCCCGACACTACGGACAGTGGCAATCGATTTCAACTGTTTCAGGGTTTGCCCCTCCCTTTTCTCTATAGTTGTCCATGAAGCATCAAATCGATCTATTTGACTGATTTCATTGGTCAATTGCATCCAGTTTGGGGCAAAATTAAAAGTATATATTGAGTTAGACATTTAAGTGATACGTTTTGATACGCTAATATACGATTATAATTTTTTTTATAAAAGTAAAATGATTCGATACGATTATATACGAGAAGGGACAAAGCAGAAATTAATTACTTCTATAAGTTATGAAATTTCGTTTTCGACAGATCTTAATATTGAACCGCCGGACTAAACGAGGCTGTTGAGCTAATATGCAGTCTGGATAAAAGTTTTATCTAAAATAAAAATGGACAAACCGAATCAATTTCCGATTTGTCCATTTTGTGCCCAGAACAAGATTCGAACTTGCACATCCTTGCGAACGCTGCCACCTGAAGGCAGTGCGTCTACCAATTTCGCCATCTGGGCATCCTTAATGCAGGGTTGCAAATATATACAAACAACGCCGACAGAAAAAGCCGCTGCTGTATTTATTTTTCAGCTTATACTGAAATATTGAAATCTCTCAGGGCGTCGTTAAGGCTTGTTTTTAAATCAGTACTGGCCTTGCGCTGCCCGATAATAAGAGCACAACCAACGCCGTATTCCCCGGCTGGGAATTTCTTATTGTAAGTGCCAGGTATCACAACGCTCCTGGCAGGTACAACACCTTTTGTTTCCACAGGCTCCGGTCCGCTCACATCAATAATTTTGGTTGATTGCGTTAAAACCACATTGGCACCAAGAACTGCTTCCTTTTCAACACGTACACCTTCCACCACAATGCACCGGCTTCCAATAAAGCAGCCATCTTCAATTATCACGGGAGAGGCTTGCAGTGGTTCTAACACGCCACCAATGCCCACGCCGCCACTTAAATGAACTCCTTTGCCAATTTGTGCACAACTGCCTACGGTGGCCCAGGTATCTACCATGGTGCCCTCATCTACATAAGCACCAATATTTACATAACTGGGCATAAGCACCACATTTTTTGCGAGGTAAGCTCCATAACGGGCTACTGCATGGGGCACTGCTCTCACACCTAAGGAGGCATAATCACTCTTCAGTTTCATTTTATCATAAAACTCAAATGGAGGCAACTGGTAGGTTTTCATTTGCTGAATGGAGAAATACATAAGTATGGCCTGCTTCACCCATTCATTTACCTGCCAACCATTTTCTGCAGGGGCTGCAGTACGCAACCGGCCTTTGTCCACTTCTTCAATTACTGTTTTTACGGCATCGCTGTAAGCTTCTTCTTTTAGTAACTCCCTGTTGGCCCATGCGGCTAGTATCAACTCTTTTGTATCCATTGTTTGTTTATTTTTTATTTTTCTGCAGCAGCAAAAGCTTACTGTATTTTAAAAACACTTCCTGTGCATTTATCCTGGCCATGATAAGGCCTGGAGCGCCATCCAAAAAACCCAACCTGAACAGATAGCCTTGCAAAAAAGTAAATGCAGGGCCGAAAACCATTTTAAAAAAAGCACCTTTTTTCCCACCCTCAAAATATACTTTTGCTGACAGCGTAGAGTATTTATTGATGCCGGCAATATGGTCCTGAACACTGTCTTTACTGCGGTGCAACAGGTCGCCCTTTAAAAGTGTTACAGGTAGCTCCTGTGGTATATCAAGCGTTTCATGCACCAGCCGGAGCGACCATTTTACCTGTTGCCGGTTGTAAATCCTCCTCATTGTATCAGGATATGCATTGCCATGATGAAGATTATACCCGTAAAAATTATTTAACCGGTTCATTTTATAAACGCCGTTCATTCCCTTTTTTTTTATTTCGATGATGGAATGTTGCAGTGCCTCAGAAAGGCATTCATCCGCATCTATACTCAGGATATAATCAAAACTTGCTTTAGCTGCTGCTGCGTTTTTTTGCTGTCCATAACCATTCCAGGTCTGCTGAAAGACTTTTGCCCCAAATTGTTTGCAGATACTTACTGTAGCATCTGTTGACAAAGAATCCATTACTATTATTTCATCTGCCACACCCTGCAGCGAAGCAAGGCATGCTGCAATTTTTTTTTCCTCGTTAAAAGTAATGATGGTGGCACTTATTTTACTCATAAAAAATCCGGTAAACGGGCACAAGTTAAAAAAGAAAAAAGTGAAACAGGCAAGTGATAATATTTGATTTGCGGCAGATATCTGAAACAGTGCTTCCAACGGTTTTTTATATCTTGTGCCCGTAACGTAATACATAATTATGAATATCGGGTACGATGGTAAAAGGGCATTTCAGAATAAAACCGGTTTAGGAAATTACATCCGTTCACTGATAGCCATTCTTACCCAACATTATCCTCAAAATCACTACACATTATTTGCCCCAAAAAAAACACCCCTTTTTACCATTGATGCTTTCGCAAACGTAAATGCTGTTTTCCCCGGAGATGGATTTTATAAAAAGTTCCCAGCACTTTGGCGGCGCTGGGGTATGGTAAAAGCAATTAAAAAATCCGGAGTGGATATTTACCATGGAGTTAGTAATGAGCTGCCATATGGTATTCATAAAACGGATATTAAAACAATTGTTACAGTTCATGATATTATTTTTGAACGCTTTCCGGAAACATATCATTTTGATGAACGTTACGTCCACCGCTGGAAAATAAAGTACGCCTGTAAAGTAGCAGACGCAGTTATTGCCATCAGCCTGCAAACAAAAAACGATCTGATTAATTTTTATAAAGTCCCCCCCGAAAAAATCTTTATCAGTTACCAAAGTTGTAACCCGATTTTTCAAAGAGTTGCAGGTGCAGCGGAAAAACAAAAAGTGAAAGAAAGATACCAGTTGCCAGATAGGTATTTTTTATTTGTAAGTTCAATTGCCCCCAGGAAAAACCTGGTTACCATTTGCAGGGCAATGACATTATTAAAAGACAAGGTTACAATAGCCCTGGTAGTTATTGGAAATGGGAAAAAGGAAAAGCAGGAGGCCAAAGATTTAATGGCTGCTAATGGAATAGCCGAAAGACTTATTTTGTTAAATGAACTCCCTCAAAGCAAAGAAAGTGCTTTTACAACTGCCGAAGATTTTCCTGCTATATACCAGCAAGGACTGGCTTTAATTTACCCATCAATATTTGAAGGTTTTGGAGCTCCCTTGCTGGAGGCATTATGGAGTGGACTGCCTGTAATAAGTAGCAATACATCAAGTTTGCCAGAAGTTGGCGGAGATGCTGCATTGTATTTTGAGCCATTTGATGCTGCAGGATTATCACGCCACATGCTCAGTATTACAGACAGTCCAGACCTTGTTAAGGATTTAAGAATAAAAGGATTTAAACAGGCACAACAATTCACTACCGAAAAATATGCAGAAACCATGATGAATGTGTACAGGAATTTATTGAAAGGATAATGAAAACAAAGACACTACAATATGTTTAAGCCAACACCTACCTGGAAGCCCTGGTTTTTCCATTTTTCTTTATTATCAAGGTCGTTTATATTGTTCAATCCAACTACATATCTCCCATAAATTCTTAAACCGCCCAAATTAATCTGGGCACCCCCAAGTAAGCTAAAGTCTCCCTGCTTAAATGCATCTTTACCATTTTCAAATAAATTTTTCTTCCGGTCAATCAGCACGCCCACCTGAGGGCCGGCCTGAAATGAAAGGATTTTTGAAGGGGAGTAACTCAGCAATAAAGGAATGCTGATGTAGTTAAGCTTGATGTTAGAAACCTTGCTGGCATTAAACTCGTACAACTGGCTGAATTTAGCAGATGTGTCGTGGTTAGACTGGTTAAAAAGCACTTCCGGTTGTAGCTTCCATTTTTTTGAAATTGGAATTTCCGCATAAACACCGGCGTGATAACCATAGGTAAATTCATCACTAAATGCCTGGCCTGATAACTTATTAATATTTGCACCAACTTTCATTCCCAAATGAAAACTTTGTGCGCTGGCAACATTAAAAAATGAAGCAGTAAGTACAATTGCTAGAAGATAAGATTTCATAAAATAAATTTTAGTTAATCCGGATGTTTCAATTTATATACCAAGCCCCCGGCGTAACTAATAATATTTTGTTAAGTACCATTTAAAAGGCATATGACACTGTGAAGGTTATAACCTGTGTCAATTTATTTGCACTAGTTTTTAGTAAATAATAGTCAATGTACCATTGTGGCTCAAAAGAAAACTTCCCGACTGAATAGTTGAGATCAAAGCTAACACCGGCGGATTCAGCCTGGAAAGGAGCAGTTGACAATTTTGGTAATTTGCCACGTTTGTTGAGAAAATTCAAAAGGTTAACCGCATTGGTGTGGTGCGAAATATTTGTAGTGGATGAACCAAAATTCAGCATTAACGCAGGCGTAAAAACAAGGCCGTCATCTTTATTCATCAATCCATCCCATTCAAACTGGTGGCTGAGTGTAACAATTAATGAAACTGCTTTTAAATTAAATGTTTGCACTGTCGTAGAGATGCCTGTGGATATTGTTAATCACTGTGTCAACCCGCCTTGCAGTATTATAAAAACCTGTTGAATACCCAAGTGCTACTCCCGGATTTAACCAGCTTTTTTTATACATGAAGGATGCATACAAATCATTTTGTATTGGAGAAGCATAAGCCGAATATGAGTCTTTAACAAAATAACGGGTATAAGATATTCCTGCAGCGATATCATCATTGCCAGGCAAATCGTATCCGCCACTTAAAGAAGATTGACTGTTTGTAAAGCCCTTGGCAGGGTCGTTCAAAAAATTGGCTCCGGCAGTGACATTAAACCCACTTTTATGAAAATATCCAATCGTTGGTGTATAAACCAACATAGAATTATTTGCCTGCTTGGCATTAAGGCTTTTGTTTTGGGTGCTATACAAGCGGTTGCCCAGCGTAATATCTGCGTTAATATAACTCACAGGTTTGGTGTCTTCTAACAGGTCCATCATTTCTTTTAATATTGCTGCAGAGTCCATAACAGCTACCGTATCTGTTGTGTGTGATTGTGCCGTCAAGGTAAACGAGAATAAAAGGAGAGCAGCTAAAGCAGAGAGTTTGTGCATGTGGATTCTATAAAATTTAAAAATTTATCAGACTTAACAAACTGAAGAACGTTTAAAAATCTTTTTTATTTAAGTTAAAAAAATCAAATACGTCAAATGCTGAATATAGATTATTTATTGCTGCTTAGTTTTGAACATTTATAGCCACAATAATACAACTACGTTTATTTAGCACCGTTATAAATGAAAAGCCTTACTTTTGCCGGATTACTTATAACGGGTCTTGCATGAAATGCCTCAAAGGCTGTTGATTTTAGTATTTACTTTTACTTTTTTAAACGATTTAAGTAGTGTAGCAACAGGCGAATAGCATATCATGTAAACGCAAAAAACATTTTACATGAATGCATTTGAAGCCTTAGGCTTAAACGAAGAATTGGTACAGGCCGTCACGGAATTGGGGTTTGAAACTCCCACCCCCATCCAGGAACAAGCAATCCCCATCTTACTTTCCGGCACTACAGATTTTGTAGGCCTTGCACAAACAGGTACCGGTAAAACTGCCGCATTTGGCTTACCATTACTGAATCTTGTTAGTAAAGCAAACCGTCATCCGCAGGCGCTTATCGTTTGCCCTACAAGAGAACTTTGCCTGCAGATTACCAACGATCTTGCAACATTTACAAAATTTACAAAAGGAATTTACACAGAAGCTGTATACGGCGGAGCATCTATCATGATGCAGATCCGCAATCTTAAAAAAGGTGTTCACATAGTAATTGCCACACCGGGCAGGCTTATTGATCTTATCGAACGTAAAGCCATCGACCTGCAAAAAGTAAAGTATGTTGTGCTTGATGAGGCCGATGAAATGCTTAACATGGGCTTTAGAGATGATATTGATTTTGTTTTAAAGAATACGATTAACAGGGAAAGCATCTGGTTGTTCAGCGCCACCATGCCACCGGAAGTAAGGGCCATCTCCAGGAACTTTATGACCGATCCTAAAGAAATTACGGTTGGCAAAAAGAACAGTGGTAATGTAAATATTGATCACCAGTTTATTACGGTGGCTGCTCATCACCGCTACGAAACATTAAAACGTTATATAGATTTTAACCCCGGTATGTACGGTATTATTTTTACCCGTACCAAGGCCGATGCACAGAATATTGCAGAAAAGCTGGTACAGGAAGGTTATGAAATTGAAGCGCTCCATGGCGACCTTACACAACAACAACGTGATAAAGTAATGGGACGCTTTCGCCAGAAGAATTTACAATTACTTATTGCAACTGACGTGGCTGCAAGAGGAATTGATGTTGATGGCATTACTCACGTGATCAACTTTGAGCTGCCTGACGATATGGAAGTTTACACACACAGAAGCGGACGTACAGCCCGTGCAGGAAAAAGCGGTATCTGTATTTCAATCTGCCATAGCCGTGAGGCCTTTAAGATCAAACAGCTGGAACGCATGGTAAATGCTAAGTTTCATAAAATGGATGCTCCAAGTGGTAAAGATGTTTGCCGCAAGCAATTTTTTCACTTTATGGATAAGTTGATGCAGGCTGATGTTTCTCATGGTGATTATGAAACTTATATGGCAGACCTGATGGAGAAATTTGCAGACGTTAGCAAAGAAGAAGTGCTGCAGCGTATTGCTTCATTAGAGTTCAATCATTTTTTAAAGTATTACGAAAACGCTGAAGACCTCAACAATACTTCTGCAAGAAGAGATTTTAGCCAAAGAACTGCTGAACCAGGCAATTACAACCGTGATGACAGCCGCAGCCAACGCAGCTCCTCAAACCAAAGGGACAATGGATATGCAAGACTGTTCATTAACCTGGGTACAAAAGACGGCTTCTACAAATCAAGTTTTCTCCAGTTTATTTTAGACGAAAGTAATTTGAGTAAGGAAGTGTTAGGCAGAATTGACATGAAGGAAATGAACAGCTGGGTAGAAATTGATAAAGCCGCTGCTGCTAAAATGATAAAAGGCCTTGATGGCAAAAAACACAACGGCCGCCAGATACGTATGAATGAGGCTGATGGCGGTTTTAAAAGACCAGGAGTAGACGACAGAAGTGACAGAAGATCTGATGAAAGACGTCCGTCAGAAGAGGGAAGAAGAAGAATTCCGATGAGATAGTATTTTAATAAAAGCTATAATAAAAGAGGCTGCTCAATTTTTGAGGCAGCCTCTTTTTAATTTATGTACTTAAATTATTAATTTTTTTCAGCCTGTTGCTGCCGAAGATTGCACTGTAACCCCGTTATAATGTCAATGGTGTAAGTCTGCCTGCTGTAACCGCTGGGATTTGGATATAAATTTCTTCTCGTAAAAGAATTAATTTTATTTGGTTGATGTGATCAAACCCATATATTTGTTAATAAAACTAAAACAGAAAATGAAAAAGATCTTATTATCAGCAATTATTATGCTAAGCACTATTTTATCATTTGCTCAGAATGATAAACTGCTAAAACATTCTGGAGAAACTTTAGAAGTTAAAGTTATCAAAGTTGGAGAAGCAACAATTTCTTATAAATATCCAGGAGAAGATGCTGAACAGACAATCGGAAAAATGGCGGTTGCCACTATTACTTATTCATCAGGAAGAAAGGAAGATATAAGTGAGAAAGTTGTTATAGGTGGAAAAGATGATTGGGAAAAAGTGCAAATTATCACTGACGCAAGCCAGGTAATTGGTCTGAAAAAGGGTGAGGAAGTAAGGGGAAAAACCTCAGGCTTTATTTCTTACAATTCCGCTGGATCAGCAGATAAAAAAGCTACAAAGAGAATTAAAGAAGCTGCTGCAGAATTGGGTGCTCCTTTTGTCTT
This sequence comes from Ferruginibacter sp., assembly GCA_965247025.1. Taxonomy (GTDB): domain Bacteria; phylum Bacteroidota; class Bacteroidia; order Chitinophagales; family Chitinophagaceae; genus Ferruginibacter. Next base: position 3,792,881 of record OZ252000.1, on the reverse strand, counting down.
AATGGTGTCTGACAAAAATGACGGGTTCGGGATCAAGCAATCTGTAAAAAATGGGGTTGCTTACAACTATAAGTAAATTTCTAAGCTTTTAATACTACGGGGCCGCTTGGCCCCTTTTTTTATGCATTTCTGAAATTTCATTTTTATACTTCATTATTACAAGGATAAGATTTAGCTTTATTACCATGAAAAACCAACCATTTGCTACTGCGGTAGTCTTTTTATTGTTGGCAGGTTTACAGCTTAATGCATGCGGCCAATCCCAAACTCCTTTCATTAAACTTATTCAACCTTTCAGAACGTCAAATCCGGTTTCCTCATCACGCCAGTTTATTATTGGATCAACCTGTAAAACATGCCTGCTTTCAATTAACGGCAACACTATAAAAGTTTATCCAACAGGGGCATTTGCAATGGAAGCAAATCTTTTACCCGGCGATAGCAGCTTTAGTATTAAGGCTGCCTCCGGCGATAAGATTATTGCAAAAAAAATTGACTATACTTATTCAGCACCCAAGCCTGCCGGGGCTGTGAAAACACTGGATATTGAAAATATCCAGGTTTATCCAGAAGGTAATTTGGTACTGATGCCAGAGGATAAAATTAAATTTAAAGTGAAGGCTTTAAGCGGTTGTATTGTGAAAGTGCTGGACAAAATTAATCTGTATGAAATGCCGCTGACTGCCAGCAATACAATGCCCGGCATTTACCAGGGAGAATACATAATTCGTGAAGCTGACAGCTTTTTTTCAAAAAAAATCAACGTGTCAATTACCGACACCAGTGGAATTTCTAAAGCAAAAACTATCGCTACAACAATTTCCACGCTCTCGTCACTGGCATCTGATATTGCCATAACCAAAGGCAGGCTTGCACACCTTGAATACGGACTTGGAGATGACCGGCTTGGTGGCGCAAAAATTGGTTACCTGGACAGTAATATTGTCCTGAAAATTATCGGGAAAGCAGGCACGCATTATAAAGTGCAACTTGCAAAAAACAGAACAGCGTACATCCCCGATGAACATGTTGAACTCTTGCCAAAAGGCAGCTTTTCACCGGAAAGCCTGACGGCAAAATGGAATGTTTACGGAGATGATAAATTCGATTATGTAAAGGTTGGCCTGTTCGCAAAATTGCCCTACCAGTCTTTTCAATTGATCAACCCATCAAAAATTGTAATTGATATTTTTGGAGCTACTAATAATACAAACTGGATAACCCAGTTGCAAAATGTGCAGGAAATTACAAATGTGGAATATGAACAGGTAGCAGATGATATTTTCAGGATAACCATTTCATTAAAGCATGCCCAGCACTGGGGCCACCAGCTTTATTACAGCGGAAATAATCTGATGATAAAGGTAAGGCGGCAACCGGCTGAATTAAAGTTGAACAAGTTGATCATTGCTGTGGATGCAGGCCATGGGGGCACCAACAACGGAGCTGCAGGAGCAACCGGTGTCTATGAAAAAGATATTGCACTGGCATTGTCTTTAAAGTTGCAGGCAGCGTTACAAAAGGAAGGCGCCACTGTAATTATGACAAGAGAAAAAGAACAATTTTTTGATAATAAAGAGCGTATTCTTTTTTACCGGGACAGTATGCCAGACCTGCTGGTGAGTTTGCACCTTAATTCATCAGAAGATCCTTTCGCCACCAGTGGTACCAGTACATTTTACAGGTACCCAGGCTTTAGAAATTTAAGCCTCAATATTTATAAACAAATGCTCGGGCTGGGATTGAAAGAGTACGGCAATAACAGCTCCTTCAACTTTATGCTTAACAGCCCCACAGAGTATCCTAATGCATTAATTGAAACGCTATTTCTCAGTAATCTTGATGAAGAGGCAAAAATTTTAGATCCTGCTTACCAGCAGCAAATGGTTGATAAAATTGTGCTGGGAATTAAAGATTTTTTGGAAGGTTGTAAAGACAAATAGCGTTTGGATTAAATGAGGTTTGGTTACTGCAACGTAAAACTTTACAAATAAATACCCGGGTGTTTGACAATGTAATCTATCACCTCATTTTCGAAATTTCGTTGAGAACTTTTCCAATGGAACTTGCTGTTAACATTTCAGTTGCTCCTGAAAAAAGAATTGCCTGTTGCGGCATATAACTCACCATCGCCTCCGCCGGATCCTGCACTATATTTCTCCCGCCATATTGTTGTACGGTTTTCATTCCGTTGCTGCCATCTGAATTGGCACCAGACAGCAATACAGCGGTGAGCCCATCCCGGTAAACTTCTGCAGCGCTGCTAAAGCTCACGTCTATACTGGGCCTGGAGTAATTTACTTTAGATGAGGCATCCAGCGAAATTGTGCCGTCTTCCTCTATCAACAGGTGATAATCCGGGGGAGCAAGGTATATCCAGCCGGGCTGCAGCCGGTCTTTTTCATCAGCCTCTTTTACCTGCAAAACCGTTTTAGAAGAAAGCAGGTCGGTAAGGCCACTATCAGTATTGGGGCTACGGTGCAATACTATAACTATTGGAATAGAAAATGTTTTATCAAGATTGGGAAGTATGGCAGAAAGCGCCTCCAGGCTACCCGAAGAGCCGCTTATGATAACTAGTTTTTTTGCTGCTGTCACCTGTTCTTTCGCCATATCTTTTCACTGTTATCTATTTGTTTGTAATGGCCGGCGATGGAAGAAAATTTGAGCGACTCTTTACTGCCGATGGCCAGGAAGCCAAGTGAATCAAGGCTCTTATCGAACAGTTCTAATACCTTTCCCTGTAATTCCCTGTCGAAATAAATTAAAACATTGCGGCAGAGAATTAACTGGAACTGGTTAAATGTTGCATCGTTTACTAAGTTATGTGTTGAGAATACCATTTTTTCAGACAACTGGTTTTCAAACTTTGCATGATTATAATTGGCATGGTAATAAGTTGAGAAATCTTCTTTGCCGCCGCTGCGAATATAGTTTTCTGAATTTTGCCGCATTGTACTTACCGGAAAAATCCCTGTTTTTGCTTTCTCTAAAACCGCCTGGTTAAGGTCTGTAGCATAAATAATGGCTTTATGCAGCAGGTTAGCTTCTTTCAATAAAATGGCCATTGAATATACCTCTTCACCAGTTGAACATCCTGCATGCCATATGCGGATAAAAGGGTAAGTGGCAAGCACCGGCAATATTTTTTCTCTTAGCGTACGGTAAAATCCGGGGTCACGAAACATCTCTGTAACATTTACAGTTATCTCCTCTACAAAATACATAAAGGATGAGGTGTCGCTCATTAGCTTCTCCTGCATTTGTGAGAAGGAACTATAAATTCCCTTTGCATAAAAGCTATCTATCCTGCGTTTTAAAGAGGCTCTTGAATAGCCCGTAAAATCGTAGCCATACCTTCTTTGTATGCTGCCGAGCAAGTGTTCCATATCGCTGGTTGCAATCATGTTTCAGTATTTAAATCGCTGTTTAATAACTGCATCAATTTGTCAACATCAACAGGCTTGGAAATGTAACCATCTGCTCCGGCCGATAAACACTTTTCTTTATCTCCCACCATTGCCTGGGCTGTTACGGCTATCAGTTTTAAATGACTTAAGGAAGTTATTTTTTTTATCAGCATCATTAATTCATAGCCATCTATACCCGGCATCATCATATCCACCAGCGCAACATTAATTGCCCGGTTTTGTTTTAAGATATCAAGTGCCTGCAAACCACTTGTGGCTGTTATGCACTCAAGTTGTTTCGATTTTAAAACAGCCTTTAGTGCAAAAATATTGCGGTCGTCATCATCAATAATAAGTATGGTTTTTCCCTGCATAAAAAATTCAATTAATTAATAACCTTTTTCATAAAGCCAAATCCTTAATAAGGAAACCAACTGGTCTGTATCAACCGGTTTTGAAATATAATCTGATGCACCTGCGGCAATACATTTTTCCCTGTCGCCACTCATGGCTTTTGCAGTAACGGCAATGATCGGCGTATTTTTATAAAATGGAATTTTCCTGATGGCTTTTATGCTTTCATACCCATCCATTTCTGGCATCATCATATCCATCAGTATCAAATCAAGCTCATTGTTTTTTGCAAGCTGCAGCGCTTCTTTACCATCCATTGCCGGTATAACATTCATCTGGAATTTTTCCAGCGCCTTGGTCATCGAATAAATATTACGTACATCATCATCTGCAAGCAGCACCTTTTTCCCCTTCAGCACATTTTCTTTTAAAACAGATTTTTCAAAATTTGGAGCCGTATTTTTATTTTGCTGTTCCTGCACCAGGTGAAGAAATAACGTTACCTCATCCAGTATACGCTGGTAAGAATTTGCTGTTTTTAAAACAATAGCATCTGCATATTTTTTAAGTTTAAACTCTTCCGGCTGCGATAAAGACTTACCGGTAAAAAGAATAATTGGCAATTCTTCAAGGCCTTCATTCGCCCTTATCTTTTCGAGTAATGCATCTGCATTTTTGTCCGTAACACTCATGTCAAGTATCACGCAATCCACTTCTTTTTTGTAAAGAGACCGCACACTTTCATCTACAGACTGGTTGATTTCCGTATGAACATTGTAAGCACCAAGATAGTACGCCAGTGCTTTAGCGTGTTTGAAATTTTCTTCAATAATGAGTACTTTATTTTCCTTCTTACTGAGTATCAATTCTATCTTATCAAAGATGGTATTAAGCTGTTCAAATGCAACCGGCTTATTTATAAAGTTAACCGCACCCTTCAGTAGGCTTTCTTTTTTTACTTCGTAAGATGACATGGTATGCACCGGTATATGCCTTGTATAAATGTTATTCTTAAGTGCTTCCATCACCTGCCAGCCATTTTTTACCGGCAACTGAATGTCAAGCAAAATGCCTGAAGGCAAGTATTGGGCGGCCATTTCAATACCTGTATCACCTCTTACAGCCACTATGCCTTTATATCCTTTTTGTCTTGCATAATCCAGCAGTGCTGCGGCAAATGTTATGTCATCTTCAATAATGAGGATCACCTTATCTTCTGTAATAATGTTGTTGCGGTCATCCGGAATTTCTGCCGGGATAACGGTAGTGTTGAATTTGTCTATTACAATGTTTTGTTGATTTGCCGGTTCGGTAATAAATGCTGGTATTGTCTCTTTGTTTTTTCCGGTTATCGTTGCAATTATATCTGTGTGTACCAGCGGTAAGCAACACACAAACTCACTCCCTTTACCGGGTGTGCTGGTGAGTGTAATTTCTCCTCCAAGTAATTTTGCCAGTTCCCTGCTGATGGACAGTCCGAGGCCTGTGCCCCCATACCGGCGCCGGGTTGATCCGTCTTCCTGTTGGAAGGCTTCAAAAATAAGTTCCTGTTTTTCGGCACTGATTCCAATACCGGAATCTTTCACTATAAAGCAGATAAAGCCAGGCCTTTGCGTATCACCTCTTACTGAAAAATGAACAAATCCTTTTGATGTAAACTTGAATGCATTGGATAATAAATTCTTCAAAACCTGGTCAAGCCGCATTTTATCCGTTTCAATAATTGCAGGCACTTCTTCACCAATTTCTATCGTCCATTCAAGTTGCTGTTGTTTTGCCGCTGGTGCAAATAATTGGTTTATATCATGGGTAATGTCAGCTACTTTAACCGGCAAATATTCAATGGTCATTTTACCAGATTCTATTTTTGAAAGATCCAATATTTCATCAATCAGCTGCAGCAATCCTTTACCGGAACTTTGTATAACATTGGCATACTGCACCTGGTCTGCAGTTAAGTTTTGTTCATTATTTTCTGACATTAGCCTGGAGAGCAGCAGGATGGAATTTAGCGGCGTTCTTAATTCATGAGACATGTTTGCCAAAAACTCAGATTTATATTTTGTCGATAATGCTAATGCTTCTGCTTTCTTTTCTATGTCTGCATTTTTTTGCAGTATAAGTTGATTGCGCTGTTCCAGTGCCGCAGAACGTTCCTCCAGCAGCGTATTAGTTTCAATCAACTCTTCAGATTGTACTTTCAATTCTTCTTCAGATGTCTGCAATTGTTGCGCCTGCAATTCAAGTTCAGCATTTATCTGCTCAAGTTCAGATTGCTGGGTCATCAGTTCCTCCGATTGTGACTGTGTTTCTTCCAGCAACTCCTGCAACCGCTGCCGGTTTTGAACTGTATTAATGACAATGCCAATGTTTTCAGCGATCATTTTAAAAAAGACCAATTCTCTTTCGGTATAAGGTTGCAGCGATCCCAATTCAATAACAGCTTTTACAGTGTTTTCAAAAAGCGCTGGAAAAACAATAATATTCACAGGCTTTAAATCTGCTGCAGTGAATGACACATGAAAATCTTCCTCAGTGATACTTGTTATAAGCAACTGTTTTTTAAGCAGAGAACATTGCCCCACAAGGCCCTCGCCGGTAGTTACTTTTTGCCTTACCTCAGCAGCCTTTAGAGCATAGCTGTTTTCAAGAACCAAATGGTTTTCACTTTCCTGAACATAAAAAGCACCCACCTGGCTTTTGCAATAATCGGCTAAAAATGAAAGTATTTTTTGGGAAACGTTTGGCAGATTATCATCACCAATTACAGCTTCATTTAGCCTTGCAATACCAGCCTGCAACCATTCATTATCAGCCAATTCATTAAAAGACTTTTCAAGTGATAATGCCATTTTATTCAGCGTATCAGAAATATTTCCGAGCTCATCATCCTCCAGGTCATTTACCCTTACACTATAATCTCCCCCCGATATTTTTTCTGCAACTGTCCGAATAACATTTATCCGGTGACCAATGGCTGCATCCTTACGGATAAGCTCATCCTGCAACCCGGTCCGGATGCTTATGTCTTTGTTTGTTTTAAGATAAAAAAGTATTGTAATTATAATAGCGAGTAATGCTGCTGTTACTATTAGTAACGGAGTATAAGATGCATAGCTTGAGAATTTTTCTGACCGTGATTTCAACAGCACATTTTCTTCAATGGTCATATTTTTTACCATTAACCTCACGCTATCCATAAACTGTTTTCCTGCTTGCAGATCTGCGATATTGAGTGGCGTATTAATTCTTTTTTCTTCAATTAAAGCCTGCAGGCGGGAGAAGCGTTTTTTTACTATCTGATCCAGCAGTTCAATATTTTTTTGTTGAGAAGCATTGTCTGTTGTAAGGGTTCTGATTTCTTTTATCACGCCTGTTATTTCTTCAAAAGCTCCATTATAAGGTTCAAGAAATTCTTCCTTGCCGGTTAGCAGAAATCCACGCTGGCCTGTTTCTGCATCTTTCATGGTGGAAACGGTTAACTCCAGTTTTTGAACAATAGTGTTGGTGTGATTTACCTGCCTGGCGCTATTTAGTAAGCTTACAATACTGAGATAAGAAGCAACAGAACTGATGATAAGTATGAGGAGTGAGATACCAAAACCAATGAGGAGATTTCGTTTCAATGTAAGACGCATACAGCAGTATTGTAATGGAAAATTAAAGGTTAAGGTTACCGGCAGCCGGTATGGTAAAATAAAATAAAGAGCCTTTTCCAGGCTCACTTTTTACACCGTAATTAGCGTTGTGCCGTTTTAAAATTTCAGCGCAGATGTACAGGCCTATACCAAGCCCCTGTGCGTAAGGCGGGCCTTCAGATACACGGTAAAATTTACTGAAAATATTTTTCTGATTTTCGGGTGATATTCCAATGCCGTAATCTTTAACACTGAAATATAATTCATTGGCTGCAGTAATTTCTGTAAATATCTCCACCTCATTGTTTTGATGGGAATATTTTACTGCATTACTAATAAAATTAATTATCACCTGTTCAAGCCTTATTTCGTTGGCCAAAATTGTTGCGGACGAAATACCTGTATGAGTGATTTTTACCGACGGGTATATTTGTCGCAGCATCTGCAAAGTTGAAGCAAGTAATTTTTCAAAATCAATCTTGTCAAGATCAAATTTTAATTTGCCATTTTCTATTTTTGAAATGTCTAAAAAATCATTGATAAGTCCGTCCAGTTTATTCAGCTGTTTAAGAGCCCTGCTCAAAAATAATTTTGGCTGTTCTTCTTTTTGCATTCCCTCAAGTAACTGCAGGTAACCCTTAACACTGGTAAGCGGAGTTTTTAATTCATGGCTCGCCATAGACAGAAAATCGTCTTTTGTTTTCAATGCAAGTTTTTGTTCATCTATGTCAGTAAACGTACCTGCCCACTTTACAATTTTTCCATTTTCTAAAACCGGCACCACTTTTAAAAGATGATATTTATATTCCCTTGTGTCAAGTTTTTTAATTCGTACTTCAACCTGCTGCTGTTCTTTTGACAACAAGATTTTTTTCCATTCGCTGATGATGCAGGGATCGTCCGGATGAACTTCAGGGAAAGTGCCGATAGCATCGGAATATTTAAACCAGTGATTGTTTACAAAATCGATGGTGCCATCCGCCATGGCTGTAAATGCAACCTGCGGTATAGAGGTAAGTATAACGTTAAGTTCACTGGCTTTCTCGAGCGCCTGTTGCTGGGCTTTTTTACGAAACTCAATCTCGGACTGCAGCTGTTGTTTGGCCAGGAGCAGTTCACGGTTTTGCTCATACAACCGGTGAAACGTTTTTACTTTTAATAACAAAATATCCTGGTCTATCGGTTTAGTTATGTAATCAATTGCACCCGACGAATAGCCCTTTGTAATAAATTTTTTTTCTGTGTTTACTGCTGATAAAAATATCAGCGGAATATCCATTGTACTTTTATTGCCTGCAAGAAATTCTGCCACTTCAAAACCATCCATGCCGGGCATTTGCACATCCAGGATGATAAGTGAATAACTGTTTTTGAGTGATTTTTTCAGCGCCTCTTCTCCGCTTAGCGCCGTATCAACAGGAAAGGAATGTAATTCAAGAATTGACTTTAGCGAAAACAAATTTTCGGGCCGGTCATCAACTAAAAGAATCATAATTATGAAGTGATGCTTGTTTGTAACTTAGTGACTAATATAAACAGCTATTTTATCCTGAGGCACAAAATGTAACTTGCTAAAACTGTTGGATCTACAACAATAGTGCCTGCAATTTGTAAGATGGTGCCAGGCGACCAGCACCTGAGACTGTAAACGCCTCCAGCTCCATTCAGCAGCGATTATTAAACGAGGCAAGGCATTTTACAAATTTTATCAAATTAGCTTAAAGTAAATGTATTTGCCGTTTCAACAAAATTTTTAACCCCTGCCTTACACAGCCGGGGACTGTTTTGACACACTATTTTCCCTAATCAACAAACGCTGTTTATTTATTCTGCTGTACCTTTCAATTTTCCAACAAAACTTTAAAATTATTATGGCAGTTCTAGAACATATTTTCCCCGTTGCAGACCAGGTACCGGCTGAGTGGCAGTTAAAAGAATTTATTGAACAACGGGAATACCTTGTAAATGGAGAATTAAAGATTTGGGATGGAGCTATGAACGATGTGGTATCACCGGTATCGCTTAGCGATGGAACTGTTGCGGTAAAAAGCGTAATCGGCAGCACGCCACTGCTTACGGAAAAAGAATCGTTAGAAGCGTTGGATGCCGCGGTAAATGCGTACAAAAATGGTACGGGTGAATGGCCAACAATGAGTATCGCTAACAGGATTGCCCATGTGGAGCAATTTCTGCTTGAAATGAAAAAGCAGCGGACAGAAGTTGTAAAATTACTGATGTGGGAGATAGGCAAAAACTTACCGGATAGTGAAAAAGAATTTGACCGTACCTGTGTTTACATTGAGGATACCATACGGGAATTAAAAAATATTGACCATGGCTATTCAAAGTTTGAAAATGAAGAAGGCATCATTGCACAAATAAGAAGGGTACCCTTAGGTGTTGCATTGTGCATGGGTCCGTACAACTACCCTTTAAATGAAACATTCACCACATTGATTCCTGCACTAGTTATGGGCAACACGGTGGTGTTTAAGCCTGCCAAATACGGTGTGCTTTTCATCAAACCGCTGCTCAAGGTTTTTAAAGATTGCTTTCCCAAAGGTGTTATCAATATCATTTATGGTAAGGGGAAAGAAACGGTTGGTGTTTTAATGGAAACAGGCAAAATAGATGTGTTTGCTTTTATAGGAACTAATAAAGGTGCCAGCGATATTAAAAAATTGCATCCCTTCCCACACCGCTTAAGGGGTGTGCTGGGGCTGGATGCTAAAAACCCTGCAATTGTTTTGCTGGATGCTGATATTGATATTGCCGTAAGTGAATGCATTGCAGGCTCGCTTTCGTTTAATGGTCAGCGTTGCACAGCCCTTAAAATTATTTTTGTGCATGAAAATATTGCTGACAGCTTTTTAAAGAAATACACAGCAGGCGTAGATAAACTTAAATGCGGTATGCCGTGGGAAAAAGATGTAAAAATAACACCGCTGCCAGAATTTGGTAAAGCCACTTATTTGACAGGGTTGGTGGATGATGCTAAAAAATATGGTGCATCTGTAATAAATACGAACGGGGGTGAAGTGAATGATACCTTTTTTTACCCGGCAGTATTGTACCCTGTAAATGAAAAAATGAGTGTTTATAAAGAAGAACAGTTTGGCCCGGTGGTGCCCATCGTTCCTTATAAAAACCTGGAAGAAGTAATCAGTTATGTGGTACAGTCAAGTTTTGGCCAGCAACTCAGTATTTTTGGAACCAATTCTAAAACCATTGGTTATCTGATTGATGAACTTGCGAACCAGGTTGGTCGTATCAACATTAATGCTCAATGCCAGCGTGGGCCTGATGTTTATCCATTTAACGGCAGAAAGGACAGTGCTGAAGGAACGCTGAGTGTGAGTGATGCGTTAAGAGCTTTCAGTATCCGTATCCTCATCAGCACAAAAGATAATAATGCCAATAAAGACATTGTACAAACAATTGTGAGGGAACATCAAAGCAATTACCTGCGGCTGGACTATATTTTTTAGAGACAATTTTACAGCACAAAACTTATCAGCAAATAAAGCGGCAGCTTCATTGCAAGTGTGCCGCTTTTTTATTATCTTCAACTTTATCCTTTACACCCTGCGCTTTGTATATTGTGAACACAAAATAACTGTTCATGAAAAAACTCATTTTATTATTGCTTATAGCACCATTATTTGCTGCCGCCCAAAAGCTGCCGACCATTGAAGAGAAAACAAAGGACTTAAAGAAGATGGCGGGCTTTTTCAACTTTTATATAAATGAAGATGAAGGTAAAATTTGGCTTGAGATCAGCAGGCTTGATTCGGAAGTGTTGTACCAGACATCATTGCCTGCAGGCCTTGGTTCAAATGACATCGGGTTGGACAGGGGCAGGCTTGGCAATACCAGCATTGTAAAATTTATAAAAGTGGGAAGAAAAGTGCTGATGGTGCAGCTTAACTACGACTACCGGGCTGTTACATCAAATGTAAATGAAAGGCGGGCTGTTGAACAATCTTTTGCCCAGTCTGCATTGTGGGGTTTTACTGCAGAGGCGGCCAGCAACGGAGCTGTATTGGTTGATGCAACTGACTTTTTATTGAGAGATGCAGTAAAAGTTTCAAATAGCATCAGCAGGTTGAAACAAGGAAATTTTTCAATTGATAAAACAAGGAGTGCGTTATATTTCCCCCGCACAAAAAATTTTCCGCAGAATACTGAGTTTGAAGCAAGCATAACTTTTACTAACAGTGACGGTAACGTGGGCAATTTTGTTGCATCAGTGGCGCCTTCAACAGAAGCCATCACACTACGCATTCATCATTCATTTGTGCAATTGCCAGATAATGATTACCAGCCACGGGTGTTTGACCCAAGATCAAGCTTTTTCAACATCACTTATTTTGATTACAGCACACCAGTAGCATCACCCATTGATAAATATTTTATCTGCCGGCACCGGCTGCAAAAAAAAGAGCCGGGTGCAGTAATGAGTGAAACGGTTAAGCCAATTGTTTACTATGTAGATAATGGCACACCGGAGCCAATTCGCAGTGCCTTGTTAGAAGGGGCAAGCTGGTGGAACCAGGCATTTGAAGCCGCAGGATTTAAAAATGCTTTCCAGGTAAAAATTTTGCCCGACAGTGCGGACCCGATGGATGTAAGATACAATACGATAAATTGGGTTCACCGGTCAACCCGTGGCTGGAGCTACGGGTCAACGGTTACAGATCCCAGAACAGGCGAAATAATAAAAGGGAATGTTTCGCTTGGCTCATTGAGGGTAAGGCAGGATTATTTGATTGCCCAGGGTTTGCTGGCGCCATTCGGAGACGGGTTACCAACCGAGGATAGAATGTTAAAAATGTCGTTGGCAAGGCTAAGGCAATTGTCTGCACATGAAGTTGGCCCTACACTCGGGCTTATGCACAACTATTCCGCCAGTACCGTTAATCGCTCGAGTGTAATGGATTATCCACATCCGCTGGCTGCAATAAACGCCGCTGGAGAAATAGACCTCAGCAATGCATACGATGATAAAATTGGCGCCTGGGATAAGGTTTCAATTGCCTGGGGCTACACTGAGTTTGCGAAAGGAGCCAACAGTAAACTTGCACTGGATGATATCATTACCTCAGCTTATAAAAAAGGCCTTAGATTTTTAACTGATGAAGACGCAAGGCCAGCAGGCTCAGTAAGCCCTGAAGCTCACTTATGGGACAATGGTAGTAACGTAGTGGATGGATTAAAAGATGTTATGAAAATAAGGGCAAAAGCCCTGGCTCAGTTCGGAGAAAAAAATATTGCCCCGGGTATGCCGCTGGCCATGCTGGAAGATGTGCTGGTACCGGTTTACTTTTATCATCGTTACCAGGCAGAGGCTGTAGCCAAAGTTGTTGGGGGATTACGATACACGTATGCTGTTAAAGGCGATGGACAAATACCTTTAACTCCAATTGCTAAAAGTGAGCAACTAAATGCCCTTAATGCATTGATAGATTGTATGGATCCCCAGGTGCTTGTACTACCTCAAAAGATAGCAGCGTTAATTCCGCCGCGGCCTGCCGGTTATGGCAACTCAAGAGAACTTTTTAGAAAAAGAACAGGGATGGCTTTTGATTTATTGTCGCCTGCAGAAACAGCAGCAGATGTGCCGCTCTCTTTTTTATTTAACAGCGAAAGGGTAAGCCGCATGGTGCAGTATGAAGTAAATGGTGGCCTTGGCCTTAGTGAGATGATCACCACTTTGATAAATAAAACCTGGAAGGCTGCAAGAAGAACAGGCATGGAAAAATTAATTCAACAACAAACAGAACAGGTGCTGCTAACCTATTTACTTTCCTTAAGCGTTGATAAAGAAGCGTCTTTCCAGGCAGTGGCTGTTGGCAAAAAATCGCTTAGCGATTTAAAGCTATTTATCGAAGAGAAGAAAAAAATATCTACCGACATCTCATACACAGCGCACCTTGCCCTTGCAATTGACAGAATGGGAGCACCGGCAGAAGCAAAGCCAACGCTTCACAAAGAAATCCCTCCGGGTTCCCCGATTGGATGCGATGTGGAAAGTTTTTAATGGCAGTTCTATAATGATCCGCCGGGTACCAGCTGGCTTTCAATGGTAAGGTCCTGTACAAAAGTACTGCCAGCCAGGCAAGCCATCATGCTTGAAAATGCAAGCTTGCCAAGTTTATAGCCGCTGGTTTCGGCATAAGTAATTTCGGGGTAATATAGTTTTGGAATAAAACCATTGCTGATACTTATTACAGCAATATCTTCATGTACTCTCTGTCGTGATACTTGAATCGCTTTCATTGTTCCTGTGAGAATTTCATCACTCATACAAAATACGGTGTCAGGCTTATCATGAAGTAGCGCATGTAAGGTTAGTTCTTCAGCCTCGGCAGCGCTACCTGCAAATACGCTTGTTAAAGAAATTTCTTTTTCAAGCGCTTTTTGAAAAGCAAAAAGCCTTTTTTTTGTAATAGATAAATTGGGGTTGCCAAAAATTGCAAGCACCTTTTTTTTCCTTTTTTCGTTGATGGCATTTGCTGCAATAGTTGCTGAAACTGCATCTGCTACACATACCCGGTTAGTATTTTGCTCATCTGGAACCTTATCAAAAAATATTACCGGAATCTCCATCTCTCTGAACCTGGAAAATGCATCTAGATTTACTGTGTTTATTGTAAGACAAATAAAAAGGCCACTCACCCTGCTTTGCCTGCAGTGTTTAAGATTTTCTATTTCTATGCTGACATTATCTCCTGACTGTAAAATCATAAGGCCAAAATTTTTTCTCCTGCTTTCCTCTTCTACCGAACTGATGAAAGACTCATAAAAATAGTTGGAAATGCTGGGCACTATCAATCCAAAGAGATTGCTTTTACTGGTACGAAGATTTATGGCATTTGCATTAGGTTCATATTCAAGCGTGTCAGCTAACTCTTTAACCCTAACTTTTGTTTTTGTAGAAATATCAGGATGATCTTTTAATGCCCTGGAAACTGTGGAAACGCTAATGCCAAGCATTTCAGATATTTTTTTTAAGGTTGTATTTGTCATATGGGACTTTCACTTTACTAATTTATGCACCGCAATGCGTTTCGCAAACGTTTGCAAATTTACATTGTGCAAAATTCACAATTTGCTATGAGTTTGTCATTACTTTTACCGCCGCTAAAAATAATTAATTATTATTTGATGCAGCTATTGTTAAAAAAATCTGCTCTTTAATTCGGTCCAGATTTATTGACAAACTATTTTAACCAAACAAAAAACTAAACGATTATGCATCTTGCTATCATGAGAAGGGCAGTCATGCTCCTGACTGTCATTATTGGGTTCACAGCTGTCTCGCTTGCCCAGCAAACAATCACCGGAACGGTGACAGATAAAAAAGGGGATCCTGTAGAAGGCGTTACAGTATCAGTTAAAGGAACAAAAAACGCAACTTCCACCAATTCAAAAGGAATCTATTCACTTTCAAATGTTGCAGCAAATGCTACTTTAAGCTTTACTGGTGTGGGGTTTGCCAATCAGGATATTAAGGCAAATGGCAAAACGGTTGTAAGTCCGCAACTGGAATCAAGTGCCAGCAGCCTTAATGAGGTTGTAGTTGTTGGTTATGGTACAAGAAAAGTAAAAGATCTTACAGGTTCTGTTGCCACTGTTTCCGCCAAGGACTTTAACAAAGGAGTTATTGCTTCGCCCCAGGAACTCTTCCAGGGCCGTACACCGGGTGTAACAGTAACGCCATCAAGTGGCGAGCCAGGCGCAGGTTTAAGTGTGAACATCCGGGGCGCAAGTTCTATTTATTCCAGTGAGCCGCTCTACGTGGTTGATAACGTGCCAATTTATGGAGGAGGTTCTACAGGAACGGCAAGCGGAATTGAAGGAAGCTCAACACCGAAAAATCCGCTGATTTTCCTGAATCCCAGTGATATCGAAAGTATAACTGTTTTAAAAGATGCTTCTTCAACTGCCATTTATGGAGCAGCTGGAGCAAATGGCGTTGTACTCATTACAACTAAAAGTGGTCGGGGAAGCGGTAGTTTTCAATTTAATGCTTCAACAAGTATGTCTAAACCTGCCACAAGATATGATCTGTTAAATGCACAGGATTTTTTGGTAGGAGTTAAGAAAGCAAATATCGACGCAGGTACTTCACCTGCAGATGCTGCTGTAGCTGTTTTAAATGTAGACAAAGGAGCCAACACAAATTGGCAAGATCAAATTTTTCAAACAGGGGTATCCCAAAATTATGGCCTTGCATGGGGCTTCGCTAAAAAAGCAACGTCACTCCGGCTTAGCGGTGGGTATGATGATCAAGTAGGTACAGTGAAAAATAGTAGCCTTAAAAGGCTTGCAGCAAGAGCAAACTTTTCTCAGCAGTTCTTTAAAGAAAAATTGAAATTTGACGCTAATGTCAACTTCTCAAATGTTAGAAATGTTTATCCTCCTAATACAAATAATGCGGGTTACCAGGGAAGTTTAATAGGTGCAGCAATTGCGTTCAATCCAACATATCCTATTTTTAATACAAATGGTTCTTATTATGATCCATTAGATGGAAATAGAAACCCTGCAGAAATGCTTGCATATTTTGATGACAGGGATAATACAAACAGGCTGCTTTCAAGCCTTGCCCTTACATACAAAATTATGGATGGCCTCAACTATAAATTATCAGTCGGACTTGACGAATCACAAGCATTACGTAAATCTTTTGCCGATCCAAGATTAAGCAGCAATGCGTTTGGCGGAGATAACTTTTTAGGCTCGATTGATTTGAAAAATCAAATTTCTGGTAATGGAAGGGCTTTTTACCAGAATAAAAAATACAATTCTACTCTTGTTGACCACATACTTACTTATGATAAAACTTTTAGCAATGGTCATGAATTAAATGCGTTTGTTGGCTATCACTACCAGTCGTTTAATAACTATGGCTGGAATGATTTAAGATGGGGATTAGCTACGCCTGTGGTATTGCCAACTGATGTCTTTATAAAGGATATCAACAATTTTAAAAATAAGGTTCCAATCAATTTTGGCGATACTTCTAAAGGAACTGAACAATCCTATTTTGCAAAGGCAAACTACATAATAAACAACAAATATTATTTTACCGGTTCTGTACGTGTTGATGGCGATTCACGCTTTGGTAAAAACAACAAATACGGAACCTTTCCTTCTGGTGCTGTAAAATGGAGAATCTCAAACGAAGAGTTTTTTAAAAATTCTTTAGGAAAGGTCTTTAATGAATTAAGTATCAGGGGTAACTATGGTATTGTTGGTAGTAAAGGAAGTATTCCAATTTATGGTTCTTTAGCGGTTAGGCAGGATTATGATTTAGGTGCACTTGGGAAGTCTTCACAAAATCTCACGAATGCAAATCCAAATTTGAAATGGGAAAGTACAAGATCTGCAGGCGTTGGAGTTGATTTTGCATTGTTTAATAACAGATTAAAAGGAACTGTTGAATATTATCACAAAGACACAAAGAATTTGATATTCTTTAACTACTTCCTGCCGAGATCAAATAGTCCTTACAGATGGGAAAATCTTCCAGACGCAGCTTCAGTAATTAATAAGGGTATTGAAGTTAGCTTTGATTTAGATGTTGTTAAAAAGCACAACGCTAAAGGCTTTCAATGGCAGGTTATGTACAATATGTCCTTCAACAATAATAATGTAACTGGTCTTCCTATTCCAATTAATACAGGCGTTGTAAACGGACAAGGTCTGTCAGGAGCTTATGCTCAGCAGATAGTAAATAATCATTCATTGTTTACCTGGAAAATGCCTGTTTATTTAGGCCTTGATGGTAATGGCGATGCCCGTTATTCAAATGGCGCCAATGACGTACTGTTGGGAAGTCCCCTGCCGAAATTCAATGCAGGCTTAACAAATAACTTTGGGTTAGGTAATTGGAATGCCAGCTTCTTTATTAATTCATCGACTGGCTTTTACGTTTACAACAATACTGCAAACGCCCTTTTCTTAAAAGGCAGCTTAAAAACTGCTCATAATGTTACTTACGCAGTTGCCAATAGTCCGGAAGATCCAATTAATCCAGGTAGTGTATCAACAAGATTTCTTGAAAAAGGTGATTTTGTCAGATTGTCAAATGCCAGCTTAGGTTATACTTTCAAATTGAAAGACTCGTATATCAAAACTTTAAACGTTGCTGTATCCGGACAAAATTTGATTTTAATTACCAATTATACCGGTTTAGATCCTGAAGTTAATGTGGATCATAACCTCAATGGTGTACCGTCCAGAGGATTTGACTATGCTGGATATCCAAAGGCAAGGACATTTACTATCGGATTAAATATGGGTTTTTAACTTAACAAAAATACTTATCAAATGAAAAAGAGTTCAAGATTTTATAAAATATCGCCGATCCTATTAGGAGTTACGGTATTGTTTTCATGTACTAAATTAAACGAGACTTTATATAATTCTAAAACTTCCGGCGCAACCGAAAATGGTGTTGGTGTACCTGGTCCCATAGCTGGAGTTTACAGCGGGTTAGATCAATTGCTTGGGCAAGGTAATGCCTATGCAATGAATGAACATTCAACAGATGAAATACTCGGACCAACCCGTGGTACGGACTGGGATGATTTTGGAACCTGGCGTAAACTTCACCTTCATACCTGGGATGGTTCGCACAACCAGGTTAATGATACATGGAATGGTTTAAACGGATCTCTTTACCAGGCTACACTTGTTGCAGAAACTGCAACAGGCCAGACTAAGGCAGAAGCTCAGTTTTTAAGAGCCTATTTAATGTACCAGCTTTGTGACTTATACGGACAGGTGCCATATGTTCCGGCAACTGCCACTACAACAGATATAGGCCAGGTGCTTACCCGTTCTGCAGCTGTTGATTTTATGCTGACCGACTTAGATGCAGCTATCGCAGCCTTGCCGGCATATACTCATGCAACAAGAACGCTGGCTACCAAAGAAGCAGCTCAGTTTTTAGAGGCGAAAATCTATTTGAATAAGACTGTTTACAAGCATGACCCTGCATCTCCTGCTGGTCCGTTTACATTTGATGCTGCCGATATGAACAAGGTAATAGCGTTGACCAATGCAATTTCTACGAATCCTGCTTTATCAGTTTCAACTTTTTACTGGGATAATTTTACCTGGAATAACGGAACTAAATCAACAGAAAATATTTTTGTGCGTCAGAACAAGGATATGCGTTGGGCAACTTACATGGGAGCCCATTACAATATGGCACCGAGCGGCTGGAATGGCTTTACCACGTTGGCTGATTTCTACAACAGCTTTGAAGCTGCTGATGTACGCAGGTCTGCATTTATTCCCGGGTACAGTGACAGCCTTGGAAGAAACGCAGGATTTCTTGTTGGGCAGCTTAGAGGACCTAAGGGTGGACATGTAGGAAACCCGATAGTTGATTTAAAAGATAGGAGCGGAAATCCATTAATATTTACTCCCGAAGTAAGCCTATTCTTCTCCAGTGAATCAAAAGGTATCCGTACTACCAAATATCCGCTTGATCCTACTACTATTAATGACGGAGGTTCAGCAAGTCAAAACGAGTTTGTGTTTTTCCGGTTTTCAGATGCCCGTTTAATGAAGGCGGAAGCAATTTTGAGAGGAGGTACTGATGCAGAGGCTCCACTGGCTATTGTGAATGACATTCGCTCTAAAAGAAATGTTGGAAATTTAGGAGAAATAACCCTTACGGCTTTACTGGCAGAAAGAGGAAGAGAATTATATCTCGAAGCATGGAGAAGAAATGATATGATTCGTTTTGAAGTATTTAATGCCCCTGTAGGCGAAAGGCCAAATGCATCTCCCGGATTCAGATGTGTTTATCCAATACCAAATATTGCTCTTTCTTCCAATCCAAATCTCAAGCAAAATTTTGGTTACTAATTAACTTTATATTTATTCAAAAGGCCATTTTTTTAATGGCCTTTTTTTATTTTTACTTATGAACTTTTTAAGGGTTTCCCTTTCATTGCTGGCCTTACTGCTTTTGTCGTGTAATCAAAATAAACAAAAGACCCTTTTTAGTTTAGTTGACAACAGCAATATTAATTTCGAGAACCACATTGCTGAAACCAAAAATCTTAATGTATTTAATTACAGAAATTTTTACAACGGCGGAGGTGTTGCAGCAGGTGATTTGAACAATGACGGCCTGCCTGATCTTTTTTTTACCGCCAACCAGGGTGCAAACAAGTTATATCTGAACAAAGGCAATTTTCAATTTGAAGACATTTCGTCAAAAGCAGGGTTTACAGATAAAAAGCAGTGGAGCACAGGTGTGGTGTTTGCAGATATTAATGCAGATGGCTGGCTGGATATTTATGTTTGTAATGCAGGCAATATGTTTGATACAGTTCTGAGAAAAAATCAACTGTTTATTAATAACCACAACCTGACTTTTACTGAAAGTGCCAAACAATACGGACTGGATAATGCTGGCTACAGCACACAAGCTTCCTTTTTTGATTATGACCTTGATGGCGATCTTGATTGTGTTATAGTTAATAACAGTCCTATTCCCGTTAATACACTCAATTATGCCAACAAAAGAGACCTTGCGGAAAATGAATGGGCTGTGCCTGATCTTTTAAAAGGTGGTGGAGATCATCTGTACAGGAATGATAATGGTTTGTTTAAAGAGGTTACTAAAGAGGCCGGTTTTCATGGAGGATTGATAAGCCTTGGTCTTGGCGTAACAGTTGGAGACGTGAATAATGATGGCTATCCTGATGTGTATGTATCCAATGACTTTTTCGAGCGGGATTATTTGTACATTAATCAAAAGAACGGTACGTTTAAAGATGAGATGGAAGACAGAATTCAGCACACTAGTCTTTCCTCCATGGGCGCAGATATGCAGGATATAAACAACGACGGCCTGCCTGATATTTTTACTACAGATATGCTTCCCGGTGACGATTACCGGCTGAAAACAAATTCTTCTTTCGAAAGTTATGATGTGCTGAAGTTAAAAGAAAAGCAAGGCTTTTATAACCAGTTTACGCAAAATGCACTACAGGTAAACAATGGCAACGGAAAATTTTTAGAGACTGGATTTTACAGTGGAATTGCAGCAAGCGACTGGAGTTGGGGTGCATTAATGTTTGATGCTGACAATGATGGTAAAACAGATGTGTATGTTAGCAATGGAATTTTTCATGATGTTACTGACCAGGATTTTATAGACTTTTTTGGAAATGATGTTGTGCAGCAAATGGTTGTTACAGGCAAAAAGGAAGAACTAAATAACGTGACTAACAAAATGCCTTCTCATCCTATACCGAATAAAGCCTTCCGGAACCTTGGTAACCTGAAATTTGCTGATGCAGGTATTGCATGGGGTTTTTCAACACCGTCTTTTTCTAACGGGGCAGCTTATGCAGATCTTGACAATGACGGTGATCTTGACCTTGTTGTAAATAATGTAAATGAGAAAGCGTTTATTTATAAAAATAATAGCCGGGAGTTAAATAAAAACAATTATCTCACTTTGTCCCTGCAATATAAAACTCCTAATCTGTTCGCTATTGGAAGCACCATTAAAATATTCCAGGGAAAAGAAATAATCAACAGGCAGGTAATTCCAAGCCGCGGTTTTCAGTCATCTTCAGATTACAGGCAGACAATTGGTTTAGGCAGCGGGCAGGCTGACTCTATAACAGTTACATGGCCAGACAGATCCGTGACTTTAATAAAATCGCCAGGTATCAATAAGCTCATTGCTGTCAGCTATCCTGGTGCCGCTGCAGAAATGAAAATCAATACTGATACCATTGCTAATACAATACTTGAGAGAGCGGTAAGTATTTTTGATAAACACCAGGAAGATGATTATGTTGATTTTTATGTGGAACGAAATATACCATTCATGTTGTCCCGCCAGGGGCCAAAAGCTGCAACGGCAGATGTAAATGGAGATGGGCTGCAGGACATTTTTATTGGTGGAGCTAAAGACCAGGCGGGGCAACTGTACCTTCAAACTGCTCATGGCTTTGTTAAAAAGGAAACGCCTGATTTTAAAACATATTCTTTTGATGATGCAACTGCTGCTTTCTTTTTTGATTGTGATAAGGATGGTGACATGGACTTATTTGTTGGCGGCGGTGGAAATTTTGCAGCGGCTAATTCAGGGAGCTTTCAAAACCAGCTTTTTATAAATGATGGAGAAGGCAATTTTACCTTAAAGCGTGGAGCACTGCCCTTAATTAATACAAATTGCGGAGCAGCTTTGCCTATGGATTATGATGGTGACGGAAACATAGATTTATTTATTGGTAGCAGAAGTGTGCCGCAAGCTTATGGAGAAGATCCACGAAGTTTTATTTTAAAAAATGACGGATCAGGAAACTTTAAAGATGTAACAGCTGCAATAGCCCCTGCACTGTCGGCAATTGGGATGGTAACATCAGCAGATTACGCTGATATAAATAAGGATGGAAGAAAAGAATTAATAGTTGCCGGAGACTGGATGTATCCGCATATTTTTTCTTTTAACGGACACAGTTTTACAGAAGTAAAAACGGGAATGGAAAACTTATTTGGATGGTGGCAATCTGTAGCGTCAGCAGATGTGGATGGGGACGGTGATATTGACCTTGTATTGGGAAACATGGGAGAAAATTTTTACCTCGATGCAGATGCAGTTCATCCGGTTAAATTGTGGATGAATGATTTTAATAAAAATGGGAACATTGACAAGATTTTTACTAAAACAATTGATGGAAAAGATCTGCCTGTTTTTATGAAAAGAGAAATTACTGACCAAATCCCTTCATTAAAAAAAATGAATTTAAAACATGCAGATTATGCAACAAAAACTGTACAGGAACTTTTTGACGGGGACATAAAAACTGCAAAGGTGAAAGAGGTAAATTACTTATCTTCCTGTATTGCATACAACGATGGCCGGGGGAATTTTACTGTGAAGAAACTGCCCCTGCAAGTACAGCTCTCATCAGTAAATGCTATTAAGCTGGCAGATATAAATCACGACGGATTTCCTGATATAATAGCAGCTGGTAATACGCTTGATCTGCTGCCACAATTC
This sequence comes from Ferruginibacter sp., assembly GCA_965247025.1. GTDB lineage: Bacteria > Bacteroidota > Bacteroidia > Chitinophagales > Chitinophagaceae > Ferruginibacter. The sequence continues at coordinate 3,770,427 of OZ252000.1, read as the reverse complement.
TGCAGGGTTGACGCAAGTTATGGGCACCTCTTATTAAATGATAAAAAAGGAAGTTTTTCAGAAGTACCGGATAAGGTGACAAGTCTTGATTTAAAAGGTCAAACCAGGGACATTTTATACTTTAGAAGCGGCAGCTCAAATTGCATTCTCTTTTTGGAAAACAATGATTTTCCAGTGATGTATAAAATTAAATAAGAGGAAGAAACTGATATTTTTAAGCGTTGTTTTGCATCTGAGTCTAATATTTTTAATTATGAAACGGGCAGTCAAAATAAGGATTTTACACCTTTTGAAACATGTGATTGCGATGTTCTTAATTGCTTGTTTTTTCTTTTCCTGTAACAATAAAAAGAAGTTAGATTCCCCATTGTTTATTTCTCTTGACAGTAATATCACCCACCTTAATTTCATCAACCAATTAAAACCCACCACAGAATTTAATCTATTCTCTTACATGTATTATTATAATGGTGCCGGAGTAGCTGCTGGTGACTTTAATAATGATGGCTTAATTGACTTGTTTTTTACGGCCAACCAGGGAAATAATAAACTTTATTTAAACAAGGGTAAATTAAGTTTTGAAGATATAACTTTAAAAGCATCTGTACCACAAGATAGCGGGTGGAGTACTGGTGTTTCTGTTATTGATATCAATAATGATGGTTTGCTTGATATATACGTTTGTAAAGTTGGGCATTACAAAACACTTAACAGTAAGAATGAACTGCTTATATGTACTGGTATTGACAAGCAAGGAATTCCATCTTACAAAAATGAAGCTGCGGATTATGGATTAGATTTTACAGGCTTTAGCACACAAGCTGCTTTTTTTGATTACGATGGCGATGGGGACCTTGATATGTTCTTACTTAATCACTCTGTAAACCATGATGGAAACTATGCACCCAGAGAAAACTTTTTGAATACGTACGACTCATTGGCGGGCCAAAAATTTTACCGTAATGATGTTGTAAAAAATGCTGCTGGTAAAACTTCAATTCACTTTACAGATGTAACAAAACAGTGTGGCATTAACGGCAGCAAGATTGGTTATGGACTTGGAGTAGCAGTTGCAGATATTAACCTGGATGGATGGCCTGATTTTTATGTGGGCAATGATTTTCATGAAAATGATTATCTCTATATTAATCAACACAATGGCACATTTACTGAAGAGAACAGCAAGCGCTTAATGCACACCAGCCAGTTTACTATGGGCGTGGATGTAGCTGACATTAACAACGATGCATGGCCGGAAATTATTTCAATGGACATGCTGCCCTACGATCCATATATGCTGAAGCGCTCCATGGCAGAAGATGATTATAATATTTTCCTGCAAAAAATTTCTTTTGGATATAACTATCAATATTCCAGGAATAATCTTCAGTATAACAGAGGTAATGGTATGTTTAGTGAAACCGGGCAGTATTCAGGAGTGTATGCAACAGACTGGAGTTGGTCTGCTTTGTGGATGGATTTTGATAATGATGGAAGTAAGGATCTTTTCGTTTCAAACGGCATCCCCAAAAGGATGAATGATATAGACTATATTAATTTTGTTTCAAACGATGAATTGCAGGACAAATTAAAAAACCATACACTGGAGGAAAAGGATATGAGCCTTGTTAATAAATTCCCGGAGATAAAATTACCAAACCAGTTTTTTTCTAACAAAGGAAATCTTGCGTTTAAAGATGTTACAGATAGCATTAAAGACAATAATCCCGGCTTTTCAAATGGAGCAATTTATGCTGATCTTGATAATGATGGGGATCTTGATATTGTTGTGAACAACATCAATGACCCTGCAACTCTTTATGAAAATACAGCAAATAATAAGCAGGGAAAATTATCCGCATCGGTACGGTTAAAAGGGCCTGAAAACAATATAAATGCTATTGGTGCAAAACTGATTTTGTTTGCAAACGGTGGTATCAGAACATACGAAAACAATCCTGTGCATGGCTTCCAGTCCAGTATGCTGGCACCTCTGTTAGTTGGATTAGATAAAACAATTATCGATTCTTCATTTCTTATTTGGCCAGATAACACCTATCAACCTTTGCAAATAAAATCTAATCAAAAATTATCAATTTCTTATGCCGCCAATCTGCCAAAATTTGATTACAAAAAAATAACGGATTATAAAAAATCAACTATTGCCACTGCCGAAGATATCACCGGCACTACCGGTTTAAAATACCTGCATTCCGAAAACCCTTTTAATGAATTCGACAGGGAGCCGCTGATGCCTCATATGCTTTCTACAGAAGGTCCGGCACTGGCCGTTGCAGATATTAATGGTGATGGCCTGGACGATATTTTCGCAGGAGCATCAAAAACTTTTCACAATGGTGTTTTTCTTCAAACTGCAGACGGAAAGTTTATTCAAAAAGTTTCTGCTGATATGCTGAAGGATAGCATGTGGGAAAATGTAGCTGCGGAATGGGTTGATGTAAACAATGATAAGTTTCCTGACCTTGTCATCGCAACAGGGGGAAATGAATACTATAAAAAAGATCAGCACCTGTTGCCGCTGCTTTACATGAATGATGGCAAAGGGAATCTCACAAAAAAGGCAGATGCTTTTTCTGGAATCTACTTTACACAGAGTGCAATAACATCATATGATTTTAGCGGAGATGGCTTTACTGATTTGTTTATCGCAGGCAGAGCGGAACCATGGAATTATGGTAACATTCCCCGTTCCTTTTTATTGCAAAATGATGGTACCGGAAAGTTCACCGATGTTACGGAGAAATATTCAAAAGACTTAACAGAACCGGGAATGGTTACGGATGCAAAATGGTTTGATGTAAATAATGATGGCCGCAAGGACTTACTACTTTGTTATGAGTGGGGCGGTATTGATGCTTTTATCAACAACAAAACCAGCTTTATTAAACAAGTAATTACAAATGAAGAAGGTTGGTGGAATTTTATACTGCCTTGTGATGTTGACAATGATGGAGATATAGATTTTATAGCAGGCAATTTTGGGAATAATACAAAACTAAAGGCATCAGAAAAAGAACCTGTTTCAATGTATTACAACGATTTCGACAACAACTTTAAATATGAGCAATTGCTCACTTATTATTTGCGTGGGCAGGAAATTCCATTTGCAACAAAACAAGATCTGGAAAAACAACTGCCAATCCTGAAAAAGAAATATTTACTGGCCGAAGATTTTGCCAAAGCTCCGCTGAACAAATTACTTGATCCTGATAAAATGGCTGATGCACATCATTTTACCGGCACTAATTTTTCAAATGTTGTACTAATAAACGATGGCAGCTTTCAATTCAAAGCCAAGCCACTGCCATTTCAGGCCCAGCTAAGCACTTTTCGTGATGCAGCTATTGTTAATGCCAACAACGATAATCTGCCTGATATTTTACTGGTGGGAAACTATTATGAGAATAATGTTGAACTTGGAAGAAACGATGCCGATTTTGGCTCAGTATTGATTAACAAAGGAAAAGGAGAGTTTGCCTACCAGCAGCTTAATGGTATTGTTTTAAAAGGCCAGGTTCGTCATGTGAAACCAATTCAGGTTGGTAGACAAAATGCTTTTGTTTTGGCCAGGAATAATGATAGTCTGATGATTATTAAGTTCAAGTAACACAACCTAAATGAAAATAGGATAGTAAAGACGGGTAACCCATTTAGTAGTATCTGGTTGCAGCTGCCGGTTCGTAATCAGCGATTGGTAAGGTATGGCCGGCGACATTTTTTTATAATCATTTGCATAGTTAACCATTTGCCTTTCAGCTTCCTTTACTGTATAGATCCCTCCTTTTATTTCAGCCACTAATATATTTCCTGCTATCATTTTTTTTAATAAAAACTGGCAGGTTGCTTTTACAGCAGTTTTTGTAGGAACTGCCACCATTACATCAAAACTTGTTGAATCTTCGCTGTGTACATTAAGCATAGGATAACTTGTTTCCTCTGCTTTGTTTAAACTGATGAATTGCTTCAATGAATTAATCATCGCATAAACTTCCGGTGTATTGGGGTAGTGATTGAAAGTCTGTTTTAATGATATCATTACTGTATCGGTAACTGTTTTACGTTCAACTCTAAAACCGTAAATATTTTCCTGCTTCTCTAAATGATTTTTGATGTCAGCAAACAGGCCATCCAAATTTTTTTTATACTCAACCAAATTATTATACTGCATTAAACGGGTCACCGGATTATTGGAAAAAACTACTGGTGATGACCATTGAAGTAAAGTGGTTATACCATCGGTAGGGATAATTTGTATCATACCCACTAAAGAATCATTATCATTGGTAACAGTTGCGTTTATCCCATTTAGTAAAACTCTGTTGAACCTGTACCGGAAGTTTTTATAGTTATGAACATTATTGCTGTTTACTTTTCCAGGCCACCAGGATGATAATTTGCCTTTACTTAGTAAGATGCGTTCTGCGGCTGTTTGTACGCAGTTGATGGAAATTTGGGAAGTGACAGACTGCTTAGCAGGGATAAAAATGTAAACCGCAATAACGGAAATCACGATAATTAAAAAAACACCCGCAATCCACTTTTTCATAAAATACTATTTTACCTGGCAATCAAATTTTCAGCAAATAAAGTTAAAATCAGTCACTAAATTGTGTCAAATATTTTTTATGAAACGATTGTTAATCCTTGCCTCCATCTTGCTTATTGTATGTGTGTCTTACTGCCAGGATGCCTGGAAAATAACTGCTGCCAAAATTGATCCTTCAAACTATTATGGTATTACAATAGCTAATGGGCAAATAGGTATCATTAGCAGCCCGGAAGCGTTTAAAGTAAAAGATGTTGTACTGGCAGGAGCATATGATTTATATGGCCGTGGCAGGGTAAGCAACTTTTTAAAAAGTTTCAACCTGCTTAACATGTATATGGAAATTGACGGCAAAAGATTAAGCAATGCCGATGTAACAAATATGCAGCAGTCGCTGGATATGAAGCAAGCAAGTTTCACTACCTCTTTCGACTATAAAAACATTGCAACCATTTCTTACACATATTATGCGTTAAGACAGTTACCTTATTCAGTACTGATGGATATTTCGGTTACTGCAAAAAAAGACCTGAACCTTGGTGCAGCAAGTGTGATGGATGCACCTGATGCCCTGAAAGATGTTCAGAATTATTACAATGAAATTGACCGCCCTCATACAACCATCAGCCTGCTTACTTCTACAGCAAAAAGCCCAACCGGTAAATTACTGATGTGTGCTTCCAATGCGTTTATTTTCCCGGAGGCCCATGGCAGCGAGCCAAGGGTTATTCATGAAATGTGGGATAACAATATGCACCTGGTAAAATTTGCGAGGAAATTACAATCCGGAGAAACTTACCGGTATTCAATTGTGGGTTCTTCAATCACTTCTGCCCATCATAACGATCCCCTGAATGAAGCTGAAAGACTCACCATTTTTGCCAAATTGCAAGGGCGGGATAAACTCATAGAAATGCATAATAAGGCCTGGGATGAACTTTGGAAAAGTGATATCATCATTGAAGCAGCCAATGCAGGCGTGTCAGCAGAAGTGGCACAGACACAGCAGGATATTCACAGCATGATTTATCACCTGTATTCTTTTGTAAGAGAAGGCAACAGCAATAGCCCCAGCCCCATGGGCTTGAGCGGACTTGGCTATAACGGCCATGTATTTTGGGATGCCGAGTTGTGGATGTACCCAGCTATTTTACAACTGCATCCTGAGCTGGCAAGAAGCATGGTGGAATACCGTTTTGAAAGACTGGAGGCTGCTAAACGAAACGCATTTGGCAAGGGTTATAAAGGTGCCATGTATCCCTGGGAGAGTGCGGAGACAGGTGTGGAGGAAACGCCGGTTTGGGCGTTAAGCGGTCCATTTGAACACCACATTACCGCAGACGTGGCATTGGCAGCCTGGAGTTATTACAGTGTAACACAGGATAAAAATTGGCTGAGGGAAAAGGGCTGGCCTGTTTTAAAAGCCACCGCAGATTTTTGGGCCAGCCGTGTGGAAAGAAATGGCCCCGGCCAATATGATATTAAAAATGTGGTGGCTGCAGATGAATGGGCAGAGAATGTAGATAATAATGCATTTACCAATGCAGCGGCAAAAGCCAATTTAAAATATGCCACTGATGCTGCAAAAATAATGGGCATTCTGCCAGATGCAGACTGGATGAATGTGGCCGCAAACATACCCATTTTAAAACTTGCCGATGGAACAACAAAAGAACATGCAGCTTACAATGGAGAAGGAATAAAGCAGGCAGATGTGAATCTGCTGAGTTATCCTTTGAAGGAAATAACCGACCCAAAGCAGGTTAAAAAAGACCTGGATTATTATTCCGTGAGAGTACCGAATGAAGGTACGCCGGCTATGACACAAGCCATCTTTGCCTTGTTGTATGCAAGAACAGGAGACAGGGAAAAAGCGTCGCATTTTTTTAATGATTCCTACAAACCAAACCTGTTGCCGCCATTTAATGTTATTGCGGAAACAAAGGGCGGAACCAATCCATATTTTGCAACCGGTGCCGGAGGTATCCTGCAGGCGATGATGAATGGATTTGGAGGATTAGAAATTACATCTTCCGGTATTACCCAGGTAAAAGCGGTTTTACCATCCCAATGGAAAAGCCTGACGTTAAAAGGAATTGGCGTGGAGAAAAGGACTTTTATTGCGAAATAAATTTGTGGCAGTTAAAAAATTTACTTTTAGTAATCTCTCTTATAAGGGGTAGATGCTAAGAATTATAAGCTCGTTATTTTCAATAGTAAAGAAGATAACTTTTTTTTTCGAGCTTTGCCATTTGCACATTATCCTGCGAAGTATACTTTGGAATGATTGGCTTTGCAGACAACGAATCTAACTTTTAAAAAGCTTGTCTGCAAACTTATTTGCAGATAGTTCAGACCAATTTCCCCGCAAATAGAGCAAGATTGAATGAAAATCATGATCAGCTTCCGATGTCCAGACTACTTGGTAAGCCATTGCTGTACTTTTTCTTTCATCTGCTCATTGGTTATGTAATTACCGCTTTGATAGTCTTCAAAAGCTCTTGTAATTTTTTCTTTCAGCTCTCCTGTCAGCTCTTCCGCATCTAAACTTTCTATTGCTTGTTCAGGGTAAAGCAAGTCAAATATCTCTTCAATAAGGGCATTATCATTTGTCTTATTAAGAACCTCCACAACGGCTGGTTTTTTTGTTGTATGTTCATAAAGGATTTTTACTCAAGGTAGTAATATTTTAGAAATTTTTGTCAAACCCTCACACAACAAAGCCTGAGGATTGTTATTGGCACAGACTTCCAGCATTATTCATTATAAAAAAAATATGCTGATATTTTATGGTTAACAAAAAAATCTCCTATATTGCACAACTAACGAATGAGGAAACTTGCAGCCATAGCACTTTTAACCATTTTCACCTTTAATATGGTGGGTTACCAGCTTGTTTATAATTACATGGCAAACAAGTCTGATAAGAACCTTGAACTTGCCTTAGATAACAGGCAATACAGCGATTCGGAACTCATTACCATCAAGCAGCCAGCCAACCTTCCATACTACAGTAACAACAGAAATTTTCAACGTATTGATGGTGAAGTTGAAATTGAAGGGGTGCAATACAAGTACGTAAAGTGCCGCATTTACAATGATTCTCTCGAAATGCTCTGCATACCGAATAAGGCTAAAATGCAGATTGAGCAGTCTAAAAATGATTATGCTAAAGTTGCCCATGACTTTCAGCAGGACAACAAGGAAAAGAAGGCCAACGGAAATCAAAAGAACTTTCAAAAGCAGGCAAATGAATATGAAGAGTTGTCAGCTTCAATTGAAAATGGCCTGCAAATAATTAAACAATTATCCCACCAGCCTTTCAATACACTGGTTGAAAGTCAACGTTATTATAGCACCGCTGAACAGCCCCCGGACACTGCAGCCATCTCCTGAGTAAGCATTTTTAACAGGATAGCACACTTCATTGTGCAACGTCCTCCATCTTTAATTTTATTATGAAATTTTTCTTATCTGCAACAGCTTTGCTGCTGTTGACAATTGGCTGCACCGATAAGCCTGTTAAACCATCGTATTTTAGTGATAATACTTTTGCCTATTGCAGAACGGTTAAAGAGCTGAACGAAGTGGTAAAGCATGTTGGCTTTGCGCCGATTGTGGCCAGCCGTAATTATACCTATGCAAACATTGCAGCTTATGAATGTATTGCAGCAGGTTATCCCAAAGAATACAATTCTCTGGCAGGCCAGATAAATGGGTTAAAACAAATGCCAAAGGCAGATACCGCAAAAAAAATAGACTACGAATTTGCAGCTCTACTTGCGTTTTGCAGAGTAGGTGAAAACGTTACGTTTCCGGAAGGCAGTATGCAGGAATATGTGGACAGCCTTAAAAAAGGAGCAAAAGACGCAGGGATGCCGAACAGTATGTTCGATAATTCCACCGCATTTGCAGACACTATAAGCAGTGCAGTGATGAGCTGGAGTAAAACTGATAATTATGCTCAAACCAGAAGTTCATCCCGCTATACGGTTACGGATACTCCTGGTCGTTGGGTGCCTACACCTCCGGCCTACACAAGCGCTTTGGAGCCGCATTGGATGGAAATCAGGACAATTGCTATTGACAGTGCTTCTCAGTTTAAACCACCTGTACCTTTTAAATTTAATATAACTGACAAAAACAGCGATTACTATAAGCAGGTGATGGCAGTTAAAAATGTAGGGGATAGTCTTACTGCTGAGCAAAAACATATTGCCGAGTTTTGGGACGATCTTGGCGGTAAACTAAATGTTGCAGGACATGTAATGTTTGTTACAAAAAAGTTTTCTCCGCCGGGGCACTGGATGAATATTGTAGGTATTGCATCAACAAAGGCAAAAGCCAGTTTTAGAAAAACGGTTGCAGCTTACACTCTTACATCTATCTGTATGTTTGATGCTTTTATTCAGTGCTGGGACGAGAAATTTCGCAGCAACACAGTGCGGCCGGAGACAGTCATCAATAAATATTTTGATCCTGAATGGAGCCCTTTTTTACAATCACCTCCTTTTCCTGAATACACCTGCGGTCACAGCACAGTAAGTTCCGCAGCGGCGGAAGCGCTCACAAAAATGTATGGTGACAATTTCGCTTATACAGATACCAGCGAACTGGAATTTGGTATTGCCAACAGGAGTTTTACATCGTTTCGCCAGGCTGCTGATGAAAACAATTGGGCCAGGTTTTATGGGGGTATTCACTTTCACCCCACCTGTATTGTTAGCAAAGAGTACGGTAAAAAAGTTGCTGACTTTATTATGGAAAAATTGAAATTGGAAAAATAAAAAACTAATTATCAACAATCAAACTAACTAAAAATGAAAAATATTTTTATATTAATCTCAATAATTTTTGCTTTTAAAAGCAGCGTGACTGCCCAGGGGTGTGTGGCAGTTCGCCAAATGGGCGGAATGAATACCATGTGTTCATCCAACGAAAATTCATATAATCTTCACAAAGGAGATATGCAGGCAGGTGTTAACTATCGCTATTTTCATTCATGGCGTCATTTTGTTGGCACTGAAGAACAAAAACAACGGCAGAATACAAATGGCGGCATAGGCCTGGATGGCAAAGACAGGGGAAACGCTGTTAACATCTACTCTCATGCAGTGGATTTAAACTTTTCTTATGCACTTTCTGACCGTTTGCAAATCAATGCAACATTGCCATGGGTACACAACGAACGTTCACAAGTGTTGAGACAAACAGCTCCTGTAAAGGATACTTTCCGCTACAGTGTTTATGCACAAGGTCTTGCAGATATCAGGGTAAGCGCAGGTTACTGGCTGATGAATCCATTAAAAGCAACTAAAGGAAATATAATGGTTGGGCTTGGACTGAAATTGCCAACGGGCAGCCATACAAAAACTGACCTTGCTCCTTTGGCTAATGGCACAAAACGAATAGGCATAATGGACCAGGCAATACAACCCGGAGATGGCGGACTGGGAATTTCCGTTGAAGTGCAAGGCTTCAGGCAGATAAGCAAAAGGGTTTACGGATTTGTGAATGGCTATTATTTGTTTAATCCAAAAGAATCTAACGGAACATTTAAATCAGCTCCTGATTCTGGTCTTGCCGGTTACAATGTTTATGCCTGCCCAGACCAATATTTTGTTCGTGCCGGTTTTATGACAGCAGTAGGTAAAGCCCAAAAGTTTACTTTTTCTTTAGCTGGCAGATTTGAAGGGATTCCTGCATTTGATGCCTTTGGTGGTCAGGTGGCTTACCGCAGGCCTGGTTATGTTGTAGCTGTTGAACCCGGCGTTTCATACAGAAGTGGCCAGCACAGCCTGAGTTTGTATGTGCCATACAATTTTAAAAAGAACAGAATACAGAGTGCAGCAGATATTGCAAAGCAGGATATGGTAAATGCCAAAATATCAAATCCTGAATTATATACTCATGTGCAGGGAGATGCAGCTTTTGCAGACTATTCTATAAACCTGAGCTATACCTGCAGGATAAACAAAAAACACATGTCTCACTAGGCAAGGCATATATCAATATTTTGTAAACTAAATGGCGCCGGGATTCAGGGCCAGTTAAATTAAAAAAAAGCAAAAATGAAAAAGATCTTTATAGTATTATTTATATTTTCTGCAATTCAAAATAATATAAATGCACAGGGTTGTGTTGCCATCAAAGGCAGCGGTGCCAGCTGTATGATGCAGCATCCGGATAGTTCAAAAAAAGAAGGCTGGCAGTTTACAACAAGTGGCCGGTATTTCAAATCTTTCAGACATTTTTCCGGCACGGAAGAAAACAAAAGCAGGCTGGCAGATCATTCAGAAGTTATAAATCATACAACTATTATTGACATGGGGCTTACACGGATTGTAAATGACCGCTGGTCGTTTATGATAGATGTACCGGTTATTAATAACGGACGCTCCTCATTGTATGAACATGGCCTCGTAAATGGCGCTTATGTAAAAAAAGAACGTCATTCAACTCACTCATTTGGTATTGGCGATGTAAGGCTGGCTGCTTACAAATGGTTACTCGATCCTAAAAAGTACAAGAAGGGAAATATACAGGCGGGCCTTGGTTTAAAGCTGCCAACAGGTGATTACAACTACAAAGATTATTGGTACAATGTAGGTCCGAACGGCACTAAGGAATTGCGTACAGTTGATCAGTCTATCCAGTTAGGTGATGGAGGAACAGGAGTTACAGTGGAGCTGAATACTTTCTACAACTTCAAAAGCAATTTTGGCGTGTATGGTAATTTTTATTACCTGAGTAATCCACGGGAGCAAAATGGCACAAGAACTTATCGTGAAACATTGACACCTGCATTGGCTAATGAAGCCATCATGAGTGTGCCTGATCAGTATATGGCAAGGGCTGGTTTCAACTACACTTTCAATCATGCAAAAGGATTGTCTTTAGCTGCTGGCGCAAGACTGGAAGGAATTCCTGTACATGATATAATTGGCGGCAGCGGAGATTTTCGTCGCCCGGGCTATATCCTTTCAATAGAGCCAAGTATTAACTATGCTTTTAAAACAGTGAGTCTTTTTGCTTCTGTTCCGTTTGCTGCAGTTCGTAACCGGACCCAGAGCGTAACCGATAAACAAAACTCTATCACCCGTAACACTTTTGTAAGGGGAGATGCAGCTTTTGCAGATTATACTGTTAATATGGGCGTATCTTTCAAATTTTAATACCTAAACTTTCTGTCAGTCATGTTAACGATTATGAGAAAAAAAACTGCAACTGCTATATTAGTATTATCGCTCTTTTTTTCTGCCAAAGCAACATTTGCCCAAACAGATATGGATGCTATAATGATGGAGAAAAAACAGCTGTGCCTTGGCCCAGTGTACTCCTACAGTAGTTGGAAAAATTATTGGGAAGGCACTCTAAAAAGAGACAATGCAAATTTGGGAACAGTATCAGCACAAAGCTATTCTTTAATGGGTGCTTACGGTGTAAGCGGAAAACTAAACCTTTTATTTGGTGCACCATATATTAAGACAAAAGCATCCGCAGGTACATTGCACGGCATGCAGGGCATACAGGATTTAAGCCTGTTTGTAAAATGGATGCCAGTTGAAAAGGAATTTGGCCACGGTACATTTTCTTTGTACACCATCGGAGGAGTTTCTATCCCGTTAAATAATTACGTGGCAGATTTTTTACCATTGTCAATCGGGTTGCACAGTAAAACTGCGTCGGCAAGGCTGATGGTAGATTACCAGTTGCACAGCTGGTTTGCCACGGCTTCTGCCACTTATGTGTTGAGAGATAAAATTAAATTAGACCGCACCAGCTACTACACAACGGAGGCGCATTTAACCAACGAGGTATCAATGCCAGATGCATCTAACTTTAATTTCAGGACTGGATACCGCAGCAGCAAACTAATTGCTGAAGCAGTGTTAAACAAATGGACAACCCTTGGAGGCTTTGATATTACACGGAATAACATGCCTTTTCCAAGTAATAAAATGAATGCAACAACTGTAGGGGCCAACTTTAAATATGTAGTGGCGAAGGATCATAGTCTTTCTTTAATTGGTGGAGGTAATACAACTGTTGCCGGCAGAAATGTGGGCCAGTCGACTACTTTTTATGGGGGTATTTTCTACATCATCGACTTCAATTCAAAAAAATCTTCTTCCAAAACAAAAGAAAAAAAATAGCAGCAATATGAAAAAGTTATTATTCAGTGTATTCTTTATAAGTGTTGCTGGCTTCATCTTTTTATCCTGCAGTAAAGAGATAACGGGCAGAACCGATAATGCACCAGCCCTTAACCCGGGTAATGTTGATATTAATGCCGGCACCTGGAAAACAGTTTTACTAACTGCACCAACGGATATTACAGTGGCTGCACCCATTGCAACCACAACGCCAGATTATATTGCCCAGATCAATGAGATCAAAAGTTTCCAGGCAAACCTTACCGAAGATGAAAAGAAAATTGTAAAGTACTGGAGTGCCGGTGCGGTATTACGGTGGAACGAAATTTTGAGAGAACTCGTTGCAAAACATAACCTGCCGCCTTATCAAAATTCAGATGGAACCTATCCATTTCCCAGTGCTAACAATCCGCTGGCTTATCCATTATTTCCATTTTCAAATCCTCCTTATGCTGCAAGAGCATACGGTTACGTAAGTGCTGCACAGTACGATGCACTGGTTACAACCTGGTATTACAAAACATCTTTCAACCGCAAGGCTCCCTATAAAGTAGATTCTTCGCTTAACGTGCTGGTTCCTAAATCAGACTTGCCTTCTTATCCTTCTGAAGATGCAGCGATAGTGGGTGTAACAGTCGAAATGCTCAAGCTGTTATTTCCCGGCGACCAGGATTATATTCAGCAAAAAGCCGAAGAACATAAAAGAGCAAGAATAATATCAGGTGCAAATGTTAGAAGTGATATTGAAGCAGGTGAGGCACTGGGCAAGGCAGTGGCTGTTAAATTTGTAGCCCGTGCAAGAGGGGACAGAGCTGGAGCGGCTGCCGGTAACCAGGCTGCATGGACCAAACTTGAAACAGATTGTGTAGCCAGGGGCGAAGTGCCATGGGTTAGTTTAGAGTCACCAAAAAGGCCGCCCATGCTGCCTATGTTTGGTAAAGTAAAAGCCTTTTTGTTTGATTCACTCACGGCAATTTCTTTAAGGGCGGCGCCACCGCCACCAACTCTTAGCCAGCAAATGAAGGATGAGACAGAAGAAGTTTACCAGCAGATTTTACATCCCACAAGGGAAAAAACTGCCATTGTACATTTTTGGGCCGATGGTGTGAATACTTATACCCCGCCGGGGCATTGGGATGCGATTGCTGCAGAAGATTTTATCCAAAAAAATTACAGCGAAGTGAGGTGGGCAAGAAATATGGCGTTGCTGAACATGAGCCTGATGGATGCTGCTATTGTATGCTGGGACACAAAGAATTTTTACTACAATGCAAGGCCAACGCAATTAAATCCCAATATTAAAACACTTACGGGCATACCTAATTTCCCAAGTTATATTTCCGGGCACTCAACTTTTAGTGGTGCTGCGGCCACCATATTAGGTCATATTATTCCTGAAAGAGCAACTGCTTATGATGCCATGGCGCAGGAAGCTTCTTTATCACGGCTGTATGGAGGTATTCATTACAGAAGTGATTGTGCGGTTGGATTAATCACGGGTAAAAACGTTGGTAACTATGCAGTTGAACGGGCAAAGACAGATGGCGCAGAATAACATCTAAAAGAGGGTTTTCTATATTGAAGGCGCTGTAATTCTTTACAGTGCTTTATTTTCTTCACCAGGATAATTTGGTTTATTGAAATTGCAGCAATTTTAGTACTACAGAATGTGAACCGGTTTATTTTTCGCAAAAAAAATTGTAAAAAATAAAAAAGTATGTTATGAAAAAAATATTTACAATGGTATATATGCTGAGTATTGCTACAGCGTATGCACAGCAACAATCCCAAACTACAGATACTACTAAGATAATTTCGCTGCAAAATGTAACATCCATCTCTAAACAACTGGCAGCTGATGCCAGTTACCTGGATGATGTAACCGGAACTTCAATATATGCAGGTAAACACACCAACAGCCTGCTGTTAACGAACAATACTGGCGGACTTCCCATAAATCTTTCCCGTACCGCATTTGCTAAAATACCGGGTTTAACAATGTGGGATATGGATGGTGCTGGTACGCAATTAAATATTGCTTCCCGTGGCACCGATCCTCACCGCTCCATTGAAATGAATATGCGGCAGAATGGATACAATACCAATTCTGACATGTTTGGTTATCCCGAGAATCATTATTCCATTCCACTGCAGGCAGTTGATGAAATTCAACTCATAAGGGGCTCGGGTGCCTTGCAGTTTGGGCCACAGTTTGGAGGTATGTTGAACTATAAATTGAAAAGAGGAGATACAACCAAACCTTTTGTAATAGAAAGTGAACAAACCATTGGCGGAAACAATTTCTTTAATTCTTTCAATGCAATCGGCGGCACTAAGGGCAAGCTGAATTATTACGCTTATTACGATCACAGGCATGGGGATGGTTGGCGTAAAAATGCTGCCTTCAATTATGCTGCGTTCTATGTTCATGCAGATTACCAGGTAAACAGTAAACTGAATATTGCAGTGGAATTTTCAAGAATGCGGTATGTACAGCAAATTGCAGGTGGTTTAACAGATGCACAGTTTCAAAAAGATGCACAGCACTCGGAAAGAGCAAGAAATTATTTTGAGCCGTTTATTAATATTCCTGCGGTATTGCTGAAATACCAGGTGTCTGCTTCTACGAAACTGGAAATAACCAGCAGTGGTATAATAGGGCAAAGAAACAGCGTACAGTTTATTAATGCAGGCAATATACCTGATACCTTTAATACAAGTATCGGTTCCTATAATCCAAGACAGCTGGACAGGGATTACTACTATGGCTTTACCACCGAAGCAAGATTATTACACCGCTATAAGTTTGGCAATAATGCTGCAGTATTAACAAGTGGTCTTCGTTATTTTTATGAACATACACAACGTAAACAAAAAGGCATGGGTACCACTGGCAGCGATTTTGACCTGGCGCTCATAAAACCTTATGGAACAGATCTGAGATTGATAACTCATAATTATGCAGCCTTTGCTGAAAATACATTTTACCTCGGTAAACATTTATCTGTAACCCCTGGCGTGAGATACGAAGTGATTAAAACAGATCTGACAGGTGTCATCACCAATGCTACCGTTAATGTCAACTACAAAGGAAACCGGAACTTTCCTTTATTTGGAACAGGGGTACAATACCAATTGAATACCGCCACGCAACTGTATGGCAATTTCTCCCAGGCATACCGTCCTTACCTGTATGCAAACGTAACACCTGCAGACAGGCTCGATAAAATAGACCCCGATCTGAAAGACAGTAAGGGATATAATATCGATTTTGGATACAGGGGCCATTATAAAAAAATCTTTCAATTTGATATCAATGCTTTTTATCTTTTTTATGGTGACAAAATCGGGCTGCTGTCCCAGTCAAATATAAATGGCGGCACTTCACTTCTTACCACCAATATTGGCGATGCTGTTGCAAAAGGAGTTGATGTGTTTGCAGAGTTATCTTTATTAAAATTATTCAGCCAAAGGGCTGGTAAAACAGATTTAAAATTGTTTAATTCGCTTGGCTATAACCACGCCAGGTATAAGAAAGGTATCATTAATAAAGGCGGCATAAATACCAGTATCGATAATAATTTTGTAGAAAACGCCCCTCAATGGAATAATAAAACCGGTCTTGAATTTAGCACTAACCGGTTTTCTACCACACTACAATATAGTTACACCAGTAAATATTTTAATGATGCATTGAATACGGTATCCAGCACAAATGGTGTGTTGGGTGTAATTCCATCTTACCACCTTTTGGACTGGAATGCAACCTGGCAATTTAAAAAAGGCTACCACCTGTCTGCCAGCGTAAATAATATTGCTGATAAAAGATATTTCAACAGAAGAATTACGATGTATCCCGGCCCCGGTATATTACCGGCAGATGGAAGAACATTCTATATTTCGGCCGGAATAAAGCTTTAACTTTTTTTATCCGGTTGGCAAAAAATGGAAGAAAATATTAAATTTTTACAAGGAGCTGTAATTCTTTACAGTACTTAATTTTACTCAAAATCATTTCGTTCAGGGTTGATGTTTTGGTTATAAAAATGGCGGAGTAATTCCTTGCCCTGCCATACTTTTTTAAAAATTGCATTGAAAAAATTATAATTATTTCAGGTATCTTATCCAGGCTTTCGCTGTATTTTCCGGCGGGCAATAAATAAACTTACAGTGGTGAATGCAAATGTGTTGGACAGTATTACCCTACGTTCTTACCTGTATAAAATTAGTTGGAAATTGCTTTCTGAACCAGCAGGGTCTTCTATCCGGAACCCGGTGTATGGTTACGTGACGGAAGAAAGGGTGGTCTAACACTGGCTTTGCGGTTATAATCCTTCTATCTTTTTAAAACGTTTCGGAGGTTTCAACTACTCGTTTTGCAGTCTGCTGATATTGTTGTGCTCGTGGCTGCTTTGCACAGTGGACACAAACTGACTAATCTTTACATTCATCACCCTTGAGACAATTGATGGAAAATATACAACATGAAAAAATTATTTTATTTCGGCTTTGCCGGATTGGTTTTGTTTGAGATACTAAATGTTTATCTGATTATGCCAATGCCTGGCAGTCAGCGGATGAACAGTATTGAGCTTGCCTATTTCCTCTATAGATGGCGATGGCTTTTCAGAGGCTTTTTTGCTGCGGTTTTGCTAATGGGTTTATTTAGAACAACATGGCAGCGTAAATGGGTACCTGCAATTTCATTGCTGATTACAGCCGTGGTCATTTACATGGCCAATTTCAACATGGCTGCCGACCACATGTTTTATAAGCCGGAAAATGTATTGATGTCAACGGCAGCTGCCAATAAAGTAGACAGCGGCCGCCTTGTAATTGGTGTGGTTAACAATGGGGAGGCAAAGGCCTATCCTATAAAGTTTTTGGGCTATCATCACCAGGTGCAGGATACGGTTGGTGGTAAACCTTTGCTGATTACTTACTGTACCGTTTGCAGAACAGGGCGTGTGTATGAACCATTGGTAGATGGCAAGCCGGAGCAGTTTCGTTTGGTTGGCATGGATCATTTCAATGCAATGCTGGAAGATGCCACTACAAAAAGCTGGTGGCGGCAGGTAACTGGCGAAGCCATTACAGGGAAGCTGAAAGGAAAGCGTCTGCCGGAATTTTTCAGTACACAAACTTCATTGACGAAATGGCTTGAGCTAAATCTCAATTCATTTGTAATGCAGGAAGACCCTTCTTTTAAGAATGAATATGATATCACCGGCAAATACGAAAGTGGTAAGAGCACCAGTGAACTAACGGGCACGGACAGCCTTAGCTGGAAAGATAAATCCTGGGTGGTTGGCGTAAAAGCAGGCAGAGAGAGCAAGGCTTACGATTGGAACCAGCTGAAAGAAAAACGCATTATCAATGACAAGCTTGATGGAAAAAGTATTGTGGTGGTTCTGGCAAGTGATGACAAGAGTTTTTTTGCTTTTGAAAATCCCGGAACTGCTGGTTTTGAATTGAAAAGCGATACACTTTTACAGGGAGATCTTAAGTTTTTGATCAATGGAAAAAGTGTGAGTAGTTCAGCAGCTTTAAAACCGTTACCTGCTTACCAGGAGTTCTGGCATAGCTGGCGAACGTTTAATCCGAACACAAAAAAATAAGACTAAGAATTGAAAAAATGTAATACTGTGATAAAAGCTTAATGGCTGTTCAACTTTTCAACGGAGCGTCGCCACTGAAGATCAATCAGGGTTTAAAAGCTGGGGTCAAAAGAAAGTTAGGATACTTATCGGCATCAGCTCAGTCAGATTTTAGTTGAATCACTCTTTCAAACTTTACTTACAACCGCTTTTAGAAAGCATTCCATCCAGCGTACGGTTAAATTCCATTTCTTTTTCTTTATCTGTAAGAAAGGTTTTCATCACATAATCAAGCTGAATTTTTATAGAGTCAGCCAGTTTTAAACTCGAGGTTAAAATGCTGTCTTTTTCCAATGTAAGTGTTGCAAGCTCCTGCTGAATATGCAAGCTGTCTTCATGCCGTTTTATAGTCGTCAGGCTATCCTGCTTAAACCGCATTTTATTCGCCAGTTCAAACCGCTCATTTCTTAATGAAAAAGCCCTGCATTCAATATTCGCCAAATCTTCTGTAACAACTGCAAGCGTTTTTTCAGAGCTCTTGGTTTTGCAGGAAAATAAAAGCACAGTTGTTAAAACTGTGCTGTAGAAAATTATTATATTTTTCATCTGGAAATAAAATTGAAAAAATGCCGGGCCTGGTTATTTTACAAACGATGGCCAGCTCAACATGTTGTTTACGTTATCGCCAATGGCATATCCCACTTGCAATCCCTTGCTGTTATCCATAGGATAATGTATCCCTGCATAAAACCTTGAATTGGCGCATTCTTCAGCCAGTTCGTTAAAGTTAGAGAAACTCCTTGCAGCGAAACCATACCGCAGTTGTCCGTAATCTGTAAATTGGTAATTACCACTTCCGTCTGTAAACATTTTTGTAAAAATCCTTGAACCTGCCCCGGCTTCGCAGGAATGCCCTGAAGTGTATGCAGGAAAGGGTGGTGTACCAATTATTGAGTTGAATGACGGAATGATATATTTCCGGATATAACTAACAGGCCTTATAAGTACATATTTGTATTTTCCCTTCCAGCAGGAAATGAAAGCGTCGTTTTCAGCAATGGCCAGTTTTGCGAATACAACAGAAGATTTTTCAAGTGTTGATCTTGTTTCCTGTAAAAGCTGGCTCATAATATTAAAGGTGTGGCCGGCAGGAGTACAGGTATTGAACGGATCATCAGCCCAGTATTTTGCAATTTCAATTTGTTCAGTTGTGTTATTACTAACCTGGTTATAAACATTCATTGCTTCTTTGTAAAAAGCTGAGGTTGGTGCAATTGAAAATGCAGCATGTGGCGGCGATTGGGTATTGCTGATATCAGCAGTAATGAATGGCCTGTTGTTACCCCACAAGGGGCTTACCGGGTGTACAGTCGCACTGGTAGGTACCCAACAAAAAGAATCTGTTGGCAAAGTAAAAGGAAGCTGAAATGGATCTTTATAAGATTCATCACCGCCATCTGTTTTAGAATAGTTATAAACTGCATCAGCTACTGCCTTGCCAAATGTAACTGACCTGTCTTTAACATCTGCGGCTTCATTTAAAGCAAAAGCCGTAAGCGCTGCTTGTTCCATACTGTCGATAGATGCCTTATTTGTTGCGGAAAGATTAGAACCAAACATTTTAGTGATGATTGCAGCAAGTGCTGCGTTGGAACTAATGGCCCAGTTATAATTTTTTCCAACCTCAGGTTTTGGAAGGTCTGCTGCATTAAGCCCATTTAATTGTCCGGCAAGGCTTTGTGCTCCGGGGATGCCGTTAACCACTGCTTCATAGTTGGCAATACCAGTGTAGCCATATGCCCTTGCAACTTGTGGCGGAAAAAAGCCCGGAGTTGATTTAGATACTGTACACAGCAAAGTAATATAATCTCTTACTTTTTCCCCGCTGTAGGTATTTGCATCAGTACTTGCAATTGGTGCCGGAGACAGGTTATCGTCTTTGCGGCAAGAATAGAATACAAATGTCAACAGTGCACAAAAGCAGATCAGTCTAATTTTTTTCATAAAAACTATTAATTTAATAATAACCAGATGGAAGCAAGTATTTGTGACAGGTTTTCAATTTTAGCCCCGTCATAATGAATTATTCTTCTACAACGAAAATGTGATTAAGCTATTGTTGGGTAAGGTTTTTTAAAGTAGAAGATGGAGGTTTGTAATTTCAGACCGTAATAATAGAAATAAATTTTGACAAAAGATTACATTTCCCCAACATATTTCAAAGAATCAAAATCAATGTTCCAACAATTATTAATGCTGCTCCTGCTGCGGCTTTGAGGGTTAATGCCTCGCCTAAAAAAATGATTGAAAGTACAATTGTTAATGCAACACTTAGTTTATCTACCGTGGCTACCTGTGAAACTTTGCCCAACTGTAGCGCTTTAAAATAAAATATCCAGGAAAGGCCGGTTGCAATGCCGGAAATTACAAGGAAAATAATGTTGTGTTTTGACAGTGCAGGTATGCCTTTAGCTTCGCCCCTGGCAAAAACTATTGCCCAGGCCATTACCAAAATAACAACAGTACGGATAGCTGTTGCCAGGTTTGAGTTAACACCGGTAATTCCAATTTTAGCAAAAATTGCAGTCAGCGATGCAAACAGGGCTGAAAGTAAAGCATAGATCCACCACATAGATTTTTATTTTAGCATTGAAAAATTGCTGGATGATACAGCTATTAAAAAACGACTATTTTTTTTGACTGGCTTTTTTTAATAGCCATTTATTGATTAGAAAACAAATCACAGCGGCGGAGGTTCCTGTTATAATACCAGCAAGCACATCGCTTGGATAGTGAACACCCAGGTACATACGGGAATATCCAACAGCAAATGCCCACAAATATGCAGGCACAATTATATACCATTTTGGGTAACCCAGGCTTAAAGCCGCAGCCAGCACAAATGCATCCGAAGTGTGACCTGAAGGAAAAGAAGAACTTCCTCCATCTGATAGTTTTGTTATAAAGGGATAGGTTATAAATGGCCGTACCTTATTAATACTGTGTTTAAGAAGGTTTACAATGATAGCTGCCGTTATTGAAGATATTCCAATTAGAAAAGCCTTTCGTTTGCCCTGGCTGTTTTTTTTGAAGAAAGCAAACACGAGCAGAATGACCGGAACACCATAAGCAAGCCAGGCAACGCTGTTGGTTATAAAAATAAAGATTGCATCCCAAACAGCGGTGCGGTTTTCATTGATTGTTTTGAGGAGATCGATATCGATATTTTGTGAAAACGCTTTGGAGCAAAAAAGAAATAATATAATGAGTAAAGGCGTTTTTTTCATTTTAAAAAATTACTAAGCTGCTTGAGAACGATGATGATCAAAACTACTTATTAAGTTTGTATAACTGATGCTGCACACTACGCCACCTGATTCTTTTGTGGCTTTTAATTAAATTGTCTTGTCTTTTTTTATAGCAATTTTATACAATACAAATCCCATCAGCACAAAAAATAGCACGCCCAGAATTTGATAAGCACCATGCCCAAGCCAGTCGCTAAAGCCGGTTTCAAAATTAAGTTTGGCAAGCAACGCAGCAGGCCCGTCAAAGCCAGCCATGATGGCGAAAATAACGCCGGCCACGGCTCCGCCTGCAACCAGGCCTGTGGCAAACAAATTGCCTTTTCCAAGTTCTTCTTCCTCTGCACTAACTTTTATGTTGTTTCTTTTTTGATACATTTCAGCAAGACCCCTGATGGCACCACCAGCAAATATGGGCAACGTAGTACTTAATGGTAAATAAGCTCCCACAGCAAAACTTAATGCTTTAATGCCGCAAAGTTCCATGACAACTGCAGTAAATACACCAGCCATTACAAATTGCCAGTCGAGGTTATTTGATAAAATTCCCTTTGCCAGTGTTGCCATCAAAGTTCCTTGAGGAGCTGGTAAAAATTCGCTGCCAATCGCATGGCCGGTAACGCCTTTTGCAATCATTGCAGCTGTGGGTGTATCTAAAAATTTAACGGTGAGGCCAATTACAATTGATGAAACAATAGCACCTACAAACAAAGCAATCTGCTGATTCCGTGGCGTGGCGCCAACAATGTATCCGCTTTTTAAATCCTGCGATGTGCCACCAGCATTTGCTGCTGCAATACAAATCATTCCGCCAACAACCAATGCCATTGGCTCATAGGCTTTGCCCGACCAGCCTACGGCCAGAAAAATAAGGCAGGTGCCCATCAAGGTTGCAATGGTCATACCGCTGATGGGGTTATTGGAAGAGCCAATAAGCCCTACAATACGGGAGGAAACAGTAACGAAGAACGCTCCGAATATTACCACCAGCAAACCAATCAATAATTTTTGACCGATACTGTCGCCTGGGAGCTGAGGTAAAAAAGCCATTAATGCAATCAATCCAATACTGCCAAACAATACAATTTTTATATCGAGATCACGGTCTGTACGGAGCACCTCAGCTTTGCTTCCATCTGCATTTTTGCTGATGCTGCCCATGCTGCCTTTAAAAGAGGAGATAATAGTTGGTATCGTTTTTATCAATGTAATTACACCGCCTGCTGCCACAGCACCGGCACCAATCTGGCGAACATAAGCATAGTAAATAGCAGCAGAAAAATCATTGAAGGTATGCTTTAGAGGATCCCAGCTTCCTTTACCTCCGGCAGTTAAAGCATCTTTTAAATAGCCGAGTTTTACAAGTTGTGCCACAATGATATCCGGGGGAACAAGTTTTGACAATAATGGTATCATTACCATCCAGGCAAACACACCGCCTGCCACCAGTACACCGGCAATTTTTGGCCCGATAATATAACCTACACCCATGTATTCCGGGGTTATTTCACCACTTATTTTTGCACTTTGTAAATACTTGTTTGTCTGCTGGCTGATAAACGCTGGTATTTCCGCAATGATGTGAAACACCTTTTGCAGAATGGCATAAACAAAAGCGAAACCCAATCCATAAAAAGCAGTCTTCGCAAAATCGCCGCCTTTTTCACCTGCGATCAATACATCTCCGCAGGCGGTCCCTTCCGGGTAAGGCAGCGTATCATGTTCTTTTACAATCAGTGACCGACGCAATGGAATCATCATCAGAGTACCGAGTATACCGCCGATTATAGCAAGCGTTAAAATGGTGATGTAGTTGAAATATTTGTCTCCGCCACCATCGCTCAAAAATAAAAATCCCGGCAGGGTAAATACAACGCCTGCCGCAATGCTTTCCCCGGCACTGCCGGTTGTTTGAATGATATTATTTTCCAGGATAGTTGTCTTGAAAAACTTTCTGCCCAGTGTGATTGCAATCACTGCAATTGGAATTGATGCCGAAACGGTGAGCCCCGCTTTCAATGCCAGGTAAACTGTTGCAGCACCAAATATTATCCCGAACAGGCTGCCCAGTAAAATAGACTTGATAGTTAATTCGGCCATATTACTGTTTGGCGGAACAAATGGCTGGAATGGTTTTTTCTCGGACATGAACAGTTTTTTTGAAGTGAGATATCAGTGTGACAAAACACTAATATAATGTTTTGCTTTCAGTTAACTGGATGCTGTTTTAAGACTTAAAAGTTGTTGGAATTGGAGTAGGGTTGAGTAAAGAGATGAACCTGAAGAGTGCGACGCTATTAATGATGAAATATATATTAATTGCCGGGTAAATAAAAAAGCAGCTTTTAAGGCTGCTTTCATATTGTAAAACAGAGAATTTTAAGCATTCATGTGCATCATTTTTTGTAATTTTTTTGACAATAACAGGAGTATTAAACCTGCTAAACCAGCCATTACAACAAAGAGTATAAAAAAGTCGAACAGGTTGGTCATTTGGTAACCAAGAAAGGACGTTGTTTTGCCTCCGCCCGGATAAAGTGAACTTAACAGGCCTGCCAGTTTATTACCACCGGCATTGCCGAGAAACCACACTGCCATTAGTAAAGATGCAAAACGAAGCGGTGATAATTTATTGAATAAAGACAGCCCGATAGGTGACATACATAATTCGCCAAGGGTATGTAGCAGGTACATACCTGTCAGCCAGATGATACTTACTTTTTTTTCGGGTTGTACACCTTTAACGCCGTAAGCAATCCACAAATAACCAGCTGCAAGCAATATTAAACCCAGCCCCATTTTTGCCGGAGTAGACGGCTGTTTGTTTCCCATCTTCAACCATAACCATGCTAAGATGGGAGCAAATATTATGATGAAACCAGAGTTGAAGGATTGAAAATAAGCGGATGGCATTGTATAGCCGGGCCAAAGATCAAGGTTGGTTTGCCGGTCAGCAAAAAACACTAATGAAGCGCCGGTTTGCTCATAAGCACCCCAGAAGAAAACAACAAAAACAGCGATAATGATCATAACCCATATCCGCTGCTTTTCAGGGGCTGTGAGGTTTTTATCAGAAAAAATGAGCACAATAATAAATACAAAACTTGCAGACAAAAGATAAAAAAGGTAGTTCCACTTAGCATCTAAAAACATAGCGCCAATCATAATAGCGGCAAATAATAATGTACCGGCGGTTATGGCAATTGGGTTTAGCCAGGTGGCTGATGGTTTGGCAACACGGTGGTGTTCAATATTTGTTAATGGATCAATAACCTCAGGGGTAGAGCTAGGTGTTAAACCCAGAATATTTCCTTCCGGTGATTTTACATATTTATCATGATAAATTTTTTGTACCACCAGGCTCACCAGCATTGCTATGCACCCGATAAAAAAGGCCCATTTAAAATCTGCCGGATTGCCGGTTTGTCCAAAAAAACCACACACTAACGGACCGAACATTCCTCCGAGATTTATTCCCATGTAAAAAATAGTATAAGCAGCATCTTTCCTGGTATCATTGGCCGGGTAAAGCTGGCCAACCAATGAGGAAATGTTTGGTTTAAAAAAGCCATTGCCCGCTATCATAAAGCCAAGTCCTGAATAGAAAAGAACATGTGCCAAACCCGGGGAAGAACTAAATACAGAACCACAAAAAAATAAAATAAGTTCACCAGCAGCCATCACAAGCCCACCAACAAAAATGGATCTTTTATTTCCCCAGTAACGGTCGGCAATATAGCCACCCAGTAAAGGAGATAAATAAATAAAACCAATATAGCTGCCGTAAATATCAGAAGAGAAAGTATCATCAAAAAACAGGGCTTTCGTCATAAAAAGAATCAGCATTGCCCTCATCCCATAAAAATTAAACCGCTCCCACATTTCTGAACCGGCTAATACCCATAAACCTTTTGGATGCGATTGTTTTACTACTGTTGATTCGCTCATATTTAATATTTATCGGTTTTAAATTTTAATCTCTCAAAGTAGGAAAATTTATTTGTAGATTGATAAATTAGAGATTGACTCACATTCTCAATTAAACAAGCCGCCATTACCATTAATAAAATTTATATTGTTTAAATGCCGGCTGAGTTTAATTTGCAGCCTTCATTTACGTTTTTTAAATTATATCCCTGAAGAAATGAATATCCTGATTCTTGGAAGTGGAGGAAGGGAACATGCCCTCGCCTGGAAAATTAGTCAAAGTGCCCATTGTGAGCAACTATACATTGTACCCGGAAATGCAGGTACAGCAATGCTTGGAAGCAATATTGCCATTGCAGTAAATGATTTTGAAAATCTTGCGAAATTTTGTATCAGTAATAAAGTTGGCATGCTGGTGGTGGGGCCTGAGGAGCCTCTTGTAAATGGCATTTATGATTTTTTAACCGGTAACTCCTCAACCGCACATATTTTAGTGATAGGCCCGTCAAAAGCCGCTGCCCAATTGGAGGGAAGTAAAGCATTTGCCAAGCAGTTTATGCAGCGATACCAGGTTCCAACAGCAGCTTACAGGGAGTTTGATGCAAGTAACTACATTGATGGTATTGAATACATAAAAGCCCATGCCCTGCCAATTGTATTGAAGGCAGATGGACTTGCAGCTGGCAAAGGCGTGATAATTTGTAACAATCACATTGAGGCACTGGCAGAGTTTGAATTGATGATTCAGCGGTCAAAGTTTGGAGCAGCCGGCAAAAAGGTGGTGATTGAAGCATTTTTACACGGAATTGAAATGAGTGTTTTTGCCCTTACGGATGGCAATAATTATATATTGCTTCCAGATGCTAAAGATTATAAACGCATAGGAAAAGGAGATACAGGGCCAAATACGGGTGGGATGGGCGCTGTAAGTCCCGTTCCCTTTGCCAATGAAGAATTTCTGCAAAAAATTAAGGAAAGAATAGTGGAGCCTACCATAAAGGGAATTCGGCTGGAAAAACTTGCATATATCGGAGTGGTGTTTATTGGTATTATTAAGGTGGGAGAAAATCCTTTTGTGATTGAATACAATTGCAGGTTTGGAGATCCTGAAACGGAAGTTATAATACCCAGGATTGAAAATGATTTGGTAGAAATATTTATTGCGGCAGCCACTGGCAAATTGAATGAAGTTAATATATCAACATCCGCTAAAACCGCTGTAACGGTTGTCGCTGTAAGTGGCGGATATCCAAATGCTTATGAAACCGGGAAGGAAATTCATGGCCTTACGGAAAACAGTATTGACGGCACTATTATTTTCCATTCAGGTACAAAGCAAGCAGGAAGCCATGTAATTACCAATGGCGGACGGGTTCTTGCCGTTACGTCATACGGGGATAATATCACAGAGGCTGCAGAGCAATCAATTTATCAGCTGGAGCATCTTTTTTTTGATGAGATCTATTACCGGGATGATATTGGCTACGAATTTGCTTAAGGTTAAGTCGCTGGCTTATAATTCAGGCTAACAAAAAACCAAAAATGCACTTCTGAATTTTGAAGTATAAATGCATTTCCCGGGCATTGTTGAATTTGCAGCTAATCTGCGGCAACGCTGGTTTTTAGGGTTTTTTATTTTTTTTGTAATCATGCGGTAAAATATTGAGAAATAAAAACTATCACGTTGTTAATTCAAATTATTTACATCAACTTTGCCGCTATTATTTACTTGTAATCTCTCTCTAAATATACTATGGGCCTCTTCAACTTTTTTACCCAGGAAATTGCGATGGATCTGGGTACTGCAAATACCCTCATTATTTTCAATGATGAAGTAGTGGTGAATGAACCTTCCATTGTGGCGCTTGACAGAAACAATCCAAAAAATATTCTGGCTGTTGGAAAAAAGGCCCTGATGATGCATGAAAAAACGCATGAAAGCATCCGGACTGTCCGCCCTTTAAAAGATGGTGTAATTGCTGATTTTAACGCTGCTGAATTAATGATACGGGAAATGATCAAAATGATCTATCCTAAAAAACCGCTTTTTGCACCAAGCTGGCGGATGATGATTTGCATACCGAGTAGTATTACTGAAGTTGAAAAGCGTGCGGTAAGAGACAGTGCAGAACAAGCGGGTGCAAAAGAAGTTTACCTGATACATGAGCCAATGGCTGCGGCCCTTGGTATTGGTATAGATGTGGAAGAGCCTGTAGGAAATATGATCATTGATATCGGTGGAGGTACTACTGGCATTACGGTGATTGCATTGGCTGGTATTGTATGTGATCAGAGCATTCGTATTGCTGGTGATGAATTTACTGCTGACATTATGGAAGCACTGAGGCGCTATCATAGTTTGCTGATTGGAGAACGCACCGCCGAGCAAATTAAAATACAGGTTGGCGCTGCTACAAAGGATTTGGAAAATCCGCCGGATGATATTCCTGTAAACGGCCGTGACTTGGTTACGGGTATTCCTAAGCAGGTTTTTGTGAGCTTTCAGGAAGTTGCTGAAGCACTGGACAAAAGTATTTTTAAAATAGAAGAAGCTATATTAAAAGCACTTGAAACTACTCCTCCTGAGCTGGCCGGAGATATTTACCGCAGGGGTTTGTACCTTACTGGCGGCGGATCTCTGCTTCGTGGCCTCGATAAAAGAATAGCCGCCAAGATCAAATTACCGGTACATGTGGCCGATGATCCGCTTAAAAGCGTGGTTAGAGGTACAGGCATCGCACTAAAAAATTATGACCGCTATCCATTTGTAATGCGGTAAGTAAACTAACAACTGTTTTTATTAAAAATACAATCATTTATGGGCCCGGCCGGAGTATTGCAGATAAGCTTTGGCCCGTCTGAAAGCCAGCGGGGAATTTTTTTTCTGCGGGTGCAGGGCTGGGTTAATATTTTGTGCAATGTCGCTCCCCGACCAGTAATGGGTTTACGTTCTAATTTCCCTCCTAATTTCCTGAAGTTTTTCTTGCTTTGGCAGCAGCTGGCGACTGACATTTTACAGCAAAAAGGAGGTTCCGCACATGCGTAATATTGTGTTCTTTATCCGCAGGTATTTCAATTTTATCTTTTTCCTGGTTTTGCAGTCTCTGAGCATTTACCTCATTGCCGCTTACAACAAATATCATAATGCTGTGGGCGGCGTTTACATGAATGAAGTTACGGGTGCCATTAATGTGCGGTACAATAAAATAGACAACTTTTTACAACTGAAAGAAAAAAATGATCAGCTTCAGAAAGAGAATGAAAAATTAAGAAACAGCCTGGCTGCAAATTTTGAAAGCCCGGATACCTCTACCAAAAAAATTGTAAGAGATAGTATCCCGATGGATACACTGGGGAAGCAACGGGTGGTTTTGTACCAGCGTGCAAAAGTGATTTCAAATTCGGTAATTGCACAAAATAATTACATTGTACTGGCACGTGGTACAGCACAGCAGCTGGACAAAGATGAGGGCGTTATAGACCCCGCTAATGGTGTAGTAGGTGTGGTAACAGAGGTAAGTGCAAATTATGCAGTTGTAATGAGCCTGCTGCACAGGGACAGCAAGATCAATGCAATTTTAAAGAATGACCCGTCCGGTGGCGGTACTGTTATTTGGGATGGTAAGGAGCCTAACTATCTTTCATTTATCAATGTGAGAAAAAGTGCTGTTGCTAAAAAAGGCGATACGGTTATCACAAGCGGCATTACGCCAAAATTTCCTTACGGAATGCTGATAGGAACAATTGATGAGATTTCGCCGGATAAAAGCACCAATAACTTCATAATAAAATTGAGAACAGCTGCCAATTTTTACAATTTGCAATACGCTTATGCTGTTAAGAATTTGCAGAAAGATGAAATTGATTCATTATTGGATAAAGTAAAAAATAAATAATAGAACTGCCGCAGCAGTTATTTGCATGAGTACGCTTTTAAAAAATATACTTCGTTTTGTTTTATTGATACTCGTACAGGCTTTTGTGCTGGACAAAATTCATGTACACCAAATGGCAACTCCTTATATTTATTTCCTTTTTATTTTATGGATGCCCTTTAAGCTGAACAGAACCCTGCAAATGTTGCTGGCTTTTATACTCGGGTTTACTTTGGATAGCTTCCGGCACCAGCCCGGTTTTCATGCCGCTGCCTGCGTTCTCATTGCATATATTCGTCCTTTTTTAATTAACATACTTATACCTCAGGAAGGCGCCGATGCAAACTACGAAGAACCTTCTGCCCGTAGCATGGGCGGCATTATGCCTTACCTCGTTTACGCAGGTATCCTCACCCTGCTTCACCATTCCTGGTTATTTTTTTTAGAAGCTGTACAGTTTGGAAATATGTGGTATTTTATTATTAAAACCCTGTTTAGTTCAGTAATAAGCCTTGTGTTAATCCTGATTGCTGAATTGCTGTTTTCCAGGAAACAAAAGTTTAGAACCAATACTGTTTGAGAAATGTACCAATGTGCAAATGAGAAAATGTGCTGATGTGCAGTAAAAAAACAAGCTATGTCCGTCTCCACTTTAGGATTGGAAGCGAAAATGGCAAATAAAGCACGGGCTTGCGGAATAAATTAGTTTATCAGATTACTGAATTAAAAAATTAAATTTGGCCTTATCATAAGAGCCAAGGCTTACTCTTTAATGAACCAATTGAATATTCACAACTCCCATTTCCAACTCACCACCTAAAATACCCCAAGGGTCAGGACGCATGTCTGTCTTTAATCAATCCCGTAAAAATGTAATTATGCTGGCCTTTGCCGGCGTATTCCTCATCATCGTTTTGCAGTTGATGAACCTGCAGCTATTTTCATCCAAGTATAAAATAATGGCGGATGATCAGGGTAGATTTCGCAAGGTTATTTATCCCGACCGGGGCATTGTTTACGACAGGCACAGGAAGCCCATTTTACAAAATACCACCATTTATGATCTGATGGTATTACCCAATAAATTAAAAGGGATGGATACACTGGCGTTGTGCAAAATTCTTGATTTAGATACCGCCCAGTTTAATAAAAAGATTGTTGATATCATCATAAAAAATGGCAGAAGCCGTCCTTCAGTTTTTGACGGATTACTTACCGATGTAAAAATGGCCATGCTTAATGAAGACATGTACAAGTTTGTACCAGGATTTTACCTGCAGGAACGTCCTGTAAGGAGTTACCCTGTTGATGCTGGTGGAAATATTTTGGGCTACCTCTCTGAAGTGGATACTAATTTTATGAAGAGCCACAAAGAAGATGGCTACCAGATTGGAGACTACGCTGGTAAAACCGGCTTGGAGCGTACTTACGAAAAGGTACTAATGGGTCAGCGTGGAATTGAATATTGGAAAAGAGATAATAAGAATCGCCTTACAGAGCGCCTTGAAAAAGGCAAATTTGATACGGCAGCTGTTGCTGGCAGTAACATGCATTTGGCACTTGATATAGAATTGCAGGCACTAGGTGAAAAGCTGATGGATAATAAACTGGGATCCATTGTGGCTGTTGATCCTAAAACGGGTGGTATTCTTTGCCTGGTAAGCAGCCCTACTTTTAAACCAAAATTTTTAACCGGGGCAGATAGAAAGAAGCATATCCAGGAACTGCTGTTAAATCCGGCCCTGCCGTTGCTAAACCGTGCAGTTGGTGCAACTTACTCGCCGGGCTCAACTTTTAAAACATTGCAGGCATTGATTGGTTTGCATGAAGAAGTGATCACCACCAACACACAGTTTTCCTGCGGTGGAGCTTTCTATGGTTGTGGTAGTGGCAACCCAATGCGTTGTTTAGATAAAGGAACCTTCAATCTCCGCAGTGCTATCAGGGTGTCTGACAATACCTATTTTGCCAATGTAATGCAGAAGGTAATCACCAATAACAAATATCCAAATCAAGACAGTAGCCTCGCTGTTTGGGCCCGCTACATGAATGCTTTTGGTTTGGGACATAAGCTGGGCGTTGATGTGCCTTCCGAAAAAAGAGGCCTTATTCCGACACCAGCTTACTATGATAAAGTGTATGGAAAAGGAAGATGGAATTTTTGCAATTTCAGGTCGGTAAGTATTGGCCAGGGAGAGGTAGATGTTACACCTATGCAGGTGGCAAACGAAATGGCTTATATTGCCAACAAGGGTCACTACATAACACCACACCTTGTTGATTCAATGGAAGGTGGTGATAAATTCGGTATTCTAGCCCAATACAGGCAACAACACAGTGCTATAGACATTCCCGACAGTATTTTTGAAGCGGTGCATGATGGTATGCAGGGCGTGGTTGATGGAGGAACCGGCGTTGGGGCAAAAGTAGCCGGCATCAATATTTGTGGAAAAACCGGTACTGTTGAAAATTATTTCAGAGGGGTTAAACAACCTAATCATGCGTTCTTTTGTGGCTTTGCTCCAAGGGAAGATCCAAAAATTGCAATTATGTGTGTTGTTGAAAACAGCGGCCGTTTTGGGGGCACTTATGCAGCACCCATTGTAGGTTTGCTGATTGAAAAATACCTCAAGGATTCCATCACCGATAAGGCCAGGTTAGCAAGATTGGATCAGCTATCAAATCTAAACCTGATACCGGCCAGAATTTATGCCCAGATTCGAACTCAGGACTCTTTGCGGCATTCAAAAGATTCTGCCTACCTTTTTGCAAAAGGTTATATAAAACTCCTCCGGGATACGCTGGAAATAGATGAGGAAGATGAAAAAGATGCACTTGAAAAAATGAAAACTGATAAGGAATCAGTACAAAAAGCACCAGCTCCACCTTCCAAAGACAGCAGCAATAAGCCATCCTTAAATAAGGCTGAGGGTATTTTACCGAATGAAAAAAGAAAGCCGGAAGTTAAAGACACCTCTTCGATTTAAAGTAGTTAGCAAACATGACTCAAAAAAAACTGGAAATAGGAAAAGGCGTTGACTGGCTGCTGATATGCATGTACGGAGCGCTTGTGCTTACGGGATTGCTGTGTATTTTTTCAGTAGAGTTCCGCATCAACGATAATGTATTGCAGAGTTTTCTCGGCTTTAAAAAAGAGTACAGCAAACAGCTGTATTTTTTTATTGCCAGCAGTATTGTTGCATCCTTCATCTTATTAACAGACAGCAAATTATTTACTGCTACGGCAAACCTCAGTTATGCTTTTGGTATAATGCTGATACTGGCAACTTTTGTTGTGGGTAAGGAAGTAGGTGGCTCAAAAAGCTGGATACCGCTGGGTTTTATGAATGTGCAGCCTGTTGAGGTATGTAAGATTTTTACTTCACTGGCGCTGGCAAAATACCTCTCTATGCCAGACATGAATTTTGAAAAACCGAGGTCGCAGCTAATTGCCGCAGCAATAGCTTTTTCACCGGCAATTTTGTCTATTCTCCAAAAAGAGCCAGGCGCTGCCATTGTGTATTTTTCTTTTGGTATTGCATTTTACAGGGAGGGTTTACCTGCCATTTACCTTGTACTTCTATTTTCATTTACCATTCTTATTATAGCCAGCATTGTAGTGCCACCCAACGCATTATTTATTACCTTAACAATAATTGCAGCACTATTTGTTTACAGCTACAGAAAAAAGATCAGGAGAGACAAAATGTTGTTTATAATGATTGCAGCAGTTTGGCTGTTATGCGTAGGCATACAAAAATTTTTGGTGCCGGTGCTATTTGATAAAGTTTTGAAACCACACCAGGTAGTGAGAATATTTGCAACTTTTGGTATTGACGATTTTAAGTTTAGCACGCCTGAGAGAACGGCAGACATCCAGAAAGAATTTTCAAAACTTGGCACCACTAAAAAAGGCTCAGGCGAAAAGGTTGAAAGCTACAATGTAAAACAGTCTAAAATAGCAATTGGCTCAGGTAGTTTTTGGGGCAAAGGATTTTTACAGGGTACCCAAACCAGGGGTGAATTTGTACCGGCGCAAAACACAGATTTTATCTTTTCATCCGTAGGAGAAAGCTTTGGCTGGGTTGGCTGCATCATATTAATGCTGCTATATTTCGGTATGATGTTCCGGCTGATTTTTATTGCGGAACGACAGCGAAGCACTTTCAGCAGAGTATATATTTACTGCGTAACCGGCATACTATTCTTTCACGTGGCGCTGAACGTTTGTATGACGCTTGGGCTTGCACCTTCACCGGGTATTACATTGCCTTTGCTGAGTTACGGCGGGTCTTCGCTGGTAACATTTACCATACTCATCTTTATTGCTATTAAGCTTGATGCAGACAGGCAAATGGTGCTGAGATAAAAGCCCGTCTCCTTAAGAGGCAAGCACTTTCACATCATAAGTTCTTTTCATTTAGCTTTGTTCAGAAACTTATTTTAAATAATCCTCTTTGTAAAATAAGAGTCTAAAAGCCCTTCAGGGGTTGAGGTACATGAAAATAATTCCGCTAAGTGAGGGAGCATTTACTATTGATAAAACAAAGCAATTTATTCCTTTCGACATTTTAAAAGATGACTTGCAGCAAAGACCGGTGGGCAGCCTGTTGGCAGAAGTACAACCATTTTGTATTGTGACTAAAAATGATGTGCTGGTTATTGATACAGGTTTGGGGTTTGCTATGCCAGATGGCACATTGCAAATTCGCCAGAATTTAATTGACAACGGGATTAATCCGATGGAAGTTACCAAGGTATTGATGAGTCATTTACACAAAGATCATGCTGGCGGCATCAGTAACGAAGACAAGGTATTACAACAGCAGTTTATCAGTTTTCCCAATGCCGTTTATTATGTAAATAAAGATGAATTCAATTATGCCACTAACGAGGGTAAATCAAGTTATATTCAAAGCGATTTCAGTATTTTGGATTGTTCAGATAAAGTAATATTTACCCAGGGAGATGGGATGATTGATGACTATATCCGGTACACTGTAACTGGTGCTCATTGCCCCTATCACCAGGTTTTTATGATTGAAGAGGATGGACAAAAAGTGTTTTTTGGCGCTGATGTGGCACCTCAGCTACAGCAAATGAAAAGTAAATTTGTTGCCAAGTACGATTTTGATGGAAAACTTTGCATGGAGTTAAGGCAACAATGGTGGCAACAGGGCCAGCAAGAAAAATGGACATTTTTATTTTACCATGATATAAAAACCCCGGTATTTAATTTTTAGAAGATCATCTATTAATTTCTGCGTAACAATGGCCTGTTAGCAGGGCCGGTCCTTTGCTGTCTCCTGTAAGCTTTAATAAGCAACTGCCGGAACCGTTTGTCTGCGCCAAAAAGCCTGTTAACCCGTTGAGGCCCCAACACCGAAATAAAACGCTCTTTATAACTCTTTCTAAGGTTCAGTACCTTTTCATCATTTTCAATTTCATCAGCATTCTCATCATTTTTTGCAGCTATCTTAAGTCCTTTTAATTCTTTAGAATACTCATTGTAAACCGGCCAGAATTTTTCTGCTTCAGCGGGAGTAAGCTCCAGCTCTTTGCTGATAAATGCAACTCTCAGGGCATTGATTTTTTCCTGCGGAGGTAGCTCATCCTGTGCAAA
Organism: Ferruginibacter sp.; assembly: GCA_965247025.1. Taxonomy (GTDB): domain Bacteria; phylum Bacteroidota; class Bacteroidia; order Chitinophagales; family Chitinophagaceae; genus Ferruginibacter. The sequence continues at coordinate 3,735,377 of OZ252000.1, read as the reverse complement.
GCCAGCCAGGGTTAAACAAATAAACACTAGTATAAAATAAAACTTTTTCATTACGACGAATTCTTAATTTTTTGTATTGATTGTTTCAATAAAATTATCCAGTGTTTTTTCATCAACTAAATAATCATCCTCTGCCGGCAAATTTTTTTCTTCAATATCTGAGGTTAGCACAGCTACATCTTCATCAGAGCTGTTCTTCTCCAGGTATTGCAGAATATCTTCTTCACTTAAATTATTGAGCGTTTCATCAAATTTTTTAGCATCCATTTTAATGCCTTTTTGTATGCTGGCTTCTAAAGTGGCGACAGGTGGAACCACTGTATTTTTCTGACCATTATCGTATTTAATTACACCAATACTTACTGCACCTACAATAACGGCGGCTGCAGCATACTTAAAAATATTCCGGAATTTTGATATTGAAACAACTTTAGCGGCAGGAGCAAGCTTAGTTTGAATTTGTGTAGTTAAGTTCTCAAAATATCCATTAGGCAAATACAAAAGATTCTTCTTTTCAAGGCCGCCAACTACACTGGAAATTTGCCTGGTTTCTTCCTGTACATCCTGCTCTAAACTTTCAATATTTTTAAAAATGTTGTCGGCCAGATTTTCAAAATAATCAGCCGGAACGGCGAATGTATTTTTATATTTCAATGCAGCAAGTTGCTGTGATAACTCATTTTCATAAGAAGCAACATCTTCACTTTCCTGCAATTTTATTTTATTGAGGATATTACCAGCCAGCTGATCAAAATATCCAACAGGCACATCTGAAGCAGGTTCATAACCTTGCGAATTATTAGACCAGGATGCTCCGGTTAACCGAAGTAGTGTGCCTGGTAACTCTTCGAAGTATCCTGCAGGCAAAGCATACAAATTACCTTTCTCCAGCAATGCTAGCAACGGGCTAAGGTCTTGTAATTCTATTTGTATGGTTTTGCTATTTTCCATGTAACTTATCAGACGTTGTTTGCTCTTATTGGTTTAATTATTTAGAATATAGTTTTCTATTTTTTTTACTGCATGATGATAACTGGCTTTTAAAGCTCCCTCACTTGTTTCCAGTACACGGCTCATTTCCTCGTAGGGCATTTCATCGTAGTACCGAAGGTTAAATACAATCCGCTGTTTTTCCGGCAGCGTTTGCATTGCAAGCTGAAGTTTCCATTCTGCTTTTTGACCATCAAAATTTTTGTCTGCCTTTACCTGGTTGCTAAGCCCGTTTTCATCATCACTCAGGGATACTGTCGACCTTCTTTTCTGCTGTTCCAGGTGTGTCAGGCATTCATTGGTGGCAATCCTGTAAAGCCAGGTATAAAGCTGGCTGTCTTCCCGGAAATTATCAAGGCCTTTCCAAACTTTAATGAATAGGTTTTGCAAAACATCATCCGCATCTTCATGCACAACCACCATCCGGCGGATATGCCAATATAATTTTTCCTGGTATTTTTTGATGATACCGGTAAAGGCTTTTTCTCTTGTTTCCTGATTTTTAAAGAGAAATAAGAGTTCGTTGTCGTCAGGATGTTGTTGAGCCATGGTTTCTAGTGGTATAAAAATATAAAAACCAATCATAAGATTGGCTTTTATGTTAAAAGTTTAATTATGATGTTAACCATTTTTCCGGGCAATAACCTTCTCTGCAGCTGCCACAATATCGGGGGTATCTAAACCATACTTGGTAAGTAGTTCAGTTGGTTTGCCACTCTCACCGAATGTATCTTTGGTGCCAACATACTCAATGGGAATTGGTAAATGCTTTGCAGCAACCTGGGCAATGCTGTCTCCCAATCCACCAATAATATTGTGTTCCTCACAAGTGACTGCACATTTTGTTTTTTTGATTGAAGCCAGGATAGCTTCATCGTCCAGTGGCTTGATAGTATGTATATTTATAACTTCAACACTCAGGCCTTTTTCTTCCAGTATACGGCCGGCTTCAATGGCCTTCCAAACCAAATGGCCGCAGGCGAAAATACTTACATCTGTACCTTCTGATAATTGTTGTGCTTTTCCAATTACAAAATCTTCAACCTTAGTAAAAATCGGCCAAACAGGTCGGCCAAATCTTAAATATACGGGTCCTTCATAATCTGCAATGGCTATGGTAGCAGCCTTGGTCTGGTTGTAATCACAAGGCACAATAACCGTCATACCCGGCAACATTTTCATTAGCCCGATATCTTCTAAAATCTGGTGAGTGGCTCCATCTTCACCCAGGGTTAAACCTGCGTGGCTTGCACAAATTTTTACATTTTTATTACTGTAAGCAACAGACTGCCTGATTTGATCATAAACACGACCGGTAGAAAAATTTGCGAAAGTTGTAGTGTATGGTATTTTGCCACCGATAGTCAAACCTGCAGCTACACCAATCATATTTGCCTCAGCAATGCCACATTGAACAAAGCGCTCAGGAAATTCTTTTATAAAAGCATTTAGCTTCATAGATCCAAGCAAATCTGCAGTTAATGCAACAATATTACTGTTCTTTCTGCCAGCCTCTAAAATGCCATCTCCAAAACCACTTCTTGTATCTTTATTGCCAGTTACTTCTATCTCTTTTAACATACTTATTTTATTACTTTACCGGGTTAAATTTGAATTTGCAAGATAAGGTATGCTGCAAATAAATAATTCCTTTTTTTAAGCTTCAACTGCGTTACCCTCTTTTAGTTTTAATTCCCACTTCCAGGCCGTGTCCATCATTGTATCCAAATTGTATTGGGGTATCCAGCCAAGTTCGTTTTTTGCTTTACTGTTGTTAGCATAAATAGCAATCACATCGCCACCTCTTCTCGGGCCAATTTTGTAATTCAACTTTACGCCGCTTACTTTTTCAAATGCATTTATTACTTCTAAAACAGTATATCCGTCGCCGGTACCAAGGTTAAAGATCTCCACGTTTTTTTTGTTCTTCTTTTCAACGAGATAATTTAGTGCAAGTGTGTGGGCATGTGCAATATCGCTTACATGAATGTAGTCTCTTACACAACTGCCGTCACGGGTGTCATAGTCATCACCGTATACTGTCATTTCAGGTAATTTTCCAATGGCAGTTTGAGTGATAGCAGGTACTAAATTAGCAGGCCTGCCAATTGGCGTTTCTCCCAATAGTATAGAAGGATGGGCACCCACCGGGTTAAAATACCTGAGCAAAATAGATTGCATCGAACTCCCTTTGGTAGCATCAGTCACTATTACTTCACCCATTTGTTTAGTGGCACCATAAGGTGACTCAGCCGGCTTTTGCCGTGTTTCTTCCGTTACGGGTATTACATCCGGATTGCCATACACTGTACAAGAAGATGAGAATACAAAATGAGCAATATTAAATTCCTTTGAACATTTTAAAATATTAACAAGTGAAGAAAGGTTGTTCTCAAAATACAACAATGGCTGTTCAACAGATTCTCCAACCGCCTTGTAAGCTGCAAAATGGATAATGCCGGTCAAATCACTATTTTCTCTGAAAATGGCATTTGTTGCTTTATAATCACAAAGATCAACCTGGTAATTTTTTATGCTTTTGCCTGTAATTTTTTCGGCATTTTTTAAGATATTTAAATTACTCCTGCTGTTATTATCTACAGAAATTACATCATAGCCATTTTGAATAAGATCTACAATGGTGTGTACACCGATATAGCCGCAGCCTCCTGTTACTAATATTTTACTCATGTTTTTGGGGTTGAATATGTTGATTGCAAATTTAGGATTATAGTATCCAAAAAAAATCACCCTTTTAAAGAGGGTGACCAATTAACGGATGTTGTATGCATTTATTTTAGTTTAAAAATAAGCGACACGATTGCATAGACTATACCAGCAAGCGTTGCACTTACAGGAATGGTCAGGATCCACGCCCACAAAAGGTTTACGGTGACGCCCCATCGTACCGCACTCAATCTTTTTGTAGCACCTACACCAATGATAGAGCCCGTTATCGTATGTGTGGTACTCACCGGTATACCCATCTGTTCTGTCATAAAAAGGGTTAATGCACCAGATGTTTCTGCGGCCACACCTTCTAATGGTGTAACCTTGGTAATCTTTGTTCCCATTGTCTTCACTATTTTCCAGCCTCCACTCATTGTACCTAAACCAATGGCAGTATAACACGCCAACGGTACCCAGTTTAAATCTTTTAAGGCGGCACCAACATCTGGATATTTGGCTGAATTATGAGCAACAAATGCAGCTCCGATAATGCCCATCACCTTTTGAGCATCATTACCGCCATGACCAATACTAAAAGCACCGGAGGACAATAACTGTAACTTTTTAAACATCTTGGCAGTTCTGAATGCGTTTGGAGATTTTATCTTTTCAGAATAGATGTAAGCAAGAATGAAAACGAGCAGCATTATTAAAATACCATAGATAATTATACTGTTGTCTGCTTTTAAAAATGTATGCGTAAGAGCTGGTACATCGGCGTTTGGATCAGCTTTCGATTTAACTTCTTCTGCCAGTTTTTCTGCTCCAAGGGATTTGTAATGTGAAAGCAGGGGTAATGCGGCATTAAATTTTGTAACAGCATTATCATATGCTGCCTGCATATTACTGTTTATTGCAACTTCCTTTTTTAAACCATCTAAGTTGTAATATTTAGCAAGATTTTCAGATAGCTTGTTTTGCTCAAAATGTGCAAATAAAAACCAGGTGAATATGCCCGATAAAATGATCAACCCTACCTTGGCCCATGTATTCCGCATTATTGTTACTACGGTAATAAAAATTGAAATCACCATACCAATGAGGGGAGCTAAAAATATAAATAAAATGATCTCAGTAATTTTCTTTACCTCTATTATAGAACTTAATGCAGTAGAGCCTTTGGTGACAAGGGCATGGCAAATTGCAGCACCAGCAAAACCACCAATCAGGGTGTGTGAGGAGGAGGATGGAATGCCATACCACCAGGTAAGCAAATTCCAGAATATAGCCGCAATAAGGCCAGATAATATTACTGGAAGTGTGATATATTCACTATGAACAGTTTTACCTATTGTATTTGCAACGGCATGATCTTTAAAAATAAAGTAAGCAACAAAATTAAAAAATGCTGCCCATATTACAGCCTGAAATGGGGTAAGAACCTTAGTAGAAACAATAGTTGCAATTGAATTAGCGGCATCATGAAAGCCGTTTATGTAGTCAAAAATCAACGCTAGTACAACAATAACAATCAGGAGGGTCATAAAATGTAATTTGCAGATTTGCAAATTTGCAGACTTGCAAATTTTTAAGCGTATTTTACAATTATACTTTCTATTACGTTTGCTGCGTCTTCACACTTATCTGTAACAATCTCCATCACCTGGTAAATTTCCCTTTTTTTAATTACCTCTTTAGCGTCAGGTTCTGTAGCAAAAAGGCGTTCGATGCTCATGTCAAAAATATCATCCGCCTGGTTTTCAATACTGTTTATGGCAACCAAGGCGTCTGTAATCTTTCGCATGTCTTTCATATTCCGCAACTCAGTTACAGCCTTATGCACATGTACGCAACCGGTAGCAATCAGGTCTGCCATTTTCTGGATGCCGGTATCATTTGGGTTAACCCGGTAGAAGTTAATTTTTTTTGCTGATGCATAGATATAGTCAGCAATATCATCCAGTGCAGAAGCCAGGTAATGAATATCCTCCCGGTCAAAAGGGGTAATAAAATTTTTTCCCAGTTCTGTAAAGATGTTGTGGGTATAATCATCATTTACATGCTCCATATCTTCTATCTGCTGGATGAGGTTAGCTCTTTTGTCAAAGTCAGGTTCATTCACCAGTTCCTTTAGCTTCTCTCCCATTTTTACCAGCTCTTCCGCCACACTTTCAAACAATTGAAAAAACACCCGGTCTTTTGGTAAAAAAATCTTCAAAATAGAATTTAACCCCATGCTCATATAAATTTTCGCAAAAGTAGAGGTAAACCCATGCAGATCAATCTCTTTGGGAATGGTAATGATAAATTAATATTGAAACACAGGCAAGTTTGAGATTGAATCCTTAACATATCTGAATCCTCGTGATCCGAATTGATTTTAATATGTTCAAATGCTGCTTCTTTTACCAGTAAATGAGTCATTTAATAACATTATCGTGTACATAAGCAACTTTTCTAATTAATTCTTTGTCAAGTTTTAGTGAAAATGATGTTAAATCATTATTTTCATACTTCATTATTGATAACCAAACCACTTTTATGAGAAAAATTACACTGCTAATTGCTGTACTGTTATGTAGTACAGCATTTTTATTTGCCCAAACTACTATTAAGGGTAAGATTACGGATAAAGATGGTAATCCTCTCTCTGGTGCTACTATTAAAGCCAAAAACTCCAACATTTCTACCAGCTCCGGACCGGAAGGCAGCTTTGAAATTAATGTAAAGGCCGGATCTTTTTTGGAGATTACGGAAGTTGGCTACTCTGCTGTAACAGTTGCTGCTCCAGGTTCGGGAAGTGGAGATTTAAAGATTGTAATGACACAGGATACCAAAGCACTATCTGAGATTGTAGTAACGTCACTTGGTATTAAAAAAGAAAAAAGAGCTTTGGGTTATGCAGTCTCCACGGTAAATAAAAAAGATTTAGAATTGAGGCCTGAAGCGGATTTAGGAAGGATACTCAGCGGCAAAGCTCCTGGCCTGAATGTGCTTGCAACAAGCGGATTAAGTGGTAGTGGTACTAATATAAATATACGTGGTATCAGCACAATAACAGGAACTTCGGATCCCCTTTTTGTTGTGGATGGTGTTCCTTTCAACAGTTCAACGAATGCGAAAGCTGACTTCACTTACGGAACTCAGACTTCGAGCAGGTTTCTTGACCTTGATCCAAATAATATTGATAATGTAAGTATTCTTAAAGGTCTGAGTGCGGTAACACTTTATGGGGAAGCGGGCAGAAATGGAGTTATCCTGGTTACTACAAAAAATGGATCAACACAAAACAGCAAGAAAAAAACTGAGATATCTGTTTCACAGTCTATGTTTGAAACAAAGGCATTTTTGCCAGAATACAACACATCTTATGGTGGTGGTTTCGACCTGAGTTTAGGATTACTTTTCTTTAGTAACTGGGGAGCAAAATTCACGAATCCGCCGGCATTAGTAAAGCACCCGTATGACAAAACAGCTTTAAATGCTGATTTTCCTGAATACAAAGGTCTTCCTTATGAATATAAGTTTCATAACAGTGTACCCAACTTTTTTAGAACAGGTACAACTAGTACAACGGCAGTTAATGTAGGCGGTTCTGCAGGTAGTTTAAACTATAATATGAATTACAGCCATACAGATGACAAGGGTTATCTGCCTGGTAACAGTCTCCTTAAAAACAATTTCGGAGTGGGTGGTACGGCAAAACTAAGTAATCGTTTTACCATTAGCGGTACTATGAACTACGTTGGTACCAATGTAAAGTCTCCCCCAACCAGTAACAGTTATGGTAACAATGCAACCAACACCTCAGTTTTTGGTAATGTAATGTATACTCCCACAGCAATGGATTTAATGGGGCTTCCTTATGAAAAGCCATCTGACCATTCCCAGGTTTATTACAGAAACGATAATGGTATTCAAAACCCACGCTGGACACTTTATAATTCTTTTACCGTAGACAAAGTAACCAGGGTTTATGGACAAATGAGCACAAAATATGATATCGCCAAAGGCTTGTTTCTTACTTACAGAATCGGTTATGATAACTACACAGAGTTCCAAGAATACTCTCAAAATAAAGGCGGTGTAGCAACACCAACAGGAATCTTAAGAACATCAACCGGAATTAATACCATTTGGGATCACACTTTGTTATTAAACCTGAATAAAAGTTTAGGAGGGAATTTCACGTTAAATGCTGATGCAGGGGTAAACCGCAGACAGGATTTGTACGATCAAACAGGCATGACCAGCTCTCAACAGCTTGTATACGGACTAATGAACCATGGCAACTTTATCAATCACACAACAACAAGCGAAAATGGCACTCCATTAAACTACTCACAGGAGCAACTTGTATTAGCAGGATTTGCAACGAGTACGTTAGCTTACAAGGACTATGCTTATCTTACTGTTGGTGGTCGTAATAGCTGGAAATCAACTGTTGAAGAAAAGAACAGAAGTATTTTCTATCCTAATGGAGCTATTTCTTTTATTCCAACTTCAGCTATTCCAGCTCTTCAAAATATTAAAAACATCAACTACCTTAAATTAAGGGTGGGTTATTCAACCAGTGCTAACTTTCCACCGCCGTACGCAACGAGAAATTCCTTGTTCATTGCTTCAAGAAGTTTTGTTACTGCTACTGGAACTCCCATCAACGTGAATTCTATACCTAACCTCTTGCCAAATTCAAATTTGAAGCCGGAGCTTTTGAAGGAGACTGAAGCTGGTGTCGAAGGTAAATTCTTTAATAACCGCATTTCTCTTGATTTTACTGTTTATAAAAGAGTTGCAAGTGACCAGATATTGAGAAGAGATCTTGATCCAAGTACAGGATACACCTCTCAGCAAATAAATGCAGGAAAGGTTACTAATAAAGGTATTGAGATACAGCTGGGAGTTACAGCTGTTGAAAACAAAAACTGGAAATGGCAACTTGATGCATTATACACCCTTAATGAAAGCATGGTTTCAGATATACCATCAGATCTGGCACAGGTAAACACAGCCGGTTATTCAAATGAAGGTACGTTTGCTAAGAATGGATATCCTTTAGGTGTGATTATGTCTAATTACTTTCAAAAGGATCCGAAAACTGGTTTACGCCTGGTTGGTACCGATGGAAACTATATTAACTCAAATGATATCGGGGTTATCGGAGACCCTAATCCATTGTACAAATTAGCAGGGATAAGCACTTTAAGCTATAAGTCTCTCAGCTTTAGAATGCAGTGGGATTATTCAGTTGGCGGACAAATGTTTTCTGGAACAGCCGGAGGATTGCTGGGACGGGGAGTTACAAAGGATACAGAGTTTGACAGGGCTGCATCTTACATTTTGCCAGGTACATTGGAAAATGGTAAGCCAAACGATATCCAGATTTCTTCTTCTCAGGCTTATTATGGTAACAGTATTACAAATGGAGCCGCTGATGAATCAGCCATTTTCGATGCTACTTGTATAAGATTAAGAGAGGCTTCTATTTCTTATAGTGTTCCTGCAAAAGCGCTTGCTAAACTTCCTTTTGGTTCAATATCATTTAGTGTTTCAGGAACCAATATCTGGTATTATGCACCAAACTTCCCAAAGTATATTCACTTTGATCCTGAAGCATCTGGCCTGGGTGTTAGTAATGGCAGGGGCTTGGAGTTCCTTTCCGGACCATCTGCACGCCGTATCGGTGCTAGTATAAGAGTAACATTCTAAACATTAAAAAGCAAATTATGAGCTACAAAAAAATATTACCTGCGCTACTTGTTACAGCACTTTTTACTGGATTGCTATCCTGTAAAAAAGAATTTGATAAATTACTAACTAATCCAAATTACCCCAGTGCCTCTACGGCTGATGTTGACTTATATCTGAATGAAGTACAGTTAGATTTTAATTCTTTCTGGACCTCTGCCAATGATTACGGAGCACAATTAAGCAGGCTTCAGCATTGGACCGGTCCATTTTACCGCAACGGGTTTACTCCATCAAGCTTCGATTTTCAGTGGACGATCGCCTATACAGGTGTGCTGACCAATGCAGACGCTTTAATTCCGCTTGCACTTTCTCAACGCAAGTATCTTCAATCCGGTATTGCACGGGTTCTAAAGGCCTACACGATGGCGACACTCGTAGACAATTTTGGAGATGTTCCATTTACTGAGGCTATTTTAGGAAATGAAAACACTACTCCTAAAGTGGATGGTGGGGCAAGTATTTATGCAGGCGTTCAAAGCCTGCTGGATAGTGCAATTGCTGATTTTACAAAACCTAATTCTGCTGGTTTTTCCGGAAACGATTTATTCTATGGAGGAAGCAAAGCTAATTGGGTAACCCTGGCAAAAACGCTAAAGCTTAAGTTTTATATGCAAACAAGACTGGTAGACCAATCTGCAGCTGCGAAAATACAAGCGCTGGTAACAGAAAATAATCTTATTAATACTCCAGATAAAGATTTTGTTTTCAGATATGGAACATCAGTTACGGCTCCAGACAGCCGGCATAATCACTATGCTTCTGATTATACGAACAATGGAAACGGCGAATACCTCTCCAATTATTTTATGTGGATGGTTTCTACTCAAAAATATAACGGGCTGGTGAAATTAGATGGTGACCCAAGGTTGCGTTATTATTTTTACAGACAAGTAAAAGACTACAGTTGGGCTACTTCTTCAACTTGCCCCTGTTACGCAAAATCCCAGTTTGGCAATTCTAATTTTCCATCCTGGTATCCGTCGGTACCTGATCAAACAGCATTTTGTACAGTTGGAAAGGGTTATCATGGTCGTGACCATGGAGACAACAGCGGAGCTCCTCCTGATGCAAGTTATACTACGGCTTTTGGTGTATATCCGGCCGGAGGTCAGTTTGATGGAAATCAATTTCAACCCGTAACATCAACCATGGGTGGCCAGGGTGCTGGCATTAATCCTATCTGGCTATCTTCTTATACAGCTTTTTTAGAGGCTGAAGCGGCTCTGGTACTAGGAACCACTACTACGCAAGGTTCACCAAAAGCTTTGTTGACAGCGGGCGTGACTGCTTCTATCAGCAAAGTTCTTGCTTTTCCTGCAACAGTTAATGTAACCCCGGACCCTGCATATGTGCCTACTACGACACAAATTAATAACTATGTAAGTCTGGTGTCAAATAATTATGATACAGCTACATCCAATGACTCCCGTTTGAATATTATTATGTCTGAATATTACATAGCGCTATGGGGCAATGGAATTGAAGCTTACAATAATCTGAGGCGAACAGGAAAACCTGCAAATGTGCAACCCGCCGTTGCAGTGGCCAACCCCGGACTTTTCATGCGTTCTTTTTTCTATCCATCAGTTTTTGTTAACAGGAATTCAAATGCACCTGCTCAAAAAGATCCTGGAAATGCCGCTAACAAAGTATTCTGGGATAACAATCCTGATAATTTTATTAAATAAATTAAAAAGAAGATCATGAAGAAATACTTAATAATAATCATCTCGTTCTTTACATTTTCCATCGCTCTTAACTCTTGTAAGAAAACCGATGGTAATATAAACCCACTTACAGATATTAAAAATCTAAAAGTTGGATCTTATCTTGTCCAAGATAGTACGATAAACGCCAATTTAAATAGCACCAGCAGCACGTCTACCGTAGGTATTGTTGTTCATCAATATCCTGCAGGTGAAACAGTTGACAAGATACTGTTGTACGCAACACTGGGCACATCAACGGACACGCTCAAATGGAAATTAGTTAAGTCAATTCCGTACACAGATGGAGCAAGTACACCCTTAACTGCAACAACCGCTGAACTGGCTGCGGCCTTTGGTGTAGCTGCCTCCAGCCTGACTCCTGGATCAGTTTTTACATTTTTTACAAGGGCAGTAACAACAACAGGAAAGACTTATGATATCAACAATGCTGGTGACAATGGCGGCGGTGGATTAATTACTGGTCCTGCCTACAAATCTGCTTTTTCTTTTACAGTATATATAGTTTGCCCTTTTACAGGCGGAATGACAGGTGATTATAAGGTTGTTAAAGACGAGTGGAATGACTGGGCTGCCGGTGATGTTGTTCACATAACAGACGGTCCGGGCGCAAATCAAATTAACCTGGATGAGGTTTATCCTAATGGAGCTACGCTTTTAAATCCTATAATTGTAAATATTGATCCGATTACAGGCACCGCTACTATTCCGGTGGTCACATACGGACAATATGGCTCCGATAAATACACAGCACAAGGCGCTGGTGACAATGATGTAGCTGGTTATGTATTTTCTTGCACTGGATTTATAACATTAAATATTGAACACTCAGGTGGAGGTGGCAGTGATGTTTATAAATTGATTTTACAAAAACAATAAAGTTATCACCCATGTTTGTTATCAAGAGGCTGGGTCAGATTGATTCAGCCTCTTTCTTTATAATTCACGATACAGGTTGTGGCAACCGATTCTGGAGAGACAATAATGTTAATACGCCCCAAATCCCTTCTCCAGCCTCCCAATCTCCCCCTCACTAATACTTCGCTTACCATTACTCACAACCACCCTGTACCTGAACGTAACAGCTTCACCTTTTTTCAACCTCATGTTTGTTGCCGACTTTCCCTCGGTAAATACCTTTTCGCCAAGCGGATTAACGGCAAATAATCCATACCCACGGGCATGATACCACGAAGGATAATTAATATTTTTTGGATGATCAATGATGACGATGCTAACAGAATCGTTGCCCATTTTGCCAAACATTTTACACCAGCTGGCACGCTTAGACCAAACGTTATTGCCCCGCAGGCCATTGCTGTTGAAATAGCTGCCTGTGGGTATTTTGTTATCAGCTGCCACTTTGGTTATGTTGCCTTTGTCATCCGTTAAAGTGGTTTCTTTATCATCCGGTATTTGCAGTTCATGTGCTACCCTCAACCCCAGCAAACCATCTTTGCGATCTTCAAAAAAAACGGTTGAATCAGCAGCTTTTAAAGTGGTGGTTCTATCAATAATATAGTTGATACCAACCGCTTTAAATTCAAATTTTGTAACCTCCTCAAGAATGACGTGGTTGGCCTGGTTAACCCAATTGGCATGATAAGTAATGCTTCCGGTTTTACCGCTGCTTATCTTTAGAATTGAATCCGTTTTAATCCATCCGTACAAGTGCTTTTTATCAGTCGGAATATTGTAGGAGTTGTTCCAGAAATCGAGCCCATTTACGCTTTCAAAGTTTAGCCACATGCCAACATGATGCGGATGATCGGTTGGTTCTCCCGGACGTGGCTGCAATGGAAAACCTCTTGTCACTATAGTGCCGTTGCTGCAACGGATTGGAAATAATAGTGGTTTTTCCAGTGTATCGGGATATAAAAAGCTAGTAAAAGGTTTTCCATTAATTGAAATATCGACAACAAGTTTGCCGGGGGACTTTACAACTTTCACATAAGGCTGTGCATTTAAAAAAACAGGAAACAGCATTGAGAAAATGAGTGTATAATTTTTTATCATAAAAGCTTTTAATTTTAAATGATAGCTGTATTATTATAAGTATTTATAATTAAAATTAAGCCTGTAATTTACTTACAGACAAATGCTGTGTATTGTAGATACCTTTATGTCCGCTAAAATAATATGCTACAAAACAGGCCACTGCGTAATAGATAATATTTTCTGAACCAAAAAGTTCAATACCCATCAACGTGCAGGCAAGCGGTGTATTGGTTGCTCCTGCAAAAACTGCAATAAAGCCAAGGCCTGCAAACAGATCTGCCGGGGAGCCGCTTATTGCGGACAGTGTATTGCCTAATGTTGCACCAATAAAGAATAAAGGGGTTACCTCACCGCCTTTAAAACCCATGCTGAGTGTGATGGCTGTAAGTAATAACTTCCACCACCAGCTAAAATAACCTGCCCCACCCGGATTAAAAGCCGCTACAATACTTACACTGTTGTTACCCGGGTTTGTTACACCTAAACCAAGATAATCGAATGTGCCAATGGCGTAACTTATACCAACAACTAAAAATGCCCCAACGATTGGCACCAACCAGTTAACAGGAATGTATTGCTGGCTATATTTTTTAATGGCATGAGAAACTGCAATAAAAAGCAGGCTTGCCAGGCCAAAAAGCATTGCTGCTACAGTTACTTTTCCAAGCAATAAAATATCGAAAGAAATATGAGGGAAAAAATTGACTGCAACCCCCGTGTATGCTATGTTGTAGTGCGTGTGATGAATGCCGCATGAAATACAAGTTATATGGGCAATGATGCCAGACAAAAGACAAGGTAACAAAGCATTATATTTCATGTAGCCGATTGCGAGTACTTCCAATGCAAATATGGCCCCTGCCACAGGTGTGCCAAACACAGCACCAAAGCCCGCCGAAATACCGCACATAAGCAAAATACTATTATGCGTCGGCGTTAGCCTGAACCATTTACTAAACAAAGCAGCGGTGCTGCCACCCATCTGCACCGCAGTTCCTTCTCTTCCTGCGGAACCTCCAAAGAGGTGTGTAACAACAGTAGTAACTAAAATGAGCGGAGTCATTTTTGCAGGTACGCCACCACCTGGTTCATGAATTTCGTTGATGATGAGGCTGTTGCCACCAGCTGAGTCTTTACCAAATTTTTCATACAACCACCAAATTAAAACTCCTGCCACCGGCAGTAAAAAAATTAACCATAAATGCTGCCAGCGGGTTACAGTTGCAATATCAAGAAGCCATAAAAAAAAAGCAACTAATAATCCCGTAGTTACTGCAACCGGAGTTACCAGCAACAACCAGCGAAGCACTTGCCAGGCGATTGACAATTGCGGTAATGCATTAAGCCGGTTATTGATACGCACTAATTATCGGAGATTTTATTGTAAAAAGTGAAGTTTAGGTTTGTTAGTTTTCATAAATATCTCCCTGTGATGATAAAATCTCCCTGTATTTATTGAACAATTTTGTTTTGGAAATAAAGCCAATGAATATCCGTTGCTTGTTCAGCACCGGCAAATACCAGCTTTGGGTTATGTCGAATTTCTCCATCACTGTATGCATATCCAAATCTTCCTGCAGCACTGCTACGGGCTTTTTCATCAAAGATTTTATTGTTACCCTGTCAAACTGTTCAGGTTGAAAAAGTTTTTGCTTTATATCGTTTAATTCAATGATGCCAGTAAACCTGCCTTTTGTGTCCACAACAGCAAAAATATTTTTTTCACTTCGTTTAATCAGTTCCACAAGATCTCTGAATTTTTTTTCGATACAAATAGTTTCATACGTATCCTGCAGCATTTCCGCAAGGGTTATAGTTGTTAAAATATTTTTCTCTTTTTTCTGTGTGAATATCTGGCCTTCGAGTGCAAGTTGTTTTGTCTCCATAGAAAATGGCTGGTACATTTTGGCAATAAAAAAAGAGATAGAAGACACAATCATAAGCGGAATAAATAACTCATAACCATTTGTAATTTCTGCAATTAAAAATATTGCGGTAAGCGGACAATACATAACACCACTCAGCACACCTGCCATACCAACAAGGCTAAAATTACTCTCAGGAATTTTAATCCAGGGCAAATTATTTACCAGTTTTGAAAAAAAGAAACCCATATAAGCACCAGTAAAAAGTGATGGAGCAAAATTACCACCGTTTCCACCACCGCCAATGGTAATGCCGGCTGCAACTGGTTTTATAAGAAAAACAAGGGCTGTGAAAAGTATGAGCGACCAGTTACTTCCCAACCTTTCAATAAGTGTTGTATTATCTTTAAAAGAAACAAGCGAGCCACTGGCAACAGACTTAATTCCGTTGTAGCCTTCGCCAAACAAAGGGGGTAGCACAAAATAAATCACCAGCAAAAAAAGCCCTGCTGTCAATGCCTTCAAATAACTATTTATTGGCCACTTGTGCATGCGGTATTCGGTTGCTTTAAAAACACGGGCATAGTAAAGCGATACAAAACCAGCCAGCACTCCCATCAGAATATAAAACGGAACATTTGTATAATCGAAACTTTGTTTTAGTACAAAATTAAAAAGAGACTCTTCATGCAAAATTATTTTTGAACATAGCACACCGGAAACCGATGCAACAATCAGCGGTATAAAATAGCTTACAACTGTTTCTGCCAGCAGCACTTCAATAGCGAAAATTACACCGGCGATGGGAGCGTTGAATACCGCTGCAATACCGCCGGCAGCGCCACATGCAATCAGCAAAGTTCTTTCCTGGTAATTTAAATCGCTAATTCTTGACAGGTTGGAACCGGCTGCCGAACCCGTTGCAACAATCGGGGCCTCCAGCCCAACAGACCCGCCAAAACCAACAGTTACCGCACTGGTTACTATGTGCATATAAACATGCCGCAACGGTATAAACGATCCTTTACGGGCAATCGCTTTTAATACCATGGCAATACCTTTTTCTATGTGCCCTTTAAAAAAATAGTGAAAAATAAACACCGTAATCAATAAGCCCATCACCGGGAAAAGCAGGTATGCATACCTTGTCAGCGGAATCTGTTCAATACGATGTTCCAGCCTGTGGACAAGGGTTTTAAGCAGCACTGCCAGCAGCCCGGAGGTTAAGCCAACCATTGTGGCCAACAGCATGATTAGTTGAATTCTGCTGAGTTTTGTTCTGAGGAATTGTATCAGGTGCTGATACAAAATTTTTATCCATATAAACTTACGAAAGAGATTATTTCTAGATTTTTCAACCATCTTATCCAGCTGTTTTTAATTGTAACAGGAACACTGCAATTCCGGCAATCAATGCCCGCCGGCCAATCTTCACTATTAATGCTGGCAATCTTTGCAACTGTGTTCCGTTTATAATTTTACCGGGCTTTTAAAAAACTCAGTTCAATAATTTAAGCAGCAAATATAAGCCTTAATTACAGGTTGATTGAGTTAATGACGGGAGCTGTAACAGGTTTGATTTTTATTTTGGAAATTAGCCAGAGAATATTTTTCACTGGCTGTACTACCGTTTTGTTTAACCCAGATTTTGCATTTGAAATCGTTATGAGGGTTTCAAATGTAATGCAGATAGGTGTTTCGGGTTATTTTTTGCCTGAAAAAATAGTGATCTATTTTGAAGTCAAAAAATGTTCTGAAATACTGAGCTGTGCAGCAGTTGAAAGCCGCAATAGATTTTCAACTGCAAAATCTGGGTTTAAGATTTCAAAGACGGCAATTTGAATTTTGTGGCTTTTATTTCACAAATTAAAGGCCTTTCCCTGCTCAGGAAAGATAAGCTTTAGTAACAGCTTGTTGGAATTCTTTAATTCCATTTTTAGCTTTTTTATGCGAATGGTTGGGGGCTTAACATGTGTTATTATCAGGGGGAAATTTTTCAATGCGTCTTTACCTGTCAGCACACTTAACGCATCCATTTCTTTCATCAGCCATTTGGGAGTAAGATGCCCAAATAGTTTGTTATCAGGCTGATCGTCAGGAAAAGACACTTCGATGAAAATACCTTTTAATTTATGGTCAGCTATCAATGGTGCCACTTGCTGCCACAGGTAATTAAGTTTATCACTTTTCTCAATTTCATCTGGTCCGGTATCGCCAAGATACAGCACATAGGTCTCTTTGTTTTTTATTAAAAATGCAGTGCTTTCAAATGGATTCACATGGCTGAGAGGGAAAGCAGTTACCAGCATTTGTGTATTTGTTACGGCAGTTTCTTTGCCTGCCTCAAGGGTGTTGAAATGATATTTTTTTAAAAGAAAGCCTTTGCCTTCGTCGCCAAAATTGGCCCAGGCTTCACCATTGAAATAATAATTTTCCATCATCTTCATACATGCCGGTAAAGCATATACGGCTTTAGCAGAATCATTTGGAGAGGTGATGATAAGGCCTGAAACATGATCCAAATGAGCATGCGAAATAAAGTATCCCTTAATATAACCTTTAAGCACAACATCTGCACTGGCCTTAAAAGCCTTCGTTTCAACTGCTTTTTCTATACCGGAATAAACAGTACCTGCATCAAGACAAATATAATTATCGGTATTGGCTGGCGCCACCAGGTAAGCTGAAAGATTGCTTTCCTCAATGCCTCCTTTTACTCCAAGCGGAACCACTCTGAAAGATGTTGAACCTATTTTTTGAGCTGCTAAACCTGTGGAGTAAACTAACAGGAATACAAATATTTTTTTCATAGGGCAAAAATAAAGCTGCCCGCTAATTTGCAGAGATATAGTTTTAAAGAAGGTGAAAATAATCTCCTGGTAAATATTTAGAACGGATAACCAATCGCAAGATTTAGCACCAGGTTCTCTTTACGCCACTGGCTGCTACCAAATGAGATTTGATCAAACACCCATTTTGGTCCGCCTGCTTCGTAAGGTTTGCGGATGGGAAAAGCGGCATCTACCCTCAGTACTAAAAAGTTAAGATCAAAGCGTAAACCAGCTCCGGCACCAACGGCAAACTTATTGATAAAACTTTTATCAAAAACGGAGCCCGGCCTTGAGGCGTCATCCCGGATGGTATAAACATTACCGGCATCAACAAACAGGGCGCCTCTTACAATGGAGATCATTTTAAACCGCAGCTCTGTATTCATTTCCACTTTTACATCGCCAGGTTGGTCTGGCAGGTATGTTTTTGTGAGGCTTGCATTACCAGCATAATAGCTGCCCGGGCCCAGGCTCCTTGCCCTGTAAGCCCGGATGCTGTTAGTACCTCCTATAAAGAATTGTTTTATAAATGGCATGGTTACACTGTTGCCATAACCATAGCCAGCACCAATTATAACCCTGCTGGCCAATTCATTAATCCTTTGCCGTTTTGGCTTGCCCAGCGCTAAATAATGACGAAGTTCCACTTCTCCCCGAACGTATTGCGAAAAGGGAGTATTCAATATTTTTTTCTCTTTTCCGTTTTGCACATCTGCACCAGTTATTAAGCCAAGTATATTACCGGAAAAATCAACATTGCCATTGAAGTAATAATTGTTTCGGTGATTGTTGGGCTTTGCCTGGCTGTTATAATTATAGTTGTAGTTGGAACCAATGATGAACTGGCGTTCAATACTCCTGGCTAAAGTTATATTGGTATCCAAACCAAGTTTAAACTGCGGTGTAATGCCTGAAGGAAGCACATAATTAATGGCGATAGGATTGAACCGGTGTTCTGTTTCTATGTTTGAATTCCAAACCCAGCCAAAACTGGTTTTATAACTGTTGAGTGTGTACTGATCTGTCCGGCGAAAATATTCATAACCAAGATTGATCCTTGTATTTGGAACAAAGTCACTGTTTTTGCCAAACTTAAAAGGACCGATGATACGGGGAATAAGCAGATCAAGATTGCCGCCAAAACGCCTGGTACCAACATTTTGCTGCCCTGCAATTTGTGTTTCAATTCCCAAAAAGCCACTAAGTATTAATTGTTCAGCACTTCTGAATGCATTCCGGTTTTTTAGACTAAGCGTAAGATCTGTACCGCTGGAATTATTGCTTTTGGTAAGCGCTGAAATTTGCGCTTTTGCAGAATACCGGTTGTTTGGTGACAAATAATAAAAAGCATTGAGTTTGTTTTTTGAAGTGTCAGACGCTTCAAACCTTGCCTTTACAAATTTGTAAACGCCAAGGCTTACCAGCCGGCTTAATGTAAGATTGTGATCGTTGCGGTTATAAAGATCGCCGGGCTTAAAGCGAATATTTCTTTTAAACATTCTCGGGTTAAATTTTTTAAGCGGATCAACCACATAAAAACTATCATAAAATGTTGCCTTAGTTTTAGAAAAGGCTGTATCTGTTGCAAGATTATAATCAGCATAAATTACTACATCTCCAATACGGTAAGGGTGTTCGGCTTCCGGCGGTGTTTCCGGTTTTACCTCCACATACATATTTACTTTATTGCTGCCAATGGTACTGTCTGCCTTTACCAGCAGGTAATTTTCATTAAAAAAGAAATAACCTTTTTGTTTTAATCTTGTGTCAATTCTAAGTCTTTCGGCTTTTATAACATCAAGATCATAAGCCCGCCCACGGCGTAATGTGCTTCTTCTTGTTGCCGACCTTATGGCTGCACTTAGTTCGCTTGAATCTTTAGGAAAGTTAACCGTATCTGTCATGTACTGCATACCCGGCTTTGTGGTGAAAAGTGCTGAAGTGCGCTTATCTTTGGTGGTGGTGTCGAATGCAACGCTGCTCCTGAAATAGCCCCGGTTTTGCAACCGGTTAACCATAATACTGCGGTTCTTTTCAAAGTTAACGTCATTGGCCAGTACAGGCGGCTCACCCAGTTTATTCCTGATAATGTAGCGGAGCCCTTTACCCTTTGGCGTACCTGCAATATTGTAGAACCACAACTTTAACCGGAGCCCCAGTATTTTGCTATTTGGTTTTGGCAATACAAGTGCTTTCAATTCTTCCTTCAACACAGTTTTTTCAGCTTTACCGCTGCTGTCAGAGGCAGTGTATTTAATGGTGGAACCGGTGTAAAGTGTTTCTCCGTTCTTTAAATATTTTGTATTGCTGCAGGCTGAAAAAAGCAAACTGGCAAGGCAGAGTAGTAAGGTGATTTGAATATTGATTTTACTGCTGCTGGTAATCAGCATTTTACCGTGAGGCAATGCTAAATTTTTTTTTGTATCGATTTTTGGGATCTTCATTACTGTTACACTTCTTTGATGCCATTGAAATCAGGTGCAGGTTTTTGCAGCCGGTTGTGCATTCAATGTATTGATGATTTAAAGAAAATAAGGATTTACTTCGAGTTCGGCTTCACTTCTTTTTCAGTCTTTCTTCTTTGTTTCTCAGCTTTATCCAGTATTTTTTGTTCTTCGGTTTTCTTGTTGAAAATCTGTTTGAATTCGTTAAAATCAAAAGTGAAAATGAAAGACACACCAGACTCTATTACCTGTCCTTCAATAACGCCTTCGTAGCGGTTGCGGCGGTAAGCCCGAAGGCTGTATTTACCATCTTTACTAAGCAGGTAATCTATCGCAACGTCACCAGCAATATTGCTGGTGGTTTCTTTAGTATTAGCCGGGCCTTCCAGTTCAAAATTGCTGCCTACGCTAACTCTTAACCTGTCGTTCAGTAAATTTTTGCTCACGCCAACCGTAAGGTCGGTGCGGCTTTGGCGGGTGCCTGAAGTATAATCATCTTCTGCATTTACACCAAAATTTAAATCAACTCCTTTTATCAAACTGCCTGCAAGATTGTTTAGTTGCTCTGCCAAAATTCTGCTCACACTTGATTTGGCGGTGGTGGCAAATGAAGTGCCCTCGGCTGCATTTTCCAGCGGATTTTTCTGGATAAATCTTCCCAGCAGCAGCAAGGCAAATACCTGTTTGTTTAACTCTGTTTCATCCCGCTGAATCTGTTCAAGTTTTGTCTGCACATCTTCCCATTTCGATTGCTGATCAGTTGGTAACTCAATACCAAAAGATATCTGTGGTTTCAGCAATTCTCCCTTCATCTTCAGCAAAACATTAAACGGCACTTTTGCTTTGTACTTATTTATGTCTGAAGTATTAAGACCAATAATCTCACTTTGAAGCAAATTTATAGGCTGAGTATTGGCAATATAAATTGCTGTAATATCAGCAGTAGCACTCAGTGGATCACCGGTCCAGGTAATAGTACTGCCCGGCTGAATGATAAACTGGCGCTTAAGTAAACTGAGACTTAATTGATAAGATCCATTCTGTAATTCATAGGCACCAGTCAGGCTTATCTTTCCACTTTTATCTATACCGCCGGCCAGGTCAGCCTTGCCTCTTATCTTTAAAGCATCTCCGCTGCGTTCATCAATTACCAGTGTTATTTGTGCGGCTGTATCGGATTGTAAAGTTCCGGAAACATCCATTCCGGCAAAGGCCGGGAAATTATTCAGTGTATCTAAACCTGCTTTAAAAAGACTGTCAGTATTGCCACCATACATATCTACGAATTGCACCACGCCTTCCCTGCCTTCGATTTCAGGGTTAGTGCTTGGCAGCACAAATGTGATGTTAGTTGCCTTATTTATTTTAAGATCTGCAGTTATAACCGGCGCAGTTAATGTACCCTTTACAGTTACATCTGCATCCATATTCAGGTCTCCATAGTATAACGCATCCTGCTTTGGTGGAGCACTTAAAGTGCGAAAGTTTTTTGCAGTAAGTGCCAGGTCAAAATTGAAAGTTGTAAAATCTGGTGAACTTATTTTACCGTCAATTATCGCCTTGTTACCTGCAGAATCTACCAGGGTGAAATTATTGAATGATATATCCGGAGATTTGATAACAATAGCTTCATCTGAAAGGTGTAATTTTTCTCCGGAAGCCTTTGGAGTAATGTTAGCATTCTCGAATTTAAGACTGCCATCCAGGTCAGGTTTAGTTGTTGTTCCTTTAATTACCACACCACCTTTCAGGCTGCCATCAGCTTGAGTTAAGGCTCCAAAGCTCAATGGTATCAGGGTTGCTAAATTAAAATTGTTAAGATCCAGCTTCATATCCATCCTGCTTTCGCCAGTAAAATATTTACCACCCAGTCTTACATCGTTTCCTTTACCGGTAATAGCAATGTTAGCGTTAAAAGCGTTGGCCGTTTCATTGTCAACTTTTACAGTTACGGTACCAAGTGTGTCTTTATTAAAAGTGAGTGTATCTATAGTTATGTCAGAAGTAAAGACAGGACTTACCATCGCATTTTTTACAACAACTGCACCGTTTATTGTCCCATCAACATTTAATGAACCCTGGTCTGTAAGGTTGGTTAACGTCTTTATGTGAAAATCTTTCAGGCTAACATTTATGGGCGCTGCAACGTTTTCTGCCTGCGAATTAATACCCAGCGACTGACCATTGTTGCTGATGGTAAAATTGTGTACAATAACTCCTGTGCTGTCATAATGAATGTAGTTACTATTGTCTACATCCCAATTGGTGTAATCCAGCATCAGCGAATCAGAAAGATTTGCTTTTATGCCGCCGTTTTTTTCCTGCACCGCCTTAAATCCAAGTTGGTATTTATCTTTTTGTTTACCGTCTTTTATATTGAGTTTGGAGTGCAATTCATTGTTGGCAATAAACCCGTCGATATTTGTTTTCTCCAGGCGAAAAGCTTTTGATCCTGCACTGTTCATTGAAAGTGCGTAATTAAATTTTTCAGCCTCATTGCCTGCGGCGAATGTTACACTGTCTAGCACCTGTGTACCCATTTGTATTTTAGGGGCATTAACAAGCAGGTTCATTTTCGCAGCACTTCCGTCAAAATTTGCAACCAGTTTAATGGTGTCAGTACCTACAAGGGAAGGGGCAAAAGTAAACAGCAAGCTGTCAGGGATTATTCTTGCATCAAGTGTCCACTTATCGTTCGTTATAGCAGAGTCTTTTATACCCAGCGAATAGTATTTGTTGATAAGCTGCATGGCACCGGTACCCATTGTAGCCAGGTTGTATTTACCTCTTAATGCGGCCGTTGCTATCTGAGATTTTAAAGTGATTACATTTCCAGTATCATTACTGTTTGCATTAATTTCTATTGAATCTGCTTTATAGCGTTGTCCGCTATTGTACACCAGTAAATCACCAATTTGTATATTGCCCTGCGGAGTTTTGATGTCTGAAGTTGGGATGTCTGCTAAAACATTTCCGTGTATCCGTAAGTCTGTGCCAGCAAAGCCCAGCGGCTGCAGCAAAATGCTGTCGAGTAACAGGCGGAGCTTTATGTTAGTGGCAAATTTGTCGTCAACCAACGCTTCCCCGTTTAGGTGAAATGCCAGGCTTTTATCTGCCATGGTTGCATCAATTACAGATTGGCCCTTATTGACAGATGCAGTTAAATCAAAGTGCTGGTAATTGTAGCCCATCACATAAGCAGACTGCACTTTAGCACTTGCTTTGGTAACCATTTTTGCTGGCGTAAATCCCCGCCCATTTGCTGCAAAACTGAGGGTTACTTTTCCCACCAATGTATCTTGCTTTGCCAGGTAACCCACATCTACATTATTTAAAGAACCTTTTAAATTATAAGTTTCGTTATTGCTGTTTACAAAACCGGCAACTCTTGCATTTCCTTTATTGGTTTGCAATAACATGTCGGTTGTAAAGTTTGTTGCAAGCCCTTTAAAAGTGCCGCTAACTTTCATTACTTCAGGAATACGAACGGTTGAAGGAATAGTACCCGGTGGAATAAATTTATCGATGTCTGCTTTTGTTGTTTGAAAATTTTGAATATTAAAATCATAGACTGTTTTGGCTACATCCGGCAGGCCCTTAATATTACCAGAGATGCTTACGGCTGTATTGCCAATGCCAGTAACTTGCAGGCCGGGGATGGATAAATTATTTACGTAACCTTTTACTCTGGCGTTCACATGGAGCACCGCAGTTTCATTGCCTTTTAAGTTGGCCTGCAACTGAGGAGCAAGTGCAAGCATGTCTTTCACTGCAAGATCACTCCTTGTAAAATTTGCGTCAAGATATAATTTACCCACGTCTTTTGTTACTGTTTCAATTGAAGGATAGGCCACAGTAATATTATCCCGTATGGTTGATTTGTCTGTTTGTACCAACAGGTTTTTTAATGCAGCACCAGAATCATTGTAAACAAAATTGGTTTGCAGTGTTCTTAAATTAAAACCACTTTTTTCTTTAAACGCACCTTCTGTAACGTTACCAGCGTAAGCTGTGGGCGTAAATACAAAATCTTTTCCTTTAAATACGAGGCTGTCAATTTTTAAGTGAGAGAAGTCCATGCCTTTATTGATTACAGGAATATTGTTGTCATCATACGCAATGTTGTTGTTGCTTAAATCAATGCTGCCAATACTTATTTTCCATGGATTGTTTGCCTGTGCCGCTGCTTCTTTACCAATCTCCTTTTTTACAATTTTCGTTTGTTCAGTTTTGCCGAGTACAACTGCTGCATCAGTGTTATGGAGTATTACCTGCTCAAGTTGAACATCCAGTTTGGCAAGATCAATTGATTTTACTTTACCTGATAACTCACCAAGATTAAGTTTGGCGCTCATTACCGACACATCATTTTTATAATCGAACAAGATATTTTTTATGCTGATGTTTTGCAAACCAAGGTTAAGTTTGAAAGGCTCGTTACTTTGTGCTTCAACTACAGAAGTTGGCTGCGGAGTAAGCAACGGTTTGTTTTGATACAGATGACCGGTCAATCCTTCCAGGGTGATATCCGGAAGATTGAAGATCATTTTATCAAGATCGAATTTTTTGAATGCTGTTTGAAATTTACCAATCCGGCCGGAAAAATCCATCCCCGTTTGTGCGTCCCTGAAAGTGCCAGCTACATTATTCAGCACAATTTTATCCAAGCTTATTTTTGATGCAGCTGTATCTGCCGGCTTATTGCTCGGAGGTGTTGCAAAAGCATCAACAATGTATTGGTAATTAAAACTTGTGTCTTTACCAAGCCTGTAAATATGGGCAGTTAAGTCTTTAAGTTCAATCTTATTTATCTCCACTTCGCTGCTGATAAGTTTGAACAATGCAATGTCAACTTCGATCCGGGCACCGGCAAATAACGTATCCTTGTGCTGGTCTTCAAAATAAACACCCTCCAAAACAATGCTTTTAGGAAAAGTAAGTGACAATTTGTTGACCTGCACTTTCGTATGAATCTTCTTTTCTAAATAAGCCACCACTTTTGAGCGGGCAAAATTTTGCACAGCAGGAACCTGTATGAGTATATAAAGCAACACAACAAGCAGCACTAAACTAACAGCTATCCACCCAATAACCTTAAGGCTTTTTTGTATAATTCGTTTTGCAGTCAGGGGAGAGTTTTTAAAAGTGATTGATTTTATATGTAATGCAACAACTGCTTAAAGTTAGGTGTCTGGCAACAGCCAGGGGCAACTTTGTACATTCATCACTATGGAGCAAGAAAACCGGGTACAATTATTTTATGTAGATTAGCACATGAAAAATATCTGCCTTGCCTGGCTTTGTGTTATTCCATTTTTATCAGATGCACAGTCAAAAATTCGTGCCACACCTGATAAGATTTACGGGGAACTCTTTACAGATGTGCAGTTACAAAAAATACTACCCGATGGTAAAACTTTTGTGGACTGTACACCAAAAAGAAAAGTTGCAGATATCATGTACGATTACGGTTTGCAAAAAGGGCCTTCACCCGACTTAAAGAAATTTGTTGAAGCTAACTTTAATCTTCCCGTAATACCTCAGCTTAATTATATACAGCAGGAAAAAGATCCTGCAATGCACATCAAAAATTTATGGGGTGTGCTAAAGAGAGAAGCGGATGTTGCAGGTAGCGAAGTAAATGGCAGCTCGTTGTTACCGCTTCCAAATGCATACATTGTTCCCGGTGGCCGCTTTAGAGAAATTTATTATTGGGATAGTTACTTTACCATGCTTGGTTTAAAGCAAAGCGGGGAAACGGAGATGGTTGAAAATATGGTAAAGAATTTTGCTTACCTGATAAATACCTACGGCCATATCCCCAATGGTAACCGCACTTATTATTTGAGCCGTAGCCAACCACCTTTCTTTTGTTTGATGGTGGAATTATTAGCAGGGATTAAAGGCAATTCAGTTTACAAAACTTACCTGCCGGCAATGGAAAAAGAATATGGGTACTGGCTGGCTGGTGCAGCAAAAGCAAATGACCAGGAACCCGTTGACCACGTGGTAGTGCTGCCCGGCGGTGCCTTAATGAACAGGTATTGGGATAACAATACATCGCCCCGCCAGGAAAGCTATAAAGAAGATTTTGAATTGTCTGAAGCCATTGCACAAGAACTTGCCATGCGTATAAAAGTTGCGTCCCCTGAAAAACTGCAGGCCATATTAAATAACAGTAAGGCAACAACGAACCGCAACTTAAGGGCAGGCGCCTGCAGCGGTTGGGATTTCAGCAGCCGCTGGTTTGCAGACCAGCAAAATATTAAAACAATAGCAACCACAAGCATCATTCCGGTCGATCTCAACTGCCTCATGTATTCAATGGAAACCATTATTGCAAAGGCAAGCCTTACCGCAGGTAAAATGCAACAGCAGAAGTTGTTTACGCAGAAAGCGGTTAAAAGAAAAGCTGCAATCCTTAAATACTGCTGGAATGCAACAGCAGGCTTTTTTACAGATTATAATTTTACCAGTAATACTCCGGGAGATATGGTCACTGCTGCCGGATTGTACCCGCTTTTTTTGAAAATTGCAACGCCGGCCCAGGCTGCTTCCTGTGCAGCTATTGCTCAAAAAAAACTTTTAAAACCTGGCGGGCTGGTAACTACCACCAACAATACCGGCCAGCAATGGGATGCACCAAATGGCTGGGCTCCGTTGCAATGGATAGCCATTACAGGTTTTAAAAATTACGGTAACAATAAACTTGCTTCAATGATAGCTACCCGTTGGCTGGTCCTGAATGATAAAGTATATGAAGCAACAGGAAAAATGATGGAAAAATACAATGTGGAAGACATGAGCCAAATGGCTGGCGGCGGCGAATACCCCGGCCAGGATGGCTTTGGCTGGACAAATGGTGTGTACCTGGCGTTGAAGAAAATGTATGGGGGGAAGTAACTTATTATAACATTAACCGATCAATAAGATTTTAATGCTTCATCAAATCAATTTAATGAATTATTGTTGTGCTGTCAATTAAATGCTTTCAGCATTTATAATCCCACCCAAAAAATCCAATATGCAAAAAAGTACATTAAAAAAACTATCTCAATCGCTTGGAATTAGTATCTCCACTGTTTCCAGGGCACTCAAGGATCACCCTGATATTTCCGTTTCTACAAAAGATAAAGTAAAAGAGCTTGCCTCACTTATGGAGTATGAGCCTAACAGCTATGCAGTGCAACTGAGAACCAGGCAAAGCAATGTGCTGGGTATTTTGGTGCCATCCATCGATAATTTTTTTTATGATTCCTTTATCGCTGCTGTAGAAGATGAAGCCCGTACGCATGGTTATTCGGTCCTCATCATGCAGTCACGTGATGACCTTGCCACGGAATTATCGAACCTGAATTTTTTTAGAAAAAATATGGTGATGGGGCTCTTTGCGGCCATATCCATTGCAACCGAAGATATGAGTGCTTTTAAAAACTGGAAAGCCAGGAGATACCGGTTGTGTTCTTCGACAGGGTACCGGAAGAAAAAGGCTTTTACACCGTTTGTCTTGCAGATGAAGATGCAGCAAGAATAGCCGCTGAAGCGATCATTGCAAAGAAGAAAAAAAATGTGCTGGCATTGTTTGGACATCCGCACCTCAGCATTTCTAAACTTAGAAAAGATTCTTTTTGTAACACATTTAAAACCCAGGCGCCAGGTACAACTGTCACTATCGGTTACCCCGAAAATCCTGTCGTATCAAAAGAAGTTGCACTGGCTGCATTCACATCACCCAACCCACCCGATGTAATATTTTGCATGGGCGATTTGATACTGATCGGGGTAATGCAGGCACTGCACCAACTGAACATTAAAGTTCCTGAAACTGTGGCCGTAATTGGCATCAGCAACGGCTTTATTCCCACCATGTTTAACCCTGTTGTAACCTATGTAGAAACCAGTGGTTTTAAATTAGGGAAACTGGCTTACGGCCAGATGCAGGCCCGGTTAAACAACGAAATTATTCCAGAAATCGTTTGCGTTGAATCTATGTTGGTTAAAGGGGGTTCTTTATAGCTGTAAACTTTGGCTGTGTGTATGGTTAACACTATATTTGGTTATCACCTTAACGACTTGCCATGCCAAATCTTCGGATCAAACTTTCCCTGTTTTTAAATTATTTTGTATTTGCAATTTTGCTCAACAGTGTTGGATATGTTATTCTGCAAATGCAGAGTAATTTTGATATATCAAAAGGGTCTGCAAGTGTGCTGGAAGGCTTTAAAGATTTGAGTATTGCCATCACTTCATTTGTTATAGCGTCGCATGTTGCCAGGATTGGGTATAAAAAATCAATGCTGGCAGCTTTAGGAATAGTGTTTGTGATGTGCATGATTATGCCTTCTCTCGGCAGTTTTATGATGACGAAAGTGTTGTTTGCTTCTGTGGGGATTTCTTTCGCACTCATAAAGGTTACAGTTTACTCCACCATTACGCTCGTTACAAAAGATGACAAAGAACACCTTAGCCTTATGAATTTTTTGGAATCGTTTTTTATGGTGGGTATCCTGAGCGGAGGTTTTCTATTTGCTCACTTTGTAGATAACGAGCACCCAAAATCTACAGCTTGGTTCAATGTGTATTATGTGCTTGGAGCATTGTCCATTATTGCATTTTTATTGTTATTATCGGCTAAGCTGGATGAGTCTTCAATTGAAAAGGCAGAGGCCAAATCAACGGCGGCAGATGACTTTGTGGCAATGTTGCGGCTGATTATTTTACCACTGGTGCTGGTATTTATTTTTTGCGCCTTTTTTTATGTACTGATCGAGCAAAGCATCATGAGCTGGCTGCCAACTTTTAATAAAGATGTTCTTAAACTCTCTACCAGCCTTAGTTTTCAGATGTCTACAATACTTTCTGCGGCTATTGGTGTGGGTAGATTTTTGGCAGGAGTTTTAGCAAAAAAGATTAAATGGCTGTATTTGCTGGTTGCCTGTTTGCTTGGTGCCGCAGCTGTTGTATTGATCACTGTTCCGCTAACAAAAGACTTATCAGTAACCGGAATTAACAGCCTTAGAGATGTACCGCTGGTAGCGTTTTTATTTCCGCTGATAGGGTTGTTTTTGGCACCAGTTTATCCTGCCATCAACTCTGTTATTTTAAGCAATCTGCCTGCACACAAGCACAGTTCTATGTCTGGATTGATTGTGGTATTTTCCGCCTTGGGCGGAACTACTGGTTCAATAATTACCGGGCATATTTTTGATGCCTACGGCGGACAAACAGCCTTTTACTTTTCACTCGTTCCTATTACAATCATGATCATCCTGCTCTTCTTTTTCAGAAGATTGCAGTTAAGATCGACATACACAAATCAGCCAGCCATAAAATAAAAACTGATGGAGCAGGAAATTTTCCAATTAAAACCCTTATTTGAAGATGTGCAGATGAACCGCATTTTCAAAGATGGAAAAACATTTGTTGACTGTGTGCCAAAGCGGTCATTACCAGAAATTTCAAACGATTATCCCGAAGAAAAAAATAAGACCGGTTTCAGCCTTCACAATTTTGTACTTGCCAATTTTGAATTGCCGCATGTATTTGCCGGCACTTATAAAGCTGATACAAACCTTACCACAAGCGATCATATCAACGCTTTGTGGGAGGTGCTCACCCGGCAACCTGATGAAAAAAAAGGTTCACTTATTCCCTTGCCCAACGCATACATTGTACCCGGCGGCCGCTTTGGTGAAGTGTATTACTGGGACAGCTATTTCACTATGCTTGGGTTAAAGGAGTCTGGAAGAACTGATATGATTGAGAGCATGGTGAACAATTTTGCTCATCTTATTGAAACAATTGGCTATATCCCAAATGGCAACCGGACCTATTATATTGGCAGATCTCAGCCACCGTTTTATGCGCTGATGATAGAGTTGCTTGCTGACATAAAGGGCATCCAGATTCTACCGGATTACCTGCCCACCCTGGAAAAGGAGTATGAGTTTTGGATGAACGGGCAATCTGAATTAAACCAAAATTCACCTGCAGTAAATCATGTTGTGCAAATGAAAAGTGGTGATATACTAAACCGTTACTGGGATCAAAATGATACGGCCAGGCCAGAGTCTTACAGGGAAGATATTGAGCTATCCCTGGAATCATCGCAACCTCAGGCAGTTGTCTTTAAGGAGTTAAGGGCTGGAGCAGCATCGGGCTGGGATTACAGCAGCCGCTGGTTTAAAGATGAAGTTTCTTTCCAAACAATACAAACAACCTCCATCATCCCGGTTGATTTGAATTGTTTACTGCACCAGTTAGAACAAACAATTGCGAAGGCTTACGCTGTAAAAGGGGATGGCGGGAAATCAGCAGAATACAATGCACTGGCAGAAAAAAGAAAACAGGCTATTCTGCAATATTGCTGGAACAAGGAGGTTGAATTTTTTGTTGATTTTAACTGGCAGCGTAATTTGCAAAGCAAGCTCTTATCGCTTGCGGGCACTGTCCCACTTTTTTTAAAACTTGCTTCAAATGAGCAGGCAGCCGCAGTTGCAGTAACAATTGAAAAAGATTTTTTAAAAGCAGGCGGCTTAGTTACAACACTAACAAACACCGGCCAGCAATGGGATGCACCCAACGGCTGGGCTCCGTTGCAGTGGATGACGGTTGTAGGCCTGAAGAATTACGGTTTTGAAAACTTAGCAACTGATATTGCTGAACGCTGGCTAAAGTTGAATGACGATGTTTTTAAACGAACCGGCAAGCTCATGGAAAAATACAATGTTGTAGATACACATTTAGAAGCTGGTGGTGGAGAGTATGATGGTCAGGATGGTTTTGGCTGGACGAACGGAGTATACCTCGCTTTAAAGAAACTGTATGCAAAAAAATAGCTGATTAGCAAATGTGCTGATTAGCTAGTTGGAATCAGCGTGTACAAGTATTCTTTTATTTGCATATCTGCCCATTTTCTTATTTGCATATCTGCCCATTTCTTCTTCACCACAATCGGTTGCAGTCATTGTATTTAAAGCTTTTAGTTATATTTGAAATATCATCCTTTAACGATTGCTTATGACCATGCAAAAGCCAACGCTGTCCTTTTGGCAAATCATCAACATGAATGTTGGTTTCTTCGGAATACAATACAGCTTTGGTTTGCAGCAAAGTGCCGTAAATCCTATTTATGATTTTCTTGGTGCAAAGCCCGATGAAATACCCTGGCTTAATTTGGCCGGTCCGCTTACAGGTCTTATTATCCAGCCCATTATTGGTGCCTTAAGCGATAAAACATGGCACCCAAAATTTGGAAGAAGAACGCCGTTTTTTTTTATAGGAGCCATGATCTGTAGTATCGCTTTATTCCTTTTTCCATTCAGCAGTGCTTTGTGGATGGCCGCAGGATTATTATGGATTTTAGATGCAGGTAACAACACGGCAATGGAACCTTACAGGGCATTTATTGCCGATAAATTAGATGCATCACAACAACCGACCGGCTTCCAGGCGCAAAGTTTTTTCACCGGCTTTGGGCAAACACTTGCTAATGTTTCCCTTTTTATTTTTCCGTTAATCTTTGTTGGAAAAACTGGGAAACTCCCTACCTGGGTTTTTGCTTCTTTCTTTTTAGGAGCAGCCTGTTCTATCGGGTCAATTTTATGGAGCATTAAAACCACTTTTGAAATACCACCATCAGAAAGCGAATTGAAAGCGTTGAATGAAAAGAATGCAGGAATGCCACATCCTGCCATACAATTTTTTCTTTCGATACTTACCACCGTGGTTGCCTACATTGTCCTTATAATACTGGTAATTCCTTCAATTTTCTCAAGAGGCATTTACAAACGGGTGCTCAGTTATGCCGAACATCATCCAACAATCAAAGTTTTATTTGCACAAAACATTGAGATTATTGATGCCATTTTAACCATGCCGAAAATTATGTGGCAGCTTGCACTTGTGTATTTATTTCAATGGTATGCATTGTTCTGTTACTGGCAGAACTCTTCTAAAAGTATTGCCCTCTCCATTTTTAAAACCACACCTCAGCAAAACGAAAAATTGTACGAAGAGGCAGTCAGTCTTACGGGCCTTGTAAATGGCTGGTACAATGTTGTAACTTTTCTGTGTGCTTTTGGCCTGGTTTGGTTTGCCAAAAAATACTCACCCAAACTGGTGCATTTTGGTTGCCTTACCCTGGCGGGAATAGGATTGCTTGCTTTTCCTTTTATTGAAAACAAATTCCTGCTTTTCCCTGCCATCACAGGTTTTGGTATTGGCTGGGCAAGTATGATGGGTATCCCTTACCTGATGGTGGTAAGCAAGATCCCCAAAGAAAGATATGGGGTGTACATGGGTGTAATCAACATGATGATTGTGATCCCGATGTTTATTCAAACCATTACATTCGGCTTTATTCTCAAGCATTTTTTAAACAATAATCCCGGCAATGCCATTGCCTTTGCCGGTGTGTTTTTACTGATAGCGGCATCACTTACTTTATTGATAAAAAGTGATAAACCCACAGGTGAAATCAGTTTGGGAGGAGGTGGGGGACACTGACCATTGCAGTATTGCTTTTGTAAATAACTGCTGACTACAGGTGTATTGATCAAACAAAAAAAGAAATGAGTTTATGATAAGGGCTTTCTTTAATATTACGACTGCCATAATTTTTTTGGCTATACTATTTTCATGTAATCCTTCAGTTAAAAAAGCAGCAATACCTTCAGTTAGCAAAGACTCAACAGGCCGCAAATGGTGGAAGGAAGCCATCGTCTATCAACTCTATCCCCGCAGTTTTAAAGACAGTGATGGTGATGGAATCGGCGACCTGAAAGGCATCATTTCAAAACTGGATTACATCAAAAGTTTGGGTGTTGATGCAGTGTGGCTGAATCCAATCTACAGTTCTCCCAATGATGATAATGGCTATGATGTGAGTGACTACCGGGGCATTATGAAAGACTTTGGAACCATGGATGATTTTAATGCTATGCTCAAAGGCATGCATGAAAGAAACATTAAAGTTGTGATGGACATTGTGGTAAACCACAGCAGCGATGAGCATGAGTGGTTTAAGCAAAGCCGCAGTTCAAGAACAAGTCCGTACAGAGATTATTATCACTGGTGGAATGCAGAGCGGGGAAAGCCGCCCTACCGCTACAGTTTGTTTGATATAAACCATGATGCCTGGAAGTATGATTCATTAACCAACGCTTATTATTTACATTACTTCTCAAGAAAACAGCCAGACCTGAATTGGGAAAACCCCAAACTACGCCAGGAAATTTATGACATGATGCAATTTTGGGCAGATAAGGGTGTGGATGGTTTCCGGCTGGATGCATTTGGTTTTGCGGCAAAAGATACTACCTGGCCTGTATGGCCCAATGGCTTTGAAAAAGACTTTATGAAGTATTATTCCATGGGGCCTCACATCCATGATTATTTACAGGAAATGAATAAAACCGTGTTGAGTAAATACAATGTAATGAGTGTGGCTGAAGGGGCCGGCAATACCATGGAGGATGCACATAACCTGGTGGATGCCGACAGAAACGAACTGAATATGGCGTATCCTTTTGAAGCTGTGGATATTGCTAAAAAAGAAGGCTACAGCCTGCTGCATTTTAAACAGGTGTTTACTAAATGGGACAGCACTTTTGCAGAAAAAGGCTGGCTGGCTGTTTTTTTGTCCAACCACGACCAGGCCAGAATGGTGAGCCGTTTCGGTAATGATAAACCTGCCTTTAGAGAACTCTCTTCAAAAATGCTCAATACATTTTTACTGACCATGAGAGGCACACCATACATTTATAACGGCGACGAACTTGCCATGAGTAATGCAGGCTTTAGCAAGATTGAAGATTACAATGATGTGGCTACTCTCAATGAATACCAGCACCAAAAAAATATCGGTGGTAATCTTAAAGCGTTTATGGAAAATGTGATGTTCAGCTGCAGGGACAATGGCCGTACACCTTTTCAGTGGGACAGCAGTGCCAGTGCAGGATTTACAACAGGAAAGCCCTGGTTAAAAATCAATCCGAATTATACATTCATCAATGCAGCAGTGCAGGAAAAAGAAGCCGCCAGCCCGTTGAATTATTTCAGGAAAATAGTAAAACTGCGTAAAGAAAATCCAGTGTTGGTATATGGAAAATACACCCTGCTTGATAAGGACAACCCGGATGTGTTTGCATATACCAGGGAGCAGGAAGGAAAGAAATTTTTAGTGCTATTGAATTTCACAAGCAAAAATGCAACAGCCAAAACAGGTATTGATCTTACTAAAGCAACAGTAGCTATTAATAACTATGGAGCCACTATAGCTTCGGAAACATTAAAGCCTTATGAAGCTTCAGTAATCGAACTTCAATAAGCTTTTGGGAGACAGAGATTTAAATGAAAGGCTGAAAGTATAGTTGATGAATAAAGGAAAAAATGTAGAAATGCTTAATTACAAATGTTCACATAAAATAAAATGCCTGGCCTCCCTCTCTTTTGGAGCTACAGTGCGGACACAAGTATGAGTAAGAAATTTGATCTTTGACATATGGTAGAATTAATAAATAGTTTTCCTGATTTTACAGGAGCCTTTGGGGATAAACGTATAGATAAGCGGGCTGGTCAGGTATTGCGAACATTAACAAAAGGCCGCAGCAGCAGTATACGCCAGGTAACAGCCAGTGAAGCAGAGCAAAAAAGCTTTTATCGTTTGTTCAATAACGATAGCTTTAGTGAAGACAAGATAACAGCAAGCATTGTAACCCGATGTGCAAGTCTGTGCAGTGGCAGGCACTTACTCTGCATACAGGACACTACCGAGTTTAATTTATCAGGGCAGGCAGGCAGGGTAAAAGCCAGCACAGGCCTGGGTAAAACCACCAAAGAGGGTATACTGGGTTTTATGATGCATAGCAGTATGGTGATAGATGCCAGCAAAGGCAGTGCCCTTGGATACACATATATCAAAGTATGGGATAGAAAACCAGAAACCCCCGACAGGCACGAACGCAATTACCAACAATTACCTATTGCAGAAAAAGAATCATACAAGTGGATAGAAGCCTCAAAAAAAAGTAAAGAATTATTATCACAAGCCCAAACCATTACTATTATAGCAGACAGGGAAAGCGATATTTATGATTTGATTGCCGCCCTGCCTGATGAAAAAACCCACCTGCTCATCCGTTCCAGCACAGATAGAAAAATAGCAGGCGGAAGTAAATTAAGTAAATACCTCCATGCAAAGCAAGAAGTACATCAGTACGATTTAGCAGTAAGGGGCGATGTAAGAAAAAATATAGCAAAGCACATAGCAAAAATGGAATTAAAGTGGGGTAAAGTATCCCTGCTAAAACCCAATAGCTGCAATGATAAAGAGTTACCAGCCAGTACATCCATGTATGTTGTAGAAGCAAAAGAGCGAAATAAAAAAGGTGGTATTTATTGGCGTCTTCTTACTACACACCCTGTTACCAATGCCAAAGAGGCCATACAAATTATTGAGTGGTACAAACATCGTTGGTATATAGAGCAAGTACACAGGCTATTGAAAACAGAAGGTTTTAGAATAGAACGAACACAATTGGAACAAGGCTGGGCCATCCGCAAACTTACGCTGCTGGCCATGATGGCTGTGCTGCGGATATTGCAGATGATGTTAGCCTATGAGGATGATAATGAACAACCAGTAAATGAAGTATTTGACAAGGAAGAGCAGCAATGTTTACAAATGATAAATGAACAGGTACAGGGCAAAACCGAAAAACTAAAAAATCCATCCAAGGCCAACACATTAAAATGGGCAACCTGGATAATTGCAAGGCTTGGCGGCTGGAAAGGGTATGCATCTTCCCGGAAGCCTGGACCCATAGTATTACAAAAAGGATTAGTCAAATTCTACCATATGTACGAGGGCTGGATACTGTTTAAAAACAATCAAATATTTGTGTCCACACAGTAGCTTTTGGAGAGGGAAAGAGGGAGAGGCTATGAATCTAAAACTCAACCATATTCAGCACATCGGTATCCCTGTAACTGATCTTAAAACATCAGAAGCGTTTTATGAACGGCTTGGGTTTAAGAATGTGATGGCATCAACATTTGTTCATAAAGGCGAAGAAGGAAAAGTTGCAATGATGCAGCTGAATGAAATGATTGTTGAATTGTACCAGATGCCCGAAGCAGAGCTGGATGAGATCCGCAGCAGGAAGAATGGCCACATCGATCATATTGCCTTTGATGTGGATGATATTGACGCTACATTTGAAACATTGAAAAATGCTTCTTTTAATATTTTGGAAGAGCAGCCTGTTTTCCTGGCATTCTGGAAAAACGGCTGTAAGTATTTTAACATCACCGGTCCGGATGGCGAGCGGCTGGAATTCAATCAAATTTTATAAAAAAACAAAATGAACAAAAAACTGGTTCTCTGGTCTGTAACGGTTGCCCTTGGTGGCCTGCTGTTTGGGATGGACACCGTTGTAATTTCAGGTGCCAACCTGCCAACAAAAGCCCTTTGGCATACCTCGCCAATCTTTCATGGCTTCTTCATTATGTCTATGGCTTTGTGGGGAACAGTGCTCGGCGCTATCTTCAGTGGAAAGGTTGCAGATAAGGTAGGCCGCAAAAAAGTATTGATCTGGATTGGCTTGTTCTTCACCATCTCTTCATTGATTACTGCGGTTGCTCCCGACCCATACACATTCTCCTTCTTCCGCTTTTTAGGAGGCATTGCAATTGGCGCTTCATCAGTTGTAATTCCAACGTACATTTCAGAAATTTCTAACGCAGCCAATAGGGGCAAGCTGGTAGGTTTGTACCAATTCAATATTGTGTTCGGTATTTTATTAGCATTCATTTCAAACTATTTATTAAAAGGAGTTGGGGGCGTAAATGACTGGCGTTATATGCTTGGAGCCTTAGGTATCCCTTCACTTATCTATTCCATTTTTGTTTTCTATTTGCCGGAAAGTCCACGCTGGTTAATTACACAAAAGGGAGATGTTAAAACAGCGAAAGGCATTTTAAAACAAGTTGGCGTAGATGATATTGAGGCAGAAGTTACATCCATCCAGGAAGCCGGCAAACAAACCTCTGTTGTTAAAGATTCTTTGCTGGATAAAAAATTCGGCAAGCTTGTTTCACTTGCATTTTTGATTGCTTTTTTCAACCAGTTATCCGGCATCAATTTCATTTTATATTATGCTCCGGAGATTTTGGAAAGAGCGGGTTTGGCTGCCAAGGATTCTTTATTTAGTTCCATCTCTATCGGCGGCATGAACCTGTTGTTCACCTTCATCGGTATTTATCTAATTGACAGGCTGGGAAGAAAAACGTTGATGCTGATTGGTTCTGTAGGCTACATCATCAGCCTGTTGCTGGTAGCTTATGCATTTAAAACTCATGCAGGTTCCACTTTCCTGCTACTTTCTTTGCTGGGTTTTATTGCATCACACGCTGTTGGCCAGGGAGCGGTGATCTGGGTATTTATCTCAGAAATTTTCCCGACAAAAATCAGGGCGCAGGGCCAATCTTTCGGCTCCAGTATTCACTGGGTTTTTGCGGCCATTATAACTTTGGTAACACCAGTTTTCCTGGATAAAGACAATGGTATTTTTAAAGATAATCCATCGCCGATTTTTGTATTCTTTGCGTTTATGATGTTGCTGCAACTCATTTGGGTGGTTACCAAAATGCCGGAAACAAAAGGTGTGTCATTAGAAGACTTACAAAAAAAACTAGTAATAAAATGAGCAAGATACTCTGCATAGGCGAAGCCCTGATAGACATGATTTGTACTGATACCGGTAAGTCATTAGCCGCAGGCGAGAACTTTTTAAAAAAGCCCGGAGGTGCCCCCACAAATGTTGCTGCTGCCATTGCTGCCTTGGGTGGCAACGTGGAACTGGCCGCCAAAGTGGGCAACGATCCGTTTGGTAACCAGCTGATTGAAGTGATGAAAAGTTTTGGAGTGGATACACAGTACATGCTGAAAGACATGCATCATTTCACCACACTTGCCTTTGTGAGTTTGATGGAAGATGGCGAAAGAGATTTTGTTTTCAGCCGTGGCGCAGAC
The DNA here is from genome assembly GCA_965247025.1 of Ferruginibacter sp. Classification (GTDB taxonomy): domain Bacteria; phylum Bacteroidota; class Bacteroidia; order Chitinophagales; family Chitinophagaceae; genus Ferruginibacter. Next base: position 3,697,067 of record OZ252000.1, on the reverse strand, counting down.
GGGCAATTAAATGAGGCAGAGATTGAAGCCATTAGTTTGGATGACGTTTCTATTATTCACTTTGGATCTGCCACCGGCTTTTTACCGGGGCCGTTGCAGGCCGCTTATAAAAGGTTGTTGAATGAAGCTATCGTCAAAAATATCTTCGTGAGTTTTGATCCCAATTACCGGCACCTGCTGTTTCGTAACAACACACAATCTTTCATTGACCAGAGCTGGTACTTTTTACAACACTGCAATTTTTTTAAAGTAAGTGATGAGGAAGCCATGCTAATTACGGGAGAGAACACACTGGAGAAAGCAGCCCACCAGTTGCTCCAAAAAACAGATGCTGTTTTCACTATCACACTGGGTAAAGATGGTACCATGATCGGTATGGAAAAGTCACTCTCAATTGTACCAAGTATCCCGGTAAAGCCTGTTGATACTACCGGTGCCGGGGACGCTTTTGTAGGTGCTGTGCTGTACCAACTTGATCAGCGATTTTCTAAACAACACACAACGCTGCTTAAGCGGGATTGGGAAGCCATTGTTGCCAACGCCAATAAAGCCGGCGCCAGAACATGTGAATACCTCGGCGCCATGGAAGCATTCAAACACTTAAGCAATTCTATATTCAATTAATATTTTTTCGATGTACAGTGCTCAGATCCATCAGCAAATCAATGCCAATCTTCAAAAAAACCACATTGATATTGCAGGTGCAGACAATCTTTTTTACACCCGTTTTGTAGCCAATACAGCATCCATACATCAACTGTTCACAGAATTGTATAAACATCATCCACGGAGAGATGAAAATTTTAGCCTCTTGTTGCAGACGATAACCGATGCATATAAAAACCGTCCGGAGAATTTAAAGATACAGGATGCAGAAAAAGAAAAAAAAGGTCACTGGTTTTTAAGCAACGAAATTACGGGCATGAGCCTCTATGTCGATCGCTTTTGCGGCGGCCTTAAAAACCTGCCTGCAAAACTCGATTACTTTAAAGAACTGGGCGTTAACTTTTTACACCTGATGCCAGTGATGCAAAGCCCTGCAGGAGAAAGCGATGGCGGCTATGCAGTAAGTGATTTCAGAAAAGTGGATGAACGTTTTGGAACCAACAAAGATCTGCAGGATGTTAGAAAGGCAATGAGCAAAGAAGGGATGTACCTGATGCTGGATATAGTACTCAACCACACTTCACATCATCACGAATGGGCGGTTAAAGCAAAGCAGGGTGATGCTGCATACCAGGACTATTTTTACATGTACAAAGACAGGGAGTTTCCGGATAAGTTTGAATCCTTTATGCCTGAGATTTTCCCTGAAAGCTCCCCCGGCAATTTTACCTGGAGCGCTGAGTGTAAAAAATGGGTGATGACGGTTTTTCACAACTACCAGTGGGATCTCAATTATACTAACCCGGCAGTGCTGGTTGCCATGCTGGATACCATTTTCTTTTACGCCAACCTCGGTGTTGATATTTTACGAATTGATGCACCTGCCTTTATCTGGAAACAACTGGGTACCACCTGCCAGAATTTACCACAGGCACACAGCATATTAAGATTGATAAAACAATGTGTGCAGGTAGCGGCTCCGGGTGTGGCTTTACTGGGTGAAGCCATCGTGGCTCCAAAAGAGATCATGAAATATTTTGGCACCAGTTTATATACTGCCAGGGAATGCGACTTTGCATACAACGCCACGCACATGGCATTGCAATGGGATGCACTGGCAACCGGGGATACACAGGTAATGCTTGCAGCACAACATGAAATTTTACAAAAACCATACGGCAGCACATGGATCACTTATACCCGCTGTCACGATGATATTGGCTTGGGTTATGATGATTACATGATACAGCATGCTGGCTTTAATCCATACCAGCACCGAAAATTTTTAAAGGAATATTTTTCTGGTGCATTTCCCGGCGCTCCCGCCAAAGGAGCGCTGTTTTCAGTGAATCCAAAAACACAGGATGCCCGTATCAGCGGTTCGCTTGCTTCGCTTTGCGGCCTTGAAAAAGCATTGGATGATAATGATGCGTATGCCATTGAAATGAGCCAGCGGAAGATTTTGCTGATGCAGGCACACAGTTTTTTTATTGGTGGTGTTCCTATGTTGTTTTATGGCGATGAGGCAGCTTATACCAACGATTATTCCTACCTGCAGGATACAGGAAAAAGTTACGATAACCGCTGGATGCACCGGCCCGTGATCAATTGGAAAAAGAATAAAAAGATTGAAGAAGAGGGAAGCATCGAACACCGGATTTTTTCAGGTACGAAACGCCTGATCGGTATCCGCAAAAAGCTGCCCATGGTGGCAGACTATAAAAATCTAACCTGGCTAAGTCCTTATAATATTCACGTGGCTGGCTACCTGCGTACGCTGGATGAGCACAAGTTGTATGCTGTGTTTAACTTTAGTTCGCATGCGGCTTATCTTTCCTGGGCAGCGTTTAAACAGCATGGCCCCGTTGCCAATGAGTTGTATGATCACTGGCTGGAGCAGGTATTTATTCCCGGTCCGGATCATGAGCATCTTATTATTGAACCGTATAGTTTTCATTTGTTGGAGCAGCATTGACGAATATGTAAAAGAATACCGCATGCCTGATTTTTAAAAAAATTAAACTATAATAAAATGAGTTATCAAAAAAGTTTACTGTTACTGGTTGTGTGTTTTTCCTTTTTTTCAAATGCCAGCTGTAAAAAAGCGAATGGCAATACAAATACAGGAGTTACGCCATCCAACCTTGTCGTTAATGCAGCTGTAAGCACAGACAGCAGCGGCTCCGTGTCTTTTACCGCACAGGCAGAAAATGCAGCTACATACACCTATGATTTTGGAGATGGGATTTTCATTACCGCAACCACCCAAATAAATGTTCAACATATTTATACTGCGGAGGGGGCCAATAACTATACAGTAAAGGTTACTGCAACAAGCAGCACAGGTTTGTCAGTAAGCAAAACAATTTCTGTAGCGGTTACGCATGTACTTAGTTTAGTTTGGTCAGATGAATTCAACACCGATGGTTCCCCCGATAGTTCTAAATGGGGATATGATATCGGAACGGGAGGCAACGGCTGGGGAAACAATGAAGCAGAGTATTATACCAACCGGGCAGACAATTCTATAGTAACAAATGGCATGTTGAAAATAACGGTAAAGCAGGAGGCTTACAGTGGCAGTGCTTATACTTCTGCAAGGCTGCTTTCAAAAGATAAGTATGCGTTTACCTACGGAAAGGTGGAGTTCAGGGCAAAGTTGCCGGCAGGCCGTGGTACATGGCCTGCCTTGTGGATGCTTGGGAGCGACATTGGAACAACTGGCTGGCCTGGTTGTGGCGAGATAGACATTATGGAGCATTTAGGCCGGGACCTCAACAATATCTATTCAACTTTTCATTATCCCGGCCATTCCGGCGGTTCTGCAAACGGAGCTACGAAAATGATTCAGAATGCCACAACTGATTTTCACATTTATACATTAGAGTGGAGTGCTTCTCTTATTAAAATGTCTGTAGATGGACAACAAATACACAGCCTTGTTAACAACAACAGTGTTCCCTTTAATCATGATTTCTTTTTAATTATGAATGTTGCTATTGGTGGAAATTTTGGCGGAGATATCGACCCTGCTTTTTCCAGTGCCAGTATGGAAGTGGATTATGTGAGGGTGTATAAGTAATTTTTAACTATAGAATTATCATAGCTGCTTTTTTGGGCAGCTATTTTTAATTACACCATGTTATGAGTTAAGTGTTGACCGCTACCTGCTTGTCCTTAATGTATTTCCGGAACCATGTTTAATACTTCTGATACATTCAATAAAAATCAATCCATCCCAAAAACGCTTCGTCCGTTACCTTTGCGGCTATGCATTACGGTTCAGTAGAAAATATCAGTAAGTCTTTCGGTGTAAGAATATTATTTAAAGACATCAGTTTTTATATAGAAGAAGGGGATAAAATTGCCCTGGTGGCAAGAAACGGCAGTGGTAAATCTACCCTGCTTAAGATCATTGCCGGTTTGGACACGCCGGACAGCGGAACAGTCTGGATTCATAAAGATGTGAAAGTGATTATGCTGCAACAGGAAACACCTTTTGATGAGAACAAAAGTATTTGGGATAATGTGCTTCGGCTGGATAACCCGGTGGTAAAAGCCGTGAAGGAATATGAAATGTTTCTGGAAGAGGAAACAGATGATGTCGATCACCTGACGGAACTGATGGGAAGACTGGATGAATTTAATGCCTGGAATTTTGAAAATGATCTGCAGCAAATCCTCGGCAAACTCAACCTTCATCATTTAAACGAGCCGGTAAAAAACCTGAGTGGTGGCCAGCGGAAACGGGTAGCACTGGCCCAGGCTTTGATTGAAGCACAGATCCATGAAGGCAAGTGTCTGCTTATTTTAGATGAGCCTACCAACCACCTGGATGTAAGCATGATTGAATGGCTGGAGGATTTTTTAAGTGCCCAGAAAATAACGCTGCTGCTGGTTACACATGATCGCTACTTTTTAGATGCTGTTTGCAATGAGATTATTGAAATTGACGAGAGCAAAGTGTTTGAATACCGGGGTAATTATGATTACTTTTTAGAGCAGAAAAGTTTGCGGCATGAAGTACAGGCAAGTGAGCTCCAAAAGGATAAAAATATTTTTAGACAAGAGCTGGAGTGGATGCGGAAGCAACCCAAGGCAAGAACAACTAAATCGAAATCCCGGCAGGATGCGTTTGCCGTGGTGGAAGAAAGAGTGAGTCTGAAAAAAGAAGATGCCGAAGTAAGCCTGCAGGTTAAAATGACCAGGCTGGGCGGCAAGGTGCTGGAGATGATAAAGGTGAATAAGGCTTATGGCGATAAAGTTGTGATCAAGGGTTTTGATTACACTTTCAAAAGAGGCGAATGTATTGGAATTGTAGGGAAAAATGGTGCCGGCAAGTCCACTTTTTTAAAGATTGCCCTGCAACAGGAGTTGCCGGACAGCGGTAAAATTAACCATGGCGATACGGTGGTATTCGGCAATTTTAACCAGGAGGGGTTGCAATACAAAGAGGATAAAAGAGCGATTGAATATGTAAAGGATTTTGCAGAATTTTTTCCGCTGGCAGATGGCAGTAAAATTAGTGCCAGCCAATTTATGGAGAAGTTTGGTTTTAATGCGGAGCAGCAATACACGCCATTGAGCAAACTAAGCGGTGGTGAAAAAAGACGGCTGCATCTGCTGAGTGTGCTGTTTGTGAATCCTAATTTTTTAATATTAGATGAACCCACCAACGATCTTGATCTGCAAACATTGAGAACACTGGAAGAATTTTTGTTAGATTTCCCCGGCTGTATTTTAATTGTAAGCCACGACCGCTATTTTATGGACCGGCTGGTAGATCATTTATTTGCCTTTGAAGGTGATGGCATGATCAGGGATTTTCCGGGCAATTATACCCAATACAGAGAGCAATTAAAGACCAATACACTTACCAGCTCCTTTATCCAAAAAGCAGAAGAGCCGGCTGAGGCAAGACCAAAAGCTGTTCAGCAAGCAGCAGCGGCAACTCAAAAATTATCCTTTAAAGAAAAGTTTGAATTAGAAACACTGGAAAAAGAAATGCCGGCTTTGCAAAAAGAAAAGGAGACGCTGGAATCCTCCATGGGTGAAGGAAGCAAGGGTTTTGCAGAGTTGCAAAAAGCATCTGAAAGAATCAGTGCAATTATTAAACAGCTTGATGAAAAGGAAATGCGCTGGCTGGAGTTGAGTGAAAGGGGATAAGGAATAAATTTAGTAGATTTGGTAAAACCATTTTTTATGAGCAAAGAAAAACTCAAAAAAGAATTGTATGAACTGATTGAAAATATAGAAGATGAGGAAACGCTGAATATGGTGAAAGAAGATATTGTGGCATATCAAAAAGCGGGGGCAGGTTTTGATGACTTGTCTGATTTAACAGCAGAGGAAAGGGCAGATCTGGAAGCGTTGGCAAGCGAAGCTCCGGATAAAGATTCCATAAGTTTTGAAGACTATAAAAATGAGATGAAACAATGGCTCTCAAAATTGTAGTTAAAAGACGTTACATCAATAATCTTAAGAAAATTGTGTCCTATCTTAATAAACATTGGGGAAACAAAGTTGCAGACGAATTTGTATCGATAGTAGATAATAAACTTTTGCTATTGGCCAATCTGCCAAATACTGGTACACAAACAGATTTGAAAAATGTGAGAAGTGCGCTTGTTGGAAAGGGTTTTCAGAATAAAATTTATTTTTCAGTAAAAGGCAATCAATTGATCATTGTTAATATCAGAGATACCCGGCGCAACCATGCAACAAATCCCTTCAACATAACTAAATGAACCAGCGTTTTTACTCCCTCGATATTTTCCGTGGTGCAACCGTTGCGTTGATGATACTTGTAAATAATCCAGGCAGCTGGTCTCATATTTATGCTCCTTTGGATCATGCAATATGGCATGGCTGCACACCTACAGACTTGGTTTTCCCATTCTTTTTATTTGCCGTTGGTAACGCCATGGCCTTTGTAATTCCCCGCCTGGAAGAAAAAAATATCTTCTGGCAAAAGGTGATAAAAAGAACCATCCTTATTTTTTTAATTGGGTTATTCCTCAACTGGTTTCCATTTATAAAATACAATGATGCCGGCAGCTTTGTTGGAAAGCCATTTGAAAATCTCCGCATTTTTGGAGTGTTGCAACGTATAGCACTGAGTTATTTTTTTGCAGCAGTCATCATCCACTTTTTTAAAGTTAGGGGAGCATTTGTGGCCGGAGGTATTATTTTGCTGGCTTACTGGTTCACTTGTATTGCAGCCAACCCCGCTGATCCGTTTAGTTTGGCCGGCTGGTTTGGAAGCAGGATTGACCTTGCCGTTCTTGGCGAAAAACACATGTATCATGGCGAAGGCGTTGCATTTGATCCCGAAGGATTGATGAATACATTCGGATCAATCGTACAGGTTATATTTGGCTTTTTGGCCGGTAATTATATTTTGCAAAAAGGAAAAACACAAGAGATGCTTAACGGGCTTTTTGCAGCAGCCTGTGTATTGATATTTACCGGCTTTGCCTGGGACATGTTTTTCCCCATCAATAAAAAAATATGGACCAGTAGTTACACGGTTTATACAACGGGGCTGGCATTGCTGGTTTTAAGTATGATGATCTATACAATTGAGTTTAAAAAGGCGACCGGTGCATGGAGTCGTTTTTTTGATGTATTCGGGAAGAATGCACTATTCATTTTTGTACTGAGTGGCGTTTTGCCCAGGCTGCTTAATTTGATCAGGTTTGCCAATGGTTTAGATGAAAAAGGTAAGACTAAATATTTGTCTCCTTTTGGCTGGTTTTACGAGCATGCCTGCAAATGGATATTACCTTCTGATCCACGGATTGGATCGCTTGTTTATGCATTTTGTTTTATTGGTATGATGTGGTTCTTTGCCTGGCTGATGGACAGGAAGAAAATTTATGTGAAGGTCTAGGTCAGAGCTCGTAGATAGATTGCAGGTCGAAGCTGATATTTTCAATTGCTGGTAACTCTATTATTTCCTGCAACTCTGTGTAAATAAGCGATTCCCAAACATCCTCCGTATTTTTTGAAAGGCAGTTGATATATTGCTTTTCAGGCTCCACCAAAAGATAATACTTTAGGGTTGGTATTTTCTTGTACTCAATAAATTTATCCACTGTATCAAACAAACGGGTACCGGCTGAAAGCACTTCCACAATTAACTCTGCTTCGTTGAGAACATAACCTTTTGAAGCATCAAACTTTTCCTTTGTAATAAATATATCGGGATAAAAATATTTCTTTTCGTCAGGGATTTTAAGCTTTACATCTTCCATAAAAACGCTGAAAGGTGTAGCCTTTAACAGCGCTCTGAATAAAATATAGAATGATCCTGTGATGAAGTTGTGTATGGGGCTATCTCCGGGCATATCAATCAGTGTTTCATTTATTAATTCATGCCTGATGTCGGAGCTGAGTTCCAGTTGAATGTAATCTTCTTCAGACAAAATGATATTTGTAGTCTTCATACATTGCCTTTTTGTAAACCGAATATACAAAATTTATTTTGTGCCGGGTATTGAAGAGCTAAGCGGTAGCTTCAATTTGCTCCACACCATTACTGATTGCCACAACATAAGCTTCTGCCTGTATATTGAACTCTTTAAAATAAGCGATCCCCACTTCTTCAATAAACTGGTCTGCTAAATCTTTGGGTACAATATTAATGGTACATCCGCCAAAACCCCCGCCCATTAACCTGCTGCCAGGTACTTGTTTACTTGCTGCTGCATACTCCACCAAAAAATCAAGCTCTTTACAACTTACTTCGTAAAGTTTACTCAGCCCTTCATGGGTGGCATACATTAATTCGCCAAAACCCGGCAAATTGTTGCCGGCCAATAATTGAACAGCCTTTTTTGTACGGGCAATTTCATCAACCACGTACCTACAGCAATTGTACACCGGCGTGCTCATCAATGGCTTGGATTTGTCCAGCGTATCTTCTATACCAGCATCCCTGAAGGATTGAATACCACCCTCAGCATTTAATATTTTCATACCTTCTTCGCAACGCTGGCGGCGTACGTTGTATTCACCAGAAGCAAGGCTGTGGTGCACTTTTGAATTGATCATCACAATGCAGTAATCTTCCAATGGCATCGGAAAATATTCATGCTCTATAGCTCTGCAATCAAGCAGTATCACCTGGTCTTTTTTCCCGAACAGGTTAGCGTACATATCCATAATGCCGCATTTCACATTTGGATAATTATGTTCTGCCCGCTGGCAAAGCAACGCTAATTCTTTTCTGTTGTAACCCCAGCCAAATAGTTCATTCACGGCAAAGGCAAGGCCTCCTTCCACGGCGGCAGAAGAACTCATACCGGAGCCAATAGGAATGTCACCACCAAATACGCAATCGAACCCACCAATATTTTTGCCAAGCAGCTTAAATTCATTTATCACACTCAACACGTAGTTTCTCCATTCCGTAGATTTATGAACATCATCCAATGTGCCTGACCATGATTCGCCAAAATCAATCGCATAAAAATTAATGCCTGGTGAATTGTTTGCGGCAATGGCATAATACATTCCCTTATTGATGGCAGCTGGCAACACAAAGCCATCATTATAATCCACATGTTCGCCAATAAGATTAATACGACCTGGAGAAAAATACAAAACCGGGTTGGATGAGAAGTGTTTTTTAAAAGCCTGTAAAACTAAAGTAGCGGTTGGATTCATACGTTATTTTAAGATGGTAATAGTATAGCTGGTGGTAAAAAAAGTAGTGGCCCCGGGTTGTAAATGCAAAAGATTTATTCCATTATTAAATGCATCCGGCGGAGCACTTAAATTTTCTATAGCAATGCTATTACGGTGTGGCGGTATATAAACCTGGAGGTAAGGGTAACTTTTATCAGGCCTTATTTCCAGTTGTATTTTTTGTGCAGAATCTCTTAATAAGCACATTGGTTGGCAGGTACTAAAATTTAACAAAAAGCAATCATCAAAAAAGGTATCCTTAATCTTTTTTAATGCTGTGTAAGTGGTGTACTCTTCAGTTTTACCGTTGGGTAAAAGCGATTCATCAAAAAGAACATGCTCAGCACTTTGAAATTCTAATTGCAGATCGTTAACACTTTTTCCAAATGTAAAATAAGGATGCCATCCATCCTGCATTGGAATAGTTACATTGCCGTTATTTGTAACGTTGGTAGTAATTACAAGCTCGTTATTTTTTTTTAACTGGTATGTAACGGCACAGGTATAACAAAAAGGGTAACCACTGTCAGAGGCCTTGTATTCGCAGGTTAATGTTATTGATGCATCTTCAGTTGTTGCAGATTGATTTGTTACAACAAAGGGAGCATCATATAAAAGCCCATGCAATGCACTGCCATTAATAATGAATTTTTTAATGTTGTAAGCATTGCCCTGGTATTGATAGCTGGCATCTTTTATTCTGCAGGCAAACGGCGAAAGCTTACAACTTTTAAATCCTTTTGTGGCAACATTTTCTTCAAAGTCTGCAGCGCTTTCATAAAAATCTATGATATTAATGGCTGTATTGTTTTGTTGTATGGAAAAAGAATGAAGCGTTGCTCCCATGGACGGTGTAATGGTGGCGACGGTGCCGGATTCACTGTCCATCAATTCCATTATTTCAAAACCTTTACTGCTTTTTTTACTTATATTGAACATATAAAGTGATAATAACTAAGACGGTTGTTAAACTGTTTGATCTGTATTTTATGTTAGTCGGTTGTTATGCCGTGTAAGGTTCCCATGGTAATAAGCTCATTCAGAGAATTTATACCAAGCTTTTGAAATATGTGTGATTTGTGAGAAGCCAGTGTAGATGGATTGAGCGAAAGCTGTTTTGCTATTGAAGTAACGGCTTTTTCTTTCATCATTAGTTTTGCAACCTGCATTTCACGGCTGCTTAATTTTTCGAATGGATTTGTAAAATTCTCGCTGGCTGATCCGTTAACCATAAGCTGGTCGGTAAAAGCGGCGCTAAAATATTTGCGGCCGCTAAGTGCAAGATCTATAGCCGTTGTTAATTCGTTTAATCCTGCACTCTTGGATACAAAACCCATTACGCCGGCATTGTAAAATTTATTAGCATAAATTTTTTCAACTGTCATAGAAAACATCAGCACTTTACAATCCGGGTTCAGTTCACGAATAAAATCGATCAGGGCCAGCGGGTCAGTATCAGGCATCTGCACATCCATTATTATCAGGTCAAAATTTCTTTGGAGAAGGTTCTCCCTGGCTTCTGTTTCATTTTGGGCTTCGCAGATTACTTCGGGTTTGTAATATAAATTTATCACATTCTTAATACCTCTTCTCACCACCTGGTGATCATCAATAACTAGAAAATTTATCATAAGTACAATTATTAGATTTTTGCTTCCACAGCAATATTTCTACACCATAATATTTTACCGGCCTTGCAAATTAAGTATCGGAATTGCAGTTTTGCAATATCAAAATGTTGCCAGTGGTGCAACAACTCAATAATAAAAACACTGGACTAATCTTATAAAAACAGGCCTTTCAGTATTTATTTTGAATAGGTTAAAGTTTTATTTTAAAGAATTTAAAAAAGCAACAAAAGTTGCATCGTTTCTTTCGGAAAGTGGCTTTTATGCTGACCGTTATCTAAAGAATAATCTTTACAAAGATGCTCCCTTTTACGTAAACCTGCAGTTTTTTTTAGTGATAAATGCCCATCTTCTACGCTTTTTATAAAGATGCGGAAGGGATAAAAGTGATAAAGGATAAAATGGGCAATTACCGGTTTCAACAGTAGGAATAATTCTACTGGTAAATCTATATAATTACTATGTATTAAGATTTATATTTTTTTCACATTTGACATCTTTACCATGATCTTTTTTTAAGGCTGAATTTAAATCCAAAAAAGCAACTGCAATCACAAAAAATTTTGTGCAGTTCTATTACGATTTGGGTTCTTTCAACTCTTTAAAAATGCAGTAAATTCAAAAACAGCGACTATGACATTTTTTAAAAGTAATCAGCAAAATGCAGCGCCAAATCAGCCTGCGTTTAACAACTTGTTTTGCGTAGCAATTGGGTCATCTGCCGGCAGCTTCGAAGCATTAAAGGAATTTTTTGGGAACCTTTCCGCAACAGCTAGCAATTGTGCAATTATCCTTGGCAACCCGCTGGAAGAGATACAATTCACTGCACTTCAATCTATCCTGGAGCCTAACCTGGTTTTTGGTATAACCAGGTCTACGAATGGCACCAGCCTGCGGCCGGGAATGGTGTACGCCGTAATGCCTGGCGAAACAATAAAAATTGTTGAAGGCAAAATCTGTCTGCAAAATATACATGCAGGTATGGATAGCCTGGTGGCTGATTCACTCTTTCAATCTGTAGCCATTTATGCATCTGATAAAAGTATTGCTGTGGTTTTGTCGGGTACAGGTAACGATGGTTCTGCTGGAGTAAAATCAATAAAAGCCGCAGGCGGAAAAGTGCTGGTTCAAATGCCGCAGACCGCAAAATATGATGGCATGCCTAAAGCTGCAATTTGTACCTGCTGTATAGACGAAATTTTAAGCCCGGCAGATATTGGTAAAACCATAGGATGTATTACAACCCAACACACACTATCTTTAAGAGATGAAATTTTAACCGGAAGCGACCATTCAGTTTTACCTATCGCTGCAATGCAAACGGCTAAAGTGGTGGTAATGTCTGTTCCGCTTGTTTCCCTGGAAACAATGATTAAAGAAACTTTGTATGAAGGCTATCAACATGCGTTTATAGTAATTGATAAAGCCTGCAACATAAAGGAAGTAAATGGTGACGCTACACTTTTTATCAATATGGGAAACAGGCCTTTGCCCTGCAACCTTTTTATTGTGCTTAATGAAAGCCTAAAGGAAGAAGTACAGACAGCAGTTGATAATGCAATAACAAATGGATTGGTAACAAGTGGTAACCTTGAAATAATTGAGTTAGCGGGCAAAATAATTTTTATCCGGATTATTGTAAAACCTATTGAAAATGCAATGGGAATTGCTGAACATTTTGTGGTGATTTTTGAAAATATGAATCCAAAAAAGTTTATTGCCAGGGGCGTAAGTATTACTGATAAATTGATGGCAGGAACAGCCATGCAACAACTGGCTGCTCACATTCAAACGGACAGAAAAAACTACTAATACAGGACTCAAAAGATACCAGGCATCAATAACAAAATGACGAACAAAGTATTACAATTTAATGATCCAAAATTTTACATCACAAAAATTCTCACAAGCATTTTTTAACCAATCCTTGTGTGGGTTTATTTACGCTGAAGAAGGCGGGGATATCATTGAGTTAAATGATTGCATTGCTGATTGGTTAGGTTTTGAAATTTGCGACCTTGCTGGTAAAAATATTGCGGAATTTGTTTCCGCCGGCAGTGCTGATTCATTTACCAGTTGCTTGCTGCAGGCAAAAGCGATGAGAAAAACAGAGCCATCAATTTTTTCCCTAAAACGATGTGATGGACGGCTTTTAACTGTAGTTGCCGAGTTAACTGTTGTTTACACCGATGAGGTAGTTGACCATTTAATTATTACGCTCATTAAAGCAGCCCAGCAATGCCAGGGAGAAAATGATTTAGCCCAAAATGACCGTTCACAACACCAATGGTTTCAAACAATTTTTAACGATTCGCCAATACCTCTTGTTGTAAGCAACCTTGAGAATGGAAACCTGGAAATGGTTAACACAGCCCTGCTGAATGTAACCGGCCTAAAGGAGGCAGCCCTGATCGGAAAGCCATCGCTTGATTTTTATGGTGATAAGCATAACAAGGAATTAATAGTAAAGGCATTGCTTGAAAAAGGGGTGTACAGTATGGAGCTGTTATTTACTTTTAAAAATGAAAAGATTGACTGCCTTATTACAAGTAAAATTTTAAATGATGGGCAAAAGAAAAAGATGCTTACCTCGCTTATAAATATCACGGAAAGAAAAAATGCAGAGAATGAATTAAGAAGCAAACAGCAGCAACTTTTACTCACACACAAAGTTGCTAAAGTTTGTGACTGGAGATATTTTTTAAAAGAAGATAAGTTTAGTTTTTCAGACGAGGTTTACGAAATTTTTGACATAGAAAAGGAAAGCTTTATTCATACAATAAGCGGCTTACTTTCTTTAATACACCCGGAAGATAAAAACCTGTTGCAAAAAAACCGGGAAAATGCCTATTCAGGAAAAACAGATTTTAATGTAGATCACAGAATTATTGTAAAAGATGGAACCACACGATGGATAAATGCTCAGGCAATTGTGGAGTATGACAATAAAGGCAGGGCTTCAGGTTTAATTGGGGTATCGCAGGATATTACTGAACGCAAAAACAGGGAGCAGGAAATAGCGAACCTGAATGGAGAACTCGAAATAAAAATAAAGCATAGAACCAAGGATTTGCAGCGTACGCAGGAGATGCTTTTTGAGGCGGAACGCATGGCAAAAATTGGCAGCTGGGAACTTGATATAAGTACAAACACATTTAGCTGGTCTCCTGAAATGTACAGTATCACAAAATTTCCGCCAACACGAAAACCTGTGGATGAATATTCAAAATGTTTTTTGCCTGAAGAATGGGAACAGCTTCAGCAAAAAATCCATCGTGCTGTAGCTTTTTCTGAATCGTATGAAATGGAACTGACAATTAAACGTGCAGATGGGTCGGGTGGTTTTGTAGCTACAAAAGGCCAGCCCGTAAAAAATAGTGATGATAAAGTTGAGAAGCTAATTGGTACACTTGCAGATATAACAGAAGGTAAAGAGGCACAACACCTGCTTGCTTCGCAGGCTGAGGCTTTTCATGCTATTCTTGAACAGTCAATGGCGGGATATTGGGATTGGAAAATTGATGAAGAAGTGCTGTACCTGAGCCCGGCATTCAAAGCAATGTTTGGTTATGCAATTGATGAATTGCCTGATACACGCAAATCGCTGTACTCTATCGTTTACACTGAAGACCTGGATTTTATGCTGAATCTTTTAGCTCAGCATATTGAAAGCAAAGGTGCTGTACCTTATTGTGGTGAAGTAAGATTTAAACACAAGGATGGACATTGCATTTGGGTAATTAGCAGGGGTGCCGTAATTGAATGGACTAAAGAAGGAAAGCCCTTGCGTATGGTAGGCTGCCATATTGATATTACACAACAAAAAACTACAGAGTTTAACCTTAAAAAGAGCCGCAGGGAATTAGAAGCTTTTTCATATTCAGTTTCTCATGATTTAAGGGCTCCCGTAAGAGGTATTGATGGCTGGAGCCTTGCCCTGCTTGAAGATTTTGGTGACAGCTTAAGTGAAGGTGCCAGGAATTTTATTGAGCGGGTTAGAGAAGAGACGGGACGTATGAACAACCTGATAGATGGCATGCTGAAGCTTTCCCAGCTAAATTCTGCAAAGCTTGAATTGATACAGGTTTCCCTATCAGAACTTGCAGAAAATATAGCTGCCAGGGCCATGGAAAATTATAACAGCTGCAGGAAATTTGATTTTATAATTGCTGCCAGATTAAAAGCTTTTGGAGATGCCGCACTTATTGAAATTGTAATGAACAATCTTTTCGAAAACGCCATTAAATTCACTGCTAAAAAAGAAATAGCAATAATTCAACTTGGTTGCCAGGTAATTGATGGCAGGCAAACTTTTTTTATAAAAGACAACGGAGTGGGTTTTGATATTGACGCTGCAAAAAATCTTTTCGGAGCTTTTCAGCGCATGCATTCTAAAAAGGATTTTGAAGGTACCGGTATTGGACTGGCTACCGTACAACGCATTATAAATTTGCATGGAGGCAATATTTGGGCCGATGCAGTTGTTGGCGAAGGAGCTACATTTTATTTTTATTTTTAAACTGCAAAATGCAATCTGAAATAAATGTTTTACTGGTAGAAGATGAACAGCGTGATGCTGCATTTATAGTGAGGCAAATTGAAAGAGCCGGCTATAAGGTTCAGCATACCGTGGTGGATACACCTGAAGGGTTGCAGATTGCATTGCAAAGCTCTAAGTGGGACATAATAATTTCCGATTACAATATACCTGGCTTTGGCGGCCCCCAGGCATTGGCGGTTATTAAACGCATTAATGCTGATATTCCGTTCATTCTTATTTCAGGCAATGTGGGTGAAGATATTGCTGTTAAAATTATTAAAGACGGAGCCAGCGATTACCTGATGAAAGATAACCTGGTGCGGCTTGGAACAGTAATTAAAAATGAACTGGCTGCTGCTGACAGCAAAAAAGACAGGCTGCTGCTTGATAAAGCATTGAATCAGATTTCAACCGCAATAGCAAGCAGCAATATTGATAATTTCTTACAAACAATATTGCTGCAACTGTCATCAACACTACATGCAGATTATGCATTTATCGGCCTGTATAAAGATCAGTCAGAAAGGCTTGAAATACTTTGTATGTGTGAAGATGGTAAAATAACAGGCAATAAAAAATACCCTGTTAAGTATTCACCATCTGAGGAAGTGCTTCAAAATAAAATAGTTTTTTATCAGAAAGATATAAGTGTCTTCTTCCCTGGCAATGAAAATTTTCTTACCAAAAAAATTGAGGGATATATAGGCGTACCCCTCAATAATGCCGCCGGCAATACGATTGGTACCATGGAACTGCTGTACAAAAAACCTGTACAATCTGATGTAATAAAGCAATCTATTTTAAGACTTTATTCTTCAAGAATTGCCGCAGAAATTGAACGGAGCCAGTTTACACAGGCACTCAAAGAATCTGAGCAACGGTTTGCTGCCATTTTTAAAAATAGCCCGGTTGGCATCAGTCTTACTTCAATAAAGGATGGCGTATTTTACGATGTTAATGATATTTTTCTTGAGAAAACAGGATATACAAGGGAGGAAGTTATTGGAAAAGGTGCTGTAGAACTTAACCTTTACCGCAAAACAGAAGACAGGGACTTTATAAGGGATTCAATTATAAAATATGGGGCTGTAACTAACCGTGAATATGAATTTACCGGCAAGCATGGCAATAGCTTTTTCTGCCTCATATCAATATCTGTTGTAAACATAAATGGTATTGCTTACATGCTTTCTTCTATCATTGATATTAATGACAGAAAAGTTGCTATTGATAAATTACTTGAATCAGAGGCCAAAGTATCTGCCTATTTTAACAGCACCACCGAAGCAATAGTAATGGTGGATAGTTGCGGTAAACTAATGGTTTATAACAAGGTGTATGAAAGTTATGTGAATAAAATTTTTAAAAAACAAGTGGCAGCAGGCGATGAATTTAAATCTTACACACAGCCTGGCCAGGAGGCAATTTTTGCGGCAAATATTACAAGCGCTATGGCCGGCGGTACAGCAAATATCGAATTACAGCTACCATATTTTAACGGGGAAAAAAAATGGGTTGCAATATCTTTTGTTGCTGTAAAAAATGAAACAGATATAATTGGAGTTGCTATCAATCATACAGATATAAATGACCGGAAAAAGGCCGAAGAAAAATTACGCAGATCAGAGTATAATTTAAACACAGCGCAAAGGCTTTCCAAAATGGGTAGCTGGGAATTTAACCCAGCTACGGGGAATCTACTTTGGTCTGATGAGTTGTATGAAATATTTGATGTGGATAAGGAGGCAGGCCAGGAACTTTACGATGCCTACTTTAAACGGCTGCACCCTGATGAAACTGAATCGATTATAAAATTACTGGAAGCTGGAAAGGATTATACGCTTGAGCACAGGGCAGTAATGCCCGATGGCACCATAAAATATATTGATACTGCTGGTGAATTTGTAAAGGATGAGCATGGTAATGTTTTGCTTATACGTGGCACCGCACAAGATATTACAGACAGGAAAAAAGTAGAAAATCAACTTACAGAATCAGAAAATAAATTGGCGGCGTATTTTAACAGCACCAGCGATGTAATCATTTTAGTATCGCCGGATTATGCTGTGCTGGCTTTTAATAAGGTTTGTGAAAATATGGTTTGGAAAAACTACAATAAGCAGATAGTCATTGGCGATAGTGTACTGGAATATTTTAATAGCAATTTAGCCGATGCCCTTAAACGAAACTTCAACAAGGCTTTGGCGGGTGAAGTACTTACAGTTGAAACAGAAATAGTATTTCCGGATAAAATTGCATGGCACCGAATTGTTTATAATCCTGTATTTAATAAAAGCGGTGATATTATAGGCGTGGCATTTAATTCTGCAGATATAAGTGATGTTAAATTCAGCGAAAAAATATTAAGGGATAGTGAGATTAAATTCCGGTCAATGGTGCATAATATTTCAGATATTATTACGCTGGTGGATATTAATGGAATTATTCTTTATCAAAGTGCATCTATTAAAAATGTGCTGGGGTACGAGGAAGATGAAACTACCGGCAAAAGTATTTTTGATTTTACCCACCCTGAAGAAACACCGTTTGTTTTAAATCAATTGCAGGAAATAATTACAACCGGCAGTGGCCTACTGGTGGATTTTAGGTTTTTAAATAAAGCTGGTACCTATGTGTTGCTTGAAGCTCATACCAACAACCAGTTAAATAATCCGGCAATAAATGCCATAGTGCTCAACAGCAGGGATATTACCCAGCGTAAAAATGCAGAAGCTGCCCTGATGAAACAGGCGCATGATCTGGCAGTTTCTAACATTGAGCTGGAGCGCTTTGCCTATGTTGCTTCGCATGACTTGCAGGAACCCCTGCGGATGGTAAATAGTTTTATGACGCTGCTTCAAAAGAAATACGAAGATCAGCTTGATATTACAGCTAATAAATACATACGGTATGCCGTGGAGGGTTCATTAAGAATGAAACAACTGATAAATGATTTGCTGCTTTACTCAAGAGTTGGCAACCAGGGGCAAGCTATTGAAGCGGTAAATCTGCTGGAAGTAACTGAAAATGTAAAGGAAGCTTTGGCAAATGACATGGTATTGAACGGCAGCTTTATCCAGACAAAAAACCTGCCCGTTGTACCTGCTATAAAATTGGAGATGCACCAGCTAATGCAGAACCTGATTGATAATGCAATCAAGTATCAACACAAAGGCAACAAGGCAATTATTTATGTTGAGGGAGAAGATAAGGATAAGTATTGGCTGATCAGCATCAAAGACAATGGTATTGGTATTGACCCAACCTTTAAAGAAAAAATATTTGTAGTGTTTCAGCGGCTGCACAATAAAGATGCATTTAGCGGTACAGGTATTGGACTGCCCGTGTGCAAAAAAATTGTTGAAAAGACCGGTGGTAAAATTTGGGTTGAGTCTGAATTAGGCAAAGGATCTACTTTTTTCTTTACAATACCAAAGTAGATTTTATTCAGTAACAGATTAAATAACAACCACGAAAACAAACATAAAAATTATAAAATAGTGACGGAGTAATTACATGCCGCCAGGAAATAAATGAGCAGTCAAAACAATATCAGCGTACTAATAGTAGAAGATAACTTGGGAGATTTTCTTCTGGTTGAGGAATACCTTTTTGAGGCATTCCCCAATATTGTTACGAGGCATAGTGAAATGCTTGCAGATGCTTTACAAACATTAAAGCAGGAAGTGTTTGACGTAATATTGTTAGACCTCAGTTTACCTGATAGTGACGGCTATAATTCCATCACACAGATTATTTCTCTTGTAGCTAATTTGCCAATTATTGTGCTTACCGGCAGCAATGATAAACAAATTGGCATTAACAGTTTAAGGCTTGGTGTGCAGGATTATCTTATTAAGGATGATATTACTTCAGCCGTTCTGCAGAAAAGCATCAGCTATAGTATTGAAAGAAAAAAGAGCCAGCACCAGTTGCAGGAAAATGAAAAACGCTTCAGGGCACTTATTGAAAACAGTATGGATGGCCTTGCCGTGCTAACTAAAGACGGGGAAATTACTGAAATGAGCCAGCCTGCATTAAACATTCTTGGCTACCCGCCAGATACTCCGCTGGGGTTAACTACTGAAAACTTTGTTCATCCTGACGATGTAAAAAAAGTGATGCAGGCCTTTACTGTAATTATTAAAGAGCACAACAAAGTACAGTCTGCACAGTTCAGGATAATGCAGCCGGATGGTAATTATATCTGGCTTGATACAAGTTTTCATAACCTGTTGCATGAACCTGCTGTGAATGCTGTGGTGCTTAACTTCAGGGATATTACCAGCCGTAAAAAAAATGAAGAAGAGCGTAAGGTTTTAATTGATGAACTAACAGCAATTAATGCAGATCTTAAACAATACACTTACATTGCAAGCCATAATTTAAGGGCTCCCCTTACCAATCTTATTTCAATTATAAACCTGCTTAACTGGCAAACTATTACCGATGAAAATGCAGTTTTGCTGCAGGCATTTAGAGATTCAACTTTTCAGCTAAATGATACGTTGAATGATCTCATAGAAGTAATTCTAATCAAAAAAGCCGGAAACCTTGTTGTAAAGGAATACAGTTTCAGCAAATGCATCAGCAGGTAATGGAAACACTCCGCAGCCAATTAACAAATTCAGGCGCTATAGTAAAAGCGAATTTTACTTGTGCGGAAAAGGTTTGTTTTGATGCTGTGTACCTGGAAAGCATTTTTGTAAACCTGGTTACCAATGCGATAAAATATGCTGCCCCCGGCAGGCCGCTGGAGTTAAATATCACTTCCCATAACAAAGGCGATACAATACAGGTAGTATTTGAGGATAATGGAATTGGGATGAATATGGACATGGTAAAGGATAAGATTTTTGGCCTTTACCAGCGGTTTCATAACAATCCTGAGAGCAAAGGGATTGGCCTTTACCTTGTACGTTCCCAACTTACAACACTG
This sequence comes from Ferruginibacter sp., assembly GCA_965247025.1. Classification (GTDB taxonomy): domain Bacteria; phylum Bacteroidota; class Bacteroidia; order Chitinophagales; family Chitinophagaceae; genus Ferruginibacter. The sequence goes on along the minus strand of OZ252000.1, from coordinate 3,676,663 downwards.
GGTGGAAATATAGTTATGGAGAGCTGTGTAGATACCGGAACCGCTTTTACCTTAACCTTTAAAAAATTGATTGTATGATATCGCTTGTATTATCGGTTGACGATGATAAGGTAACGCAGATGCTTAATCAAATGATCTTTACACGGTCGTCATTCAGTACAAAGTCCATAGCGTTTATGAACGGTAAAGAAATACTTACTTTTTTTGAAACGCTGATTAATAAAGAAACTACCCAGCTGCAATTGCCAGCTATTATTTTTCTCGACCTTAATATGCCTGTAATGGGCGGATGGGAGTTTTTGGATTCATTTTGCTCAGATTATGCTTGTCATTTTCCTGAAATAAAAGTTGTGATTTTGTCTTCTACCATCAACCCGGAAGAGAAGCAAAAGGCTGTAAGTAATAACAACGTAATTGATTTTTTAAGTAAACCTTTAACGTTAGAAATGATAGATCATTTAAAGCAACATCCTGCTATACAGCAGTATTTCAGGGATTTGTAATTTTTACAATGCAGGTACTGGCTCCTTTTACCAGATAAAATTATCATTATGATTAACGGGAATGTCAGGCTTTTGCTGGTGGAAGACAACATTGGCGACTATGTGCTGGTAAGTGAATATCTTAAACTTGTATTACCAGGCAGCAGGCTGGTACATAATAAAACACTAAGCGCTGCTGTTCAGTCTCTCAATAAAGAAAGCTATGATATCATCCTTCTTGACCTTACATTGCCTGATAGTAACGGGGTAGATTCAATTAAAGAAATTGTGGCACTTGCAATGGGTACGCCTGTAATTGTACTTACTGGCTTTAGCGATAAACAATTTGGAATTGAAAGTTTAAAACTAGGGGTGCAGGATTACCTTATAAAGGATGAAGTAACTCCGGCTATTTTGCTAAAAAGCATCAGCTACAGTAAAGAGCGTAAAAAAAACCAGCTTCAGCTGGAGCAAAGTGAAAAACGATTCAGGGCCCTGATTGAAAAAAGCACGGATGGCCTTGCAGTAATTAATAAGGATGGCAGCATAGAAGAGATCAGTCCTTCAGGAAAACAAATACTTGGTGTGTTGGAAGATGATCTGCCGACTTTTAGTACACTGCTTATTCACCCCGATGATAAAGAAGCTTTGTCAGGTTGCTTTTTAGAAGTTGTTGGCGCCGCAGGGGCCGTAAAAATGATGGAAGTAAGAATAACAATGCCTGACGGAAATTTAAAGTGGATAGAAAATACCTTTCATAACCTGATGGATGAGCCTGCGGTGAATGCAATTGTGGCCAACTTCAGGGATATATCAGAAAGAAAGAAAGCTGCCGTGCTGCAACAGGAATCAGAAGAAAAATACCGCTACCTTTTTGACATGAACCCGGAGACAATTTTTATCTGGAATCCGGAAACACTTACCTTTCTTGACTTTAATGAAACCTGCCTCCATGTATATGGCTTTACAAAAAAGGAATTGAGCAAAAAGAATATTCTTGCGCTAAGAGATAAGTTTGAACATAAAAACGTGAAAGGCATTGCAGCTAAAATGAAAGCAAAGCAATTGGAAGTTTTTGTAGATCTGTGGCACCTTAGAAAAGCAGATGGCAAATTGATCTATATGAATATCGCCTCTCACCGCATTGTGTTCAACAATAAAATTGCCGTACTTTCTATAGGCAATAATGTAACAGAAAAGGTAATGCTTGAGCTCCAGCTTGAGCAGGAAAGAATTAAAAAACAAAAGGAAATTACAGAAGCAGTAATAATGGCCCAGGAAAAAGAAAGAAATCAATTAGGCTCAGAGTTACATGACAATGTTTGCCAGATACTGGCCAGCTCAAAACTTTATCTTGGGGCACTTAAAAAGGAAATTATTAATCCTGAATTATGGATTGGTGAAACAGATTCACTGATCACATCTGCTATTGAAGAACTGCGGAAACTTTCACACTCACTTATTCCGCCATCGCTTGATGAAATGGAGTTACAGCAGGCAATTGATAAAATAATTGACCTGACAGGTAAAACCACCACCATAAAAATTCACAGCGTGGTTAATGAGCTTAACAGATCAGTATCAAATAAAATGCGGCTCGCCATCTACCGGATAGTACAGGAGCAATTCAATAATATTTTAAAACATGCAAAAGCCAGGAATATCTATCTGAGCCTTATAAATCAGCCCGGTAAATTGTTCTTATCTGTAAAAGATGATGGAATTGGCTTCAACGTGGCTAAGCTTTCGGAAGGTGTAGGCTTACTGAATATAAAAACAAGGGCTTCACTTTTTAACGGGACTGTAAATATTTTTTCTGCTCCGGGCAAAGGCACAGAATTAATTGTAAATTTTATCCAGGATTAATTTACAGACTTTTTATCAAATTCATTATTCTCCAGGCTTAAAGATGTCTTTAAAAATGTTGCCTTTGGATAATTCTTCAATGTCACTTAACTGAAGTTCAATTGCCCTGGTACTTTTATTTATTTCAATAAGCGAAAGTACAATGGAGATGAGCAGGCAAACAAGACTTGCTGCAAATATCCAGTGAGCTATAATAGGCCACGTGCGAAAAATAGCATACATGCACAAAACGCAACACAAAAAACTAAGCACACCAAAACTCTGCATATAGCGGATCAAATTAAGCCGGCTTCTGATGTTTTTAATTTGCTGTAAAATATTCTGCTCTTTTTCTCCCCGGTTATATTCATCATGTAACTTACGTACAAGTGCTGCCAGTGAAAGAAAGCGGTTGGTATAGGCAAGCATCAGCAGAGTTATAGCAGGAAAAAGCAATGCAGGTGTATTAATATTTAGCTCTAGCATAGCGCATCTTTTTTAATCACACAAAAAATTATAACTTCTCTGGTAATTTTTTCAGGCGATCCGTTCTTTTTTTATTGATCCATTGTTTTGTTTTATAAGCAAGCCAGGCACTGCCTGCTCCCACCATCGCTCCCACCACCACATCAGAAGGGTAATGCACTCCCTGGTACATTCGGGCATATCCAACAGAACTTGCCCACAAAAGTGATGAGGCAATTACGTACCATTTTGGAAATAATATACTTAAAGATACGGCATCGTAAAATGCGGAAGATGTATGGCCGGAAGGGAAGGAATAGTTAGTTTCATTTTCTCTTTTAATTATAAATGGATAGGTTACAAAAGGCCGGGGCCGTTTTACCAATCTTTTTAAACCCTGTGTAACAGCTGCAGAGAAAATATAACCACCAGCAAAATAGGCTGCGTCCAGTTGTAATTTTTTATCTTTTTTAATAAGGCCAGCAGTCAGAATAGCAAAAGGAGCGGCCACAACTATAACATTTACACTGCCCGCTGTCACGTCCGTAAAGCCATTTTTAAAAGAAGATTGATGCTGGTTTATAGATTTCAAAAGATCAATATCTATGTTTTGAGCTTTGCAGTTGGTGACAATTAAAATTGCCGCAAGCCAGGTAACTGTAAATGTTTGTTTCAGTCGCTTCTTCATTTGTTGTTAGTTTTTACCCAGGGGCATTATTTTATATAAAAAAAGCACCTGTATTGCAGGTGCTCTTAAATTATTTTTGGTAATATTTATTTAATGGTTCCCATTTTTGCTTCAATACTTAATGTAGCATGAGGTACGGCACGTAAACGGGCCTTATCTATTAATTTGCCGGTTACCCTGCAAATGCCATATGTTTTATTTTCAATACGCATTACAGCTTTTTCAAGATGATCTATAAAAGTAATCTGGCGGCTTGCCATCTGGCTAAGCTGCTCTCTTTCCATGCTTAAGCTGCCATCCTCCATTGTCATGTACCGGTTATCGCCTTCGTCACCACCCATTTCATCTTTACGGGTAATAAGGCCATGCAGGTAGGAAAGCTCTTTTTTTGCTGCTTCCAGCTTACGCTGAATCAATTCTTTAAATTCTCCGAGTTCACTATCACTGTATCTAAGTGATGGCCCCTGTGGCTCGGCTGCAGATTTGTCCAATACAGATTTTGTAAAATCGGGTTGATACTTACGTACTGTTTTAGTGGAGATTTTAGGAATAGCAATAGCTTTCGGAGCCGGCACTTTAATATCTTTTGCTTTTATATCTGTTACTGGTTTGGCCAGGGTTTCCTTTGCTGGTGCCGGTTTCACTGCCACTTTTTTTACTTCTTCTTTTTTTGCCATAATTTGAGGTGCCGGTTTCCCAGCTTTTACAGGCGCTTTCACAGCTCCTTTTGAGTTAACATTTTGAGGTACTGACGTTTTTTTTGCAGGCAACGACTTCTTTACTTCAGGTTTTGCGATGGCTTTTACCGGTCCTGCTTTTTTTGCAGGAACTATCTTTTTAAGTTCTGCTTTTACAGCCTTTTTTACCGGAGCAGTCGCTTTTTTTAACACCGGCTTTAAGGCCGGCTTAGTGACTGCCACAGATTTCCCTACTTTTTTGGGTGCATTTACAACGGGCTTTACCGTTTTTTTTACTGCCGGCTTGGTAGCTGCTTTGCCTGCCTTTACAGGTGCTTGCTTTTTTGTTGCCATACATTAACCTTTTTTAAGAATGTTGACTTTTAATATGGCATCATTCACATCAATTTCGCTACCATTGCCTAAAACTGGTATAAAAGCAATCGAATCCGCCAGAATTTCGGCGCAAATATAATCTTTAAATTGAATTATTGCCGGTTGCATATAAGCATTTTCTAATACTTCAACAATTATTTTGTCTGTAAGTGCAAACCCATTTTCCTTCCTCAGCGTTTGAACTTTGTTTACAAACTCCCTTGCATCGCCTTCCATTTTAAGCTCAGGGCTAATCGTAATATCCAATGCAACGGTTAATGTACCCTTGCTGGCTATTTCATAACCAGGCACTTCATCAGTACTTACCTCAATATCTTCTGCGTTAATGATCAGTGGTTCTTCACCTTTTGCTTTGTAATCTACATTCAAAATATATTCTCCTGCCAAAACCTTATCTATGGTTGCATTATCCAGTAAAGCTATTGCTTCTGCAGCGGACTTCATTTTTGGTCCCAGCTTTTTGCCGAGCGTTTTAAAATTGGCTTTTGCTTTCTTCTTTATAAAGTCATTATCGGCAACCAAAGCATCAACATCCTTAATATTTGTTTCCGCTTTAATTATTTCTTCCACACTTTTCAACCTTGCCGCCATTCCGCCATCCATTACAGGAACAACTACTTTTTGCAAAGGCTGCCTCACTTTAATATTTACTTTTTTACGGACAGATAAAATGAGCGAAGAAATATCCTGCGCTACTTTCATTCTTTTTTCAAGCTCTGGGTTTATAACAGCTTCGTCAGGTTTTGGATAATGAGTATGATGAACAGATCCTTCCGCAAACCTTCCGGTAACTGCATTCAAATTACTAAAAAGCCAGTCTGCAAAAAATGGCGCTACCGGCGCAATAAGCCTGCTCAAAGTTTCAAGACATTCAAACAGCGTTTGATATGCACAGATCTTGTCAAATTCATATTCGCCTTTCCAAAACCGCCTGCGGCAAAGCCTTACGTACCAGTTGCTAAGCAATGAATCAACAAACTCTTCAATTGAGCGGCCGGCCTGTGTTGGCTCATACTCATCAAAAAATTGGGTTGCTTGTTTTGTAAGCGAATTAAGAGAAGATAATATCCATTGATCAATTTCCGGCCTTTCCTTCAATGGCACCAAAGCCTCTTTAAAAGCAAATCCATCCAAATTGGCGTACAGCGCAAAAAACTGGTAAGTATTATAAAGTGTGCCAAAAAATTTACGCTGAACTTCCTGGATGCCGGCTTCATCAAACTTTAAACTGTCCCACGGTGATGCGTTGGTGATGAGATACCAGCGGGTGGCATCTGCACCATATTTATCAATTGTTGAAAACGGGTCCACCACATTGCCGAGCCGTTTACTCATTTTGTTGCCGCTTTTATCTAAAACCAGCCCATTGCTTACCACAGTTTTATAAGCTACAGAATCAAAAAGCAGTACACCCAGGGCATGCAGCGTATAAAACCAGCCACGGGTTTGGTCAACACCTTCGGCAATAAAATCAGCCGGAAACGATTTTTTGAACGTCTCTTTATTTTCGAATGGAAAATGCCATTGGGCATAAGGCATAGCACCGCTATCAAACCAAACATCAATCAGGTCCGGCACTCTTTTCATTGGTTTGCCGGTTATACTTATTAGTAAAATGTCATCCACATAAGGCTTGTGGAGATCAAGTATGCCCTCGTGTAAATAATGTTTGTTTGTTTCGCCACCTAATACATCAGCTGCAACTTTTATTGCAGCATTTAATTCAGCTACCGATCCGATGCATACCTGTTCACCGCCATCTTTTTCATCAATAAAATTTCCATCAGCATCAATACTTTTCCAAATTGGCAGGGGTGTTCCCCAAAAGCGGCTTCGGCTCAGGTTCCAGTCCACCATATTTTCCAACCAGTTGCCAAAGCGGCCAGTGCCGGTTGCGACTGGTTTCCAGTTAATAGTTTTGTTTAGTTCAACCATTCTGTATTTAACAGCGGTGGTTTTTATAAACCAGGCATCCAGCGGGTAATAAATAATGGGTTTATCAGTCCGCCAGCAATGCGGATAATTATGTTCATACTTTTCAATCTTAAATGCCTTATTCTCCAATTTTAATTTTACAGCGATGTCTACGTTTACATCCACATAACCGGGTTGATCTTTATAGTCTTTTACATAACGGCCACTAAATTCCCCAACACCATCCACAAACTTCCCCTGTTTGTCAACAAGGGTGAGAATTCCCAAATTATTCTTCTTACCGATCTTATAATCGTCCGCACCAAATGCCGGAGCAGTGTGTACAATACCAGTACCATCTTCAGTTGTAACAAAGTCTCCGGTAATTACCCTGAAGGGTTTTGCACCCGGTGTTAACTCTTGTATTTTTTCAGATGCATTGGCTTCAAAGGGAAGGAGTTGATCATACACCAGTCCATCCATTTCAATTCCCTTAAAACTTGTAATGGTTTTCCAGGGGATAAGTTTTGTTGCTGAAGAATAGTTCTCAAAATCTCCATTTTCTGCTTCTGCTTTAAAATATTTGCCTGTAAGAGATTTAGCAAGAATTACATTGATTGGCAGATGTGTATAAGGATTAAAACTTTGCACCAGCACGTAATCTATATTTGGCCCCACTGTAAGCCCAAGGTTAGAAGGCAGCGTCCAGGGAGTTGTGGTCCACGCCATAATGCCGATTCCATTGTCTTTTGTAACGTCCTCAGAGCCTGCAAATAAAGCGTCCATTAATTTATTCAACAAAGGATGATCTTCATTCTCTCCGCCTAATGCCAGGTTAAATATCACCGTTGCACTAGTATCCTTCACATCTTTGTAAGTGCCCGGTTGGTTTAATTCGTGACTCGATAAACCTGTGCCAGCAGCAGGCGAATACGGCTGTATGCTTACGCTTTCATACAAGTAATCTTTTTTGTACAACTCACTTAATATCCACCACAGGGTTTCTATGTAATCATTTTCAAATGTTACATAAGGGTTTTCCAGGTCAACCCAGTAACCCATTTTTTTTGTGATATCGTCCCACTTATCCTTAAACCGCATCACAACTTCTCGGCATTTTTTATTGTAATCCTCCACTGATATCTTTTTGCCGATATCTTCTTTGGTGATGCCTAATTCTTTTTCGACTCCCAGTTCAATCGGCAGCCCATGCGTATCCCATCCGCCTTTGCGGTTTACCTGGAAGCCCTGCATAGTTTTATACCGGCAAACTAAATCCTTCAAGGTTCTGGAAATAACGTGATGAATACCGGGCATTCCATTAGCACTTGGCGGGCCCTCATAAAATACAAATGGCGGATTCCCCTCACGTGTGGTAACACTTTTTTCAAATGCATTTGAAGCATTCCACTTCGCTAAAATCTCATCGCCTATCAGGGGAAGGTTCAATTGCTGGTACTCTTTATATTTCACTGCCATAATTAAACTACTGTCAAAAATTAAAATGGTGGCAAAGGTAATAATACCAAACTGAATTTTACTTGAATGATAGCTCAGGAGCTAATTGCGGCAAGGCTTTTGTTGAAATATTAATGAAGCAAATCATTAAGCATAAATTGTTTTTCGATGCTTTTTGACGCTTAGAAAGTGTTTGAGTTTTCCACATTATTTTTCTTTGGCATAGTATTGGCAACTTTAAATGCAGAAAAAGGGAAATTAAAAGCTAAGGAAAAGAATTAGGAAAGTGAGAAGATATTGAGGAGTTATTTCCACTTAAATGGGCGTTAATGCCCCAATTTTTAAAAAACTATCTAATATAAGTTAGTTACATTTTTGCTGGTTTAAGGTTTTATTAGGGTAAAGACGGGGGTATTCCTACTCCCGTCATTTTTTTGTTCAATTGTTACTAAATGACTAAATTAAATCTCTACCCAAAATATTTCTTTTCAATTTTTATATAGTTGTGCTTTTTATAAAGCTGCAGTTATTTGATTCTCCATTTTAGCAAGAGCAGTTATCACTTCTTTTTCAATAGCGGGGTTAGCGTTGGAAGATGCCTGTGTAGCATACCAAATCATAACCATTGCTATATATTCCTGCATATCTTTCCCGGCAAATTGTGTTTTAAATTCTATGATCTTATCATTAATAATTTTGAGCGTACTTCTAATAGGCCCTTCGTCAGAAGGGCTTATCTTAATACGGTAAGTTCTGTCACCGATTACAATATTGATGGGTATTAAATCCGCTGTCATATTTACTCACTTAGCATTGCCATGCATTTATCAATCTCTTTTATATACTGGTTTATCTGCTTATCAAAAGCCTTTTTATCGGCCTCGTTCATTAGTCCCGCTGCTACCTTAAGTATTGCCACCTGCTGCTGAAGCTGGTTTATAGTTTCATGATCCTGCAGCTGGGAGGTTCTGGCAACTTCAAGCTGTTTTTGCAAACGGCTATTTTCTTTTTGTAACTGCAAATACTGTTTCAGCAATTGCTGAAGCTTTTGATTTACAAGGCTGATATGCTCACTTATTTCTGCCATTCAATTAAAAAAGGTTGTTCTGTTTACAACTTACGGCGAATTAATAAATTGCGTGTAACTACTTTTGCAAACGCATTTTATTTCCTTACTTCAGCACCAAGTTCCTTCTCATAAACTGCGGTTATCTTACTCATCATGGCGTCAATTTCTTTGTCAGTCATCGTCTTTTCATCATCCGAAAAAGTAAAATTAATTGCCATCGATTTTTTACCAGCACCAAGTTTTTCACTTTCAAAAATGTCGAAAAGGTTTACAGAAGTTAGTTTGCTCACCCTTGCATTTTGCGTGGCTTTTTCAATAGCCGCATATTCCACCTTTTTGTCAACCATAATGGCAATATCCCTTTGTGCCGATGGAAACTTTGGAATTTCGGCATAGGTTGTTTTAACTGCTTTATTGATGGTCATCAATTTATCCCAGTAAATATCAATAAAATAAACGGGTTGCTTGATATCAAACTTTTCTGCTGTAGTTTTATTTACACTTCCCAATATGGCAACAGTTTCATTGCCAACCATGGCTTGCAATGAGAGCTCCAGCGAATTGTTTGCTGTTATTGTAAAGCCCGTAAGTTTAAGCCCTGTCAGGTTAATGATATTACTGCAAACAGACTTCGCAAAATAAATATCTGATTTTTCAGCTGTTGCCTTCCAGCCGTTTGCCTGTTTTTTTCCGGTAATGAAAATTGATAAATGTTGTGCCTCCTGGTATTCTCCTGTTCCGCTGGTAGCGTAGGTTTTACCAAACTCAAAAAATTGAAGGTCAAGGTTTTTCCTGTTCAGGTTGTAAGCGACAGACTCAAGTCCGGTTTCTAACATTCCCGGCCGCATTACATTTAAATCTGCACTAAGGCTGTTGATCATTTTTACAGTTGATGCCAAAACAGTTTCATCAAAGTAGGCAGCATTTGTAATACTGTTGGTAAATATTTCGTTGAAGCCAATGCCCGTTAATGCAGCGGCTGCTTTTTCTTTATAAGCTGCTTCCCTGCCAAGCGTTTCAATGGCCGGGGACATCCCGATAATTGATGGGATCTCTACATTATCAAGCCCGTCAATCCGCATAATTTCCTCCACAATATCTGCCGGTATGCTGATGTCTGGTTTGCTAAATGGAACTGCAACCCGGATATCATCCATACCCTCTTTAATTATTTCAAAACCAAGGCTTGTCAAAATATTTTTTATGGTGTCTCCATGGTAGTTTTTCCCACTTAACTTTTTCAGGTAAAAATATTTAAGTGCTACTTCAGTTTTGTTTTTTGGGGTTGGATAAACATCAATTATTTCTGATGGAATTGTTCCGCCTGCCAGTTCTTTTATCAGCAACGCAGCCCGCTTTAAAACCACGACGGTGTTACTGATGTCTGTGCCTTTTTCAAACCTTGTAGCAGCATCTGTCCTTAAACCATGCCTGAAAGAAGTTTTCCTGGTGGTAATGGGATTAAACCAGGCACTCTCCAAAAAAATATTGGTGGTAGCTTTTGTGACACCGCTATGCAAACCTCCGTAAACCCCTGCAATACACATGGGTTCCACTTCATTGCAAATCATAATGTCTTCCGCAGAAAGTTTTCTAACCTTATCATCCAGGGATGTAAAAGGAGTGCCCTCCGGCATATTCTTCACAATAATCTTCTTGCCCGTTATTTTATCAGCATCAAAAGCATGGAGGGGCTGGCCGGTTTCATGCAGTATAAAATTGGTAATGTCAACTATATTGTTGATTGGGCGGAGGCCAATGCTTTTTAATTTTTGCTGCATCCAAACGGGGCTGTCTCCGATAGTTACATTTTCAATCAGCACACCTGAATAACGCTGGCAGCCTTCCTTATTTTCAATGGTTATAGAAAAAGCAGGAGCAACAACATCAGCCTTTGCACCAGTCGTTATGGTAGTGTTTTTGAAAGGTAGTTTTACATGTACTTCTTTTTTATGGTGGTGAGCCAGGTAAGCACAAACGTCTTTCGCAACACCAAGATGGCTCATGGCATCCATCCTGTTTGGCGTAAGTCCAATCTCAAAAATAAAATCTGAATAAGGTTTAAAGTAGGAAGCAGCTGCAGTTCCGGGCATTGTTTCAGCAGGCAAAATTAAAATGCCGGCATGGTTGTCACTTAAACCAATCTCATCTTCGGCACAAATCATTCCCTGGCTTTCAACCCCCCGGATTTTTGCTTTTTTCATGGTAACCGGCGCACCTTTAAAGGGATGAATAGTTGTGCCAATAGTTGCCACTATCACTTTCTGTCCGGTGGCTACATTGGGTGCACCGCAAACAATCTGCAGTGGTTCTGTATTACCAACATTTACGGTTGTCAGGTTTAGTTTGTCTGCATCCGGATGTTTCTCACAGGTTAAAACTTCACCAACAATCAATCCTTCCAACCCGCCTTTAAATTCCTCATATTTTTCGAGACTTTCTACCTCCAGTCCGATAGAAGTTAAAATTTTACTCAATTTTTCCGGGTCTGGTTTTTCGGGCATACCAGCCTGTCCTGCAGGCAGGTAATCACAAAGCCAATTATAACTGATCGTCATTTAGTGCTGCTGTTTTTTTCTTTAGTAGGCAAAGATAACCATTGTATAATATCCTAAACCGTAACAAAAATGGTTAATTCAATCAATCCGCCACCAGCCTTTTTTATATTTCATGAATGTATTTTTCTTTCTGGGCTAAGCCTGTGATGGATTGAAAAAACCGACCTGTTTTTGTATGATATGTTTATCTAAAAAACAACAAAAAAAAATTATAAAAAGAGTGCAGAAATAAATCTCCAGCATTAATTCAGTGTTAATAAATTGTTACCCAGCGCCGTTTTACCTGAATAGTAGCTGTTAATAGTAATGTTTAAAACCCGTTAATAACCTACTTTTGACCGTGGATATGTGGTGGAAAACCTGTTATAAAAGTCCATAACCGTAAATTTACGCACGTCAGGAAACATTTTGATTATATCTTAGCCGCCTTGCAATATTGTTACTTTGATCAGGGATAGCCATAAAATTCCTTAATAAAGTTTTTAATATGTACAGCCCAAAAACTATGTACCGGAACAATATTTTTTACGCAGCAGAATAGCTAACCACATGGAATTTACTAACTTAAACAAAGACAGAAAAAGCCGCAGAAAGCCTACCCTTGATCTCGGCAACATGGTATTTGGAAAAGTACCTCCGCAAGCAAAGGAATTGGAAGAAGCAGTTCTTGGCGCCATTATGCTGGAGAAAGGTGCTTTTGATACAGTTGTAGAAATTTTAAAACCAGAATGTTTTTACTCAGATGCCAACCAGCAGATTTATAGGGCCATGCAATCGCTGGCGAGTAAGAGTTTGCCGATTGATCTTTTAACGGTTGTTGAAGAACTTAAAACAAAGGAGCAACTGGAAATGGTGGGCGGACCATATTATGTATCCCGGCTTACCAATGCAGTTGTTTCGTCTGCTAATATAGAAGCTCACTCCCGTATTGTTCTCCAAAAATTTATTCAGCGGGAGCTGATAAGAATAAGCGGCGAAATAATTGGAGATGCTTATGAAGACAGCACCGATGTTTTTGACTTGCTGGATGATGCAGAAAGCAAGCTGTTTGAAATAACCAATAATCACCTCAGGAAAAACTTTGATGATATCAATACCGTTTTGGTAAAAACCATTCAGCGTATTGAGGAAATGCGTAACCGGGATGAGGATATTACCGGCGTACCAAGCGGCTTTAAATCGCTGGATAAACTAACCTACGGTTGGCAACCAACGGATCTGATCATTCTTGCGGCAAGGCCTTCTGTTGGTAAAACAGCCTTTGCTCTTAACCTTGCAAGAAGTGCAGCGCTCAGTCCTACAAAACCTTACCCTGTCGCATTCTTTAGTTTGGAGATGAGTGCCGGCCAGTTGGTGCAGCGTATTCTAAGTGCAGAGAGTGAAATATGGCTGGAGAAAATAAGCCGTGGTAAACTGGAAGAACATGAAATGAAACAGCTGTATAAAAAGGGAATTGAACGCCTGAGCAATGCACCCATTTTTATTGATGACTCCGCAGCACTTAATATTTTTGAACTGAGGGCAAAATGCCGCAGACTGAAAAATAAACACAATATCGGCCTCATCATTATTGATTACCTGCAGTTAATGAGCGGCGGTGGCGATGCCAAAAATGGCAACCGTGAGCAGGAGATCAGTAAAATTTCCAGGGATTTAAAAGGGCTTGCAAAGGAACTGCAGGTACCAATTATAGCATTGTCTCAGTTAAGCAGGGAAGTGGAAAAAAGAAAGGAAGGAGCAAAGATTCCGCAGTTGAGTGATTTGAGGGAATCAGGTGCTATTGAGCAGGATGCGGACATGGTTATGTTTCTTTACCGCCCAGAATACTATGATATTACCGCCAATGAAATGGGCGAAAGCAACAAGGGCGAAACCTATGTAAAAATAGCCAAGCACAGGAACGGTAGCCTTGATACCATTAAGCTGAAAGCCTTGCTGCACATACAAAAATTTATTGAAGATGAAGATGGCAGCGGAGATTTTGGTGGCGGTGCACCTGCCGGAAATTTCAGACCTGTTAAGCCCGACGAAGATGGCGGCGGTGCAAAATTGTATATTCAAAAAGGCAGTAAAATGAATGACGGTGCTTTTGATGAAGACGCACCATTTTAACTACTCTTCTAATATTATGAGTTCATGAAATACAAACATGTGTTTGCAGTCTTCATCGTTGGGCTGATGTGTTGGTTTTTTGGAAGCTGGGCCAGAATAACACATCAGTCATATTCATACTACGTCTTAAATACTGCCATCATAATTTTATTAATTAGCGGAGTGCTTGCATTGATTAAAATATTCTTTTTTACCAACAAAGACAGTTCTCTGAATAAATAATGTCGCTTCCATTTTTCTATAAAAAAGATATTGACATAAACTCAGCTAAAGTTCTATTAGATGAAGATACCAGTAAACATATAGTGCAGGTACTACGCATGAAAAATGGGGAAGAACTCCAGCTTACAGATGGTAACGGCAACTTATTTACAGCTAAGATCACGGACAACAATCGAAAGCGATGTACTGTTACTGTTATCCGAACAATCAAAGAACAACTGCCAGCTGCCAAAATAACCATCGCTATTTCATTATTAAAAAATGCCAGCAGGTTTGAATGGTTTTTAGAAAAATCAACAGAGATCGGCATCAGTGAGATCATACCGATTATTTGCACAAGAACAGAAAAGCAGCATTTCCGCTATGAAAGAATGAATGGCATTTTGATCAGTGCTATGCTGCAATCAGAGCAAACCTGGTTACCATTTCTGCATGAGCCTGTTAAATATAATGATGCTGTTAAAAACTCAATCTATCAGCAAAAATTCATCGCTCATTGTGAAGACGAAAGCAATAAATCTCAACTCAGTAGCCAACCAATCAACGCTTCAACCAGTCAGCTGATTCTTATTGGTCCCGAAGGAGATTTTACAAAAGATGAAATTGCAAACGCTTTGCAACATGATTTTATACCAGTTGCTTTGGGCAACACAAGACTGAGAACAGAGACTGCCGGCATTGTTGCGGCAGCAATACTAACAAATGGATAATGCGGTTTTTTGGTATTTATTAATGAGCAGTGTCTGAATTATTTTCATCTTTGTTTCTTAATTCAGGCTCATTCAATTTTACCTTCCGTTGTTTTTTTTGGCGCTTAAACATGGTCATGTTGAGTATTTCAACAATAAAAGAAAAGGCCATTCCAAAGTAGATGTAATTCTTTAAATGAAGTTTGTCAGCTGCTTCGCTGTCCCATCCTTCCATCACCAGGCTCAAGCCAATCATCACCAAAAAAGATAGAGCCAGCATTTTTAAAGTAGGATGTTCATGAATAAATCCAGCAATCTTTGGGCTGAAAACAAACATTACAATCATCGCAATTACCACCGCAGCAATCATAATTTCTACATGCGATGCAGTACCGCCTGCAGTAATAATACTGTCGAAAGAAAATACTGCGTCAATAACAATTATCTGCCCGATAGCCTGTCCCATACCGAGTCCTTTTGGCTTGGTGTCATAGGAATTCGGATCGTCACCTTCCAGCTTTTCATGAATTTCTTTTACAGATTTGTAAATAAGAAAAAGGCCACCCGCCAACATAACGAGACTCGCTAAGTCGAAGCCTTTACCGGCTATTGTAAATACAGCATTGCCTTTTTGGGTAAGCAGCCAGCCAAGGCCCATCAGCATCAGGCTTCTTGAAATTATGCCGGTGATCATCCAGATTATCCTTGCTCTTTTTTGTTCGGCCACCGTTTGCAGGCGGTTCATAATAATGCTTACAAAAATTACATTATCAATGCCCAGCACTATTTCTAAAATAACCAAGACAAAAAAACTAATGATACTCTCGCTGGTAAACAAATGCTCCATGACTTCTTTTTAAGCAAATATATTACAGCAAGTGTGGAAGTTAAATAAATAACGACTTTAAAATAAGATGGCAACATTATAAGCCTTTGCAGATATTTTTAACTATGGCTGGTCCTTCGTAAACAAAGCCCGTCCAAACCTGTACAAGGCTTGCACCTGCTGTTATTTTTTGGGCGGCATCCGCCGCAGAAAAAATTCCGCCGCTGGCTATTACAGGCATTTTCCCATTTGTTTTTTGACAGATGTATTGAACAACTTCTGTGCTTCTTTGCTTAACTGGAAGCCCGCTGAGGCCACCGGCACCAATCTCTTTTACAATATTTTCATTTGTAATGAGGCCCGCCCGGCTGATGGTGGTATTTGAAGCAACAATCCCGTCCAGCTTAATTTCCAGCGCCAGGTCAATTACGTCATCCAATTGTCCATTGGTTAAATCGGGCGCTATTTTAAGTAGGATTGGTTTTTGGTTTTCAGCGGCGGCATTTAAGTTTTGCAGCTTGGTTAAAATTTTTCTCAGCGAATCTTTTTCCTGCAGTTCCCGTAACCCCGGAGTGTTGGGGCTGCTAACATTTACAACAAAATAATCAACAAATGGATGCAGGGCTTTATAGCAAATATCATAATCTTTCCATGCCTCTTCATTGGGCGTTATTTTATTTTTACCGATGTTGCCGCCAATAATAAGTTTAAGGGGTTGAGGTGCTTTGGTTGAAGATACTTGGGAGGTATGCATTGACCATTGACCATCGACCATTGAACATTGACCATTCTCCATTCTCCATTTCTTTAGTCGCTCTGCAACCGCTTCCACACCATCATTATTAAAACCCATTCTGTTGATCAGGGCCTTGTCTTCCGGCAGCCTGAAAAGCCTTGGCTTATCATTCCCTGCCTGCGGCTTTGGTGTTACAGTGCCTATTTCTACAAAGCCAAAACCAAGAGCTTCCAGTTCATTTAGATAGCGGGCATTTTTATCGAAGCCGGCACCAAGGCCAACTTTATTTTTAAAAGCAAGATTAAATGTATTTGTAGGACTAGTTGTTGCCGGAGTAAAGCTATTAGTAATTATTTTTTTTACCAATGGAATATTACAGGCAAATTTAAGGAGGTTCATGGAGCAGTAATGCACCCATTCAGGGTCAAAGAAAAACAAAATTGACCGGATGATTTTATACATCAATCAGAAGCTTTTTTTATTAGGGTGTCCGGCTCTTTATCAGAGATAGTGCCTTTATCAGATTTGTCATACACATCAAGCAGGGTAATTCGTTTTTGGATAACTCTAACATAAGTAATAACTCTTGCAGCTCCGCTTTTGCCAGCATTTTTTGATTGGATACTAAAACGGATTTTGTAACAACCTTTTCCAAGTGAAATTCCAAGCTTTGGATTTGCCTGTAACTCTGCAAGCAATTTTTCGTAATAACCAGCAATTGAGGGATACTTTTTTGCAAGCTTCTTAAAGTGTTTAGAGAAGGTATCTGTACGAAGAATATTATAATTCATCAAGAAGGCTTTGAGCAGATTTTAATTTTATCTTTCCTTTTTCTGCCAACTTCGCTTCTTCCAAAGCAGCTAAAAACTCCTTTGCCTGTTTTTTCTTATTGGGAGATAAATTCATAAACGGATCGTTCACTACGGTGATAGCTTTTTTTTCGGCTAGGCTTTCCAGCACTTTGTAAGCATTTTTCTTGTTGATTATGATAGTAAGTTG
Source organism: Ferruginibacter sp. (assembly GCA_965247025.1). GTDB lineage: Bacteria > Bacteroidota > Bacteroidia > Chitinophagales > Chitinophagaceae > Ferruginibacter. Next base: position 3,659,527 of record OZ252000.1, on the reverse strand, counting down.
CTCAGCCATCTTTTTAAATTTTGCTTTGACAAAAATACAAAAGTTTAGGCTGAAATATTTTAACTTTGAGAAAAGTTGCATAAACAACCTTTTATTTAAATTGCATAATAAAAGGTCAATTCAATTACCACAGTACAAGAGTGCGACGCCAGTGAAGATGCCTGAAGCGTTGCAGCCGGGTACACAAAAATTTTAACGATGCAGGAAGCTTACATAGTGGCTGGTTACCGAACCGCAGTTACCAAAAGTAAAAGAGGAAGTTTTAGATTTACGAGGCCGGATGACCTGGCGATTGACGTGATAAAAGGCTTGCTGGCAAGTGTTCCGCAGCTTGATGTGAAACTGGTGGATGATGTGATTGTAGGCAATGCCGTTCCGGAAGCCGAACAGGGTTTACAGGTTGGGCGGATCATTGCTGCAAGGGCAGTTGGTTTTCATGCCCCGGGCATTACCATTAACCGTTATTGCGCCAGCGGGCTTGAAAGTATTGCCATGGCAACGGCCAAAATAAGAACCGGCATGGCAGAATGTATTATTGCCGGTGGCGTTGAAAGTATGAGCATGGTACCAACGGCGGGTTGGAAAACTTCTCCGGCGTATTCTATTGCTAAGGATGAACCTGACTATTATTTAAGTATGGGTCTTACTGCAGAAGCCGTAGCAAAAGAATACAATGTAAGCCGGGAAGACCAGGATGCTTTTAGTTACAACAGCCATTTAAAAGCTGGTACTGCCATACAGGAAGGGTATTTTAAAAGCGGCATTTTACCCATAAATGTTGAAGAGGTTTACCTGGATGAAAATGGCAAAAAAAAGGAAAAGAAATATACTATAGATACAGATGAAGGTGTAAGAGCTGATACATCTGTAGAAGGGCTTGCAAAGTTGAAACCAGCCTTTGCAGCCGGAGGATCTGTAACTGCCGGCAACAGCTCACAAACTAGTGACGGTGCAGCTTTTGTAATTGTGATGAGTGAAAGAATGATCAATGATCTGGGACTGAAACCCATTGCCAGGCTGGTGAATTGTGCCAGTGCCGGTGTGCAGCCGAGGCTAATGGGGATTGGCCCGGTGGAAGCTGTTCCGAAGGTGCTAAAACAGGCGGGCATGACATTAGCCGATATTGATCTGTTTGAGCTGAACGAGGCTTTTGCATCGCAGTCATTGGCAGTTATAAGAACCTTGCAACTGGATATTGATAAGGTTAACATAAATGGCGGCGCCATTGCGTTGGGGCATCCGCTGGGATGCACTGGCTGCAAGCTTACCATTCAGCTGGTCAACGACATGAAACGGCTTAAAAAGAAATACGGTATTGTTACGGCCTGTGTTGGCGGCGGCCAGGGAATTGCAGGTATCATTGAAAATATAGATTGAACCTGCTATTGAGCCGCCGGTAATTAACCGGAAATTTTAGTTATTTAAACGGCGTACTTTTACTGCCTGAAAATTGCAATCATGACAAAAGAAACGAAAAGGCAGAAGCAGGTAGCGGGGCTGATAAACGAAGAGCTGAATGATATTTTCCGTAAAATGGGAATGGGCATGATGGATGGAGGTATGATCTCTATTTCATCTGTAAAAATAACACCGGACCTGTTTGAAGCAAGGGTTTACCTGAGTATGTACCAGATAAAAGATACCCAGGCAGCCTTGCTGAAATTTGAGGAAAAAAATAAAGAAATACGGAAAGAACTTGGCACAAGAGTTCGCCACCAATTGAGGAGTATTCCGGAATTAAAATTCTTTATTGACGATACACTCGATTATGTTTTTAAGATGGAAGAATTGCTTGATAAGATTAAGAAGGAAGAAACCGGCACAGCCCCTGAGAGCAATTAGAAATTGAATTTCCTCCAAACCACCCCGCCTTTAGCTAACACATGGCTATGTATTTAACCTTTGCCTGGCGCTACTTTAAAGCAAAAAAAACTACCAACGCCATCAATATTATTTCGTGGGTTACCGTTGGCGTTATTGCATTTGCCACCGCCTGCCAAATATTGGTGCTGAGTGTTTTTAATGGATTTGAAGGGCTGGTTAAATCGCTGTATGGTGCTTTTTACACTGACCTTAAAATTATGCCGGCAAAGGGTAAAACATTTGTGATGTCTTCACAACGAATGCAGCTATTAAAGCAAGCTCCCGGTATAGCAGATTTTTCCATGATTGCCGAAGAAAAAGCAATGCTCCAAAACAAAGACCTGGAAAATATGCAGAGCGTTGTTTACCTGAAAGGAGTTGATGATAATTATAAAAATGTAAGCGGTGTTGCGGCAAAAACGGTTGAAGGGAAATTTAATACAGGTACCGCCGCCGAGCCAGGATTGATTGTAGGCTACGGTATTCAAAATGCCGCAGGAGTAAATGTTGGCGACAGATCGCCGGCATCTTCTTTAACTATTATTCTGCCGAAAAAAGGGAAGGTTTCTTTAAGCGACCCTATGGCATCTCTCAGCGAAGGCGAGGCAAAGGCGACCGGCGTATTTTATATTCAGCAAGAGTTTGATAACAAATATGCCATTACCAATATTGATTTTGTAAAACAACAAATGGGCTTTGCGGCTGATGAATACAGTGCTGTCGAAATAAAACTTAAAGACGAAACAGCTATTTTACAAGTGCAGCAAAACCTGCAGCAAATGCTGGGATCAGGTTATTTGGTGCAAACCAAATACGAGCAAAATCAAAGCCTGTACAGCACCATGCAGGTGGAAAAGTGGGTAATTTATGCAGTACTTACATTAATATTAATTGTGAGTGCCTTTACCATGATTAGTGCTTTAACCATGCTGGTGCTTGAAAAACAAAAAGACATCAGCATATTGCAGGGCATGGGTGCTAACCGCCAACTGATTTGGAAAATTTTTTTAAGTGAAGGTGTATTATTGGGCGGCATCGGCACTGCGGCCGGCATTGTGCTGGCGCTTATTATTTGTTTTTTGCAGGTTAAGTTTAAACTGATTAAGCTGGAAGGTGGTTCGTTTTTGATAGATTATTTCCCGGTAGAACTTCACCCGGTAGATTTTATACTCGTTACTGTAACAGCTGCGGCTATTGCTTTTATGGCATCGTGGTTTCCTGCGGCAAAAGCATCCCGCCAGCAAATAGAATTAAGGTAGAATTAAAATAAAAAAGCCAGCCTTTTAAAGACCGGCCCATTTTTATTAATAGTTATTTTAGTAATCTCCCAATGTTTCCGGCAACTGATCAAGCGCTTTTTTCAGCTGTTCGTCATTTGGAGCAATGCCATGCCATTCGTGGTGTCCTTCCATAAAATCCACGCCAGCTCCCATTATTGTCTTCATTAAAATCGCAACAGGTTTGCCTTTGCCAGTTAATGATTTTGCCAGGTTAAGTTTTTCAACTACTTCATCCACATCATTCCCGTTTTCCAGGTGTACTACTTCCCAGCCAAATGCCTCAAATTTAGCAGGCAAGTCACCCAGGTTCATAACCTGGCTTGTCGGGCCGTCAATTTGTTGGCCGTTCCAATCAATGGCTGAAATGAGGTTGTCAACTTTTTTGTGGGCTGCAAACATAATTGCTTCCCAGTTCTGGCCTTCATCCAGTTCACCATCACCATGTAAAGAATATACAAGACAATTGTCTTTATTCATTTTTTTTGCCAGGGCCGCACCCAGTGCAGCACTCATTCCTTGTCCAAGCGATCCGCTGGCAATTCTTACACCAGGCAGGTGTTCATGTGTGGTGGGGTGGCCTTGCAAACGGCTGTTCAACCTTCTGAAAGTTGATAATTCCGAAACTGGAAAATAACCGCTCCTGGCAAGTACACTATAAAATACTGGGGATATATGCCCATTGCTCAGGAAAAAAATATCTTCTCCCCCGGCATTCATGTTGAACGCAGGATCATGCTTCATCACTTCAAAATAAAGAGCAGTCAAATAATCTGTGCAACCAAGGGAGCCTCCCGGGTGACCACTTTGCACACCATGCACCATCCTTACAATATCCCGGCGCACCTGGCTGGCTATTCCTTTTAAATCTTTCATTCGTATAAATTTATGGTTGGCAAACCTACTTTAAATACATTCAATTGCAAAGTAAAATTAGATTGAACTTGTATATACTATTAGTGATTTTTAGCCGTTAAGATTTAAAATTGATATTTTGTTTGCCATCATTCAAAATTCCATGTTAAAATTTTAAAAATCGGCTTAATTTAACTATGTTGCATAACTAACTGTGTTTAAAGATTTTAGTGTGCAGCTGAGTTTACTTTGTTTACTAATTAATTAATTTTCCCCCCGGAATGGACAACATATTAATAAGTGCGGCGCTGTCTTTTTTAATTACATTCTTTGCTATACCTGTAATAATTCAAGTTGCCAGGCAAAAGAAAATGTTTGATGAGCCTGATGAAAGAAAGGTACATAAGATGGTAATTCCAACCTTGGGGGGGCTTGGTATTTTTGCCGGCTTTATTTTAGCAATGCTCCTTTGCGTTCCTCCGGGCCATATTGAACTGCAGTATTTTACTGCCGCCGCTATCGTAATATTCTTTCTCGGTATAAAAGACGATATTTTAGTTTTATCCCCTGCAAAGAAATTTGTGGGTCAGCTGATTGCCGCAGGTATTGTAATAAAATTTGGTGGTATCCAGATTACCAATATGCACGGATTTTTGGGGATCAATGAAATACCTCCCGTGGCCAGTGCTGTATTTACGGTTTTTACCATAATTGTAATCACCAATTCTTTTAATTTAATAGATGGTGTGGATGGGTTAGCTGGTTGCCTTGGTTTGCTTACCTCAGTTGTATTTGGTGCTTATTTCTTTTATGCAGGCCAGTTAATCTACGCTGTAATGGCGTTGTCATTGGCTGGTGGTTTAATGGGATTTCTGATCTATAATTTTTCTCCGGCCAAAATATTTATGGGAGATACAGGTTCACTCATGATAGGGTTATTCAACTCCATCATGGTTATCAAGTTCATCAATATCGCAGGTTCATCGGCTTCATCACTGCCCCTGGCCGCCGCCCCTGCTATTGGCTTCGCAATTTTAATTGTTCCTCTATTTGATACACTTAGGGTTTTCAGCCTTCGTATTCTTAACAGAAAATCGCCTTTCAGCCCTGACCGTACACATGTTCATCATTTTTTGCTGGAGTTGGGCTTCACCCACAGAATGGTTACTTTTCTTTGTGTTGGAACCAATATAGCATTTATCGCTTTGGCCTTTTTCTTACAAAACCTTGGAACTACTATCGTTCTGGGTATACTTTTTTCTCTGGCGCTTTTTCTCATTACAGTGGTTTACTACAGCCGTCCGGGTAAAAAAATGGTACAGACCCGCAGCTTTATCACCGAAGATAAGATCGTCAAAGCCCCCAAAATTTTCACCCTTTCTCCCAATGTTGTTGAAGCAGAATAGGACTGATTATCCCTCAAAATTTTAGTTTTTTATTGCTGCAGGATGATTGTTCGCTTAATAATCTTTTCTTTAGTTTTGCATGCACATAAAAAAATATGCTATGTCTGAAGAATTGGAAATGATTACGATGGATACAGAAGCCACTATGAAAAAAGCCATCAGCCACCTGGAAGCCGATCTTGTTAAGATAAGGGCTGGTAAGGCTAACCCAAATATGCTGGATGGAATTGTAGCAGAATATTATGGTTCTCCAACACCTCTTGCACAAATAGCCAATATTACTACTTTAGATGCCCGTACAATTTCAGTACAACCCTGGGAAAAAAATATGCTGCAACCTATTGAGAGGGCCATAATCGCCAGCAATATTGGCATCAATCCCCAAAACGATGGTAATTTTATCCGGCTGTTTTTACCACCACTCACTGAAGAAAGAAGGAAAGAATTGGTAAAGAGATGCAACGGAGAAGGAGAAAATGCCAAAATTTCTATCCGCAATATCCGCAGAGATGGGATTGATCAAATAAAGAAGCTACAAAAAGATGGCCTGAGCGAAGATGCAGCAAAAGATGGTGAAGCGGAGATACAGGAACTGACCAACCGCTTTATCAGCCTAGTTGAAAAGCATCTTGAAGCAAAGGAAAGGGAAATAATGGTGGTGTAAATTTTGAGCCTGTTTGCCCGGCTGCCTTGAAAAGCATCCTGCTTCATAGTTTGTATTTTCAACAAATCCCCGTACATTTGCGCCGCTAAAGGATACAGCATTAATGGATTGGAGTTGTACTGTTTAGCATAATATGAGAGTAGCATAAAACATATCAAACCCCAGCCAGCCTTAATATTGCTGGTATAACTACGGGGTACTTTGCAGCAATACATGCTGTGGACAAAGCTCAATAAAGATTTACTGTAAAAGAGTGCGACGTCACTGAAGCTTAATTAAAGCAGCAAAGCCGGGCTCATAAATATTTTCAATTAACAACCTTTTCTTACAAAAGAACAGGGCAAAACAAAAAAGATGGGAGATTTACGTTATCAACGCAACTTTGGTATTGCCGCTCATATTGATGCCGGTAAAACCACTACCACCGAGCGTATTCTTTATTATACGGGGGTGAATCATAAAATTGGGGAAGTGCATGAAGGTGCCGCCACCATGGACTGGATGGCCCAGGAACAGGAGAGGGGTATCACCATCACATCGGCAGCAACAACCTGCTTTTGGAATTTTCCAACAGTGCAGGGCGCTAAAATACCTGACACAAAGCAATATAAATTCAACATTATTGATACTCCTGGTCACGTGGATTTTACCGTTGAGGTAGAACGTTCTTTACGTGTGCTGGATGGCTTACTGGCTTTGTTTTGTGCAGTTTCTGGTGTAGAACCGCAAAGTGAAACTGTTTGGCGCCAGGCGAACAAATACAAAGTACCAAGAATTGGGTTTGTAAATAAAATGGACAGAAGTGGTGCTGACTTTTTGAACGTGGTAAAACAGGTGAAAGAAATGCTGGGTGCCAAGGCTGTGCCTTTGCAGTTGCCGATTGGTGCTGAAGATAATTTTACCGGTGTGGTGGATCTGATCACCATGAAAGGTATGGTATGGGATGACGCTACGCAAGGGATGACTTACAAAGAAGTTCCGATTCCGGAAGATATGCTGGAGGAAGTAAATGAATGGAGACAGCATTTGGTGGAAGCCATTGCTGAGTACGATGATAAGTTACTGGAAAAATTCTTTGATGATCCAAATACCATCACAGAAAATGAAATGCATGAAGCTATCCGTAAGGCGGTGATTGATATGTCGATTATCCCGATGATGTGTGGATCATCTTTCAAAAATAAAGGTGTGCAAACTGCACTGGATGCAATTGTACGGTATTTGCCTGGTCCGATGGATATTGAGGCTATCAGGGGAATCAATCCTGACAACGGCGAAGAAATCTTCCGTCATTGTGATGTAAAGGAACCATTCAGTGCACTGGCTTTTAAGATTATGACTGATCCTTTTGTGGGTCGTTTGGCTTTCTTCCGGGCATATAGTGGCCGTTTGGATGCTGGTAGTTATGTACTGAATACCAGAACTGGTAAGAAAGAACGTATCAGCCGTATCATGCAGATGCATGCTAACAAACAGAACCCGATTGATTTCATCGAAGCAGGAGATATTGGAGCAGGAGTTGGATTTAAAGACATTAAAACAGGTGATACTTTGTGCAACGAAGATCATCCGATTGTACTTGAGTCAATGACCTTTCCTGAACCAGTTATCTCAATTGCTATTGAGCCTAAAACACAGGCCGATGTTGATAAGATGGGTATGGCAATAGCCAAACTGGTGGAAGAAGATCCTACATTGAGGGTACGTACAGATGAAGAAACCGGCCAGACCATTTTGAGTGGTATGGGTGAGTTGCATCTTGAGATAATCATCGACAGGATGAAGAGAGAATTTAAAGTGGAAATTAACCAGGGTGCACCGATGGTGGCTTATAAAGAAGCTTTCAGAATCAGCATTCAGCACAGGGAAACCTATAAAAAGCAAACGGGTGGTCGTGGTAAATTTGGTGATATTGCTTTTGAAATAGGGCCTGCTGACCAGGAATGGTTAACTGCAAACCCATTGGGTGGATTGCAATTTGTAAACGAAATTTTTGGAGGTAGTATTCCTAAAGAATTTATTGCACCAATTATTAAAGGATTTACAAGCAGTATGACGAGTGGTGTATTAGCAGGTTATCCTGTGGTGGATATGAAGGTGAGAATATTTGATGGTAGCTACCATGACGTGGATTCTGATGCCATCTCTTTTGAATTGTGCGCCAAGCAGGGATACCGTGAAGCAGGCCGCAAGGCTAAGCCGGTATTGCTGGAGCCTATTATGAAAGTAGAGGTATTAACACCAGACCAGTACATGGGTGATGTTACGGGTGATTTGAACCGTCGTCGTGGTATGCTGGAAGGTATGGATAGTAAACATGGTGTACAGGTTATTAAAGCCAAAGTGCCACTGAGCGAAATGTTTGGTTATGTAACGCAGCTGCGTTCACTATCAAGCGGCCGTGCCACTTCAACAATGGAATTTAGCCATTATGCTCCTGCACCAAATAACGTTGCAGAAGAGGTAATAGCAAAATCAAAAGGCAAACAGAAGATCGAAGATTAATTTTGAACATCTTTAATACTAAAAGCCCTGCATTTTATGCAGGGCTTTTTTAGTTTCAAGATTTTTACATTTTCTATTTGCCCGGCCAGCTGTTATTTTCCAGTGTAGCATCCATAAAAATGCCTCCGTCAATTACCAGTGTTTTAATTTTCTTTTTTGTTGTTATCTCCAGCTGAGCTTCTTTTAAATTATTTTGCCATAAAGCTGGTGTTTGGTGAATTGTTTCAGCAGCGCCATCAGTATAATTAATTATCGCATTGAATGGAGCAGGAAAACCGCCATTGTTTTTAATTGCCACTGTATAACCTTTGTCAGAAGGAGTTACGTTTGTAACAGCCATATCAATATAACCATTGCTGAAAAACCAGCTGTTCCAAAACCAGTTCAGGTTTTTTCCAGAAGCATCATTTATGGAGAAAAAGAAATCCCAGGGTGTAGGATGTTTTCCATTCCAACGGGCCATGTACTCCTGCAGGCTTTTTTTGAAAACCTCATCACCCAGCAATTCTTTTACAGCAAGATAACCAAGGGCAGCTTTACCATACTCATTATTACCAAGCCCTGCACCACTTAAATTGTTGCCGGGAGTGATTATTGACACATCTTCTTCCTGGTTTTTATCATTTATCCAACCCGAAACCCTGAACTGTTTAAAATTATCTGCGGCCTTCTCTTCGCCAAGATCTGCCTGGCTTATCAATAATTCTAAAGTGGTAGCCCAGCCTTCATCCATAAATCCGTAACGGGTTTCATTAATGCCCATGTAGAATGGAAAATAAGTATGCGCTATTTCATGTTCAGCAACAAATCTTGAAAAATCCATATCACCTGTAGTGTTGTCATTTACCATCATTGGATATTCCATATCGGCAAAGCCCTGAACAACAGTCGTTTTAGAATAAGGATAAGGAACACCAGGCCAGTTATTAGAGAACCAGTCAAGCGAATGTTTGGCAAACTCCACCATGCGGTGAAAGTCTGCGGCCGTGTCCATAAAAGCAGCCTGCACGCTTGCCCGGCGGTTTGCCTTTTTATCAACTACAACGCTGGACGCATCCCAAACATAATGGTTGCTGAGCGTCAATGCAACATCCGGAATATTTTGACTGATGAATAGCCAGCTATTGGTTTGCTGAAGTGTAACTTTTTTTCCGTCCATATCAGCTTTTGTGGCTACATGAACAAGGTTATCTTCTTTAAGACTTTGATTATACTTTTTTAAAAAATCAGGTTGAAGTACCTTATCTGCATTTTGCAGATCACCCGTTGCCCAAACAACATAATTTGCCGGAACATTTACTGTAAGATTATAGTCATTAAAATCACTGTAAAACTCTTTACCATCTGTAAAGGACATACGATCCCAACCCATATAGTCATCAAATACTGCAATACGGGGATAGAAATAAGCAAGGAAGAAAGTTGTGGGATCTAGCATTCCTTCCCTTCCACTTTCAACGGAAAGATCATAATGCCACTCAAAAGAAAGTTTAAGCGAATCATGCGGAACAAGGGGTTGTTGCAACCGTAACTGTTTGTTTACCGTTGGATAAGAATTTTCAGGCCAGGTTAAACCTGTGCCGTTAACAGTGATTTTATCAATTTTAATACCATCGGTAAGATATTCAGCTGATGCTGTATAATCTCTTCCGGCACCAGCTTTATGAATGTTCATAAAAAGTTTGATGTTTGGATTTCTGATAGTATCATTACTGTTATTAAAATAGCTGATTGTTTCACTTCCTTTTATAGTACGGCTTGGAGGGGTGGCGGTAACCGTTATATTGTACCGGCCACGATTTTGCCAATAATTTTTGCCTGGCCGGCCATCCATTGAACGGGTTTGTTTTTGATAGGCTGCCTGTATATCACGGGGTATATATAAATCCTGCGCCTGCAGGTGATTGATGCATATCGATGCAACTAAAAATGCTCCTAAAAATTTGTACATGAATTTATTTTTGGTGTAAAATAGAAAATATAATATAACCGTTCATGTTTATAATGATGAATGGAAGGACCATACTGTTATGCCCGCTGGTAGCCGGTTAACAGGCTGTTATCACTACTTAAAAAATTTGGATTTTATTCTCTTTGTAAGTATCTTGACAACACAATTAAATTTGCGTTAAGGCGCAGAACTCTCTTTAGATAAAATACCTGATTAGTCCGCCATATCGGAATATTTCGGTGACTTATATTTCAGTCCTCCCTGGATAATTAACAGTATTAAAATTTATTGCCGGATTGCAGGTATGTAGAATTTTTACGACACAGTCTTTCCTGTCCGAAGGACGGAAAATATTAACTGAATAGATATTTTTGAACAACATTTATTTACGATTATGAAAACCGCATTAGTAATAGGAGGAACCGGACTTACCGGAAAAAAACTGTTAAGGCTTTTACTGGCAGATAAGCGTTACGGTTTAGTGAAGGTACTTGTGAGGAAACCCATGGATATTATTTATGAAAAACTTGACCAGATAGTATTTGATTTTGATCATCCTGATGCAGCATTATTGAAGGCTGACGAAGTATTTTGTTGCCTGGGTACAACAATAAAAGATGCCGGCAGTAAAGATGCTTTTTACAAAGTGGATTTTGAATATGTGATTACGCTGGCAAAGCTGGCCTACGAAAATGGCTGCAAAAAATTTGCCTTCGTATCATCTATGGGAGCCAATAAAAACAGCCCTGTTTTTTATAATAAAACAAAAGGCGAGGTTGAAGCCGCTATCAAAGAAATTGGTTTTGAAAGCTGCTTTATTTTTAGACCTTCCTTACTACTAGGTACCAGGAGTAGTTTCAGATTGGGAGAATCTTTGGCAAAATACATATTGTCTAATATAGCTGCTGTATTGCCTAAAAAGATAAGACCTATTCACAGCAAAGCTGTTGCATTTGCGATGGAATTTGTAATGAACAGTAATTACAGCGGCTTTAAAATTTTTGAATCGGATGAAATGGCGGAGATAGCCGCCCAGCCGCATTAGAACCGACCTTAATAATTGCTATAAAAATGGGATTGCTATTAGCAATCCTTTTTTTATATTTAATAAAAAAAAGCATGATTGCAAAAATGCCGCTGGAAAATTTCCTGGTGATAGATATTGAAACCGTATCATCAAGCAATCAGTTTGATTCGCTTCATTACGACTGGAAAAAACTTTGGGAAGAAAAAGTTCAAAGAGCATTACCTCCGGACACTTCCGCTGCTGAATATTATGAACAAAGGGCCGGGGTGATGGCAGAGTTTGCAAAAGTTGTTTGCATAAGTCTTGGCTATTTTAAAAGAGAAGCAGGTGCATGGCAGTTCCGGGTGAAATCAATATTTGGCCACGATGAAAAAGAACTGCTGATAAAATTTAAGCAAACCGTGGATCAGATGGAGCAAATGCATAACCGCTGGAGCTTTACCGGCCACAACATTAAGGAATTCGATATCCCTTTTTTGTGCAGGAGATTGCTGATAAACGACCTGAATATACCGGCTTATCTTGATTTTCAAAACATGAAACCATGGGAGACAAATATGGTGGATACCTTCCAGTACTGGCGCTTTGGTGATTATAAAAATTTCACTTCGCTAAAATTACTGGCAGCAGCCCTGGGCGTTCCATCGCCAAAAGATGATATTGATGGCAGTATGGTGGGGCATGTTTATTGGGAAGAAGGCAACCTGGAAAGAATTGCCATTTATTGCCAAAAAGATGTTGCAACTGTAGCGAATATCATCTTAAGATTTAAAAATCTGCCAATTCTAAAAGAAGAACAGGTAATATTTGTTCCAGCTTCCTAAGGCTTATACAAAAGATATTTACTCCGGATCTTTTTAAAGTTTGCCAAAGCAGGTTCCCAACTTTTTCTTATTTCAGCAGCTGTCTTTCCAGCCTTAACCTGCTGCATCAACACATCGTTACCTGCCAATCTGTTCAGGAAGTTATTCTTTAAAAAAAAGCTATCCTTGCCGGGAAATAATTTGTACGCAGTTAATAGATATTGCAGGTTTATTTTTCCATTTATCTTTTTTAATACTTCCTCATTCGTTCCGCTTAAGTTCCAGCCATAGCATTGCTGATAAAAACATTTACTGCTTTTTGCCCCTGCATTCGGCATGGGTGTAAATGCAAAAAGATTATTCGGCAGGGTTGGATGACCAAACATTTCGAAAGGCTTATCTGTTCCCCGGCCCTCACTCAGCACTGTGCCTTCAAAAAAGCAAGTAGAAGGATATAAATAAATGGCCTGCATTTCCTTGAGATTTGGTGATGGCATTACAGGTAAAATGTACTTGCTGTTGTGATCGTAATTTTTACATTTTATAACCTGCACATGAAAAGGAGTATCTGCAGACGGTTTGGTTGATACATTGTAAGTATTGATAACATTTGCTTTTGCAGAGAGCCATTTTTCTCCTGCCAGCATCAATGCGTATTCACCAATTGTCATCCCATAAACAATTGGTATTGGCTGCATGCCAATAAAACTTTTAAACGCAGGTTCAAGTACAGGGCCATCAACATAAAACCCATTTGGGTTGGGCCTGTCCAGTATCATTAAAGGCTTGTGATTTTCAATAGCAGCTTCCAGCAAATATTCCAGTGATGAAATGTAAGTATAAAAGCGAACCCCCACATCCTGTATGTCAAATACGATTACATCTATCCCTTCAAAATCAGCAGCCAACGGCTTCCTGTGATCGCCATAGAGGCTTACTACGGGAATGCCCGTCTTCACATCTTTTGTATTTTCTACATGTTCGCCGGCATCTGCAGTGCCCCTGAATCCATGTTCAGGGCCAAATATTTTCACCACGTTAATACCGCATTTTAAAAGTGTATCTACCAGGTGAGTGCCTTTTACAAGGCTGGTTGGGTTGGCAAAAACAGCTACAGATTTACCTTTTAATAATGGCAGGTAAACTTCCATCCGTTCGGCACCGGGCACAGGTTGCAGTGCAACTGTTTTTTTTATTGGCCCGGCAAATTGGGCTGTGGAAGTTTGAGACTGAATTGAGAATAAGAGGAAAATGAGTACCAGGGTGTTTTTCATAAAGTAAAGTTCTTTAAAAACTTTTAATTCGGCTGAGTAGTTTTTAAGCTTTAAATTGCCGAAAAAATTTACTGCAGAACTTTATTGGTTCTTTTATTGCACTGAATATTTTTGTTAGAAAACGAAAAAGCCAGCCAGGTGCGGGTGGTATAAAATATTAATCAATCCCCTTTTCCGCCAGGAAGAGGGATCAAAAAACAAAACAATGGCACAAGTAAAAGAAGGGGATGTAGTAAAAGTACATTACACTGGTACATTAACAAACGGTGAACAATTTGATTCTTCTACCGGAAGAGAGCCTTTAGAATTTACAGTAGGCGCAGGGCAAATGATAAAAGGATTTGATGCTGCAATGCCCGGCATGACCGTAGGTGATAAAAAGACGATCAATATCGCTCCTGAAGAAGGGTATGGCGCCATCAATGAAGATGCCATCATCCATTTTCCAAAAGAGAATATTCCGGGAGATATGAAACTTGAACCAGGCATGCAACTAACACTGAGCGACCCACAGGGAAACCCGGTACCGGTTGTGGTGGTGGAATTAACTGAAGAGGCCGTGGTATTAGATGCCAATCATTTTTTAGCAGGAAAAGAGCTGGTGTTTGATATAGAATTGGTGGAAATAGTTTAGTGATTGAAGGCATTTGGCCCGGAACTTTAAGTAAGTATTTTTGAAAGACCTATAAACAGTTGAGCGTTTATATTTCTTGTAAATTTTAAATTATAGCGGTCTGCATTTGCTGGCCGTTTTTTATTAAAAGGATACAATAATTTTACACGGAAAACAATGCTTTTTTATTAACAATCCACTCATAATCAATTGACAATTCACCACTCACAATTCACAACATGATTTATGTAAGCCCCGATAATATTGCCGAACGCTTTATGCGGTATGTGCAGATTGACACACAAAGTCATCCTGAAAGTAACACACATCCAAGCACAGAAAAACAGAAAGACCTGGGCAAACTTTTATGGAGAGAGTTGCTCGGTATGGGTATTACAGATGCTACTACCGATGAGTATGGTTATGTGTACGCAACCATTCCATCTAACAGCGATAAAAAAAATATACCTGCTATTTGTTTTTGCAGCCATGTGGATACTGCACCAGATTGCAGCGGCTACCAGGTTAAGCCAATTCATCACAGTTATTATGATGGTAACGATATTGTATTGCCGGATGACAATACCCAGGTATTGAAGATGGTTGACTATCCATATTTAAAACAGCATCTTGACAATGGTATAATTACTGCCAGCGGTTTGACCCTGCTTGGCGCAGATGATAAAAGTGGTGTGGCGGCCATTATGGAAGCAGCATTATTTTTTATGCAAAATCCGGCTGTAAAACATGGCGGTATAAAAATCTTATTTACGCCTGATGAAGAAGTTGGCCAGGGAACTGCAAACGTTGACATGCAAAAACTGGGAGCTCAATTTGGCTACACACTCGATGGGGGAGAATCCGGCAGCCTTGAAGATGAAACCTTTAGTGCAGATGGCGCAACAATCACTATTCACGGAGTGATCGTTCATCCCGGCTATGCAAAAGGGAAACTGGTAAACGCACTTAAAATTGCCGGTGCTGTGCTGGATGCGTTGCCAAAAGATGAATGGAGCCCGGAGACAACATCAGGCAGGCAGGGCTTTGTACATCCGGTAGCAGTAAATGGCATCGCTGAAAAAGCATCGGTTCAATTTATTGTAAGGGATTTTGCAGACGAAGGTTTAGCCGAACATCATACAAGACTTAAAAATATTGCAGCTGAAGTAGTGGCAAAGTTTCCAGGTGCCAAAATGGAGTATGTAGTTACTGAACAATACCGCAACATTAAGAAAGTGCTGGACCAGCATCCGCAGGTGGTGGCTTATGCTGAAGAAGCCATCAAAAGAGCAGGCCTCCAGATTAAAAAAGAAAGCATCCGGGGAGGAACAGACGGCAGCCGCTTCAGTTATATTGGTATGCCCTGCCCCAATATTTTTACAGGCATGCAAAACATTCACAGCAAGTTAGAATGGATTGGTACAAAAGATATGGCTAAGGCAGCTGAGACGATTGTGCATTTGGGGATGGTTTGGGAGGAAAGGAGCTGAAAGAGAATAAAACCTAACTTTACTTTTACAAAAATGATTTGATGAAAGACTTGGTTAAATTATCAACATTAAGAAATCTTTATCCGGATGAGTGGGTTTTGATAGGTAATCCTGAAGAAATTGATGGAGATATAAATGGTGTGCTAATCCTGCATCATAAGAATAAAAAGGATCTTGCTAATCAGTTTGTACAGCAACAAAATCTCTTCGATAAAACAATTTTGCGATATACCGCAAATAAACCTGCAATAGGAAAATGGCTCAGATTTACCCCTTAAATTAGTGAACCCGGATGATGTAATCTTAATGGATGTTTTATTGAATAAACATACAGCGTCGCTAAGTTTTCAGGAGATCAGTTAGAAGTAGGGTTTTAATAAATCTCTTGTAATAACAAATTTTAAAACTCTATCTTTCGCTCAAATTAAAAACAATGGAAATACTAAAAGAGTATTGGTGGCTCATACCAATCTTTGCAATCATCGCCGGGGGCTTATTTACTATTAACCAGGGTACCATCGGCGTGGTTACCCGGCTGGGAAAATACCACAGCATCAAACGACCGGGGCTCAATTTTAAAGTGCCTTTTTTAGACCAGATCTACAAAAGAGTAAGCATTCAAAACCGTTCAGTTGAGCTGGAATTTCAGGCAGTAACGATTGACCAGGCAAATGTTTATTTTAAATCGATGCTGTTGTATTCTGTGTTGAATGTGGATGAAGAGACCATTAAAAATGTGGCTTTCAAATTCATCAGCGATAAAGATTTAATGCAGGCATTGGTAAGAACGGTGGAAGGAAGTATCCGGGCATTTGTATCTACCAAAAAGCAGGCAGAAGTGCTGAATGTACGAAGGGATATTGTGGAGAATGTAAAGGAGCAGGTGGATGTGCAACTGGAAAGCTGGGGCTATCACCTGCAGGATCTGCAGATAAACGATATCACTTTTGATGAAGCGATTATTACCAGCATGAGCAAAGTGGTTGCCAGTAATAACCTGAAAGCTGCTGCGGAAAATGAAGGCCAGGCATTGCTGATCACCAAAACAAAAGCCGCCGAAGCGGAAGGTAATGCGATAAAGATTGCTGCAGAAGCTGAAAGGCAAGCGGCACAGTTACGTGGCCAGGGTGTGGCGTTGTTCAGGGAAGAAGTGGCTAAAGGTATGAGCCAGGCTGCGGAGCAAATGAAACAGGCAAATCTCGATACCAATGTGATTCTTTTTAGTATGTGGACAGAGGCGATCAAAAACTTTGCGGAGTATGGAAAAGGCAACGTGATATTTTTGGATGGCAGCAGCGAAGGCATGGAGAAAACAATGCGCCAGATTATGGCGATGCAGCAGATGGGAGATAAGAAATAGATTTGGAATAAATTACAAACTTAGGGCTCCAATATCTGGAGCCTTTTTGTGTGTACGATTTTGTATATTCGTACGACTAAACAAAAAGTATGGCAAACAGGATAACACTGATGATGAGTGAGGTAAATATTAAAAAAGCAAAGAAGATTGCCGCAAAAAGAGGAAGTAGCGTATCAAGTATTTTAGAGGACTATGTTGTGTTGTTGGATAAAATCGAACAGCGCCTCAAAAAGGGAGATATGAACCCGTTTGTTAAAAAATTTGCCGGCATAGTAAACACCAAAAAGAATGAGACAAAAAAATCTATTTTGGCAAACCGGTTTACTAAATGAGAAAAGTATTTATTGATGCAAATGTAATTATAGACCTTATTAATTCAGGAAATAAGCGGCACGCTGAAAGTCAACTCCTTTTCAATGAGTTAATAAAAACCAAAACAAAACTTTTCGTTTCACCTACAAGCTTTGCTATCGTTTATTATTTTTTAGGAAAGCACATAAAATCACCTGTTAAATTAAATCAGACTGCCGCTGAACTCTTTTCAAATTTCATCTTCACCAGGGAAGATGGCCTCATAATGGAAAAGGTAATGAAATCATCGTTTGCTGACCTTGAAGATGCATTACAATACTTTTCTGCACTTGATGCTGGCGCAGAAATAATTATCTCCTATAATCAGCATGATTTTATAAATCCACAGATTCCCGTTTATCACCCATTCCAATACATCAACGAGTTTCTGTTATGATCATTTAGACAATTAACATTTTTTTACCCACCATTCTTTCCTTAACCGCCTTTTGAACCCCATATTGCAAAGTCGTTGGCATAATTATAGTAAATCAACACACAGAATCTATTACTTTTGTCCTAAACCAGTTTATACATGTTTGATATTTTCTTGCAGGCAGACAGCCTTAGCACTTCGGTGGCATCAGCAGAAAAAGTAGAATCCGTTTGGAGCCTTTTGAGCAAAGGTGGCCCGTTAATGATACCACTGGGAATTTTATTTGCACTGGCGGTTTTCTTTTTTATTGAACGGTTACTGGCTGTTAAAAAAGCCAGTAAAATAGAGGCCAACTTTATGAGCATTATCCGTGATCATGTTGTAAATGGTAATCTCACAGCGGCCCGCAGTCTTGCAAAAAATACGGATAATCCGGTTGCAAGAATGATTGATAAAGGTCTTCAACGAATTGGTAAACCAATAGATGCCATTGAAAAAAGTATGGATAATGTGGGCAAACTGGAGATGTACAAAATGGAAAAAAATCTTTCTATTTTATCTGTTATTTCCCGTATTGCGCCGTTGTTTGGTTTTGTGGGAACCATTGTGGGCCTTGTGTTATTGCTGAAAGAATTTGCCACCATTAGCAATCCTTCTGTAAGCCAGATTGCAGATGCGATGTACATAAAACTAATTACTTCTGCCAGCGGCTTAATCATTGGTATGCTGGCTTATCTTGGCTATAGCTATCTTGATACACAGATCAACAGAACAGCTAACAGGATGGAAGCTTCCAGCAGTGAATTCATTGATATTTTACAGGAACCAACAAGATAATTAAATGGGCTTACGCAGAAACAAACTAAGGGAAAGTCATGATGAAGTGGACACAGGTCCGCTCAACGATATCCTGTTTATTTTATTGATGTTCTTCCTGATGATCTCGACGCTGGCGAACCCAAATGTGATTAAGATGAGTGTGCCAAGAGCAAAGAGCGATACAAAAACAAAACAGAGCGTGGTTGTAAGTGTTGGTAAAGACAGGGGCTTGTACGTTGGTTCAAAAAAAGTTATCATCGATTCTCTTGAAAGTGCTTTGAGAAAATATATTAATGAGGGCGACAGTATAAAGCCGGCTGTTGTTATCAATGCAGATTCATCCGCCAATTGGGGAGAGGTTGTAAAAGTTATGAAGGTTGCCCGCAAGCTTGGTGCAACTACATCGGCCACCGTTAGCGGAACTGAGTAGCACTTATCATTCTTTCTTTTCCAAACAGATCTTTTTTAACGGTTATCTCCGTAAAATATTTTTCAAATAAAGCTGCGGTTGCTTCGGCAAAATCTTCGTGAATTTCTACAAATACCTTCCCTTCTTTTTTAAGGTGTGATGTTGCAAAAAGAGCGATCTTCTTATAAAAAATTAATGGATCGTCATCACTTACAAACAGTGCATTGTGTGGTTCATAATCCGTAACATTCTGGTCCATCTTCATTCTTTCCCTTGCAGGAATATAGGGCGGATTACTTACTATTATATCAACTACCGGAAGCTGATGCCACATTTTTTCAGTCAGAAAATCATTTTTTATAAAGTTGATTGCTGTATCATTAAATGCTGCATTTTGCTTCGCAATGCTTAAGGCTTCTTCAGTTATATCAGCGGCACTTATTTGGCTGTTGGTTAACTTTTTTTTTAGGTAGATAGGGATGCAACCGCTGCCGGTGCCAATATCTAAAATGGTAAGTTCCTTTTTTAAAACTAATGGATCAGCTAATATCCATTGAACCAGTTCTTCCGTCTCTGGTCTTGGTATAAGTACATGTTCATTAACCACTAATTTCAAAGGGCCAAACCAGGCTTCTCCCAACACATATTGCACCGGCTTGTGTTGCAGTAATTGCAGTAAAGCGTTTTGCAAACCGGTTGTTGCTGCCGCTGAAATTTCCAATAAAGGTTCCCTGATAAAATCTTTCTTGCTGATCCCGGCAAGTTTTTCCACCACCCAATCTGTTATTACAGCCGCTTCATTCTTGCTGTAAATTTCCTGCAGCGACTGCAGCAATTGCCGGTAAATAAGTTGGGCTCTCATCGCAACAAACATAGCTAATTTTCAGCCAGTTACATGGCTGTTTGCAGTTAGCCTTTTCAATTTAAACTGATTGCTGGCTGTTGCTTACTTTTGCGGCTTGTCTGCACACAATATATACATGGAACGCTGCCTGCAGCTTGCCAGCCTGGCGGCGGGAAATGTGGCACCCAACCCAATGGTGGGAGCTGTGCTTGTGTACAATGGTTTAATTATTGGTGAAGGTTATCACCAGCAATACGGGCAGGCGCATGCCGAAGTTAATTGCATTAATAGTGTGGCTGACGAACACAGAGCATTGATACCACTGGCTACGATGTACGTTTCATTAGAGCCATGTGCTCATTTTGGTAAAACGCCGCCTTGTGCAGATTTGATTATTGTCCATAAAATACCAACTGTTGTAATAGGCTGCAGGGATAATTATTTTGAGGTTGATGGCAAGGGAATTGAAAAACTTAAAGCAGCCGGAGTGGAAGTGGTTGTTGGAATAATGGAAAATGAGGCGAAAGAATTGAACAAACGTTTTTTTATTTTTCACCGCCTGCAACGGCCTTATGTAATATTAAAATGGGCACAAAGCCTGGATGGAAAAATAGGCGGTGTTGTCGCCAATCCAACTGTCGAAACGAACAGAGTATTTATCAGCAACGAATACAGCAACAGGCTCGTGCACAAATGGCGGAGTGAAGAAGCTGCAATAATGGTGGGCACTAACACAGCTTTGCTGGATGATCCTTCTCTTACAGTAAGACTTTGGCAAGGCACCAACCCCGTAAGAGTGGTGATTGACAAACATCTTCGCATACCGGCAACAAATGTTTTGCTTAAAGCTGATGCAAAAACACTGATCTTCAATTTTATAAAAGAAGAAGCAGGCGATATTATCAGCTATTGTAAAATAGAAAAAGATTTACCCGTATTACAGCAAATTTTATCCCGGCTTTACCGGGAAAAAATATTGAGTGTTTTGATAGAAGGCGGTGCGGTGTTATTACAATCATTTATTGATGCCGGCTGCTGGGACGAAGCCATCACCATCACCAGCCAAACATTAATAATTGGTGAAGGAACTTCAGCACCGCTGCTCAGTAATCAGCAGCTGGAAAAAATGGAAACATTGTTCAGTGACAATATCTGTTATTACCGCCGCCAATTTAATAACGTAGAAAAAAAATTAGCTTGACCTCACCTTTACAAAAAATATTTTTCAACACCATTGAAAAGCCTGCCTTTGCCGAGTTTAAAGACAGGGGCAGTAAGTTTATTGCTTATGTTTATCCTGTTGCCACGGCAGAAGAATTTAAACATTGTTTGCAGGCATTAAAAAAAGAGAACCCCAAAGCAGTGCATCATTGTTTTGGCTACAGGCTCGGCCTGGATGGCAACAGCTTCAGGGTGAGTGATGATGGCGAACCAGCAGGGAGTGCCGGCCGGCCGATTCTTGGGCAGATAGACAGTAAAGAATTGACCAATACAACGGTAATTGTTGTGCGGTATTTCGGAGGCACATTGCTCGGTGTGCCAAGCCTTATCAATGCTTATAAAATGGCTACCATGCTGGCATTGCAGTTAACACCCATTATTCAAAAACCCATTGAAGTAAATTATCAGCTCCAGTTCGATTATACAAATATCAATGATGTGCTTATCATTCTAAAACAATATAACTGCACTATTATTCAGCAGGAGCTGCAGCTTTTTTGTGTTATAAAAATGGGCATTCCAATAAACAGGCTGGAAGAAGTGCTTTACAAGCTCAGGGATATCAAGGGCACTGAGATGAGCAAAATCACCAAATAATACAATCAACTTTTAAATTTCTTCAATTATGAATATTGAATCTTTAAGAGAATATGTACTGGCCATGCCGGAAGTAACCGAAGGCTTTCCGTTTGGAGAAAGTACCCTTGTTTTTAAAACGCTGGGTAAAGTTTTTTTACTCGTTTCACTCGATGCACAGCCGTTGCAATTCAATGTAAAATGTAATCCGGAAGAGGCTATTGAGTTAAGAGAAGAGTTTCCTGAAGCGGTGTTACCCGGTTATCACATGAACAAAAAACACTGGAACACGGTAATTGTGGACGGAACACTGTCTGCAAAGCAGCTAAAAGAAATGATGGACAAGTCTTACCGGCTGGTTCGTAAACAAAAATAGTTACACCACTCCGGGATGTAAATCTCTCACTGCCGCCCATTTGTTTTATTTTTGCCGTCATGATAGCTATAGATAATGTATTGGTTAGCGATGAAATTATAGATGAGCAATTTGTTTGCGACCTCAATAAATGTAAAGGTGGTTGTTGTGTGGATGGTGATGCCGGAGCGCCGCTTAACGAAGATGAACTGGATGAATTGAATGCAGTGTATGAGGCAGTGCTGCCTTATTTGCCGGAACTAAGCAAAGCAGAATTATTGCGCCAGGGAAAATATGTTTACAACCAGGAGTTTGGCTGGGTAACCCCCACCATAAAAGGACAGATTTGTGTGTATGGAATTAAGGATGAAAATGGCATTGTAAAATGTGGTATTGAGCAAGCTTATAACGATGGTAAGATAAGCTGGAAAAAACCGATCAGCTGTCACCTGTTTCCCATCCGCATACAACAAAGCCGAAACAAAAAAAACGAGTTTGTAAACTATGAGCCACGGGAAGATTTGTGCAGTGCTGGCTGTAGCCTGGGCAAAAAATTGAAAGTGCCTGTGTACGTTTTTCTTAAAGAAGCCATCATTAGAAAATACGGTGTAACCTTTTATGAAACACTGGAAGCTACAGCCTTTCACAAAAAAGCAAATAGCTGAAACACTTCACTTAATACACCAATTCACACTAAAAATTTGCATGAAAAAATCTCCGGTATATCTTTCTCTTTTTGCATTTTCTATTTTATTCATTTGTGGCTGTTCGGTAAACAAAGCGAATATAGACGACTCTTTTAAAAAGTATTTTGATGATAATAAAGTAGATGGTTGTTTTACTTTCTACAACAATAAAGATGGCAAGGTTACGGTGTACAATCTGCAGCTGGATACCATGCGCTTTACGCCAGCTTCTACTTTTAAAGTTGTCAACAGCCTGGTTGGCCTGGAAATTGGCAGGATCACTGACGAGAAAATGCTGATAAAATGGGATGGTGTAACAAGGCGTTTTCCCAATGGAGATACAGCAACAGACTGGAACAAAGACCTTGATTTTACAGAAGCTTTTAAAGTAAGTGCGGTACCATACTTCCAGGAAGTTGCCCGGCGCATTGGCAGAGATACGATGCAGCATTGGTTAGATACCCTGCAATACGGCAATAAAAAAATTGGTGAACATGTTGATAGTTTCTGGCTGGATAACAGTCTTAAAGTATCACCAGATGAACAGCTTGGCCTTGTAAAACGCTTGTATTTTGACCAGCTTCCTTTTCAAAAAAGAACACACCAGATTGTACGGGATGTTATGGTGCAGGAAGACAATACGATGTACAGCCTGAGTTATAAAACGGGCTGGGGTTTTGACGAAAAAGGCAATAATATTGGCTGGATGATTGGATGGGTGGAAGAAAATAAACGGCCTTATTTTTTTGTAACACTGGTAAGGTCGCCGGATAAAAAGATCGACATGAAAACTGTTCGTCTCAATATTACAAAAGGCATTTTGAAGCAGCTCGGCTTTTTTAAAGGCGAAATGTAAGTCTTTAAAGCACTAGGTCGGTGGGACACCGACCTAGGCGGGTTGCCCTGGCTGGTGTCCCAACCAGCCAGCGAAAATTTGAAATGTATCTTGTAGTTGTTGGTTGTATTTTCTTTAACAAAAGAAGGAATAATTTTAGTCAGTTGTAATTACTAAAAATCGATGTTTCAATTTCAGCACATAGAATATTTTATTGCATTGGCAGCCTTACCGTTGCTGGTAGCTTTGTATTTTTATACGCTTCGCTGGAAAAAGAAAACCATCCGGAAAATTGGCGATCTGCAACTTGTGCAGCAACTCATAAAAGAATATAGCGCCATCCGTTACCGCACTAAATTTTTACTGGTACTTGTTGCATTTGCCCTTGCTGTGATCGGGCTTGCAGGCTTTCGGAAACCCAATGGCTCCGGCACGGTAAAGCACAATGGCATTGATGTGATGATTGCACTGGATGTTAGTAAAAGTATGCTGGCGCAGGATGTACAGCCAAGCAGGCTGGAACGTGCTAAACAACTGGTGGCAAAACTGATAGATAAGTTGCCGGACGACAGGATTGGCTTAGTTGTTTTTGCAGGCCGGGCCTATTTGCAAATGCCGCTCAGCGGCGATCATGCAGCCGCCAAAATGTTTTTATCTTCGGCTTCGCCGGATATGATACCAACACAGGGAACTGTAATTGGCGATGCATTAAAAATGAGTTACAATGCCTTCAATAATAAAGAAAAAAAATACAAATCAATTGTATTGATAAGTGACGGGGAAGATCATGATGAAAACGCTGATAAGATTGCCGCCCAACTTGCTGGTGAAGGTGTGATGATCAACACTGTTGGCATCGGTTCGTTACAGGGAAGCACAATTATTGATGCCACTACCGGCGAAACACAGAAAGATGCCAATGGCGTAGCGGTTATTACCAAATTAAACCAGGAAGGGTTACAAAATATTGCTGCCAAAACAAACGGAATTTACCAGTTGTTCGGTTCAGCCGATGAAACCGCAGCAAACATCAGCAACCAGTTAAAAGGCATGGAGAGCCGCTCTGTTACAGAAAATTCTACGGCCGTTTACCAGTATTATTTTCAATGGTTTACCGGGCTGGCAATCGTGTTGTTATTTATAGAGTTTTTCACTTCGGAAAGGGTCGCCATCAGCACGGGGAGAAAAACACAGTCCTCAAAGGGGTTAGCAACTAAGCCAATACAGCAGCCCGCAGGTGGTGCAATTACAGTCACTATGATAGTTGCAGCAATTCTTTTCACAGGAACTGCCACTGCCCAAAAAGAAAATAAACTTATTAAAAAAGGGAATGAATCCTACAGCAATGGTGCCTATGCTGCTGCGGCTGATAATTATAAAAAAGCAGTTGAGGTAAATCCTGCAAGTGATAAAGCTGCCTTCAATTTGGGGAACGCCTTGTATAAAGATGGCAAAGGAGATGAGGCTACCAAAGCTTTTGATGCTGCTATTACTAAAAGTAAATCCTCAGCAGAAAAATCAAAAGCCTGGTATAACAAAGGGGTTGCTTTACAAAATGATAAAAAATTGCCAGAGTGTATTGAAGCTTACAAAAATGCACTGAAACAAAACTCTGCCGATGAAGATGCCCGTTTTAATTTGCAGAAGGCACTTTTAAAACAGCAAGAGCAGCAACAAAAACAACCAAAGGAACAGGATAAGAAAAAGGACGATCAGCAGCAAAAGCAACCGAAAGAAAAAGAAGATCAGCCAAAGCCACAGCCAAGCAAGATGACAAAAAAAGAGGCGGAAGAAAAGTTAAAAGCTTTGTTGCAGCAGGAAAAAAATCTCCAGGATAAATTACGCCGGTCAGCAGAAGCTTCACCCAATAAGCCTGAAAAGGACTGGTAATGAAAATTGTCCTATCATTCTTAACACTATTTATTTTTGCCGCTTGCAACCACCAGCCCCAAAAAACTAAAGTGCCAGGAAAGAAACTTGCCCTGGTTGCATTACTTCCCTATAAAGATTTCGACAGCACGCTGCTCCATTTAGCAGCTACAGAAACCGAGGCTTTTTATCATTGCAAAGTGATCGTTCTGCCTCCGGCTGAACTACCCGCCAATGCATATTATGAATCAAGAGTAAGGTACAAAGCAGATAGTCTGTTGCTTTTTCAAAAATCAGTTTTGCCCCCGGAGCCAGCGCTGTCGCCGGTTTGACAGGTATGGATATCTCAACATCAAATAGAACCATTAGTGATTGGGGAGTGTTTGGTTGGGTAGTTGCCCGGGAACGACCTGCGTAATTTCAGTTTACAGGCTGCCATTTTCAGAAGTTTTATTTATGGGCAATATGAGAAATATTTGTTGCAGGAGATTGCAAAATTTGAAGAGATAAATAAAGAAAAGAAGGGCGGCGGTTATTCTTTTGTTTTTTGATTAACGCTCATAGTACGGCACTTCATCTTTCCCCGAAGCTTCTTTCTGATACCAGTAAGCTTGCGTAACCAAACCTCTTTCAGGAGTTTTTAACGCCCTTCCAAAAATAGCGTTGATGGGATTGAAAGTATAGTCTGTAACACCGATGGTAAAAGTTGCAGGTGGAGTAGGAACTGTTTCAACAACCGGCATTGCCCCGGTTTCTGAAACCGCTGCAGGAGCAGGTTTAGCAGCAGTTTTGGGTGGCGGAGAAGCAACAATAATTACCATATAATGATTGTACTCCAGTAATGGTTTTAGAAAAGCCACTCTTTCAGCAGATGCATTCTTTTCTACAATGCCGCACTTTACCCCGTCCAGCTCTTCAAATTCGTGGTTTTTATTTATGGCCATAAAAGATGTTTGATGTAAGATTTCTGATGTCTGATTTCTGATGTGGGATATGGTGTTTGATGTTCGATGTTTGATGTTTGATGTCTGATTGTGAAGTCTGACGACAATAAACAGTAGTTGTAACCCCAGAATCCAAACCCCAAACCCCAAACTGTAAACCGTAAACCGTAAACTGTAAACCGTAAACTTTTCTCAACTCACAGCCTGAATGTAATCATATAACCATCCTGCAAATCCCGTTAACAAAATACCAGCTGCACAAATTATAAGGCCCAGTTTGGTTGAAAGCGGAATTTGCAAGGGAGCAATTGGCTGTTCATTCTGCTCCATAAAAATAGCCCTTACAATTTTTAAATAGTAGTACAAAGAAACTACCAGGTTTAAAGCTGCGATTGCAATAAAGGAATAACTGGCTTGTGCAGCCCCTGCTTTGATTAAAAATAATTTTGCAAAGAAGCCTGCCGTTGGTGGAACACCAGCCAGCGAAAACAACGCCAGTGCCATCACCCAGCTTAAAAATTTATTGTTTTTATAAAGGCCTTTGTAATCATCGATCAACTCTTTTCCTGATTGAGATTCGATAACCGCTGCTACACCAAAGGCTGCCAGGTTAGAAAAAATATAGATCAAAATAAAATAAACAAGGGCTGCTGTTCCCTCTCCTGTATTGTTGCTGATGCCGACCAGTATAAAGCCAACTTGCGCAATAGATGAAAATGCCAGGAAACGTTTTATGTTTTGCTGCCGCAAAGCAAACAGGTTACCAATTAACATTGTTGCAACAGACAACACAACTATCAGCAGATACCAGGTTGCATGCAGCGGCTGAAAAATTTTATACAATGCTGTAAGAAATACAAATGCAAAAGCACCTTTAGATATCACAGATAAAAAAGCTGTGGTGGCCATAGGCGAACCTTCGTATACATCCGCCGTCCACAAGTGAAATGGCACAATGGATAACTTAAATGCGAAGGCGGCAAATAGAAATACAAACGCCAGGATATGAAGACTGTTTGATTGAATAAGTGCCGGTAATTCTAAAAAACTCAAGCTGCCGGTGGCACCATACACCAGTGAAATACCAAACAATAAAATGCCTGATGAAAATGCTGAGCTGAGGATCATTTTCATGCCTGCTTCAGCCGAAGTTCTTTTCTGCAGATCAAAGTTGGCCATGGCAGCGACTGGTATGGAAGCCAGCTCCAGCGACAAATAAAACATCAGTAAATTTCCGCTGGATAAAAGAAAGAACATACCCATTAAAGCAGATAGCATCAGGATAAAAAATTCTGCCAGGTAACCACTTTTTTTGAACCAGTCTGTAAAGAGTAACGCAATCAATAATACGCCGAGGTTCAGGATATTCTTTTCTGTTGCAATCAGCGCATTCGTATAAAACAATCCTCCAAACAATCCGCCTTCTTCATTCAAAACAAAACCTGCCAATAAATTAAGAGCCAATAAAATCTGCGTAAGCACCAAGAATTTATTATTTGCCAAACCCCTGCCTATTTTTATAATAAGTAACAGGAAGATGATGGTAATGATCACCAGTTCAGATTTCATTAAAATGAGAAAATCATACATCCGCTCTTTCTTATTTTATGATTGACATTTTTTTCATAATAATTTCTGCTGCCGGGCTAACGAGGTCATTCAACCAAAAGGGCGCTAACCCAATTGCAAGAATGCCTGCAATAAGGATGATGACAGCCAACCGCTCATTCCAGGTTCCATCGGCGTTACTACCGGCACTATTTTCAACGAGAAGAGAGACTGGTTTCAAAGGCCCCATTGCCACCCTGCCAATTGCCCGTAAAATATATACCGCTGTTACCACAATACTCATACAGGCTGCTATTGAAGCAATGCGGTGAAATGCATCCGCATTTTCCCAGGAGCCAACAAATATGGTCATCTCTGCAACAAAACCACTAAGCCCCGGTAGCCCCAGGGAACATAAACCAACTATGAATAATGCCGTTGAGATGAATGGCATAACTTTAAGCAAGCCGCCTATTTCATCTACCTGCCTGGTATGGGTACGTTCGTAAATCATACCGATAACGGCAAAGAACAACGCCGTCATTACACCATGACTTACCATTTGCATTACGGCACCGGTAATGGCAGTTTTTGTTAGCATGCCAATACCGAGCAACACAAAACCACAATGACTAATCGACGAATATGCATTGATGTACTTAAGATCTTTCTGCATCATGGTAGCGAAGGCGCCATACAAAATTGCAATGGCTGCCAGTACAATAATTATGTTGGCATATTCTTTAGCACCGTCCGGCATTAAGTAAGTGGCAACCCTCAGGCATCCGTAACCACCCAGCTTCATAGAGATGCCTGCCAAAAACATTGAACCTGCAGTGGGTGCAGATGAATGCCCGTCTGGCACCCAGGTATGAAAAGGAAATAAGGCTGTAAATACGCCAAAGCCAACAAACAGCAAGGGAAAACAAATCTTTTGAGCCTGTACCGGAATGTTCAATTTAGACAGGGCAACCAAATCAAAAGATTTGATACCGCTGCCAAAATAAATTCCCAGCATACCTACTAGCACCAACGCTGAGCCGAACATTAGCAGCAAAGCAAGTTTATTAGCAGCATATTGTTTTTTACCGCTTCCCCAAATACCTATCAGCAGGTATTTGGGAATGACCGCAATTTCTAAAAAGAAAAATAGTATAAAAAGATCGAGCGATATAAAAAAGCCATAAGCGCCCATGCTCAGCAAAATGAGCAGCAGGAAAAACTCTTTGGTCATTTTCTCCATCTTCCACGAAACAAGTATGCCTGCAATTACAACAAAGGCTGTCAGTAATATCATGGCGATTGAAATACCATCCACACCAATGTGAAATGAAATATTGAGGGACGGAAACCAGTGGTATTGTTCTTCAAACAAAAACTGCTGTACATCACCGTTACTTCTTTTAGCATTGTTGGAAGTAAACAAACCAATAGCCAGCACAAGCTGAATAACCGAGCCGGTGAATGCGATCCATTTTGCCTGCTGCTGTTTGGCTATCAGCAATACCACTATTGTAAGTAAAGGAAATGATATGAGTAATAATAGATTCATTTAAGGTTTTACCTGTTCGCTTTTATACCAGTTGCTTCTAAAACGTGTTAATTAATACTTATTCATTTTTTATTTTCAGGTGCTCATAACTTCCAGGAGTATAGCTTCTACGTTTGTGCATAGATAAGCCATACAGCAATTCCAATTACGGCAACTAAAAAGTAAATGGCATATTGCTGTACTTTTCCCGACTGTAATTTTTTTATTTTTTCTGATAATACCCCTGTGCCTTCGGCGGTTGTATTTACCAACCCATCCACTACTTTTTTATCAAACCAGGCGGCTCCTTTTCCGATAATGCCGAAAAGTACTTTGCTTGTTATGAATAAGTAAATCTCATCTACATAAAACTTGCGGTAAGCTGCTGTATAAAAGCCATTGATTGAGTTGGACAGTTTATCGGCTTTGCCATTTTTTGTTTTGTAAAAACTCAATGCAATAAAAATTCCAGCAAGTGCTACAGCAACGGGTAAAATTGAAAAAGATAAATGAAATTCTGCCGGCGACGGTTTGCCATTATAAGATACAAAATCACCAAGGGGAATAAAGCCAACACCAAAAGAGGCGATAGCCAGTACCACCAGCGGAACCATCATAGCAAGGCCGCCTTCTCCATGATTATTGGCCTCACCTCCGGCCCTCTCCAAAGGAAAGGAGGCTCTGTTCCAGAAAATTGAAAAATATAGCCTGAACATATAAAATGCAGTGAGTCCGGAGGTGATTATTGCAACATAATAAACACTCTTGTTGTGCTGGTATGCTGTCATTAAAATTTCTTCTTTACTAAAAAAACCTGCGAAAGGTGGAATACCGGAAATTGCCAGGCAGGCAATTAAAAATGTTGCATGGGTAACCGGCAGTAATTTTCTGAGGCCACCCATATTGTTCATTTCGTTGCTGTGCACATAATGTATTACGGAACCTGCGCCAAGAAAAAGCAGCGCTTTAAACATAGCGTGTGTAAAGAGGTGAAACATAGCAGCAGTGTAGCCTGTTATGCCAGCTTCACCTGCTTTTGAAATGCCAAGGGTGAACATCATAAAACCAATCTGGCTCATGGTGGAGTATGCCAGCACTCTTTTAATATCTGTTTGTGTGCAGGCTATAATCGCTGCGAATGCAGCAGAAAAAATTCCTGTATAAGCGACAATATCCATTGCCGGCGGACTCATGCGAAAAACCGGGAACAACCTTGCTACCAAAAATACTCCAGCGACCACCATAGTAGCTGCATGAATGAGAGCTGAAACCGGCGTCGGGCCTTCCATTGCATCAGGCAACCAGATGTGTAACGGGAACATGGCACTTTTGCCGGCACCACCAATAAATACAAGTACCAATCCCCACGTTAATGCAGAAATGCCTATGAATGAGGCGGCAGTTGCGGATTGAAATTCAGCAGCCTGGTAAGAAGTAAGCCGCTCAATAAGAATATTGAAATCGAATGTTTTTGAATAAAAGGAAAGCACAAGTATGCCAATCAAAAAACCAAGGTCTGCAAAGCGGGTTACGATAAATGCTTTTTTACAGGCAGCCACAGCACTGGGCTTATCGTAATAAAAACCGATTAATAAAAAGGAAGACACACCAACTAATTCCCAAAAAATATACAGCTGGAAAATATTGGATGATAGCACCAATCCCAGCATTGAAAAAGTAAACAGACCGAGGAATGCATAATAAGTAGCGAACCGTTTTTCACCTTTTAAATAAGAAAGGCTGTACAGGTGTACCATCAATGAAATGAATGTTACTATTACCAGCATCATTGCAGTTATGGGATCGAGAAGAGCGCCAATATTTATTGAAAAGTTTGGAGAGAATTGGAGCCAGGTGTATTGGAATACGACTAGTTTTTGGTAAATGCCATTAACTTTTCCATATTCAAAAAAGTATCCGTAAGCTATATACAATGCCAGTGCTAAAGCAACGAATAAAATTAAAGTAGCAATGATACCGGCAGATTTATTAAAGTAATTTTTACCAAACAAACCCAATAATAAAAACCCGGCCAGTGGCAGTATTGGGATCAATGCTATGTACAATGCATTTGGCATATTAATATTTCATTTCCTCCGTTTGATCTACATCAATTGATTTATGCGATCTGTATAAGTTGATGATGATGGCAATTGCAACGGCAGCTTCTGCGGCAGCAATAGCAATAATGAATATTGAAAAGAATAATCCATCAAGCCTGTTTGGCCACACATATTTGTTGAATGCAATAAAGTTCAGGTTCACACTATTAAGTATCAGTTCAATACTCATGAGCATAGTGATTAAATTCCTACGGGTAAAAAAGCCAAACATACCAATGAAGAATAATGCTGTACTCAGGAAAAGAACGTGATATAGTCCGGGTGTAGTCATAAGGTAGCCCCTCCCAGCCTCTCCAAGGGGGAGGCTTTTGGCTCTTGTAATTTTAAAAGAGTCTTTATTTGTTGTATAAGTTTAGTTATTTCCAAAAGCAACATTATAAATTTTCGATTTCTTTAAAAACCCCTCTTTGGGAGGGGTTTGAGGAGGCTATCACAATGCAGCCGATAAGCGCTGCCAGTAATAAAATACTCACCACTTCAAATGGCAATGCATAGCCCTCGCCAGTTGTTGAAAGCATCCGTTCGCCAATGGCAGCAACAGTCGGTTGTACAGCCGGTTCGGTTGCCGGAATAAATTTGTATTTTACCAGTTGCAGCATCACCAGCGCAAAGGAACAAAACACAGCCAAAGCCGAAAACACTTGTCTGCCGGTTTTTTGTTCAGGTAACAATTCACCGGCCTGCTGCGTAAGAAAAATTGAAAAAATGATAAGCACCGTTATGCCACCAACGTATACTACAATTTGCACTGC
Organism: Ferruginibacter sp.; assembly: GCA_965247025.1. Taxonomy (GTDB): domain Bacteria; phylum Bacteroidota; class Bacteroidia; order Chitinophagales; family Chitinophagaceae; genus Ferruginibacter. The sequence continues at coordinate 3,627,200 of OZ252000.1, read as the reverse complement.
TGCAATAAAATCATACTGCATCCAGAAGTAAATGCCGGCAATACCAATCAACGTAAATAATAAATAAATGGCAGCACGAAATATTTGCCTGGAGGTAACAGCCAGTAGTGCACTCACCAAAGTGAGCAACGCCAGTAAATAAAATATGATTGTTGATCCGTTCATAAGCCCCATCCTCCGTCTCCTTCCCCAAAGGGAAAGGAGCGGTACTTTTTACCATTGTTAAACATTAATTCTTCCACTTTATCTTTTGTTTTTCATTCAGCAAATGGCAGTTGCGCCGCCACTCAGTGAGCCTTCTGTAACTCCGTTCTCTTGCCCTAAATCCCTCCTTTGGAGGGTGGGGAGGCCGGGCTTCTTTACTCTACCCCGTCCATAATCTTCGATCCCGGATTGTTTAAAATTTTTGTCAGTTCACTCCGGTCAAATACACTGTGTTCAAATGTCTGCGCCATTTTAATTGCATCCGAAGGGCAAGCTTCAATACACAAATTGCACATGGTACAAAGCTCAAGATGATATACCAGTTTGTCAATGGCCTTTTTCTTTTTGCCTTCAGAATTAATGTCAAATTTCGTAATCACTTTAATGGTACCATTCGGACAGGCCAGTTCGCAGGCCGTACAACCGGTACAGCGATGTTCATTTTTATCATCATGCGGCATCACCACTTCACCTTTGAAACGCTCAGGAAGGTTCATCGTTTCTTTGTTGTCCGGGTATTCTTGTGTGATGATCTCTTTGTGATGCGTAAAATAGTAACCTGTCCGCCGCATGCCTTTCAGCATGGAGGTAACGGCGTTGTAAATGTCTTTTATATAGTTTTTAAGAAACATAATTTTCTTTACTAAAGCCACTCATCAAGTCTTTTAAATATTCCGGTTCTTGCCCTAAATCCCTCCGTCGTCTATCCCGATTTTTTCGGGAGAGGGTTGGGGAGGCCTAAAAATGCCAACCCAAAATAGCCATTGCTGTTACCAGCAAAATATTGAACATGCTTATCGGCAATAAATATTTCCATTCCAAATTCAGCAGCTGATCAATCCTCAACCTGGGAAAACTCCACCTGAACCACATGATTAAAAAGATCAGTAAAAATGTTTTGCCAAAAAACCAAAGGCTCGACGGAATATAATCCATCACATTATTGAACGCCTGCCAGTGGCCAATGTGAAAGGGCATCCAGCCTCCTAAAAAAAGCGTTGCTCCAATGGCACAAACAATGAACACATTTACATATTCTGCCAAAAAAAACAGGGCGAATTTCATCCCTGAATATTCTGTATGAAAGCCGGCAGTTAGTTCTGACTCAGCTTCTGCAAGATCAAAAGGTGCCCGGTTGGTTTCTGCAGTTACCGCAATCATGAAAACTACAAAGGCAATTATCACGGGAATATGTCCTTTAAAAATCCACCAGCCATCAGCCTGCGATAAAATTATTTCATTCACATTTAAACTGCCCGTTAGCACCACAATTGCCATGACAGATAACCCTGCACTTAATTCATAACTAACAATCTGGGCGCCGCTCCGCATGGCACCCAACAAAGAATATTTATTGTTGCTCGCCCAGCCTGCCATTAAAATACTGATCACCATTACCGATGAAACTGCAGACACATACAGCACTCCTATGTTCAGATCCCACAATTGAAAACTCTTTGCAAAAGCAATTGGCGCCATCAGCAGCATTGCTACCACCAGTGCCAGGATCGGCGCCAGGTTAAAGAGCATTTTATCAGCACCGTCCGGTGTCAGGCCTTCTTTCATCAGTAACTTTATTGTGTCAGCCATGGACTGCAGCATTCCTTTTGGTCCAACCCTGTTTGGACCCAGCCTTATCTGCATCCAGGCAGATACCTTGCGTTCCATCAGCACCAGTACCAAGCCAAGCACAGCAAACAGGCTGATGACGCAGATACCTGCAATCACCATTTCGATCACCATAACCCAGGTTGGGCTAACCGTTGCCGTTAACCAGCTGTCAATATTTTTAGCTATGTTAGATAAGCTCCACATGTGGCCTCACCCTCGTTCCCTCTCCAAAAGAGAGGGAGGCCGGGTTTTTATTTTTTTATTAAACTTTTGTAATTAAGCATTTCAACGGCCTCATCACCATTCCTCTTCTCCAAAAGAGAAGAGGCGGTACTTCAAATCTTTAATAAAGATTTGTTCTTCCACATCATCTTTAGTTCTTCAGTAAACAATACCCTCAAACAATTATATAATAAAAAGCACCCCGAACTCTCAGACTCTTGCCCTTATTTAGGGGGCTTCTTGCCCTAAATCCCTCCTTTGGAAGGCGGGGAGGCTTCATCTGTCAATATCTGGTATCACCAAATCCAGCGTACCCATCATCGCCACCAAATCCCCAAGTTTACTACCTCTTGCAATATGATCCAGCACACTCAAATTTGAAAACCCCGGCGACCGGAACTTAATCCGGTAAGGCGTGGTACCGCCTTCGCTAACTATGTACACACCAAACTGTCCACGGGCTGTTTCTACCCGTTGTAAAAATTCTCCTTTTGGTAACTTTAGTACAGCTTTTGTTTTTGCCTGGAAATCACCTTCAGGAATATTATCAATCAATTGTTCGATGATCCGTATCGACTGCTTCATTTCCCTCACCCTCACCATATATCTTGAAAACGAATCGCAACCCGTTTCAATCACTTCATCAAATTGAATGGCATCATAACCCTCATATGGCGACAGCTTTCGCAAGTCACAATTAATGCCGCTGGCCCTTGCTACCGGCCCGGTGCAACCAAATGAAATGGCATCTTCTTTCGTCAATACCCCAACGTTTTTCATGCGGTTTTGAAAAATAATATTGTTGGTCACCATCTCATCTATCTCATCCACTTTGCTATTGAACTGCTGCACAAAATCCTTAACCTTTTTTTGAAAATTGGGATGCACATCCATCATCACGCCACCCGGCACCATATAGTTCATTGTAAGCCTGGCACCGCAAGTTTCTTCCATAATATCGTTGATGGTTTCCCGTTCCCTGAATGTGTGAAAGAACGGCGTAAAGGCGCCAAGATCCATTGCCATGGCTCCAAGCCACAACTCATGAGATGCAATCCTCGTAAGTTCATCCATCAGTATCCTGATCACTTTGGCCCTGGCGGGAACTTCTGCCTGCAAGCCCTTTTCAACCACCAGCGCACAGGCGTGGTTGTTAATGTGACTGCTCAAATAATCCATCCTGCTGGTAACATAAATAAACTGCCGGTACGTGAGGCTCTCACACATTTTTTCAATGGAGCGGTGGATGTAACCAAGGTGCGGTTCCACTTTTTTTATGGTTTCACCATTCAGCGTAATTACCAGGTGTAACACCCCATGCGTTGCAGGATGCTGAGGACCAACATTGATCACAAAGTCACCTGCTGCTGCGGTTTCATTCGTGTCCGATACCATGAGTGTCTCCCTGTACATCGATAATTTTGATTACACTTATTTTTTTATTGACCCGGCTTTAAATCTTTTTTCAGTTTCATTGGCGTCGCACTCTTGTACGCCATTTCTTTATTGGGCTTTTCCACAGTATCACAGCCTCATCCTCCTTCTCCTTTCCCTAAACGGGAAGGAGCGGTGCTTTATACCAAATTTAAACTTTGAATCTTCCACATTATCATTTGCTCTTTATTTGGCAATGACGCAAATACTCTCCGTTTTAAAATACACTTCAAAGTATCAGACTCTTGCCCTAAATCCCTCCTTTGGAGGGTGGGGGGCTATAACTTTATCATATTTACCGGGTCTTCAAAATCTTTCCTCAATGGATTCTTCCCTTCCCATCCGTCCGGCAAAATCAACAATCTTAAATCAGGATGATTGATGAAATTCACACCAAATAATTCATACACTTCCCGTTCATGAAAATTAGCAGTTTGCCAAATATCACTAACAGTTTCAATGGCAGGTTCAGCTGCATCCAGTTTAACTTTTACAACAAGGTTATGATGATAAGTATAAGAGTCAAAATGATATACCATGGTTAGGTGCGTCTTCCAGTCGATGCAGGTAAGGCTGAACAGAAAATCAAACAGCAAGGTTTCTTCATAACGCAAGTGACGGGCAAATGATTTAAAAGCTGAAGCTTCTGCATTTACAATCAGCCACTCACCACCTTCTTCATAAGTGGCATTGGTAAGCAGCGAATCAATCGTTGTTTTTAGTTCTTCTTTCGTCATAAGCCTCACCCTCAATCCCTCTCCAAAAGAGAGGGAGGCCGGGCATTTATTTTTTATTCAACATTTGTAATTAAGCATTTCGGCAATCAAGATTTACTCCACAAGAAAACAATCATTTCAGTTTGGCAACCTCTCTAAATTTTGAATGCTTGCCTTTAAGTCCCTCCTTTGGAGGGGTTTGGGGAGGCCTGGCCTCTCTTTATTTTTTCCTGCAATGTCATCAATGCATGTATCAGTGCTTCCGGCCTCGGCGGACAACCTGCCACATACACATCTACCGGTATCACATGATCTGCCCCTTTTACCACGGAATAAGTGTTGTAAAAAAAAGGTCCGCCACTTATCGCACAAGCACCCATCGCAATCACATATTTTGGATCAGCCATCTGGTCGTACAATCTTTTTAAAACAGGCGCCATTTTATTTACAATGGTACCTGCAATAATGATCACATCGGCCTGCCTCGGTGAGGCACGGGCCACTTCAAAACCAAACCTTGAAAAATCATATTTAGCACCGGCGGTACTCATGTATTCAATACCGCAGCAACTGGTGGCGAAGGTGAGCGGCCATAATGAATTGCTCCTGGCCCAGTTGATCAAATCATCCAGCTTGCTGGTGATAATGCCACCACCCGGTAATTGCTCAACCTGCCCGGGAAACACAGCGCCCCCTAAATCCCTTCCCACGGAGGGAACTTTTGAACTCTGAGAATTATGAGATTCGTTAGTCATTGAACAAAGTGAAATGAATTTTTATTAATGATAACCTGATCAGTATGGCTGAATTTCATCAGTTGCTGCCCTGTTTCTCCCCTTTGAGGAGGTTAGGTGGGGCTCCACTTCAACGCACCTTTTTTGTGTGCATATAAAAAGCCCATAAACAGTATAAAAAAGAAAATGATCACTTCAACTAAAGCAAACCAGCCAATCTTTTTGGCAACAACCGCCCATGGGTATAAGAAAACAAGTTCAACATCAAAAATCAGGAAGATGAGGGCGAATAAATAATAACCAACATTCAGTTGTATCCAGGTATCGCCTTTTGTTGGAATACCGCATTCGTAAGGCTGGCCTTTTTGATTGTTTTTACTTCCCTTGTTAAGCAGCCTTGATACTAACACGGCACCAGCGGAAAATGCCAATCCGGCAAGTAACAGTACGATCATTGAAGAGGCACCCATACGATAGCAATTTCGTTATCAGTTAAATAGGAATACAAGTTAGGAAAAAATGCCTGTAAAAATTTCTTTTAAGAAGCTGGGTTAAATTATGAGCTAACACTCTGAGACATAAGGAAAAGATAATTACAATTTTATTGTTATAATGGCTGATTTTGACTGGAGGATTATGATTGTAAAGATAACTTTAAACATGCTGGTTTGTTCTTATAGGTAAGTGGATGTTTTAAAGAATAACGCAAGATTATCTTTTTTAGTTATACCGTCAGGAAGCCTTTAGGTACTGATTTTGATGCCCATATTTTGGTTTCTTTCCTGTAGCATTTAGTACACAATGTTGTGTATGATGTTTCCCAATTTTCCTTGTCTTTAATTATGATAAGTTGCAGTATTCAAACTTTCAATTAACTGTTGATGGTTAATAATCAACTTAAAATAAAAACCATTCTCAAATAGAAAGTAAAATTTAGGTTAAATAATATTTGGCATTTTTTATGAAAAGGATTGAACTAATTATCAAAACTTATCGAATGCGCTCTAATCATTTAAAACTCTGTACCAATTCCCGTTTGTTTTAAAGTGTTTTCTGTTTTTATCAAACAAAGACAATTTACCCTAATAATTTATTCCTCCTTAAGCCTGGTCCGTAAAATTCATTATTCAATTTAAATTAAAGTAAATGAAAAGAAAAGTTCTATGCCTGGTTACACTTATATTAAGTGTTGCCTGGGGGTTTTCACAAACCAAAAAGGTATCAGGAACGGTAAAAAATCCTCAGGGTGGTGCAGTGCCTTTTGCTTCAATTGTAGAAACCGGAACCGCAAATGGTGTTAGTGGTGATGCCAATGGTAATTTTTCAATTACTATAAGTGATACAGCATCCATTACTGTATCTTCTTCCGGCTTTACATCAAAAACATTTCAACCAGCATGATCAGGAAACCAGGAGATTGTTTTAGCGAATGCAGACAACCTGCAGGAGGTGGTGGTTACCGCTTTGGGCATTACCAGAACCCGTAACCAGGTTGCTTATGCCGCTCAGCAAATAACCGGCGAGGAGGTTAGTAAAAACCGGAACAATAACTTTGTATCCAATCTTTCGGGCAAGGTTTCAGGTCTTGAAATTAGGCAGAACAACTCCATGGGTGCCTCAACCAATGTTGTGCTGCGTGGCGTAAAATCATTGTTCAACAGCAACCAGGCATTGTTTGTTGTTGACGGAGTACCTTACAACAATACCAACACCAACAGGGCGGGCCAGTCTGAAGGCGGCGGCGGCTATGATTATGGTAATGCGGTATCCGATCTTAACCCTGATGATATTGAAAACATAACCGTGCTAAAAGGGCCGGCAGCAAGTGCATTGTATGGCTCAATAGGTGGTAATGGTGTAATTCTAATTAATACAAAAAAGGGCCGGAGAGGTCTTGGCATTACCATAAACTCTGGTATTAGTGTGGGTATGGTAGATAAAACAACGCTTCCTAAATACCAGAAAGAATATGGTGGTGGATATGGTGCTTATTATGAAGATTCCACAGGAAGATTTTTTAGCCGTGATATCAATGGCGACGGTATTAAAGACCTGGTAACACCAACAAGTGAAGATGCTTCTTACGGGGCTAAGTTTGATCCCAACCTGCTGGTTTATCAATGGGATGCTTTTGATCCTACATCTCCTAATTTCGGCAAGGCACGTGCTTGGCTGCCTGCTCAAAATGACCCTAATACTTTTTTCGAAAACCCTGTTTCCATCAACCAAAGTATTTTTTTGAATGCAGGATCTGATAAGTCGACCTACAAATTAGGCTACACCCGTAACGAAGAAAAAGGGTTACTACCCAATAGCAGCATTGTAAAAAACCTCATTGATTTTGGCGGCACATACAGCATTACCAAAAGGCTTACAGCAGGTGCCAATGTAAATTTTTCTAACATACACGGTAAGGGAAGATACGGTACCGGTTACGACGGTGCAAACGCCAGGAACGTAATGACCAACTTCAGGGAATGGTTTCAAACAAATGTGGATATCAAGGAATTGAAGGATGCCTTTTTTCGTTCGGGAGGAAAAAATGTAACCTGGAACTGGGCAGATCCCAGCAACCTGGTGCCTATCTTTTGGGATAACCCTTATTTTGTACGCTACAGAAATTATGAGGAGGATACGAGAAACAGGTACTTTGGAAACGTTAGTCTTAACTATAAAGTAACCGACTGGCTGAATGTGCTTGGCCGGATAGCAGTTGATAATTACAGCGAAATACAGGAAGAAAGAAAAGCGATCGGAAGTGTTGGTGTGCCTTATTACTCAAGGTACAATCATAGCTGGAATGAAACCAATTTCGACCTATTATTAAATATGGATAAAAACATCGGCAGCAATTTTAATATGAAGGCATTGTTGGGTACCAATGTTAGAAAACAGCACGATCAGAGTATTTCTGCTATTACAAACGGCGGGCTTATAGTTGATAATATTTATTCTCTTTCAAACTCTATCAACACGCCAAATGCGCCGGTTGAAAGAGATTTGAGAAGGGAAGTGCTGGGCGTTTTTACCGGCGCTACACTTACCTGGAAAAATACGCTTACCCTAGATGGAACAGTAAGAAGAGATGCTTCATCAACACTTCCAAAAGGCAACAACCAGTACTATTATCCTGCCGTATCACTGGGTTATGTTTTTTCTCAGACACTTAAAGCTCCCTGGTTTTCTTACGGAAAAATAAGGGTTAACTATGCTGAGGTTGGTAACGATGCCCCCATTTACAGTGTATTCGATACCTACACTATTGTGCCGCCATTTGGCTCTAATGCTCAAACATCTGTTGCCGGTATAAAAAACAATCCGGATCTGCGGCCGGAAAGAACCAGGAGTACAGAGGCTGGTATTGAAGCATCATTTTTTAAAAGCAGGGTTGGGTTCGATGTTACCTATTATGATGCAAGAACAATTGACCAGATTATTCCAATCACTATATCAACTGCCACAGGTTATACCTCTAAGTATTTAAATTCTGGTACAGTCCAAAACAAAGGTTGGGAAGTATCGCTTACAGGTAAGCCATTGCTGTCTCAAAACTTTTCCTGGAACATAGCTGTAAATTTTACTGCTAACCGCAATAAAGTAATTGCGCTCTTTAAAGATGCAAGTGGCCAGGAAGCACAGAATCTGCAGATAGGGTCTTTCCAGGGTGGTATTACATTCAATGCGCCGCTGGGTAAACCTTATGGAGAAATAAGAGGAACTAATTTTGTTTACAATGAAGCAACAGGCCAGCCAACAGTTGGTACCAACGGGAGATATCTTAAAACCGCTACTTCTAACGAAGCAATTGGTAACGTAAACCCAGACTGGGTGGTGGTATAAATAATACTTTCAAATATAAGAATGTAGGCTTAAGCTTTTTAGTAGATGTAAGAAAAGGCGGAGACGTTTTTTCAACTGATATGTACTACGGGCTTGCAACAGGTTTGTACCAGGAAACTGCCGGCCTTAATGACTTAGGCAACAGCAACAGGGGTTTGGCTGCAAATAATAATGGATTCATCCGGCCGGGTGTTACAGCAGATGGAAAGGCCAATACTATCCGTGTAAATAATAGCAACTACGGAGCTTATGGTTATTCTGTAAATCCGGATGCAGCTTTTGTATATGATGCCAGTTATGTAAAATTGAGAGAGGCCGCAATCACCTGGTCGCTCCCAGCCACTTTTGTATCAAGGCTAAAGGCATTTAAAGGAATTGACCTTTCACTGATAGGCCGCAACCTCTGGATCATTCATAAAAATCTTCCATATTCAGATCCGGAAGAAGGGCTTAGTTCTGGTAATATCCAGGGATACCAGGTGGGAGCTTATCCTACGGTAAGAACCATTGCATTTAATTTAAAATTAAATTTCTAAACTCATTACTATGAAAAAAATTGCAATATTTTTTGCACTTGCTGTACTGGCAACAGCCTGCAAAAAGGATCTTACCAGTGTGAATGTAGATCCAAAAAATCCGCTCAATGTGCCTTCAAAAACCTTATTTACAAATGCACAGAGAACCATGTCTAATACCCTGTCCTCATCTAACGTAAATCTCAATATTTTCAGGCTGGTAGTGCAGCATTGGCAGGAAACTACTTATACAGATGAAAGCAATTATGATATTGTAACCCGTCAGATTCCGGATAATGTTTGGGATGGCCTTTACAGGGATGTGCTGAGAGATTTACAGGAAGTAAAAAGGCTGGCACCAACAGATGTTACTGACGCAGGGATATTGAAAAATGATACAACAATTGTTGATATAATGCAGGTGTACACCTGGTATTATCTTGTTACAACTTTCGGCAATGTCCCTTACACAGAGGCGCTGGATATTAATAATGCTTTTCCTAAATACGACGATCAGAAGACAATTTATAATGACCTGGTGGTAAGATTGGATGCCGATATTGCTGCGTTAAACGCAGACACAGAAAGCTTTGGACCTGCAGATATTGTTTACAATGGAGATGTGGCAAAATGGAAAAAATTCGCCAATTCATTTAAGCTTAAAATGGGATTAACCATTGCCGATTTTGATGCAGCCAAGGCAAAAACTATGGTAGAAGAAGCTGTAACAAGTGGTGTGTTTACTTCTAATGCAGATAATGCATTGTTCCGTTATCTGTCGAGCCCGCCCAATACAAATCCGGTGTGGGTTGACCTGGTGCAAAGCGGCAGACAGGATTTTGTTGCCTCCAGTACTTTAACCGACAAACTTAACACTGTAAACGATCCAAGAAGAGATAACTTCTTTACCCTCAATGGTAGTGGCGCAGGATATTCTGGTGGTGACCCGGGTGCAAGCTCAAACTATGCTACCTTTTCAAAACCTGCTGGTCCGCTGCTGGTTAGCAGTTCAGCTGGCAGAGTTACCAATCCTGATTTTCCCGGTGACTTGCTGGATTACGCTGAAGTAGAATTTTTAATGGCGGAGGCGGCTGAAAGAGGGTACACGACCAATGCGACTGCAGCAACGCACTATAACAATGCCATCACTGCTTCTATCTTATTTTGGGACGGAACGGAGGCGGAAGCTGCTGCATATCTTGCTCAACCTTCAGTAGCGTATGCTACTGCTGCCGGAACATACAAGCAAAAAATAGGTGAACAAAAATGGCTGGCACTTTATAACCGTGGGTGGGATGCCTGGATAGAATGGAGAAGGCTGGATTATCCGCAGCTTACACCTGCTGTAGATGCGGTATCTGCTATTCCGCTTCGGTTTACATATCCTATCAACGAACAAAATATTAATACAGCCAACAATAATACAGCAAGCACCGGCATTGGCGGCGATGCAGTAGATACAAAACTGTTCTGGGATTTATTCTAAGATGAAAGCATAATATGCCAAAAGAGGCTGTCTCAAATTTGAGCAGCCTCTTTTACTTTTTTACACATGCCTACCCGTAGATTTCCGCATGCACATCTTTTTTCTCATAACCCATTTTCAGGATCCTTTCTGTTGCTTCATCTATCATGCCCTTCCATCCGCAGAGGTAAAAATGGGCAGGTGTTTTACCAGCACAAAGAGCCTCGTACAAAGCATGTACATAGCCGGTTGGGCCATCCCATGGCTCTCTGGATAAAGTGGGCAGGTAATGAAAACCTTCAAGCGAATTTTCAAGTGATTTCATTTCATTGTAGTACAGCAGGTCATTTTTTGTGCGGCAGCCAAATAACAGGAAAATTTTTTGATGCGGAATTTGTTGCAGCTTAATATGCTGCACCATGCTTCTGAAAGGTGCAACACCGGTGCCGGTGCAAATAAATATAAGATCATTTTCAACAGGTTCTTTTAACGTAAAAACTCCCATCGGTCCACGAAGTGTAAGCTCCGAGCCAACATGCAATTCATTAAATAAATAATTGGTGCCGGTACCATTTGGGTCGAGTACAACCAGCAGCTCAAACACATTGCTTCCATCCGGCCAGGACGCAATAGAATAACTTCTCCAGCGCTTGTTAACCTTTTCATGAATGGGAAGATCCAGCGTTACAAACTGGCCGGGTAAAAAATCAAATGCTTCAAGTTCGGGAATGGTTATCCAAAAGCGCCGGGTATCTGCTGTTTCATTTTCAATCTTTGTAACATATCCTTTTCTCCACGGTTGTAATGCCATTGTAAATCCTTTTTACAATGTTACTGATATTATGATGGGATGCAATTTCGTGTTGAGGAAAATAACCGGTGGCTGAAAATGTTTTCCTTATTTCAATAAGATTGCTGGCCTCAAAATCACAGACCGGAATTAAAAAATTATCCGGCTCTTGGCCGGATAATCATAATATAAAATGCGCTTTTATTAATCTATTTTTCCATTAAATTAAATACAATCCCGGCATTAACAATCACCGAAGCTCCCGCCAGTATCCGCATGGCACGTACAGATGTGCTGGCGTTTATTACCGGGTAATTGGCAAGCCCTGTGGGAATCGTTACATCAGAGTACTGATCCGGAATACTGCCGCAACCCCAGTTGCCGGTATCGAACCAGTCATTGCTGTTGGTGCCCGTCCAGTTGTTGTTAAAACGAAGAACAAATTCAGCACTGTTTACACCTGCTACCACACACCGGTAGGTGTAGCCGGTACTGGTTGTTGGGAGGTTTGAAATCTGCAGTAAATTTGTGGTTACCCCCGAGTAACTGGCTCCGTTAATAATATTTGCATAACCACTGCCGGTATTTACCTGCCACTGGTAGCTGGCTGCTCCACCAGGCACGGAATAGGATACTGAGCCTCCCGGGCAAGGTGTTATCTTACCTTTGCCAAACCAAAACTCACCAAAGTTTGATATTGTAAACTCTGCGTAATAACCATTTCCATGAGGATAAATCAGTGTATTGGCAGGCAGTATTTGCTGGTAAAAGCCATTCAGGTTATCATTTAAAGTTCCATTTTCTTCCGAAGGGGTTCCTTTGTATGCTGTAACACCAAGCTCATAAGCGTCCGCTGGTTTTCCACAAGTGGGGCAAGCTGTTGAATTGATCAGTGCATTGGCATCGGTATCCGTAAAATAAAGCCGCACACCAACATTGCCCTTTGGCTGTTTGGTAGATTGAATTACAAAATTTCGATTGAGATAATACTGATCGGAAGTGTATCTTACCGGCCCCGGATAGTTGAGGTATGGCGTAACCGTCACAGTCCCGAGGTCCTGACCGAAGGAGTTAATCTCAGCAATGGTGTAAAATGGCCCGCTGGCCTGGTTTCCGTAAGTGAACGGCACCCAATTATTATCCCAGCCTCCCGTTAATGTATCACTGTAAACAACGCCGCCTGCACCGGCAATATCGCTTTTTTCGTGTATCCTGATATCGTCAATGCCAACACCTTCCTGGGTTACCCCGCCATCACTGCTCATTACAAAACGGAACCTGATATTACCGGCGGTAACAGGTAAGTCAATGCTGGCGACATGCCATTTTTTGTTTGATAACCGCCAGTTGTTTGCCGCTGCATTATCATACCAGTTAGTGCCGCTGCCGCTTGTTCCTAATTTCTGCCATAGCTTTCCATCAGTTGTATATTCTACCCAGGTAAAATCATAATCTGTTTCAACATCAAAAATATGGCTGAAAGAAAGCACCGGCTTCTGCAAACCTGAAATATCAAAACAGGGAGAAATAAGGTAGGAAGTTTCATTGTCAGAATAATTGCCAACCAGGTTTGTCACCCAGGCTTTATTGCCATTAGCAGCCTTGTTAATAACGGTTGCAGCCGGTGTGCCCCATTGCCAGGTTGACGAAACACCTTTTGTATAAAAAAAACCATCCGAGTTTTCAAATGTCTGCAGGTAAGGGTAGCTGCTTATCAAAGGACTGTTGTGGATGGAATAATCCAGAATGCTGTCATTTGCGGCATAGGTATCCCCGCTAAATTTTGCCCATACTTCAATGTTATAATCTGTGTAAGCAGAAAAATCTGCCAGCTTGTTAAATACATAATCCAGCGTTTGATTTGGCGCCAGCGAAGCAACGGTTTCTGTAACAATTGCGCCACCATTGATCCTGTAACTCACAGCAACGTTGTTTAAAACAGTGTTGTTGTAGTTTTTTATTTTGATGCTCACGGGGGAGCTTGCAGGCAATGAGCAGCCCCCCTGGTCAGGAGAGTTGATGGCAGTAACGGCTATATCATTATCAGCCTTCGTCAGCACAAGATCATCAAAAGTGTACCCATCGTCAGTATCAACAACAGGAGTTACGTTATTGGCAGAAGTATTGCCCTGCTCTCCAATTTTTATTTGAAAAGTGGCTGTCATTGTTTGCGCCGGAGAAGCATTTGCCAGCACTTCATTTATGTTGATAAGGGCTTTTTTCCAGTTACCCAAATCTGCCTGGTTACTGTAAAGATTGTATGCTTCTATCCAGGGACTTGTTTCGCTTCCTCTTATCCAAATACGATTATTGAGGTAATTGGCCTGGCCATGATTTTTATAGTACAAGTCGTACCGGAGCTGGCTGTTGCTTAACTGGGAAAGGTTGTAACTGACAATGGCACTATCTGAAGTGCTGGTATCACTATACGGCGTCTGATCGAGCGTTAAAGCATTTTTGCCACTCAGTGCAAAGCCTGTATTTACAAAGGTCCGGGCCCGGCCCCTTACAGAACTTGTAAAAAAATCAAGCTTATCATTCGCACCGATTGCCAACTCATTTTGTACAAATTCTGCCGCAGGCATTGCATCAAAATTTTCGACGAGCGGCGTTGTGGTAACCGGATCGTTATTGATATACTTTACTGTTTTATAAGCCGTATCGTTTAAATGATTCCCGTCTGATGCATGGGTAACCCAGGCTTTAAAATTATACAGGTAGCCACTTGCAACCACCGGGTACATACCTGTAAAAGTATAGGTGTAAATGCTGCTGGCTGCAATGGTTGTATTGAGTGTTTCTGTTACAACAGTGCCGTTATAACTGTAGGAAACATTGAAGGGACCCGTAACCGCAACTGTCCCTAAGTTTTTAATGGTGATCTTAACGGGTTTTGTTGCGTTGGCTGCATTGGCAAATTGTTGCCTGGCAGTGGTTGGTTCAAGTATCGCATCCGCTTTTACATCGTTATTAAAAGCCGAAAGACTACATGCGCCGCTGGCAGGTACCACCCGTACCGATAAAGATCTCCGGCCTGCATTTGTTCCATTTTTTGCAACAGCTCCCAGCCAGTATGCTTTTGTTTTATCAAGCCCCGTTATCAGGTAGCTGGTGGCAGATGTGTTGCCCACTACCTTCATACTGTCTTTGTCGAACTGAACAACATCGTAACTGCCTGCACCACTAATGGCCGGCCAGCTAAGCTGAACAGCGCCTTCACAAACCACAGTGCCTGTTACCACTGGCTGGCCAAGTACTGTAAAAGTATTTACAGAAGTGGCGGAGAGGCTGGTGTTATTCCTGCTCACTCTTATCAATGCAGTGTTGGTTACAGTTGCAGGCACAGTCCAGTTGTAAGTTTTGGTTTGTGCTCCGGCAGTATCGGTGATCAGTGACCAGCTTGTACCATTGTTGGTGGAATATTCCAATGTAAATTTTGAAGTATTATCGTCATAGGCATTCCAGCGTATCGTCTCTGTTTCACCGGGTACAAGTGTTTCCCCGCCGTAAGGATATTCCACATTAATATCCGGTTCAATCATCTCGTAACTCAGCACATAATCCTGGCTGCCAAAAGGAATTTTGTAACCATTAACATTAATACTGTAATCGCCTGCCGGCGGATTTTCTACTACTACCTGTTCGATGTTGTTGATATGATCCGGAAACTCTGTGGCAACATTGTTAACGCCTCCGGATGAAGCATTTAGTATCAGTGGCCGGTGAAGCACCCGGGCAGGGGTTACAACCGTTAAATCAAGGTCTGATACCAATGCGTTACCTGCGTTTGTAGTAGCAGCAGAGTCTGACCAGTACAGCATTATCTTTAAGCGCCTTATGTTTGCAGGCACAGTAATCACATTCACTTTAATATTAGCATTTAAAGCCGTGTTGGTGATATAGTGGTTATTCTCAATTGCCTCAACAGCTCTTCTGGCATTTAACATACCAAAACCATAAGTAAAGTCTGGGCCGTAGTTGCCAAGGTCTTCTGCTGTATTGCACATAATGGCTTTGATAAGTGCGGCTTTTGGGTTGGCACCTCCGTTCAGCTGGCGGTAGCGTTCGTACAATAAAGCAGTAGTGCCTGTAACAACAGGAGTTGCCATGCTGGTACCGGTGTTAGAGCCATAGGCGTTATAAGGTAATGTTGAAATTACATTCACCCCGCCGGCAACAATTTCCGGTTTTATACGGCCATCTTTTACCGGGCCACGGCTGCTAAAGCCGCCGATAGAATAATCTGTGGTAGTGATAGCACCCACAGTCAGTACATTTTTTGCAGATTGCCAGCCAGATTTTACAGTGGCAAATGCAGCTGGATAAGGCGAACATGCAAAACCACCATCATTGCCGGCTGCTACCACATGCAGCACTTCTTTGTTCTGTGCAAGCTGCCTGTCTGCATAAAAGCTCATGTAGTTATATTCGCCATTGCCGGGGCAACCAGCTTCTGCCGAGTGGTAAGAGTTATTGGTGGCTATTAAATTATAATCAGTAATGTAAGCCGGCGTGTTAACTATAATATCACTAAAATACTGACTTACAATAGTGGCTTTGGCAGCCATGCCGCGGTATTTTACATTTGCGATACCGCCCCCGGCCGTAGTGCCTGATGTATGGGTGCCGTGTGGGGCTGGTATTGTTGAAGTCCGGTCAATCAGCCTGCCGGTAAAATCGATATGTGTGCTGATCTCGGAATTATCACCCACACCAACTGTAACACCTTTGCCATTCAGGTTGCGGCCTGTTACTGCATTTAAGCCGCTAATGGCATGTGCGCTGATGTTATTATAATTAAGTTCTTTATCTTGCATAGTTTGCAGGCTGATGTTTAGTACATAGGGAAGCGTTGCGATTGTATTTACCAGTGCTTTGTTTACCTGTATAAAAATAGTGTTGCCTTGTGTAAATTTGGTTGTGGTTATTGTGGCACCGGCATCCTGCAGGGCACTGGCTACTATCTTTTTATCAATGGCAGAAAAATAAGTTACTGCCAGTAACCAGGTTTGATCCTTGTTGCCATTTCTGTAAGCATTTATCTTTTGATCTATCTTGTAAAAAGCAGGAACAATGTTGATGGAGGATATACTGAGCTTTGATGCTTTAGCAAAATCAAATTGCTTATTCACGGTTGCCATATAAGCGTTGCCGGGCAAGTAAACCTCCAGTGAAATGCCTTCTCTCTTTAATAAGTCTTTAAAATTATTCGTTGGAAGGTTTTGAAACTGGATCAGTACAAAATATTTATCCTGGTAAATAGCTGCATTAATATTTTCAGTTTTAAAGGTTTGCCGGGAAATATTGCTGCCAGTAATAAAATCGCCATTGGCAAACTGGATTGGTTCGTCCTTTTGCTGGGCAAAAGCCAAAATCTGAGAAAATATAAGGCAGGCAAATACAAAGAGTTGTTTCATGTAACTGTTTTGAGGGGCTTTTTAAGCAGTTATACCCCGAAAATAATTATAATTTCTTGAAAAACGCTTTAACGTTAACGTACGAGGGGATAGGTTTATTAGACTTGCCGACACAATTTTAGTAAAAGCCGGTAATCAATTGTAGAAAAAAGCCATTCGCTTAAAATTGATTGGCGGTGGTAGCATCATCTTTATCAACTATACGCTGGTAACCTCATATCCCAAACCCCAAACTCAAACTGTAAACCGTCAACCGTCAACCTGTTTGCCGTACATTTGCACCCGGATGAATTTCGATGTGTTGAAGAATGAATATGCAATGGACCCCCGCTGTTTTAAAATAGTGGACCGGATTACTATGTCTTCTGCCCTGAATTCCGGATCATCTTCCCAGCAATTACACCTTAAGGGGCTTCATGGCAGTGCACCTGCATTTGTTGTAAATGCAGTTTTTAACAGCGATGCCGCCAGCCAGCTCAACCACATAATCATCCTGCAAGACCCTGAGCAGGCAGCATATTTTCACAACACACTGGAGAATATTACAGGTGCCCTGGATGTTTTTTATTTTCCTTCTTCTTTTAAAAATAAAAAGAATTACCGGCTGCTCAACAGCAGCCATGTAATGTTGCGTACAGAAGCATTAACGAAGATTGCCGGAGGGGGCAATAAAAAAATTATCGTTACTTATGCCGAAGCGCTGTTTGAAAAAGTAGTGCTGCCAAAGGCCTTGTCAGAAAATATTATTTCCATTAAGCAGGGCGACACATTGAACATTGAGGGATTGATGGAAATGTTTGTGCTGTTGGGATTTATAAGAACAGATTTTGTGTATGAACCCGGGCATTTTGCCATCAGGGGCGGTATCATGGACATCTATTCTTTTGGTAATGAAAAGCCTTACAGGATTGAGTTATTTGGGAACGAGGTAGACAGCATCCGCATATTTGATCCTGAAACGCAACTTAGTGAAAGGAAGCTGCTGCAGGTAAATATTATTCCTAATGTTGAAACCCAGTTTCAAACTGGAGAGAAGGTTTCTTTGTTTGAATTTTTGCCGGAGAATACCGTGGTGTGGACAGAAGATTGGCAATTCACCAAAGAAAAAATTGAGCAGCAGGAAGAAGATCTGAATATTTTTTTGACGCTGAATAAAGACAGGCTGACAGCGGATAAGGCAAGGCAGAATGATGAGGAAGGTGAGCTAAATGAAAAGCTGGATGCAACTGAAGATGATTTTGTAAAAGCATCGGTAATAGAAACGGAAATCCGGCAACGGCATACTGTTGAGTTTGGCAAGAGGGCGTATTTCGGGACGAAAGACCACGGAAAACAGACAACAGCAATTACAAACTCCCTGCATTCACCATTGACAATTGACCATTCACCAACTACCATAAATTTTGCTACAAAAGAACAGCCCGCTTTTAACCGGCAGTTCGATTTGCTGATAAAAAATCTAAAAGAATTTGAGGCTCAGAAATATAACATTTATCTTTTTGCTGAGAACCCTAAACAGCTCGAAAGACTGCACATTATTTTTACTGATTTAAAAGCGGAGATACAGGTAATTCCGGTGCCGATTTCCATTCATGAAGGGTTTATTGATGATGATTTGAAATGTGTTTGCTACACTGACCACCAGATATTTCAGCGCTACCATAAGTATAAAATAAAACAGGCTTTTAGTAAGAACAAAGCACTCACCTTAAAAACGTTAAGGGAACTGCAGCCCGGCGATTATGTAACGCATATTGACCATGGTGTTGGCGTGTACAGTGGCCTTCAAAAAATTGAAGCCAATGGCAAAATGCAGGAAGCCGTAAGGATTCAGTATAAAGATGGTGACCTGTTGTATGTGAATATTTCATCGCTGCATAAAATAAGTAAGTTCAGTGGTAAGGAAGGCAGCGTGCCGAAAATGAATAAGCTTGGCAGCGATGTTTGGAATAAACTAAAGGAAAAAACAAAGAAGCAGGTTAAGGATATTGCAACTGATCTTATTAAATTATATGCTCAGCGCAAGAGCCAGGAAGGCTTTGCACATTCGGTTGATAATTACATGCAAACGGAGCTGGAAGCAAGCTTTATTTATGAAGATACTCCCGACCAGGGCAAGGCTACAGAAGATGTAAAACGAGATATGGAAAAGCCGATGCCGATGGACAGGCTGGTGTGTGGCGATGTAGGCTTTGGAAAAACAGAAATAGCCATCAGGGCAGCGTTTAAAACTTGCTGCGATGGTAAACAGGCTGCCATCCTGGTTCCTACAACTATCCTGGCTTATCAGCATTATAAAACATTCAGTGACCGTTTAAAAGATTTCCCGGTAACGGTTGATTTTATTAACCGCTTTAAATCTGCCAAAGAGAAAAAAGAAACGCTTAAAAAGGTAGCTGAAGGCAAAATTGATATCATTGTTGGCACTCATTCTTTGTTAAGTAAAGATGTAGTGTTTAAAGATTTGGGTGTGATGATAATTGATGAGGAGCAAAAGTTTGGTGTGGCTGCAAAAGAGAAGTTGAAACTAATACGAACCACGGTTGACTCACTAACACTAACCGCTACCCCAATACCACGTACACTGCAATTCAGTTTGATGGGTGCAAGAGATCTCAGCATCATTAACACGCCGCCGCCCAACAGGCAACCGATACAAACAGAGGTAATGGTGTTTAATGAAGACGCCATCAGGGATATTATTTACTACGAGACAGAAAGAGGCGGCCAGGTATTTTTTATTCATAACAGGATTAAAGGCCTGGCAGAGATGAAGACACTGATACAGGGACTTTGTCCTGATGTGAGCATTGCTTTTGCCCATGGCCAAATGGAAGGCGATCAGCTGGAAGATACGATCCTTGACTTTATGGATAAGAAATACGATGTGTTGATTTGCACCAACATTGTGGAAAGCGGTGTTGACATTCCAAATGTAAATACCATCATTGTAAACAATGCACACCAGTTTGGCCTGAGCGATCTGCACCAGTTAAGGGGCAGGGTGGGCCGCAGTAATAAAAAAGCATTCTGTTATTTACTGGCTCCGCCGATGAGCACCCTGCCATCTGATAGTTGCAAGCGCTTAAATACACTGGAACAATACAGCGACCTTGGCAGCGGTTTCCAGATAGCGATGAGGGATTTAGATATTCGTGGTGCCGGTAATTTACTGGGCGGCGAGCAAAGTGGTTTTATTGCAGATATTGGTTTTGAAATTTACCAGAAGATACTGGATGAAGCGGTGAAGGAATTGAAGCGTTCCAACTTCCGTGAGCTGTTTAAAGAAGAGATACAGCAGCAGGATGATTTTGTAACTGACTGCAGCATTGATACCGACCTTGAAATTTTGATACCCGACAGTTATGTGGAGAGCATTACTGAAAGGCTGAGCTTATACACCCGGTTGGATATGTGTGAAACGGAAGATGCACTAACGGATTTTCACAACGAGATGATTGACCGTTTTGGCCCGATGCCAGCACCTGTTGAAGACTTGTTCACAACGGTAAGAGTCCGTAAACTGGCGGTGCAGCTTGGCTTTGAAAAAATGCTGCTGAAAAATGAAACACTCAAAGGCTTCTTTGTAAGCAATCCAGATTCCCCTTATTTCCAAAGTGAAACTTTTAATGGCATTCTTCAATTTTTGCAAAAAGGAACCAATAAAGCCAAGCTAAAACAGGTTGGCAAAAATGGTATTTTGGTGGTGGAAGATATTAGACAAATGCAAGACCTGTGGAAGTTTTTGAAGAAGATGCATGATGCAGTGGAAGCCGTTGCTGCATAGGCTTTGAATCAGTATATAAACCGATAGTTATCGGTCTTCCATATCCTGTGGAAGTAAGCGCACAATTACTGCTTCTGTTAAACCTGGTTCCGTTTTCTTCGGCAAAGGCAACAATTTTACGTACAATTTTTTCAGGTATTTTCTGCCCAGGCGCTAATCAATAGTCCGATTCAATATATTTAATGGATGAAAAAAGTTAATTGGGGGATCATCGGTTGCGGCGATGTAACAGAGATTAAAAGTGGCCCTGCTTTTAGCAAAGTTGCCAACTCCTCTCTTGTAGCAGTTATGAGAAGGGATGCCGCTAAAACAGCCGACTATGCAAAGCGGCACAATGTACCCCGCTGGTACAGCAATGCCGATGAACTGATAGCTGACCCGGAAGTAAATGCCATTTACATTGCAACTCCTCCGGATTCACATGAAGCTTATGCCATTGCCGCAATCAATGCTGGAAAGCCGGTGTATGTAGAAAAACCCATGGCACTCAACTATGCAGCCGCAAAGAATATCAGCAGGGCTGCAGCAGAAAAAAATGTTCCCCTGGTGGTGGCTCATTACCGGCGGCAGCAACCTCTCTTTAAAAAAGTAAAAGCACTTATCAAAGAAAAAATCATCGGGGACTGTTTACTGACAAGGCTTGAATTTTCAGCTACTCCACTCACACCGCAACAGCTTGCTATCACTCATCATGCCTGGCGTGTAGATCCGGCTATTTCAGGTGGCGGACTGTTTCATGATTTGGCACCGCACCAGTTAGATTTAATGCATTATTTTTTTGGTGAAATTATTACTGCTTCCGGCATAGCCACCAACCAACATAGTATTTACAGTGCAGATGACCTGGTAATGGGGAACATCTTATTTGAAGGAAATATTGGTTTTACGGGTTCCTGGAGTTTTAATGCAGCTATACCAGCAGATTGCTGCGAAATAATTGGCACCAAAGGCACTATTAGTTTCAGCATTTTTACCAACAATGGTATTACTATTAGATGGCCAGATGGTAACTCCCAAACGCTGGTGTTTGAATCATTGCCACATATGCAGCAGCCAATGATTGAAAAGGTAGTTCAATATTTTTTACAGGATGATTTAACTAATCCATGCAGTGGAGATGAAGGAGTATTGATAATGAGATTACTTGAAACATTTTCAGGCAAAAAATGGTAATGGAAATTGCAGGAGCGTAAATTGTTTTACATCTTTTCAAATGCCTGTTCCAAATCCTTAATTATATAATCAGCTTCTTCTAAACCAACGTACAACCGCATCATCCGGTGTTCCGGGTTGCCAGCATCAAATTCTTCCTTTTGAATACCGGAACACTTTGGAATAATGAGGCTTTCATGACCACCCCAGCTTACAGCCATCATAATGTGTTTCAGGCTCTCACAAAATTTTTCTATTTGGTCAATGGTGTCAGCCTTTATATAAAAGCTCAGCAAACCGCAGCCACCCTGCATTTGCTTTTTCGCAAGTTCAAATTGAGGGAATTGATTGTCAAAAGGAAACAACACTTTTTCCACTAAAGCATGCTGCCGCAGAAAAGCAATTACTTTGGTGGTGGATTCAGTGATTTGTTTTAAACGGAGTGGCAATGTCCGCAGTCCACGTATAAGCAGCCAGGCATTGAACGGGGAAATACCACTGCCAATATTCATGTATTCACTGTTAAAAATCCGGGTGATCATTTCGCTGTTGCCGCTTAAAACACCAGCGACTGTATCACTGTGGCCCCCGATATATTTTGTTGCCGATTGCAACGTAAGATCAATGCCAAAATCGATTGGTTTTTGGTAAAGCGGTGTGCAGTAACTGTTATCAATAATAGTAACAATTCCTTCCGCTTTTGCCAGTTCTGCAACTGCCTTTAAATCCTGCAAGGCAAAATCCCAGCTGTTAGGGCTTTCTAAATAAATGAGTGTTGTATTCGGAAAAATAGCCCATTCAAAATTTTCAATAGCACGTCCGTCTACATAAGACGTTGTAACACCAAACCTGGGCAGAATATCATCAAACATTTTTCTTGCCCAGGTATAGGGTTTGTCAACCGAAACAATATGGTCACCTGTTTTTACATTGGCCAATACTGCCGCAAATATGGCTGCTGCGCCACTGTTAAACACCAGGCAGTCTTCAGCATTGTCCAGCGCTGCAAGCTTTTTCCGTAAAATATCAACTGTTGGATTTAAGCCACGGCTGTAGAGATAAGTTGAATATTCATCGGCGAAAGCCTTCCGCATATCATCTACTTTTTTAAACTCAAAATTGCTGCTCTGCATAATGGGCGGAGCCACCGCATTAAAATAGTTTTCACGGTCTTCGGCCAGTTCGTTGATGATGTAAGAGATGTCCATGTAGTAAATAATATTGCTAAAAAAATAATGGAGTTAAGGTTTGACTAAAAAAGGATGTACCTATCTTTTGTTGGCTTAAACTAATTCTTTCGCCTTTTTTTGATGCGCTAAAAAATAGATCACCATAAACGCCGCAAGCACGCCAATGCCAATTAAAGCTGCCTTTGGATCGGCTACCGCAATACTGCCAGCCACAAATAAATATGCACTCATAAATATAATTGGCAATAGTGGAAAAAGTTTCATTTTATAAATGCCTGTGCCATCCAGTTCTTTGGTCTTTTTTCTAAACCAAAAAATTGTAGCGCTGCTTAGTACCATTCCAAAGCAATCAAGGAAAATAGTAAAAGTCAATATTTTTTCAAACTGCTGACTAAAGAAAAGTATTACCATGCAAATGGCGGCAAACACGGTAAGGGAAAACACGAGTACACCGGTTTTTTCATGCCGCTTTGCAAATATTGCAGGGAGGCTATTGTCATCACCCATAGCATACATCACCCTTGGGTTACTCATCAATAATCCGTTTACATAAGACAGTACACCGAGGAATAGAAATACAGAAAAAACCCTGGCACCCATTTGCCCAAAAATTTTATCAATCACTACATAAGCAATTTCTTTTTCGCCCTTCATCTGGTTAAAACCAATCAGGTTATAGTAACTCAAATTAACCAGCAGGTATAAAACAACAATAATAATAATCCCTATAAAAATACCCCTTGGAATATTTTTAGAAGGCTGATCTACTTCATTGCCAAAGTTGATTGTTTGCTGATAGCCGCCATAGGTAAAGGATACAGCAATAAGGCTTACGCCGAGGCTTTTTATCCAGTCCAGGTAATTTGGAGAAGCACTAACCTGTTGTGTGACTGAAGATGCAGTTTCTGCGGCATATTTACCGGGGAAAAATAATGCAGATATCAGCACCAGGATCATTGATATTTTTATTACCATCAAAATATTTTGGGCCATAGAGCTCATTTTAAGGCCTCTTAAATTAATGATGTAAAAAAAAATAATGGCACCCATGCTAACGAGCGCCTTGTCAATATCAGTCCAGTTGCCGGGAAAAAGTTTTAATAAATAACCGCTGCCTATTAAAGCCACCCCACTCAGGCTGGCGGCATTACTAACCAGTATTAAACAGTTAATGGCAAAGGCAATACTGGGGTGATAGGCCTTTGCAAATACTTTATAATAACCACCTGTTACAGGGTAGCGGCTACCAATTTCTGCATAAGTAAGAGCGCCGCAAAGAGCTACCAAACCACCTACCAGCCAGGCACTGAAATATACAGATGGAGCAATTGCATCTTTTGCGCTGGTGGCTGCTGTGCGGAAAATTCCCATGCCTATCACCAGTCCTACAACTATCATTGTAAAGGAGAAAAGATTGAGTTTTGTTGTTTTTTCAGCCATGCTTGAAAGATAGTCAATGCAACAGAATAATTGAGCGCTGGTGTGGACAAATATTAATTCAAAAAATTCATTTTTATAGACCCGTTGTAAACCCGATTGAAGTAGTTTTGCTGCATGTTCAAAAAAATAACTGCTCTGGTTGTTTTGATGGCCTTTGTGGCGCAGACATTTAGTGCACCTTTTATTTTGCTGGACTACTATACCAATACTGCCGCTTACGCAAAAGATTGTATCAATAAAAAAAGGCCTGCCATGCACTGTAATGGTAAGTGCCAGGTGATGATGAAAATAAGAAACGAAGAAAAGCAGCAGCAGGAAAATCTTGAAAGATTTGGCAACCTGAAGTTGCAGATACTTTCTGCAAAATCATTTTATCCCACTTTACAATTGCCAGCTTCAACAGGCATTTGCGCCATAAAAAACGGGCTGCAAAACATAGGTCTCATTACCGATCGTTCGCTGGATTTCTTTCATCCGCCGCAGGCGTAAAAATACCGGCCTCTTTTTTTATTTTAATGGCTGCAGCAATTGAAGTACTGTTTGCATTCTGATAACCAGATAGATGGCAGAAAAATAATCCTTCAACAATTTTACGATCAAAATTCAACGCATGGCAAATCATTCAATTAATGATGCCCGGCATTCGGCTGCATTAAAACGCAGCAGGCAACTTGTGACCGGCATAGTTATACTTCTTTTAATTACGG
This sequence comes from Ferruginibacter sp., assembly GCA_965247025.1. GTDB lineage: Bacteria > Bacteroidota > Bacteroidia > Chitinophagales > Chitinophagaceae > Ferruginibacter. The sequence goes on along the minus strand of OZ252000.1, from coordinate 3,601,976 downwards.
CTGCATTTACAGCCTTCAAAACATTCTTTTAATCATGAAAATATTAATACTGGTTGTTATGACCATTGCTACAATGGCATCCTGCAGAAGCAAGCAAACTGAAAATATAGTCCAAAATTTTCCGGCAAAAAAAAACGCAGATACCATCGCAGTAAAATTTACGGCAGCCAGTGTTGCTAACAAATATGACTTTGCATGCGGCATGCCAGTGACTGCAGGCATTGAAGACACTGTCCATTACAAGGGCAAAATTTATGGATTTTGCTCCGCAGAATGCAAAGCAGATTTTTTAAAAAAGCCAGCCGCCTACCTAACCAAAAAAGCATCAAACTAAACTAACAATCAATGAAGAAAATACTCCTGGCTACCGCCTTATTAATTAGTTCTTTTGTAACCGCCATGGGCTGCGAAATCTGTGGCTGCGGCACAGGCAATTATTACATCGGAATGCTTCCAAATTTTCACAAATACTTTATCGGTTTGCGTTACCAGTTCAGCAGTTTTAAAACAGAGCTTAAGGATGATCCATCGCAATACAGCAAAGATTTTTTTCAAACTGCAGAGTTGTGGGGAGGAATAAATATTGGCAAACGCTGGCAACTGCTGGCAATGGTTCCGGTAAATATTATTCACCAGGTTTCTGATGATGGAACTACCAATAATAGTGGCCTTGGCGACATAGCACTGATAGCAAATTATAAAGTTTTTGAATCCAGTGCTGCCACTAAATCTAAAAAATTATTCACACAGCAGCTGTGGATTGGTGGTGGTATAAAACTGGCAACCGGTAAGTTTACTGCAGACCCAACAGATGCGGCTTTAGTAGCGTTGGCGAATACGCAAACCGGCTCAGCCAGTACAGATTTTTTAGTAAACGCACAATACAATATCAGCATTAATAAGTTTGTTATCAGTACAGCCGGGCGCTACAAGATTAATACAGCCAATACAGATCAGTATTATTTTGGAAATAAATTTTCAGCCAACAGTTTTGCATACTATTCTCTTGGCAAAAAAACTACTGTTACACCAAATGCCGGGTTATTGTATGAGCACAATAATGCGAATAAATTGCGGGGGCAAAAGATCGATCAAACCGGTGGTTATCTTTTTAGCACTGCAGCAGGTGCGGAGGTTAGCCTTAAACAAATAACCGTTGGGTTTAATGTACAGTTGCCTTTAACCCAGCGGTTTTCTAATGGCCAGACAGACACAAAATTGAAAGGAATGCTGCATGTAACTTTTGCGCTTTAGTAATTTATTAAGTTTGTAAAAACAAAATGCAATGAAGAAAATAACTGAACTGGCAATGGTATTTATCTTGGGTTTTTGTGCCCAGAGTTTTGCTCAGGAAACAAAAGCAAGCTGGCCCGAAATGAAAACTTTTCACAGCTTTATGGCTGCTACTTTTCATCCTGCAGAAGATGGCAATCTTGTGCCGCTACGGCAAAAAGCAGACAGCTTGTACATAACTGCAAGAGCATGGCAGGCATCCGTAATTCCGGGCAATTTTAAACCAGCAGAAACAATTGCCGCATTAAAAAAGCTGGTTGCAAAATGTGCAGGTATCAAAAAGGCAACTGGCGCAAAAATTGACGACCAGGCGCTTACAATAATGATAACTGAAGCTCACGAAATTTTTCATCATATAGTTGGAGAGTGTATGAAGGCCGGGGAATAAATTATAAACGTTCATTAAAAAGCCACCCGTTCAATTGCAGGTGGCTTTTTTAATTTTATTAATATTTTTTACTTCAATTTCATTGTAGTTACATTTGCAGCGAAATTGGTTTCCGGTGTTTAACCGGGATTAAAAGGGAAGTCCGGTGTAAATCCGGCGCTATCCCCGTAGCTGTAAAAGACGATCCACTAAACAGGGTTTCAAAAGCATTTTAAACTTCAGCCACTGTTCTGCTATGCAGGATGGGAAGGCGTTAAAATGTGTCTTTAGCCAGAAGACCTGCCAGCTTCATATTTAATCATTCACGGCTTTCGGGTGAAAGGCATGGAGTGTAAGCGCTGTAAGGCATTTATATTTCACTTGTTGGTGTGCACGCCAACTATATTTCCACGAAAGCAGTTACAAAAACATTTTCTGTAAAATGAGAAGGAAAATTTTTATTGTGGCTGCTGTTATTTTCAGCAACCAATTATCGGCGCAGCAAAAACTGGCCACAGCAGACAGTGCAAAAAGTTTGGATGAAGTGGTGATTACTGCCACAAAAGCTGAATTAAAACAATCGCAAACAGGTAAAGTAGTAAGCGTTATTGATAATGCAACGCTGCAACGCAATGCAGGCAAAACTCTTACAGAAATTCTTAATTACCAGGCCGGTCTTTTCATAAACGGAGCCAACAATGCACAGGGTACTAACCAGGATGTATATTTCCGTGGAGCAGGTACGGGCAATGTGCTGATACTAATGGACGGGATACCTGTTGGAGACCCATCGCAAATAAATAATTCATTCGACCTTAATAACCTTGCCACATCGCAAATAGAAAAAATTGAAATATTAAAAGGTGCTCAAAGCACTTTATGGGGTAGTGATGCAGTGGCTGGTGTTATAAATATTATTACTAAAAAAGGCGGTGCAAAAAAGATTGGAGCCACTGCTGGTTTGTCTTACGGCAGCTACAATACTTTTAAAGCCAATGCTGGTATTAATGGCAATTTAAAGGCCTTTACGTACAATCTTTCCTACAATCATACAAACAGTAAAGGTTTTTCATCTGCATATGACAGCACAGGCAATAAAAACTTTGACAAAGACGGGTTTACACAGAATAATTTCCAGGCAAACCTGGGCTATAATTTTACATCAAAATTTTCAGCCACCGCCATGAGCAGTTATGGAAAATACAAGGCAGACCTGGATGCAGGAGCGTTTACTGACGACGTAGATTTTACGGTAAACAATACAAGTTTCATTAATTCTGTTGGGCTGGTTTATAAAGTGAATAAGGGCGTAATTCATTTTACCAATACGCTTATTAATGCAAAACGTATTTCAGCAAATGACACCACTAAAGCTGCTGATAATGGCAATTATTACCGGGGTAATTTTAAAGGCAATTCTTTTGTGAGTGACCTGTACGGCAATTTTAATTTTACCAAAAATATTTCGCTGGTGGCCGGCGCCCAGCGAACAGCGCAGAATACAGACCAAAGCAACAACGGGTATATCCGTGATTTTGATTACGGCTATTTTTCCAAATTAAGTAAGGATAGTGCAAAAGCAAACAACCTGTCTTTTTATACATCGTTGTTGCTGCTCAACCTGGATGGTTTTAATGCGGAAGCCGGTATCCGTTATAATCATCACAGCATTTACGGTAGCAATGTTACTTATACTTTTAATCCTTCTTATAATATTGATGATAACACCAGGGTGTTTGTAAATATTTCATCTGCGTATAAAATACCATCGCTGTATCAATTGTATAGTGAGTATGGTAACAAGAGTTTAAAACCTGAAAAAACCAACAACTACGAACTTGGCGTGCAGGCCTTTAGTAACAACAAAAAAAACAGTCTTAGAATTGTTGGCTTTAAGAGAGATATTAAAGACCTCATTATTTTTTATACTTACCCGGTAACTTACGCAAGCCAGTATATTAACCGTGATAAGCAAAATGACTATGGCTTTGAGCTGGAAAGCAATACTGCAGTTGGAAATATTGGCAACTGGGTTAACAATTTTACTTATGTGGATGGAGAAGGCGTAAGTGATTACATGAAAGTGAAGAATCTTTACCGCCGCCCTAACTTTTCTTTCAACAGTACACTAACGCTGCAACCCGCCAAGGGCCTGGTTATTATGCCGTCGTTCCGGTTTGTGGGCACAAGAATTAAAGGCCAGTATGATGCAGGGCCGGACCAGATGCCACAGTATTACACTCTCGATTTTTACGCAGGTTATAATGCCACCAAACAGGTTCGGGTATTTGCAGACATGCGTAACATTACCAATCAAACTTATTTTGATGTGCCCGGCTACAACAGCCGCAAATCGAATTTCACTATTGGTGTAACAGCTAATTTATAAATTAATCAACAAGTTTATGTCATTACAAAAAATCAATCCAAGAATTGCCATGTTGCTATTGTTTATGGTAGCTGTAGCGGCCATGCGTATTCCCAATGCTGCACAACTTACACCCTGGGCAAACTTTACTCCTATAGGGGCAATGGGTTTGTTTGGCGGGGCATATTTTAACAATAAATGGAAAGCATTTGCCTTTCCGTTAATTACTTTATTGGCAAGTGATCTTATTATTAACCTCCTTGTTTTTGGTGGAAAATACGGTGCTATGTACAGCGGCTGGTATGTTATTTATGGCATATTTGCGCTGATCGTTTTATTTGGTAAACAACTAATAAAAAAGGTGACCTTAAAAAATGTTGTATTGGCTTCCGTTGCAGCAGCATTAACACACTGGCTCATTGCTGATTTCACCGTATGGTTTGGGGGCGGCACCGATTTAAGGACCATGACGCCACTTACAAAAAACTGGGCGGGCCTGGTTCAGTGTTATGCACAAGGATTTCCGTTTATGAAGAATTTTTTAGCCGGAACACTGGTTTACGGTGGCTTGATGTTTGGCGTTTTTGAATGGATGAAAGCAAGGTATGCAGTACTGCAACTGAATACTGCAATTTGATTTTATGGGTAGCTACTGTGTGACATGACTATCCTTTTCTATAGAAACTTTTGAGATAGTTTTTATTCATCATCAATACATAATAATGATTGCATGTTCTTTTTTACCTGCGGCCACAAAAATGATTTATGATATGGGCCTGCAGCATTTGCTGCAGGGAATTACATTTGAATGTCCGCCGCAGGCACTTGCAGAAAAACAGAAAATTGTGCGCTGTGTAATGGAAGGAAAAAACTTGAGCAGTGCGGAAATTGACAGGATATTTTCCGCAAGCAAGGCGGACGGGAAAAGCCTGTATTATGTAGAAGAAGAATTGCTGGAACAAATAGCCCCGGATATTATATTTACCCAGGATACCTGTGAGGTTTGCCAGATTGATACCAAATGCACCGCTGCTGCTGTTGCGAAATTATCAAAGCGACCAGAGATTATTCCGCTTACGCCGAACAATTTACACCAGGTTTACCAAACAGCTTTTACTATAGCAAGGGCGCTGCAACAAGAAGATGCAGCCTGTAAATACATCGCTGCTTTAAAGAAAAGAACTGAGGTAATTGTTGATACATTGCGGCACCACCAGGCTCCCCTTAAAAGAATATTGTTGATGGAATGGATTGAGCCTGTTTATAATTGTGGTCACTGGATCCCTTTTCAAATTGCACTGGCTGGCGGTGTAGATATGTTGGGGAATCCCGATGGCGACAGCAATGTAATGCCATGGGAAAAGATAATGAGGTACAATCCGGAAGTTATAATAATTGCTCCCTGCGGTTTTAATATTGAAAGGGCAACAGCAGAGATACACCTGCTTACCGAAAAGGAAAGCTGGAACAATATTGCCGCTGTAAAATCAAACCGGGTCTACCTTTGCGACTTTGATCTTTTCACACAACCTTCCGCTTCAACACTGGTGGATGGTATTGAATTACTTGCAGCTTTATTTCACCCCGATCTGTTTAGGGTGCCGCAACATTTACAACTAAAGTATATTCATTACACTAAGCAAAGTGCTGTATTCACTTAACCGCAAGTGCGGTAAACTCATTTTTGGCTGCGGATATTTTTTGAGCAGGAGCGATGATATTGAAATTATTGCTCCTGCTCTTATTTTATTACCCGCTATTCCAGTTGAACAATGCAGGGCAGTCCAGCGTTTCATTTCTTTCAAGTATTTTTATAAAATCTATGGCTATCTCAAGGGTTTTCTATTTAAGTGTTATTTTTTGTTTTTCAGTTGCCACCAGTATGGCACAATTTAGCTTTAAAGGCAGAGTAGTTGCCAACGACAACACTGCTTTGCAGGGCGTTAGTATTGAAGTGAACAAAGCAGCGGTTACAACATCCAGCGCTTCCGGAACATTTATGTTTAACGCTGAAAGCGACAGCGTGAAAATCCGTTTTTCATACGCAGGATTTAAAACTTTTTCTGGCGTTTTCGTTGCCCCGGATAGCGTACTTGTTGTGCTTAGCCGCATGGCTGATTTGCTGCCTGAAGCCATTGTTACTTCGTATGAAAGCAACACAGTGTTAAAAAACATCCCTGCCACGGTTAGTGTTTTGGCAAAGGCAGATTTGGAGAGATATAGCAATACAAACCTTATTGCTGCGGTTAACACAGTGCCAGGTGTAAAGATGGATGAACGCAGCCCGGGAAGTTACCGGCTCAGCATCAGGGGTAATTTATTGCGGTCACCTTTTGGTGTACGCAACGTAAAAGTTTACTGGAACGGCATACCCTTTACAGATGCTAACGGCAATACATACATCAATCAAATCGGGTTTAATAATGTTGATAAAATTGAAGTGCTGAAAGGCCCCGGCGGCAGTATGTATGGCGCCGGTACCGGTGGCGTTTTACTGTTGGGTAACGGCGTTAATTCCACAAAGGAAAATAGTATACAGCTTAATACCCTGGGTGGCAGCTACGGCAGTTTTGGAAGCGATATTACGTACAAACAAGCATCGGCAAACAGCAATAGCAGCCTCAGTTTTGGTCACCAGCAAAGTGATGGCTGGCGGCAACAGACAAGTATGCGGAGAGATGTTGCTAATTATACTGCAAGTTTCAACATCAGTGATAAACAAACCATTCACGCCAATATTTTTTACAGTGATCTGTATTACCAAACGCCCGGCGGACTTACCAAACGCCAGATGGATTCGGCAGCCCAACAATCAAGGCCTGCCGCCGGAGCATTTAAAAGTGCAGCCGCACAGCAGGCAGCTTTGTTTGTAAAAACCATTTATGCAGGCTTTGCCAACGAATATAAATTTAACCAGCGCTGGAGCAATACAACCAGTGTTTACACTTCATCAACCCGGTTTAAGAACCCCAGCATTTTAAATTACCAGCGCAAGACTGAACAAGGTATTGGAGGCCGTTCAGTTACACAGTTTAAGCAGCAAAATATTACGATCAGTTTTGGCGGAGAATACCAGTATGGTTTCACTTCTACCAGAACTTTTGGCAACCAGTTTGGTGTGCCGGATACCTTGCAGTTTGACGATGAAATCGCTGCCACACAGTACAACCTTTTTGCCCAGGCAGAAGTTAGGTTGCCGGCAGACATAAGCATTACCGGGGGATTCAGTTACAATAATTATGGCTACGGTTTTACAAGGCTGAATAAAAGGCCGGTAGTTACAACGAACAAAAACTTTAGCCCTGTGCTGGTACCAAGAATTGCAGTAATAAAAAAGTTCGGTAATAATGTTGGGCTATACGCCACTGTTAGCCAGGGATACTCTCCGCCAACCATCGATGAAATTGTTCCATCAACAGGTGTATTCAATGTTTCATTAAATGCAGAAAAGGCAACCAGTTACGAGGTCGGTTTCCGGGCGGAGATACCAAACAAAATTTATTTTTCAGCTGCTTATTATTTATTGCGGCTTACCAACACGATCGTTACACGGCGGGATGCCAGCGGCGCTGATTATTTTGTAAACACCGGCAATACAAACCAGCGTGGGCTTGAGCTGTCTGTTAATTATTTCCCTGTTAAAAACAGCGAAGGTTTTGTAAGCGAGATAAAACTGTGGGCAAACTATACCAACCTTATTGCCAATTTTAAAACCTATAAACAAGGCAGCAATGATTACAGTGGCAACAGGCTTACAGGAACCCCTCCAAATGTGGTGGTGGCAGGTGCAGATGTTGTTACCAAAATTGGCCTGTACGCCAACGTTACTTACAGCTATACAGATCAGCTGCCATTAAATGATGCTAATACTTTTTTTGCCAGCCAGTATAATTTATTATTTCTAAAAGCAGGTTATAAAGTTCAGCTCAGCAAAAAATTACGGTCAGAGATCTTTGCAGCTTTTGATCATTCATTTAACCAGCCTTACAGCCTCGGCAATGATTTAAATGCAGCAGGAAACCGGTATTACAATCCATCGGCGCCACAAAATTTTACAGGTGGATTAAAACTGTCATTTAACTTTCAATAATATGGAAGTATATCTTATCAGGCATACCACACCCGATGTTGAAAAAGGAATTTGCTATGGCCAGACAGACCTTGATATCACAGACTCATTTCTCAGCGAAGCGGCCTTTATAAAAGCTGTATTACCAGCACAAATCGATCATATTTATTGCAGCCCTTTACAGCGCTGCACCAAGCTTGCAGCGCAACTTTTCCCGTGCCAGCCGGTAACAGTTCAAAATAGTCTGATGGAGATTAATTGCGGCGATTGGGAAATGCTTCGCTGGAACGATATTCCAAAAGAAGCTGTTGACCCCTGGCTGGCAGATTTTATAAACATCCGAACGCCCAATGGCGAAAATTACCAGGACCTGTTTAACAGGGTGGTAAATGAGTTCAGTGAGATTATAACCAGGCCTTTACCTGCAGCAATAGTAGCACATGGCGGTGTGATCCGCAGTATTCTTGCTCACATTACCGGAACGCCAATGCTTGAAGCGTTTAATGTTTTTAAACTGCATTACGGCTGTGTGGTAAAGATTGAAACCATTAACGGACAATTACAGTACACTGTATTGTCAAACATTCCCCAAGAAAAAGAAACGCACCGGCCAGATAGAAATATATATTGAACTTGAAAATACCTGCAGCCACTTTAGTCACTTAGCAATAAAGTAATCTTTTGTTAAGTTAATTGGCGGCAACCCCCTGTATCTTTGCCAAAATTTGCAAATATGAACTTTGCTGACATCTCCATCAAGGAAATACTTACGGTATCGTTTACGCTGTTTGCCGTAATTGATGTGGTCGGCAGCATTCCAATTTTGGCTTCGCTGAGAGAAAAAATGGGGGGAGTTATCAGTTCATCACAGGCCACACTTGTATCAGGTGGACTTATGATTTTGTTCTTGTTTCTTGGTAAACAATTTTTAAACCTGCTTGGGCTAGATGTAAAATCCTTTGCCGTAGCAGGTAGTATTGTGATATTTATTTTGGGGCTGGAAATGGTATTAGGTCATGAGTTTTTTAAGCCGGACAACAATCCTAAAACGGGCAGTGTTGTACCTATTGCTTTTCCGCTGATAGCCGGCAGTGGTACGCTTACAACGGTTATGAGTTTAAAGGCAAACTATGATGATGTGAACATCCTGATAGGCATATTGATCAACAGTGTTGTGATATACCTGGTATTGCGTTCGCTTAAGTGGATAGAAAAAGTTTTAGGACCAAACGGAATGGTGGTTATCAGAAAATTTTTTGGCGTAATATTGCTCGCTATTGCAGTAAAAATATTTGGCAGTAACGTTGTCATGTTTGGAAAGTAAAGCAATTTGCAAGTTTGCAGATTTTATGGCCTTGTAGTACAATGGATAGTATAAGAGTCTCCGAAGCTCCAGATCCAGGTTCGATTCCCGGCGAGGCCACTAATAAGGATTGATTGAAAGATCAGCCCTTATTTTTTTGATTTATTTTGACCATCTATATTTTGACCGCCTTGGTATATTAAATTGCTTTATTTTCAGTGCCATAATTGTTAAGTATGCTTATAAAATTTGCCACCTCCTTCCTTTTCTTAACCTCCTTCTCCCTCTTCACCCAACCAATAACTTTCACCATAACCTTAAAGCTAAGGCCCACACCATCGATAATGTAGGTACCTCCGGCGCTTAGTTTTTGAGAGCATTGGCAAGTACTAACCAGCAGTAAAAAAGAGATTCATGGCAGAATTACTGTAAGCAAAGTGAAATATCTTCTCCGGTTGCAAGCTTTTAATAGTTTTTTGCTAATAAAAGTATTAAATAAAATGTTGTATAATACCAACATAACTGATATTTTTGTGGAAAATATACAACATATTAGTATGAGTGGAAAAAAGCAACTATTGTTTCCAAAGCATCAAAAAATATTGGAAAAGCTGGGTGAAAATATCAGGCTGGCGAGAAAACGCAGAAAATTAACTACGCTGCAGGTAGCAGAACGTGCTAATATTGATCGCAGCACTTTGTATTATATTGAAAAAGGCAACGGAAGTGTATCTATTGCCTCCTATTTTAATACGCTTAGGGTATTAGGTTTGCAAGATGATTTCTTAAAACTTGCGGCGGATGACGATTATGGCAGAAAGTTACAGGACCTTAGTTTAATTGGAAATAAATAACAATGGCAACTGCAAAAAAAAAAATACTGGTATATGCCCACTGGCTGGGAATGGTGGAACCGGTATGTGTTGGTGTGCTAACTGCACAGCAGGCAAAGGGCAGAAAGGCTTTTAGTTTTGAATATGATGCTAGCTGGATTAGTAGCAAAGAACAGAAATTACTTGATCCGGATATTGCGTGGTTTACTGGTCCGCAATATCCAAACGGGAAAGAAAACTTCGGTATGTTCACAGATTCTATGCCTGATACATGGGGAAGAACATTGATGAAAAGGCGTGCTGCCCAACAGGCAAAAGAGGAAGGTAAACCAGCTCCGGTTTTATATGACCTGGATTTTTTATTAGGTGTGTATGATGAAACAAGGATGGGAGCAATTCGCTTTAAACTGGAAGAGGACGGACCTTTTCTTGACGATAACCACGGGAAGCCGGCACCACCATGGAGTACGATCAGGGAGTTGCAGCACAGTGCTTCAATGTTGGAATCAGGTGAAGACGGCGCACAGGTAAAAAAATGGCTGGCCATATTGATGGCACCTGGCTCATCTTTAGGTGGTGCCCGGCCAAAAGCAAATGTTACCGACGATAAAGGTAATTTATGGATTGCAAAATTTCCATCAAAAGAAGATACTATTGATAAAGGTGCATGGGAATACCTGGCATACCGGCTGGCGGTACTAAGCGGTATTGAGATGGCTCCATCCCGGATTGAGAAGGTTGCCGGAAAACACCATACATTTTTTACAAAAAGATTTGACAGACACCTTGGTAAGAGAATTCATTTTGCATCGGCCATGACAATGACGGGACAAAATGAAGACACCATTAAAGAAACACCGGGAAGTTATTTGGACCTTGCTGAATTTATACAGTATCATGGCGCAAAGAATAAGCAGGATCTGCAGCAGTTGTGGCGGAGGATTGTTTTCAATATTGCGGTTTCCAATACAGACGACCATTTGAGGAACCATGGTTTTATTTTATCGGAAAAAGGTTGGGTTTTATCACCTGCATACGACATAAATCCCTCAATTGATAAGGATGGTCTGGCTTTAAATATTGATACTCACAATAATGCCCTGGATATTTCTTTAGCCAAATCAATTGGTGAATACTTTCAGCTTACTAATAAAGACATGGAACCCATTATTGCAAAAATTAAAAAAGTGGTGGGCGGCTGGAAAAAACTTGCGCAGGAAATAGGCATTTCAAGAACAGAACAGGAATTGATGAATGCGGCCTTCAGGATATAAGTTTCCCAAATCCTACATCTTCTTTTCACAAAATAACAATATGCCTTTTACAAACATTTTCTTTTATTTTTAGTGGATTGTAAAGTGTATTCATCTCAGTAAACTTTCTATCATGCTTTCAAAACTTCCCGTCTTCCTTCTCCTTTTTCTAACCTCCGTTCCCCTCTTCAGCCAACCGGTAACCTTTACCATCAACTTTAAAGTTAAAGCACAAACCATCGATAATATTGGAGCATCCGGTGCCTGGTTTTCTGAAGGAATTGGCAAGTATTGGCCGGCGGCAAAAAAGGAGCGCATGGCAGAATTGTTGTTTAGCAAAGCCTTTGATAAAACCGGAAATCCATTTGGCATCGGCCTTTCTGCCTGGAGGTTTAACATTGGTGGTGGCACAGCAGAACAGGGCGATAGCAGCGGTATCAGCAATCCCGTAAAACGTGTGGAATGTTTTCTTTCGCCGGATGGCACTTACAACTGGAATAAACAACAGGGCTATTTGTGGTTTACAAAAAAAGCAATTTCCTATGGCGTAAAAGATCTTATTGCATTCAGCAATACAGCGCCGGTACAGTTTACAAAAAACGGGTTGGGGTTTAAAACAGAAAAGAATTACGAGGCCAATTTAAGGGAAGACAAATATGGCGGTTATGCTACTTTTCTTGCAACTGTTATTGAACACTTTCAGCAGCAGGGTATACGGTTTAATTTTATAAGTCCCGTGAATGAACCACAATGGGATTGGTCTGCAAAATTTGGGCAGATGAACCAGGAAGGTTCGCCCTGGCACAATAAAGATATTTATAAGATTGCTGTAAGTCTTGATAGCGCTTTATCTGCAAAAAAACTGACGACTAAAATGCTGGTTACTGAAGCTGGTGATCTGCGTTCGCTTTATAAGGGCAACGGTCATGCCGCAAGCCAGATTCAACAGCTGTATGCACCAGCCAGTCCGTTGTATATCGGCAACCTGAAACACTTGTACCCGGTAATAGAGGGCCATAGTTATTTTACAGAAGTTGGTGACAGCAATATTATCAACATTCGCAAGAGTGTAAAAGATACTGCCGCCAGGTACAATATTTCTTTTTGGCAATCAGAGTATTGTATGCTGGGAGAAGGCTACAAAGAGGGCGTGAAGGGAAAGATAAGTGGGATCGATTGTGCATTGTTTTTAGCGAAAATTATTTACCACGACCTGGTAGTGGGGAATGCAACTGCCTGGCATTACTGGAACTCCTGGGAACCAGGCGATGCAGATGTTGACGCCCGCTATTATTTGCTGGCGTTAAGAAGTAATGCTTTAAATACAGAAGGCGATTTTACTGTGACTAAAAACCTTTGGGCCCTGGGGCATTTCAGCAGGTTTGTACGGCCCGGCATGCAGCGCCTGCTCACAAACCGAAGTGACGGTTTAAACGATATGGAAGCGGCGAAAGATATAATGCTGGCGGCTTTTACCGATCAGCTGCAGGTGGTGGTTACAGTTATTAACTATTCAAACCAGCAAAAAAATATTGAGCTGGATGTTGCCGGTATCAAAAAAATTGCATCGCTCAAACAGTTTGTAACAAGTGCAGATAAGGATGACAACATGAAAAAATATCCGCTTGAGTCTGTCAAAAACATTTCACTTAAACCACGTTCAATTTCAACAATCGTTATAAAGCTAAATGCAAAAAACTAAAAAGGGATTTTGGTTACGGGCCTTTTGATCTCTTTTATTGCCTGAAAGAATTTGTCGGCCGACCTTTAATAACTGCTCATTTCAAAATGTATTTTTAAACCCTTAAACGCATTTGATTTTATCTCACCAAAATAAAAAAATAGTTACCGGGCAACGAGTAAGTAGTGCAAATTTGCTCCTTTCTGCAGCCTGCCTTTTTTGGCTTATTGCAAAAATAATTGGCTGGAAACTTTGGGTAGGCGACAGGCTATTTCCTCTTGCACCACCGCTTGAGTTTTTACAAAAAATTCCTGCAGAAATACACTGGATTTTGTTGGTTGCTTCAGCTGCTTTTCTTATCGCAACAGCCGCTAAACCCAGTATCAAATTTTTTCAGTATGGGCTAATCACCGTCGAAATACTATCCTGCCTTTTAGATCAAAACAGGTGGCATCCCTGGGAATATTTCTATCTTTTTATTTTGCTCATTTTTATAATGAACAGCAAAGACGATGTAATTATTACTTGCCTTATAATTGCTCTTTCGGTCGTTTATTTTTATAGTGGTATTCACAAAATGAACAGTGCGTTTGTTGCCGAAATTTGGCACCATACTATACTGCAACGCTTTTTTCATTTAGCACCAAAGCAAGACAGCCTGCTGTATTATGCAGGCTACCTGTTACCTGTTATTGAAAGCGTCGCCGCTGTTGGATTGCTGTTTACAAAAGCAAGAAAAACTGCCGCTTCCATATTGGTAACCATGCATCTTTTTATTTTATTGCTCATCGGCCCGCTGGGCATAAACCACAACCAGATTATTTGGCCCTGGAATATTGTACTGATATTTTATTACTGGTTTATTTTTATAAAGCCAAACAGAATTTTGCCCGGGGATTATAAATTACTTCAGCTACAAAGCATAATAATGCTTACCGCATGGGCAACGCTTCCTTTACTCAATTTTATAGGTTTGTATGATAATTATCTTTCCTGGAATTTGTATTCATCGGCCATACCCAACATGACCGTATGTATTGAGGATAGTTCATTCAATAAGCAGTTGCAGCCCTTCGTCAGCAAAAAAAATAATACCAAAGTTTGTGATGCTGCAACTCAAATTAATATACAGTGGTGGGCCTTAAAAGAAATGAATTGCCCGGCTTATCCTGAGCTGAGAGTTTACAAACAAATTGAAGATTCGCTGAAAGCAAGATATAGATTAATGAATGCCACTTTTATTATACAACATTAAAACGAGCGGCCTTTCGCTTACTTTTGATCCATAAAACTTGTCAATGAAAAAACTCCTATCGACTTTTTTTTGTCTTTTTACAATTGCTGTTTATTGCTTTTCACAACCTGCAGATTCTACCTGGCATCATAAGAAATGTGCTGTGGTATTAACCTACGATGATGCCATACCGCAGCACCTGGGCAATGCCTTTCCTGTGCTGGATTCGCTGGGCTTAAAAGCCACTTTTTATATTACTGCAATGGGGGTCAAAGGCAGGATTAATGACTGGAAAAAACTTGCAGCAAAAGGATATGAACTTGGCAATCATACGCTGTTTCACCCCTGCATTGGTGGTGCAGGCCGGGAGTGGGTAAAACCCGAATATGATATGAACAGGTACACTGTTCAGCGAATGACCGACGAGATAAAAATGACCAATGTTTTTCTTGAAGCACTGGATGGAAAGAAGACGAGAACTTTTGCATTTACCTGTGGTGATATGAAGGTGAACGACACCACTTTTATTGACAGGATGCAAGATGATTTTATTGCAGCAAGGGCTGTTAGAACCGAGATACACAGAATTAACCAGGTTGATTTATATAATGTTGATTGCTATCCTGTAAATGGCGAAACTGCGGCACAGATGGAGCAATGGGTAAAGCAGGCGATGGATAAACAAGGTTTGCTTGTGATTTTATTCCATGGCGTTGGTGGCGGCAATTCTTTGAATGTTTCTATACCGGAGCACCGGGAATTTCTTCGCTTTTTAAAGCGAAACGAAAAAGACATCTGGATAGCGCCCATGGTTGAAGTAGCTGAATATATCAAAGCTTACCAGGCCCGAAAAAAATAACAGGCTGCATATAATACGCAGTAAAATATTCGACTCCGATAAGCAGTTACCAGCAAAAAAAAGTGCTATTAATTATCGACGCCAGTTATTATATTAGCAGTACACTAAAATTAAAACACATGAAAAAGTATTTAACGTTGCTTGTTTTGGTTGTTTGTTTTACTGCTGCTTTTGCACTTGATAAAGGTAAATGGACGGGATTTATAAGCGATGATGACTGCGGGGTAAAAGGTAATAATAAAGACCATGCGGCCTGTGCCAAAAGTTGTGTGAAAAGGGGCGCCAAACCAGTGTTTGTGGTAGGCGATAAAGTATATGCCATTAGCGACCCTAAAAAAGTGGAGAAATTTATTGGTGATAAAGTCACCATCACCGGAACCATTACCGGCGATGTGCTGGAGATTGAGACGATTAAAAAGTAATACCTTTTTGTTGGCGGGCTGTTGCACTGGCCCGCTTTTTTATGCCCCTGCCTGCCGTAGCTTTTTAAATTTGCTATTTCCCCGCGGGCAATGCTGTATTAATTGCCTTGCTAAAACCGGCTGTAAAAAAAGATGATGGCAGTATAAAAAAAATGTGCTGTAACCTGTTCAGTTCAGTAAATTTGACAAACGATAAAATTCTGCACATGTCAAATCAAAATCAAGCATCAAGAAGAAAATTTTTACAACAGATTGGCGCCACAGGAATGCTGGCCGCTGCTGCACCTTTAGCCAGCTTTGGTGCTATCGAAAAGGCCGAAGAAAGAACCTTGTTTTATGAAAGAAAAATCTCTGTTGGAGACAAGATTCGGCTTGGCGTTATTGGCTACGGCGTACAGGGCCATTTTGACCTGGACACTGCCTTAAAAGTTCCCGGCGTAGAGCTTGCAGGTATTTGCGATTTGTACACCGGCAGACTGGTAAATGCAAAAGAAAAATTCGGCAATGACCTGTTCACTACAAGAAATTACAAAGAGCTGCTTGATAAGCCGGACATTGATGCAGTGATTATTGCCACTACAGATTGCTGGCATTCCCGTATTACAAAAGATGCATTAGCAAAGGGCAAGGCAGTATATTGCGAAAAGCCGATGGTGTATAAAATAGGCGAAGGCCCGGGCGTGATAGAAGCCCAGAAGAAATCAGGCAAAGTGTTACAAGTGGGCAGCCAGCGGGTAAGCAGTATCGGTTTGGCAAAAGCAAAGGAATTATTAGCCGCCGGCGAAATTGGAAAGCTGAATATGGTGAATGCAGTTTACGACAGGCAGAGTTCCATCGGTGCCTGGGAGTACACCATACCAAAAGATGCCAATGCAGAAACAACTGACTGGGATAAGTTTATAGAAGTAACGGATAAGATGGCGTATGATTCCAAGAAATTTTTTTGGTGGCGTGCATTTAAAGAAGTTGGTACCGGCGTTGCCGGAGATCTTTTTATTCACTTGCTTAGCGGCACACATTTTATCACTAACTCTAAAGGGCCTGAATCTATTTATGGCACCGGGCAGTTTAGCTACTGGAAAGATGGCCGCAATATGCCCGATGTTATGGCCGGCGTAATGCAGTACCCGGATTCACCGGAACATCCTGCATTTCAACTAACGCTGCAGGTTAACTTTATCAGCGGTACCGGCGGCCAGGAGGTGATAAGATTTGTAGGCTCCGAAGGTGTGATGGATGTAAAAGGCAACGACATAGCGGTAAAGCGTAGTCTGATGCCGGAAGCACCGGGCTTTGGCGGCTATGATTCATTGTTTACCTTCTCTAAAAGCATGCAGGATGAAATGCAGGCGGATTATAAAGCTAAGTGGACAGATGCACAAAAGAAGCGACCCACCAAGGATGATATTACCTATAAAGCGCCGCAGGGTTACAACGAACATTTAGATCATTTTACCAATTTTTTTGATGCTATAAGAACAGGCAAAACAGTAGTGGAAGATGCCACTTTCGGCTTCAGGGCCGCAGCGCCTGCATTGTCCTGCAATGAAAGTTATTTTCAAAAAAAAATCATTCACTGGGACCCGGTTGCAATGAAGTTGGTATAAGGAACGGCCATCAAAATTCAGAAGATAGAAAGAGTAGTTTATGACGCTGCAAAACAAAACCAGGACAGATATTATTATTGCAACTTTCATTTCATTTGCATTTATTTCTGTGCTGGTTTTTTTGTATGAAATGGGTGATGATACTTCAGGCAAAGGACTATTTTTTTTAATCGAAGTGCCCCTTTTTCCGCTTTTGTTCTTAATTGAATATTTGGGTGTTAACTGTCCTCTGATAGTTTTGTTTTTTGCAGCACTGAACATTGCATTGTATAGTTTGCTTTTTACAATATTGTTCTCCCGAAAACTATCTGAAAGTAAAAGGTACAAACCATTTACGCTGAGTTATTATATAGCCTGTGCCATTCCTTCAATGGTAATTGCAAGGATTGTTTATTTGATTCTTACAAGCAGATAACTCAAAAAAATCCTTTTTACTTTTGCACTGTTCAGTAATTATAGTCCTCTTTATTCAGACTCTATTAATAGATTCACTGGTGGTTAAATTATATTTTTAATGATGAAATTATTGCCGGGCTGATCTTACTTTGATGAATTGTAACATTGTCCCTTGAGAGAATATCTGATTCAATCATGTCTTACCCAAAGCTTACTATTTTTTCTTATCAAGTCTCTGATTCCACCTTTTTAAAATAAACTTTTTAAGATTGCAACCCCTGCCTCAAACATCCCGTATACTATTATAACTGATTTGGAAAACATGTAAGGAAATTGCCCCGCCGGCGTATTACTTTAGAATGCAGGAAGTTAACAAAAGCAGTTTTTAAAATAACCCGAAACAGGCTTTGGATAGAATAGTCAACATTATAGACGGTTGCAGGGACAAAAACCCAAAGTACCAGGAAATACTGTACGAACAGTATCATGGGCTGGCGCTAAAAATTGTGTTCCGTTATATTTATCATTACGAAGAAGCAATTGAAGTAACCAATGATGGCTTTGTAAAATTCTTTTTAAACATTGATAAATTCAGGTGCGATACAGAAGTAGATTTAACAAAAATGCTAACCGGTTGGATCAAGCGGATCATGATTAATACATCCATTGATCTTTTGCGTAAAAAAATGTTGCTTCCTGAGATTGGTGGTATCTCAGGTTACGTTTGGGAAATAGAAGATGAAGCGGCAGCGCCGGATAAATCAATCCTGTATAAGGACCTTATCATCCTTGTAAAAAAATTACCACCCTCCTTGCGGATCGTTTTTAATATGTATGTTATAGACGGCTATACTCATATTGAAATTGCAGACATGTTGAACATCCCGGTAGGCACTTCCAAATCAAACTTATTAAGAGCCCGTTCCCTTATGAAAAAATACCTGGACCAAAAAGAAACACTCACCCAATGCAGTATATAGATAACGATATGGATGACCTTTTTCGGCGGGCTGCAGAGCAATACCCGCTGGCTGCCGGTAAAGGAGATTGGGATGCTGTATTTAAAAAAATAAATGAGGATAAGGGTGAACAGGTTAATGTATTACCGGTAAAAAAAAGTCATTATAAGAAAAATATGTTGATCACTGTTTTGCTGTTAATGAGCCTTGGTCAAATTACTAAACAGCAATATGAACAGGCTAGCACTTTCCAACATTTAATATTGAGGGAAGATGATAGAAAAGTTAAGCAGGGTAGTGGTAACCAACAAAATAATATCAGCATCTCAAATATTAGCAGTGTTGCTGTTGCCACAAAAAACATAGTTCAAGTTTTACAGGCCAAACAAAAAATAGTTGTGGGGAATTATGTTTCCCTGCAAGAAAAAGCAGGTGTAAAAGAAGCGGATGATTTACATGCAACCGATAACAATACACTGCTTTTTGCAGATGAGATAGTTCAGCAAAAATTATTCACTGCTACAGATATATTAATGCATTCGCTTTACCGGCCGGTTGATAAAAAAGGAACTGAAATAGATCCAGTTAAGCTTTCTATACCAACAGCAATTATTCTTGCGCCAAAACAGGCTATCGAAAATGGCGACAATAAATCGCCATTACCTGCTAACAACTACCGGGGTTTATATGCTGGCCTCACGGCTGGTGTAGATTTTAGCAAGGGTACCAGCATGCATTTCGGTAGTGCAGGGTTTGATGGCGGCCTTGTGCTGGGCTACCGTTTTAATAAGTCGTTGTCTGTTGAATCTGGCATAAGCCGGGTAACTAAAAATTACGAGAGCATAGGCAGTAATTTCAATATGGATAAAGTGAAAACAAGTATGCCAGCAGGCATGGTGATCAACAATCTTACAAGCCACAGCAGGCTGGTTGAAATTCCTTTAAAAGTTAAATACGATTTTTATCAGCGTAACAAAGCAGCTTTTTTTATCACCGGTGGACTGACATCATACATCCTCACCAGGGAGTCCAATCAATACAATGCATCAGTAAATGGTGCGCCGGAAAAGCTTACCGGAATGTATAAAAAGAATAGTTATGAAATACCGGCAGCGGCAGTTTTCAGCGCTGGTTACCAACATATTATTTCGCAAAGAATCAATATAAGAATTGAGCCATTTCTTAAAATTCCAATACAGGGCATTGGCATCGGCAACTTGCCGGTAACTACTGCAGGTTTTCAGTTTGCCCTTATTACCAGCTTAAAATAATTACCAGCTTCCAGGCTAAAACAAATTGCAAGGGCAATAGCATCGCTATGCCCATAACAAAAGCTTTGTCATTAAATATCTAAACATTAAAAAAATCAAAAAAAATGAAAAAGGTAATCATCAGTAAATCAGTATGGGCAATTGCGATCTTATTTTCTGTTGCATCATGCAAAAAAAATATTGACCAGGGCGTTGCAGGCACAGGTAAATCTACCACGGCAATGGAAGACATGGTTAATGAACAGGGTAGTAACCCGGATGAATCTTCGGTGATGGAAAACACTAATGTTCTTGCCGGCAGGGGCGATGAATCTGGCGGGCATTACCTTTATACAGAAACCAATGAAGCAGGTAAGAATAAAATCATTATTTACAAAGTAAAAAGAGATGGCGATCTGCAGCAGAAAGGGATGGTTGCTTCAGGCGGAGCCGGCACCGGAAAAGGCTTGGGGTCGCAGGGAGCATTGGCTATTGATAAGGACCATGACTGGCTTTATGCAGTAAATGCCGGGAGTAATTCCATCTCTACCTTTAAAATAAACAACGATGGAGAATTAAAATTAAGCTGCACAGAAAGTACAAAAGGTATGGAACCGGTAAGCCTGTCTGTACATGGTAACATATTATATGTTTTAAACAGGGGCAGCGATAATATTCATGGCTTTCATATCAGCAATAGCGGAAAGCTAACCCATATAGATGGCTCAACACAACCTTTAAGCAGCAAGAAGGTTGATGCTCCGCAGGTTTCTATTTCGCCGGATGGCGATTGGGTGATCGTTACAGAAAAGGCGACCAATATTGTGGGAGCATTTAAAATAAAGAACGACGGATCTGTTAAGCCTGGTAGATTTACTACTTCTGCCGGGCCAACTCCGTTTGGTTTTGATTTTGCCAGGGGCCGGTTTATGATTGTGTCAAATGCTGCAGGTGGCGCTGCAGGTGCAGGTTCAGCCTCTTCAAATATTATAGAAGCAAACGGCGCCGCAAAGGCAATTAATGGAGCCGTAGCAAACCAGCAGGGAGCACCATGCTGGGTAGCCACTACAAAATACGGCCGGTTTGCATATGTTTCTAATACGGCCAGTAACACCGTGTCTTCTTACTATGTTGCTCCGTTTGGTGCATTGTTTTTAATTGAAGCTGTTGCCACAAAAACAGACGGGGCACCTGCTGATATTGTTGTTGCTGCAAACAACTACTATGTGTATGTGCTGGCTGGTGGGGACGATAAGATAAATGGGTTTAAGAGGAAAGCGCTTGGAGGCCTTGAAAGCATTTATACTTCATCGGCAGTGCCGGCGCCAACTACAGGTTTGGCAATATATTAATTTGGCAGCCTTAGTTGTGAGCCAGGCCAGTCTTAAAGAACTGACATATTTTATCAGGCTAAGAGCCCTCCCGTTGCAAGGGTGGGCTCTTAGTTTATTAAGTCTTTATAGTTAGTCGTCCCTCAAAAAGTCGATTTTACTTTTTGGGGAATAGAAATCCAGTAAGCATTTATAAGCAGTTTATAAATAAGTGACCAACATCTGATTGCCTCTGTACGCCAGAGGTTGATTCGTCGTTTAAAGTTCATGGCAGCAGCGGCTAAAATTATATTCATATTATCTCCCAATATTCCTTTCAAATAATTTCTACATAAACGGTAGTCGTGTTTCAGGTGTCCGATGACAGGTTCAATGGCTGCCCTTTTACTATGTTTGCTGCATTGTGTTTTGGTAATATTTTTATCAGGTTTGGGTACCAGGATAACTGCATCTTTGTATTGCTTTACTCCTTTGTATCCTCTGTCTACAAACACTTCTTTTGGCTGCCTGCCGTTGAGTCGTTCATATTGTTCCAATACATCCGGCAATGTTTTTGAATCGTGTAATGTTTGAGTAAAATTAATGGCTCCCATAATGATGCCTGTGTGCTGATCAATTAGAACAGAGGCTTTACTGCCAAACTCAAACTTCTTATGCTCCTTACCTTTTGAATAACATTTTACATCGGGTTCATGAAGGCTGTAAATTTTATCACTGTCACTCCGCTTTTGGGATAATACTCTTTGATACAGCTTTAGATCCGGCAAATATTTGCCAAGGCTTGTTAGTGGTAGCTTTCGGGCAATATCCCGTACCAGCCTTCCTGCTATGATTTGTATTTTTTTATTGGCTTTACGGGCCGCTTTGGCTCCGTTCTTGGTTCCTTTAAACCGTTGTAAATTACTTAAACGTTTAACTATCCTTGTGTAAGACTGGCGAAGATCTATTGCCTCTTTGTCTGCTATTGCCCAACACTTTTTAATAATTTTTTTGTATAGTTTATCATCTGTCGGGTAGGTGATATTTTTTTCCTGCACGGTCGTATCAACACTCACCACAATACCTGTATTGTTATCTTCAGGAGGCTCATTTACACGGATACTTTCCTGTAAAATTAACTCTACGCCAGGTTCGCCTATGCGTTGACGGAAAGCAACCAGTTCGGTTGGTACACAAGGGATATTGGCCTGAAAATGCTGCTCACCACTAAAGTACTGGAAATAGATATTTTCAGACCATTGCTCCACCAGGTTTTCATCGCTGATGTTGCGGACATATTTCAATATCAGCAACGATACCATCAGGCGAATCGGTTTTGCCGGCTTACCCATTTTTTCACTGTAATGCTTTTTAAAAGCATCTTCAAAAAATGACCAATTGATTTTATTGGCCAATTGATACAAAGGATGCTTTTGATCAAGCTGATCTGCAAGACCATGAAACAATCCTAACTGAGGAGTATGTTTGGGGGTAGAAAGCATTCATAAATTTGCAAGCTTTTTTACCATTTTGCAAATATCTGGTTACTATTATTCAGCCTGGAATCTCTCAAATCAAATAACAATCAACTTTTCTCACTTTTTGAGGGTCGACTAAATAGAGAAAAGAATTTACCACATAACTTGTTTTATAATTATGAGCCAATTCTGAAGCTTAATCGGCTCAAATATAGCCAAAAAATGAGCCGAATAACGGAATTATTCGGCTCATTCACTATCACTCAAATTAATAAATCGCCAATATAAAAATCTCAATCAACCCCAAACCTCAAACCGTAAACCTTCCCCCTATTGCTCCCATTTACTTCCCACCAGCAAATTCAAATCGGTATATTTCAATTCAAAACGCTGGCTTAAATGAAAGTTGGTAAGGCTACCCTTAAATAAATAAATGCCCGTCCGGATATTAGCTTTATTCCAAATTACATTGTCAATTCCACCATCATCGGCAGTCTCCAGCAACAGGGGCATTAGTACATTACTGATAGCTTGTGAGGCTGTACGGGCAAAGCCGCTGGGAATATTTGGCACACAATAATGCACTACATCAAATTTTCTAAAGACTGGCTTGTCATGGGTTGTTACATCGCTGGTTTCAAAACAACCGCCACGGTCAATACTAACATCAACTATCACGGTACCCGGCCGCATGTTGCTTACCATTTCTTCAGTTACCACAATCGGTGTACGGCCACCTGTGCTGCTCAATGCTCCCACTGCAACATCGCAGGTTTTTAATTGCTTCGCAAGAATTTTAGGTTCAATTACAGATGTCCATAATCTGCCACCAATATTATTTTGCAAACGCTTGAGGCGGTAAATACTATTGTCAAAAATCTTTACACTTGCACCCATTGCAAGGGCTGTTCTGGCTGCATATTCACCTACAATCCCTGCTCCTATAATTATTACTTTTGTTGGCGGAATACCGCTGATGCCCCCCACCAATACCCCCTTTCCATTATTGGGGTTGCTCAGGTACTGGCCGGCAATCAGCATTACAGCACTGCCTGCAATTTCGCTCATGCTCCGCACAATTGGGTTGTGACCGCTATCGTCTTTCAGGTTTTCAAAACTCAAAGCGGTAATCTTTTTCTCCATCATCTTTTCCAAAATCTCTTTTTTCATCACCGCAAGGTGAATGGGAGAAATGATGTATTGATTGGGTTTAAGCAATTCGCATTCGCTTTCACTAACCGGTGCACTTTTTACGAGCAACTCACATTCAAAAACTTCCTTTTTATCATAGGCTATCTTAGCTCCTGCATCGCTGTAATCTTTGTCTGTATAACTAGCTCCTTCTCCGGCCATTGTTTCCATTACAACCCTGTGCCCATTGGCAACCATTACGCCAACTGCTTCCGGTGTAAGCGCTATCCTGTTTTCATTAAAGGAACATTCTTTGGGTATACCAATCAGTAATTCTGTGCCTTTGGGTTTCACATCAAGCGTTTCTTCAAGCGTTTCGTAAGAAAAACTGGTGGAAACAAAGGGTTTTGACATTGCCATAAATAAATGAAATTGAAAATATATTGCTTTAGGTGCGGCTACAAATTACAAATTTATTGCCATCTTTCTGCTACTGATTTCAGTGGGCGTAATGGTTACATGAAGTGTGTCTTCGGGGAATATGCCGGGTGCTTTTTCCGGCCATTCAACAAAGCACCAATTGCCGGAAAACAAGCAATCTTCCACACCAGCCTGCATAGCTTCCTCCTCATTTTTCAGGCGGTAAAGGTCAATGTGATAGAGGGTTTCGGTATCCTCTGCTTCGTATTCATTGATTATAGAAAACGTCGGACTGGCCACGCCACTTTTTACGCCCAATTGATCACACACAGCATGTACAAAAGTTGTTTTACCTGCCCCCATTTCGCCATGCAGGGCTATCACTCTGCGGCCCGCTGCTATTGTTATAAATTGGGCTGCAGTATTGGCAATTGTATCCAGTGTAAAATTTAACTCCATGTTGCAAAGATATTTTCCTGCTATGGTAACGCAGCAGGTTAACCCTGTAATAATTTTGCAGCATGGAAAAAGTTGAATGGAAGGTAGATGGCATGGACTGCACGAATTGTGCGCTTACCATCAACAGATACCTTACCAAAGAAGGATTGAAAGATGTGAAGGTGAATTTTATAGGTGGCGATGTAAGTTTTGAAACGGACGGGGCGGTAGATAAACAGCATATTTTCAAAGGGATAGAGAATCTTGGTTATAAAATAGTCCACGAAGGTCAACCGGCAACAGACAACAGCAAAAAAACAGGATTGTTGTCAATTCTCAGTGGTCAGTGGTCTTTTTCCAATCACCTGCAAAGATTTCTTTTTTGCCTGCCGTTTACATTGATACTGATGCTGCACATGCTTCCATGGCACATTCATTTCCTGATGAACCCATGGATACAATTAGCGATTTGCATCCCGGTTTATTTTGTGGGAATGAGTTATTTTGGAGTAAGTGCGGTTAAGAGTTTACGAAGAGGAATTCCTAATATGAACGTGCTGATTGCAACGGGTGCAACTGCTGCATTTGTGTATAGCCTTACCGGCACGCTGGGAAACATGGGGATGGATTACGTTTTTTATGAAACCACAGCCACCATTATTACACTGGTATTTTTAGGAGAATGGGTGGAACACAGTTCAGTAACCGCCACACAGAAAGAATTGAACAAACTGGCACGTCAGCAAAAGGTAATGGCCAACATGATTGCTTTTGATGATGAACATAAAGAGCAAATATTTCCTGTAGAAAATTCGCAGTTGAGAGTGGGTGATTTAATACTGATTAAAACAGGTGAGCAGGTGCCTGCAGACTGCAAAATTTTATGGGGCGAAGGCTACCTGGATGAAGCCATGCTTACGGGGGAAAGCAAGCCAGTTTTCAAACAAAAAAAAGATTTATTGACGGGAGGAAGTATGGTTACGGATGGCACTCTAAAAGCCCAGGTAACCGCAACGGGGAAAGATACTGTACTCAGCAATATTCTGAATCTTGTAAAGCAGGCCCAAAGCGAAAAACCACCCCTGCAGCAGTTGGCAGATAAGATAAGTGCCGTATTTGTACCGGTTGTTATCGGCATTGCTGTCCTCACATTTTTAGTTAATTATTTTGCTTTTGGCATTGATGCAACCAATAGTCTTATGCGGAGTATTGCGGTACTGGTAATCAGTTGCCCGTGTGCAATGGGCCTTGCAACCCCCGCTGCCATTGCCGTAGGTTTGGGACGAGCCTCTAAGCAAGGGATTTTGTTCAGAAATGCAAAAAGCCTTGAGCTGTTCAAAAACATCAGCACAGTTGTGTTTGATAAAACGGGTACGCTTACGATGGGAAAAATGAAGATCAGGGATTTTGAAACCAGTATTGGTGTTGATGATTTTAAACGCATTGTATTTTCAATTGAAAAATATTCCACCCACCCTATTGCGCAAGCTATCAGTAATGAGTGGAAAATAAACAACCCGGTTTACTGGAAAAAGATTGAAGAAATAAAAGGCGCTGGTATGAGTGCTGAAGACAAGGAAGGAAATATTTACCAATTAGGTTCTTACAAGCTAAGTAAGGATAAGAACCCGGAGCAAACTACAAAGCACACAGCACATCTTTACAAAAACAGTGAATTAATTGGATGGTTTGATATGGATGATGAGCTGCGGCCTGAAGCTAAGCAGGTGATAGCCTATCTGCACAGTAAAAAAATCAAAACTATTTTACTAAGCGGTGATTCGCAGGAACGCACCAACAATATTGCAGCAGTGGTGGGCATTGATGAAGTGTATGCCGAAAAAACGCCGCAGGAAAAATTAGCAATTGTAGAGCATCTCAATAATTCTGCACCGGTTGCTATGGTTGGCGACGGCATCAATGACGCACCTGCATTTGCAAAAGCTACCATTGGTATTTCAATGAGCGATGCAACACAGCTGGCTATGCAAAGTGCCCAGGTAGTTTTAATGAACAACGGAATAGGAAAACTGCCCATGGCCCTCGGGCTTGGCAAACACACTTTTCTTACTATTAAGCAAAACCTTTTCTGGGCATTTATTTATAATATTGTTGCTATACCAGTGGCAGCAATCGGTTTACTACATCCGGGAATAGCGGCACTGGCAATGGGTTTAAGCGATGCTGTGCTGGCAGTAAATTCAATTAGGCTGAATTATAAATCTGTTTTGTAAGGGGTTCTTAAAACAGTACATGCAGAAAATAAAGTACTCACCATGAAGTGTATTACTTTTACCTCATACGCTCATGCTATCCATTCAAGAAACTTTAAAACAATACTGGGGTTATGATGCCTTTCGCCCAATGCAGGCGGATATTATTAATGCTGTTTTGAACGGCGACGATGTGCTGGCATTATTACCGACAGGTGGCGGCAAATCTATTTGTTTCCAGGTGCCTGCAATGGCGCAGAATGGGATTTGTCTTGTAATTAGCCCACTGATTGCACTGATAAAAGACCAGGTTCAAAACCTGCAAAAAAAAGGTATTCCGGCGCTGGCCGTTTATTCCGGGATGAGTTTTTCAGATGTAAGAAAAACCTTTCAAAATGCCGCTTACGGCAATTACAAATTTTTGTATGTTTCGCCGGAGCGGCTTGAAACCTCACTGTTTCTTGAGTTTTTACCGTCGATGAATGTCAGCCTCATAGCTGTTGATGAAGCTCATTGTATTTCTCAATGGGGATACGATTTTCGGCCGCCATATTTGCGTATTGCGAAACTGAAAGAACATTTACCCGGCGTTTCGTTTCTTGCATTAACTGCTTCTGCCACCAAATTAGTTCAGGATGATATTTGTGAAAAGTTGGCCTTTAAGCCTGGTCACAAGCGGTTTCAACAGTCATTTGAAAGACCAAATCTTAGCTACAGCGCATTTAATACGGCATCACGGCAAAACAAATTACTGGAAATACTAAAAAATGTCAAAGGCACTGCAATCGTTTACTGCAAAAGCAGGAAGCATACCAAAGAAATTGCGGATCTGCTAAAAATGAATGCTATCAGCGCCGACTTTTATCATGCAGGCCTTGGCAATGATGAAAGAAACAGTAAGCAGGAAAACTGGATCAGCAACCAGACAAGAGTTATCGTATGTACCAATGCTTTTGGTATGGGCATAGATAAACCCAATGTAAGAGTGGTGGTTCATTTCGGTGTGCCGGATTGCCTGGAGAATTATTACCAGGAAGCCGGCAGAGCCGGAAGAGATGGAAAAAGATCTTACGCAGTGTTACTTTACAATGAACGGGAACTTGATGAATTACAGGAGCAGCCTGCACTCCGTTATCCCGACAGGGAAGAAATAAAAAAAGTTTATACCGGCTTAATGAATGCACTGCAAATACCTGCAGGTTCTGGTGAAGGCAACAGCTACGATTTTGACCTGGTAAGCTTTTGTAATAATTTTAAGATAAATCTGCTTACTGCAACACATGCAATAAAAGCGCTTGAACAGGAAGGGCTATTGTTGTTTTCGGCAAGTTTATTCAATTCTTCAACAGTAGTTTTCAGGTGCAATAAAACTTTGCTGGAAGAATTTGAGCAGCAACACAAAGCCGCTGAGCCAATTGTAAAAGGACTATTACGGTCGTACGAAGGAATTTTTGATTTTCCTGCTGCAGTTAATGAAATACAATTAGCTAAGTTTATTGGAGTGACAACAGAAGCCGTGATTAAACAACTGGCAAGGTTGCAGCAACTTGGCATTATAGAATATGTCCGGCAAAAAGAAGGGCCTCAAATAACGCTATTGCAAAACAGAATGTATTCCGACAGTTTTGTAATCGACCTGGAAAATTACAATACAAGAAAAAGATTGTTTGAGGAAAGAATAAAAGCAATGGTTGCTTTTACCCAAAACAAAACAGATTGCAGAAGCAAAATCATTGCTGCTTATTTTAATGATCACAGCTTGAAACATTGTGGCATTTGTGATAACTGCATCGAATTAAAAAATACGCCAGTTAGTTTATCGGATTTTGAACAAATTGCCCGCCATATAATAACCAGCATTGATTCAAAAAAAATTACAATTCAGGAACTGACAGAACAGTCAAAACATTTTAAAAAAGACAGATTATGGACTGTTATTAATTACCTGCTTTCAGAAAACAAGATCAACATTACTCCAAAGGGTTTGCTTACCAGATAAAAATTTCAAACGTTTGCGGAAAGCCGCTACCAGTCTAATTTTGGCATAAAAAAAGGGACCAAGATAGAAATCTAGTCCCGCTTTAAAATCCAATATCCTATGAAAAACCATAACGAAGATAGGGGGATAATTTACAATTTGCAAGATTTTTTATAACAATTTTAATTATTTTATTGAAAAGAGAAATGTGTAAATGACACAAGAACATGCCGTAACTTGCTGATAATCAGTTAGTTAAAAAATAATTTCAATATTGACATTATCGATTCAAAATATTTTAAAGAATAAACGAAGATTTATTAATTCAATATGTTTCTTGCAATTGCCGCAAACAATTTCTATATTTTTAAGCCATTTTCTAACGGAAATTTTCTTTTAAAAAGAATGTAAAAAATTTATGCATTATAATTTTCTTACATGAAAAATATTTACCTTAAAAGAGTCTGTTTTATTCTCTTCCATCTAATAAATTACCAATTCCGCCAAGAATACTGCCCTCCTCTTTTCTTCCTCCCACGGAAGCATATTGCTGTAATCTTCCGGCAAGCCGACTGATAGGTAAGGACTGTATCCAAACTTTTCCGGGACCTCTCAAAACTGCAAAAAATAATCCTTCGCCACCAAACATCCAGTTCTTTATTCCCCTGATAAATTCAATATCAAAATCAATTCCTGCTGTGTAAGCCACAACACACCCGGTATCGATTTTTAAAATCTCTCCGGGC
This sequence comes from Ferruginibacter sp., assembly GCA_965247025.1. Classification (GTDB taxonomy): domain Bacteria; phylum Bacteroidota; class Bacteroidia; order Chitinophagales; family Chitinophagaceae; genus Ferruginibacter. The sequence goes on along the minus strand of OZ252000.1, from coordinate 3,572,368 downwards.
TTAAGTTCCTTTTCTATAACATAGCCGCCAGCATGTACAAATGCCATCCCGTCTCCTTCCAGCTTTTCCATAATAAAACCCTCTCCACCAAAAATACCCGTACCAAGCCTGCGCTGAAATTCAATTCCGATGCTCACCCCTTTAGCAGCGCATAAAAATGCATCCTTCTGCGCAATGATCTTACCGTTCAATTTAGATAGGTCCAGCGGAATGATTTTACCTGTGTAAGGTGCAGCAAAACTTACATGCTTTTTGCCCTGTCCAACATTTGTAAAGGCTGTCATGAACAGGCTCTCGCCAACTAATAAACGCTTACCTGCTGTAAGTAATTTACCAAGCAATCCACCACTTTGAGCCTGCTGGCTACCATCACCAAAAAGAGTTTGCATTTGTATCTCATTATCCATCATCATAAAACCACCGGGTTCACCTATTACGGTCTCGTTGGGATCCAGTTCTATTTCAACAAACTGTAGTTCTTCCCCATAAATTTTGTAGTCTATTTCGTGATTGTTTATCATGGTTTTTTTTTATAAAATTAAAATAGATTTTCTTTTTTTAAATGAAAAGCCCTGCAGTTTTGGTGCAGGGCGATAATCAGATATGTACGGTAATAAAGGCACCGGCTCAGGTCCCGGTTATTTTTTACTAAACTTTAAATGTATTTTTTTACCGAAAGCTGTTTGCAGGATAATATTGTAAAACCCCGGCTGAAGCTTTTGTATATCCAGATCTGCCATCCCGGAGTCAGCATTTAATGCAGCAGTTTCTAAAATAATTTTACCGGAAAATATCAGAAACCGTAGCTCTTGATACATGAACATTTTCAGGCATCCAAATGTAAAGTCTTTCTTTTGCAACTGATGGCAGAATGGTGGCTGATGGTGCAGTAGGTGCTATTTGAGTAATACTGCTGTAAGCCTCATAGCCATCTTTGTAAATTATTCTAAGGCGGTAAAAATTATTGCCATTCAGCAAATTTCTATCTTCGGCGAAATACTGTTTTAAGTTGTTGTGGCGATCGCCGGCTACAGATGTAACATAGGAAAATGCATTACCATCTGCACTTTTTTGAAGTTCGAAACGCAGCATATTGTTTTGGCCGGGTGATGTATACCATCGAATTTCCGCATGCTGGTTAAGTTTGTTTATAGTGGCTGAAAGTCTTACTGCCGTAATTATGCGATTGCTATTTTTTGCATCAGCCTGCCCGGTTAATAATAACAACAGAACGTAAAGGCAAATAAGGGTAAAAAGATTCTTTTGCATTGTTAAAGCTTTATTATTCAAAAAAGAGCAGGGGCTCTCATTTGAGGTTAATGGACAACCTTAAGGTTTAAGCTTTTAAAGGGAGTGGATTGGGTTACCTACCGGTTTTAACCAGTAAGTTCTTTTTAACAACTATTGAAATTGGAATAAATTTTACAGAGGAAAATTGGGCAGGATTAAGTACAATGCATTTTGTATCTTTTTTATCAATAAACAAAATTTATAAATGCAAAGAAGCACACAGTTTCGCCTGTGCACTTCTTTGCATATTAGTTATTTAAACATTACAGCCAGCTTCCATTCCATTTATCACTCGCCGCAGCATCATTTTTCAACCGCCTTTTTCTTCTTCTTACATCACCTCCGTGGCGTATTGCTGTAACAATCATCAGCGGCATAAATAAGAAGATCAATGGTGGAATACCCATAAAGCTGATCCATTTTCCGCCAAACATATTCCTCATAGGCCGTTTCAGTCTTTCGGCTATCAGGTACATGGATGGTACAATAATCAATGTCATAAAAAAGGCGAAAGCAAGACCGAAAATGATCGTCCAGCTCAATGGCCTCCAGAATGCAACATTATCGCCACCAAAAAAAATATGAGGATTTAACTCAGAAAACAATGCAACAAAATCAATATTAAACCCAACGGCAATTGGAATAAAAGCAAGAATGGCTGCAAGAGCTGTTAAAAGCACCGGAATAATCCTTGTTTTTCCAGCTTCAATAACCGCCTCCCGGGTCTTCATACCACGACCTCTCAATTCATCTGCAAACTCAATAACAAGAATACCATTTTTCACCACTATCCCCGCCAGCCCAACAATACCAAGCCCAGTCATAAGACCGGATACTTCCATGCCAGTTATGCTAAATCCAAGCAATACACCAATAATGCTAAAGATAATTTCTGTAAGAATTATAACCGATTTGCTTATGCTGTTAAATTGAAGTACTAAAACAAAAAGTATAACCATCAGGGCTATTGCAAGTGCCTTACCAAGAAATGCCACCGTTTCTGCTTGCTGCTCTCCTTCCCCGGTTTGTTTAATTGTAACACCATCAGCTTTTTGGTTAAACTCTGCAATGTGCTGGGCTATTACCTGGTTAACTGCAGTGGCATTAAAGCCCTTTGTTGTCAACACATTCGATCTTAGCGTGATTAGTCTCTTTTGATTTTTACGTTTTATACTTCCAAAAGTGCTTGTCGGTTCAACTTTAACCAGGGCGCTGATTGGAATATTTTTAACAGCTCCACCTACAGCCATATCACGAAAAGACACTCTCATGTTCAACAAATTGCTCAGGTCTTTTCTTTGCATTTCATTGTTTCTGAGCTGTATCTTATACTCATCTTTTCCTTCTTTAATTTTTGAAATTTCCCGGCCAAAAAGTCCTGTACGGATGGCCTGGCCAATTTGGGCGGATGACACACCCTGGATAAGAGCCCGTTCCCTGTCAACAGTTAAAGTAATTTCAGGATTATTAAGATCCACATCCATCTTCAACTCCTCAACACCCAAAATTTGAATTGAATCGAGGTAGTTTTTTAAATTGACAGCAGTTTTTACAAGGCCATCAAAATCTTCACTTGCAATTTCAATATTAATAGGAGGATCTGTTGGCGGTCCGCTACTTTCCTGGTCAACGCTAATTTCCGCACCCGGTATCCCTTTTAATGAAGCTCTTACAGCATCGAGATAAGGTCTGGTAGAAACGCCGTGTCGCTTTTCAAATTCTACAAACGAAACCTGAATTCGTCCCAACTCACTTCTTGTACTTCTATCGCCTGATGCAGGATCACTTGCTCCGATGGCAATATTGCTGATCACACTTTCAACCACCGGGTTGGTTTTTCCTGAAGCATAATCAACGCCAAGCACATTGGTTACTTTCTTTTCCAACACTTTTGTAACAGAATCCGTGTACTCAACACTGGTACCTACTGGTAATTTTATATAAACGTACAATTGATTGGGATCAGCCTTAGGAAAGAAAGTGATACCCACCCGGTTGCTCTTTATAGCACCAACGAATATAAAGACAGACAAGATGAGCAAACCGATTGTTCCAAGCAGTAAATGCACCGGTCTCCAACCTTTGAGTGCCCACCGCAACAAGCTCTCGTAATGTCCCATGATCCAGGGCAATCCATGATTTTGAAAATAGTGAATTGCATCATCAAGCAGATACCTGTTAAGCAACACAAGCAGCATAAAAAAGATGAGGAGGTTGCCTAAAAAAGGTGCCCCAACCACATCTAAAAAAATACCGGCAGCAATAGGAATCCAGAACGAAGGCTTTTTAAATATGGCTGATTTTTTTTCTTTTTCTCCTTCCGGATGATTCATAAAATCAACTGCAAAAACCGGGTTCATTATAAAGGCAACCACCAGCGATGCTGCCAGCGTAAAAATGAGCATGGTAGGCAGGTAAACCATGAATCGCCCAATAATACCGGGCCAGAAAAGTAGTGGAAAAAAAGGCGCCAGTGTGGTGACTGTACCGGCAAGTACCGGTACGAATATTTCGCCAGCGGCGGCTTTTGCAGCATTGTTCACTGTAATTTTTCCGCCGCCTTCTGTAAATATTCTATGGGTATTTTCAATCACCACTATCGCATCATCAACAATAATTCCCAAACCAAACAACAGCGCAAATAATACAATAAAGTTGAGGGTAACATGCGTACCAACAATAAGATCTGCCCCCGGCAAAAACATAAAAGCAACAAACATACTCAACGGCACAGAGAGCGCCACAAAGAATGCATTGGTTACTCCCATAAAAAACATCAGCACAATTAAAACAAGTATAAATCCGATTACGATTGAGTTAACAAGATCTTTAAAAGAAGTTCGGGTTTTTATACTTTGGTCTCCGGTAATAACAGCCTTAAGGTTGGATGGATAGAGCACTCCTTTGGCTTCCTCAACGGTTTTTTTAACGCCATCACTTGTTTCTATCAGGTTCTCCCCACTACGTTTAATTATATTTAGCGTCACAACATTTTTGCCATCGAGCCGGGCAAAACTTTCTGCATCTTTAGTAGTATCTTTTATCACAGAAATATCCCTTAAATAAATAGGGGCACCACCTGTGTTACGTACCAGTACCTGCTCAATATCATACTTGGATTTAAACTGCCCTTTCAGCTGCAGGTTCCGTTTCATAGAGCCCACATCCAGCAAACCTCCTGAGATATCCATATTCTCCCTGGATACAGCATTGGCAATATCATCGAACGTAACACCGGCAGTTTGCATGCGGTAATTGTCAACATTAATTTGAAATTCTCTTTCCGGTGCACCAACAATGTCAATGCGGTTTATCTGCGGCAAATCTTCCAGTTTATCTTTCAAATCATCAGCAAATTTCTTTAGCCTCACCATGTCAAAATCACCACTAAGGTTTACATACATTATTGGCTGGTCACTTAAATTTACTTCTAATGCTGTGGGTTCCTGCGTAAGATCTGTTGGCAGATCCTGCTTGGCTTTATCCATTGCATCCTTCACTTTTTGCAGGGCAACCTCAGTTTTTACTTCGGTATCAAACTCAACTATTATGGCCGAGTAATCCTGTTGAGAAGTGCTGGTAAATTTTTTAATTTTTGCCCCGGTAATTCCTTTAATCTGTTTTTCAATAGGACGGGTTACCAGGTTTTCTATATCCTTCGGTGAATTACCTACATAAATTGTTTGCACATAAATCGTTGGAATAACAATATCAGGAAACTGCTCCTTCGGCAACGTTACAAATTGAAACACTCCAATAAGCGTTACAAAAAGCATGACCAGGTAAATGGTTGTTTTGTTGCTGATACTCCAGGATGTTGGCTTGAACTCCTTGAATTTTTCTTTTATTGTTTCTATTGCACTCATATAATTAGTTTGTCTTTACTCTCTTAATAAGAAAGTAAAATTTGCTTATTGGTGTACTTTTTACTGTAGGTTTTTGCTGATCGGTCTTTCTCATTTTCTTGCAGGCTGAAATTTATTTCAGCGTGAGTAACTGGCCTTCATAAATTCCTGCAAAGCCTTCGTTTACCAATACATCCCCCGCCTTTAACCCGGTTTTTACTTCCAGTAAATCACCGCTTAACATCCCGATTGTAACTGGTCTTTTACGGGCAATCAGTTTACCATTTTCCGTGCTGGCAACCATTACATATTTCCCTTTTTCATCGTTCTGCAATGTGTTTAATGGAATGGCAATTGTACTTGCAGCTGCATAATCTTTTATCTTCAGCAAAGCTATCTGGTTAGGCTTCAATGCCGGGTCTGATGGCAGTTTTGCTTCTACAACAAAACCCCTGTTAATCACATCTATAGAGGCTCCTACAAAACTAACGGCTACGTTAAAGCTTTTATTTACGTCCGGCATCTGCACTATTACCTGGCTGCCGGTGTGAACCGCACCCAAATAATTTTCAGGAATATTGCTGGTAACTTTTAAGTTACTGTTGTTTACAATTTTAATAACGCCTGAACCTGCAGCTCCAAAAGATTCGCCCATTTTTACTGTTACCAGGTCAGCCACACCATCTACATCGCTGTAAACAAATGCTGTTTTAGACTGCTCCTGTACTGACTTTACATTTTCATTGCTTGCATCCAGCTGGTTCTCTAAAGTGGCAACGTTATTCTTTGCGGTTATCAATTGTACCTCTGTACCAATACCCTGGTCCCACAGGTTTTTCTGGCGCTGGTAAATATTTTTTGCATAGCTCAGCTGAGTTTTAATACTTTCAAGTCCCTGTTTTGCAGCCACTACATTCTGTTGAATAATAGCATCATCAAGCTTTACTAACAATTGTCCTTTTTTAACAAATTGCCCTTGCTTAACGTAAATCGCCTTTACCTGGCCAGGACCGCCACGTGGTGTAATATAACTTACATTCTCAGCATCAACCCGGCCCTGCAATTCAATGTAATGGGCAAAATCTGTTACTGCCAGTGTTTGCACCGCTACAAGTTTTGCTTTTGGCGCATTACCGGCAGAGGTATCCAGTTTTGCAATATCTTTCTCAAGTCCGCTGATCTTACCATCAATTTTATCCTTATCCCCTTTCAGCTTTTCCAGTGCAGCTTTCTTATCATTAAGTTCGGCACTGCCTTCTTTTTTGCTGTTTCCGCATGATGATAAAAGCAGTATTGCAGCAGCACTGAGTGCAAAAAATTGTTTCATACCAGTCAGTTTAATTATTTGATACACGTTATTGTTTTTAATGGTCATTTGAGTTGTTATTAGAGTTTGCCAACAGCTTTTAAAAGATCAACCCTGGCTATGATAGCATCGTACAATGCACTTACATAATTGGTTTGGGCTGTTTTTAAATCTATTTCTGCTGCATTAATTTCTGTTGAAGAACCGGTTCCTATTTCGTATTTCTTTTTTGTTTGATTGTAAACCAATTCAGCCAGCTGCATATTTTGCTTTTGATAATCCATGGTTGTTGTTGCATTAGCAAAATTGTTTTTGGCTGTCTGCACATCATTGTCAATTGTTTTTTGCAAGTTTTCAATTTGATTGTTGGTTTGTTGTACAGCCAGTTTTGCCTGTGCAATTTTAGCCTTTGTGGCAAAACCTTTAAAAATAGGAATAGATAAATTCAAGCCTACATAAGATGTTGTAAACCAGTCACCACCTTTTTTAAAAAAATCAAACTTATTTCGCTGAGCCTGCTTACCATAATTACCCACTGCACTTAAAGTTGGTATCTGGCTAAGCTGGTAACGTTTAACGTTATATTGATTTAACCTGCTATTGAGTTGCAGCAACTGAAAATCCTTTCTGTCCGTGTAATTGTATTGTGTGCTTTCTAGTATCCCTTCTTTAATTTGATTTTCATTCAGTGTATCTGTAAGTACCAGGCTGTCTTTAACAGGCATACCAATTAAAACCTTTAAGCCATTATATCCATTAGCAATAGAATTCAGCACTTTTCCCTTTTCTGTTTCAAGGTTTATCAGCTGTACTGCCAGCTTATCTACATCAAGTTTTTCTGCAAATCCATTTTTATAAATCTCCTTTGTATCATGTTCCAGTTTTTGCAGCCTGCCAATGTTTGCATTCAGCAAATCGACTTGTGTTTTGCTGACGACAAGCTGGTAATAAATTTTCAATACGTTGGCTTTGATATTTTCTATTGTTACTTCGGAAGCCTTTTTACGAAGATCTATACTCGTCTTCCTGGCCTGTAAGCCTACAAAAACCTGCCCGTCGAACAAGAGTTGGTTTAATGTAACACCACCACTTGCAGTATATTTTGTACCAAACTTTACAGGTATAAATGTTCCGGCAGGCTGGCCAAATACTTCACCGGGCAACAATGAGGTTGGAATATCAAGATAATCGGTAAAAGCACCATTAGCAGTTATTTGCGGAAAGGCAGCCCCGGTAATTTCCCGGTTGCTTTGCTGCTGAATAAGCACATCAAGCAAAGCATTTTTTACCTGGTAAGCATTTTTCGATGCATAATCAACTGCCTGCTGGGAACTTAAGCTATTAACAGTTTGTGAAAATGCAACGCCATTAATACATAAAACAGCCAATGCTGCAAAGTAAATTTTTAGTAAAAAGGGTTTGGTTTGTTTTGTCATTATTGTTGTTTTTTTAAGCGGTCCTGTTGGTATTTAAAAATGAGTTTGTGCCCTTTTTGAGAAGAAAGACCAAACAAAAAATGCTCAGTTAACTGAATTTCTACATCTATTATGCTGTATTTATTTTTAGGGTAAACCAGTTGGTTAAAAGAAAGCAGCAGGTTTTCCAGCCTGGCTTTTACAATAATATCCGGTTTTATTTCAGGCCTGTACAAACCCTCTGCAATGCCTCTTTCAATATTTTCAATCAACACTTTGTACAAAAAATCATACTTAAGTTTAATAAAATGCTGGTGGGCCTTTGGATGAAATTTTTCCATGTCATGTACTACCGATGGGTTCATTTGCTGAAACATTTCCTGCATCATCTCCATCGCAAGAAACACTTCATGAACTGCATCTTTGGCCGCTGCTTTATCCTTCATGCAACTAACCTTGCTTTCTTCAACTTTATCTTTAATAATTTCTTCAATTAACTGATCCTTATCAGAATAGTAATGATAAATGGTTTTTTTGCTCATCCCTAAAGCGCCGGCAATATCATCCATACTAACACTTCGTATACCATATTGCATCACCAAATCGTGTGCTTTCAGTTTTATTCTTGTGGCGGTGGCGATTCCTGTATCTGTCATAATCGGGCACAAAACTAAGGAAACTAATTTTGTTACCAAAGTTTCCATATAATTATTCGACCATTCATAACAATTTATAGACAGTTTACGGTTTACAGTTTACGGTTTTCAGTTTACGGTTTTCAGTTTACGGTTTACGGTTTACCGTTGGGGTTTGGGGTTTGGGTTGAGTGGCGTAAGTTTCAATAATTTTATTGCAGTAGTAAATACAAAAATGCTGCACATCTCAATCTGTTATCTTTGCAATTAAACAACCTGTATGAACAAAGCCGCCAGTTATAAACGCCTTTTTCAATACTTTTTACAGGGCTTACTGGTGTTGGGCCCTTTTACAATTACTATCTGGGCCATAGCAGCTGCCTTTAATTTTATTGATGGCATTCTGCCAAATATTATTCACAGCATCGTGCCTTCATTGATGGAGGATAAAGACGGTACCATCCGGCGCATACCCGGTGTGGGTTTTGTTTTGGTGATTATGCTGGTAATTATGGTAGGCTACCTTTCTTCATCTTTTCTTTTTAATAAACTGGAGGAAAGTATTGACAAGATTCTGCAAAAAACACCGGTGGTTAAATTTTTATACACAACCGTAAAAGATTTTTTTGAAGCCTTTGCAGGAGATAAAAAAAAATTTACGAAAAATGTACTTGTAAATGTTGACAATATTGATGTGTGGCGTGTTGGATTTATAACCCAGGATGATATGGAAGAATTTGGAATGAAGGACTATATTTCAGTCTATGTACCCATGTCTTATTCTGTGGCCGGAAATGTTTATGTAGTTCCCAAAAGCAGGGTACGGACTAATGAAAAGATCAGTGCCTCCGAAAGCATGAAATTTGCAGTGAGCGGCGGTGTAACCAGCCTGGAAGATTAGGTATTTATAATTGCTGAAGCACCTGTTTAACTGCTGCTGTTTTTAAAAGGCACTCTTCGTACTCACTTTCTGCATTGCTATAAAAAGTAATGGCGCTGCCGGCCTGGAAAGAAATGTATTTGTTTGTTGCGTTATACAAAATACTCCTGATAACCACATTAAAATCAATATTGCCGTTAGGGTGTACATAACCAATAGCGCCGGAATACAATCCTCTTTTGCTAACCTCGTATTTATCTATCAATTCCATCACATTTTTTTTAGGAGCACCTGTCATTGACCCCATGGGAAAGGTTGCTTTAACAGCATCAATCCAGGTACAGTCACTCTTTAGCGTTCCTTCAACCGTACTTATCAGTTGGTGTACCTGCGGAAAACTGTACATACCAAAAAGCTCGGTTACCCGAACACTTCCTTCTGTGCAAACTTTACTCAGGTCGTTTCTTACCAGGTCAACCACCATTACATTTTCACTCTTCTCCTTTTCACTATTTAGTAACTGCTGCTTGTTAACTTCATCCTTTATAGGATCTTCAAGATCACGAAAAGCTGTTCCTTTCATTGGCTGAGAGATAACCAGGCTATTTTCAATTTTAAGATACCTTTCCGGACTTGCGCTAATGCAGTATTTATCTGCCAGTTTATATAATGCTGCAAACGGACTTGGATTTACTGCCGCTAATTTAAAATATGCAGCAACAGGATCCATTTGATACCCGGTAACAAAAAACTCCTGGCAGTAATTCACTTCGTAACAATCGCCCCGAAGAATATGTGCCTGCAATTCTTTTACATGCCGTAAATAATCTTGCCGGGAAGCCGACTGTTGAATTATAAATCCATCAGCGTGTATCAGTGGGTGCGGCAGTTCAAGTGAAGTTGCAAGAATCTCATCAAAAATTACTACAGCTTCTTCATCTGTATAAATATACAGCAGGTTATTTTTTATTTCAAGCACAGTTTCCGGCACAAAAAAACCAAGGTCTGCAAAACCTATATTATCCTTTCCGGAAGATTGCAATTGCTCCACCTCATTTTTTAAATCGTAGCCCAGGTGGCCAAATAACCAACCCGGATGCTTTTTATAAAAATCTGCAAGCATTGTAAATGCTCCCCCATCTGCAGGTGCAGACATTTGGGCAGTACAACCTGCTCCTAAAAGGCATTCAAACGCTGGCTCGCCAAAATGATACTGATGATTATCCAGAAAACAAAAAATGTTGAACCGGTTAGCCCAGTTCAACATTTTTATTTTAAAATCAGTAAAGTTTTCGATTGAAAAACAGACAGCTTTTTTCACTCCGTTAATTTACACATTTTCACCGGCTGCAATTTGCTGCACTAAAAATCGTCGTCATCATCAAATCCACCGCCGCCGCCACGGAGGTCGTCAAAACCAAGGTCTTTAAAATCGTCATCTATTTTAAAATCATCATCATCATCTTTCCCTGTTTTTTTACCGGCCGGCTTTTTGGTCTTTGATTTTGGCACGTCGAATTCTGCAAAGTCAGGATCCCAATCATCTTCTTCTTCCGACTTTTCCCACTCATCTTCCACCTCTACATCGTCTTCCTCCTCCTCATCATCATCGTCATTACTACCTTTCTTTGCAGGCTTGCCTTTTTTTGTGGGCTTTACCTCCTCATCTTCAAGATCATCATCATCGTCATCATCCTCATCCTCATCTTTCTTAGGTTTAGCTGCGGCTTTTGAGGGTGTCTTTTTTTCACCACCAGCGGGATTTGGTTTAGGTGTAGTTTCTTTGGTAGATTTCTTGGCCATAAAATAAATTGTGTTGTAAAATTTCTTAGAGATTTTTAATTAGCCAAAAAAAAATGGCATTTTTTTTTATTTTTTTTCTACGCCACAATAATCTGATCCCTGCCCGGCCCATTGCTGATATACTTTACGGGTACTTTCAAAAATTCGTTAAGATAAGTCACGTAGTTTTTCATTTTTTGAGGCAGTAAATCGTAATTAGTAATAGCAGTAATATCGGTCTCCCATCCTTCAAAACTTTTATGCACAGGTTCAATGGCCACCTTGTTCATTTGAAAAGGTACACAACTTTTTTCTTCCCCATCTATTTTATATCCATTGCAAACTTTAAGTTCCGGTAAAGCATCAAGAATGTCTGCTTTCGTCATTATAATTTGCGTAACCCCGTTTATCATACAGGCAAACTGCAGCGCAACCAAATCTATCCAGCCGCAACGGCGGGGCCTGCCTGTTGTACTTCCAAATTCGTTACCCACTTTTCTTATCAGTTCACCTGTTTCATCATGCAGCTCCGTAGGGAAAGGGCCGCCACCAACCCTTGTGCAATAAGCCTTTGATACGCCAAAAACTTCTTTAATTTTTTGCGGCGCAATCCCAAGTCCGCTGCAAACACCGGCGGTGATTGTGTTGCTGCTCGTAACAAATGGAAAGGTTCCAAAATCAACATCAAGCATACTGCCCTGTGCACCTTCTGCCAATACCTTTTTCCCTTCGCTAATTTTATCGTTGATAAAATATTCGCCATTTACAATTTTAAAACTTCTCAGCAATTCAATCGCCTCAAAAAACTCATCTTCCCAACTGCTGATATCTTCCTGAAAATTGTAATTATCAAGCAGCCGCTGGTGTTTTAACCGCAGCCTTATGTACTGAGATGTAAAAGACTTGTCAAGTAAATCACCAACCCTTAAACCATTACGGCCGGTTTTATCCATGTAAGCCGGGCCAATACCTTTAAGTGTTGAACCAATTTTATCATTGCCCTTGGAAAGCTCACTTGCTTTATCTAATGCCCTGTGTGTTGGCAATATTAAATGGGTGCGTTCGCTTATGTAAAGGTTTTTCTTATAATCAATTCCCATTGAAGCTACGGTTTCGCATTCTCTTTTCAGCGTAACCGCATCCAGCACAACACCATTGCCTATCAGGTTGATTTTGTTGTCATGAAAAATACCGCTGGGTATCTGGTGCAATACCACTTTTTCGCCGTTAACATAAAGGGTATGTCCTGCGTTTGGCCCACCCTGGAATCTTGCAATAACATCGTAAGACGGAGCTAAGTAATCGACTATTTTTCCCTTTCCTTCATCTCCCCACTGCAAGCCCAGTATTACGTCTACCATATTTTAATTTGAAATTTTATAACTAAATAAGTTGATAATTTTCATCTGTAAAAATTACCAGTTTGTTTTCCCCGCCGGTAAAAATAAAATGAATTACTTCAACTACCTAAAATGAAATACAGATATTTAAAGTATATTTTTAATTCAGGTAACTGGCTTGATTTACTGTAAGTTTTTTACAGGAAAATAAAATCCTACCTTGTACCCACTATATGAATTCAGTAATTAAACAACTGCTTACACTAACTTCTTCCTGTATATTTTTAGCCCTTTCATCAACCAATGCCCAGATATGTTCCGGAAGCCTTGGAGATGCAGTGGTAAACGTAACTTTTGGTGCAGGTACCAACCCGGGCAGTCCGCTACCGGGAGCTGAAACTTCTTACCAATTTATTTCGGGAGATTGCCCCCAGGATGGCAGTTATACAGTTATCAACGCCACCAACAGCTGTTTCGGTAGCACATGGCACAGCCTTACAGAAGATCATACTCCGGGAGATATAAATGGATATATGATGCTGGTGAATGCCTCGATTGACACAGGGGATTTTTACGTTCACACAGTGAGCAATTTATGTTCAGGCACCACCTATGAATTCAGCGCCTGGATCGTGAACGTCCTTAAAAATACATCCTGCAGCCCTGACCCCAAACATCCGAGGCTGAAGTTTAATATTGAAACGACAACAGGTCAAATTCTTGGATCTTATTCAACCGGTGATATTTATGAATCATCTTCACCGGTATGGCAGCAATATGGTTTATTTTTTACTACACCGCTTAATACCAGCAGTGTGGTTATCAGGCTTACTAATAATGCCCCGGGGGGCTGTGGTAACGATCTTGCGCTGGATGATATAACCTTTCGCCCATGCGGCCCGGCCATTAAAGCTACCGTTGTAAGCAATGGCAAAAGTGAATTTGATGAGTGTATAAATAATGCAGCAATGGTAAACGTTTTTGCAACAGTTGGCACTGGCTATATACAGCCTGCGCTGCAGTGGCAGGAAAGCCTGAACAGCGGCCAAAGCTGGCAGGATATTGCGGGTGCTGTAACAAGCAATCTTGGTGTTACAAGAACAGCTGTTGGCAAATACCAGTACCGGCTTACAGCCGCTGAAAACGGTAACATCGGGCTGAGCAATTGCAGGGTGGCATCCAATCCAATTACAATTACCATTCACAACCTGCCGGTTGTTACGGCTGCTAATAACAGCCCGGTTTGTGAAGGAACTTCCCTGCAGCTTTCTGCCGGGGGTGGCGCAACTTACAGCTGGAATGGCCCCGGCGCATTTACCTCCACACTTGCCAGTCCTTCTTTTTCACCTGCACTGGCAGCTGCAGGTTTATATACAGTTGTGGCAAAGGATATTTACGGGTGTGCCAGCCCAGGTTTTACAACCGTTTCCATCCTCCCAAAACCAATTATCACAACCAGTACTAATAAAGATTTTTGTCTCGGCGATTCTGCCAGGCTTTTTGCCAGTGGCGGCAATAAATATTTATGGAAGCCGTCAGAAGGTTTGTCTGATCCTTTTGCCCCTAACCCTGTAGCAAGGCCGCTGCAAACAACAATTTATGATGTTAGAATAACAGACCTGAATAACTGTTCTGACTCAGGCTCAGTTAAAGTAACGGTCTACAATAAACCCGTTGTAAGTGCAGGGGAGGATAAGATAATCATAAGGGGAAATACCATTGTACTTAACGGAAGCATTGCAGGCGATTCAGTAAATTTTAACTGGACTCCTAATACTTTTCTTACCGATGCCAGCCAGCTACAAGCTGTGAGTAAGCCAACATCAAGCATCACCTACATTCTTACAGCTGCCTCTGTAAGAGGTTGTGGCATAGCGAGTGATTCTGTTTTTGTAAAAGTTTACAATGGTATTTATATCCCCACTGCTTTTTCGCCCAACAGGGATGGACTTAATGAAACATGGAAAATAGAGGCGCTGGCTGCTTACCCAACTGCAGCCGTAACAATATTTAACCGTTTTGGAGAAGTGATTTATTTTGGAAGAGGCGCTTCTGCTATATGGGACGGAACTTTTAAAGGCGAGCCATCAGCTGCAGGAGCTTACGTTTATGTTATTGATCTGAAAAATAACAGCCCTGCTTTAAAAGGTACTGTTATACTATTGAGGTAGATATCTGTTGAGGCAGATGATGAAAATGAAAAGTCATTTGGCAAGTCAGCCCGTTAAATAATTGCTACGCCACTTTAAGCATGCTCATTTTGCTGGTATTAAATTTACGCTGAGCATATTCCAGTGTAACTTCAAAATTTTTGACCTTTTGAGAGGGAAGCTCGTACATAGCATCCGTTAAAATGCTTTCGCAGATACTCCTTAATCCTCTTGCCCCTAATTTGTATTCCAGGGCTCTTTCCACCATAAAATCAAACACGGCCGGGCTGAAAGTGAGTACAATTCCCTCTATTTCAAAAAGACGGGTAAATTGTTTTATCAATGCATTTTTAGGCTCTGTCAAAATATTTCTTAGCGTTGGCGCATCCAGCGGATTGAGGTAAGTAATTACCGGAAGCCTGCCCAGTAATTCTGGAATTAAACCGAACTGCTTAAGATCAACAGCATTTACAAACTGCAGTAAATTCTTCTGCTGAAACTCCTGCAATTCTTTATTTACATTAAAGCCAATTGCATGTGTATTAACACGACGGGCAATTATCCTGTCCACGCCGTCAAAAGCTCCACCGCAAATAAAAAGAATGTTTTGGGTGTTTACTTTTACCAATTTTTGTTCCGGGTGCTTACGGCCACCCTGTGGTGGTACCAGTACTTCCGTGCCTTCCAGCAATTTAAGTAATCCTTGCTGAACGCCCTCTCCGCTTACATCCCGTGTGATGGAAGGGTTATCGCTTTTACGGGCAACCTTATCAATTTCATCAATAAAAACAATACCTTTTTCAGCGGCTGTAACATCATAATTACAAGCCTGCAACAGGCGGCTCAGCATGCTCTCAACATCTTCTCCCACATAACCAGCTTCAGTAAAAACTGTGGCATCTACAATTGCAAAAGGTACATTCAGCATACGGGCAATACTTTTAGCCAGCAGCGTTTTACCAGTACCTGTTTCACCCACCATAATAATGTTACTCTTTTCAATCTCAACATCATTTTCCACTTTTTGATTCAGGCGTTTATAATGATTATATACCGCAACTGCCAAAATCTTTTTAGCGTCATCCTGCCCAATTACATATTCATCCAGAAACTTTTTAATTTCAACAGGCTTCCGCACTGTAAGCTTGCCTGAAGTATTGGCAGCCTTTGCTTCAGGATAAATCATCAGCTCCTGCCCAATAATTTCCTGTGCATGTTCCACACAATTTTCACAGATATGCCCCTCCTGGCCGGCGATCAGTATTTTGACTTCATCACGGCTGCGACCACAGAAAGAACAGTGCAAGTGTTGTTGTTTTGCCATTTTGCAAAGATAGCCGCTTTAGTATAATGCGGCAGCAGATTTACCCACAAAACTTATCGGAAACATTCATTAAAGCAATTATTCCCAAATTTCTATTCTAATACTATTTTTTCGCTAAAACTAATGCTGAAAAAAAGTCTTTTAGAAAAAAATAGAAATTTTACAGCAGGCAACCAGCAATAAATAAATCCCGTTCTATCAACGAACCATATTTTTAAATCCAGATTAATTGTAAAATTTATTACCTGCCGTTTAATGCAGGCAAATTTTTAGCAGGGTCACCGGTATAATAATGCGCTAAAAAAACCGATGCTCCCGGCCACCCCTTCCAGCAACATCCATAACAATTTTAAAACTGAAGTATGAAAAAAAACATTCTTATTGCTACTGCATTCGTTATAATGACGGTGCTGCTGTTTTCTTGTAAAAGTGATCCGGTTATACCTCCCATAACTGCCATTCATCTTGATTCGAATGCACAGGTTGGTGCACATATTGTTGATAAAGATGGTAAAACATTGTACTACTTTTCTAACGATGCAAACGGCTTATCCAACTGTACCGGCGGCTGCTTAACTAACTGGCCGGTTTATTATGCCGACAGTACAACCACTTTTAGTAACGATCTTTCATCAACTGATTTTGCGACTATTACAACAACCGCTGGTGCCAGGCAAACAACTTTTAAAGGCTGGCCCCTATACTACTATGCACCAGCCGGGGTTGCAGAGGCTGCTGGGCAAACTACCGGCGAAGGAGTGGGCACTGTTTGGTTCGTTGCAAAGCCGCATTATTCTATAACGATTTCAAATTTTCAACTAACGGGGGCCAACGGCACAAATTATAAAAGTGACTATACGCCAGGAGATGGACGCACCAACTATTTTTCTGACGACAAAGGCAATACACTGTATGCGTTTGGAAGAGACAGTGCTCTGAAAAACAAATTCACAAAGCCTGACCTCAGCAATAACAGCGCCTGGCCAATTTACGAAAATGAGAACATTACCGTGCCTTCCACCCTGGATAAATCATTGTTTGCAGTAATGGAAATTTACGGCAAAAAACAACTTACTTACAAAGGCTGGCCGCTGTACTTTTACGGGCCAGACAATATGCAAAGAGGAAGCAACAAAGGCATTACCATACCACCAAGCCAACCGGTTGGTTCTATTTGGCCAGTAGTTAAAAAAGATGCAACTCCAGCCCCGTTTTAAAATCCGGAATAGCGTACCCGTTTATATTTCTATATGCTCCGGCAGTTGATAGTCAACTGCCGGAGTTTTTCACTTCCGCAATGCTGCATGAAAAGCCAAAGGCCGGCTCTTACTTTTTTAAATGTATTTTGTGGAGAAAAAAAAAAAGAGAAAGCTATGTTTATCAAACTGCTTAAACCAATTATTTGCTTCAGCCTTGCTGCATTTTTGCTTAATAATATTTACGCACAAAAATCACCCGATTTTAAAGTAATTGGATTTTATACCGGCAGGGAAGACCTGGCGCACATCAGCTTTATGCATGAAGCCCACAAATGGTTTAGCAAAATGGGTAAGCAATATAATTTTGAGTATGATTCAACAAATAACTGGAGCAATCTAAATGAGAGTTTTTTAGCTCAATACCAGTTAGTTATTTTTTTAGATACACGTCCAGATTCTCTTCCACAGCGACAAACTTTTGAGAAATATATGAAAAATGGCGGCGCCTGGATGGGTTTTCATTTTTCAGCTTTCGCTTTAACACCTTCTGATTTTCCGCAAAACTGGGATTGGTATCACAATCAATTTTTAGGCTCAGGGGAGTATGGCAGCAACACCTGGCGGCCAACTACGGCCGTTTTAAAAGTGGAAAACAAAAACCATCCTTTCACCAAAAATTTACCAGCAACTTTTACTGCTGCACCTAACGAATGGTACCGGTGGCAAAACGATCTGCGGACAAATACTGATATTCAAATACTACTTTCCATTGACAGTAGCAGCTACCCATTAGGCACAGGCCCAAAACCTTACGAAATATGGCACAGCGGATATTACCCGGTTGTTTGGACAAATAAAAATTACAGGATGATATATTTCAATATGGGTCATAATGATATGGACTATGGTGGCACTAATGCAACGTTATCTTCCACCTTTAGCAAGCCGGTGCAGAATAAAATGATTTTGAATGCAGTGCTGTGGTTGGGAAAGGGAAAGAAATAAGCAGGTATTTGGTTAATCGTCTCTTTAATTTTTTGAATGTTATAAGACGGGAATCTGCCGGAAAAATCATTCTTTAAAATATTCCACCCCTATTAATATTAATTAGATATTCCACATAATAAGAACCTTTCTTAACAGTAAAGGAAACACTACTTGAAATTGTGGCTTAATTAAAATATTTTTTTGGCCGTCACAATATACAAATAGGTTTCCTTCTTGTAGGGAATATAGGTCAGGTCTTGGCCGTAAGCAATTGATGATAGAGAAGTAAAAATTATTGCTACGAATTTGTAAAAGTCTTGATTGGTGTTGAATATCATTTATTGGAATTTTTATAAGATACACCTGGAATCTCAAGGGAAAAATCTTTGATAGAAATACACGTAGCCTATTGCTACTGTTACTGATATAAAATTTCCCAGCAGATAAAAATTATTGAAGTCATCCTCCTCTTCTGGATTTGGGCTGGAGCGTTTTAATCTTGTGGCAACTTTTAACGCACCAAAAAGTGTTAATGCATGAGGAAAATTGTTAACCAATGCTACAAATAGAAATCCCCTTTCTATCACTCCCTTAAAAAGTGATTTAAAATCAATGCCACTTTTTTTATAAAATACCTGTGCTATTACAGCAAACAAAAAGGCTAATACAATTTCTGCAATCACCACTATTCCGATAAATGCAAGGTGTGACATTATTTAAATTTTTGCCGATGTATTGATAATATTTTTTATTGCATGGTATGACCCTAAATTAAGTGTCTTCTCTCTTTTCCACATTAAAGACCTGTTCCGGTTAGTTACTTCAGCTACTTTTTTGTAGTCCTGGTATATCAAAAAATTAGATACAATTTCATAATCAGTTGCAAGCTTCCATCCATCTGTGATAGACTGGTAGACTGTGAATGCATCATTTAAAATTTCCGTAACAATTTGATGATCTACTGAAATAAAAAATCTTTTGTTGGTATCCTTTAATAAAGCCAGGTTTTCTCTTGCCCTGGTAAGCCCGTCACCCAGCATTTCAAAAGCTCTTTTATTATTAATCATTGTATCAATAACCCCTTCCATTATCACATATCTCAGCTTAAAATTGTATTGATTGTGAACAAATGCTTCCTCAACATATAAAAGTATTTCTAAGGCTGATTTTAAATCAGTAACTATTCCCTGAAATTCATCGCCTAAGGTAATTGTAAGCGGCGACTTTATTTGGCGTTTAAATTTCTTGTTTATAGCAGTCACTGTTTCTTTCAAATTGCTCATTAAGCTATTTGAATTTTTTGACCTGCTTTTAATTATATCTGCCATTATCACTATTTGCTTCATGCTACTATGGTTAAAGTACTTATTTCACTTTTTATGAAATTAAATCATTTATTTCACTTTTTATGAAATTAAGTAGCTTATTTCACTTTTTGTGAAATAAGTATATTTTTCCCTATTTTTTTAAAATTGCTATAGCTAATGCCTAACAACTCCTCAAATTATAAAAACCTCTTTGGCAAATCTTAAACGCATAACCCTCCGTCTACTCCCCCGTATTCTTCATCATCATCAGCAATGAGTACGCACCCTTCGTCACGAAATCTGCTGTTTCTGCGCCGGCTGGGAAGTTGACTTCTGTAAAGCCATTTTCAGTTTCACCAATGGTTACTTCCAGCATTTCAAACTGGTGGTTGGGCAGTGATTTGTAAACATATTGTTTGCCTTCAAACCGCACCACGGCATCGGTTGGTAACACCCAGGCCTTATTATTTTTAACTTCAACTTCTGCGTTCATGTAAGTGCCGGGCACCAATGTTTTATCGTAGTCTTCAAAGTGGCAATGCACATCTGTACTTCTTTCTGGTGAAAGATCTTTGCCGATCAGCAATACTTCGCAGGGGTGCTTTTTACCAGGGTCATTATTGGTAAAGGCCATTAGCTTCTGACCAATAAAAAGTTTACCCAGGTCTTTTTCATACACTTTCAAAGCAAGGTGAATATCCGTTGGGTTGATAAGATCAAACATCACTTCTGTTGGCGAAACATACTTGCCAATATTTACATTTACAGCAGATACATAACCATTGATAGGAGAGTAAATATTGATGCTCCGGGAAATATTTGTTTCGCTGATATTGCCAATTTTAATGCCGGCCAGCTGCAGCTTTTCTGCCAGGGCAGTAATCAGTATTTTCTGACTGTGAAAGTCTGCTTCTGCCTGCTGGTAAACTTTATCGCTGCTTGCCTGGCTTGCATTCAGCTCCTTTTGCCGCTTGTACTCATTCTCCATCGAACTGATCTTCGCCTTTGCCAGCAAATAATCCTGCTGTAATTGAATGTATTGCTGGTCTTCCATTACGGCAATTACATCACCTTTGTTTACATGCATGCCCGGCAGCAGTGATGTTGTTTTTAAATAACCACCAAGCGGCACACTAATGCTTACCATATTTTGCGGCGGTACATCAATTTTTCCATTCAGTTTTAAGAGTGTAGAAATTTGCCGCTGCTCCGGCTTGCCGGTAACTATACCGGCTGTTTTAAGCTGAGCCTCCATTAAAGTTACCTGGC
Source organism: Ferruginibacter sp. (assembly GCA_965247025.1). Lineage (GTDB taxonomy): Bacteria > Bacteroidota > Bacteroidia > Chitinophagales > Chitinophagaceae > Ferruginibacter. The sequence goes on along the minus strand of OZ252000.1, from coordinate 3,551,639 downwards.
TTACATTGGCAACCTTTTCCGCCGAAGGCGCAGCTGCCTTTTTACTGCCGCAAGCCGTAAGCAGCATTACTAAAAATATTAAATGGATAGTATTTTTCATGTTATTAAAAGTATGGTTGGTTGGATAAATAGTTTAACTGAATAACAGACTCATTCAGCTTCTTAACTGCTTCTGTATACTCAGTTTTTACGATGGTAGCCTGGTTAACAAGCTGCACCCATTCTAAATAATTAATGTTACCGGCCGCCAGTTGTTTTGCAGCCGTTTCAGTTATCACAGCCGCATTGGCTAAAGCCTTTTGTTCAAAATACTGTACAGCCTGCCGGTAGTTACTGTACTGGCGAAAAGCTGTTTTATAATTGGCCTGCAATGCCTGCAGCTCAACACTGTAATTACCTTCTGCCAGCTGCCGGTTTAATTTTGCACTGTTGATCTTTGCCTTTTGCGCTGCTGCAAAAATGGGAATACCAACGCCAACCTGCACCGCACTAAATCTTTTACCGGCGCCATACATTTTGTTATCGGCACCGGTACCTTTTATGCTGGTGTTATTGTACCCAAAAGAAAGATCAGGCAACAGCTTGCTCCGCTCCAGGCTGATACCTGCCGTGGCCACCTGCTGCTGCTGTTCAATTATTTTTAAAGAAGGATGCTGCAATAACAAACTGCTGTCATACATTGGATTTAGCGCAAGTTTATAAGTTGTGTTGGCAGGTGTTAATGCAACAGTAGTGTTGAGTAACAATTGAAATTGCAATTGCACCATTTCAACATCCTGGAGCAATTGGTTTTGTTGCAATTGTATTTGCCCCAGCTGAATTTCTGCACTTGTTTTTTCAAGCACATTACTTTCACCAGTTGAGAGGCGTAACGCTGCCCGTTTGTAAAAAGCGCTGAACATGCTATCTGCATTTTGGAGCAATTGCTTTTTCTGTTGCAGGTACAATAGCTCATAAAAAACTTGCGCCACCTGCATCTTTAGCAGGGCTTCTTTTACTGCAACATTCAATACGCTGCTTTTCCATTCTTGCTGCAGCAATTCTTTTTGCCGGTTGTATATTGTTGGGAAATTGATGGTTTGAGAAATACCAAATTTGGTATCGGTATAAATGCTGTTTATCTGGCCGGCTTCTGCAAAAAAACCTGCCTGTGGTATTGCTGCAGAAGTTTTAATAAGCAATTGCTGGTATTGTGCCCTCAGCTGTTCATTCTTTACGGTTAAGTTGTTTTTAAGGGCAGTATCTATTGCGGCCTGCAAGCTTATTGGCGCCTGGGCATTCGCTATGTTACCTGCACCACCAAAAGCCAGCAGCAGTAAAATGGTAAGGGCTGATTTATCTATTTTTTTCGCTGCTCCTTTCTCAAATAAAATGTACAGCACAGGCAATACAAACAAGGTAAGAAAAGTTGCAATCAGCAAGCCGCCAATCACCACGGTGGCAAGGGGTCGCTGCACTTCTGCGCCGGCGCCATTACTTACTGCCATGGGAAAAAATCCCAGCGATGCTACAAATGCCGTCATCAACACAGGCCGAAGCCTAACTTTTGTGCCCATAAGTACAATGCGTTTTAAGTTTTTGTGACCTTCCATTTTTAACCGGTTAAATTCTGCAATTAACACGATACCATTTAGTACAGCCACGCCAAATAAAGCAATAAAACCCACGCCGGCGCTAATGCTGAAAGGCATTCCCCGGAGGGCCAAAAACAAAATGCCGCCAATGGCTGAAAGTGGTATTGCTGAGTAAATAAGCAACCCCTGTTTAATTGAATTGAAGGCAAAATAAAGGAGCAAAAATATCATCAGTAATGAAACTGGCACTGCAATCATCAGCCTTGCTTTAGCAGCATTCAGGTTTTCAAATGCACCGCCATAGGTTACATAATAACCAGTAGGAAATTTCAACCGCTGGTTTACTTTTTGTTGCAGTTCAGTTACAATTGTCTGCACATCTCTGCCTCTTACATTAAAGCCCACTACAATCCGCCGCTTGGCATCTTCCCGCTGTATCTGGTTGGGACCATCTTTTATCTGCACATCAGCAAGTTGGTACAACGGAACCTGGGTTCCATTTGGCGTTGGTATCAACAGGTTTTGTACATCTTTAATATCATTCTTCAACTCACCTTTCAAACGCACCACCACATCAAATCTCTTCTCACCCTCAAAAAGCATCCCGGTAGTCTGCCCGGCAAAAGCAGTGTTCACCACTTTGTTGATGGCAGAAATATCAAGATTGTATTGTGCAATAGCTGCCCGGTTGTAGGTGATAATGATCTGCGGCATACCTGCCACAGCTTCCACATACAAATTTTTAGCACCATCTACCGTGCTGATGATGCTGCCGAGTTTTGCAGCATAGCCAGCCAGCGTATCCAGGTCTTCCCCAAAAATCTTGCACACCACATCCTGCCTGGCACCCGTCATCAGTTCATTAAAACGCATCTGCACCGGGAACTGAAAGCCAGCTGTAACACCTGGCACTGCCTGCAATGTTTTACCCATTTTTTCACTTAGTTCATTAAAGGTTTTGGCTGATGTCCATTGCTCTTTTGGTTTCAGTATCACCATCATATCACTTGCATCCATCGGCATGGGATCGGTAGGTACTTCACCGCTGCCAATTTTAGTCACTATTTTTTCAACTTCAGGAAATTGAGTAAGTAAAATATGAGCAGTTTGTTGTGTACTTGTAATTGTAGTGTTCAGGCTGCTTCCCGTGAGCACTCTTGTATCAACAGCAAAATCGCCTTCTTCCAGTGCCGGGATAAATTCGCCCCCCAATGTGGTGAGCACAAAAACAGCAATGGCAAACAAGGTTAGCACAGTGATCAAAACAGTTTTAGGAAAACCCAGCACTTTGGCCAAAGCAGACTGGTAAACGCTTTCCACCCGTTGCATCAGTTTGTCTGACCAATTTTGTTTATGCTTTATATTCTTACTTAAAAAAACGGCACTCATCATCGGTATATATGTGAGCGATAAAATAAAGGCGCCCAGTAAGGCAAAGGCAACTGTCTGCGCCATTGGTTTAAACATTTTACCTTCAATTCCCTGCAATGTAAAAATGGGCAGGTATACCACCAGGATAATGATCTGGCCAAACACGGCACTGTTCATCATTTTACTGGCAGCTTTGTTTACTTCACCATCCATTAGCGGCTGGTCCAGTCTGTTGATATTGCCGAACTTTTTACTGTGCGATAACTGGTGCATTACCGCTTCCACAACGATCACTGCACCATCCACTATCAGCCCAAAATCAAGAGCCCCAAGACTCATCAGGTTGCCACTTACACCAAACAAATTCATCATAATAACGGCAAACAGCATTGCCAGCGGAATAACAGAAGCAACCAATAAACCTGCCCTGAAATTGCCTAAAAAAATTACCAGCACAAACACCACAATCAGCGCTCCTTCCAGCAGATTTTTTTCTACAGTTCCAATAGCATTGTTCACCATTTTTGTGCGGTCAAGAAAGGGTTCTATCATCACTCCTTCCGGCAACGTTTTCTGTATCTGGGCAATCCGTTCTTTCACATCCTTTATCACCAGGCTGCTGTTGGCACCTTTCAGCATCATCACTACAGCGCCGGCCACCTCGCCTTTATCATTGTAACACATGGCGCCAAAACGGGTGGCACTGCCAATCCTGATATCAGCCACATCTCTTATAAACAAAGGATTTCCGCTGCTGTTAGCCTTTATGGCGATATTTTTTATGTCTTCAATATTACCCAGCAAACCTTCACTGCGTATATACAGTACAGTTGCACCTTTTTCAATGTAGGCACCGCCGGTATTTTCATTGTTGTTTTCCAGCGCTTTGAAAATATCTGTAATGGTGATTTTGTAGGAGAGCAGTTTATTTGGATCAACCTCTATGGAATATTGCTTTAGTTTACCCCCAAAACTACTCACCTCTGCAACGCCTTTTACCCCAAGCAACTGCCGGCGTACAATCCAATCCTGGATGGTCCGCAGTTCCGTTTCGCTGAATTTATTTTCATAGCCCGTTTTTGGCCTCACCACATACTGATAAATTTCCCCCAGTCCGGTAGTTACAGGCCCAAGCTCCGGCACACCAATGCCGGGCGGAATTTGCATCTGCACTTTCTGCAGCCGCTCTGCAACCTGCTGCCTTGCCCAATAGACATCCACACCATCATCAAACACAATGGTAACAAGCGAAAGACCAAAGCGGGAGAAACTCCTGATCTCATGCAGACCGGAAATATTATTGTTGGCCTGTTCGATTGGAAAAGTTACCAGCCGCTCAATATCTGTTGCACCAAACGATGGCGCAATAGTAATTACCTGCACCTGGTTATTGGTGATGTCCGGCACAGCATCAATCGGCAGCCTTGTAAAGTCATAAATGCCATACCCTGCCAGGGCAATTGTAAACAGCCCTATTATGAGTTTATTCCTTACGGAAAACTCAATTATTTTATTAAGCATACACGAATCTGATTAAGATGATTGCTGACAGCATTGAATTGCACAATTATACAACAGCACAGTATTGACTGGCCGTATTGTTTAACGCTGTGCATAGTATTGCACCAATGCAAAAAAAAATAGTGTAAAAATAAACAGACACTGCACTACAACACATGGCAACAAAGCTTGTGCTTTGTTATTGGTTGTAAGAAAACTGGAAACAGAATGCCTGCCTTAAAAAATCAGCAGTATTTAGGAGGTTGCCAAATATTGGCGAGGTAAGAAGAAATTAATAGCTGGTCTTTCTGGATGAATATTTTTTTGTGCAATACTAACTCCGGAATTTCTATACTGTGAACAATTGTGGCGGGTACAAACGCCGGGGAAATTGCCGATATACAATCGCCGGCTGTTTTAAAAGGCAGTTGCATATCCCTGTCATAATCATTGTCCTTAGGGCTGCCATGCATGTAATGCATATCCAAAAAAGCAAGAAAACTTATGTTTTTATCAATGAGGCGGTGCTCAGCGAAATGTTGAAATATTACTGGAAGTTTCAGCAATTGCTGGGCTTCAGTTACTGACAGCAGGTAAATGCTGAGAAATAATATCGCTGTTATTTTTTTCAACATGGCGAAGGTAAAAAATAATCTGTAAGAAGGCTTAAGAAAAGATTTGAGTGACTGCTACTCTAATTTTTCACATTCACCACACCGGCATCCTTAGTTTTTTCCCCGTTGCCACAGTGATTGTTGCGCCTGCCTGAATCACCTGCAAGGGAATATTCAACACACATTCTTCAGATCCTTTTGGATCAATTATAATTTCGAAATGGGCGGGCAATGCTGCTGGTGGAATGATAAAATCTTTCCAGTTAGCCGGATTATCCCAATTACCCTCTCCCGTAAAAATATACACTGCAAAACCAGTGCTGCATGCCCCACCGGGGAATAAGCACAACGGTGTATCAGCCCTTCCCGGATCAGACTGGTACAAGTCATCTTTACCAATATTACTGGTTGCAATAATTGAAACGCCTGCCTGTGCACTTACATTAAAATACAAAGAAAGCAGCACTATTGAAATTGTGAGCTGCTTCATTATTGTACGGTGTTGGTGGCTATGTTCCAGGATACAACGGTACCAGTTACAAGATCTTCTGTTTTGTAAGCATTGAAGGTAAAGCCGACCTGGTGTTTTAATTTCAGGCAGCTCGGACACTCCGGACTTAACCAAAAAAGCTGTGTGAGTTTGACATTGGAGATGGTGATTCTGTAATACAATTCATCGGTAGCTGAATAGTATTCAAAAATGACTGAAGGGTAAGTTCCACTTTGAACAATTTTTTTAAAAAAGTCACTCGTAGATGCACTTTGATTTTTCTTAATGATCAGGTCAGCAGGTACCGCCTTGCCAGTGCTGGTACCGGTGCCGCCTGTAGCTACAGGAGCAGTTACCCTAAAATCAAGCGCTCTCACTTCTTCCCCTGCCGCATCTGTAATGCCGGTTATTTTCATTAAAATTTTTTGAGAGAAACCCTGCATCGCAAAGGTCAGTACAAGGAGGAGCAGAAAGCTGTGTTTACTTTTCATAGATCGTAATGCTTTGGGATTTGAGATTGATAAAGTTATAGTCAAGTTACAGAATAAATGAGATAGTTGCAAAACAGGTGAAGTGTCGTACTCATTTTGTTCGATGGTTCTAATCCAGAATTTTTTATTTGGATTGGTGATGACAGGAGGTGCACCTATGGTTGGTCTGCATTTAATTCAAGGTTACGTTCAATATGGCGTTTAGCTGATAATTCCTTTATAATTTAAAGATTGCGAGGTGAGAACTCGTTGGGACAAATGTATTTCAATTCATTATTAGATATCAAATTAATGTCATTTTTCATTCTCCCAATATGTATATTTTTTTGATGAAAGTAAGCGTAGGTAGTTTTCTTTATCAAGTTCTAAAATTTGCTCTATCTCAATTCTACCTTCGTCATCCGTTAGGTAATTAAAGTACTTAACTCTTTCCTTATCATATTTTGAACCTGGATTAGAATCTATTACTTTGACAATTTTATCACCATAGAATCTATGAGCTCCATATTTATCGTCAATAGTTTGATTCACTTTAATAGATAAAGAAAAATATTCATAGTATTCTTCTGATTGCCAGTGTGGATCGCCATTAAGAAAATCTTCATTTTTGGGTTTATAATCAAATCCTGGAAAATACAGAAATTCATTCTTTTCGCTTTCTTCTTTTAATTCTTCCAAACTTGCAAACCCAAGTATTGCCTCTGCACTTGAACCGGAAGGAGTTTTGTACTTCTTTATAACAACATTCTTGTTGTAACAGATAACGGTAAGGTAATGTAATTCGTAAAAATCACCAATCTTCCCATACCTTGCTTCCATTGTTATTTTGCCTTCATCGTTGTATTCGTAATTAGTGTAATAGGCTAAATACTCGTTTTTTTTCTTACTATAAGAATATACTTCTTCCCTTATTAAATTGTCATTAGAGTATAGAAATACAATCTTTGTTCTTTTTTTATTTTCATTATCATACTCCGTTTTTATTGCCAACTTATTGTTTGTATATTCATACTCTATCATCTTTTGTGCGTTATTCTCAATTAGGATTTCTTGAACCAATTGTGATTTTATGTATTTTGACTTATTTATCAGTGTTTTCTGTTCTGATAAATCCATTAAACTATAATAAGTGAGTTTACTATCTATAAATTTAAATTCTTCTATAGATACTATTTTTTCAATTTCTTTTTCAAAGCTTTCCCCATTTGGTTCTTTAGCTGATTGGCTTTTATGTGTTTTGATAATTCTGTAGCCGTCAATTGTATATTCATATTTGTATACATATATGTCATCAATATTATAGTAATGCTTATCACTGTAACTTATCTTTATTGTTGCATAAGACATCTTATCATTTTCGTCGTAATAATATTTTTTTGAATTGATACTATCATATACAAGTTTCCCTGTTTTACTAAAGCATTCAATTTTTCTTTCTATTACAGAATTGCATTCATATACGTCTTCCACAATGGATTTTAACTTTTCAATTTTTGAGTCCATGCTTAAGTCTGTAAAGGGAAATGTAATGAGTACGATGTCTCCTTTAGCCATTGTAAACTTCCTTTAGGTCGGTAACTGAATAAATATCTTCTTCATTATCTAAAAATTCAAACGCCTTACTTTGAGAAGCTAACTGCTGAATTCCGTTTGTCAGCACATGCTCTTCATACCGTTTAAAAAGAAAGTCTGCAAAGTCAGAAATTTCTGCGGCTTTGTCTTCCGGAAGCTGATTAATCGCTTTCAATGTCCGCTCAATAATAATTTGTCTTGTCATGGTACCAAAAGTTGTTACCAAATTTAAGTGTTATTGCCGAATTGCAAAGCATCCCCGGCATAGCGTAAAGCAGGTTGTATTTTCAACACAATCTCCCTGACTGAAAACGAAACAACAAATGATCATTTGAAATGCTCAGCGTAAAAAGCAAATCCACTTCAATCTTGCCTATTTTTATACCATGAAAATATTCTCCGCAGCACAGGTAAAACAATGGGACCAATATACAATTCAACAGGAACCCATATCATCAATCAATTTAATGGAGAAAGCTGGCCTTGCCTGCACCAAATGGCTGATGGAGCATTTTGACAGCTCTGCTATTTTTCTTGTTTTTTGCGGTAGTGGCAACAATGGCGGTGATGGATTTGCCATTGCAAGATTACTTTCAAAAGCTGGCTGCAATGTGAAAGTTTTCTGTCTTGCAGCAGATAAAAGATCCGCAGATAACGCTGCAAATTTTGCCAGGCTGAGCAAACTCAACATAGTAACTGAAGAAATTGCAACAGAACAAAATTTTCCTGAAATTCCGTTTGAAGCTGTTGTAATAGAAGCGTTGTTCGGTACAGGTCTTAATAAACCGCCAGCCGGCCTTGTTGAAAAATTGGTTCATCACATAAATAGTTCAAAGGCAAACATAATCAGTATTGACCTGCCCGCCGGTCTTTTTGCAGACACAACTTCCATTGGCAACAGCATTATAAAAGCCACACACACGTTAAGTTTCGGGGCAAACAAAATGGCTTTTTTAGTTACAGAGAATGCGGATTTCATTGGCGATGTTCACATCCTTGATATCGGGCTTGACAAAGCATATTATGATCAAACAATCTCCAATTTTTTCCTGGTAGATAGCAAGATCATCCAGGCTGTTTACAAACCAAGAAATAAGGCGGGACATAAATATTCTTACGGACATGCACTGCTGTACGCCGGCAGTAAAAACATGATGGGGGCAGCCATACTCTGTGCCCGTGCCTGCCTGCGAAGCGGAGCAGGTTTAGTTACATTGCACATAAAAAAAGAGCTGATGCATGTGCTGCAAATTGCTATGCCGGAAGCTATATCCTCTTCAAAAAATGATGCAGCTTCCCTGCAGGCAAAAAAGGCAGCCATTGGCATCGGGCCCGGATTAAAAATTGATGATGAAAATTCAGCTTCGCTGGAAAAAATATTATTAACATGGCAGGGGCCGCTTGTGATTGATGCTGCTGCACTTAAATTATTAAAACCTCATCTAGCCGAACTTGCCAACCGTACAACTAATCAACTGATACTGACACCACATACAGGCGAATTTGAAAAACTGTTTGGCAAAACAGACAATGATTTTGAACGCATACAACTTGCATTACAAAAAGCAGCTCAGCATAACTGTTATATCATTTTAAAGGGGCCGCACACATTGGTGGCCTGTCCGGATGGAGAAGCCTATTTTAACAGCACGGGTAACAATGGCATGGCTACGGCCGGCAGTGGTGATGTACTCACGGGAATCCTCACAGGGTTGCTGGCACAAGGTTATACAGCAAAACAGGCTGCAATTTTCGGAGTTTATTTACATGGGTTGGCGGGAGATTTTGCTGCAAGCGAATTGTCTGAAGAGGCAATGCTGGCAGGAGATATAACGGCAAACCTCGGCAAGGCTTACCAGGCTATTCACAAAAAAGCACCGCATAAATTATGCGATGCCAAAATTTAAATTACAGTTACCGGCTACCAACTTACCTTCACCAGTGTTACGCCCTGTGCTTTTAGTTGCAACTGGTAAGCCAGCGAACCGTTCACAACAGCTTGCTCCTTTTCGTGTTCATTCTGCTGCAGTTTTCCTGTAGCTTCCAGCTTTGCAAACTGCTCTGCAGAAACATCCTGCGGTGATCCCATTTTCTTCCAAACCGTGTAAGAATTGCTGTGATTTTCATCAACCAAATAAGTAGTTATGCTGGCTTTGCCCGGAGGTAAATTTTGCAGCGACAGGTTTATAATTGCTGGTAACTTCCTGCTGTCATCGTCATGATAATTCCAGCACATAATGTACACCTCTTTTTTACCCAGGGTTGCCAGTGCATGCACATAGGCTTTATCACTCCGAACGCTGCTGTCAACAATTTGCTGCAGTGAAATTGCACCCGTCGTCTGCACCTCTAATTGCTTTCCCTTCATCATTCCAAACATGCGAAAAACATTCAGCACAGGCTTATCAACTCCATTGGTTGACAAGTCCCTGAAGCCTCCAAACCAGGGTTGATTTTCAAACTCGAAAGACCAGCTTACAGCACCTTGTAAATTCACTTTGTATTTATCTGCCAGGGCAAATAACTGGGCAAAAGAAGCCGCCGTGTAACTGGAATACATAGTTCCATTCCTGTAAGCATTTTGCGGATTAAAATTTACTGAACAGGCGGCGCAACCTTCGGGATCGAATTCGCCAATAATTATCGGCAGTTGTTTTAAAGTGGGAAAGCTGCTTACTATTTCAAAACCTTTTGAAACATCCTGTAGTTGCACCGCCATGTTCATTTGCACATGATTGTTAACCACTTTTGGATCGCCCTTGGCATGAAAAGTAATGTAGTCAAGCGGTGCACCAGTTTTGCCGGTAGCATTGTTTTTTCCATCCACACAATGCTGCAGAAACTGCTGCAAAAAACCAGCTGCTTTATCCCACCTTGGTCCGGTAGTGGTTGGGCCGCCAACCATCGCAGCAGGATAAGCTCTTCTAACTGCATCAACACTATAATCGTACAAGGCAAAATACTCCTGCATAGTGCCTTTCCAGTAACCTATATTGGGCTCATTCCAAACTTCCCAATACTAGGTTTTCACTTCCTTTTCTCCGTATTTATTTACACAATGCTTTACCCATTCGTAAATAAGTGCGGCCCATTTTTTATAGTCTTTTGGCGGGTATGCCCAGCCGGTATAAATAGAATCGTAAGGCACGCCCGGCTTCCAGTGATGCTTATATGGCTGCGGCTTTACAGACATTGCCTCCGGCATAAAACCAATCTCTGCAATTGGCCTGATACCGTTCTTTACCATCTCATCAAAAATAGCATCAACACCCTGCCAGTTGTAAACTGGCCGGCCATCTTTATCTTCTGTATATGCGTTGGTAGAACTCCATTTAAGATCAGCTTTTCCATCCCCCGTAGTTAGCAGATTGTGTACCCTTACATACACCGGTGCACTGCTTAATGCGGCCAGTTCGGGCAGTAATTTCTTGCCATCCTTCATGGTTGTATAATTGGCTTCATCATACCCAAAGTAGCTCCAGACAGGCTTAAAATCTCCTGTTATTTTTTGTGTATTGATGGTGATGCTGACGGTATCTGTTTGTGCGGCGGCACTAAAAAAGCAGGCGGTAAATAAGGCTATAAAAAAACAACCACCTCTTGCGAAGGAGGTGGTTGTAACGTTATTTTTATTGAACATCGTTGTGTAATAATTAAGTGTTTTATAATGAGTGTCGTTTACCTGCTTGTAACAGCCGTCAGGGTTTTCAACCGCTGTCGGGGTTGCGTTAACCCCGGAGGCGGCTATAAGCCCCACCGGCGGTTTATCAGGGACTAACTCAATTAAGTAAACTGTATTGGATTAACTATCTGTAAACCTATTTCTTCACAGATAGTTTATAAACTGTTTCTGTATGGTATTGCTGACCGGGTAATAAAGTTGTTGTGGGAAATGACGGCTGGTTTGGAGAATCTGGAAAATGCTGTGTTTCCATGCAAAGTGCTGTGTGTACCTTAATTGGCGTACCGTTACTGGTTTTAATTGTTCCGTCTAAAAAATTGCCTGTATAAAATTGCAACCCAGGTTCCATTGTTGATACCTCCAGGGTTCTGCCAGAAGTTGTTTCGGTAAGCGTTGCAACTTTTTCCATTGCATTGCCTTTTTTATTCAGCACAAAATTATGATCATATCCACCACCCGGCACAGAGTCTATCCTCAAACCAATTTTTGTTGCCTTTGTAAAATCAAATGGGGTACCCTTTACTGTTACAATTTTACCGATGGGGATCAGCGTTGTATCAACCGGTGTATAATTATCTGCAGCTATCTCAAGTTCATGATCTAAAATTGTATTGTTAATATCACCTGTTAAATTAAAATAACTGTGGTTGGTAAGATTCAGCACTGTTGGTTTATCAGTTGTTGCATTGTATTCAATCTTTAATTCATCGTCATCAGTTAAAGTATAAGTAACATCCACTTTCAAATTACCGGGGTAACCTTCTTCGCCATCCTTACTCAGGTAACTCAGCTTTAATACCGGTGTTGAGTCATTTTTTACCGCTGCTTCCCATACAACTTTATCAAACCCCTTATTGCCGCCATGAAGATGATTTTGCCCATTGTTAGTAGCAAGCTTATAAGTAGCGCTGTCTAATTTAAAAGTGCCTTTCGCAATGCGGTTTCCGTAGCGGCCAATCAGTGCGCCAAAATAAGGGGGCTTGGCAAGGTATCCGCCCAGGCTGTCGAAGCCAAGTACGATACTAGATTTTTTTCCGTTTTTATCCGGTGCAACCCAGGAGGTTACAACGCCGCCATAAGTTGATATTTTAACTTCAGTACCTTTTGAATTGATAAGTGTATAAAGCGATACATCTTTGCCATCTGCATTGCCCCAGGCGGCCTTTGTAATGCCTTTTATAACTGTTGCCGTTCCACTTTCTGCCGGCTGGTTGTTACAAGCCGTTAAACCTACTGTTAGCATACCTGCCATGGCAACACCTAATCCTTTTACTTTTTTCATATGTTTTATTTGTTTTAAGATGATTGCGATTTTTCAGCTTTCCAAAATCAGCGCTGCCCCCTGTCCACCACCGGCCAGTCATTCACCCAGGCAATTTTTTCCATCCGCAATTTAGGCCTTCCACGGTCTGCAGCATCATAAGCATGAAAAATAAGGTAATCTTTTCCGTCAAAATTTGCGACCGCATTGTGGCCAACGCCATGCCAGTTTTTATCCCCTTCCAGCACTGTGCTGCCGCCCCCAAGGTTTAAAGGGATGCCATCTCTGTTTGCGTAAGGGCCCGTAACCTTTTCACTGCGGCCCACCATCATTTTATAAGTACTTTTTTCGCCGCGGCAACAGTAATCAAAAGAGGTAAATAAATAAAAATAGCCTCCATGTTTATAGATAAATGGTCCTTCAATCGCTGCATCTCCTGCAACCGAATCAGGTAAAATATAGTCTCTTCTACGGGCAGCAACTGTCCGCCATTCTTCCGGCTGTGTCACGGCTGTTAAGCTGCTGTCAAGTTTTACCAGTTTGATGCCATTCCAGAAAGAACCAAAAACCAGCCAGGGAGTTTTTTCATCCATGATGAGATTGGGATCAATTGCATTCCACATATCCCTGCCAGGCACAGACTGTATGACTTTCCCATGATCTGTCCATTTAAAATTGGCTGAAGCCGGATCAAGCGTTTTGTTTGTTGCAACACCAATACAGGAAGTATTTTTGCCAAAGGCAGATACAGAATAATACAGGTAATACTGCCCGTTATGAAAGCTGATATCCGGTGCCCAGATATGGCCGCCAAAACCCGGAATAGCTTTTACTGCTCAGGCAGGTGCTTTATCAAAAACAGGATTAAGTTGTTTCCAGTGTTTCCTGTCTTTTGATGCAAAAGCAGTAATACCGGGGCCGGTACAAAAAATATAATAATTGCTGTCTTGCTGAATAATAACCGGGTCGTGGACAGAGATGAGGGTATCGTTTACCGTAGCAGCAGATTGCGCCAGCAGGTTAAGGGAGAGAATAAGACTAAGTATTGTGGTAGTTAATTTCATCATGAGTATTTCGGTTGATTGTAATTTTACTTAAGGATAAATGGCGCCAGTTTACAACCGTCATCAACTTACAACCGCCGTCAGGGTTTATCTCGTTTTTTACGGGACTGAGGGGTTGATTTAACCATGTCGGTGGTTGATCTATAGCCCCTGCAGCCAATAGCCGGATTAATACACTACCCCAATTTCTGCCAGTATATCTTGCATTATCTTACTAACGGCTAAGGTGAGGCCATGTGGCATTTTAGTACTTTCTTTTAAGCCGTGGTCAAGGCAATACATTACTTCTTTTATCTCATGCTCAAATCCATTACTGCCGTGTGGCATTGAAAAATTTTCTACCGTGCCATCGGCCAGGTAACATGAAAAATCAGTTGCTTTAAACCATGGGTTGTGAATAGCTATCCTTCCTTTTGTACCAACAATATCAGCAGTAATTGACGATTGAAAACTAATACCGGAAATTAACTGAGCAGTTGCCCCGCCAGCATATTGTAAAGCCATATTGCAGTATTCATCAACTCCGGTAGAAGTTAGTTTGGCCTTTGTTTTCACCTTCGTTGGTGTACCCAATAATGCGGTTGCTAAAAACAAAGGATAAATGCCAACATCCATAAGCGATCCGCCGCCCAATGCCTTGTTGAACAACCTGCTGTTTTCATTAAAAGGTAAATTGAAACAGAAATCTGCAGACAGGTATTTTACCTCCCCAATCACATCTTCAGCAATCAATGCTTTTACTTTTTGCATGAAAGGCATGCAGGAAGTCCACATACCCTCCATAAAAAAAACGCCTGCTGCTGCTGCTATCAATGCAACATTTTGCTCATAACGAAGCGTAAGGGGTTTTTCGCAAAGTACAGCCCTGCCCCGGCGAATACATGCCATAGCATGCTCAAAATGAAATGCATGCGGCGTGGCGATATAAATTATATCAATGTTATCATTTGCAATCAGGTCATCGTAGTTATTGTACACTTTAGTTGCACCATGCCTTTCAGCATACTCTTTCGCTTTTACTTCATCCCTGGAGGCAACGGCGTACACTTCTGATCCTTCAACAAAATCAAGCGCTGTACAAAATTTTTCTGCAATATTTCCAGCCCCTAAAATGCCCCAGCGATAATTTTTTTTCATGATGGTGATTGTTTTATCACAACAAAAATATCCATCTAAATTTTTATCCTTACAACAGAAAGTGAATGCGGCGCTGCTGTCACAGTTAGCTTTTTTCCCTTTGCATCTATAGTTGATTCAACAGGTGCAACTGTCATGGGTTTATCGAAAGAATTCACCATATTTGGATCCGCCTGTAATACCGTGAAAAAAGCCTGTGCAGGCAGTTTTTTTGCACCTTCTACCTGTATCACTTTTGAAAGCGGCACATCTGATGCATTCACCAACTTAACGATCAGTTCACCCGTATTTTTATCTGTTACGGCCGATACATATAAACTATCCTGGCCGGTTAAAGCTTTCCCATCCAGTAGCGCTGTAACCACATTGGTTCCTTTATTATTGCTGAACAATTTTTGCACATAATAATTGGGCGTGCCATAGCTCTGCAGGTTGTTAACCCAAATAAGGTCAGGCGTCCATTGCCAGCCGTCTGAATGAGCAAATAACGGGGCATAGCTTGCAAGATTTACCACTGCTGCATTGCGTTCAAGCCCGGTCATAAAAGCAGCTTCTGCAATGGCGGTTTCACCATTGTTTTTATTATCAACACTCACCGTGTGGTCGCTTTGTGCAGCATACTCACCAGCAAATACTTTAGAGCCATTTCTTGGATAACTGTCATAACGGGTAGCATTACCTAAAAACCACTCAGGCTTTTGATAGTAGTGTTCGTCGATAATATCAGCTTTATTGGCCCGTAATTCTTTATTCAGATAATCAAACATGTCACCCGTTGGTGCAATGCCGGAGCTGTTTACCAGCTTAAAATCAGGGTACTTTGATTTAATGGATTTGGTAAAAATTTTAAGCCGTTCTAGATATTGAGGGCCCCAATTCTCATTGCCCACTCCCATCATTTTTAAATTGAAAGAAGCCGGGTGCCCCATTTCAGCCCTGACTTTCCCCCATCTGGTGGTTGCATCGCCGTTGGCAAATTCAATCAGGTCCAGTGCATCCTGAACATATGGATCAATATCTCCCACAGGCACAACTTCTGCAGAATTAAACTGGCAAGCCATACCGCAATTCAATATCGGTAACGGTGAAGCGCCAATGTCTTCAGCAAGCTGAAAATATTCAAAAAAACCAAGACCAAATGTTTGAAAATAATCTGGTGCCGGCCGGTGAGCAAATTCAAAATTCCAACGATTAATAATAAGCTGTCTGTCTTCAACCGGACCCAATGTTTTTTTCCATTGATACCTTTGAGAAAGATCAAAACCTTCCACAATACAGCCACCTGGAAAACGGATAAAACCAGGTTTAAGGTCGGCCAGTTTTTGAATCATATCTGCACGCATGCCACCGGGACGGTTCTTCCAGGTATCGGATGGAAACAGTGAAATCATATCCAGGTCAATTATGCCATTGCCTTCAAACCAAATATTCATTTTAGCTCTAAGCACTGTTTCATTTGCCGTAAAACTGGCGGCTGTCTTATGCCACTCAGCACCTGATTCATTTGGTGTAACGGTAGTGCCGCCTAAAAATTTTCCGGTGCTGTCAACCAGTTCTATATACATTTTTACGCCTGGTGTTGCCTGGTGATACATCACGGAAAAATCATAGCGAAGATCTTTTTTAATACCCATTCCACGGAAACCTTCGTTGGTTAAACCAAGATTTCTTTTAGCAACATTATCAACTGTAACACTGATGTAGCGGGGGTTTGCAGTATTTGCTTCTTTGCGGTTTACCACCAGTACCGGAGTTGTTAAATAAGCCGTAGGATCTTTTTCCCTTAGCGGTTGCTTTACTGTCCAGCCCATCATTGGCTTAAAAAATTCAAACGAACGGTTCTTTACCAGCTCGGCATAAATGCCGCCATCTGCACCAAGGTTGATATCTTCAAAAAAGATTCCCCACATGGTTGGCTGAACTTCTGCAACAGGTTTGTTTACCTGTACAATGATTGGTGAGCCGGTTTGTCCTTTTGCAACAGGAACGAAAAATATACTATTCAGCGCAACGGCAGTGGCAAGCAATTTGTTAATGGACATGCTTTTTATTTTATAATTTGGAGAGATGAATATTTGATTTTGATTCTTTAAATAAACGTATGCTTCCTATTTTTCTTTGTGTTAAAACAAAATGAGAAAGAACATCTATTTAGCTTTTTTGTCGGTACCAGCAGGCTTTACACCTTCTGTTGTCATTACTATTCTCTTTATGCTGCCGTCTGGATTGTAATATAAATAATCAATACAAACAGACCGGTGGAAACTGCCTCCGGCTGTTGGCAGGCTGCCGTTATGATAAACGAAATATGACTTCCCTTTAAAATCTATGATGGCCTGGTGATTGGTATTTGAATTCCCCGCTACTTCATTCAAAATGCCTTTGTACTTCCAGGGGCCGTTTATGCTGCGGCTCATTGCATACACAATTTTTTCAGGAAACCAGGCGGCGTAAGATAAGTAATACCATCCATTGCGTTTGTGTATCCAGGGTGCCTCCGTATAATTTGGCAAGTCGATTGTTTTGATCCCACCATCAATTTCAATCATATTTTCCTTCAGCTTTGCATAATAGCACTTACGGTTACCCCAAAAAAGATATGCTTGTCCATCTGTATCAATTATTACTGAAGGGTCAATATCGTCCCACATCATTTTTGATTCCGGGCTCGTCATATCATTTGTTACCAAAGCCTTTCCCAGTGCATCTTTAAACGGTCCGGCCGGATTATCTGCAACTGCAACACCAATAGATTTTCCGGGTACGGTTGCATGTTCCGTAGCCACATACCAGTAAAATTTACCATTGCGTTCAATTACCTGCGATGCCCATGCATCATCTTTTGCCCAGGCAAAATCCTTTACCGTCAGCGGAATGGCATGCTCCTTCCAGTTAACCATATCAGCCGAAGAATAACAAAGCCATTCATGCATAAAATAACCATCCTTACCATCAGGCGCTTCATCATGCCCGGTATACAAATACACGGAATCTTTGTAAACAAAAGCTCCGGGGTCGGCGGTATATTTATCTTTAATGACCGGGTTGCCATTCTTCTCCAATGTGGAGCTCTGTTGGGCGAATAGAAAGCCGGTATTCAGTTGCAAAAATACCATTACCTGTAAACATTTTTTAAACAGATCTGCTTTTTTCATTGTTGCAAAATAGCTTTTAATGTAATTCTTTCAATCAATAGCTTCTGATAGAAATAAACATCCCCAAAATTGCTCCTTAACAGCCCGGACCTTCTAATACTAACGTAATTTTTTAGCCCATACAGACACACCCGCCGGCGTTAGACCTGCATACGTTAACGTTACCTTTCTTGTCGCAGCTTCCCAATCCCATGCATCCGTTACATTGTATTTGTTGCCGTTAATATTTAAGATGTTTGTCGTGCTGTCAAAAGACCAGCCGCCTGTTACGCTGCCTGTAACTTTTTTATCAGCTGTAAGCACCACGCTGGCAGAATGCTGAATTACCTGGTATTGGTACTGCATAGTAATCTGCTCCCAGTTACCAACAAGTGCCTGGTCATTTATCCTGGATTCAGGCACGGCTGCATAACGCTCCGGCATAACTACCGGCCAGCCATCTTCTGTCCATTTCATACTTCTTACCTGGCCCATCATAAGCGCATTTGATACATTGATTCCCGGCAGATCTTTTGGCAATCTTCCCTGTGAAGAATAAAACCATTCCTTTGTATCTGGATTTTGAAAAACCGCACAATGTGAAATACCAACCCAACCGGAGTAACTGTTAAATGCGTAGGGATGAGTTACCATCGGCCAGCACTCTGCACCGCTGGTTACATTCCCCCCATCAATTCCAATATAAGGACCGGTGATATTTCTTGAGCGGGCAACCCGGGTGTTATAGGCTACAGATAACTCATCATACGCCATAAATAGATAGTAGTAGCCGGTAGTTTCGTTGTAAATAATTTCAGGTGCTTCCAATCCCTGCCAGCGGCTGGTGGCCAGGTTGCCACGACCGGCAATGCGTACTCCATAGTCGTTAATAGTTTCAAGCTTGTCTGGTTTGCCGGTTGCAGGATTTAATTTTAATGCAGCTATCCCCGAATGCCATGACCCGTAGATGAGCCAATGTTCTCCCTCTGGAGTAACAATAAAACTTGGGTCGATGGCATTAAATTTAAAATAAGCATCCCAGTCAGATCCGCCGTTTCTCACATAACTTTTAACCCCATCCGGCTCCGAACACACCACCATTCCTTTATCCGTCCAAACATTTGTGGAAAGATCATCAGATTCTGCAAGGCCAATGAAAGCCCTTTCTGACCAGGAAGTATTGTAATCTGTACCAACAATCGGGTCTGTTACCACCACACAATAATACAACCTGAATTTACTGCCAACCTTTCTTATACAAGGCGCCCAATAAGCATAGCTTGGGTTTGCAATAGCCGGCAGGGCAGGGCTCATACGAGCTCTTTTATTGTTCAAAGAATCTTTAACCCAAGCCGGGGCAGCAGACGGAAAAGCCATTCCCATAAATTCCCAGTTTACCAAATCTTTCGATCTTCTGAATGGAAAATGTCCATAGCCTTCATGTACATTTCCGTAGGAAGCATCTGTTTGGTACATATAATAATAATCGCCGGATTTTGCAACGCTTGGATCATGTACGTTGGCAAGATTCCATTGAGAGCGGGTTGCCCAGGATGAAACAGGTACATAGTTATCAGCGTAAGCCGGACCCGGAAAAGTATCAGTTACCGGTACAACAACAACGGGAGGAACAACGGGTGTTACTGGTATTCCATCTTTTTTACCACAGGAGGTTATAAACAGCGTTGCCGCCATTATAAACACAAAACTATTCCGGGAATTTACTTTGAGCATGAGACTATTTTAAAGTTAACGTCACCACAGAAAATGGTGGCAATTTTACATTTAACGAGCTACCAGAAATTTTTGCATCTGTAAAATTTTCCGGTTGAATTTTAGTTGGTTCTTCAAAAGAATTATAATCCTGTAATTTTTTTGAGGTAATGATTCTGCCTGTAACAGCGGCATATTTTACGCCATTGATATTTACGCTGATATCCTGCGATTTAGATGCATCAATATTTACCAGTGAAATATGCGTAACACCGCTTTTATCTTTAGATGCGGAAACAGAAACAGCAGGCAGTTTTTCGCTACCGAATGTATAATCGTTTGAAATAATTTTTACCGGCAGCATGGTTGCATCCTGGTGTACATTGTACATTTCCATCACATGGTAGGTAGGCGTTAAAATCATTTTTTCTTTATTGGTAAGAATAACAGCCTGCAATACATTTACACACTGAGCAAGGTTAGCAACCCTTACCCTGTCTGCATGATTGTTAAAAATATTGAGTGTAACGCCTGCAATCATTGCATCCCTGATGGTGTTTTGCTGGTAAAGAAAACCAGGGTTTGTGCCTTTCTCGACATCATACCATCCACCCCATTCATCCACTACTAAAGCGATTTTTTTAAGAGGGTCATATTTATCCATTATGGCGGCATGCTTGGTTACCAGTTCATCCATTATCAGCGCCTGTTTCATAATACCAAAATATTGCTCTTCAGAAAATTCAACCGATGGTCCTTTCTTATTCCAGTCCAGCACAGAATAATGGTGCATTGCAACACCGCCAAGCATACCCGATGGGATATTTTTCATCAGCGTTTCTGTCCAGTTGTAATCTGCATCGCTGGCGCCGGATGCAATACGCATAAGGCCACCGGTATTTTCCCAATCAGAAATAAAAGTTGCATACTTGCGGTATTCATCTGCATAATACTCCGGCTTCATGTTGCCACCGCAGCCCCAGGCTTCATTACCAATGCCCCATAGTTTTACTTTCCATGGTTCTGTGCGGCCGTTTTGCTGGCGCAGATCACTCATTGGGCTCTTGCCTTTAAAATTCGTATACTGCACCCAGTCAGCAAGTTCTTGTACTGTACCGCTGCCTACATTGCCGGAGAGATAAGGCTCTGCGCCGAGCAATTCGCACATGTTTAAAAAGTCGTGGGTACCAAAACTGTTGTCTTCAGTTACGCCACCCCACCATTTGTTTACCATGGCTGGTCTTTTCTCTTTTGGACCAATTCCGTCCTTCCAATGATAGGTATCCGCAAAGCAGCCACCAGGCCACCGCAGGTTGGGTATCTTCAGTTTTTTAAGCGCTTCGATAATATCATTTCTTACACCAGCAGTATTCGGTATTTTGGATGTATCGCCAACATAGAAGCCATCATAAATACAATGACCAAGGTGTTCTGCAAAGTGTCCGTAAATATTTTTGCTGATGGTATGTTTTGCATCCAGCGCATTTACAGAAACACTGTTTTGCTGTGCAACAGCAACCTGTTGCGTACCGGCAACAAACAGCATTAATGCAGATTTTTTAAGCAGATTTTTCAAGCTAAATTTCTTCATGGTATTACTCGTTTTTTGTTTCTGCTGAATGTAACACAAATGTTTTTAAATGGCCGTCATTTGGCACTGCTATTAATAATTTTTTTTTATTTACGAGGCTGATGATCGCCATATCTTTTATATCTCCATCTTCAATAAGCCCGCTTTTAACCGGATTAACCGAAACAAAATCACCCTTTCCATTGGCGAGCAGTAAAAGGCCATAAGATGCATCATACCGTCCGGTGTTTACTGCTGTTTGATATTCATTGCCGGCAATAATAAGATCAAGGTTGCCATCACCATTTACATCGGAAGCTACGATGCAATTTACCGGTGCAAATTGTGCTGCGGCGGGCAGTATATGCATTTTAAATTTCCCCTGCCCGATATTCTCCAGCCAAACCGATGCAGTTTGCTCACATTTCATTTTGGTCCAGCCTTCTCCGCCATAGTTATTCATTAACTGCTCCATAGTAACTTTTGCATAGTCCGCATGAAGCAGGTATTTTTTCTTCACGGACGGTAATTGCTCAGCCAGCTGGTTCCTGTCAAGTGCCGGAAAAAGTTGGTAGCCGCCATCTCTATCCAGCATATAATTTGCCGGTATCAATTCGGCAAAGCCATTCTTATCAACGTCTTTTGCAAACAGCGTCATTGGCCGTTCTGCGGCAATATGGTAAATATTATTCAGGCCCATATTACCAGCTATATAATCCATATCACCATCGTTATCAATATCTGCCTGCTGCAATGAACGCCATAGACCATGCATATTTTCGAGACCTGTGGCTTCGGTAACTTCTTTAAATCCGTTGTTTACATTTTTAAAAAAACGCACCGTTGTCCATTCACCACAAATAATAAGATCCGGCTTTTTATCATTGTCAAAATCTGTAAACAAAGTTGCAGTGATCATGCCTGCAAATTCCAGAGCCGGGCATACGGCTCTTGTAACATCTGTAAATTTGCCGCCATTGTTTTGCAACAAATAGCTCCGGGGAGATTCAGGGTATTTCTGCGGAAGTAACCGGCCCCCCATAAAAATATCCATATCCCCGTCGCCATCATAATCAGTTACAGAAACTGCATCGGTTATCACTGTTATTTCGGGCAGCGATTCAGCGGCTAATGTAAACTGCCCTTTTCCGTTATTTGTGTACAAGCGTGGCTGGTTATTTTTCAATGAGCTAAACTCAAAACTGCCACCAGTCACAAGCAGGTCGGCATCTTTATCACCATCTGCATCAAAAAAAACAGCGCCAAGGTCTTCACCAGGTTTGCCACCTTCCTGCAGGTTGGCAGAAACGAATGTTCCATTTGCCTGCTGTATAAATATTTTGCCTGGTTGATTTGCCGCACCTCCAACAAAAAAGTCTGTCAGGCCATCGCCATTTACATCACCTGTTGCCATGCATGGCCCAAGCTGGGAATATTTTTGCGGCAACGGCTGATGATAACCAAAATCAAAGTTTTGAGACTCTGTGTGTTTAAAAGAAATGGATGTATCTTTATAATCAGCAAATAAAGCTTTAGAATAATTCGACACCGCCGGAGCCGATAATGCATTGCTGTGCAATAACTCCAGCTGCTGATTAACTTTTATGTTTTTCACCACCTGCACCTTATCATCCGGCCATATAATTTTTAACGAGTCAATTATGGTTGCATTGCCCACACCAAAATGCAACCGCAAATCAACACCGGAAGAAAAGCCACGAACTGGTGCCTGCTCGGCAAACTGAAGGTTTTGTTTGCTGAACAAAGTTACCCGGGCGCCAAAGCCTTCTGTATTGCCGGCGTCGCCCTGCAATGCCACTGTAATAAAATTTGCTGTGCTGTCTGCAACAGTTTTTCTTACTTCGTTGCGCCATACAAAAGCCTCTTCATCCAGGTTGTTTACCACCAGGTCAAGGTCTCCATCGTTATCCAAATCAACATAGGCGGCCCCGTTGGAAATTGAAGGAACTGATAACCCTGCCGCTTTGGTTTTATTGCTGAATGTAAGATCCCCATTATTGTGAAAAAAGTAATTGATCATTTTAACACTGCCATATTTGTCAATGTTTTCCCTTAAAGATGCCAGGTCTTTTTTCACAAGCTGCTGTTGCTCTTTGCCGTTGCCAAAAGTGTAATTATTTGTGTTGCTCTCTGCATTTCTGAAAGCTGTGTAATCGTTGTTTGTTACATCTCTTCCAAGGCCATTGGTGATGTGGATGTCCTTCCAACCATCATTATCAAAATCGGCCATCAGCACACTCCAGCTCCAGTCAGTTTCCGCCATGCCTGCATATTGCGCAATCTCACTGTAAAACGGATGCGATGCTGTTCCCTGCTTACGATTGCCATTATTAAGCTGCAGCATGTTCCGCACATAAGAGGGCTGGTAACCAAAGCGCTGTTGCATATCAAATTTTTCCTGTGTGGTGGCATTGGCCATCATCTTTTTTCTTTCGCTACTTTCCGGCAGCATATCAACCACGGCAATATCCGGTAAACCATCATTGTTTATATCGGCTGCATCGGTGCCCATGCTGTTATAGCTCTGGTGTTTTACTGCAGTTGCAATGATGTTAGAAAAAGTGCCGTTTTTATTATTGAGCCACATTTCATCGTTGCCGATGTAATCGTTCGCTACATAAATATCCGGCCAGTTATCATTGTTAACATCTGTTATCACCAATCCCAGTCCGTAGGCATCTTCTTTAATTCCCGCTACCGCCGAAACATCTTTAAAAACCGGGTGAGTTGTACCGGGTGCAATTCCTTCATTCCTATACAGTCTGTCTTGCGCCGGTGAGTTACCACTGGTATCTTTCAGTTCAATATTATTGGCCGTATGGCTGTACAGCCGGTGATTGAGCAGGTACATATCAAGGTCGCCATCCTTGTCATAATCGAGAAAGGCTGCTTGTGTTGCATAACCTGTATCCGCCAGGCCGTATGCTGCTGCCTGTTCTGTAAATGCTATTTCAGTTTTACTGCCTGCGATAAAACCATTGTTTATGAACAAAAGATTTTTCCTTTTTGAAGCATCTGTTGCATGTGAAGCACAGATATAAATATCAGGAAATCCATCGTTGTTTATATCAACCACACTTGCTCCAGTACACCATTCATTGGTTTGTAAACCAGCCCTTTCTGTAATATCATTAAAGTGAAAACTACCTGTGTTGAGGTAAAGTTTGCAACTCACCATGCTGCCGCAAAATACCAGGTCTGGCAGGCCATCTTTATTAAAATCTCCCACTGCAACGCCGGAACCATTGTACATGTACTCATTAGTAAATACATTGACGGAGTCACTCTCCGTTATTTTATTATTGAAGCTGATGCCGGTTTCAGCCGCATCCATTTTTGTAAAATAACAATGCTCATCAGGTGCCGCAATATTTTTACAGCCATGCATAAGCAACGGCAATAAAACAAGTAAACGGGATATGTTTTTGTTGATGATCATTTTAATACTAAATCTCCAGGCGGTATTTATTTACAGGAAAATTCCTGCCCATGTGCAACGGACAGGAATTTTTTCGGACTACTTATTAGTTAGCCGGATTCGGCAGTAAGTTCTTATTTACATCAAGCTCTTCCTGGGGAATAGGCAGGTATTCGTTACCCGGCGTCCAGGTGTTAAAGTCAGCGTCGTGTGTTTTTAACTCTGCCAGTTTTGTTGCATCATAAAACCATCCCCAACGGATAAGGTCATTTATGCGCTGGCCTTCAATTGCAAACTCTAATGCTCTTTCATGTGCCAGTTGCTCCCGCATTTGAGCCTGGGTCATACCGGGCATTATAACGGCAAGGTCTGCAAGTTTTGCCCTTGATCTTACCTGCTGAACGTATGGATAAGCTTCCGCAGTTCTGCCGGTTTCATTGAGCACTTCTGCATACATCATTAAAATATCTGCATAACGCAATACCCTGTAGTTGATGCCGGATTCTGCAGCTCCTTCAAATGCCTTTCCGTTGCCAACACCATCATTGGTATATTTTCTTGGATAGATAGAGGTTTGCGGATTGAACCAGTCTCTTCCGTAAGCTTTTGTTGAATTATCATCCGGCTCGTAAGAAGCGATGGTGACCAGTAATCTTGGATCACTTTTTCCATCAACTGTCTTTTCTTTTTTGTACTCGTTGTAAATCCATCTTGTTGGCAGGTAGTCAGAAAACCCGGCACCTTCCATGCCATAGGTTACCGAAATTGCCTGCACCTGTTTCCATGTTCCGGACGGGTTGCAACACCAGTTGATATCTGTTCCTGCACCTTCTGTAAACTGTACTTCAAATAGCGATTCACTGTTATTTTCATTAATATCTTTGAAGTTATCCCGGTAATCTGCCACCAATGCGTAAACACCTTTCAGCGGACCATTTATGAACTTTTCAAATTGTGCGCCGGCCTTTGCATAATCTTTACGGTAGAGATAACTTTTGCCTAACAGTCCGGCTGCTGCTCCTTTGGTAGCTCTTCCTTTCTGGCCCTTATCCAGCCCCGAAACATTATCATAACTAATGGGAAGATTTTCTTCGGCAGCAGTTAAATCTGTATAGATCTGGTTCTACAAAACATCTTCGGTTGCAGTAGCAGTATTGTATTCTGTGGAACTTTGAATAGGAGCAGTAATTACAGGAACAATTTTAAAAGTAGTTGCCAGGTTGTAATAAGCCAGTCCACGCAGAAAATAAGCCTGGCCAAGGATCCTGTTCTTTTCTTCCGCAGGTAAAACAGACTCGCTGTAATTACTAACGTTGGCAATTACCTGGTTTGCCCTGTTTATAACAAGATAGAATTCTCTCCAGATCCAGAATACCGGCGCAGAAGTGGTCGGTATGGTAAAGTTACCGGTCTGTACAAGGTCAAGCCAGGGACTGTCGCCAGTAAAATCATCTCCACGGCTATCCGTAAGGCCAGGGAAAGAACGCATGTAAGAACCATCCACAATTAACGCATTGTATATCGCAGTGCAACCAGCGTAAGCCTGCTCTTTTGTCTTCCAGTAATCCGCAGTCGTTAATAAATTAGGGTTGTTAAGATTAAGCTTTTTATCGCAACTGCTGGTAAAAAAACAGCAGGCGGTAAGCAGGTATAGTATCTTTTTCATAATAATTTTTTTAATGTTTTTGTTGATTGCTTAAAAGCCTAATTGTACCCCCACCATAATTGTTCTCGGTTTTGGGTAAGATCCAAAATCGAAGCCCGGATTAAAAACACCGGAAGTAAAATCAGGATTGTAGCCAGTGTAGCCCTGGAACGAATACAGGTTTTGCACCGTTAAATAAAAACGTGATTTTGTTAATCCCCTGATCAAATTTTCTGGTAAAGTGTAGCCTACAGAAACTGTATTGATCCTGAGGTAGGTACCACTCTGCAACCAGCCCGGCCGGTTTGAATCCTTGAAATTATTTACGTCTGCATCATTAACTCTTGGCACGTTGGTATTTGTGTTGGTTGGCGTCCACCTGTTAAGCATATCAACACTATAATTTAATGATCCTGCGCTGTGGTTAAGATCCCTGTACAGCCTGCTGTTAATCATAAAGCCAGAACTGCCGGATGCAAAAATTGATACATCTACTTTTTTGTAAGAGGCTGTAAAGCTAAAACCATAATTTAATTTTGGTATGGCACTGCCAAGGTAAACCCTGTCGTAAGCCTCGCTCACAATACCATCTGGTTTGCCATTTGGCCCGCTGATGTCTTTGTACTTTACATCTCCCGGAGCAAGCGTTGCATCGAACTGCTTGGCATGTCCGTCAATTTCTGACTGAGACTGAAAAATACCTTCATAAACAAATCCATAATGCTGTCCCACTTCATTTCCTACTTCTGTTTTAGCCCCTGTTCCTAACAAGGCATCGTTGTTGCCCCCCAGGGCAAGTACTTTGTTTTTTACTGTTGAAAGATTTGCAGAAATATCATACTGGAAATCTCCTTTTGTTTTGTGCCATGTGGCTGCTATTTCAACACCTGAGTTATTAAGAGATGCTGCATTGGCAACTGGAGTTAAATTCTCAAAACCAACAGTTGCCGGTATCCTGATACCTACCAGCACATCTGTACTTTTTGCATTATAATATTCAGCAGAAAGATCTAAACGGCCATCAAACATCGTCGCATCAAAACCTGCATTGGTAATTTCTTTAGACTCCCAGCGAATGTCTGGCGATGCTACCAATGTTTGCAAACCACCGGTAGACCTGACGCCATCAAAATTATATACCACACCAGAGTTAATAGTACCCTGGAACTGGTAATCTGCAATTTCCTGGTTACCGAGTTTACCATAACTTGCTCTTAGCTTAAGAGATGAAACGAGTGACTTTGAAACCTGCCAAAAATCTTCGCTGCTCAATCTCCACCCAACAGAAGCTGCAGGGAAATAACCGAATTTATTTACTGGTGCAAATCTTGAAGAACCGTCTCTCCGGACAGATGCAGACAGTAAATATTTATCACTGAAAGAATAGTTAACCCTGCCAAAATAAGAAGCGAGTGAGTTCTCTATTTCCGACCCCTTTGACGATCTCTCAATTCCATTATCAATAACCGGGTAATAAGGCAATGTAAAACCAACAGCATTACTTTCTCTAAAAATAGAACTACCATAACGATAAGCCTGCCCCGCCAATACCTGCAGCGAATGGCTGCCGAAAGACTTATCGAAATTCAGTGTATTTTCAACAGATGCATTGGTAAATACCCTTGAATTATCATTGAGGCGGGCTATATCATTGCTGAAAAATTTACCAAGATAAAATGCCGGCTGCCAGGTATAATCCCGGGTGCTTGTTTTATCATAGCTAAGGCTAGTTTTAAATTTAAGGCTGTTGCCACTAAATTTAAACAACTGTAATTCCGCATATACATTGGCGAATGTTCTGTCAACATCTACATAGTTTTTAAGAATGCTGTTGATACCGATTCCGTTCAATGAATTGGCACCGTTAAACTCAGATGATGAGCCACCAAAACCATTCAGGTTAGCAGTGTCATACACAGGCATTGTGGGTATAGCAATTACTAAACTCCCGATGAGCGGAGAAATTCCACCTAATAAAATATCATCCCGGAAGGTCAAAGAATTTTCATGGGAATGGGTGTAACTAAAAGACTGGCCAACTTTTAAAATACCCTTTTCTGCAGTTGTATTTATCCTGGCAGTGTACCTTTTATAATCAGGTCCGTTACCAACATAGGTTCCCTTTTGATCGTAATAATCTAATGAAAGATTGTAGGTATTATTAGTACCACCGCCGGATAAGCTTACGTTGTGATTTTGCCTGGTACCATTTTTCAACCCTTCCTTTTGCCAGTCTGTATTAATGTTGTTTACATAACCCGGGTTGGATGGGTCGTTGGCAGGAAACAGCGGCTTGCCTGCATTTACACGGGCTTCATTGTTAAGCATCTGGTATTGCTCCCTGTTGGTTACTTTTTGAATTTGCCAAACTTTATCTCCTCCGTAGTAGCCATTGTAGGATACATTCATCTGGGTGTTTTTCTTTCCCTGTTTGGTAGTTACGATAATTACACCGTTTGCGGCGGCAGCACCATAGATAGCGGCGGCAGATGCATCTTTTAAAACTGTGATTGATTCCACATCGTTTGGACTAAAATCTCTTACAGTAGCACCCGGCACACCATCAACCACGTAAAACGGTTGTGAACCGCCAAATGTACTAAAGCCCCTGATGCGTACACTTGGAGAAGCACCCGGCTGGCCGTCGCTATTCACCGCAACACCAGTAGCCCTCCCCTGTAACAACTGCGAAATATCGCTGGTTGAATATTTTTTTGTTTCTGCAATATTTACTGTGCTGATAGAACCTGTAAGATCCTTCTTTCGTTGCGTGCCATAGCCAACTACAACAACATCGCTCAGCAATGCATTGTTAACTGATAAAGACAAGAACAGGCTGGCTTCTTTGCCCACTTTAACTTCCTGTGTTTCATACCCTACAGATGATATTACAAGCGTTTGTCCGGTGGCGGCTTCCACCGAAAATTTACCAACAGCATCTGTTACTGCGGTTTGTTGTGTTTGCTTTACTTTGATGGTTACGCCACTCAACGGGGCATTGCCGGCACCTGTAATTGTACCAACAACTTTAGATACACCCTGGGCCATTGTTTCGCCGGGATACAGCTGCAGTACAGCCAGTAATAAAATGCAGGAGGCTTTCAGCAGCATCTTTTGCAATCGTTGTTTCATATTAGCTTTAGTTTTGGTTAATGATGGTTTGTGTTAACTGGCTCATTTTTCTTTAAAAAAATTGTGGCAATGTTGTTTTTAATTGTCAATTTTACATTTATTAAAAAGCGTATAAAAAAAATTTGATAAGATCAATATCACTTTTTATCTGCCAGGTTTAGCCTGCTGCAAATGTTGTATGCTTTAAAAAGTTGAGAACGTTAAAATAATGGCATAAAAAAAAGGAGTCTCTACAATCAAGATTCATACAGCTTTTTGTTTTTAATCAATCGTTATCTGGTTGTAAAAATGGGCATATTAATTTTAGGACATACGACTTATCCTATCATTGTTTCAACAAAAATTATCATTCTTGTAAATTACAAACTTAGATAGCCTGTTACTGGTTGAAGCCTTTGAAGAAGGATTCATTTATCTTTATAAATATTTAAAATTCATTGTTGAAACTCCGGTTTTTTATACTTGCCATCTTATTATATTCTCCGCTGCAGCAGTATGGCCAGCTTTTTTATTTCCGGCATTACCAGGTTGAAAATGGCCTTAGTAACAATGCAACTATTTGTAGTTTGCAGGATAAAAAAGGGTTCCTCTGGTTTGGCACCAAAGACGGTCTCGACAGGTTTGATGGGTACACGTTTAAAGTTTTTAGAAAATCGAATACCGACACGGGCAGCATTGGCAGCAATTTTATTCACAGCTTATTTGAGGATACAGCCGGTGTACTTTGGGCAGGCACAGAAAATGGGTTGTATGAGTACGATGCAGTAAAGGAGCGATTTAAATACCTCAAGTCTTCAGGCAACCTTCCAATTCGGGATATACGGATGGATGGAAAAGGCAACCTTTGGTTTATTGCCGGCTTTACATTAAACAGGTATAACCCTGCTACAAAAGCAACAGAAAATTATCCGGAAGCAACCAATTTCGAAGCCACTTCACTTTGTACTTATGGCAATACCATCTGGGCATCTACAGCCGCAGGATTCTTAAAAGAATACAATTATGCCCGCAACAGTTTTACCAGTTACGATATGTTTTTGCACTCTCCGCCATCCGTATCTGAATGGGTGGAAAGAGTGTATGCAACAACCAATGGAAAGATTCTTGTTGGCACAGCTAACCAGGGTGCCAAGCTCTTCGATATCGGGTCCCATACCTACAAGGATATTCTAACTTTCAACACCAATAAAACAGAAATTTTTGTACGGAATTTTATACAAACCGCACCAGACGAATGCTGGATCGGTACTGAATCCGGGATTTATATTTACAACCTGGTGAGCGGCACCGTCGTTAACCTGCAAAAGAAATACAATGACCCCTACTCCATCTCAGACAATGCTGTTTACTGTTTTGTAAAAGACATTGAGGGCAGCATTTGGGCAGGTACTTATTTTGGCGGCCTTAATTATTTTCCACGGCAACAAACAGTCTTTAAAAAAATGTTTCCCCGGCTGGGAGAAAACTCCATCAGCGGGAATGTGGTAAGAGAAATACATGAAGATGGTGCTGGAAATTTATGGATTGGAACTGAAGATGCAGGCCTTAATAAGTATGATACTGCAGCCAACATGTTTACACATTTTCAACCGGCAGGTGATAAAAAAAGTATGGCCAGCACCAACATTCACGGGTTGCTTGTAAACGGAGACGAAGTTTGGACCGGCACTTTTGAAAACGGGCTGGATGTGCTTAGCATCAGTAGTGGTGAAGTGATAAGGCATTATGCCAAAGACACCGGTACGCATGCCCTAAAGAGTAATTTTATTTATTGCATAGCCAAAACAAGTAACCAGGATATATTACTCGGCACCACACAGGGTGCTTATATTTTTAACCGCATCAGCAATAATTTTAGTACTGTTCCCGGCATGCCGTTAAATAATTGGTACACAAGTATACTGGAAGATAAAAAGGGTATTTTATGGGCAAGCACTTACGGGAATGGAGTTAATTTCTACAACACAAAAACTGGCAGAAGCGGCAATTTCCGGTTTAGTGAAGCAGATAAAAACAGCATTACCAGCGACAGGGTGAACAGCATTTTTGAGGATAGCCACCAAAACTTATGGATAGCTACAGAGGGCGGACTTTGCTTTTTTAACAGGCAGCAAAATAATTTCAGGAGGTACACAACACAGGATGGTTTCCCCAGCAATTTCTTTTTAAGCATACTGGAAGATGCTCATAAAAATCTCTGGATTTCTACCTCAAAAGGACTTGTATGTTTTAACCCTGCCAACGGGTACAAAAATATTTACACAAGGGTAAATGGATTACTAAGCGACCAGTTTAATTTTAACGCAGCATACAAAGATCATAACGGGCGCATGTATTTTGGCTCTGTAAAAGGTATGATCAGTTTTCATCCTGATTCATTTGTAAAAGCCGCCTTTGTACCGCCAGTTTTAATCACTGGTTTCCAGGTTTTTAATAAGGAGTTGACTATTGCTCAAAAGGGTTCTCCGCTTACCCAATCAATCACCAATACACAGCAGCTAACGCTCGGTTACAACCAATCAACCTTTGGCGTTGATTTTGCAGCACTTAGTTTTACCGCCCCGGAAATGAGTGAGTATGCTTACAAAATGGAAGGGCTTGATGCAGACTGGATCTATCTAAAAACAAACCGCAAAGTTTACTTTACTGAGCTTGCACCCGGCACCTATACTTTTAAAGTAAAAGCGGCCAACAGCAGCGGCATCTGGAACGACACAGCAACGAGCCTTGTTGTTGAAATACTGCCGCCCTGGTGGCTGAGTGCATGGGCTGTTTCAGCATACATTTTAGCAACAATTGTTTTTATGGCCTGGCTGATACGCAGTTACCACAATCGGGCAGAAGAAAAGAACCGGCGTAAAATGGAACTGATGGAAAGCGCCAAAGAAAAAGAAATTCTGCAGGCAAAAATTGAATTTTTCACCAACGTTGCACATGAAATAAAAACACCGCTAACGCTGATAAAAGGGCCGCTGGAAAAAGTGATCAGGAACACCATTGACATGCTTGTAATAAAGGACAGTCTAAAGATAATGGAACGCAACACCAACCGGCTGATAGACCTGAGTAACCAGTTGTTAGACTTTAGAGAAACAGAGATAAAAGGTTTTTCACTTAACTCCGTTAAAACAGATATTACAGAATTACTGGAAGAAACTTACCTGAATTTTAAACCCTTAGCCGAGCAAAAAGACCTGCTGTTTCAATTGCATTTGTCTGCACCAAAATTATGGGCTTTTGTAGATGTGGATGCCTTTAATAAAATACTTACCAACCTGTTTAGCAATGCTGTAAAATATGCAAGCAAGAGAGTACAGGTTCATTTGTTGCCTGTTGAAAATGGTGATCAATCGTTTACAATTGAAATTAAAAATGACGGTTATCTTATACCTTATGAAATGAAGGACAAAATATTTGAACCTTTCTTCCGGCTGAAGGAAACTGCCAAACAAAAAGGCACAGGTATTGGGCTTGCATTGTCCCGTTCACTGGTGCAGCTGCACAACGGCACACTTGATGTTAAACCTGCAAAACAAAACATGAATGTATTTAATTTAACAATGCCGCTTAAAAAGGAAAATAATTTGCAACCAAAAAGCTGATTTGCTTCCAACCGAAAAATTAAACCAATGAAGCCACTGATATTGCTTGTTGATGATAATGAAGATATACTGGATTTTATAGAAAATGAACTGGAAGAAAAGTACAGTATTATGAAATGTTTGTCTGCACAGGAAGCCCTGGACATACTTATGCAGCAGGCTGTACAGCTGGTAATCTCAGACATTATGATGCCGGAAATCGACGGTTTTGAATTATGCAAAACCATTAAAACCAATTTTGAATACAGTCATATTCCTGTGGTATTGCTCACTGCAAAAAATACGCTGCAGGCTAAAATACAAGGCCTTGAAACCGGTGCAGATGCGTACATTGAAAAACCGTTTTCACCAGAATATTTAAGGGTGCAAATAGCCAACCTGCTGATGAACCGGGCCAAAATACGGGAGTATTTTGTAAGCTCACCGCTGGTGCATATTAAGATCATGGCGCACACAAAACCCGATGAAGTTTTTCTGGAAAAAATAAACGAAGCCATTTACAATAACCTGGAAGATACAGAACTGGATGTTGAAAAACTGGCCAGGTTCATGAACATGAGTAAGCCTACTTTATACCGGAAAATAAAATCTATCTGTGATCTTACACCCAATGAACTCATCAACATAACCAGGTTAAAAAAGGCAGCTGAATTGCTTGCAGAAAGAAAGTATAAAATCTACGAAGTGGCCGACATGACGGGCTATGGATCTCAGACAAATTTTGGCCGCAATTTCTTAAAGCAATTCGGGATGACGGCCACCGATTATGTGAATATGAAGCAGGGGAAAGCTTAAGCGAAATTCAGCATTGATGTTAATAAAAATGATCCGCCAAAGCGGATCATTTTTCGTTTTAAAACCGGAAAAAAGTAGTTGTATTAAAATGTTCTTTTACCAAAACTTAACATACAATGCAAAAATGATCAGCAATGTAACAACAATCATAATGGTTGTTGCAGGTTTCAGTTTAAACATTTCCTTATCAAGTTCAAATGCTTTAGGATTGATTTTAGGGCCGGTTAAACTGATGGCCACCATTACTATCATTGTGAATAAAAATGCCAGCCCCATACAAATGTGAAATGGAATTTCGAATCCGCCTTTACCATTTGCGTAAGCAGTATAAAGGAAAGTTTCGTTACCAAATAATTGTGGAGCAAATTCATTAAATAAAACTGACAATCCAAAGCCGGTAATCAAACCAGCAATGGCAGCTGCACCAGTTGTTCTCTTCCAGAACATACCAAGAATAAACATGGCAAAAACACCCGGACTGATGAAGCCGGTGTATTTCTGAATAAAGGTGAACCCACCTGCACTGCCAATACCCAGCAAATCTTTCCATGTAAACAAGACTGCCAGGATCATTGCTGCAAACACAGCAAATCTTCCGATGTAAACCTGTGACTTTTCGGTAGACTCTTTCTGTATGTATTTCTTATGAATATCGAGAGTGTAAATGGTGGAAATACTATTTACTTTACCAGCAAGCGATGCTACAATGGCAGCAGTTAAAGCCGCAACTGACAGCCCTTTTAAACCTGTTGGCAAAAATGTAAGCATAGCAGAATAAGCACCATCTTTTCCACCAACCAATTGTGGCAAATGGCCTTGTTTGTACAATACAAATGCAGCGATACCAGGTAACATCACAATTAGCGGCATCAATAATTTTAAGAAGCCGGCAAATAAAATACCAGTACGGGCTGTCTGCAAATCAGCACCCAAAGCACGCTGGGTAATGTATTGGTTACAACCCCAGTAATTCAGATTGATGATCCAGATACCTCCGAGGTAAGAAAGAAATCCCGGGAAGGTGATATACTTGCTGATATCTTCCTGTGTGGAATTGGCTGTTGGTTTTGGAATGATCATTTTAAAATGTTCCGGAGCTTCTCTCAGTAAAACATTAAATCCTTCCAGTACACTTTTACCAACTCCAAAATTTTCTGCTACGGTTTGTAATGCGATATAGCTTGTCACCAATCCGCCGATGATAAGAACAGCCACCTGTATTACATCCGTATAAGCTACCACCTTCATACCACCCAAAGAAATGAGCAATGCAAACACAGCCAGCCCCAGCATAATCTCATGCAGGTAGCCACCGCCAGCCAGCCCGTTAATGGCAACAGCACCGAGGTATAAAATAGAAGTAAGATTTACAAAAACATACAGGAACAACCAGAAGATTGCCATGATCAGTGCAGTGGACTCATTGTACCTCGTTTTCAAAAACTGGGGCATGGTGTATATCTTATTCTTGAGATAAACAGGAATAAACCAAACCGCAATTATGATAAGCGCAATGGCAGCAATCCACTCATAGGCTGCAACCGCAACTCCTAAGAAAAACCCTTCACCGCTCATGCCAATGAACTGCTCCGCAGAAATATTGGAAGCTATAAGTGATGCACCAATGGCCCACCAGGTAAGTGTTCCTTCAGCTAAGAAATAAGCCTTGGCATCATGCTCATTCTTTTTGCGTTTTCTGTAAATGCTGTAGCCATAGCCGGCAACAATAACAAAGTAAATAATAAAGACAATGTAATCTGCCGTGGCGAGGTGATTGTTCATACAAGCAATGTTAATTAGGTAAAGTGCTTTTTGTTAGAGATTATTTATTCAGCTGGTAAAATACTTCATTCCAGCGTAATTCATTCTTAAAATTATACAGGTTGGTATCTTTTCCAATTAATGCGAATTCAATGCCCGCCATATCTGCAAAATCCTGCAGGTGTGTAGCAGTTAAATTCTGGCTGTAACCAGTGTGATGAGCTCCTCCTGCCAATATCCATGCGGCACATCCGGTCTTCATATCAGGCAGTGGCTTCCACAATACTCTTGCAACAGGAAGCTTTGGTAAATCATGCAGCGGAGCCACAGCTTCCACTTCATTTACCAGCAACCTGAAGCGGTTACCCATATCAATCAGTGAAGCATTTAGTGCAGGACCGGCAGCAGAATTAAATACCAGTCTTACCGGATCAGCTTTGCCGCCAATTCCTAATGGGTGTACCTGGCAGCTTGGTTTTCCATCTGCAATTGACGGGCAAATCTCCAGCATGTGAGAGCCAAGCACCATTGGATTAGAAGGATCAAAATGATAAGTATAATCTTCCATAAAAGAGTTGCCACCTGGTAATCCACTACCCATTACTTTCATGGCCCGTACCAGCGCTGATGTTTTCCAGTCGCCTTCACCAGCAAAACCATAACCACTCGCCATCAGCCGCTGTGCAGCAATACCGGGTAGCTGTTTCATGCCGTGCAGGTCTTCAAAAGTGTCTGTAAAACCTTTGTAATTGCCTGCTTCCATAAATGACCTCAGACCAATCTCTATTTTAGCTGCATCTCTTAACGAACTGTACTGGGCTCCTCCTTTTAGTAAGGAAGGCACCAATGTGTAAGCCGCTTCATATTCTTCAATCAAAGCATCAATCGCAGCATCTGTTGTTTCATTTATTACGGCAACGAGATCGCCGATACCATGTGTATTTACGGCGTAGCCAAACTTGTATTCGGCTTCTACTTTGTCGCCATCTGTAACAGCAACATAACGCATGTTGTCGCCAAAGCGAACAAATTTTGCACCCTGCCAGTCATTCCATCCGGCAGCGGCACGGCTCCAGGTATTGAGTTCTTCCAGTACTTCCGGATCCTGCCAATGGCCAACTACTACCTTCCTGTTCTTCCGCATACGGCTTACCATGAAACCAAATTCACGGTCACCATGAGCACTCTGGTTCAGGTTCATAAAATCCATATCAATCTCTCCCCATGGAATATCTCTGTTGAATTGTGTATGCAAGTGGCAGAGCGGTTTTTGCAGGATCTTTAATCCGTTAATCCACATTTTAGCCGGAGAAAAAGTGTGCATCCAGGCGATAATGCCGATACAGTTTTTGGCTGCATTGGCTTCGGCGCAGATGCTGTATATTTCTTCTGTGCTTTTTACTGTTGGTTTAAACACTACCTTTACCGGTATTTGCGCCGCACTATTTAATGAGGCGGCTATTTCCTGCGAATGCTCTGCTACTTTTTTCAATGTTTCTTCGCCGTATAAATGCTGGCTGCCGGTTACAAACCAAACTTCGAATTCTTTCAGGTTTATCATTTTTGTTGTTTTTTATTTTGCTTTTGCCGTTTGGGCGTGTTGACGTTTTTTGTTTGGGCGTTTGGACGTTTGGGCGTTTAGGCGTTTAGGCGTTTTTTGTTTTGTCCCGGGGTTGCACCCAGGGTTACTCAACTTCGACCCCTTCAGGGTCAAATGCGGATTGATCACAAGCTGGTTCCTCCATCACCGATTACTACTGATCACTTGTAACTGAATACTTCACTATTTACTGAAGGAACTCCAAACCCAAACAGTAAACTCCAAACCCGAAACCGTAAACTGTAAACCGTAAACTGCTACTTCGCTATCAACTCCACGTCCTTTACCTGCTGTGGAAACCAGACCATCATTTCTCCCTTACCCCGGTTAGCCCAACTGTAATACGGTATAGCCGTAAATGGGTGTTTTACTGTCGAAAGAATTTCATTGTTGCTTATCACAATAGCAGGCACTTCGGCCTTTAATACTGTTACTCCATTCAACAAATCAGGTTTCCATTCATTGGTGAAACTTGTATTTTCCGGGATCAAAATGTTACTGGCCTTTCCGTTATTATCAGGCCACTCCGCACAATACATAAGCGGACCACGCTGCAGGGCAATTTTGCCGATATCTTCTTTTAAATTATTGCTGGCAACCACCCTTCTTACTTCCATTGGCAATTCACTTCCACCTTGTCATTTTGCTTCCATGTTCTGTTGATAGATGCATAGCCGTTCACCAGGCTGTATTCAACCGGGGTACCGTTTACCGTTATGGTTGGCTTCGCCGATGAAGTACTTTGAAATGAATAAAGGCTTGATGGAATAGCACTGTTTTGCGACCAGCCCGGAATGCGGATCATCAGGTTGAAAGCTGTTGCTTTTTTGGTGCTGATATTAAACACCAGCGCACCATCCCAGGGGTAATTATTTTGCTGTGTAAGCTGTACCGGCTTGCCCATAATATCAATATTGGTGCTGCCGTTAATGAACAGGTTTACAAATAACTGATCATCTTTTTGTGCATACATGTAGCCCGGTATGGATGGAATGAGGCGGGCAAGATTGGTGGGGCAACACGAGCATTCAAACCAGCCGGACCGGGTAGCTTCCATATCTTTATGGGTGAAGCTGTTCCTTATTTCCATGGCGTTTGTGTAGAAGAATGATTTTCCATCCAGGCCAACACCGGAGATCAATCCGTTGTACAATATTTTTTCCAGCACATCAATGTATTTAGCATCGCCATGCAGTAAAAACATGCGCTGGTTCCAGTACACATTTGCTATCGCCGCACAAGTTTCATTGTAAGCAGTAGCATTGGGCAACTCGTAATTATTTCCATAACGTTCGCCATCGCCAATAGCACCAACACTGCCCTGAACATACATTTTTTTATCAACCACATTTGTCCAGATCTTATCAATTGCTTTTAGCAAAGAATCGTCTCCTGTTAAGGCAGCAACATCGGCCACGGCCGCATATAAATAGCCTGCTCTTACGGCATGACCAACTGCTTCATCCTGCTGAGTCACCGGTTTGTTATCCTGCCAGTAAGCACCACTTTTCCAGCTATCCTTACTCGTGGGGTCGTAACCGGCATAGTGTCCTCTTTCTTCAATAAAAAATTTGGCTGTACTTAAATACGCTGGTTTTCCGGTGATGCGGTACAGCTTTACCAAACCCATTTCA
This sequence comes from Ferruginibacter sp., assembly GCA_965247025.1. Lineage (GTDB taxonomy): Bacteria > Bacteroidota > Bacteroidia > Chitinophagales > Chitinophagaceae > Ferruginibacter. Next base: position 3,512,858 of record OZ252000.1, on the reverse strand, counting down.
ACAATCTCATGACCCGGCGCCACGTGCATTTTATTTGGACCAAAAACAGAGCAAACCAGGTCTGCATTTTTCAATGCAATATTTAATAACGTCTTCTTTTTTGTGGCAAGATAATGAGCCGCAGCTGCTTCATATAAATGACCTGAGTTATACAACTCATGGCTTAATTCTCTTTCTTTTTCCCAGCGCTGTTTGCCAGACCAGGCATGCGGATGAGCCGGATCAATGGTTCTTGCTGTATATAAATAACCATCTGGTTCCTGTGCCTTACCAATAATGGTGATCATAGAATCCAGGTAAGCATCCAGCTTTGCATCCGGATGAACCGCCAATGAAAAAGAAGCACCTTCTAATGTCTTGTAAATGTCAGTATCATCAAACGGAAATGTTGTACAAAACTTACCCGTTTTTTCAGCCGCCATGGTAAAATTTTTAACTCTGCCGGTACTTTCGCATCTTGCAAAAGATGCCGGGATTGTAACCGTCCGGTTGGTCTCAATCCGTGGCAGCCAAAAATTATCAGTAAGTTTTACCCTGGTAAAATCCACTGCCTGTATCGGGTAATCTTTTTGTTGGGCAAACAGCGGTGCCGAGGCAGCCAGTGTAAGCGATAAAAGGAGATTTTTCATATGTTTTATTTTAGCATTGCATAAGGCTTTCCCGGTGTTGCATCCAGGCTTACTCAAATTCGATCCTTATCGGGGTCGGGGGGGTGAAAAACATAAACCAAATTTCTCACACTCATCACAAATCACTCATCCCATAATCAAACATCATACATCAAACATCAGAAATCCCTATTGTCCATAATAACTATCCGGTCCGTGCTTTCTTTCAAAATGCTTTTTAATAAGGGCATCTTTTAATTTTGGTACCGAAGAATTTATCTGTTCGGTTAACAGTGCCATTTGTGCGACAGATTCCAGTACTGCACTGTTGTACACGGCTTTTTCCGGCGTTTTACCCCAGGTGAACGGAGCATGATTTCCCACCAGTATCATCTCAATATCTTTATAAGAAAGTCCTCTTTCTTTCAGGCAGTTCATTATCTGGAAACCAGTTTCGTATTCATAATTCCCTTTTATCATTTCATCACTCATGGGTGCTGCACAAGGAATATCAACTGTGTTGTGATCTGCATGGGTGGTGCCGTAAATTGGTATGTCACGCTGACTTTGTGCCCACGCTGTTGCATAAGTTGAATGGGTATGAACAATGCCGGCAATTTCTGGCCAGTGTTTGTACAAAACGGCGTGAGTTTTAGTATCGGAGGATGGCCTTAAAGTACCTTCTACAGTTGCTCCTTCAAAATCAACAATCACCATTTTTTCCGGACTAAGATTTTCATAAGGAACACCGCTTGGCTTGATGGCAAAAACGCCCAGGCTGCTGTCGGCAGCACTTACATTTCCAAAAGTAAAAAGCACCAGTCCCAGTTTTGGTAACTGCATGTTAGCCTCAAATGCCTGCTGTTGAATATGGCTGTATTTACTCATTGTTATTAGCTTTTTAATTGTTCTGTAAAATTCCCCAAAGCCTCATACTTAAGGTATCGCTTTGCATAGATGCCGGTAAACGCTGCATTGGGATGATAGGTAACATCAAAGCCTTTACCCATAGCATTCATAGCCTCTTCTACGGTTGAATAAATACCTGCAACAGTTGCAGCAAACATAGCGGCACCACTGGCGCAGGTCTGTTCACTTTTATGGATACGGATGGGCATATTCATTACATCTGCCATCATCTGCATAATAAAAGGAGATTTTTTTGCAACCCCGCCAAGCCCGATAAGACCATCTACCGGAATGCCTTCATCAACAAAACGATTGGCAATTTTCTTTGCACCAAAGCAGGTTGATTCCACCAGTGCCTTAAAAATTCTTGGCGCATCTGTACCCAGGTTCATGCCCATAATACTTGCTTTCAGCTGCTGGTTGGCGTCGGGTGTACGGCGGCCGTTCAGCCAATCGGTAGCCACCGGTTCATCTTCGGTCAAAGCAATATTTTGTGCCTCTTTTGTAAGTGCCGGAATAATATTTTCGGTCAGTTCGTTGATTAGTAATTGCTTTGTTGCATCATCCAGTAAAGTTGAATTTGCCAGCATGTTTTTTACAGGCCATGACAAAACATTTTTCCACCAGGCATACGTATCACCAAAAGCACTTTGTCCTGCCTCAAGCCCGATCATACCGGGAATAACGGAGCCGTTTACCTGGCCGCAAATGCCTTTTACAAGTTTATCTCCAATATCACTTACGGGAGCAACAAGTATATCGCAGGTGGAGGTGCCCATCACTTTACTTAAATGATAAGGTTCAATCTGGCCACCCACTGCACCCATGTGAGCATCAAAGGCACCCACGCCAATCACTACGTCAGCAGGCAACCCAAGCCGCTCCGCCCATCCGGCACTTATGGTACCGGCTGCCTGGTTAGCTGTGTAAGTCTTTTTAAATAACCTGGCCGTAAATCCATCCAGTAAAGGATCTAGCGAAGCGAAAAAATCATTGGGTGGTAAGCCACCAAATGCCTCACTCCACAATGCTTTATGACCAGCGGCACAAACGCCCACTTTCATTTCATCACTATGCTTTGCCCCGGTTAGTAAGAATGGTATCCAGTCACAATGCTCGGCCCAGCCGTAGCAGGCGTTACGAACTTGTTCATCTGTCCGCAATATTTTTAACAGCTTGGCCCAATACCATTCGCTGCTGTAAATGCCGCCTACAAACTGCAGGTAGTTTACAGGAAATTTTGTTGCATGCTGGTTGATAGCTTCAGCTTCTTTTATTGCGGTATGATCTTTCCACAACACAAACATTGCATGCGGATTATTTTCAAAACCCGGCAGCAAGGCAAGTGGTGTTCCGGTTGCATCAACTGCTACCGGGGTAGATCCTGTAGTATCAACAGAAATGCCTTTTATACCGGCTGCTGCTGTGGCTCCGGCTTTTGCTATACAATCTTTTATAGTGAATTCCAGTCCCTCTACATAATCCAGCGGATGCTGGCGAAACTGCTGCAGTACAGGATTACAAAATAATCCATCCCGCCAGCGGGGATAATAAAATGTTGACGCACTTACCTCGTTACCGTTGCTGGTGTCAACAATTACGGAACGAACACTGTCGGTACCGTAATCTACTCCAATGACAAATGAATCGTTTTTCATTTTTTGTTGTCTTTATTACTGATAGTTTATTTTAATGCATTACAGCTAACTTCTTTTACAAATTTACTATCGCAGCGATCTGCCTGTTTCAACCTGCAATTAACACGTTAGTTTAAATACCCGTCATTCATAACAGTTCTATGATGTTGCAATATGTATCATTTTAAACAAGCAACTACATTTTCTTTGCATCCTCTAAAAACTTGGCCAGGCCAATATCTGTAAGCGGATGTTTCAACAACCCCAAAATTGGTTCTAACGGGCAGGTACAAACGTGGGCGCCAGCTTCTGCACATTGAATAATATGATTTGCATTGCGGATTGACGCAGCCAGAATTTCCGTTGTAAATCCCTGCACTTCATAAATTCTGGCTATTTGGGCAATTAGTTGAATACCATCCCAGCCGCTGTCATCAATACGACCAATAAAAGGCGACATATAAGTTGCACCTGCCTTAGCCGCCAGTATTGCCTGTCCGGCGCTAAAAATTAGTGTACAATTTGTTTTGATGCCATTATCTGTAAACCACTTAATGGCTTTAACGCCGTCCTTTATCATTGGAACTTTAACAATAATATTGGGATGGAGGGCGGCCAGTATTTTACCTTCTTCCACCATCTCTTCAAAAGTAGTTGACAGCACTTCGGCGCTGATGTCTCCATCCACCAAATCACAAATTGCCTTGTAATGGTTGTTGATGGCTTCCGTACCCTTAATGCCTTCTTTTGCCATAAGCGACGGGTTGGTGGTAACGCCGTCTAAAATTCCCAAGTCATTTGCTTCACTGATCTGTGCAAGATTGGCTGTGTCGATAAAAAACTTCATGTGTTGATTTTTATATTTTTAATTGCTTTTCTAAAGATTACATCGCTTTGTTAAGCAGCTTTAATAGCTGAAGAAATCCATTTTATTTTATTGATGTAAAAAAGACCAGCCGGCAGTTGGAATGGTAGCCGGGGTAATTTTCTTTACCCGTAAAACTGGCAAAGAAAACGGCAGGTTTATTTCATACAGCAACAATAAGTGTTAAAGTAACACTTATTAAATCAGCTGGCAAAATTTTTAGCCAACTTTTTTAAAAAAAATTATTTCAGGTTGTGGGAGTTGGGGATGATGTTGAGAAAAGCCTGGAAGTTGGATTTGTAGGTACGCCGGTTGAGTTTGTAATAAAATGCCCCCCGTTTTGAACTTCCCTTATCTTTTTCGGTAAGTTTAATAAGCAACCCGGTTGACATAAGTTTACGGGAAAAATTCCGCTTATCTATCACCGTACCATACACTCCTTCATATAAATTCTGGAGCTGCGGTAACGTAAATTTTGGCGGCAACAATTCAAATAAAATAGGATGCAGGGCAGCCTTATACTGCAGCTTCGACCTGGCCATTTCAATCATGGCCTTGTGGTCAAAGATCAATTCCGGTACTTCATCCAGTGTGTACCAAACCGCATGATACAGTTCACTTATTTGCTGTTTGTAAAGATTGATATCAATAAGAGCAAAGTAAGCAACTGATAAAGTTCTTTCGATTGTATCCCGGCCGGGATCGCCAAAAGCATACAGTTGTTCCAGGTAAACACCATCAAGCCCTGTCAATTGTTTCAGCACCCTGGTAGCAGCAGCATCAATACTCTCCTTTGGTTGCACAAAACCACCCATCAAACTCCAGTGCCCTTCCTGCGGAGCAATAGCACGCTGTATAAGCAATATCTTAATTGAGGTACCGTCAAAGCCAAAAATAATGCAATCCACAGCTGCCAGTAGTGGAGTTTGTTCCGAATAGGTGTTCATCCCGGTTTTTGAAATTTATTTTAGTAAGGTAAGCAATTGCTCATCGGTATAGTCTTTTACAAAAAACAATATATTAGCATATTGCTCAAATTCTTCAGCGGGGTGCATGGTGGTTATCACAACACAGGGCATACCTGCATTGGCTGCGGCTTCAACTCCTTTTGGCGCATCTTCAAAAACTACACAAGCTGAAGGTGGTATACCCAATTGTGCGGCAGCTTTTAAAAATGTTTCTGGGTCTGGTTTACTAATGGCTACATCCTGTGCACTAACCACCACCGGAAAATATTTCCGGAGCTCCAGTCCGTCAATTACAAAATCAATATTGAATGGAATAGCTGCCGATCCGATAGCCATTTTTACACCAGCGGCATCTGCGGCAGCAATAAATTTTTCAAAACCCGTAATGCATTTAAGATTAGGAGCAAATGCTTTTTGATAACTTTTCTCCTTTTCAATTTCAAGGACATCGATTTCCGCAGCAGTAAATTTTTGCGGACCAAACACCCTTACCAGCAACTCCGAGTTTTTACCGTACATCTCCGCTTTCACTGCTTCCCTGCTTAGGTTTGCCTGCAGTTTATTGTTCAGAATATCGTACCAGGCGGTGGCGTGATATTCCATATCGTCAATGATGGTTCCGTTAAGATCGAATAAGAATGCCCGAGGTTTTGTCACTGTTATTTAGTTAGTAAATGTTGAGAGTTGAGATATGTGTAAAGAAAACAAAAAAAATCTAAGCTAAAAAATTAAATCAGCCGGTACATACATCCAAAATAAAACTTCACCAAACAGTAAAACTTATGGTGTTTTTCATGGTTTAAACGCATTAAACAAACAATTGCACCGACATAATTAACATAATGGCGAAAAAATCTTGCTATAAGGCAGAAACGATATAACTTTTCGCCTCATTTCCTATCAACACTAAAAATTGCATATGAACCGCTCTATTGCCATCCTGAAATTAGGAGGACTTTTATCACTTATTTTACTGATTTCTTCCTGCTCAAAACACGACCGTAAACAAAGAATTTTGGTTTTTAGTAAAACCGCCGGCTACCACCACGAATCCATTGCTAATGGCAACACGGCCATTCAGCAACTGGGCAGCCAAAATAGTTTTATTGTTGACACTACTACAGATGCTGGTATGTTCAACGAAGACAGCCTGAAAAATTACAGCGCTGTTGTATTTTTAAGCACCACCGGCGATGTACTGGATTATTTGCAGGAAGCTGCATTTGAAAGATACATACAGGCCGGCGGCGGTTATGTTGGTATACATGCTGCGGCTGATTGTGAATACGACTGGGGCTGGTATGGCCGCCTTGTGGGGGCTTACTTTTTAGATCACCCGGGTATTAATGACACATTCCCAAATGTGCAGCCGGGCGTACTGCACATTGTTGACAGCAACCACCTTGCCACTAAAAACATGGCCCCGGAGTGGCAGCATACAGATGAATTCTACAGCTACAAAAAGATAAGCAAAGAGATTAAAGTGCTTATGAAAATAGACGAGGCTTCTTATCATGGCGGTAAAAACGGTGCTGATCACCCGATGGCATGGTACCATGATTATGACGGTGGACGGGCTTTTTATACAGAACTTGGTCACACTGCAGCTTCGTACACAGAGCCTCGTTACCTCCAGCACATTCTTGGTGGTATTCAGTACGCAATGGGCGATGGTAAAGCGCTGGACTATTCAAAAGTAAAAACGCAAATTCCTCCGGAAGATAACCGATTTACAAAAACAGAGCTGGCACAGGGTGAGTTTTTTGAACCAACTGAAATGACCGTTTTACCTAACCTGGATATTATGGTTATTCAACGCCGTGGTGAAGTTTTGCTTTATAAAAACGATACAAAAAAAGTGAAGCAGGTTGGCTTTTTGGATGTTTATTTTAAAACCCACACACCCGGTGTAAATGCAGAAGAAGGCATGCTGGGCCTGGCAAAGGATCCTGATTATAAAACTAACAACTGGGTGTATATTTATTACAGCCCGGCCGACAGCTCTGTTAACCGCCTTTCAAGATTTACGTTTAAAAATGATACGCTGGATAAAGCAACTGAAAAAACAATTCTTGAAGTAAAGTCACAAAGGGAAATTTGTTGCCATACTGGTGGCTCTATTGCTTTTGGGCCAGATAAATTACTGTATTTCTCCGCTGGCGATAACTCAACACCATTTGATGAAAAAGGTGTGAAATATGTAAACAGTGGTTATGCTCCGTTAAACGATTTTTCGCCAAACCAGCAGTTTGATGCAAGGAGATCAGCCGGTAACACCAACGATCTGCGTGGAAAAATAATGCGGATAAGAGTAAAAGATGATGCCACTTACGAAATACCGGATGGCAATCTTTTTAAACAAGGAACGCCTAAAACAAGACCAGAAATTTATGTAATGGGTAACCGTAACCCGTACAGGATTTCCGTTGACCAGAAGAATAGTAATTTATATTGGGGTGAAGTTGGTCCTGATGCTAATAACGACAGTTTTGCAACCCGTGGACCCCGTGGATACGATGAAGTAAACCAGGCAAGAAAAGCAGGCTTCTTCGGCTGGCCACTTTTTGTAGGTAATAATTATCCTTACAGGCAATTTGATTACGGCACTGGTAAAAGCGGTGACAATTACGATGCTGCCAAACCAATGAACACATCAAGGCATAACACAGGGCTTACTGAATTACCGCCTGCACAACCTGCATTTATCTGGTATCCATATGCTGCGTCGTCTGATTTTCCACAGGTGGGCACGGGCGGAAGAAATGCCATGGCAGGGCCGGTTTATTACACAGACTTGTATCCTAAAGAAACAAGACTACCTGACTACTATAATGGTAAACTCATAATTTACGACTGGATACGTGGCTGGGTAAAAGCAGTAACCATGCAGCCTAATGGCGATTTTGACAAGATGGAGCCATTCTTCCCGTCGCTTAAAGTAAACTCTTTAATAGACATGGAAGTTGGACCGGATGGTAAGCTGTACTTGCTTGAATATGGTAGTGGCTGGTTCAGCAAAAACCCTGATGCAGGTATTGCCAGGATAGATTATAACGGCGGTAACAGGCCACCTGTGATTGCCGGTGTAAAAGTTGATAAAACATCCGGCATATTGCCTTTTGCAGTAAAAGTAAATGCAGATGCAAAGGACCTGGAAAAAGACAAGATCACTTATACCTGGGATATGGGTGACGGCACCAAAAAAGAAACCACTGAACCTCAGCTTGATTACACTTACAAAACCGCCGGCGATTATAAGATAACTGTAGAAGCTAAAGATGCCAACGGAGCATCCTCCAAAAGCAATGAACTGAGTGTTTATGCAGGTAACGAAGCACCAGAGGTTTCTATTGATATTATTGGTGGAAACAAATCCTTTTACATTCCCGGCCTGCCGGTTCAATATGCAGTGAAGGTTTCAGATAAAACTGATACTGCTGCATTTGACCCAGCAAATCTTTTTGTATCTGTAGATTATATTGAAGGCTTTGACCAGGCCGCTGCGCCAATGGGCCACCAGCAGGGACAAGCAAATATCAGCGGTAAAAACCTGATGCTGTCGCTTGATTGCAAGAGTTGCCATAAGGAAGCAGAAAAATCTATCGGACCAGCTTACACAGATGTTTCGACGAAGTACCTGAAAGATCCAAATGCTTTTAATTATCTAACGCAAAAAATAATTAAAGGTGGCGGTGGTGTATGGGGAGATGTAGTTATGTCTGCCCATCCAAATTTAAAAAAGGAAGATGTGCAGCAAATAGTTTCCTGGATATTGTCGCTGTCGGATAAAGCAGCTGTTAAAAAATCTTTGCCTGCAACGGGTACGATAGTGGCCCCGGCTGATACAAAGCCTGCAAGCGTTATGGTAATATCTGCCGGTTACACAGATAAGGGTGGCAACTACATAAAAGCGCTTACGGGTAACAAAACGGTGGCTCTTAAAAGTAACAGGATAGCCTTTACAGGTACAGAAAAAACCAAAGGATTTACTTCCATGAAATACAATGGTGCCACCATTATGATTCTGCCGGCAGGCGAAGGCTGGTTTGGCATTGATAACATTGACCTTACCGGCGTTAAATCTGTAAGCCTGGGTGCCGGCTGGCAGTCAGCACCTGCTGCGCCAGTTACTATTGAAGCAAGGCTGGATGCACCGGACGGAAAGGTTGTTGGCAAAGGCTCCATTTCCGGAGAAAAAGGAAAACAACTGGGTAGCGGCACCATGATGTTTGAGCCGGTAACAGATGGTAAAATGCACACTATTTATTTTGTTTGCAGCCCCGTAGAAAAAGTAACCGGCGGCCTTACTTCTGTACAGTTCAATGCTAAATAAAATATTGATCTAAACAAAATTTACCTTAAAACCAACCTGGCATCTGTCCTGGTTGGTTTTTTTTATAATACCCGTTCAATAACAACTCATTAAACAGTAATGCAGTTATTTTTGCTATTGGTTTAATTATTATTAAAACGATTCTATGTTTAAAAAAGCCTTTTCAATTTGTATCCTTACCGTAATTTTTATTCAGGTAAAAGCACAGCAGATTGCCGGAACTATTACCGGCAGTGATTTAAAACCTGTTGCTGGTGCTACTGTTCACCTGCTGAATACAACAGCAACTACCGCAAGTAACGGCCAGGGAACATTCATTTTTAATAATATTCCCGCTGGCAATTACACCATCAGCTTATCGGCCACGGGCTTTGCGGCAAAGGCACAACAAATTGCTGTAAAAGAAAAAGAAAACACACCACTTCAATTTCAACTGCAAACCCTGCTTGTACAACTTGAAACAGTTACTGTTACTGCTGAGAAAAAAGAAGAGCTGCTGCAAAATATTCCTGCCGGTATCTCTTCTATTTCTGCAACACAGGTGGAAGAATACAGGCTTTGGAGCAGCAGGGATTTAACAGCCATTGTGCCAAACCTCTTTGCTGCAAATACCGGCGATGAAAGAAATGTAACTTCTATCCGTGGTATTACCACCACCTCTTACGACCCTGCAGTTGCTACCTATATTGATGGTGTAAACCAGTTTAGTTTAGACACTTACATACCTCAGTTACAGGATATTGAACGCATAGAAGTATTGCGTGGTCCGCAGGGAACCTTGTATGGCAGAAACGCCATGGGCGGGGTTATTAACATCATCACCAAACAGCCCACCAATAAAACCAGTGGCTTTGCCGAGGTAAATTATGGTAATTACAACCAGCAGCGTTACAGCGCAGGTATCCGTACTGCACTCGTTAAAAACAAATTGTTTTTCGGCGCTTCAGGTGTGTACACTAAAAGAAATGGCTTTTATAAAAATGAATTCAACAACAGCTCATTTGATAAACAGTCTGGTGTTTCGGGTAACTATCATTTAAAATACCTGCCCCATGAAAAATGGTCGGTAACACTAAATGTAAAACATCAAAATAACAGGAACAACGGTGCTTTCCCGTTAGTAAATGGTGCTGAAGAAGCCTTTAGCAATCCTTTTAAACTGAGCCAGAATGCAGTAGGCAAAATGGTTGACAATACTTTGAATGCTTCTCTTTCGGTGAACCACGCCGGCGGCAATATTGACTTTAGCAGCCAGTTTGCCTGGCAGCAAAACAAGCGGGTTTATAAGAGCCCGCTGGATGGTGATTTTTCTCCGCTGGATGCAGTTACCGTAATCAATGATTTTGGTGGCAACTGGAACAAAGTAAAAGTGTTTACGCATGAATTAAGGTTTGCATCGGCTGCCCGTAAAACAAGCGCCTTAAGCTGGACAGCCGGCACTTATTTCTTTTATCAAAATAATCCTGCAAAGCAGGCCACTCATTTTGGTGCAGATGCAGGTTTACTCGGTGTGCCGGATTCCAACTTTTCTACCATTAACACCAGCATAGGAAAAAATACAGGTGCCGCAGTTTATGGCCAGGCAAATTATAAACTAACTGCCAAACTATCGCTTACAGCAGGTCTGAGGTATGATTATGAAAATAAAAAACTGTCTGTAAAGGGTGAGTACCAGAAAGACGGACAAGATATATTTACAACCACACCTGATACAGCAGGCACCGCACATTTTAGTGCGGTTTCACCAAAGCTTGGGTTGCAATATGAAGTAGCTGTAAACAGCAATATTTACGCTGCTTACAGCCGTGGTTTCCGCACTGGTGGACTTACACAGCTTTCTTCTGATCCTTCTCAACCACCATTGTATCCCTACAAACCGGAGTACAGCAACAATATTGAACTGGGAATAAAAAATAGTTTTTTAAACGACCGTTTCAGGGTTAATGCTACCATTTTTTATACAAGGGTTAATGATGCACAGGTACCAACGCTTATTTTGCCAGATGCCATTACAGTTACAAAAAACACCGGCAGGCTGAATAGCAAAGGCGCAGAATTAGAAATTTCTTTTAAGCCAGCTAAAGGATTACAGATTGAATACAATGCAGGTTACACAGATGCTCAGTACAAATCATTAAAGGTTTCATCGAATGGCGATGTAGTGAACCTGGATGGTAAGAAACAAATATTTACCCCTGATGTAACATCCATGCTGGCACTGCAATACAGCCTGTTGCTCAGCGCTGCACACAGTATTAAACTGGTTGCCCGTGGCGAATGGTTTTATCTAGGCCGCCGTTACTTCGACCTTGCAAACACTATACAGCAATCGCCTAATAACATACTGAATACAAGGGCGGGTATAAGCACTCGGCACCTTGAATTATACTTTTGGGCAAGAAATATTGGCAACACAAAATACCTTGAGTATGCTTATGATTTTGGTGCTGTACATCTCGCCAATCCAGGCACATTTGGCTTTACGTTGAAAACGATGTTTTGATTAAACCCAGATTTTGCATTTGAGATCGTTATGAGGATTTAAAATGCAATACAGGTAGGTGTTTCGGGTTATTTTTTGGCTGAAGAAATAGTGATCTATTTTGAAGTCAAAAAATGTTCTGAAATACTGAGCTGTGCAGCAGTTGGAAGCCGCAATAGATTTTCAACTGCAAAATCTGGGTTAAAAAAGATTAGGTTGAAATAAATTACTAAAAGAATTTAAAAATCTTTTATTTCCATCCACCACCCAAGGCCCTGTAAATATTTGTAACAGAGTTAAGTTGCTGTAACCTTGTGTCGATCAATTCCAACTTTGAATCCAGAGCGTCACGTTGCGTTAGTAATACCTCAAGGTAATCTGCCCGGGAAGATCTGAAGAGGTCATTCGAAATATTGATGGAGGCTGCAAGTGTACTCACTTCCTGCGATTTTAAATTGTATAACTGCTCCCGGTTTTTGATGTTGGAGAGTTCTGTAGAAACTTCAACATAGGCATTTAAAATGGTGCGTTCATAGTTATAAATGGCCTGTATTTGCCTGGCGTTAGCATTAGAATATTCAGCCTTAATCGCATTCCTGTTAATAAGCGGACCGGCAACATCGCCAACAAGCGAAAACAAAATTGACTCAGGCAACCTGTAAATATACTTAGGGCTAAATGCCTGGAAGCCAACACCGGCTGATATATTAAAAGAAGGATAAAACTCAGCCCTGGCTATAGTTATATCAAGCTTTGCTGCAGCCAGCTCCAGTTCTGCCTGCTTTATGTCAGGGCGGTTGATAAGCAACTGCGATGGTATCCCTGCTGCAACTTGTGACGGAACCAATTGCAAAATGCCAGTGGTATCTCTTTCAACCGGCTGAGGGTAACGGCCAAGCAAATAATTCAGTGAATTTTCCTTTGCAGCTATTTGTTGAAGGATGTCAAATTCCCGGGCCCGGGAGTTAAGCACTTCTGCTTCAAATTTTTTCACAGCAAGTTCGGTTGCCGCTGCTGCCTGCTTTTGTATCCTTACAATTTCTAAAGCGTTTTGCTGCAGCAAAATTGTTTGCTTTACAATTTGCATTTGGTTATCCAACGCCAGCAATTCATAGTAGGAGCTGGCGATCTCTGCAACTAGGTTTGTTATCACAAAATTTTTACCTTCTACTGTAGCGAGGTAACGGGTAATTGCAGCCTTTTTTGAATTGCGTAATTTTTTCCAGGCATCCACTTCCCAATTGGCAAAAAGTCCTAACCGGAAATCGGGCAACCATTCCGGCACTCCGCTACCGGGGGTAATATCTGCAGATGCATCACCAGCACCCTGGCTGGTGTAGCGGCCAACCTTTTCAATACCAGCACCACCTCCTGCAGAAACAGTTGGCAATATACGGCCGTGCTGAATGCGGATCTCGTTTCTTGCAATCTCAATATCCTGCAGGGTAATAGACAGCTCCTGGTTGTTTACCAGCGCTGTATCTATGAGTTTTACAAGATGCTGATCGGTAAAAAAATCTTTCCATTTTACTGCTCCCGTATTTGTTGTGTCCCCGCTGCTACCGTAGGTAGCAGGTGCTGTTTTTGCCTGGGGCGACTGAACCAGTGCAGGCACTTTGCAACTTGTAATTACAACACAAGCCACCGTTGCCGTTAGTAAAAAACTTCTCATTGAGTTATTCATTAGTTATCATCAAATTCTTCGGTTAGTGGATTATTGTTTTGTTTTTTTACCATCTGATATTTTGAAGCAATCGTACCAAATATGTAGTAAAGACCGGGTATTACAAACACACCGCAGATGGTTCCCAGCAGCATACCGCCGGCGGCAGCCGTACCAATTGTTCTGTTTCCAATTCTGCCAGGACCAGTTGCAAAAACCAATGGTATCAAGCCGGCAATAAATGCAAAAGATGTCATTAAAATTGGGCGGAACCTTGCTCTTGCACCTTCCATGGCGGCCTCCAAAATTGTTTTTCCTGCCCGGTTCCGTTGCACTGCAAATTCTACAATCAGTACTGCGTTTTTACCCAGCAAACCAATCAGCATTACCATAGCCACCTGGGCATAGATGTTATTCTCCAGCCCTGTTAGTTTTAATAACAGAAAGGCACCAAAAATTCCGGCTGGCAGAGAAAGGATTACCGCAAACGGCAGTATAAAGCTCTCATATTGGGCAGCTAAAATCAGGTACACAAATCCAAGGCAAATAAGAAATATATAAATAGCCTGGTTGCCCTGCGCTACTTCATCAGCAGAAATACCAGCCCAGCCGATACCAAAACCACGGGGCAGTGTTTTAGCGGCTACTTCCTCTATCACTTTGATAGCAGCACCACTGCTATAGCCAGCTGCTGCCGATCCGCTTATTTCAGAAGAGTTGTACATATTATGCCTGGTAATTTCATTCAGGCCATACACCTTTTCCATTTTCATAAACGCAGAGAATGGTACCATTTCATCCCGGTCATTTTTTACATAGAGTTTTAGTATGTCGTCCGGGAGCGCCCTGTACTGCGCCGCTGCCTGTACAATTACCTTGTAATTAAATCCAAATTTAATAAAGCTTATCTCGTAATTACTTCCCACCAGTGTGCTCATGGTGTTCATGGCATTGTCAATTGAAACGCCTTTTTGCTGCGCCAGGTCGTTATCAATATTCAGCATGTATTGCGGAAAGCTTGCACTGTAAAAACTGAACACCGACGAGAGTTCTTTTCGCTTGCCCAATTCCTTTACGAAATCGTCATTCACCTTTTCCATTTTTTTGTAATCCCCTGATCCTGCTTTATCCAGCAGGCGCAACTCAAACCCTCCTGCTGCGCCATAACCTGGTACTGCTGGTGGCTGAAAAAATTCTATAGTAGCACCTGTTATATCTTTCGATTTCTCCTCCAGCTCATTAATTATTTCCTGCACATTGTGTTTCCGGTCGCTCCAGTCTTTAAGGTTAATTAAGCAGGTACCCGAGTTGGATCCGGTACCTTCGGTAAGAATTTCGTAACCTGCCAGTGCAGAAACTGAAGCAACACCATCTACACCTTCTGCAATCTTTTGCAATCTTTCAGCTACCTCGTTTGTTCTTTCCAGCGAAGAGCCAGGCGGCGTTTGGATAATGGCATAAAACATCCCCTGGTCTTCATTGGGAATAAAGCCGGAAGCCACACTGCCACTCAAAAACCAGGTAGCCACACAAAACACAATCAGCGTTCCAAATGTAACTACCCTACGGGAAATGATGCGGCCCAAAAGGCCCTGGTATTTGTCTGCACCTTTATTAAATTTATTATTAAAGCCATCTAAGAATCTTTTAACGGGAGACTTCTTAGTAACCTTGCCATGATTGTTTTTTAGTATCACAGCGCAAAGTGCCGGAGTAAGCGTTAGTGCTACAATACCAGACAAAATAATAGCCGTAGCCATTGTAATAGAGAACTGCCGGTAAAAGATACCAACCGGGCCACTCATAAAAGCCACAGGGATAAATACTGCTGCCATTAAAAAGGTGATGGCAATAATTGCACCCGCTATTTCATGCATGGCCTTTTTAGTTGCCTTTCTTGCCGATAGGTTTTTTGATTCCATATTGGCATGAACTGCCTCTATCACCACAATGGCGTCATCCACAACAATACCTATAGCCAATACCAGTGCAAACAACGTGATGAGGTTAAGTGTAATACCAAAAACTTGCATGAACATAAAGGTTCCTATCAATGACACAGGCACTGCAATAGCTGGTATCAGCGTAGAACGCCAGTCTCCGAGAAAAAGGAACACTACTAAACCAACTAAAATGAAAGCTTCTACAAGTGTGTGAATTACTTTTTCAATAGACGCATCAAGGAATTTGGAAACGTCGTAACTGATTTCATAATCCATGCCTTTGGGAAACGAAGTTTTTTTAATTTCCTCCATCTTCTCCTTTACTTCTTTTATTACCTGGCTTGCATTGCTGCCATAAGATTGCTTAAGTACAATGGCCGCAGAAGCTTTCCCATTAAGGCTGCTGTAAATATCATACATCGTACTACCAAACTCTACCTCCGCTACATCTTTGAGGCGGAGTAACTCGCCTGCCGCATTTGATTTTACAATTACATTTTCATATTGCTCCTTTGTGGTAAACCTGCCGGAATATTTTAACACGTATTCAAATGCCTGCGATCTTTTGCCAGAGCTTTCGCCGGTTTTGCCGGGAGAAGCTTCAAGACTTTGGGAAGACAAAGCAGCCATTATTTCATCGGCAGATATTTTGTAGGCCAGCATACGGTCGGGTTTCAGCCATATCCTCATGGCATATTCCCTGGTACCAAGTATATCTGCAAAACCCACCCCGTTTACCCTTTTTATTTCGGGCAACAGGTTAATATCAGCAAAATTGAAGAGGAATTTCTGATCGGCATTTTCATCTTTACTGTAAAGATTGATGTACATCAGCATGTTGGATTCCTCACGACTAATCTTTACACCTTCTCTTACCACCAATGGCGGCAGTTTATTTACTACAGAAGCTACCCTGTTCTGTACATTAATGGCAGCCTGGTTGGGATCGGTTCCAAGGTTAAATACTACCTGGATATTTGCCTCACCATCGTTACCGGCATCTGATGCCATATATTTCATTCCCGGCAGACCATTCAATGCCCTTTCCAACGGTATCACTACGGCTTTAATCATTAGCTCGCCATTAGCACCAGGATAATCTGCAATGATGGTAACTTTTGGTGGCGAAATAGAAGGGAACTGCGTTACCGGCAAAGTATTGAGGGCCAGCAAACCCAGAAAGACAATTATAAGCGATATTACTATCGATAAAACCGGTCTTTGTATAAATTTATTGAACATTTACATTAGTTTTTTAACATCACCCAACCTTTGGTTTAAAAGGTTCAAAAGCTACAATGAGGCACAGCTTCTTTTGAATGACTAAGTTTTATTGGTCTTTAAATAACGGAATCAATTTTTCAAAAATGGAGGCAAGCTGCGTTGCGGCAATGGCACCCTTTCCACAGCCTTAAAAAAAGCCTTAATCTGCCTTTAACTTCAGACTGGCCATCACCTCCCGGGGGGCTTTATATTCATAGGTGATCTTATCATCATCTTTTACTTTTTGAACACCTTCCAGTAAGATGCGGTCCTCAGCCTCAAGGCCGCTTTCTATTACAAATAAATCAGCCATTGCTCCCTTTATGGTTATGGGCCGGGATTTTACCACTCCGTTTTTGTCTACCACAAAAACATATTTTTTATCCTGTATTTCGTAGCTGGCCTTCTGTGGAATAATCAATGCATTTTTAAGTGGGATGGTCATCAGCACTTTACCAGTCTCGCCGTTCTTCAACAACTTCTCACCGTTGGGGAATCTTGCCCTGAAAGCGATGTTACCAGTCTCCGCATCAAACTCACCCTCAATTACCTCCACCAATCCTTTGTAGGACAATGTATCTCCGTTGGCCAAACGCAGGCTTACTTTATTATCTCCCCTGTCTTTTACATTGGTTTGATATTGCAGGTATTCCGGTTCAGATACATTAAAATAAGTATACACCTGGCTATTATCAGACAGTGTAGTTAACAAATCACCTTCATCAATAAGGCTTCCTAATTTTTTGGGTAGCCTGTCAATCACTCCGTCAAACGGCGCCCTGATCTCTGTAAAAGAAAGATGCGTTTGTGCCAGCGCTGTTTCAGCCTTTGCCTGGTCGAGCTTTGCCTGTGCCATTGCCTGCTCATTTTTTGAAACAACATTTTTTTCAACAAGGGTCTTTGCATTCTGCAATTCAATTTCTGCAGCACCAGCTTCTGCCTGTGCTTTCATTAATTCTGCTTCGTAAATTTTCGGCATAATTTTAAACAGCAGTTGACCCGCTTTTACAGATTGTCCCTCATCCACATAAATAGTTTGGAGAAACCCTTTTTCCTGGGCCCTTACTTCTATGTTTTTAAGTGACCGTATTTGAGCAACATATTCTTTAGTGAATGAAGTATCAACTCTTAAAGGGCTGGTAACCGTGTATTTCGTCTCTTCCTCTTTCTCTACTTTTTTTTCGCTGCAGCTGCTGTTGTAAATGAGGGCACAAAAGCAAATTAGTAACGCAGTTTTATTCATGGGTTTTACGATGGGTTTTAGCATTAAATGTTTAGTTAGAGTTAGTTTAAGAAATTTTTATGCACAATTACTTAAAACAAAGCGCAAATATACCTCCAGACGCTTACAGACTTCATTATTAAAATCTTTCGCCATTCGATTGTAATAAGCGGCAAAAGTAACGTCGTAGTATGTTAGTGAAATGTCGTTAACAACGTATTTGCAATAACTTAAAACGCAATACAAAGAGATTATTGTGCAGGTTTACAGTTTTAAAGAATGCTAATAATCAATGCTAAATACGAAGGTTTTAAAATAAATCAAGCTCATAAACAAAAAATAAAAAGCTGTACAAGCCTTTGCAGCAGCGGCTTGTACGGCGTTCACCCGTTATTGGCATCAAAAAAAAGATTTTATTGTTGGTTAATACCGGCGTGGGTCAGCAGGGCATCGTCATGCCGCTTAGTTATGCTGCTAACCATTTTTAAATTCTTTAAAAAAAGCAGGTTTATGAAGGCATTAACTCTTTAAAAACAAATTGTAAAAAAAAATCTGATAATAAATTTATTACATTAAGTGTTTTGTTTATATTGAACGCAGCCATAAATTAGCTGAATTGAATGAGTGTTATTTCTACAAATAAAATTTGCACAAACCTGTTGAAGATGTATCGGACATTTTTTTAATACCTGCTAAAACTGCTTTTATTGTTTTTCAAATATGCATCGCCGCATTTTTTCAGGTAGTAAATAGCTGCCTTCTGTCCGCTCGTTCAAAGAGTTTAACACAAGTATTTTATGTTTGGGATTGTATTTGTTCAAAACTTTTGCTTTCCTGTAACTGCATTTTAAAAGAAGCTGGTGTGTTGCCGAAAAACCAATAATAAAAGCGATGATCTCGTAAATAGAAAAATTGGGTTTCGATGGAGATATTCTCCTCATTATGCAGGCTTAGTATCGCAAAATTTACACAAGTGTCAGCTGCATCATTTAGTGGACGGATAAATTCAAATTTTTCCTTTCTGCTATCCGATGCTGTTACTGAGGCAGATAATAATTCATATTTCTTTTGGTAAAGTTGGTACAATCGGTTCTGCTTAAAATTAAAAAATGATTAAAAAATTGACGGTAAAAAACTCACAGGTTTTGTGGTGCCAAAAAAAAGGTAACTCTAATCGACACAGCTTTCTGCGTTATTAACAATTTATTCCTTTAATTTTAATCTGATTAAGCCAAAATCTTTCTAATAATTGCTGTATGAAATGTAGGTATCTGACGATTCTTTGCTGCTTTTTTATTTCATTTATATTTTACCGGGTCCAGTCTTCTGCACAAAATAAAGCAGACCCTTTTCCAGTTGCTGCCATGGAGAATGCTATGGCCGTATATCACCACTCTTTTGGTGACCAGATTGCTTTGTACAATGGTAAAAGATACATCGAATATCCTTTTCGTTTTGGTGAAGGTGACCCTTATTTTAATATTCCGGAACCTGTTACCGGGTCTGTTTTTTATGACGGTGTAAGATATGACAGTGTACAGATGAGATACAACGAAATAAGCGATGAACTGATCATAAATTATTACAACGAAAAAATTCAACTCTTAAAGCCCCGGCTGGAATGGTTTGCAATTCCGGCCGGCTATTTTATTAAACTGAAGAAAGACAGTGCCAACAGCGAACTGGTAAGCAGTGGTTTTTATAATGTGCTGTACAATGGCGCTGTCAGGTTGTTGAAAAAAGAAATAAAATCAATACAGCTAAAACAATCTATTAACCTTGAAAATCTGGATTACATTGAACAGCATGATCATTATTACCTGCAGGTGAACGGAACGTATCATTCCATAAAAAGAAAAAAAGATGTACTGGTTTTATTTGCTGGTAAAAAAAAGGAAGTACAGCAATTCATCAGGAAAAACGGCCTGAGTTTTAGAAGAGACAGGCAAAATATGCTTATGCTAACAACTTCTTATTACGATAGTTTAAAAAAGTAAAATGAAAAAAACGCTTTCATTTGTTTTGCTCCTGCTGTTCATGCTGGCAAGCGGCAACCAATGCGTAGCTCAAAAAGACTTGGCGCAGCCCGTTACCTTACAACTGGATAGTGCCCGTATGGAGCAGTTTGTTAAAGCTATCGAAAGCCAGATCAGTCTTCATTTCTATTACGATACTGCCCAAACAGACAGCCTTTTCATCACCATTCATGTACATGATGAGCCTGTGAAAAAAGTGTTTGAGGCAGTGCTTGAAAAGGCTGGCTTTTTTGTGGTGACTGATGCGGAACAACATGCATTTATTACTAAAGGAACTCCGCTGGCCCTGGATATTGCTATACCTGCAAACGCACAACCTTCTTTAAGCAATAATATCGGCACACCAGGCGGCAATCAAAAAAAGGCCGCCATTAGAGCGGGAAAATATCCGGACAACCCTGGAAAATAAACTGTACGAAGTTGGTGACAAAACCGCAGTTGCAACCTCGCCGGCCAAAGTTGTTTTATCGGGCACCATTACAGATTCAAAAACCGGCGAAACCGTTGCAGGAGCTTATTTACAGGCAGATCAAAACGGCCCGTCAACTATCACTGACCAATACGGTTATTTTACCATGCTGTTACCAAAAGGCAAGCATGTTATAGCTGTGCAAAGCATGAGCATGAAGGATACCAAAAGGCAGATACAATTGTACAGCGATGGTAAATTGAACATTGATATGCACAGCACCATCTTGACCATAAAAAATGTTACGATTGCCGCCCAAAAACTCAACAACGTTAAGAGCACACAAATGGGCCTGCAAAAGATAGACATCAAAACTATTAAGCAAGTGCCGGTAGTATTTGGCGAAGCCGATATTTTAAGGGTTGTAACCACTTTACCCGGCGTAAAAACTGTGGGTGAAGCAAGCACGGGTTTAAATGTAAGGGGTGGCTCTACAGATCAAAATCTTATTCTTTTTAATGAAGCAACCATCTATAATCCTGCTCACTTTTTTGGTATGTTTTCCGCCTTTAACCCGGAGGTGGTAAAAGATGTTGAGTTATACAAAAGCAGCATCCCTGCCCGGTATGGTGGCCGTTTGTCATCCGTTTTAAATATCAACGGAAGAGAGGGTAATAAAAAAAATCTTGCCGGAAGTGCAGGTGTTGGCTTACTCACCAGCCGCTTTAATTTAGAAGGTCCGCTGATAAAAGACAGGACATCTTTTTTGCTCGGCGCAAGATCTACCTATGCCAACTGGCTGCTGAAGCTTTTGCCAGATCAGTATAAAGACAGTAAGGCCGGCTTCTACGATTTCAACCTTTCCATAACGCATGAGATCAACAAGAAAAACAGTATCTATCTTACTGGTTACTACAGCAGGGACCGCTTCAGTCTTAATAACGATACCTCTTACGGCTATAAAAATCAAAATTTTTCTGTAAAGTGGAAACATGTTTTCAATAATAAATTAAACAGCTTAATTACAGCAGGTACGGATGACTACAGGTATAATATTGGAAGTGACAGGCTGCCTTTGAGTGCGTATAAAATGGGGTTCAATATTCATCAAACCTATGCAAGAGCGCACTTTAATTATTACCTGAACAACCGCCACAGTATAGATTTTGGAGTGAATACGATTCGTTACAAATTAGATCCCGGGTATTTTAACCCTGATGGAAAAAATTCTTTGGTTGTACCAGACGAGTTGGAAAAAGAACAGGCAATGGAGAGCTCGTTGTATGCAAGCGATAAGTTCAATGTAACAAGCTCCCTCACACTCGAAGGTGGCATCAGGTATTCGCTTTACCAGTTCCTGGGACCTAAAACAATTAATACCTATGCGCCGGGCCAGCCAATTACAGAAAGCAATATGACTGGTACAATCACTTATGATAAAGGGAAAGTTATTAAAAGCTACGGTGCTCCTGAATACCGCTTTGCTGCCCGTTATGCTTTCACAGACAGCTTTTCGGTGAAGGCTTCTTTCAGCACCCAGCGGCAGTACATTCACATGCTGTCTAATACTGCGGCAATGGCACCAACGGATATCTGGAAATTAAGTGATCCTTCCATCAAACCCCAATCCGGCAACCAGGTTTCACTGGGGCTGTACAAAAATTTCAATAATAACACCGTAGAAACATCTGTAGAAGTTTATTACAAAAAGATGAGCAACTACCTGGATTATAAAAGTGGCGCCAACCTGGTGTTGAACCATCACCTGGAAACCGATGTAATTGGTACAAAAGGAAACGCTTATGGCGTAGAGTTCCTGGTAAAAAAATTGACCGGCAAAATAAATGGATGGGTTAGCTATACCTGGTCAAGGATTTTATTGAAGCAAGATGATCTGTCTGTTGGTGAAATCATCAACAAAGGCAATTTTTATCCTGCCAATTATGACAGGCCGCATGATGTTACCATGATTGGTAACTACCGTGTTAATCACCGTTTCAGCCTTTCTTTAAATGCAACATACAGTACAGGCAGGCCAATCACTTTACCAATTGGCGTATTTTATTATGCAGGCTCGGCCCGCACTTTATATGCTGACAGAAATGAATTCAGGATACCAGATTACTTCAGGGCAGATTTTTCTATGAATATTGACGGCAACCATAAAGTGCACCAATTAACTCACAACTCCTGGACAATTGGAGTGTATAATTTAACCGGAAGAAAGAACCCTTACTCTGTGTACTATGTTTCAGAAAACGGGATAACCAACGGGTACAAATTGTCAATTTTTGGAAGCGCCAT
Source organism: Ferruginibacter sp. (assembly GCA_965247025.1). GTDB lineage: Bacteria > Bacteroidota > Bacteroidia > Chitinophagales > Chitinophagaceae > Ferruginibacter. The sequence continues at coordinate 3,490,216 of OZ252000.1, read as the reverse complement.
TCCTTACATCAATTTTAATATAAGGTTTTAATGAACAGATACAAACACACAAATATGAATAAGATACTGCTGTTTGTGACAGTTATCTTACTGGCTGCCTGCAAAGAAAAATTTATTTCACCGGCACCACGTACTGCCACAGGTTACTTGGTAGTGGAAGGAGTAGTAAATAGTGATGGCGATGGTACACAAATTCAATTGTCACGCAGTACAACATTAGACAGCACAGGAAAAGTAATTGAAACAGGCGCAGCCGTTTATTTAGAAGCCAACAATAACCTACAATTTCCTTTACAGGAAATTACAGGCGGTACTTACGGCATTGATAACCTGCACCTGGATACCACGCTCACTTACCGGTTGATGATAAGAACAAATAACGCCGAGGAATACAGTTCCGACTTTGTAAAAGTGATCAACAACCCTGCAATTGACAGCATTTCATGGGAGCGAAACGAACATGGCGTTGAGCTATTTGTAAACACACATGACCCCACAAACCAGGCAAAATATTTTCAATGGCAGTTTGAAGAAACATGGGAGTTTCTGTCTCCGAAGCCGCCGTCTTTAAAATGGGTACCTATTGAGGGGCCAATGAGCAACGGACCGGTAACCGTAACTTACAGAACTGCATTGGATCCTCAAATATCAAGGTGCTGGCAATTTAATTCATCCACCAACATTATTACCGGTTCATCCATAAAGCTGGCAGATGATATTATTCATTTGCCTTTTCAAAAAATACCGGGTGCATCGCAAAAATTAAGTGTGCTTTATTCTGTGCTTTTAAAGCAATATACCTGGAGCAAAGAAGGATATGATTTCCTGGAGCGGATGAGAAAAAACACCGAAACACTGGGGTCGGTTTTTGATGCACAACCTTCTGAGTTAAATGGAAATATCCATTGCACAAGCAATGCTGCACAGCGGGTGATTGGCTTTTTTAATGTATCAGCAATAAGAGAAATAAGGGCGTTCATATACAACAGGGATTTACCGGGATGGAATTATACAACTAATTGCAATGAAATTGTAGTGAATAACAACACTGCAGATATAAAGCTAAAGGCAAATGGTACTTTGCCAACAAGTGTTGTTACAACATCAGGATTTGGCACAATTGCAAGTTTTAATGTTGCGTCTCCGGAATGTGTGGATTGCACCCTCACTGGCACCAACATTAAACCGGTTTACTGGCCTTAGATAATCTACAAATATGAATCAAAAATACATGCTTGTCTTTTTACAAAACCAGTTACTAAAATCACTTGTTGCTGGTGTGCTGTTTTTATTTGTGACTAATTTTTCTCTGTTTGCACAAGAGCCTGGCCGGCAACCATTTGAAGAAATGTTCAACGTTTGGCGCAAGAATAATTACCAGGAAAAAATGTATGTACATACAGACAAAGCCGTTTATATAACCGGCGAAATATGCTGGTTTAAGATCTACAATGTTGATGCATACAATCATGAGCCCGCCGGGCTGAGCAAAGTTGGCTTATATTGAAATATTAAACAGGGATAACCTGCCAGTATTGCAGGCAAAGACGGCACTGGAAAAAGGTTCCGGCGATGGTTCATTTTTTTTACCGGCTACGCTGGCCACCGGCAACTACACAATAAGGGCTTACACTAACTGGATGAAAAACTATGGTGCCAATTACTTTTTTGAGAAGAAAATAACGATCATCAACATTCAAAAAGAATCAAGTCAAAATACTACCTCTGTAAAGCCATTGTATGATATCGGATTTTTCCCGGAGGGTGGTAGCCTTGTTGCCGGTATTGAAAGTAAAGTGGGTTTTAAAGTAAATAACCAGTATGGCAAAGGTGTTGAGTTTAGCGGCGCATTGGTCAGCGACAAAGGTGATACTGTTCTTCATTTTCAGCCATACAAATTTGGTATGGGCAATTTTAATTTTAAGCCAGCCGCAGGCGTACAGTACAGGGCAATCATCAGCCTTCCCGGCGGTGAAAAGCAGGAAAAAAAACTACCCGTTACCGGCAGCAATGGGTACGTTATGCAGCTTCAGCACAATAATACTGGTCAGCTTATTATCAATGTTTTATCTGCAGGAGAAGCAAGTAACTCAGCTGTATATTTATTTGTGCATACAAGAAACGTAACCAAAGCTGTATCAAGCACCAGCCTTCAAAACGGGCAGGCGTCCTTTACCATAAGCGATACGATACCTGGCGATGGTATATCGCAGTTTACCATTTTTAACAGCAGCCGGCAACCTGTATGTGAGCGGCTTTATTTTAAAAAACCGCAGCAAAATTTAGTTATCAAGGCTTCGCCTGATGAGCAGGTTTACGGACAGCGAAAACCTGTTAATATCAGCATTAACACCACAGCGCAAAGTGGCGGCAGATCAACAGCGGCAGATATGTCAATGGCAGTTTACAGGATGGATTCACTGGCAGCTGAAGATGAAATATCCATCAGTGATTACCTGCTGTTAAGTGCAGACCTTACCGGCATTATCGAATCACCCCACTATTATTTTACAACAGTTAATGATGCAACCGCAGCAGACAACCTTATGCTCACCCAGGGTTGGAGAAGGTTTAACTGGGATGAAGTGCTGCAAAACAAAAAGCCTTCGTTTAAATTTATTCCAGAAATATACGGGCATATTATTAATGGTAAAATAACAGCACTCAATAAAAACATGCCGTTAGTAAATGTGGTTACCTATCTGAGTGTCCCAGGTATAAGAACACAGTTTCAGCCGGCAAATGCAGACTCTGCCGGCAACATAAAGTTTGACATGAAGGATTTTTACAGCGATGGCGATATTGTTGTGCAAACCAATAATGAAACTGACAGCTGTTACCGCATAGAAATAGACCAACCTTTTTTTAGCAAATTTTCCGGCAGGCAACAGGATGCTTTTAGCTACAATCCCGCTGGCAGCAATAATACGGTTTCCAAAAGATACACATCAACTCAAATACAAAACACTTATTTATACAACAGGCTTAACCAGCCGGTTGAATTATCTATTGATACAAATGCATTTTACTTAAAGCCTGATGGCAGATACCTGCTGGATAACTACGTAAGGTTTACAACTTTAGAAGAAGTGATGAGAGAATATGTAATAGAGGTAAATGTAAGAAGGCCGGGTGGCAAATTTATATTGCCAGTAATTGATGAAGGCGGGAAAAAACCTTTTACGGATCCGCCATTAATATTGCTTGACGGTGTGCCAATGTTTGATACGGACAAGCTGATGGCCTACGATCCGCTTAAAATAAAACAGCTGGATGTGATGAGCCGCAAATACTTTTTGAGAGACAATTCATTTGACGGCGTTATTAATTTAACCACTTATAAGGGCGACCTGGAAGGCTTTGAAATTGATCCCCGTGCAACCATTATAAACTATGAGGGCCTGCAGTTGCAAAGGGAATTTTACTCGCCGGTGTATGCCACTGAAAAGCAGCAGCAAAGCCGCCTGCCTGACTACCGTAACCTGCTTTTTTGGACGCCGATATTAAACACAGACGCTAACGGCAAAACACAAACTTCATTTTACAGTTCCGATGTACCTGGAAAATATGTCGGTATCATCCAGGGTATAACTCCTGAAGGAAAAACCGGTGAGGAGAAAATTTATTTTGAGGTGAAGTAAACACTGGAATTCCGATCATCTGGTACCTGGCTGTAACTAGTCGACCCTCAAAAAGTGAGAAAAGTTGATTGTTATTTGATTTGAGAGATTCCAGGCTGAATAATAGTAACCAGATATTTGCAAAATGGTAAAAAAGCTTGCAAATTTATGAATGCTTTCTACCCCCAAACATACTCCTCAGTTAGGATTGTTTCATGGTCTTGCAGATCAGCTTGATCAAAAGCATCCTTTGTATTAATTGGCCAATAAAATCAATTGGTCATTTTTTGAAGATGCTTTTAAAAAGCATTACAGTGAAAAAATGGGTAAGCCGGCAAAACCGATTCGCCTGATGGTATCGTTGCTGATATTGAAATATGTCCGCAACATCAGCGATGAAAACCTGGTGGAGCAATGGTCTGAAAATATCTATTTCCAGTACTTTAGTGGTGAGCAGCATTTTCAGGCCAATATCCCTTGTGTACCAACCGAACTGGTTGCTTTCCGTCAACGCATAGGCGAACCTGGCGTAGAGTTAATTTTACAGGAAAGTATCCGTGTAAATGAGCCTCCTGAAGATAACAATACAGGTATTGTGGTGAGTGTTGATACGACCGTGCAGGAAAAAAATATCACCTACCCGACAGATGATAAACTATACAAAAAAATTATTAAAAAGTGTTGGGCAATAGCAGACAAAGAGGCAATAGATCTTCGCCAGTCTTACACAAGGATAGTTAAACGTTTAAGTAATTTACAACGGTTTAAAGGAACCAAGAACGGAGCCAAAGCGGCCCGTAAAGCCAATAAAAAAATACAAATCATAGCAGGAAGGCTGGTACGGGATATTGCCCGAAAGCTACCACTAACAAGCCTTGGCAAATATTTGCCGGATCTAAAGCTGTATCAAAGAGTATTATCCCAAAAGCGGAGTGACAGTGATAAAATTTACAGCCTTCATGAACCCGATGTAAAATGTTATTCAAAAGGTAAGGAGCATAAGAAGTTTGAGTTTGGCAGTAAAGCCTCTGTTCTAATTGATCAGCACACAGGCATCATTATGGGAGCCATTAATTTTACTCAAACATTACACGATTCAAAAACATTGCCGGATGTATTGGAACAATATGAACGACTCAACGGCAGGCAGCCAAAAGAAGTGTTTGTAGACAGAGGATACAAAGGAGTAAAGCAATACAAAGATGCAGTTATCCTGGTACCCAAACCTGATAAAAATATTACCAAAACACAATGCAGCAAACATAGTAAAAGGGCAGCCATTGAACCTGTCATCGGACACCTGAAACACGACTACCGTTTATGTAGAAATTATTTGAAAGGAATATTGGGAGATAATATGAATATAATTTTAGCCGCTGCTGCCATGAACTTTAAACGACGAATCAACCTCTGGCGTACAGAGGCAATCAGATGTTGGTCACTTATTTATAAACTGCTTATAAATGCTTACTGGATTTCTATTCCCCAAAAAGTAAAATCGACTTTTTGAGGGACGACTAAGTATTAAAGATTTATCAAACGGCAGCAGGCTCCCAGCCCACTCTGCAAATCTTCCTTCTAACCCTAAAAAATACTTCCGGGTACAAAACCTTCGGTAAAAACAAGGGCATTCCGTGTATCCAAAACAATGCTTCCGGATTTTTGCTTTTCTTTAAATGTGGCAATCGCCAGCTGTTGCAAACCATTTGTTTTTACGCAGTCAATACTTTCATAACCTTCTTTGTTAATTTGGGCATTGATGGAGAAATAGCGGGGAGCTTCATTCAATCCCTCAGTAACCGCTTTTACAAAAGCCTCTTTTGACTGAGGTTGTAAAGCATAATTATTTTTCCTTTCTTCTCCTATGGTGCTCTGTTTTTCCGGACCTAGATCTTTTCCGCAACTGCTACTCGGCCCATGAGCAGATAAACAATTATATCATCTGCTAATGGCAGAATTTTTTCTTGTATTGTATTGTACATAATCCCGGCTAATTCTTCCCGGGTCATATCACCGCTGCTTAGATCGGGTCTTCCAACCTCACCAACAAACAGGGTATCACCGGTAAAAATTGCATGATCTTTTCCTGATTTATCTTTTAACAGGTAGCAACTGCTCTCAATGGTATGCCCCGGAGTGTGTAATACCTGTAGATAAATTTCCCCAATATTAAATAGTTCTTGGTCCTTAGCAATATGAACCGGATAATTTGTTACTGTTTCGGGACCATACACAATGGTCGCCCCTGTCCGGTTAGACAAGTCAATGTGACCACTTACAAAATCAGCATGAAAATGAGTTTCAAATATGTACCTGATAACCGCATTCCTGCTTTTTGCGAGGTCGGTATAAACTTCAATATCTCTTATAGGATCAACAATGGCTGCTTCACCATTACTTTCAATATAATAGGCAGCTTCACTCAGGCAGCCTGTGTATAGTTGTTGTATAAACATCTCATCAATTTTAACCAGTGGCAAAGGTAAAAACAAAAAAGCGGATACAATGTGCATCCGCTTTTTTGAATTATATCTTTTGTTCAGGATTTTTATGCCACAAGTTCATTAACAATTCTGCTTATTTCATCAATTCTTTTATGATTAATAAGGTAATAAATAAATTTGCCCTCACGTTCTGTTGTCACAATACCAGCTTTGCGTAAAATAGCAAGGTGCTGAGATGCAACTGACTGCTCCAGCCTTAAATGTACATAAATCTCTGTCACAGTTATCTTCTTCTCTTCCTCAATTAACTTAACCAATTGTTGCCGAAGTTTGTGGTTTAGCGCCCTCAAAATGAGCGCTGCTTTTTTTACATTGTAGTAATCAATTTTAATGGTCGCCATGTACGTAGTTTTTTTACTGTGAATACTCTACCCTAGGAATTGGTTTGCTGTCATAGTAGTTATAAATAAAAAATAAGATTCGTAAAGATACATGTTGCCGTAAATTATTTTTAAATTCTATTTGATAAGCGGCAATTTCTGTATGTGAAAATTAAACACAAATCAACCCAAATAAAATTCTTTCAAATAAAAGGGCTCCAGGTAAGCTATTTCAGAAAAATCTTTTTGCAGGTTTTTCCTGTAACATAACTCACTTATAATCAAACTGTTATAACCTGGTTTTATAAAAAATGCATTTTTATTTTCGCAGATTGTTTTCCATTTTTCACTACCAGTGCCAAAAAAACATATTAAGTTGTTTAACAAAAAGTTAAACATAAAATCCCGTTCGAGTATCACAGCTTTTGGTGCTGATATTACATCCATTTCACTAGTGTATAAAGCTGTGTATACTTCCATTCTCCTGGCATCAATCATTGGGCAAACAAGCATTGTACCATAATTGTCAAGATCTTTTATCTGCGGCAGCGCATTTGCTGCCAGCAGTTGAAGGGTATCAATTGTTATAAGGGGAATTTTTAAGGCAAAGCAAAACCCCTTGGCTGCAGCCAGCCCAACTCTTAAACCTGTGTAAGACCCCGGGCCATTTACAACTGCAATCGCATCCAGTTCATTCAGTTTTACCCCGGCTTCTTTCATCAAATCTGCTACTGCAGGATGAAGAAATGAAGCATGGTCTTTTTGAGAATGATTGATTTTTTCACCAACAAGCCGGCCATCTTTTGCAAGACTTATAATTGCAACCTCCAGGGTAGTATCAATTTGCAAAATCCAATTCATGCAATATGGATATATGTAGAAAGATGTTGTGCCATTTTACAAAAGTAAGGTATGGGTTAAAGTATATTTGCAACCAACATTTTAATATATGAGCAAACAAATTATAAACACAGCGGAAGCGCCTGCTCCAATCGGCCCTTATAACCAGGCCGTTAAAACCGGCAATTTATTATTCGTATCCGGCCAGGTTGCGCTGGTTGCCGGCACAGGCCTTATGGCGAACGACACCATTGAGCAAGAAGCCCAACAGGTTATGAAAAACCTTGAATTTATTTTGAAGGAAGCAGGATTGAACTTCACCAACATTGTTAAGACCACTATTTTTTTAAGTGACATGAGTCTTTTTGCGGCAGTGAATGAAGTGTACGCCAGTTACTTTCAGGGTGATTATCCTGCCAGGGAAACCGTGGCTGTAAAAGGCCTTCCAAAAAATGCAAATGTGGAAATCAGTGTAATTGCTGCAGAGTAAGTATTATGGCCTCATTAAAATCTGCGGCCATAAATTATAATTAGACCGGTCAGTTTTTTTAATTGATGAGTGTGCAAAATTTCAAAGCTGCATAAAATCAGCGACTACGCAATCTGCATTTTATGTATATTTTATCTTCATTTGTCATGTTCAATAAAATGGAAAAAGGAAATATTTATTAAACCTATAAATTAAAACAGCAGTTATTAAAGTATCAAATATCATTTAAATGGACGTACATAAGCCGCTGATAATAATTACTGATAAAGTGCCACCAATGCTGATAGAAGCCCTTGAGGGCAAGCATTACAGGGTACAATATTTGCCTGCGATAACTTATAAAGAGTTGAGTCAGTTAATACCCACAGTAGAAGGATTAATTCTTACCACAAAAATTAAGATCGATAAGCAATTACTGGATACTGCTGTACAATTGAAATGGATCGGCAGGCTTGGGAGTGGAATGGAACACATTGATGTTGAGTATGCGGAAAGTATCAACATCCGCTGCATCAGCAGCCCGGAAGGAAACAGGAATGCAGTTGCGGAGCATGTTTTGGGTTTGTTGCTTAGTTTGATGAATAATATTTGCCGGTCATTTACAGAAGTTAAAGACCGCAAGTGGATAAGGGAAGGCAACAGGGGAACAGAGCTTAGCGGAAAAAATGTTGGCATAATAGGTTATGGTAATACCGGCAGTGCCTTCGCTAAATTGCTGGGTTCGTTTGGGGTTACAGTGCTGGCCTGCGATAAATACAAATATGGCTTTAGTTCGCAGTATATAAAGGAGGCTAATATGGAGCAAATTGCCAGGTATGCCGATGTGGTTAGTTTTCATGTTCCGCTGACTGAAGAAACGACCTATATGGCGAATGAAGCATTTTTCAACAGTCTTTTGCAAAAGCCATATTTTGTAAATGCATGCAGGGGTGGAGTTACAAATACCGGGGCGCTTATCAATGCTTTACAGGATAAGAAAATTGCCGGAGCAGCGCTGGATGTTTTGGAAAATGAAAACCTGGCAAATCTGACTACCATACAACAGGAGCAGCTTGATTTTTTATCAGGCCAGGAAAATGTAATTCTCACTCCACATATTGGCGGGTATAGTCACGAAGCCTTTTACCGGATGAGTGAGGTGCTTTTACAAAAACTGAGCCTTTAAAAATTTTACTATATTTGAGGTTTGTGCAACGCCTTAGTTCTAGCTGAGGCGTTGTATTTTTTTATTATTTGTTAAAAGAAAAAGTATGAGTGAGACAAACTATGTGAAAAAAGATACTTTCGAGAAAATGAAGGAAGAATTGTATCATTTAAAAAGTGTGGAAAGGCCTGCAGCCAGTGCTGCTATTGCCGAGGCGAGAGAAAAAGGCGATTTAAAAGAGAATGCCGAATATGATGCTGCAAAGGAAGCACAGGGCATGCTGGAAGCTAAGATAAAATATCTTGAAGGAGTAATTGCGACAGCCAGAATTCTTGATGAGTCTAATATTGATACAGGCAAAGTTTCTATTCTCACAAGGGTAACGGTAACTAATATCGGTACAAAAAAGCAGGTTACTTACCAAATTGTCTCCGAAAAAGAAGCAGATCTAAAATTGGGAAAAATTTCAGTAACCTCTCCCATAGGAAAAGGATTACTTGGAAAAGTAATTGGCGAAATTGCGGATGTAACCGTGCCTGCAGGCAAGCTTAAACTTAAAGTGGAAAACATTACACTGTAGGTATTCCCTGATATCACCATTCAATTTTTTTGAAGTCTTTCCAAGTTTTAAAAGGGCTTTTTGTTTGTATTCAAAAAAAGCAGTATGACCATTTTCTCAAAGATTATTGCAGGGCAAATACCATCTTATAAAATAGCAGAAGACGATGATTTTTTTGCTTTCCTGGATATTTTTCCGTTGGTAAAAGGTCATGTGCTGGTAGTGCCAAAAACTGAAACTAATCATTTTTTTGACCTTGATGATAATTACCTGGCGAGGATGCTGGTTTTTGCTAAGCCTATTGCCTTGGCAATAGAAAAATCATTTGAATGTAACCGTTGCGGAATAAGTGTGGTAGGGTTGGAGGTTCCACATGCTCATTTGCACCTTGTGCCAATTAGCAGTGCTGATGATATAAACTTTACGAGGCCAAAATTGAAACTGTCTCCCGATGAACTGAAAGAAGCACAGGAAAAGATAATTGCGAATTTATAAACAGCTTTTTTAGTGCTATTTTTTTACAACCCTGCCAGGGTTCTTCGTTAAAAAATCTTCCCATCCTTTTGCTTTACCGCCTGTTAAAGGCATGTTGGTCGACTCCTGGAAATGATGGCAAACTGCCACTGCCAGTGCATCTGAAGCATCCATAAACTGTGGATCATCCTGGAAATTAAGCAACCGTTGCAGCATTTTTAAAACCTGCTCTTTGCTGGCATTGCCATTACCTGTAACAGACTGTTTTATTTTTTTTGGAGAGTATTCCGTTACATCAAGGCCGTGCCGCATTGCTGCCGCAATAGCCACACCCTGTGCCCTGCCAAGCTTTAACATACTCTGAACATTCTTACCAAAAAATGGCGCTTCAATTGCAAATACGTCTGGCTTGTATTTTATAATGAGTCCGCTTACGGTATTGTAAATAAGCTGCAGTTTTTTGTATGGGTCCGCAACCTTGCCAGGTTTTAAGGTGTTCATTTCTACAAGTTCCAGCTTATTGCCGCAAACTTTTATCAGGCCGTAGCCCATAAAAGCTGTACCGGGATCAATGCCTAAAATTATGGTGGGAGTATTTTTCAAAATTGCTGTTGCCGCTATTTGCTGGAAAAATGGATTTTTAAAGTATCATTGTAAAAACAATATTTTTACTGCAATACCATTAATGATAATAACTATTGCAATATGCAGTTAATGATTACCCGGAGGGTATCTTACAAAAAATTAAACTCGTAATTGCCGGGTAAAAATAGAAAAAATAGCTGGTGAAAGGCAGCATGTGCCAAGATCAAACTTTGAACAAGCAAATAAAAATATTATTGAACTACCTGCTGGCACCCGTAATATTTTGCATACTTAGCTGGAGCCTTTACCGGCAAATTCAGTTGCAGCCAGATTTGCAGCTACGCTGGGCTCATATTAATGAGAGCTGGCACCATTGGCAATTCTGGTTAGTATTAGTACTGATGCCGCTAAACTGGGGCATCGAAGCCAGGAAATGGCAGGTATTGGTTAACCATGTGCAGCATTTATCTTTTATCCGGGCATTTAAGTCTGTGTTATCGGGATGCAGCATTACGATGCTTACACCAAACCGTATTGGAGAATATGGCGGCAGAATTTTATACATGGAAGCTGCAAACAGGGTAAAAGCCATCTCCTTAACAGTTGCAGGCAGCATCAGCCAGTTGTTGGTAACGCTGATGATGGGTTGCCTTGGCCTGGTTTATTTAAGATTTATTTCACAGGATAAAACCAGCCAATTGGCCGTTTTACCTCACTTTTGGGGAGATGTTCTTATATATTTAAGTATTTGTATAACGCTTGTGTTGCTGGTATTTTACTGGAGGATTGGCTGGCTTGCCGGGATAATTGAAAAAATACCAGCTTTTACAAAAGTTACTAAATACATCAGCGTACTGGATGAGTTGAACAATACACGCCTGTTACGCATTTTAGTATTATCGTTTGTAAGATATCTGGTATTTATGCTGCAGTATATGTTGCTGCTGCATTTAATGGAGGTGTATGTACCGGCAGTAATTTGTTTTTGGCTGTTATCAGTATTTTACTTGCTAATGGCTGTGGCTCCCACAATTGGCTTTGTAGAATTACCGCTGAGGGTAACAGCTTCATGGACGTTGCTGCACCTGTACAGCAGCAATGAATTGGGAATAGGTACAGCGGCTTTTGCAATATGGCTTATCAACCTGGTGTTGCCTGCAGTTGCCGGCAGTATTTTAATATTCCGTTTAAAAATTGTAAAAGATATAAATGAATAAATTTCTAAAAGCTTTACCGCTTGTTGCTCTTCTTGCAGCTTTTACACCTTCGCAAACGGGAGATACTTTTTGCGGTACAAAGAATACGGCATTTAAGGGTGGAGAGTCGGTTACCATGAAGGTTTTCTACAATGCGGCCGGTGTGTACATTGGAGCAGGCGAAGCAACATTTACGGCCGAAGTGGAGCGTTTTAACGGCAAGGCTGCCTATCATTGTGTAGGAGAAGGAAAGTCATATTCCTTTTTTGATAAATTTTTTAAGGTGAGGGATAAGTACGAAAGTTATATCGATACCAGCACCATGCTGCCCATGAAATTCGTCAGGAATGTAGATGAAGGAGGTTATAAAATTTACAATAATGTTACTTTTAATCATACTGCCGGTACGGCTGTAACTACCAACGGCGTGTTTAAAACACCCAACTGTATACAGGATGTAATGAGCGCCATTTATTATGCCCGTAATATTGAGTTTGAAAAATACAAGCCAGGCGACAAAATACCATTTGATATGTTTTTGGATGATGAAGTTTACCACATTTATATCCGCTACATGGGCAAAGAGAAAGTAAAGACCCGTTACGGTAAATTCAATGCGATTAAATTTAAACCGCTGCTTATAAAAGGAACCATATTTGAAGGCGGGGAAAAAATGAATGCATGGGTTAGTGACGATCCTAACCATTTGTTGCTGAGGGTGGAAAGCCCGATTGCAGTGGGCAGTATTAAAGTGGATATGTATGGTTACCGCAACCTTCGTTATCCGCTTACTTCATTGATCAGTATAAGATAAAGCTATATTTCACTGAGTTTAAACACGTCCTTCTTCCGGATACCTTTCTCCGTTTGCTGCAAAGTACAGCATTCATTTACAGGGTCATGTTCAAGGAAAAGAATGTAATCATTTGCCAGTGCGGCAGTGAAAAAACTTTTCTTTTCCTGTAAAGTGGTTAAAGGAAACATATCATAACCCATTACATAAGGCAGCGGTATATGCGCCACTGAAGGCAACAGATCTGCCATGTAAACAATTGTTTTTTCCTTGTATTGTATTACCGGCAACATCATTGCATTTGTATGACCGTTTGCTATAATCAATGATAAGTTATTGGTAATAAGAGAAGGATGAATTGTAACCTCATTGACCATTGACCATTGACCACTGACCATTATGAATTTTAGCTGCCCGCTTTCCTGTATTGGCAAAATGTTTTCCTTCAAAAAACTGGCTTTCTCTCTGTCGTTGGGGGTTACGGCCCATTGCCAATGCTTTTCATTGCTCCAGTAGGTGGCGTTTTTAAATGCCGGCAACAGTTTATCACCTTCTTTTATAATGCTTCCGCCACAATGGTCAAAATGCAGGTGGGTGAGAAAGACATCAGTGATATCATCTTTTGTAAAACCATGGCTGGCCAGCGATTTATCAAGGGTGTTATCACCGTGCAGATAATAATGGCTGAAAAATTTAGCATCCTGTTTATCACCCATCCCGTTATCAACTAAAATGAGTCTTTCCTCATCTTCAATAAGCAGACAACGCAGTGCCCAGCTGCACATATTATTTTCGTCAGCAGGGTTTAATTTGTTCCAGATAGATTTTGGAACCACGCCAAACATAGCGCCGCCATCGAGTTTAAAATGTCCGGCGTTAATTGAATACAGTTGCATTGTTTAGTCTATTTCTTTCAATCTTTCTTTCAGATCTTTTTCGGAGATGTTTTCAAATGCAGATTTATCGTAGATAGCCAGCAGATAAACGGTAGATTGAATCACTTTTACACAAGTTATAATTCTGGCACCACCACTTTTTCCTTTTCCTTTGCTCTGAATCGTAAAACGAATTTTGTAACAATCTTTACCAATAGAAGTACCCGAAACTGGATGATCTTCTAAATAATCAAGAAAGGCCTTATAGTCTTTTCTTAAAGAAGTATATTTTTTTGCTAACTGCTTTAATTCCCTGTCGAGGGCGTGTATGGTTTTTAGCTTAAAGTTCCTTTAACAAATCTCTTGCATCTTTTAATTGAATTTTCCCTTCCTGATGCAGCTTCACCTGATTCAGTCTACCTTCCAGGCTATCTAAAAATTCAGCTTTTGATTTCTTTTTTGCAATCGTCTTTTTTGCTGAAATAGCAACAGGAATGTCCATTCGTTTCATCAGCGTAGCCACCAACTGAAATTCTTTTTTGTTCCGGGGTTGTACAATGATTGTTTCCATACAATAAATTTACAAATTGTGTGTGATGCACCCACAAAAAATAGACTGAGCTTGTAAAAATGACGAACTACTTGGTTTAAATCCGGCTCAAAATGGGAAACCGTATAGCTAAACAGATACTTTGTTAAGGAAGCGATACAAAAAATAACTAAGAAGATTTCTTGCTCAGTATTAACTGCTGCTGCCGTAAGGCAAAGTATAGAAACAGCAGCCCTGCGGCGAAAAATACAACCAGCGACAATACTGAATATTTCATGCTGAATATTTCACCGATATAGCCAAAACTGAAGATGCCAATAACAATGGCTAATTTTTCTGTAAGATCATAATAAGTAAAGTAGGAGGCTGTATCCTTTGTCTCCGGCATTAGCTTGGAATAAGTAGAACGGCTAAGCGATTGAATGCCGCCCATTACCAGGCCGACAGCAATTGCCAGTGCATAAAAGCCATATTCGACCGGGGCTTGCTGCGGTGCCAGTTCTTTTTCTAACACCACCAGTTCAGCATCAATAAGGGCAATTGTTGCTGTATCATTTTTTTCTTCTGCCAGCACTTTATCACTTTTTAAATTTTGAATTTTTGCATGGGCAGGCTGCAGCGGTTCTGCAAGCGTGGCCGTTTCAAAAGCTGCAAAACAAATCACAATCCAAAAAAATACCACACCCATCAGCACTTTTATATTTCCAAATTTGGATGATAATTTACTCATGAGTATTGCGCCGGGTATTGCCACTAATTGTATAATTACAACGGTGATAATCAACTTTGAATCAGGAAGCTGCAATAGTTTGCTACCAAACAAAGTAGCAGCAAGCATTACAGTTTGTACGCCCATACTGTAAAAGAAAAATGCCCTGAGGAAGCGCTTAAGCACCGGCATATGGGTTAGTTCATGATACACTTTTTTAACTTCTAAAAAACCATCTTTAAAGATGTTGCCCTGCTGTTTGCCCGAAGGAGCTTTTGATTGCGGCAACCTTGCAAAAGTAATTTGGGCAAAACCAACCCACCAGATACCCACCAGTAAAAATGTAATTCTTGTGGCCTGCCCGGAATCTGGTAAGATTAACACCAGCGCAAAACCAATAAGCTGCATGATCACACTGCCGATGTATCCAAAAGAAAATCCACGGGCACTTATGCGGTCCTGGTCTGCCGGTGCCGCAATTTCCGGCAGGTAGGCATTGTAAAAAACCAGGCTGCCAACAAAGCCCATGGCAGCCATTACAAAAGAAAAAATGCCCAGGCTAAGGTTATTTACATCTTTAAAAAAAAACAGCAGAACGCAGCCTGTAGCACCCATGTAACAAAAAAAGCGCATGAAGTTTTTTTTGTTGCCCCTTGTATCTGCAATGGAAGTAAGAATGGGATAGGAAAGCGTAATTAACAAATAGGCGAAAGCAATACAGTAATCGTACAGCGAAGAGTTTACAAACTTCCTTCCTAAAAAAGTAACGGTATCACCTTGCTTGTCATCTCTTGCAACGGCAAGAAAATAAATAGGAAAAAAAGTAGTGGTAATTACAAGGTTATAAACGGAATTGGCCCAATCGTACATGGCCCACCCGTTAATTACTTTTTTGCTGGCAGTTTGCATTTATGCTAATTAAGAACGGGAAATTAGTTATTAATACTGAATGCAAAAACAAAAGGCAAGCTGTGAAATGTTAGTTTATTATGCCTTTCCAAATAAGAAACAGAAGGATAGATCCCAACACAATCCGGTAAACACCCCAGGCTTTAAAGCCATATTTTTTTAAGAATCCGATAAAAAACTTGATCGCAAGCATGGCAACAATAAAAGCAATCACGTTTCCAATGGCCAGTTGCTTTAGTTCATTGGCGGAAAAACCACCCATCTCTTTATAATATTTCAGCAGTTTGTAACCCGTTGCAGCAAGCATTGTAGGCACCGCTAAAAAAAAGGAAAATTCTGCAGCTGCACTGCGGGTGAGCCCCTGCTGCATACCGCCAATAATTGAGGCAGCGCTGCGGCTTACTCCGGGCACCATGGCAATACATTGCCACACGCCAATTAAAAAAGCTTTAGGAAGGCTTATTCTTTCTTCAGAATCAATCCTTGACATGCGAAACCAATTATCTACAAAAAGCAACACAATGCCACCAACCAGCATGGTTATAGCAACTGTCAATGCGCTTTCTAACAATGCATCAATTTTTTTTGCAAGCAATGCACCCATTACAAGCGCCGGAATTACCGCTACAATAAGTTTTACATAAAACTGCCATTTTGAAAAGTCGAAGAATTTTTTCCAGTATAATACCACTACGGCAAGGATGGCTCCCAACTGAATTGCAACTGTAAATACTTTTACAAAATCCGTTTCCTGTACCTGTAAAAGCTTTTCGGTAATAATCATGTGACCGGTGGACGAAATGGGTAAGAATTCGGTTAAGCCTTCAACGATAGCAATGATGATTGATTGAATGGTTGTCAAACTATCCATAAACAGTTAGCATTTTTACAAATAAAAAAATGCGATGTGGTATCGCATTCGAATAATATTGGAGAGATTAAACAGCAACTTTAGGCTTTTTCATAATCGCCACAATTTCAATTATAAAGCCGATCATGATCAGCAGCGGAGCAATGGTAATTCTTGTAGTGCTGTAAATCTCGCTGTCGTTGAATTTAGTTGGGTCTGCACTTTTGCCACCGGCCATTAAAAAAAATCCAATTGCCATAACCACACCACCAGCCAGCATCCACATATAATTGTCTTTACTAAACAGGGGATTAACCGGTGCCGATTTAGCTTTAGGAGTGATGGTGGTTCCAGTTACCTGTCTTTTTACAGTAGCCATTATTTAAAATTTAAGAATGCAAATAAAAGTAATAAAATTCAGAAATGGCTCAATACAAATCGTCCAGTTTCATTTGAAGGTACTTTAATACTGAGCGATGAGTACTCACGAGAGAAATAACAATACCAAGTACAAGTATGCCGCCCATAATCAGGGACATATTTGCACCGTCACGCAACAGCCGAAGCCAGGGAACAAAATTTTCCACCAGCAATATAAAACCAAACACAGCTAAAATAGCTATGCAACCAGCTATCAACCCGTTTATAACTGCCCTTATATTAAGCGGCCTCGCTATAAAACCACGGGTGGCACCAACCATCTGCATAGTTTTTATCAGGAAACGGTTGCTGTACATAGCCAGGCGGATAGTGTTATCAATGGAAACAATTACAATAGCAGAAAGAATTACTGCAACTATCAAAATAAATGAAGCTACATACCTTGTAAGTGAGCTCACATTATTCAGGGTTTCTTTCGGGTATTGAAACTCAGACATAACGCCAGTAAAATTCGTTTTCAAATAATTACTGAGTGTGCTCAGGCTGTCCTTGTCCATAAAATCAGACTTCACATAAAAATCAATGCTTTCGGGTAATGGATTGTTGGCTATAAATTTTTTCCAGGTACTGTCATTTTCTGTGTTCCACTTTTGCACAGCTTTATCTTTGTTAACGTACTCGGCTGTTTTTACATAAGGCTGGCTGGCAATATATTGTTGTAAAGAATCGATTTGGTTTTTTTTGGCGGTAGGAGCAATCCACGCATGCACCTGTATATTTTCCCTGAACATTTCCCCTGATTTTTTCAGGTTAAGAAACAACCAGCCAACAATCCCGAAAAGAAACAGTACAAGTGCCACACCAACAATTGCATATCCGTAAGAAGGTTTGCTGCGTTTTGCCGAGGTGGTTTTTCCGTATAATGACATAGAGGGTTATTTATTGAAATTGGTTTAAAAAGAAATACAATTATGAGCCTGGCTGATTTACATCTATGATGCTTCATTGGCGACGCTCCCTTGTACACTAACACTTAATTGAGCCTGCCCAAACAATCACATCACCCGGCAGCACTCATTTAGATGCCGCAAAAGTAGAGCTTTTTAGCTGCTTTGCTGTACTTTTGGCGTCTTCAAAAAAATGAAAACAAATATATTTTTTTGAACCCATAATCATTCAGGAAGGAATGTTAAAATAAATCAGGCAATGGAATATAACTACAACAGCATTGAAAAAAAATGGCAGGAAGAGTGGAAAAAGAATGGCACTTACAAAGTCTCCAACAAAAGTGATAAGCCAAAGTATTATGTGCTGGATATGTTCCCTTATCCAAGTGGTGCAGGCCTGCATGTGGGCCATCCGCTGGGTTATATTGCCAGCGATATTTACAGCCGTTACAAAAGATTGAAAGGGTTTAATGTGCTGCATCCAATGGGCTTCGACAGCTTTGGCTTGCCGGCAGAACAATACGCCATTGAAACTGGTCAGCATCCGGCTGAAACCACCAAAAAGAACATTGCAACGTTTAAAGCCCAGCTTGATAAAATTGGGTTTTGTTACGATTGGGACAGGGAGGTGCGTACCAGCGATGCAGATTATTACAAATGGACCCAATGGATATTCCTGCAATTATTCAACAGCTATTTTGATAGGACAGAGAAGAAAGCGAAACCTATTGATGAGTTAGAAAAACATTTTGAAGCGGAAGGATCCTCATTCACCACTCACCATTCACCATTCACCGCTGATGAGTGGGAGGCATTTGGCGATAAGCAACAGCAAGATATTTTAATGGAGTACCGCCTTGCCTTTAGCAAATATGGCGAGGTAAATTGGTGTGAGGCGTTGGGCACCGTACTGGCCAACGACGAAGTGGTGAATGGCGTTAGCGAAAGAGGCGGCCACCCGGTTGTAAAAAAGAAAATGCGCCAGTGGTACCTGCGGATCACTGACTATGCAGACCGCCTGCTGGAAGGCCTGGAAACAGTGGATTTCAGCGACAGCATGAAGGAAATGCAGCGCAACTGGATTGGGAAGAGTGTGGGAGCGGAGATATCTTTTAGCCTCACCCCCAGCCCCTCTCCTGGCGGAGAGGGGAGCGAAAACTCTCCCAAAGCATCCGGTCTTTTTCAAACAGCTGATAAATCAGCATGGACTATATTAAAAGATTTATCTAGAGAAAACAGGAAGAACAAAACGGAAGCTGAAGATATTCTGTGGCAAGTTTTAAGGAACAACCAACTTGGTTACAAGGTAAGGCGTCAGCATGTTGTTGACGGCTTCATTATTGATTTTGCTTATCTCAATCAAAAAGTATTAATAGAGGTTGACGGAGGATACCACGATGAAGAAGAACAGCAGCAATATGATGCAGCCCGGACCGAATTACTTGAAGCAAAAGGCTATACTGTTTTAAGGTTTGCTAATGATGAGGTCACGACAAACATCAATTCAGTAATTGCAAGAATTAAAACAGTGCTTGATGAACAGCATACATCTATAACCAGCGTTCCCCTCTCCGACAGGAGAGGGGTTGGGGGTGAGGCACCTAAACTCACCGTCTACACCACCCGACCCGATACCATCTTCGGCGTTGATTTTATGGTAGTAGCGCCCGAACTGGGACTGATACAACAAATTAAAACCCCGGAGCAAACTGCCGCCGTGGATGAATACATTTCTTACGTAAAAAGCCGCAGCGATGTGGACCGCATGGCCGAGAAAAAAATAACTGGTTGCTTCACCGGCGCTTACGCCATCAATCCTTTTGATGGCAAACAAATTCCCATCTGGATCAGCGAATATGTATTGGCAGGCTATGGCACCGGGGCTATCATGGCAGTGCCTTGCGGCGATGAAAGAGACTTCAAATTTGCAAAGCACTTCAGCATCTCCATCACCAACATCATTGGCAGCCACTTTAATGGAGAAGAAGCCAACTCAACCAAGGAAGCTGTTTTGGAAAACAGCGGTTTTTTAAATGGCATGAAGATGATGGACGCCTCAGAAGCCGTGTTGCAAAAACTGGAAGCCGAAGGCATTGGCAAGAGAAAAGTAAACTACCGAATGAGAGATGCAGGCTTTAGCCGACAGCGTTATTGGGGTGAGCCATTCCCCATTATCTGGAGCGATGGCATTGCCATTCCATTGGATGCCGAAGAACTCCCATTGGAATTACCACATGTAGATAAATATGGCCCGGGTCCGGAAGGCGAAGGGCCACTGGCGAATATTACGGATTGGGTTAATCTCCCCTCTCCTCAAGGAGAGAGCCTGTCCCGATCAATCGGGAGTTTGGGGGTGAGGTCCAGACGTGAAACCTCCACCATGCCCGGTTATGCCGGTTCATCCTGGTATTTCTTGCGCTACATGGACCCACACAATGCCACCACTTTTTGCGACCGCACAGCCAGCGATTACTGGAACCAGGTTGACCTGTACATCGGCGGTACCGAACATGCCGTTGGCCATTTGCTGTACAGCCGCCTCTGGACAAAAGTGTTGTTTGATTTGGGACTGATTGGTTATGATGAGCCATTTAAGAGGTTGTTGAACCAGGGGATGATACAAGGGAGTAGTAGACGAATAATTAGATACACTTTACTTTTAACAGAAGAAACTAAAGAAGAGTTTAGAGAGTTACAGCTTTACATTTCTCTTGGTATTTTTTCGAGATTTTTTAATTCTATGTCATTCGATGAACAGCGTGCGAAAATAAGAATTGACTATTTATCTAAAATTTTCCCTCATTCTAAGTACACTATAGTTGACCAACTGATTCCAAGTACTTTACATGTTAATGTAAAATACGTAGACGGGATAAATCTTGACATTGAAAGTTTCAGAAAATGGAAACCTGATTTTGAAAGTGCAATTCTAATTTGTGAGGACGATAGTGTAAATATGCCATTTTCTAACAATGAAAGTAGCAACGCAAAGTTTATCTGTGATTCGCTAACGGAAAAAATGAGTAAGCGTTATTATAACACTGTTGATCCTGCCGACTTATGTGATGAATACGGCGCAGACACCTTCCGAATGTATGAAATGTTCCTTGGCCCGGTCGAAGCCAGCAAGCCATGGGATACAAAGGGCATTGAAGGTGTTCATCGCTTTTTAAGAAAACTGTGGCGCTTGTTTTTTGATGAAGTAAAGGGCAAGGTTTGGAAAGATGAGAAGGCCACAAATGCAGAGTTAAAGATCCTGCACAAGACAATTAAAAAAATTGAAGAAGATACAGAGCGCTTTAGTTTCAACACTGCCGTAAGTACGTTCATGATTTGTGTAAATGAACTGGCAGATGTAAAGTGTCACAAAAAAGAAGTGCTGGAGCAGGTGCTGATTTTATTAACGCCGTATGCGCCACATATTGCTGAAGAACTCTGGCACCAGCTGGGCAACGCAGGCAGTGTGTTAGATGCAAGCTATCCTGTTTATAAGCCGGCATTGCTGGTGGAAAGCAGCAAAGAATATCCTGTTTCCATCAACGGAAAGCTGAGAACGAATATCAATTTAGCACTCGATATTGACCCAGCCGAAGTGGAGAAACAGGTACTGCAGAATGAAATTGTTCAAAAATGGCTGGAAGGTAAAGACCCGAAGAAGATCATTTACGTAAAAAACAAAATGGTGAATGTTGTTATATAAATTATTGTATAAAGTTCAACCATCGAGGTGGTTGAACTTTATACTTCGGCTATTACTACTCCTCCCGCCCAATCATTTTACCACTGCCTTTCCAGCTCTCATCAAGGCTTTCAAACTCTTTGGCATCCTCAGCAGAAAACTGTTTTGTCACCAGGCTTTTCAAATCTGGCTGGCCGGCATTTACCCAGGCGGTGTACCAGAAAGAGGCCACTGAAAAAACAGACTGCCGCATTCTCCTTTCAATCATGCCATCCAACTGCTGGTTAAAAGCGATAGTGAATGCCGAAGAGTACTGGCGTATCACCACACCGTTTCTTGTTTCAAAACTATATTTCTGGTCGCTGGAGAATTTTTTGGTTAGTGCTCTTTCAAAGCTCAGTACAGAGTCCGAAGCTTTAGCACTTTCCAGCACTCTTGTCCAGGCATACTCCGCAGGGTTTTGAATGTACTGTGCTTTGCCGAGAAAAAAACTAAACTCGTTATCCGCCAGCAGTTCCGGTATCCGGCTCTCCCAAAAACCATGAATACCTTTTTGATTGGTGTACTGGCCGTTATGATTACTGTTAGCGTGCAGTGGTACATGTGAGTCTGCAATATAATGACCAAGCTCCGCACTGTTCTTCATTATCTTACTAAAATTCTTTTCTTTAAAAGCTGCTGTAAGGCGGGCAAGCACTACCTGTATATGCCAGGGAACAATACCATTTGCCATTAAAGAATCTTCCCCGTATTTAGCAATTGCATCTTTCCACTTCCGGGGTAAATCCGGGTAAGGATGCATACCATAATGATCAATATCAATGTAATGCCGTGGCCCTTCGTCTTTTACCGCATAGCGTCGTTTGTCAGGGTCTACCGCATGCTCTTCCAAAAAATCAATATTTGGTTTGTACAGCACCATCATTTGTGGCGGCAGCAAAAACACGGCGTAGTAATTTATTTTTTTGTGGGCATAAAAACCCCAGCAATAACTCGGCAGCCATGTAAATAACAACGGCACCAGCATCAATATTGAAATAGCGATTTTTTTCATTGAAGTGTGTTAAGCAATTTTAATGGCTTTGCACATTTGTTTATCAATCACCTAAAACCAACTTGTACTTTTAGATTTGCTGCTTCTGCCACCCAGACCAAGGGAACCGAGCAGTGACCTTACAATTGTATTGCCGGCAGTACGCAGCATGCTTTTAACCACGGTGTTGTCAGCAATTTTCTCAATCATCGAAGGTTCTTCTTTCCCGGGTTTTGTGGTGGTGGTATCTGCGGATTTTTCAGCAGCTTCCTGCAACTTGGCGGTTAATATTTCATAGGCACTTTCACTGTCAATTACCTGGTTGTATTTTGCAACGAGTTTCGATTTGGAAGCGATAGCATCAATTTCGGCATCCGTTAAAATATCCATCCTGCTCCTGGGTGCACAAAGCATAACATGTACCAATGGTGTGGGTATTCCCTTCTCATTCAGCATCGTCACCAGTGCTTCACCAATGCCCAGCTGGGTTATAAGATCTTCTGTTTTATAAAATTCAGTTTTTGGATAATTCTCTGCCGTTTGCTTAATAACTTTCCTGTCTGCAGCAGTAAAGGCACGAAGTGCATGCTGTATTTTTAAACCTAACTGTGCCAGTACACTTGGCGGCACATCCATCGGGTTTTGTGTACAAAAGAAAATGCCAATGCCTTTTGAGCGGATAAGTTTTATGATAGTTTCTATCTGCTGTAACAACACACTGCTGGCTTCCTGGAAAATAAGGTGTGCCTCATCTATAAACAGGATCAGTTTTGGTTTGTCAAGATCACCTTCTTCCGGGCAGCTTGCATATAACTCTGCCAGCATCTGCAGCATAAATGTGCTGAACAGTTTTGGCCTGTCCTGCAAATCTGTAACTCTTAAAATATTTATCACGCCGCTACCTTTGTCATCAATACGCATTAAGTCATCTACCTCAAAACTCTTCTCTCCAAAAAAAGTGTCAGCGCCCTGTTGTTGCAGTTCAATCACTTTTCTTAAAATAGTTCCGGTGCTGGTGGTGGATATTTTACCGTATGTTTTTTCAAGCTCATCTTTTCCTTCATCGCCAATATATTGCAGCACTTTTATAAAATCTTTCAGGTCAAGCAGCGGCATTTTGTTATCGTCGCAGTACTTAAAGATCATAGCCACCACACCGCCTTGCGTATCGTTCAGTTCTAAAATTTTACTAAGCAGTACAGGACCAAACTCACTAACGGTAGCCCTTAGCTTTACACCTTTTTGCCCGCTGATGCTGAGTAACTCTGCCGGGAATAAAGCAGGGGTGTATTGCATTTGCAACAATTGATACCGGCTCGTCACCTTGTCGTTGGAGCTGCCCATTGCAGCAATACCACTTAAATCACCTTTTATATCCATAAGTAAAACCGGCACACTTGCGTCGCTCAGGTATTCGCTGATCATTTGAAGGGTTTTAGTTTTACCGGTACCGGTAGCGCCTGCAATAAGGCCGTGTCTGTTCAGGGTTTTTAATGGCAGAAAAACACCGGCTTCAGGTATTACATCTCCGGCTAAAACGCCTGCTCCAATTTTTACAGATTCTCCTGAAAATGTATATCCTGTTTTTACGGCTTCAATAAACTGATCTTTGTTTGGCATATTCAACATTGTTTGCAGTGAAAGGTACTAAGGCTTTTGAAATTAAATAGGGAAATTTTTACTCATTTGTCGTACAGTTCATTGAGACATCTTTAAACTTTGAAGCGAAGCAACTGAGCAGAAATAAAATTTGATAAGCAACTGAGCCGGAAATGACCAGGCCAGTCACCGGCCAGGTTACAGCATACATGTTTTACAGTATTGGAATGACTGTTGCAGTATAGCAGTTCTAACGATTTTAACTATGATCTTTTCCATTCATCCAACCCTGATGTATTTCAAAACTATTATTCCGGAAGATGCCTGACAGATGTCTTGCTACAGTTTAACTATATTACCTTTAACAAAATATTAGTTGGTATATTAGTCTTATCAACAACAGATTAATTTTATTTGCTATTAAACTTATACATCATGGATGAAAAAAAACCACAAATACTTTTATGTGAAGATGATACCAACCTTGGGATGGTATTAAAAAATTACCTTGAACTGAACGATTATGATGTAATACTTGAACGGGATGGAAGGCTTGGCCTGGCTGCTTTTCAAAGGGAGAAATTTGATATTTGCCTGCTTGATGTAATGATGCCAAATATGGACGGCTTTACGCTGGCCGAAGAGATCAGGGATATTAATCCTGATGTTCCATTATTCTTTTTATCTGCAAAAACTATGAAGGAAGACATAATCCAGGGTTACAAACTTGGCGCTGATGATTATATCACCAAACCTTTTGACAGTGAAGTGTTGCTATTGAAGATAAAAGCTATTTTAAAGCGTAATGAAGAACTGCACCGGGAAGAAGTAAATGCGGAATTTGATTTGGGAAATTATCATTTTAATCCACGCCTGAGGGAACTTTCAATCGATGGGAAAGTGCAGGTGTTATCACCAAAAGAAAATGAGTTATTGAAAATGATGTGTGAGTATAAAAATGATTTGTTGCCAAGAGAAGCAGCCCTCAAAAAGATTTGGGGAAGCGATACTTATTTTAATGGCCGCAGCATGGATGTTTACATTGCCAAGCTGCGTAAATATTTAAAAGAAGATCCTACAATTGAAATCGTAAATATTCATGGTAACGGCTTCAGACTGGTTGCTGAATAAGGATATAATAGATAAGAAAGTGAAAGCCCGGACTGCAAAATCCGGGCTTTATCATTTAATGTTTGATTTTTTATTTTAATCCTTCAGGTCGTTCAAATTCAACCTTTGTTGCAACCGGAGGTAAAAAATTATTAGCGCTCAAATTTGCATCAAAGTAATAGCTATAAGTACCGAATCCGCCACTGGTACCCCCTGACGGCTTTACCCCAAAACCAGTATTATCCTGCATTGGTTCAATTGTACCTGGATTTAGGATTGCGAAAATATTCAAATTTAAACTCCATAATTTACCATCATTGGAACCAGTTACAATAACCTCATCTAAAACCTTACTTTTTTCAAGTTTATTATTCTTAAAAGTTTTTGAATCATTGTTTAAATAAACGGTCCACTTTTTTTCTCTTTTCAGGGTATAAATATTAACAGTATCTAAATAAGAGTATCCATTTATGTTTTTAATTATATGTACAATACTTCCTTTAGAAGGAATGAAATTACTATCCATTTCCAATGCTATAAAATCTGTAGTTATAGATTTATTTTTAAAAGGTATCCTTAAAAAGTAAGAACTTTTCTGTTCTAGTTTTAAAAAGTAAGCCTGATCAATACTACTCTGTCTTTTATCATTACTATCAATACTTGTTTTTAAAAAGTTAGAAATATGTATAAGGAAATTTATATCGGAAAATTTTTCCTGCTGTTGTGAGTAGCCTTTTGTGGTCAGCATAGTTAGAACAACAACTGTAAATAATGATATGATTATTAAATAATTATTTTTCATCTAATCAACTTTTATAAAAACATATTAATGATAAACTTAGACAAAATTTACAATCCTTTATCAGCTAAACAAACTTCCCTCCCCACCAATTGTTTTTATTCTTCCCAAATGAGCGTAAGCCTTTGCTGTAGCTTCTCTGCCACGGGCAGTACGTTGTAAAAACCCTTCCTGTATCAGGAAGGGTTCATATACTTCTTCTAGTGTTCCGGGTTCTTCACCTACTGCTGTTGCGATGGTGGTAATGCCAACTGGACCGCCTTTAAATTTATCAATAATAGCGCTTAAAATCCTGTTATCCATATCATCCAGTCCATGCTCATCTACATTCAGTGCCTTTAGTGAATGCTGGGTAATACCGATATCAATAATGCCATCGTTCAGCACCTGGGCAAAATCTCTTACACGGCGCAGCAAACCATTTGCAATACGTGGTGTACCCCGGCTGCGGCGGGAGATTTCTGCAGCTGCTTCATCACTTATCTGCGTGCCTAAAATTCCTGAACTTCTTAAAATTATCTTTTGCAGCGTGGCCGCATTGTAATATTCAAGTCTCGCTTTTATACCAAAACGGGAAAGAAGAGGGGCTGTTAAAAGGCCGCTCCGGGTGGTGGCGCCAATCAATGTAAACGGATTCAGGTTAATCTGAACGCTCCTGGCATTTGGGCCGCTGTCAATCATTATGTCAATACGGTAATCTTCCATCGCTGCATACAGGTATTCTTCCACCACATTGCTCAGGCGGTGAATCTCATCAATAAACAACACATCGTTGGTTTCCAGGTTGGTGAGTAAACCAGCTAAGTCGCCGGGCTTTTCAATTACGGGTCCGCTTGTTTCTTTTATGGTTACACCAAGTTCGTTGGCAACAATACGGCTGAGGGTTGTTTTGCCGAGACCGGGAGGCCCGTGAAATAAAATATGATCCAGCGCTTCGCCTCTTATTTTGGCTGCTTTTATAAATATGCTCAGGTTCTCAATGGTTTGTGGCTGGCCGGTAAAGTCGGCCATTTCCCCGGGCCTGATATTGTTTTCAAATTCCTTTTCCGCTGTGTTGAGAGTCTCTCCATCTTTATTCAAATTGGGATTTGCCATGTTGTAAAAGTAAAAAATAAATGTGAGGGCCGTTTGTCATTTTACAGGGCTATGATTTTTATAAGGAAAAATTTAAATCAGAAATTATATTTGTATATACAAATAAAAATCCTTTATCTTTGTGATGCAATGAAATCATCCGAAAGCAGGTATAGCAAATGTCTTTATTTTACATCCAATGCCCTGGCAAGGAAGGTGGAACGCTTAGCCATTAACAGCTGGAAAGCTGTAAACCTTTCACCAAGCCATGGCTATTTGCTTTTTATTGTGCTGGATACACCAGGCATTCAACCTGGTACACTGGCTGATGAAATGCAGCTGACACCCAGTACCATTACACGTTTGATAGAAAAAATGGAATCGGCTAAGCTGTTGGTAAGAACCACTACCGGCAAGATTACCAATATTTATCCAACGCCAAAAGCAAAAGCACTTTACCCCGCCATGCAGCATTGTGTTGCTGATTTTAGCAAAGCTTATTCTGCTCTTATCAGCGAAAAGGACTGTAATGAAATTGTTGTGAACATGAACTTGCTAAATGATAAACTTACCGGGTAAATTTTTTGTAGCAATAGTTGTATATACAAATATAAAGTGTATCATAAAAATGAAATTGGCTTTTTTTGCCGCATTGAAAATCAGGAACAAATTCAATTAACCAATAAAAAGATAAAACATGAAGTACGTAATCACAGGAGGTGCAGGCAGCATCTCAAAACCATTAGCAATAACATTACTTGATGCCGGACACCAGGTAACTGTAATTGGCCGGCATGCAGGCAAACTGCAATCATTAACAGACAAAGGAGCAGATACTGCAGTGGGCTCTGTAGAAAATGAAGCTTTTTTGGCAGCGACTTTTAAAGGTGCAGATGCAGTGTATTTAATGATACCGCCCAGCTTTGAAGTGGAAAATTTTCGTGAATATCAAAATAAAATTGGCGCAGCCTACATAAAGGCTTTGAAGGCGGCAGGTGTTAAATTTGTAGTGGTACTCAGCAGCATAGGTGCTCATATGGGCAACGGCGCCGGCCCTATTGACGGTTTGGCAGATTTTGAAATGGAGCTTGCGAAAGTAGAAGGGCTGCATGCGAAAATTTTGCGCCCATCTTATTTTATGTATAATCTTTTAAACATGATACCGCTGATAAAAGGCATGAATATAATGGGATCAAATTTTGGCGGAACAGATCAAAAACTTGTACTCACCCATACTGATGATATTGCTGCCGTGGCTGCCGAAGAATTACTTGCACTTAATTTTACAGGGCAAACTATTCGCTATATCGCCAGCGATGAAAAAAACACTGCAGAAATTGCTGCATTACTGGGGACCGCTGTTGAAAAAGAAGTTCCCTGGGTTGTTTTTACAGATGAACAATCAATGGACGGGATGCTACAGGCTGGTTTGCCCGCCACCATTGCACAAGGCTATGTAACAATGGGCCAGGCGCTGCGTTCAGGCGATGCGGAAGCAGATTACTGGAAACACAGACCGGTGCTTGGCACAACAAAGCTGTCTGATTTTGCGGTGAAATTTACAGCTGCTTATAACGCTGAATAAAAGCCTGATCAAGTCAATTTAATACAAAACCTGCGGTTAATACTGCAGGTTATTTTTTTGAGGTATTTCTAGATTTTTCAAATAATACCACTATCATCAGCACGAGCAGCATTCCATAAAATATATCTTCAAAAGGGATGGTGTAAATGCGGATGCCGAGGTTTTCTGCATCATTGTAAAGTACAACAGGGATGGCGGTTAAAAATCCATTTACAATCAAAAACGGAATAAGCATTACTCCATAAGAAACAAGGAATGCCATGGCATCGAAACCGGTAAAATGCTTTCGAAAAAGAGCAATTAATCCGATGAATAATCCGTTTAAAATAAAAGTCCAGCTGGTGTACCAGCGGTTAAAAAAAATAATGCCAGTTACAAAAAGTAACAGTCCCAATAATTTAAAGATTGTGTCGGCTGTTTTATTATTTGAGAGCTGCGGAAAATAACTGCGGATACATTCATAAATAAAAACGCAGCAATAAGGTACAATTAAAAAGAACAACACTTCTTCAACAGGTAAATTTCCTATGTTTATCCCGGTAACATATTTTTGATTAAAACTCCAAACCCCTCTGGAAGCAAAATACATATCCCAGCCGATGTAAAAAAGACAGGGGAATAACATTGCAGGAAAAAGGTATTTCCATGTTTTATAAAATGCAACTTTACTATCGAAACTAAATGACAGCGGCCCTGCAAGGGAAGCCGCCAGAATAACAAAGTAAGTGTTTGCAGGGTTCATGCGTTGTCGGTTGCCGGCTGTGCCCGCTGTATTTTTTGTACAATGTAACAACTTTACTGCGGATATGTTGGGAGGTAAATTGTAACGGTGCTGAATGAAATTGGTTTAATTTTTTTTTACATCTATACAAAACTTTAATTTTTATCGTTTAGGTAAGTAAGCAAATAATACTGACTTAAAAGAGATAAACTTACATTCATTACTGTGAGTTAATTTTTTCTTCTCAAACAAAATATGGCTAAACGTTTTTTAATTGCAGGTGCAGGCTTTTCTGGTTGTGTACTGGCTGATAAGCTGGTAAAACTGCTTGATTGTTCCATAGAAATATGGGACGAGAGAGGCCATATTGGCGGCAATTGCCATACAAAGAGGGACGATGCTACCGGCGTTATGGTGCATGAATACGGGCCACATATTTTTAACACAGATAGAAAAGAGATTTGGGATTACGTAAACAGTTTTGTGGAATTTCGCCCTTACGTACACCGGGTGAAAGCAAAATTCGGGAATAAGATTTTTTCACTTCCGGTAAATCTTCAAACAATCAACCAGTTTTTTGGCAAGAATTTTAACCCAGCCGAAGCCAGGGAATTTGTAAATACACTTGGTGATAAAAGCATTGTATCTCCAGCAAATTTTGAAGAGCAGGCGTTGCACTTTATTGGCCGCCAGTTATATGAAGCCTTTTTTTATGGGTACACTAAAAAGCAGTGGGGCTGTGAGCCATCAGAACTGCCAGCATCCATTTTGCAGCGTATTCCGGTAAGATTTAATTATGATGACAATTATCATCCGCATCCTTACACGGGTATTCCGGTAGATGGTTATACGGCGGTGATGGAAAAAATGATTGCTCACCCCAACATTACAGTTCATCTGAATAAAAAATTTGAACCTGAAAAGGATAACAGCGAATATGACCACATATTTTTTACAGGTCCGCTGGATGCTTTTTTTAAATACCAGTTTGGGAGGCTCGGCTACAGAACGGTAAGTTTTGATAAGGCTTATGCCGATGGTGATTACCAGGGAGCAACCCAAATAAATTATTGCGATGAAAATGTCCCTTATACCCGTATTACGGAGCACAAACATTTTACGCCCTGGGAAAAACATGATAAAACAGTTTACTTTACGGAATACAGCAAAGAGACAGCCCCGGGAGACATTCCCTACTATCCCAAAAGACTTGCAGCCGACAAAGAATTACTAAAGAAATACCGGGAGCTAGCGGAAAAGCAGCAACAAATTTCATTTTTAGGCAGGCTGGCAACTTACCGTTACATGGATATGCATCATGTAATTGCAGAGGCAATTCAACTGGCAGAAGATTTTGCGACCAGCATTAACCAACAATTACCTGTACCAGTTTTTGCAAATAAAGAAGGTTGAGTGTAAACCAAAAAGGCCCTTAGATAATAAAACCAGACTCTGAAAGGGCCTGGTATTCATTACAATAGAATTGGTTCTTTTCTGTATTGAAGTAAAAAGCGGGATGGTATTGCAAATTAACAACCTTAATTTTCTTAATGCAATAGTACATCACATCAAACTAAAGTAGAATTAACTCTACTTTTATGTAGTTGTTTGTACTACATGGGTGTAGTAAGGTCAGGTATAAGTGACAATCTGATGTTATAACAAATTGTGTTCAATAGCATAAAGGGTAAGATTTGCATTGTTCTTCATATTCATTTTTGCCATTATTCTTGCCCTGTAAGTACTTACTGTAGTAACACTCAGGCTTAGCAGATCTGCCACTTCAGAAACTTGTTTGCCAGAGGCGATCATCTTAAAAACATTCAACTCCCTGTCGCTCAGGCTTTCGTGCAGTTTTTTTTCCTGGTCCTGTCCAAGTGTATTTACAATTTTTTCTGCAATAGACATGGTGATGTAGCGCTTACCCTGTAATACACGGTGCACAGCTGTTACCAGTTCCTCAGGAGCAGTGTCTTTACTCAGGTAACCGGCCGCACCGGCTTTTAATACACGAATGGCGTATTGCTCTTCCGGATGAATGCTCAGGATCAATACAGGTAGCGCAGGCGTGATTTGTTTAATTTGCTGCAATGCCTCCAGGCCGCTTTTGCCTGGCATGGCAAGGTCAGATATCACTACATCCCATTTATACCGGATCACATTTTTTATAAGTTCTTCGGCATCCGCAACTTCCTCAATTTCAGCATCTGTAAACTCTTCTGCTAAAATTTGCCTGATGCCTTTTCTTACAATTGTATGATCATCAGCAATCAAAATTCTAATCATATTTCAGCTTTGTTTTTTTTAATGGATACGAATTTTTACCGAAACCTTGGTCCCAATACCCGGGTCACTTTTTATTTCATAGGTGCCACCCATTTCCATGGATCGCTCCTTCATACCAAAAAGGCCAAGTGTTTTTTTGCTGCCTATATTTTTTACAATAAAGCCTTTGCCATCATCTTCAATTGTTAACACCAGTTCACTATTGTTGAATAAAAGCGTACTCACAATTTTTTTTGCATCAGCATGCCTGGCAACATTGGTAAGCGACTCCTGGAAAATTCTAAACAGCCCTGTTGAAAAACGGGCAGGAATAGGATGGTTGCCCGTCAAGTTAATAAAAACTGCATTAATCCCGTATCTTTTTCCAAATTCGTTACTTTGCCATTCCATGGCTGCCAGCAGTCCCAGGTCATCCAGCATACTTGGCCGTAGTTCGGTTGATATTTTTCTTACAGACTTAATGGTGTCTTCAATAAGTTCCATCGTGTTTATAAACTTGGCTTTTATAGCCGCCTCCGGCGATGTGTTTTTTTTGCTGAGCCAGGATACATACATTTTTAACCCCGTTAGCTGTTGCCCAAGTTCATCATGTATTTCACGGGCAATATGAGTTCGTTCCTCTTCACGTATATTCTGCAGGTGATTGGCAAGTTGCCTTATCTGGCCATATGAATGCTGCAGCTTTTCCTCTGCTTTTACTTTTTCATCAATATTATTGGCAAGTATCAGCAATACATTTTTACCCTCATAAAAAAGCTCGTTCTCTAATATTTCTACTTTCACAATTTCTCCATTTTTTTTCTTGTACCGCCACACTTTAGAAAAGCTTTCACTTTTGCCGGGATTTCCAGGGTGATCCATTATCATTTCCGGCTCGTTCCAGGGCCGAAGATCTGCAAGATTCATTTTTAAAAATTCTTCTCTGCCAAAACCATATTGGGCCAATGCGGCCTCATTTACATCTACAAAATCCTTTTCCGGTTGAGAAAGCATCCACATGGGCATTGGATTATTGTAGAAGAGTAACTGGTATTTTTGTTTGGAAGCTATCAAAGCCTGCTCTGCATCTTTCTCACTAATGGCAAATCCCAGCCCCCGGGCAATCGTTTCTGTCAGCTGCTTTTTTTCCTCAGATATCGTTTGCACGGCTTCAAAATAAAGTGCGATTTTACCGATAATTTTATCCTGGTAAGCTATGGGGAAATAGCAGCCTGCCGCAATATTTTCATCATGAAAAAGAGCAATAATCTCGCTGTTGACGCCCTCTTTTTCAAAATTGCTGACTTCAAAAAATGTAGCCTCTTTATCTGAAGGAATGCAAACAGGAAACCGCCGTAGCTTGTTTTTGAAATTCTCAGATAAGCCTCTGTCAATCAAAAATTTAATTTCGCTATTATCATCAAAAACTGCAATGCCGGATTTAGATGCTTTAATATTTTTTGTTACAGCCTCCAGCCCAAGCTGATATATTTGCTGGGCATTATTGGCATGGCTCACAGCCTCACTAAGCATTGCCAGCAGCTGAATTTGCTCAAAATTTTTCCTGGACTTTGCTTCAGCTCTTTTCCTCGCTGAAATGTCTATCCCGTTGCCGATTAAAAAATTCTTCCCCTCAATTTTAACAACCATTGCCGTAAAGTAGAACGGTATTGACTTGCCCTTTTTTGTTATAATTCCAGCTTCAATATCACCCTGCCCGGTTGTGAAAGAATCTTCTATTTTTTGCATCAGCCGCTCATGATCTTTAGGGTCAATAAACTCAATAAAATATTTTCCTGTTATTTCTGCCTCACTAAAACCAGTAATACTCCCCACTCTTTTATTCCATCTGAGTAATGCATTTGTATCCCTGTCATACATAAAAAAAATGCCCGGCAAACTATCAATGATAATATCAGAAAACATCATCGATTTTTTTGCCTGCTGCTCAGCTTCTTTTTTTTGAGTTACGTTTCTAAAATAAACAGAAATACCAGTAGGAGACGGGTAAATATAACTTTCAAGCCAAACCTCCAGAGGAGAATAATAGACTTCCCTGAAATGAAAATGCTGGGTTTCCATTGCCCGGTGAAATAATTCGTAAAAATATTTTTCATTGTTAAGATCAGGAAATGCCGCCCACATATTTTTGCCAATGTAATCACCCGGCGTTACCCCAAAAATTTCATAAACACGTTTGTTTACGTAGGTGAAATTCCAGTTGCTGTCAAGTGCAATAAAGCCATCAGTTATCCGCTCAAAAATTTCAGATAGTTCATTGGTCTTAATATCAACTTGTCTTTCCAATTGTTTGTTTGCTGTTTTCAATTGATCTTCCAGCATCTTTCTTTCAGATATATCCCGGTGTACCGCAACATACCCGGTAACTTTCCCCTGCTTATTACGCATTGTACTAATGCTGGCCATAATATAAACCTGTTCCCCATCTTTTTTGGTAATAAGATACTCAGCCCTGTATGTGTTATCTAACAATAAGTGCTGAAACTGGTCATTCATCTCTTCCTTACTCATGTCTATGCTTATCAGCGCATCCAGCCTCTGCCCGATGGCTTCATGTACAGGGATACCGTATAATTCAGCTGCATAGCGGTTCCAGCTTTGTATGCGGAGATCTTTATCGGTAGAAAAAATAGCATCTGAAACCGTATCAATAAGTGAATTTTGATAATTTAACCGCTCAGAAAATTGTTGTTTGTTTTTAGTATTTGTAAAAAGAAAAGTAACCGTAATGAGGAATAGAATAATTGCTGTTACCGGCAAAGCATATTTTTCAGCTATACCAGGTTGAGGGTATTGTTGTAATTGAAAATGTTTGGCAGCGGCAAATATAAATACCATTAAAAAAGCGATGCTGAAAACTAAGAGGATAATATTTTTGGCTGCAATTCTTTTCATGGATATAAGTGAGCACTATTTCCATTCTGATGAGTAATGTTCATCAAAATATTTATCAGAATTAAAAATATTTTTAAGAAAAAACGATATGCTGCCGGTGCTTTGTTACTGCAATATAAATTAATCATAAGATTATCCGCCAACATAGCGCTCAGTACTTTTTTTACCTTCTTAACCCAGATTTTGCAGTTGAGATCGTTATGAGGGTTTCAAATGCAAGTGAGCTAGGTGTTTAGGGTTATTTTTTGGCTGATGAATAGTGATCTTTTGAAGTCAAAAAATGTTCTGAAATACTTAGCTGTGCAGCAGTTGGAAGCCGCAATAGATTTTCGACTGCAAAATCTGGGTTTAACAACTGGCAGGCAATTGCCCGGGAACGAACCAAAAAAATACAATAATAAATCTTCATTGCTATAACTTGCGAATAATTATTTTGAATAGTTTTAAGATAATGGAACAGTTTTGGTAACCTGTAAGGGGCTGTTAGCTCAGTTGGTTCAGAGCATTACGTCGACAACGTAAGGGTCGCTGGTTCGAGCCCGGCACAGCCCACATTTATATTTTGTTACACAAAATTGAGATTAATAACATTTAAAAATTTGCCTGTTTCCATCTTTAAAAGGGACTGATTATTTTCTAAAATTTACACAAAAAAGCATCATGAAAAATTATTTAACGATTACAACATTTGCCATTTGCCTTTTATCAATAACATCTTTTACATCAATAAAGCCGGACAATGGTTCAAAAGATGGCTGGCAATC
Organism: Ferruginibacter sp.; assembly: GCA_965247025.1. Classification (GTDB taxonomy): domain Bacteria; phylum Bacteroidota; class Bacteroidia; order Chitinophagales; family Chitinophagaceae; genus Ferruginibacter. The sequence continues at coordinate 3,454,925 of OZ252000.1, read as the reverse complement.
TCTATTTGACGGTAAATCACTGGACAACTGGAAAGTTGGTGATAACGCCGGCACCTTCAGAGTTGAGAATGGTACCATTGTGGCTAATGGTGATGTGGCTCATTTGTTTTATGAGGGCAATGTGAACAATCACAATTTTAAAAATTTTGAATTTAAAGCGCAGGTGATGACAACACCAGGGTCAAATTCCGGCATCTATTTTCATACAGCTTTTCAGCAGGGAGGATGGCCTTCTAAAGGTTATGAAGTGCAGGTAAATAATTCTCACACAGACTGGCGCAGAACCGGAAGCCTTTATGGTATTAATGATGTGAAGGAAGTTTTTGTAAAGGATAATGAGTGGTACACAGAATATGTTAAGGTGGAAGGCAAGCACGTGATCATTAAGATAAATGATAAAACTGTTGTTGATTATACAGAGCCGGACGGTGTAAAACGTGAGGCTGGCAATGAGGGTCGTGTTATATCAAACGGTACTTTTGCCCTGCAGGGCCACGACCCTAAAAGCAAGGTTTACTACAAAGATTTATTGGTAAAAGTTTTACCAGATTAAGGTGTAAATTATCTAATCCATATTAAGACTTGCAAAATAACTGGCGCCCAACAAGGGCGCTTTTTCGTTTAATACAACACTAACGGTAACATCATCAAGTAATTGTTTCATCCGGCCGCTTTTGCTAAAAACCTCCTCCCAAACTGCAGGCTTTAGCAGCGGTAATAATTTAGGGGCAATGCCTCCGGCAAGATAAAGACCACCCGTGGCTTTTAATTTCAGCACAAGATTAGCGGCTTCAATCGCCAGGTACCGGTTAAATATTTCTACTGTTTCAACGCAAACATCACAGGTTCCATCAGTAGCAGCTTTGCTAATAACTGGTGCAGCATCAGTGCCTTCCATTTGCTGCAGCAACCAGGCCGGGCTTTCTTTTTTTTCTATTTGCGCAAGGTATTCCCAAATGGTAATAATGCCTCTTCCGCTCAGCAGTCTTTCCCAGCTTACATGCTCATGCCGGTTCAACAAAAAGTTAAGCACCGCAATATCTCTTTGAGAGCGGGGAGCAAAATCTGCATGCCCGCCTTCTGTTGCAAACGGATGAAAATTTGTGCCGTCAAAATAAAGACCGGCCTCCCCTAAACCCGTTCCAGCAGCAAGAATAGCTATGTTACCCGGGGCATCGACAACTCCTTTATACAAAACAGAAAGCTCTTCTTTTTTTAAAGCAGCCAGGCCATAGGCGGTTGCTTCAAGATCATTTATAATCGCAACCCTGCAACCTTTTATATGGTTGCAAATTTCTTCGCTGTCAATATTCCAGCTAAGATTTGTAAACTTTACTTTATCATCAATAACAGGCCCGGCTACTGAAAGGCAAATATTATCCGGCCTTGACTGACCTTCTAAAAAATTGGTGAGAATATCATTAAACGACTTATAATCTTTGCTTTCATAACGGGTCTGTTTAATTGTTTCAAGACCTGTTGAAGACAAACTACAAAGCATCATATTAGCTTTAGTGCCACCTACATCTCCTGCAAGGATAAGTTTAGGAGATTCAATAATTTTTGTTGCATGTTTAAAAGCGATAGGGATCAACAGGCTCAGGCTCATAATAAAAAAAAGGTTTTGAACAGATGTAAGTTTTAATGATTGAAGGTAGTAAGTACTATTGATATGAACACTTATGTTGCACAAGAACATAACATTTTACCCGGAGGAAGCTGCGGAGTTTTGCAAACCAAATTGGTATGAATTGGTAAAAACAAAAAACTACTGATTGGTGGCAGCATCTTTTTAGAAAATTGGCAGTATAATTGAAAGGTGAATTTGTAAAAAGTAAATGCCGATAAAATTTTCTGTCATAGTTTTTTGTTGTCTTTGCCTCTTGCTTGCAGCCTGTAGTAAAAAACATCATCCCCAAACAGAAGTGGTAACCATTGGAGATAGTGTAACTGCAAGGCCGGCAGCAAAGAAAACCTTAAAGGCTCCGGTTAACAAAAGGCCTGTTGCCTCGGTGCTTACTGTAAATGACAGGGGTGCAAAAAAGTCTGTTGATGGGAGGCTTTATTATGATTTAAAAGGATACCGTTACTGGCGTAATTATGATGATGGTAAGTATTACTTGTTTAACAGCAGTATGTCCACCGATCCTGCGTTTAAACCGCACTAAGATGTTGTAAGTGATTTATAACCACCCAAATCTTTCTACCAGTTTTTCTTTTTTATTTCTTGCTACGGGAATATTGTCATCATTGCTCATGATGAGGTAATTGCCTTCGCCCCGTACATACTTTTTTATTTGATTGAGATTAACGAGGTATTGACGGTGTACCCTTAAAAAATTCCGTTCTTCCAGCACTTCCTGTATATCGCCCAGTGTTTTACTTACCATGTATTGCTGTCCGCCTGCCACATGAAAACGGGTATAGTTATTATCTGCTTCACAATACAGCACATTTTTTATTTCAGTAAAAGTTACGCCGTTTTGGTAGGGAAGGGCTATTTTATCAGGATGGAATTTTTCTCCGCCATTCAATTGTTGCTTCATCAACTGCAGTTGTTGCGGATCTGGCTTTTGTTGCATGGCCTTTTCCACAGCCAGTTTCAGGTCTTTGCCATCAATGGGTTTTAATAAATAATCCAGTGCATTAAAGCGAAATGCTTTTACAGCAAACTGGTCGTATGCAGTTACAAACACCAGGCTGAAATTAATATGGCCGATCTTTTCCAATAACTGAAACCCATTCATAACCGGCATTTCAATGTCTAAAAAAACAATGTCGGGTTGCAACTCTTTTATCTTCAGCAGGCCGGCTTCGCTGGAAGTACATTCTGCCATTACCTGCACCTGCGGACAATACATTTTTAGTTGCAGTGCCAGCAGTTTTACGCAATCCGGTTCATCATCAATAATAACAGCTTTCATGCCTCCCTGCCCTCTCCCGGAAAAATCGGGATAGACGCCGGAGGGTTCCTGGTTTATTATGTTTGAGGTAGTTTTCAATATTGCTAATTTAAAAAATCTTTTTTTTACCTGAAATATAGTACCCTCTTTAAATACAAGGTGCTCACAACCCTCCTTTGGAGGGCAGGGAGGCTTTTACAATGGTATTTCTATAATTACTTTAGTGCCTGTCGCATTGCCATACGTATCAACCACGTCAACAATTTTTACTTCGGTTTTTGTCTGATAAATATGGTTGATGGCATCCAGTCTTTCGGAGGTCATCTTTAACCCAAATGATTTTTGCCGGGTGGCAGATTTGCTTTTGTGCTCTTTTGCCATCTCCCTGCCAATGCCATCATCACTGATTTCAATGTGCAATAAATATTCCTCCGGCTGAGCAATATCAATGGTAATATTACCACCTTCGGGTTTGTGCATCAGGCCATGCCAGATGGCATTCTCTACATAAGGCTGCAGCAACAGCGGTGGTATCTCAATATATTGCTGATCGATATGTGGTACTACATTTATTTTGTACTGTACTTTGTCTTTAAACCGCATGGCTTCCAGTTCTATGTACAGTTTCAATGTCTCCAGTTCTTTTTGCAATGTTACTTTCTCTGATCTTGAATTTTCCAATACCAGTCTTATTAACTGAGAAAATTTAGTGAGGTATTCGGAAGCTGTTTGCGAATCGTTTTCCAGTGTGTACAGCTTGATCGAATTGAGGCAATTGAAAATAAAATGAGGGTTCATCTGGGCCCTTAAAGCAATCATTTCTGTCTCTGCAATTTTGTGTTCAAATGCTGTTTCTACCTGTTTTATTTTTTGAGCTTCCAATACTTTATTTTGTGCTTCCAGTTCGGTGCTTCTTTGTTGTAAAGCGGCCTGCAATTGCAGGTTGTAATTTTGCTGCAATTTATTTTTTTCCAGCAATACCAGTTTGCTGCGGTAGGTTAATGCAAAGGAGAAACAGATGGCTTCAATCACCAAACCAAATAAAAGAAATACAATGGGGAAATTGATGACCAGGAATAATTCAGGAATTATATCTTCAGAAGGCGCATACAAATTCATCACAGGAAGGCACCAAAGTACCATCAAACTAAAGATGCCGGTAAATAAAAACCATTTTACTGGATCTTTACTTTTTGCTGTAAGAACCAATAAAACAATGTTGAGCACAACAAGCGGGGCGATGTTTAAAAAAGTGCCGTAATAATTTTTGTTGAAGGGGAACCAATCAAATCTTGCCTCAATAAACTCTAACAACATCTGAATGATGGATACAGCTACAAGAATCTTTACCAGCAACCAGCCTTTCTTAAAATGTACGTTTAGTGCTAACATGCTGCCTATAAAAAAACTGTACAGCACTGGTATTAAATAAAGGAATATCGAAAAAATAACGTCATGCATTAGCGGCGAAAACATAAACATGCCGAGCCTTATATCCATCCAGTGCAGGCCCGAAAAAAAAGCAGCAATGGTGTAACAGATGTACCAAAGGAAAGCAACATGCCGGTAGAGATAATAATTGTACGCTGCATAAATACCGATGAACAAAAAGCATCCTGTCATGCAGGCCAGCACCAGGAAAAGATACCTGGCCGCAAAAACGTTGTCCACTTCAGCAGCAAACCCTGTAAATCTTGTTTCCAAATAGATGAGGGGAGGTATGAGTTGGTTTTGCCTGTCTTCTGTCCGGAGCCAATAGGTGATGGTGCTTTGCGGCGGCACTATTACGGGAAGCCGCCCCCGGTCATACCCACCGGTACTGGCTGGGGGATGATAGCCCCTTGTTTCGTAAGCCCCGCTTTTTGCTATCAATTCATTACCGGTGTACAGCCGTGTGAAATAATGAACAGTACTTAGGCTAAGGTTTACCGTGTCTGTTGCAGAATTGTTGCGGACAGTGAATTTTTTCCATTGAATGATTAGCGGCCTGTTACTGAATTTTTGTTTACGCCATTCATTTCTAAACGGAACAAACACCTGTTTTTTTACTGTTTCAAATGAAAGAGCTGTATCAGCAGTTTCCTGGTAAATAAAACAATTGTCTGCAATGTCCAGTGATTGTTTCCAGTTAGGCTGACCATTGAATGCAAGCGTATCCTGTGCAGCACAAGTACCGATGCTTATAATAAAAAAGTAAAAAGAGATTAATATCCGCTGCATAACCAACTGGTATATTTTTAAAATTAACCAAACCCACCAGCATTGCCTAAAGCATTTGGTGAATAACAGTTTTTTTGAGGGAATAGTAAAACAGTATTCTCTTAAATGCTTTTTAATCGAAATACTGCTGCTTACTCACAAAGCTGGCTGTTCACCATTTGCTGTTTTAAAAGAAATTGAAGGAAGCTCAATTTTACAGAATACAATTACTAACCAGTAAAAAAAATAGCATGATAACTTCAGAAATTGCCCAGGACAAATCACAAAAAAATGGAGGTATAACCAACCGGCTCATTTACTTTTTTATCTTTCTGCTGCTCATCAGTTTTGCCGGGTTTTATAAAACTTACCTGGTTAAATTTCCAAATTTTAATGGTTTTACATGGGCTCATCATTTTCATGGAGCGGTAATGCTTACATGGATCTTAATGCTGATTGCACAGCCAGTTTTTATCAGGACAAAAAACTTTCGGTTGCACAGGATAGTAGGTAAAGCTTCTTATTTTGTGTTTCCATTATTGATACTCTCTTTTTTTCTTGTTGCCCGGGCAAGTTATTTCAGGAATATAAAAACTGCTGGTGAAGTGGAAGCATTGGCTGGCATGACCAATGGCATTGCTGATATATTTTATATCAGCATTCTGTACGGCCTGGGTATTTATTATAAAAAGAAAACTTCTTTTCACCTCCGTTTTTTTGCCTGCATTGGTTTAATGATTTTGGGGCCCGGGCTTGGGCGCTTTCTAATTGCAGTGTGTGATTTGCCATTTATCATCGTTCCGGTAATGATTGGCATAATCGGTCTTTTTACATTGGGTTGGATGATCGCCGACATCATCAAAAAAAGATCGGCATTTCCGATGGCTGTTTTTTTAGCGATCACCGCCACCGCATTTTTTATTGGCGGTAATGGCCATTCTGCCTGGTGGCAAGCGTTTGCCAAGTGGATCGCTGCTCATTTATTTTAATAGAATGTTGGGTTCATTACAAACGGTTCATTACTAAGCAACCGTCGTCAGGGTTGTTAACCGCTGACGGGGTTGTGCAACAGCAAAATTTATTATCTAGTCAGTCAATTATTTTTTTAATTAAATACAACAAAAAATGAAACAACAACTTCACTGTAAAGCAATTATGATTGCTGCCATCTGTATGTTTTTTATCTCAACAACTACCATGGCACAAGTGCCGCCAGCAGGCAAATACAATACCACCAATTATCCTGAAGACAGGAAAGCCATTGAGGCATAGGGAATGGTAAATGACAGCACTGTTTATTTAAATGACGACTATATAGCCGTGGGGCCAGAGGGAAAAGTATCTTATGGTTTTGAAGAATGGAAGAAAGGCTTTACAGATAAGAGTGCCACTTTTAAGTCGGTTACACCAAGGCCCGGCACTTACATCTTAAGGGTTTACAATGGTGATGCTGCAGTAAAAAATATGATACTGGATGTGGTGTTTACTACTCCCGGCGGTGACATGTCTATTACTGTTATCAGAACTGAAACCTACATCAAGCAAAAGGACAAATGGTACTTTGTTAGCGGCCAGGGAACCAAGCTGGCAACAAAAGAAGAACTGGAAGGCATGGGAAAAAAAATGATGAAGAAAGATTAAGACCGGAAGATTTCTGAAAATATTTACATCACTCAACTTAAAATTGTTATCATGAATACTGCTACTACTTTCCATTCAAACAACCAGCAACGAATTGCTGCAACCTTGATTTACTTATTTTTTTGTGTGGTGTACATCGTTGTATTTATTTATGCGGCTTAAATGCTGTATGCAGGAGCAGAAAAATTGATGGCATATTTTAATAGTTGTATTGCGGCCACTAACGACCAGTTCAACTACAGCCTCAGGTAATAATTGCTGCTCAGAAATTATTTATGAAACGAACAAAAACACTTTCACTTATCAGCTTGTGGGGTTTCCTGCTATTTTTTGCAATCGTAAGCCTGCTGCATTTTTTAAGGCCGGATAAAAACCTGCTGTCTTGCTTTGTAAGTGAATATGCAGTGGGTAATTATGGCTGGCTGATGACAATCGCTTTTTATGCACTTGGATTAGCTACAGCCTTGCTGCTAACAGGATTGTTGCAAAGCTGTAAAGCATCTGCAACAAGTGGTATTGCCATTAGTATTTTTTGTTTGGGCATTGTGCTGGCTGGCATATTTCCAACCGATTTACCGCAGGCACTGCCAACACCCGGTGGCTTAATGCATGGCTTTGCTGCATTGATTGCATTGTTCAGCCTCGCTGTTTCAATGATTGCATGGGGTATCGTTTTTAAGAAAACTGAAGACTGGAAAAGATTCGCCAAACCTTCTGTTTTTTATGGATTGATAAGTTTGGTATTGCTCATCATTTTTATTGCCAGTCCCATTTCGTCCAGGGGTCTTACACAAAGAATTTTATTGGTATGGGATATTAGCTGGCTGCTTTTGATAGGCTGGAAATTATACAACAAAGAAAGGTTGGTTAATGTGTAATTTGTATTGTTTGCGGTATCCGAACAGAAATTGTTAAGCTTGCCAATTAAAAAAAGAGAAGAGTTATGCAGAGACATCATCCTAAAGATGGCCAGGTTAAAAATTTGTCAAAAATAAATTCAGCAATTCCCTTTATGCAATAAGTTTAATTTCAGCATCTGCCTGAAAAAATTAACTGTTATTCAAAATATTCAACTCTCCATTCCAACTCCCTGCCACGAGGATTGGGATAAAATGTCTCCAACACAACAAGGTCGTTTTTGTAACTCCTGCGCCAGGCAAGTTGTTGATTTTAGTAGCATGAGCGACAAAGAAGTATTGAATTATTTCTCCTCAATAAGAGGTAAGGAAGTTTGCGGCAGAGCCTTTCCGCAACAACTTGAACGAACTATCGAAATCAATGCTGATAAACCTAAACGTTTTTATCAACATTACCTGAATTATGCAGCTTTGTTACTGTTATTATTTAAAGCAGGGCATGTAAAAGCGCAAGGCAAAGTTGCAGTAAAACCTTTGCCAAACATGCTGGTAAAGCATAAGCTGGCTAAAAACAATTCCCCGTTCATTAAGACCGGCGCTGTTCCTAATATCACCATGGGGCTAATGATTACCCAACCACCAAGAAGGCCTGTTGACAAACCTCAAAATCCAGTTTTCACCGGGTACGTGGCAGATGAAAGCGGCTTACCAATGCCAGCTGCTTCGGTCTTTATTAAAGCAACCGGTGAAGCTATTACTGCTGATTCAACAGGCAGATTTGTCTTAAAGAATTTCAAAGCTGAAAATACAATAACCGTTTCTGCTGTTGGCTATAATGATACATCAGTTGCCATAAAAGAATCTGGGCAAACCATTAGTTTAACAAAGAAGGAAATATTGTTGAAGGATGTGGTTATTACTTCTTATGGTTCTGTTAAGGGGAGGATGGTAATGACTGGTGCCGTTTCATCAATAAGTAGCTGCCACCGGGTAAAAGATTCTATTGTGAAAAGAATTATGAACTTCAGCCCGTCTGTCAGTATTTACCCCAACCCCGTTATGAAAGGCAACATGCTGCATGTGTCCGTCAATTTTAAAAAGGAAGGACAATACAATTTGCAGGTACTTGATGCTGGCGGGCGGCAGCTGTTTCAACAAAGCATACAAGCGACGGCTAAAAATTATTTGAAAGAAATAATTGCTGAACAAAGTTGGGGTAGCGGTATGTTTATCATCCGTATTGTCGATTCAAAAAATAGTGTAGTTAAAACCGGGCGCTACGTTGCATTATAAACCACCACCTTACCTGGTGAAATTTACCTTTAAAAAATTAAGTGCATTGTCACTAAAGATCTTACTGATAATTTCATCCGGGGTTAAATCAAACTGCAGACTCTTAACTTCATCAAGAGAAAGACTATACTTAAAACCATCTTGTGAAATTTCTTCAGGACTGTTTAAAAAATCAAGCAGGTCTTTTCGCAAGTCGGGCATTTCAGCTGAAGTTGGATAGAAATCCAGGTGGTTTATCAAGCCATCATAATCGCTGCCAATGGACAGGATATCCCATCCTTTTTTGCTGCCGGTAACTTTTACGATCTCGAGTAAATTTGCCATCAGCACTTTTACATATTGCTTTCTTAACGTAGCGGTGCTTGCATTTTTATCCTTTTTTATTACCTCAATTATGTTGTTGCCCGCCACTCTTTTTTCATCCAGCTGAATACCAATTATGCCATTGGTTTCAGCAATTTTTAAAACATCTTCAGCACAAAGATTAATGCTGTTTTCATGCAGGTAATTGGTTGCGTCATGCAGTTCGGCATCATCATCCTGTTTAATCAATTCATCCAATTTTTTGCATTTACTCACAATGCCCGTATGGCTGCAAACCAATGGAAACTTATCGCCTTTATTCCAATATTCTATTTCAATAAAAGCATAAAAATCTTTGCGGCATTGCGGACTCATGTGTTTTACATCAATCAAAATTCTTGGCCCGTTGGTAGTTTGCAACAACAGTTTTATAACTTCTTTGCCCAGTTCTTTTAATCCCTCATTCAATCCTTCTGCCTGTGAAACAATCGTACCAATCAACTTCATCAGGCTTTTTGCATGGCCGCCAAGGCCATTCCAAAAATGATGATTCAATGAAATAAAAAATGGAACAAAATCCCATTTTTTCATTGTTGCAATATTATTAACGTATTCAATCAGCGTGGTAAAATCTGCAGCATCTTTCCTGTGGCTGCTGCCCTGGTCTCTTTTTAGTATGGCGAGGTTGGGCACCTGGCTGCTGAGTACATGTGCGCCCTCAATGGCAAGTATAATACAAATGGTGGTTTCATCTGTGTCAAGAATATCCTGTATTGCCTGGAAGTTTTTTACAAATTTTATCCTGTATTCTTTTGCCTCGTTTTGTAAAAGATCAAAGCTGGTGATATAGTTGTATTCCGGCACCAGCCCATCATGAAAATAATTCCGCATGGCCTTTTTAGCGAAGTCAATATCATCAGTGTCAAACCCGGTGAGGGCATTTACCACTTTACTTTTGATGGTATCTTCCCACGGCGTTTGCGTTTCGTTAACCAGCGCCTTCAGGTTGTCATTCAAAAAATTATCAGGCTGCCGGTTGGCAACAAGAAATGCTTTTTCTAAGGGGGTAAGAGAAGCAATGATCACCCTTACATTTCCCTTATGCAGGTTATCAAAATTACTTTGCGTACCCAGCCTTACGTTAGATAGACTTTCTATTTGTTTTCGCAACCTGTTCAGTACCCAGGCTTGTATATCATTATCATAAGTTTCGAAAGGAGTATGTAACGGATTGCTCCGGCCACTCATGTACGGTTTACCACTTGGGTGGCAATGAATATCGATGGAAAAATTATTGGCCATGGGGGGAGTTTTGCCATCAAAATACAACAGGATATTTTAAAATGCAACTGCAGCAAAAAAGCGTTTAGTTGCTGGTTGATGAAGTTGAGCAAGTGGAAAGACTGTTGTATTGCACCAGTTTGAAATAGAAGAAATCAATTGGCGAATATAAACTTCCTCACAACCCATTCTGCGGTTGAAGAAAGTTTTTAAGAGTGTCATCTAACGGCTGCCGGGGCTAATAGCCGCCGTCAGGGTTAGCACAACCCCGTCAGCGGTTGAAGACCCTGATGGCGGTTATCCCTGAATAAACTACACTACTTATTCCACCAGTAAGTGAATTTCAAAACAAGTGCCCGGTTGCGTACGTACAAAGGATCTGTATAATAATTATCTGTGTAAACAATAAAGAAATCGCTGGCAGGCTTGTAACGCCATTGCAACCTGGTGTTTACATTTACATTTTTCGACTGGTTGTTGTACTGGATAAAGGCTGTCGCAAAAATGGTATTTGTAAAAGTTACATCCACTCTTGGGCCAACCAGCCAAAAGTCTAATTTGCCCCATGGCTGTGGCAGATCAATGTGATTAAAACTGGTGCTCATGGTAATGTTTACATAAGGCTGAAAACGGTAGCCAAGATCAGCAGTTAAACTAAACCTTGTTCCATTTGCATAGTAACCGCCATACCTGCTGGTAAAGGCGTAGGTAAAAAGTTTTTGCGGCTTGGAAGTAAAGTTTAAACCAACCGCTTCCCACCTGTGTTTAGTGCCGGTAGCTAAGGAATCTCTTTTAGAATTTGTAGGATCAAACGGTCGCAGCAACTCTACATAATCATGGGCTACCCAGGCATCAAAAAGCGCCTGGTTACGGAAGTTCACCCTGTAATCAAAATAGGTTTCATTATCTGTTTGGTGCCATTTGGTATTAAAGAAAAATGTGGAGCTCAGCAACGGTCCGTGGCTTACCACCGGGCCACGCTTTGGAAAGAAAAGATAGCTGGCCTGCGGATTTACCTTAATGTAATTGTCCCTTTGCAAATACCCCACTTCAGCCGTGTAATTTTTGCCTACATACTCATGCTGCCAGGAGACCAACCATTTTTTATTACTGTACTGCAGGTTAGCAGCATGCACAAAATCGCCAGTATTTTTACCAGGTGAAAATGCCTTTATCATCATCACTTTTCCGGTAAGGGAATTATTAACAGATGCAAGATTGTATTCAATGCCAAGGTTCCTGTTGTACTGGTTGTAAACAGGCTTGGTGCTGTCTTTTGTGGGATCGTATTTTACAGATTCTTTGTTGATGAACATCAGCCTGATATTCGACCTTGCAAAAACACGCCGCTGCAACGCCACCACAGTAAAGTTTTGGGTGGGGAGGCCTGTTGCATCCTGTTTTTTAGTTTGCATTTGCATGAGGCCAATGCGCCAGTTTTTATCAAGGCTTCCGCTAAGCCTTGCACCATAATTAATTGGTACACCAAGGCCGATTCGGCGGCTGAAAAAGGGCCTTATGGTGGCATAGCCGAAGTTGGCAAAGAGGTCAGCATTTTCTAAAAAGAACTGTCTCCGTTCCGGGAAAAACAGTTCATAGCGATCAAGGTTTGTAACTTGTTTATCTACTTCCACCTGCGAAAAATCCGGGTTCACCGTTAGGTCTGCATTGAGTGAGGATGTGATGGCAATCTTAGCATCAGCACCCACATTGCTGCGGTAATCAATTTTTTTCTTGCTGTCGTAATCTTTGGTTAGTCCGCCAAGTAAATATGGGATAACGGAAATATTGGCGTCAGTCTGCGGTGGTGCTGCATCCCATATAAGGTTGCCGGTGTAAGCCAGTGATGCTGTAGGAAATTGCCTTGGTATTGGCGTCCAGCTGCTCTTCTCAGCTTCTTTAATATCGAGCCTGCTAAAGTTGATGCCCCAGGTGGTAATGCCTTTTTTATAACGAATTGTTTTAAAGGGAATGGCTGCTTCAAAAATCCATTTGTCCGGGTAATTTTTTACAACAGAAACCCACTTGTTATCCCAGCTAAGGTCGGCACTGCCGCCGCTGTACAAAGTACCATCCCATTGAGCGCCTGCAGCGTTGGCACCGAAAGTGAAACCGTTTGTCCGGTCATCAAACGGATCCATAAAAAAAATGAAATTATCGTTCTTCCCAAAATTAAAATCACGCCGCAAACTCTCCACCATATAAGGTGTATTTTTGGTAAGATAACAAACTGCTATGATGTACATATTCTCTGCATCATAAGTCATACGTACTTCGGTTTTAACCTTTGCATGGCTGGTATCCATCGGCAATACCATAAAGAAATTATTGGCAGCTTCCGCAGATTGCCAGGCAGCTTCATTCATTTCGCCATCAATTTGTATGGGGGATGTTGCCTTATTAATATGCACCTGGTAAGTGCTGTTAATTTTTTGAGCCCGGGCGCCAATAAAGGCGAAAGAAAGCAATGACAATAAAAAAAATCTCAATGCAGCATATTTATCGGTAAACAATGATGCACAATATAAATTAAATTATTTGTGAGAGAAGGGAATTGGTTATGAAAAGGAACGCAAGAAGAGTATCAGTATAGATAAAGGAATCTTTACTTCTGTATTCAAAAGCTTACTTAAAAGCCTGCATTAGGATAGATAGCAGTTTTAAAGTAAATCCTCTAAACTTTTATTTATTTGTGCCTGGGATATATTTGTACCGATGCAAAAAATCCAATTCCATTCAAACCTCTTTTTTACTTCAGCTTTAAAGACAAGGCATTGCTGATTTTCGCCGGAAGCATCCAACGGCAAAACGCTGCCCGGAATGCTTACCCGTCACTCCACTTTTATGTACGGCGAAAATTTGGCAAACATCTCATCAGTGATGATCATAATTTTTCTGACATCTGCAATGGAGGCAAAATTGCCGTGCTGAGTGCGGTATTGTACAATTGCATTTGCAATGGCATAACGGATATAAGGATGAGCCTTCAATTCATCAGCACTAGCCTTATTGATGTTAAGTTGTTTGGCTATTGCGCCACCAAGTGTTAAGCGTGGTTTTATTTTTTGAAAAGTGCTATCTGGCAGCCCAAAGGTTTCACCCACCTGCTCAATAGAAATAAATCCGCCAAGCTTGTCCCTGAAATTTATGATTCGCTGGGCGAGTTTGCTACCGATACCGGGCAGCGCAATATAGGCTGTGGTATCAGCCAAATTAATGTCAATTACAGATTTTGTATACCCGGGTTTTTCATACCGGGGTGTTGTATTGCTGTACTGTTCTTTTTGTGGTTGCTGAAAGCTTTCTTTTATCTGTATGTATGGTCTCAAACGGTCCTTATCGTAATCGCTTAATCCCCATATCTTATCAATATCTTCCGGATGGCGAAACCTGCCTCCTTTAGAAATATATTTCAATATGCCTGCGGCGGTTTTTTCTCTTACACCTAATCGTACCCAGCCTTTTTCATCGAGTGTATTGGGATCAAAATAAAATAATTCTCCTTTTGACAGGCGGGTTTTTGAATCGCTTCTTTCGGAAGAAAAATCATGGTAATTATTGTCGTTGTAATTGCGGTTGCTGCTGTCTGCCTGTTGGATCTTTAAGGAATCAATTGCTTTTGCAAAGGCTGTTGTGTCGTATTTCTTTTCTTTTATAAAAAAAGGAAAAGTAAATGGTGCGGCAATAGAAAGAAGAATAAGTACCAGCAAAAACAGCGTACCACGCCTCTCTTTTTTATCAAAACTTAAATAATCACCCGCAAAATTTTTCAGCATACCTGTAGAATATATGCTAATATAGGAACTGATAAATATATATGCAATACCACTTTTAGGTAGTGTGGCTAAGTAAAGCGAAGCGTTAAACCATCGTACGCCAGCGCAACACCCGGAGGTAAATCCTGCTCAATAATGTTGTGTAAGCCAAGCTGGTGGCTTACATGCGTAAGGTATGCTGTTGGCACTTTTACTTCTTCAACTTCATCCAGGGCCTGTTGCAGTGTAAAGTGAGAGAGGTGTGGCTGGTGCCGGAGAGCATTGATCACCATTGTTTCGCTGCCTTTTATTTTTTCTTTTTCTGTAGCATCAATGCGGTTAGCATCGGTTATGTAAGTGAACTTTCCAAACCGGAAAGCCAGCACCGGCATTTTCATATGCCAGACCAAAATGGGCGTTATGGGAATGTCGCCTACAAAAAAAGGTTCCATTTCTATTGTGTGCAAGTCTATATCGGGAATACCAGGATATTTATTGGCGGCAAAAATGTAATAGAATTCTCTTTTTAGTGTTTCCTGTGTTAAGGCATTGGCGTAAACATTCATGGCTTTGCCGGAAAAAAAACTAAAGGCCTTTACATCGTCAAGCCCGGCAATGTGATCTTTGTGCGGATGTGTAAATATTACGGCATCTAATTTTTTTACGTTTTCTCTCAGCATCTGGTAACGAAAGTCGGGAGTGGTATCCACCACCAAAGTTGTAGTGGCACTTTGTACAAGTATGCTGCTGCGGAGGCGCTTATCCCTGCTGTTGGTGGAAGTACAAACCTCACATTCGCAGGCCACCATTGGCACACCTGTGCTTGTGCCGGTGCCAAGAAATGTAACGGTAACTGGAGGGCAATTCATTCAGTAAAGATACCTGATGAAAATTAAGTGAGCAGTGTGTGGGTTTAAATTAAAGTACGGGTTATATTTACTGTACCTGCACATCATCATTTACTACAGCGTTTGTTTCTACCGTATGTTTTTCATCTGGCTGTACATGCTTAAAAAATCTTTTTTGAAAAACCAGGATAGTGATAACACCTGTGGAAATTGCAGCATCTGCCAAATTAAATATCGGCCTGAAAAATTCAAAATCCTCTCCACCCCAAACTGGAAACCATTTAGGAAAATGAATATCCCTGATGATGGGAAAATACAACATGTCCACCACTTTACCATGCAGAAAACCGGCATAGCCATGAGCCGGAAAAATCTTTGCCACAGCAGTGCTGCCCATAATACTTTCTTCAAACATCATCCCGTAAAACATACTGTCTATAAGGTTGCCGAGGGCACCTGCAAAAATAAGTGCTGCACAAACGATGAACCCCCTGTGATATTTTTTTTTGATGATGCTGCCAAGGTAATAAACGCCAAAAATAACAGCGCCGAGGCGAAACAAGGTAAGGATCATTTTACCTGCATTACCTCCAAATGACCAACCATAAGCCATGCCTTCATTTTCTACAAAATGCAGCCTGAACCATTGGCCGATAATATTGTGGTGTTCGTTGATGAAATAATGCGTTTTAATGTAGATTTTAAGTGCCTGGTCTGCCAGTACGACCAGCAATATAATAAGTGCAACGGTTCTTGATTTCATAATGGCGGCAAAGATAATTGTTTAGCTGTTTACTTGATTTGTAAGTTGAACCTGCCAGGCATGCATTTAACAGGTACTTTAATGTTTATTCCTCAAAATACACCCGCTTTACACGTTGGGAAATACCAGTGAGCATTTCGTAGGAAATTGTATTGGCCCATTTGGCCAGTTGCTGCACCGGCAGTGCCTCTCCAAATACAATTACGTCGTCGCCTTCCTTTACCTCCATTCTGGTTACATTCAGCATCGTCATATCCATGCAAATATTACCGGTTACCGGCGCCATGTTGCCGTTAACTAACATGCAGGCATTTCCATTTCCCATCAGCCTTGGGTAGCCATCTGCATAGCCTATTCTTACCGTTGCTATCACCGAATCTTCGGTTAAAACTCCGGCCCTGTTATAGCCAATTGTTTCGCCGGCTTTTACATTCCGCAACTGTGCGATGGTTGTTTTTAAAGTGGTTACATTCCTTAGCCGTTTTTGCATAGCAGCATTGCTATCGGCGCCATATAAACCAATGCCAAGCCGCACCATATCAAACTGCAAATGATTGTGGCGTAATATGCCGGAAGTATTGGAAAGATGCCTGATGAACGAATAGCCTGTTGCTTGCTCAATAAGCTGGCAGCACCGGGTAAATATGTAAGCCTGCTCATTGGTAAAATAGTCGAGTGAAGCTGTATCACTGGCTGCAAGATGCGATAATACTGATTGGATTTTGAGGCCCGGATACTGCCGCAGCATTGCTGAAAGCTTGTCCATATCAACCAGCTCAAAACCCAGCCTGTGCATGCCAGTATCAATTTTAATATGCACCGGGTATTCTGTAATGCCGGTGGCAGATAAGTATTGAATAAAAGCATTTAGACTTGCGAATGAATACAATTCCGGCTCAAGGTTGTATTGAACGATGTTTTCAAAAGAGCTCTCTTCCGGGCTCATTACCATGATTGGTAGAGTGATGCCTGCCTTTCTAAGTTCAACACCCTCATCTGCAAAAGCAACGGCTAAATAATCTACCTTATGAAACTGTAGCAGGTTGGCAATTTCAAAGCTTCCGCTTCCATAACTGAAGGCCTTTACCATGGCCATTAATTTTACCCCCGGCTTTAGCAATTGCTGGTATTCTTTTAAATTATGGGTGATGGCACTCAGGTTTATTTCCAGCACTGTTTGGTGAATTTTTTCTTCCAGCAATAAACTGATCTGTTCAAACTCAAACATCCTGGCACCTTTTAATAAAATGCTTTCATTAAAAAAATGCTGGGTGTAAAAGTTGGCTTTAAAATCGGTGGTGGAAATATAAAAACTTGTCTGTTTAATATTTTTAAAAGCTGACTGGTGTTTGGAAATTTCCGGGCCAATACCAATAAAGCGTTGTATGTTTTTTTGCTGCAAAAGGGCGGCCACGGCCGAATACAGGTCATGGCTGTTTTTGCCAGATTGTAAAATGTCACTGAGTATTACCGTGCGGTTGGTATGTTGCTGTTGCTGTGCAAGAAAATCAAGTGCTATGTTAAGAGAATTAATATCAGCACTGTAACTGTCATTTATAATGGAGCAGTTGTTGATGCCCTTTTTAAGTTCAAGCCGCATTTCCACCGTTCTCAGTTGTTTTATCCGGGCGGCGATCTGCTCAGGTACAACTTCCATAAATATTAAAGCACACCAGCAACTTACTGCATTTTCAATGGAAGCATTATCTGTAAATGGAATGGTAATGGTTTGTACCTGTGTGGAAGATTCATTTAAATTACCATTTTTGCTGATTGCCTTTAATGCACCAGCAATATTTGCGGTAATGTTTGTAAATCCATTGTTTTTTTCAATTGAAAGAAGCTGTAAAGCAGTGGTATCTTTTGTGCCCCAGGTAAAGAGCTGCAGTTTTGTTTTGTCTTTTATTTTGTTGGCAAAGTTGATGATGGTCTCATTTAGTTCCAGGTTATCTGCGCCATAAATTAATACTTTGCTGTTAGTGAACAGCTGTAGTTTTTCGTTTATTTTTTGGCGGATGTTTAAAAAACCTTCGCTGTGTGCATCACCAATATTTGTAAAGATACCAATGGACGGTGCGATGATTTTTTCCAGCCTTTCCATTTCGCCGGGTTGGGAAATGCCAGCTTCAAAAATGCCCAGCGTATTTTGTGCATTGATTTGCCATACACTTAACGGCACACCAATCTGGGAGTTGTAACTCTTTGGGCTGCGGACAATATTACAATCCTTTTGCAGCAACTGGTAAAGCCACTCCTTCACAATGGTTTTACCATTACTTCCGGTAATGCCAATCACAGGTAGTTCAAATTGCCGGCGGTGAAACGCTGCCAGTAATTGCAGTGATTGCAGTACATCTGCCACCTGCAAAATATTTGCTTCAGGGTAATCATCTGCACCTGAAAAATCTGCATCTACTACAAAATTTCTTAACCCTTTGGCATATAACTCGGCAATAAAAATATTGCCTTTTCTCCTGGCACCGCCGAGGGCAAAAAACAAAGAAGTGTCAGGAAAAATAAGTTTGCGGCTGTCAGTTAAAATATGTTCAATCGGTGCATCATTTTTCTGCTGCAGCCAGGCAGCTTTAATATGAACAGCTATAGAAAAGATAGTATGCATTATTATGAAAGCTGAGAAACATGGTTAAAGAATTGCTGCATGTCGGGCACATTTATTTTTGGAAAGTCAAGATTTTTGAGGACATCGAAATGTTTACCATTTGTAACAAGATAATTTACACTGCCTGGAAAAGATGCGTCTGTAAATTTATTGTCATCCTCATCACCATTAATTATGCTGAGTGATAAGAAGGTGTCAATTTTTATTACAGACCTGTTTTGTACCAATGCTGCAATGATACTATCAGCTACGTCCGGATTAAATTTCTCATTAATTTTTTCCTTGTATTCAAGTAAAATTTCGTTTGTGATAAGCATCAAATACTTATGCCTGAACAGACTAACTAAAATATTATGGCAGGGAGATGAAGTGCTTAAAGAGGCCAGTATAATATTGGTGCCGAGAACAACCTTTAGCATAATTAATCCTCATTAAGCCAGCTATTAATTGTTTCAGGTGTATAACCTTTATCGTTAAAAGTTTGGTCAGCTTTTTCAAAAAGAAAGGTAGAGATAACATCTTTTAGTTCAAGCAAATTTTCATCTGATATGCCGGTTGAGTAAAGCTTTAGCAATTCCTCCTGCACATTTGAAAGTGGCTTTGGTGCTATGTTTACCATATTATGTTTTTAAGATTATAAAATTACGGTTTTTACTGTAATTGATAAATCATTTACTCATAGTCGCCATCTTTCTTCTGGTGATACCGGGAGTAAACGATTGAGGCTGTTATGCATAAAATAATTACTCCAAGAGAAATAAATACCTGCGTATTTTTATCAATCCACTGGTTTATCCAATGCTCGGTAAGCATTTTTGTCCCGATGAAAACGAGCACAATTGCAATGCCCTGCTGCAGGTAGTTAAATTTAGAAACTGCTCCTCTTAAAAGAAAAAATAAACTCCTTAACCCCAGCACGGCAAAAATATTTGAGGTGTAAATAACAAGTTTGTTCCTTGAAATACCCATTACCGCAGGGATAGAATCAAGGGCAAAAACCAGGTCGATGGCAGCAAGCAGGATAACCACCGAAAATAGAGAGGTGTAGTAGGTTTTGCCATTTTCTTTTATAAAATATTTGCCATCACCATCATGTGATACAAGGGGTAGAAATCTTTTAAGCAGTTTGTAAACCTTTGTTTCCTGGGGCTGAAATTCTTCATCTTCTTTTGCAGTAAACATAGTGTAGCCGGTATACAGCAAAAAGACCCCGAAAATATACAGCAGCCACGTAAATTTTTCCACCAGCCCAACACCTACCGTTATAAAAATAACCCTGAAAATAATAGCCATTAAAATACCTATCAGCAACACCCGGCCATAATATTTTTCTTTTACGCCAAAGGCAGAAAAAATGAGAATAAACACAAAAATATTATCGATGCTCAGGCTCCATTCCATCAGGTAAGCGCTTAGGTATTGGAGTGCCACCACATGCCCGTCCTGAAACCACAGAAACACAAAAAAGCCAACAGCAAGCAACACCCAAAAAGCTGTTTGCTTTAAAGCATTGCTGATTGTAACAACTTTATTTTTTTTGCTGAGCAAACCAAGGTCGAACACCAGTGCAAGCAGTAAAACAATGCCAAATACAAGATAAGTTATTTGTGTAGTGTTCATGGTGCTTTCTGTTATCAGTGTACCTGGACCAGGTTACTGTTTTGTTACATACTTTTTCTTTCTCCACCATTGAAATACTAACCCGAAAATACCTACAAGTATAACTGGCAGTACAATATTTATGACTTGCCAAAGGGTACGCTGTTCCGATGTTTTTTTAACATCCAGCAATCTCAATGTATAATCCTTAGCCCTCGTATCAAGAATATTATTGCTATTAGACAGGTACTCCGTGCAGTTTAAAAAAAAGTCTTTGTTGGCGTATTGTATTTTGGTGTATTTATTTACACCCATCGGTAAAGGCCCAATACTTTCAGATACCTGGTTTAATACAATGTCTGCATCTCCCACTACAATTACTTTGCCGGGCATAGTGCTGGATCTTGCAAATTTTTGCTGATAGTTTGCTAACGAGTCCAACTGTGCTTTGCTAGCCCTGTTTGCGTAAAGGGAGGTAAAATTTCCTTCCAGTAAAACTGCGACAGGAATATTTTTCCGGTTATAGGCATTTACGCTTTCTTCAGTTTGCAAACTGTTCAACTGCACTTTTGCAGGAGTGGGTAAGGTATAAGCATGGTCACTGGATGACAGCAGGATTGTTTTACGGATTCCTTCCGCTTCAACGGTATCAATTGAGTTGGCAAACTGGCCAAGTACATCTGCCTGGTTTTTTACAATCGGATTATCTGATCCCGGCTGCAGCAATGGCGCATAAGGCCACGGAAGCAATTGTTTTTGGCTTTGCCCGCCAACGCTTCCAACCTCCACGGCAATTTTATCAGCATGTTTGTCAGCTATTAAATCCGTATTGATCCTTGCGCCATAGCGAAAAAGTAAATCATTAAGGTTAAGATCTCTTGCGTAAGCAATTAATTCTCCGCCCTGCAGGCTATCCCGTTCGGCATATAACACATCAACAAAAAAAAGTAATTTACCACCGTTCATTACATATTGATCCAGCTTAAATTTATCATCATCTGTAAATTTATCTGTTGGTTTTACCACCACTACTGCCGAATAATCCGGCGAAATAAAAGGCTGACTCCTTATGTTGACAGTATCTACAATAAAATTTTTACCCAAGGTTTCAAACACGCTGTTTACGGGAGGAAAACCATACTGCGGCTCACCATTTCCGTATGCATAAGCCACCACCGGCACTTCTTTCTGCGTAAGTTTTTGAATGGCGTTAGCAAACTTGTATTCCAGCAAAGCTTCGGCGCTGTTAAGGGCCTGCTTGTCCAGTATATCATCGGAGTTAAAAACATTTTTTTGAACCTGGCCCTGCAGCAGATCAACAGCAATTGTTTTGTCTCCATAACTCATCACTGCGGCAGGAAATATTTGCCGCTGATTTTTTCCTTCACCTTCTTTTACCTGAACCTGCTGGTTGGTGGGCCTTAATCCCATGGCAACCAATGAATCAAAAACAACTGCTTTTGCAGAATCATCCAATCCTTCACCCGGCAGCTCAAAACGGTACTGGATTTTATTGCCACCGTAATTCTTAAAATTTTCAAGAAGCTCTTTTGTACTTGCAGAAAGTTTTTTGAATTCTGATTTGATATCTCCGGTCAACAAAACAGTGATATCAACAGGCGCATCTAAGTGTTGCAGAATTTTTTTGGTTGATGGCGATAAGGTGAACCGTTTTTCATCTGTAAAATCCACTCTGGTGTGGAATATTGATGCTAACCAGTTAACGGCCAGCAATAAAACAATAATGACAGGAACACCTGCTTTGCTGCTAAATATTTTGGACAATGCTAATTTCATGAAATATTTTGCTTAACGCTTTTGAATATTTTTCACTGTTATCATGAGGAATAAAGCAACAAGGCTCAAAAAATAGATAAGGTCTCTGCTGTCTAAAAGTCCACGGCTGGTGCTCCGGTAATGGAAATCGATGCCCAGCATTTCAATATAATAATCTGCTGAGCCCACAAAAACGGGAAGTTTGCTAATAGCGCTGAATCCAAAATATAAAATAAGGCAACAAAATCCGCTGATTAAAAATGCCGCCACTGCGTTATTTGTAAAGCTGCTGCAGCAAATACCAATTGAGGCAAAAACAGCCGAAAGCAGCAGCAGGCCAATGTAGCTGCCGAGAATACCGCCACCATCAACAGCGCCTGTACTACTCAGGCTTTTGATCGTAAAAACATAAACAAGTGTTGGGAGAATTACAACTGTCATCACCAGCAATACAGATAAGTATTTACCTGCTACAATCTGCCAGCGGCTTAGTGGCCTTGTTTGCAGGATTTCGAATGTGCCGCTTTTAAATTCATCCGAAAAAGAACGCATTGTAATGGCAGGAACAAGGAATATTAGTACCCATGGTGATAAATCAAAAAACTGGTCCAGCGTGGCATAACCAAAATCAAACAGGTTGCTTTCTTTTAATACAAAAAGAAAAATGCCATTTACCAGCAGAAATAGAATGATGGAAATGTACCCGGTAAGATTGCTGAAAAATTGGTTCAGCTCTTTTTTACAAATACTCTGCATGGTATAAAATTGCTGCAATTTACTATTTAGCTAATAACTAAAATTTTTGTTTACGGTTTTGTATAATATTTGATTTTTAAGCCGGGTAAATTGGTTGTTGCAAATTTCAGGACGTTATTCTGCAGGATTACGGTCATAGTTTTGGTATTTTAATATTTTTTTAATTTTTTTTTACTGCTGTGCAGCATATCTGAAAAAGGCATTGTCATATTATTACTTGTGCTTTTAACAGTTTACCACTACTTTTTTCACGGCTATTAATTTAAGGTCTTAGGTACATAATACCGCCAAAATTACTGCTTGCCCATATTTATCATGGCTAAGACCCATACCAAAACAAAGTTGTTTACCAAAACCAACTGCCAGTCCCTCCTTTATGGAGGGATTTTTTTTAACCCTTTTAAAATAGTATGGAGTTGAAAAGAAATACTGCTACTTAGCCGGCTGTGTTTGTTTACAGGGTTGAAATTACAGGTTGCTTTTCCTTTTTGTTCGCAAAATAGATGCCTGTAAGAATGATAAAAAGGCTGCCTGCCTGGGCCAGGTTAAAGCTTTCACCAAAGTATATGCCCCAGCCAATGGCAATAAAAGGTATGCCGTAAGTTACCATGCTTGCAAAAAAACCACCGGCTCTTTTTACCAATGCATAAAACAAAAAGGTTGCTATGGCAGTGCCTCCAATACCCAGTACTACCGCAGCACCAGTGCCAATAAGCAATGACTTATTTTGGAATGCGTTGCTGAAAAAATTAGTAAAATATAAAATCACGACAGCGGGTATAGCATTTAACACAAGCGCCACTGCGGTAATTTGGAGCGAGGGAATTCCACCAAGGTGTTTTGCTACCAAATTTACGTTGGTGCCATATAGTACTGTAGCCAATACGACCAGTAATACATAAGGTAATTCGCTGTTTTGCTGCAGATTGTTTTTGCTGATTAGCAAAAGAAAACAACCTGCCAAGGCAATAATTGCCCCGGTTATCT
Source organism: Ferruginibacter sp. (assembly GCA_965247025.1). GTDB lineage: Bacteria > Bacteroidota > Bacteroidia > Chitinophagales > Chitinophagaceae > Ferruginibacter. Next base: position 3,431,344 of record OZ252000.1, on the reverse strand, counting down.
TTTGCCCGCTGGCCGGGATGTTGAAAAAAACTGCGCCAATAGAAATAGCAAACACCGGCGTGAGTGAATTTAGCGTACCCGCCAGTGAACTGTCGATTTTCTCTTCTGCCAGGCAAAAAAGAAAAGCAGGCAGCAGGCTTCCGATAAAACCAGAAAGAAAAACATAGTAAATTTTTGCGGATGGTATTTTTTTCAGTGCCCCAATAGCAACCGGAAACAAAACAATGCCTGAAGTGGCTATTCTGATTGCTGCAACCTGGTATGGTGTAAGATGATTAGTGAGCCCGATTTTCATTAAAATAAAACTGCTGCCCCAGATAGCGGATAAAAGCATAAAAAGCAGCCAGTCACCAAAAGATTTATTCACCACACAAAGTTGCTATTAAATTTTAGAAATTTTTATTGCAATGATTTTTTTGGCATTAATTTGAATGAAATAGTTTTTGAATATCCGGCCTTTGTTAAAAAATAATATTAAAGCAATTATTAATTATTGGCAGAAAACTTTACTTTGTAACTCATTAATTAACTTTAAAATTAAAATGTATGGGATTTGTTAAGGAATTTAAAGAGTTTGCCCTTAAGGGAAATGTTATGGATCTCGCCATAGGTGTAATTATTGGAGGTGCATTTGGGAAAATTGTTGGTTCTCTTGTGGAAGATGTTATTACCCCGCTTTTATTGAATCCTGCACTTAAAGCAGCTGGTGTTGATAAAATAGAAAATTGGGCTCCGGGTGGTATTTTTTGGGGTAAATTTTTAGGCGCTGTAATATCATTTATAGTCATTGCCCTCGTTATTTTTATTATGATAAAGGCAATCAACAGTACAAAAAAAGAAGAAGCGCCTGCGCCTCCTCCAGGCCCATCTTCTACAGATGCTCTTTTGATGGAAATAAGGGACGCTCTCAAAAAATAATTTTATCCATAAATTTGCAACGGCTATCAGCACACTGGTAGCCGTTTTATGAACCTATACCAAAACAACATGAGAAAACTTTTTACGCTGTTAGTTATATCAGCATCAGTACTACAGGTAACCGCACAGGATGGCACAGTTAAGGAATTAAAAGATGCTGCCATGAAAGGGGTTACAACAGACACATCCAAAAAGGCAAACAAAAACGGCTGGACACATGGAGCCGCTTTTAATTTAAATCTTACCCAAATAGGCAACAGTAACTGGATTGCCGCTGGCGGAGATAAATTTTCTTTATCGCTTGCTACTTCTTTAAATGCATTTGCCAGCAGAAAATGGGGCAAAAATAGCTGGGACAATATCCTGGATGTAAATTATGCATTGGTAAATACAACAACACTAGGTGTAAGAAAGGTTAATGACAGGCTGGACTTTACTTCCAAATATGGCTATAAGCCGGCAAAATGGAAAAAAGTTACCATCACGGCATTAGGACAGTTGCGGTCTCAACTGGCAGATGGTTATGAATATGATTACCTGGGAACTGATGCTAAAAGAAGAAATTCCGGTTTTTTTGCGCCAGCATATATTGTGGTTGCGCCGGGTATTGAGTGGAAGCCGAATGATTGGTTTTCATTGTTCGGTTCACCGCTTTCTGCAAGATGGACGATTGTTTCAAACGGGCCGTACAGCTACTTAGGCCAGGGCGGAGTTTACAATGGTAAAACAGAAACCCCGCTGGCAACTTTGTATGGCGTCAATCCTGCCACAGGCAACAGGGGAGAATTTGGTGCTTTTGTAACTGCTACCGTAAAAAAAGATATTGCCAAAAATGTAAATTATTACAGTAAACTTGATCTATATTCCAACTACCTGAAAAATGCAGGCAATGTGGATGTGTTCTGGACCAATCAGTTTAAGGTTAAGATCAGCAAGTTTTTCAATGTAAGTTACTCACTGGATCTGCTGTATGATGATGATGTTAGAAACCCGGTAAAGCCAACCAGTGCATTGGGTTTACAGGTGTTATCCACATTCGGTATCGGGTTCGCTTACAAATTGTAATCCTTCTCAACTTATTAATACATTTGCTGCTCTCCCGTTATTAACGGGAGAGCTTTTTTATATTTTTAACTTCTGTGCAGTGAACACCACATCTTACCAAATAAAATTAGACCAGTTTGAAGGCCCTTTTGACCTGCTGTTGTTTTTTATAGAAAGGGATGAACTCGATATCTACAATATCCCCATCACCAAAATCACCAACGATTTTTTGGATTTTATACACAATTCAGAAAAGCTGAACATTGAATTAAGCAGTGAGTTCATCCTGTTCATTAGTACGCTGATGCGTATTAAAGCTAAGATGCTGATACCACGAAAAGAAATTGACGCACAGGGTAACGAGATTGACCCGAGGCAAGAACTGATAAATAAAATTTTAGAGTACAAACGCTTTAAAGAAGCCTCGGCTAAAATGGCTGAGTTGGAAGAAACCCGGTTGCTTATGTTTAAAAGAGGCAACCTGCACAGGGAGCTTGTTCAAATTGGTGAAGAGGCTGGTGAAGGAACAGAAATACAGGCCGTCACACTGTTTAAACTGATGAAGGCCTTTGAAAAAGTGGTGCAGCGCCTGCATGAAAAAAATAATAAACCGGTGCATACCGTGGTGCAATACAATTACACCATGGAGGAGAGCCGTGATTACATGCTGGAACATTGTAAAAAAGAAGGCACTTCATCTTTCGAAAAAATATTTGAACCCTGCGATAACAGGATACATGCGCTGTTCCTGTTTTTGAGTCTGCTGGAGTTATCGCAGCAAAAATACCTGCTGATTGTAACAGGCGAAGGCCGCAATAACTTTATTGTGGAGTACAATGAAAACTGGGAAGATGATACTTCGGTGCCGCTGGATTATAACGAAATGACCAGTTTTAATTAATAAAATTTTTCTTCCCCGGCTAACGGGGATTTTTTTTGCCTGCAATTTGCGGATGTTATTTTGGCATAAATAAAACTTGGCTTTTAATTTGATGTTTAAACATTAATTAAATTAACTACAATGAAAAGCATATTACACAAAGCAGCAGACAGGGGCAGTGCCGACTATGGTTGGTTGAAGCCCAATTATTATTTTAGTTTTAGCAATTATCATGATGAAGCGAAAGTACATTTTGGTTTACTCCGGGTGTTGAACGATGATTTTATTGAAGGTGGGGGCAAGTTTTCAACCCATCCGCATGATAATATGGAAATTGTTACCATTCCATTTACTGGCGCCCTGCACCATAAAGACAGCACTGGTGGGCAAGGGATTATAAAAGCTGGAGATGTACAAATAATGAGTGCCGGCCGTGGTGTGAGGCATTCAGAGGCAAATGCATCTGAAACCGATTCGGTTACGTTGTTTCAAATTTGGGTTTTTCCAAAAGAGCGCAATATAACGCCGCGGTACGATCAGCGAAATTTTGACGTAAATGACCGGTTAAATAAATGGCAGGTTGTTGTTTCGCCACAAGATGCTGACAAAGCCTTATGGATAAACCAGGATGCCCGCTTTTCCATGACAAAATTGGAAGCCGGTAAATCACTGGATTATGAGAATGCCTTTAAGGGAAACGGTGTTTTTTTGGTTTTAATTAATGGAAGTGCAAAAGTTGGTGATGTAGTATTGGGTAAGAGAGATGCACTGGGTATTTCTGAAACAGATGCTTTTACTATAACTGCCACTGAAGATGCTGAATTTTTAGCAATAGAAGTTCCAATGCATTAAAATGAAACAGATTTTAAATACGCCGGCCGGTTGCAAAACTGGCCGGTTTTTTATATTTTACCGTTTAGTCGTAGAGACGTTTTTGATGATTTGCAAAATTTGTAGCGTATGCGTTTTGCAATATCTTTTAAGCGCAAAATCAGTAATCAATTGTAAATCCAGAGCAATACAGGCTTATCTGCTTTGTCAATGTACTTTTTTAATACCTGCAAAAATAGCGGTGATACTGTGGGGCAACCCCAGCTTTCACAAATCCTTTGCGGTGCAACTTCCATTAATGGTACACATGCGTGAGAGTGCAAAACAACAAAACGGTTAAAGGCATTACTATTAGTTTTATCCAGCCCATATAATTTATAGGCAAGACCAAACTTGCCATTATACGAATTGCCAATTTTGTATTTACCCAATGATGTGCAATTACTTTCTGGCTGGTTCGAAAACTGTATTTTGGCTGACACAACTTTTCCGCTGCCATGCGTTACAAGTCCGGCTACAATTGTGCTGTCTACTTTTAGATCGTACACAAAAAAGCGTTTTTCTCCTGAAGCAATAGTCATATCTACCAGGAAACAATACTGTGTATTGAAATTATTAGTGGCAGCGTAATTTTTAAGACTGCTGCTGTGATTTTTTGTCCGGAGTAAAACTGCCGCCCTGTCGCTTGCAACAGGCCTAACCCTTGATGTTATCTCAAAAGGTTTCTTGGATTTTCCTTTTAAATATAATATTGGAATAGTTACCGAAACGGCGATAAAAATAAAAGCAGTTAACCAGCGCATAATTTTTTGTGTACGGATGCCGCTGTTCAATTATTCCATATCAGCCCGGATATATTTTTATGCCAATTTTTTAAACCGGTTGAAAATAATTATTTTTTTGTTTTAAGGTAACCAGACATTTCAACCTGGTATTGTTGTGCGATGGCTTTTGCTTCTTCCGCAAAATCTTCTTTTTCGCCGGCATATATAATTGCACGGCTGGCGTTTACCAACAAGCCACAATCCGCATTCAATCCGCACTTACTTACTTCTGCCAGGCTGCCGCCCTGAAAACCTACGCCGGGCACAAGCAAAAAATGATCTGGTATTAATGACCGCACATGTGCAAATGATTCAGCCTGCGTGGCTCCGGCCACAAACATCAGGTTATCTGTGGTGCCCCATTTAGCAACTGTTGTAATTACTTTTTCATACAAATGACTGCTATCAGCGGACATCGGTTGCATTTCAAAATCTGCGGAGCCTTTGTTACTGGTCAGTCCTAAAACAATCGTCCATTTATCTTCATATTCTAAAAATGGCCGCACACTATCTTCTCCCATATAGGGTGCAACAGTGATGGCATCAAACTTTAAAGTTTCAAAAAAAGCTTTTGCATATTGTGAGGAAGTATTCCCGATGTCGCCTCTTTTGGCATCTGCAATTTTAAGGTGGGTTGCCGGAATATAATCAACAGTTTTTTCCATGGCTTCCCAACCTTTTAAGCCCATGGCTTCATAAAAAGCGGTATTTAGTTTATAGGAAACGCATTGATCTTTCGTTGCATCAATGATCGCTTTATTAAATTCAAAAACTGCCTCAGGCTGTTTTTGCAGGTGTGCCGGAATTTTATCAAGATCGGTATCTAAACCAACGCAAAGAAAAGATTGTTTGGTATTTATTTGTTGAATGAGCTGTTGACGTGTCATACTATTTATTTATTAGTGGCGGTTGCAATTTTATAATTTTTCAAAGTAGGTTCCTTTAAACTGATACTTGATTTTACCGGTTGTTATTTTACCATTTTCCTGAATTACAGGGATTGAAATTGTTTTTGTAGCAGTGTCGTATTCAATATTAAATTCAGGCACATCTCCGTCCCGGTTTGCAGCGGCAGTCAGATCTGCTTCGTAACCAAGTTGATTTTTAACACCCGTTTTTGTTTTGATCAATTTTGCATTACTGTTAAGTTTTATGCCATCAATAGAAAATATTTTGATGTTGTAATAAAAAAGCCCGGAACTCAATACCGACCTGCTTTGGGTTACGTAATATTTTTTGTTTTTTGATACAATATCATTCACCTGGTTGTAAAGGCAACCAGGGTCTGCACCTTCACTTTGACTATTTTGTGATGCCTGGGCAAAAGTCTTTTTTTCATTGCTGAACTGAAAAACATTCATAAAGATGTGCATTGATCCACCCGTCCGGGTATCCCAGGTGTAGATACGAAACAATCCGTCCTGGGAAGTTGCCATCCATAAACCACTGTCTTCCAAATTTTTAAACCCGTAAGAAACTGAGTGTTTGTTTTTTGATACAAAGCGTAAAAATAATTTTAAGAAATCCTGGTTGGCAGTTTCCAGCGAATCGTAATAATTTATCTTATCATCAAAAACTCTGTTGGATGACCAATACTTTATTTTGCTGAAAGCTTCAATTAGATTTTTTTCACCTGCAGCCAGGTCCTGGCTGTGGACTGCCAAGGAAGCTAAAAAAGAAAACAGAAAGATCACTAAATATTTCATACGGCCTTTAAGATTACAAGATTAGGTTTTGGGCTGATAGATTTTTCTCAAAAGCAGCATCACTTACCTAAGCGCTCTTTCATCTCAGCTGCAATAGTAACCGAATTATAATCGCCCCTTTCTTCAAGCTTTTTAATAATGTTTTTTTGCTCTGCTGTATTGCGGTTTTGGCTCAGTTTAAAAACATTGTCAACACTTTCAACTTCAATTGTAAACCCAACAATGGCGTTTATCAGCTTCTTAATATATGTCTCCGGAATGTTTTTGAAAGCGGCAGGGCTGCCGGATTCTTCATACTTATTTGTTACTGCTTCCAGCGCTGCATGCGTTCCTGATTCATCGCCAAAACTGAGTTTGCCTTTGGCATGAACAGAAATATAATTCCAGGTAGAAGCTGTTTGCACATCATCATACCAGCTGGCACTTACATAGCAGTGTGGGCCTGTAAACAGCACAGTAACTGCCGGGTTTTGAAGCATGGCTTTGTGATGATCCGTATTTCGCATCAGGTGTCCCTTCAATAAAATAGTTCCATCTTGTTCAATTACCTCCAAGGGTATTTGAGTTATTACAGGATAGCCTGGGCCTGTGGCGGTTATTACAGCAAAAGAATTTTCTTTCATAAACTGCAGCACTTTGTTGCTATCCTGCTCCTGGAAATAGGGAAGTTTATACATATTACCGGTAAAATTAGTGATCAATTTTTTAATAGTGCAGGGCCATTATTGTTGGTTATCAGCAGCACTGGCCACCAGGTGATTTAATATTTCCCCGAACTGATAAACATCTGTAAAACTATTGTAGAGTGGCACTGCGGAAACCCGGATCACATTAGGCTCCCGCCAGTCTGCCAGGATTCCGTGGGCTTTCAAAGCATCAAAAATCGCCTTGCCATTTTTTAATACCAGCATGCTCAACTGGCAACCTTTTGCATCGGCTGGTGTAATAATTTCAATTACTGGTAATGAATACTTGGAATTGATCTCTTCAATTACAAACATTAAAAAATCGCTCAGCAATTTACCTTTCTCAATAATGTTTTGCATACCTGCGGCAGCAAAAATATCAAGGGCAGCTTTGTGGGCTGAAAGGTTCAGTACCGGCGTACAGCTCAGTTGCCAGCCTTCGGCAGTAGGTATTGGGTTAAAACCTTTTTCCATCTGGAACCGGCTCTCTTTATCGTGCCCCCACCAGCCGGCCAGTCTTGGTATGGTTTTGTTGGCAGCATGCCGCTGGTGAATGTAAACACCGCCTGCGCCGCCGGGGCCGCTGTTTAAATATTTGTAAGTACACCAGCAGGCAAAATCAACATCCCAATCATGCAAATGCAGTTCAATATTGCCGGCTGCATGGGCCACGTCAAAACCGCAAAATGCCCCAGCAGCATGGGCTGCGGCTGTAATAGCTTTCATGTCGAATACCTGGCCATTGTAATAATTTATACCACTGAAAAGCACCAGCGCAACGCTGTCTTTGTACTGTTCAATGGTTGCAAGAATGTCTTCTTTTCTTATGATATGTTCACCAGTTCTTGGAGATACTTCAATGATCGCCTCGTCAGGATTCAAGCCCTTTAATTTTACCTGCGATTCAAATGCATATTGATCCGAAGGAAAAGCCTTTGCTTCGCAGATGATCTTATAGCGTTCTTTGGTGGGCTGGTAAAAACTGGCCATCAGTAAGTGAAGGTTAACCGTCAGGGTGTTCATCACCACAATTTCTTCCGGCAATGCACCCACTATCTGCGCCAGCAAAGGTGGAAACTGGTCATGAAAATTAAGCCAGGGTTCCTCTGCATGAAAGTAACCCTCCACACCAAAGTTTGCCCATTTCTCTAATTCAGTCAGCACATAATCCTGGGTGGTTTTTGGTTGTAAGCCCAGGGAGTTGCCAACAAAATATATGCTCTCATTTTGATTAATGATGGGAATATAAAATTGATCCCTGAAATTTTTTAAAGGGTCTTTATGGTCCAGTGCGGCTGCAAATGCGGCGGTATTTTTAAAGTCCATTTTAGTAGTTTTCTAAACTGCCGTTTAAGCTTTTGAGCAGTTTTATATTGAGCCAGTTCTTCCCCCATCCACCGGAGTGCTGGTTCCATTTACATAACCAGCTGCTGGCGATGCCAGGAAAGCCACGACTGCAGCAATTTCTGAAGCATCGCCAAAACGTTGTGCAGGAATATCTTTTTTCATGGAAGCTGCAAGGGTTTCGGTTGCAATATTATTTTTTGCAGCATTGTCTTTAATGATGCTTTGCAAACGCCCGGTATCTGTAAAACCGGGTAATACATTGTTTACTGTGATGCCAAACTGCCCAAGCTCATTGGCCATTGTTTTTGCCCATCCCGCCACCGCCGCCCTGACAGTATTTGAAACACCAAGGTTTGCCAATGGTATTTTTACAGAAGTAGAAATAATGTTGATGATTCGTCCATAGCCTGCAGCCTTCATGCCAGGTATAACAGCTTTTGTAAGAATTTGGTTGCAAACAACATGACGGCTAAAAGTATTGGTAAACTCCTCTTCCGCAGCGTCCGTAATTGGTCCGCCTTTAGGCCCGCCGGAATTATTGATAAGGATATGAACCGGTTGGCTGCTGGTAAAATTTTCTATCACTATCCTTACTTCCGCCGGTTTATCAAAATCAGCCACCAGGTATTTATGCTGCTGATTAAAAGAAGTATCAAGTTGGGAAAGAGCTTGCTGCAAACTGTTTTCATTCCTGGAAAGCAAAATACAATTGGCGCCCAGCAACGCCAGTTCAACGGCACTGGCAAAGCCAATGCCCTGCGTACTTCCGCAAATCACGGCAGTTTTATCAAGTAGAGATGTATTCATTTTTTGAGTAAAAAGTGAAATGAAATAAATCTCAAACTTAGTTAAAATCTTTCTGTGCAGGGTTCTTATTATTGTAATAACACCGGTTTAAATAAATCTCTTTTATCAATTAAAAAAGATGATTACCAGAATTTGGTGCGATTTCTATTTTATAATCAGGCTGTCTGTAACCCTGAATTTTTTGCCAGCTTTTACAGTAAACCTGGCCCCTTTGGAAATAGTTTGCGGAATATTTAAAACACACTCCGAAGTGCCGGAAGGATCAATAACTATTTCCGCACCAATTGGAAGTAAGGACGGCGGTACGCCTGCTGCATTCCAGTTGGTAGTAGTAGTCCAGTTACCTGCTCCCGTAAAGGTGTAAACTTTACCCAGTGCAAAACTGTTGGTTGGGTTGGCTCCTAAAAGATATAATGCATTGCTGCCGGTAGCTGTATTTTTATTGTATTCAATCAGCCGGCAGGTATACTCCACACCGGGCAACAAGCCAGTTACATTTACGCTGCTGCCGGTACCGTTATACATAATATAATTATTGCCACCCGTACTTGTTCCGCTTCCGTAAGTGGCATTGGCAGTATAATCCGTTCCATCCAAAGGAAAAGTTTCATTTTCTGCAGCCGGTCTTATCAGCAACATTCTGTTACTTCCATTTCCATTATTCCAGCTCAGCGTGGCAGAACTGGTTGTGAAATTAGTGGCAGTCAAATTGCTTGCGTTTACAGTCGGGTTTAGCATCAGGTCGTGGGTTGGCCAGGTGGAGGTTGCTGCCAAAATATTCCAGCCCAAATTGTCAAGCGCCGACCAAAAATTGCTGGCGGTGATGTTGCGTTTGTTTAAGAGAATTACCCAGGTATAACCGCCGGCTGTTCTTACCTGTTCGGTGGCAGTGCCATCAAGAGCACCTGTATGCCACCAGTTATTGTATGGGTTTACACTCCACCCTTTGGCATAATAGTCATTGGTGGCAGAAGGTGTAACCATCGTGTTGATAGTAGCCTGGGAAAGAATATCTGGTTTTGTGTCAAATCCATCCACAGCTACCAGCAGTTTGAGCATATCCCTGGCAGATGCTATCCAGCCGCCATGTGCATCCATAGAATTTACATTAAAGCCACCATACTCCCACGGCACATACTCTCCGGTGCCGTAAATAGATAAATTAGTATATCCGTTACCGACATATTCCATTTCACGTTCCTGCTTTTCTGATAATAGATTATTAGCGATGTGCATATCGAAAATACCAAGCGGTGCCAATATGCTTGTTTGCACATATTTTTCGTAACTCATGCCGGTAATTTTTTCAATTACCCGGCCCAGCATTAAAAAGCCAATATTGGAATATGCGTACGATGTGCCCGGTGCAAAATCAAGCCCTTTCTCCAGTAAATATTTAATCAGGGCATCTTTAGTAACCGGGTTACTTGTACCGGTAAGCATGGTTACCCTTAATGGCCAGGTAATTGGATCGCAGCCTGAAAAGTAATACGGATAAGGCGTTGTGGGGTTAGGGTTGCAGTTGAGATCCCGGTTCCAGCCACCACTATGTTCCAGTAAATTCTGTATTGTAATATCGTAAATTCTTGTATCTGTAATATGAGCTATAGAAAATACAGGGTGATCTTGCAGGATACCTCCGGGCCAAATACTTTGGATGCCATGGTTAGTTTGCCTTCCTGCATTAATTTCATAATGGCGATGGAAGTAATTTGTTTTGAAAGACTTGCAATCCTGAAAACATTGTACGGCTGCACATCAACCGTTCCGGCAATATCTGCTTTTCCAAAGCCACGGAGGTACACGATTTTGCCATCTTTAGCTATTGCCATTGTTGCGCCGGGAATACCAAATTGAGACATGAAGTTTTTAACGTAGGTATCTGCCTGGGTCATTTGAGGAATGGCAATACCGGTTTGGGAAGATGCTGTAGTTTGAAGCCAAAAGATTGCAGTAGTAAGTAACAAATATCTCATATCAATAGTCTTGTTTAGTTGCAGTGTAAAAGTGATTTCGGCAGATGTAAACGAATCGGGTTGGGAAAGGTAAGTTTAGCAAAGAAAAATTTGCCTACATAATTTGTAGCATGCCTGTCAGATACGAATCTAATTTATTTGACGGAAACAACGTACTGTATTACAAGCCGTTAACTAAAAAAGATCAGGATAATCGCTGATGATTCCATCAACACCGAGATTTTTAAGGCTGGTAATTTTTGCTAAGTCGTTCACTGTCCAGGGGATAATCTTTACATTCCGGCTATGCCATTGTTCTACGGTTTCCTTTGTTACTAAGGGGTAGTAAGGGCTAAAAATAGTTGGTACAAATCCCAGCTCATTTATTTGTTCAGTTACAGATCTTTTGCCTGCTTCTTCAACCAATAAGGCTGTTGGTACAGCCGGGTATTTTTTGTGCAGGTACTGCAGGGTTCGGATATCAAATGACTGGATAATAACATACCGTTCCATCTTTTTTTTGGTGATCACCTGCATGAGCATATCTACAAATTTTTCCGGGGCAGGATGATAAATATTGTCTGTAGCTGGTTCAGTTTTGGTTTCGATATTAAAGAATGGAAATTGCCTTGTTGCTGTACTCATGTAATGTTGAACACTATCGAATAGTGCCGCCAGAGAAGGTTTATGAACTGCCAGCTTCTTTTGCCGGGGAAAACGAAAATTTGGTTTTAAGCCAACATCATACTGTTGGGTTTCAGCAAAAGTCATTTTAAAAATGTTATACTCTTTTTCTTTGTCTGCCGGGATAAATCCGCCATTTGGCAGCGTTGTAATATCATGATTAAAAAATGGTTCATGCGAAACAACGGCAACACTGTCTTTTGTAAAAACAATGTCCAGTTCAAGTGTTGTTACGCCAAGGTCCAGCGCATGCAACATTGCTGGAATCGTGTTTTCGGGCATGAGGCCACGGCAACCACGATGGCCTTGTTTATCAAACACTGGTGCTGTTGCAACTATTGAAGCCGAAGGTTTTTCAATGATGCCTGAAGCCATTTTTTTATGTTGAGCACATGAAATAATAAGCAGGGATATTAAGCCAATCAGCAAACACTTTTTAATTAAAGGAAACCCGGCTAAAAAATGGTATGCGGTAAAAGTGAGTGACACAACGATGTTGATTTTTATGCTGAGGCTGGTCTCAAAAAAAAGTTTTAGGGAAGTCTTCTCCTTACTTTTTTTAATGAACCGGGGCTACTTCCTGCACTTCAGTCGGTGCCAGGTTAGCGTTCCTGATGGCGATTCCCCTGGCTGCATTGCCGGCAAAATCCATGAATGCTTTTTTGGTGGTCTCATCATCGCTGGCCATTATGGGTATGCCGGCATCCCCGCCCTCACGTATGCTTTGTATAATAGGAATCTGGCCAAGAAATGGAATATCAAATTCATCTGCCAAATTTTTGCCGCCGTTTTTCCCGAAAATATAATATTTGTTATCCGGCAATTCCGCCGGAGTAAAATAACTCATGTTTTCCACAAGGCCTATCACAGGTACTTTTAACTGGGCCTGGCTAAACATGGCAATACCTTTTTTTGCATCCGCCAGCGCTACCAGCTGCGGCGTTGTTACAACTATCACACCTGTAACCGGCACCGTTTGCACCACAGTTAAATGAATATCGCCGGTGCCCGGCGGCATGTCAATAATCAGGTAGTCAAGCTCACCCCAGTCAACATCTGTTACAAACTGCTTGATTGCGCTGCTCACCATGGGGCCACGCCAAACCACAGCCTGCTTTTCATCTACCAGCAAACCAATACTCATCATTTTAATACCAAACTTTTCAATCGGAACAATCAGGCCCTTACCATCGCCGGTATCTTTCATCATCGGCCTTTCGCCCCTAACGCCAAACATAATATGCTGGCTTGGACCATAAATATCCGCATCCATCAAGCCAACATTTGCACCACCCTGGGCCAGCGCCAACGCAAGGTTTGAGGCCACGGTACTTTTTCCCACACCACCTTTTCCGCTGACAACGGTAATAATATTTTTAACGCCTTTAAGCAATGTTTTGGCATCTTTCCGGTTGCTGCTGGTGTTGCTGGTAAAGTTTACGGTAACCTGCGCTTCTTTATTCACCAGTATTTTAACTGCATTAATGCAGGCATTCATTATCATATCCTTCAGCGGGCAGGCAGGTGTGGTAAGTACTACCGTAAATGAAACATCGTTACCGCTGATGGCAATGTTCTTAACCATGTTAAGCGTCACAAGGTCTTTCCCAAGGTCTGGTTCCTGTACATTGCTAAGCGCCTTCAATATATCCTGTTCTGTCATGGTTCAATTGTTTGTTAAATTTCAGTTTCAAACGCAAATGTAAACACTCATGCCGTTACTTTGTTTCTGTTGCCGGTAAGTTCCTTTTATCGAAAGATTTATTAAAACAGCTGCTTTCGTTACATTTGTAAAGTCAAATTTTGAAGTTGCGTTTGCGGAATTTCCAGGATGTTACAGAATTCTATAAATGAGTTGCATGAAAAAAATATTACTCCTGTTATTTATTGGCTGTTGTATGTTGCAAAACAGGGTGCATGCACAGTTTGAAGAGTTTAAAGATTCAGTGGTGCAATTGTACGGTGTGGTAATGACGGCAGACAGCCTGCAGGCATTGCCAGCTGTAAGCGTTGTAGTTAAAGGCCAAAACAGGGGAACAATTACAAATCCGCAGGGCGTTTTTAGTATTGTAGCATTGAAAGGAGACCAGGTGGAGTTTACCAGCGTTGGTTTTAAACCCAAAACTGTTATTGTACCTAAAAATATTGAGGGCAATCAGTACAGTGTTATTCAGTTGATGGTGACGGACACTGTGTATTTAGCAGCAACCATTATTAAGGCAAGACCAACGAGAGAACAGTTTGAAAGGGATTTTATCAATACCAAAATACCAGACGATAACCTGGAAACTGCCCGTAAAAATACTGATGAAGATAAGCGTCGTATTTTAATGGCAACATTGCCGAGGGATGGCCGGGAAGCTGTAGGAAGCTATCTTACCCGCCAGGCTGCAAAAAATTATTATAACGGCCAGATACCTCCACAAAATATATTTAACCCGCTGGCCTGGGCAGAATTTATACAAGCCTGGAAAAGAGGAGATTTTAAAAAGAAAGACTAATATTTTAATTTTTTTCGAACAGAACCAAAAAATTTCAAACAGCCATTCAATATTTTTTTTCTATAAGCTTTATTTGTATTTTTAGTTGGAATTAAATCCCCAAACCAGCAATTCTAACACATGCTTTTTTTTCTCAATGGATTTATGGGCAGCGGCAAAACTCATTGGGGTAAAATTTGGGCTTCCAATTATAAGCTGGGATTTTTAGATCTTGATGAAGCAATCGAAATTGGAGAACGTAAATCTGTAGTGGATATTTTTGAAAGTAAAGGTGAAACTTACTTCAGGCAGGCAGAGTCTGATAAATTGAAAGAATGTATTGATATCAAAAATACTATCGTTGCCTGCGGCGGCGGAACACCCTGTTTTAACGATAATATTCAATGGATGAATGAGAACGGCATTACCATTTATATTAAATGCTCAGCAGAGGAAATTTTGAGGAGGCTGATTAAAGGCCAGCAACAACGGCCACTCATTAAAAAATTGAACCAAGCAGAACTGCTTTTTTTCATTCAGCAAAAACTAAAGGAAAGAGAACCATTTTATAACCGCTCTAATATAATTTTAGACAGTTCCTCCATTACAGATCTTACTTTTGAAGAGTCGGTACTTCCGTATTAATTTTGCCTCCATGCAATATTTTTTTTTAAGAACTGCGGCTGTTTTGGGTGCATTTTCTGTTGCGGCCGGTGCCTTTGCGGCCCACACCCTTAAAACTATTTTACAGCCGGATGTGATGCAAATATTTGAGACCGCTGTCCGGTACCAGTTTTATCATGTATTTGCGCTGTTGGCTACCGGCATTTTGTACCGGCAATTTGCAGGCAAATTGTTGCAATGGGCGGGCTATCTTTTTATTGCGGGGATAGTTTTATTCAGTGGCTCTTTATATTGTTTATGCATCTTAAAGCATCTTAATCCCGGCGGGCCAATGTGGCCCGGAGCCATTACGCCACTTGGTGGCGTTTGTTTTATTGCGGGCTGGCTGCTGCTGGCTGCTGGTATAAAACAAACTGTTACTCTGTAACCAGGCTGTAGTGCATAATTATTAAAGTGCCATTACTATTTTCAATTGAAAAATCGATACCCATTTCAGTCATTCTTCGTTTCATGTTTTTTAAACCGTTACCAAAACGCCTTACATTTTCCAAGTCTATCCCAATGCCATTATCCTGAATGAGCAGGGAAATGTTTGCAGGTTCAGTAATTAACGTAAGGGAAACAACGGTGGCTTTTGAATGTTTTAAAACATTGTTCAGCGCCTCTTTTATTACAAGAAAAACATTTCTTCTTATTTGCCCGCTTACAATTAATTCCGGCAACTCATCGGGAATAAAAAATTTGCATTGAATGGGCGTGTTTTCAAAATATTCCTGGCCGTAGCTGCGTATGTAAGAAACCATATCAGCCAGGGAATCATTATCGCTGCTCATGGTCCAGATTATTGCATTCATATTATTCAGCAATTCATTTGCTGAAGAAGATATTCTCTCAATTTCCATCACTGAACCAGCATCAGTAAGGTTGGCTTTTGCCAGCTCACTATACAGGCGTATTGCGGTAATACCTGCACCAAGGTCATCATGCATATCAGCACTAATGCGGTTGCGTTCCTGTTGCTGTGCATTTAAAATTGCCAGCTTTGTTTCAAAGGATTGGCGCTCCGCATCCCGTTTAAATGCTTCCTGCTCTTTGATCTTGTCTATAATTTCTATCCTGTTTTTATACGTGAGCCCAAGCATAAAAAAGATGATTTCACTAACCACGCCAAGCTCATAATACAAAATTGCATAAGAAAAAAGCCCCTTATTTGGAAAAGGAAAAATGAGCAGATAAAAAGAAATTATGGAGAAAGCAATCAGCATAACGTTACCGGCGGCCAAATAATTTAACAGCCGGTTTTTTTGAACTACTGATGTTATTATATAGGCAATTCCCACCAGCAATGCTGTCACCTTCATAAAGTTTTCTATAAAAAACTGCAGCTTAAGTGATTCGGTGAAAAAATTCAGGTAAGTAAAGATGGCAAGCACAACAATAAAGAGCATTTCCTCAGCTTTAAATAATTTGTTGAGCCTGGGGAAATTAACAGCCGTATCCAGGAATTTCCTGGTGAAGGCAATGTAGGAAACCGACCCTGCCACAAGCAAAAAAAAGGAGCCGTAACTGGTAAAAAAACTAGCTGCAATACCCGACTTTTTTGCGAAGTAGGTAGACGTAAAAAATAACAGGAACATACAGAAGGCATAGCAGCCGTTAAGCAAAAACTCCGATTTATAACTGAGCAGGTAATTAGCCAATGAAAAGAAACACATCATCAGTAAAATACCACTGATCATGTAACCCGTTATAAGGTGAGCTTCGTTTTTATGGTTTTGTATCTTTTGATATTTTTTTAAATAGTCTGCTTCAATTAATTGTGGAGTAAGATAGTTGTAAGCGTATTTTGTAAAACGCAGCTGAAAAAGTAATACCTGTTTTTCGTGGGCTTTTAAAGTAAAAGGGTGATAGCCATCATTCTGTGTCAGGTCATCTATTTTTGTTACTGTTCCGTTCGCATTAGCTACATAAGTTTGAATGCTCCTGAAAGAAATGCCCGGGAAAAATACCATATCCTTTGATGTGCTGTCTGTATTTTCAACCGGTAGCAACAGATATATCCTTCCAGTTACCCAGTTTAGCGGGGGATAAGCTTTAAGGTTAAAAGAAGATAATGGACGCCAGTTTTTTTTAACCGCTTCTTCCGGTCTAATCTGCATATTTGTGTCTGGCAGTACGAGGCATTCAGTTAGCAGGAGAGAATCCCTGATAGAAGCTGAATTAGTAAAATTAAAACCGCCGGAAGTTTGGGCATTGGTGGCAAGTGAAAAAAATAATAAAACAGCAAAAGTTAAAATTCTTTTTATCACCTCTTTTTTCTCAAACATACCAATTAAAATTTAAATCTTTTATGTAAATCCGCTCTGCTGAATTGATTGCAGTGGTTGATTTATTTATCTTTGTTGGTGATGGCAAAAAAATTGAGCACGGGTAAATCAAAAGCATCCGGCAAAGAAATATTTAAAAACGATGCAGAACCAAACCTGGAAGTAAAACAGTTACTGCAGGATGAACGCACCCATAAAATAGCAGGCGCCATTTCCCTCCTGGTGGCTTTTTTATTATTTATTGCATTTACATCTTACCTGTTTACCTGGGAGGAGGACCAGGATAAAGTATTGAATTCCGGGGCAAGTCTCTTTTGGGGAAGTGAAGTAAAAGTTACAAACCTGCTTGGTACGCTGGGCGCTTTTCTTTCACACTTTTTTATATACAAAGGCTTTGGAGTTGCCTCCTATTTTATATGCAGTTTCTTTTTTGTGTTAGGTGTAAACCTCTTCTTTGGCAAAAAGATATTTTCTCTTGTAAAGAATATAAAGTACATGTTTTTGGGGCTGGTAATTCTTAGCGTGGCATTTGCAGAAATATTTAGTGGAAATGCGTTTGCCTGGGGTGGGGCGGTCGGCAATTTTGTAAAGCAATGGCTTAATCAAACCATAGGGCATGTGGGTACGCTGGCGGTGCTGCTGGTGGCGGTGCTCAGCTATGTTATCTGGAGATTTAACCCGGCGTTTAAACTGCCATCCAAAAAATTGTTGGTACCAGAAGATGGCGAAGCTGCTGTTATTGCTGAGCCGGATGCTGAGTATATGGAAAATGAGGAAGAGCCAATGGCAGATGTTCCGGCAAAAAGAAAGAATAAATTTAGCGGCGATGGAGCACTTCCAAATATACCGTTCGAAATAAATGAAAAACAACTGCATGATTTGCAACTGGTTGAAAAAGAATCAGCAGATGATAATTTAAAAAGAGAAGAAGCAGCACCTGCGATTATTTTAGAAAAGCCATCAAAGCCGGCAGTAGCATTTAATCCCCTGGAGTTAGAAATAAAAGATCATAGTGCCGCTGTAGAAGAAGAGGAAAGACCTGCACCTGTAAAAAGGCAAGGTCTTGATACGCCTTATGATCCTATACTTGATCTGAGGGATTATGTTTATCCAAAACTGGATTTGCTGGAAGCACACGGCAGTGAAAAAATCATCCAGGATCCTGCGGAGCTGGAGGCCAATAAAAACCAGATCATCAATACGCTTAAGAATTATGATATTAGTATACAGAAAATATCTGCTACAGTTGGGCCAACCGTTACGTTATATGAAATCATTCCTTCAGCAGGTGTTCGTATCTCAAGAATAAAAAACCTTGAGGATGATATTGCCCTAAGTCTTGCAGCATTGGGCATTCGTATCATAGCTCCAATACCAGGAAAGGGTACTATTGGTATAGAAGTTCCGAATGCAAAAAAAACAATTGTGAGTATGAAGACGTTGCTGTCTTCAGAAAAATTCCAGAATAATACTTTTTCTCTGCCTATTGCTATTGGTAAAAAAATCGATAACGAAAACTTTATTGTGGATTTGGCCAGTATGCCTCACTTGTTAATGGCAGGTGCAACAGGTCAGGGTAAATCGGTAGGGTTGAATGCCATACTGGTTTCGCTCTTGTATAAAAAACATCCTTCCCAATTAAAATTTGTACTGGTTGATCCCAAAAAAGTGGAACTGAGTATTTATAAAACTATTGAGAAGCATTTTTTGGCCAAGCTACCAGGTGAAGAAGAAGCAATTATTACCGATACAAAAAAAGTAGTGCATACACTCAATGCACTCTGTATTGAAATGGACAACCGGTATGATCTGTTGAAAGAAGCCGGTTGCCGCAACATAAGGGAGTACAATGAAAAGTTCGTTGCCCGTAAACTCAACCCTGAAAAAGGGCACCAGTTTCTGCCGTTTATAGTGTTGGTGGTGGATGAGTTTGCAGATTTAATAATGACCGCAGGTAAGGAAGTGGAGATGCCAATTGCAAGGCTGGCCCAGCTGGCACGTGCTGTTGGTGTGCATCTGATTATTGCAACTCAAAGGCCGAGTGTAAACATTATTACTGGTACCATTAAGGCAAACTTTCCTGCAAGAATAGCTTTTAAAGTGAGCAGTAAAATAGACAGCCGTACCATTTTAGATGCAGGCGGGGCCGAGCAGCTTATTGGAAAAGGAGATATGCTTATCAGCTATAATGGTGAACTGGTGCGTTTGCAATGTGCCTTTGTTGATACACCAGAGGTTGATAAAATAGTAGACTTTATTGGTGAGCAACGTGGCTATGCACAGGCATTTATGTTGCCCGAGTATGTGGACGAAAAGGAGATGGAAAAAGGTGGTTTTGATGTGAATGATAAAGACCCATTGTTTGAAGATGCGGCAAGAATAATTGTCTCCACACAAAGCGGCAGTACTTCTTTACTGCAGCGCAGGATGAAGCTTGGTTACAACAGGGCAGGCAGGTTGATGGACCAATTGGAATCTGCCGGAGTTGTTGGGCCAAACCAGGGAAGTAAAGTAAGAGATGTGCTGATTAAAACAGATGCAGATTTACAGATGTATTTGAATGAGCTGATGTAAAAAATTAAAGCACTTTTTCCATCTGCATACTTCTTGATCCTTTAATTAATATAGTGCTGTTTTCAAACGCTTTTTTATCAAGCCATTCTTTTGCTTCGGCTGCTGTATCAAAATAATTATAAGAGTGCTCAAGATTTTTAAAATCACCACCTACTAGTACAACGGCCTGCCATGTATGCTGATCAATTAAAGACACAAGGGCAGCATGCTCATACACACTTTCTCTGCCAAGCTCCATCATACCACCAAGCAGCAGTACTTTTTTTTGATCGGGGATCGAAGCAATATTTTCTACCGCAGCCTTCATGCTGGTGGGATTGGCATTGTAAGCATCAAGGATGATTTTGTTAGTGCCTCTCTTTATCAGCTGGCTCCGGCTGTTGGATGGCATATAAGACTCTAAGGCTATTTTGATATTTTCGTCCGGTACTTTAAAATATTTACCTGCCGTAACAGCCGCCAATACATTTGGTAAATTGTACCTGCCAACTAAATGTGTTTTAATGACTGGTAATGAAGCCCCCTTCGCAATTGTTACTTCCAGCATTTCTTTTGTTTCGTTAGCCGAACCTGTAATATCGGCACCAACTGTTCCGTAAGTGATTATGTTATCTATCCCCTGGCTCATCTCAACCAAGTATCCATAATCTTTCATCAAAAAAACAGTACCACGGGTTGCTCTTAAATAATCGTACAATTCTCCCTTGCCTTTTCTCACGCCATCTTCTCCGCCAAAGCCTTCCAAATGAGCCTTACCACAGTTGGTGATTAATCCGTGAGTTGGCAAAGCATATTTACAATAGCCTTCAATTTCTTTTTGATGATTGGCGCCCATTTCAATCACTGCCAGCTCCGCATCTTTTTGCACAGATAAAATTGTTAGCGGGATACCAATGTGATTGTTGAGATTTCCTTTAGTGGTGTACGTTTTAAAACTGGATGATAATACTTCACACAACAGCTCTTTCGTGGTGGTTTTTCCGTTGCTGCCCGTTACAGCTATGAATGGGATGGTAAATTGCTGCCGGTGGTATTTTGCCAGTTGTTGCAAGGTTGTCAGCACATTTTCAACCATTATCAGCCTCTCATCTTCAACACCAATATGTTCATCAATAATGGCATAAGCTGCCCCAGCCTCAAGTGCTTTACCTGCAAAAAGATTACCATTAAAGTTTTCTCCTTTTAAAGCAAAATAGAGATCATTCTTTTTCAATTTCCTTGTATCAGTTTGTACTGAAGGATATTGCAAAAAGATTTTATAGAGCGCTGATATTTCCATCGTTCAAAAATAATAAAGAAGAGGTAAATTATAGGAGGCGATAAATTACGGCAATAAAAAATCCCCACTGTGAAGGCGGGGATTCTTTATAATTATTAAAAAAAATTACTTTTTCTTTTTTGTATTCTGGCGACGTTTTCCAAAGATATTTCCTTCTCTGAAACCCGGTCCTTCAGGCGAACCCATATAAGTTTGTGCACACCTGAAACCAATGGTGCTTGAAGACTGATCTTCTTCTAAAAACCGGCGGGCACCTGGTGATAACCAGTAAGCTCTGTCATTCCAGCTTCCACCTTTAAATACTTTAGATTTATCGCTGATCAAAGTAGTTACACCATATTCGTAAGAGCTTCCGCTTGCAGAGTCACCATCTAAATGGTTCATTGCATAGTTATGCTGGTAGTTACGGCGGTTTTTAATTTCTTCGTCATTAATATCAGTTTTCTTAAGTCTGCCCAATGAATCTCTTTCAAATTCACCAGCACTGTTCTTAAAATATTTCTGGAATTTATTACCACGGAAGTAGTTGAAATCTTCTCCATCAGCAGGAGTTAAAGCTCTGTAGGTATCCTGTACCCACTCGGCCACATTGCCTGACATATTATATAAACCAAAAGCATTTGGATAGAAAGCTTTTACATCACCAGGAATGGCAGAACGGTCATTCAAACCACCGGCAACACCCATGTTATCACCACTTCCTCTTTTAAAGTTAGCCAGGAATTTACCCTGCCAGCTGCCACGTCGGTTATCACGCAATCCATTTGGATTTTTGCTCCATGAATAAATCTGCTGGTTAGAAATCAACTCTTCACCACTGCCAGCTTCTTTTTTTCTCGGGTTCGGGTTTTGATCAAATAAACCATAGGCTGCATATTCCCATTCTGCTTCGGTTGGTAAACGGTAACCCATGTTAAGGATACCATCTTCCATTTTTACATTTGATCTTGGCTTGCCGCTTACATCTTTAAATTCAGATTTTTTTGGCTTAGCCCTGCCTTTAATATCATCAGGTTTCAGCAAATATGTTTCAGTGTTGAAAGTACCATCGGCACCACCACCTTTCATCTCTTTCTTTGCAAAATCTTTTTTAAGATAACCTTTCTGCATCAGGTTCAATTCATTCACCCTGTCAGTTCTCCAGGTACAAAAATCTTTTGCCTGTGTCCATGATACACCAACAACCGGATAATTATTGTAAGCCGGATAACGGAAATAGTAATCCACATAAGGCTCATTGTAGGCCAGTTCCTGTCTCCAGCAAAGTGTATCAGGTAAAGCTTTTTGCAAAATGGCTGTATCACCACTAAAAGTATTTTCAAGCCAGTAGATGTATTCACGGTAGTGAACATTGGCTACTTCCGTTTCATCAATAAAAAATGATGGAACAGTAACACGGCGTGGAATATTATTCCAGTCACCCATTACATCTTCATCTTTTGCACCCATCACAAATGTACCGCCCTGCACAAATACAAGTCCCGGACCTGCTTTTGGGTATTTCATTTTGTTAACATGGTAATTGCCCATGTTTTTATCGTCGTAGTTCCATCCTGTTACAGATGATTTACCACTTTTACTGGTTTTTTTACAGGAGACAAAGGCCACGGAAAAAACCGCAAGGATAATCAGATTTTTCAAAGAAAATAGTTTTTGCATATTCGTTCGTTTTGCAAATGTGTTAACGAAAGGTTTTCTTGTATATTGTGTAATTGGTGATGGGGTTACACATCTGCGAATATAAATAGTTTACTTGAAAATGCTTGTGCAGTAAGGATTATTTTAACAATTTAACCGTAATTGAATTAAAAAAAACTCCTGCCGGTAAATATTAATCAAACGCCAGGGAAATTATACATATTGAATTACTTACATGTTTTACATTCAGCGATCTGTCTGGGTCTTAAATAAGGTGTGAATCATTTTCATTGATCTTAGGATTTGCTGGCTGTTAGCATATTCATTTGAACAGGCAATATCTTTAAAACGGTATCGTTTATATATTTAATTTTATGGATGTTTCACCAGTTCCTAAAACAGTTTTTATCTGCAGCATTGGTGATAGTTCAATAAAATAGAATAACTTTTTGTAGCAATTGTACTCTTTGTTGTTCCTTTAACTAAAACCCTTTACTTTTACAGCCATTCACCAAAGAAAATTGTAAGCTTATTGAGTGTAAGTATACATAAACAGTCACTAAATCGCATGAAAAAAGCACTTATGAAACTAACTGTAGTTGTACTTACAACGGCAGGTTCAGTTTATACTTCCACTGCCCAGACAACAGCAAATACAATTAACGTAGTAACTTCAGCAGTACCATTTTTAAGAATTTCACCAGATGCCCGTAGTGGCGGTATGGGAGATGTAGGTATAGCGACTGCCCCGGATGCAAATTCAGCATTTTGGAATCTTGCAAAAACACCCTTTAATACAAACAAGGGAGGCATTGCAGTAACTTATACTCCATGGCTTAAAGATTTAGGTTTAAATGATGTTTACCTGGCATCGTTATCCGGCTTTTATAAATTAAGTGAGGAAGAAGCGCTATCTGCTTCGTTAAGATATTTTAGTCTGGGAAACATTCAGTTTACAGATAACCTGGGAAATGACCTTAGCTCCTTCCGCCCACGTGAGTTTGCATTTGATGTTGGCTACTCAAGAAAACTATCCAGCAAAATTGGTTTGGGTATCGCCTTACGTTATATCAATTCTAACCTGGCAAGCGGTACCATTAATGGTGTAGCTTACAAAGCAGGAACATCAGTAGCCGGAGATTTAAGCTTATTCAGCAATGGATTAAAAGCAGATGGTTCAGGCTTAAGCTGGGGCGTTACGCTGAGTAATTTGGGAGCAAAAATTTCTTATACAAGTGATGCTACGCAAAAAGATTATATACCTGCTAACCTTGGTGTGGGCGTTGCTTATACAAAAGTGCTTGATGAGCAAAATAAAATAACTTTTGCGCTGGACTTACACAAATTACTGGTTCCAACTCCTCCGGCAATCGGAGACAGCGCAGGCCTCGTGAACTATCGCAGCCAGGGTGTTGTAAACAGCTGGTTCAAATCTCTGGGAGATGCACCGGGAGGTTTTTCTGAAGAAATAAAAGAGATACAGGCTTCTATAGGCGCTGAGTACTGGTATGATAACCAGTTTGCTTTCAGGGCAGGTTATTTTTATGAGAATCCGCTTAAAGGAAACAGGAAATATTTTACACTGGGCGCCGGCCTGAAATACAACACATTTGGTCTGAACTTTTCTTACCTGCTTCCTTCTGGAAATGGGGTTAACCGTAACCCTCTTTCAAATACATTACGTTTCAGTATTGTTTTTGATCTTGACGGATCAGGTGGATCAACTGACAAAGAAAAAACAAAATAGAAAAATATTATTAAGACACAAGGCGCCCCGTTTAAAAGATGGGGCGCCTTTATGTTTACTACAGTACATTTGCCAAAATTTTGAGGATGAACATAAGGATTGGTTCTGGTGTGGATTACCACCAGTTGGTTGAAGGCAGAAATTTTTGGCTGGGCGGCATAAAAATTCCACACACAAAGGGGGCGCTGGGCCACAGCGATGCGGATGTTTTGTTACATGCAATATGTGATGCGATGCTGGGCGCTGCCTGCCTTGGCGATATCGGCGTTCATTTTCCGGACACAGACGCTTCACTTAAAGGCATCGACAGCAAAATATTACTTCACAAATCAAACAAACTTATACAGGAGCAAGGCTACAGCATTGTAAATATTGACAGCACACTGTGCCTGCAGGCACCTAAGATAAAAGATCATATTCCTGCCATGCAGGCTACTATTGCCGGTATTCTTTCTCTGCAAATAAATGATGTTTCTATAAAGGCTACCACCACAGAAAAAATGGGATTTGTTGGGAGAGAAGAAGGCGTGGTGGCATATGCGACACTACTGTTACAAAAAAAATAACTTTTTGCCAACGGCCTGGATTTACATTAAATAGCTCATTCTTTATATACAGCACCTAACTTTGTTTATATGCCCGGCGTCGCCATAAATATTGTAAATACATCAACCAACGATTTGCCTGCTTACGCCACAGCCGGCTCAGCCGGAATGGATATAAGAGCCAGCCTGGAGCAGCCTGTAGTTTTAGAACCAATGCAACGTCGCCTTATCCCCACCGGTTTATACATTGAATTACCAGAAGGTTATGAGGCGCAAATGCGGCCCAGAAGCGGACTAGCACTGAAGCAGGGACTTACCTGCCTGAACTCGCCGGGAACTATCGACAGTGACTATCGCGGTGAACTGGGGGTTATACTTATCAATCTCAGTACAGAAATTCAAACGCTGCACCATGGAGACAGAATTGCGCAATTGGTTATTTGCCAGGTTGAACAAGCAGCATTGACTTTGGTTGAAAGTTTGAACGAAACAGCCCGTGGTATTGGTGGTTTTTGGCCACACAGGAAAAAAATAAAATGTTTTTAAAATGATGGACTTTAAGGGGAAGAAAACAGCCGGGTTAAAATCAATAATGGCATTGCTGATTTTATTTGCTGCAATGATGAGTTGCAGATCTACCAAAAAAATACAGGCATCTATCATTAATAAAAAAGATACAGTAATAACAACTGCGAGAAATAAATCTGCTGATGATTCCCTGGCTAATATTGAAAAAGCAGTTGCATCCATAAAAAGCCGGTTTATAGATTTTAAAACATTTTCTGCCAAGGTTAAAGTAGAATACCAGGATGTAAATGGCAAAAAACCAAATATCACAGCTTATATAAGAATACAAAAAGACAGCCTCATCTGGATATCTGGATACGCAACTGTTTTTAATGTAGAAGCCTTCAGGGTGCTGATAACTAAAGACAGCGTTTTTGTAATGGATAAATTAAACAAGGAGGTTCAAATGCGGTCGCTGGATTACCTGCAGGAAGTAACACAAATTCCATTTGATTTTAAAACACTGCAGGATTTGCTGGTGGGTAATCCCATTTTTTTCAGTGACAGTGTTGTATCGTTTAAAGAGAATGAAACAAGTATTTTGTTGTCAACTCTTGGCCCGCATTTTAAACACTTGTTCACCATTCAAAAATCCACCGGCAATTTGCTGCACAGTAAACTGGATGATATTAACCTTGCCCGTAACCGTACTGCCGATATTACCTACGATGAATTTGAAAAATCAGACACGATCAATTTTCCAACTTACAGGGAAATAACGGTTTCTGAAAAAAATAAGCTTGACATCCAGATGAACTATAAGCAATACGAGTTTAACAAAGAATTGCAGATCACTTTTACCATTCCGAAGAATTATAAACGCAGGTAATCGTTACATTTATCCACCCGTTTATTTACAAACTTGTTAAACTGAACCAATGAAGAAAATTATTGTAGCCTTTATATGTTGCAGTATGCTTGCTGTAGCGGCCAACTGCCAGGCGGTAGCTTCTAAAGAACAGCAGGAACTTGAACGGCAGCGGCAGGAACTGAAAAAAGAAATGGAACAAACCCAGCAACTGCTGGATAACAATAAGAAAACCACCAGGGAGAATCTTACAACCCTCACCCAGATTAACCGCAAGCTTGGATTGCAGGAAAAAATGCTGGACAATATCAATAAGGAAATTAACCTGATGGATAACAATATTTACAAATCTCAAAGAGATGTAAATAAGTTGCAGCAGCTGCTTGATACATTAAAAGAAGAGTACACAAAAAGTATGGTTTATTCTTACAAGAACCGCAGCAATTCAGACTTTTTGAACTTTATATTTTCTTCTTCAAATTTTAATGATGCTATTAAACGGATAACTTATTTAAAAAGCTACCGCAACTACAGGGAGATGCAGGGCGAAAATATTTTGCGTACTCAGGCACTTCTAAAAAGCCGTATTGATGAACTCAGTGGCAGTAAGCAAAAAAAGAATGCTGTACTGCAAATGCAGAATAAGGAAGTAACTGTTCTGGAAAAGCAGCAGGAAGAAAAAAATGAAGTTGTAAATAAACTTAAAGCACAGGGCAAGGAACTAAGTAACCAGTTGGCTGCAAAAAAGAAACAGATGCTAAAGGTTAACAATGCATTTGCTGCTGCCATAAAAAGGGCCAATGACGAAGCAAAGAAACTTGCCCGGGCGGCTGCCGAACGTGAAAAAAAGGAAGAGGCAAATGCTGCTAAAAATAATACTGTTGCCACTAGCACAAAGACAGTTAAGAAAGTAAGACCTGTTGCTCAACCTGTAGCTAATACCAAAAGTGTTTTGCTTGGTACGGATGCCGATATTTCTCTCAACGCAAGTTTTGAGCGTAATCGGGGAAACCTGCCATGGCCGGTTAACAGTGGCTATCCGCTACTTCATTTTGGATTGAATAAACTGGGTAATGGAGTCGAAGTAAACAGCGATTGTATATCAATCGGTTGCGATATCGGAACATCTGTTAAAGCTATTTTTGAAGGGGAAGTAACTATGATTGATAACTATGATGACTTACAATTGGTAGTTATAAAACATGGAAAATATTTTACCGGCTACAGCAATATTTCAGGAGTAAGTTTAAAGAAAGGTCAAACTGTAACGCTGGGCCAGGTGATTGGAAAAGTGGCAGCCAACCTCGATGGTGTTGGTGCAATTGATTTTAGAATAAGTACTGACAAGGGCGAATTGAACCCTGAAGCCTGGTTAAAAAGAAGGTAGTTTTTACAGTAAACTTTGGTAAAGGTTTTCGTACTGGGGAACTATATTACCGATATCAAAACGGCGGGCCTGGTCAAGCGCATTTTTCTTAAAAACATCATGCGTTGCTTTATCAGAAAGTATTTTTAAGGCATTGCTACACATATCATCAATATCCCCCACATTGCTCATAAATCCTGTAACGCCATTGATGTTGATCTCAGGTAAGCCCCCTGCATTTGTTGAAATCACTGGTACCTCTGCCGCCATGGCCTCTAAGGCAGCCAATCCAAAACTTTCGTATTCACTGGTGAGTAAAAACAAATCTGCCAACGGCAGAATATCTTCCATCTGCTCCTGCTTACCCAAAAATTTTATGTTGTTTACAGATACACAATCCCTGCAGATGGATTCTGCATAAGGCCTTTCTGGTCCATCACCCAGCAGCAGCAGTTTGGCAGGCATGTGCTCATTGATGAGTAAGAAAGTATTGATTACATCGCCCACTCTTTTTATTTTTCTAAAGTTGCTGGCATGCACAATTATTTTTTCACCTTCCGGCGCAATAAGTTTTCTAAAAGCATCAACGGGTTTGCGGTTAAACCTTTTTACATCTACAAAATTATGAATGACAGCGATGTCTTTTTTGATATCGAAATTCCGGTAGGTCTCTTCTTTAAGATTGGTGGAAACAGCTGTAAGTACATCACTTTCTTCCATTGAAAAAGTGACAACAGGCTGGTAAGTTTTGTCTTTACCAACCAGCGTAATATCTGTGCCATGCAACGTAGTTATAACCGGAATAAATTTGCCCTGCTTGGCCAAAATCTGCTTTGCCATAAATGCGGCAGAGGCATGCGGAATGGCATAATGTACATGCAGTATATGAATATCGTTGTTCGTAATAACATCTACCATGGCGCTCGCCAAAGCTGTTTCATAAGGGGGAAAATCGAACAATGGGTAAGTTGGTACCCTTACCTCATGGTAAAAAACGTTGGCCTTAAATCCGCTAAGCCTTACCGGCTGCTGGTAGGTTATAAAATGAATGTTGTGGCCTTTATCAGCAAGCGCCTTACCTAATTCGGTAGCTAATACACCACTACCTCCAAAAGTAGGGTAACACACAATCGCAATATTCATGAAAAGAAATTTATAACCAGATTTAAAATGAATGGGTGTGCAATTTACCGATTAATAATTCACGCCGCCTGCCATTCAAATATTAAATTAGTGTAAGGTTTTGAAGGAATGATATTATGATGCTGCTGTTAGTAAAGCAGGTGATAAGCCGGATATTTGTAACGTATAAAGATAAGTGACTATAACCCCAATACCTCTTTCATTGTGTAAATGCCTTTTTTATTATGCAGAAATTCTGCGGCAAGCACAGCACCCGAAGCGAAGCCTGTGCGGTTATGGGCTGTGTGAATGATTTCAATGTCTTCTATAGAGGAGCTGTACTTGATTGAATGTGTGCCCGGGGCAGGGTCAATCCTTTTGCTTATGATTGATAATTGCTCCGGAGATGAGGCTAAATTATTTAACCAGTATTTTTTTGATGGGTTAACAGAGAGGATCTGTTCGGCCAGTGTAATGGCTGTACCACTCGGAGCATCCTTTTTTTGTGTGTGATGGATTTCTTCCATGCTCACTTCATAAACAGGATAAGGACTCATGAGTTGGGCAAGGCGCTTGTTCAGTTCAAAAAATAAATTTACACCAATGCTGAAATTGCTTGCGTACAGTAGTGAGCCATTTTTTGAATTGCATAATTCTTCAACTTTTTGCCACTCCTCCAGCCAGCCGGTGCTGCCACTTACCACAGGCAAACCTGCGTTAAGGCAGCTGCTGATATTTTGAACCGCAGTATGCGGCCCTGTAAATTCAATCGCCACATCAGCCTTCAGCAAATTTTCTGCAGTCATTTCTGCAAGGTTGGTAACATCAATCCGGAGCACTACCTCATGCCCTTTTTCTAAAGCAATTGTTTCAATGGCCTTGCCCATTTTACCATAACCTATTAATGCAATTTTCATGAAAGTTAGCGTTGGTTTACTTTGGAAATGAGTTGTTTATCTGGCCGTATTTCTCTTGCCAATATTAATTACCAGGCTAATACCGGATGTATTGGCCATCGGGCTATAACCAGCTTTTAACTGCAGACTTAAATCATCGTTTACATCAAATGCTTTAAGGTGTGCATCTACAGTGGCATCAACAATATTCAATCCCCAAAAAAGGATGAAAAATAAAACGGAGTAATCAATGTTTTGCCTGTAACTGTCACGGTAACTTCTGATTGCACTTGTAGAAAGATTTTTTAACTGAGGATCAACCAGTCCATCATTTGTAGAATCCTTATCTGTAAGGTAAATATAGGCCTGTTTTAGAGACCTGTAAGTATTAATATTAAAAAAGTAAACGCCTGCTGTTGTTCCTAGCGCCCCATATACCAATGGTAATTTCCAGTATTTTCTATTATAAATCTGCCCAAGACCAGGTAAAATTGCGGAGCGGATAGTTGCAACTCTTGGGTTAAAAACTTTCTTTTTTTTGCTCAGGCTGTCTGTTACTGCCGCAGTAGACGTTATTTTGATACTGTCCTTTTTAGCTTGAGCATCCACCTTACTGCAAAAGCTAAACAGCAGAAAAAAAAGAGCAGCAAAAATTCCTGTTTTCATCAACTTACTTTGATATTCAATTTTTCCAGCAGTCCGTTCAGTTCTTCCAAAGAATAATATTCAAAGGTTACTGACCCGAAGCCCTTGTTATTATGCGCCAATTTTACCTTGGTGTTAAACTGGGAGGCTAAATTATCTTCAATCTTTTTAAAAGCCGGCGGCAACTGGGCTTTTACCGAATTTTTAACAGGCATGTTGCCCGTATACATCTTTCTTACAAGGTCTTCTGTTTGCCTTACGGACAAGTTTTTACTTTTGATTTCGCCAAAAATATAAAGTTGCTTATCAACCACATCAACATTTATCAGTGCCCTTGCATGCCCCATGGAAATAACTCCGGTTCGTACTGCCACCTGAATATCTGGTGGTAATTTCAGCAAGCGGATATAGTTGGTTACCGTACTTCTTTCTTTGCCCATTCTTTCAGCCACCTGCTCCTGGGTATAATCCAGTTCGTCCATCAGGCGCTTGTAACTCAAACCAATTTCTATTGCATTTAAATTTTCTCTCTGCAAATTTTCCAGCAGCGCAAGCTCAAGCAATTCTGCATCGTTAGCCTGGCGAACGTACACCGGAACATCTTTTATACCGGCAATCTTACTGGCCCTGAACCTTCTTTCACCGGCAATCAGCCTGTACTTACCGTTGGGTAATTTGCTTACCGTAAGCGGCTGAATTACATCGTGTAGTTTTATAGAGGCGGCCAGTTCACTTAACGCTGTTTCATCAAAATCTCTTCTCGGCTGTTTCGGATTTACTTCAATCTGATCCAGGGATATTCGGTTGCTGGCAGTTGTTTTTTCTACCACCTCTGTTTTTAGAGAACCGGAATTACTCTTTAAATCAGCATCAATATTTTGCAACAGGCTTCTTATCCCTTTACCCAGTGCGTCTTTTTTGTTAGGTGCGCTCATAATATTTTAATGTGCAGATGTGCAGATATTGCAAATTTGCAAAAATTCCAGGTTACAAGCTTTCTAATGAAAGCGATGGAACTTTATTTATAAATTTCTTTAAATGGTTGCTTAAAATGCTTAGCGTTGAAATACTTCCTGTTTCTAATTTGCATATATGCATATTTGCACATTTAGCTTTAGCTAATTATTTTTTCAGCCTGGGTCATTTTTGTAAGGTTATTTCTCTGCAAAATTTCTTTGGCAAGATTTAAATAGTTAACAGCGCCTTTGCTTTCCGCATCATACAAAATTACAGGCTTACCAAAACTTGGTGCTTCACTTAGTTTGGTATTTCTGTGAATCATGCTGCCAAAAACCAGTTCTTCAAAATGTCTTCTCACTTCGGCCACCACCTGGTTACAAAGGCGGAGCCGTCCGTCGTACATCGTCATTAATATGCCTTCTATCTGCAATGCAGGATTTAGGCGGTTTTGAACAATTTTTATGGTGTTTAATAATTTACCCAGTCCTTCCAGCGCAAAAAATTCTGTTTGCACCGGGATGGCAACACTGTCTGATGCCACCAGTGCGTTTACTGTAATAAGCCCAAGTGAAGGTGAACAGTCAATGATGATAAAATCATAATCCGCCACCAACGGTTCAATGATCTTTTTTAACACGCCTTCCCTGTTGGGATAATTGATCATTTCAATTTCTGCACCCACCAGGTCAATATGAGATGGTATAAGATCAAGGTACGGAATGGTAGTTTTGAGCAGGACATCTTTTGCAGGTATTTCATTTACCATGCAGTCGTACAGGCTTTGGGTAACATTATGCAGATCGAACCCAACACCGGTAGTGCTGTTTGCCTGCGGATCTGCATCTATAAGAAGCGTCTTGTATTCAAGCACCGCCAGGCTGGCTGCCAGGTTAATGGCCGTAGTGGTTTTACCAACTCCACCTTTTTGATTGGCTATACCAATTATTCTTGCCATATTTTTCGTTGTCTTTATTATTGTAACTGATTTGCCTGTCATCCGGGTGCAAGAAGCAAATTTTCAGTCATTCATTATTTGCGGTTTAACATGTTCATAAACGGCAGTAAATGAAATGCCGCCAAAGGTACTGTTTGAAACGGAACTGGCTTCATAAAATGGAAATGTATAACCGCATGAATCGGAGAATGGTCTAATTTGCATGCTAGTAATAAACCGGTAATTTACGGATGCCAGTTCAAAAAATTATTTAAAGCAGTTATGTATACAATTATTTCGGGCACCAACCGGCATGGAAGTAATACTCTTAAAGTGGCAAAAGAATACCTGCGGCTGCTGACAGCAAAAAATGTTAAGGTAAACCTGCTTTCGCTTGAAGACGTAAGCCTGGAACAGGACTTAGCCTTTGAGAAACTACAAGACGAGCTGTTAATTCCCACATCCAAATTCCTGATAATTGTACCTGAATATAACGGGAGCTACCCCGGGGTACTCAAACTGGTAATAGATAACAGTAAAATAGATAAGGTTTGGTGGCATAAAAAAGTGTTGCTTACCGGTGTTTCTACCGGCAGGGCTGGTAATTTGCGGGGGATGGAACATCTTGCCGGCGTTTGCCATTATTTAAAAATGACCGTTTACCATAATCTGCTGCCTATATCATCTGTAGATAAATTGCTGGATGAAAATGGCCGGTTTAAAGATGAATTGACAGTAGATGTAATAAATAATCAGCTAGATCAATTTATACAATGGTCTAATTGATACAAGCCATTAACGGACTGTTCACCGCTTATCGGTTTTGTGTACCGTTATAAACATCAAAAAAAATTACCTTCACGTTTCAATCATTTTACTATTACATGCGAACACCATTAGGTATTTTTATAGTTGTTGCTATTATTTTGTTGTTAGATTTCTATAGTTTCCAGGCCTTAAGAACAGTCAGCATCTCAGCTTCACCCCGGAACCGCACTATTATCTTTTCAATTTACTGGGCTTTAACAGCGATCCTCATTTCAATTTTCCTGATTTTTATTTTTACAAAGCCGGAATTTTTTAAATCGGTACGGGCCTACCTTTTTGCCATGGTACTCGGGATGATAATTGCAAAAATCACTATCGTGTTTTTTTTATTGATAGATGATATCCGCCGCATTTTTCAATGGCTGGCAATAAAGATTTTTAGCCGGGCTGATAAAAATGAAGCCCTGGCTGAAAATGGGATAACCCGTTCTGCTTTTTTAAGCTGGCTTGGTCTCGCCCTTGGCACCAGCGTTTTTGGAACACTTATTTATGGGTTTAGCAACAAGTATAATTATCACATTAAAAGAGTAAAACTGGCTTTCGATAATTTACCCGCCGGGTTTAAAGGAATTAAAATTATCCAGATCAGTGATATTCATTCAGGAAGTTTTGCCGACCCGGAAGCCGTAACACGTGGCGTACAAAAAATACTTGATGAAAAGCCTGACCTTATTCTTTTTACGGGTGACCTGGTAAATGACAAAGCCACTGAAATGCATGAGTATATTTCCATCTTTAGTTTATTAAAAGCGCCGATGGGAGTTTTCTCTACCCTGGGTAATCATGATTATGGAGATTATGTACAATGGCCGGATGAAGCCAGCAAAAAGCAAAACCTGGAAGACCTGAAGGCTATTCACGGTATGATGGGATGGCGCTTGTTGATGAACGAACATGTGCCCTTAGAAAGAGGTGGTGATAAGATTGCATTATTAGGGGTAGAAAACTGGGGCGCTAAGGCCAGGTTTCCTAAACTGGGCCGGCTGGATGTTGCACACAAGGGCACAGAAGATTACAAATTTAAAATATTGATGAGCCACGATCCAAGCCATTGGGATGCACAGGTTTTACCGAAATACAACGATATTGATCTTACGCTAAGCGGCCACACCCATGGAATGCAGTTTGGTATTGAAATTCCCGGATTTAAATGGAGCCCGGTGCAATACATGTACAAACAATGGGCAGGCCTTTATGAAAATGAAACCAACAAACAGAAACTGTATGTTAACCGTGGGTATGGTTTTTTAGGCTATCCTGGCAGGGTTGGCATAATGCCGGAAATAACAGTAATAGAATTAGCATAGTTAAGAGTTTAAAAATAATAAGCATCCGGCTGTCTCAAAAAAGAGCAGCCTTTTTTATTTGAAACCTTTTAGATTAAAAGATACCGAATTGCATAAAGAGCAAGCGCCGGGCAATTTAGTATCTTCATCGCATGAATACGAGGCTAGAAAATGTACTGACGAAAAATGCTGGCAACTTTCGCAAAGTGGTTGATTTTAATGAAGCTAATGATAAATTATTGCCATTGGATTTTACAGCAGCTAACAAAGAGCTGACTGTGGACTTGCTGCTAAGCACTTATAATTTTTCAAGGGTTATCAACCGGCAATTATCCGCCGCTGGTGCCCGCTATGGAATTGGTGGTTATGGTGAAGACAGAATATTGTACCAAAGGAGTGAACATTTTGATGGCAAGGAGCCCCGGTCCATTCATCTTGGCATCGACATTTGGGGACCAGCCGGCACAAAGGTTTTTACACCCATTGGTGGCACAGTACACAGCTTTGCATACAATGATCATTTTGGTGATTATGGTGCTACAATTATTTTACAGCATCAATTAGATACAATAGTTTTTCATACCCTTTACGGGCACCTCAGTTTAAGAGACCTCGTGCCCTTGCAGGTTGGTAAATTCATCAGCAGGGGAGAGTTGCTGGGGAATTTTGGCGAGCCCAATGAAAATGGTGACTGGCCGCCTCATTTGCATTTTCAAATTATTGAAGATATGCGTGTTAATGTGGGAGATTACCCTGGTGTATGTGCACCATCTGAAAAAGAAAAATATTTGGCAAACTGCCCTGATCCAAACTTGATCCTGAAAATGGAGGCAACACTTTAATGAAAATTCATGTGCGATTGAAAAACTGAACAAACACTTACGCCAACCAGAAAAATTATACCTGAACATAGCAGAAAAGCTTGGCCCATTGGCCTTGTTTTAGTTGGGATGCAACCGATAACTCCAATCCCAAAAAATACCAGCCCCAGCAGCAGCCCGGCCAGCCCGATCATTGCAATTGTATCGCTTCCATTTTGCAAAAGAATGAACAAAGCAATAACAGCATAAACTGCGAAACAAGTGAGTAATGCTTTTTTAAAAACTGCTCTCATCTGATTTATTTTAATGCATGCCGCTGCATACAGAATACCCTATCAAAAGCTCGACTCCGAGAATCAAAATCCCTCCTAATAAAAGGTTTCTTCCTGTTCTTTTTTTAGCTGCATCACCCGTCAATAATTGTACAACACCAACCAGCATCATTACAACAGGCAACAAAATAATAAAAACTAAAAATGCAAGCATACAATTTTTTTATCTGATGGCCCCATGTGAAAATGTGGAACAAAAAGTATATCCGATCAGCAACATTAAACCAGCGCTCAAAAGCAAGGCCGCAGCCATCATTCTTGTTTTTTTAAACAATACTAAAATAAGCCCGCATGTTAAATAAATTTCACACAAAATATATCCTGCAATTCCAATTGAGCTGTTAGAAAAATGGCCCATTCTGTAGGCATCAATTGCAATAAAAACTGCAAATAAGGTTAAGCTTGTAATCAATGTATAAGTGAAACTTTTCATTGTGAGCATATCGCATTTTTATCTTGCACCTAAGTAAATGTACAAACTGAAAACCCTATCAAAACTGTAATGCCAATTCCAATAAACAATCCTTGCCCAACCGGCACCAAATTTTTCCAGCAACATAAAATGACTCCTGCTAATCCAAATCCAATTAGAAATACCACATCCAACATGCCGATGCCTAAAGACCAATACGCCTGATTTTGAAGCCTGGTAAAAATTGTAAATGCAGCACCAATAAGGCTGGTGATCAGTGCAGTTATTTTTGTTTTATTCATCATTGAATTGCGAAGCTCACAAAAAATTAAATTACAGCATTCGTTCTTTCCTGTTGCAACTCTTTTAAATACTTTTCCTTCTCATCCCTGTAAAATAAATTCATTGTTTCAAATGGAATTATCCTTCCATCTTTATGAACGATATGTACACAGCTTTTTTTAATGGCCCTCACATCAAAATCATAGGCATCAATAAACCGCATAATTATGATCCTAAAAAGATTATCATAACCAAGGCCCGGCGCTTCAATCTGAGGCAGGCAGCAAAGCAACTGCTTCATGTTTTCTTCAACCCTGTCAACAGAAATACCCGTACTAAAAATATCAATCATCTGTTCTTTCAATGCATTATCCTGTTCGTAGATGATGGTGTTGCGGCTGTTATCCAGTAGCTGAGCAGGATCGATGTACCGAGTTAATGGAAATACTTTGCCGGCAAGTTTTAAAGCATAGCCCATAGCCAAAGCATCGGGGTTGCAGGGCACGGGAACAATATCGTTTGGCTGAAAAATAGTAGTTTGTTCCAGTATCCTTTTTCTCACATCGGTCAAAGTGATTCTGTCAGTCGCCGGGTCAAAATTTTCTGTACGGCCCGCCACCTGCGTCGGCTGAAAAGTAACCCCTCTTACACATTTTTGCTGTAATGCAAACTCGATGATCTTTCCAATTTCATCATCATTTACCCCTTGCTGCAAGGTTACTACCAAGGTGGTGGAAAGATTGAGGGCATTTAAATGCTCAAGTGCTTTCATTCTTGTTTCAGTAAGGTCTTTACCTCTCAGTTCTTCAAGAGCGCTGGATTTAAATGAATCAAACTGCAGGTATATTTCAAAGTCCGGAGCATAGGTTGCCAGCTGTTTTGTAAACTCAAAATCTTTTGCGATTCTAATGCCGTTGGTATTCAGCATCAGGTGTTTAATGGGTTTGCTTTTGGCAATATCCATGATGGCGAAAAAGTCAGGATGTACCGTTGGCTCACCGCCGCTGATTTGCACCACATCGGGAGTACCTTCATTGGCCACGATTATGTCCAGCATTTTTTCAACTTCCTCCACGGTGCGGTGGCGGCCATAATGCGGACTGCTCATAGCATAACAAGTAGGGCATTGCAGGTTGCAACGGTCCGTAATTTCTATCACTGTCAGGCAACTATGTTGTTCATGATCCTGGCAAAGGCCGCAATCGTACGGGCAGCCGTAATGGGTTTTGGTGTTAAAGAGCAGCGGTGTTTCTGAGGGCTTATTGTAGTTGCGGATGTTTTTATAATACTCAATATCATTTGCAATCAACACTTTTTCAAAGCCATGGTGAGGGCAATTTTTAAGCATGTAAACATTGCTTTCTTCAAATACAATTTTAGCATCCACTCTCCGCAGGCAGGTGCTGCAAATGCTGAGAGTAAAATCATAATAGGTGTAGGGGCGTACTGGCATCAGGTTAACTGTAAGTGTGCGTTTAATTGTTGCAATGTAACTTCAAATATAAGATTTGCTTATTATTAAATAGGTTAGTAGTTTTAACACTGAACGGTTGCTTGTTGCCAGGAAATTTCTTTAAAGTTATAGTTTTGGTGCACAGGCCTTATCAAAATATTTCAGGCAACTAAACCGTTTTTAGCTGTCTGAAATTTAAAACCTTTAAAGCCTAATCCCCAATTTTATGTCTCCAGTTATTGCTGAATTTGTAGGTACCTCCATCGTTTTATTGCTGGGCAACGGCGTAGTTGCCAATGTTGTACTTGCCAAAACCAAGGGTAATGGTGGTGGTTGGATTGTTATTTCATTTGGCTGGGCAATGGCGGTTTTTGTTGGTGTGTATGCCAGTGCTGCTCTAAGTGGCGCCCACCTGAACCCTGCGATAACAATAGGGCTTGCTGTAAAAACCGGTGAGTGGAAGGATGTTCCCGGGTTTATTTTAGCGCAAATGCTGGGAGCTATGTTTGGTTCCTTTTTGGTTTGGCTCAGTTATCACAAACATTTTGATGCTACGGAAGATAAAAATTCAAAGCTGGCAGTTTTTTGTACCACACCCGCCATTAAAAGCCCGGTATTTAATTTTTTAAGTGAACTGATTGGAACATTTTTATTGATGATCGGCGTGTTGTTTATTAGCAAAGCTGATATGAAATTGGGAGCGCTTGATGCATTGCCTGTTGCCCTGCTGGTATTAGCGATCGGCTTATCGCTCGGTGGAAGCACCGGTTACGCCATTAACCCTGCCCGTGATTTTGGATCCAGGCTGGCGCATTTTATCTTACCAATAAAAAATAAAAGAGACAGCGATTGGGCTTACAGCTGGATACCTGTTGCAGCGCCAATAACAGGAGCTGTGCTGGCGGTGCTGGTGTATAATTTATTGTAGGAAGATTTTTCGGGATATGGTAATTTATAACAACTTTGTTTGTAACAGTTTTGTTAGTAACAATCTTGTTAGTATTTTTACCGAAATTGTTTTGTTATGGTACGCCCTTTCAATTACGGTAAGCTGGCAGAGGAAAATTATTTTACCAACCGTATCAAAGAAGCCCAATGGCTACAAACACAGGTAAAGGCCGGCATTAACTGTATGCTCATTTCCCCACGCCGCTGGGGTAAATCATCTTTAATACTGCATGTGAGTGAACAACTCATGCGTACCAATAAAAAAATTATTTTTTGTTTTGTTGATTTGTACAACGTACGCAGCGAAAAAGAATTCCTGGAATTATACTCAGCTTCTGTGCTTAAAGCCACCTCCAATACATTTCACGATGCGGTAAGGAGCGTAAAAAGTATTTTTAAACAGCTTGTGCCCACTATTGCGGTTTCCCCAGACCCTGCTGCAGAATTTGAGGTGTCGTTTAACTGGAAAGATCTTAAAAAGAACATGAGTGAAGTGCTGGATTTGCCGGATAAAATAGCCTTGCAGAAAAATATACAGGTGGTAGTTTGTGTGGATGAATTCCAAAACATCAGTTTTTTGGAGGATGGAATAGCATTCCAGAAAAAGTTACGGGCACACTGGCAAAAGCACCAAAAGGCAAACTATATTCTTTACGGCAGCAGGCGGCATCTTATGATGGATTTTTTTACCAAAAGCAGCATGCCTTTCTATCGCTTTGGCGAAATTCTATTCCTGGAGAAAATAGCCGAAAGCCACTGGGTACCTTATATTACCGGCCGCTTTAAAGCTACTGGAAAAAACATTTCAGTTACTCTTGCAGCAGGCATTGCACAAATAATGGAAAACCACCCTTACTATGTGCAGCAGCTAAGCCAGGTAGTTTGGCAGCAAAGCAGCAAAACCGCCACTGCGGAAAACCTTGCTGCTGCGGTAGATGAGTTGCTGGACCAGTACACTATCCTGTATCAAAAGGAGGTTGATATGCTTACTAATTTTCAACTCAATTTTTTAAAAGCATTGTGCAATAAAGAAACTGCTTTTACCAGCACAAGGGTGCTGCAGGAGTATGAGCTGGGTACCTCACCCAATATTACCAGGATTAAGGCCAGCCTGCAAAACCACGAAATAATTGATGTGCTCGGTAAGCAAATTACTTTCAACGATCCCTTATTTGAAATATGGTTAAAGCGGCGTTTTTTTAGAATGAGATTTACAGAATGATAAAGTAATCCGGTGATCAAAAGGTTTGCTTTTAAACGAATATCATCAAAATCACAACCGAAGGCAGCTAATAAAAAACCTTTTTTGAGAAACTTATAAACTTAAAGTTTCTGGCATGCATTTTTTATAATAGTTTAAACAACTATAGGTTAATGAGCAAACCCATCCGCTTAATTATTTCAATCTTGATTCCTGTGGCCATCGGTGCTACAAATGGTTATTTTACGGTTACCGGCTTGGGCAGCTGGTATCAATCCATCAGCAAGCCATCGTGGAATCCGCCCAATAGTATTTTCGGTCCCGTTTGGACAACACTATATATATTGATGGGCATAGCACTTTACCTGGTTTGGAAATCTGGCAACAACGAACTTAAAAGCAGGGCCATCACACTTTTTACTATCCAGCTGATACTTAATTTTTTCTGGTCAATTATTTTTTTTAACCAGCATCAAATTTCGTGGGCCTTGGCAGAAATGTTATTACTGTGGATCTTTATCCTGCTTACCATATTTTCATTTGCATCTATTAGTAAAACTGCCGCCTGGTTGCTGGTGCCGTATATAAGCTGGGTTAGCTTTGCAATGGTGTTAAATTATACTATCTGGCAACTGAATAAATAGTGAATCTTTGTTATTGTAATTAAAGCCAAATAGCATTCCTCCCTTTCAACGGAGCGTCGCCACTTCAGTCCAATCAGGGCTCAAAAGCTGGTATCAAAATAAAAAACAATAAGGTTGTAAAAATCCCCTTAACCAATTTCAAATTTCAACTCTCAACCCCTACCTTTGCCGCCGAAATACAAATCAAACATCATACATCATAAATCTCACATTGTTTATGGCCAATACCGGTAAAGTAAAATCAATCATCGGCGCTGTGGTTGACGTTCAGTTCCACAACGACAGCAAACTCCCTGAAATCCTCAATGCACTGGAGCTTACAAAGGAAAATGGTGACAAATTAATACTTGAAGTGCAGCAGCACCTTGGTGAAGACAGCGTACGTACCATTGCGATGGACGGTACTGAAGGGTTGGTTAGAGGAACTGTAGTTACTGATACTGGTATTCCTATCGCAATGCCGGTAGGCGACGCTATTAAAGGACGTTTGTTTAATGTAACCGGTGATGCTATTGATGGTTTACCACAGGTTAGCAAAGTTGGTGGTCGTGCCATCCATGCCAAGCCGCCATTATTTGAAGATTTAAGTACTGCTAACGAAATCCTGTTTACTGGTATTAAAGTAATCGATTTGATTGAGCCATACGCAAAAGGTGGTAAGATCGGGTTGTTTGGTGGTGCCGGTGTGGGTAAAACAGTATTGATCCAGGAGTTGATCAACAACATTGCAAAAGCATACAGCGGTGTTTCCGTATTTGCGGGTGTGGGTGAAAGAACGAGGGAAGGAAATGACCTGATGAGGGAAATGATTGA
The DNA here is from genome assembly GCA_965247025.1 of Ferruginibacter sp. Taxonomy (GTDB): domain Bacteria; phylum Bacteroidota; class Bacteroidia; order Chitinophagales; family Chitinophagaceae; genus Ferruginibacter. The sequence goes on along the minus strand of OZ252000.1, from coordinate 3,390,130 downwards.
AGCTGGAATTATGAACTACGGCGACAAATTCAAACATAGCATGGAAGAAGGCGGCTGGGATTTAAGCTCAGTAAACCTTGAAGATCTGAAAGAATCGAAAGCAACTTTCGTTTTTGGACAGATGAACGAACCACCGGGAGCAAGGGCTCGTGTGGCTTTGAGCGGATTGACGATCGCTGAATATTTCCGTGATGGAGATGGCACCGGACAAGGAAAAGATATCCTTTTCTTCGTTGATAATATCTTCCGTTTTACACAGGCAGGTTCTGAGGTATCGGCTTTGTTAGGCCGTATGCCAAGTGCGGTGGGTTACCAGCCAACACTGGCTACGGAAATGGGATTGATGCAGGAGCGTATCACTTCAACTAAAAATGGTTCAATCACTTCTGTGCAGGCGGTATACGTACCTGCGGATGATTTGACCGATCCGGCTCCGGCAACAACTTTCGCTCACTTAGATGCTACTACAGTATTGAGCCGTAAAATTGCGGATTTGGGTATCTATCCTGCGGTGGATCCTTTGGATAGTACTTCACGTATCTTAACTCCATTGATCGTTGGTGACGAACATTATAACACTGCTAACCGTGTAAAATTAATTTTACAACGTTACAAAGAGTTGCAGGATATCATCGCCATTCTTGGTTTAGATGAATTGAGCGATGAAGATAAACTGGTTGTATCACGTGCCCGTAAAGTACAGCGTTTCTTAAGTCAGCCTTTCTTTGTGGCTGAGCAGTTCACCGGTTTAAAAGGTGTGCTGGTGCCTATCGAAGATACCATCCGTGGTTTTAATTCGATTATGGATGGTGAAGTAGATGAGTATCCTGAAGCAGCATTTAACCTGGTAGGTACTTTGGAAGATGCAATGGAGAAGGGTAAAAAATTGATGGCAGCGGCGCAGGCGTAGGAAAGTACTTAGACCTGGAGTATTTAGTACTTAGACATCTGACTGGTTAGAAATTGAGTATTTAGCAGTTAGACTGATTTGTTTTAGTTTTGGTAAAGAAGGTCAATAATAAGAGCCTTTAAAATCTCAATACTAAGTACTAATAATCTAAATACTTCAAAATGGGGATGCATAATTTCCGGGAGCTAAAGATTTGGCAGCGTTCGATGGATTTAGCTGAGGTAGTTTATAAAATGACCCTCAGTTTTCCAAAGGAAGAGATCTACGGTTTGTCGTCGCAATTGAAAAGATGTGCTGTATCAGTCCCTAGCAATATTCCCGAGGGAGCAGGGCGGGCAAGTAACAAACAGTTCAAACATTTCCTGGAGTTTTCAATGGGTTCTTGCAACGAAATTCAAACACAAACAGAACTGGCAGGCAGGTTCAATTATATTTCAAACGAAATCCGAACGCAAATTTTGGATGAATCGATACAGGTTTACAAAATGATATTGGGTTTTTACAATTCTCTTAAAGATGAATAGTAGCAGGAGTTAATTTGACAGGTGCTGAAGATTATGAAAACAGTATAGCGTCTACATACTAAGTACTAAAAATCTAAATACTAAAATGACTTTAGAAATATTAACACCAGAAAAAAAAATTTTCAGCGGCGATGTGTACGGTGTACAGTTGCCAGGTATTTCAGGTTCATTTGAAGTACTGGATAAGCATGCGCCAATGGTGAGTGCTTTAAAAGCTGGCAACCTTAAAGTGCTGACTGATAAATCTTCCACCACCTCTTACAAAATACAAAGTGGTTTTGTAGAAGTACTTAATAACAAAACAACGGTGCTTATCGAAGGCGCTGAGCACGTATAATAAACCATTTACGCAACTAACTTTTTCAAAGCCCATGCTATTGCGTGGGTTTTGCTTTTTATGAACAGCATCACTAAACTATCCACTTATCAATTTTAAAATATAATTTAAACTTTCCTTCCCAACTTCGCTCTGATGATCACCATGAAATTACGCTACGGCAAACTAACTGTTATCGTTCCTGTTTTAGCACTTCTCTTTTTTGCAAATTTTGCAAGAGCCCAAACCACTATTACTGTAAAAGCCATCAACAAAAAAGGAGAAGCCGTTGCAGGCGCTTCCATTGCGGCCATCAGCAGCATGGATAGCAGTAAGTTTTTACAAACAGTTGCTGACAGCAATGGAATGGCAACCATGGTTTTAAATACTACCAATCAATACATGCTGGAGATTACTGCGGTTAATTATAAAACCTTGCAAAAAGGGATTGTGCTCGGCAACAGTAAAAAGAGTTTTATTCTAACCATGGAACCACAATCTAAAAACCTGGCCGAGGTGGTGATTATAAACAAAAAACCACTGATGCGCCAGGAAGAAGACAAGACTATTGTTGATCCTGAAAATATCGCAAGCACCACCACCAATGCCTTTGAAATGATGGAAAAAGTCCCTGGTTTATTCGTGGACCAGGATGGTAATATTTACATCAGCAGCACCACACCGGCCACCGTTCTTATAAATGGAAGAGATACAAAAATGAGCACGGCAGATGTGGCCACTATGCTCAAAAGCTTGCCGCCGGGTTCCGTTGCAAGAATTGAAGTGATAAAAACGCCTTCAGCAAAATACGATGCCTCAGGTGGTGGCGGTATGGTAAATGTTGTGCTAAAAAAAGGGGTAAAAATTGGCTTAACAGGAAGTGTGAACGCCGGCCTTAACCAGGGTATTTATGGAAACCAGTTTGCCGGTTTCAGCCTTAACAATAACAATGGAAAACTTAACAGCTATATCAATACACAGTTCACCTTCCGAAATACTTATGAGCAAATAAAAACAGACCGGAAGTTTTCGGCAGATTCACTGCTGTCGCAGGATGCATATACAAAATTTCCCGGCAAATCATTTTATACCGGCTTTGGTATTGGGTATGAAGTAACAAAAAAATGGGAGCTAAACTATGATGGTCGCATCAGCATAAACAATAACAAAAATGCCAGCACTAACAGGTCTTTTATTGAAAAGATCAGTACCGCTGATTTATTGGTGAATAATTTGGCCACCGTCAACAATAACGCAGGTTCTTTTGGACTTAACCAGAGCGTTACCGCTAAATATAAAATTGATTCAACCGGTTCGGAGTGGTCAACCGATATCTCTTACAACTATAACAAAAACACCAATGACCAGGCTTACAATACCAGCTTTTTAATTCCGGCAAATAACGGCGTATACGGCAATGGCTCGTTCAATAATGATCGGAATTTTGTGGTTGCACAAACTGATGTAAAAATTAAACTGGCTAACCAACTCTCTGTTGAAACTGGTGTAAAAGGTTCTTTCATTGATTTTAACAGCGATGCAAAATTTTATAAAACTATCAACAACGTCACCAAGTTTGATGGCGAACGTACCAACAGTTTTAAGTACAAAGAAAACATAAATGCAGCTTACCTTCAGGGTACAAAAACGGTGAAAAAATTTGTGTTGAAGGCAGGTGTAAGACTGGAGAACACTAACATGACGGGCAGCCAGGTGATACCTTCAGATACATCTTTTAAGATAAACAGAACAGATGCTTTTCCTTATATCTACCTCAGCAGGGACCTTTTTAAAATTGCCAGTTACCCCTTAAAAGCTTACCTGGTTTACCGGAGAACGATCAACCGGCCGGGTTATGATCTGCTCAACCCATTTTCAAAATTTGTTGATCAGTATTTATCAGAAACGGGCAACCCCAGATTGCGGCCACAGTTCACTAAAAACTATGAAGCCAATGTGAGTTTTGAAGAGCGGCCCGTGTTTGCGATTGGTTATAACGACACCAAAGATATTTTTACAAATGTTGTTTATCAAAATGATACCAACCGGAGTAAAGCCATCAGAACCTATGATAATCTGGGTACTAATAAAGAAACTTATTTCCGGGTGCTTGGGGCCATACCGCCTGGCGGCAAATATTTTTTTGTAATTGGCGGCCAGTACAATTATAATTTATACAACGGCTTGTATGAAAATGCACCCCTTACTTTTAAAAGAGGTAGCTGGTCTGTCTTCACTTTTCAAACATTAAAACTAGGCAAATTATCTACCGCAAGCATTTATGGTTTTGCCCGGTTTAATGGTCAGCAACAATTTTATGAGCTGGGCACATTTGGCTCCTTTAATGCCAGTATTAACCACCAGTTTTTCAATAAAAAAATGACGGTAACAATGAATGTGTCTGATATATTCTTTACCAATAACAATACCTTTAATATTGCTCAGGGGTCAGTATTGGCAAATGGTTTCCGGCAGGGAGACACCCGTCGTTTCGGCATTAACCTGCGTTATAATTTTGGGCTGAGGAAGAAAGAGGAAAATAATATCATGAATACGGAATCACCGGAGAAGACGAATTAATATTTAGCCTGTATTGGTGTTTTAATATGTTGTAGGTTTATGTTGCAAAGAATATCAATAATTGCAAAACGATAACTTTAATTAAAAATGAGATGACATATACAGAGAAACGTATTGTTGCTACTTAATCCTCATTATTAAAAAGCATGAATGCTAATACTAAAATTGAGCTGATACAGCGATTGACTAAATTATTTGAAAAAAGAATCTGCTAAATCCACTAATGAATTTTATAAATCTTTTGGAGCTTTTGCTTCTTCGAAATCAGCTGAAAATATTTGTAAAGAAATTAAAGCAAGCAGGAAATTCAGGAGTAAAATAACCTAATAGAAATTTTCGAAGACAAATAATTTACTAAATTGACTGAAGCTAATTTGGACTCATAGAAATATATTTTATTTTTAGCTTTATTACTGACAGTAGGTTTATCAATTTATTGGTTATACAGAATAGTTAAATGCTATAAGGCAGGAAACAAAAAAGCATTTACAATCAATCTCACTATTTTTATTCTTTTAACAATAATTCTTTTGTGGGAACTGAGGGTAATTCCTCTTTCATCCAATAATGATTTCCGAAATAAGACTATAGAATTAACAGGTAAAAAATTTTGGAGTTGGAATAACTTTAGACATGATGAATGGGGGATTCGTGGCGAAGGATATACATTAGAAATTTACAATTTAAGCCCTGAAATGGTAAGCTATTTTGAAGAACCGGGTAGTGACTTTTTTAAAAAATATTCTGTTGATGGCATAAGTGAAATGAAATGGAGAAGAACTCCCGTAGACAGCAGTGATAGAGAAAAGCTGGAATATATGACACCAAATTATAGTGGCTGGGGTAATGAGATTTCAAATAAGCAGCAATATATCAGAAGAGTGGCCAATCAAGCTGGCGGATATTATTGTTATAACGGGAACGACTTCTATCTAATATCTTATAAGGAAAAAATTATTTTGTGGATAAATCATAACATGTAAAAAATAAACCTACCGCATCTCCTTCAGCATCACCACAAACCTGCAGCCTTTACCCGGCTCAGAAAAAACTTTGATGGTGCCTCCATGCTGCTGAATAATTTGTCTTGATAAACTCAGGCCAATGCCGGAGCCATTTTCTTTGGTAGTAAAAAAGGGAATAAAAATATCTTCCAGGGCCTCTGGTTCAATACCAGGCCCGTTATCAATTACTTCAACAAATACCTGTTGGTTTTGGGCAAAGGTTTTTATTTTGATGGCTGCATCCGGAACATGTTCAAGTGCTTCTTTCGCATTTTTTACAAGGTTGATCAGGACCATTGAAAGCTGGTCAGCATCGGCCTGTATGTGATTGTTTTTAGCGGTGTTTTCAACATTAAAATTGATGTTGGCCCCAACCATTTCTGCCTGCAATAAATTCTTTACACGGTACACAAGTTCATCTATTTCTACATTCGCAAAGGATGGGGATGGAATACTGGTGAAGTTGCGGTAGCCATCCACAAAATTGATCATGCCGATGCCCCGGCTTTCCAGTGTTTCCAATGCTTCCTGCAGATCTGCCTTGGCACCGTTGTCATTGGCATCTGGCGCAAGTTCCTTATCAACAATATGTTTCATGGTGCCAATCAATGACAAAATTGGCGTGAGTGAATTCATAATTTCGTGGCGCAAAACACGGGTGAGATTTTGCCAGGCCTCTACTTCTTTTTCCTGCAGCTCCGGCTGAATATTTTGCAGGGATACAAGCGTTTTTATTTGGCCCTTCAAGCGAATAGCGACAATATTTACGGCTACCTGCAAGCCGCTTTTGCCCTGGTATAAAAAATGTTTATCTGCCGCAGATGATAATTTATCTGCCAGTTCCAGGTGATTGGTTTTAAGCTCCGAAATATTTTTGAGCCGGTAAAATCCCAGCAATTTACAGGCAGCGGAATTACTTAATTCTATTCTGCCATATTGATCAAAAAGTAGTAAACCTGTTTGTACATTTTGTATAATGGTGTTTACCAAATGCAGGTTAGCTTCATTTTCTGCCCTTATTTTTCTAAATGATTCAAGTACTTTATTGAACTGCTGGTTCAGTTGCTGGAAGCTTTTGCCATAAGTGTTATCTGATGAAAACTTGATGGTAAAATCGTCGTACTGAATGGAGTCAAAAAAACGGATGAGTTTGCGGTTGGTGGAATTGGAGTAATGAAATAAATCGACGGTCCGGTAAATGAGCAACCCAAAGATTATGGCTGCAGAAAGCCAGTAAACCGTGTTGTCTTTTACCTGGATTATCTGTACTGCACTGTATGCCAAAGCTGCAGCCAGCATTGTGATTAGCACAATCCGCCAAATTAACCCGAGTGTAAAACGTTTGAATATCATAGAAGCCTCCCTGCCCTCCAAAGGAGGGTTCTGGATCTCTGCTATCTCAAGCAGTTTTTTGTTTACAAAATTGTTTCAATTTGAACGTAAATTGTTTGTTGCTCAAAAATTGTATTCAGTACAAGTGATTGACACCACGATGATGCGATAAAAAACATCGGCTGGTCTCAAAAAAAATTGCACCCTGAAGAAATATGAACTATTTGTTATTAGTCTTAATGCCACGACCTAGGTTCCCCCTTCGGGGGACAGAGGCTTTTTAAATTCCATACTTCTCCAACCTCCTGTATAAGGAAGCTCTTGTTAAGCCTAATTCCCTCGCTGTGTCTGTAATATTTCCATTGTGTTTTTGCATAGCTTTTTTTATCAGCAATACTTCCATTTCTTCCAGCTGCAATGTTTCCAATGTATTGTCTGATTCGCTCGCCAGCCTGATGCCTTTAAAATCTTCCGGCTGCAATGTATCGCTTTGCGAAAGGATGACCGCCCGTTCGATGGCATGCTGCAACTCCCTTACATTGCCGGGCCAGTTGTGTTTTTGAATTTGTTTTATTAAGGCGCTGCTGAGTGCTGATACCGGCCTGTTGTATTTTTTTGCATACACATTTACAAAATAATCTGCCAGTAAGGGGATATCGTCTTTGCGTTCCCTCAGCGCCGGTAGTTGAATTTCAATGGTGTTGATCCGGTATAAAAGATCTTGCCGGAAATGACTTTCGGCAACCATTTTGTACACCGCTTTGTTGGTAGCACAAACAAGCCTTACATCAATAGATTTAGGTTTATTGCTGCCAACCTTTGTGATAGTACGGTTTTGCAACACGGTTAGTAACTTGGCTTGCATCGGCATGGAAATATTGCCAATTTCGTCCAGGAAAATAGTGCCGCCATCAGCCTCTTCGAGCTTGCCGGTGCGATCGTCTTTTGCATCAGTAAAGGCGCCTTTTACATGGCCGAATAATTCACTTTCGAACAATGATTCAGTGATGGCACCAAGGTCAACAGCAATAAATGGCTTGTCTTTTCTCAACGATTGCTGGTGGATGTTTTTTGCAACAAGATCTTTACCAGTGCCGTTTTCACCGAGTATTAAAATGTTGGCATCGGTAGCGGCAACTCTTTCAATTGTACTAAGCACTTGCTGTATCGGCTCGCTGTTGCCAACAAAGGGATGCTCCGCAAGAAAGCTGCCTGTCTTCTTATTTCTTGTATCCGCAGGTTTGGTTTTTGCGGCCTTTTTTTCCTGTGCAATTTCCAGCGCTGTCTGCAATGTTTCTACCAGCTTTTCATTTCTCCAGGGCTTGAGCACAAAATCTTTGGCACCCAATTTTATTGCCCTTACTGCCATTTCAATATCGCCATAAGCAGTAAAAAGTACCACTGAAATTGAAGGATCCAGATCAAGTATTTTATCCAGCCATTCAAAGCCTTCTTTACCACTGCTGAGGTCACGTGTAAAGTTCATGTCCAGCAGGATAACATCGTAATTTCCATTGTTAACCCAATAGGGAATCCGCAGCGGATTTTTTTCTGTGTCCACCTGTTTGAAGTGCCGCTTCAGCAGCAGGTTGGCGGCACTCAGCACGCCAGCGTCATCATCTACTATTAATATCTTTCCTTGTAAAGTTGGGTTCATGTGTTTGCTGCTAAATGAATATAAAAACGTTGATCAATAATAATAGCTCATTCTCTCAATTATCAATCCCCAAATTTTTGTGGTAATATGTTGGCTGCAAATATCAGTAACAGAGCGGCTTTAAAATTATTATATTATCCATTGCCTCAAAGCTAAATTTTATTTTCTGTTCGCTGCTGTACATACCTGTGTTCGGAATCGGACACTTTTAATAGCTGTAACTGCTGTAACTGTTTGCAGGTAAGGCTTTTGCTCTTTGGCATATCAATTGGCACAGAGGAAACAGCAAATAATAAAATTTAAAATGGACAAGAAAATTGAAAAGAAATTCTGGAATGCCAAAAGGATTGGATGGATTGGCGGCAGCACTTTGTTAGGTGCGTTCCTGGTATTTCAACTGGCTTTTGCCGATAAAAGAACCAAGCTTAATGTTGATAAGGAAAAGATAACTGTATCCGAAGTATCGCAAAATGTTTTTGACGAATTTATTGTTGTTAGCGGTGTGGTGCAACCCATTAAAACTTATCGCATTGATGCTATTGAAGGCGGATATGTAAAGGAAAAAGTAATTGAAGGTGGTAACAATGTAAAGGCCGGTGATATTATTTTAAGACTCGAAAATAACCGCCTGCAAATGGAATTTGTACAGCAGGAAACTGAGATCAACAGGTTGATCAATGAACTGCAGAATACCAGGCTGAGGCTAAAGCAGGATAAATTTACTTTAAAAAGAACTTTGAATGAAGTGGACTACCAGTTAATGCAGGCTAAGGATAACAATGACAGGAATGAAAAATTATACAAAGACAAAGTGATCAGTGACCAGGAATACCTTAAGACAAAAAGGGAGTATGAAAAATTATACAATCAAAAAGATATTGAAGTAGAGTCACAAAAATACCAGGAGCAAAACTCTGTATTGCAAATTAAGCAGCTGGAAGGAACATTGCAGAACTCACAGCGCAACCTGCAGCTGATGAAAGAAAACCTGAGCAACCTTACAGTAAAAGCGCCTGTTGGCGGGTTGCTCTCATCTATTGAAGCGGAAGTGGGCAGCAACATTACAGGCGGCCAGAACATTGGACAGATAGATGATATTAACGGATTTAAAATGAGGGCTGGTGTGGATGAACACTATAGCAGCAGAATTTTTGTTGGCTTAAAAGGTACACTGGAATTCAACAATCAAAATTATGAGCTCGTTATTTCTAAAGTATACCCGGAAGTAAAATCGGGCAGGATAGAAGTTGATATGAACTTCGCTGCCAAAATCCCGGATGGCATCCGCAGGGGGCAATCAGCCTCTATACGCATAGAGTTAGGCAAGTCATCAAAAGCAACACTGATACCGGTTGGTGGGTTCTTTTCTGAAACCGGCGGTAACTGGATTTATGTGATGGACGCCACTGGCAAAAAAGCTGTAAAACGCAATATTACGCTGGGCCGCCGCAATCCTGAATATTTTGAAGTGCTGGATGGGTTGAAGCCGGGTGAGAAAGTTATCACCAGCTCTTATGAAAATTTTGGGAAGAATGAGGTGCTGGAATTTTAAGAAACGGGCTGCATAGTGGTATGCTGATGAAAGCCCGGCTGACCGAACGGGCATGGATTGCAACGCAACGATGATACTATGAAAAACAACTGCTGGTATTAAAATTAGTAACCAAAATATTGCATTAAAACCGAACTAACATGGCACACAAAAAATACATTTTTATAGCTGCACTACTGATGGGTGTCTTCATCAGCATGTCGGTTAAATGCGGCACCAACGCTTCGGTTATTCAATGCCGTGAGATTAAACAACCTGCAGCAGCAGAATATTTTGAACGCAATAACCTGTTATTTATCAAATACTCTTTTTAAAAAATAAACCATGATTCACATTAACGAATTACAAAAATTGTTTTCAACAGAAGAAGTGGAAACCACGGCACTTAACGGCATAAATCTCGATATAAAAGAGGGTGAATTTGTTGCCATTATGGGTCCCAGCGGTTGCGGTAAATCAACGCTGCTTAACATCGTTGGCTTACTCGACAATCCATCTGGCGGCGACTACAATTTTTTTGGAACAGAGGTTGCAAAAATGACGGAGCGAAAGAGAGCCCAATTGCGTAAAGGCAATATCGGCTTTGTTTTCCAGAGCTTTAATTTGATAGATGAACTTACTGTGTTTGAAAATGTGGAGCTTCCGCTGATCTACATGAACATGCCCGCCAAGGAACGTAAAGTGAAGGTGGAAACAGTGTTGGAACGCATGAACATCATGCATCGACGCAATCACTTTCCGCAGCAGTTGAGTGGTGGTCAGCAACAGCGTGTTGCTATAGCAAGAGCGGTAGTTGCAAAGCCAAAATTAATTTTGGCGGATGAACCTACCGGTAACCTTGATAGTAAAAATGGCGAAGAAGTAATGAAGCTTTTACAGCAACTGAATGAAGAGGGAACAACCATCATTATGGTAACCCATAGCCCGTATGATGCCGGCTTTGCACATAGAATTGTGAACCTGTTTGATGGGAAGGTGGTGACTGAAAACTTTCATGTGTAAGTACTGATACGTTTGGTGTAGAGGATTAAAAAGTATTCATAAAATCAACGGCATTTAAAATGGATATGTTTGTGTCAAAAACAAAAGCTTTACTTATTGTCATTCAAGATTTCTTCAGTAAGCCCACGCTGGCGCATTGTGTCTCCAACCTCATCCAAAAATTCCATAAAGTTTTCTTTGGAGTCAGCCATCAGTTTTTTTGCCAACCGTATTTCTATTTCCTGAGATATTTCTTCTTTACGTTTACGGGAAGAAGTACGCCATCTTTTAGCCGTAGCGTCACCAACTTCAATAACAATACGTTCCATAGTAATGATTTTTGTTTGTTTCAAATTTACAAAAATTAATCCTTCAAAGAATATAAAATGTTCAAAAACTATCTCAAGATTGCCTGGCGCAATCTCGTAAAACACAAGGCTTATACTGGTATTAATTTAGTTGGTTTGGTGGTTGCCTTCAGCAGCAGTATGCTGGTATTTTTAGCAGCTTATTTTGATCTCTCTTTTGACAGTTTTCATGTAAACAAAAATAACCTCTACAGAACGGTTAATGTGGTACAATCTGAGGAAGGTGTGGGCTACGGAAACTCTATGGCTTATCCTGTTGTACCAGCTCTTAAAAGAGATTATTCAGAAGTTAAATATGCAACCCGCTGGAGGTTTGGCAGCGGGGCAATCCGGTACAATGGCAAAGAGTACAATAAAATGATTAATGCTGCAGATCCTGATTTTTTACGGATGTTTTCCTTTCCTATGATAAATGGAAATTCAGGTAATGCGTTAAATGATCTCAGCGACCTGGTCATCAGCGAAAATATGGCGAAGGCTATTTTTGGTAAGGAAGAGCCGATGAATAAAATTGTACAGCTGCGGTTGCAAAACGACTGGAAAGATTTCACTATCACCGGAATTGTGAGCGATTTTCCTGAAAACTCAACCCTTCAATTTGATGCAGTAATGCGGATTGAAAATATGCCGGATTACAACATCAACAAGAACGAATGGAACAACCAGCACCACCAGGTATTTGTGCAGCTGGCTGATAATGTTACCCGGGAGCAATTTGAAAAAACAGCGCAAAAATTTTATACCAGGAACAATCCACCAAACCCGGAAGATATACGCAAGTCTGGTGTAAAGCCAGATGCAAATGGTAACTATTCCAACATAGCACTTACGCCAATTACCGATGTGCATTTTTATGACAATTCTACCGGCGGCACTAAAAAAACGTATGTGTACACGTTATTCCTGCTGGCTTTTTTTATCATGCTCATTGCCAGCATCAATTTTATAAACCTGTCAATTGCCCGTTCCTTTACCAGGGCAAAAGAAGTGGGTGTTCGTAAATCAATTGGGGCAGATAAAAAGCAATTGTTTTTTCAAATTTGGGGAGAGTCGCTGCTGGTATGTTTTATAGCATTTGTTATTGGGCTGCTATTAGCGTGGATGCTGCTGCCATCATTTAGAACACTGTTTAGCACCGCACTTCCATTCTCTTTTATTTTACAGCCTGTTACATTGCTCTTGATGGTAAGTTGTTTTTTATTGGTTTCGGTTATTTCCGGTGGTTACCCGGCGCTGGCAATGGCTGCTTTTAATACCATTGAAATTTTAAAAGGAAAGCTAATATTAAAAAAACGTGGCGGCCTGCGGAACGGTCTTATTGTAGTGCAGTTTTCAATTGCCATTCTGCTTATTTGCAGTACGGTAATTGTTTTGCAGCAGCTGAATTTTTTGCACAATATGCCGCTTGGTTACAACAAGGAGCAGGTGATAAGTGTACCCGTTGGCGGAAGTGCCGATGGTGGTATTTTTATTCAAAAAATGAGAAACGATTTATTGATGGAACCTAAAGTGCTGGCGGTTTCCGGCGCTAACATCAACATTGGCAGCGGGCTTGATAAAAGCAGCAGCCGCAGTTCTTATGGCTTTAATTATGGTGAAAAAAATGTTCAGACAGACTGGATGTTTACGGACTATGACTACCTGAAAGCGCTTGATATAAAGCTAATTGCAGGCCGTGATTTCAACCGCAGCTTTGCAACAGATTCTACTACTTCTGTAATTGTAAATGAGAGCATGGCCCGGCAAATGGGCGATAAAGATGTAATCGGTAAATTTTTACAGCCTGATACATCTCAACCCAAATTGCAGGTAATTGGCGTGGTACCAGATTTTCATTTGTATTCCATGCATGAAAAAATTGAACCGCTTACCATGCAAATTGGTAAGACCGGGCAAATGCAATATGCCATGCTGAGAACAAGTGCCGGCAGCATGACCACAGTACTGGACAAAGTAAAAAACTACTTTAAAAAGGAACTACCCGATAAAGAATTTATGGGATCTTTTCTTGATGAAAATACTGACCGCTGGTTTAAAAGAGAACAGAAATTATCTACCATTTACAGTATAGCAGCAGGCATTGCCATTGTTATTTCCTGTATGGGTTTATTTGCCATCGCTTTATTAATGATAGAACAACGGATTAAAGAAATTGGTGTTCGTAAATCCCTTGGCGCCAGTGTGCAAAGCATTGTTATCATGTTAAGTAAAGACTTTGTAAAACTTGTTTTAATTGCCATAGTAATTGCCTCGCCACTGGCCTGGTACTTCATGCACAACTGGCTAAAAGATTTTGCGTACAAGATCAATATCCAATGGTGGGTGTTTGCGCTTACCGGTTTGCTGGCAATAGTTATCGCATTGCTCACAGTAAGTTTTCAAAGCATAAGGGCTGCATTGATGAACCCTGTAAAAAGTTTAAGATCGGAATAAAAATATCACAAACAAAAAGCTTTTTATGATAAAAAATTATTTTAAAATCGCCTGGCGGAATATTTTTAAAAATAAGGGCTTCAGTCTGTTGAATATTTCAGGTCTTGCTATCGGTATTGCTGTGGCCCTCATCATAGGTTTATGGGTAATTTATCAATTTTCATACGATCAATTTTTACCCGAAAGTAAACAGCTTTACCAGGTAAAAAGAAACTTTTATAGCAATGGAGATACGCTCACTTTTGCCACTACTTCATTAAAACTGGGGGAGGCATTACGCAATGAAATTCCCGAAATTGAATATGTAGCTGAATCTGACTGGATGGGACCACATGGCCTGATGGTGGGTAATAAAAAATTCTACATGCGTGGCGGGCAAACAGGTGTGGATTTTTTGAACATATTCAAGTACCCACTGCTGCAGGGAAATATAAATTCTGTATTTAAAGATCCTTACTCAATTGTACTTACAGCAGCAACTGCAAAGGCATTATTTGGTACAGAGGATGCAATTAATAAAATTGTACGTTTCGATAATGAAAATGATCTTAAAGTAACCGGTATTTTAAAAGATATCCCGGCTGCTTCTACCTTCCAGTTTAATTTTTTGGTGCCTTTTACTTACCTGGTGGCAACCCGAAAAACATCCCAGGATAGTTACTCCAGTTTTAGCAATAATAGCCTTCAGCTTTTTGTAAAGCTTAAAGCAGGCATCAGTTACCAGCAGGTGGTTCCAAAAATCAGGAATATTGAGCATTCTGAAAAAGGTAATCAAAATGCCATGTCATCTTATGTGGTATTTCAGCCCATGCTTAACTGGCATTTGTATGGCCATTATGTAAATGGAAAAGATGGTAATGGCTTTATCACATACGTCCGCATTTTTGCCATCATTGGGATACTGGTATTATTGATCGCTTGTATCAATTTCATTAATTTAACTACGGCAGGTTCGCAGAAAAGGGCCAGGGAAATTGGTGTAAGAAAGGCTATTGGTTCAAAACGGCAGGAGCTGATTGTCCAGTTTTTAACAGAGTCTTTTTTACTAACCTTCATTGCATTTTTGTTTGCATTGGTTATAGTGCAGTTAACACTCCCCGGCTTTAATGCGCTGGCTGATACAGCAGTATCCATTCCGTTTTTCAGCCCTGTTTTTTGGGTGAGCATCCTGGTCTTTCTTGTAATTACGGCTGTTGTTGCAGGCAGCAGGCCAGCCTTTTATCTTTCTTCATTTAACCCGGTAAAAGTTTTGAAAGGCACTATGCAGGCAGGGAGGTTTGCGACCATGCCCCGTAAGGCGCTCGTGGTGGTGCAATTCAGTTGCTCTGTAGCACTTATCATAAGTACGGTAATTATTTACCAGCAAGTACAACATGCGAAAGACAGGCCTACCGGTTATGATGTAAACCGCCTGATGGTGACTGATATGAGCGATGAATTAAGACATAATTATATAGCACTGAAAGATGAGCTGGTTTCAAAAGGAATTGTATCAGGTGTTACCACCGCCACCAGCCCGGCCACTAATATTTACTGGCACTCAAACATTGATAAATGGCCGGGAAAAAAACCTGGTGAAACAATTGAAATGGGTATAATTGGCGTAACAAAAGATTATTTTAAAACCCTTGGTATGCAGTTGCAGCAAGGCACAGATTTTTCTGGAGACCTCGATAGCACCAATGTTATTTTTAATGAGGCTGCCATTAAGCAAATGCGGATTAACGACCCGGTGAATAAAGTAATTAATGTATTTGGAAAAGAAATCACCATAAGGGGTGTTGTAAAAGATGCCCTGATGTTATCTCCTTTTGAACAGGCTGACCCTACGATGTTTTTCGCCAGTAATGAACCTGCCGGTAGCATGATGTACAAGTTAGCCCCTGCTATATCAACGCAGGATGCCATTAATAAACTAACTGCAATATTCAATAAATACAATACAGCTTATACTTACAACTACGAGTTTGCAGACGATAGCTACGCTGCAAAATTTAAGCTGGAAGTATTGATTGGCAAGCTGGCTGGTATTTTTACAGCTCTGGCAATTTTCATTTCCTGCCTGGGTTTGTTCGGCCTCTCTGCCTACACAGCCCGGCAGCGAACCAAAGAAATTGGGGTTCGCAAAGTGATGGGTGCATCCGTATCACAAGTGTGGTTACTGCTCTCCCGTGATTTTATTTTATTAGTAGTTATCAGTTGTGTGATAGCATCACCCATCGCCTTGTATTTTTTAACTAACTGGCTAAAGCAATACAGTTACCGTATCAACATCGGAGCCGGTGTATTTATTATTTCAGCAGTTATGGCTGTACTAATAGCAGTTGCTACAGTAAGCTTCCAGGCTATCAAAGCGGCTGTATTAAACCCGGTAAAAAGTTTGCGGAGTGAATAGAATGAGGGGGCTGATGTCTGACATTTTATGTCTGATTTATTTTAGTTCGGAGAATTTTTAAATTAGGAGATATCTGTTTGTTTTCAACTCCGGAAGAGTTATCGCCTTGTAGAAAATGATTACAAATAAAACGAATACAGTAGCGGATTCAGGAAGGGTGCCACAGAGCAAAAAACGTAGAAGTCCCGATTCAAGTGTAACACCGGGATGCCGACAAGGCCGGCAAGTGACACAACGATGTTGAACATGGCTGTGTATTTGCCCGGACAAAAATTTTAAGAACCCGATAATATTTACAACAACTAATAAATTAACAGGTATGAAAAAGAATAACTTTTTTATTTCAGCCTTGCTGCTGATTGTATCATGCAATGTGTATGGCCAGGCTACAACCGTAGCGCCTTTTGAAAAGATAATTATAAGCCCCTACATACAGGTTACGTTTGTGGAAGGTGATAAAGAAGCCGTGGATATTGAAAGCTGTACAGTTGACAGAGACAAACTGCACATGGAAATAAATAGCAAAACACTCTGGCTGTACCTGGATGGCGCCAAACAAATCCCGAAAAATGAAACCACTTATGAAAATGGATACAAGGAAAAACATTCCATGTACAAAGGCACGGTTGTTACTGCTGTAATCACTTATAAAAAATTAAACAGTCTTTCTATCCGTGGTGATGAAACGCAGCTTTGCAAAAGCCCGCTTACTGCTGATAAATTTAGCCTGAAGCTTTATGGTGCTTCAAAACTTACCATGAATGATGTGAGTTTTGGTGAACTGCATACAAAACTCTACGGCGAAAATGCACTTGAAATAAAACTCGGAACAATTAAGGAGCAGCACTACACATCTTACGGAGAAAGCACGGTGAACACAACTGCTGTTAATGGGCGGAGCGGTTATATAGTTAGTTATGGTGAATCAGATTTTACATTGAACGCTGCAGATAAAATAAAGCTGACCGCATTTGGTGAAGCAAAACTTCATTACAAGGGTGATCCGGAAATAGTGAAGGGAATACATATTGGTGAAACAGTGATTGATAAAATAGATTAAGAAGGCTTACAAATAAGCTTGTAAAAACCTGCAACAAAACACATCATCTTTTTAAAAAGTAAACTTATGCTGCAACATTATTTTAAGATCATGTTCCGCAATTTGTGGAAAAGTAAAATGTACAGCACTATTAATATTGCCGGACTTGCGCTTGGACTTACCTGCTGCATGCTGATTGTGATGTACAATAATGATGAAGTGAGTTTTGATAAGTTTCACAAGAGTATTAACCAGCTGCACCGTGTGGTTGCAGTTATGAACGACGGGAAGGAAACCCGTAACCTGGGCATAACCAACAGCCCTGTAGGCCCGGCTTTTAAAGAGGAAGTGCCTGGTATAAAAGCTTTTGTAAGAGTGCAGGGAGATTACAATATTATTAAGAAAGGAAATGAAGTTTTTGGTCAGTCCACAACAAAAGTGGATACTAATTTTTTCTCCGTTTTTTCTTTTCCACTAATTGCCGGTAATGCTGCAACTGTATTTAAAGATCCCAATGCTGTGGTAATTACAGATGAGATGGCCTTGAAATATTTTGGTACAACTGATGCCGTTGGGAAAACCCTGCAGGTTAAATACCGGGATGCATTTGAGCAAAAGTTGGTTACCGGTATTGCTAAGAAAGCGCCGCAGAATTCTTCCATAAACTTTGATGTGCTGCTGCCTTTCACTGATAAGAGTAATGAATGGTTTGGCTTTTATCTTTCCACTTATTTATTGCTGGATGAAAATGCAAATACAGCTTCCGTAGCAGCAAGGTTTGACAATGTATTTTTAGAGCGGGCCAAAGATGAATTGAAGGAAATAAAGGAGAAGTTTAATTTTAAAGGATCGGTACATTTTGGCCTTCAACCTTTTAGTGACGTACACCTTGATACTGTGTACGGCCCGGAAGGTGTGAACAAAAGCAGCAAACCTGTTTACTCTTATGTGCTTTCCGGCATTGCCATTTTTATTTTACTGATTGCTTGTATCAATTTTATTAACCTGCAGCTGGCGAGTTCTATTCAGCGCTCCAAAGAAATTGGTGTAAGAAAAGTAATGGGTGGCGAACGTTCGCAACTCATCAAACAGTTTTTGGGAGAGTCCTTTTTATTAAGCTTTTTTTCTTTTGTAATTGCTGTTGGTTTGGTGTTGCTGGTGCTGCCGGTTTTTAATGAACTTGCCAATAAGCAACTTAGTTTCGCCATGCTGTTGAGTGCCCGTTTGATGGGAGCCTACATTGCGTTGTTTTTAATTACCGGGTTGGTGGCGGGGTTTTACCCTGCATTGGTTTTGTCGGGCTTTAACCCGTTACAAACCATTTACAACAGGCAAAAATTCACCAGCAAAAATTACCTTACAAAAGGGCTTGTTGTTTTCCAGTTTTCACTGGCAACTTTTTTAATTATTACCACTGTAATGGTGTACCGGCAGTTTAACTTTCTCACCCATACAAATCCGGGTTACAACGATGAAAATATTGTGATGCTGGATGCAGGAAGGGGCGTTGCTCAAAAAGATTTCGACCTGCTCAAAAGCCAACTCTCAGCCAATCCTTATATAAAAATGGTGGCCGGCAGCGATGGCCATGGCAATATTACTTCAGGTAAAATTGATGGAAAGGAGATGGAATTTGCTTACAAGCGGATGGATGAAAATTACCTGGCGGCATTACAGATTCCGTTGGTAAAGGGAAGGAATTTACTGGCAGGTTTCCCCGGCGATTCTACCCAGTCTGTTGTAGTAAATGAGAGCTTTGTAAAAACTGCAGGCTGGGATAATCCGCTTGGTAAACAGGTTGATTTTTTTTGGGATAACCGTAAAGTAACGGTCGTTGGTGTGGTTAAGGATTATCATTTTGAATCGCTGCAAAAGAAAATAATGCCACAACTTTTTGTGGCAGACCCTGGCTATCGTGTTGGGCAAGTGATCGTTAAAATAGACCCGGCCAATGTTGCAACGGCTTTAAACTTTATAGCAGCAACATTTAAAAAAGTATTCCCTTTTCAGCCCTACAGCTACAAATTTATGGATGAACAAAACCGGCTTAATTACCAGGAAGAAGCCAAGTGGAAACAGATCATCAGCTTTGCTGCTTTCCTTTCCATTTTTATTTCCTGCATCGGCCTCTTCGGGCTGTCAATTTTATCAACCGAAAAAAGAACCAAAGAAATTGGCATCCGCAAAGTGCTGGGTGCAAGTGTGCAAAGCGTTGTTACGCTACTGTCTTCTAACTTTTTACAGCTTGTGTTAATTGCGTTTGTTATCTCTATTCCTTTTGCCTGGTATGCCAACAGCAAGTGGTTGCAAAACTTTCCTTACCGTGTAAACTTGTCGTGGCAGGCATTTCTTATCTCCGGTTTTTGTATGCTGTTGCTGGCTATTGCCACCATCAGTTTTCAAAGCATCCGGGCAGCTTTAATGAACCCTGTTAAGAGTATAAAATCAGAATAAAAAACCTGGCCATGTTCAAAAATTATCTAATAAAAACCAGGAAAATATTTCACGGTGATTACTACTGATTTATAAAACAGGCTGATGAAAAATGAATAGTAAATAAAGTACAAACGCTTTCAAAAAAATTACTGAAATGGTTAAAAACTTTTTTAAGATTGCCTTCAGAAATATTTTTCGCAATAAGGTTTATGCAGCGATAAATATTGTTGGCCTTGCCATGGGAATTGCAGCATTTTTATTGCTGGCAGAATATATCAGTCTTGAAAAAAGCATCAACCAGTTTCACAGTAATTTGCCCGGCATGTACCGCCTCATTAATGAAGATGCAGCCGGCAAAACATGGCCTGAGCAGGAGCCGGGATGGGCATTGCAGGCCAAACAACGTTTTCCGGAAGTGAAAGCCTACTGCCGTTTTGAAGATGGCGTTGCGAAGGGCATTGTGAGCAAAGGCGACAATAGCAATCAGTCTTACCGGGAAAATAAAATAGGCTATGCCGAAGGTAATTTTTTCGATTTCTTCAGCTTTCCTTTAAAGGAAGGAACACCATCAGCATTCAACAAAACCAATATTGTTTTTATATCGGCCACAGCTGCAAAAAAGTATTTTGGCAATAAAGAACCAGTTGGCCAAACCCTGGTTTTAAACAACCAGTTCGGCACTACTATTTACGCCGTGGGAGGGGTTTTTGCTGACATGGGTGATAACAGTGATATCAGGTACGATATGGTATTTTCGCTGGAAACTTTAAAAAATCCTGCTAACCTCAACGACAATGGCTGGGCAACTCTGGACAATCTTTCCTCCCAATACATCAATACTTTTTTTATATTGAATCAGGGGGTGAATGCGCCTGCATTTGAAAAGAAGCTGACCGCTATGCGGAATGAATTAAAGAAAGATAAAGATGGAGTTCAGTTTCACCTGCAATCATTTTCAGCAGTTCATCTCGGTACTTCATTGAGCGACCGATACCTTACTTACGGTAACCTGAAATATGTGTACATGCTGGGTGCTATTGCCTTTTTAATATTGCTGATCGCCTGGTTTAATTACATCAATTTATCTACTGCAAATTCTGTTAAACGTGCAGGCGAAGTTGGCATACGCAAAGCCATCGGGGCTAGCAGAAAAAGTTTGGTTACCCAATTTATGGGCGAATCAGTACTGATGAATTTACTGGGCTTCGCTTTTGCAATTGTGCTGGTAATAGCCATTCAACCTTTGTTTAACCAACTGATTGGCAAATCACTTTCACTACAAACACTTGGCGCAAGTCAAACCTGGATATTCGCACTTGCGTTATTGGTTACCGGCTCTTTTTTCTCAGGTGCTTATACTGCCTTTTCTTTATCACATTATAACCCGGTTGATACATTGAAAGGGAAAGTTATTGCTGGCTCCAAAGCTGTCTTTTTACGCAAATCACTGGTGGTAACACAGTTCGTAATTTCCATAGTGCTCATCATCGCAACCATACTTATTTATACACAACTAAATTTTATGAAGAATGAGAAGCTGGGAATTAACACCAGCCAGTTAGTTGTTATAAAAGGTCCGGAAACGGGTAAAGACAGTACCTTTAAAAACCGGCGTTCTGCTTTTTGGGATGAGTTGTCCCAGGAAAGTTTTGTAAAAGAATATTGTACATCCGGCTCTGTGCCTGGTGATGGATACAATTTTGTTACAAGCGGTTTTACCCAGCCAAAATCAAAAAAAGGTGATGAGTTAAAATCTTATTCCTTCGCCATCATTGCCGACAGGTATTTAAAAACCTATGGCATAAGCCTGGTTGCCGGAAGAAATTTTACACCGGAAGAATGTGCTGTAAAATGGAATGATAACAGCAAAGTGCTGATGAATGAAACTGCCGTAAAACAACTGGGTTTTCAAAACCCCGAAGATATCCTGAATACCAAAATACAATGGGATGAACGTGCCCTTGATGTGGTGGGGGTGGTAAAAGATTATCACCACAAAAGCCTGCAGAATGCCATTGACCCCATTATTTTTTATCCGCAAAACAACAGTGCTTTTTTTACAGTGCGGTTAACGCAGGATAAGATGCAGGATAAAATGGCTTCCCTCGAAAAACTGTATAAAAAAAGTTTCAGCGGCAATCCCTTCGACTTCTTTTTTGTTGATGAAAATTATAACAAAAGTTACATTTCCGAAAAGCAGTATGGAGATATGTTTTCCGCTGCTGCCATCTGGGCTATTTTCATTGCCTGCCTGGGTCTTTTTGGCCTTACCACTTTTACCGTAGAAAGCAGGGTTAAAGAAATTGGCGTACGCAAAGTGTTGGGTGCCAGTGTTCAAAGCATTGTTGCCCTTTTGTCATAAGACTTTTTGTTGCTGGTATTGATTGCATTGCTGATTGCCTCACCAGTTGCCTGGTATGCGATGCACCAATGGCTGCAGGATTTTCCTTACCGGATAAATATTGGGTGGTGGGTGTTTGCGCTGGCTGGTTGCCTTGCTGTTGCAATTGCCTTATCAACCATTTTTTACCAGGCGGTAAAAGCTGCGATAACCAACCCTGTTAAAAGTTTAAAAGCAGAATAGTTTTTTAAATATTACGGATAAAAAATAAACACCTTAACGGCTAAATACCATGATAAAAAATTATTTTAAAATTGCCTGGCGTAACATGGTAAACAGCAAAGGATACAGCGCAATTAATATTGGCGGACTTGCAGTAGGCATGGCAGTGGCAATGATGATCGGCCTTTGGATGTATGATGAATTGAGTTTTAATAAGTATCATCAGCAGTATGAAAAGATTGGCCAGATCCGGGAACTTTCAACAAAGCCTTCTGGTGTTACTGATGGCGGCGATAACCTTCCAATACCAATGGGTGCAGCCTTAAAAGACAATTACAAACATTTTTTTGACAAGGTGTTAATTTCCTGGTGGGTACAGGATTATACCATCAGCTTTGGTGAAAAAAAGCTAAAGAAAACGGGACAGTTTGCAGAACCGGGTATAGCAGAAATGCTCTCCCTGAAAATGCTTAAAGGTAATTATGCAGGTTTACAAGACCCACATTCTATTATCTTATCAAGGTCTGCTGCGGAGGCCATTTTTGGCAGCAATGATCCCATCAATCAAAGCCTGAGAATTGATAACCGGATGGACGTTACAGTAACAGGTGTTTATGAAGATGTGCCTAAAAATTCCACCTTTGGTGAAGTGCAATTTTTTTCGCCGTGGGCTTTGTGGGTATCGTCAAACGAATGGGTAAAAGATAACGTAACCAGTTGGAACAATACTTCTTTTCACATCTATGTTCAACTGCAGCCCAATGTGAGTATGCAAACAGCGCAGGCAGGTGTTAAAGATTTTTATTTAAAAAACGGGCCAAAAGATTTGTCGGGAACTTATAATAAAAGCAAGCCTGAATTGCTTGTGTACCCGATGATAAAATGGCATTTGTTTTCAGAGTTTAAAGATGGAAGACCCGCTGGCGGAAGGATCACATTTGTTTGGCTGTTTGGTATAACAGGACTTTTTGTACTGATACTTGCCTGCATCAATTTTATAAATCTAAGTACAGCCCGGTCACAAAAAAGAGCCAAAGAGGTGGGTATTCGTAAAGCGATTGGCTCCGTCCGCAGGCAGTTGATCAGCCAGTTTTTAAGCGAATCTTTTTTAGTGGTATTGTTAGCCTTTTTACTTTCCTGCGGTATAGTTGTATTGTCGCTTTCATGGTTCAATACGTTGGCAGATAAGAATATTTCCCTTCCATTCGGTAATGGGATTTTTTGGTTAGCAGCGTTGGTATTTATGTTGCTGACAGGCTTTCTTGCAGGGCTATATCCTGCTTTTTATTTATCATCTTTTCAACCAATAAAGGTTTTGAAGGGAACCATTAACCTGGGCCGGTTTTCATCATTACCACGAAAGACATTGGTAGTTGTACAATTCACCGTATCAGTAGTATTGATCATTGGAACCATCGTAGTATACCAGCAAATTCAGTATGCCCGAAACAGGCCAATGGGTTATAACAATGAAGGTTTGGTAAGTATATCACTGAACGATCCCAATTACAAGGACAAACACGATGTTATAAAAGCGGCCCTGATGAATACAGGTATGGTGTCTGATATGGCTCTATCCAATAGCCCTTTAACTGAAATGTGGAACAGGTCTGGCTTTACCTGGGAGGGAAAAGCGCCTGAGACAGAATCGGGTTTTAATACTTACCGGGTAACTCATGATTTTGGCAAAATGGTAGAATGGAAATTTATAGCTGGTCGTAATTTTTCAAAGGCCTTTGCAACAGACTCCGCAGGAGTAATTTTAAATGAAACGGCTGCAAATTATATTGGCTTAAAAGATCCGGTTGGCAAGTTTATAAAATCGGAAGATGGTACGCAGGCCTGGCAGATAACCGGTGTAATTAAAGACATGCTCATGCAATCGCCTTATGAACCAGTGAGTGGTACCTTTTATTTTTTAGACAACAATTATAAAGGCAGACAATTGGTCCTGAAAATAAGCTCCACTGCAAGTGCCGGCAAAGCACTGTCTGCAATAGAAACCGTTTTAAAGAAGATAGTGCCTTCTGCCTATTTCGATTACAAGTTTGTGGATGAAGAATATGCCAAAAAATTCAGTCAGGAACAACGCATTGGCAAACTGGCTACGGTCTTCGCCATTCTCGCCATCTTCATTTCCTGCCTTGGTTTATTTGGTTTGGCCTCTTTCGTTGCTGAACAACGCACCAAAGAAATCGGCATCCGAAAAGTGTTGGGCGCTACGGTAACCAACCTCTGGCAATTACTCTCAAAAGATTTTGTGTTGCTGGTGATCACAGCCTGTATCATAGCTACCCCAATCGCCTCTTATTGTATGAATAACTGGTTGCAGAAATATACCTATCGCACCAATATTTCCTGGTGGATTTTTGCAGCCGCTGGTATTGGTGCTTTAACAATTACTTTATTAACAGTAAGTTTCCAGGCCATTAAAACAGCTTTGATGCAACCGGTAAAGAGTTTAAAGGGAGAGTAGAATATCCGATATTCAAACTGAGAATGATGTAGTCAAGACTAGTAAAAGTCGTCAAATTACCAACAAAACAAAAAACCTAAACGCCTAAACGATCTAGTTATGATAACAAATTATTTCAAAATCGCCTGGCGGAGTTTATTGAAGAATAAGGTGTACAATGCACTAAACATATTTGGCCTGGCCATCGGTATTGTATGTGCAGGGCTCATTTTTTTATGGGCTGAAAATGAGCTGACCTATGATAATGCAAATGTGAAAAAAGACAGGCTATGTCAAGTGAAGGTAAACACGACCGCTGACGGGAATAAATTTACAATGGGTTCTACCCCGAGGCCAATGGCGGCAGCGATGAAGGCTGAAATTCCCGGCATTGCAAATGCGGCGAGATACTCAGATAATGAACAGCAATTGCTTTTTAGTTTTGCCGGCAACAGGTCTCTGTATGCTAAAGGACGCTATACAGATGCTTCCTTGTTCAGCATGTTCACATTCAATTTCACAGAAGGCAGTGCAAAAAATCCTTTTCCCCAATTGTATTCGTTGATACTTACAGAACGTACCGCAAAGAAGTTTTTTGGTACTGAAAAAAACGTAACCGGCAAAACAGTTCGCATTAATAATAACCAGGATTATGTGGTCAGTGGCGTTATAAAAGATCTGCCTGAAAACTCAAGCCTGCAGTTTGAGTGGCTGGCATCTTATGAAATTACTGTTCAGGAATTGAAGGAACTTGGGAAGAAATACGGGATAGTATTGACTGATGCAATGGACTGGGGCAGCTATGGACCACTTACTTATGTTGAGTTGGATCAGCATACAAACCTTGAAGTTATCAATCACCAGGTAAAAGATTTTATTCATAGAAAACTTGCTGACCAGAAAAGCGAAACATTTTTATTTCCCATAAAAGACTGGCACCTGTATAACGAATTTGCAAATGGCAGGCAAACCAGTGGCGGGCAGATAGCACAGGTGCGTATGCTTTCAATCATTGCCTGGATCATTTTATTGATCGCCTGCATCAATTTTATGAATCTGGCTACTGCACGCAGTGAGAAAAGGGCAAAGGAAGTTGGTGTACGCAAAGTAATGGGCTCGGGCAAAAAGAGATTGATCGCACAATTTATGGGCGAAGCTTTTTTGATGTCTGCGATTGCAGCAATGCTCGCTGTACTTATTATGAGTATATCATTGCCTGCATTCAATACACTGATGCAAAAACATCTTGCATTGAATCTTACTCAGCCTTCCCACATTATTTTTCTGTTTGTGATCTCCTTTTTTTGCGGGTTGATCGCCGGTAGTTACCCATCGTTTTATTTATCGTCCTTCGACCCTGTTGCTGTTTTAAAAGGCGGTAAAATGAAAACAGGCAGGGCTTCTTTTATCAGGCAGGGATTGGTGGTTACACAGTTTGCTGTATCTGTTGTTTTTATTATCAGCACTATTATTGTTTACATGCAGATTCAGCATGTAAAAAGCAGGAACCTTGGTTTTAACAAAAATAACCTTGTAGAAATAAGTCCGCAACACGAAATTTCAAAAAGTTTTTCACTGATAAAAAATGATTTATTGCAAACCGGGTTTATTGAAAGTGCAGTACTCGCTGATCATTCAACGCTTTATGGTGGTGATACGGATGATGGGTTTAAGTGGCAAGGGAAATCGCAGGATAACCATACATCAATTGCACACAGAAATGTAAGTGCTGAGTTTATTTCCGCTTCCGGAATGCAGATCATTGAAGGAAAAGACTTCAGCAGTAATACCGCATCTGAAAATTCAAATGTTATCATCAATGAATCCATGGCGAAACTGATGGGTACAGAAAATGCTGTCGGAAAAATCATCCAATCTCCACGTGGTAATCCAGATGGCGTTTTATCAACCGTAACGGTGATTGGTGTAGTGAAAGATTACGTTTACGGGAATGTATATGATGGCAAAGCCGGTCCTTTAATTATTTTTTGCCGGCCTCCCGAATTTCAAAATTTCATTTACGCAAGAATAAAACCTCAACAAAGTGTGGAGCAGGCATTGGCAAAAATTGCTGAAGTAATGAAGAAAGATGATCCGGCTTATCCGTTGGAATACAAATTTGTTGATGACCAGTTTAACCCAAATTTTGCAATAGACAAAAATGTGCCAGTGTGTCTTAAATTAGCAGATGAGTATGCACCATGAATACAGCGATAATTCAGTAACTCCCTGGGGCGGTATGCAAGAGATGAAAATGTTGCTAGACAAGACAGGCATCAGTAAAAAATTACTTGAGTTAGGTTTACCACAAGGCAAGAGCAACAATAGTATCGATTCAATAAGTATCATAGAAAGTTTTTGGGTGAGTATCTGGATTGGTTGCTTCAGATTCAACCATACAGCAGTTGTTCGTTTAGATGAAGTGCTGCGTCAGATATTTGGTTGGAAACGGGTAGCTTCCGGTACAACCTTTGGAAGATTCTTCAAAAAATTCACCCCTTCTCTTAATCATTCTTTATTCATAGAACTAAACAGTTGGTTCTTTGAGCAATTACAATTTGATAATTATACATTGGATGTTGATAGCAGTGTAATTACCCGTTATGGCGAACAGGAAGGAAGCAAAAAAGGATATAATCCCACCAAACGTGGCCGCAATAGCCATCATCCGTTGTTTGCTTTTGTAAACGATATAAGAATGGTAGCCAATTGCTGGAATCGCAGTGGCAATACAGGTAGCAGTAGTAATTGCATTAATTTTTTAGAAGAGACCTTTTCTATTCTTACCAATAAAAAAGTTGGGTTGTTCAGGGCAGACAGTGGTTTTTGCAGTGAAGCGATTATGAAATTCATAGAAGATAAACAAATAGCTTATGTAATGTCTTGTAAACTTTATGCCAGGCTGCAAGGCACTATTTACGGTATTAAAAACTGGCAGGCAATCGGCATGGGACTTTGGATTACAGAAATAGACTATAAACAAGGCAATTGGAGTAAACCCAGAAGAATAGTTATTATTAAGCAACAGGAAGAGGTCCGTCGAAAGACCACCGGTAAGAGACTAACCAGCCTTTTTAAGTTAGAAGATATTGATAGAGATAAAGTATTTAAAACCCGTTATCATGCTTTTGTTACCAATCAAAGTTTACCTGCAAATGAAATTTGGGAACAGTATAAACGCAGAGGCGATGCAGAAAACAGGATAAAGGAACTAAAAGAAGATTTTGGAGTTCAGGGATTTTGTATGGATGATTTTTGTGCAACAGAAACAGCCATGCGCCTTGTAATGGTAGCTTATAATTTAATGAGTTTGTTCCGGCAGGTAACACTTCAAAAGCAGCCCAGTCCCACACTTGCTACATTAAGATTCAACTGCTTTGCAGTTGGTTCCTGGATAGAAAATAATAAACTGAAAATGTCTGTTCCACTAAAAAGAAGGTTATGGTACGAGAGTCTTTTCTCGTTCATTGAAAACACAAAACTGCCATTAAGTCTTACCGGATGAATCTATTGCAAAATTTGGGTTTAATAAAATGTTTCAAAACGAAACGCTCACCAGCAAGGTGTCAACTGTGTTTGCAACATTGGCGATCATCATTTCATGTCTTGGTTTATTCGGCCTGGCTGCTTTTACTGCAGAACGCAGGATAAAAGAAATGGGTATCCGAAAAGTATTGGGTGCAAGTGTTTCGGGCATCACCGCCTTATTGTCAAAAGATTTTCTGAAGCTGGTAGCCATCGCCTGTCTTATTGCTTTTCCTATCGCATGGCGGATGATGTATAATTGGCTGCAGGGTTATGAATACAGGATTAACATAAGCTGGTGGATATTTTTTATTGCAGGCTTTATGGCGATGCTGATTGCATTGAGCACCGTAAGTTTCCAGGCTGTTAAAGCAGCCCTGATGAACCCGGTGAGGAGTTTAAAAGGAGAATAAATAATTGGATAAAGTAAAACTTGTAAATAAAAGAAATTTCAAATTAATAACAGGCAAACAAAACCTCTAAAAGTCAAAACGGCCTAAACATGATAAAAAACTATTTCAAAATTGCGTGGCGAAATCTTATAAGCAGCAAAGGATACAGCGCCATTAATATTGGCGGACTTGCAGTAGGCATGGCAGTGGCAATGATGATCGGCCTCTGGATTTATGATGAAGTCAATTACGATAGGTACCATAAAAATTATGACCGTATTGCAAGGGTAATGCAGAACCAGAATTTTAATGGCGAAATTGGAAGCCAGTTCTCTAACCCGGCTGTTCTCTCCCAGGAAATCAGGAACAAATACGGGAGTGACTTTAAGTATGTACTACAGTCTTCCTGGAACTCTCAGCACACATTGGCATACGGTGAAAAAAAGTTGTTAAAGTCCGGGTCTTTTTTTGAGACTGGTGTTGTTGATATGCTTTCATTAAAAATTATTAAAGGAACTCCCAACGGCCTTAAGGAACCCTACTCCATCATACTTTCTGAGTCTGTTGCCAATGCTTATTTTGGCAATGAAAATCCTATTGATAAAGTATTAAAACTCGATAACAAAGCAGACTTAAAAGTGACTGCTGTTTATGAAGATCTGCCCTACAATACTTCTCTCAGGGATGTGGCTTATATAATGCCGTGGGAGCTGTACCTCATCCAAAATCCCTGGATTAAAAAAATGGAAAATCCATGGGGTAGCAACTTTACACAAACCTTTGCCCAGGTTGCAGATAATGCAGATATGGAAAAAGTATCTGCTAAAATTAAAAATGTAAAACTGGATGTTGTGGGAGCGCTTGAGAAAAAGTTCAACGCACAAATGTTTTTACAACCAATGAAAAAATGGCATTTGTATGGTGATTTTAAAAACGGAATTAATATTGGGGGACGAATACAGTATGTGTGGATGTTTGGGATAATCGGCTTGTTTGTTTTGCTGCTGGCCTGTATCAACTTTATGAACTTAAGTACAGCACGGAGTGAGAAAAGAGCAAAGGAAGTTGGTGTAAGAAAAGCCATTGGTTCGGAGAGAAGCCAGCTGATTGCACAGTTCTTTTGCGAATCTCTTTTGGTGGTGATTATCGCCTTTATTTTATCGTTGTTGCTGGTAATCATTTTTATTCCATTTTTTAATGAAATAGCTGATAAAAAGCTATCTCTTCTTTGGTTCAACCCGGTTTTTTGGCTTATGGGTATTGGGTTTAGCATTTTTACCGGCCTGATTGCAGGCAGCTACCCGGCATTGTATTTATCATCTTTTCAACCGGTTAAAGTTTTAAAAGGAACCTTCAGGGCAGGGCGTTTTGCAGCTATCCCCAGGAAGGTGTTGGTGGTGCTGCAGTTTTCAGTTTCTGTTATTTTAATTATAGGAACCATAGTTGTGCACCGGCAAATACAACATGCCAAAAACAGGCCTGTTGGTTACGACCGGGAAAGCCTTGTTACTGCCGGTATGAATGAAACAATACATGGAAAATTTGATGCGCTGAGAAATGAATTGAAGACCAATAATGTGATTGTTGAAATGACGCAATCCACCAGCCCCGTTACTGAGGTTTGGAACAGCAATGGTGGTTTTAACTGGGAAGGAAAAGATCCTAACCTTGCGGTTGATTTTCCAAATTCAGGTGTTACGCCAGAGTATGGAAAAGTAATAGGCTGGCAAATAAAAGAAGGCCGTGATTTTTCCAGGGACTTTAAAACGGATACTGCAGCTTTCATCTTAAATGAATCTGCTGTTAAGTTTATTGGATTAAAAGACCCGGTTAATAAAATTATTGTTTGGGACGATAAGCCATTTAAAGTAATTGGTGTGGTGAAAGATATGCTGACGGAATCTGTTTATAAACCTATCCGGGCTGCCATGTTTCACTGTACTTACGAGCAGGGCAATATCGTTACTTTAAAAATAAATCCGAAGCTTGCTCCCGGTGAAGCTGTAAGTAAAATCGATGCTGTTTTTAAAAAGTTTGATCCTTCCACCGCCTTCGAATATAAATTTGTTGATGAAGATTTTGCCAAAAAATTTGGTGACGAAGAACGCATTGGAAAGCTGGCAAGTGTATTTGCCATACTGGCCATTTTTATTTCCTGCCTGGGATTATTTGGCCTGGCATCTTTTGTTGCTGAACAGCGCACAAAGGAAATTGGTGTAAGAAAAGTGGTGGGGGCCTCTGTGTTTAATCTGTGGAAATTATTGTCAAAAGATTTTTTATTGCTGGTAGTTATATCATGTGTGATAGCGGTACCGCTTGCCTGGTATGTTATGTACCAGTGGTTGCAGAAGTACGATTACAGAACTCCCATCAGCGGTTGGATTTTTGGAGTGGCGGTTATTGGCTCCCTTATTATCACTTTATTAACGGTAAGCTTCCAGGCAATTAAAGCGGCTGTTGCCAACCCGGTAAAAAGTTTAAAAGCCGATTGAATGCTGGACACTTACCAATAATGTCTAAAGGTTAAACAATGATAAAAAATTATTTCAAAATTGCGTTGCGAAACTTAGGCCGCAACAAAGGATTTTCTGTGATAAATATAACCGGTCTTGCTGCCGGTGTTGCAGTTTGTATGATGATCTTTATCGTGATACATTTTCAAACAAGCTTCGATGATTTTCATGCAAAGAAAGATCGCATCTACCGTGTGTTAACAGAATATCATCCTGCTGATGCACTCACTGTAGCTTACAGCAAAGACGTTCCTTTTCCAATGCCGGCTGCGTTGTCAACGGCTTTTCCTCAAATAGAACAAGTAGCTCCAATTTTTGCCAGCCACGATGATCAGTTGGTGGTACCCGGCGATAACGGAACAATGAAAATATTTAAAGAAGACAAAGGCGTATTTTTTACAGGCCCGTCATTCTTTAAAATGTTTGACTTTCCATTGCTTGAAGGTTCGTATGCTTCATTAAAAGAACCGAACAATGTATTGCTTACAAAAGAGATGGCAGAGAAATATTTTGGTAACTGGAAAACAGCCATCGGCAAAGCAATTAAAATAGAGGTTGGCGGTTATATGTTTGAGCATGGTACAGAAACGATGAAGGTGTCGGGCATCCTCGCCACAATACCTGTAAACACTGACTTTCAACTGAAAATTGTAGTGGCATATGGTTCAGGGTTTACGGGAAGTCTTATAGCAAAATCTACCGATTGGGAAGATAGAACTAACGCTGGTTTTGGCTGCTATGTAATGTTGCCACCAACTGTTACTGTTGATAATTTTAATCAGCAGTTAAAAGCATATTCAGCCAAAGTTCAGTCTCCCGAAAATAAGGACAGCCACATGCTGCAACCTTTAAGTGCTGTACATTACGATACACAAACAGGTAACTACAGTAACAAATCAATTAGCAGGGAGCTGCTAAATGTATTGTGGCTGATCGCTGCATTTATCCTGTTAATAGCCTGCGTAAATTTTATTAACCTTTCTACGGCACAGGCTGTGAATCATGCAAAGGAAGTTGGGGTAAGAAAAGTTTTGGGGAGCAATAAATTTCAATTACAAATTCAGTTTATTACTGAAACATTTTTAATAGTTACAAGTGCTGTGCTGGTTGCAGCAGTTATTACAGCCCTGGCGCTTCCGTACATAAATCAATTGTTAGAATTATCGCTTTCATTCAATGTATTGCAGGAGCCGGCAATTATTTTATTTCTGCTTTCTGTTACCATTTTTGTAACCCTGCTTGCCGGGTTTTATCCTTCTGTTATTTTATCAGGGTTCAACCCCGTTAATGCTTTAAAAGCGAAACTCACAGCAAACACTTCAGGTGGAATTTCTTTAAGAAGAGGGCTGGTTGTGTTTCAGTTCATCATTGCACAGGCACTCATTATCGGAACATTCATCATTGTGCAGCAAATGGATTATTTTATGAATCAGCCATTGGGCTTTGATAAAGAGGCCTTTGTAAATGTTCCTTTCCGTGTTGATAGTCTTCGCATAAGCAGGCTGGATTATTTACGGAATAAGTTGTTGCAGGTAAATGGTGTACAGGCAGTGAGCTTCAGTTCCAACACCCCTGTTGAAGACGGCAATGATACCTGGAGTACTTTCAAATTCAACAATGCAATAAAGGAACAAGACTTTAAAGTGATTACTAAATTCGCCGACACCGGTTATGTGCCGGCCTATAAATTACAACTGGTAGCCGGAAAAAATTTAAAGCCTTCTGGTTACACCCAGGAATTTTTGGTAAATGAATCGCTTGTAAAGAGTTTAGGATTTAAAAAGCCTGAGGATATATTGAACAAAGAAATCAGCATTTGGGGAGGCATGATTAAATGCCCTGTTGTAGGTGTTTTGAAAGATTTCAATAACAGATCTTTTCGCAATAATATTGCACCATTGCTTATCAGTACAAATACAACCATGTACACCCAGGCAGGGATAAAACTTGCAATAGCAGATATTGCTTCTACACTCCAAGCTGTAAAAAAAGTATGGGAGGAAACATTCCCCAATTTTGTTTACGAATACAAATTTTTAGATGATAAGGTTGAAAATTTTTACAAGCAGGAAAATCAAATATCACAGTTGTATAAAATTTTTGCAGCCATCGCTGTATTCCTTAGCTGTCTTGGGTTGTATGGATTAGCCTCTTTTATGGCAGTACAAAGAATAAAAGAAGTTGGTATACGAAAAGTGCTTGGTGCTACAGCAGGCAGTATCGTCTATTTGTTTTCCAAAGAGTTTATTATTCTTATAGCCATAGCCTTTGCAGTTGCATCGCCGGTCGCCTGGTATTTTATGCATAACTGGTTGCAGCAATACCCTTACCGCATTAATATTAGCTGGTGGATGTTTGTACTAGCTGGCGGCGGAACGCTGCTGATTACTTTGATGACAGTAAGTTTTCAAGCAATAAAGGCCGCTGTTGTTAACCCTGTAAAAAGTTTAAAAGCAGAATAGAATGATGATGCATCATTAATGACATACAATAAATTTTAAATAGCCGTGGGTTAAACTATGAAAAAAAATTATTTCAAAATTGCCTGGCGTAATCTCATTAAAAACAAAGGTTACAGTGCGATAAATATCGGCGGACTTTCTGTAGGTATGGCCGTAGCCATGCTTATTGGACTATGGATTAATTACGAGCTGAACTTTGGGAATGAGCATAAAAATAAAAGCCAAATATTTAATGCTGTAACAAATGGCATAGATGCTAACAGCGGCAATAAATTTACCACACAGGCAACACCCTTGCCGCTTTATACGGAAAGCAAAAGCTTGATTCCTGAAATAAAATATTCGGCTGTTGTAAACTGGAGTGGTAAAAACGGATTGATGGTGGGTGAAAAAAAAATAGTAAAAAACGGTGGCGACGTATCAGCAGATTTTTTCAACCCAGATTTTGCATTTGAGATCGTTATGAGGGTTTCAAATGCAATGCAGATAGGTGTTTCGGGTTATTTTTTGGCTGAAGAAATAGTGATCTATTTTGAAATCAAAAAATGTTCTGAAATGCTTAGCTGTACAGCAGTTGGAAGCCGCAATAGATTTTCAAATGCAAAATCTGGGTTCAAAATATTCAAATACAAATTCATTGAGGGAGATCCTAATACAGCACTGAATGATCCCAATTCAATAGTACTTACAGAAAGTACCGCCCATGATTTGTTTGATGGCAAAGAAGCGTTTAATAAAACAGTACGGTGGAATAACTCAGCAGACCTTAAAGTTACCGGTATCATCAAGGATATTCCTGCCAGTACCTATTTTGGAGAGCGGCAATATTTTATGCCATTCAGCAATTTTGAAAACAGGGAAAGCTGGGTGAAAAATATGAAGGACAACTGGGAAAATTATTCAGCCAGGACCTACATAGAACTGATTGACGGCGCTACCAGAGAGCAGGTGCTGCCCAAAATCAGGAACATGATCAAGGCTTATAATAAAAATACAAAAAATGAAATTGGCCTTCATGCAATGAGTGAATGGAGACTGTATGATGTGTTTGAAAATTGGGAAGCCAATGGCGGCAGAATAATGTATGTGAAAATGTTTGCTGTTACCGGGCTGCTTATTTTACTGTTGGCTTGTATTAATTTTATGAATCTGAGTACAGCCCAAAGTGAAAAAAGAGCCAAAGAAATAGGCGTTCGCAAAGCGATTGGTTCTGAACGTAAGCAAATAATTTTCCAGTTTTTAACAGAGTCAATTTTGATGGCTGCAATGGCAATGCTTTTGTCAATCGCAATTCTTGTTGGCTTACTCAAAGCCTTTAACTCAGTTTTAGAAATTGAAGTATTATTTCCATACCACAACCCATTCTTCTGGTTGTTGTGTATGTCAATTGTACTTATTACCGGGTTATTGGCTGGTAGTTATCCTGCACTTTATCTTTCTTCTTTTTCAAGTATAAAAGCCCTGAAAGGAAAAATACGATTGGCAAATGCAATTTTTTCGCCAAGGAAAGTATTGGTAGTTACGCAATTTGTGGCTTCTATTTCATTAATCATTGGCACAATCGTTATTTACAAACAAATTCAATTTACCAAAAACCGCCCGATTGGTTATGATGCCAGCAATGTTGTAATGGTGGACATGAAAGACGATCTGTACAAAAATTATAACGTTGTAAAAAATGAATTAATGGCCACCGGGTTAATCGAAAATATTACCAAGGCTTCAAATGCCATTGTCGAAACGAAATCAAATTCTGTAATAACAGATTTCCCCGGAAAAGCTGGTGATGAAAAAATGTCAATGGTAAATATTGCCACCAGTGGTAACTATTTTAATACCATGAAGATTAAACTACTGGCCGGCCGGGATTTTAATCAAGCCAATTTTGAAGCTGATACCAATAAAGTAATTTTAAACCAGGCAGCCGTGGATCATATGAATGTGAAAGACCCGATTGGTAAAATGATTACAGAACAGGGAGGGCGGCGATATGAAATAATTGGAGTGGCAGAAAATACCATTATGGAAAACCCATTTGAAAATGTACGGCCAGCCCGGTTTATTTGCGACCAAAATTGGGCAGGTATTATTATGTTACGTATAAAAGAAAATGTGCCTGCAGGCAAAGCCATTGCGGCCATTAGCCCTGTCTTTAATAAATACAATCCATCAGTTCCATTTGAATACCACTTTGCAGATGAGGAATTCGGTAAAAAATTTACGTTCGAAACAATGGTAGGTAAATTAGCCACCTTCTTCGCCATGCTCGCCATTTTTATTTCCTGCTTAGGTCTTTTTGGCCTCACCAGTTTCATAGCCGAACAACGTACCAAAGAAATAGGTGTAAGAAAAGTGCTTGGCTCATCGGTATTCAATCTCTGGCGCTTGTTATCAAAAGATTTTATGGTACTTGTAATTATTTCCTGCTTAATAGCGGCACCTGTTGCGTACTACTTTATGCAGGATTGGTTGCAGAAATATACCTACCGGACAAATATTAGCTGGTGGATTTTTGTTGCGGCCGGTGCAGGCGCTTTGATTATTACATTAATCACCGTGAGTTTTCAGGCCATAAAAGCAGCAGTAGCCAACCCGATAAAAAGTTTAAAAGCAGATTAGGGTAATGGATACTTTGTTAATTGATAATTGATAATGCAGAGGGACAAAAAATATAGACCATG
This sequence comes from Ferruginibacter sp., assembly GCA_965247025.1. Classification (GTDB taxonomy): domain Bacteria; phylum Bacteroidota; class Bacteroidia; order Chitinophagales; family Chitinophagaceae; genus Ferruginibacter. Next base: position 3,354,012 of record OZ252000.1, on the reverse strand, counting down.
ATAAAAAATTATTTCAAAATTGCCTGGCGCAATTTATCCCGCAATAAAGGATTCTCTATAGTAAATATAACCGGGCTTGCAGCAGGTATTGCCGTTTGCCTGGTGATATTTATCATCATACAATTTCAATCCGGCTTTGATGGTTTTCATTCAAAGAAGGAGCGTATTTTCAGGGTGCTTACGGAGTATCACCATGCAGATTCAAAAGAAATATTTTACGGGCAAGGTGTACCAAAGCCTTTGCCTGTCGGATTAAAAGCAAATTTCCCGCAGGTGGAAAAAGCGGTGACCATTTATGCCGATCACAATGACCAGCTTTTGATACCGAATGACAATGGACAAACTACAAAAAAATTCAAGGAAGAAGATGGCGTGTTCTTCACGCAGCCAGATTTCTTCAGCGTCTTCGATTTTCCTTTGCTGGAAGGTTCCTATACTTCACTAAGTGATCCGGGTAATGTGCTGCTTGCAAAAGAAACGGCAGAGAAATATTTTGGCGAATGGAAGACAGCTATTGGTAAGACCATCAAATTAAACAACAGCGATATACTAAAAGTTAGTGGTATCCTTGCAAGCATTCCAGCCAATACAGATTTTCAGTTGAAGGTAGTAGTGTCTTACGGCACGGGCTTTACAAAACAGTTTGCAGAAAATATCAATTGGGATGGCACTTCTTCAGCTTTTGGTTGCTATGTGTTACTGCCAAAAGACCTTACTGCTACAAGTTTTAATACGCAATTAAGGGCTTATTCAAAAAAAATGAAGTCGCCTGATAATAAGGACAGCCATATCTTACAGCCTTTAAGCGATGTACACTTTGACACAAAAACCGGCAATTACAGTGGTAAAACGATCAGTCACGAACTGGTGAATGCCATGTGGATGATTGCAGCCTTTATACTATTGATCGCCTGTGTGAATTTTATCAACCTGTCTACTGCACATGCAGTTAACCGGGCAAAAGAAGTGGGTGTGAGAAAGGTAATGGGCAGTAATAGATCGCAATTAAAAATTCAGTTCATTACCGAAACTTTTCTGATCGTTCTCTCGTCTGTTGTACTGGCTATCATTATCGGATGGATCGCATTGCCTTCTGTAAATAAAATTTTAGAGCTTTCCTTATCCGTCAGTATATTGAATGGAGTAACACTTGTTTCATTTATTTTGACCGTAGTAATTGTTATTACAGCATTGGCCGGTTTTTATCCGTCGATGGTGCTTTCCGGATTTAATCCTATCAATGCTTTGAAGAGTAAGCTCGCTGCAAAAAGTGCAAAAGGTATTTCTTTGAGAAGAGGATTGGTGGTATTTCAGTTCATCATAGCCCAGGCCCTCATCATCGGAACATTTATCATTGTAAAGCAAACCAATTATTTTACCAACCAATCGGTAGGTTTTGAAAAAAGCAACATTGTAGGTATTCCATTCCCTACAGATAGTACTGGTATAAGCAAGCTGGATCTCTTGCGGCAGCAACTAACAGGTGTAAGCGGTGTTAAAAGTATTAGCTTCAGTTCCAATACACCTATTGAAGACAATAATGACAACTGGACATTGTTCAACTTTGATCATGCCATTAAACAAACAGATTTCTATTCCATTGTTAAAATGGCCGATGATGAATTTGTTCCTACTTACAAACTGCCTTTAATTGCCGGAAGAAATATTGCCACCTCCGATACCATCAGGGAATTCCTGGTTAACGAGTCTGTTTTAAAAAACCTTGGTATCACTGATCCGCAGCATGCATTGAACAAAGACATCAGTTTTTCAGAACAGCTTCATGGACCAATTGTTGGTGTGCTGAAAGATTTTAATACCCGTTCTTTCCGTACCGGCCTTGCACCTTTAATTATAGCCAGCAGGAAAAAGGATTACAGTGAAGCAGGAATAAAACTGGCAATAACAAATACAGCAGCCACGATGCAGGCCATTGAAAAAATATGGAACCGATCATTCCCCGATTATGTTTTTGAATACAAATTTCTTGATGAGAAAGTGGAGCAATTTTACAAACAGGAAAACCAGTTGGCCTATTTGTATAAAATATTTGCCGCCATCGCTATATTCCTTAGCTGTCTTGGGTTGTATGGCCTGGCCTCTTTTATGGCGGTACAACGTATTAAAGAAGTAGGTATCCGCAAAGTGCTGGGCGCATCAGAAGGCAGCATTGTTTATTTATTTTCAAAAGAGTTTATTATCCTCATAACTATTGCATTTGTAGTGGCATCGCCGGTTGCCTGGTATTTTATGCACAACTGGTTACAGGATTATCCGTACCGCATCAGCATAAGCTGGTGGATGTTTGCATTGGCCGGTGCCGGAACAATACTGATCACTTTGATGACTGTAAGTTTCCAGCCAATAAAAGCGGCTGTTGTTAATCCCGTAAAAAGTTTAAAAGCAGATTGATTTAATGGATAATTTTTTAATTGATAATTGATAATGTGAAGACGCTGATAAATCGAAATTGTAAAATTAAACCGGAGAAACAAAACATCTAAACACCTGAACGGCCAGTCATGATAAAAAATCATTTTAAAATTGCCTGGAGAAATTTGCGCAACCGAAAGGTATATGCCGCTATTAATATTGTAGGATTAACTGTTGGTATAGCCACCAGTTTAGTCATTTTCCTGGTGTTGCATTATGAAATGACTTATGATAATTTTCATGCTAAAAAAGACAGGATATACCGTGTGGCTGCTACTTATATTAATAAAAGTAATGGAGAAGTAACAGGTCATGATGTCGCTTTACCGATGCCACTGCCACGTACTATGAGGAGCGATTTTGTCCAAATTGAAAAAATAGCAGCAGTATCTAATGTCGGCGGTGCACAAATTCACATCCCCATTCCGGGAAAGGATCTGGCGGATGAAAATAAAGTGAAAGTATCAAACGGAATATTTTTCGTGGAGCCTGAATTATTCAACATTTTTGACTTTACCTGGTTAGCAGGTAATGCCAGTTTGCTAAAAGACCCCAATACAGTAGTACTCAACGAAACGCTTGCAAATCAGTTTTTTGGTGATTGGAAAAATGCGATTGGCAGAACAATCCAGATGTGGTCATTTAGAATTCCGTTAACGGTGGCAGGCGTTTTTAAAGACCTTCCTCTTAATTCTGATGTGGAAATAAAAATGGGAGCTTCTTATCCAACAATAGATAAACTAAACCATGATGCATATGTAAGCAATGACTGGCAAAACGTAAACTGGTCGCTGCAATGTTTTGCATTGTTCCCAAAGAACAGCAATGCACAGCAATTTCAACCACAACTAAATCAGTTTGTAAAAAAATATTACCCGGCTGAGATGGATGATAAACAGAAAAAAGTATCACTCGCTTTTCAGCCGTTGAAAGAAGTACATCTGAATGAAAATTTCAACACTTTTAAAAATGATGCCTTAACACACAAAGAATTGTGGGCACTTGCACTCATCGGATTTTTTATTTTGTTTGTAGCTTGTATTAATTTCATCAACCTTAGTACCGCACAGTCTGTAAGCCGGGCAAAAGAAATCGGTGTTAGAAAAGTATTGGGAAGCAATAAGCCCCAGATTTTACAACAATTTTTGAATGAAACTGGTATCATCACAATTATATCTGTTCTGGTTGGTTGCCTTGTAGTGTGGCTTACACTTCCATTTATCAGCGGTCTTATGGGAAAGCCACTGTCACTGGATCTGATTCACAATCCTTCTATTTTGCTATTCTTATTTTTATTGTGTATTACCGTCAACTTTTTAGCTGGCTTTTATCCTGGTATGGTGCTTTCTGGTTTCAACCCGGTGGAAGCAATCAAAAATAAAATGAGTGCCGGCAACACAGGTGGAATTGCTGTGAGAAGGGGCTTGGTAGTACTGCAGTTTGTGATTGCACAGTTCCTTATTATCGGAACAATTGTAGTCATCCTGCAAATGCAATTTTTTCGCAACAAGCCCATGGGGTTTACAAAAAATGCATTAACGCTTATTGAATTACCCAGTGACAGTGCAGATGCTACAAAATACAATTACCTGAAAGCAGAAATGCTGAAAATACCCGGTGTGAATGCTACCGCTTTATGCCTGGATGCACCTGCAAGTTTTGGTTCTAATAATGCGACCTTCTTTTATGATAACAATACTGTTAAAAATGATTTCAGTGCTAACCTGCAATTTGGAGATACCGGCTACCTGAATACCTTTCAAATAAAATTGCTTGCTGGCCGTACACCATATCCCAGCGACACTATCAATGAACTTGTGGTGAACGAAACATTCGTAAAGAAATTAGGGTTGCGGTCTCCGGCTGATATCATAGGAAAAACGCTGTCTCTTGAGCTTGGTAAAAAATTACCGGTGGTTGGAGTAATGCAGGATTTTCACAACAAGTCACTGAAAGAAGAAGTAGCTCCTTTTGCGCTTACCAGTAATGCACATGGATATAATTTTATTGCACTAAGATTAGATCCTGGCAAAATGCAGGCAACCCTGGCGCAAATGAATAAAGTATTTACAAAAACTTACCCTGCTTACATCTACGACCTGAATTTTTTAGATGAAAGAATCGCACAATTTTATAAAACAGAAGCAATGGCTGCACAGTTATTTAAGATAGCTGCATTTCTCGCCATCTTCATATCCTGCCTGGGTTTGTATGGGCTGGTATCTTTTATGGCGGTTCAAAAAACAAAGGAGGTAGGTATACGAAAAGTATTAGGTGCTTCAGTGCAAAGTATTGTTTTGCTGTTTTCAAAAGAGTTCACCGTTCTGCTTGGTATCGCTTTTTTAATAGCAATGCCATTGGGTTATTTTTTAATGCAGCAATGGCTTTCCGGTTTTTATTATCACATCCAATTAAACTGGGTTGTTTTTGCATTGGCTATAGTGATATCCGCTGTGATCGCATGGCTTACGGTTGGCTATAAAGCTATCAATGCCGGGTTGGCTAATCCGGTAAAGAGTTTAAAAACAGAATGATCTGGTGAAAGGAGCATGATCAATAGTAAGATGGTAATTGTAGAACTTAAAACATATTATTTACTACTTATAACTTAATTGCCATGATAAAAAATTATTTCAAAATAGCCTGGCGCAACCTGATGAAGAACAAGGTTTTTTCTTTCATCAATATTTTGGGATTAACGATTGGTATCACTGTGTCGATGATGATCTTCCTCTTTATCATTAATGAATTCAGTGTAGACCAGTTTCATACAAAGGGAAATGCCATTTACCGGGTAATGCGTAGTTATGATCCCACAAAGCCTGCAGCACCGTGGCTGTCGGGGCCCTATGCACCTGCATTGCTGAATGATTTTCCAGGTGAGATAACAAAGTCTGTACGGGTAAATCCTTTCAACGGCCTGGTAACATTTGGCGAAAAGTCGTTCAATGAAAAAAGAATGTATGCTACTGATAAAGATTTTTTTCAGCTTATTTTCTTTTCCGTTGATAATGGGGGATACTGCTACTGTACTGAATGATTCGGGCAGTGTGGTACTGACAGAAACAACTGCAAAAAAATATTTTGGCAGTGCGCAGGATGCAATAGGCAAAGTAATAACATTTGAAAAAAAGCTACAGCTAAAAGTTACCGGTATTGCCAAAGATGTGCCCTCCAATTCGCATTTGAATTTTGACCTTGTTTTCCCCATCTCCAATTATTTTCATGAAGATGGTTTTAACAGGTGGATCAACAATGGCATGTTTACTTATGTGCTGCTTGATCCGCATACCAGCAAAGAACGGATTGAAAAACGTTTGCCGGGATTTATGGAAAAATACATGGGCAAGGATATGGAAAAGTTTGGTTTTCATTTTCAACTGGCCCTCACACCTTTAAAGGATATTTATTTTGAGGCCTCCACTGCTTCTGACAATGCAAAACATGGTGAGAAAAAAGTAGTGTATATTTTCTTTTCCATCGCTATACTCATTTTGCTGATCGCTTGCATCAACTTTATAAACCTCTCCACCATCCGTGCGGTAGAGCGGTCAAAGGAAGTAGGAATGCGCAAGGTAATGGGTGCGGTACGCAACAATTTAATATGGCAGTTCATTGGTGAATCTCTGTTGCTGACCGTAATTTCATGCCTCATTTCCATTTGTTTGCTGCAGGTTTTCATGCCCGTGTACAACAGTTTGTTGGGTTACAACCTCACCGTTTCATTCAATGCCTGGCCTATCTGGTTATTTATCGCAGGGATAATATTGGTGGTTGGTTTTTTTGCCGGCAGCTACCCCGCATTTTTTCTTTCCGGCTTCTCACCCATACAGGCACTCAAGGGAAAATTAAAGTTGGGAAAGGGTGGTACTAATTTCCGGCATGGCCTGGTGATAGTGCAGTTCAGCATATCGGTGTTGCTGATAATCGCCACCATCATCATCATCAACCAAATGAATTATATAAAAAGCAGGCAGCCGGGATATGACAAGGAACAGACCGTGATAGTGCCCATTAACAACGATAATATTTACGCTAATAAAAACACTTTTAAAAATGAGTTGCAAAGCAGCAGCAACATTGCCGCTGCATCACTGATGAGTGGTGAGCCGGGCGGTTTTTTCGACGGCCAAATGTTTGAAGTTGAAGGCCAGCCCGAAAAATGGAAAGCGAGGACAGAGTATGCAGATTTTGAATTTGTAAAAACACTGGGCTAAAAATTATCGCCGGCAGAGATATTTCTGCTCAATTTCCAACAGATACTACGGATGCTGTTTTGATAAACCATACTGCTGCTGTAAAGCTGGGTTTTACACCTGACCAGGCAGTAGGTAAGTGGATCAAAAATACTGTTAGGGATGATGCAAAAAGAAAGATTGTAGGTGTTGTAGAAGACTTTGATTTTTTATCGCTGAAAGAAAATATGGATGCACTGGTGATCTCACCTTCGGATGACAGGAGAGTGGCGCTCATCAAAATCAGGCCCGGAAATATACAGGCCAGTTTGGCAACCATCAAAGCAGCTTACAATAAAGCGGCGCCCCTCTATCCATTTGAGTATACATTTTTAGACCAGCAATTTAATAACAAAACGGATATCAGGCAGCAATCTATATTGGGCGTATTTTCCGGCCTGGCCATATTCATTGCCTGCATGGGTTGTTTGGCCTGGCCTCCTTTACCGCTACAAAACGCACAAAAGAAATCGGTATACGAAAAGCAGTAGGTTCATCAACAAAAAACATTGTATTGTTATTGTCAAAAGACTTACTGAGACCCGTGCTGATAGCTGCCTGTATTGCGATACCCGTGGGTTATTATGTTATGCATAACTGGCTGCAAAGCTTTGCTTACCGGACACCGTTGCATTGGTGGGTATTTCTGCTGGCCGCAGTAATAGTGGTGGGGATCGCCCTGTTTGCAGTAAGTTTTAAAGCCATCAAAGCAGCGGTTGCCAACCCGATAAAAAGTTTAAGAGCAGAATAGGTAATGGATAATTTTTTAATTGATAATTGATAATGTACGGAGGTTTCAAATAAATTAAAGTATTCAAAATACTCCCTTAGTGAACAGGAGTAAAACTATAAACTATGCTAAAAATTTATTTCAAAACAGCGTGGAGAAATCTTCTGAGGCATAAGTTGTTCTTGGTCTGAATATTTTGGGGCTTGCAACAGGCATGGCTTGCAGCATCCTTATCTTTCTCTGGGTGCAGGATGAATTAAGTTTTGATAAGTTCAACACAAATGCAGACCATCTTTACAGACTAACGGAAGAGGCAGCAGGTGTAAAAGACGCCGTTGTTCCACCTCCGCTGGCTTATGCGATCAAAACACAGATCCCTTCAGTAAAAAATGCAACAAAGATCGTTACGGTACAAAAAATTATTACTGCCGGCAAAAAAAAGTTTGATGAGAAACGAATGTATTATGCAGATAGCAATTTCCTGCAAATGTTTAATTATCCTTTGTTTAAAGGAAATATAAACTCGGTTCTTTCTTCACCCGACAAAGCAGTAGTGACCGAAGCGACTGCAATAAAATACTTCGGCAATGCAGACAATGCGCTTGACAAAACAATTTATATAGACAACAATAATAAAGAAACAGGCCTTACCATTGCAGGCATTCTAAAAAATATTCCTGCAAACTCTCACCTGCAATTTGATGTGCTTTTACCAATAGCATTATATGACAATAGCCCTGCAGCATCCTGGAATAACTTTGATGCGTATGTTTATTTTCAATTGAACGATGCTGTGGCAACCACTTCATCTTCCCTCGGTAATATTCAGAAACAAATGAACGACATCTTAAAGAGCAATAATAAAGATATACAGGCAGCCTTGTCTGTACAGCCATTGACCAGCATTCACCTGCACTCAGATTATATGCTGGACGTACCTGGCCAGGGCAACAGCCAGTATGTGAACATATTTGCATTGATAGCAGTATTTATTATCGTGATCGCCTGCATCAACTTCATGAATTTATCTACTGCTATTTCCGGCCACCGGGCGAAAGAGATCGGATTGAAAAAAAGCATTGGTGCATTGCGGTCACAACTGATCGTGCAATTCATCAGTGAGTCATTGTTGATCTCCTTTATTTCATTGTTGTTCTCCGTATTGGTTGTGTATTTGATATTGCCGTTATTCAACCAGGTTACCGGCAAGTCCATTTCATTCGATCCTTTTAATATTAGCATATTGCTAAGCCTCGCAGGTGTTGCAGTAGTTACGGGACTTCTTTCGGGCAGCTATCCCGCATTTTTTTTATCATCATTCAATCCAATAAAAGCATTAAAAGGTGCCAGGATATTAAAGAGCCAGCGATCATTTTTACGCAACGGTTTGGTAATACTTCAGTTTGCTATTTCTGTAATACTGATCATAAGTACCATCGTTGTTTATAACCAGCTTCAGTACATACAAAACAGGGATATCGGCTTTAATAAAGAAAACCTTCTCTACATGAAGATGCCCGAATCCGGCGACATAAAGCATAATAAAGATGCTGTGAATGCAACCCTTGCACAATATTCAGGTATCGGCAATTATACATTCACAGATGAATTGCCTACAGACCTTACATCAGGCTCCCTGCTTACATGGCGTGGTATGGATCCCGGAACACAGGTAATGTCATACCGATTGCGAGTGGATGAAAATTTTGCAAAAACCTTTGGGATACAGATGGCTGCCGGACGTTTCTTTTCAAAAGAATTTGGAGGTGATGACAGCGGATATGTTGTAAATGAAACAGCGCTGAAGGCAATGAAGTTAAATGCAAACGATGCCATCGGTAAAGTAATCTCCATATCGTTGGAGGATAAAGAGGCGCCTATAATTGGCGTAGTGAAGGATTTTAATTTTAAACCTGTTCAGCACCCCATGGAACCATTGGCGATGAAAACCAAATTTTCAGACGGTTATGTTGTAATGCGAACAACGCCTGCAAATATTCAACAAGTGATCAGCACCCTGCAAAAAAGTTTTCACACTGCATATGGCGATCATCCTTTTTCTTATGGCTTTGTGAACGAAGACCTTTCTAAATTATACGTTACAGAGCAACGAATGGAAAAACTGTTTACAATATTTTCAGTTTTATCCATTGTTATTTCCTGTCTTGGATTATTTGGACTGGCAACATTTGCTACCCAACAACGAATAAAAGAGATCGGTGTACGCAAAGTATTAGGTGCCAGCGAAACAGGTATAGTGGCCATGCTATCAAAAGATCTTTTGCAATTGGTAGCTGTTTCTTTGATCATTGCATTTCCCGTTGCCTGGTGGGCAATAACCAAATGGCTGCAGGGCTTTGCTTACCGGATCGATATTGCCTGGTGGGTCTTTGCAGTTGCAGGCATTGCAGCATTATCCATTGCATTAATTACTGTAAGCTCACGGGCATTCAAAGCAGCAATAGCTAACCCGGTAAAAAGTTTAAAAGCAGATTAAAATAAAAGTAACATTTATTGCAACTGAACGTAACGGTGTTGTGCCAAGTAAAAATCTCGGGGCACAATAATCTTAAAACAATTTAAAATGAACAACATGAAAAAGTATCTCGGCATTGTAGCATTTACTGCCATTTGCCTGGCAGCCACTGCACAGGACAAAAACATGCAGCCCTATATGACAAAATCGCTATCGGCAGATGCCATTGAAAAAGTGAAAGTTGAAACAGCCGGCGGCAATATTGCCGTAACTGGTGCAGATGCAGATGCTCATATTGATGTGTATGTTACGCCCAATAACCACGGCGATAAAACATTACCTAAAGAAGAGATTGAAAAAAAGATCAGCGAGGATTACGACTTTTCAGTTGCAGTAATCGATCACAAACTTACAGCCATTGCCAAAGCTAAAAAAGGCTTTCACAATTGGAAAAACGGACTCAGTTTTTCATTTAAAATAGTTGTTCCAAAAACAACATCTGTAAACCTGGCAACCAGTGGTGGCAATATTGATTTAAACGGGCTTAACGGTAAGGAAGATTTTGTTACCAGCGGCGGTAATCTTACGCTGGAAAATGTTGGCGGTGATATCACTGGCACAACCAGCGGTGGCAATATTAATGTAACCAACTCAAAAGATAATATTGACCTTACCACCAGCGGCGGCAACGTAACTGCGGTAAACAGTCATGGAAATATCAGGTTAAGTACAAGTGGCGGCAATGTTGGTGTAAACCATTCAGGCGGTATAATTAAGGCCACCACCAGCGGCGGAAATGTATTGGGCGATACTGTTGATGGTGAATTGATTGCTTCAACTTCCGGCGGCGATGTACGCCTCTTAAATTTATCCTGCAGCCTTGATGCTGGTACAAGCGGCGGCAATATAAAGATCAGCATGGCATCACTTGGTAGATATATAAAGCTCAGTAATTCCGGCGGAAATGTTGATTTGGAAATGCCTCAGGAAAAAGGAGTGGACCTGCAGTTGTATGCAGATAAGATTAAGGTAAATACCTTCTCAAATTTTAAAGGCGATGTGGAAGAAAAACAAGTTAAGGGCACATTGAACGGCGGCGGCATTCCTGTTACTGTTCATGGTGGCAATGGCAAAATAAACCTCACATTGAAGTAAGCAGTAACTAAATCTTTAAATCCACAGACAATGATAAAAAACTATTTTAAAGTGGCATGGAGAAACCTTTGGAAGAGCAAAGGTTATTCTGTCATCAACATTACCGGCCTTGCAGCCGGTATGTGTGTGGCTATACTCATTGGTTTGTGGGTTTGGGATGAAATATCTTACAATAAAAACTTTGAACACTACAACCAGCTGGCAAAGGTAATGCAGCATCAAACCTTTAATGGTGATGTGGGCACACAAACTTCGCTGCCGTATTTAACCGGTGAGGAACTTAAAAAAAATTACGGCGATGATTTTAAATATGTTTCCATGGCATCATGGACAAACAATCATATCCTGGCTTTTGGCGAAAAGAAAATTTCAAAGAGCGGCAATTTTTTTCAACCGGAAATAACAGAGATGCTGTCGTTAAAAATGCTGAGTGGTACCCGTGCAGCTTTGCAGGATATTCATTCAGTCATACTTTCTGCAGCTACTGCCAAAATCTTGTTTGGAACGGCAGATCCGCTTGATAAAATCATAAAGATTGATAGTAAGTTTGATGTAAAAGTAACCGGGGTTTATGAAGACCTGCCGCAAAATTCAGACTTTAATAATCTTACTTTTATAGCCCCGTGGAAATTATATATTGATGATAATTTTTGGGTTGAGAAGGCCACTGACCCCTGGCGCAATAATTCTTTCCAGGCCTTTGTGCAACTGGCTGATCATGCTAACCCCGAAAAGGTTTCAACGCAAATTAAAGACCTTAAATTAAGAAAAGTTTCAAAAGCAGATGCGGAATTTAAACCTGAGGTATTTCTGCATCCCATGAGTAAATGGCATTTGTATTCCGAATTTAAAAATGGTATTCAGTCTGGTGGAAGAATAAAGTTTGTGTGGTTGTTTGCCATCATCGGATTTTTTGTTTTGTTACTGGCCTGCATCAATTTTATGAACCTGAGTACAGCACGTTCTCAAAAGCGGGCAAAAGAAGTTGGCATCCGCAAAGCAATTGGTTCTTTACGGGGTCAGTTGGTTGGTCAGTTTTTTGCAGAGTCATTGCTGGTTAGTTTGCTGGCCTTTGTATTGGCCTTGCTGATTGTACAACTCATCCTTCCTTTTTTTAATGAAATTGCAGATAAGAAAGTCGCCATTCTATGGAGCAATCTCTTGTTCTGGCTGCTGGGAATTGCCTTTGTGGTAATTACAGGTTTTATGGCCGGCAGTTATCCTGCTTTGTACTTATCATCTTTTAAGCCTGTTAAAATATTAAAGGGAACTTTCCAGGCTGGCCGGTTTGCAGCTGTTCCCCGCAAAGTACTGGTTGTATTGCAGTTTACTGTTTCTGTAATACTTATCATTGGTACAATTGTAGTTTTTAACCAGGTACAATATGCAAGAAACCGACCGGTTGGTTACAGTCGTGATGGCTTGCTGAGTATTTATTTACGAACTGAAAATATACACAAGCATTTTGATGCCGTAACAGACGAATTAAAGAGCTCCGGAGCAATAGCTGAGATTTCAGAATCATCCGGTTCCACTACTTATGTTGATGAACAGGACAATGGTTTTGACTGGAAAGGAAAAGCACCTTCCGTACAGGGTGATTTTGGGGTAGTATTTGTATCGCCTGATTTCGGTAAAACAATTAGCTGGCACATTAAAGAAGGAAGAGATTTTTCCAAAGAGTTTAAAACAGATTCATCCGGCATTATCCTCAACGAAAGTGCTGTAAAATTTATGGGCCTTCAACATCCTGTTGATGAAATTATAAACTGGGATGGAAGGCTTTACCATGTGGTGGGAGTGGTAAAAGATATGGTGATGCAATCGCCCTATGAGCCTGTATTCCGCACTGTTTTTGTAACCAATAATGATCCGCAGTCTGTGATAAATATCCGTATAAGCCCCGCCACCAGTACATCAGCGGCTCTTGCAAAAATTGAACATGTGTTTAAAAAGTACAATCCTGATCAGCCCTTTGCCTTCCAGTTTACCAACGATGATTATGCCCGCAAATTTGGGGATGAAAAACGTACTGGCACACTCATTAGTTGTTTTGCCATCCTGGCAACTTTAATATCCTGCCTCGGTATTTTCGGGCTTGCATCTTTTACGGCTGAACAGCGTACAAAGGAAATTGGTGTACGTAAAGTGAATGGCGCTTCCGTATTTAATTTGTGGAAATTACTTTCAAAAGATTTTATTGTGCTTGTATTTATTTCTTCACTGATTGCTGCGCCAATTGCCTGGTATGCCATGAACAGCTGGCTGCAGCAGTACGAATACAAAACAGGTATTTCTTTTTGGATTTTTGTAATTGTATGTTTTGGGGCCTTGCTGCTTACATTATGTACGGTGAGTTTTCAGAGCATAAAGGCAGCACTGATGAACCCTGTTAAAAGTTTAAAATCGGAGTAAAAAATCGCAGGACGAATATTATTAAATTGGCTGATGTTGTACCAGTGGCGACCAAAACTATTCTCTTGAAGCAGCACCTTTTAAAAATTGAATCATACTCACACTAAAAATCAAGTATGAATAAAGGCCTTTTTCTATCAGTATTTATACTGATCAGTTTTGCAATTACGGCTAGAGCCCAAACCGTTTTTATTGATAGTCCTGATGCTTATCTCGGGCAAACGCCGCCTGCAGAAACGCCGCAAATATTTGCTCCCGGCTTGTTGGCAGATTCTGGTATTGTTTTAGGCCGGGTTGGTTTTTCAAAAGATGGAAAAGAGTTTTATTACGGCTATGCCCGCCATTGGTTCGACTTTAATGGTACCGGCATTAAAGAGATAAAGTTTGATGGAAAGCAGTGGAGTAAACCAGTCATACTGGTTGAGAGTTTATCGAACCCGGCTCTTTCGCCAGGTGATTCAACATTGTATTACGGTGGTAGTTCCAATGAAGTATGGACGTCGCAAAGAGATGGCGAAGGCTGGACAACGCCGAAACTTTTTTTAGATAAACCTTATGGGCTTTACAATTTTCAGCCAACAGCAAGCGGCATTTTTTATACCGGCAGCAGCGGTACAAAGGGTAATAAGAAAGATTATAGTACATACGACTTTTCTACCTTATCAATAAAAGGAAAAGACACCTTAATAAAAAGTCTGGGGGCACCTTTAAATACCCCGGCTTTTGATGGAGATCTGTATGTGGCACCAGATGAATCTTACATGGTGATCAGCGCCAATGAAACAAAAACCTATGAGTGCGAACTGTACATCAGTTTTAGGAAGGCGGACAAAACATGGACCACACCAAAAAGCCTCGGGCCAAAAATAAATGACGGGCTTGCCCACCGTTTTGGTCAATACGTATCGCCTGACGGGAAGTATCTTTTTTACACAAAAGGAACCGGCGAAAAAGACTGCAATTTTTATTGGGTAAAATTTGATGAAATGCTCCGGCGTATGAAACCGGCTGAATAAATATCAAAACATTCCAATAAGAATTACTGCTGCGGATCTTTTCCCAAACTTAGGTGTTTTTATTTAGAATTAGTGTACGAAAACAAACAAATTTTGTCCGTTTTCGTACACTTTTATTTTTTAGTATTGCTGTAACCCTTTGCAGTAAAGCATTTCATAAGGGCACAACAGTTGTAACTTATCCGGCGTTGCTAAATTTTCCTCATTATGTTTACGAATTATTTCAAAATAGCATGGCGTAGTTTTTTGAATAATAAAGTATATAATTCACTCAACATTTTGGGCCTGGCAGTTGGTATGGTTTGCGCCGGCCTTATTTTTTTATGGGTAGAAGATGAACTGAATTTTGATCATTTTAATGTGAAAAAAGACAGGTTATTCTTTACCAAAGTAAATCAGAAATACGATACTTACACAGCTACTTTCAGCTCAACACCAGGCGTAATGGCGCCGGCAATGCAGGCAGAAATTACGGGCATTGAAAACACCTGCCGGGTAACGGAAGATGTTACGACGCTGCTGTTTAAAGTGGGAGATAAAACAATGTATGCATCAGGAAAATATGCAGAGCCTTCCCTGTTCAATATGTTTACACTTCCTTTTACTGAGGGGAATAAAGAAAGTGCTTTCAGTCAGTTGTATTCAGTTGTGCTAACTGAAAAAACAGCAAAGAAATTTTTTGGCGATGACAAAAATGTAATTGGCAAAACAGTAAAAATTGATAACAAACAGGATTATGTTGTAACAGGTATTTTAAAAGACATTCCACAAAACTCAACGCTGCAGTTTGATTGGGTAGCGCCTTTTGAAATATTTTATAAACAATCGCCCTGGGCGCAAAAATGGGGCAATTCATGCCTAAGCACTTATATAGAATTAAAGCCGGGTGTGCAAGTGGCAAACGTAAACAAACAGCTGTACAATTACCTGGAACACCAATATAAAATTTTCATAAAATCAATAGCTAACTTTAGTTGCAGATACAATGCTTTACAAGTCCTGCTTTTGAATGGTGCGTTATAGCCCCTCTGGAACACTGGCAAAATTGTATAGAAGAAGATGCCTTTTTAATGCAGGCCTCTTCTGGTGAAAAATCAATTGGAGAACCCTGCATGCAGGGTATCCCGTATGAAACAATTTTTAAGCTATAGATACAATTTAGGGCATTGTTTTTTATTTTATTTTTTCACATAAATAAAAAAAATGGAAAAGAAATCAACATCCCCTGACACAGTTTCTATGACAGTCATCCACAGCCATGCCGCCGGTATCGATGTTGGCTCCAGGGAACATTATGTAGCTACCGGACAGCAGTCATCTGATGTATGTACTTTTGGTGTTTACAGTAAAGACAATGCAGCATTGGTTACGCATTTACAGCAAAAGGGCATAACGACCGTAGCAATGGAAAGTACCGGCACTTACTGGCAGCCGCTGTTTGCCTGCATACAGGCAGCTGGTATAGAAGTGGTACTCAGCAATAATTATATCAAAGACCCTCAAAAGAAAACAGATGCTAAAGATGCCCGCTGGTTACAACGGTTACATACACTGGGCTTGTTAAAAACATCTTTTATTCCTGCTGCACAAATAGAACAGGTACGTACTTATCACCGCCACCGCAGCAGCCTGGTAGCACAGGCAGCCACCTGTATTCAAAAAATGCAGAAAGCATTGCGGCTGATGAATATACGTTTGGATATTGCAGTACGTGACATAACGGGCCTGAGCGGTATGGCTATACTGGAGGCCATAGTAACAGGGCAGCGGGATGGCATAGCCCTGGCATCGCTGGTTCATTACAAAGTAAAAAAAAGTAAAGAAGAGATAGCCCAGGCGTTGCAGGGGCAATGGAAACCGGAGCAATTATATATTGTAGCTGATGAACTTGAAAGCTATAAAAATTATCAACTACGAATGACCAATTGTGACAAACAGATAGAATTATTACTGGAACAAATGACGGCAGCCATTACCGTTAAGCATGCATCAGCAATACCTGCCGGAGAAAATGTTGTTTGCGCAGCAGGCGCAATAACGCCAACAAAAATCAAAAAGAATAAAAACAGTGCCGCTTATGATGTGTCCAAATTAAGTATGGAATATTTTGGAGTTGATTTATTGGAAGTGGAAGGCATTGGCGGCGCCACGGTAATGACCTTTATAGCCGAAGTTGGAAGCGACATCATAAAGTTTCCGAGTAAAAAGAATTTTACAAGCTGGTTAAGACTGTCTCCCAATAATAAAATAACAGGCGGCAAAGTAATCAGCAGCCGTACACCTAAAGGAAAAAATATCCTGTCCAATGCGTTCCGCCTTGCGGCCAATACCATTGCCCAGCGAAAAGATGGCGTGTTAAAAAAAATATTCAGCCGCATAGCATTTAAAAAAGGAAGAGCTGCAGCCATTACGGCACTTGCCAGAAGACTGGCAGAAATCTTTTGGATAATGACGGTACGTAAAGTACCCTACAAAGCACAAAATGAAAAAGAGTATGATGAACAAACCAAAAAAAGCATCATTAAAAATATACAACACAAAATGAGAAAAATGAATTTAACAGCAGAAGATATAGCAATGGGTGGGCTTGTAACAAATTAGTTAGACCCTAAGTGGACGCAGTTAGATGAAACAAAAGCAGGGCAACAGCAACGGCACCTCTCATGCTTTTTTGTACAGCATGAATAACTGGCATTTGTACGACCAGTTTGATAATGGCAAACCAACAGGTGGCGGCCGCATCGATTATGTGCATCTTTTTTCAACCATTGCGTGGATAATTTTATTTATTGCCTGCATAAATTTTATGAACCTGGCCACAGCCCGCAGTGAAAAAAGAGCAAGAGAAGTTGGCGTACGAAAAGTAATGGGTGCCGGTAAAAAAAGACTGGTAATTCAGTTTATAAGCGAAGCTTTTTTTATGGCTTTTGTTGCAGCGGTTGCAGCCGTAATTGTAATGGTGCTTGTGCTGCCGGCATTTAATTCTCTGGTGCAAAAAGATTTGTCAATTGCTTTAAATAAGCCTGTTCATTTATTGTCTGTATTGTTGCTCGTGCTGTTATGCGGTATTGTTGCCGGCAGTTATCCGTCATTTTATTTATCCTCTTTTAACCCGGTATTTGTTTTAAAAGGATTGAAGCTAAAAAATTGCAGTGCAGCTTATATCCGCAAGGGCCTTGTTATTGCCCAGTTCACTGTTTCCATAGTATTGATAATTGGAACAGTAATTATTTATAAACAGATTCAGCATGTAAAAAGCCGCAACCTCGGGTTTAATAAAGACAACCTGATCCAGATGAATTTACAGGGCGATATGTTGAAAAACTTCAGGGTAATTAGAAATGATTTGATAAGTGCCGGCGTTGCAGACAACGTGGCTGTTACGGATCATGAAACAATTTATGATGGCAACAATACAACTTCGCTTGAGTGGCCTGGAAAAATCCCCAACAGCAATATCCTTGTTTCCCAACGGCTGGTAAGTCCTGAATTTATTTCCACAGCAGGCCTGCACATTGTTGCAGGAAGGGATTTCCAGGAAAATGATATTGTAGAGATGGACAACAACTTTAGACCAAAAGATTCTACTTAAATTTTCAATGTGATCGTTACAAAATCTATGGAAAAAATATTGGGTGCCGGATCTGCCGTTGGCAAAACCATGCGGTTGCCTGGCTCAAAAGATGGTGAATATTTTAACCTGAGTGTGGCTGGTGTAATAAGTGATTATGTATATGGAAATATGTACGGAGAGTCGGCCCCTGTTGTGTTCTATTGCCTGCCGCAGGCTACCAGCCTAATGTATGTGAGAACAAAAACTACCGGTAATCCGGAGCAACTGCTTGCTAAAATTGAAACGGTGATGAAGAAGGATAATCCGGCTTTTCCATTTGAATACAAGTTTGTAGATGAGCAATTTAACCAGATGTTTTTGAGTGAAATGCTCATCAGTAAATTATCGCAGGTGTTTGCAACATTGGCAATAATTATTTCTTGTCTCGGACTGTTTGGCCTTGCAGCTTATACTGCAGAACGCAGAACAAAAGAGATTGGCGTACGCAAAGTATTGGGTGCATCTGCTACAGGCCTTGCAGGGCTGCTCTCAAAAGATTTTTTAAAGCTGGTTGGTTTTTCCTGCCTGGTGGCTTTTCCGGTAGCCTGGTTTATCATGAACAACTGGCTGAGGCAGTATGCTTACCGAATAGATATTCAATGGCAGGTATTTTTTATTGCCGGTGTTGCCGCCATGCTTATTGCGTTTGCCACGGTTAGTTTCCAGGCCATTAAAGCGGCACTTGCCAACCCAATTAAAAGCCTGCAAAGCGAATAGATTTTTGTTTGAAAAATAAGTGCACATTAATGGAGAAAATCAGGTCACTGAAGAATCCGGCAATAATTCTTTGTACGAAAACAGATCAGCCTCTGTGCGGTTTAATTTTTAACCTGGCAGCAATGCTTAAACATGCAATAAAATGATAACGAATTACTTTAAAATTGCCTGGCGCAATCTGTTCAAAAACAAAGTTTCGTCTTTCATAAATATTACCGGGCTGGCCCTTGGGCTTGCTTCAGGTATTATCATTATGCTGGTTGTTCTGCAGGAGTTTAGTTATGATAAATTCAACGCACACCGGGATGATATTTACCTGCTGATGAAGAATCAACAACAAGCGGATGGCATATCGACGGGTAGTAGTACGGCTGGTCCCATGGCTGCAACTTTCAGGAACGAAATTCCGGAGACAAAGTACGCAGCCCGGGTTACTTACTTTGGTAACCAGATTATAAAAGCAGGTGATAAAACCATTTACGAATCGGGCATGTATGCAGACCCTAACATTTTTAATATGATGAGTTTTCCTGCGCTGCAGGGCGATCCTGTTACTGCGTTAAAAGATCCCAACACAGTTGTGCTCACGGAAAAAACTGCTAAAAAAATCTTTGGTAATGATGACCCTATTGGAAAGCTGGTGGTAGTGGACATTAAAAATACTTTCAAGGTGGGGGCAGTTATAAAAGACATCCCAACAAATAGCACCATACAATTTAATATGGCACTGCCTTTTAGTTTTTATGCCCAAACAAATAACTGGCTGAACAAATGGGACGATAACCGCATACAAACATGGGTGCAGGTAAAACCTGAATCAAATATTCATTCGCTCAATGATAAGCTTACAACACTGTTGCAGGAACGCTCAAATGATAAATCGGTTTCGCTGTTTGTTTATCCGCTCAGGCGCCTGAGATTGTATGGAGGTTTCCACAATGGAAAGCCTGATGGCGGAGGTATTGAAGTGATTGTTTTGCTGGTGGCACTTGGTGTGTTTGTGTTGTTGCTTGCCTGCATTAATTTTATGAATATTGCAACTGCAAGATCAGAACACCGGTCCCGTGAAGTAGGTGTTCGTAAAGTACTGGGCGTATCCAAAAAGCTGATTGTTTTCCAGTTTTTAACAGAAGCAGTGCTGATGACGCTCTTTGCACTGGTACTCGCTGTTATACTTGTTCAACTTGTGCTGCCAACCTTTAATCAGTACAGAAAAAAATATTGTTTTCAATTTTGGAGATTGGAAAGTATGGTCGCTGATGCTGGCGATCAGCTTGTTTACCGGCCTTGTGTCCGGGAGTTATCCGTCTTTTATAATGAGCCGTTTTATGGCGATAAAAGTATTAAAAGGCAGGTTTGCGGATGGCCGCAGCAGTGCCGGCATGCGCAAGGTTTTGGTGACAGTGCAGTTTGTTATTTCTATCTTTTTTATTATAGCTACCATTGTAATTTACCAGCAGATAAATTTTGTAAAAAATCGTCCGTTGGGGTACGACCAGGAAAATTTAATTGACATTGCAGCCAATTCAACCCTTGCAAATAAGTTTGCAATTTTTAAAAATGAGCTGGCAGAAATACCCGGTGTTAAAAGTGTGACTGCAGGCGATAATGATATTTTAAATTTCGGAGGAGCGATCTCTGGGTTTAATTATCCGGGCAAAATTCCGGGGCAGGAAATTTCTCTGATTGTTTCCTCTGTTCAGTATGACTGGACAAAAACCGTTGGCATAACAATGCTGCAGGGCCGTGACTTTAGCCCGGAATTTACAACCGATACAGCCGCCTGCATCATCAACGAAGCTGCGGTAAAAAAGATGGGCTTAAAGGAGCCGGTGATAGGAATAAAAATAGATAGCAGTACAGTTGTAGGGGTATTTAAAGATTTTGTTTTTAATAACCCATCCGGTATAATCGGGCCAATGCAAGTGTCTTTACGGAAAGAAGGTTTATCGCATTTTTTTGTACGCATACTAAACAATGATCAATGGCGGAATACAATTGCACAAATTGAAAAAGTTTCAAAAA
The DNA here is from genome assembly GCA_965247025.1 of Ferruginibacter sp. Lineage (GTDB taxonomy): Bacteria > Bacteroidota > Bacteroidia > Chitinophagales > Chitinophagaceae > Ferruginibacter. The sequence continues at coordinate 3,333,197 of OZ252000.1, read as the reverse complement.
AACTTGCGCCGGAATACCCGTTTGAATATTCTTTTACCAAGGCCAACTACAATGAGCGCTTTGATAAATGGAGTTCGGTTGGTGCATTGGCAAGCCTGTTTGGATCGATGGCAATTTTTATTGCCTGCCTCGGATTATTTGGTTTTTCTTCGTTTCTTGCTGAGCGTCGTGGTAAGGAAATGAGCATTCGAAAAGTATTTGGCGCAACTACAAAAACTATCTGGTTATTACTCTCTGCGGATTTTTTGAAACCTGTTTTTATTGCAATAGCAATTGTAATTCCTGTATCAGTATGGTTGGTTCAGGCATTGCTTTCAAACATTAATTACCATACCACACTAAGCTGGTGGATGTTTGCGCTAGCCGGGTTGGCGGCCCTGGTTATTGCGGTTGTAACCGTAGGTTTCCAGGCTATTAAAACTGCACTTGCCAACCCCATAAAAAGCTTACAAAGTGAATAGACGACATGGCCAAAAGCAAACATTAAGTTGGTAGTGAAATTTATTTTATAAAGGCTTCACAAATAGCCAGCCTGCCTTTAGTGTTACCATTCTCAACAATAATTTCTTTGTACGAAAACAGACACGCCGTTGTCCGTTTTCGTACACTTTTTTTTAAATACATCCTGTAACTCTTTGCTGCAAAGGGTTTTTGCATGGCATGGCTGTTGTAATGTACTGCTGGTAACATGCAGCCGCTCAAAGCTTTTCAACCCGGATTTTGCAATTGAGATCGTAATGAGGGTTTCAAATGCAATACAGATAAGTGTTTCGGGTTATTTTTTTGCTGAAGTAATAGTGAACTATTTCAAAGCTAAAAAATGTTCTGAAAGGCTTAACTGTGCAGTAGTTGTGAGCCGCAATAGATTTTCAACTGCAAAATCTGGGTTCAATAAATCACCGGCCAAAGCTGCATAAACAGCCACTAAAATGCTAAAGAATTATTTTAAAATTGCATGGCGCAACATCTGGAATAACAAGGTTATCTCCACTATAAATATTGCCGGGCTTGCGGTAAGTATGGCCTGCTGCATCATTATCTGCTTTTACATTTGGAACGAATTACATGTTGATAGTTTTCATAAAAATATTGCAAACATTTACAGGATAACCGAGAAGCAAAACCAGGCTGGAGAGCTCTACAATGTTGCTGTTACACCAGGCCCGCTGACATCCGAACTAAAAAAGAGTTTTCCTGAAATTGAAGAAACGGTCCGCTTTGGAAGCTGGAGTGGCCTTGTAAAAAATGGCACCAAGTCGTTTGAAGAAAACAGTATTTTGTTAACGGATAACAGCGTTTTTAAAGTGTTTGATTTCCAATTATTGAAAGGTAATCCAGCTACGGCGCTTCAATCACCGGGAGATATTTTGCTAAGTGAAAGCGCCTGCGAAAGATATTTCGGAAAAGACTGGCGCTACAATGAAGCAATACTCGGACAGTCATTTAAAATGAATGACGACGCCATTTTTACATTGGCCGGGGTTGTAAAAGATGTACCTGAAAATTCAAGTATTAAGTTTGACATCCTGCTACCGCTGGCCTGGCTTTTTAAAACAGATGAGTGGGCAAACAAATGGAACAGTAATAATTTTCATTCTTATATAGCAATGAAACCCGGCACAAACATGGCGGCGTTTCAGCAAAAGATTGCGACACAGTTAAGCAAGTACACTGAAACAAAAGACCTGCTGCAGCTGCAACCGCTCAAAGCTCAATACCTCTATTCAAATTTTGATTTTAAAACAGACTGGGGTAAACGCAGTAACATAAAATACATCAGGATATTTACAGCAGTGGGATTGCTGTTGCTGATAGTTGCCTGCGTTAATTTTGTAAACCTCTCTACTGCCCGTTCATTAAAAAGGGCCATGGAGGTTGGTGTAAAAAAAGTGAATGGCTGCACCCGCTGGCAGCTTGTTACCCAGTTTTTAGGAGAGTCTGTTTTGGTAACAATTATCGCTGGTGCAGCAGCATTGGTAATTATAAAATTTGTGCAGCCGTCTTTGGAAAAACTTACCGGCACACCAGTAAATATTGATTATTCAACACCTCTTTTTATAACCATCCTCAGCTTGTTTATTTTGATCGTAGGCTGCCTTGGAGGCTTATATCCGGCTTTAGTTTTGTCAGGTTTTAAACCGGTGAAAGTATTGAGAAATACAGCCGGCACTCAAGCTGGTAAATTATTCCGGCAGGGCTTGGTGGTATTTCAATTTGCTGTTTCTGTAACGCTGATTATTGGCACTTTTTTTATGTTCCGGCAACTGCGTTTTATGCAGCAGAAAGACCTTGGTTTTGATAAAGCACAATTAATGACAGTGCGGCTGAACGGGGCTTTGGGAGATAAAGCTCAATTGTTTAAAAAGGAGGTAAGCAGGCTTAGCGCTGTTGCTGCTGCGGCACCTGCCACAGTATCTATGGTGGATGTGGGCAACTCCAGTTATCTTGAATGGGACGGTATGCAGGAGAAAGAAAAATTCCTGATCACCCAGGCAAATATTGACCCTGATTTTATTCCGGCACTTGGTGTTAAACTTATGAGTGGAAATAATTTTTCTACCCAGGTAACTAATGATACAGCCACTTTTATTTTAAATGAAACTGCCGTAAAAAAACTAGGCAACACTGTTACCAATGTGCTTGGGAGAAAGCTTAGCTTTTGGGGAGCAAAGGGTACTGTAATAGGTGTTGTTAAAGATTTTCATTTTAAACCGCTAACCACGGGTATTGAACCTTTTATATTTCGCTACCAGCCGCAAGACCGTTATTTTACTATGTTTATAAAAACAGTTCCCGGCCACGCCAGGCTGGCGATTCAGCAAGTACAAAAACTGTACAGCAGTATTGAAAAAGATCATCCCATTCAGCTCAGTTTTGTAAACGAAGAATTGGATAAACTTTACCTGCAGGATAAACGTACAGCAACCATTATAGAGTTGTTTGCAGGGTTTAGCATTTTTATTGGCTGCCTTGGTTTGTTTGGTTTAACAGTTTTTGCAACAGAACAACGCACCCGTGAAATTGGCATTCGCAAAGTACTGGTGCAGGCATAGCATCTGTAACAGCATTGCTGTCAAAAGATTTTTTAAAGCTTGTAGTGTTTGCTATTGTAATTGCTTTTCCGGTTGCCTGGGTTGGTGTAAATGCCTGGTTGCAGGGCTATGCATTTAAAGTAAATGTTGACTGGCGGCTGTTCGCTGCAATTGGGTTGATGGTGCTTTTTGTTGCAATGTTTACCATCAGTTTGCAGGCAGTAAAAGCAGCCTTAATGAACCCGGTGGAAAGTTTGAAGAGTGAGTAGCCCCCGGCCCCGGAGGGGAGTAAGGCAATAGTCTAAAGGTGTGGCTTGTTTGCTGAGTAGCGGGTATGGGGTTTTCGAATGTAAGAATCTGAAAAACTTACAAGCAAGTCTGAAGGACTTGAATGTGAGTAACCCAGGGTGGAACCCCGGGGATGTTAGCAGGAGTAACCCGGGGAGATAGTGTGGTTAAAGTTCAATAAAAAAATAAAGTACAAGAGTGCGACGCCACTGAAGCTGCACAAAGCTTTCAATGCCGGGCTCAAAAAAAAGAATAAAACGCCACGACGGCAAAACAAAAAATACAACGGCTAATCATGCTAAAAAATTATTTTAAAACTGCCATCAGAAGTTTGGTAAAAAGGAAGTCTTTTACTGCAATAAATGTTGTGGGGCTTGCCGTTGGCATTGCTACCTGCCTCGTTATTTTTTTGTATGTGCAAAACGAATGGAGCTTTGACAGGTACAATGCAAATGCAGACAGATTGGTGAGGGTTGAGTTCAGGGGAACCATGGAAGGATCGCCACTTAAGGAATCGAATGTGATGCCGCCAACAGCACAGGCACTTAAGGCTGATTACCCCGAAGTAGTTGATGCAGCAAGAATGCGGTTTGCCGGAAAACCACTGGTTACAAGCAATAACATGACTTTTAATGAAGATGGTTTTGCTTATGTGGATCCCAATTTTTTCAATCTTTTTAGTTTTAAATTTTTAGCAGGGAGTGCTGCCTCTTCCCTGACACAACCCAATACTGTTGTGATATCAAAGAGCATGGCCATAAAATATTTTGGTAAAGAAACTGCCCTGGGTAAACTGCTCCAATTAAAATCATGGAATCAGCAATATACTGTTACAGGTGTGGTGGAAGACATGCCGGAGAACGCACATTTTCATGCAGGCATGTTTGCTTCAATGGAAAATATTGCAGAAGCAAAAGAACAAAACTGGATGACCTCTTCTTATTTTACTTACCTGTTGCTGCCGGAAAACTACGACTACAAGAAGCTGGAGGCAAAGCTGCCGCAATTTATTGAAAATCATATGGGGGCCCAGTTTGAAAAGGCATTTGGTATGCCACTGGCCCAATACAGAAAGAAAGGCAATGATCTTGGGTTTAAGCTGCAGCCTGTTACTGGTATTCATTTGTATGCAGACAACACTAACGAACTGGAAGCCGGCGGCGATATCCGTTACGTGTATATTTTTTCGGCTATTGCATTGTTCATGCTGCTGATTGCATGTATTAATTTTATGAATCTTTCTACAGCGGGTGCTTCTAAAAGAGCCAGGGAAATTGCAGTTAAAAAAGTACTTGGCTCTTCGCAAAAAGAATTGGTAAGACAGTTTTTAACAGAGTCTGTTCTGTTAGCTTTGGTGGCGCTTTTGCTTGCAATTTTTATGGTGTACCTGGCACTGCCATTGTTCAATAATTTATCTGGGAGGCATCTGTCAGTAGGTTTTTTTGCAAATGCAAAAGTTATCATTGGGCTGGTAGTTGCCTGCATTGCTGTTGGAATGCTGGCAGGCAGTTACCCGGCCTTTTTTCTGGCAGCGTTTAAACCTGTGGCGGTACTTAAAGGGAAGTTTGCTGCCGGCCGCCAAAGCATAAGTTTAAGAAGCAGCCTGGTTGTGTTCCAGTTCTTTGTGTCTATCGTTTTGATTGTTAGTACCGCAGTGGTACAGCAGCAACTGGCTTATATTCAAAATAAAAAATTGGGCTACGATAAAGAGCAAGTTATGGTGTTACCTGATACCTGGATGCTTGGTAAAAATGTGACTGCATTCCGCAACCAGCTGATGCAAAATCCCGGTGTGGCAAATGTTAGTGTGTCTGGCTATATCCCGGCCGGCGATAGTTACAACAATAATTTTTTTGTTTATGCTGATAATAATTCATCCAAGTTAATTAAGGCGCTCCGCTATGATGTGGATGAAAATTATATTCCAACCATGGGCATGCAACTGAAGGCCGGCCGGAATTTCTCCAAACAATTTGGTACAGATTCTACAGGCATTGTTATCAATGAAACTGCGGCAGCTACGCTGGGCTGGGGAGATAATGCACTATGCCATTTTATAACGAACCCTCAAAATGGTGGCGATAAAAATGTGTACCAGGTTATTGGCATTGTAAAAGATTTTAATTTCAGATCGCTTCATGAAAAGATATCGCCTTTAGGTATGGTGCTGGACAATAATGCCGGCACCACCATTGTAAAAATAAAGACCAGTGATGTGGCAGGAATGATAACTGCCATGAAGAATGACTGGACAAAATTTGGCGTGGATGCGCCATTCACTTATTCCTTTTTAGATGACCGTTTCAACAACATGTACAACACTGAAAAGAAGACGGCAACACTCCTGAGTATTTTTGCAGGGCTTACCATTTTTGTTGCTTGTATGGGGTTGTTTGCACTAGCCACATTTACAGCAGAGCAACGCACCCGGGAAGTTGGTATCAGGAAAGTATTAGGAGCTTCACTCGCCGGAATTTTTTCTTTGCTGTCGAAAGATTTCTTAAAACTGGTAGGGATTGCATTGCTGATAGCTGCGCCGGTGGCCTGGTACATCATGAGCCGCTGGCTGCAGGATTTTGCTTACCGCATCAATATCACAGCCTGGGTGTTTGTGCTGGCTGGCATTATTGCAATGCTGATAGCAGTTGGAACCATCAGTTTCCAGGTAGTAAAAGCGGCAGTGATAAACCCGGTGAAGAGTTTGAAAGCGGATTAGGGTAATGGATAATTTTTTAATTGATAATGGAAAATGCAAAATCTGCGAATAAATTGAAGTCTTCAAATTACCCCCCTTTAGCAGATTGGGGAAAAACTATAAACCATGATGAAAAATTATTTCAAAATCGCCTGGCGGAACATATTGCGTGGCAGAGGGTATAGTGCGCTGAATATTTTTGGACTTGCAATAGGGATGGCTGTAGCATTGGTCATTGGGCTTTGGGTGTATAACCAATATTCATACGATAAATTTCTGCCTGGTTACAAACAGTTATACAGTGTGGAAAGAAATTTTTATGGTAATGGGGACACACTCACTTATGGTGGCACTTCATTAAAATTAGCAGACGCCTTAAGAGATCAGATTCCTGAAATAGAATCTGTTGCTGAAACAGATGGAGGTGGTTTACATGGATTAATGGTTGCTGATAAGAAACTGTATTTACAGGGAAACCAGGTGGTCCATGATTTTCTAAGCATGTTTCAATTTACTTTACTTGAGGGTGATGCAAAAAATGTATTGAGCGATCCCTACAGTATTGTGCTTACAGAAAGCACTGCAAAAATTTTGTTTGGTGATAAAGATGCACTTAATAAAACTGTTCGTTACGATAATAAAAATGATTTAAAAGTAACAGGTATTCTAAAAGATATTCCCGGAAATTCTACATTGCAATTTAATTTTTTAGTGCCATTCAGCTACCTGGAGTCAACTGATAGCTTGGTAAAACTCGCCCGTTCCAAAGGATTTGGCTGGACTAATTTTATAACGTATGTGAAATTAAAACCCGGAATTACTTATGCACAGGCGGCACCTAAAATAAGAGATATTCAGAAGACGGAGACAGATAACAGTATGTCTATGTCGACAAATATTATGCTTTCCCCGATAGCAGATCAGCATTTGTATGAGAACTTTGATAAAGGAAAACCTATAGCAGGCTTTATTGAATATGTACGCATATTTAGTGTTATTGGAATACTGGTACTGCTGATCGCCTGTATTAATTTTATCAATCTTACCACGGCCAGGTCGGAGAAAAGAGCAAAAGAAGTTGGCGTAAGAAAGGCAATCGGCTCCGGTAAAAAAGAACTGGTATTTCAGTTTCTTATTGAATCTGTTTTGCTAACGTTCATCGCATTTATATTTTCTATTCTTTTTGTTCAATTGGCATTGCCATCATTCAGTTCACTTACAGGGAGTACAATAAAGATCCCTTTTGCCAATGCAACATTCTGGATCATTGCTTTATGCTGCGTACTGGTTACGGCATTGGCTGCCGGAAGCAGGCCTGCATTTTATCTTTCCTCCTTTCAGCCTGTAAAAGTATTAAAAGCCAGCATCCAGGCGGGTAAGACTGCCACGCTCCCACGGAAAATATTGGTAGTACTCCAGTTCAGTTGTTCGATAGCTCTCATCATAAGCACTTTTATAATCTATCAGCAGATTCAATATGCAAAGAACAGGCCTTCAGGATACGATAAGAGCAGGCTGATGATGACGGATATGAATGAGGACCTGAGCAAAAATTATACTGTTATCAGAAATGAAATAAAACAAAAAGGCATTGCCGCAATGGTAACGACTGCTTTAGCAAATGTAACCACTTCAGCAAACCACAGAGATGTGGATGAGTGGCCTGGCAAAAAGCCGGGTGAGTCGGTAGACATGGGTTATATGCATGTATCGGAAGATTATTTTAATACACTTGGTATGAGTATGAAAGAAGGAAGAAATTTCTCCGGTAATTCTGATACACTGAAAGTAATATTTAATGAAGCGGCTGTTAAACTGTTACGGTTAGTCAACCCTTTAAACAAGGTGATTACTTATATAGATACCCGCCTGGAGATAATTGGTGTTGTTAAAGATGCAGTCACTACGTCTCCTTTTTCACCTGCCGATCCTACAATTTTTATGTATGAGAAAAATCCTCAGAACGTAATAATGTACAGGTTGTCTGCAGGTATAAAAACACCCGATGCTATTACAGCACTTACGGCCATTTTTAATAAGTATAACCCGGCTTATCCTTTTACTTACACTTTTGCCGATGAGAGCTACGCAGCCAAATTTAAACTGGAAGTATTGATAGGAAAGCTTGCAGGATTGTTTGCAGCCTTCGCCATTTTTATTTCATGCCTTGGCTTGTTTGGCCTTGCAGCTTATATGGCAGAGCAAAGGACCAAAGAGATCGGTATACGCAAAGTATTGGGTGCATCGGTTCCGCAGGTATGGCTGTTACTGTCAAAAGATTTTATCCTGCTTGTTTTAATAAGTTGTTTTATTGCATCGCCGGTTGCTTTTTATTTTTTAACTAACTGGTTACAGAAGTATGATTACAGGATTGCTATAAGTTCTTTTGTATTTATTATGGCAGGCATTTCCGCAATTATAATAACGATAGCTACAATCAGCTTTCAATCAATAAAAGCTGCAGTTGCAAACCCGGTACAATCTTTAAAAGCAGAATAAGGCAATTGCTTTTTCAGAAGTCAAAATAAATATTTTTATGCGTACAAACTCATTTAGAATTTTATTGGGTTTCATTTTCCTTTTGCAGTTTGTGCAGGCACAAAACAGCGTTGCACCACAACTGTTGCTAAAGCCGGTAAACTGGGAGTTTGAAAGATTTTCGCTGCCCCCACAATTTGCTCCTGATTTCCCATACCAGGGTGCCGAAGAACTTCGCTTTTCTCCCGGCATGTTTAAAAAAGATTCGAATGAATATTTTACTTATGCATTTGTTGCAGAGCTTAACAACCGCTCAGCCATTACTCAAAATGACGTACAGGATTATCTTAACAGGTACTTCAAAGGCTTGTGCAGCAGCACAGCCAGGGACCGTAAACTAACGATTGATGTTTCCAAAATAACTGTGAGTGTTGAAAGGAAAAAAGATGCGCCGGAAAATGAAATGATCTATAATGCCTTGCTGAACATATTTGGCGTTTTTGCAGATGGTGCTCCCGTAAAACTAAATATGGAAATACAGGTCTTATCAAACAATAAAACACAAAAGACATATCTTTTTTTCATTGCATCGCACCTTGAAAAAAGCGATGCTGCCTGGAAAGAACTTTATCAGATCAGGAAAGATTTTGTGATACCGGATTAAAGTACAAAAATGAAGAAACATCCTTTGTATAGCATGCTTTTGATTATGAGTTTCTAAAAAAACGATTTAAAGCCTTAATGGCAAAAAATAAAATGAAAAATAGCCAAACAGCCAAACCATGATAAAAAATTATTTCAAAATTGCCTGGCGGAGTCTCTTAAAAAATAAAGGGACTATGGCCATAAATATTTTTGGCTTGTCTGTGGGTATTACGGCGGCAGTATTCATACTGCTGTGGGTACAAAACGAAATGAGTTTTGATAATTACCACAAAGAAGAAAGCAATATTTACCGGCTCACCACAAGGCTACCCTCACAGGGCTGGGTATGGGAGACCACCTCCCTATTACTGGCTGATGCCATAAAAAAGGAAGTGCCTGAAATTAAAAATGCCGCCCGTTTGTACACCAGTAACTGGCCGATTTTTACCATAAAAGACAACCAGTTTTTCAGTAAAGGTTGTGCGTATGTTGATGAGGCCTGGTTCAATGTTTTTAAGTACGATTTTAAAGAAGGCAATGCCGCTGCGTTTGATGCCAATCCTTTCAGCATTATATTAACCAATAGCGAAGCAAAAAAATATTTTGGCACTGCGGCTGCCGTGGGGCAAACGATCCGGGTGGATTCAGTGAATTACCAGGTAAGGGGTGTGGTGGCCGATGCACCCACCAATTCAAGTTTTCAATACACTTCTTTTATACCCATCAGTGCGCTGCTCACAAATCCGCAGATACGGGCAAACGACGAACAATGGGGCAATGCCAACTACATCACGTTTGTAAAAACTTCCACGGGTAGCAACCCTGGCCTGGTAGAAAAAAAGATAACAGCTGTAATGGCCTCAAGGAGTAAAGGGGATGCAGCCCCGATATCTATGATCGCTTTAAAAGACATGCATTTTGAAACAGAAATAGATAACTCAACCTTTATACATGGAAGCCATAATACAGTGTACATATTTTCTGTGCTTGGGTTTTTATTGCTGCTGATTGCCTGCATCAATTATGTAAACTTAACAACAGCAAAGGCCAGCCTGCGTGCCCGGGAAGTAAGTGTTAGAAAAATAAACGGAGCCAAACGTTCACACCTGTTCCTGCAATTTATTACGGAGTCTTTATTAATCAGCCTGCTTTCGTTGGTTGCTACATTGGTGCTGGTAAAATGCTGCCTGCCTGTGTTTAACCAGCTAACAGAAAAAACATTTGAACTGCCACTGACCTCCCTGAATGTATGGAAGGTGTTGGGATGTACATTATTGGCCGCCCTGATGCTCAACAGTATTTATCCTGCCTTGCTGCTTTCTTCCTTTAAGCCGTTGAATGTATTCCGAGGCAACACGGTGCTGAAAGTAAAAGACAGTTCTTTCCGCAAAGGCCTGGTGGTATTGCAGTTTACGGTTTCCGTAATACTGATTGCAGGCACCATTGTTATTTACAGCCAGCTTCAATTCATCCAGCATAAAAATCCCGGCTATAACAGGTCGCAGGTCTTGTCTTTCATGTTTCCGCAAACAATCGAAAGGGCAAAAAAAGAATCGATGATGATAGCGATGAAGCATGACCTGCTTGCTGAAAGCAGCATTGAGAAAGTAGCCACTTCCAACCAGCCACTGGTAAACCTTGGCAGCGTGTGTACCGAATGTGCCGATTGGAAAGGCCGTGATACCAGTTATAATCCAAAGATCACACAACTTTCTGCCGACATAGATTTTGATAAAACCATGCAACTGAAAATGAAAGAAGGTGAATGGTTTGGTGAAAGCAACAACAATGGGGCACATGGTTTTATATTGAATGAAACTGCTGTGAAAGATTTTAAATTACCCGTTCCAACAACAGGTGCCTGGTTTGTTTTTAAAGGAGATACCGGTCGTGTGATTGGTGTGGTAAAAGATTTTTCTTACAGGAGCCTGCATGAAAAGAGTGGCCCGGTGGTGGTATTCAACAACGCTAAATGGAGAAATTTTTTTAGTGTGCGAATTGCTGGTGATAAAGCAACAGCGGGATTGAGCAGCGTAAATAAAGTGTGGAAAAAATATGTAAGCGATAGTCCACTGGAGTATAATTTCCTGGACGATACTTTCAACAACTTGTACAAACAAGACCAGCAGACTTCTTTCCTCATGATCGTATTCGCCGTAATTGCCATTGTTATTTCGGCGCTGGGATTGTTTAGTCTTGCTGCCTTTGAAGCAGCGCAACGCACCAAAGAGATCGGTGTAAGAAAAGTGTTGGGTGCTACTGTGGCTGCTATTGCTAAGTTGTTGTCAAAAGATTTTGTAAAGCAGGTTTGCATAGCAATTGTGATAGCATCACCGATAGCCTGGTGGGCCATGAGCAAATGGATGCAGAATTTTGCTTACCGCATTGATATTGCCTGGTGGATGTTTGCGCTGGCAGGTTTGTTTGCCTTACTGATAGCCTTGCTGACAGTGAGTTTCCAGTCCATCAGGGTGGCATTACTGAATCCGATAACGAGTTTAAAAGCAGAATAAAATAAGCGATTATGTTTAAAAATCACCTTAGCATCGCCTTTAGAAATTTGAGAAAACACAAAGTGTTTTCTCTTATCAATGTTGCCGGATTAGCCATTGGCATCAGTGCATCAATTGTAATTTATCTCATAGTAAATTTCGATTTTAGTTTCGATCATTTTGAGGCAGGCAAAGAGCGTATTTACAGAGTGGTTTCCAATTTTAACTTCTCCGGGGAAATTTATAAAAACTCCGGCGTAACATACCCGATGGGTGATGCGGTGGCAAAGGAAGTAAACGGTGTTGGGCTGGTGGTACCATTTTATAACTGGGACAATGAAACAAAGGTTATTATACCCGGAAAAGATAAGGGCGGAACTGTGTTTAAAAAGCAGGGCCATATTGTTTTTGCGAATGATGATTACTTTAAATTTTTGTCGTACACCTGGCTTGCCGGTTCACCTGTAACAGCTTTGCAACAGTCATCACAGGTAGTGCTTACTGCTCAAAATGCAGCCTTGTATTTTCCCGGGTTTGCTCCGGCCCAGGTTATTGGTAAAGAAATAATTTTTAGTGATACCATACATACTTTTGTGTCGGGTGTTGTGAAGGAACTGGATGAACATACAGACTTTAACTTTAAAACTTTTGTTTCAAGAAGTACACTGGAAAATACCAGTTTAAAATCAAAGGTTGCAGAAGGCTGGAATAATACAAATGGTGCTTCACAATTATTTGTGCGATTGAGCCCCGGCGTTTCAGCTTTATCAGTAAAAAAGCAAATTGATGGTCTTTATCAAAAATATCGCCACAAAGAAGCGGACGATCACAGTAAAACTGAATACCTGCTTCAGCCACTAAGCGATCTGCATTTTAATGCCGATTATGGTGTATATGACAGCCACATTGCTCACAAGCCCACATTGTATGGTCTGCTTGCTATTGCGGCTTTTCTTTTATTGCTGGGGTGCATCAACTTTATCAATTTAACAACTGCACAAGCATCTCAAAGGGCAAAAGAAATTGGAGTTCGCAAAACGATGGGAAGCTCTAAAAAGCAACTGGTGTTCCAGTTTTTGAGCGAAACATTTTTGGTTACTTTTTTTGCCACCATTTTGTCTGTTTTAATTACTCCGTTGTTGCTGAAAGTGTTCAGGGATTTTATACCGGAAGGGCTGCATTTTAATTTAGCAGAAGAGCCCGGCGTAGTGTTATTTTTATTGCTGCTAATACCGGCTGTAAGCCTGTTGTCCGGCTTTTATCCGGCGCTTGTTTTATCATCTTACAACCCTTTGCTGGCATTGAAAAACCAGGCGTATAAAAACACCGGTAAAACCCGTAGCGCATTGCTGCGTAAATCTTTAACGGTATCACAATTTGTAATTGCACAAGTTTTCATAATCGCTACAATTTTAGTTGGTAAGCAAATAGACTTTACGCTTAGTAAAGACATGGGTTTTAAGAAAGATGCCATCCTGTCCCTGCAGACAAATTTTTACGATACATCAAAGCAAAACAAGTTGGTACTGCTGGATAAGTTCAAGACGATTCCTGCTATTGCCGGCATCAGCTTAAGTACCAACACGCCATCATCTAATAGTACCTGGAGCAGCACCATGAAATTCAAAGATGGTAAAAAAGAAGTGGAAACAGATGTGCAGCAGAAATATGCTGATACAGGGTTCCTGGGGCTTTATCAAATCAAGCTGCTGGCAGGTACAAACTATCCCAAGTCTGATACGCCAACAGCCTTTGTAATAAATGAAACCTACCTGCACATTCTTGGATTTCAAAAGCCGGAGGATGTGGTTGGGAAACAGCTTGAATGGAGCAATAAAAAATTAACCATTGTTGGTGTGGTAGCAGACTTTAATCAGAAGTCGCTTCATGAACCCATAAAGCCGTTGGTGCTGGGTAGCTGGAGCGGTTCCTCCCGTACATTCAACATTGCCCTTTATCCGGAAAAAGAACCCGGCGACTGGAAAAGAGCCATTGCAAAAATGGAAACAGCCTGGAAAGAAGTGTACCCGGATGATGATTTTGAGTACAGCTTTTTTGACGAGACTATTGCTAAATATTATGAAGCAGAACAAAAGATTTCCAGCCTGCTGAAATGGGCTACCGGGCTTGCAATTTTTATTAGTTGCCTTGGTTTGCTGGGCCTCATCATTTATATCACCAATCAGCGTACAAGGGAGATTGGCGTACGCAAAGTGGTGGGTGCCACCATCACACAAATCATCACCATGCTGTCAAAAGATTTTTTATTACTGGTGATGATTGCCTTTGTAATTGCTGTACCAATCACCTGGTGGGGCTGCAGTGAATGGCTCAAAAATTTCGCTTACAAAACCAGTTTGAATCCATGGATATTTTTATCCGGAGGGCTGATTATGTTTTTGCTGGCCCTCATAATATTGTGTGCCCGTGGGTTTAAAGCAGCAACTGTTAATCCAATTAAGAGTTTGAAGAGTGACTAATTGGAAAAAATCAAAAATTATTTATAAAATCAGCCGCACTTAAAATGGGAGTATTGCGAAAAGGATGGAGTACTAACAGATCTTTATCACCAGTGATAAGGCAGGAAGCGCTTGCTGCAACTGCTAATTCAAGGAATTTATTATCTTTTGGGTCTTTGCAATCTTTGATAGTTTCTGCTATATCAAATACCAATAATCCCCTTAATTCATTTATAATAAGTAACCTGGTTTTTAAGGAAATGTATTTATCAAATTTTGGGCGAACCAGCACATTGCATAACTCATTATATGTTTCAGTGCTTGCAGATAGTTTACCCAATTGCAGAAGTAAGTCCGTTTTTGGCAACTTCTTCACCTGCACTTTTCAGCAGGTTTTCAAAGTCAAATTTTTTCAGTTTCTGCGAAATGTCATCAATTTGTTTTTCAAAGCTTTTTTCAAGATGACTTTTAATCTTAGGAGAAACATTTTGCCAGATTTTTGCAGCAGCATCATTAACTTCAATTACTATCCTTTCCATATCTCTAATTTTATACTCATAAAAATACGGAAAAACAAATCTTTTAAAATGGAAAGTTTGCTAAAAAACTATGCATCTTATGTATTGCTTTTAGCAATTTTAAATCTTTGTTACCACCTGGGGTATTATACTTTTTTTCGAAAGCATATAGCACTTCATTATTGTCACTTCTAAAGCCTAAACTACCAAACCATGATAAAAAACTATTTTAAAACAGCCTGGCGTAACATTATAAAGCACCCCTTTTACTCCATTGTAAATATTGTGGGCTTGTTTGCAGGCATTGCTTTTACGCTGTTGATTGGCGCTTATGTTTGGGGAGAGATAAGCGTAAACCGGCAGTTAAAAAATGCGGACCGCCAGTATTTTTTACAGAGTGAATGGAAGGGGGAAAATGGACACTACGCCGTTACCACGCTGGCGCCTGTTGCCAAAAGACTGAAAGAAGATTATCCCGGGCTGGTAGCCAATTATTACCGTTGGGATGGTATAACATCGGGTGTGTCAAAAGGGGATAAAGCTTTCAGGGAAGGGATACAATTGGGAGACAGTACCATGTTGTCTATGTATGATTTTAAACTAATCTCGGGTGACGCGGCAACTGCTTTAAAGGAACCGTTTACGGCGGTGATTACTGAAGCCGCCGCCATTAAATATTTTGGACAAAAAGATGCATTGGGACAAACTATTTCTATTCAAAGTTTTGCCGGTGGCAAGAGTGATTTTACCATTACCGGCGTTTTAAAATCAACGGCAAAAAATTCTGTTACCAATGTAAATGACAATAACAACAACACGATTTTTATTCCCACAAACACCTATAATTTTTTTGGAAGAACCAGTATGGATGACTGGAACAATACCTGGATTCCATCTTACATTGAACTAAAGGAAGGCGTTACAATTGCCAGTGTTGAAAAAGCTATTCAACAGCTTATACAAACTCATGCACCTGATGGCGTAAAAGCTAACCTTACCATACGGCCGGTGCCACTTAGTAAATATTATATTGAAAAAGATAATGGCCTGGTGAAACGCATGTTGTACACGTTGTCTTTAATTGCACTGTTTATTTTACTGATGGCCGTTGTAAATTTTATCAACATTGCCATTAGTAATGCCGGCAGCCGCATGAGAGAAATTGGTGTTAGAAAAGTGCTGGGGGGGTTGCGGCAGCAATTTATTTTGCAGTTTTTAACAGAGTCGTTTGTGCTGGTGCTGTTGGCAACATTGCTGGCGCTGCTGGCTTATCCTTTGGCCAGGCCTTTATTCTCTGATGTTGTTGGGAAAGAAATTCCTGCACTGTCATCTTTGCCAGTTTATTTTTTATTAATACCATTGCTGCTGGTGCTGCTGGTTGCATTGCTGGCAGGTGTTTATCCTGCTTTTGTATTGTCTGCAAACAATACCATCAATTCTTTAAAAGGTAAATTGAAAACAGTTGATGATAATATTTTGCTGCGTAAATCGCTGGTTGGTTTTCAGTTTACCATTGCGCTGGTGGTGTTGATAGCCGCCGGTATTGTAACAGAGCAGGTATCTATGTTTTTTAGCAAGAGCCTGGGTTACAACAAAGAATATGTTGTTGCATCGCAGGTACCAAGAAACTGGAGTCCTGCAGGTGTAATGAAAATGCAGGCGATAAGAAATGAGTTTGCTGCTATGCCGCAAGTGAATGCTGTTACTATTAGCTATGAGATACCAAATGGTAACAATGGGAATGAACCACAGGTGTATAAAAGCGGCACCGATTCAACTAAAGCAATTGGAATGCAGGCACTGGTTACGGATGAAAACTATTTGAGCACTTACCAGATTCCGTTGCAGAGCGGTGAGTTTTTTGATAGTCGTATGCAGGACTCCGGCAAAGTAATAATAAACGAAAAGGCAGTGGCAACACTGGGTTATAAAAGCGCTGGAGCAGCTATTGGTCAGCAGCTGCGAATTCCTGGGGATCCAACTGTATTTACCATTAAAGGCGTTACCAATGATTTTCATTTTTTCAGTATGCAAAGCGCAATGGCACCAATTATATTTTTCAATGTTTACAATGCTGTTGTTCACCGGTATCTTTCTTTTAAATTAAAGCCGGGAAACACTGTAGCAAGCATTGAAGCTATTCAAAAAAAATGGTCGCAGTTAATGCCGGGAAGTTCTTTTGAATACCAGTTTATGGATGATACTTTGAAGAATTTATATGCAACAGAAATCCAGTTAAAAAAAGCAGCGTTTACCGCTACGGTACTTTCGTTGGTGATTGTTTTGCTGGGTGTGCTTGGGCTGATTTCTTTAAGCATTCACAAACGTGTAAAGGAGATTAGTGTGCGGAAAGTGCTGGGAGCATCGGTACCAAACATCACTATGTTATTTATAAAGGATTTTATGCTGGTGGTGCTTGTGGCCGCATTAGTGGCCTGCCCCATAGCTTATTATATGATGAAGGCATGGCTCGATAATTATGCCTCTAAAATCACCATTACCGCAACCCCATTTTTATGGCCTGTTGTTGCCCTGGCAGCAGTTACACTTATACTGATTGCCTTGCAAACTTTAAAAGCGGCTATGGCAAACCCGATGAAGAATTTGAGGAGTGAGTAGATGCCTACTGCCCCTAAAGGAATAGGGCAAGGGTATGATTAAATTAGTTCTTTGCTGAGTAGCAAAAAAGGAGGTTTTATTAATGGTGAATTCGTAAAATAGACAAGTCTGAACGACTTGCAACCCGGGGAAAAGAGTAACCCCTGAAAACAGCAAGCAAACTAACAACACGTCTAAACGCCTTAGCGGCAAACAAATATGATACAACTAAAAAAAATCTACAAGTACTACAACACCGGTTCAAGAAAGGCGTATGTTTTAAGTGACATAAGCCTTAATATTGCCGAAGGCGAATTTGTTTCTATCATGGGGCCTTCGGGTTCAGGTAAATCAACATTGCTGCACATTCTTGGTTTGCTGGAAGAACCGAATGATGGTGAATATTTATTCCTTGGTGAAAATGTTTCCAGGCTAACCGAAAAGAAGCGGACAGAACTGCACCGCAACCAGATTGGGTTTGTTTTCCAGGCTTATCATTTAATTGACGAGCTAACGGTGTATGAGAATATTGAAACGCCGTTGCTATACAAAGGCCTGTCATCTTCCGAACGAAAAAGCCGGGTGGCAGAGTTGCTGGACAAGTTTAATATCGTCGGCAGAAAGGATCTTTTTCCTTCACAACTTTCCGGCGGACAGCAGCAGTTAGTTGGTATTGCCAGGGCCATTGCCGGTAACCCAAAAGTAATTTTTGCAGATGAGCCCACCGGTAATTTACACAGTGACCAGGCCACCGAAATAATGGAGCTGTTTAAAAAATTGAACGAGCAGGAAAAAGTGACCATTGTGCAGGTAACGCACAGTGAACTGAACGCAACTTATGGTAACCGTATCATCCGGCTAAAGGATGGTTTGATTGTTCAGTAGTGTACAGGCCGGTGTTCAAAACCGAACAGTAGTAAAGCAAACCCTTGCTGAAAGTCTTTATCAGCAAGGGTTTTTATATTGGCATAGCTGTTGGCTTCAGTGAAAGAAAAACTGAAATGAAAGTACATTCAGAAACGCTGTCGGGTTCACTTTGCTGGAGAAAAGACACTTTGTTTGAGTCGGTGAATAAAGCGCTCCGGTACAAGAGTGCGACGCCACCGCAGCTAAATAGCAGCAGAAAAGCCCGGTTCAAAATAAGCTTAAGAACGGACGTTCTTTTTACATTGGCACTGGTGCTGATGGCTTTTACCGCAAAGAGTCAAAAAGCGCTGACACTTAAAGAGTGCATTGATATTGCGATACAAAATAACCAAACAATACAGGAAAGCCAGTATCAAAAAAATATTGCTGACATAGCTTACAAGCAGGCTGGTATGCAGCGCCTGCCCAACTTTAACGGGGGTGTGCGGCAGGGGTTTAACACCGGTCGTAACATTGATCCGTTTAGTAACCAGTTCATTAACCAAACAATTAAAACAGGCTCTTACAGTTTGGATATGGACATGAATATTTTTAACGGGCTGCAGCTAACTAACACCATTAAACGAAACCGTGCCATTCAGTCTGCTGCCCTCAATGATAATGAAGCTGCAAAAAATGTACTGGTGCTTTCCGTGATCAGGCTTTACCTGCAGGTGGTAAGCAACCAGGAAATTATAAAGATCACAACGCTGCAGTTGTCTTCAACAAACGAACAGGTAAACAGTGCAACAAAAAAAGTGTCGGCGGGGGTGCTTGCAGAATCTCAGCTGGCAGATTTGCAGACACAAGCCGCTACAGAAGAAATAAACCTGGCCAATGCAAAAAGCAATTTTGAAGTAAGTAAGCTCGACCTGTTTTTGGCAATGAATTATAATGCGAAGGAGGATATGAGCTTTGTGCCGCCTGCGGAAAATAGTTTGCTGGATGCCGCTCAATTGCCCGATGCAGCAGCTGTTTACCAGTCTGCACTCAATTTTTTTCCTGACATAAAAAGCGCTGAGCTTCGCAAACAGGCAGCTAGTTTTGATATTAAAATTGCCAGGTCGTATTATTTTCCTACTCTTTCACTGTACGGCTATTTGGGCACAACATATTCATCTTCTGTAACAAAAACATTGTTTGTGCCAGACGGTACCAGCACCACAATTGTAAATACTTCCGCCACCAATTATATAAATGTTGCCGGCAGCGATTATTACGTGAAAGAAGTGCAACAGGTAAAAAACGGTTATGATAAACCTTTTACTTATTTCAACCAGCTGGATGCAAACCTGAATGCAGGGGCTGGCCTTTCCCTGAGAATTCCGCTGCTCAATGCCTTCCAGGCGAAATATAAAACTGCTGCAGCTAAAGCTAACCTGCAACGGTTAAATACACAAACAGCATCTGTAAAAAATCAATTGCAGAATGCTGTAGAGCAATCTATTCAAAATTTAAAAATTGCTTCCGAAAGAATTTTGCTGACAGAGAAACAGATAAAAGCGCTCAAGCAATCGCTTGATAATTCAACAGCAAGAATAAGTGCTGGCACAAGCAACGCCATTGAATACCTGTTGGTAAAAACAAATTACGACAGGGCTGTTGTAAATCTTATTCAATTTAAATACGAGTACCAGTTGCGGTACGCAATTGTGCAGTTTTACCAAACCGGTAAATGGTAGTAGCGGGGATTAACTGTCTGTTTGTTTTTTTAGAAGTATATAACACCAACCGGTAAACGGGAGTAAAATTATTGGTGCAAGCCACCAGTAATTACCGGCAAAAAGCCAGCAAATAAATGCTGCCAATACGATATAAAGCGGGTATAAAAACAAAAGGCTTCCTACAATAATTGAGTCATAATGGCCATCTGCATAAGCCTTTGCAAACACTGCCTTTTTTAAAGGCAAGAACAAAGGCAGGTGCAACAGCCAACCAGCAAACGCAAATGGAGCAAGTAGTATTTTTAATAAAGGTGGCACAGCAACGGTAAATGTAGCTGCTTGTTTTACTTTATCGCTGTTGTCAATTTCGTACACAAATGTTTGCAGTTGTTGTTGAATTTGAACAGTTGTTGTGTTCAATAATTTTCCCTCAGTATCGCCGTTTGCAACAGGCTTGGCAATAAATGAACCTATGTTAATTTGTACATTTTTTCCAAATAATTTAAAGCTGCTGTAGTTAATACCAACCGGTAAAATATGTAAAGGAATGCCCTGTTGCCAGGCCAATGCGGCAAGCCTGGCTGTTCCTTTTTTTAAAGGCCGCAAATGCCATTCATTTTCACTCAGCGCCTCTGTAAATATGAGTACAATGCCGTTCTGTTTAAAGATATAAGTGCAGCTTTCAAAAGTGCCATAGTTTTTGTGTACATGCTGCTGGCCTTCTTTTTCACGGTACACCGGCAAAATATTTAATGACCTTAATACAGCAGCAATCCATTTTTTATTAAAGGCGTCCCCACGTGCCAGTGAGTGAACTGGCTGCTTAAATAGAGTTGCCAGGATAATTGCATCTAAAAATGAATTGGGGTGGTTGACTGCCAGTAAAACGGGCCCTTTAGAGTTGAGCAGATCTTTATTATTCACACGGATATCTCTGCAATAAAAATGGATTGCAATCCGGGCAATTATTTTCAGCACTTTATAAAGCAACAAATGAATTTTGGTTGAATATATAGGAATATAAACTGCTAATCAAAAAACGGGTAGCAAATGATTGTGAAATAAAATTGATTTTCTAATAGCCTTTTGAAGAGGCTTCCTGCAATTTAATTCAGTTGGGGATCGATAGGGAAGTTTACCATCATCGCATATTCACCACCGAGGTGTTTCAGGCTGTCTTTCCAAACTTCTGCAGGCTGGGTATGAAAAACAAGGTTGCAATCAGACTCTACTGTAAGCCAGGTTTTTTCTTTCATCTCATCATTTAACTGTCCATCGCTCCAGCCGCTATAGCCAATAAAAAATCTAACTTTATTAAAATCTATGCTGCCTGTTTTTACCATCGTGGTAAGTGCTTCAAAATCACCTCCCCAGTATATACCGTCTATTACTTCTTTACCCCCAATTGTAAGGGGGTACTGGTGTAAAAAATGAATGGTATCTGTTTGCACCGGGCCACCATAATAAACAGGAACAGGGTAACCGTCAAAGTTGGTAAGCAGGTCATCCATGGTTTGCTCAAACTTTTTATTGAGTACAAAGCCAAAGCTTCCTTCCTCATTGTGATCGCACAGAAATACCACTGTCCTCGTAAAGTTGGGGTCTTTTAGAAAAGGATCGGCTATCAGTAGTATTCCGGGGCCTGGTAAAATCATATCACTAAAGTTATTATTTATTTTGAATTCCGATACTTTATTTCCCTAATTTCATTTTTTGCAGTTTAGTCTAAACCTTAGTTAAAATACCCGATCCGGTGCCGGCAATTTTTTTTGCTTTCAATTACTGAATTACTTTTGCCACGATGAAGAGAATTTTCCCCATTATAACTATACTGATTTTACTTTCACTTCTTGGAATCATTCTGTTCCAGGTGCTCTGGATCAAGGGTTCACTGGAATCTGAAGAGCAAAAATTCAGGGAACATATCACACAAGCCACTTACCAGGTATCGCTTGATTTGATGGAAGAGAAAGGAAATCTTTTGCCGATCCCTAAAAAGAACCAGCTACTTTTTCCCAGCGAACGGCTGCAGTCAGAATTCTTCCGGCCCAGCATTTCAAGAAAATATACGGTGGATGAAATTAACCAGGTGATCCGGAAAGCTTTCGATAAACAAAGTCTTAAAACGATTCCGTTTGAATTTTCGATCACTGCTAATTCACTGGCGGGAGATGATTTAATGTCTGCTAATTTTTATAAACTTTACCAGGATACAGTTAATAATGTAAGCCAGGCTATTTTGCTGGAGTCGCCCAGTGGCAGTATATCAGAGGGCATTGCGCCGGAAGAATTTTTGGTGGTGCTGGTGCCGCATGCTAAAAGTTTTGTGTGGCGTTCAATGAGTTGGTTTATTGTGGGTGCAACGCTGTTTACCCTCATTATAATAACAGCTTTTTTTGTTACGGTGAGAGCTTTGCTGAAGCAGAAAAAACTCAGTGAAATAAAGTCTGATTTTATCAACAACATGACACATGAATTTAAAACACCACTGGCTACCATATCGCTTGCTGTTGATGCTTTAAAAAATGAAAAGGTGATCAATAACCGGGATAAAATGGATTATTTCACCGGCATCATCAAGGAAGAAAACAAGCGGATGAATAAGCAGGTGGAAACGATTTTACAAGCCGCCCTGCTTGATAAACAAGAAGTTCAGCTTAATCTTAAAATGCTGCATGCTCATGAACTTATAGATAGTGCCCTCAACAATATCAACCTGCAGGTAGAAGAAAAATTAGGCAAACTGGATATTCAGTACAATGCAAGTAAAGATGTTGTGCTGGCAGATGAAGTACATTTTACAAATCTTATAAGCAACCTGCTGGACAATGCAGTAAAATATTCGCAGGATAACCTTGAAATAAAACTTTCCACCACCAGCAATAACAGCCAGTTTTTATTAAGAATTGAGGACAACGGAATTGGTATGAACAAAGAAACTCTGACACGAATTTTTGAGAAATTTTACCGGGCTCATACCGGCAATCTTCATAACGTAAAAGGCTTTGGTCTTGGCCTCAGTTATGTAAAAACTATGGTGGAAGCACACCACGGCTCTATAAAAGCGGAGAGCATTCCCGGTAAGGGCACAACATTTTTGCTCAGCTTTCCCTTGTACAAAAAATAGGGAACGCATTTTCCCGAACGCAATTACTCCAATTTTTTCACGGTAATAAGCTACTGATTGCCAGTACTTTGCATGCCGATTGGCCGGGCTTCTCAATAGTAAAATCCCCAGTTTGATTTTAATCCACAAGTTTTCCACCGCTATTCACAGGTCATCCACATTATAATAACAGTAAACAGTGCTGAAATCCACGCTGGTAATCCATTACACCCCTGTGGAAAAAAATGTTTTTCACATTTCTGACAGTAAAGTGGGAAAAAGTGTTATTTTGTGGTAATAATTAATTCACATCGGATAATTTCCCTGTACATGATTGGTTTTCTTGGTGAATATGAGGTTACGTTGGATGCCAAAGGAAGGTTTCTTTTACCAGCTGGTTTTAAAAAACAGCTGGCAGGAGATGCTGCAACCCAATTTGTTGTAAACAGGGGCACAGAACAATGCCTGGTGTTGTACCCAAAGCAAACCTGGGATCCCATTTTTACCAAAGTAAGCATGCTGAATGATTTTGATCCTAAAGTTAGGGTGTTCCGCCGCTACTTTTTAAATGGCGCCACCCAACTCGAAGCTGATAGCGCAGGCCGGTTATTGCTGCCGAAATCATTGATGGAATACGCAGGGCTTGAAAAGGATGTGGTGCTGGTTTCAGCGGTTGATAAAATTGAAATATGGGATGCGGAAAAATACAAGCAGTTCTTTGAATCATTTACACCCGAATCCTACAGTGCGCTGGCAAACGAGGTAATGGCCGGTAACAACGAAAAATTGAACAGTTAATATGGCTGATCAAACATTTTCGCAGCAGAACCAGGATGATGCTGGAGGTTATCATGTGCCGGTATTACTTACCGAAGCGGTAGAAGGTTTGAACATAAACCCGGAAGGAATTTATGTTGATGCCACTTTTGGTGGCGGCGGCCACAGCCGGGAAATATTAAAAAAACTTGGCCCCGGCGGCAGACTGGTTGTTTTTGACCAGGATGCAGATGCGGCGGCAAACGTACCGGATGATAAAAGAATGTTGTTCATTCCTCAAAATTTCCGGCACATGCAACGGTTTTTAAGGTTGCATAAAATAACCGGAGTTGATGGAATACTGGCAGACCTGGGAGTATCGAGTCACCAGTTTGACGAAGCAGCAAGAGGCTTTTCTTTCCGGTTTGATGCCGCTTTGGATATGAGGATGGACCAGCGGCAGACAATTACAGCAAAAGATATTTTGAAAACATATAACGAATTGCAGCTCCATAAAATGTTTGAGCAATACGGCGAAGTAACCAATGCAAAAACGCTTGCAAAAACGATTGTTCAGCAAAGAAGTCTTACAAGCATTACAACAATACAGGAACTGAAACAGGCAGTGCAACCTGTGGTGATGGGTAATCCGCAAAAATATTTTGCCCAGTTATTCCAGGCATTGCGGATTGTGGTAAATGATGAACTGGGGGCATTGAAAGAGTTGATGACCCAATGTGAAGCGCTGTTAAAGCCGGAAGGAAGAGTAGCAATTATGACTTTTCATTCTTTAGAAGACAGGATAGTAAAGAATTTTTTTAAAACAGGTACCATGGAAGACCCGGACGAGGACGATTTGTTCGGTAGAAAACCAGAAAACCCGTTTATCATCATAACAAAAAAACCAGTTGTACCCACAGTTGAAGAGTGTAAAAGAAACAGCCGGGCAAGAAGCGCCAAGCTTAGGGTTGCGGAGAAGAAGTAGTGAATGGTGAGTGGTGAATTGTGAGTGATAAAAGGGCAAAGGGTAAAAAATAAATACTCAATGTTCAATGCTCAACAAACAATTCTCAATGAAAATACACCGGCTTTTGTAATTGAAAATTGAGCATTGAAAATTGATTATTGAACATTTTCTCTTTAGTAAATAACATTAGTATTCCGTTGTCATCGTCAGTCGTCAGTTGTCGGCTGTCAGCAATTAAAATTATGTCAGAAATAACAACAGCGCAGCAGGAGGCTACGGTTAAAAAACTGGACTGGAAGCGGCTATTCAACCACAAATGGGTGGTGATGAATATTCCTTTCTTCTTGTTTCTTGCGCTGCTGGCGGTTATCTACATTTTTAACGGACATTTTGCAGACAAGCTGGAACGTAAGATCGGTGCTTCTGAAAAGCACATCAAGGAACTTGATTACGAGTTTAAGACCATTAAAAGTGAAGTAATATTCAGAAGCAAAGCAAGCGAACTGGCAAAAGCGGTAGAACCTTTAGGGTTAAAAATAATGACACAGCCACCAGTGATACTTGAAGATGACGATGAAAAATAGTAATGCTAACCAGTGAAAATATTATAGCGTAAATCCTTTTTTGGGTTAGGGATTATGGATGTAAAAAAAGACATATTATGGCGGGTGTATCTCTGTTTTATAGGGATTACAATACTTGGACTGGTAGTGTTGGGCAGGGCTTTTTACATACAACAGGTAGAAGGGCATTTTTGGCAAAGCATGGGTGACAGTTTGCATCAAAAGTTTATGCCTATTACGGCAGAAAGAGGCACCATCTACAGTGAAGATGGAAATATGCTGAGCACATCAGTACCAATATTTGATGTATATGTTGATTTTGGCGCAGACGGGTTGAGAGAAAAAAACGGTGAACGATTCGAAAAAAATATTGATTCGCTTTGTTACGACATGGCCAAATTATTCCAGGATAAAACGGCTGTTGAATATGAAAGGGAAATGAGGCTGGCGTATAAAAATAACGACAGGTATTATGCGCTGAAAAAGAAAATATCATTTGTTGAATATGCTGAGTTGAGAACTTTTCCGCTCGTAAGGCAGGGCAGAAATAAGAGCGGATTTATTGTAGATGCCAGGGATAAAAGAATCAATCCATACGTGTTACTCGCTAACCGAACCATCGGTTTATCAAGAGACATTTCAAAAAACAATGTGGGGATTGAGCAGAAGTATGATAGCTTTTTAAGAGGTACAACTGGTCAGCGTTTAATGCGGTATGTAGCCGGAGCTTATATGCCGGTGGAAGGAGTAGAAGTGGATCCTGAAAATGGTAAAGACATTATTACAACACTGGATACTTACATGCAGGATGTGGCAGAAAATGCGCTGATGAAAATGCTGATATCTAATAACTCATTGCATGGTACAGCGATAGTAATGGAAACAGCAACAGGAAAAATAAAGGCCATCGCCAACCTTGGCCAACAAAAATATTCTGATGGTAGTGTCAGGATGGATAAAGATGGTATTCCGGTATATGCGGAAGATTTGAATTATGGTGTGGGCAAAGCAACAGAGCCGGGTTCTATTTTTAAGCTTGCAACTTTATTGGCTTTACTGGAAGATAAATACGTGACAAAAAACAGTATAGTGGATTGTGAACTTGGATCAAAAGTGTTTTATGGTTTGAGGATAAAAGATTCTCATATGGGTGCTGGCAATGTTACAGTGAAAGATGCTTTTGCAGCCAGCAGCAATGTTGCTTTTGCAAAATTGGCTGATCAGTATTATCACAACCAGCCTTCAAAATTTATTGAGCACCTGCACAAATTAAGGCTTGATACAATGACGGGGATTGACATAACAGCAGCTTCGGGACGACCAACGATTAAAAAGCCATCTAACCGTAGCTGGGCAAATACAACCATTCCTTACATGGCGCATGGCTACGAAGAATTGGTAACACCGCTTCACCTTTTAATGGTGTACAACGCAGTGGCAAACAATGGTAAAATGATGAAGCCATATTTGGTGAACTCGGTAAGGGAATATGGCATAGATATAAAGACAATGCAACCACAGGTGCTGGTTGAAAAAATATGCAGCGATGAAACGCTGGCACAATTGAAAGAATGTCTTGGTGCGGTGGTTGACAGCTTGCATGGTACCGGCCACAAAGTTTTGTATGACAGTACTTATTCGATTGCCGGCAAAACAGGTACTGCTGTAACAGCACTTGATAACAGGGGCTACAACAAAGGGAATAAAATTTACCAGGCATCCTTTATTGGATACTTTCCGGCCAACAAACCAAAGTATACAATAGCAGTTGTGATACAGAATAGTAATGAAAGTAAACTGGTTTATGGAGCTGATGTTTCCGGTAGGGTTTTTAAAGAAATAAGTGATAAAATATACAGCCGCTTTGCAGCAGAAAAAAAGTATACACTACCAATTTTTGGAGACACCTCAATGTATAACTATTACGGTTTAAAAAATGATATCAATGCCATTACAGGCACTTTAAATATTAAAGCTGTTGACTCTGCAAATGGTGGTTACTGGAGAACAATGCAATTAAAAAATAATGCTGCCAGTTTACAATCACCGGGCAATATTGCGGCAGGCAAAATGCTAACACCAAATGTGACAGGTATGGGATTGAAGGATGCCATTTACCTGGCAGAGAACAAAGGATTAAAAGTAGTTGTGAACGGAAGAGGAAGAGTAATCAATCAATCATTGCAGGCAGGAACACCCTTTAAAAAGGGCCAGGCAATTACAATTTTTTTGAATTGATATTAAAGGACATACTATATAAAACGAATATCCGGAGTGTAAGTGGAGATACGGGAACAGCAGTCAAAGATTTACAGATTGACTCAAGAAAAGTAACAGAAGGATCATGCTTTATTGCCATAAAAGGTTTTGCAGCAGATGGTCATGAGTTCATTGAAAAAGCGGTTGAAAACGGGGCTGCATCAGTTGTTTGTGAAGTAATGCCTTCAGTACAGCAAGAGCATGTTACCTATGTAGCGGTTGAAAACACCAGTGTGGCTGCAGGTTACATGAGCCATCTTTTTTATGATGAGCCAACTTTAAAATTAAAGCTGGTTGGTGTTACAGGCACGAATGGAAAAACTACCATCGCCACATTGCTGTGGAAGTTGTTTACTGGTTTGGGCTATAAATGTGGATTGGTAAGTACTGTACAAAATCAAATTGGTGATAGGGTAATTCCGTCCACTCATACAACGCCGGATGCAGTAAGTGTGAACAGTTTGCTCTGGCAAATGGCAGATGAAAAGTGTACGCATGTTTTTATGGAATGCAGCAGCCATGCCATACACCAGCATCGTATTGCAGGGTTGCATTTTACCGGTGCATTGTTCAGCAACATAACGCATGATCACCTGGATTATCACAAAACATTTGATGAATATATCCGGGTAAAGAAATCGTGGTTCGATGGGTTGCCATCTTCAGTATTTGCCATTAGCAATGCAGATGATAAAAGAGGGTTGGTGATGTTGCAGAATACGGCTGCAAAAAAATATTTGTACAGTCTTAAAACACTGGCAGATTTTAAAGGAAAGATTTTGGATAACAGCCTCACCGGCCTGCATATGATGGTGAACGACCAGGAAGTTTACTTCAGGTTGATCGGCGAATTCAATGCGTACAATTTATTGGCGGTTTATGGTGCGGCTGTGTGTCTTGCAGAAGATAAGCAACAGGTTTTACAAGTGCTGAGCAACCTTAATGGTGCCGAAGGAAGGTTTGACTATTTGGTGAGCGGGCAGGATAAAGTGGTTGGCATAATAGACTATGCTCATACGCCGGATGCATTGTTAAATGTGCTGGCTACCATTAAGAAATTAAGACAGGGGCATGAGCATATTATCACTGTTGTTGGTTGCGGTGGAGACAGGGATAAAACCAAGCGCCCGGTAATGGCAGAGGTTGCCTGCGAATACAGCGACCGGGTAATTTTTACGGCTGATAATCCGAGGAGTGAAGATCCGCTGGAAATAATAAAAGAAATGGAAGCCGGTGTAAATGTGGTGGCAAGAAAAAAGTACATCAGCATAGCAGACCGGCGGGAGGCAATTAAAACAGCCATCAGCCTTGCTGTAAAAGATGATATTGTTTTAATTGCAGGAAAAGGCCATGAAAAGTACCAGGATATCAAAGGCGTAAAATACAATTTTGATGACAGGCAGGTGGTTAAAGAAATGTTTGAATTGCTGGAGAAGTAAGCAAATATGCAAATATGAAAATGTTGCAAATGAGTAAATGTGAAGATGGTAAATGGTGCAGGCAAAGAGAAAAGCGAAAAATATCAATGCAATCATAATTAAGAGGATTGCTGTTTGAAATCAATAATAGGAAAAACGGTTGCTGAGTTTTGCACATTTGCAAATTTTCACATCTGCAAATTAATTTATGTTGTATCACTTATTTTATTGGTTAACAAATCACTGGAACAAGTCACCTTTTCCGGGTAGCGGGCTCTTTGAATTTATTACGTTCCGGGTAATGCTGGCAATGATATTCAGTTTGATCATCACAACGGTGTTTGGGAAAAAGATGATTGATATTTTGCTTAAAAAGCAGGTTGGTGAAAGTGTGAGAGATCTTGGCCTTGCAGGTGAGCAGCAGAAAAAGGGCACACCAACAATGGGTGGTATTATTATCATTCTTGCCATCATCATACCAACATTATTGCTGGCAAATTTAGACAAGGTTTACATCCGCCTCATGTTGCTGTGTACTGTTTGGTTAGGCACCATTGGTTTTATAGATGACTACCTGAAAATAAGGGCAAAGCGTATGGCGCAAAAACTTGGCGCAAACTATAAAAAAAGTGACAGCGATGGGCTGGCTGGAAGGTTCAAAATATTTGGCCAGGTAATGATTGGGATCATCGTTGGTGTTACACTTTACTTTAGCCCGAGTGTAACCGTAAAAAGAGAAATAATGCCTGCTGCCGATGGCACTGTTTTAAACCCTGGAGAACGCAAACTGATTGAAGATACAGTGATGATTGATGGAAGACCGCACAGGTTTGTAACAGTCAAAACACCGATAACAACAATTCCATTTGTAAAAAACCATGAATTTAATTACGCCAAATTACTGCCTGCAAGTCTTGAAAGTTTCACCTATATCATCTATATCATCATTGTAATTTTTATAGTAACAGCAGTAAGTAATGGCGCCAATATAACGGACGGGTTGGACGGTTTGGCGACGGGTGTTAGTGCTATCATTGGTATCTGCCTGGGCATATTTGCTTATGTAAGCGGTAACATAAAATTTGCAGAATACCTCAATATCATGTACATCCCTAACCTTGGAGAACTGTCCATTTTTATTGCCGCATTTGTAGGAGCATGCATTGGGTTTTTGTGGTACAATGCTTACCCGGCGCAGGTTTTTATGGGTGATACGGGAAGCCTTGCATTGGGCGGAATTATTGCAGTACTGGCAATTATTGTTCGCAAAGAATTGCTCATACCGTTTTTCTGCTTTGTGTTTTTGGTAGAAAATTTAAGTGTGGTGATACAGGTGAGTTACTTTAAATACACCCGGAAAAAATATGGTGAAGGCAGGCGCATTTTTTTAATGAGTCCCTTGCATCACCATTATCAAAAACTAGGTTATCACGAAAGTAAAATAGCAGTGCGGTTTTGGATTGTAACCATCCTTAGTGTGGTGGTGGCAATTGTAACATTAAAATTGAGATAAAATATATGTTTAAATGAATAACGGTCTTTCCTGTTAAATTCTATGCTGTTGAAAAACCTTTTTCTATTGCTTAAAATAATAGTGTTGGAACCACAGAGTTACAAGACCCGTTAATTTCTATGCTGTTGAAGAACCTTTTTATCCTGTCCCGTTAAAACCTTAAAATCCTAATAATTTCTAAATGCCGGCTATTGCCGGCAAACAGTTTATCTGTTGCTGTTTTATTACAGTAATGGTAAACAAAAAGTATGTGCGAATGATGACAGTTAAAACAAAGGAGGTTGCATCAAACGCAGGCAATAATGTTTTGGTAAAAAATGATTGCAGCATTAAATTTTAGTAAATGGGCAAGCGGATTGTAATTCTGGGAGCTGGCGAAAGTGGTGTGGGGGCAGCTTTATTGGCAAAGCAGCAGGGGCTTGATGTATTTGTAAGTGATGGTGGAATTATAAAACAAGTGTATAAAAATGAGTTGCTTGATAACCAGGTTCGTTTTGAGGAAGGCGCCCATACAGCAGCAGAAATTTTTAGCGCAGATGAGATTGTAAAAAGTCCCGGCATAACAGAAAAAAATGAGTTGGTGAAGGAGATAAGGGCAAAGGGTATCCCGGTAATAAGTGAAATAGAATTTGCCTACAGGTACAAGGGTAATAGTAAAATAATTGCCATAACGGGCACCAATGGTAAAACAACCACCACCGCTTTAACCTACCATATCTGTAGTAACGGCGGTGCAGATTGTGCAATGGTTGGCAACATTGGTTTTTCATTTGCAAAGCAGGTGGCGCTTGAACCAAAGGAGCTTTATATAGTGGAAGTAAGTTCTTTTCAATTGGATGACATTAAAGATTTCAGACCGGATGTTGCGGTGCTTACCAACATCACAGAAGATCATTTAGACAGGTACGAATACAACATGCAGAATTATATTGACAGCAAGTTTCGCATTGCCATTAACCAGCAGCCAAACGATGTTTTTATTTATTGTGCGGATGATGAAATAACGACGAAGAACATTAATAACTATCCCATTAAATCAACCTTATATCCCATTACGATGAATAAACAACTGCCGCAGGGCGCTTATATAACAAATGCCGAGATGATCATCAGGTGGCAGGAAGAAGACATGCAAATGAGTATACAGGATTTCGCCTTAAAGGGCAAGCATAACCAGTATAATAGTATGGCGGCAGGAGCTGCATCTGTAGCTGTGGACATTAAAAAAGAACATGTGAGAGAATCGCTGCAAACATTTCAAAGCCTTGATCACCGCATGGAGCCGGTGGCTACCGTACGTGGCGTTGAATTTATAAACGACAGCAAGGCCACCAACGTAAACAGTGCCTGGTTTGCTTTGGAAAGTATGACAAAGCCAACCATTCTTATTTTAGGCGGCGTGGATAAAGGCAACGATTATTCCATCATGCATGAGGCTGCAAAAGAAAAAGTGAAAGCGCTCATTTGCCTCGGTACAGACAATGCAAAGCTGCATGAAGAATTTGAATCAATCGTGCCGATGATAACTGATGTAATGTCGGCAGCAGATGCTGTGCAAACCGCTTTTCGCATTGCAGCAAAAGGCGATGTGGTATTGCTGAGCCCGGCTTGTGCAAGTTTTGACTTGTTCAAAAATTATGAAGACAGAGGCAATCAGTTTAAAAAGGCAGTAAAGGATTTGTAACCTCCTCTCTCCTGAAGGAGAGGGATTGGGAGTGAGGTCGAAACGGAGACTTTTTAATCCCATTGAAATCTACACTGTCAGAAAATAAACATAAATATGTTCTAAATAATCAATGTCAGATTATAAAACGATAATAAAACAAGTGCTGGGTTTAAACGAACAGTCCGAAGGGGCTTTCAGTTCTTCTATGAAAGAACTAAACACAGCAAGCCTGGTAAGTAAAACCCGGGGCGACAGGGTTATCTGGGCCATCGTTGTTATTCTTACTTTGGTGAGTTTACTGGTTGTGTATAGCAGCACCGGTTCATTGGCGTACAAGTACAGCAAAAGCACTGAAAGCTTTTTATTCAAACAATTTGCATTCATCATTTTGGGTGTGTTGCTCATCTATTTTGCCCATCGGGTTAACTATACTATTTATTCAAGAATAGCATTGTACCTGTTCCTGATTTCGATCCCATTACTGCTTTATACGCTGTTCTTTGGTGTGCAGTTAAATGCCGGCAGCCGCTGGATAAAATTGCCCGTCATCAACATGACATTCCAAACATCTGACCTTGCAAAACTTGCGCTGTTCATGTATATGAGCCGTATGCTCAGCCGCAAACAAGCCGTGATCAAAGATTTCAAAAAAGGGTTTTTGCCCATCATAATTCCGGTAGGTATTATCTGTGTACTGATAGCGCCGGCCAATTTATCCACCGCAATGCTCATTGCAGGTACAAGTGTTTTGTTAATGTTTATCGGGCGGGTAAATACAAAACATATTTTAGCTACTATTGGCGTTGCATTAGTTCCTGTGGCGCTGCTCATCTTGATAGCGGTTAAGTATTACGATAAGGAAACGCATAAAACAAAAGATCTGCCCGCCATATTTTCCGCAGGCCGTGTGCCTACCTGGATCGGCAGAATACAAACATTTGTTTACAGCAACAAAGAAGATAATAACGAAAAACTCTACCAGATAAATCAAGCGAAAATTGCGATTGCCAGCGGCGGATGGTTTGGCCGTGGCCCCGGCAACAGCAATGCCCGAAATTTTTTACCACACTCTTACAGTGATTTTATTTTTGCCATTATACTTGAGGAGTATGGTTTGCTTGGCGGTGCATTCATTGTATTTATTTACCTGCTGTTCCTGTACCGTTGTATAAAGCTTTATCAAAAATGCCCGTTTGCATTTGGTGCTTTTCTGGCGCTGGCTTTAAGTTTTACACTGGTAATCCAGGCCATTGCAAATATGGGTGTAAACGTAAACGTTTTTCCCAATACAGGGGTTACGTTACCGTTAGTGAGTATGGGTGGCAGCAGTTTCCTTTTTACCTGTTTATCCATCGGCATCATACTAAGTGTAGCAAGAAACGTGGAAGCAATGGAAAGTCCGGTAGTTATTGAAAAAGAAAGTAAAGTAGCATCAGTTTAGTTCTTTAAAATTAAAAAGGTTTTTTATGAGACAAACAGTGGTTTTCATGGCAGCATCGTTGTGTCACTCCCTTGTACCCAATGCCATTTTTGAGCCTGAATATGCAACTTGAAACAAGGATAATTTAAACAAACTCAACGACTGAATAATTGAACGAAGACCAAAATATAGCAGAGACCAAGAACCCTCCCTTGGAGGGCAGGGAGGCTTTTCGTTTCATCCTTGCAGGCGGCGGCACCGGCGGACATATTTTTCCGGCCGTTGCAATTGCAAATGCATTAAAAAAATTGCAGCCCGGAGCCGAGTTTTTATTTATAGGTGCAAAGGGCAAAATGGAAATGGAAAAAGTACCGCAGGCAGGGTACAAAATTGAGGGGTTGGATATAGCGGGTTTCAACAGAAGTTCTTTGATAAAAAATATAGGCTTACCAGTTAAATTACTAAGAAGTTTTTTACAGGTAAGAACCATTTTTAAAAAATTTAAGCCAACGGCAGTGATTGGCGTGGGGGGGTATTCAAGTTACCCGGTGTTAAGGTTTGCACAGTCGCAGGGCATAAAAAATTTTATACATGAAAGCAATTCTTTTGCAGGAAAAAGCAACATACTGCTGGGCAAAAAAGCCACCAAAGTTTTTGTAGCGATTGATGGTATGCAGCAATTTTTTCCGGCAAATAAAATTGTGATTACAGGAAACCCGGTACGGCAAAATATTGCATCAGGTTACATAACAAGAGAGCAGGGAATTGAGTTTTTTGGGTTGGATATCAGCAAAAAAGCAGTGCTTTCGGTTGGCGGCAGCCTTGGTGCAAAAAGTATAAATGAAGCGTTGGATGAGCACCTGGAGCTGTTTGAAAAAAATGATTTGCAACTTATCTGGCAAACTGGAAAACCTTATGCTGAAAAAGGAAGATCAAGCGCTGCTGATAAAAAAAATATTTGGGTCAGCGATTTTATAACACAGATGGAATATGCGTATGCTGCGGCAGATGTGGTAATAAGCCGAAGTGGCGCAATGAGTGTTGGTGAATTGTGTGTTATGAAAAAGCCGGTGATTTTTGTTCCGTATCCATTTGCTGCAGAAGATCACCAGACAGCGAATGCAAAAAAGCTGGTTGATAAAAATGCGGCTTTAATGATAAAAGATGGCGAAGCAAAAGAACAATTAGTGCCGGCCATTATTGCCCTGGCAAAGGATGAATCAGAACAAGAAGAGTTAAAGAAAAATATTGCACCCCTGGGCATCAGCAATGCTGATGAACTGGTGGCAAACGAAATACTGAAGAGTTTACAGAGTTAAAATTATTAATTACAAAAGCCCTGAAAGGGCGGCATATTATAAAGATGGGTGTAGCCCGTCGGAAAAAAATGAAAAGTACAACTGAAATAGTGAACGCTTTAACTATCGCTTCTGGCGGTGGCAGTATCTATTTCATCGGCATTGGCGGAATTGGTATGAGTGCACTGGCAAGGTATTTTAATGCAGGTGGTTGCAAAGTAAGTGGCTATGATAAAACTGCGACGGTGCTTTGTAAACAACTGGAGGCCGAAGGCATCAGCATTCATTATGAAGATAAGGTTGAGTTAATTGATAAGAATGCGGTATTGGTTGTTTACACACCGGCGGTACCAAAAGATCACGCCGGCCTTAATTACTACCAACAGAACAATTACGTGGTGGTAAAACGAAGCGATGTGCTGGGAGCAATTACCAACAGTTCCTTTAATATATGTGTTGCAGGTACGCATGGCAAAACTACCACGAGTACAATGGTTGCACACATATTACGGCACAGCGGTTACGGATGTAATGCTTTTTTAGGTGGCATTGCGGCCAACTATAACACCAACTTTTGGGCGCAGGAAAAGGATAGCAGCAGTAACAAAAATGTTTGTGTGGTGGAGGCAGATGAATATGACAGGAGCTTTTTAAAATTAAGTCCTGATGTTGCTGTGATTACTTCAATGGATGCAGATCACCTGGATATTTACGGTACTGCTGAAAATGTGGAACAAGCATTTATTGATTTCTCTGCCAGGGTAAAAAAAGGGGGCTTGCTGTTGAGTAAGTATGGTTTAAAAAGAGGAATGGATTTAAAGGCTACAAACCATCTTACTTATCACTCAGCCGATAAAAATGCCACT
The DNA here is from genome assembly GCA_965247025.1 of Ferruginibacter sp. Taxonomy (GTDB): domain Bacteria; phylum Bacteroidota; class Bacteroidia; order Chitinophagales; family Chitinophagaceae; genus Ferruginibacter. The sequence goes on along the minus strand of OZ252000.1, from coordinate 3,297,590 downwards.
GTTTATGCAGCCAATATTCAAATGATAAACGGCACTTATTTATTTGATGTTTGCACGAATGACAACAGTTGGCAGCTTAACAGTGTGTCACTGAAAATGGGCGGCATGCACAACGTGGAAAATATCACCGCAGCCATTGCTGTTGCTCATCATGCCGGCATCAGCAATGAAAAAATAAAAGCGGCAGTTGCAGATTTTAAAGGGGTGAAAAGAAGGTTTCAATACATCATTGCCCCTGCAGTAAAGCCTGGCAAGGGCGATACGGTAATGATAGATGATTATGCTCATCACCCGGAAGAATTAAGGGGATTGATAACAGGAGCCAAAAAGTTGTTTCCCGATAAAAAATGTACGATTGTTTTTCAACCGCATTTGTACAGCAGGACAAGGGATTTTGCTGATGGTTTTGCTGAAGTACTGGATATGGCAGACGAAATAATACTGTTGCCGGTTTACCCTGCAAGAGAGTTGCCAATTGCTGGTGTTGCAAGTGAAATGATTGCTGAACTAATGCACAGCGAAAACAAAATGGTGCTTAGTAAAGAGAATTTATTAAAGCATATAGCGCAGGAAAAAACAGCGCATGTAGAAGAAGGTTATGAGGGCAATTTGGTAATAACCGCTGGTGCCGGAGATATTGACACATTGGTTGAACCAATTAGGGCGATACTGGAAAGCGTTGATGAAACAGTTTAGTACGGTTGAGAAAAGTTGTGAAGTACAAGAGTGCGACGCAACCAAAGACGATTTAAAAACTAAAGCAGGTCTCAAAAAAATTGGGCCGGACAAATAAAAAAAAGATTCAGAGACAGTAATGGAAAAAAAGCAAACGATAATAAAATGGATGTTCACCACACTTTGGGTTGCCATTGGTGCCGGTGTAATCGTTTTGCTGGCCGCTGCTATACATAAAGAAAACAGCCGGAAATGTACAGGGATAAATGTTGTGATTAAAGGAGTAAACAATAATTTTTTTGTTGATAAAAAAGAAATTCTTCAGGCCATTAATGAGTACGTGGATGGGCCCCCTGAAGGGCAACCGGTGGAAGCGCTAAACCTTAAATCGCTTGAGGCAGATCTGCAAAAGAATATCTGGGTTAAAAACGCCCAGTTGTATTTTGATAACAACGCCGTATTGCAGGTAAAAGTTACAGAAAGAGAACCAGCGGCAAGGGTTTTTACAACTACAGGTAATACATTTTACATTGATAGCAGCACTGCAATGCTGCCATTAAGTGATAAGTATTCTGCAAGGCTTCCGGTGTTTACAAACTTTCCAACAGATAAAAAAGTACTTACTAAAACGGATAGTGTTTTACTAAGAAATATTTATACGCTCAGCATGGTGCTGCAGGCTGATCCTTTTTGGATGGGTATGATTGACCAGGTGGATATAACAGCTCAACGCACTTTTGAATTGCTGCCAAAATTTGGCAATACGGTAATTCTATTTGGCGATGCTGCAAATGCTGAAGAAAAGCTGCATAAACTGCTGGTTTTTTATAAAAAAGTAATGTCAAAAACTGGCTGGGATAAATACAGTGTGGTGAATGTGCAGTATGCCAACCAGTTAGTGGCAAGGCGAAAAGATGCGGAAGATAAAACAGTTGACTCGCTGAAAACTTTGCAGCTGATGCAGGTAATGGCGACGGCGGCTGAGCAGCAGGCAAACGATTCTTTACAGATGATTAGCCAGGACAATGAACACAACACAACAGATGTAAATCTTATACAACAGTCAATACAGCGGGATGATAACGGCGAAAACCCTGACGCTTCTGAAACCATTAAGCCATTAGGTATGCCTTTAAGTGTTCCAACAGTATTAAAAAGGCCATTGTCTGTAAAAACCCCGGCTACTGCATCAGCGGGTAAGCCTGCACTTAAAAAGCCTGTTGTGCCTGCAGCTAAGCCTACCGCAAAACCAGTAACAGTAATAAAACCGGGAGTACAAAAACCAGCTGTGTTAATGCCAAAGAAGCCGGCTCCAATTAATCCAAAACCCATTGCTAAGCCACCAACAAAGCCGCTGGTAAAAAAGCCGGCAAATGATTTCTGATAATGCCTGAAACAAAATTTAATAAAAACACACACACAATAATTCCCTGTGGTAAAAAGCAGGGTTAAACACACACAAACACAAACTATGAGCAGCGAACAAATTTCATCAGCAACACAGGACGGAGCTGTGGTAAACAATAACCCGGTTATTGTTGGCCTTGATATCGGTACCACAAAAATTGCAGCCATTGCAGGCCGCAAAAATATGTACGGCAAATTGGAAATTCTTGGCTTTGGCCGGGCCAACAGCAATGGAGTACAACATGGAATGGTATTGAATATTGATCAGACAATTAAAGCAATTCAAACTGCATTGGAAAACTGCTACGCCAACAATCCAAACCTTACATTGGGCGAGGTTTATGTTGGTATTGCAGGTCATCATATTAAGAGTTTGCAAACCCGGGGAGACATTGTAAGGCAGAACAACGAAGATGAAATTCGCCAGGAAGAAGTAGACAGATTAATTGAAGACCAGTACCGCACCTACATCCCTGCAGGAGACCAGATTATTGATGTGATTCCACAGGAATTTACGGTTGATAATTTTCAAAATATTCCTAACCCGATCGGGTACAGCGGTGTAAAAGTGGGCGCCAATTTTCACATTATTACGGGTGATAAAAATGCCATCCGCAACATCAAACGCAGTGTAGATAAATCTGGATTACAAACAAAAGATCTTGTACTGCAACCATTGGCATCTGCTGCCGCAGTAATGTGCGACCAGGATCTCGAGGCTGGTGTTGCCATCGTTGATATTGGAGGTGGTACTACGGATCTGGCTGTTTTTTATGAAGGTATTTTAAAGCACACAGCGGTTATACCATTTGGCGGTGAGAACATTACCAATGATATTAAGAATGGTCTTGGAGTTTTAAAAACGCAGGCAGAACAAATGAAAGTGCAGTTCGGCAGTGCTTTAAGCGATGAAGCAAAAGCTAATGCATTTATTACGATACCGGGCTTGCGTGGAATGCAGGCAAAAGAGATCAGCGTAAAAAATCTGGCAGGTATTATACAGGCACGTATGAGTGAGATTATGGATTTTGTAACCTACCAGTTAAAGCAGGTTGGTTTTGATACCCGTTTGCTGAATGGTGGTATCATCCTTACTGGTGGGGGATCTCAGTTAAAACACCTGATACAACTTACCGAGTACGTAACAGGTTTAAATGCAAGAATTGGTTACCCGAATGAGCACCTTGCAAGCGGCCATATTGATGAGCTCAGCAAACCAATGTACAGTACATGTATCGGTTTAATACTGAAGGGTTACAACGATTATGAAAATAAGAATAAGCAATTTGATAACAAGTTTGTGAAAGTACAGGTGCCTGCCGGTTTGCAAAAACCTTTGCAGGAAGAGCCTGCCGGTGATCATGAAGAAGTACATGCTGTAATAGCTGAAATGCCTGAGATCTTACCACAAATTAAAGAACGTAAAACGTTGAAAACTTTTATGGACTCTTTTAAAAACGGTTTGCTGGAATTGTTTAAAGAAGAAGGGGATGCACAATTGTAAAAGCCCCACCCAACCTCCCCAAGGGGAGGGGTAAGGCAAGAGTAAAATATTTTCTAGTTCTTTTAATATACTAACCATTAATTCAAATTAATCTCTGAATTGTTATTCAGCCACTCACTGAATAGACTTTTAGAGATTGATATTTAAAAACTCTCCTGTATTTCCCCTTTGGGGGATTAAGGGGGCAAAATATTTTAATTATGATACATTTCGATTTGCCAAAAGAGCAGTCCTCTATCATTAAAGTCATCGGCGTGGGTGGCGGTGGCAGCAATGCTGTTAACCACATGTTTGCACAAAACATTGAAGGCGTAAACTTTATCATCTGCAATACAGATGCACAAGCTATTGCACAGAGTAAAGTGCCCAACAAAATTCAGCTGGGGCCGCACCTTACACAAGGTTTGGGTGCAGGCGCTAACCCGTTGATTGGCCGCCAGGCAACAGAAGAAAGTTTGGAAGAAATAAAACGCATCCTGGAAGTAAACACAAAAATGGCCTTTATCACCGCAGGTATGGGCGGCGGTACAGGTACAGGTGGCGCTCCTATTCTGGCAAAAATTTGTAAAGATCTGGGTATACTTACAGTAGGTATTGTAACCACGCCTTTTGCTTACGAAGGCAAAAAAAGACTGGCACTTGCAGAGGAAGGAATTGCCTTGCTGAAAGACCAGGTAGACACCTTGCTGGTGATAAGCAATGATAAGCTTCGCCACCAGTTTGGCAATTTAAAAATGAAGGAAGCTTTTGAAAAAGCGGATAACGTTTTATCAACGGCTGCAAAATGTATTACTGATGTAATTAACAGTACCGGCCAGATAAATGTGGATTTTGCGGATGTATGCACCGTAATGAGGAATGGTGGAGTGGCCATTTTAGGCAGCGCAAGTGCAGGCGGCGAAAACAGGGCACAGCTTGCAATAGAAAATGCCTTGAACAGTCCGTTGCTGAATGACAGTGAAATTCGTGGTGCAAGGTGGATCCTGATCAATATAAATTCTGCCGAAGGCGAACACGAATTTACCATGGATGAAGTGGAAGTGATTCAAAGTTATTTGCTGAGCCAGGCAGGTGATGACAGTGATGTTATTTTGGGGCTTGGATACGATAATTCACTTGGCGCTGAGATTGGCATCACCCTTATCGCCACTGGCTTTGAGCACAAGGATCCTTTTGCAAAAACAATCAATTCGCCAAAGGAAGAAAAGAAAACAGACAAGATTGTGATGACGCTGGATATGCCTGCAAAGGAGCCGGTAAAAATGACTCAGCCAAAACTTGAATTTGATATTGAGCAGGCGGTAAAAACTGAAGTGGCCCAGGTGGCAGAAGAGGTAAAAGAAACTATTGAACTACAGGAAGAAAATTCAAAAATAATAACAGCCCTGGTAATGCCGGAGGCTGAAAAAGAAATACAGACTCCTGTAACCCCCGAAATACAATCTGTAGTATTGAAAGCATCTTTACCGGAAAAGTCAGCCGGCGCTACGCCGGTTGATGCTCCGGTATTCTTCGAGATTTCATCCATTGCTGATCAGGTTCCTTTAGTTACATTTGAAGCACCGGAACCTCCTGTATTAAAAACAAAGCCTGTTGTTAATGCAGAAGAGCCGGCCTTAAAAATCACAAGAGAAGAAATTAAAGAGGCTAGCATCCCACCTGTTTCGTCTGCAGGAGGATACCTGGCCAAGCCCATGAATATATATGTTCATGAGCAGAAGCCACCTAAACCAGAATCCAATACTACAGAGGAACTAACCCCAATGCAAAGTAAACTGCAGGAAGACGAACCTGTAACGGAAATGCAACTGGTGGTTAAAGATTCCCATCAGGCGGCGGGGGAACAGCCTCAAACCAATGTACAACAAGCTCAGTCTATCATGATGTCCAAAGTTGAGGAGCCTGCATTGCAGGACGAAACTGAGGATCTACGGCGCCGGGCTACGGATCGAATTGCAAAACTGCGTAATTTGTCATTCAATATTAACGCAGCCGATCCTAACAATGAGTTTGAAACGGTACCGGCCTACCTTCGCCGCAATATGGAGTTGCACAACTCTATTGCTGATGTGGAAAGCTTTTACAGCAACTACACCGTTAAAAGTGACGACAACAACCAGGCTGAAATTAGTACCATCAATACTTTTTTAGATGGCAAAAAACCTGACTGACAATAAATTTTAGTTTGTGTGTTTAAGCCCCTTGCTGTAAAGTGAGGGGCTTGTGTTTTAGGGTACCGAATAATAAAATTGATTTGCCGGTTGCCTTTATAAAAGGAATAATTATCTTGACCCCATGATTGTATTTAATGAAACAGACATTAAGCATTTAATTGTTCACCGCATAAGTATTGAAAACGATAATTGCTTTGTAAGTAATGATGAGCATGCATTTTCAGACCTTGAGGAAGTGGAGCTTTTTAAAAAGATATTTTTAAAGCCATTTACCAATGTTACCACAACCTATGAGTTCAGGCATGAGATCAATCTTGAATTGAACCCTTTGTTTACAGTTGCTAAAAACCTTATTGCGAAGAATGATTTTGTAGCCGGGTCGCAGGATGTACACCAGCATTTAAAGACAGTTTCCAAGCATCCAAATATAAAAGATGGGGACCTGTTTATAGTTGAGTATGATGAGCTGCAATGGAAAGATATACCTTACAAAGCGCTTGGCATTTACAAAATAGAGAACAAAGAAAGTTTTATTGAAACTACCAGCAACGAAGCTGGTGGTACAGGTTTAAAATTAAAGCAGGGTATTGGTGCCGGCAGGTTAGACAAAGCCTGCCTCATAATTTTTGATGAAGAACCTTACACTGTATTGACTATTTGTAGCGGAAATGCCGAAGCGGATTTTTGGCAAAATGAGTTCATTAAAGTTGCGTTGAAGAATGATGATATAAACAGTACTAATCAGTTTTTGACATTAACTAAAACTTTTCTTACAGAGCAGTTGCCGGAAGATTTTAACATGAGCCGGGCAGACCAGATTGATCTGCTGAACCGGTCTGTAGACTATTTTAAATCACACGATAATTTTGATAAAGGCGAGTTTGAGCAGGAGGTTTTTCACCATGAAAATATCATCAATTCTTTTCAAAATTTTGATGAAAAATACCGGAAACAAAATGAACTGTCAATGGCTGACAATTTTGAAATTTCAGCGCAGGCGGTACAAAAGCAGGCAAGGGTTTTTAAAACCGTACTGAAGTTGGATAAAAATTTCCATATTTATATTCACGGCAACCGGGAACTGATTGAACAGGGCGTGGATGAAAAAGGCCGGAAATTTTATAAGATTTATTTTGAGCAGGAAAGTTGATGATAAAGCGTTCCTGTTCAAAATTTATTTTTTACACCTGCTTTTTATTGACTGCAAATGAAAGCGGAATATTCAATTTGATGCTGAAATTTCGCCCCATATTATAAACACCAATTCTACCGGTGCTTAAATTTTCTGCTGCATATTTTAGCCTGCTTAAATGATTTTGATAAGCAACATCCGTGAGGTTAGCAGCAGCAATGTGTACAGTAAAAAGTGTTTTGCCGTTAGCCGAATTGATCTCTGCTCCAAGGCCTGCATTCAGTAAAGAGTAGCCACCAGTAGCTGTTTCCGTGTTGTATGCTGTAAAGATCTTGTTCTGCTTAAAGGTATTGTCAAGTTCAATCTTTGCATAGAAATTTACAATGGCCTTGCTCAGTTTTGGAAAATTGCACCTTACCTCATTTATCAACCTTGGCGCTGGTATAAAGGGCAGGTATTTTGAATCTTCAATGGCTTGTTTCAGCTTACCGCTGGTTAATGAAAAAGTGTTTTCAATATGTAACCAATCCAGCGGATGCGGATGAATATCCAGGCTTGCTTCAATACCGGTAAGGGTTGCATTTGTTTGTCCAAATTTAAAGGCATTCAGTTTGTTGCCATCAACTGTAACAAGCGAATCTCCGCCACCTGCTGCTGCCAGTTTTCTGTAAAAAATAAAGTTGCTGAAACTGTTGTAAAACGCAGACAGGCTTAGCGACATGTGAGTAGTGTTAATTTCAACACCGCCATCAATCTGTGTGCTGGTTTCACTCTTTAAATTATTGTCGCCGTATTCATAACGGATGGTTCCTTCATGTGCACCATTGCTCGCCAGCTCGGGAATACTCGGCGCTCTGAACCCTTTTGCAACATTCAATTTTAAATTTACCTGCTTGCTTACCTGTGCTGCCAAACCAACACTGCCAGAAAAATTTGAGAACGATTTTTTAAAACCTTCGCCTTTTATTTCGGTGCCTTCAAGCAAATTTTTTGCTGTCAGGTTCCTGTTATCATAACGGGCACCACCGCTTAGCGATAATTTTCCAATAGCTTTTTGTGTGTACACAAATCCGCCAATATCAAACAAGTTATAATCTGGTATTAGCTGCTCAACACCTTTATTTGTATTTTGCTGTTTCATACCATTCAAACCAAGCGAAGTTTTCCAGCCGCCGGCATCCGGCAAATGAAACTGGGCAGTATAGGTAAGTGTTTTTAAATCGAAGTAAAGCGCCCGTTCAGTCAGGTCATCCGGGTTACCAAACTCTTCCCGCTGGTTGCGCTGGTAACCAATATTTAAAGACAGGCGGCTCTTTCCAAATTTAAAAGAGTTATCAGTCGCAATTTTAAAATGGCGTATGTGCTGGTAAGGAATTAATGGTGTGGTGCTTTTGAAATCTGCATCCGTTGCCCTGGCCGTATTGCCACCAGTAATTACTTTTGTAAAATAACCTTCATCATCCCGTTCACCTTCAACAAGCCCTGCCTTTAAATTAAAATTGCTGAACAGTAAATGGCTGTAACCCCAGCCGCCATTATAACCAGCATAACCGCCGGTGTTAAGCTGGTTATATTTTGAGTTGAAAACCCTGCCATCATATTTATTGCGGTAATCTGCGGCAGCAACAGCAGAGTTGTACAAGTTCCAGTTAAAGCCATTCACATTGCCGGCAATGTTGGCATTAATGCCTCTTGCATTATTGTTAGATTGATAGCTGCTTAAAATATTTGCTTTAATGGTGTTATTTTCCACCGGTACGTTGGTGATAATATTAATGACACCTGCAATGGCATCGCTGCCATATATCAGCGAAGCCGGCCCTTTTAATACTTCCACTTTGTTTACGCTGGCCTCATCAATTTCTATCCCGTGTTCATCGCCCCATTGCTGCCCTTCCTGCCTTACGCCGTCATTAATAGTTAGCACTCTGTTGTAACCCAGGCCCCTTATAACTGGTTTGGAAATAGCCGGCCCGGTTGATAATGAAGACACGCCGGGTATTTTTGTAAGCGACTCAATAATATTGCTGGCACTGCTTTGCAGCAAATCTTCTTTGCGAAGCAATGATACCTGGTAAGGAGATTTTTTTATCTGCGTAGCCACACCAACCCCTGTTACAATTACTGCATTGTTTTCAACCACGGAAGGATTAAGGGTATAATCCTTTTTTGTAGCTTCGGCAATATCTACCTGTTCAGCAATGGTGGCATAACCAATATGAGACACTTCCACCAAATGCCTTCCTTCGGGCACATTCTTCAACTCAAAATAACCAGCCGCATTGCTACTGCTGCCAATTTTTAAATCGGTGAAATAGATTGACACGCCCTGCAGCGGCAGGCTTGTTTTTGCATCTGTTATCTTTCCGCTAAATGCTCCCCTTACAATTTTTTTAATCGTACCCTCAATTGAAACTGGTTTTGCAGCCACTATACCGGAGGCACTAAAGAATAAAACAAAAAGCAGGAATGGTGGCTTGGACATATTCATCTTAATTAATTAAATGTAACAATGTTGCAAATATAAAATGATAATTGCAACATTGTTGAAAAAATTACTAATGAAATGTTATTGAGTATATTTTTAAAACACAGCCTGCAATTTTTAAACTGCCAGGCTTAATTAAGCAGGCAGGCAAATCTGAATAAATAACCAGTGCTCAGCTTATTTGTAAGCAGCTAACGCAGCATTTGTTATAGTTACAAAATCGTTACTTTGCAATGATTGAGAAGAGGAGAAAAGATGTTGACAAAACCCTGTTTTCCAGGGAACAGAAAATTGCTTCCAAAAGAAAATTTCATTTTTAAAAAGGATAATTATGTGTGGAATTGTAGGATATACCGGCCACCGGGAAGCATACCCAATTATTATTAACGGCCTTAAAAGACTTGAATACAGGGGCTACGACAGCACCGGCGTTGCACTGGTGAATAACGGGTTGAAGGTATATAAAAAAAAGGCCGGGTTGCGGATCTTGAAGAAGCAAATATTGGCAAAGATCTGCATGCACATATTGGCATCGGGCATACAAGGTGGGCTACTCATGGCGAGCCAAGCGACAGGAATGCTCATCCACACACTTCAGCCAGTGGTAAACTGGCAATGATACACAATGGTATCATTGAAAATTATGCACAAATCAAAAAAGAACTAGTCAATAAAGGCTATCAGTTTACCAGCGATACTGACACTGAAGTGCTGTTGAATTTTATTGAAGATATTCAACAGAATAACGAATGTAACCTGGAGGAAGCAGTAAGAATTGCACTCAAAAGAATTACCGGTGCTTATTGTATTTTGCTGGTGGCAGATGATGATCCGGAAACAATTATTGCGGCACGAAAAGGCAGTCCGCTGGTAATTGGTGTGGGCAAAGGAGAGCATTTTTTAGGCAGCGATGCCACGCCTATGCTGGAGTACACCAAAGAGGTGGTTTATGTAAATGATTATGAACTGGCCATTGTGCGGCCGGATGAATTGATACTAAAAAATCTCGGCAACGAAAAAATAACACCGTTTGTAACAAAGCTTGACATGGAGCTGGCAGCCATTGAAAAAGGTGGCTACGACCATTTTATGCTGAAGGAAATTTTTGAACAACCAAGTACAATTTATGATTGTCTACGTGGCCGGCTTGATGCAAATGCCAGGCAGATTGTAATGAGTGGCGTGCAGAAAAACATAGAAGCTTTCAAAGCAGCCCCACGGATAATTATTGTTGCCTGCGGCACCAGCTGGCATGCCGGCCTGGTGGCTGAATATGTTATTGAGGAGCTTTGCCGCATCCCGGTTGAAGTTGAATATGCATCTGAATTCCGTTACCGCAACCCCATTATAAATAAGGGCGACATCATACTGGCCATATCACAAAGTGGTGAAACTGCGGACACGCTGGTTGCAATAGAAACTGCAAAAAAACAAGGAGCGGTAATTTTTGGAATTGTAAATGTGGTGGGTTCTTCCATTGCAAGAATAAGCGACGGCGGTTCCTATACACATGCAGGACCTGAAATTGGCGTGGCAAGCACCAAAGCTTTTACAGGCCAGCTTGCGGTGCTGATGATGATGGCGTTGCTGATAGGAAAAGAAAAAAGAACCATTGAAGAGAAGCTGTACAACGAGCTGATTGTTGAACTGGATTCCATCCCGGAAAAAGTAGAAGTGATTTTAAAAAATGCAGAAGAACTAAAGCGTATTGGAGAGAAATATAAAGATGCCACTGACGCTCTTTATCTCGGTCGTGGTTACAATTTTCCTATTGCTTTAGAAGGAGCATTGAAATTAAAAGAGATCAGTTATATACATGCAGAAGGCTACCCTGCGGCAGAAATGAAGCATGGTCCAATTGCATTGGTAACTGATGCTTTGCCGGTATTCTTTGTGGCAACAAAAGACAGCTACCACGAGAAGATCATCAGCAACATGCAGGAAATAAAAGCCCGTAAAGGCAAGGTAGTGGCCATTATTACAGAAGGAGATGAAGTTATACCCAGCCTTGCCGATGACGTGTTTGCTGTACCGCCGGCACATGAAATTTTAGCACCATTGTTAAGTTGTATTCCGCTGCAATTGCTGAGTTATTACATCGGTATAGCCAAAGGTGTGGATGTTGACAAGCCAAGAAATTTGGCAAAGAGTGTAACGGTGGAATAGGAGGAGATTTTTGATGGTTGATATTTGATGTGTGATTTTTGAAGAGCCTGACCGGGTGACAATTTAGTAACGATAAGCTGGAAAATATTGAAAAGTGACGGTAAATTCGCCACTAATTTTTTAATGATTAACGAGATAAATTTAATGAGAAGAATTTCCTTTTTGCTTGCTTTATGTTTATGCCTTAATACCATTTTTGCTCAGAAGGCTGGCCCGGTTAAGTCCGGCAACCCTGTTTTTCCCGGCTGGTATGCTGATCCTGAAGCCCATGTTTTCGGCAGTGAGTACTGGGTATTTCCAACTTATTCAGATGATTTCGAAAAGCCGGATGTACCGGAAAAATTTACAGACAGCCAGTTGAGCATTCAGAAAAATACGATCAACAAGCAATACCTTAAGCAAACTTTTTTAGATGCTTTTTCTTCAAAGGATCTTGTTAAATGGACAAAGCATAGCCATGTACTGGACGTTGAAAATATAGCCTGGGCTGCTTACTCCATCTGGACGCCATCTATTGTTGAAAAAGATGGTAAATATTTTCTTTTCTTCAGCGCCAACGACATTCAGAACAACAGCCAGCCGGGTGGTATTGGTGTTGCAGTAGCCAACAGTCCCGAGGGACCTTTTAAAGACGCTATCGGCAAACCTTTGCTTGATAAATTTTACAACGGTGCACAACCCATCGACCAAAATGTGTTTAAAGATGTTGATGGCAGCTACTACATGTATTATGGCGGCTGGCAGCATTGCAACATTTTAAAACTTAGTTCCAATCTGTTATCGCTTGTTCCTTTTGCGGATGGTTCTATTTTTAAAGAGATCACACCGCAGGGATATGTTGAAGGAGCATTCATGTTTCTCCGCAACGGAAAATATTATTTTATGTGGAGTGAAGGCGGCTGGACAGGTCCTGATTATTCTGTAGCATACGCTGTGTCAAATTCTCCGCTCGGACCTTTTGAACGTGTTGGAAAAATTTTGCAGCAGGATGCCGCTGTTGCTACCGGCGCAGGGCATCATTCGGTGTTTACAATTCCTGGTACAGATGATTGGTATATTGCTTACCACCGCAGGCCGCTTGGTGACGATAATGGGCATCACCGCCAAACCTGTATCGACAGAATGTATTTTGATGAAAATGGTTTTATCAAACCTGTAAAGATCACTTTTGAAGGAGTTGAAAAGCGTTTGTTAAAGAGCAAACGTTAGGTAAAAGCTAAAAGGGAAAATCGTATACTATTAGCCCATTAACTCTCACCATTGACCATTGACCATTGAACATTCACAATGAATATAATTAAGAAACACCCCGTAAGCAACCTCGGTTATAATTTTATTGACGCTGCTTATATTCCGGAAGGTAAAGATGAATATTACCTGCGTGACCTGCAAAACCCTGCGGCCGGCAAATACCGGAATTTAAACTCAGCAGAAATTGAAATACTGGTTCGTAACCGTAATACATCTGATGACTGGAATAAAATTTTCGTTTCTTCTTCATTTAATCCCGGCCTGGTTAGAAATTGTAAATTTCATGGGCTGGTTCGTATTGGAAATTTAGAGCCGCTTTATCTTGAATTTCATAACCTGCGGATGGAAGTTGGGTTGTATAACAGCACCATCATCAGCTGCGATTTCGGCAACAATGTGTGCATCGATAATGTGAATTATCTAAGCCATTACATTATTCAGAATGAAGTAATGATTGCCAATGTAAATGAACTTGCCGCTACCGATAAAGCAAAATTTGGCAACGGTATTATTTTCGATGGGGAAGATCAGCAATGGAAGGTGGCAATAGAGGTTTGTAACGAAAATGGTGGCCGTGCAATTTCGCCATTTGATGGCATGTTGCCGGGTGATGCACATCTTTGGAGCAGGTATATTGCTGATAAAGAACTGATCACTAAATTAAAAGAATTCACAGAAAATAAGTTTGATAGAAAACGTGGCAGCTACGGTAAAATTGGAGACCGTACCGTAATTAAAAATTGCCGCATAATTAAAGATGTACTTATCGGCACAGATGCTTATTTAAAGGGTGCCAATAAGCTAAAAAATCTTACCATCAACAGTGATGCAGACCGTACGTCGCAAATAGGTGAGGGTTGTGAACTGGTGAATGGCATTGTAGGTTTTGGTTGCCGGATATTTTATGGCGTGAAGGCTGTCCGCTTTGTGATGGCTTCTCATTCGCAATTAAAATATGGCGCCAGGCTCATCAATTCTTACCTCGGCAATAATGCTACAATCTCTTGTTGTGAGGTATTGAATTCACTGATTTTTCCGGCGCATGAGCAACATCACAATAATTCTTTTTTGTGTGCTTCGCTGATAATGGGTCAAAGCAATATTGCCGCTGGTGCAACAATTGGCAGCAACCATAACAGCCGCAGTCCGGATGGTGAATTGATTGCTGGCCGGGGCTTTTGGCCCGGGCTCTGCGTAAGCCTCAAACACAATTCAAAGTTTGCGTCTTTTACAATTATCGCCAAAGGCGATTATCCTGCTGAATTAAATATACCGGTACCTTTTAGTTTGGTGAGTAACGATGTGAGTAATGATAAACTGGTAGTGATGCCGGGCTACTGGTACATGTACAATATGTATGCACTGGAACGCAACGCCTGGAAATATGTGGACCGGGATCGCCGTACTGACAAAATTCAGCACATAGAATACGATTACCTGGCGCCGGATACCATTAATGAAATGTTTGAATCTCTAAAACTGCTGGAGCAGCTTAAGCCTGATGAAGAAGGTACTGCAGTAACTGAAGGTTGGGAAAATAGCCAGCGTGTTATTGAAGTACTGAAAGTGCCCCAGGCAATTGCCCTCTTTAAAGAGTTGATTCAATATTATGGAACAATGGAAATTTTAAGGCTTACAAGGCGCAGCAAATTTGCTTCATTTGCCGATTTGAAAAAGGCATTATCTGCAAAAATTCAACGCAGCGAATTCCTTAATATTGGTGGCCAGTTAATGCCGCAGGAAACGGTAAAAAAGATGATTGCACAAATAAAAAAAGGATCCATCAAAAGCTGGCAGGAAATTCATGATTTTTATATTCTGCAAGGCGAAATATACCCTGCAGATAAAGTAAATCATGCCTATACTTCCCTGCTGGAAATACTGAATATTACTCCAAGGCAGTTTACCCCGGCGCTGTTTGAGCAACTCTTACAACAGTTAATTAAAACAAGAGAATGGATGTGCAAAAACATTTATGAATCGAGGGCAAAGGATTACAGTAACCCATTCCGCCGCATGGTTTATGAGAGCGATGAAGAGATGAATACAGTTGTTGGAAGATTAGAGGATAACAGTTTTATTCAGCAACAATATGAAGGATTTGATGAGTTGAAGAAGATGGTGAAAGCAGCTATCAGGAAGTTTAAAAGTTGATTGGAATAGATTAATTTTCTTATTAAAAGAAGAGATCAGCAGCAATGCCATCAGCAAATAATTTACCCTGCCTTGTAAGTACAAGCGAATTATTTTGCAGGTATAACTTTTCGCCAGTCATCCATTTTTGGGAAGCCTTTAAAATCTCTTCATTAAAATGTTCTCCAAAATGCTGGTTAATGTATTCCATGTTTACACCTTCCATCGTTCTGACAGACGTCATAATGTATTCGTTTAGCTGCTGTGTTTCAGTCAGCAGCTCTTCTTCAAACGGAATAACATCTTTACCAAGCGACTGAATATACAACGCATTGTTTGCCACATTCCACCTGCGCTTTTTACCATCAAACGAATGGGCAGCCGGCCCAAAAGCGTAATAATGTTTCCCCTGCCAGTAGCTGCTGTTGTGTTTGCTTCTGCTGCCCGGCAGCGAATAATTACTTATTTCATAATGCTCATAACCTGCATTTTCCATCCAGCCCATCAGCAATAAAAATTGTTCTGCCTGCCGCTCTGCACTCACTTGTTCAGCGCTTTTTTTACTGATCATTTTATCCAAAGCTGTTTTGGCCTCTACTGTTAATGCATAGCTGGAAATATGTGGCACCTTGTTGTTTACAGCAAAATCAACATGCGTTTTCCAACGTTCATTATCAAGCAGTGGAGAACCATAAATAAGGTCGATTGAAAAATTTTCGAAGCCGGCATCTTTTATTAATGAAATGCATTTTACTGCGTCAGTTACATTGTGTGCCCTGTTCATCCAGGTAAGTTCCGCTTCGTTAAAAGATTGAATACCGACACTCAGCCGGTTAATTCCTAAAGCCAGCCATTGCTGTAATGAAGCAGTATTAATATCATCAGGGTTTGCTTCAAGTGTAATTTCTGCATCACCGGCAATAAAAAATTTTGAATGCAGTGCAGCAAATATTTTTTGCAGATCGGAGTTATTGAGCAGGCTTGGCGTACCGCCTCCAAAATAAACGGTTTGTATGGTTGCCGGAGCATTTTCATTATCAAAAAAGGGAGTCAGTTCTATCTCCTTTACCAACGAATTTATAAGGTCATCTTTAAATTTTAGCGAAGTTGAAAAGTGAAAATTGCAGTAAGTGCAGGCTTGTTTACAAAAGGGAATATGAAGATAGATACCGGACAAAGATTTTTGATTTACAATTTTAGACTTTAGATTTGAACACAGTGAAAGCAAACTTAGTAAATACTTATTGTAAATATTTTTTGACCCCGGTGATTGCTGTGCTGGTTCTATTTTCCACAGCTTTTTGCCAGCCGAAAATAACCAACGCCAATAACTATGCACTTCAGGTACAGTGGGTTGATAGCAGCCTTTTTACGAATGTTTCAACCCTCGGTATTCAAACCAATTTTTCTGGTGAGCTTGCATGCGCCATTTACATAAAGCAGCTTCCGGCTTACTTGCAGTCTAAAGGTTTTTTAGCTGCCTCAGCAGATAAGGTAAAATTCGATTCTTTAAAAGCAACTATCCAGCTTTACCTGGGAATACAACAAAAGCTTACGCAACTGCAAGTAGACAGTATAGAAAAAAAAGCGCTTGATGAAACCGGGTTTGTTGTAAAAACCATTGTTAATAAACCCGTCGATTTTGTAAAACTGGAGTTGCTTAAAGAAAAGCTGGTAAGCTTTTATGAAAAGAATGGTTATCCCTTCGCCGGGGTTTATCTTGATAATTTACAGTTGGATTCCAGTAACGTAACTGCGGCGCTAAAAGTAAAAAAAGGACCGCTGTATGTTTTGGACAGCATAAGGTTATATGGAAAAGTAAAAATATCCAATTCATTTTTGCAGCACTACCTCGGTTTGCCAAACGGTAGTTTATACAACAGGGAAAAGTTGGAGCAGGTTAGCAAACGCCTGCTGGAATTACCTTACCTGCAGGAGCAGCAAGCTGCTGAAGTTACCCTGCTGGGTACAGGTGCAGTCCTTAACCTTTATCTTGAACCAAAGCGAAGCAGCCAGGTAAACTTTTTAATTGGTTTTTTGCCTGCCAACAGCTTCACCAACAAACTACAACTTACCGGCGATGTTAACCTCAATTTAAAAAACCCATTTGGCATGGGCGAAACGGTGTTACTTAACTGGCAGCAACTGCAGCTTCAATCGCCCCGGTTAAAAATTGGATACCAGCAACCTTATATTTTTAAATCTGCTTTTGGGGTTGATTTTGCATTTGAACTTTTTAAAAAGGACACCACTTATTTACAATTGAATGCCGTAATTGGGTTACAATACCTGCTCTCTGCAAACCAAACCGGCAAACTCTTCTTTCAGCAGCAAAGCACCATTTTACTGGCGGCGGGTATTGATACAAACCAGGTTAAATTCAACAAGATTTTACCCCCGAATATTGATGTAAAGGCCGTAAGTGTTGGGGTGGATTATGAATGGAATAAAACAAACTATCGTTTTAATCCCCGTAGTGGTAATGAGTTAAAGATACTTGGCAGTGTGGGGGTCAAAACGATCAGTAAAAACACAGACATTATTAACCTTGTTGAAACGGGGTATGACTTCAACTCTTTGTACGATTCTTTAAAGCTTAAAACTTACCAGGTGAGGGGAGTTTTGTCAGCGGCCCATTATTTTCCGGTTGGTAAAAGAGCCACTGTTAAGGCAGTTTTAAATGCTGGTATTTTCAATAGTCAGAACATTTTCCGGAACGAACTTTTTCAGTTGGGGGGCTATAAACTTATGAGGGGTTTTGATGAGGAAAGTATTTTCGCCACCCGGTATGCGGTTCTTACCTCGGAGTTCAGGTATTTGGCCGGGTTAAATTCCTACCTGTTTTTCTTTTTGGATGGCGGGCTTATAAAAAATAAATACCAGCAGGTTAACGCAAATAAATTGCTGTTGAGCAGTGGCCTGGGAATGGTGTTTGAAACCAAACTTGGTTTGCTGAATCTTAGCTTTGCTGTTGGCAAAAGCGACGATGTGCCCTTTGATTTACGCCGGGGAGCCAAAATTCATTTTGGTTACATCAATTATTTTTAATGAATTTCAGGTTAATTTTGAAGCACTAAATTTCTTCTTTTGAAAAAGAACATTTGTTTTTTTTACTTCTTTTTTTTACCTCTCTTTTTGTTTTCTCAGCTTCCGGCAGATACAACATTACCGCATGCAGGCGATACTTCACTGGTGCAGGCGGCCGATACTTTATTGCGGCCCTCGGCAGATTCTCTTTCACAAGTAACGACAAAAATTCCGCCGCCAACAGCCCTGGAAGTTTACTGTAGTAAAATGGATAGTTTATTTAGTTGTAACATAGTTTTAAATAGTAAGGGTACGCCGGCCGCCGCAGCAATCAGGGAAAGAAATAAAAACGGAACGGACATTATATTTTATTCGTTATTAGTTACAACGCTTCTGCTGGCTTTTTTGCGATTTTTTTACACCCGTTACTTCAACAGTCTGTTCCAGGTATTTTTTAATACATCGTTACGGCAAAGCCAGCTAACCGATCAATTATTGCAGGCAAAGCTGGCATCTGGCTTTTTTAATCTGTTTTTTGTAATGACCGGGGGTGTTTACATTTTTGTATTACTAAATTATTACAAAATTGGCGCTGGTATAAATGCACTTTTACTTATTATCACCTGTGTATTAGTTTTAGCGGCTATTTATTTTATAAAATTTTGCATTTTAAAATTCACGGGTTGGCTAACCGGGTTTAAAGATGTTGCCAACACTTACCTTTTTGTAATCTTTTTAATTAATAAAATTATCAGCGTTTTATTGCTCCCTTTTGTAATTGTGATTGCATTTTCAGCATCAGATTTTAAAATTTCAGCAGTTGTTATATCAATCTTGCTGGTTAGTTTTATGTTCTTTCTCCGGTTTTTAAGATCGTATGGTTTGCTAAGGAGCAAAATAAAAGTTAGCTGGTCTCATTTTTTTGTTTTTATTGTTGGGGTTGAAATATTGCCGCTGTTGCTGATTTATAGGGGGGTAGTGATTTTATTACATAAAAATATATAACTTTGCCTGTCAGTCTTGCAAGGACTACCGCACCTCGGTAAATCATGATGAAATCAACAGAATCAATTGTTCCAATGGTTAAAAAAGTACTCATTACCCAGCCCAAGCCCGAGGGAGAAAAATCACCTTATTTTGATCTGGCCAAAAAACATGATATTGAGTTGCACTTTCATCCTTTTATAATTGTGGATGCAATACCTGCTAAAGAATTCCGGAAACAAAAAATAGATATTCCTAACTACACCGCAGTTATTTTCACCAGCCGTAATGCAATCGATCATTTTTTCAGGATATGTGATGAAATGAAGATCAATATTAGCCAGGATACTAAATACTTCTGCATTACAGAGTCCGTTGCATTATACCTGCAAAAATTTATCCTGTACCGAAAACGGAAAGTTTTTTACAGTGCAGACGGGAGCAATAAAAGTCTTTTTGACGTTATTAATAAGCACAAAGACAACGAAAAATTTTTATATCCCTGCTCACAAGCGTTTGACAGCGAAATCACCAACTGGCTTAAAGCTCACAACTGTGAATACGCAACTCCCGTTTTGTACAAGATAATCAGTAATGATATTAAAGATGTGATTGCTAAAAAGTTTGATGTCATCTGCTTTTTTACTCCCGGCGGCGTTAGAAGCCTCATTGAAAATTTCCCAAAGTTTAAGCAAAACGGTACCAAAATAGGAGCGTTTGGCGCTAACACATTTAAAGCTGCAGAAGAAGCCGGCCTGGTGCTGGATATTAAAGCTCCCCAGCCGATGGCTCCCAGCATGGTTAGTGCCCTGGAAATGTATCTGACTGCTCAGCGCAAAAATAAATAAGAAATCTTCAGGATAAATTTTGGTGCAATGGTAATCTCACTGCCTTGCAGCAATTATATTACCTCTTCCTGTATCATTTAAAATTTGAACTTATTTATAACGAGAAGAACCGGCTATGAGGCCGGTTCTTTTCATTGAATACATTTTGGTTGGCTATAGTTTGCTGAATTTCTTCACTACCAGGTCTGCCTGCATCTTTACCTTAATTATATAAGCACCGGTAGCCAGGTTGTCTGTATTAATGGATAACTTATTAATGCCTTTATTTACACCTAAGCTTTGTTGTTGCAAAAGCTGGCCGTTCAAATTTGTTATGAACAGCGTTGCTTTATCAGCAGCGTCTGAGTTTATTACAAGGTGTAAAACGTCTTTAACCGGACTGGGGTAAATTGAAATATCCGCAGTTCCGTCATTTCTTATCACTTTTACGAGGCTGTACTTAACCAAACCATTTACGTCTGTAATTGCAAGCCTGTAATAATTAAGACCTTTTGCAGGCGTATTATCTGTGCTGCTGTAGTTAGTAACCTGGTTACCATTTCCTGCGGCTGAAATACGGCTTAGGGAAGAAAAATTGCGTCCATCAGAACTTCTTTCAACAACAAAATAGCGGGTATTAATTTCCTGGCTTGTGGTCCAGCTAAGGTTATTGATCCTTCCATTTCGCTGCGCTGTAAAACTGGTTAGGTTTACAGGCAACGCAACTTGGGGAGCCACAAATAATACAGCTAATGGTGATCCGAAAATAGAACCTCCGCTGCCATTAAAACGGTATTTCAAGCCTTTTGTTCCACCGGCATTTTCAATACCAACAGAGCAGAAGTTGGTGAGGCCGGTTGCAATTGGAACAGTGCTTTGCGTATTATCATACTGAACCAAAATGTCTCCATTTTCTTTAAGAATTATCTGGAAAGTAATGTATTGAGTTGCAGAGCCAGCGAGGTGAGCATGAAAATATGTTACTACCATTTGAGTTGCATCTCCACCATAGTAAGTGTGAACATCGGAGTAAGTTGAATTTGTAAGGTCAAGGTTTGTAAGTAAACCTGCGATATAATTATCAAGACCACCTGATAAAGGAATGTCTGCAGGTGTTCTTTGAACAGCGGCTGAAGCAGTTGGTAGTGTAAAACTTACCCAGCCATTTGATGCAATCCAGAACTGGTTGTATGTTGTACCAAAAAATTTGAATGGAAAGGGTATTGGCACCGGCGAAGAGAGTACACTGTCATCTCCGTTTGCCCCCCAATTTATTTCGCTGGAGGTTGCGGTAACCCAATTGTAGGTTGGTCTTATTGGTGATGGAATTGCACAAACAGTTGAGTTTGCAAAAGAATAGCCGCCGCTATTCGTCAGGGAATCGGTGTAACTGTAAACACCGGTGTTAAACTTATTGATAACAGTGTCGTTGTTGTTGGCGGCATCTGTTGCCAGACTTGTATAAACTATAGAAGAGTCAGCACCGGTAACAGAACCTGCAAATGTTGTAAACTCTACATTTTGTGATAAGCCACTGTTGAGTGTTAAAGATTTTGTGTCCGTATACACCATGGCTCCCCCTTGTTTAATTAAATAAGTAACATTAAACGGAGTTGCCTGATTAGCGCTGCCAAAATTTGAAACAACAACTTGTGGTGTTAAACCGCAATTATCTACATTGGTGGCGGCAACAGGGTTTGTAATGGTAGCAATACCAACGTCATTTGCCAGTGTTAATCTTGGTTCTATCATGAATCTGAACGGACTGGTAGGGGCTAAATCAATCCAGGCTGAAGAACCCGTTGGAAAGGCATTAAAAAAGGTATTCGGCCTGGCCGGATTTTCAGATTGATAAGCAAATTGAATATTCACATTATTGGTCTGGCGAATGCCAACATAAAAGCTATCTGTAACCGGTATTGCCGGGCTAATGGGTAAAGTGAATACGCCGGCAGTGCTGGTTTGTGTGGTTGATTCCCATAAAACAGCCCCGGGTTTGCCAATGCCTGATTTATCCCAGATAACAACTTTAAAAGGTTGTCCACCTGTGGCAAAACTAACTCCAACCTGGTTTACACTGGTGGGGCTGCTTGTGGTAAACAAGGCGGCAAAATCTCCTGTACCGGCAGGGTTTGTTGCAGCAATTACACTAAACCCGGTGGCTCCGGTTGCAACTGTACCAGATGCATGGTTGTAGGCATTAGAGGTTATCACCTGAGCCACACTGAAACTATTGTCACCCGTATAATCATCTGCCGGTAAGGAAACATTAACTGTGTTAACTCCAGTACTGGCGGGAGTAAATGCAGAAAATGAAACAATAACCGTATCACCTGGTAGTAAGGATGGTATTGTTTGAACATCGTTAAAACTATTTGCTCCTGAAATAGTAAGTGTAACTGGGAGATTCGTAATTGTGCCTGATCCGCTGTTTACAATTGTGCTCTTAATAATGTGTGGCGTCGCAAAGGGGACAGGCAGTTTTCCAAGTGTATATACCTGGGAAATTCTTGCATCTTTTTGACTAATGTGCCTGAACTGAATTCGGGGCCGTGCCGGAGATGCTGTGGTCAACGAAGTTGTGCCCGGTACCGGAATAGACGCAATATTTACTCTTCTGCTACTGTTTATTCCGGCGGAGCCTGTTTCATTACCGTTTGCGGCGTTAAAACTAAATCCAGTATGAGGTAAGTTGTCTGATCTCTCAATTAATAATTGCAAATTATTACCGCTTGTTCTTTGAAAGCTTGTAGTAAGATCAATGCCAGCCCATCCAAGTGAATTAAAGTTAACGGTACCATTGTACACAAGAGTATATCCGGTGGTATTATAAACGCCAGTTGTAAATGTGGTTGTGGTAAGAGGTACTTCCTTTAAATACAATTTAAAATTGTTTATCGTGGTTGGATTTCCTACTGCATACACACTCAGATCAATATGATCTATAGCCTTTGCCGCTGAAGTAAAATTGGTTGCACCAATCTCAGCTTCAGTGTATATATTTTCACTTACATGGTTATTGTTTAGCCCTACTACAATATTGCCGGACTGGCTGGAATTAGCATCAATAGTAACCGTTTGAGCTTTGGATAAACTGCTGAATAAAACCATCATCAGGGTTGATAATATTACACGTTTACAGGGGGGTAATTTTTTTTTCATTTTGGTAAGTTTATTGGTAAGAAATTTAAAAGTATATAAAAAAGCTTAATCGGTACAAAGTAAATTTGGCGCTGGCAGCTGTTTAAAAACTTTTGCTGCTGGTCTACCGTCCTGTTTTTATAATTCCATTTTTGTTTTACCAGTAACAAAATTGAGAACTATCTTACTCCTGTAAATTAACAGTATGGATAAATCGACTAAACCCAATAAACTCATTTCTGAAACAAGTCCTTATTTGCTGCAACATGCCTACAACCCGGTAAACTGGTATCCCTGGGGCAGCGAAGCACTTGAAAAAGCAAAACAGGAAGATAAGGTTGTCCTGGTAAGTATCGGCTATTCTGCCTGCCACTGGTGTCACGTTATGGAAAGGGAAAGTTTTGAGGATGCAACTACGGCAGCCATAATGAATACTAATTTCATCTGTATAAAAATAGACAGGGAAGAAAGACCGGACCTTGATCATATTTATATGGATGCCGTTCAGGCAATGACTGGCAGCGGTGGCTGGCCGCTCAATGTATTTCTCACACCTGATACAAAACCATTTTACGGAGGCACCTATTTTCCCCCCGTGAATGCATTTAACAGAAGTTCCTGGACGGAAGTTCTCGGGGGCGTTTCTACAGCCTGGAAGGAAAGAAAGCATGAGTTACTGGCACAGGCAGATAATTTAACCGCACATATCGGCAGCCAGGGAAATCTAATGTATGATCCGGTAAAAATTGAAGGTATTTCACAGGAAGATATTTTTAAATGGGAGTATGTCGATACGATGTTTTCCAACATTATGAAATCATCGGATACAGTTTGGGGAGGATTTGGAAAGGCACCAAAATTTCCACAAACATTTACAATTGAGTTTTTATTTCAGTACTATCACTATACCGGCAACTTACAAGCCTTAGAACAGGCCCTTCTTTCTGTAGATAAAATGCTGCAGGGAGGTATTTATGATCATGTGGCTGGAGGTTTAGCAAGATATAGCACTGATAATGAGTGGCTGGCTCCTCATTTTGAAAAGATGCTGTATGATAACGCATTGCTGATAAATGTGCTTTGCAGTGCATTTCAAATCACAAAAAAAGAGAAATATAAAATTGCGGCAGAGAAAACTATCGAATTTGTATTGAGCGAAATGACAAATCCGGAACATGGATTTTACGCTGCCCTGGATGCGGACAGTGAGGGAGAGGAAGGAAAATATTATGTTTGGCAAAAAAGTGAAATTGATAGTTTATTAGGAGAAAATTCAACCGTGTTTTGCAATTTTTTTAATGTAACACAAGGTGGAAACTGGGAGCATAAAAATATATTGAGAATACTGGAGCCAATTGAGAGTTTTGCACCTGCAATAGGTATGGATAAGGGTGAAATTGAACAAATGTTGCATAGCTGCCTTCGGGTTTTGGAGTCAGAACGAGTTAAAAGAACTAAACCTGCACTGGATGATAAATCGATAGCCGGGTGGAATGCACTTATGCTGAAAGCCCTTGCCACGGCTGCAATAGCATTTAAGAATAATAATTATCTTGAAGCTGCACTGGCAAATTTTAATTTTATCAGCAATAACTTAAAGTCCAAAAACGTTGATGCAGAAATGCTTCATACCTGGAAAAGCGGAACGGCAAAATATCCGGGCTTTCTTGATGATTACGCCTATTTTACAGATGCCTGTATCAGGATGTATGAAGCAACTTTTTTAACGGATTTTTTAGAAATGGCGCAGCAAACTTGTAAGTATGTTTGTGCTAATTTTAGTGATGAAGAGGAAGTGTTTTTTTACTATACCCATCTTGGTCAAAAGGATATAATTGTAAGAAAAAAGGAGATTTACGACGGTGCAGTACCTTCTGGAAATTCGGTTATGGCTGCCAACCTTTTACATCTTTCAATAGCTTTTGATGATGGCATTTGGAGGCAGAGGGCTTATAGGATGCTTCAGTCAGTTCAGCAAATGGTTATTAAATATCCCGGCTCCTTTGGTGTATGGGCAGCATTAATTGCAGGGCTTTCTAAAGGATTTTATGAAATTGCTGTGACCGGGAAAAATTCTTTTTCTCTGGCAAAAAACATGGTATCTGGTTATTTTTTGCCAAACAGTTTAATAATGGCATCTGAGCAGCATAATAATTCGTTTGTACTGTTAGCAGACAAAAAATATGAAAATATGCCCCAAATTTACTTATGTAAAAAATATATATGTAATAAGCCGGTTTACGATTTGGCGGGGTTTGAAAACTATTTTAAGTATCAATTATAAGCTTTCAGACACAATATTTTACATTAATCAACGTTTTTAAAAAAGTGTTTTGTTATTTTTATGAAAATTTATTGTTATAATATCCGCTAACCGTGGCTAAATCAAAATAATCATTACATTTGCCAATACCCTCAAAGTTAAAAACAATGAAAAACACAACAGGTTTTTTAGTAGCTTCTTTAGCTATCTTTTCTTTTGTTAGTTGCAGTAAAAGCAACAAAGGAAGTGCTCTGCCAGCAGATGGCCAGCTTCATGGTGTTGCGCCTGGAGCTAAATGGGCGTTGCCCAAACCTCCCGGCATGGTCTATATTCCCTCAGGTACTTTTCACATGGGCCCCAGCGATGAAGATATTAACTATGCTTATACTGCCAGAAACAAGCAGGTTTCAATCAGCGGATTTTGGATGGACGCTACAGAAATTACAAATAATGAATACCGCCAGTTCACCAACTGGGTAAGAGATTCTATAGCTGCTAAAGAAATGGGCTTTATTAAGCAGGGTAAAGATGGCAGCGAGCAAATAGACTGGAAAAAAGCTTCTACCATTAAATGGAATGACAAAGCTACGCTTGAAAAAATCGACAAATTAATCTTCACACCTGATAACCGTATTTTCAATAAGAAAGAACTTGATCCAAGTAAGATGGTTTTCCATTCAGAAACATTTGATTACAAGGAAGCCGCCAGGAGAGAAAATGCAAGTGTACAACGCTCCAAGTTCATTGTTAAGAAAGATGTAATGGTTTACCCTGATTCATTATGCTGGGTAAGAGATTTTTCTTATGCCTATAATGAACCAATGGCAAAAAAATATTACAGCCACCCGGCTTTCGGTAATTATCCGGTAGTTGGAGTTACCTGGAAACAGGCTACTGTTTTCTGCGAATGGCGCACTCATTACCTTAATTCTTTTCTTGATTCAAAAGGCAGAACAACTGAATCTGATTTCCGTTTACCAACTGAGGCGCAATGGGAATATGCTGCAAGAGGTGGCAGATCTCAATCACCTTATCCATGGGGCGGCCCTTACTTAAGAAACAAAAAGGGCTGTTTACTTGCTAATTTTAAGCCTGGTCGTGGCAACTATCCTGAAGATGGCGGTTTTTATACAGTGAGAGCAGATGCTTACTGGCCTAACGATTTCGGTTTATATAATATGGCCGGCAATGTTGCTGAATGGACTTCTTCTTTATACTACGAAGGTGGGTATTCATTTCAGCATGATATGAATCCCGATATTCGCTGGAATGCAAAAGATTCTGATCCTCCACGTATGAAGAGAAAAGTAGTACGGGGCGGAAGTTGGAAAGATGTTGGTTATTTTCTTCAAACCAGCACACGTAACTACGAATACCAGGATACTTCTAAATCTTACATAGGTTTCCGCTGTGTTATTGATTTGCCTCCGGCGATGAAGAGCCGTGGTAAATAATAAAATCTCCTTAACTTAAATAAACTGCTAATAACCTGGTCTCTATAAACTATTTATAGGGGATAGGTTATTAGTTTCTAACAAAAACTGTAACAAAACCCCCACTCAAAAAACTTAAATTTTTAAAGTCATGGCCGCTAAAAAAAGAACCTTTTTAACCTTAATTGATGTATTAGTAAGTGCTGGCGCAGCTGTAATCATATTCGCTGCCTGGGCAAAAATTACTCACCAATCGTACGCAAACTCAATGCTCACTATTGGAATGTGGACAGAAACTGCCATTTTCCTTGTATATGCAATCATTGAATGGGTTAAACCAAAATCTCATGAAGAAGATGTAGCACCTGCTGTTGCTGCAGTACCAGCAGGAAATCCGGCATTGAAGTCTTTAGACAAAATGATGCAGGATGCAGATATTACTCCTACTAATTTAAAGAAACTTGGTGAAGGTTTTCAGAAATTAGGAACTACTGTAACAGGCATTTCTGAAGTGAGTGATGTTGTAAAGAGCACAAGCGATTTTAGTGCAAAAACAAAAGAAGCAACGAATGCAATCGGCTCTATGGCTACCGCATTCAATAACAGTGCTTCAACTATGCAGTCTTTCAATAACGCATCTGAAAGTGCAAAAGGTTTTCATGAGCAAGTGCAGGTTTTAACTAAAAATCTTGGTTCATTGAATACTATTTATGAATTAGAATTAAAAGAAAGCAATAATCACCTTAAAGCTCTTAACGGATTTTACGGTAAAATGGCAGAAGCCAGCCAGGCAATGATGAGCAGCGTTGATGATGCAAACAAAGCAAAAGAGCAAATAGGTGCTTTGGCTAACAACCTGGGTAAATTAAATTCCGTTTATGGCAATATGCTTAGTGCAATGCAGGGCGGAAAATAATTTGCTTAATAAAAAATTGTGTGCAGCTACTGCCAAAGTGTAGCAACAAAGTAACACCCCAAACAAAATTAAAAACATCCCATAAATCTAAAACACTATGGCTTTACCTAAAGAGCCCCGGCAGAAGATGATTAACATCATGTACCTGGTGCTGACTGCCATTCTTGCTCTGAATGTTTCCGCTGAAATCCTGAATGCCTTCAAAGTTGTTGATGCAAGTCTTTTGAAATCAAATGAGGCAATTGACAAGTCAAATGAAACTCTGTTTGCTTCTTTAAAAGGTAAAATGGAAGATCCATCGAGCCGTGAAAAAGCGACATTTTGGAATGGCAAAGCTGACGAAGCTTTAAAAATGACTGATCAGTTGTATAAGAAAATAGAAGGATATAAAGATAGTTTGAAAAGAGCATCAGGTTATAACCCTGAAAGAAATCTTATGACTTTTAAAGAAGACGACATTGAGGCACCAACTCATATGTTCATCGTAAATAAGAGAGGTCCTGAATTGCAAGGAGATTTGGAGAGACTGAAAAAGCAGTTGCTGAATCTTCACCCAGATATTGCCAAGGAATTTGCTTCTAAATTACCGATTGATGTTTCTGTACCTCCTTCTACAACTGGAAGTGACAATACATGGGAGTATAACTATTTCCACATGACTCCGACCATTGCGGCATTAACCATTCTTAGCAAATTTGAGAATGATATTAAGAATGCGGAGAATCAAATTGTTACATTTTGTCACAATCAAGTTGGTGCTGTAAAAGTAGTGTTTGATAAATTTCAACCTATTGCAAACGCCAATTCTACATACTTAATGCCAGGGCAAGAACTAGTTGTTCAAGCTGGTGTAGGTGCATTTAACTCACAGGCAAAACCTAACATTTCCATTGATGGGGCGGTGATTGCCGTGAATGATAATGGTGTTGCTGAAAAGAAATTTAATGTTGCAGGTGCTGGAAGTAAGAAGGTGCATGTAGTAATTAATTATACAAAACCTGATGGCACACTTGATAAACTTGAAAAGGACATTGACTATACGGTAGGCACACCTGGTGGTGCAGCTGCTTCTGCTGACAAGATGAATGTTTTTTATATTGGAGTTGATAATCCTGTTACAGTTGGATCTCCAACGGGTTGGGATAAAACTAATGTTTCAATGACCGGTGGAACATTGTCAGGAAATAATGGAAAATTTGTTGCAAAAGTATCTACCATTGGAAAAGCTATGTTAAATGTTACTGCAAATAATACAACCACCAGTTTTGAATTCAGAGTAAAAAGAATTCCCGATCCGGTTTTCAAGGTAGGTCCGAGTGCAGGTGGTGGCATTCCTGCAGCAGTATTCAAGTCACAACAGTTTTGCAGGGCTGAGTTAGAAAACTTTGATTTTGATGCCCGTTTCCAGGTAATAAGTGGAACAGTTTATTTTACTGGTGCAGGTTTTCCTGTTACACAAACAGCAAACTTAACGGGAAACAATTTAGGCGCATTGCCTCAGTTACAAATGTGTAAGCCGGGTACTTCTGTTATTTTCGATAATATAAAAGTTCAGGGTCCTGATGGAACAGTAAGGGGAATTACACCTCCCGGTTTTTTACTGAAATAATTCAAACATAATATCCCATATATGCAAAAGAGAATAATCCGAGTATTTCTTCTGGCAGTATTTTTAAGCGGCTTTATAAATATTGCCACTGCTCAAAAGAAAGGTGCAAAAAGGAGTTCTTCAAAAAGAAGCAACACGACCACACGTAAGACTACTAAAGGCAAGACTAAAGCTACAATTAGCCCTGTTCAGGTAGATTCTACAGCAATGGCTAAAACTGTCCAGTCTCCGGCTGCGCCGAAAATCGATAGCTTGCCGATCCCAAAGGTAAAACCTTCATTGAGGTCTGATGAGGCTGTGGATACAAGGGAAATAAGAGACAGAACTCCTCTTGCATATGAGCATTTAAGAGTGGATGATGCAGTTTACCGCCACAAAATTTGGCGTGAAATTGATGCCAGGGAAAAGATAAATTTACCCTTTAGGTATGCTGCGGATGAAAACAACGGAAACCAGCGTTTTATCTCAATATTAATGAAAGCTATCCAGGATAGTGCGGTAGTTGCTTTTAGTAATATTGATGACAGGTTTACCACACCATTAACCATCTCAGATGTAGCCACCAAACTCACCGGAGGAACAATAAGCACTCCGATCTATGATTCTCTTGGACAGGTTACAGGTTATAAAGATGTAGCCAATGAAGTTAACCTTGATTCATTTTATAAATTCCAGATTAAAGAGGAAGTTATTTTTGATAAAGAATCGTCAAGGCTTTTTTGGAGAATACTTGGCATCGCACCGATGAAAAAATTAGTTACATCAAGTGGTGTTCAAATTGGAGACCAGGCGGTACCATTGTTTTGGATATATTATCCAGACTTAAGGCCGGTTCTTGCAAAATATGAGATATTCAATGGAAAGAATTATGGTCAGCGACAAACTTGGGAAGAATTATTTGAAAGCAGGATGTTCAGCGGACGGATTATTAAGAGCACAATTGATAATCCATTTGATTTGCCTATCTCAAGTACACCTGGTTTAAAAGAAAATGGTGTCTTCCAACTTCTTGAAGGCGAAAGGATCAAAGAAAAGATTTTTAATTATGAATTAGATCTGTGGAGTTATTAATACCACATCTATAAAATATTAAACCCTCCATTTGGAGGGTTTTTTTATACAATATTTTTAAAACAATTATTTCAGGTTATGATATACTTTCTGTACGTCTTCATCCTCCTCCAATTTATCAACCAGTTTAAAAACATCTTGTGCTGCTTCTTCGCTTAGCTCAACTGTGTTGGTAGGTATTCTAGTAAGTTCTGCTGTTATTACTTCTATCTTTTTTTCTTCCAAGGCTTTTGCCATATGCCCAAATTCATTAAAAGCAGTCCTTATAACAATATTGCCCTCGCTGTCCTCACCAATTTCCTCTAATCCGTAATCAATCAGTTCTAGTTCTAAATCATCTACATTAAGTCCGGCACTTTTAATTTTAAACTCGCCCATGTGGTTAAAAGTAAAAGCAACACTACCACTTGTGCCAAGACTACCACCACTTTTGGTAAAATGCATCCTTACATTAGCAACCGTTCTTGTAGAATTATCAGTGGCGGTTTCTACCAAAATTGCAATTCCATGTGGAGCGTAGCCTTCATATAAAATCTCATCATAGCTAACCATTTCCTTTCCCATGGCTCTTTTGATAGCAGCTTCAACCCTGTCTTTAGGCATACCAACGCTCCTGGCGTTTTGGTAACAGCGGCGTAAGGCAGCGTTGGCATTTGGGTCTGGTCCGCCGGCTTTTACGGCTATTGCAATCTCCTTACCTATACGGGTAAAGTTTTTGGCCATTTTATCCCACCGGGCAAACATGGCACTTTTTCGTACTTCAAAAATCCTTCCCATTGTCAGGTTGATTATTCTTTTTATTTATCGGTTTATTCGTAGTCCGGTTTGTTTGCTTATTCTTACTCACTTACTAATTTCAACATACAATTTCAGCCGGGTTGCAAATGTACAAAAATGATTTTTTAATTGTATTGCATGATATTTCGCTACTTTTAAAATCATGGAGCCGTTGTTGTTGCAGGTGCAAAATTTATCAGTTGATTTTATTTCAGAAGGAGTTATTACCCCTGCGGTAAAAGATATTTCATTTGATATCAGCCCCGGGCAAATTGTTGCTATTGTGGGAGAATCCGGCTCGGGGAAATCTGTTACCTCTCTTGCGTTGATGGGCTTATTATCCCAACAGGCAATTGTAAAAGGCAAGGCTCAACTCAATCTAAAAAGTAAATTTTTTGATTTGCTTCAACCAGGCAGTAAACAAAATACTTTGAGAGGTAAAGATATTGCAATGATTTTCCAGGAACCGATGACGTCGCTTAATCCTGTTTTCACTTGCGGTGAGCAGGTTGTTGAAGCAATACTTCAGCACCAGCAAATCTCCAAAAAAAAGGCAGTTGAACAGGCTGTAACGCTGTTTGAAAAAGTGCAGCTGCCAAATCCTGCTTCATTTATAAAAAAATATCCGCATCAAATTAGCGGAGGCCAAAAACAGCGGGTTATGATTGCCATGGCAATGAGCAATTCGCCTGCATTGCTCATTGCTGATGAACCTACAACTGCTCTTGATGTAACCGTGCAAAAAACTATCCTGGAGTTAATGAAAAATCTGCGGCAGCAAAATCAAATGGGCATTTTACTGATAACTCATGATATGGGTTTGGTTGCAGATGTTGCTGATAATGTATTAGTAATGTACAAAGGAACAATCGTGGAGCAGGGCAGCACAGCAGATGTGCTTCAAAATCCTGTGCATCCTTATACAAAAGCATTAATGGCTTGCCGGCCGGCTGGCCATGCCCGTGGCGAAAAACTGCCCGTTGTAAATGACTTTTTTAAAGAGGATGGTATACTGAATACGGATGGTGTAAAGAGAATTAATCATCCGGTCAACAATCAGTTGGTGCAGGATAAAATTGTATTGGAAGTTAAGCATCTCAGTGTTTTTTTTAATGCTAAAAGAACCTGGTTTATTAAAACTCCAGAACCATATAAGGCTGTAAATGATGTAAGTTTCAGTGTAAAAAAGGGGGAGACGCTCGGTCTGGTTGGAGAAAGCGGTTGTGGTAAAACAACACTTGGCAGAACAATTTTACAACTGATACAAGCCACTTCCGGTAGCATTATTTTGAATGGCACCGATATTACTTCCTTAGCTAAAACTGAGTTTCGTTTACTCAGAAAAGATCTTCAGATTGTTTTCCAGGATCCCTACGGATCACTTAACCCAAGAATTACTATTGGTGAAGCAATACTTGAGCCGATGACGACTCATCATATTGCAAATGGAAAAACCGGCAGGGAAAATGTTATGGAACTATTGGAAAAAGTAAACCTGCAACCAGATCATTTCAACCGTTACCCACATCAGTTTAGTGGTGGCCAAAGGCAACGGATATGCATAGCCAGGGCACTGGCTCTAAACCCTTCCTTTCTTATTTTTGATGAGAGCGTAAGTGCACTTGATGTGAGTGTTCAGGCGCAGGTACTTAATCTGTTGAACGATCTTAAAAATGAATTTAATTTTACCTCCATATTTATCTCCCACGACCTGTCTGTTGTAAGGTATATCAGTGACCGCATTATGGTTATGAAAGAAGGAAAAATTGTTGAACAGGGTAACGCTGATGACATTTACTTCTCCCCAAAAAATGAATATACCCGGCAATTGATAGCGGCCATTCCCGGAAAGAATTTATCAAAATGAAATAGCCTACTCACCATCCGGCGTATTGAAGTTCCTGTAGCGGTAATCTGAATTATCATCCCGGTAATACCTGGCGGCACTCTTATGCAGGCTGAACAATAATTTTTGTAATTGTTCCTGGAACTGATCAGTAGCCGGTTTGTCAAAACCAATTTTTTTATTGGTAAGTGTGGTTAAAAGGTTTGTACTGCTGACAGATTTGCCATCTGCAGGCTGCACACCGCTGATACCTATTTTCCAATTTTCGGTCTTCAACAATTTGTATTTAAAAAAGTAAACAAGGCCTTTTTCACCACCAACAAAAACGCTGGCTGTATCGACAAATACAACTGAATCAATCTTGTCATCCGCTGCAGCTTCTTCAACCAAAAAACTCCTGGCGAGTGCCTGTTGATTTTTGAAGGCACCAGGAAATTTATCCAACCGATTTATTTCTTCCAGGCCCTCATAAAGGGTTGACCGGTTTTCATCTGTTAATGCAAGTTTTTGCAATATGCTGTCTGCAACAGGTACTTTATTTTTGAGCAATAACAGGGCTGTGCTGGTTACAATGTCTTTATTTTCGGAAAGCAACAGCTTATTAAAAAATGCAGGCACAGCATTATTTTCTTTGTAAAATGGAGCAAGCAGAATTGCATAATTCTTTATGTCATCTTTATAACCGGAAACATCAGTAGCAGTATAAACATCATCGTCATCATTTTTATTTCTATCAGCTTCAGCTTTTTTTTCTTCTTTACCCTGTTGTTTTTTTAGAATTATTTTCGCATCAAGTGATAGCTGGCTAAAGTATTCCTTATAAGCGCCAGGCTTTATCAGTCCGCTATCTGCAAGGCTTACCAGTAAATCAATTACCGGTTTCTTATAATCTTCCAGCGGTGCAAGCTTTAAAATTTCCGGCAGTAAAGTTTTGGTAAGTTCAAGTGAATCATCCATTAAATCGAACAGGTTATTGTAATTATAACTGTTATCATAAACCGGCGGATCCTGTAACAAAAATTCTTTTAGCAATATGTAAGACTGTTTCGTTTTATGACGGGCAAGTGCTTCAATCACTTCATTCTGAAAACTGCTTGTGTCAACAGCTTTTATATAGAGCTCCTGCAAAGTTTTTACAACGGCCGGCATGGTTGTATCCTTGATGTAACCAAGTTCCGCAATGAGCTTATTTTTTGTTTCGATATAATTTTTATCTGTTCGTTTTAATTTATTGATGGCAGCTGCAATTGCCGGAACATCTTTTTCTGTGTAGTGAAGGTTACTTATATATTGCCTGGCGTTAGTTCTTATTGTACTGTCAGGGCTAAAGAGGTTACTGAAAAAAACATCCATTCCATTTTTAAAAATATCCCTGCCATTTTCATTTTTTAATGGGTGAAAATTTGAAAAGAAGGAATCAATGAACGGGTGAGTTTTTTGTAACGTATCTGTAACGGCAAACACGCTGTACATACAATCACCATTAAGTAGCAGCATACGTTTGATGGTTCTTGAACTGCCAGTATCCCTCAGTTCATAACGATAGCCTGTAATGGCACCCGCAGACTTGATTGGTTCACTTTTGCTGAGTACAAGATCTTTTTTATTGTACCTGTCCTGCATTTCTTTTTGCCAAAATTTGGCTGTGTCTGATACATAGAAATACGCAGGAAATTGCTGGATATTTACGCCGATATTTACGCCGGTGAGGTCATTTATAAAAGATGCATTTTTATTTTTTGGCCAATAACTGTTAGCATTTTTATTTTTGTTGCCTTTATCAATTTCAGCAGATACTTTTTCTATAGTTGCCCTGTAGTCTTGCTCAAGGTCAGGTTCAGCATTAGTTGTAACGGAGAAATGTAAAAAAGTATCAGTAAAGTTTTTGGCAGTTTTATATTTAAAAGAAGAGAGGCTGAATGATTTAAAAAACTTGTCGTTATCAGCATTGTCATTTTTGCTTTTTACCGCTACAGTATAATAATGAGGACCATCAATAATGAAGCGTGCATTTACAATACTGCTGTCTTTCATTTTTTCTTTTACCTGTAGGCAGGGATAACCCTGGTAAGTGAAAAAACTCCGATCCATCTGTCTTTCAAAAAAATCGGGTGCCTGGAAGGATTGCTCCATCAGCTTTACATCAAAGCTATCTTCATCTAAAAACTTTAAATTATGAAGACTCTTTTTCATAACCAGGTAAGAGTTGCCAGTAGAGCTGTCTGCGGCTTCATATTCCCAGCGGTTTACGCCATCTGTAGTATTTGTATTAAGATACACAGAAGGGATATGTGGCAGTTGCATTGTAAAGCCTCCCTGCTCAGGTGTATATGCTACAGGCCTTACTGGTGCAGGTTGCAGGCTGATGGAATTAAAGAATCTTACACCTTCTTTACCTTCAATATAATTTTCTTTACCACTCATTTTAAATATAAGTACTTCAAAAGGTGTGATAAAAATGTTGTATCGCTGCAAATCTCCCCTCCGGGTTTTATTGGTTATATCGTAGCCGGGGTAACCACTTTTTGTGACAGGTATTTTCTGAATTATTTTACCAGGAATGTTCTCGTATAGCAGGCTGTCAATTGTTTTCTTTACAGTGGAAGCTGGTTGATTTAAAAATGCTGTATGCGTTTTTACCCTGGTGACCTGGTAGTAGCAACCATTGCTCATATCCGAATATTGCAGCCTGTTCAATTGCTGGTAATCATCATTCATTTTGTACAATGTACCTGGCAGTTCAACCTGGTAAAACCCGTCGGGTGATGTTGTTGTTATAAAATCTACCGGTACTTTTAATTTGTCAATCTGGTCTTTTTTTAGTGCATCACGGCTGCTCATTACAACCGGACGCATGTTATAGCCCATTTTTTTCAAAAGTTCAATTACGCCACGTTTGCCGGGTAAATGAGCTGCACCAACGCCCACAAAAAGGCTGCTTTTTTTAAGGATAGAATCAATAGATGCCGCCTGTATCTCGTTGCGGCGATAAAGGAATTTTTCCCTGAATGCCATGGATTGCTCCATAGCAATATCGAGTGAATCCAGCAAGTCAAGGTCTCCTCTTTTATAAGCATCCCGTACTTTTTCCGCCATTTTACCGGGGTTGTCATCGTCGCTCCTGTCTGGTTTTTTTTTATTCTTTTCGTTTGCCATGTCAGCATAAGCCTCCATCACAAGTTTTTCAGTTTCAAAATAATTTTCAACCCCGGTGGCACGCTTGCCCAGTCTTCTGCCTGTTTGAAAAATGTACAGGTCTAAAAAAGTATCTTCCTCAAAATCTTCCCTTGCTTTATAACTCCTGTACAATAAGCTGTTAACCATTGCAGGCTCAGTGCTAAGCGCCAGCTTTAACTCATTATCGTAGTTGCCTAACCTGAAGGATTGCTCATTCAAATAGTCGCCAAACTGTGATTGTGTGTAGTTGGAATAATTCTTTTTTAATTGATCCAGGGTTACCATCTGCTGCTGCCAAAGATCAGGGTTAAGTTCAAGTGCCACGGCTTCGGCGCCGCTTATGGCATTGTAAAAAGAATCGCTGAGATGAAAAGCCATTTTGTTGCTGACATGCATTGTTCCAAAAAGGTAAGATGGTTTGTGCAAGCCATTGCCTGTTATTTCCCATAAGAGGCTGGGGTATTTTTTATCTTTATTTTTTTGTGCCTCAAGAGTAATTGAAGTAAGCAGCAAAAATAAAGCAGTTAAAGTAAGGCAAATTTTGTTCATGCAGTTAAAAATTACGGTATCAACCAAGTATTATTAAAGATGCGCCATAGTGCCTGAAGCACAAAATAATGTGTAATTTTTTAACGTTTTAAGAACCGGAAAATGTATAGAAAACAGTAATAATAATTCACAGCTTAAAATCGCATTAAAAGCCGTACATTTGCAATCTTAAAAATCATGCCGTAACATGATAAGCGCCTGAAAAGGCTTACTATCTCCTGTAACCACAGTTTAAGGCATGTGATCATCTTTATAAAATTTATTGATACACATGAAATTAAGTCAGTTCCGATTCGACCTGCCCCTCAACCTTATCGCACAAAATCCCACTAAAAAAAGAGAAGACAGCCGGATGATGGTAGTTCACCGTAAAACCGGCCAGATTGAAGATAAGCACTTCCGTGACATTATTGAGTACTTTGATGACAAGGATGTTATGGTGGTAAACAACACCAAAGTTTTTCCTGCCCGTATGTATGGCCGCAAAGAAAAAACAGGTGCAAAAATTGAGGTTTTTCTACTCAGAGAATTAAATAAGCCAAATCGTTTATGGGATGTGATTGTTGATCCTGCCCGTAAAATAAGGGTTGGTAATAAGTTGTATTTTGGCGATAATGATGAGCTTGTGGCCGAAGTAATTGATAATACAACGAGCCGTGGCCGTACCATTCGTTTTCTTTGGGATGGTACTGAGGAAGAATTTAGGGTTATGCTTGATTTTATGGGTGAAACACCACTGCCAAAATACATAAAACGTAAGCCAGACGAGGAAGATAAAGAACGTTACCAAACGGTATATGCAAAGCATGAAGGCGCTGTGGCTGCACCTACTGCCGGTTTGCATTTTAGCAAAGAGTTGATTAAGCGTTTAGAAATAAAAGGTCTTCGCTTTGCAGAAACTACCCTGCACACAGGGCTTGGAACTTTCAGGCCAATTGAGGTGGAGGACTTAAGCAAACATAAGATGGATGCTGAGTATTACGCTATTGATGAAACGGCTTGCGCCATCGTTAACAAAGCAAAGGCAGATAACCGGAGAATATGCTCTGTTGGTACTACAACAATGCGTTGCATGGAATCTTCTTTTACAGCACAAAAATTGTTGAAACCTTCCGAAGGCTGGACAAATATGTTCATCCACCCGCCTTATAATTTTTCTATTGCAGATGCTTTGGTAACAAATTTCCACTTGCCAAAAACAAGTCTTTTAATTATGACCTGCGCCTTTGGCGGTTATGATTTAATTATGGAAGGATACAAAAAAGCAATAAAAGATAAATACCGTTTCTTTAGCTACGGCGACGCTATGCTGGTAGTATAAAAAAAAGTAAATACAATAATTGATATTGATGAGGCCCTGCAAAATTGATTTTGCAAGGCTTTTGTTTGTCTGTTAGCACATTAGCAAATTATCACATTAACCCATTGTCACTTCAGCATATTTTCCCCTTTTCGTATTTCTGCCTTTCCTCATCCATGTATCTTTGCAGCCGGAGAAAAAGTTATGAGCACAAAAGGAAAAGTATTGGTGGCAATGAGCGGCGGTATTGACAGTACGGTTGCTGCACTAATGCTGCATAAAGAAGGATACGATGTAATTGGCATCACCATGAAAACATGGGATTATGCCACCAGTGTGGGTACCACTGGAAAAAAGGAAACCGGCTGTTGCAACCTTGATAGTTTTAACGATGCAAGACAGGCTGCAGTGCAACATGGCTTTCCTCATTTTATTTTAGATATAAAAGAAGAATTTGGTGACTTTGTTATTGACAATTTTGTAGAAGAATATATTGCAGGACGTACTCCAAACCCCTGCGTAATGTGCAATACCCACATAAAATGGCGGGCACTTTTAAAAAGGGCAGATGCACTTGGATGTGATTTTATTGCGACCGGGCATTATGCACAAATTCATCAGCATACAAATGGAAGGTATTTTATCCGCAAGGGAATTGACGATACAAAAGACCAGAGTTATGTGTTGTGGGGACTGCCACAAGATCTGTTAAGCCGCACATTGCTTCCTTTGGGAACTTATCATAAAACAGCCATCCGCCAACTGGCTCATGATTACGGTTACCCTGAACTGGCCAAAAAAAGTGAGAGCTATGAAATTTGTTTTGTGCCTGATAACGACTACAGGGGTTTTTTAAAAAGAAATGTTGAGGGGTTGGAAGAAAGAGTTAATGGCGGACATTTTACTGATAAGAACGGCAAAGTGCTGGGCACTCACAAAGGTTATCCATTTTATACAATTGGCCAGCGCAAAGGCCTTGATATTGCACTTGGTAAACCTGCCTTTGTAACGCATATTGATCCTGATACCAACACAGTTGTATTAGGTGAAGAAGATGATTTAAAAGGTGCTGAAATGACTGTGGCAAAAATTAACTGGATTAAATATGATGGCATTACCGAAGGGATGGAGTTGCTGACAAAAATCAGGTATAAAGATAAAGGAGCACAGAGTAACCTTTACACATACGAAAACGGCGTAAAAGTTCGTTTTTATGAAGATGTAAAAGGAATTGCTCCGGGGCAGAGTGCTGTTTTTTATGAAGGTGATGATGTTGTAGGCGGTGGAATCATCCAGCGGGGCACACCTTTAAAACTTTCAGCGCAGCAGTAAAAACAATGTAGCAGGCAGCCTTTTACTATATTCACCGGTCTGAATAAGTAACCATCTAATCAATATGAAAAAAAATATTTCATTGGCTGTTTTGATTGTTGCCACTTTATTGGTGGCTTGTAAAAAGGAAACAGAAGATTTTAAAACACCTGCTATCAGTGATTATGCGCCTTATGAAACTGGTAAGTACATTGTTTACCAGCTTGATTCTTTTCGCTATCCGCCTTTTTCTACAGAAGGAATTACAATTAGTTACCAGGTAAAATACCTTGTTGATTCCCTTATTACGGATAATCTTGGCCGGCCAGCTTACCGCATCTTCCGGCAAATTCGCAAAACAGCAGCTGACCCATGGGTGCAGGACAATACGTTCATGGCCACAAACACCGGAACATCATTGGAATTCAATGATAATAATTTAAAGTTTGTTTCTTTAAAGCAGCCGATATCAAATACTTATACGTGGAAAGGAAACTCTTATATCAATACCTCCTCAGCCTATTCCGATTACACTTATCTTGATGACTGGGATTATACATACGACAGTGTTGGTGCACCGCTAACGCTGGGAAATGTGAACCTGGAAAACACGATAAAAGTTGCACAGCGTGATGAAGAAATTGGTTCTCCGGGATTTTATAATCAAATAGATTTTGGTGTGGAGTATTATGCCAAAGGTATTGGTCTCGTATATAAAAGGTTCCTTCATTCAGAATTTCAACCACCTACGGGCAGTGCACTTGGCTATTACTCAACTGACAGTAAGGGTTACACTCTTACCATCATTGACCATAATTAAGCTAAATGCCCGGCCCTGATTCGGCACAATTTTTCTTTAAGAGATTTTCTGTTTAATTTTTCAGTATGAAAAAAGGCTGGCTGTTGTTTTTGACCGGTATAATTTATTGTAACTGTATTTCCGCCCAGTTTTCACGCTATATTATTCAGCTAAAAGATAAAAACAATAGTAGTTTCTCGCTGGCAGATCCCTCAAAATTTTTAAGCCAGCATGCTATCGACAGGCGAACAAGGTACAACATTGCTATTACTACAACTGATCTTCCGGTAAATGCAGCCTATATTGATGCCATTCAAAAAACTGGTGATGTTACCATCCTTAATGTAAGTAAATGGTTTAACCAGGTTGCCATCAGAACAACTGATGCTGCGGCGATAGTGGCTATAAATACTTTGCCCTTTGTTCAAAATTCAAAAGCTGTGGCACCCAGACCTGCAAGAATTAATAAAGACGATAAATTCCCCCAGGCAGAATCTCAGGGAGCAAAACCAATTGCAAGGCCTGCAAATCCAACGGACGTTTACAATTATGGCCAGGCATATTCACAAATTCACCTGCACAATGCGGAGTTTTTACATAACCATGGGTTTAACGGGCAGGATATGCGGCTGGCGATTATGGATGCCGGCTTTCAAAATTATTTGACCCTGCCAACTTTTGATAGTGTGAGAAACAATAACCAGGTGACAGATACATGGGATTTTGTTGCCAATAAAAGTAATGTGAATGGCGATCATCCGCATGGAATGAACTGTTTCAGTACCATTGCGGCCAACATGCCCGGCACTTTTGTGGGCACAGCACCCAAAGCAAATTTTTATCTTTTCCGTACCGAAGATGCTGCAACTGAATATCCCATCGAATTGCAAAATTTTGCAGCCGCAGCTGAGAGGGCAGATAGTGCCGGTGTAGATGTATTTTCAGTTTCGCTTGGATATAATTTATTTGATGATGCCAGCTTTAATTTTACCTATGCAGATATGAATGGCAACACAACGTTTATTGCAAGGGCAGTTGACATGGCTGCCCAAAAAGGCATTGCAGTTGTGGTGGCTGCAGGCAATGATGGCAATAATAACTGGCATTATATTGCAACCCCGGGAGATGCAGACAGTGCACTTACCATTGGGGCCGTTAACAGCAGCAGGCAGATTGCAAGCTTCAGCAGTTATGGCCCGTCAAGCGATGGACAGATTAAACCGGATGTTGCCGCAGTAGGAGCTGGCGCCGTGGTGGCAAGTGTGTCTTCCGGCTTACCAACCTTTGGTAACGGAACTTCCTTTGCCTGCCCCATAATGGCTGGCATTACAACTTGTTTGTGGCAGGCCTTTCCGGAGGTAAATAACATGGAAATAATTGATGCCTTGCACCGCTCTGCCGACAGGTTTGCTAATCCCGATGACCGCACTGGTTATGGCATTCCCGATGTTAAGAAAGCATTTGTAAATCTTCAGAAAAAGTCTTTCATCAGCCAGGTAATGGTAGAGAATAATTGTACAGTAAGTTTTGCCTGGTGCGTTAAAACAGCAGCGGACATGAGCTGTGTTTTAGAAAGAAAATTGCCTGATGAAACGACCTATAAAGCGGTTGATTCACAAGTGATCAGCAGCGTTTTTAGTAAACAAAATTTTTCTTATGCCGACGACCTGTCCGCAATTAGCGCCGGAACTGCCCTAACATATCGTTTTAAAATGAACATCGCTTCAGATACCAGTTTTTACCTGGATTCTGTCACGGTAAATTCTCAGCAATCATGCAACACCAGCCAGGAGGGAATAATCATCAGCCCTAATCCTGTAAGTGATCAGCTATCTGTAAAGATTGTACGCAGCAGTGCTGCAAAGGTTGATCTGGTTCTTATAAATGCCTTGGGTCAGCAGGTTTACCAATCTGGCTACCAGGCTCAAGCCGGCCAGCAAACCTACTATATTCCTGTAAAACAACTCAGCAACGGTGTTTACCACATCAGCGTATTTATTAACGGAAAGATGGAAAAAGCGAAGAGCTTGATAAAGGAATAACTGCCTGGTTTTAATTGTACTTCTGCCTTTTCAGCAGCTTGTTTTGCTGATTTTCACCTGCTTGATTTTAAACAAACCTGATCTTTATTTTTTACGCATCGAAACTGTAAATGATAACAATAAACATTTATTTACCTTCGCAGCCTTATGGAGGAAAAAATTATTATTCTCGATTTTGGGTCGCAATACACTCAATTGATTGCAAGAGCGGTGAGAGAAGCAAATGTTTACTGTGAGATCGTTCCATTTTATAAACCCATCAATTTTTCGCCAGGCCTAAAAGGAATTATTTTATCGGGGTCGCCGGCTTCTGTTAATGAGGAGAATGCACCGGAAGTAGATGTGAAAATGCTGGCAACTAAAGTTCCGATACTCGGTTTATGCTACGGAGCTCAGTTAACTGCAAAAATGCTCGGTGGCAAGGTTGAAAAAAGCAATAAAAGAGAGTACGGAAGAGCAAGACTCCAAGTTATTAAGAGTGATGTTTTATTAGAAAATATTGCTGAAAATTCCCAGGTTTGGATGAGTCATAGCGATACAATAAAAGAGCTGCCTGCCGGTTTTACAATTCTTGGAACTACTGAAAGCATTCCTGTCGCAGCCTTTAAAAGCGATGATTTAGAGCCACCGATTTACGGCTTGCAGTTTCACCCGGAAGTGTATCATTCTACCGAAGGCAAAGCGATTATAAAAAATTTTTTAACAGCCATTTGCAGATGCAGCCAGGATTGGACACCAGCTCATTTTATTACCGATACCGTTGAAGAACTAAAAATCAA
The DNA here is from genome assembly GCA_965247025.1 of Ferruginibacter sp. Taxonomy (GTDB): domain Bacteria; phylum Bacteroidota; class Bacteroidia; order Chitinophagales; family Chitinophagaceae; genus Ferruginibacter. The sequence goes on along the minus strand of OZ252000.1, from coordinate 3,254,809 downwards.
AATTGGCGGCAAGAGAGTAATTATGGCGCTCAGTGGCGGAGTTGACAGTACTGTGGCAGCAACGCTGATCAGCCGGGCCATAGGCGATAATCTTTTTGGCATTTTTGTAGATAACGGCCTGTTACGAAAAAATGAGTTTGAAGAGGTATTGGAAACCTATGCAAAACTTGGATTGAACGTTAGAGGAATTGATGCAAAAAATCATTTTTACAGCCAGTTGGAAGGCGTTACGGATCCCGAACAAAAAAGGAAAATTATCGGTGGCGGATTTATCCAAATTTTTGACCAGGAAGCTCACCGCATTGAAAATATAGATTTTTTAGGCCAGGGAACTATCTATCCGGATGTGATTGAATCGCTGTCGGTGCATGGCCCTTCAGCCACCATTAAATCGCACCACAATGTTGGCGGTCTGCCGGAAACTATGAAACTTTCATTAGTGGAACCACTGCGACTATTGTTTAAAGATGAAGTACGCAGGGTTGGTTTGGAATTGGGAATTCCGGAAACAATGATTAACCGGCACCCTTTTCCAGGGCCTGGTTTAGGCATAAGAATATTGGGTGATGTTACAGCAGAAAAGGTACGGTTATTGCAAGAGGCTGATGCGATTTATACAGACAGTTTAAAAAGAACCGGGCTCTATAACGCTGTGTGGCAGGCAGGAACAATTTTATTGCCGGTTAAAAGCGTTGGCGTGATGGGGGATGAAAGAACTTACGAGTTCACAGTGGCTTTGAGGGCTGTTACATCAGTAGATGGGATGACGGCAGACTGGGCACATCTCCCTTACGATTTCCTGGCGGATGTATCTAACGATATCATCAACCAGGTAAGGGGAATTAACAGGGTGGTGTATGATATTAGCAGCAAACCGCCTGCAACTATTGAGTGGGAATAACCTAAGTTAAAATTTTTATAACCGCCTGTTAAATTGTATCGACGCATAAAAATACAGATTCAAATAGTTGGAAAGATCGGCCCTGAAGAACAAAAAGCAATATGAAAAAGTTTATAATATCCCTTTTTGCAATCCTTTTTTTTCTTGTTATTGTAACGGATTTAAAGGCAGCAAGTGACACAATTCCCACCGTAAAAAAATACAAAGTTGCAATATTTGCTCCTCTTTACTTAGATTCTGTTTTTGCAGAAACCGGCTCATTCAGGTACAAAGAAGGCATGCCTAAATTCATAGCACCAGCTTTAGATTTTATCAACGGCGCCCAGATTGCGCTTGACTCAATGCTGCTGGAGAATGACAACATTGAAGCAACCATTTACGACACAAAATCCTTTGGCCAGCCTTTATCTTCCCTGATAAAAAACAATAAACTTGAAAATACAAACCTGCTGATTGGTTCCGTAAGAGATGCGGATTACAAACAACTGGCAGATTTTGCACAGGCTAAAAGTATTCCGTTCGTTTCAGCTACATACCCCAACGATGGCGGTATTACAAAGAACCCATACCTGCTGCTGGTTAATTCAACACTAAAGGCACATTGTGAAGCAATCTATAGTTTTTTACTGCAAAGCCATGGAACAGATAAAATTTTTCTTTGCAGGAAAAAAGGCAACCAGGAAGATAAAGTGGCATCTTATTTTAAAATGATTAATGAGCAGGATGGAAAGCAACTGCTAAATATACAGACCTTAAATTTTGACAGCAGTATTAGTGCAGCATTTATAAAAACCAAATTAGATAGTACCAAACAGTCTGTATTTATTGGTGCTTCGCTTGAAGAAGGTTTTGCAGTTGAACTTGCCAAAGCCGTTAACAGCCTGCATGAACATTATCCGCTTACGCTGATTGGAATGCCAAACTGGGATGGCTTCAGGGCATTTACAAAAAAAGAAAGCTTCGAAAATTTTCCTATCTTTTTTACGTCACCTTACTATAATACAAAAACAGATAGTTGCAGCCGGCAGTTGACGGATGCTTACAGCCGGCGTTTAAAAGGAAAACCAACTGATGTGGCATTTAAAGGGTACGAATGTGTTCGCCTTTTTGTTAAGTTGCTCACCTTGTACCCCAACGATTTTATGGACCATTTGAATGAAAGATCAGTAAAAGTATTTTCTGATTATAACTTTCGCCCCGTTGCGAAAAAGGGTAACGATGTAACAGACTACGTTGAAAACAAACACCTTTATTTTATTAAAATTCTTAATGGCTCGGTAATGAGAGCCTGGTAGTTTTCATAAACTTTTCAAAATGCTTTTTGTTGTGTGCTAAGAGATTGCAAAATCTGTGGTAGAAATGGTGTATAATAAATTAAATCTTCCTTCTAAAATTTGTATCGTTTGCAACCGGCCATTTTCCTGGCGAAAAAAATGGGAAAAGGTTTGGATGGATGTTAAGTATTGCAGCGACGGTTGCAGGAATCAACGTACAAAAAAACAATAAGATCCTTTTTAACTTTCTGGCCGGTTTTTGGTTATTGATTAGGAGCAAACTATGGCACTAATCGATTTTACAGATAAAGGATTATACTGCAGCCAGGGCGATTTTTTTATCGACCCGTGGAAACCCGTAAACAGGGCAGTTATTACGCATGCTCATAGTGACCATGCCCGTGCCGGCAGCCTATCTTACCTTTGTCATCATCTTACCAAACCCTTATTGCAGCTGCGGCTGGGCGATAGTGATTACCAAAGTGTTGATTGGAATGAAACTGTTTTCACAAATGGAGTAAAGATATCCCTGCATCCATCGGGTCACATTATCGGCGCAGCACAAATCAGGGTGGAGTATAACGGGGAAGTGTGGGTGGTAAGCGGCGATTACAAAATTGAAGATGACGGAATCAGTGGAGCATTTGAGCCTGTAAAATGCAACACGTTTATTACTGAATCAACTTTTGGGCTGCCAATTTACCGCTGGAAAAAACAATCTGAAATCTTCGCCGGCATTCAGCAATGGGTGGAAGATAATCATGCTCAAAATAAGACAAGTGTGTTGATTGCTTACAGCCTTGGCAAAGCACAAAGAGTGCTGCCGCCGCTGGTAGCAACTGGTTTACCAATACTGGCGCATGGAGCTGTGTACAATGTACACCAGGCCTTACAAAACAGGGGCTGGAAGCTGCCTGACATAATCCGGGTTACTGCCGAAACTCCAAAAGAATTATTAAAAGGCAACATTGTTATAGCGCCGCCCAGTGCGGATGGAACGCCCTGGGTGAAAAGGTTTTCACCACGGAGCACAGCCGTTTGCAGCGGCTGGATGCAGGTTAGAGGTAACAGCCGCCGGCAAAATGTAGATGCAGGTTTCGCCTTAAGTGATCATGCAGACTGGCCTGGTTTGCTGGAGGCCGTAAAGGCAACCGGCGCAGAAAAAGTGTTTGTAACTCATGGGTTTCAAAGTGCATTCAGCAGGTATCTGAATGAAACCGGCATTGAAGCTGCCGAAGTAAAAACAGCTTACGGACATGATGAAGAGGAAGAGGCGCTGAAGGAGAAAGCACTTGAAAATGATGAAGATAAAATTGTTGAGGAGGAATCTGTATGAAACACTTTGCAGCATTAGTTCAATCACTGGCATCAAGCACAAAAACCAACGATAAACTACAGGCGTTGGAAGATTATTTTACTGTCGCAGCCACCCAGGACAGGGTTTGGGTGATTGCCATCTTTAGCGGCCGCAGGCCTAAGCGGATTGTAAACAGTACCTTATTACAGGAATGGTGCAGGGAAATAACCGGTTTGCCGCAATGGCTGTTTGAAGAAAGCTATCACACAGTTGGCGACCTTGCAGAAACAATCACATTGCTGTTGCCCGAAGTGGCAGCAAAAGATGAAAGAGAAAACGACTTGTCGCTGAGTGAGTACATAGAAAGATTTATTGAGTTGCAGGGTGCAGATGAAGCTCTAAAAAAAGCATTCATTTTGCATAGCTGGGGGTTGTTGAATAAAGATGAATTGTTTGTTTTTAACAAGTTGATTACCGGTGGCTTTCGCATTGGAGTATCCCAAACAATGATGGTAAATGCGTTAGCAAAAACAACCAAACTTTCATCATCTGAAATAGCCCACCGCATCAGCGGCAACTGGGATCCACAGTTGATGACCTACGATGAATTGCTCAGCGAATCCAGCCGGGAGCAGGATTTCTCAAAGCCTTACCCGTTTTATCTTGCCTATGCAATTGACGGTACGCCAGAAGATTTGGGCACTCCGGACGAGTGGCAGGCAGAATGGAAATGGGATGGCATTCGTGGCCAAATCATTAAACGGAACAATCAACTTTTTGTGTGGAGCCGGGGCGAAGAATTAGTAACTGATAAGTTTCCGGAGTATGCTCCGTTGCTTGATCTGCTGCCGGATGGTGTAGTAATTGATGGCGAAATAATCACCTTAAAAATAAGCCCTGAACCGCACAATTTTACACCGATGCCATTCGCAAGTTTGCAAACAAGAATTGGCAGAAAAAACATCAGCAAAAAGCAACTAACGGAAGCTCCTGTAGGTTTTATTGCATACGACTTGCTTGAGTTTGAAGGTGCCGATTTGCGGAGCCAGCCGTTGATAGAGCGCCGTAAAATATTACAGGAAATTCTTAACAGGGCAATCCATCCTGTATTGCATTTATCGCCGGAAATTTTGTTTGCCAGTTGGGATGAACTTGCTGGTATAAGGAGCATGGCACGGGATATTGGCAGTGAAGGCATCATGCTGAAAAGAAAGAATTCTGCTTACCAGGTTGGCCGCAAAAGAGGCGATTGGTGGAAATGGAAAATTGATGCATTGACGATTGATGCCGTTATGATCTATGCCCAAAAAGGTAGTGGGCGGCGCAGTAATCTTTATACTGATTACACTTTTGCAGTGAGGGATGGAGAAAAACTGGTGCCTTTTGCAAAGGCTTACAGCGGTTTAACAGACAAGGAATTTGCACAGGTGGATAATTTTGTAAAGCGCAATTCAATTGAAAAGTTTGGTCCCGTACGAACTGTAAAACCCGAGCTTGTTTTCGAACTTGCTTTTGAGGGTATTGCTGCAAGTAACCGCCACAAAAGTGGTGTGGCGCTGCGTTTTCCACGAATGAGCCGTTGGCGCCACGATAAATCTGCCAACGAGATAAATACCCTCGGCGACTTAAAAGAAATGCTGCGTTTGTATAAATAATTTTTTGAGACCAGCCTTTGTTTTTCATAGCAACATTGTGCCCGCCCGGGTGACGCCGTTTTGACGGTGTCACTCACTTGTACTGTATAACCTTTTTTCATCTTTTCCCAAATTGATTACTTAAACAATATCCGCCACTGCATGTTATTTTTGTAACTTAATAGCATGAAAAAATCACTCGTAATACTCTGCATTGCAGGCGTTTCATTTGCATTCAATGGTATCAGTAGTCTATTTACTGGGGAAGAAAAGCCAACCTTTATACCTCCCAGTAAACAACGTGCTGGCGATGCTGCAAAAGGCTTTGAATACCTCACCACCGGAGACTATTTAAAGAGTGGAATTCCGTATTCTTTTTTCGTAATGGGGGCACCAAAAGATACAAATAATTATCTCAACCGAACTGGCCTCAATAAAAATTTATCACACGATTTTACAGCAGTGAAAGCACCTAACGGAGAAAGCGTTGTGGCGCCCAATTGTCTCCAATGTCATGCCCAGGTTTTTGATGGAAAATTGGTTGTTGGCATGGGCAACAGTTTTAGTGATTTTACTGAGAACAGGGTGGGCCTTGCTTTAATGGCAGAGAAAATGCTCAAGAATCTTACAGGACCCGGAGCTAAAAAATATGATGCGGCAAAAAGTTTTATTACAGCGATAAAAGCAATTTCCCCGGAGCTTGTTACCAGCACAAAAGGAGTAAATCTTGCTGATGCACTGGCAGCAATTTTAGTTGCACACAGGGATCCTGTTACACTAAAATGGAGTGATGAAAAAATGATGCCGCTGCCACAGGAAAAGATACCGACAGATGTACCGGCCTGGTGGTTACTAAAGAAAAAAAATGCTATGTTTTACAATGGATTTGGCCGGGGAGATTTTGGCCGTTTCCTGATGGCGAGCAACCTGCTTACCGTAAGTGATACCAGCGAAGCAGTGGAAGTTGACAGTCACTTCAATGATGTGCTGGCTTATATCTATTCGATCAACCCACCAAAATATCCGAAAGAAATTGATAAGAAATTAGCAGCAAAAGGGGAGAAGATTTTTGTGGCAAACTGCAGCGATTGCCATGGTACTTATGGCAGCGAGGGCAAGTATCCAAACCTGCTGATTCCTGAAAGTATTATCAAGACAGATTCCTTATTGTACTCCTCCAATTATTCTAGTCCGCAGTTTGTAAACTGGTTTAATAAGAGCTGGTTTACCAGTGGCGATCATCCGGCAAGGCTTGAGCCTTACGAAGGCTATATTGCTCCGCCGTTGGATGGTATCTGGGCAACAGCGCCTTACCTGCACAATGGTTCAGTACCTGATTTAGAAACGGTACTTAACAGCAGCAAGCGACCCACATACTGGCAACGCAGCTTCACCAAACCTGATTATAACTACGAAATACCCGGCTGGAATTTTGAAAAGAAAGACGCTCCGGGAAACAAAGAAGTGTATAACGCAAAAGCCCGTGGTTATGGTAATTACGGTCACTACTTCGGAGACAAGCTAAGCGACAAAGATCGAAGAGCTGTGATAGAATATTTGAAGACGTTGTAAGTAAGGCTATCTTTGAATTTAGTAAATACGTCTAAATATATCCCACCTGTAAGTGAAGCACCAGAAAATCATAAACTAAAAATGAAGGAAAATCAAATTGTCTTTTATACCACGCCCAAGGGAGAGATAAAAGTAGCAGTTGTTTTTGAAGCCGAATCATTTTGGTTAACACAAAAAGCAATAGCTAATTTGTTTGGTGTTGCTGTACCAGCTATTAGCAAACACCTTAAAAATATTTTTAAAAGCGGAGAGTTAAACCAGGATTCAGTTGTTTCCATTTTGGAAACAACTGCCGCAGATGGAAAAAATTATAAGACAACTTATTACCGCCTGGATGCTATTTTGGCTGTTGGGTACAGGGTTAACTCTGAACAGGCCACTTCATTCAGGATTTGGGCTACCAATACATTAAAAGAATTTATTTCAAAAGGCTTTTTACTTGACGATGAACGCCTTAAGCAAGGTAAAAATTTTGGTAAGGATTATTTTGATGAGTTGCTTGAACGCATCAGAGAGATACGTTCCAGCGAAAGAAGGTTTTATCAAAAAATAACCGACTTGTATGCACTAAGTGCAGATTATCAAAAAGATTCAGAAACGACTAAAGTTTTTTTTGCCGAAGTGCAAAATAAGTTGCACTGGGCTATAACGGGCAAAACTGCTGCTGAACTTATTTACACCGAAGCAGACGCTACCAAAATATACATGGGTTTAAAAACCTGGAAATCTGCACCAGATGGCAAAATTTTGAAAAGTGATGTTTCAGTAGCTAAAAATTATTTGAGTGAATTACATATAAAGGAACTTAACCGAATTGTTTCTGCTTATCTTGATTTAGCAGAAAACAATACAAAGCGGCAACAACTGATGTACATGAAAGACTGGAGTAAATTTCTTGTCAATTTCTTACAGCTTTCTAATTATCCAATTCTGACAAGTAAAGGAAAAGTTACGATGCTGGAAGCTAAGTTAAAAGCAGAAGGAGAGTTTGAAAAATACAGGCCAATACAAGACATGAACTATGAATCTGACTTTGACAAACTAATTAATAAACTTAAAAAGTGATCATTAAGTTTCACTTCAACACACACTCAAACACCAAATAATATCCTAACTCCTTTTCTCTCGTTGATGCCGTTAAAAAAGGCAGCGTTAATCCGCTGATATGAAAGTTAGCAGCCCGGTAAATTTCTTTTACAGACGCTACTTCTTTTGTCAATGACTTAAGGTTTTCCGGCGTCGTAAAAACGATGATTTTCCGTTCTTTTTTTAATGCAGATGAAAGCGTATCAATTACTGAGGACCTCAGTACCGTTACCGGTCCGTTCCACTCAAAAGCATAGGAGCTGCAGTTATACATTACAGCAGTTTTGTACCCTGCTGCACTGCAAAATTTACCAGCAAGCTTTCCTCCCTGGTATTCCAGCAGGGCTGGGTAAAAAAACAAATTAAGGTAACAAAACAGCACGCCAGAAAAGCAAACACTCTTTCCAACCAGGTCAGTCAGGCTATTGCCTTTGAAGAAAATGAAAAATGAAATAGCAACTACAATAACGAGCAGTACCGGCCATTGCACCGGGTTAAAATCTGTAATGAAAGTTAGGGCCACTACCACCGATATTGCTATAAAGAATAAAACAGTTTGAGCAATGTTCCATCTTCTCAACACTGCAGTATTTTTTAAACCCAATAAATACACGGCTGTGATTATGGCAAAATGAGGAAACACAATTACAATATAATGTGGCAACTGAAACTTTGATAAAGAGAACAACAGGAAAGTAATCACCGCACTTCCGGAGATGATGAGTGACTGGCTGTTGACCTTGTTTAATCTTTTAAAATTGTAAAAGGTAGCCACATAAGCTATCAGTGCCCAGGGCAAAAAAGCCCACAAAAAAGTATGGAGAAAAAAGAATGGGTCGCCTTCGCCTTTAATAGGACCATTGTTTAAAAAGCGACCAAACTGGCTGTCCCAGAAAAAGAACCTGATACCGGATACATTCTTTTGGCCAAACACAACTTTCTCCGGGTGCATATCAAACTGCTGGTACAGGCAATACAACTCTGGGAGAATGAACACAACAGTGAGTACAATCATCAGCCACCATTTTGGTTGAAGAAAAGCTGTCCATTGTTTGTTGTAGATCCAGTAAATAATCATCCCGCTGGCAATGCTTGCCAATACAAAAATGCCTTTGGTCATCACAGCGGCCGCACAAAAAATGGCCGCCCAAACAATATGCATGGAAAATTTTTGAGGCAGTGCTTTAAACAAATGGTAAGTGGCCGCAATAATAAAAGTGGTGAGATATGCCTCAGCCCTCACATCGAACACAGCTAAAAAAAGATGCAGTGAAGTGATGTAAATAATTGTTGCAAGCCTCGCTGTTGCTGTATCATAAAGCGCCGTTGCTATCCGGTAACAATAATAAACTCCCGCCAGGAAACTTATAAATGCAGGCAGCTTGTAGGGAAAATCATTAATGCCAAAAACTTTGTAACTCAGGGCAATAATCCAAAAGGGCAGGTGTGGTTTATCAAGCCAGTCATGACCGTCGCCAATTAAATTTTTCCAATCGTTTGAAAGAGCGATGTGTTTTGCAATTACCGCATACAAAGTGGCGTCAACCTCCATAATGCCGTTGGTAAGGCTGGTTGCCTGCAGTAGTATGCCGGTAAAAAGAAAAACAGGAAACCAGTTTTTTTGCAGGTAGTTATTCACTTATCCGGGTATTTGAAGATGCTGAATGTGCTGAAATAACGGGACCATTTTTTTCAAGCTTGTTGTACCAATAGCTAAATAATTTTGTCACCAACAGGCCGACAAAAATGCCAAGTATTGCACCTGCTACCGTATCAAAGGGGAAATGTTTACCAACGTAAACCTGGGCATAACAAACCGCTGCAGCCCATGGCCAAACCCATTTCCATTTTTTGCCCTTCAGCAATTTTATTAGCTGGTACCAAATGGTTGCCAGCCCAAAATGATTGGCCGCATGTGATGAAGGAAATGAATATTTTCCACCGCAATCTGTAAGCAGATGAATGGTGTTAGTCAGCAAAGGATCAAAACAGGGTCTCAGTCTGCCTACCCAGGGTTTGATGACGGAGGCACTGGTAAAATCTGTAATAAAAAAAGTAAGCACACTGGCCAGTATAAAAGGGCCGATCATTTTTGGGCTGCCTTTGTACACCAAAAACAACACTAAAACATACAATGGAATCCAGGTATTTTGATTGCGGAGCAGCAGCATAAATCCATCCAGCCAACCTGCACTCCACTGCTGGTTGATGAGTGTAAAAATTGCCCGGTCTGCTTTTACCAGCTGGTTAATAATTTCCTGAAACATGAGCCTTAAAAGTAAATATTAATTGGCATTATTAGGTTCTTTCTTCTTATTCCGGCTTACCTTACAAATGCATTAATTTTGCCTGATTGAAACTCACCAATACCCAGGGATACAAAACGATTGACGCATGGCTTCACTCCAAAGGCCATCAGCCCTTTTTATTTCAGCAACAAACATGGGAGGAGCTGGCAAAAGGAAAAAGCGGCTTGGTAAATGCACCAACAGGCTGCGGAAAAACATTCTCTGTTTTCATCGGCGCACTCATCAATTTCATAAACGAAAACCCCAAAAATTACCAGGCAAAAGCAAAGAACGGCTTGCAGCTTATTTGGGTAACACCTCTCCGGGCTTTGGCAAAAGACATTGGCCGGGCAATGGAAGAAGTAATTGCCGAACTCGGTATGCAATGGAAGGTTGGCATCCGTAACGGTGACACATCGCAAAGCGAAAGAGCCCAGCAAAAACGCCAGTTGCCTGAAGTTTTTATTATTACGCCGGAAAGCCTGCATTTAATGCTGGCGCAGAAAAATTATACAGACAATTTAAAGACACTAAGGATAATCGCCATTGATGAATGGCACGAATTGCTGGGCAGCAAACGTGGTGTGCAGGTGGAGTTGGCAATGTCACGGATACTATCGCATTGCTTTTCCATTGGGCAGCAGCTGAGTGTTTGGGGCATCTCTGCAACCATCGGCAATTTGGAGCAGGCAAGGGATGTTCTGCTGGCTCCCCTCTCCTTTGGAAAGGGGGTAGGGGGTGAGGCCATTGAAAAAGGCACCATCATCAAAGCCCTCATTCATAAAAATATACAGGTGCAATCTGTCTATCCGGATGAGATTGAGAAGTATCCATGGGCTGGTCACCTCGGCATTAAGATGGTGGAGAAAGTAATTCCAATCATCAACCAATACAAAACCACGCTCATTTTTATCAATACAAGGGGCATGAGTGAACGCTGGTACCAGGCGCTGCTGGAGACTTCACCAGACCTGGCCGGTGCTATTGCATTGCACCACGGTAGCATTGAACCGGAACTTAGATTGTGGGTGGAAGATAACTTACATACAGGTAAACTTAAGGCAGTTGTTTGTACGGCCAGCCTTGATCTTGGTGTAGATTTTCGTCCTGTGGAAGCGGTGATACAAGTAGGGTCGCCAAAAGGTGTGGCAAGATTTTTACAACGGGCAGGCCGTAGTGGTCATCAGCCGGGGGCGGTTAGTAAAATTTATTTTTTGCCAACACATTCCCTGGAGCTGGTGGAAGTGGCTGCATTAAAAAGAGCCATGGATGAAGAATACATTGAGAGCAAAGATCCTATGATGCTGTGTTTTGATGTGCTGATACAATATCTCTGCACACTGGCAGTTGGCGATGGCTTTAAACCACCTGAAATTTTCAGAGAGATCAAAAGCACTCATTGTTATGCTGATATTACGGTTGATGAGTGGCAGGAAATTTTGTTGCATGTAACCGAGGGCGGGCGGGCTTTGCAGCAATACGACGAGTTTAAAAAAATAATTGTTGAGGATGGCATTTACAAAATTGCAAACCGGCGGCAGGCTATGCGGCATCGTATGCACATTGGCACCATTGTGAGTGAAGCCATGGTGAAAGTGAAATTTATGGGTGGTGGTTTTTTGGGTGTGATAGAAGAATATTTCATCAGCAAATTAAAACCCGGCGATGTGTTTACGTTTGCCGGACGAAACCTAGAGTATGTGATGATGAAAGACATGGCTGTGCTGGTGAAAAAATCGAATGCAAAGAAAAGTATGGTACCGAGTTGGATGGGAGGACGAATGAGTCTCACCGCAAACCTGGGGTTAATGCTGCGAAAAGTTATCAATCCTGATAAACTCGAAAGAAGTAAAAGCGAAGAACTTACTGTACTAAAACCTTTACTGGATCTGCAGCAACAACTGTCAGTTATTCCCAACGAAAATGAATTGCTGATTGAGCATTTTGAAACCCGTGACGGCTTTCATGTTTTTGTTTACCCTTTTGAAGGCCGGCTGGTGCATGAAGCCATGGCGGCCATTCTTGCTTACCGTATCAGCCGGATTACACCTATTACTTTTTCCATAGCCATGAATGATTATGGCTTTGAATTACTAAGCGATCAGCCTGTTCCGCTGGACGATACGAATGCACATGAATTATTTACTGAAGATGATCTGTTGGCAGACATCCAGCGAAGTGTAAATTCAACAGAAATGGCCCGGCGAAAATTCAGGGATATTGCCGTGGTTGGCGGATTGATTTTCCAGGGCATGCCGGGTGAACAGGTAAAAGCCCGGCATTTGCAAAGCAACGCCGGGCTTTTGTTCAATGTATTTACTGAGTACGATCCTCAAAACCTTTTACTGCGACAGGCTTACAACGAAGTGCTTAGTCAGCAAATGGAGGAAGTGAGGCTGAGAGATGCTTATAAACGCATCAGTCAAAGCACCATTATCATTAACTTCCCAGAAAGGCTCACACCTTTTTGTTTTCCAATTTTGGCTGATGGTCTCAGCCGCAATAATTTATCTTCAGAAAAGTTAGAAGACCGGCTGAAGAAAATGCAAATGCAGCTTACAAAATAGCAGTTATTTTATAAGCACCTTTTGCTGGGTTAAATAAAGGATAATGAATAACACAGGAAATGCTACTGCAATAAGCACGCTCCAAATTCCGGTAAATTGTTTTGTTCCCATTAACAGAAATGCAACGATAAGAGGTAAGATTTCGCCAGCCAGGTAAATCCATAAACCATCTTTTTTTAATTTTCTCATCATAATGGCACCAACTATGCAAAGTACCGCTGCAATAACTCCAGCTATCATTGATGGAATTAAATTCGCCTGCGCCAGATCAACTGCTTGTCTTCCCTTTTCCATGTCTTCTAACTGCTTTGTAGTAAATTCCTGACCTGAGCTGGTAGCTTTTTCCATCATTGTCCTGGAAAATTTTAATAACAGCGGAGAGCTCAAAGAAAGCAAAATTGAAATTCCACTCCATACAAATGTTAAGATAGTCAGCACATTTAGAGTTGATGGGAGAGCGGGTTTTGTTTGGTCGTTAAAAGTAAGTTGATCTTCCATTTTAAGAGTTTTTTTTGTAATGTAGAAACATTTTTTATGTTTTCAAAACATTATAGCGTCTCATCTCTTTTAACTTGTGATAACTGTCCAATCAACCGGCTGAACAACTTTAAATTGTATTAAACCCGCTTTCATTTATACCTTCGCAACATGGCAGAATACCTGTTACATACAATCTTTAACCAGCACTTGCTGCTGAGTACAGAACGTTGTATTTTTTGGGAAGAAGAAAAGATACTTATACTGAGTGACCTCCATTTTGGTAAGACCGGCCATTTTAGAAAAGAAGGCATTGCGGTGCCGCAGGATGTTTACAAAGAAGATATGCAACGCCTTGTTGCCCAAGTGCAATTTTTTAAGCCGGAAAAGCTGGTAATTATTGGTGACATGTTTCACAGCCATGCTAATAAAGAGCTTGATTTTTTTATAAAATGGCGTAATGATTTTACGCAACTTTCCATGCACCTCGTAAGAGGTAATCATGATATTTTGAAGGACAGCTGGTACCAGGCGGCAAATATAAGCGTAGCAGAAAATGTTCACACAATCAGTCATTTTTCTTTTTCACATGATATGACGGATGTAGTAGCATCAACAACCGAAACACCCTCTTATTTCTTCAGCGGCCACATCCATCCGGGTATATGTGTAAGCGGCGCAGGCAGGCAATCGCTGCGTTTTCCATGTTACCATTTTGCAGGTGGCTATGCAGTATTACCGGCCTTTAGCAAGTTTACCGGCACTCACCCCATTAAACCAAAACGGGGAGAAGCTGTTTATGCTTTGTTGCCTGCCAACGTATCACAAACAGGGCGGGGCAGCATCATCAAATTGTAATAATGGCCGGCCAGCTTAAAATTGCTTTCGATCCAATATATGCACATCCGTTACCGGAAGATCACCGTTTTCCAATGCTAAAATATGAGCTGATACCAGGCCAGCTTTTGCATGAAGGCAGCATCACAACTGACAATTTATTTGCACCTGCAATTTGCCCTGATGAAATTATTTTGTGGACACACGATGAAGTTTACCTGCGAAAATTAAAAGATCAAACACTTTCTGCAAAAGAGCAGCGGCACATCGGCTTTCCACAATCGCCGATGCTTACAAAACGTGAATTAATCATTACACAGGGCACAATTGATTGCTGCCATTTTGCATTTGAAAATGGAGTAGCTCTGAACGTTGCCGGTGGTACTCATCATGCTTTTGCCGATAGAGGCGAAGGCTTTTGTATGCTGAATGATATGGCAACTGCTGCCAATTATTTGTTGAGAAAAAAGCTGGCTGAAAAGATAATTATCATCGATCTGGATGTTCACCAGGGTAATGGCACCGCAAAACTCTTTGAGCATGGACCCCGTGTATTTACGTTCAGCATGCATGGTGATCATAACTATCCTTTTCACAAAGAAAAAAGTGATTTGGATATACCGCTGAAAGATGGAACAAACGATTCAACCTATCTTTCTTTGCTGCAAACAACCTTACCCAAATTATTAAAACAATACAACCCGGACTTTGCTTTCTTTTTATCCGGCGTTGATATTTTAAGTACCGACAAATATGGTAAGCTAAATGTAAGTATGGAAGGTTGCAGGCAAAGAGATGAAATAGTTTTCAACTTATTGAAGCAACATGCAGTTCCCTGCACAGTGGCAATGGGCGGTGGTTACAGTGCAGATGTGAAAATTATTACCGAAGCACACTGCAATACTTTTCGGGCAGCGAAGGATATTTATGGGTTGTGAACTTTAGCATCGGTCTTCTATTTTTTTCTGTACAAAACCCAAATATCATTGATGGTATTTATCTGTTTACTATCAAGAAAAGTATTGATATTCCATAACAAATGAGACGAAAAAGCCACCTGCTCATAGCCCAAACTGTCAATGATTTTCTTGTCATCTTTCATTTGATTGTAAGTAGTGGCAAGCCATTCAGGGGCCAGTTTATATTGCCTTAAACTATCGTTGCCGTTTATTTTAATGTACCTGATAGAGGTATTGTTTGAATAAAAGATCAGCTGCAAATGGCTTTCCGTTTCCAGGGGTGTTCTGCTAAGACAGTAAATATTAGTGGCAACATTTTTAAATTGTTTGTTAAGTGTGTTGGCGAAGTTTACTGTTTGGCAGTAGGGTGTAAAAATAATGGTGATCACCAAAAATGTGTTCAACAAAATACTTAGGATAATTACCGGCCGGAAGATCCTTCGCCAGGTTTTATTACGCCTGTAAAATCCAATAATACCCGGTAGACCAAAACCAATAATTATTGGTAAAATATTGATGGCCGGAAACATAAATCGCTCTTCTTTATGTCCAATCAAAAAATGGCCTGCAATTAGCAACAGTACTGTAGGCGCAAGTGGGTTTCTGAATTGCTGCAAACTTATTTTACCATAATAAAAAAGCAGCACAGCACTTAGGGGTGGAACAGTTACAAACATCAGCAAAACGAGTGGATAATAAAGTACGCCTTCCTCCCCAAATGATGCAGCTTTCCCTTCTAAAATATTTACTTTAAAATACAGGTAAGGTGTAAATACAAGCTCATTATAAAAGCCCTTATCGAGTGCGATATTCATCAATAGTCCGGCAACAAAACCAAGCGCCAAATAAGGTATCCACTTAAATTTTTTTTCAAGCAACAACCAGCACCCAAAACCAATTAGCGCAAAAGCAAGTTGAAACCGGAGAAAGAAACTTAAAGCAAAAAGAAACCCTGTGATTAGTAAACTTTTAGTATCAGCAGTATTATTAATTATTTTGCGGTGAAAGTAAAAGAAGGTTGAAAAGAATAATAAACTGCTGGTGATCTCACCGCTGAACATGGTGCGGCTATAGGGTAAAAACCACGAAAAATTAAGGAGAGCCAACACAATGTAAAGTGCTTTTTTATCAGCTTTGCCGAAATACCAAAAAGCCATTCCATTTAATACCAGCCAAAAAATAATGCTTTGCCCAGTCCTTAGTAAAGTGAGCTGATTAAACGGATCTGTAAGGCCAATGCTATTACACAACATGGCATAACCTGAAAAAATGTATACCTGTAGTGAAGGCCTGATCTTGCTGCTATATTCCCATATCTGCGGAGCATAACTCTCTTTGTGGAGTTGCAGAGAAGAAAATTCAATGATCTGAAAATGCTGATCAGGATGAAAAAAACCATGCGCTGTTAAAGCAGTCGCCAGTTGAATGATGAATCCTAAAGCGAGGATCAATTGTAACCACTTATCTTTTTTTATTATCTCAAAAAATTTATACAATCTGCAGGAATTTGAAAGTTCATTAACTGGCAAAACCAGGACTCAAAAATCGCTATTGCCTATCCCATCATAAATCATAAATCACAACTCATAACTCATCTTCAGCTCTTCCTTCGTTTCAATTCTTTTTCAATCAACCCCAGCTCCCGGCCCGTTTGCCCGGCAACAGAACTGTTTTCCTGGGCACGCCGCATCAGGTAAGGTATCACATCTTTTATCGGGCCGAAAGGCAAATATTTGCTTACCGAGCAACCTGCTTTTGCAAGGTTAAAAGTAATGTTATCACTCATGCCGTACAGTTGCGAAAAATGCAGGTGCGGATGATTGAAAGGAATGTCATTTTTTGTCGCCATTTCTGTAGCAAGCAGGTTACTTTTTTCATTGTGCGAAGCAACAATTACTGCTATACGATTAATGTGATTCATGCAAAATCTTACGGCATCATCATAGTCTTTATCGGTGGCTTCTTTGCTGGTTTGTATGGGAGATGGATAGTTCTTTTCAATAGCCCTTTTTCGTTCTTTTTCCATGTAAGCGCCTCTCACCAGCTTGGCTCCTAAAATAAAATTTCTTTCTTCTGCAGCCTCGTGAGAGTCTATCAAAAACTTCAGTCTGTCATGCCTGTAAAGCTGGATAGTATTGTAAATAACTTTGCGGTTTTTATTAAACGAGTCCATCATTAAAATCGTCAATGCATCTACCGGGTCCTGTATCCATGTCTCTTCAGCATCAACGAGTACGCCAACATTTTTGTCGGCTGCGGCCTCACAAATTTTCAGCATTCTTACCCTCACCCGGTGCCACTCCTCTTTTTCAACCGGCTCAAGTTCTTCAATGGCTTTCAGGTATCTTTTCATCAGCGAGCCGGGGTTGCTGTTCATCATTTCATCAATCTTTTCCAGTAATGCAAACCTGCTGAAGCCAGTTACTTTCACACTCATAAAAGGAATATTCGGCTGGGTAGCGGCGTAATTTATCACTCTTATAAATTCCTCCGTTGAGTGTTCAAAACCCGCCTCCCCGTCATCGCCACCTTCCACGCCGTAATCAAGTATTACTTCAACATTGTAATCATTTAATCGCCTGGCAACAGCCGCTGTTTCCTGCAAAGTTTCGCCACCAACAAATTGCTGAAAAATAGTTTTACGGATCACCGGTTTTGTAAATGGCAGGTTCCATTTTATTGCCAGTGGTGTAATTTTTAAACCAAGGTTTATCAGCCATGGCTTGCCCATCGAGGCAAACAAAAAGTGGGCGCTCTTAAGTTTATTGTCTTTTTTATAAGCAAAAGCGTACTCGGTATTATCGAAGGAAATTTCAGCAGTTGGGGGCATAAGTTTAAATATCTTCAAATATAGGCAATCTCAAAAAAGCGGTTGAATTTTGGTGCAAAGGATTTAAAGGCAATTATGGGCTGTGGACATCATCTTATCAGGCAGCT
This sequence comes from Ferruginibacter sp., assembly GCA_965247025.1. Classification (GTDB taxonomy): domain Bacteria; phylum Bacteroidota; class Bacteroidia; order Chitinophagales; family Chitinophagaceae; genus Ferruginibacter. Next base: position 3,236,980 of record OZ252000.1, on the reverse strand, counting down.
TCTGTCGGGGCTGTTCGCTTGTAGCCCTCCTTCGTCGGGGCTACCGCTTCCATCCCCCAGCCATTGAGCCGTTATTTTTCAACCCAGATTTTGCAGTTGAGATCGTTATGAGGGTTTCAAATGCAAGTGAGCTAGGTGTTTCGGGTTATTTTTTGGCTGATGAATAGTGATCTATTTTGAAGTCAAAAAATGTTCTGAAATACTTAGCTGTGCAGCAGTTGGAAGCCGCAATAGATTTTCAACTGCAAAATCTGGGTTCAATGTAGCTTTTACCGAAGTATTAGTTATCAGCCATCCAAAAAGCAAGTCGGAGAAAATATGATTAACCAGTTCCCGGGTGGAAATTATACATCGCAAATAAGCCATCAAAAATCAAAATCATTTATTCGCCAGCTGCCCGCAGGCTGCATCAATATCTTTTCCACGGCTTCTTCTTACCCTTACATTCACCCGGTGGTGAGCCAGGTAATCTGTAAATGTTTTGGTCTTGTCTTCATCTGGCTTAGTGAATTCAGCTCCAGCGATTGGATTGTATTCAATAACGTTTACAAGGTGCGTTGGTATCTGGCGGTAAATTTTTATCAGGTGGTCAGCATCTTCTAACGAGTCGTTCAGGTCCTTGAATAAAATGTATTCAAGCGTAATATCATTCTTTGTTTTATCGTAAAAATAATTGAGCGATTCAATCAGTACACTAATATGATTACTCTCATTGATTGGCATTATCTGGTCTCTCTTTTTATCATCAGCAGCATGCAGCGAAAGGGCGAGGTTGAATCTCACCTGGTCATCGCCCAGTTGCTTTATCATTTTAGAAACGCCAGCCGTAGAGACTGTAATTCTCTTCGGGCTCATGTTGAGGCCATCAGCAGCAGTAAGCCTGTCAATAGATTTTAGTACGTTTTTATAGTTGAGTAATGGTTCACCCATGCCCATAAAAACTACGTTGGATAATTTCTTATTGAAAGTCTTTTCACTCTGTTCATTGATCAGTGCAACCTGGTTATAGATCTCATCAAAATCTAAATTACGTTTGCGTTCCATTTTACCGGTAGCACAAAATTTACAGGTAAGGCTGCAACCTATCTGGCTTGATACGCAGGCAGTATTTCTTTTATCGGTTGGTATCAGCACACCTTCAATCATGTGCCCGTCATAAGTACGAAACCTTGATTTAACAGTGCCATCGCTGCTAAATTGCGTTGCATCTACCGTAAGTGAAGGAAATGAAAATTGTTCACTCAGGCTGCCCCTCAATTCTTTCGAAACATCTGTCATGTCTTCAAAACTTTGGGCATTCTTTTTCCATATCCATTCGTACACTTGCTTGGTACGGAATTTTTTTTCTCCAATGGTGGCAAAATACGCCGATAACTCCTCAAGGCTCAGGTGGCGTATGTTTGGTTTTGTCGCTGTCATGCGGCAAAGATACAAAGCCAGCGGGCTTTTAAAGATGGCCGCTCATTATTTGTGTAAGTGCCGTAACATATTCCGGGCAAAAAAATACCGGCACAGGGCCGGTATTTCCAAAATATAGATTATTGTAAAATCCTAAATGCTAAACGCTTTTTCTACTAAGGCAGCCTGCTCTTTCGCATGAATTTTTGAGTAGCCGGTTGCAGTTGAAGCACTTGCACTGCGGCTTATAATATAAAAATTAATGTTCTTTAAATTCATCCGGAGAAAGGTTGCAGCACCCATATTCAGGGGCTCTTCCTGTACCCAGTACCAGATTGCCTTGCTGTATTTTGCATACAAAACATCCAGTTGTTGTTGTGGCAGCGGGTAGATTTGTTCCAACCGTACAATCGCAACATCCTGCCTGTTTTCTTTTTGCTGTTTTTCGGCCAGGTCAAAATAAACCTTGCCGCTACACAGTAAAACTTTTTTCACATCGGCTTCATCTTTTACAAAATTGTCGTCCACCACTTCTTTAAAACCACCAGTTAAAAATTCTTCTTCTTTACTGTAGCTGCCCGGGTGGCGCAGGTTTGCCTTCGGTGCAAAATTTATCAATGGCTTTCTAAAATTCCAGGAAAGCTGCCGTCTTAACACATGAAAAAAGTTAGCAGAGGTTGTAATGTTAGTTATTACCATATTCATTTCTGCACACATTTGTAAAAAGCGTTCCATCCTGGCGCTGCTATGCTCCGGTCCCTGGCCTTCGTAACCATGCGGCAATAGCATCACCACACTGTTCATCCGTTGCCATTTAGTTTCTGCGGCAGCAATAAACTGATCAATCATTGTTTGGGCACCGTTACAAAAATCACCGAACTGAGCTTCCCAAATAACCAGTGCATTGGGGTTTGCCATAGAGTACCCATATTCAAAACCAAGCACTGCATATTCGCTCAGCAAGGAGTTGTAAATCCGCATTTGTGCCTGCGTTTCGGTAAAATGATCCAGCCTGTTGTAAGGCTTGTTGGTGTTTTCGTCATGTATAACGCAGTGGCGGTGGCTGAATGTGCCACGCTGTACATCCTGCCCGCTCATACGTACATCTTTGCCTTCAACAAGCAAGCTGCCGTAAGCCATCAGTTCGCCGGTTGCCCAGTCAACTTTGTGCTCATCGTTGTATAATTTTATCTTGTCCTGCAATAATTTTTCTACTTTTTTCAATGGCTTAAAGTCTGCTGGCCATTTCATCAGGCCCTCAAAAAGCTGTGTAAATGTTGCTTTGCTGATGGCTGTAACAGGCGAATTTCCAAAATCACCTTCAGTTGCCCGGCGCAGTGTTTGCCACCACAACTCCGGTTTTTGAAATGTGTAGGGCAGCGGGTTTTGTTTTACTTCATCTAAACGCTCCTGCAAATCTGCTAAAAACTGTTTTTCCATGTCTTTGGCAAGTGCCTGTGCATCGGCCTCGCCATTCTCCAGCAAAAACTGGGTGTAAACTTCTCTCGGATTAAGGTGTTTATCAATTAGTGCGTACAGTTGAGGCTGGGTAAATTTCGGCTCATCGCCTTCATTATGTCCATGCTTACGGTAACAAACCATATCAATAAAAATATCGCTGTTAAATTCCTGGCGGTACTGGGTGGCAATTTGCACTGCCTTTACCACAGCTTCAGGGTCATCACCATTTACGTGAAATACCGGAGCCTTCACCATCGCTGCTAAAGACGTGCAGTAATCAGAACTTCTTGCGTCAGTAAAGTCTGTTGTAAATCCAATTTGATTATTAATGACAAAGTGCAAAGTACCGCCGGTATAATAGCCTTTGAGGTTGCACATTTGCAGTACTTCGTACACAATACCCTGGCCTGCAACAGACGCATCGCCGTGGATCAAAATTGGTAGTATTTTATCAAAATCACTATCGTATAAAACATCTGCTTTGCTCCTTGCAAAACCAACAACTACGGGGTCCACTGCCTCCAGGTGAGAAGGATTCGGGCAGAGTTTAAGGTTCATTTTATTGCCGGAAGAAGTTTCAACTTCACTGCTAAAGCCGAGGTGATATTTAACATCGCCGCTACCCATTGTTGTATCCGGGGTGGCCGTACCTTCAAATTCACTGAATATCTGTTCGTATGTTTTACCCATAATGTTGGCCAGGATGTTAAGCCTGCCACGGTGTGCCATACCTATTATTACTTCCTTAACCCCATTATCACTGGCTGTATTGATTATAGCGTCCAATGCAGCAATGGTGGTTTCGCCACCTTCCAGCGAAAACCTTTTTTGACCTATATATTTTGTATGTAAAAACTTTTCGAACATTACTCCCTCATTCAGTTTCTGCAGTATTCTTTTTTTCTGCGGAAGCGGAACAGGCTCCATCATGGTGTGCTCAACTGAATTGATGATCCAGTCTATTTTTCTTCTGCTGTTTACACTGCTGAATTCAACTCCAAGGTTGTGGGTGTAGCATTTTTGTAAATGAGCTACAATATTTTTTAAGGAGGTTTTGCCAAGCCCTACAAACTTGCCGGCTTCAAATTCGGTTGCCAGATCGGCATCCGTAAAACCAAAATTTTCAAGACCTAAATTGGCATTCCTGTCAATCCTTTCCCTTATCGGATTGGTTTTGGCTACCAGGTGCCCTTTTTGGCGGTAGGCTCTTATTAGTGAAAAGACATTAAATTCTTTTTCAAGTAAAGCCAAGTTTATACCACCGGTTCCATTAGTGGCGATAATTTTGGCAGCACCGTTCCCATTCGATTTTCCGGTAACATTTTCGATGGCAAAATCGAAACCTTCAAAAAATTTACGCATGTCCTGGTCAATACTTTCAGGGTTGGCAGTAAAATCCTGGTATAAACCTTCAATATAGGAAGGGTGGGAATTGGTGATGTACTGAAAATCTTTCATGATGGGGTTGATATAGCTTTTTTAATTGGGGCAACAAATATCGGTCATTTAGGGCTGTAAATGAACTGGATTTCTTTTAATAAATAATTTGTTGAACCTTGTGCAGGTAGCCTGCGACTACAAGCCGTTCTTTAACGGAAAAATTAGCCGGCGAATTTTGCCGGGGCTTATTTTTTTTGTGCTTTTTTTAAATGATTTACAGATGTGTTAGTTTTTTTAAAGTAAATGCCTATCTTCGCAGCCCAAAAATAAAAATAGAAATAGAAATGGCAAATCATTCAGCTACCAAAAAAGATGTACGTCAAAGCCGCAAGCGTAACGAACGTAACCGCTATTATGGTAAAACAACCCGTAATGCAATAAGGGACATCAGGACAATTGATGATAAGACAGCTGCGACTGAAAAATTACCTGCTGTTGCTTCTTTGATTGATAAATTAGCAAAAAAAGGAACTATACATAAAAACAAAGCAGCTAATCTTAAAAGTAAATTAGCTAAGAAGGTTAACGCACTGGCTTAATCAGCAGCTCCGGTAAAAAATATTAGCCTGTCATTTTTTGACAGGTTTTTTTATTTTATAAAACCGGTGATTTTTAACCGGGTATGGCGTTGGCACTAAGGTTTTTCAGGTATTACATTGGCATATATTTGTTTAAAAAAATAAGGCATGGACGAAAGCACTTACTCTATCCCACTCCGGTACCGAAAAATGGAAAACCTCCACATAGTTTTTTGGCTGTTTAAAGATATCAGCTGGTGCATGGTTTGGCGCCCCCTGGGTGTAGCTATGATCTTTCCAACGTTAATTATTGCCATCGTTATTTGCGTAAGAACAAGACAGTTTGTGAGTGAGGTTTGCCACAATCTTGCAATTGTTTTTTGGATAACAGCAAATTCGTACTGGATGATAAGTGAATTTTTACACTTCGATTCCAATAAACTTTGGGGCGAATACACCTACAAACACATTGCTATAATTCCATTTGTAATGGGGATATTGATGCTCGCCTACTATTATATTTGGTGGAAGCCCCGGCACAAAGATGCATTAGAGACAATGTGAACCATCTGTCTGTTAACTCTCTATTGAATTTTTACAGGCCGTTGTTTGACCTTCTTCTTTTTAATCCATACAATATCTTTGTGAAAAAATTCCAGCATCGCAGAAAGTACAAACATATTAGCCAGCCCGGTAGAATACCTGAAAGGTGTTGGCCCACTCCGGGCAGAGTTGCTTAAAAAGGAACTTGGTATATTTACTTTTAAGGATATGCTGGAGCATTATCCCCTCAGGCACCTTGATAAAACTAAGGTTGACACCATTGCAAGTCTCGATTACAATACAGAATATGCCCAGGTAGCCGGAAGACTTAATAATTATCACATTACCGGTGAAAAGCAGGGAAGGCGATTGGTTGCCTATTTAAGCGACAGTACCGGCGAAATTGAACTTACCTGGTTCCAGGGAATAAACTGGATAGAAAAAACATTTAGTCTTGGGCTGCGCTACCTCGTGTTTGGCAAGCTTGGCTTTTTCAATGGAAAGCCCCAAATGGTACATCCGGAAATGGAAATTTTTACACCTGCTAATGCCGGAGGTAAAAATTACCTTGATCCTGTTTATCCATCTACAGAAAAATTAAAAGCAAGAGGATTTAACGGCAGGGCGATAGCAAAGTTTACGTACGCTTTGCTGCAACAGCTGTCAGCATCAGATTTGCCCGAGAATTTACCCGAAACACTAGTAAAACAATACAGGTTTATTTCCCGTTGGGATGCATATTGTAATATTCATTTTCCTGCATCGGAAGAATTATATACACATGCGGTGAGGCGCCTGAAGTTTGAAGAGTTCTTTTTTGCGCAGGTTCGTTTAGGGCTTACAAGAGGCATGCGGCACCGTTACAGTGTTGGTTGTAAGTTTGATAAAGTAGGTGCTGTTTTTAATGATTTCTATGAAAAGCATTTACCGTTTGCGCTCACTGGCGCTCAAAAAAGGGTGCTGAAAGAAATCCGGCAGGATACAGGCAGCGGCAGACAGATGAACCGCCTCTTACAAGGTGATGTGGGAAGTGGAAAGACAATTGTAGCATTGCTGTGTATGCTAATAGCAGCTGGCAATTCCCGGCCGGCTGATGATCAGCCATTTCAAAGTGTATTGATGGCACCAACGGAGATTTTGGCGCAGCAACATTTTAACAGCATCAACGAACTAATAAAAGATTTGCCTGTTTATGTAAAATTATTAACGGGCTCATCTAAACCCAAAGAAAGAAAAAATATACTGGCGGCATGTGAAGATGGAACACTGCATATATTAATTGGAACCCATGCTGTAATTGAGGAAAAGGTGACCTTTAAAAACCTTGGCTTTGCGGTGGTGGATGAGCAGCATAAATTTGGAGTAGCTCAAAGGGCGGCCCTTTGGAAAAAAAATACAGTGCCTCCGCACATTTTGGTTATGACGGCAACTCCAATACCAAGAACCCTTGCACTAACAGCCTATGGCGATCTTGATTACAGCGTGATTGATGAATTGCCACCGGGCAGGCAACCAATAAAAACCCTGCACCGTTTTGAAAACAGGCGTCCGCAGGTAATGGATTTTTTAAAGGAAGAGATTGCAAAAGGAAGACAGGCATACATCGTTTATCCTTTGATTGAAGAATCTTCAAAAATGGATTATGAGAACCTGATGAAAGGTTATGAGGAAGTGCAATCATTTTTTCCGGAACCAAAATACTGGATCAGTATGGTTCACGGAAGGCAAACACCAGAAATTAAGCAAACAAATATGAACCGGTTTGTTACAGGCGATACCCAGTTGATGGTGAGTACTACAGTAATAGAAGTTGGAGTAAACGTACCCAATGCATCTGTAATGGTGATTGAAAGCGCAGAGAAGTTCGGATTGTCGCAGTTACACCAGTTAAGAGGTAGAGTGGGAAGAGGGGCCGAACAGAGCTTTTGCATTTTATTAACAGGAAACAGGATAAGCAAAGATGCTAAAGAGCGTCTTAATACGATGTGTGCTACCAATGATGGATTTAAAATTGCTGAGAAGGATTTGGAAATTCGTGGCCCCGGAGATATTGAGGGAACAAAACAAAGTGGCGAGCTCAACTTTAAATTAGCAAGTATTGTACAGGACAGGGTAATGCTGGAAGTTGCTAAAACTGAAGCTGGTAAATTATTAGAGAAAGATCCGGATATTAGTGCATCCGAAAATTTACCGGTTTCAAATTATCTCAAGCGTCAAAAAGGTAAAACGCCCTGGAGTAAAATTTCGTAACTTGTTTCAATTATACTGCTTTTAACTATTAACATTTAAATAGTTTCCAGACTAACTGCCCCACAGAAAATTATTGCTTTATTTGTGTAAATTGTATAAAATTAATCACGTGAAAATTGCATCGCCTCTAACGGTATTTCTTTTCACCACCCTGCTATCGATGATGTTTTTTTCATCATTTGCCCAGTTGCAGTTTATTGAAAACAAGGGTCAGTGGAAAAAGCAAATTGATTACAAAGCAGATATTCAAAATGGAACTTTTTACCTGGAAAGAGCTGGCTTTACTGTTAAACTGCAAAGCGCTGCGGACCTGAAGGAATTTACAAATCAAATGCATGGTCACAGCAGTGAAAATGAAAGTAGCAAAAAAGTTGTACAGAATAGTTTTCACCCGGTAACTATTCATTCGCATGCCTATAATGTCAGTTTCAAAAATGCTTCTTCTTTGGTGCAACTTTTACCTGATAAGGCTTTACCTACTTACAACAATTATTTTATTGGCAACGATCAAAGTAAATGGAAAGGAAACTGTAAAATTTTTCAGGGTGTCACTTATCGAAATATGTATCCAAATATTGATGTTCGTTATTACACTGATAAGGGATCTTTAAAATATGATATTATAGTTCACCCTGGCGGTAATGTAAACGATATTGCGCTTGAATACAAAGGTGTAAACAAGCTAAGCGTAAAAAATAAGGAATTAGTTATTGGTACCTCGCTGGGAGATTTGAAGGAACTCTATCCTTACACTTACCAGTTTGCTAACAAAGGCAGGCAAACGCTTGATTGTAAATATGTGGTTGACAAAAATGTTGTTCGTTTTAAGGTAGACGATTATGATAAAACATCAACGCTTGTAATTGATCCCACACTCATATTTTGTTCATTTGTTGGTAGTACAAAAGATAACTGGGGCTACACAGCAACACCAGGCCCCGATGGGAGTATGTTTGCTGGCGGTATTTCTTTCGATGGCGGGTATCCTGTTTCTGTTGGTGCATACGATCAAACATATAATGGTGGTGCTGACCAGGATGGAAATGGCGGCTACGATATTGGAATCATTAAATTAAGTGCTGACGGAAGCCAAAGGATTTACGGCACTTACCTGGGAGGCAAAGTTAATGAGCAACCTCATAGTATGATTACTGACGCCCAGGGGAATTTAGTTATTGCCGGCCGTACAAATTCTACTGACGATTACCCTCAAACGAGGCCAAAAATTGGTCCCGGTGGTGGTTATGATATTTTTATAACTAAAATAAATGCTGCAGGGAGCGCCCTTATTGGATCTGTGGTAGTTGGGGGAACTGAAGATGATGGCGTAAATATTAAACCTAAGTGGACATCCCTTGGGCTACCAAATCAAACTAACGGTGCATTTGATACCAGAAGAAATTACGGCGATGATGCACGGAGTGAAGTTATATTGGGCGCTGGAAATACAATCTACCTGGCATCTTCCACCCAGTCTGTTGACTTCCCAAAAGCAGGTACGCCTTTTCAACCCAATTTTGGCGGCGGCTCAAATGCTACGATAAAACAGGACGGTGTTATTTTGAAATTTGATGCAAACCTGACTACTCCGTTGTTTAGTACTTTTTTTGGCGGCACCGGAAATGATGCATGTTTTGTGTTAACTATAAACCCAATTACCGGAAACATTTATGTTGGAGGAGGTACTAACAGCAAGGATTTACCTGGTGATAAAACCGGTGTATTATCTCCGACTTTCCAGGGAGGTATAACTGATGGGTTTGTAACTGAGATAACACCGGATGGAAGTGCAATCATTAAAACTACCTACATTGGTACAAATAATCCGGACCGGAGCAAAGATGGAAACGACCTTGTATATGGTGTCAAATGTGACAAGTTTGGTTTTCCCTATATAACTGGCACAACGTCAGGTACATGGCTGGCTACAAATGCAAATTTTAGCAATGACGGTGGTAAACAGTTTATTTGTAAGCTTAAGCAGGATTTATCCGGCTATGTTTACTCAACTATGTTTGGCAATAATTCTGATGTACCCAATATTTCGCCAACGGCATTTTTGGTTGACAGGTGCCAGAATGTTTATGTATCGGGCTGGGGAGGAGAATTCAACAATCGCCTTGGTTACCCTTGTGCCGGTACTGGGGATCTTGGTTTTTTAATTACGCCGGGTGCGGTTAAAACTACTACTGATACAAAAGATTTTTTCTTTTTTGTTTTGGAAAGAAATGCAACGAGCCAGTTGTTCGGCAGTTTTTTTGGACAAAACGGTGGTTTTGATGATCATGTGGATGGTGGTACCAGCCGGTTTGATGAGAATGGCATTATCTATCAGGCTATTTGCGCCAACTGCGACAATACAACTAATATTTTTTTCCCTACAACGCCGGGTGTTTGGGCACCAAATAATTTATCTGCAGGTTGCAGCGAGGCTGCAGTAAAAATTGAAATGAATTTTGGCGGTGTGGGTGCAAGTGTAAAAGCCACGATCAATGGCGTGTTTGACACGATTGGTTGTGTACCATTAACAGTAAAATTTACAGATACACTGGCAAAAGGTAAAAAATATGTTTGGGATTTTGGGGATAATACAGGGAAGGTTGAAACAGTTGCCCCTAATAATTCTGTGTCACATGAATATACAAGCGTAGGTTCTTTCAGGCTAATGCTTGTTTCCATTGACTCAAGTACATGTAATATTGCCGATACAGCTTATACTACCGTTAAAGTTGGTAATAATACAGTTACACCAAACTTTGTGGCGGTAAAAACAGGTGGTTGTGAAAGCCTTACCTTTCAGTTTAATAATACGTCCACAGCTCCGCTGCCCGTTTTTAGTTCTACCAGTTTTTTATGGGATTTTGGAGATAACTCTCCTTTAGTAAGGGGTGGCCTTGAAGCTAAGACACATACCTATCTTTCAGTAGGAACCTATAACGTAAAATTGGTGGTGGATGATACTGTATTTTGTAATTCGCCGGATAGTATTTCTAAAACAGTCCGGCTGGCAGTAAATGTCAAATCACAATTTACAACTCCTGATAAAGGATGTGTACCTTATACAGCAAGTTTTAAAAATACATCCCTCGGAGGCATTGACTTTATTTGGGATTTTGGAGATGGTAGCCCCCGGTCAACCGATGCAGATCCATCTCATTTATTCAGTACTACAGGAACCTTTATTGTAAAACTAATAACAATTGATACTTCAACCTGTAACAAACAGGATACTTCTTCTTTTCCTGTAACTGTATTCCCAATCCCAACAGCAGGATTTAATTTTTCTCCCGTGCAGCCGAGGGAAAATACGCCAGTAGATTTCATAAACCGGTCGTTGAACGCTTCGAGCTATTTATGGAATTTTGGTGATGGCGAAACATCTTCCGAAGCAAATCCAACCCATCTTTTTAACGAAACAAAAATATTTAATGTTTGTCTTGTGGCTATTAATGCAGCAGGATGTACGGATACCATTTGCCAGCCTGTCAGGGCAATTGTTGTTCCTATACTTGATGTTCCCAATGCATTTACACCTGGTAAATTTGGGATAAATTCAGTGGTAAAGGTTAAAGGATTTGGAATAAGTAAAATGGAATGGAAAATCTATAACCGCTGGGGTCAGCTTATTTATACAACAACAGATAAGAACCAGGGATGGGATGGAACTTTTAAAGGAGCAGTGCAGCCAATGGATGTTTATACTTACACACTTGATGTGGTATTTACAGATGGCAAAACCTTTAGGAAGACTGGTGATATTACATTGTTGAGGTAATGTGTTAAAATGCTATCTTACAGGTAGATTAAAATCTTATAGAAGCCAAACTATTTATTACTGGTTTCGTTTATTAGAATTCAATCTGATGAGTAAAAGAAAAATTTATTTGCTTGCCGTTGGTTTTTTTCTTGCGCTACCTGGCATGGCGCAGGATCTTCATTTTTCCCAATTTTTTAATTCCCCATTAAGCACCAATCCGGCAAACACCGGATTTATTCCTGATGCTGACTATCGTATCGGGGCTCACTTTCGCAACCAATGGTCATCAATATTAGCATCACCTTACAAAACAGTGAGTTTATATGGTGATGCACAGGTTCTTCGCAATAAATTTGATAATGGCTGGCTGGGCCTTGGAGGTTTAATACTGTCTGATGAAGCCGGTAGCGGAGGATTGCGTTCTACAAAGATTTATGGATCAGTTGCCTATCACCAAATGCTCGGGCTGGCCAGTTTACTTACTGCCGGTTTTAATGTGGGCTGGGCTAACAAGCGTATTGATCAAAGCAAACTAAAATTCCCTGACCAGTTTGATGGCAAATTTTTTGATGGAACCCTAGGCACAGCAGTAACGTTAACAAATAATAGTTCTAGTTATTTTGATTTGCAGGCTGGAGTTAACTATGCCTATTTCCCTACAGAAAAAACCTACATCAATGCAGGTTATTCCATTCAACACGTTAACCGCCCTGTTGAAACTTTTTTTGATCAATCTGCAGATAGTAACCGCATTGCTATGCGCCATATAGGATTTTTAAATGCAATGCTGAAGGTGGACGATAGAGTTATAATAAGCCCCGGAGCCTATTATACAATGCAGGCAAAATCCAGTTCATTCATGCTTGGGCTCAGTGCAAATTACGACCTTGGCGGCGGAGGTGAAAAGCAATTGATTGGAGGTATTTACTACCGTGCAGGAGATGCTGCCATAGGTGTAATTGGCTTCGAGATAAAGAATATCCGTTTTACTTTTAGCTACGATGCAACTGTTTCAGGTTTGCGGAATTTTAATAACAGTTATGGTGCCCAGGAATTTAATTTGATGAAGAAGGGCTTTTATAATGAAACTGGCTCCAGGCAAGTTTTATGTCCAAGCTTCTAGATAATTTTACACGAGTGTTTGCTCAATAATTTTGAAACCTTTTTCGGGCTGTAAGCCTTCCCATAATATTCGATAGATAGTTTCAGCGACTGGCATTTCTGCTTTTATAACCTGGTTGATTATATACATACATTTGCTTGCATTGTATCCTTCAGCAACCATACTCATTTCAACCTGGGCGGATTTTACTGAGTAACCCTTGCTAACCATATTGCCAAACATGCGGTTGCGGCTGTATAACGAGTAGCAGGTAACCAGCAAATCTCCCAAATATACTGAAGCGGCATAATTAGTTTTAGTTTCCGAAACGTTTTTTTTGTCACCTGTTAGATGATCAGCGGCTAATAAATTACTAGTAATACCTGCTTCGGCATGATGATGTTCTATGCTACCCACTTCAATATTTCTAATACCGGATTTTTTCAAAAAACCAGCCATTTCATCTGCACTATTCGCAATCAGCACACTTAAAAAGTTATCGCCATAATCCAGTCCGTGAGCCAGGCCTGCTCCAACTGCGTAGATGTTTTTTAAAATAGCAGCATACTGCACTCCGAAAATGTCATTGTTTTCAACAGTGTTTATATAAGAGGTTGTAAACTGCATTGCAATTTGATGTGTTGCAATTTTATCGGTTCCGGAAAAGGTAAGGTAAGACAGTTTTTCAGCCGCAATTTCTTCTGCATGGCAGGGCCCCAAAATGGCAAAATAATTCTCTATTGGAAATGCAAATTCTTTCTCAAGAAATTCATTAAGGAGCAGATTCTGTTCTGGTAAAATGCCTTTAACTGCACTAATTATTTTTTTGTTTTGTAAAACCCTTTTATCCAGCGACAAAAGAACGGAGGATGTATAAGCAGACGGCACTGCTATGATAATACAATCAGATTTTTCTACTACTTCTGCTGCACTTGTTGATAGCCTGAGTAATGACGTATCGAAATACGCCGAACTCAGGTAATGCGGATTATGTTTTCTTGCAAGGAGTTGTTCAATTGATTTTTCACTTCGGTTCCACCAATGAATTATGTTGCCGTTATCTGTCAATATTTTGGCAATTGCTGTACCCCAGCTTCCGCTTCCTAATATACCAAAGTTCATAGTAAGTTTTGTAGTTCAGCATTACTGAAAAAATGACTCAGTAGTTGGACATTTACAGCCCCAGGCGGTCAACGGCCAGTTGAGCTGCAATTTGACTGGCATCCTTTTTATTGTAGCCTTTGCCTTCTGCTATCAGTTCGCCATCAACAGTAGCGCCAATTGTAAAAAGGCGTCGTCCGTTTTCAAACTTTTCTCCAAGTATGTCAAACTCAAGCACTTTACCATTTTTATTGGCCCAGCCGTAAAGTTTATTTTTGATATTTATTTCAACACTTTCCAGGTCGTCAATAAACATGTGTGTTGAAATGATATATTTTTCCACCCAGCGCTGTGTTTTCCTGTAGCCTCTGTCTAAATATACAGCACCAATTAAAGCTTCCAATGTGTTGCCGAATATCTGTGAGATTTTAAGAGAATTATCGTGTTTGTTATAGATGGTTATCTTTTTTAAACCCATTTTAATTCCCACATCATTCAGCTGTTGCCGGTTTACCATTTTACTTCTCATCTCCGTTAAAAAACCTTCGCCTTTGTAAGGATATTTCATAAAAAGATAATGGGCTACAATGGAACTTAATACAGCATCGCCTAAAAATTCAAGCCGCTCATTATTTTCATCAGCCCCTTCTCTCACCGAGCGATGGCTTAGAGCAGTGGTATATAAACTAAGATTGCCGGGAGTAAAGCCCAATATATTGCTCAGCTGATTCCTGAAGGTTTTCTCTTTTGAATCTTTTTTAAAAATATTTGTAATAAGCCGCAAAATATATTGGAAGATGTTTAGTCGAAATTAATATTATTTATCCCAAAAAAAAAATCGCATTAGCGATACTCAAATACAGTTGATTGCTGTTTAGTTTGCTGAAGCAGTTATCTCTAATTTTAGTTTAAAGGTCCGAAAACACCGGTCTTTTAGACAAGAAAAGTGAAATGCATGTAACAAAAAAAGTTTGCTGAAGAGTTGAGGTTAGCGGGTAAAAGCGGAAGTTTAGCACCTCCTGGAACAAGCCCGAAATTAAGCCTGGTATTTCTTTACAATTACAGAAGCGTTATGGCCACCAAAGCCAAAAGTATTGCTCAATGCTGCATTTACTTCCCGGTGTTGCGCTGTATTAAACGTAAAGTTTAATTTGGGATCAAGTTCCGGATCGTCAGTAAAATGATTGATGGTTGGAGGAATGGTATTCTGGGTAACCGCTAAAATACATGCCAGCGCCTCCAATGCACCGGCAGCGCCCAAACAATGGCCGGTCATACTTTTTGTAGAGCTGATGTTTAAGTTATAAGCATGTTCTCCAAATACATTCAGTATCGCTTTGGTCTCTGCAATATCTCCTAACGGTGTCGAAGTTCCGTGAACATTTATATAGTCAATATCAGACGGTTGCAAGCCTGCGTCCTGTAATGCAGCTTTCATTACATTTTGTGCACCCAGGCCTTCAGGATGAGGTGCGGTAATATGGTGAGCATCTGCAGTAGCGCCGCCACCAGCAATTTCGCAGTATATTTTTGCTCCTCTTGCAAGGGCGTGATCAAGACTTTCAAGAATGATTGCACCTGCACCTTCACCCATAACAAAACCATCCCTGTCTTTATCAAAAGGGCGGCTGGCTGATTTAGGTGTATCATTTCTTTCACTCAACGCCTTCATGGCGTTAAAGCCACCAACTCCTGCAGCACTAATAACAGCCTCACTACCGCCGGACAAAATAATGTCAGCTTTATTAAGTCTTATGTTATCGAAAGCATCTATCAAGGCATTTGTAGCAGATGCACAAGCACTAACAACTGCATAGTTAGGGCCCCTGAAACCATGACGAATAGATATCTGCCCTGCAGCAATATCAAGTATCATTTTTGGAATAAAAAAAGGATTGAAACGTGGAGTACCGTCACCAAGAGCGTAATTGGTAACCTCTTCCTGGAAAGTAATAAGGCCACCGATACCGCTTGCAAAAATTACCCCGATTCTGTCTGGGTTAATATTGTCTTTGGTGATCCCGGAATCCTTTACAGCTTCGTCGCTTGCTATAAGTGCAAACTGTGTAAAGCGATCTATTTTACGGGCTTCTTTTCTTTCAAGGTAATTAGTGGGTTCAAAGTCTTTAACCTCACAGGCAAATCTTGTTTTGAATTTAGAAGCATCAAATTGTTTAATAAAGTCACAACCATTTACTCCGTCGGATAAACCCTGCCAATACTCTTGTACAGTTTTACCCAATGGGGTTATGGCTCCCAACCCGGTAACAACTACTCTTTTTAATTCCATACAAAATTTGCCTGCGATGATTAAAACTGCTGATGTTATTTAGCGTGTTCTTCTAAATAAGTAACAGCCTGACCAACTGTGGTGATGGTTTCAGCCTGTTCATCAGGAATAGAAATGTTGAATTCTTTCTCAAATTCCATAATTAGTTCAACGGTGTCCAAACTATCGGCACCTAAATCATTAGTAAAAGAAGCTTCCTGGGTTACTTCGGCTTCATCAACACCTAATTTGTCAACAATTATCTTTTTTACTCTTGTTGCAATGTCTGACATGGTAGTATTTATTTATTGTTCAGCAGCAAAAATATACTTTTTGAAATAAAATCAAAGAAATAAAAAACAATCAGAAAAATCGGCCGGAATGTTTAATTATCAAGCTATTTGGCACTATTTGAAACGGTTATAAATAACATAGATAATTGATAAATAGACTTGAAAAGGCACATCAAAAAAGGTCATTTTAAAGGCACTCAAAATGCGGTAAACCATGTAAAAAGCCGATGCGTCGTGTTATTACTACATGCGTAAAAACAAAGATTTAGTTATATTGCATTATGGCCATAAAGCAACTATATCACAACAGCAAAGAGTACAAGCAAATGGTAAAATTGAGGTCGGATATTTTACGCAGACCCCTTGGTCTTGAATTTTCTGACAAGGATTTATTAAATGAAAAAGATGATGTTTTAATCGGAGCTTTTGATGATGATGAAATTATAGGCTGCTGCATTCTTACAAAACAGGATGAGCAATGCACCAGGTTAAGACAAATGGCTGTTCAAAAAAATATGCAGGGAATGGGTATTGGTGAATCGCTTATGGCTTACGCCGAAAATGTTGCCAGGGATAAAGGTTTTAAAATTTTAACTATGCATGCAAGAGATACCGCTATTGGGTTTTACGAAAAGTATGGATACAAAGTAAAAGGAGATGTTTTTACAGAAGTAAATATCAGGCACCATATCATGGAGAAAAACCTGCATTGATAAAATATCCGGCCTATTTTATTTTCTGTGCAATAAATCTTCTTGCAGCATCCACATCTTCCCCTGGAAACGCTTCCTTCGGTACAATAAAAAATGATCTTGTATCAAAATAAAGATGAAAAAAATGAGGACTTTCCATTGAAGTGCTAAATTCATCCCAAGCCCAACTTCTTCTGCCTCTGTCGTTCTCAATTGTAAAATTTTCATCAGAAATAATAGCACGGAATTTATCCCTGAACGTCTCTGATTTTTTATAAATAATACCCGGCAATAAAAACCAAAAAGCAATCATCATTGAAAACCAAAGAACTGCACTTATTAAAAATGCAACAGGAGAAATTTTTTTAAAAAAGAAAAGTGCTGCTGAAACAATGGCAAACACATTTACGAGGATCATCATTATTTTAATTTCTCTCCTTGTTATAAAGTGATAACGTAAGGCCTGGATCACTTTTGGCTTGTTGTAAGTAAAAAGTTGAGATGTCATTTTGCAAAGATAGCCATACAAAGAACCGTTGTCTTGCAAAAATGGGTGGATATTTTAAGGCTCAATACATTTTTTTTGTTCGACAGGAAAGCTAATTTTTAAACCCTCAAATGAGTTTAAAAGGTTTTTTGAAAATCTCAGTTTATTATATCAATGGTTTGCAATCCTCAGATTTAATTTAAATCTTTACACAAAACAATCGACCATGAAGCAGTTTATATTTCTCATTTTATCAGCGGCGTTAATAACAGGATGTCATTTTAGAAGAGGCAGCGGCAACATCATCACTCAAAAAAGAGAAACTTCATCTTTTAAAGGCGTATCTGCCGGGGGAGCTTTTGAAGTAGAAATTAAAATAGGTAATACCACGGAAGTAATAGTTGAGAGCGATGATAACCTGATGCCATTTATAGAAACCAGGGTGGAAAATGATGTACTTAAAATAAGCACAAGAAGCAACAATATCAATAACGGACATCTTAAAGTATTTGTAACTGCTCCTGAGATAAATTTTATAAAAGGTTCTGGCGCATCCACCATTAAGGCTGTGGACCCATTAAAAAACGGAGATAAAATCAGGTTCGAAGCATCCGGTGCATCATCGGTTAGTGCAACTGTTGACGCACCGTCAATAAATGCAGAAGCTTCTGGTGCCAGCAAAATTGAATTGAGCGGAAGAACCAGGCAGTATGATGCGGAGGCAGATGGCAGCTCTGATATAAAAAGTGGGCAGCTGCAAAGTGAAAATACCGTGATAGATGCAAGCGGAGCCAGTACTGTGCACAGCCACGCCAGTGTAAGCATCGCTGTTAAGGCAAGCGGAGCGTCCAGCGTTTACTATAAAGGTGCCGGGGTTCTAAAATCAGAATCGACTGGTGCATCAGATGTAAAACATGAAAATTAAGCTGGGCAAGATCTCAAAAAAAAACATTCAATTGTTAAACCCAGATTTTGCAGTTGAAATCGTTATGAGGGTTTCAAATACAATATAGATAAGTGTTTCAGGTTATTTTTTGGTTGAGGAAATAGTGAACTATTTTGAAATCAAAAAATATTCTTAAATGCTTAGCTGTGAAGTAGTTGGAAGCCGCAATAGATTTTCAAGTGCAAAATCTGGGTTTAAATAAAAAAGCAATTTCGGTAACCGAAATTGCTTTAAGATTTTCACTTGACAGAGGGATTTATTCTTCTGTTTTAGTTTCTTCTACAGGTGCAGCGGCCGGAGCTTCAGCTACTTTCTTTACCACCGGTTGGTTACGGGTGTCCTGGCGTGCTTTTTTATGAGCACCATGACGCCTGGCGATATGAGCATCATGCTCAGCACTCCATGCGGTAAATTTTTGCATTGCTACAGCTTCGTCAAACAGACCTAAGCTTACGCCTCTTAACAAATGCTTCAGGAATAATACACCTTTGAAAGAAAGAATACGACGTACAGTGTCAGTAGGCTGAGCACCTTTGTGTAACCAATCTAAAGCTTTTTGCCTGTCAATTTGGATTGTTGCCGGAACTGTCAGAGGATTGTAAGTACCTAACTTCTGAATAAACTTGCCATCACGTGGACTTCTGCCATCTGCTACAACGATAAAGTAAAATGGTCTTTTTTTTGAACCATGCCGTTGGAGCCTCATTTTTACAGCCATAAAAAATAGAAATTTTTTTGGGTTGTGAATAATAGGGTTAATTTTCCTTTTAAAAGGAAGGCGAAGATAACAACCTGTGTAACATTCGCCAAATTTTTGTTGGCCCATTCCTGCCAGGTTATTATACTCCCTTTAATCTAAAGGAAATACATATGCAGTTTAACGGTAATCATATTCTGTTATTGCTTATCGTTTTAATTTACGCCCGGGTTATTTTGTTCAATTTACATGGTGAAATCATCTGTTAGTTTAAAATTATCCCCGTCAAATAAACCTTTATCACTCAATTTGAGGTGAGGGATTACTAACAGCGCCATAAATGAAAGTGTCATAAAAGGTGCTGTTAAAAAACATCCGAGCTTTTGCTTTACCATATTGTCAATTTCAGTATATGCCGCTGCAACCTCATAACCATTTTTGTTGCTCATGAGCCCGGCTACAGGAAGCGGCAATAGTTTCAATTCTTCATCATTCTTGGCAGATGCCGTAGTGCAGCAGACCCCACCGCTTACTTCAATTACCATATTTACAGCACGGCAAATACTTTCATCATCAACTCCAACAGCAATTATATTATGGCTGTCATGAGCCACTGTACTTGCTATTGCTCCCTGGCTAAGTCCAAAGTTTTTTACAAATGCTTTTGAAACAACCGCAGAATGGTAGCGGTTTACAACAACCATTTTAAGGATATCATTGGCCGTGTCACTAACAAGTTTATTATTTTTAACCAGGGGTTTTAAAATAAGCTTATTTGTGATAAGCTGCCCGTCAAGAGCCTCAATAACAGCAATCAGATCTTCGCCTTTGTAGTCAATTTCAAAATCTGCTGGTGTTTTTGGAATACAATTGAAATTATTTATGATGCTAGCTGTACCAGCAATAATTTTTGAATTGCCATTTTCAGCGACCAGTTCGCCGTTAATATATGTTTGCCTTACCTTAAAATTGATAAGATCATCAGCTACAATAAAATCAGCAGCATCTCCTTGTTTAAGCAGGCCAACCTGCATTTTGTAATGATGTACCGGGTTTACACAAGCCGTTTTTAAAACTTTAAAAATATTAATGCCTTTTGCAACAGCCCGGCTGCACAATTGATTTATATGTCCGTCAACAAGGCTGTCAGGGTGTTTATCATCACTGCAAAACATCATGTTATTGTAATGCTCATCCATTAGTCCGATCAGCGCTTCAAAGTTTTTTGCAGCACTGCCTTCCCTTATAAGAATTTTCATTCCATAGTTAAGTTTATCCAACGCTTCTTCAGCGGTAAAGCATTCATGATCTGTGCTTATACCTGCATCAATATATGTTTTAGCATCTGCTCCACGCAAACCGGGAGCATGGCCGTCAACGGGTTTATTATACTTTTTTGCTGCTGCAATTTTTTGCATCACTTCATCATCTTTAAATAAAACCCCGGGATAATTCATCATTTCGCTCAGGTAAAAAATATCGCCGGATGCAAGCAGGGCTTCCACTTCTGCAGGGTTCAGTGATGCACCTGCAGTTTCAAAAATGGTGGCAGGCACACAACTAGGTGCACCAAAATGAAATTTAAAAGGCACCGTTTTACCGTTTTCGATCATATACTCAACACCTTGCCTTCCGCATACATTGGCTATTTCGTGTGGGTCGCTGATGGTGGCAACAGTACCATGTACCACAGCAAGTCTGGCAAATTCAGATGGAACGAGCATGGAACTTTCAATATGCACATGACTATCAATAAACCCCGGTAAAATGAAACCTGCGTTATCCACTGTTTTTTCATCAACGAAATCAATAGCGGCAATTTTTCCATTGGCAACAGTAATCTTGCCATAAAAAATTGTTTCTTTAATTATATCTACTATGTTACCGGTTATTGAATATGACTCCATCATTAATTTTTTTATAAATGCGACCCCGGCGATGTTAATCGGACACAAACTATAAAACCAGGCCCTTAATTTTATTTATCTTTCGCCGCTAAAATAAGCTGTTATACTGTCTTTTGTATTATTTTGCCTGCCAGATTTTTCCGGGTCATTCATTTTTGTAAAACGTATTTGCCAGTGAGTAAATTGATTTTTTTTAACCAGCATTAGCCAGCAATAACATAACAATTAAACGGATCAAGTTTTGTAAGTGAGGAAATACCAAACATAATTTTAGTAACCATTAACTTTAAATAATAATTAAAACGATTAACAATGAGAAATTTAATGATGTTTGCCATGCTGATATTTTTACTCGTAGCAGCCCAGGTTTCTAAAGGTCAATCTGCCGATGAAATAATTGAAAAATACTTGGAAGGCCTTGGCGGAAAAGCAAAACTGCTCACCTTGCAGACTGTAAAAATGGATGGTTCAATTAATGTACAGGGTATGGATGTAAGTGTGATAACAACTATTAAGAACGGAGTGGGAGTACGCACCGATATTTCTGTGCCTGGTATGGCTGAAGGGTTTCAAATTATGAGCACTACCAAGGGTTGGAATTACCTGCCATTTCAGGGGCAGACCGCACCAGAAGAAGTATCTGCGGAGGACGTAAAAAATGGGCAGAGTTCACTGGATGTACAAGGATCGCTATTAAACTATAAAGAAAAAGGTGCCCTTGTTGAACTTCTTGGAAAGGAAAAAACTGATGGCGTTGATGCGTTTAAAATAAAGTTAACCAACAAGGCAGGCCGGGTAAGTACAATTTTTATTGATGCCGCAAATTATCACCGCATAAAAACGATTACTAAAACAAAAACTCCCGCCGGCGAAGAAGATATGGAAACTACCTTTAGCGACTTCAGGAAAAACGCTGACGGTTTTTTATTTCCATACGCACAAACAAGTGCAAGGGGAACGATTGTGTTTTCCAACATTGAAACCAATAAGCCGGTAGATGATAAAATATTTACTGCTAATTAGATTTTGTATCACACATTGCAACCCTGTTAAAAATACAGGAGATTTTGAAGTAAGTTTTTAGCATAGCAATCATTACCTTTGCGGCGATTATAAAAAATTAAAATAACATTACTATGAGTTCAGTAAAAGTTGCTATCAACGGTTTTGGCCGCATTGGCCGTTTGGTATTTCGTCAAATCTATAATATGCAGGGTATTGACGTGGTTGCCATCAATGATTTAACCAGTCCTGCAGTATTAGCACACTTGCTTAAGTACGACAGTGCCCAGGGCCGTTTTGACCAGAATGTAACTTCTACAGAAAATTCAATTATAGTGGATGGTCATGAAGTAAAAATTTATGCTCAGAAAGATCCGTCACAAATTCCATGGGGCAGCCATGAAGTGGACGTTGTGATTGAAAGCACCGGCTTTTTTACAGACAAGGCAAAAGCTGAAGCTCACATCACTGCCGGCGCAAAAAGAGTTGTTATCTCTGCACCAGCTACAGGCGATTTGAAAACAGTAGTATTTAATGTGAATCATGCTATTCTTGATGGTACCGAAACAATTATCAGCTGCGCCAGCTGTACTACAAACTGTCTTGCTCCGATGGCAAAGGTTTTAAACGATCAGTATGGTATTGCACAGGGAATTATGACTACCATTCATGCATATACTAACGACCAGAATACGCTGGATGCGCCGCATCCAAAAGGTGACTTGCGCAGGGCAAGAGCTGCAGCTGCCAACATTGTGCCTAACAGTACTGGTGCTGCAAAAGCAATAGGCCTTGTATTGCCGGAGTTGAAAGGAAAACTTGACGGTAGTGCTCAAAGAGTACCGGTTATTACTGGTTCTTTAACGGAGCTTACGGCTGTTTTAAATAAAACGGTAACCATTGAAGAAATAAATGCAGCTATGAAAGCAGCCAGTAACGAAAGCTTCGGATATACTGAAGATGAAATTGTAAGTTCTGATGTAATTGGAACTACTTTCGGTTCTTTATTCGATGCTACTCAGACAAAGGTTTTAACCGTGGGGGACAAACAATTGGTAAAAACTGTGAGCTGGTACGACAATGAAATGAGTTATGTATCGCAGTTGGTACGTACTGTAAATTATTTTGCAGGGTTGATAAGCAAATAGTTGTCAATCGTTAAATGTGCTGCCCAGTTCACCTTCAGTTATAGATTTTCAGGAAAGTAGAAAACCCCTGCACATTATATCTTTATTAAATAAAAAGTATCTAAGCCTCCTATTAAAATCAGGAGGCTTTTTTTATAACAGCAATTATTACCTTTAACAGCAATATACTGCGCCATATAGTGATACCTCCAATCAATTAAAATATTAATCCAAAAAAATGAGCAAATTTTCCGACTTCGATTTTAAAGGCCATAAAGCCCTGGTACGTGTAGATTTTAATGTGCCATTAGATGCTGAATTTAATATCACTGATGATACCAGGATGACGGCAACCATCCCCACCATAAAAAAGATTTTGGCAGACGGTGGTAGTGCTATTTTGATGAGTCACCTTGGCCGCCCCAAAGATGGCCCAACTGATAAGTACTCTTTAAAACATTTGGTAAAGCACCTTCACGAGTTATTAAATGCCGACGGTGGAAATGCAACCCCGGTATTTTTTGCAGACGATTGTATTGGTGAGCAGGCTTCACTTACAGCCAGCATGCTAAAACCAGGAGAAGTATTATTACTGGAAAACCTGCGTTTTTATAAAGAAGAAGAAAAAGGCGATGCTGCTTTTGCAGAAAAATTAGCTGCACTGGGTACCGTTTATGTAAATGATGCATTTGGTACAGCTCACAGGGCACATGCATCAACAGCCGTAATTGCTAAAGAATTTGTTACAACAAACAGGATGTTTGGCCTGCTTATGGAAAGTGAAGTTAAGAGTGCAGAAAAGGTATTGCATGGCAGTGAAAAGCCATTCTGCGCTATTATTGGCGGCGCAAAGGTTTCAGATAAAATCTTAATTATTGAAAATTTGCTTGAGCGTGCCACAGACATTATCATAGGTGGTGGTATGGCTTACACTTTTATAAAAGCAAGAGGCGGAAAAATTGGTAACTCACTTTGTGAAGATGACCGCCTGCAAACAGCGCTTGATATTTTAAAGATGGCAACGGAGAAAAATGTAAGTATTCACCTGCCGGAAAATTCTGTTATAGCTGATAAGTTTGCTGCCGATGCCAACACAGAAACAAGGCAAAGCGATGCTATACCTGACGGCTGGATGGGACTTGACATTGGGCCTAAAGCCGTAGGAATTTTCAGCGAAATAATTGGTAAATCAAAAACCATTTTATGGAACGGACCGATGGGGGTTTTTGAGATGGAGAAATTTCAAAATGGAACAAAGTCTGTAGCACTGGCGGTTGCCGATGCTACTGCTAAAGGAGCTTTCAGTCTTGTTGGCGGCGGCGACAGTGTTGCAGCAGTAAACAAGTTCAATCTTGCAGATAAGGTTAGTTATGTGAGTACCGGTGGTGGAGCAATGCTTGAATATTTTGAAGGCAAAGTCTTGCCGGGTATTGCAGCGATCAATGAATAAGGGAAAAAAAGGGCCAGGGTTTTATCTTCTCAGTCAAATCCAAAATCAGTAGACCGCAAGAATAAACATTCTGATTGCATATTACAGACAGAGGTTTACCATTCATAATAATTAAATTCTGCAACATTATAATGCCTGATAAAGGAATTAATTTAGCTTAAAAATAAAACAACAACACATGAAACGTACAGGTTTATTAGTAGTATTAGCCATCGTTGTAATCGTTGGCTTTTTGGGCTGCAATGGGTATAACGGCCTTGTTAAACAGGACGAAAGTGTAAAAAAGGCCTGGAACAATGTGCAGACAGAATATCAAAACCGTAGTGACCTTGTGGGCAACCTTGTAAACACGGTAAAAGGTGCTGCTAACTTTGAGCAAAAAACATTAACCGATGTTGTAAATGCCAGGGCAAAAGCTACCAGCGTAAATATCGATGCAAATAATCTGACGCCGGAAAAGGTTGCAGAATTCCAGGCGGCACAAGGGCAGTTAACCGGGTCCCTTAGCAGGTTGCTGGCAACTGTTGAAGCATACCCAACGTTAAAAGCTACCGACAATTTCACCAGGCTGCAGGGCCAGCTGGAAAGCATTGAAAATGGAATTAAAAATTCCCGTAAAGTATTTAACGATGAGATAAATACGTACAATACTAAAGTAAGATCCTTCCCGATGAACATCCTCGGTGGCATGTTTGGCTTCAGGGCTAAAGAGGGCTTTAAAGCGGATGCTGGTGCAGAAAAAGCTCCGGAAGTTAAATTCTAATTGCTGTAGTATGAACAAAAAAAGCTACGGTTTATTCATTGCAGGCGGTATTGTAATCTTACTGGCAATATTCACCATTGTTACCTATAATGGTTTGGTACAAAAAGATGAGCTGGTTAAAAAGCAATGGAATGAAGTAAACAGTGCTTACCAGCGGCGGGTAGATCTGATTCCCAACCTGGTAAATGTGGTAAAGGGGCAGGCGAATTTTGAACAGATTGTGTTAACCCAGCTTACGGAGGCCAGGGCGAAAGCTTCATCCGTAACCGTGCAAGCCGGCGACTTAACAGCTGAAAATTATAATAAACAGTCAACTGCACAAAACGAGCTGGCTGGTGCAGCCAGCCGTTTGCTGATAACGGTTGAAAAATATCCCGAGTTAAAAGGAACCGAAGCTTTTGCAGGATTGCAAACCCAGCTTGAAGGAACGGAACGCCGGATAAAAGTTGCAAGAAAAGATTTCAATGAAGCCATTGCAGCGTATAACAGTTCTGTAAAAAGTTTTCCTGTAAATGTTATAAGCAGCCTCTTTGGTTTTAAAGCAAAAGATGGGTTCCAGGCAGATGCCGGTGCCGACAAATCAATCGACGTAAAATTCTAATTAATAACCGTGGGCATTTTTTCATTTTTTAAAAAGAAAAGGGTTTTCTTCTCACCCGAAGATCAAAAGCAGATTGTTGATGCAATTCAGCAGGCTGAAAAAGAAACGAGTGGCGAGATACGGATCTATGTGGAAAGTAAAAATCCTTATGTAGATGCGCTGGAGAGGGCAAGAGAAATATTTTTTGAATTGAAGATGGAAAATACACAGGAACGAAATGCTGTATTGCTCTACGTTGCGATAGATCACCGGGAACTGGCATTGTTTGCTGATGAAGGCATTTTTTTAAGACTCGGATCTGCCTACTGGAATGATGCAGTGAAAAACATGATAACGCTTTTTACAAAAAAGAATATCAGCGACGGAATAGAGAATTGTGTGAGGCAAATAGGCGAAGTACTTACAAAAGAGTTTCCGTACAATGCTGCAACAGATAAAAATGAATTACCGGATGATATTGTATTCGGTAAATAACAAGCTTACAAAAATTGCATGAAAAAAATATTACTGGCTGTACTTTCAATGGTTGCTGTTTTTTGCACCAGCGCACAAAATAATTCCATTGAGTCGATCATTAAAACTCCTCCCAACCCAGCCAGGCTCGTAAATGATTACGCAAATGTTTTAACGGCCGATCAAAAGACCGCACTTGAAACAAAACTCTACCAGTTTGATGATACCACTTCTTCCCAAATAGTAGTTGTTACAGTTGCCAGCCTCGGCGGTATGGATGTGGCGGATGCTGCGATTGAACTTGGCCGCAGCTGGGGCGTTGGCGGAAAAAAGAACAATAACGGGGTTGTGTTACTTATTTCAAGAGATGACCGGAAACTGAATATTTCTCCCGGTTACGGGTTAGAAAAAGCTTTACCCGATCTAATCTGTCAGCAAATTATCCAGGCAGAAATAGTTCCCCATTTTAAAGGAAGTGACTATTACGGCGGCATTGACCGTGGAACAGATGCGATTATACAAGCTATTAAAGGAGAGTACAAGGCTCCGGAGGGTTATAACAAACGGAGTTCAAAAGGCATCTCTCTCTCAACCATTATTTTTATGGTGGTGATATTATTGGTGATATTGTCTTTGTTTGGCGGAGGCGGAGGTGGTGGCAATTTTATGAGCCGCCGTGGGTTCATTCCAATCTTTTTCCCCGGTGGTGGCGGTGGAGGAGGATGGGGCGGTGGAGGAGGTGGTGGTTCCTCGGGTGGTAGTGGTTTTGGCGGCTTTGGTGGTGGTAGTTTTGGCGGTGGTGGCAGCAGCGGTAGCTGGTAAAATTAAATATTCATCCCGGCTATTGCCGGGATTTTTTATGCTTATTATAGTCATGTTTGTTCTGTTGAAAGTACAATTAACAGCTTGTGGGGGGTGCTATTTTTAATGATACTAATTTTCTTCCCCAATAAAAAAAATCGTAATAACCAGCCATTACTACAATTTTATTCAGGTTTTTGTGTTAATTATAGTTGAATCCAAATCAACCAAATCATCAACACACCCTGATTTATTGTATGATTAATCTTAGCCTGCCACAATGGGTTGCCGAAATTTTGCAAAAACCCTTACGCATCAGCAATTATTCTGACAGCGAAATAGCATCTTTAAAACAAAAACTTTCAAGGTTCAATACCTCTAATCCGTTGGTTAGCGTGGTAATACCGGCCTGGAATGAAGAAGAGGGGATACTGCACACGATAATGTCTCTGGCCAATTCAAATACAATTTTTTATACTGAACTGATAGTAGTTGACAATAATTCAACTGATGGTACCGCTGATTTAATGAAGCGGCTTGGCATTAAATGCCTGTTGGAAACCAAGCAGGGGGTGGGGCATGCCCGTACAACAGGCCTTCACCAGGCAAAGGGAAAATACATTTTAACCTGCGACAGCGATACGCTTTACCCGCCGGGGTGGATTACCGCTATGACCAAAAAAATGATTGAAGGCGAGCATGAGCCTGTTTATTGTGTACACGGTAGTTACTCATTTTTACCAAGTTCAGCCACGCCACGCTGGCAATATGGACTGTATGAAACAATGAGTGGAATTGTAATACGCAAGAAAGAGAAGACACAACCTTTTTTAAATGTGCTGGGCTTTAATTGCGGATTTGTACGCCAGAAGGGAATAGATGTAAACGGCTATGATATTGAGATACAGAGAACCTTCCGGGGTATTGCTGGTGAAATGGACTGTCCGGCAACAGAGGATGGCATGATGGCATTAAGGCTTCAAAATGCCGGCGGTAAGATTGGCGCTGTAACAGGCGTGAACGGCCGGGTATGGACTAGCGACCGGCGTATTCAAATTGACGGCGGTATTAAAAAGGCATTGGGCATGCGGCTGAAAAAGCATTTACTTAAAAAATAACCCTAAGAAATAAAATAAGCTGGCTATCAAAAGAGAGTTCAGCAAAATTAAAATCCAGCAAACTCATGAAAATAGGAATTGAAGTTCAACGCCTTTTCCGAAGAAAGAAGCACGGCATGGAGATAGTTGCCCTTGAAATAATCCGGCAACTCCAGGAGGTTGATAACACCAACCAGTATGTGCTTTTTGCCAAAGATGATGTAGATGCGGCCTGCATAAAATCAACCGGAAATTTTTCTATTGATACAGGAAGCAGTGCAGCTTACCCGGTTTGGGAACAACAATACCTGCCTAAAGCAGTTAGGAAAGCAAAGCCTGATCTGTTGCATTGCACTGCCAATACAGCTCCGTTGTTTTGCAAAACGCCATTGATCATCACCATCCACGATGTTATTTACCTTGAGTCCGTAAATTTTTCCGGTTCATCTTACCAAAATTTTGGAAACCTGTACCGCAGGTTCATTGTACCAAGGGTTGCAAAAAAAGCAGCTTTTGTACTTACTGTTTCTGAGTACGAAAAAAAGGTAATTATGGAAAGGCTAAACCTGTCCGAAGATAAAGTGAGAGTGGTTTACAACGGCGTTAACAGCCAGTTTAAACCAATTACTGACCAGGCTTTACTTACCGCTTTTAGAAAAGAATATAAACTACCCATAAAATTTTTGCTGCATTTTGGTAATACCGCTCCTAAAAAAAATACCATCGGCGTACTAAGTGCATTTAAGATATATACTGAACAAACAAGTCAGCCGCTGCCGTTAGTGCTTACTGATTGCGACCCGGCATATATTGCAGACCTCCTGAAACAAATTCATGCGCCTGAGCTAATCCAGGATATTAAAATACTGGATTACGTTCCATTCAGCAGTATTCCCTGCCTGTACAATCTTGCAACAGTGTTCCTGTATCCAAGCCACAGAGAAAGCTTTGGAATGCCTGTAATTGAAGCTATGGCCTGCGGAGTGCCCGTTATTACTTCTACTACATCAGCCTTGCCGGAAATTGCCGGCGGTGCAGCATGCCTGGTTGATCCGGCTAATTCTGTAGAAATAAATGATCAGATCATTAAGCTGCTTTCTGATAAATTTTTTTACAAAGAACAGCAGGAAAAAGGGTTTAAAAATGCTGAACGTTTTAGCTGGAAAAATGCTGCAGATAAAACAGTAGCTATTTACAAGGAACTGTTAGGTAAAAATTAAAAGTTTTCGTACTATAATTTTTTTTTGAGATTGGCAAATTTCACAAAAACAAGATTGGGCTTAGCGCCCAATTTTTTATGCCCTGAAGAGCCCTTGAAGCGGCTGGGTTTAAAGAGTAACAGGCATTAAACCCAGATTTTGCAGTTGAAAATCTATTGCGGCTTCCAACTACTGCACAGTTAAGTATTTCAGAACATTTTTTGACTTCAAAATAGATCACTATTTCTTCAGCCAAAAAATAACCCGAAACACTTATCTATCTTGTATTTGAAACCCTCATAACGATCTCAACTGCAAAATCTGGGTTAAAAAACCGGCCAAACAGATGGCCGGCTTTGTTTTTTAAAGGCAAAATTCTTATACCACTTCCATTTTTAGGTTAGAAGTTGACGGGTTGGTGGTCACAGCAAACTTCTTGTCCTTCATCTTTAAAAAATAGGATTCATAATAATGGAAAGAAAGGTAAGCCACCAGCAAAGCCAGTGAAATTGAAGTAGTATAAATGAACAGGTTTTGTATCACCACGTTGGTAATTCCAATGGCTCTTGATGTACGTAACATCAGCTCAACCGGGAACTTATGAAGCAGGTAAAGCCCAAAAGAAATTCTGCCCACAAAAGACAAAAACTTGTTTTGAATGCTGATGATGCAGTTTGGGTTTAAGGCCAGGTTGCCAATAGCACAGGCTGTAAGAATAGATAAAAACTGATCGTTATAAAATGACTGCTGTACGGTTGCAAAAACCAGGTAAGCAACATAAAAAATATAAAGGCAGGCTTGTACCGGTTTAGAAAAAATAAGCTCTGGTGATATAAGGGCTTTAAAGTATTTATTTTGCCGCTGATGGTTTACAATCCACATACTGAAAATGCCACCCAGCATCATACAATCAAACCTTGCTTTGTACATTATTTTGGAGCAAATTTCCCAGTTGAATTTGCTTGCACAGAATTTTAAAACGTAGAGAGAGATAAATATTGTTATTAAAGTATTGAAGATTTTTTTGAGGCTCCCCATTCTGAAAATATGCGGATGAAAAAGATAGAATTGTTCCTCCACTCCCAACGACCAAATGGGATCAATAAGGCCCGGCAATTTTTCCAGCATAAAAGCGATGTTAGGCAAAAAGAAAACACTTAACGCAACACCAGTTGTATCTACATGGGCGGGGTATACGAAAACTCCAAACAGCAAAACAATAAAGTACAGTGGCCATATCCTTAAAATACGGCGGAAATAAAAGCTGCTGATATGAATTTTACCTTTTGATGAATGCTCCTTAAAAAGCAGGTAGGTTATTAGGAAACCGCTTAGCACAAAAAATATTGTTACGCCGGTTGAGCCAAAGTTTTTTACAGTTGGCCTTATGTTAGCAAAGCCGAGCTCCTGCTTTTGAAGTTCAATATGAGATACAACAACAATAAGGGCGGCAATGGCTCTTACGGAATCCAGGTTGGGTAATTGTTTGTGAACGACTTTTAGCATGGGTTGTTTTATTTGGATTAAACGGATTGTTTATTTTTTTCTGCATAGGCATTCCAGGCCAGGTCCCAAAACAACTGAACTCTTCTTTCCCAGGCATTGCCGGTTGCTGCCTGCAGGCGTTCTTCGTATTTTATTTCGCTGTTATTATTGAGCGCAATTGTTACCATCTGTAAAAATTGTTCGTGATCATCTGCAATGTTAATATGATCTCTAAAGCCTCCAATATCTTCACTAAAATTGGTGGTTACAATTGAACGCCCTGCGCCTAAATACTCATTAATTTTTAACGGATAAATGCCCCCTGTAAGATTGTTTTTAACAAACGGGATGATGGCGCAATCGAAATAGCGGAGGTATGCCGGCAGCTGATCAATTTTTTTTGGCCCTGTAAAAACAATGTTGCTGATAGCATCCAGGGTGATAGTTGTAAACTCTTTGTCTTGTCTCGGGCCAACAATTACAATTGTTTTATCTGTGTTTGCGGTAGCAACTTTTACAAGTAACTCATAATCTATGCGTTGGCAAACAGCGCCGGTATAACCAATTATTTTTGTATGGATGTTAACCAGTTCTTGTGGTTTTGGAAGGTCCTGTTCAAACGCTGTTCTAAACAATTGGATATCACCGCCATTGGGAAAATAGTTAACGGTCTTATTGTTTCTTGCTGCTATATTTCTGCACAACTGTTTTGAAGTAGCCATCGCCAGGTCGTAATGCTGAACACATTCATTCTCTTTAACAAGACCGTGACCCTTTACTTCTTCAATGGCATCCCTGCTGTGATAAACACTCAGCGCCGGCTGCAGGTACCTGTTTACGTCAGACAAGTAGGTAGGGTTGAATGAATTAATCAGAATATAATTGTTGATCTTTTTTTCTTTTACAATGCGTTTAATTACTGAAGCAACAGCATGGTTGTTATAATTAGAAGCCATGTTGTAAAGCTTTCCGGCAGGCAGAGAGTAAATTGGCAATCCCGGCTTAGGAGTTGCCGCCAGTAACAGCGGTGGTTGTCCCGTTACATGCACCAGGTAATCTTTTCCTTTAATTAATGCAGGCATGCGACGCTTAACAGCAGGGCTTTTTCTTTCACGCCAAACATCAGCCCATGAATATGGATAGTCAATATAATAAACAGGATTACTACGGCTCAATACTTTTGCAAGCGCAAGCGAAGCAGAAGAACGGTCACCATCCCACCTGCTCATGGTGATGATAAAAATAGGCAGACCTTCAAATTGTTTTTTTGTGAGCATATACAGTTGCTGCTATTATCCTGGTTTTCGGAAGCTTATTTCTAAGCAAAAAATTATAGTTCTCTTTCCCGTTTGTAGCGTGAATTCTTTTTTGTTTTAAGGCCATTCAGGTATCCCCAAAAAGCACATATCAAAGCAGGCACGGCTATAATACTCCAGGGCATAATTATATATTTTTTGGTTCTGTTTCGCCATGTGGCGTATGAATAAATTGTTTGCGTGCTTTGCCAATATTTGTTATAGCGATCACCATTGAAAATATAGCACCTGGTATTTGCAAAAAAGCAAACAGCAATTGCTTGTTATACCATCTTACCGGTATACCCAGCAACAAGCTAACACAAAGAGCAACGAATAACACAGTGCTGAACCATATAAGCTGCGGTGCAAAAAATATAGTAAATGCTACCCATGCAATCATCACTGCTACAAGCATAACCCTTGGCAGTAAATAGGTTTGAAAAACTTTATTAAAAAAAGAAACATTGCCCTTAAATAACTGTACCCACCCTTCCACAAAATATTTTTCTAAAAACTCCACCTGCATGGCCAGCCACCTGCTGCGTTGCTTGCTGAATACAGCTGTTTTTGCCACCTTTTCATCGTACACAAAAGCGCCATCTAAAAAAGCAATTTGCTGTTGCTGGCGAACGATCCGGAATTCAAGTTCCTTGTCTTCTCCGGAGGTTTCACCAATATCCTGCAACAACGAAATAAAGTAATCCCAGCCAAAGGCCATACCGCTGCCAATGAGGGCAGAAGGGAGCCCGACAGCTACATGCCCACGTCGAAAAATATGGTTGTTTATTTCTTCTGTACAGGCATCTAAAAATGCAAATGAAGTTTGAAAGTTTTTTGCGGTGCGGTGGCCCTGCACTACTTTGTATCCCTGTTCAAAAGCATTGTTTACAGTATGTAAAAAGCCCGGTGCCATGTGGTTATCAGCATCCAGTATCACAACAATATCCACGGGATCATGAGTAGTTGCATCAATAGCTTTTTGCAGGGCTTTTCCCTTGGTGCTTTTTTCAAAATGAACTTCAACTACTTTGATAGGTAAACTAAGTAGTGTAGCCAGGGTAGCTTCACTAAATGAATCTGCAATTATTACAACTTCAAATAAGTTGCCCGGGTAGTTTTGAGCAATCGCATTTTTAGCTGTTGAAATGATTACGGCATCTTCTTTATAGCCAGGTATAAAAAGCCGCATTCTTCTCAGGGTGGTTGCTTTTGGTAACACCGTAGGCTGTATTATTTTTCCTGCAAGGGAAAAGAATAAAAGATACACCACCTGTATGGTGAGGAAAAATAGCAGGGAATATTGAAGAATTAAGGCTAGCTGGTATAACATAAAATATCTTTATCGGGCTGTAAATATGGGATTAAAACAGATGATTGATTTGCCGGTTCTTTAAAAGCACTGTGCTTAAAATTCCATAAAAATGCTTTTGCAATTGCCTGGCTGTGCAGCCATTCTTTTTTAAAAAGATGTTTAAAAAAATGAACAGGTGAAGAGACAGTTGTAAAGAAGGCTGCTGCAACTATAAATCGCCAGCCTGTATAGTTTCTGCGGATGTATAAAAGCCTGTTCCTGTACAGGTAAAAAGTTTTGAAGGGAGAATTTTTGCCGGTGGAAATTGACTCTTTATGATACACTTCTGCAGTGCCGGCATAATGAGTTTCAAAGCCTGCTTTTTTAAACCTGGCTGCCCAGTCGAGCTCTTCGTAATATAGAAAAAACAGCTCGCTCATGATGCCTGCTTTCTTTATGTATTTCACCGGTATCATCATTGCGGCGCCATTCGGCAGATCTGTTTTGCGAACATCATTAAACTGCCCTTCATCTTTTTGCTGGTAACCAATATTCATACTTCTGCTGGTAAGCGGATGCAGGCCAATAGTACCGGCATACTGGA
The DNA here is from genome assembly GCA_965247025.1 of Ferruginibacter sp. Taxonomy (GTDB): domain Bacteria; phylum Bacteroidota; class Bacteroidia; order Chitinophagales; family Chitinophagaceae; genus Ferruginibacter. The sequence goes on along the minus strand of OZ252000.1, from coordinate 3,202,948 downwards.
TGGTATCTGGCTGAAAATGGTACTTAATTTTGGGACAGGCAATGCCACATTCAGGGTGACTTTCCAGGTGATTTATTAATAGAGTGAGCAACCCGGGAGTAACTTCAGTATCGTTATTAAGAATAAAAGCGTACTCACCTTTTGCAAAATGAAGGCCTATATTATTGCCGCCGGAAAAGCCTGTATTTACAGGACAACTTATATGTATTATAAAAGGAAAATCTTTTTTTAAATGAGCTGAAGAATATTTGGGTGATGCATTGTCAACCACAATAACCTCCCAATTGGGATAATCAAGTAAGGAAAGCGAACGCAACAGTTCTCCTGTCACCTCCGGTGTGTTGTAATTGATAGTGATTATTGAAACTAATGGGCGTTTCATTGTTAATTGGATTTGGGCAAAGGAGTATCCCAACGGGTACCCATCCATACTAACGCCCAACTTACATATACTATTGCGGAAGATGGTAATGAATTCATAACCTCATTGCCATAGCTGCACAAAAATATACCACCAAAACCTGAGGCCAGTGAACTTAACTGGTTTCGCAAAAGCGGATCTCTCACTGTCCATATCATTCCTACAGATTTGCCCAATATAAAAAGCATCATGCCAAACCAAAGTATAAACCCTATGATACCGTACATTACCCAAACTTTTACAAAGTAACTGTCAGGAGGAATTTTAGCGGTGTAAATGTGTTTATTGTACATTACTCCCCACATGCCAATTGTACCAACCCCGGTGCCGAATGGTTTGCTTGCAAGGCTGTTGCTTAACGTCCGCTGGTTGATGAGCCTGGCCTGGAGAGAAGGATCATTGGCATCCGTTCCGGAACGTAACCGTCGCATTTGATCGTTACCGCTGCCTATTGCAGTGAATTTCAACATGCCAATAAATAACAGACCTATTAACCCTCCGATAGCAATTACTTTTACATTTTTGCTGATTACTAAAAAAACAAAACCGCCGCCAACAATACCACCTAACGCACCCCTGGTACCCGAGATGAGCATGCCGTAAAAAATGAAGGTGCCGGCAACAGCATAACAAATTTTGCGAATGAGGGTGTGTGGACCAGTGGCAAGAATGATGCACATAATTGCAATCTGTGCCTGTGATGCACCAAATTGTGCTGCCTCCGAATAGTAAGAAAATACCCTGAGCTTGCCGAAAAGGATATGTGTTTTTTTTGCACCAGCCTCAAGCCAGCGATGTTCAGCTTCATCCACTCCAATATACAATTGTTTGATGCCCCACATGGCACCAATAAAAGACATAAGGATAATGATATCCAGGAACAGGTAGATGTCGGATTTTTTATTGAAGACCAGGATAGTGAGTGGTACAGTTAAAATCCAGTAGAGCGTTGTTGAACGCATTTCCTGCAGCCAGCCCATTATATTGGGGTGCTCAGGATTGCCAATTTCCAATACGGTAAGAATGAACCAAACAATGGCCATCCATACAAGATCTGTTTTTAAATGCCGGAAGCGGAATTTTTCGCCACGATGAAAAATAACTCCCAACCAGGTGAGTATCAGCAGTGCATCAATGCCCAAACCGAATTGCGGACCAACAATGTGCCTGCCAAGGCCGGGCATCATAAAACTGTACAAAATGAAAGTAATGAGCCCAACTTTCGGGCACATGAATACCCATATCAGATAACCGATAATGAAGGGGAGTGCAATCAATGCACCTCCGGCAAGCATACCACTGCCGGCTATCACCATGCCTAAAAAGAATGCCAGCCCAATGCCGGGTAATAACCAGAGATAATGCACTTGGTCATTCTGTGTTTTGTAAAATAAATTCTGCTCCATGGTGGTTTTTAAAATACCGTACTATTTTTTTGATCACCTGAAATTTTAGTAAAGACAAATAAAATGTTGCTTCACCAGCTTATTATTTCTTTTAAAAATTCAACTTATACCTTCCATTTTCGGATGATGCAACTTCAACTTTTGCAATCCTTTTTTTACAAACAATGAGCAATAATCATAAACATCCTGGAAATAATTTCCTCTTGCCAGCAAACCTGTTTCCATTAGCATCCACCACCCGAGATAAGCACCCACAGCAGCATTTAAAACGCTGACAAATGCAACCCATTCCAGCTGGTTTGAAAAATGAATAGCGATAAAATCGCCCGCTATATTTATGAGCGCCATTGTAAGTACTTTGTGAAAATTTTTATGCGGTTTTTGCAAAGCATCCAGACTGATACCAGTCATCCGGTTGGCTGGTAAAAAAATCCCGTACAAAATAAATACACGAAAAATGTTGGCAGTATCTGCATACTGGTGGCCACCCAAGATCAACACGATATAAGGCGCAAAAACAAATGCGATAATAAGTGCCGGTACATACAGCATGTACGCCCAGGAAATGTATTGAACAAAACTTTCTTTAAATCCCCGGTGATCGTTGTTGTTGTGGTTGGCAGCAAGCTGCGGAAATGCAGTTGTGCTGAGGCTCCGCAAAGGGATTTCAAACAACTCCGTAAGTTTTAAGGGAACAGCATAACGGGCCACTGCAGCCGGACCCATAAAACTGCCGATGAGAAATGTATCAGCAGTTTTTAAAAGATTAGTTGTTGCCAGAGTGGCTAATGTATATTTAATGAGGTTGAAAAGATTTTTAACCTCTTCCATTGTTTTAAAAACGATATGCAATGGATTGGTCTTTTTTATCAGCAGCACAACAACCAATAATGCTGCATTAAACAACAGGTGCACAGTGGCAAATCCCTGCAGGCCTCCATGAGAAAAAAATGCATAAAGTGCAACAAGCAAAGCATTCGCACTTTGCGATAGTCGCAGCCAGAAAAGAAATGTTAGGTCTTGTTTTGCCACAGCTTCAGCTTCAGCAATATGCAGCGGCAAAGTTATCATGCCAAGGCAGGCGTACCAGCCGCAAAACACCTGAACGCCGGGCTGATCTTTAAAAATGCCTGAAAAGTAAAGTAGGATAAGTATAACTGACACACTGATTGATACAATACCACCCAGCCAGTAAGCACTGCCGGTAATTCTTTTTTGCTGCTCACTGTCACTGCGGGCAACCCTCATAACAAGTGCCGCCTGCAGGCCACCTGATTTTACCATTTCAAACATTACAACTGCGGCCATGTAAATTATAAACTGGCCAAGCGCAATAGGTTCTGTTACCCTTACAAGTAACATGAATGACACCACACCAACAATGGCGGGCAGCAGCTGGCTTGCAAATGCTAAGGCCTGCGTTGCTACCAGTTGTTTGGTTTTTGTCATGATTGGATTTTATTTATTGTTGTTATTTTATTTTCTTCCTGTTGCCGAACTCAAATTTGAAAAGACGCTTAAACATTCGCCTCACCAGGTTTCGTTTTTTCGGCACTTCTCCAATATGATCCTCTGCAAAGTTTGCGCTTACACCATTTAAAATGACCAACGGCGTATTGCCGGTAATCTTTTTATAAATTTCTACCAGGTTGTTATCAATCATTGACCATATTCTGTTAGCCCTGCACACTAAAAAAGATTGTTGCGTAACCGGCATTGCACCAGGCATCATGGCGAGGTCATCAAGCGCAGGATATTCCAGCAAAACAATACTCGTACTTTTTTTGGGTTGCCATAAAGAGCTGTGATCCCAGGTGTGAATTTCTGTGTTGTAACCAAGTGCCTGCAACTCTTGCTGAAACATGTTTACAATGGTGGATTTACCTTCACCTTTTTGAGTGCTGATAATGCCAATCTGAACCGGGCTTTTAGCGATGTCAATTTTTCCAAGTAATTGCTGCACTAATCTCAGGTTGGCCTTTTTAATAAATACTTGTTTTTCTTTCAGCAACGGATAGATACCCAGCACGCCGGCACCAATTAATTTTTTAACCTTGCCTGGCTGCTGAATGGTTTTATTTACTAGGCTACGGGTCAATAAGAAAACAAGCACCAAAATAAAACCAACTAAAAAACCCACAATCACCAGCATCATTCTTTTGGATGCATTGGGTGCCAATGGATAATACGGCGCATCAACTACATTGATTTTAGTAGTGAGCTCTGTGTTTTGCTGAGCCAGCCTTGCCATGCTAAGGCCATGCAACAGCTCCAGGTATTCTTTTTCCGAGACACCAATTTGCCGTTCAATTTTTTTGAGAATAGCTCCCAGCGGCGCAAACTTTTTATACTCTTCAGCAAACTCTCTTTTACGCTTGTCCATTACTGTGAGCTTGGCCTTGCTTTGCTCAAAAGCCAGGCTTGTTTTAAGCCACTCGTCAAGCACACTCCGGGTAGGTATGCCATTAGGTGTATTGCTTTCGGCGTACAGTTTGTTCATGCTTACCTGCAGGTTTTTTTCGATTCCACCGGATATTGCTTTTAAGCTGTCCAGCCTGCTTTTTTGATTAGCTCCTTTATCTTTACCTATAACTTCTGTTACTGCAATTTTATTGGTGATGTCAGAAAGCCTTTCCCGCTGTTTTAGTATATCTGTACCATTCAAAATTTTATAAACCCTGCCTTCAAGATTTTGGTTTACCTGGTCAAGCGATTTACTGTCTGCTTCCCGGTCCATTTCCAGCTCATGATTTTCTGAAAACAATTTTTCTTTTTCGCCGGCAACAGCTCTTGTTTGTTCGTAATAATTTATAATGTCATTCTCTTTATTGAAGTTTAAAAACAATGCTTCATTACTGTCAAGCCTTGCGTAGGCTTTTTTTGCTTCCTCCTCAAAATAATTTACAACAGATTCTGTCTGGCCCTCTTTAAGTAAGCGATGCTTGCGCATAAACTCAATTATCAGCAACTCTAATGTTCGCTGGCAAATGCCGGCGTCACTTGTTTCATAACTGATCTTAACAAGGTCACTCGAATTTATATGTAGCGGTTTTAATTTCTCCATAGCACTCAGGGAATAATATGGATTACCGGAATTGATCATTGTATAAACCCAGTTTTTTTCATCCCTTTGCATATAGGCCTTTACAGCCAGTTTTGTTTCTTCAATTGTAGGTTTTAAAATTGTTTTTTTAACACTGTCCGGAACACTTTTGCGCAGGCTTTTATAGGCTGCAGCAGACAATTCTGCCGGGTTAAGCTCCTTCATAAAAATATGCTCAGCCAGCAGGTCTATCGCCACTTCCTCGTGCGTTTCTCTTGAGTTAATAAGTGAAATAAGATTATCAAACGCATTACCCGCTGTAAAGAAATCTGTTTTAGTATTACCGCTTAAGCTGTAGCCTGATGCAATACCAGTGTAGATGGTGGTTTCAGAGCTGTATATTCTCACCTCATTTCTTGTAAGGCGAAAAATTGTAGTTGCCAATACTGCGGGAATCAGGATTAACCAAAGTATATTTTTTAACAGTATTCTTATAAAATTTACAAAACTCATTTTACCATCCGGATTAAGGTTAACAAACTGGTATTGGTAAGCATCTCGAGTTGCATATATACAGATTGAAAGTTGTTGACAGCTGTTTCAAATTCCACTACGGATTTATTTGCGATTTCTGTAACAGCTGCAAGCTGAGTAACCGTTACCTGCCCCTGTATAAAATCTTTTTCCATCATTGCATAATTTATTTGGGCGCTCCTGTTGTTTTTGCTGGAAACAGCTACTAGTTTATGGGCAAGTTTAAACTGGTGATATAATATTATCACCGCTTGTTTTACATCGAATGCAGCAATATCTTTTTCTGATTTGGCCATCTCAACCTGACTTTGCCCTGCTTTTAAAATGTGCTTCCTGTTTAGAAACTGGTTAAGGGGTAACTGGATGCCGATACCCACGTTATAAAAGCCTGATTGGGAATTGGTAAGGCTTGCGCCATTCTGGCTGGATACAGCTGAATAATTAGTTCCGTAATTGTAAGATGAGTTGGCGTTTACACCACTGAGGATTAAGTTTTTGCTGATGCTCAAATTCTCTTTCAGGCCTTCAATATTGCTTTGCAGGCGCTTAATAGAAGGTGCATATTTTAAAGCAGAGTCCATTAAAAAAGGCAGCAACTCATCTGTTTCAAATGCTTTGGTAAGCAGTGAATCAAATTCAGGTGCCTGCGCCTTTACATGCAGACTTTGCAAAAGCACCAAGGTGCAGAATGCAGTTATTAAAAGATATCTCCGTTTCATCATTCATCAGTTTTCAGATTGAAACAGGGCAGGATAGGGGGTTACTTCTTTTAGGGAAGTAGAGTTTGGTATTAGTAACAACAGGTGCATTTAAAACAGTTTTCGGTTTTTAATGCTTTGTGTAAAAAACTTAAACGCCCCGGACCGTTTAGAAATGCACCTTTAAAAAATATTAAACATTCTCTGATTGAAACAATGCAGGAATTGTTCTTGTGATTAGTTTTATATCATTTCCAAAGCTGTGCGTTCTGGCATAATCGTTATCCAGTTCCAGGCGCTCTTCCTCACTCATTTCTGACCGGCCTCTTTTTTCTACCTGCCACAATCCGGTAATGCCGGCTGGTGCCATAAACCGCAGTGCATATTTATCTGTGGTTATCTTTTCTGCTTCATACAAAGGCAGCGGGCGGTTACCAACAATACTCATATCACCAATAAGAACATTCCATAACTGGGGAAGCTCATCGATGCTTGTGTTGCGGATAAAGTTGCCAACTTTTGTTATGCGTGGGTCGTTCTTAATCTTAATAAAAGCAGAATCTGATTTACCTGCCAGGTCTTGCTTGTGCAGCTTTTCACAAATCATTGTTTCATCTGAGTACAATGGATATTTACAACCTGTGCCTGCCTGCTCACACAAATCACACAACTCTTTTACTACAGCTTGTTCAGGGGTTTTCGCCTGCTTACTGTCAAGGTTGTACTGATTTAAATGACTCAGGTCTTTCAGCTTTGTATCAGCACCTGTAAACATGGAGCGGAATTTATAAAATTTAAAAACCTTATAACCGCTGCCAACTCTTAAAGAATAATAAAATACCGGGCCTTTCGATTCGAGCCTTATCAGTATAATGATTACTAAAAAAAGCGGGCTTAACATCAGCAATGCCATTGAAGCAAAAAAGATATCGAAGAGTCTTTTTATAAGTGGAAGCTTGTACTGCAAAGTGGACTGTCCTGCCGGGGATTTGCTGGCAAAACTATCTGCCAGAAAAGGCACTCTAAGCCGCAATGCCCTTTGATCAATGGGTTTTACAAAATAATCAGCAACGCCGCTTTCTAATGCTTCTGCAGTTTGTTGCTCGCTTATTTTATCAACAAGTGAAATAAAGGGTATTTGGCTATAGCCCAGTTTACTTAATGTTTTTCTAAGAGAAATACCATTAACCCCACGAAGGTCGTCATCAGAAATTATAGCCTTGTAAGGCGTATGTTTCTCAAGAGCATAATGCAGTGCCAGGCCGTTGGGATAAATGTCTATAGTAAACAAATCACCAAGTGCCGCCTTAATCTGATCTGCTATAGATTCCTGGCCGGTAATAAAGGCAACCCTTTTATTTTTAGTGTTCATATTGGTAAGTTTTTTCTTTGTGTTTACCAAAACGACGCAACAATCCATTTAATCTTGCAGCCAACTCTCTTGGGTTAAAAGGCTTTACCATGTAATCATCAGCCCCAGCTTCCAGGCAACGGATGCGTATTTCAGAAGTATCATTGCCTGACAGCATTATCAGGGGAATGTTTTTTAAAAACCCACTGGAGCGTACATGATCTATAAATTCAAAGCCATCCATTTCCGGCATTTGAATATCTGCAACAATTGCATCAGGTACATTACCTTCCTGCATATACATAAGGGCCTCTTTTGCGTTGCCTTTTGTAATTACAGTAAAAGTGTTTTTAAAATAGTGCCTGATAATTTGCTGAATTGCGACCTCATCGTCAATAGCAAGGAGGGTAAGATTAGGGACTTGGCTCATAGTTTTTGTAATATTTGGATTAGGTGTGTTCCTGTTTACCATTTTCATCGTTGGTTCCAGCCGTCTGCCCGCAACTGGGGCATATGGAGAAACTATACGGATGCAGAATCAGGGTAAATTAGTTACACTCTTGTTCAACTACTACAACGTAAACTTGCTGCTAATTAGTATAATCTTATAAAATGTTGGAAAAATACAACCGATAATTTACCAGTAAAAGGAGTCAATTTTACCACCGGGATGCACATAAAACAATGAATTATCCATTTTTGCCTCAGCAGCATTTAAATTAAATTGTTCTTGCGCCTGCTTGATATTTGCCAGCACTTCGCTAATGGTGGTGAACAGGTACTGGCCCTTTATCACCAAATCAAAAGCACCAAATTTCAGCGCTTCTTCTGCCTCTGGCATTTTTTCTTTACTGGTTATAAGCACAATATAATTTTGTGGATTAAACTGCTTAATAAGCTGAATTATCGCATAACTGTTATTTGCGGCTATGGAAATATCTATAAAGATAATTCCCTGGTATTGGGCCAAATCCTCCTGGTTATCACCTCCACAAAAGGCATGGATATTGGTGTAACCAAGGTTACGCAGGTGTTGTTCGTAAATGGCAAGCCGGAAGGGATCGGCATCTGCTACAAGAATTTTAGTTGACAAGGCTGTTGACATATTTTTAGTTTCAGCTTTTAAAACTATTTAGGTGCCAATCTTACAATTCAATGCAGTAAAGGGTTTCAGGAAAACGGGTTCTTCATTCTTTCCAAAATCCTGTTTTTTTTCCGAAATGTAGAAGTCTTTTTTGTATATCTCCCCGCACATTATTCAGCCTGGTTTGTATTTGTGTTGTTAAGAGTATGCAGCGGGTGTAAAAGAGTTAATGGTAAATGCTATTTTTAAGGTTTTAGAATTTGCATTAAAACGTTTGCCAATGACCCAGTCAGAAATTCAGTTTTTAGAAGGACCGCAAAGCCGGTGGAAAGACTTCAAAATGGCCCTGAGCGTTTTCAGGGAGTTTATCCGGGGATTCCGGGCACTTCATTTTGTTGGTCCCTGTGTTACAGTTTTTGGTTCTGCACGCTTTAAAGAAGATCACCCTTTTTATATAAAAGCAAGGGAACTTTCTGCCAGTATTGCCCGGCTGGGATTTACAATAATGTCTGGCGGCGGGCCCGGTATTATGGAAGCTGCTAACCGTGGTGCCAAGGATGCAGGAGGAAGGAGCGTAGGCTGTAATATCGTTTTACCGCATGAGCAGCATTATAATAAATACCTGGATAAATGGGTGAACATCAAATACTTTTTTGTGCGGAAAACGCTGCTTATAAAATACTCTTACGCTTTTGTGGTTATGCCCGGTGGCTTTGGAACCCTGGATGAATATTTTGAAGCGCTCACATTAATACAGACAAAAATGATTGAACAATTCCCCATTGTAATATTCGGTGCGGCCTTTCACAAAAACCTGCTGGCGCATATCGAATTGCTGAAAGAAAGTGGTACTGTGTCACCGGCAGATCTTAATTTTTACCTTGTTACCGATTCAGTTGAAGAAGCAATTGAGTATATAAGAGAAAACAGCATTCTTAAATTTAACCTGCATCCCGGTAAACCATTTAAACCATTCAGGTGGTTATTTGAAAGAGCCTGAGCCTCATTAAATTAATTGTTATTGTTTCTTCTCAAAAATTAGGGAGGCGGAGTTAAGGCAATATCTTAAACCCGTTGGTTTTGGCCCATCATTAAATACATGACCTAAATGAGCACCGCAAACGCTGCAGGTAACTTTTGTTCGCTCCATGTTAAAGGCGTTATCAGTTTCTTCCAGTACTGCAGTTTTGGATATTGGCTTATAAAAGCTGGGCCATCCCGTACCACTCTCGAATTTTGTGGCAGCATTAAAAACCTCGGATGAACAGCAAACGCACTTGTAAATTCCTTTCTCATGATTATCCCAGTATTTGCCAGTGTATGCCCTTTCGGTGCCTTCCAACCGGGTGATTGTATAAACCTCCGGAGCCAATTGTTTTTTCCATGCTGCGTCGGTTTTTACAACAGCAAATTTGTGTTGTGCGGAGGCCGCTATGCCTGTAAGGAATATCACAACTAAAAATAAAAACGTTTTTTTCATGATGAATCGGTTTGATATTTTTGCAGAAAGTTACGGAGATTATCCTGCTGCAGATTTGGTTAAAATCTTTTTAATTAAACAACAAAATTTGCCAGAGGTTGTAATAATAAAAATAATTTTTATGGGAGTCTGGAACCAGGTTGCACAATATTTATTTCTTAAGAAAAAAGACCCTGATGCGCCGAAAAGCCAATGGATTGGATACATGCATGGAATTAACCGTATTTCTATCTTGCTTTTTCTGGCAGGGCTTGTTATCTTAGCAATAAAATTATTACGGCGTTAATATTAAATAAATGATTATGAAATATGCATCTTTAAAGTATCTCTGCCTGCTCGTAATTGCATTTTCTTTTTCCAGCGCCGGAGCACAGGGTATTAAATTTCCGCTATTTTACAAGCCTTCGGCAAAGTCAACAATATTGGAAAGTTATCAATCTGCAAACCTACAACCACAATATGCGGCAGATAGCTCCAAAGCAAAACTGCTCAGTCTATTGAAAAACTACAGTATTTATGCGCTGCCACTCGACGGTACACGATGCCTGGCAACCAATGAACCCATTGATAGAAGTATGAATGCCTGGAAGCCTGAAGACAATGCTGGCTTTGCTATTACCATTCCCAACGCCCTTGAGATCAGAAATATTCTCCCCCAAAAAACTGTTCCTTTGTCTCTCCTCACTAAATAGCATTTTAATTTTACCGCACTTCAATAATTCCCATTTACCACAATAGGGTTTACCTTTCGCCTTTATATTTAAAAAGGTATGACTGAATATTTTAAAGTTGGCAAACTTGCCGCAAGCTTTGGATTAAAAGGAGAGCTTGTGCTTAAACACAGCCTTGGAAAAAAAACTGCTTTAAAAGGGTTGGAAACAATTTTTATAGAAGAGGGCCTCAATAATTTTATGCCTTATTTTATTGTTGCTGCCAGTATAAAAAACGACTCCGAAGTGTATTTGCAAATAGAAGGTATTGTTACAAAAGAAGCTGCCCGTAAGCTAACTCCAAAAGAAGTTTGGATGACAGAAGCTGACTTTAAAAAGTTTACAGCAACATCATCCCCAATTTCTTTACTGGGTTTTAATTTGATAAATGAAGGCAACGATCTCGGTAAAATAATAGAAGTGATTGAGCAACCTCACCAAATACTGTGTGCAATTTTATTGGATGGAAAGGAAGCGCTGATACCCATTCATGAAGCATCGCTTGAAAAGATCGATAACAAAAACCGGAAGGTTTTTGTTATCCTGCCTGATGGCCTGCTGGATGTTTACCGGTAAAAATGGTTTAATTTTAGAACTGTATGAGTAAAACTCCACAGCGCATAGTAGCTCATTTTGACCTGGATTCTTTTTTTGTATCGGTTGAAATAATTAATAACCCTTATTTAAAAGGAAAGCCTGTTTTTGTGGGTGGAAGCGAACGGGGCGTTGTTGCTGCTTGCAGTTACGAAGCCAGAAAATTTGGTATTCATTCCGGCATGCCTTCTAAAAAAGCATTGCAACTTTGCCCGCAGGCAATTGTGGTAAAAGGCACCCGGGGAGAATACAGTAAATATTCCCGTTGGGTAACACAAATCATTGCTGACCAGGCACCTCTTTTTGAAAAAGCTTCCGTTGATGAATTTTATCTTGATCTTACCGGTATGGATAAATTTTTCAATCCATTGCAATGGACGATTGATCTGAGAAAAAAGATCATTGATGAAACACAGCTGCCAATTTCTTTTGGCCTCAGCTCCAATAAAATGATGGCGAAAATAGCCACCAACGAAGCAAAGCCAAATGGCTACCTGCAAATTCCTTTTGGCAAAGAAAAAGAATTTCTTGCTCCGCTAAGCGTTGATAAAATTCCCGGCGTAGGAGAGCATACACATGCTGTATTAAAATCCATAGGCATATTAACCATTGGTGATGTACTAACCAAAACACAGGATGAGCTGGAAGAGAGACTCGGCAAATGGGGTTTTGATCTTTGGCAAAAAAGCTTTGGCATTCATACCAGTGAGGTGGTGCAATACCATGAGTCTAAATCCATCTCCAGTGAAAATACTTTTGAAGAAAACAAAACCGACCAGGTTTTTTTGATGAGCGAGCTGGTTCGGCTTACAGAAAAAATTGCCTTTGAATTAAGGCAGGATGGAAAAGTGGCAGGCTGTATTGCTGTAAAAATAAGGTACCCTGATTTTGAAACTACCTCCCGGCAAACTACCGTTCCTTACACATGTGCAGATGATGAGATCATCCCTGTAGTAAAAGATTTGTTTACCAAATTGTATAAAAAAGGCCAGCCAATAAGGTTGCTTGGCGTACGCCTGAGTGAACTTACAAATGAGGCGGTGCAAACAAATTTGTTCAGCGATGTGGAGCGTAAAACAGATCTTTATAAAGCCATTGACTATGTAAAGAACCGGTTTGGAAAACTTAAAATAAAACGGGCTTCATCCAATTAATATTTCCTGGATTATCGCACCAAAACAGCAGAGCCTTTTCTTGTAATAAACTCGCCGGTATATGTTTCCCCCTGGGCCATCCAAACAAATGTGGCCGGGTCCTGGGGGTTTCCTTTGTAAGTTCCATCCCAGCCTTTATTGCGTTCTGTAGTAGAGAACATCAACTGACCGAGGCGGTTAAAAACCTTAAAATATCTTATCGATCTCATTCCCAATGCAATTGGCCTCAATACTTCATTATTACCATCACCGTTTGGTGAAAATGCAGTAGGTACATAGAAACTTGGAGGTACTTTATAAACTTTAACTTTCACACTGTCTCTGCCGGTACATCCAAAAGGCACCACTGTTACAAGAAGTTTGTATTCAATATTATCTTCAGGCGCTGCCACGGGGTTGGCTGTGTTTGTATTGGTGAGCCAGGTTGCCGGGCTCCACTCATATTGATCCCCGCCTGAGCCATTCATTTGCAAGGTTTGCCCAAGCACAATGCTGGTATCGGTTATGCCTGTCTTGGCCTGTACTATTGGATAAACTCTAATCCAAACATCGTCTGTAACTGCTTTGGGGCAACCAAGTATATCGGTTACAGAAACTGTATACCTTGTATCAGTTAAGGGTTTAATAACTGTTGGGTTCGATGACCGTGAATTAGATAAAAAAGTAACTGGTGTCCATATATAGGCAGACCCACCGGTAGCACTAAGCTGCGTTGATGATCCAAAACAAATGGTAGTATCATTCCCAGCATTAGGAATTGGATAAGGTACTGTTTTTATTGTGATAGAATCGTTGCTCTGGCATTTTCCAATATTAGCAATTACCCGGTAAGTTATTTGTGCCACTTCAGGTGTTGCTACTGGTTGTTTTGCTGAAGCATCAGAAAGATAAAGATCTGGCGTCCATTTATAACTGAGTGCATCGCTTTTGGTATTGATCACAACGGCGTCAGTCCTGCAAATCGTGGTATCATTTCCCAGGTCAAGTGTTACAAAAAGTTTAACATCAACCTTTACAGAATCCATACTTACACAACCAAAAATATCTGTGAGTGTAAGCCGGTAAGTAGTAGGCACATCGGGACTAACCAGGGGTTTTGGGGCGCTCAGGCTGCTGATCATATAATTTGGACTCCACACAAAAGTTCCTGCGGCATTTGTCTGTAACTGAAGTGTATCTATAGAACAAATGAGCGTATCATTGGTGAGTTTTGCATCTGGTAATTCTCTTACTAAAACGGTAACGCTGTCAATTTTAGTTTTGCTGCAGCCCGCTACCCCAACAGTTACTTTGTATGTTGTGGTAACATCAGGGTTAGCAACGGGGTTTGAAATGTCTGTTCTGTTCAACCCGGTTGCAGGCAGCCACTGATATGTATTTCCACCCTTGGCTTGTAACTGAGCTGTTGCCTGGCCGCGGCAAATAGCTGCATCCGGGCCGGCGTTTGGAATTGCCAGCGGCGTTACTGCTATTATTTTTGATGCAACAGCTTTGCACCTGCCCCAATTCACCTGTAAGTTATACTGAGCATTGCCTTCAGGATATGCTTTAGTGATTTTTGCAGAGGGTGTAGCCACTGATTCTTCCGGAGTCCAATGCCAGGTTACTTCACTGTACTTGCTGCTTCCTGTAAGTGTAAGAGTATCTTCCTGGCAAATATTGATGGTAGATGCGGTTATTATTGCATCTACATCATTGGTTGGGTTTACCAAAACAGAATCTTTGGCGAGGCAGCCATTTTGATTGAATGTAACATAATACCTGGTGGCAACCTGGGGAAAAACTACAGGTGAAGAGCTATTGGCATTTTGTATAGAACTGGCTGGCGTCCAGGTAAATATTCCCGGCCCATCCGTAACCGTTTTAAGCTGAACACTGTCCAGGGCGCAATACGTAGTATCCTTTGGAATTACGGTTAATGGTGGTTTGTCAACTATTGTTACATCTGTGGTAACAGTATCTATGCAACCGAAAGTATTGCCGACAATAAGTTGAACTTTATATTGGCCGGATGCAGGGTAAGTGAAGGAAGGATTTTTCAAGTTACTGGTATCTTCCAGATCATTTGCAACCCCGAAATTCCAGCGCCAGCCGGTGGGTACACCGTACTTAGTGGTTGTAATATCCTGGAATGAAACCGGTACGCCTTTACAATAAGGCGGATTGGTTTTGAGCGCCGGGAAAAACCCGGGATAGACTTTTACAATCAGTGTTGTAGAGTCCGAACAAAGGTTACCAGTACTAACCCATAATTTTACTGTATAACGCCCGGTATCAGAATAAGTATGAGTTGGCGTTGTGGAAGTGGAAATATTATTGGAGTCCGACGCTGGATCCCCAAAATTCCAACGGTAAAGTGTAGTGGAAGGCAGCACTTCACCGTTATAAAAACTTACTTTAAATCCATCACATGTTACGGGCTTGGGGTCCAGTCTTGCTTTCAGCAGGACACAATCTCTCACCCGTATGTGCAACTCTTTCCTGGACTCCGCCAAATAAACGCCATTGCGGTATTCTGTCACACATGCTGTTACCACATATTCCCCTGTAAAGGCAATACTGGGCGCTATTCCACTTAAAATACCTGTTTTGGGATCTATCTTCACCTTATTACCCATGGGCTGACCACCCGAAAAGGGCGCTGAATAATTTACTGTATTGTATGGTGCCGCTGCCGCACTATCGGGTGCTGGTGCAGCTGTTGACCCTCCATCATAAGCAGTGCAAAGTATATAGGTTAGAGAATCTCCATCCGGATCAACAGCGGACAAATCAAATGAAAAAAAACTTCCTTCACAGACCACTTCAACATCATTTACTGCAAATATGGGACTGCTGTTTTTGTCTGCATTTGGTACAGGTGAAGATGTTCCGGGTATTACAATACTGTAAGTGTTACCAACAGTAGCAGAATTTTCAACATTGTCCATTGAGGCAATGCGGCAACAGCGCTGATAGCTGATACGATAGCCGTCAGTGGAAACGGGCAGCTCATAATTATCAAGTTCATACTGAACAATTGTATAATAACAACCAAGCTGGTCCCCGATTATACAAGGATCAGCTTCTGTTTTACTCAGTTGATATTGCCTCGTTATTTTAACGGGAGCGTTGGCATACTGCGTATTAGAAGCTGCATGAAAAACTGTAAAGTTTATATCGGTTGATAGCTGGCCGGAACTCGGATTACAAACCATGTAAACTGTAAGGGTAATCCTGTATTTATTGGTGTTATTGCTTCCTGGTCCCAGATATTTGTATGTGAAGAATCCGCCTTTAATATGCGCTGCAAACACACCACAGAAAATAACTGATAGTAATATTGTAAGCAGTGATTTTTTCATTTCTTAAAGATAGTAAACATACAGACCCGGTTAAACCCAGGAAAGCTGTTTCTCAGGCATGTTTTTTAGCAATTTTTGTTACAGCCAAATATAAGTACTGTTATATTGGTTGCTTGTTAAACATGCTTTAAAAATTCTTTTACAGCCATCAAAACTCTTTCAGGTTCTTCATACATGCCCATATGGGCTGATTTTTCTAAAATATGAACATAAGATGTTGCAGGGATGTAACACTGCTCCAGGCTGCTTTGAAGTGGAATAGCTTTATCATGTTCACCGATCAAAAAGAGAACTGGCTTCAAAAATTCTTTCAGCACGTTAATTCTTTCTGGCCGGTTTATCATTGCTTCATAATATTGTATCACTGCTTCATTGGAAAAAGATTTGCTTTTATTCAGCAAGTCGTCAATATGAACCTTGTTCGCCGTTATATATTCTTGATTAAATAACCCGGGGATACTTGTTTTTAAAAATGTGTATGCGCCTTTCTCTTTTACAAAATCAATTGCTTTTGCCCGGGTAGCTTTTTTTTCTGCTGTGTCTGCAAAAGCAGATGAATGGAATAAGCCCAGACTGCTTAAAATTGCCGGATATTTTTCTGCAACCGCAAGGGCTATGTAACCACCCATACTGTGGCCAATAAGATTAATTTGAATATTGCCTGACTCATTTTCTTCGTCTGCAATGGCCTTTACTAAAGCTGCGTAGGTTTCAATATCAGCACCCGCTATAAATTCCGATTGCCCGGTGCCGGGGATATCCGGAACAATCAATTGATACTGATGCTGAAGATGCTCAACAACCATATCGAACACTGAACCATCTTCACCAAAGCCATGCAGCAACAACACTGTTGGGCCCTGGCCTGCTAAATGATAAACAACATTTGCTCCTTTAAACTGAATTGATTTTTGCTGCATAACTCTGTATTAAACATTTAAGCGTAATATTTCGCCAGGCTTCTGTACAATAGTAAAAACAGTAACGGCAAAAATGCCGGGTTCATTTGCTGTGGCAAAAAGAACCAGCTAAATGCAACAAGTGCAAGTATTATACCCGTGATACCAAACCCCTTTTTTGCAGCTGGCTTTTTGCTGTTTACAAAAAATGCCAGTACGAGGTTGGTGGGAAGTGCCCATAAAAGATTGTAATTATTCTTCGTCATTGCGTGGTCGGTGCCAAACCACATAAAAATCAGGAATGCTCCAATAAAACCGGTGAAAAAGAAAAGCAGCCCATCAAATCCCTGAAGAAATGATTTAACTGACCGGTTTTTTGAAAACCAGGCAACAGCAATAATTATCAGCATTATTGAGAAAACCATTGCGGGAGTAAAAAGAGCTTTGGAATAATCACCTCTAGAAGCAGTGAATAAATTTGATTGAGAGAGCACAAAAGGCCTGTCTGTTTTATTGAAACTTTGCTCTAGGTTTTCAGGCAGGAAATCCATTTGGTCAGGCGTCATTACAGCATCACATGGTGTTCCTAAAAGTAAATCGATGCCAAGCTTGCTCCAGTTTTGATCATTCCTGTTAAGGCACAGGTGGATGGCATTACGGAAGGTAGTGCCGGCTGGCATCACGGGCTTTTTTGCAAAACTACTATCGTGAATTTTTTCAAAAATATCTCTCACCCTTGTGGTACAGTTGTCATAGCAAAAATCGTAACGGTAGTGCCGGTTGGCCAGTTGTATATTATGATTTAGAAACTTTTGTATTGCTATTTTCTCTTGGGAACTCAGGTTTAAAACCTGCTCGGTAATGCTCCTGTTGGTGGCCTGGTATTCTTCCGCAAAATCCTTAAAGTCTGAAGCAGCAACATAATAGCTTAATCTTCCTTTAACAAAATTCAGGTAAAAATTATCTTCAAATGCATCAAAAGTTCCATAGTTATATACCAGGTCGTATGCAGTGCTGCTGTCTGTAATTCTAACTCCCGTGTGGCCAAATGTGGTATATAATTCATCGTTTGGACCGCCAGGCCCGCAGGTTATCAAACTTATGCGGAGATGCGATGAGTCTTGTGCAAATATGCAAAGGTGCCCAAGTGTCAATATGCAACAGAAGAGAATTGGTAATTTTTTTTTCATGAAGAAAAATACAGCTGACTTTTTTGAAGAGAATGCTTTATTGGTATCTATAATTTCTTGAAGGTAGACGTAACTGAGCAACCGTTGTCAGTCAACTCAAAAAAGTAATCATTATAAATTGATTCAATTCTGCTTTAATTGAAAACTGTAAACTCCAAACCGTAAACCGTCTCTACCTGCTGTAATTTGGTGCCTCCTTAGTTATTGCAATGTCATGAGCATGACTTTCTCTCATTCCTGCATTGGTTATTTTGATAAACGAAGCCTGCTGTAGCGTCTTAATATTTTGAGCTCCGCAGTAGCCCATCCCTGCCCTTAATCCGCCGGTATATTGATGTACAATATCCTTTAAGGGTCCCTTAAATGCCACCCGGCCTTCAATCCCTTCTGGTACAAATTTTTTCATGTCATCCTCCGGATCCTGGAAATAACGGTCGCTGCTGCCCTGCGCCATTGCACCAAGAGATCCCATGCCGCGGTACTGTTTAAACCTGCGGCCTTCGTAAATAATTGTTTCTCCGGGGCTTTCTTCTGTGCCTGCAAATACATTTCCCATCATTACACAACTGGCCCCGGCAGCCAGCGCTTTTACCATGTCTCCCGTGTATCGGATACCACCATCGCTGATGATACCAACATTCTTTCCTTTTAAAGCTGCTGCTGCTTCCATTACAGCCGTAATCTGCGGAACTCCTGTACCAGCAACAATCCTTGTGGTGCAAATAGAACCCGGACCAATACCTACTTTCACAGCATCGGCACCAGCATCAGCCAGGGCTTTTGCTCCAGCTCCTGTACCCACGTTACCGGCAATTACCTGCATGCCTTTGAAAGTTTTTTTAATTGATTTTAAAGCGTCAATCACACCCTTTGTATGACCGTGGGCACTATCAAGACAAATTACATCAACACCTGCCTGGCTAAGGGCGGCTACTCTGTCATTAGTATCTTTAGTAATGCCAACCCCGGCACCAACCAACAGCCGCCCGAAAGAATCTTTCAAAGCATTTGGATAGCTGGTGAGTTTTAAAATGTCTCCAAAAGTTACCAGCCCGATTAACACCCCGGCCTTGTTTACAACCGGCAACTTTTCAATTTTATTTTTTTTAAAGATAAGTTCTGCTTTTTTCAGATCCGTGCCTTCCGGTGCAGTAATGAGGTTTTCTTTTGTCATCACTGTGCTCACCTTTTCTTTATAATTTGTCTCAAAACGAAGGTCACGGTTAGTGAGTATGCCCACCAGTTTGTGCTGGGCATTTACAATGGGAATACCGCCGATTTTATTCTCCTTCATCAGCTTTACCGCTTCGCCAATGGTTGCATCCGGGCTCAGCGTAACTGGATCCAGTATCAAACCATTTTCACTTCTTTTTACTTTACGAACCTGGTCTGCCTGTTTTTCAATGCTCATGTTTTTATGCAGAATTCCAAGGCCGCCTTCTCTTGCCAAAGCAATAGCCAGTGCAGCTTCAGTAACAGTGTCCATAGCCGCACTTAGCATTGGCACATTAAGTTGTATAGTTTTAGTGAGATTAGTGGTGATGGTTACATCACGTGGTAACACAGTGGAGTATGCTGGTTGCAGCAGTACATCATCAAATGTTAAACCTTCAATTAAATTTTTTCCGGAGAGATTGGTGTTGGAGGAGTTATTTCTTATTGCCATAGGCAAAGGTAAAGGAAATGGTTTTTAAAAAATATAGTGATGAAAATTAATCGCCATCCAATACAGGCAAAATGGGTTTAAAGCATTGAAGACGGGTACTTTTAAATTCCATTTCAAATCATTCGCAACAAGTGCTTAACAACTTTATTCGGTTTATTTTTAAACCTTTACCTTTTATCCTACCAACCTTCCAAAACAAAATACAATTATCCCATGCTGAAAAAATATAAAATCTACCTTTTTATTTCTTTTGTAGTTGCTGGCAGCTTCATACTTTCAGGCTACACCTTCAGCACTCCAAACAAAGATTCAGGCGCATTTACAATGCCTTACAAAAAAGCCGGACTCACTAAGCGCCAGGCCGCAGCACACTTGCTAAGCCGGTTTACTTTCGGCCCAACTCCAGCCTCAATAGATGAAGCAGTTAATATGGGGTTAGAGAAATGGTTTCTGCAGCAACTGGACGGCAAATTGCAAGATGCTGAGCTTAATTACCGGCTTGCCGGTCTTGATGCTGTAAACTTTGATAATACGGAAGTTTTAAAAGAATTTCCAAGAGGGGGCACTATAAAAAAAGAGGCAATTGATTCAGGCCTCATCAACAAAGATTCTGCCGGCAATGGTGATAAAGCTCAGTATAAAGAGATAATTGCTCAGTTTATGAAACGCCGGGGTTACCGGCCGCAGCAGGAACTTATCCGTCAGTTTGTGAGCCAGAAGATTTTAAGGGCCGCATACAGCAACAATCAGTTGCAGCAGGTGCTTACAGATTTTTGGTTTAATCACTTTAATGTGTCAGCTACAAAAAATGATTGCCTTCCGTTTATTCCTGCTTTTGAAAGAGATGTTATTCGTCCAAACGTTACAGGAAAATTTGCTGATCTGCTTATGGCAACAGCGAAATCTCCTGCCATGCTTTTTTACCTTGATAATTTTAGCAGTGCTGGTGAAAACGATGATTTTAAAGCACAGCAGGAAAAGCGCCAGAAAAGGCTGGAAAAAAATGCAGCACTTATGATGGAAGAAGATTCAGCCAGTACAAAAACAAAACTTATGCAAAAGCTGGCAGCCAATAAAAAGAATGCCGGACTGAATGAAAATTATGCCAGAGAAATTATGGAGCTGCATACGCTGGGTGTTGATGGCGGATATACTCAACAGGACGTAACCCAGGCTGCCCGGGTATTAACAGGCTGGACTGTTTTTCCAATGGCAAAAGGCCCTAATGGTTATCTGCAAAAAGTGATTGAAAAAGTTGGGGAAGAAAATTTAGCGGCAAAGGGTTATGTGCATGATAAGGATTTTCTTTTTGCCATAAACCGGCATGATAACCGGGAGAAAACAGTATTGGGTAAAACATTTGCTGCAGGCGGTGGTTTCGATGAAGGAGTTGCGCTTATCAATATGCTTGCACACCACCCTGCCACTGCTCATTTTATTTGCCAGAAGCTGGCTGTAAAATTTGTGAGTGATAACCCTCCGGCGGTACTGGTAAATAAAATGACAGCTACTTTTTTAGCTAAGGATGGCGATATAAAAGAAGTTTTAAAAACTATGGTTTCGTCACCGGAATTTTGGAACAAAGATGCGGTTGCTCAAAAAACCAAATCGCCTTTTGAACTGGCAATAAGTGCCGTCCGGTCGCTTGATGCAGATGTTTCCATGCCAATGCTGCTTTATGAATGGATAAACAAAATGGGTCAAAAGTTATACTATTACCAGGCGCCAACCGGCTTTCCAGATAAAGGCCAGTACTGGATAAACACCGGGGCTTTATTAAACCGTATGAATTTTGGATTGGCACTTGCATCGCAGAAAATTCCCGGTATACAATTCAATCTTGCAGCAATTAACAATAACCACGAGCCGGAAAGCGCCGCAGCCGCCCTGGAAAAATACAGCCTTTTGATTTTGCCGGAACGTAATACCGCAGCCACCGTAAAACGGCTTACGCCACTCATTAACGATCCCTCAATTCAACAAAAAATCGATGTGGCGGCAGGTAAAAATGCCGCAGTCAGCGAAAAGAATATAACAATGGAGAGTGATGCAGCTATGGAACCAGAAGCGGATGGACACAAACAATCAAAACAAATAAATGAAGCGAGGCTGGCCCGCAAGGCTTTTAAAAAAGGGAAGGGTAAAGAAATTGTTATCCCTGCAGCAGCCGGAAACAATAGTATGCTTGCGCAGGTTGTGGGCATCATATTAGGAAGCCCCGAGTTTCAGCGAAGATGACCTTAAAAGGCTGGCTTTTAAAACAGGAATCTGAAGGAAATAAATTATTAATTAAAAATTCTAAACAGTATGTCTTCCCGTAAAGCATTTTTAAAACAGGCAGGCCTTGCATTATTTTCCATTGGTGTGGGCGGAGTACCCACTTTTTTGGCTAAAGCCGCTGGCAGCAACAAGCAGACCCGCCTTTATAAAAAAAATAAGACACTCGTTTTTATTTTTCAACGTGGGGCAATGGATGGCCTTATGGCAGTAACGCCATTTACTGATCCATTTTTAAAAGCAGCCAGGCCCACACTTTTTATTGATGCAGCCAAAGCTGTAACAGATAAGTCTTTGATTGATCTTGATGGTAAATTTGGGCTGCATCCCTCCATGTCAGCATTTGAAAATTTGTACAAAGAAAAGCAGCTTGCTATTGTTCACGGTATGGGTTCACCCAACAACACCCGCAGCCATTTTGATGCACAAGATTACATGGAAAGCGGTACGCCCTTTAATAAAGGTACAGCCAGTGGTTGGCTTAACAGGGCTGCCGGTTTACTTGGGCACGATGCCACTCCTTTTCGTGCCGTTAGTCTAACCTCTGCCATGCCCCGTTCTTTTTACGGAGATAATGAAACGCTTTCAATCAATAATTTGAAAGATTTTGCCCTGCAGATAAAAGGGAATACAGCAGGCGTTAATATGGCAGCTAAAAGTTTTGAAGACTTGTACGACCAAACCAGTTCAACCCTCCTCAATAAAACCGGGAAAGAAAGTTTTGATGCTGTAAAAATGCTTGAACAAAGTAACTCAAAAAATTATCAGCCTTCCAATGGAGCAATGTATCCGGGCTCACCGCTGGGCAATGCGCTTAAGCAAATTGCCCAGCTTATAAAAATGGATGTTGGTTTAGAAGTAGCTTTTGCAGAAAGTGGTGGCTGGGATACCCACTATAACCAGGGAGCTCAAAACGGTGTTTTTGCAAATAATGTGGCCGATCTCAGTAAAAGCATAACTGCTTTGTGGGCAGATCTTGGAACATTGCAAGATGATGTAACTATAATGACCAGTACTGAATTTGGCCGCACTGTAAAGCAAAATGGTACCGGTGGAACTGATCATGGCAGGGCCAGTTGTGCCTTTATTTTAGGCAATGATGTTAACGGCGGTAAAGTTCACGGATCAGTTCAGCCGCTTGCGCAGGAAAACCTGGCAGATGGCCGTGACCTTGCAGTTACAACCGATTTCAGGAGTATATTCAGTGAGGTTGCAGATGCTCATCTTAAGATTCATGACGACAAAAAACTGTTTCCAGATTGGGAAGGCGGAAAGATTGGTGTGATGGTTTAAATTATGCAATGATAGGCCACAGCAATGCCCAGATTACACTAATTTTTTAGGGCAGCTAAACAAAAAGTAAGCTGTAAACTCCTTATTTTAATCGCTCATTTTTACATTATTCTCCTATATTTGCATCCCGAAATAAAAATCCGAAAAGATTATTATTGCAGGTCGGGGTAGCTCAGCTGGTTAGAGCATCGGATTCATAACCCGAAGGTCGGCAGTTCAAGTCTGCTCCCCGATACAAAGCCCTCTTTAATGGGGGCTTTTTTCATTTATTGCTTTTGAAACGGTAATAAAAAATATTTTATTACCAGGGAACCGGGCAAAAAAAAAGCTGCCTTATGATGCAGGCAGCTTCTTTAAAAATCATTTCGGATCGTTTATTTTACTTCCATTTTAAGCAGCATTTCTTTTTCAATAAATGCTTCCAGTTCGTCACCAACAACACACTCACCCACACCAGCCGGAGTTCCTGTAAAGATCAGATCTCCAATGTTCAATGAAAAATAGTTAGAAATATTTTCAATTATCTTGTCAAAATTAAAAATCATTTCGCCGGAATTGCCCTGCTGCACCAGCTCCTTGTTTTTGTAGAAGCTAAAACCTACATTCTTTTTATTAAAGCCAGGTACAATATCAATAAATTTTCCAATAGCAGCAGAATTATCAAAAGCTTTCGCTTTTTCCCACGGCAAACCTTTTTCACTAAGCTCTTTTTGTAAATCCCTTGCGGTAAAATCTATGCCTGTTGTAATGGCATTGTAATAGTTGGAAGCATGTCTTTCCTGAATGTATTTACCATTTTTTGAAACTCTTAAAACGAGTTCACATTCATAATTGAGTTCATTGGTAAATTCAGGATAATAAAAGGGAGTATGGCTTTGCAGCAAAGCACTTTTAGGCTTCATAAATATCACTGGTTCCGCCGGTATATCGTTGCCAAGCTCTTTGGCGTGTGCTGCATAGTTGCGGCCTACACAAATTATTTTCATCGTTTTTGATATTAAGAGGATATCAGCTTAGAGAGCGAATATAAACAAATCAAGTAAAAAAACAATTATGTATTAGTAAAAATACGATTTGCTGTTAAATGATGTCTTTGTTGACTTCATTCATTGTTTGTTCTATGCCGATACTGGCAAATTTTTCTATTGCATTAACGCTCTTTTCTATCTTTAATTGTATCAAAGGCTTTTCAGTTTCAAGCCATTTACCCAAAACAAAATCGGCCTGCATCCCTTTAGGGTAGTTACTTCCAATTCCAAAACGCAACTTAGGATATTGATCTGTACCCATTACTGCCTGGATGTCTTTCAGGCCGTTATGCCCTGCATGTGTACCCGCCGGCCGCAACCGGAGTTTTTCCAGCGGCAGGGAAAGATCGTCAACTACAGTAAGGGAATTTGAGAGGATAATTTTCTCTTTATCGAGCCAATATTTAAAGGCTTTACCACTTAGATTAACGTAGGTTGTTGGGCAGATGCAAATAAAAATTTTGCCTTTCCATTTTACCTCTGCCATATAAGCAAGCCTTTCCAGTTTAAAACTGCCTCCATGTTTTAAAACAAATGCTGCTACCACATCAAAGCCGATATTATGCCTTGTATTTGCATATTCATTTCCTACGTTACCAAGGCCTGCTATTAAAAATTTAGACATGCTATTTTAAATTTTATCGTACAGATTTGTAATATCCTGTGTTTTTAAAAGTGACATAAAAATAGAAAAGCAATTAAAAGCCATTTTTTTAAAAAGACAATTATACTCATTCTCAACTCGTTTTTGCGACTAAAACTAAAATTTTTGCAAATGAACAGGTTCGGTTAAATATATTTTGTTGAAGGACGTCTTTGGGATTACAGAAAATTAACTATAATTTTATCTGAACGATTAAATTCATACTATGAAGAAATTTTTATTAGTGGACGATCACGTTGTGGTTAGATCCGGAATAAAGCTGCTGTTATTAGAAATATTTAAGCCTGCTGAAATCTACGAAGCAGCTGACGGGGAGGGCGTACTGGAAAAATTAAAAGAACATACATTCGACCTGATTATTCTCGATATTCAAATGCCTAAAACAGATACCATCAGTTTAATGGAAATAATTCACCAGCAATACCCGGATGTTAAAGTGCTGGTATTTTCTATGAGCGCAGAAAAAATTTATGCAAAACGCTTTTTAAAAGCAGGTGCAAAGGGCTTTGTTTCAAAAGAGTCTCCGCTGGAAGAAATAATTAAAGCAGTTAACCAGATATTGAATGACCGCAGGTATATCAGTGATTCTTTGGCAGATTTTTTAGCAGACGAATCATTAACTTCAAAAACGGATAATCCGTTTAACAGGCTCTCTGCCAGGGAGTTTGAAATTGCTTCCATGTTGCTTTCCGGCGGTACCATTAGTTCCATTTCAAAATCAATCAACATAAGGGTTTCTACTGTGGGTACACATAAAACCAGGCTGTTTGATAAATTAGGTGTGGTTAATTTGCTGGAGTTGAAAGAGCTGGCAACCAACTACAACGTTTGAATTCCCCCCGTAACGATTTTACGCCGGCGATTTGCCTAACGATCATCGCTGCATTGCAGAAATAAAAGAGCCGGCAGATATCCTGCCGGCTAATAATTACTTTTATGATTGTTTTATTTTATCTGCAGCCAGGTTGTTCCGTTTGATATTACGTCCATACTGGTGTTATTTGAAATACTTGTAGTTGCAACTCCCGAAAGGTTTGTAAAACTGCTGATGGTTCTGTTTGCTCCGCTTCTGTTTACAATTGTATAAACCCGGTTGGTGCAGGTTGATGCTGTTGGCAAAGCAATTGAACTAACAGCTGTACTTACATAATAAACAGTTCCTGCATTATTAAGAGTTAGCGCTCCTGTACCGCTGGATGTTACCAGCTTTACAGCCACACTGCCATTAACTTCCAAAGTAGAATTTGCTGTTGTTGTACTGATACCTACATTGCCTGCTGCAGTTATCCTCATTTCTTCTGTGTTATTCACCTTTAGTACAAGATCCTGGTAATCAGTAGTTCCGATAAAATTTGTACCAGGCGTTGTACCTGCGTTGCCAGTTTTGCTCCAGCTATTTGCTGTAACAATTGGCGAAAGGTCTAATGCAGCAGATGCTATTCCGTTTACGGTAGTGGTTAAATTATTGCCGCTTAAACTGGTTGAATTGGATGTTGTTGCCGCAGATGCCCAGCTTAAAGTGCCTGCACCGTTTGTTGTAAGCTGCTGGCCGTTTGTACCGTCTGCAGATGGCAAAGTGTAGGTTGTTGAGCCTGCGGCTGCTGCTGGCGCAAAACCAACATAGCCAGATGTTGAGCCAGATAAACGCAGCGTGCCTTTTACATCTAATTTGCTTCCAGGACTTGCTGTGCCTGCACCAATATTTCCAGCTGCATCAACTGAGCTCAGTACGGTGCCGGCAGCGTTTCTCCACTCGGTAAGGTTAGCTGACTGGCTGGCACTGTTTGCCTGTATCCCAAGTGAAACACTGGCATCCCTGGCAGAGGCAATTATGATACTGGTTCCTGCAACTCCATTTGTAAATGCCGGGAACGTTGCATTTTGCCTGTCACCCATTAAAATAGTAGGCCAGTAAGAACCCATTTGCAGTGATCTTCCACCGCCACCCTGCCAGTAAATATCACCCCCGTCACCACCCAGGCGAAAATCTCCGGAGCCCCCGGTGTTTGTAAATATCATTTGTGCTACACTTCCTGTTCTCCGGATTTCTACATTGTCTTTTACAACAAGTGAAGTACCCGGATCGGTTACTCCAATACCAGTATTACCGTTATTATCTATCACCATTCTTTCTGTATTGTTTGTTCTTAAACGCAGGCTGTTGTTATCTGAAGTGCCTAAAAAGTTGCCAGCCCCAATATTACTGTTTCCGGTAATACCCCAGTTGTTTGCAGTAATAGCAGCAACATTGCGTTTCTTTAAATTTCCGCTTGCATCTATTGTAACAATGCTGTCTGCGGCTGCGCCGGATGTTAGTGCATTGAATGTTACAGTACTGCTTCCTGCAAATGCTCCGCTAACTGAGGTTGCACCAATAAATGTTTTGTTGCCCGTAAATGATTGTGTACCTGTAGAAACCAACCCTCTTGCCGCAGCGGCAGCATCAGGAATGTTGAAAGTATGTGTGCTGCCAGAAGAACTAATATTAAAATTTGTACCTGAAGTACCTGTTGCAAATGTTTGTGTGGATGCAGTAAGCGTATTTAAGGTGAATGCAGCCGGAATTGGGAGTACGATTCCGGCACTGGCTACGCCGTTAACTGTAGAAGTAAGTATGTTGCCACTAAGGCTGAGTGCATTGCTGTTTACCATTGGAGCTGTGCCTGAGACACCATTTGTTGTACTGGTAATTATATTATTACTGCTGCTGAGCGTATTGGTAGTTGCAGCAGCAAGCAGTGGCGATAAGCTTATGGCAGAGCTGGCCACACCATTTACGGTGGATGTTAAATTAGATCCGCTCAGTGCAAGTGCATTGGTATTTATCATCGGAGCTGTAGCCGATACACCATTTGTGGTGTTAGTCATAATATTATTGGCGCTGCTGAGTGTATTGGTTGTAGCTGCAGCTAATAACGGGGATAAACTTACTGCAGCACTGGCCACACCGTTTACAGTAGATGTTAAATTAGATCCGCTTAATGCAAGTGCATTGGTATTTATCATCGGAGCTGTAGCAGAAATACCGTTTGTGGTATTGGTCATTATATTATTACTGCTGCTGAGCGTATTGGTTGTTGCAGCAGCAAGCAGCGGCGATAAGCTTACAGCAGAACTGGCCACGCCATTTACTGTTGAGGTTAAATTGGAGCCACTTAATGAAAGTGCATTAGAACCGATTAACTGAACATTTGATCCTGTAATACCATTTACAGTAGTGGAAAGATTATTGGCAGAAACCGTATTACCAATAGAATTAATGATAGATACTCCGCTGCCGGTAACTCCGTTAACTGAGGTGGACAATATATTGTTAGAACTGGAATTACTCACAGCATTAACAAGATTTGCTGTTGCAACCACTCCGTTAACTGTACTCGTCAGCGTATTTGAGCTGCTGCCCAGGGTATTGGTGGTGCTTCCCCCGGATGATGAGCCTACTGCTGTCCACACAGGTACCGTTGTGGTCCCAGTATTCAGTCTTAAAAGATTATCTGTTGTATTAAAAATCAACAATCCTTTTGCTGGTAACGGTATGGCATTTTGTTGTGTGGTTGTCATCCTTGGAGCAAGAAAGCCTTTATTTGTGCTGCTTACATCCAGCATAGCACTTGTGTCTGGTAAATTTCCTGTACCGTTTATGGCAATGTTTTGTGAAAATGATTTGCTGAAGATGGCTAAATGGGTAACCAATAGCAGGGTTAAGTACTTTTTCATTGGGTTGTTTTTTTGGAATTTGTATTATTAATTTACTATAACGGATTGAGTTGTTGTGATGTTGTTTGCGTCATTAACTTCCAGGCTGTAAATGCCGGAGGCAAGTTTGCCGGGAACATTTATTAAAAGCGTTGTATTGACGCTGGCGCTTTGCATAGTTGCAGTGTGAATCACCTGGCCAATGCTGTTGGTGAGCCTGAGGTGATAAGTTCCTTTTGGCTGGTTGGCAAGTTGCAGGTTAATGATGTTATTTGTTACCGGGTTAGGATAAATGCTCATGCTGCTTTTGCTGTTACCAAGTGTTACTTTCACAATGGCACTGTATTTTACCTCACCATTTGTGCTGTAAGATTTTATCCTGTAAAAGTTTGTACCAGTTACAGTTTTTGTATCTAACCAATTGTAATTATTATTTGCATTTGATGTACCAGTTACAGTAACTGCAGTTGTCTTGGTAAAAGCTATTCCATCTGCAGATTTTTCTACATCATAACTGCTCATATTGATTTCGTTTTCTACTTTCCACTCAACCTGTATATTGTTATTTTGCTGATGAGCACTTACGTTGCTGAAGGTTACCGGTAATACTGCGGCTTGCCTGAACACAATTTTAAAACGGTTTTGATTTGCAGATGCAAGGTCAGCATCAATAGTAAAATTTACAGAAGAATTTGCAAAACTGTTTACCGGGGTTGAAGTGCCAAGGTAGCTGTCCAGCAGGTAGATTTCACTTGCGTTCAGGTCTGTTGGTATAAATTCAAACTGGTAGTTTTGCTGAGTTGTTTTCCACAACTTTAAGTACAAAGTGTCATACTTGTTTATTGAAGGTCTTCTTTCAGCAGCGAGGATAGTTCCGTTTCTTGCAAAGCCAAGGTTTTCATTTACGTTGGTAAATTTCAGGGCATCTTCTACAGTGATACCGTCAGTAAACACATCATTAAATTCTGCAAAAATTCCATCAGCCAGCATTAAACTGTTATCAGCATTCACAACATATAAATTTGTTCTGAAAAATTGTGAAGGAGATGAGCCTGCTGGCGATGAAGGCCTGAAACCTGCATTACTTGTACTGGTAGATTTAGAACTTTCTGTAAAGGTTACCGATGCTGCGCCTGCTTTTATAGTCTGTACAAAAACAGCCTGGCCAGACTGGATATTGCTTGAAGCAGCACTTGCTGACACAGATTTAGACCATGTACCTGTATTAGTTAGATCATCCAGCATTACGTATCCGCCGAGTTGATTTAAACTTGGATCCCAAACATAAAAACGGTTAACAACATTAGACTTTGTTACCTGCTTAAAATCTACCCCGGAAGCATATGGATTGCCTACTAAAGTGTACGCATCAGCAGCAGACGATACATTAAATGTTTGATCGCCAACCTGCAACCTGCCAACTGCTGTAAGTGTAGTTGTATTGCTGTTGCTGGTACTTAGGTTAACCGGGTTTCTGTCTCCACGGATAAACATAAAGTAAGCATTGTTTGCAGCACTGCGGCTGTTATTGTTTGATAAAGAAACCTTTGTATTAGTGACGTTGTTTAATTGCTGGGTAGCTGTATTAAATATTTTCATTGAGGTATTTGACTGAGGGCTAACATCTAAGCCATTTGTTGCCTCTGCATTAGCAGCCGGGCCAGTAATAAAAGCTCCAATCCCCGGCGTGTACACACCATTATTTTGCCAGGTGCTATAAATAGTATTAGCATCGGCCACAGGCGCTGTCATCAATCTCCATGATCTTTTTACAGGAATGTATCTTTCCACCATTGATTTTCCAACTATACTGCTGTTAGTTGCTACGGGTGCAACCCTTGCAGTAATGGCAGCACTGGATTTTAAAACAAGGTTACTATCTGTATATAAAGTGCCACCATTTAAAGTAAGAGTGTTTATTACGTTTGATTTTGCTTTTAAGGCAACCCCGTAAGCAGCTTTGTTTACGGTAAGGTTGTTAAATGTGCTGGCGTTTGATCCGCTTATATAAGTTGTAGTTGTATCATTATTACCACTAAAAACCACTGTACTGCTGCTTGCACTAAAAACTCCGTTGTTATTAAACGAAGCATTATTCATTACCAGTTGTACATTGCCATTCATAATTAACTGGCTGCGTTGGTTAATGGAAATTTGCTGGGCAGAAACAACGGAAAATATGATAACCATTACGGCTGTAATGGATGCTGTTATAATTGATTTGGAGAAGGGAGTATTCATTTTTTTAGATTTGAATAACCCATTGTCCAGTTACATGCCAATAAGTTAAAAATCTGGTAATCAGCTTGTTAGATATTTTTCTCCAGGTTTTTTTTCTATGATATGGATGCTGTTTCCAAAATGTAGATATCAGCGTAGTAGAATCCTTACCGATAGTGGCCGATACCTACATAAGAGAGAATCTTTTTGCTATGAATTTATAGTTCTGTATTTTTTCAGGTGTTATTTTAAGGGAAATGTTCGTCTTATTGTAAACAAAAAAATCTCCTTTATTTATTTCAGGGTTTACTAAAATAAATAAAGAAGATTCAGAAACAGTTTATTTTAAAACTGAGTGATTATAAATAAGTGATTGTTACGGAACAAATAACCAGCGTAAAAAGGTGGTAATTTTTGGCATAATTTCCGGAACGGGAGTGGGCATGATAATGCCTGTAGCGTTTGCTTTCATAATAGAAGGGGTTTAGATTAAAAATTCCTGGCGTAATACCAGGCTAATTTTTTGAAACGAACTATCAAACCGGTTTATTGTGTTTTCAACACAAGTATTTCGTAAACTATTTTTGCGGTGGTTTATTTAAATTCTATTATTGGATACCTGTTTTTTTACCATCAATAATTAATATTATTGCTGATGTTTATGCAACAGCATCAGTCAATTCAAGTTATTAAATTAGCCATGTTGGCTTTTTTAATACATGTTGGTTTTTTAAATTGTTGTAGAGCACAAACGGGCAATTATCCTGCAAACATTAATAATAGCAGGCTCACCACAGTAGTTGTTTCAGAATCTGTTATAGCAACAGCCGGTTTAATTGGCTTACACTACCTGTGGTATAAAAAATTTCCACGCAGCAGGTTTCACTTATTTAATGATAATGCTGAATGGATGTACATGGATAAACTGGGCCATGCAACTACTGCTTATAACATGAGTGCCATACAATACGATATGATGCGGTGGAGTGGCGTAAGGAACACAAAGGCAACCTGGATAGCGGGTCTTACTTCCCTTGGATTACAAACCATTGTAGAAATTTTTGATGGGTATTCCCAAAAATGGGGTTTTTCAAAAGGTGATATGCTGGCTAACATTTTAGGCAGCACTCTTTTTATGAGTCAGCAATTTGCATGGGGTGAGCAACGAATAAGGATGAAATTTTCTTTCCATAAAACTATTTACAGTAAATATAGTCCTGCGGAACTTGGTTCAAACAAATGGCAGAGCTGGTTGAAAGACTATAACGGTCAAACCTATTGGCTTTCTATTAATCCGTCCTCGTTTTTAAAATCAAATACTGATGTGCCCCGCTGGCTTAATGCTTCATTTGGCTATGGGGCAGATGGGATGATTGGGGCAAGGTCTAACCCTTCAAAGATTGGTGAAAAACTTATTCCTGACTTTAAAAGGGCGAACAGGTATTTGTTTTCACTGGATGCAGATCTTAAAAGGCTGGATAAGGATCAGCTTAAACCTAATATATTACTATCGCTTCCCAATATTCTGAAAATTCCTGCACCCACAGTAGAGTTTAGAAAAAGTGCCGGCACAAAACTTCACTGGATTTATTTTTAAGGCGAATTATTTACAACTTTTGAAATATTGCCGTAAACATGGAGTCTGCCTTGTGATTGTAACCCTTCAAATAATGCATCTGCAATAGTTGAAGTCCATATTCTTTTTGAATCATCTCTGCAATTTCTTCATTTTCTCTTTTAAAAACAGAACAGGTAATATAAATATACAATCCTCCTTTATTTAAGTGTGGTATTGTATTTTTTATAATTGCAATTTGCCGTTTTACGTACCCTGAAATTAGTGAAGTATTAAAATAGAATAGCTGCTCAGGAGTTCTGCTCCAGGTTCCGCTTCCGGTACAGGGTGCATCGCAAATAACAATGTCGTAATTTTTTGCAGGCAAAGGATCTTTTGATCCGCCAATGTCTGCAATAAAATAGTGATAGTTTTTTATTACCGCATTCTTGAACCGGTTATGTAAGTTAGAAATTATGGCGGGCCTTATATCAGAAACTGTAAGGCTGCACTTGCCCTTGAGCATATCAAATATCAAAATAGATTTACCCCCGCTAGCTGCACAGCAGTCCCAAATAGCAGGCTTTTCAGGTAACAGTCTTGTATAATCGTTTAAAAAATTTAGAACCTGCTGTGAGTTATAGTCTTGTACTACCGCTTCCTTGTCTGCTATAAAAATATTTTCTGTATTACTTGCTGGTGGTAGTTGCAGGCAAGTGTCGTTCAAAAGGGTGTATGGGATAGAAGCTTTTTCCAACTTTCTCACAATCATGGATAGGTTAGCATTCCGCACCCTTATAAAAAGATCGGGCTGGGTAAGGTAAGACAGGCAATACTTTTCTTTGTCAATGCAGACCGAAAGTTCTTGCGTAAAAGGAAATATATCCTGAACATTCAACGAAGGATTAATAACAGCCATTTTTTTTTCAATGGGGTAAGTAATGATGCTATTCCAGTCCGGTTGCAATTTATCAAGAAGATCAGTAGGAGATTTGTTGCATAAAAAAGAAGCGGCTAACATTTTGTCTGCGACGCTATATTTTTTAAACGGTATCGCTATGCGGAAATATTGATAACAAAGTCCTGATATGTGCTTCCTGTCCTTGGAACCATATTTTTTTTCTGCAGAAAAAAAAGACTTTATAAAAGCTGCAAGAGGTACATCGCCGGTATAGGCAGCCACTATTTTTTCTGCTGTATTTATATACGATTGGAAGCGACTCATTTTTATATAGTGACGGCTGGCATTTAATACCAGCCGCTTTAAATTTTAGCTTCTATCCCTTAAATTTCCAGCAGGCTTTTTACAGGGTCTTTTCCAAAAAGCAGCAGTGCAGGATTTTCCAGTAATTCCTTTACCCTAACCAGGAAACTTACTGATTCCCTGCCATCAACAATCCTGTGGTCATAGCTTAAAGCCAAATACATCATTGGCTTAATTACTACTTGTCCGTTTATCGCCATTGCCCTTTCCTGTATTTTGTGCATTCCAAGTATGGCGCTTTGAGGGATATTTATTATTGGAGTACTCATCAAAGATCCAAACACACCTCCGTTTGTTATCGTAAAAGTTCCTCCACTCATTTCTTCTACAGTGAGTTTGCTGTTTTTTGCTTTTGTGGCCAGGTCAACAACTTTTTTCTCAATATCAGCCATGCTCATACTTTCAGCATTTCTTATTACCGGCACTACCAAACCTTTCGGCGCAGAAACTGCAATTGAAATATCACAAAAATCATGGTAAATAACATTTTCTCCATCTACCATTGCATTAACTGCAGGCCATTCCTGTAAAGCAAAACAGCAAGCTTTTGTAAAAAAGCTCATGAAGCCAAGATTTACACCATGAGACTCTTTGAATTTATCCTTGTTCTTCGCCCTTATATCCATTATAGCACTCATGTCCACTTCGTTAAAAGTGGTGAGCATTGCAGTAGTATTTTTAGCCTCCACTAACCTGCGGCTAATTGTTTTTCTCAAGGCGCTCATCTTTTCTGACCTTTCTGCCCTGGCATTTAATTGAATGCCAGGCTTTCTTCCCGGATTATTCAATGCATCCAGCACATCCTGTTTATATATCTTCCCATTACTTCCTGTCGGAGTAACGGTATTCACATCAACTTTTTTATCGGCGATAATAGCCGCCGCAACAGGCGTAGCCTTTACAGCAGCTGTCTCAGCTACAAGTACAGTTTTTTCAGCAGGCTTAGGCTCTTCTTTCAAAACTGACTTCACGTTACTTTCTGCTGTGGGTGCAGGTTTTTCTGCACTGGTATCAATACTACAGGCAATATCACCGATCTTTAAAGTGTCTCCTTCCCCAGCAACTGTTTTCAAAAGACCAGCCTGCTCTGCATTAATTTCAAAAGTGGCCTTTTCACTTTCTAGTTCTGCAATAATTTCATCTCTTTCCACCCAATCGCCGTCTTTTTTTATCCACTTTACAAGCGTTACTTCTGTAATACTTTCTCCAACTGAAGGCACTTTAATTTCTGCTACCATGTTATTTTATTGATATGTGCAAATTTCGGTGAATTGAACTGATATTTGAAAATCCATTTTAAACGAAATTATTTTAAAATATCACCCTAAAAGGGGATTGTTTTATAATATTGTTTCCTTATTTTTATCACAGAATCAATATCCCACCATTTACTAATTTAATCCGTCCGTTTGCTAATTAGATCAATCTTATTCTTATTTTTGATTGAAACTTAGTTTTTAAATACTATTTTTATAATGTTATTTTCTGTAAACAATTATTAAAATTTGCTTCATGAGGCTTAAAAAATTACACTTAAAGCTGCTGGGATTGTCAATTGCCCTATCCAATGCTGCATCAGCCCAGTTATTCATTGATCAGGCTACCTTTACAATTCAGGCTGGTGCCACAGTAACGGTACAGGGTGATGTAACCAGTAATGCTGATATACAGGGCACCGGGAAAATTATTCTTAAAGGTAGCGGCAATCAAAATGTGAACATGGGAGGCTTTAATGTGCCAAATGTTGAAATTGACAACACATCTAATATAACTCTTACAGGAAATGCCAAGGTAAGTGGTGATATACTATTTACCAACGGCAATATTCTTGCAGGAAACAATAATTTAACTGTTGGAAGTGCTGGAACAATAACAGGCGCAACAAGCTCAAAATTTATTGTAACAAGTGGTACAGGTAAACTAGTTAAGGCTGCATTGGGTGCAACAGCATTTACTTATCCGATAGGGAACTCAACAACGTCCTACGATCCGGTAACTATTGCTAATAGTGGAACAGCAGATGATATTGGGGCAAGGTCATTCCCCAATGTGCTGGCTGCCGGAACAACAGGAACAGCATTCGCAAAGGAAACTGTAAATAATAGCTGGGAACTTTCCGAGGCAGTTGCAGGTGGTAGTAATCTAAGCCTTACCACTACCTGGAATCAGGCGGATGAACTGGCTGGATTTGACAGAACAAGAGGCGGTATTTCAAATTATA
This sequence comes from Ferruginibacter sp., assembly GCA_965247025.1. Classification (GTDB taxonomy): domain Bacteria; phylum Bacteroidota; class Bacteroidia; order Chitinophagales; family Chitinophagaceae; genus Ferruginibacter. The sequence goes on along the minus strand of OZ252000.1, from coordinate 3,167,156 downwards.
TAACAACTCCGGCTGCAAATGTTGGCTGGGATTTGTTAAACTCTCAAACAGGAGCTGCAGCAGGTAGTAATCCATATACTTACACACGGACAGGGGTAACTTTGGTTGGTGTTTTTGCAGTAGGAACTAGGCCAGTGTTGAGTCCCCTATTAGTTAGTCCAAAAATATTTTTACAGGGAAATTATAATTCAGGTACTGGTGTGATGACAGATGGATTGAGGACGCTGAATTTAATTCCAGCAAGTGAACCTTATTCAGGCATGAACATGATCACAGTAGCCCTTCGCGGAAGTGGTGGTGGCGAAACCTCTGGCACATCAGTTATTGGATCAGCTGCTGGTGCGTCTACAAATACCACTGCAGTAGATTGGGTGTTGGCTCAACTACACAGATCAAGCGATGGAGTTGTAGTGTCGCAACGTGCGGTATTACTGTTGCGAAACGGAACTGTTGTCGATACAGATGGTTCTACCGCTGTAAATTTTGCTGGAAATGTTGCCGGAAGCTATTATGTTTCAATAAAACATAGAAATCACCTGGGAGCAAGATCAGCGGCAACTTTAACATTGGCAAAAACATCAACCACAGCTTTTGATTTCACAACTGGACTAGCACAAGTGTTTGCTGGTTCTGTAACTAATAATGCCCTCGCAACATTAACCCCTACAGTTTTTGGATTATGGGGAGGTAACGCTAATAGCAATTCTACCGTAAGATATTCAGGTCCGGGTAATGATGAAAGTCAACTCTTAACAACTTGTATTGCTGGAAACAAAGCCGCTGTAGTATCTGGTTACCTGAATTGTGATTTGAATCTAAATGGTCAAATTAGGTATAGTGGTCCAAATAATGACGAAACAATTCTACTAACTACTGTGTTGGCAGGAAATAAAGCTACAGTAATCACGCAACCTTCATTTTAATATCGAAAATCGTTAAAACATGAAAAAATTTATTATACCTTTTTTATCTATCTTACTTTTGAGTAGTTTAGATATAAAGTCACAAAATACAGTACAAGGCACAATTGTAAATATTACTCCAGGTGGCAACAAAGTAGGAGTTTATGCCCAAACAAGCAATACGGGGTTTATAAATGCTTTGTTTTTAAATATCAATGTAACAATAAGTATTGATGATCAAACGGCAGTAGGGGGAACTAATCCTACTGATGCAGAAATTATAAAAGCTTCTTTAATTCCAAATCTAAATATTATTCCCGCATTAAATCAAACTTTTACAGCGAATCCTTATGTAAATGCAGGCAGAGCTTACTATTCATATATTATGAATGATAACGGAATTACCACCACTACCACCTGGCCACCCAATTCAAAAAATAATCCAATAGTGGAATTTACTTTTCCAACAAACTCATATTTTTCGGGTCTGAGACTTGATGATTTATCTCCCAATGGAGGGCCGAATCAACAAATGTACTGGTATGTAAACGTGATAAGCACAGGGGATGTTACCGATTACTCTACAATGTTTTTTGGTGGTGCAGCTACTCCGCCTACTAATAACGGTGGAGTAAATCCATCATTTGTAGATCTTCAGCCCTTGTCAGTTCTTCCTGTTAGATTTCTAGGATTTAATGCAGTTAAAAATAATGATAAAGCATTATTGACATGGACCGTTGAAGGTGAAGATGGAAATACTGACAAATACGAAATACTACGTAGTCTTAATGGAAAAGACTTTATTCCTATTTTCACTATTAAAGCCCTTAACAATGGAAGGTCATCGAATGCTTACACATTCACTCAAGATAACTTAACTGCAATAAGAGGGACGAGTGGTATAGTTTATTTTCAAATTAAGCAGATAGATAAGGACGGTAAATTTGTTAAAACTCCGATCAAAAATATTCGTATTAATAGCAAAGAGATTATCGCAGGTGTCTACCCAAATCCAATTAAGCAGACGGCGAATGTAAGTTTTGATTTAGAAAAAGATGCCATGGTAATCTTTTCTGTTACAGACGCACTAGGTAAGCAGCTTCAAGTTAAACAGATTCAGGGTTTTAAGGGAGCTAACGTAAAACCTTTAGATATGAGCAAACTTGCAGGTGGAAGTTATTTACTGAAAGTTCAGGCTGGTGATGAGACAAAAATTTTACCAATAGTTAAGGCTACAAACTAATAGTCGGTTTTAATGAACGATAAAGCAAAGCTCGCCATTTGGTGAGCTTTGTTATTTTAAAAACAATCAAAGAAGGTGGTTGAATTTTAGAGCAATTTATAGATTTTGCCAGGCAAACTGCTGAGAATATTTTGCATTTCAAGCATCAGTAAGGCGGCTGCAACAGAACTGCTGCTCAAGCCCGACTTATAATATAATTCATCAATACCCGCTTGCTCCTGCGCAGATAGTATATCCACAATAATTTTTTCATCTGCGGTGAGTTCAATAAACAGCTGCCTTTGTTTTTGTTGTAGTTGTTTCTTTACCGGTTTCCAGTTCATCATGTCAAGAAGGTCATCCGCATTATTTATTAGCGAAGCTTTATTGTTCCTGATCAAAAAATTGCAGCCCTCACTTTTTGTGTCAGATACTCTTCCCGGAATTGCGAACACATCTTTATTATAGCCATTACCCAGCTCTGCAGTGATTAATGATCCTCCTTTTTTACCTGTTTCAATTACCAAAACGGCATCGCATATACCAGCTACAATCCGGTTTCGTTTTGGGAAATTCTGCTTATCGGGATTCGTTTTACTGATAAATTCTGTTAATAATCCTCCGCTTTCAACCATTTGTTTTGCAAGCAACTTGTTTTGTGATGGATAAATTCTGTCAAGCCCATGAGCCAGGACACCGATAGTCGGTAGCTGATTTTTTAAGGCGGCTTTGTGAGCAATTGTATCAATACCAAAAGCAAGGCCGCTAACTATCATTATATTTTCTCCGGCACAATCCTCAATAAGTTTTTCACAAACAGTTTTTCCATAGTCGGTATTATTCCTGGTACCTACTATAGAAATTATTTTAGAATGATTCAGATCTGAACTACCACGATAGTAGAGCAATGATGGACTGTCATAGCAATTCAGCAATCTTTGCGGATAGCCCGGAGAATTGATAAAAAGTGGCGTAATCTTATACTGTTCAATAAAATTCAGTTCTTCCTCACTACTAGTAAAATCTGCAAATGCCTTAATGCTTTTAGCCCTGATGGTACCAATTCCTTCAATACATTCCAGGTCCCTGGTCTTGGCTTTAAATATAGACTGGGCATCACCAAATATATTTACCAGGGCTTTTGCATGCACATCCCCAATATTTGGAACAAGTGTAAGTGCTATTTGATAAAGCAGATCGTTTAACATTGGTGATTTTCTTTGTTGTTGAACTCAGGCATAAAAAGCTAATTTTATATTGAAAATATAAAATTTATCCAGAGCTGCAAACTGATATCACAATCATTTCACTGTATCATTGCTGATAACGCTAAGCTCAGTTCGCCTGTTTTGCACTCTGCCTTCTTCTGTTGAATTTTCTGCAATAGGGCTGGAAGATCCAAGACCTTTATACTGCAGCCTTTCTTTAGCCACCAATTTACTGCTTAAAATATAGTTGATTACTGATAAGGCTCTGCCATTGGATAAAGCAAGATTATCCTGCGGTTTGCCTACATTATCTGTATAACCTGTTATCAGTATTTTTAAAGAAGGATTATCTGTCATCAACTGAATTACTTTATCAAGTTCCGCAGTTGAGGCCGGTTTTAGCACTGTTTGTTTTGTGTCAAAAAAGATATTTTTTAATACAATACTGTTGCCTGCAATAATTGGCTGCAGAGGAATATCTGCCTGAAATACAGAATCAAATTTATTAGTGCTTAAATCATAATGTTCGGAAAAAAAGAGATAGCCCTTTCTGTTTACATTAAATGCATAATTGTTACCTACCGGTAATGTAGTAAGGTAATTGCCATCTTCATCTGTTTGTACTTTGCTTATTAATCTCCTTGTATTTACATCAGTCAGTTCTACGGAACTGGGCAGGCCGTTTTTTGTTTTATTGTCAAACACTCTCCCTTTTACCCACAGGGTTTTGGGTGGACGCAAATCTTCTCTCAACTGAAAGCTGTATAAATCTAAGTCTCCCCGGGTGTCTTTTCCTTCACTTGCATAAAATGCTGTTTTTCCATCGGCAGTTACAATAAGTGAGCCCTCGTCATCAATGGTGTTTATCGGATAACCCATATTTTCAGGGATTGACCAGGTACCATCCTCTTTCTTTTTGGAAAAAAATAAATCTGTTGATCCATACCCCGTGTGTCCGTTGCTGTTAAAATACAGGGTTTGATTATCAGCATAGATGAACGAGGAGCTTTCATTGCCAGAAGTATTTATTTCTGGGCCTAAATTTTCTGGTCGCCCCCAGGTTCCATTAGCGGAGCGATGCGTTACCCAGATGTCACGGCCGCCATAGCCGCCCGGCTGGTCGCTGCTGAAGTACAAATCTCTTTTGTCAGGTGAAAGTGATGGGGACGATTCCCAAAAATCGGTGTTTACAACACCGCCGAGATTCTTTGCTTCGGACCACCCAGCGCTTGTCTTGTAAGAAATATAAAGATCGCAGCTGCCGTATCCTTCAGGATAATTACAGCCGGTAAAAATGATCCATTCTCCATCCTGCGAAATATTTTGTGCACCTTCATTCAGATTGGTATTTACCTTTCCTGGTAACGGATGCGCCAAACTCCATTGCCCATCTACTAATGAACTCTCATAGAAGTCTTCGTCACTTTTTATCCGCCTGGTAAAAATCAATTTTTTACCATCAATGGTTATGGCGGGGTAATATTCGCCATATTCGCTGTTTATGCTGTCGCCAAGATTTTGAGGTGCAAACACATATCCGTTTGCCGGGTGTTTTTTTTCATAATCTATGGCAAACTCATAAACAGTTTTACGATAGGCTCCCGCTTTCCGGCTCCGTTCATTAATTGTTGTATCCATCAAAAATATATTTATTGCGGCAAGTGCTTTGTTGAATTTGCCGATGCCAGCCAGTGAAATAGAATAAGGGAGATAATAAGTAGAAGCATATACAGCGTCAAGCGTAATTCCTTTTTCAAAATCCATCACGGAGGAATCGTATTTCTTCATGTTTGCAAATATGCCCGCCCGTGAAAGATAAGCATCCACAAATTTGGGATCTAGTTCTATTGCCTTTGCAATATCAATCATCGCTTGTCCATATTTTTCCTCCTGGGCAGCCTCGTAAGCTTTTGCATAAATTTCCGCAGCCTTTGTATTTACCTTGTCAGGATTATACCACTGAGCAGTTGCCTGGCAACAAAAAAACAGCAGAAATATAAATGAGATAATTGTTTTGGAGGCAATCCTTCTTTCTTTCATAGAACATATTGAACTGTGAAGATAAAATCTAAACCAGTAACATTTAGCCAGCTTTTATTTTTAATAAAATAATGCTGCTCCATGCCGGCACTAAAACATGGTCACTATAAACTTTTCCTTTTACATCCTGGTATTTTCCTTGTTTAAGATTGTAACTTTTCGCCACATCTCCATCATTGTAAATAAAAAACTGCTCAGACAATGGTTGCGTTTTTAACCTGGTTGAATGGGCATCCTGGCCGGAGAAATTCCGCCAGTATTCAAATGTTTTATCTCTTTCGTAACTGATAGTTTTTTTATCACTGTCAAAAGAGAAATACCAAAAGAATACATTGTCAACCGGGATGTGATAATAGTTGCTGTCAATTATTCCCATGTTTTTAAAATATGGCTGCAAGGTTGGAAAACTCGGAAACGTTGACGTATTACCTATTCCTCCTATGAAAGAGGTTTGATCATTATTATAAGGTTTTGGACCATAAAAGAATTGATTGTTTTTTAAAACTGCGTTTCTGATATTACCATCGAAATGCTTGTTGATACACCAGCCAAAAGCATTGTAAACGGTATTGTTGAGAACAGTAACATTAGTCGGGTCATTTAAATAAATTCCACGGTTTATTACATTGGCAATGCTATTATTGCTTACATCTACGCCTGCTGTTTCGCCATCACAGTATATTCCTTCGGCATGAACGGTACCCCTGTTGCCGGCTGGTGCTCCTATGCCATTCAAAATAATGTTATTGCAAATTTTTCTTCCCGAGCCATTTACATTATTGAAAGTGTAGATACCTCCACCATCATCTTTTACAAAACAAAAATAGTTGATGAAATTACTGTCTACTGTAATGTCATCTCCCTGAAACTGAATAGCATTGTACCCGGTTGAATCTATCCTGTTTTTTCTTATTACAGCATTCTGTTTAACACTTACATAAATACCTTTTGCATCCATATCGCTGTGATTAGATGACATGCCTGCATATATACCAGTATTTGAAATAATATTATTAATAACAGAACAGTTGAAAGAATGGCGTCCTGTAATATCAATCGCATTGCACAAGGAATAAGTGATGTGATTATTAGCTGCGATAATATTAGATGAGTTCCAGCCAAAGATTGCTTTTTGTCCACTACAACTGATGTTACAATTTTTAATTGTTATATTTTTTGTATCTGCAAAATAGATTGCAGCCATGCCTGCTCCTTCAAGACTAATATTGCTTATCTCAATAAAACTGTTATTATTAATGTTTAACAGCGTATCAATTGTGGAAACTTTTACTTCAAAAGATGAAGGAATTTTATTACCAAAGAAAATATTCATCTTATTATCAGCAGCGCTGAAATACCATTCGCCAAATTCAGTGAGCGTTTTGATGTTGCGTTGTATAAACATTCCTGCACCAACAACCTGTGGCTTTTGTGCTGCCTTTAAACCGGGTCCGTCGTTCCGTGGATTAATTGAGCCTCTGTGGGATATATAATTAATTTCTCCGCCAGACTGATTTGTGACGCTGTCTGTTTCAATAATATAACCGTCCTTTCTAATCACAACTTCACTACCAATCCAGTCTGCTGCAGATAAACCGCCTGCGGTGATTCCGGTATTTTCTTTAAATGCATCATATGAAAGATAGCCGCCTGATACAGGTTCGTAATCAGGATACCTGCCTACCCTTTGGGGTACACCGTTAATGGTGAGCATATTTACATTGTATTTTACACCTTTTGCTAAAGCCTGGTAAATGCCCTGAGACACTTTTGAAAAATTGCTTAGGTTAGAGAAACCCGTGATAACAGGCTTAGCACCTTTACCATAGCTACTGATTACAATAGCAGCATTGGTGGCGCCCGATTTATTTATGACAATTGATCCGTAAAAAGATTCGTTGCATTTAAATAACACGGAATCTCCAGGAGCAATACTATTAAAAAGTGAATTTAAATGAGCGATACTTTTCCAGGCGGTTGCTGGTGACATACCATTAAAATCATCATTTCCACCACAAGAGATATAATAGCTTTTTTGCGCCACGGCAAACATCGGAAAAAACAAAAAGAAAAATAAGGTTTTCATATTTTGTTGGTTTAATTATAGCCACAGCATACAAAAGACACTCAGATTACATCATGGCACATTAATATATTTATGCACCTGCAAAGAAAGTTGCCATTGTGGGTTTGCCTTTATATACTCTATTATTAGCGGTGTAACCTGTGCTGCTTTATCCCATTCCGGCTGAAGATAAAGCTTACAACCGGGAGCAACCAGCGCCTCATATTGCCTGGCCCACTCAAAATCATGTTTGTTAAAAATTACCACTTTCAGTTCATTGGCAAAAGGAATTACATCAGGCAAAGGCGCTTTAAATTTCTTAGGCGATAAACAGATCCAGTCCCAGGTTCCACTTAAAGGATGAGACCCCGAAGTTTCTATATTTGTTTCTAAACCATTTTCTTTTAGCTTGGCTGTAAGAAGTGAAAGGTCATGCATAAGTGGCTCACCGCCCGTTATTACCACAAGCCCGCTATTTTTAGTTGGTATGTTACTGGTGATATCATAAACAATACTTTCAACAGATTTTTGGGGATGTAACGAAGCATCCCAACTTTCTTTTACGTCACACCAAACGCAGCCCACATCGCAGCCACCGAGCCTGACAAAATAAGCCGCTCTGCCCTGGTGAAAACCTTCACCCTGTATGGTATAAAAATGTTCCATTACAGGAAGGGTCTCTGCGGTAATAGGTGCTGAAGAATTCATGTTGATTAAAGGTAACGGTAGATATTGTTTAATGTAACTTCACAGGTGTGTTTAACATTCTGATAGCAGGGTGAAATACCAGATTAATTATGAATTGCTTTTAAGCAGGCAAGCATTGTAAGTATTCATTAGTAATGCAGCAATTGTCATCAGGCCTACGCCGCCTGGTACCGGCGTTATGTAACTGCATTTTGGTGCAACATTTTCAAAGTCAACATCGCCTTTAATGGCAAATCCACTTTTCTTCGCAGCATCCGGAACCCTGGTAATTCCCACATCGATCACAACAGCATTTTCTTTCACCATGTCAGCGGTTAAAAACCCAGGTTTGCCCAATGCAGCAACTATTATATCAGCCTGCAGGCAAAGTTCTTTTAAGTTACTCGTATGGCTATGGCAAAGGGTTACAGTACAATTGCCGGGATCTGTGTTCCGGCTCAGCAGGATACTCATAGGCCTGCCGACAATATTGCTTCTGCCTATTACCACGGCGTGCTTTGCTTTTGTTGGAATATTATAATGTTCCAGCATAAGCATTACTCCATAGGGAGTCGCCGGAATAAATGTTGGTAAACCTTGTACAAGTTTACCAACATTTATTGGATGAAATCCATCTACATCTTTACCAGGATCTATCAGGTTAATAACTTTCTCCTCACTGATCTGCTTTGGTAACGGAAGCTGTACCAGAATCCCATCAATATCATTGTCCGCATTCAATTTTTTAATGGTTTCCATTAAAATACTTTCTTCCACATCAGCCTCCAGCCTTATTAATGTACTTTTAAAGCCGATCTCCTCACAATTTTTTACTTTACTGGCTACATAAGTTTCACTTGCTCCGTTATTGCCAACCAATATTGCCGCAAGGTGGGGCGTCTTGCCGCTATTTGTCGTCAAAGCTGTTACTTTTTCTTTCAGAGAATCTTTTACAGCCTGGGATACTTTTTTCCCGTCTAATAATTGCATACCGCAAAAATAATAACTATTACCGAACTGTTTTCTTCTTAACAAATTATGTTTATATTGCTTATAAATAACCAAAGCTATTTTGAGATATCTCTTACCTGCAATTATTGTCGTTTTTTTTGTAACGGACTTTTGCCAGGGCCAGGCAGTAAGGCAACCTGTATCTGCGGTTTATGCTGGCTTGGGAGCGTACAGCTCTAAGCAAAGCGATGTTTTTTCTTTCACAAATAACCAGGCAGCACTTGCAGGTGTAAAACAGGGCGCTGCAGGGGTGTATGGAGAAAGGCGGTTCTTGCTCGGTGCAACAAGCCTTTACACTGCGGCGGTTGCGCTGCCCACTGAGTCAGGCAATTTCGGTATCAGCCTGAAATACATGGGGTTTAAAAATTTTAACGAGAGCCAAATTGGTCTTGCTTACGCCAGAAGCCTGGGATCAAAAGTTGATATAGGAATGCAGTTTAATTATTATGGTTACAGGGTGCCTGCTTACAATAGTGCCAGCACCATAAATTTTGAACTCGGCGCAATTGTGCATTTAAGTGATCAGCTGCATGCTGGTGTTCATGTTTACAATCCGGTTGGAGGTAAGCTTTCTAAAACTGACGAAAAAATAACTTCTGCATACACATTTGGTTTAGGTTACGATGCTTCAGAACAATTTTTTGTGAGTGCTGAACTGGTGAAAGAAGAAAATTTTCCTGTTAACCTAAACGCCGGTTTTCAATACCAGTTTGAAAAAGCCTTTTTTATCCGGGGAGGTATGGCATCCGCAACCAGCCTTGCTTATGGAGGTGTGGGCATAAGCTGGAGTAACCTGCGGCTCGATGTAATCGGAAGTTATCATCCGCAACTTGGTGTATCGCCAGGATTATTGCTGATAGTAAACTTTAATAAAAAGCAGGCTGCACCTGTTGCTCCGGTTAATCAATAGTGCTGTTAAATTTTTAATGTTCTATCCACATAATACAGATCAACTGCCTGAGGGCAGACACCGGCCTTTCTATTGGACGAGCATTTGCTGTGTGTTCCTTAATTTGATTGTATTTATCTGCCCGGCTAACTTTACCATAGCGCAGGTACCCAATGTGCAAAGTACTACAACGGAGCAGCAAATGGAAGCTGTTACAGAAGGTAATGATGATACAGAAACACAGGACGATACTTTTTTACAGCAACTGCAGCAGTTTTTAAAAACACCTCTTAACCTCAACTATGCAGATGCTGCATCACTTAAAGAACTCGTAATTCTTACACCGCTGCAGATACAGAATCTTTTGAGTTACCGAAGCCTTTTTGGCAACTTTATAAATATTTATGAAATACAAGCCATACCTGGCTGGGATGTTACAACCATTGAGAAAATAAGGCCTTATATTTCAGTAAATGCAAGGGTTGATATCTACGCTTCCATTACAGAGAGATTGCACAATGGCAATCACAGTATTTTAGCCAGGGTAACACAGGTACTGGAACAGTCCCGTGGGCTAAGTGCTGATCCCACTGCTGGCAATAGTTATTATCCTGGGAGTCCCCAACGATTGTTGATCCGGTATAAATACCAATACAAAAATTTATTGCAGTATGGTATTGTAGGTGATAAAGATGCCGGAGAACAGTTTTTTAAAGGCTCTCAAAAACAGGGGTTTGATTTTTATTCCTTTCATGCATTTGCAAGAAATATCGGCATCATCAAATCAATAGCTATTGGTGATTTTACAGTTAACCTGGGCCAGGGGTTAACGCAGTGGCAAAGTCTGGCGTTTAAAAAAAGTCCGGATGTCACCAATATAAAACGACAGCTGGCAGTTTTAAGGCCATATAATACTGCCGGCGAATTTAATTTTCATCGTGGATTTGGTATTACACTGGCGAAAAGAAATATTGAATTCACAGCATTTGTTTCGTATAGAAAAATTGACGGAAACCTGGTACCAGATACTTTAAATAATGAAGATTATATTTCATCACTGCAAACCTCGGGGCTTCACAGAACTAAAAGTGAAGTGGCAGATAAGGGTGCTCAAAAACAATTAGCTTTTGGCGGCAACATTGCTTTAAACAAACGCAATTTTCATATTGGTGCAAATGCAGTTCAGTATGATTTTAAGTTACCCATCAACAAATCGGCAGAGCCGTATAATATTTTTGCTTTATCAGGAAGGCGCTGGGGGAATCAAAGCATTGATTACAGCTACACTTATAAAAATATGCATGTGTTCGGCGAAGCTGCCTTCGATAATAACATGCACAAAACATTTGTAAATGGTATTATGATAAGTGTAGCGGCAAATGTGGATATGAGCTTATTGTACAGAAATATTTCAGAAAAATACCAGTCACTGTACACCAACGCATTTACCGAAAGTTCTTTTCCAAATAATGAAAAAGGGCTGTATGCAGGCATCAGCCTGCGGCCAACTATATTTTGGCGGATAGATGCTTATGCAGATTTTTACAAATTCCCCTGGTTGAAATACCAAGTGGATGCGCCTTCAACTGGTGCTGATTACTTTTCGCAGGTAACTTATAAGCCAAATAAGCAACTGGAAATTTCTGCCCGCTACCGTACGGAGACCAAGGCCAGAAATTTTAACCCGGATGATTTAATTCTGTCGCCGGTAGTTACTAAACAGCGCCAAAATATCCGCACACAAATCAACTATAAAATCAACCCGGCGGTAACATTTCGTAACAGAATTGAAATGAGCTGGTATGATAAGAAAGGTGCCGGAGCTCAACAGGGTTTTTTATCTTATGTGGATGTTTTATACAAGCCAATGATGCAGAAATATGCAGCTGGCGTAAGGTTTCAATACTTTGAAACAGACGGTTACGACAGCCGTTTATATGCTTATGAAAATGATGTGCTTTACAGCTTTTCAATACCCGTATTTTATGATAAGGGTTACCGGTATTATTTGAATTTTAATTATGATCTTACCAAAAAAATGACTGTTTGGTTCAGGTTTGCACAAACCATTTATAAAGATAAAACTACTGTTGGAACCGGCCTTGATGAAATAAAGGGTAACAGGAAAAGTGAGGTAAAACTCCAGCTGCTGTATAGCTTTCAATAATCTTTTCCTTTAACAGAGAAGTCTTCATTTTAATAGATATAGCTGTAGCAAAACTGTTGCACAAAGGGGGCATTAACTGAATTTTTACATTTGGAAATTATGCCTATTTTTACCTGTACAAAACTAATCGGATAGCTATGAGAAGAACGCTTATTGCCATCACCTTACTTATATTTTTTGGCTTTGCTGCTTCTGCACAAAGCAGGGTGATTACTGGAAAAGTTACAGATAAAGATGGTGCGGCAGTGCCTTTTGCATCTGTAAAAATCAAAGGCAGCAAATCTGGAAGCCAGGCCGACGCCCTCGGCAGTTACACTTTAAAAGTTAAGGACGGAGAAACAATCGAAGTATCTGCGGTAAACTTTAAACCAGTTGAAATTTTGGTTGGGTCTCAAAGTTATCTCAGCACCTCTCTTGAAAAAACAGGCAATCTAACTGAAGTGGTTATAACCTCTGCCTTTGGTATTAAAAGAACAGCAAGAAGTGTATCTGCAAATGCACAAGTTGTTACAGCGGATCAGTTGAACACGGTAAGGCAAACCAATATCAACAATGCATTGGCAGGTAAAGTTTCCGGTATACAAGTTCGTAGCCAGTCTTCTGCGGCTCTTGGCAGGGAAACTAATATCAGGGTAAGAGGAGAATCTAATGCAGGTGGAGCGGCAACTGGTCCTATCTATGTAATTGATGGTACCATCATGCCAAGTAATAATGATATTAATGTAGATGATCTGGAAGATATTACTTTTTTACAAGGACCGCAGGCAGCAGCTTTGTTTGGCCCTGATGGTGGCAATGGCGCTATTGTGGCTACCTACAAAAAAGGAAAAAGAGGCGTAAAAGGATCCGGGATTGAGATTAATTCAGGAATCCAGTTTGATAAAATTTATATCCTGCCGAACTACCAGAATTCATATGCAGGCGGCGGCTCCTACGATCTTTCGAGATTTACCTGGACGGCAGGCATGCCGGAGCTTTGGAAATCTCTCGACGGAAAATATTATCCTGATTATACAGATGATGCAAGCTGGGGGCCCCGTATGGCAGGGCAGGAATATATTCCCTGGTATGCCTGGTATCCGGGTACTGAATATTCTGGCAAAACTGCATTGTTAACTCCTCAGCCCAATAACTCCCGCCAGTTTTTTAATACCGATGTTACGTTGCTTAACAATATAAGCATAAGTAAAGTTACTGACGGATCAAGCCTCAGAATTTCATACACCAACCAGGATATGAAAGGGCTGATTCCTACTTCTTATCTTAAAAAGAACAACTTCAATCTGAACGGCTCAACAGAATTAAATACTCACCTTTTATTGTCAACCAATATTACTTACCTGAGCCAAAAAAGTAATGCAGAAAACGATGACGGTTATTCCAATAATTCAACTGGTAATTTCAACTCCTGGTTTCACAGAGATCTTGATATGGGAATAATGAGAGAACTCCAAAATCTTAAAACAGATGGCGGAATTCTTGCAAGCTGGAATCACTCAAACCCAACAGCCTACGATGCAACAGCGCCTGGTAATTTTTACCGTGGTAATTTTTGGTACAATCCCTTTGCCTATTATAACAACATTTCAAACATCAACCAGCGTGACCGTCTTTTTGGTGATGTTTCACTTACATACAAGCTAAATAATGACTTCTCTTTACGAGGAACATATCGTAAACAGCAGTTAACAACTAATGAAGAAAGAACCATCAATAATGCATTGCAAATTGGTGCAGGCCATGCATCTATCAATAATTCATTTGTAAGTGCCCAGGGAGTTTCTACAGATCCACAGGCTACCAACACTGGTAAAGCCATGTACGGCACATCTGAAACCTATTCGAACAGGAATGTTTTTGAAGCAGTTGCTACTTACAGAAAAAAAATTAAAGATTTCCAGTTAAACACAAATGCAGGTCTTGAGATAACGCAGATAAAATTTAAGGAAATTATCGGAAACACAAGCGGAGGGCTTAGTGTAACAGATTTATTTACACTTAATAATTCTGTTAACCCTATTGGTTACTCTAATTACAGGCGTGACGAAAAGCGCAGGGCGGTTTTTGCAAGGGGAGATCTGGGCTGGAAGAATATGTTGTTTTTTGAATTTGTAACCCGTGGCGACTGGGCTTCTGTTCTGCCAAAAGGGAAAGGGCTTTTTAGCCAAACTTACGGTACCAGTTTTGTTTTCAGCGATTTGGTAAAGAATCAATTTCCATGGTTGAGCTATGGTAAAGTACGGATGTCTTACGGGCAGGTTACAAGATTTTTGACACCTTACCAATTGTCAGTAAACTACAATTTAAATTCTCAAACATGGAACGGCCTCAGCCTGATGGCAACCCCCAACTCAATACCAGACCCTAACCTTACGGGTGCTGTTGTATCTACAAAAGAAATAGGGTTGGACCTGAGGTTTCTTAACAACAGGCTGGGCCTGAGTGCAACTTATTATGTAGGAGTAGATGACAAAGCACCTATCAATGCGCAAGTCAGCGGCGCTTCAGGAGTAACAAATAAAATTGGTAATTACGGCAGCTCACGCAGAAGGGGCATCGATCTTCAGTTCAGCATAAAACCTGTCGTTACACCTGATTTTAGCTGGGATATTAGTGCAACGTTTAGTAAGCAGCTTGAAAATACTGTAACAAATATAGCCCCCGGAGTAGATCAGCTGGCATTTTCCGGCGGTGCCTCATTTAATGGTATCGACCCACCAATTACCGTAAATGCTGTGGGTAAGCAATGGGGAATGATGTATGGCGGAGGTGTAAAGCGCATCAACGGACAACAGGTTTTAGATGGTGATGGCTTGCCAATCAGGCAGGATAGTCTCGCTTTCTTTGGTTCAGTTTTGCCAACTTATACAGGTGGCATTCAAAACTCGTTTACAATCTTCAAGAATTTTGTTATTAATATCAATATTGATTTTCAACAGGGAGGCAAGTTCTTTTCTCTTTCAGATATGTGGGGATCGTACTCAGGCCTGCTTGCAAGAACGGCCACATTGAATGACAAGGGCAATTCGATTCGTGATGCTGTTGGAGATGGTGGCGGTATTAAAGTTTCCGGGGTAGATGTAAATGGCAAACCGGTGACACATTATGTTGAAGCACAGAATTATTTTCACAGCCTGGTAGAGCGCCAGATTTTTGATGATTACATCTATGACCTGACCTTTGTAAAAGTTCGTGAACTTAGTTTGGGCTATAAAATTCCGGTTAACAGGTTGTCTGTAGGTAAGTTTATTCAAAGCGCCACTTTTTCCATTGTCTCAAGAAACCCCTGGTTGATTTATGCCAAAACAAAAGATTTTGACCCGTCAGAAATCAACAGTGTTTTCGGAGAAGACGGTCAGCTTCCGGGAACAAGGTCCATCGGCGTTAACTTAAAAATTGGATTTTAATAATACTACTGAGGTAAAAAATACTTTTAAAATGAAGTTATTTAATAAAAATATTTCTGCGTTTCTTCTTACCGTCATCATATTTATGAGCTGTGAGAAGATAAAAGATTTTGGAGATACCAATGTGAATCCAAACTCTACTACAACACCCAACACTGCAGCACTCCTTACAAATGTGCTGGCGGGTATTGCGGGGCAGGCCAGCCAGCAAAATCCCGGTTATTATTGCCAGTATTTTTCCGAAACCCAGTATCCAACCATATCATTGTACAGCTTACCAAAGTTTGATATGGATGGTACTTATGCCGGCCCCTTATTCGATTGTCAAAACATAATTAACACTTGTAAAGATCCTTCAACAAGTGCCCAGGCTGCAGCCAATGGATCGCTTGCCAACCAGATTGCGATAGCTACCATTTTAAAGTCCTATTATTTTTGGACTGTGACGGATTCGTGGGGAGATATCCCTTACGCCGATGCACTGACAGTTACTAATATCTTTCCAAAATTTGATAAACAGGAGGCCGTTTACAAAGGATTGATTGCTGAGCTTACTGCAATAGTTGAACAGTTCGAAAGTACAGGCGCTGTTGTTAGAGGAGATATTGCCTATAGTGGCGATACCGGTAAATGGAAAAAACTGGCAAATTCACTAAGGGTTTTGATGGCACTCCGGTTAAGTAAAAAATATCCTGGTGCCACAGATTATGCAGCACAGCAATTTCAACTTGCGCTTGCTCATCCCGCAGGTATTATTGAAGATAATGCAGATAATTTCAAAATTACCTATCCCGGTGGCGCCTTTCGCAATCCATGGTTTGTATTGTATGATGCCAGGGATGATGTTGGAGAAAGCCTGCAGTTTGTGCAACTCCTGAACACGCTTGGAGACAAGCGGCAACTAAATAAGATTTTTGGAAGCAGTGATAATGGTGTTCCTTATGGCCGGGACAGGGCTTCATTTATGAATGCATGGTTTGCAGCTAACTCCACCACTTATTCAAAAGTATTGGGCTCTAGTTACAGGCAGGCAAATTCTCCCGTTGTAATTGTGCATGCTGCTGCAGTAATTTTTGCAAAGGCAGAAGCAAGGGAGATTGGCTGGATCACGGAATCTACCGCCTCACAATTGTATACAGATGGGATAACCGCATCATATACTCAATGGGGAATACCGGCAACTGATGTAAATAGCTATTTAACTAATACTGACGTTCGTTACGGAACAGATAATTTGAAAAAAATTGCTTTACAACGCTACATCGCTCTTTATCCCGATGGATTGCAGGGCTGGAGTGAATGGAGAAGAACCGGTGTTCCGGCACTTACACCGGCACAAAATGCAGGCAACATCACGAAAGTAATTCCAAGAAGATTTGTATATGGTGTGAATGATTACAGCACCAATAAAATAAATGTTACAGACGCTGCTGCGGCAATTCCGGTACCTGCACCTACGCCGGCTGGTGCAGTTGCTGGTGATACGCAGGACGGCAGGGTATGGTGGGACCAATAAATTTATATTTTAAACTATAAAGATGAATTTTCGACAATTTTTTAAATATGCACTCTGGACTTTTGCAGGCATTGCGTTTATCAGTGGCTGTAAAAAAGTACAAACGCCGGATCCATTGGGAAATCAGGGCCAAACAATTGTAAAGTTTATTGATGGACTTGCAGATACTGCTTCGGGTTACTCATCTGGATATAAAACTATTAATATAGACCTCGTTTCTACACCGCAAACTTTTGAAATGGTAGAGGTTAGGCGGGATGTGGCCAACAACGCCGAACTTAATAAACCAATGACAATAATAATTGCTGATGATCCCGGTGCTGTGAGTACATATGATTCGCAAATAACACCGCTTCCATCAGGCTCCTACAGTGCGGATGCGGCTACACCATTAACCGGCGATAAGTACACAGTTACTTTTTTACCGGGTGAATTTTCAAAGGTGATTAAAATAACAATCAATAATATTCTTGCTGTTGATCTCAGCAAAAACTATGGATTAGGATTTACCATAGCACAGACAGAACCTGCTTCTGCAAAAATTGCATCACTTGAAAAGTCAATTGTTGTAAGACTTGGGTTTAAGAATAAATATGATGGAGTGTATCTTTTAAAGGGGTACATACTCAGAAACATTCCTCCGATTGATGAAGCTTCTACAGGTTGGGTTGGCCCCAGGGAAATAAGCCTTGCTACCACAGGGGCTAATTCTGTACGTTACACCGAGAGCCACGGCTGGGCCAATACTGCTACAACGGGGCTTGCAGTATCAGTATCAAACCCAACTTTAACAGTTGATCCTTTGAGCAATGCAGTTACCATAACTTCTGAAGGTGGTGCATTCCCAAATGGTTTAAAGGAGGTTGAAGGACAAAACTCCCGTTACAATCCTGCAACAAAAACATTTTACACATATGCAACCTGGAGCGGTGGAATTACCAGCAGGCTTATGAGTGATACCCTTGTTTATCTTCGCCCACGCTAGTATTGTTATTAATATAATTTAAAGGGCTTCTGATTGGAAGCCCTTTGTTTTTTATCTTTACAGCATTAAAATTTAATCATGGCAAATCAACCGGAGCAGCCTGCTCAAATAAATATTGAAATCTCAGAAGAAGTATCAGAAGGATCTTACGCCAACCTGGCGATAATAACACATAGCCATGCAGAGTTTGTGATAGATTTTGTAAACGTAATGCCGGGAACCCCGAAGAGCAAAGTGAAGAGCCGCATTATTTTAACGCCGTTTCACGCCAAGCGTTTTATGAAGGCCATGATAGATAATGTGAAAAAATTTGAAACTGCCAATGGAACCATACAGGATATGGAGCAGATAGAAATGCCATTTACTTTTGGTGGCCCTACGGCACAGGCATAGACTGTTTACGGTTTACAGTTTGGTGTTTATGGTTTATAAAAGTCCACCGTCCGCAAAACTGTAATATCCATCCTCGCTTACAATAATGTGATCAAGCACTTTTATATCAAGGTGCCGGGCAGCTTCTTTTATTTTTGTGGTAAGATCTTCATCTGCCCGGCTGGGTTTAAGACTGCCCGAAGGATGATTGTGGCAAAGGATTAATGATACAGCATCTGTTTCCAGCGCCCGTTTCAAAATAACACGTGGATCTGCTACTGTGCCGGTTATCCCTCCCTTGCTTATAATTTCAAAATGATTTATTTTATTGGCCCTGTTCAAAAATAACACGCCAAAAACTTCATAATAAAAATCTTTTAACACGGCCCTCAGGTACTCAGCGATATCATTACTCGTTTTTATAACAGGTTTTTCCAGCACTGTTGCTGCCTGCCTTCTTCTTCCAAGTTCAAGGGCAGCTGCAATGGTTACAGCTTTAGCCACTCCGATACCTTTAATTTTTTGCAGGGCGGCAATGGTTATTTTACCAAGTTCATTTAAATTATTGTTACCCAGCTTCAACACCTCTTTTGCAAGTTCTACAGCAGATCGTTCTTTGTGCCCGTTATTTATAAGGATGGCCAGCAATTCAGAGTCGCTTAAAGCAGTGGCTCCTTTGGCAAAAAGCTTTTCCCTCGGCCTGTCGTCAACCGCCCAATTTTTAATAGAACTTGACTGGTTGTTGATATTTTCCATTATATAAATGTAAACATCAATTTTTTAAATGATAGTTTTGTAATCTGTTCTTTTATAGATAGATAAATAAATAAGAGGATTTGTTACTTTAATTTTTCCGCCAAAATATTCTGCCGAAACATGACTATGTCACATAATGCTAAACTTTTTTCAGGAACAGGCTCACGGTATCTGGCCGAAGCAATTGCAAAAAAATTCGGAGAGCCTTTGGGGAAAGTAAATATTCAGCGTTTTAGTGACGGAGAAATAGGAGTGGAATTCCAGGAAAGCATTCGTGGCCAGTTTGTTTTTTTAATCCAGAGTACTTTTTCACCAACGGACAACCTGATGGAATTACTGCTGATGGTGGATGCCGCCAAAAGAGCATCCGCCTATAAAGTGACTGTAGTAATTCCTTACTACGGCTATGCAAGGCAAGATAGAAAAGACAGGCCGAGGGTTGCAATTGGCTCCAAACTAGTAGCAAACATGATTGTTGCCGCAGGAGCTGACAGGGTTGTTACAATGGATTTACATGCACCGCAAATACAAGGGTATTTCGATATCCCGGTGGATCACCTGGACTCTTCAGCTATTTTTATCCCTTACATTGAAAGCCTGAACCTTGCCAATCTCACATTTGCTGCGCCAGATGTGGGAAGTGCCAATCGTATCCGTGAAATAGCATCGTATTTTGAATGTGAAATGGTTATTTGCGATAAGCATCGTAAAAGGGCAAATGAAATTGCAAGTATGGTATTGATTGGAGATGTGGCCGAGAGAGATGTTGTTTTAATTGATGATATCTGTGATACCGGCGGTACGCTTGCCAAAAGTGCCGGGCTAATAAAAGAAAAAGGAGCCCGTAGCGTAAGAGCTTTTTGTACGCATCCGGTATTGAGTGGCAAAGCCTACGAAAATATTCAAAACAGCGTGCTGGAAGAGCTTGTTGTTTGCGATACAATCCCGGTAAAGCCTCTGTGCGATAAGATACGGGTTGTTTCTACGGCCGAATTATTTGCTATTGCCATTCGGAATGCCTTGGAAAACAGGAGTATTAACAGCCTTTTTTTAAGAAGCAGGATGGCAAATAGAAAATAACCTTATGAATTGATGACTGGTTTCTGATTTATAGGTAGTGCCCATTACTAAATTGAAAAGACTGCCGGTAAACTAAAACAATTCCCTTACCTTCGCCGCTCAAAAAAAATAATCAATGAAATCAATTACAATCGAAGGACAACTCCGGACCGAATATGGCAAATCAGCCACCCGCCAGCTTCGCCTTGAGGAAAAAGTGCCAGCTGTAATTTACGGAGGTGCTTCAGAAATCAACTTTGCTGCCCCGGCAGCAGACTTTAAAAAGTTTGTGTACACACCGGAATTTATGGTAATTAAAGCCAGTGTAGACGGAAAATCTTATGACTGCGTATTGAAAGATTTGCAGTTTGACAAAGTAAGCGACAAGCTTATTCACGTAGATTTTTTAGAACTTGTTGCTGATAAAAAAGTAACAGTTACATTGCCATTAAGACTAACAGGTACACCAGCAGGTGTAAAGGCAGGTGGTAAACTTGTTGTAAAAATCAAGAGTTTAAAAGTAAAAGTATTACCGAAGGATCTTAAAGAATTTATTGAACTGGATATTTCAGCTCTTGAATTAAACGGCAATATCCGTGTTGAAGATGTGAATTCAGCGAACATGGAAATCATGAACTCACCACGTATTCCAATAGCATCTGTAACAATGACACGTCAATTGAAACAGGAAGAAGCCGCTGCTCCTAAACCTGGCGCAAAAGCAGCCCCTGCAGCAAAAGCAGCCCCTGCAGCTAAAGCTGCACCCGCTGCGAAAGCCGCTCCTGCTGCTGCAAAAAAATAATAATTCAAGCTATTTTATAATTAATGCCCTGCAACTGCAGGGCATTTTTTTGGGCAAAATTTCCGTTGCATAGATAATTTCCACCGCTTAAAAATATTGCTGCCATCAACTGTTTTACAGCTAATTAATTTTGTTTTATAACGGTGCAGCCATTTTCATTAATCAAAAAAATAAGAATAAACTTTAGTTACCTTCGCAACCTTAAAAATAAATTATGGGAATGGATAGAAATACAGTGATAGGATTTGTGCTGATTGGCCTGCTTATGATGGGAATGTTTTATTTTAACAACCAGGGCAACCAGGCCCGCCTGGCAGAGAACAAAAGATTGGAAGATTCGATGATTAAGGCACAACCTCCAAAAGATACGGTGGCAATGAAAAGAGATTCTTCGAATGCAGCTGCCATACGTATCAGGCAGACAGCAGGAGTCTTTGCAGACAGCATCAATAAACCTGAAGAGCTTACAACTATAGAAAATGATGTGGTGAAAATTACCTTCACCAATAAAGGTGCACAACCTCAAAGGGTTGAACTTAAAAAGTACAATACATTTGATGGAAAGCCTGTAGTAATATTGGATAAAAATATTTTCAATAAAATATCCTATCCTGTAAATACTGGTACCAGATCAATTCCTACGGATGAACTCACTTTTACAACCGGGGATAAACAAACAACTGCTGATAAAAGTACAAGCATTAGTTTTTCTTTAAAAGATACTACGGGGAAAGAAATTATTCACCGCTATACGTTGCATCCAGATAACTACATGCTGGATTTTGCGATTGAACTCAAAGGCGCAGATCAGTTGATTACACAAAATTTATTGAACCTTAAATGGCAGGTAGCCACACCAAGAGTTGAAAAAGATATTCATTACGAAAAGCAACAATCACATATCTGCTTTGTGCAGGAAGATAAATATGATTTTGAAGCGCTGGGACCAAATGGCAACGAAAAAGTATTGGACAAAAAAGTAGACTGGGTTTCTGTAAAGCAGCAATTTTTTGCCAGTGCACTTTTTAACAAAAATAAATTTAATTCTGGTGATATAAAATGGACATCTCCAGATTCTTCTACCCACCTGATTGCACAAACTACAGCCGATCTTAAGTTGAATGTGTCGGTAGTAAGTGGCAATGCACAGATTCCCCTGCAAATGTATTTTGGCCCAAGTGATTACAATATTTTAAAGCAGTACAATAACCATATGGAAAATATGGTGCCTTATGGCAGTGGCGTGTTTGCTTTTGTAAAATATATTAACAGGCACGCATTATTACCTGTTTTCGATTTCATTAGGGCTCATGTTGCCAGTATGGGAATTGTAATTTTGCTGCTTACCCTGTTTATCAGGCTGCTCACTTCGCCTATCTTATACAAAAGTTATGTGAGCGGAGCTAAAATGAAGGCGTTAAAACCTGAAATAGACAAGCTGAAAGAAAAGCATGGTGAAGACAAACAAGCTTTCAGTATGGATCAGATGAAATTGTGGAAATCTGCAGGCGTGAGCCCATTAGGCGGCTGTTTACCGGCTTTATTGCAGATACCGATATTCATGTCATTGTATTATTTTTTCCAATCTAATATTTCATTGAGGGGGCAAAGCTTTTTATGGGCTAAAGATTTAGCCGCATATGATTCTATTTATAACATCCCTTTTGCCATACCATTTTACGGCGATCATGTGAGCCTTTTTACATTAACTGCCACGCTCACGAGTCTTCTGATTTCTATTTATAGTATGAATACAACCATGCAGGATAATTCAAACCCTGTAATGAAGTATATGCCATATATTTTTCCTGTAATGCTGCTGGGTGTTTTCAATGGTTTGCCATCGGCACTTACATGGTATTACACCATTTCCAATTCCATAACACTTATTTTACAGATAGTAATACAGAAATATATCATTGATCATGATAAGATACTGGCACAGATTGAGGAGAACCGCAAAAAGCCCGTAAAGCAAAATAAGCTGCAGGAAAAAATAATTGCCATGCAGGAGGCGAATAAAAAAGTTCAGGATTTAAAAGCTAAAACGTCTAAAAAATAGTTTATAATTATATTTAACTTTAATCACGGCAGTCTATCTAAATGTATGATTAGATTGCAGACATTGATGTTAAAGAAATTTACGTCTTTATCCGGGCATGAATTTATTAGTAATTGTTAAACTCAGTTTATGAAAAGGTACTTAACTTTTTTAAATTTATTTTTATTCGTAGTACTTAACGGCACAGTTGGGCAAAAGACTGTTAGTGACGCCACTATAAGCTATAATATCAATATTTTATCTTCACAAAAGCAGGCGACACCAGGCAACTTCAACGGATCAACTTATACTGTTTTCTTAAAAGGACCTTTAAGTAAAACAGAAATGGTCAGCAATTTGGGTAGTGAAAAAGTTATTCATGATGGCAAAACCGGTACTGCAGTAATGTTGAGAGAATACAGTGGCCAAAAATTAATGATTACCCTCACAAAAGAAGATTGGGACCAGCGGAATAAAAAAAACGCAAACCTTACTTTCAATTTTACGAATGAAACGAAGGTAATTTCAGGATATACTTGTACGAAAGCATCAGCCAGCCTGAGCGATGGCAAGATTGTGACTGCCTTTTTTACAAAAGATCTGGTCGCCAGTAATAAAGATTATAATCCGACTTTTCAAAATTTGCCCGGCATACCATTGGAGTATGAATTTGAATCTGGCAACATGCACTTTAACTATACGCTAAGTAAAATTGAATTCAATGCAATTCCCGCTGCAAAATTTGAATACCCAAAAACTGGTTACAGAATAATCAGTTATGCAGAGAATAAATCAGCAGAGAATAAATAAAATATGTTGTTAGTGAAATAATGAAGCACTATTTGTTTAGTGTCTTCTGATAATCATTTTAACTCCGGTATAACCCTGCCTTATTTCAGGAACAGTTATCTTTTGTTTAAAAGGAATGATGTAGGTTGTAGTACCTTTTTGGTAGGTTAGTAAAGTGCTGGAGATTAAACTGCCTGAAGCAGAAGTACGCTGCCCTGCCAACATACTACCTTTATACGAAAGCCCCGATTTTATATTAAGTGCAAGTGAACTTTTCAACGAATTACTGTTCGCTGTATTAATATTCAACAGTGTTTTAGCTTTTGACTTTTTTCCAGCCCCTCTGTCTGCAAAAGATATATTACCCACGCTTAAAAGCAGGGCAACTATCAAAATTTTTCCAGAAAGCTTCTTCATTGTTAAGTAATTGATGTGGTAAAAGTAAATAAAACTTTGTTAAATAGACTGCCGCTCATGTATTTATTTGCATTTAATTAACGAACCTGCCTAAATAATGTTACAAAAAACAGGCCCGATTATTAAAAATAAATTAATTTACATAAACATCAGGCATATGCATGACAATCCCTACAAACAAAACAACGAAGAACTGGATGCAATATTACTGGAATACAACAACCTCAGGCAAGGCCGGCAGCACAGTTTTATCGAAGAAGAATCTTTCGAAAAGATCATTGATTATTTTGATGACCGGGAGGATATTCTAAATGCGCTTGAAGCTTCAGCATATGCTATTGAACAATACCCGTATTCGGGGGCACTTTTGCTTAAAAAGGCCGATCTCCTTATTGCTGCAAAAAAATACAGAGAAGCCCTGGAATATCTTCACCGGGCAGAGATTTTAGATACTACAGACATTAATCTTTATATTTTAAAAACAGATGTTTACCTGGCCCTGGATCAACAGGAAAAGGCTGCAATTGTATTAGAAGCTGCAGTGAATCATTTTGATGGCGAGGAAAAAATTGAACTGTTATTTGAGTTGGCAGATGTGTACGATGATTATGAGAATTTCGACAAAGTTTTTGATTGTCTGCAGCTAATATTACAACTGGATCCAAATAATGAGGAAGCACTTTATAAAATTTGCTTTTGGACAGACTTTACCGGCAGGAATGAAGAAGGAATAAGACTACACCAAAAAATAATTGAGGATCATCCATTTAACGAACTGGCATGGTTTAACCTGGCAGCAGCCTACCAGGGAATAAAACTATATGAAAAATGCATTGATGCATACCAGTATGCAGTTGCCATAGATGAAAAATTTGACTATGCTTACCGTAATATGGGAGACGCCTATCTACGCCTAAAAAAATACAAAGAAGCTATAGAAGTTTTGCAGCGTGTGCTGGAACTGGCAAGGCCGGAAGAAGTGATATTTGAAGCCATCGGCCATTGTTACGATAAACTTCAAAACTATGTGCAGGCGAGAATACATTTTAGAAAAGCATCTCATCTGAACACCGACAACAGCCAGCTTTATTATAAAATAGCCTGCACATACATGAATGAAGGCATTTGGGAAAGCGCAATTAAAAATTTGCAAACCGCTATGCGAATGAATAAAATGCAGCCGGAGTATAATCTTGCCATGGGGCAGTGTTATATGGAACAGGGGGATATTGCATCAGCGGTACAGTATTTTGGAAATGTTGTAAGAAATAAGCCTAAAAATAATTATGGATGGATTGAACTCCTGAAATGTTTGTATACAGCAAATTGCTTTGAAGAAGGTGCTGAGTATGTGGAGCATGCGCTTGGGCACACAAATAATAAACCTGTTTTTTATATTTTTAAAGCTGCCTTTTTATTTGCTTTGGGCAAGTCAAAAGAAGCGATGCTGCAACTCGGGTTAGCGCTGGATAAAAATCCTAAGCTTATAAAAAAACTCGTAGAATTAAATCCTTCAATCCTTCAAAACCAGGCTGTAATAGAGATAATTACGAGAACCAGGAAGAAATAACCTTCCAGTATTTAAACCCCTTCCTAATCCTGTAACAATTTACCGGCAATGACTGCCGTAGATATTTCTACAATAACCAGACTCTGCGTTCACAAAATTATTTTAGCAGTCAATAGCTATCTTTGCGGCAATCAAAAAAAGGATTAATGAATTTTCATCTTAACCAGATACCTGAAAGAACATCAAGACCCCGGACGAATGGAATAACAATGGTAATGGATAAGGGCCTCAGCACCCAGGAGGCCATCAATTTTATGAGTGTATCTCACCCTTATGTAGATGTTGTAAAATTAGGTTTTGGTACATCATTCGTTTCTCCAAACCTCAGGGAAAAATTAGCTATTTACCGCTCTTATGATATACCGGTATATTTTGGGGGAACACTTTTCGAAGCATTTCTTATAAGAAACCAGTTTGAAGATTATATAAATGTTTGCAAAGAATTTGAAATTAGTTATATGGAGGTGAGTGACGGTTCAATCTCTATACCTCACACAGAAAAGTGCGGCTACATTGAAAAACTTACTAAGTACGGAACAGTTTTGAGCGAAGTGGGCAGCAAAGATGCAGCTCATATTATTCCGCCTTACAAATGGATAGAATTAATGAGGGCTGAACTGGAAGCCGGCTCTACCTATGTAATTGCTGAAGCAAGAGAGTCTGGCAATGTTGGTATTTACCGTGGAACCGGAGAAGTGAGGGAAGGCCTTGTGCAGGAGATTCTTACGCAGATTCCGGAAGAAAAGATTTTATGGGAAGCTCCTCAAAAGGCACAGCAGTTATACTTCCTGGAGCTGCTCGGCTGCAATGTCAATCTTGGAAATATTGCTCCCACAGAAGTAATTCCATTGGAGACAATGCGGATAGGATTGCGTGGCGATACATTTGAATTGTATCTTAACAAAAACTAATCTCTTTTTATTTAAAATCCATGAGAGTATTTGGTTTAATTGGCTACCCATTGGGGCATTCATTTTCGCAGCAATATTTCACTGAAAAATTTTTAAGGGAAGGTATTAAGGACTGCAGATTCGATGTTTTTTCTATTGAATCCATTAGCCTTTTTCCTGAAATTTTAAAGAGCAACCCAAAGCTCGAAGGCATGTGTGTAACCATTCCTTACAAAGAAAAAGTAATTGATTACGCCGATAGCTTAACTGACGAAGTTAAAGAGATAGGAGCCACCAACAGCCTGCATATCATTAATGATTCCATCGTTGCTTACAATACAGATATTATTGGCTTCCAGCAATCATTTTGTAAAAAATTAAAGCCACATCATACAAAAGCATTGGTTTTGGGCACTGGTGGTGCGGCGAAAGCTGTGCAGTATGTGTTACGAAAACTTCATATTGATTACTTGTCGGTTAGTCGCAATGCAGCTTTTAAAGAAGGTCAGATAACTTATGAGATGGTGGATTCAGATCTGCTGGACGAATATTCTGTGATTATAAATTGCTCTCCCGTTGGTATGCATCCAAACGAAAATAGCTCACCTCCGCTGCCTTATCAGGCAATTACATCCAACCATTATCTTTTTGATTTAGTTTACAAACCCGCCAGTACATTATTTTTAAAAGAAGGGGAAAAAAGAGGCGCTGATATTCAAAATGGATTTGAAATGCTTGTTTTGCAGGCAGAAGCCAGCTGGAAGATTTGGAATGAGGTCCGCTAAGTGTTTGCTTATGTTACAGGCAATTCCTGCTCATTTAAAAAAGTGATCAATTTGGCCACTGCTTTTTTTCGGTGACTATATTTATTTTTTTCGTCCATTGTCATTTCGCCAAAACTTTTTTCACTTCCCAGGGGTTTAAAAACAGCATCGTAACCAAAGCCATTATCACCTGTCGGAGTTAGGGATATAGAGCCTTCGCAAACCCCTTCAAAAAAAAAAGACCGGCCCTTTAAAATAAGAGAGATTACTGTTTTAAATCTGGCTGCCCTGTTATCATTTTCTTTCAAATTCAATAACAATTTTTCAATATTAGCTTTGCTGGAAGGGGGTTCTCCAGCATACCTTGCACTTAGTACACCAGGTTCGCCATTGAGAGCATCTGTAAAAAGGCCGGTATCTTCACTAAAACAATCTTTACCCGTCAGGCTGTAAATAACATTGGATTTTTCAGCAGCGTTTTCTTCAAGTGTATCATAAGGTTCTGGTATTTCAATATCAATACCAGCTTGTTTTAAAGTACTTACCTTAAAAAGATCACCCAATATACTATTGATCTCCAGGGCCTTATTTTCATTATTAGTAGCAAATATTAAATTTTTCACAGGCGTTAATTAGATGTTAAACAACTGTTTAAGGATGTTCCATAGTTTAGTTTTTTCTGCTTTGTCCTCCATTAGCTGGCTAAGTGTGGGTGCCGAAAGATAGGTAACAGCATTGTAAGATTGAAGCTGGTAAAATGGGAATGAGAGTGGCAATTCAAGAAAATTTGGTGAAATTCCAAAAAGCAAAACTTTTTCAGCTGGTAATTCATTTGAAAAATACTGGTAGTTAATTCCCTTACTGCGGCTGGTATTAACTATGCCGGTATCTTCTAAATTTAGCTTGCAGGCAGATAGAATACCAATTAAAAAATTAAGTTCACCCTCTGGCAGATAAACATTTTCAGCATCTTGAACAAGGATGATTATTCGTCGCTTATTTTGCCCAAGTATATTTACTTTATCAACCTGTTGAGCCGCTGTCACAAACTTAGTTTCTTTAAGTTCTACAAGATTATTTTTGTACAATTCTTTTAATAAAATTGGTTGCAGCCTGATATTATCTAAACTCATTAAAGCCCGGTCTTTTGGGATGATATTTTTTTGTTTCTTTGCTGTAAAAATAAGGTTTATGGTAGTTACATCAGATTTTAATGTCAGCCTGGTGCTAAGGAGCAAACTTGAAGATATAAGTTTGAAGAATGTTCCATTCGGTAAATATTTTACTGATCATATGCTTGAAGTAGATTTTGAAAATGGCGAATGGCAGACACCGCAAATTAAACCTTATCAACCATTACAGCTTGATCCTTCCTGCGCTGTTTTGCATTACGGCCAGGCAATTTTTGAAGGAATAAAAGCTTATAAAACAGAGGAAGGCACTCCGCAGATATTCAGGCCTTTCGATAATTTCAGGCGTTTTAATATTTCTGCTGAGAGGATGCAAATGCCGCCGGTGCCTGAAGAAATATTTATGCAGGGACTATCCAAATTAATTGATATTGAAAGAAACTGGATTCCAAACTTACCGGAGCATGCTTTGTACATCAGACCATTTATGATAAGCACTGATGCAGCAATTGGTGTTCGCCCAAGCAGCAACTATAAATTCCTGATAATTTTAAGCCCCACAGGTCCCTATTATGCTGCACCAATGCGTATTTATGCTGAGGAAAAATATGTAAGAGCTGTTCCGGGAGGCATTGGCTTTGCTAAAGCGGCCGGTAACTACGGCGCAGTACTGCATCCATCTGCAGAGGCAAATAAAAAAGGTTACGACCAGGTTTTGTGGATGGACTCAGCAGAACACAAGTATGTGCAGGAATGCGGAACAATGAATATATTTTTTATTATTGGAAACACTGCTGTTACTCCAGGCCTTGAAGAAGGTACCATTTTGGCGGGCGTTACAAGAGATAGCGCAATCACAATTTTAAAAGAAATGGGGCTGTCAGTGGAAGAACGTCCGTTAAGTATCGATGAAATAATTACGGCACATAAAAATGGATCACTTAAAGAGATTTTTGGTACTGGCACTGCTGCAACTATAGCTTTAATAAAAGAGCTTACTTACAAAGATTATGATATGAAGTTTGACGTAACAACCTGGACAACAGCCCCGGAAATTGGCGCCAGAATGGACGCCATTAAATACGGAATAGCCCCCGATACTAATAGATGGATGTACAGGATCTAAGATTTTAAAAACACCCTTCTCTACACAATTTTTCTATACTGTCTGCGTTTTTATACAAACCCAGTTGCATAAGTGCACAAATCACTCTTGCAACAACCCTAATCCGTATTCAAAATGAAAAACTAAGACCAGGTTTACCTTCAATTTAGTCAATATCTTTTTTGGCTGATCTGTATCCCTTACCTGCCTGAGTTTTTTCAGTTTTATTAGATGAAAGTCCAGTTTTGCTGGTCCTGAATCTGAAATTTTTTTTCGATAATGTACTTTATGTTGAACCAAAGGAATTTTCCATTGTGTTTTACAGCGGGTACATCCATTGTAAAAATTAAATGTTAAAACATGGAAAAAATTTACCTGCTTCTTTCTGCTCTGCTTTGTTTTTGTATTATTCCGCCAAACACTATTAAAGCGCAAAGCTGTTCTTCATTAACTGCACAAGTTACCACCTACGAGTCAAGATGTGCTGCTACGGGATCTGTAAAAATAACTGCATCGGGAGGTTCCGGATCATATAAATATAAAGTCACCGGCCCCGTTAATACCAATTTTACCAGTACCGATTCCATCACAGGTTTAGCTGCGGGATACTACACTGTTATTGTAAATGATATTGTGAACAATTGCACCTATTCACTGTCAAACGTATGGGTGGTGGGTTCTTACCAGGATCCAAGATTTACATTGAATCCTTTTGATGTTACCTGTGACAATGGCAATAACGGAAGCATTGCACTTAATACACAAACATTTGGCAGAGCTCCCTTTGCATTTGAAATAGCAGCTCCTTCTCCAAGTGGTGTTGGTACAACAAACAATACAGGAGTGTTTAATAATCTTTCTGCCGGAGTTTACACAATCAGGATGACAGATAGTTGCGGCGGTATCCAAACCAGGTTGGTAACTATAAATAATTATACATGGAAAATAGATTCTTTTTCTTTTAGGAAAATATCCTGTGATACAGCCTCCGGATCAATAACTGCAAGTGACAGCAAGGGAAATATCAGCACAGTAGGCGGACTATCAGGCTTTACTTTTGGCGTAATAAGAAATGCCGGGGACACTATGTGGTCCTCAAATGCAAAATTCTCCTTCTACCTTGGAGCTCAATCAGTGTTCCAGGTAATTGTAAAAGATCCATGCGGTAAAATTAAAATTGGGCGGGCAATGGTAAATTTTATCCCTTCAGTAGCAGCAAACATAACTACATCAAATGTTACCTGTAATTCATTTTCAGCATCAATCACAGGAATGGTGAATTTTTTCGGAGCAAATTTTTGTCTGTATGACAGTAGCAATAATCAACTTGCATGTAATGCCACCGGAAAATTTGATAACCTGAGTTATGGTACTTATTGTATAAGTGCACACGACTCCTGCACTGACACGACCATAAGGAGATGCTTCAGCAAAATAGCACCACCGGTAAGCCTTAACAATAACGTTAATGTTTATAATAAAATTTGTAATAGTTTTTCTGCAGCAGTTACCGGCGTGGCCGGATTTACATCACCCGTTTTTTGCCTCTTCGATACAGCAGGCGCACAAATAGCCTGCAATGGCACTGGTGTTTTTGACAATTTATCTTATGGAAGTTATTGTATCCAGGCAAAAGATGGTTGCCAGGATACTTCTATATCGAGATGCTTTACCGCAACGAAACCAAGGCCACATATTCCTGATGTGATCCGTCCCGGGTATACTTACTGTGATGTTTTTGGCGTGGTTATCAGGGGAGACAGTCTTACAAACCCCTTATTCTGCATCAGGGATACAACTGGTACTATTCTTAGCTGTAACAATACAGGTATTTTTGATAGTATTCCTTATGGCAATTACTGTTTTACCATCCATGATTCATGTTTTGATACAACTATCACAAGGTGTATAGCAGTCGGCGGTCCTGTCTTTTATGATGATGTGGAAATTTATTTAAGTAACCAGGTTTGCAACACTTTTACCGCAACTGCAACCAGTGATGGATTAATTCAACCCTCTTATTGTTTATATAATGCAGCCGACAGCCTGATGGGCTGCAACACTACGGGTATTTTTAATAACCTGCCTTACGGAAGCTATTGTTTAAAAAGCCGAAATAAATGCCCTGATACAACATTTACCCAATGCTTTACCGCAACCAGGCAAACGCCTTATCTTGCTCCTACTGTAAATATTTCGAACAGGGTGTGCAACACCTTCGATGCAAATACAACTGGTGGCGGAAATTTTACAAATCCTCAGTATTGCCTGTATGACAGGGCCAATGTTTTACTTGGTTGTAATACAACCGGAGCATTTACAAATATTCCATATGGCAACTATTATATCGAAGTAAAAGATGGTTGTTATGATACACTTATCAGGCGGTATTTTGTTGGCACTCCACCGGCTATCAGGGTTACAGTTGGGTCAAGAAGGTCTTGTGCTATCGGCTACGCAGCCTTTAGTGTTGCTGTGAATGGCGGCACACTCCCTATAAATGTTAAGATATACAAGCCGTTGAATGGCGGATTATTGTTAGACCGTTTCTATAATTCAAATCCTGTATCTATTGATAGTATTCCTGCTACTGTTGCTGGCCAGGTTTATAAAATTGTTGCAATTGATGCCTGTGGAAGAAAAGACTCTACCAGGGCCAGAGCCAACGCCAATATATTTTCTAAATCAGCCACAGTAATTCAACGGTGCCCCAGCTCTAACTGGGTAAATGGTTCCGGCAGCATTGTAACAACAGCATCCACAAATACGGGTTCTCTTTCTGTACAAATCACCAAAAAGAACAACATTACGTTATCACCTAAAATGCCTCCCAGTTTTGTTGCATCAGGTGTTTACACTTTCAATAACCTGGAGCCGGCAACTTATATTGTTGAATACAAAGCCAACGACGGATGCAACAATTATATTTATGATACGCTGACAGTACGATCTTACCAGTATCCCAATCTAAACAAGTCATCAGCCTACCAGTGTGACCAAAATGGGTTTAGCATCGGCGCAGTTGTAACGAACGGAATACCTCCATTTTCTTATGAAATAATCGGTAGTACACCAGCCAGCCCTTCTATAAACACGGTTGCACAGTCAAATGCTGTTTTCAATAT
Organism: Ferruginibacter sp.; assembly: GCA_965247025.1. Lineage (GTDB taxonomy): Bacteria > Bacteroidota > Bacteroidia > Chitinophagales > Chitinophagaceae > Ferruginibacter. The sequence continues at coordinate 3,134,237 of OZ252000.1, read as the reverse complement.
CAACAACGGAACTAATTACTCTCTTGTAAGATTAAGAGCTACTGACGCCTGCGGCAATGCTTCTCTTGAAGATGCAAGTATTTTGCCGCTGGCTAACAATGGTATTTCAGCAACCTTTAACTGTTTTCAATTGCAGACAACTTTATCGGTTGATACAATATATAATTCAAGTTATGCATGGTACCTAAAAACCACTTACAACAATGCTGATAGTGTTCTTCTCGGTTCTGCCAGCAGCGTGTACATTCCAAATGTGTTACCTGCAGATACAGGATATTACTTCTGTGATATATCCGTATATGGCGGATGCATAAAAAGGCGCTATTCCTTTCACTTAAACGGAAAGTGTTTTGGCTACCTCTCACTAAAATTTGAAGATGTGGCCGGCAGGTATGCCGGAGACAATGTAAATGTTGAATGGAAGATGGCAACCAACTCAAGCATTAAATACTTTGATGTTGAACGGAAAAATGCTAACGGTTCCTTTGTAACAATTGGAAGGGTTGGCCTGAAGCCCGGTGAGGATCAAAATGAAAATTTTGGTTTCACCGACAGCTTACCGGTTGCTGATAAAAACTATTACCGGGTAAAAGGAGTTACAACAGACGGCAAATTTAAGTACAGCGATGTGGTGAACGTAAGTCACAAAATGCCATCAGATTTTATAAAAATTTACCCTAACCCGGTTAACGATAAAATTATAATCGAGTTTAAAAATGCCTTTAATCACAACTGTACCATTAAACTCTGCAACCTGATCAACCAGGTGGTTACAGCTACAGATTATACAATAAGTTCCAGCAACAGGCTTGTAATGTTACGCAGCAAAGAAATTAAGAATGGCATTTATGTGTTAAGGATATTTGACAAAAACACAGGTGAAGTATTTTCTCAAAAGCTTATTTTAGAGTAAAACGTTGCTTTGAATGGTGACAGCAATAAAAAAAATGAACGGTTTTTAATTTTTTTACAAATTATCTTTCATTTTTAAAAGAGAATAGTTACCTTCGCCGTCCAAAATAAAAGGGTCTACAATGCCTACAATACAACAGTTAGTAAGAAAAGGAAGAGAAATTATAAAAGCAAAAAGTAAGTCAAGGGCTTTGGATGCATGTCCTCAGCGCCGTGGGGTTTGTACGAGGGTTTATACAACAACTCCTAAAAAACCAAACTCGGCTTTGCGTAAAGTAGCGAAAGTTCGTTTAACCAACAAGGTTGAAGTTATTGCATACATTCCTGGTGAAGGCCATAACCTTCAGGAGCACTCCATTGTTTTAATACGTGGCGGAAGGGTAAAAGATTTACCGGGTGTACGTTATCATATCGTTCGTGGAAGCCTTGATACTGCTGGTGTTAAAGACCGTAAACAAAGCCGCAGTAAATACGGTACAAAGAAAGAGAAAACTAAAAAATAGCCCCTAACCCCTTCACGAAAAATCGGGATGTTCCAAAAGGGAAATAAGAAAGTATACATTTAAAAAACGGTTGAGTAAAGTTTTAATACTTGAAGAAATTCAGCCTAAAATCAAAATTAAACAATGCGTAAATCACAACCGAAAAAGATTCCTTTAGCACCAGACCCTAAATTCAATGATAAACTGGTAACACGTTTTGTAAACAACATTATGTGGGCTGGTAAAAAGAGCGGAGCCTATATTATTTTTTACGATGCTTTAGATAAAGTAAGTAAAATCACCGGTGAAAATGGTTATGATGTTTGGAAAAAAGCATTATCTAATATTACACCTGGTGTGGAAGTAAGAAGCCGCAGAATTGGTGGTGCAACATTCCAGATTCCTTCTGAGGTTCGTGCCGACAGGAAAATTTCCTTAAGTATTAAATGGATGGTAAAATACAGCCGTGACCGCAATGGCCGCAGCATGGCTGATAAATTAGCAAACGAGATTGTTGCTGCAAGCAAAGGTGAAGGTGCATCTTTCAAAAAGAAAGAAGACACTCACCGTATGGCTGAAGCCAACAAAGCTTTTGCTCACTTTAGAATCTAACTACAAAAAAGTCTTTTTATACAACCGTTCTTTTTGAACGGTTTTTTTATGCCCGTATATCGTCACCTCCTGGCGGCAGACTTACATAACAAACCCGCCTTAAATAAGCCAGGCTGCTAAAATTCTCCTGCTGATGTACGATCTTTCAAAGAATGTAGCTATTTTACCGGCTGGTGGTGGATGACGTTTCATTCGGCTGCACATAATCAAACCTGGTTTTGAAAAGAAAAATAACCATTTATACTGCGGCGGCTATTGTGGTAGCCAATATGATTGGTACCGGTGTGTTTACAAGTGTTGGCTTTCAATTACAATCCGTACAAAATACCTGGTCTATTGTATTGCTTTGGCTGGCAGGAGGTGTACTCGCCTTATTTGGTGCTTTTGCTTACGCCGAACTGGGTACTCATTTTAAAGAATCCGGCGGTGATTATATTTACCTGTCAAGGGTGTTTCACCCGCTGGTTGGCTATCTTTCCGCCTGGGCAGGACTCACTGTGGGTTTTTCAGCACCGGTTGCACTGGCGGCAATGGCTTTTACAAAATACCTTGCACCTTTTGGTTTAAATGGCAACAAATGGCTTGCCATCGCACTGATCGTTTTAATTGGTCTCATGCACAGCTTCACCATAAAACACAGCAGCAGGTTTCAAAATATTTCCACTTTTATAAAAGTTGTTTTTATACTGGTGCTTATCATTGCAGGTTTTGCTGTTAGCAACCACCAGGCAAATGCCATACTGTTAGATAGCAGCTGGCAACAGGATCTTTTGAAACCGGGTTTTGCTGTGTCCATGGTGTATGTATCATTTGCATATACCGGGCTTAGGTACAATAAACAACATTCATTTCACCCATGAGGGTATAGGACTGAGAAGCTTTTTTGACTGGGAGCTGCCGCCACTTTATAAAAAAATGAAAAATCTATTCTCGGTTACAGGTGGATTTGAAATGAATTACAACCAGCATTTTAAGAATACGGCATTTTTAAAAAATAATGACGTTTGGCAGCGTAGCGCTTTGCTGGGAGTAACAAAAAAATTATCAGTAAAAACAAAATGGTTTAAAGGAAGTAATGTTCAGCTGTTGTACGACTTTCTGGCCAACCAGCATATCCCTGTAAGCCAGACCTTTATTTTTAGAATGGGTTATACAATAAACTAGCACTAAATAATTTGAGCAAGTAAAATGAAAAAGAAACAACTATTTATGCTTCACAAAAAGAAAATTAAATCACTGATAACATCCCTGTTTTATTTTGGAATAATGCTGAATGCATCAGCACAAAGCACATTGGGCAGTGTAAATATTGCTTCTCCCAATGCTTCATCTTTAGGGAAATATGAAGATATACCGGTTAGTTACCATACAGGTATACCAAACATCAGTATTCCGTTGTATACGGTTAAATCGGGCTCTTTGCAATTGCCCATAAGTTTAAGCTACCATGCCTCCGGGTTAAAAGTAGAAGAACAAGATAGCTGGGTTGGGGCTGGCTGGACCCTAAATGCAGGAGGCGTGATTACAAGAACAGTGAAAGATAAACCGGATGAAAAACAGACGACTGCCTTAAACCAAACACGAGGGCATTACTCTGACTATGGCATGGCCAGCTACTGGACTGAAATTGGAACCGCTTCAGACGAGAGTATAGATCTTGAGCCTGATTTATTTTTTTTCAATTTCAATGGGTATTCGGGCAAGTTTTACTTTAACGATGACAGAACTCCAATGCTAATCCCCGAGCAGGATTTTAAAATCGAATGCAGTTATACACCCGGACAGTGGAACGGATCACCCGGAGCTTGGGCAGGTTTGGGCCGTTGCATTGAATCATTTGTTATTACTGTCCCAGATGGAACAAAATACTATTTTGGAATTCCTCAAACAGCAGTACAAGTCCCTAATTGCGATCCTATCGAGGTTGCCTCAACCTTCACAGCCACAAATGGTACTTCTTTTAGCCAGGTCATATCGAGTTGGTATTTGTACAAAATAGTTTCTGCAGATGCCGGCTCTGTAATTGACTTAACCTATGTGAGAGATAAATTTGCATTTTATACTTATACAAATCCGCCAACTTTTACAGGGGCGTCTTCCACCGTTAGCTATAAGTACAGCCTCGTTAAAAATTTAGTAGCAGGAGTAAGGTTGAGTCAAATTAAAACTTCAACAACCAGTCTCGATTTTATGCCAGGTATAATAAGGCAAGATTTATCCAGATGGGCTACAGGTATTGATGAAAATCTCACTGATAATATAAACCAGAGTTCTGCGGCGTTGGGTAGTTTGGTTGTGTCTGATAACACGCCAAATTGTTTCAAAAAGATTAATTTAAACTATGACTACTTTACTGACAATTTAGGGACTGTTATTTCAAATTTCTCCGGGATAGTTTCAGACAAAAAGCGTTTAAAACTTACGTCCGTGCAGGAACAGTCCTGTGACGGTACTGTTACTGTTCCCCCCTATACCTTTGATTATTTCGTAGAGCAGGTGCCAAGAAAGTTGAGTTTTTCAAGAGATCACTGGGGGTTTAATAATGGAATTACGTCAAACAGCCAGTTATATCCAGCGTTGACAGACAATAACGGGAGTATTAATGGTGCTTTTGGGCTGAGTACAGCCATCAGGGAAACGCAATGGCCTGCAATGAGAGGCGGTACTCTGTAAAAAATAACGTACCCAACCGGGGGGTATTCTCAATTTGACTTTGAACCAAATAAGTTTTATATACTCGAAAATTCAGTAAACACAGAAAAAAATGTGTGGGGCTTAAGAATAAAAAAAATTACAAGGTATGACCCTGTAACTAACGTTTACAATTACACAGATTATTCATATAATGCCAATAACGGTAGTTTATCGAGCGGAGTACTGTATGGCCGTCCGACATACATACAGGTAATACGAAATGATGATTTACAAAAACATTACGGACTCCCCACGGCATTCCATTCCGGATGTGTGGACGCAAATTTTCCATCAACTACTACAGCTTACCGCTCGTTCGTCTATTCTGATAATACTATCCGGCCAATGGAATCAACCCAGGGTTACCATATTGGTTATGGTGAGGTAAAAGTTAGTCAATCTGGAAATGGCTACAGTATTCACCGGTTTAATGTTACTCCTGCTTACCAAATCGACAGGACAAATATTGCTATTACAAAAAACAATAACCCTTCAACATGCGATCCATCAATCCCTAATTTTCCTCCGGCACCATTGCCGAATGATTTTTATAGGGGGGAACCAACTTATGACGGAGACTTTACTGAAAATGGAAACATTATAAGGGAGAAGACTTTTACCGATTCTTACCAGGATAATCCTGTAACAATTCCTGCGATAACTGTATTTCGCTGGAACACTTATGATGGAACCAAAAATATTCCATGGAAAATTTCAACAATTTATGAAATAAAAACTGCCAAAAAAATTTCAACTACCATAACTGAAAGAGGTTACCAGGTTGGGGGTATTGCTTTTGAAAGGCAAGTACAAAATTTTTACGAAAGCATTTATCATAATCAACCAACCCGTACTTTAACCACTGATTCAAAAGGAAAATCAATTGAAAAAAAAATAAAATATGCTTTTGATTACAGGGTGCCCGCCTTTCAGAACACAACCAATTGTTCCAGCGGTAATAATTCGATAAGTTTTTTAAATTATTACAACAGCGTTTATACGACAGGAGGATATTTTTCCCAGTTTGTAAATTGCGCTAATGGTAGTGACCCATTTAATTGTTATGGAGCTGTTGAAACAAACTGGTGGAGTACAGTATTTACAGCCCGTAAAAATTATATAGACTGCCGCAAAACAAATTACACCAATTTAACTCCTTTAAATACCTATCAAACCGCACACAATACAGCAAAGAATGCTGCAAATGCTGAATTAAAACCAATTCTCTGGATGCAGGATAACTATATGAACTCTCCTGTAGAAACAACAGAATGGAAGGACGGAAAATTACTGGGTGCATCTTATACGAAATTCAACAATCTAAGGGATGATGCAGCTGGAGTTTATCCTGAAAAAACACAACAAGTTGAACTGGTAGCGTCTGCAGCAACTTTTACTATGTCAACTGTTGGTGCAGATAATGTTTCTGTCACAAAAGACAGCCGGTATAAAGATCTGGCTTCATTTGACTTCAACAGGGGCAATCCCATCAGCGTAACAGGCAGGGATGGTATTACAGGAAGTTATGAATGGGGATATACTGAAAAATTCCCCGTTGTAAAAGTCGTTAATGCTTACAATAAGCAAAAAGAAGCACTGTTTCCTGCGGTTGTATCAAAAACTTTCAGTTTTCAAATAGGATCCTCAACACCAAACTCGGGACAGTTAAATGCAAGTTTTACAAATGCTCAAATTGGTAATATTGTAGTAAGTATTCCCTCTAGTCTGCCTCCTAATGCACAAGCCACATGTAGTTTCACTTTAACCGGGCCTTTAAATAAAACAGGCAATCTGTGCTCTGCAGGCATGGGCGGAGCCAGTTGCGGTACCACTTCTTCATCAATAACCTATAGTAATATGCCTGCAGGTAATTATACTTTATCAGCAAATGTTAACACGGGTTTTCCAAGCTATGTTTTTAATTATTCAATGTCATATACCTATAATGGTCTGATATTGGGCAATTCAGGAGTTAAAGAGTTTTATTATGATGGTTTTGAAGAAAATACAAATGCCCTTGCTGTTGTTGGTTTATCTCACTCGGGCAGTAAATACTGGAACAGTTCCTATACTGTCAATTTTACTATGCCCAATGCAAGAACCTACCTTATACAATGGTGGAACTATACCAGCGGCAAATGGAACTTTAACCAGCAAACTTATACAAACGGGATGTCGCTTACGGGCCCCATTGATGATGTGAGAGTGTTTCCATCCGATGCCCAAATGACCACCTACACTTACAATCCATTAATAGGTATGACGAGTCAGACAGATCCGAATGGCAAGGCTACTTATTATGATTATGATAAGTTGGGAAGGCTGAAAAACATTCGGGACAAGGATCAGAATATCATTAAAAATTATTTTTATAATTACGGACTTGCGCCAACTCCCCCACAAAATCCAATGGTAAATTTTTCAATTGATAACTCAGGTGGTACTAATGATGGTAATGTAATATTTACAAGTAAAACAACCGGAAATGTCTTTGCAATATTTTTTAGTGCGGACCCGGACGCAGGTATAGCTAATATTATCAGTTTGCCTACTGATGTGTATGATATTACAGTACAGCAATACGGTTTTAGTAATGGTGGTGCATTAAGTGATCCTCCTATACCTAACACCTTTCAAGTATGCTCATTTTCAGCAACAGGACCAATTGCTAATTTCTACAACATTCAGATTTCTTCAAACAGCTGTAATAATCTTGTATGCCTGGGTCCTTAGCAGGGACCAGTATATAAATATATTTAACATAAATGCTAAAACCATACAGCATGAAAAATTCTTCTAACAATAGTATATTTTGTGCTATCATCAACTGCATTGTACTGTCAGTCGACTATAAACAAAAACTTTGTACGTTCTGTAATTATAAAACAGGCCGGGGTGGTTAATGAAATTGTTATACCGCTTACACCCGTTGCCTACAATGGTAAGGCAGAGAGCATCAGTTATTTTGATGGTCTTGGCAGGCCCCTGCAAACAGTGATTACACAAGGCAGTACCACCCAAAAAGACCTGGTAAGCCCGGTTGAGTACGATGCACTGGGCCGGGAAATAAAAAAATACCTGCCTTATGCGGATTTAACTTCAACAGCATTTGGTTCGTTAAAAACAGACTGGGTTACCAAACAACCTGCATTTTATGCAGGGCAGTTAGCTGGTGTGCAAACCGATGCAATGCCTTATGTACAGACTGTGATAGAACCGAGTCCTTTAAACCGGCCACTGGCACAAGGCGCACCGGGCACTGCATGGCAACCCAATATGGCAGATGCTAATGATGCTACAAAAAAAACGGTCAGGATTAAATATGAAGTGAACCTTTCTGCCGACAATGTGGTGATCTGGAATGTTGCCAGTACAACTGTTGCATTTGATATAAGCCAGATTACGAAAAGTGGATTTTACGGGGATGGTTTACTAAGCATAAAGCACACTTGGGACGAACATGGAGGAGAAATAAAAGAATACGCTGATAAAGAGGGCCATGTAATATTAAAGCGGGTTCAGGATGGTGTTGGTACCTGGGCAGAGACCTATTACATTTATGATGAGTTTGGACGGTTGCGGGCTGTCATACAACCTGAAGGCGTGGCAGCTTTACCAGTTACACTTGATAATGTTTTTGCAGGCAAATGGATGTTTTTATACAGGTACGATGAGCGTGGAAGAATGGTAATGAAAAAAGTACCCGGTGCAGACAGCACGGTAATGATGTACGATCAGTGGGACAGGCTGGTGCTTACCCAGGATGGTGTGCAGAGAACAAATGCAACTAAAAAGTTTTTGTTTACTAAATACGATTACCTGAACAGGCCGGTAATGACGGGTATTTATGCCAGCAACAGTGCTCATAATACTATCCGGGACCTGATAACAGCGAGCAGCATAAGGTTTGAAACACTTAACACCGCCGCAACAGAAGGTTACTCGTTAAATGCCAGTTTTCCAACCGCCTACCAGGAATTGCTGACCATCATGCACTATGACAGTTATAACAATGTGCCCTCCTGGAAAACTGGTTATGCGTTTGTTGCAGAAAATGGCAATACAACCTACAATAACTATGTGACGGGGCTGGTGGTAGCCAGCCAGACAAAAATAATAGGTACCACTACCTGGTTGAAAACAATAACTTATTATGACAGCGAATACCGACCTGTACAGGTAAGCGGCGATAATATAAAAAGCGGTAAGAACAGGATAACCACACAGCTGCTCTTTGATGGCAAACCTGTTGAACAATGGCAAAGCCATACCAGTACGCTTTACGCTGCAGCCATTGTTATAAAAAAGAAATTTACCTATGATCATACAGACAGGATATTAACCGTAAAGCACCAGATAAACAGCGGGGAAGTAATAACCATTGCTAGTAACAGCTACAATGAACTTGGGCAGTTACTCAATAAAAAATTACACACCGCCGCAGCCTTCCCCACTGCTTTACAGACGCTGGACTATGGCTACAACATCCGGGGCTGGCTTACCAATGTAAACAGGGTGGAGAACACTGCAGGTGTAACCACCTACGATGCCAATGACCTCTTTGCTTTTGAACTTAGTTATAATACCACCAGCCTCACCGGAGGTGTGGCGCAGTTTAACGGCAATATAAGCGAGCAAAAATGGAAGGGGCCTTTTGCAGAAACCCCCAACGGCTTTACCTATGGTTATGATAAATTAAACCGCCTGCTTAGCTCAGTAAGCTCTGATAGGCCTGTTGCCACCTGGACGGTGAACAATAAATACGATGAAAAAGGTATACTCTACGATAAGAATGGCAATATAAAATCCATGGCAAGGTATGAGAATGGTAACCTGATGGATAACCTTACCTACAGTAATTACGACGGTAATCGTTTGCAAAAGGTGGAAGATGCAGGTGATGCCACGCTTGGGTTTAAAAACCCGGTAAATAGTGCCACAGAATACGTATATGATGCTAACGGCAGCATGATAAAAGATGATAATAAAGGCATTAGCAATATTGTGTACAATTACCTGAACCTGCCAGCCACAGTAACGGTAACAGGGAAGGGGACTATAAACTACACTTACGATGCTATGGGGAATAAATTAAAGAAAGTGACTTTTGACCAGGTTGCCAATACCACCAGCACCACCTGGTATGCAGGTGCGTTTGTATATGAAGAGGATAAGTTACAGCTTATAAGCCATGATGAAGGCCGCATAAGGGTGGAGCAAACAAATTTGGCTGCAGCTTACAGTTCCTCAAACCTTACCTACATCTATGATTATTTTATGAGAGATCACTTGGGTAATACCAGGATGGTAATAACCAGTGAGGTTAAGACGATTATTTATGCTGCCACTATGGAGCAGGGAAACGCCCCGGTGGAAGATCAGCTGTTCAGTAATGTGAGCAGCACAACATCTCTGAATAATAAACCAGCCGGTTTTGATACAGATCCACTAAACAAGCAGGTAAGTAAACTCAATGGCAACGTAAGTGTAGTTCCGAATAAACGTACCGGCCCAAGTATAATACTTAAAGTGATGGCAGGTGATGTGATAAGTGTTAGTACCCAGGCATGGTACAGCGGGGCCGTCCAGCCTGCTGCCACAGGTGTTACCCCTATTGCAAATGAACTGATAACACTGCTGACCAATGGTATTGTAAATGCAGGGGGAGGAAAAGGTGGTGTGTTTACCACACCGTATATCAACGGGCTGTCCACCACTGCGGTAAATAATTTGATAAGCAGCCAGCCTTATGATGGCAGCCGGCCCAAGGCCTATTTAAGCTGGATGATTGTGGATGAGCAGTTTGCCCTTACCAACACCGCAAGCTACCGTGGAACTGTGCAGGTACCTGCAATAGCTGCCGGGGCAGTCAAAGCACCCTTAACCGGGCCGGTAGGTATGGTTGTACAAAAGAGTGGTTATCTTTATGTTTACGTCAGCAATGAAAGTAACATGAATGTTTACTTTGACGACATTGTTATAAACCATAAAAGCGGGCCGGTTTTAGAAGTAAATAATTACCGGGCTTTCGGGAGTGAAATAGCGACCCTCTCTGCAAAAGCCTATGGTAAACTTGCCAATAAATATAAATACAATGGCAAAGAAGAGGTAAAAGATTTAGATGTAAACTGGAGCGATTATGGTGCCAGGCAGTTTGATGCTTACCTGGGAAGATGGAGTGTAATTGACCCATTGGCAGAAACAAGCAGGAGATGCTCACCATATAATTATGTTTATAATAATCCGATGCGTTATATTGACCCGGATGGTATGGAGGCCGTAGGTGCAGATGGATTAACTAATGAACAGTGGATGGAAGCATCCAAACCGGATGCAGATCCAAATTCTTCAGCAGCCTATAGAAATTTAAATAGGAAGACTGAATTTAGTCGTGATAGATTTAATGAAGTAGTAAAAAATGCCTTAGGTGGGGAAAGCGATGATCCAAATGATAAAAAGGGAAGAAACTGTGGATTGTGCTGTTTGAATGCTCTACAATCAAATCTCAAGAAAATTTTAAATATAAACGTAAAAAAATTAAGCACCATTGAAAATACGCTTAATGAACTAACAAAAAAGGGATATGCCAGTAATCTAATAAATGTTTATCCAAGAAATAACGGTAAAATTGTTTCATCAAGGAGTAATGGAAGCATTGATTTAAATAATACAAGCACAGGAATTCCCGACAAACTCCTTTCATTGACCAACAACAATCCTGGTATCTATTTTTTTGCTGTTGGGATTGCTGCTGGTTACCATTCAACTATTATCTCAGTTGTAACAGATGGGACTTCTGTTACAGATGCAAGTGGATCAACATCAACAGGAACACTAGCGAATCCTTTATTTGTATATATTGAAGATATAAACGGTGTGACTAATATGAATCGAGATCAACTCGGCGGGGAAATAAGAACCTTATTATATCACGCTCAGCGATATTATCAAGGATATCCAGTAGAAGGTAAAACTTATCCTCATCCTGAAGAGGATGTTAGTTTAAGGGGGATGATTTGGCAACTTTATAATCGAAGTGAATAAATTTTTTAAACTTGGAATTGTATGAAAAAAAGAATAATGAGAACATCATTAATAATTATTGGGTTTGTATTTTTTGTATCTACATGCGTGAACTCGCAGATTAAGGGCAGTCAAAAAGAATATCATTTTAATTCTGTAAATGATTTTTACAATTATAAAAATGAATTTGATATTGTAAAAATCAAAAAAATGAAGCCATCAAGCTCAAGTCGTTTAGATTTTTATAAAAATTCGTGCGGAATGAAATTTGAAAAAGATTCTGTAAAACGTATTAATAGTTATATTTTATTTTTTCAGGACAACTCAAATACTGAAATTCAAGTAATTACACTTTCGAGCATAAATTATGCAAAAGCTATTTCTGAAGAAATAAATGGCTTTGTAGAAATAGTTCGAAATTTTAAGAACAGAGAAGAAAACAAAAAATTTTGTGTGGCATATTATTTATCTAGGATTTATAATTACATTCTAAAAAAAGATCAAATTTATTTATTTAGTTACGATAGGAATAATGCATCTTCTAAAAATATTACAAATAATCAATTAAAAAATATCGATTCTATTTGTAATGCTCTCAGATAATTTCCCTTCACCCATCTCCGTTCTTGTTTCGCCGCCCTTGCTGGTCTTACTGTTTTTATTTTGTAAAAGGGACACTACCGAAGTTAGTGTTGTGTCTTATAAACAACAACCGAAGCGCTGCCTATAAAAGAGGTCACTACTAAAATTGGAATTATCCTAAAAGTTCTGCCAGGTTTTATATTTTGGGTGAACCATATTTTGAACCAATAATAAATTTCGGTGAGTTGGATGGAATAAGATTGAACAGCTTTTATGAATAGTACAAAGGCTTACGGATTTGGTGCAGGCTCACGGTATAGCCCTGCTGAGACCTTTAGATTTTTATAGCGAAATCAAAAGCAAATAAATTCATCCCAATAGGTATTACCCAATCAATATATTTGTTGATAAAATAACCCGTTGTTTAACCAAAACAACTCCCTAAATCAGCAATTACAGGTAATGTGTGCAATAAACAATTCTGTTATTTTAAGGCAACTGATTTTTATAGTAAACCTGGCAGCCCTGCTATTGACTTCATCAAAGGCAGTCAGCCAGCAGTTCAACAGCGGCATCATTCAAAATAAGCCAATTTACAAAAACGGGCAGTTTATTTTCCCCGGTAATTCAGTTATCCGGCTGGCAGATTTTACCAATAAAGCTAATAAACAAAAAAATACCAGCGCAGTTGTAAACACTGTTAGCAATGCCTATCGCCCAGGCAGGGGTGAGGTAATAACGGGTAACCAAATAGTGCTTTATATTATTGCAACGGACGCAAGTTGCGGCTATGCAAATGGCAGTATAATAGTACAGGCCACCAATGGAGTGGCCCCCTACAGCTTTTCTATGGATGGCGGTCCTGAGCAACTTACCGGTAATTTTCCGTCGGGGCTGCTAACAGGAGATCATTTATTAAAGGTTACAGATGCGGCGGGCAATACCGTAACTACTTCTGTCACATTAAAAAATACATTGCCCGGCCCGGTGCAGGTGAGTTTTAATTTCACCTATCCTTTCAATTGTACCAGCAATGATGGTAAGATTGAGATTTTACCTTCTGGCGGCACCCCGCCTTATTATTACAGCCTTGACCAGGTGAACTGGCAAACCAGCAACGTGTTTGATAGTATGTACCCCGGGATTTATACTTTCCTCGTAAAAGACGCCAATGATTGCGGATGGTACTCGATTAACCAGTTTTTTTTCAGCAACGTAAACTGCGATGATGCTGCTGCCGGAGGAAGCTATTCTTATTCGGAATGCACAGGTAATGGTACTTTAACCTTATCCGGTCTTGGTGCAAACGGTCCTTATACGTATTCCCTTGATGGAATTAATTTCCAGGCCTCAGATAGTTTCGACAGTCTTGGTTATGGTGTGCACAGTCTTTACATCAAAAACAGCATTGGTACTGTTCAGATAATCTCTATAAATATTATACACTCCTGTTTCCTGATACTGGATTATATAGCTGTGGATGCAGCCTGCACTACAAATAATGGAATTATAACGGTTAATTGTTCAAACGGGGTACCACCTTATCAATATACGGTGGATGGCATAAATTACCAGGCATCCAATATATTTACAGGTATGGCTGCCGGCAACTATTATGTAACAGCCAGGGATGCAGCAGGGACCCTTAGTTCTTTGTATTGCACTGTGTATGACCGTTGTCCTGTTGTAACAGGCATTTCCACGGGAGAGTCTTGTTCAAAGAAAGATGGGACAATAGTTGCGGGAGGCTTTAAGGGCACCGCTCCTTATCAATTTTCAATTGATGGCATAAACTTTCAAACCAGTTATACCTTTACCGGTTTGTCATCCGGTAATTATACAGTTACTATTAAAGATGCCCTCGGCTTTACCTCAGATACAACCGTAGCTGTTGCTAATGCCTGCCTGCCATTCACGGTTGTCAATACCAGCCCTTTCTGCGGAAAGAATAATGGAACCTTGACCGTCGATATCACTGCCGGAACAGCGCCCTACCAGTTTTCCATTGATGGCCTAAATTATCAGCCTTCGAATAGTTTTCAAGGCCTTGCACCTGGCTCCTACACAATAACAGTAAAAGATGCCACCGGCCAGACTGCTATGAAAGATATTGTACTTGTTGCAGTGATAGTACCTGTTGCAAATGCTGTTGCTACAGCTGCAGGTTGCGATGGCACCGGTGGTTCTATAACTATCTCCATCACCGGCGGTACAGCTCCATTTCAATATAGTCTTGACAGCGTTAATTACCAGGCATCAAATGTATTTAGTAATAGAAACGAAGGATTATACAGAGTAATGGTAAAGGATTCAAACAACTGCATAGCTGCAGATACAATAACCGTTTTCAAAAACCCAACACCCCTTGTAAGCATTGGGAACGATACCAGTGTTTGTGTTGGGCAAACAGTTTTATTACAAGCACCTGCCGGCTCACAATACAAATACCAGTGGCAGGACAACAATACAGCCAACAATTATACCGTCACCAGCACCGGGCAATACTGGTTAAAAGTTACCAACCAGTTTAACTGTGCTGCCGCAGACACCATTAGTGTTGTTATCAAACCTTTGCCAATATTTTCATTGGGTAATGATACCAGTATTTGTACCGGCAAGTCGCTGAACCTCGCCGTAACGCTTTCAAGCGTAAATTATTTATGGAGCACAGGTAGTACTTTACCCAACTTATTAATAACCGGCCCTGGTTTATATTGGCTAAAAGTGTCCGATGGAGGCTGCAGTAAAACTGACACAATTAATGTGGCATATAAACCTTCTCCCATTGCAGACATTGGTAACGACACTACACTCTGTGCAATCAAAAATCTGCAGTTGCAGGCAGGTAATTCAGGCTCAGCATATCTATGGCAAGATAACAGCATGGCCAACAATTATACTGTCAACAGCACGGGGCAATATTGGGTAAAAGTTACCAACCAATTTAACTGTGTTGCCACAGATACCATTAATATTGTCTTCAAACCTTTGCCAGTATTTTCATTGGGTAATGATACCAGCATTTGTACAGGCAAGTCGCTTAACCTTGCAGTAGTGCTTACCGGCGCAAGTTATTTGTGGAATACGGGCAGCAATTCATCCAGCTTATCTGTAAACAGCCCCGGTTTGTTCTGGCTAAAGGTGACCGATGGCGGTTGCAGTAAATCCGACAGCATTATAGTTACCTATAAACCATCACCGATTGTAAACCTCGGAAAAGATAGCACGCTTTGCGAAGGGCAGATCCTTCAATTGCATGCCGGAAACCCGGGTACAACTTATTTATGGCAGGACAATAGCACGGCCGCTGATTTCCAGGTATCAAAAGAGGGAATGTATTTTGTGAGTGTAAATAAAGCTGGGTGCATTGTTTCAGATACCATCAATGTGGCCTACAAATTAAAACCACGGTTTAGTCTTGGCCCTGATCAGTTGATTTGCCAGGGTCAAAGCATTATCTTACAACCTTCAAATAATGAAAACTGGCAATTGCGTTGGCAGGACGGCAGCAGTAAATCTTCTATTCAAATTACTCAGCCAGGCCTGTATGGTTTAACAGCCACTAATACCTGCGGCACCAACAGCGATGAAGTACTATTTACCAAAGGGCTTTGTAAAGTTTATGTACCCAATGCGTTTTCACCAAATGGTGATACAAGAAATGACGTATTTAAAGTATCCGGTACAGATATGCTTACTGAATTTCACCTGCAAATTTTTAACCGGTATGGCCAGATAGTTTTTGATACGCAGGATAAAAACAAAGGATGGAATGGAAGCTTCAATAACAAACCTGCTGTAAATGGAAACTATGTGTACCTTTTGCAGTACAAAGAATCGGGTTCAACAGAGATTCGAATTGTAAAAGGAAATTGTTTGTTGATTCGGTAGGTACGAGTTAATTAAAAGCAGTTAGGTAAATTTATCCTGCCCCTACAAACTTGTTTTCCCCTCCCTCTCCATCTGGCTTCTTTTCTTTTTACTGTACTTTTTCTCATACTCTAAAATTTCCTTTGTCTTTACTTTTTCTTTGGGTTTATCGGGAGTTGTTTTTACAACCGCAGTGTTTTTAGCTGCGTTATCGTTTAATAATCTTCCCCGGTCGTAGGTTTCCAGTTTGGTAATATGGCCGTTCTGGTCAAAATATTTCCAGTCGCCATGCGGTACACTGTATTGTTCAGCTTTTACAATTTTGTAATCAACAATTTCATTGTTACCACTGCCATACACGGCGATGGTATCGTAAGGTGCATCAGGGTTGTAGCCACGCCATTCTTCATGTCTTTCCAGCGAACCCAAAAAATTAAAATATTCCTGGTTGCCATCTTTACCGCCAAGACGGTAATTTTCCAGGGCTATCAAATCGCCTGTTTCATTGTATTTTCTCCAGGGGCCCTGTTTTTTATCATCCTTGTACCAGCCCTCTTCTTCATAGCCGGGGTTGCCTCTTAGTTCAGCAACTGTGTTTACCCATTTGCCCTGTTTTAAACCTTTCTTATCCACTGCATTCAGGGTGTCACCCTTTGGCGAAATTTTAAATGTTGTGTATTGTGCCGAAACAGGCCGTGTAAGTAAAAACATCAGCGGAATTATTAAAAGCAATTGCTGTATTTTTAAAGCTCCTTTAATCATAACACACCAGTTTTATAAATGAAATATTTTACCAAAATTATTGTTTCTGCCGCAACCATTGTATGCTGCCTGTATTTTTTAACAGCGGCTGCACAAATCAAACCAACTTCAGCAGCAGAAAGGTTAAAAGGTCTTGAAAAAAGAAAAACGCTTGAACAGAATAGTTTATTGAAAGATATCCAATATAAAAATATCGGTCCTGTACAAATGAACGGCAGAGTGGTGGATGCTGCAGTAAATCCTGCTGACCCGACAGAATTTTATGTTGCATACGCAAGCGGCGGTTTATGGCATACGGTAAACAACGGGTTGAGTTTTGAGCCGGTGTTTGACAAGGAAGACGCCATCTCCGTAGGCGATATTGCGGTAAACTGGAAAGAAAAAATAATCTGGGTGGGTACAGGCGAGGTGAACAGCAGCCGCAGCAGTTACAGCGGTACCGGAATTTACAAATCTTCAAACGGTGGCAAGTCCTGGCAATACATGGGCCTGCCAGAAAGCCACCACATCGGTGCAATAATTTTACATCCCACAAACCCTGACATTGTTTGGGTGGCTGCCCTTGGCCATCTGTATTCTCCCAACAAAGAAAGAGGAGTATACAAAACTACCGATGGCGGCAAAACCTGGAAGCAAACTTTGGCCGTTGATGAAAATACCGGTGCAGTTGAAATGGACATCAATCTCCAAAACCCGGATGAACTGTATGCCTGTATGTGGTACCGCACCCGCCGGGCCTGGGATTTTGTACCAACTGGTGCAACCAGCGGAATTTATAAAAGCACAGACGGAGGCAATAGCTGGAAGCTGATCACCAAAGCAGGCAGTGGATTCCCCACAGGAGCAACCGTGGGAAGGTGCGGCGTGGCAGTATTCCAAAAAAATCCCAATATTGTTTATGCCGTGGTAGATAATAATGCACCTGAACCAGATACTGCAAAAAAGAAAACTGATACAAGCAAATACACATTGTCTGATTTTAAAAACATCAGCAAAGAAAATTTTCTGGCACTGGATAATAAGAAACTAAGCGCCTTTCTTGAAAGAAATGATTTTCCTTTAAAAGACTCCGCAACTGCCATTAAAGCGCAGGTAGAAAAAGACAAACTTTCTTCCAATGTTATCTACGACTGGCTTGTGGCAGAGGATGGTTTTCAGAATGTAAGCATACATGGCTGTGAAGTTTACCGCAGCGATGATGGCGGCATCAGCTGGAAAAAAGTAAACACAAAAAAGATAGGGGTATATAGCAGTTATGGGTATTATTTTGGAAAGATTTATGTTTCACCAACTGATGAAAATAAGGTGATCACATTCGGGACGGAAATAGTGTTAAGCACTGATGGTGGTAAAAGTTTTAAGTCAGTAAACGGCCCGAATACCCATGGCGACTGGCATAGTTGCTGGATAAACCCTGCCAGGGATGGTTACTGGATTGCAGGCAATGATGGCGGCGTAAACATAACTTATGATAATGGAAAAAAATGGTTTAAAGTTACCAGCGTTGCTGCTGGCCAGTTTTATAACATTGCAACAGATAACGCTACGCCATATAATGTTTACGGAGGCTTGCAGGATAACGGCGTGTGGGTTGGTTCTTCCAAAGCTCCGGACCAGGATGAAGAAGAGGAAAACGCTGTGGCTAAAAGCAATCCGGAACCTGATGTTTATGAATGGAAGCCAATAGGCGGAGGTGATGGTATGCAGATTCAGGTGGATACAAGAGACAACAAAACCGCCTACGCAGGATCGCAATTTGGATATTATTACAGAAAAAATATTGATACCGGGAGGTATTTCAATATTCACCCGATGCATGAACTCGGTGAACAAAAATTGCGGTACAACTGGCAAACACCTATTTTATTGAGCAAGCATCAGCAGGATATTCTTTATTTCGGCTCCAATAAACTTTTCCGAAGTTTTAACAGGGGAGGAGATATGATACCGCTTACACCCGATCTTACAAAAGGCAAAAAGCAAGGTAATACCCCTTATGGCACGCTAACAACTATCAGTGAATCTCCGCTTCGTTTTGGTCTTTTGTATGTTGGAACAGACGATGGCAATATCGAGGTAAGTAAAGACGGAGGCTATAATTTTACGTTGATTACAAAGGGTTTACCTGCTAACTTATGGGTGAGCAGGGTGTCAGCTTCGCAATTTAAGGAAAGCAGGGTTTATGCTACGCTCAATGGCTATCGCTTTGATGATTTTACCCCTTATCTATTTGTGAGTGAAGATTACGGCAGCACATGGAAACAACTTGGAACAGACTTGCCAGCTGAGCCGCTGAATGTGGTGAAAGAAGATGAAAAAAAGGAAGCCATTTTATATGTGGGTAGCGATAATGGCCTGTACACAACCTTTGATATGGGAAAGACTTTTATGAGCATGAGCCATAACCTGCCGAGGGTGCCGGTACATGACCTTGTAATTCAGCAGAGAGAAAACGACCTTGTTGTTGGTACCCACGGCCGCAGTATTTACATAACATCACTTGACAGCGTACACAAAGCTTATGATAAAATGCAAAAGAGTCTGCAAATGAAAGCTGCCTTAAAAACCTTCGATCCAAAGCAAATGAATGAAGGTGACAGTGCAGTGGATTGCCCGCCAGTGAAGGGACCCAAAAAGAGGAAAAATATGGTGGTAGTTACGGTAAGGAAGAATAGTGAATTGAACCAAGTATTTTGAACTGGTAGATTTTCCAGTTTTTTATTATGCACCATGAATCATCTGTACTAGTTTCCACCAGTAATCGGGTTAGCTGCCTCTTTTTCTCCGGTCCCGATGTAGTCGGGATTCAAAAAAAGCGCAGCGTCTTTTTTGAAAGGAGAAAAAGCAGCAGCGTTCCGGTTATGCAGCCCCGCCGGCTGTAGAGGCGAATGCTTGATAAAAATGAAACTACAATATCATAAGTTAAATGGCCAGGAATAGCTGATCCCATAAACTTTTACACCTCAATTTCACCCGTCATATAAAATACACATTGACCGCTGATGAGAACACGTTCTTCATCTAACTGCTCACACATAAGCTCTCCGCCACGGGCAGAAAGTTGCAATGCTTTCATTTTTTTCTTACCAAGGCGTTCCCCCCAAAAAGGAATTAATTGTGAATGCGCTGAACCAGTCACCGGATCTTCATCAACTCCGAATGCAGGGCCGTAAAAGCGGGACACAAAATCAACCGATTCGCCGGGTGCTGTTATAATGATCTTGTCGAAGTATTTCTTCATCAGGGTAAAATCTGGCTGGTTGTTTCTTACTGTCGCTTCGTCGGCAACTTCTACCAGCAAATCACGGTATTTGTAAATGCCCAAAATTTCGTTTATACCCAGGGTTTCTTTTAAAAACAGTGGTGTTTCTCCTTCTATTTTAACTGGCTTCCAGCTTGGAAAATCCATGGCTAAAAGATTGTGTTGTTGTGTTATTCTTAGAGTTCCGCTGGGGCTGCTGAAAAGTATTTTTTCTTTTTTAAACCCAAGCCGGTTAAATAACAGGAAGGCTGTTGCCAGTGTGGCGTGACCACAAAGGTTTATTTCGTTTGATGGCGTAAACCACCTGATATCAAAATCGATGGGTTCCTTATCGTTAAGGTTTGAAATATGCGGAACAAAAAATGCAGTGTCACTTACATTATTTTCCAGTGCAATCTGCTGCATTAATTTAGTGCTGATCCAATCTTTGAGAGGTATTACAGCGGCAGGATTACCACCAAACAATTTACTTGTAAAAGCATCAACCTGGTAAATTGGCAATTTCATTCGTACAATTATTTTTTTGCAGATTATTTAATTTGAAAGGGAGCTTATTCAGCCATTATTTCTTTAACAATTCTGATGATATCTTCCTTGTTTGGTTTACTGAAATAATCCCCGTCGCTGGCATAAGATGGCCGGTGTGCCTGCGCCGTAAGTGTACGTGGAGAAGCATCTAAATGTCTGTAACCACCTTGCTCTTCCATTACTTTGTTAAACATGAAAGCAGCAGCGCCACCTGGTACATCTTCATCAACAAAAAGTATCCGGCTGGTTTTTTTAAGAGATTCAACAATCATGTGGTTAATATCAAAAGGGAGTAGTGTTTGCACGTCAACCACTTCGCAATTGATCCCTAGTTCGTCCAGGTCATTTGCAGCTTCGCTCACAATTCTTAAAGTTGATCCGTAACTCACCAGCGTAATATCTGTTCCGGTCTTTATTACTTCCGGGATGCCAAGGGGTATCCTGAATTCTAGTAAATTGGCTGGTAATTTTTCCTTTAGCCTGTAACCGTTAAGGCATTCAATTACAATTGCAGGATCGTTGCCCTGCAGCAGCG
The DNA here is from genome assembly GCA_965247025.1 of Ferruginibacter sp. Classification (GTDB taxonomy): domain Bacteria; phylum Bacteroidota; class Bacteroidia; order Chitinophagales; family Chitinophagaceae; genus Ferruginibacter. The sequence goes on along the minus strand of OZ252000.1, from coordinate 3,112,975 downwards.
TATTGTACATACCCGCTGCCTGTACCATATTTCTTGGCACACAAACATACATACCTCTCAATGAGTTAATGATCATTCCCATCGGGGAACCGCTGTGCCAGATCCCTTCAAGCCGGTGCCCTCTCGTACGAACAATCATCGGGCAACTTTGGCCGCCGGCAGTTCTGAAATGTGTTGTAGCAAGATCATCACTCAATGGCTGCAAGCCATAAAGCAGGTAGTCCAAATACTGAATCTCCGCAATAGGTCGCAGCCCTCTTAATGCCAGCCCAATTCCCTGTCCCATAATGGAAAGTTCTCTTATACCGGTGTCAAAAATCCTGTCTTTGCCGTGCTTTTCCTGCAGTCCGCTAAAGGCCTGGTTCACATCTCCGATAAAACCAACATCTTCTCCAAAGGCAGTTACTTTATCATTTTCCTCAAACAGTTTATCAAAATACCTGTTCAGTATTTCGTAACCATTTAATGTTTTTGCATCTTCATCGTACACAACTTTTACGGCTTGTACATTAACCGCCGACTTATCTCCTTCATTGTATAAAAAAGAGTTGTAAATTTTCTTATTCAGGTCTCTCAGCTCCTGGTAAAAGTTTCTTAACTCGTCGCCTGCTTTGTTTTTTTCAAGTAAATTTACTGCTGCGATAATGGCTTTTATTATGTCTCTCCGCATGGGTTCTTTCACCGCAGAAAGATCATTCGCAACAACACTTAGGGAATTTTGTAAATTTTCCGGAACCATTGCAACAGCATGTTGAATTTTTTGGAGCGCCACCTGCTGCTGCTGCTTTGCCGGTTCAATGTATTTATCCCATGCTTTTTGTTTACTGTCTTTTACAAACAGTTTTGCATTCATTTCAATAGAAGCAATTTCTTCTTCATTGGCAAGTGCATTTTCAAGGATCCATTCTCTCATCTGCCTGATGCAATCCCATTCTTTTTCCCAGGCAAGTCTTTCAGGTTTTTTGTACCGCTCATGACTGCCGGAAGTTGAGTGCCCCTGTGGTTGGGTGATTTCTTCAATATGAAAAATAGCAGGAATGTGTGTGTCCCTTATCTTTTGAATAGCAGGTTCAAAAACTTCGCACATGCCTGCATAATCCCAACCTTTAAGTTTGTAAATATCCAAACCATTGGTACCATCTTTTTTTTGCATGCCGCTTAACGCAGTTGAAATTGACCCTTTAGTTGTTTGATAATGTTTGGGAACAGAAATTCCGTAGCCATCATCCCAAATAAAAATAGCCAGCGGAACCTGGCGAACACCGGCTGCATTTACCACTTCCCAAAAATGACCTTCAGATGTGGACGCATCACCAATAGTGCAAAAGCAAATCTCGTTACCATTATCACTAAGATTAGTATGGGCGCTGAACACGGGAGAATTTCTAAATAATTTTGAAGCCAGCGCAAGGCCCAGTGCCCTTGGCATCTGGCCGGCAGTTGGTGCCATATCACTGCTGGTGTTTTTCATATTTGCCAGGCTAAGCCAGTTGCCATTTGCATCTGTATTCCTTGTTGCAAAATGAGCGTTCATCTGTCTGCCTGCACTAAACGGGTCATTGTTTACATCAGGGTCAGCAAACAGTTGTGCAAAATATTGTTCCACATTTGTGATTTCTGCAGCCATCATAAATGTTTGATCCCTGTAATACCCGGCCCTGAAATCACCCGGCTTAAAAAATTTAGCCACTGCCACCTGGGCCACCTCTTTACCATCACCAAATATCCCAAACTTAGCTTTGCCGGTAAGAACTTCCCTGCGGCCAAGCAAACTTGTTTCCCTGCTTTCGCAGGCAATGCGGTAATCTTTAAGCACTTCATTTCTGAAATGATCAAAGCTCAATTTAGCCTGTAAAGCTGTATCTGCATTGATTGATGTTCCCATGCAACAAATGTAAATTATTAGTTGGGATCATTGTTAAAAAATTGGTAAGGGCAGAACAATTTGGATCGTTTTTATCCGTTTTTGTATCTTTGGAATAATTATTGAAAATTTTGGACGCATGAAATATTTTTTCTTTTCTTTGTTGCTTATTTCATTTTCAATAAGCTCGGTTGCCCAGGATAAAGCCGCCACTTTAGCTGCGAAAGAAGTAAATGCAGCTGAAGATGTGCTGGTACTGAAGGAATTGGTATTTGATTTTGGAAAAATTCCGCAGGGCAAACCGGTAACCCATGTTTTTGAGGTTGCTAATAATGGAAAGGATTCTTTGAAAATCAGTAATGTTCAGGCCAGTTGCGGTTGCACAACGCCTGAATGGGAAAGAGATAAAGTGCAGGCCCCCGGTGAAAAAACCCGGATCAATGTAGGTTACAATGCAGCATCTGAAGGGCCTTTTACAAAATTCATTACAGTTGCCTACAATGGCAATCAGACAAAACAATTAACCATTAAAGGTGAAGTTTGGAAAACGCCTTTAACTTCGGCTCCGGAAAATAAAGATCTTAAAAGTTTAAAAGAAGACTAACAAATTTAAAAACACAACTAAACAATAACAACATGAAAAAATTCTTATTACCTGTGGCAGCTTTACTTTTATCAACTGCTGTTTTTGCTCAAAAGAAAATAGCCGATGTAGCTAAATTTACCAGCGAAACAATTGACTTCGGTAAGATCAAACAGGGCGTTCCGCAAAAAGGTACTTTTATAGTTACCAACATTAGTAAGGAGCCGTTAATCATTGAACAAGCCAACCCAACTTGTGGTTGTACAATTTCTGATTATACAAAAGAACCAATAGCTCCAGGTAAAACAGGCGTGATCAATGCAACTTATAATGCCTCTGCATTAAATCATTTTGATAAACATCTTACAGTGAAGTTTGCCGGTATCGATGAAATTAAATCGATCTCTTTTACTGGTGATGTTATAGCAGCAGATGAATTTGACAAAATGCCAAAAACTGCAGCTGTTCCTGCAAAACCAAAGCAATAATTTTTACATTTTTTATTTTAATGCAGGCTGTCTCACCGAGACGGCCTTTTTTATTTTAAAGAATGATAAAGCCTTTTATAATAAAGCCTGGAAAGTAATTATTCCCCCAGGCAACCCTTTAACCAGTTTGTTCGTTGCATCCCTTTTGTACGTAATGCCTGACCCTTTTTAAACTCACCAAAAATTAATTTTACAAATTCTAATTAAATTTGATGAGAAGATATTTAAAAACTGCAGCAGCACTGCTTACTTTACTGGCATTCTTAAGTTCGTTTGAGGGATTAATTTACAGCTTTCAGCCACCGCAGGGGCACACTGGCGCTGATGGTGTTTATTGTAATCAATGCCATAGTACCAACCAATTAAACAACCCTGGCGGAAGTATTACTATCGCAGGTTTACCTGCAAATGGCTACACTGCAGGAACGTCTTATAATTTCAGCCTGACAAATACGCACAGCGTTGCCAACAGGGTTCGCTGGGGTTTTTCAATAGAGGCAAGAAACAGCCAGAATGTTGCAGTAGGAACTTTCTCAACAACTAATCCCAACGCAGGTTTAAACGGCGCAGAATTATCTCATAAATCTGCTGTGTCTACAGGCATGCAAGCCTCTTACACTTATGATAATTTAACATGGACGGCCCCTGTGAATCCGTCTTTAGCTGATGAGAACATCACTTTTTATTTTGTTGGGAACGCTGCAAACGGCAGCGGAACGGCCGGTGATTTTATTTATGCAGGAACACAGTCAATAACAATACTTAAATCAACAACGTATACATTTACGGGCAATGGCAATTGGGATAATGCGGATAACTGGAGTAATAAAACGATTCCTTCAACCATTTTGACCGGAACAGCCAATATTGTTATTGATCCCCCGGCAGGGAGTGAATGTGTATTAAATGTAGAGCAGCATATTGAGGGAAGTGCCACTTTTACAATTAAGGAAGGCAAGGCTTTCCGGATAGTGGGAGGTTTGATGATAAACCAGTAAGGAGTGGTTAAAAAATTTACATCTTAATGTTCTAACCTGCGATTAGTAAAACCCTTAATCTTCTAACTGACCATTATTGATTATAACCCCAGGCCCATTTTAAAAATTCAGGAAATGCACGGGCCCATGTGTCAACATTGTGATAGCCATCCTGCAATTCCAGGTATTTTATATCATTATCAGGATAGCCTTTTTTCTTAAGTTCATCCATCAGGCTTAGCGTGTCGTCAATGGCATCTATAATTCCATTATTGTTACGATCGGCTGTTTCATCTTTTGTGCCCACTTCAAAGAAAAATTTGAGCCAGGGATAAAAAGCACCATTGCGTATTTGCCGGTGCATTATCCTGTCAGTATCTTCATTAAAAGCCGGGTCTTCCTGGGCTTTATCCCGCCACCAGAATGAACCGCTGAAAATACCAGCCATAGCAAATTCATCCGGGTTATTCCATACAATATCCAGTGCACTCAGTCCGCCAAGCGAAAATCCTGCAAAAGATTTTTCCTTAAAATTATCAATCTTGTAAGTATGCCTTATAAATGGAATTACTTCTTCCATTACAAAACGTGTATGCATAGCCGCCTTGGTGCCCCGCCCTTTGTAATCTAATGCATTGGCAGTAGCGTATTCATTTTTTCTGTCTGGTGAGCAGTGCATTCCGGCACACAAAATTGGCCTTAGTTCATTTTTACTATAAAGTTGTTGCAGTATAGATTTGAAGTCCATGGTTTCAAGATCCTGCCCGTCATTTATTAGCAGGAGGGTTATTTCTGCCGGTTCAGTTACATTGAGTGGGAGATAGCAATCCAGCTTCACATCCCTTCCTAAAAAAGCGGAGTTAAGCACGTGATTTTCTACAGTAACATAATCATTTGTTGATGTAAGCATAACAATCAAAAGTAGGAAAAACAATTCAGCGTTGCTTTACAGCTCTTTTGCATTTTCGTGTCATCCGTTTTCGGGGTAGTATATAAAGCCTGCTGGTTATTGCATTATCCATTATTATTTTTGGTAATTACCCGTGATGAAAATATATTTGGTAACAACAATCTTCCATTCATTTTCAACAAATCCATCATGAAAAAAATCGGTATACTCCACGGAAAAGAAAGAAGTTTTCCTGAAGCATTTGTAGAAAGGATAAACAGTAAGCATATTGAAGGCATAAGGGCGGAGCCTGTTTATATTGAAAAAGTGATCCAGGGAGACAGTTCCGGCTATGCAGTAATAATTGATCGTATTTCCCAGGATATTCCATTTTACAGAGCCTATTTAAAAAATGCAGCGCTATGCGGAACAGCTGTTATTAATAATCCATTTTGGTGGAGCGCTGATGAAAAGTTTTTTAACAATTGTCTTTCCACTAAAATAAATGTTCCCGTTCCTAAAACTGTTATACTTCCATCTAAGGATTTACCGGTTGATACATCCAGCGAATCTTTCAGCAACCTGAGCTATCCGCTGGACTGGGGAACTATTTTCAATTACATCAAGTTCCCTGCATACATGAAGCCCTTTGCCGGTGGTGGCTGGAAAAATGTTTACCGCCTTACAAGCATAGACGATTTTTTTGCAAAGCATGCAGAAACTGGTGAACTGGTTATGCTGCTGCAGGAAGAAATTGTATTTGAAGAATATTACCGGTGCTACTGTATCGGCGGAAAATATGTGAGGATAATGAGCTATGAGCCCCGTAATCCACATCATCTCCGGTATGTGGCAGACTTTAAACCTTCTGAAGAAAAGCTGAAAATGATGACTGAACTGGTGCTCCGCATCAATCATTATTTGGGTTATGATTTTAATACTGTAGAGTTGGCTTTAAGAGACGGAGTGCCTTACGCAATTGACTTTTGTAATCCGGCACCAGATGCTGAAAGAACAAGTGTAGGCGAAGAAAATTTTGAATGGGTGGTGGAAACTGCAGCTAATTATGCTATTGAAAAAGCGCTGACCCAAGTGGATGGAGCAGATAATTTAACCTGGGGAGAATATATTAAAAGAAGTGCAGCAAAGGAACCGCTGGTATAATTGATCATCTGTAATTAAAAATTGGATGTGTTGTTGAAGGCTTCCTTCTAACAAAAGCAAACCTAAAATCAAATTGTCTTTTAAAGTCGTTATTAAAACGCTTTATGCATTTACAGGTTGCTTTCTTACCATAAGAATTATCAACTATTAAATTATCAACAGTCATGGCAGCCATATCATATAAAAATTTTACAATTGGGGTAGAGGAGGAGTACATGGTGATTGACCCTGTAACCAGGGAGTTAAAAAGCCATGAACAAAAAATTGTGCAGGAAGGGCAGAAGATCATTAAAGATAAAGTAAAGGCTGAAATGCACCAGGCTGTGGTGGAAGTTGGTACGGATATTTGCCAGGATGTTGATGAGGCGTTTATGGATGTTTCAACCTTACGTAAAACTATCAGCAGCATTGGCGAAAGTCTTGGTCTGGAGCTGGGAGCATCCGGAACACATCCCTTCAGCCATTGGGAAAGCCAGCTTATAACTGATCATGTGCGCTACAGTGAGATTGTTAATGAACTGCAGGAAGCTGCCCGGAGCAATCTTATTTTTGGTTTGCATGTACATGTTGGCATGCAGAGCAGGGAGCTTGCAATACATATAGCCAACTCAGCCCGTTATTTTTTGCCGCATGTATATGCACTTAGCACTAACTCGCCTTTTTGGGAAGGCAGAGATACAGGCTATAAATCTTTCCGTACTAAAGTTTTTGATAAATTTCCCCGTACGGGCATACCTGATTATTTTGAAAGTATTGAGGCTTACGAAAATTATGTGAAGCTGTTGGTAAAGACGAACTGTATTGATAACGCAAAAAAGATTTGGTGGGACTTAAGAGTACACCCTTTTTTTAATACAGTTGAATTCCGGATTTGTGATATACCGATGACGGTGCATGAAACGATTGCGATAGCGGCATTGTTCCAGGCTATTTGCGCCAAGTTGTACAAACTCCGCAGCCAGAATTTAAATTTCATGATGTACTCCCGTGCCTTACTGAATGAAAATAAATGGCGTGCCAGCCGTTATGGCATTGATGGAAGCCTGATAGATTTCGGTAAAGAAAGCGAAGTGAATACCCGGGTGTTGATTTATGAATTGCTTGATTTTGTAGATGATGTAATACCACATTTGGGCAGCCGCCACGCCATCAATTATATCCACAAGATGCTTGAGCAGGGCACTGGTGCAGACAGGCAATTAAAGGTTTACGAGCAAACAGGAAGCTTTACAGATGTTGTAGATTATATCCATGGCAACTTTCTTTCTGGTCTGTAAAAGCGAAAGTTTTCCAGAGAGAAACAACCGAATGATAGCGGCAGCTAATTTTTTAATTCTTTCTGCAGTTTCTTATTCATTCTTATATAGTCTTCATTACCGGCTTTTTGAGATAACTCCATTGATGTGGTGGAACTTTTTAATGCGCCGGGGTAATCGCCCATTTCTTTTTGAATATTGGCTTTGTAAAGTTGCATCCAGTAAGCCTGCTGGTTTCCTTCTAATGCCTTGCTGATATTTTCCAATGCCTTAGTTAAATTTCTATCATACTCAAAATAAAATTGAGCAGCCTGCCAGTAGGGCTTATCGTTCGTTTGAAAAGCAGCCGCTATTTGTTGCCGCAATTTCTCCCTGATATCTGTATAAAGTGGAATATTAATTATTTTTTTTGCCCACATCAACTGAAGCACACAACTTTCCTTTTTTATATAGCTTAACTGTATTGTGAAAGTTTCCAGATTCATTTTGTTTTTTACAGGTTCTGTTTTTATACGTAAGATATCTTCACTTTCCTTGTAACCTTCTGTGCCCCAATTTTTAATTCCTTTGTTAATAATCACTTCCCAGCTCTCTTCATTTGGAATAGTGTACAAAGCGTAGGTACCTGAATCTATTTTCTTTCCGTCAATTTCAACCGCATCCGTAAATGTAATCAGGGTTGCTTCGTTGGCGCCTGTTCTCCATAATTTTCCATTTGGTACAAGATCACCAAATACCTGCCGGTTTTTGCTGTGTGGTCTGCAGTAAACAATTTCAATGCTTCCCAGGCCAAATTGCTGAACAATGTGCTGACGAGGAGAAGGGGGCGGCATTTCAACTTGTGACCATGCAAAATTTAAAGAGCCAATTAAACTCACTATTAATAGACCGGCAAGCTTTTTTAATCTTTTTTCCATCATGCTAATTTTTAAATATCATTTCAGGAATGTCACCGGTAACGGCTAATTTTCCTGCTGTTTTTTGTTTAACTTCTTCAACAGTTACTCCCGGAGCCAGTTCCAGCAATTTAAAACCTTTGCCTTGCGGCAGAACTTCCAGCACTGCCAGTTCTGTCACAATCTTTGTCACACATTTTACGCCTGTGAGCGGCAATGTGCAGGCTGGTAATAATTTTGATTCGCCTTTTTGATTGGTATGCATCATCGCCACAATAATATTTTTTGCACTTCCCACCAGGTCCATTGCCCCACCCATTCCCTTCACCATTTTGCCGGGTATTTTCCAGTTAGCAATGTCTCCCCGTTCGCTTACTTCCATTGCTCCCAAAATAGTAAGATCTACTTTGCCGGCTCTTATCATACCAAAACTCATTGCACTGTCAAAGAAAGATGAGCCTGGAATAGTAGTGATAGTTTGTTTGCCGGCATTAATTAAATCAGCATTTTCCTCACCTTCAAATGGAAACGGTCCCATCCCCAATAAACCATTTTCACTTTGCAAAATAACATGCACATCTGCAGGGATGTAGTTGGCAACAAGTGTAGGTATCCCAATACCAAGATTTACGTAATAGCCATCTTTCAGTTCCTGCGCAAGCCGTTGTGCAATCTGGTTTTTATCAAGCATAGTTGGTTATTTGCCCGGGTAAATTATTGTAAAAATCCATGCGGCATGTCAGTCTTTTTTCTTACCGTGATTTGCTCAATTCTTTTTTGGTAATTGCTACCCTGGAATATGCGGTGAACGTAAATGCCGGGAGTATGAATTTGATCCGGATCAAGTGTTCCGGCAGGCACTAGTTCTTCCACTTCTGCAATTGTTATTTTTCCCGCCATTGCCATCAGGGGATTAAAATTACGGGCTGTTTGCCTGAAGATAAGATTGCCAGCTGTATCACCTTTCCAGGCTTTAACCAGGGCAAAGTCTGCATCAAAGGCATACTCCAGCAAGTAGGCTTTATTGTTGAATTCTCTTACTTCTTTACCAATTGCAATTTCGGTACCCACGCCGGCAGGGGTAAATATAGCAGGCATGCCATAACCGGCCGCCATACACCGGGTTGCAAGCGTACCTTGTGGTATCAGTTCTACTTCCAGTTCACCACTTAAAAGTTGTCTTTCAAATTCTGCATTTTCACCCACATAAGAAGCAATCATTTTTTTTACCTGCTTTTGCTGCAGCATTAAGCCAATGCCAAAATCATCAACCCCTGCATTGTTGGAAATACAGGTAAGTTCTTTTATGTTTTTAGCCACAAGCGCCGCAATTGAATTTTCTGGAATACCGCACAGGCCGAAGCCTCCAAGTAATAACATATCGCCATCTTTTATATCTTCTGTAGCGGCAGTCGCATCGGCATACACTTTTTTCATCATGGCGTTTTAATTGAGTTGCAGGTAAAACTTCTTCTAATGTAATAAATAAACTGAGAAAAACTCAAGCCCTGCCGTTACTTGTGGATATTAAAAGTAGAACTGCTTACCAAGCCATTTTAAACTGCCCAAAAAATACCGTGGATTTAAAAGGGAAAATTGGTTCAACAGGTATATTAAACCAGTTTTGCTATATTTACGGATTACTATGTATAAAATTTTGCGGATACATAACAGGCTGATTATTGGAGGCCCGTCTCATAATGTAAGTTTGCTTACCGCTTATCTTTATCCGGAGTTTGAAACAAAATTACTTGTGGGTAAAAAAGATCCTGCTGAAAAGGATGCTACTTATATTGCTGATCAGCTTGGGTTGGTGCCGATTGAAATAAGCGAAATGCGAAGAAGTATCCTGCCGTTCAACGATATAATTTCTTACTATAAAGTAAAAAGAATAATAAAAAAATATAAGCCTGATATAGTTCATACACATGCTTCAAAGGCAGGCGCAATAGGCAGAATGGCTGCAAAATCATGCAATGTGCCATTGATTGTTCATACATTTCACGGGCACGTTTTTCACTCTTATTTTAATCCTTTTTTAAGCAGCCTTGTGGTAAGGTTCGAAAGGTTTCTTGCCAAAAGAACAGACGCTATTATTGCTATAAGCGATACCCAGCGGCAGGAAATGATAGAAGTTTATAAAATAGCTCCGGCAGAAAAAATCTTTACTGTGCCACTGGGCTTTAACCTGGATAAATTTGCAATTGACCAGGATACAAAGGGCATCATTTTCCGCAATAAATATGGTTTTAAAAAAACAGAGCTGGTTATTGGTATTATCGGGCGGCTTGTGCCGATAAAGAACCATGATATGTTTTTGGAGGTTGCTGCGATCATTAAGGCAGATCCGGATAAAAACGTAAACGTTCGTTTTGCAATTATTGGTGATGGAGAATCAAGACGACAAATTGAAGAGAAAGCGGCATCACTTAATCTTAGCTGTTCATACTTTATAACCAGTCCAAAAAGCGATACAGATGTTGTGATCACATCCTGGGAAACGGAAATTGACCAGGCATTGGCAGGGCTTGATATGGTTGTACTAACCTCCAGTAACGAAGGAACACCAGTATCATTGATTGAAGCCCAGTCAGCTTACAGGCCTGTTGTATCTACCAACGTGGGTGGCGTGGAAGATATAGTCATTCAGGGTAAAACCGGCTTTATAACAGAAGTTGGAGATACCATTGGTTTTGCAAAATATGTGCAGCAGCTAATAGACGATGCCGGGTTGAGGGAGCAGATGGGTAAAAGCGGGTACAAAAATGTTATAACCAGCTACTCCAAACAAAGGCTGATAAGCGATATGAAAAAACTCTATTTCAAGTTTTTGAAAAAGAAGAAAAAATAACTGCTGTAGATTGAGACGGGTAATGCAATCAGCTTACCTGGTAAGGATCTAAATAAAAAAATAGCCCGGGCTGTATATTTGAATAGCCGTAATAAAAAAAGGAACCCGTTTTGGATTCCTTTTGTGAACTGGCTGGGACTCGAACCCAGGACCCATACATTAAAAGTGTATTGCTCTACCAACTGAGCTACCAATTCAACTTTTGCCATTCTAAAACACTTGCATGCCTTGCCGGCTGACCCACTTTTTAAATTGGTTTGCAAAAATAGGGGAAAACATATTTAGAGCAAACTTTTTTGTCAAACTTTTTGCTGCTGGTTTATTTTATTGTGCAAGTTTGTTTGGCAACAGCGAATCAAGTCTCTTATTTTTGCTTAATTATAAATGTATGAACAGTTTTTTTAAAGATAAGGTTGTGGTGATCACGGGAGGTACTGATGGCATTGGAAAAGCTTTAATTGATCAGTTAATTCCACTTGGCGCAAAGATTGCGACATGCGGCCGTAACCAGGATAAACTGTACAATCTACAGGTGCAGTATTCCCATCACCTTCTTCACTCAGTTGTTGCCGACGTAAGCAGGTATGACGACTGTAAAAGCTTTATCAATTCAACCATTGACACTTTTGGTGGCATTGATATTTTGATCAACAATGCCGGAGTTTCAATGAGAGCTCTTTTAAGAGATGTGGATATTGATGTAATAAAAAAAGTAATGGACATTAATTTTTATGGTACCGTTTATTGTACAAAACTGGCGCTTGAGGCTGTTATAAAAACGAAGGGAACTATAGTGGGGGTATCTTCAATTGCTGGCTACCGTGGCCTGCCTGGCAGAAGTGGTTATTCAGCTTCTAAATTTGCTGTAAACGGATGGCTGGAGGCTGTAAGAACTGAATTGATAGACACAGGTGTAAATGTAATGTGGGTGTGCCCTGGTTTCACCGCAAGCAATATAAGAAACGCATCTCTCAACAAAGAAGGAAACAAGCATGGACAGAGCCCCATGGATGAGGGAGCCATGATGAGTGCAGAAGAGTGTGCAAAAAATATCCTTACTGCAATAGAACATCAAAAGCGGAACCTGATACTTACTTTAACTGGAAAAAGAACTGTTTGGCTCAATAAATTATTTCCTTCCTGGACAGATAAAATGGTGCACAAATTCTTCTTTAAAAATGGAGAATTAGTTAAATAGCCGGGAGTTATTTTTTTGTATTGTCCAGCTGTTAAACAAACATCTTTTTGCCATTATTTTTTTTCATTCTAATATATTTTACCAGATAAATGCCTTTAGTAACAATTACAACTGATATAGGCCAGCATGATTTTGTGGTTGGCGCAATAAAAGGAAAGTTGTTACAGGCGAATCCCTCCTTTTCAATAACAGACGTTACTCACCAGCTGTCACCATTTAATTATCCGCAGGCAGCTTATGTTTGCAAAAATGCCATTAAGAATTTTCCGGCTGGCACATTTCATCTTATAATGGTAAATCTTTTTGATCAGCGTCCTGCTCATTTATTGCTGGCCCGGCATGATGACTACTACATAGGCTGTGCAGACAATGGCTTGCTCACAATGATCCTGGAAGGAGAACCTCAAAAAGTTGTAGCACTTGCACTTGATAAAAACACCGTTAAAAATGTCTTGTATTGTGCAGGAGTTTTTGCCAGGGCATTTAACGATATCGCTTCAGGCAAACCTTTTGAATCAGTTGGAGATGTTGTTTCCATACAAGTGAAAAATGCAATGAAGCCAACTACGGGTATTAACTGGATAGAAGGGCAGATAATTTTTATTGATAATTTTGAGAATGTTATTGTAAATATTACGAGAGATGAATTTGAAACTCAGCGCCGTGGCAGAAGTTTTAAAATTGTATTTAAACGTGATGAAGTTATTGAACGGATAAGTGAAACTTACGCAGATGTTGCTGAAGGCGAAAAACTGGCAATTTTTAATGCAGCCGGCTACCTTGAAATTGCTATCAACAAAGGGAATGCTGCAGGGCTGTTAGGTTTGCAGGGCTTTTCTGAGCCACAGCAGCAGGGTCATTCGCAATACGCCAACAGCCGTTTATTTTACCAAACGGTTAAAATATTCTTTGAGTAATTATCCTGCAATTTTGTATGGACCAAACAACTGATAATATATAGCTTACTGCTTTTGAACTTCCTTAAAAATATAGAGATAGTTGAGCTTACTGACAAAGAATTGATCAGTGAGTACAAAAAAGCTGACGATCCGGCGTTTATAGGTAAGTTGTACCAACGATACATGGATCTTGTGTTTGGGGTATGTCTTAAATATTTTAAAGATGCAGAAAGATCGAAAGATGCAGTGATGGAAATTTACGGGGAACTTTGTATAAAACTCAGGCAGCATGAAGTTGATAATTTTAAAGCCTGGCTGGCTGTTGTTGCCCGTAATTACTGCCTCATGCAGTTGAGAAGCCCCCGGAATTTGAAAGTGACTGAATTTAATCCGGACATTATGCAAACCCAGGAAATTACGCATCTGGGAAACGAAATGCTTGAAAAAGAAACTCATTTTCAAAAGCTGGAAGAGTGCATTGAAACTTTACCGGAAGATCAACGCCAGAGTATCCAGTTATTTTATCTTGAAAAGAAATGCTATAATGAAATAGCAGCAATAACCGGGTTTGAATGGAGTAAAGTGAGGAGTTACATACAAAATGGAAAACGTAATTTAAAAATATGTTTAGAGGCCAAAGGGATATTTGAAGAATAGGAAACTGGTTTCAAAAAATAATAATAACTAATTTTATAACAGGTATTACGGGTGAGTTTTAATGTCAGATAACGATTCACATATTATTTACACTGCAAAGGATATTCAAAAATATCTTGCCGGCGAAATGCCGAATGAGCAAATGCATGCCATTGAAAAGGCCGCATTAGATGATCCATTACTGGCAGAAGCAATTGAAGGATACGCTGGTATGGAAGAGCAAGATTGGAATGAAGCACTGGCGGCCTTAAAGGGGAAGTTTACAATTGCAGAAACTACGCCTGTTATTTCAATTGGTAACAGGCAACAGGCTTCGAAATGGAAGGTAGCTGCTGCTGTAGTGGTATTATTAGCTGGCCTTGGCCTTGGTTATATTTTTACAGCGAATAAAACCCCGGTTATTACAGCTAAACAGGATACTGAGATAAAAAAGGCTGATACTGTAACAACTGATGAGTTAGCCGATACTTCATCGCAAATGATTACAAAAAATGAGGCCGAAATAGCTACGTCGGCTCAAAAGCGAGGTTTGGTAACATCCGCAGATACAGGCAGGCTGTACTCAAGACCTGGTAAAGAGTCAAATGCAGCAAATGATTTTGTTTACACCTCCAAAAGCAAAGAAGATTATAAGGTTGCGGCAAGTCCACCTGCCAGTGATAATAATTCTTTGAACCGAAATACAAATCCTGCGGTAGCAGATGATTTAAGGAACAAAAGTTCGGCTTCTAATGAAGCAAGTACGTCCAACGCAATTGCAGAAGAAGATACTAAAAAGGCCACTGCAAATAATGCTGATATTGATAAGTTTTATGAAAAGAAGACTACACCAGCTAACAAACCTGCCTTGAATAATTTTTCAGGTTTGGTTGTGGCAAAAGACAGTGCTCCTGTGGCTTTTGCGCAAATCACCACAAGCCCTAAAAACCGGTCCTTTTACACAGATAAAAATGGATATTTCAATATTGTATCACAGGATACAGCTGTGAATGTTGAAGTTAATTCTGCTGGTTACTTATCTAAAAAACTCAGGTTTAAACAAACCGAAACAAACCAGGTAGTTGTAATGGAACCGGTTTCCGTACCAGAACAAAAGTTATCTTCTAATAAAAATTCAGTCGAAACGTCGGTTGCCAAAATGAAAAGGGAACAAAAAAAAAAATTGAAGACCAGGAGGAAGAGGATGCAACTCCAGTGGATGGCTGGGAAGATTACAATAATTATTTGACGAACAATGGAAGTATAAGCGATAAAAATATTCATGGTGTTGTGGAAGTATTTGTTAACCTTGATAAAAATGGTGCCGTATCAAAAATTAAAGTAGATAAATCTCTTTGTGCTGAGTGCGATGCAGAAGCTGTGCGGCTTGTAAAAGAAGGACCAAAATGGGATGTAAAGGCAACCAAATCCAGGAAGGCAAAAGTTAAAGTAAAGTTCTAAAAAAAATGGCTACCCCGTTTCCGGGATAGCTCATTGATTTTAACCAAAACATAACCTGCCTTATACTAAACCTAAATCATGGATTTAGGAAATTGTAATTTCTTTTACCACAGCTTTTTCCTGTTCTTTTTTAGGCAGATCAACCGATAAAATACCATTTTCGTATTTCGCATTAATGCTGCTGCTGTCAATTTTTTCATCAACAGTAAAACTTCTTTTAAATGTTTTTACAGAAAATTCATTCCGAATTCCTTTTGCACTTTCATCCTTTGCTTCGTTTGTTTTTGTTGCGCTTATGGTAAGCAGATTATTTTCCACCTTAATATTGAAATCAGTTTTTTCAAAACCCGGCACTGCTAATTGCAAATTGTAAGCTGCTGGTTTTTCCTGGATATTAACTGGCGGAAAAGCAAAAATATCCTGCCTTACAGATTTACTAAGGTTAGACGGAATTTCATTAAAAAATTCATTCATTAATCCGTCAAATGTTTTTGTGAGGGGATTGTTTACTTTAACTAGTGTCATGATTTATAATTTTTTGTTTGAGTAATATTTGATTTGGTAGATTCAAATAACGTTCCCGGCAATAATTCAGGTAAAATAGTCGCTAAATGATAACATAAAGCGACTTTATGTCTGTTTATGATTTGCTTTAATGCCAAAATGACTTAGTGGAAATTCGTGAATTATTTAATGCTATCATTTTTGTTGATTAAGAAAGCAATCCAGATATAATTTTACTTGGTTATTGCGTTATGGTAATTGAATTTTAAATGAAATTTTTGTAATCATTTTACATGCGCTTCCGGCTGGAATATGTTTGATGATATATTGATACTTTTGTAATTCCTCAAAAAATAAAACATGCATAACATTCTCATTACTGGCGGGGCCGGATTTATTGGATCTCATCTTACCAGGTTATTTGTAAATAAATATCCCGGCTACAAAATTGTAAATATTGACAAGCTCACCTACGCAGGCAATCTCGAAAACCTGAAGGATATTGAACAAAAGGAAAACTACAGTTTTGTAAAAGGAGATATTACCGACGCAGTTTTATTGAAAGAACTATTTGATATTCACCAGTTTACCGCCGTATTGCATTGTGCGGCAGAGAGCCATGTAGACCGCAGCATAACAGATCCCCTTGCATTTGTAACCACAAATGTTGTTGGAACGGGAACACTGTTACAAGCCGCAAAGGAGCACTGGCATGGTAATTATGATGGAAAAATATTTTATCATATCAGCACAGATGAAGTCTATGGATCTTTAGGCGAAACTGGTTTTTTTACTGAGGAAACAGCTTATGACCCACGCAGCCCTTATTCTGCTTCAAAAGCCTCCAGCGACCATTTGGTAAGAGCTTTTTATCACACTTATCATATGCCGGTAAAAATATCAAACTGCAGTAATAATTACGGTCCTTATCACTTTCCGGAAAAATTGATTCCTCTTTGTATTCATAACATCATCAATAATAAACCATTACCTATTTATGGTAAGGGTGAAAACATCCGTGACTGGCTTTTTGTGGAAGATCACGTAAGGGCAATTGATGTAATTTTTCACACAGGTAAAATAGGAGAAACCTATAACATTGGCGGCCACAACGAATGGACTAATATTGCATTAGTGAAAGAATTGTGCAGGCAAATGGATGGTAAACTGGGCAGAGAACCTGGCGAGTCAGAAAAATTAATAACATACGTAAAGGACAGGGCAGGCCACGATTTGCGTTATGCGATTGATGCAACCAAATTAAAAGATGAACTGGGCTGGTTGCCATCACTTCAATTTGAAGAAGGGATATCTAAAACAATAGACTGGTATCTTAATAATTCAGCATGGCTTAATGCCGTAACAAGTGGCAACTACCAGAATTATTACAAAGGCCAGTACGAAAAAAGATAACTGTGTAGCAAACCTTCAATTTATAATCACTTAAAAATTTTCATGAAAGGAATTATTTTGGCAGGCGGCAGTGGTACCAGGTTGTACCCGATAACAATGGGTATTAGCAAACAATTGATGCCGATATACGATAAACCAATGATTTATTATCCGCTTAGTACATTAATGCTCGCTGGGATAAGAGAAGTTTTAATCATTACAACTCCTGACGACCAGTCGCAGTTCATGCGTCTTTTGGGCGACGGAAGCCAATGGGGATGCCAGATACAATATGCAAAGCAGGAAGTGCCTAACGGCCTTGCGCAGGCATTTGTAATAGGTGAAAAATTTATTGGAACAGAGAGTGTTGCGCTTGTATTAGGAGACAATATTTTTTATGGCAGCGGCTTCAGTAAATTATTACAGAATTCGTCTGACCCGGATGGAGCAGTAATTTTTGCTTACCCGGTAAGCGACCCTGAAAGATATGGCGTAGTGGAATTTGACAATGAATTTACTGCTTTAAGTATTGAGGAAAAGCCGGAAAAACCAAAGAGTCATTATGCAGTTCCTGGTTTATACTTCTACGACAATAGTGTTGTAAAGATTGCTAAGGAAATACCTGCAAGCCCAAGAGGTGAATATGAAATAACAGATGTAAATAAAATTTACCTGCAAAATAAAAAACTGAAAGTAGGCGTTTTAGACAGAGGATTTGCCTGGCTTGATACCGGGACTTTTGATTCATTAAGTGACGCCAGCGAATATGTGAGAGTTATTGAAAAAAGGCAGGGACTTAAAGTTGGTTGCCCGGAAGAGATTGCATGGCGAATGGGCTTTATTGATAAAGAAGCGTTACTTGTGCAGGCCGAAAAATTAAAGAAAAGCGGTTACGGTGAATACCTGAAACGCATTGTTAACTGATAAACAAATAATTGAAAGCATACCTTAAACTGTGACCAGCCGAAACTGGTCACAGTTTGTTTTAACCCACTAAATCTTTAACTGCAAGCCCCAATTAAAACCAATGTCAGCAATATCCGGCATTTCAAAACTTAGTAATACTGCAGGCGTTAAGTCTGTAGCTATCTATACGTTCTCCAATTTTTTAAATAAAGGCGTATCTTTTTTAATGCTGTTTTATTTTGCTCATAAGCTTACCGAAAATGATTTTGGAATGCTGAGTCTTTTTAGCAACAGCATCCTTTTGATGATGCCTTTTTTTTCGATGGGTATTTTACAATCTGCAAATGCTGAATATTTCAAATTAAGCAAGAACGATTTTAGAGATTTTTTTAGCACAACTATTTTGATGCCGGTAATAATTACAATGGTTGCAGTATTGTTGTTGTTTATTTTCAGAAGCCAGTTGCAAACCAGGTATCCATTTCCCACCGTTTTTATTATGCTGTTGCCATTAATTACTTTGTGTAATTTTTTAGGGGAACACCTGATTAGCATGATTCGTAACAGTAACGATCCATTAAAATATCTAACAATAAATATCGGGCGGTTACTTATTGAAATATCGCTGGCGGTATTTTTTATCAGCGTTTTAAATTATGGCTGGGAGGGCAGGGTAACGGGCATATTTATATCTTACCTTTTTTTGGCGGCTTATTCATTTGCGTATTTTAAAAAGCAGCATTTTCTGTTTGGTAAACTAAAATGGAAGTACGTTGTTGCAGAATTTGGTTATTGTGTTCCAATAATCGTAATGCAGGTAAGCGTATTTTTTATGGGTTCTTCTTCCGGTTACTTCGTTGAGCATTTTACGCACAACTTTGCATCTGTTGGTGTCTTTAGTATCGCTTCTACATTTGGTTCTGTAATTATTGTTTTTTCCATGGCGCTGATCCAATACTTTCACCCTAAGGTTTACAGCCTGCTTTCTAAACAGCAGGTAGATTATAAAGCTATCCGCAGACATTTTATTTTTTACTCGGGGGCCATGTTAATGGGTACAGCACTTGTGATTATTGTAACTCCGCTGGCCTACAATCTTATCTTGAAACCTTCTTTTCATGAAGGCCTTTCCTATTACTTCTATATCTGCATCGGATACTTTTTTTGGTCAATCAGTTATTTTTTGTACGGGTTCATGCTTTATCATAAGCAAAAAGTGAAACTGCTGATAGCCTCTGTAATTTCATTATGTGTGAGTATACCCAGCCATTATTTTTTTACTGAAAAATTTGGTGCATACGGAGCAGCAATTTCTATGGCTGTGGTGTATTTTATAATGCTGCTTGTAAGCATAATATTGGTATTTAAGCAACTGGCTATTTTACACAAAAGTAATGTGAGTTGAACCTTGTTTTAATGATTGAACGATGATTATGATGATAATAAATTGTTTTCAGAATCTTTATTCTAACCGTAAAAAAATCTGGCCATTGCTAAAGTCGGCCGGCAATTTTCTTTTAAAATGAAAAAAACAATTCTGCATATTATAGACAACCTTGGGCGTGGTGGTGCAGAAACAATGCTTGTAAATGTCATTAATCATCTCAACGATTTTGAACATATTGTGGTGACATTAAATAATAAAAATGAATTTGGTCCTTACTTAAAGTGTAATAAAATTATTTGCCTTAACATAGATTCGATGCGTAAAAGCCCTGTAGCGGCTATCAGGCTAAGAAAAATTATTTCCAGGTATAACATTGAATTAGTACACAGCCATTTGTTTTGGAGCACTGTTGTTGCAAGGTTAGGTGTGCCTTCAAAAATTCCTTTATTTTCAACAATTCATACTTCAGTCGCATCATCTCCGGAATACAAGCCTCTCTGGATAAAATTAGTTGAGCGGTTTTCTTACAGATTTAAGAAAAGCGTAACAATCTCAGTTTCCAATACTGCACTTGCAGAATATAAAAGCCTGATGAAAATATCACCACGTAAAGCATTTGTATTGTACAATTTTGTAGATGATAAATTTTTATGTGATATTGAAACCCTTTATAAAAAAAGCAACTTTTTTAGGGTGGTTACGGTGGGAAATTTGAAGGAAGTAAAAAATCATCAATTTCTGCTTGATGCGTTTAAAAAATTAAAAGATAAAAATATCTGCCTGGATATTTATGGCACAGGACCATTACAGAAAACCTTGCAGGACGATATTGATAAACACCAATTAAATGTTACCCTAAAAGGACAAGCAAAAGACATTGAGCAGAAATTAAAAATGTATGATTTGTTCGTGATGTCGTCACACTATGAAGGGTTCTCTATAAGTGTACTGGAGGCTATGGCAGCAGGTATTGGGTTGCTGGTTACAGACATTGCATCATTTAAAGAACAATGCGGCAATACTGCCTGCTATTTTGTGCCAAACAATATTGAAGATTTTTTGGAAAAAATTCTGATGCTGAAAGACAACCATGAAATGTTGCTCACTTTTTCTGGCGAGGCAAAAAAAAGGGTTAGAGATAATTTTACAATCGCCAAGCATATCGAAAAGTTGAAGGAAATCTACGCTGGTGAAACCAGTCTTCAATTTTAACTGCACACTCAGATTCCGCAATACTAATAATAACAAATACTCGTTTTTTTATAAATGATTTCAGGTTGAAGAAGATTCTGTTTATATCTTATGATGGCATGACTGATCCGTTGGGACAAAGCCAGGTGATACCCTATTTGCAAGGCATCAGTAAAAATGGCTATAAAATTTTTATACTTAGCTGTGAGAAAAAAGAAGTTTTCGAAAAAAATAAGCCAGCGATAGAATTGCTGTTAAAAGGGTATACTATACAGTGGGTGCCATTGAAGTATACAAAGAAACCGCCTGTGCTGTCAACCCTTTGGGATGTTATTCAGCTAAAAAAAGCTGCCGGGAAAATTCACCGCAAACATTCAATTGATATGGTACATACCAGGCCTGGAGTACCTGCGCTGGTGGGCTTATGGATGAAACAGACAACCGGTGTAAAGTTTTTGCATGATATAAGAGAGTTTTTTGCAGACAGCCGGGTGGATGGAGGAATCTGGAATCTTAAGAATCCTGTTTTCAGGGTGATATATAATTATTTTAAGAAAAAAGAAGCCCGTCAAATTCAAAGTTGCGACGGTATCGTTTGCCTTACAAGGGCAGGAGAAAAAATTATCAGCCAATCAAAAGAATTCAGGAAAAATACTCCCCTGGAAGTAATTGCCTGCAGTGCCGACATGAATTTATTTGATCCTGCAAAAATTACAAGTGCTGACAAATTAAAGTTGCAAAACGAACTGGATATAAAAAATGGTGATCTTATTATAACCTACCTTGGCTCTGTTGGCGGATGGTATTTAACAAAAGAAATGCTACTGTTTTGTAAACAACTTTCTGAAAGATTACCGTTAGCAAAATTTCTTTTTATTACACCTCATCTGCATGCTGTGATAGAAAAAGAAGCATTGAAATATGGCCTCTCTGCAGATAAGTTGATTATCAAGAAAGGGAACCGGGCTGAGATTCCAGCCTTATTGTCGCTTAGCACATACTCCCTGTTTTTTATAAAGCCATGCTATTCCAAACTATCTTCTTCACCAACAAAACATGGTGAAATAATGGCAATGGGCATACCAGTAATTACAAATAGCGGGGTGGGAGATGTGAAAGAAATTGTTGATGAAAGCAACAGCGGATTTGTTGTAGATAATTTTAACAGGGAGGAATATGATAAGATAATTGACAGGATACTTGATGCAGATAAATTCGACAGTAATGAAATAAGAAAAAGTGCTGGAGAATTTTATTCACTTGACAAGGCCATCGAAAAGTATACTAATGTTTATAATCAGATATTAAACTAAGCTGGCAATGAGTGCCGCTTCTTGTCCTCTTTTATTTTATCCCAGTATTTTTTTGCCACCAGCAGCATACCGAAACTTTCGCCTTCCTGTTTATTTAAATGTTTATGGTGCATTTTATGAGCCCAGCGTATTGTGCGGATATATACATTGTTACTTCTTGTAAACCATTTAAAGCGCTGGTGAATAATTACTTCATGCACAATAAAATAAGCCAGGCCATACATTGCTACCCCGAATCCTATCGCCGCCACCCAGTAATAATTATTTTGTAAGCCCAGCATTATACATAGCCAGCTTGGAATGGCAAAAATTAAAAAAAACGCATCGTTCTTCTCAAAAAACCCCGGCCCTTTTTTATGGTGATCTTCATGCAAGTGCCAAAGAAATCCATGCATTATGTACCGGTGCGTAAGCCATGTAATTCCTTCCATAGCAATAAAGGTTAGTAAGGTGAGTATCACGAAAATAAAAATATTCATGTTGTAATATTTATAGAAAAGTTCGTAACAATAAAAAGAACATTGCTTGTATAAGGAACAAATTTACAGCAAAATTGTTTTTTTTGGAAAATGGCAACAGGTGAAAAAGTGCCATCAGCAACATGCTTATTACAAACCAGCACAGGTAGTTGTAAACAGGAATTGTTCCGTCGCCACCCCAGGTCCAAAATCCGAGTTTTACTGCAACAGGTTCCATTAGCCAGTCCAATGCCACAGCCAGTGTTGCGCTGTCTGTGATGGATGAAAATAGTTTCATAAACCCCGGCGGTTCTTTGTTTTCAACAGCAAGCTTTGCCATTATCCTCAGCATAAAAGTATGCACCACTATGCCACAAGAATATATCACAATACACCAGTTAATACCAATTAAAACCGGAACGGAATGAAACTTTATGCCAAGTACATTTCCATATTTATAATCACCAAATAAATAGCCGGTATTAACGCCGATGGCTTCCGCAATAAATCCTGCGAAGCAGGTAAGCAAAATAAATAAATAAAAGTGCCAGCCTTTGTTTTGTTGTGTCCAAACTATTAATGCAAATGAAAGCAGTAGATTTATTGGGGTTGATTTAATTATGGTATCATTTTTAAAAATAAGTATGCCAACAAGGCCGACGCAATGAAAAAGGATGGCGATAGCTGTTGCCCAGCCGGTACGGGATGATATAGGAAATATAAATTTGCTCAACTTAGTTATGATTGTTGGTTTTATCGTTGGCTGTAACTAAGTCACTAACAATTTTTGCACTTTTTAAACACAGCGGAATGCCCCCACCGGGATGCACACTTCCCCCGCAAAAATAAAGACCTTTAATTTTATTTGTAAAATTTGGATGACGAAAAAAAGCTGCCATTGTGCTGTTGGAACTGGTGCCGTATAATGATCCCATGTACGAAGCAGTCTGTGACTCTATCAGCACAGGGTCTAAAATAACCTCAGTTTCTATCAACAGCTCGATGTCTTCATTGAGCAAACGGTTAAGCTTTGCAATGGTGGCTGCTCTTATGCTTTGCGTTAAATTTCCCCAATCCTGGTTTTTATTGGGTGGCACATTGATCATTACAAACCAATTTTCTTTACCCGGAGGTGCCTGCCCTGCCTCTTCTTTGGCGGTAATGTTTATGTAAACTGTTGGATCATTATAAACCTGAGCAGTCTTAAAAATATACCTGAACTCTTCTTTATAATCAGCTGAAAAAAATATGTTGTGCAACTCTAGCTGGGGAAACTTTTTTTTAATTCCCCAATAAAAAATTATTGCACTGCTGCTTCTCTCTTGCTTTAATATATCAAGCGCTTTGATATTGTTCTTTAAAAGATTTTTATAAGTAAAATATGCATCAGCATTGCTGACCACCACATCGGCAAATATATTTTTATCACCCGCCACCACTCCTTTTATTTTCCCTTCGGTATGTATAATTCTTTGTACAGGCGTATTAAAAATAAACTTTACTCCTTTGGCTTTGGCGAGTTGATAAATGGCACTGGTGATGCTTATCATGCCACCTGCCGGATAATAAGTCCCCTGGTTTTGCTCGAGATGTGGAATAAGACTCAGCATAGATGGTGCTTTAAAAGGATTGCTGCCGTTATAAGTTGCAAACCTGTTAAATAATTGCACCGTTTCCGGCGCAGTGAATTTACGGGTGTTATGTTCGTTAAGTGTTTTAAAAATAAGTGAAGGTCTGAAGTACATCAGGGCGTTTGCAACCTTCTTGTTAAGCCATGTTTTGCTTTTGTGGAGGGAGTTGTTCAGGAATAGTGTGCCAATAGAATTATACACTTCGCCAGACTTTTTTAAATAATCGATCACATGTTCCGGGCGCTCATTTACCTGCTGCTCCAGTTCTTTTGCAAAGACCGCTGGATCCGTGTATGCATTAACTATTTTACCGTTTTCATAAAAATACCTGCAGGCAATATCTACAGCTTTATAAGAAAAATATTTTTCAACGGGCTCACCGGCAAGTTCAAAAAGTTCAAGTATGTTTTGCGGTTGGGTAAACAGAGAGGGGCCAGCATCAAAATGAAAACCCTGTTTGGTAAATGCTGTTAGTTTACCACCAGGCGTATCATTCTTTTCAAATACAGTAACGGCATAACCTTTAACAGCAAGCCTTATTGCAGTTGCCATCCCTCCTATACCGCTGCCAATAATAATTGCTTTTTTGTGCTGCATAATGCATTTAAGCCGAAGCAATGTATCCTTCAACTTTAGGAAATGCAATTTTAAACCATTCTGTGTATTTATCGGGGTGAGAATTTATGGCTGCACTTATTTCTTTTAGAGACATATAACAGTAGTCACTTACTTCTTTGGGATCAGGGTGTATGTCACCGTCATAGTACCCAATGAACACATGGTCAAATTCATGTTCTGTAAGTCCGTTATCAAATGGTGCCTTATAAATAAAACTGAAAGCTTTTTTTAAATCTGTGCTAAACCCCATTTCTTCCTGTAGTCTTTTTCTTGCTGCCTGCAGGGTGTTGTCGCCAGGATAGGGATGACTGCAGCAGGTGTTAGTCCACAGGTTAGCGCTATGGTATTTTTTTGCTGCCCGTTGCTGTAACAGCATCATTCCTTTACTGTTAAAAATAAATACACTGAATGCCCTGTGCAATAATGCTTTTTCATGCACAGCCATTTTTTCCATTGTGCCGATAGCCTCATCCTGCTCGTCAACCAAAATCAAATCCATAACTCCTGAAAATTTATAAGATATTGAACTGTGCCCTGATTCCTGCTTTTGCTACAATATACACTTTACCATAATTAGGAATTCTTATTCTTTGCTCAAGAATGCTAACTGGTGGAGTTTTCTTTATTTTTTTAAAAAGAGACAGGTAATATTTGTAAGCCACATATACTCCAAACCTTGCTTTTATTGGTAATTGAACAATGCCTTTGTAGGCATTTATAAAATCTTCAGCAATATCTTTTTCAATTTTTTCTTTTTCGCCGGGTGTAAAATTTGTAAAGTCAACGCCTGGAAAATAAGTGCGGCTTAACAATAAATAATCCGCCTTAACATCTCTTAAAAAATTTACTTTTTGAAATGCGGCTCCAAGCGATTGTGCAAAAGGTTTTAATTTATTGTAGCCGGCCTCATCACCTTCACAAAAAACATACAGGCACATCAGACCCACAACTTCTGCACTGCCAAAAATATATTCGTTGTAATCTTTTGTGGTATAAACAGACTTGTTTAAATCCATTTCCATGGAATTGAAAAAAGCTTCAATTAAATGGTGAGGAATGCTGTATTGATTTACTGTTAGCTGGAAACTGTTTAAAATTGGGTTCAGACTAATTTTTCGCTCAATGGCAGCAAAGGTTTCAGCCCTGAATTCTTGCAATAGAATTTCTTTATCGTGCTGGTGAAAAGTGTCTACAATCTCGTCTGCAAATCTTACAAAGCCATAAATATTAAAAATGGGAGCTCTGAGACTTGTATGCAATAGTTTAATGGCACTGCAAAAAGAAGTGCTGTACTTCTCTGTAGTCACCCTGCTGCATTCCTGGCTTAGTTCGTAAAACAGCTCAATCATTTACCTGCAATTATTATTTTATTTGTTTGTATACTCAACAGGTTTGCAAAAAAAGAATGTTTTTTCAAATTACAAACCCAATTGTTTAATCACTTCGCCAGCAACAACCTCACCACTAATCAAACTCGGAGGAACCCCTGGGCCCGGCACTGTAAGCTGACCAGTGTAAAATAAATTTTTTACTTTTTTGCTTCGGATGGATGGTTTTAAAAGAGCGGTTTGCATCAGCGTATTTGCAAGGCCGTATGCATTGCCTTTAAAAGAATTATAGGTTTCTTTAAAGTCACTTACTGCAAAAGATTTTTTATAAACGATCGAATCTTTAATTGGTTCACCAATTCTGTCTTCAAATCTTTTTAAAATTGAATCAAAATATTTTTCCCTTAATTCTTCCGTATCTCCGCTGAGGCCTGCCGCAACCGGTATCAAAAAAAATAAATTTTCATACCCCTCTGGTGCAACTGTATCGTCTGTTACAGATGTAACACTCACATAAAATAAAGGTTCAGAAGGCCATTGTGGATTTGTATAAATTTCTTCACCATGAATTTTAAAACTTACATCAAAGAACAGGCTGTGATGTTGTACATTTTTGAGCTTTTTGCTGATACCAACATAGAATAAAATACTACTTGGCGCCAGTACTCTTTTTTCCCAATAGGCTTCAGCGTACGATCTGTATTCTGGTGCAAGAAGTTTCGTTTCTGTAAAGTGGTAATCAGCCCCTGCAATAAAATAATCTGCATGAAAAGTTGCGATTTCAGGGGCAGCATTATCGGAGTCTGTCTGTTTTTTTGTTGCAATAACTGCTATAGCTTTATTATCCGCAACATCTATTGCAGTTGCAGCATGATCAAAATAAAATTTTACTCCCAATTCTTTTGCCAGTTCATACATTGCATTTACAATGCTATACATGCCTCCCTGCGGATACCAGGTGCCTAACTTAATATCTGCATAGTTCATCAGGCTATAAAGCGCAGGCGTGTCCTGAGGTAGTGCGCCAAGGAACAAAACAGGAAACTCAAGCAGTTCCTGCAATTTTGGATTTTTAAAAAACTTACGGACATGTTTTTTCATCGAGGTAAAAACATCTAACTTAAATAATCCTTTAATCACATCAGCATCTGCAAATTCTGTAATTGAAATGCCTGGTTTAAATACTAATTTTTTAATACCAGTTTCGTACTTAAAGGCTGCTTCTGCAAGGAATGCATCAAGTGATTTACCGCTCCCGGCTTCCAGCGATTCAAACAGTGATTTAAGCTGATTGTAGTCTGCAGGAATATCTGTGTAACCAGAAGGCCAGTAAACCCGGTAGGACGGGTCTAATCTGTTTAATTGATAATAGTCGCTTACCTTTTTTCCAAAGCAGTTAAAAAATCGCTCAAAAACATCCGGCATCCAATACCAGCTGGGACCCATATCGAAAGTGAAACCTGCTGCTTTAAGCTGGGCAGCTCTGCCTCCTGGTCCAGCATTTTTTTCAATCACTGTAACATCACAACCAGCTTTTGCCATAAAGCAAGCGGCAGACATACCGGCAAAACCGCTTCCAGTTACAACAATTTTTTTCATAGCCGTTGTTCCAGGAGAAAGAATTATTTTCCTGAATATTGAATAGATTAGTACCTCGATAGTTGCTCCTTTAATAGCTTCCTGGCAAAATGTATCCTGCTTTTTATGGTGCCCAATGGTTCTGAAAGCATTCCTGCAATTTCGTGGTATTTATAGCCTTCAAAATAAAGCATAAAGGGATTTCTAAAAATATGGGGGAGGCCATGTATTGCAGCCTGTATATCTTTTAAGGTAAGTATTCCTTCAGCTCCGTTATCTATTGTGGTTTGATTATAGTTGAGCAGGAAATCATTTGGGCTATTATCAAATATGGTGTTTTGCTTTGATTTGCGGCGATAGTTATTTATAAAAATATTCCGCATAATTGTATACAACCATGCCTTGATATTTGTGCCAACATTGTATTTTTCTTTATTTGCCAATGCTCTCAATATAGTCTCCTGCAAAAGGTCTTTTGCCACTTCATTATCCCGGGTAAGGGTTACAGCAAATGGTTTTAAAAACTCTGTATTATTAAGCAACAGCTGATCAAATTCAAACTTTGACATGATTGTTTGTTTAAACGATTGAGTTGTAAAACTAAACAAAAAATCTTAAAATAACCAAAATATTTGTTTAATAATTTTAAGAAAATGTTAAACGGTTATATGTGATTTTATAAATATTATTTATAAAAAAGGGGCTTAAAGCCCCGACACAAATTCCATCACTTCTGAAAATGATTTTTTGAAATTTATTTGCGGTGGAATTTTCTTTTCATACACATTTGTAAACTGGCCAGAGATAATTATCGGCGTGCTGATAAATTTCTTTACAAGATTATTGATGAATTTATCAAAGTTAAACTTGTGACCAACAGAGGTTATATGAGAGTAAATGTAGTTTGGCTTTTTCAATTGTACCACATATTCAACATCATTGATAGGAACATTTGTACCCAGGTAAATAACTTTTACTCCCCTGCTTTTCAGCAGGTAATACATAAACAGCATTCCTAACTCGTGATATTCACCTTCAGGTAAAAACAACAGCACCGTTTTATTTGCTTTTAACGAAGTGTTTACACCTTCTATCCCAACAATTAATTTCTGCCTTATAATATTGGTAACAATGTGTTCCTGTGCAGGGTTTATGTGGTTAGTGAGCCATAGCACACCAATCCTTTCCATGTAAGGAAAAATAATTTGCGTGATTGTTCTTTCAATACCCCTGGCCAAAATATAGTTGTCAAGAATATCCTCCAGCTTCTCCATATCCATGTCAATCATGCATTGGATAAGGTCATTTAAAATTCTTTCCTGTTGTGCCTGGGTATGGGTGAGCGATAGCAATTTTTCCTTTACCTCAGCATCGGCCATTTTATCAATATGGGATATTTTATATCCATACTTATTTAATAGCGCAATGTTCAGCAATTTTTTTAGTTCATCGTTACTGTAGTGACGGATGTTTGTATCTGTGCGGCTGGGTTTTAAAAACTGGTACCGCTGTTCCCAAATTCTAATCGTATGCGCCTTAATGCCCGAAAGATTTTCAAGATCTTTTATGGTAAATGAATGCATTTAAGTGATTTTGGATAATTACAAACTGCTGGCAATTTTGTTTAAGGCTCAGCATAAAATATTATAACAACCTTGTATGGCTACAATACGCACTAGTTTTTAGCATACACCTTTTTATACCAAACTTCCAGGCTAAAAAGTGTCCATAATATTTTTGCTCTTTTTTCTGCAGGCATTACTATTTTGCCTTCAAGAATGTTTTTTAAAAATTGCTGATCAACATAATTTTTTGATACAGCATTTGGGGAAGAAAGGTAATCATGTATGATATCCTTTAATTCATTTTGTACCCAGCTTTTCAACGGTATTTCAAAACCACGTTTTGGCTGATTGATCAATGTTGCAGGTAAATATTTTTTTGACAACTCACGCAATAAAAACTTTGTTGTAGTACCTTTTATTTTAAACTTATCGTTCATGCCCGGCGCATATTCCAGTAATTCTTTGCTTAAAAAAGGGCTCCGGCCTTCAAGGGAATTGGCCATGTTAGCAATATCCATTTTTACCAATAGATCGCTAAACAGGGTTGCATTAAAATCCATATTCATCAATTTGCTGAGGCCCGAAGCAGAACTGCCGGCAATTGCATCAAAATCTTGTTGCATCAACTGCAGGTAATCTCCGGAGGTGGCCAGTATCTTGTCTTCAAAGTCCTCAAAAATATCCACACCAGCAGAAAGGTATATTTCAAGGTTGTTCTTTGATGCCAGCGAAGCAAGGCGAAAAAAATAATTGTAAGCAGATTTTTTATCTGCTGATGGCGGCATTATTTTCCTTGACAGCGATGCTATAATTTTAACAAGGTTGTTGTTTTTAAAAAAATCGTACCGGGCAAAAGGCACATAACGCCGGTATCCTCCAAACAGCTCATCTGCTCCATCGCCGTTTAAAATAACGGTGAGTTCTTTACTGGCTGCCTTGCTTACATAATAGCTTGGTATGGCAGAGCTGTCGAAAAAGGGTTCACCGTAATTGGATAAAATTTGTTCAACATCATTTAGAAGATGATCAAAAGATATGTTGATCTCGGTATGGTTTGTATTGTATTTTTTCGCTACAAGCGCTGCCAGCGGGGCTTCGTTATAAGCTCCTTCAAAGGATACTGTAAACGTTTTTAACTGGTTGGTGTATTGGCTCGCAATAGCGGTTACCAGGCCGCTGTCAATGCCGCCGCTTAAAAAACTCCCAACCTCCAGGTCAGATGATTCAACCCTTCTTTTTACAGCAAGGTGTAAATACTCATCAACTCTTTTAAGGCTTGTTTCAAAATTATCAGCTCTTTTGCTTTGGTAGATTTCATTTATATCCCACCAGCGGCTTTCTTTTATATCAAGTATGTTGCAATTAATGAGCAGGTAACTGCCTGCATTAAGTTCCGCCACATTTTTATACGGCGTGAGTTGTTTGTAGAATGACCCCAGCCTCAGATAGTGAAAAATATTATTTTCATTTACCTGCAAAGGCAGCAAAGCATTAATGCAATTCAACTCGCTGGCAAATACAATTTTGTCATCATCTTTATAATAATACAGCGGCTTTTTGCCAGCCCGGTCCCTGGCTATAAAAAGTGTTTTTTCTGTTTTGTCATAAATAGCAAAAGCAAACATTCCGTCAAGATATTGCAGCATGCCCGTTCCCAAATTCCTGTAAAGCAGTAATAGTGTTTCAGTGTCAGATGTTGTGCTACCCTGTATTTTTAATTGAGTTCTTATTTCCTGGTGATTGTATATTTCTCCATTGAAGATTATGGTGTATCTGTCATCAAGATGCATCGGTTGCTTACCGCCACTAATATCAAGTATGGCTAACCGGAGATGGTAAAGGTCAACATTGTCTGAGGTAAATCCAGCCTGCTCATCTGGGCCCCGGTGAAGCATTACCCCGTCAATTGTTTTGTAAGAGAGTTTAAAATTTACTGATCCTGCGATTCCGCACATAGTACATATTTGGGTAAAAGCTCAAAAAAGCAAAATAACTCTATATTGTTGAATACCAATTGACATTTTGAGATAAATTTGTCCCTTATCTAATTGCTTACAGTTAATAAATTATTCAAGCACAATGGGATTTACTGACCTTATAATGTTTCCCTTTTTTGTGTTGTTGTTCGCTATTTTTTTTGCGTTGCGAAGAAAAAAGATTGATGATCCCATTTTAAAAAAATATCACCGGCAGGGCTTTTGGATTAAGGTCGCCAGTGCTGTTGCTTACGTAATTTTTAGCTTTTACATTATTAAGGGAGATTCTACCAGTTTGTATTATCCGGAGGGCATTAACATAACTAAATTGATTTACAGAGAGTTTTCCAACATCCATTTGCTATTCATTTCTGGTAAAGATTTCGATGAGAACTTGCTTTCAACAAGCTATAACCGTGGGTATTTTAACAGTGAAAGTAATTTCTTGATATCACGGCTGGTCACCATTTTTTCTTTTATAACTTTTGGAAGTTATAGTGCAATAAGCCTTATTTTTTCCATGATATCTTTTAGCGGCGTATGGCGGTTATACCGTTTTTTTTATGAACAATATCCGCACCTGCACAAACGGCTGGCTATCGCAATTATCTACCTGCCAACATTTGTATTCTGGAGTTCGGGTATTTTAAAAGATCCTATTTGTACGGGTATGCTTGGTTGGCTTACGTATGGATTGTATATGGTAATTTTAAAAAGAAAAAAAGTTGCAAAATATTTGATAATTGCTATCCTTGCCGGCTATGTTTTAGGACTTGTAAAAATGTATATTCTATTATCTTTTTTACCTTTTTTATTATTATTTTTTTGTTTAAAGATACTTGCAACAACCAAAAGTAATTTGGCCAAAATTTTTCTTTTTTTCGGAATAATTTTTTTCAGCGCAATTGGCATTTACTTGTTGACTGATAAGTTGAAAGAAGAATTGGGCGGACTTGCTTTGGATAAAATCACAAAATCTGTGAAAACCACCCAGGAAAATTTTATTAATATTTCTGACAGGGCCGAATCTGCTTTTACTTTGGGGGTTGAGTTTGACGGCTCAACCGCCAGTTTAATAAAGATAGCTCCTGCGGCTGTCACTGCAACGTTGTTCAGGCCGTTTTTGTGGGAGTCAAAAAAAGTTTCTACGTTGCTTTCTTCGATGGAAAGCCTGGCCCTTATGCTTTTCACCCTCTATGTGTTTTTCAAGGCCGGCCCGGGCGGTTTTTTTGGAGGAATTATAAAAGATCCGATGATTTTGTTTTGCATTTCATTTTCATTACTCTTTGCACTTTTTGTGGGAGCAACTACCATGAATTTCGGAACATTGGTAAGGTACAAGGTTCCTTGCATGCCATTTTATATTATTGCACTCATGCTAATCCTGGAAAGGAAAAAGAATAAAACAAAAATTAAGGCAGAAAAGGAGCTTCTAAATAAAACTGCTGCTTTAAATGAGGTTTTATCTTAAACCGGCCGTTTTTCTGGCATCGCTGGTAAAGGAAAAAATTGACAAAATGCTTACCGCCGAGTTTTTCACATAGCTACTAATAGCAGGTATGCTAAATGGAGATGCAGCTGAAAGCCTTGTTAATATGAGGCTTGGGTTAGCATCAAAATTATTTGTAAATGCGTCTGCCGCAGGCCAGAATAAAAAACTCACCTTTTTTAATTTATCAGTTTTTTGGTATATAAGAACTATACCAACCATGGCAACTAAAAAGGCACAATAGTTTATAAAGGCAGAAACTTTGTTACTGCATCTTGACTGGTTAACGTGAAAGCGGTTTCGAATATAAAAATACATTTTCCACGCCTTGCCATAATCCCAATCATTTTTGTAGCTAAACCCTGCTGCCGGGTGATAATGAATGCTGCTGGCCACTGTGCAAACAGGAATTTTATTTTTTTGAGTTATGCGGTAAAAATATTCTGATTCATCTCCCCACATAAAATACCGCTGCCTGGGTAATCCAACTCTTTCAACAATATTACGGTGCAGCAATGTGCCGTTAAATGGATGGCCAACGCCTTCAATTATATTTTTGTCAACCACTTCTATATTGGCATATCCTTTTGTTTTCCATACAAAAGATTTTTTATCA
Source organism: Ferruginibacter sp. (assembly GCA_965247025.1). GTDB lineage: Bacteria > Bacteroidota > Bacteroidia > Chitinophagales > Chitinophagaceae > Ferruginibacter. The sequence goes on along the minus strand of OZ252000.1, from coordinate 3,079,861 downwards.
GCCTTATCAATTACAGCGCAGTTGCGTAAGTAAAGCCTGTCCAACTCTGGCTTCAGTAAATTTTCGAACGCATCCGCCTTCGGATATCCGTCATCATCCATACACCAAATCCAGGAGTATCCGTTTTTATATGCCCACTCAATAGCAGTTTTAAATCCGCCTCCCGAGCCTGTATTTTTTTGTGTTACGAAATGAATATTGTCCTGTATTTGAAGCCAGAGCTCTGTATCATCTGTGCTACCGTTGTTTACAACAAGTATAGCGTCTGGTTGCTGTGTTTGACATCTGAGCGCTTTAATACACTCTTTTAAAAGTATAAGCCGGTTATATGTAACTACAACAGCTATTGTTTTTTCCATAAGGGTGGAATTAGGGATTAAAAGGGGTTGTAGAATATAAACGACGGCTATACGAGTATATTGTAAGCTGGCTGGTAATTCACAATTGAAAAGGAACCTTCATTAACCTTGGCCAGCCCTGTTCATACTGAAGCAGAGCTGATTTTATTTGTATGTTTATAAATGGGATTGTAGCAATGGCAGTCTGCTACCGTTATTAGTGTTGATAATAAAAATGTTGAAACTTGATTCTTATATTTGCCCGGTACGGATAGTTTGTGGTTGTGAAGAGTGTCGATTAGCAACACGGTGTACTGGATTTCAAATACCACCGCAAATTTTTTAATAATGTTTAGAAAATTGATGTTTAATGAAGGCGCTATATAATAAAAAGCCATTAGAAATACTGCAGGGAAAAAATAAAGAAATTACTGTTTTTGAAATTATTGATGATAATATAGAACGAAATGTTGTCAAATCTTTTGGAGAGGAGTGGCAAAAATTTCAAACTTTTTCTGATGAAGTAATAGCAGAAACAGCAAAAATTTATTTTGATGTTTTAGATGAACAGATAATTAATAAAAATACTTATGCACTTGATGTAGGTTGTGGCACTGGCCGGTGGTCAAAATATTTAACTTCTAAAGTTTCCTTTGTAGAAGCAATAGACCCGAGCAATGCAATTTTTGCAGCGGATAATTTACTTACTGACGTAAGTAATGTGAGATTAGCAATGGCTAGTACAGACTCGATACCGTTTGATGATGAGACATTTGATTTTGTTATGAGTGTTGGCGTGTTACATCATATACCCGATACACAAAAAGCAATGGCCGATTGTGTAAATAAGGTAAAAAGAGGGGGCTATTTTTACTGCTACTTGTATCATAGTTTGGAGTCTTTAAGCTGGTTCTCAAAGTTTTTATTTTTTTTAAGTGAGTTGCTACGCAAAATTGTAAGTAAACTTCCACATAAAACAAAATTGATTGTCTGTGATATACTTGCGTTAGTTGTATATATGCCATTCATAATTTTAGGCAGACTTGCCCTTTTTTTGGGGCTAAAAAAGATGGCTTCAAAAATGCCACTGAAGTTTTACTTTGATAAATCTTTTTTTATGATTCGCAACGACTCTCTGGATAAATTTGGAACAAGCCTGGAAAATAGATTTTCAAAATTGGAATTAGAAGAGTTGATGAAAAATTGTGGGTTAACCAATATAAAGATGAGCAGCGGAATCCCGCTATATCATGCGGTGGGAAGGAGGGTATAAGCGTAAATCTTAAATCTGCTTTCAAAATAATGTATATATAAACTTTAACATTTGTCAAAGCTATTGAAATTAATCCAATTGTGCCATATACAGGTGATTTTACCCTATGCTATTAAAAATTTAGTTATAGAATTTTCAAAGAAAAAGGCCATTTTTGTAGATTATTGCAAAATGCTGAATAAATAACCGAATTTCCATTTATCTGGATAGAAATTTTTTTTAAATGATTGATGTTCACCAAGTACCGGATCGTGTTTTAGATAATTACAATGAAAGACTTTTTAATGGAAAAAATTTCAGGAGCAGGTTGCATATCTCCCGTTATTTGTGGTTGCAAAAGAAAATAGAACAATATAAATGCAATACCTCTAGATTATTAGAGCTCGGTTGCTTTGATGGGAAGACAATCGAATTTTTAAAAAAATCTCCTGAAATATATGAAGGCTATGATGCAAATTGGGAAGGTGGCCTTAACCTGGGAATAAAAAAATGGCAATTTAACAAAAACTACCATTTCAATTTGTGTAATAAAATTGATGATTTTACCCCAAAAGAAAATTTTTTTGATATTTCAGTTTGCCAAGAAACCCTTGAGCATCTCCCACTTTTAGATTTAGATATTTATATAGAAAGGCTTGCAAGGGCAACAAAGAGCTTTTGTTTCATAAGTGTACCCAATGAAACAGGTATTGTATTTCTTGCAAAGTATCTAAGTAAATTGCTTATGCAAAAGAAAACAGAACGGGAACACTTTACCTTTGCTGAAATTGTACATGCGACACTTGGTAATATGAAGAAAGTGCAAAGAAATGAAACTATGCACAAAGGTTTTGACTATAAAGAATTACAAATAAAATTAGCAAAATATTTTGATGTTGTTGAAATAAATGGTTTGCCAGTCAGGTTTTTACCAAGCGCATTAAACTTTACGGTTAGTTTTATATGTAAGAAAAAAATTGGGGTATAAAAACAGTAATTCATAAATATATATATTCACTTTTAACATATTTATTGTGGATTGTGGCAATGTTGCATTTATCTGCTATAAGAATTATCCTAATCGTGTTTAGACACTTTCTAACTAACTGATAAAAATATTTTGTCCCAATTCTTAATAATGCGGTCTTTGTTATGAGTTTGGGCAAGATATTTCCTTGCTTTATCCATATCCTCTGAATTCTGTTGCGAAGAATTATTAATAAAAGACTGTATTTTATTTATCCAGTTTTCCTTGTTATTGCAATAATAATTTAAATCAGCTGCATCCATAACCCTCTTATATGCCGGCGTTTCAGCGGTAAGAACAGGTATACCAATCTCCCATAAAAGCAGCAACTTATTTTCTGGTTTATTAAAAGCAAGCTTATCATTCATATTTATTGGGATAATAGCCAGATCGCTTTCTGCAATAATTTTTGAAAAAGTATCTTTCTGCCAATCATGCAAGTGATAAATACACTTCAATGATTTTAACACCTTACTTGTCTTCTTATTAAATATCTTGAAAGGATATTTAATTTCAGGGTCTGTAATGATGTGTAAGTCTATTATGTGTGCCAATGATTTGAAGACTTCATTAAGTTCCAGTAGATTTTTAACTGTATAAGACTGGCCTTCCCAAACTAATTTTAGTTTTTCTCCTTTACCCAAATTTTCCTTGTGATGTATAATGTCATCTGAAAAATAATCAAGAGATACATGAACGTTCTTGTTGTATTGAAAAATGTACTGCTGTTGCAGCGGAGTAGAACAAACAACCGCATCTGCAATTTCAATTATATCAATAAAAGCGTTTTTATAATTGAGGTATAAGCGCTTATCTTTTCCTGTGAGATATCTTGTGATACCTTTTAGGGAAGAAAAGATATTTTTTTCTTCTGCCAGGTAAAAATCTATTATTTCAAAAACAAGTTTAGTAGCCTGGTTTTTCTTTTTATATTCAATCCATTTACTTATGTTACTACTTGCAGTAATATAAATTAAATCGTATTTTTTTGAAGCGTCTGCCAACTCATACTGTAGCTTACTTTCCCTTGCATAAAAGGCAAATCTTCTTCTGTCACCGGGAACTTTGCAGTCAAGCGAGTAAGGAACATAGCCAATTTTATAGTGCTTAAAATTCATTTAAAGATTTTGATTGGCTGGTTAGTATAGTTTCCAAATTATTAATAAGATTATTGGGATTAAAGATACTATGTTCAAATAAGCGATTCAGTTCCTAAATTGCCGGTTGGAAGCTTTTTGGATAAGCCCTAACTTTGAAAAATAAATTTCTATTGCTATATATTATTGGATTTAAAAAAGTTAACGACAAAATAACAAACAAAATTTTTGCTTTATTAGGTCACTATAACTTGATCTATCTTATTCCTATATCAAAAATATATTTATAAAATTAGGTTAAGCAGTTGATTAGATTCTTACAAACAACTCATCTATATAACCTTGCCTTACCCATGATAAATTGCGAGATATTTTTTTTAAGTTCGGATTTTCTTTCCAAATTGTATTTATGCTAAAAGGATTTATTTCATGGTTTACTGAGAGAAAGAGATTCCCGACTTCTCCTATCTTTTGTAAATACCCTTTTGCAATATTAATATCCAATTCTGTCAAAGAATCAAAGTTTACTATTAAATCATATTTCTTGTTAGAAGAAAAAAAGCACTCAGGATATATTAGTTTGATTTTATCATTTTCATCCTTACCCAAAGATTCTCTGCCTAAGATCACATCTTTTTCAGATAGTATCCTTCCAAGAAAGTTGCCTTGTGACAGAGAGCTCATTGGAATATCTACAATTGTATAGTCAGTAATCCCAAACTGACGGCAATAATAGGCAGTACGCCCCAGCCCTCCCCCAATTTCCAAGATTACAGGATTACTTATTTCTTTTACAATTGAGGAAATTCTCCAGGCCTGGTAAACCGCCTGCATTGCCCTATAAGAAAGAATCCCTCTTTTTGTCTTAATACCGAATTCACCCTCAAAGGGATTAGGAAAATTAAGGGCAAAGCCAAATTCTTTTTCAAGCAGATCAATTAGCATTTCAGGATTTGCTGATCTGCCTATTTTCAAGGATTCAGGGTTAGGTATATTTATAATACCAACAGCCTCACAAATGGAAATAAGCGTATCCATAGCCATTTCGGGTTCCAAAATATCTTCAAGTCTCTTGTTACTGATGAGATCTCTGTTCAGGTTTTCAAATCCGTAAAAAAGATTATATTTTTTTGGGTTTCTAAGAATATCAGCAATTATAAAGTTGTTGCCATTAATAAAGGCTGCATGTATATCACCCTGCATCTTATTAAAAATACCAGACCAAACAGAATTTTTATTCCCCTCAAAATTTGCATCACATATTAAATAAAATGCCTTCAAACGCTATAGTAACAAAATGTCATTAATTTCAACATCTCGTTCAGGCACTGCTCCTGAATTTAATTTAAAGGATTTGGGATTGTGTCTCAATCTGTTTAGAAACCTTTTCCTAAAAAGGAAGTTTCTAATCCAATTCTTCAATCCGTAAAGAATTTCGGTTTCCTTCAATAAACTTCTATCTTTTTTTTCTTTCATTCTTTTTTGCCCGTTCTTTTTTGTTGGTTTAATAATAAATGTAAAAATAATTATTTACGTCCTTATTGAAACTAAGTTTCGAAATTATTCATTTACTAATCAATTTAAGTTGCTAGTTATTGATTTTAAAATATCATCAGCAATAGATTAAATTCTTATAATTTTATCATGTTGAGTGTCAGCAGGAAAATTTCTGATGTGTATGTCAAAATTGTTTTCTGATGATAATTTTTCTTTGTTAAATGACTGGCATTTGGTAAAAATAAAAATGGTTGAAGAGATGATTGATATTGTAATAGTTAATTGGAACAGTGGGAGCTACCTAAAAAATTGCTTAGCGTCTATTCTCATTGAAAAAAATAGCCCATTGCTTAAGAGAGTAATAATTATTGATAATAATTCATCAGATAAGTCTGCAGATGATTTATTCAATGAAAAATTAATACTCATTACAAATCTGGAAAATAGAGGCTTCTCAAAAGCATGTAATCAGGGTTTTCATATTTGTAAAGCTGAGTACGTTTTACTTTTAAATCCAGACACTGTTCTATATGAGACAACCCTGACAGATTGCGTTAATTTTATGAACATTAATAAAGATGTTGATATATTGGGATGTAAATTAATTGATGAAAAGGGTAGCCATTCCCCCAGTTGCTCCAGGTTTCCCCATCCACTAAGGTATTTTTTTGATTCAACTGGGTTATCATTGCTTGCTCCGAAGATTTTTAAGCCTGCCACGTTAATGACTGACTGGGATCACAAAGAAAGTAAACAGGTTGACCAAGTAATGGGTGCATTTATGTTTATGAAAAAAAATCTTTTTGAAAGAATTGGCTATTTTGACGAACGCTTTTTTGTTTATCTTGAAGAAGTTGATTTTTCAAAGAGGCTTGCTTTAGCCGGAGGTACAACTTTTTATAGTAAAGATATATCGGCAATTCATTCCGGCGGCGGCACTACCGAATCTGTAAAAGGATTTAGATTATTTTTAAATTTACAAAGCAGGCTTTTGTATTCAAAAAAACACTTTTCTGCTGCAGGTTTTTTCTTGGTATGGGTATCCACTTTCTTTATAGAACCATTTGCAAGGATTTTTTTTCTGTTATGCCTGGGGAAAATTAGTTCTTTAAAAGAAGTTATAGAAGCTTATAATTTATTGATAAAAAAGATTAATAAATGATATCAGAATCTTAAAATAATTAGCCTTATTAATAACTAAATGGCTGATCACAATAGCTTTTTAAGAAACCGGATAATAAGTTAAATTTATTAGCCAAATAATTATTTCATCAACAAACAATATTTTAAAATGCAATTAATAAATATTAAAAGACTTTTGGCAGAAAAAGCTGAAATTAAGAAAGACTATCAAACAAAAAAACCTTTTCGGTATGTAATGTTTGAAGATTTCTTTTTACCAGATAAAGCAGAATTAATTTATAAAGGTTATCCAGCAATTGAAGATGGTTTATGGGACGGCACAACTTATATAGACCAAAAAAATAAATTTCAAAAGACAAAATTCGAAGAAAATTCAATTTTTAATTTAGCTTTTAAAGAACTTAACTCCCCCATTTTTTTAAAATGGCTGCAAGATATAACTGAAATAGAAGATGAATTGCAAGCGGATGAAGAGCTTTTTGGTGGAGGCTTGCATCAATCAATAAATGGCGCTTTTTTAAATGTTCATGTAGATTATAATTTTCATCCAACTACAAAATATCATCGGCGGCTAAATGTTCTTGTTTATATGAATAAAGATTGGAAAGATGAATATGAAGGTCACCTTGAATTATGGGATTTATCTAATTCACATAAAAATTTACTTGGTAAATATGCCCCTGCATTTAACAGGTGCGTTATATTCGAAACCAATGAGGTATCATTTCACGGGCATCCTAAGCCATTGAAAACGCCCAAAGATGTGAACAGGAAATCTCTGGCAACATATTATTATTCTAAAAGCAGACCAATATCAGAAATAACTTCAGATCATAACACTATATACGTAAACACAGAAGGTATAAGTGGACAGGTTAAAAGATTTACATCAGGTGTAAAAGCATTTTTAGAACGGATAAATAAAAAGTAAAAAATCATCTTAGGTATATAAAAATAAATACCTCAATCTTAACTATAAAATTAAGTTAGCCGTAAATACTTTCTTTTTTTCTTTTAACATCATTATTTTATTAATAAAAAGCAGCATTTCAGTAAAAAAGACCATTTGAAGCCAAAATGAAAAAAGCGACATATACTGGTCTGCAAAAAAACTTAATAGTAGTGGAAATAATAAAAAACTATAATATAGAATGCTTCGAATACTTTTTATATAGAATCCAGTATTGTAAAACCATGTATGTATGGCTGCGAAAAGAGCCAGCATAAGCCATGCATAGATTCTACCGAAGTCTCTTATGTACGGGCTGTAATAGGTAAAAACATTAGTTGCGTAGGGAACAAATACGAATTCTTGAAAATCTGTTACTGTTCTTTTTTTTATTAAATTTAATTGTATTCTAATTTTATTAAAAAACCGAAAGGTGTTATCCTGCTGATCGACTGAGATAGAACTCCTTGAGGTTTCAATATCTAGTGCATTAAGTCCTGTAACTAAATAAATGCCTGCATTTGCGATTGATGACTGGATGTTTTCTCGGAAAGAATCTTCAGTACTTCCTCCCTTACCATATATAATACCTACGCCTAAAAAAAGTAGGAAAAAAATAATAAATGAAAAAAAATATCTTTTTAGAGAAATCCCGGGATTAGTAAAAAAGCTAACGCCTGCATAAATAGCCAATATCATTAAAAAATAGGTCCGGCCCGTTGCAAAAACAGCGTAAGTAATTAACACAACCAGCGTGACAATTAGAAATACACGATTAACCGAATTTCTTTTTACGTAAAAAGAATATAGATTTATTGCGAATACAACAAATGCAAGTGGCATTAGATATTTTAAAGGCCCAACATCTGCATCCCCATAAGCCAATTCATTTCTTAACCCTCCAAAAAAACTTTCTGCCTGAGAAACCAGGAAAATCTTATAAGAAACAAAAATATAGAATGGCAATCCTATTACAATAATAGCGGTAATAATTAATCTTAGATTAAAGCTTGGTAATGGTTGAAACCGATTGCTTAGATGGTTAATTACGTTTGAATTGTCTTTTTTAAAAGCAAAATCCGTTAAAAAACTTCCTAGTATGTAAAAAAGATTACCAACACAAAAAATCAAATACACATCAATATGAAGTGGTTCAAGTTTATCAAGCAGTGTGAATCTGAAAATAAAATGAAGTGCCAAAATACCAGCCCACACAAGCGAAAATAAAACTGCAGGATGAAAAATTCTTTTCCCCGATATCTCATAACTAAATATGAAAAAAAAGAAATGAAGAAGAATAAATAATATATCAGTTGTTATATTGATAATTGCCATCAGTTATAAAAATAGGTTGTCTGAACTTACTATAATTGTAAATTTAAAAAAAATGATTTTATAAGGCCTGAGATCTGTTAAACAAATGCTTAATAAGGTCAAACGATACTAATAATAAGTATATCATTGAAGACAATAAATATCCAGCAGGATAAAGCAGTATATTTCCGGATTTATTAAAAATAATATATAGCAGTAGCTGGACAATAAAGGCAATCAACACCATACTCAATAGGAACCTGCTTTTATATTTTAGTTCATATCTTTTATGAATCACCATTGCCATTTGCCAGATAAAACTGCTTGTAATTACAAATAAACCTATCAACCTGAATCTAAATGTATCAGGAGTTTTTAAAAGCGCAATTAAAATATCAGCACCAAACCACCAATAAAATATATCTGCTAAGATCATTCCTGCCATTTCTAATCCTAAGATTATACCAAGCAGTCTTTTTATTTCCTTGTTTTTTCCAGTTTGATAAGCACTGGTTAGTAAAGGAAATAAGGAAATGGTTACAGGAGTAATCAACACATTAATACTTTTTGACAAAAAATCAAAGATGGCCTGGTAATGTCCCTGAACTTCCGAACCTGCAGTTTTTAGTATGAAATATTTGTCAACCAATGTTATCAACAATGTAATTACAAACCATAATGAAAGTGGCCAACCATAACGCAAAAACAGTTTGAAAGTATCTGTAATTTTTTCTCCTTTCTGTAAGTCAGGATGTTCTTTGAGAACTTGAAGATTAATTTGTTTGTACAAATAAATAAATGATACCAAATAAGAAAGAATAATCGCTGTAAATAAAGCATAAATGTAATTAACAGTACTACACTTTAACAGAATTAAAGCGCAACCTATATAAATGACATTTCTAATCAGTTCATAATAAATGCTTTTTTTTGATAAGAACACAGACTGGCTTATTGCTAATAGTGAAAATTGAAGAGAACTTACAAACAAAGTCAATAAAAAAAAAATAGCCAAAAGAAAATCATTATAAATGTACCATACAATGGATAAAACAGGCACTAAAAATATTGCTTGAGTTAAACATGAAATCATAAAAGACTGTCGTACAAATGAACTCTTATTATGGCTTGCAGGAAAATACCTGAGAATACTTTGCCATATCCATCCAGATAAAATTGCTGTGCAAAGTAATACCGAATTAAAGGTTATTGAAAACCTGCCATATCCTGTGGCACCAAGTATTTGTTTGAATAAGGGGATGGAGATAGCAGTAATAATTACTGGTATGATTGTACCAAGAAGATAGTTGAAATAATCTTTCTTAAAACGGGAAAATAAATCCATTCAGAAGTTATTTTTTTTACTATAAAATGCTGAATCGATATAAAAGGTATCTTGACTATCTAAGAAAAGATGGTTTAAATAAATTAATTACCCACATAATTAGCATAGCAAGCAATACGGAAAAAATTGATAATAATAAGCCCGTTTTTAATCTACTGGCTTTTATCCTTTTCATAGGATAATCCGCATAATCAATTATCTGGAGTAAAGGGATTTTTTTTAAATACTGATACCTTGCCATTTCAAGTGTTGTGAACATTTGCCTGTAAGCTTCGCTATATGCCTGAACATTGTATTGCTCCTTTAACAGCGGTGACTGTGCTGCAGCAAATGCAGGATTAATATTAGCATCCTGCTTAGATGTTTTTATATCAATACTTGAACTTACATTTCCTTTTAAAGCAGCTACTCTTTGCTCTAAAATTTGCAAAGTTTCCAGGTCTTTTTTGCTCGTGATTTCAGTATAAAAATTACTTGTTTCTGCTACTATCTTATCAGTAAATATTTTAGAAAATTTTTCGTTCCTGCTTGAAACCCTCACTTCATAAATGCTTAATTTTTTATCCGGTCTTGAAGCCATCAAATTGTCTCTTGAAAATGTAAGAGATACATTATATAAAATACTATCCTGTAAATATGTTAGTGAGCTTTTTTGGGAACCTGCCGGAAAACTGATATTTTTCAAGTATTCATTTTTTTGGAAGGCTTCTTTAAAACCTTGTACGTCTATATAAAACTGAATAAGCGTGAATGGTTTTCCCTCAAAAGTGTCAACAGATAATAAAACACTTTCAAGCATCCGGCGGCTCTTCATTATTTCCAGAATATTATCGCCATCAAACATATTTTGTCCGGAACTAAGGCCAAATCCAAACTGTGCAGCTAAATTCATAGCTCCAGATAATGATCCGCTGCCAGATCCGGCATCCAATGAAAAAGTAAGCCTGCTTTCGTATGTTGGCTTTTGCGAGGCGGCATAAAAAAAACCAGTAAAACCACCTAAAATTCCTACAATGAGCAATAGTTTCCATCGGCGAAGGAAAATACTTAAAAAATTAATTATAGGATTTTCTTTTTCAGAATTAATGCTCGCCAAGGTTTCAATGTGTTCCATTTTTACTCCTAATTAAAACATCTTTTTAGGGTTGCTTGTCAGTAAATATTTATTTCCTCAAGTTAATAATCACATTAGCAATAATCGCCAGCGAAGATAGTACCACCGACCATTCCCCTATTGAAATTTTCGACTTGTTCCTATCAGATTTTTGCGGCACATAAATCTCTGATCTTGAAACCACCTCGGGATAGCTTTTAAAAAACAGAAAATGTTTTACCTTTTTCGCTTTACCATCCGGGTAAATAACCATTGCACCATTTCTCCTGGCAAGCTCAGTATAGCTACCAGATTTTTGAACGTAATATTTTAAACTGGCACCTTCCACAAATGGAACTATGGTGGGAAAGTATATCTCTCCGCTTACTTTTACAAGGTTTGTATTTTGTTCTATTGTAATAATGTCCCCATCTTCCAGTAACATGTTCTCCAAAGCTTTGCTGTCGTGCAGTGCTTTATTTAAATCAATGCTTATTTTATCATAATCCTTATAAATTTCCTCTCTGATCCTTTCCTTGGAATTTAAACTGTCACTATCTATGTTCAATAACTTGGAAAATAGTTTTTCTCTGTCATTTAAAGTTTGCCCCTTTTTTGAAAGCCTTTTGATGATCAGGGCTGTTGTATCAGCATTAGCTCTAAAACCTCCGGCTCTTTTAACTATCTCACTTATTCTGTCGCCACTCATTTCTAAAGTGTACCTGCCCGGGTTTATTACCATTCCTTCAACAATTACAGTTCGTTGCTTTGCGTAACCGGCTTTTTGACGAATATTTATCGCATCATAAGGCTCAAGGACTATATCTCCTTTTTGCAAAGAGTCAGAAAGGTTAACAATAATTATTTCGGTTTGTAAATGATTAAGTTCTTTCAGGCTTACGTTAGTTATGCGACGGGCTATTTCAATGTTGTTTTCGTCTCCGCCTTCTGTTAATCCCCCCGCCGTCAGTATCATGTCCCGGAGGGTTATATTTTTTGCCCATTTATAGACACCTGGTTTTTTTACATCACCGTCAATACTTAAATTGATGGGATTGTTGATATCTATCACAGAATAGATGGTAACACTATCATTCTTTTCCAACTGTATGTTGGTAAAGCTTTTCATTACCGAATCAATATCAAATGATAACTGGATAGCGTTTCCGTTACCTTTTACCCGGCTGATACCGCCTCTTTTGGGATAAGCATCCTCTTTTACACCGCCGGCTTTTTCAATCAAACCTTTAAGAGAAAGATTATTGCTCAGCTCATAATCTCCGGGCCGTTCAATAGCACCATTAATGCTTAATTTGTTAGAAAATCTGTCTAACAGTTTTCCCACTACAATTGAATCACTTGAACCTGGATGATATACTGAATACTGGCCTTTTGCTAAATCTGCAATCTTTCTCTCAGTATCAGTTAACTGGTAAATAGTTACGGCTGCTTTAAAAGCGTTATCCGTAAATCCGCCACTGTACTGCAAAATATTTTCAAAGGTTTCTCCCTTAAGCAGCTCAAATTTCCCCTTGTGTTTTACAAATCCGTTAATAGTAACCCTGTTGGTAAAATAAGGTATCCTGATAATATCACCTTCATTTAAAAGCACATTGTCTTTTTGATCTCCTTTAAGTAAAAAAGAATACAGGTCAATATTTTTTTGTTTTACGTTACCCCTGATCAATTCTATTGTACGATAACTACCCATATCTGAAGGGCCACCGCACAGGTAAAGGAGATTGAATAAAGTTGTAAGAGAGGAAACTGTATAGGTGCCAGGTTTTTTTGCTTCGCCGATTATTGTAACCCTGATGCTTTTAATTTTACCGAGGGTTACCTGAACGGTGGTTTTGCCGCTGTTAATTGCTTTATAAATTGTGGCGGCAAACTTTGTCCGGATTTTTGAAGAAGCCTGTTCAATACTTAGCCCATTCACAATTACGGGCCCTATTTGGGGAATATAGATGCTGCCCTCTTCATTTACTATAACATTGTAAGTTTTTTCACTGTAGCCAAAAACATTGATGATCAATTCATCATCAGGCCCTAATATATATCCTCCTGGAGTGGCAATTCGCAGGTTAGGTTCAAAAACTGCACTGCTTTCTGTAAATAATTCGGAGCCAAAAATTGTTAGATCTGTTTTTTCCGGCTGCATTTGAACAACATTCAAATCTTTATTAAATTTCCTGGCCGAGGTTTCCTGGCCGTTTAATTGTTTTTTGCCGGCATTATCAGAAATACCTTTATCATCCAATTTTAAGCTGCTGATTCTTTCCTTTAACCTTTCAATTTCAACTCCTGGCAAACCCCTGTCAGATAATAAATTATAAAGACCTTGATCCGATAAACCGTTTTCAGCTGCTTTAGTTAGATAAGTTTTAATTTCATCATCACTTAAATTGTCAATCTTTATTGAAGAAAGGTTTTGTGAAAATAATGATGTTGTTTGGGCAAAATTTGAAATTGGAATCAGGAAAATTAAAAAAATGACAAGTAATCCCTTATATCGTACGCTCATAACAAAATTTAAACTAAAACTTACCGGTAAATTATGCACCCTTTACCGGGTACATGCGAAATGTAAATGTGTATTACTATAGCGGCTGTTTTTATTACAAAATAAAGGAAAAACAAGAACAAATCAATGCTGTCGCTGAAGGTGTTGTTATTCCTAAGGCATGAACCAACTACAATAATAAATTCTTTTATTAAAAATTGCCCGGTGGTTATTTGTTTTTCTTGAATCTAACATCACCTTCATTTAATTATCTCCCAATTTTCTATTACAAAAAACTACTTTTGCACTTCTTTTTTTGAATCTATAAATATACCACAGTGGTTCATAATTTTAATGCAGGACCTTCAATTTTACCGGCAGAAGTATTTGAGCAAGCGGCCGCTGCCGTGCTGAATTATAATAATACCGGCCTGTCTATTTTAGAAATTGGCCATCGCACCAGCACTTTCCAGGCAGTTATGGATGAAGCAAGGGCGTTAGTGAGAGAGCTGATGCAGCTGAAGGATGACATGGAAGTACTATTCCTTCATGGCGGGGCATCTACCCAGTTTATGCAGGTACCCATGAATTTACTGGATGATAAGGAAACTGCAGCTTACGCTGATACAGGTGTTTGGGGCATTAAAGCAATAAAGGAAGCGAAACTTTTTGGCAAAGCGGAAGTAGTTTGCACCGGCAGGGATAGTGATTACACAGTGATCCCAAAAGATTTTGCAGTACCAAACGATGCAAAATATTTTCATATTACCACCAACAATACCATTTACGGAAGTCAGTGGCAGAAGATTCCAAAAACGAGTGTGCCCTTAGTGGGGGACATGAGCAGTGATATTTTTAGCCGGGTAATTGATTTTAATTCTTTTGACCTGATTTATGCTGGCGCACAAAAAAATATGGGCCCTGCAGGTGTAAATCTTGTTGTTGTAAACAAAAATATTCTTGGGAAAGTAAAAAGAGCAATCCCAACTATAATGGATTACAGGAACCATATTAAGGAAGGGAGTATGCTGAATACGCCGCCTGTTTTTGCAGTTTTTGTTTGTATGCTTACCCTGCGCTGGCTTAAAGCCAGTGGGGGCGTGGCAGCGATGGAAAAACTAAACGAAGCCAAGGCAGCTTTGCTGTACAGCGAAATTGACCGAAACCCAATGTTCAGGGGTACTGTGGCAAAAGAAGACCGGAGTAAAATGAATGTTTGTTTTGTTATGGATAAGCCTGAATTGGAAGAACAGTTTTTGACAATGGCCAAAGAAAATAATATTTCTGGTATTAAAGGTCACAGACTTGTAGGCGGCTTCAGAGCATCTTTGTACAATGCCCTGCCGATAACCAGTGTGCAGGTACTGGTAGATGCAATGCAATCTTTCGCCAAAGCTCATGTATAAATTAAAATATTTTGGTGCTGAGGAAATACTAATTTTTCAGGATGATGGCTTCAACAAGTTGCCTGGGTTTTCAAATACTTATTTTTACGATAACTAATAATCATCATGGTTACAATACACCCCTTTAAAGCACTAAGGCCAGAGGCACAACATGCAAAAAATATAGCCTCCCGCCCGTATGATGTGCTTAACAGCAAAGAAGCAAAAGTAGAGGCACAGGGAAATCCGGCTAGTTTTTTACACATCACAAAAAGCGAAATAGACCTGCCGGAAGATACAGACATACATTCCCAAAAAGTATATGATGCAGCCAGGGAAAATTTAGTAGCATTTATTAGCAGGAATATTTTATTCAGGGAAAGCAAGCCCTGTTATTACATCTATCAGCTTATAATGCCAGCAATGACTGCAACAGGTGGTGTGGCTAAAAGCCAAACGGGATTGGTATGTGGCAGCAGCGTAGATGATTATGAAAATGACCTGATTAAAAAACATGAATTTACCCGTCCTGAAAAAGAACAGGACAGAATTAATCACATTAAAACTACCGGCGCCCAAACAGGCAATGTTTTCCTGGCTTATAGAAATGTCGATGAAATTGACACTTTAATTAATAACTGGAAAAAAGACAAAAACCCTATTTATGATCTTGTTGCAGATGACCATATTCAGCATACAGTTTGGATTGTAAATGACGATAACGCCATCAAAACAATTACAAATCTTTTTCACGAAAAAGTTCCTTGCACCTATATAGCTGATGGCCATCACAGGGCGGCAAGTGCTGCAAAAGTGAGGGCAGCATTGGGAAGTAATTCACCAGCTGGTGCCGATATTTTTCTAACTACCTTGTTCCCATCAAACCAGCTGTCAATTATGGACTATAACAGGCTGGTAAAGGATTTAAATGGATTCACAACAGCTGAGTTTCTTGGTAAAGTTTCGGAAAAATTTTCTGTACAAGCAGTTGAGGATTCATTTTCTCCGGCTGAATTACACCAGTTTGGATTATACATCGATAAAAAATGGTATCGGCTTACGGCTTTGCCCGGCACTTTTAATAGTGATCCAATTGGGATTTTAGATGTAACAATTTTGCAGGATAATTTGCTGGATCCGGTGCTTGCAATAAAAGACCAGCGAACCGATAAGCGAATTGATTTTGTAGGTGGTATAAGAGGATTGACTGAGTTGGAAAAAAGAGTTGACAGCGGCGAAATGGCACTTGCCGTAAGCCTTCATCCCGTAACAATTAAACAGTTGTTTGATATTGCTGATAGTGGCAACGTAATGCCGCCTAAGAGCACCTGGTTCGAGCCAAAACTAAGGGATGGGTTGCTGACGCACCTTATAGCGGACTGATAAAAACTATTATCAATAAGAGAGATGCAGCGTAAGCATCTCTTTTTTTATCTTTACCATAATGAAAAAGAGTCTGATCGTTTTTACTGGTTTTCTTTTTTTATTCTCCCCGAATTTGTTGGCCCAAAGTGCGGCCGAACTTAGAGAAACAGCCCGTTCATTTTTGCAGCAGGCTGATTATGCCAATGCCGTGTTAGTTCTTAACCGTGCGATACAAATCGAACCTAAAAACATAGATATTCTAAAAGATCTCTCTCTTGCTTATTACCTGCAAAAAGATAATCCAAAAGCGCTTGAAATTATCAAGCCTGTTATTGATGGAAATGATGCTGATGATCAATCGTTTCAGATAGCCGGCAATATTTATCAGCAATTGGACATGCCGAAGGAAAGTGAAAAATTATACAGGAAGGGCATTAAAAAGTTTCCGGAAAGTGGCCCGATGTACAACGAACTAGGAGAATTATTGTGGGCCCAGCAAGATTATTCAGCCATTAAATTTTGGGAGAAGGGGATAGAGGTAGATCCCGGCTTTTCCAAAAATTATTACAATACCAGCAAATACTATTTTCTTACAACCAATAAAGTCTGGAGTATTTTTTACGGAGAAATTTTTGTGAATATAGAACCAATCGGAAACAAGACTCCTGAAATAAAAGGGATCATTCTTGAAGGGTATAAAAAGCTATTTGCAGAAGCTGATATAACAAAAGCTGCCGGTGAAACCGGTAAATTTGAAACAGCTTTTCTACAGGTAATGAATAAGCAAAGCAATTTGGCGGCGCTTGGCATCAACCCGGAATCGCTCACAATGATAAGGACAAGATTTATTTTAGACTGGTATAATTCCAGCGTGGAAAGGCCTGCCTGTAAGCTGTTTGAGCAGCAGCGGCAATTGCTGCAGGAAGGAATGTTCAATGCATACAATCAATGGCTTTTTGGACCAGCGCAAAATTTGGCAACTTATCAAAACTGGGTAACAAATCATGCTACCGAATATGGGGAGTTTAACCGGTTTCAAAGAGGCAGGGTTTTTAAAGTACCGGCGGGACAGTACAATCATTAAAATTTCCTGCATCATAACAAGAATAAGCCTGTTCTTCATTTTATTACCAGCTATTTCCAATATGGAAATGGCTTTTTTTATTTAATTTAGAAAACGGATTTATATCTTAACCGATATCCGATCCGTTATTACAACGATTTGCCAACTTTTTCTACTTAACTGAATGTTTGCCATGAATCATGATTCAAGAATTTTTGATTTTTTAGATTATCAGCTCAATAAATTTCCGAAGGCTGATATGTTGACTGCAAAGGAAAATGGAGCCTGGATTCCATTAAGTACTTCGGCGGTAAAAGAGGCAGCAGACAAATTGAGCGCTGCATTGCTACATGTTGGTATAAGCGGTGGCGATATGCAGGTGGAAAATCAACATAAGGTTGCACTAATAAGTAAAAACAGGCCGGAATGGTTGATCCTTGACCTTGCCTGCCAGCAAATTGGCGCTATATTATGCCCCATCTATCCCACCACAAATGTGAATGAACTTCAGTTTATTTTTAATGATGCAGCAGTAAAGATAGCTTTTGTAAGCGGAGAAGATATTTTGGCGAAAGTGAACAGTATTAAGGATAAAGTTTCCTCCCTGGAAACAGTTTATTCATTTGATGAACTTGAAGGGGCGGTTTACTGGAAAGAGTTGACGGCGCTTGCCAGCCCGGCAGATTTTGAAAAACTGGCTGCAATCAAACCTGGTATTGAGGCTTCACATTGCGCCACAATTATTTACACTTCAGGTACAACCGGCTTTCCAAAAGGAGTAATGCTCAGTCACCGTAATATTGTGAGTAATGTTTTAAATTCAGTAAAATCGTTTCCTTTTGTAGAAAAAGTAACTGCAAGATCTTTAAGTTTTTTGCCGCTCAATCATATTTTTGAACGCATGGTTTCTTACATCTACATCAGTAGCGGCATTTCAATTTATTATGCAGAAAGCTTAGAAACGATTGGCGAGAATTTAAAAGAAGTAAAGCCGGCTTTATTTTGCACAGTGCCCCGCCTGTTGGAAAAAGTATATGAAAAAATTATGCTGAAAGGTGCTGAGCTGAGTGGAATAAAACGCAAACTCTTTTACTGGTCGGTTGATTTAGCGAACAGATACGACATCCAAAAACCAGGAAGTTTATTGTACCAGGCACAACTGGCGCTTGCCAATAAATTAGTGTTCAGTAAGTGGCGGGAGGGACTGGGTAACAATATTGAGCTAATTGTTACCGGCGGAGCAGCCTGCCAGGTGAGATTGATACGGATATTTTCTGCAGCTAAAATCCCTATTTATGAAGGATACGGACCTACAGAAAACAGCCCTGTTATAAGTGTGAACAGCCAGCATAAAGGAGGAACAAAGTTTGGCACGGTTGGTCCTGTTTTGGATGGGCAGAAGGTTAAACTGGAAGCAGATGGAGAAATATGTGTTAAAGGACCCAGTGTTATGATGGGCTACTACAAACAGCCGGTGTTAACGGCTGAAACAATTATAGACGGGTGGTTGCACACCGGCGATATTGGCATTTTTGAAGATAATAAGTTTTTAAAGATCACAGATAGAAAGAAGGAATTGTTTAAAACCAGTGGCGGTAAATATGTGGCGCCTCAACCCATTGAAAACAAAATGAAGGAGTCTCCGTTTGTGGAGCAAATGATGGTGGTAGGAGCCGAACAAAAGTTTGTAGGGGCACTAATAGTGCCGAGCATGTCTAATTTAAAAGAATGGATGCGTCAGAAAAATATTGCCTTTGTTACAAATGAAGATGCTGTAAATAACCCTGCGGTCCTTGAGCTTTTCAGGGAGTTGATTGACAGCTTTAATAAATTTTTCAACAATGTAGAACAGGTAAAAAGATTTGAATTGCTCCCTTGTGAATGGACAATTGAAAGTGGCGAACTTACGCCAACACTTAAATTAAAGCGGAAAGTTATTATGGAAAAATACCGGGATGCTTACGAAAGAATTTATCGTTAAGGCTTGTCAGGATTTGCCTTTCTTTTTAATATCAGCAGGATAGACAGTTCTGTTTGCCGGCACCACGGCACCTCCAAGCATAAGCTGTACAGATTCGTTTAGTATTCCATATTTATTGATGGTAAACAACTGCATTTTATCTGGCGGCAGCCTAAGCTCATAATTGCCATTTAATGAAAGCATATCATCAAAACCCGGGTTATAATGATTAAACATGGCAATGTCCATGGCAATATTTTTAGCTATCACAACAGAATTGTATTTACCGGATACCGGCAGCATTTCAATTTCAGTAAGCTCCTGGTTTGTGAGCGAATCTTTTACATAAGTGCCCCTTACCCCGCTGCCCGGTATGCCAAACGGTAAAATGTTGCTGCCCATTGTTGTAACACCGCCGCTACCTTCCATTATATAATGTGTTGCTATAAATCTTTTTACATACACCCTTGATTCTTCTGGAAGATTGTATTGAAGCATCCAGAAATTTCTGCTGCCGCTTTTTTTAATGGCGCTGTAAACCCGGCCCGGGCCACCATTGTATGCCGCCATAACGAGCAGCCAGTCATGTAGTTGTTTATATAAATACAGCAGGTATCTTGCCGCAGCATGGCTGCTTTTATAGTAATCTCTCCGCTCATCTAAAAATGGATTTACAGTCAATCCATATTCCCTGGCGGTATAAGGCATAAATTGCCAGGGACCACCAGCGCCTTTATTGCTTGTGACACCAGGGTTTAAATTTGATTCGATTACCGCAATATATTTTAGCTCTCTTGGAAGTCCGTATTGAATAAGCACATTTTCAATAAGGTTAAAATAAGGAGCTCCCCAGCCTTTCATATTCAACAAATATTTTGAATGGCCTTTCATATAATCCTGCACAAAAATCTCTGCATTGGGGTTTATCTGAGCAGTGTAAGGAATGGCATTGTTGTAGCCATTACTTGTAAAAAGATTTTTGAAACCATACCTCGTTACCTGGTTAAAATATTCTACTTTTTCTTTCTGCGGAGCAACCCGGGATTTTAAAACTTCTTCAATTAATGAATCTTCTTTCTTTTCCTCCGGTATCAGGGTATCGCTTAATGCTTTGCCCTGCTGTGCTTTTATTGAGATGGCAGTAAACAATAAAACCGAGAAAAAAAATATGGTAGCGGTAAGTTTCATTTAAATCATGACAAAGTTTTGTACTGCTCCAATAAAACTTTTGAAAGCTGCAGTAAAATTAATTCTGCTTTTTTGTTTGTAATAACCTGTAGCCCGAAAGGCATTCCGTTGCTGTGTTTAAAAAGCGGTACTGATATAGCCGGCAAGCCAGTTAAGTTTGCAAATACGGTATAAATATCAGCCAGGTACATTGCAATTGGATCGTCTGCTTTTTCGCCCAATGGAAAAGCAGTTACTGGAGATGTTGGTATTATCAAAGCATCGTACTCATCAAAAATAGCGTTCATCTTATCAATAAGCATCCGCCTCACTTGTTGTGCTTTCGTAAAGTAGGCATCATAATAACCAGCACTCAGTACAAAAGTACCCAGCATTATTCTGCGTTTTACCTCTTTACCAAAACCTTCACTCCGGCTTAATTTGTAAAAGTCATTTAAGTCTGCAATTTTTTCCTGTGTAGAATGCCCATACCTGATGCCATCAAAACGGCTTAAATTAGAACTTGCTTCAGCTGTCGTCAGCACATAATAAGCCGGTACAATATGATCGATTAAATCAAACGATATCTTATCAACAATATGCCCATTACCAGCCAACTCCTCAAGGCAGTTTTTTATTGCGCTGCCAATTTCTTTGTCAAGGGAGGGATGATTGACAGCTTCACCAAACCAGGCAATTTTAAATTTTTTTTCTTTTGATGATGTTAAGAGCACGGAAATACCTGTTTGGTTGCCATTGCTATTTTCTTCAAAAAGATCTTGTTCTAATGCTGTGCTATCAAACTCATCCGGTCCCGAAATTACGTTGAGTACTAAGGCAACGTCATCAATTGAATTTCCAAAAATTCCGATCTGGTCAAAAGACGAAGCATAAGCAATTAGCCCGTACCGGGATATACGGCCATAGGTTGGTTTCAGGCCAATGATGCCACAGAAATCTGCCGGCTGCCGCACTGATCCACCCGTATCGCTACCAAGACTAACCATGCAGAGCCCTGCCTGTACAGCGACTGCACTGCCGCCAGAAGAACCTCCCGGCACTTTTGTCTCGTCAATTGAATTAAGCACCGGGCCATAAAATGAATTTTCATTAGTACTTCCCATAGCAAACTCATCACAATTACAATTGCCAATGATAATTGCACCTTCATTAATCAACCGTTCTACAGCCGTGGCATTGTAAACAGAGGTGAATCCTTCTAATATTTTAGAGGCAGCTGTTACTTTGTGACCTTTATAGCAGATAACATCTTTAATAGCTACAATAACGCCATGCAGTTTGCCAGTTTGCTCACCCTTTTTCCTTGCAGCATCCAAAATTGCAGCCTTTTCTAACGCCTCAGTTTCAAATATTTCTGTAAACGCATTTAGATGCATCTGCTGCTTTATCTCGTAGATGTAATTGGTAACAGCATCCCTGCAGGTTATAGTTCCTGAAGTTAATTGCTGGTGATATTGCTCAATTGTTCCGTACAAAATTTACTCTTATATAGTATGTATAAAATCGGCTGGAGCAGGTAACAATATATTGTACCTGCTTCAGCCGATAAAAATAGTTTAGTGATGGATTACTTAATTGGTTGTTCCTGCACTTCTTTTTGTTGCAATTGTTTTTTTAATTCCCTGATCTCTTCGTCTTTGTCTTTTTCCCTCATGCCTTCTTCAATTTCGTTCTTTACGTTTTCTTTGGCATCTTTAAATTCTCTCATTCCTTTACCAATACCTTTCATCAGTTCAGGAATTTTCTTTCCTCCGAAAAAGAGCAGGGCTACCAAAATAATTACAATCCATTCTGATCCTCCTGGCATGCCAATCAGAAATGTAGCTAATAGTGAAGATGTCATAATAAATAAATTAGGTAACAAAGATAAATTAATTATTTACTCACCCATAAAGTTTTATGGTTTTCTGGTTGCTAAGATGTTAATTTAAAACAAGGGTTATCTCAGGTAGCGGCTGCATTTCGCTTTACCATTGGCGGCTTCGGAAACAGTAATTCCACGGGAACAGGAAAACATAAATAATAAGATTGCTAACAGGGCAATTGTTGCTGTACCTTTCTTCATTTGGTAAGATTTTTAAATTAAAAAAGGTAAAGTTTTGCAATAATAGAATGTTGAAGTACGAAATAGTTTTGAATACCTGCTCAATAATTATTCCAAAATACCAGCCTTAATAATAGCGCAAACAAAAAGGCGAAATCTATGAGACTTCGCCTTTTGAATATTTTAAAATTAAGATTACTTACGGGCCGCAACAGGCATTCTTTTTTCCTGGATACGGGCACTCTTACCACTTCTTTCACGAAGGTAAAATAATTTAGCCCTGCGAACTTTACCAACTTTATTCAATATAACACTTTCAATGTTTGGGGAATAATAAGGGAACAAACGCTCAACACCTACACCATCGCTCATTTTACGAACAGTAAAAGTAGCAGTGGCTCCTGTGCCCTGGCGCTTAATTACATCGCCTTTAAAACTCTGGATACGTTCTTTATTTCCTTCTACAATTTTATAGTTTACAGTAATGTTATCACCTGCTTTAAATTTAGGTAATGTAGGATTACTGGTTAATTGCTCGTGTACAAAATTTACTGCGTTCATTGTCTTTTATTTTCGGACGGCAAAAGTAATGGAATTTGTTTAATTACCAACCTTTGACAATTAATTATTTTACCTGGCAATGTTAACCGCTCTTTTTTCTCTTATCACAGTCACCTTAATTTGCCCTGGAAAGGTCATTTCAGTTTGAATCTTCTGGGCAATTTCAAAACTCAGCCTGTCACTATCCGCATCAGAAACCTTGTCTGCTTCCACAATAACCCTCAATTCTCTTCCAGCCTGTATTGCATAAGCCTTTTCAACACCCTGGTATGCCTGGGCAAGATTTTCAAGATCTTTTATGCGCTGAATATACTGCTGCATAATCTCCCTTCTTGCACCCGGCCTTGCACCGCTGATAGCATCGCAAGCCTGTATAATGGGAGAAATTACATATTGCATTTCCATTTCGTCATGGTGAGCTCCAATAGCATTAACCACGGCAGGGTTTTCACCATATTTTTCTGCAAGTTTTGCCCCCAGCAAAGCGTGGCTTAATTCAGTTTCTTCATCAGGTACTTTTCCAATATCATGTAGCAGTCCCGCTCTTTTGGCCAGCTTTGGATTCATACCCAACTCCGAGGCCATAATAGCGCAAAGGTTAGCTGTTTCCCTGCTGTGCATCAGCAAGTTTTGACCGTATGAACTGCGGAAACGCATTCTTCCCACCATTCTCACCAATTCCTTGTGCAAACCATGTACGCCAAGTTCCATTGCAGTTCTTTCGCCGATATCCATTACCTGGTCGTCCAGTTGCTTCTTAGTCTTTTCAACCACCTCTTCAATACGGGCAGGATGAATACGTCCATCGGCTACTAAGCGCTGCAATGATAATCTCGCTATCTCTCTTCTTAAAGGATCAAATGAAGACAGAACTATCGCTTCCGGGGTATCATCAACAATCAAATCCACACCAGTGGCAGCTTCAATTGCCCTTATATTGCGGCCTTCTCTTCCAATAATAGAACCTTTTATCTCATCACTTTCAAGGTTAAAAACGGTGATTGAGTTTTCAATGGCCTGTTCAGCTGCTGTACGCTGAATGGTTTGAATGACAATTTTACGGGCTTCTTTATTGGCCTTTAATTTTGCTTCTTCAATAATTTCTTGCTGTAGTGATAATGCCTTTGAATGAGCCTCTTGTTTTAAACCTTCAATTAGCTGTGCTTTTGCATCTTCCGCTGAAAGTCCGGCAACTTTTTCAAGCCTGCGGATGTGCTCTTCCTGGTGTTTTTCAAGTTCAGTTCGCTTTATATTCACCACTTCAATTTGTCTGTTAAGCGTCTCCTTTATTGCTTCATTATCTTTTATCTGCTTATCAAGATTAACTTCTTTCTGGTTGATGGATTGCTCTTTCTGCTTGATCCTGTTATCAGCCTCATTGGCTTTTTGAGTACGAACTAATACTTCCCTGTCATGTTCTGATTTTAGCTGGACAAATTTTTCTTTTGCCTCCAGCAATTTTTCTTTTTTTAGATTTTCTGCCTGTAACTGACCATCTGCTATTGTTTTTTGGGCTTGCTGTTCAGCATCTTCCAGCTGTTTTTTGGTGTTTTTGGCAAAAAGCAATTTACCCAGTACTATACCTGCTATAAGAGCCACTGCTCCTGTAATGATGGAAATTATATTTGGTTCCATTGAAAGTTGTTTGTTTAAAACGGTTCACAATCTTGTATACTCTTACTAAACCCATAAAATAGAAATGAGAAAGTTAGTTGGCGAAGATAAGAAATTACTTTGGAGATAATTCCGGGGTTTGTTCCGTTAAAAGGCAACTTTAATAATAAAAAAATAAAATGTATTGGGTTGAATCTCTGAGGAATGATCGCTTGTTTTAAACCCGGATTTTGCAGTTGAGATCGTAATGAGGGTTTCAAATGCAATACAGATAAGTGTTTCGGGTTATTTTTTGGCCGAAAAAATAGTGATCTATTTTGAAGTCAAAAAATGTTCTGAAATACTGAGGTGTGCAGCAGTTGAAAGCCGCAATAGATTTTCAACTGCAAAATCTGGGTTAAAATGATAGCGGACACCGTCACAAAAGCTGATAGCCTTGCTATTACCTTAAAATAAATCTCCTGAATAAAGGGCTTTTAAACTATCGTATGAGTAATTCACATGGTTTAATGCCAGTATGTTTTTTAAAAGCAGTACTAAAGTGAGAGATAGAGGAGTAACCCAGCAGAGAAGAAACTTCTGTTACGCTGAGACCTTTTTCGTATAACAAATATTTGGCATGCTCCATACGCTGGCTTTGATAAAAATCAAAGATAGTTGTACCGAACAATTCTTTAAATCCTTTTTTAAGGTAACATTCATTAATAGCTACCTTGCGGCTCAACTCCTTAATGGTAAGTGGTTCACCAATATGTTGCAATAATACTTCCCTTGCTTTGATGATCTTTTCCCTGTCTTCCTCATTGGCAAGAAACTTACAAGTAAACACTTCTTCTTTTTCACCCAGCATACAATCCATACTATACAATAGCAGAATTTGTGTTTGAGCGTTGATGAAAATATTCTCTAAAGTATCGGTATAAGTATGATTCAGGAGCGCTTCAATTGCTTTACGGGTTTTACCGCACAATGGCAGTTGCCTTGAAAAAGAAGCGGTATGCGTAAAAGCCAGTACATCATCAGACAAATTACTTTGCTTTTTGCCTTTTACAAACTGGGTAAGGTACGATGGTTTAAAGCTGAAACTTAGCACATCCACACTTTCCACTTTTTCAATACATGCCCTGCTGGCATTGAATTTACAAAAATCGCACTCAGTTTGCTTTTGACGGCAATAAACGTTTCCACTCACACAAAATCTAAGTTCAAGGAAATTTTCGGCAGGGTTGTTTTTTTCGTAATGATAAACAAACATGCCGGTATCTTCCATCGCCCAATCGGGCTGCTTTTTGTAACGTTTTATAGCATAATGCACAGATCCTGGTACTACTTTATCAATGTCCTGTAAAATGTCCAGTTCATTATAAATATGCGACTGCTGATAAAGCGGCTTAAATATGTGGTTTAATTGATTCATTGATAAATTTCGATGCAAATATACATAAAGATGTTTAAAAATCAGTTGAACAAATCCGGCTTTTTGAAAGCCGGTTAGTTTTAACCTATACGGTGAATTCAATAGCGCTTAACTTTTAAAAAATTTGTTTTTTGATCTGGAACAGGTTTAAAATCAGGCTGATTTAATTGTGGAAATTTTGTATGAAACAATCGGCTGCAAGCCCTTTAAAGAAATGGCTAAGCCCCTTAAATAGTGTATATTTGCCAGATATAAATTTTAATGCATCTAAAAGTGATTTTTAATAATTATGAGCACAGAAATTGACGAAGTTGCGGCACCGGCCTTAAACGGTTATGGGGCTGATAGTATTCAGGTATTAGAAGGATTAGAAGCAGTTCGGAAACGTCCTGCAATGTATATAGGAGATGTTGGTGTAAAAGGTTTGCATCATTTGGTGTATGAAGTTGTGGATAATTCTATTGATGAGGCACTTGCAGGACATTGCGATAGTATTGTAGTTACCATTAACCAGGATAATTCAGTAACAGTTGAAGACAATGGCCGGGGTATCCCGACCGGACTACACACAAAAGAGAACAGGAGTGCACTGGAAGTGGTTATGACAGTGCTGCATGCCGGTGGTAAATTCGATAAAGACTCTTATAAGGTTTCCGGTGGTTTGCATGGAGTGGGAGTAAGCTGCGTAAATGCGCTGAGTACAAAGCTGCATGTGACTGTATGCCGGGAAGGAAAAGTATTTGAGCAAGAATATGCTACAGGTATCCCCAAATATTCTGTAAGGGAAATTGGGAAATCTGAAAAACATGGTACTAAAGTTCAGTTTTGGCCAGATCTCACCATCTTCTCATCTGGCATTTATAACCGGGAAATTTTGGAAGGAAGGGTAAGAGAACTGGCATTCCTAAACCGCAAAATCAAGATTGTGATGAACGACCTGCGGGAAGTAAATGACGCCGGAGAAACTTATACAAAAACTTTTTACAGCGAAGGTGGTATTGTTGAATTTGTGGAGATGCTGGATAAAAATGCCAACCGTAATCCATTGTTGCCTAAAGTTATATACTGTGATGGAAGGGACGAAGCAAGTAATGTAGCCGTGGAAGTGGCCATGATTTATAATACGGGTTACCAAGAGCATCTTTTCAGCTATGTGAACAATATCAATACAATTGAGGGTGGAACGCATGTTGCTGGTTTTCGCAGGTCAATCACAAGGGTATTTAAAAGTTATGGTGAAAAGGAAGGTATGTTTGAGAAGGCAAAAGTTGAAATTGAGGGAGATGATTTCAGGGAAGGGTTAAGTGCCATTATTTCTGTAAAAGTTCCTGAGCCTCAGTTTGAAGGACAAACAAAAACCAAACTCGGTAACAATGATGTAATGGGAGTGGTGGACAGTACATTGAGCCGGGTATTAATTGCTTATTTGGAGGAAAACCCAAAAGATGCCAAGACCATCATTCAAAAGGTAATACTGGCAGCACAGGCAAGAGCGGCGGCCCGGAAGGCCCGTGAAATGGTACAGCGCAAAAGTGTTCTTACTGGTGGCGGGTTACCCGGTAAACTAGCGGACTGTAGTGACAAAGATCCTCACAGGTGTGAGTTATACCTTGTAGAAGGAGACTCTGCAGGAGGTACAGCAAAACAGGGCCGTGACCGTAGTTTCCAGGCAATACTTCCATTAAGAGGTAAGATCTTAAATGTGGAAAAAGCTATGGAGCACAAAATATATGATAATGAGGAAATCAGGAATATGTTTACCGCACTTGGGGTAAAAATCGGCACACCTGAGGATCCCAAAGCATTGGACACGTCCAGGCTGCGTTATCATAAATTAATAATTATGACGGATGCCGATGTGGATGGTAGCCATATTGCAACTCTTATTCTTACTTTTATTTTCAGGTATATGAAAGAATTGGTGGAGCAAGGCTATGTTTATATTGCACAACCACCTTTATACCTGGTTAAAAAAGGAAAAGAGCAGGATTATGCCTGGACGGACGAAGAAAGAAAAGCGCTGGTTGTAAAATTTGGACAGGGAAAGGAGGACAGTGTTACAATACAACGTTATAAAGGTCTTGGAGAAATGAATGCAGAACAGTTATGGGAAACTACCATGAACCCGGCCACAAGAACGCTAAAACAGGTTGCGCTGGAAAGTGCTGCGGAAGCAGACAGGGTATTTAGTATGCTGATGGGGGATGAAGTGCCACCGAGAAGAGAGTTTATTGAAACCCATGCTAAATATGCAAAAATTGATGTATAACAAAATCAATTAGATTTTATAAAGTAAAGCAACGTTTGTTGTATAAAATATTTGGGGCATGATAATTGGTTTTTTTAATACGCATTTTGATTAACCCGATATAAATTGTAGCTTGTAGTTTGAAGCGGTTGCTTCTATCATATTATTAACCATTAATACAAAAGAAAATGTCAAAACCATTAACAGCCTATTGCATGAAAACAAAAGAAAAAAATGTTCCTATGCAGGATGCCGTGATAACAAAAACAGCCCGTGGCGGTTATATGGCCCAGGGTCACGATGGTAAAGGAAACAAAATGACCACTATGCTTGGTGAAGCAGCTGCGTTAGAAGCAATTAAGAGTGGTGTTGCCAAACAGAGTTTTTAGTTTAACTAATTCAATTTTATTAAAAGAGGTTGTCTCAAAAGCTGAGCAGCCTCTTTTTCATTTTTACAGCGCTGTGGAGATTATATTGGAATGAGTTGGAGAAAAACTGAAGATTTGATTTTTTAATTGTCACCCGCTTTTTTGGTTAACAACAATTACTTGTTTTACTCCCTCTTTTGCAGTTTTCGCCCTCTTTCAGGCTGCTTTTTTCTTAAGGTTGTGTGCTATGGCCACCCAGCCAAATTCAGTAGTCACCTTTCCTTTACCCCGGAGCATAAATCTTCTGAAGCCCTTGTTCTGCTTGATGTTTCCGAACACAGCTTCTACATCCTGTGCCCGTTGTTTGCGGTGCCTGATGCCTTCTTCACTTGTTAATAAATCCCGTGCTTTTTGTTTGTGTTTATTGAGGGTATGATTTATCTCTATACTCCTGTTTTCTTTTGATTTGTGACAGGCTCCCCTTAACGGACATCCGTTGCAGTTCCTTGCCTGGTATTTTGTAAGTGTTTGCTCAAAGCCACTGTCATTTTTCTTTTTGTATTCAGCCACTTTTTCCATGTGCTGGCCCATGGGGCATACGTAAAAATCCTGCGCTGCATTGTAATATAAATGGTCTGCTGCAAAGGGATATTTTTTCAGCCGGATGCCCTGTTGCTGCTGGTGGAAGTAGTTAAACTTTACAAAGGCGGTGCAGTTATTTGCTTCAAGGCAGGCATAATTTTGTTCGGAGCCATAGCCGCTGTCGGCTGTTACGCTGTTGGGTGTGTGGCCGTAAAGTGCTTTAAAACTCTCAAGATGTGCAGGCAGTGTGAGGGTATCGGTGGGGTTGGGGAAGGTATCATAATTGGTGATGATCTGGTTGTTGGTGGTTATCTGAACATTGTAACCGGGCTTTAGCTGGCCGTTGCCCATGTGGTCTTCCTTCATCCGCATAAAAGTAGCGTCAGTGTCTGTTTTGCTATAACTTTTTCTGCCATTAAGCACTTCATCTTTGGCTTTTGTATTCATCAAGTTTAGCGGGAAAATTCTTCTTTACATACAGTAGCTTCTGCTTTACTTTTTGCGGCACCTGTTATCCCTGATGGCTTCTTCAATCTGCTTCACAGCCTGGGTTACTTTATCTGCATCAATGGTTTTAAAATCAAGCGGAGCAGTGTCATTCAGCTCCTGGTCAGCTACGGATTGGGCAAACTGCCATAGCTCATCAATTTGCTTTACCATCTTTTCTTTGTTTGTTTTGATGGCGTTGCCCCATACAAAAGTGTAGCGGTTGGCGTTAGCTTCTATTTTGGTGCCGTCCACATAAGCTTCTTTTAAACTTACCAGCCCCTCGGCGGCCAGCAGTAATACTATTTGTTTAAAAATGTCTTTGAGTACAGGTGCCACTTTCTTTGACCGGAAACGGTTGATTGTATTGTGATCCGGCTCGCAGTTGCCGCAAAGCCATACCATATAAAGGTTGCTTTTGATGGCCTCTTCCATTTTACGGCTGCTGTAAATATTGGTGATATAGCTGTAGATTACCGCCTTCAGCAGCATCTTGGGATGATGGGAACTGGTGCCGCCCCCTTTGTAGGTGAGGTAAAGTTCCGAAAGATTGAGCTGGTCTATCACGCCATCAACGATGCGGACAGGATGCCCCTGCGGTATTTTCTCTTCCCAGCTCTGCGGAATGAGCTGCAGCTGGTTGCGGGTGTAGGTTTTAAATTTTGCCTGTGTCATACTGCACACGCAGCAAAATCAATGCTCACCTTAAACTGATTT
The DNA here is from genome assembly GCA_965247025.1 of Ferruginibacter sp. Classification (GTDB taxonomy): domain Bacteria; phylum Bacteroidota; class Bacteroidia; order Chitinophagales; family Chitinophagaceae; genus Ferruginibacter. The sequence goes on along the minus strand of OZ252000.1, from coordinate 3,049,305 downwards.
TTCCACAGGTGTGAATTAAAAAAAGGCTGCCCCTTTTGAGACAGCCTCTTTTCTATGAACAAAAACATTGTTTCATTCAATGGTGAACATTCCTTCGTAAAGTATGAGAGGTTGATTATTCCGGTCATTATGTCAAAATAAAGAAATGCACGTACATTAGTTGTGCGTTTGGTGCTTTACTGAATCTTTTTTATTAGCTCAGCTTACCAACCATATCTGCTGGTATTACCCATGCGTCAAATTCTTCGGGGGTAACATAACCAAGTTTAACCGCCATTTCTTTTAGAGTTGTTCCTTCTTTATGAGCTGTTTGTACAATTTCTGCAGCCTTGTAATAACCAATTTTTGTATTTAACGACGTGACCAGCATTAATGAATTATCAACGTGTTTTTTTATGTTAGCTTCAATAGGAGCAAGGCCGATGGCACATTTATCATTGAAAGAAACGCAGCCATTACCAATAAGCCTTGCACTATGTAAAAAATTGTAGATCATCACTGGCTTAAATACGTTCAGTTCAAAATGCCCCATGCTGCCACCAATGCCAATGGTAACATCATTGCCCATAACCTGCGCTGCAATCATAGTTAGTGCCTCACATTGTGTAGGATTTACTTTTCCAGGCATGATTGAAGAGCCAGGTTCGTTATCAGGAATAAAAATTTCTCCAATTCCGCTTCTTGGTCCGCTTGATAACATCCGGATATCATTTGCAATCTTCATGAGGCTAACTGCTACAGTTTTTAAAGCACCATGGGCTTCAACGATAGCATCATGGGCTGCCAATGCTTCAAACTTATTTTCTGCAGTTATAAAGGGCAGGCCGGTTAATGCTGCAATATGCTTTGCCACATTTTCACTGTAACCCTCTGGAGTGTTGATACCAGTACCGACAGCAGTACCACCCAAAGCAAGCTCACTCAGGTGTGCCAATGTATTTTTAATTGCTTTTAATCCATGGTTTAATTGCGAAACATATCCGCTGAACTCCTGGCCTACCGTAAGGGGCGTGGCATCCATAAAATGCGTACGGCCAATTTTTACCACATGCATGTATGCTGTACTTTTTTCCTGTAGTGTATCCCTGAGTTTTTCTATACCGGGAATGGTAGTTTCCATTAAAATTTTGTAAGCGGCAATGTGCATGGCGGTTGGGAAAGTATCATTACTGCTCTGGCTTTTATTCACATCATCATTGGGGTGAAGAAACTTTTCTTTATCAGATAATTTACCGCCAGTTATTACGTGACCACGGTACGCAACCACTTCATTCACATTCATATTACTTTGGGTACCACTGCCTGTTTGCCACACAACCAAAGGAAAATAATCATTGAGTTTATCTTCAAGGATTTCATCACAAACCTGACCGATGAGGTCACATTTTTCCTTTGAAAGAACGCATGCACCAAAATTGGTTAAAGCAGCAGCTTTCTTTAAATATGCAAATGCCTTTATAATTTCTTTGGGCATTTTATTGATGTCCTGCGCTATTTTAAAATTATCGATGCTGCGTTGGGTTTGAGCACCATAGTAAGCATCCACTGGAACTTTAACTTCACCCATGGTGTCTTTTTCAATTCTGAATTCCATAAAAGGGGTTTAATAGGTTATGTTTATTGGTTAATTATTTACCTGTAAATATTGGCTTTCTTTTTTCAATAAATGCTGCTGTGCCTTCCTTCATATCATCCGTACCAAAGCATTCACCAAAAGCTTTCACTTCCTTATCATAGCCGTTGACAGTTTCATCAAAAACAGCATTGGCAGCTTCAATGCATTTGGCTATGGCAATGGGGGCTTTGGTATTGATAATATGCAGAATGGATACCACTTTACTGATAAGTTTATCCTGTGCAACAACATAGTTTACCAGCCCATACTGCAAAGCAGTGGTGGCATCAATCATGCTGCCGCTGATAAGCAATTCAACAGCCCTTCCTTTTCCGATTAATTGAGTGAGTCTTTGTGTACCGCCATAACCGGGTATCAAGCCAAGGTTAACTTCGGGTTGCCCAAATTTTGCATTATCACTTGCAATACGAAAATGACAAGCCATGGCAAGTTCACAACCTCCGCCGAGGGCAAATCCATTTACGGCTGCAATAATTGGCTTTCTGCTCTGTTCAATCCTGAGGAAAATATCCTGGCCTCTTTTTGCAAGAGCGGTGGCAGCAGTTTTATCAAGACCGCCAAATTCACTGATGTCGGCACCAGCAACAAACGCTTTAGAACCAGCGCCGGTAATGATTGCAGATCTGATTTCCGGATTGGCGGTTATCTCATTAACCGCTGAATCTAAGTCGGCAAAAACAGCCTTATTCAAAGCATTTAATTTATCAGGCCGGTTGATGGTGATGGTAAAAACCTGGTCCTGTAAATCGGTAAGAATTGTAGTATACATAATTCTTTTTGAAAATACCTGCAATAATTATAACAGCTTCAAAATTACAGGATATATAATTTGCAGCCGAAATTAATCATGATCATCCATGCAATTAAAACGGAGTTTTAAAAATGGGTGGCGGGTAAAAAAAGCAGCGGCAGAATAAGAACTTTGGTTGGCAACTAATGCTGGACGATTAATCATTCATCATCCATACTGCCCTTGGTGTAGCGTTTGATAATTCCTCTTCCGCTTTCCCTGATGAAGGTTACAATCTCATCCCTTTCATCTGTTGCCGGTAATTCTTCTTCAATATAATTAAGCGCCTGGGAAGTGTTCATCGCCTTATTGTAAATAATGCGGTAGATATCGAGTATTTGATTTATCCGGTCAAGAGAAAACCCCCTTCTTTTAAGACCTACCGAATTAACACCGGCATAACTTAAAGGAGTGCGGCCGGCCTTTATGTACGGAGGTACATCTTTGCTAACCAGCGAGCCTCCGCTAACAAAAGCATGCTGGCCGATTTGCACAAACTGGTGAATAGCGCACATGCCACCCAGTATGGAATAATCTCCTAAAATTACGTGGCCGGCCATTTGGGTATTATTACTCATAATACAATTATTGCCCACAACACAATCATGTGCAATATGGCTGTAAGCCATGATTAGGCAATTACTTCCAACCTTGGTGGTCCATCTGTCTTTACTGCCGCGGTTAATTGTAACGAGTTCCCTTATTGTTGTGTTGTCTCCAATCTCTACCGTGGTATTTTCACCTTCAAATTTTAGATCCTGCGGAATAGCAGCTATTACTGCTCCTGGAAAAATTCTGCAGTTTTTACCAATCCTGGAACCTTCCATTATGGTAACGTTGCTGCCAATCCAGGTGCCTTCGCCTATCTCTACATTTTGATGAATAACGCTGAATGGATCAACCTTTACATTGGTGGCCAGTTTTGCGTTGGGGTGAATATACGTATGTGGGTGAATCATATAGAATTTTCGAATCTGCAAATGATACAAATTTGCAGGCTCATGTGCGTTAAAGATATTTAAACGAAACCCTGTATCGCTTTTAATGCTGTTAATATTTTACAAACTTCCATATTTACAATCATTGCGCAATACATATTCTTATATTAGTTTCTCTTAACCAGCTGAGCAGTTAAATCTGCCTCTGTGCAAAGTTTATTTCCTACAAAAACGCTGCCTCTCATTACGCAGATTCCCCGGCGGATCGGTTCTATTAATTCCATCTTAAGTATCATACTGTCGCCCGGAATCACTTTTTGTTTAAACTTGCAATTATCTATTTTTAAAAAGTAAGTATCATACTGGCCTTCCGGCATTGCATTAATACAAAGCAGCCCACCTGTTTGCGCCAGCGCTTCAATCTGCAGTACACCAGGCATCACCGGGTTTCCGGGAAAGTGCCCCTGGAAATAAAATTCATTAAAGGTTACGTTTTTAATACCAACAATATGTTTATCTGAGAGGTCAATGATTTTATCAACTAATAAAAACGGGTAACGATGTGGAAGCGTTTTTTCAATTTGCTGGAGGTTGTAAACTGGCGGCTGGCTTGGGTCGTAAGTAGGAATATCTTTAGTGTGTCGATTCTTTTTAATATATTGTTTAATCTTTTTAGCAAAAGCAACATTGGTACTGTGGCCGGGTCTGTTCGCAATAATATGCCCTTTAATAGGGTAACCAACAAGTGCAAGGTCACCAATTACATCCAGCAGTTTATGCCGGGCTGGCTCATTGGGAAAACGCAGTTCAAGATTGTTCAGGTAACCTTCACTTTTTATTTCAATCTTTTCTCTGCCGAATGCTTTCGCAAGTCTTGTCATTTCTTCAGAAGTAACAGCTTTGTCAACAACTACTATCGCATTGTTTATATCACCACCCTTAATAAGGTTATTATCAAGCAACGCTTCCAGTTCGTGTAAAAAACAAAAGGTACGGCAGGGTGCAATCTCATTTTTAAATTCGCTAATGGTTTTCAAACCTGCATGCTGGGTGCCCAGCACAGGAGAATTAAAATCTATCAGCGTTGTTATCTTGTATTCAGTGGCAGGAAGAACCGTCATATCTACCCGCTTTTCCTCATCATGAAAAGTAATATTTGTATCAATGCTGTACCATGTTTTTGAGGCATCTTGCTCAAGTACACCCGCCGCCTGTATGATATCAACAAAGGGTTCACTGCTTCCATCAATTATGGGTATTTCTGGTCCGTTTACTTCAATCAGGCAATTATCAATCCCCATCCCCACAAGTGCTGCTAAAATATGTTCAACTGTACTTATTTTGGCTTCGCCCTGTTCCAGCGTGGTTCCCCTCGATGTATCTGTAACCAAATCGCAATCAGCTTTTATAACCGGCATCCCGGGCAAATCAACCCGTTGAAATTGAAAACCAAAGCCGGCATTGGCTGATTTTAAAGTCATATCCACATTAATTCCTGTATGTAGTCCCGTGCCTGATATGCTTGCCGGCGTTGCCAGCGTATGTTGCTTATCTGGATTAAAGTTCATGTCCATTCTATTTGTTTAGTAAGATTGCGGGCAAAGATATTTTTAATTTTTGAGAGTGTAACCATTCTGGCGAATTCAAATTTTGTTTAATTCCTATGCATCCACAGGTAGGCCGTATAGTAAAATTCAGATGGAGAATGAGTGCTGGAAGAATGGTATCGCAATTAATTAATGTATGGTTAATCTAATCTGTTAAGCTAAATAGTAACAAAATTTTTAAAAAGGCGGCAGGTTTGAATGATCTATAATATTGATTTACTTTTTTTATTTTTACAAATTTTACTTTCTAATTCTCCTTGAAAATTCAAAGTCTGACTTTTGATTTTCAAGGAGAATTTATATCTTAGCTATATGATACAACGCTCAATACAACGGGATATAATAAAGCTATTAAAATCTTTTCCTGCTATTTGCATATTGGGGCCGAGACAGGTGGGAAAGACAACGCTGGCAAAAGCAATTGCAGCAACTTTTAAAAAACCAGCTCTCTACCTTGATCTTGAAAATCCATTGGACCGGAGACGTTTGAGTGATGCTTATACTTTTCTTACAGACAATAATGACCGTTGCGTAATTATAGATGAAGTACAGGTTATGCCGGGGTTGTTTTCGATATTGCGATCAGTGATTGATGCCGGCCGTCGAAACGGGCAGTTTATTTTATTGGGTAGCGCATCTCCACAATTGGTAAAGGGTGTAAGTGAGTCCCTTGCCGGCAGAATTATTTACAGAGAAATGGCACCACTGAATATACTTGAGTTGCCCCCGGCAATTGAAAAAAATAAACATTGGTTACGGGGTGGATTTCCCTCACCACTTTTAAGCCGGAGTGAGGTAATAGCTGCTGAATGGATGACGGGTTTTGTGAGGAGCTATGTTGAAAGAGATTTAAGCATTTTATTTGGTGTAGAATTTACAGCCAGTATAACAGCAAGGTTATTAAGCATGTTAGCACATACACATGGCCAGGTGTGGAATGCTGAAATGGTTGCAAGAAGCATAGGAATCTCTGCCCCTACCGTTACCAGGTATATAGACTACCTGCAGGGAGCTTACCTTGTTCACAGGCTTCAGCCCTTTCATGTAAATACAAAGAAACGACTGGTAAAAGCTCCAAAAATTTATATTCGTGACAGCGGCCTGCTGCATAATGTAAGCAATATAAGAAATCTTCATTCACTAAGGGGCCACCCATTAGCAGGAAATTCCTGGGAGGGCTATGTTGTTGAACAGGTATTGCAGGCTATGCCGCAGGGATTACAACTCTACTATTATCGTACTCAGGCAGGTGCAGAATGTGATATGGTAATTGCAAGAGGTGTGCATGCAGTAGCGAGCATTGAAGTAAAATTGAATAATGCACCGGCCATAACCAAAGGCTATTATCAAAGTATAGAAGACCTGAAGACAAAAAAGAACTTTGTAGTGGTGCCTGATATAGAATCCTATAAAAGCAACCAGGGCATTACAATATGCAATGTGAGGGATTTTCTAAAAAACCATCTTCCTAAAATAAAATAGTATCCTTGTAAATCAAAAGTTTAACTTTTGATTTACAAGGATAAATTAATTTACCTTAAATTACTTTTAACTTTTTAAAAAAATATTTGGCCGTTTAAAAAAAATAAATTCATCTTTGCATCGCAAAAAAATTATTCATCAACAACAAAACATGCCACGCATAACATTACATATCGAAGCAGTGAATTGGTTTAGTCTGAAAGGCTGTAACACCAGTTCCGGGGCATGTATTGCTGATTCATAAGTTTACCAAAACAAACTGATTTCAATAGTAAGGCCCCGGTAAAACCGGGGTTTTTTATGTGCCGGATTTTATTAAAAAATTTAAAAAAGGAAAATAACAACCAATGATTTTACAACATACCACCAGTAAAATGCTTTCGCTCATATCCATTGCACCGCCGTGTAATGCAGCAGCAGGGCAACTTATGCAAATTGGATTGTATGAAAGTAAAATGTTTAATGATAAAAAATATTGGCCGGGATTGTACCGAACGTAATGCAGCAAACTGCATACTCAATTACAAGCCCGGCCATCAAAGCCGGGCTTTTTGTTTTGCATAAGCCCGGAACGAAAACAACAGGAGGCCAGTATGGAAGCAGCTTATTTTATTCACATCGCATGGCTGGTTATAAAAATTATTGCAGCAACTTATAGTGAATCAAAAAATGAAAACAACAAAGCAGAAGAAGAAACAATTTAAAAAATCAGGCACATGAAATTTATAATAGTGGTATTGATCGTTCGTTCAGCACTGGCTTTATTAGAAAGCAAACTGAATAACCGGAATAATAATTTTTAAAAGATTGCAGAAAGGAGGGAAACTGGTTTCCCCTGTGAGATGCAACAGGAGAGCCAGTTCTTAAAGCACACCCCTATACCCTAAAGGGGAACTAACATAGAAGCATTCCGATTGGCTGGATACTCCACCTGGACTGGAGAGGCTGCAGGTTCGAATCCTGTCTTCTATACAAACAAACTGGCCTGTTCTTCTAAGGGTTTAGGATATCAAGCTTTCTACTTGATGATGCCGGTTCGAATCCGGTACAGGTTACAACGGTTTGTTTGTGTAACGGCTAACATCACAGATTGTCGATCTGTTGAAATGGGTTCAACTCCCATACGAACCGCAAACCCGAAATGAAAACAAATGTTGGCTTTAGCTTAACTGGTAAAGTACCACACTGTGAATGTGGAGAACAGGGTTCGAGGCCCGAAGTCAACCAGGAAAAAGAATGCGGCTTGGTGTATCGGTAACATGTCCTGCTTCCTCTTTTTCTAAAAGGTAAACATAAGCTGGTTGTATTCAGTTCAAATCTGAAAGTCGCACTGATATTGGTTTATAGTTCAATGGAAGAATGCTGTGCTACGAACGCAGGGATAGAAGTTCGAATCTTCTTAAGCCAACAGTAAATTGACCTGTAGCTCAATGGTAAGAGCAGTTGCCTTATACGCAAAAGGTTATTGGTTCAAATCCAATCAGGTCAACGGAAAAAATAATTTGCGGCTTAGAGTAATGGTAACTCAAAGGTCTCATAAGCCTTACATGCAAGTTCGAATCTTGTGGCCGCAACAAATATTTTGATGGCTTAACTCAATTGGCAGAGTACTATCCTGATACGATAGAAGTTGAAAGTTCAAATCTTTCAGTCATCACTACTGGCCCGTAGCTCAATGGATAGATGCACCGGACTTTTAATCCGGGGGTTGAGAGTTCAAATCTCTCCGGGCCAACAACTGTCTGAACGGGGATTGAGGTGGATTAAAGGGATTAACAAGATTGATGAAGCAAGATGTATTTCATCTTTTTAATCCTTTTAAAATCTACGTTCAGCCAAAAAACAAAATGGATGAATAACTCAACGGCAGAGCGTTCCGTTGTTAACGGAAGGGTTGAAAGTTCGAATTCTTTCTTCATCCTCATAATCCTGTCGGCGGTTGCAAACCCCGGCAGCGGTTTTTTAAAATGTGAGTGCGGCAAAGTTGGAGAGTTGTGACAGGCTGTAACCCTGTTGTTCAAAAGACTGAGTTGGTTCGACTCCAACCACTCACACAATGGAGAGAGTCCGGATGGTCATGGATGCTGTCTTGAAAACAGACTGTCCGCTGGTTAGCGGATCAAGAGTTCGAATCTCTTTCTCTCCGCAACACCTCACAAGTTTTAAAAACCTGGGAGGTGTATAAAAATTTTGGAGAGTTGACAGAGCGGTAATGTGCTGGCTTGCTAAGCCAAGACATCGTTTATTCGATGCAAAGGTTCGAATCCTTTACTCTCCGCAAAAGATGTGTTGGCAGACGTGGGGTATGCACCCGGCTGCAAACCGGGACAACACAGTTCGACTCTTTGACACATCTCTTTTAAAGGACGAATAGCTCCAATGGTAGAGCACTGCGTTGAAGCCGCAGCCGTACAAGTTCGAATCTTGTTTCGTCCACAATAAAATATCAGTATGATGTAACGGTAGCATGATAGCTTCCTCCCGCCTTGGGCGGGACGAATCCTTGTATTGATGCTAAATTAATATTGTGATTAAAGCAACATTGAAAAACAATTGTTGAACGGAGCGTCGCCACTGAAGTTCAATCAGGGTACAAAAACCGGTCACCAAAAAATAAAAAAAGAATGAAATGGAACAGCAGCAACAATGGAGAAAATTGAGCGGCGAAAAAATTCGCAGGCCAATGGAAGATGAAATTGCGGAAGTGATTGCAAGGGAAAGGGCGATGGGCAATGAACTGAAAGTGTGCATTGGTACCGATAGTCAGGTGAAGGGCAAGGAGACCGAATTTGCTACCGTGATTGTTTTTATCCGCAAAGGCAAAGGCGGCTTCATGTACATCCGCAACGAAACGACCACACAAAAAATGAGCATCAAAGAAAGGATGCTGGTGGAAGTGGCGAAGAGTATTGAAGTGGCGTATCCGCTCTGCAATATTTTTAGTAGGTACAGTGTGGATATGGAAGTGCATGTGGACATCAACATCAATCCAAACTTTAAAAGCAATGATGCTTTGAAAGAAGCGATGGGGTATATACTGGGAATGGGCTTTGTGTTTAAAGCCAAGCCGGATGCTTTTGCAAGTTCCAGTTGTGCTAATAAAGTGGTGCAGTAGAAAAGAAAAAATGATGCAGCGCTAAATAAGTTTAATAAATAAAAAAATTGAAATGGAAAATTATCAACAGAATATTTTTAATGCCAGCAGCATTTTTGACAGTGGTTTTATGAGCGGCAAGGTTTTGTTCATGCATTGCTTCAATGCATTGCCCAGTGCGAATTACATTAATGGTATTGATGGCGAAAAAGCTTTCAATGCTATCAAAGAAAAGTTTGGTGAGCAGATTCAATCTGTGCATTCGTATCGTTATTATGATAGAACATTAAAGGGCTATGATTTTAATGAAACCTATATGGTGATGAAGCAGAATTGTATTCTTGAATTTGATACCGACTATTGTGAAATATATCATTATGGTAAGCAGGATGAATTTATAAAGGAATGCACCAGTGTGATGAAGGTGTTTAAACAGCGACAGCGAAGAAAAGCATTGGAGATAAATCTTGTAGCAAAGGGAAAAAACGGTATTTCGTTGAAGGCGGTGGAAATAAAACGCACCAAGCTTGATCTTGCCCTTTACTACGAAGATAATTTTAAAGAAGTGAATGCAATCATCAGCAAGCGTTTGAACAAGCAAAGTGATAAAGGCATTGTATTGCTGCATGGCTTGCCGGGAACGGGCAAAACAACTTACCTGCGTTACCTAGTGGGGAAAATAAAAAAGAAGGTATTGTTTTTATCGCCTGGAACTGCGGCCAATATTATGGATCCTGATTTTATTGAACTGCTGATCAACAACCCCAACTGTGTGTTGGTGATTGAAGATGCAGAGAACATGATCATGGATCGTAAGATCAGCAACAATGCATCCGTATCGAACCTGTTGAATATTTCAGATGGTTTGCTGGCAGACTTTTTAAATGTGCAGATCATCTGCACTTTCAATAGTTCGCTCACACTGGTGGATAGCGCTTTGATGCGTAAGGGAAGGTTGATCGCCAAGTATGAGTTTGGAAAACTTGGCATCAACAAGTCGCAGGCCTTATCAACTCATTTTGGTTTTGATACAATCATCAATCAACCAATGACTATCGCAGAGATAGCTAACCAGCATGAGAAGGAAACGCAGGTTGAGAAAGTGCAGGTGATGGGTTTTCGAAGAGATGTGTTGATGAATTAAAGAGCATACAGCTGCTGCATGGATGCTGTAATGGCTCTTAACCGCTTAACCAAACTCTCTGGTGACAACACTTGCAGCCCGTTACCAAAGCCTAGCAGTTCTCTTTCAAGTTCAAAGTTTGGGGATAACAGTAATGCTGAAGACAATACCATCTGCAAGCTCTTCTTCTACCTTTTGTGAAGGGTGAATTGGCTTGGTGGTAATGTAGGGAGCTTGTTGGCGGCTTGCTTTAAAACGGACTTTGCCGGGGCGGTTGCCGAAGTTTTTGGTAATACCAATAATATCAGCAAAATAAGCGCTGCTTTCAAATTTTTTTGGCAATACAAACTTTTGATGGTCGGCTTTTTCAACAGCATGAATACGGTCAAGCACCAGCGTAAGAATTTCTTTACCTGCTTTTTTTAAGCCCAGCACAAACCAGCGGTTGCGGTATTCCTTAAGCAGGTAAGGGTAAAAAATAATGTTGCTTGCCTGCCGGGCTTTAAAAGATTGATAAGAAAGTTGAAGTGTTGTTTGGTTGATGATGGCTTTGTACAAAACATCCAGCCATTTAATACCAGTGAGCAGTTCGTTTTTTTCAAAGTCAATCACGGAAGCCTGCTGGTGTTGTTCGCTGTAGATTTTGTCTTCCAGCTTGTTCACCATTTCGCTTACTTCATTAAAGTGAGTGAAGCCTTTGAACTGGCGCAGCAGGTGAGAAACTTCCTGCAGGATACCAAGGTCTTGCGAAGTAAGCGGACTGTTGGTGATGGAATAAGCTGCGTCTTCGTAACTGTAATATTTTTTGTTGGTTACAATGATGGGGGCTGCATAGCCAAGCTGGTCGCTACGCATAGCGTTCAGGTCTAGCCGGATAGTGCGGAGGCTCACGCCTTTTTCAATGCCATCGTATTCGTAGAGAGCATCGTTGCAGGCTTTAATCAGGTTTTCAATCGTCCATTTGCGGCGGCGGTTTTGCAGGCATTTGTCGATGGTGCGGTAGCGGATGAGTGCGTTTCTATTTACAGGCGTTAAAACTTTTTTTTAAAAATAATGAAAATGAATTTTACTGTGCAAATAGATTGCACAGATGGGTTTGAGGTTTGTGTTATCAAAGCAAAACAAAGAAGTTCTTTAAAAACAAAACGCTCTTTAGCATAAAAGGCAGTGCTGTGGCAAAATTGATTCCACGGAGTGCCCGGAAGATGGCGTTCAGACTGCTCGTTTGAATGAATAGAATTTACAGTGCACCGAAATCTGGAACATGAAATTAGGGAAGCGTATTTACAGCCGGGCTGTTGCGAAAGCAAAGTGTGGGTTCGAATCCCACAGGAGTGACCAATTAGTTCTTTAAAATATTGTTGAAATAAAACCTCAACACAAAAGCTTGCTTAACGGCAAGACGGGTATTGATATGTTGACAGCAAACCAGATGAATGTTTTTAAAAAGCATCATAGTGCAGACGCAGTAGCTATCTGTATGCTGTTGCATCAATCTGTAGTATCCGCCATAACCTGTGGGTCAAAGGTTCGATTCCTTTTTCCGGTTATACCGGAATAGCTCAGCTGGATAGAGCAACAGAAAATTGTGGGTTCGATTCCCACTCCCTGCGTAAGTAGGGATAGTCGAATGGTAAAGACAAAGCACCAAGGATGCTTCAATTGCAAGAAGCCCACCACTTCTATAAAAATGGTGACGACAAACAAAGCCGGTGTCGTTTACCAGAACCGATTTCAACAGCATTCGAAAGAATGAAAAATAGATAAGTTCAATTCGGGATACGCCAGGAACAAGTGTACAGGCTGTAACAGTTTGCAATACTTAGCCAGTGTTTGATGATTGGGGATGCTCCAATAAAAGATGCAGGATAACTATTGCAAACAATACAGTTGAAATTTTTTCCCGTGCAAACGGAATGATAAACCGTACCGGCTTTATTAAAAAATTAAAAGCAACGCCATAAAAAAAACAGAAAAAAAATCTGTGTGAATCTGTGTAATTCGTGGCAAACAAAAAAACATAAAACAATGAAAAATGTAAAAATCAACGCCTACCAAATTGGATTGGTGTTTAAGAATGGTGTGTACCAGCGCATGTTGAATAAAGGAAGTTACTGGTTGTGGTTCAGCGAAAACGCTGTAGTATATGATTTGGCAAAACCATTTTATGCAACCATAGAATTAAACATCCTGTTGCAGGATACTGCATTGGCCGAAGCCTTGCATGTAGTGGAAGTAAAAGACAACGAGATAGCCTTGCAATACGAAAATGGTTTGCTGAAACAAGTGCTGACCGCAGGCCGTTATGCATTCTGGAAAAGCATCATCAACTATGAGTTTGTGCTGGCCGATACCAGCAAAATAGACATCACTGAAAACATCAGCCGGGCTACTTTGCAAAACAAACTGGTGGCACCATACATACGCATGTACACTGTAGAGATTTACGAAAATGCCGTATTGTTTGTAGAAGGAAAGTATGTGCAGGTATTGCCAAGCGGAGTTTACTACTGGTGGAAAAACAACATCACCGTACTGGTGGGGAAAGCCGATACACGTATGCAGCAGATTGAAATCAACGGACAGGAAATCCTGACCAAAGACAAAGCTGCTTTGCGTATCAACGGTTATGCCCAGTACAAAGTGATGGATATTGAAAAGGCTTTGTTGCAAAACAAAGACTACGAACGCCAGTTGTATGTGGCGTTTCAGTTGGCATTGCGGGAGTACATTGGTGCGCTGGGCTTTGATGAATTGCTGGAGAAAAAAGACAGTATGGTGCCCTTCATATTGGAAGCAGTGAAAACTGCTGCAATAGAATTGGGTGTGGTTGTGAATGGCTTTGGTATCCGTGACATCATTTTGCCTGGTGATGTAAAAGACATTATGAACAAAGTGCTGGTGGCAGAAAAAACTGCACAGGCCAACACCATCATGCGCCGGGAAGAAACTGCCAGCACCCGTAGCTTGCTGAACACAGCCAAGCTGATGGAAGACAATGCGATGTTGTGGAAACTGAAAGAAATGGAATACGTGGAAAAAATTGCCGACAAAATCAGCAACATCAGTGTAAGTGGAAATGGTGTGCTGATAGAACAGTTGAAGCAAATTTTTGTACCGCAGAAATAGTCTGAACGGAGATTTGGGTGGATTGATTGGATTGTGTAGATTTTAAAATCCTTTTAATCTTTTCAATCTTCCCAAATCCTGGTTCAGACAAATTATGGAACGGGCTGTAGTGCAGGATTGGACATCGTTGTGTCACTCACTTTTACTGAATACCTTTATTGAGCAAATAAAAACGAAGGAGTATTAATTATTTTGAAAAGCATTTTTATGAAAGAATTGAAAATAAAAAATCCAGATAGAAATGGATATTATTGGATGATGGAAGGAGATGATTTTGAATACGCCAATCCAATTGAGAAGATGACCGAAATTGTAATACAATTTATGTCAAAAATGCTTAAAAATCAGTTGATGCTGGCTAGTGAAAATAATCTTTTACCTGATTCAAAAGGGATTGATAATCCTGATGCTATTTTAGAACGTCTTGCAATTATGAATGCAAAAAAAATATGGGAACAAAAATTTCAAAAAATTATTTCACTAAAAATACCCAATTGTTTATTTAGTATTTTAGAAAGTAACTCTAAGAAAGAGCAGTTGAAATTATTGAAAGCTCTCTCTTTAACAGATAGCGAGTTAATGGCATTTATTTTTAAAGCCTGGCAAGACTTTGGTTTTACATATAGTATGTACACATCACAGCATAACCATAAAGGTTTAGAAGATAATGAGATGCCGCAATTCGCTTACAAAAATGAAAATGGAGAAATTAAATCAGTTGGAGAAACAAAATTAACTAAAGGTGAAATCAAGAATGCAATTGACCAACGGACAGTCATAATATCAAGGTTTATAGACAAGGGAGAAATATGGCATTGTTTCTTTCTGACTTATAAAAGTTTAAAAGGAGAAGAGAATTATAAGAATGGCCAACCTCATTTACATTTCATTTCTCACACTTGGGGTATATCAAGAGAATTTGTACTGGAGCATTTAAAAAGTAAAGATTACAAACTACCATCATTACCTCATATAGATTACCATACAAATAGAAATCCCCGTTAAGTGCTTGTGAAAAGTAAAATAATATCAAAACAAAAAATGCAAAACATAAAAACCATACTAACCCAAATAGAAGCAACAAAGCAAATCAAAATCCTCTACGCCTGCGAAACAGGCAGCAGGGCATGGGGGTTTCCTTCGCCGGATAGCGACTTCGATATACGCTTTGTGTATGTGCATGAAAGGGATTGGTATTTGTCGCTGGGCCAGCCAAAAGATACGGTGGAGATAATGGATGGCGACCTGGACATCACTGGCTGGAATTTGAAAAAGTGTTTGACACTGTTGAAGAAATCCAATGCGCCTTTGATAGAAAGGTTCCAGTCGCCAATAGAATACTATGTGGAGGCGGAATTTAAAGAGGCGTTTCAAAAATTGATAGCCACTTATTATTCACCCATCGCAGTTTTCTATCACCATCATTCTTTGGCAAAAAAGTTTTGGGAAGAATTGAAAGATAAGGAAGCATTTAAACTGAAAAGTTTTTTCTATCTCATAAGGTCTTTGCTTTCCTGCAACTGGATAATAAAAGACAACACTGTATTGCCGATGGACATTGAAGGCCTGATGCAATATATAGACGAAGAACATGCAAACCAGTTGCGGCAACTGATAGCATTGAAAGCAACTGTGGGAGAAAAATATTTGCACCAAAAAGATGAACAACTGAATAGCTGGATAATAAAACTGTTTGACTATGCTGAAGCTTCCAAACAAAACCTGCCGGCAAACAAAGCAGACATGAGCATGCTGAATGAATTCTTTTTAAAAACATTGTATGCAAACGCTGACCATTGACTGGATAAAAAATAACGGGCTGCTCATCTTTGAAGCCATCACCGGCAGCAAAGCTTATGGGCTTGACACAGCCAATTCTGATACCGATATCAAAGGCGTATTTGTATTGCCAAAGGATATGTTTTATGGGCTGGAATACACACCGCAGGTAAACAATGAAACAAATGACATTGTGTATTATGAATTGAAAAGGTTTATGGAACTATTGAGCAAAAGCAATCCAAACATTTTGGAAATGCTTTGTTCCCCTGAACGCTGTGTATTGCAAAAACAGCCGGTGATGGAAATGCTGCAGCCGGAAATGTTTGTCTCAAAAATGTGCGAACAGAGTTTTGCCAATTATGCTTTTACACAAATAAAAAAAGCATACGGACTGGAAAAGAAAATAATGCAACCAGTGGAAGAAGAAAGAAAATCGGTGCTGGATTTTTGTTTTGTGTACCAGGAAAAAGAAGCGGTTCCATTAAAGAAATTTCTGGAAGAAAAGGGATTGGAACAATGCAAGATGGGATTGGCTGCTGTAGCGCATTTGAGGGATTGCTACAACTTGTATTATTCAGAGGAAAATAATTATTCCGGAGCGGTAAAGAAAGAAAATGCAAACGATGTATGCCTAAGCAGCATCCCAAAAGGAGAAAACACAATCGGCATATTGTATTTTAATAAAGATGGCTATTCTGTTTACTGCAAACAGTATAAAGAGTATTGGGATTGGGTAGCAAAGCGAAATGACAATCGTTATAACACCACCATGGCGCATGGCAAGAAATACGATTCTAAAAACATGATGCATGTATTCCGGCTCTTGCTGGTGGCAAAGGAAATAGCAACAGAAGGCACAATCAATGTACACAGAAAGGACAGGGATTTTTTGCTGGCCATTAAAGAAGGAAAATTTGAGTATGATGACCTGGTGCAACAAGCAACGGCATTAAAAGATGAATTACCTATGCTGTATCAACAATCTGGTTTGATGGATGCGCCGGATGTGGAGCTGATTGATAAACTATTAATTAAAATGAGGGAGGTATGTTATGGAGAATAAAGAATTATAGCCGGAGCTAAGCGAATACATTTTCCGGTACTGCGGTAAATATTTTTGGGGCAAAAAAAGATTGGCGCAATTGAATTTACAAGGATTTGCTATTTCTTCTGAAGAAATAAACATCGGCATGTATAAAGTATTAACTCAGGGCGGCGAAATCTTGATGAACAAAGACATTAGTGAATTAACAAACGATAGCTATGATGCATATAAAATCAGGATGGCAAAAAGAATTTTCAATGAACATAAAAATGAACTTGAATTAAACTTATGTCCAGCATGTAGTAAGATTGCAAGAACACCTTTGGCAAGACAATGCCAGTTTTGTTTTCATAATTGGCATTAATCTATAATGGAATAAAAGCCAAATAGCAGTACTGCCGATGAAAGGATTTTTATCCCGAAGTGCTTCGGGATAAACTCCACGATGATGCCATGAAAATATAAAGCTGGTATTAAAAAATCACCATTCCGGGTCATTCAAAATGTTTTGCAATTCTTCATCATCTGGTTTAGAGTAGATGCCCGATAGTATCTCGTAAGCTTCTATAAAATCATTGAGCAGAGGATTGTCTTTGTGAATGAGCAATGCATTTAAAATATTGGTATTGCCGGCACGGATAACGCCACGGAGCTGAACAATGCTGCCTGTCGCTATTATCGCAGATGTAAACAACGGTGTTGTTCTTTTTAAGCAAAAATGACTTGATAATTGATGTAACTGTGATGCCAATTCTTTTATCAAGAGGAACCTTAACCAAACCTTCGGGCTTAGACTTAAGCTCCAGATTAAAACCAAAAACCCGGGGGGCTAAATCAGGATATAAATAAAATGCGCTGGAAAAATCATAGAAATAACAATCATATTCACAACCAACTGAGGAAGTGAATGTATAATAGTCAGGTTTATAAGTAGTGTAATTATACGGTTGCAAATTTAAAGCCCTGTTGTTTAAGTTCTTCAAAAGTTAAACCATGCCTCCGTGCTTCCCGAAGATAATTACTCATTTCAAGGGCAACCAGCATTTTAGCTGTACCCTTGGCCTGCTTGGTTTTTTCGGCAAAATATTCAGCAGTCCGCTTTTGAAATGCTGGTGGTGTTACTGAGTGGTGCATGACTTTTAATTGTACCTAAAGTTACAAATAATAACAATGATTTTTTAAAATTTAAAAACAACAACAATGAGTTATATAGTAGTAGATGTGGAATCAGATGGCCCTATTCCGCACAAATATTCGATGGTATGTTTTGGGGCTGTGGTAGTGGAAGCATCATTGAGCAAAACATTTTACGGGAAAATAAAACCGGTTTCCACAGAATGGGTTCCCGAGGCATTGGCGGTAAGCGGCTTCACCAGGCAGGAACATGAAACATTTGATGAACCACAAAAAGTAATGGAAGATTTTGCACAATGGTTAGCAGAAAATTCAAAGGGAAGGCCAATTTTTATCAGTGATAACCCAGCCTTCGATTGGCAGTGGATTAACTGGTATTTCCATACTCACCTGGGCAAAAATCCTTTCGGGTTTTCAGCAAGGCGGATTGGCGATTTGTATTGTGGCATGAAGATGGACACTGGCCTGAATGCAGAATGGAAAAAGTTGTTTAGAAAAACAACCCACGATCATAATCCGGTGAATGACGCTATTGGAAATGCAGAAGCCTTGCTGGCCATGAAAGCAATGGGCTTAAAGATGCCAACGCAATAAACAACATTTTAATGAGGGAAATTTAAAACGAAAGGAGGTATGCTATGATGGTGATGAAAGATGAAAATGGTATGCAGTCAAAAGGATTGCAACCCAACCCTGCCCGAATGAATTGTTCAGGCCGGTATGACGCTACAGGGAACTGAAGCTGGTATTAAAAAAATCATCACGACTACATTTTTCAATGAGATGTGTTTTGAGTGGAAAAACAAAAAAATGAGTAAGTTAAAAATAGAAGGAAAAGAATTGAGGGCTATCGGCTTTCCGGAAGGACCGGTAATAAGCGTAGCAATGAAGGTGATGGAGAAACATTATAAACACAATACAAAAGAAGAGGCATTTAAGTTGTTGAAAATGTTGTTACAATCACCGCAGGAGTATGCAGCGCATGAAGTGCTTGGTATTATTGCAAAACAATTGTTGCCAAAGGAACCAACTGAAGGTGCAGAGATATCTTTAAACCAACACGGAATTCAGTTCAGCGTATTTGGGCAGGAACATATTGAAGAAGGCGCTATGCACCAGATGTACCAGGCAGCTAAGTTGCCAATAAGTGTGGCAGGCGCTTTAATGCCGGATGCTCACAGTGGCTATGGCTTACCGATTGGAGGTGTGCTGGCAACAGAAAATGCAGTGATACCTTACGGCGTTGGTGTGGATATTGGCTGCCGGATGTGCCTTAGCATTTTTGATATTGATCCGAAAGAGCTGACACAAAGGGAAAGTTTTTTTGCAAGGGAAATCAATGAGGCCACGCTGTTTGGTAGCGGTGCACAGTTTGATCATGCAAGCAATCATGAAGTGATGGAAAACGAATTGTTTTACCAGGTGCCATTGCTTAAACAATTGCATGGGCGTGCCTGGAAACAATTGGGTTCATCCGGAAGCGGCAACCATTTTGTGGAATTTGGCGTAATTGAAATTGCTGAGAGAGACCCGGTACTGGGTGTAGATGCAGGTAACTACCTGGGTTTATTGTCGCACTCCGGTTCCAGGGTATTGGGTGCAAATATTGCAAACCAGTATACCAGGATCGCCATCAGCAAAAGGCGTTTGCCACATGATGCAAAGAACCTTGCATGGTTAACATTGAATGAAGAAGCTGGCATTGAATACTGGAACGCTATGAACCTGGCGGGTGATTATGCAAGCGCCTGTCACCACATCATTCATGCAAAAATTGCAAAGCAGCTGGGGCGTAAACCAGTGAAAATGGTAGAGAACCACCACAACTTTGCCTGGAAAGAAAAATGGGAAGGGCGTGAGGTGATCGTTCACCGCAAAGGTGCTACGCCGGCCGGTGAAAATGTGTTGGGTATTATTCCCGGCAGCATGACGGCAGATGGTTTTATTGTAAAAGGTAAGGGCGAATCTGCAGCGGTTAATTCCGCCAGCCATGGTGCAGGAAGAAAAATGAGCCGGACAAGAGCCATGGCCTCTGTTACCGACAAGCAGTTTAAAGATGAATTGAAAAAGTTTGGAATTAAATTGTTGGGCGGTGGTATTGATGAATCACCTTTTGCCTACAAGGATATTGAGGTGGTGATGCAAAGCCAGAAAGCCCTGGTGGATGTGGTTGGAAAGTTTACACCAAAAATTGTAAAAATGGATGGAGCCAAACATAAGATGTGGAAAAAGAAAGAGCCAGTGGCTGGTGAATAGTTTAACCCAGATTTTGCAGTTGAAAATCTATTGCGGCTTCCAACTGCTACACAGCTAAGTATTTCAGAACATTTTTTGACTTCAAAATAGATCATTATTCATTAGCCAAAAAATAACCCGAAACACCTAGCTGACTTCCATTTGAAACCCTCATAACGATCTCAACTGCAAAATCTGGGTTTAACCAGGCAATGAGCAGGCCCCCGGAATTTACAATTCCGGGGTTTGTTTTTTTAGTGAAGCAAATAGCGTGACCAAATTTGTTGTAGCTGTTTTTGTAAGTTGCCAGGCATCGGCATAGCTTTCTTCAGGGCTCATTGGTCTGTTACAAATAGAAGTGATATAGTTTAAACCGCAGGCGTTTATTGTCTTTGCATCTGCATCTAATTTTCCGCACACGGCCATCACAGGTTTGCAGGCCAGCTTAGCAGCCTGCGCTACCGCATATACCAGTTTTTCGTTCAGCGTTTGTTTATCAAAGGCACCTTCGGCAGTAATTACCAGGTCAGCTTTTGCAAGATGCTCATAAAAACTACTGTGTTTAAAAATGATGTCAATGCCTTTTGCCATAGTGGTATTTGGCAGCAATATTAACCCGGCTGCTGTTCCCCCGGCAGCTCCTGAACCAGGTATCGTATTTAAGTTTTTACCTGTTTCTTTTTGCAGCAGGCCGGCGAAGTTTTGCATGCCTTTTTCAAGCAGCTCAATTTGTAAATTAGTTGCACCTTTTTGAGCTGCGTATGTGTAAGCACAGCCTCCGGACCCGGTTAGGGTATTACTAACATCGCAGGCAATAACAATGCTGGCTTCTATTTGGCTTGCCGGTTTTGTAATGGTCACAATACTTTGCAATGACTGGCCACATGGAAATAATTCATTGTTGGCAGCATCATAAAAGCGGTAACCGAGACTGTGTAAAATACCTGTTCCTCCATCGTTGGTAGCGCTGCCACCAATGCCTAATAAAATTGTTTTTGCTCCTTTGTTTAAAGCCGCAGCTATCAATATGCCGGTGCCTGTGGTGGAGGTAATAAGGGGGTTGCGTTCCGCAGTTTGTAACAACGCCAATCCTGATGCAGCAGCCATTTCTATAATTGCTGTGCCGCTTGTTTCATCCCATTCAAAGGTTACAGTGATTGGCTTGCCGAGCGGATCGGTTGTATCGCAATGTACTGTTGTGGTGTTCTGGTAATGAGCCAGCACGGCTGAAAATCCATCACCGCCATCTGCCATTGGGAGCAGGCAGGTTGTTGCGGTAGCATCAGCCTCCAGCACACCTTCTTTCATTGCATTGCACAATGCAAATGAATCTAGGTTGCCTTTAAACTTGTCTGGTGCTAATAGTATATTCATGCTATGAGGCTTTGCATTGAAACTGCAATAAGCCGGAGCAGAAAAGATAGGAATTTATTGCCACATGGATTGCTGCAAAATGCTGTGCAAGCTATTCTCCTGCACAAAATACACCAGCCTTATAATGTGATAGGATGCCAGGAAAATACCCAGGCCGTAAGCCAGTCTCCGGTTGTACATCCAGCGGTTAAAATACTCTTTTTGAGTTATGATTTCAGTGGTAAGCAATGCAATAATAAAAATGCAAAATCCAATTACAAATGGCCCGAGAATATGGTAGCTAAGGCTTTTGTAAATATCTCCTTCATAAAAATACACGAGTGATTTGGTAATGCCGCAGCCGGGGCAGGGAAAACCCGTGAGCATTTTAAAAGGACAAAAACTCTGGTCTGTTTCCAGGTGGTGATTGCCGTTCTGTAACATTAATATATACGGAATTGCCAGCGTTATAACAGCGCCGGCAATTCCGTATAACTTCCGTTTTACTTTCGTATTAATTATATAACCTGTTAATGTCACCTTGTACAATCATTGCGGCGGCAATTGGAAAAAAGAATCCCAGCACCATTAATAAAGTTGATTGATCTTTTTGTAATTCGCCTGTGCGTTCATACACTTTAGGCATTCCATCTTTTCCCGCCAGGTAATAAAAATAAATGTTGACTGGCATACAGCAACCTGCAAATATTGCAATTGGCTGAGAGATCACTTCCCTTTCTGCCACTGCATTTATTACCTCAGAAACTTTGATGTTCCAGTAAATAAGGTAAAGTCCGCAGGTTAGGAGACCAAATACCAATACTAAAATAGGGTCTACTTTAAAAACCGGGATGGGAGATTGATTACCGAGTTGATCTTGCATGGCTGTTAATTAGTTAGGTGGTTAAAATTTTATTTTAGCTAATATAGGCATAAAAAGCAGATCACCTAAAATTATGGCAGAGATATTATCAGGCTTTTTGACGGAGTTAAATCAAATGGTGTCTAATATTATTATTAATCATTCACCGCCTTTTAGCTGCCCTTCAATTCCCTTTAGTTCATTAATAATCGCCTGCAGGCGATTGTCTTCTTTTCTAATATTTTTTCTGCCAAGATAAAAGTAGGCAAACAGCATCCATGCAGCATAAATGCTTATAAAAACCAGCACACCAAATAATTTTTTGCCGGTAAAAATTTCTATCATGTACACTGCCATGGCAACGTTTAGTAACAGGTAATATACAGGCATGTTCCACTTGTTCTGTTTTTTTCTCAGGTCGTAATAGGCTTCCCACTGGCGCAGGTGTTCGGCCGGTTCTGCTGTGTCATCAATTGCTTTTATTTTTTTTGATGTGGTGTACATAAACCATGCTTGTACAACACAAATAATGCAGATGAGCGCCATGCCTCCGTAAGTGTACCAGTGCACAAAATTCAGATTGCCAAATATTGAAAGGCAAGCAATAAATATAGCCGTAAGTGTAAGTGCTTTTGCACCATTCAACTGAGTTTTTATGAGTTTCATTTTTGTAGTAGTTGTTTTTTTTAAAATGGTTGTTATCTCCCCGCTGTTATTGGTGGGGGAGGTTGGTTGTTGCCACATGTTTTTTAGTGATTCAAAGTCCTGCATGGCTGTTATAAATTTGAGTGAGTTGTTTTTTAATACGGTGAATTTTTACCCGGAGATTTACGGCTGTAATGCCGGTGATTGCTGCAATCTCATCATAGGGTTTATCTTCCAGTACCAGCGTTATTACCAGGCGATCTGTCTCCTGCAATTGGCTGATGCTTTTATAAAGTAGCTCCACCGTTTGTTCTTTATTGCTTTCCTCTTCCGTTAGCATTGCAAATGCGCTGTTCTCCACATCCATCACTTTATCTTTCTTTTTCCGCAAATGTCCGAGGCAGGTGTTCACTGCAATTCTGTAAATCCAGGTGCTCCATTGTGCATCGCCCCTGAATTTTTCCATGTTATTCCAAACAGCTAAAAAGGTTTCCTGCACCAGGTCTTTCGCAAGCTCATCATCGCCGGTATAACCAAGACATAATTTTTTTATGCCACCGCCATACCCGTTATATAATTCTGTAAATTGTTGTTGCCGGTCTGCCATTTTAAAACTTATTCTTTTCGGCCAGTAATAAATATCCTTTCATTTTTTTGAGCCGGGCCAATAATCTTCATGCAGCTTCATTTGCCTGTCCCAATGGATAACCGGTCGGACGTCGCACTCTTGTCTGCACAACGTTTAGCCGGGCGGGCTTGTACAGTAGCCCATTGTTCAGCTTTTACCAAATCGCTTTTAGCTTTTTTATTTTTAATTGATTAGTTTTCTGTGATACGTACCTGGCCTTTCCGTTATTTACAATATAAGATGCAGGGCTTGCTTATTTGTTACAGCCAGCAGCAACTATTTTTTAAAGCATTTTTTCAAAAAAATACTGTCCATTAAAGTGAGCGAATCACATCAATGTACGGTTGAAGTCTTTGCCAAAATTTTTAAAAAAAGGTTGAATATTGAGGAGTTTAAATTCAAATCTATTCTGCCAATTTTTTCAAATCCATTTCCTGCAACACAATTCTTTCCGAAACAGTATTCGTTGTGTGCCATTTTATTAACCTGATCTTACCATCAGCAATTTCAATTCCGGTTATGTCGCCATCGGTATAACAGCAGCAACCCGAGTTAAAATAGTACGGCTTCATAGTGGCATAATTGCCAAGCACAAAATCATAATCCTGCTGCCGGAAAATAATTTCTTTGTTTAGCGAAGCAATAACAGCTTCATCTTTTTTATTTCTTGCATCGCTCAGTTGGCGGTACAAGAGTTCAATATGTGTAAGTGAGGCAAATACTGGCTGGTGTGTGTGGCCGGTAATCAACACAGGGTTATGATCCATTCCACTCCACTTGTACATAAATAAATTGTGGGCAGTTTTTAATTCATTGTTTGCTGCAGGCACATTTAAATTAAGGCTTAAAAAAGTTTGTAATGGCGCCCAAATGCGGGCCACAAACCAGGCACTGAAAGGGTTGCCATCGCTTTGCCCGTCGCCCTGGTGGCCATGTGTGCAAAATATGGGCAGGTTTTTCCCAGCTACATCAATTTGCAGTAACACCGCCTCATAAATTTTTACTTCACTGCCATACATATCTTTCAGGTGCATGCCCGCAAACGGATCATTGTTCCAGAAAGTATCGTGGTTGCCATACACTTTTGTGTAAAAACCTTTTTCTAAAAATAATTTTTGCAGCGCAATATTCTCTTTGTTTTTTTCTTTAACAGGCCAAATGGTATTTTCCCAAAGTTCCTCTTCATCTCCCAATGAAATAAAATGAAAACTTTCTTCCAGGTAATATTTCAGGGCAGCCATGTAATTAGGTTCGGCCCCCATAAAATCGTCGCTGCCATCCTTTGCTCCTTTATGCTGATCGCTGAAAATAATGTAACGGACTGTTTCAGCAGTTGTGTTTACGACTAAACCATTCTTTCCCGGATTTGCCAGGCAATTTTCATACAATTTTGTGAGGGCTGTGTGCACTCTTTTTTCATCTGGTTTGCTAGAGTATCTGTTTGCCAGCCAGCTTACAGGTTTGGTTAATATTCTTTGGAGAAATTTTCGCATTTAAAATTGATGATTGCTAATGTAATGATTTAACAAACCTGTTTCTAAAAATTAATTTTTTGAATCACATAATAGCAATCATCTGGTTTACTAAGTGCTTCACTTTATAATAGAATTCCGCCATAACCAAGCTTTTGGGAGCTGTTTTAATTTGGGCTATTTTTACCCGAATTTATAAATTGAATGCATACAACTCCCGAAGCAATTAAAAATCTTTTTGCAACAGTTTCTGCTGCTGTTACAAGTATAGACAAACTCCCACAAGCCGGAAGTGAGCGCCAGTACTATCGTCTTCGTACAAGCGAAGGGAACTTTATCGCCACCGCCGGAGCAAACATACAAGAGAACGAAACCTTTATTTATTTCTCCCGGCATTTCGCAGCGTTGGATTTATCGACCGCAAAAATATTGGCCATTAATGATGATAAGACCATTTATATCCAGGAGGATTTTGGAAGCGTGTGTTTACTTGACAGGCTTGAGCAGCTGGGATATTGCGATGAAGTGTACGAGCTTTACAAAAAGAGTCTGTATGAACTTGCACTACTGCAGATAAAGGGCCACCAGGGTCTGGATTACAGCAAATGTCTTACAAATGCATTGTTTGGCAAAGAGGCTATCATGGCGGATTTCCTCTATTTTAAATACTACTTTTTAGATGCCTTGCGCAGGCCTTATGATAAGCAAAAACTCATCCTGGATTTTGAGGCTTTGAGCAGTTATCTGTCGCACACGGAATATAGATTTTTTATGTTCCGTGATTTTCAAAGCCGGAATATTATGGTAACGCCTGCCTCAGGAGCAGCTGGAGAAGACGTTCATTTTATCGACTACCAGGGCGGCATGCAGGGAGCTCCGCAATATGATGTTGCCTCGCTTTTATGGCAGGCAAAAGCCAACCTGCCAGACGATTGGAAACAACGATTGCTGGAAGATTATATGGAGTCTTTTGAGGCCATTCTCGGACAGCCTGTTAATAAAGAAATTTTTCGCAGCCAGTACAATGGCTATGTACTTATACGCCTGCTGCAGGTATTGGGTGCTTATGGTTTTCGTGGCTTGTTTGAGCGCAAGGCACATTTTTTAACCAGCATTCCACTGGCATTGCAAAACCTGAAATGGTTTATAGATAACCAGCATATTGGCATCGCTTTACCTGAATTTAAAAAAGTGCTTGAACTGTGCATCAGCGAAGAAGTGATACAGGAATTTACACCTGTACAGGCTACGCCGGATACAGCTTTGCTGGTAACCATCAGCAGCTTTTCATTTATAAAAACTGGCTATCCTGTGGATCCAACAAAAAATGGTGGCGGCTTTGTATTCGATATGAGGGGCATTCTTAACCCGGGCAGGTTTGATGATTACAAACATTTATCCGGTCTTGATAAACCAGTAAAAGATTTTTTAGAGCAACAAACAAAGATGCCTGAATTCTTGAACAGCGTTTACAGCATTGTTGATATTTCCGTGCAGGATTATATAAAGCGTGGGTTTGAACATCTGACCATCAACTTTGGCTGCACCGGTGGGCAGCACCGCAGCGTTTACGCAGCAGAGGCAGT
This sequence comes from Ferruginibacter sp., assembly GCA_965247025.1. Lineage (GTDB taxonomy): Bacteria > Bacteroidota > Bacteroidia > Chitinophagales > Chitinophagaceae > Ferruginibacter. The sequence continues at coordinate 3,022,764 of OZ252000.1, read as the reverse complement.
TGCCAGGCATTTAAGAAATAAATTTAAGGTTAGGATTGAGTTAAAACATACAAATAGCGATAATTGGAAAAAATTATGACAGCGATGATTTTTGCCGCAGGCTTGGGCACAAGATTTAAACCATGGACAGACTCACATCCTAAGGCATTGGCCATTGTGAACGGCAAAAGTTTGTTGCAGCGGAATATTGAATACCTGCAGCAACACGGTGTAAAAAACGTGGTGGTGAATGTGCATCATTTTGCTGACCAGGTAATAAAAGCTGTGAATGATAATAATGGATGGGGCAGCAATATTTTGATCAGTGATGAAACAAATGAAGTGCTTGAAACCGGTGGCGGATTGCTGAAGGCAAAAGATTTACTGCAAACTGCTCAGCCATTTATCACTCTCAACGCAGACTTTCTTACCAACCTCAACATAAATGACCTGCTGGCTTTTCATCAGCAGAAAAAGGCACTTATTTCTTTTGGTATTACTTCAAGAAAATCTTACCGTAATTTTTTATTTGATGAAGATAACAGGCTTTGCGGCTGGATAAATACTACAACCGGCGAAATAAAAATGGCCATTGATAAACCGGGATTAAAGCCAATGGCATATAGTTGTGTGGCAGTGTTTGAGCCTGCTATTTTTGAACTTATTCCGCAACGTGGTAAGTTCTCAATAGTAGATACGTACCTCAGCTTAGCGGCGGCATGTCCTATTTATGGTTACGACCATACCGGCGATAAACTGGTGGATGTTGGTAAGCCCGAAAGTGTTGCTGTGGCTGAAGCAATGTTTCCTAATGCCGGATGATAATTTTTTCTGTAAAACTTTCTTCAGCCGTACTAAGCTGAATTATATAAGTACCGGCCGGTAAATGTTGTACGTCTATTTCGCTACTGTTTGCGGTGATGGTTTTATCAACAAGTTTTCTGCCAACGGCATCAAATAAATTAACCCTTGTTGTGCCTGTAATTGACGTTCCCATTATTTGCAAAGTATTATTAGCCGGGTTTGGAAAAATTACAAAGCTGTTCCCTTTAACTGCATTAATCAGTGCCATAATTTTGCTGTAGGTAATTGAGCCATCTTTATCTGTTTGTTTTATCCTGTAATACAATTTCCCTGTCGGGATGTTGGAATGGGTAAGACTGTAATTGTTTTTTAAAGCATCATCAATATTGATGGCACCAATGCTGTTCCAGTTAGCAGCATCAGTGCTAAATTCAACAACAAAATCGGCACCGTTAATTACCGGTGTTGCAATTTGCCATTTAATAACAGCTGTATGCTGATTGATTAAAGTGGCCGTTACACCGATAAAATGTACAGGCAGGGTTGAGAATACAAAAGGTGTGGGAATGTTTTCTCCAGCATCAGACGGATTGCCATTTTTGTTGGGATCAAGTACAGTTGAATCGCCGTTGTTGGAAGAATCTGAAACATTAATTCTGCTGGCAATATCTCCGGATCCAATGTCTGCACTGGCTATTGCTGTGTTTAGATAAATAGTTGATGGATTAAGATTAGTAGCCCTGCATTTTACCTGCACTTTAAAAAAATAATTCCTGTTTTGCAATACCCTGTTGGCCATATTTTGGCCTGCATTTAATATGCTTGTAACCGTAGTGCCATTAAAGGCTGGGTTTATGGAAAGGCCGGCAGCATTGCTCCCTGCAATAAATGAAGCGCTTACAACAGACACATTACCTGCGCCAAAAGTTGCGGTCAAATCATCTGTAACTGTAACATTGTTCAGTATTACATTTCCGTAGTTTTCTCCATAGATTTCGTAAGTAAGATCGGCGGTGTTGCTGTTAATTTTTACAGCACTTACCAATCTTTTAGTACACCCTATAGAAGGTGTGAAGCTTGTATTATCAATAGGAACCTGGCCATTTTGAAATACTTTTTCTGCACCAAGCTGCCCTGTTGCAAGGTTGTAATCGTAATAATAGCAATTAGTGCGTCCATTAGTGCCTGCCAACTCCAGGCTGCCATTCAAATAAGAAATACCGTAACAGTCCTTTGGGGTGGTGGTAAGAAAACTGGCTTCTGCAGTGGCAGCGTTGGTGTTGTAATTTGTAATTTCATAAAGCTGGCAAATACCATTGCCTAAAACGGCAAACATCCTTCCATTTGGCAGAATGGTTAAATCGCCGCTTTGAATAGTTGTAGGAAAATTACCTGCCGGGAATTGTAAAATTTTTGTACTGATTATGTTACCGGTGTTCACATCAAACTTATCCATATTGCATTGGCCGGTAGTGTCATTGTAATTTGAAAATGACCAGAGGTCACCATTGTTATCAAACTCAAAATTGTTGGAAATGTAGGTGTATGAGTAACTTGGCGTAACCGGAATTGATGGCGGGCAGCTTATATTTAAAGGCAGACCAGCATCCAGTAACCAAATTTTGGTTTCGGCATTTGTTCGGTTATCAGCAATATAGATTTTATTATTTTTAGGATTGTAGGCAACAAAAACATAACTATAGTTTGGCACCTGTTGGGAAAAATCACAATCGGAAAGCAATAATGGAGAATTGCTCAAAGGGTTTTTAATCATTGAAAAAGACGGCACACCAGATCCGCAAAAACTGCTGCCGAAGTTTACTAATACAGAGTTTTGAGCCAGAAGCTGTTGCTGGGCAAGCATTCCAAACACAGTAAAAAGCAGCATTTTTCTAAAAGATTTTATCATCACATGTGGTTATTATCTTGTAAACAACGGCGGGGAAGGCATTCAAAAGGAAAGGCTGGATCAATGCAGTTCAGGTCAAAAAAAAAGCAGTTCCGGTGACGTGACTGGTTGTAAATATACCAACTTTTATTGTTGAAAAATTCAGGTTGAAATTCTCCAGCCTTTAAGTTAAGAAGGTTAGTTTACCTTAAATAAAAACAACTTTCCAGGTTATGAAAAGTTGTGATTTTTTTAGGTCGTAAAGCAGGCTAATCTTTTTTCTCAAACAGCTCTTTCTTGTCAACCACTTTCACTTTGTCTTTGTCTTTGAGCGTTTTGCTTACTACTTCATAAGGGCCGCTGATAACCATATCGCCTTCCTTTAAGCCGCTGGTGATTTCAATATTATTTATATCCTGTATGGATGTTTTAACGGGTACTTTTTTAGCAAGCCCGTCCTTATCAATTACATAAGCTATTACTTCAAGATCGTCCATATTAGTAGCATCCTTGCTTTGTTCCGCCCCGGCATCAACAGGTTTCTTAATTGCTTTTGTGCTATCGTTAATATCACGTGTTGTTACTGCATTGATAGGCACACTCACCACCATCGGATGTGTCCTCGTTTGTATATCTGCACTGGCGCTCATGCCCGGCCTGAAAGGGAATGTTCCTTTACCCAGCAGGTCTCTGTAGCTTTCTGGCAAAAGCCTTACGTAAACTTTGTAATTAGTAACATCGTTGCTTGTATTGGCAAGAGCGGTCTGTGTTGCAGCCCCGTTATTACTACTGGCTATTTGTGTTACAATTCCTTTAAACTTACGGTCACTGTAGGCATCCACTGTAATGATTGCGCTATCGCCAAGGTGTACTTTTGGTACATCACTTTCACCAACATCCACCCGTATTTCTATTTTAGCCATATCAGCAATACGCAACATTTCCGTACCAATATTAAAACTGTTACCTGCAACTCTTTCCCCTTTTTTCACACTCAGCAAACTCACAACTCCATCCATCGGGGCAACAATTACAGTTCTGCCCAAATCTTTATTTGCTTTGGCAAGATTGGCACTGGCACTTTGAACGGCGGCCTGCCCGCCACGGATGCCAAGTTTTGCAGCATTGTAGTTGGCAAGAGCAGTTTTATAAGCCGCATCCGCTACATTAAATTCATTGGTGCTGATTACTTTTTCATCGTAAAGTTGCTTCTGCATTTTAAAAGCTTTTTCAGATTGATCCATCGTTGCTTTTAAAGCGTCTAATGCTGCCTGGGAGTTAGCAACCTGCGCCTGGCTTTGCACCACACCACTTGCTGCCTGGTTGGCCTGAATGCTGTAGATATCGGCAAAAATTCTTGCAACAACCTGGCCTTTTTTTACCGTATCTCCTTCTTGTACATTCAGCTCTGTTATCTCACCGCTTATGTCCGGGCTTACCTTCACTTCTATTTCAGGATAGATTTTGCCACTGGCATTTACTATTTCAATAATTGTTCGCTTCTGGGCTTTTTCCGCAGTTACTTTAATGCCTTCATCTTTTCCAAAAACACCTGCGGCCTTAAGGCCAAGTAGCGCTGCTAAAAGAATTACCACGCTGATTAAAATCCATTTTACTGTTTTACTCATAATCTTATCCTTTTACAATTGCTGTTTTTGTAGTTGATTTTATTTTGCTGAAGTCTTATAGTTTAAGTCCTAATCCTTTATAAAACTCAAGCACTTTCATGCGAAAAACATATTCAAAGTCAGCAATAAGTTTGTCATTCAATGCTTTATTAAGGTTGTTCTGATTTGTGATAAGTTCAAATGTTCCAAGAAGTCCCACATCATACCGCTTTTTTGCAAAATCAAATGTTTTTTGTGATGCATTAACGGTACTAACAGAAGCGTTGTACCGCTGAAGGGCGGCCACTGCATTCGTATATGCCTGGTAGATGTCCTGTTTCAGCTGCAGGTCGGCCTGCTGTATAACGAGTTCTCCACTTTTAACATTCAGCTTGCTAACTTCGTAAGCTCTTCTCGATTGGCCCCCGTTACTAAAGATTGGAACACTCAGCGCCACACCAAAATTCTGCCGGAAATTATCGCTCAGCTGGCCGCCATAGCCATTCCACAATTCTCCAAAAGATTTTTTCCCCTGTGTGATATTATACCTGGCATCCTGCACGAAATAATTTGTACCACCAACATTTACTACCGATGAGCTTGGGTTAACCGGGTTGTAACCGACAAAATTGAAACCAGTTACTTTTTTGAAAGGGTTTGCAAAGTTAGTACCCAACCCAACAAAAGCCGATATGCTTGGATAAAGGGCAGCTTTCGCAACTTTTACATTTGTTTGATAAGATTGCAGCCTTAGTTGATTTACTTTTTGAGTTGGTTGATTTTTTATTGCCAGCGTAAATACATAATCAGGTTGAAGGTCAGCGATGCTCTCTACAGGCATTTTATCAACCTCGGGAACATCCAGTTCAAAAGGAGCAGCGGCATCCAGGTTAAGCAAAGCTTTAAGCTGTAATGCACTTATGTCTGCCGTGGCTTTTGCGTTGATAATGCTTGTGCTGTCACGGGCAAGTTGTGCTTCCAATTCAGATGCATTTAGTTCAGGCAGTGCGCCGGCAGATACTCTTTTACGGGTATCTGTAAGCTGGCTTTTTGTTTGCTCAAACTGAATCTCTGCAATACCTATTTGCTCTTTGTTCAGCAATGCCTGTAAAAACGAAGTGGCAACGCTTAATGCAATATCATTCTTAGTTTTCTCTATGTTAGCTTCCGCAGCTTTGGTATCAATTTTTGCTGCAATTAAAGCATTTTTTGTACGGTTCCAGTTATAGATCATTACATCTGCATTCAGGTTAAAACCCTGGAACAACAGCTGCGTAGTGGTAAACTGGTTAGTAGTTGGATCTACAGAACGGCCAAACTGTAAACCCGTATTTGAAGAGAAATTTGCATTAGGATATGCCGATTGCTTCACCTGTTTTTCACTAAGTCGTGTTACGGCGGTTTGAACTTCTTGTTGCTTGATAGTGATATTATTCTGCCATGCATATTCCACGCATTTTCTAAGTCCCCATTTTTCCTGGGCTTGCAGTAATCCTGTTGTAAAAACAGTTAAAAACAAACAGTTAATTATTTTAAGCATATATCAAAAATATAACATCGTTTCGTAATGCCACAAACACAATTTTATAAACGGTAAAGTTAGAAAGAGCAAAGGATAATCATTTATTCAAATAACCTCAGGATCTGTTCTCTTTCCTTTAAAACCGTTTAGCCTGATTGTCTTTTTGACAGCATAGCTCCTGTGGCGCAGCATTTGTATTTATCCTGGAAAAATACAGCTATGACACCAGGAATACTATTGGTTTCTTTTCTGTTCATAGTAATTGGAATGATAGTACAGGCAAGGCTGAAAAGCAAATTTGCAGCATACAGCAATGTGCCAACTTCATCAGGATTGAGTGGCAGGGAAGTTGCGGAAAAAATGCTGAGGGATAGTGGCATTTACGATGTGCAGGTAGTTTCTGTCCCGGGCTTTTTATCTGATCATTATGACCCTGGTAAAAAAACAGTGAATTTGAGCGAAGAGGTTTATGAAGGAAGAAATGTTTCAGCAGCTGCAGTTGCAGCCCATGAATGCGGCCATGCCGTTCAGCATGCAACAGCTTACTCAATGTTGATGTTACGCAGCAGGCTGGTACCCATAACGCAGATAAGTACCAACCTTTCTCAATGGGTAATTATTGCGGGTTTAGGCATACTCGGTTTTGGTGGTGGAAGCCAAACAATACTGCTGATTGGGATTGTATTATTTGCAATATCTACCGTTTTTAGCCTGGTAACTTTGCCCGTTGAGTTTGATGCATCCGCAAGAGCATTAAAGTGGCTTGACGCTTCCCATATTACCCGGAACACCGAACATGCCCAGGCTAAAGATGCACTTAAATGGGCCGCACTAACTTATGTAGTTGCCGCGTTGGCTTCTGTTGCAATGCTGATGCAGTATATTATGATTTATATGGGGAGAAGCCGTGACTGACGCACCATTAAGCATCTGTTGAAATCATTTGCAATAAACTGATCATTTGCTGCGTTTTATTCTTACAAGCTGTAGTTGCTTTTTGATTAAACCCAGATTTTGCATTTGAGATCGTTATGAGGGTTTCAACCCGGATTTTGCATTTGAGATCGTAATGAGGGTTTCAAATGCAATACAGATAAGTGTTTCGGGTTATTTTTTTGCTGAAGTAATAATGAACTATTTCAAAGCTAAAAAATGTTCTGAAAGGCTTAACTGTGCAGTAGTTGTGAGCCGCAATAGATTTTCAACTGCAAAATCTGGGTTCAAATGCAATGCAGATAGGTGTTTCGGGTTATTTTTTGGCTGAAGAAATAGTGATCTATTTTGAAATCAAAAAATGTTCTGAAATACTTAGCTGTGCAGCAGTTGGAAGCCGCAATAGATTTTCAACTGCAAAATCTGGGTTAAAACAGCAACCGCTTGTTTAGCAACCCCTTAATCCTACCATGAAAAAACTATTTAACGGCACTGCCGTTATTGCATTTGCAATAACCGGCTGTGTAAAAATGAATGCCGATGCTCCGGCGGAAACATCGGCTCCTTCGCCAATTGTAAGGCTATGCTCCTCCGATGATGTTTTAAAAAAACAACTTATTGAAAATCCCGGTTTAGAAGAAAGCAGGCGAAATATAGAATTGTTTATCAGCAATACAATTGCATCCAGTCCATCCGGTAAAATTCTGCCAGTTGGCACCAGTATAGAAATTCCGGTGGTAGTAAATGTGCTTTACCGTACCGTTGCAGAGAATATTTCCCTGGCACAAATAAAATCTCAAATTGAAGTTCTGAATGAAGATTTTGCAGGAACGAATACGGATAATAACCTCGTGCCTACAGGTTTTCTGCCGGCTTTCGCAGGTAATACAACCATTCATTTTACGCTGGAAAATGTAGTAAGAAAACAAACCACGGTGCAAACCTGGACTACCAACGATGCTATGAAACGCAGCGCTGCCGGTGGTATCAATGCTACCAGCCCCGTTAATAAATTAAATTTTTGGGTGCTGAATAGTATGGGTGCAACAATGGGGTATTCGCAATTTCCCGGCGGTGTGCCAGCAACAGATGGAGTGGTAATCGTTCATAAATATTTTGGCCGTACCGGCACAGTACAATCACCTTTTAACAAAGGCCGTACTGCTACGCATGAGGTTGGTCACTGGTTAAACCTGCTGCATTTATGGGGTTCTGGAAGTTGCGGTTCCGATCTTGTAAGTGATACACCAGACCAAAACGGCGCTAATTTTAATTGCCCTTTGTATCCCAAATACAGTACCTGTGGCAGCAAAGCTGCGATGATGACAATGGATTTTATGGACTACACCAACGACGCCTGTATGTTTATGTTTACTGCCGGCCAACGCTCCAGGATGCAAGCCCTGTTTAAACCCGGCGGGCCAAGGAGTGCTTTTTTCAAATGATAACCTGAGCGGTTAACCTTCTGTTGCCGGAGTGGCAGCTGTTTTACTACCTGCATATAATTCATATTCAAGTAAGCGGCAGTCGATTTTGCTCGTAAAAAATTCAATGCGCCGGGATGGTTTTAATCCAATTTTTTTAGCCAGTTCAAGATTACTGGTAAATATGTAACCGGTATAACCCTTGCATTGCTGCTTTAAAAAATCGCCTATGCGTTTATACGTTGCCGCAAGTTCAGCTTCTACTCCAAGCCTGTCGCCATATTCAGGATTAAAATAGACAACGCCGCTGCCGCCGGCGGGTACATTGGTCTTTTCAAAATCACATACAGAAAGTTTTATAAAATTTGCAACACCAGCTGCTGCGGCATTAATGGCTGAAATATTAATAGCATCCTGGCTGATATCGGTTGCAACAATTTCAAGCTCAGGCATCTCTTTTATAATATCGTTGAGATGATTTCTTTCTGTGGAATACATTTCCTGTTTGTAACCTTCAAGGTGCATGAATGCGTAGTTGCTTCTGAAAAGTCCTGGTTTTCTGTTGGTGGCCAGTAAGGCTGCTTCAATGGCAATGGTTGATGATCCGCACATTGGATTGATAAAAGGTGATTTACGGTCCCATTTAGAAGCCAATAAAGTTGCTGCAGTAAGCGCCTCCAGCATGGGGGCTTTACCCGGAATTTTTCTATAGCCATGTTTAGACAGTGTTTCACCTGAAGTATCTGCAAATATTTCTACTAAATCATCTTTCCAATATAAGTGGATCACTGTTCTGTCGAGAGATGCACCTGAGTCAGGCCGTACGCCAGTCTTATTTCTAAACCTGTCTGCAATGGCATCTTTTAATTTAACATTGGCAAATAAACTGTTGTTGATGGTTGGATTATCAACGTTACTGGTGATCGAAAAAAATCCATCTGCCGGTATTACATCTTCCCAGGCAAAATCAATGAGCTGTTTGTAAAGCTCATCTGCATTAGCAGCCTGGCATTGATGTATTGAAAATAAAACCTGGCTTGCACAGCGCAGATGCAAATTCAGTTTGATGCAGTCTGCAAGTGTTCCCTGCAGATCCAGCCCGGTTTTAAAAACCCTGGTTGGTTTTAAACCAAGCTCTTCTGTTTCCTTTTGAAGAGACGGTGCAATGCGGTTACTGCACGTAATAATAATTTTGCTGCGTACTTGAAATAATTGCATAATGGACGGCAAAGCTATTGAAATTTATAGCCGTATGTAGTAATGCCTTTTGCAGAAGCCTGATGGAGATTGGTTAATGGAAATCATTTTTAAAGATTGAAAAACTAAAATGTAATTTTATTTTATGAACGACGAAAGAGATATACGCCTTGCGGTGTTGATTGATGCAGACAATGTGCCTTACAGCAACGTTAAGGGCATGATGGAAGAGATAGCCAAATATGGTACACCCACCTTTAAAAGAATTTATGGCGACTGGACAAAACCAACCATTAGTGGCTGGAAAAAAGTGCTGCTGGAAAATGCCATTACCCCAATACAACAATACAGTTATACTGCCGGTAAAAATTCAAGCGACAGCGCCTTAATTATTGATGCGATGGATATTTTGTACACTGGTAAAGTAGATGGGTTTTGTATCGTATCAAGCGATAGTGATTTTACAAGACTGGCCACGAGGCTGAGAGAAGCCGGCATGAAAGTTTTTGGTATTGGTCAAAAGAAAACACCCAACCCGTTTATAGCGGCTTGTGACAAATTTATTTACCTGGAGGTAATTGCCATACCAGAAGAAAGTGAAAGCATTGTGCCTGTAACAGAAGAAAATAAATCTGCGCCGAAAGTGCCTAAGGTGGCTAAAGCCTCTGTTGATAAACTAAACAAGAAAACTGTGCAGCTGATAGCTTCATCAATCAATGATTTGGCAGATGAAAACGGATGGGCATTTTTGGGAGACGTTGGTAACCTGCTGATGAAGAAGCAACCAAATTTTGATCCCCGTAATTTTGGTTTTCAAAAGCTAACATCTCTTATCAATTCTCTTCCACAATTTGAAGTTGACAAACGGGAGACTGAAAAGAAAAATGGTAAGCTGGTTTTTATCAGGAACAAAGTGAGCAGTGAATAATTGCAAATACGATTAACCTGATTTGTCAAATATTTATAATCCTGTACTTAACTTTTCTCCGCCAAAATTTTCATGCATTTTTCTAAACTATCCTTCCATGCAGGAATGCTGATGTTGAAAGTCTGCTGAATTTTGCCTGTGTCCATAACTGAATAAAAGGGCCGCTTTGCAGGTGTTGGGTATTGAGAAGAAGGGATTGGATTCACCACACATTTACTGTTAGATATTTCGCCTATTGCTACTGCAAATTGATGCCAGTTGATTGCGCCTGTATTTGAATAGTGAAAAATACCAGCACTGCTTCCGGCGTTACTTGCCTGGAAATGATGTTCAACTATTTGCATGATGGCATCAGCCAAATCAGCTGCATAAGTTGGGCAGCCTTGCTGATCGGCAACTACATTCAGGGTTTCCCTATCCTTCATTAACCGCATCATTGTTTTTACAAAATTATTTCCAAACGAAGAATACACCCAGGAAGTACGAATAATAACAGAGCCGGAATTAGCGTCGGCTGCCAGTTGCTCACCCAATAATTTAGAAGCACCATAGGCGTTAACCGGGCTCACTGTATGGTCCGTAACGTACGGCTCAACAGCGTTGCCATCAAAAACGTAATCTGTAGAAATATGGATGAACAATGCGTTGTATTGTTTGCAGAGCAAGGCAAGTGTGCCGGTTGCAGTGCCATTAATGGAGTTCGCTTTTTCTGTTTCGTTCTCCGCTTTATCAACAGCAGTATAGGCAGCACAGTTAACACAAACATCAATCGAATGATTATTGAAATATGCTTCAACTGCTGCAGCGTCATCTATCGGCAGCTCACTTCTGGTAACAAATAAATAATTATAACCGGGATAGGCTGCGGCGATTACCTGCATTTCATTACCCAGTTGTCCATTGGCTCCGGTTACTAAAATTGTTTTCTCTGCCACAAAATAAGTTTTGAATTTGAAAATAGAACTAAGTAGTTCGAAGGCGGGTAAGCCAGCTTAACAACAATAATAAAACTAGTAAACAAATGTGTTTACACAATTTTCAAGCGTTGGGTTAACCAGGTCTTTGTCTGCAACGATAGCTTTGTCTGCTGGTATTTTCCAATCTATATTAAGTGCAGGATCTGCATAAAAAAGTCCGCCTTCACTTTCTTTGCTATAAAAAGCATCGCATTTATACATTACTTCAGCTGTTTCGCTAAGTACTGAGTAACCATGAGCAAAACCTTTGGGTACCAAAAGCTGTTTTTTATTTTCTGCTGATAATTCTATGGTGAAAACTTTTCCATAAGTGGGTGAGCCAACCCTAAGATCAACCGCTACATCAAGGATCGTTCCCTGCAGGGCTCTTACCAATTTGGTTTGTGCATTTGGGGGTAATTGATAATGAAGGCCACGAACAACACCATAGCATGATCTTGCCTGGTTATCCTGTACAAAGGTCATTGTTACACCGCCGGCAACAAACGTCTGGTTATTATAGCTCTCAAAAAAATACCCACGGCTATCTTCAAATATCCTGGGTTCATACACTAGTAAATCTGGAATGTCTGTTGTGAAAAACGGCATTGTTATTTAATTTTTTTGAGTGAATAAATCGATGATTATCTTTATTCAAATGGCAATTGTAAAATTAGTTTAACTATATTTTGCTTTAAAGAAGTCTACGGTATCTTTCAGGCCATCTTCAAATTTTTTTGTGGGCTTATAATCAAGCAGCTGTTCAGCCAAGGAAATATCAGCCAATGAATTTCTTATATCACCTGCCCTTGGCTCCCGGTATGTTGCTTCGAAACTACTTCCCAAATGGTGTTGCACCAGGTTATATAAATAGTTTACAGAAAATTTTTCGCCAACCGCCACATTATAAACTTTTTTCAAAGCTTCTGAATTATCGGTAAGCATACCTTTTACATTTACCTGCACTGCATTATCTGCAAATGTAAAATCTCTTGTTTGCTCACCATCACCATTTATGTAAACTGGCGTTTGTTTCATGATACCTTTTACAAATAAAGGGATTACTGCAGCATAGGCTCCATCCGGATCCTGCCTTGGCCCAAAAATATTAAAATACCTGAAACCCATGATCTTCAAGCCATATACATCAGCAAAAATTTGTGCATACAGTTCATTGGTTTTTTTAGTGGCAGCATACGGTGATAAGCAATTGCCGGTGCGTTCCTCTTTTTTTGGAAGTGTAGGTTCATCGCCATATACCGAGGAAGAAGATGCGTAAACAAATTGCTTTACGTTATTATCAGTTGCAGCCTTTAGCATGTTTACGAAACCTCCAACGTTTACCTCGTTAAAGTAAACAGGTTCCTTAATTGAACGGGGAACACTGCCTAAGGCTGCCTGGTGACTTACATACTCTATTCCGGTGCAGGCTTGCTGGCAGGTTTCAACATTTCTTATATCACCCTCCAGCATTTCAAAAGCAGGATACTGCTGCAAAATATCCAATGTACTTTTAAAACCATTCACCATATTATCCAGCACTCTCACTTTTTTAGCACCATTTTTAAGGAGGTATTCTGCAAGATGACCACCTATAAAGCCAGCTCCGCCTGTTACTAAAAAGCTATCGCTACTTAAATCTTTTGTATGAAATTTATTCATTGCCTGGGTTACCCTTTGTTGTTGTTAACAGATGCAGATCAGGTTAACATACTGTTGACATAAAATATTCTACAAACTCCAATAATCCCGGCTTTTCACTGCATTTCTGTATATCCCTTTTAAATCTGCTATCAATGCTTTTGGTTTGGTAATGCCGGCAAAATAAGCATCGTCTAAATCTTTATAAGCAGCATGAGGAACAGTTATTATTACCGCTTCATAATCGTTGCTTAGTTTAGAAACAAGTTCAAAACCGTATTCATGCTTAAGTTCGCTGCTGTCTGCATGCGGATCTGTTACATCAACATTTAATAAAAAAGACTTTAGTTCTTTTACAACATCTGCAACTTTGCTGTTGCGGATATCAGTGACATTTTCCTTAAAGGTGGCGCCCATTACCAGCACCCTGGCATTTTTTACATTGCCATTATTTATAATGATATGCTGAAGTACTTTTTTGGCAACATGATTTGCCATACCATCATTTATAACCCTGCCAGCCAAAATAACCTGGCTGTCGTAACCAAGTTCTTTCGATTTATAAGTAAGATAATAAGGATCAACACCGATGCAATGACCACCTACCAAACCTGGTTGAAATTTTAGAAAATTCCACTTTGTACCCGCTGCTTCAAGTACTTCAAAAGTGTTAATGTTCATTTTATCAAAAATGATGGAAAGCTCATTCATTAGGGCAATGTTGAGGTCACGCTGGGTGTTCTCGATAATTTTTGCAGCCTCCGCCACCTTTATGCTGGATGCCTTGTGCACGCCTGCAGTTACAACCAGTTCATACACTTTAGCCACCTCAGCTAAACTCTCAGCATCACAACCACTCACAACCTTCACAATCTTAGCCAGCGTGTGTTCCTTATCTCCGGGGTTTATTCTTTCAGGTGAATAACCAGATTTAAAATCAAGGATATTTTTTAGTCCCGATAATTTTTCAATTATGGGCAGGCAGTCTTCCTCCGTACAGCCGGGGTAAACGGTGCTTTCAAAAACTACGTAGTCGCCCTTTTTAATTACTTTTCCAACAGTTTCGCTGGCTCTTTTTACGGGAACCAGGTCTGGGATATTATGCTCATCAACAGGCGTGGGAACTGCAACAATAAAAAAATTAGCCTGCCTCAAAACATCAAGATCATTAGTGAATTCAATATCACAGTCACTAAAGGCAGCAGTATCTAATTCCTGGCTCGGGTCGATGTTGTTACGCATCATTTCAACCCTTTTTGCATTTATGTCAAAACCAATTACTTTAATTTTTTTTGCAAATTCTAAAGCGATGGGAAGGCCAACATAGCCAAGACCAATAACTGCTAATATTTTTTTTTTCTCAACCAGCTCCGGAAACATAATTTGGTTTGCCAATTAAATTAAATAATACAAAAAGATAAATTTCCAGAAAGCAGGGTTGCAAATTTTTTGATGATTTTAGTTGAATTAAATACTCAACCAAAATCATCAAAAATCACGAACAGCTTATTAATTTTTAGAGGTAAATTCTTTCGGCAACTTTACCAACTCTTCCCCCGGTAAAGATTTAAAGTATTCGTAGGTAATCTTTAAACCTTCGGCCCGGGTTACTTTTGGTTCCCAGCCGAGTATTTCTTTTGCCTTCGTAATATCTGGCTGACGCTGTTTGGGGTCATCTTTTGGCAACGGCTTATACACTATTTTTTGAGTGGTGCCGGTTAGCTGAATAATTTCTTCAGCAAACTCTTTAAGAGAAATTTCAACCGGGTTGCCAATATTAACAGGCTGAGCATGGTCACTCATCAGCAACCTGTAAATTCCTTCTATCAGGTCATCTACATAGCAGAAACTTCTTGTCTGGCTTCCGTCTCCAAATACTGTGAGGTCTTCACCCCGTAAAGCCTGGCCGATAAATGCAGGCAGAGCTCTTCCGTCATTCAGCCGCATTCTTGGGCCATAGGTATTAAATATCCTCACCATTCTTGTTTCAACACCGTGAAAGGTATGATAAGCCATAGTAATGGCTTCCTGGAAACGTTTTGCTTCATCGTAAACTCCTCTTGGCCCTACTGGATTTACATTGCCCCAATACTCTTCAGTTTGTGGATGAACCAGCGGATCGCCGTAAACCTCGCTTGTGCTGGCAACCAGTATCCTTGCATTTTTTGCAAGTGCTAAACCAAGGCAATTATGCGTGCCTAAAGAACCAACCTTTAAAGTTTGAATAGGTATCTTCAGGTAATCTATCGGGCTTGCAGGGGAGGCAAAATTAAGTATGTAATCCAGCTTGCCGGGAACATGAATAAATTTGGAAACATCATGATGATAAAACTCAAACTCTTTTAATTTAAAAAGATGTTCAATGTTTTTTAAATCACCGGTGATAAGATTGTCCATGCCTATCACGTCAAAACCTTCTTTTATAAACCTGTCGCAAAGGTGAGAGCCTAAAAAGCCAGCTGCACCTGTTATTAATATTCTTTTATTAGCCACTTTAATTAGTTTAATTGTTAGAAAAACCTGTTAAGGATTAATGATCTTTCTTCCAATGCTAACGTAGTGGTAACCCAATTCGTCCATTTGATTAAGGTCAAAAAGATTACGGCCGTCAAAGATCGCTTTGTTCTTCAGCAGCGAACTTATCCTGTTGAAATCAGGCGTTCTGAATTCACTCCATTCTGTGGCTACAATTAATGCATCTGCACTGTGCAATGCATCGTACTGGCTGTGTACAAAAGTGATTTTATCGCCAAGTAATTGCTGAACATTGTTCATTGCCTCAGGATCAAAAGTGGCAACTGTTGCGCCGGCAGCCAGCAATTCATCAATAATATATAAGGCTGGTGCCTCACGAATATCATCTGTATTAGGTTTAAAAGCAAGGCCCCACAACGCAAACTTTTTACCTTTAAGATCGCCTTTAAAATAAGATTTTATTTTCGGCATCAGGTGCAGTTTTTGTTTTTCATTTACATCCATCACTGCATCTAAAATCTTGAATTCATAATTTACTTCCTGGGCTGATTTTACAAGAGCCTGTACATCTTTAGGGAAGCAACTGCCGCCATAGCCAATGCCGGGAAATAAAAATCTTCTGCCAATTCTTTCATCACTGCCAATACCCCGGCGAACCATGTCCACATCAGCTCCCAGCAATTCACACATCTGGGCTATCTCATTCATGAAAGTGATTTTTGTTGCCAGGAATGAGTTAGCTGCATATTTTGTAAGTTCAGCACTCTTTTCATCCATAAAAATTATAGGATTACCCTGGCGCACAAAAGGTGCATACAAATCATTCATTGTTTTTTGAGCCCTTTCAGATGATGTGCCGATAACTACCCTGTCTGGTTTCATAAAATCATCCACGGCAACGCCTTCTCTCAAAAATTCAGGGTTGCTTACAACATCAAATTCAACAGTGGCATTTTTTGCGATAGCCGCATGCACTTTATCTGCAGTACCCACGGGCACTGTACTTTTATCAATAATTACTTTATAGTCTTTTAAAATTTTGCCGAGGTCGTCAGCAACACCTAGAATATACTTCAGATCAGCACTGCCATCTTCACCGGGAGGCGTTGGCAGAGCCAGGAAAATTACCTGGGCATCTTTAATACCTTCCTCTAAATTAGTGGTAAAATGAAGCCTGTTTTCTTTTTGATTCCGTAAAAACAATTTCTCCAAACCAGGCTCATAAATAGTGATTTGGCCAGAGGACAGCTTGTCAACTTTTCTCTGATCAATATCAACGCAAATTACCTGGTTACCCGTTTCTGCGAAACAAGTTCCAGTTACAAGGCCTACGTAGCCCGTACCTACTACAGCAATTTTCATAATTAAGATTTATTTGTTTTATTGGATAAAGTGTAAAATTTTAGACACAATATATTCCTTTTGTTCAATATCTAATTCCGTGTGAACCGGCAATGATATCACCCTCTCCGTTAGCCAGTCAGTAACCGGAAGCTGGAAAGAACTTCCGCCAAATGCCTCAAACATTTTTTGACGGTGACATGGTACGGGGTAATAGATCATAGATGGTATTCCTTCGCCTGCCAGGTATTCGCTCAATTCATCTCTGCTTACATCATTAAGCAACACTGTGTATTGATGAAAAACATGATTACAGTTGGCTGCTCTGAATGGTGTTGTGATTTTAGCATTTCCGGCAAAAGCCTTATCATAAAAATCAGCAACATCCCGCCGTGCTGTAATATATTCATCCAGGTGATCCAGCTTTATTGTGAGGATTGCTGCCTGCACAGCATCCAGCCTGGAGTTACATCCTACCACATCATGGTAATACCTTTTGGTTTGCCCATGAGATGCAATCATTTTTAATTGCATAGCTAACGACTCATCATCTGTAAATATTGCACCACCATCGCCGTAGGCACCCAAATTTTTGGAGGGATAAAATGAGGTGCAGCCAATATGTCCGATACTACCCGTTTTTTTTACTGTTCCATCTTTAAACGTGTAATCACAGCCTATTCCCTGGGCGTTATCTTCTATTACATAGAGCCCGTGCCGTGTTGCAATTTCCATGATGGTCTCCATATCTGCAGCATGGCCGTATAAATGCACGGGTATAATTGCCTTGGTTTTTGGAGTAATTGCCTTTTCAATGGCGGCAGGATCTATGCAAAAAGTTTTTGGATCAACCTCCACAAATACAGGTGAAAGCCTTAGCAGCGCTGCGGTTTCCACAGTTGCAATATAAGTAAAAGATGGTGTAATAACTTCGTCTCCCGGCTGCAAACCCAGCGCCATCATGGATATCTGCAGGGCATCGGTTCCATTGGCACAGGGAATTACATATTTTGAGCCGTTGTAAAATGCAAGATTATTTGCAAACGTATCTACTTTTTTACCACCTATAAATTGGGAACTTTCAAGCACTTCAATCACAGCTGCATCAACTTCAGTCTTTATTTTATGGTACTGACTTTTTGTGTCAACCATTTGCAGTGACCGCATATTATTTTTTTTGGTGGTGGGCAAAGATAACAATTCAACCGTTAGCGCAAAATCTGGAAATATTACTTATGTCCTGGTAGAATTTATTGGTTTTAACTGAAATAAAATGGCACTTGCACTTTTGATTTGCAATTTTTAATTTTAAACCGCTGATATAGCATCACCCCACAAAATTTTAACCATGGGTATTTTAAGGATTAAAGGATTGATAGAACTTGATCAGTTTTGGCCTGCCGGCGAATCTGACGCAGACACAACCAAGATAAAATTACTTGTTGAAGACAATTCATTTGAATATAAGGAGACTGGCAGCGACAGCTTTAAGATTACTAAAGCCTTTAACGATGCAGTTTCTAAAGGGCAGGGTACCACGCCTGTAATTAAAACCAGGAAAAAAGATGGTGTGCAAACCATAACTGTGCGGTTGCAGGGTGTAGATGCACCGGAGCTGCATTATAATGCCGCCCCTTTAAAAAAGATACCGGAGGTAACAGACGCCAGGCGAAAAAAATTCAACGCTATTAATTCAGACAGGCGACAATGCTTTGCAGAAAGTGCCACCGCAGCGCTGTTAAGTCATTTGAAAGGACTGACACCAACAATGGTTTTGGATGTAGTTTTTGAATCGGAAGTAGAGAAGCCTTTTGAGGTGATTGATACTTATGGAAGATTTATAGGAAACATTATTGCAGACAACGGAAGTGATATTAATTTATGGCTGATAGCAAATGGTTGGGCAAGTCCTGCGTTTTACACCTCCATGTCGCCGGAAGAGATCACAACTATCTTGAACGTTTGGAAGAAAGGAAAAAAGATAAAAGGCAGAACAGGAACTTCTCTTGCAAAAGATGCAGGCTTATTCGACTGGGAAATGATATTTAGAAAGCCAGGAACTGTAGCTGTCTTTACAATTGGCGACGATAAAGGCAAAACAATTATGCCAAAAATATTTCGCAGGCAGGTGGCCTGGATGGTATCAAAAACGGCAAAAGTTATCACAGCCGCCACAAGTTTTAAATCGTTTTTAAAAAAGTCACCGGATCAACTGGTACTCACAGCAGACTTCTTAAACCTTGGCTTAACATCTTCTCCCGTGCATGCTTTGCATGATTTTATATCACTTGAAAATAAAATTTTGAAAAGCCCGGATGAATTTGTCTTCCAGGAAAAGCCCGGCACTCTTGTTAACAGCAATGGCAAAAGAGTTGAAACATGGTAAATTTCTAAACCTGATCATCCCACAAACAAATCCTGAACAAAAAATTATAACGTTGCTTTTACGCCTAATTTTAGGCAAACAACTGTTATGAACCGAAGATTTTTTTTAAGAAGCGGCTCTTTAGCTGGCTTTACCCTTACAGCTGGCGGCTTTTCTGCCTTTGCCGGTAATGTTGAATCACCTGCAGAAACTTTTAAACAATCAACAGATAATTTTGAATTAGACGAAATAACTATTGAAGCATTACAGCATCAAATGCAAACCGGCAAAACAACTTCAGTGGCAATTACCCAGTTGTATCTCAACAGGATTGTGAAGATTGATAAAGCAGGCCCCAAATTAAATTCGGTTATTGAGATCAATCCCCGGGCAATTGCAATTGCTGTAAAAATGGATAATGAACGAAAGGCCGGAAAGGTGAGGGGGCCACTTCATGGCATCCCAATTTTAATTAAAGACAATATTAACACCGGTGATGGGATGATGACTACTGCTGGTGCATTGGCATTGAAGGGAAATAAGGCGAAAAAGGATGCTTTTATAATTATTAAACTCAGGGAGGCTGGTGCGGTATTGCTGGGTAAAACTAACCTGAGCGAATGGGCCAATTTCCGTTCTTCCAAAAGTACAAGTGGCTGGAGCAGCCGCGGCAGGCAAACAAAGTGTCCTTATATTTTAGACCGTAATCCCTCAGGATCAAGTGCCGGTTCCGGTGCTGCAACAGCAGCAAATTTATGCACCATTTCTATTGGTACAGAAACCGATGGCTCCATCGTTTCGCCCTCCTCCATCAATGGTTTAGTTGGTTTTAAACCCACGGTTGGCCTGTGGAGCCGCTCTGGTATTATTCCCATTTCTGCTACGCAGGATACAGCCGGCCCAATGACACGTACTGTGCAGGATGCGGCTATTTTACTGGGAGCGTTGACAGGTATTGACAGCAATGATCCTGTTACTGCAGAAAGTGAAGGAAAATTTCATAAAGACTATACAAAGTTTTTAGATAAACGTGCTTTAAAAGGCAAGAGAATAGGAATTGAAAAGATGCATCTGAAGGGAAAACCCGAAGTGGTAAATCTTTTAAAAGAAGCCATTCAGCTACTAGAAAAAGAAGATGCCATTATTGTGGAAATTGAATTGCTAAAGAAGATTTATGAACTGGGGGATGCTGAATTTACTGTGTTGAAATATGAATTCAAAGATGGTGTAAATAAGTACCTGGCCACTGCTGATTGCTCAGTAAAAACGCTGCAGGATGTAATAGATTTCAATAAAAAAAATGAAGCTGACGCTATGCCTTATTTTAAACAGGAAACACTGGTGGATTGCCAGGCTTTGGGAGGGCTTGATAGTAAGGACTATAATGAGGCACTTGCAAAATCGCTTGGCTCAAGAAAACTTATTGAAGATGTAATAAAGGAGTTTCAGCTAGATGCGATCTCCGGTGTCACTAACGGCCTGGCCTGTTGCATTGATCTTGTAAACGGCGATTATGATACCGGGTTCTCACTATCTACACCCGCTGCTATGGCTGGTTTTCCGCATATTACGGTACCCATGGGGCAGGTGCACGGGCTGCCACTTGGTATTTCATTTTTCAGTACAGCTTACACGGAGCCAGAATTATTTGCTATCGGCTACGCCTATGAGCAGGCAAGTAAAAAAAGATTATCGCCAACGTTTATCAGTAATCTTTTGGTATAACTAAAGGGAAACAGTTGGCATATTTACAAGTGCAAAGCATTAACCAATTTTACCAAATTAGTAATCAATATTGTTATCATGGTGAGTGCGGTAACAGTAATTCGTAACTTTAGCCACATGAAAAAACTACTGTTAAGTACCCTGCTGTTTGTACAGCTTACATCTTTTGCCCAAAATAAATCTCCTTACCAGGTAATTGCCTATTACACCGGCGATGGCGAAACCATAAAAAAATATCCGGTTAAGCAGCTTACGCATATCATTTTCAGCTTTTTGAAAATGCAGCATGATACACTTACTTTTCACAGCGAAGAGCAGCGTAAAACCCTGATGCAGCTGGTTGAATTAAAGAAGGAAAACCCGTTGCTTAAGATCATGGTTTCTGTAGGTGGCTGGGGAGGATGTGGCCCGTGCTCAGACTTATTTGATTCACCGGAGCAGCGGGAAATCTTTGCAAAAACAACTGTTGAGCTGTTTAAAAAATATAATATAGATGGCCTTGATCTTGACTGGGAATACCCGGCCATTGAAGGTTACCCGGGCCATAAGTTTATGCCTGCGGACAAACCAAATTTTACAGCGCTTGTAAAAACGCTCCGCAAAGAAATGGGCAACAATTACATCCTCACTTTCGCCGCCGGTGGCTTTGAAAGTTACGTTGAAAATTCTATCGATTGGGATGCTGTAATGCCGGAAGTTGATTTTGTAAACCTGATGACATACGACCTTGTTGGCGGCTACAGCAAGGTAACGGGACATCATACCCCATTAGCCGGGAAAATGCCCGGGCAGCAGTCAACAGACAAATGTGTGAGCTGGTTATTACAACACAAAATACCTGCAGAAAAAATGATTATTGGGGCGGCTTTTTATGCAAGGGTTTGGGAGCAGGTAGCCAATGTGAACAATGGTCTGTATCAAAGCGGCCACTTTTTACAAGGTGTGGATTATAAAAATTTCCCGGCATATTTTTCTGATACTTCCGGGTTTAAATATTATTGGGACGAAAGCTCCCAGGCGCCATACCAGTACAATGCTTCAAAAAAATTATTTGCCACTTTTGATGATAAAAAATCTATTGCAGCTAAAACTGATTATATAAAAAAGTACAAGCTCGGCGGCATTATGTTTTGGGAATTATCTCTTGATAAAACAAAAGACGGTTTGGTTGATGCGATGGTGAAAGGACTTAAGAAATAGTTTTTAAATTAAAACACCTAAAGCCTTGATTGCAATACCGCAACAGCTTATTGATCACTACCACTTGCAACCACACCCCGAAGGTGGCTGGTACAGGGAAACTTATAGAAGCTCAGAGGTGGTTGCTGCAACTGCTTTACCGGAAAGGTTTGGCGGCGACCGCACATTTTCAACAGCGATTTATTTTCTGCTGGAACAAGGAAATTTCTCTGCTTTTCACAAAATAAAAAGCGATGAATGCTGGCATTTTTATGCAGGTGATGTTCTGGAAATTTTTGTAATCCACCTAGGTGGTAATCTTGAAATTATCCGCCTTGGCAGCGATATTTTAAATGGAGAATTATTTCAGCATGTTGTGCCTGCCAACTGTTGGTTTGCCAGCAGGCCGGCAACTGAAAGCAGCTTTTGTTTTGTTGGATGCACAGTAGCTCCAGGCTTTGATTTTGCAGATTTTGAATTAGCTGCTGCAACTGAATTGATTGCCTTGTATCCAGCCCTTGCTGCAGTTATTCATGAATTATGCAGGCAATAGATGAAAACATTTGCCGCCGAACTTTTGGCATTTTACAATAAACTACAACCGCCTGAAGATCTGCCGGATGGTGTAGCTATTTTATATCCGCAACAACATCCGGAAGTAATGAGGCTGGTGCAACAATTTCTTTCTAAATATTTTGATGATAAAAAAAGCAGGCGAATAATGTTTGGCATTAATCCGGGGCGGCTTGGTGCAGGTATTACTGGTGTAAATTTTACAGCGCCACGGCAGTTAAAAGCAATTTGCGGTATTGATCATGAATTAGGAAACAGTTCAGAATTATCAGCGGAATTTATTTATGAAATGATTCAGCAGTATGGGGGCGTTAAAGCCTTTTACAAAGAGTGGTTTATTGGTTCAGTTTGTCCGCTGGGTTTTACTAAGGGTGGAAAAAACATGAACTATTATGATGATCTTCAATTGCAGAAAGCAGTTACACCATTTATTACAGACACCATCCAGCAGCAGCTTGCAATTAATTTTAAAAGAGATTATTGTATTTGTATTG
Source organism: Ferruginibacter sp. (assembly GCA_965247025.1). Classification (GTDB taxonomy): domain Bacteria; phylum Bacteroidota; class Bacteroidia; order Chitinophagales; family Chitinophagaceae; genus Ferruginibacter. Next base: position 2,999,733 of record OZ252000.1, on the reverse strand, counting down.
GCGGCGAGAAAAACTTTCGTTTTCTCACTGGTTTAAATGAGCAGTACCAGTGGTTTCAGCAAATTATACCGGTACCACATCCAAGGTTTATCATGCAATATAAAAGGAAGGAAAAAGAAAAGTACATTGAGGTGTATTTGGAGGCGATGACTGGAATCGTAAAACACATCTTATAATTAATATTATGCTTAGAAAGCTTACATTTTGTCCTGTAATTTTAGTGTCGCTGTATTTACAATTTTTCTCAGGCATCACTTTTGGGCAGGATAGAAAAAGTAATGTTGATTCACTTTTAAAAATTGCGGATTCTGTAGTTATTACTCGTCATATCAGTTTGCGGATCCCCTATAAATATGGCACTTATGATCGGGCAACAAAAACTAAACATCCTGATACTGCAGAAATAGTAATGTATGTTGTGATAGATGGAAGGTTAAATGATTCTTTAATAACAACTAAAAAGGGTCTTAGCAAGAATTCAATAAAGCAACTGGGAGCAATCTTTACGAAAATCAGTCGAATTGAAGACTATGACCACCTCTTTTGCTATTTTGATCCGCATCATACTATTGCTATTTATAAAAATGGAAAAATGGAATACATGGATTTATGCTTAAAATGTCAGCAGGTTGTTCATTCTAAAAACGTTTACTTAGGCGAATTTGGAACTTTCAGTGTCTCTCAGTGGCAAAATCTCAAACTTTTTTTTATTAAACTTGGCTTCATTAATAAAAAATAGTGAAGTAAAGCTCTATGGCTTGTCTAAGTGTAAGTTTTGGGCCTAACTTTAACCATCTCCAACAAAACATCATTTCATGAAAAGGATATTACACCTGCTGGCTTTTGTGTTTACATTCCAATATGTTATCGCCCAAACAGACAGTATTTCTCTCTATAAAAAAACTCAGGTGATGATACCGATGAGAGACGGTATCAAATTAAACACAGTGATCTTTTCGCCGGTAAATGCAAAACAAGCAGTTCCCATTTTAATACAGCGTACGCCTTATGGAGTGCCTTCTGGCATTACAAATGATACAACGTTGAGTTATAAAAATTTTGGTGCTAACCTCAGCATTTTGCTGGCAGAAGGATATTTTTTAGTGATGCAGGATATTCGTGGCAAATATAAAAGCGAGGGCAAAATGGAAATACACCAACCGCTGATACACGCCACCAGTAAAGGTTCGGTAGATGAAAGCACCGATACGTGGGATACTGTTGACTGGCTGGTGAAAAATCTTCAGAACAACAATGGCAAGGCTGGCATTTTTGGTGTATCGTATCCCGGCTGGCTGGCACTTGTTGGCGCTGTTGATCCGCACCCGGCATTAAAAACATCTTCTGAACAAGCATGCATGGGAGATTTGTTTTTGGGCGATGATTTCCATCACAATGGCGCCTTTCGCCTCAGCTATGGAATGGAGTACAGCTATGAGGTTGAATTTGATAAAACTACCGACAGTGATTTTCCATTTCCGCAATACGATTTGTACGACTGGTATTTAAAACTTGGGTCATTAAAAAATGTGAATGATAAATATTTCCACGGTAAAATACCAACCTGGAATAATTTTGTAAAACATCCATCTTACGACAGTTTCTGGCAAAAAAATTCTCCGTTAAATTATATTGACAAAGCTCAGATTCCACAATTGCATGTTGGAGGCTACTACGACCAGGAAGATATTAACGGGCCGCAGATCATGTATGCCCACATGGAAAAAAAAGACAAAGACAATTACAACCATTTAGTGCTTGGTCCATGGAATCATGGCCAGTGGTCAAGAAACAAAGCAGATAGCCTTGGTAAAATTGGGTTTGGAAGCAACACCGCAGCTTGGTTTGGTGCATTGCAAAAGAAATGGTTTGATTACTGGTTGAAAGGAATTGGCGATGGTAAGTTTGACGAAGCCTATTGTTTTCAAACAGGTACCAACGAATGGAAATCTTACAATGCCTGGCCGCCTAAAGAAGCCGTGATAACAAAGTTGTATGCCGCAGAAGGAAACCGTAGCAGCTTTACAAAACCCGCTGCTGCAAAGGGTTTTGTAAGTTACACCAGCGACCCGGCTAAACCGGTGCCATACCGTACTGCACCCATAGAAGCTACTTATGGTGAGGGTAGCCGCTGGCGCCCATGGCAGGTGGAAGATCAGCGTTTTGTATATTCAAGACCTGATGTTGTGAGTTTTGAAATGGATTCACTTACAGCAGATTTAACGGTTACCGGCAAAGCGCTGGCTCACCTTTTTGCAAGCACCAGCGGCACCGATGCAGACTGGGTGGTGAAGCTGATAGATGTTTATCCAAACATTGATCAAACACTTTCAATGAGCGGTTACCAGTTGCCGGTAGCTATGGAAGCTTTCCGTGGAAGGTTCCGGAAAAGTTTTTCGAACCCTTCTCCGCTGATACCAAACAAGCCGGAAGAATTTGTAATTGATCTGCACGACATCAACCATACTTTTAAAAAAGGCCACCGCATTATGATACAGGTGCAAAGCACCTGGTTTCCTGTAATTGACCGCAATCCGCAGAAATATGTTCCAAATATATTTGAGGCGAAAGAAACAGATTTTATCAAAGCCGAACAGCGCATATATTTTTCAGCTCAATATCCAACGTATATAGAATTGCCGGTGGTGAAGTAGAAGAGGGCTTAATTACTTTCTAATCTTGTCATTAATATTGTGCCGATTAAGGCGCTGTGTTTCCACATTCCTCAAATCAGCATAGCTTTGTGCAAAAAAATTGGGCAAAGTTTTATACCATCTTTTCATTTATTCTTATGCCATCGGAGCAAGGCTTATCTCTCCCTGGAACATGAAGGCAAAGCAGTGGCTCGCCGGCAGAAGAACTTTTCCAACCCTGCAGGAAAATAGTCAGCGTTGCATCTGGATGCATTGCGCCAGCCTTGGCGAGTTTGAACAGGGCAGGCCACTGCTTGAAAAAATAAAAGTCATCCATCCCAATCAAAAAATTGTACTTACTTTTTTTTCTCCCTCAGGTTATGAGGTAATGAAAAACTACAAAGGTGCAGACTATATTTTTTACCTGCCGATGGATGGAAAAACGAATGCTGAAAAATTTATTAAAACTATAAATCCGGGCCTGGTGCTTTGGGTAAAATATGAGTATTGGTATTACTATCTCACATCGCTAAAAGCCAGTAATATTCCAGTGCTGATGGTGTCTGGATTATTCCGCAAGAGCCAGCCTTTTTTTAAATGGTATGGCGCTATTTGGCGGCAAATGCTGGGATGCTACACACATTTTTTTATGCAGAACCAGTCATCCGTCGAATTAGTAAAAGCCCTGGGATTTGGAGATAAAATAAGCGTTACCGGCGATACCCGTTTTGACAGGGTGATAGAAATTGCGGAAAGATTTGAGCCGCTGCTACCAATAGAAACTTTTTGCGGCAACGGCAAAGTAATTGTTGCAGGTAGTACATGGGAAGAAGACGAAGAAGAGTTGGTTCACTATGTCAGGCAGCATCCGGAAATAAAATTCATCATTACTCCGCATGAAATAAATGCAAAGAACCTTGCTTCGGTAAAAAAGGAATTTCCTGAATCCATTTTTTACAGCGAATTGATCGCTGAGGAACAACAGGCTGGAGGAGACAAACTGCAGCAGGAACAAACCCTGGCAACACAACATCAAACATTAAACATCAAACATCTTCAATCCCCCAATATACTTATAATAGATAATATCGGTATGCTTTCCCGTCTTTATCATTATGCAGATATAACCTATGTTGGTGGCGGTTTTGCCGAAGGAGGTATTCACAATGTGCTTGAGCCGGCAGTTTATGGCAAGCCTGTTATTTTTGGCCCTGAGTACGATAAATTTGCCGAGGCTGTTGAGTTAGTAGAAACAGGAGCCGGCATCAGCATCAGCAATGCTTTGGAACTTGAAAAAGTGCTGGATGATTTATGGGGAAATGAAACAAGTCTTCAGGAGAAAAGCCGCACAGCTAAAAAGTACGTGTATTCAAAGGCCGGTGCAACCCAACGGGTGATGAATTATATTCAGGAAAACCGCCTTCTCACCAGCTGATAAAACTGCTTTACAACAGTTTCATTGTCATCCCATCCAAGCTTTGTTTTTAACTCTCTTCTTATCCAGTATTCTGCTTCAGCAAAAATGGCAAAGCCGTTGATGGTTTTAATACTTCTTTCATACATCACTTCATCTCCCCGAAACAGTTCGCTGATGTAAAGAAAGCGGTCATTTATGCCAATTGCCTTCCTTAAATCTTTTACAGCACCGTCATTAAATTTGTCACTAAGTTCTGAGACGGGAGCTTTTAAAATATCGTTTACAGACGGCATTGAAGCACCTGCAGCCTGGTTTACCTCAGTAGGTTTTGGAGGAGCCGGAGGTGTTTGCAGTTGTGCCGGTGGCGGCTGTTGCGCCAGTGTTGGAATTTCATCTTCAGGAAGATCAAAAAGCAACGATGATTTATTTGTGTGACCACCAGCTGCAAGCTGTTGCATGGTGGCGGCATTTTTTTTAATTTCTTCCAGTTCTGCTTCAATGGCAGCTTCATCAACCTGCAGCACTGCATATTCTTTTTCTGCCGGGGGAGCAGTAACGGCTGCCACTGGTTCTGCAACCGGGGGCTGGGTCATCCTGGGTAAATTTCTCAAGGGCATATTGATCTCCACCGCAACAGCAGAAGCCATAATGCCGTTTGGCTGCAGGTGAAATAATTCATGCTGCAGCATTTGAGTTGTAATGAGCAACTGGTTTACGGGTGATTTGGCTTTCACCTGTTGCTGTAATTTTTCTAAAAGCGTTTCAACCCTGTCCATAATATTCAATTATTTATGGTAAGTAATTGCTGCAAATTTAGTTTTGGTTAATGAATCAAAACGCTAATCTTTGCAGCCATTGCAATAAAGTTACAAACAGTATTTTAAAAAGGGTGTATAAATGTTTATTGAACCAAGTTTATCAGGGGAGCGGCGGGGGTGGATTGAGGTAATATGCGGCAGTATGTTCAGTGGTAAAACAGAGGAACTTATCCGCAGGTTAAAAAGGGTGAAAATTGCCAACCTGAAAGCTGAGATTTTTAAACCAGCTATTGATACCCGTTACGATGAACTTAATATTGTAAGCCACGATACTAATTTTGTACAGAGTACGCCTGTAAACAGCTCTCAGAATATTTTGCTGCTGGCGCAGGGAGTTGATGTGGTGGGGATTGATGAAGCCCAGTTTTTTGACAACGAGATCGCCAATGTATGTGAGCAGCTTGCGCTGAAAGGAATGAGAGTAATTGTGGCTGGTCTTGATATGGATTACAAAGGCAAACCATTTGGCCAGATGCCCAATTTGCTGGCCATTGCAGATTATATAACCAAGCTGCACGCCATCTGTGTAAAATGCGGCAACATTGCCAACAACAGCTACCGCAAAACTGCTGGCGAGAGCCAGGTATTGCTTGGGGAAAAAGATGTGTACGAACCCCGCTGCCGGCATTGCTTTCACCTGAAAGACTAAGCCGGAAAATTTATCTTTTCCTTAATTTTTTTTGCTGAGCAGAGAACCTGGTTTTGTATAAGAGGTATGCATTACAACTGCTGATTATCGTAACTTGATTTTTTGAAAGTAAGCTCAGCATGAAACGCATCCTCTTTTTTCTGGTAATTTGTAGTTGCCTTGCAGCCGTTGCTGGAATTGCAGCATTCAATACAAGTAAAAATCAACCTGGGGAAGAGCGTTTTATCAGCTACCAGATTGATCCCGAAAAGCAGCAATTAAAATTGTATTGGAAAGATGATCAACAGCAAATTTTTGGAAGCATCTTACGGCTTCAATCCTGGCTCGCCAGCCACAGGCAGCGCCTTGTTTTTGGCATGAACGGAGGCATGTATAAAACAGACCAATCGCCATTAGGGCTTTTTATAGAAAACGGCAAACAACATGCTCCGCTTAACAGCCGCCACGCAGGCGGTAACTTTTACCTGCAGCCCAATGGCGTATTTTTTCTTACTGATAAAAATCTGCCGGTCATCTGCACAACGCAAACTTTTAGCAACTCAGGCAACATAAAATATGCAACACAATCAGGTCCCATGCTTGTAACGAATGGTGATATAAATCCGGCTTTTACGCCTGATTCAAAAAACCTGAATATAAGAAATGGTGCAGGTATTTTATCTGGAAATAAAGTTGTGTTCGCTATGTCCAAAGTGCCGGTTAGCTTTTATGAATTTGCTGCGTATTTCAAAAACCTGGGTTGTAAAAATGCTTTGTATTTTGATGGATTTGTTTCAAGAACTTACCTGCCGGAACAAAATTGTTTACAGACAGACGGGGCCTTTGGGGTAATGGTGGGTGTTACTGAGCCGGCAAATTAAAAGGATATCGTTACAGCCAGCCAAATAGATAATTATAATAAATTTCAAATACTAAACATGAAAAATTTATCCCGCCGTTTATTTTTAAAAAAGGCTGGTATTGGCGCCGGTGCCACCGCTGCTATTGCGGCATTGCCTGCAATTGTAAGCATGGCAAAACCTTCATCACTTGTTTATAAAGGTAAAAAGCTACAGGTAGCACTTTGTGGTTTAGGCCGCTATGCTGGTATACTGGCAGATGGATTAAAAGTTTCTGAATATTGCCAGCTGGCAGGCATCGTTACGGGCACCCCGGCCAAGGTAGTTGATTGGAAAAAGGAATATGCAATTCCGGATGAGAATATTTACAACTATCAAAATTTTGATGAGATCATTCATAACAAAAATATTGACCTTGTATATGTGGTATTGCCCAATGCCATGCATAAAGAATATGCCATCAGGGCAGCAAAAGCAGGTAAGCATGTAATTGTTGAAAAGCCAATGGCGATTACCCCGGCAGACTGCAAAGAGATGATTGATGCCTGCAAAAAAGCAGGTGTGCAACTTGCGGTTGGTTACCGGCTGCATTATGAGCCTTACAACATGGAAATGAAAAGATTAGGCCAGGAAAAAGTATTTGGACAGGTGCGTTTAATTGAAGCGTCCCTTGGTTACAAGAGCGGTAACCCCAGCGAATGGCGGTTGAAAAAATCATTGTCAGGCGGAGGCCCACTGATGAACCTTGGCGTGTATTGTGTGCAGTTTAGCCGTTATGTTTTAGGTGAAGAACCACTGTCTGTCACCGCACAATTTGGTCCGGTAACAGATCCGGAAATATTTAAAGAAGTGGAAGAATCTATCACCTGGCAGCTGGTATTTCCAAGTGGTGCAGTGGCCACGTCTTCCTCCAATTATAATTGTAATATCGACAGGGTTTATACAACTGCAGATAAGGGGTTTTTCGAAATGAGCCCGGCCATAAGTTATGGTCCTTTTAAAGGCAGCACGAGTGATGGTCCGCTAAGTTTTCCAGAGATTAACCAGCAGGCGGCCCAACTGGATGGTATTGGCAAATTGATATTGGAAAGCAAGCCTTTGCCAGTAAATATTTCCGGCGAAGAAGGATTGAAAGATATGATTGTGTTGCAGGCTATTTATGAAGCTGCTGCCAGTGGTAAGAAGATTTTGATTAAGAGGTAGGTATTACCAATTTATTTAAACCACAAGATTTATTTGTAAATTAAAAGGCAGTTATTTGCTACACATTAATTCTACTTTGACAAGTCATGTTGAATTATTTTGATTTTGCGTACTGCTTCTTTGCTGATGGCGTATGCTTATTTGTTCCATGATCTCTTTTTTAGTTGTTCCTTTTTGGGCGTATGTATTCAGTATCATTTCCCTCACATCATAAGCACTCAGTAATGGCAACTTATCTTTTAGTAACATCTTCTCACTTAGTATAAATTGGAGTGCCATCATTACCATTGCCATATGGTGGTGCCATGCCAGCCAGCCTCTTACCTGGTACTGGCTCATGCCTGCTTCCTGCTTGGCTTCCTGAAAAGAGCGTTCTACAAAGTAGCGTTGAGACTGCATATGAACGAGTTCCTCTGTGGTGCATTCTCCATCAAAAGCATTGCTGATGGCGTATTTGTATTCACAGATGCCATCTTTGTTTTCTGTTATCCTCAACACCAGTTTGCGTTCCATATAATTGGATGATTCGCCATCCCACAGATATACTTTTTGACTATAGCCCAGGCAGTTTAAATCGCCTTTGCCTGTTTGGCGAAGCCGTATTTTTTGCCAGGCCCCGCTGGATATATTCTTTGCAAACTGCCTTACTTCAATGGCATTGCCTGTTGCTTTATAACGACTGGGGGTACGGCCTGCAGCGCCTGTTTTTTCAGGTATGGCTATTACCGGAGGTTCGGTGTATATGTGTTGATCGCTATGGATATCAAGTACAAAAAGTATCCCCATTTTATCCAGCTCCTGCTGAAAGTAGTAACTGTTTCCATACAGCCCGTCGGCACCTACATAATGAAACCAGGTACCCAGCTCTTTTTGATGCCGTACAATGTCTAAGGCCAGTTCTATCTTGGTTTTACAAACCCTGCTTTCGCCAGCCGGCACCGGGGGTACACCTGCTTTTTTGCACCTTGCTTCATTGGATGTCCATTCATCTGGCAAGTACAGGGCTGTGTCTATGAGGCCGTAATATTTTTCTGCACTCAACGCCCCGTATACTGCTACCTGGCAGTTATCGACCTTGCCAATAGTGCCGCAATACTGGCGGGCAACGCCTACTGATTCTTTTCCCTTCTTACGATGGGCACTTTCATCTATTAAAAGCCCTACTCGCTGGTGACCTGCAAATAGCTGGCTGCTATCGGAAGCTACCTTATCAAAGGCTGCCCTGGCATCCCAGGGTGATTCACTGATGAAATGTTGTATCTGGTAATAATCGCTCTCCGGTACACGCTCTACCATACGTTCTATATTTCGTTTCTGTCCTTGAAAAAGGCCTTTAAGATATTGAGTGGCATGCTGTAGTTTATCATGTGTGCCAGCTTTGAAAATAAGTTTTAACGACCTGAGATACTTCTTAAGCCGGGATACTTCGGCAGGTAACGGCGTGATTCGCTCATGGTCTATATTTAGAGGTGATAATTACATGAACACAAGTTCTGAAATTTTTACTTTCACAACAAATACTATTTTTGAGTTGTCAAAGTAGAATTAAACACTCTTTTCAAAACTTTCATGCAAACTTTCCTCAGGTATTTTATAGGTCTTGTCTGGCTGGTGAATGGCTTGTTTTGTAAAGTGCTTAACCTGGTTCCAAGGCACCGGCAAATTGTGGCTGCTATTCTTGGAGAAAAATATGCAGCATTTTTTACCATTGCCATAGGTGTATCTGAAACAATGATGTTTGTATGGATCATCAGTAAACTTTATTCCCGGCTTTGCACCTGGGTGCAGGTGATAATTATCGCAACAATGAACCTGGTAGAATTTATAGCCGTTCCACAGCTCCTGTTATTTGGCAAGTTTAATATTGTTGTTGCCAGTGGATTGATTGCAATTATTTTGTACCATCAGTATAGCATTTTCAACGATAAAACAGTACTGGAAAAATAGCTGTATGCTCACACTTAAAAATCACCCGTTTCCGGTAACAGCTTTTTTTAATACATCGCTGGTGCTTACTTATGCTATGCCGGCAGAGCAGCTAAAAAAGCTGTTGCCGCCCTGCCTGGAGCCCGACTGTTTTGATGAAAAATGGGGTTTTGTTGCTGCGGCAATTGTTGACACAAAAAATTTGAAGCCAGCTGTTTTTCCAACGTTTTCAGGCAATGATTTTATACTGATTGGATTTAGGATTTTTGTACGTTATACCAATGCGGCCGGAAAAAAATTAAGAGGTCTGTATATTTTAAAATCTGAAACCAACAAATGGTTGATGTGTTTACTCGGCAATGTTTTTACTCATTATAATTATACAAAAACCGATATCATTTTTAAAAGCAACATCGATAGCATTGAAGTGAAATCAATAAAATCAAATATAGATATCCGGATAAAAATAACTGAAGATGCTGCGTTACCTGCGGCATCCCCTTTTGCAAACTGGAAAGAAGCAAGGCGCTTTGCCGGGCCGCTGCCTTTTACATTTAATAATACAACAAATGAAGTGCTTATAGTGGAAGGAGTGAGAGAAAACTGGATACCTAAGCCAGTGGAAGTAACAGAAAGTGCGATAAGCTTTATTCAGCAACCGGCATTCAAAAATGCAGTGCTGGCAAACGCATTTGTCATTCAACAAATTCCATATCGCTGGAAGAGCGGAATAATTGAAAAATGGAAACAATAATGCGAAAACCTTTCCAGGGCATAGTAAATATCATTCGCTTTAACTGGCATTTGTATGCCATTGCAATTGTATTTTCTGTAGCGTTATTTTATACCGGCAGCCGGCTAATTTTTAACTTAAAATGGACTTGCTTCTTTTTTGCAACGGCTGTTTTACTAAGTACTTTAATATCTCTTTTTGTTTCGTATTATGTTTACGATTATTCATCCCTTTATAGTTTGAACTGGCTTAATAACATCATTAAAAATGAACCGTTGCAAATTATAAATATAAATGCCGGCTTTGATGAAACGAGTGAACTTTTACAACAAAAATATCTCGGTGTAACGCTTACTGTTTTCGATTTTTATGATCCCCAAAAACATACAGAAATTTCAATTAAGAGAGCACGAAAGGCTTACTCTGCATTTGAAGGCACTGTCAAAATAAGTACAAGCGATGTTCCATTAGATGATGATACAGCAGATTGCATTCTGCTTGTATTTGCCGCACATGAAATACGCAACGATTTGGAGAGAGCTGCGTTTTTCTGCAAGCTGTCTGCCGCATTAAAACCAGGTGGCATTATAATAGTGACCGAACATTTGAGGGACGTTGTAAACTTTCTTGCTTATAATATTGGCAGCTTTCATTTTCTTTCAGAAAAAAGCTGGAAGCAAACTTTTAATGCGGCAGGGTTGCATATCAAAGAACAGCACCGGATCAACCCTTTTGTAACCAATTTTACTCTTACAAAAAATGGAATTGCAACTTAAAATAATTGGCTTTCTGCTTATTGCACTTTCAATATTGCACTTGTTTTTTCCTGCAAGGTTTAATTGGAAGGAAGAGTTTAAGCAGGTGAGTTTACTAAACCGGCAAGTGATGTATGTGCATACATTTTTTATAGCGCTAGTTATCTTCCTGATTGGGTTGCTTTGTATCACTTCTGCTACAGAAATAGTTGGTACTGCATTAGGCAAAAAAATATCGTTTGGTCTTGCTTTTTTTTGGGCTGTGCGTTTATACTTTCAATTCTTTGTATATTCATCATTGCTTTGGAAGGGCAAGCAGTTTGAAACATGTGTCCACATACTCTTCTCTGTTTTGTGGATTTATCTTACAGCAATATTTATCTACATTGCAATACAATAACCAGCACTAATTTGGATGATAACTCCGTACCGGGCTAAAGCTATGTTCCAGCTTCCTTATCCAGCTTCTGCAAATCCATAAAGGAATAAGGCCAATCACCCCAAAGCTGCAATCGATCAAAATATGAAACATAGGTATGTGGCGGATGGGGCCTGCAATAAATGCCAGTGGAAAAATTGCAAGGCAGGCCAGCATTGCCCAGTCAATTACCCAGCTATTTTTTACAGGATCCTTAAGCGGCCCGATAAAAGCCATGGGATAACAATATGGGCAAAAGCGAGCCAGTCAAACCCATAAGCAATCATGGGATATTTACTATTTGTTTCAACCAGTGCACTGTAAACATCCTGTAACCAAACTACAGCAAATGAAGGCACGACCGAAGGCTTACTTAATAACCACCTCAATTCACTTTCTACAGGAAAAGCGGTAACACCGCTAAGGATCAGCGCCACCATAAAGAAGATGATCATGAGGCGAATTTTAAGAAGCAATTTCATGCTGTTATTTTACCGAAAATACAAAAGGTTCGTAACTAAGTATGAACCTTTTAATCTCATATCCCGGTAATTTTAAAGTGATACCGTTTTCGATTTCTTTTTATCTTTTGATTTTAAATCATCTCCCGTTGGCTCGCCTAAAATAACATCTCCAAAGCTTGCCTTAATCTTCACCGGTACCGTGCCGCTGCCAGATTTTCCATTGTATTTAAAATCAAATTTTGGTCCCCTGTTTTTATCACTGTCCTCATCGCTGTCAAAACTAATATTGGTCCTGTTTTTAAACCCGCCAAAACTGGTGGAAATATTATAAGAAGCTGACAAGTCCGTGGCCGGTTTTAGATTAATGCTTGAGTAAGAAACACTTGCATCCAGCGAAGTAAGGCTGTTATCTAAATTGATCTTTGTTGCGGTGCTGAATTCAAGGTTTAGTTTTATGTTGCCGGAAAGTTTACCCAAAGTTGCACTTGAATATTTTACACTTACAGGTGCATCAGCAATGCTTTCAATATTGGCGCTGCCAAATTCCACATCAACTGATTTTACACTTTGCAACATGCCGGCAGTAAGCGATCCAAATTTGCTTGAAAGTTCTACCTCTCCTTTCCAGTCCGGTATTTCAATACCGCCAAATTCATTATTAATGTGAAGTGGGTTGACGGCAGGCATAAAGATTTCATAATTCACTTTCATGCTGCTTTTTTCACCCTTGGAATTGTTCACGCCTTTAATGGTTGTTTTGAAAGAAATATCACTGCCGTTCTTGCTTTCACTTACATCAATGCCGTCAATAATTTTTTGTGCGATGCTTTCTATATTAGAAGAAGCCTCAATGCTAACATCTACACTTATTTCATTTTTGTTCCAGGTATGCACTTTCACATCGCCGAAAGAATTCTTAATAGATAACTTGTCTGCAGAAGTGACTTTGTACAATTTATTAACTGCTTTATTTCTTACAAACTCATATTTTTCCCTGCTGTCATTAGTGTTTTTATTTTGAGCAAATAAAGTTTGCTGCGATAAAAACAGGGAAAGTATTAAGCTAAATTGTCTGATCAATTTTTTCATGATTTTCTTTTTTTGATTGTTTAATTTGATTGATGATGTTCAATTGCTGATTCAATACATTCAGCTGCAGCTGCAGGTTTTGAATCATGGCTTCCAGCAGCATTTCCTTGTTCGGGTTTATGCTAAGCTGGCTTTTCAGGGATTTATAAGAACTATCCAATTGGTTAATATCGCCAGAGAATTTTCTGTAAAGGGCAGGCTGCTCTGGTGCCATTGCTTTTAATTCTTGCTGCTTCAGCGCAATGAGCCTGGCAAACTGGTTAACTTCAGGAGCGTAATCAGGCGCCAGTTTATTGATGTCTGCCGGGCTGTCAATTACCGCCATGGGCGGAGTATTTACTGCGGCGTTTTTACTGTTAAGCAAAATGAAGCCTGCAATACCTGCAGTTATTAAAACTGCCGCAGCAATGCTCCATTTTTGCAACACCGGTAGTATAAATTTCCGGGGCTTTTTTTGTTCAAACCCAGCCTCCAGCTTTTCCCAAACTTTTGCTGAAGGGATGGCGTCATCAAATTCATTCCGGTTATCGCTTATAAATTTTTCCAGCTTTCTGCTCATCAGTTTTTCTTTAATAATTGTAATAATTTCTTCTTTGCCCTAATGTACTGGCTCCTGGTAGTTGATGGTGCCACGTTCAGTATTTCAGCGATCTCTTCATGGTCATAACCTTCCAGTAAATACAGACTTAGTACGGTACGGTATCCATCTGGCAAAACCATTATAGCCCGCTTTATTTTTTCAACTTCCAGTTCAATATTGTCATCGTCAACAAAGTCTTCATCTTTTAATTGTTCAATATTTGCGCCTTCAATATCTACCCATAAAACCCTTCTTTTTTTAAGCTGGTTAATGCTGCGGTTAATACAAATCTGTTTTAACCAACCGCCAAAACTGGTGCGGTACTCAAAGCTGTGCAGGTTTTTAAAAGCTTCTGCAAAACTTTCCTGCAATATATCTTCCGCCTCGCTGCTGTTGTTCAGTATCCGCAGGCTGGTATTAAACATTGCCCTGGCATAGCGTTGGTACAATTCCCTGCAACCGGCCGCCTCACCACGTTTGCAGCGTTCAATCAGTTCATCATGTTGTGGAAGTACCTGCAGCTCCAAAAAAAATAAGTTTAATTAAAAGAGACAAGGTGTTTTTTACAATGTTGCATCAGCAGTTCAATCTTGCAAAAAAATCAGTTTAAAACATACCGCTAAACACAAATATTTTCATCTGGTTGAAGATATTATCTTTGCGAACCTGCCCGAAGTTATTTTACAGCAGTACTGTATTTAAAAGTAACAACGGTAGTAGTCAACCAATAAAAACTTATCAACCATTGCCATGGCAGCTAAAACAGACAACTTTCAAAGTCCGGATTATTTTAATGTAGATGAGCTGCTTTCTGAAGAGCACAAGATGGTGAGAGACAGCGTTCGCAGTTATGTGAAAAAAGAGATCAGCCCAATCATTGAAGATTATGCACAGCGGGCAGAGTTTCCGCAGCAGATTGTAAAGCAATTGGGTGAACTTGGTTGCTTTGGTCCAACTGTGCCGGAACAATACGGTGGCGGCGGACTGGATTATATCAGCTATGGTTTAATGATGCAGGAGCTGGAACGTGGCGACAGCGGCGTTAGAAGCACTGCTTCTGTTCAGGGCTCGCTTGTAATGTTTCCTATTTATCAATACGGTAGTGAAGAGCAGCGCAACAAATATTTACCTAAGCTGGCAAGTGGGGAATGGCTTGGCTGCTTTGGCCTCACAGAGCCAAACCACGGCAGCGACCCAGGTGGAATGCTCACCAATATAAAAGATGCCGGCGACCACGTAATTTTAAACGGCGCAAAAATGTGGATCAGCAATGCACCCTTTAGCCAGGTGGCAGTTGTATGGGCAAAGGATGAAGCCGGCGACATTCGTGGGCTGATTGTTGAAAGAGGCATGGAAGGTTTCAGCACACCAACTACGCATGGTAAATGGAGCCTGCGTGCCAGTGCCACCGGCGAGCTGGTTTTTGACAATGTAAAAGTTCCCAAAGAAAATATTTTGCCTAACGTGAAAGGCTTGAAGGGGCCGCTGGGCTGCCTCACCAAAGCAAGGTATGGCATCGCCTGGGGCACCATTGGAGCTGCTATGGATTGTTATGATATTGCTTTGAATTATGCCAAGGAAAGGGTGCAGTTTGGCAGGCCGATCGGAGGCTTTCAGCTGCAGCAAAAAAAGCTGGCTGAAATGATCACCGAGATTACTAAAGCGCAACTACTAAACTGGCGCCTTGGTACTTTAATGAACGAAGGAAAAGTTACACCGGCGCAGGTAAGCATGGCCAAACGCAACAGTTGTGAGGTGGCTGCTAACATAGCCAGAGATGCCCGCCAGATGCTGGGTGGCATGGGGATTACCGGCGAGTACCCCATCATGCGCCACATGATGAACCTGGAAAGTGTGATCACTTACGAGGGGACTCACGACGTTCATTTGCTAATTACCGGTATGGATATTACGGGGCTGAATGCGTTTAAGTAAAGCCCCCTGTCCCCCAAAGGGGGAACTTAGGTATTGGCTTTAAGATTATTAATTACAGCTTTTCGATTTCAAGGGTTAAGGTTTTTGCGGCCAGGGTTTTGAATATCTATTATGCTTCATTGGCGTCGCACTCTTGTACTTTTTATTCTTTATTGAGCCAACAAATTTGGCCATTGATTGCGAAACAGATTAAAACTATAATTATGAGTGATCAAGGTTCCCCTTTAGGGGACGGAGGGGGCCTCATCTCCGTCATCGGCGCCGGAACAATGGGCAACGGTATTGCACATGTTTTTGCACAGGCAGGGTTTGGTGTAACGCTGATCGACGTAAGTCAGTCACAATTGGAAAAAGCACTGGCAACTATTAGCAAAAACTTTGACCGTCAAATTGCAAAAGGCACCATTACCGAAGAATCAAAAGCCGCTGCCCTTACAAACATCAGTACTGCAACTGATATGGCAGCTGGTGTAAAAGCCGCTGCCCTTGTAGTGGAAGCAGCTACCGAAAATGTTGATCTCAAAGTTAAAATATTTAAACAGATAGATGAAGCAGCACCTGTGGGCTGCATCCTTGCTACCAATACATCTTCTATCTCCATTACCAAAATTGCAGCAGCCACAAGTCGTCCCAATTTGGTTATTGGTATGCATTTTATGAACCCTGTTCCGGTGATGAAGCTGGTCGAGATCATTAACGGCTACACAACCGGCAAAGAGGTTACCAAAACAATTGTTGAGTTGAGCAAACAGCTTGGTAAAATTCCCTGTGTGGTAAATGATTACCCGGGCTTTATTGCCAACCGTATTTTAATGCCCATGATCAACGAGGCCATTTACAGCTTGTACGAAAAGGTGGCCGGTGTGGAAGAAATTGACACGGTAATGAAACTCGGCATGGCTCATCCAATGGGGCCGCTGCAACTGGCCGACTTCATCGGGTTGGATGTTTGCCTTAGCATTTTAAAAGTGCTGCAGGATGGTTTTGGGAATCCCAAGTATGCACCCTGTCCGTTGCTGGTAAATATGGTAATGGCTGGTAAATTGGGCGTTAAAAGCGGGGAGGGGTTTTATGAGTATAAAGCTGGAAATAAGGAGTTGGTGGTGAGTGGGAGGTTTGAAAATTGATAGTTGATTTCGCTCTCCGCAGGTTGTATGTTGCATAACAAATCTTACATTTACGCTCATGGAAAAGCCTGTAAAACCATACGATAACAAACGAATTTTTTGGGATGTTGACTACACAAAACTGGACTTTGAAAAGAGAGCAAATTTTATCATTGAACGTGTTTTTGAAAGAGGTGATGTGGAAGATATAAGGATGTGCAGAAGGTTTTATGGAGATGAAAAGGTAGCTACAGCTCTTTTAAATGCAAAATGGTTGATGCCGCATACTGTTTCATTGGCAATTGCACTATTTAACAATAAACAGGAGGATTATAAATGCTACAGACAAGCACAGTTGAACCCCACACCTTTCAGGTATTAAAAGCCTTAATGAATGTTCCTGCCTTAGATTCTTTCTATCTTGTCGGTGGCACATGTTTATCTCTGAGGTACGGGCATAGAGTTTCAGTGGATTTGGATTTGTTTTCAGTAAATGATTTTAACAATAACGAACTCAACGACAGTCTGCGTGAGGCAGGCATTGATTTTAATTCAAATAATCTACAGAATAAAATTGGGTTGTTTGGATATATCAATGATGTCAAAATCGATTTTGTCAGACATCATGTTTCAAGCAAATCGATCAGTTTGTTGCAGAAGATGGCATCAGAATGTTTGGAAATAAAGACATAATCGCTATGAAAATATTTGCAATTTTGCAACGGGCAAAAAAGAAAGATTTCTGGGATATTGCTGAATTATTACAATATTATAGCTTGGAAGAATGCATCACCTTTTACACAGAAAAATATCCGAATAATCAAATGCTCATTTCAATTCCGTATGCAATTTCTTATTTTGATGATGCAGAAGAAACAGAAGAGCCTATCAGCCTGAAAGGGCAAACCTGGGAATCTGTAAGAAAAATCATCCAGAAAGCTGTAAATAACTATTTAAAATAACTAACCTGTGCAACCAAAATTATACATGCTCCTCTTAGGCTGCAAACCATCAGGGCGGCATACGGAACAACACGATGTTTTCTTCGGTATTGGCAACTCAATCGCTGATCTTAAACCCAATATACAACAGTTTTGGAAGGATGCAGGCACCATTCATATTGATGGGTGGAGGGAAGTAAAAAATGTAAACGGGCATGCTGTCACCATTATGCCAAGATCATCAGAAAATGAAACAGCGGCAATACAGCTATTCTTTATTAATCTTGGCGGCTACAAACAAAATGAATTGGAGGAGTATCATTATAAAATGATTATCGCCGCCGCCGATAAGGGTGCGGCAATCAAATCATCCATGCAAACTGCCTTTTATAAACACACTGGTTTTGCTGGTGCTGCATCGCATGTAGATGATAAATATGGAGTTGATGTGGATGACGCTATGGCGATCAGCGATATCCTATCACCGGCATTTAAAGCAGAATTCAGCATCTCGATAAGTTTGGAGGAAGATAACAGTTTGCCGGAAGATGAAATGCATCTTGGATATTTAAAATGGAACAGCATTGTGTAATTTTTTTTACTTTAGTAAAAACATTTTTTATGCCTGCTAACAATCCTGCTTTTGACAAATACATTGAAAAATCTGCGGCTTTTGCCAAGCCAATTTTAAACCATTTGAGAGCGTTGGTACATAAGACATGCCCTGCTGCTGAAGAAAAGATAAAATGGGGCTTTCCGCATTTTGATTACCTGGGCGAAATGATGTGCGGCATGGCCGCTTTTAAAGAACATGCATCTTTCGGCTTTTGGAAAGCAGCTATCATGAAAGACCCGGTGCTGTTGGAATCAGCAAAGTCTGAAGTTGCGATGGGACACCTGGGTAAACTTACTTCACTTAAAGACCTGCCTTCAGATAAAAAACTAGTTGCATGGATTAAAGAAGCAATGGAGCTGAATGAAAAGGGTATAAAACTGCCGCCCAAAGCTAAAACTGAAAAGAAAGAGTTGGTAATACCGGATTACTTTTTAGCTGCCATTAAAAAAAATAAGCAGGCTTTAGCAGTGTTTGAAAAATTTGCTTACTCTCATAAAAAGGAATATGTAGAATGGATAACTGATGCTAAAACTGACGCTACCAGGGACAGGCGCATGGAACAGGCCATTGAAATGATTGCCGCTGGTAAGGGCAGAAATGATAAATACAAAACTCCAAAACCTGTTTAACTAAGGTTGTTTCCACTTAAACGTACTGATTATATGATCCATATCTGTTTGCAAAAAATCCTGGGCAGGTTTTAATGAATCGGCGTTCGGCGTAACATCAAAATAAAGCGCTCCTCTTATAAAATGTTTTACAGTATCTGATAAAAAAAACTGCTTGGAAGTGGCTGCGTTACCACCAACCTTAAAAAATACGCCACCAATTCCATTAGCTGTCTGGATCAAACTATCTTTAATAGAGTTAGAAACCACATCGTTTTTATTGGTTAGCGTAAAAGCATCTGCCACCATTTTATCAAACACATTAATGCCAAAAGAATCTTTATACAAGCCATTGGGTTGCTTTACTTTATACATGGCCTTACCACCAATTTGTTTATAGCTCAAAAATATTCTGCTGTGAAACTGAGGAAAATCAATATTACGCCAGTAGGAATTTTCAGGGTTATTATCAAAGTAAGTTGTATCCTGTACTATTCTTGCGTACACCGGGTATTCAAAACTGTATGGAAAGCCAGGTTCATCAAATAACTGGTATTTTCTTTGAGGCAAATCAATTTTATAATAGCCTCTTTTTTTTGAAACATACGGACTATTGCAGGAGAAAAAACCGAAGCTGCATAACAGTAAAGGGATTGTAAAAAAATAAGAGTGAGTTTGAAAGGTTGGTCTTAAGTGCATTGGAGGGTTTATTGAAAAATTACTCTTCTTCTGTAAGTACAGCTTTTATTACTACTTTAATTTTATCTATCCGGTTTTTATTTATTGCAAGAGGTATAAACGTAAAATCGCCGCTTACTATTTCCTCTTCCACCTGCGGAAATTCGCCTGCAATTTCAAGTACAAGCCCGGCCAGCGAATCACTATCTCCTCTTACAACTTCAAAAGTATCTCCTGGCAATCCCATGGCTTTGCATACATCGTTGATCATAGTTTTACCTTCAAAAATGTAATTGAAGTCATCAATTTTTTTGTTGGCACTTTCTTCGTCATCAAATTCATCCCGTATATCGCCAATAATTTCTTCCATGATATCTTCCAGTGTAACAATACCGGAAGTGCCGCCAAACTCATCAACAACCAAAGCAAAATGTATGCGCCGGTTACGGAATTCCTGCAACAAGTCTTCAATAAGTTTTTGCTCATGTACAAAAAATGGCGGTCTTATCAAACTGTGCCAGTCATAATTTTCAACCTTGCTTGCATTAACATGCGGCAACAAGTCTTTTGTATGGAGCATGCCAACTACTTCATCAAGATTGCTTTTATAAACCGGCAGGCGGGAATAGTGAAGGTCTTCCACTCTTTTTATTACATCCTCAAAATTGCTGCTGAAGTCAATGCCACTCACATCAAGCCTTGTACGCATTACCTGCTTTACCGGCGTATCGCTAAACTTGCGGATGCCTTTTAAAATTTGTTTTTCTTCGATGGTAGCTTCATGATCAGGCAGCAGGTCAATGGCATAATCCAGCTGACTATTGTCTAAAAGTGAGGAGTTATTTGGAGAAAATTTATGCTCGATCCCATCACTGAAATTTACAAATCTCCTGCTAAAGCCAAGCCATGAAAAAATACCGTGAAAGATTTCAATTACAATTGAACTTACTGAAGCGAACCATATTTTATGATTGGTAGCCCAAACCTTGGGAAGCACTTCACCAAACAGAACCAGGAGAAAAGTAACGCTGACTACTTTTATTAAAAAGCTTAGCCAAAAACTTAATTGAAATGCCTCCAGCCAGCCATCCATTAAAATATTTGAGATTAAAATAATGCCAATGTTTACAAAGCTATTAGCTATAAGCATTGATGCCAGCAAAGTTTTTGGTTGGCCAAGCAGCACCACAATACGCTTAAAAGCAGGCTGCTGCTTGGTTTTAAGCATGTTAATATCCTTATAGGTAAGGGAGAAAAAAGCAACTTCAGAGCCTGCCATTAAAAATGAGATAACAAATAAAAAACAGGCTAAAACAATGAGTACAGCTGTAGCTGCGGCAGGGAGGGCCAGCATGTAAAAATGAAACTGCATGATTATTTCTGCAACCGGGGGGTAATCCAAAATAACGATTTTAGTGAAAAATATTTTTTAACAGTGGTTCAAAACTATTACCAGCTGATAACATTTTATACTGAATTAAGGAATTAAAAAGGTAATCTTTCAGGCCCGTTTTCAGGACCGTTATCTCCTTCCCCCATTTCATTTTCTACATCGTCAATTGCCCCAATGCCATTGGTGCCATCAGTTCTTTTATCAAGCATTATCAGGTTATCTCCCACAATTTCTGTTGCAAATTTCTTATTTCCTTCTTTATCTTCCCAGCTTCGTGTTTTTAATCTTCCTTCTATATAAACAAGGCTTCCCCGGTGCAAGTATTTTTGGGCTAACTCCGCCAGCCCCCGCCAGAGCACCACGGTATGCCATTCTGTTTGTGAAATTAGTTTGCCGCTTCTGTCTTTATATGTTTCAGTGGTGGCGAGAGAAAATTTAGCCACGCCGATGTTACCTTCCAAAAATTGCATATCGGGGTCCTTGCCTAAATTGCCAATCAGCATAACCCTGTTTACTCCTCTCATAGAAAAAAAATTAAAACTGATAGATGTTGACGATGCTATTTAAAACAAATTTAAAGATACATTTTTATCTCTTAAATATTGAGTGATAAATTTCGGGAAAGGAAGTTCTTCCAAACGATCTGGGGTGATAGTTTCAAAACCCTCCAAAGCAGGCATTTTACTAAGTTTAATCCTGAAAAACTGGCCACAAATTGTCTGGTGAGTTAGCTGTTGCTTATATACAGCAGAAATAGCAGTCACCAGGATTTTTTGTTTGCCAAATAAATCCTGAAAGGCTGGCAGCTTCAACAGTTCTGTAACAGGGAGTGCCGGTTCATTTTCTATCATAATAAACTCATACAGGTTTTCCCAAATATCCTTTGCTCCTCTTTTTCTTATATATAAAAACCCATTAAATTCTGCAATAAAATAATAGAACCAGCGTGTTTTTTTTGTAATGAATTTTTCTTTTACCGGTAACAGATTTACTTTTTTTGTGGCTAAAGCCATACAGTTATTTCTTACAATGCAGTTGCTGCAAAGTGGCAATTGTGGTTTACAAATTACCGCACCAAAATCCATTAGTGCCTGGTTGTAAAGGCCCGGGGTTTTTTGCGGTAATAATTCAGTGGCTAACGCTGCGTAATAGGCTTTGCCCTTGGTACTGTCAACAGGCAATTCAATTCCAAAAAACCGGGACAAAACCCTGTAAACATTTCCGTCTACCACTGCATGTGGAAGATTAAAGGCAAAGGATGCAATGGCAGCAGCAGTGTATGGACCCACTCCCTTCAGCGAAATTATGTCCTGGTAATTATCTGGGAATTTTCCTTTAAGATCTGCGGAAATATATTTTGCTGAAGCTATCAGGTTTTTACATCTTGTATAATAGCCCAACCCTTCCCATAATTTAAATACCTGGTTTTCCGGCGCTGCTGCCAACTGGTGAACATAAGGAAATGCTGCAATAAACCGGTTGTAATATTCGAGTCCCTGGTCTACTCTTGTCTGCTGAAGAATTATTTCGCTCAGCCATATTTTGTAAGGGTCTTTTTCACCCTTCCAGGGCATCTGCCGGCCGTTGCTTTCTTTGTTCCATTTAAGGAGTTGCTGTACAAAAAAATGCTGCTCTTTTTTAAGTTTGTCAGGTGTGGTTTTCAATAATTATACTTTATAATTTCTTGTTCAAAACAGGAATTTGAAGACCCCAAATTAAATTATGAATTGAGGTCGTCGCTCATGTGTTGGTGTATTTTACCAATAATAACTAATTTATCTATAAGCTGTAAATCAATGTGTTTCATTACACCCGCTGCTAATTATTACTTATTTTTGCCTGCTCGTTTAATTACCTGATAAACCTGAGTTTAGTTATTTTACGATCAACTGGTAATATTGCATTTTACAAATTAATGTATTAAATTACCTTGAAAACAATTTAAAGTTTTACAATATGAGAAAAGCAGACCTCATATCAGAGATATCTGATAAAACCGGTATTCCAAAAGTAGATGTGATGGTTACGCTTGAGATGATGTTTAAGGAAATAAAACGATCATTAATAGAGGGAGAAAATATTTATATCCGGGGTTTCGGAAGTTTTGTAACAAAGAAAAGAGCAACAAAAATTGGCAGAGACATAAAAAAAAATGTTGCTATTGAAATCCCCGGGCATTTCGTTCCCACATTTAAACCGGCTAAAGAGTTTTTGGATGAAGTAAAAAACAAGAAAATTAACGAAAAAATTACCACAGATTTTTAACCACTTTAATTTGCATCTCAGCAAATTTTGTATTATGCTGCCAACGCTCTTTTTCATTATTAATTTGTTCAAATCTCAGAGAGTCCTTGTTAATTGAATAGCTTTTTTTTACCTATTTATTTAAGTTTAGTTTTTTTTGTGCCTTCCTTACCGGCCCATTATTGTTACCTTTGCACCCAAAAAAAGTGAAAAAGCAACAATTATATCTTTTGGGCGCTGGTGCGCTGATGCTTGCCTTACTTTCTTTATTTGGAACTAATGTTGCTAAAAAAGAGGCTATGCCTGTGTCTCCAATGGCATCAGGAAAGTTTAATATTGAAAAGAACCTTACAGAAGCAAAACTAAAATTAACTAATTCGCAGAATGAATACATTGCTAAACTGGAGAACAGTGTTTCCCGTGGAGATGTTAAAACCCAGCAGGAACAGGCCTTTACGCAATTAGCACAATACTGGAGAGATAGTTTACACAATCACGAACTCTACGTTTTTTACTTATCGAAGGCTGCAGTGTTGGTAAATTCTGAAAAAAACCTCACCTTTGCCGCCCGTCAGATTTTAAGGGAAGTAAAAAGCGAAGAACTGCCGGTGCTGAAGGGATGGAAAGCGGAGCAGGCAATCAGCCTTTATGAAAAGGCCATCACCCTTGACCCGGGAAATGATTCTTTAAAGGTGGAACTGGCCAGCTGTTATGTTTTTGGAAAAGGAATGGCAGGCGATGCACAGGAAACAATGAAGGGTATTCAGCAGCTTTTACAGGTGGTGAAGAAAGATTCGGCCAATATGCAGGCGCAGCTTACACTTGGCATAGGCGGTGTAATATCAAGGCAGTTTGATAAAGCAGTACAAAGGCTTGAAACAGTTGTGAAGAACGAACCGGACAATATGGAAGCCATAACCTGGCTGGCAGAGGGGTATGAAGAGAAGGGCGATAAGGCTAATGCCATTAAGTGGTACGAGTACAGTAAAAGGGTTGCAAACAATCAGCAATACAGTAAAGAAGTAGACAAACACATACAGCAGCTAAGATAGTTGTGGCGATTATTAAAAATTATTATTTAACACGTAAAAAAGATTACACATGCCTTGCGGTAAAAAAAGAAAGCGTCATAAAATTGCAACACACAAACGCAAAAAGCGTTTAAGAAAGAATCGTCATAAAAAGAAATAGTCCTTTACGTGTAAAGACGCTGATAGCTCGGTTATCCGCATTTATATTTTGATTACTCATCTATGGCTTGCAAAAGTCGTAGATGTTTGTATTGCATTACTATTCACTTCGTGATTTAAGGCTTGAAAAAAATGTGTATCTCTTGACAAAGGAATTAATTATAAATGCAGCACCGCAGGGCGTGGAAATTGCCCTGATGGAGGATAAGAAATTAGTGGAGCTGCATAATGAAAAAACTGACGCTAATTTCGCTGTGGGAGATTTATACATGGGCAAAGTAAAAAAGCTCATCCCAGGTTTAAATGCAGCTTTTATTGATGTGGGTTTTGAGAAAGATGCATTCCTTCATTATACAGACCTTAGTCCTTATGTTAAATCACTGCTAAAATTTACCAATACAGCCATCAATGATAAAACAGAAAATGGCTTTGATTTTGGGAAGTTTGGTGTTGAGCCGGAGATTATAAAAACCGGTAAAATAGCGGAAGTATTAAGCGGAAGGCCAAACGTATTGGTACAAATTCTTAAGGAGCCAATTGCTGCTAAAGGTCCGAGATTAAGTTGCGAAATATCCCTGCCGGGACGTTTTGTAGTAATCACTCCTTTTAATGATGTCGTGGCTGTTTCCCGTAAAATCCATTCTTCGGATGAACGCCGCCGCCTTCAAAAAATTATTGAAGCAGTAAAGCCAAAAAACTTTGGTGTTATTGTGCGTACTGCAGCAGAAGGCAAGCAAACGGCCGAACTGCACGAAGATCTGCTGGCATTAGTGCAAACCTGGAAAACCATCCAAACAAATTTAAAAGATGCAGTACCACCTGCAAAAATTTTAAGTGAGCAAGGCAAAACAACCAGTATGCTCCGTGATCTGCTGAATGAAGATTTCAACAGGATTGTGGTAAACGACAAAAATATTTTTGCAGATACAAAGGCATATATTCAACGTATAGCGCCTGAAAAAGCAGATATAGTAACCTATTACAACAACGGGTCTCCTATTTTCGACAGCTTTGGAATTACCAAGCAGGTAAAAGCTGCTTTTGGAAAAACGGTAAATCTTCCCAGCGGAGCTTATCTCATTATTGAACACACGGAGGCACTTCATGTAATTGATGTAAACAGTGGTTATAAAAGTGTAAGTAATAACCAGGAGCAGAATGCACTCGAAACTAACCTTGAAGCTGCGGATGAAATAGCCCGCCAGTTAAGGCTAAGGGATCTCGGAGGTATAATTGTTGTCGATTTCATTGACATGAAATTGATTGAAAATAAGAAGCGCCTGGCAGATGCCATGGAGCAGTTTATGCTGAGTGACAGGGCCAAGCATGCGGTGCTACAAATCAGCAAATTTGGGTTAATGCAAATAACCCGGCAGCGTATGAAGCCGGAAATGAACATCAACACTTCCGAAACCTGCCCGGCCTGTAACGGCACCGGTAAAATTTCATCCACACTAATACTGGAAGATGAAATAGAAAAAAACCTTAGTTACCTCATTATGCAAAAGCACAAAGGGCTCACCATTATGGTTAATCCTATTTTGCATGCCTACCTTACCAAAGGTTTTATTTCCAAACGCCGCCGCTGGACATGGAAATACAAACAACCCATTAAGCTGCTTGCCAATGCTGCTTACCAGCTCACCGAATTTCACTTTTACGACGATAAAGACGAAGAAATTAAATTATAAAAAGGGCCCCTGCAGAAGGGGCTTTTTTATGTTGAGATTATTTCAATTTACCTGTACGCCTATTCACTATCATACCCCCACTGCACTAGTGTTGCACCCCAGGTAAAGCCACCGCCGAAAGCAGCCAAAACAAGCTTATCGCCTTTCTTTAGTCTTTTTTCCCAATCCCAAAGGCACAGGGGGATAGTACCTGCAGTTGTGTTGCCATATTTCTGGATGTTCAGCATCACTTTTTCAGGGGCCAGTCCAAGCCTGTTTGAAGTGGCATCGATAATTCTTTTATTGGCCTGGTGAGGCACCAGCCAGGCTATATCATCACCTGTCAAATTGTTTTTTTGAAGTAACTCATATGCTGTATCAGCCATACCTTTAACTGCAGCTTTAAACACGGGTTGTCCATCCTGAAAAATATAATGCTGTTTAGCATCAACTGTTTCATGAGAAGCTGGGTGAAGCGAACCGCCTCCTTTCATATGCAGGTAATCTTTTCCACTACCATCGCTTTTTAAAATGCTGTCTAAAACGCCGCTGCCATCGGTGGCAGGCTCCAGTAAAACAGCGCCGGCGCCATCTCCAAAAATGATACAGGTAGAGCGGTCCGTATAATCAACAATAGCGCTCATTTTATCCGCACCCACAACAATAACTTTTTTGTAACGGCCACTTTCAACCAAAGCAGCACCGGTGGTTAGGCCAAATAAAAACCCGGAGCAGGCGGCGCTTAGATCAAATCCCCAGGCATTTTTTGCACCAATTTTATCACAAAGAATATTTGCAGTTGATGGAAAAACCATGTCTGGCGTAACTGTGCCGCAAATAACACAGTCAATTTCTAAAGGATCAATCCCTCTCTTCTGGCAAATTTCAAGCACGGCCGGAACCGCCATATCCGATGTGGCAAGCCCTTCACCTTTCAATATTCTTCGCTCCTCAATACCAGTTCTGCTGCGGATCCATTCATCGTTTGTATCTACAAGCGTTTCTAAAATTGCATTGGTCATTCTAAAATCAGGTACGTATCCACCCACAGCAGTGATGGCAGCGGTTATTGTCGGCATGCGTTTGTTTAATTTATGTTATAAAATCGCTCTCACTTTTTGCTGAAAGGCAGGCAAAAATAACGTAAATATGATATGGTTTAATATTTTCAAAAATGGGAACTTATGTATACTCTACCGGCCTGCTTTGGCCGGTGATTTATAATTAAGGGGAAATATTTCTGAAATCAAATCCTGCTGTTTCCTTCTGTCGTAACTGCAACGGTTTTTGTTGTTTGCCTGCAGCAGATAATTTTAAACGAAGGCAGGCGGGTAAATATTTTGACAAAATTTTCTTAACGATCCATTAACCGCTTCCATTTATTTTTCCTTATTTTCGCTGCAACAAATAAACATGTACGCATACCTCCAGGGAATATTTACCTACAAAAGTCCGGCACAGGTGTATGTAGATGTTAGTGGAGTAGGCTACGAAGTTAACATCAGCCTTAATACTTACGGGGCTATCCAGCATTTAGAAAAAGGCAAGTTGTATACCTATTTTCAGGTAAAGGAAGATGGCCATACTTTGTTTGGTTTTTTTGATAAAGCAGAAAAAGAGATTTTTATACAGGTGATCAGTGTTTCTGGAATTGGTGCAGCTACCGCAAGAATAATGCTGTCTCACATGAAACCCGAAGAAGTACAAAGGGCTATTGCGCAGGGCAACGTTAAACTGCTTGAGAGCATCAAAGGCATAGGAAAAAAGACTGCGGAGAGATTGGTTTTAGAACTTAGAGATAAAGTAACCAAACTAACTCCGGACCTCAGTATTCCGGTATTGGCAGGCAATAGTTTACAGCAGGATGCGTTAAATGCATTGATAGCGCTGGGTATTTCAAAGCCACAAGCGGAATCATCGATACAAAAAATAATCCTTACTCAACCCAACATCAACAATTTAGAAGAACTGATAAAAAAAGCTTTAAAAGCAATTTGATAGAATTTTACTTTAACTGATTACCGGATGTTTTTTCGTAAAAGGAAATTTTTACCAGATAGTTGTGGCTTTTTGTTGTTTTTTGTATTGTTTACTGCAATGCCTTTTCTGAGTATTGCCCAACAGCCTGCACCTGCTCCAAAAGATACCACTGCTCCAAAAGCAGTTGGCCCTCTTCCTTTCCCGATACATGACCGTCGCGGCGATTTTATGAGCAGCGGGACCGGCAGTACATACGATTTTAAGCAACCCAGTAACATTACAGATTCAATAGGCTACGATTTTAGAACGCAGTTATACACTGTATATGAAAAGATTGGTAATAAATACTACCGCACTCCTGTAACATATACTGCTGATGAATATTGGAATTTGCGTGGCCGCCAGGCAGAGGTTGATTATTTTAAAAAGCGGGCCAATACCATGAACCTGCTTAACCGTAAGCTTACCAAGCCAAAGCTTTCAATGTATGATAACCTGTTCAACCGTCTTTTTGGTAATGGTAAGATAGAAATAGCACCCCAGGGTAATGTCGATATCATGGCGGGTTACCAGGGGCAAAATATAAAAAACCCAACGTTGCCGGAACGGGCAAGAAAAAATGGCGGCTTCGATTTTAATATGAACGCCCAGGTAAATGTAAATGCCAACATCGGTGATAAATTAAAGTTCCCTATCAGTTATAATACCCTCGCCAATTTTGGCCAGGATAACCAGCTTAAGCTTGATTACACGGGCATAGATGATGAGATTATTAAGCGCCTGGAAGCAGGTGCTGTTCAGTTTCCTTCAAGGAGTACTTTTATACCCGGTGCTCAGCAATTGTTTGGTTTAAAGTCACAATTGCAGTTCGGTAAACTGAATGTAACGGCGGTATTGGCAAATCAAAAATCTCAGCGGCAGAGTGTAAATTTATCCGGCGGTGCGGCGGCACAGGTAATTGATTTTAAAGCAGATGAGTATGAAGAGAACCGCCACTTTTTGTTAGGCCAGTATTTTAAAGATAATTACAATAAAGTATTGTCAAAAATACCTGCCGTAACAACGCCTGTTCAAATTTTGCGGTTAGAGGTTTGGGTCACTAACCGTAATGGCAGCACCACTAATACAAGAGATATTGTTGGTTTGATGGACTTGGGTGAAAGGGATGCTTACCGAAGCCAGCCAACGCCAACTAACACCAACACCCGGGCTCCTTACATAGTTAATTCTTTCGGCGGCACTTCAGGATTACCATTTAATGATGCCAATGATCTTTATCGAAATATCGTCAATAATGCCAATAACAGAAACCCTTCATTAATAGTAAGCAGCCTGCAAAATATTGGCCTGGCACCGGTTCAGGATTTCGAAAAAACATTTGCCCGTAAACTCGATTCAACACAATATTATTTCAACCGGCAGGCGGGTTATATTTCTTTAAGCCAGCCTTTGTTGCCGGATGAAGTGCTTGGTGTCGCCTACCAGTATTCTTACAATGGAAGAATTTACCAGGTAGGAGAATTCTCCCAGGATTTTCCACCGGATAGTGCTGTTGCCACCCAAAAAGTGTTATTCCTTAAACTGTTAAAAGCTACCTCTCAGCGTACAGCACTACCTATCTGGAAACTGATGATGAAGAATGTGTATTCTGTAGGATATGGTACTTTACAGCCAACAGATTTTAAAATAAACCTGCTTTACCAGGAGCCGGGCCAGGGCTGGAAAAGATATGTACCATTCGGTGATAAAAACGAGGGCACACCCTTGTTGACACTGGTGAATTTGGACCGGCTCAATAATAATATGGATCCGCAACCAGATGGAGTTTTTGACTACGTGGAGGGATATACCGTACTATCGCAATACAGCCGTATTGTATTCCCCGTACTGGAACCTTTTGGCCGTGATCTTGCGGCACAACTTTACAATGTTGTGCCGGCCAATGCAAAAGATACTTTATACTATGCGTTGTATGATTCCATTAAAGCAGTTGCTCAGCAGTACCCAAATCTTAACCGGTTTGTAATGAAGGGTTCTGCCCGAACTTCCGGCTCCTCGGATATAAGTATTGGTTACAACATACCCAAGGGAAGTGTTACGGTAACCGCAGGAGGACAAACGCTGATTGAAGGCAATGATTACGATATCAACTATGACCTGGGAACTATTAAAATAACCAACCAGGCCATTTTAAATGCTGGTTTGCCAGTGCAGGTAAACTTCGAAAATAATGCTGCATTCGGTATTCAGCAACGAAATTATCTTGGTTTAAGGTTGGATTATCTTGTAAAAAATACGTTGAAAGAGCAGCTCTCAATCGGTGGTACAATGGTGAGGCTGGGTGAGCGCCCATTCTTTACAAAAAATAATTTGGGTGAAGAACCAATCCGTAACTCAATGTACGGCCTTGATGTGAACTACCGGAAGGAAATGCCACGCCTTACAAAGTTGCTGGACAAACTTCCGTTTTACAGCACAACTGCGCCATCAACAATAAACCTTTATGCAGAAGGGGCTACTTTAAAACCTGGCCATGCACCCCAAATTGGCAGTGGCAGTAGTGGTACCGTTTACATAGATGATTTTGAAGGCAGCAAGTCCGGGATAGACCTGCGTTTTCCGGCAATCAGCTGGGCATTGGCCTCAACACCAAAAGGTGCTACTAATGGCATCAATAATACAGAGCTTTTTCCGGAAGCTGCTGCTAACAATAGCCTGGACTACGGAAAGAACAGGGCGAAGCTGGCCTGGTACCAGATTGAGCCTGCACTGCAGCAGTTCAGGGGTGTAAACAATCCGCTTGGCGAAAACAGGCCCGAGCTGAGTGACCCACGCAGCAGGCTTGTAAAGCAAAGTGAAATTTTCCCCCAGCGTACTACAGATTTTGGCCAAAACCAGTTAACCACATTCGACCTTGCCTTTTATCCAAATGAAAAAGGACCTTACAATTTTGAGGCTTCGCCGATAAATATTGATGGTAATAACAACCTGCGAAATCCTAAAACGAAATGGGGAGGGTTAATGAGAAATATTGATCAGACAGATTTTGAAACTGCCAATATTCAGTTTATTGAATTCTGGATGCAGGACCCCTTTGTAAATACACCGACCCGGCCAAATGCAGATCAGGCAACCGGCGGTAAATTGTATTTTAATCTGGGCAATATATCAGAAGACATATTGAAAGATGGTAAACGTTTTTACGAAAATGGTTTGCCTACTCCAACTTCTGTTTTGCCAGTTGACAACTCTGCCTGGGGGCGGGTGCCATTAAATCCGATACAGGTAACAAATGCTTTCAGCAACAACCCGGAAGACAGAAAATACCAGGACGTTGGCTTTGATGGTTTAGATGATGATTCTGAAAGAGTGAAAATGGGGCCTTATCTCGCCAGCCTTGGCGGCAGTGTAAATGGAGCTGCATTGGCACGTGCCCAGGCAGATCCTTCGAGTGATGACTACATCTGGTACAGGGATGCCGCTTTTACCTCAAGCGATGGTATTGTTAAGCGGTATAAAAATTTTAATAATCCCCAAAATAACTCACAAATTAATGATGGGTCTGCCTTTTCTTCGGCGGCCACATTATATCCTGATGGTGAAGATCTTAACAGAGATAATACCATGAATGAAACGGAGGAGTATTTTCAGTATGTTGTAAATATTCAACCACCCGGCCGGCCGGCGATGCAGATTGGTACCAATTTTATTGTAGATAAAAAAGCAGTGGCTATTAATAACTTGCCCGATGGTACAAACCGTACAGAAACCTGGTACCAGTTCCGGATACCAATCGCCTCATTTAATGCGAGGATCGGTAACATTCCGGATTTTAAGTCGATACGTTTTATAAGAATGTTCCTGACCGACTTTGACAGTTCGGTAGTACTTCGTTTTGGTCAGCTTGAATTAACCAGGAACATCTGGCGCAACTATCCTTTTAAAATTGACACTACAGGAACTTACGTTCCGCCCACCACGACTGTTGATTTTAATGTGAACGGTGTCAATATCGAAGAGAATGATAAGCGTTCTCCGCTACCATATCGTACACCAAGAGAAATTCAGCGCCAGCAAATACAGAGCAATAACGGTGTAAACCTTTTGCAGAATGAACAGAGTATGTCGCTTAAATTTTGTGATATGCCAAAGGGCGATGCAAGAGGCGTACAGCAAACTTTTGCCAACAGGGATTTGCGGCAGTTTGGAAAACTTTCCATGTTTATACATGCGGAGAATTATATAAAAAATCCAACGGGCCTTAAAAATAAAGATCTTACTGCAGTGATGAGAGTGGGTACTGACTTTGGAAACAATTATTATGAAATTAGAATACCGTTGTATTTAACACCGTTGAATACAAGCCTTGCCCCCAATTCAGATGCTTACAATGATTCGTTGTGGAACCCGCTGAACAGCCTGGATGTTGACCTTGCATTGCTGCCGAAATTAAAGGCCAACCGAAACTCCAGCGGATTTTCTGTAACCTCACCTTACAGGGTATTGCAGCCTAACGGGCATACTTATTCAATTGTAGGTGATCCAAATCTTGGTGAGATCAGAGGTATACTTATCAGTGTGGAAAATACTAACTCAACAGTTAATGCCTGCGGAGAAGTTTGGGTGAATGAATTGAGAATGACATCCATCAATGAACAAAATGGGTATGCGGCAATGGCAAGAATTGATATGACCCTGGCAGACCTGGGAACTTTTACAGGATCATTCTCAAAACATACTACCGGCTTTGGTACACTGGAGCAAAGGGTTAACGACCGCTACAGGGATGATTTGACACAGTTTGATCTTTCAACCAATCTTGAGTTAGGAAAACTGTTACCGAAAAAAGCAGGAATTTCTATACCGGTATTTGCCAGTTATTCAGAGTCTTTAAGCAAGCCGCAATACGATCCTTTTGATATAGATATAAAGCTGAAAGATAAGTTAAGCAGTGCGGCAACAGCAGCAAGGCGTGACTCAATCCAAAATGCAGCGGTAGATTTTACCAGTACCAAAACATTGAATTTTACCAACGTAAGAAAAACTAAAACCGGCACGGGTAAACCGAAGATATATGATGTATCAAACCTGGATGTGAGTTACAGTTATATAAGTACAAAAAGCCACAACCCTTTAATTGAACTGAACGAAGTAACCCGCCACAGGGGAGGACTGGGCTACAATTTTTCACCACAGCCTGCGTATTTTGAACCGTTTAAAAACATCAAGTATTTTAAGAAACACAATAAAAAACACTGGCTGGATCTTGTTAAAGATTTTAACCTTAACCTGGCACCTTCGCAGTTAAGTTTCCGGGCAGATATTCAGCGGCAGTTTGGTGCCATCAGGCCCAGAAGTGTAGGATCTGACAAATATAAAATTCCTGAGACGTACGATAAATATTTAACCTTTCAACGGGATTATATTTTCCGCTGGAACTTTACCCGGTCCATCAATTTTGATTTTACTGCCAGCAATAATTCCAGGGTGGATGAACCTTACGGAAGGCTTGATACAAAAGAAAAAAAAGACACCGTTTGGAAAAGGCTGCTTGCCGGGGGAAGAAATACGCTGTACAACCATACCGCCAATATTTCTTACACATTTCCAACGGCCAAATTTCCATTAATTGACTGGACTACCGCTAACATAAAATACCAGGCAACTTACCGCTGGATTGGTGCATCCCGTTTGGCAGTAGACCTGGGGAATATTTTGGAAAACAGCCAAACCAAAGAGGCGACATTGCAATTGGATTTCACAAGGCTTTACAATAAATTTAAATTCTTCAGGGCTATAGACCAGCCAAGAGTTGAGGGACCTAAGGCTGAAGTACAAACCAGGACGGACACTGTTTTTCGAACCATAATGAAAGATGGTAAAAAAGTAAAAGTGATTAAAAGGCTTAAGATAAAAAAGATAAAAGATCCCAATTCATTGCCTGATGTTGGTACTTTGGCGAGGATATTTGGCAAACTTGTAAGCAGCGTTAAACAGGTTAGTGGCTCAGTTTCTGACAACGGCAACACAAGGCTGCCTGGTTATATTGACAGTACCCAGTATGTTGGGCAAAACTGGCGGAGCATGCAGCCCGGCTTTGATTTTTTAACCGGCAGTCAGCCTGATACGGCCTGGCTTAACAGGGCTGCAAAAAATGGAGTTATTACAAAGAGTTTAGATTTTAACACCATCTTCCAGCAATCTTATAACCAGCGGATAACTCTTACGGCCCAGCTGGAACCGGTGAGGGATTTGGCGATTTCTTTGAACATAAATAAATCTTTCAATAAAAATTATTCAGAAACTTTTAAAGATACTACCGGCACCGGCAACAGCTTTCAGCATCTCAGCCCTTACTCGGGTGGTGGTTTCGATGTAAGTTACATTGCAGTAAAAACGCTGTTTGGTAAGTTTGATCCAAACAAGGTTTCTGAAACGTTCCTCAAATTCCAGGATTACCGGCAGATCATTTCTGCAAGGCTTGGAACCAAGAATCCTTACTCTACAAACCAGCCCGGTGAGGAGGGCGGAAAATACAAATACGGCTACTACAAATATTCTGTAGATGTATTGATACCGGCGTTCATTGCGGCTTACACTGGCAAGGATCCCAACACAGTTTCATTGCTGAATCAAAACAACAACAACATCAAATCAAATCCATTCAAAAGTATATTGCCGCTGCCTAACTGGAAGATTGATTATACCGGCTTGGGCAGGATAAAAGGGATGGAAAAGATTTTTAGCAACGTAACTATTTCGCATGGCTATACCGGTAGTCTTAGTATGAACGGGTTTACATCCGCATTGCTGTACCAGGATATTAACCGCTACGGTTATCCTTCTTTTTACGATTCCGGGGCAAAGAGTTTTATACCTTATTTCTTTGTACCAAACATAACTATACAGGAACAGTTTGCACCACTTTTTGGTGTGGATGTAATGTTCACTAATCAAATGCAGGCAAAAGTTGAATATGTAAAACAACGTACGCTCAGTTTAAGCCTTATTGATTTTCAGCTGAGTGAAACGAGGTCAACAGAATTTTCCATTGGAGCAGGCTATCGCAAAAAAGGGTTGAAACTTTTTGGTGGATTTAAACTCCCTGCCTTCCTCAGTAAAAATGGCAGCAACAAACTTGACAATGAGATAAACTTCCGTTTTGATTTGAGGGTGAGGGATAATGTAACAGTTAATAACCGGCTGGACCAGGCAGCCACGTTGCCTACAGGCGGAAGCAAGGAGGTAACACTTACACCGAGTGTGGATTATTACCTTAACAGCCGCATTAATATTAAGCTCTTTTTCGATCAGCGAAGAGTTACGCCATATATATCATCCAGCGCACCAATTGTAAATACAAGAGCAGGTGTGCAGGTTAGGGTGTCGCTGGCGCAGTAACCTTTTATTTTTAAAACTTTAGCTGGCTCTACTTTGAGCCAGCTTTTTTTATTCTGGGGAAAGTGGGTTGAACAGCCTTTTCAACTCCTTTTTAAATCCTGCATGTTTATTTTAGAAGAAGGAGCTAATCTAATATGAAGGTGTTTGCCTAGTATGCTGTGGATTTTTACAACTATGGGAGATGAAAATTGCCGGAGTAGAGGGCTAAAGTTTTTCAATTCTTCTTCCAATAAAAAAGCCCCTCATACCGGGAGCTGACTTTTAAAACGAGCTGCTATTTTATTTTCTTCATCAGAATTACGTGACCGCAAACATGTTTATTTTTTTTGTTAACCTGTACTGGTCTTATTGCGTAGAATTCTGAAAACTTTGGTATGTAGGAGAAACTGATAATATTCCATTCCTGGTCCCCGTTCAGTTTTTTTTGATAAACCACCTGTTTATCATCTGAGTCAAACATCCGGGTTTCATATAGCTTGGAAGCAGGATCACCAATAAAAATAAACTGGTACCAGCTGCCTTCAGTAAGGGCCACCATTACAGACATTTCAAATTCACTTTCCATGGCTACGGTAGCTTCTTTTGCCACCACAAAACCAAGTTTGGAAAATGCTTCTTTTAAGCTATCTGCCTGTTTACTAATGGTTTCTTCTTTACAGGCAGCTAAACGGATTACATCCTGGCTATAAACATTGGCACAAAAAAAACAGCAAAATAAAACAACAGCTATACTGTATTTCATTGAAATCGGTAGTTGGTTAATGACCTTGATGAAGGTTTACTTACTAAACAATAATGGTGCCTTGTGGCATAGTTTTGTCGGGTTGAAAAACGCTTTTATTTTACTTTAACGTTAAAAGGCCTTAGTTATTTCAAACCAATCTAAAGTACCGATTAAATCCGGTTTATAAATACCACAACAGTTTGTACTTCGCTGGCGGTAACACTATACAACTTAATTTAAGGAATTAACAATTTTGCAGCTACTATAAAAAGCTACCGTTATAATTTACCTGGCAGCAACATCAGACTGTTTTATTAAAGTAATACGTGCCAGCCTGTTGGGTGCAGGTTATTACGAGGTCGTTAATACATACATGCGGCGGCAACGAAGCACAATAGAAAATAGTATCTGCAATATCATCTGCTGTAAGCGGTATTATACCAGTATAAGTAGCAGCAGCTTTTTCTTCATCTCCTTTAAACCTAACTATGGCAAATTCAGTTTCTACTGCACCGGGATGAATGGCGGTAACTTTTATGTTATGCTTCAACAAGTCTATCCGCATCGCTTTACTTAAAGCATCAACGGCAAACTTGCTGGCACAGTAAACATTTCCCCTTTCATACACTTCTTTTCCTGCCACGGAGCCCATGTTAATAATGTGTCCTTTTTTATTGGCGATCATCAGAGGGACTATTGCTTTGCTTACGTAAAGCAAGCCATGCACATTTGTATTCAGCATGGTTTCCCAATCATTCATATCAGCATCTTCAAACAAATCTCTTCCGGCTGCAAGGCCGGCATTATTGATTAAAATATCTACAGATCTCCACTCTTCCGGCAAATTATTTAATGCAGCGTCAACGGCTGTTCTGTCCTGCACATCAAAAGCCAGAGGAAGTACCTTTACGCCGCATTGCTGTTCAAGCTGTTCTTTTAACAACCCGAGCCTTTCAGCTCTTCTGCCTGTAATTATAATTTGATATCCGGCTGCTGCAAATTTCTTTGCACAAGCTTCTCCAATGCCAGCACTGGCTCCTGTGATCAGTATAATCTTTTTCATGCCCGAAAATAATACATGTCAGGTTATAACATACCATCAGCATTTATTTTCTCACATATAAATTGCTTTGTTTTTAGTCTGTTGTTTCAAAGGCTTTTGGTGTGGTACCTGAGGATATTGCATTCGGTAATTAAATATGTTTGCCGGTATTTTATTGTTTTAACTATACATTTGTACAGGTAATACGATCGCCTGCCAAATAGCAATACTATTACCTCATTTAAAATTCGAAATATTAGTGTCAAAGCATGTTAATAAAGTAACAATTGCCGGGCTGGTTGTTGCTTTGGGAATTATTTATGGCGATATTGGTACCTCTCCTTTATACGTTTTCAATGCAATTATTAACGGAAGAATAATTGATGATGTCCTTATTATCGGTGGTCTTTCCTGTATCATCTGGACACTAACCTTACAAACAACTATAAAGTACGTGATACTTACCCTTAACGCAGATAACAAAGGTGAGGGCGGCATTTTTTCTTTGTACACACTTGTTCGGCGGCAAAAAAAATGGCTGGTTATTCCTGCAATGATTGGTGGTGCAGCCCTACTGGCAGATGGTATGATCACGCCGCCTATTTCAGTTACATCGGCTATTGAAGGTCTGAAACAAATAACTGCATTTAAAGATATTGAGCAATACAAGGTTGTTTATATTGTACTGGGGATAATGATGTTGCTATTTTTTCTTCAACGGTTTGGCTCGGCTTCCATCGGTAAACTTTTTGGCCCCATAATGCTGCTTTGGTTTGGCATGCTGGCCGTGCTGGGTATCATTCATCTTTCAGATGATCTGGAAATCTTCAGAGCCTTTAACCCTTATTACGCTATCAAACTTTTAACCCAGTACCCAAAAGGGTTTTGGATATTGGGTGCCGTATTTCTCTGTACTACAGGCGCTGAGGCTTTGTACAGTGATCTTGGTCATTGTGGTAAACAGAATATCCGCTACAGCTGGATATTGGTAAAGAGTTGCCTGGTTTTAAATTATCTGGGCCAGGGCGCCTGGTTACTGGCAAAACACCGGGGCGAAATTATTACTGATGATTTAATTAAAGCAGGCTTTAATCCCTTTTATGGAGTAATGCCAGATCACTTTCGGTTGGTAGGGCTTATCATTGCAACCTTTGCCGCCATCATAGCCAGCCAGGCATTGATAAGCGGATCATTTACACTGATAAGTGAAGCCATCCGTCTTAACTTGTGGCCAAGGATGAAGATCAATTATCCCTCTGAAGCAAAAGGGCAGTTGTTTATTCCCGGTATCAATACACTTCTTTTTATCGGTTGTTGTACCATTGTTTTGTACTTCCGCTCCAGTAGTGCAATGGAAGCTGCTTACGGTTTGGCAATCACGCTTTGCATGCTTTCCACTTCTATT
This sequence comes from Ferruginibacter sp., assembly GCA_965247025.1. Taxonomy (GTDB): domain Bacteria; phylum Bacteroidota; class Bacteroidia; order Chitinophagales; family Chitinophagaceae; genus Ferruginibacter. Next base: position 2,961,276 of record OZ252000.1, on the reverse strand, counting down.
TTATTTGCCAATTACCTTGTGTCAAGGCGAACCGCTCCTTTCTTAATTTATCTGTACCTCGCTGTTTATATTTGTCTCGAAATAAGTTTTCTTGTTGCAAACCTTGATAAGTTTCCGCATGGTGGTTTTATCGCTTTACTCGTTGGCGGTGCATTATTTGTTATTATGTATGTTTGGTTCCGCAGCAGAAAGATCAAGAACAGGTATGTTGAATTTGTAAGGCTGGAAGAATATATTCCGAAGCTGGAAGAACTGAGTAACGATTTAAGTGTGCCCAAATATGCCACTCACCTTGTTTATATGACAAGTGCAAACAATCCTAAAGAAATTGAGCACAAGATCATTTACTCTATTTTGAGTGGTAAACCAAAACGGGCCGATATATTTTGGTTTGTGCATGTGGATACGCTTGATGATCCTTACACCTGTGAATATGTGGTGGATCATATCATACCCAATGATATTATCCGGGTTGAATTCCGTCTTGGCTTCAGGGTGGCGCCGAGGGTAAACCTGATGTTTAAAAAGGTGGTGGAAGATCTTGTGGCAAATAAAGAAGTAAATGTTACCAGCCGCTATGAAAGTCAGCAACGCAACAATGTTGTGGGCGATTTTCAATTTGTTGTTATGGAGAAATTTTTATCGCAGGATAATGAACTGCCATTTTTTGAAAGGATCATCATGCAGTTATATTTCTGGGTAAAAGAAGTTTCGCTTAGTGAAGAGAGGGGTTTTGGTTTACAGCAAAGTAATGTTGCGGTGGAGAAATATCCGCTGATAGTAGCGCCAGTTAGCAAAGTAAAGTTAAGGCGTGTTTATACAGATGAAGACGAAGAATAAGGAGGATAAGTGAATCTACGTTAATAATAGTTTACAATTTTGAAAAGTATAACGGCAAAAGCACTCAGACAAATGATCAGCAATGGAGATGATTTTCAGCTGATAGATGTTAGGGAAGAGGAGGAGCATTTCGAATTTAACATCGGCGGAGAATTGATTCCGCTTTCAAAGATAGCCCGCTATAAACAATTTGTAGCCCTGAATAAGCCAGTTATATTTTATTGCCGTAAAGGCATCCGCAGCCAGTTTGCTATCCAAAAACTAATGAATCTTTTTCCTTTTAATAATCTTTACAATCTTACTGGCGGTACAGAGGCCTGGAAAAAGGACAAGTAATTCCGGGCCTGCTTTTAGCTAAAAAAAGCCATTCAAAATTCGCTCTCTTATAAAAATGCAATGGAACTTTATCATACCTGCATTCATTAATTTTTTTGTATTTTTTACTTGCTCACTCAGCACCCATAAAAGTTTTTTTTATTTTTTTTGGATAGTAAATAAAAAGATTGTTATTTTTGTCCAGTGATTTAGTAGACTAATAGATTTTAGTAATACTTTCAGATACACGGATAGCTGTTAACCACCAGCAGGTATCCTCCAGGCTAAAAAACAACTGACATGAACGCTTCAAAAAAAAGGATGCACTCTACGGCACCGGTGGTAGTAAATCATCTTCAAACAGGCATGTGTTGCTGTTGTTGTTGATGCAATCATAATTGCAACACGCTGTTGCAAATCTAAATTTCCAAAAAATATTAGGTCCATCTTGACAGGTTATAAATATCTGGTAACGATTGTGTACCAAAAGCTCATTAGCCGGTGGTTGGCGAATTTGTTTTATACCTTTTGTTGCCAGATATAAATAATCATTTTCATTCAGAAATACTTAAAAGCCAGGGCCTTTTTTAGTAACTCTGACCAGATGATAAACAAGGCATAAATGCAAGGAACATGCTTCAATAGCAAGTCTTAGGGCCTCATTGCAGGTACAAATGCAGTAATGAATAACCAGGCTTTAGCCGCTCTGTATCACCTGCGGACTAAATAAAAAAACTAACTAATCAACCATGAATAAAATTTATTTAATAAGGAATACAGGTTATTTCACCCTCATATTTTTCCTGGGATTGTCCGGATATTTTACAGCCGGGGCCCAGGAAGTTCAGCAAACAAATATTACCGGAACCGTATTTGAGCCCAAAACAAAAAATGGACTGGGCGGTGCAATTGTGCACCTGTTGGGTTCAACTAATACGGTGGTAACCGATGACAAAGGCGCCTTTAAACTTACAACTTATAAAAAAGCGCCGTTCCTTTTATCGGTAAGTTTTATAGGCTACCAGGCGCAGGAAATAAAAATTACAGATAATACCCCATTGTCAATTACACTCCTGGAATCAACAAACCAACTCTCTGAGATAGCTGTAGTTGGTTATGGCACACAACGGAGAAAGGAATTAACTGGTTCCATTGGTACAGTTTCTAAAGAGAACCTGGCGCAGGTAACTCCATCACTCGATAACCTCTTGCAGGGAGCTGTAGCAGGTGTAAATGTAACGCAGAGTTCAGGCCAGCCCGGCGCTACATCAAGCATAAGAATAAGAGGTGGCAACTCACTTAGTTTTGGGAACGATCCGTTGTATGTAATTGATGGATTTATTTATTATAATGACAATAATCTAACCAACCTGAATCCTGCCTCAGGCACAGCCGTTACAGGTGTGTCTACCAATGGTCTTGCCACAATCAACCCAAGCGATATTGAATCCATCGATGTATTGAAAGACGCATCTGCGACCGCAATATACGGATCAAGGGGAGCGAACGGAGTTGTGATCATAACAACAAAAAAAGGAACGAGGGGAAGTAACAATATTTCGTACAATATTTCTTACGGCTCGCAGAAAGCCGATAAGACAATTGATGTTTTAAATGGTCCGCAATGGGCCAGGCTATTTAATGATTTGTACAGTGCAACACCCAACATACAGGCAGGCCTTGCAGGCAACAAACGCATTATAGATTCTTTAGGAGCAGCGGGTACAAACGGTGACTGGGTTAATGCAGCCATAAGAAGTGGTAACACACAAAATCACCAGTTAAGTATTTATGGCGGAGATGATAAATCAAAATATTCTCTGCAGGGGAATTATTATGATCAAAAGGGCACACTGGTAGCAACGAATTTTAAACGCTATTCCGGCAGGTTTAATTACGAAAAGAATTTTACAAGCAAATTCAAAATTGCTACAAGCATATTTGGAAGCAACTCAGTGGAAAATAAACTTACCGGAACCGGCTATAACGGTATAGGTTTCGGCAACGCATTTTCTTCATTGTATTTAAATAATCCGCTGCAAACCATTAAAAATGATGATGGAAATTACAACACAACACTTCAGGGGGCTTTGGGCGGTACAGTCAATACAATCAACGGTCAGCAATATACAGACAATGCAATCCTGGGTATTTTGTCAACAGTAAACCAGTCAAAATTATCCCGTATTTTAGGTAACTTTTCGGCAGAGTATAAAATACTGGAAGGTATTACACTCAAAACAACTTTTGGTACAGATATCTTAAATACCAAGCTCAATTATTTTGCACCTTCCTTTACTGCTGGTGGTAACACCGGCGGAACAACAACAGGCTCGGGCTCCATAGGAACAATCAACTACCTGGGCTGGTTAAACGAGAATACAATTACTTACGAACACTCATTTTCCAACAAGCATTTTATTAATTTACTGGGCGGATTTACAACACAATATCAAAAGTCTGAAAACACTTTTTTAGCCGGTCAGTCCTTTCCGTCAGATGCACTTTCTTATAACAATCTTTACCTGGCCACTACCAATAAGGTTACCGGCTCCGGTGAAGCAAAGCAAACGTGGAATTCATGGCTGAGCCGGGTATCTTATTCATTTGAGCACAGGTATAATCTTACTGTTTCCGGCAGATACGACGGAGCATCAACCACTGGTGTAAATAATAAATGGGGCTTTTTTCCAGCAGTTGGTTTTTCATGGAATATTTCTGATGAGAACTTCTTTAAGAAATATGATAAAACCATCAGTAATTTAAAAATCAGGCTCAGCGCCGGTAGTGCCGGTAATGCAAACTTCCCGGCTTACAGTTCTATAGCCACCATTAATTCCAATGGTTATTATTTGGGAAGTCCGCTGGTGGCAATAAATGGTCTTTCCCCTTCACAGCCATCTAACCCAGACCTGACATGGGAAACAACCACACAATATAATGGCGGCGCAGATCTCGGGTTTTTTAAAAATAAAATAACTGTTACTGCAGATGTGTATTATAAAAAGACAACAAACCTGTTTGTTAGCGGTGGCGGATTAATTCCACTGTCAACGGGCTATGCATCTGTATCGCAAAATATTGGCAGCCTTGAAAATAAAGGAGTTGAGTTATCCATTACATCAGAGAATATTAAAACCAAAGATCTTACCTGGAAAACAACGCTGATTTTTGCAAAGAATGCAAGCACTATTTTAAGTCTTGGTCCAAGTAAATCTTTTGCACCGGTTGCACCAACAGGCCAGGTATCTCCGGTATTGGTAAAGGTTGGCTTACCGGTTGGCACCTTCTGGGGTTACAGTACGGATGGATTGCTTACAACGACTGATGTTTACGGTGGAAAAGCTGTGCCTAAACTGTCAGGCGTATCTCAGCAAACCGGTGACCGTAAATACCTGCATGCAGATGGTGTAACCGGCAATTCCATCACTACAGCTGATAAACACAATCTCGGCAGTGCACAGCCAAAATTTACCGGCAGTTTTAGCAGCACCCTTATTTATAAAAACTTTGATTTTAATTTTCTTTTCCAGGGATCGTACGGCAATAAAATTTTTAACCTGCTGCAGCAGCAGTTAGAAAAAACCACCACCACTTCCAACGTGTCAACAGTGTTACTGGACAGGTGGGATTCTACAGCCAATCCTGGCGGAAAATTTCCCAAAGTGGTGAATGCCCCGGTAGTTCAGGTGCAGGATACCTACATTGAAAACGGAAGTTATCTGCGGTTAAAAAATATAGCTGCAGGCTTTACTTTCCCGAAGAGTGTCGCTGCTAAAATTGGGGCGAAGCAAATTAAATTTAATGTGGCAGCCCAAAATTTACTCACTATCACTTCTTATTCAGGCACCAATCCCGAGGCCAATTTTTACGACCAGAACAACTTGCAACCGGGAATAGATTACGGTGTTTATCCAAATTATAAAACCTTCTTGGTAGGGTTCTCCATTACTTTTTAAAAATCAAAAAAAGCATACGATGAAAAAAATATTTATAGCAATATTACTAACAGGGTTCAGTATGGTTTTAATTTCCTCCTGCAATAAGCTGGAAGAAAAGCCCCTTGGAAATCTTACGCCGGCGAGTTTTTATAAAACACAGTCGGATGCTGTTGCGGCTATGACAGCGGTTTACAGCACATTATCAACAGACATCAATAATGACTTCGCCATCTATGGCCGTAACCTGAATTTACTGGTTGATAACCCAAGTGATAACCAGGTGTACAGCCCGTCTAATACGAACCCGGATGTTAGGGCGCTGGGTACGGGTACTTATGTGAGTACGAACGACAGGGTAAGAAAAATTTATGGACAGCTTTACTGGAGCATCAATAAAGCAAATATCGCTATTGACAAAATCGCAGAAATTCCAGCTACAGAATTTAAAGACCCCAACCAGGATGCCTTTAATTTAATAAGGCAGGCAAGATTTATCAGGGCACTTCAATACTTTAACCTGGTTCGTCTTTTTGGTGATGTGCCTTTGATTTTGCATGATCTTTCTTCGCTAAAACTCGATGAACTGAAAGTAGACAGAGCTCCCAAAACTGCCGTGTACGGACAGATAATTGCAGACCTTGATTCAGCATCTTTGCTGCCATCAAACTACACAGGAAATAACGTTGGCAGGGTTACAGCAGGTGCGGCAAAAGCTTTACTGGCAAAAGTGTATGTTACAAAGCATGACTGGCAGAATGCAAAGATCCAGTTGGAAAAAGTGATAACGGCAGGTACAGGTTTCAGCAGCGCAACCGGCAACTATGGTTACGATCTTTTTACAAAATTTTCTGATGCTTTTCAGCCGGCTACAAAAAATGGTAAAGAACATATTTTTTCTGCCCAGTTCAACGGTACAACCGGTGGCTTTGTAAGCAATCAAAGCCTCAGTTCATTCACTTGGACACCCTCCGCTTATACCACAGATATCCCTGCTGATGCTTCGGTTATCACAACTCTATTCCAGGTGGCAGACCAGCGCAGGGGTGCAACTTTTTACGATTCACTTTTTAATCAATCCACTCAAAAATGGGTTAAGTGGCCGTTCTTTAATTTCCTGAAACTGGTTGACCAAAGTGCTGGTTTTACTGCCGCATTGCCCGGCAGCCAGGGTAGCAGCAGCAAAGTGAATTTTCCGGTATTGCGTTATGCAGATGTGTTGCTTTTGTATGCTGAAGTACTGAATGAGTTGAACGGAGCACCATCTGAAGAAGCTTATAAAGCGGTAAATATTGTAAGAGGACGGGCATTCAATTCCTATGAAGCAGGCGGCATTTATACTGATCATGAATTTGATCTGCAGCCGGGGGCTTGCCCAGGCAGATTTCCGGGATTCGGTTTTTACCGAAAGAAGAAGAGAATTTATACAAGAGAGCCAGCGTTGGTTTGATCTTGTAAGGAGAACTGATAAAGGGCCGGGTATTTATTACCTGAATGCCGTGAAAGCTATGCCGGGTAATCCTAAAGCAGCTGCTTCATTAAAGGACACCCTTTTTCCAATTCCACAAACAGAGATTGATCTCTATGGTGGAACTAACCCCAATTTTCAACAGAACCCAGGCTGGTAAATTTTAAACTTAAAAAAATATTGAATGAAAAAAATAATTGTATCAGTTTTAGCACTTGGAGGATTGCTGCCGCTATCATTAACTGCACAGCAGGAGCAGCCATTCCAGGGTGTTATCGGAAAAAACTTAAACGATTCCAAAGAGTGGTGGGCACCAGTTGCCAAGCCACCTTGAGGTACTCCAAACATTGTATGGATATTGTTGGATGATGTAGGTTTCGGTGCTACCGGATCTTTCGGAGGCGTAATCCGTACACCAACGCTGGACAGTCTTGCGTTTAACGGGCTACGGTATACGAATTTTCACACAGCAGCTATTTGTGCACCAACCAGGTCGGCGCTGCTCACCGGACGCAACAGTCATTTTGTGCATGAAGGCGGCTTTTCACATATTGGTATGTCCGCTGGTTTCCCGGGCTACGATGGCAGAATTCCATCTAAGGATGGAACCATCGCCGAGATACTTAGAGATAACGGCTACAATACTTTTGCAGTTGGTAAATACGGCTTAACGCCGGATGAAGATGCAACAGATGCAGGACCTTTTGACCGCTGGCCCGGCGGAAAAGGCTTTGAACATTTTTTCGGTTTCTTAGGTTCGCAAACTGATCAGTATAAACCAGACCTGGTAGAAGATTTTGCACACGTAACACCTGATGGCAGACACCTGAATGAACAGATAACAGATAAGGCCATCAGCTACATAGCACGCCAGCAAAAGGCTGCACCCGGCAAGCCATTCTTTTTGTATTATTCTCCCGGTGCAACGCATGCGCCTCACCATGTAGATAAATACTGGAGCGACCAGTACAAGGGCCAGTTTGATGATGGTTGGGATGCGTTTAGAAACAAAGTTTTTGCAAATCAAAAAAAGCTTGGTGTAGTTCCTGCAAATGCACAATTGCCGCCACGCAATACCAGGGTACAGGATTGGAATACGCTTACACCAGAACAGAAGAAATTATTTGCCAAGTTTATGGAAGTGTATGCAGGCTATCTTACTTACACTGATTTTCAAATTGGTCGTGTAATAAATTATTTAAAGGAAAATAACTTGCTGGAGAATACAATCGTTTACGCCATCATCGGCGATAATGGTGCCAGTAAAGAAGGCACGCTGGAAGGAGTGATAACTCCCAGGACCAACCCCGCCAGGACAAAAACAGAAGCAGACTTTTTAAAGAAAAATTTAGAGAATATTGATTCTATCGGTACACCAGAAGGTTCTGCCAACTATCCGCTTGGCTGGGCCCAGGCCCGCTGATCATTTATTATCCCAAAGGAATAAAAGACAAAGGAACGGTTAGAAACCAATATGGTTACGTGATTGACCTGCTGCCGACAACACTTGAATTTGCCGGTATAAAAAGACCTGGGTTTATCCGTGGTGTAAAGCAGGACACCGTTCATGGAACTTCGCTGGTGTATTCATTTCAGGATGCGAAAGCCGCATCCCGCCACACTGTGCAGCACTATTACATTTTTGGTTCAAGGTCTATTTATTCTAACGGTTGGAAGGCAGCTGCGGCTCATCATCCTTACAATATTGAGTTTGATTTTAAACCGGGAGAAACCATCAACGACAAACCTTTTGAAGAAGATGTTTGGGAATTGTACAACCTGGATGAAGACTTTAACGAACGGGTTGACCTGGCAAAAAAGTATCCTGAAAAGTTAGCAGAGCTGAAGAAGTTATTTAATGAACAAGCCGAATCAAATCACCTCTTTCCATTATTAAGCTGGTATGACGTGTATAACAAACGCATTCATCACCCCAATGGCAGCGATACCCAAGGACCAATAAAGTGATAGATGATTTGGGGATATTTGATTTGCTATTTTTTAAACTGTAACCTGCTAACCCGACGCTATTTGAATTATAAACAATTAAAAATAAAGCAACTTATATGACAATCACAGACGTAAACATCATCACAAAAAAAATAGGTGTTGGAGTTTTAATTTACATGCTGCCGCTTACAATTACCGGCGGTGGATTATGGCTGCTAAAATTACTGTTAACCAAATAAATCAACCTTTATGTCACTGGATAAAACACTCTCAAAAAAAATTGGCAGAGATCTTTCAATAAGCGTATTTATCTATGCTTTGCCTGTTATCACCCTTTACTTTTATTTTGCGCTGAAGGGCGAAACACCGTGGTTAAATAACGGTCATTCACCTGCGTCGTTTCATGCGCCTGCATTTCTTAAATTCGTGGAGCCTGCTTTCAGAAATATTCAAACATGGGGATTTTTAGTGATGGCGCTTGTGTTAGGTGCAGTTGAATTTGCGCTTGGTTTGTATGATAACAAATGGACAAAAAGCGAAGCAAAGGTGGATATCATTTGCTTTCTTGCTCCCAAGTTTTTACTGCCGCCTGTTACTGCTTTTTTCAGTTTAAAGTTGTTGCCATATTTACTGCCCGGCGTACAAAACCAGTTTAGCTGGGTGCCATTTTGGGCTGGCTTTTTTATTATTGCTGTAGCAGATGATCTAACCCAATACTGGTACCACAGGCTGCACCACCAGGTACCTTTTCTCTGGCGCTTTCACCGCACACACCACTCGGCTCCATATATGGGTATGGCAATGGCAAGCCGCCAGAATTTTATCTACACGGTATTTTTTTCGCAGATATATGTAACAGCCACCCTGGTTTATTTAGGGCTTGGATTTCCTGCTTTGTTCGTAACTGTTATAAAATCTTTTGTTACCCTTTCGGCACACTCAAGCGTAGCATGGGATAAACCTTTTTACAAGTACAAGATTCTTCACCCGGTTGCCTGGGTGCTGGAGAGATTTATTTCAACACCAGCCACTCACCAGTCTCACCATGCAGACACTGCCGGAGACGGCGTTGGAAACTACAAAGGCAACTTCGGCAACATGTTTTTCTTGTGGGATGTGATCTTTAAAACTGGTATTATCACCAGGAGATATCCGCAAAGTTTTGGAATAAAATTTTACAAACAGGAAGAATGGTATGCCCAGTTTTTATGGCCCATTTTTAAATCGAAAAAGCCTGGTAGTGAGTTAAGTGCAAATGGCCCCGAAGTGGGTGATGAAGTGCTGGACACACAATACAATTACGATGCACCAGTGATTTTAAAAGAAGCTGTTGCCTGATATTACCGACAGAAATGCTAGTTTGGTTTTAGGTTAATACCGCACGGTGGTCGTTAAGGCGGCCACTGTGCTTTTAAAAAATTGCAATGAAAAAGATTGGACTTTTTATATCACTTTCAATAGCTGTAAAAATTGCAGCGGCGCAATCTCCGGTAACAATCAAAATCACCGGAACAAGGTTTACATTTCCTGTGTTTACAAAATGGGCATCGGCTTACCAAGAGCTACACCCGGAGGTAAAAATTATGATAGCATCGGGCATACCTGCAGACAGTGCAGACCTGTTGATCGCTTCACATATTTTGAAGCCGGGTGATGTAAAGGAAGGCCAGGCAAGTATATCCCTGGGTAGGTATGTGCAGTTGCCCGTTGTAAACAGCCAAAGAAAAGATCTTGCTGCACTTACGGCAAAAGGCTTTACAGACGCCACATTCAGGGAGATATATTTTACAGACAAAGCTGAAAGTACTGCTAATTTCACCAGCCCGTTTAGTGTTTACAAGCGTGAGAGGGCAGCCTGTTCTTCAGTATCTTTTGCCAATCATTTTGGCAGCGAACATAAAGACATAAAGGGGAAAGGAGTGGCAGGAGACGAGGCAGATTTACTGGCTTCGGTTAAGAAAGATATCAATGCAATTTCTCACAACAGCCTTGGTATAATTTACAATCTTACAACAAGAGAGATAAACGATAGTATTGCTGTTGTTCCAATCGATTTAAATCAAAACGGGAAAATTGATGATGAAGAAAAAATTTATTCAACAGTGGATGGAGTAGTTGCATTTGCAGAAAAAACTAACCATCCGAAAATTCCCATAGAAAATATTAATCTCATCTTCAGCAAAACAAATAACCGAAAGGCTGTTTCAGATTTTTTAACATGGGTAATTACAAACGGGCAGCAATTCAATCATGATTTCGGTTTACTCAGTTTACCTGCCGCCACTGTTGAGGAGGATAAAAAAGTATTGGCTCAAGCTGGCCAATTAAAATCTTATACACCATCATCTTATGCAGTGAGAAAACAGCGTACTATATATATCCGTAAATAATTGGGATGAAATATTAAAAGAAAGAATTATCAATTCAAAAAAAGATGCACCGCTTTTAACAACAACCAAAAGTTAACAGTGAATAGCAAACGGTTTTAAAATTATAAAGTGAAGAAAGTTTCAATTGCAATTGCTGGTATTTTGCTACTGAATGCCTGTAACCACGGCAACAGCCTGGTTACAAATGCGCCTGCTTTTATAATGCACAGCGATAAAATTTCCTGTACTCCGGGGAGTGGATCAGTTTGCAGAATGCCTTCAAGGGTGATGGCGCCTGGTGTTACTGCTGTAAGTTTCCAGGCTGGTATTGATGAGGATGAGCATGAAATGAAACTAATTCCCGGTGGTACCTTTCAAATGGGCGCAACCGAATTTGAAGATAGCAAACCATTGCACAGGGTAGCGATTAAAGCATTTTTAATGGATGAGCACGAGGTAACAAATGCTCAATATGCAACCTTTGTAAAAGCAACAAAATATGTGACGGTTGCTGAACGCTCATTAAATGCAAAAGACTTTCCTGGTGTTGCTGCGGAGAAATTAGTTCCAGGCTCTGCTGTATTTACACCCACTGAAAAACCCGTCTCTTTTGACAACCCTTACCAATGGTGGGTATATCAGGCTGGTGCCAGCTGGCAGCATCCAAAAGGGCCTGCCAGCTCCATAAAGCAAAAAGATAACGAGCCCGTGGTGCAGGTGTGTTATGAGGATGCAGCTGCTTATGCAAAGTGGGCCGGAAAAAGATTGCCGACAGAAGCCGAATGGGAATTTGCTGCAAGAGGCGGCAGGACATCAACCAAATATTATTGGGGCAATGAGTTAAAACCAGGCGGTAAGTGGGTGGCCAATATTTACCAGGGAAGCTTTCCCGATCACAATACCAAAGAAGATGGTTTTGCAGATGTTGCGCCTGTAAAAAGTTATCCTCCCAATCCTTTTGGTCTATACGATATGGACGGTAATGTATGGGAATGGTGCAGCGATTTTTACCGGACTGACTATTATGCTAAAAGCCCGGTCTCCAACCCAAGAGGTCCGGCAGACAGTTATGACCCGGAAGAACCAGGTACAGTAAAACATGTGCAACGGGGCGGATCTTTTATCTGCAGTGATCAGTACTGCATCCGCTATAAATCCGGCAGCAGGGGTAAGGGTGAAACTTCCAGTGCCGGTAATAATTTAGGGTTCAGGTGTGTAAAGGATATGAAGTGAAAAATAGTTTTTAACTCACACCTGGTTTAATTAACCTGGAAAATTTAAGGTAAAAAGTATAGACATAACACCCGGCACAAAATCCGGCAAAAGATTCAAGAAGGGAAAACAGTGTTATCACACCTGCAAATAAAACTGCAGCAACGCTATGGCCCGTTAGCTGCAATGCAAGGATTGCAATGGCAAACACTAAACTTGCTTTTGCAGCAAATCTTTTTGGCGCCTGGTCAATAGGTTTGGAGGGTATGGAAAAAGCTTTTATAAGCTGGTCACTAAATAAATTCAGCAAACTGTATTTACCAAACTTAAATGCCCTTAAAAAAAATCGATGATGAGAAATGCAGGAATGAACAAGTTGCTGGTACACAGGAAGACAACTGTCAGCACAAACACCTGTAAGGCTGTCAGCCTGACCTATTTTCATTTACTGCAATGAAATCAACGGGGCATTCGAGTATAGTCGGTATAAGGTTTAGTGCTAATCTTCTTTTAATAATTTGTCTATTGTTTCTTCAAATTCAGTCTTGTATGCGATAAAATGATCGCCTGTTCCGGGCCCGTTAAAGCCGGTATCAAACTTACGTATTTTGCCTTTTTTGTCAATGATAATAGATGAAGGAAAAAACTTGATTGGAGTTACTTGTGGTAAAGTTTTTTCTGTGCGTAATGAGTCACCAACGGTTACACCTGTATTTAAAATGGTGTACTGCACATCATACCTTTTTTGGAATTTCTTAAGGCTGTTGAGCGATCTTTCCCAATCTGTTGTGTATTCGTACGCAAGCGCTATAACCTCAACACCACGCTGCTTATTACTGTTATAGTATTCACTTAAAAATGCAGTTTCATCCATGCAGTTCGGGCACCAGCTTCCCATCAGTTGAATTACAACCACTTTGTTTTTAAAGCGATCACTGTTGATGGAAATGTTGTTGCCTTGTAAATCTTTAAAAGTAAAATTCAGGCTTTCCTCACCGGGCCTTGTAAACATAAGAACAGACTCCTGCGGCACTTTCGCAGCAGGATCTTTTACCGCAGTCCAAGGCTCTTTATAAGTGCCTCCGGAATAAAAAGTTCCACCTGAAATTATTTTGCCATTTTCAATTTTTCCAGAGACCAGCATAGCATGCCCGCCATCAAAACCTGAGAGAAAAAGTGAATCTTTTTTCACCACACCTTCCAGGTAACGGTAGTCGCCGGTTGGGTTTAAAAACGTGCCGGTGATGTTGTTTCCTTTTTGAACAAACTCCCCGACAGACATTTCGTTATCCGGGCTGTTGTTAAATCTAACTGCCCAGCGGCCAGTGATATTTGCATTGGCTGCAGCATCCTGTTCAAATCTTTTATTGCCGGGCAAAGCTGTAAAATTTAATACCTGGAATTTAGAAACACCTCTTTTTACCCAAACGCCGGTGATTGCTTTGGAAGTCTTTTTTACCCGGAATTGAGATTCGAATACTGGCATTTGAACAATGAGGGAATCTCCTTCAGCCGTAATATTATCTACTTTAATTTTTTCAGCTGCATTGTGTATGTACCAAACAGGTTTACCATTTTCTGTTTTAGATTCAAAAGTAAAATTGATGGAATTGCCATCTTGCCTCAGGAGCTTTGCACTCCACCATTGCTGCTGTCCGCAAACAGGTAAATTCATCAGCAGGAAAAAGAATACGGTTAGATTTTTCATCTTAAGTTATAAAGCTGTTTTAATTGCGATTGATGACCTTTTGGCCCGGGTAACGATTACAGGGTAATGGCCTTGAAATACAAAAGTAAGTATAGTCTATCTTTTTTGTGGGCTGATTGTGTATTATTTTAGAACACATCCTTTTTTTGGTCAGAACCATATCCCTGTACAATATTTCCTTTAACATTCTGTTATATTCCTGATCAGAAGCCTACTATTGTTGTAGACTTTATTTTTTGTGTCCTGTTTTGGGCTTAACTTGTTTCAAATATATTTGCATTCCACAGAGCCTTAAAGGCATCAGATTTAATATTCAAGCAAAAAAATAAATAAATATGGCGGGCATACTGGACCTGGTAGGCAATACTCCACTCGTTGAAATAAAACACATCAACACCAATAAAAATGTAACAGTTTATGGTAAGCTGGAAGGAAATAACCCGGGCGGCAGCGTTAAAGACAGGGCTGCTTATGGTATGATAAAAGGTGCGTTAGACAGAGGTGAAATTAAAAGTGATACTACACTGATAGAAGCCACCAGTGGTAATACAGGTATTGCCCTTGCGATGATTGCAAGTCTTTTTAAAGTGCCTATTGAACTGGTAATGCCTGAAGATGCCACAAGGGAAAGAGTTTTAACGATGGAAGCTTTTGGAGCCAAAGTAATTCTTACCCCAAAAGAAAAATCAATGGAAGGCGCTATTGATTACGCTAATGCACAGTTGCAAAAGGGTGGTTACCATATGCTCAACCAATTTGCAAATCCTGATAATCCATTGATGCATTATAAAACAACAGGTCCGGAAATCTGGAAAGATACAGCCGGAAAAATCACACACTTTGTCTCTACCATGGGCACAACTGGTAGTATAATGGGCGTATCAAAGTATTTAAAAGAGATGAATGCAGCTGTGCAGGTAATAGGCTGCCAGCCAACAGATGGCTCAAGAATACCGGGTATAAGAAAATGGCCCGAAGCTTACTTGCCGAAAATTTTTGACCGGACGAGGATTGACCGCATTTGGGAAATTGATGAAAAAGAAGCAAGAAAAATGACTAAACGGCTTGCTAGGGAAGAAGCAATTTTTGCCGGTATGAGCAGTGGCGGTGCAGCTTTTGCAGCAACCGAACTGGCAAAGGAAATAACCGAAGGTGTAATTGTGTTTATTGTTTGCGACAGGGGAGACAGGTACCTTAGTTCTGACTTGTTTGGGTAACAGAATTAAAATAATGCTGCAATAAAGGCCCGTTTTATAAAATCGTCATACGCTTATTCTGATATTGTTGCAGAGTAGTACTGGTTGCATCAAGCTCTGTTACAAGGAAATCTATTTCATCTAAACTGGCAATTTTTAATTGCATGGAAGTATCCAGTTTTTCAGATATTGCAAACACTACAATTTTATCAGCAGCCTTCATCATTGCTTTTTTTACCTGCACTGTTTCCCAGTCAGAATCTGTTAAACCATTTTCCGGATCAATGGAATTGGTTCCGATTATGCACAGATCGGCTTTGATATGCGTAAGGTATTCGAATACCTCTCCACTAACGGTCATCTGGCTGTAAGCGGAAATTCTACCGCCAATCATAATTGTTTTAACCAGGGGTTTGTGCAATAATTCTACTGCCGATAATGGATTTACTGTAATAAAAGTTCCTTTAAAATCTGATGGAATTCTTTTGATAAATTCCCGGATGGTGGTGCCCCCGCCCAACAAAACAATCATTTCATCTTTCAAAAGGGTCAGGGCTTTTTCAGCAATAATAGTCTTGCCCGTACGGGCATAAATTTCTGTATCTTCTTTATTGCTGTAACCGGCAGACATTACGCCACCTTTGATCTTGATCAGGTGCCCGTCTTGTGTTAATTCATTTATATCCCGCCTTATAGTATCTTCTGAAACGTCAATTATTTTAACCAGGTCGGCAAACATTAACCGGGTATGTATATTAACCTGCTTTACAATAAGCGACTTTCTATCTTTTTTTGATAGTGAAGTCAGTGCAACATTAGTCGGATCATTCAGCATATTAAGCAGGTTATATTCTCATGAAGGAAAACAATTCCACATAGATATTTATATTATTTCGATTTTCCCAACTTATTTTTTTAACGGTTTTGCAATTTTTAGCAATTAAAATCCAAACTTAAACAAATGTAAAACTGCAAAATATTTGCAAAAATGCCAAAATACCTCTTTATTTAATTTCCCGCTATATGTAATAAAACGTTGAGATACATTGCAGAATGTAACATCACCAGCCATCACCAATCCCAATCTTAAACCGTTTACATCCACAACTACAGAAGTTGGGTTTAACCTGCAGTTATTTAAAAGCAGGGTGGGGTTAGATGTTGCGTTGTATGACAGAAAGTCAACCAATGATATTGTCAATGTTCCCATTTCAACCACATCAGGTTATACAAGTGCTATTTTAAACTCAGGTGAATTGAGCAATAAGGCTATTGAAGTTTTACTAACAGTTACCCCGGTACGTAACAAAAACTTTACATGGAATGTGAGCTACAATTTTGCTTACAATAAAAGTGAAGTGCTTAAACTGGCTGATGGCATCAGTACTTTTTCTATGGGTAATTCTGCCAATGGAAATGCTTTTATCAACAATAATGTTGGTCACACTTTCGGGGCTATTTATGGTTTCCGTAAGCTGACAGATGCCAGTGGAAACGTGGTGTATGATGTGAATTCAAAATTACCGCTGCAAACAAGTATTAACCAGGAGTTAGGTAAAGGTGTTCCACCACTCACAATGGGATTATCCAACGATTTTAAGTATAAAAAATTCACTTTAAGCTGTTTGCTTGATGGCAAATTTGGTAACTCAGTATTTTCTGTAATGGAAGTGTATGCAACCCGTTTGGGCTTGTTAAAATCAACGCTTCCCGGCAGGGAAAATGGTTTAGAGCTGAATGGTGTTACACCAACCGGCGATAAATTTTCTGCTACCATTCCGGTTGCCAATCTTCGCAGTGCTTATTACAACAGCTTAAACAGGTACACAGAATTATTTGTGCATGATGCCAGTTTTGTAAAACTCCGCCAGGTGATTTTATCCTGCGATTTACCGGTGAGCAAAATAAAGCAACTGCACATTCAGTCTGCCAGCATTGGTATTGTAGGCCGTAACCTGTTAACGCTGTATAAAAACACAGACAATTTTGATCCGGAGCAAAGCCTTACCAATGGTGCTGCACAGGGTATTGAGTCAATAGGCTTACCACGTACAAGATCTTATGGCGTAAACCTGATCGTTAAATTTTAATTCTTAAAACTTACTACAATGAACATATTTTAAGCAAAAATATTCCTGCCTGTTACTGGTGGCCGCCGGCCTTACGTTAACGCAGGGTTGCAAAAAGAATTTTGAGGAGATAAATACCAATCCTGATGCTGTATCAAGTGCAACACCGCAGTACGTTTTTAGCAAGGCACTTTATGATGGTGCCGGCAACAGCGCCAACCTCAGCAACCTGTTGCTGGGAACCATGCAGTATTTTACCAGCTATAATGATGTGGATGGTTTCGGTTCAAAATATGTGGCTGCACAGCGGTTACAAACTACCGGATTATTTAATGCTTCTTACCCTGCTCAGATCAATGAAATAGGCGAAGTGATCAAAGCTGTAAAAGATGATGCCACCAAAGTAAACCTTTATGCAGTTGCCCGTATCTGGCGGGTGTTCTGTTACAGCCGGCTCACAGATTTGTATGGTGACATACCTTACAGCGAAGCAGGCAAAGGTTACAATGAATCATTGTTTCAACCTGCCTACGATGCTCAAAAAGACATCTATGCAGACTTGTTAAAAGAGCTGGATGAATCAGCAAAAGCCCTGAGCACAACCGGTAGTAATTTCGGCTCGTCTGATCTTATTTACAACGGCAGCTCCGACCAATGGAAGAAGTTTGCATATTCATTGATGTTGAGGCTTGGTATGAGGATGACAAAAGCAGATGCAGCCGGTGCACAAAGCTGGGTTACAAAAGCAGTGCAGGGCGGCGTGATTTTAAATTACGGCGATATTGCAAAAGTTACCTACGTTGGTTCCGGCCAGGACATCAATAAAAATCCAATTGCGCTTCAACTGCTAAACAGCAGCTACATAAAAGCTGATGGTATCAGTAACAATGAAGGTGGAAAATATCAGCAACCATTCATCGATTCTTTAAAAGCAAATTCAGATCCAAGGCTAAGTGTAATTTCAGTTGTATATATAAACGGTGTTGCCGATGCTACGGCTGCAATTCAAAAGGGGATGCCTGCAACTATAAGCGGCCAAAAGCCTGCAGACTTTATAACATACTCGGAACCTAAGCAAAGTACAGTATTGCGTATTGCAGCACCTTTGCTGGTTTATACTGCAGCAGAAAGCTATTTCCTGCTTTCAGAGGCAGCAGTTAAAGGCTGGTACGCTGCTGAAACACCTGCGGCTTTGTACGAAAAAGGTATCCGTGCAGCCATGCAGCAATGGGATTTAATAAGTGGAACCACGGGTATAATTGCACAGGGCGATATTGATGCTTATGTAACGGCTCATCCATTTAAAACAGCCGGTACTTCAGACAATCAGATTGAACAAATTTATACGCAATTCTGGCTGGGTATTTTTCCGGATGCACAGGAAGTTTATGCTAACTACCGCAGAACGGGCTATCCAAATTTAACTCCTAACAATTACCCTGGCAATGCTACAGGTGGTAAAATTTTAAGGAGATTTTTATATCCTGTATCTGAGCAAAACCTAAATGGTGCTTCTTACAATTCAGCTGTTAGCCGCCAGGGCGCTGATGATTTTTTAACAAGGGTTTGGTGGGATAAATAGACTCAAATTTTTCGTTTAGTTTGGTTAAAATTGGGGAGGACATTTCGTATGTCTTCCCCTTATATTAACCGGTGTATGTTTGTACAGTAATATTTTTTTATGAAGTTTGGCCGCCTATTTTTTTTACTGCCTGTTTGTTGTATTTCCTTATCCTGCATAACACAGAATGATGTGGTAAAAGACCAGGATGCCAGTACTTATAACCTGAATAAACCAGCAAGGGAAGAATGGCTCCGTAACACTAATAATGGAATGTTTATTCACTTTAGTGTTGATGCACAATTAGGCATTGTAATCAGTCACTCGCTGGTAGGTGCATCTGCAGATTATGTGAACAGGTTTTTCAATGAATTACCTGCAACTTTTAATCCTTCAAAATTTGATCCTGATGCTATTGCCACACTGGCAAAGCTGGCTGGTATGAAGTATATCATGTTCACCACAAAGCACCACTCGGGCTTTTGTATGTGGGATACTAAAACCACTTCTTTTAATATCATGAATACCCCTTACCACAGGGATCTGTTAAAAGAATTTACAGAGGCAACAAGAAAGGCAGGCCTGCAGGTTGGGTTTTATTTTTCACCGGAAGATTTTAGTTTTCTTCACCAGCATAATATTCCCATCAGCAGAGATAATGTGGTGATGAATGATTTGGTGAAAAAAGAATTTGATGATTTTACCCGGAAGCAATGTGAGGAGCTGATGACAAATTACGGTAAGATTGATTTGCTGTTTATTGATGGCGAGCCCAAAGAATTGTAAAACAAACCTGCTGGAAGCTGCAGCCTGATATTTTAATTACAAGAGGAGCACTACAGACACCTGAACAAATGTTGCCCGGAGTTACCATCACCGATCCCTGGCTATCCTGCATTACCATGGGTACTGCCTGGCAATACCAACCAACAAATGACCGCTATAAGTCCGGCACCAATCTTATAAATTTATTGATTGAAGCAAGAAGCAAAGGCGGCTCTCTTTTATTAAATATTGGCCCAAAGGCTGATGGTGCTGTTGCAACAGAACAGGAAGACAGGCTCCGTGAAATGGCAGGCTGGTATTTTATAAATAAAGAAGCTGTGGATAGTGTAAAGCCATGGGTAATCACCAATGAGCATGATACCTGGTACACAACTTCAACCGACAAAAAAACTGTTTATGCATTTATTACAAACGCCGCAGGCTGGAAGGAAGGTGAAAGAAAATCTTTCCTGTTCAGGTCTGTAAAAGGCACAGGTAATACAAAAATTAATGTGCTGGGCCAAAGCAGTATTTTACAGGAGTACAACCCGGGCAAAGATGTAAGTTGTAAATGGAAGATCACTGACAGCGGATTGAATGTGTCTGTTGTAAAAGCGCAACGTATTGCTGACGATCATCACTGGCCGAACCCGGTGGTTATTAAAATTGAAAATGTTTTACCTGCAATTGAACCGGTACAAATAGTAACGGGTGCGGTAACTGCAACCTCTAAAATAACTGCAAAGCTTACAGGTAATTTATACAACTATAAAAATGCAAAAGGCCTGGCAGTAAAATTTTACTACCACCGTTACAATGGGCAAATAGAAGACTTGTATGCTGGCGCATGGATGAAATCTACACCTGTGAAACTAACGGCAGATGGCAGTTTTAGTATGCAACTTACCGGGTTAGAAAAGGGATTGCAATACCAGTTTAAGGCTGTGGTGATCAACAATGGAATTGAGATTGATGGGGATAAAAAAGTATGGAGGCAACCACTTTAAAAAGAACGATTGATGAACAAGTGCAACTTATTTCGTGGATGCTTTTTTATAGGGCTGCTTAGTTTTTTTGTTAAGTACTCAGTACCCCAGCAGGGTATTATTCCAATTCCGGTTGAGTATAAAAAGATGCCTGGCACTTTTGCAATCACCGGTTCTGTAAAAATAATTTTGAGAGATGGTTCGGTAAAAGTGGCCGGTGAGTTACTCCGTTTTTATATCAAAGAATTGAGTGGAAAACAATTGGTTATGAGTACAGCTACCGCCGGCAAAAATGCCATTATCTTAAAACTCGATACGGAGACAGTTTCAAAAAATGAAGGTTATCGTTTAGAAATATCAAACCGGGTAATTTCTTTAACTGCACATGATTTAGCGGGTGCTATTTATGGCATTCAAACGCTGCGGCAAATGTGGAGGACCGGAAAAAATAATTCGCTCTTAGTTCCTGCAGCTACTATCAACGATTTTCCACGTTTTGCCTACAGGGGAATGGCGCTTGATGTAAGCCGGCACATGTTTCCGGTTTCATTCATCAAAAAATATATTGACCTCCTTTCTCTTTACAAACTAAATACTTTTCACTGGCATTTAACGGATGACCAGGGTTGGCGTATTGAAATTAAAAAGTATCCTAAACTACAGTCTGTTGCTGCCTGGAGAGATGAAACACTAATTGGGCATAAGAGGCAGCTGCCGCATAAATTTGATGGGAAAAAATATGGTGGTTTTTATTCGCAGGATGAGGTGAAGCAAATTGTGCAATATGCCACCGCAAGAAATATTACCATCATTCCTGAAATTGAAATGCCGGGCCATGCAATGGCTGCACTCGCTGCCTATCCTGCACTTGGTTGTACAGGCGGGCCTTATAAAACTGCAACTTTTTGGGGAGTGTTTGAAGATGTATTTTGCGCCGGCAACGACAGCACTTTTAACTTTTTAGAAAATGTGCTGGATGAAGTGATGCAACTGTTTCCATCTTCAAAAATTCATATTGGTGGTGATGAAAGTCCAAAAACAAGATGGCACGTTTGTCCAAAATGCCAAAAGCGAATGCAGGAATTAAAACTGCCCGATGAACATGCTTTGCAAAGCTATTTTGTCCAACGGATTGAGAAATACATCAATAGTAAAAATAGAAAAATTATTGGCTGGGATGAAATACTGGAAGGCGGCCTGGCACCCAATGCCACTGTAATGAGCTGGCGTGGAGAAGAGGGAGGTATTGCTGCAGCAGCGCAACAGCATGAAGTGATCATGACGCCGGAGAGCTATTTTTATTTTGATTATTACCAGTCGCTTTACAAGGGTGAATCACTTGCTGCCGGAGGATATACACCGCTCCAAAAAGTGTACAGTTATGAACCTGTTTCAGACACTTTAAAAAATGAAGTAAAGCGTTTTATTACAGGCGTTGAAGGGCAGGCATGGAGTGAATATTTTACAAGCCAGTCGCAGGCCGAGTTTATGATATTTCCCCGGCTGGCTGCACTTGCAGAGATAGCATGGTCAGAAAAAAAGCAAAAAAATTATCCTGATTTTTTATCAAGGCTGCGTTTGCAAAGTGATTTACTAGCACAGTTGAAAGTGAATGCTGCCAGCAATTTTGATGAACTTGTCTGGCATTCATCCAACATTGAAAATGGATATTTAAGACTCAGTTTGGAAAGTACTTTGCCCGGTGCCGTAATCCGTTACACAATTGATGGAAAGGAACCCGGAGCAGGCAGCAAGATTTATACAGAGTCTGTTAAAATTAAAAAAAGCTGCACACTAAAAGCTCAGCTGACAGCGGGATCAAAACCAGTTTTACGGAAGTTAGCACAGGCATTTTACATCAGTAAATCAACGGGAGCCAGGGTAACGTTAACCAATAGCCCAATTGCAAGATTTAATACAAATCCGGCGGCGCTTGTAAACGGTATTGCAGGCAATGATACTTACAATGACATGCAATGGCTCGGGTTTTCAGGCGATAACCTCGAGGCAACAATTGACCTTGGTTTTGTGCAGGCGATCCATTCAGTCGGCATAAATTTTTTGAACTATCACTGGCAAAAAATGTGGCCGCCAACAAGGTTGCTGATATATGCCGGTGACGATACAACTGCTTATAAATTGATTTATGAACAAAAGGATTTTTCCATAAATGGCATCAATAAGGTGCAGGCAACTATTGCCGGTTGCAATGCCCGGTTTGTGAAAGTAATTGGCGAAAATGCAGGGATAATTCCGGCCGGGGAGTATGGCGCCGGGGGCAAAGCGTTGCTTTTAGCTGACGAAATACTGATTGAGTAGAAGAATAAATACATCGGATTTTATAACGTTAATACAATAGTTTTAAATAGAAAAAATAAAAAAATGTTGTTACCACTTGAAGTTACCAACGGCCTCATCAATGCAGATGAGCAGTTTAAAAAAACGGGTTTAATACTGCCGCCACCGCCGGCTCCATTGGGAGTTTACAAACCCTGCTTAATAGATGGCAAATATCTTTACCTTTCTGGCCATGGCCCCGTACAAACTGATAAAAGTTTAATAATTGGCCGTGTTGGCGAGGCGATTGATATGGAGCAGGGAAAACTTGCAGCCCGCCAGGTGGCGTTAACCATGCTGTCAACCATTATAGCAAAAGTTGGGGCGCTCAATGCAGTTAAAAGGGTGATCAAAATACTTGGTATGGTAAACTGTACCGATGATTTTGAAAGACACCCCTACATTATAAATGGATGCAGCGAATTATTTGCAGAAATTTGGGGCGAAGAGAATGGTATTGGTGTAAGAAGCGCTGTTGGTTTTAATACGCTGCCTGATAATATTCCGGTAGAAATCGAGGCTCTGTTTGAGTTGAAGTAAAATGATAATTTTAACACATGAATGCAATAGCAAAAGATTGGTTTGTAATTGAGAATATCAATGAACTCAGTTCGCCGGGCCTGGTTATTTTTAGAGAAAGGATAATTCAAAATATCCAGTTCTTAATAAGCAGGGTAAAGGATATTAATGTGTTGAGGCCTCATGTAAAAACCAATAAAATAGCAGAGGTTTGCCAGCTGATGCAGGACGCCGGCATAAGTAAATTTAAGTGCGCCACTATTGCGGAAGCAGAGATGCTTGGAATGATAAAAGCCCCGGATGTTTTGCTTGCTCATCAGCCTGTCGGGCCGCAGATACAGCGCCTTATCCGCCTCATTAAAGCCTCTCCTGCCACTAACTTTTCCTGTATAATTGATGATGCTGATAATGCAGAATTGTTGAACAATACATGTGCTGTTGATAACATCAGGCTAACTATATTTATTGATGTAAATACGGGTATGAACCGGTCGGGAATTGTTCCGCAAAAGGTGCTGCAATTGTTCAGGCATTGTCTTACACTCCGCAACGTAAACCCGGTTGGCCTGCATGTGTATGACGGCCACATCACTGACGCAGACAGCACTGTGAGGCAGCAGAAAAGTAATACAGGATTTGATGCGGTAAATTTATTGTCTCAACAAATTGAAGACGAGCTACAGGTAAAACCTGTAATTGTAATTGGAGGTTCACCAAGTTTTGCAACCCATCTGCTTCGCAATAATGTTGAATATAGTCCTGGTACTTTTGTTTTTTGGGATTGGGGTTACAAACACCTGTTACCCGATGAACCTTACCAATATGCGGCGTTGGTTATCAGCAGGGTAATTTCCATCGTTAATGAAAATACTATTTGTGCAGATCTCGGTCATAAAGCGGTGGCAGCAGAAAATCCTTTGCCACGGGTACATTTTTTAAATGCTCCGGATGCAGTGCCGGTTGGGCAAAGTGAAGAGCATCTGGTGTTGAAAGTTCCGGACGCTTCGGCTTATAAATTGGGCGATGTCTTGTATGGTGTGCCGGTGCATATTTGTCCTACAGTTGCTTTATACCAAGCCGCAGCCGTAATTGAAAATGGTAAAGCTGTGGCTGAATGGCAGGTAATTGCAAGAAACAGGAAAATTACAGTGTAATAATCATCTGTATAGAACAGGCAGTTGCACACAATCAAATATCATAAATCAAAGATCAAAAAATATCCCTCAACATGTTTACTATAGATGCTCACTTAGATTTAAGTATGAACGCCATGGAGTGGAATCGTGACTTGCGTAAATCTGTTGCAGAGATCAGGGCCAGGGAGCAGGGCCTTACGGATAAACCAGACAGGGCAAAAGGAACGGTTGCTTTTCCTGAATTACGGAAAGGAAATATTGGCCTGGTGGTGGCGACGCAAATTGCCCGTTATGTAACGCCTGCAAGTGCTTTGCCCGGCTGGCGTTCACCAGAGCAGGCATGGGCGCAAACGCAAGGTCAGCTGGCCTGGTATAAAGCAATGGAGGCGGCAGGGGAAATGGTGATGATCAAAGATAAAAAATTGTTGACAGATCATGTTGCTTTATGGCTGAATGGTGAGCCCAATGATGCAAAGCCTATCGGTTATATTTTAAGCCTGGAGGGAGCTGATTCTATTGTAACGCCTGCTTATCTTGAAACAGCTTATGAGTATGGTTTAAGAGCTGTTGGTCCTGCTCATTATGGCCCGGGCAGGTATGCAAATGGTACCGATGCCACAGGCCATTTAAACGATAATGGTAAGGAATTACTAAAAGAGATGAACAGGCTAAATATAATTTTGGATGCCACACATTTGTGTGATGATGCTTTTTGGGATGCATTAAAAATATTTACCGGGCCGGTATGGGCCAGCCACAATAACTGCCGGGCTTTAGTTGATCACAACCGCCAGTTTAGTGATGATATGATTAAAGCTTTGGTGGAAAGGGGCGCCGTTATTGGTGCTGCACTAGATGCATGGATGATGGTGCCCAACTGGAAGAGAGGTATTTCTACGCCGCAAGAAATGGATTGTTCGCTGGAAAAAATGATAGATAACATGGATCATGTTTGCCAGTTGGCAGGCAATGCATTGCATGTTGGTATCGGTACCGATTTGGATGGCGCTTTTGGTAAGGAGCAAACTCCATACGACCTGGAGACGATTGAAGATTTGCAAACAATACCTGCGCTGCTTGCAAAACGGGGGTATGATGAAAAGGCGGTTGAGCTGATAATGAACGGTAACTGGCTGCGTTTTCTCAACAACGTATGGAAATGATAAAAATGCTTTCAGAATAAATCTTCAAGCGTATTATTCGTAAAAAAAAGGCGCCTGATTTTAAAGCAAGCGCCTTTTTTTATTTCATTATTTTTTATGTTCGTCATTTTCTTCAACCGGCGACGAAAACGCACTGCCTATTTTATTCATCAGGCTGGAAATGGGTCCTTCCATTTTGTTGGTGTTATCATCTAAAGTGTCGTCATGCAACAATTCTCCCATGTTAAGGGACGCTGGTAAGTACGGCAAAATATTATTTCGCTGTGCACTGATAAATTCTTTTACATCTTTCACAGTCGCTTCAGCCGGAATGTTTTCTTTGATAATGCTTATTGCCTCCTCCGCTATTTTGTCTATCGTATAAATTGTATCGCTTTGCGTCTTATTTGCATAGGATACTATTTTTCCTATTGCTTCACGGCTGTTATCAACAAACAAAGCATCTGCCCAATTTGTAGAATTATTTTCCCTCAGTAACCGTAGTGCCCCTTCATCTGATTGTCCGAAACGGTACATGGCTGTAAGCACTGCAGGGATAGCAGCCTGGCTAAACCTGTGTTCAACAGGTTTTTTATCATCTTCGGCAACGGCCTGTGTGTTAGGATCTATTTTTTGCAAGGCGGGGTATCCCAAATTTTCCTGAACTTTTTCTAAAAGATTAATTGCCATAATATACAAGTTTGATGTGTAATTAATAGTATTAAAATCATGCCACCGCACATTGCTATTTAACCACGCTGTTTTGTTAACACAGAAAAATGTTAGCGATGAGCCTCATAAGCATCCTCTTTTTTTTAACTGTGAAAACATCATTTACAATCTGAAGCCTTTAAAATTGCTGCCATTAATACAATTGCCTACATTGTATTTTCTTTAAAACAAATTACATGAAAAAACTAGCTGTAATCCTTTTAGCAGTCTTTGCAGGTTTTAATGCAACTGCACAATCAATCAACAAGATCATCAGCGCCAAACAGGTAAAAAAAATAGAGGAAATTTTATCTGCAGATGATATGGAGGGCAGGCGTGCATTTACTCCCGGCGCTGCAAAGGCATCGGCTTTTATTGAAAAACAATTCGAAAAAATCGGCCTGGAAAAGTTTAATAATGCACCTGATTATAAGCAAGCTTTTTTTATGACAGAGGCTGTAAGTAAGTCAGCCATGGCTGTGATTGACGGAAACAAAATTGCAGATTCACTGGTGGTGGCATTCTCTTACCTGCCCGAAATTTCCCTCACTGAGAAAAGTGATGTGGAGGTTGTTTCAATAAATAAGGGAGATAAGTTTGGTCAGATGTTTTACCAGTATTACCAGAGTAAAAAGAATCTGCTTATATTGGTTGATTCTTCTTTTAAAAGCCGTTTGAAAGGTATTCGACAGGTGGAAAAAGTAACCGCTGACCCTGGTAATAATGCGGTGGTTTTTGTATTTGGCCCAACAGCAGCAAATAATTTTTCAATTATCTTAACCAACGAAATTTCCAAAAAAACATTGAATAATGTAGTGGGTGTTTTGCCTGGCAAATCTAAGCCTGACGAGTATGTTATTTTTTCTGGTCATTACGATCACCTCGGAGTAGGTTCGCCCCGGGAAGGTGTACCTCATACTGGCAACGACTCCATTTACAACGGCGCAAATGATGATGCCGCCGGAACCACTGCGGTGATTATGCTGGCGGAATATTTTAAAAAATTAAACAATAACGAACGCACCCTGGTTTTTACAACTTTTATTGCAGAAGAATTAGGAGGATTCGGGGCACAGTATTTTTCTAAGCAAATGGCGCCGGAAAAAGTGATGGCGATGTTCAATATTGAAATGATTGGCACTGAATCCAAATGGGGTAAAAATTCTGCTTATATCACAGGATATGAGAAGACGGATATGGGCAAAATATTACAGCAGAATTTAGCCGGGTCTTCATTTACTTTTTATCCAGATCCATATCCAGATCAACAATTGTTTTACAGATCAGACAATGCAACACTGGCAAAACTCGGCGTACCGGCGCATACTATTTCCACTTCAAAGATGGACAGTGAACCTAATTATCATACAGCCGGTGACGAAATAGGAACGCTTGATATGGATAATATGGCAGCCATTATACAGGCTATCGCTATCAGCTCTTCCGGTATTATTAGTGGAAAGGATACGCCAACGAGGGTGGATGCAACTAAGCTGAAGTAGAAATAGTTTATTCAAACCCTTCCATCAAAATCATATTGGTAACAGCAGCCCTTTGGCGGATAGCTTTTGCAGGGGCATATTTAGTTGATGCCCACCACTCTTTTGCACGGGCTGTTGTAGGAAACTCAAGCACTACAATTCTGCCGTGTTGCCAGTCGCCTTCCAGGTTTTCGACTGGTGCACCACGAACAATAAATCTGCCATCGTAAGCAGCAATAGAAGCAGGAGTAAGTTTTTTATATTCTTCGTAAGCAACCAGATCGTTAATGGTTACATCTACAATTATGTATGCAGGCATGAGTTTGTTATTGTTTTGATGAAGGTAAACATTTCACCAATTTCATCCTGAATGCGATTTATAAATTCCAAGTAAATACAAGACCACATCTTCAGCACCATTGCTTTAATTTTGCGCAAATGAAAAATGCACCACTTACAGATATTATAATTATTGGCGGAGGGCCTATCGGCCTGGCATGTGCCATTGAGGCAAAAAAGGCTGGCCTTTCCCATTTGATATTGGAGAAAGGTGCATTTGTAAATTCACTTTATCATTACCCTGTCAACATGACTTTCTTCTCAACCTCCGAAAGGCTTGAGATTGGCAACATCCCTTTTGTGAGCATCAACCCAAAACCAACCCGTAACGAGGCTCTTGAATACTACCGGCGGGCTGTGGTTGCTTATAATCTTAAACTACAATTGTTTGAAGAAGTAACGGAGGTAAACGATAAAGAAGAAATCTTTTATGTGCAAACATCAAAAGGTAATTATACTGCAAAAAATGTGATCATTGCCACAGGCTTTTACGGCATCCCTTTTTTGCTGAATGTAAGAGGGGAGGAGTTGCCAAAAGTTACTCACTATTACAAGGATCCGAGTTTCTATGCGTTTCAAAAAGTGCTGGTTGTAGGTGCCAATAATTCCGCCGTGGATGCAGCTTTGGAAACATGGCGTAAGGGCGCCACCGTTACCATGGTTATAAGAGATGAGGGCATTGGCAAACGGGTTAAATACTGGGTAAAACCTGATATTGAAAACAGGATTATTGAAGGTTCAATAAAGGCTTACTTCAATTCAACCATTATTGAAATTAGAGAACACGAGGTTTTAATTGAAACACCCGAAGGGATTGTAACGGTGCCAAACGATTATGTGGTAGCCGCAACTGGCTACCAGCCAGATCTGCCTTTTCTTGAAAAGCTGGGCATTAATTTATGCAGCAATGAAAGCCGCACCCCTGTGTACAATGAAGGTTCCCATGAAACAAATATCCCGGGAATTTATTTGGCCGGTGTGATTTGCGGCGGTATGGATACCCACAGTTTGTTTATTGAAAACTCAAGGGAGCATGCGGTTAAAATTATTCAGCATATCGCAAGCAGGTACTAGATTTTTTGTTGCCGCCTTTTTCAAAAAGTGATTATAGATCAACGGCATGCTCATTATATTTTTCTCCTGCAGCAACTGTAAAACCATAGCCTGTTTTGGGCGGGCGGCACTTGCTTCGGTGCAATTAAAAACCTGCCGGAAGGGTAGGCTGTTTCTTCAGTGCTGCTGTCTGCATTAAACAAATAGGGTTTACTTTTTGGTGAGGATATTTACAATTGCCAAATGAACAAGTCCAAAAATATTTTGTATAACTTAGTAAGATGATAATTCCTGGCAATTCAATTATTGAGACAATGAGCCGCTCTGTTTCACTGGCGCCTGGAGAAGCAAGTTTGATCCTTACTTATTTTACACAAAAGAAATTTAAAAGGAACGAAATACTGTTGCATTGCGGCCAGCTTGCGCAACATGTTTTTTTTGTTGAGGAAGGAGGGCTTCATCAATATTATACAGATGATAATGGCAGCGACCGCACCTGCAATTTTGTTTTTGAAAATGAATTTATTACAGACCTGGAAAGTTTTTCAAAAAAGCTTGCTGCTACCTGTTTCATCCGGGCACTTGAGCCATTAACTTGCTATGTAATTAAATGTTCGGAGTTGATGGAGTTGATAGAATTATCTCCGGGCACAAAAGAATTTTTCAGAATAATTGTTGAGAACGTAGCTTCAGAAGGCATCAGGCGTACAAGATCTCTTCAGTCTGCTTCGCCGGAAAAAGCATTTTTAGAACTGCTTGAACAAAGGCCTGACATTTTTCAAAGGGTGCCTCAGCGCTTAATAGCACAGTATCTTGGTGTGGCACCGGAAAGCCTCAGCCGAATTAAAAAGAGACTGCTCACCCATTCAAAATCTTAACTGCGGTTAATGTTCGGGCGGTTTACTCAGCCTAGTTTTGCATAAACAAAAAAGTTTATTATGCAAACAATATTAGGATCAGGAGGCGCCATAGGCTCATTGCTGGCAAAAGAATTAGTACACTACACAAATAAGATTCGCCTGGTGGCGAGACATCCCAAAAAGGTAAATGAAACTGATGAGCTCGTTACCGCAGATCTCACTAATGCAGCGGCAGTATTAAAGGCTGTTGAAGGTTCAGCAGTTGTTTATCTCTGTGTGGGCCTTACTTACAAACTATCTGTGTGGCAAACTGAGTGGCCAGCCATTATGCAAAATACAATTGCTGCCTGCATACAATATAAAGCAAAACTTGTTTTCTTAGACAATGTTTATATGTATGCCAAAAGCGAAATTCCAATGATGAAAGAAGATTCGCTGCCTGATCCGCCAAGTAAAAAAGGCCAGGTTCGCCTGCAACTCGTAAACATGATTATGGATGAAGTTAAGAAGGGCAACCTCACTGCACTTATTGCAAGGAGTGCTGATTTTTACGGACCGGCCGTAAACACCAGCATGCTTAAAATAAGTGTGTTCGATAATTTTTCGAAGGGCAAGAAAGCCATGTGGCTTGCTGATGCCACTAAAATTCACTCTTTTACTTATACACCCGATGCGGCTAAAGCAACTGCTTTACTGGGCAATACAGATGATGCCTATGGACAAGTTTGGCACTTGCCAACATCGCCGGAAAAATTAACCGGGAAGGATTTTGTAAATATGATTGCTGCCGATATGAATGTAAAAGCGGCATACAGTAAGCTTTCAAAATTTATGCTCAGCGTACTTGGAATTTTTATGCCAATGCTTAGAGAACTGAAAGAAATGCAGTATCAAAACGACCGGGATTATTTTTTTGACAGTAGTAAATTTGAAAAAAGATTTGGCGTTAAGCCAACCAGCTATGCTGATGGAATTAAAGAGATAGTTAATGGGATGAAGAATTGATTTAATTGCTGGGAAGCGTTAACAATTTTTATCAATCCAGCACCGATAAAGCCACTTTTACAATATCATC
Source organism: Ferruginibacter sp. (assembly GCA_965247025.1). Lineage (GTDB taxonomy): Bacteria > Bacteroidota > Bacteroidia > Chitinophagales > Chitinophagaceae > Ferruginibacter. The sequence goes on along the minus strand of OZ252000.1, from coordinate 2,930,246 downwards.
CAGTATCGCTTTTTCAGGTTTTGTTTGCCCAACAACTTTAAGGCCGTTAAAACTGCTGTATAGATTTCGGGCAAGCGCCCTTGCGGTAAATTTTTTTGTGATGCTGCCATCTGCGTGGCCTTCTTTAATCCAGCTAAAGAAAAGGTTTTCCATAGCTTCCATGCTGGCAACAGCAAGGTCATTCACACTGCTGTCCAGGTTGGCAAGTTCAGTGGTGCTGTTGAGCATGTAACAACCTTTGCGTTGCTTGTCGCAGATAGAATCATTTATGTTGTTCTGAAAAAACCATTGCACCTTTTTACGTGCTGTAAAATTCGGGGGCATACACTGCAACATATATTGCTGCTGCGTTTGCTGGTAGTGGACCAATGTTTTGGTGTACAAACCATGCTTGTCGCCAAAGGAGTCGTAAATACTTGACCGGCTAAGTCCTGTTGCCTTTACCAGTTCATCCATAGAAGTACCGTTGTATCCTTTTTCCCAGAATACATTTCTTGCTTTTTCAAGCACCGTTACTTCATCAAATTGTTTGGTCTTGGGCATCAGGACCTATTTTCCGGCCATAAAGATAAAACTTACAGCTGAGTCATACCGCCATCCACAGCAATTTCTGAACCGGTGATGTAAGACGAATCATCGGAGGCAAAAAACAAGGCTGTTTTAGCCACTTCATCTGCATTACCAAAACGCTTCATTGGGTTGAGTCCTGCAAAACCTTTTGCCATTTCTTCCACCGCAGCTTCAGTCATTCCAAGGCGGCCATAAATAGGTGTGTCGATGGGGCCGGGAGCCACCGCATTTACACGAATGCCCCTGTCAATCAGTTCTGTTGCCAGCGTACGGGTGAGTGAACGTAAAGCAGCCTTGCTGGCTGAGTAAGCAGAGGTACCTGCAAAGCCTTTCACATTTACAACCGATGTATTAAAGATTACCGAGGCATTGTTGTTAAGGACCGGCACCGCTTTTTGTACTGTGAGAAATGAACCTTTGATGTTCACATTAATATTCATATCAAATAATTGTTCGTCCGTTTGTTCAAAAGGAGCAAACAACGCCACACCTGCGTTTGCAAATAAAATGTCAACCTTTCCAAATGCGGAGGTGGTGGCTGCAAATAATTTGTCGAGGTCTGCAGTGTTGGTAACATCACCCTGAACAGCAATACCATTTACTCCCAATGCCACAGCCGCTTCATCCAGTGTTTTCTGATCCCGGCCAAAGATGGCCACCTTAGCACCTTCTGCAATAAATAATTTAGCTGTTGCCAGCCCGATACCGCTGTTACCACCTGTGATTACAGCTACTTTGTTTTCTAAACGTTTCATGATTTTTTGATTTAAGATTTATTCGGAACGATCGTTCCGTAAACAAAGATAATTATATTGGAACGATCATTCCAAATAAAATAATTGTTAAGAGTTTTTGGAGCCAATAATATTATGAACCTTTTGCAGATTATGTATTATCCGTAAAAAAATAACTTACTTTTATAAGTGGTGTAAAATAGTATGGTTAATTATGAAGAACTCAGTAAGTAATCAAACCAAATCGTTAGCGGAACAATCTACATTAACAGATTATTACTGGCAGAGGAGAGCGGACGCATTGCAGGAGGCGAAAGAAATGTTGAAGCATCCATTATCGTTACAACAAATGAAAGAGCAAACCCGGCAAAACAAAATGAGTTTAGAAATAAATTAATGAAGCTGGTTATCAGCAAACTGGCAAAGGAATATAAAGGCCATCCACCATTTCCGGTAAGATGTCATTAAAATATGAATTGATGTTTTCCTCTTTACCCAACCACACTAAAAAGTATTTTTCTATGCAGGTTATTTACCAGGAAATCCTTAAAGAGGGTATTGTAATATGATAGCAATCTACTCGTTTAAAACTTCGTTTAAAAATTCCGCTGCTGTAAAAACTGGTAATTGGGGAATGGCGCTTTTCTTTAGTTTTTTATCAGCAGATATAAAATAATCAAGTCCATGTTTGAGAGCAGTGAAGTATTGCAATGCATCTTCAATATCATCAAAACTGCTATTAATTGCAATCAGGGCTGTACTGTGGTCACAATCAATGATGTTTATATCTGCCAGCAAAGAGAGCAGTAGTTGTTTTGCTTTTTTGCTGCCATACGCTTTAGTTATCCAGTAAGCCACAATATGTATTACTGCTGGTGTAGTGTATAAAATAATATTGCCGTCAATGGTATGTTGAATGATGTCCCTCGCAGGTAAAAAATTTCCCCGCTGAAGGGTAAAATCTAAAAGCAAGTTTGCATCAGCAAAAGATTTAGAAGCCATGCTTTTTCTTTTGATCTTCGAAGTAGGCTTCCCTGAGATTTGTTTTACTATTGAAGGCAGGTTTGGGCAGGCTGTCTATCAATTGTATAATATTTTTCTTCTTTGCAGGACGTACCAGACTTTTAAAATACTGTTCCACTAGTTGAGAGACAGAGGTTTGATGCTTTGCTGCATAGCTTTCGGCCTGTTGCATCAGGTCTTGATCTACCGTTACGCTGGATCTGTTTTTCATAATGCTAATGTACACACAATTTTATTTTGATACATATCTTATGAAGCCCTTTTTTCTTTTAGAAACTGTGAACTTTTTTTCATTGCTACTTTACCTTATCCTGAAAACAATTGCCTGCATATCAACTTTGTTTGGCAAAAGTTGAAAAATAATCTGCCGTCCAAAAGCTGCCAAAGGAAGCGGTAGCCCTGACGAAGGAAGGCTACAAGCGTACAGCCGGAGCCAAAGTTGATTAATGCAACCTGCTGACAGCCAAACATCAAATCTCTTTTTCTCCACCTTACAACTTTCCTTTATCTTCAAAAAAAATTGCTCCCATGCCAACCGTTATTCTTGCCCTCGACCAGGGTACTACCAGCTCAAGAGCCATCATTTTTAACCAGGCAGGCGAAATAATTGCCACTGCACAAAAAGAGTTTACTCAAATTTTTCCGCAACCGGGATGGGTGGAACATGATCCCATCGAAATATGGAGCACTCAGCTGGGAGTGGCTGCTGAAGCCATTTCCAAGGCAGGACTGACCACCGCAGATATTGCTGCCATCGGTATTACCAACCAGCGGGAAACTACCGTTGTTTGGGAACGGGCTACCGGCAAACCGGTGTACAACGCCATTGTTTGGCAGGACAGGCGGACGGCATCTTTTTGTGATGAGCTGAAAGCAAAGGGTGCCGAAGATACTGTTCGGAGTAAGACAGGATTGGTAATTGATGCTTATTTCAGCGGTACTAAAATACGCTGGATACTGGATAATGTAGCTGGCGCCAGGGAGAAGGCTGAGAGAGGCGAATTGTGTTTTGGTACCATTGACAGCTGGCTGCTCTGGAACCTCACCAGCGGCGCCGTTCATGCAACTGACGTAACAAATGCCAGCCGTACAATGCTGTGCAATATTCATACTTGTGAGTGGGACGCTGAACTGCAGGAACTGCTGGGTGTGCCGGGTAATATGCTGCCCGCAATAAAAAGCAGCAGTGAAGTTTTTGGACATACATCTGGCAATTTCAGCAATGCAAAAATACCTGTTGCCGGCATTGCAGGCGATCAGCAAAGTGCTTTGTTTGGCCAGCTGTGTACACAGCCGGGCATGGTAAAAAATACATACGGCACCGGCTGTTTTATGCTGATGAATACCGGCGAAAAACCAGTGGCCAGCAAAAATAATTTACTTACTACAGTAGCATGGAAAATAAATGGTGTGACAAACTACGCTTTGGAAGGCAGCGTGTTTATTGCCGGTGCTGTAGTGCAGTGGCTGAGAGATGGCCTTGGCATCATTAAAACATCACCAGCTGTTGAGCCGCTGGCAAAGCAGGTGGAAGATAACGGTGGCGTCTATGTTGTGCCTGCCTTTACCGGTCTTGGTGCACCGTATTGGAACCAGGATGCAAGGGGAACAATCTCCGGTATTACCCGTGGTACAACTGCTGCCCATATTGCAAGAGCTTCGCTGGAAAGTATTGCTTACCAAACCATGGATGTGCTTAAGGCCATGGAAAGCGATTCTGGTATTTCGATAAAGGAGTTAAGGGTTGATGGTGGTGCAACTGCGAATGATATGCTGATGCAGTTTCAAAGCGATATACTTAATACGAAAGTACTGCGGCCTGTTGTTACAGAAACAACTGCACTTGGGGCGGCGTATCTTGCAGGCCTGGCCGTTGGTTACTGGAAAAGTCTTGAAGATATTCATGAGCAGTGGCAGGTGCAGCAAACTTTTAGTCCGGCGATTGAAGAGGCAGAACGAATTGAATTGAAGAAGGGATGGGAGAGGGCGGTGCGGATGACTATTAGCGAGTAGGGTGGGGATGTAGGATTTACGATTTAGATGTCTGATTTATTATGTGTGATTTGTAACTGATGAAGTTTTTTATGAGTAACATATCCTCAGTTATCTACGATCCTGTCATGTTCGAATGTGAGTAAGCCATGGTGTGACCCCCGACTGTACCTCAGGATAGCCATCGGCTCAACGTCTTTACGACAACGGATAAGCCAGCAAATAACCTAACGTCTCAACGGCGAAAAATAAAACAGCGATCCTTAATGAACCGCAACACCTCCATACAACAGCTCCAGCAAAATACCCAATGGGATATTATCATTATCGGTGGTGGTGCCACCGGTCTCGGCTGTGCTGTAGATGCAGCCAGCAGGGGGTATAAAACCCTGCTGCTGGAAAAATATGATTTTGCCAAAGGTACAAGCAGCCGTGCCACCAAACTGGTGCATGGTGGTGTGCGTTACCTGGCACAGGGAAACATCCGTTTGGTAAGAGAGGCGTTGCTGGAAAGAGGCCGCCTGTTGCAGAATGCACCCCATGTTTGTCACACACTCTCCTTTGTTGTACCATCTTATAAATGGTGGCAGAAATGGTACTATGGCGTTGGTTTGTGGGTGTACGAATTGTTGAGTGGCAAGTTAAGTTTGGGCCCCACCAGTTTGCTTGGTAAAGCAGCGGCATTAAGAAATTTACCTGATCTTTCAACCAATAAACTGAGCGGTGGTGTGCTGTATTTTGATGGCCAGTTCGATGACAGCCGCCTGGCGGTAAACCTTGCTCAAACAGCGACTGAACATGGCGCAACTGTGGTAAATTATTGTGGAGTTACGGGCTTTGTAAAGCGTGGCGAAAAGCTAAGCGGTGTGCAGGTAAAAGATGAAATATCTGGTAATCATTTTGAAATCAGCGGCAAAGTTATCATTAATGCAACTGGTGTGTTTGCAGATAGTTTGTTACAATTGGCAGAAGGCCATAAAGAGCAAACCATTGCCCCTTCACAAGGTATTCACCTGGTGGTGGATAAACTTTTTTTTAAAGGAGACGCAGGCTTGATGATTCCCAAAACAGATGATGGCAGGGTATTGTTTGCCATTCCCTGGCACGATAAATTACTGCTTGGTACAACGGATACTCCTGTTGAAACCATAAGCACGGAACCCAAAGCCCAGCAGCAGGAAATTGATTTTATCATCCAGCATTTCAATCGTTATTCTTCCACAAGGATAGACTATAAAGATGTACAGAGTGTATTTGTTGGGCTTCGGCCATTGGCCAAAACAAGCAATGCTACATCTACCAAAGTGATGCCGAGAGATCATCACATTGATGTGTTGCCCAGCGGATTAATTCATGTTACTGGTGGCAAATGGACCACCTACCGGAATATGGCTGAGCATGCAGTTGATAAAGCAGCAGATTCGGCTGGCTTAAAAAATCTTACCTGCATTACAAAAGATTTACCTGTTCATGGAAGCACAACAGAAAAGGACGAATCGTACCTGACGGTTTATGGTAAAGATGCTGGCGCAATAAAAGAATTGATTGTTGCAGATACAAGCCTTGCTGAGCAAATTCACCCCGGTTACCCTTACTGTTTTGCAGAAGTAAAATGGATGATAGACAATGAAATGGCCATTACTGTCGAAGACATTTTAGCAAGAAGGATCCGGCTGTTATTTTTAGATGCAAACGCCGCAATGGAGGCTGCACCTGCTGTTGCCGCATTTATGGCAAAGGAAGCCGGTAAGGATGAAGCCTGGGTAAAAGACCAGGTCGCTGTTTTTACCAGGCTCGGAAAAGGATATTTATTATAAGAAAATCGACTGACTTATTTATTTAGATTGTGAACCATTAAATTAAAAATCAATGATTGTATTTAAAACTGAAACAAGGAATTACTTGAAAAAGGAGCTGATGAACTGGCTGTCAGGCATAGCTTCATTCGTGATAATTGTTTAATATTAACCTCATTTGTGCCATTAAATGTCGCCGTAATTTTAATTGCTGCAATTGCAGACTTTGGATTTAGAATAGTTAATAGCCTTGTTCAATTACATGTAACGGAAGTGCGGTTCGACAAGAGCAGTAACAAAGTAATCTTCTTTTTGAACAGTTTATTTTCAGGCAACCGGGTCAATGAATATGATCTGACAGAATTAAAATCAATCTTAAAAACCAATAACAGATCTCTTTCTTTTTTAAGGGGACCGTTTACTTTAAAAATTTTGTTACCTGCTAAAAAAGTTTTTAACATTGATAGCCGGTATGGTTTTAAAGCACAGACTTTAAAAGAAATTGATGCATCTATTGGGTTAGCAGCAGGTAATCTTTAATGCAAAAAAATTACAGAGGAAGCCTTTACGCCATCATCTTTTTTCTTTCCCCAATTTGCTGGCGCCACATGGCATAGTAAAGTCCTTTTTCTGCTAATAAATTTTCATGAGTACCTGTTTCAACAACATCTCCTCTTTCAAGCACATAAATTCTGTCCGCATGCATAATGGTGCTGAGGCGGTGTGCAATTAAAATGGTGATCTGTTCTTTATCAGCTGAAATCGATTTAATCGTATTCGTTATCTCTTCTTCAGTTAAAGAATCGAGTGCTGAAGTGGCTTCATCAAATATTAGGATGTTCGGCTTACGGAGCAAAGCCCTCGCTATCGACAGCCGCTGTTTTTCGCCGCCGGATAATTTAAGTCCGCCTTCACCAATCATTGTGTCAAGCCCTTTCTCAGCCCTTGCAACAAGGCCGGTGCAGGATGCTTTTTCCAATACATCTGCCAGATCTTCGTCGGTTGCAGAAGGGTTTACAAATAATAAGTTTTCTTTTATCGTGCCACTAAAAAGGTTGGTATCCTGCGTTACAAAACCAATTTGGTTCCGCAGATCATCAAAATTGATCTCCGTTTCATCAAGGTCGTTGTATTCAATCTTTCCTTCCAGCGGTCTGTACAGGCCTACCAGTAATTTCATCAACGTAGATTTGCCGCTGCCGCTTGGTCCCACAAAGGCGATGGTTTCTCCAAGCTCCACATCAAAACTAATTTTATCAATTGCTTTGTGGCTGGCAGTTGTGTGTTTAAAACTCACCTCCTTAAATGCAAGTTCACCTATTTTGCCCAATGGTTTTGGGTTAGCTGGCGTCGGTTCCGGCGACTTGCTCATCAATGCATGAAAGTTATTAAGCGATGCTTCCGCTTCCCGGTAAGACAGGATTATATTTCCAAGCTCCTGCAACGGGCCAAAAATAAAGAAGGAATAAAATGTAAGCGTAATTACTTCACCTGCAGTTAATTTATCCTGGAAAACAAGCCACAAAAGTGTAAACATAATCAGCTGGCGCAGAAGATTTACAAAAGTACCTTGTATAAAACTCAAGGTTCGTATACTCTTTACCTTCCGTAATTCGAGGCTTAGAATTTTGTAAGTGTTGTTGTTAAGCCTGTTTATTTCCTGGTTGGTAAGGCCAAGACTTTTTACCAACTCAATATTTCTTAATGACTCTGTAGTTGATCCGGCCAGTACGGTTGTTTCCTTCACAATGTTTTTTTGAATCACTTTTATCTTTCGGCTCAGCACACTCGTCAGCAGCGCAAGTATCAACATTCCAATTACATAAATCGGCATAATTGACCAATGCAGCCCTGCCGCATAAACCGAAACAACTACAATGCCCACCAGCATTGCAAACAAAATATTGATAAAGGAAATAATGAATTTTTCCGTGTCAGAACGTACTTTGGAAAGAATCGAAAGTGTTTCACCACTTCGCTGGTCTTCAAATTCCTGGTAGGGTAACCGCATTGAATGCTGTAAACCATCTGTGAAAATTTTTGCACCAAATTTTTGTACAATCACATTACTGAAATAATCCTGGAATGCTTTGGCAATACGGGATACCATCGCAACGCTTATTAATAAACCCAGCATTCCTAGTACTCCCCAAATAAACTCCACCTTTGTTCTAACACCAGTTACAATAAAGTTCTTCTTAGCGTCGTAATAGCCAGTTTGTTTTGGATGGGTTGCGTATCTATCTACCAGCTTTCCGAAAAAATAAGGATCCAGCATGGAGAAAACCTGGTTAATTGCAGCCAGCAACAATGCCAGTCCAATCAGCCATTTATAAGGTTTTAAATAAGTAAATAATATTTTCATGGTGCAAAGTTATAAGAAATTACAGATCGAAAACTATCAATGTATTAAAGACGCAGACTTGCCAGCTTTTAGGGAGAAGGTTTAACCTGTAAATCTATCTGAATGAAACTATCAATCACAGCATCCTGGTTATGCTGGCACGGATTGTCAGAATAATTTCGGTTCTTTATCAGCTATATTTACCGGGTATGAAAATAACAGGTGTTACAATAATTAGGAATGCAATAAAAAATGATTACCCTGTTGTGGAGGCTATCAATTCCATTTTGCCCGTGGTTGATGAAATGATTGTGTGTATAGACAGGGGAGAAGATGAAACCGAACAACTGATAAAAAGTATTCAGTCAGCAAAATTGAGAATAGTGTTTTCTGAATGGGATATGAATTTAAGAGAGGGCGGTAAAGTGTATGCTTTGGAAACTGACAAAGCAACGGCACTTGTTTCAGCAGATACCGATTGGATATTTTATATACAGGCTGATGAAATTGTACATGAGAAATACCATGGAACCATTATTGAAGCTGCAAAAAAGTTTAGAACAAATAAAAAGGTTGAAGGCTTACTTTTTAAATACCTTCATTTTTATGCTACATACGATTATGTTGGCGATAGCCGGAAATGGTATAATTATGAAGTGAGGATAATTAAAAATGATAAAAGTATTACCTCTTATAAAGATGCACAGGGATTTAGAAAGGGAAATAAAAAGTTAGATGTCGTTTTAATTGATGCGGAAATATATCATTATGGCTGGGTAAAAAGTCCGCAGCAAATGCGTCAAAACAAAAAGATACAAACCGCTATTATATTAGCCAGGATGCTGAGCAAAGCATTACTGTAGCTGGTACTGAGGACGTTTACGATTTTGAAAAAAACTATGATTCACTCATGAAATTTACAGGTACACACCCGCAGGTTATGCTGGACCGTATCGAAAGAAAAAACTGGAAAATTGAACTTGATATCAGTCAAAAAAAATTTTCATTGAAGGATAGGTTTTTATTTTGGGTTGAAAAGAAAACCGGGAAAAGGCTGTTTGCATTTAAAAATTATAAAGTGATAACATTGTAAAACGCAACTCAGCACGGGTAATCTTTTTAAGATTATCCGGTTTCACCGGAGATTTTACCCATCTGCATATTTTTGTAATCCTTGTAAGCCCTGTTTAAATAATTGAAAATTGCCAGGCTGTTCCTACCGTATAACAGCGCTTTTTTTATCCGGGAAATTACATCTTTCTTTAGCTGCTTAACCTGGTGAATATTTTCCTTCTCAAATTTTTTCGTGAGGTAAAGCATGTTTCTAAACATATAATAGCACCTCACCGGCGAGTGAATTTCTTTTTTCTTTTTTAATATAAACAGGGTTTTTATAGATGAATTGTAAACTTCCTTACCTAATTCGTGGGACAAAAAAATGTTGGTAAACCGGAGAATAGGATAACCAGCCAATATAGTTCGTATTGAATAATCATGATCCACAGAATCAATAAATAAAGCCTCGTCGAAATTGCCAATTTTTTTAAACAGGCACAGGTTTAACAGTGTTCCGGAGGTCATAAGGTCATTAACTTCCTTTACCTGGCATTCTTCTGATGATGAAATAATATCTCTGTCGTTGGTCGTTCCAAACATGGCCACATTATCTTTATTTTCAAATTTGGAAAAACAATTGAGGTAAGTTGTAAAGCTGTTGTTATAAAAGCTTGAGTCCTGGTCCATAGTTAACAACCAGTCAAATCCATCTTTAATTGCCAGGTGGGCAGCCTCGTTCAGCCTTTTAGATAAGCCTTCATTTTTCCCATCATGATAGTATTCAATTACAGGAAGTTTTAAAAGGCTATTCTTTAGTTTGGCTCCTTCTTCTGTGTTATCAAATACATACACTTTGCTTATGGAACCAGCATAACTTTCAATATTTGCAATCGTAATTTCACCAGGATTATATAAAAAAACAACTGCTGCAATTTTCATTCAAATTAATTTAGAGTTTTGCAAAGAGTAGTTACAGGGTATTTTTTACCAGCATGCTAACGCACATAAATTTACTTTACTTGTAAAGTTAATAATTCTTAAAGATTACTTTAAATTCATGCCATGAGCCAAGAGGAATTGCCGGTTGTATCAATTGTAATTGCAACATTTAATGGGGCTTTATTTTTATCACAGCAAATGGAATCGGTTGTAACACAATCGTATCCTAATACAGAAATAATAGTTGTTGATGATTGCAGTACCGATGAAACAATAGCAATACTGCAAAGTTTTCAATTTAACTACCCTCAAATAAAAATCATTCGCAATGAGCAAAACCTGGGCTATATAAAAAACTTTGAAAAGGGCTGTAAGCTTGCTTCCGGCGAATACATCGCCCTTTGCGATCAGGATGATGTTTGGGATAAAGACAAAATAAAAAAGATGCAGGCTGCCATTGGAGACTACCCGATAATCTATTGCGATTCTGCTTTATGCGATGAAAATTTAAAGCCAATTGGTGTAAATATTTCAGACAGGGGCAATTGCCAGGATTATGATAACTGTTTGCAGCAGGCAGTTTTCTGCAGAATTTATGGGCATGCAACGTTGATAAAAAAAGATTTTTTACAAAAAGCAATTCCATTTCTTGAAGTAATACCACACGATTGGTGGTTATGTTACATGGCTACCTTTTACGGAGGAATGAAATATTTGGATGAACCACTTGCCAGCTACCGGCAACACAGCGCCAATATTTTTGGGGCAGCAGGTGGCAAAACCCGTAAGCACAATAAAATAAATAAGGCTGAAAAAAAGCGGCTTGAAATGAATCAGATCCGCACCCGGATAAAAGCTTTTTATGATAAATGTCCTCAAGAACTGGTGATGGAAAAAGATGTACTGAGTCGCCTGGTAAAATCCTACGAAAGTTTTTCACTGGTGAATAATTTTAACCGGATGCTGCTATTTTTTAAATACCAGCATTTTTTACTGGCACCCAAAAAACGCTCTGCGATCCGTAAATATCTTTTTTGTTTAAAAATGTTCATAATCATAAAATGATCATTTAAAAAAATCAATACAGACTTCTGTACACTTCAAGATATTTAAGTGCAGCTTCTTTCCAGCTAAAAATTGCAGCTCTTGCTTTAATACTTTTATTGGCTCCGGTAGCATGATAATGTTGCAGCCCTTTTTGCAGGGTCTCTTGCATATCATCTTTATCGAAAGAATTAAAATAATAAGCAGCGTCTCCGCCAATTTCTGGCAGTGCAGTAAAAGTTGATAAAAACACCGGTTTGCCAAAAAACATGGCTTCAATTACCGGTAAACCAAAGCCCTCGGTTAAAGAAGGAAAGACAAATGCCTCACAATTTTTTAAATACCATTGCTTGTCGTTTTCGCTGATTGCCCCGGTAAAAATTACCCTTTTTTCTACCCCGTGTTTAATGGCCTGGTCAATTATTTTTTGTTTATACACTTCACTTTGGGTAATGCCGGCAATAATTAAAACCCTGTCATTACCGGCGAGCAATGCCGGCAGCACATGAAAATTTTTTTTATCGGTAATGGTGCCGATCGTAAAAAGAAAAGGATTGATGGTGACATTTAACGGTGCCACAGGGGCTTTAATTTCAACAATATTACAGCCATTATAAATTACTGTGTTGGGCTTGTTAGCCAGTTCAAAATGTTGCTGAACGTCGTTCTTAGTAAAGGCAGAGATAAAAGTGATGTGATCAGCACGCTCTAATTTTTTTTTGACTTCAGCTAAAAAATATTTTTTTTTGGCTGAAGTCTTGGATGTATTGTGCAATACGTTCAGATCGTGTATAGTTAAAACAACAGGAGCTCTTTTATGTGCTGGGTAATAGTCGGTGTCCTGGTGAGTGGCATGCCACACGTTCAATTGCGGGGTAGCTGGCAGAAATAACTTGTGCCAGTTTTTTTGGTGAATATAGTGTTCATCTTTACCAAAAATGAGCCCTTCTTTGGCGGGTAAAAAAAAATGAATTTTTTCGTTTTGATGATTATAGTTTGCTGCTAAATTTTTACCGAGGTTATAACAGTAATGATATAAACCAGTATGATGGTGTTTCATGCGTTCGCAATCGATAATAATATTTGCAGGCATTAGGAAGATTTTAAAGAAACACGGCTTTTTATTTGCCATGCTGGTTTTTATTATGGGATTTAAAATTAGAGAACAAATCCCAAACTGCGATTACGGAAGGTACACTATTTTTTTGTTCTGTATTTTCTATTGAACGGATAGCGAAGAACATACAATGGCAGAGAAAGATGTTTATTTTGCTTCTGTATTCTTTTATCTCAGATATGCATTTGATTGTGTAACAAAAAAATAACCAATCAGAACAGAAATTTTTGGCAACTGCTTATAACTTATCGGCAGCAAAAAGAGATTTCAAAAGTGATAAAATGGAAAAGTATCCGGGAAAATAAAGGACTACCCCGCCCATCCTTCTCTATCCAAACTTCTGTATTGAATAGCCTCTGCAATGTGTTCCGCTTTAATATCAGTACTGCCGGCAAGGTCAGCAATGGTTCGGCTTACTTTTAAAATACGGTCATATGCCCTGGCAGATAAATTGAGTTTTTCCATGGCAATCTTCAGCAAATTCTGGCAGGCATTATTGATAACACAAACTTCCTTTAATGTTTTGCTGCTCATTTGTGCATTGGCATAAACGCCTTCATTGTCCTTGTATCTTTCCTCTTGTATCAGCCTTGCTTTTATAACCCGCTCTCTTATAAATTCGCTCTTTTCAAATTGCACTGTTGAGGATAATTCACTAAAGGCAACGGGGGTAACTTCTACATGCAGGTCAATCCTGTCCAGCAGCGGGCCTGAAATTTTATTGAGATATTTCTGTACCGCTCCCGGCGGGCAGGTGCATTCCCTTTCCGGGTGATTGAAGTAGCCACACGGACAAGGGTTCATGCTGGCAATCAGCATAAAACTCGCCGGAAAATCCATTGCAACTTTTGCCCGGCTGATGGTTACTTTTCTTTCCTCCATCGGCTGCCGCATTACTTCCAAAACCGTCCTTTTAAACTCAGGCAATTCATCTAAAAATAGAACCCCATTATGCGCCAGCGATATTTCGCCGGGTTGCGGATTTCCACCCCCGCCAACAAGTGCAACATCACTAATTGTGTGGTGCGGCGAGCGGTACGGCCGTTTAGAAATCAGGGTGGCATTCTCCGGCAGTTTACCAGCTACACTGTGTATTTTGGTTGTCTCTAAGGCTTCATGTAAACTCAATGGAGGTAAAATGGTAGGCAGTCTTTTAGCAAGCATTGTTTTGCCAGCGCCGGGCGGGCCAATCAGTATCGCATTGTGGCCGCCAGCCGCCGCAATTTCCAGTGCCCTTTTTATATTTTCCTGCCCCTTTACATCACAAAAATCAATTTCAAAATCGCTTTGAGCGTAAGCAAATTCTTCTCTTGTATTCACAACTACCGGATCAAGATAAGTCTCGTCTTCAAAAAATTTTATTACATCATTCAGGTGCGTCACGCCGTACACTTTCAGGTTGTTTACCATGGCTGCTTCCCGGGCATTTTGCTGGGGAACAATCAATCCTTTAAAGTTCTCTTTCCTGGCTTGTATGGCAATCGGCAGGGCACCTTTTATAGCCCGTACATCACCGTTCAAACTAAGCTCTCCCATTATCACATAATCCACTAATTTTTCAGGAAATTTCAACTGGTCGCTGGCACCTAGAGTGCCCATTGCAATTGGCAGGTCGAAAGGCGTTCCGCTCTTGCGGATATCAGCCGGTGCAAGATTTACAATGAGCCTGGTACGTGGCATAAAATAGCCGTTGTCTTTAATGGCGCTCTCAACCCTCAGCATACTTTCTTTAACAGCACTGTCTGGCAGGCCAACAATTACTGCCTCCGATTTACCCTGGTTGTTTATGTTCACTTCCACGGCGATCGTAATCGCTTCCACGCCGTAAACCGCACTGCCAAAGGTTTTTACAAGCATTTATTCAAAAGAGTTTGTAAGTTCATTAAATGTTCAGGAATTATTATGAAAGTAGCCAAACATTTGGAGAAAGTAAATATATAATTATTTTGGCCGGGTATTTTGCGGAAATTGCTGAAGAAGATTTTTGAGCCGGGGTTTAGAATATCTATTGAGCCTTATCGGCGTCGCACTCTTGTACAATATTTCTTTATTGAGCTTTTACCACAATATTTAGCAACATATCGCTCCTGCGGTATGATGCCTGGAATATTTTTTTTCTACCGATATACCGCTCCTATGCAGCGAAGTCTATAAAAAAATTATGCATTCCAGGGGCAAAATTTACAAGCACCTGGCGATACTAATTGCAGCAAGCGAAAACCCAAACGCCTTGGATCTCATCAAACTCCAAACTCTAAACCGTAAACTCCAAACTGTAAATCGTCTCAACTTATCTCCTGCATTTCCACCAGCTTTTTATAAAAGCCGTTTTGTTCAATCAAGGATTCATGCGTTCCTCTTTCAATGATCTCACCTTTTTGCAAAACAATAATTTCATCTGCATTGCGGATGGTACTTAGGCGGTGAGCAATTACAATGGATGTACGGTCTTTCATTAAGTGAATGATTGCATCCTGTACCAGGCGTTCACTTTCAGTATCTAAAGAAGAAGTGGCTTCATCTAAAATAAGTATAGGAGGGTTTTGCAGCACAGCTCTTGCAATGGTAATACGTTGCCTTTCCCCTCCGCTGAGCTTGTTGCCGCGGTCACCAATATTCGTTTGATAACCAAATTCTTTATTTACAATAAAGTTGTGGGCGTTGGCAATTTTTGCAGCGTCTGTAATAGTTTCTATACTGGCACCGCTGTTGCCAAGTGCAATGTTGCTGGCAATAGTTTCATTAAAAAGTATTGGCTCCTGTGTTACAAAACTCATTTGCTTTCGCAGGCTCTGCAGATTGTAGTCTTTTATATTGATGCCGTCAATTAATATTTCGCCTTCACTCACATCATGAAACCTCGGAACAAGATCAGCCATTGTTGATTTACCGGCACCCGAAGAACCTACCAGGGCAACTGTCTTTCCCTTTTCTACCGTAAGGTTAATGTTCTTTAAAGTAATTGTATCATCGTAACTAAAGCCAACATTCCTGAATTCAATACTAGTGTTAAAACCGGTAAGTGGGATTGCATTTGACTTGTCTTCAATTTTTACCGGAGCCTTTAAAATTTCTTCCACTCTCTCAATAGCACCAAGGCCACGCTGTATGCCACTAAAAGTGTTTGACAGGTTTTTTGCAGGATTTATAAGTACAGCGAAGATGGCTATAAATGGGAACAGGTCAGCCTTTTGCAGGTCGCCGCTTTGGTGAAAAACAAGGTAACCTCCAATGAATAAAATACAGCAAAGCACGCCAACTCCCATTGCTTCTGTAAGCGGACTGGCCAGATCCCGGCGGCGAGTCATGGCATTTAATACTGAGAAAATTCTTTTGTTACCGGACTTAAATTTTGCCATCATATCACCTTCTGCCGTAAAAGCTTTAATAACTTTTATGCCTGTAAGCGTTTCCTCTACATGGCTTAAACTTTCGCCGGAAGCAATACTATATTCGCTGCTTTGGCTTTTTAATTTTTTGCTGAGGCTGCCAATAATAAGTGCAGTTACAGGTAATAATATCAACAACGCTAACGAAAGCATCGGACTTAGATAAACCATATAAGCCAGGTAAGAGAGTATGGTGAGCGGATCTTTTATAAGCCCTTCCATGGCCTGTATCACAGACGACTGAATTTCATTAATATCGCCGATCATCCTGTTCATCAGGTCACCTTTTTTCTGCTCTGTAAAAAAGCCGACCGGCAGTTTCAGTATTTTATCGTACAGCCGGATTCTGAATCCTGAAAGAATATCATTTCTTACAGGAGTTGAAATGTAATAAGACAAATACCTGAATACGTTGCTTACAATGTTACAGAAAAGGATCATGAGGCATACAGCGCCCAATGCATACAAGGGACTTTTTGAATCCCGGAGTTGTTGAATATAGTGCACCAGTCCGCCAACAGCTTTTGAATTAATAGGCTGGTTATTATCGCCATTAATAATTAATTGCATAAAGGGAGAAAGCATTCCAAGGCTTGCTGCAGAAAAAAAAGTTGCCAGTAACGAACAGGTAGTATAAAAGGCGAGTTTGCCTTTGGGTATCTCAATGTAACTAAAAATCCTGAAAAAATTCTTCATGAACTATTGAATAGTGCCGCTTTGTAGCTGCAATGTGGGTGCAAATGTACAGTCATTGATGGATTTAAGCGTACAAAAGCAGCTTGTAACTATTTGTTAAGATAATTACCACAAAAATTGTTAGCGACAATTGACTAACGCCTCAAATAAAAGCCAGTCTTAACTAAAAAATGGAGAATTACAACTTACCCAGCATATCAACCACACCTTCTTTTCTCAGTATTAAATAACCAAGCCTGTCGTTGCTGATACCATTTTTTAACTGGTAGCTAAATACAAGCTGCTCATCTTCTACCGCAGTTTCAAAGTAGTTGAAAATAATGTTGGGATATTGCCTGAGCGGTTCGCCTATTTCATATAAATGGGTGGAGAGAATAAAGAGTGTATTTTTTATTTTAATGAGCCCTTCAATAACGGTGGTGGAACATTTCATAGCATCCTGCACATTGGTTCCTTTAAATAATTCATCAATTAAAATAAGCCAGTTTCTGCCATCACTAATTTTTTGAACAGTTGCTTTTACCCGTTGTACTTCATTAAAGAAATAGCTTTCACCCTTTACAATATTGTCCATCACATTTATATTGCTGAGCAAACCGTCGAACAGGCTTAGCTGCATTTCAGCTGCTGGTACCGCCATGCCAATATGCGCTAAAAAAACAGCAATGCCAACCGATTTTATAAATGTGCTTTTACCAGCCATATTTGCGCCGGTTAAAAAGAGAAAATTTTTACCGGGCTGCAAGTGTAAATCGTAAGAAACGGGCTGCTGCAACAAAATATGAAAAAGCCCCTTCACCTCCAGCATTGGTTTCTTTTCTTCTACAAAATCCGGATAGGTAAGCTGGAATTTTTCTACTGCCATGCTCATGCTGTACCAGGCATCCAGCTGGTAATATTCATGCAGCAGATTTATTATTTGCTGCTTAAAACGGTAACGTAAAAAGTTAGCTAAAGCCAGCTGGTTTTTTACCGGCAGGTCTTTTGATTTTTTATTGGCAGCAACAATTTTAAACTCATTTCTGTCAATTGCCAGCGACACAGACTTGAGCAAAAATTTTAAGGGGGGAGGTGCATCTTCAGTATTAAAATGGTCCAAAAACTGCTGCATTCCTTTTATAAAATCGAATGCATGCTCGGTGGAAAATTTAATAAATGAGTAATCTGAACTGCTGAAGAAGCGATAGCTTAAAACGCCGGCTGCAGAAGGGGCTGCAGGTATTTCATCAATAGTGGCATGATAGAATTTTTCCACCATCATTACTGAACCATTGGTGATTTGAGCCGGCCAGTACTGTTTATTTTTTGCAATGAATTGGAGGGTTTGCTGTATGCCCTTTATGCTTTCAACAGACGAAAGCGGCGTACTAAAATTCCTGAAAAGAGTTTCTTTTCCGCCGCTGGTTTTGCAAAAGTTCAGCTTATTGAACAATGAAAAATCATCACTTACATTTAAAACAGACAAATCTGTAAGCGTGGTGCTGTCTATTTCCATCATTAAAATAAATTATGTTGAAGTCTCAATTTCAAAAACCAGTAATGCTAATTTCTGTCAAACAAAATTCTCTGCCCTTTTGTTGATTCATCCCATTCAACGTATTCACCGGAATTATTAAAAACCTGGGTGCCGTTTACAAAAGTTCTGTCTATAGATGCAGGAAAGATAAAATTCTCTAAGGGGCTCCACCCAACTTTGTATAAAATGTTTTCCGTAGTTACCGTTACCGGTTTGTTGAGGTCAACAACAACAAGGTCTGCATAATAGCCCTCCCTTATAAAACCTCTTTCTGCCATTTCATAAATGATTGCATTGGAATGGCACATTTTCTCCACCACCTTCTCAATAGTTATCTTTCCCTGTTGTACATAGTGCAGCATCATTGAAAGAGAATGCTGTACAAAAGGCACGCCACCATGGGCTTTTTCATACGGTACATTTTTTTCGGCTAACGTATGAGGAGCATGATCTGTACTGATGCTGTCAATAACATCATCGTTAATCGCCGCCCATAAAGCCTCTTTATTAAATGGCGCTTTTATCGCCGGATTGCATTTTATTTTATTGCCAAGATCTGCATAATCATCACTGGTAAAATGCAGGTGGTGAACACAGGCTTCAGCAGTTATTCTTTTTTGATTTAGTGGCAACCAGTTGCTGAACAATTGTAATTCCTTTGCCGTGGTTATGTGCAGAATGTGCAGCCTGCTCTTATGTTTGCTGGCAAGTTGCACTGCTACGAGGCTGCTTTCAAAACAGGCAATATCATCTTTAATAATTGGGTGATCGGAAGCTGTGAGCTCTTTGCCCGTTGCTTTCAGGCGTTCATAATTTTGCTGCATTATTCTTTCATCTTCACAATGCGTAGCAATCAGCATTTCACTCTCACTAAATATTTTATCAAGTGTTACAGGATTATCAAGCAGCAAGTTACCGGTACTGCTGCCCATAAAGATCTTAATACCGCAAACACTGTTTTTCTTTTCATTTGTTCTCAGGGCTTCATCTGCATTGGTATTGCTGGTGCCCATGTAAAAGGAGTAGTTGGCCAGGGATGATTCTGCAGCAATCTCAAATTTATCTTCTAAAAGCTGCTGTGTAAATGTTGGCGGAATGGTGTTGGGCATTTCCATAAAAGAAGTAACACCACCTGCAACTGCTGCCCTGGATTCTGAATAGATGGTGCCTTTATACTCAAGCCCCGGCTGCCTGAAATGAACATGATTATCAATGATGCCAGGCAGCAGCATTTTACCTTCACCATTTATTTCAGTGACTCTTTCTGTGGTTTCAATAGAAGCTGCAATTTTCTCAATCCGCTCCCCGTTTGTTAATACATCTGCTGTTATTGTTTTTCCTTCGTTTACTACCTGTATGTTTTTAAAGAGATACTTTTGCATATCTTGAAACCGTTTTTCTTGTATTGCAAACCGGCTTTGTAAGCTGCTTATGCATTACCTGCTTTATTAAATATTTATTTGATGCAAATTATTAAAAGCTTAACCAAACTATTGATTTTTATTTGTCCGGCTATGGCGGTAGCTCAGTCAACATACTTGCAACAGGGCGATAAAGCTTACCAGTTACTGGATCGTTTGGAGATAAAAGGAAAAGTAGACCGTAATCTAAACTTTTCAAACATCAAGTACCTTAACCGAAATGCAATGATGCAGGAGGTGGTGTGGCTTGACAGCATTAACAACCAGGTTGTTACAAATGCCCCACAGGACAGTCTTTCCTCTGTTTATAAAGGGATGAATCTTACAAAGATTGATAAGTACAACCTGAATAGTTTTTACATGAATAACAGTGAATGGTTTGCTGGCAGCAAAGATGCCTTCGTAAGCACAACGCCCATTTTAAAAACCTTTTATAAAACCAAAGCCAACCTGTTTGAGGTAGATGTCAAAGATTTTTTCCTGGCGGTTAATCCTGTATTGCAGGTTTCGCTGGGCAAAGAGTCTGGCAACAGCGACAGAATGTTTATCAATACAAGAGGAGTCACTTTACGGGGCATGATCTCAAAAAAGATTGGTTTTTCAACTACACTTACAGATAACCAGGAAAGAGGGCCTTCTTATTTTCAGCAACGCACCAATGCGTTTCATGCCGTACCAGGTGTTGGTTTTTACAAAAGTTTTAAAACAACCGGGGTCGATTATTTTGATGCAAGGGGATACATCAGTTTTAATGTTGCTAAATATATTGACGTTCAGTTTGGGCATGATAAAAATTTTATTGGTAATGGTTACCGAAGCCTTTTTTTGAGTGACTGGGGTAACAGCTATCTTTTCTTAAAGCTCAATACAAAAATTTGGAAATTCAACTATCAAAATATTTTTATGGAGCTGATGCCACAGTTTCAAAAATCTGGTGATGTCCTGCTTGACAGAAAATACCAGGTTGCACATCACCTGAGTTACAGCATTTCAAAATCTGTAAATATTGGTGTGTTTGAAGCGATCACTTTTGGCCGTCGCAATCATTTTGAGTTTCAGTATTTAAACCCGATTATATTTCTGCGGCATTTAGAGGGATCGATTGGTAGTGCCGATAAAGCAAAAGCCGGCTTTGATTTTAAAGCAAATGTTGCCAATAAATTTCAATTTTACGGGCAGTTTTTGCTGGATGAATTTGTGTTAAGCAAACTAAGGAATGATCCCACCAACTATGTAAATAAATATGCCTACCAGTTAGGGGCTAAGTATGTGGATGCTTTTGGAATATCAAATTTAGACCTGCAGGTTGAAACAAACCGGGTAAGGCCATTTACTTATTCCCACTACGATTCGGTTTCTAATTATACGCATTACAACCAGCCACTGGCTCATCCACTGGGTGCTAATTTCCAGGAAGTTGTAGGCATTTTAAAATATCAACCGGCACCTAAAATGTATGTGTATGCAAGGGCTATTTATTATTACCAGGGATTAGACAGTGCAGGTCTGAATTTTGGGGGAAATCCTCTGAGACTGTACAACACTGACAAACCCTTGATCAATCCTGCCGATCCCTTATCTGCACAGCGAACCAGCGGTTACACAGTTGGAAGTGGCTTGAAAGCGAACTGCCTCAATGCGCTGGTCCAGCTTTCTTACGAAGTAAAAGAAAATATTTATTTTGATTTATCGCTTCAACACCGAACTTATAAAGTGAGTGGTATTCAATCTAACAGCACTTTATTTAGTGCAGGAGTCAGAATGAATATTGCCCGGCGGGAATATGATTATTAAATAGAAAAGGCTGACAATTATTCAACCGTGATAGAAAATGAGATCATCCTGGAATAGATCTGGTCTATATTGCTTGAAAACTTAAGGTTGGGGTTTCTCAAATGAAGATTGCTCATTCCCCAGCTTACTTTAAGCTCAGGCGTCATTACAAAATAAGGGAAATAAATATGGAAGCCGATGCCCCCTTCAAGGCCGTAGTCAACTGCTTTTAGCTTCAGCAATTCTTCGGCGTTCTTTTTATTGGCGTTAGATGCAAGGTCATAATCCAGCTTGCCGCCAAAAATAGTATACACCTTCATGTTATTAATACGATCACTGCTGAATTTTATTAAAATGGGAAAACTCAGTGTAATGGCCTGTACCTTTTTAATAGTGAGTTTGGTTTCACCCGCCGGAATATCCGGGTAAGTGAGGTTGTACTCAAAAGCTTTTTCACTAAAGGTAAGATTGAGCGGATAGGTCCTGATATCGAAGTGTGGGCTGAGATTTAAATTAACCAGCCAGGCAAGATTAATACCAGTGCTGTTAATACTTTCGATAGACATCACACTGTCGCCGTTTATTGCCGGATCAAGAAATTGTGGATGATGTGTAAAGCTGAAATGCGATTTATTAAAACCAAGGTTGATACCAAAATGATACAGCTTGTCATCATGATCCGGCAGGTTAATGCCAGTCCGGAACTGAGCATGAAGCGCCGTTGGAATTAAATATAAAACTGCCGCAATTGAAGTTATTTTTCTCCGCAATAAATAGTGCATATTCCTAAACTCTGGGGTTTACAATAAGTATTTCGATAACCGAGGTTATCTAAGATTGATGTAAAGTTTTTGCCTTCGGGAAATTTTTTAATTGATTCGTCTAAATATTTATATGCACTGCGATTTTTAGAAAATAACTTGCCGGCTCCCGGCGCCACCACTTTCATGTAAACATTGTACACCTGTTTTATAACCGGTGCTTTTGGTTTACTAAATTCAAGTACCACCAGCTTTCCGCCGGGTTTTAAAACCCGTTTAATTTCTTCAAGCCCTTTTTCAAGTTGTTGAAAATTCCGCACTCCAAATGCAACTGTAATTGCATCAAACGTGCTGTCAGGAAAATTTATTGTTGCACTGTCGCCGTTCACCAGCTCAATAATATCGTTCAACCCCAGGTTTGCAACCTTTTTTCTTCCAAATTCAAGCATTCCATCACTAATGTCAATACCAGTAATTTTTTTGGGATGTAGTATTTTTACCGCCATTATTGCAACATCTGCTGTTCCCGTGGCAACATCCAACATTATTTTAGGATCCAGTGCTGTCAGCTCTTTCAACGCATTTTTCCTCCACGTTACATCAATCCCAGCACTCAAAAAACGGTTTAAAAAGTCGTACCTGTGAGCAATGGAATCGAACATGCCGGCCACCTGCTCTTTTTTTGACAGTTCAGAGCCAAGATCTGGAACTACTGCATCATGATCAAATTTTGCCATCGGCTGCAAATATAAGCCTTACCAACTTGCCAGTAGTTAAGGAAAGCTGAAAAGTCGGGTATGGTTGATGTTTCATAGTCCACCGTCCATGATCAGTGGTCAGTGGTCCGTGGCCGATCCACTTTGGTCTATTATCCTATCTTCGCCGCATGTTAATAAAATTTGCTAAGTACATTATAAGCAGCCCTTCGGCAGATAAATGTCCACCACCGGATAAAAATGAATTTGCATTTATCGGGCGTAGTAATGTGGGCAAATCATCGCTGATCAATATGCTTTGCAACAATGATAAACTGGCAAAAACATCCGGCACTCCGGGTAAAACACAACTCATCAATCACTTTGAAATAACGGGGGTAAAGGAAAATACAGCAGTGAGCAGTGCAGCCAAACAGGAGCCGGTAAAATGGTACCTGGTAGATTTGCCAGGCTATGGTTTTGCCAAAGTCAGCATCCGTAGCCGGCGCAGGTGGGAGCAGATGATTGAAGGTTATCTGCGCCAGCGTGAAAATTTGAAAATGATATTTGTGCTCATCGATGCCCGCCATACACCTCAAAAAATTGACCTTGATTTTTTAAATCAGCTTGATGCCTGGGAACTGCCGATCACAATTGTTTTTACGAAGGCCGATAAAGAAACGCAGGCAATTGTAGCAAAAAATGTAAAACTGTTTATTGAGAAACTTAGAAAAACCTGGCAGTTTATTCCGCAGCATTTTGTAACGAGCGCTACAAAAAAAATGGGCAGAGATAAAATTCTGACGCTGATAGAAGAGATAAACGAGGAAGGGTAGGGGGGTAAATTTACTTCCGCAGTTTTTTACCACTACAGATGATTCTTTAATTGTTGCTTTTGCAGGCGTGAAGAGGTGGCTAGTTCACAATCTTATTAGCGCAACTGCTGCTGGCAAAAGCTTCAGGCTTGGCCTTAAAGGCAAAGCCCATCCCGAGAATATAGCCCATGGCTTCTCTCAGTGCTTCGTTGCTTTTAAACTGCGGATTGGTGTTGATGTCGGCATGTACTTCCATGTCCACATCATATGTGGTAAACAGGTCGCAAAGTTCGTAAGCAATCTCAATGCTTTTAGCCACTTCAACCAGCATCCTTTCTTTAATGCTGTACTTCACAAGCGTTTTTTCGTTGTGAATAAACATGAAACCGCCGCGGCCTTCTCTTAAAAAAACAATTACTGTGGCAAATTCGGTGTCCTTGCCTTTTACCTGGCTGTCGGTGCCAATGCAAACCTTTAAGTGGTGGCCTGCTGCAGATTCTCTCTTGATGGTTTGTTCTACTGCTTCTTTTATAGGCAGCTGAATGGCATCGCCATTAAATTTTCTCCATAACATAAAATGAGGTTTTCTAAAGTTACTTAGAAAATGCTATCCGTAAACAGACTTGTTTAAATCATTTATATATTAATGAAAAATTAATAAACCATTTGAAACAAAAAAGAGCAGCTAAGCGCCGCTCTTGTAAAATGTTTTTTATGAAATTATTGCTTAAGAATTTTAAAGGTTTTTCTTTGCTGCCCGCTGATAATTTGCAACACATAAACGGCCGATGGTTTTGTTGAAACAGGTATGGTATTGATTCCCGCCTGACCATTTCCTTTAGCAACATAATTGCCATTCATATCACTCAGAAAGTATTTAAAAGCAGTACCGGCATGTACAATTATTTCACCAGTTGTAAAAGTAGAAACATTCAGCAGGTTTGCCGGAAGCTCAATGGCTTTCAACAACACAATGTTGGAGTAGTTTATTTTTTCTGAACGGGTGGTAACTTTCAACCTGTAATACAAATTATCTCCCACAGGAGGTTCATAAGAAAAACTTCTGCTGTTACTGGCTTCTGCTTTAACCATGCTAAAATCTGAGCCATTTTTTGATGACTCAACTTCAACTTTATCAACAGATTCGTTGCATTGAATATCCCAGTTTAAAAGATGTTTATCAGTGCTGGTGCTGCCGCTTAAGCTGGCTTTGCAGGAGGAAACGAAAAAAGCCAGGCCACTCAGTTTGTAAGAACCTAAACTTCCGTAATTGCTGGTATTACTGTTGCCGGCGCCATCAATTACCAAATAATATGTGCCTGCATCCATCGAGGTATCCAGCGTTACACTCATCGTATTGCCCGGATCGTACACATTAATAACCTGCTTTGCGGAGTTGTACATTGTAACCCGGATGTCAAGGTCTGCACCGGCATTATGATCTCCCACACTAAAAGGAGTTACAGAAAAATTTACTTTTTCATTTTGACTGAGGACTATTTTGAAAGCATCTTTATCGGTATTGGTGCTGATGAGGCCATCAAGTGTAAATGTGCTGTTTAATTCGGTTGGGTTTGTATTTATATCATCTGCGTAATCATCTTTTCTGTACCCAAAACCATTTTGGGTTGTAATGATAGAAAGATTATCCTGCACATTGCTGCAACCATAAGGGGTGGGGCCATTGTTCCAACCGCTCATATTGCGGTAATAGCTGTTGCCCATAATTGGTGCCCAGGCAACTTCGCCGGAGCCAACGCCATCATTGTAAGTTGCTGTTAAATTACAACCACCATCATATTTGCTTTGGTGAGAAAGACCGACCGTGTGGCCACTTTCATGAGAGCAGCATTCAGCAATCATTTTGGTTGAGTTGCCCAGCCTGTCGCAAAATACAAAACAAGGCGTATCATCCCCCCAGGAAAACGAACCTACAAAAGCGATACCTCCAACTCCTGTAAACCATCCGCTGGTAGGCGTAACAATCACCCTTACTCTTTTGGTAAGTGGAGCAGCAAGAAAAACTTTTAGATCTGTCGTTATATTAATGTCGAATGGCCTGTAATCTTCAGCCACCCTGTTGTAAATTTCCTGGATCTGTATATCAGTTACTGGCGCCGGCGCACAGTTTAAAATTTTTGAGTTGTTCCAAAGCGGACAATTCACAACCTCACCATCAAAATCTAAATAGATAACAGATTTTGCTGAAGGGTAGCTGCTAAAAGAGGTTTGGCTGGTTGCAGTATTTGCTGCCAGTAAAAAGTAAGCCGCAACAATTGTGTAAAAAAATCTTTTCATAGGATGGATGTTTGGAGTGGTACTGATTTGTTGTTGGATGGGAAAAACCTTAACGGCACTAATAATTACATGGTTGTAATACCTGCTCAGCAGCTATTTTAATCATTTCGTAATTATTGCCTTTGGATTGTTTTAGCTGGTATCCGTCTGCAAAATTTGAACTATACAGGTGGCCGATAAATACATCGGCATTTTGTTCTCTTCTCTTAGAAATAGAAAAAGTACTGTTGCTGAATTCAGGCAACTGCATAACTACAGTTTGCAATTCATTATTAAATTTCGAGATTTTGTTTGTGATGATACCTTTTAACTGAAGAGAACCTTCCAAATTTATAACAGACATGTCGCCAATTTTTTGCGCAAAAAGGCTGGTAAACTGGTTGCCCGAGCAATGAATTATAGTTGGGTATTGTTTAAACTGAAGCGGCTTTTTTGTTTTGGATTGTGCTGAAACGGAGTTGGCCATAAAAAGGCACACCATCACATAAAAGGTAAATGTTGCTTGTTTCATAAGTTGGGATTGTTGGTTTAATGCACAGGTACTTTGTGCATTACAATCTACAACGTTTATGAAACCTGATTATTGCATTTTTAAAGGCCGTTAACTATTAATATTGTCCGGTACCCAACAGCACCAGTGTGCAGGCTTCCATAGTTTTTATTCCCTGCTTTTCGGCCATGGTTGCAAGTTCCTCATTCTCAGTGCCAGGGTTAAATATTATTCTATTGGGTTTAAGATCCAAAATGTATTGATAATATTGTTTTTGCCTTTCAGGATTCAGGTACAGCGTTACAGTATCTATATTTTCAATTGGTGCTGCTTCGGTACTTATTTCAACTCCGTTGAGATTGCCTTTTTTACTTCCCAAACCATGTACCGTGTGATGATGATTCAACAGTTTGTTTACGGCGAGATAGCTATAGCGGACCGGGTTGGTGCTGGCCCCGATAACGAGGGTTTTTTTATCGACTGTTTCCATACTAAACTAAAAATTTTACTTTAAGAGCCGGTGTGGGAATCATACATTTTTCCTGAATGCCAAACCATTTATACCTGTTTTTTGCAACATAATCATACACTGCATTTCGTATAAATGGAGGTACAATTATAAAGGCAAATAACAAAGGCCATGCCCCCTTTAAATACTTGCATACCCTTAAGGCGGCAGAAGATTTATTGTAGGCGATTCCATTTTCAATAAAAATAAAAGACCTCATTTCTTCCGGTGGAAAATTATATTGCTCCAATAGCTGAGTGCCTGCAGTACTCTGCATGGCTGCGAATTTCAGGGTTTTGTATTTTTCTTTTCTGATAACAAAATTTATGGTACTGTTACAAAAATTACAGACACCATCGAATAATATTACCTGGAATTTGTATGGTTTAAAAGGTTTCATTGTGTTGTAAAATTAGCTAAATCTCACTTTTACTTGCAAATAGTTTGTACCTGTCAGAACTAGTTTGTGCAATAATGTTTTTAACTGCAATTTCAAGTTCCGGGTATTGAAATTTAAAACCACTTTGTAAAATCCGGGAGGGCATAACCCCCCTGCTCTTCAACCCAGATTTTGCAGTTGAAAATCTATTGCGGCTTCCAACTGCTGCACAGCTAAGTATTTCAGAACATTTTTTGACTTCAAAATAGATCACTATTCATCAGCCAAAAAATAACCCGAAACACCTAGCTCACTTGCATTTGAAACCCTCATAACGATCTCAACTGCAAAATCTGGGTTCAATAATAATTCTGGTTCTGTGCCAATAATTACAGCCCCAATTTTGAGCATCCATTTAAAAGCTGGCGAGCCAATTTTAGTACCAGTCACGCTTCTTAAAACCTGCATAAAGGTTTTATTATTCATGGCATTTGGGCTGCTGCAATTAAATGTACCTTCCAGGTCCTTGTGTTCCGCCAGCCATTCAATCATCCGGCAAACATCCTTTATCCCAGATTTTGCAGTTGAAAATCTATTGCGGCTTCCAACTGCTGCACAGCTAATTATTTCAGGACATTTTTTGACTTCAAAATAGATCATTATTCATCAGCCAAAAAATAACCCGAAACACCTAGCTCACTTGCATTTGAAACCCTTATAACGATCTCAACTGCAATCCGGGTTTATATGCACCCAACTGTACATTTGCTTGCCGTTGCCTTGCCTGCCTCCAAGTCCAAATTTCAATAAATTAAAATAAGGAGTTATCACACCGCCATTTCCCAAAGCTATGGCCATTCGTAAGGCGATCTTTCTCGTAAAAGGAGTTCGTTGGCCATAAAATGCTTTTTCCCATTCCTTGCATACCTGCACGGAAAAATCATTTTCAAATGCAGTAAAGGTTTCATCTCTGGGTATGTTATCTGCGTTGGGGTAAATGGTTGCAGAGCCTGCATTTATCCATAGCTTGGGCGGGTGTATTGCCTGCTGAATGGCTTTCCCAATTGCTTTCGTAGTTTGAGTTCTGCTTTCGAAAATTTCTTTTTTATTCTTTTCTGTGTAGCGGCAATTAATAGTTTTACCCGCCATATTAATAACCATGTCTGCATAATTAAATTCGTCAGCCCAATCACCCGTAGTTTTTCCATCCCATTGTACGTAACGGATATTGCCTGCAATTTCAGTGCTGATGATTCTTTGTCCATAAGTGTTTCGCTGCTCATTGGGCAGTTGCCTGGGTAAGAATAACTATGCTGTTGTCTTTACCAAAATAATTGCAAAGCTCCCGGCCAATAAAACCCGTGCCACCTGCAAGTATTATGTGTTTATTTTTCATGAGTTTTGATTGATGAGTTTTACTATTTTGCCTGATTGTCTTCGTACAAAGTAACAAGCCCTTCTTTCAGGTGTTTTTCGTCAATTGCTTTTTTACGCAGGCTGAAGAAAATGTACAGGTTAAAAAAGTGCATTGCTCCAAGGATCAAAATGATCAAGCCAACTTTAATACTCAATTCCTCAATTACCTGTTGCACATTGGCAATAGTTGCCGTAACCTGTAAAGTGTAAACGGCGTAGCCGAGATTAACAAGGTAGAACCCCACCAGCAACAGGTTATTTACGCTGTCTGCTAATTCATTATTTCCATGAAAAATATCTACCAGGAATATTTTCCCGTTTTTAAATAAGGCCCTGGCTACCCAAATAGTTAGGCTGATGGTAATTAATAGATAAACGCAGTAAGTAACAATAATGTAGTTCATAAAATTTATATTAGGTGGTTAAAAAATGAGATAGAATGTAGCAGCTGCAATGGAGATTATACTGACCAATATCACCCTGCTATGCTCTTTTAAAAAGTTAATAAATTCCATTCTCCTTATGTATTCCTTTACTGCAAATACTGCCAGTAAACCAAGATAAATGTTGTTGAAATTTAAATGCGGAAGGCCAGTGTATTTGTTCAGCGTGATCAACGGAATTGTAAGCACAAGAATGAGTAGCGCTATCATATTGATCTGTCTCAGGTATTCAATGCCGGCTTGTTTTCCCAATTTTAAAGCGATTAAAATATTTATTAGAACCGTCGCCAAATTAGCTGCCTGCAAGCCAGAAATATCGGTCTCATTAAAGAGGCTGTATGGGAGTACATATCTGTGCAGAGGAAAAAGTAGCAGTGTATTAACGATGATAATGACACCAATAAAAGCTGACCGGTACCGAAGATTAAAATCTGGCGCACAATCAAAAGAACCGGGTTTGTTTTTACTTGCAACAATTGCCCTTCTGTTGTATGATATAAACTTATAGCTTTTCTTCAGCAACCATTTTATAGGTCTTTTATTGCCGATGGCTTTTGCAAAAGGTATTTTTTGCTGCAAAATTTCCAGCAGGGCATCAATGCCATACCAAACCTGGCTGGTAGTAGTGTCAATAACAGGTATTTCGTTCACAGCCCGGTTAATATCAATTTTCTCAATGAGATCCGGAGTAATATTGCTGAAGTTTTTTCTGCCTTCCTTATCAATGAAACCTGCTTTTATGAAAGCATTTGTATAAGCAGAACATAGCGGGCAACTATCGTCGTAGATAATAATTTTAGTGTTCATAACAGAGTAGTTTATTTTAAAAGAGCAAGAGGCCTCCTCATTTTAATAAATGTTTCCTTGTAGCAGAGCCAGGTGTAATAGATGGCCATAAAAGGAGCTGTGCAAGCCATCAGGTATATCCAGGGACTTCCGGTAAAAAGCCCCGCTATAGCTAAAAAGCTAATACCATGATATATAAACCTTGGACTCCATCGTCTTACAAATACACCTTTCACACTATGCAGAATCATGCTGATACTTTGCCAGGTCCCTACTACCAAATATCCCAATAGCAGGTTAATTCCAAAAAAACTCTGCTTTGCAACAATACTTGCAATTGTAAAGAAGCTGATCAATGTAACGCTGAGCCAAAAGTCAATTTTCTTTAATCGTTTCATAACTGTATATTTTAAAATTTCAGAAATAATTGAAAGATAATTCCAAATTAAAAGCCGCTCTGCGGCTTTTAATCAATTCCAAAGTACTTATTTAAATATTTTCATCAATCCTCCCAAAAACCAATTCTCATCAGCTTTAATCATTGTGTCCAAAGTTTTATCTGCCTGCAGCCCAAGTTTTTTTATGCTTCCGATGGTATCAACAAATTGCTTTACCTCTTTGTTTTTCTTATCGCCCTCAATTTTCTCCAATTGGCTCAACAACTTCAGCATTGGATCTAATTCTCTCTTTTTTCTTTCTTTTATAATTTGTGTTGCAACTTTCCAAATGTCTTTTTCAGCAGTAAAATATTCCCGCCTTTCACCGGGAAGTATAACTCTGTCAACCAGGCCCCAGGTAATGAGGTCCCTGATATTCATATTAACATTGCCCCTGCTGATATTGAGTTGTTCCATCAGGTCATCCTGGGTCATGGGATCCGGGCTCACCATCAATAAGGCGTGTATTTGCGCCATGGTTCGGTTAATTCCCCAATGGGTTCCAAAGGCTCCCCAGCTGCTTATAAATTGTTGTTTGGCTTCAGTTAAATTCATTGTTTTTATTTCAGCTCAAAGATAGAACAGTTTTTGAACTTTCAAAATTATTTGAAAATATATTTTTGCAGAGATGTAGTTAAAATAAAAAAAGACGTCATAAAAATGGCGCCTTTTTTTAATAAAAATCTTGAGACAAATTAAACCAGCATTGTAACCGGGTTTTCTAAAAATTTCTTTACAGTTTGAAGAAAAGCAGCGCCCACAGCGCCATCCACACTGCGGTGATCGCAGCTGAGGGTAACTTTCATTATGTTGGAAACTCCAAAACCATCTCCTTTTTTCACTACAACTTCCTTAATGGCGCCAACCGCTAAAATAGCGCTGTCCGGAGGATTAATGATAGCAGTGAACTGCTCAATATCCATCATTCCAAGGTTAGATACGGTAAAGGTATTGCCGCTGAATTCTGCAGCTTGCAATTTTTTATCTTTCGCTTTCCCGTATAATTGTTTAGCATCAGCTGCAATTTGAGAAAGCGATTTTTGATCTGCAAAACGAATTACCGGAACAATCAAACCTTCTGGCAATGCCAATGCAGAACCAATATGTATGTGGTGATTCTGGCGTATAAACTCGCCCATCCAACTGCTGTTTACAGCCGGGTGAAGGCGCAGCGCCATTGCACAGGCTTTAATAACCATGTCATTGAAAGATATTTTAACCGGGCTAACCTCATTCATTGCTGCTCTTGCAGGCATTGCGTTATCCATGTTGATCTCCATGGTGAGGTAAAAATGTGGCGCAGTAAACTTGCTTTCGCTAAGCCGGCGTGCAATTACTTTCCGCATCTGAGTAAGTTCAACGTCTGCATGTCCTTCCTGGCCAACGGCAGTAAATGCCGGTGCAGTGGCTACAGGAACTTTAGATGCCGATTTTTCAGCTGCTTTTTCTGGTGCCGTTATTTTGGCGGCCGGCACATATCCATCTATATCTTTTTTTGTAATGCGGCCATTATCGCCTGATCCGTTTACTTTGGAAAGATCAATTCCTTTATCCGCAGCCAATTTTTTGGCAAGGGGAGAAGCTTTTATGCGCTGGTCAGAAGATGCAGGAGCTTCAGTGCTTGCTGCAGGAGTTGTTTCCGCTGAAGGTTCTTCAGCAGGTTGAGGTTTGGTTTCAGTTGCCGCACCTGCATTTGCACCTGATTTTTCAGCTTCAACATAGGCAGTTACGTCTGTACCGGGTTTCCCCACAATCGCAATAATCTCATTAATCTTAGCAGCTTTACCGGCTTCCACACCAACATAAAGCAACGTTCCTTCTTCGTATCCTACTACTTCCATTGTTGCTTTGTCAGTTTCCACATCAGCCAGTACATCATCAGCCTTTACAACATCGCCTACTTTTTTATTCCAGCTTATAATTTTCCCTTCGGTCATTGTATCGCTTAAAAGCGGCATCCTTATTTCTTTTGCGCCTGCCGGCAGAGAAACTTTATCGGCTGAAGGCACCGTTGCAGTGGGTTTAGCAGCTTCTGGTTTTGGGGCTTCTGCTTTCGGAGCATCAGTTTTTCGTGTTTCAGCAGCGGCGGCAGGCTTTCCAGCACCATCTCCATCCAGCAAACCTTTATAATCTTCCCCATCTTTGCCAACAATGGCAATAATTTGGTTTATTTTGGCGGCCTGGCCTGCGGGTACACCTATATAAAGGAGCGTTCCATCTACATAACCGTTTACTTCCATCGTAGCCTTATCCGTCTCCACGTCAGCCAGTACATCATCGGCTTTTACTTTGTCACCAACGTTTTTATTCCAGGCTATAATTTTTCCTTCGGTCATTGTATCGCTTAAAAGCGGCATTCTGATCACTTCTGCCATAATAGATAATTTCTAAGTATTTGTATTGAGGGGTCGAAATTAATGCAAAAAAGGTAAAACTAAATGTTTTGGATTATAACTGCGGAGAATTCATAATGGGTATTAAAATAGTATGTTTATGTAGTAATTAAATATATAGTTTTCAAATCCGTTTGTAAACATTAGAGTGAACCAATTGGAGCTGATGCTGTTTGAAACAACAAAATGCCAAAAAAGCTACCTTCGTAACATAATTATCAAACCATGGAGATAAAACCAGGCAAATTATTATCTGAAATCAATAGTCCGGACGATCTTAAAAAACTTTCTAAAGAACAAATGCACCAGGTTTGTGATGAATTACGTCAATACATCATTGATGTGGTGAGTGTGCATGGCGGACATTTTGCAGCCAGCCTGGGTGTGGTTGAGTTAAGCGTTGCTCTTCATTATGTATATAACACACCTTATGATCAGTTGGTATGGGATGTGGGCCACCAGGCATACGGCCATAAAATCCTTACCGGCCGAAGAGACAATTTTATTTCTAACAGAAAATATAAGGGAATAAGTGGTTTTCCCAACCGCAGTGAAAGTGAATATGATACTTTTGGAGTGGGACATTCCTCCACTTCTATAAGCGCTGCTTTAGGTATGGCTATGGCAGCCAGGTATCATGGTGAAAAGGACCGAAAGTCAATTGCAGTAATTGGAGATGGGGCTATGACAGCAGGTTTGGCCTTTGAAGCAATGAACCATGCCGGTGTTGCGGATAGTGATGTATTGATCATCCTCAACGACAATTGCATGAGTATTGATCAGAACGTTGGAGCCTTAAAAGAATACCTAACAGACATTACAACTTCTCCTGCGTACAATAAACTAAAAGATGAGGTTTGGAATATGCTTGGCAAGTTGCCCGCTGGAAAAAATCTCAGCCGGAAGATGGCTCATAAAATAACTGATGGTGTAAAAGGGATCGTTTCTGCTAAGTCAAATTTGTTTGAAGCACTCAAACTTCGTTATTTTGGCCCGATAGATGGCCATAATATTTCCAAGCTTATCGACACGTTGCAAGATCTTAAAAATATCCCGGGGCCAAAGATTTTGCATATTGTTACTGTCAAGGGTAAAGGATATGCACTTGCAGAAAAGGATCAAACTAAATGGCACGCTCCCGGTCTTTTTGATAAGGTTACAGGGGAAATCCAGAAAAAAATCTTTGATATTCCGCAGCCTCCAAAATACCAGGATGTATTTGGGTATACCATTATTGAGTTAGCAGAAGCTAATAAATCAATAATGGCGGTAACACCCGCTATGCCGAGTGGATCTTCACTTAAATATATGATGGAAAAAATGCCTGATAGAGCATTTGATGTAGGCATTTGTGAACAGCACGCAGTTACATTGAGTGCAGGTCTTGCAACCCAGGGCATAAAAGTATTTTGTAATATTTATTCTTCCTTTATGCAACGGGCATATGATATGGTGATTCATGATGTTGCAATTCAAAAATTGCCGGTTGTTTTTTGCTTGGATAGGGCTGGTTTAGTTGGTGAGGATGGTCCCACACATCACGGATGCTATGATATAGCTTATATGCGCTGTATCCCAAATATGGTTATAAGTTCACCTATGAATGAAAAAGAACTGCGAAATCTCATGTATACTTCGCAATTAGAAACAACTAAAAATCCTTTTGTAATACGTTACCCAAGGGGAGAAGGTGTCATGGCCGATTGGAAAACCCCTTTTGAAGCGATTGAAATTGGCAAAGGCAGAAAATTAAAAGATGGACAAGATATCGCAATCCTTTCCTTTGGTCATCCCGGGAATTTCGCCGCTGCCGCAATAAGGAGTGTCAGGAACGAAGGGCTAAATCCTGCACATTTTGATATGCGCTTTGCTAAGCCGCTTGATGAAGCTTTGCTGCATGAAGTTTTTGTAAATTACAGCAGGATTATTACCGTAGAAGATGGAACTGTTATTGGTGGCTTCGGTACAGCAATCCTTGAATTTATAAATATACATAAGTATAACGCAACGATAAAAATAATGGGTATTCCCGATGAGTTTGTAGAACACGGTACGCCTAAGCAACTTTATAAAGAGATTGGTCTGGATGCAGATGCAATTGCTGATAATATCAGGGCAATGATGAGCGATAAGGTTTCCGTTATGTCTTCCTTTCAATAATTTTATTTTCTTGAGATAATTGTCCTAAAAGCCTTCACCAGCAAGCTTTTGCTGTTATAAGTAATATTCGGGTCAGTCTTTATTTTAAAGAATTCATAAAATAGTTTAGTTATTTATTTGAATACAATGTTAGTGCCCTTATCTTTGCGGTCCGCAAAAAATTTGGGTGGTGTAGTTGTTAAGGTTAGGGAGGTTTTAGGTACTGGATTCGGGTATATTTATTTTATAATTTAGTATAGAATAAATTAGGAAATG
>OZ252000.1:0-2890000 GCA_965247025.1 Ferruginibacter sp. | reverse complement strand
GTTTGGCACCTCGATGTCGGTTCGTCACATCCTGGGGCTGGAGAAGGTCCCAAGGGTTCGGCTGTTCGCCGATTAAAGTGGCACGTGAACTGGGTTCAGAACGTCGCAAGACAGTTCGGTCCCTATCTGTGATGGGCGCTAGTAAATTGAGAGGACATGACTTTAGTACGAGAGGACCGGGTCGTATGTACCGCTGGTGTATCTGTTGTGCCGCCAGGTGCAATGCAGAGTAGCTACGTACAGCAAGGATAAACGCTGAAAGCATCTAAGCGTGAAACCTTCCTCAAGATGAGTTTACTTTTAAGGGCCGTGGAAGACTACCACGTTGATAGGCTGCAGGTATAAGGGTGGTAACATCGAAGCCGAGCAGTACTAATTACCCGTAAGCTTTATTTTTTTATTAAGCCTCCCCTAACCCCTCCAAAAGAGGGAAATAAAGAAAGGGTTTAATAAATACTTGATTTACTCTAAAACACAACTTTCCCAATATGTTACATTATTAAAGTACTTAGACGAATAGTACTTAGTATTAAGACAATGCATTAACGTGTTAGTCTGAGTACTCAGTACTTAAAGTCTATATACTCAAGATCTTATGGTGATTTTTCCAAGGGTGTTCACCTCTTCCCATACCGAACAGAGAAGTTAAGCCCCTTATGGCCGATGGTACTAGTATTCCAACCGGGAGAGTAGGTAGTTGCCATATTCTTTATCAGCCCCCTGAATAAACACAGGGGGCTTTTTTGTGTGTTGTATTTATCTATAGAACAGGAAAACAGGTAGTACTAAACAACCTAACTTTGTTGTATGCTTTAAATTCCAAAACAGCACCTCCTCATCAACGGGCAGTAGTATAAATAATAAATTATAACAAAGCCGCCAGCATCCTAAATTATTCACTTATCATTTTTTAAGCATCACATTGGCTAATTTTAGCCCGTTCAAACAGCAGCATGAAAATAATTGGAGCTTTTTTTAAATTGATACGCTGGCCTAATGTGATGTTTATAGCATTAACGCAGCTGCTGTTTTATTTTTGCATAATAATACCATTAGTGCCGGCTGGCTATGAAACTTTTTCGCATGCATTAACACCGGGGTTATTGTACCTGCTTACTTTTGCATCTGCATTAATTGCCGCCGCAGGCTATATTATCAACGATTACTTCGACATCAATATCGACCAGGTAAATAAACCCGAGAAGATGGTGATTGAGAAAGTTATAAGCCGCAGAACAGGCATCCTACTACATTTTTTTCTTACGACAATAGGGGTAATTATCAGCATATATGTTGCATGGTACACTAACCTGCTGATAGCTTTTGCAAATATTGGGTGCTCTTTCCTGCTTTGGTTTTATTCAACCACCTTTAAAAAAAAACTGCTAATTGGTAATGTGATCATTTCATTGCTTACAGCGTGGACGATAATTGTATTGTACGTTGCAGTGCATAATTTTTATATGGACAATTTTCCTGCGACAGCAGCATTACTTGAATCCATAAAACGTATTTATAAATTTTGTGCCTTGTATGCAGGTTTCGCATTTGTAATTTCGTTGATAAGAGAGGTGATAAAGGACCTGGAAGATATGGAAGGAGATGCCCGGTATGGTTGTAAAACAATGCCTATTGTGTGGGGAGTGCCTGCCGCAAAAGTATTTGTTGGTGTATGGCTGGTTGTGCTTGTAAGTGCTATTATAATTGTTCAGTTTTATGTGCTGCACTTTGGATGGTGGTGGAGTGCCGCTTACAGCCTGCTCTTGTTAATAATTCCATTGCTGTATATTTTCCGGCAAATATATAACGCACAAAATAGTAAAGCATATCATGCAGTTAGCAGCAATATAAAATGGGTTATGCTGCTTGGTATTTTATCAATATTAATAATCAGGCTTTACTTATAAATGGCACAGCAACAAGTTGAACTTACTTTAAATTAGTTACCATCTTCATTCCCAAAATATACGGCTAATAGATATTTTATGCCAGCATCTGCATCTTATAAAAACGCAGGGATTATCCTTGCTTCTCAATCGCCCCGGCGCAAACAATTACTAGAGTGGGCAGAAGTTGCCTTTGAAGTAATTATACAATCAACAGATGAATCATTTCCGCCAGAACTTTTAGTTGCTGATGCCGCCATCCACATTGCTAAAAACAAAGCTTTGGCAGTTAAAGCGTTTGTAAAAGATGCAGCTTCGGACAGTAAAATTATTTTAGC
Source organism: Ferruginibacter sp. (assembly GCA_965247025.1). Lineage (GTDB taxonomy): Bacteria > Bacteroidota > Bacteroidia > Chitinophagales > Chitinophagaceae > Ferruginibacter. Next base: position 2,887,776 of record OZ252000.1, on the reverse strand, counting down.
GGCAGATACTATTGTGGTTATAAACAATGAAATTATTGGCAAGCCGGCCGACCGTACACATGCAATTGAAATACTTCACAAATTATCTGGAAAAACACATTACGTTATTACCGGTGTTGTATTATTGGATGATGAAACTGAGGTAAGTTTTGCAGATAGTACTGAAGTTACTTTTTATGAGTTGAGTACGGAGGATATTGAGTTTTACATAGATAAGTACAAGCCTTATGATAAAGCTGGAGCCTATGCAATACAGGAGTGGATTGGCGTTACTGGAATTCAATCTATTAAAGGCGATTTTTACAATGTAATGGGACTGCCGGTAAGCAAAGTAGTGCAAGCTCTCAACAATTGGTAATTGACAACGTTAAACCTCTTAGTAAATTCTCCAAATTTTTGATTTCATTTTTTGTACATTGATGAAGATTTAGTTGTGACAGTTACTGAAAACGTTGCAAGCTATCTCGGCAATTTATGAATGAAAAGTTACTCCAGTTTATCTGGCAATTTCAATACTTCAATAATACCAGTTTATTAACTGCTAAAGGGGAAACACTTTCCATTTTACAAAGAGGAAATTTAAATACAAACCAGGGCCCTGATTTTAAAGATGCCAGGATAAAAGTAGGTGACACTGTATTGGCTGGCCATATTGAACTGCATGTAAAATCTTCTGACTGGCTACTGCACCAACATAGTGATGATGCCAATTACAACAATGTAATTCTGCATGTAGTTTGGGAAAATAATAAACCAATTTCTCGTGATTTTCCGGTGCTGGAACTTAAAGACAAAGTCCCAAAAATATTGTTGAAAAGGTTTGATGAATTAATGGAAATTACCAGTTTTATTCCTTGCGAAAAAACTGTGAGCCAGGTACCTCCACTTATTTGGAACAGCTGGAAACAGCGTATGGTGATTGAGCGACTTCAGCAAAAAGCTGCTGTAATAACTGGTTATCTCAACGAAAACAATAATCACTGGGAAGAAAGTTTTTGGTGGCTGCTTGCAAAAAATTTTGGCATTAAAGTAAACAGTGAAGCATTCGAAAAAATTGCCAAATCCTTGCCGCTTAACATTTTAGGCAAACATAAAAATCAGCTGCACCAAACAGAAGCATTACTTTTTGGCCAGGCTGGTTTACTCACTGGAGAGTTTAAGGATGCCTATATGAAAATGTTGCAAAAAGAATTTCAGTTTCTGCGGCAAAAATATAAGCTGAAACCGGTACAAATTTCCCTGCACTTTTTAAGAATGAGGCCGTCCAATTTTCCAACGGTGAGGCTTGCCCAGCTTGCAATGCTGATACACAACAGCGTACACTTATTTTCAGCAGTAAGGGAAACTGAAGATATACAGACTGTGAAAAAGTTGCTTGATGTAACTGCTAATGCCTATTGGCATTATCATTATATACCTGATGAAGAAAGTGCTTATAAAGAGAAACGACTTGGGACACAAATGGCAGACAACATACTTATCAATACAATTATTCCAATTATTTATACCTACGGAAGTTTGTTAAAAGACGAGTCTTTAAAAGAGAAAGCGTTGCGATGGCTGGAACAATTAGCTGCAGAAAAAAACGTGATAACTGCGGGCTTTGCACAATTAAGAATTGATAATAAAACAGCTTTTGATTCGCAGGCACTGATACAATTAAAAAATAATTATTGCAATAAAAAACGCTGTCTGGAATGCAGCGTGGGCAACCGGATCCTTAAAGGCAACCAGGATATAATTAAATAAGTTGCAGTTTGTATTTACACAGGGTTACTTCACCCATTTTGTTAACTCATCAGCAAGTTTTCTATCATTGCTTAGCCTTGGTACTTTATTCTGTCCTCCCAGTTTACCCACACTTTTCATATAGTCTATAAAGCCATTTTTTTTAACTGAAGAGATGTGTAATTGTTCCAGGATATTTCCGCTTATCAGGTCATCGTAATAAACGTTTTTCTGGCGAAGATTATCATCAACCTTTTTTGCAAAGGCAGCCATATTGGCCGGCGTATTTTCAAATTCAATAAACCATTCATGAAAACTCTTGCCATCATTTTGAGCAATTAAAGGAGCCACTGTAAATTCTGTAATATGCACATTATCTTCAGTAGCAGCTTTTAGCAAGGCAGATTCTACTTCCTCCGCAATGACATGTTCACCAAATGCGGATATAAAATGCTTGGTTCTGCCACTCACAATAATGCGGTATGGGTCTGTAGATACAAACTTAACAGTGTCACCAATATTGTAGGCCCATAACCCGGCATTGTTGCTAATGACGATTGCATAATTTTCACCTGCCTTCACATCTTTTAAAGTAAGCCTGGTTGGCTTTTCATTAAATATTTCGGCAGCCGGTACAAACTCAAAAAATATCCCGCTGTCGGTATTTAGCAAAAGCCCTTCAGCATTTTGAGAATCCTGGAAAGCAAAGAAGCCCTCACTTGCAGGAAACATTTCAATGCAATCTATTTTACGGCCTATGCTTTCCTGCAGTTTGGCTTTATACGGTTCAAAGTTTACACCACCCTGTACCATCACACTAAATTCAGGAAAAAGATCACCAATTTTTTTTCCACTTTTCTCCTGGAGCCTGTCAAAATACATTTGCATCCATGGCGGTATCCCGCTTATGAGTGTCATATTCTGATCAATAGTTTCTTCTACAATTTTATTCAGCTTCTCTTCCCATTCCTCAATGCAATTTGTCTCATAGCTTGGCAGCTGGTTAGCTCTGAGGTATTTAGGTATGTGATGATTCACAATCCCGCTTAACCTACCGGTGGGTACGCCTCCGATTCTTTCAAGTTCCGGGGAACCACTTAAAAATATTAGCTTGCCGTCGGCAAATTTTGTGTTGCCTGTTTCGGCCATGTAGCAGAGCAAAGCATTGCGGGCAGTATTGATATGGTTAGGAATAGAATCTTTAGTAATAGGTATGTATTTTACTCCGCTGGTGGTACCGCTTGTTTTGGCAAAGTAGATGGGCAGGCCTTTCCAGAGAATGTTGTGCTTGCCTTGCTTTATTAATTCTATGTAAGGTTTAAAACCTTCATAGTCGCGGATTGGCACTTGCTTCACAAAGTCTTCATGACTTTTGATATCTTGAAACCCGTGTTCTTTTCCAAAGGAGGTTTTTGATGCATCTTTTATGATGGAAGTAAAAATGTCCTGCTGATCCTGAACAGCATTTTCCATTCCTTTTTTTATCTGTTTGTAGATGTAGTTTGCAAAAGGCTTGGCCAGGAAGGATTTAATTTTCATACACGCCAGTCCCCGGAGGGATTCTTTATTTGTTAGCAAAAACCGCAGTTCAATCGTCACGATGCAATGCAGCTTTACTGCCGTTGCTTTACAAAAGTATATATAATTACTGCAACAACAATTGAAAGATCAGTGGCAATCACATGGCCATTCGGTATCAAGATCTATGCAGGTAACAACTTCCACGGTATTATCGCCCTTAGGTGCAAATACAATTCTCAAATGTTGTTTATCATGCGTTATACCTTTCAGTGGGTAAGTAGCTCCCCGTGCATCTTCCTGAATTTTGTTTTTATTCAATGTACCAGAAGCCAGAATTTCTTTTACCTCCGATTCATCAATGTGGCGGCACTCCATTCTGCACTTTGAGTGTTTACTGTAAATTATATGAGCCGCAGCCCGGTTAATAGCCGGTTCTTCCGCAGTTGGAATTGATATGTGCGTATCGGTTGAAGGTGCTACAAATTGACCACGTTGTTTTCTTTTTACATAAAATAATAATAATGCTGCGGCAATCAGTACCAGGTAAGGCAGGTATTTTTTGTATAACATAGCGGGCAAATATAGTAAATAGTAAACGCTGGTTTAGGTGAGGATACATCATGCAATTGAAAGTTCATCAGATGCCAGCAATGCAGATCAGGGAATAAATTGCCAGTTTTAAAAAGTACCGCACTAATTTTTGCATGCCTGATCAAAAATATATTTTCTCATTACAGCCTATCTTTGCACTAATGAAAAAGACGGTGGCATTACATACATTAGGCTGCAAACTTAATTTCTCAGAAACCTCCACCATTGGCAGGTTGCTGGAGAATGATGGTTTTGAAAAAAAAGATTTTGATGAGGTAGCAGATGTTTATGTTATAAATACTTGCTCTGTTACAGAAAATGCAGATAAAGAATGCCGGTACCTGGTAAGAAAAATTCAGCGGCAGGCGCCGGATGCCATGGTGGTAATCACAGGATGTTATGCTCAGTTAAAGCCGGTAGAAATTGCAGCAATACCAGGTGTAGATCTTGTGCTTGGAGCTGCAGAAAAATTTAATATTACCCGGCATCTTAAAGAAATAACAAAAGGCGACAGCACTAAAATCTGCAGCTGCGATATTGAAGATGTAAATAGTTTCACCGCATCTCATTCCGTTAATGACCGCACACGGGTATTTTTAAAAGTGCAGGACGGCTGTGATTATAATTGCTCCTTTTGCACCATTCCAATGGCCAGGGGTAAAAGTCGCAGCGATAGTATTGAGCATGTTGTTTCGCTGGTTAAAGAAATTGCGGCGAATGGCGCCAAAGAGGTTGTACTCACCGGGATTAATTTAGGTGATTTTCGAACTGAAGCCTCAACCTCAGACAATGTTGATGTGGTAGAAAAAGGGAATTTTTTTTCGCTCATTAAAGTATTAGACGAAACAGCTGGTATTGAACGGTTTAGAATTTCTTCAATAGAGCCTAATTTACTTACCAACGAGATAATTGAATTTGTTAGCAATAGCAAACGTTTTATGCCCCACTTCCATATTCCGCTGCAAAGCGGAAGCAACAGAATATTGGGCTTGATGAGGAGGCGATACAAAAGAGAGTTGTATGCAGAAAGGGTAGGCCTCATTAAAATGCTGATGCCGCATTGTTGTATAGGGGTTGATGTGATCGTGGGTTTCCCCGGCGAAACTGATAAAGATTTTAAGGAAACATTTGATTTTTTACATTCTCTGGACATTTCCTACTTGCATGTTTTTACTTATTCTGAAAGAGATAATACGCTTGCGGCAATGATGCAGCCGGTAGTTCCCGTTCATGAAAGAAATCTGCGGAACAAGCAACTACGTAATTTGAGTTATCAAAAAATGCAATACTTTACCCAGCAGCACGTTGGAGAAGTAAGAAATGTATTGTTTGAAAGCCCTCACTCAAATGGAATACTCGAAGGTTACACTGACAATTATATTAAGATAACGGTACCATCAAAAGTTGAATGGGAAAAAACAATTGTACCATGGAAAATATAACAGATACACCGTTTAGTAAATACCAGGTTACGATTCATTTTGAAATGGACGATGAATTTATGAGTTTGGTACCTTCGCACAGGGTTTATATAAACAACCTTATCGACAAAGGCACTGTAGAATACTATGAAGTAAGTATGGAAACACAGCGTTGCTGGATGATCATCAGCTCTGTTTCTAAAAAAGAAGTACAAAGCCTTTTACTTGAATCTCCTTTAAGTAAATACTGGACAATTGAAATTGATGAATTGTTTGTTTATGATGCCCAGAGCTACCGTTTACCTGCGTTACAATTAAATTAATTTTACTGAAAATTTTGTTGCAAATATTATTGCCCTATATTTGCAATCCAATTTTGAAAAGGGAGTTTAGCTCAGTTGGTTTAGAGCATCTGCCTTACAAGCAGAGGGTCGGCGGTTCGACCCCGTCAACTCCCACAAAGCCTCACAGAAATGTGAGGTTTTTTTATTGAATTAATCATCCAAAGACATAAGTATCCTAACTTTCGCATTACTGAGATTTTACCTGTAAATGAAAGGTCAAAACAAGTACACAAAAACTTTGATTGCGGTAACCGATTGCATTGCGTTTTACAAGAATTTGGCGCAGGTAAATATTGCAGAAGCAGACTAAAACGGCTAGGAATACAATTGTAATAGTTGAATTAATAAAATAAAAAAGATGAACAGAAAGGTATTCATTACTACATTTTTTGGGTTGATAACAGTGACTTTGTTTGCTCAAACCGGGAGTATTGAAAAAAAGGCTACCCCTCTATTTTCTGATGATGCTGTTAAGCCAAGGATGCGTATCATTATCGACAATGATTTTGGCGGCGATCCGGACGGATTATTTCAATTAGTACATCACCTGTTATCACCTTCGGTTGAAATACGGGCCATTATAGGTTCGCATTTAAAAGCTGGAGACGGTTTTGACCCATCCAAAGAAACAGCCACCAACGCAAAAAAGAAGATTGAAGAAGTGCTGAGTATCATGAACCTTGGCAGAACATTTCCCGTTTACCAGGGATCGAATAGCGCACTGGAAAATGACAGTACTGCACAACCATCAGATGCTGCAAATGCGATAATAAAAGAAGCTTTGAGAGAGGATACTAAATTGCCCTTGTATGTAGTTTGTGGCGCAGGCCTTACAGATATTGCCAGTGCTTTTTTAAAGGAACCGGCAATTGCAACCCGTTTAACGCTCATCTGGATTGGCGGACCGGAGTACACTGAATTAGCAACACCTCCGCCGGGTTATACCAGCCTGGAATATAATTTAGGCATAGATTTAAAAGCAGGACAAGTAATATTTAATAAGTCTGCAATGCCTGTTTGGCAAATTCCCCGCAATGCCTACCGGCAGGTAATGATGCCCTATTCGTCACTATTACTTAAAGTAAAACCCCAGGGTAAAATTGGCGGGTATCTCACAAATAATATTGAACGCATTATGAAAATGTCTGTGAAATATAATTTTAATGTTGGAGAAACTTACATTGTTGGAGACAGCCCATTGGTGTTGCTAACAGCATTGCAATCGTCTTTTGAGCCAGATCCTTCGTCTAGTTTTTATACACTTCGTCTGTCACCAATAATTAATAACCAGGGCTTGTATGAAGTAAATTATAAGGGCAGAAATATACGGGTGTATTCGGCTTTGGATGTTCATCTTTTACTGGAGGATTTTTATTCTAAATTAACATTGTTTAATCAAAGCAGGTAAGGGTTAAACTTCGTAAATCATATCACTTGCAATTACGGTGAAACCGTTGTTGATCATTTCCTGGTATTCAATTTCAATAAATCAAATAATAGTGTGCTCATAGTAAAGAGAAATGATGGTAAATTTGTAAGCTAAGCTTTGTTCAACCCAGATTTTGCAGTTGAAAATCTATTGCGGCTTCCAACTGCTGCACAGCTAAGTATTTAAGAACATTTTTTGACTTCAAAATAGATCATTATTCATCAGCCAAAAAATAACCCGAAACACCTAGCTGACTTGCATTTGAAACCCTCATAACGATCTCAACTGCAAAATCCGGGTTCAACGGTACCAGCGTTATAGCCAGTAATAACAACATTTTAAAGTTACGCAGGTACAAAGAAAGCAAATTGCTTAAAATCCAATAAATAACCTCTTCTATGACGAAGCTAAAAATTAAACCAATCCACTATGGCTTGTATGGAGAAGGAGATTTTTTACAGGCCAATTTTATCAATTGCGAAAGAATAGGGATCCGCTCCAGGAAATACGGCAAAATTGAGAAGCACATTCACACGTCTTTATTCCAGGTTTTTATTATTGAATCTGGCACTATGCAATTATTTTTAGAAACCACTGAAGAGCAAATTACAGCTCCCGCAATAATTACAATACCAGAAAATATTTTGCATGGCATGAAGGAGGGTAGTCATTTATCTGGTAACGTACTTACTGTATCTTCCTTTTTTCTTGAGTCATTTTTTTTTAACAGTCCCGAAATGATCTCAAGGTTTAACCAGCTTAACATTATTCCTGCATCAGAAATAAAAAATTCTTTTGAAACCATCTGCCTTTTTGCGGAAAACCTGCAAAAAGAAATGACCGAAAGCCTTGGGGAAAAAGAGGTCGTAATGGAAACTTATCTAAAGCTGATGCTTAATATAATCAGCAGGTCAATTCCCAAAAAAACTGAAAAAAATGTTGTGGCAGATTCCAGGAATACACGGTACTTTAAATTGTTCAGGCAAAGCGTTTGCCAGTCTTATAGCCCAATGAAAACGATAACACAATATGCTGCCGAATTAAGTATCAGCGGGGTTCATCTTAACCGTATCTGTCAGTCAACCGTAGGAAAACCAGCTTTGCAGGTGGTTCATGAATTTCTTGTACTTGAAGCTGAAAAATTCCTGCTTCATTCTGATTTGCAGGTTGCAGAAATTGCCTGCAAATTGAATTTTGAAGACCCTGCATATTTTTCCAGGCTATTTAGAAAATACACAGGGAAATCGCCTAAAGAATTCAGAAAAAAAATTGAAGTTTAATAATTGTCTTAATCTTGAATTGCGGAAAACAACAGCTGAAGTTGAATACCGGCCATTCTTGCTTCTTAGTTGATAAATAAAGGCCCGCTAATACCAGGCGTAAAAACAGCGTTTATGAGTCTGCAGAATGAGTAATTAAAGTATGATCAAAAAATAAGTTTTGGTAATTATATAGCTGTTATTTTCGCAGTGTTTTTATAAAGAAATTTTTAACCTCAAACGATTGTCATGAAAAAAATAACTATTTCCCTCCTAAGTTTTTTATGCATTACAGGTATTACTAAAAGCCAGCTTGTAACCGGCGAAAATATTGCTGTAACAAATACTAATTCCGGCAAAGTGCGGGGGTATATTAATAACACGGTGTTCACCTATAAAGGTATTCCATATGCCGAGGCAAAACGTTTTGAAACACCGCAGCCACCGAAACCATGGCAAGGTGTACGGAGTTCTATGGTGTATGGCCCGGTGGCTCCATTGCTTGATCCTGTTACATCGGTTCAGGATGAGGGCGAATTTATTTTTCACCACGATTTTGGCTATACCAGCGAAGATTGTATGCGGTTAAATGTTTGGACACCCGGCATTAGTGACGGAAAGAAGAGGCCTGTTATGTTCTGGATTCATGGCGGTGGTTTTACAGCTGGCTCATCGCAGGAGTTGCCCTCTTATGATGGTGAAAATCTTGCAAAAAATGGAGACGTGGTTGTAGTGTCTATTAATCACCGGTTAAATATTTTGGGCTTTCTGGATCTGTCTGCATACGGAGAAAAATACAAACATTCTGCAAACACGAGTATGCTTGATATCAAATCTGCCTTAGAATGGGTGAGAGATAATATTGCAAACTTTGGCGGCGATCCAAACAATGTAACCATCTTCGGTCAGTCTGGCGGCGGCGCAAAAGTTAATACGCTGATGGCTATGCCAGCTGCCAAAGGTTTGTTTGCCAAGGCGATAAATGAAAGGGGTTCTTTCAGAATGGCTATGCTGGATAAATCAACCACGCAATTGATAGCTGCTGAAGTTTTAAAAGCACTGAATCTGCAGCCAGGCCAGGCCGATAGCTTGCAGACAGTACCTTTTCAGCTTTTAAGCGATGCAGGAAAAAAAGCACTTAGAGTTGTAGCTGATAAAATGAAAGCAGATGGTAAACCTGCGCCGGGCTTTGGACTGAGCTGGGGACCCAGCAATGATGGTGAAGACCTTCCCTTCCAACTCTTTTCAAAAGAAGCGTTTGAGTTATCTAAGAATATTCCTTTGTTAATTGGTACTACAAAAAATGAATTTACGCCGTTTGCAAATGGTGCCTTAAACAACGCCTCACTTGAAAAAGTAAAGGAAATAATTAAAACACAGCGGGGAGATAAAGCGGACGCATATATAGCGGCTGTTAAAAAGGCTTATCCCAATGATACAAAACCTGTTGACCTGCTGGATGTTGACGTGACTTTTCGGCCAGGTGCAGTTAGCCAGGCCAACGAAAAATCAGCATTGAAGGCAGCTCCTGTTTTTATGTATTTATTTACCTGGCAATCGCCGGTACTTGATGGAAAATACAAGGCTGTTCATTGCATGGAAATTCCCTTTGTATTCAACAATATTCAAAGGTGCAACGAAATGACCGGGGGCAATAAAGATGCTTATGTTTTGGCGGGTAAAATTTCTGAGGCATTTATAAGTTTTGCCAAGACAGGTAATCCAAATCACAAAGGCTTGCCCAACTGGCCGGCTTATAACGCCGCCAATACCTCTACAATGCACTTAGATAATACATGCGAAATAAAACCTCAGATGGACAAAGAACTATTTGATTTAGCAAAATAAAGAAACTCCAGCCTGCGATTTTATTTTTTGCAACTGGCGTAGCCACCATTCAATTGCCGGTAAATCTATTTACTTAATAGAAATAGAGCTGCCGGCAATTTCATGCAATCAATTTATCACTTTCAAAATAACGGTCAGAAATTTAACCCGGATTTGCACTTGAAAATCTATTGCGGCTTCTTCCGATAGCATTTGAAACTGCACAGCTTAGTATTTCAGAACATTTTTTGATTTCAAAACAGATCACTATTTCTTCAACCAAAAAATAACCCGAAACACTTATCTGCACTGCATTTGAAACCCTCATAACGATCTCAGCTGCAAAATCTGGGTTTAATAATTTAAAGCAACGAAGATTACACAACAGGATTAAAACCCAGTTTATTTTCATCCTAAAGAAGTTAATTTAAACGACTTTAAAAAGGCCGGTTTAACCCGGCGAATTGTAACTAAATATTGTCCGCCAGCGCTTTTTTTTAATTTGCAACCTGCTGATAGAACTTTTTATTTCCCAGACATAGCGCAAAAAAAGTTTGTATTAACTGGAAAAAATATTAATTTGAATATCTTTAGTTTGCTTATGATGAAAAATTATTCTGATAAAGAGTTGCTAACTGCAGAAGATTTTCAATCAGCGTTTGCCATACTTTACAACCGCTATTGGCAAAGACTTTACAGTAAAGCTCAAATAAAATTACGGAACGATGCTGATTCCCAGGACGCCGTTCAGGAGGTTTTTGTAAGCCTTTGGCGAAACCGCCAAACCATTGAAATAGATGGTACACTTGAGTCTTACCTTTTTTCTGCACTCAAATATTGCATTATAAAAAAGATCTACCGCAATGCCAGGAAGGGGGAGTACCTGCCTTTATCTCACACATCGGCAGCAGACTATAGTGCCGCCGAAAATGACCCCTGTAATTACAAAGAACTTGAATCAGTAATTTTAAAAGAGCTCGACAGCCTGCCGACTAAGATGAGGCATATCTATGACCTTAGCAGGGTGGAACATTTGCGTACTGCTGAAATTGCCTCCCAACTTAATATTTCTGAGCAAACTGTAAAAAACACGCTCACAACCGCTCTTAAAAGGCTGCGCCAGCGCCTTGGTAATTACACCAATATTTTTTTTATATTCTTGTAATTTTATTTATTGATTGAATAGTACCACATCGCCTTAAGTGGTATATCTCTTTGTAGTTACTCTATTATTCCTTTGTTTTTCAACTCTATTTAATGAACGCTGATAAGCTGATTGAACTGTTAAGAAAGTTTCTTTTTGGGAAGGCTACGGAGTATGAGAAAAAGAAGATAGATGAATGGTATGATTCCATTGACCAAGCACATGTGCAGCAGGCAGATGAACAAAAGGATCCCGGGGAAATAAAGATTGAAATTTATAAAAAAATACAGGCTGAGCTGGGAATTGAAAATGATAAAAAAGCTGAACGGCCGGTTGTTCCATTTTACAAAAGATTTAGTTTAACGGCCGCCGCTGTGCTGGTTTTAGCTGTTAGTGCTACTGTTTTTTTTATTGCTGAAAGCAGACCTGCAAAAAATTTGGCCAGTCAAAATCAACTGGCAAAAACTGGCAATGACGTAAAGCCACCCGTTCGCAATAAAGCAGTTTTAAAACTTGCCGACGGAAGTGAAATTCAACTGGATACAGCCAGTGCCGGAACGCTTGCAGTACAAGGGAATATTCAAATAACAAAACAGGTGGATGGAAGGATAAGTTACGAGGGACATAAAGGAGATAGCCTGAGTTACAATACCTTATCTGTACCAAAGGGAAGTACGCCTGTTAAGTTATTATTGGCTGACGGTAGCGAAGTTTGGTTAAACGTTGCCTCGTCAATAACCTACCCAACATCGTTTACCGGCCATGAAAGGAAGGTTGAAATAAGTGGCGAAGCTTATTTTGAAGTGGCAAAAAATGCAGCGATGCCTTTCATTGTAAAACGGAAGGAAGATGATCTTGTAATCCAGGTTTTGGGTACCCACTTTAATGTGAACGCTTACCAGGATGAAGCTGCAGTTTATGTTACATTGCTTGAAGGGTCGGTAGATGTTTCAAAAGGTGAAAATCATCAAATTATAAAACCCGGCCAACAGGCAATATGGAACAACCAGTTACTGAGCGTGGCCAATAATGCTGATTTGGATCAGGTGATGGCCTGGAAAAATGGCCGGTTCTATTTTGAAGGTGCAGATATGAAATCGATTATGCGGCAGGTGGAGAAATGGTACGATGTGGAAGTTGAATACAGTGCAGAAATACCCCATTCTTTTGTAGCTAAGATATCCAGGAATGTAAATGTTTCTGAACTGCTGAATATATTCTCCCTGACTGATCTTGTTCATTTTAATATTGTAAACAATAAAATAACTGTAATGAAATAAACTTTTTTTTTGTTTTTCCTGAAAATAAAACCGCTTCGTGTTCGAGACGAAGCGGCAGAAATTCTTGGTTAAACACTATATACAATCGTTGAGAGACTGCTTATTAATTAACCTAAACAAACAAAGCTATGCCATTTAATGCTCTTTGTAAACTTTCGGTTTGTAACCGGATGTTTTTTGCCAAAATGCTGCGTACAATCAAAACTGCAGCTGTATTTATTTTTCTTGGCTGCCTCCATGCTAATGCCAAAAGCTTCAGCCAAACAATTACTTTAAATGTAAAAAACGCATCCCTAAAAAAAGTTTTCCAGCAAATTGAGAAACAGACTGATTACAGTTTTGTTTACGGGGTAGAACAAATAAAACAGGCAAAGGAAATTACTGTTAATGTTTCAAATGAAACTATTGAAGCAGTACTAAACCTTGTGTTTAAAGATCAGCCGCTCACTTACACCATCTCCGATAAGTATATAGCTGTTAAGCAACGGACAGCTGAACAATTGGCTGAGGCAATTAAACCTGTAATGCCGCCGGTAATTGTTAGTGGCAAAGTTGTAAATGAAAAAGGCGAACCGCTGCAGGGAGTAACTGTATCAGTAAAAGGTTCAAAGACTGGTACCCAAACCGGGCCCGACGGATCCTTTACCATTGAAGTTCCAAATGCGAAAAGCACACTGGTTTTTAGCAGTATTGGTTTTGAAAGATCCGAAATAACGGTGGGCAGTAATACATCCCAGTTTAATTTAACATTAAAAACCGCTAACACAGCGCTGAACGAGGTACTTGTTACCGGTTATTCCACTCAAAGAAAAAGAGATATTACCGGTGCAGTTTCTGTAGTGAATGTTCCAAATTTAAAAGCGGTTCCGGTCGGCAACTCTGATCAGTTGTTGCAAGGCCAGGCTTCCGGTGTGCAGGTTATTTCATCAGGCCAGCCGGGTGCTGCATCACAGATAAATATTCGTGGTATTACCTCGTTTGGCAACAACGATCCATTATACATTATTGATGGGGTGCAGGCAAGTCTCCATGATATTAACCCCAACGATATTGAAACTATACAGGTGTTAAAAGATGCAGGTTCCGCTGCCATATATGGTGTTCAGGGCGCTAACGGTGTTGTGGTGGTTACCACAAAAAGAGGAAAGGGCGGAAGACTAACAGTAAACTATGATGGGTATGTAGGCAGTCAGCAGCCACTTAGCGGCAATCCGCTTAACTTGCTGAATGCAGAAGAGATGCGCCAGCTGGCCCAGAAGGTTGCGATCGGAAATCCTTTGTATGGCCCGGGCTATACTATCCCTGATTATATTTACAGTGACCAGAATACCGGTGTAAGAGGTACAGCAGCAGCAGGAGATCCGGCTGTTGATACTTCAAAATATTTATTTACCCCGGATCATTCAGGAGATTATTTCATAGTTAAAACAAACAAGGCTGGTACAGATTGGTTTCACGAGGTATTTAAACCAGCCCTTCAGCAAAGCCATACCATTTCGGTAAATTCAGGCAACGACAAAAGCTCATATCTTTTTTCATTTAATTATTTAGACCAGCATGGCACTGCTAAAAATACTTATCTTAAAAGATACTCAGTAAGATTAAATACAACGGCCACCATAAAAAATGTAATAAGGATTGGTGAAAATGCTTACGTATTTTATAAGGACAATCCGTTGATACCTAACCAGTGGGAAAACGGAATAGTTGCCGGCGTTTGGGGCGCCCATCCCGTATTACCCGTACGTGATATTATGGAGAATTATGCCGGTGCCTGGGATGGCCCCGGGCTGGGAAATGTAGGCAATCCTGTTGCGGATCTTGACCGGCGGGGTACCAACAAATCTAATGTTTGGAATGTGATAGGCAATGTGTTTGCGGAAGTTGATATCCTCAGGCATTTTACAGCACGTTCAAGTTTTGGCGGCACAATTGATAACCAGTACAACCACGACTTCAGCTTTACTCCCTACGAATCTTTTGAGTCACACAATCTTACAAACGGCTTTAATGAAAACTCTTTGTACAACAGCACCTGGTTGTGGACAAACACGTTAACCTACTCCAATACTTTTGCAAGCAGGCATACTTTAAAAGCCCTGGTTGGAACTGAAGCAAAAAATTACTCGGGCAGGGGCGTTGGTGGTTCCAGCAAAAACTTTAGCGCAACGCTGGCCGGAGACCCTAATTTTTGGATACTGAATAATGGCACACAAGGCATAACCAATTACAGTTATGCCAACTCAAATTCACTGTACTCTATTTTTGGCCGGTTAGATTATTCATTTGATAATAAGTACCTGATTGGTGCAACAATCCGCAGAGATGGTGCGTCAGTGCTGGCAAAAGACGTACGCTATGGTAATTTTCCATCTGTTTCAGTAGGCTGGAGAATTTCACAGGAAAATTTTATGAAAGATGTATCCTGGATCAACGAACTAAAACTAAGAGGCAGCTGGGGTAAACTGGGTTCTGTTTTAAATGTAAGTGCATCTAACTCAATTAATACTTACGGCCAAAGCACCCAAAGCTCTTTTTACGATATTAACGGTACCAGTAATTCAACTGTGCCCGGGTACCTGCAGACACAGGTTGGTAACGGCGCAACAACATGGGAGAAGGATGAAATTAAAAATATAGGTATTGATGCAACTATCTTAAAAAGCAAACTGGATATCACGGCAGAATACTTTGTAAAAACAGTTGACGGGTTGTTGTTCCAGTATAATTTTCCGGCCGCCGGAGTTGGCTTCGCTACTTATCCTGTAGTAAATGGTGCAAATATTCAAAACAAGGGGATTGATCTGAGTGCAACTTATCATGGCACTGTTAGAAAGGATTTTACTTTTGATATTGGTTTAAATTTCAGTCATTATAAAAACAAAGTGCTGGCCATACCTAACCCGGGCTATTTCGATGCTGCCGCATCAAGGCAGGGCCAGCTGGTAAGAAATTTACCGGGCTCTCCTGTAGGCTCTTTCTTTGGGTATGAAGTGGTGGGATTATACAAAGACAGCACTCAAATAAAAGGCCTGCCCGTTCAGGATGGCGCAGCACCCGGCAGATTCATATTTAAAGACAGAGATGGAAATGATACCATAAATGCAAAAGACAGGGGCGTTATAGGCAATCCTAATCCTGATTTTACCTATGGGTTGAATTTATCAGTCTCCTATAAAAATTTTACTCTCGGTGCATTCTTTTATGGTTCACAAGGAAATGATAATTACAATGAAGTTCGGTACTGGACAGATTTCTATGGCTCTTTTCCCGTAACAAAGAGTAAGGACTTGCTGTACAACTCCTGGACACCAACAAATCAAAATGCAAAGACGCCGGTTATAGAAGCAAATGGTTCCCTGAGCACCAATAACTCTTCAAGTACTTATTTTATTGAGAACGGTTCATTTTTAAAATGCCGCTATGTTAAACTTGCCTACAAGTTTAACAGCGATAAACTAAAACGCCTCGGGCTTGATAACTTTTCTTTGTACATACAGGCTGCCAATTTATTTACCATTACTAAATACACAGGGTTAGATCCCGAACTAATTTCTGCCGGAGGTGCGGCTAATCCCGGTTATGCTGCAAACTCGTCTTTTGGTATTGATTACGGTAACTATCCAAACAATCAAAAGACATTCTTAGTTGGATTTAACTTATCATTTTAGTACTGTTTAAAATAACTGTTATGAAAAGTAGTAATAATAAAATAACCATAAGTTTTCTTGTAACAATAATAATTGTTGGGGCTTTGGCCTGTAAAAAGAATTTTCTTGATAAGGCGCTTACGGGCCCGGTTACTCAGCAAAGCCTTGCTAATAAAGCAGGTGTTGAAGGTTTGCTGATTGGCGCTTATTCTCTGCTGGATGGAGTTGGTGCTGCCGGAACTACGGGTGTGCCGGGCCTTACAGCGCCTGACGGCTCTGGTGGTGTGTGGGAAGGCTCTGCCGATAACTGGATTTTTAGCAGCGTGCCGGGTGGCGATGATCATAAAGGTTCTTTTCAGCAAGACCAGGGAGCCTATTTTCTTCCCGTTCAGGCATATAATGCAGACCCGTCAAATTTATATCTTAATGATAAATGGATAATTGTATATGCTTCCGTGCAGCGATGTAACGATGTTTTAAAAACAATGGCATTGGTAAAAGACGGATCATTAACGCCGGCAGATACTTTGAGAATAAGGGCTGAAGCAGTTTTCCTGAGAGCAATATATCATCTTGAAGCTAAAAAGATGTGGAATAATATTCCATTTATTGATGAGTCAATTGATGTGGCTGCCAACAACTACCTTGTTCCAAATACAGTAGATGCCTGGCCAAGAATAGAGGCAGATTTTCAATTTGCTGCGGATCATCTTCCGGAACTGCAGCCGGAGATTGCAAGAGGCAACAGCTGGGCCGCAAAGGCTTTCCTTGCAAAGTGCTATATGTACGAACATAAATTTACCGAAGCTTTTACTTTGCTCAAGGATATCATTGCCAACGGCAAAACAACCAAGGGCGAAAAATATGATTTGCTCCCCCACTACAGCGACAACTTTAATGCAGCATTTAAAAACAACAGGGAAGCCGTTTTTTCAGCACAGCAGTCGGTGCAGGATAATGCAGGCGGCCAAAATGGTAATGGTGGCGACGTGTTGAATTTCCCTTACGGTGGCCCTACTACCTGTTGCGGTTTCAACCAGCCCTCCTACAGCCTTGCCAACTCTTTTAAAACAGATGATGTTACAGGCTTGCCTTTACTTGATAATTTTAATGACAATGATATCAGGAGCGATGAAGGGATTGACTCATGGGCTTATACGCTGGATGGAAGCGATCATCCGCAGAACAAGGATACTTTTACAACCTACAGCGGTGCACTTGATCCCCGGATAGACTGGTCACTTGGAAGAAGGGGCATACCTTATCTTGACTGGGGGCTGCCTCCCGGCCAGTCATGGATCAGAGACCAGGTGAATGCAGGTCCATATATTCCCATCAAACAAGTTGTAACAAAAGCACAGCAGGGCACGCTGGCAGAAGCCTATGGCGGCTGGGCACCCAACCAGGCAACCGCTAACAACTATGCCTATATAAGGTTTGCACAAATATTGTTGTGGGCAGCAGAATGTGCTGCACAGGCAACTGACCTGGCAACTGCCACAACTTATGTAAACCAGGTTAGGCAAAGAAATGCGGACCCATCAACCTGGGTGCATCAATACAACAAAAATTCTTACGGTGTGCAGGATGCTGCTTTGGGATTTTCCAGTACACCGGCAGCCAATTACAAGATTGGATTGTATCCTGTATTTGCATCGAAGGAGTATGCATTAAAGGCCATCTACTTTGAAAATAAACTGGAAACTTCATCGGAAGGTCACCGCTTTTTTGACCTTGTAAGATGGAATATTGCAGACGTGGAACTGAATGCGTATGTAAAGCACGAAACAGAATACAATCACAGTTTCAATCCTGCTTTTGTAAT
The DNA here is from genome assembly GCA_965247025.1 of Ferruginibacter sp. Lineage (GTDB taxonomy): Bacteria > Bacteroidota > Bacteroidia > Chitinophagales > Chitinophagaceae > Ferruginibacter. Next base: position 2,869,757 of record OZ252000.1, on the reverse strand, counting down.
TTTTTATGATCCTTTAGGAACACCAAAAGGGAACCTTGCAATACCATCTTCACCGGTTACGCCAGCTGCAAAATTTATCAAAGGCAGAAGTGAATATTATGCTATTCCGCAGCCGCAGATAGATGCAAGCCTGGCAGGGGGCAAGTCTTCCCTGACACAGAACCCCGGGTATTAGCGGTAAGCAGCAGGCAGCTGCCCTGAAACCATAAGATTTGTTTTATTGTGAGAGAAGGCCTGACGGGGTATTAAATTTAAATCGTTTGTTTTTGGTAAGCACGGGCCGGAATTTTTTGTTCTGGCCCCTCTTTTAAAGACTTAAATTTTAACCCGGATTTTGCAGTTGAGATCGTAATGAGGGTTTCAAATGCAATACAGATAAGTGTTTCGGGTTATTTTTTTGCTGAAGTAATAATGAACTATTTCAAAGCTAAAAAATGTTCTGAAAGGCTTAACTGTGCAGTAGTTGTGAGCCGCAATAGATTTTCAACTGCAAAATCTGGGTTTAAGCAACTCCTGCAATATTTTTTTGAGCTGCATAAAATAAACCGGGTTACAATCCTTTTATGATTTTTACTGAAGGTCTTACTTTTCCTGAAGGACCAGTTGCACTTGGCAATGGATACTGGCTTTGTGTGCAGGGGGAACCAGCAGGTTGCGTTACACTGATAAGTGACGATGGAAAAATACATCATACAGTAGCAAAAACCGGCAGGCCAAACGGGCTGGCTTTAGATAGAAACGGTTTTATCTGGGTGGCAGAATCAAGGATTCCGTCGCTGCTGAAAGTTTCGTTAAATGGGAAAGTGGAGGTGGTGCTTACCGGCTGTGGCGATGAGTCCTTTTTGTTTCCAAACGACCTCTGTTTTGGCCCCGGTGGCTATCTCTATCTCACAGATTCAGGTGTGTTTATTGATGAGTTTGCACCCGGTGGTAAAATAAGGCCGGACTATAACAGTGTTCAATGCGATGGCAGGGTGTACCGTATTAATCCGGCTAAAAATGAAATTATAAAGATCGATACCGGCATCCGCTTCACCAAGGGAATTGCTTTTGGTGATGATGGCTTTTTGTATGCTAATGAAACACTTAGCGGCAATATTTACCGTTACCGGGTTACGGGGGATAAAGTGGGTGAAAGAGAGTTGTTTGGAAACGTAATTAATCCGCTGGCAGCACCTGGCTACAAAGGCCCTGATGGTATGGCTTTCAGTAATGATGGTTTCCTTTATGTTACTGTTTTTGGCCAGGGAGACGTGACAGTGCTGAACAGGGATGGAAGCGTAAAAGAACGCATCCGTACAAAGGGTATGAACCCGACAAATGTTGCTTTTGCGTTGCCTGGGAAAAAGAAAATTTATGTAACAGAATACCAGTATGGCACAATGGAAATATTTGATGTAAAGAACGATGGGCTTGCTTTATGGGGTTAAATTAAAATTATTATAAACCGCATGGCAGAAGCAAAAATTACTGATAAAGAATCTGAAAAAAAGCTGCGTAGCGGTGCATTGGGGCTTCGTGATATTTTTATGCAGGCCATTACGCATACAGCTCCCGCCACAGCCATTTTGTTTACCATACCCTTCATTACTTCAAAGGCTGGTATGGTGTCACCCCTGAGTTATTTGTTTGCTTTTTTGCTGATATTGGTGCTGGGTGTAACACTCACCCAACTGGCAAAACACCTGCCATCTGCCGGCGGCTATTACACCTACATCAGTCATACGGTAAGTCCACGGGCGGGCTTTCTAACCTCCTGGTTATATTTTTTATACGACCCAACAATTGCCGGTTATTCACTGGCTTTTGTTGGCGCTGTTACCGAGGAAACACTGAGGGTAAACTATGGCATTGAATTCCCGTGGTGGTTGTTTTTGTTAATTACAGGTACACTGGTATCAATCGCATCTTACCGGGGCATTGAAATATCAGCGAAGCTGCTGGTAGCCCTGGGTGTTACGGAAATTGCCGTAGTGCTGGTACTAAGTTTTTGGAGCCTGGCCCACCCCGGCAGTGGGGGCATCAACATTAAATCTTTTAACCCTGCCAATGCAAACTCTTTTGGCGGCCTTGCAATGGGGGTGGTTTTTTCCATTTTTGCTCTTGCAGGTTGGGAAGGTGTTGCGCCGCTGGCAGAAGAAAGTAAAGATCCAAAAAGCACCCTGCCAAAAGCCATCATGTACTCCATCATCGCCATGGGTATTTTCCTTGTCTTTTGTTCCTGGAGTTTACTGATTGGCTGGGGAACAAATGATATAAACAGTTTTGTAACATCGGGTGAAAACCCAACTTTTATTTTGGCTAGAAAATATTGGGGCGGTGGTTGTATCATTATTTTAATCACACTCATTAACTCTATGCTGGCAGTGGCGATTGCCTGCAACAATTCAGCAACCAGGGTTTGGTACGCCATGGCACGTTCGGGCTCTATGCCGGCAGCACTGGCTAAAATTCATCCGAAATTTCAAACACCGGTTAATGCTGTGGTACTTCAAACAATCGCCATGTTTGCAGTGGGGCTGGGGTTGGGCTATTTGATTGGCCCAAAGATGGAATTTGATTTTATGGGTGTGGTGATTACGTTTTCTCTGGCAATCATTTATGCAATGGGCAATATAGGCGTAATGCGTTTTTACCGAAAGGAAAAGCTTAAAGAGTTTAATGTTGTACTGCATATAATTTTTCCTGTGGTTGGTATCATTGCCCTTTTCTTTGTTGTGTACAGCGCCCTGATACCCTGGCCGGAGGCACCAACAGGATATGCGTTTTGGGTAGTGTTGATTTGGCTGCTGCTCGGTGTGATTGTTTTGCTGGTAATGAAATGGACAAAGAAAGAAGCATGGATTAAAAATGCTGCTAATGCTACAAATGAACAAGGGTCTTTTATTAATAATTTGGAAAGATGAAAGGGACAGCCATTAAAGATTTACAAACACCTTCCTTGCTTGTTGACCTTGATTTAATGGAGGCTAATCTAGAAAAAATGGCAACATTTTTTAAAGACAAACCCTGTAAACTGAGACCACATTTTAAAAATACCAAGTGCATTGCGCTGGCAAAAAAACAACTTGCCGCCGGTGCCATTGGCATTACCACAGCAACCTTAGCGGAAACAGAAGCACTGGTAAACGAAGGCATCAGTTCAATTTTAATTGCCAACGAAATTGCCGGTGAGGCCAATTTGAAAAAGCTGGTTGGGCTTGCTGAAGAAAAGGAGATTATCCTGGCAGTAGATAATGAAAGAGTTGTTGATGAAATAACTGGGCTTTTAGCTGGCAAAAAAACTAAGCTATCCCTTGTTGTTGATATTGATCTGGGTTTAAAAAGATGCGGAGTGCAACCCGGATTAGCAGCCTTGCAGCTAACAAAAAAAATCATCTCAAAGCAGTTAACATTCAGAGGCCTTATGGGTTACGAAGGCCACCTGCAGAGGCTGAATTTAATTGAAGAAAATTTATTGATACGCAGGCAGGCAATGCAGCAATTAATTGATACCAAAAATTTGCTGTTAAGTAGTGGCATCAGCGTTAGCATCATCAGTGCAGGGGGAACAGGATCTTATGCTGTTGCCGGAACCATGCATTCCATCACGGAAGTGCAGGCGGGCAACTACCTGCTGATGGATACATCTTACGCACCGTTTGCGCCGGATTTTAAACCGTCATTAAGTCTGCTTACCAATGTCATCAGTGTCACTCCGGACGAAAGATTTGTTTTGAATGCAGGCATAAAAGAGATCAGCTCTGAAAGAGGTATGCCATCACTTAAAAATTTTAATGCAGCCGTTCTTACGGCGCTGCATGCAGAACATGGTATTGCAGAAATACAGAACAGATCGTTGGAGATAAATGCAGGTGATGCTGTTGAACTAAATGTCTACTACAGCGACGGCACCGTAAATCTTCACCGCAAAATGTTTGGTATTAGAGATGGAATTGTGGAAGAGGTTTTTACCATTGGATAATTTAAAGATCATAAAAAATGAAGCTGAAAAACAAAGTTGCCATTGTAACCGGCGCAGGTGCTGGTATGGGCCGTGCTGTTGCACTTCGTTATGCAAAAGAAGGCGCCAAAGTAGTGATTGCAGAATTAAATGAAGCAGCCGGAAACGAAACGCTGACCGCAATTACCTCCGCTGGCGGTGACGCCATTTTTGTTCCTGTAAATGTTGGGGACGAAACGCAGGTACAAGAAATGGTGGTAGCAGCAATAGAAAAATACGGACGAATTGATGTGTTGTACAACAACGTGGCAAAGATGCACAAACAAGATGCAAGGGTGCATGAATTAGCGACGGAAGTTTGGAACGATTTGGTGAATACAAATATGAACAGCGCCTTTTTTTGTTGTAAACATGTAATAACAGAAATGCTGAAAACTGGCGGCGGTTCTGTCATCATTGTCGGGTCACCAACTGCGGTGGTTGCCTGTGCTTTTAATGATACGGCTTACAGCTGCAGCAAGGCCGGTACACATGCTTTGGCCAGGGTTATAGCAGGAGCTTATGGCAAAGAAAATATCCGGGCAAATATTATTATCCCCGGTACAATGGACACACCAATGATAAAAGATATTATTGAAGATGAGCAGGTAAAAGCGAACCTGGAAAATGCCGCCATGCTGGGCCGCCTGGGTACTGCGGATGATGTGGCCGGACTGGCAGTTTTTCTTGCAAGTGATGACTCATCATACTGCACAGGTGCTTACTTTACAGCCGATGGCGGATTAACTGCTTTATAATAATGGAAAAAAATACGGACGCCGTTTATTGGTTTGATTGTAAAGCTCAGCTTGCTGTAATTTTAATGCTGTTATTTATTTCATGCGGCATAAAAGCACAGCAAAAGGCGGCGTTTCCTTTAAAGCTGAGTAGTAATAACCGCTACCTGGTTGATAAAAACGGCAGGCCTTTTTTGGTAAAAGAAATTTCTGCCTGGGCCTTGATACAGGGACTTTCTGAAAAAGATGAGGAAGCCTTTTTGGACAGCATCAGCCTCAAAGGATTCAACACAGTCCTTACAAGTATAATCAGCAACGATGTGGGCATGGCTGGCAATCCTCCTTACTGGCAGGGCATTTCTCCATTCAATATAAAATGGGATTTCTCCACTCCAAGTGAAAGCTACTTTCAGCATGTTGACCGCTTCTTTAAACTGGCAGAAAAGAGAGGCTTTTTTGTAATGGCACTTCCGGTTTACATGGGTTACCGGGAAGATGGGCCGCAGGGATGGTGGGATGAAATCCTCGGCCCAAATAATGACACTTTGAAGATGAGAAAATATGGTGAGTTTATTGGTAAACGTTACCAGCACATCAGCAATGTTATGTGGGTTGCCGGTGGCGATCATAACTGCGCCGGTCAGTTATATCCTTACGAAAACAATATGATACAAGGTGTCAGGTCATTTGATAAAACGCATTTATGGTCCGGGCATTTTGATATGAACCAGGGTGTTATCTGGTCCTCTGATCATCCGCAATTTGGCAGTATGATGGACATTGACGGAGAATATGTTTGGACAGAATCTGTACTGTTTGAAAAAGGTCCGCAGTACAAGGCGGAACTCAATCAATACAAAAAAGGGAAAATGATAATGCAGCTTGATATAAGCTATGAACATGCTTTTCCTCACTGGGCAGACAATGAAAATTACCAGTGGATAAGAAGAAAAATCTATGATGGTTTACTCAGCGGTTGTGCCGGCACTTCTTTTGGTCCGGGAGAGATAAATAACCACGGTACCTCCTTTAAAAACTGGAAGCCGCTGATGGATACAAAGGGTATGCAGCAGGTTTCGTACTGCTATCAATTATTTGATTTATTGCCTGGCATAGTCTTATTCCTGATGATACAAACGATGTAATACTTTCTGGGCGGGGTGAGTTTGGATCAAGAGATTACATCTGTGCGGCACGTTCTGCAGACAGCAGCTATTATGTTCTCTATATCCCGAAGGGACAGGATTTTATCATCAATGCAAAAAGGATTTCGGGGAAATATATGCGGATGCACTGGTACAATCCGAGGACAGGTGAAGCGCTAAAAATCGGCGTGGCAGAAACAAGGGAACGTTTTGGAATTACGCCTCCCTCAGAAGAAGATTGGGTATTGGTTTTTGATAACGACAAATTGTTGCAGATGCCGGTTCCGGAAAGATGGATAAAGCATTGAAGGGCGTCAGGTGTTTCTAAAAGTAAAATAAGATGACAACGAAAAACCATCAGTTATAACAGTTCAAAATTTTAAAAAATGAAAATTAAATTTCAATCACTGAAAGGAGCTGGTGTGCTTGTAATTATCCTCACCATTTTTTCTTTTTCAACCAGCATAAAAAATTTTACAGGCGACCCCTTGCCAGCCATTACATCAGTTGATATGGGAAATGCTAAAGCCGGTACAACAACAATAATCAACGATGGTAAAGGCGTAAAAATCAAAGGTTACGGTACCTTGTTCGGTATGCATACAGGATCTGACCAGGGAAGATTTGCTTACACAAAAATGAAAGGCGATTTCGATGTCATCATCCAGGTGGAAAATATTACAAGCAGTACAGAAGCTTATACTGAAGGCGGCCTGATGGTAAGAAAAGACCTGGATCCGCAAGGATTGATGGTGGCCAATATTGTTACGAACAACAACTACAAAGGCGAATGCGATCAGTACACTTTTATGTACCGGATAAAAAAAGATGGTTCAATTGAACCTTACTGGACAATCATTGATGGTTTTTATGGCGACCGAACAAAAGGTAACCTGGGTTTTGGTTACTCAGCCCGTGGCTGGAATAAAACCAATACACCTGCACGCCCTTACCCGTACGTGTGGCTGAGGATAATCCGCAGGGGCAACACTTATGCTGGTTACCGTACTGAAGGTAATAAAGACCAGTACAGTTTTGTTTGGGAAAAAATGAGTGAAATTACGCTTGATCTTGGCGACGAACCTTTGGTAGGACTTGCCCTTTCTGCCAATCATCACCACCCAACTATTTATGGTAAAATTGGCGATCCTGAAAGCGCTTCGGAATTGACAATATCGAATATAACCGGACTCAAATAGATCTGCTCGTTAATTTAATTTAAGTAACGGCCAGGCAATCAAATCCGGGTTTGCTACAAAGCATTTTTAAGTTTGATAACAAACATCTCAGCGGCAACTTCTCCTGGCTTAAGGCCAGATAAATCAATGATGCAATCTTTGCCTGCCTGCATAATTTTTAGCTTTTTGTTGCTGCCAACTATATCGGCGACAACACCGGCAGTTGGTTTAAAATTGCGCAATTTTACGGTTGATCTGTAATATGGAACGATACAAAAAAGATCTTTGCCTTTGGTGGTAAAAAATGTCTCAACATTCGCATATCCTTTTTTTTGTTTTACCATTTCGGCAATGCTGTAACCAGCCATAAAAGATTCTGCTTTCTTTTCAGGCTTTTTTCCTTCGCTCCATTCGTAAGGTTGCCTGTAAGCTTTGGTACCGTAGATTGCTTCGCCGTTAATTGTCAGCCAATTACCCATGTCCGTAAGCCTTTGCTGCATAATCACCGGAATGCGGCCATCGGATGTCGGGCCAATATCCAGCAGCAGGTTGCCTCCCCTTGATACAATATCTGTAAGCATTAAAATCAGGTCGTGGCTGGTTTTGTAATCTTCTAATTTTTCGTTGCGGTTATACCCGTAAGAGTGACCAATGCCCTGGCTTTCTTCCCAGGTAACACTTGCATCCATACCGCTACCGTACTCTGAAGTAGAGTAGGTTGCCCCAGTGTTTTTGCCCCGTGTGTTACTACCCCACCTGTCATCTATCACCACTTCTTTTGCCACCGGCGATTCATTGAATAACCAGGCCAGCAACTCCTCGCTTTTCCAGGCCGTATCAGTAAGATCCCATTCACCATCGGAGAAAATAACAGATGGCTTGTAGTTAGTAACCAGGTCTTTAAATTGCGGTATCATGTGTTCTGTTACAAATCTTTTTTTATCAGAAAGCCACAAAGGATTGAACCACTCATAAAGTGAATAATAGTAGCCCATTTTTAAACCGGCAGCTCTAACAGATTTGGTAAGGTCGCCCAGCAAGTCACGCTTGGGTGTGCCGGTTACAGCATTCCAGGGGCGCTGCCAGTCACGGTCTGCTTCCGCACTGTTCCAGAGGCAATAGCCCTCATGATGTTTGGATGTAAGCACAACATATTTGGCACCCGATTTTTTAAAAACATCTGCCCACTGATCAGGGTTAAACATTTCAGCCTTAAACTGTTTTTCAAACTCCGGGTATTTAAAATCAACACCATAATTTTTGTTATGAAAAGCTGTAGTAGCGGCACTTTTTTCATTGAGGTGAGCCCAGTACCATTCTGAATAACTCTCACCGCTGTTTGGTATCACGGGTGCATAAGCAGGCACGGCGTAAACTCCCCAATGAATAAAAATTCCAAACTTATCCTGTTGAAACCATTCAGGCATTTTCCTGGTATTGAGGGATGCCCAGTTGGGCTGAAACTGCTGGCCAAATACATGCAGAATGCAACAACAAGCGGCAAGTAGAAAAGCAATTTTTTTCATTTATTTTTGATTTTATTCCGGGGTTAAATCTGAAGAAAATAATTGGGGGCAATCAGGAGGTACATCATCAATAGCCGGTAGCAATCTGCAGCCGGGTGTATCACAATTATACAACTTTATAAAATAAGATGAAAGTATTAATGATTAGGTGAGAATTGATAAAAACTGCTATCATTCAAGCCGGGTTAATAGTTTTGGTCTAAAATTAAAAGGCTAACCAGAACTGGAAACTTTACTGGTGACGAAATGCAGTCATCGGAATGAAAATAACTTCTGCTATCTTCTCTTGGGTGTAAATAATCAAATTCTTTTCTAATGGTTATCCATAGCAAAAAAAGTTATGCTATGATAGCTTTCAATTTTTATTGGCAAGCTTCAGTTCATCTTTAAATAATTAATTGCTGAGTGAAAATTATAGTGTACAGATTAAAAACGGGCCAGTAACCTCCCCCTCATTTTAAGTGAGAGAGGGTAATCTCTTAACTAAAAGTAAAAATTATGCCCTTATTTTTAGTTGTATTATTTCACGCTTCCGCCCTGTCAATTTTATGCTGTGATCATTTTAGGAATTGTTCTTTTTTTAAAAAGAAGCAATTTGTTTTGGCAGATGAAAATCAGCTGTAAAACGGTGTTGCAACTGCAAAAATAATGCTGCTAAAACAAGATTAAATGATGTTGCAGGTTACCGGTTTTTCAATCCGGAAAACAAAAAATTGTTGCTACAAAAATGCCAGTCTTTTATTGTAGAATATATTCCCGTAATGATGTTGAAAGTCCCCTTAATTTCCACAGGAAATATTTAAAGAACTACTGAAAATACCGTGAATTGCAACGGCATAATTTTTCGGCCAAATTGGGGTAAGAATTTTTTAAAATCTTTAAAATTTATTTTTATGAAACGATTTGAAAGCCAGGGCGCTGCGTCTCACCGGGAAGATGAAAGACGCAATTCTCAAAATTTTAATGCAGGTTCACAACGGCCTTATTACAGGCAGGATGATTACCAGGAAGATGATTATGACGATGATGATTTCGATCATAATGATGATGATGATGATGATTACAATGTGCGGTCATCTCATAACGAAGACGATCACCAAAGTTTTGATGATTATAATCGCCGGAATAATGACGGGTCTGGTTCAGGAGAGCGCCGCTCTTCCGGCACAGGAAGAAGAGGTTATGGCGGCGGCTCACAGTCATCACAGCGTAACAATGGAAACTGGGATTCCCGTTGGCAACAGGGCTCATCAGACGGCGGACGTTGGTCATCAGACAGCGGTAATAACAGCCGCGGCAATTATGGTGGAAGCCAATGGCCTGAAGATGAGGGCAGGGGACGAAACAATGGGAACGATTATAACCGGGGAAGTAATGATTACAGGGGTAATCAGTGGTCTTCAGATGAGGGTAACAGGGAAGGAAATAACAGAAACAACAATTGGCAAGACTTTGATGAAAGAAGAAACAATGGCCGTAGCGGCAATTCTTCGCAGCGTGGTTTTGCCGGAATGGATCCAGATCAGCAGCGGAGAATAGCAAGTATGGGAGGCAGGGCTTCTCACAGTGGCGGCAGCAGTGATAATGACAACCGCAATGATAATGGAGGAGACAGCTGGAATAACAGGAATGGCAATAACCGCAATGGCAATCGCAACGGGGGCAATTCGCAACGTGGCTTTGCCGGCATGGACCCTGACCGGCAGAGAAGAATAGCAAGCATGGGCGGCAGGGCATCTCACAATGGGGGAAATAACGGAGGCCGCCAGGGCGGTTCACGTTCAAATTCTGGAAGACGTTCTTCCAGGTAATAATTTAAGTTAACAGGCAAGAGCAGGCATTACAGCCTGTTCTTGTTTTTATTTCAAGTTTAAAAAAATTGATTATGAAACAGGACACAAAAAGTACCGCTGCACCTAAAACAGATACGCTTGCAAATGGCAGCAGTGATAATAGTGGGCTGCAAAACAAACCACAGCATGAGAATAAAGAAGCTTCGCAGAATGACCAGGAAAATCAGCAAGGTGAATCATTGCTGGAAAAGTTTTTCTTGGATCAGTTAAAAGATATTTATTATGCGGAACAACAGATAGTAAAAGCCATTCCAAAAATGGAAAAGGCAGCTTCTACAGAAGAATTAAAAGAAGCTTTTAACGATCACCTGCACCAGACCCAAAAGCATGTAAAAAGGCTAGAAAAAGTTTTTGAGAAAATGGATAAAAAGCCTGAAGGGAAAAAGTGCGAAGCAATTGACGGGATTTTAAGAGAGGCCGATACCATTATAAGTGAAACACAGGAAGGCACAATGACAAGAGATGCCGCCCTTATTATAGCCGCTCAAAAAGTAGAGCACTATGAAATTGCAAGCTACGGTGGGCTGGTGCAGTTAGCTTTGACGATACGCCAGGATGAAGCAGCCAACCTGCTTGATAAAACACTTGGGGAAGAAGAAGATACGGACATTCTGTTAACTGAAATTGCAGAGAACCATATAAACATTGAAGCAGAGGAAGAAACAAAGTACACAGCCAACAGGAAAAAGCAATACCAGGAAGAGGAATAGACTTTATATTTTCCTGAAGAAAACAACAGGCCGGAGTACATCCGGCTTTTCTTATTTTCTTTAATTTTGAACAGCAATTTAAAAGAGTGAGACAAATTGTTGATGTTGCTGAAATTACACCCTACTTTTGAAATTCAACATCCTTTATCCATTATAACCGCATAAGTTGAACAGTCTTTAGATTTGATTTACTTTTTTTAAAATTACCGAATGTCAATTAATGTAGTAGCAATCGGCGCATCTGCCGGGGGCATCGAAGCGATAACAAGATTGATTGGGTCATTAAAAAATGATACGGGCTGGGCTTATGTTATTATTCAGCATCTCTCAGCGGTTCACGAAAGCATTTTACCTGAGCTGATTGAAAGAAAAACCTCCATGCCCGTTTACCAGGTTACAGACGGAATGAAACTGGAGCCTGATACTGTTTACGTTATTCCGCCAAATGCCTTAATGAATATTGATGACGGCCATTTAAAGCTTTCACCACACAGCAGGGCTGATGGTAATTCTCATACCGTTGATTTTTTTTTAACAGGACTGGCAGATGTGTATAAAGAAAGAGCCATTGCCGTAATACTTTCAGGCACCGCAGCAGATGGCACTGAGGGCGTTCGTGCCATTAAAGAAGGCGGTGGAATTACTTTTGCCCAGGATAGTTCCGCTAAATTTATGGGCATGCCTCATAATGCGATTGACTCAGGATTTGTGGATCTGGTGCTGGCACCTGAAGAGATTGCAAAAGAAATAACAGAACTTTCCCGGGCTACAAAAAATATATTGCCACCTGAAAAAATGGAAGAGGAAGAAAATGCTGAACTCAAAAAAATTTATACACTTATCCACACAAAATACAATGTAGATTTTACCCAGTATAAACCCAATACAATCATCCGCCGAATTTACAGGCGCATGAATCTCAACAAGGTTAGCAATCCCAATCAGTATTTTACTCTTTTAAGTTCTGGCGGTAAAGAAATTGATTTGCTTTACCAGGATCTCCTGATAAGTGTAACAAGTTTTTTTCGGGATCCTGAATTGTATATAACACTTGTAGAGAGAATATTTCCTGAACTGCTGAATAACAGGCACCCATCAGAGGCGCTCCGTATTTGGATACCGGCCTGTGCCTCCGGAGAAGAAGCTTGTTCAATTGCCATTTCTTTATTTGAATACCTGGGTCATAAAGCGTTGATTACACCGATTCAAATATTTGCAACAGACCTTAGTGAATCTGCCATTCAAAAAGCAAGAACAGGTATCTATTCAAAAAGTAACCTGGACAATTTGTCGCCTGAAAGGCTGGCAAAATTCTTTATAAAGCTTGATGGCAGTTACCAGGTTATAAAACCCATCCGGGATGTGTGCATTTATGCCACGCACAACCTGCTGAGTGATCCCCCGTTTTCAAGGATGGATATCATAAGTTGCCAGAACGTGATGATTTACCTGGGACCGGTGGCGCAACAGAAAATTCTTCAATCTTTTCATTATGCCCTAAAGCCAATGGGCTACCTGCTGCTGGGTAAATCAGAAGGAGTAAGTAATTCAAACGAGTTGTTTGTACAGTCAGGAAAGGTGGGCCGCATTTTTACTAAAACATCAAAATCCTCTAACTTAAAATTTGATTTTGCTATCCGCTCACCTTTGCATCTGCCGGGCAGTGTGCTCACAGATAATAAAACTGCCCTCGAAGATTTTAAAAATGAAGTAAACATTGCCCGTGAGGTTGACAGGTTGCTGCTGGTAAGGTTTGCACCCGCCAGCGTTGTAATCAACCGGGATCTGCATATTGTCCGGTTTAACGGAGATACTTCCAACTATTTTCAGCCGGCGGCAGGCAAGGCAAGTCTGCATATTTTAAAAATGGTGAAAGATGAGATCATGTTTGAGTTGCGGTCCCTCATCAACAAGGCAAGAAAAAATAATTCGATCGTTAAAAAAGATTTTATACCAATCACCATTAACAATGGGCCAGCACAGCTAAGTATTGAGATCAATCCTATAAAAATATCGGGTGATCATTTCCTGATCGTTTTCCAGGAAAAAACCATTATAGAGTTACCGGTTTCAAAAGGGAAAAAAGGCAGTGGAAGTACGGATCATAAAGATACCAGGATACAGCAACTGGAAAGCCAGCTTACGGAATGTAAAGAGCAGATAAAATTAATGGCTGAAGAGTTCGAGCTCAACCGGCAATTGCTGCAATCAGCTCATGAAGATGTACTGTCATCTAACGAAGAACTGCAGAGCATTAATGAAGAGCTGGAAACATCCAAGGAAGAATTACAATCAACCAACGAAGAATTAACTACCATTAATGAAGAGATACAGCGCAGGGTGGAAGATTTGAAAGATTCTGTAAATTATTCTGAAGGTATTATTGAAACCATGCATGGCCCGCTGCTGGTACTAAACGATGACATGTGCATTCTTACCGCAAACAGGGCTTTTCTAACGCAGTTTAAAGTAAAAAAAGAAACGGTTTACGGTCACAGACTGTATGAAATTTCTGAAAGGGAATGGAATATCTCCGAACTAAAGGAAAAGCTGAACGAAATCATTGCCAAAAATAAGGGGTTTGCCAATTTTGAGCTCACTCACACTTTTCATGATGTTGGGAAAAAGATTTTATTATTCAATGCCATGCGGATGGAGGGTAACGATAAAGTAAAGCCGAGGTATTTAATAGCTATTGAAGATATAACGGAAAGAAAAAGGGCTGAGGAGCTTTCAAAAGCAAATGAGGAACGCCTTAATTTAGTGATACAAAACACTTTTGATATTATCACCATCCTTTCTGCAGAGGGCAACATAACCTACGAAAGTGAATCCATAGAGGAAATACTTGGTTATAAAACCTCTGAAAGGCTGGAGAAAAATATTTTTATTGATGCAATCGTTCATCCGGAGGATAAGCATCTTAAAGAGACCATGTTTAAAAATTCGCTGGCGCAACCCGGTGTTGATATTTGGTCTGAATTCAGGCTGATGCATAAAAACGGAACGTACCGTTTTATGGAAGCCGTATGCATAAACCTGCTGGATGATTACAGGGTGAATGGCATTATTGCACATTACCGCGATATTACAGAAAGGCGGATGCTGGAAAAACAAAAAGAGCAGTTTATAGGTATTGCAAGCCATGAGTTAAAAACACCTGTTACCAGCATTAAAGGCTATGCACAAATACTGGAACAAAGTTTTGCTTTATCAAATGATAAGCCTTCACTGGAACTTATAAGGAAAATGGATGTACAGATCAACAGGCTTACAAGCCTTATAAAAGATTTGCTTGATGTAACACGGATAAGTGAAGGACAGCTAAAATTGCAACGGGACGATTTTGACATTAACCACCTCATTACTGAGGTGGTAGAAGAAATTCAGCAGGTTTCTTTAAAGCACACCATTATACAAGAACTGCAACCGGTAACCAATATAGTGGCAGACAGGGAAAAAATACGACAGGTAATTGTGAACCTGCTCTCAAACGCCATTAAATATTCACCGGCTTCAGATAAAGTTATCATCCGTTCCGGCGGTGATGGCGAAACGCTGCATGTTTCAGTGGAAGATTTTGGAATAGGAATGTCTGAAGCCAGCCAACCCAGGGTGTTTGAGCGTTTTTACAGGGATAATGATCCGGCTATTACAACCTACCCGGGCCTTGGTTTAGGATTGTATATTGCAGCAGAGATCATACGCAAGGAAGGAGGCACCATCAGTTTAAAGAGTGAAAAAGATATCGGATCGGAATTTTATTTCACAATGCCGGTAAAAAAGTAAGCAGCTTACACGGCAGTTTCTTTGGTGTGCATTTTGTTTCATATTAAAAAAATGAAAAGACAAATCCTAATAATAGACGATGATCCCGGCATACAGGATATTTTAAAAATTATTTTTGAGAGAGCAGGCTATGGTGTTTCCATCCAGGATAAAGTGCAGCTGATATTGAATAATGAATATCAAATTCCAGACATCTTCCTGCTGGACAGGTATCTTTCCGGCATGGATGGCCTGGATATTTGCAGGCATTTAAAAAGCAGTGACTATTCAAAAAATATTCCTGTAATTATGGTGTCTGCTTCTCCTGATATTGCAAGGCTGGCGATAGATGCCGGCGCTGATGGTTTTGTTGAAAAGCCTTTCAACATGAAAGACATGATAAATACAATTGAAAATTTTTTTGAGGCAGACCCGGCTTCTTAAATTGGTTTACTTTATTTCCCCTTATATTTTTATGCTGATTATGTAATGCTTTTTGTTGTGGCATCTGTTGCCAAACAAACAAAATCAGTATGCAAAAATTATTTACCCTTGCCATAATTTTACTGGCAACTATTTCACTTAAGGCACAGAATACAGCGAAAGCAGATGCATCCATTACAGCAGCTACAGTATTTTTTGGGTATGGCGCAGAGTTAACCCACAATGCCAAATTAAACGTAAGCCCCGCCACAAAGCAACTTGTAATAAGCCAGCTGAGTACAGCTATCGATATCAACAGCCTGCAGATCAGTGTGCCGGAAAATGTTGCGCTGTTGTCACAACGCTTTTTAGTAGTACCACCAACAGTAACAGCAGTTATAAACCCGGTCGTTAAAAAATTACAGGATAGCATCCGCCTCATACAAAAAGAACAGAACCGCAATAAAAACCTGGCAGCCATTGAGCAGGAAACGCTTGACAAAACAAATAAGCTTACAGAACTGGCGATGAAGGAAACCAGCAACCGCACCATCAGTAGTGATGAAGCCATAAAGCTCATTAATGCCAATACTGCTAAAATTGAAAGATCAAAAACACTGTTGTTTAAACTGGCAGAGGATTATGATGCACTTGCAGAAAAAATACAGCTGTTGCAGGATAAGATATCTGAGGCTCAAAGCAAGCCTGCGAAGACACCCAAAAGTTATGGTCAACTTGTATTGCAGGTCATCTGCAACAGCAGCGGCGAAATACCTGTGGCCCTTAGTTATTTTACCAACAATGCAGGCTTTACACCCTTATACGATGTTAGGGTAAACTCAAAAACCAATGAATTAAAATTGGTGTATAAAGCAGCCATTACACAAAGCACCGGTATAGACTGGAAGCAGACCAAACTTACGCTAAGTACCTCAAACCCAAGCTGGGGAGGCGTTGCGCCGATACTTACACCATGGTATTTAAAGCAGTATGTGGAGCCTTTGTATGACAGGATGAATTCGCCGGTTTCTAACACCATTCAATCGTTGGATGACAAATCCCTGAACGAAGTAGCTGTAATAGGATATGCTACCAAAAAAAGAAAAGATATTACCGGTGCTGTCGCTAACGTTGAACCTTCTACTCTTGAACGGTACACAAGCCTTACTGAAAGCCAGCTGAATACCAATTTTGAAATAGACCTGCCTTACAATATTGAAAGCGATGGAGAAGTGCATAGTGTAACAATTAAAGAAGAATTGATAGCAGCAACATTAAAAAATTATGGTGTGCCCAAACTCGACAAAGATGCTTATTTGCTGGCCGAAATTACAGACTGGCAAAAGCTGGACCTGTTACCGGGTGATGCTAACATCATTATGGATAACACTTATATTGGCAAGTCTGTGATTGATGCAAACAGCACGGCGGACACACTTAATCTCTCCCTCGGTAAAGACAAAAGATTAGCTGTAAAACGCAGCCTGGTAAAAGATTTTAACAACACAAAAACCAGTGGCAGTAACACCAGGCAAATATTTACTTATGAGTTGCTGATAAAAAATAATAAAATAACAGCCGTGGATATGTTATTAAAAGATCAATACCCCATCAGCTCTGCAAAAGAAATTGAAATAAAACTGGAGGAAGGCAGCGGCGCCATGGTAAATGATGAAACCGGTGTGCTTACCTGGAAATTGCAACTGAAACCCGGTGAAAGCAAAAAGCTCCGGTTTACTTACTCCGTGAAATATCCAAAGGATATGAGGATAGCCAATTTATAAACCATAAATTATATCGGTAGCCCGGAATTAATTCCGGGTTTTTTTATGCGGCTCACTTTTTAAAAATGTTTAAAGAGTTGAGTATATTTGGAAAGAAGCTTTAAAAACTGCATCATGGATATAATAACTCAACTCACCGAAACAAAAAACGCAACAGAAAAATTGTATGATCTGCCTTTGGCAGATTTGTCAAAAGCATACGCACCGGGCAAGTGGACGGTTAAGGAAATTCTCGTTCACCTGGCAGATGCAGAAAGTGTGTTGCATGAAAGAATTAAACGCACTATTGCTGAGCCCGGGCAGGTAATCTGGGCGTTTAACCAGGATTTGTGGTGTGTCAAAATTGACTACCTTAATTTTCCGCTTTCAATTAGCAAACAACTTTTTATCGCCAACAGGGATTCTATCATATTTCTTGCAGGCAAGTTTTATGAAACACTGGGTGCCAATCAATACGTACACAGCGAAGTTGGAATGAGGACATTAAAAGAAGAATTTGATAAAGTTGCCCTGCACAACCAGTCGCATATTAACCAGGTTATAAGGGCGCTTGAAGTTGCCTGATAGTTTGGTAGCAGGGTTGTCAAAATGTTTCAGCAATAACAAATAAAAAATGGGTTCATCAAATATTCATGTATGCTTACAACATCATTAAAAGCATTGTTCGAAAGAGATCTTTCTAAACTTATAACCGAAATAAAAAGTTATAGAGAAGAAGCAAATATCTGGAAGACCGACAAAGCAATTTTAAACTCAGCTGGTAATCTTTGCCTGCACTTAGCAGGTAACCTGAATACGTTTATCGGAGCCACATTAGGACATACAAACTACATCCGTAACAGGGAGTTGGAATTTTCTCAAAAAAATATTCCTCCAACAGAATTGGTGGAAAAAATAGAGCAGTTAAAAGTAGTTGTTTCAGCTACGCTGGATAAATTAACCGACGATGATCTGCAAATGGAGTACGCTGTTGTAGTGTTTGATAAGCCAATGACTACGGCTTACTTCCTGGTACATCTTGTAACACATTTGGCTTACCATCTCGGGCAAATAAATTATCACAGAAGATTGCTGGACGCTGATTGATCTTTACTTTTTGTGCTGAATATTGCATCCGTTAAAAGCAGTTCTTAAATATTATGGCAAAACGCCTGTCATTTGACTGCTGAAATATTCAGCGAGACATTCAGCATATCCGATAATACGAGGCTGTTGCCGCCAACTTTAAAATCACGGCGGTTAATGCTGAAGGAACCAGCAAACTGATAACCTGTTGCAGTTGGTGTTGCTGTAAATGGAAAGGCAATTGTTTTCGCAGTTCCTTTTATAGTCAGCAGGCCTGTAATATTGTAGGTGCCTGTTTTATCGCCGGCAGTAATGCCTGTTGATACAAATTGAAGCTTTGGAAATTTAACCACATCAAAGTATTCCTCTTTTTTCAGGTGTGCATCTCTGCTGCCATTACCGGTGTTAACTGTTGCAGCGTTTACTGCTACCGTAAATGTACTGGCACCTAAATTAGTTGGTTGAAATATAATTTTCCCCTGTACACCAGTAAAGCTACCATTTACGGTTAGCCCAAAATTTTTAATGGTGAATTTTACAGCAGAGCCGGCATCTGCCGGTGTGTAGGTTTGTGCTGTAATACAAAGAGCAAAAAGCAGCGACGCAACAAGGGAAAAAAGTCTTTTCATTTTTTGCAGCTTTAAATCAGCAAATGATAATGTTGCTGATAAACAAACCCTGCCGCCGGCAAGGTTTGTTTTAATAAAAATTAGTATCCCAATCACTTCTGATGAAAACTTTCACTCACAAACTTCAGCACTTCCGGTAAGGCAGTTCTCCAGTAGGTCCAGCTGTGTACGCCATCTCTCACCCGGAATTCATGTTTAACTTTGCGGTCTATCAATGCTGCATGCAACTCCATGTTGCCTTTTATTAAAAAATCTTTATCGCCGCAGTCAATATAATAGCGAACGCTGTTCAACTCTTTTTCAGGTAAAGTTGCAACCAGTTTTAAAACAGAATTTTTATAATAATGATCTGTCAGCCTTGCTTTTGCTTCAGAAAATTTTCCATAAACCTCATCGAATTTGGCGCCATTCCAGTTTTCCTGGTTAAAATTTAAAAACTCTGTTTCTGTAAATACAGCAGCACTTAACGGTGCACAGGAAGAGAATAGCTCCGGGTGTTTAAGCGCATATATCAATGTGCCAAAGCCTCCCATTGATAAACCAGCAACAGCCCGGTATTGCTTCTTATTTCTTGTTTTATAAGCCGAGTCTATGTAGGGAATAAATTCTTTGATAAAGAAATCTTCGTAACGGGCCTTGCCTGCGTAATCATTAATATACCAGGTGGCGGCAGCATCCGGCATGGCGATGATCACAGATGTTACGTCTGGTGTTTTCATTGCCTCGTCGGCAATCCTTTTAACCTCACCAAATTGTGTCCAGCCTGTTTCATCATCGGTGTAACCATGTAATAAGTAAAGCGTGGGAAAACGCCGTTGAGCAGTTTCATAGCCCTCAGGCAGATAAATGGAATAGCGTACATCACGGCCGAGGATGGTGCTTTTTATAACAAGGCTTTCAATGGTTTTTCCCTGGCCAAAAGTTAGGGTTGAAGCAAAAATAATTAACAGCGAAGCAATCAGTTTTTTCATATCGATTTGTTTATTGTAAAGTTTGTTTTTAAAATTGCAATTTGCCCTG
The DNA here is from genome assembly GCA_965247025.1 of Ferruginibacter sp. Taxonomy (GTDB): domain Bacteria; phylum Bacteroidota; class Bacteroidia; order Chitinophagales; family Chitinophagaceae; genus Ferruginibacter. The sequence continues at coordinate 2,849,937 of OZ252000.1, read as the reverse complement.
CTCCATAATTTGGGCCCAAAACTGATCACAGACCATTCATCACCCAACCAACACAAAATCATACATCAAAAATCAAAAATCATACATCTTCTTTATCCCACCACATGTACTGGTTCTCCTTTCAAAAATGCGGCAATATTCGCTGCGGTCATTTGCATAATTCTTCTCCTGGCTTCGCCGGAAAGCCAGGCATTGTGCGCTGTGATCATGCAGTTCTCTAAACCAGTTAATGGATTGTCTTTTTCAGGCGGCTCCTGTGTCAGCACGTCAAGTGCAGCGCCAGCCAGCTGTTTTTGCTGCAGCATCTGAGCCAAATGCTTTTCGTTAATGAGTGCGCCCCTTGCAGTATTTACAAGCAGCGCCGTAGGTTTAACAAGCTCCAGCAATTCTTTATTTACAAATCCCTTATTGTCTTTGGTTAACGGGCAATGCAGTGATATTACATCACTCTCCATAAACAGCTGGTGCTGACTTACTTCAATTGCCCCATCAACTTTTTGCCGGCCGCCATTGTAAATAACTTTCATGCCAAAGGCCTGTGCCATTACTGCCATTTTACTACCAATAGTTCCAAGACCAATAATGCCCATCACTTTATCTTTTAACTCCATAATTGGCTTAAGCGTATAGCAATAATCAATTGATTGCTGCCAACCTCCGTTGTGTACGCTGGCCGCATTTATACCAACATGATTGGTTAGCTCAAGCAATAAAGCAAAAGCATGTTGTGCAACAGAAAAAGGCCCGTAGCCCGGCACATTACAAACTGTTATACCCTTGCTTTTTGCTGCTGCGATGTCCACATTATTATAGCCTGTTGCTGATACAGCCACCAGTTGTAAATTGGTGCAGGCGTCCATAACATCTTTACTGATGATTGTTTTATTACTGATGATTACATTGGCATTATAACACCGTCCGATGGTTTCGGCAGCTGCTGTTCTGTCATAATATTTAAGATTGCCCAGGGCCTCAACACTCTTCCAGTAAAGGTCGCCGGGGTTCAATGTAAAACCATCTGTAACTACTATCTCCATCAATTATTTTTTCATTTGCTAAATTCAAATTTGCCCTTCGTTGTAATTCCCTGCCAGTCATCTGTGCGGAAAGGCCCTGCAGGAAACCCTTCCTTATTAAAAAGGTTGTCATCTCCGGCATCATCAGCCCATCCAAAACGAACGGCAACGGGGTTTGTAACCTCGTCAGCAAATACAATTACTTTATCTCCGGCTATCATTGCTTTTGCATAATAGAATTTTTTATCTGCACCCGCAATTTCAAATCCTGTTAAATAACCATATTTATTTTTTGCCATCAACCCACCGGCGGCATGGGTAAAGCTCAGTGTTATTTTATTGCCATCAGTTTGCATGGACTGGTAAACCGGGCCGCTGTACTCAACGTGTTTTGCATAATCATTGTGCAGGGCAACGGCAGCCAGGCGCTTACCAACATCCTGCTTATTCCTGGGATGAATATCCTTTGGTTCGCCAATATCTGTAGTAACAGCCATACCTGTATTCGGTAAAGAAAGTGTCATTGTTTGTGCTTCTCTCAACTCTGCCCAGCTACTGCCATTTGCACTGTTGCCATTGGCAGAATTATAGCTGGCAAGCTGTACAAAATAAAATGGAAAATTGCCCTGTTTCCAGTGGTTGCGCCAGTCTGTAATCATCAGTGGAAAAGCCTTGCGGTACTGGTAAGCCCTGTCGGCGTTACTCTCACCCTGGTACCATATAACGCCTTTAATGGCATACGGTATTAACGGGGAGAGCATGGCATTGTACAATAAAGTTGGATAACTGTTTGGCCCTACAGAAGCCGTTGAAACTGCTGAAGCAAGCACCACCTGGTATTGCCAGTCTCCCGCCAGCGGAATATTGTTACCTCCAACGGTGAGTTTTAAATCTGAAGCTTCGCCATAAATTCCACCGCCACCGCCAGTATCCAGCACCCTCACTGCAATCACATTTGCGCCTTCTTTTAAAACACCCGCCGGGATTGTGTATTTTCTTTTTTCATTGTAGCTGTTGGTAGCGCCAACTTTTGTTCCGTTAACGTAGGTCTCGTCTGCGTCATCAATCATTGCCAATTCTAAAACGGCCTCTTTTCCGGCATCGGCTGCTGAAAGGGTGATCTTTTTTCTAAACCATACCACGCCATCAAAATCGCCCAGTTGCTGGCTTTCCCAAAGGCCGGGAATTTTTAATACCGGCCATTTGCTGTCATCAAATGCCGGGGCCTTCCAGGTTGAAATAACCGCATCCGTTTGCGCCATATCTCCCTGTAAGGTTTTTATTTTCTGCAATGCTGCGGCTGTTTTTACTTTCGCCAGTGAATCAAGGTCCAGCGATGGCATACCAGCAATCATCGTTTTAAATTCGGGATCATTTTCAAAAGCCTGCCGGCTGGTCCATGTTTCTGAATGGGTACCGCCCCAGCTGGTGTTAATGAGGCCTACCGGGATGTTCAGTTCTTTAACCAACTCCCTGGCAAAGAAATAACCAACCGCCGTAAAATTGCCTGCATTGGCTGGAGTGCATTCTTTCCAGCTGCCTCCGGCAATGTCGTCTTTTGGCATTGCTGCAACTGCTTTCGTAACCTCAAAATGGCGGATGAGCGGATAGCTGGCTGCAGCAATTTCTGCGGCAGCATTGTTACTGTTTTTCAGTACCCACTCCATGTTAGACTGGCCAGAGCATACCCACACATCTCCCATCAAAATATTTTTCAGGGCAACATTATTTTTGCCCATTACTGCAAGTTCAAAAGGGCCGCCAGCAGGGGTTGCATCCAGGGTTATACTCCAGTGGCCATTTTTGGCCGCTTTCGTGGTTTTTGTTTGGCCATTGAATTTAACGGTAACCTTTTCATTGGCTGATGCGGTACCCCAAACAGGAACAGGTTTGTCACGCTGAAGCACCATATTGTCTCCAAAAAGGCCTGGCAGTTTTACCTGGCAAAAGCCGGTAAGCCCGGTAGCAAGCAATGAAAACAGAACTAGATTTTTTTTCATATTGATGTGGCAATAAATTTTGTTGAAGATAGCGGTTATACTGCTTGATTAAAAATCAAAAAGCAGGAATTTATCTGATCTGGAACATTTTGTAAATGAACACCTGGGTAAAAATTAAAAACTGTCAATTACCGGCATTGTAAGAAGATGTCTAAAAATAAATTCCCGGTTATTATTACTTCGCCTTTCTAAAATATCCTAATTTCAAACAATTATTTTAACGGTGCTTAAACACAAATAATTCCATGAAAAAAGAAAAGAAATCACCTATTGGAGAAAACAATTCCAGGAGAGATTTTGTAAAGAACAGCCTCATTGCTTCTGCAGGATTCTTTATCGTTCCAAGACATGTATTAGGCGGCAAAGGCTTTACCGCACCCAGCGACAAACTACGGGTGGGTGGCATTGGCGCTGGTGGCAAAGGGCAAAGTGATATTGCCAATTTTGCTAAAAGCGGTAAGGCAGATATCGTTGCACTGGTGGATGTGGATGACAGGCAGGCAGCCAAAACCAGGGCAAGTTTCCCCAATGCAAAGTATTATAAAGACTACCGGGAAATGCTGGATAAGGAACACAAAAATATTGATGCCGTTTCAGTATCCACGCCAGATCACAGCCATGCTGTAATAGCCATGGCCGCCATGCAGCTGGGCAAACACATGTATGTGCAAAAACCCATATCCCATGATATTTATGAAGCAAGAATGCTTACCGAAGCAGCTGTAAAATATAAACTGGTAACACAGATGGGCAACCAGGGATCATCAGGCGATGGTGTACGTAAACTGATGGAGTGGTACAATGCAGATATTATCGGCGATGTAAACGAAGTGTATGTTTGGACTAACAGGCCCGTATGGCCGCAGGGTGTTCCATGGCCATCCAAAACATCACCCGTACCAGAGGGGTTAGACTGGAATTTATGGCAGGGCACAGCTCCAAAAAAAGAGTATGTTGAAGGTATTGCCCCGTTCAACTGGCGGGGCTGGTGGGATTACGGAACCGGTGCTTTGGGAGATATGGGTTGCCATTTAATTGAACCGCCATTCAGGGTGCTTGGTCTTGGTTATCCTACAGAAGCCAGCTGCAGTGTAGGCAGCGTTTATACTGGTCCTTTTAACAGGGCTTACCTGCCAGACGGGCCGCCGGCATCCTCCTCTGTTACCTTAAAATTTATCAACAAAAAAACTAATAAACCCCTGCTGTTGCACTGGATGGACGGAGGCATACAACCAGACCGTCCCGACGAACTCGGACCAAATGAAATAATGGGTGATGGAGGTAATGGGGTGATTTTTATTGGCGCAAAAGGCAAAATGATGTGTGATACTTATGGTGAAAAAGCAAGGCTGCTGCCACTTTCAAGAAATGAAGAAGTGAAGCTGCCGGTTACGATTGCCAGGGTAGATGGAGGAGCAGAAGGCCATTATGCACAATGGGTGAATGCTGCAATTGCTGGTTACAACAGCAAAGAAGCGGCAGCACTAAGTTCGCCTTTCTCCATTGCCGGACCACTTACAGAAACGATTTTAATGGGCAACCTTGCCATCCGCAGCCAGGATGTACGCCAGCCAAATAAAGCCAATGCTAAAAACTGGGACTACCCGGGAAGAGGTATAAAATTACTATGGGACGGGCCAAATATGAAAGTAACAAACTTTGATGCAGCCAACCAGTTTGTAAAAAGAACTTATACAGATGGATGGAGTTTGGGAATATAAAATCTGAATTGAAAATGATAAAAGGGCCGGAAATTTTCCGGCTTTTTTAATAGTGCAAAATCTTGATTTTCCCGTAGAAGTATGTAGGAATAAGTTAGAATTCTGCCATCGAATTTTATTGCTCATCACGGGTAACTTAGTCTACAACCCGTTTTATTTAATCACCTTTTTCAAGATAAAAAATTATTGGAACAACAATTGAAACTGTTATAAAAAACAATATTATGACAACTACAACACAAACAACAGAAGTATTAAATGACCTTGTTGAAATTAACAGGGACAGGGTTAAGGGATATGAAAAAGCCAGTGAAGATGTGGAAAAATATGATGCCGACCTTAAACTGGTTTTCAATCAAATGGCAGAGCAAAGCAGGGACAATGTAGATGACCTCAACGAAGCCATTGCATCACTCGGTGGTGAAATTGAAAATGAGAACAGCGTATCAGGATCAATTCATCGTGCCTGGATTGATGTTAAAGCCATGTTTACCGGGAAAGACAGGCAGGCAATTTTAAACTCATGTGAATTTGGTGAAGATGCCATACAAAAAGCTTACGATTCAGCACTTGCGTCAGATGCTGAAATTGATGCTGATACAAGGCAGTTGATAACAGAACAAAAGAGTAGTTTAAAGACATCTCATGATGCAATAAAAAAATACAGGGACGCCAATAAAGCATTGTCCAATTAATTACCGGACGTCTTTGAGCAAATAGATTTTCTAAGTAATAATGCTCAATATTTAACGTTCAATTTTCAATGTTCAACTATTAATTTGGTTGGGATTTGAATTTTGAAAACTGAATATTGAGTATTTTTTTGCTTGATTTTAAATGGCTTGATTTTACAACGCAATTAAAAAACTGTTCACTTGAGAATTGAACATTGATTATTGAAAATTTCTTTGGTACTGCTTCATAAGTTATAAAGCAATACCTCTCAATGCTGCAGCGGCCTTTTCTTAATCATTCCTCCTTTGGTATCCTTCACACTACTCATTACTATAAAAGCATGACTGTCAATTTTTTCAATTTCAGACTTCAGTTTATTTAATTCAAGGCGGGTTATAACAGTATATAAAATATCAAAAATATTTGTCTGCCCGGTTTTTCCGTGGCCTCCCTTTCCCTGGTAAACTGTAACTCCTCTGCCCATAATTTCAATGATCATTTTCCTGATCTCGTTGCTGTGAGATGAAATAATGGTAACACCAGTATATTCTTCAATCCCATCCACTAAAAAGTCAAGTGTTTTAGATGCGGCGAGATAAGTGATCATCGAGTACAATGCAATTTCAATAGAAAGGAAATAAGCCGCCGCTGAAAAGATGAGCACGTTAATAACAATAATCACATCACCAATGGTGGTGCCCAGTTTCCGGCTGAGGTAAATGGCCAAAACTTCGGTACCATCCAGCACCGCACCACCCCTGATTGACATGCCAATGCCAGCACCCAAAAAGAACCCTCCAACACAGCTACCAGTAAATTATCATTGGTAATATTTGGAAAGGTTAACAGGCCAAGACAAAGCGCCAGGCCGGTTATAGCAATGCAGGATTTTATGGCAAAAGCCTTCCTGATGGTTTTATAACCCATTATAATAAATGGGATATTAACGCAAATAATAATGGCGTACAGCGGTATTTTGGTTATGGCAAAAAGCAACAGGGAGATACCTGTTGCACCACCGTCAATAAAATGATTGGTGAGCAAAAACCCTTTAAAGCCAAAAGCAGCCGAGAACACACCAAGGGTTATCAGTAAAAAATCTTTGACTGTCCGGAGTACTGTCTGCCGCAGGTTTAAAAAAGCTTTCGCAACCCTGTATGGAGAAGCGGTTTCATCATCTTTATCAAGAAAGTTTTTTACTATAAATTCCGTAGTACACTTCTCATACTTTTTGTTGGTTAAGATTACGGCTTAGCCAGCAACAAACCTGCTGTTAACAGTAAAGTTACTGAGTTACTGCAGGAGTTTCCACTTTCACCCTTATGCCTTCGCTATGGCTGTTAAACTCAGGAGCATACATGCATTGTATGGTAGTAATTCCATTGCTGAAATCGCCGGAATGTGTTACAAACAGGCTGTATTCAAAAACATAAGAGCCTTTTCTTACCTGGTTAAAGAAAAAGTTAGTGCTGGCATCTTTGGTGCTTTCATAATACTCCAGACCGCCCTGGTATTTGTAACCACTCAATACATTTACAGGCTCCATGCAGGCGGCCCTCATATCTTTCATGTGCAGGTATTCCATATCCCTGTCAACCCTCAGTTCAATGCTTACTTTTATTTTGTCACCAACTTTTAAAATGGCTCCGTCTGCCACTGCGTCCAGCACCGGTCCTTTGTCAGTATTTCTCTCAATAAATAATTTTTTTGACAATTTTAATGGTGTAGCCGAAGGAGTTATTTTATCCAGGTCTTCGAAATACTGCCAGTAGATAGCGCCCCAGGCCCCCCTGCCCCCCGAAAGGGGGTTCTTGGCGTCTGATGATTCCAACCTTACCGAGATATTGCCCATGTTGGGTTGAACGTCTTTTGCTTCGATACGCTTTTTAAAATAGCCGGTGCCTGCTTCGGCCCCCCTGCCCCCCGAAAGGGGGTTCTTGATGTCTGCTGAATCATTACTTGTAATTTTAAAATTGCCGAGTGTTATTGTTACCTCAGGTTCTTCACTCAGAAAAGAGGCTGCTGAATCTCCCGATTTATCGGGATGGGGGGCACTCATCAGCAATGCATAACAAGCCTCAGCCGTGGCTTTTGTTGTGCGCCAGTTTTGTGTTTGTTTTTGCTTAAGCAGCCAGGTTTTTAAATCGTTGATGGTGGCAGTGTTGCCATCAATATCAGTGAAGGCTTCAATCATCATGGCCTGGCTTTCAATGGGTGCCTGGTGCCAGTAATAGCCACCTCCGTCCGCCCAGTCTTTCCAGTACATGCCCATTTCTTCATTGCTGATGCTGTTCTCTTTTAGCGATATGATAATAGCTTTTGCAGTCTTGCTGTCGTTCATCCGGAAAGCAGAAAGTGCAATCATCCCCTGCATGTATTTGCTTTGTGACAACCAGTATTTTTTTGACTGGCCAACATAATAATCAACCGCTTTTTGTGATGCAGCCGCAATATTATTTGCTGTAAAAAAGCTTCTCATATACAAATACTGAATAGCAGTATAACTTAGGTTATTATCGCTGAGTTTTGCTTTGTATTTAACCAGGTTATCGTAGTCTTCTTTTATTTTTTTATCAAGGTAGATAAGGGCTCTGTCAACCATAGGCTCTATGGTTTTATAATCAGTTGCAGATATCGCTTTAAGCTTGCGTAAATGGCCGATGCCGGTGATGATGTACTGTGTAATGTACCGGTCATCTGGTCCGCCTTTGAACCATACAAAGCCACCATTCGGACTTTGCATTTCTTTAAGTTGTGCAAATGCTTTTTCCTGGGCCGCCGCCATTCTTGTCATATCAAACAGCAGCGCAATGTTTTTCTTTTGCTGTGTTTCATTTTGAGCATCCATTACCCACGGCGTTTCTTCCAGCAAAGCAGCTTTTAACTCTTCGTTTTTTTGAAGGTTGCTGAGCAGGGCATCGGCTCCCTCTCCTTTGGAGAGGGCAGGGGGTGAGGCCGTTCTCCACCTTTCAAAAACCGCTTTTATTTTGGGCATTGAGTTGGTAACATAACCAGCCAGGGTATTGGCATACAACCGGTTGAATTTTTGCTCCGCACATTCGTAAGGATACTCCATTAAATAGGGCAGCGCCTGCACCGCATACCAGGCAGGGTTGCTGCTAAATTCCACTGTTATGGCATGGTTGGTTATGGTCTGGCTGCCGCCGCTGTTCAATAGTTTTTCAAACTTGAAATCTTTTTTATCAGTGTTTCTCAAATTGAGTGGAAGACTTTCGGTTACCAGCATGCGGTTGGTGAGGATGGGGAGGGAGTTTTCTTCGCCGTCGGAGAAGGCGGAAGTCTCACCCCCAACCCCTCTTCCGGAGGAGAGGGGAGTAGACGCTGCCGTAATCCTGTACGTCATGGCGCTGTTGAAATTGAACGGGATTTCCATGGGGAATTTTATGGCTGCACTTTGGCCTGCTGCAACTGTAAAAAACTGGTTGGGAAATACATTTTTAAACCAGCCATCAACGGGCTTGTTGGTGGCGGCATCCAGCAGTTCCAGCGTGGCGGTGCCGGTTATTTCGCTGTCGCTGAGGTTAACTATTTTGGCGCTGAATTCCATGTTGTCGCCCTCTCTCATAAACCTTGGAGCATTGGGCTGCACCATCAAAGGCTTTTGTGTAACCAGTGTTTTTTCTGAGTAACCATTGGCCGCATCTTTGGTGTGTGCCAGGGTAAGCAGCTTCCATTTGGTGAGTGCTTCAGGAATGGTGAAACTGAACGATACATTGCCATCTGCATCCGTTTTTAAATCAGGGAAAAAGAAGGCTGTTTCGTTGAAGTTTTTGCGGATTTGAATATCGGGTTTTTGTTTTGAACCGCCAGATGGATCTTTGTCTATTTGGTCGGGAATTCCATCGCCATCTGTATCATCAAAAACAGGTTTGGGGAGTTTCATGTGTTTTGGACTATATGGCACAACTTCTCCCAAAGAATCATAAATTGGTGCACTTAAATTGGCACCATCAAGTTCTTGATTTCTAGGAGCTTTTGATTTAAAAGCAAATCTAATATCAGGATTCATATCATGTTGGAATGAAAGTCTGCCTCCAATAAAATCTCCACCTCCAATAAAATCGATGTTTATTAACCTGTCATAAGACTTTCTATATTGTCCCAAAAAGTGATGTTTCTCAAAATTTCCATAATAGTTTTCTGCTCCTAACGATCCAAACCCATTAGAATTCCAATTAAAATTTACATATAAATTTGGCCACAGATTCAACCTGTTCCAGCTGTGCATTCTAAACTGGTCGAGGCTGGCGTCGTACATACCGGCCAGCATTTCTGCAGCTACTTTATCACCTTTGCTGCCGCTGATTTTTACGGTCCAGGTTTCTTTGGCGCCGGGTAATAATTTATCCCGGAAACTGCTGTAACTGATGTTGAGTTCTTTGTTGCTCCTGGGAATATCAATGGCTTCATTGCCCTTGTACACCCGGTTGTTTTTGATGAATACATAATTGATGGCGATGCCGCCACGATCAATTTCGGTGACTGTTTCGGTGGCTTCCAGCGGCTTGCCTGCAGAGACATCCACATAGCTGGTAACCTTCCTGTCATTCATCTTTGATACCGTCTGAATAAGGTGTATTTTATCAAATCCTGTTTTAAAATTGTACTTGACCTTTTCACCCGGCTCCGCCAATTTTGTTACCTGTAGATCAATGGCATTCTCCGTTCCGGCATTCTTTTCGTTAGTTAACTGGATGTATTTTTCCGCCTTTACCTCTTCCCCAAATTTGTCTTTTGTAGTGGCTGTAATTTTATACCAGCCGGCTTTGAATCCACCATTCACCATTGACCATTCCCGGTTACTGCTATCCGTTTTTTCAAATACTTTTTCCCCCACAGGAAAATGCTTTACTTCATCCTCATTCTTGTATACGTCAAATGGAAAGTAGCTGTAGTATTCCTGCTGGCTGATCACAAACTGGTCAGGCTCTTCCCAGTATCTTTCCCTGAAAATTTTGCCGGGGCTTTTCAGCTTTTCAATGACAACCGTTGCGGTTGTCTTTTCTTCAAGATCATTCAGGTTGGTACTCCTGATCAATATCGTTTTAAGGCTGTCGGCTGGTAATTTGTCCGCCAGTTTTATTTCCAGTTGTAATGCCTGGTAAGCCACAGCAACCGATGTTTCGCCGCTGCGGCTTTCACCGTTGATGTCAGTAACATCAGCGCTCACTTCATAAAAAAAAGTTGGCTGGTCTTTTTTGCTGATGCTCTCATCAGGCAGTGCTTTAAAAGTCACTTTGAATTTACCATCTGCATCTGTAGTGGTTACCCCGTTGGTAATTTCCATTTCATTCGTTCTTCCGTAAGGATAGCGGCCGCCTTTTCTAAAGCTGCCGTACTCAAACCAAATGGGGTAACGCACCTTTCTTACCACACGAAATTTTACCGCAGCGCCATCTACATTATTACCGGCGTAGGCTCTGGCAGTACCGGTCACCGTTATGCTGTCGTTCACCCGGTAACTGCCTTCGGGCTTTTGTACTTCCACCAAAAATTTAGGCCGCTTGTATTCTTCCACATTAAAATATTGGTTGCCATTGGTGGCGGTATCCAGCAAACTAAAATTACCATTCAGCGAGCCTTCCGGTAATTTAAAGCTGCCGTGATAACTGCCGTACTCATTGGTTAACATCTTTAGTTCCTGTATCTTTTGTCCGTTGGCATCTTTTAAAAATACCATGATTGAATAGCCTGGCAGCACACTGTTTTTGTTGGCATCTTTATCGGTCTTAATTACAATGCCTTTAAAATAAACCGTTTGCCCGGGCCGATAAATACTTCTGTCAGTAAATAGAAAACTAACCGGCTTTACAGACGGGGTTTGATAGTTACCGTCGTAATATCCGTTATCATAATCATTGCTTAACAAATGCAGTTCATCCGTTGCAGTTTTTATTTGGAGGCTAATGTTGCGATTTTCTTTTTTGCTCACTAATTTAAAAAAACCGTTGTTGTCTGTGCTGTAAGTTTCTGCTTTTATATTTTCATTGGTGCTGGTTTTATAGTTGTATTTATTCTCCCAAACCTGCACACTGGCCTTGGCTAAAGGCTGGCCTGTTTCCCTGTTCAGCACATAATAATCCCGTTGGTTGCTGATGCTTGCAATGCTGCTCACATAAATTACCTGGCTGGTAATGATGTTCTTTTCCAGTGAAAAATTTTTATCAAGACTCGACAGCAGGTAGTAAGTGCCATTGCTTACCGCATCCACTTTTATCTCCGCTGAATGCTCCCTGAAATCTTTTGGATCTGGCATATCAACCTGCCAGCTTTTAAGTGCTGTTAAGGCAGTGATATGTTGCCACATTTTATCATCCTGGTTGTTAGTTAGTTTTTTTATTTCATCGTTGCTGGTTTTCACCAGCCTGAAATAAACCACAGGAGCATTTTTGTATTTTACCAAACTGCGGAAAGGCTGGTTGGGCAGGTTCACCTTCTCTGTTTCCATTTGTAAAGAAGGCTGCAGAATTTCTTTTACCAGGTTGGCCGCATTGATGCCGCCTTCACTTTTTGGGAATTTTGCATAGGCTGCATCACACAATTCTTTTGCCCTTTTAATGTCATACTGGTGCAACGGATCTGTTTTTTCGCCATCATTATTGGCCGCATCAAAATAGATTTTTGCCCGGCGATACATGGCTTCTGCGGACGCAGGATTACTGCTGTAAGTATCTTCAATATGCTTTAAAGCTACCTCATATAATTTCTCTTTCTCATCAATAACGCTGTATTGGTTTACGAAGGAAAGTCTTTCCAGGTCTGCATCCAGTAATGCATCAGCCTTTACATCTTTTAAATGAAAACGGATGATCCGTTGAAACAACTGCAATGCATGAAACTGCAGGGAAGCAGTATCTTTTGTAGTAAATGTTGCCGCTGCAAACTCCGCAGCCGGTACAAAAATGGCGGGATCATTTAATGTAAATTCATAAGCTGGTTTGGTAAGATCATTTTCATCCGTCATAAAATAATCAAGCGAACGAAAGGATAAAAAATCAAAAAGGGTGGGGCGGAGCTGTCTTGTATTTTCCCCTTTAATAATGATCGGTTCAAAGCTTTCCAGTGAAGTTTCTTTCAGCAGCACTTCGCTCTGTAGACTTGCTTTGTATAATTTGGAAATGGTTTGATGAACTTTATCCAGGCTCCAGGTATTGATATCAGTACTTTTTTCATCGGCCTTTTTTGTACGGTCATAAAACTTGTACCGGTTGTTCTGTAAAAATTGCCAGTACATTTCTGCCTGCATGGATTGCAAAATATTTTTTGCCGGTGCCTTAGCATTCCTGATCAGCGTATCTACAAAAAAAATATTGTTCTCTTTGCTGTTATCTTCCACCATATTCCTGTAACGGATAAGGTACATACAGGCTTTTATCTGCTGAGCATCGTTATTGTCTCTTTGGGCGAGTTTGTAAATATCATTCACAGTAGCCCAGGCGGTTTTGGTGAGGCCTTTTTTTTCAGCAGCTTCCACTTTTTTCCAGTTGCTGTCGTAGGTGTTTATTTTTTGTGCCATGGTAACCGTTGATACCACCAGGCTTAAAAGCCAAAGCAGTAAATTTTTATACATCATATTAAGCGTTTGATTTTACAAGATACATATTGCCAATAATAAGGCAGATGCATTGCATGTGTGAAGTGCACAAACTACGTCGTAAAAAATAGATAACTTTTGTTAAAATTACCGATTGTTGTCACGTCTTGCAATCGTGTAATGACTGTTCTAATGCGATAAACTTCAAAAGCTTTGACATGACTAAGACAGGCGTATGGCAGCTTAAACTATTAAACGAGGGATATCATTTACTAAAAAACTGGAGTTTTTATTGCAAGCTGTTTTACTTGTTTATTTTCGTCATCCTGAGGGCAAACAATTCTGTTGTATTTAGAATTTTTTTGTAGTTCAGTTTTTTCAATCCGTTGTAAAGTGCTTTGTCGCCGGTCCATAAAGTAGCTCGTAAAAATTTACTCAATGCAACAAAGTCAGTATCATCTATGTCAATCTCCTTTGTGATCTTTTCTGCTGCCAGCCAAGTTTTTACTGGAATGATTTCTTCATTGATAAAATTTAATTTAGAGAAAACATGTGCGTAGGAAACTTGTAATTGCTCTTCTGATAGTTTCGAAATTTTTAGAAGCTTTTCCCAGTGCTTTTGAATTTCGTAGCGCATGTAACTACAGCTATAAAATGTAAAATAATCACCAGAGTTGAAAATCAAATCCCCGATGGTACTATTTGTATTTAGAAGAGTACTGAAAATTATATTTGTATCAACTACGATTTTCATTTCACCAGGCGGCTTTTGTTTTTTGCCCACCAGCCTGATTTGACTGTTTTCGTTAAAGCGTCGACGGCGGATTGTTTTGCTTTTGATTTTGCAGTTGCTTCTTTATATGTCAGGTAGTCTATTAAACTTTGTAACCCCTTAGTGTCCACGTAAGATGGAAGTCTGATAATAACCTCTTTATTTGTCCTTTCAATTACCATAATCAATTATTTTTCTTTGCCGAAGTTACAAATTTCTATGATTGGCATTGGTATTTAGGAACGTTTAAAAACAGTAAACAGATTCTACAAGACCGCAGGCGCCAAACTGCTTTTCATCTTTTTAAATGATTTGCCTTTCAATTTTAAAAATGGCTTTTCAATTAAGTGCCAGCTGCAAAAAGCGGCTATTAATGCAATGGGCAATGCAATGATAAAAAAGGTGTACGGATTTATATAGCTGCCGAGGTAAAACATTACCAATGCCTGCACAGGCCAGCCATAAAGGTAAACGCCATAGGAAAAGTCACCATATTTTGTAAAATTTGGAAAGCTGATTGTTGGGTGAAATACCAGGTAAAACAAAAGGTAGGTGCCAGCCAGCGGCAGGGACTGATCAACAGCTTTTATCCACCAGAAAGAAACACATACAGCAACACAACAAAGCAGCGCCAGCCAGCCTTTTCGGGGGATAGTGTTACGATAAAAATAACAACAGGCACCGGCTAAAAAATAACATACAAAACGGGGCAGGTGATACAGATTACCGATAAACAAATGCTCTTTGTTGCTGTACGGAAATATATAGCCTTTTGTTTGCAACAGCACCGAAATATAAGTGATAACAAACAAGGTGATCAAGGCCCATCTCTTTTTTAAAAACCCGGCCAGTACAACCAATGGTACCAGCAGGTAACACAAAAATTCAAACTGAATGGTCCATAGTGAATTGTTGACACCATGCTCAGGCAACGATCTGAAAAAAGATCTTTTGCATAAGGATCTTGTAATGTAACAAGATGCACCGCTTGTTTTTTTAAAAAAAGGTACTGCAAATATTCCTTGTAGCCCTGCAGATCATGTTGCCATCCGCTGCCAATAAAACCCACTATAAAAATGCTTAATAAAAATGCTGCAATAAAGCCGGGATAAATTCTCAGCACCCTTTTACGCAGGTAATCTTTTACACCTGATGATGACAGGTAGCTTTTTACAATAAGAAAGCCGCTGATAATAAAAAACATGTCTACAGCCACGCTGCCAATGCTTATTTGCCGGCGGCTCCACACCATAAATGGTTCGGTAACTTTAAACTTTTCGTAGCCATAATAAATATCAAAACTATGGCATAGTATAACCGATGCAGCAAGTATAAGCCGTATAATATCAAAGTTGTTTGGAAATGTTTTTTCGGGAACAAGAAGCTGTCTGTTCATTAATTAAGGTTTTGCAACTCAATGCGCTATAGTAAGTTTTGAGGTAAAACTTTTAAAGGAAGCGGCAGAAATACTCCATACCGGCGTTTCTGCATCTCCCCAGGCTTTGGGTACGTCAACAAAATTAAAATAGTTTACCCCATAAATTTCCGGAAACTGGTTAATTACATCAGCAGCATCTTCAAGCCATTTCTTTTGATAGGCTTCCGGCCCTTTAACACCAAATTCAGTAACAAAAATTGGCTTGTTTGTAAAACGCATCCTGAAAAATTTCAGGCGAAAAATTGAACTGAAGCTATTCTGCTTATTGTAATCGTTTATGTTTTTATCCGGAATTCCGTAAACAGCAACACTTACAAAATCTACCACATCTCCACCGGGCCACCACTCCATGCTGCCACGGTCCCCAGCCGGCCCCCATACCATTTTTATATTAGAAGCCCGTGGTTTTTGAAAGTTAGCCACATAACGGAAAGCCTTGATGTATGTTACCGGGTCTTTGCTTTGCCACTCATACCTTTCAATCGGTATTTCCATTTCATGTGCCCAGCGCAGGTAAACGGTTTGCGGCACGTTGGATATCTGCTGGTATAATGCTGTCCATACATTATCATACACACCGCTTAAAGTATGTTCGAGTACAGCAGTATCTCTTTTCTTAAGGTTATATTTCCAGGGTTCTACTGTTACAATAACGTTGTGGTGCCTGGCAACTATAGAATCAAAATGCAGCTTAAAACTGCCGTTCATAATACTGATCATGTCTGTAAAAACATGTTCAATAGTAACGGCCGGTTGGTTGGTCAGTAGTAACCCGGGATCGTACAAGCCAACCTGGATAGCAGGCCGGTCTTCTAATTTCAGCCGTATGGTATCATGCTCTGCCGGTACCACCGGTGTATTGTAAATGGGTTTGTCGGCAGCTATTTTATTGTTTACTTCATCCAGCCATTCCTGCTGCAGCGGGCCTTTCAGCGACTCGGTGGACAATAACAAAATTGGCTTTTGCATAAACCGCATCCGGAATAGTTTACGTCTTATCATTTCCGCACTGCTCTTGTAAGCCGGGTAGGGATCTTTTGCAAACTCATTACCAGTAATCATATTTAAAGATACCAGGTCCACATATTCATCTCCCGGCCAATACTCTTCTGCACCGGGGTAACCGGCCGGGCCAAATATCATTTTTACGGCCGGTGCATATTTTTTAAGCAGTGTACTTATGTGCCTGAAGGAATTTATGTACTGCGTAAAGGACAGTGATTGCCATGGATATTGATAAGACGGCACTTCCATATCGCCGTTGTACCGGAGGTAAACGGGGTTTTTATCCTGTGCAAGTAATTTAAAAAAAGCCGCTAATTTTAAATCATATTCTCCTCTTGCAACAACAGCAGCAATGTTATCTTCATAAGGTTTTAAAACATTTTCAGGATAAATCTGGAGGTTAATAAAAAGTGGGGCAGCCTTAGAAAATAAAGAGATTAACGTTTTAGAAGGTAATGCAGTTGGCTTATTATTGGTCCATTGCAGTAAATAGTGGAGGGTGTTGTCTCCTGCTTTTTCAAGTTTGCCGGATGTTGTATCATATATACCCAGCAGTTGTTGGGAGGCAACAATTTGCAGCAAATCATCCTGGTAAGCTCTTTTTAATTTAAAAATTTTGAAACCTGCAACCAGCAGCAGGGCTATAGCTGCAATAGTAATAATAATTTTTTTTATCATACAAGATTTTACCTGCATATTTACAGAACGTAAATATTTTTAATTTCTCAAATTTGACGGTATATCAGCGAATTGAACATTTCAAATTACCCGACAAATGGCAAGTTATTCTAATTTCCTATGTTTCCCAACAGCTTGAAGTTATCGTTAATTGCGCCCCTTTTCAAATTTTTTAGTAAAAAGAACGTTTTAGTAAAATCGGTATTAAAATATTATGTAGCTGTTTTAAGAAAATATCCTTACATAATTACATTTTACCCAACGTAACTTTATTAGTTGTGATGGTGGGATTTAAAAACGTTTGTTAAACATTAAAGCATATTTCAATCTTCGTTTTGAATAAATTGCCGGTAAGATATTCGGGTGTTTTCAAAATCTTCAGATACCTGGTGATTTGTGTCGCAATTATTTTAGTGGCCCTGACAGTTGTATATTTTATTGGAAGGGGGCCTCAAAATCCCAATAAGCTTAATGAAAGCAGGAGGGTATATATCAGTAACAATAACGATCGCTATAAATTTGTAAAAGATGGACGGCCTTTTATAGTGAAAGGAGGAGCTGGCTATACGAATATAAAGGAGTTAGGCGCCAGCGGAGGTAATACTATCTTTTGCTGGGACACAACTCAGATTGAGCACACATTAAAAGAGGCGGCCAGGTATAATTTAGCAGTAATTATAGGGTTAGACATTCCGGGAGGCGAAGACGACAATTTTTACAATAATGAAAAAGATGTTGCCGCATGTTACGAAAGGTACCGGAAATTGGTATTAAAATACAGGAATGATACGACGCTGCTTGCCTGGTGCCTTGGCAATGAACTATCAATGCCCCTAACACTTTCCACGCCTCCATTTTACACGGTGTACAACCGGTTGCTAACGATGATGCACCAGCTGGATCCGCAACACCCGGTTGCTACCAGTGTTATGAACGTACCAAAACGAAACCTGATTAATATTCAGTGGCGTATGCCCGCCCTCGACTTTATATGTATCAATACTTATAACCGGTTAAAATCCATAAATACCGATCTTAATTTAGTTGAAAGTTTTTGGAAAGGGCCCTACCTGGTAGGTGAGTGGGCCCCGGATGGTGGATGGGAAGTTCCGGTAACCGATTGGGAAGCCCCTATTGAAAATACAAGCACCAAAAAGGCTGAGCAGTTCAACGAGCTATATAAAAAATATATGCCGCTGAATGATCCCAGGTTTTTAGGGGACGTGGTTTTTTACTGGGGTAACAGGCAGGAGTACACTCATACATGGTATAGTATTTTTAGTGAGAACAACGAGCCCACAGAGGTTTATGAAGTATTGAATGATTGGTGGAAAAATACTTCTACCAGCCACCTGTCTCCCCAAATAGAATATATGCTGATTGACAGCCTTGGCGGGGCTGATAATATTATTGTAAGTGCAGGAACGGTACATTCTGCTGTAGTGCTGGCTAACCAAACCAGCCATGCCGACAGTTTATGTTACCGGTGGGAAATTTTAAAAGAAGACTGGGTCACATGGGGAAATACCTGGAAAAACTTTAAAAAATCACCCGTCTTACAAGGGTTGATGCTGGATAATAGTCAGCAGGAAATGAAATTTACTGCTCCGGCCACAGAAGGCCCGTACAGGGTGTATATCACCGTTTCTAATACAAAAGGATTTTGCGCTACTGCTAACACTCCTATTTATGTGATACAGTAATGCTGAAAAGAACACTTCCCATAAAACCTCCTAAAGTGTTAGAATTGCTGGCCATCAGGCTGATGATCTTATTAGGGGGTCGTGTCTGTAGTTTTTTTCCTTTACTCTTTATTGCAAAAAGCCAATATCAGTTATTATCCGTTGTATGTATTGCTCATGATAACAATGGGTTATTATTGCTTTAAATACCTGCATGAATGGTATCACTATTTTTCCATTTCCGCACCCGAAAAACAGGTAACCGATAAAATTTATACAGTTGATATTTTAACTACCTACTGTGCAGGCGAGCCTTTCGGTATGCTCCTGGAAACCCTGACTGCCGTACAGGACATTACTTATCCGCATACCACCTGGTGTTGCGATGAGGCAGATGACCCCGCAGTAAAAGCACTTTGCCAAAAACTGGGAGTGAATCATGTAACCATGGTAATAAAAAAGGATGCAAAAGCCGGTAATATTAATAATGCGCTACAGTATGCAACAGGGGAGCTTTGCGTAGTGCTTGATCCTGATCATGTTCCATTTCCCGAATTTTTAGAAAGAGTGGTTGCATATTTTGATGATGCGTCGATAGGCTATGTACAGGTTGTGCAGGCCTACTATAACCAGGCAGAAAGCCTTGTAGCAAAAGGTGCAGCCCAGCAAACATACCAGTTTTATGGCCCCATGATGATAGGGATGAACAGTTATGGAACTGTTCAGGCAATTGGGGCGAATTGCACTTTCAGGAGAACAGCCCTTGATTCGATTGGAGGACATGCAAGTGGCCTCGCCGAAGACATGCACACAGCAATGCAAATGCATGCAAAAGGTTGGCGGTCTGTATATGTGCCCGAAATCCTGACCCGTGGCCTGGTACCTGCAACCATGTCCTCTTATTTTAAACAACAGTTAAAATGGAGCAGGGGCACATGGGAATTACTGCTTGTAAATTACCCAAAGTTGTTCCGTAAATTTAGCTGGCGCCAGCGCATACATTATGCAACACTTCCAATTCACTACCTGTCAGGGTTTATATTTTTAATCAATTTTTTAATACCGGTCATTTCATTGTTTACAGGATTTATTCCTTTAAAAATGGATGTGTTAAGCTTTCTGCTGGCAGCTTTTCCTGTATTTACAATGGGTGTTTTAATAAGACACTATGTGCAAAAATGGGTGGCAGAAGATAGTGACCGGGGTTTTCATCTTGTTGGTGGGATCCTGCAAATTGGCGCCTGGTGGATTTTTTCTGTTGGTGTTGTGTACACATTTCTCAGAAAAAAAATCCCCTGCATTCCAACGCCAAAAAATGATAATGAGCCGCTGCCTTTGTTGTTAAACCTGCCAAATTTTTTAATAGCTGCCATTTCAGCAATTGCCATAATTTATGGCTTGATGTACGATTACACACCTTACACCATTTTTATGGTGGCCCTTGCTTCTCTGCAGATCTTTTTCATGATCTTTATTTTTTCTATCTCCGGTTATGTGAGCAATGCCAGCAGTGCCCACAGTATGATGGAACGGGTACGGTCAAATACCTGGCTAATTGAAAAATCGCATGGTTTTTTAAGAAGATTTTCAGTGCCCCTTTCCCTTTTAGTTATAGTGGTTTTTATATTTGGCTATGTGCAAAAAAAGCAACTACCTGTTTTTTTGCCCGAGCCGCTCCCGGGGTTACAGGTATTTTACAGGGGCGTATATCTGCCTGAATCGCTGCAAAAAAAGGAGTATGCGGATGATATAAAAAAGGTTACTGCAAACAGGAAGGACATAGCCTTAGTGGCCCTGGATTTACCGTGGGGCGGTGGTGAAAAAAACATTTTAGACGAGGGACGGCTGCAAAAAATTTACGACCAGCAGGCAATTCCGTTACTATACTGGCAACTTTGGCTGAATAGTAAAGATAGCATAGCTATGCATTCAGGTGAAACAAGTGTTTTTACAAACATCAGCAGTGGCCAATACGACGCCGATATAGTATCCTTAGCCCGGCAGGCAGCTCAGCTTCAAAAGCCAATTTTTTTATTTTGTGCTAACAAGCCAGTTCAAAATAAATATCCTGTCTTTGCTGCCGGGGAAAGCAGTACTTATAAAGTTATTGAAGCCTGGCGGTATGTGCATGACATGTTTGATAAAGCGGCGCAAATAAAGTGATTTGGGTTTGGAGCCCTGCAGACACCATAGGAATAAAATCTTTTCCTGGTAAACAATATGCTGACTGGTTGGGCGTAAACATGGATAAAACAACAACATCTGACAGCAATTTTCATTATAGTTTCGATTATCTCTACAGGCCTTTTCACCGGCAACCTCTTTTTATTGCAGGCTTTCCTGTAATGGTATTACAATCTGCCACAGGCGGAGATAAAAACACTCAATGGTTGGCCTCTGCATGGAACAGTATTAATACAGATTTTAATGAAATGCGATCATTGATTGCAGCAGCAGGCACTGATAAAACACCATCTGCCGCAGTTGTAAACAACGTATTTTTAAAAGCACCCCTATTTTTCATGCCCATAATAACTGGCGCTGACAAAACGGTTGTACAGGGAAACGCCTTTACACAGTTTAAACTGCCTGCATTAATGAAAAGTGTTGTTTACGATAAGGGTTATTACTGGTTTAGAAACAGGCATACGATGAGTAAAAAAACCATTGAGACTGATATTGCAGCCATGAAAGATATCGGCATAAATACAGTGGAACGTACTATGCCAGGGCTGTATGACGACAAATTTTGCGGGGTGCTTGAAGATAAT
The DNA here is from genome assembly GCA_965247025.1 of Ferruginibacter sp. Classification (GTDB taxonomy): domain Bacteria; phylum Bacteroidota; class Bacteroidia; order Chitinophagales; family Chitinophagaceae; genus Ferruginibacter. Next base: position 2,828,624 of record OZ252000.1, on the reverse strand, counting down.
CAAATGAATTTGATTCCACGTTTCTGGCTGCTTGCCACCCAGGAAATAATTGGTGATGACAAGCAACTTGCAGATCAAAAAAATAAGATTTTAAAATTTGTAAAAAACAATCGTGGAAGAAAAAATATTATAGCCTGGAATTTGGGAAGAGATGTTTTGTGCAGAATATCTAACGAGGTTTTTAAACCAGATTATTTTTACTATGAACAAAAATATGTCAGTTGGCTTGCAGATGTTTGCAGGGAGGTGAGGCAGCTTGATAGTTTACGTCCGCTGGTAATGGATCTTCACTGGGATGAAAAGGGAAAAACCCGTTTTACTTATTACCAGCAACATCTTCCCCTGATAAACCGGTATATGCTTGAAGCAGACGAAAAATTCCGGGATGGCCTCAGTATCCCGCTGGAAGAAGGCATGGCCTGGGGGGAAACTGCGGTGGATCTTTGGCCTCTAATACCGTCAGCAAAACAAAGTGCCGTAATACCTGCATGGCAGGATTTAGAGAATACAAATTTTGTAAGCATGAACGGCCTGCTTGATATGGACGGCAGAAAAAAGCAATGGTACCGTAGTGTAAAAAGCGCATGGACAAATGTAAAACTGCCAGCGTCGCCTGTACCAGACATACGAATTTTAAAGCCAGCCAAAACCACCTGGGAAGAGAGAACACTTACTTACCATGTGTTGTACCGGAAAACAAGTTCGCTGTGGAGAGTGTTTGAAGAAAAAGAAAAAGCTATTCGCTTTGAATGGTATCTGGTACGGGTAGACCAGTACGGCAACACTATGTTTATTAAAAAGCCGGAGAGGGGCCTTCCCTGCAATTAAAAATACCTGCAGAGCCGCAGTATTACAATCTTTATGTTGAAGCTGTTTCTGGCAAAGATGTTAAAATGGCCTGCACGATCTTAAATATACCGCTGGAATAGCCAATTTACAGTACCCGCAAATTCATCTCAATTGCGAAGCTGTTCTGCTGAGTGGCGCCTTTATAAAATCCCGTGGAAAATTTTTAAAGTACTTCCAGAGAATGCCTAAAAATTCCGGGTAATCACGCAGGTGAATACCCCTGCTTTTAACAGCCACATAAAAGGCAAGGCCAAAACTTACCGCAAAATTCAGGAAGCCTATCAGCCCAACGCCTGTAACGGTGTAAATAATTTCTTTGGCGCTAACCTGGTGATTGAGTCCAAAAAAGCCAATAGCTGCATTGGCTGCAGAAATGGTGATGTGGCGGATATCAAAAGGTATCCCGAATGTTTTACCAAAAAAACCTGCCATGCCCAGGAAAAATCCCAGCGAAATATTACCAATAAGGGCACCCATATTATTTTCAATATAGTGTACAATTTTGTACCGGCGTTTTTCAGAAAACCGGTTTTTAAAAACCAGCGAATTCCTCAGGCGCTCAGCTATTTTGCCATACACAACATAGTTTTCAACAAAGCCGGCAATAAGGCCGCTGGCGAATAAAAAGAAACCAGTAAAACAGGCATACATCAACGCAAGGCTGTTAAAAGGCTGCTGATCTGTAAGCAGTTTTTGGGCTGCGGCTCCTTCCGCTATTTTTGTACCCGTTGCTTCAAAAAACAGCCAGGCCAAAGCCCAGGTAAGGGGAAATACCACCAAAAGGTTTCCTGCAAAAGATGCCAGCTGTGTTCTGCTTACTTTGGCAACTGTAATGGCAAGATTCCGCAGGTCTGGCTGATCACCAGTCTTTTGTGCATCAAAAGAACTCGCTACATTGTTGGCAGTATAAGCAGGCTGTTTGGTAGCCAGTGTACTGCCTGTTTCCTGTATCAAAATAAAGCCAAGGGAGTAATTGGTACTGTATAAAAAGCCCTGCCAAAAAGGAGCAGCAGCCATCTTACCCAGCAGGTTTTTTATAATTCCAATAAACGAAATAATAACTCCGCCGCCGGCAGCGCTCTTAAACATCCGCCAGAAATCTTTACGGGTGGTGGTAATAAATTTCTCTCCGGTACGGCCGCCGTGTTCAGCAATCTGGTAAGCAAGAAAACTGGTGTTTTCACTAATAAATTCCTTTACCGAATTTTTAGTGTTCTCATTTTTAACCACAGTTTTAAAATAGGCGGCAAATCTTTCCGTATTAAAGCTGCTATCCATATCCAGTACATCCAGTATTATAAACAGCCTGCTGATCATCTGCTGCAGGCGGGTTAAAATATAAGCCTGTGCCAGGCTGGTGCCATATTGCACCCGCTGGTCGTGTATCCATTGAATACTCTGTTTGCAATTGTACAGTGCCTCTGTAATATCTTCTATCAGCGCCTGTTTTGTATCTGCAGCGCCGTTTACCTGGTATTGCTGCAGCAGTTCAATAACCAGCCTGTTCTGCTCCAGGAAGGGGAATACAGCATCATTAAAATTCTCAAAGCGGTGGGTGATCTCTTTTTCCAGTCCGAGGTTGGTGATACGGTAGCTTAGCAGTTGCAGTGACTGGCAAAACTGTTTAAGCAGGGCCGGCTCTGTAAGATTTATTTGTATACCAAGGCTTTCAAAAAACTGTACCCATAAGCCGGAATCAATCCCTTCCACCCACATGAAATCATATTTTTTGCAAAATATTTTATTGATGACATACAGGAAATCATCAGGCGTTCGCAACTCAGGCAGCATTTTGTGCTTTAGCTTGCCCAGCAGTTCCTGAACCAGGCCACGGCTGCTTACAATACCATTTTCCGTAAGTGCTATTACAATATTGGTGTGTAAAAACTGGCTCAGCAATGCTTTTCTTAAAGAGAACAGGGAGGTTTTGTCCTGTGAGAGTTTATACAGCAGTGCTTTAAACTTTATTTCTGCCTGGGCAAAATCTTTGTGCCTGTCCGGCCTCACCTGGTCAATAAGATCAGCTAAAAACTCAAGACTTCTGTTGGGCGCATGCAACGGCAATACCACTGCCTGCTGTTTGGCAGGTTGGCCGGGAGGGGTGGTATTTTTTCTTTTAAGTATCCGGAGCATTTTGCAGTTAGTATAAAAATTCCAATTGTATTGTATTCCTAATAAGCCGGGTGCAACCATTTGTTGCGGCTTTTAGTATTTGCCAAACTGCCGCCTTCAGCCAGCCCGGGCAATTGCTGATTACACAAACTTATTATAATAAATTGCACTACGGAATTTATTGCTATAGTACGCAGATTCTTTGACAATTATTGTACATAAAATGTTGCACCAACTATTTTATTCATAATTTATTCATGTTACCTTTGCATTTGTTATGCAATTCTCAACATCCATACAGCTTGATGAAGATCTCAGCACAGATACCCTGCTGGATGAGTACTGCTCCCTGATAGTTTGGAACGATGATGTTAATACTTTTGACTGGGTTATTGAAACCCTGGTGGAAGTTTGCGGCCATAGTACTGAACAGGCCGAGCAATGTGCTGTTATAATTGACAGCAAGGGTAAATATGCCGTAAAGCAGGGAAGTTATGAAACACTCAAGCCAATGTGTGATGCTATTACGGAAAGAGGTATCAGTGCCACCATCGAAGTGATTGCCGGCTGAGCCTGTAAAAACTGAACCAGTTTCCCCAATAAAAAGTTGATCATTTTTAACGACGATATCAGTTTTCCACCTGTATCAACTGCATCGCCGGAAGGTATTGTTGCCATTGGCGGAAACCTGCAGCCATCCACCTTATTGCAAGCCTACCGCAAAGGTATTTTTCCCTGGTTTAATGAAGGCGAACCCATCATCTGGTGGTGTCCCGATCCCCGCTGTGTGCTTTTTCCTGCAGATCTTAAAATTAGTAAAAGTATGCAGACCGTGTGCAGAAAAGACACATTCAGGTTTAGTGCAGATACGGCTTTTGAAAAAGTGATTGACAGCTGCAAAGAGATCAACACACAAAAACACGGCAGCACATGGATCAGCAAGGATATTACAAAAGCGTACAACACGCTGCACAGGCTGGGCAAGGCTCACAGTGCAGAAGCCTGGCTGGGAGATGAGCTGGTGGGTGGCCTTTACGGCATCCGGATCGGCAAGGTTTTTTTTGGCGAAAGCATGTTCAGTAAAGTAACCAATGCCAGCAAATTTGCCTTTATAAAAATGGTACAACAACTCAGCCTTGATGATGTTGAGCTGATCGATTGTCAGCAGCATACCAGCCACCTGCAAAGCCTGGGTGCAACCATGATCAGCCGGTATGCATTTATAGAATTGCTGGATACTTACTGCGGGGAGCAGGTGTAAACCGGCTGTTTGGCTTCGACTTAAGAATCCCGGTGAAGAGCCAGCAAAAGTTGTTCGCCTTTCTCTTAGTTTTAAAAAAAATCAGGTTAACCGGGAAGCTAAAGACTGAAAAATCCCGATACTGATTTTTACCTGGTTGTTAGGTTTAACCCAGATTTTGCAGTTGAAAATCTATTGCGGCTTCCAACTGCTGCACAGCTTAGTATTTCAGAACATTTTTTGATTTCAAAATAGATTACTATTCTTCAACCAAAAAATAACCCGAAATACCTACCTGCATTGCATTTGAAATCCTCATAACGATCTCAAATGCAAAATCTGGGTTTAATAATTTGCTTATTTTTACTATAAACAATTAGTTCATTAACACACCCGAGTTAGAGGTGTACGATATTTTTAAAACCCAACCCGGCGAAGCCGAAGCCAAAATGATTATTGAATATTTTGAATTGAACGCTGATGAAAAATACGAGCAGAAAAAAGATGTGCTGGCTACAAAAGAAGATTTGTTCAGAACAGAAAATTCTTTGACAGCAGCTCTTAATAACCTTGAAAACTGCCTTACCAAGCAAATTTACTGGATTAATATTGTACAGTTTCTGGCTACCATCGGCAGTATCCTTGCAATCTTAAAATTTGGTATAAAATAATTGCACCGCTCCTGACCTCACCCCCGCCTCTCCAAGGGAGTGGAGCCAGGGCAACTGCAGGTTTTAGCAAGAAATCCGCTGATTTGCGTCAATAAGCCTTTTTGTTTTTATAAGAACTCTTTTTAGCTTACCCACTGCGGTTTTTATAATAGAGATGTATATGGCAGTAATTCGCTAACCCCAGCCAATTGCAAAAATGTACGTGGCAGCAATTAGTTGGTGCCAATTAATAGTAGAAATGTACGTGGCAGCAGTTAGTTGATGCCAATCAGCAGCAAAAATGTGCGTAGTAGAAATTAGTTGGTACCAATTAATTATAAATGGTGCCAATTAATGGTAGAGATGTACGTGGCAGCAGTTAGTTGGTGCCAATCAGCAGCAAAAATGTACGTGGCAGCAATTAATTGGGGCCATTTAATAATAGAAATGTACGTGGTAGAAATTAGTTGGTACCAATCAGCAGCAAAAATGTACGTGGTAGCAATTAATTGACACCAGCCAATCATTAGCTGGCACATTTCAGGAGTTCGCTGATGCCAGCCAACAATCCGCTGTCACCAGCCAATCATTAGCTGGCACATTTCAGGAGTTCGCTGATGCCAGCCAACAATCCGCTGACACCAGCCAATCATTAGCTGGCACATTTCAGGAGTTCGCTGATGCCAGCCAACTATCCGCTGGCACCAGCCAATCATTAGCTGGCACATTTCAGGAGTTCGCTGGTACCAGCCAACCATCCGCTGGCACCAGCCAATCATCCGCTGGTACATTTCAGGAGTTCGCTGGTACCCGTCAACCATCCGCTGATACCAGCCAGGGCGTATTTAAGCCTTTTGATTAATGTAAAACAGATTGTAAACAGGGTAAACACCGCTGGTTGATCCGTTTCAAATGCCGAAATCCGGATATAAATCATATCACTTGGCGATTGGTTGGTTTAAAAGGTAAAATATAAAAGTATTACGTGCCTGGCCGCCAAATAATATTCAATTTTTTTTAAAGAATTGCTTTTTTATAAAATATTTTTAATAATTTGCAGCCAATCCGCAATTCCACCGCAAAGCCTTTTATCTTAAGGGATAATCTTAAATCTGCAATATTGGCTTTGGTATTTCAAAAAATAGCTTTTAATTGTTCGGCCAGTGAATCCAGCGATACCCGGTTTCTCATTTTATAATAGTGGCAGCCAGTTTAATACCCACTCTGCCCGGGGTCGGTGTCTTCACCGAACACTGATCAGTTAAGAGATATATGTAAAAAGTGAGAAAGCTGAAGCCTTAATCTTATTGGCAGGTGAAGACACCGGCCAGGGAAAGTTAAATGCACAGCAGTGCTTAATTACAATAACTTAATGATGAATTAAAAAAAATGGCGGTACGCAAAACAGCCATTTTGAAGAAATTAACATATTTTGCAGCTTCTTATCCTCTACCTGCGCAAAGCTTATCTTTTAAAACCCGCCAATTGGTGTTCAAAATTCAATTTTTGAGCAGCAAAAACAATTACATTAATATATATCAAATTAATTGTAGATAAGCTTACAATCTATTACGCATGAATAAATTTTACTCCGCCGGCGATGCTGGCAGCCTGTTACCATTAAGTTCAGCTTTGAATGCCACTTGTACTGGCGCTTCGCCATGGACTATCAGCCATGGACTATCGACCATCTCTAATCATTCATCAACAATCATAAATCAATCGTCACCCTTAAACTGTACAAGTATGAACACTGACACTACAAACACAAGTACGATGCGTAATTTTTTTACTCATAACTACCGGCGGTTTGCCGGAAAGAATTTGCTATTGGTTTTATTGTTTGCAGTGATTGGATTGAGGGGGGTTGGGCAGGCCGCATATAACATGTCATCTGCTAACTATTCATTAGACTTTGCAGATATAGCTAACTGGACCGATAATTTTGCTGCCGGAACTGGTGCATCAAATTGGGGGGCAGTTGCTATTAATGCTACGGGAACTATACCAGATGGAGTAAAAACTACAGTTAGTTCAGCTGGGTTTGCTACTTCTACTTCTAGTGGAGGCATACAGAGAGGTAGTCTTTTAGGAAATGTTGCAGGAACATTAGTGTTTCTTTCAACTGGCACAACTTCAAATGGGAATTCAGTTGCGGCGGATTTATACTTGAATTTTACAGGAAGAACTGCAGGAACACTGTCGTTTGATTATGCTTGCGTTTTCAATTCCACTGGAAATAGAGGCGGAACTTTAAAAATTTATACTACTACAGATGGTACAAGTTGGACAGAATTAACTGCAGCTTCAGTTTCAGTAGTAAACAATGTTGCTTCCTCCGGTTCTAAAACTACGCTAACATTGCCATCGGGATTTAATGGAAGTTCTACAGCAAGAATTCGGTTTTATGAATACGCTGACGCTATTGGAAGCACTGGTTCTAGACCTAAAATTAGTATAGATAATGTTGCTGTTACATCAACAGCAACTGGTACCCCAGCTCTTGCAATTTCAGGCACACCAACGGCACACGGTCCAGTATGTCCAAATGTATCTGCATCTTCAGTTCAATATACCATTACAAATAGTGGAACGGCAGCAACGAATGTTGTCGTTTCATCCAGCGATGCTCAATTTGTAGTTAGCGGTTTATCTTCTACAAGTATTTCAGCTGCAGGTACAGCTACGTTTAATGTAACGTTTACACCCACTAGTGCCGGTTCCAAAACAGCAACCATCACTTCATTTTATAATACAAGTACAGCTTCCGGTACAATTGGATTAACAGGTACTGGTACTACAGCAGTTACCGCCGCTGTCACCGGCAGTGCAGCTTCATCTATTACTTCTTCTACTGCCACACTTAATGGTAATGTTATAACGCTCGGAGTTTGTCCTGCTTCTACTCAAAAGGGTTTTGTTTATTCGCTAACTTCCGCAAACGCTGATCCGCTAAATGGAGGTACAGGCGTTACAACAGTACCGGTAGGCACAATTGTTACGGGTGCTTATACACAGTCATTAACGGGTTTGTCATCTTCTACAGGCTACAGTTACAAAGCATATGTTTTTAATGGTGCATCTTACACATACAGTACTGTACAAACATTCAGCACTACCGGTGCACTTTCTATCTCAGGCAGTACAAACAACCATGGTAGCGTTTGTCCGGCAGTATCCGCTTCACCCATAACTTATACAATCACCAATTCCGGCGCTGTGCCGGTGGCTGGAATTGCTGCTGTTTCCAGTGGTACCAATGCAGCTGATTTTGTGGTAAGCGGATTATCATCTACCAGTATCGCAGCTGGCGGTACAGCAACTTATGTAGTAACATTTACACCTTCAAGTGCAGGTTCCAAATCTGCAACTATAACTGTTTCAAGTACTACAAGTGGAATCGCTTCAATTACAAGCTCTTTAACCGGTACAGGTACTACACCGGTTGCTGCGGCAGCTACTTCGTCTGCTGCTACTCTTGTAACTGGTACTAGTGCCACACTTAATGGTAGTATAACTTTGGGAGTTTGCCCAGCATCAACTATTAAGGGGTTTGTATATTCAATCACCTCAGTAAATGCAACACCAATAATTTCAGGAACTGGTGTTTTATCTACAAGTGCTACAGCAAGTGCAGGTAGTTTTACCGCTGCCTTAACAGGGTTGAATACTGGTACAAATTATTCCTTTAGAGCTTATGTGTACGATGGCACTACTTATACTTATAGTGCAATCCAAACATTTACCACAACTACTCCACCAGCGAATGACGAATGCACTGGAGCCATCGGACTTACATTGGCTGCTTCTGCTACCACAGGAACAGTTACGAATGCCAGTCAGTCTATCGTTTCTTGTAATGGAGGTAATGCCGACGATGATGTTTGGTATTCATTTACTACAAGTAATGCTGGAACATATACTATAACAGTCACCGGATCTGCATCGTTTGATGCGGTGGCAGAATTGTTCTCCGGTACTTGTGTAGGCCTTACTAGTATTTCATCTTGTACCGATGCAACCGGTGTTGGTGGGATTGAAACAATAGTTGCTGCTGGTTTAAGTGCATCAACTACATATTTTGTTCGAGTTTATGATTTCAATACTGGTACTCCAACTACACCAACTTTCACAATTGCTGTAACACCACCTGTTCCACCAGCTCCTGCCGCAACTGCCGCCACAAGTTTGACCGATATTAGTTTTACTGCAAATTGGGGTGCGGTAACCCAAGCCTCCAATGGATATTTGCTGGATGTAAGTACATCCTCTACTTTTGGAGCGTCAGGTACACCTACTACTTTAACTGAGAATTTTACTACTTATACCTCAGCTACCAGCTTTAATGGTTTTACTTTACCTTCCGGTACCTCAAATTACACGACGGCTGCAAGTTCGGGACCATCCGGGCCAAATTCAGTTCAGTTTAATCTTTCGGGGGGACAAATTTTAAGCCCGGTGTTATCTGGACCAGCAAGCCAGTTATCATTCTGGACAAGAAGTAATGGTTTAAATAGCGCTACACTGCTAGTAGAAGGTTATAATGGTACAACCTGGACAACTATTCAGAACATTGCAGGGTCAAGTATATTAGGTACAAGCGGTCCTGCTGGCGGCACAACTTTTACTTATAATTCTGGCACAACACCGGCACTTCCAGCAAATATTACACAGTTCAGACTTACATTAACAAAGTCATCTGGTAATATGGCTTTAGATGATGTGTCAATTAACTATACTCCCTTTGTTGCTTCATTTGTTACTGGTTATAATGCCAAAGCAATTACTGGTCAATCAACTGCAAGTTCTTCAGTTACAGGGCTGACACAAAGTACTACTTACTATTACAGGTTACGTGCAGTAAATGGTACTGGAAATTCAGCTAATTCAAATACAATAACTGTAACAACAAACCCTTCTCCGACAATTACAGGTGCTACAACCACCGCCGTATTTACAACTACATATGGCACCGCATCCGCAGTTCAAAGTTTTTCTGTATCAGGTATCGGCCTTACTGCTAACTTAATCGCTACAGCTCCTACGGGTTTTGAAGTATCCAGCGACGGTACAACTTACGGAAGTACAACAACTTTTACACAGACTGCAGGCAGTGCAAGTGGCTCCCTCAGGATAAGACTTTCAGCCACAGCAACTGTAGCAGGTTCTTATAACTCACAAAATATAGTTTTATCAAGTACCGGTGCTACAAGTGTAAACATCACAACACCAGCAACTGGTAATAGTGTAGCAGCAAAAGCATTAACCATTACAGCTTCCAACCAAACAAAAGTATACGGTACTGTGGCAAGTCTTGGCACAACAGCTTTTACAACAAGTGGTCTTGTAAACAGTGATGCTGTAACCAGTATTACTTTAACGAGTGCAACAGGTTCACCGGCTACAGCAACTGTTGCAGGTTCACCGTATAGTATTGTACCGAGTGCAGCAACAGGTACAGGTCTTGGAAACTACACCATCACTTATACAAACGGCAGCTTAACTGTAACCACCGCCCCCTTAACCATCACAGCCAACAACGGCACTAAAGTTTACGGACAAACCTTTGCCACCGGTGCAGGTTCAGCTAACTTTAGCAGCAATGGATTAGTTAACAGCGAAACAATTGGCAGCATCACCATTTCAAGTACAGGTGCAGTAAGCACGGCTTCAGTTGGTACTTATCCAATTGTTCCGTCAGCAGCGACCGGCGGTACATTTACAGCCGCCAATTATGCAATCACCTATACCAATGGAACGCTGACAGTTACTGGCCTCTCCATCACTACAGCCGATTTCCGCAGCCAGGCAGATGGTAATTTCTCTGCACCGGCCACCTGGCAGTATGACCGTGGTGGTGCAGACTGGGTAACAGCAACTGCTGCTCCGGTGAGTACCAATAAAGTAGATATTTATCATACTGTAACACTCGACCAGGACTTCACAGTAGGTCCGGGTAAAAGGATCAATTTAAATACAGCACCCACACAGGGCAGTCTTATCATCGGGCCAACTTCAACACTGTCAATGACGGATGCCAGCAGCGCCATCAATTTTAACGGCCGTCCCGTAACAGTAAAATCAACTGTAGCAGGAACAGGAAGCTTTGGTAAATTGCCTGGTGCACTAAGCAATGCCACCAATATAACCGTAGAGCGTTACATAACAGGTACAACGCAAAGGGCCTGGAGGTTACTGGCGGTACCAACAGTAAGCACCTCACAAACCATTAAACAGGCATGGCAGGAAAACCAGGCAGCACTTGTATTGGGCACTGCAAATCTCGGTACACAGATCACTGGTAACTATACTAATGTTACAGCTTCTCAGGCACTTGGCTTTGATGATTACACACCAAGTACATCTTTACTAACTTATGATGTAACAGGCAATGCCTATGTAAGGGTGGCCAATACCAACAGCAAACTCATCGGTACAGAACCAGGCTATTTGCTGTATGTACGTGGAGACAGGAGCAAGAACAAATCCAGTGCAACAACGGATTTTAATGAAACAGTACTGAGAACCAACGGTTCAATTAACCAGGGGAATATCAGCAAAACCATACTGGCAGGTAAAAATGCTGTGGTGGGTAATCCTTATGTATCAGCTATAGATCTTACGCAGGTAACCATTGCAGGTGGTTCAGTAGGAACAACAATAAATGTTTGGGATCCTAAACTGGGTACAGTCGGCGGTTACCAGAAATTAACACCTAACAATGCAACGCCGCCAACGGCTTATTCTATCACTCCCGGCTTTGGTAGTTACGGAGTGCCACCGGGTACCAATGTTGATACTATTGAAAGCGGTATGGCATTTTTTGTAAATGCACCAGGCACAACCGATGGTACCATCAGCTTTACAGAAAACAGCAAGGTAGCCGGCAAAAGGCAGGCCTTCCGCCCGGCAAGCCCGGCAGCAGCAGAACAAAGGTTTTTTACCAATATCAATTCTATAGCCACCACCGGCGACAGGGTGCTGGATGGTATCTACATCAACCTTGATGATGCCAACAACAATGGTATCGACAATTTTGACAGCAAAAAGCAGTATAACTTTAATGAGAACATTGCTGTTAAAACACAGGGTGTAAACCTGGGTGTTGAAAAACGCAAACCATTTGTAAACAACGACACGGTGTTCTTTAATACAACATCGCTGCGCCGCACCACCTACCAGCTGTATTTTAAAACAGACAACCTGGATGCCAACCTGGTAGCCACGCTGGAAGATACTTACCTTAAAACATCCACGCTGGTGAACCCTAACGGTACTTCAACCTATGATTTCAGTGTTGATGCCAATGCCGGTTCCGCCGCCACCGACCGTTTCCGGGTGGTATTTAAAGAGCTTGGTTCAGGTCCGCTGCCGGTAACTTTTACCAGCATAAAAGCTGCGGAGCAAAACAATAATATAGCAGTAGAATGGAAAGTAGGCAGCCAGCTGAATGTAGCCAGGTATGAGGTTGAAAAATCAACCGATGGCAGAACATTTACCAAAGTTGCTGCTATTGATGCTGCTAACACCAGCACTTATAACTGGCTGGATTTAAATGCAGTACAGGGTAATAATTTTTACAGGGTGAGGGCAATTGATATCAACGCTGTGTTTAAGTATACGCAAATTGTAAAAGTTACGTTAGGTAAGAAAGGATCTGCTATTGCAGTATCGCCTAACCCTGTGCAGGGCAATACTGTAACACTGCAGTTTACCAACCAGCAGGCTGGCAAATACCAGCTGAACCTTACCAATGCAGCAGGTCAGTTAATGTACAGTAATACTTTACAGCATGCAGGTGGAAGTTCGTCTCAAACATTTACCCTATCTTCGCAAATTACCAGGGGAGCGTATCAATTAGAGGTGATTGCTCCGGATAAAACAAGAAAGGCACAAAAATTGATTGTTCTGTAAAACTTTTAAACTGTTTTATACGTATAATCAAAATATCTATAAGAAACCCAATAAAGAAAATGACACTATTATTGAATATGGTTAAAAATAGCTTCCGAAAGTGGTTTGCACTGGGGATGATATTACTGGTTGCCGGTACTTTTTCTGCGGCGTTTGCCCAGGATGATCCGGCTGCTGTTGAACCGGTACAACAACCGGTTACAGGAACTAATCCTTCGTCAGGCACTTTGAGCAGCGGACCATGGGGCGGTACAAGATCAGGCGGTTCAACCCGGGGTACAACTGCAGGCACCAGTTCTGGTGGCGGTTTACTGGCGAGGCCGGGTACAGTGCTGGATGATCCTCCCGGAGGCCCTGGGAATCCCGATGTGCCATTTGACAGCAATATGAACATAGCTTTTTTGGTAGTTGGGTTGGTTTTCTCTTTTGTAGTTTATAAAAAGAAGTTTTCAGTAAAGAGTGAGCCGGTTAATAAGTAGCTACATAAATTTTAATAGTAAATGCACCTCTTTTTGAGGTGCATTTTTTTTGACCTCCGGGGTTGCCATTCTTATACCTTTATACATAACAAACACAACTCAGGGAGGTTTTACTCAATACAGTAACCACCATTCCTAAGTATGCCGGGAGCCCATCATCAGTTCCTCCGGTTGTCTGCAGGCAGTAGTGCATATTAAACCCGGATTTTGCAGTTGAAAATCTATTGCTGCTTCCAACTACTTCACAGCTAAGCATTTAAGAATATTTTTTGATTTCAAAATAGTTCACTATTTCCTCAGCCAAAAAATAACCTGAAACACTTATCTATATTGTATTTGAAACCCTCATAACGATTTCAACTGCAAAATCCGGGTTAAAATAAAAAAAGGCTGCCCTTTTGGGATAGCCTCTTGTATTATGCCTGTAACTATGAAAATTTCTCTGTTGCTTTTTACTTTTTTTCTTTAGGTTAATGTTATGTGTTGCTGTTTTTTGGCCTGGTGGTTTTTTACGTTAGGATTTGGAAATTGCTTTTCTTACAACTGGATTCGGTTTTTTTCGGTTCTGAATTTTTTTCGGTTTTAATAAGGATTTAGATATTGCTGGTTTTCTTTTAGAACACTGGAACTGGATAATGATAATTTGCAACTTTGCTATGCTGCTTGTTTGCTGATGTAAAATTGCATTAAATCAGGGCAGTAAAATCTGCTTTTCGGTAAATGCTGTATTAGTTTCGATGAATCGCTGTGTTTGCCCGTTAAAGTCTGGAATAGAGATTTTTAAAACACAAATAGCTCCAAAAGGAGCTATTAAACTATGATAAAACAAATATTTTTTAACCTGCCAGGTTAATGCGGCCCATCACTTCTGTTTTAAGCACTTTACTTATAGGAATAATAGAGTCGCCAATTGATAGCGTATTATCCTGTATGTTCCTGATTTTTCTAAGGTTTACAATGTAGGAGCGGTGAACTTTCATAAAATACACCTTATCCATTTTTTCTTCAACAGCTTTAAGCGTACTGTGTGTAATATATTTTTTTTCGGGGGTGCAATATTTTACGTAATCACCAACACTCTCAATGTAAAGAATATCTTCATAGTTAAGCCTGGTAAGCTTTCCATCAGACTTGATAAAAATATCTTCCTTTTTTGGAATATTCTTTTTCTCAGAGAAAAGGTCGGCAGCTTTGCCAATGGCTTCCTGGAAACGCACATAAGTAAATGGCTTTTTCAGGTAATCTGTAACATTGTATTGAAAGGCATTGTAAGCGTAATCAGTTTTAGCCGTGGTTAAAATTACCTTGGGCATTACCAGTAATTTATCGAGCAATTGAAAGCCACTGTCACCCGGCATTTCCACATCAAGAAAAAGGATGTCAACTTCGTTTTTTTCAAGGTATTCAAGTGCAGATTCGGAATCGGGGAAAGAGCCAACCACATTAACTGCACCTGATTTTTCACAGTAACGCTCCAGGAAACTTCTGGCTATGGGTTCGTCATCAACAATGATTGAATTTAATTTCATGGGATGCTGGTATTTTAAGAAATTATGCTTTTAATTTTTTCAGTTCGCTTTCAACCACAGGGATCATTTCATTGAGGTCGTTTTTAAAAGCAGCATACAAACTGCTCACAAATTGTATATCATCTATCAGCTTGCATTTTTTTTCAATTACTTCTGCCTGGTTAGTGAGGCCGGTTAAACCTACAAAACTCAGCAGTGGTTTTAGTTTGTGCATTTTGCCTCTGAAAATTTCAATATTTGCAGATGCATAACTGGTCTCTAATTCAGCCAGCTGCCCTTCGATTGAAAGCATAAACTTTTCAAAAATCATTTCAGCATGCTCCTTGTCATCTTCATAAATGCTGTTTAAGAAATCTCCGTCAAGCCGGCTGTCAAATACAAATTGTTCTTCGCCCATGTTATTTTTAAATGTTGTAATTGCTTTGTTCATCCTGTAACGAAATAATTCAACTATTATTTTTTTTGTTATGGCCTTTTTCTTACATGTTTTTTTCGGATAATCTTCTTCATTCCAAATAAATGAAGCGTTTATTCGTTACAGCTTAGTTATTAATCCCCTCAAACCCTTTTATGGTCAAAATCGAGAAAAAAAACGCCGGCTTTTTCAGTCGTTTTTCGCTTGCTAAAGCAAAAGAAACAGCTACTGTTGACATGGCTTACCACGAGGCCTTGCTGAAGTTGTATATTGATGCCTACTTTGTAATCAATACAGAAACCAATGAGATTGTAGATTTTAATGATAAGGTGATATGTATGTTTCAGCTTCCGCCAGAGTTGGATCCTAAAACATTACAACTTACCCAGATAATGATGCGGTACCTGGCAGAAGACAGTGCCAATAAGGATTTGATGATGAACCGTATTCCGGATTTCTGGCAGGGAGAGGCGGGTTTTACTGATCATAACAAAGAAAAATTTTACGCTGTTATTACCAGTACAGTTTTTAACAGGGATGATGTAAAATTCCAGATAATCAACATCAGGAATATTACCGATAAGAAAAATGCCGAGCAGGAATTAAAAAGCTATAAAGAAAATGCAGAAAAAGCCGCCAGGGCAAAAGCAAGATTTCTCAGCAGTATGAGTCATGAGCTGCGGACACCGCTTAATGGAATTATAGGCACCTCTAACCTGGTTTTGCTGGAGCCGAACCTGCCGGAAAATATAACGAAACATGTGAATGTTCTCCGTTACTCTTCTGAACATATGCTGGGTATTATAAATGATATTTTAGACTTTAGCAAGATTGACGCAGGTAAACTTGAACTTAAAAAGCAAAGCTTTAATTTAAAAGAATGTATTTGCAATACAATTGAAACATTTGATGTTCAATTTAAGAATAAGGGTATTGAATTTATATTTTTAAGCGAGGATCAAATTGATTGTATCAATATTATTAGTGATGAAGTAAAACTCAGCCAGGTGTTAAACAACCTGCTTTCAAATGCATTGAAGTTTACGCATGACGGCAGCGTAACGCTGACCGTAAAAGTTGTGAGCATAGATGAAAATTCAAGCACCTTATTTTTTGATGTAAAAGATACTGGTATTGGTATTCCCAAAGAAAAGCAGGCGGAAATTTTCCAGGGCTTTGCACAGGTTCATGCAGATCAATTAAGCAGGCGTTTTGGTGGTACAGGCCTGGGGCTTACGATAAGTGAAAAGCTGGTTGCAAAGTTTGGTGGAAAACTGGAGGTGGAAAGCAGCCTTGGTGAGGGATCTAATTTTTACTTCAGCATTACTTTCGAAAATTCAAAAGCCCAGGCGATTAAGCCAAAAACTGAAGTTACAACCGGCTTTGAAAATATTAGTGATACAAGGGGATTAAGAGTACTGGTGGTGGAAGACAATGAAATTAATGCAAGTATTCTTATTAGCTTTTTACACAAATGGGGCATACAGGTAAAGGAAGCTGAAAATGGCATTCATGCACTGGAACTCATAAAATACCACAAATTCGACCTGGTATTAATGGATTTGGAAATGCCCGAAATGGATGGCTACGAGGCAATAAAGATTATGCGGAAAACGGATAAAAAAACACCCGTATTAGCCTTTACAGCAACATTGCTGGAGAATATGGAATCGTTAATTTCTGACACGGGCTTTAACGATTATGTATTAAAACCATACCGTCCGAATGAGCTGAAAAAGAAAATATTACAATATGCTCCGCACAGGAAAATTGAATATGCATAGAAGCTATAATCTGAATTGAATCAACGCCTGGTTGTTGTTTTTTAAGTTGGTTGAATGGTTTAATTTTGTGGTTATTTTTCCAAATGACGCAACAAGAATTTGCAGAAATTGCAGCTACAATACCAACTAATCCCGGTATCTATAAATATTATGGCAGCAATAGCGATTTGCTGTACGTTGGTAAGGCAAAAAATCTGCGTAAAAGGGTTAGTTCTTACTTTAGTAAAACATTCACCAGCTACAAAACCCTGGAGCTTGTAAACCGCATCCGTAAAATTGAATTCACTATTGTAAACAGTGAACAGGATGCTTTTTTACTTGAAAACTCACTCATAAAAAACTTTCAGCCAATCTTCAATATTAATTTGAAGGATGATAAGTCTTACCCGTTTATCGTTATAAAAAATGAAGATTTTCCAAGGGTATTTTTTACCCGCCGGAAAATCAGTGACGGCTCCCAGTATCTTGGTCCTTTCACCTCTGTTGGCAAGGTTAGTGAGTTGCTCGATTTTATAAAGCAGCAAATTCCCCTGCGTACCTGCAAACTTGCTTTAACGCCTTCAAACATCGCAAAGAAAAAATTTAAGGTATGCCTGCAATATCATCTTGGCAATTGCAAAGGGCCCTGCGAAGCACTGCAACCGGTGGAAGATTATGCAGAAGGTTTGGAAAGACTGAAAGGTATTTTGAAGGGTAATCTTGCTCCTGCAATTCAGAATTTTAAAAAAGAAATACAGGCGCTGGTTGAGAACATGGAATTTGAAAAGGCAGCCATTATCAAGAAAAAACTGGATCATCTGCAGGTCTATAAATCAACTTCAACCATTGTAAACGAAAGGCTGGGTACGGTGGATGTTTTTAGTATCCTGGAAGAAGGAGACACCGCTTATGTGAATTACCTTGCTGTTACAAACGGAACTATCATTCTCACCAAAACAATTACCCTTACAAAAAAACTGGATGAAACTGCTGCTGAAGTACTGGCCTTTGCCGTAGCGCAAATGAGGGAAACTTTTAACAGCGAAGCCAGCGAAATAATTCTGCCGTTTGAGATCGACTTTCCTGAGAAGGAATTAATTATCTCCATTCCAAAAGCAGGCGACAAGAAAAAATTGCTGGAACTCTCTCAAAAAAATGTAAACTATTTTAAAGAAGATCTGCGCCGTAAAAAAATGCTGAGGCTGGAAGATAAAACCGATGAAGAAGTAAATGATGTTTTACTGCAGATGCAGGAATATCTCCATTTAAATTCATTGCCGCTGCATATTGAATGTTTTGATAACTCCAATTTCCAGGGCAGTTACCCGGTATCAGCCATGGTTTGTTTTAAAAATGGCCAGCCAAGCAAAAATGATTACCGCAGGTTTAATGTAAAAACTGTGGTGGGTGCAAATGACTTTGCCACCATGTCTGAGGTTGTAATGCGCCGCTATAAGAGGGTGATTGAAGAGGGGTTGCCAATACCCGACCTTGTTATTATTGATGGCGGTAAAGGGCAGCTGAGTGCCGCTATGCAAAGCATTGAGCAATTGGGCTTAACCGGCAGGGTTACAGTGGTTGGGCTTGCAAAAAATGAGGAAGAATTATTTTTCCCCGGAGATACAGAATCACTAAAACTTCCCTGGGATAGTGAAAGTCTGAAACTGATCAGGCGTATCCGGGATGAGGTTCACCGCTTTGGTATTACTTTTCACCGCAACCAACGCAGTAAAGGCACCCTCAAAAATGAACTTGAACAAATAGAAGGCATTGGCAAAGCGACTTTTGAATTGTTATTGAAACAATTTAAATCAGTTAAAAAAATAAAAGAAAAATCTGCTGAAGAACTGGCTGCTGTAGTTGGTAAATCCAAAGCCGGCATTATTACCAGTTATTTTGCCAGCCAGAATATAGCTCCTGAAGATGGTATTTAAGTAGATTAAATAAAAAAGGGGCCAGGATAAAAATCCAGCCCCGCTTTAAAATCCAATATCCTATGAAAAACCGATGCAAAGATAAATCGTGTATTTTCTCAAACAATACCCCTTTTGGGGTATATGGCAAATTAATCCGGAAAGGTTTAGTAACTGGTAGAAATTGATAATTAACTGGCTTAAGTTTTTTGTTATGTTAAATAAACTTTGTTTTCAAACCCATGAAACCGTTGCTCCGGTGTAGATTTTTAATCATTTCAAATCCCAGTCTTTCAATTCACAAATTGTAACGGTACCGGGTTCATTTATCTTTGGATTATGACAATCACTCAGCTTGAATATATAGTGGCGGTAGATACTTTCAGGCATTTTGCCACGGCTGCAGAACAGTGCTTTGTTACACAGCCAACTTTAAGCATGCAAATTCAAAAGCTGGAAAGCAAACTTGGAAGTAAAATATTTGACCGGAGCAAACAACCCGTTGTGCCCACAGAAATTGGTGAAGAAATTATAGCCCAGGGGAGGGTAATTCTCCATGAGGCAAGAATGATTCATCAGCTGATAAAAGATAAGCAGGGGCTGATGCAGGGCGAGTTAAGGATCGGCATAATACCAACGCTGGCGCCGTATTTATTGCCACAATTCCTGCAGCCCTTCCTGGCTAAGTATCCGGATATTAAGATCAGGGTTAAAGAAATGACAACGGATGTTGTAATTGAAAAATTAAAGGCCGGGCGGATTGATGCCGGCTTGCTCGTTACACCGCTGCAGGACAGCAGCATTATTGAATACCCGTTGTTTTATGAAGAGCTGGTGGCATACGTTTCAAAAAGCAATGCAGCTTATAAAAAAACTTATGTATTGCCGGCTGATATCGATTTAAAAGAGCTTTGGCTGCTGGAGGAAGGGCATTGCTTCAGGAGCCAGATTGTGAACCTTTGTGAGTTAAAAAAACAAAGCAAAGAGCAAAGCCATTTTGAGTACGAAGCAGGCAGCATTGAAACATTGCGTAAAATGGTTGAGATGAATAACGGGGTTACTATTTTACCGGAGATGGCTACCCTTGATTTTTCTCTTAAACAACAAAATATGGTACGCCATTTTAAGCCTCCTGCACCTGTAAGGGAAGTAAGTTTGGTTACGCACCGCAACTATTTAAAAAAGAAATTGGTTGATGTTTTAAAAGAAGAAATATTGATAACACTGCCGAAAAAAATTTCACTCAACAAAAAAAATAATATTATTAAGATTTAATGATCACCTGCTTTACCTGATTCACTAAATATTGGGATTGGCATTTCATTTATCTTTATAAAAAAGTATGGCAGTAATTAAAGGGCAGCAAGCTCCTGCGTTTAGTCTTTTTGACAGTGATAAAAACAAAGTAAACTTATCAGATTATAAAGGGAAAAACTTAGTGATCCTGTTTTTTCCGCTGGCATTTACAAGAGTTTGTACGGCAGAACTTTGTTCGGTTAGAGACAACCTGGAAATATACAACAGCGCTCTGGCGGAGGTTGTTGGGATATCAGTTGATTCTCTCTTTGTGCTTGATAAATTTAAAAAGGAGCAGGGCCTGAACTTTCCGTTACTAAGTGATTTTAATAAAACTGCCTCAACTGCTTATGATGTTTTGTATGAAACGTTTCCCAGCTATGAAATGGAGGGAGTAAGCAAAAGGGCTGCATTTGTTATTGATAAGGAAGGAGTTATTCAGTATGCAGAAGTTTGTGCTGTACCTGCTGATCAGCCGGATTTTGCTGCTATCGTAAATTGTCTTGAAATGCTTTAAGGCTAATTTTGCTGATTTTATTATAATTTTCCCGGGGCTTTTTCCCGGTAATCTTTTCTAAAAAAGGCAATTGCACAATAAAACCGGGCATAAGGAGTTTACCAATGTTGAGAATTGAATTTTACGTTAAAATTCTTATTTTTACCAAACTGAAAAAAGTTTTCACCATATTATCCTTCTTGCTGGCTTTGGGATGTTGTGCCAATGCACAATCTAAAGCCTCCCCCGCTGCTGACCTGCCTGTGGTACAAAAGTTTTACCCTAACCCGGCAAGCAGTTTCATAAACTTTGAGTTTTCTAAATCGTTAGATAAGCAATGCTCTGTGCAAATATTTAATTTTATGGGCAAAAAAGTTTATGAAAACATTCCTTCAGTTCAACGGATTACAATTTCTCTTGATGGCTTTTACAGGGGCGTTTATATTTTTCAACTCAGAGATAAGTCTGGTACAATCATCGATTCCGGTAAATTCCAGGTGATCAAATAATTACCCTGGTTTGGTTATTTATCTTCCACAACCAACAGGTTTTTAACCACATCTTTACTAAAAAATTTTGTCTCCCTGCTGTTAACTTTTACCTGGAAAGTAGCATCATATTCTTCAATAGCTTCTATTGTTATTTTATCGCCCAATTTTAAATTGTTCTTTGTAAGATATTGAAGAAAGCTATTTGAATGTTCTGATACACCTATCAGTTTTACTTTAGCTCCGGCACTGCAATCAAGCATTGGCTTGCTGCTGCTTTTGGCAAACTGACCTTTTGCATTTGGTATCAGATCACCATGCGGATCTGTTGCCGGGTAACCCAGATATTTGTCCAGTTCTTCAATCAGTTCATCGCTTACAACATGCTCCAGTTGTTCTGCAATTTCATGCACCTCATCCCATTTAAAATTTAATTTAGATACGAGCCAAACTTCCCATAAGCGATGCTTTCTTATAATATTTACTGCAATAAATCTGCCTTGCTCGGTTAGCTTTACCCCTTTTGATTTCTCGTAACTCACCAGTTTTTTTACGGCTATCTTTTTTACAAAGTCTGTTACCGAAGCGGCACTCACATTAAGGTTTTCTGCCAGGGAGGATGTTGTAACAACAGTGCCGGTCTTCTCATGTATCTTATAAATCGCTTTTAAATAATTCTCTTCAGCAAGTGACGTCATGATTGTGTTTTTACAAAAATCAAATATTTTCTTCAGAAAAATATTTTTAGGTAAGCTTAAATATATATGTTTGGTAAACAAATAATAATTTTAATACAAGCTAATAATGAAAAAAGGTCTCCTGGTTGTAGTCATGTGTCTTGTCGCTGTTGCCTTATCAAGCCAGTCAATTGAAATAGCAGGGCATATTAAATCTTCCAGGCAGGAAGCTATTGTTGCAGCAACTGTTACATTGAGCGGTTTTAAAAAGCCTGTTATCTCCGATAGTTTGGGTTTCTTTTTATTTAAAGGAGTAACTGCAGGCGTATATAAACTGAACGTATCGGCTGCAGGAAACAAGCTGTTGTTAACATCAGTAAGAGCTGGTAATCAAAATGTACTGCTTAATTTAATTGTGGCTGCGGACACGTTAATGGAAGATGAAGTGGTAATATCCGGCACCTTAAAAGCTGTTAATAAATTATCATCTCCAATTCCGGTTGAAGTTTACTCTCCGTCCTTTTTTAAAAAGAATCCGGCGCCTAATATTTTTGAAAGCCTGACCATGGTGAATGGTGTTCAACCACAGCTTAACTGTAATGTTTGTAATACCGGCGATATACATATTAACGGAATGGAGGGTCCGTACACAATGATCTTAATTGACGGTATGCCGATAGTAAGCAGCCTGGCTACGGTGTATGGACTGGCTGGAATCCCCAACAGCATGGTAAAAAGAATTGAGATTGTAAAGGGACCGGCCGCCGCTTTGTATGGAAGCGAAGCAGTTGGAGGTTTGATCAATATTATCAC
Source organism: Ferruginibacter sp. (assembly GCA_965247025.1). GTDB lineage: Bacteria > Bacteroidota > Bacteroidia > Chitinophagales > Chitinophagaceae > Ferruginibacter. The sequence continues at coordinate 2,805,990 of OZ252000.1, read as the reverse complement.
TAAAGATGCAGGGAGTGCTGAGCTGTTAAAAATTGATTTGTCTGCCACTCACTTTGGCGAAATAAACGCTGATGTTACAGCCGCCAAACAGTTTGAAAAAGCAAGCACACTGCTTGGGGTGAATTATTTTAACTACCAGCAAAAACGGGACATTAATCATGATAATTTTACCGACCTGACCTTGCAGGAGCGGTTGTCTGTTTTTAATAAATGGAATTTTAAATTCGCCTCCGGCAGATCTGCTTCACTGGGTATAAGGTATGTTACAGAAAACAGGTGGGGTGGAGAGTTGCAGTGGCGGCCTGCCTTTCGTGGCTCTGATAGTGTTTATGGAGAAGCGATTGTAACCAACCGGTTTGAGTTGCTTGGTACAACTGCCATCAGTAAAAGTATTAAGGCCGATCTTTCTTACAATTATCATTTACAGGATAGCTATTATGGCACTGTTAAATTTTTTGCTAAGCAGCAAGTGTTGTTTACACAATTGAGGTGGAACAAGGTTGCAGGTAAACATGATTTGTTGGCGGGCTTTCCGCTTCGCTGCACTTTTTATGATGACAATACAATCGGTACAGCCGGAATAAATGGAAAGAATAAGCCGTCAAATATGATCTTGTCCGGCATTTTTTTGCAGGATGAATGGAAGGCAGGTCAAAGGCTTGTGATGCTTACAGGCCTCAGATACGATTATAATAATTTACACGGCAGCATAGTAACACCACGCCTTAGTTTTAAATATTCCAACGGTGGCAATCATACCATTAGGGTTGGCGGCGGCAATGGCTACCGTACAGTATCGCTTTTTACGGAAGATCATGCTGCACTCACTGGTGCCAGGCAGGTTGTAATTGCACATGCTTTAAGGCCGGAACAGTCATGGAATGGAAATATAAATTACACTGGCATTTTCCGCCATACAAAAGGGTTTATAAATATTGATGTTAGTGCATTTTACACTTATTTTACTAATAAAATTGTTGGCGATTTTCTCACGGATCCTGATAAAATTATTTACGATAATCTTAAAGGCCATGCCGTTTCAAAAGGTATTACCATCAACACAGATTTTAATTTTACAAGTGGGTTAAAAATTATTGCAGGGGCAACATTTATGAATGTGTACCAGGCAGATAAAAATGGCAGTGGTAATACAGTAATCACAAAGCAGCTTTTTGCGCCTGCCTTTTCCAGCACATTTGCAGTCAGTTATTTGTGGATAAAACCAAAGCTGGGGATTGATTTTACAGGAAGGGTAAATGGGCCAATGTATCTGCCTGTTGTGCCCGGCGATTTCAGGCCAGCGACTTCGCCATTACACAGTATCTTAAACATTCAGCTAACAAGAACATTCAGTAATATAGAGCTGTATACCGGTGTAAAAAACCTGTTGAATTTTATACCTGCGGATCCTCTTCTTCATCCTGATGATCCGTTTAATAAAAAGGGAGGAAAGTATTTTGATGAATCCGGAAATGCCAGGCCCGCTACCAATCCATACGGCTACCAGTTTGATCCATCGTATAATTTTGCACCGGTACAGGGCGCTAAATTGTATCTTGGCTTCAGGTGGAAGTTATAAAAAAAGAGTGCCTTATCGCACTCTCCGGTTGTGTTAGTTGAAATGATATTCTATTCTACTGAAGCGTCAACTAAAGTTTCTTCTTCCTTAAAATAGCCAGCCAGTGAAAGAGGGCCACTGCCTTCCACTACAAAAACCACCAGCAGCAACAAGATGATGATGGAAAAGCTGAGATCTGTTTCTGCAGTAAAAATGCCATTCTTGGAAGTGATAAAAAACAATGCGCCAAGTAATACAGGAATCTGAATAAAGGCAGCAAACCTTGTAAATATTCCTATAATAATTAAAAAGCCCCCGGCTATATGTATCCAGGGAATAGAGTTCATCAACGTGGATTTGTAGTCTCCAAGGTTGTTGGCAACAATAAGCCTTTCAAGTTCTGGAAGGTTGTTAAGAAATGCGACACCCCGCAATAGAAGTATAGCTCCAAGGGCCACTCGGAAAAGCGCCAGCCACTTTGGATTGTGGTCATCAGTCCAATTCTTGATTCTTTTTAGCAAGCTCATGATATTGTATTTTGGTTGTTAGAGTTCATCCAAAATACAAAACATTCATCAAACATTCAAAAAAACAAAACAAATAAAACAACAGGCAGGCTGATGCGTAAATTTACTCAGTAATTTCTGCAGTATAAGCCAGTACAGGCTTGTTGTTTATCAGTACAATTACTGGATAACTGTCTTCTTCATCAAACTTATAAGTGAAATGTATCTGGCCGCCGTTATTGGTATAATCAACCGTTTTTATTTTCTTTTTCTTGTCTGCTCCAATTTGCAGGGATATAATATCAATTGATGCAGATGGATTTACCCTGATACTGAATGCCACTGATGCCGATGTTTTAGATTTTATCAAACCATCTTGCGGTGCAAATGATGACAAACCAAATTCCCATGCTTTATGTCGTACAATGGGCATTGAAAAAAACTCCTTCAATGATCTTGTTCCGGGGCCAATAAGCCATGCCTTATTATCAGGATAATGCTGGTAATTGAAAAGTTGCTTGCTCGAAAAAAAGTAAGCATCATTATATTCATGCGTAAAAACGGTCATCTTTTCATCGGTATAACCGCTGCCCCAGGTAGGGTCTACATAATACCAGCTTTCCGGGCTTTCTCCCAGTTGCACAACAACCCAGGAGTGGTTAAAATGATCAGGAACTTCGTTGATGTCTTCCGTGCTGTATTTTGCATAACCATCCACTGTAAGGCAACGGATCTTTGCAACACTGCACATATCCTGGAACAGGGTTGAATAGCCTGTTGATGTTGTTTTTCTTGTTTTTAACACATCTTCACTGGTTGTTTTCTCATTACCGTTGTTTCTTGCAGCCTTGCAATCAAAACTTATATTGTAAGCTATCCAGTCAAAAATTGCCCTAAGCTTGTCTGTGTTTTCAGGAAATTTTTTTGTGACTACATAGCTGATTGTACCGGCGTTCAGCGTATCCAAACTTCCCAAGGATTTTACATAATCATCCACCACTTTAAAATCAGTATTAATTGCCTGGGCTTTCAGAGTGGCGGAATGGAGCGTAAAAAGCAAAGCGATAAGGATAAATAGATTCTTTTTCATAAGAGATAAAATTAGCTATTTAGAGGTTAAGGCTTTCGTAAAAAAAACTTTCGTTTTTATTTTTTTGGAATTGCTGATAAGAGGATTAATTATTTTTTTTATTCTTAGAAACCGGTGTTAACAAAATTCCGTAGATCTGTTAACAAATGGTTAACCAAGCATTAACAACCTGAAAAAAATCAAAAATAAAAAGAATAACACAACACACCCGCCTGTTTTTGTTGACAGCTGTTACACTTACGGTTATTTTAAGCGCCTGTAAAAAAGAAGCAGATACCGCCACCGGAATGCCGGACGTGGTTGTAAAACCTGACCAGGTTTTCTATGCAATTACTGCTGCCAGCCAGTTGGCTAAGTTTAACGCCAAATCACCTGAAACTCCGGAAACAGCTGTAACTATAACCAACCTGCAGCCGGGAGAGACTATTTTAGGGATCGATTTCAGGCCGGCAACCGGTGAATTATATGGCGTTGGAAGTACAAGCCGTCTTTATATTATTAATCTTGCAAGTGGCGCTGCAAGGGTTGTTGGATCAGCTCCCTTTACGCCTGCAATTAACGGCACTTCAGTTGGTTTTGATTTTAACCCAACAGTAGACAGGATACGACTTGTTACCAATGCCGGCCAAAACTTAAGGCTTAACCCTGAAACAGGCACTGTTGCTGCTACTGATGGTAGTATTAACGGAGTGAGTGGTGCCACTGTGAGTGCTGTAGCTTACACAAACAGTAAGGCAGGTGCAGGCACAACAAGCCTTTTTGATATTGACTTTACAACACTCAAATTGTACAAGCAAACACCGCCAAATAACGGAACGCTGGCAGAAGTTGGAGCTTTGGGTATTATGGACGTTACTGATGGAAGTTTTGATATTTCCCCAGACAACAGTGTGGCCCTGGCAAGTTTTTCAATGAACGGCTCATCTGCACTATATATTATTGATACTGCAACTGGGAAAGCTTCAAAATTGGGAATGCTGGGTTCATCATCACCAGTAACAGCGATTGCTATCCCAACCAACGCAGTGGCGTATGCAAATGATGAATCAAATAATTTTTACATCTTCAACCCAACTACTACAGATGCGCCGGTGATTAAAACCATTACTGGTTTACAACCCGGTGAAAAATTGCATGGCATAGATTTCAGGCCATTGAACGGTCAGATTTTTGCGCTTGGCAGTGGTTATAATTTATATACGCTGAATGCAGCAACCGGTGCTGCAACTATTGTTGGCACAGGATCTTTCGGAATTTTAACTGGTTCCTCTTTTGGATTTGATTTCAATCCAACGGTGGACAGGATCCGGGTAGTTAGCAGCTCTGGACAGAACTTACGACTCAATCCAATTACGGGTGCAATTGCTGCAACGGATGTGTCATTGAATCCGTGTACACCAAATGCCACAGGCGCTGCTTATACCAATAATTTTGCAGGTGCTGCTTCAACAGTGCTATATGATATTGACTGTATTGTTGATAAATTATTCAAACAGACGCCTCCAAATGATGGCACTTTAGTAGAAGTGGGAAGCCTCGGAATAAACATCGAACCTTATAATGGATTTGATATAGGAAGTACCAGCGGCAAAGCTTATGGTTTATTTACAGTGGGGGCTGATCACGGAATTTATACAATCGATTTAACCACCGGTGCCGCCACCAAATTAGTTAGTTTTCCATTTAAGGCTACAGGCTTTACAATTGGTTTGGGCTTTTAGTTTCGTAATTGTTTATTTAGATCCGCGGGCTCATGTTGGCGGATTTTTTTTATCTTGAAATTGAAATGATAAAATTTACCGCCATCATTAAAAAATTTGATCAGCAGGGTGAAAAAACCGGCTGGACTTATATTGATGTTCCGGCTGCTATAGCCAACGAAATATACCCTGATCAAAAAAAATCATTTCGTGTTAAAGGAACATTGGATGCCCATAAAATAAAGCAGGTTGCTCTTGTGCCAATTGGTAGCGGAGATTTTATTATGGCGTTGAAAGCTGATTTGAGAAAAGCCCTCGGCAAACGAAAAGGGGCGATGCTGGAGGTACAAATAATGCTTGATAAAGAACCTTACAAGTTAAATACAGCATTGATGGAATGCCTGGCGGATGAGCCTGCTGCACTGGATTTTTTTTTAGGCAAACCATTATCCCACCAGCATTATTACAGCAAATGGATAGAAAGTGCTAAGACAGAAGCCACCAGGGCAAAGCGAATTGCAATGGCGGTATCATCGCTTGCAAACAAAATGGAATTTGGTGAAATGCTGAGGAGTCAAAAAACCTTTGGTATTTAGAAGAATTGGAATTTGCCGGTCCTATAAAATCACCCTCAGCAGTAAAGCAAATCCATCATCTTTTTTTGGATTGTCTTTAATATTCACTACGTGCAGACCGGCGGGTGTCCATACTTTAAAGAGTTCGCCTTTTTTATGTTCGGTAATTGCCTTGTCTAATTGAGGCAGCATCATTCCTCTTACAAACCAGCCAAGATCGCCACCTCTTCCTGAAGAAATATAATCTGAACTGTAAGTAGCAGCCATGTCCCCGAAAGTGCTGTTACCAGAGTTAATACGCATCATAATTGTATCAGCAAGAGATTCCGCAAACGCTGGCTTAAAAACACCGGTATCCAGCACGATGTGATTTACATGATAAAATGTGTTTGGGAGTTTTGCCAATACTTTTAACAGGATGTTATTTCCTTTAAACGGCCCATAAACTTTGCCTAGCTTGCCTTTGTAAGCAATGCTGTCTGCCAGCCCCATAAAAGAAGTACTGCTCACGACAGTTACAGTGTCTATTCTGTATTTTTTTTTGAGTTTAAATTTTACATAACCGATTGGGTCAGGGGTGGCTTCCAGTTCTTTTTTTATAACAGCTACAGTCTGGCTTTTTACAGCCATATAGCCAACCACACATAACAGTACTAACAACAACTTTTTCATTCAACTTTTTTGTAAAAATAAGGGATGGTGGATTAATGGTTGGCATTACTTAATCCTGCTTAAAAAGGGTTCTATTAATAATTAACAAATTATAATAGCCGTGTTACAGCCTGCTTTTGGTTTAACTCATCATTTTATCCGATTTTTACAAAATAATTATCCGGATGCATGCCGTTTAACAATACCATAAACCAAATTTTTTTTTCATGACCCGCTATTATAATCCCTTTACCACTGTAAAAAGGCACCTTTATTTTCTGTTGTTGCTAATCATTGTAAGTATAGCCGCAAAGGCACAAAAAGAATCCGATGATGAACCAACTGAATTTCATGGTTTTAAGAAGGAACTATTGTTTACAGGTGGTACGCTTAACCTTTCCTTGTTTAATGGAACCACAGTGCTGGGAGCCACGCCGCAGCTTGGTTATAATATTACTAAGTGGCTTGATGCCGGCGTTCTTTTTGGATTTACTTACAGCAGCCAGCGGGATTATTATAATAACAAACTGCGGCAAACGATAATAGGTCCCGGTGCTTTTGCAAGAATTTTTCCGGTAAACTTTTTGTTTTTGTCTGCCCAGTATGAGCACAATTTTATCCGGCTAAAAGATTTGCCGGCAAGCGGCGGCTCAACTATTTATAAATACAATGTGAGCAGTTTATTACTTGGGGCTGGTTATACAAGTGGCCGGGAAGGAAGAAACAGTCCTTACTTCTTTTTCTCTGTTTCTGTTGATGTATTGCAGAAATATAATTCGCCGTATACAGACCGTTATAGAAATTTGTTACCTGTGGTAAATGCAGGTGTAAACATTCCTCTTTTCCAGGGCAGTCCGGCTCATCACAGCCTTTAAGTGTTGAAGATTTCTTCCGGTGTGTTAGCAACAGTAAAAGTTGTTTCAACAGGATTGTATAGAAAGCCCTGGTCCATCATCATTTGCATATGGGCTAACAGAGCATTGTAAAAGCCGCCACTATTTAATATGTAAATGGGTTTATCATGAATGCTAAGCTGGTTCCAGGTAAGCATCTCAAATAACTCATCAAGGGTGCCAAAACCGCCGGGCAAAATAATTGCAGCCGCAGCTTTTTCATACAACATTCGTTTACGTACATGCATGTTTTCAACAACAATCAACTCGGTAATTCCTGCATGCTGGTGTTCCCATTCTGTAAGTATCTGAGGTATAATACCGGTAACCCTGCCGCCATTTTCCAATACACCATTTGCCACAGCCGCCATCAAACCTTTGTTGCCGCCGCCATATATCAATTCAATATTTTTAGATGCCAATATTTTTCCAAGCTGGTGTGCATGCACTGCATATAAACTGTTGTTGCCGGGCTTGCTTCCGCAGAATACTGCTGCCGATCTTATATTCATAACTTTGGTTGATTTTATAAAACAAAGACACAAACATTTTTTCTATTTTCAATCTTATTTTATTTTAAACCTGTTACTGCATGTCTCCTGCTATTTTGTTTTCTTTTGTAATTGGCTATTTTGTATTGCTGCTGCTGGTGGCTTACTTTACAAGCCGTAATAGCAACAACGAATCTTTCTTTATCGGCAACCGCAATAGCAACTGGATACTGGTGGCTTTTGGTATGATTGGTACTTCTCTCAGCGGTGTTACTTTTGTAAGCGTACCCGGTGCTGTTGGTGATTTTTCGGGTGGTAATTTTAAAGGCTTTGCATACATGCAGGTGGCCATCGGTTACCTGATTGGCTATGCAATTATAGCCTTTGTTTTACTGCCGCTGTATTACAGACTGCACCTTACTTCTATTTATAATTACCTGTTGTTACGTTTTGGAAAAGTTGCTTATAAAACGGGTGCACTTTTTTTTATTATAAGCCGAACCGTTGGTGCAACTGCAAGGTTATACCTTGTTATAAATGTGCTCCAGTTTTTTATCCTGGATAAAATGGGTGTACCCTTTGCTGTTACTGCGGCCGTAATTCTTTTAATGATATTGCTGTACACTTTTGAGGGCGGTGTAAAAACAATTGTGTACACAGACACACTCCAGACAAGCCTTATGATTACCGGGTTAATTGTCTGCATAATTTACATACTCAGCAACCTTAATCTTTCGGCAGGTGAAGCAGTATCTCAAATGAGTGCAAAAGGTTATCTCTCCGTTTTTAATACAGATGTAAACAGCAAAGGATTCTTTCTAAAACAAATTGTTGGCGGAGCTTTTATCACTATAGCAATGACGGGGCTTGACCAGGAAATGATGCAAAAAAACATCAGTGTAAAAAGGCTTGGCGATTCACAGAAAAATGTAATCACACTTGCCATTGTGCTGGTGTCTGTTTTGGTGTTGTTCCTGATGCTTGGCGGCTTGTTATATCTTTTTGCTTCAGCCAACGGCGGAATTTATAAAGAAATTATCATAAACGGTAAACCTGTAAAACAACTGATACTCAATAACATCAATATTATTGGCGATAAAGCCTTTCCATCTGTTGTACTAAACTATTTACCAGCAGGTGTTGGAATCATTTTTATAATAGCACTTATCTCTGCATTGTTTCCCAGTGCTGATGGTGCACTTACCGCACTTACATCCTCTTTCTGCATAGATATTATTGGCTTAAAGGAAAGAGCAGACCTCACTGAACAACAAAGAAAGCGACTGCGGCTAATTGTACATCTTTCTTTTACCATTGTTTTTTTTGCCTGCATTATGGTGTTTAAAGTTTTGAATGATAATAGTATTATTGATAAGATACTTGATCTTGCTGGTTACACCTATGGCCCATTGCTAGGCCTTTTTGCTTTTGGTATTTTTACTAAACGGCAATTACCAAACAGCATCATAATTACAATCATCTGCCTGCTGGCACCAGTTATCTCCTACATAATAACTACAAATGCCAAAACCTGGTTTAACGGTTACCAGGTGGGCATTGAGCTATTGCTGATAAATGGTTTGCTTACCTTTGCCGGGCTGCTGGCTATTTCAAAAAAGAAGCTGGCTGTTGAATAAATGGAAGTGATTAACCCCTTAGCTGAACAATACGCTGCTGAATATACTTCGGCAGATGATGAACTGCTGGCAGCAGTTGCTGAATTTACCAGTAAGCATTCACATGCCCACATGCTTAGCGGGCAGGTGCAGGGAAATTTTCTTACTATAATCAGCACTTTGTTGCAACCACTCCGAATACTGGAGATAGGCACTTTTACCGGCTACAGTGCCTTATGCCTTGCGAAAGGTTTGCAGGCAGATGGCAAACTTTACACAATTGAGCTAAGGGAAGAAGATGCAGCAAAAGCGCAGCAATTTTTTAACAAATCATTACATAGTGGCCAGATTGTACAGATGATGGGCAATGCGAAGGAAATTATACCCGGCCTTCAGGAAAATTGGGATATTGTTTTTATTGATGCAGATAAAACTGGCTATATTGATTATTACGAATTAATTTTGCCGGCAGTAAAAACCAACGGACTTATTATTGCCGACAACGTGTTTTTTCACGGGCAGGTGCTGGAGCAACCTGTTAGTGGTAAAAATGCCATTGCAATTGCAGCTTTTAACCAGCATGTAAAAAATGATGAAAGAGTAGAGCAGGTGTTGCTTACCGTCAGGGATGGTTTGCTGCTGATAAGGAAAAAATAAAACCAATACCCGGCAACGTCAGTTATGGGCCGGGATAGCTATAAATCTATTATGAAAAAACTGATTCCATTTCTTACAATGGTTATTTATGCTGCAACAGCAAGTTGTCAGCTGCTTTCTCCAACAGATTATGTAGCCAAATACAAGGACCTGGCCATTCGGGAAATGAAGAGAATGGGTGTGCCAGCTGCAATAACATTAGCACAAGGCTTGCTTGAAACAGAAAACGGTAACAGTGAATTACTCAGAAAATCAAACAATCATTTCGGCATAAAATGTAAAAGCAACTGGAGTGGCCTGGGTGTAAGTCATAATGATGATGCAGAAGGTGAATGCTTTCGCTTGTATAAAGATGCGGAAGAATCTTACAGGGATCACAGCAATTTTTTACGTGGCAACGACAGGTATAGTTTTTTATTCAAACTCGACCCTGCTGATTATAAAGGCTGGGCAAACGGATTGAAAAAAGCCGGTTATGCAACCAACCCCAAATACCCGGATATGCTGATAAAGAGCATTGAACAATTTAACCTGCAACAGTATTCACTTGAAGCGGCCGGTGAGGTGCCTTTATTTGAACCGGAAAAATATACCGACGATAAAGAACTGCCATTCAAGTGGGAGGGTGACTCAGCAGTAAAAGTGACTGGCAAAACAAACTCAAATGCCAGTTATGCTGTTTTCTCAGAAAATATAAATTCATTAAATGGCGCAAAATGCATCCTCGCTAAAAAGGGCACTTCTCTACTTGCTATTGCTACCCGGAATGATGTACAACTTAGCAGGCTGCTGGAGTTTAATGACATAAGGCAGGATGGGATTCTGCAATATGATCAGCTTATCTTTTTACAGAAGAAACCTGTGATGGGAGTTGTTGCAGTCTATAGTCCGGAAAAAGATGAAATGCCAATTGATGCAGCACAGAAAAACGGCATGCAACTGCAATCATTACTCAATTTTAATAACATTACTGAAGGTGGGTTGATAACAAAGGGAACAAAGCTTTACCTGCAGGGGCCGGCACCTGCCTGGCGTAACAACGCTGTTCCAGTTGCAAAGCAAACAACGCATATAGTGCAGGGAAAAGAAGGTTTGTACAGTATTTCAAAAAAATACGGGGTTACTGTACAACAAATAAAAGACTGGAATCATCTTACATCTGATTTTCTTGCAACGGGCCAGCAATTAATAGTATCGCAATAAATTTATATCAACCTTAAATAAAAAAAATGTCTGTAATAACGGTAAACGACAAACAGTTCAAACCTTACATTTCGGCTGCAACAATCAGCGAAAGAATTAAGGCAATGGCAGCAGACATTAATGCGGAGTATGAAGGAAAACGTCCCATTTTTATTGCGATACTCAACGGCTCGTTCATGTTTGCATCCGATCTTTTTAAAGAAATTTCTATTGATGCTGAGATCTGTTTTATAAAATTAGCATCCTACAAAGGCACCCGATCCACTGGTAATGTGATTACTTCTATAGGGCTGGATGAACCATTAAAAGACAGGCATGTAGTGATTATTGAGGATATAGTTGATACCGGCAACACACTCAATAAATTTTTACCGCAGCTGTATAACCAGCAGCCGGCATCGCTAAAAATAGCCGCCCTGCTGCATAAGCCTGAAGCGCTGGAGCATCCTATAATAATTGATTACCTTGGCTTTAGTGTTCCCAACATATTTTTACTTGGCTTTGGGTTAGATTTTGATGGCCTTGGCCGCAACATCCCAGAGATTTACCAGCTTACAGAAGATACTAAAGCAATAGAATAAATACAAATACGTTATTTATGTATTATAAATTTCTCTTAACTTTTGCACCTTGAAAAACTGGATTGTCAATATAATTTTCAGCTGCTTTGTACTTAATTGTAATGCCCAATATTACTTGAGAGGAGAGATAAAAGATGAAAAAAATGAAAATTTGCAGAATGTAAAAATTACCCTGCACTCCGATAAGATGTTATATTATTCGGGTACTTTCGGAAGCTTTGGAATATCCGGTAATAAACAAAAAGATTCAATTTCCTTAAGTCTTGATGGTTATGAAAATAAAACGGTCGCAATCTCTTCGGATGTTTATTTATCCATTGTATTAAAGGCACTTTCTTCCAATGCAAGTAAAAGCCGGCCTAAGCTTATATCAATAACAAAAGACAGGCAGCTCTCTAATAAATATACGTGGGCCATTAGTGATGAGTCATATTTTTCACTTGTGGAAAATGAAACGGTTAATGCAAAAAAATTCCCCAACACAGGATTTTCACTGAATGTAAATAAAGCGTCTTACAGTAATATCAGGCGCTTTTTAGGTATGCAAAGTAAAGTTCCGCCCGATGCTGTAAGGCTTGAGGAGCTGCTGAATTATTTCAATCTCAATTACAAGGAGCCGGACCAAAACGAGTTTTTTAAAATTGAATCAAATCTTTCTGCCTGTCCGTGGAATGCTGAAAAGCAATTACTTTACCTGAATGTAAATGCAAAAAAATTAGATCTTAATAACGTTCCTCCCAGCAACCTCGTTTTTTTGATTGACGTATCTGGAAGCATGGATTTGCCTAACAGGCTGCCATTGGTAAAAGCAGCTTTTCAAATGCTTGTGAAAAATTTAAGAGAGAAAGATACAGTGTCGATTGTGACCTATGGCGGTAGCGTTGCGGTATGGATGCAGCCAACCAGCGGTGCTGAAAAACAAAAGATTTTAGCTTCAATTGAAGACCTTACTGCCAGTGGCGATACACCAGGCGAATCTGCTATAAGACTTGCTTACAGGGTTGCCGAAAGCTCATTTATACGGAATGGGAACAACCGGGTGATTGTGGCTACTGACGGTGATTTTAATGTTGGCGAAACAACGGAAAAGGCGCTGGAAGACCTTGTTGCAAAGGAACGGCAGTCTGGTGTCTATTTAACCTGCCTGGGAGTGGGAATGGGCAATTTTAAAGACTCAAAATTAGAAGCGCTTGCAAAAAAAGGGAATGGTAACTATGCATATCTTGATGATATCAGGGAAGCAGAAAAAGTACTGGTAAAAGAAATGACCCAGACATTTTATACTGTGGCCGACAATGTTTTTTTGAATGTAAGTTTTAATCCATCACTGGTTAAAGACTACCGGTTGATTGGTTTTGATAATAAAAGGGATGCCATTGCTGATACCACAGGTGAATTAGAAGGCGGGGAAATCGGCAGCGGCAACAGCGTACTGGCAATTTTTGAACTGACACCCGAAGTGTCTGCTGACAGCTTTGCGAATACTAATGGTAAGCTGGCAGAAGTAACGCTGAGGTATGTTCCTGTAAACACCAGGAATGAAAAGAAATTAAGCTATAGTTGCGCTGCTGGAGCCTTAGTATTTGACAGCACCAACAAGGAGTTACAGTTTAGCGCTGCTTTATCTTTATTTGGTATGCTGCTGAAAGATTCAAAATATTTAACTAAGGAAGCGAACTGGCCATTGTTAGAAAGTATTGTTGCCAAAAGTTATAACCCCGGCGATTATCTTCAAAAAGAGTTTTTGCAAATGGTATTGAGTGCAAAAAAGCTCTACGTAAAATCAAAATCAAGAAAGAAAAAAAAGGACGATGAATAGTTGCAAGTCGCAAATAACTCATCGTCCCTGAAATATTTTTTTCAAAACTATTAGTTGAACATCTCCCTCACTTTGTCAAAAAATGACTTATCTCCTTTTTCTGGTTTAGGCTGAAAATTGGTGCTGGATTGCATTTTATCCAGCATATTTTTTTCATCTGAGCTCACGTGTTGCGGCGTCCAGATGTTTACATGAATAAGTTGATCACCTTTTTCATAGCTGTTAACTGAAGGAAAACCTTTGCCTTTTAACCTGAATATTTTTCCGCTTTGTGTTCCCGGTGGTATCTTAATTTTTGCTTTACCATCAATTGTAGGCACTTCCACACTCGTTCCAAAAACAGCATCAGGGAAAGTAATATGAAGATCAAAAGCCACGTTTAAACCATCCCTGTGCAATTGTGCATGCGCTTCTTCTTCAATCAGCACAATCAGATCACCATTACTTCCCCCACGTTCACCGGCATTGCCTTTTCCATTCATGCTCAGTTGCATGCCTTCCTGCACACCGGCCGGTATTTCAATGGTCACGGTTTCTTCTCCGTAAACCCTCCCTTCGCCTTTACAGGCTGTACATTTATTAGTAATTGTTGAACCTTCTCCGTTACAGGTAGGGCAGGTTGTAACAGTCTGCATCTGCCCTAAAAAAGTATTTTGAACCCTTCTTACCTGGCCGCTTCCGCTGCAGGTGCTGCAGGTTTGTATGCTATTTTTATCTTTTGCCCCACTACCTGTACAAGTGTTGCAGATAACATATTTTTTTACCTTAACAGTTTTGGTGGCACCTTTTGCCATTTCCTCAAAGTCAAGTTTAATTTTTATCCGCAGGTTACTGCCCCGTACACCACGGGCACGGCCACCGCCGGATGAACGCCTTCCTCCACCAAAGAAACTTCCAAAAGGGCTTTCCTCGCCGAATACATCTCCAAACTGGCTGAAGATATCATCCATGTTCATGTTACCACCATTAAAACCACCGCCGCCGCCACGGCCCTGCGCAAATGCCTGGTGTCCAAAACGGTCGTATTGGCCTCTCTTATCGGTATCGCTTAAAATTTCATAAGCCTCTGCAGCCTCCTTAAATTTATCTTCTGCAGATTTATCACCAGGGTTTCTGTCGGGGTGAAACTGCATCGCCACCTTGCGGTATGCCTTCTTTATTTCATCTTGTGTTGATGATTTGGAAACGCCGAGTATTTCGTAAAAATCTTTTTTCATAAAAAACTAATGTGCAAAATATGCAAGTATGCAGTTGTGCAAAAATTTAATAGCTGTTGCCTTTAACCTAACTGTTTTTAAAATAGAACTTTCTTTATAATCATTTGCATATTTGCAAAATTTTCAAATCTGCACATTCTAATTTATTTTCCGAGTACCACTTTCGCAAACCTGATAATCTTATCGTTGAGGTAATATCCTTTCTGCACTTCGTCAACAATTTTATCTTTCAAAGCTTCTGTTGGTGCAGGAATTTCTGTTATAGCTTCATGCTTTTCAACATCAAACGAAGTACCTATACTTTCCATTGCTTTTAAGCCCCTGGATTGAAGGGTATTTCTCAGTTTGCCAAAAACCAGTTGCACCCCTTCTTTTATCTGAGTAAGATCTTCACTATTTTGCAATTGCTTTTCTGCCCTGTCGCAGTCATCCAGTACATCAAGCATGGAAGTGATCACTTCTTTACCTGCAGTTTGTATCAGTTCTATCCGCTCTTTAGCATTTCTTCTTTTAAAATTGTCAAATTCGGCAAACAAGCGGATGTATTTATCTTTTTGTTCATCCAGCTCCTGCTGTAGTTTTTGGGAAAGATCTTCCTGTGCTACATCAACCTCGTCGCCCTGTTGCTGTTGATTCATCTGATTTTCTTCAGGCACCGGCTTATTTTCAATGTTTACGTCTCCTGCAATATTGTTTTGTTGCTCCATAGTTTTGCGTTTAAATTTATTGGCTATATGTTGTAAATATGGGTTCCTGATTATGATTTTTTTTGCAAATGTACAATTGTCAAACATTTTGCCAATAGAGGTTTTGCAGCCAAATTGACAAGTTTAGTACTCAGCGCCATGAATATAATGCCGGTGATTCGGCCAGATGGGGCTATTTTACTGGTAAAGCAGTCATCTCTTTCAATGATGAATTGCGGGGATCGCCATGACTGCAAAACCAAAACTGATACTGCTGCGGCAAAAACTGAATCAGTTACTTTTGCGCCATGAAGAGCATATTACTAAAAAAGAATATCAGCCGCAGGGTGGAAGACGGGCATCCCTGGGTATTTAACAATGAAATAAATACCGGGCATGCATTGGATACTTCGGCCAAACCCGGTGAAATTGCAGAGGTTTATTCCTTCGATAAAAAATACATCGGCACAGGCTATGTTAATCCGCAATCGCAGATCTATGTAAGAATTCTTTCCAGGGATAAATCAGTAAAGATTGATGATATTTTTTTTTACAACAGAATTTTGCAGGCATGGCAATACCGCAAACAAATTGGCTATATAGAAAATTGCCGCCTCGTATTTGGCGAGGCTGACGATATGCCACAGCTCATCATCGATAAATTCAACGATTATTTTGTAATTCAAACACTGGCACTTGGTATCGATTTATGGAAGCCGGCCATAGTTGCAGCGATTGAAAAAATATTTTCCCCTAAAGGCATCTATGAACGCAACGATGTTCCGGTAAGAGAACTGGAAGGTTTGACCCAGCAGAAAGGTTTTCTTTCAGCTGAATTTGATACCAGTATTATCATTAAAGAAAACGGGGTAAGTTTTAACATTGATATTGCCAACGGACAAAAGACAGGTTATTTTTTAGACCAGCAGGATAACAAGAAGGCCATTCAGCATATTGTAAAAGATGCAGATGTACTGGGCGCTTTTTGTTATACCGGCTCCTTTGAAATTTGTGCAGCACATTATGGCGCCAAGTCTGTAACCGGCCTGGATATTTCTCAGAATGCGATAGATATGTGCAACAAAAATGCAGCTTTGAACGGCTTGCAGAATATATGCTCTTTTCAATGTGTAAATGCTTTTGATGTTTTAAAAACCTGGACAAAAGAAGACAGGCAATGGGATGTTGTAATGCTTGATCCGCCATCCTTTACAAAAAGCCGCAGCAGTATTGATAAGGCAATTGGTGGTTATAAAGAGATTAACTTACGAGGTATTAAGCTGGTAAAACCCGGAGGCTTTTTAGTAACCTCAAGTTGTACAAATCTTGTTTCGCCGGAGGTTTTTTTAGATACTATTTATGCTGCCGCAAGAGATGCCAAACGAAAATTGAGGCAAGTTGTTTTTAATGCACAGTCTGCAGATCATCCCATAATAAGAGGGCAGGAGTACACACACTACCTTAAGTTTTTAATTGTGCAGGTATTGTAAAATGTTAGAAAATGTTTATTTCGCAGCAATAATATCCCGGATGATGGCCAGGTGATGAATAGTGTGTAGCTTTAGAAATTTTAAGGCGGCCTTTACTTCTACTTTGACAACTCAAAAATAGTATTTGTTGTGAAAGTAAAAATTTCAGAACTTGTGTTCATGTAATTATCACCTCTAAATATAGACCATGAGCGAATCACGCCGTTACCTGCCGAAGTATCCCGGCTTAAGAAGTATCTCAGGTCGTTAAAACTTATTTTCAAAGCTGGCACACATGATAAACTACAGCATGCCACTCAATATCTTAAAGGCCTTTTTCAAGGACAGAAACGAAATATAGAACGTATGGTAGAGCGTGTACCGGAGAGCGATTATTACCAGATACAACATTTCATCAGTGAATCACCCTGGGATGCCAGGGCAGCCTTTGATAAGGTAGCTTCCGATAGCAGCCAGCTATTTGCAGGTCACCAGCGAGTAGGGCTTTTAATAGATGAAAGTGCCCATCGTAAGAAGGGAAAAGAATCAGTAGGCGTTGCCCGCCAGTATTGCGGCACTATTGGCAAGGTCGATAACTGCCAGGTAGCAGTATACGGGGCGTTGAGTGCAGAAAAATATTACGGCCTCATAGACACAGCCCTGTACTTGCCAGATGAATGGACATCCAATGAAGCAAGGTGCAAAAAAGCAGGTGTACCCCCGGTGCCGGCTGGCGAAAGCAGGGTTTGTAAAACCAAGATAGAACTGGCCTTAGACATTGTACGGCATCAAAAAGAGCTGGGTACCTGGTTTCATTATGTAGGTGCCGACGGGCTGTATGGAAACAGTTACTACTTTCAGCAGGAGCTGGATAAAATGGGGATACTTTTTGTACTTGATATCCATAGCGATCAACACATATACACCGAACCTCCGGTAATAGCCATACCTGAAAAAACAGGCGCTGCAGGCCGTACCCCCAGTCGTTATAAAGCAACAGGCAATGCCATTGAAGTAAGGCAGTTTGCAAAGAATATATCCAGCGGGGCCTGGCAAAAAATACGGCTTCGCCAAACAGGCAAAGGCGATTTAAACTGCCTGGGCTATAGTCAAAAAGTATATCTGTGGGATGGCGAATCATCCAATTATATGGAACGCAAACTGGTGTTGAGGATAACAGAAAACAAAGATGGCATCTGTGAATACAAATACGCCATCAGCAATGCTTTTGATGGAGAATGCACCACAGAGGAACTCGTTCATATGCAGTCTCAACGCTACTTTGTAGAACGCTCTTTTCAGGAAGCCAAGCAGGAAGCAGGCATGAGCCAGTACCAGGTAAGAGGCTGGCTGGCATGGCACCACCATATGGCAATGGTAATGATGGCACTCCAATTTATACTAAGTGAGAAGATGTTACTAAAAGATAAGTTGCCATTACTGAGTGCTTATGATGTGAGGGAAATGATACTGAATACATACGCCCAAAAAGGAACAACTAAAAAAGAGATCATGGAACAAATAAGCATACGCCATCAGCAAAGAAGCAGTACGCAAAATCAAAATAATTCAACATGACTTGTCAAAGTAGAATTACATTTAATTTACCAAATATGGGATGCCTGAACCAATGGTTCGGCGGCAGTACTTCAAGGGCTGCTAGTTTATTATTGGTGGCGTTTAGCAGGGCCAATAAACTTTCCTTTGTGGCACCGCCTTTTGGCAGCACTGATGCAGGAGATTTTGCCCTGCCCCTCGGCATTTTATTTGTTGCAAATACAATCATTTTCCAAATGCTAAATTTCCATTTGTATTCTGCCGGGTTCGATTTTACCAGCGCAGCTGCAACACCATTTAACACAAGCAAACTGTGCTCAATATGCCAGCCCACTGAGCTTGCAGAAACATTGGTGTTGAGATAATCAGCGTTGCCGATATTTGCTTCAAGCTGCGATATTAATTGGTTGAGTTTAGTCATGTTATTTTGTATTGGTATCAAGCCAAACTACTTTTTGTTCCGGCTCATGTTGTTGCCCGATGATATCCCGGTACAAATCAGGTCGCCTTGCTTTTATGTAGCGATGGCCGCCGGCCTGTATAAGTTTTTCCGGTGTTATAGTAGCAATTACAAAGCTATCATCAAACAGACGACATTCCGCAAGTACATCACCAAAAGGATCAATTATCATTGAGCAGCCATTTTTTAACTGGTCATCATCCATGCCTATGGGATTAGAAAATACAGCATAAACAGCATTGTCGTATGCCCTTGATGGCAGCCATTTCATCAGCCAGTCCCTGCCTTTCATGCCGTCAAATTCAAGCCGCAACGAGGTGGGATCAGCCTCCCTGTTGGTCCACAACAACGGATCAACAAAGCCGGCACCCGGCCTGGTGCTGGGCGTACACATGGTAACATGCGGCATAAAAATAATTTCTGCGCCAAGCAATTTGGTTGCCCGTACATTCTCAATAATATTGTTATCATAACAAATTAAAATGCCGCATTTCCAGCCACAAATTTCAAACACGCAATAGCTGTCGCCCGGCAATAAATTTGCATTTATAAAAGGGTGCAGTTTCCTGTATTTCGCAACCAGCCCTTTCTTATCAACACATACATATGCCTTGTATAAATGGTTGCTGGCATCTTTTTCAAACAGCCCGGCAAGCACAATAATATTATATTTTGATGCGATTGTCTGCAGGGTTGTAATGCTGTCCCCAGCCGGAATATACTCTGCCAGTTCAAGCATTTGCTCTTTAGAAAGATGCCTTGCAAAACTGTACCCTGTGATGGAACATTCATGAAATGCAATTACATCAGCCCCTGCTGCAGCTGCCTTTGCCGCAAGGCTTTCAATCACTGAAAGATTATAAATTTTATCACCGCTTTTATTTTCAAATTGGGCGGTGGCTATTTTAATGTTGTTCATGTTTATTTATTTGATGCAGAACAAAAATAGCAGTTGTATTAAAAGGGAAATTGTACAAACCCGACATGAACCGTTAACGCAGCAAACTCAATTGATGCCTATAAAATTGCTGGTAAATTTCTCCGTTTTATACAGGTATTCGCCAGGGGTAATACCTGTGTATTTTTTAAATTCTTTAACCAGGTGCGATTGATCTGAATAACCTGCGTGATAGGCAGCGGCCGTAAGATGGGGAGGCTGATGTTGTGTTTTTATTTCCCGTATAAAAAAATGAAGCCGCACAATATTGGCAAATTTTTTTGGACTCAAACCAACTGCACTGGCAAAATGCCTTTCAATATGCCGCTCAGTATAGCCAGTAAATTTTACCAGTTGCGCTACAGAAGTGTTACCGTTATTTTTACAGATATAATCAAGTGCCGGCTCAATAAAAGAGGTGGTTTTAAAAGGTGAGGTAAGCAGCAAACTTTTAAAGAAATTATTTAGTAAAGCCAGCTTTGTCGTAATGCCGGAGCTCTCTACTAGTTGTTCATAAACTGATCTTCCTTTCCGGCCAAGCAAATCCTCTAAACCAATTATCATGTCTTGTAATTCTGTGGCAGGAATGCCAAGGATATTATGTAAGCCTGCCGGCTGAAAGACGACAATTACTAATGAACTATCACCAACTAATTGCACCTCTTTAAAATCAGTAAGCTGGCCATATAAAACCGGGTTCGGCAGATCCTCAAAAAAAATACTTTTAATAAAATTGCATTGCAATTTTTTTTGCAGCGAAAACACAATACCTGTGTTTCCATCAGAAAACAGCCTTAGTTTTTTTGTACCTGCTGATGAGCATTCCAAAAAAATATAGTGCTTTATAAATGGCAATAAATCTTTGTGGGGCAGCACTTGCATGTGAACACTATTTTTTGAAATAAATAGTTTTTCCTGTTACAGATGATTCTTTAGCAGCAGTTAAAATTTCCACCACCACTTCATTTATGGGGAAAGAAGAAAGATCTTTACCCGGCACAACCTTGCCATTTACAACAGCAGCCAGGTAAGAAAAAATATTAGCATGTTCTGAAGGCAGCGGCTGTAAATCTATCCAGCTCTCTTTTCCAAAACGATCGCCGGTTACATATTTCATTTTGGCTTCTTTATTGGCTACCAGTATGCCTTTGGTACCATAGAGTTCGGTGTCTTTTCTATCAAAAGGCCAGTTCCAGCTTGCCTGTATTATTGCCTGGCAATTTGGGTAAGTGAGTAAAATAGTAGCTTCATCATCAACCTTTGGATACACCGATGGCTTTAATTGCTGGGTTATTGCGGTTACCGAAGTTGGCCTTTCACCATCCATTAACCAGGTCATAATATCGGCACCATAACAGCCAAAATCAATAAGAGCACCCCCACCATTCATCACAGGGTCTGTAAGCCAGTCAGTAAATTCTTTGTTGCATCCAATTTCAATCGGGCCACGGTGGCCATCCATAATTACAACTTTTCTAATAGCACCAAGCGATTGTTCAGTTTTAACCATGTCCCACATTTTTGCATGAGAAGAATACCAGGTGGTCTCATAATTGGTGAGCAGGTTTATCTTGTATTTTTTCACCAGGTCCTGCATTTGCTTCAGGTGATCTGTATTTACTGCCAGCGGCTTTTCCACCACCACATCAATACCTTTTGGGGCACATGTTTTCACTACCTCCAGGTGTTCGAAAATTGAATTGAATGCGCAAACTGCCTGCGGTTTTGTTTTTTTAATCAGTGCATCCAGCGTTGGAAACCAAAGTGAATCTGGCAGGTTGTGTTGCTTTAGCAGTCGCATTGCCAGCTCTTTGTTGGGTTCAGAAAATCCCACGATCTCAACTTCGTTTTGTTTTCCAATATAGTCGAAAACCTGGCCCACATGAGCATGCGTCATGCCTGCAATGCCAACCCTTACAGGTTTTTGTTGTGCTTGCAGCGAAATTGAAATGCAGAAAATGATCAGGGAAAGAAAATACTTCATGGCTTGCAATGTTTTGTTTGTATAAAAGTAATGAAAGGAAAGTACTGTCCGCAAATTAACAATCAACTAAGTAGAAAGGGTACAAAAATCAGGAGAAAAAATTATGCAGTAATGCTGTTGCTTTAATGTTCAGGCACAATTAAAAACTTATCTCCGTAGCCGGTAGCCTTCGTTTACCAACCACAAGCCAACAGCCAGTAGTGCAAAAGAAGAATACCAAACTTCACCGATCACTGTAACAGAAATTAGCGAAATGATCCCAACCACTATCACGATGGAATAACCGGCAATGAGTCTTATCTTTCCTTTTTTAAACAGTTGTTGTTTTAAATCATCATTTTCCTCGTCGCTGGTACCGAAGGCCCAGGTCATTTCTTTATTGATTTCGCTTTCTTCCAAACCCTGCCTTTTCAGGTTATCAAGATATCCGAGTGACTGGTTTTGTAACTCAGCTTCATCATTTAAAATATCGAGCATTTTAATCCCGTTGTCTTTAAGATCCAGTTTAATTCCTTCAATCGTTTCGCCGGAATCGATCCTGTCTTTGATCATCATTTTTAATTCATCTTTAGAAAGATCTTTTAAGGAAGGGGTATAGAATGATTGATCTTGTTCAATTAAAAAATTGCCCAGCAATGATGCGGCTTCGCTTTGCCTGCGGATGATTAATTCGGCTTGTAAATGTGGAATTACGCCAGGGTCAAGATCGCCGGGACTGTTTGCCAGCAAGACTAACTCGCCTGTTGGCATGCGCCGGTAATTTTCAATTATTCCCTGAAGCCTGTCCATCATAATAAGGTAAGAAATTTAAGGTTGATCGTACAGCTGCGATATGTGCTGCATCAAATTTAGCAAATTTATTTGCACCAGTTAATGGATTACACAGGTTGGGCCAGTTAATTTCTGACGGACTTATCTTTAACCGCCGGGCAAAAAAATGGCTATTTCTATAAAATATTACAGAAATAGCCATCTCAAAAAAAGTAAATGTCTTAACTAAGTTTACTGATGGCTTTCGCTGCAGTACTCAATGCCTTACCAAGCATTTTAATTTTTTTTGCGTCGCCTTCTTCAGCCATGTCTGCCGCTTTTGTTGTTTCTGTGCCCAGTTTGGTCATCAGGTCAGTAATCATTTTTCCATCTTTACCGGCAATGGCGCCTTTTAATTTTTCAAGATCGCCTGCTATGCCTTTTAAATCTTTGTGCTCGTTCAGTGTCTTGATCCACGAACTGATGGAATTTGATACGCCTGTAAGGGATGCCTTTTTCACATGCTCATCCAAAGCATCAATAGTTGTATCAATGTGCTTTAACTGAGATGCCGGTAATGTTTCTGTTGCCATTTGTTTAATTTTTTAGATGATTAGATATTCTCACCTGTTATAAAATAATGCCATGGCGGCAAATTGTCAATAAGTTAATACACTTGCTCATACTGTCGCAGCATTATTAAAAATCGGTCGCTGCTTTTTAAACAATATTAAAAAAACGACTTCCTTTAGTTAATAACCTTTCCCGTTACTGAAGATGTTTTGCTACAACAGGTTGTAGATGGTACGCCCCGACTGCCGCTTAACCTTATAAGAGGGTTCCTCTTTTATAAATGGATGAAATGGTCTTACAGAGAATGTGTTACAAAATGAATTTTACAACTGGCAGCAGCTAAAAAATCCGATATATTTGACTGCCGGAAATTCAATTATTTCTGCATTTGCCAAACATGAAATACTTCCATTTAAAACTGCTGGCTTCGGCCATTCTTATTTTTATTTTAAACAGTTGCGCCGGTAATAAAAATATCACTGCCGCAGATTCATATATAAATGGTGATGCATTGCCAGATGCCCCGGAGCTGGCCTATCGTGGTGAATATAAAGTCGGCGTTCGTACTGTGACTATGGTCAACAAAAATCAACTCAATATCCTGCAGTCAAAGGGCGGTGCTGAGCAATTTTATGACCGGCCGTTAAAGGTTGAGATATGGTATCCGGCTGTTATCCCCGAAGGGAAAAAAGAGAGAACAACTTACGGAGATTTTTTTGGCAGCCCCATGGATTCCAGCAGGCCGTTAATACCTTTTACTTTTGCAGGAAGAGGCTTAAGAGATGCAGAACCAGATAAGCGGTCCACTCCGTTTCCCTTGGTGATAGTGTCCCATGGTTATCCCGGTTCAAGAGTGCTGCTGACCTACTTAACTGAAAATTTAGCATCGAAAGGATATGTTGTTGTTGCCATTGATCACACAGAATCAACCCATGGTGACCAGCAGGCATTTGCAAGCACACTGCTCAACCGTTCAAAAGATATTTTATTTGTGCTGAACCAGGTTGCAGCAGACGCAGCAAGTGGCAGCAATAGTTTTTTATCTGGCCTTGCAGATGCAAATAATACAGCATTGATTGGTTACTCAATGGGCGGCTATGGTGTGATGAATGTTGCAGGCGCAGGCTATAGCGAAAAGCTTTCCGGCTTCTTTGCTTCAATGACGGGAGGCAGCAAAGCGATAGCTGTAAGATCTGCAGGCAATGAAGAATACAAAGCCTCCATAGATAAGAGAATAAAAGCAGTTGTGGCATTTGCACCATGGGGTATGGAACGTGGTGTGTGGGATGCTGAAGGTTTGAAGGGGGTGCAGGTGCCAATGTTTTTAGTGGCTGGAGATCTGGATGATATTTCTGGCTATGAAAAAGGAACAAAGGCTATTTATAACGGCATTACCAATGCAAACCGCTACCTGCTCACTTACCAAAATGCCCGGCACAATACAGCGCCCAATCCTCCACCAGCAGCCACACTCGATGCAACCGGAGCTGCCGCAAAAGATTACGAACATTATGCAGAACCTAGTTGGGATGAACGTCGCTTAAATAACATTAACCAGCATTTTGTAACTGCTTTCCTGGGCATTTATCTTAAGCAAAAAGATTACACCAAATACCTGGAGGTGCAGGAAAAATCAAATGAAAAACCGTGGATGGGATTTAAACCAAGGGCCTCCACTGGTATGGAATTAGTGCATGCGCTACCAGGTAAATAAACCTGTTTGTGAGCTACCAAATTCGTTACATAGAATATCCATAGGGCATAATGATGTAAGATTAAACTATATGCTAAAACTGTTCCCCGCCATCATTATAGTAGTATCATCAACCATAACATTTGGTCAAAACATTTCAACTAAAATTATTTCTGTTGATACTGGTTGGGCAGGCAATTCCATTAACACTGTTGTATTTCGTAAAAACTCACTCTGCACTTTTAAAAAAACACAGTACATTTCCTATTACAATAACAACGGTTTTGTTGTGCTTGGTATGCGGCAACTGCACTCATCTGAATGGCAGTTGGCAACAACTAATTTTAAAGGAAATATTGCGGATGCTCACAATTCAATCAGTATTATGGTTGATGGAAATGGCTACCTGCACCTGGCGTGGAATCATCATAACAATAAATTGCATTACGCAAAATCTATTGCTCAGGGTAGTTTACAGATGACTGCCGAAATAGCCATGACAGGAGTTGCGGAAACCAATATTACCTACCCGGAATTTTATTCAATGCTTGACGGCAAGCTGCTTTTTTTGTACAGAGATGGCGCCTCCGGCGAGGGAAACCTGGTCATAAATACGTATGATCCTGCAACGCAGCAATGGAACAACCTGCATAAAAATTTAATAAATGGAGAGGGTGAACGCAACGCATACTGGCAAGCTTGTGTTGATAAAAAAGGCACCATCCATCTTTCCTGGGTGTGGAGGGAAACGGCTGATGTGGCCTCTAACCACGATCTCTGTTATGCTAAATCAACTGATGGCGGCATAACCTGGCAAACATCCGGCAATAAAAAATACGACTTGCCAATCACTGCTGCCACGGCAGAATATGTTTGCTGCATACCGCAGGAAAGCGAGCTAATTAACCAAACCAGTATGTGTGGGACCAACGATGGTGATGTATTGATTGCATCTTACTGGAAAGAAAAAAATGAAACAATTCCTCAATACCATGTTGCCTTTTTCAATGCCACCCGGTGGCAGGTAGTTAACACCAGGTTTAGGAAGACAGCCTTTAGCTTGAGCGGTGGTGGCACTAAAAGAATTCCTATTTCCAGACCACAAATAATCAGCTATAAAAATAAAACTGTATTAATTTTCAGAGACGAAGAAAGAGGCAGTAAAGTAAGCGTTGCAATGTGCAGCAACCTGGGCAAGAATAAGTGGATGGTGGAAGATCTTTCAAAAACACCCGTAGGTTCCTGGGAGCCGACTTATGATACCGAATTATGGAAACAAAAAAAACAACTACATTTATTTGTGCAACTAACTGATCAAAAAGATGCAGAAGGGAGCAGCGATCACCCGCCTTCACCCGTGCAGGTGATGGAAGTAAAATTTAATAATTAATAAGTTGAACTGATGAAAATATTTACGTTGATGATTACCCTTGCAAGTTTTTTACCGGCAACAGCACAACAACAAAAAGATGGCGTATTTATGTTTGCCTACTTTATAAATAATGGGGAAGATGGTTTACACATGGCCTTCAGTAAGGATGGTCTTAGCTGGGAAGCATTGCATAATAATGAAGCTATGTTATCGCCCAAAGTTGCTAAAGATAAACTGATGAGAGATCCCTGTATCATTAAAGGAAACGACGGCTTGTTTCACATGGTATGGACTGTTAGCTGGCAGGATAAAGGCATTGGGTACGCCAGCAGCAGCGACCTTATAACCTGGAGTGAACAGGAGTTTGTGCCGGTAATGCAAATGGAAGACAGTGCAAGAAATTGCTGGGCGCCAGAAATAACCTTTGATGCAAAAAGTGGTGAGTACATGATTTACTGGGCCACTACAATTGCCGGCAAATACAAGACGGACAATGCGGTGGAAACTGGTTATAATCATCGCTTGTATTATGTAACCACCAAAGATTTTAAAACCTTTAGCAAAACAAAATTGCTGTATGATAAAGGCTTCAATGTAATTGACGCCAGCATTGTTGCTGATGGAAAAAAATACATCATGTTTTTAAAAGATGAAACCCGTGAACCACCGCAAAAAAATATCAGGATTGCAACCAGTAATAAACTTACAGAAGGTTATTCAGCACCCTCCGCACCCATAACCGGAAACTACTGGGCAGAAGGACCCACAACACTTAAAAAAGGAAATTCCTGGATCGTTTATTTTGATAAATATACAGAGCATAAATACGGTGCCGTCACATCTGAGGATCTGAAAAGCTGGACAGATATTTCAGATAAAATCTCTTTGCCAAAAGGTATAAGACATGGCAGTATTTTTACAGTAACTGAAAAAGAGTTTGAAAAATTGAAGGCATTTTGGAAATGATGTTTTGATGCCTGAAAGAAGATTAAGTAAGCAGGAGGGCGATTCGTTTTAACAAAAAAAAATTGTATGCCGAAAGATGAACACCAGTTTGATGCCATTGTAATTGGATCCGGAATCAGCGGTGGCTGGGCTGCCAAAGAGTTTTGTGAAAAAGGACTAAAGACACTTGTGCTGGAACGGGGCAAAGATGTGGTTCATCTGAAAGACTATCCAACGGCCACCAAAAATCCATGGGAGTTTACACACCGTGGCGGTGAAACAATTAAGTTGACAAAGGACAATCCTGTTGTTGCTAAATGTTACGCTTATAACGAAACATCTGCCCATTTTTTTGTAAAAGATGCCGAACATCCATACATACAAGAAAAGCCCTACGACTGGATAAGAGGCTACCAGGTTGGCGGTAAATCTTTGTTATGGGCAAGGCAAACACAGCGCTGGAGCAAGTATGATTTTGAAGGCCCTGCCAGGGATGGATTTGGAGAATGGCCCATCACTTATGACGAGCTAGCGCCCTGGTACACACATGTGGAAACCTTCGCCGGCATAAGCGGCAATTATGACAAGCTGGATACTTTGCCGGATGGCGCTTTTTTACCAGCCTGGGAAATGAACAATGTAGAGAAATCGATGCAGGCCGGCATTATGAAAAAATTTACAGACCGTAATGTGATACAGGGCCGCTGTGCCCATTTAACCAAGCCGCAACCAATACATTTGGAGCAGGGGCGCACACAGTGCCAGGCCCGTTCTTTATGTGAGCGGGGCTGCCCGTTCGGAGGTTACTTCAGCTCCAACGCATCCACCATTCCATGGGCAAAAAAAACTGGCAATTTAACGCTGCAGCCTGATGCAGTAGTGCATTCAATTATCTACGACGAGAAGTCACAGAAAGCCAGTGGGGTTAGAGTGATAGACAGTGTTACAAAAAAAGTAACTGAGTATTTTGCAAAAGTAATATTTGTAAATGCAGCTACTTTAAACAGTAATTTAATACTGCTGAATTCAACCTCCAAACGTTTTCCAAACGGTCTTGGAAACGACAGTGGTGTGCTTGGAAAATATATTGCTTTTCACAACTACCGCGGCAACCTTTCTGCAACTGTGGAGGGACACGAAGAGGAGTATTATTATGGCCGCCGGCCCACACAGCCAATGATGCCTAATTTTAGAAACGTACACAAACAAGAAACTGATTTTCAAAGGGGATACATGACTTTTTTTGGAGCCGGCAGAGGCAGGGCTGGCGCAGCTGGAATTGGTGGAGATTTTAAAGATGCCATGACGGAACCGGGCGGCTGGTTTGTATCGATGATGATGCAGGGCGAAACCGTTCCTAAAATAACCAATCATGTAAGACTGAGCGCTGATAAGAAAGATGCCTGGGATATTCCGCAACTAATTACCTCCGTTGATTATGATGCAAACGATGAACTGGTGTTAAAAGATTTTTTACAAACTGGTGCCGAAATGCTTGAAGCAGCAGGCTGTAAAAATATACAGTCAAGCGATACAAAGCAGGCACCGGGCTTAGACATTCATGAAATGGGCGGCGTAAGAATGGGCAATGATCCGGCTACTTCCATGCTTAATAAATTTAACCAGCTGCACCATTGTAAAAATGTATTTGTTACAGATGGCTCCTGTATGGTAAGCACCGGCACTCAAAACCCTTCACTCACTTTTATGGCATTAACCGCAAGAGCTGCAAACCATGCGGTGGATGAATTAAAGAAGGGAACGCTCTAACTGGCAAGCCGCAGATTAATTTTTCAGTAGCTCAGAATTTTGCCGCAGATTCGCAGATTGTATTTCAATTTATGTATAGTATCTGCAACCCTTATTAAGTTTACCAATCTGCGAATATGTGGCTCAATTTTCATCTATTATCAGCGAATCTGCGGCAAAAAAACTGTAAAACAGTTCAGTAATCAATCTGCGTAAATCACTATAATCTGTCGCTAAAACTATGGAGTAGTTCCATAAATAAATCAGCGCCAGCCCACAATCTATCACACCATTTCTTCAATTCATCTGCAATGCACTACCGGCTGCTGCCATCCGTTATAGTTTTATTCCTGATTAAAAATTACAATCATGAACAAGAAAATATTTTTAGCAATGCCGGGGATTATTCCAGCCATTTGCAACGCCCAGTTTGGAGGGTTATTAAAAAAAGTAAAAAATAAAATCGATCAAAAAATCACTTCAAGAGTTGATTAAAAAATTGATAAATCAATTGACAAGAAACTTGATGAAGTAGAAGGAAAAAATCAGCTGGCAGAATGTGCAGCAACAGCAAGTTGCGGCGAAGAAAAGTTGAAATGAATAGCGTTGAGGATTTAGTGGCAACGTATTAATGAAGGTGATTTTACCAGGTAATTATTTTCCAACCAGTGCATGGTAAAGCATTGGTTGGATTTGCCATTTCAAGCTATAGCATTTGCTCCAGTTCTCCTTTTTCTTTGGCTTCGGAAAGTTTCTTTAACTGCTTGGTCATCCTCACAAGCTTGTTTTTATTTTCACAGTAGTTTATGAGCAAAGTGACAGCGTTTAGTTTTACAAGTTTTTGATCTTTTGCATTGGCTTTATTTTCAAGCATATACTTTGCTTTAGCAACCATGTAGAGGCCGAGCAGGTCATTGTCTTTTCCAATTTTATCTTCCATATCGCCAACAGCAAAAGAATAATCAGGGGTGCCATTCATCCACTTGCCGATAAATCTTAATGAGTTCATCCTGTCTTTATCTTTCTCATCTTTTTTAAAAGGGTTTGATAAAATAAAGTTGGCAGTTTGCAGGGCATAAGGTTCGGCAGCTTTATAGTCCGGGGCTTTTTCAAGCTTTATCAGGTCGAAGTTTGGTAAGGTTTGAGCACTTGCGAATGCGCTGCAAAAAAGGGCGGTTATTAAAATAATATTTTTCATAATTGTTTAGCTGTATTAAAATTGGTGCAGTATTATTTTTGCCTGCCAGAATTTTTTACAAGATAACGACAAAACTCAACTTCCGGGTTTCTTCTGTTTTTTAGGTTTTTTCCAAAATGTTGGTAATCCAATTTATTTCTGAGACACAATATATGCCCAGCACCTTTTTTGTCTTTATATTGAAAGCATTCGGGGGTGACAATTTGAAAACACTTCTTTGTTCTTTTAACATCAATAGCCACAAAAGTAATTGTGTGGAATAATTAAATTTTATTCTTCCAGTATAAATAAAATGAGAAACTTTATAGGCAAAGAAAAATAAATTTTGTTTTTTACGAAAAGTTCGTAGATTTACGAAAAATTCGTAGAAATGGAAAAGTTAACACACGCAGAAGAAGAAACAATGCAAGCAGTATGGCGCACAGGAGAAAGCAATGTAAAGGCTTTTATGGAGCATCTTGATGAGGCTTTACCGTATACAACCATAGCCTCTACCGTAAAAAATCTGGAGCGGAAGGGCTACCTCAGCAGCAGGCTTGCCGGCAACACTTACTTATACAAACCACTTGTAACTGAAGATGATTATAAGAAAAAATTTATGGGTAAAGTGGTAAAAGAATATTTTGATAACTCCTACAAAGAGCTGGTTAATTTTTTTGTTGAGCAAAAAAAATTATCAGCAAAAGAACTAAAGGAGATTATCAGCATGATAGAGAAAGGAAAATAAATAGTAACATTAAAATCGATAGTATGCCTTTTATATTTTTATACTTATTAAAGCTTTCTATAAACCTGGCGGCTGTGTTTGTTTTTTACTATTTTGTTTTAAGAAAGCTAACCTTTTATAACTGGAACAGGTATTACCTGCTGCTGTATTTGTTACTGTCTTTTTGTATTCCGCTTATCGATGTGTCCGACCTTTTAAACCAGAACAATTTACAGCATGCACAGCTGGTACAATGGGTGCCGGCGCTTGATAACACACATTACACAACGGTTGCTGACACATCGTTTTATTCTCTGCAAAACCTGCTGCTGCTGTTGCTTTTATTGGGGATGCTTACTGGTATAATCCGATTGTGCATTCAATTCATTTCTTTCTGCAAGCTTAAGAAAAAAGCAAATGCTTTGTATGCAGATGAAATTACTATTTACCAGGTAGATGCCGACATAATTCCTTTCTCTTTTGGCAAGTCCATTTTTGTGAACCAGCAACTGCACACTGAAAGTGAGTTACAAGAAATTATAAGGCATGAATTTGTACATGTGAAACAGCAGCACAGTGTTGATATCATTCTTTGCGAACTGCTTTGTATCATTAACTGGTACAATCCTTTTGCATGGTTGCTTAAAAATGCTGTACGCCAAAATCTTGAATTTATAGCTGATGACAAAGTTTTACAGAACGGAATAGACAAAAAATCTTACCAATATATGTTGCTTAAAGTAACCGGCAACAAGCAATTCACTATTACATCTCAATTTAATTTTTCTTCACTTAAAAAAAGAATCGCCATGATGAACAAAATGAAAACGGCCCGGCCGCATTTAATTAAATTTTTGTTTGTGGTTCCGTTGCTGGCGGTGATGCTGCTGGCATTTAGAAACGGATTGCAGACAACGCAAACTTCTTGCACAGCCCCAAAGAACAACGTGGCTTCGCAGGAGCCTGATCAATTTTCAATACAGTCCGCAACAAATAAAAATGCTGTACAAATAAAGCGTGATAGTATTCCGGATACGCCGGGGGTAAACAGCAAAGGATATTTTATCGACATTATTGGCAGAGGCAATAAGCTTACTGTTTTAGTGAGTGATAAAAATAATAAAGAAGTAAAGCGGATACCAATTAACGACTGGAACAACAAGCAGAGTTATTTTGAAGACCTGTATGGCGAATTACCGCCACCGCCACCTCCACCACCAGCACCACCGGCTCCACCACCGCCGCCAGGCCCCGGTGGAGCACTGGCTCCGATAGCACCGGACGCCCCTTTGCCGCCTCTTACTCCAATAGCACCAGATGCACCGCTGCCTCCTTTGCCGCCAATACATCCCACACCACCACCACCTCCTCCTGTGCCGGAATTGCCTGAAAATGTGAGCCGCCTCAATATTGACAACAACAAAGCGACTGTGTGGCTAAAAAACGGAGAAAAGGAAACCTACAATCTTAAAATTCCTGCAGACAAAGAAAAGTTTGAGCGGACCTATAAACTATCACATGCGCCAAAAAAGCCTGTAGTAGAATTGTAACTAAGTCAACAGGTAACTATATTTAAAACAGCCGGCTGCAAACGCCGGCCGTTTTTGTTTTAAAAACGAGCCTCTCATAAAACCCGGTAAAAGCCGCTATTATAAGGAAATGGCCCGCCTGTATTTTGCTGAATTCGCCGGTTTAAAAACAGATAATATTCCACCCGATTAATTCGTTTGCTATGCATAACTAACTTTAATCTAAACTGTAGTAGTTCGGCATGAAAATCAAACCACTCACATCGCTCAGGTTTTTTTTTGCGCTAATGGTTTTCCTCAGGCATACCGGCTCGCTTTTCAGTCATGAACAATTCCGGGCTACACAGAGTGACTTTTTTACCGGCTTGTACAACAATTTTTTTTACGAAGGATTTGTAGGGGTGAATTTTTTCTTTATGCTGAGTGGCTTTATCCTGGCGCTTAACTACAAGGGCAGGTTACTTTCCGGCAAAATAAATTTTAAAGAATTTTGGGTGGCAAGAGTTGCCCGGATCTATCCCCTGCATTTGTTTACCCTTTTGTTAGCCATTCCATTTTCTTTAAAAGGAATGGCCGCTGCAAAGTCTTTTTGGCTTACCAAATTGCTGCTGAACATTTTTTTACTACAGAGCTTTGTTCCCGATCCCGATGTTTATTTTTCCTGGAACGTAACAGCCTGGAGCATTTCTGATGAAATGTTTTTCTACTTCCTTTTTCCTTTCATAATAATCGCCTGCTTCAGATTTAAAAAGAGTTTCAACCTTGTTTTATTGATGTTGGTACTGTTGGTGCCCGCCGCAATTTATTTTACACCACGTACCTTAACGTATCACCTGTTTTACATCAATCCTGTGTTCCGCATTGTTGATTTTGCACTCGGTATTTTGGTGTACAACATTTATGAAAAAATAAATTTTAATAGTTTTTTTAAAGCCCGCTATGCTGCCACTTTTACTGAGCTTTTTGCTATTGGTTTATTTTGCCTGTTCTTTGGTTTTCACAACACGGTGCAGGAAGGATACCGGTATTCATTTTACTACTGGCTGCCAATTGCTTTCATCATATTTGTATTCATGCACCAGGCCGGTTATGTTTCAAAATTACTTTCTGCAAAGGCGCTTGTAATTGGTGGGGAGATCAGCTTTAGCTTTTATTTGCTTCATCACCTTGTGATAAGATACATTAGCTATGCAAATTCAAAACTGTTTATGATACACCATGCTTACAAGCTTATAATCGTGATATTTTTGGTGGCAGCAGTAGCAAGTTACCTGTGCTACCGATACATTGAAATGCCGTCTAATAATTTTATCAAAGCAAAATTCCGGTTGCGCTCAAACTTTGCAGCTCAAGTAAAACTTGCCTGATAATTACTTAAACCCAGATTTTGCAGTTGAGATCGTTATGAGGGTTTCAAATGCAATGCAGATAGGTGTTTCGGGTTATTTTTTGGCTGAAGAAATAGTGATCTATTTTAAAATCAAAAAATGTTCTGAAATGCTTAGCTGTGCAGCAGTTGGAAGCCGCAATAGATTTTCAACTGCAAAATCTGGGTTAAACTTCAACTAATACATTTTCAATTTTCACTTCCTGTTTATTTCTTTTTATCATGGCACTTACACGGTACAACATGTACATGCTGATAAGACTTAAAACTATTATTACATAGCCGAGTGTATTGTAATGTTCCAGTGGACTGAAAGTTGTTTTTTGCACAACGATCATGCCTCCCACGGCTGCTGCCATACCACCGGCAATTTGTTGCAGCGAAGAATTGATGCTCATAAAAGCGCCCCGGTCTTCCATTTTTGGAAGTGATGTTGTAAGCGCCATAGCCGGCACCATGCGGCTCATAATACCGATCATAAACATTACATTCATGATAATAACTAACCAAAATGGAACCACACTGAGGTTTGTATAAACTGCCACCATAACTATCATCCAGGCAGAGGCAATAGCAAACAGTTTGAACTTATCTATCTGATCACTCAATTTGCCGATGGCCGGCATAATTATCAGTGCACTGATGCCTGATACCATGAACAAAAAAGGCAGCTCATGCGGCGTTACATGGAGGTTATTAATAGCAAATGCACTACCCCAGGGCATCATCATAAACCCTCCCAGGGATAGCATGGCCGTAGCCAAAAAACCAATGCGGTAGGTTCTTTTAGAAATTGTATGCCATAAATGAGTTAATGCGTTGCGATCAGATTTAACAAGAAGGTGTTTGTTAATTGGCTGCATTTTTAGCATTACCAGCAGCCATACAATTATTGCCAGTGCAACGATCATAAGAAACGGTGACTGCCAGCCCCAGATGTTTGCGATATACAGGCCGATTGGAATACCTAAAACCTGGCTGGCCCCAAACCCCATTTGCATAAATCCCATCACACGTCCACGTTGTTGAATGGGGAAAAGATCTGCAACAATTGCCATTGAGATAGAACCGATAACACCACCAAATAAACCTGTAACTATCCGGGCAGCAATCAGCATGAGGTATGAGTTGCTCACACTGCAAAAAAAGGTGCCGGCTATAAAGCCGATGTAAAAAAACAAGAGCAGTTTTTTCCTGTCAAAGCTATCGGCAAAGCCTGCGGTGAGCAATCCGGAAATGCCTGCGCTGAATGCGTAAGCCGATACAGCAAAACCAAATTGAGTTGTACGCAGGTGCATAGATTTCATTAGCATATCACCCAGGGGAGACATCACCATAAAATCCAGCAGCACTGTAAATTGTGTTAGCGCAAGTAAAGTGATTACCAGCTTTTGATAGCCTGTAAATTTTGTTGGTTGGGTCGTTATTGCTGCTGTCATTGGTTATTATTTGTAAAACTGATGCCTTCCTAAAATTCAATTGTCCGGCAATTTGATTAAATAAAATGACTTTTTGTTTTTAATTGTGATGAGTAGTGGATATAAAAATATGCGACACCAGAATTTGCATTTCTAATCTAAGTCTCTCCATCAACATAAACCTTCAAATAATAATTTAATTTTTTTAGAAAAAGCTGGATACTTAGTACCAACAAGCCCGTTGCTATACTTGCCGCAGAACTAATTAAGATAATTAAACAGACTGAAAGTGAAGGTAATTTTTGGGGTTTATATCACGGGGAATAATTTATTTAGTAGGCTGTTTACAAAGAATCTGCTGTGCAGTTTAAACCTGATGATTTTGAATCGAAACAAGTGTTTTATAATTCCAAAAACGAAACAAAAATTCCGATTATCATCACCTATAAAAAAGGCATTGAACTGAATGGAAAAAATCCGTGCCTGCTGTATGGTTACGGTGGATTTAGTGTGGGTATTACGCCGTATTTATTTTTGCATGTGAGATTGTGGAAAAGCTGAGCAATGTAATACAGATCAAAAGCTGCCGGATAGAAGTGAAAAGCCCGGTGAGGCGCTCTGAAGCCAGGCTTCTGTGCCGGACTTGCAACGGATAGCCGGGGCAAAAGCTGATGATGTTCCGCTGCTGACAGCCATGAAAAATAGAAGCCCCACTCGAAAAAGTGGGGCTCATTATCAATTCAATAATTATCAGTAATCAACTAAATTAGTACCTGTAATGCTCAGCCTTAAACGGACCAGCTTTTGGTATACCCAAGTAAGCAGCTTGTTCGCTTGTTAACTCATCTAATTCAACACCAATTTTGGCAAGGTGTAAACGGGCCACTTTTTCATCAAGGTGCTTAGGAAGTACATACACTTTGTTTTCGTAGCTGTCGTGGTTGGTCCACAATTCAAGCTGGGCCAGTGTTTGGTTAGCGAAGGAGTTACTCATTACAAAGCTCGGGTGGCCAGTAGCACAACCTAAGTTTACCAAACGGCCTTCAGCCAGAATGATCACATCTTTACCTTCAATGTTGTAGATATCAACCTGTGGTTTAATGGTATCTTTTGTATGACCGTAGTTGGTATTTAACCAGGCCATGTCAATTTCAATATCGAAGTGACCGATGTTACAAACGATCGCTTTATCTTTCATCAACCGGAAATGTTTTTCAGTGATCAGGTCACGACAACCAGATGCAGTAACAACAATATCAGCTTCCGCAACCGCTTTAATCATTGGCTTAACTTCAAAGCCATCCATTGCAGCCTGCAAAGCACAAATCGGATCAATTTCAGTAACAATTACACGGCAACCTGCACCCTTTAGTGAAGCAGCAGAACCTTTGCCCACATCACCGTAAGAACCTACAACGGCAACTTTACCAGCCATCATCACATCAGTAGCACGGCGGATAGAATCTACCAGGCTCTCTTTACAACCGTACTTGTTATCGAACTTAGATTTAGTAACAGAGTCGTTTACGTTGATGGCAGGAATTGGCAACGTGCCAGCAGCCATTCTTTCGTACAAACGGTGAACACCAGTTGTAGTTTCTTCGCTCAAACCTTTGATGTTGGCAATCAGCTCAGGGTATTTATCAAAAACGATATTGGTCAAATCACCACCATCATCAAGGATCATGTTCAGCGGACGATCGGAACCACCAAAGAACAAAGTTTGTTCGATACACCAATCAGCTTCTTCCTGGCTTTGGCCTTTCCATGCAAATACACCGATACCGGCAGCAGCAATAGCAGCAGCGGCTTGGTCCTGCGTGGAGAAAATATTACAAGAGCTCCATTTTACTTCAGCACCCAAAGCGATCAGGGTTTCAATCAGCACAGCCGTTTGAATGGTCATGTGTAAGCAACCGGCAACCCTTGCACCTTTCAGTGGCTGACTTGGTCCGTACTCTTCACGTAATGACATTAAACCGGGCATTTCAGCTTCTGCTAACCTGATTTCTTTGCGGCCCCATGCGGCGAGGCTCATGTCAGCCACTTTATTTTTGAGGCTGAAATCGATGGAGGAATTTGTTATTGTTGACATATTGTTTTGTTTAGAGCACAAATGTACTGTTGATAGAATAATATTCTGTTCAATTTGATAACTTTGGGAAACTCTGCTGTTTAAAATGATTTAGCAGGAGATAATACTTTTTGGCTATGACTAAAGCTGCTCAAACAGAACAATCACCTGTAGCCTCTGTGGCACTGGATGCTAAAGATCTTTCTATACTTGCCCTGCTGCAGCAAAATGCCCGGATGACGGTGAAAGACATTGCGGAGAAAATTCACCTGAGCACCACGCCGGTACATGAGCGAATCAAACGTATGGAAGCCAGCGGTGTGATAAAACAGTACGCCACTTTGGTGGATCATACCAAAGTTAAAAAGGGCCTTATGGTGATTTGCTACGTTTCTTTAAAAGAGCATAGCAAAACGGCAGGCGTAAAATTTATAAAGGCCATTCAATCAATGCAGGAAGTGGTGGAGTGTTTTAATATTTCCGGCGAGTTTGATTTTATGCTGAAAGTGCTGTGCGAAGACATGAATGCTTACTATGATTTTCACGTAAACCGGCTAAGCAATATTGATAATATGGGGCATGTGCAGAGTGTGTTTGTGATCGGGATTATTAAGCAGACGCATCAGGTGGTGTTTTGATAATTTAGGAAATACTTTGTTACCTAGGCGATGGCGTAACACTCATATCCGCAAACTCCTTGTTTAAATATTTATAGTACGCTGTAATAGCAATCATCCCTGCGTTATCTGTACAGTATTCAAATGGAGGGATAAAAGTTTTCCAGCCCAATTGTTCTCCTGTTGTTTGTATGGCTTGCCGCAGCCCGCTGTTAGCACTTACACCACCTGCAATACAAATGTTTTTGATCCCGGTTTCTGTTGCTGCTTTCTTTAGTTTATTAATTAATATGCTCACAATTCGGGCCTGGATGGATGCACAAATATCCGGCAGGTTGTTATTTATAAATTGCCGGCGTTCTTCATCTGTAGCAGTAAAAGATTCTTTAAAAACCGTACTTGTTCCGGCATTTTTCAGAAAGTAAAGTATCGATGTTTTTAAGCCGCTGAAACTAAAATTCAGCCCCGGTATTTGTGGTTCAGGAAAAACAAATCTTTTGGGATTTCCGCCTGCGGCATACTTGTCAACCAATGGCCCTCCGGGATAAGGCAGACCGAGCAGTTTGGCGCTTTTATCAAAAGCTTCGCCTGCTGCATCATCAATTGTTTCACCAATTACCTGCTGTTGCAAGGGGGAACTGCACAACACAATTTGTGTATGTCCGCCACTCACCGTGAGGCATAAAAAAGGGAAAGAAGGTTTGTTGGGAGTAATAAGATTTGCCAGCACATGTGCCTGCATATGGTGCACTGCAATCAGCGGTTTATTTAATGATAAGGCGAGTGATTTTGCAAACTGTGCTCCAACCAGCAATGCGCCAATAAGACCGGGAGATTGTGTAAAAGCAATGGCATCAAGATCCTGTAAACTGATTTCTGATTTTAATAAAGCCTCCTCAACAACCGGTACAATATTTTGTAAGTGGGCTCTGCTGGCTAGTTCAGGCACCACGCCACCATATTTTTCATGGATGGCCTGTGTGACAATTATGTTTGAAAGTATGATACCATTTTTGCAAACAGATGCTGCAGTTTCATCGCAGGATGATTCAATGGCGAGAATGCAGGCGGCTGTTGCAGTTTGTTTTTCAACCTTGTTTTCAGATCCGGCGCCAGCCTCCACAAAACCTGCGTTATGCCCTCTTTGCAACAAATTAATACCAGGAAAATACATGCTGCGAAAGTAATTCAAGAAGGTGAAAAAAGAGGAGAGTTTTCATATCTGTTTGGGCTAATACTGTCGTTTCCCCTTCGGGGGCTCCGGGCTTTTTTACTTACTCCTGATTGCCTCCACTGCATCCATTTTTGCAGCTCTTGATGCAGGAAATATGCCCGCTAAAATGCCCACCACCAAACAAATTATTACGGTACTAACAAGAAGCGATAAAGAGATATATACAGGGAAATTAAATGCGCCGGAGAGTATGAGAGAAAGTATATAAACCAGCAACAAGCCTATTGCTCCACCCATGAGGCAAAGAATAGAAGCCTCCAGTAAAAACTCAAATAAGATGCTGGAACGTTTGGCACCAATGGCTTTTTTTAAACCAATTACGCTGGTTCTTTCCTTTACGGTTACAAACATAATATTCGCAATGCCAAACATGCCTACGATAAGGCTTATAACACCAATTAAGCCACCCACTATATTCACTGTACTAAACAGACCGGTGATGGCTTTGCTAAATGCTTCCACACTGTTTAGGGAAAAATTATCTTCCTGTCTTGGTGCAAGGCGCCTGATTTGCCGCATGATACCTTCCAGCTCATCACTAAATGCAGCGGTAGTAACATTTTCTTTTCCCTTTGCAATTAATATGGGATTGCTCCTGTCCTCGTCTAAAATTTGTTTGCAAAATTTATAGGGAAGCATAATGCAGTTGTCACTATCCCAACCAATAAAAGTTTTTCCTTCTTTTTTTATTACTCCAACAATGGTGACATGTTTTCCTTTTACTTCAAAGTATTTGCCTAAAGCCCGCTCTGCAGAACTGTATAGTTTTTCAGCATTGTCGAAGCCGATTACTCCCACAGCACTGCCTGCAGTAAATTCAGCTTCGGAAATAAACCTGCCAGCTGCAAAAGTAATTGGCTGTGTAATCATTTGGGCCGGAACTACACCATAAATGGAAACACTTTGAATGACATCATTTTGGTAACTGATATTGCCGCTTGACTGCATTAAAAAAGAGATAGCATCAGCAAGTTGAGACCTTTGTTTTATGAGGCTCATCTCCTCGTATTTCATTGTGGGCCTTGCCTGGAATTTCCAGAAAGGTTTATCGGGACCGCCACTGTATTCCCATTTGTCTATATAAATGGTGTTGGTGCCGAGTGTCTTTACTTCATTTTGAATATTCCTTTCCAGGCTGCCCACCGTGGCAAGTACACCAATAATACAGAATATACCAAACGCCACACCTGTAAGACTGAGGCCTGTCCGCAGTTTGTTTACCCTCAGTTCCTGGATGGTGAGCCGTAATGAATTACTTAAAATGCTAAGCGTTTTACGCATACAACAAATTTAACACATTGCTTTTTATGTGGGTTTGAAAATATATGAATGGTTGAATGTTTATTTCAGCAATTAAAAATGCAGGGCATCTAAACTAAAAATGAGCTGGAAATATTCCCAAAAAAAATAGCCACCTTTTGAAAGTGACCATTTTTAAATACTGTATTTAATATCTTAATTTTTTGATTTGCCTGCCATCTTTACAATGAAGTATAAAACATGACCAACGGCCATCAGCATTGAAAATCCAAAAATACCGGAATCATCTGGTGTTGGGTCGAAGAGTTTACCAAAGCCAGGGATAGATAAGCCGAAATGATGCAGTAACGCAACAACTGCCAGCAAAATGGCCAGTGCTATGCCTGTTTTATACAACACCGGCATGCCTGTTCTTGTGCTTGATTCGCCGCCCAGAATACTGTTTTTAACTCCGTAAAATGCATACATATCGATACCGATAAGCATCCACACAATTAGCCTTATCCATGTATCCAGCGGAAGAAAAACCATCATAAACAGGCATGTAAAAATACCCAGGATTGGAACCAGCGGTACAAGCGGCGTTTTAAAAGCCCTCGGAGCATCCGGATCACTTTTACGCATTACCATTACGCCAATGCAAACAAGAATAAATGCAAACAGCGTTCCTATAGAAGTCATTTCTCCCACAACCCTTGCCGGAACAAATGCTGCAAAAAGGCTTACAAAAACTAAGAAAAGCAAATTGTTTTTAGCAGGCGTGCGGTATTTTGAATGCACTTCGCTGAATATTTTTGGAACCAGGCCGTCTTTACTCATACTGAAAAACACACGACTCTGACCCATCAGCATCACTAAAATAACAGAAGCGTAACCGGCAAGTATCGCAAGTACAATTGCCCTGTTCAACCAGGGATAATCTGCTACCCAAACACCAGGACTTACCTGCTTACCCATATGTTCAATTGCAACGGCCACGGGTGCAATACCATCTTTGCCTGCAAAGCTTGTATAACTGGTTACGCCAGTCATAACATGAGCAAAAAGGATATATAAAATTGTGCAAATTACCAGGGAACCAAGAATGCCCCACGGCATATCCTTTTTAGGATTTTTTGCTTCCTGAGCCGCAGTGCTCACCGCATCAAAACCAATATAGGCAAAGAATACAATAGCAGCAGCCCGTATTATTCCACTAAAGCCAAACTCCCCAAACTTGCCTGTATTATAAGGAATATAAGGGGTATAATTGGCAGTGTCAATATACTTCCAACCAAGAAAAATAAATATCAGTACAACACAAATTTTAAGACCAACAATTACAGCATTTACTTTGGCGCTTTCACTGGTCCCTTTAA
The DNA here is from genome assembly GCA_965247025.1 of Ferruginibacter sp. Taxonomy (GTDB): domain Bacteria; phylum Bacteroidota; class Bacteroidia; order Chitinophagales; family Chitinophagaceae; genus Ferruginibacter. The sequence continues at coordinate 2,764,477 of OZ252000.1, read as the reverse complement.
TCAGGAGTAAACTCATTAGTACAACAATAAATACAGCGGGGAAATTTATTATGCCGCCATCCCACGGTCCGGCCATTACAGACTCTGGCAAATGAATTCCAAATCCTCCTAAAAATTTACCAAAATACCTGCTCCAGCTAATTGCAACGGTGGCTGCACCAACAGCATACTCAAGCACAAGATCCCACCCAATTATCCAGGCAACAAACTCACCCATGGTGGCGTAGCTATAAGTGTATGCACTACCTGCAACAGGAATCATAGATGCAAATTCAGCATAACACAAACCTGCAAACGCACAGCCTAACGCTGCTACAACAAATGATATGGTAATTGCTGGCCCGGCCTGGTTAGCAGCAGCGCCACCTGTTATAGAAAAGAGGCCAGCTCCTATTATTGCCCCGATGCCCAAAGCAATCAAAGAACCACGGCCAAGTGTTTTCTTTAATCCTTTTTCAGTATCGGAAGCCTCCTGCATTAACGCAAGGATTGGTTTCTTTACAAATAAACTCATAAGATGTAGTTAGTTTTTTTATAATTATGAGTTGGAAAAATAAGCATAATATTTTAATAACCCAACGATAGCGTCTTTTTTACAGGCATCCTTTAATAACAATGATTAAATATTATATTGCAAATTCATACTGCAGTGAAACTTATTTTATATCATGGGCTGTGGCCCGGTTCTTTGAATAATTAAACCAAAAATATATGGAGTCAACCCACGTAAAAAAGAACCGGCTGACGCTTTATATTGGAATAGCCCTTGTGTTAGGGATTACAGCGGGCTTTATATTAAATAAGAGCTATGTTGGAGAGGAAAACAATAAAATAGCTAATGCAGAATTGCAGGGAAATCTTTTACTGCAGCAAATGAAAAGCTATGAAAAGATCAAAGACAGTACAGTCTTCAACAAGCTTCTTCAGCACCAAGCAGCGATTACAACTCAAAAAAAATCGGCCGAAAGCAGCCTGCTTGATTCGGATAACGGAGCTGGCAAACTTGCAGCTATAAAATTGTTGTCAGATTCATTGACCGGGCTCAACGCAGCCATTGCTGCTCAAACAGACACACTGTCTTCATCTTACAAACAATTAGTGAAAGAGAAGGGGCTTATCAGTTTTCAAAAAAATGAAAGCCTGAAGGCGAGGGACAAAAAATTAGATTGGTTCAGTATACTTGCAGACATCTTTTTAAGACTTATTAAAATGATTGTGGCGCCATTGGTATTTACTACGCTGGTTGTTGGTGTGGCCAAGTTAGGCGATATAAAAGCAGTTGGGCGCATTGGTGGTAAAACACTGCTGTGGTTTATCAGTGCTTCGCTGATGAGTCTTTTGCTGGGCATGTTGCTGGTAAATCTTTTTAAACCCGGCAGTGCCATGCATTTAACGTTGCCAGACCAAACAGTAAGCACCGGAATTGATAAAGCAGCGCTTACCATAAAAGATTTTTTCTACCATGTTTTTCCAGCGAGTGTGATTGACGCAATGGCTAAGAATGAAATATTGCAGATAGTAGTATTTGCTTTGTTCTTTGGCGTTGCAGCTGCTGCTTTGGGAGATATAGCCAAACCGGTGGTAAAAGCTTTGGATGCAACTGCTCATATCATTTTAAGAGTGACCGGCTATGTAATGAATTTTGCACCGGTCGCTGTTTTCGGAGCCATGTCCGCTATTATTGCAAAGCAGGGAATAGGTATCCTGAAAACTTATTCCATATTTATTGGTGAGTTTTATTTTGGCCTTGCGCTTTTATGGGTGGTGCGGATAGTTGCAGGCTCATTGTTTATTGGTAAAAAAGTTATTGATCTTGTCCGGCGGATGAGAGAACCGATTTTACTGGCCTTCAGCACATCAAGCAGTGAGGCAGCGTTTCCTAAAACAATGCTGGAACTGGAACGTTTTGGTTGCAAAAATAAGATCGTAAGTTTTGTGTTACCACTTGGCTATTCTTTTAACCTTGATGGCAGTATGATGTACATGACTTTTGCCTCCTTGTTTATTGCACAGAGTTATGGCATGCACATCCCTTTCCCTACGCAAATTACTATGTTGCTTGTATTAATGCTTACCAGCAAAGGCATTGCAGGTGTGCCAAGAGCCTCGCTGGTAGTTATTGCAGGTACATTATCAAGCTTCAACATTCCTGAAGCTGGTATTGCTTTGCTGCTGGGCATTGATCCTTTACTGGATATGGGCCGAAGCGCCACCAATGTGATTGGTAACAGCATTGCAACTGTTGTGGTAAGTAAAATGGAAGGAGAGTTGGGGGAACCGGAAAAGCTTTAATTTTATAGCTGATAAAAACAGTTTGTATGAAAATTATACATGAAGGCTGGATAACAAGGAACCGGGAGGTAATGATGGGGAAACCCTGCATAAAAGGGACAAGAATTACAGTGGAGCTGATACTCAAGAAGATCAGTGAGGGAGCAAGCGTAGATCAATTACTGGACGATTATCCCCATTTAACTGCCGAAGGGATATTTGCCTGCGTAGATTACGCAAGGGCTATTATGATCAATGAGGAAGTATTTGAATTGCCAGCATGATTATAGCCGATGAAAATATTTTCAGAGGATTAATTCAGGCATTGAGAGATAATGGCTATACCGTTTGTTCGATATTTGAAGAATACAGAGGTATTGAAGATATTTCAATCGCAAAATTATCTTTACAACCACCAAGAATAATTTTGACAGAGGATAAAGACTTTGGGAATCTGGTTTTTGAACACCATATTGAAGTTACAGGAGTCATTTTTTTACGATTCTTAAATACAGAAAGGAATTTGATTATTGCCGAAGTTTTAACTTTCCTGGCTACCCAAAATTCCGACAGTTTAAAAGGCTACTTTTTTACAATTACCCCGGAAAAAGTAAGAGCTAAAAAGATAATACAGTAAAACCTTATTTTCACCTTTAAATAGCCAATAAGCTGTCCATTTTTATGAAAATTATATACACACTTTTAATACTGTTTTCCTGTATTTTGTTTTCTCTTAAAATTAGTGCAAAACCTGTCACATTAAAAATCGTAAATCAATACGAAGCCGGCGTTTCAAATTTTACGGTTACCGAAAATGGCAAAACATCTGCCATAGTATTGGCCCCGGATGGCTCCTGCACAGTTGAAATTACCGGTACTGATTCGGTGATTTTTAAAGCGGCGCAATACAAAGATCTTACTGTGCAACCGGTGAAACTTTTTGATGGTAACACCATCGCCATGTATAAAAAATTCTCCTGGAAAGATCTCATCAATCCAATGTTTTACATTGTTTATGGTGGCCTTTGGTTATTGCTTTTTATAATTTTTGCAGAGACAGGATTGTTTGCCGGTTTCTTTTTGCCAGGCGATAGTCTTCTTTTTGTTGCAGGAATCTACTCAAGAAACCTGGGCAGCGAATTTTTTAAAATGGTTGGCATGGGATCAATTCAAAACGAATGGCTCAGCCTGTTGGTGATCATCACATTGGTTACCATTGCAGGTGTGCTGGGAAATTCCGCAGGCTATTGGTTTGGTAAAAAAATTGGTCCGGCCATGTTTCAATGGAAAGACAATTTGTTGTTTAAAAAGAAGTACCTGGTACAGGCGCAGGAATTTTATGATAAGCATGGTGGTGGTGCCATTGTGATTGCCAGGTTCATACCCATCATCCGTACTTTTGCGCCGATCATTTCTGGTATTGTACAAATGCCAAAAGCAAAATTTAGTTTCTTCAATATAATTGGTTGTGTCGCCTGGGTGGCGAGCATGATACTGGGTGGCCATTTTCTTCAGCAATGGATATTGAGCCAGTTTGGTTTTAACCTTAAAGATCACCTGGAAGTAATTGTAATAGGCATTGTACTTGTTACAACACTGCCGATCATTATTAAATTAATAACTGGCAAATCGAAATAATATTAAGCACCCGGTTGCATGCAAAAACCTTCTTCCAGTTCCATTTTTAATATCACTGTATTAGTAGCTGCTCTTGGCTACTTCGTGGATATTTATGATCTGCTGCTCTTCAATATTGTTAGAGTTGACAGCCTTACGGATATAGGACTTAATAAATTGCAGGTAAAAACTGCCGGCGAATTTATCATCAGCATTCAAATGACGGGGTTGCTGGTGGGCGGTATTATCTGGGGTATGATGGGTGATAAAAAGGGCAGGCTGAGCGTATTATTTGGTTCCATCATACTTTATTCTGTAGCCAACATTGTAAATGGTTTTGTTCATACCACTAACCAGTATGCGCTGGTACGTTTTATTGCCGGTGTTGGTTTAGCTGGTGAACTGGGTGCTGGTATTACGCTGGTAAGCGAACTCATCAGTAAAGAAAAGCGTGGCCTCAGCACATCGCTGGTGGCGGGTATCGGGCTTACAGGTGCCGTAGTTGCCTATTTTATCTCCCAAAATTTTCATTGGCGTAATTGTTACTTTATTGGGGGAGGGCTGGGCTTTTTTCTTTTGCTGTTACGCATATCTGTTTTTGAAAGCACCATGTTTAAGCAAGTAAAAGAGCAGGCCGTTGAGCGGGGAAATTTCCTGGCATTTTTTAGTGATAGTAAAAGGTTTAGAAAATATGCCACTGCAATTTTAATTGGTTTACCCACCTGGTACGTTATCGGGATACTGGTTGCATTCTCTAATAATTTTGCTGTTGAATTTGGTATCCCGGAGGAAGTGCTGCCAAAGAAAGCCACCATGTTTGCCTATGTGGGCATATCCATTGCTGATGTGCTGATTGGCTTTGTAAGTCATTGGCTCCGCAGCAGAAAAAAAGCCATATACATTTTCTACATCTTCACAATTATTTCGATTGTATTTTATTTTACGCAGCATAATGGCAGCGCTGCAGGGATGTACCTGATCTGTGTTGCACTTGGCTTCAGCACAGGCTTCTGGGCAATTTTTGTTGCTATGGCAGCAGAACAATTTGGCACCAACCTCAGGGCTACAGCAGCCACTACAGTACCCAACATGGTACGAGGTGCGTTACCTTTAATGTTATGGCTGTTTAATGCCCTGCAGCCCCGGGCAAGTTATTTAACAGCAGGCTGGATAACTGGTGCGGTGATAATGCTCATCGCAATTGTTGCTGCTTATTTTACCGAAGAAACTTTTGGTAAGGACTTGAACTACACTGAATAAGAAAACACCTTCGCTGTTAAAAAATATTTAAACCACAAGCTGGCTGATTCATCATACATTATTATGATGTTGTTTTACGTTTTATAAAATTCATGCGTACAAATATTTTTTTAGCAGCACTCATTTTTGGTTTACAGCTAACGCTGTCTGCCCAAAGTTTTAATACAGAGATCAGTTACACTACAACATTACCCAAGCCAGAAAAGCAGTGGATATTTTATACTCCGGGAGAATCATTGTCTATTGATGATTTTAATGGCAGCCCCGTAAGTGCCAGTGAAGCCGTAGCAATTACTTCATCTGGCTTTGCATTTAAAGCAGGGTATAGAAATGCGGCAGGTAAGGCCACTTTGTTAATTACAGTTTACTGCACTTTTGATAAGAACCGCTCCTGGATGAAGGATGTTGGTAAGAATGCTTATGTACTTCAGCATGAGCAGCATCATTTCGATATAACTTACCTGGCAACCCAGGCATTTATTAAAGAGTTGAAGTTTGCAAATTTTACAAGTGAAAATTACAGCCGCTTATTAGAATCTATCTACAATGCTTCCACCAAAAAACTGGAAGAAATGCAAAATACTTACGACAACGAAACCAGTAATGGCCGGTTAAAAGATCAGCAGGCAAGCTGGAATAAAAAGGTTGATCAATTATTGTTGCAATCTGCTAAAAGATAAAGATCAAGCCTGGTTAAGTATTGTTTTTTTTCTTATCGCTTAAAAAAGTCTCAAACTCCTCCAAACTGAAACTGCTAAGATTTCTCTCTTTTGTAAGTAATGCTTTTTGGGCTGCCAGCACGCCATACTTTGTATGCTCAAATCCTTCTGTTGAATGAGCATCGGGATTAATTGAGATCAGTACGTTTTTCTGCAGAGCATAATCAATATACCGCCAGTCCATATCCAGCCGGCTTGGGTTGGCATTCAATTCAATTACAACATTGTTTGCTGCACAGGCATCAATGATAACGGTGTGGTTTACCGGGTAGCCCTTCCTGCTTAACAGAAGCCTGCCGGTCATGTGTCCCAAAATGGTTGTGTAAGGATTTTTGATAGCGTTCAATAGCCGCATCATCGCCTTCTCTTCGGTCATTTTTAAATTGGAATGTACAGATGCAATCACAAGGTCAAAAGTTGAAAGGATGGCATCGCTGTAATCAAGACTGCCGTCATTCAGGATGTCGCTCTCAATGCTTTTGAAAATTTTAAACGGGGCAAGCTTGCTGTTAAGTTCTTCAATCTGCTGGTGTTGCGCCTTCACCCTCTCTTCATTTAAGCCATTGGCGTAAAAGGCTGTTTTGCTGTGATCGCTTATCACCAGGTATTCAAAACCTTTTGCAATTGCAGCAATTGCCATCTGTTCTAACGTATTATTTCCGTCACTCCAGTCACTGTGGCTGTGAATGATGCTCTTTATATCTCCGGGTTGAATAATTTCCTTCAATGCACCTTTTGCGGCGATGTCTAAAACTGCAGGGTTTTCCCTCAGATGGGCAGGGATAAAGCTTATCCCTGCAGCTGTAAAAATGGCTTCATCATCTGTGCAGGAAACGTAGTCAACCACTCCAAATTTTTCTTTAAATGCTTGCCCAAATTCCGGAGAGCAACTTGTAAAAAATACCTGCTCCGCAAATGATATTTTATTGCATGCCAGCAGCTGCACTTTTAAACCAGCAACTGATTTATATAAAACACCGTGATCGTTTTTTTCAAGTAATTCCAAATCATCTGCAGCTAACATTTTACTTGCTATATTTTCCGCAGTATCATCAACAACAATGGTTAACTCTTCAATAATTTCAAGGTGCCTTTTGTATGCGCCTGAAATGTTAATTTTTGTTGGATAAAATATTTTTTCAAAAAAACTTTCAAGATGTTCAGCAACAAGCTCTGTTTGAGCATATAAAAAAGATCCCTTGCCTTTCAGGTAGTACTCAATTGTCTCAATAACATTTTGCTGTGTCTTCTCTCCAAAGCCTTTGTATAATTTAAGCCTGTTCTCTTTGCAGGCATACAATAGTTCGCCAACTGTTTCAATCTCCATCTCTTTCCAGATAGTAGCAATTTTTTTTGGTCCGATGCCTTTTATCGTAAGCATTTCCATGATGCCTTCAGGTGTGCTGGCAATTAAATTATTCAATGCCTGCAGTTCACCCGTCTCTAATAACTCAATAACTTTTTTTCCGGTAGAGTCTCCAATACCTTTTACAGAAGAGATATTTTGCTTCGGTATTTCACTAAGCTGCATTGGCAATTTATCAATTGCAAAAGCAGCGGATGAATAGGCCTTTGTCTTAAAACTATTCTCTCCGTGTAAGTCAGCCAATTTCGCTAAGAGTGAGAAGCAGTCTGCTATCTGTGCGTTATTCATAAAAAATAAAAATATTAAAATGGTTATTGCAGTATTGTAAAGTAAAGAAGAATAGCCGTGAATTTAAAAGGCAAAATTTATAAAAAAAGTAAAGGATATATAACGGGCATAAAAAAAGTCCCAGCTTTGCAGCCAGGACTTTGTTATTAGTTTTGCTTGAAAAATTACTTTTTCTTAGCAGCAGCTTTTTTAGCTGGAGCAGCTTTAACTGGAGCAGCTTTTTTAGCTGGAGCAGCTTTAACTGGTGCAGCTTTTTTAGCTGGAGCAGCTTTTTTAGCTGGAGCAGCCTTCTTAGCTGGAGCAGCTTTTTTTGCTGGAGCAGCAGCTTTTACTGGAGCAGCCTTCTTAGCTGGTGCAGCTTTCTTTGCGGCTTTTTTTGCAGTTGCCATGTTTTTAAAAATTTAATGGTTAGTAAATAATGATTAAAAATAAAAACATTTTTTTATCTGTCAAAAAAAAATATATTTTAAGCCGTGGCTTCTACCGCATTTACAGAGATAAAACTTTTATCACCTTTCCCTTTCCTGAATTCTACAACACCATCAGTCAATGCAAAAATGGTAAAGTCTCTTCCTACTCCAACATTTTTTCCAGGATGATAAACAGTTCCTCTTTGGCGAACAATGATGTTACCGGCAACAGCACTTTGTCCACCGTAAATTTTTACACCTAATCTTTTGCTTTGTGAATCACGACCATTTTTTACGGAGCCTTCACCTTTTTTGTGTGCCATTTTTTTATAGTTTATAAGTTTATAAGTTGTATGCTGATAAGGTTATTTTTTCAGCCAGAAAATTATTGAATGGATGAAAAAAAAATAAACCTTTTGGCTTGTCAACCATTCAACTGATTATGCAATTTCAGTTACCTGAATTTTTGTATAGTGTGTACGGTGACCATGCTTTTTACGGAAGCCTTTCCTTCTTTTCATTTTAAAAGCAATTACTTTATCACCCTGTACAAGTGAGCTGATAATTTCTGCTTTTACAACTGCACTAACACCTGTACCTGTTGTAAGCGTACCAGCATTGTCAGTTAATAAAACTTCAGAAAATTCAACAATGTCTCCATTGTTACCTTCAATATGCGGTACATACAGGCTGTCACCGGCTTTTACTTTAAACTGTTGACCAGCTATTTTTACTACTGCTAACATATATCTGATTTTATTTCCGATTTTTCGGGTGGCGAAGGTAAGGGAATTAGCTTTAAAATTACTTTTTCCGGTCCTCATTTTTTTGCTTAAACGGCTGCTGGCGCCTTTTTAAGCGGCAAAACTACCTTTTTCAGTTCAAAAATGGGTGATTTGCAAAGATTTCTGCACAAACACCGAAACAGATTATATTCGCTGCCTTATATGAAACGGCTCCGTCTTTTGGCAACATTTGTTTTTTCTGTGTACGGTTTGCTCACTTTACTGGCAGGGTTATTAGTCATTTTTCCGCTGGTATTTTCCGCATCCTTTTTGGGAAAAATAAAGGGCGGTAATATTATTTACAAACTCTGCCGTGGATGGTCAGCAGCCGAACTCGCCATTTGGGGTATACGCCATAAGAACTTATACGAAGTGCCGCATGACAGTAACAGGCAGTATGTTTTTATCTTCAACCATATTTCTTATATGGATATTCCCGTGCTGATGATGACCATAACAAAACAGCATTTCCGTATTTTAGGAAAAGCCGAACTTAGCAAAATACCCATCTTTGGTTTTTTGTACAGGAATACTGTAGTGCTGGTGGAAAGAGATAATGCTGCAAAAAGAGCCAACAGTGTTCAGCAATTAAAATCAATAATAAGAAAAGGTATTTCGGTTGTAATTGCACCGGAAGGAACTTTTAATACAACCGGCAAACCGTTAAAAGAATTTTATGATGGTGCATTCAGGGTAGCCATCGAAACACAAACACCTGTAAAGCCAATTCTGTTTTTGGACACTTTCAGCCGGCTCTCTTACAAAAATATTTTTTCATTAACGCCAGGCAAATCAAGAGCTGTATTTTTAGATGAGATAAGTGTTGAGGGGCTTACTGTTAATGATACCAAAATGCTAAAAGAAAAAGCATACAGCATCATGGAAGAAAAATTAAAACGCTACCAGGCTGCCTGGATAGACAATACATAATTTGTCTCTTTTAACATACACCAGGGGCAGATGTTATATTATAAATGAGTGACAGCAATCAAATATTATTTCAGGAATTTTTGCCCGGAGAACCGGAACCTAATTCACCAAATCTTTCACAAACAAGTGGCACCTATGCAGAAGTGATATTACCACTTGCGCTCCCGAATACTTATACTTATGAAGTGCCTGCTGCATTTATTAGCGGCGTAAAAATTGGCTGCAGGGTAGAGGTTGTGCTTGGTAAAACCAGGCGTTATGCAGGCATTGTAAAATCTGTAACAACCATCAGGCCTGCCTATAATACCAAACCAATATTAAATGTGCTGGATGATCAGCCACTGTTATACCCCCAACAGTTGCAGCTTTGGAACTGGATAAGCAAATACTATATGTGCAGTGAAGGTGAGGTAATGGCCGCAGCCTTACCAGCTCATTTTAAATTAAGCAGCGAAACCATTATTCTTTTTAATGAAGAATATGGTGACGATTTTTCACTGCTTAGCAACGATGAATATTTGGTGGCGGAAGCATTGCAGATAAAGAGCCAGTTAAGCCTTACAGAGGTGCAGCAGATACTTGATGTAACACATGTGTATCCTGTTATAAAAACACTGATCGATAAAAAGGTTTGCGTTGTTTGGGAAGCACTAAGTGAGCGCTACAAAAGCAAGAAAGAAAATTTTGTTGTATTGAATCCTGCGTATGCAGATGAAAATAAATTATCGGAACTGCTTAACAACTGGAGTAAAGCACCCAAACAAATGGAATTGCTGCTCAGTTATTTGCATCTCGTAAAAACAGAAGGAGAAGTTTCTCAAACTGAATTACTCAAAAAGTCTGGTGCATCAACGGCGCAACTAAAAGGATTAACCGATAAAAATATATTGGTAATTGACCGAAGAAGTGTTGATAGAATTAAGCCAATTGCTGGTGCGATGGATGTTAATTTTGAAATGAATGCAGCCCAGCAGAAAGCTTTGTTGCAGGTGCAGGAACAGTTTCTGCAAAAGCGTGTTTGCCTGTTGCATGGCGTAACAGGAAGTGGTAAAACACAAGTGTACATAAAGTTGATTGAAGCCAGTTACAAAGCAGGCCAGCAGGTGCTTTACCTGCTTCCGGAAATTGCGTTGACATCTCAAATGATCCGCCGGCTGCAGCTTCATTTTGGTGGTAATATTGCAATTTATCATTCCAAGTTTAATAACAATGAAAGGGTTGAATTATGGAATAAAATTAAGACTGGTGAAACCAGGATAGTACTCGGCGCAAGGAGTGCTTTGTTTTTGCCTTTTAAAGAGTTGGGCCTTATAATAGTGGATGAAGAACACGACAGTTCTTTTAAGCAATATGATCCGGCTCCACGTTACCATGCAAGAGATGCAGCCGTTTACTACGCCTCCCTTTTTAACACAGCGAACAAAGGTGCCGGTGCAAAAGTGCTACTGGGCAGTGCCACGCCTTCTATTGAAACCTATTTCAATACCCAAAAAGGAAAGTATGCGTTGGTGGAATTGAACGAACGCTATGGCGGCATTGCGCTTCCTGAAATAGAAATTATTGACACCCGCCAGGTTGTTCAGAAGGGTAAAGTAATGCTGTCGCCGCAACTGGTTGAGGCTGTTGAAAAAACGGTGGCTGCAGGCCGGCAGGTTATTCTTTTTCAAAACCGCCGGGGATATTCCCCATATTTAATTTGTGGCACCTGCGGTTACCTGCCACAATGTAAAAATTGTGATGTTACATTAACCCTGCACAAGTTTTCCAATAAAATGCATTGCCATTATTGCGGCACCACTTACCCTAAATTGGTGGAGTGCCCGGCATGCGGTACAGTAAAATGGATTGAGAAAAATTTTGGTACGGAGAAGATAGAGGAAATGATTGATGAGAAGTTTCCCAAACTAAGAGTTGCCAGGATGGATGTTGATTCAGTAAAAGGAAAAATAGCTCATGACAGCCTCATAAAATTATTTGAGCAACACAGAATTGATGTGCTTGTAGGAACGCAGATGGTTGTTAAAGGTCTTGATTTTGAAAAGGTAAGTCTTGTTGGGATTTTAGATGCGGATGGCTTGCTGAGCTTTGCAGACTTCAGGGTGAATGAAAGGGCATTTCAATTGATGGAACAGGTAAGTGGCCGGGCCGGAAGAAAAGACACCCAGGGAAAAGTGATGATACAGGCAGCGCAGGTAAACCACCCGGTGCTTCAGTTTGTTAAAGAACACAACTACAAAAAGCTGTATGATTTTGAACTGGAAAACCGCAGGCAGTTTTTTTACCCGCCTTTTTGCCGCATTGTGCAGATCACACTTAAACACAAGCTCAAAGAAACTGTTGATGAAATCGCCACAAGGCTGGGTGCTTCGTTGCAACAGGATTTGCCTGAAATGGTCATTGGCCCAGCTGCTCCGGTTGTGGGCCGCATAAGAAACCAATACCTGATGGAGTTGATGATAAAGCTGCCGCTGGATGTAAAAATGATCGGCAGGTATAAACAGGTTATCCGTAATCATTTTAATTTGTTGCAGACAGAAAAGAAATTTAAATCTGTTACGATGATTGCTGATGTGGATGCTTATTAATATGCAGATGAGAAAATATGCAAATGTGCAAATGAGGAAATGTGCAAATAAGAAAATGTTGCAGATGTGCAGATGACAAATTTCAAATAAGGATTTATAAAAACTTTTGAATGGAAATATTGCAAAATATATCGCTGAAAAAATTCAACACGTTTGGTATTGATGTGATGGCTGAATATTTTGCATCATTTACAGATGTTGCTGCCATAGAAGAGTTGCTTGAGTTTAGTGGAGACCAAATACCAACCCATAAACAGCAAGCTGTCATCCTTGGGGGCGGCAGCAATATGCTTTTTACTAAAAATGTGGAAGGCATTGTTTTAAAAAATGATATCAGGGGAATTGAAATTGTAAAGGAGGATGAGGAGCATATTTATGTGAAGGCGGGTGCAGGGGAGAACTGGCACCAGCTTGTGTTGTATTGCATCCGCAATAACATGGCAGGCATGGAAAATCTTTCTTTAATACCAGGCAATGTTGGGGCTTCGCCGATGCAAAATATTGGGGCTTACGGTGTGGAGATAAAAGATGTTTTTTATGAACTGGAAGCATTTCATTTAGAAGAAAAAAGGCTCGTGAAATTCACCCTTGCAGATTGTGAATTTGGTTACCGGGAGAGTGTGTTTAAAAGAAAATATAAAGGGCAATTCATAATCACTTCTGTTACTTACAAGCTTAATAAAGTTGCCCGCTTTAATACAAGTTATGGAGCTATTGAGCAGGAGCTTAAATCAATGGGTGTGCAGGAACTTAGCATCGCTGCAGTATCGCAGGCTGTTATTAATATCCGGAGTAGCAAATTACCAGACCCTGCAGTGATCGGCAATGCCGGCAGCTTTTTTAAAAACCCGGAAGTTGCTGAAGATTTTTTTATCAAACTCAAACAAAATTTCCCTGCTGTGGCAGGTTATCCATTAAGCAATGACCGGATAAAATTAGCTGCTGGCTGGTTAATTGAACACAGCGGTCCTGATGCTTTAACCAGCTGGAAAGGATACCGGAAAGGAGATGCAGGTTGCCACAAAAACCAGGCGTTGGTGTTGGTAAATTATGGTGATGCTTCCGGCCGGGAAATCCTTGCTCTAAGCCAAAATATAATCAAAACTGTTTTAGAGAAATTCGGCGTAGAGCTTGAAAGGGAAGTGAATATTTTATAGCACAAACCCTTATCTTCTTCCATATAATTATCAACTAAAGTCTCATCAAAATTTAATCATCCAAATGAAGAATGCTGTTGTTTTTTGACCGGTGTTCCAGCAATTCTCCTGCTTGAATATTTTCATGATGCAATGGTATCATCAAAGCTAACTTTTCTTTCCAGGCCGTTGTAGCCATCAGTGACCCAAAACATTTATGCATAACTTCCAGCATGGCACTAACGGCAGTGGATGCCCCTGGTGATGCTCCAAGCAGTGCTGCCAGGCTTCCATCAGCACTGCATACCAGCTCGGTTCCAAATTCAAGTTTACCACCTTCGTCTTCATCTTTTTTTATTACCTGCACCCGCTGGCCTGCAATAGCTAATTCCCATTCTGTTGCAACCGCACCAGGAAAATATTCTTTCAATGCTTCCATTCTTCCTTCATGGTCAAGCCGTACTTGTTGAATCAAGTATTTGGTGAGGGCAATGTTGTGCCAGCCTGCACTCAGCATGGGAATGATGTTATCGAATTCCAATGATTTTGGTAAATCAAAATAAGAACCGTTCTTTAAAAATTTTGTACTGAATCCTGCAAATGGGCCGAAAAGCAATTCCTTTTTTTTGTTGATGATCCTGGTATCAAGATGCGGCACACTCATGGGCGGAGCACCAACAGCTGCCTTGCCATATACTTTTGCATGGTGCTGTTCTGCAACAGCTTCATTTTTACAAATCAGCCACTGCCCGCTGATAGGAAATCCACCATAACCTTCAGCTTCCTCTATATCACTTTTTTCCAACAACGGCAGTGAACCTCCGCCGGCACCAATAAATACAAAATCTGTATAACGTTCATTTTTTTCTTGAAAGGCGAGGTCTTCATATTCAACCTGCCAGGTGCCATCTTTTTGTTTTTCCAAATCTCTTACTTCATGATTTAAAAATAGCTCAACACCATCAAGACTCGTTAGATAGGCAAAAAGCGCCCTTGTAAGGTTGCCGAAATTTACATCGGTGCCAATGTCCATTTTTGTCGCAGCAGTTTTTTCATCACCATCCCTTCCATTCATAACAAGGGGCATCCACTCCTGCAACTGGCTTTCATCATCACTAAAATGCATAGCTGCAAATAAGGAATGTTGGCTCAGTGCTTCGTGCCTTTTTTTAAGAAAAGCAACATTTGCATCACCCCAAACAAAACTGATGTGAGGTATATTATTTATAAACGCTTCCGGCGTTTCCAGGTAATTGTTGCTTACTAAAAATGCCCAAAAAGATTTAGACAATTCGAAGGAGGAAGCGATTTGAACAGCCTTTGAAATATCGATGCTGCCATCTTTTTTTTCAGGTGTATAGTTTAGTTCGCAAAATGCGGAATGCCCTGTGCCTGCATTGTTCCAGGCGTCGGAGCTTTCCGCTGCCACCTCACCAAGGCGTTCATAAATTGTGATGGAAAAATTGGGATTAAGCTCCTTGAGCAGTATGCCCAGCGTAGCGCTCATTATGCCGGCACCAATGAGTGTAATATGTTTTCCGGGTTGTGGATTTACATCTTCTTGCATAGAAGGCAAAATTAAAAGAATGGATTACACCCAGCCAAATTTATTAAAGCTTCCGGTGTTAACTTAATGTTGTAGTATAAAATGGAGCAGCCATCTTGCTAAAGTTTTACCCGGCTGAAAATTTCAATTGCAATAGGCAACCGCTTATAATTAGATTATGGCAGTTTATTTTCGTTTCATAAATAATTCAAAACGCCTGGCTTTATCAGTAATGATGTACTGTTGCACAAAACGTTCTTCCACAGTAAGTGCGGTCCAGTATTGATCCATACCTGCAAGGTTATTTTTCTTAGCTGCCTGCTGTTCTTCACTTTGCGTAACAGTTGCAGACATCAGCGAACGGGCAAGTATTATATAATGCTTCATACTGTCCAGCGCCTGTAATAAATCATTATCACCTATTGCAGCAAATTGTTTGTTCTTAAAACCATAATACTTGTTGAGTAGCGTTATTGCTGCATTAAACTGGATACCGGCTTCCTGCACGGAATTATTGGATATTTGGGATTGCCGGTTAATGGTAAGATATTTTTTTTGCTCCTGTAACAGATCATTTTCTACACCGGCGCCTTCCAAGCGCCGTAGGTGTGCATCCATCTGGTCAAATTGGGAAAGCTTGTTGTATTGAATCAAACTGTCTTTATAATTGAAAGTTGTTTTTGCAGCAGGAGCTTTTCCTTCAATAAATTCCCTGTTATTTAAAGTGTTTATAAGGAATTGATTCATTGGATCAAACGGCATGTGATCCGCAATGAAGGTAGCTGGCTGTACTTTATAGAATGCATTGTTGAAAAGTTTAACAAAATGCAGGTTGTTATCAACGTATCCTGCACTCCAGGTTGGGTCGAAAAGAAACCATTCTCCGTTTAATTCTGTAGCAACCCAGGCATGACCGACAGGCATAACTTTGCCACCCAATTTTACGTAACCACTTACTGTTGTTGCATTGATGCCAACATTTCTGCAAAGGGCAGTAAATAAGTCGGAGTAACCCTGGCACACAGCACTCCGGGCCTTAAGTACTTCAGGCACTGTTTGCGGCGGTTTCTGCACCTTTTTCAACACCTCCTGGTAACGTTCTGTATCATAGCGAATATTATTGGCAACCCACACATAGATGGCCCGCAAACGACTTGTATCCGAAACAAAATGTTGCTTGATATAAGCAGCAAGTTCATCTACGGATGTGCAATTGGCCTCAGGAATAGCAGCAGCATTAGCAATTGTTTTATCATCCTGTGCATATAACCCGGCAGAAAATGCAATGCATAAAAAAGAGAAGTAAATTTTAATCATAAAAGTTAGCTGAAAATAAATATACAGGAAATTGACGATCCAATGAGAGGGTAGTAAAAAGTCTTACAAGGCAGCCCGGCCTTTATCCTGGCTGCTAAGTTCAACAATAATATTTATTCAGGATGATCACCAACCTATCCCGCCACTATTTTTTCAACGGCATAATCTCAACCTTTCTAAATTCAACTTCAGATCCTTCGGCCTGAAGGGCAATATTACCTTTGCTTGCTGTGCAATTATAGCCGGCGTTTACAAGGTCGCCGTTTTCCCAAACTGTGATTGTATTTTTTATGCATTTAATTTTCATGGTGTTCCATTCCCCCAATGGTTTTTCTGAACTGTCAGTTAAATTTATTATACGGCGTCCCTTGCCCTCCGTAATGCCCCAATCTTTTTTAGGGCCTCTTCTTTTCTCCATATCTGGTACGGTGATGTCTTCTACAATGCACCAAAAATCTCCGGCATCATTGTGCTGCATTTGAGCTTCAATTGATTTTGGAAACATTTTATAAAGTGCCCGGGGTGTGGATGCATGCAACAGCACTCCGCAGTTTCCCGGCTTGCCGGCAAAACGGTATTCTACAGTAAGCTGGTAATTTGAGTACACTGAATCTGTGATCAGGTGCCCCTGCGGATTGCCCATACTTACAAGCAAACCATTCCTGATTATAAATGGATTTTTTGCAGCACTGTTGGTATCCATTTCCGGAACATCAACATGCCAGCCTGTTAAATCTTTACCATTAAAAAGACTATAAGATTGTGCTTTTGAGGAAGTTAAAACAGCGATGAAAACTGTACTGGTCAGCAATAATTTTTTGATAAATGAAATGGCAGGCATGGCAATATTTTATGGCGTTTAATGAACTTATAATAAATGTAAAGATTTATTAAGCAAGTCGGCAAACAATATTGAATACACAATCACAAATGTCAGTAGGCAGTTTTTTGCAACTCCATTAACCGTAAAACTTTAGGAATGTCTTCTGCCGTGTCTATGCAATGGCTTTCAAATTTAGTGGGGATGCATTTGATCTTAAAACCGTTTTCTATCCAGCGGAGCTGCTCAAGTGATTCTGCTTTTTCTAATGCAGATACGGGCAGGCGGGTTATTTTTTCAAGGATGTCTTTTCGGTACGCATACATGCCCACATGGCGGTAATAAGTGTGATGCAGGTGCCAGTTCTTTTTATCAACTCCTTTTATAAATGGGATCACATTTCTGCTGAAATACAGTGCTTCATTATTGCTGTTCAAAACTATCTTTACTTCACCTTTATCAAACAGTATCTCGTGCCTGTCAACGGCAATCATTTGCGTTACCAATTCGGTCGTTCCATCTTGCAACGCTGTGGCCAGTTCATCAATTTGGGCTGGCTCAATAAAGGGTTCATCACCCTGAATATTGATAACATATTGAATGTTGCTATCGAGTTGTTGTAATGCATCCTGGCAACGGTCGGTACCACTTGCATGGTGGGAAGCAGTCATAACCGCAGTGCCACCAAAACTTTTTACATGCGCTGCAATCCTATCATCATCCGTGGCAACAACAACGGTAGCAAGAAGCTTGCTTTTAGCAGCCTGTTCATACACCCGCTGAATCATTGATTTACCCCGGATATCAATCAGCGGTTTACCGGGAAACCGGGTACTGGCAAATCTTGCAGGGATAATTCCAGCTATCATGTTATAAGGATTGTACAATGGTTTGCTGCTGCAATAAAAAGGAAAGGGTTTCATTCTTTTTACGCAGGTCCAGGTAAGTTTGGTAAGTTTCTGAGAACTTCATTCTATGATCAATAACCTGGGTATAATTATTTGTCATCACCAGCACCATTTCACAAATTTCTCTCAATGCATTGTTGTTGCCATCATTAAAAGTGATATAATCCACCAGCCTGTTTTTCTCAGCATATTCCAGTAACATGGGGTTGGCAGAACGGCCAATCATCATTCTTAAACCGGCAAGTTTCGCCACAGAAAAATCGAGCACATCATCAAAAACAAACATCACTTCAGTAGGTGTTACATTGTATTGTTTGCATAAATGTTCAAGTGCCTTTTCTTTATGCAATGCACGGGAATATACCACATCAAAATTTTCTCTTTTTGCATAGGCAAATGCCAGCTGGTTATTTTCGCCGGTAATAACTGCGGTTACAGGGAGCGTTTTATTTACAAGATAGTAGCCGAACCTGAGCAGGTTAATTCCCATTGCATCCACCTCACTAAAAGTGCTGTGCCCTTCAATATTTTTTTCGCCGTTATTAAACACACCATCCCAGTCGAATATAAATGCTTTAATGGGCCTTAGCTTATGCTTAACGCCCATAAGATTTGGTATAAACGAGCCTTTAAAATAATCTTCTACCTGTAAATTCAGTTGCATTTAAGAGAATATTAGATGGTGGAATATGGTCTTAAAAAAGCCATCCTGTCAGATGGCTTTTCTTTTAATTCGCTTTTAAATCCTGTATGTCAAGCATTCCAATTGGTTTGCCGTTATCTGTTACCAGTATAGTATCTACACTTGTTTGCTTAAATAAAGAAGCTGCATCATTTAATAACAATCCACCTTCAATACTAACGGGTGAACCGAAGGTGAGATCGCCTAATTTTTTATCTAAAAAGGCCGGGCCATCTTTTTGAAGATACCTGCGCAAATCACCATCTGTAAACACGCCTTTTACCTGAGAATCACTGCCAGCAATTACAATAGCACCAAAACCAAACTCCGTCATTTTTACAATGGCATCTTTAACATTTGTGTCAGGAGATACGATTGGATTTTCACCCTTCATCGCTTCACTCACTCTCATGGTCATCAGTTTTGTATCCTGCAAAAACTGTTCGGTACCAAGGGTTGTAAAGTGGTTATCTGTAAGTCCTTTTAATACTTTTAATGGAACGGTAATAGTATGTACGCCAAGGTTAAGTGCGTTGCGTACATGTTCGCTGTTTCGCACAGAGCTGAACATGATCTTGGTATCGTAACCATAATGATCTACGGCATCTACACACTGTTCAACGAGGCCCAGTGCATCCTGCCCCTGGTCCTGCAAACGGCCAACCAACGGACATACATAAGAAGCACCTGCATGCATGGCCATGTAAGCTTGTTGCAATGTGTACACCAAATGCACATTTACCATCAGGCCATCTTTACGAAGCAATGCACAGGCTCTGACACCTTCTAAAGAAACAGGTATTTTAAAAACAGTTGTTTTAGGATTTAGACCAAGATTAAGCTGACGGTGTGCTTCCTTCACCACATCTTCGGCGGTATTGCCAAGTGCTTCAATCTGCAGCACAGGTACCATTTTACTAAGCTTTAATATCATACCGTCAATATCGGTAATGCCTTCCCTTTGCATAAAGGTTGGTGTAGTGGTAAGGCCATTTAAAAAGCCCAATTTAAAACCTTCCTCAATCTCTTTCAGGTTGGCTGAATCCAGGTATAATTCCATAAAATGTGTTTAAAATTTGCGGCGAAAATAGTCATTAAAATTAATATCGAATAATATGGATGCCCATCTAAGCCTGCCTGTATTTTACTTCGATCGCATGTAATTCTATCAACGGTTTTAAAAACTCTTCCAGGTCGTAAACAGATAACTGACTGGCTGCATCGCAAAGTGCATGCGTTGGATCAGGATGGGTTTCAATGAAGATTCCATCAACACCTGCAGCCACTCCTGCACGGCTTAGTACCGGCAAAAATTCCCTGTTACCGCCTTTTGCATCGGAGCTTGGAATACCATATTTACGAACGCAATGAGTGATATCAAAAACCACCGGGTAACCAATCTTGTTCATGTGGTAAAAGCTTCGTGGGTCTACTACCAGGTCGTTATAGCCCATGGTGTAACCACGTTCTGTCAATATTATTTGGTCGTTGCCGGAATCTACTACTTTGCCTACCGGATGTTTCATGTTATCCGGCGCTAAAAATTGGCCATGCTTAATATTAATAACTTTATTTGTTTTGGCGGCTGCAACCAGTAAGCCAGACTGCATACATAGATAGGCCGGAATTTGTAACACATCACAAACCTCTGCAACAGGTGCTGCCTGGTCTGGATAGTGAATATCTGTAAGCAATGTAAAGCCAAACTGCTCTTTAACTTTTGCTAAAATTCGCATGCCTTCTGCCAGGCCCGGGCCCTGGTAATAACTGAGGCTGCTGCGGTTATCCTTTAAAAAAGAGGATTTATAAATGATGGGAATGTTGAGTTTTTCACTCACCTCTTTCAGCTTTTCGGCAGTCTTCATCATTATGGATTCCTCTTCTATTACACAAGGACCAGAAATTAAAAATAGTTCATCTGCTCCGCAGGAAATATTGCCAACTTGTACTTTTTTTGCGCTCATGTTTATTATTTGTTTACCACAATAATTTTATTGGGTACAATGAAAAATTTTTATCTTTTGAAATAACGGTTAGGTTTTCAGTGATGGATTGAGCAATGATCATGCGATCGAAGGGATCCCGGTGAAGGAGTGGTAGAATTAGTAATTGTTGGGTATGCAAAAAGTTAGTTTGCAAAATTCTTATGTTTTCAAAACTCAGTTTATGTTCAATATCAGCAAACGGATAGTCGAGTTGAAGCTTTTCTATGTTAAGTTTGATAGCTATTTCCCAAAGCGAAACAATACTAACATACTTTTTCTGCTCCTCATTCTCTAAAATATCATTCGCCGTTTTAGACAGTTGTGAATCTCCTTTAAAATACCAAAGTAAAGTGTGAGTGTCAATTAAATAAGTCATTACATATAATCTTTGAAATCTTCCAAAGGTTCGTCAAAGTCTGGCGACATCCAAATTTTACCCTTAAGGGAACCAAATCCCCTGTCAGGGTTACCGTCCACTTTGGTAAAGGATGGTTTATCTTCTTTCTGCTTTTCTGCTTTTGTTTTTGCTAACAAAAAAGCAATAAAATCTGAAGCTTCCTGTTTTTTTTCTTCAGGTAATTCTTCTAATTGACTTACTATTTCTGCTGTTGACATAATTGTAAATTTTTATAAAGTTACAAAAAATTACTCCTTACAATCTTCTGTACAGATCCTTAATAGTCTCCAATGTTACCTTCTCTTTCCAGTCTGCACCAATTGCGTGGTTCCACATGTGGGGCAGATTATAAGCCACCTGCGCCATTGCGGAAATTGTTTCATCACTCCAACCGGCGTTTAGATTTTGTGGCAAACTCACATTGTGTTGTTGCAGCATTTGCTTCAATTCTTTTACACCTTCCGGGTAATAATCTTCTAAATGCTGAAAAGCCAGGCAATTGGCGTAGCAATGTTTTTCATGCAGAATTTTAGATAAGCCATAACTCAGTGCATGGCAAACACCCACTTCAGAATACGTTAAACTCAGGCCGCCCATCATACTTGCCACCATTAATTTATCATCGTTCTCCGCAGTTTGGCCAGCTTTATCACCCAGGAAAATTTCCCGGCACAGCTTTAATGATTGTTCCGCAAATGCATGGCTGTAAGCATTGTTCAACGTGCCATTCTCACTTTCAATGCAATGGATGTAAGTGTCCATCCCGGTGAATAACCATTTGTCAGTTGGTACTGAAGCTATTAATTCAGAATCGAGAATTACCTGGTTAAAAACAGTCCAATCGCATTTGAGGCCAAGCTTTTTCTCCGGGCCGGTTAATACAGCCGTCATAGAAACTTCGGCACCGGTGCCGGAAATTGTTGGTACGCCCAAATGGTAAATGCCTGGATTTTTTATAAGATTCAATCCCTGGTAAAGTGTAGATGAGCCTTCGTTGGTAAACATTAACGATATTGCTTTTGCAATATCCATGATACTGCCGCCGCCAATGCCAATGATACCTGCAGGTATACCTTTGCTGCTAATTACTTCATCTCTCAGCTGGTCTATTTGGTCAGTGGTTGGTTCATGCGGATCAACGTCAATCAGCTTTACAATGTCTGCTGCTTCCGCAGGAAGACGCTTTAATAAGTCTTTACCGGCAAAATAATTATCAATCACAAACAGAAAAAAACCGCCATTTCTTTTTTCTGCAAGAATGCCCGGCATGTTATCGAAACTGCCCCGGCCAAAAACAACCTTGTCTATATTTTTAAAATTCTTGTGAACCATAAATACAAATATGCAAATGAGAAAATATGCAAATGTGCAAATCTTGCAAATGAGAAAATGTGCAGATGTTGCAAATGTGGTTGTTTGGAAAAAGCTGAATAAAGATTTTCTGTAAAAGAGTGATTAAAAATCCTTTTTACTAAAAAGGATTTTTAACAAACAACTGTTGCCAATGAAGCTTAATAGCAGCCCCGAACCCTGCTTCAAAAAAAATTATGCTGTTTCTTTTACCAAAACTTTTTCTACGCAAGCCGAAATATTTTTTGCCAGTGTGTGTATTTCATCTTCCGTCCAGGTGCAACGTATGCCGAATGAAATGAGCCGCCCTACAACTTCCTGTGATTTTGGAATATCAAGATTGTTATAATCCTGTGGCACGCCCAGCACCTGAATTGGCAGTTTCGCTGCTGTTTGAAGGTTGCGGATATGATCCCACTGGTTAATGAAATGATACATATTAGTGAACCAGTAATTGAAGCCGGTAACACCTGCTTTGTTAAACTCATCCACCACAGCTTTTGCAGTTGTTGTATCTGGCAAAAACATGTTTAAAAAAGTAGCAGAGTCGCCAGCAGGATCGCTGATTGTTGCGAAAGAAATGCCTTCGGTTTTTGACAGTAGCTGTGTCAGTAATTTTTTATTGTGGTTGTTTCGGCGGATAACTTCCGGCACCCGGCTGGTTTGCACTTTACCAATGGCCGCATGTAATTCGCTGATGCGGTAATTGAAACCAATAATGGGGTGCTGCTCCATGCCACGGTTATTGCCAACATGGTCGTGCCCATGATCACTGTAGGAATCTGCCAGCTTGTAAGCCGCTTCATCATTGGTTACCAGCACGCCGCCTTCGCCGGCAGTAGCAATTTTAAAAAAGTCGAATGAGTAGCAACCAGTTTTACCAAACAAGCCAACAAAAGTTCCCTTGTATGAAGCGCCAAATGCCTGCCCGGCGTCTTCCACCAGCACCAGTTTATGTTCGTTTACAACTTTCATAATCCCATCCATATCGGCCATGCCACCGCACATATGTACCAGGCAAATGCCTTTGGTGTTTGGCGTTAAAACTTTTTTTATTCCTTCTGCACTCAGGCAAAGAGTTTCATCAATTTCTGCAAACACGGGTTTGGCGCCAACAAATAAAACTGCTTCAACCGAAGCTGCATAAGTGAATGGCGGCACAATTACTTCATCGCCTGCGCCAATGCCTGCTGCTGCCAATGCCGTGGAAACAGCCGTTGAGCCGCTGCTCACTGCATGTGCATATTTTGCTCCGGTTATTTTTTTTACTTCAGCTTCAAATTCTTTTGCTTTCCAGATGCCGTTGCGCTGTGCATCGTGGTTGTAGCGGAACAAAATTCCTGTTCCCATTACGTCATTCACCTCTTTTTGCTCTTCAGCGCCAAATAATTCTGATCCTGGCATAGTTGTAAATTTTAGGGTGCAAAAATACAGTTTCGTATAAACATATCTGTAAAAAACAAGCCCTGTGTTCAGCAGGGCTTGTTAAAATGTTATTTAAAGAAGTTATTGCAGTATGGTAAAATTTACACCGGTATTTACAGTGAGCTGGGCATTGGGTTTTCCATTTTGAGTAGAACTGCAACGTACGATTGATTTAAGCAGCAACATGGGCTCTGATTTTGATGTTTGTTCCTAAAACGCCGGGCAGCCCAGTCTTCTCCGTTCTTTCCTGGATATTTTTTTATCTGGATTATTTGAAGCTGCATTTTTTTTACTGCCGGGCCTAACAGTTACAGCGAGATAAAGGCCTCCATTTTGTGTTGTTTTTTTGGAGAAAAGATTACTGAAATTATGAATGCCAAACAGAACCGGTCCGAGCTTAAAAGCGCCACCGATCCACAACTGGCTTTTACTATTATAAAGAACCGGTAAATAAAGGCCAAGACTTTTTGTTTCCCACCGGGGAGTAATGGCCAGCAAATTCATATCTTTTATGTAGAGAATATTTTTGGAGAAGACTGGCAAAAGAGGCAGGGTAAGTTCGGCGTTTATAAAAAAATCTTCTGAAATATGCTGATCAACATTGATGATGAGCCTGGTAGGTTTATAAATATAAAAATCGCCTGTTAATTTGCTTGCAGAAGCTGCTATGCTTGAAAGGCTGTCATTAAACTGGTCTGCAGATCTTACAGGGCTAAATTTATTTTCCAGCAGCGTATCCGTGATGCCGGGCAAACCGGCCACTGCCTGTAAGCTTCTGCTGCTGTATTGGTATTTATTGCTGCCTATATCAAGAATAGAAATGCCCAGCTTTGTGTTATACAAATACTCATTCACTTCCCTGTTTTCATGATTAAGATCTTCATCTTTAAACAGGATGTATTCAAAGCCAATATCAAAACTGAAACTACTGCTGCCATTTTGCAGAAACGCTTTTTTATTTTCAGCAAAAGTTTTGTTGCTATCTATTCTGTCGAAGTTGCTGGAATAGCCATATTGCAGGCTGCCAGCCCGTAATTCATAAGCAGGTTTATCACCCGGTATTTGTACATAGTTCATATTTTCCGCCACTGCAAACCCGCCGGCAATTGAACGGTTATACTTTAAGGTGATGCCAGCATTTACTGTTTTGTTTTCATCTGCAAAAACTGTTTGGGAATAAGTGCCGTATAACTCTGCCCAGGCACTGCCGGCTGCCTGCACAGAAAGTGGAACATGGCCCGTATTGATTGAAAGATAATCTGCCAGGCTGAACGATGTATCCTGCCAGTTGCTGTTGCTTGTGGTACCGTATAAATAATTTTTTACGTTGGCGCCAAAAGCAATAGCAGATCTGGTATTAAGCCGGATGCTTGTATTGAGTAAATGGACATCCTGGTTGGCAAATACAAACCTTTTTCTCGTTCCGTTGATAATGGAAAACTCAGCATTGGCAGGCGTGGAGAGGAGAGAAAACTTATTGATGGTGTAAGCATTTGTACTTTGCTTAATTTGAAAAGAAAACAGTGTAACATCCCAGGCAAATGGCACATGAACAATGGCCGCCGGGTTGTAGCCTGCTGCTAAACTTCCGGCATACATTGACCCATGTACGGCTTGGTAATTCTGTGCCATCGCCAGGTTAAAGACCAATATAAAATGACAAATAAGGCAAATTTTAACTGCTGGCATATAGAATGCTTTCAATCATAAATATTGGATCTTACGAAAAAGCCAATCACCTTTTTTACAAAATATATTGAAGTTAAACTGGCATCAAATGAGTTTATTCAGTTGAATGTATTGCAACAGCATAATGGTTTTACCATCTTTAATTTCGCCGCTGCCCATCATTTCCATTGCTTTTGAAAAAGGTATTTCGAGTACTTCAATATTCTCTTCCTCATGTTCAACACCGCCACCTTCAGTCACCTTCATTGATGCAGCATATTCAGCTACAAAAAAATAAAGCATTTCAGTAACAGAACCGGGAGACATATATGCTTCAAAAACTTTTCTTACATCAGTAAGTTTATAACCCGTCTCTTCTTCGGTTTCCCTGCGTATGCAATCTTCCGGGTTGTCTTTATCCAGCAGGCCGGCGCAGGCTTCTATCAGCATTCCTGTTTCATTACCGTTTACATAGGTTGGTAAGCGAAACTGCTTTGTTAAAATAACGGTTTGCTGTTCTTTGTTGTACAATAAAATAGTTGCACCATTTCCCCTGTCATATGCTTCCCTGCTTTGTTTTAAAACTGTTCCGTTTTTTTTCTGGTACTCATAAGTGATTTTCCTGAGTGTGTACCAATTGTTTGAGAGCACTTCGGTATCAAGGATCTTTACATTGTCAATCATTTCTTAATTGTTGTTGATGTTACTGCAACTTCTGGTGGTGAAAATACAATCCCAATTGTTAGTAAAATTAAAAAAATAGGGTAGCTGTTTAACTAATGGCTATTTTATAGTAACCGTTGCAGGCGGTTAAACCGGGGTAATTTCAGCGATGCTGTAAAAAATAATTTTGTCTTTCAACTTACCTGTATTTACCATCTCATCTGCGCCGGCAGATGGGCCGCCAATTCTCAATACCGCATCGCAGTGACCAATCAATTGTACTGCCACGGGATGAAATATTTCATTAAAGACTGCATCACCGGTTTCAGTTGATCCTGCGGCTGCTATCAGTGGTAAAGCAAACCATTCTCCCAAAACCGGCAGATGCCCAATTCTGTACAAGGCAAGGGCTGTATCCGTCATGGCTTTTACATTGGCTTCTATCAAATGTGGATCATCATTGGTGCCAGACCTGTATGGCCCGGCAACTAAGATCATAAGTGATTTTTTATTTGCCATAATTATTTTTTTGATTGATGAACTTGTTTAAACATGCGGCCGTTCAAATTATTGAAATCAGGTGTATTGGGTTTGTCCGGACAAAAAAAAGGGCCAGGATAAAAATCCAGCCCCGCATAAAAATCTAATATCCTTTGGAAAACCAGCCCGAAAGTAAAATCTTGCCTGCAACTTGCCGAAACGGATTATTAAACGGCATAAAGCGTTTATTTGGCGGTAAATATCACGTGTTTTCGGCACCAATGATTTTATAATCGGGTGAGTGATTTAACTTATTGGTCAAATGCAGTAAACACATCAGGTTGAAAGTACCAGTAATTCCCGTTCGGTACCTAAAAAATACATTTAAATAAATAAAAACCATCGTTGGTTCAATGGCGGCTTTCGCAGTAAGATGAAGGGCGCATTTTTGCATTCAAATTTATAAACAAATAAAAAAGGCGGGCCATGGTGAATGATTTTATTTCAGGAAAGCGATCAGCAAAATTGTATTGGAAACTATTTAAAATACTGTTGCTCATTTGCAATACCGCCAGCCTTTTTATTTACAGTTTACTGCGGTTGATATTTTTTGATTTTATGTTTGAGCCATTGAGCGAAGTGATGATACTGGTAAAACTTTTTAGCGTTGCAAGCAGCTTTGCAGCGGCCGGTTGCCTGCTGGTTTTAGCTTCAGATGGAATTGAAAAAATCTGGCTGCTTATGCGATCCTCCATGTCACGATTTTTTTCTGCAGCGTCGGGCGCCTGATTTTATTTTTTACAACGGCAACGCTGCGGTAACTAACCGAATATTACTAACAATTTTCAATAATGAATTTACCAATTCGTGATATTATTTGCCGATACAAAATTTACTGAACACATAATCAAGCACATTTTCGTTGGTGATTGTGCCAGTCAATTCTCCAATTTGATGGAGGCATAGTTTTATATCCGGTGCAATTAAATCTGTTGTTAGCTGCATATCCATTCCCTTTTTTATTGCATCTAAATGGAAAGCAATTTTTTGCAGGTGCTGTAAATGCCTGCTGTTGGTAACCAGCGTGCTTTCAGTATCAATTTCCTGCTGAACAACTTTTTCATACAAAGCATTTATCAGTGCATCAATACCTGTTTTGTTTTTGGCTGAAATATATAGCCAGGCAGCATTTTGTTTTGCTGCAGGCTGCTCATCTATTTTGTTTATTACAACAAGATGATTTTTGTGTTGCACCGAAAGTAATAGTTCATTGCTTTCATTCAGTCCGCTATCATCTGTCAATAGTATTACAATATCGGCCTGCTCTATTTTTTCTTTGGAGCGGTTGATACCCAACTGTTCTATCTCATCAGTTGTATGGCTGCGGATACCTGCCGTATCAATAAAATGAAAAAGAATTCCCCTGATATTGATCGTCTCTTCCACTGTATCCCGGGTAGTACCGGCAATGGAACTTACGATTGCTCTTTCGTCATTCAGCAGCGTATTGAGCAATGTGCTTTTGCCTGCATTTGGTCTGCCGGTAATGGCAACCTTCACACCGTTAGCCACTACATTGCCCAGCTTAAAGGAGTTAATCAACCCGTTGATCTTTTGCAAAGATTCTTCCAGTAGTTCATTAAATTTTTTTCTGTCGGCAAAGGCCACATCTTCTTCGGCAAAATCCAGTTCCAGTTCCATCAATGCACTAAACTCTATCAACTTTGCCCTTATGGCCGCAAGGTCGTTTTTAAAACCACCTTTCAGGTTATGCAACGCAGCCCGCTGTTGTGCCTTTGTGTTGCTTGCAATCAAATCAGCTACTGATTCTGCCTGCGTAAGATCAAGCTTGCCATTCAAAAAGGCCCGCTGGGTAAATTCACCTGGTTTTGCCAGCCGGGCACCAAGCGTCATACAGGTGTCAATTATGTTTTGTAAAATAGCCTGGCTGCCATGGCAACTGATCTCAATAACATCTTCACCGGTATAACTGGCAGGGTTTTTAAAAATAGCAACTACCACTTCATCCAGTGCCTGATGCTGGTAAATCAGTAGCCCAACATGAAGTGTATGACTTTTTTGAACCGATAAATTTTTGGCGGGAAAGAGCGTATCAACAATGGAAATGGCATTGGCACCACTCAGCCTTATTACTCCAATAGCCCCAATGCCCTGGGGGGTGGAGAGTGCTACAATGGTATCATCCCAGCCAGACAATTTTGTAAACATGCCGCAAATATACAATCAGGACGGTGTATCTTACTGTTGGTATGCCACTGCCAGGAATAAGTTACCTGGAGGGGTATTTTTATTTTCTTAAAAGAGTCTTTTTCAAGATTGGTTAGGCTGCAAATTGCCGGCAGGTATTTAAAATTCCTTATTTTAAAAAATATCGGAAATTAACTTTAGGTTTGCGTTCTCACTGGTTTATTTAGAGTGATTTTAACCTGTAATATTATATAAATGTCCTTACAATTAACCCGCCCAATCGCTTTTTTCGATCTTGAAACCACTGGCGTAAATCTTTCCTTCGACAGAATTGTGGAAGTTGCTATAGTAAAAATATTGCCCGATGGTAACAGGATTGTAAAGCGAAAGCTGATCAATCCACAAATGCCTATTCCAAAGCAGTCTACAGAAATTCATGGCATAACTGACGAAATGGTAAAAGATGCCCCTTCGTTTAAACAGGCAGGCAATGAGCTAAAGCAGTTTATTGAAAATTGTGATATTGGTGGCTATAACAGTAACCGTTTTGATATTCCAATGCTGATGGAAGAATTTTTACGTGCAGGTATGGATGTGGATTTAAGTACCCGGCGCATGGTTGATGTGCAGCATGTTTTTTATACAATGGAGCCACGAACACTTTCCGCAGCCTATAGATTTTATTGTGAAAAAGAACTCATTGATGCTCACAGTGCGGAGGCTGATGTGAATGCAACCATTGATGTTTTGCTTTCGCAGATAAAAAGATATCCGCAGCTTGGCAATACAATTGATACAATCTTAGGGGTTATTGGTGAAGAAAAGGTTGTAGATTATGCAAGACGCTTTT
This sequence comes from Ferruginibacter sp., assembly GCA_965247025.1. Classification (GTDB taxonomy): domain Bacteria; phylum Bacteroidota; class Bacteroidia; order Chitinophagales; family Chitinophagaceae; genus Ferruginibacter. The sequence continues at coordinate 2,734,811 of OZ252000.1, read as the reverse complement.
CATTCGACGACAAAGGTGTGGAAGTTTTTAATTTTGGGAAACACAAAGGCAGGCCGGTAACGGATGTTTTAAAAGCGGAACCTCAATATTACGATTGGATGATGAGGGGCGATTTTCCGCTTCATACCAAACAAAAGTTAACTGAAATATTAAACAGAACCTTGTTAAAAAATACCTAATAACCAGCTGTTAATAACATCTTCATGGCGTTTTCGGCTACAAATTGTACATTCGTTATAAACCATACTTTATTCCTTGGAGAAGCTTGTCATCATACCTACTTACAATGAAAAACAAAATATCGAGAAAATAATCGATACAGTTTTTGCATTACAACAGCATTACCACATTTTAATAATTGATGATGGATCTCCCGACGGAACAGCAGCTATTGTAAAATCAATTATTACAAAATATTCAGGGCAGTTGTTTCTGGAAGAAAGAAAGGGAAAACTTGGCCTGGGAACCGCCTATATTCACGGCTTTCGCTGGGCACTCGAAAATGGCTATCAATATATTTTTGAGATGGATGCAGACTTCTCCCACGATCCTGCAGACCTGGAAAGGTTATATGTTGTTTGTAAAGGCGGAGCAGGAATTGCTGTAGGATCAAGATATGTGAAAGGCGGCCATGTAGAAAACTGGCCGGCAGACAGAATTCTTCTCTCAAAAGGCGCTTCCTTCTATACACGACTTATTACCTGGATGCCGTTAAAAGATCCAACTGCAGGTTTTGTGTGTTACCGCAGGGAGGTATTGGATGCAATTAATCTCTCCGCCATAAACTTTGTTGGTTATGCCTTCCAGATTGAAATGAAATTTGCCGCATGGAAACTAAACTTTCTTGTTGCGGAGGTTCCCATTACTTTCAGAGATCGTAAACTTGGAGAAAGCAAGATGAATAAGGGGATAATTAAAGAAGGGGTGTTTGGGGTTATAAAGCTTCGATGGATGAGTATGTTTAAAAATTACCGCAGAACTGTAAAAAATAGTCTTCAACTTGAAGGCAATACATTTAAGCAATCAGAAATTGCGTTGGAAAGAGAGTAAATATTTCTTATTGCTGCAATTTGCTTATATCTAATTTCCCGGAATTATTAAGTGATATTGGTATAGACCGGAATGGTGAAAAGTATGGCCCTGGCAAGGGTAATTGCAACTGGCCGCCCGGCAATTTCCATCCGATTGAAAGGTGCCCATCGCCGCCACCTTGTTTGTGCAATACTTCAAAATAATATTTAGTGTTTGCTTTGAGTGTTATCCCCGCAGAGGTTTGAGAAGAAAATTTAGTCCATTCTCTAAAATTGGTGCAGCTTAAAAACCTGGCAATGCGAATTTTTTTTGCAGGATCATCATCTGAGCTAAGCCATAGTTCACCAGCGTCATCCCCCGAAATATAAAATGTGTACTGGCCTGTTTGTGGCGGGCAGATAAGTCCCCGTATCCTGGTTGCATAATTTTTTTCTTGGCTTTTAATTTCGAGAGCAGCTATATTTTCTGTTTTAGATGGCGTAATCTCTACAGGGATATTGCTGATATTATTTCCGGTAATATTATTCCAGTGTTCATTAATTGCATAACCATCGGCCTTACAGCCCTGGAGGCTGGTGACTGTGTCTGGAACAGTTGCTCCTTGTTGCTTTATTAAAATAACGGAACTAAATGGAGGTAAAGTCAGGCTGCCACTATATTGTTTACTGTTGACGTCAATATACTTATCAGCCAGTGAAATTGTTCTGGTAGCTGCTGAGGGATTGTATTCAAAATGAATGAGGTCATTAATATTTAGTTGTTTGACATTTGCTTCGTTTAACTGAATATTATCAAAGTATAGGGGAGGTTGTTGTTCCTCTGCTTCAATTACTATACTGGCATTGTTTTCAAATGCACTGGCGGTAAACAGGACCTCATTTTCCGTTCTGCCCGCTACTACTTTTATAGTAACTCTTTTTGATAAATCGTTGTAACCAGAAAGACTTTTTCTCAGGTACACCTGTAAAAATTTACCGGCAGTATTTCCCTTAAGACTGAACCTGAGCAGGTAAGTTTTGCCCGCAGTAACAGCACCGGTTGCAATAATAATTAAAGCCTTATTTTTTGGGCCGGTAATGCTGCTGAAAGATAATTGTAAAGTGCCACTATCTAAGGCATTGCTGTTCCAGCTTATGCGGCTGTTGCCTGCTGCAGCCCAAGTGTATAAACCACTCGTGCTAGCATTGAAATTTCCGTTAGGAAATTTATTGCTGCCTGCCAGGTTATTCAGCTGGTATGTTTTGAGTTTAAACGGAGATGTTTTTGAATTAATATCTTTTGAAAATGCAGCCTTCCAGCCATCCAAATCAAACTGTTTGTTAATAACAGTGTTATTTTCCTTTCGGGATGTATTGATCACTAAGAAATCATCTGCCGGTCTGCAATAATAATTATTGTCAAATGTTCCAAAACTGGTAATGTCATTTTGGGTTGATTTAAATTCAGCAACATTACTAACCGGATCTTTTGAAAAGAAAATATTGTTTTGTGAAACAATATTGCGGATAGGATTGCTGGCAGCATTGTTGTCATGTACAAACCCTGCCTGTTGCTGGTTATCGAAAAAAGTGTTGCCTGTTAAATTAATATTATCAGCGTTGTGCAGATAAATGCCATACTTGCTGCAGAAAGCAACTGTATTGTTTTCTATTGCCACATGATTAGATTTATCATCAATATAAATTCCACTTACATGTGCACTTTGTGGGTCAGGCGTACCGTCACCTGCTCCTGTCCCTTTAATGATGATGTTGCCGCTGATCTTCCTGTTGGTATTAATTTGCGGAATGCCTGATCCGTTGTAGGTATAAATGCCACCGGCATCATCTTTTACAAAAGCAAAATTGCTGATAAAATTATTTTTAATTGTAACTGAATTACCGCTGAAAGTAACCGGGATATAACCGGTACTGTCAATTTTGTTTAATTCAACCAGGTTATTATTTCCTGCTATCATTATCGCTTCGTAACTCCCGGCATCGCCTTTCCCCATTCCTGTGAAAACTCCGGTAGCCGTAATTGTATTGTTACGAATAATGGTATTTGAGCAATTGCCAAGATTAAGTGAGATATTATTAGCGTAAGTGATAATACTGTTTTCCACAGTTAAATTATTACAGTTAAGTGCATTGATGGCATTTGCGCCGGAAAAAGATATATGGCTGTTATTGATTGAAATTCTGAGCGTCTTATTTAATTCAAAAGCGTTTTCATTTGCACCCTGAAAAAGGATGTTATTAAATGATATATCTGTTTGATTATTGCAGTTAATCAAAGAATTTAAAGTGCTTGCCTTCACATTTACAGGAACTGCATTACCTGAATACAATCCTATTTTTTTTTGTGGCGCTGCGTAATACCATTCACCAGCAATGTCCAGCGTTTTGGGGTCGTTTTGAATAAAATACCCATAATTGGGATCAGCATTATAGTGAGAGACTGATGCATATGTAATGACATGACCGGAATGAATAATGATTTTATTTTTGTCAACAACCCAGCGATTTTTTCGGATCACCACTTCTGCTCCTGACCAGTTGGGGCTGTTGGGCAACTGGTTATCTGTTATGGAAATGTTTTTGTTTGATGATTCGAAACTAAGGTAACCCTTGTTGGGAGCTGATGCATTGGGATACCTCCCCAATGCTACCGGCTTATCATTTACGAGTAAAATATTTACAGAATTACCGAGGCTGCTGTTTGATGCTTCAAAAATGCCACCGCCTATATTTACCCATTGTTTGAGCGTTGTAAATCCAGAAATAATGGGGTTGGTCCCGGTGCCATAGGCATCAAAAATAATCGGGTTATTCAAACTGCCCGATTTTGTAATATTAATTGTCCCTTCAAAACTGTCTCCCCTTTTTAAATAAATTTTATCACCAGGCTTCAGCGTATTAAAGATACTGTTTAGCTTTTGTAAAGTTCGCCATGGAGTAGAAGGGTTTTGCGCCTCTGAGGATAGCCTGTTGTCATTACCGGTACTGGAAGAAAAGTAATAACTCCCGGCATGCAATTTCGTGATGATGCATATTATTACCAGGCATAGCAGCTTTTTCATAATAATTAAGTTGGTTTTAAATCTGCAGAAAAGAGGGATGGGTTATTACTTACAGGTTGTGAAGAGTAAGGAAAGTGCTGGTGAAATATAATAGTAAAAATGAAGGGGGATTTATTATAGTTAGCGGATACCCTTAATAATTTTAGGTAGTACGGGAGGCTTGTGCATTTTGATCCATAGATATTGTTTAGCTAATAAAAATAAAAATAGAGAATTGGTTAGGGCATATCTTTTAAACAGACGCCTTGGTTCCAGCGACAGACGGAAGGCCCATTCCAGGCCTGCATCCTGCATCCACTTTGGAGCTCTTTTTTGTTTTCCTATCATAACAGGCAACGCACCTCCAATCCCAATCATTACAGAGTTTACTTTGTCTTTCATTGAAGCCATCCACTTTTCCTGCTTAGGACAACCCAGCACAACAAAAACCATATCGGCCCCGGAATTATTTATTTCAATCACCATTGCTTCATTTTCTGCAGCGGATAATTTTCTAAATGGAGGACTTTTACAACCTGCAATTTTAAGCGACTGGTATCTTTTTTTTATGTAGTCTTTTGTTTCATTTAGTAATGCAGCCGTTCCACCGTAAAAATATACTGACAGGTTTTGTAAAGCCGCTTCCTGCAGCAAATCGGGTAGAAGGTCCATGCCGGCAACACGGTCCTGTTTGATGCCATATAAAATATGAAGTGCCCATGATAAAGGCTTTCCGTCAGGTGTTATCACACTGGCCTCCGTCATTATTTTAGAGAAACTTTTATCTTTGTAAGCCTCAATCAGCATATGAACATTGGCTACACAGGTATACCCGCTTTTTTTTTCTTTGGCGGCAGCAATTAATGACGTTACAAAATCTTTATAGGTGCCGGTACTGATAGGTATGTTGAGCAAGCATATTTTATCCATAACAAATAGTTATTTTATAATCAAATAGTAATTACTGTTAAGTAAAAACAATGATTTTAAGTTAGTTGTTAAAGGATTTTGCCTGTTAATATACTTAGGTGTAAAGGATAAACCTGGGATATAAATACTGATCACAAAACTGTTTTAATTTTGCCGAGATATCTTTTTAAGAATTTCTTTGTTGCGTAATACGGCCTTTGTTGCACAGGTATTTCCGGTACCATAAAAATCTCCTGTATGCGCCGTGGAAATTTTTGCGGATTAACATTTGCCGGGTTAAAATTTACCAGCTTAAGCCATTTAAAAAAATGCCGGAACCCGGTTGTTTTTTCCGCCGGCAAATGCCATATTAATAAAGATGCATCATTTACTTCCACATTTCTGTATGTTGAAGGATCTGTCCATAAGCGTTTTATAAAACTATTGGCATGTCCGCCTGAAATGCCCTTTTTATAAAAAAGATAGCTGAGCACATGAGCCTCTTCATTTAGTTTTTTAAGGCCCATTAAATTCCTGTTCAGCAATTGCGGCCATAACACATAAAAATCATCCATTATTTTGCACATGAAATTTACAGTAGAAGCGTAAAATTCGCCACCGTAATATGCAGGGCAATCATATAAATTGCCATGGCTCAACTCCTGGAAAATAAAGCGCATGTCTTTTCTTGAAATTCCATTTATTCTGTGATCCGTTTCATAGTCAATCTGGTAGGTAAGTACCTCGTTTTTTTGTACAGCTTTAAATAACAATGAAAGGTTGCCCGTTATAATACAGTCGGAATCCAGCAGTAAAAAGTTATCATCATTGTTAAAAAAATTACTACCGCAAACAAATTTAAAAATGGAAAACTCGTAAAATTGATTGCGCCATTCTCCATAGTATCCGGCAGGAGTTACATATTCAAACGGAGTAACAAAAAAACTCACTTTTAAATTTTGCAAAATATCTTTTACCGAAGCTTTTTCTATTTCAGGCAGGCAGGCCTGATTACTAAAAAGTACCAGTTCCGCATCCGGATTGTGGTATCGGGCAGCAAAGAAAAATGTACAAATGCATCGCCAGTAAACCTGTTGTACATTAACATCCGCAGAGCTGCCTTTGGCAGAAGGGAAATGGGTCGCATTTTCTTTCTTGTCAATACAAATCCATGTGGCGATAACATTTTTCATAGGTGGAGAAGCGACCTTATTTTATAAATTACCCTTGTTTTTACTGTGTACGGCTGCAGGAATTGCCGCATGATTTCTTCCTCCTCAAATGGTACCGGTGGAAAGTAAAATTCATGTTGATTCGATTCATCTAAATGAGTGACAAAGCGGGTTTCGTTACTTTTATTTGTATTAGATCCATCTGTTTCAAAGCCAATATTTTTTACTTTCGACTTTACAGGATAAACTGTATAAAGGTTATTTTTAAACTGGTGATATACCCACCTTATTGCCCATGAATTTATAACGCCCCTCATTTGCTTTTTTAGCATGTGAGTAAGATCAGACCCCATAGCATTAAATTTTTTTTGCTGCTGGGAATCGTTCATAAATGCCTCATAATCTTGTACCGACCAATCTATTTTTCCCCACCTGTCTTGCCAGGTAGCCCATCCCCAGGAAGATGAACGTCGTGTAAAATATACATCCCCTTCAGCTAAAACCGGGGAGCTATAACCAGCAATTGAAAATACCTTGGATTGATGTTGGTAAGCCGTTAAACCTCCATTCATAAAAACTAAAAAATTTGAAGACAGCAACAGATCATCTTCCAGCACAATAATTTTTTCATGCCTATTAATTACCTCTGTCACTCCGCTTATAACAGAAGCTGCAAGCCCTTTATTTTTTTCTGCCATTTTAATAGTAACAGATTTAAAGCCGGTAATACTTTTTATAAATTCCCTCACCTTATCTACCTGGTTAAAATCATCATGAGAATTAGCCGCATCTGAAAAAATATACAGATCAGTTATTGAAGCAAGCTCATTTTGCTGCAGGTTTTTTACCGTCTGTTGCAGCGATGTAATTTTTTTATAAACAAACAAGCAAACAGGAGCAGTGAACAATTGATTCATACCGGCAATTTTTTAAAAATCATACCTTTCATTATTCTGGCCATATCAAAAATGAAATAGGCAGCTGGGAAACTGGCGTGTTTTTTTGCCCAATTCCACCGGTTATTAAAGTTGACCGGCGATTTTATGGAGGTGAAAGTATCTTTCAAATACCTCCAGTTTTTATGCTTTGTTTTTATACCAGTTTCCGCCACATGGTTGTACACAACAGCCCGTGTTGCGATCAGCAGGTTAAAGTAATTTTTCTTTGCTCTTAGTGAAAAATCTTCATCAGCCATATAGTGAGGAAAAGCATTAAAATCGTAAAGGCCAATTTTATGGAATACTGTAATTGGAATAAGAATACCACGTCCGGGTAAGAGATCTGTTTTGACAGTTGTAAAAGTTTTTTCAAGCTCAGTGCAGGTATATTTTTTTGCCAAAGCAGGCCCATATTTTGCCGTTGCAGAATTCCATTTTGTGCCGGCAAAATGGACTTTGTCAGGCTTAGCTATATCAACAGACAGCGAACCTATTAAAGATGCTGGATTGGACGATGCTGCGGCCAGTAGCTGTTCAAGGTAATCATCTTTTACCTCGAGGTCGTTATTGAGTGTCAAAATAAAATCGTTATCACTGCAAGATAATTCCAGCGCTTTTTTTACCCCCAGGTTCGTAGCTCCTGTCCACCATAAATTTCCATCACCCTCTAACACAATCACTTGTTTAAAGTTTTCTTTTAAGTAAGTACTGGTACCATCTGCCGAACCATCATCAACAACAATAATAGTATACTTTTTATACTGTTGCTGCTGCAAAGAATGCAAGCAGTTTATTGTGAAATTCAGCCTGTTAAAAACAGGTATAATTATGTAAATCATAAGCTCAGACCAACCGGTAAGTACATAAAAACCAAGCCTTTAAAAACCTGGGTAAATTTTCAATACATTAAAGCTTTGCTTATTTACCCGACAATGTTTTGAACAGGGGTTAATAAATTCTCTTGCCAATTATGTGGATGTTCAATAGTTTCTTTTCCGGCTTCTTTTTTTGTATTTCGATTTTCTGCGGTAGCAGCCGGATTAATTTTTAATAAATCAAGGTCCTTTAACCATGCATTGAGTACTTCAAGTTCCCTGGCTTCCACAATACCTTTATGTTGCAACGCTGTGTAGGCTTTAAAAAGATTTTCTTCAATACTAAAATCAATACTTACTGCCGCTTCAACAATTTTGATAACTTCCGCACCGTGTTCATACATAGGCATTTCAGAAATGAAATCTTTCATATAATTATGCGGATTTCTTTTTTGAACAACTGTTGCGTCAATAAAGCCCAGGTGATAACCATACAACCACATTATGGGCTGGGCGACAAATCCTCTTAAAATATCCGTAAAGCGAAAAGTAACATAAGTGGGCATGTACATCAGCGCAAACAACTCTTTCCTGATAATTGTATTTTGTGTGTTGAAGGGACTTATAGTTCCCTTGCCAAGCACAACAGGCAGATATGATTTAAAATAGCACGGGGTATCATTCGTTAACCTGTAAATGGCATCCACATCAGGATCTTCATCAGCCAGCCCCTGCCATATTCCAACATTGGAATGCTGAGTACTCAGCAAACCTTCCAGGTTAAATTTTGTGTTTATTAAGCCTAACGGCAAACCCCGGGGCCATATATGGGTATCGGTATACAATTCATAAATATTCACAAAACCTTTGTTTGGCGGCAAGGTTGAAAATTCACCTGTGAAGGTTGGAAAGGCCCAGTTTTCCTTTGGAATATTATCATCATCTGTATCTATAATTACATCTGCACCCTGTTGAATAGCAGAAAGATAACCCATCATTTTTCTGCAGTAATGATTATACGGCAGCAGTTCTTTTAAATGATTTCCAATGTTCTGCTGATCTTCTACAGAAAGGTATTCCACATTTTCGCAGTGCCAGTCAGCCGGCGTTTTTTTATCGCCGGCAACAACGAGATTATAATCATCCATTTTTGCAAAAGCATGCACTGCTTCTGTGGGGGAAAAAATAGAGGTGATTACGATTGTCTTTTTTAGTTGAATTTCATTTTCCATTTGGAGAGTTTAACCGGATGAATGTATAATTTATCTTTTGGGAATTTTTCCAGTAATTCGTCTAAACTGTAATGGTAAGCCTGCATTTCAGCTTCAAAATTCTGCAGTTCTTCTTCGGTGTAAAGCCAGTAGATTTTTCCTCGTTTACCAATGTTCGGCTCTGATATAACCTCATCGCTTGACAACAGTAAAGCTGTTGGAATGGCAAATTCTACAAAGAGCTTATTTGTCGCAAATACCCCACAGTATTGGCAAAACTTTTTGATGGAATTGGATGACACTATTACGATATCAGAGTAGGCACCTACTACAGGATAAGGAGGATTAAATTTTTTAAAGTAAGTATTTAGATTGTCCACAAACCTGATACTGGCTGAGGTTAACGGAAAAATATCTCCATACAGATCTTCGTAAGTAAATGGTTTTGTCTCGTATCCGTGTTGTTTGATTATAGCCTTTGCTTCGGCATAGGATGGCAGCTCATTTTTATTTTCAACACCTTTTATTTCATGCTTATAGTTTTGTATGAAGTCTTTTATTTTGCACCAGTACCATTTTCTTTTTCCGGCAATACTTGTTACAGGTAAAAAGCGAAGCGTCTCATTATTCTGCAGGTTATGCAGGTGCAATATTTCCGGGATAAAACTGGCTGTATTATTTATTTTAAAAAATTCTTTATAGTTGTTTTCATTAATGGCGGGGTTCAATAACAGATCATCACCAATAAAAAAATAATGCTCGTACTGCTCATCAAAGTAACTCTTCAATCCCTGTGCAATGTATCCCTGGAAATGCTGTGAATTTTCATACACTGGAATAACATTTGGTTTGTTGCCATTATAAAATGGTACCAAATGGTAGATATTAGAAAAGCGCTTTTCATATATCTTTTCCAGTATCCCGATGTTCTTATCGAACCGGTGATTAAAAATAAATATGAGTGCTACTTTTTCCGCCATGTTGCATATTAGTTTAGGTAAATGTTACCAGGTTGAGATAAATTGAACAGATGCTTTGTAACACTATCATAAACAGCTGTTAGCTGAGCTAAATTCTTTTCGGGTGTATAAAACCGATCGTAAGATTCTATTGCATTTTGAGTATAATGTCTCTTTTCAACTAGGGGAAGTTCTCTCCAGTATTTTAGCTGATGATCAAACTCATTTGCATCATTTAAGTTAAAATGAAGGCCGTTAAATTTGTGCTGAATCATGGTGCTCATTGCTCCCAGGTTTGTTGCGATAACAGGCGTACCACAGGCAAAGGCTTCAATTATTATTAAAGGCATTCCCTCGTACCAGCATGATGGAAAAACTAAAGCAGAGCAGGATAGTAATTCGGCGATCAACTTCTTTTTTTTTAGCGCCCCGAGGTATTTGATGTTATTAAACCGATTGGAGTAATCTATTACTTTTTGCCTCTCGGGTCCATCGCCGGCTATATTGAGCGGATAACCATTAGCTGAAAATGTTTGGAGTAACACAGTAAGTCCCTTCTCCTCTGTCAGCCTTCCGGCAAACAAAAAATGATCGCCTCTCGTTGTTAAAACTAAGTCCGGTTGCGAAACGAAATTTGGCTTCACTGTTAACCTGTTTTTTTGCAGCAGTAATTTTGAGTGCTGAAATAATTCCAGCGCATGCGGAGACAGTAAAATATATTTATCTACCAACTGCAAGGTTCTTAGTTTTTGGTGCATCCACATGGAAACAGCTAACCAGCCTGTGAGAAATTTTGAATGCTGGTACACACCTTTTCTTATTGCAGACCAGCAAAAATTTTGAGCAAGTGAATCGGTAAAAATATTGCCCTTAAAATAAAGTGTGGCTGAGGGGCAAAGCAACCTGAAATTATGCAGCGTCATCACTACTGGGATTTGTTGACTTTTGGCTGCATATATTACTGATGCTGTGCCTGCAAAATGAAGGTTGTGGATGTGTACAACATGAGGCCTGAATGCTTTTATTTTCTTTATGGTTTGATGGTAAGCAAATACATTAAACGGTAGCTGCAGCAGTTTAAAAAAGGTGCCACCTTCATTATTAAATTGCAATAATGAAACAGCGTTTCCGTCATCCTGCAGCAGTTTAATTTCTTCCTGCACTACAGAAGATTCGCCCCCTTTCTGCTTGTACTCACAGTGTATTATCAATATTCTTCTTCCCATTATTTTGCAGAATAAAAGCTGATATTAGTGGCAGGCAAACGGGCTACAATACAGGCTCCAAAACAACTGCTGATTTTGATTCTTCAGCCAATTCGTTCTCTTCCTGATCTTCTGCCTTTTTCTTCAAAGTCAGTTTATCCTTATTCAAATAGTATAAGCCAAGGCCAACATGGCCCCAAAAAATTAGCCTTGGTACATAGTTTAGTGAAAACAATAAACCTGAAACACAAAAGGCAATAAGCAGTATTGTCTGGTTGCTTATTTTTTTATCAAATACTTTATAACCCATGTAAAAAAGATAAAAAAACTTTAGCAGAAAGCCGGTGATGCCGAGGTAAAAAAGCGCTTCCATAAATCCTTCATGAAAATGCTGGCCGGTCTTTTCATCCCACCAGTCAACAAGTGGATTGGGCATTTCAAAGCCTTCAAAGCTCCAGCCGAAAACAGGACGCTGTAAAAAAAGATTAAAATATACCTCCCGCTGATCTGCCCTGAAACTGCCCGTACTTTCCTTTTTTGAGGGATCAAGAATGTCCGCAAACCGGTTACCCAAAAATTCAACCAGGTCGGGAAACATGGCGTCAACAAAAAAATATACAATCAGGATTACCATGATTGTTCCGGCAAGCATTCTTACAACAGAGGATATTTTGTTTGTATAATTTCTTGCCAGCATAAAAAAATAGAGTAACAATGAAAATATAGTACAACTCCAAACTGACCTGTGCTGATGGATTAAAATAACAACAGCGCAAAACAAAAAGGGTAGTATAAATTTCAACTTCATTGTCTGAATGTATTTGTCGAGATACCAGAGAAGTGGTATAATCATCATGAACACTGCTGTTGCATGGATAACTCTTCCATCACCAGAAAATACACCCAGATCTTCCATATCCAATCCCGTAAGACTAAATGAAAAATCTCTTCCGTAGAGTGGCATAAAGATGATATAAGTAAACAGGTAAAACTTTGCCATAAACTCAAGCAAATCAAAGTCAAATACAGTGCAGATGTATTTTATGAAAATCACGTAAATCACCGGAAACAATACATAGAACATGGTGAGTTGCTGAAAAAATGTGTCAAATTTTGACAGCGACTCCAGTACCAGCCTGATCATTAAAAAACTAAAAATACCTACCACCACTTGTTCACTCTTTTGCAGCCTTGGCACGATATACAGAATAAATCCAAAAATTAAAAAACTCCCAACTTTCTCGTATGTGCGGATGAAAGCCGATGCCGGTACTAGTAACCATGAAAACAGTTGGTCCATTAGGAGGTATCCAAAAAGAATGATCAAAAATTCCTTTACGTAAAATTGGTAGTTAAATATTTTTATGATTCTATTCATTAATTGAATTTCACTTTTAAGCTTGCTGCGTTCTTTGAACTGCTGCGCCTGGCCTTACTAAAGCAGTTATTTTTTTAAAACCACGTTTAAACAGGTTTGCCAGTTGCAGATAATTCAGCAACATATTCAGGCCGGTTACTTTTAGGCTTTTTCGTTGATCCTGCCACTTGATTTTTCTTTCATTTACCAGGTACATGCTTTGAAAAGTCGCTTCTTTTTCAGGCACAACACTGCGGTATATATCGGCCTTTTTGTCAACAATATCTTTATTGATATATCCAAGATGCTTGATACGGTAACCTGTATTTTTTTGAATGCCGCCTATGCCTTTTACATTTGGTGAATCAATTACCAGGTTTTCAAAATAGCCTGAAGGTGACTCCCTCCAAAGTAGTCTGTCATGCCCTGAAGAATAATTTAAGCGGTACCAGGAACCTGCAAAATTTTCTCTGTCAATAAAATGAAAGCGGCGAAAGCCATATTTATTAATAAAGCGGTTGCTCATTAAATTATTAAGGTGAGCACGTGTAAATTCAGGTTCAAAAATTTCGTCTACATCCATCCATAAACACCAGTCGGGATTTCTTTTCCTGGCGTTTTGATACATCAGGTTTTTGTCACGCCCTTCATTAAACCCTTCCGTTCTTTCAATGCTGGTAACCTTTGGATGGGCCTTAAGTATTTCATAGGTGCCATCTGTTGATCCATTATCTACCACCACAATCTCATCTGTAAGAAGTTCCATATTTTTCAACCATTCAGACAAAAAAAACAACCCGTTTTTTATGCGGAGCATTACTATTAATTTGGGCATTGAACTTTTTGTTTGGGTGTTTTTGCATCAGTTTCCTTTACCAACGGAGTAATCATTTTCTTTCTGTAAAATACGCCTGGTACAAAACGGTCTCTTAGCTCTTTTAATGCAATTCTCACAGCACCATCGGTTAGCATAATCAGCATTAAAAAAAATATGCTAAAAAGAAAGCTTCCTAATATTAGTTTTGGCAAGTACTGATTTTCATAAAATAAATGTTGCATCAGCATTTTACAGCCAGCAGCAGCGAGCAGGAACAATGGGATTATAAGCAACCATTTGCCCAGTATGTTTTTCACAAAGGAAGGCTGCAGGTAATGAAGTTTGTAAAGCCTGTAAGAAAAGTAAAAGAAATCATTTAAGATAACTACCACCAATGAAGCTGCAAGTGCCCCGGTAATCCCATATTTGTTGGCAGCAAAGTATAGTAGCAATATTAACAGTACGCCACGAAACATGTTTATAATGCTATTCATCTTTATATCACCCAATGCGTAACCCATGTTAGACATAAAATAGCCTATCAAACCAAAGAAAAAATTTAAAACTAAAAGATACATGATCAGGTTTCCTGCATATTGCGTTTGCCCAATCCATAAGGATATTAAATCCTGGTAAGAAACAAAAAAGATGAAAGAGATAAACATGGCTGCATATGAATAAAACCTGAACTGGCGGCTTATAAAGCTGCTAATCGTTACGCCCTCATCTTTCCCAAGGCTGTGTGATACAAGCGGCATCAATGCTACCGAATGCCGGCCAACAAGCCCTCTTGTCATGTTGATAGGGCGTTTATTAATCTCGTAAACTGTAATCATAGCGGGCGGAATAAAACGGGCCAAAATAATCATATCCAGGCTGGATGCCAATCCTGTAATGATCCTCGAAACAGAGGTGAATGAAAAAATTCGTATAAATTTTTTAAAATGAATCCAATCAAAATTTGCTCTTAAGTTTTCCCTGTTCAGCATTTTTTGAAGCGATACAATATTGTAAATATTTATAAAAGCAGCCCGGCATAAATTCGCCCATGCTATTGACATAATGCCAAGCTTTAAATACAAAAAAACTATGTTGGACACAAGGAATACAATGTTAGAAAGTAAGGAAGCTACAGCCACATTTGCGGCATTCAACAGCCCCTGGTTAATCCCGGAAATACTAAAACTTAATAGAGTAAATCCAATCGAAACAATAGAGATCAGCAGTGCTGGCGCCAGGTTTGGATAAAGGGTAATATTCTTATTAATTATTGTTCCAACCATCAGGTAAAATAGCAGCCCTGCAATGATAGAGATCACTAAAATTATTGCTGAAGCCATAAAGCCTGAACCGATTGTCATCTCAATTTCTGCAAATTTTCTTTTGCCTGAAAGCTCACCTATTTTTTGCTGTAGTACATCACCAATGCCAGGATCTGTCAGCGTAATCCAGGCAAGTATGTTACCCGTTGCCAGCCATACTCCAAGTGTTGCGCTGTCAATATTTTTCAGGTAAAGGGGAAGCAAAATAATTGAATTAAAAATATTGGTAAGAACGTATCCATATTGAAAAATGAAATTCCATCTTAGTATTTTTTTATTCATTAAATGCCTTTATTTGCTGGTTACTTTTATGGCTTCGCCGTCCTGAGTCACATTAAAATGAGCCAGTCACTTTTTTTATTTTAAAGTATTGAGAAAGCTGGACGCAATCTGCACACAGAAGCTGCAGGCTCACTGCCCATACTCATTAATAACAAGCTTTTTCGGGATTTTTAAAGGAAAGGAGGATTCGATCGTTTGCTACTTACCGGAATTGTTTAGCAGCTTTGGTTTTTTCTTTGTATCATCATAAACATATCCGTAGGATGAAGGACGTTCATAACCATACCCATAATCTTTTATTCCAAAGCCTCTTTTGTCAACACCATTAAAAACTATGGCTATATTTTTAAGCATCTTGTTGCCGTCTAATCTTTCAATAAAATGCTTTGGCGTATAATTGTGCCGTATGATATATAAAGTAGCATCGCAAAATGGTGCCAAAAGATAAGCATCCGTAACAGGAGCAACAGGAGCTACATCAATAATAATATAATCGAAAATTGTATCGAGATAATTTAATAATTGTTCTGTTCTGCCGTTCATAATCAACTCTGCAGGGTTAGAAGGCAATTCCCCGGTTGGCAGTAGAAAAAGGTTGCTGTGTTGCTGCGTGGGAGTAATAATTTCACTTATTGTACATTCTCCTTTTAAGTACTCTGTTATACCCTTGTGGTCGCCTGCACTTAGTTTATTATTCAGGGATGGATTGTTTAAGTCAAAGTCCAGCAGGGCAACTTTTTTACCAGTTATTGCTAAGCTTAATGCCAGGTTAGAAGATATAAAACTTTTTCCTTCCCCGGAAATTGAAGAGGTGACAAGAATTCTTTTATGACTGGAATCTACGCCTGCATAGCTTAGCGCCAGGCGTATTTTTCTAAACTGTTCAGCAATCAGGGTTCTTCTTCCCTCTTCAATTACAATTGTATCTTTAGAGTTACCTGCGGAAATTTCCCCGATTACAGTGTACGCAGAAAGTTCCTCAATGTCATTAATAAACATGATCTTCCCACGCATTTTTTCTTTGGCCGTAACAATGCAAATCCCCGCAAGAAGAGCTATTAATAAAGATGCCAGGTAGATCACTTTCTTCTTTGGGCTCACAGGATTTTCAGAAGACCTTGCCTGGTTAATTATTTTATTGTTGGATACCGTTGAGGCATGAGATAAAGCAGTTTCTTCTCTTTTTTGTAAAAGGAAATTATATATCTGGCTTTTGGTGCCACGTTCCCTGTCGATATCAATTAATTGTCTTTCTTTCTCAGGCATACCTTGCAATGTTGAAAAAAAAGAAGTATTGGTAGATGCAAGATTAGTTCTGCTTGCCTCAAGACTTTTGCGCTGACTTTGAATGTTTTCAGCAATGCTTGGTCTTATTTTAGAAATTTGATCTGAAAGGGCCGTAGCGACAGGGTTATTTTCTCCAGTGCTGTTTTTTACTTTCTCAAATTCAAGCTCCGAATTGTATAATTTACCAACAAGCACTGACAGGGTGGGATCAGCAATGCCAAGGGTGGAAGGCACAATACCACCAGATCCGTTTTTTGAAGAAATATATTTATCAACCTGGTTCAATACTGCAAGCTGCATATTGATTTCGCCCAATCGCTGATCATTATTACTTACATTTTGTAAAAACATTTTTCCCTGGGAGCTGATATCCATTGCATCATTCCGTGCTTTAAACTGTTGGGTTTTTCTTTCAATTGAATCAAGGTCTCTTTTTAACAAAAGAAGTCTTTCATCTATAAAGCTGAGGGTGTTTGCCGTCAGGCCATTTTTATCTGTTACTGTGGAGTTATTATAAGATGCCAGTAAAGCATTTAAAATATTTTCGGCACGCTCCGGTATTTCGTCTTTGTATTTCAGATAGATAATTGTTGAAAGTTTGTTGGGACTGGTTGCAATAACACCTGCGTTAATCCTGTCAGACACAATACGCAGTGGATAAATAGTAGAAAAATAGGTTGTATCCGATCCCATCTTTGCAGGAGAAAAATACGGATTTTCAAAAAATTTAATTTTGCCTGATCCTGTATTTACTTCCTCATTTAAATTGTAAACGTAGTTCCCTACCCTTACTTTTTTATTTACAGGACTATAAGAAAAGTCTAAACGATAAATAGCATTTATAACACCAGGATCATCCGCAATGATTTTGACAGGGCAGCTTTTGTAAGCTGAGGTTGATTTAAAATTTACCTTTTGAAAGACAGGAGCGTACAAATTAAGGTTTGTGACAACCTCGTCCATCAAGTTTGGAGACTTAATAATCTCAATCTCATTCTCAATAATATTCTTACCTGAAAACCCATCAAGTGATTCAACCGTTTTTGCTTCTTCCACCCCTTTTTTTTCATCTTTAATTAAAACTCTTGCCGTAGCTTCATAAACAGGAGTGGCATATTTTAAATACAAAAAAGCTGCACCGACAGCTGCCACTAACAGTACGGTAAACAAAAACCAATAGGGCTTGTAAGTGAATATTATTTTTGTTACAAGGTTTGATTCTTTCTCTGCATTTATCTTTCTTGCAATAGACATTTAAACTAGTTGAGTTAATTATTCGGAGAACCGTAAGCTGAAACTTGTTGCTGGTTTTAAACAATTAAGGCACTTTAACTGGTAGTTTGAATGCTTAGCTGTGGATATTTTTGTATTTTACATGTTCAAAAAATTATGCCATTTTTTACATACTTTAAAACATGTACACATTAAATAATATTAGCGTGTATTTATCTGTACAATTTCTAATCTCTTGGGGAGCAAATTCTATAAATAACAAATTATAATTCAATCTATAATTAATAATTGGGGAAATTTTGGATAGAAAACTTAATGGTAATTTAATATTGCATATATGCAAATGATTTTTCATCTTAAGCGTTATGATTCAATTTGTATATACTAAGGCTGCCTTGCTTTTCTATTTATTTGTAATTCTTACTGAATTAGCAACGAGGCAGGGGTTGAAACAAGCTGACTTAAAAGGTAAGACTTCGATATTGCCGTTGGCAGATATCTGCGGTTTTTTATCATTTTGTTTCCTGACGTATTATAGTTACCAAACAGTTTGGTATTCCTTTATATTGTTGCTTTTGTGTTATGTTATTATTTATGTTTTTATGCGTAAATTTTTGATGCTGTTGCGGACAAATAATAAGGTGTTTTCAGTGCTTATAAAATCAGCACGCTTATTATTATTGCCTGTAATTATTTTAATGTTTTTAATGGTAAGCAGGTAATTACTAAAGGCAGCATCTTTTAAATATAAAAATAAAAGGCATAATCATGTTTGTTTTTTATATGTGTCTTTGTTTGGTGATTATTTACAAATCTCTCTTTCAAAAAAATCCAAAAAAGCAATTTTTTTTACTTAAATAAAAAAACTCCGGGCAATAAAACCCGGAGCTTTTGGTAAAGAAATTTCGGATTATTTACGGAGTAACTGTACCGTTAGTAATAAACCTTATTTGCACTGCTTTTGCGGAATCAGTTTGATTTGGCAAACCTGTAAAAAGCACTGTGTATATTTTGTTTTGTTCAAGTGTAATTTGCCTTGTTGCTGATATGTTACCGCCATCGCTCACTGCTGTATTCACTGCGCCGGCATTTACCTGTTTAAAATCAGAGACTTTGGTGTAGGCAGCACTTTCATTTAAAACAGTTTCTGCACCGTTTGCAATTGTTACAATAGGATTTACAGAAGAATCCGGAACAGCATTAATATACCTCACCCAGGCTTTCCCACTAACAGCAGTTAAAGAATCAAGTTTGTCATTTACTAAAATGTTACGGTAGTTACCGTTATTACCCACCAGGAATGCAGAGTAATACAAGCTGTCTTTAAAATCATTGCTGCTGATGGCAAGTGTTGAGGCGGAGGTATAATCAAAAGTTCTTATCTCCCTGCTGCCGGTATAAACTGGTAAGTAAACACCAGTATAATTGTTGTAACCTATGGGCGCATTTGTAAGGGTGTTTCCAGATAAACTAAATCCCACAGAAGGTTTATCAACAGAAAGATTAAATGCCATAAGCCCGGCAGCAGGAGTATGCACATTATCCCCTGCGTTATCTTTTTTACAGGCGCCTAAAAATACTGTTACCATTAAAAAGCCGGCCAGTGCCAGGCCATTGAAAGTTGTAATTCTTGATAATTGTTTCATAGTCATTTTTTGATTTAAATAAATAGAATGCAAAATTCATGAAATCAATCTCTTTTAATCTTATTAAAATCTTAAAAAAAAGTGAGATTCGATATTTTAACATTTATAACGTATTGCTTAACATTTTTCCCGCTGCTTTAATATGAGGGCAGTTAACATTTAAAATCGTATGTATTTGCTTACTTTCGATGGTCCGCTTTTATGCTTGCCGGTTTCTTGAATACTTTAAGCTGCCAATCTGCATACAAGGGAATAACCTTGCAAATAAAGAATTAGCTGTTGAGAAAAATATTATCATCTAAGCTGAGGCACCAGGTACTTGTAAATTATAACTTAAACAATACATAAAAAAATGAAGAGACTATTAATCTTTACGGCTTTTTTAGCACCGCTTGCCTGCTCAGTAAAAGCTCAGGAAAAAGCAAAACCAGAAGAAACTGAATATTATACTCCTGTACCAAAAATAGTAACACCGGGCAGTGGTTTTAGCGATGCACCATCTGATGCAATCGTACTATTTGATGGTAAAAGTCTGGACCAATGGGTAAACTCCAGCGATTCTACGCCGGCAAAATGGGTGCTTGGCGATAATGCTATGACGGTCAATAAAACTACAGGTGATATACAGACAAGAAGTGTTTTTACGGATTATCAATTGCATATAGAATACAGGATTCCAGCCAACATTACAGGCTCCGGACAAGCAAGGGGTAACAGCGGAATTTTCCTGGCATCATTGCCATGGGGACCCGGTGGTTATGAGTTACAGGTTTTAGATAATTACAAGAATACTACTTATGTAAACGGGCAGGTAGGCAGCATGTACAAACAGGCGGTGCCATTAGCTAATGCCTGTAGAAAACCAGGCGAGTGGCAAACCTATGATGTGGTTTGGACGGCCCCAAGGTTTAGTAAAGAAGGTGTAATAACTTCTATGGCAAGAGTAACAGCTTTCCATAATGAGATATTGGTTCAAAACAATACTTCGCTATTGGGAGATACACCTTATATCGGGCAACCATCCTACAGAGTACACGGCCCGGCACCTATCAGACTGCAATCTCACGGAGATAAAAGTGAGCCGATCAGTTACCGCAACATCTGGCTGAGGCCTTTGTAAAAGCTTTAAAATATTGTAACCGCACATGCATCTTTAAGTGTCTGTGCGGTTTTTTATTTAAGCTATTTTCTGTATCTTTTTTAATAGTGGCACAATAGTTTATTATGTGTGAGCATGGCAAAAGAACGAATAACATTTAAAGGCATATTTACAGTTATAAAAGATGCCTTTACTGCGTTTGGAGATGATAAGGTTTTAAAATTGAGCGGTTCACTTGCCTACAGCACTGTTTTTTCCCTGGGGCCATTACTGATTGTTATCATTTCTTTATGTGGCCTTTTTTTGGGCCGGGAAGCGATTGAAGGCCAGGTTTATAACCAGCTTAAAAGTTTTGTAGGTGCTGATACAGCAAAACAGTTACAAGAGATAATTAAAAATGCTTCCATTTCCGGTAAAAGTACTACCGCTGCTATCGTTGGCGCAATAACACTTGTGGTTGGTGCAACTGCAATATTCAGTGAGATTCAGGACTCTATCAATGGAATTTGGGGTATTAAACCAAAGCCTAAAAAAGGCTGGCTGCAGTTTTTAAAAAATCGTTTTCTTTCTTTTTCAATGATCATTGGTCTTGGATTTTTATTGCTGGTTTCACTTGGTGTAAATACGATTGTTGATCTTTTTAATGCAAGATTACAACACTTGTTCCCCGGCGTTGCAGTGGTGGTATTTTATGTACTAAACCTTGTAATTACATTGCTGATAACGAGCACAATCTTCGGAGTTATATTTAAAGTGTTGCCAGATGCAACAATCAAATGGAGGGATGTTGCTGCTGGAGCAATTGCAACAGCTGTTCTGTTTATGCTTGGCAAGGCAGGCATTTCTTTCTACATCGGAAAAAGCAATGTTGGCAGTACTTATGGAGCGGCAGGTTCGTTGGTTGTGTTACTTCTATGGGTATATTATTCCTCTATTATTTTATATTTTGGGGCTGAATTTACCAAAGCTTATGCATCAAAATATGCAGATCCGATTCATCCAAATGAATATGCTGTTACCATGCAAACTGTGGAGGTTGAAAAAGGAAACGCTCCGGTACAAGAACATGCAAAAAAGGTAACCCGGTAATGCTGATTTTTCTCTTATCTGTCAATAGCTTTTAATTGTTATCTCCCCTGTGTTGTTAATTTCTTGAGTTTATACTTTTAAAAAAAATCCTCCATTACCAGCATTCAACTAAGTTTTCCAAATGGAAGATAAACATTATTTTTAGGGAGTTATTAAAGGCTGTTTAAAACAATAGTCATAGTTTAAGACTATAAATATTTCCATATGAATAAGTCACGCCGCCGTTTCATGAAACAAACAGGGTTAACGTTAACCGCCATTGCAGTACAAAATATGTTGCCTGCTTTTAGTGCAAAAAGTTACCGAAAAATTATAGGCGCTAATGATAGAGTCCGTCTTGCAGTAATGGGTGTAAATAGTCGTGGACTGGCCCATATTGCCAACTTTTCCAAACTACCAAATACAGAGATTGCTTACCTCTGCGATGTTGAAGATGGGGCAATTCAAAAGGGATTGAAAGCAGCTTCAGAAGCCAGGCAAAACCCTGCTGTTGAAAAGGATATCAGGAGACTGGTGACTAAAAATGATTTTGATGCCTTCAGTATTGCAGCTCCAGATCACTGGCATGCACCGGCGGCATTGCTTGGCATTGCAAATGGTAAACATGTATATCTTGAAAAGCCCTGCAGTCAAAATCCTTATGAAAGCAAATTGCTGATTGAAGGGCAAAAAAAATACAATAAAGTGATACAGGTTGGCAGCCAGCGGCGGTCATTTCCAACACTGATACAAGCTGTTAAAGAAGTGAAAGATGGCATAATTGGCAATGCATATTTTGCAAAAGCATGGTACGCAAACAACCGTAAATCTATCGGCACAGGAACTGTTATTCCTGTACCTTCCACGCTTGATTTTGAGCTGTGGCAGGGGCCTGCACCCCGGCGTGATTACAAATCGAATTTGGTACATTATAACTGGCACTGGTTCTGGCACTGGGGCACGGGAGAAGCCTGCAATAATGGTAATCATGAATTAGACTGCTGCCGCTGGTTTTTAGGTGTCGACTTTCCTTCTAAAGTCACCTCTGCCGGCGGCCGTTACGCTTTTAAAGATGATTGGCAAACACCGGATACACAAATTGCAAGCTTTGAATTTGGGACTGATAAAACCATTACATGGGAGGGTAGAAGCTGCAATAAATTTACAGTCGATGGCTATGACC
Source organism: Ferruginibacter sp. (assembly GCA_965247025.1). Lineage (GTDB taxonomy): Bacteria > Bacteroidota > Bacteroidia > Chitinophagales > Chitinophagaceae > Ferruginibacter. The sequence goes on along the minus strand of OZ252000.1, from coordinate 2,712,236 downwards.
GGGGCTTTATAATACATGGCGATAAGGGGACTTTGCTTAACGATGGAGGAGGCGGTTATAAAATCTTTGACATGGATAATAAACTTGTTAAAGAAATCAATCCAGGTGTTAAAGCAGATGCAGGCAATACTGTTAGTTCTACAGGTGATTTAGATCTTTATCATTTTGAAAACTTTTTAGAAAGTGTTCGTGGTAAAGCTCAACCAACAGCTCCTATTTTGGAAGCCCACAAAAGTGTAACACTCTGCCATCTGGCAAATATTGCACAGCGTACCGGAGATGCATTGCATACGGATCCTTCAACCGGGCACATAATTGAAAATGCGAAAGCCGCAAAATTGTGGAGGAGAGAGTACGCTGCAGGCTGGGAAATGAAATTGTAAAGCAGCCTTTTTGAGTGCAACGTATTGCCTGAATTATGAATAGAAATGGGCAATTTCAACATCTTTTTTATCATAGTTTGCAAACTAAAAGCAATCGTAATTATTAATAGATCAGCTTTGGGTATTTTGATGTCACTCATGTTTGGAGCGTTTAGCAGCTATGCACAACCAAAGAACTACACTTCAGAAATGCAGCAGCTTCACAAAAATATTAAAGCGCAATTCTACCTTAGCCAGGGCTATTACAAAGAATCTGTAGTACCGGAAAAAGATGCCCGTTCGGTTTCTTATTTATGGCCGTTGTGTGCATTAATGCAGGCTGATAACGAAATGGAAAAAGTGATTCCCAAAAGCGATTTTTTACATCCGGATCTTGCAATTATTAATAAATACCACAACAACCTGCCGCCTGCTCCCGGCTATGCTTCTTATACAATGGAGCATGGCGGCGGCGATCGCTTTTACGACGATAACCAATGGATAGGTATCGCAGCAATGGACGCATTAAAACGCACAAAAAATGAAAAGTGGCTTGTGATTGGAAAAGAAATTTATAAGTTTATGATGACTGGCTACGATACAACCACCGGTGGTGGTCTTTACTGGCAGGAGGGCAATATGAAAACAAAGAATACCTGCAGTAACGGACCGGGAATTATCGTTGCGTTGCAGTTATATGCGGCAACAAAAGAAAAGGCTTACATAGATACAGCTTTGCTTTTATACGACTGGGTGAATGCAAACCTGCGGTCACCTTCCGGGCTGTATTATGATAATATCAGCGTTGGAACAAACAAGGTAGATAAAAAGCAATACTCCTACAATACCGGCACCATGTTGCAATCAGCAGTGTACCTGTACGAATGTACGAATGATAAAAAATATTTGCAATAGGCTGCAACCATTGCCGATAGTTCGGTAAGTTTTTTTCTTGCTGATAAAAAATTAAAAGATGATTACTGGTTCAGCGCTGTGCTGCTGCGTGGCTACCAGCATTTACTTAAATACAATAGCGATAAAAAATACATAGAGGCTTTTAAAATTTGTGTTGATAAAGCCCTTGATCATAATAAAAATTCCAGCGGCCTGATGGGTAAAGAGCATCCTGTAAACCTTGTGGGGCAGGGCGGCATGCTGGAAATTCTTGCAAGATTTGCCCTGCTGCAAAAAGACGGAGTAGTAAAGTAATACTGGAGTATAACGCTATTTCCCAATAACTCTTTTAACTCCTTTAAAATTGGTGATGGTAATTTTCAGAGCATCTTTCCCGGCATAAAAACTACGGGCAGATTGCGATAAAAAAGTTGACCCGTAATAAAATTCAATCCTGCTTTTTTTATTGTTGGCATAAATTATTTCTGCGTAAAGATCATCTGGTTTCAGCATGATCAACCTTGAATTTTTGGTGCCAGTAGCTGTCTTTGCAAAAGCCAGCAGGCTATCCTGGTTTTGCGTTGCTATAAAGAGATCTTCATTTTTTGCTGTGTGGATTCGGGCCAAACCTTTAGCATCTCCCTTTACAAAAAAGCCGCTTTGGGGAGTTGTAACGACTGCAAAATTTCCTTTACCATCGCCCTTTAAATAGAGTCCGTTAAATGCATCATGGCGGCCGCTGTAGGGCTCCATTCCAAAGTCGTTTCCAACCATTAAAATATCGGGATTGCCATCTTCATCAATATCCTGCGCCAGCATGCCATATACAGGAGCAGTCTGGGTTTCAAACGGCAATGCCTTTATTGAAAACTGCCCGTTTCCTTTGTTTTCGATATAACTCGTTTGCATATCTGTAGCCTGGTAAGTAAGTGCATCCTTTTTATCCTTGGCGCTCCATAAATCATTCATGGTTGCAGTGCCAAAAGATTTATAAGTTGGGTATTTTTTCCTGATAGAAAGCAGCTGGCTGGCAAGGTCATCTTTGGTATGCATTGGAAAAGCTTTCATGCTGCTGTCTGCAGCCAGCATATAGCAAAATATCATTGCATCCAGGGATCCATTCTGGTCCAGGTCCTTCGCTAAAATCGTCATTGGTTCTTCCGGCGTTGCTTTGTAATTTGAGTTAAGGCCAAGGTTACCTGCGATATAATCTATGTCTCCGTCATTATCAAAATCACCTGCCACCAGGCTGTTCCACCAACCGGTATGGCTGCTGATGGCTGTATCTTTATTTATGCGTTCAAACCCTTTACCGGTATTTTTAAAAAACATAACAGGCATCCATTCTCCCACTACAATCAGGTCAACTTTTCCATCATTATCAAAGTCAGTCCACAGGGCATCGGTCACCATACCAATCTCACTTATCCCCGGGCAAAGCTGCTCCGTGGCATCAGTAAATTTGCCACCATTATTTTTTAGAATGAAACTTTTTGGTGCTGTTGGATAAGCGCCCGAAACAACCCGGCCACCCACAAATAAATCAAGATCGCCGTCACCATCTATGTCTGCAGCCCTTACACAGGAGCCGTTTACAGCTTCTTTCGGTAAGGCATCTTCGGCCCTTGCAAATTTTCCTTTGCCATCATTCAGGTATAATCTGTCCTGGCAAATTTCATTGCCTGGTGGCAGCTCATAACTGCCGCTTACAATGTACATGTCAAGGTCTTTATCTCCATCAGCATCAAAGAAAAGCACACCCATATCTTCCACCAAAGGATTTTCTTTTTGTAAAAACCTGTCCGCATCCTTAGTGAAATTTCCTTTTGCATCCTGCATAAAAAAAGTACCCGGATTGCTGCTGGAGCCACCAACATAAAAATCATCAAAACCATTGTTATCAATATCTCCAACGGCAATGCCAGGCCCGTACTGACTTAATTTGTGGGGTAGCGTTTGCTGTATATTGTAATCAACAAAATCATCTTCTACCGGCTTGTAGTTAATGCCATAGCTTTTGGAAACCTCCTTAAAAAGTGGAGCAAAAACAGGCTTTGAATATTTTACCGAAACAGCATTTTTTTGTTCAAGTGCAATTGTTTGATCTGCCTTTACCCCGATGAGTACTTGCCTGCTGCTGTCTGGCCATTCAACCAGAAGAGAGTCAATTTGCATGGCACTACCAATACCAAAATGTGCCCTGGCATCATCGGTACTTAAATAACCCCGGACGGGCTGGTGTTCGTAATACAATTGTTTGCCCCCGCCAAAAAAGGCATGGATCGTGGTGCCGATTCCCTGTGTGTTTTTGCCAATGCCAGCAAGGCTTACCGTTAGCTGATGCTGACTTTTATCGTTAGAAGTGTTCTCGTAAACAGAGGCAGCTGAATTGATGTTATTGACCACAATATCCAGGTCGCCATCATTATCAAGGTCTGCATACACTGCACCATTTGCAAAAGAAGATTGAGTGAATCCCCATGCAGCAGAAGTATTTTTAAAACTGGCGTTGCCCATATTCTTAAAAGAATAATTGGCAATCTTTACAACAGGCAATGAGTCGGTCATGGCTAAAGAATAATTGCCCGTGTTGGCACCCTGGCCATTGTCATAAGCAATATAATCAAGGTCAGTAACATCTTTGGGAAGTCCATTAGTGATTACAAGATCCCGTAGGCCATCGTTGTCAAAATCAGCAGCCAGCGGGCACCAGCTCCAGTCTGTTTGATAAACGCCAGCCATAAATCCCACATCACTAAAAACGGGGTGGCCTTCCCTGGTATTTCCGCTGTTTATCTGGAGTACATTACGAACGTACTGGTGTTCGTAACCAAACTTTAAAGCATTGGTATAATTGTAATATTCATTGCCGCTCAGCATCCTTTTTTTACGCATATTACTTTCAGGCAACATCTCTAATGATATCAGATCTGTTAAGCCATCATTGTTAATATCTACAGCATCTGTACCCATGGCATTCCAGCCGGTGTGTTTAAAATATTCGCCCAGCCTGTTGGTGAAGGTGCCGTCTTTATTATTGATGTATAATAGGTCGTTACTTACAAAATCGTTTGCAACATACACGTCTGGCCAGCCATCTTTATTAAAATCAGAAATGCAGGCAGCATGGCCCCAGCCCTCAATTGTTATTCCCGCCTGGCGGGAAACATTTGTAAATGTGCCGTTGCCATTATTCCTGTAAAGTCTGTCTGTGTTCAGGGCAGATCCATCAGTAACTTTTGGCCTGAATTTAATCGGCGTTTTTGAGTCGTACAATTCATTTGTAACCAGGTACAAGTCCAAGTCGCCATCTTTATCGTAATCGAAAAAATATCCCTGTGTGCTGAAGCCTGTGTCTGCAATTCCATAAGCTGAGGCTTCTTCTTTAAAAACAGGAATGCCATTTTTATCAAGTCCCTGGTTGATGTACAGAAGGTTTGTTCGCCTTGCTGCATTTTTAGTAAAGGAAGAACAAACATACATATCTGGCCATCCGTCTGCATTAATATCTACAATTGAAATGCCGGTACACCACCTGCCTTCGCCGGTTACCCCAGCCGCAATGGTAATATCATCAAAATGTAAACTGCCCTTGTTCAGATACATTTTATTGCCAACCATGTTGCCGGCAAAATAAATATCCATCAAACCATCCTTATTGAAATCAGCGATGCCAACACCGCCGCCATTGTAAATATTGGCCTGGTTTAAAATATTAAGGGTATCGTTTTCTGTAAGCTTATTTATAAAATCAATACCTGTTTTGGAAGATGGCAGCAAGGAAAATAATGGGGCTTCCTTAGTTTGTGCAAAACCACTAAATGAAGCTGCAGTTAAAAAAACAGCAATGAGTAATTTTAAAGATTGTATAATCATATGGAGCATAAGTTTCAATTCCGCAAAGTAATATTTTAAAGCAGAATGTCCGGCTCGAAATTTTACCAGCTGTATCATTCATTATTCATTTTGTTATGCTTATGAGTGTTTACTTGATTGTTGATTAAATTTCAATGTAGTTTTACTTGAGCTGTTGTTATTATTTTATCAATCGCTGACGGGGTTAACTAACCCCGTCAGCGGTTTCAAACCCTGACGGCGGTTATTTCTCAATAAACTTGTTGCGGTAAGCCAAAGGACTCAACTGGAGCCGGTCTTTAAAAGTTTTATAAAAGTTTGAAATATCATTGAAGCCACTCTCGAAACCAATTTGATTGACCGCTTTATCACTGTTGACTAACTCCTGCATGGCGAAATCTATCCGGTAATCTGTTACAGCTTCTATGAATGTTTTCCTGCTGATTTTTTTAAAGTATTTACAAAATGCCTGGGGTGTCATATTTGCCTCCCGAGCAGCGTTTGTCAGCGATATTTTTTCACGAAAATTCTCAACTATATAGGCGGTTACAGCATTCATTCTATCTTTTTCTGTTGGTGGCAATGCTGCAAAAAGATTTTGTTTATTAAGTAGTGTGTGGTTTTTTGTAACCGAAAGCTCATTTAATAATTCAAGTAAAAGCAGCAGTTTTTTAAAGCTGTTTTTTTCTTTTAGTATCAGGCTAATCAGGTTTGTAAATGCTGCTGTATTTCCCCCAAACAAAATACCATAACTGCTTTTATCCAGTAATCGCAGGGTGTTTTTCATTTCCGGTTTTTTAAAGAAATCTTCGCCCATAAAATCAATTGTAAAATGTATTACAACCGAGCTGGAAATTTCCCCTTCAGCCTGTTGTTCTGTTTTCCAGCAGTGCGGCACATTTGATCCCAGGAGCACCAAATCGCCGGGCTGGTAGTCACTCATGTGTGTACCCACATAGCGTTTGCCGCATCCGTTTAGTATCAGCGTCAGCTCATACTCCGGGTGAAAATGAAAAGGCGCTTTGAAAACTTTTTCTTCAAATTTTCTTACCAAAAAGGAATTGTTGCCGGAAGCAACAATCGTTTCAAAAGCTGGTTTCATTGTTGATGATTTTAACCATATTGCCCTTTGTGAATTGGATAAAGATAATATAATCCATAAACCTGCCACTATCTGCCACAACTACAGCAACAATTAGTTTTATTTTGAACCTAAATTATCAATCATGATCAACGCACTGCAACTGCCATTATTAAACGATCTTATTACAATTAATCCTACGCAAATTGATTCATTCAGAACCGCCGGACATACCATGGTGCCTGGTGTGCTGAGGCCGGATGAAGTGACTGCTTACCGGGATGTGATCAATACAGCCGCCTACGCTTACAATACAGAAAAACGTTCACTCGGTGAAAGAGATACTTATGGAAAAGCTTTTTTGCAGATCATGAATTTGTGGGAAGCAGACGAGAATGTTCGGCGCTTTACCCTGGCCAAAAGGTTTGCAAAAATTGCAGCTGACCTGCTTGGCGTAGAGCATGTAAGATTGTATCACGACCAGGCTTTGTATAAGGAACCAGGCGGCGGCTTTACACCCTGGCACCAGGATCAGTATTACTGGCCGCTCAGCACAAACAACACCGTTACTATGTGGATGCCACTGATGGATATTACTGAAGAGATGGGGATGCTGACATTTGCCTCCGGTTCTCATAAAGGAGGATTCGTTGGCAACCTGGCCATATCAGATGAGTCCGAATCAGCCATCGATAAACTGATAAAAGAAAAAGGTTACCCGGTTAGCAGGTCAAGAACCATGAATGCCGGGGACGCTACTTTTCACTATGGATGGATGCTGCACAATGCGCCGGGAAATCTATCAAATGTAACAAGGGAGGTGATGACCATTATTTATTTTGCTGACGAAGCTTTGGTAACTGAACCCAAAAATGAGCATCAGGAAAATGACCGTAACCGCTGGTTGGGCGGTATCGTTCCCGGTGAGGCTGCAGCTTCAAAATTGAATCCGTTGGTAGTTTAATATTACGCCTTCAAGGCGATAATTTCCTAGCACTTGATGCTGTATGAAAAAATACCTGTTTTCCTTTTTAATTATATTGTTTGCTTTTACCCAAAGTATAATTGCCCAGCCTGTAGCCGGAAGATGGACAGAGCAAAAAGCCAATGACTGGTATAGTAAACAACCCTGGTATTGCGGTTTTAATTATATACCCGGCTATGCTATTAATTATACCGCCATGTGGGATAAAACAACCTTTGATGCTGCTGCGATTGATAAAGAACTGGCTGTTGCCGAAGCTACCGGCATGAATGCTTTACGGGCTGTTTTGCAGTTTGCTGTATATGACAATGATCCCGCTTATTTTCTTACAACGCTGGATACTTTTATGGCTGTTTGCAATAAGCATAAAATAAAATTTATGCCTGCCTTATTTGATGATTGTGTGTTTGGGCTGGAACATGATCCCAAAGTTGGGAAACAGCCGGAGCCACTAATTGGCTGGTATGCATGGGCATGGTCACCAAGCCCGGGGCACAGTCTTGTAATCGATGAAAAGCAACATCCCCGGATTGAAAAATATGTGAAAGCAGTTATCGGACGATTTAAAAATGATGACCGCATTTTGCTTTGGGACCTGTACAATGAACCTACCAACGGCGGGCTTGGGAGTGCCAGTTTTCCATTGCTGAAAAAAGTGATTGACTGGGCACGTTTTATCAATCCATTCCAGCCGGTAAGTATTGATGTTTGGAATGGCGATAAACGATTGAACGATATAGTTATTCCGGCCTCTGACGTAATCACTTTTCACAATTACCAAAATAAAGAAGGGCTGGTAAAAGAGATTGAGGATTTGAAAAAATACCATCGTCCAATGATTTGCACAGAATGGATGAACCGGCCGGCTGGTTCAATAATAGAAACAAATCTTCCCATTTTTAAAGATGAAAAAATAGGCTGCATGTTGTGGGGCCTGGTAAATGGAAAAACACAAACTGATCTTCCCTGGGGCCACAGGCCTGGTGATCCAATCCCGGCTGTTTGGCAACATGATCTTTTTCACCCTGATTTTTCACCCTATAATGAAGAAGAGATAAGCACCATCAAAAAAATGACAGGCAAGCAGGCTAAATAAAAAAATGGGTTGTTTTTCTGAAACAAAAATGAAGGCGGTTTTAATATTTCTACTTTGGCTGTAAGATCAACCCAGCCAATAGGTTGTTAAAAAAAGACCTTTTTGATTTCACAATTTACAATGAACTGTTCTGAATAAAAATTGATACTTCCAGATTAATAATTTCTCCGCCGGAGTGTTAGTTTGACCTCCGGTTTTAATGACTTGTTTTTATATGAAAAATCTTTACCGGTTTTGGGTTGTGTTATTTTTTTTATCAGCCATCACTAATTTAAAAGCACAGCAAAAGGATAGTATCCACAAGGCACCTGCACCGCTTTTCCGTGATCCGATTTATGATGGCGCAGCTGATCCTGTAGTAGTTTACAATAAGGAAAAAAAGGAGTGGTGGATGTTTTATTCACAGCGACGGGCCAACGTTCAGTCTGCAGCTGTGGCCTTTTGTTATGGCACCGATATAGGTGTGGCCACATCCAGCGATCATGGTCAAAGCTGGGTGTATAAAGGCACCCCGGCGCTTGAATTTGAGGAAGGCAGAAATACTTTTTGGGCGCCGGATATTATTTTTGAAAATGGTATGTACAACATGTTTGTTGTGTATATAAAAGGCGTGAGAAATGAGTGGGGCGGTAAGGCAAAAATCACCCATTACACCAGCCTGGATCTGTGGAAATGGAAACATGAAAATGATTTACAATTATCATCCGAAAATGTGATTGATCCAACATTTTATAAATTGCCGGATGGCAAATGGCATATCTGGTACAAGGATGAGAAACGGGGCAGCATAACCATGACAGGAGAAAGCAACGATCTTATAAACTGGAAACTGGATGATAAACCAGCCATTAGCGGAAAGCCGCATGAAGGGCCCAAAATATTTCGCTTTAAAGATTCTTACTGGATGATTACGGATGAGTGGTCTGGCCAGCGGGTGTATCGCTCAGCAGATGCAAAAACCTGGGAAAGGCAGGGAATGATCCTTGATAAAAATGGTACAAGAAACCAGGATAGTCCTACAGGTGCACATGCTGATGTGGTTGTAACAGGCGACAAGGCTTTTGTTTTTTATTTCACCCATCCTGGTAGAAAAACTCATTTTGCCGATGGCGGATTGGATAAAGATGGCTGCTACAGTTATTCAACAAAAAGAACTGTGATACAGGTGGCCGAAATAATTTTTAAAAACGGTACTTTAGATGTTACAAGGGATGAACCTTTTGACTTTTGGCTGCCGGATATGTAGGTTAAAAAGGCAGCAGTATCTTAATATGAAGGAATGAAAAACTATCGCATTTTATTATATTGCTCGCTATTGTTTTGCTCAATTTGCGCCAATGCAACCGGCCACTGGCGTAAGCAAACTGAGAACCCGGCGTTTCTGCACCGGTCCGTTAAAGAGGTTACGGATGTTATTGTTCATGATATTTATTCGCCTCCGGTTGCCAGCAGAATTTATGCTTATGTAGCTGTGGCTGCTTATGAAGCAGCACGGTATTCCGACCACAACTATTTATCATTAGCCGGTCAATTGCATGAGCTTGGTAATTTACCTTTGCCGGAGCAGGGAAAAGAATACAGCTATTCGTTAGCGTCAGTAAATGCATTGTTGCTTGTAGCTAAATCAATGATCATTTCCGAGGAAAAAATAACTGCTTTTCAGTCAGGTATTTTGCAGGAGTTTAAATCTGCAGGCATGCCGCAGGATGTGTTTGATAATTCCGTTGCTTATGGAAAAGCGGTGGCCGATAACATTATCGCCTGGGCTGCAAAAGATCACTATAAAGAAACCCGGTCTTTATCAAAATATGCAGTAGATAAAAGCATTGCAACATGGAAGCCCACGCCTCCCAGCTACATGAAGGCAATAGAACCGCACTGGGGTGAGTTAAGAACTTTTTTGATTGATTCTGCACAACAGTTTAAACCCCTTCCCCCAACACAATTTTCAACAGATAGTAACAGCCGTTTTTACAAAGAAGCAAGAGACGTTCAGCTTACAGGCATGAACATTACAGCAGAACAAAATGAGATCGCTAATTTTTGGGATTGCAATCCTTTTAAGATGAACATTAACGGCCATGTTATGTATGCCACAAAAAAAATATCGCCGGGTGGCCACTGGATCAATATAACCGGAGTTGCATGCAAGAAGGCCAATGCTGGTTTGGCAAAATCAGCGGAAGCTTACGCCTGCCTTTCGATAACCCTTGCAGATGGGTTTATAAGTTGCTGGGATGAAAAGTACCGGAGTAAGTGCATAAGGCCCGAAACCTACATTAACCAGTATATAAGTGAAAGCTGGATGCCGTTGCTGCAAACACCCCCATTTCCTGAATACACAAGCGGGCACAGCGTTGTATCTGCCGCCAGTGCTGTAATACTTACAAAATTGTTCGGGGATAATTTTTCTTACAGTGATTCAACAGAAATGGAATTTAAGATCCCCGTTCGGTATTTTCAATCATTTAAACAAGCCGCAGCAGAGGCAGCCATCAGCAGGTTTTATGGTGGCATTCACTACATGCCTTCCATTACAAATGGTTTAGAGGAAGGCCGGCAGCTCGGGGAATTTATCGCCGGAAAATTGAAAATGAACCAATAATATTTTGTATCGGTCCCAACTAAATTGGTAATCGACAGGGTAACAAACCCCTGATAATTTCCTGATTGTGATAAAAGCTTTTACAGATAGATTTGTGCTGATTTTTTTTATTTGCCTTGTAGTTACGGGCATGTGTTTTACAGCAACAGCCCAATCTGCTGCCGGAGACAGCTCAATTATTCACCTTGCGGACCCGACAATATTTAGTGAGGGCGGAGTTTATTATCTCTACGGAACGGTTGAAGGAAATACCGGCAATGGCTTCAAAGTGTACACGTCCGCAGACATGAAGCACTGGAAAAATGACAGTTCCAAAAATGGTGGCTTTGCACTTAGCAAGGGCTTGAGTTATGGTACTGCAAATTTTTGGGCACCACAAGTTTTTAAATTGAATGGCATTTTTTATATGGCATATGTTGCTAATGAAAATATTGCTATTGCTCAAAGCAACAGTCCGGCCGGACCATTCACGCAAAAAATTATTAAAGCACTTGATGCCCCCATGAAGCAAATTGACCCTTTTGTTTTTGTTGATGATGATGGTAAAAAATACCTTTATCATGTTCGGCTTACTGAGGGTAATAAAATTTTTGTAGCTGAGATGGAGAATGATCTTTCCGCAATAAAAACCGCTACATTAAAAGAATGCATTACTGCTACCACCACCTGGGAAAATACGGCCCACACAAACTGGCCGGTTACAGAAGGCCCGTCTGTATTGAAACACAATAATTTGTATTACTTGTTTTATACTGCCAATGATTTTCGAAATCCTGATTATGCTGTTGGTTATGCCACAAGTAATTCACCTTACGGCCCATGGAAAAAATATGAAGGCAATCCAATCATTAGTAAAAGTATTTTAGGCATAAATGGCACAGGTCATGGTGATTTTGTGTTGGATGCAAAGGGCCAGCTGACTTATGTTTTTCATACCCATTTTAGTGGTAGTAAACCAACGCCAAGAAGAACGGCCATCATTAAGGTGCACTTTGAAAAAGACGGCAAAGCAATTGATAAAATGGTGATTGATAAGGATAGTTTTCATTTTGTAACCGAGTAATTAACCTATCCGTTCATTTCAAACAACCTTCCAAGGCTAATATTAAAAATAGAAAATATTACTGGCCTGATTTTTATTATTTCAGAAGAAATACAATTTTAAAAATTTTATCATGAAAAAAGGACTTCAAATTTCTATTGTTGGTTTAGGGCTGCTGCTGTTGTCACTTGTTTCAACTGCACAGGTTATCCAGGGTACTTATGCCATAAAAAATGTACAGACAGGTATGTTGTTGCGGATAAAAGATGCCAATGGAAAAAACGGAACGCCGCTGGTAGCATACAACCCTGTAAACTGGAAATGTATGACCTGGGATTTTAAACATGTTGATGGCCAGACCTACCAGCTTAGAAATTTATTTACGAATAAAACATTTCAACCAAAGGAGGGAATACCAGCCGCAGGAGTGCTTTTAGAGCAACAGCCACTGATAGCATTACAGGCAAACCAGGAGTATGATTTTATACCAGTAGAAAAAAATATTTATCTAATAAGAGCAAAGGGAACAGATTTATACATTACACCGGTTGATAAAGATGGCACCACAGACACCGGTATTACCCTTGCAAAAAAGGATGATTCAAAACTGCAGCAGTGGACAATTTATGAGCAAAAACCAACCATGTAAGCTGATCTTAACGAACCTTGATCAACAAATTAATTTGCAGTTAAACAGGTTTCTTTTTATTAAGCTGTTTTGATTGCATATACTCTGTTGGAGTGATATTAAATTGCTTCAAAAAATTCCTGGCAAAATTACTTTGAGAGCTAAAGCCAACCCGGTAAGAAATTTCATAAATCTTATGATCGCCTTCGGCCAGTAGTTCTGCAGCCTTTTTTAACCTGGTAATATTTATCAACTCAATAGGTGTTAGTATTGAGATTGCTTTTATTTTCCTGTACAAAGTAACCCGGCTCATGTTCATTATTTTAGCCAGCTTTTCTACATCAAGCTCTGTATCCTCAATGTTTGCACAAATAGTATCATTGAGTGTTTCTAAAAATTGTTCATCTGCTTTTGAATGGGCAATGCTTTTTATATGCACCAAAGGTGAGTTTGCAAAATAATCTCTTATCATACTTCTGTTGGCAATAAGGCTTGCCATTTGCGCCATTAAATGCTCTTTGGAAAATGGCTTTTCTATGTAGGCATCAGCACCTAATTCCAGGCCCTCCACTTTGGATTGGATGGTATTTTTTGCGGTGAGGAGTATCACCGGAATATGGGCATATTCAAAATTCGATTTGATAATTCTGCACAATTCAAACCCGTCCATTACCGGCATCATCACATCACTTATAACAAGTTGAACGGCCTCTTTTTCCAAAATGGCAATGGCTTCTTTGCCGTCCGCAGCTTTTACAATTGAATATTTTGCAAAAAATATTCTTTCAAGAAATTCAAGTATTTCTTCATTATCGTCCACTATTAAAATCAGTGGCAACATACTATTAGTCATTTTTTTTATTTTAGCAATCGTTTATTATTTTGTATTCGCAAGGTTGTTTTCATTGGCTTTTAAGGCAAACAAAACACAAATATATTAAGGTCTTCAACAGTGTTTTTTAAATATAGTTTGCCATTGTGCAGTTCCGTCAACGATTTAGCCAGTGCAAGACCAATGCCGGTTCCCTGTTGTTTTAATGTTTCCTTTAACCTGTAGAATGGTTCAAAAATTTTCTCACTCATATCTTCGGGAATTTTTAAGCCATCATTTTCAAATTCAATCATTAAGAAATCACTTCCATCAGTCGGCGGAATAAGACGGACGGTAACTTTTTTAAGTGCATATTTAACTGCATTATTAAGCAGGTTGCTGAATATCTTATTTAGCGCCTCTTCATCTGCCAGTGCCATTACATCAGATGGGCATTCAAGTCTGTAATCGAGGTTTCTCTTTTTTGCAAGTGCTGCAAAATTCAAAACCGATTCTTTCAGCAACTCGGAAATATTTACTTTTAAAAAATCGATACTAAAACCCTTGGTTTCAGCTTTTCTAAAATCCAGTATTTGGGTGATGAGGGCAATAAGGCGGTTGGTATTTCTTTCCATTGTAACCACGTCTTCCTTAATTTGCGGCACCGCATCTACCTGTTCCAGCAAGTTTTCTACGGGCCCTTTAATTAAGGTAAGAGGCGTTCTTATTTCATGCGCCACATTTGTAAAAAACTCAATTTTAGCTTCATAAATTTCTTTCTTTTTCTTGTCTTCTACAATAATGTGGTAAGATCTTAACAGGTACCATACAAGACCTGCAGCCAGGCACGTATACAACAGGTAAGCCCAAAAAGTTGCCCACCAGGGCGGGGTTATTTTTATGGTGAGTTGTTTCTCTTTGCTCCAATTACCATTAATGGCGGCCTTTAGTCTAAAAGTGTAAGTACCGGGAGAGAGGTTGGTAAAATATATTTTACGGTTGGGTTTAATTACTGTCCATTCCTTATCTAACCCTTCCATAAAATAACTGTACATTGTCATCTCAGGAGAAATATAACTGAGTGCTGCAAAATCAATACTAAAGGAGGAGCGGTTGTAAGGCAGTGTTATTTTATCCGTAAAGCCGATTGATTTTTTTAAGTAGGAACTGTCTTTATCTATTTCCACTTCTTTATTCTGAACCTGGAAAGCAGTGATAATCACGGGTGGAATATTGTTGTTTTTCTGCAAATCTTCGGGGCGGAAAGAGATCATGCCTTTTACACTGCCAAAGTACATTTTGCCCGTTGAGTCTTTATAGCCGGAGTTATAATTGAACTGGTCATTGAGTAGCCCATTGTCTTTGGTGTACACGGTGATGGCCTCATTTAGCGGGTTAAAATTTACCAACCCTTTTGATGTGGTAACCCATAAATGCTGGTTATCATCTTCAAGTATTTTAAAAATAAAATTGCTGGGTAAGCCGTCTTTAGTTGTGTAGTATGAGAATGTTTTCCGGTCTTTCGCAAGTTTAACTAACCCGCCGCCTTCTGTAGCAATCCAAATATTTTGCCGGCTGTCTTCAAAAAGAGCATTAATGATATTGTTAGTTAAACTGTTTGTATTGCCTGGTTCGATATTAAAATAACCTTTTTGTTTTGTAACCGGGTTAAAGAAATATACGCCGCTTCCATGCGATCCAGCCCAGATAGTTTTTTCATGATCTTCAAGCAATACAGCTACAAAAACATTTTCCTCCACTTCGGGGACAAGATCAAAACCAGCAACTGCTTTATTAAATTTATACAGCGACCTGCCAGTACCTGCATATATGTCGCCATTCTTTGTTTGTAGCATGCTTACTACAAAGTTGCTTTTCATTTCATGTGCGCCGGGGCCGGACTTATAGTGTTTTACCACTTTGCCGGTTTTCATATTCATAATATCCAGGCCATGATCGAAAGTACCAATCCAAAGTTCATTGCCTGTAACCAGCAGGCCATGTATATTTGTGTAAGAAATATCGCCGGCTTCTCCTCCCGGCCTGAATTGCGTGATAACTCCGGTAGCAGTATTCAATTTATTCAGCCCTGCATCTTCGGTCCCAATCCAGGTATTGCCGGCATTATCGCCGCATATTTCCCTTACCGCATTTCCGCTGATGGAGGTGCCAGAGTTATCAGGAAAGTATTTTTGAAATACTGCAAACTGCCTTGAATAATAATTTACACCACCAAAGTAACTGCCTGCCCACATGCCTCCTTCACTATCCTTACACAAACAATACATTGCATTATCTGAAAGTGAATATGGATCGGTAAAGTTTTTTTTGAGGTTTGTAAAATGACCGGTTGTGTTATCTAAAATAAAAATACCCGATTCGGTTGCAAACCAAAATTCATTGTTGCCATACCTGGCAATATCTCTTACATATATTGATGTCTTATCTGCATTAGCCGTAAGCAGGTCTTTGTAGGTACCAGTAGCAATGTCAAATTTTTTGATACCCTGGCTGGAGGTACCAACATAGATAGAGTTGTTTTCTCCCGGGTAAATTTTTTGTATCCAGTTAGATGTCGCCGTGGGAGAGTGGTTGAATAAATTGTAAGAAGTAAAACTTTTTGACGCTGTGTCAAAACGTTCAAGAAACCCATCTGGGGTTGAGGCCCAAATGGTTCCATCAGCTGATGAGCAAACAGATACGGCCGGAAAATAATTAGCCTGGGGAAACTCCGTCAGCGTTTTTGTAATAAAATTGTACCGGCAAACCATCACTGCAGAAATAAACCAAAGCTGGCCTTTATTATCTATGTGCATACTGTTGATCCAGGCCAGCGTATCAATTAACGGCACCAGGTATTCTTTCTGCCTGTCAAAATAATAAAGCCCTTTCTGGCTGCCTATCCACATCGTATTGTTTTTATCAACAAGCAGGCAACTGATCATATCAGGGGTTAAACTATGCCCTTTATTGTTGATGTTGAAATGCTTGAAATGATAGCCGTCAAAACGGTCGAGACCATCTTTTGTACCAAACCATAGAAAACCCTGGTGGTCCTGCACGCTGCAAAAAACAGTATTGTTAGAAAGACCGTTCTCTACCTGGTAATGCCTGAAGAAATAAGACTGGCCGTCCGTATTAAAAGGACAGGTTAAGAAAACGATTGCAGTGAGCAATAAGTAATGGCCGATATTTTTTATTCTATTCAATCAACTGCGAAGATTGGAATTTTTTACATTCGGATGAGAGAAGATTTATAATTTTTGACAATCATCGAAATTCTAAAAATAAAAATGAAACAATTTGGTAACATTCTGTAACGCTGAGAATGAACCTTAAAATAAAAACGATTTTACTTTACACCGTAATTTATCAAAACATTAACTGCCAGGTAAATTACGTAAACGATTACATTTTAACTCACCAAAAATGACTTGCTACATGAAATGCACTTTAGGGGGCTCCCCGGCAGTAATTGCTGACGCCTGCATCAGCCTTTGGCAAAAAAGAAAACTCCTTTTATTTTCATTATTTCTCACAGGTTTCTTTCTTCCTGTTTTTTCCCAACAAACTCCTGTAACTGTTGCAGGAATTGTAAGAGACAGCAGTGGCAACGGCCTTGACAAAACCACCATCTCCGAAAAAGGAACAAAAAACGCTACCGTTACAGGGCCTGACGGAAAGTTTACAATTAAAGTGGCCAGCGCAAAATCAGTTATAATCATTTCTTCAGTTGGATACGCTCCAAAGCAAATAGCAGTTGGTGATAAAACATCACTGGATGTTGCTATGGTACAAGTGAGAAGTGATCTTGATGAGGTAGTGGTTGTAGGTTATGGAGCAAAGAAAAAGGAAGCGCTTACAGGCGCTATATCTACTGTTACAGCTAAAGATCTTGACAGGGTACATGCTGGTTCCACAGTAAGTACCGGGCTTGCCGGTAAAATTCCGGGAGTAACTTTTCGTATGCCTGATGGCCGTCCCGGAGCTTCAGCAAATATCCAGATACGTAACATGGGCCGCCCTTTATATGTTATTGATGGTATTCAGCAAGATGAAGGACAGTTTAATAATATTGCTCCAAATGATATAGAAAGTATCTCTGTTCTTAAAGATGCTTCTGCCGCAATTTACGGTGTACGGGCTGCCAATGGAGTTGTGGTGGTAACCACTAAAAAGGGAGCTAGTGGCAGAAATAATGTAAACATTGACGCATATGCCGGCTGGCAAAGCTGGTTTCGTTTTGCTGATGTGTTGAGGAATAGTTATGACTATGCTTATTACAGGGCAGATGCTGAAATAAACAGGTTTGGAAGCACCGGGTTTACGCAATCAGAGCTTGATAAATACAAGCAGGGTGAAAGTGCAGGCGCAGCATACAGAAGTTTTGACTGGAGAAAATATATCCTGGCTGAACCTGCACCTCAGAACCAGGTAAACGTCAACATAAGTGGCGGATCCGATAAGGTGAGTTACTACGTATCAGCTACTAACCTGGATCAAAAATCAAATCTTGGTAAAGAGTATAAATTTAACCGTTCCAATATACAATCTAACGTAACTGCTAAACTTACAAACGGTTTAAAAGTAGGTGTTGAAGTTAACGGACGGGTTGAAACAAGACAAAACCCTGGTGTACCTGGCGGTGATGATTACTTTTTATCACGGTTGGCTATTCTTAGAAATACACCAAGAGAAAGACCATATGCAAATGATAATCCTCTTTATCTGAATGATATTGGTGAGCATCTTGAATCTAACTATGCATTTCTGAATGAAAAAATTTCCGGAAAGTTTAGGTCAGACTGGAGGGTGTTGCAGACAAACTTTAATGCGGAATGGCAAATACCTGGCATAAAAGGTCTTTCTGTAAAAGGAATCTATTCTTACTATGTGGCCGATCTGCTGGAAAATAACCAGGAGTATACTTACAAAGCTTACACCTATATTCCGGCAAGTGGAACAGATCCTGAGCAATACAAAGTAACAGGCGGAAGTACTAACCCATGGCGTGACAGGGAGCAGATAAAACAAGTTAATACAAATACTCAGTTACAGGCAAACTATAATAATAAATTTGGCGAGCATGCTATTGGTGCCACACTTGTTGCGGAAAGAATTGAAAATCATTACCGCAGAAACTGGATACATGCTTCACCTATTTCTAATAACCTGCCACTTATCTATTTCCCAACAATGGATCAGTACCAGGATGCTGATGAAACCCAAAGCCGTATTGGATATATTGGTCGTGTAACTTACAGTTATGCAAACCGGTATTTCTTAGAGGCTTCTGCAAGGCGTGATGCTTCCTATCTTTTTGCACCGGGCAAACGTGTTGGTTATTTCCCAGGCGTTTCTGCTGGCTGGAGAATAACTCAAGAGCCTTTCCTGGCAAGCATTTTAACAAAGAGCAGGGTAATATCTGATATCAAATTACGGGCATCTTATGGCCAGCTTGGAGATGACAGAAATCCAAATGATCCTAATCAACCTATTGTGGGTGCTTACTCATACCTGGAAGGGTACAACTATAATATGGGTACTGCAATTATTGATGGTAATGCTGTTACTGTTTCAAGAGATAAAGGAATTCCGATAAAAAATATTTCATGGCTTACAAGTAAAATTACAGATGTGGGTCTGGATTTTAGTTTGTTTGGCGGAAAGGTAACTGGTACTGCGGACTATTTTTATAGACAACGTTCAGGCTTGCTTGGTAACAAAAATGATGTAATTGTTCCAACGGAAATTGGTTACAGTCTGCCGCAGGAAAACATCAACAGCGATGCACAGTTTGGGGAAGAAATGTCTATTGCATACAACGGCAATATCAATAAATTGAGATTTAGCGTAGGTGGTAACATTGGCTACACCAGGTCAAAAAATTTACAATCTTATAAACCACTTTTCTTTAACTCATGGGATCAATACAGAAATTCTTCTGAAAACAGGTATTCAAGAATTGAATGGGGATACCAGGTAGAAGGACAATTTGCTTCTGTAGATGAGATCAACAATTACCCGGTTAATATTGACGGGCAAGGTAACAGAACATTGCTGCCGGGAGATCTTAAATACAAAGATCAAAATGGTGATGGTAAAATTGATGGATATGATCAGCGCCCGATTGGATATGGCTACGGTCAGCAGCCAAATATAAATTTCGGGTTTAACATTGCACTGTCTTACAAAAACTTTGATTTCAATGTAGATTTCTCAGGAGCCTCTGGTTATACCTGGTTTCAAAACTGGGAAACAAGGTGGGCCTTCCAGAATAATGGTAACCTGAATACCATTTTTACAGACAGGTGGCACAGGGCAGACATTTTTGATCCAAACAGTGCATGGATACCTGGAAAATATCCGGCGAACAGGTACAATATACAATTTGGTCACAGCGATTACAATGCAAACTCTACATTTTGGCTGCATAATGTAACTCAACTCAGGGCCAGAACGCTTCAACTTGGTTATACCGTTCCTGCAACCGTTTTACAAAAAGTAAAGATTCAAAAGATCCGCCTCTATGTAAATGCTTACAACTTATTCTCATTCGATAACTTAAAATCTTTTGGTGTTGATCCTGAATCGGTTGATGATAACGGTCTTCAGTTTCCACAGAATAAAGTGATCAATGTAGGCATCAACCTTACTTTTTAAACTTAACGATTACGTATAAATAATTGATATGAAAAAGATATTTTCGATACCAGTCTTAATTTTCCTGTTGCTTTTTACAGGATGTAAAAAAGACAGCAATTTTTTAGATATTCCGCCCATTCAGGTTTTGCCGAATGATGTGGCTTTTTCTGATCCGGCGCTTGTTTTATCTATCCTGGGTGATCTTTATAACAGGCAGATAGATTTTTCAGGGTTAGATGATGGATGGAGAAGTTTTGCAGATTTTAGCGAAAGCTTTCCATCAGAAAACGGGAGTTATTATTTAGTGCAAAGAACAGGTTGGGGATATGGCGAATGGGGATTAGATTGGGGTTCAAGCTATACCTACATCAGGGAATTGAATTTGTTTCTTGAAAGAGTACAAACATCCACGGCACTTACAGCTGCAGAAAAAACAAGATTTACAGCAGAAGGGAGATTTTTAAGAGCCAACCACTATTTTGAAATGGTAAAACGTGTTGGTGGCGTGCCGTTGGTTAAAACTTCTTTAAGTTATGATCCGGCAAAAGGAGATCCTTCATCGGTTCAGATACCAAGGGCCAAGGAATCAGAAATATATGATTTTGTAATTGCAGAGGCTGAAGCTATTAAGAATGACCTGCCTGCCGATGTTAATGAAAAATCGAGAGCAACTAAAGCTGCAGCATTAGCAATGGAAGCAAGAGCTGCTTTGTACGCAGGCTCTATTGCAAAATATGGCGCTAATACACCACAGGTTTTTTTGCCAGGAGGTGAAGTAGGTATTCCGGTAAGTATGGCACAAGGCTATTATACAAAAGCATTAGCAGCCGCCAACGAAATTATTACAGGTGCTGCAGGCGGCTATAAATTGTACAATGTACTGCCAGATAAATCAGACAATTTCGCAGCAATATTTTTAGATAAAAGCAGTGTTAACCAAGAGTCAATACTTATAGAAGATTTTAAAGCAGGCGCAGGCAAAACACATGGTTTTACAACCAATGATCAGCCTTATTCTATTTCAGATGAAGGGGGCGATGCAGGCCGTTTGAATCCATCATTAAACCTGGTAGAATCTTTTGAAAAATTGGATAATACATTTGCTCCATTACCAACAACAGATGGGTCTGGTAATCCTATCTATTATGACTATAATCCTGATAGTTTGTTCAAAATTTTTGATGGCAGAGATGCACGTTTGGCTGGTACGGTGCTTTTGCCTAATGGGATTTTCAAAGGTAAAAGAGTTGATATTTGGGCAGGTTATCAGCTGGCTAACGGTAGTATTTTTACAAGTGATGAAGCAAGCCAGTTAAAACCATTGCCAGGTACAACTGATACTATTCAGGTTGTTGGTAAAGATGGTCCGGTGAATATTGAATTCAGAGCACAAAGCGGATTTTATATTCGTAAGTGGCTTGATCCAACTGTAGGTTCAGGCAGAAGAGGCAGAGGAAGTGATGTGGCGTTTATACGTTACAGGTATGCTGAAGTGTTATTGAATGCCGCTGAAGCAGCATTTGAATTAGGGCAATTGGCTGACGCAGCGAATTTTATGAACCAGGTACGTGCCAGGGCGGGCCTTCTTATTCCTTTAACGCCAGGTGAAATTACTTTTGACAGAATAGTACATGAGCGCCGGGTTGAATTAGCTTTTGAAGGACATGTTCTTTATGACAAAAAGCGCTGGAGAATTGCACACATTGTTTGGGATGGTAACTCAATACCGACAGTTGCTGATTTAACTTCTAATTTAGGTTCCGCCACTAAGAGAAATACACAACCGTGGGCACTTTATCCTTACAAAATATTTAATCCTGGCAGTCCCAATAATGGTAAATGGATATTTAAAGAAGTGCTTCCTGCAGTAGCTAATGGTCGTAACAAGTTTCAATTTGGTAACTATTACAGCTATATAGGGGACGACATCCGTTCAGCAAATCCTAAAATAGTAAAACAACCGAATCAATAGTTTAACTGTTAAATAATTTATTATGAAAATCAGGTATCATTATATCATATTACTTTTCACTTTTGCAGCTGTTGCATCTTGTAAAAAGGACAATTACAAAGCCCCGGAATCAAAACTCACCGGTAAGCTTTTATACAAAGGAGAACAGATAGGAGTTGAGCAATCACAGGTATCTTATGAAATATATCAGTTTGGCTTTGGTAAAGTAGGGGGGATAAATTCAACATTTACCCAGGAAGGAACTTATTCCGCTTTACTTTTTGATGGTGATTATAAATTGACAATTCCTAACGGCCAGGGCCCTTTTAAATGGAAACAAACTACAGCCGGAACGCCAGATAGTATTGCGATCACTATGAGAGGTAGCCAGGCTTTAGATCTTGAAGTTACTCCATATTACATGATAAGAACTCCGCAGCTAACCGCTGCCGCAGGCAAAGTAACAGGCACTTTTAAGATTGAAAAAATAATTACTGATGCAACTGCAAAAAATATAGACAGGGTTACACTTTATCTTAATAAAACACAGTTTGTGTCCGGAGGTGACTATAACATTGCACAAACAAGCCTGAACGGTTCTGACATTACAGACCCAACTAGCGTAAGTTTGAATATTGGTATTCCCTCAATTGTGCCTACCCAAAATTATATTTTTGCAAGAATAGGATTGAAGGTTGCTGATGTGGAGGACATGATTTTTTCTCCTGTTCAAAAGATAACTTTTTAAGATAAGGAAACATTCGGGAAAAGGTTTCCAGTTAATATATTCTCGTCCCTGAAATAACAAAGGCCATTAATAAGCGCAGGCTGAATGGCTTTTGTTATATAATTTTATAACTGAACAGGCTAATCGTAAACCTGGCTTTAAGAGATATTAATGAAAAGAATTTCAATTTTATTTGCTGTAATATTTTGTGCAAATGCAGCGCTTTGCCAGGAAGGCTGGAAAATTGCCGGGGATAAAATTGCTACACCCTGGGCAGCAAAAGTAGATCCACTAAAAACCTTACCGGAGTATCCAAGGCCACAAATGGTTCGTGATACCTGGATGAACCTTAATGGACTTTGGCAGTATTCAATTTTGCCAAAATCTGCGGAAGCGATACCGGCTGCATTCGATGGAAAAATACTGGTGCCCTTTGCGGTGGAATCTGCATTATCCGGTGTTGGTAAAACAGTTGGCAAGGATAGTGTATTGTGGTACCAGCGTACAGTTGCCTTGCCTTCAGCTTATACAAAGGAAAATGTGTTGCTGCAATTTGGAGCGGTGGATTGGCTGTGTACCGTTTATGTAAATGGAAAGGAAGTTGGCTCTCACCAGGGCGGTTACGATCCGTTCAGTATTGATATTACTTCAGCATTAAAAAAAGGAACACAAACAATTGCAATACGTGTGTGGGATCCGTCTGACGATGGTCCGCAACCAAGAGGAAAACAGGTAAAAAAGCCTGAAGGAATTTGGTACACTCCTGTGACCGGTATCTGGCAGACAGTATGGCTGGAAGCAGTTCCTAAAACTTTTATCAGCTCTACAAAACAAACACCTGATATTGATAAAAAAACATTGACTGTTGCTGCTAACATTGAAAACATGCAGCCAGGCTACGAAGTACTTTATTCTGCCTGGAAAGGCGCAGACAAAGTAGCCGAACAAAAAGGCACCGGCAATGAGCCTGCTGTTTTAACCATTTCTGATCCTCAGTTATGGTCGCCCTCCAGCCCGTTTTTATATGATTTGAAAGTAACGGTAATGCGTAAAGGAAAAATTGCCGACGAAGTAAAGAGCTATTTTGCCATGCGTAAAATTTCAATGAAGCCGGGGACTGATGGCATTGAAAGAATGTTACTTAACAACCAGTTTGTTTTTCAATATGGCCCTTTAGACCAGGGCTGGTGGCCTGATGGTTTGTACACTGCACCAACTGATGAAGCACTGAAATTTGACATTGAAAAAACCAAGGAAATGGGCTTTAACCTGATACGTAAACATGTAAAGGTTGAACCTGCCCGCTGGTATAATTACTGCGATAAACTTGGTATGCTTGTTTGGCAGGATATGCCGAGCGGCGATCTTGGAAATCGCTGGGAAAACCGTCCCGGCATTTACGGAAGGGCTAGCGATAAAGACCGTACGCCGGAGTCAGAAAAAATTTACCGCACCGAATGGAATGAAATAATGCAGGATCTTCATAATTTCCCTTCTATTGTTGTTTGGGTGCCTTTTAACGAAGCCTGGGGCCAGTTTAAAACAAAAGAAATTGTTGAATGGACGATGCAGAAAGATCCTTCCCGCCTGGTGAATACAGCCAGTGGAGGAAATTTTGTTGATGTTGGTCCTATTATCGATCTGCATAATTATCCGGAACCGCAGATGCCGGATCCAGCGTTATTTGGTAAAACAAGAATATTGGTTTTAGGTGAGTTTGGCGGCCTGGGTTTACCTGTCCAGGATCATACGTGGCAGCAAAAAAATAACTGGGGCTATGTATCATTCAAAAATAATGATGAACTGTTTAAAAGGTATTCGGAACTAATGGGCCACATACCAAATTTAATCAGGCAAGGGTTGTCTGCGGCAGTGTACACTCAAACCACCGATGTGGAAGTAGAAACAAATGGCCTGATGACGTATGACAGAAAAGAAATTAAAATGCCGGTTGAAAAACTAAAAGCTGTGCATGCACAATTGTTTGATGGCTCACTTGTAAAATAGCCGACTATTATTTATTTAGATTTATAACCACAATATATTCACCCGCTTTACAATCCAGGCTTTTAAAAGATCTGTGTTTGATTAACTCAGTTTTGGTTTTGGTTAAATTAAAGAAACCGGGATCGTCGTTGATTCCGTGTTTCTTTTTAAGTGATCAGAACAATTATTTTTTTAAATAATTACAAATGAAAAGAACCGTATTATCCTTCGTTGCACTTTTTATAATTGCATGCTGTTTTTCGCAAAGCACCAAGGCTCCGGCCTATCCATTAATAACACATGATCCTTATTTTAGTATTTGGTCAACTACGGATGAACTGACGGCTTCCCCCACAAAACACTGGACTGGAACGGATCAGTCACTGGTTGGGATGTTAAATGTAGATGGAGAAATTTTTCGTTTTTTGGGTGAACAGTCAATCATTTATAAAACTATTTTGCCTGCCGGCGATGAAGTAAATTATGCTGCAAAATATACTGAAGCTGACCCTGGCAGCGAATGGATGAACGGCGGTTTTGATGACAAAGGCTGGAAGAACGGTATTGCACCTTTTGGCGACAATAAAAGCATTTCAAAAACAATGTGGCTTAGCAAAGATATTTGGGTAAGAAGGGAGTTCAGCATTGCAAGCACAGATTTTAATAAGCTCTTTTTAAAGCTGCAGCATGATGATGATGTGGAAGTTTACCTGAATGGCGAAACGGTCTATGCTACCAAAGGCTTTACTGGGAAATTTATTTACCTGCCTATAAGCGATGAGATAAAAAATAAAATAAAAACCGGCAAAAATATAATTGCCATTCACGTTCACAACAACGTTGGTGGCGCCTGGCTCGATGCCGGTATTGTTGATGAACCAAAACAACCGGCTTCAGAATCTATAAATGTTGCGGTACAAAAAAGCGTAACACTTAACGCCACGCAAACAGCTTACAATTTTACCTGCGGAAAAGTTGACCTCGAACTTACTTTCACTTCCCCGCTGCTCATCAACGATCTTACAATTTTATCAAGGCCTGTATCATACATCAGCGCAAAAGTAAAATCGAATGATGGGGCACAACATTCAGTCAAACTTTACTTCGGTGCCTCTACCGATGTAGCTACCAATGTTCCGACTCAAAAAGTAACTGCACAAAAATATTCAGCCAATGGCCTTGCTATTTTAAAGGCGGGCACAGTGGAACAGCCGTTATTAAAAAAGAAAGGCGATGATCTGCGTATTGACTGGGGCTATATGTATGTGGCTGCACCTGCATCAGCAAATATTTCGCAGTTTATTTCTGCAGATGGAAATATGGCAAAGGTATTTAGCAACAAATCAGCGGGCGTTTCAACCGGTAAGCATTTGGTGTTAAACACTATTGCAAACATGGGTAAAATTGGTGGTTCTGAAAAAGAACAATTGATACTGATCGGTTATGATGACCTGTATGCTGTACAATATTTTCAGCAAAATTTAAAACCCTGGTGGAAGCTTGCTCCCGGTGCAACAATTGAACAGCAATTATCGCTGGCTGCAAAAGACTACGCTCCGGTAATAAAAAAATGTGAAGCATTAAATAAAATGATTCACAATGATGCGGTAAAAGCGGGCGGAGAAAATTATGCAAAACTTTGTGAGCTGGGTTACCGCCAGAGCATTTCTGCTCATAAACTCGTTAAAAGCCCGGGCGGCGAAATACTGTTTCTTTCAAAAGAAAATTACAGCAACGGATCAATCAATACGGTTGATGTTACTTATCCATCAGCACCTTTATACCTGGCTTACAATCCAGACCTGTTAAAAGGAATGCTGAATGGCATTTATTATTACAGTGAAAGCGGTAGATGGAAAAAACCTTATCCATCACACGATCTTGGAACTTATCCCTTAGCCAATGGCCAAACTTATGGAGAGGACATGCCGGTGGAAGAATGTGGCAATATGGTAATACTTACTGCTGCAATTGGCAAGGCAGAAGGCAATGCCGGCTTTGCAAAAAAGCATTGGAAAACATTGAATATTTGGGCCGACTTTTTAAGCCGTGAAGGCTTTGATCCGGCAAATCAATTGTGTACAGATGATTTTGCCGGGCACCTTGCAAGAAATACAAATCTTTCTGCAAAAGCAATTGTAGCGCTTGGTGGTTACGCTCAACTGGCAGAAAAATTAGGTGAAAAAAAGGAAGCCCAAAAATACAGTGCCATTACAAAAGGCATGGTTACAAAATGGATGGATATGGCCAAAGATGGTGACCACTATGCATTAACTTTTAATGATAAAGGTACCTGGAGTCAAAAGTATAACCTGGTTTGGGATAAGATATTGAATATGAACTATTTTCCGCAATCGGTATTTGATACAGAGATAAAATATTATCTCACCAAGCAAAATGAATTTGGTTTGCCGTTGGATAGCAGGGCCACTTATACAAAATCTGATTGGGTTATCTGGACATCAGTACTGGCAGATAATAAAAAGGATTTTGAATCTTTTATTGACCCAATGTATCACTACGCAACTGAAACTACCTCAAGGGTGCCAATCAGCGACTGGCACCAAACTATAACTGGTAAAATGGTCGGCTTCCAGGCAAGGAGTGTTGTAGGCGGTTACTTTATAAAAGTGCTGGAAGGCAAAATGAAAAGTAAATAGTCTTTAAATTAATTGCTTGGTTCGGCAGATCAAGGAAATCTCACTTAATATTAAACATTAAAAATGATCATCAAAAGCAAAATTTTTAGTCTTTTATTTTTATTATTCACTGTAGCTAACCTGCAGGCCCAAAAAAATAAAAAGCAGGTAGTCGGCATGCCGGCCGTTGCAACCGTTTGGTCAGCAGAAAAGGCCAACGAATGGTACAGTCATCATAAATGGATTACCGGCGCCAATTATATTCCGGCTAATGCAATTAACCAGTTAGAAATGTGGCAGTTAGATAGCTTTGACCCAACACAAATTGACAAAGAACTTGGCTGGGCACAAAATATCGGCTTTAACACAATGAGGGTCTTTTTGCATTCAATAGCCTGGAAGCAAGATCCCGAAGGCTTTAAAAAAAGGATGGGAGATTTTTTAACCATTGCTGATAAACACGGTATACAACCACTGTTTGTTTTTTTTGATGACTGCTGGAATAAAGAGCCAAAGGCAGGAAAGCAACCAGCGCCAAAAACGGGTATGCATAACTCCGGATGGGTGCAGGATCCCGGCCAGCCTGCAACATTCGATACTGCGGCATATCCTGAACTGGAAAAATATGTAAAGGATGTGCTTACCAGTTTTGCTCATGATAAAAGGATTTTGCTGTGGGATTTATACAATGAACCAGGCAACAATAATAAGGGCGATTCTTCATTGCCGTTACTCACCAGGATATTTCAGTGGGCACGGGCTGTAAACCCAGACCAGCCAGTATCCGCAGGATTGTGGAATTGGAGTTTAGAAAAGCTGAATGCTTTTCAGTTGATGAATTCAGATGTAATTACTTATCACGATTACCAAGAAGCATCTCTTCACAAACAGGTAATAGAAGTATTGAAGGCAAATGGCAAACCATTGATTTGTACTGAGTATATGGCCCGTACAAGAAACAGCCGTTTTGCAACTGTACTGCCCATGCTTAAAGCTAAAAAAGTTGGTGCCATTAACTGGGGATTTGTAGATGGAAAAACAAATACCATTTATGCCTGGGATACACCACTTGCAGATGGCAGCCAGCCAACCGAATGGTTTCACGACATTTTTAAAAAGGATGGTACTCCTTACCGTGAGGATGAAGTAAACCTGATAAAAAAATTAAACAGCGTTCAGTAATAAAAATAGTTTTTAGTGCAATCATCTTAAATCCGGTGTTTCTACACAGGATTTTTTATAAGAAACAAACAACGTTCTTTATTATTTCAAATAAATGAATTCCCGGATAATTTCCGGGGGGCTTGATTCTTGTTATGAATGAAAATTTCTTAAAAATAAAGCTTACGGATATTGCCCGGGAGGTTAACGTTACTGCAGCAACGGTATCCAGGGCCCTCAATGATCATCCTTCCATCAAGGAGTCAACAAAAAAGAGGGTTAGGGAAGCCGCAGAAAAACTGCACTATCAGCCCAACAAAATTGCTTCTTCACTCCGCTCAGGAAAATCAAATATTATAGGTGTAATTATTCCAAGTGCTGAAATTAATTTCTTTGGATCAGTGGTGCATGGTATCGAAAAAATTGCCAGCGAAAATAATTACAACGTCCTCATTTACCAGACAAATGAATTTTACGAAAGCGAAAAACGGGGTGTTTTAACTTTTTTGCAATCGCAGGTTGATGGTATACTGGCATCCATCTCAAAAGAAACAATTAATCTTGATCATTACGAAAATATAAAAAAACGTGGAGTGCCATTGGTGCTGTTTGACAGGGCTGTGAATATGCTGGGGGTTTCATCTGTTGTGGTTAATGATTATGCAGGTGCCTTTGCCGCAACCAGCCATTTAATAAAACTTGGTTGCCGTCGCATTGCACATATTGGTGGCCAGCAGCATGTAAGCATTTTTAACCAGCGGTTAAAAGGATACATTGATGCGTTGAATGTAAACCGCATCGGGGTAGATGAAGATCTGATTGTATATGGCAAGGTTAGCATTGAATCTGGCAGAGATTGCATGAGTAAATTATTAGCGCTCAAAAAATTGCCGGATGCTGTTTTTGCGGTGGAAGATTTTACAGCATTGGGTGCCATGCAGGTTATTAAAGCAGCCAACAAAAAAATACCTGACGACATTGCAGTGATTGGCTTTGCAAATGAACCCTTTGGCGAATACATTACGCCATCTTTATCAACCGTAAATCAGCAGACAGTTCAAATGGGAGAGGCGGCTGCAAGGCTGTTTTTTGAATCCCGAAAAAATATTGGTAACCCGGATTTTGAGCCCGTAAAATTGATATTGGAACCAGCACTTATTTGCAGGGAGTCAACATTTAAAACGTAGATATTCCTCAAATTTTAAGTGAAACAATTTGAATTCATATTGATTTAAACCGTACCCACGGTACAATATTTTTATAGTATTTTAGGGTGCAGCAATAGTCACCGTAGTCTTTTGTTAATCAACGCAAACAATTGCTTTAAGCGAAAGTTATAAAGAGTACCAATCAACTTGTCAATACCGAATGAACAAACTTGTAATTCTTTTTTCAACTACTATTTTATGCAGTGCCGCTTTCCTTCATAAGAAGGGAGCAGCTTCAAATTTTGGTAAAAAAAATTACAATAAAATAATTGTGTGGGACACTGCAACCCTGCAAAAATTGGCACCACAAAAAACTGGAGACGAAAGTTATTGCGGTTACCCAAGGATGATTCAGTTGCACGACAAAAGCCTTATTTGTGTTTACGAAACTGGTGGAAGTGTTGAAATAATCAGCAGCATAGATCTCGGTAAAACATGGTCGCCACCGGTTACAATTGCTGACAGGCAGAATGGAATTAACATGGCCGTGCCGGAAATTATTGAGTTAGAAGATCGTTCGCTGCTGGTATCTTACAATCCAAGGCCATCTCCCATACAAGCTGAAAAGCATTTCGGTATCCGCACAAAAAAAAGTTATGATGGCGGACTAACCTGGCAGGATGAAAGACTGTTGTACGAGGCCGGATCGAAGTTTGAAGATGGTTGCTGGGAGCCTGCTCAATTACAGTTACCTTCTGGCGAGATTCAATTATTTTTTAGCAATGAAGCTATTTATACAAAAAGTAATGAGCAAAATATTTCTATTTTCAGTTCATTCGATAATGGCCTTACCTGGAGCACAGCACCAAAAATTGTAAGCTTTCGTGCCGGGAAAAGAGATGGTATGCCGGTGCCGTTGTTATTAAAGGATAAAGATGAAATTGTCTTCTCGATTGAAGACAATGCTAAAGGAGGATTTAAACCTTCTGTGATAAGAACTACATTAAAAAATAACTGGAGTGCTGTTGCTGATGCAACCAGCAGCAATAGAACCAGCGCACTGCAGGAGCCGCTTGCAGATAGTATTTATGCAGGTGCACCTTATCTGCGGCAATTAAAATCAGGCGAAACAATATTATCTTACCAGGGAACAGAAGGCAGATCAAATGACTGGAACAAAGCCTGTATGTTTGTTGCCATTGGTGATAAAAATGCAAGAAATTTCATCAATAAAACAGTGCCTTTTAAAGTGCCTGTTGATAAGCATGGCCTTTGGAACTCTCTTTGCATCCTGGATGATGATACGGTGATTGCATTAACATCTACCAACGCATACGCCGAAAACAGTACGGAAGTTTGGATGATAAAAGGACACCTGGTTGAGAATGCTTTTCAAAAAAATAATTAAATACTGATAAAAATTATGAGCAAGTTAAAGAGGAGTTTGTTAGTTTTTATGTTACTGCTGCTGATGTTGCCTGCCAAGCATGCTGCATCACAAACCGCAATAACTGTAACAAATGTTAAGCGGCCAGCCACCGTTGTCAGCAATAAATTTTATACAGGAAATAAAGCGCCCCTTACACCATTGGCATTTATAAAATTGCCGGTTGGCACTATTAAGCCACAAGGCTGGATATTGAAATACCTGGAGTTGCAGCGGGATGGCTTAACCGGACATCTTGGTGAAATAAGCGCCTGGCTTGATAAGAAGGACAATGCCTGGTTTAGCGGTAATGGCAAAGGCGATCATGGTTGGGAAGAGGTACCTTATTGGTTAAAAGGATATGGCAACCTTGGTTATGTTTTAAAGGATGAAAAAATAATTGCAGAAACAAAATTGTGGCTGGATAAAGTATTTGAAAGCCAGCGCCCAGACGGTTATTTTGGACCAGCACTTTCAGCAGCCGATATTGAAAGAAACAAATCTGATCTGCAGGATCTGTGGCCAAATATGCTGATGCTTTGGTGCATGCAATCTTATTACGAATACAACCAGGATGCCCGGGTAATTCCTTTTATGACAAAGTATTTTAAGTGGCAGACTACGGTGCCTGATGAAAAGTTGTTAAAGATTTATTGGGAGAACAGCCGGGGTGGAGACAACCTCTACAGCATCTACTGGCTGTACAACCGCACTGGCGAAAAATGGCTGCTTGATCTTGCCAATAAAATTCACCGCAACACTGCCAACTGGTCGCAGGAAGATAATTTACCCAACTGGCACAATGTTAATGTTGCACAATGCTTCAGAGAGCCTGCAACGTATTATATGCAAACAAAAGACAGCAGTTTTTTAAATGCCACTTACAATGATTTTTATTTGATAAGGGCCATTTACGGCCAGGTGCCGGGTGGCATGTTTGGGGCAGATGAAAATGCCAGAAAAGGCTATGATGATCCCCGCCAGGCGGTTGAAACTTGCGGCATGGTGGAGCAGATGGCTTCAGATGAAATATTGGCTGGGATAACCGGAGACCCTATGTGGGCGGATCATTGCGAAGATGTAGCCTTCAACACTTACCCGGCCGCTGTAATGCCTGATTTTAAAGGACTGCGGTATCTTACGGCACCGAACATGGTGGTAAGTGACAGCAGAAATCATTCTCCCGGCATTGATAACCAGGGACCTTTTTTGATGATGAACCCCTTTAGCAGCAGGTGCTGCCAGCACAACCATGCAATGGGCTGGCCTTATTATTCAGAGCATTTATGGATGGCTACCCCAGATAATGGTATTGCGGCCATGTTGTATAACAGCAGTGAGGTTACAGCCAAAGTTGGCAAAGGGAATAGTGTTACGCTGAAGCAAAGCACGCATTACCCTTTTGATGAAAATATAAAAATTGAAATATCGGCAACCGCTGCCGTTAGTTTTCCTTTGTATTTGCGGATACCAAACTGGTGCAGCAATGCCAAGGTTTTAGTAAATGGAAAAGAACAAATTACTACACTTTCTGCAGGATCCTATGCAAAGCTTGAAACTAAGTGGAAGCAGGGCGATGTAGTGGAGCTTGTGTTACCAATGAAGCTTACAAAGGATACCTGGACCAAAAATAAAAACAGTGTGAGCATCAACTACGGGCCGCTTACATTCTCTTTAAAAATAGACGAAGATTATAAGAAAATGGACAGTAAAAAATCTGCCATTGGCGACTCTAAGTGGCAGGAAAATGTTGACCAATCCAAATGGCCGGCTTACGAAATATACCCCGCCAGTATGTGGAACTATGGCCTTGTTTTAAACGACCAATCATTGGAAAAACAGTTTGAAATAATTAAGAAACCATGGCCGGTAAGTGATTTTCCATTCACCCAAAAAGATGTTCCTTTTTCTCTAAAAGCAAAGGGTAAAATTATCCCGGAATGGATACTGGATAAAAATGGTTTGTGTGATCTTTTACCGCAAAGCCCTGTAGCAGTTTCTACAAAGGAACAACCAATAGAACTGATACCGATGGGAGCTGCAAAATTGCGGATCGCTTCATTTCCGGTAGTTAATTAATACAGCGATTAATGGCGGATTACCAAATTATTGATAAACACCTTTTATGAAGAAGATCATCTTTTCCCTGGCGTTACCAATAGTTTTCTTTATTACGCCAATTGTTTTTTTTAATGAAGATCATCCGCAAATACCTGAAATAAACCCGGCTTATTTTGCGATAGATACCATTGCAAAAGATATGGCTGTGCCGTGGGATATTGTCTTTCTGCCGGACAGCAGCATGCTCTTTACAGAAAGGCCCGGTCGTGTGCGGCTTGTGAGTAAAAATGAATTGCAGGAAGCACCGGTATTAACAATTCCGGATGTAGAAGTGAAAGGTAAAATGGGCTTATTAGCACTTTGCCTTTCCCCTAATTTTAGCAACAATCATTTCGTTTATCTTGCTTACAATTACAGGCTTGGCAATACCACTTTCTTACGCATTGCCAGGTACAGTTTTTTGAATGGATCACTTATCGACCCTCAAACAATTATAGAAAGTATTCCCGGAGTTTTCAATCATACTGGCTGCAGGCTTAGGTTTGGGCCAGATAAAAAATTGTACATTACTACCGGTGATGCAGATGTACCGAGGCTGGCGCAGGACCTGAAATTATTGAATGGCAAAATTTTGAGACTCAATGAAAATGGCACGATACCGGCAGATAATCCTTTTGCAAAAAGCGATACTGCCCGTAAAGAAATCTGGACCTATGGTCACAGAAATTCACAGGGCATAGCCTTTCAGCCGGGCACCGGTTTTTTATACAATTCAGAACATGGCCCCACCGGAGGCGATGAAATTAACATTGTAACAAGGGGCAATAATTATGGCTGGCCTGTTACCCATCACCGGAATAATATGGATGGCATGATGGCTCCGTTAATGGAATTCACGCCTTCTATTGGCCCCGCTGAAGCAATCTTTTACAGCGGTAAAGCATTTCCATCTATGAAAGGAAATTTACTGGTAGCCTGCATGCGTGGGGAAGCAATATTAAAAGTTGAGTTCGACAAAGGAAAGATAAGCGCCTATAATTTTTTATTGAAAAATAATTATGGAAGAATAAGAGCACTGGCAGAGGGCCCGGACGGGAATATTTATTTTTCCACTTCTCATGTAGACCCCCCTGAAAGCAATGCACCACAGGGAGCAGGGGACTATGATATGGTGTTAAGGATGCGCCCTGCTACCCTGGCTGAAATTGAAGATAAAAAAGCTTTTTCTTTAACAGCAGATAAATTGCACCAGGCTATTAATGATAATCATGCTGGTACAAACAGGGCAACTACAACCACTAAAGTATTGTATGCCCAACTATGTGCAGGCTGCCATGGCGCAGATTTGAAAGGTGCTGATACAAAGCCCGGTTTACTTAAAACGCTTCACTACGGCAACTCATTCGCTGCACTAAAAAAATCTATCATTGACGGTGTTACCGATAAAGGAATGCCTGCATGGAAAGGTGTTTTAACAGATAAGCAAACAAATGATTTAGTGAATTATATTCTTGTAAAGCGGAAATGATGTGCTGGTGATATTGCCGGAATTCCGTTGGCTTAACAGAAAAGTTATTCTTTAAAAACTCCACATGAAGTCAATACAATTTTTAACTTTTTGCCTGCTTGCAGCCTGCAGTAAATTAGCTGCACAGCAAAATGATTTAGTGCATTATGTAAACACCTTGCAGGGCACAAACTCAAAACATGAATTGACCCGTGGCAACACTTATCCTACAACAGCATTGCCTTTTGGCATGCATACCTGGACGCCGCAAACTGGTAAAAACGGCGATGGCTGGAAGTACCAATTTTTTAAAGATAAGATCCGTGGATTTCAACAGGCCCACCAGTGCAGCTCATGGAGCCGGGATTACGCAGTTTTTTCTTTGATGCCAATGACGGATCAGTTGGTGGTGAATGAAAATGAACGGGAAGCAAAATTTAGTCACACTGATGAAATTGCCAAACCAAATTATTACAAAGTAACTTTTGAAAATAAGACCACTACGGAAATTTCTCCTACTGAAAGGGGAGCACATTTGCGCTTTACTTATCCCAAAGGAAAAAAAAGTTTTTTGGTGCTTGACGGCTATACAAATATCAGTGAAATTGAAATTGATCCGGTAGCAAAAAAAATTACAGGCTGGGTAAATAATGGTGAAGGGTTTAAAAAAGGATTTAAGAATTTTTTTGTTATTTATTTTGATAAGCCCCTCGTTAGCTATGGCACATGGGAAAATAAAAACAATAAAATTTTTGCAGATTCACTAACGGGCGGGGGCAATGGTTACGGGGCTTACGTGCAATTTAAAGCTGGTGAAAAAGTACAATTAAAAGTTGCTTCCTCCTACATTAGTGCAGCCCAGGCAGAATTAAATTTATCAACGGAATTAGGGGCTGATAAAACACTTGAGCAAACAAAGGCAACAGCAGCAGCAGTTTGGAATAAATCGCTTGGTAAAATTGTTGTGGAAGGAGGGAGTGAAGAAGACATGGAGACATTTTATTCCTGCTTTTTCAGAGCCAGTTTATTTTCCAGAAAGTTTTATGAAATTGGCGCCGATGGTAAGCCGCATTATTTTAGTCCTTACGATGGTAAAGTGCATGACGGCTATATGTTTACGGATACCGGTTTTTGGGATACTTTCCGGGCACAGTTTCCATTGAACACCTTGATACATCCTGAAATGGAAGGGCAATATATGCAGGCCATGCTGGATGCTTTTAACCAGTGCGGCTGGTTGCCTTCCTGGTCGTTTCCCAGCGAAGCTGGCAGTATGATTGGCAACCACGCCATCACATTATTTACGGATGCCTGGGCAAAAGGTATCAGAACATTTGACCCCGATGAAGCGCTGAAAGCCTACCTGCATGAAGCATCCAACAAAGGTCCGTGGGGACCATCAAATGGCCGTGATGGCTGGAAGGAATATGCACAACTAGGCTACGTTCCTTACCCCAAATACAGGGAGGCTACCGCAAAAACTTTGGAATATGCGTATGATGATTTTTGTGGTTACCAGCTTGCCAAACTGACCGGTAATAATTTCTATAAAAATATTTTTTCGAGGCAGATGTACAACTATAAAAATGTATACGATTCATCAACCTCTTTTATGAGAGGCCGTAATGAAGATGGCGTATGGTCTCCAAATTTTGATCCCGTTGAATGGGGCGGGCCTTTTACGGAGGGGAATGCCTGGCATTGGGAATGGTCTGTTTTCCAGGACATACAGGGCTTGATAAATTTACTCGGTGGTGACAAAAATTTCAATGCAAAACTGGATGCTGTTTTTACAGAATCAAATAAAGTTAATGTGGGTAGCTACCATGGAATGATACACGAAATGACAGAAATGGTGATGGCAAATATGGGTCAGTATGCCCATGGAAATCAACCTATTCAACACATGGTTTACTTGTACAATTATGCAGGCGAACCATGGAAGGCTCAGTTACATGCAAGAGAGGTAATGAGCAAACTATACAACGCAACGGAAAATGGTTATCCGGGTGATGAAGACCAGGGGCAAACCTCATCCTGGTATGTGTTAAGCGCATTAGGGTTTTATAGCGTAACGCCGGGCACAGGTGAGTATGTGATGGGAAGCCCCGTATTTAAAAAGACCACTATTAATTTAGAAAATGGAAATAAGTTTGTGATTGATGCACCACTCAACAGCAAAGAAAATGTTTACATTAAATCCGCTGAATTAAATGGAAAAAACTACAGCCATACTTTTCTTTTACACAGTGATATTGTAAATGGCGGCACTTTAAAACTTGACATGAGCAGCACGCCGGAAATGAGCCGTGGCATCGCTGCAGGTGATCAGCCATTTTCGCTTACAAAAAAATAATTGGGAGTTGAAATCTGCAGTTTAAACAATTCAGTTATTGCATGATCTGGTGCCTGCTAAATTTTTTGCTGGGTCCAGGGCAGATCTTTTCTCTGCCAAAATATAACAGTTGCAGGCAGCTCAAAAAATTAACCGTTATAATATTACACTTGCTGTAAATTTACAGGTATGAAAAAACCAGTGATCACAATTGAATATTGCCCAAAATGTAACTGGCTTATGAGAGCGGCTTACATGGCGCAGGAAGTTTTAACAACATTTGCTGAAGAGGTTAGTGCCGTTACATTACAACCCAGTGAAGTGGGTGGCCGGTACACCATCAGCGAAGGTGAAAAAGTAATTTTCGACAGAAAAGAAGCCGGAGGTTTTCTTGAGATAAAGGAAATAAAACAACTGATAAGGGATGTGGTTTCGCCGGAAAAAAAGTTGGGACATTCTGATTCTGCTCCTCATCAATAAATAACACCATGCTTGGTTTAATACTTTGTGGCGGTGAAAGTAAAAGGATGGGAAGCGATAAAGGAATGCTTCAGTATGAAGGCATTACCTGGGCTGAACTGGCTGCAGATAAATTAACTGCTTTAAAAATTCCGGTACAATTTTCTGTCAACAAAATGCAGCAAACTGGTTATGCTGCTGTAGTTTCGCCAGCAGTGTTGATGGCTGATGATGATTCATTGGGATTAAAAGGTCCGCTGCTTGGGCTTATGTCTGCTCACGTAAAAAATCCTTCAGAAGATATTTTTGTACTTGCCTGCGATCTGCCGCTGATAGACGTTTCGGTATTGCAACAACTATACGCTCTTTGCACAAAAGAGCCGCAATACGAATCTTACATCTTTACAAATAATAATGAGCCGGAGCCGCTTTGCGGAATATATAGAGCAGTTGGCCTGGCTAAAATTTATGCATTGCACCAGGTTGGCGAACTTAAAAAATTCAGTATGAAATTTATGCTGAGCCAACTATCTGTTTGCTCAATACCGGTACAGGAATTCCAACTAAAATATTTTGAAAACTTTAATGCTCATGCAACTTTAAGCGGGCTGTAAGCCAAGTGATGATCTGGGTATTTTTTTATAGCTGGATTTTGTTGTTTCACAAACGGGGCAGCAATAACTATCCCCAAGATTTTCAAATGAAGTTTCGGCTGCAATATCATTTTCGGGTTCGCCAGTTACTTCATCATACACGGAAAAACAGTTTGGACATTGGTATAAATAAGTTACTTTTTTATTTTCTGCAACCACAGTTTTTGCAGGCTCCTTAATTACCACGGGTTGATTGATAGCTGCCCTGAATTGATAGTATTGCAGCACAGACCTCCGCAATTCTTCAGGCAGTAAAAATTTAAAATTTCCGCTGCTGTAAATATTGCCAGTCCGCTCGTTCGGGTTAAAATCTTTTGCACACAAAATATCATACACACTTATTAGTTTTATTCCCAAAAAATTGATGAGGTGCCTGCGTCTAATAAGGATGGAACTGAATATCTCACTCTTATTTCTTGTCTTAATTCCAAAGCAAATACCAAAGGTTCTTGTATCATCGATGCTAAAGTGTTTGATCAAAAAGCTTTTTAATTCTAATCCTTCAAGACAGCTATCCTCAACCTGGAAGTTTAGTTCGTTGGCTGCATGCCGCATATTTATCTGGAATTCTTCCAGCAATAAATTCCACTTGTTTTTGTCTTTTTCCTCAATGCCTTTTATCATGATAGTTTTCCAGGAAGTGCAGCAAAGCTGGCCCAGCTTTGTATCGAGACATAGCTGACAAAGTCTTTTTAAAAACTTGATGCTAAACAATTCATCTCTTCTGTAAACACCAAGCCAGTACTTATTATCGTAGCGGTTAAGGCCTTCATAGTAAGGCAAATTAAACTGTGTTAAAGTAACGGGTTTCTCTGTTTTTTTAGTGATGATATTTTCTGTGTCCAGGTAGTTAAACAAAGCCCGGCCATCAACTTTTTCATTGTCGGTAAATTCGGCAGGGTGTTCAGTGATAATTTTCTCCAGTAACATGGTAACCTTTGCTACATGATTGGTGTAGCAAAGCTGGTCCCATTCAAAAGTGATATTTGTTTTTGGAAAACGGATAATGAGATGCCAGTAATGTTCTGCAGTTGCAGATGCAATCCAGTTAATATTACCGGTAAGCATTGGCGTAAAGCTTTGATCACCGTCGCAGATATTTACTTTTACAACAGGCTTAAAATTCATCTCACTTAAAATGTCCTTATAAACGCCTTCACTTAACCAGGTATTCCTGATAAATACTTCTTCCGCAGGGTAGGAGCTGATGATATTCGGAAACTTAATTTTATCGATCTCGTATTCAATCATCAGCTGATCAAGTTCACCGGTAAAAATTGGCAGGTCCTGCGCCGCAACATCAACAAGCAATTGCTGCCGCAAACCAAAGCTTACAAAACGTAAACCTGCCCTGCCTGCCGCAACAAGTATATTGTATAATTCACCGGGAGAAATGATACCGCCACGAAAGTTGATGATTACAGTATTAATCATGATGCATATTCATTTTGAATTAAACCAAATTCAGCCAATGCTTTTGGCAAATTTTTATTTTCATGGTCTGATGTACATAATTTCACTAGCGCAAAACGTTGCAGTTCATGCAGACCAGCCCAATTTTTAACTGAAAGATTTTGTGCAAGAAAGGAAGTCTTTTCAACAAGCACTTCTGGAACTTTTGTACAGTTATTCCATACTGGTTTAAGATCTGTAATCAAAGGGGAAGCACTACAGCCTGTGAGCAGCTGCACCAGCCCGGAAAGATAATTATAATAAACCTGGAGATTTAACTGGTTGTTAACCGGCATTAACGCTAGTTGTAATCTCTCATCCAATGTAAATTTACACCAGTCGCCCAGTTTTAGTTTGATGCCTGCAGCATCCATCTTAAAACGTACTATCATAGGTATGCACCGCATTCCTTCCTCTACAAAATCTTGCTCAAAATCAAAGTAGATCTTTTCTCCTGAAGCTTTGGTAGTCATTGTTCTGAAGGGTTTGATTCTATGTTTCATTTTTTAATAATGCTATTGTTATAGTGTAATTAATACAGCGTTTACCTGCGGTGAAATCATGAACCGGCCATCCAGTATCGACTTTACTTCTGGCCTGCAACTACCACAACCCATGCCTGCACCTGTAAGCTGGCATAGTTGCAGGTGATCTTTACAGCCATCTTTTATTTTGTTGATGATATTGCCTTCACCAACGTTGTTGCAGCTGCATACAAGCTTGCCAATTATGGGTTCGGCAGGCTTTCCGCTACGCAATAACTGTAATCTTTTTTCGCTGAGCTCAAGCTTATTTTCAATCAAATTCCGGTATTCTAAAAACTCAGTTTTATCACCTATCAAAATGGCACCTACAAGCTTGTCGTTGTGAACAATGCACTTTTTGTAATACCGTTTTGCCCTGTCAAGAAAAATAATTTCTTCATAAGCAGGATCCTTATTTGGGATATCAGAAAGCCCCAGCGAGCAAAGATCTGTACCGTGTATTTTTAAAATATTCATCAACAGGCTGCCTGAATAATATTTAGAAATATCACCGCAAAGAAACCTGGCTACTATATCAGCCTGCTGCTCAGCTGCCGCAGTAATGCCGTACAAAGAACCTTTGAATTCAGCTATTTCTCCAATGGCAAAAATGTCACTGCAACTTGTACGCAGGTATTCATCTACAATTACACCCCGCTTGCAATCAATACCAGCATCTTTTACCACTTCAATATTTGGTACGGTACCAATTGCAATCAGCAGTGAGTGGCAGGTTATCATCAAACCGCTTTTTAATCTTACCCCTGAAATGTTTTTTTCACCGGTAATACGGTCAATCTCATCATTGTAAAAAATTTCAATGCCTTTGCTTGTTAATTCTTCATTTAATAACTGGCTGCCCAATGTATCTAACTGGCGGTCCATTAATCTTGAGGTACGATGAATAACGGTAACTTTTAAACCAACCTCATTGAGTGAGGCAGCCAGCTCAATACCGAGTAACCCGCCTCCTACAATAATTACTTTGTCGTCAACAGACATCCCATCCGGCAGCCTGTTGGCGTTTAAATGTTTTTTAAATTCATCTGCATCCTTGCGGCTCCTCATGGTAAATATTCCTTTTAACGAAGGAACATCTTTTAGCATAAAAGGCCGGCTGCCGGTAGCAAGTAACAGCACATCATAAAAATGTGTCACACCTTTGCTGTCAGTTACAGTTTTGTTTACTTTATCAATTGATTCAATGCTGGTTCCCCGGTGCAACTTTATATTATGGTCCGTTTCTTCATCGTCACTCATTTTTATAAGGCTCTTCCAATGCAGGTTTCCATTTATATAATCCGGCAACAATACCCGGTTGTAAAAAGGAAAATCTTCCTTACTGAAAATTTCAATTTCGTCGTTAATATTTAATACACGGTAACTTTTTACAAAACCACAAGCACCTGCGCCTGCACCCACCACAATTATTTTCTGCTTTGGTTTGCTGTATAATTTTACCTGTACAGCACTAAACTTAAAATCGGGTTCTTTACTGTTTGGATCAACAAGATTATTGGTTAAATTATTTGCCCTGTTCAAATCGCTGTTTAAAATTTTACCCCAGTGCATGGGTAAAAAAACAACGCCGGGTTTTATATCTTCTGAGTATGTTGCTTTTACCTGAACGTTACCACGATTATTCCATATCTCTATTACATCATTGTCACGGATTTTTCTTTTTACTGCATCCGCAGGATTGATCTCTAAAAAAGCTTCACTGATATGCCGGTTGAGCTTGCTCACCTTGCCCGTTTTGCTCATTGTGTGCCACTGGTCACGTATGCGTCCTGTAGTGAGTACCAGCGGATATTCAGGTGTAAGTGCTTCTGAATTATTTTGATCTGAAAATGAATGGATATTGGCTTTTTTATCGGGAGTAAAAAATTTATGATCAGTAAATAATCTTTCTGTTCCATTGTTTTCCTTTTGCTCTCCGGCAGATGCGATGTCTGCTTTTTTATAAGGCCATTGAACCGCTTTTTTTTGTTTTAAAATGGCATAGTTTAATCCACTTATGTTGATGTGGGTACCTTCTGTTAATGCCGCATGCTCCGCAAATATTTCCGAGAAACTTTTGTAATCAAAACCGGGGAAGCCCATTTTTTTGGCAAAGCGGCAAATAATCTCTGCATCGGGCAGTGCTTCACCGGGAGCATCAGTAATCTTATTCAGGTGAGAGATGTAACGGCCGGCATTCGTCATGGTACCTTCCTTCTCCGCCCAGGATGCTGCAGGTAGTACAACATCAGCGTAGGGCAGCGTTTCAACCTTATTACTGATCTCCTGCACCACAACAAATTTTGCTTTTTTTAAAGCAGCTTCCGCTATACGTACATCCGGCAGGCTGGTCATTGGATTTGTGCACAGTATCCAGATTGCTTTTAGCTTGCCGTCATTCAGCGCCTCAAACATTTCAGTAGCTGTAAGGCCGGGTTTAGGTTTGATTGTACCAAGGGGTATTTGCCAGAATTTTTCAACTTCGTTCCTGTGTGATTCATTCAGCAGATCACGGTGAGCCGGTAATAAATTGCTTAGGCCTCCGACTTCTCTGCCGCCCATTGCATTCGGTTGCCCGGTCAGAGAGAACGGACCTGCACCTGGTTTTCCTATCTGGCCGGTAATTAAATTAAGGTTGATGAGCGACAAGTTTTTATTAGTGCCAACAACACTTTGATTAAGGCCCATCGTCCACATGGTAATAAACCCTTTGGCGCCGCCAATGTACAACGCCGTTAAACGGATATCATTTTCGCTTATTCCGCAAATAGCTGCGGCTTCTTCAATGGTTCTTTCAAATACAGTTTCTTTGTATTTGGCAAAGCCGTTTGTACTGTCATTTATAAAATCAAAATCAATTTTACCATCTTCTATCAAACACCTGCCAATGGCATGATGAAGGGTAATATCTGTACCAGGATTTAATTGCAGATGAACATTGGCCAGCGAGCAGGTTTGTGTTTTTCGGGGGTCGCTTACAATTATTTTTATCTCAGGATTTTTTTCCCTGGCCGCCTCTACCCGGCGCCACAAAATTGGGTGACACCAGGCAGGATTGGCGCCGGCAACAAAAATTACATCGGCCAGTTCAAGGTCGTCATAACTTATAGGCACACTGTCTTCACCCAAACTCATTTTATAGCCAACAACCGCACTGCTCATGCACAGGCGGCTGTTGGTATCAATATTATTGCTTCCAATAAATCCTTTTACCAATTTGTTTACAACGTAATATTCTTCTGTTAAACACTGTCCGCTTGCATAGAAAGCAACACTGTCTGCACCATATTTATCAATAACACTTTTAAACACGGCGGCTGTTCTTTCCAAGGCTACATCCCAGCTTACCCTTTGGCGTGGCATGTTTTTATTATAGCGCATTTCAGGATATAACAATCTGTCGCTATGGTCATTAACAGTGTGGTGCAGATTCATGCCCTTGCTGCATAGCATGCCTTTGTTTACAGGGTGGTCCTTATCACCTTCCACAGATATCCTGTTATGAGCATCTTTAGTAACTACGATACCGCATCCCACGCCGCAATAGCAGCAGGTGGTAGTATTTCCAGTTACGTTGTTTGTTTTTTTTCCGACACTCATTTTCAATATTACTTGTTTAAAAGGTAACCCTTATCAAGCCAAAGCTGGTGCTTCCTGCACAGCAACTGTCTTCTCTGCTGTTACAAACTTTGTTACCAGCACCACCAGCGATACGCCGATAACAATGTAGCCGATATATTGAAACGCCTGCACATAAGAAATGGTTGTGGATTTAAAAAGGAACCCAAACATCATTCCGCCAACATTTCCGCCTGCGCCAACAATACCGCTTACCATACCAATATTCTTTTCGTTTATAAAAGGTGTAATGGCATAAGTGGCACCGTTAGCCATTTTAAGAAACAGGGCAAATGTTACCATAGATATCAAAGCCATTTCAAGCGAGCCCGCCATAGCGAAAAGAATGATTCCAAATCCTTCCATTAATAGCAGGAATGAAAGCATTTGCCTTTCATGCCATATTTTTTACCTGTTTTATCTGCAGCAATACCACCCAAAGCCCTGGCAAAAAGATTCATGAACCCAAAAGAACCTGCCCAAAAACCAGCTGATCCCTGGCTAAGTTTAAAAGTATCTGTGAAGTGTAAAGCAGCAACACCATCAAATGTTATTTCCATTCCAAAACATACTGCATAAGCCATTGCCAGCGACCATACACGCCAGTCTTTTAAAATGCTCCAGTCAGTGTCAGATGTTTGTTTTTTTACACGGTTAATTTCATCGTAGTTGCCCTGCGGTGTATCTTTTGTAAACTTATAATAAACAAATGCCATTATCAGCAGCATAACTCCCGGTACTATCATTGCATATCTCCATGCTTCTGCTTTTGTGTAACCGAAACTAACAATTGCAGCAAAAATTACGGGCATCAGCATATTGGTAACACCGCCACCAAGGTTACCCCAACCGCCTGCAACTGCATTTGCAGTTCCTTTAATGTTAGGCGCAAACATAACTGATGTATGAAACTGTGTAATTACGAATGATGCACCAATAACACCAATTGCCAGCCTGAACAATAAAAAAGTTGTATAGCTATGGGCAAGGCCAACAAGCATTACCGGAAAAGCTCCCAGCAACAGAAGAGTGGTGTAGGTTTTTCTCGGTCCCCAGCTATCACACAATTTGCCAATAAGGAGGCGTGCAAAAATTGTTGCAGACACAGCTGCAATAATAGTATTACCTACTTCAGCTTTTGAAAGACCAAGGTCCTGGCGGATGGTTGGCATTAGTGGTGCCAGGCCAA
Source organism: Ferruginibacter sp. (assembly GCA_965247025.1). Taxonomy (GTDB): domain Bacteria; phylum Bacteroidota; class Bacteroidia; order Chitinophagales; family Chitinophagaceae; genus Ferruginibacter. The sequence continues at coordinate 2,667,396 of OZ252000.1, read as the reverse complement.
ACCAGCCGAAGAAGCATGCAAAAAAGGTTAGCCATGTAATGTGAAAGGTTCTCATCTGAACTCCTTTGAAAGAAAAGATATTCAGTTTATTTAGTGGTTGATTAGTTACTGCCATAACTGTAGTTTTAAAATGTGATGTTTGTTTGAAGGATTATTTATTAAAGAATTCCGGTTTGATATTTATCTGCAGGTAAACCCAGCTTGCATTTAATTTGCTGGTGCCCGGTGTTATATTTTTTGCATACTCCATACTTTTGCTGGCTGCTAAATAGCTTACGCCTAATTCAATACTGGTTACTTTATTCAAAGCATAACTGCTTACCCAGTCAAATTCACTACCCAAATATTTTTTTACGGCTTTGCCGGAAATATCTTTTTGAGTTTTAGCCAGGGACAGGTAATGATAATCGAGCCCACTAGTGAAGCGTTTATTAGAGGATGCATATTTTATTTTAATAAAAGGGTCACTCAATCCTGCTGCTGGTGAGCCGGTACCTGCATAGAAATAATCCATCAGGCCCCAAAATTTATGCGGTGTTCCATAAAGAGGATCGAACCGGTGATTGGTGGTGGAAGATGAAAAGGCATCGTTGCCAGAAACATAATCCCACCCGGCAGTATAAGTGAGTTTCTTTTTTGTGCAGGATAAAGAAACAGTGGATGTAAAAGCCGCAACTGACAAACCTTCTTTATCCTTTCCACCCTGGTAATAAATTCCTGCTGTTAGCGTGGTTAATTTCTTTTTATCCAAAGCACTTGACAATAAAAGGCCTGTTGTAAACCTGGTATTTACACCAGCCTGGTTATAGCGGCGGCCATACACATAGCCCGTATCTGTACCAGCAACTGTTTTTACAGAATCTGTTCTGTATTTTGAAAATTGATCACTTACAAATAAGCCGGTTAACTTTGTCTGGCCAAAGGTTTTTGCAACGTATAAAAATTCAAGTGCTTTGTATTGTTGCCCCAAAGCATTAGTGCTTGGCGGGTTTGCCATAGACAGGGTTCCGGTTTTGGAACTGATGCCGCTGGCATTTACAATAGGTATTAAGCCGGCAGGTGTAGCTACCAAATTTCCCCTGCTGTCTTTTACATAAGGATTTACATTGGCAGGTGTGTAGTAAGTGCCGTTGTAATTGAATGCATCCGTATTTTGATTGAAGGCTGCACCAAGATCTAACTGCCATCCCTTGTTTAATAATTTAAAAACAATTGCATCGTGCCTGCGTGCCTGTTGCAGCCAATCCAGGTTACCCAGCAGCCGGCTGTCATCATATAATAATTCCTGCCTTCCAATCTTAATGGCGAAGTAATCAACAGCAGATTTTTTAAACGATGTATCTTTTTTATTGGCCAGCGCTATTTCTGCCCAGGCCTCATGTACAGCGAGTTTACTGCCATCTGCAAGGCTTATCGATGAAGCATCCTGGCCCCATACTCTTACATCCTGCAAAGAGGTTTGAAAAATGATACGGTTCCATTTGTAATTAAATGTAAGCCTGCTTCTTTGTGAAGTAAAGAATGCTGCCTTGTTGGTTTGTGGCATTAGTGTGCCTGTACCATTGCGAAATTCAGTACGGGTTCTTATTTGTCCGGTAAGAGAAAATTGAGCTTTACATACCAAGCTGCTCCATATCAGCAGGCAAATTATTAAGAGTTTTTTTGGTTTAAAATATTTCATATTAAATTTGTTTGATTTTTAGGTGAGAAATCCTGGAGATTATTTTGGGCCCGGTAAGACTGCCATCTGCCGGGCTTTTGTTTTTGATTAGCTGCTGTTAATTCATTTTTTTGTTGATAGCATAAAAGTTAGTTTGGTTAATTATTTTAGTTAAGGTTGCATTTCGTGGCTTTCACTTACACCGATGTAAACTTCATTACCCACCACCTTTACGGGGTAAGTTTTTATAGCGCATTCATCGCCGCTCAGGCATTCGCCGGTAACAAGGGAAAATGTTTTTTTATGAAAAGGGCAGGCTACTTTAGGTTCTTCTCCGGCGGAGCCAGTCATTCCCCGGCTTAATGCCATTTGCTGCCGGTGAGGGCACTCATTTTGTGAGGCGTACCACTCATTGCGGCGGGTAAAATGAAAGAGGGCTATTTGATCCTCGTTATATTTAACACATACGCCACCGTTAGTAGGAACGTCATCTGTTGTGCATGCATAAAACCAGTCGATCTTTTTTTCTGAAGACATATAAAAGTGTTTTGACGTAAAGCGTTTATAAAATAGGAAGGCAAGAATTGTCCAGGTAGTTCCACTGCAGTACAAGCAGTATAAAAACATGGCAGGCAATCGTTAGAAGCTGTTACTAAGCTAAAAATAGTTTTGAAGGGAAGGTGATTATAAATATTGAAGGCAATTAAAATGGTATCTATTTCCACTCTTTTGCTCTTTTCTGTTCTCTCAGCGGATCAAATGTTACAGATGGATCTTTTTGTTCAGGAGCATTTACAAAATGATTAAAACGTTTTCTTAATTCTGGTGTTTCAATCGCTGCTTTCCATTCGCATTCGTAGGTATTTACATGGTTTGCCATATCAGCTTCCCATTCTGCATTCATGCCCAATGCATCATCTATCACCACTGTTTTAAGGTATCCGATGCCGCCATCCATTTTATTTAACCAGGTGGCGGTACGGGTAAGCGGATCAGCAGTTTTTACGTAAAACATCAGGAAACGGTCAAGGTATTTTATACAATTTGCTTCATCTATATCAGTCGCCAGTAAAATAGCGTGTTGAGGTTTGCTGCCACCATTGCCGCATACATAAAGGTTCCAGCCTTTTTCAGTTGCTATAATTCCAAAATCTTTACTTTGTGCTTCGGCACATTCTCTTATACAACCACTTACACCACCTTTCAATTTATGGGGAGAACGAAGTCCACGATATCTTTCTTCAATCTGTATGGCAAAGCTAACGCTGTCGTGTAGCCCAAACCGGCACCAGGTGCTTCCTACACAACTTTTTACTGTACGTAAACTTTTACCGTAAGCATGGCCGCTTTCAAAACCAGCGTCAATCAACTCTTCCCAAATAGCCGGCAGGTCACTCAAATGTGCACCGAAAAGGTCTATGCGCTGGCCGCCGGTAATTTTTGTATAGAGGTTGTATTTTTTTGCCACCTGCCCAATCGCAATCAATTTATCTGGTGTTACTTCTCCCCCGGGAATGCGTGGCACAACAGAATAAGTACCGCCTTTTTGAATGTTGGCTAAAAAGCGATCATTACTGTCCTGGGCGGTATCATTTCCCTTCTTTAAAATTATTTCGTTCCATAAGCTTGCTAAAATGGATGCGACAGGGGGCTTACATAATTCACAGCCATCACCCTTGCCAAACATGCTTAATACATCGTCATAGGTTTTTAATTTATTGAGTTTTACCAGGTCAAATAATTCCTGGCGGCTGTAGTCAAAATGCTCACACAATACATTTCTTACAATTTTACCGTTTGCCTTCATAGTGCTTACCACAAGGTCTTTTATCATTGGTATGCAACCCCCGCAACCTGTTCCTGCTTTAGTGCATTTTTTTACGGCATCAACCGTTTCGCATGCAGATTCAGTAACACTTGTGCAAATTGTACCTTTTGATACTGCTTCGCAACTACAAATCATCGCTTCATCCGGCAAACCGGTAATACCAGTACCTGCAGCCTCTTCACCACCTCTGCTTCCCAATATTACATCTTCGGGGTTAGGCGGAAGAACCACTTTATTCTTTACCGTTTGCAGCAACATATTGTATTGCTCTGCATCTCCTACTAAAATGCCACCCAATAAAGTTTTGCCATCAGCACTTATATTAATGCGTTTGTAAACGCCTTTGTTACTATCATTTATGGCAACAGATGTAATGCCATTGCCGGTGGCGAAAGGGTCACCAAAACTTGCCACATCTACACCAATTAGTTTTAGTTTGGTGCTCATGTCGTAAGCAGAAAAAGCAGCCCCTCCACTCCCCAAAGGGGGGACAAAGGCAGACTCTGCAAATTCAGGAAGGTTCTCTGAATTTGCAGAGTCTAAGGCTCCTCCTTTGGAGGGGTTTGGAGAGGCCAGATTTGTGGCCACAATACTGGCCATTTCATAACCGGGAGCAACAAGCCCATAGATCATTCCTTCAAACAGTGCACACTCACCAATTGCGTAAATGTTTTCATCCGAGGTTTGCAAGTTTTCATTTACAACTATACCGCCCCTGGTGCCAACAGTTAATCCTGATAATTTTGCCAGCTCATCCCTTGGCTTGATCCCGGCTGATATAACCAGCATATCAACCTCTATTTTTGTTTCGTTGGCAAACTGCATTCCCGTTATGCAATCATCGCCTAAAATTTGCGATGTATTTGTATTGGTAAGAATTTTAAGTCCGAGTGTTTCAAGTTTTCCTTTCAGCACATTGCTTCCTGCTTCATCTATTTGGCGGGGCATTAATCTTGATGCAAACTCTATAACAGATGTGTCAGTAATCCCAAGATCTAACATTGCTTTAGCCGCTTCTAGTCCAAGCAATCCACCTCCGATTACGGCACCTTTTTTCGCCTTCTTTGCATAGGCAGTCATTATTTCCAAATCCTCAATGGTTCTGTAAATAAATACACCATCTTTTTCTGTACCGGGAATAGGTGGAACGAATGCGGCAGAGCCGGTGGCAAGGATCAATACATCATAAGGAACTGTAAGCCCTTTATGAGAATCAACAGTTTTTTCTTCCCGGTTAATTTGCGCCACAGGATCGCCAAGGTGAAGTGTAATATTATTTTCGGCATACCAGCTTGCGGGTGCCATTAAAAGTTCTTCAGGTGATTTACCGGCGAAGTATTCACTCAGATGAACCCTGTCGTAAGCAGGCCGGACTTCTTCTCCAAAAACTGTAAGGGAAAATTGTTGTGGGCTTGATTTTGCTATCAGTTTTTCACAAAATTTGTATCCAACCATTCCGTTGCCAATCACTACTATTTTCATAATAATTTTTTTATGAATAAATATTGTTGGCAGCTGTCGTTTATATGTCATAAGTAATACTTCGAGTGGTATAAAATAGAAAAAGAAGTATTATTAAATGATATATATCATAAAATTAAATGATTTTTTCATTAAAAATGCATTTTAACCAAATATTTATCAAATATTTTTATTTTTAATTTATTTGATTCTTTTACAGAATATTATTAACCTTCATTCTAAATTTCGGATATCATTTTGCATGAACTCCGTGGAAACATAATGCGATCCTGAATTATAGCATAAAAAATATAATGCATAAACCTGGTTAAATTAATGCCGGGCAATACTTCTTGTTATTTTCATCTGGACTTATAGTCAGAGAAAATGCTATGCTGGTTTAATAAATTATGTATGTTAAAAAATTATATACTAATATTAGTTAACCAGGTTTTTATAAAAGCTGATAAAGCAGATGTGTGATTTTATATGTAGAGCAGGTATTATAGACTAAATAAATATTTTTCCGGGGCTTCTTATTCTAAAGTGCCTAAAGCCTTAATATTGCAACATGGGCAAAAAATCTAAGCAGGATTGTGATCTTAAAAGTTGTGTGTTATGCCGGCAAACTATTCACAGCTGGCTGCCTGCCCTGGAGGCCAACCGTCAGTGCCTTCATTTTAAAAAAGGGGCAATGATATTTGAAGAAGGGCAGGAGGTAAAAGGTATGTTTTTTATTGACCGGGGAGTTGTAAAAATACACAAGCACTGGCAGGAAGAAAAGGAACTGATATTGAGAATAGCAAGCGACGGAGACATCGTCGGGCACCGGGGGTTAGGCAACAATACAATTTACCCGGTATCTGGTACCACTTTGGAAGCCACAGATATTTGTTATGTTGAACTGGATTTTTTTAATGATACGCTGAAAGTAAATCATGACTTTCTGTATAACCTGATGATGTTTTTTGCTGCTGAATTGAAGGAGTCGGAAAAGCGGATGCGTAACCTGGCTCACATGACAGTAAAAGGCAGGGTATCCAGTGCAATTCTTTTTCTCAATCAAAAGTTTGGTTCAACAGACGGGCGGTTAAATATGACGCTTAGCCGGCAGGATTTTGCGGGATATGTAGGAGCAACTTACGAAACTGTTTTTCGTATGTTGAATGAGCTTGCTGAAGAAGGTGTTATTAAAATGGCTGGTAAGGAAATTATTATTTTATCTGAACATATTTTAAAGGAATACAGTAAAGATTAAAGCTCTATAAATACTGTGTGTGTTGGGTTGGAAATAAATACCCTTAGTTTTTGAAGGATCTTTCGCTACCTGAAATTTCCGTTTTTAAGAAGCAGTAAGCCGAACTTATGTTTTTAGTAGCTGGATTAATGAGCCGTTGTAGTTTACAGATAATTTTATTCTTCAATTGCCTCAGCAACTTCCAAAACTACCTTCTCAATTTGTTCTTCTTTCTTTTTCATTTCTTCATCGCCCAGCAACATTCCCCAGGGCTTTAAAGATTCAACCCTGTCGAATATAATTTTTAAAACGGCTATTACCGGAATTGACAGAAACATGCCCGGGATGCCCCAAATCATTTCTCCCAAAACAACTCCTATCAATGTAACAAGCGCATTGATCTTAACTTTTGAGCCAACAATTAACGGCAGCAGCACATTACTATCAATCAGGTGAACAATGATTAACGTGACGACAACAAAAATTACTTTTGTAGCAACGGCAGCGGTTGCAAAAGTTATGAGTGCACTGATTATTAAAGCTGTAAAAATCCCGATGTATGGAATGAGATTGAACAAGCCTGTAATGATGCCGAGCAAGAAAGCATACTTAATTCCCATTATTGAAAAAGCTACAGAAACAACGGTGGCAACTATTGCCATTTCCAGCAGCAGCCCAACAATGTATTTCCTGATTATGTATTGAACCTGTTCAATAACATCATGCACCACGGCAGCATTTTCTTCCCGGAAAACAGCAACTAAAAATTTTAAGATCAATGACCGGTAGACAAGAAAAAGAAAAGTATAAATGAAAGTGAAAACTAAAAATAGCAACATTGAAGAAAGTGATACGATGGTAGCGCCAACCACAACAGTTCCCGAATCCAACAGTTTATCGGTGGCATTGTGAAAGTAATCTAACTGACTACCTTCATTAATATGAAACTTTTGCGATACCCATGCCTGGAACTGATCTACTGACGAACCAAGTTGTGCTTTAAACAAAGGCCAGTCCCGGCTTAAACCAGTTAATTCAGAACCCACAAAATAAAGCACCGTACTTACTACAGTGAGTAATAAAATAGCAGCAATCATGGCAGATGCACTTCGTGCCAAATGACATTTGTTTTCAAACCATCTTGCCAGCGGCAGCAATACAATAGCAAGCAAAGAAGAAAAAATAAGCGGTGACAAAAGTTCTTTTCCATTGATTACCAAATATCCCAGGGCAATGAAACAAATGAGTGCTGTTGCAAGTTTAATATTAAAAGGCTGAGAGCTGAATCGGGTTGAAAGACGCATAGATTGGTTTGATAGTTTTAGCAATAATTCATTTAAGGAAATTATTTAACCATTAATAACGGGGCGGTTTTATTTAAAGTTATTGCAAGTTAACTGCTTACCGTTTTACAAAAGATATGCCACTGGTAACAACTGTAATTATTTGCTGTTTTCCCCAAAGCGGGATTGGGTTTTAATTTTTATCCTTCTTAAACCAATAAGACAATAGCTATGTTTATAAAATGCTTTACACATTGCTTTTAGTCCTTATTTTAAAGCAGGTATCTCATCGGTTTTAAGAAGTATCCATTTTGCCATCAGCAGCCACATAACACCCAGACAAAAACCAGCGATAACATCACTGGCATAATGAAAACGCAGGTAAACCCGGCTAAAACCAATTGCCAGTACCAGTAAACCGAAAGAGAAAATGCTGAACCATTTTAGTATTTTATTGCGGCAATGCAGTTGAATAAAATAGCTGACTATTCCGAAAAATACAACACTGCTAAAAGTATGGCCGCTTGGGAAACTATAATCATGCAGTTTTGAAATAAGCGGTGCCGGTGGCCGTTGCCGTTGCAGTATGCCCTTTAAAAGGAAAAGTACCAATGTGTTGGTAATAGAAACTGCAGCAACTTTCCAGGCATTGTGCCGCTCTTTTTTTACTAACAAAAAGAAGAGTATCAGCAGCAGGTTTGCAGGCAGTAAAAAGGCAAATGAACCAAAGAAAGTAACGGCTTTAAAAATCGTTGTGTTTAAAGGGTTGATAAAAGGTTTGATAAGTGCAAATACATTTTCATCAAACAGCAGGTTCTTGTCTTCAAAGATCATGTCAGCCATCAAAAACAAACTTGCCAGGCAAAGCACAAATACAATCACCAATAATACCAGGGAAAGGGTAATCTTCCCTGCAATTTGTTTAAACTGTTTATTTTCTGCTAGCATCAATGCTGTTGTTTTTATTCTTAGCTGTTTAACCCGGATTTTGCAGTTGAGATCGTAATGAGGGTTTCAAATGCAATACAGATAAGTGTTTCGGGTTATTTTTTGCTGAAGTAATAGTGAACTATTTCAAAGCTAAAAAATATTCTGAAAGGCTTAACTGTGCAGTAGTTGTGAGCCGCAATAGATTTTCAACTGCAAAATCTGGGTTTAATGATTGATATTGTTGCATAACTTTTTACCTGCTTCCTGCTAAATTAATTTAGCAAGGTTATAGGGCAATCATTTTTAAACAGAAAAAGCAGCTTAAAATTTTGTATTAAATCTGGTTGATAGGGATTTTAAACTTCTGCTTCAGCAGGCTTATAATTTTTGTACAATAACCTTAGCATCGCTGGCAAAACAATCAGCAATAAGGGCAGTGCAATTATAAAACCACCAATAACGGCAATGGCCAATGGCTGGTGCAGTTGTGCGCCGGTCCCAATGCCTAAGGCAAGTGGCATCAATGCAATAATGGCTCCCAAAGCAGTCATTAGTTTTGGCCGCAGCCGGGTGGAAATCGAGTAAATAATTGATTCATCTACTGACTTTGTTGCCAGCGATTCTTTGAACTGCAAAAAGGTAAAAATGGCATTTTCTCCAATGATACCAACTATCATGATCAGCCCGGTATAACTGCCAACATTTAGTGCTGTATTAGTGATGTAAAGTGCCAGGTAACTGCCTGAAATCCCAAGTACTGCGATCAACAAAATAAGGATGGCAACTTTAAATTCCCTGAACAGGAAAAGTATAACACAAAATACCAGCAGGCTTGCAGCAACCAAGATCAACAATAACTCTTTAAATGACTGTTGCTGATCTGCATAAGCGCCTCCATATTCAATGTGGTAGCCAAGTGGCAGCGTAACTTTTGATTGTATGGCCGCCTGTATTTCTTTCATTGCGCTGCCAAGGTCACGGTTATCAAGCCGGGCTGTTATCACCCCCATTGACTGCAGATTTTGCCGCTGTATTTCGGCATCACCTGCATTTACTTTTACTGTCGCCAGTTCAGTGATGGGCTTCAGTTTCCCGGCAGGTAAAAAAATCTGGAGTTTGCTTACATCAGCCACGCTTATTTTCCTGCTGCCGGGGTACACGATCCTGATAGTATTCACTTGTTCTTTTTCAAAAATATTGCCTGCAATATTTCCTTCCATGGATGTTTGCAACTGGTATTGCAGGTTAGCCGGCGTTATACCAAACTGCGCCAGCTTTGTATAATCCGGTTCAATGCTGATAGATGGCCCCGCTATTACTATGCCGTTGAATACGTCGGCAGTTCCTTTTACGCCGCTAACAACTTCTTCAATTTGCCTGGATAGTTCTTGCAACTTTTTATTTTCATCCCCAAATACCTTTATTTCAACTGGTTCAACTGCGGTAGTTAAATCCCCCAGCATATCACCAATCACCTGCCCAAATTCTATCCGCAACGCTGGCTGTGTTGCTTCTACTTGTTTACGGATATCATTGATAACTTCTTCTGTTGTTTTTGTTCTTTTCTTTTTTAATTGGATAAGATAGTCACCACGGTTTGGCTCGGTAATAAAGAAACCCATTTGTGTTCCGGTACGGCGGCTGTAGGCCTCCACTTCCGGCACAGCCGTAATTATTTTTTCTGCTTCCCTTAACATCCGGTCTGTTTCTTCCAGCGAAGTACCTGGCGGAGAATTATAATCCAGCACAATGCTGCCTTCATCCATTTCCGGTAAAAAACCTGTTTCTAACTTTGGAAGAATTATATAAACTGAAACGGCCAGGAAAGCCATGATTATAAAACTTATAAAAGGGTTGTGTATGAAAAAGGCAACCCAGCGCTGGTTTTTTACAGTATGCGGATGTTCTGTATGGTGCTGTTGCAATGCAGCTTTATGCGGATGCCGCTTGTGTTTGCTAAGTAAAAGATACACAACAGGCAAACCAATCCATGTTACAAAAAAGGAACAGACCAATGTGATGATCATAGTATTTGTCATCACTTTAAAATAAGCACCCGCCACACCACTCATTAAAACGAATGGCACAAAAATAACAATGGTGCTTATAGATGAACCAACCATGGCCGGGAACAAATAATGAATAGCTTTGCGGACAACAGTGGAATTTGTTTCTTCCGGGTGTTCTTCATGTGTGCGGTGAATTTGCTCCACAACAACAATTGCATCATCAATGATGAGACCGATAGCGGCAGCAATTGCACCCAGCGTCATAATGTTGAAAGTGTAGCCGATGGCATATAAAACTATCATTGTTAAGCCCAGCGTTACGGGAATAGTAATAAGAATTGTTGCACTTGCTTTTACAGAACGCAGAAAGATAACAGCTACCACAATGGCCAGCAGCAAGCCTATCCACAAACTGTCGCTTACACTTTTGATTGATTCATTTACAAAATCAGCCTGTATATAGTAAGGATGTATGGTAACACCCTTGGGAAGAATGGATTTTAATTCTTTAATTTTTTTCTCCATGGCAGTTGATACTGCCAGCAGATTTGAATTGGGCTGCTTTATCACGGCCACCAATATGCCATCGTGACCATTTGCATTTATTTTGGTGTACTCCACTGCTTCTTTAACTTCAACTGTGGCAATATCTGCCAGGTAAACTATGCGTTTACCATTATTGCTGATAACAATATTTTGCAGGTCGCCGGTTGAATGAACTGTGGCATCTGTAACAGTTAAATACAGGTACCGGAAATCAGAAAGATAACCGTTGCTTTTGATAAAATTTGTGGCATTCAATGCTGTAGTTACTGCATCAGGTGTTATTGCCAGCGAACTCATTTTTTGAGGATTCAACTGCAGCCAGTACTCTTTTGTTTTGCCCCCGATGATACGTATTTCAGATACGCCATCAACCTGGCTTAAAAAAGGTTTAATGGTATAAACGGCCAACTGTTTTAATTCAATGGGAGATTTATCGTGGCTCTCCAATGTGTAACCCATCACCGGCAAAATAGACGGGTTCATTTTCTCCACTGTTACGGATACGTCGGCGGGCAATAAATTTCTAATTTCACTGATCTTTGATTCAATGCGCTGCTGCCCCAAATCAACATTGGCATCCCAGTCAATAAAGGCAGAAATTTCGCAACTACCCCGGCTTGTGGTGCTACGGATTAGTTTGAGATCTGGAATTTGTTTAATGGCATTTTCCAGTGGACGGGTTACACTCACCATCATTTTGTCAACTGGTTGCAAGCCCCCGTCTGCAATTACTTTTATCTTAGGAAAGGTAATTTCCGGGAATAAAGAAGACTGCATTTTACTGTATGCAAACAAGCCGCCCATGATAATGAGCACGAGCAGAAGCGTAATAGGATTTTTATGGGACAGAAAGAATTTATGCATTCCTTATTCTTTAACTATTTGAACCCTCGCAGTATCGCTTAAACCATAATTTCCGGTAAGTAAAATTCTATCGGCAGATGAAAATACAGGCGCAGCTATTTCAATTCTTTCACCTGTTTCAAGGCCTTTTGTAACAGGAACTTTTGCTGCCACAGAATCGTTGAGCAACTTCATAACCCAAAACTCAGACTGGGTTTCATCGGTAAGTACAGCAGCCTTTGGCAGTGAACTGGCGTTACCCTTAAATGACTTTACAACCCTAACTTTAGCAATCAGGTTTTCTGGTAGCGCATGGCTGCTGTTCACTTTTAAAATTATATTTTGCGTTTGCGATGCTGCATCCATTGTCGGCATATTGCCAGTTATAAAACCTACCAGTTTTTGGCCGTCTGGCAAAACCATTTCCAGGCTTTTTTTATTGATAATAAAGGGCCGTAATTCATACGGCATGTTCAATAAAAAAACAAAACTTTTTGTGTCGGTGATCACAGCCAGTTGGTCCCCATCCTGCACATAGTCGCCATTCTGGCGATCGATCTGCGATATAAATCCACTGCCATTTGCTTTGATACTGTTGACACCGCTAAACTTAAAAGTAGAGTCAAGCACATTGATAGAGTTGCCAATACTTTGCGCCTCTTTTGTTTTTACAGTGTATAATGTTTGACCACCACTTACAGCTTTGTTAAGCTGCACATTGGCTGATTGTAAATAGCCGGTTGCATTCGCCCTTACGATCCATTTTTGTAAAAAAACAGATGTGGCGTTAAGGTCAATATATTCTTCCATTGGTTCAGTGCTGATGGCCGTAACCGTTACTGGAGTTCTTGCTGCAGCAGGTTCTTCATCAGCAGCAGCTTCTTTGTTTTTGCAGGAAGCAAATGCCAGTATCAACAAGGCATATTTAAATAAATTTTGCATCATAGCTATCTGTTCCAGTAGTTGAGTTGACTAATAATTTGCAAGCGGCTGATATTGTTTTGTGTAACCAGATTTTTTGCGTTGATATAATTATTGAGTGCAATTATATAATCAGTTATTCTCACTTCGCCAGCCTCCAGCAATTTGCCATTTACATCTATCAGGCTCTGCGTATATTTTAATTGCTCATTAATGTCGTGTATCAAATCATCTGTAGCCGAAAGCTGTTTTGTTAGCTGCGTAATTTGCTGCTGGTACTGGCTTTTAAAAAAGGTTTGATAACCTGACCTTGTTTTTTCTGAGATAGCTATTTTGCTGTACTGCAGTTGTTTTTGTTTGCCATCATAAATAGGCATGATAAGGCTTATACCGAAACTGGTTCCGAAATTTTTGTACGCACTGTAAGCCAGTGTTGAGTTAAAACCTGCATCTGCATAAAGGTTAACTCTTGGGCGGTAATTAATATCAACCAACTTTTTATTGTTGATGAGCTTTAAGCTATCGAGCTGAAATTGTTTAAAAAAAGCAGACTGGTCTGTGCCCGGCAATGGCTGTAAATTAATTTCCGCATTTGCAAGTAAAATGATCGTTGTATCAGTAATGCCGGATAAATATTTTAAAGTATTGAAGTCGTTGTTATACTGAATGTTTAGTTGTTTTACCAGCAAATCCTGTTGTTGCAGGGTAACTAAAAATGCTAAATAATCAGACTGTTTATAAACATTTGACCGGGTAAGTTTTTTTAAAATTGCCTCTTCATTTGTTAGTAAACTGCTGATATCTTTATTTACAATCAACTGCTGCAAACTGCCGTAAGCTGTAATGTACTGGCTGGTAATAGTTCGTTTTAAATCCTGTTCAGAAATTTTAGCAGTGTTGCGGATGGACTGGTTTAGCAGATCAATATTTTCAAATTGTGCTGCAAGATTTTTCTTGTTGGGCAATGCCTTGTTTACACCAGCAATGGTTGCAAAAGCGCCACCATTTGTTATCGCAGATTCGTAGCCCCAACCCTTAATTACAGGAGCATAACTGTTAACGCTGCTGCCGGTAACCTGTGGTTTAAAAGTCGACCTTATTAATAAACTGTCATACTTATTTAGCTGCACCTGGTTTTGATAATCTTTCAGTAACGGACTGTTCTGCAGGGCATTGTCAATGTAAAATTGCAACTGGTTTTGTTGTGCCCTGCAGTAAAAAGATAAACCGGTTAAGATAAAGAGTAAACAAATGTTTTTCTGCATGCATATTTATTTACCGATCACTAAAACCTGGAAAGTTCCCGGGATCATTTTTGGCCATCCTTTTTCACCGGCCTTCATTGGTTCAAAATCTGCCGCAGGCAAATAAAGCATACCTGTAGTTTTATCGATAGCAATTGTCCTGGCACCTTTTTTAGTAATGATATTTTCCACGACTGTAAATTTATCAGCGTTGTCTTCGTGTATTACAGTAAGTGTTCCTTCACCGTTAGAGGTGTAAATATTTTTTGTATTAGCATCAAACGCCACACCGTCACAACCATCGCCTATGGTAAGTTTGGTAACCACTTTGCCAGTTGTTGCATCAATCACCATCAGCAGTTTTTCGCAACCTGCAAACAACCTTTTTGTAACAGCATCATAAGCAAGGCCTGTTGGGCCATCACCGGGTGCAATGCTCCAGTGGTTGGTCACTTTAAATGTAGTGGCATCCACCACCACTATCTCGCTTTTGTCTTCATTGTTTATAAATATTTTTCCTGCTCCGTCACTTACAGCTGTTTCAGGTTTTCCGCCAATGGCCACACTGTCTATAACTTTATTTGTGGCAGGATCAATAATGCTCAGATTTTTACTGCGGCCATTACAGGTGATTATTTTTTTAGAGAAAGGCTCATACATTATTGCATCCGGGTTCATACCTGTTGGAATGGTTGCCAGCACTTTGTTGGTCTGCATGTCGAACACATATACACTGTTCAGTCTGCCGTTGCTGGTATAACCTTTTCCATTAGCCACATCAAAAGTAATTCCGTGTATACCGGTTGTGTTTTCAATAACACCAGCAGAATCGCCTGTTTTTTTATTGAGGATATTTACCTGCGTTCCATGGCTCACATACAACCAATCGTTTACCGGCCCGGGCTCCAGGTAGTCCCAGCCACCACCGCTGGCAATGTGAAAAGTATTTAAAATTTTAAGGCCTGTTTTGCCCTGGGCATTAATGGTTATTGCAAAGGCTGTTGCAATAAAAAACAGCAAAGTTTTTTGTTTCATACAATATTATTTTTTTGGAGTTTAAGTGAATATATTGGGACAGTTATACAAAGTGCCCGTGTAAGGTAATTTAATCTTTTGCTTCTTTAATGAATTTGCCTGTTGCATCAAACAAAACATCTTTACCAGCCACTTCCGCTTCGTAATTAAGTGTGCCATCAGCTTTTGTTATCCTGGATGCTTCTTTAATTTTTTTACCACTGTAATGCTCTTTTACATAATCCAGCACAACAGCCGGCAACTCAGCCACGGGCATTTCAATTTCAGTTTCAGTAACAGTTCCATTTGCTTCATACAAAGCGCTCATAGAACTGCCTTCTTTTTTAAATCCTGCTTCAAACAGGCCATCTTCTTTTTCCCATTTTACGGCTACGCCGGGATACTGTTTTACAAAAGCAGTTTTAACAGCTTCAGGAACTTCGGCTTCTTTTATTTTTTGGGCGGCGGCAGTAAACACAACAGCAACTGCAACGGCAACGGTCATCATTATTTTTTTCATTTGATTTTTTTTTAAGTGTTACTAAATGCAAACTTCGAATATGAATCTGAATAAAACCTGAATTTTACTTTTTTAATTGCCCTGCCGGCTAACGGGCAAAACTGGAAAAAATACGCTAAATGTATGCAGTTGTTTTTCAAACTTATACCGGATACTGCAACCATAATTTTCAGCAATTTTTTTTGCTATCTGTAAACCCAGGCCAAGACCGTTGCTGCCTGCCGACTGCTTGTGAAAACGCTGGAATATTTTGTCACCATCCAACGGAGCTGAACCAGCTGAATTCCTGCATGTAAGCGCTCCTCCATTTAAATGAATGCTGACTTCGCCCCCGGCAATATTGTGTTTTACCGCATTATTGAGCAGGTTGCCCAGCATAATTTCTATGAGCATTTTATTGGCGGTAAATTCAAAGCCGTCCGTGCATTCAAGCTTTATAGTGATGCCTTTTTGTGCTGCCTGGAAGGAGTATTGCTCCACCAGTTTTTTTAAAACTTCCGGGATAGCAATAACTTCAGTTTCTGCAAATTGGTTGTTCTCAATTTTAGTTAGCAGCAGCAATGTTTTATTCAGCCTGTTCATCCGCTGGTTCACATCCGCAAGGTCACTTATCAATTCTGACTGTTCTTCTGTTAACGGATTTGTTTGCATCAGCACATCCAGCTTGGCCTGTAAAACTGCCAGCGGAGTTTGCATTTCATGCGATGCATTTTCTGTAAATTCCTTTTGCGAAAGATAAGTTTCCCGGCTGCGGCTGGTTAATGCAGTAATCACTTTATTCAAGTCCTTAAACTCATGAATGTTCGTGCTATCAAACTCCAGGTGCTTGTTGCTATCAAGCGTAAAGCCGTTTAATTTATTGATGGTGCTATAAAATGGTTTCCATAATTTTTTAGAAAGCAACCGGGTTATCAGTACCATCCCGGCAATTATCAGCAATAATAAAAGAGCAGTAATTTTTACGATACTTTCAATCAGATCTTCACTATCAAGAAGGGAACTTTTCAGTTTCATTTTATACAGTTTACCATGCAGCGGCAAGCTGGTTTCCAAAATACGGTAAGGGCTGTTTTCATTTACAGCACTGTCAAAATTTTTAATGGAATAAAATTTATCAGTAGTGTTACGGTTGCGTAACCGGTTGTTGTGGCGGCTAAAATTTTTAATTGAATAAAATTGATCAGTAGTGTTATTTTGGGATATGGCAATGGTAAGTGTTGCATCGGTTTCATTGTGCTGTATCCAGGCCAACAAGCTGGCTTCATCGGTTTTTTCCAGCCTTGCTGTAATCTTGTTTTTCTGTTCCAGCAAGCTTTCATCCACTTCTTCCAGCACCCGTTTTTGGATGGTGAAATATAAGACTGGCATTACAGCCATCAGCAAAATGGCTGCATACAAAATATACAGACTGATAGATTTGTTAAGCAGTTTCATTTTTCAACTATCAAATTTATAACCCATACCGTAAACAGATTTTATATAATCACCGCAGCCTGCCTGTGCCATTTTTTTCTTCAGGTTTTTAATATGGGCATAAATAAAATCGAAGCTGTCAAACGAGTCAGCTTCTCCTGCAGATAAATGTTCAGCGATCGCATTTTTAGAGATCACCCTTTTTTTATTCGCCGCCAGGTAAAGAAGCAAATCAAATTCTTTACGGGTTACATCCAGCATCGTATTATTAACCTGTACCGTTTTTGCAAGTGTGTCAATCGAAATTTCATTAAGTACAAGTAACTGGTTTCCATCAAACTTCCTGCGACGGATAACAGCAGCAACCCTGGCGCTGAGCTCTGATAAATGAAAGGGTTTGGCAAGGTAATCATCGGCCCCAAGGTTTAAACCGGCAACCCTGTCGTCAATCGCATTCCTCGCAGAAATGATAATTACGCCATCCGTTTTTTTATTTTCTTTCAACGTCTTTAATACAGAAAGGCCATTGCCGTCAGGCAAACTTATGTCCAGTAAAATGCAATCGTAATCGTAAATCTCGGTTTTGTTCAGCGCCATTTTTACATCAATGGCCAGGTCACAGGTATAATTTTGTGTTGTTAAATAGGCAACAATACTTTTCCGAAGCTCTTTTTCATCTTCTACAATTAAGATCTTCATTGCATTTTTTTGTAAAATACGCAATCAATTCTGAATGAATACTGAATACAGGTTGTAATCTGTTTTGACAGATCCTGGCCGCAGCCTTCGGCGAAAATGAACTAAATTGAAGGGGAAAACTTTCCCATAACTCTATTGCTATTTGGCTGGTTTCCAGGCAAATGGCTGTCAGGAGGGGATAAAAGTTTTTAAGCGGTTTTTTTCTTTGGATAAAGTTTTACATATTTGTCAGAATGGTGCCGGTAAAAGATACTGGCATCAGTAGATTTTTCAAAAGACCAACAACCAACAGACTGTTTATTCTTTTTACTGTTAATTTGCAGCAGTTATCAGCCAGCCATTGCAGCAGCGTTTTCTGTATTGCAGGCAGGCAGTTTCACATTTTGTGAAGAATAAACTGGCTGAGCAGAAGCTGTTGCAATAGCTTCTTAAAAGTAATTCAGCACAATTATAAATACCTACGAGCATTAATGATGAATAAATTCTTTATGCAATCCAAAAATATAAAATGGTTCAGCCCTTTGTTTGGCGTTTTAGTTTTATTAAGTTCCTGTGGTACTAAAAAGGATCAGGAAGTTGCAGCGCAGGGTGGTGCTGCAATAAAACAAGCGTACCCGGTATTTAATGTTATACAACGCACAGCCGTTTTGCAAACGGATTATCCGGCAACGTTGCAGGGTGAACAAAATATAGAGATAAGGCCAAGAATAGATGGGTATGTTGAAAATATTTATGTAGATGAAGGCCAGGCAGTTAAAAAGGGCCAGTTGTTATTTCGCATCAATGCCCCTCAGTACCTGCAGTTGCTAAACAATGCCTCCGCAGCGGTAAGCAGTGCCGAAGCAGATGTAAACACTGCCGAATTACAGGTAAAGAAAACCAAACCTTTGGTTGACCAGGACATTATCAGCAAGTTTGAGTTGGAGTCATCAGAAAACACACTCAGAACACGGCGCAGTATGCTGGCACAGGCAAGGGCTAATCTTGCAAATGCAAAAACAAACCTGGGCTATATCACCATTGTAAGCCCGGTTGATGGGGTGATAGGAACCCTGCCTTATAAACTTGGCAGTCTTGTGAGCGGTACCACTGCACAACCGCTTACGACTGTTTCAAACATCAATCATGTATATGCTTATTTTTCACTGAATGAAAAACAGCTGCTTGATTTTTCGAGGCAATACAAGGGCAGCACCCTGCAGGAAAAATTAAAACAGTTGCCACCGGTTATCCTGTTGCTTTCTGATGGTAGTGAGTATCCTGAAAAAGGCAAAGTAGAAAGTATTGGGGGTTTGATAAGTACAGTAACAGGCTCAGTAAGTTTCCGGGCAACCTTTCCAAACCCGGTTGGCTTGCTAAGAAGTGGTGCCAGTGCAACCGTGCAAATTCCTGTAATAGTAGATAGTGGCATATTAATTCCGCAGCGTTCAACTTATGAATTGCAGGGTAAAAAGTTTGTGTACATGGTGGATGCAGGGGGCAAAGTTATCAGCAACGAGATTGAAGTAATGAAACTTTCAACAGGGCAATATTATGTGGTTACAAAAGGATTAACTGCCGGCAATACAATTGTTTTTGAAAGTACTTCTGCCTTGCAGGATAGCACCATTATTCAGCCGCAAATGTTGCCGGAGAGTAAAGTGTACGGGAATTTAAAATAGTCTTTTATTGTGGCCGGCGACGACTCCGGCCACGGCTGAAATTGGTAATAAATTAATTCAAACATCAGCATGCTCAAAGTATTTATTGAAAGGCCGGTATTGTCAACAGTAATTTCCGTAATACTGGTGATACTCGGCATCATTGGCATTACTACCTTGCCCATTACGTTGTATCCGGATATTGCGCCGCCAACGGTAAGGGTATCCACCAGTTACCAGGGCGCCAATGCAGATGTGGTAATGAACAGTGTAATCATTCCGTTGGAGGAGCAGATCAATGGCGTGGAGAATATGACTTACATGACTTCCTCTGCAGGCAACGATGGTTCAGCAGGCGTAACCATTTTTTTTAAACAGGGCACCAACCCGGATCTTGCCGCAGTAAATGTACAAAACCGGGTATCGAGAGCCATCCCATTATTACCGGCGGAAGTAACAAGGGCTGGTGTATCTACCCAAAAACAGCAGAGCAGCATGGTGATGGTTTTTTCCATCAATAGCAGTAACAAATCTTTCGATGCCAACTTTCTGCAGAACTATGCCAATATCAATATTGTTCCCATGATCAAAAGGGTCAATGGTGTGGGTGATGCACAGGCATGGGGCACAGGAGATTACTCGATGCGGATATGGTTAAAACCGGATGTGATGGCCACTTACGGCCTGGTGCCGGATGATATAAATGCAGCACTTGCAGAACAAAACGTGGAAGCGGCACCGGGTAAAATAGGGGAGAACAGCAACCAGTCTTTTGAATATGTGTTGAAATACAAAGGCCGGTTACGTAAGCCTGTTGAATATGAAAATATAGTGATCCGCTCTGCCGCCAACGGGCAGTTGCTCCGCTTAAAAGATGTGGCAAGAATTGAGCTTGGCTCCTTAACTTATGCACTTACCTCACTTACTGATGGCAAGCCTTCCATTGTGCTGGGCATTTTTCAAACGGCAGGTTCCAATGCCCATGAAATGATCAATGAAATTGACCGCACCATTGCCAAAGCTGCAAAGAATTTTCCACCCGGTGTTACCACCAATGTTATTTTTTCTGCCAACGACTTTTTAAATGTGTCTGTTGAAAAAGTGATCAGCACTTTGATTGAAGCATTTATTTTAGTGTTCATCGTGGTGTTTATTTTCCTGCAGGATCTGCGGTCAACACTCATTCCGGCAATTGCAGTTCCTGTTGCAATCATTGGCACTTTCTTTTTCCTCCAGTTGTTTGGCTTTACCATTAACCTGCTCACCCTTTTTGCAATGGTGCTTGCTATTGGTATTGTGGTGGATGATGCCATTGTAGTAGTGGAAGCTGTGCATACAAAACTGGATCATGGTACTTCATCCGCCAGGGATGCAACGGTCACCGCCATGAGTGAGATAAGCGGTGCAGTTATATCTATTACACTGGTTATGGCAGCCGTATTTGTACCAGTTACTTTTATCACAGGTTCTACCGGTGTGTTTTATAAACAATTTGGTTTAACGCTGGCAGTGGCTATTATTATCTCGGCGGTAAATGCCTTAACACTAAGCCCGGCGTTGTGTGCAATACTGCTAAAGCCGCATCATGAAAATACATTGCGTAAAGGTTTTATGCAGCGTTTTTATGGCGCTTTTAATGCGGCCTTTGATGCTACCACCAAAAAATATAAACGCTCCATTAGTTTTTTGGCAGGAAGAAAATGGATCGCAATGGCCGGCATTGCGGTGTTTGCAGGATTGTTATGGTGGCTGATGAAAACAACACCGGGTGGTTTTGTGCCAAATGAGGATCAGAAATTCATCATCGCAGATATTTCCTTACCGCCTGCCTCTTCGCTGGAAAGAACAGCAGCTGTTACAAAAGAAGTGGCTGCAATTTGTAAGAGTGTCCCTGAAATGCGATCCGTTATTGAGGTAGCCGGTATTGGCATCTTAAGTGGTGGCAATGGCGGCTCTTACGGAGCCTTGTTTATGGAGATGCAGCCATGGGATAAACGTACAGGTAAAGATCAGACTGTAGATGCTGTAATCGCAAAGTTGTTTGAAAAAACGGCTCATATAAAAGGAGCAAATGTGCTGTTTTTTGCACCTCCCACACTGGAAGGTTTTGGTAATACCAGCGGCTTTGAGTTCCAGCTGCAGGACAGGAGCGGCGGAGAAATTGAAAAATTTGTAGCAGTAAAAAATAAGTTGGTTACGGCATTGGGTAAACGGCCTGAAATACAATATGCTACTAGTTTTTTCAATACCAATTTTCCCCAGTACCAGGTAGATGTGAATGTGCCAAAATGTAAAGAAGCCAACGTATCCCCAAGTGCTGTGTTAAGTACTATGCAAGGCTATTATGGCGGTTTGTATGCCTCTAATTTTAATGAGTTTGGCAAGCAATACCGGGTAATGATTCAGGCAGATGCCGCCTACCGTGGCACGGTGGAAGGGCTCAATAAAATTTATGTACGAACCGGCAATAATGTTATGGCGCCTGTATCTGCGTTTGTAACACTTAACCGTGTTTATGGTCCGGAATTTATCAACCGCTTTAACCTCTTTACGTCAATCGGTGTATCGGGTGCACCAAAGCCGGGCTATAGTTCCGGTGATGCAATTAAAGCTGTGCAGGAAGTTGCTGAACAAACCTTACCTGTCGGTTATGGTTATGAATTTTCCGGCCTAAGCCGGGAGGAAATTTCCAGTGGCAGCCAAACCATTTATATTTTCATTCTTTGTTTGGTATTTGTATACTTTTTACTAAGTGCACAATATGAAAGTTACATCCTCCCATTTGCAGTATTGCTGTCATTGCCTATCGGGTTAGCCGGAGCCTTTATATTCGCCAATTTATTTGGTGTGCAGAATAATATTTACCTGCAGATCACCCTCATTATGCTGATTGGTTTGCTGGCTAAAAATGCCATCCTGGTGGTTGAATTTGCAGTGGCAAGGCGCAGGGAGGGACAAACAATTACGCAAGCTGCCATCAATGGCGCAGTAGCCCGTTTGCGCCCAATATTAATGACCTCACTGGCTTTTATTTTTGGTATTATGCCACTGATGTTTTCAACCGGTGCTGGTGCCGCAGGTAACACATCCATTGGTACAGGCGCTGTCGGTGGAATGCTTATCGGTACTATTTTCGGAGTGTTTGTAATACCGGTACTTTTCATCATTTTTCAAAGTTTGCAGGAGCGTATCAGCGTAAAAAAGAGGCCTGTGATAAAGGCAACAGAAATGGGTAGCAGTGATAATGTGTAAGGAGATTATAGTGATTCTCAAATGGAAGTGGTTCAATGTCGTTAATTTAACGAACCACCGTCAGGGTTTGTCCCGCTTTTCACGGGACTGCAGGGTTACGTTAACCCCGGCAGCGGCTATCAGCCCTATCGGCGGTTGATAGCATAATACTCAATATTGGATGAGGATGATACATTTTGTTCGAAAAAAGAATTTATAAAATATGGTATTGATTGATATAAAGCATATTTACTTAACAGGTGTAATACTGCTGTTACTAACGTCCTGCGTAACGCAAAAGTACCAGCAGCCTTCTGTGCCGCTGGAGGCTCAACTTTACCGGGACACAACTATTGTGGACTCACTGAGCATTGCAACGCTGCCTTATACTCAACTGTTTGCTGATACTGTTTTGCAAAATTTAATTACTGAAGGCATCCGTGAAAACTATGATCTTAAAACTGCTGTACAGCGCATCAATGAAGCGCAGGCCAGTGTGTACCAAAGCACCCGGGCCTTTTTGCCAGGTTTGGATGGAAACCTCCGGGTAATACAAAACAAACAGTCCGTTGCAGCGCTCAACTTGCCGCCTAGTTATGTGGGTACTTTTCCGCTAACCGTTACTACTGTACAGGCAAGTGTAACCACCAGCTGGGAAGCCGATATCAGGGGCAAATTCAGCAGCGCAAAAAAGACCGCTATTGCCAGCCTGCTGCAAACCGAAGCTGCTAAACGTGCCGTACAAACGCAATTGATTGCAAACATCGCCAACTGGTATTACCAGTTGCTGGCACTTGACCAGCAATTAAAAATTACAGAGCAAACTTTACAAAACCGGATTGATGATGTTAAGACAATGAAAACACTCAAGGAAAGTGCTATTGTTACAGGAGCAGCTGTGGTGCAAAGCGAAGCAAACCGCTATGCCGCAGAAGTATCTATCCCGGATATTAAACTCAGCATACGTGAAACTGAAAATGCCCTGAGTACTTTGCTTGCAAGAGCTCCCGGTTCAGTCAAACGGGCCACACTCACAGAGCAGGTGCCTTACGAAACTTTGCAGGTTGGTATTCCTTCGCAACTGCTTAAAAACCGGCCGGATATTCAGCAGGCTGAATTTGGCTTCAGGGCCGCTTTTGAAAATACAAATTTGGCCCGAACCTATTTTTATCCCCAACTAACGTTAACGGGCGAGTTAGGAGCTTCCACGCTCAAGATCAAAAATCTTTTTAACCGTTCAATATTCTACAATATTATCGGTGGGCTTACGCAACCTGTATTTAGCAAGGGCCAAAACAAAGCCCGCCTTCGTACTGCACTGGCACAGCAGGAACAGGCGTATTATGCCTATCAGCAATCGATGTTAACCGCAGGGCAGGAGGTTTCTAATGCGTTGTATAAATAC
The DNA here is from genome assembly GCA_965247025.1 of Ferruginibacter sp. Lineage (GTDB taxonomy): Bacteria > Bacteroidota > Bacteroidia > Chitinophagales > Chitinophagaceae > Ferruginibacter. Next base: position 2,643,512 of record OZ252000.1, on the reverse strand, counting down.
CAAACTGCCCTTGAAAAACAAGGCAGCCGCAACAATCAGCTGCAGGCGCTGGACAAGTCTGTAAGCTTTACCAAACAATTGCTGCGGTACAGTTCCGCCACCAATTATACTGATGTGCTCACTTCTGAACAAGCCTTGCTGGCTGCACAGTTAAGCGCCATTAACGACCGGCTGCAGCAAATGCAGGCAGTAGTTGATTTGTATAAAGCATTGGGTGGCGGCTGGCAGTAATATTTTGGGGACGGGCTTTAGTAATTCAACTGAACTACATTGGCGTCGCACTCTTTTACTTTACATCTTTATTGAGCTTGCAACAATTTATAGCCGTGCTTGTTTCTACAACATGTCTTACAACTCACCAAAAAAAGTCTTTCTTTCCGCTACCTGGCAATACCTGGCAATGATAAACTATGAGGTTGATCCCGCCATTTTACAGCAGCATTTACCCCCGTATACTGAGCTGGATTTATTTGAAGGAAAAGCGCTGGTAAGTATTGTCGGCTTTATGTTTACAGATACCCGGGTGTTTGGAGTCCGCTGGCCATTACATACCAATTTTGAAGAAGTCAATTTAAGATATTACGTCAAACATTTTGATGGCATGCAATGGAAAAGAGGTGTGGGGTTTGTGTCTGAAATTGTACCTAAACCTGTTATATCCATTATTGCCAATACACTGTATAATGAGCACTACAGTGCTGCTTCTATGAAACATGAAATTGTAAATACCAATGAAAAAGTTTCGGCCACTTATCACTGGAAAAAAAGAAGCAGGCAATGGAATTCATTATCAGTGGAAGCAATTAATACCCCACAGCCAATAGCTGCCGGCAGTGCAGAGGAGTTTATTTTTGAACATTATTTTGGTTATAATAAATTGAATACAACTACCACAATTGAATATGCTGTGGAGCATCCCCGCTGGCAAACTTACCCGGTAAATAAATTCGAACTTAAATGCGACAGTGCAAGTTTTTACGGTGCAGCTTTTGTTCCTTTTATTGATAATGTTACACCTCATTCAGTTTTTCTTGCAAAGGGTTCAGAAGTGATTGTACGCAAACCAGTTTACATCCGGCATTAGCCGAAATAGCCCGGCTTATATTTAAAAGCTCCTGCGTAAATTTGCGTTTCCCGCCACCGGCGATAAAAGCAATAATGTAAGATGAAAATTTTTTTAGCACAGCAGAATTATCACATCGGAAATTTTGAAAGCAATACCAAACAAATTATTGAAGCTATTGAAGAAGCTAAAAATCAGGGCGGCGATATTGTTGTATTCAGTGAGCTGAGTGTATGTGGTTATCCGCCCCGTGATTTTTTAGAATTTGATGATTTTATATCAAAATGTAACAACGCTGTAAATAAGATAAAGCAGCATGCTGATACCATTGCGGTAGTTGTTGGCGGACCTGAAAAGAACATTATAAAAGAAGGGAAAGATCTTTTTAATGCTGCCTTTTTTCTTTATGAAAAAGAAGTGAAAGCGGTGATCCATAAAACCCTTTTGCCAACGTATGATGTGTTTGACGAGTACCGGTATTTTGAACCAGCTTATGAATGGAATATTGTTGAACACAAAGGCAAACGAATTGCCATAACTATTTGTGAAGACATTTGGAATTTGGGAGATAACCCGCTGTACCGCATTTGCCCAATGGACAAACTGATGCAGCAGCAGCCTGATTTTATGATCAACATTTCTGCATCGCCATTTGATTATACGCATGAAGAAGGACGGCGGGCCACGGTAAAATCGAATGTGGTAAAATACAAACTACCAATGTTTTACTGTAATGCGGTCGGAAGCCAAACCGAAATTGTTTTTGATGGTGCTTCACTTGTATTTGATAAAGATGCCAATTTGTGTGGACAGTTGCCTATGTTCGAGTCTGCCTTGCAAGGGTTTGATTTAAATGATGATGGCAGTTTCGCAGGCGGTATTATTGCACCTGCCAGCGCTGTACCAGGCGTTGAATTATTGCCTGCGGAGCTGATGGAAGAATTGAATATAAGCCAGGTTTACAATGCCATTGTAATTAGCATAAAAGACTATTTTACAAAGATGGGTTTTAGCAAAGCCATCATCGGCAGCAGCGGCGGTATTGATAGCGCTGTAACCATTGCAATGGCTTGCGAAGCATTGGGCGCTGCAAATGTGAGGGCAGTTTTAATGCCTTCAGAATACAGCACCAGCCATAGTGTTGACGATGCAGTTAACCTTAGTGAAAATTTGAGTAATCCTTATGACATAATCCCGATCAGGAATATTTATGAGAGTTTTTTGGCTGAATTAAAGCCTGTTTTTAAAGGCCTTCCGTTTAGTGTTGCGGAAGAAAATATTCAAAGCAGAACCAGGGGGAATTTGCTGATGGCTATTGCCAATAAGTTTGGCTATATCCTGTTAAATACATCAAACAAAAGTGAACTTGCAACTGGTTACGGCACTCTGTACGGCGATATGGCGGGTGGCCTTGGCGTATTGGGAGACTGTTACAAGTTGCAGGTATATGCCCTGGCAAAATACATCAACCGCAATGATGAAATCATCCCGGTAAATATCATTTCAAAAGCGCCTTCTGCAGAGTTAAGGCCCGGACAAAAAGATTCAGATTCCTTACCGGATTACTCCATACTTAACAAAATTTTGTTTCAGTATATTGAGCGGAGACAAGGCCCCAATGAAATTAAAGCTCAGGGTTTTGATGCAGCATTGGTGGACCGTGTGTTGAAAATGGTGAATGTGAACGAGTACAAACGCAACCAGTTTTGCCCCATTATCCGTGTTTCTCCCAAGGCTTTTGGTGTGGGAAGAAGGGTTCCAATTGTCGGTAAATATCTCAGTTAATTTTACCTTTTAAATTCAAAAAAATATATTTTTTTGTAGAATGCTTAAAATATCCTGAGCCAAAACCCCGTAATTTTAGGAGTTTTGGCTCAGGATTATCAACCTTCTTTTGGCGATGGTGCAAACAAATTATCAAGTGTTAGCTGTTGGTCAATAAGGCCCAGGCTGTGTTCATTTGATTGTAAGCCGCTTGTTGTAATGAGCGTTATAAAAAGATGTTTCCTGGTTTTTGTTTCGTCTTTAAAAATGCGTTTTTTCTGTTGCAGGGCAGCAGCGTATCTTTTCTCCAGTTTAAATTGGCTTTCGTAAAATTTTATTTCGCACAGGTTAATGCAGTTGTCCCGCCTGTCTATAACCAAATCTATTTGCGCCGCATCGTTACTGTTATTACCGCGGCTTCTCCAAATAGCAGTCTCAGCATAAATACCGCTTATACCCAACCCAAGTTTTAAAGCTGGAATGTGTTTCATGCAAATGCTTTCAAAGGCAAAACCACTCCAGCTTTTCCAGGCAGGAGTGTCGCTTAATTTTGTCCAGGTGCCTTTTATTCCGCTACGGTTATTCTCCATAAATTTCAGGTAAAAAAGAGAGTATTCATCCGTTAGTTTGTAAATACTGTCTTTACTTTTTTTACCGACCGGGATATAGGGCGAAATAAAACCTGAAGAAGAAAGTTCTTCTAACAGCGCTGTTGTGCTGCCGCCAGTTTGCAGTTTGCATGCTTTGATGATTTCATTTCTGGTAAGGCCCGCCGGCTTTGTTGCAAGGGCTTTTATCACTTTGAAATGCCTGTCTGCTTCATTAAATAGCGCCTGGTATAAATCGGTGAATTCATTGTATAAAAAACCAGATTTTGTAAAGCAGGCTTTGTCAATTATTTGAGCAGCACTTAAACCTGGTGCCGCCTGTTCAAGGTAATGCGGTACTCCTCCAAAAGCCATGTACAGCTGTGTTATTTGGTAACGGTTTAAATTAATGTTCCGGCTTTTTAGAAAGGCCTCTGTTTCAAAAAGGGTAAAGGGTTGCAAAGCAATTTTTTCAGTGATGCGGTTGTGAAGGCCGCCCCTGTTTCTAACCACATTTTTTATCATCCAGTTGGCTGCAGAGCCACAAAGAACCACTGCAAGATTAGGTTGTTTACTGGCCCAGGTGTTCCAAAATTGTTCAAAGGCTCCTAAAAAGTTTGATTTGGCAGTCTGCATCCAGGGAAACTCATCTAAAAATAGCACAATCTTTTTTCGTTTCATTTTCTTCTGCAGCAACTTTGCTGTTAAGTCTAAAGCAGTAAACCAGTCTGTTGGCTGGGGCAGTGCAATATTATTATTAAGCTGCTTTGATAATGATTCACAATACTGATTTAATTGCACTGCTGTTTCTACATTATGAATACCGGAATATTCGAAGGCAATATGTTTTTTTAAACAGGTGCGTATTAAGTAAGTTTTTCCAATTCTTCTGCGGCCATATACTGCTATCAAATCTGGCTTATCTCGGGTTACAATCCTTTCCAGTAAAGCCTTTTCATCTTCTCTCCCAATAATAATTTCGTCTTTCATGCAAATTATTTAGAGCCAAAACTACATAATTTAACTGGTTTTGGCTCCACATATTCTCAGAATCCGGAGCCAAAACTATCATTTTTAAGGAGTTTTGGCTCAAGATAATTCCTCTCATTGGCGGCATTATCTTGCATTATCTATGCAAAATGAGGTGTCAGTTGAGTTGCATTTTGCTGTATTGGAATTACGTATGTTGCAGGGTGGTTTATGTTTCTTTACTCCAACCAGTTTCAATAGCTTAAATTCCTGTTTAGTTACAATTATTTTCCATTTAACATTTTTTTACTCCGTCGCCGCAGGCAATAAAGTTTTAATAGAAGCATTGTTTGTATTTTGCGGCACAGTTTTTTAATAGAAAACAGCCTGGAACTTTTTAATATTTTATAAATTATCCGCCTGCAGCGGAACGATCGCATAAAAACTATGGTACAAACAGCAGAAGACATCCGTCTATTAAATGAAAAAATAGGGCACGCCGTGGGTTTCGTAACCCGGATAAATGCTGAGCTTGGCAAAGCTATTGTAGGCCAGCACCAAATGGTGGAGCGCCTTATGATTGGCCTGTTGAGCAATGGACACGTACTGCTGGAAGGGGTGCCCGGGCTTGCAAAAACACTGGCAATTAAATCTTTAGCTCAATCAATCAGCGCACAATTTAGCCGTATACAGTTTACACCAGATCTGTTACCTGCGGATGTTGTGGGAACCATGATCTACAACCAGGCGAAAAATGATTTTTTTGTCCGCAAAGGTCCAATCTTCTCCAATTTTATTTTAGCTGATGAAATTAACAGGGCACCGGCAAAAGTGCAAAGCGCTTTGCTTGAAGCAATGCAGGAGCGGCAGGTAACCATTGGGGATACCACCTATAAATTGGAAGAACCCTTTTTGGTATTGGCAACCCAAAACCCAATTGAACAAGAAGGCACCTATCCGTTGCCGGAAGCACAAGTAGACAGGTTTATGCTAAAAGTTGTAATTGATTATCCTGCAAGGGAAGAAGAGAAATTAATCATCCGGCAAAATACACAGGGTCTTACACCGGAAAAGATTTTCCCGGTTGCATCTACCAGTGAAATTTTAACCGCAAAAGAACTGGTAAGACAAGTTTATATTGATGAAAAAGTAGAAAATTATATTGTAGACATCGTATTCGCCACCCGGTATCCGGATAAGGCAAATCTGCAAAAATTGAAGCCATTGATAAATGTTGGTGGTTCGCCGAGAGCGAGCATTAACCTGGCTTTGGGGGCAAAGGCGCATGCTTTTTTAAACAAGCGTGGTTATGTGGTGCCGGAAGATGTAAGGGCAATTTGCAAAGATGTGCTTCGCCACAGGCTTGGATTAACGTACGAGGCAGAGGCGGAAAACGTAAATGTTATAATGATCATTGATGAAATTTTGAGAGTAATTAGCATGCCGTAAACGGCATAAATTTCCGTTGAGTTTATTTAAGAAAAACATACAATCAACAGCTTGTTTAAAAAGAAAAAAGATACAGGTAAGCAAACTGCAAACGACTCATCGAACGGGCTGTTCCTGGAAGAATTGGATGGTGCTGCCATCATGAAAAAAGTACGTGAGCTTGAGATCATCAGCAAGAAAATTACCACTCATTTATTTACAGGTGAATACCATTCTGCGTTTAAGGGAAAGGGCATGAGTTTCAGGGAAGTAAGGGAATATTATGCCGGTGACGATGTGAGATTTATTGACTGGAATGTGAGTGCAAGATTTAGCCATCCGTTTACAAAAGTATTTGAAGAGGAAAGAGAATTGACCGTTTTTTTGCTGGTGGATGTAAGCGCCAGCAATTTGTTTGGGACATCGCTCCGGCGTAAAAAAGACCTGATAACAGAAATTGGGGCGGTGCTCACTTTTAGTGCTATTAATAATAATGATAAGGTTGGCGTGATCTTTTTCAGTGATAAAGTAGAACAGTATATTCCGCCTAAGAAAGGCCGCCAGCATGCACTTTATGTTGTGAGGCAACTGCTTTCATCTGAACCAAAAGGCAAAAGTACCAACATGGAGGAAGCGATCAGGTTTTTCAATAAGGCGACCCATCAGAAGAGCATTGCATTTTTAATGAGTGATTTTACAGATGCCAGGTACGAAAATGATTTGAAAGTGATAGGAGGCCGGCATGATGTAATTGGTTTACGCATTTACGATAAGATGGACATGCAACTGCCGGATGCCGGACTGCTGCAGATTGAAGATTTTGAAACCGGTAAATCTCAATGGATAAATACAAGTGACGCATTGGTGCAGTATAATTACAAACAGCAATTTGCTTTGCAAAGTGACCGTTGCAAAAATTATTTCAGAAAGGCTGGAGCAGACCTGCTCCACATTCGCACTGATGAAGATTACGTAAAAGTACTTCAACAGTTTTTTATTAAAAGAAGTTAATTCCATTGTACCTGCAAATAAAATAATGAAGCGATTTTGTAGCAAATATTTACAGTTACTTTTAGTGTTTACCTTATTGTTTGGTAATGCTACATTTGCCCAGGCGCCAGAAATACAAACAACTGTTGACAGCAACGAAATTTTAATTGGCCAGCAACTTCATGTAAAGGTGGCTGTTAATTTTCCGGCAGGCAAATTCAGGGTTAACTGGTTATCCGTTCCAGACTCAGCACAGCATTTTGACGTTGTTGAAAAAGGCAAAGCAGATTCATCTTTTACTGACAATCAGTTAACCGGGATTACTCAAACAATCACCCTCACAAGCTTCGACTCAGGTAAATGGAACCTGCCTATTTTTAAGGTGAGTTTTGTTCCCATCATTACTGGGTCGGGTCTTAGTCTTTATTCAGATTCTTTACCGGTTACTGTTTCCTTTTCAACTGCAGATACAACCACACAGTTAAAAGATATTAAGCCGGTGTATGATGTAACTGTACCTTATCCCTGGTGGTATTGGGCAGCAGGTGCCGCAGCTATTTTATTACTGGCCGGGCTTATTTATTTTGGCCGCCGCTACTTTAAAAATAAGAAAGTAAAACAACCGGTGGTTTCAAAATTGTCTGCCTACCTAACTGCAATAAAGGCGTTGGAAGAATTAGAATCTGTTGATCTTACAGATCCGGTACAAGTAAAAATTTACCATACAAAATCGGTGGACATCTTTAAAGTATATCTTTCTGCTTCATCTGGCGTAAACCAGGCAAGCAAATCCACCGGTGATTTGCTCATGCTTTTATTTGAATACCATTTACACAAAGATGAGATTGCCAAAGCTGCCACCAGCCTGCGCTGCAGCGATGCGGTTAAGTTTGCTAAATACATACCGGAAACTGCAGACAGCCGGCAAAACATGCATACCATTAAAGAAATGATAGAAATACTGCATAAAAATACGCCTGTCGTTATACCGCCGGGCAATAAGAAATGATTAAAAACTACTTCTCAAATATAACCTTTGCAATGCCGCAGTTTTTGCTGTTGCTGGTGGCTGTTGCGGCTATGATTGTATGGTATGTTTTCAACAGTAATAAGCAGCAGGGCAGTTTGAAAGTTTCATCATCAAAAAATTTTGCCGGGCTTTCTTCCTGGGTAAATATTTACCGCCATTTGCCATTTGTGCTCAGGGTGTTGGCGCTCATCTTTTTTATTATTGCACTGGCCAGGCCGCAGACAAAAACGGACGAGCAACAAGCAGAAGGTGATGGGGTTGATATTGTGATGTGTATAGATGTGAGCGGCAGTATGACGGCGCAGGATTTTACGCCCAACCGCATGGAGGCTGCTAAAAAAGTGGCCATTAATTTTGTAAATAAAAGGGTTACAGACAGGATTGGTATTGTAATATTTTCCGGTGAGAGTTTTACACTTTGTCCGCTTACAACAGATAAGCCGGTGCTGGTATCCTCCATTGAAAATATCCGAAACGGTTTGCTGGAAGATGGTACATCAATCGGCGATGGGCTCTCCACCAGTGTTGATCGCTTACGCACCAGCAAATCAAAAAGTAAAGTAGTGATTCTGCTTACCGATGGAGAAAATAACGGAGGCCTCATCGGCCCCGCCAACGCAAAAGAAATAGCCAAAGCATTTGGGATAAAAGTGTACACCATTGGCGTTGGTACTGATGGTTACGCACCCTTTCCGGTTAAAACACAAATGGGCGTGGTTATGCAGCAGCAAAAGGTTACGATAGATGAAAGACTCCTTACTGAAATTGCCAATGAAACAGGCGGAAGGTACTTCAGGGCTAAGGATAATGAAGGGCTTGAAAATATTTATGCTGCCATTGACGGACTTGAAAAATCAAAAGTAACGGTGACAACTTTTACCAGGTACACTGAAAAATATTTCCCCTTTGTGATGGTTGCACTGGCACTATTGCTGTTGGAAATGATATTGAGATTTACCGTATTGAAGCGGTTTCCGTAAATGGTAACTATTTTATTACTCTGTTCAGTTAAGTATCATCTGCTGATAATTATTTTAATGGTGAAGTGTTGCTGATATTTCTTTTATAGAAGGCAGATCAGTGGCATTGTCCGTTGGGACAAAAAAGTTAGATGCTGCAGAACCCTGTCATCACAAAAAAATAATTTTATAAATAAAGCCCGGGATCAAACAATTTCATCGTTTAGAATTTGTTGAAAAGGTTCATGTGTTAGTTAATTCCCCGAAAGATTAAGCAAAATACTTGCATAGTCAAAATTAGTAAACTGCATAAGTTAAAGTTATGAGCCTCTTAATTAACTAAAGGACTTGCAGCGCATGGCTGGAACAACAGCTGCACAAAGTTCTCCTGTACACAGCCGCCAGCAATCTATTCCGGGAACATCATGGCGAAACAGTTAAGCTTGACCTGGAAGCCCGGCGGCTGATTGAGCGTACAGCATCAAAGCCGGAAAAATACAGGTTGAAGAAATCAGCATTCTAATTTTGTGATAAAAGAAAGATAGTAAGCACCTTTAGAACCAAATTGGGCCCTGTGAGTTTATTGGATCGGATAGGCTATTTTTAATAAACAATTCGTGATTATGATTTACAAACCTGTAGGATTCCTTTTGTTTTTATGTTCTGTGCTTTCTTTTGATGCATCAGGTCAGAAAAAATTTTCAGCCATGCTGGTATTTCCTGCGTCATTGGATATTTCTAAATTGGTAATGTATGCTGATGATGGAAAAAGCCAATCCCTAATACAAAATTCGTCCACTAAAAAAGGCACTGTAACGTTGTCAGGCAAATACTATTCCTCTTATGCGGCTATCATTGTTCAATACCCTATCTCAAACCACCTTCATCATGCTTATAGTTTTTTTCTTAAATCAAAACCTGCATTGATTAGGTTCTCTGCTACTGAACCAAACAGTTCGCCATTTGAAAACGATAAACTGGTAAATGCCTGGAATTTCAAAGATGAGAAAAAGCGACTGAAGGAATACAATGGTGTTGAAGTAAAACAAGTTGACTCAATTATTAATTTGTTGGGTAGCAATCCTCTTAGTGATTTAGACTCTGCTTCAAAAGAAAAGCTTGCTTTTCTCCAAAAGAAGCTTTTTGAAAAGAACATGGCATACATAGCTAAAACAAGCAATTCTTATTACTCTTTCTGGTATTTTAAGACCTACCTATCTCGTCCTTATTATCTCACGCCAGATTCCACACTGCATTTTTTTAACAGCACTTTTCCGTTATCATTCAAAAATAATGCGGAGGGTAGTAGCATTAAAAAACGTTTAACAGGGATGCTGGAAATAAAAAAAGGCTTCATGGCACCTGATTTTACTGCCACAGATATAAAGGGTAAAACAGTGTCGCTAAAAACTTTTAATGGTGAAAAGTATGTGCTACTCGGCTTTTGGGCCACCTGGTGTGTCCCTTGTATCAGGGAGCTTCCAGCGCTTAGAGCAATCAGGGATTCGTTTGCCCGACAAAACTTAGAAATGATTTCTGTTAGTTATCAGTCAAAGCTTACCACTACCAGAAATGTAATAAAAAAGCAAAGGATGAATTGGATAAATATTTATAATGACGCAGACATTATAAATTCCTTTGGAGGAAGCAGACCTATACCACTTGTATACCTTATTGATAAGTCGGGCATAATTGTGTATGACAGTGGAGTGGACGAAAGTAACATCGATGACAGAGCTTTGGGTTTACCCAACCTTCGCCAATATTTAGATCATCTGCGTTTTTAACATAAGCAATCATCATGCAATGCACCCCTAACTGGTTTCTATTTCCTGCCTGTAGGCTTCCCAATTTGGCATAAGCGTCCGCTTTTGCTTCTAAGGAAACAATGATTTAAAAGACTGTTATGCTCATCGTTAAATGATCCATATACTGGAAAAAGCACAAGGGGACCCTTGCGCTAGAGGACTTGGATAATTGTAAGAAGGATAACGTAATTAAAGCCCAACAAAGCTTCTCCGCCCAATGGCTGCCAGATGGCAGCGAAAAGCCCACAGTGAAGCAAAGCGAAACGAGGACTTGAAGCGAACAGCCGGTACAAAAGCTCCTTTCTGTTTAACTGTCCAGGGCCCCAAACTTCGAAGAACGGATTATAATTTTCACCCAACCAAATGCACTGAATAACTTACCGGCTTTAACTATCTTGCACCCCAATGAAGGCAACAGTTTATAAAAGTACCGGCAGCTGGTATATTGTTCAAAATGATGAGAGCGAAGTGTTCAATGCCCGTATGCTTGGCAAGTTTAAGATAGATGGGCTCACCAGCACCAATCCCATTGCTGTTGGTGATGTGGTTAATATCGAAATGGAGAATGAACTGGAGAGCGGGGTAACAATAACTGCTATTGACGACAGAAAGAATTATATCAACAGAACATCTCCGGCCAATAAACACAAGCACCACATTATTGCATCTAACTTAGATCAGTCGCTGTTGTTTGCAACGCTGAAAGATCCAAAAACTTCCCAGGGATTTATTGACCGTTTTTTAATTACTTCTGAGGCGTTTCATATACCTTCTGTAGTGGTTTTTAATAAAGCTGATTTGTACAGGGAAAAGGAAATGGAGCGGCTGGCGGAACTGCAGCTAATGTATGAAGCTATCGGTTACAAAGTGGTTGCCATGAGTCTGCAGAATGGCGAAGGAGTGGATACAGTAAAAGATTTACTGCATAATAAAATCACTTTGCTCAGTGGCCATTCAGGTGTTGGAAAATCATCTTTTATAAACTCCCTGTTTCCGGAGCTTACGTTAAAAACGCAAGATGTTAGCGGCTGGAGCGGTAAAGGTTTACATACTACTACATTCGCTGAAATGTTTAACCTGCCTGGCCCGGGCAAAATAATTGATACGCCAGGCATAAGAGAACTTGGGCTGGTGGATATCAGCAAACAGGAGTTGTCACATTACTTTCCTGAAATGCGGTTGCTGATAAACGAGTGCCAGTTCAACAATTGCATGCATATCAATGAGCCAGGCTGTGCTGTTAAAGCTGCGGTAAATAATGGCAACATCCATCCTGACCGCTATGTTAGCTATCTCACTATTTTAGAAACTATACAGGAAAAAACTTATTGATCAATAAGCTTTGCGTTCCAGATAATGGGCAATTTCCAGTACTGCATTATTTTGCTGCTGTACCATCTTTCCCTTCTGCATAACAATCGTCATTTTACTTTGCGGAAAAATTGATACGCCGTTAAAAATGTTGTAATGCAATGTGAGCAGCTGGTTTTTATACTTGAAATCCCATTCGAGACTTTCAGCATCATCTACCTGGTTAAGAAAATTTACCTGCAGGTCGGTGGTAAGTGTGTCTGCAATGGCGTAGAATTTTGAGATACCGCAATTGTCGTCAATAACGGCCTCAGTGTTGCCTTGTTTGGTGGTTAAGTGATAGCACATAATTATAGGGGTTGGGGGTTTACGGTTTACGGTTTGGGGTTTACTGTTTAGGGTTTACAGTTTACGGTTGTTTACAACTTACCACTCACTACTCCTTACTCACTATCATTCACTGCCTTATCAGTAACTTTTTTTGCCACCTTTATACTTTGCTTTCGCACTTGCCTTCATCGCTTTTTCATCGCCAGAGGCAAGTTTTTCTGCACCTACATTTCTACCATCGGTAGGGCAGCCATATTTTTCTGTTTTCTTAAATATGGAGCAGGAACTCAGCAAATACATGCTCACAACAGCTATCAATATTTTTTTCATACACTAAATATAAAGTTTTTCTACGCCAATTTCCTACATCCCCTATAGTTTATGATCTTGCCTTGTTCCCCTTTATGGGTTAGGGGCTTCAGGGGTAAACCACTTGCTGTACATCAGGTAATTATTGGCTATCCTGTTTATTTCCCCGTTCACCAACTCCTGCGAAATATCTTTTACTTTTTTAGCAGGTACACCGGCGTAAATGCTGCCCGGCTCCACAATTGTATTTTCCAAAACCACGGCGCCGGCTGCAATAATACTGTTGCTGCCCACTTTTACATTATCCATCACAATACTTCCCATACCAACGAGCACATTATCATCTATAACGCATCCATGTACAATTGCATTGTGTCCGATGCTTACATTATTTCCAATAATGGCTTTTGTTTTTTCATAAGTGCAGTGAATTACAGCGCCATCCTGCACATTTACCTTGTTGCCCATGCGGATGCTGTTCACATCGCCACGTATCACCGCATTAAACCACACACTACAGTCGTCACCCATAATTACGTCGCCAACAATGGTGGCGTTGGGTGCAATAAAACAATTGTTTCCCATGGTGGGAAGGATACCTTTTACAGGAAGAATTACTGGCATAAATGATTTAATTTTTATTTTACCGGCTGATGAAGCTTTGGTCATCATCGTTGTGTATTCACTTGTACGTTTTGTTTTTTACTCATCACTTTCAGTTACCAATTGATCATTTTAATGAAATTGTCGAATTTCTCAGCACCTTTTTCTGCTGGATACCTTCTTTTAAATTCAACAGGTCTTAAACGTTGAGAGAAATATTCGAAAACCCATTCATTTTCTGTTCTTAAAAATTGAATATGCAAAGTTTCTCTTCCACGTTGAAGATCATCAGTATTACCTAAAACAATTGTATCTAAAGAGATGTAAGCAAAAAGACGATGAGGCAGATAGGTGGACTTTATATGCCTCACAAGTTCAAGAAAGCGATCATGCTTCCACCCTTTTTTATTTAAATCAATAAAATGTTGTTCAATTTCTTCCCATGATGTCGATTTAATTGCCATTGTTTATGAATTGTCCCGGTCTGATCTGCGGTGACGATAAGTGAGTAATTATTATCAAATATCCATCTTTCCAACCGAAATTTGCGGCCATGAATCAACGCCAGTTATTTCTTAATCATGTGGGCCAAACCTCACCGGCACCACTGGCACTTGAAATTGTGAAAGCCAGCGGCAGCCTTATGTGGGATGCCTACGGAAAGGAATACATTGATTTAATTGGCGGCATCAGTGTTTGCAATGTTGGCCACTGCCATCCAAAAGTTGTGGCAGCGGTTCAACAACAGGCCGCAGCTTATATGCATATAATGGTGTATGGCGAACTGGTTGAAACGCCGCAGGTTGCTTATGCAAAAAAGCTCACGGATCATCTGCCAGCATCTCTCAACTCCGTTTTTTTTACTGCCAGTGGCAGCGAAGCTACAGAGGGCGCAATGAAATTGGCCAAACGCTCTACCGGCCGTACACAAATAGTCTCTTTCAAAAATAGTTATCATGGCAGTACACAGGGTGCCCTAAGTATAATGGGTGATGAGTATTGGCGCAATGCTTTCCGGCCATTGCTGCCCGGCGTTTTGCAACTCAATTATAATTCTTTTGATGATCTGCAACTCATTACCAATCAAACAGCCTGTGTGGTTGCCGAAACAATCCAGGCAGAAGCTGGTGTGCTTGTTCCACAAAATAACTGGCTGGCTGTACTCCGTCAGCGCTGTACTGAAATGGGGACCTTACTGGTGCTGGACGAAATTCAATGCGCCTTTGGGCGCAATGGAACTTTGTTTGCGTTTGAGCAATTTAATGTGGTGCCAGATATTTTGCTGCTTGGTAAAGCGCTGGGCGGCGGTATGCCCCTGGGTGCGTTTGTTGCTGATAAAAAACTCATGGATACACTTACCTGTAATCCTGTGCTGGGCCACATTAATACATTTGGTGGTCACCCGGTTTGTTGTGCTGCCGGCCTTGCTGCTTTGGAGGTATTGCTTGAGGAAAATCTCATTGGCGGTGTTGAAGCTAAAGCAAATATCTTTCTCTCAATGCTGCAGCATCGCCATATAAAAGCAGTAAGAGCCGCTGGTTTAATGCTCGCTGTTGAATTTGATAGTTTTGAAACCAACAAAAAAATCATCGATTTACTCATTGATAATGGCGTGTTTACAGATTGGTTTCTTTTTGCCAGTAACTGCCTGAGAATTGTTCCGCCACTTGTAATTAGTGATGAAGAAATTAAAACTGCCTGCAGCCGGCTGCTCGGCATCCTGGATTCTCTGTAAACGCTCCGCTTTGTAATGTTGTTCCTTTTTGCACCAAATGCTTCCATATTTTACCGCCCATTTTCTGCTTTTTTAATTGTTGTGTTCTTTGGACTAAATCCAGATATTGGACAATTAAAATAAGCACAACACGTTCTTATTAGTGAAGCTTACAATTCAATATCAAGATTTACTAATAATATGGGAGCGTACAAAATATTTATTGTAGAAGATGACCCCTGGTACGGCGAGATCTTAGAATACCATCTTTCCCTTAATGAAGATTATCTGATTACACGGTTTGAAACCGGTAAGGAATGTCTTGCCAACCTGCATAAAAAACCAGATCTCATATCCATAGATTTTTCCCTTCCTGATTATACCGGTGATAAATTGTATCAGAAAATAAAGGAAGTGGATGATAGCATTCCTGTGATTGTGATCAGCGGGCAGGAAGAAATTGCCGTGGCAGTTAACCTGTTGAAAATGGGTGTCTCCGATTATCTTATTAAAGACGAGAATACAAAAGATATGCTTTGGAATGCCGTGGTACGCATCCGTAAAATGGGCAACCTTAAAAAAGAGGTAGAACATCTTAAAGAAGAACTGGGGCAAAAATTTTCGTTTGATAAAAGCATAAAAGGGCAAAGCGCCCCGCTGCTTAAAATTTTTGCGCTAATGGAAAAAGCGACAAAAACAAATATCAACGTATCCATAACTGGTGAAACAGGCACAGGTAAAGAAGTAGTGTCTAAGGCGATACACTACAGCAGCGAAAGAAGAAAGAAACCTTTTGTTGCAGTAAACATGGCTGCCATACCTAAAGAGCTTATCGAAAGCGAATTATTCGGGCATGAAAAAGGCGCTTTTACCGGTGCAGTTGCCAGGAAGCCGGGCAAGTTTGAAGAAGCGCATGGCGGTACAATTTTTCTTGACGAAATAGCAGAACTCGACCTTAGCCTGCAAAGTAAAATTTTAAGGGTTTTGCAGGAAAGGGAAATTGTAAGAGTAGGTGGAAATGAAAAAATTAAATTGGATATCCGCCTGATAATAGCAACGCACCGCAACCTTGCCGAAGAGGTAAAGAAGGGTAATTTCCGGGAAGATCTTTACTATCGTATAATTGGGTTGCCAATTGAATTGCCACCTTTAAGAGACAGGGGTAACGATGTGTTGATACTGGCAAAATTCTTTATAGATGAATTTGCAAAAGATAATAAATTGCCTCCTATAACTATTGCTGCTGAAGCAAAAGAAAAGCTACTCCGCTACAATTACCCCGGTAATATTCGTGAGCTAAAAGCCATGGTGGACCTGGCTTGTGTAATGTGTAACGATAATGAAATAAAGGCTGAAGATATTTCTTACACCTCGGCCAGGTCTGATGAAGTTTTTACATTACAACAAAAAACTTTGCGGCAATATACCTGTGATATTATAAAACATTTTTTAAAGAAGTACGATGATGATGTGCTTACAGTTGCTGAAAAATTAGACATCGGCAAATCCACCATTTACAAAATGATTCAGCAAAAAGAAATTGTGATTTAACAATATTAACAAACAAACAGATACCCGTTTTTTAAATAGTAAGCTTTTAAACGAATGCCCAGGAATTCATTAACCTTAAGTAAAGCGCAACTGGAAAGGATGATCCCTTTTTACCTGCTACTTGATAAGGATCTGCGTCTTGCAGGTTATGGATCAGCCGCAGCAAAAACTTTTTTGTTAGAAGGAACCCCTTACTTCACCAGCGTGTTTAAAATTGAGGAACCAGTAGTTACTGTTCTGGAATTTTTGGAAATAAAAAAAATCCGGAAGCAGGTTATACTGAGCGCTGTAATTAATGGCAGGCAAATTAATATCACAGGAAATTTTGAGTGGTTGCCTGACGCAAATCAATTACTTTTTTCTGGCTTTCCTGAATTAGTAAAAGAAAACGATGGCCTGCAGGCAGTTGACAGAATCATGGATGTTATGTCCGCATTGCCTGCTGTAAAATCAGCAACATTTGATCTTAAACACACGGAAGACGAACTGGCCCAGCGGGTGCAGCAATTCCAGGGTTTATCAGAAAATATTCCCGGGGTAATTTTTGAATACCAGAGCAGGGCTGATGGCTCATATTTGTACCGGTATCTGAGCCCGGCCATGGAGAAAATATTTGGTATCAAATCTTCAAATATTTTTAAGCTCACCCAGTTCATACATCCCGATGATTTACTGGAGATGGAGACAAAGTTGGCAGAAGCAACAAAAACGCTGGAACCATTTTACCTGGAATCAAGATTGATATTACCTGGCCGTGGTATAATGTGGCGGTCCATGAGCTGCTTATTTTCTTACTATACAGAAACTGGTGAAAAAGTATTTACAGGGTTGATGCTGGATATTTCTGAACGTAAAAAAGCTGACGATAAACTCAACGAATCAGAGAACAGGCTGGCCTCGCTGATTGCAAACCTGCAAACAGGTATTTTGGTGGAAGATGAGAACAGACAACTGGTGCTGACCAATGAATTATTTTGTAAAATGTTTGCGCTGGACTACGAGCCGGAGCACATGAAGGGGCTGGATTGTGAAGGGATGATATTACAAACCAGGTCGCTTTTGAAAGACCCGGATTATTATTCAGAAAGAATAGAAACCCTGGTTGAATTTCAACAGTTAGCAGTAGACGATATTTTGGAATTGAAAGACGGCCGCATTTTCAGCAGGGATTTTATTCCTATTTATAACGATAAAGTTTACAAGGGGCATCTCTGGAAATTTAATGATGTTACAGCAGAAAAAAATGCTGTAAATGCCCTGCGTATAAGTGAAGAAAAATATCGCAGTATCATCGCTAATATGAACCTCGGTTTGCTGGAGGTTGACCAGGATGAAAATATAGTTTTTGCCAACCAGTGCTTCTGCGAAATGTGTGGTTATGACCTTGACGAACTTTTTGGCAAACGGGCTGCAGAAATATATGTTAAGGGTGAGAATATTGAATTGATGGAGCGGAAAAATGAGGAGCGGAAAAAGCGTACCACCGGTGCTTACGAAGTGGTTGTAAGAAACAAACGTGGACAGATAAGGTGGTGGCTTATAAGCGGTGCCCCACGGTATGATGAGAACGGGATTTTACTTGGTACCATTGGTATTCATCTTGATATTACTGAGCAGAAAGAACTGGAGCATGAGCTCACAATAGCAAGAGAAGAGGCGGAACAGAGTACAAAAAGTAAGGAAGTTTTCCTGGCGAATATGAGCCATGAGATACGTACTCCGATGAACGCTATTTTAGGCATGAGCAACCAGTTAGCGAAAACAGCGCTCAACAGCAAACAGCTTTTCTTTCTTGATACAATCAATTCTGCATCTGAAAACTTGCTGGTCATCATCAATGATATTCTTGATCTTTCAAAAATAGAAGCAGGCAAATTAAGTCTTGAAAAAATTGCTTTTGAACCCAGGGATGTTATAAAAAGGGCGATGCAGGTATTGCTGCATAAAGCAGAAGAAAAAGGGCTGGCATTAACCAACTCAGTGTTTGATGAAAATATTTCTTCAGTGCTCATCGGTGATCCTTACCGGCTAAACCAGGTAATGCTGAATATTATCAGTAACGCCATTAAGTTCACAGAAAATGGCGGAGTTGATATTTCCGTGAGAGTGCTTAGTGATGGCAGGGACTACCAAAACCTCCGCATTGATGTTACAGATACGGGCATTGGTATGGATGAGCCGTTTGTTAAGAACCTGTTTGAAAAATTTTCGCAGGAAGATGCTTCTGTAACCAGGCATTACGGCGGTACTGGTCTGGGTATGAGCATTTGTAAAGAGTTGCTGGAATTAATGGGCGGAGAAATAAATGCCACCAGTAAAAAAGGATTCGGAACAAAAATATATTTTGATGTGAGCCTGCCGAAAGGCGTTGCAGCAGATTTACCTGCCAAAGAAACTTTTGTTGCGAACGAAAGTATGCTGGCAGGTAAAAAAATAATGGTGGTGGATGACAATGAAATGAACCGGCTGGTGGCCTGCACCATCCTTCACAATTATGGTGCAGAAACAATTGAGGCCGGTAATGGTAAAGAGGCTTTCGACTACCTGACACAATACAAGGTTGATCTTGTTTTGATGGATATACAAATGCCGGTGATGAACGGGTTTGAGGCTACCAAACTTATACGCAGAATAATAAGTGCAGACTTGCCGGTGATTGCGCTTACTGCCAATGCTATTAAAGGAGATAATGAGAAATGCCTGGAGGCTGGTATGAATGATTACATGGCCAAGCCATTTAAAGAAAAAGATCTTTTGAAAAAAATAGCCACCAGCCTGTATCCGAATGAGGTGCAGCAAGAGGTGGCACCAGCGGCAAAATTGCCTTCAGAGTCTTTACCTTATTATGACATCTCCGAAATAAAAAACATCAGCAGGGGTAATGAAGATTTTGTAAAGAAAATGCTGAAGATGTTTGTTGAGCAAACGCCGGCCCAGGTGGTGGAAATGAGATCGAGATATACTGTGAATGATTTAAAAGTTGTTGGTGAAATAGCACACCGTATAAAGCCGACCATTGATAGTATGGGTATTGGTTCCTTAAGAGGCACTATCAGAGAAATAGAAAAGATTGGCAAAAGCGGAACAGATAATGGTGAATTGCCTTCCCTGATGGAGAAGGTGGAAATAGATATTTCATTTGCCATCGCAGCCATCAAAAATGATTTTCAATTAACCTGAAAAATAAAATACAGCAAATAATAATTGCAAAGATCCGGCAATAAAATGCCTCTGAATAAACCCCTGAAATACATCATCCAAAAAAACAAAAACATGAAAGCCTCCCTGTCCATTTACAAAAATGGGACCTTCTCCGTCAATGAAAAAAGTGACGATTTTAACGATTCCACTGCCAGCCTGATAATGGGATTTGGTGATAAAGACATTCTTGCCCGGGATAACATCTACCAGCAACTAAGAAATAAATATACCAATGCAGATATTGTGCTGTGTTCTACCGCCGGCGAAATATATGGCGATACGGTTCTTGACAATACCGTCACAGTATCAGCCCTGGCGTTTGATAAAACACACATTCAGTCCGTAGTAGTTAATATTGATGACTATGCCAATAGTTTTGAAGCTGGTAACTCACTTGTAAAAATGTTGCCTGAAGAAAAGCTTGCCTACCTGCTTATAATTTCTGACGGGGCGAAAGTAAACGGCAGTGAATTGGTAAGAGGAGTGAATGCTGTTGTTCAAAATAAAGTGCCCGTCACCGGAGGTTTAGCAGGCGATGCTGCCAGGTTTAATTCAACATTGGTTGGCTTAAACAGCGAGCCTGTTGCAGGTGAAATTGTAGCAGTAGGTTTTTATGGGGAGCATCTGCAGGTTTCTCATGGTTCAGTTGGAGGATGGGACATGTTTGGCCCAGAAAGATTGATCACTAAATCAGATGCTAATAAATTGTATGAAATTGATGATAAAGATGCTATTGAACTTTATAAGATTTATCTTGGAAAATACGCAAATGGATTACCGGGCTCTGCCCTGCTCTTTCCATTATCAGTAACCCTGCCCGGTAGTAGCGAACCACTTGTAAGAACAATACTTTCAATAGATTATACAAACAACGCTATGGTATTTGCCGGCGATGTTCCGGAGGGTTCAAAAGTGCGGTTTATGAAGGCCAATTTTGATAAGCTGGTGGATGCTGCTTCTTTGGCGAGTAACCAGGCATTTACCATGAACTCCGGCGTTGCGCCAAGGCTTGCACTGCTTATCAGTTGTGTGGGCCGTAAACTTATTTTAGAAAACAGGGTGGAAGAAGAAGTGCTGGCAGTGAATGAAACTTTTAATGAAGCAACGCTGCTTACCGGCTTTTATTCCTACGGTGAAATATCTCCTTTTTATGAAAGTACCAGTTGCCAGTTGCACAATCAAACAATGACCATCACAACCTTTAATGAAATAAACTAACCGCAATGTCTTATAATAAATTACTGGAAAGGCAGCTTAAAAAAATGGCGGATGTTTCATTGGTTAATAACCCTTGTTTTGCCAGGCTTATGGATGCTGTGGATGCCTCTTACAATGCATTTGAAAAGGACAAAGAATTGTCAACACATGCATTTGTATTAAGCGAACACGAGTACAGTGCTATCAATGAAAAATTGAAGAAAGAGATAAGCGAAAAAAAATTGTCAGTAGATAAATTAAAGGAGGCTATCAAAAGCATTGCGTCTGATGAAGGCATCCATCTTCATGATGAAAACGATAGCCTGCCGGAAATAGTAAGTTACCTGGAAAAGCAGATTGACATACGTAAATATGCGGAGAAGGAACTGGTGAAGGCCAAAGAAGAAGCCGAGGTTGCCAACAGGTCCAAATCAGAATTCTTATCTGTGATGAGCCACGAGATAAGGACACCGTTGCATGTAATTATTGGCATGGGGCACTTACTGGCTAAAGACAATCCGAGGCCTGAACAGCTACCAAATTTAAAGGTGCTGAGGACTGCATCTGATAACCTGCTGGTATTGATAAATGATATTCTTGACTTTAGCAAAATTGAAGCTGGTAAAATTGAACTGGAAGAAATTGATTTTAATATTAGGAATTTGCTGAATGATATTAAGCTTGCACACACAGTAAAGGCCGAAGAAAGAAGCAACGAGATAAAATTGCTGATTGATAGCGACCTGCCGGAAGTAGTGACAGGCGATACGGTAAGGCTCGGTCAAATACTTACTAACCTTGTATCAAACGCCATTAAGTTTACAAGCAACGGCACCATAAAAATTGTTGTTAACGCTGAGAAGAAATCCAGCGATGATTTTGTAGATATCTGCTTTGCAGTAACAGACTCTGGTGTTGGGATTGAAAAAGAAAATTTGGAAAAAATATTTTTATCTTTTACCCAGGCATCTTCCTCTGTTACACGGAAATATGGTGGTACTGGCCTTGGCCTTGCCATTACCCGTAAGCTGCTTCATTTAATGAAGAGTGAAATTAAAGTGGAATCGCAGCCGGGTAAAGGATCAAACTTCTTTTTTGTGATCCGTGTTAAGAAAGGCCTGGAAAACATTCCCCAAAAAACTGCACAGGCCATTGGAGATTATGACCTTGGCGGCTGCAATATACTGCTGGTGGAAGATACTGCTTTCAATGTGCTGTATGCCACCCAGCTATTACGCCGCTGGAATGCGAAAGTGGATGTTGCAGAAAATGGTTTGATTGCTATTGACAACGTAAAAGCCAAAGACTACGATATTGTGCTGATGGATATTCAGATGCCCGGTATGGATGGCTTTACTGCCACACGGCATATCAGAACTTTTAATACAGCCTTGCCAATTATTGCATTAACTGCCTCTGCCACGGGCAATGTTAAAGAAAGATGCAGGGAAAACGGTATGAATGATTTTATTTCAAAACCCTTTAATCCCGGAGATTTTTATCAGCGGATAAAAAAGTATGCTGTAAAAACTTTGGTAAAGAATTGATGTCTGTAAAAAGTATAAAAAAACCTGCCGGAAAGCAGGCTTTTTTTTGTGCGGCAAAGGAGATTCGAACTCCCACGCCCATGACAGGCGCTACCACCTCAAAGTAGTGCGTCTACCAATTTCGCCATCGCCGCATTACTTATAATCACTCCTTAATTTTTGAGGTTTTGCAAAAGTAAAGGTTTTTGATTTGAAAAAAGACAGGAAGGGTTGATGTTGACGGCAGACCGTGGACCAACGATGGCAGAGCAACGATCATGAAAGATTACTTCAGTTGAAAACTGTAAACTGTAAACATCAAACAGAAAACCTCAATTACTCACCACTCACTATTTCACTTCTTCAGCACAATCCTGAATGTGGTTCCCTTGCCGGGCTCTGATTGTTTTATAAAAAGTTCGCCTTTATGGTAATGTTCAATAATGCGTTTTGATAAACTCAGGCCAAGACCCCAACCCCTTTTTTTTGTTGTAAAACCCGGCTTAAAAACTTTATTAAGGTGTTGTTTTTGAATGCCCTTTCCGGTGTCTGAAACATCAATTTTCACCTGGGCAGTTTCGTTTTTTATTGATACCGTGATGTTACCTTTCCCTTCCATTGAATCCAATGCATTTTTAAGCAGGTTCTCAATTACCCAGTCAAATAAATGCCCGTTTATCATACTCACAATTTCAGTTTGTTGTCCAGCATTTACAACAAAGGTTACTTTTTCGGGTGCCCGTCGTTTTATATAAGCCACCATGGTTTCAATCTGGGCTACAATATTTACAGGCTCCAGTTGCGGCGTACTGCCAATTTTGCCAAAGCGGTCGCTAACAAGTTTTAGCCGGTCAACATCTTTGCCCATTTCGTTCACTATCATTTCGTGCCCGTCTTTTTCCTTCAATAATTCTATCCACCCCTGCAGCGACGATAAAGGTGTTCCCAACTGGTGAGCCGTCTCTTTTGCCATCCCAGCCCATACCTGGTTCTGCGTACTTTTATTGCGGGTTGTTATTGCGATAAGGATCACAACTATAAACAATGCAACAATCAGCAACTGCACAAGCGGGTAATACCGAACTTCTTTCAGCAGGTTTGAGTCTCCGTAATAATATTTGTTTACTATCAGCGGGTCTTTACTTATCTCTACTTTAAGTTCATCATGCAGGCGCTGAAATTCCTTCACTTTTTTCCGCAGGTAACCAGTATCGCTTTTTATGGCAATTGTATCAAGGTTAAGGCCTTCACCGGAGGGGTTGTCTTTCTCGTCCGTCTCAATAATTGGAATGTCATGATTATGTGAAGTGATGGTATTAGTTAAGTCAAGGGCTGACTGATCTTGTGTAACGGCCCTTGTTTTAAGCGACTGTACCCAAACATCCACCTTCTCCCTTTCATCTTGTGCTATTTTTTTAGCCAGGTAATTAGAGTAGAATATTGTACCGGATACAATGGCAATCGCAATTAAGCCAAGCCCTGTTCGCCAGTTAAAAAATTGAGCTAACATGCCACTAAAATAAGTATAAATGCCTTTGCAAAAGTATTTGCGATATGCAAAACACAGCCGGTATTAACCAGGAGTTTAAGTTCAAAACTTAATGATACAAAGAGAAATGAAGTATGTTTGCTGCATTCCATCCTCAGGTTGGTTATTTTATTGATAATGGCTACTACACCAGCGCAATTTACCGGCAGTCTTCATTCCGTTTCTTCAATGGCTGATAAGCCGCTTCCTTCCGTTGCGGTGGTAATATTAAACTGGAACGGCACAAAATACCTGCAACAATTTTTACCGGTTTTACTAACCTCGGGCTATGCCACTAAAAGAATAATAGTGGTTGATAACGCCAGTACAGATGATTCAATTGAAATGTTGCGGAAGGATTTTCCAACGGTGGAAATTTTAATAAATACTGTAAATGAAGGTTTTGCGGGGGGGTATAATAATGCACTTAAAAAAATTGAAAGTGATTATTATGTGTTGCTTAACAGTGATGTGGAAGTTACACCCGGTTGGATAGAACCAATTATTGAGCTGATGGAACAGGATAATTTGATAGCTGCCTGTCAGCCTAAAATATTGGCCTATAAAAACAAAAGTTTTTTTGAATATGCCGGCGCCAGCGGTGGCTGGCTTGACAGGTATGGTTATCCCTTTTCAAGAGGTAGAATATTTGATTTTTTGGAGGAGGATACAGGCCAGTATGATGACGTGGAGCCGTGCTTTTGGGCAAGCGGTGCGGCACTGTTTGTTAAGGCTGCGGCCTACCGTCAGTTGGGTGGGCTGGATGAATATTTTTTTGCCCACCAGGAAGAAATAGATTTTTGCTGGCGCTTGCAGTTGGCAGGTTATAAAGTGTATGTTAACCCTAACTCGGTGGTGTACCATATCGGTGGCGGCACTTTGCCAAAAGAAAACAACCTGAAAGTATTTCTCAATTTCCGCAACAACCTGATTATGCTTGCCAAAAATTTCACTTTTAGCAAAGCTGTTCTAAAGCTGCCCGTAAGAATGTTGCTGGATGCTGTTGCTGCCTGGAAAGGCTTGCTGAGCGGCAGTGGTGGCTACTTTATCGCCATCTTCCGGGCACACCTGCATTTCCTTAACTGGCTGTTTCGGCACCGTAAAAAATCAGTTGCTCCCATCAGCAGAAAAGGCGATGTTTATGGCTGGTACAATGGCTCTGCAGTATGGCAACATTTTGTAAAGAAGAAAACAAAATTTTCCGAAATTATTACTGACAAATAATTTTTTTTAATTGACAAGCCCTATTTTTGCAGTCGAAATTTTAAACTATGCAACCGGAAATTATTGACACTACAGACAAAGATTTTGCTCATAACTGGGTTTCATCTTCAAGGTTCCTTTTTTTGTGCCAGGTGTTCCTATTGCTAGCATTTATTTTGGGTGGTTGCTACGGCCTTTACACTCATCGCTATAAGGGTAAACCAGAAGTTGCAATACCAGAAAGTACCCAGTACAATCCAAAATATAAATAATTTTTTTTGGTATGGGCTCAAACCCTATTTTTGCAATCCAAAAAATAAAACAGTAGTTCTTTAAATACGAAGCATCGCTTCAAAAAATGCGGAAGTAGCTCATTTGGTAGAGCACGACCTTGCCAAGGTCGGGGTGGCCGGTTCGAGCCCGGTCTTCCGCTCCAAAAATTCCTCCGTTTTTCC
This sequence comes from Ferruginibacter sp., assembly GCA_965247025.1. GTDB lineage: Bacteria > Bacteroidota > Bacteroidia > Chitinophagales > Chitinophagaceae > Ferruginibacter. The sequence continues at coordinate 2,617,986 of OZ252000.1, read as the reverse complement.
GGGGGATTTTTTTTCGACAAAAGTGACGTAATCTTAATGTTGCTTTTTAAAATAAGATGTTTACTCGGGTGGTGGAATTGGTAGACACGCAGGACTTAAAATCCTGTTCGCTGTAAGGCGAGTGAGGGTTCAATTCCCTTCCCGAGTACTGTATTAAGCCGCTGTTATAGTGGCTTATTTTGTTTTTGGATCTCCTCAAACAAAAATGCTTATCAACCCAACCCAAAAAGATGCAATTCGGATTAATGTACAATAAACTCAGCGCTAAGTCTATTGTAGGTGCAAATGGCTCCGTTTCTGATGTGGCAGCCTGCTGCGTAGTAAATCTAAATAGATTTTTTTAAAGTTTTTACATTCCCCATGCTCTCTCCTGTCTCTATTCCAGGGTCAAACAAATAAGAATCGATTTCTTCCCAATAAACAAGCACTAAACCCTGCTTGATTCGCCAACCCTGTTGCAATTGAATTCCTTTAAGCTACAAACCAAAATGCACCAACCATTCTATCTATATCAAAGGAATTACAAAACAAAAAACTTAATCAACATTAAAAATCCCCGGTTTGCAAAAAAGCAAACTGTAACGTCACAAGAAATAATCAGGATTACTTATTTTTAACCCATGTTGAAATTTAGACTAATAGCCTGTTTTGTACTGGCGCAATTTGCCGCACAGGCACAAAAAAGCCTAACTGCTTTCCGCAACTCAAAACTACCGGTTACGGTGAGGGTGGCAGACCTTTTAAAAAAGCTGACCACCGAAGAAAAAATTTCGCTGCTGGGATATAATAGTAAGTCTGTTGACAGGCTGGGCATACCTGCTTACAACTGGTGGAACGAGGCATTGCACGGCGTTGCCAGGGCTGGTAGGGCGACGGTATATCCGCAGGCAATTGCAATGGCAGCCTCCTTTAACAGCGATCTTATGCTTGAAGTTGGTAATAGCATTTCCACCGAAGCCAGGGCCAAATACAACCTCGGTCTTAAGCAAAACAGGCACTTGCAGTATATGGGTTTAACTTTTTGGTCGCCCAATATTAATATTTTTCGGGATCTACGCTGGGGCAGGGGGCAGGAGACTTATGGGGAAGATCCTTTTTTGACGGCCAGTATGGGTACTTCTTTTATAAAAGGTTTGCAGGGCAATGATAAAACGTATTTAAAAACTTCAGCCTGCGCCAAACACTTTGCTGTGCATAGCGGGCCGGAAGCTGGCCGCCATTTTTTTAATGCCGTTGTAGATGAAAAAGATCTCCGGGAAACGTATTTATATGCCTTTAAAAAGCTAGTTGATTCGGGTGTGGAGTCTATCATGTGCGGCTACAACCGTTTGAATGATGAACCTTGCTGTACCGGCAATACACTGCTGCAAAAAATACTGCGGCAGGAGTGGAAATTTAAAGGACACGTAGTTACAGATTGTGGTGCACTCGATGATATCTGGCGCAGGCACAAAGTAATGCCCGGCGCTGTGGAAGTGGCTGCAGCCGCCATTAAGGCGGGTGTAAATTTAGACTGTAGTAACCTGTTCCAGGATGATGTTATGAAAGCCATTGACCAAAAATTACTCACCGTTAGCGAAGTGGACAGTGCGTTGGCCGGTATACTAAAAACGCAGATCAAGCTTGGCTTTTTTGATGACCCCGGTGCAACTCCTTTCAGTAAATACGGCGCCGATAGTGTCGCAAACAATTACCATACAATGCTGGCAAGAAAGATGGCCCAGCAGGGAATGGTGCTGCTGAAGAATAGTGTTTTTCCCGGCGATGCAAAAAGCATTCTGCCCTTGGAAAAATCAAAATATCCTGCCATTATGGTAGTGGGTTCAAACGCTGCTTCTATTGATGCATTACTTGGCAATTACCACGGCGTAAGCGACAAGGCTGTGAACTTTGTTGAAGGCATTACTGCCGCTGTTGATGCCGCCACAAGGGTAGAATACGACCAGGGAAGTGACTATACCGACACAAGCCGTTTCGGTGGAATTTGGGCAGCGGGTAATGCTGATATTACGATTGCGGTGATAGGCCTTACGCCAGTGTTTGAAGGTGAGGAAGGGGATGCCTTTTTAGCCGCTGGTGGCGGAGACAGGCAGGATCTTAATTTGTTTGCAAGCCAAATTAATTATCTGAAAGCCTTGCGGAAGGGAAATCATAACAAGCCAATTGTTGCAGTGATCACAGCGGGCAGTGCAGTAGATGTTTCCGCAATTGAACCTTATGCAGATGCGATCATTTATGCCTGGTACCCGGGTGAGCAGGGTGGTAATGCACTGGCAGATATTTTATTTGGTAAGGTGTCTCCTTCAGGCCATTTGCCTGTAACTTTTTATAATTCATTTGATGATTTGCCTGCCTACACCAGTTATGCATTAAAGGGCAGAACTTACCGTTATTACGATGGTAAAGTGCAGTACCCTTTTGGCTTCGGGCTTAGTTATACAAACTTCAACTATAAGTGGAAACAATCCCCAAAGGCTAATTACAGCGTTAAAGATACCCTTCGTGTGAGCGTTGATGTGAGCAATACAGGCAGTTATGATGGCGATGAGCTGGTACAATTGTACATCAGTTACCCCGGCGTTGAAAGAATGCCACTGAAAGAATTAAAAGCATTTAAAAAAGTGAGTATCGCCAAAGGCAAAATAAAAACTGTTGCACTTTCTATACCGCTGGCAGATCTGCAAAAATGGAATTTAGCAACCAGCAGCTGGGAATTATTCCCCGGCACTTATACCATTTCCGCAAGTAAAAACTCGGCAGAGACAATCATTAAAGCAACCTTTTCAGTAAAGTAACAGCGCTGCTAAATAAAGTTTTACAGGTCAGTTTTCCATAATAATTCAACGCTTAAATATAGCTCTGTTAACGTTTGTGCCCGGATAATTTCCGGGCACAAGCGTTTGTTTTTTGTGCGATCATTATCTTTATCCTCTTCCAGCCGTTTATACAGAAACGCTGTTCAGACATATACTGCCGCCTTTCAGACATTCTTATGCTCACTGATATAATTCAATTTTACATCCGATTTCTAGCTGGCCTTATCAAAGCTGTGCGATGCTTTAAAACCATTGAATTATACCAATCAGATGAATACAATTTTAAGAATAACAAGGCTTCCGCTGTTTTTATTCTTGCTGCTCACAGGTAATTTTCTTGCGGCCCAAACCATTGTAAAAGGAACTATTACCAACGCAGCCACCAAAGAGCCACTGGCATTTGTAAGCGTTTATTTTAAGAACGGAAAGGGAGTGGTGAGTGGGGAAGACGGCACATATCTTTTATCTACCAATAACAATAAACTTAACCAGGTTGAATTTAGTTATGGTGGTTATAAAAAAATCACCAGGGATGTAATTCCAGGTAAGGAAATATCGCTTGATATACAAATGGAACAGCCTTCAATGAATGAAGTGCTGGTAAAAACCAAGCGTGGTAAATATCGTAACAAAGATAACCCAGCTGTGGAACTGATTAGGAAAGTATTGGATAACAGGGATAAGAACCGCATTACCGCTTATGATTATGTACAGTACCAACAGTACGAAAAAATGGAGTTGTCTCTTACCAACAAACCTGAAAAATTTCTTAAAAATAAACTCTTTAAAAACTTTGTTTTTATTTTAGATAATCAGGATACAACTAAGGCTGAAGGCAAAGCGCTAGTACCAGTTTATTTGGAAGAAAACCTGTCAGATAAATACTATCGCAAAAGCCCTGAAACAGGGAAAACATTTATTACAGGTCAAAAAAAGGTAAACTTTGGTGACTTTGTTGATAACCACGGCATCAGCAGTTATATCAACAGGCTGTATGCCGATATTGATGTGTATGAAAATAATATCACCATCCTTACCAACCAGTTTTTAAGCCCGGTGGCGCCTTCGGCACCTACTTTTTACAGGTTTTACATCAGGGATACTGTGGAAGAAAATGGCGTACAATTAATACGCTTGAACTTTACGCCCCGTAATCCTGCAGACTTGTTGTTCAGAGGTACACTTTATATAACTTTAGATGGCAACTATGCAGTGCAAAAGCTCAACATGACCGTTAGTAAGAATGCTAATCTTAACTGGACAAGGGAGCTGTATATTAAACAGGATTTTGAGAAAGGAGCCGATGGACGGTATCACTTATCGCTTAGTAACATGATGGCCGAATTTGCTTTATCAAAAGGGGCTGATGGCGGCATTATGGGAGAGCGGACAGTGTCGTTTAAAAACTATTTAGTTAACCAACCTGCCGGCGACAGTATTTATAAAAGTAAGGAACTTGCTTTAGGCAAAGAGCCTCCTGTACTAAGTGATAGCAGTTGGCTTGTTGCCCGTCACCAGCCGCTTACAGCCGTTGAAGCAAAAGTTTACAGCAATATTGATAGCCTGCAGGGCATGAAAAGTTACAGGCGCTTTATGGATATCGCCACGTTATTGCTGGCGGGCTATAAAGGATTTGGAGGGTACGAAGTAGGCCCGGTAAATGCCTTCTACAGCTTTAACCCGGTGGAAGGTTTCCGCATCAGGGCAGGCGGAAGGTCAACACCAAAATTCAGTAAGCGCATTTATTTTGAGAACTACCTGGCTTATGGATTTAAGGATCAAAAAACGAAATACTTTTTGTCTGGCGCTTATTCGCTTAACAAAAAATCTATCTATACTTTCCCAATGAATTATGTGAAACTGAGTTACCAGTATGATACAAAAATACCTGGTCAGGAATTACAGTTTGTTGCAGAAGATAATTTCCTCTTGTCTTTTAAAAGAGGGGATAACGATAAGTTTTTATACAACAATATTTTTAAGGCAGAATATGTAAGGGAGTTTGGTAAGAACATTTCTTATACGTTTGGTTTTAAAACGTGGAAGCAGTCACCGGCTGGTGCCATTAGTTTTGAAAAACTCGACAATACCTACGGCGGCATCGTAAACAGTATTAGCAGTACAGAGCTTTCAGCGGAATTGCGCTGGGCGCCAAATGAACAATTTTACCAGGGTAAAGTGTACCGTATTCCCATTTTTAATAAGTATCCCATTTTTAAACTGCGTTACATTGCAGGTATAAAAGGTTTGGCCGGTGGCGAATACAATTACCAGAATTTAAACCTGAATATTTTTAAAAGAATTTACCTGTCGCAGTTTGGTTATGCAGATATAAATGCTGAAGCTGGCTATATTTTTGGCAAACTTCCCTATCCATTGCTTACCGTACACAGGGCTAACCAGACTTATGCTTACCAGCTTACATCCTACAACCTGATGAATTCGCTTGAGTTTATAAGTGACCATTATGCCGGCGTGAACATGGATTATTATTTTAATGGTTTTATTTTAAACAAGCTGCCGCTTATTAAAAAATTAAAGCTACGTGAAGTAGCAAGTGTAAAAGTTTTGTATGGTGGTGTAAGAGATGAAAATAATCCTGCTACAATGCAGTCTGTTTTAAAATTTCCAAACAACAGCGTAACTGGTACGCCAACAACTTTTTCTCTTAACAGCAAGCCTTATGTAGAGGTGAGTGTGGGATTGGGCAACATCTTTAAATTGGTAAGAGTTGACCTTGTAAAGCGCCTGACTTATCTTGATAATCCGGGCATCAGTCAATGGGGAATAAGATCAAGAGTAAAGTTCGATTTTTAGCACCGTAACTTTGTAAACTAATATAAGCCTGTGCTGCGATTGATTCAATTCAATGCTGCACAGGCTTTTTTTGCGTAACATTTGTGATTTAAAGAATTGCACGCAAATAGTTTAAGACAAAGAAGCAAAGGATTGCAAAGAAATAGAAAGATTGCACGAAAAAACGCAAGGGATGGCAAAGAAGCAATGAGATGGGAAGATAAATTATTGTTCCCTAGTTTGATAGGGGCACAAAGATGAAAATATAAGCGCCAGGTATTGAATAGAATTCTTTGCGTCTTGTATTTTTTTGCGTCTTTGTGTGAAAATATTTGTGTGGAAATAGTTTACAAACCTGCAGCTTGAGGACACACCTGGAATACAGCTTCCGGATCTTCGGTTTTGTTATTGTATAATTTCATGATCTGATTACCGATCATATCTGAGCTCACCACATGCATACCTTTGCAGCCACCTTCAGGAACAACTGCCTCATCTGTATTTTTTATCCAGAGATGATAATAACGAACCTGGTATTTTTTTGTTTCAGTGGCAAATATTCTTGACATTTCCATTTTGGCATTCGCAGCAATTTGGGAAAGAGGAGAAGCGTTTTCTTTTTCGAGCAAGCCGCTGTCGCAAACGCTGATGTATAATCCTCCACGGCTCGCCTTCATAGTTTTCAGAATTAAACGGGCACATATAAAAAAAGGAGTCATCTCATTATCAACCATATTTTGCCAATCGTTAATACCTACTTCTGTAAGCTGCCGGTTGCAGGCGGGACCCATAAAAACAGCCACTCCAATATCAATCCGGCCAAATTTTTCAACGATAGTTTCAGCTATATCAAAACCGGTCTCATAATCCGGCAACTCTGCAAGCTGAGTTATTAATGTACCTGTGTCATACTCAGCCGAGGCAACCTTTAACCTGTTCATCTCATCCAGGCTTTTCGCCGGCACAATTACAGTTGCATGCTTCTCTAAAAAGAAACGCACAATATTAAAACCCGCCACACTGGTTCCGCCGACAACCAGCACAACCTTATCTTTCATGTAATCTGTAATCTGCTCCATGTATGCTTTTTATTGCTTGTAAAAATAAAGGAAATTTACAGGTTGCAAAATGTTTAAACGAGTTAATGATATGTCAGTAAGGCGCATTAACACCGATAACAAGCTCTTTTTTTAGGCTTCTTTAACAACCGTTGTAATTCACATATTAGTCGCCGCTTCGGAATTCTGTTGGTGTTAGCCCGGTAAGATTTTTAAAAAACTTACTAAAAAAGAACTGGTCGCTAAAGTGCAGTTGATCCGCTACATTACCCACCGACAAACCTGTATCGTCCAGCAAAACTTTTGCTTCCATAATTACCATTTCATCAATAAACTCACCGCAGGTTTTATTGGTAAGTTCCTTTACAGTTTTGGTTAAATGTTTGGGAGTGATAAATAACAGATCTGCATAAAACTGCACACTTCTTTCTTCCTTAAAATGAAGTGGTAATACCTTTAAGAACGACATCAGTATCTCTTCTTTACGGGTCACCTTCACGGGAGCATTACCACGGTGCTTTTGTATAATGGCTGCCAGCTCAAACATAAAAAGGTTAAAAGTATGTTCTATCACTTCTTCTTTAAAAGGATGCTCTTCTACCGACCGGTCCTTTTCCTGCAGGGAAAGCATAATGGGCAGCAGCGTGCCAGCTTCAGCATCACTCAGTTTAAAATACGGATCACTTTGCGATGAAAAGAAAGTAAACGCATCTGCACGCTTTTTTGTAAAACCAACCTGCGCAAAAAATTCCGGTATAAAGCCAAGCCCTACAAAAGCACTGTCTTTTTCTGTAATAAACTGGTGAATAACATTTGGCGAAATGATCACCAGCCCATTCTTTTCAATAAAATAATTGGTAAGGTTCAGCCTGATATTGGCAGAGCCTGCAGTAGCGAGTATGATTACAAAATGATCGATTCGAACCGGGCTGGAGCGGCGCTTTTCTTTATTTAATTCTTCGCTTTTAAATACATGGAAATCATGCACAGGTTTTGTCTGCCCGGTAAAAGCAATAAAATCATCAATGCTAAGTGAAGCTATGGAATCATCTTTTTTCAATAGAAGGGGGCTGTAAGTTTTGGTATACAAATTTAATTGAGCATGAACTCTGCTGCACATTAATTTTTTACCGCTTTTATTTTTACCGCATCTCATAAACTTGTAAACAACCGGCACCAATGGCCAGACTGTAACTGGCCCGTGGTACAATGCTTGCACTAAGTGTCAATAAATACAAAGCCGTAGCATGAAAAATCAGTTCATTTGTCTCCTTTCATTATTTGTAACCCTTACAGCCAGTGCACAGCACAAACATCAAACCCACAGCGACAGTGCAGCAATGCCAATGGACATGAAAATGGAGCATGACACGGTGCCTATGCAGATGGAAGGACACGAAGGCATGCAACACAATATGGGCAATATGAGCCACGCCTTTTCACTCAACCTGCCCATGAGCCGCAATGGTTCCGGAACAGGCTGGCTGCCAGATGCTTCCCCAATTTACGGCGCCATGTACCATTCAAAAAAGTGGATGTACATGCTGCATGGCAATTTATTTTTACGCTACACAAACCAGGATTTTTCTGGTAAAGGCATACGGGGTGATTCCAAAGTTGATGCACCAGATTGGTTGATGTTTATGGGCCAGCGGAAGGTTGGTGAAAAAGGGCTGTTTCACTTTAATACAATGTTTTCCCTGGATGCGATTACGGGGAGTAATGGCTACCCGTTGCTTTTTCAAAGTGGTGAAGCGTACAAAGGCAGTCCGCTCGTTGACAGGCAGCATCCGCACGACTTGTTTTCTGAACTGTCAGTTAGCTATGCTTATGCTCTTTCAAAAAAAGCAGACGTTTTTATTTACCTTGCCTGCCCCGGTGAACCAGCTCTTGGTCCTGTCGCTTTTATGCACCGGCCTTCTGCGTTAAATAATCCTGATGCCCCCTTATCTCACCACTGGACGGATGCCACTCATATAAGTTTTGGCGTAGCTACCGCCGGCATTCGGCTTGGGCAATTTAAATTGGAAGGTTCTTCTTTTACAGGAAGGGAGCCAAATGAAAAACGTTTTGGTTTTGATAAGCCACGTTTTGATAGCTGGAGTGGCAGGTTATCTTATAATCCCTCTGCCAACTGGGCTTTGCAGGCATCCCATGGTTTTATAAATAGTCCGGAAGAATTGCACCCAGGAGAGAATGTGAACCGCACCACGGCATCTGCTATTTACAGTTTACCGGTTGGCTCCGGTGCTACATTTAATGCCATTGCCCTTTGGGGTATGAATAAGGTTAAAGAGCATAATGCTGAACATGCAGCCCTGGCAGAGGCATCTTTAAACAAGAACAAATGGGCTGTGCATGGCCGTTATGAATATGTTCAAAAATCTGTAGAAGAATTAAACCTTGATGAAAGTGTTTATAGCAGTACTGATGTGTTTCCTGTGAATGCATTTACAGCCGGCCTGAGTTACAATATTTTAAAAATTGGCAAAGCAAACCTTGCGGCTGGTGGCCAGTATACTATTTACAAAGCTGGTAAAAAGCTGGATGCTCTTTACGGCAAAATGCCAATGGCTTTTGAATTTTACCTGCGGTTGTACCCTGGTATGATGCGGATGTAATTGCAAAATTTTGTGTTTGAAATTGAGATAAAAATTACCCTGGCAACTATTTACTTTCTTCTTGATACTTTCAATAATTGATGCCTGCATTTTGTAAGTAATAAATTTTATTAAAAGTTTGATAAGGCTCTTTGATGATGGACATTTAGCTTAAATTCAAATAACTTAAAGTTGACAACGCCTCATGCTGTTACATTTGCTGAATAATTTTAAGTAAAAAATGCCATCAACTCATGTACATATTCCTTGCAATTATCACGCTTCTTCTGCTAATAAACATTTTCCTTTCTTTTAAAAATGCAAACAGCAATGCAGCTAAAGAAATTGCGGAGATAAAATATACCATTACAGCATTGGCCCAACAATTAAGAGCTACAGAAGCGGCATTAAAAAATGAGTTTGCTGTAAATAGAAAAGAAGGCACAGATGCAGTTTCCGGCCTGCGGACAGAGCTTGGCCAGCAGTTGAATGTTTTCACACAGACTTTCGGGCAACAGCTTAGTACCCTTACTTCCAGCAATGAAGTTAAACTGGAAGCCATCCGCAGAACAATGGAAGAAAAGCTGCTTGCATTTCAAAACGGCTTTGACGATAACAGCAAGCAGGACCGGAAAGAACTGAAGGAAAACCTCGTCGCTTTTCAAACTAATTTAAATGATACATTAAAAGACTACCGGGAAAGATTGCGGGAGCAATTTGGTGCTTTTGAACATAACCAGCATACACAATTTACAGCCAGTAATGAAAAGCTTGGCGACATAAGACTAACCCTTGAAAAATCTGTAAGATCGTTACAGGAAAGCAACGAAACAAGATTGGAAGAAATGCGGAAAACAGTGGATGAGAAATTGCAAACTACCCTGGAAACCCGGCTCACCCAATCATTTATGCTCGTTAGCGAACGGCTGGAAACGGTACACAAAGGCCTGGGTGAAATGCAGCAGCTGGCCGTTGGTGTCGGAGATTTAAAAAAGGTGCTGAGTAATGTAAAAACAAGGGGCATTCTCGGTGAGATACAATTGTCAAATATACTGGAGCAGGTGCTTGCACCAGAGCAGTATGAAGTGAACTGCATCACCAAAAAAGGCACAGCTAACCGGGTAGAGTTTGCCATTAAAATTCCACAACAAAGCCAGGATAATAAAATTTTGCTGATGCCCATCGATTCAAAATTTCCTATTGAAGATTATTACAGTTTACTGTCAGCTTACGATGCAGGTGATGCCGCTGCCGCAGATGCAGCCGGCAGGGCATTGGAAAGCGCCATTAAAAAGGCCGCCCGGGATATTCATGATAAATACATTGATCCACCACACACTTCGGAGATTGCCTTGCTCTTTTTACCCGTGGAGGGTTTGTATGCGGAAGTTGTCCGCCGTCCTGCATTAATGGAGATTTTGCAGCGGGAATTCCAGGTAATCGTTACGGGTCCCACTACTCTGTCAGCCATTTTAAATACTATTTCATTTGGCTACCGCACCATGGCTTTGGAGCAGCGGAGTGGCGAAATAAAGAAAGTTCTGCAGGCGGTAAAAACAGAGTTCAAACTTTTTGGAGAGGTATTGAATGCAGCCCAGAAAAAAATATTGAATGCTCATGATGATATTGATAAATTAGTTGGTGCCCGTACCCGGCAGATTCAACGTAAACTCAGGGACTTTGAGGAGTTGCCCGGAGGCGAGGCCGGATTGGTATTGGGTGAGGGTGACTAGCGGTGAAGCTTACTTTCTAAAGCTACTCCATCAGTAATGATTAACTCACATTGCCGCATAGATGTTTAACCTCCGGGCAATGTTTCTAGCGTCAAATGTTTTTTATTCCGGGAAATAAATTTCTGAAATGTTTCTTTTGCTTGTCATTGTACTTCTTTCTTCAGCAGTAAAAAAATGGTTAATAACCGTAGCTGCCAGGCTTACTTTTGTATAAAATAAAAATGATTAAACTGGCAGAAACTTATAATCGTTGCTGTTATAAAATATTGAAGTCGTAGCCGGGCCAATTGTAGATTGAATCATTAGCAAATTAAAGTTGATGCCCTTCATCGGATAAGCTATCGCTGTAATCCCCACGCAAAAACCCCCCACTTGCTCAAACACAGCCGTTCAATGCTCATTATTTCCTATCTTCGAAACACAAAATTCTTACCTATGCAGTTAAACCACCATTTGACTGGCGGTTAATTTCCGTATTTATGGGCAGAAACAAGTGCAAAAAGTATAGCCACCTTAACTATACAGATCAATCAATTTTAATTATAAATTTTCTGCTATGAGACCTCTTTTTTTAATGCTGTTGATGACAGCATGTTTATTCACCAATGCACAAAGTGTAGGCATCGGTACAACTAACCCAAGCGTTTCTGCAATGCTCGAAGTCAATTCTACCAATAAAGGGCTGTTAATCCCCCGCCTTACAACAGCACAGCGTAAAAATATTACCGCCACAGCAACCGGGTTGCTGGTATATGATACAGACAAAGGCACTGTTATGTTCTTTGATGGTGTTGCCTGGCGGGCACTCTCTTTCACTGATGAAAATAAATCTGATCCACAAAGCCGTAACTCAACAACCCCGTTAGCCAGTTCAGGTTTTGGCAGTAAAGTTTCTATTTCCGGCGACTATGCCATTATCGGCGCTCCCCGTTACAGTTCGTCCTTAAGTAATATGGGGGTGGCTTATATTTTTACCAGAACCACATCAGGATGGAAGCAGTCTGCAAGACTGGCTGCCTACGACTCAGCTACCAGTGATTATTTTGGCGGGTCTGTAGCGATATCAGGTGACTATGCTGTTGTGGGATGCGGCAATAAGACAGTTGGCGCAAATGCTGCCCAGGGCCGGGCTTATATCTATCATAGAACCGGCACCAGTTGGACACTTGATACTGCCCTTGTAAAACCACAGGGAGCTGCCTTTGACGACTTTGGATGGGCAGTTGGTATTTGTGCCTACAATACAGGTGGCGTTGGCGTGGCTATAGGTGCACCATACGCAGGTGCTAACGATGCCGGTTCGGTTTCATGCTATCAGAAAAGAAGCACTTCGTGGACCCTGGTTCAAAGTATTACACCTACCGATCTTGCCGCTTCGGATTATTATGGAACCTCTATTTCCATGGATACAGATTACGTGGCAGTGGGGGCAAACGGACAGGATAACAGCACTTATACGCTTAGCGATGCCGGGGCAGTGTACTTGTATGCTTTTGGGGGCGGCGTGTGGAATTTTCAGCAAAAAATACAGGGAACAACAGCGAGGGCGCAGTTTGGGTTTTCGATAAGTCTCAGCTCCAACAGGATAGCGATAGGAGCACCCTGGGCTGTTACTTACAGCAATACCAGTTCTTCTGTATTCTTGTACGAAAGAACCGGAAGTTCCTGGGCCAATATTACTTATCTTTTCATTTACAACTTTGAAGTTATTCCAAATGCAGGGCAATTGCAGCCAGTTACAGGAACATCGATATCTATTGCCAATCTTACATTCGGAATATCGGTAAGTTTATCCGGTAATACATTGGTGGTTGGTGCTTCGGGCGGCGCAGCCTATCCGAACGGAGGAAGCTCTTATTACTCAGACAGGATAGGAGCAGCCTATATTTATAAAAACTTTTCAGGCAATGCTTTTACCAAAACGGATGTTATTCAGTCAGAATTTCCAACTAACGGTGATCTTTTTGGTCAGTCCGTTGGTATTTCTGGCAGCAGTTATATAATAGGTAACGCCCATGCAATTGTAAATGGGCTGTCGAATGCAGGTAATGTTTATTTTGGGATACAATAATAGCGCTGCAAAAGGCCCTCAATCTTAAATGAAAATATATCGCTAACAACACACTGTTCTCATCTCGGTGCGTTGTTTTACTTTTAAACAGAATTTCTTTTTGTAAACACTCATTTTTGCAAAAAAAACATGACATACAATGAATCAATTATAATAGCCAGCGGCAGCCAGCATCCGCTTACCATTAACAGACTTGACTACGGAACTATGCGGCTTACAGGTGAAGGCATTTACGGTGAACCACCCAACAGGCCCGAAGCATTGGAAATACTGAAACAGGCTGTAATAGAAGGCATTCAATTTTTAGATACAGCAGATTACTATGGTGATGATGTAACCAACAGGTTGATTGCAGAAGCCTTATATCCTTACCCTTGCAACCTGGTTATTTGTACAAAAGTTGGAGCCACCCGAAAGCCCGATAAAAGCTGGATCGTTTTTAATGCACCGGAAAATATCCGGCAGAGTATTGAGAATAACCTTCGAACACTTAAAATAGACCAGGTACAGCTTGTTCATTACCGGGTAATGCCGGGCACTGATGCGGAATTTGTTGCTGGCATGAAAACAATGTTTCAATTGCAACAGGAAGGAAAAATATTGCATGTGGGGGTGAGCAATGTTACCCGGGCAGAACTGGGAATTGCCATGCAAATGGGCAGTGTTGCAACCGTTGAAAACATGTATGGTCATGGTCAGCGCACTACACAGGTTTCGCACTACGGCACCAACCGTGGGGGTGAAGAAGTGCTGGACATCTGCGAAGCAAACGGTATCCCTTTGATTCCCTATTTTTCTTTAGTGAATTCAATGCCGAAGCAGGATGACAGGATTGCTGTGATTGCTGCCAGATACAACGCCACACCGGCACAGGTAAACATAGCCTGGCTGCTTCATAAATCTAAATGGATACTGCCGATACCTGGTACTTCTTCATTACTTCATTTTAAAGAAAATATAAAAGCTGCCAACCTCATGCTTACGGAAGAGGATATGGTATTTTTGGATTAAGACAGCAAAAGCATTTCAATTTACTGCACGGAAGCACCAGCTAAAATTTTAACGGTGGCTCTTAACTGGCCAAGGTGGCGCATGGTATGCTCAGCCCCATGCACCAGCAAACCAATTACTGTACTGGGCAATAGCTTGCGGCCAACGCCCCGGAATTCGGTAAGTGTAGCTTCATCAGTTGTTGCCAATTGTTGAAGTGCCGCATCTACCTGTTTATCAAAACGGGCAACTAAAATTCCAACCGTAATTTCTGGCCGGAAGGGAATGTCTTCCTCTTGTAATTGCTGCAATTGAAATGGTGTTAGTGCCTCACCAAGGGCATAGGTAAAAACCCTGTCCAGCACGCCGCTTAAATGCTGCAGGTGAAATGATGCAGAAGCAATATTAGCAGGGCGCTGCCATAAAATGCCTTCGGTTATTACTGGTGCTAATTCCTGTACTTCCTCACGGGCTTGCAACAACGCATGTGCAACCGGCTGCAGCAGTGCTGGTATGCCGGGCAGCGGCCCTCTTTGCCAAACTTCTAAATTATTGCTCATGTTTTTATTACAAGATAAGGCGTTGCTGCTAAAATAAATGCCGTTTTGTTTGAGACAGTTTTTATCAGCCGGCGAAACTTCTTTGCAAACAATCTTATCATTTAGCAATTGGGGAATTTTTATTGTGGTAGGGAATTTGCAACCCTTATGGCATCGCTAACAATAAAAAGAAAAACTATGCCTGAAGGCCCGTCGATATTGCATTTAAAAGACCAGCTGCTGCAATTTAAAGGTAAGATTGTGAAAGATGCCGGCGGGTATGGAGACATGCCGACTGGTTGGATAAAAGGTAAAAAGCTCACGGATATTAAAACATGGGGTAAGCATCTCTTGTTTGTATTTGCAAACGGTGTGGTAAAGGTTCATCTTGGTTTGTTTGGCGATATGCTTATCAGCGAACGCAAAAAAGTAAATCGTTCTTTTTTTCTTGTTTTCGCCAAAGGCGAGATAAACGGTTATGTTGTTAAAGCCACTAAACCGGACAAGTCCGTGGATGATTTGTATGATTGGCGAACAGATATTTTGAGTGTTAAGTTTGACAAGACTTATGTAAAATCATTACTAAAAAAAGAAGCCGGCAAAACGATTGACGATGTGCTCATGGACCAGGCTATTTTTACTGGTGTTGGCAATAAGATAAGGAATGAAGCTCTTTACCGGGCTGGTATTCATCCGCTGAGTATTACTGGTAAAATTCCTGCTGCAAAAATTTCAAAACTCATCAGCGAAGTGGTGAAATATGCCGGCATCTTCTACAAACAATTAAAAACCAAAGGGGTTAACGACGATTTTAAAGTTTACCAGCAGGAACATACGCCAGACGGCAGTGAAGTGACGATGAAAGTATTGAAGAAAACAAAACGAAAAATATTTTTCAGCGAGCGACACCAGGTTTTATATACTTAGAAGTTGCTTGTATGTAGTGATGTAATGTTGCTGAATTTTTATTTTTGTTTGATCAGGAAGCAATCAGTTTCCTACTAAGAAAATACAAAGTTGAAGTTAGCTACAAGATACAAAACAGGTAAGTATGCCGAACCAAAGTACAGCGATGCAAAATGCCGAAGTTTGAACGTCCAACCCTGCCCAAAACCCCATGTTGAACTAAACCTACGGTAGCCTTTCCTTCCTTTTCACTGAAAGTAAAGATCTTAGAAGTTCACCAAAAACTTTTAAAGATGAGTGCTATCAAAAAAGAGTACAACACCGTTGTATCACAGGCAAAGAAAGGCGTACCGGGTTTTGCAAATGCATACGCCAAATTTATTGAAAAGGTTACCATTAACCAAAGCAGCAAGAGTTTAATTGTAAACTACAGCCGCAGCCTGGCTTATGTGGCCCTGGAGTTTAACCGTTGTCCGCACCTGGTAAGTGTGGAGGAGATCAACAGCTACCTCTACCGTATGATGGTGCATGAGCAATGTTCGCTCACTTATTTTAAACATACCGTTGTTGGTTTGCGGTACTGGTTCCGTTTGTTTGATATGGAAGATAAAGCCATACAGATGCCGCCAATAAAAAAAGAGAAAAAGCTGCCGGTGGTATTATCCAAACCCGAATGTAAAGAACTGTTTAAAGCACCCCGCAGTTTAAAGCACCGCTTTTTGCTTACCCTGGCTTATGGCAGCGGCCTGCGCATGAATGAAGTACGAATGCTCAGAATCACCGACCTGGATGTACAGCGCCTGCAGGTACGTGTAAAACAGGCCAAGGGACGTAAAGACCGCTATGTGCCCTTGTCTGTATTGCTTGCGCAAAAGCTGCCTGTGTATTTAGATACCTGCAAACCGCAAACATGGCTTTTTGAAGGCAACACGCCGGGGCAACCCATGGGAGAAAGATCCATCCAGTATATCATCGGTGAAGCTTTACCCAAAACCAATATCCAAAAGCAGGTAAGCATGCATACACTGCGGCACAGTTTTGCAACACATCTGCTGGAAGAAGGCGTAGACATCCATACCATACAGCACCTGCTGGGCCATGCAGACCTGATGACCACCATAATTTACCTGCACGTGGCACAGGTAAAGGTAAAGCCTGCACACAGCCCGCCGGACAGTTTGTATAACCTGTTGTAACATGCCTGCCGCTCAATATGAACTGGCGCACATTGTGCACCGGTACGGGGATGCTTTTATCCAAAAACACCAGCCACTGCAATACCATACACGGGTGCTGCATGCCATTGCCAATTGCCGTACAGCAGCACTTGGTGGCCATATAGATGCCTGTGACAGTTGCGGCCATATCCGCATCAGTTACAACAGCTGCCGCAACAGGCACTGCCCCAAGTGCCAGGGTACCCAACGGGAGCGCTGGATACAGGCCCGGCAGCAGCAGTTGCTGCCGGTAAAATATTTTCATGTGGTGTTTACCTTGCCGCAGGAACTCAATAGTTATTGTTTGCGTTATCCTGCGCCGTTATACAACCTGTTGTTTGCCTGCAGCAAAGCCACCATCGAAACATTTGCTGCCGGCAGCAAGCACCTGGGAGCCCTGCCGGGCATGGTCAGTGTACTGCATACCTGGGGGCAAAACCTTATGCTGCACCCGCATGTACATATGATTGTACCGGCAGGAGGCTTTACTGCCAGCGGCCACTGGAAACACACCAAACAGAAAGGTAAATACCTGTTCCCGGTAAAAGCCATGAGTATTGTTTTTAAAAATAAAATGATGGAGGGCCTGATGCAGCTCATCAGCGGGCAGGCTATGCCGTTATTAAGCAGTGCAGATAAAACAAAGTTGTACAACAAACCCTGGGTGGTGTTTGCCAAACGTCCCTTCGGCGGGCCGCAGCAGGTGATAGAATATTTAGGAAGATACACTCACAAGGTTGCCATCAGTAATCACCGCATCACAGCTATAGAAAATGGCACAGTCAGCTTCCGGTATAAAGATTATGCTGATGCCGGCAAGCAAAAAGAGATGACCCTCTGCGCCACAGAATTTTTAAGAAGGTTTTGCCTGCACATACTGCCCAAAGGTTTTAGAAAAATACGGCATTATGGTTTTTTAAGCAACCGCTGCAGCCAGTCATTTAAACAGCAGCAGTTCCAAATGGGCATTGTTATTAAACCACAAAGCACCGGATGGAAAATAATCGCCAGAGAAAAGCTGCACTTTAACCCGGACGTGTGTCCGTGCTGCAAAACAGGCAAAATGATGGAAGTGTTATCCTTTGATAACAACGGCCCACCCCGGTGGGCCATCAACAAAATACAGTCACAGATAAAAACACCCCAAAAAATTTAATGCTCAGCATTGAAGCGGCACCGTATTGACCTCAACGAAAGAAAGGACAAACCAATGTAAAAAAACAGTAAGAATCAAAGCAGGAAAGTACCTGAAGCAACCAACCAACCTTCCTGTTGCTACCGTTTACCCATCCGGTTCAAAGAGTCTGCTCCCGCCAGCTTCCGTAAAGCCCCACCACCACTTATTCAAACCCCATAAGTAATAGCCCGGCTACCTCCGGTTCAGTCAACAAAGGCTTAAATCGAAGTTCCGCTATCGCTCCTCTTCGTTTAAGCCATATATGTTGGGCGTAGGCAAAGTCTATTTTGCAGTCTGTAACTTGTTTTTGTTCAAGTATTCTTTGAATTCAGCGAAACTCATTTTTTCGGTTTCCTTTGCAATTTTTTCCTTAATTTCTCTGAACACTTTTACTGTGTCAAAAGTTTTTTCTTTTTTATTTGTCGTTTTCATTGTATACAATTTCTTTTGGTGAACGAATGTCAAGTTGTGAATAACCACAACGTAAATTTATTGAATTGTAGCCACGAATTCTAAAAACGTTTACAATGTGTTTAAAGTTCCAACTCACTAAAAAGTCCACTTTGTTAAGCGTTGCAGTTGCAATATGTCTACAATCGTCTGCACTTGTCGGACCAACAACTTTTTCATCTAAATATTTTTGAGCAAGTTCGTAAGCTTCTTCTGTCACTTCTACAAACTGCAAATGTTCTTTGGGTAAGTCTGCAAAAAAATCTCTAACTCTTTGTGGTGCATTTTTAAGTTCTGTTTCTGAAAGGTCTGAATAAACACAAATTATCTGTCCTAACTTTACCTTTTCAAATAGCAAAGTTGAGATTTCTTCAAATTCCTCATCGTAAACTCCTCCAAAAACAGAAGTGTCAAAATATAACCTTGGTTTCATTCTGCAAATTTACAAATAATTGGTCAAGTTGTATTTGTTTGTCAATTTTGGGTGGTCTGTCGGTTGCTTACGCCCAACGAGAGTTTGTGAAAAAACTCCTTTAGCCAAATATACACACAATGTGAATAGCGTAAACAGCGTATGATTTTTGTTATAAAAAAGGCATGCAGTTTATACAAGGAAACAACAGACATCAAACCTACTTCACCACACCCGACGACCAGGTGAGTGCTGACAATGCAGCAAGGCTCATGGATGCTTTTATTGATAAGCTTGATCTGCAAAAATTAGGCTTTACCGGCACGGTTCATAAAAGTGAAGGCCGGCCGCCGTATGCACCCGGAGTGCTGTTAAAATTGTACCTCTACGGCTATCTCAATAAAATCCGCAGCAGCCGGAAGCTCGAAAAGGAATGCAGCCGAAACATTGAACTGCAGTGGCTGTTGCAGGGACTGCAACCTAACTACCACACCATTGCAGATTTTCGTAAAGTACATGCAGTGCCTTTACAATCCATGTTTAAACTGTATGTACAGTTTCTTAGCGATGCAGGCCTGCTGGGCAAAACAACCATCGGTATAGATGGCAGTAAGTTTAAAGCAGTTAACAGTAAAAAGAATAACTACAACCAAAAAAAGATAGATAAGCACCGCCAGTTTATTGAAGACAAAACTGCGAAATATTTACAGGAACTCGATGAACTGGATCAGCAGGAAAACGTGGCTGCCAGTGATGAACTCCTGCTAAAAAAAGAAAAGATAGCACAGGGCCTCGCCAGGCTAAAAGAACGCACCATTAAATACGATACGCTTCAGCACCAACTGGATGCTACGGATGATAAGCAGGTTAGCACCACTGATGCTGACAGCCGCAGCATACTTATAACCAAAAGTATTGTAGAAGTTGCCTATAATACACAGAATGCTGTGGACGATAAACACAACCTGATAGTACATACACAAGCCACCAATACCAATGATGGCAAGGCTCTACACAAAGCAGCTATACAAGCCAAACAAAATCTGCAATTAAAAAAAGAAGACAGCCTGATGGTGCTGGCAGATAAAGGTTACCATACCGGTGCTGAGCTGCTCGAATGTCAGCAGGAAAACATGATCACCCATGTAGCGTATAAAGAACAGCCTGGTGTCAAACACATTGCCAACGAATTTTTAGTTGAAAGCTTTAACTATAATAAACTGGCAGATACCTATACCTGCCCCGCCGGTGCAGTACTAACGTCACTGGGTACCTGGCACAATAAAAAAGGTGAAGCAAATGAAACCAGCTACCGCTTTAAAACATACCGTACCGGTGCCTGTAAAACATGCCCGTTAAAAAGCCAGTGTACCAAACTTCCCAAGCGCATTATCCAGCGTAGTGAATACCAGGATGCGGTAGACCTCAATGATAACAACATCAAAAAAAATCCTCAATATTACAAGCGAAGACAAGCCATTTGTGAACATCCCTTTGGCAGTATAAAAAGGCATTGGGGTTACACACATACACTGCTGAAAGGATTGCAAAAAGTAAATGGTGAAATGAACCTCATCATGTTTTGTTACAACTTTATGCGAACCAAAAACATACTCGGCTTTGAAAAAATGCTGCAGACAATCAAAAACTGGCAACCAGATTACACCAAAGTAATCTGCCTTTTAAAAAGCGCCTCTATTAAGCCGATTTACAGACAACATAAGCCTCCATTTTTTTTGAATAATTACTGCGTGGTATTTTAAGGACTGCCTGAATCAACTTCTATTGGCTTGTGGTGAAAAGTTACGAGGCGGTTTTTTGACTTTTTTTAGTTTTCTCACAGTCTGACGAACAGGGCTTTGTGCAGGCAGGGCATTGTTGATTGTCCAGCCCGGAACTGAAGCCCAATAAAGAAATAAAAGTACAAGATAACAACTAAAAGCCCAACAGAATTCCGTCCAGCCCGAACCAAAGTACAGCGATGCAAACAGCCGAAGTTTGAACGTCAAGCCCTGCCACAAAACCCCATGTTGGGCGAAGATTTATTTCTCCATTTCCTTTCTCAAATCTATTATTTGTTCTAAACTAAGTCCTGTTAAGTCTGTAATAATTTCATTGTTATAACCCTTTAAAATACCAATCCTTGCATTTGCATACTTCTCGTTTTCTCTAACTTTAAATTCAGCTTCTGTTTGTAAAGAAAATATTTCACTTGCTTTTAAATGTAAAGAATCTAAATAACGATTATAGCCATATTCATCATCTTTCGGTAGTCTCATAATATCTAAAACTTCACCTGCTTCTTTAAGTCCTTTAGCCTTAAAATTATCCCGAACTTCGCTATTCTTCAAAAAGTAAACCCATTCGTCTAAAGTGTCTTTTGCGTTGTCATTAAATTGGTTCACCTTGATTAAATAGTATTCTGGAAAAATGTCAGAAACTTTATCTTTTGAGAAGGTTTGCTTTTGCTTGTCCGATAAACTTAAAGTGTCTTTTTGATGTAAACCTGTAAACTCAGTTTTCCCATTGTAAACATAGTCTTGTCCCTGCCCCAAGTCGAAATAAATAATGTTTACAGAGATTACTTTTTTAATTTCCAAATATTTTTGTCCAAGTTTTAGATTCTCTGCTATACTTTTTGAAACACCAAATGCCATCCTATGAAAATAATCTATCTCATAAGTATTTTGAATTTCAATTATAATAAGTTCATTTTTAGAGTTTTTTGTTAGAATATCAACTCTATTAAATTTATCATCTTCTGTTTCTTGATTGCTTTCACTTTCTAAAATTTGTTCAATTTTTATGTTATCAAATAGTAACTCACTCAAAAAACCTTCAAGTACAACAAAATTGGCTTTGTTTCTCAAAAGTCTTTTTATAGCCCAATCAAACCTTATTAATTTCTTACTCATATTCTATAAATTCAGTTAGCAAATTTAAAGAATATATTGCTAAAGGTCTAAACTTTAAAAGTTGAGGGTGCTCCGCAAAATTTTCCCCCAACGCGAGTTTGTGAAAAAACTCCTTTAGCCAAATATACACACAATGTGAATAGCGTAAACAGCGTATGATTTTTGTTATAAAAAAGGCATGCAGTTTATACAAGGAAACAACAGACATCAAACCTACTTCACCACACCCGACGACCAGGTGAGTGCTGACAATGCAGCAAGGCTCATGGATGCTTTTATTGATAAGCTTGATCTGCAAAAATTAGGCTTTACCGGCACGGTTCATAAAAGTGAAGGCCGGCCGCCGTATGCACCCGGAGTGCTGTTAAAATTGTACCTCTACGGCTATCTCAATAAAATCCGCAGCAGCCGGAAGCTCGAAAAGGAATGCAGCCGAAACATTGAACTGCAGTGGCTGTTGCAGGGACTGCAACCTAACTACCACACCATTGCAGATTTTCGTAAAGTACATGCAGTGCCTTTACAATCCATGTTTAAACTGTATGTACAGTTTCTTAGCGATGCAGGCCTGCTGGGCAAAACAACCATCGGTATAGATGGCAGTAAGTTTAAAGCAGTTAACAGTAAAAAGAATAACTACAACCAAAAAAAGATAGATAAGCACCGCCAGTTTATTGAAGACAAAACTGCGAAATATTTACAGGAACTCGATGAACTGGATCAGCAGGAAAACGTGGCTGCCAGTGATGAACTCCTGCTAAAAAAAGAAAAGATAGCACAGGGCCTCGCCAGGCTAAAAGAACGCACCATTAAATACGATACGCTTCAGCACCAACTGGATGCTACGGATGATAAGCAGGTTAGCACCACTGATGCTGACAGCCGCAGCATACTTATAACCAAAAGTATTGTAGAAGTTGCCTATAATACACAGAATGCTGTGGACGATAAACACAACCTGATAGTACATACACAAGCCACCAATACCAATGATGGCAAGGCTCTACACAAAGCAGCTATACAAGCCAAACAAAATCTGCAATTAAAAAAAGAAGACAGCCTGATGGTGCTGGCAGATAAAGGTTACCATACCGGTGCTGAGCTGCTCGAATGTCAGCAGGAAAACATGATCACCCATGTAGCGTATAAAGAACAGCCTGGTGTCAAACACATTGCCAACGAATTTTTAGTTGAAAGCTTTAACTATAATAAACTGGCAGATACCTATACCTGCCCCGCCGGTGCAGTACTAACGTCACTGGGTACCTGGCACAATAAAAAAGGTGAAGCAAATGAAACCAGCTACCGCTTTAAAACATACCGTACCGGTGCCTGTAAAACATGCCCGTTAAAAAGCCAGTGTACCAAACTTCCCAAGCGCATTATCCAGCGTAGTGAATACCAGGATGCGGTAGACCTCAATGATAACAACATCAAAAAAAATCCCCAATATTACAAGCGAAGACAAGCCATTTGTGAACATCCCTTTGGCAGTATAAAAAGGCATTGGGGTTACACACATACACTGCTGAAAGGATTGCAAAAAGTAAATGGTGAAATGAACCTCATCATGTTTTGTTACAACTTTATGCGAACCAAAAACATACTCGGCTTTGAAAAAATGCTGCAGACAATCAAAAACTGGCAACCAGATTACACCAAAGTAATCTGCCTTTTAAGAAGCGCCTCTATTAAGCCGATTTACAGACAACATAAGCCTCCATTTTTTTTGAATAATTACTGCGTGGTATTTTTAAGGACTGCCTGAATCAACTTCTATTGGCTTGTGGTGAAAAGTTACGAGGCGGTTTTTTGACTTTTTTTAGTTTTCTCACAGTCTGACGAGCAGGGCTTTGTGCAGGCAGGGCATTGTTGATTGTCCAGCCCGGAACTAAAGCCCAATAAAGAAATAAAAGTACAAGATAACAACTAAAAGCCCAACAGCATTCCGTCCAGCCCGAACCAAAGTACAGCGATGCAAACAGCCGAAGTTTGAACGTCCAGCCCTGCCTTTAGATTTGTATTCATTATCTTATTAATAAAGCTACTACTATTACTACTTTTCTTTTTTGCTTCTTTTTTCTTTGTGAATTGGTGTGCAAATGTGGATAAATTACATTTAATAAAATCAACCTGCCAGCATAAGCGCATTACAGCCCTGCAAGGTATTAAGCCCTATTGCAAGTTCTAATCTTATGCTGGTTTTTTTGAACACGGAATCAAATAGAAAATAGGGAATAGCAGTCCCATTATTAAGGTCTTGATTGGTTCAAAAAATCAGGTTGATTCATTCACCTTTTAAATGTTTAAAAGCATGAGCAAGTTATTTAAAAATTTTGTTGGAATCGACATTTCCAAAACATGGTTTGATGCAGCATTGATAAAAGCTGAGGATTCATCCATGGTCATTCATGAGCAGTTTAGCCAAAAGCCGGAGGGCTTTATAAAAATGCAAAACTGGTTGCAAAAGCACGGTGTATTGCCGGATGAACAAACGCTCTTTTGTATGGAATATACCGGTATCTACAACACCGGATTGGTACATTATCTTGTAAAAGCCAAGGCAGCCCTTTGGGTAGAAATGCCCTTGCGCATTAAAAAAGCCGGGGGCTTTGAAAGAGGTACAGATGACAAAGCAGCTGCTGTAAAAATAGCCTGGTATGCCCTGCGCTATAAAGACCAGGTTAAGCGCTGGCAGCCCATTGACAGCAATATTGAATCCATTAAAAACTTAATTGCCCAGCGGGACAGAATTGTAAATGCCATTATATTACTTACCGTTCCACTCAATGAATTAAAAGACTGTGGGTGTACAGAAGATGCCAAAACTTTAGAGAAACTGCAGAAGGCGCCAGTAGCTGCTTTGCAAAAATCCAAGCTGTCCATCGAAGCCTTAATCGCCAAAACTATTCAGCAGGATGAACAACTAAACACCAAAGTAAAACGGGTAGCTTCTATCAAAGGAATTGGACAGGTAACATCCGTTGCACTGATGGTATATACCAAAGGCTTCACAGCATTTGACAATGGAAAACAACTGGCCTGCTATTGTGGTGTAGTACCCTTTACAAAAAGTTCGGGTACTAGTGTACGGTATAAATCAACCGTAAGCCCCTTTGCTAATATGAAGCTTAAAAAATTACTGCATCTGTGTGCCATGTCAGCCATCCAAAACGACCCGGAAATGAAAGCCTATTTTGAACGAAAGGTCAAAGAAGGAAAAAACAAAATGAGCGTCATCAATGCTGTCAGGAACAAGCTTGTTCACCGGGTATTTGCAGTAATAAGAGACGAACGAAACTATGAGGATAACTACGTTAGGAAGTGTGCATAACTACTAAAAAAATAAAATAAAAACCTGTTGGTGGAGTCATAGAAAACTTGCACAAAACCCCATGTTGGCAGAAGTATTAGTCAATCTTTAGCTTTTTGATAATGTTTTCTAAGGCTTGCGATTGATTGTCTGTCAGCTTACCTTTTCTTTCACAACTTTGCTTGAGTGATTGAATGAATGTTGTGTCAAACCATTTGTTATTGTCAGCCCACTTTAAAACCATATTGATTCTGCTAAAAACTGAATTTGCTTCATAACTTGTAAAGTCAAGTAACTTTTGATTTATTCTTTCTCTGATGTCAAGTTGCTTTTGTGAAAGAACTCTCTTTCTTAAAGTGTCAGTATAAAAATCGTACTCAAATTGAGAAATTACTTTTTTGTCGTTAAGGTATTCTAAAACCTCTGCACTCATACTTTTTGACAAATCATCTTTTAGCCGCTTAATTGAATCAAAAATTTTATTGCCTTTGTCAATGCCTAAAAACTTATTTATGCAACAGTTTCCGACTTCTGTTTCATTGTCGTTCTCTGTATTTTTAATTACACAAATATTTTTTATTGGATAGTGTCCGCAAAGGCAAGTTTGTAATTCTTCACTTTGGTAAGCATATTCAAAATTCCATTCGAGTTTTGCAGTGTCCCAATAATCTGAAACACTCAACTTTATTATTTCGTTTGTTAAATTGAAGTGCATGGTTTAATATTTCTGCAATTATTGCAGTGATATTTTAGTCTTTGTCGTTTCTACCCAATTGTTGGCACCAACTACATTGTCCGCCATTTTCTTCAGCCGCAGACATTTCACTCCATGGTATTTCAAGTCCGCAACGACTGCATTCGTCAGTATAGTAATGACTCAATGCTTCGTCAAATACAAACCTTTGTTTTTCACTTAAAGTGTCATAGCCTTTGTCAATTACTAATTTTGAAATTCCATCAGCAGGTGGGTCAAGTTTTTTATTGTCAATTAACTCTTTTAAAAATTCATTGAACTCGTCACCTGAAAATCTATTTGCTTCCATAATGATTTTTTTGATTTTTATTTTGAAAGATGAAGTCTGTTTAATATTTCTGCCAACGAATAGGGCTTTGCGATGGTTGGGTATTGACCAACTGTCTGCCCGGAACCGCTGCTGGGTAAAGATATACAAATGATGTTAAGAACTAATGCCTAATGTTGCTTGTCCTGCCCGAACCAAAGCTGGGATATGCACTGCTGCTGATTGTACGAATGTCCTGCCCAACTATTGCAAAACCCCATGTTGTGCGTTCGTGCTATTTCGTCCATGAAGATGTATATAAAGCCGTCAACTTTTTTTCTTTAAAACCTTAGTCATAAAGTAAATTAATGAAAAGGCAAGAATAAAAATTATAACTCCAATCAATTCTTGTTTTGATAAATTTGAAAGAAGCCATACAATAACACTTACTGCAAGTATGGGAATAATAAAGCCTCCTGGAACTTTAAAAGTTTTTTCAGGTAGTGATGAATTATTTTTTCTAAGTTTTAAAGTTGCAAGTACAGCACCTAAATAAATAATCAATGACGATGCACTTGCGATGATAGCAAGCTGCTTAAACCCTCCGAAAATTGCAAACAAAAGTCCTAACGAAGCATAGAATAGAACAGCAATATACGGAGTGAAAAATCGTGGGTGAATTTTAGCAAACGCTTTTGGCATCAAGCCGTCTCTTGCTCCTGCGAAAAGAATACGAGGCATTGATAAAATTTCACCACCAAGGGCGCCAAGCATTGATATAGCAATAGCGGCTGTTATTAAAATTATTCCACTTTTACCGAAAACAACGCCTGCCACGGCGGCTAATGGCGCATCTTTATTTGCTTCAATTGTTGCTCCAAGCACTCCTTGCGTAACCAATTGAATAGATAGGTAAATAATTAATACACTACTTATTCCGAAAAATATGCCTAGTGGTACTGTTTTTTTCGCATTCTTCAACTCACCCCCGTTACTAAGCGGTGTTTCAAAACCCATAAAAGCATAGAATAATAAAAGTGATGCCGTACCAATATTATTAATTGTTGGGGTAATAGTCCAATTCAAGTTTTCTTTTGCGATAAAACCTACTCCCGCAATCACTAAAATGAGCAAAGGGATTAATTTACCAAAAGCGGTCAATTCAATAAAACGAACTCCATTCTTTACACTTCGGACGTTAAGTAATGCAATTCCCCCAAAGATTAAAATAAAGAAAATTATTCTGAAGATGTCATTGACAAGTGAGGGAAAGAAATACTTCAGCGTATCAGCTAAAGCATTTGCTAATGCCGCATCTGAAATTACACTTGCTCCAAACCAATATATATTATTTGCTAAAAATCCTGCAAAGGGTCCAAATGCAGTTTCTATGTATTGATAAACCCCTCCGCTTGCTGTTGTTTTACTGCCTAGTTCAGCGAAGCACAGAGCAATTAAAAATATTAATACTCCACAAACAATGTATGTAATTACTGCTGCTGCTCCAAGGTTTATAGTAATAAGTGCAGGAATTACAAAAATACCTGTACCTATTGTTTGATTGATAATTGCTAAAGTGAGAGACCGTACTCCGATTTCTCGTTTAAGGTTTTCTTTTGTTGAAGATGCTAACATAATATTTTTTGGTAAACATGTTAAGATTTTAGGGTGTTGTCGCAGCATGACGCACAACGGGAGTTTGTGAAAAAACTCCTTTAGCCAAATATACACACAATGTGAATAGCGTAAACAGCGTATGATTTTTGTTATAAAAAAGGCATGCAGTTTATACAAGGAAACAACAGACATCAAACCTACTTCACCACACCCGACGACCAGGTGAGTGCTGACAATGCAGCAAGGCTCATGGATGCTTTTATTGATAAGCTTGATCTGCAAAAATTAGGCTTTACCGGCACGGTTCATAAAAGTGAAGGCCGGCCGCCGTATGCACCCGGAGTGCTGTTAAAATTGTACCTCTACGGCTATCTCAATAAAATCCGCAGCAGCCGGAAGCTCGAAAAGGAATGCAGCCGAAACATTGAACTGCAGTGGCTGTTGCAGGGACTGCAACCTAACTACCACACCATTGCAGATTTTCGTAAAGTACATGCAGTGCCTTTACAATCCATGTTTAAACTGTATGTACAGTTTCTTAGCGATGCAGGCCTGCTGGGCAAAACAACCATCGGTATAGATGGCAGTAAGTTTAAAGCAGTTAACAGTAAAAAGAATAACTACAACCAAAAAAAGATAGATAAGCACCGCCAGTTTATTGAAGACAAAACTGCGAAATATTTACAGGAACTCGATGAACTGGATCAGCAGGAAAACGTGGCTGCCAGTGATGAACTCCTGCTAAAAAAAGAAAAGATAGCACAGGGCCTCGCCAGGCTAAAAGAACGCACCATTAAATACGATACGCTTCAGCACCAACTGGATGCTACGGATGATAAGCAGGTTAGCACCACTGATGCTGACAGCCGCAGCATACTTATAACCAAAAGTATTGTAGAAGTTGCCTATAATACACAGAATGCTGTGGACGATAAACACAACCTGATAGTACATACACAAGCCACCAATACCAATGATGGCAAGGCTCTACACAAAGCAGCTATACAAGCCAAACAAAATCTGCAATTAAAAAAAGAAGACAGCCTGATGGTGCTGGCAGATAAAGGTTACCATACCGGTGCTGAGCTGCTCGAATGTCAGCAGGAAAACATGATCACCCATGTAGCGTATAAAGAACAGCCTGGTGTCAAACACATTGCCAACGAATTTTTAGTTGAAAGCTTTAACTATAATAAACTGGCAGATACCTATACCTGCCCCGCCGGTGCAGTACTAACGTCACTGGGTACCTGGCACAATAAAAAAGGTGAAGCAAATGAAACCAGCTACCGCTTTAAAACATACCGTACCGGTGCCTGTAAAACATGCCCGTTAAAAAGCCAGTGTACCAAACTTCCCAAGCGCATTATCCAGCGTAGTGAATACCAGGATGCGGTAGACCTCAATGATAACAACATCAAAAAAAATCCCCAATATTACAAGCGAAGACAAGCCATTTGTGAACATCCCTTTGGCAGTATAAAAAGGCATTGGGGTTACACACATACACTGCTGAAAGGATTGCAAAAAGTAAATGGTGAAATGAACCTCATCATGTTTTGTTACAACTTTATGCGAACCAAAAACATACTCGGCTTTGAAAAAATGCTGCAGACAATCAAAAACTGGCAACCAGATTACACCAAAGTAATCTGCCTTTTAAAAAGCGCCTCTATTAAGCCGATTTACAGACAACATAAGCCTCCATTTTTTTTGAATAATTACTGCGTGGTATTTTTAAGGACTGCCTGAATCAACTTCTATTGGCTTGTGGTGAAAAGTTACGGGGCGGTTTTTTGACTTTTTTTAGTTTTCTCACAGTCTGACGGACAGGGCTTTGTGCAGGTTGGGAAATAGAATTCCGTCTGCCCGGAACCGCTGCTGATTGAAAAACTGATGATGAAGATAACAACAAAAAGCCAAATAGCATTCCGTCAAGCTGGAACACCAATATAAAATTTTCATAAAATCAATAGCTAACTTTAGTTGCAGATACAATGCTTTACAAGTCCTGCTTTTGAATGGTGCGTTATAGCCCCTCTGGAACACTGGCAAAATTGTATAGAAGAAGATGCCTTTTTAATGCAGGCCTCTTCTGGTGAAAAATCAATTGGAGAACCCTGCATGCAGGGTATCCCGTATGAAACAATTTTTAAGCTATAGATACAATTTAGGGCATTGTTTTTTATTTTATTTTTTCACATAAATAAAAAAAATGGAAAAGAAATCAACATCCCCTGACACAGTTTCTATGACAGTCATCCACAGCCATGCCGCCGGTATCGATGTTGGCTCCAGGGAACATTATGTAGCTACCGGACAGCAGTCATCTGATGTATGTACTTTTGGTGTTTACAGTAAAGACAATGCAGCATTGGTTACGCATTTACAGCAAAAGGGCATAACGACCGTAGCAATGGAAAGTACCGGCACTTACTGGCAGCCGCTGTTTGCCTGCATACAGGCAGCTGGTATAGAAGTGGTACTCAGCAATAATTATATCAAAGACCCTCAAAAGAAAACAGATGCTAAAGATGCCCGCTGGTTACAACGGTTACATACACTGGGCTTGTTAAAAACATCTTTTATTCCTGCTGCACAAATAGAACAGGTACGTACTTATCACCGCCACCGCAGCAGCCTGGTAGCACAGGCAGCCACCTGTATTCAAAAAATGCAGAAAGCATTGCGGCTGATGAATATACGTTTGGATATTGCAGTACGTGACATAACGGGCCTGAGCGGTATGGCTATACTGGAGGCCATAGTAACAGGGCAGCGGGATGGCATAGCCCTGGCATCGCTGGTTCATTACAAAGTAAAAAAAAGTAAAGAAGAGATAGCCCAGGCGTTGCAGGGGCAATGGAAACCGGAGCAATTATATATTGTAGCTGATGAACTTGAAAGCTATAAAAATTATCAACTACGAATGACCAATTGTGACAAACAGATAGAATTATTACTGGAACAAATGACGGCAGCCATTACCGTTAAGCATGCATCAGCAATACCTGCCGGAGAAAATGTTGTTTGCGCAGCAGGCGCAATAACGCCAACAAAAATCAAAAAGAATAAAAACAGTGCCGCTTATGATGTGTCCAAATTAAGTATGGAATATTTTGGAGTTGATTTATTGGAAGTGGAAGGCATTGGCGGCGCCACGGTAATGACCTTTATAGCCGAAGTTGGAAGCGACATCATAAAGTTTCCGAGTAAAAAGAATTTTACAAGCTGGTTAAGACTGTCTCCCAATAATAAAATAACAGGCGGCAAAGTAATCAGCAGCCGTACACCTAAAGGAAAAAATATCCTGTCCAATGCGTTCCGCCTTGCGGCCAATACCATTGCCCAGCGAAAAGATGGCGTGTTAAAAAAAATATTCAGCCGCATAGCATTTAAAAAAGGAAGAGCTGCAGCCATTACGGCACTTGCCAGAAGACTGGCAGAAATCTTTTGGATAATGACGGTACGTAAAGTACCCTACAAAGCACAAAATGAAAAAGAGTATGATGAACAAACCAAAAAAAGCATCATTAAAAATATACAACACAAAATGAGAAAAATGAATTTAACAGCAGAAGATATAGCAATGGGTGGGCTTGTAACAAATTAGTTAGACCCTAAGTGGACGCAGTTAGATGAAACAAAAGCCAAATAGAATTACAAAAAGTTGATTGTTATTCCGTCCGCCCAACTTGCACAAAACCCAATGTTGTGTGCCGTTTTTCTTCCACGTCAATCAAAAGCCACAACTTTTTGGTCGTGGCTTTTAGTTTTAAAGTTCTGCAAAGAAACCTACATTGTTTCCGTCTGGGTCTGTCACTTGTGCAAAGCGTTGTCCCCAAAAAGCGTCCCAAGGTTCTTTAAATGATTTGTGTCCTGATGTAATAAGTTTGTTGTAAGTTTCGTCAACTTCTGCTGGTGAACTGCAAGCAAACTGCAAACCAATTCTGTTGTTTCCTGTTGGTGCTGTCCAAGTTGGGTCTGTGTGCAACATTGTAGTTTCAGGAATAAAACCAATGCTGTAACCATTTTCAGAAGTGTACTCAACGTGGTGTTCGTTGTCTTGTCCTTCTGGAATTGCAAGCCCCAAAGTGCGATAGAAAGACAGGGATTTTCCCAAGTCTTTT
The DNA here is from genome assembly GCA_965247025.1 of Ferruginibacter sp. GTDB lineage: Bacteria > Bacteroidota > Bacteroidia > Chitinophagales > Chitinophagaceae > Ferruginibacter. Next base: position 2,586,245 of record OZ252000.1, on the reverse strand, counting down.
ACCGTGATACTGATTGTGTGTAACGATGGCATAAAAAATATTTTTTTTGTTTCGGCAAAGTTGCGATTAACGATTTTGTTAAACGTTGTCCTAAGTCAACGTTTTTGAAACTTGTTAAAGTAATTGATAAGACTGTTTGATGTAAGTGTAAACAGTTTGTGTTAGGTCTTCCAATTTTGAAACTCTAATATGATTTTCAAACTTGCCTGAATAAAAAATACTTTTTAAAATCGGTTCTTCTTCTTGCTGTGTTGCAGAATAAAACTTTAAGTCCAATTCTTTTTTCATTGGTCGGATAATTAGAAAAGTTTGATTGTGAACAAACACAATGCAATTTTGTGTTGCACTAACAGCAACGTTTTCCCAATCAACAATTTCAGAAAGTAACTTGTCAAATACAAAAACCAATTCTTCTGCTTTTTCTTCAAACAGACTGTCAATACTAACCTTAACGCAATTATGCCATTGGTTTGGGTTCTTTAATTCTCGTTCACATTTTGGGCAAGTCAACATACTATAATTTTGATTTTATTCTGCTCAAAGTTGCAGGTGTCAAACCCAAATATGATGCAGCCATTTTGTTAGAAACTCTCACTAAAAAGTCGGGTTGATATTGCATAACCCATTTTACTTTTTCCATTGCGTCAAAACCTTGAAAACCATAAATTCTTTTTTGTGCTGTTATAAAACCCCTTTCTAAAATTTGTCTGTAAACCCTTGCAAACTGTGGTACAGTGTCCACCAAATGAAAAAAATTATCTCTTGAAATTTTTAGAAGCTCTGAATTTTCAATTGTCTGTAAAAATTCAAAAGCTGGTGTTTGGTCAATAAGGCTTGGTAAAGCTGTACCAAAAGCACCTTCAAAAGCAAAATATCTTGTCGTTTCTATGCCTTCGCTGTTGTAGGTAAAAAGTCTAAGGCAACCTTTGTTTACAAAATAATAGTCTTTGCAAATGTCACCTTCTCGTAAAAGTATTTGGTTGCGTTTTGTCTTTAAAAAAGTGAAGTGAGAAAAAATATGTTCAAGTGTCAGCTCGTCTATAATTGTTCTGTTTTTTAAATACTGTCCTAATTTTTCATACATATTTTGTCAGGGTGATGGTGGTCAAATAAAATGGCACACAACGTTCGAGGCTTTGTGCAGTTGGGGAATTGACCAACTGTCCGCCCGGAACTGAAGCTAAATTTATAACTAAATGCCGAAGTTAACCAACAAAAGCCCGGCAGAATTCCGTCCGCCGAAACCAAAGCTTGGATATGCACTGCCGATGATTGCTGCAACGTCGTGCCCCAATTGCACAAAACCTTTTGTTGGTGGCTGGCGTTCTCCTACGCAATTTTCAAACTGGTCATACTTAAACTTCCTGCAACTAACTTGTCGTTAAACAAAGTCAAATTTTCATTTTTTTGTTGCAAACCTAAAATATATATTAATGGCAAATAATGTTCTGGTGTCGGTATTGCTAATTGAATTGCTTTTGTTTGTTTTTCATAGTCTATTAATGGTTGATAATTCCCATTAAACAGATAGCTGTTCATCGTTTCTCTTGCCTCAATTGCCCAATCATATCCATAGTTTTCTTTGTCAAAATTTGGAAAATCAACTAACCGTAAATTATGAATTATGTTTCCACTTCCAATAATTAAAATCCCTTTGTTACGTAATGAATTTAATTTTTGTGATAGTTCATAATGATATTGTGCAGGTTTGGTATAGTCAATACTCAACTGAATTACTGGAATATTTGCATTTGGATATAAATGCTTTATTACGCTCCAAGCACCATGGTCAAGTCCCCATTTTTCATCTAACTCTACAAAGTCGGGAAGTAACAATTCTTTGGTTACTTTTGCCAAAGCAGGGCTTCCTTTTGAAGGATATTGAACATCAAATAATGCCTGTGGAAATCCACCGAAATCGTGAATAGTTTTGGGCATTTCCATTGCTGTAACCTTTGTGCCATTAGTAAACCAATGTGCCGAAATACACAAAATCGCATTTGGTTTGGGTAATTTTTTTGCAATGTTTCTAAAGCCTGTTACAAATTCGTTCTCTACAATTGCATTCATCGGGTTGCCATGCCCTAGAAATAAAACAGGCATTCTTTCTGTATAAGAGAATGTTTCAGAAATATTATTTAAGTCGTTTAAATTTTGCATACTTTGTCAAGCCCGTTATAGGCAAATTTGTAACAAATCAAGCATTTATTCGGTTATTTTTAATGTGCCTTTCAGATGCAGAAACTCTCCGTTCGGATGTGAAATATTAGTGTAAACAACTCCTTGATTATAATCCTGAATATGTACAACATTATCGCCAAAATGCGGTTCGTGCCAATAAACCATAAAAACATTTTTGGCAATTTCGGTTGCGGTATATTCCACCGAATCTGCTGCACCGTCCTGACCAATAAAAGACAAATGCTTATTGTCTATAATGTCCAACACAAATGAAAGTGTACCAAAATTTACTTCTACTTTATTGCCAATTGCCGGATAGGGTGATTTTAATTCCCAATCTATTTCTCCCTTAAACACTTTGGCACCCATTTCTAAATAGTCCTTTCCAACGAATTTTGGGTATTCTTTCTCCATCGCTGCCGCAAGCTCTGTTCCTGTTTTACTTCTCTCTGCTGCATTTTTGTATTTTGCCAAATACTCTTTTGTAAATTCTAAACTTTCTGGGCTGTCATATAAATTAACAAAATGCGGTGGAATTACTTTTTTGGGGTGTAAGGATTGCAGTTTGTCAAGTTGAGCCATCCAAGCGTCAATTGCTGCTACCGTTTTGGTGTCTGCCATCCAAATATGTGAGCCTTCAATATTCATGGAAATACCGCCTACAATTGTTTTTAAAGACGGAATCCATAAACAACTATGAGCAGGGTCATTTTTTATAGTGATGATTTCAATTTTATTTCCCTCTAAATCAGGCAATGCAGAAACTGCTTCGGGAACAATAATTTCTATTGGTGCGTCGCTTTTTAGTTGTCCTTTCCAAATTGCAAACTTCTCATCTTTTGAAGCCGAAATAAGGTAAGCAGTTTGTGCAGTAGAAACAATTTTAGCATTTGGAAAAGCTTTTTTGATTTCACCCAAGCCAAAATAATAGTCTGGGTCGCTGTGTGAAATGTAAACCGTAGTTAAGTTTTTGCCCGTTGCTTTTATTTCTTCAATTAGTTTTAATACATATTGTTTTTGAAATTGAGCATCAACTAAAATTGCATCTTTGTCACCATAAATAATAGTTGATGTGACAGGAAAAATGGCAGTTTTACCCGAATTAAAAATTTTTATTTTTAATTCACTTGCAAAAGTTGAAGTTGTCATTGTTAGTAATGTTAATATTTTGATTAAAAAAAATTTCGTCATTTTGGTTTCATTAAAGTTTCTAATAATATTCTCTTTAAAAAAAAGGAAAGCGGGCATTTTTTGCCCGCTTTCCTTTAGATATAGTTATTTTATTGGAAACATTGAATTACCGCTCGCCGTTTTGTCGGCTGTAATTTCTTCTTGCATTACATCCCAATGTTCTACTAGTTTGCCATTTTTTACTCTAAATACATCCATTGCCAACATCGGGTTTTTTCCCCAACCAACGTAACGTCCATGAATCATGACAAACTCACCATCTTCGATTACCAGACCTGGCTCGTAACTGAAGTCAGGTCCTAAACCTGCCATGATTTTTTTCAAACCTTCATGTCCGTTCGCAATGTGCGGATTGTGTTGGATGTAGACTTCTCCAAAGTATTTGTCGGTAGCCAATGGATCTCTGTTGACAAATAAGGCTGTCATTGCCGTTTTTACTAATTCTTTGTTGCTCATTTTTTTGATTTTTGAAGTTTGACTAAAAGTTAATGTTGTAAAAAGGATCACACTTAAACACAATAAGATTGATTTCTTTTTCATTTGCATTTTTGATTTAAAATTATAAAGCAAAGATGCTGTGGTCACAACTTCAAAATGATTCGCCTATGCTAATAAATTATTTCTTCGATCTCTTAGTTCTTATCCTGCTTAATGAAGATGGCAAAATGCCTAAATATGAAGCGATTAAATATTGAGGGACACGCTGTATAAATTGCGGGTATTGTTGAATAAAATGATTGTATTTATTTTCTGCATCATCTGTATATACATCAGAAAGTCTATGTAGGGTATTTATATAAGCTGTCTGAAAGCTAAGCCTAAAAAAGGTTTCCATTTTTGGGTATACTTCACAAATTGTGTCAAACTGTTGTTTTGTAATTGACAATAATTCGCAGTCCTCAAGAGCCTGAATAGTAAACAATGCTTTTGAACCGGAAAAGAAACTACACAAGTCAGAAATCCAATAATCCTCTTTAGCGAATTGAATCACTTGCTCATTACCATTGTTAAGCGTTTTATAAGAAAATACTAAACCTTGCTCAATGAAGTATAACTTTTCATTAAATTTTCCTTCTTCAATTAGTTTATTTTTCTTTTTGATAGTTTTTCTAACGAATAAACCAACAAACGTTTCAAAATCTTTTTCTGTTATTGATAGTTTGGATTGTATATTTTGTAAGAGTAATTTTTTGTCCATATTACAAAGTCGTATTTCTATTTTGAGGGTCGTCCTACGCTTGCCACCAACGAACAGGTATTGCTGCAGGTGTGGAATTCATTGCTTGTCCTGCCCGGAACCGCTGCTCAATAAAGGTTTAAAAGTACAAGATAAAAACTAAAAGCCCAACAGAATTCCGTCCGCCGAAACCGCTGCTGATAGCGAACTACAGCCGAAGATTACAACGTCAAGCCACACTTGCAGCAATACCCATGTTGGCAGAAGTGCTTCTTTAGTAGGGTGCTTGAAGTGTGGTGTAAAAACAAGGCTGCCTCAATTTTTTGAGGCAGCCTTGTTCAAATTTTTTACTTAACGATTATTGTCGAAGAAGTCGTTGTGTTATCTCTTTCTACTTTTAAAACGTAAACGCCACTTTTAATACCGGCTATATTCAGATTATATTTTTCTGAATTAATTTCTTGGTATTCCCATTTTTTAATTAATAAAGTTGAATTACTGTTGTATAGTAATATTCGTGTTTTTCCTTTTGAATTATTATTTTGTACAATTGATTTTGCCCTTGTTGTTGTACTGTTAGGAGCATCTTCAACTTTAGTAATTGACAATCTTAATGTTTCAGATGCAGGATTTGGAGAGGGTTCTATGGCATACGACCAGCCCATAGACATAATATTAAAAGTATAAGAATATCGTACGATTCCACAAGGTGTAGTAGCATCAAGGTATACAATTTTGGTGATTGTAGTATAACCTGTTTGTGCAGCGTTCCATCCGGGTGAAAAACTATTGCCAGAACCAATTACGTTTTCACATGACCATCTCAAGCTACTGATATTGCTTGTATTTGTAATTGTAAAATTAACAGATACAAATTGACCTCTTTGTACTTGTATAAATTTACTGCTTCCGTCTACTAATGTTGTTTGTGTCGGGTCTATATTGGTGGTGTAATAACCGGCTAAGGAACTGGATAAAACTTTTGAAACTGGAAGTCTGGTTTCAAATCTCCTGCCGTTTGGAAACGTACCTTTTGAATCATTGATTACTAAATTTATCCAGCCAACATCTGTTGCTAAAGTTCCAATATACGAAACTTGAACCCTATTTGTACCTTGTCCATTTTCTATTCTGAAATTAGCAGAAGTAGTCCATGTGAATGTACAGCCAACTAAATTTGGTACTGTAAATTGTTGTGGTACTGCCGTGCAACCAAAGCCGGTCCTTCCAGAAATTGTTAATGGATTTAATGGCAATGCGCCTAAAGAAAAGTTATTTAGTGTAGGAGATAAAAACTGCTGCATTCCACTCCAGCCTCTGTGAAATTTTCCATACCGGTCTCATAAGAAATTCCAAAAACATGAACTTGTGCCTCTTGATAAAGCCCCGATTACTTGTTGATTTTCATTAAAGAGTGCTGACCCTGATGAACCCGATAGTACAACTCCTGTTGAATATCTTGCTTTCCAAAAGTCACCGTCCCACAAAAAATCCCTTACTTTCTTTGGTTGTGTAAACCGCATATCTCCAGCTTCCGGATGATGTATAATCCCACATTGTGATGCCACTGGGTTATTGTTTTGCCTGCTCCATCCTGCATACACAACATTATCGCCTACCCCGGGTCCACTGTTTAGCCTAAGTAAGGTTGCATCGCCGTCATTCCATGCAACTCTATGCAATAATGTAGCACCGCCAAAAAATTCTATTCCAACTTCATCTACATTACTGTTACAACCTGTTTGCCAAACTTTAAATTGAAAAGAAGCAAATTGTAAATCTGTGATATTGCCCGGCAAACAATGTTGTGCCGAGTAATAGTAAGAAGTACCATCAAAATTTTCATTGTTTAGAAGAGTTCCACTACACGCACTTCCACCGCCATTACTCCATCTCGAAACTGCATTTGCTGTGTTCATCCAGTTATTATAACATCTAATACTTGGTACACAACCATTAGAAGGTCTTGCTGTAGGATTAGATACTGGTAAATCGTCACCAATTGTTTGTACACCTGCCACAACACTGGAAATTGTTAACGAGTTTTGAGATTGATTACTTACAGATGGTTCTTGCAAAATTATGTAGCATGAATTACTGTTCATAGGGAACGTACCCATAATGCCATTCGTTGGCAAAACTGTTCTTGTGTAAGGCCCTTTTACCATATTAGTATCTCCATTGAGAATATAGAGATTTGCGGTTGGGGATAGAGTTATTGCACTTAATTTCAAACTAGTATTGAGAGCATTGTTAATAGAAATTTTAAGTGTCCATATTTTGGCTGTTCCAGATGTTTGCCAGTTACCATTTGACAAAGTGAGATTTGTGCTTATAGTTCTGCCAAAATCAAAAATTGGTTTTGTTTCATAAGTTGTATCATCTAAATCATCATAGGTGCTGTCTATGTTTAAATTTGTTGGTACTCCTCCTCGATTAATAGTAGGGCGGGTAAATGGAAAAGTTATTACTTGGGCATTTGATAATAGTGATGTGCTATAGAAAGGCATCACTGTATTTATCGTAGTAGGAGTAACTTTTTGATATTTTACTTGGGCAAAAATGTAATTAGGTAACAATATCAAAAAGCATATTATTTTTATTTGATTGTTCATAACGTTATTTTTATCTGATTTCAAAACTTCTTATAACTGTCATTTCTTTGAGATAATAAGTAATTGGAGTAGTAATCGTGCAACCACTTGTTTGAACTTTTGAAGAAGTAAAATGACAATCAAAAGAAACTTTTTTACCAATCACATGAAACTGTGGCAACAGTTGGGTTGTTTTAACCATGTGATTGTAAGTCGTTCCGTTGATATTAATGGTATCCCCAAAAGTATTTGACGCAGTGTAGTCAATGCTTAAATCAATCAACCAATTATCTGGTGCGGTGTCTGCTTTGCAAACTTCTTTGCCAATTACAAAACCACCAGCATGGTCAAAGTCGGGCTTGTAAGGGTCTCGTTTGCATGAGCTTGATGACAGAATTATAAAAAGACTTGAAATTAGCAGTGAAGAAAATAAATGTTTCATAATTGTAAATTTTGTATAAATGTATTGAATAATCACATTAAAGCGGTGGTGAATTATCAGCAGTATCAATAGTTAGTATGTTCATGTTCGTATTCGTGAAGTGTGTGTGCATTTCTGCCAACGAACAGGGCTTTGCGATGGTTGGGAATTAGTATTCCGTCCGCCCATAACCGCTGCTGGGTAAAGATATAAAAATTGATGTTAAAAACTAAAGCCCAATGTTGCTTGTCCTGCCCGAACAAAAGCTGGGATATTTACCGCTGCTGATTGTACGAAAGTCCTGCCCAACTATTGCAAAACCCCATGTTGGCAGTAGTTTTGTTATTCTGGTCTGTCAATTAAATGGTATTCTTCAAGTGCGTCTGTACAAATATGCTCTTGATTAATTTTGATTAATTCTTTTATTAATGGCGTCAACGTTTCTAGGTCTAATTCTTCCTTTGAAATTTCTTCAACGAATTTCTTTGACAGTTCATGGTTTAATAAATTCTTTGTGTCCGATATATTGTAACATCCATAGCCGTCAAATGAAATCCTAAATAAAGAAATTAGATTGTCGTTTGTTTGATTGAAGTCAATAAAAACTGAACCGTCAAGACAGCCTAAATAAAAGTCTGCTTTTCTTGTATCGGGCATTTGCGTTTTGAAAAAGTCAAAGCTTTTTCCTTTTTCTGTCTGCCAATTAAAGTTTAAAGCCCCACACTTTGGACAATTTATATATTCTTCATTTAAGTTGTCAAAATTGCAGTTATTACAGTGTCCGTAAATTTTATTGATATGTGTTACTAAAAATTTCGCATCTTGATGACTTATTAAATAGTTCTCAATAAAATACTTTGTCAAGTTTAGGAATGTTACTGTCTTGAGGTCAATAAATTTTAATTTTTCGATGTGCTTAAAGATTGGAATTTCAATTCCTTCAGTCGGTAAACAATTTTTACATTTTACTTTCATTTGAGGGTCGCTATAAAATTACTGCCAACGAGAGTTTGTGAAAAAACTCCTTTAGCCAAATATACACACAATGTGAATAGCGTAAACAGCGTATGATTTTTGTTATAAAAAAGGCATGCAGTTTATACAAGGAAACAACAGACATCAAACCTACTTCACCACACCCGACGACCAGGTGAGTGCTGACAATGCAGCAAGGCTCATGGATGCTTTTATTGATAAGCTTGATCTGCAAAAATTAGGCTTTACCGGCACGGTTCATAAAAGTGAAGGCCGGCCGCCGTATGCACCCGGAGTGCTGTTAAAATTGTACCTCTACGGCTATCTCAATAAAATCCGCAGCAGCCGGAAGCTCGAAAAGGAATGCAGCCGAAACATTGAACTGCAGTGGCTGTTGCAGGGACTGCAACCTAACTACCACACCATTGCAGATTTTCGTAAAGTACATGCAGTGCCTTTACAATCCATGTTTAAACTGTATGTACAGTTTCTTAGCGATGCAGGCCTGCTGGGCAAAACAACCATCGGTATAGATGGCAGTAAGTTTAAAGCAGTTAACAGTAAAAAGAATAACTACAACCAAAAAAAGATAGATAAGCACCGCCAGTTTATTGAAGACAAAACTGCGAAATATTTACAGGAACTCGATGAACTGGATCAGCAGGAAAACGTGGCTGCCAGTGATGAACTCCTGCTAAAAAAAGAAAAGATAGCACAGGGCCTCGCCAGGCTAAAAGAACGCACCATTAAATACGATACGCTTCAGCACCAACTGGATGCTACGGATGATAAGCAGGTTAGCACCACTGATGCTGACAGCCGCAGCATACTTATAACCAAAAGTATTGTAGAAGTTGCCTATAATACACAGAATGCTGTGGACGATAAACACAACCTGATAGTACATACACAAGCCACCAATACCAATGATGGCAAGGCTCTACACAAAGCAGCTATACAAGCCAAACAAAATCTGCAATTAAAAAAAGAAGACAGCCTGATGGTGCTGGCAGATAAAGGTTACCATACCGGTGCTGAGCTGCTCGAATGTCAGCAGGAAAACATGATCACCCATGTAGCGTATAAAGAACAGCCTGGTGTCAAACACATTGCCAACGAATTTTTAGTTGAAAGCTTTAACTATAATAAACTGGCAGATACCTATACCTGCCCCGCCGGTGCAGTACTAACGTCACTGGGTACCTGGCACAATAAAAAAGGTGAAGCAAATGAAACCAGCTACCGCTTTAAAACATACCGTACCGGTGCCTGTAAAACATGCCCGTTAAAAAGCCAGTGTACCAAACTTCCCAAGCGCATTATCCAGCGTAGTGAATACCAGGATGCGGTAGACCTCAATGATAACAACATCAAAAAAAATCCTCAATATTACAAGCGAAGACAAGCCATTTGTGAACATCCCTTTGGCAGTATAAAAAGGCATTGGGGTTACACACATACACTGCTGAAAGGATTGCAAAAAGTAAATGGTGAAATGAACCTCATCATGTTTTGTTACAACTTTATGCGAACCAAAAACATACTCGGCTTTGAAAAAATGCTGCAGACAATCAAAAACTGGCAACCAGATTACACCAAAGTAATCTGCCTTTTAAAAAGCGCCTCTATTAAGCCGATTTACAGACAACATAAGCCTCCATTTTTTTTGAATAATTACTGCGTGGTATTTTAAGGACTGCCTGAATCAACTTCTATTGGCTTGTGGTGAAAAGTTACGAGGCGGTTTTTTGACTTTTTTTAGTTTTCTCACAGTCTGACGAACAGGTATTGCTGCAGGTGGGGAATTCATTGAACGTCCAGCCCGGAACAAATGCTGATTGAAAAACTGCTGATGAAGATAACAACTAAAAGCCAAATTACTAACGTCCAGCCAGAACAAAAGATGCCACGTTGCTGATGCCGAAGATTACAACGTCAAGCCCCACTTGCAGCAATACCCATGTTAGGCGCTGGCAAGTTGTATTATAGGGTCGTTATTTTTGGTTTAGTCGTTTTAATGTCACCAATGAAGTTTCTTATCTTTTCAAATGTTTGATTGGGCAAGTCAAAGGTTGTGTCAAAAACAGAAGCGTAAAATGAGATATTTTGATTGAAAAATTTAAGAGACTGATTAAGAAGTAAAACCTCTTGGTCATAAAAATCTCCGCTAACAATCCCGTCCTTAAATCTCTTTTCAATTCTTTCTTTCAATTCTTCTTTACTTGCAGTAACTAATATTGGATAATGAAATATTTTTTGTTGATTTAAAAGTTGAAAACTTTTGCTTAATTCTTTTTTATAATCCGCCTTCCTTTCCTTTAGATAAGCTAAACAATCAAAAGGAGAACGGTCTGAAATGAGTGTTTTTTTTCCTTTCTTGTTTTGTAAATTTATTTCATTAAACCACTTGTCAAAGTAATCAACTTTTGATAAGTAAGAAGTTGTAGGAAGTTTTGCTCCTTTGCTATTTTTATATAAGCAATCTAACAGCTCAAATTCGCCACTAAGCATTTTAATTAATGTGCTTTTACCAGAGCCACATGGTCCACTAATTGAGATAACTATCATGCTAACTATGCAATAAATTTTCATCATTCAGATACCTAACAACCCAAAATGGATTATTTACTTTTTCAATCAACTCCGCTTTTTGCTTATTCTCTCGCCAAGTTTGTATCAATTCTATAAATCTTGTGGTAACAAGGTTGTGCAATTCTAAATTTTCACTTACTCGTCTCTTTATTAATTCATAGTCAAATACTTCTTTTGTAATGTTTCCTAAAATAAATGGTTCTACGCCATACAAAACAACGTCTCCATTGGGGTTGACAGCTATATCAAAAATAGGATTTGAAACAGATGAGTTGAGAAGACCTAAGTGAAAAGGAGAGTTTCTATTCTTTTCAAGGAAACCGACATATTTATCAAGATGCCAATCATCAGTATAATCAAACCTTTCAGGATTTACAGCCGGTTTGAACTGTATTTCAATACAAACCTTTTCACTTGTTACTTTATATTCAATTTCGTTGTGCTGATTGATTGAAAAAGGTATATTGTAATTTGTAAATAATTGCTTTAATCGGTCAAACAAATAATCTTCTTGTCCGGTCAATGAACGAATTTGAAGGGTTATGTTTTTAAGGTCATTTTTTAAAAAGATTGAAAGTAAAATTTCCAGGACATCCCGATTTATTTCTTTTTCATGAAACTCGTCAATGCTTATTCTATATGCTAACGTGGATTTTTTTTGCGTACATAAACTTGAAAGAGTGTTTAAAAATTCTTCTGTCTTGCTTTTATTCCAGAATGAACTCGTTATTAATTCATAGTGAATATTTTCAGGATTGCTTTCTATTATTTGCAAAATGCTTTCCCATTTTACTAATGGGTCTCCTTCGCCGCTCAAACAAACTTTATAAGATACTGCTGAAAGATTGTGTAAACTTCGCAAAGCAATTTCATTAAGTTCTAAATCTTCATCTCTATGCAAATGCTTTGTCATGCAAAATGAGCAACTCAACGGACATCTTGCTGTCAGTAATATATACATTAGATTTTCTGGTTTCACTATTTAATTTCGTTTTCCCAAGCAAAAATTGCATTTGCATTTTTGTCGTGATAATTTTTCACGAAAGATTTATAATCATTCATATTTTCTATCATTTCTTTTCCGATTAGTTGTTTGCATTCTTCTTTTGAAATCTTTTGAAAAGCAAAATCTGATTTTGACGGAATTGTATCTACATAATGCCCAATCCCTGATGATGGTTTTCCATCTAAAAAGTGGTCAAAATTCATGTAGGTAACTCCCTCAAATATTAATCCTTTACTTGTATCAGTTGATTGACCAGTCTGTGCATAAATAATCTGTTTACTAACTGGGTCAATCTTTACAAAACTGCTTTTCCAGTTATTGCAAAACATGCCGTTTTTATCAAGTGAAGTTCCTGATAATTGGTAGCCGTCAATTGGAATATTATAAGTTAAACAAACAATTGCATAACTTCTGCAATTGTCAACGTGCTTAATTTCCAAATAAAACCCTTCATATTTGGCTCTGCTATCAATAAGTTTTCGTGACCAACTAAATCGTTTGGGTATTCTTTCAAACAAAAGAATTATGGTTTCATATATCACTATTGAAGTAACACCTGTAAAGATGACTACAAGTGCATTAGAACTTGTAACTCCTTTCCAAAAAGAAATAGTGTTTGAAGATACTACTCCAGCAACTGCAATTGCTACAGTCTCCAAGAAATTTGATTTGCTAATATTCATGGTTGTTTATGTCTCGGTTGTAAGGTCGGTCGTTTGCTTGCGCCTAACGGACGAGGCTTTGTGCAGTTGGGGAATTAACCAACTGTCCGACCGTAACTGAAGCTAAATTTATAACTAAAAGCCGAAGTTAAAAACTACTGCCCGGCAGAATTCCGTCCGCCGAATATGAAGCTTGGATATACACTACCGATGATTGCTTCAACGTCATGCCCCAATTGCACAAAACCTTTTGTTGGCAGTAGCCTTTGTGGAGGCTATCAAGTTATTTCCAGGTTTCAGATGTTATTTTATCGTCTTTAAAATCTCTTTCTAAAACAAGTTTATTGTCCACCAAGCTATAATATTTCCAAAGTCCGTTGTGCAAACTGTCTTTATAAGTACCTACAACAAGAACATTTAATGATATGTCGTTGCCATTTTTATCCTTGTCAAAATAGTCTTGAAATTTTATAATGCCGTTGCCGTTAATAATTTTTTGAACCCCACTACTGTCCCAATAATTTACAAGAAAAGCTTTACTGTCTCTATAATAAAGTTCTCTTTCAGGTTTGCCATTGTCATAATAATGTGTCGCAGTACCAACTAAATTTCCATCAATTTGATTTCCTTTAAACATCAAATTCCTGGTCTCATGAAACTCTGTTACTTCTCCATTAATTTTTCCATTCCTATAAACACATTTCCCCAAGAATTTGCCGTCTTTATAATAGGCGATTGATTCACCATTTTTTGTCGAGTCTATAAATTTAGTTTCACTCGCTAATTGTCCATTTTCATAGTAATTTTTTTCAATGAAGCAGTTTGGTGTGTTAGCATATAGCCTTTCCAATTTTGGTTTCCCATTGTCCCACCTGCTAATAACCTGCTTGTTGTTTGTCTTACAACTAAACAACAAAAGTATTGTCAGAAAGATTGCTAATTTGAATACTGCCATAAGGTTACTGCCAACGAGAGTTTGTGAAAAAACTCCTTTAGCCAAATATACACACAATGTGAATAGCGTAAACAGCGTATGATTTTTGTTATAAAAAAGGCATGCAGTTTATACAAGGAAACAACAGACATCAAACCTACTTCACCACACCCGACGACCAGGTGAGTGCTGACAATGCAGCAAGGCTCATGGATGCTTTTATTGATAAGCTTGATCTGCAAAAATTAGGCTTTACCGGCACGGTTCATAAAAGTGAAGGCCGGCCGCCGTATGCACCCGGAGTGCTGTTAAAATTGTACCTCTACGGCTATCTCAATAAAATCCGCAGCAGCCGGAAGCTCGAAAAGGAATGCAGCCGAAACATTGAACTGCAGTGGCTGTTGCAGGGACTGCAACCTAACTACCACACCATTGCAGATTTTCGTAAAGTACATGCAGTGCCTTTACAATCCATGTTTAAACTGTATGTACAGTTTCTTAGCGATGCAGGCCTGCTGGGCAAAACAACCATCGGTATAGATGGCAGTAAGTTTAAAGCAGTTAACAGTAAAAAGAATAACTACAACCAAAAAAAGATAGATAAGCACCGCCAGTTTATTGAAGACAAAACTGCGAAATATTTACAGGAACTCGATGAACTGGATCAGCAGGAAAACGTGGCTGCCAGTGATGAACTCCTGCTAAAAAAAGAAAAGATAGCACAGGGCCTCGCCAGGCTAAAAGAACGCACCATTAAATACGATACGCTTCAGCACCAACTGGATGCTACGGATGATAAGCAGGTTAGCACCACTGATGCTGACAGCCGCAGCATACTTATAACCAAAAGTATTGTAGAAGTTGCCTATAATACACAGAATGCTGTGGACGATAAACACAACCTGATAGTACATACACAAGCCACCAATACCAATGATGGCAAGGCTCTACACAAAGCAGCTATACAAGCCAAACAAAATCTGCAATTAAAAAAAGAAGACAGCCTGATGGTGCTGGCAGATAAAGGTTACCATACCGGTGCTGAGCTGCTCGAATGTCAGCAGGAAAACATGATCACCCATGTAGCGTATAAAGAACAGCCTGGTGTCAAACACATTGCCAACGAATTTTTAGTTGAAAGCTTTAACTATAATAAACTGGCAGATACCTATACCTGCCCCGCCGGTGCAGTACTAACGTCACTGGGTACCTGGCACAATAAAAAAGGTGAAGCAAATGAAACCAGCTACCGCTTTAAAACATACCGTACCGGTGCCTGTAAAACATGCCCGTTAAAAAGCCAGTGTACCAAACTTCCCAAGCGCATTATCCAGCGTAGTGAATACCAGGATGCGGTAGACCTCAATGATAACAACATCAAAAAAAATCCCCAATATTACAAGCGAAGACAAGCCATTTGTGAACATCCCTTTGGCAGTATAAAAAGGCATTGGGGTTACACACATACACTGCTGAAAGGATTGCAAAAAGTAAATGGTGAAATGAACCTCATCATGTTTTGTTACAACTTTATGCGAACCAAAAACATACTCGGCTTTGAAAAAATGCTGCAGACAATCAAAAACTGGCAACCAGATTACACCAAAGTAATCTGCCTTTTAAAAAGCGCCTCTATTAAGCCGATTTACAGACAACATAAGCCTCCATTTTTTTTGAATAATTACTGCGTGGTATTTTTAAGGACTGCCTGAATCAACTTCTATTGGCTTGTGGTGAAAAGTTACGGGGCGGTTTTTTGACTTTTTTTAGTTTTCTCACAGTCTGACGAAAGGGCTTTGCGCAGGTGTGGCATTAGAATTCCCGTCAGCCCGGAACCGCCGCTTGGCCATTTGTTAAAGATAAATATTAAGAACTAAATGCTCAGCTTTTTTCGTGCGCCCGAACCACCGCCCGGCTATGTAAAACTGTTGATTGCTGCAACGTCAAGCCACACTTGTGCAAAACCCCTTGTTATGCACTCGTGTTTAAAAAAGTGTCCGCTCGTTTGATGAAATATCTTTTTTGAAGACGTATGAATTTAACGCCAAGCAAATAAACTTTTGAAATAAAAATCACCAAAAAAACTGTCCACCCATGAGCTGCAAAAGCAAACTTAAAAATGATGAAAAAAGATTTACTGCTGAACAGTTCCGTCCGCCCGAGTATGAACCGCAAAGCGAACATGGTGCATAACGAACAGGGCTTTGTGCAGGCAGGGCATTGTTGATTGTCCAGCCCGGAACTGAAGCCCAATAAAGAAATAAAAGTACAAGTTAACAACTAAAAGCCCAATAGAATTCCGTCCAGCCCGAACCAAAGTACAGCGATGCAAACAGCCGAAGTTTGAACGTCAAGCCCTGCCTTTAGATTTGTATTCATTATCTTATTAATAAAGCTACTACTATTACTACTTTTCTTTTTTGCTTCTTTTTTCTTTGTGAATTGGTGTGCAAATGTGGATAAATTACATTTAATAAAATCAACCTGCCAGCATAAGCGCATTACAGCCCTGCAAGGTATTAAGCCCTATTGCAAGTTCTAATCTTATGCTGGTTTTTTTGAACACGGAATCAAATAGAAAATAGGGAATAGCAGTCCCATTATTAAGGTCTTGATTGGTTCAAAAAATCAGGTTGATTCATTCACCTTTTAAATGTTTAAAAGCATGAGCAAGTTATTTAAAAATTTTGTTGGAATCGACATTTCCAAAACATGGTTTGATGCAGCATTGATAAAAGCTGAGGATTCATCCATGGTCATTCATGAGCAGTTTAGCCAAAAGCCGGAGGGCTTTATAAAAATGCAAAACTGGTTGCAAAAGCACGGTGTATTGCCGGATGAACAAACGCTCTTTTGTATGGAATATACCGGTATCTACAACACCGGATTGGTACATTATCTTGTAAAAGCCAAGGCAGCCCTTTGGGTAGAAATGCCCTTGCGCATTAAAAAAGCCGGGGGCTTTGAAAGAGGTACAGATGACAAAGCAGCTGCTGTAAAAATAGCCTGGTATGCCCTGCGCTATAAAGACCAGGTTAAGCGCTGGCAGCCCATTGACAGCAATATTGAATCCATTAAAAACTTAATTGCCCAGCGGGACAGAATTGTAAATGCCATTATATTACTTACCGTTCCACTCAATGAATTAAAAGACTGTGGGTGTACAGAAGATGCCAAAACTTTAGAGAAACTGCAGAAGGCGCCAGTAGCTGCTTTGCAAAAATCCAAGCTGTCCATCGAAGCCTTAATCGCCAAAACTATTCAGCAGGATGAACAACTAAACACCAAAGTAAAACGGGTAGCTTCTATCAAAGGAATTGGACAGGTAACATCCGTTGCACTGATGGTATATACCAAAGGCTTCACAGCATTTGACAATGGAAAACAACTGGCCTGCTATTGTGGTGTAGTACCCTTTACAAAAAGTTCGGGTACTAGTGTACGGTATAAATCAACCGTAAGCCCCTTTGCTAATATGAAGCTTAAAAAATTACTGCATCTGTGTGCCATGTCAGCCATCCAAAACGACCCGGAAATGAAAGCCTATTTTGAACGAAAGGTCAAAGAAGGAAAAAACAAAATGAGCGTCATCAATGCTGTCAGGAACAAGCTTGTTCACCGGGTATTTGCAGTAATAAGAGACGAACGAAACTATGAGGATAACTACGTTAGGAAGTGTGCATAACTACTAAAAAAATAAAATAAAAACCTGTTGGTGGAGTCATAGAAAACTTGCACAAAACCCCATGTTAGCCACAGTTTTTTATCTTTTGTTATTTGCTTTATTTTGACTAAAGAGCCACTCCATAAACATTGGGTCGCTGTAAGCAGCTATCCAACAAAAATGTCCAACAGAAGGATATTGTGTAAAACCTGGATGGGCACCAGCTTTTGTTAAGGCATACACCATATCTAGTGAATACTTAGGATTTACCGCTACATCTTCCGCACCGTGAAAAATCCAAATTGGAATATGTTTAATAACACTTGCTTTTGAAGTGTCGCCTGCACCACAAACAGGTGCAGCAGCAGCAAATAAATTGGGATAACGTATAATAAAATCAAAAGTCCCAATTCCTCCCAACGATAAACCAGTTATATAAATACGATTAGTGTCAATTGCGTAGTTTTTAATAGTAGAGTTTATCAATCCAAACAATAAGTCGCTTATTTTAGATGCAGTGTCATTGTATTTAATTTCAAGATTTTCAAGATTTCCATTAAAATTGTCCCAAGTTTGGTTTTTGGGGCATTGAGGTGCAATTACAAAGGCTTTGTGCATTTTTAAATTATAATCTGTCGCAAAGTTTGAAACGCCCCATTGTAATTGAGCTAAATTATCATCTCCACTTTCGCCTGAACCGTGTAAAAATATCACAAGTGGGTATTTTCTTAAAGGGTTAAAGTCTGGGGAAAGTAATCTATAATTTAATGTGTCGCCTTTCTCATTTGAATATTTCATCGGACTAAAAAGAGACTGTTGGCTAAATGAATTGGTCGCTGTCAAAACAGCAACTGATAAAATAAGTGCCTTTATAATTTTCATATACGAAGATTTTGTTGTTTAAAATTGTGGCTAACGAAAAAGGCTTGGCGTTTGTTGGGGAATTAGCATTCCGTCTGCCCATAACCAAAGCCCAATAAATGCAATATTGCTGATGTTTTATTCATAGCCAAATGTATAACGTCAAGCCCGAACTGAAGCACAATAATGAACAAATGATGAGGCTATATTCGTCAAGCCCCAATAATGCCAAACCTAATGTTGGCAGAAGTGCTTCTAGTCTTATGATAAAGTGATAGTATTTTCTTTCGTGTCTATACAAAATTTAGTTCCTTCTAAAAAGTCAAGTCCAAGAAGTCCATTATAATCAGAGAAAATTCCGTGTGATAAAAAGTCGTAAACTTGAATTTGAAATTTTCCCTTTGTCAAACCGAGTGATGAAAATGTGTCTAATTCAAAAACTTCTGTTTCAATGATTCCGTTTGCAGTCTCAATTTCAACAGTTCCAATACTGTCTTTTAAGTCGTGACCAAGTAAGTACAAAGCATTGCTGTCAATGGTAGTATTTGTTGCACCTGTGTCTAAAATCATTTTCAATTCATACTTGTTGTCTATCTCAATGTTTACAAGTATCAGCCCACTTTCTGGTTCTCGTTTAAATTTATAGGTCATTTTGAAATACGATTAAAAATGCCTGTAATTTTTCGAGTTGGTCTGAAAGTTCCTGTGTAAATCAAAGTTATTTTGTCAAAGTTTGAAGTCTTGTCTCTACCTATGTAACAAACTTCTTTTTTGTCTTTACTATGAAACAAAGGAATGCCTGATAAAACATCTATTTTACTGTCGTCCATAACTGGATTGCCAAGTAAAACCCACTCGTCAGGATAAAGTGTTTTGATTTCAGATATATTAATTAATTGTCCCATTTTGTTTTCTTTAAATTGTCTTTGCAAACTTAAGTTATTCTGTCTCACTCTCAAACTTTTGGGTTGTCAAATAGCATTTCTGCCAACGAACAGGGCTTTGTGCAGGTTGGGAATTAGAATTCCTTCTGCCCGGAACCGCTGCCGATTGAAAAATAAATGTATAGAATAAATTACAAAAGCCCAATTGAAATACTTCTGTCCGAACCACAGCTTGGATATGCACCGCTGCTCATTGTTATTCCGTCCGCCCAACTTGCACAAAACCCCATGTTGGCAGTAGTTTTTCTTCTCGCATTCGTTCCATAATGAGTTCTACTCGTTGGTCAGACGTAAAGTCGCCAATTATTTTTAACGTTGGAAATATGATAGCTTCTAACCAATTTTCGTGTGCTTTTAAATTTCTGTTTGCAATTCCTGTGTTATCGTCATAGTCTGTCGCCCAAGCGATAAAATTCTCAAATTGTTTTTTCCTTTCGGGGTCTGTAAAGATTGAGTTTCCGTATCTCTCAAATTCCCTTTTTTTAAGTCTTTGAATTCTAATTTCTTGCGGAATATATAAAAATATAACTATGTCAAAGTTCGGAAAAACATTGTCGCCCCATTGAAAAATTGAACCACCTAAAATCCAATTTTCTAAGCCCTCTAAGTCAGCCTGTATTTTAACGTTTCTGTCTATTGGGTTTTGCCTGTCCAAAAAAGGTGGATTAGTCTTTTTCCAAAAATAATCATCGCTGTCAAAATATTGTAGGTTCAGTTTTTTAGCCAAGTCTTGTCCTGTCGTTGTTACTCCACTTCCTGATGCACCAAAAATATGAATTCTCATTTTTCGAAAATATTGTCAATATGGTTTTACTATTTGTCGTTTTAGGTCTGTCAAAATTACTGCCAACGATAGGGCTTGGCGTTGTTGGGGGATTTGGGAAACGTCCGCCCGGAACTAAAGCCCAATTAAAAATATGAAGTTGAAGTTAACAACTAAAAGCCAAATTGAAAAACGTCCAGCCCGAACAACTGCCGCCATGTTGCTGCAGATGAAGATAACAACGTCCTGCCCCAATAACGCCAAACCCAATGTTACAGGCTTGTGCCTTCTCCGCAGTGTTCTTCAAGTCGGTCAGTTGTCCACCCGAAAACTGTAACAAAAATGAAAACTGTTTTGATTTTGCTGTTACAAATTAAAAAACTGTGTCTAACTCGAAAGAAAAACAAAACGTGAAAATGTGTCCAACCGAAAACCGTAACTGAAAGAGAAAGTTGTTTTGAATTTTGCTGTTACAAATTTAAACACTGCGTCCAGCCTGAAAGTAAAATAAAACGTAAAAATGTGTCCACCGAAAACTGTAACCAAAAAACTAAAACCGCAATTTTTGTTACTGCTTACATTTTAAAAAGTTTGTCAACCGAAGTGAGTTGCCTTTACTCGTTACGGGCTGTGTTGTTGAATAAATTTTGTTGTCACGGTTTGGCTAAAATATTTTGCTGCGTCCTGCTGATTAGACTTGAACAAAAGTCCACCCGAAACAAAAGCCAAATTGAAAAACCAAAGAATAAAAAACGTACAAAAGCCGAACAAAGAACGTCAAGCTGATGTGGGCTTTGGTTCAAGTCTTACCAATAAAACATAATAATTTTTGTCTGATTGTTATGAACCGAAATTTGTCCAATGGCATAGCCTGTAACGAACAGGGCTTTGCGATGTTGTGGAATTTGAAAAACTTCTGCTCGGAACTGCTGCCCAATTAAAAAACAAATGATGAAAAAAATTACAAATGTTCAACAGTGCTGTTTCAGCCCGAACAAAAGCCCACCAAAGAACCGATGCCCATTGGGCTTCCGTCCGCCACAATATTGCAAAACCCAATGTTGTACGTTCGGCTTTCTTCGCAATCAGTCTCAATAATCATTTGTCAGTCCACCATAAAAAAGTCTTGTGCTAACTTGGATTGTCAAAACAAAAAATTAGTTAGTCAAGCAAAATTAATATGTTAGAACAAAATACAGCAATTGATTTCTACTCAAATTTATCAGAGAATGAAAAAAAAATTAGTAATCAAATTACAGAACTTTTAGTTGGTCTATGTATTCAAGATGCAACAAGATTGTTAGAGAATATTAAAAGAGGTATTTGTTATACAACTTTCATTAAATAGTCTTTAATAAAACCTTATTGGTTACTTGATATATTTCCTAACGCAGAATGTAAGTCGCTCAAATTATATTTGTCTTTACCGTTTTCATCTTTACCTGCTTCGTTAGCGGTAATAGCTTTAATGTTTTCATTGATTTCTTTTAAGGTGGCCATCAAAGTTTCAAATTGTGTGTCTGTCATAATTATAAATTGTCAAGGTGAAAAAATAAAAAAGTAAAATAAATGGTCAGTCGAAGTTGCACTAAGCTGACGTACAACGAGCGAGGCTTTGTGCAGTTGGGGAATTGACCAACTGTCCGCCCGGAACTGAAGCTAAATTTATAACTAAAAGCCGAAG
The DNA here is from genome assembly GCA_965247025.1 of Ferruginibacter sp. Taxonomy (GTDB): domain Bacteria; phylum Bacteroidota; class Bacteroidia; order Chitinophagales; family Chitinophagaceae; genus Ferruginibacter. The sequence continues at coordinate 2,564,596 of OZ252000.1, read as the reverse complement.
TTAACCAACAAAAGCCCGGCAGAATTACGTCCGCCGAAACCAAAGCCTGGATATGCACTGCCGATGATTGTTTCAACGTCGAGCCCCAATTGCACAAAACCTGATGTTGTGTGTAGTTGCTTCACGTCATTCTTTAGGAGATGAAATAAAATGCAGGAATTCCTGTCCCAATTGGGTTGTCCGATTTACTAGTAAGCCATTGCCTGTCATTGTAGTCATAAGGCTACCTGTATTATGAAATCCATTGTCATGTAAGTCTCGCCAGATTACATCTAATAGCTCTTGTTGTCCACTCAAAGGAGGGAAGGCATTTATTAAAACGCTTGAAAGACTGCCCATCATAAAACTTGGTGGCGTTTGTCCAGCGTTCTCAAACCATTTTACTGGATTGTCAATAAAGTGAAGGATTTTAATATGCCAAACAGTAAATGTGTCGAGCAAATTTAAAAATATCTGTCCCTTGGTTTTATCTGAAGACTGTCCAAGCGCTGTATTCATTATTGCATTTTGAAAAGCCTTTATTTTTTCTTCTTCGCTTGTTTTTAATGCAAGAGTTGTAGCAACTAAAACTGTGTCGATAAATTGTTCATTGTTCGCAAGAGTTGACAAATCTATTTTACTCTTTTCTTCAAGTTCTTTAAGTTTTTCCCCAACCTCAGTCATCCATTTTTGCCTTCTTTTTTCAAGAGGAGGAGTTACTAATAATCCAAGAAGTTCAGATGCCACAGACCCTAAAATTGGGATTGCACCGAGTCCACCTTTTACTGCTGCGTAAGAGTAGTCACCTGCTGTTTGTTTATTTATGTCACTCATAGTTGTTAGGGTGTTTGTTTGCAATTACACACAACGGGAGTTTGTGAAAAAACTCCTTTAGCCAAATATACACACAATGTGAATAGCGTAAACAGCGTATGATTTTTGTTATAAAAAAGGCATGCAGTTTATACAAGGAAACAACAGACATCAAACCTACTTCACCACACCCGACGACCAGGTGAGTGCTGACAATGCAGCAAGGCTCATGGATGCTTTTATTGATAAGCTTGATCTGCAAAAATTAGGCTTTACCGGCACGGTTCATAAAAGTGAAGGCCGGCCGCCGTATGCACCCGGAGTGCTGTTAAAATTGTACCTCTACGGCTATCTCAATAAAATCCGCAGCAGCCGGAAGCTCGAAAAGGAATGCAGCCGAAACATTGAACTGCAGTGGCTGTTGCAGGGACTGCAACCTAACTACCACACCATTGCAGATTTTCGTAAAGTACATGCAGTGCCTTTACAATCCATGTTTAAACTGTATGTACAGTTTCTTAGCGATGCAGGCCTGCTGGGCAAAACAACCATCGGTATAGATGGCAGTAAGTTTAAAGCAGTTAACAGTAAAAAGAATAACTACAACCAAAAAAAGATAGATAAGCACCGCCAGTTTATTGAAGACAAAACTGCGAAATATTTACAGGAACTCGATGAACTGGATCAGCAGGAAAACGTGGCTGCCAGTGATGAACTCCTGCTAAAAAAAGAAAAGATAGCACAGGGCCTCGCCAGGCTAAAAGAACGCACCATTAAATACGATACGCTTCAGCACCAACTGGATGCTACGGATGATAAGCAGGTTAGCACCACTGATGCTGACAGCCGCAGCATACTTATAACCAAAAGTATTGTAGAAGTTGCCTATAATACACAGAATGCTGTGGACGATAAACACAACCTGATAGTACATACACAAGCCACCAATACCAATGATGGCAAGGCTCTACACAAAGCAGCTATACAAGCCAAACAAAATCTGCAATTAAAAAAAGAAGACAGCCTGATGGTGCTGGCAGATAAAGGTTACCATACCGGTGCTGAGCTGCTCGAATGTCAGCAGGAAAACATGATCACCCATGTAGCGTATAAAGAACAGCCTGGTGTCAAACACATTGCCAACGAATTTTTAGTTGAAAGCTTTAACTATAATAAACTGGCAGATACCTATACCTGCCCCGCCGGTGCAGTACTAACGTCACTGGGTACCTGGCACAATAAAAAAGGTGAAGCAAATGAAACCAGCTACCGCTTTAAAACATACCGTACCGGTGCCTGTAAAACATGCCCGTTAAAAAGCCAGTGTACCAAACTTCCCAAGCGCATTATCCAGCGTAGTGAATACCAGGATGCGGTAGACCTCAATGATAACAACATCAAAAAAAATCCTCAATATTACAAGCGAAGACAAGCCATTTGTGAACATCCCTTTGGCAGTATAAAAAGGCATTGGGGTTACACACATACACTGCTGAAAGGATTGCAAAAAGTAAATGGTGAAATGAACCTCATCATGTTTTGTTACAACTTTATGCGAACCAAAAACATACTCGGCTTTGAAAAAATGCTGCAGACAATCAAAAACTGGCAACCAGATTACACCAAAGTAATCTGCCTTTTAAAAAGCGCCTCTATTAAGCCGATTTACAGACAACATAAGCCTCCATTTTTTTTGAATAATTACTGCGTGGTATTTTTAAGGACTGCCTGAATCAACTTCTATTGGCTTGTGGTGAAAAGTTACGAGGCGGTTTTTTGACTTTTTTTAGTTTTCTCACAGTCTGACGGACGAGGCTTTGTGCAGTTGGGGAATTAACCAACTGTCCGACCGTAACTGAAGCTAAATTTATAACTAAAAGCCGAAGTTAAAAACTACTGCCCGGCAGAATTCCGTCCGCCGAATATGAAGCTTGGATATACACTACCGATGATTGCTTCAACGTCATGCCCCAATTGCACAAAACCTTTTGTTGGCAGTAGCCTTTGTGGAGGCTATCAAGTTATTTCCAGGTTTCAGATGTTATTTTATCGTCTTTAAAATCTCTTTCTAAAACAAGTTTATTGTCAACCAAGCTATAATATTTCCAAAGTCCGTTGTGCAAACTGTCTTTATAAGTACCTACAACAAGAACATTTAATGATATGTCGTTGCCATTTTTATCCTTGTCAAAATAGTCTTGAAATTTTATAATGCCGTTGCCGTTAATAATTTTTTGAACCCCACTACTGTCCCAATAATTTACAAGAAAAGCTTTACTGTCTCTATAATAAAGTTCTCTTTCAGGTTTGCCATTGTCATAATAATGTGTCGCAGTACCAACAAAATTTCCATCAATTTGATTTCCTTTAAACATCAAATTCCTGGTCTCATGAAACTCTGTTACTTCTCCATTAATTTTTCCATTCCTATAAACACATTTCCCCAAGAATTTGCCGTCTTTATAATAGGCGATTGATTCACCATTTTTTGTCGAGTCTATAAATTTAGTTTCACTCGCTAATTGTCCATTTTCATAGTAATTTTTTTCAATGAAGCAGTTTGGTGTGTTAGCATATAGCCTTTCCAATTTTGGTTTCCCATTGTCCCACCTGCTAATAACCTGCTTGTTGTTTGTCTTACAACTAAACAACAAAAGTATTGTCAGAAAGATTGCTAATTTGAATACTGCCATAAGGTTACTGCCAACGAACAGGGCTTTGTGCAGGCAGGGCATTGTTGTTTGTCCAGCCCGGAACTGCAGCCCAATAAAGAAATAAAAGTACAAGATAACAACTAAAAGCCCAACAGAATTCCGTCCAGCCCGAACCAAAGTACAGCGATGCAAACAGCCGAAGTTTGAACGTCAAGCCCTGCCTTTAGATTTGTATTCATTATCTTATTAATAAAGCTACTACTATTACTACTTTTCTTTTTTGCTTCTTTTTTCTTTGTGAATTGGTGTGCAAATGTGGATAAATTACATTTAATAAAATCAACCTGCCAGCATAAGCGCATTACAGCCCTGCAAGGTATTAAGCCCTATTGCAAGTTCTAATCTTATGCTGGTTTTTTTGAACACGGAATCAAATAGAAAATAGGGAATAGCAGTCCCATTATTAAGGTCTTGATTGGTTCAAAAAATCAGGTTGATTCATTCACCTTTTAAATGTTTAAAAGCATGAGCAAGTTATTTAAAAATTTTGTTGGAATCGACATTTCCAAAACATGGTTTGATGCAGCATTGATAAAAGCTGAGGATTCATCCATGGTCATTCATGAGCAGTTTAGCCAAAAGCCGGAGGGCTTTATAAAAATGCAAAACTGGTTGCAAAAGCACGGTGTATTGCCGGATGAACAAACGCTCTTTTGTATGGAATATACCGGTATCTACAACACCGGATTGGTACATTATCTTGTAAAAGCCAAGGCAGCCCTTTGGGTAGAAATGCCCTTGCGCATTAAAAAAGCCGGGGGCTTTGAAAGAGGTACAGATGACAAAGCAGCTGCTGTAAAAATAGCCTGGTATGCCCTGCGCTATAAAGACCAGGTTAAGCGCTGGCAGCCCATTGACAGCAATATTGAATCCATTAAAAACTTAATTGCCCAGCGGGACAGAATTGTAAATGCCATTATATTACTTACCGTTCCACTCAATGAATTAAAAGACTGTGGGTGTACAGAAGATGCCAAAACTTTAGAGAAACTGCAGAAGGCGCCAGTAGCTGCTTTGCAAAAATCCAAGCTGTCCATCGAAGCCTTAATCGCCAAAACTATTCAGCAGGATGAACAACTAAACACCAAAGTAAAACGGGTAGCTTCTATCAAAGGAATTGGACAGGTAACATCCGTTGCACTGATGGTATATACCAAAGGCTTCACAGCATTTGACAATGGAAAACAACTGGCCTGCTATTGTGGTGTAGTACCCTTTACAAAAAGTTCGGGTACTAGTGTACGGTATAAATCAACCGTAAGCCCCTTTGCTAATATGAAGCTTAAAAAATTACTGCATCTGTGTGCCATGTCAGCCATCCAAAACGACCCGGAAATGAAAGCCTATTTTGAACGAAAGGTCAAAGAAGGAAAAAACAAAATGAGCGTCATCAATGCTGTCAGGAACAAGCTTGTTCACCGGGTATTTGCAGTAATAAGAGACGAACGAAACTATGAGGATAACTACGTTAGGAAGTGTGCATAACTACTAAAAAAATAAAATAAAAACCTGTTGGTGGAGTCATAGAAAACTTGCACAAAACCCCATGTTAGCGGTTCGTGCCTTTCCGTTTGGTGTTCAAAGTTATTCTTCGTCTTCAAGTATTTCAATCTCTGTCAATTCGCAAAACTCGTTAAATTTTTGTTTTGTCACTGTGTCCCAAAGAATAATTCTGTCCTTACGCAGAAGGTTGATTACTCTTTTATAAATTGGCTTTGTTTCCTTGAATAAAGCAACAATTAAAATACTTGAAGTCCGTGTCAAGATTGTATAAATGAATTCGTAAACTTCCTTTTCAAATTCTATTTCTGCTCTGGTTGACCAAAGAACACATTCTTTTTCAAGTCCTTTCAATCGTAAAATAGTGTCTGTCTCCGATGAAACGAATTGTCGATTTAATTCCTTTGTTAATGCATGGTCTTTTTCAAGAATTGTAATTTTATTAAGGTCATAAACTTTATAACACTCAAAGATTGCTTTAATTTTTACAACAATTTCTTCAATGGTGTCAGCATAAACTATAATCGGTCTTGCTCCTGGTGGTGAACCTTTGTAAGGTGTAATTTCATTTACACCTTCTTCATTTTTTCTCTTGGTCGCAATGCTTTTTGGGATTTCTTCTATACACTCACTTATTCTAACAGGTAATCTGTATGAACCTTTAAGGCGATGAAATTCTCTTTTGCTCATTGAAATGTCACGATAAATTCTTGAAGAATTACCAATATGAACTGCTTGAGCAAGGTCACCTGCTAAAATCAGATTGTTTGAGTCTTTTAGCAATTTGATGAAAATTTTAAAGTCTGCGTTAGTGCAGTCTTGAAATTCATCCACAATTACATAATCATATTTTGTTTTGATTTCACCACTTTCAATACCTCTTAAAAACAACCTTCTTCGGGTTATGTACGATTGAAGTTTTTGGTCATTTAGTTGTTTATTGTACCGCTTAATACATTCTAAAATAACTTTTCTCCTTTCACTATTTCTTTGCAACGTTGGATTGTTTCCACGCCCTTCTCTTATAATTTCTAAATAGTCTGATTCTTTGTAGCACTCCAAACCATAAATAACTCTGTGATATTCTTCTAATATAAAGTCTGGGTTTAAAACACTATCAAAAGAAGCGTTTAAATCCGTTCTTTCAGTTTTTAGCTTTGTTATTATTTCTTGAATGATTCTTTTATGTTGACTTTCTTCGTACCAAAAATACTTTATGCCACCAATATTCTTAGCTAACATTTCAAAATGTAGTAGTTGGATATTGGTTTGAGTTGAGTTAGTAAACTTAAAATTACTTGAACCGTCAGAGAATGCAGTTTTTGTAAATTTACTTGCGACTAATAAATCGCTAATCCAATTTCCTAAACTTTTAATGAGTTCTTTATTGAAACTTGTAACAAGTATTTTTAAGTTGGGGTTGTAGTTATTTTCGGTTACAATATTTTTAATTCTTTCTGTTATAACGACACTTTTGCCGCAACCTGCAGGACCGACTATGACAGTTGGCTGATTAGTATTTTTTGCAGCTTTTTTTTGAAGGTCATTTAATTCAATATCTCGCCTAACTTTCATAGGTGGATTGTATAAACTGAAAGTTTCAATTTTAGCTTGTTGTGTTCCAAAAATTTCTTTTTGAACTGGCTTTGTCAAAATTGTTCCCACAAAACTACTGTCTGTCCAACTTGCTTCCCTTGCTATAGATGAAACTTTTGTTTCAGCATAAAGTTGTTTTCTAAATGTGTTCACACTCGGCAGATTGCCTTTAAAAATTAATGAAGATGATAAAACTTCGTCCGTTTTATAACCTATGGCTTTGAATTCTGTTGAAAGAGATGCAAGTAGTTCTTTCTTCTTTGGTTGAGCTGATGTTAAAAGTAAAACTGTCGTTGGTTTGTAGGTGTTAACCAAAGCAGTAAAATCATTTTTGATTATTTCTTTGTCATCTGAAATGTCAAATAGATAGCTTGCAGAAAGCCACGGATTTGATACTGATATTTTTCTTTTATTATTCAATGAGTTTACTTCATAATCAATTTCCAAACTAGAACAATGTGTGTATTTTGAACAAAAATGTTTCCACAAAAATTCTTTGCTATAATGAAGCATGAAAGGGCTTGAATCAATATTAACTATTCTAACATTTGGTGTTTTTTGTTTTGCTTCTTTCATAGCTTGCAAAACAAGTCCTACAGCCCATTGTACTGCTCCCGTTCCTGCTCCTAAATCAAAAATTTCAATGTCTGTTTCTTGTGTTGTAAGTAGTTTTTTGGCAAAGAATGTAAGAAAGGTATTTACTCGCCTTGCATGATACCAAAGTGAGTATGCAAATGCTGTATTTGCTCTATCGTAGCAAAGGTCTTGGTTGTTTATTAAATTATAGGATTCAGATTGACACTCGCCAATATCATAAACAAAATTAGGCTTGCTTTTATTTAGGGTAAAATAGTCAAGTCCTGATTGGTAAATAAGTTGGTCTAAGGTTGATTGTTGTGAAGCCAACCATGAGAGTAGTTGTTGTTCTGTCATATTGGTTTGAATCCGTCTTTACCAATCCCAATATCGGGAATGTATTTTTGTATGATTTCAAAAACTTTTTGATATTTATCCATTGTCCAATCCATTTCTTTTACAAGTTGCATTGCTTTCTCTCTTGTACTTGCAACAAATTTTCCTTTGTCGGAATGGAATGGCTGAATGATGAACTTTTTAATACCTGTGTCTAAAAGTTTTTTTGCAAAATCTTCCGCATTTTCAATTGGTAAAAGTGGTGTCATTGTAATGCAAGTGTTTACTCCTGCATCATTTATTTCTTTGATGGCTTTTAATCTGCTTGCATTTGATGGACAAAGAGGCTCAAAGACTTTTCTAACTGTTTCGCTGTCTGTGGTGATGGTCATATTCACCTGAATTACATTGAACTGTTTAAATAAATCAATATCTCTTGTTGCTAATGGGCTTCGTGTTTGAATTACTAAACGGGGTTGATGATATGCGATAAGTTCTTTTAGTAAACTTCTTGTAAGATTTAATTCCTTTTCAATTGGCTGGTAAGGGTCAGTTACACTACTCATGTAAATGGTCTTGTCCTTCAATGATTTCTTTCTGAACTTAATTAATAGTTGCAAGGCATTTTCCTTTACTTGAACCCAATAACCCCAATTTTTTCTTTGTTCTTCTGTTCTTGAAAAAAAAGCAGCGTAACAATATGTGCAACCAAATGAACATCCTGAATATGGATTTAGTGTATAGTCATAACCTCCCATAAAACCTTTGGCTTCTGTCAAAATTGAAGCCGCTGCTTTATAAGTCACTTCGCTTTGTCCAATTGAAGTTTTTTTGTCGTCTTGTAAATCAGAAAACAAGTCTGTCATTTTGTAAAGTTATTTGAAATACAATTGTCTGTCAGCCTTGTTCCTCAAATTGTAAACGGTCTCCACTGGCATGACCGCTAACGAACAGGGCTTTGTGCAGGCAGGGCATTGTTGATTGTCCAGCCCGGAACTGAAGCCCAATAAAGAAATAAAAGTACAAGATAACAACTAAAAGCCCAACAGAATTCCGTCCAGCCCGAACCAAAGTACAGCGATGCAAACAGCCGAAGTTTCAACGTCAAGCCCTGCTTGCACAAAACCCCATGTTGTGCGTTCGTGCTATTGGTCTTGCAGAAAATTTGAAATTGTCATGATTTTAGTTTCGCCAAATTTTATTAGGTCTAATAAGTCTTTATCACCTGTTAATAAAATATCTGCGTTGCCGTCAACAGATAATGAAAGTAAAAAATTATCTTTCTTATCTCTACAAACTTCAATTCGGGTTTGGACTTTTACAAAGTCGGCATATTCTTCTATGGTTTCAAGTATTTCTTCTATGTCGGAAGCTGAAAAGAAACGTCTAAATTTTGTGCGTCTGGCAACCTCTAAAAATTCATCAAGTAGTTCTTGACTAAACACTAAAATACCATGTCGTGAAAAAATAATTTCGTCAAGTTTGGCAAAGTCCTTGGTGATTAAAAAGCTAATCCAAAGGTTAGTGTCAATGATAATTCTACTAACTTTATTTTGCATAACGTTTGCTTCTTACCAACTCTACTTCGCTGGTTATTTCGTCAAATGTTGGTGCCGATTTAGCTTTTGAACGTAGCTTTTTAAGTACACTTGAAAAGCCATTTTTAGAAGTGTCCTGAATAGCAATAAGGTTCAGGTCTGCTAAGTCTTTTAAGAGCTTTGTAGCCTTTGGGTTCAATATGTCAATTCGCATTGTGTTCATGTGTCAAATTTAATGAAAAGAACTGAATATTTAATTTTTTCGTCCAACCGTAAGCTGTCACGAAGCATGACGCACAACGATAGGGCTTGGCGATGGCAGGGAATTGTTGCTGGTCAAGCCCATAACAAATGTAAAATTAAAAAACAAAAGTACAAGTTATGAGCAAAAGAAAAATTGAAAAACGTCTGCCCGAACCGCAGCACAGTAAAGAACAAAAAGCCGATGTGACTTCCGTCCGCCCTGCTATTGCCAAACCCAATGTTGTATGCAGCCAAAGTCAAGTCCACTCAATAAAAAATGATTTTACAGATAAAGATGATTTTTGGATTGAATACTCTTCTAAAAGTCCTCCTTTTGAAAAGCGATGAATGTTTTTATTGTTTTGCCGATAAGTCTGCAAATTGTTTCAAACTTGTCGTCATCGTAGTAAATGTATTCTGTCGTGTTTTTGAACTTAATAAAAACAGTTTGGTTTTTTGAAACAAAGTCAGAAAGTTCTTTTGATGTTACAAGCCAATAGTGAGCAAAGATGTTTCGTTCAACTATTATTTTGTTTATGATGTCGTTAATAATTGTCGGATTTGCTTTTAAAAAGTCTGGCTTGTGTTTTTCTAAAAGAACTTTTAAAACTTGTATTTTGTTTTCAAAAATCATTCTGTTTGTGCAGATAATTAGTTCCATTAGTTCTTGTTTCTTAGGTGTTATTCCACAAAAGTAAGTTGAAAGAATTTCATCAACAATCCGTTCAAGCATAACAACTTCATTGATGATTACACCACGTCTATGAAAAGCTAAATTTGTGTAGCGTTCATATTCAAATCGGAATTGTTCGTCTGTCATAATGAAAATTAATTTGTCAACCGAAAGTATGTGTCCAACAATTATAGGCTATGAATTTTTTCCTGCCACGAATTGAAAACGGATTGCGAAATTGGTTGCATACAACGAACAGGTATTGCTGCAGGTGTGGAATTCATTGCTTGTCCTGCCCGGAACTGCTGCCCATTAAAGATTTAAAAGTGCAAGATAAGAACTAAAAGTCCAATAGAATTACGTCCGCCGAAACCGCTGCTGATAGCGAACTACAGCCGAAGATTACAACGTCAAGCCACACTTGCAGCAATACCCATGTTGCCTGCTGTTAAGTCTTAGGCTTTTGTCAACTTAGCGTCTCTCCAAATTTTTCGCTTGTCAATATACTCTTCGTCAAAGTTGAATAATTGAAAACTATAATTACCAAAGTTTTTTGGTTTTAATCGCAAGATATCAAGCCGCTTCATTTCATTTTCAATTTCAAGGAACGTCTTACCATTCTTAATAAAATTAATCAACTGCAACGTGGTTTGTAAATCAGCGTCATTGTCAATTTGCAGGTTTGAATTGTAAATTGTCGTTAGTGTTGGGATTTCATACTCGTCAAGTTCTGTTAATAAATTCGGATTGTCTGCTAGGGTTTTTTCAAGTTCTGAAATTTGTCTGATGTCTAAATGTGAAATAAAATATTCACTACAACTTTCATAGCTGATGGACTTTTTAAGTTTTGAGTTTAAAAGTCTTTTCGATACAATCACTCTGTCAATTTCCTTGTCGCCAATTTTGTGTCCGTCTAAATCGGGTGAACTCTCGTCGTAGAATTGCTCAATAATTTTTTCTATTCGATAAATTCCTTTTGAATACGAATTTACCCAATCTCCAATTTTAATTCCTTGTTTCATTTATTTTTTTCGGCTTGCGTTGTTAGGGTGTTCAAAATAATAGCAGGCAACGGGCAGGTATTGCTGCAGGTGGGATATTTTATAACGTTCAGCCGGAACCGCTGCCCAATTGAAAATATAAAGTTGAAGTTAACAACAAAAAGCCAAATAGATATTCGTCTGCCTGAACAAAAGTACAGCGATGCAAACAGCCGATGTTTCAACGTCCAGCCCCACTTGCAGCAATACCAATGTTAGCGGTTCGTTGTTTTCGCCAAGCCAATTATAAATTCGATATTTCGCAAATAATGTCGGTGAGTTTGTCAGGCATACTGAAAAATGGTGAGTGGCTTGATGGTAATTTATATACTTTTAAGCATGGCATTTGCTCTAACATTTTTTCTTGTAACCATGGGGTAATAGCTCTGTCTTCTGTACATTCAATATAATACCGTGGCACACTTCCATAATTTTCTTCTGTGAGTTTCAACTTGGCTTTTGCAGATTCAGTTGATTCTGGCAATAAAATTATTTTAGCCATTTGCGTAATATCGTCAGGGCAATCATGGTACAAACCTTCTTTGTAAATTTCAGGTAATAGCATAGAAGAAATAGTTCCGTTGTAAGTAATGTGTGTACCTAAAATTTCTTTTTCATCCAAAGCAAAATAATCTTTTGCACATTTTCCATTAGCTACAAGTACAGCAGCTATGTAAATTAATTTTTCAATTTTCTTTGGTCGCAATTCTGCCAACTGCGAATTCATAATTCCATTTTTACTATGAGCTACTAATATCACTTTTCCGGGTATGCTATCGATGAGCCTGCACAATTTTTGAATAGTAGAATCAAATCTTACGTTTTCGATTGGTGTTTTATCCCTTCCCATTCCTGGCAAATCAATTGCATATACGGTATGTCCTTGCTTTTCAAGGAGTGGAGTTACTTTGTACCAATTCCAAGCACTATGCCAAGAGCCGTGTATGAGAATAAATGTTTTCTTGTCGCTTTTGTTTTGAGCATTCACTTGAAATGAGTAAAAAAATAATGTAATAATTAGCAATCCTAACTGTGTTATGAAGGGTTTTTGCAATTTCATTTTTTTTGTTTTTAAGTTTATAAACAAAAGTCTGAATAGTTTAGCTTATACTAAACCCGATTCTTGCTAACTTAAAATTATGAATGAGTTTTAATTCCTTCCCAACCAATAATTACAGTTTTTCTTGTATTGCCCCACATATAGCCACCAAATATACCACTGGATTGAATAACACGATGGCATGGAATTAGGAACGCAACGGGATTACTACCGATTGCAGTGCCAACTGCTCTTGAAGCATTTGGGTTTTCAATTTTATTGGCAATTGCTCCATAAGTTGTGAGTTGGCCGAATGGAATTTTTAATAGTGTTTGCCAAACTTTTAGTTGAAAATCTGTTCCTTTTAGGTGCAATTTTATTTGATTGAGCTTTGACCAATCGTGAGTGAAAATATAGAGTGCATTTTGCTGAATTAAATCAACCATTTGTTTGAAATAAGCATTTGGAAACTGATTTTGCATTGTTAAAAATGCAACCGATTCATCATCGGCAAATGCCATATAGCAAATACCTTTTGGTGTTGATGCAACCAAAATATTTCCAAAAGGGCTTTCTGCAAAGCTATAATTGATGGCTAAATTCCTTCCGCCATTTTTATAATCGGCAGGAGTCATACCTTCAATACTAATAAATAAGTCATGTAAACGCCCTGTGCCTGAAAGCCCAATTTCGTGTGCTGTTTCAAAAAGTGTTGCTTGATTTTCTTTTAAAAGTGTCTTGGCATATTCTACTGTTGTGTACTGTAGAAATTTCTTTGGGCTTGTTCCTGCCCATTCGCTAAAAAGTCGTTGAAAATGAAATGGGCTAAGATGTACTTTATTTGCAACTTCGTCAAGGTTAGGCTGGTCTTTAAAGTTTAGTTTTATATACTCAATTGCTTCTGCAATTCTTTTATAATTAATATTATCTTGCTCAGTCATTATACCCAAATTTTATAACGCAAAGGTGGAAAGATATCTGACATTATAAAACCCGAAACTTGCTAATGTTTTTTATGTTCTACTTTGCTTTTGAATTTCGTAGAGTGTCGCTTTACAATGACCGCTAACGTTCACGGCTTGGCGATGTGGTGGAATTTGAAAATCGTCCGCCCGGAACCGAAGCCCAATAAAAATACAAAAGATGAAGCTAACAAACAAAAGCCCAACAAAATTACGTCTGCCGAAACTGCTGCTGATAGCGATAAAATGCCGAAGCTAACAACTTCCAGCCACCATATTGCCAAACCGCATGTTGGCTGTAGGTTTATTACATAAGCCTTGTCATTATTTCTTTTTTACGTTTTGCTTCTCTATAATCCTCATTCATTGTTTCGGTCATATTTCGTCCATAATAAACACCTGATGATTGTATAAATCCGTCATAAATTATCTTGTCTTTAAATGGAATTAGTGTCGTAGAAATGTTAACAGGGAAATTGTCAAAAAAATTGTCAAAAGAGTCACCTAATGCTTTTACGGCATAAAATCTATTGTCTTTTGTGTCTATAAAAATTGCATAATTTGTCAAGCATTTAAAAATTATAAAATTGCTTCTGATTTTCTTTTTGAAACCAATTAATATTTTTATTTGGTCTGTTGTCAAGTGGTCAAAATTTGAAGCAATATATTCGTCAATAATGTTTTCGTCCTCAAATAAAGATTCTCTGCACTTAAATTTAATCTGAAAGTCAAGGTTAAGAAACTTTTTTAGACTAAGGTATTTAGGTAAAATATTTTTTTTGTGTCCCACATAAAATAGAAGGTCAAGGTGTGTCTTTAAAAACTCTTTATACTCTTTGTCGGTCAATGTCATATGAAATTTGTCTAAAACTTACAGCCAACGAACAGGGCTTGCTTGCAGTTGGGGAATTGACCAACTGTCCGCCCGGAACTGAAGCTAAATTAATAACTAAAAGCCGAAGTTAACCAACAAAAGCCTGGTAGAATTCCGTCCGCCGAAACCAAAGCCTGGATATGCACTGCCGATGATTGCTTCAACGTCCAGCCCCAATTGCAGCAAACCCCATGTTGGCTGCTGCTTTGTGTACAAATGCTATTTTGAATTTAATTTTTGTCTTAAAGTGTCAACCAATGCAACAAGTCCGTCTAATGTTCCTTGAAAATATTCGCCTTCTTTAAATTTTGGAATTATATACTTATCCAAAATTTCTTTTGTCTCCTTGTCGGGCAATATTTTCTCTATTCCATAACCATTACAAATTCTTATTCGTCTGTGTCCTTTAGAAATACAAATTGTAACGCCATTGTTTTTGTCTTTCTGTCCAACGCCCCAAACTTTTGCAATGTGAAGTGCTAGGTCGTCAAATTTTTCTTTTGAAGTGTAAATTGTGTCAAGAGTTACAATACAAAATTGTGTTGTTGTTTCTTTTTCAAACGCTGAAATTACGCTGTTCAACTTTTGTTTTTCGTCATCACTAAATAATCCTTCATAGTCGTTTGTCCAACTAGTTGGTTTAGGTAAACTGTCCCAAAATATTTGTCGATATACTTGAAGTCTTGCGTATGAAGATGTGTCTGCAAATTGTTGCAATGGCTTATTGGTTGTCTGACTATTGCAAGATGTCAAACAAAATATGCTGAGAAGTAATGATGATATGAATCTGAGTAGTGTCATTTTAAAGTAGCAGCCAACGAGAGTTTGTGAAAAAACTCCTTTAGCCAAATATACACACAATGTGAATAGCGTAAACAGCGTATGATTTTTGTTATAAAAAAGGCATGCAGTTTATACAAGGAAACAACAGACATCAAACCTACTTCACCACACCCGACGACCAGGTGAGTGCTGACAATGCAGCAAGGCTCATGGATGCTTTTATTGATAAGCTTGATCTGCAAAAATTAGGCTTTACCGGCACGGTTCATAAAAGTGAAGGCCGGCCGCCGTATGCACCCGGAGTGCTGTTAAAATTGTACCTCTACGGCTATCTCAATAAAATCCGCAGCAGCCGGAAGCTCGAAAAGGAATGCAGCCGAAACATTGAACTGCAGTGGCTGTTGCAGGGACTGCAACCTAACTACCACACCATTGCAGATTTTCGTAAAGTACATGCAGTGCCTTTACAATCCATGTTTAAACTGTATGTACAGTTTCTTAGCGATGCAGGCCTGCTGGGCAAAACAACCATCGGTATAGATGGCAGTAAGTTTAAAGCAGTTAACAGTAAAAAGAATAACTACAACCAAAAAAAGATAGATAAGCACCGCCAGTTTATTGAAGACAAAACTGCGAAATATTTACAGGAACTCGATGAACTGGATCAGCAGGAAAACGTGGCTGCCAGTGATGAACTCCTGCTAAAAAAAGAAAAGATAGCACAGGGCCTCGCCAGGCTAAAAGAACGCACCATTAAATACGATACGCTTCAGCACCAACTGGATGCTACGGATGATAAGCAGGTTAGCACCACTGATGCTGACAGCCGCAGCATACTTATAACCAAAAGTATTGTAGAAGTTGCCTATAATACACAGAATGCTGTGGACGATAAACACAACCTGATAGTACATACACAAGCCACCAATACCAATGATGGCAAGGCTCTACACAAAGCAGCTATACAAGCCAAACAAAATCTGCAATTAAAAAAAGAAGACAGCCTGATGGTGCTGGCAGATAAAGGTTACCATACCGGTGCTGAGCTGCTCGAATGTCAGCAGGAAAACATGATCACCCATGTAGCGTATAAAGAACAGCCTGGTGTCAAACACATTGCCAACGAATTTTTAGTTGAAAGCTTTAACTATAATAAACTGGCAGATACCTATACCTGCCCCGCCGGTGCAGTACTAACGTCACTGGGTACCTGGCACAATAAAAAAGGTGAAGCAAATGAAACCAGCTACCGCTTTAAAACATACCGTACCGGTGCCTGTAAAACATGCCCGTTAAAAAGCCAGTGTACCAAACTTCCCAAGCGCATTATCCAGCGTAGTGAATACCAGGATGCGGTAGACCTCAATGATAACAACATCAAAAAAAATCCCCAATATTACAAGCGAAGACAAGCCATTTGTGAACATCCCTTTGGCAGTATAAAAAGGCATTGGGGTTACACACATACACTGCTGAAAGGATTGCAAAAAGTAAATGGTGAAATGAACCTCATCATGTTTTGTTACAACTTTATGCGAACCAAAAACATACTCGGCTTTGAAAAAATGCTGCAGACAATCAAAAACTGGCAACCAGATTACACCAAAGTAATCTGCCTTTTAAAAAGCGCCTCTATTAAGCCGATTTACAGACAACATAAGCCTCCATTTTTTTTGAATAATTACTGCGTGGTATTTTTAAGGACTGCCTGAATCAACTTCTATTGGCTTGTGGTGAAAAGTTACGGGGCGGTTTTTTGACTTTTTTTAGTTTTCTCACAGTCTGACGAACAGGGCTTTGTGCAGGCAGGGCTTTGTTGATTGTCCAGCCCGGAACTGAAGCCCAATAAAGAAATAAAAGTACAAGTTAACAACCAAAAGCCCAACAGAATTCCGTCAAGCCCGAACCAAAGTACAGCGATGCAAACAGCCGAAGTTTGAACGTCAAGCCCTGCCTTTAGATTTGTATTCATTATCTTATTAATAAAGCTACTACTATTACTACTTTTCTTTTTTGCTTCTTTTTTCTTTGTGAATTGGTGTGCAAATGTGGATAAATTACATTTAATAAAATCAACCTGCCAGCATAAGCGCATTACAGCCCTGCAAGGTATTAAGCCCTATTGCAAGTTCTAATCTTATGCTGGTTTTTTTGAACACGGAATCAAATAGAAAATAGGGAATAGCAGTCCCATTATTAAGGTCTTGATTGGTTCAAAAAATCAGGTTGATTCATTCACCTTTTAAATGTTTAAAAGCATGAGCAAGTTATTTAAAAATTTTGTTGGAATCGACATTTCCAAAACATGGTTTGATGCAGCATTGATAAAAGCTGAGGATTCATCCATGGTCATTCATGAGCAGTTTAGCCAAAAGCCGGAGGGCTTTATAAAAATGCAAAACTGGTTGCAAAAGCACGGTGTATTGCCGGATGAACAAACGCTCTTTTGTATGGAATATACCGGTATCTACAACACCGGATTGGTACATTATCTTGTAAAAGCCAAGGCAGCCCTTTGGGTAGAAATGCCCTTGCGCATTAAAAAAGCCGGGGGCTTTGAAAGAGGTACAGATGACAAAGCAGCTGCTGTAAAAATAGCCTGGTATGCCCTGCGCTATAAAGACCAGGTTAAGCGCTGGCAGCCCATTGACAGCAATATTGAATCCATTAAAAACTTAATTGCCCAGCGGGACAGAATTGTAAATGCCATTATATTACTTACCGTTCCACTCAATGAATTAAAAGACTGTGGGTGTACAGAAGATGCCAAAACTTTAGAGAAACTGCAGAAGGCGCCAGTAGCTGCTTTGCAAAAATCCAAGCTGTCCATCGAAGCCTTAATCGCCAAAACTATTCAGCAGGATGAACAACTAAACACCAAAGTAAAACGGGTAGCTTCTATCAAAGGAATTGGACAGGTAACATCCGTTGCACTGATGGTATATACCAAAGGCTTCACAGCATTTGACAATGGAAAACAACTGGCCTGCTATTGTGGTGTAGTACCCTTTACAAAAAGTTCGGGTACTAGTGTACGGTATAAATCAACCGTAAGCCCCTTTGCTAATATGAAGCTTAAAAAATTACTGCATCTGTGTGCCATGTCAGCCATCCAAAACGACCCGGAAATGAAAGCCTATTTTGAACGAAAGGTCAAAGAAGGAAAAAACAAAATGAGCGTCATCAATGCTGTCAGGAACAAGCTTGTTCACCGGGTATTTGCAGTAATAAGAGACGAACGAAACTATGAGGATAACTACGTTAGGAAGTGTGCATAACTACTAAAAAAATAAAATAAAAACCTGTTGGTGGAGTCATAGAAAACTTGCACAAAACCCCATGTTAGCAGCAGTACTTCTATTTAGTAAGTCGTCTGTACTCAATTGAAAATCTTGTCGCTTGTTCAGGGTCATGTTCAACAGTTATGTTCTCATCGTTTCTAAATTCGGCATTGTCAGTCCAATTATATGAGCCTGTAACAACTATTTGATTATCTATCACACAAAATTTGTCATGCATTAAACCGCCCCGTTGTCCTCTTTTAATCTTTTTGTGAGGTAATTGAGTTATGTCAACGCCATGTTTCTTATTTACGCCATCGTCATAAATTGAAATTTCAACATCAACGCCTTCGTTGTGTTTTTCAACTAGCTTATTGAATAAAGTGTCATTTGTAAACCATGCCATGATTACTCTTATGGAAACTTTTGCACTGTCAAGAGCTGCTAGGATTTTATTCTGTATGTCCTGAAAATGTGCCTGATTTACTACGGGCTTTCGGTTATTAACAACGCCACCTTGTAATGTATATGTGTCGCCTGTTTGAATTACTGAAAACTTTTCAGGGTTAAGAATTGTATTTAAGTCGTCAATCGTGTTATCTCCTTTATGTAGTTCGTTAACAACTTGAGTAAGTATGTCTCGAAGTTCAGCTTTAGAAGAAAATTCTCTTAGTCTTACTTCTACATATTCTTTACGTGAAGGTTTGTGTCCATTTTTTTTGCCGATGTCAGGTAGTCCGCCGTCATTAAAATCGTAAATGTCTCTTGCTCCAAATTTATTAAAAAGCTCAACGAGTTTCGGGCCACTTCTGCTAGGTGGACATCCGTCTCCTGTTACGTAAGGAACTAATTGCTGTATGGCATAGTCGGAAAGTGTCATATCTGTTAAAATCTTTTGATGTCGAACTGTATTGCTGCTAACGGACAGGGCTTTGTGCAGTTGGGGAATTAACCAACTGTCTGCCCGGAACTGAAGCTAAATTTATAACTAAAAGCCGATGTTTAGAACTACTGCCCGGCAGAATTACGTCCGCCGAATATGAAGCTTGGATATACACTGCTGATGATTGCTTCAACGTCGAGCCCCAATTGCACAAAACCTTTTGTTGGCAGCAGAATTATCTTTGTCCCACTTTTGTTTTTATAAATTGTAATTGGTCTAATGTCAGCTTTGATTTGTCAATAAAATTGCCTGCTTTTTTGCTATGATATAAAATTAAAAAATTGCCAAGTTCTTTTTGTTTAATGATATGTGTCCACACAAACTCTCCTTTAAAAGTAAGTCCTTGTACCGTCATTCCTGTTTCACCAAAGGTATATGTGATGTCATTTTTAAAACTTGGGTTTGATACAAATTGTCTTACGGAAATTATGACAATCAAAGTCGGTGCTAACAAAAGGAATAAGCCACAAAATATTTCAAAATATGGTGTGTCCGTATAGAAGCTTACTATGCTGAAATAGTCAAGAATTAGTGTCACCATAAAATAGAGTCCAAGAAGTGTTGCAAGAATAAAACCTGGCTTTTTGTAAAGTCCAACAAACATAATTTTTGCATACTCCTTTGTTGTCAAACGTGATGTTATTGAAAAATTTTCCATTGTGAATTGTAGGGTCTTTAAATTTTGCTGCCAACGAACAGGGCTTGCTGCTGTGCTGGAATTATATTCGTCCAGCCCGGAACTGAAGCCTAATAGAATTACCAAAGATGAAGATAACAAGTAAAAGCTAAATTGAAAAACGTCAAGCTGGAACACCAATATAAAATTTTCATAAAATCAATAGCTAACTTTAGTTGCAGATACAATGCTTTACAAGTCCTGCTTTTGAATGGTGCGTTATAGCCCCTCTGGAACACTGGCAAAATTGTATAGAAGAAGATGCCTTTTTAATGCAGGCCTCTTCTGGTGAAAAATCAATTGGAGAACCCTGCATGCAGGGTATCCCGTATGAAACAATTTTTAAGCTATAGATACAATTTAGGGCATTGTTTTTTATTTTATTTTTTCACATAAATAAAAAAAATGGAAAAGAAATCAACATCCCCTGACACAGTTTCTATGACAGTCATCCACAGCCATGCCGCCGGTATCGATGTTGGCTCCAGGGAACATTATGTAGCTACCGGACAGCAGTCATCTGATGTATGTACTTTTGGTGTTTACAGTAAAGACAATGCAGCATTGGTTACGCATTTACAGCAAAAGGGCATAACGACCGTAGCAATGGAAAGTACCGGCACTTACTGGCAGCCGCTGTTTGCCTGCATACAGGCAGCTGGTATAGAAGTGGTACTCAGCAATAATTATATCAAAGACCCTCAAAAGAAAACAGATGCTAAAGATGCCCGCTGGTTACAACGGTTACATACACTGGGCTTGTTAAAAACATCTTTTATTCCTGCTGCACAAATAGAACAGGTACGTACTTATCACCGCCACCGCAGCAGCCTGGTAGCACAGGCAGCCACCTGTATTCAAAAAATGCAGAAAGCATTGCGGCTGATGAATATACGTTTGGATATTGCAGTACGTGACATAACGGGCCTGAGCGGTATGGCTATACTGGAGGCCATAGTAACAGGGCAGCGGGATGGCATAGCCCTGGCATCGCTGGTTCATTACAAAGTAAAAAAAAGTAAAGAAGAGATAGCCCAGGCGTTGCAGGGGCAATGGAAACCGGAGCAATTATATATTGTAGCTGATGAACTTGAAAGCTATAAAAATTATCAACTACGAATGACCAATTGTGACAAACAGATAGAATTATTACTGGAACAAATGACGGCAGCCATTACCGTTAAGCATGCATCAGCAATACCTGCCGGAGAAAATGTTGTTTGCGCAGCAGGCGCAATAACGCCAACAAAAATCAAAAAGAATAAAAACAGTGCCGCTTATGATGTGTCCAAATTAAGTATGGAATATTTTGGAGTTGATTTATTGGAAGTGGAAGGCATTGGCGGCGCCACGGTAATGACCTTTATAGCCGAAGTTGGAAGCGACATCATAAAGTTTCCGAGTAAAAAGAATTTTACAAGCTGGTTAAGACTGTCTCCCAATAATAAAATAACAGGCGGCAAAGTAATCAGCAGCCGTACACCTAAAGGAAAAAATATCCTGTCCAATGCGTTCCGCCTTGCGGCCAATACCATTGCCCAGCGAAAAGATGGCGTGTTAAAAAAAATATTCAGCCGCATAGCATTTAAAAAAGGAAGAGCTGCAGCCATTACGGCACTTGCCAGAAGACTGGCAGAAATCTTTTGGATAATGACGGTACGTAAAGTACCCTACAAAGCACAAAATGAAAAAGAGTATGATGAACAAACCAAAAAAAGCATCATTAAAAATATACAACACAAAATGAGAAAAATGAATTTAACAGCAGAAGATATAGCAATGGGTGGGCTTGTAACAAATTAGTTAGACCCTAAGTGGACGCAGTTAGATGAAACAAAAGATGATAGCGAACAAAAAGATGAGGATTTATTCGTCTGCCAGCATAGCAGCAAACCCAATGTTGGTGGCTGGGCGGTCACATTTAGAGAGGTTTTATTTTGTAAAACACTTCAAACATTCTCCTCAATGGTTAATAATTCTAAATGTCAAGTTGAACCTTGCCTCTTTTACTTTCTTTTCTTTTGGTACTCCGTGTTGCCAAAAATGTTGTGTCTGTCCACGCATTAATAAAAACGTTCCGTGCTTTAAAGGCATTTCAATTTTTTCGCTGTTGTCGTCAATTCTACGAAGTTGAAAACGCCTTGTCGCACCAAAGTTTACAGAACCAATTACAGGGTCTTTCCCTAATTCTTTTTCTGCGTCTGTGTGCCAATTTATATAATCTTCGCCATCTCTGTACCAGTTCATCAAAACGCTATTGAACTCTACGCCTGCAACTTTATCAATTTGGTCTTTGATAAATAAAAGTCCTTTATTCCACGGCTTTGGTTGAAGTGTCAAACCTGAATATGTATAAGGCTTGTCGCTATTTCCATACCACGCAGAATAACGAGGTAAAAAAACTTCTTTACCGTACATATTAAGTTTGTCGTGATGCCAACTGATATTCTTAAATTTTACATTAGCTAATTGCTCTTTGTCAAAAGTTCGCCAGTCTGCCGTTTTCCAGTCATTAGTATCATTTTCTAAAAAATATTCAACACTTCTATCACTTACTTTTTTGTCAAAAAAATGCTCTGAATAAAAAAGTTCGCCATTGGGAATTGTAATGAAGAAACCATTTAATTTTTCTTCCCAAACCGCCTTATAGCCATCCTTTGTAGGAAAGTCAAACGGTAATGTTTTTTCGTTGCTGCTTGTGCTGAATAAGTCCATAATTAATATTTTAAAATGGCAAATCGTCTAATGGATAATTGTTTGTTGTTGTAGTCTTTATCTTGGGTAAAGTTACTGATTTTGAAGTGGCATTTTGCCCAATCTGAACTTTAAAAATCCTTTCGTAACGCCTGTAAGGTTTTTCGCTGTTACTTCTGTTAGGGATGTCGCTTTCTCTTTGTGATATAGTACTTGCGTTGCTAAAGTAACCTTGAAACTCGTCTAATCTTTCGTTTCTCGATTGCATAATATTAGGGCTGACACAAATAAAATAATTTAGACCTTTTTGTGAAGATTGAATTTTATTAAATAGAGTATATATGCTAAAATCTTCAACGTCAAGAATATTTGAAAAAATATGAACTTTTACTGTTTGGGAATTTGTTTCAATGTCAGCTAGAGTTATATCATCGATTTCTTTTGGAACGGCATAAACATTTTGGTTTTGATTTGCACTTTTTAAAGATAACCTAACATTTAGTGCTGCCCTTTTTAATGCAAGTTCTGAAGGCTCAATTAATTTTACTCTATCTATGGTAAAGTTAAACGCTGTGTTTTGTTTTAGATAGTCAAGCATTACAATTGTTCCAATTCCTTGTCCACAACCATAATCAATAATTTCTACTTTTTGTCCGTCAAGCTGTAAGTTAGATGCTTGAAACGCTTGCAATAACTTTGCTTGGTGCATATTGCCATATGAAAATATATATTGGCTTAGTTGCTCGTAGGTCGTTAAGATTGCAACACCATTTTCTAATTCGTGCCATACATCGTGATGTCTGCAAATACTTCTAATGGATGCAAAATTAAAATTAGCAGGATTGTTTTGAAAAATATTGTTTAGTGTCGAAGCATATTTTGTGTTTGCCTCGCAATATTGAAGCTGCTTTTTTTCTTCGATTTGCTTTATCAACAATAATTTTTGCTGTTCTGCTTTTTCTTTGTCTTTTTGGGCTTTCTCTTTTATTTTTTCAAAATCAGTAGCTGACATCCAATTCCATTTCGCTGTATTTTCTTTTAGCTGCTTGATGTTGGAATTTGCTGTTAATGCAGTTGTCGTTGTGACAGACAGGAAAGTGTTATTATTTCGTTTGAAGTATGCTTGATGCTTACCGTCTGCACTTATTGAAGTGCTTACAACAAAGACGGTTTCATATTTTTCGTCTTCGATTTTTTTCAGCCTTTCAACTTCTGCCTTTTTTTGGTCGGCAATTTTTTTAGCTTGTATGTCAGCTAATCGTTTTTGTTCAGCTTTGCGTTGTTCTTCTTCTCTTTTTTTCTTTTCGTCAATACTGTTTTGTCTAACCAACAAAATGATGATAAAAAGAACAACTCCTCCGATAATAATTCCTGTCATTGAATGAATTTTTTTTTAGGGAAGGTCAGGGTTGTGGGTTCGTCCACGTAGCCTTGCCACCAACGAACAGGTATTGCTGCAGGTGGGGAATTCATTGAACGTCCAGCCCGGAACAAATGCTGATTGAAAAACTGCTGATGAAGATAACAACTAAAAGCCAAATTACTAACGTCCAGCCAGAACAAAAGATGCCACGTTGCTGATGCCGAAGATTACAACGTCAAGCCCCACTTGCAGCAATACCCATGTTAGGCGCTGGCAAGTTGTATTATAGGGTCGTTATTTTTGGTTTAGTCGTTTTAATGTCACCAATGAAGTTTCTTATCTTTTCAAATGTTTGATTGGGCAAGTCAAAGGTTGTGTCAAAAACAGAAGCGTAAAATGAGATATTTTGATTGAAAAATTTAAGAGACTGATTAAGAAGTAAAACCTCTTGGTCATAAAAATCTCTGCTAACAATCCCGTCCTTAAATCTCTTTTCAATTCTTTCTTTCAATTCTTCTTTACTTGCAGTAACTAATATTGGATAATGAAATATTTTTTGTTGATTTAAAAGTTGAAAACTTTTGCTTAATTCTTTTTTATAATCCGCCTTCCTTTCCTTTAGATAAGCTAAACAATCAAAAGGAGAACGGTCTGAAATGAGTGTTTTTTTTCCTTTCTTGTTTTGTAAATTTATTTCATTAAACCACTTGTCAAAGTAATCAACTTTTGATAAGTAAGAAGTTGTAGGAAGTTTTGCTCCTTTGCTATTTTTATATAAGCAATCTAACAGCTCAAATTCGCCACTAAGCATTTTAATTAATGTGCTTTTACCAGAGCCACATGGTCCACTAATTGAGATAACTATCATGCTAACTATGCAATAAATTTTCATCATTCAGATACCTAACAACCCAAAATGGATTATTTACTTTTTCAATCAACTCCGCTTTTTGCTTATTCTCTCGCCAAGTTTGTATCAATTCTATAAATCTTGTGGTAACAAGGTTGTGCAATTCTAAATTTTCACTTACTCGTCTCTTTATTAATTCATAGTCAAATACTTCTTTTGTAATGTTTCCTAAAATAAATGGTTCTACGCCATACAAAACAACGTCTCCATTGGGGTTGACAGCTATATCAAAAATAGGATTTGAAACAGATGAGTTGAGAAGACCTAAGTGAAAAGGAGAGTTTCTATTCTTTTCAAGGAAACCGACATATTTATCAAGATGCCAATCATCAGTATAATCAAACCTTTCAGGATTTACAGCCGGTTTGAACTGTATTTCAATACAAACCTTTTCACTTGTTACTTTATATTCAATTTCGTTGTGCTGATTGATTGAAAAAGGTATATTGTAATTTGTAAATAATTGCTTTAATCGGTCAAACAAATAATCTTCTTGTCCGGTCAATGAACGAATTTGAAGGGTTATGTTTTTAAGGTCATTTTTTAAAAAGATTGAAAGTAAAATTTCCAGGACATCCCGATTTATTTCTTTTTCATGAAACTCGTCAATGCTTATTCTATATGCTAACGTGGATTTTTTTTGCGTACATAAACTTGAAAGAGTGTTTAAAAATTCTTCTGTCTTGCTTTTATTCCAGAATGAACTCGTTATTAATTCATAGTGAATATTTTCAGGATTGCTTTCTATTATTTGCAAAATGCTTTCCCATTTTACTAATGGGTCTCCTTCGCCGCTCAAACAAACTTTATAAGATACTGCTGAAAGATTGTGTAAACTTCGCAAAGCAATTTCATTAAGTTCTAAATCTTCATCTCTATGCAAATGCTTTGTCATGCAAAATGAGCAACTCAACGGACATCTTGCTGTCAGTAATATATACATTAGATTTTCTGGTTTCACTATTTAATTTCGTTTTCCCAAGCAAAAATTGCATTTGCATTTTTGTCGTGATAATTTTTCACGAAAGATTTATAATCATTCATATTTTCTATCATTTCTTTTCCGATTAGTTGTTTGCATTCTTCTTTTGAAATCTTTTGAAAAGCAAAATCTGATTTTGACGGAATTGTATCTACATAATGCCCAATCCCTGATGATGGTTTTCCATCTAAAAAGTGGTCAAAATTCATGTAGGTAACTCCCTCAAATATTAATCCTTTACTTGTATCAGTTGATTGACCAGTCTGTGCATAAATAATCTGTTTACTAACTGGGTCAATCTTTACAAAACTGCTTTTCCAGTTATTGCAAAACATGCCGTTTTTATCAAGTGAAGTTCCTGATAATTGGTAGCCGTCAATTGGAATATTATAAGTTAAACAAACAATTGCATAACTTCTGCAATTGTCAACGTGCTTAATTTCCAAATAAAACCCTTCATATTTGGCTCTGCTATCAATAAGTTTTCGTGACCAACTAAATCGTTTGGGTATTCTTTCAAACAAAAGAATTATGGTTTCATATATCACTATTGAAGTAACACCTGTAAAGATGACTACAAGTGCATTAGAACTTGTAACTCCTTTCCAAAAAGAAATAGTGTTTGAAGATACTACTCCAGCAACTGCAATTGCTACAGTCTCCAAGAAATTTGATTTGCTAATATTCATGGTTGTTTATGTCTCGGTTGTAAGGTCGGTCGTTTGCTTGCGCCTAACGAATAGGGCTTTGCGATGGTTGGGAATTGACCAACTGTCTGCCCGGAACCGCTGCTTGGTAAAGGTATGAAAATGATGTTAAGAACTAATGCCCAATGTTGCTTGTCAAGCCCGAACCAAAGCTGGGATGTGTACTACTGCTGATTGTACGAACGTCAAGCCCAACTATTGCAAAACCCCATGTTGGCTGTAGTACTTTTTCTAAGCAATGAATTTTGTCCAATTATTATTTTTGTCAAATTCATTATACCCATTTTGTGAATTACTTTCTAGATGACCAATAAATTGCATGTTTAAATCAAACAAAACATAACCATTATTTTGATGTTTAATTCCTATTCTAGTGTTGACATTATCTTGATTAAAAAATAAAATATTAGTATTTGAAACCACGATGAATTCTATTGGAATTAATGAGAAATTAAAACTAAAAAAGCCCGAAAAAAGTAAATTGAAATTTGGGTTTACTATTCTATTGAAATTTGGGTTAATCATTCTATTAAAAGTTGGATTAATCATTCTATTAAAATTAGGATTAATCATTCTATTAAAAATTGGATTAATCATTCTATTAAAAGTTGGGTTAATCATTCTATTAAAATTTGGATTAATCATTCTATTAAAATTTGGATTAATCATTCTATTGAAATTTGGATTAATCATTCTATTAGTAACTGGGTTTTTATTTGTACTAAGTTTCATTTTAATTTAAACTTTTACTATTTCAATAATTTCATCTAGTGGTACACATATAGCGTAACCCGAATTATAAAATTCTTGTCTTGAAAATGCTTTTTCATGTTTATTTTTCCATTCTGTGACGAAAGGTACATATTTTGAAACAATGCCAATTATATGAAAATTTCCGTTATTGTCTAATTGTAAAACTGGTCCACCACTGTTACCGTAAAATGCTGGAGAATCAATAATAAAAGTTTTTGATTTATGGTCTATACCTGCTATTATTCCTGCTCTAAGTAATGGTCGGTCTAAGTCAAAAAAATTATCAATTATTAAAGATGTTGGAAATCCAACTAATAATACATTGCATGCTATTTCAATTTCGCTATATGGTTTTAAATCATCAAGACTTGCAGCAATTATGTCATTACCTTCTTGACTTATTTCATAGTTTGTATTTTTATATAGTTCAATTAGAACCAAATCAATTAATCCAAATTCATGAATTTTTGCTTTAGTTAGATTAACGGTAATTGTGTTAGAGTCGCTTTGATTACCAATATAATTTTGTGATGTAACTAGTAAATCACATTTGAACTTTCCGCTTTCGTCACATATTACATGCTTAGCTGTGATAATGAATTCTTTTTCTTAATGGAAAAGCTTAAAGCCTGAACCAACAGAATCTCCGAAGTCAGCACTCAAAAACGTTGCGTAACTAAAATTTTTTGAAGTAATTGGCATATTAAATTTTACTGGAAATTATTAGAGTGTCCGGTAGTATTACAGCCAACGAACAGGGCTTGGCGTTGTTGGGATGTTTGAAAAACGTCAGCTGACAACCGAGGCCCAATATTGTTTTAAAAGTTGAAGTTAACAAACTGAAGCTAAATTATTAACGTCAAGCCATAACTGCCGCTGATGCTTGCACATAGCTGATGTTTAAATGTCCAGCCCCAATAACGCCAAACCCCATGTTGGCAGTAGTTTTTCTTTCAGTCCCACCATAGATAAATAGTTCCTGTTCGCTTCATTTCTTCTTCAAGTAGTTCAACTGTTTCAGTTCCTTGTTCTACAACGTCAGGACAAAATTTATAAACTTCATTCGCTAATTTCTTGTAGTCAATGTTCTTATTTACTATTT
This sequence comes from Ferruginibacter sp., assembly GCA_965247025.1. Classification (GTDB taxonomy): domain Bacteria; phylum Bacteroidota; class Bacteroidia; order Chitinophagales; family Chitinophagaceae; genus Ferruginibacter. Next base: position 2,536,519 of record OZ252000.1, on the reverse strand, counting down.
CACATTCACAAAAGTCAAAACCGATACTGATCGGTTTAATTCCAAATTCTTTGTCCCACTTTTTATATTTCTCAATGATGTCTTTTGTTTCTATATCATAGTTGGCACCATTAGTTTCAGCATATTCCATAATTTGATATGGGTCGGACGCTGTTCCTATCAGTCCAACCTTATAACCATTGTGTGCTATCTCACATATAAAAATGTATTTGCCTTCTCTGATTAATTTTTCTCTATGCTCCGCAACAATTTTCCTCGCATTTTCTTCCGTTGTCAAGCTGCAAATTGCATCTGGTTTTTCTATGTCAGAATACTCTTTTTCAAAAATTAATTTCTCAATTGGTCGTCTAGTAAACTTTTTTAAAAAAAGTCCGTCCTCAATTTGAAGTTTTGCTTCATCGCAGAATGAAATTTCAGTGTCGGTAAGTTCGTCAACCGTGAAAGTTGCCTTTTTAATATCACTGTTGTCGTTTGTGGTTGCTTTCGTCTCAACAACTTGTTTTTTGTCTCCCTTAAAAAAGTTTAGAATTCTTTTTATGAAATTCATGTTAGTTTTTGTCTTAGTGCAGGTTGTCTAAAATTACTGCCAACGGGCAGGGCTTGGCGTTGTTGGGGGATTTGAAAAACGTCCGCCCGGAACTAAAGCCCAATTAAAAATATGAAGTTGAAGTTAACAACTAAAAGCTAAATTGAAAAACGTATAGCCCAAACAACTGCTGCAATGTTGCTGCAGTTGAAGATTACAACGTCCTGCCCCAATAACGCCAAACCCAATGTTACCGGCCGTTTTTTGTCACGCAAACTGATTTAAACTTTCTGTTAACCACTCGTCGTACCATTCAATAAATGTCATTCGTCCACCAGTTGCTTTTGATGTAGCTGGATATATTCCATAATCGCTTGCTCGGTCGTCAACCCAAATGTGTCCAGCCTCTTTGCCTGTTACCACAAGTAAATAATAAATTGCACAACCATAATGGCAAATTCTGATACTACCTGTAATATGTCTATTTGAAAAATATTCTTCTTCCCATTTTTGAAACTCTTCCGTTTCTGTATAGTCTTCATCGTCTGTATCAAAGTCTGGCGTAACATTCCATTTGTCAATGTGAGGGAAGTTTGTTGACAGAAAACTATTATCTCTTATTTCAAGTTCAATGTCCCAGTCCGACAATGAAAGAAGCCCGTAGGCAGGGCCACTGCCACCATTGCCAATTTGAGTTAAGAAGTTTTTATAATCAGCAGGAAGTGTCAAACAGAAAGATTTTTCAAAACTCTGCAAAGCGTCTTTTGTCAAACAAGAGTTGAATTTATATCTGTGAGTGTCTGAACCAAAGGTTTTGTAGGTCGCACTTTTAAAAAAACTGCCGCCGTCAAGTTTTTTTAATTTGCTATGCTTTTCTTTAAGGTCGTGAAGTGTCATAATAAAATGGCCGGTAACGAACAGGGCTTTGTGCAGGTTGGGAAATAGAATTCCGTCTGCCTGGAACCGCTGCTGATTGAAAAACTGAAGTTGAAGTTAAGAACAAAAAGCTAAATAGAATTCCGTCCTGCTGGAACTGAAGCAAAATAGAATTACAAATGCTCATTGTTATTACGTCCGCCCAACTTGCACAAAACCCCATGTTGCAAGCATGTGCCATCTACGCTGTGTTCTTCAAGTCGGTCAGTCGTCCACCCGAAAACTGTTGCAAAAATTAAAAACTGTTTTGAGTTTGCTGTTACAAATTTAAAATCTGTGTCAAACCCAAAAGAAAAACAAAACGTAAAAATGTGTCCGACCAAAAACTGCAACAGAAGTAAAAAACGGTTTTGATTTTGTTGTTACGAATTTAAAAACTGTGTCCAACCTGAAAGCAAAAACAAAACGTAAAAATGTGTCCGACCAAAAACTGCAACAGAAATAAAAAACTGTTTTGATTTTGTTGTTACGAATTTAAAAAACTGTGTCCAACCCGAAAGCTAAAAACAAAACATAAAAATGTGTCCACCGCAAACTGCTACAAAACAAAAATGCTGTTTGTGATTGTCTGCTTAAAATTTAAGAACTTTGTTCACCAATGTGGGTTTTAAAAATCGTTGTAGCAGTGTCGTTGAGCAAACTTTGTTGTCACGGTTTGATTAAATTTGATTAAAATAGTTTGTCGTGTCCTGCTGCTTAGACTTGAACAAAAGTCCACCCGATACAAATGCTAAATTAAAAAACCAAAGAACAAAAAATGACAAAAGCCGAACAAAGAACGTCAAGCTTGGTGTGGGCTTTGGTTCAAGTCTTACTAATAAAACATAATAAATTTTTGTCTGACTGTTATGAACCGAAAGTTTTCCAACGGGGCATTGCTTGCAACGGTAGCGCTTTGTGGAGGTGTGGAATTAGTATTCCGTTCAGCCTGGAACAAAAGCTAAATAAAGATATAAATGATAAAGATAACAACCATAGCTAGGTTATGATTTTCTGCCCGAACCAAAGCCCAATAGTGAACCGCTGCTCATTGGGCTTCCTTCCGCCACACTTGCACAAAACGCCCTGTTATAGGCAGCCTTGGCTATCTTTAGCTATAAGTCAAGTTTGCTACTCTTGAAATATATTTTCATATTAGCTCTTAGTTTTTTTCTTGGTAATATTTCTTCTTCGTCTGCTGAGCCGCTGCTTGCATAGTAGTCGCCACTTTTGAATTCTACATATCCATAAACAACTTGGTGTTTAGTCGAGTCTGGGATATCTGATAATACAATTTTTGTGTTTGAGGATGGCACTTCAAGTCTAAAAATTAAACTGTCCTTTTCTTTGTAAGAGTAAGATGGAAATTCGTCAGAAGCTAACATATGATAAAGTGTCGCCTCACCTTTAATTATTTTGATGGAAAAACCTGTCCCGCCGAATAATCCAAATGCACCGTCTATGCTTAATGTGTCACTCTGCCAATAGTAAAATGATTTAAAGACGGTGCTTTTATTGTCTTGCTCTTTGAGTGAGATGTTTAATTTGTCGTTCTCGTATAAGTCAATTAGCATTCGATTATTATATATTAAAATGTCTCCCCCTTCACCAAATTCTGATTTGCTAATATTTTTCTCTACATCATTTTTAATTTTTGGATCAATTTTAAAACTTTTTATTATATCAGAATTATCATTTTGTCCACAAGCAGAAAGTGTCAAACAGAAAAGGAATATTGCAATCATGTTTCTTGCCATACGGATTTTGTTTTAAAGGTTGCCTATAACGGTAGCGCTTTGTGCAGGTGTGGCATTAGAATTCCTTCCGCCCGTAACCACTGCTTGGCTTTTGATAAAGATAAATATTAAGAACTAATGTTAAGCGATGTTTGTCCCGCCCGAACAAATGCCGCTATATTGCTGATGTCGATTGCTACAACTTCAAGCCGCACTTGCACAAAACGCACTGTTGGTAGCAGTTTTTCGTCCACCGGCACTAAAAACTACCATAATTTCCACCAAGGTTTTCTGTCCGTTGTATTGCTGTCTCGTTCACTAATTGTTTTAAGCATTTCTTTTATTCGTCTTTCTGCTTCTTTCTTTGTGATACCGTTATAATAGTCATGAACGAATGGATGATCAAAGTCCTGATGTGGTACAATGTCTGGTCGGTTATTTCCTGTCCTTGTAAAAACTGTTGTCGGAATACTGCCTCCACTAAAGTCATAGTCGGGTAAGTCGTTGCACAACCAACCGAAATATTTTGTTTCGTGATTTTCATTATTGAAATTGTCCGAATAGTCTTGAAAACTTTTGTCACTCAACGAAACCCAAAGTCCATATTCAAGGTCTTCGCAATGGTCTATAATTTTTTGTGTCAAAGTGCAACGAATAAATCTGTCTGTCTGGTCTGAATGTGTAATAACGCAGAAGTCAGTTTCAAGCTTTCCGATACTTTTCTTGTCATCCTCGGATAAGGTATCATAATTAGTCGGCGATATATAAACTAATGCAGGCCATTCTTCGTGTTCTTTCCCACAACAGCTACATGTATATTTATTTGTTTCTGTCATTAGTCTTCTCTGTCAAATTTGGAAACGGAATGCGTCTTGATAAAATTGCTACCAACTCGTTAATTGCCGCAATTAGCAGCAGGTTAAAAATAAAGTTTTTGTTGATTATCAATCAGTTACACACGCATATTTTAAATTGTCGGTTGCGGCAATCTCCGGAGAGTTATATTTTGCACACGTAAAATACAGTTTTTTCACAATCAAATCATTTTTGTGGCATTTCCGCCAGGCTCAAAACAACTTTTTAGCTGATTATCAACCAGTTACAGGTATACATTTGGAAATTGTCAGTTGCGGCAATCTCCAAAACTTTTTTTGCACAGGTAAAATATCCGCTATTTTTTAATAGCAACCCTTTTGGCGAATTACCACCATGTTAAAAAAATAAAGTTTTTGTTGATAATTAACCAGTTACAAGGGTACAATTAGAAATTGCCGGTTGCGTCACGCCAGGGTTATACTGTAAACGCAAGTATTGGCAATTGCTCCACACAACCAGGATTCTTTTAGTTTGTGCAGACTGTATGCGCCCTGATGCTACAGCTCAACAACGATAATTTGCTGAAGAGCGGCCGGATGCGAAGTGGGTAGTGCGTAACGAAGTGTAGCACCGCAGCGATAGCGGAGCCCGTAGCAGCCGGAATAAAAGCTGATGATGGTAAAATGCTTACCGCACAAACCTTTTTTCCTGCGATGGCAAAAAATTGATCACATATTATTCCACCCAATTAAAAATCTAACATCAGCTATCAAAAATCCTTTCTCACTTCCCGGGTGTTGTTGGCCTTACTTCAATCTTACTCGGCAATGTTCCCGGGTTCATTTTCAGCAGATCAGCCACCATTTGGCCAATATCGTCTGGTTGAATTTTCCAGCCATCAGCTTCCGAAGGCACATGGTTATCGAAGTGGGTGGCAACGGAGCCGGGCATAATGGTAGTAACTTTTATGCCGTACTTCCGCAGGTCCAGCATTACTGCCTGGGTAAAACCAACAAGACCAAACTTGCTGGCATTGTAACCGGAACCGTTAGCAAAGAAGTTTGTGCCGGCGAGGCTGGCAATAGTGATGATGTAACCCTTGCTTTCTTTAAGCGCCGGGATACTTGCTTTTATGGTATTGAATACACCGGTAAGATTGGTGTCGATCATTTCTTTCCAGTCTTTTTCTGCCAGCTCCTCAATTGATGCAAAATGCCCAACGCCGGCATTGGCAACTATTACATCAAGTTGGCCAAAATGATCAATGGTTGCTTTTACGGCTGCAATTTCAGATGCCATGGAACTTACTTCAGACTGTAACGCCAGCACTTTTGTTGTGTCTGTATTAAGGGATGAAGCCGCCTTTTGCGCTGCTTCCATTGTGCGGCTTGTAATGGCCACTCTTATTCCATTTTCGAGTAGAATTTTTGCAACACCATAGCCAATGCCTTTACTGCCACCGGTTATGTACGCCACTTTATTGTTTAAATTTTGCATGATGTTTTTATTGCTGAAAATTAATTGTCAGCTCAATTTTATAATGATTAATGAATTATTCAACTACCGTGCCTGCGAATTTTTGATTGGCCAATTTTAAATATTCACCTGGCAGTTAAAAAAATAATTGCTGCAAAGGTTTGACTTTTTTAATTTAATTACTATTTTGTTTTCTAATGATTCCCCGCTTATTGCAGGATTGCTTACACTGACTTTTTTAAACTTTAATTGCGGTTGCAGTTAAAATTACTTCACAGGAAAACAAATACCAGTTTAGTGAATTTGCCGGAAGGCAACCGATGCCATGTAGCTGTAGTTTAATGCAGGTTGCTTTATGTGCTGCTAATTAAACGGGCATATGCTGGCAATGAAAAACAGCAATTGAATAACCAATAATAGTAAAGGAGCCATCTGAAAATCCTCTAAAAGAGTAAGACAGGAAAGCTGAAAACTGCAAAGAGTAAGCACAACAATTTAAATCAACACTATGGCAGATTTAAAAGCATTTGAAACCAGTCTTGTAAAGTACCTGAGTAAAGGTCAGATTGACAAAACCATGCTGAAGGCAACATCGGCGGCAATTGTAAATTTAAGAAGGCAGGGACTTGTAATTGACCAAGTACACATTAAAGGCCAGCCAAGGCCGGAAAGAGTATTGATTAATGGCACCGTTGACCCTGAGTTCTGGGGGAAATTCGTGGAGCTTGGTCCAACATTCCAGCGCTTCGATGTATTTCCTTACGGGATCATAAATCCGGAAGGCTTCAGGTTCTCAGCAATAATGTAAAAAATATGAAAGCATGTGATTTTAAAGAAGGGGGTGAACTTCGGGTTGCCCCTTTTCGCACTATTCAAATTCACCCCACCCGTAAATGCAATTTAAGCTGCCTGCATTGTTACTCCAGCAGCTCACCAGGCATGAAGGAGATGCTGGATATTGAAGCATTGAAGGGCTTTCTTGCCATGGCATTTGAGAATGGATTCAACAATATTTCGGTATCTGGCGGCGAGCCTTTTTCATACACTCACCTGGAAGAACTTTTCCAATTTACAAAGCGCCTTGGCTATCAAAATACAATGGCTTCCAACGGTATGTTGCTCCCTTCTGAAAAAAATAAACGCATATTGGAATATGTGGATTTGATTGCTCTGAGCGTTGATGGCAAGCCTGAATTGCATGACCATATTCGTGGGCAACAGGGCGCTTTTGATAAAATGGTGAAGGGCGTGAATGTGTTACAAACATTGCAAAAGCCTTTTGGTTTTATTCATACTGTTACTCCTCAAAGCTGGGACTCATTGCTTTGGCTGGGTGATTTAGCATATGATAACGGCGCTAAATTGTTACAGCTTCATCCGCTGGAAATGCATGGCCGGGCACTGGAGATGCTTGCTGGTGAAAGCTTTGATGATACGCTGGCTCACCAGGTATTTATTTTGTCAAGTTATTTGCGTAGTAAGTACAATAACAAAATGGTGGTGCAGGCAGATTTGTTACACAGGGATTACCTGGAAACTTTCCCTGAAACAGTTAACACCTTTCATCGGAGCTGTACAAATAATTCAAGGAGACTGTCAGACATATTTGATACGATAATTGTTGAGGAAACTGGAAGGATTTTGCCGGTTGCATATGGCTTTAACCCAGCCTTTACCATTGGAAATGTTTACAATCTGCAAGAAGGAATGTTCGACAATTTTATTGCAGCAAAGCTGGAAGATATAAAAGCAATTTTTAAAGACACACTCCACAAAATTATACTTAACAAAGCGGCTGATATTGTAAACTGGAACGAACTGCTTGTTAATGAAAGTAATTTAGTTGCAAGCCTGAATTAACAACAATAGTAACAACAATTATTGAATGATTTCGTTTACTTTTTCTTTGTTCAGGGCAAGGTTAGCCGCAGGCAGCTTTGTTGTAAAGGAATGGCCGATTCCAAAGCTTTCAAAATTGTTTTGCAGGAAACGGGACGTTACAAGCAATTCATCATTTACCCTGCGTACGTTTAAGTAATGAAAGAGCGGTTTGTAATCGGCAGCCTCATCGGGTATTGCCTTCGCTGAATTGTCGAGTGGCTGGTGTAAACCACCACCGCCACCTATCACCACAAAATCTTTACCTTTTATATTGAAGTGTTCAAAGCCATGGCAATGGCCGGTTACAAAAAGGCGGCCTTTTTTTGAAGCAATATATTCAGGCACAAAGCTATCTTGTACCTGCCGGGAAGAACCTACAATTTTACTGTTTGTGTACGGTGAATGATGGCAACTTACTACAACAGCCTTTATTGCAGGGTTGCTGTCCATTTCATTCATAGTAGCTTTATACCAGCTATTCTGTTTGTCTTTATCCTGCTGCGATAATTTTTTAAAGTTTGAATTCAGTAAAACAATTGCTACAGAATCAGTTACAGAAACGTAGCCTGTCCGAACATTTTCCGGGAATCTTTTATTGAAATTTCTTTCGCCTTTCTTTGTGCGGCCCATTACATCATGATTGCCTAAAACACCGCAAACATTTGTATTTTCTTTTCGGCAACTATCTAAAAAATGGTCAACTTTTTTCCACTTACGGTTCTTGTAACCGAGTGCCACCACATCCCCCAGCATGTACAAACTCTGTGGGTTTGTTTTTATTATTTCAGAAAAAAGAATGGAGGTTGCTTTGATGTTGTTCGTGGGTTTTAAGATGATCTTTTCAACCGTCATTGGCTGTTGTGTATCACTTATGAAATCTATATCAACCCCGGAATTGCTGTTGGATAATAATTGTGCAGAAGAAAAAAGCGGTAAAGAAAAAACTGTTGCAAACAGGAAGATGAGTTTTGTCATAGTTTTAAAATTGCTTTTCAAATTTACAGACCGTAATAGTTGCGGCTGAAGAAAACAACATTACCTAAAAAACTTCCACGCCAGTAAAACCTGTAACGACAGCACATCATCTTTTGTTACAAAGGCGTTCAGCCATTTTGCCTCTGTAACCAGGCCTAACCGTTTGTTGAGCGGAACGGTATACGTTAACGCAATATTCGAGCCTAAACTATAGGTATGAGACTTAACAGTACCACCATACCGGAGCTCGGATGTGAGCAGGTAGGAACCGAGCCCGGCAAAAATATTTACCCTTTTTACAATAGGCATGCCCCAAACGATGAGCATGGGAATGGCGTGTACACTCACTTTGCCCGGCTTATTACCATTTTTTAACTGGAAAGAGTAGAAGTTGGTGTAACCCGTCTCAATCCCAACATTCAGGCGATAACCGGGCTGCCACATAACCCTGAAAGTGCCAATGGCACTGCTCCGGGAAATGTTGTATTGCGAACCTAACGGAGGAGAAGGCACGGTGTTTACATACTCCCCAATGCCACCACCAACATACAGCGTAAACGCCTGTTTCCTTTTTATTGGGTCGCTGCTTTTAACATTTGATTGTGCAAATAAATGGTTTGCGGACAAACCTGTCAGCATCAGCACTGCCAAAAAAAATGCCTTATTCATGCGTATAATAGTTATAAGCTACACAGGATGGAAAGTTCGAGAGAATCCCGTCAAAATGTCCATCGGTGATAAAGCGGTTAATAAAACCTGGCACATCCACCGTCCACACGAAAGCCCTTTTACCCGCTGCATGTACAATAGCAACATTGTCATTTTGGGTGCCTTCTGTAAAGCGGGGTGCCCATATTTTAGCATTGGTTTTTTTAAAGTCATCCAGGGTGAGTTCACAAAGAGAAGGTGTGTTTGTATAGTCTGGCAAAGCCAGAAAATTATCCAGTTGCTCCTGCCCCGGCATGCCTATCACTATTTCGAGTTGCCTGCCCCGGGCGGCTGCTTTTTGAAGAAACTCTTTTTGAATGGCGGCCACCGGCGCAATGGAGCCTGCATACTTGGTATCCAGCCAAACAAAATGAAGATCAGTGCGGTTAACAACCGCATCCAGCGCCTCTTTTAAGGTTGGTATTTTTTCGCCGTGGATAAGCCTTACAAAGGTTGAGAGTTGCTCGTAGGTATAATTTTTTATCGGGCCAACAAGTCCACTTTTTTGTGTTTCCCTAAGGTTGACCGTAACATCATGGTATAAGATCGGCACCCCGTCTTTTGTAAACTGAATATCGATCTCTATTCCTGTTGAACCGAACTCCGGTGTTTTTAAAATCATTGCCACAGAGTTTTCAGAAACGGACAACAGATCGGAAGTGCGGCCACCCGAACGGTGGGCCATTATTTGAAATGGACCCGGATTATTGTTCAGCGGCCGGGCATATGTAAGGTTGATAGAGTCAACCGGCTCAAAAGAACCGTAACCGAAAACGCCTTTAATATTTATACTGCCTGCAGTTACAATCGGGCCAGGATGGAGCAATAAATTTGCTCCGTCTGCGGAATCAATTGTCAGCCTGATAACGCCTGTTTCGGTACTGACCATTTTACGCCAATAACCATTCAATAATATGGAGCCGTTAAGTTGTTTGCCCTCACAAATAAAATAGGAAATATCTACCCCAAAAAAACCTGAAACATGAAAACTTGTATCTGTTCCATTAATGGTAAAATTCCATTTTAAGGCAGCATTATCGCCAAAAATACCGTTGCCTTTTAAAAGCGTATAAACGCCTTCCATAGCAGTACGGGTTGCATAATTTAGCCGGGCAGCAGAAGGGGTATTGAATAAATCCCACTTGCCTGTATCAGGCATTACAACCTCATAAGTTTTTCTGCAGGATAAAAACAGGCACGCAAAAAATAATATGGTTAACAGTTTTTTCATAAGATAAAACCAACGGTTACCTGTGGGTAAAATACTTTACGGTTTGTTTTATAGAACAGCGCCCAGGTTTGCCAGTAAAAATAATTGTTGATGGCAGATATGGCGAGTGTAAGATGTTTTTTATTGTAGAAAGGTTGTTCCAGCGCCAGCGTAAATGTTTCGCCATTATAAAAATTATTTCCGGAAAAAAACTTTTCATCTCCATTTTTGGCTTCGTAATAAAGATTAACAGCTACTTCCGCCTTAGCTGTAATCAGTAAATTTTTTCTTGTTCTGTAACCAACAGCTATATTGGAATAATTAAGCCAGCCGGAAGCTTTGCTTTTGAAGCCGCTGAGTTTTAAAAATCCAAACCAAAAAGCCATATCGTTGCCGGCACTCATATAAAGCCTGTTTGTTATCGGGCGGGAATATCGTACTCCTGTTGAAACATGGTTTTGCAATACCTGGAACCACAGCCTGCCTTCCAATGAAAAATTGGTATTAAGCTTTCTTAAAACATGAAAATCACCGCAGGGGATCCTTAAACGGGTTTCCTCTGTAATATCCTCTGGAGTTGTCATCAGCGTAAAGCCAATAGAAGCCCGCCATTTTTCCACGTACATTGGGTAAGGGAAAAAGATTGCTGCATGCCTTGATTTAAAAGTAGTATCCTGGGCTGAGGCAGCAAAATGACACAGCAGCATTATGGCAACAATGAGTGCCTGCATGTAATTAACAGGATTTGAAAGCTTGTGTTGAATGAGTTAGTTTTTAGAATTTACAAAGAATTAAAGTAAGATAAAGACAAAACAGAACATTAAAAAGTTCAGTTTTAAAAACAATAGTTGCAATAATTTACTAAAGAACAAATACCGGGGTACTGTACCAATTTTTCAACAATCTCCTGCCAAATCGAAACAAATGTTCTTTTCGTCGAAAGATGAACGCCGTTTGACGAAAAGTAAATTTCAGGGAGCTGTTTTACTGCAATTTTACATCAGAAAGAAAGCAACACAACGCCGGTTTCAACATCCAATATCCCTTAAAAAGTACCGAACCAATATCAACCAATATCCTAAAAAAGATCAGGAACATCCAGTAACAAAAAAGACCAGATCCAAATTTTAGAAAAAACAAATTTCCAAATCCTACAGTCAAAAACCACCGAATCCAAACTCCGAAACAAACCAAATCCAAATCTTAAAAAAGCATTTCCAAATCCTGTAGTTAAAGACCATTTAATCCAAACTCCAAAACAAACCCAATCCAACTTTTAGAAAAAACGATTTCCAAATCCTAACGTCAAAGACCGCTAAATCTAAATTCAAAAAAAAAGCAAATTCAACTTTAGAAAGAGCAATTTCCAAATGCTGCTGACAAAGACACTCTTCACCGGAACACAACCAAAATACTTGTATCAACCAAAATTTTTGAAAGCCAGCCCTTAAATAGTTGAATGAATTATTGTTTTCATTTTTATAAATGGTTGCTTGCATAATTAAGCACGATAATTTACCGTAACAACAGCACACTTCCCTTAATTGTGGCCTTCTGTCCATTCTCACATTCCGCTTCCATTATATAAACGTAATTACCCTGTGCCTGGTTAGCTCCACGCCACTTTCCATCCCAGCCAAATCTTTTATCATTCCCCGGAAAATTATGTGCCGCAAACAGCACTTTACCAGAGCGGTTAAAAACTGTAAAAGAAACAATAGTGGCTAAGTTAGACGTCAGGGGATAAAAAAAGTCATTGAGGTTATCGCCGTTCGGTGTAAACGCACCTGGCAAATGAATATCAGCTGCAATACAATTTGTAAAAATGGTAACTGTGTCAGCAGCAATACAACCACTGTCTGAAATTGCAGTGACGGTATAAATAACGGTACCGTTTGCAACCCCTGCAGGGTTAGCGCAATCTGTACAACTTAGTGTGCCGGCAGGCGACCAGGTGTAAGCAATTATGTTACCTGTATAAACCGGTGCCAGGTTAAAACTTGTACCCCTGCTATAAAACTTGTCAGGCCCTGCATTAACAGTTGGCCGGGGATTAACCTTAACGGTGTAAAGATATTTTTGTGTAAAACAAGCCAGGGAATCTGTTATGGTAGCTGCATAAACTGTTGTTTGTAATGGAGAGGCAACTGGATTGTAAATGGTTGAATCCGTTAAGCCAGTTGCTGGTGACCAGGTTATTTTTGCTCCCTGGGGCTCTGCGCCCAGCGTAATGGATTCTCCGCTGCAAATAGTTGTAGAAGCCCCCGTTGCATTGCCGGTTGATGATTGGTTTACCTTTACAAAAATGCTATCTTTTACAACGCAATTGGTACCCGTGCCCACAGTTACATAATAAAGTGTGGTAGTTTGCGGTTTTGCAATGGTGTTGCTGCATGTTGTGCATGAAAGGCCCGTTGCCGGAAACCAGGTAACAGGTGAAGTAGTCACAGCAGAAAGCGTAATCTGTGCACCTGCACAAATAGTATCTCTCGCCTTTAAAACAGACAAGCTGGGTGAGAGGCTGATGCTGATTGTTTTTGAAATAGTATCCGTGCAGCCATTTTTATCAATAGCCGTCAGCGCTATTTGATAGCTGCCCGTGCTATCATACTTAAAAGGTGTTGGCTCAAAAGCCACATCATCCGATGATCCGTTTGATTTGTCCCAGTTCCAGAATTTAATGGAATCTGCCGGGCTGAAAGGCATGGAAGTATTAGTAAGTACCACAGCTTCATTGGTGCAACTATTGGCTTTTACCGTAAACACGGCTGTGGGAGCCTTTACAGTAAATAATGCTGTAGCTTTTAAGGTGTCTAAACAGTATTGTGCTCCACGGTTTATCACTACAAAATTATCAAAAGCTCCGGTTGCATCTGCAACAACATTTTTTGAAGGCAGAGAATCAGGCCCGTAAACCTTGCCCTGCAAATGCCAGCTGTAGCGTTGCAATGTATCAAGATAATTACTGGTTACTGAAAAACTCACCGGGCTGTTTTTACATACCGGACCGGTGGGACTGTTGAATACCGAAACCGGTGTATACAATAATTTTGAAGTGGTATCAGAACAACCTGTAACGGCATCATTCACAATTAAGGAAGATAAAAATTGGCTGCCGGCAACATAAGTATGAGTTGGGCCGGCACTATTGGAGGTTGCACTGGCATCGCCAAAATTCCATAATTGTGAAGAGACATTGCCCATGCTTGTATTAGTGAATGCGTAAGTATTTTTATCCGTACACTTGTTGCTGAAATTATAACTGGCAATAACACCCTGTACAACAACACTTACCCTGTTAAAAGCTCCCTGGCAGCCATTGTTATAGGCTGTAACTCCAATTGATTTTGTCCCCAGGGTTGTAAACTTATGACCAATTATTGTATCATTAGTGGAAGCGGTGGTGCCATCGCCGAAACTCCAGAAATACCTGTTTGCGGTAGCACTTTTGGCAACTACCAATGCTGTTTCAGAGCCGCAGATCAAAGGCTTTACTGCATAGGTTATGGCGGCAGCGGGTGGCGTTCCATAGCTCAGGTTTGAAAAGGCATAAGTGGAAGTACAACCATTGCTCGTTGTGATGTTAAGTGTGGCTCCATAGGCACCAGTATTAACATAAACGTGACTCACCGTGTTGCCCGCAGTAGTTTGGGTTGGATTACCATCTCCAAAATCCCAAACATAATTTGTAACAGTTGTATTTGCCGGCACTGAAACAAGAGCCGAAAAATTAGTAGTGGCGGGAATGCAGGCTGTTGCCCGGTTAGCCATCCCTGTAACCGGTGGCTTTTGCACAGCTATAAGTAAAGTAGTATCTGAGTAACAGCCCGAGGCATCAGTAGCTCTTAGTTTTACAGTAAATTTACCGTAGCTTGAAAACGTATGTGTTACAGGTTCTGTTGTTGAATTAACTAGTCCGGATCCGTCACCAAAATTCCATTGATAATTAGAAATGTTACCGGTACCAGCGGTGCTGAACTGAATATCACCGGGCAGGCAGATATAATTTTTATCAGCCACGATACCTCGTTTTATTCCCTGGTTTATTACAACGGTTTTAGAAACACTGACGGAGGCATTGCTATAAATAGCGGTAAGCTTGACTGTATAAGTTCCGGGTGAATTATAGACTGTTGTTGCAACACCGGAACTGGCTGTTTGTCCGTTACCGAAACTCCAGGAAAAGCCTGCAGGGTTGCCGGTACAATTTTGCGTAAACTTAATTGTGGCAGGAGTACAATTAACAGTATTGTTTCCGTCAATTATAAAGTCAGCAGTTTGAGCATTAACAAGAGAAAAAAACAATGAAGAAAATAAAATCGTGAATATTTTCATTATCCAGTCTGAGTAATATTAGAAATTAAAATTCTTATGGCTTCGCAAAATCTTATTTTTCTGTAGGTTAGCAATTATTGAACCAATCAACTTTAAAATAGTTAAGCTGGATGCTTCAAAACTTGCCAGAAATGCAATCGTATAAAAATATATTTTTAAAATTCAAATATTTTGGGTTGTCTCTCCGCTCCTGATTGTTGCTATTCTCCATGTTAAAAATTTAACACACAAACCATTTTCAGTAATGTAGTATCAATCGGGCATAAATGCCTTGTAAAATCAATACTCTTTGTGTAGATTTTTTTCTACAGGACTTTTTGTTTTTTATAATTCAATATTTACAGTTGATATGTGTTTTACTGGAAGCAAAAACTATTTCAACGGCCTATTTATTTTCTGTTTAAGACGCTAATGCTGAACTCTTTGATGCCTGCATACAAAATTCATTTTTCAGCTCAAAACGTATAAATTATTCTTTCTTACATTGCAAATATTATCTCCCCGGAAACGAGCAAATATTATAAAGTTTTCTGGTTAAAAAAATAAACATAAGCCATCATGAAATTAAACTGTTTGCTCTTCCAATTATTAATTGCTGCTACATCAGTCACAGCACAAAAGCCACAAAAAGCCAGGCTTGCAATTGATTACGTTAACCCGTTGATAGGGACACCTTATGCCGGGTTTAAGCAGGGACTTGATGGCGGTGGTACAGTGCCTGCTGTAGGCACGCCTTATGCCATGACCAACTTTTTAGCTCAAACGGCCGAACCGAAAATGGGATTGAATGCTTATGTATACGAAGAAAAAACTATTATAGGTTTTTTAGCGTCTCACCAGCCAACAGTGTGGATGGGTGATTACGGGTATGTTTCCGTAATGCCGCAGACAGGTGACTTAAAATTATTGTCAAAAAACAGGGCGCTGCCTTTTGAGCACAGCGATGAAATATCGCATCCATATTATTATTCCGTGTTGCTGAATGCCGGTAACAATCAAAAAATAAAGGCAGAAATTGCGGCGGCTTCCCGGGCCGGCATCTTCCAGTTTACTTTCCCGGCATCAGACCAGGCCCGTTTTATTATACAGGGAATTGACCTTAATCCTGAGCTGGCAGACCCTTCCAATGATTACGGGCCAAGAATAAAATTCATAAAAGGCTATGTAAAAATTGATACGGTGAGGAATGAGATTACGGGTTATAATCCGGACCGCATGTCAGCACAGATAGGACCTGACCTCCCAAATTTCAAGGGGTATTTTATTATTCAGTGCGATAAAAAAATAGCCTCTTTCGGTACCTGGGATAACAACGAAATAAGAGCTTCATCGCTGGAACAGTTTGGAACAAGGATGGGTGCTTACATCAATTTTAAAACAAAGGAAGGAGAGAAGGTGACCCTGCGGATCGGCACTTCATTTATAAGTCTTGCGCAGGCAAGGGAAAATATGGCGAAAGAAATTGGAGGCCGCAGTTTTGCACAACTTGTAACTTCCACCAAAAATACCTGGCAAAAGAATTTACAATGTATGAAGCCAGAAGGCATTACAGAAGACCAGAAGGCGATTTTTTATACAGCGCTTTTTCATACCATGCAATTCCCCAGGGAGTTTTCTGAATACGGAAAATATTACAGCGCATTTGATGATAAAATCCACACCGGCGGCTCCTATACAGATTATTCTTTGTGGGATACTTACCGGGCATTGCATCCACTGCTTATTTTTACGCAACCCGATCGTGTGAGCGGCATGATAACAGCCATGCTGCAAATGTATAAGGAAGGTGGCCGCCTGCCAATGTGGCCCAACCCTGCAGAAACAAATATTATGATAAGCACCCATGCAGATGCAGTGATTGCTGATGCTTATGTAAAAGGTTTACGTGGTTACGATACAAAGCTTGCGTACGAAGCCTTGCTTAAAGATGCCATGGTGCCGCCTGAGAATGACACCAGTCTTGCTTACGGCGACCGGGATTTATGGACGGGTTATGAAGCCAGGGCCGGACTTACTGCTTTTAACAGCATTGGCTATGTTCCTTTTGGCAAAACTGCAGAGTCAGTTTCCCGTACCATTGAGTATTCTTCTGATAATTATTCTGTGGCACAGATGGCAAAGGCGATGGGCAAAACAAGTGATTATAATAAGATTTTGGGCTGGAGTAAAAACTATAAAAATCTCTATGATTCAACCTCGGGTTTTTTAATTCCCAAACTTGCAGACGGCAACTTCCTGCAATTCAATCCAAAAAATAAACTTGGCAGGCAGGATGGTTTTACGGAAGGTGATCAATGGACCTATTTGTTTGGCGCCATGCAGGATATTCCCGGCATGATTGAGATGATGGGAGGCAGAGAAAAGTTCATTGCCAAACTGGATGAAAACTTTAACGGCAACCATTACCGCCACGACAATGAGCCCGGCCATCATTACAGCTACCTCTACGATTATTGTGGCGAGCCGTGGAAAACGCAGGAACTCATTAGGAAACACACCTCAGAAAATTACCGCAACGAGCCGCTGGGCATTAATGGCAATGAGGATTGCGGGCAAATGGCTGCCTGGTATATTTTTGGCGTGATGGGTTTTTACCCGGTAACACCGGCTTCAGGAATATATGCTATTGGTGCTCCGCAATATCCAAAACTCACGCTCAATTACAAAGCAGGTAATGAGGCAAAAGTATTTACGATTATTGCTAATCAACTTTCTTCAGACAATAAATACATCCAAAGTGTACAGCTGGATGGAAAGGCCATAGAGCATCCGTTTATAAGCCATGCAGCAATTTTGGGCGGTCACCAATTGATTTTTGAGATGGGGCCGGAGCCGAACAAGAGTTGGAAGTAAGCGGCATGCTAATTTGATAAATGATTGTTGGAACCTACGCCAATGTTGGTCTTGGTAACCAACATCCGGGCCAGTGGTTATTTGAACAGTTAGTTAGCATATGGAATTCGTCCATTATTTTTATAAGTGTTATTTTCTAACTAGATAAAATCAGGTAGTGTCTGCTTTGGTTATTGGTCAGTAAGACCAACAACGGCGGTGGATATGCTTTAGCAAGAAGTAAATGCAATCAGGGGCTCTTGTGAACAGTAGTTCAAACTATAACATGGATCATCAAACATTTTAAAGCCTAATTAAAAACTACATGACTGATACAAGCAAGATTCGGCTGAAATCACTGGACATAATGCGTGGCATAAACCTGTTCTTGATGCTTTTTGTAAATGACCTGTTTGATGAGGGTGTACCTCACTGGCTTGTACATGCTAAAGCTTCTGATGATGGGATGGGACTGGCAGATGTGGTGTTTCCCTGTTTCTTATTTTTAGTGGGGCTTTCAATTCCTTTTGCATTGAGTAACAGGTTTAAGACGGATAGCAAATTCGAAATTTCAAAACATATCTTAATACGAACCGTCAGCTTACTTGTGATTGGTGTGTTCATGGTGAACACTGATGATTATAACCAGCAACTGGCCGGCGTGAATAAATATGTTTGGATTTTGGCGGGCTATATTTGCATATTCCTGGTGTGGAATAATTACACTGGCAAGCGGCTGGTTCTTAAAATTTTGGGAGCTGTAATTTTAGCAACGCTGTTTATTATTTACCGGGCTGGTGCTGCAAATAATATTGAATACATACAAACCCGTTGGTGGGGTATATTAGGACTGATAGGCTGGGGTTACCTGGTGGCGGCTTTCAGCTACCTGTTTCTCAGGGACAATGTTTATGCAATTGCACTTACTTTTGGCTTTTTTATTGGGTTAAACTGTCTTTCACAATTAGGCTTCTTATCATTCCTCCATCCAGTGCAACCACTTGCCGGCGTAATCATCAGCGGTTCCGTGCCTTCAATAGTGCTGGGTGGTTTATTGGCCGGCGTGTTGTTAAGAAAATATTCAGATGAACAAATGAAGTTTCTAAAAATAGCTGTTTCTTTTGGATTGATCTGTCTGCTTGCCGGCTTTGTATTGCGAAACTGGTTTATTATTTCAAAAATAAAAGGCACACCCAGTTGGGGGCTTATTTGCATTGGCATAGGCAGTTTGTTTTTTGCGTTCATTTTTTATCTAACTGATGTTAAGAAGATCAGCCAGTGGGGAAATGTTTTTGTCCCTGCAGGAAAAAATTCATTGACCGCTTACCTTTTCCCCGACATCATTTATTACTTAGTTTGGTCAACGGGCTGGCCTTTATTTTTTTATAAACAAACAGCATCGCAGTTGCTGGCAGTGGCAGGTTCGCTGCTGTGGGCTTTCCTGATGATACAACTTGTTTCGTTGCTGGTTAAGAAAAATGTGCAGCTTAAACTCTAAAACTAGGGAACAGACACCAAGGGAAGCGAATTTTCTGTTTCTCATTTATGTAAAAAGAAGCTTTGCTGAATCATTGCAGAAAACTATACTGCTATGTCTCCAAAATTAAAACTCTCCATCTCCCAATCATGCCACGAAAACTGGCAGCAGATGACCTCAACAGAACAGGGTAAATTTTGCAATGCCTGTGCAAAAGAAGTGGTCGATTTTACAATTCTTACCGATACAGAATTACTTCAATATTTTTTAAAAGGGAAAAAGGAAAATGTATGCGGCCGCTTATACAGCGACCAGCTCAACAGGGCAATTGTACAGCCTGTTTATACAGCTAAAAAAATATCCCGGTACTGGAATTATTTTGTAATAATCTTTCTACTGTTTTGGAAAGCAAATACAACAAAAGCACAAGCGCAAATAAAGCGGCTCGTTATAGAACATCCAACTAAAAAAGATGCTGATAAACAAAATGTGGCTGGGAGGAATCACTGCAGCAGCAACAGATTCAAAAATGATTATCACCGGTGCTGTAACGGATGCGGAAGGGGTTGCGGTAGCAAACGCCACTGTTCAGGTAAAAGGAACAGGCAAGGCTACGTTAACCGATGCAGATGGCATCTACCAATTAAAGGATGTTGGTGAGTATAGTTTTTTGAAGATCAGTGCGGTGGGATATTGCACCAGTGAAATTCGGGCAAGTCGTTCAGGAAACCAGGTTTGTATGTTGAAAATGGAAGTAATGGGTGAGGTTGTAGTTGTTGGCTTAATAAGGTCTGACTATGATGATAATCCGCCAGCCGCTCCAACCCATGTTGCGGTAATAGAAGTAAGCGATAATATTACCAGCCAGCCATTGAAAGCAAAAATTACTATCGGGAATAATGAACTGGTTGAACAGGTGATTGGCAACACCAACAAAAATGGCGTGTATAAATTAAGAAGTATAAAAGAGCAGGACAATTACAAGATCACGATATCTGCCGAAGGTTATAAAGATTCGATAGTGAATATTGAGGGCTGGAAGTTCAACAAGCGGAAGGAAACCAGTTATGTTTTTTTGAACCGGAATGAGGCTCAGGCTCCCGAAAAAAGGCAAATAATTTTGGGTGGTATGCGTAGTAGTTGGAAAGAGCCATTATATATTTTAGATGGTGAGTTAACCAATGCTGAAATACTAAAAAATATTACACCGGAGGAAATTGAACGAATTGATGTGTTAAAGGGTGAACCTGCACTGGCGCTCTATGGCAGTCCTGCTGAGGCTGGTGTTGTTCTTATCACAACAAAAAAGCATCCAGCAAAAAAATATTTACCAGCATTTACCGGAAATAAAAAATCAACTACAATACCAAAGGGAACTACATCGTCAAGTACTATTGAAAATTTAAGCATCTCACCAAATCCACTTGAAAAAGGAAATTCCCTGACCATTTCGTTTACATCTAAATCAGCCGGCGATTACAGATTACAAATTTTAAATTCCTTAGGAGCGGTGCTGCAAACTAAAGAGATAAGTGTTACGCAAAAGCAACATGTGTTGCAGCTACAAACCAATGCCAGTTGGGCAGCAGGGATTTACTATGTTACTGTAAGCGGTGTTAATAACAATGCTATGCAGGCTGGCAAATTTATTATCAAATAGAGTCAACGTTCAACAAACATAGCTGATCCTCGGGCAATACTAAATGCTTTTAGATGCTGTTCTTTGCTTGTTGATGACTCAAGTTTTTTGTGCCCTGCTACCAACATATTAATGAGCATTACTGCCATTCTTAGTTACCTTTATCTGTTTCAAAAACTTTAACTGCTCATTACCAGTAACAATGAAAGAAGAATGGGTTACCTACCGCCGCTATAATGATATTGCGCTTGCAAAGGAAACCGCACAGGCACTAACAGAAAATGGCATCCCAAATACCGTAGTTGACGGTACCAAATATTTTGATGTAAGCTTTGCAAACAATTCATTTGCAGCAGACATTCATTTAAAAATGTTACCTGCCAACTTTGACAAAGCAGATAATTTACTGGAAAGTCTTTTTAAACTTTCGTTGGATGATGTGGACAAAGATTATTACCTCTGCAGTTTTACAGACCAGGAGCTCACAGCTATTATTACAAAACCCGATGAATGGGGACAATTTGATTATCAGCTTGCTCAGCAATTATTGCAGCAAAGAGGAAAAACCGTAGACAGCAACGAAGTGCAATTGCTGAAGCTTAACAGGCTTGTGGAACTTGCTGAACCCGAACCTGTTAAAGGAATATGGATTGTTATTGGTTACGCCGCATCTTTTGTTGGTGCCTTAACAGGTATCCTTGGCGGCTTTGTCGGCATTATTGCAGGCTGGGCGCTTGCCTTTTCAAAAAAGACATTGCCTGATGGTCAGCGTGTTTTTGTTTATGATGAGCACAGCCGCAAGCACGGTAAGGGCATGATTGTAATTGGAGCTGTTATCTTTATTTTTCGGGTTGGCTTCAGCATTTGGTTTTTACTCAGGTAAGTTTCTTATCACTTCTCAAGTCGACTTGCTTTTACCGTGGTTGGTGGTAAATTTTTTTTGTGGCATTGGAGGGCAACAACAAAGTGGGCCTCTATGCAACCCTGGGCACGCCGGCAACCACCAAAAGCCACTGAAGTGTCTTTTTTTATAATGCATGCAGTAAACTGTATGCAAAGTTCCCCTGCAGTCTACTCTTCGTTGTATGCCAGTTTCATATAATGAAGTACTTCATCATTCACATCAGTTGTGTACAGCATCCTGAAATGATGGTTGAATTGTTTCGTACCCGGCACCTGTGCTATTTTTGTAAAGCACAAATTATCCGGGTATGGTTGCTTAAAGGGGAAAACAATATGGATAAAATTTTTTCCGAACTGTGTTACCCATGCAACCTTTTTATGTGTGTTGCCAATACTGATCATAGTTTTAGCAGCGCCCACTTCTATTACACCAATTGTTGTAAACATGTCAATAAAATGATGATACAGTACTGCAGTGTGCAACGGTTTGCCTGTTAAAAAATCAGCAGTGGTTTTACCGGCCATGTTGGTTTAAACTTATGTGTATTTAAAGATAAAAAGGTTACAACTGTTATCAATCCAAAGTTATAGAAGGCAGAAAAAGAACTGCACGCCTGCCAAAGAGACCAGACATCTGTCTGAGTTTGAAATAGAGTTAAGGGTTGATAAGATCAGTAATGGCTCCAAAGTTTTTTCCCCCATAATGCAAAGTGATGAGGATACAAATCCCAATACATTCAAAGAAAAGTTGCGGCCGCAATTTCATTTTTCGCCAAAGCGTGGCTGGACGAATGACCCTAACGGGATGGTATATTTTAACGGAGAATATCATTTGTTTTATCAGCACAATCCTTAATCCTGGTCTCCATATCGGCACAAGCGCCAACGTAGTATTTGTTAAGTTTTACTGAAAACAATATGTAGCAGACGAATGACATTTTTATTAAAAAAGCCCACATTGCTGTGAGCCTGGTGGAGAATAGCGGGTTCGAACCGCTGACCTTCCCGGTTGCTACCGGGACGCTCTACCCTGAAGAGCTGATAATGTATTCTATGTACTTGCGACTTTTTTTATTTTTGATGAAGCGTTCTCTTTGCCTTGCCTCACTATTGCTATTGAAGAATTCCTGGTGAACAATTACCCATGGAATACCAGATTTTGTAGAGATGTTTCTTCCTGAATTGTGTTGCTTAATCCTGGTCTCCATATCGGCACAAGCGCCAACGTAGTATTTGTTAAGTTTTACTGAAAACAATATGTAGCAGACGAATGACATTTTTATTAAAAAAGCCCACATTGCTGTGAGCCTGGTGGAGAATAGCGGGTTCGAACCGCTGACCTCTTGCATGCCATGCAAGCGCTCTACCAACTGAGCTAATTCCCCTTTATTATTTGAACCACTGACCTTCCCGATTGCTATCGGGACGCTCTGCCAACTGAGCTAATTCCCCTTTATTATTTGAACCACTGACCTTCCCGATTGCTATCGGGACGCTCTGCCAACTGAGCTAATTCCCCTTTATTATTTGAACCACTGACCTTCCCCATTGCTATCGGGACGCTCTACCAACTGAGCTAATTCCCCTTTATTATTTGAACCACTGACCTTCCCGATTGCTATCGGGACGCTCTGCCAACTGAGCTAATTCCCCTTTATTATTTGAACCACTGACCTTCCCGATTGCTATCGGGACGCTCTACCAACTGAGCTAGTTCCCCTTTATTATTTGAACCACTGACCTTCCCGATTGCTATCGGGACGCTCTACCAACTGAGCTAATTCCCCTTTATTATTTGAACCACTGACCTTCCCGATTGCTATCGGGACGCTCTACCAACTGAGCTAATTCCCCTTTATTATTTGAACCACTGACCTTCCCGATTGCTATCGGGACGCTCTACCAACTGAGCTAATTCCCCTTTATTATTTGAACCACTGACCTTCCCGATTGCTATCGGGACGCTCTGCCAACTGAGCTAATTCCCCTTTATTATTCGAACCGCTGACCTTCCCGATTGCAATCGGGACGCTCTGCCAAGTGAGCTAATTCCCCTTTATTATTCGAACCGCTGACCTTCCCGATTGCTATCGGGACGCTCTACCAACTGAGCTAATTCCCCTTTATTATTTGAACCACTGACCTTCCCGATTGCTAACGGGACGCTCTGCCAAGTGAGCTAATTCCCCTTTATTATTTGAACCACTGACCTTCCCGATTGCTATCGAGACGCTCTACCAACTGAGCTAATTCCCCTTTAATTTCTAAAATGGATTGCAAATATAGAAGCATCTGCTTTCCATTCAAAATGAATTTTAATTTTGTTTATTAGCAGGGCTGGCAGATGGCTGCCCATTTTGCTGTACCGATTTTCCGCTGCTATTTTCCAGCGACTTTAACGCCTCCAGGTTTTGTTTGGCTAGTGCAAAAGTTGAATCTAAGGCAAGTGCTTTTTCAAAGTAAATTTTGGCCTCTGCTTTTTTATCAAGGTCGTATAGTGCCAGTGCATGAATATTATAGACACCTGCTTGCAAGTAGGTTCGGCCACTTTGCTGACCGATATTATAACTCATAACAAAATCCGGTTTAAACTCAAGTTTCTCTGCGGCTAAAGAAGTAGCCAGGCATTCGGCCAGTCTCTTTATACCATATTGAAGTTCCATTAGCTTGTATGCATGGTACGGGCTTTGAGTTTTCTTAAACAGTTTTTCAAAAACATCAATCGCCTCTTTTGGCTGTTGTAATTTGTCGAGGCAAATACCTTTCAGTTCCAGCAGCATATTGTTTTCAGGGTTTTTTCCCAACCTTTTGCTGGCCCAGTAATAGCATTGTGGAAAAGCTCCCTGCTGCATGTACAGCATTGCAAGTGTATCAGCATAAGAATTGCCAGAGCCCTGATCAGTAATATAATAGTTGAGTGCGGTAATGGCAGTATTAGCATCGCCGCTGGCAATTGCCTGGCCGAATACTCTTAAATGAGTATTCGTTTTGCTTACAGGAACTGTAGTAATTTTTTTTGTTTGCCCATAGCTGGTCAAACAAAATAAAATTCCTATTGTGAAAAGTATTTTTGCGTTATTCACTTTATTTGTTTTGGAATATTAATAAAAAAACCCGGCTAAGTTGCGGGTTTTATCAGTTGTTTTTAAGATTCAAATATATTAATTCGCCAATCTCAGTTATTAAAAATCAGCATTACAGAATTTATCAAAAAACCTAATCGCCCCAAATTTCATCTTTTCCATCCAGCCATTTTTTTACAAGGTCAGTTGTTATAGATTTTGGTCTTTCCAGTGGAAAGCCCAATGCCCTGTCCCAGCAAAGGCTTGCCAGTACACCCAGTGCCCTTGATACGCCAAAAAGAACTGTGTAGAACTCATATTCAACCATGCCGTAATGCACCAGTAATGCGCCGCTGTGAGCATCAACATTTGGCCACGGGTTTTTTATTTTTCCCAAAGATTGTAAAATTGGCGGCACAGCATCATAAATATTCCAAACCGTATTCACCAATGGATCGTCTGGCAAATGCTTTTTTCCAAATTCCATTTGTGCGGTAAAACGGGGGTCGGTTTTGCGGAGTACCGCATGGCCGTAGCCAGGTACCACTTTCCCTTCACTCAAAGTCTTCTTCACATATTCTTCAATCTGCTCTTTGGAAGGTGTTTCCACACCTAATTCCTCCCTCATATCAAAGATCCACTTTATTACTTCCTGGTTTGCCAGCCCGTGCAACGGGCCTGCCAATCCGTTCATACCGGCTGCAAAAGCCAGGTAAGGATCACTGAGTGCGGAGCCAACCAAATGAGTAGTATGCGCCGAAACGTTACCACCTTCATGATCTGCATGAATGACCATGTACAAACGCATCAACTCTTTAAATTCTTCATTATGGTAGCCCATCATATGTGCAAAATTGCCAGCCCAATCTAACAATCCATTTGGTTGAATATGTTCACCGCCTTTATATTTTCTCCTGTAAATGTAGGCTGCAACACGGGGCAACCTTGCAATAAGATCAAGGGAATCATCGTAAACAGCATCCCAATAATCTTTCTTACTCATGCCTGCAGCATATCTTTTTGCAAAGCTGCTTTCAGTTTGTAAAGCCATAATGGCTATTACAAATTGTGTCATGGGATGTGTACTTAGGGGAGTTGCTTCAATAGTAGCAAAAACATGATTGGGAACATGGCTGCGCCTTTGAAGCACAGAAGTTAAATGATGTACTTCTTCTTCATCGGGAAGGCTGCCAAGCAGCATCAGCAAAAAAAGACCCTCGGGTAAAGGTTCAGTTCCATCAGCAGCTTTTGGTAATTTTTCTCTTAATTCAGGAATAGTATAACCCCGAAACCTGATACCTTCCTGTGCATCCAAAAGCGAAGTCTCAGTCACAAGGCCTGTAATTCCCCGCATACCCTGGAAAACCTGGCTGAGGGTTACTTCACCAATTTTCTTATTGCCATGCTCCTTTAAAAGTTCCTTTATCTCTGCACTTACCTGGTCTGCCGTAGTCTTAAAATTGCTTTTTATAATTCCCATATTTTAGATGTGATTGTTTCCCCGTAAATAGTTTGGCTTTAAGGTTGTGAAATTAAGCTCAAAGCTTTACGAAAACAAAAGTTATTGGTCTAAATTTCAGGTAATTGAGAATTACCATCAGGCAACTAAACAATTTTTGTTGCCATAAATTTTAAAAAACTTTAAACAGCGAAGCGCTTTCGATAAAAGGCAATTCAATTTTTGAAATTTAACGGTTGTAAATTTCATCTCCCAAAAAATCACTGTATGTTTGCACGACCTCTGGGAGTTTTTCTTCCTTTCATGTGCAGGTCATTTTACGAACAATCATTGATTTTATTGCCGCTGCTGTTATTGTTGAAACCGGGTGTTTGAATGCACGCCATCAGCAGGCATAATTTTATGTTTATAAGGAAAGGCATCAATCCTTAATTTAATCAGGCTATGACAAAATATATATTTGTAACCGGTGGCGTTACATCCTCACTGGGTAAAGGAATTATTGCAGCTTCCCTTGCAAAACTGTTGCAATCAAGAGGTTTAAAAGTAACCATTCAAAAATTCGACCCTTATATAAACGTAGATCCGGGTACACTTAACCCTTATGAACATGGAGAATGTTACGTTACCGAAGATGGTGCTGAAACAGATCTTGACCTCGGCCACTACGAACGCTTCCTGAATATTTATACATCACAGGCTAATAATGTTACAACCGGCCGCATTTATCAAACAGTAATAAATAAGGAAAGAGAAGGCGCTTATCTTGGTAAAACAGTGCAGGTAGTACCGCATATTACTGATGAGATTAAGCGGAGAATGATGTTGCTCGGGCAATCTGGCGAGTATGATATTGTGATTACTGAAATTGGCGGAACTATCGGCGATATTGAAAGTCTGCCATTTGTTGAAGCAGTTCGTCAGCTGCAGTGGGAAATGGAAGAAGAGGATTGCCTGGTGGTTCACCTTACCTTAATCCCATACCTGAAGGCAGCAAAAGAATTAAAGACAAAACCAACGCAGCATAGTGTAAAACTGATGAGTGAAAACGGCCTTCATCCCGATATAATAGTATGCCGTACCGAACGACCGTTGAATATGGAGTTACGCAAAAAAATTGCCTTGTTTTGTAATGTAAAAACCGAAGCGGTAATAGAGGCGATAGATGCGAATTCCATTTATGAAGTGCCGTTGAAAATGTTGCAGGAAGGGCTTGATGTTATAGTGCTTAAGAAACTACATATCAACGGATATTCTGCACCACAGTTAACAAAATGGAAAGGCTTTTTGGATAAATTGAAAAACCCCTCGGCCAAAGTAAATATTGGTTTGATAGGAAAATATATTGAATTGCAGGATGCCTACAAATCTATTTTAGAAGCCTTTGTGCATGCAGGTGCCGTTAATGAATGCAAGGTGCAGATTACCAACGTTCACAGCGAATTTATCACTGAACAAAACGTAGAAGAAAAGCTTGGGCATCTCGATGGATTATTAGTTGCCCCGGGTTTTGGTTTACGGGGCGTGGAAGGCAAAATAATTGCAGTGAAATATGCCCGTGAAAACCAGTTGCCATTTTTTGGAATTTGTCTTGGTATGCAAATGGCTGCAATAGAATTTGCAAGAAATGTACTTGGGCTTGAAGGGGCACATTCAACTGAAATGGATGCAGCCACAAAATACCCTGTAATTGATTTGATGGAAGAACAGAAAAAGGTGACAGCAAAAGGCGGAACGATGCGGCTGGGCAGTTATCCTTGCGAAATAAAACCGGGTACTTTGGCTCAAGCTGTTTATGGGCATACTTCTATAAATGAAAGGCATCGTCACCGTTGGGAATTTAATAACCTGTACCTGCAGCAATTTGAAGAAGCAGGCATGGTTGCAAGTGGTAAAAACCCGGGCATCGGCCTTGTTGAAATTGTGGAATTACAAAACCATCCATTCTTTATTGGCGTGCAATTTCACCCCGAGTTAAAAAGCACGGTAGAAAGCCCTCAGCCAATATTTGTAGCATTCGTAAAAGCAGCAAAAGAGTATGCTGAAAAAAGGTCTGTAAACGCTGATCCGGTATTACAAAGTGAAATGATATAACTGCTATTTTTTTAGACTATGCTGTTTTATTGATAAGCAGCAAGTGACGTATTTTCTGCAGCAATTTTTTGAAGGGCTGATTGTCATCTGCCTTCCACTGCTGGCTGAAGTTTTTCATTTTTTCCAGGCTCTGCTCCCGGTTTGCATCAAATGCAGTGTTGATCATTTCCTTATCATGATTAAAGGAAATAGTTTGATAAAGCGTTATCAACTCTTTTTGAAATTGCACCTGTTCATTTGCCAGTTCTTTTTCCATTGTTTCTCTCAATTGTACCTTCTCATCATAGGTGCCAGCTGGTAATAGCAACTTTGATATTAGCGGCATTAATTCTATCAGCAATAAAATTGCCATTAATAAATAATACCTGTACTGCAATGCAGGATGATCTTTCAGCAGGTGCTGCAACGCCTCAATCTGTGTTAAAAAGCCATCATTAAAATATTGTGCATAGCCGGCTTCTTGTTGCTGAACTGCAACATTAATTGCTGTTAAGCTGCTGTCAAGTTGGTTAAGTTTGGGTTGCTGGCCGGCAACAAATAATTTGTAAGCACTGTCCAGTTTCAGGTACTCATATCGCTTTGCAATAGCCACTGCAGCAATGCCCACTTTACCTGTACCGCCGCTACCATCGGTCTCTTTTAAAAAATTATCTCTCGCTGTTTGTACATCAGCATATTTTACCTGTATCTCTTCTTTCAGCTTGTTTTTTTCAGAATTAAAACCTGCTTTTTGTTGCTTGTATAAAGAGTCAAGTTGTTGCCTGTTTGCAATAAGCCGGTTGGTATTATCAGCGGTCACTTGCAGTTTAATCTCTTTTTTAAAAAGATACAGTAAAGCTGGTTGGGCCATAAACATACCGATCACACTGGCAAGCAATACCCTGAATACTACGGGGAGCCACCTGTTTTTCATTCGACGGTTAATGCTTTTTATCAGGGCTCTGTCAATGGTTAAAATAATAAATCCCATCATCAACCCAAGGGGCAATGCCATCCAGACAGAATCTGTTACTGTACTGAAAAAATACGTCCAGGCGGCAGTGGCAAATACCCAGGTTGTAAGCACCGTCATACCTACAATACTGTAACGGTTGCTGTCTATAGCAGCACCCTCCAGCAATTCTTTTTCGGCAGTAGAAAGCCACCATAAAAAACGGGTGAACGTACCAGCTTCTGCCAGTTGTTTTTCTGCATACGGGGTATTATCCATCATGGGTGGTTTAGATTTATACTATGATGGCTGAGTTGTTGAAGCTGGTGCAAAGTAGCAAAAGGATTTCTTTATTGGCATGGTTTTTTAAACTATTCTGCTAATGACAAATGCATTAACATTTCTTTAAATGATTGAATTAAACCACGATTATATTACCACATCTATTAGCTTATCTTTGCGCCCTTTAAGAAAATTAAGTAACTAAAAATTTGCAATGAAAAGATTTATTACATGTATGTTGTTGACGGGCTTAGTTTTAGCATCTGTTTCAGCACAAACAAAAGGACTGGGACAAAATGACCCGGCAGCAAAAAAGATATTAGACGCAGTAAGTGCACAGTTTAAAAAATACGCTTCTGTAAAAGCAAATTTTTCTCTTAAAATAGAAAACGCAGCAGGTAAATCTATAGGAAATAAAACTGGTACTTTATTGATGAAAGGAAGTAAGTACCGCATCAGTGTTACCGGACAGGAAATTTTTAGCGACGGTGTAAATGTTTCCACTTATGATAAATCAGCCAATGAGATCACTATTACTAAACTTGACCCGGCTGCTAATACGCTTACACCACAAAAGCTTTTCACCAACTTTTATGACAAAGATTTTTTGTACAAATTGAATGGGGAAAGCACAGTGGGCAAAAAGAAAGTGCAGGAAATAGAGCTGACACCAACAGATAAAAGCAAGCCCTTTTTCAAAGTGTTGTTGTATATTGATAAAGCATCAAATGCAATCAGCAGTGCTAAGATTTTTGAAAAAACAGGCAATAAATACAGCTATGGTGTTAGCAACATGAATACAGGAACGACTATTAGCGATGGTCAGTTTTTATTCGATAAAAAAAATTACCCTGGTGTGGAAGTAGTTGATTTGAGGTAAGAATATTTATAAAAACTTTTGATGCGGAATATGTAATGTATTCCGCATTTTTATTTTAAAAGGTGAAGGTCTGGCTGAGCATATTTGTAAACCTTAAAATAGATGGTTGTTTTGGTTTGATGAACACCCTCAATGTGAGAGATACGGTTTATAAAATCTACCAGGTGATCATTGTCCCGGCACATTACGTCAACTTCAAGATCATAATCGCCGCTTGTCATTGCTAAAAAACTAACCTCCGGCAATTTGGCAATTAGCTGAGCCACTTGTTCCTTTAAAGTTGCGGGCCGTATAAAAACCGCTATGTGAGAGTAAGATCTGAAGCCCACTTTATCAGGATCTACCCGCCCGATAATATTGATCGTTCCATCTTCAATAAGCTTGTTAAAGCGGGTACGTATTGTTCCAATTGAAACCTGCAGCTTTTCTGCAATTACTGTAAATGACATTCTACCGTCTTTTTGCAAAAAAGACAGGATGGCAAAATCTAGTTCGTCTAAAGTAATAGAATTAACAGCCATAAAGCATGACAAATATGCAACTTAAAAATAAAAAATTGATATTTATTTTGTTTGTAAATGAATAATTTATAATTTTCACTCTTTTTTCTGCAAAATTTATAGAAACAAAATATTATGAAATATCAGCCTATTCAAAATTATATCGGTGGCCAGTTTATAAAAGCAACTACAACAAAAACAATGGATGTAGTGTCACCACTTGATGGTAACCTTTTATCCACTGTGCCAATGTCTTCAGCCACAGACCTGGATAACGCCGTAACGGCAGCAAAAAAAGCCTTCCCGGCCTGGAGTAAAACGCCGATAAAAGAAAGGGTGCAGGTTTTCTTCAGGTATAAAACTTTGCTCGAAAAACATTTAAAAGAACTTGCTGAGTTGTGCAGCGAAGAGAATGGCAAAACTTACGGCGAGTCCGTTGCGGAAATTGAAAAGTGTATCGAGCTAACTGAGTTTGCAACTTCTTTACCACAACTTGTTACAGGTGAAGTACTGGAAGTGAGCCGGGGTGTTGAGTGCCGCACAGAGCATGTTCCGTTGGGTGTGGTGGCATCTATTGTGCCATTCAATTTTCCAAGCATGGTCCCAAACTGGACGTTGCCAAATGCTATCGCTTTGGGAAACTGCATGATCATTAAGCCATCAGAAAAAGTGCCGCTAAGTTGTGGCCGGTTGGCAGAATTATTAAAAGAAGCTGGTTTGCCAGACGGTGTTTTTAATGTGGTGCATGGAGATGTGGAAATTGTAAATGCAATCTGCGATCATCCCGGTATTGAAGCAGTGTCTTTTGTTGGTTCAACAAAAGTTGCGAAAATTGTTTACCAAAGGGCAACATCAAATTACAAGCGTTGCCTTGCATTGGGTGGTGCAAAAAATCACTTGATGGTTTTGCCAGATGCGATACCAGGCATGACTGCACAAAATGTTGCCGCCAGTATGAGCGGCTGTGCAGGCCAGCGTTGTATGGCTGCAAGTGCCATGATTGGTGTGGGTAATGTTGATGCTATTATTGATAAGATCTGTGAGGAAGCAAGAAAAATTGTGCCGGGCGAAAACCTTGGCGCTGTGATAAGCAAAGAAAGTAAAGAGCGTATTGAAAGATTTATCGGCGAAGCTGAAAAAGACGGTGCTAAAATTTTGGTTGATGGACGAAATACAAAAGTTGCCGGTAAAGAAAACGGAACCTATGTGGGTCCGACGGTTATTGATTATGTAACACCAGCCATGAGTGTGGCAACAGAAGAAATTTTTGGGCCGGTAATTTCCATCATTCGCACCAATACGGTTGATGAAGCCTTAGCAATTGAAAATGCAAATCCTTATGGCAATGCCGCCAGTGTATTTACGCAAAATGGTGGTATGGCCCGTTACATCATCGACCGAGCAAGTGCAGGTATGATTGGCGTAAACGTAGGCGTGCCTGTTCCCCGTGAGCCATTCAGTTTTGGTGGATGGAACGAAAGTAAATTTGGCGTTGGTGATATAACCGGTAAGAGTTCTATTGAGTTCTGGACAAAATTGAAAAAGAGCACAACTAAGTGGAATGCAGAAGCTGGTGTTAATTGGATGAGTTAGAACGGACTCCCCAAACCTCTCCAAAGGAGGGGCTTTAGAGCCTGACAACTTGAAATTCTAATGATTTTTTGGGACAAACATTTGTTCTTTTTCATCATCGTTGTGTCACTTCCCGAAAGCTTTCGGGATACTTTTTCAGCTTTATTAAACTATGCAATAAACTTAAAGTGTCAATTATGAACCTCAAATTTTCAGGGTCACAATTTGTGACCTTGAAAACAGATTGAAAGTCACAAACTGTGATATCCAATTTACAACTTGTGGTCACAATTTGTGACCTCAAGATTTGATAATCTTTAAAATACTACTATGGCAAAAGCAAAAAGGGCAATTGTCAAAATAATTCCTGACGAAACAATCATAAGGAAAATATATTTGTTCCGTGGCCAGAAAGTAATGCTGGACAGAGATTTAGCTGAGTTGTACGGTGTAGAAACAAAAAGACTTAAAGAAGCCGTAAGGAAACATAGAAAGATTTCCTAAAGATTTTATGTTTGAAATGAATAAAAATGAATTTGAAAATTGGAGGTAGCAAATTGCGTCCTCCAATTCAGATAAAATGGGTTTGCGCTATGCTCCTTTCTGTTTTACTGAACATGGAGTAGCAATGCTTACAGGCGTTATCAACTCTCCCAAAGCGATTGAAATGAACATTGCCATTATGAGGGCTTTTGTGGAAACAAGAAAACTCTTGCACAGCAATAAAAAGATTGCCGAAGAGATAAAATTGCTTTTTGATAAAATAGGCGAACATGATGTGCAATTAGGTGCTATTTATAACGCCCTGGAAAACCTGATGGACGAAAAGACGGAAGAGAAAGTTAAAAATATAAACTGGGCAGCAAGGGAAAGAATTGGCTTTAAGAAATAGCATTATCTTAAGGCCTAAACTAAAAATTATGTCAAGCCCTTTTAATTTCCCTGTAAAAAGAATGCTAATTGTTTCGTTGGTAGTGTTGCTCGGATGCAGGGATTCAGATAAAAATAGTTCTTTGATTTTTAAAGAGTTGAATGAGAGTTTGGAAAGGTCGAGTAAAGCGATTGAATATTCAACGACTGTAGCTGTTGAAGAATTAAAATCAAAAACGATTATGCCAGAAACAAGTGAAAAGGCAACATTTTGGCTTGCTAAAGCGAATTTAGTTATTAATGTTTCAAGTGCAATGGTAGATTCTATAGAGAAGTTAAATAAGGATATTTTAAATCATCACAATGATGTTGTTAATAAAAAATTCTCCATGCTTTATAGGACGTTAAATAAGTATGAAAACTCGATCTTGAATTTTGATAATGATATAAAAAGAGAGTTTGAAAGCCAAGTTCAGTTTTTCGGAAAGAAAGAACCAATGTTTTCCAACTTTGCAGAAGCACAATTGCTATTGATTAAATTGAAAAATGATGTAAAGAATGCGGAGAACATGATTATTATGTTTTGTAAAAACCAGATTGGAGTGATTGACGGGCCTGGTTTCTTCAGAAAATTTCAAGTAATAACTGCAGTAAATGCTACAAAATTGGGTGTTGGTGATGAACTGATCATTCAGGCGGGAGTTGGGGAATTTACTACTGCATCAAAACCTGATGTACTAATTAATGGAATTAAAGTTTTGCCAAACTTAAATGGTGTTGCAGAGTATAAAGTAAGAGTGGGTAATACAATTGGGAGACAAAAAGTGAAAGTGAAAATTAATTATACCGCCCCAGATGGAATAAGAGATTCTCTTAATAAGGTAATTGAATATACCGTTGTTGAATAAATGGTCTGTAAAGCCACCCACTGATAAAAAAGTACAAGTGAGTGACACAACGATGTCGCCATAAAAAACAAAAGCCGATAACAAAAATTAAAAATAATTATGTCACAAACACAAACACTCTCCGAAGCACAGGAGATAATTAACGACAGCCAGGACTACACCCTGTTTAGCTGGAGCAAGCAAAAAGGCACTAATCCCATTGCCGTTAAATCTGCAGAGGGTGTTTATTTATATGATTATGATGGTAACCGCATCATTGATTTTTCGAGCGGATTGATAAATATGAACATTGGCCATGGTAACCAGCGTATTACAGAAGCGGTGGTAAAACAAATGCAGGAAGTGGCGTATGTAACACCCAGCTGTGTTACAAAGGTTCGTGCCGATTTAGGCAAAAAACTGGCCGAAATTTGCCCCGGAGATTTGAATAAATCCTTCTTTACATTGTGTGGCGCCACCTCTATTGAAAATGGTATTAAGCTGGCAAGACTGCACACAGGCAGGCACAAAATATTGACCAGATATCAATCATATCATGGCGCAACAATGGGTGTCATATCTGCCGGCGGTGATCCACGTAAACTGGCGGTAGATGCACAACAGGCACCTAACTTTATACATTTCGATCTGCCCAATTTATACCGCTGGGAATATGGTGAAGAAAATTTATTGAAAGAAGCTGTGGCGTCACTGGAACGGGTAACCGCTTATGAAGGTCCGGGAAATATTGCTGCAATTTTACTGGAAGGTGAATCGGGTACTTCAGGCTGTTTGCAATATCCCAAAGGTTATTTAAAGGCAGTAAGAGAAATTACAAAGAAGAATGGAATATTAATGTTAATGGATGAAGTGATGAGTGGCTTTGGCCGCACTGGTCAGTGGTTTGGTTTTCAGAACCATGGTATTGTGCCTGATATGATCGCCATGGCAAAAGGCCTTACTTGTGGTTACCTGCCTTTTGGTTGTTTGCAGGTGAGTGACGCCATTGCAGCCAAGTATGATGATGCCATGTTGCCGTTAGGGCTTACCTATTCGGCTCATGCCGTATGTTGTGCTGCAGCATTGGAAACATTGAAGATTTATGAAGAGGAAAACTTGCTGGAAAATGCAAATGCTATGGGTAAATACATTGAAGAAGAGGTAGAGAAATTAAAAGCGAAACATCCAAGCATTGGTGATTTCAGAAACACTGGTTTGCTGGGTTGTATTGAATTAGTAAAGAACAGGGAAACTAAAGAACCACTGGCACCCTTCAATGCAAAGCCAGATGAAATGGTAGTGATGAATAAAGTGGCCGCAAAAATAAAGGAGCTGGGCATGTACACTTTTGTAAGATGGAATTTTATTTTTGTTGCACCACCTTTGATTGTTACAAAAGAGCAAATCGATGAAGGATTGGCCATCATCAGCGAAGCAATTAAGATTGCGGATTCCTCCATAAAATAAATTTTTACAGGAGAAAAAATCAGCTATTATAGTAGTTGATTTTTTCTCTTTTTCTTTTATGTATATTCAGTGTCAAAAAACTGCTAATGATTGAAACCACCAACATAGCTTCCTCCTCACTTATTAATGAAGACCTGGCACCCGTAAGTGCAGCCAACAGAACCTGGGGTACCTGGAACTATGCAGCTTTGTGGATTAGCATGAGCTTGTGCATACCAACTTATATGCTGGCCAGCTCATTGATTGGTGGCGGCATGAATTGGTGGCAGGCTATCCTTACTATATTTTTAGGCAATTGCATTGTACTGATCCCAATGATTTTAAACGGGCATGCCGGCGCTAAGTACGGCATACCTTTTCCTGTTTTTGTAAGGGCAAGTTTCGGGACAAAAGGCGCTAATATTCCGGCTATGCTCCGGGCTATTGTTGCATGCGGTTGGTTCGGTATCCAAACCTGGATTGGCGGTGCTTCGCTCTATAATATTTTAAGAGCCTGGAATCCGTTAATGGCTGAAATAGACAGCAGTTCGCTGTTTCCCCAGGCATTGCCAATGATTTGTTTCCTGCTTTTTTGGGCACTGAACATGTTTATCATTTACCTGGGCGTTGAAAGCATTCGAAAGCTTTTGGTATTTAAAGCATTTTTTCTACCGGTCGCTGCATTCGCATTGCTGGCCTGGGCAATAGTTGCTGCAAAGGGCCTGGGGCCAATTTTAAGCCAGCCGTCAAAGTTTGCAACTTCGAAAGACTTCTGGAATTTTTTCTTTCCGGCATTAACAGGCATGGTTGGATTTTGGGCAACACTTTCTTTAAATATTCCAGATTTTACCCGTTATGCCAAATCGCAGAGGGCGCAGGTAAACGGTCAAATCATCGGGCTTCCGCCATCCATGACTTTCTTTGCTTTTGTAGGTGTTATTGTTACCTCCGCAACGGCTATCATTTATGGCCAAACGGAATGGGACATTGTAAAAGTTGCCAGCAAGTTTGATAGTAAACTGATTGTAACTTTCGCAATGGTTGGTATCATCATCTCTACACTGGCTACAAATATTGCTGCCAATATTGTAAGTCCGGCAAATGATTTTTCAAACCTTGCACCGCAGAAGATCAATTTTAGAACCGGCGGTTACATTACCGGGATTATTGGGGTACTTATCTTTCCCTGGAAATTAATAGCTGACCCCAACGGTTATATTTTTACGTGGCTGGGCGGATATTCAAGTTTACTTGGCCCGGTAGGTGGTATCATGATTGCTGACTATTTTTTCATCAGGAATAAAGAATTGAATGCCGTAGATTTATACAACGAGAAAGGGGAATATGCATACGGCAATGGGTTTAATTCAAAAGCCATTTTCGCTTTGCTGGCTGGTATTCTGCCAAATATTCCAGGTTTTTTGTTGCAGATAAAATTAGTGGCTGCTAATACTTTTCCTGGATGGATAAGTCACTTGTATAATTATGCCTGGTTTGTTGGGTTTGGAGTTAGTGGTGTGGTTTATTATTTGGCCTCCCCCAACCCCTCCAAAGGAGGGGCTTAAGGCAAGTGTAAAATAATTTTCAAGAACTTTAAAATTTATAAAAGTGACTATCACAAATCAAGAAGAGAGCCAACTAAAAGCAGAGTCCAAAATCCCCCCTTTGGGGGGTGGGGGGGCTTCTGTACTAATAAAAAACGGCCGTATCATCACAGCAGATGCTGATTACATCGCTGATATTTTTATTGAAGGAGAAACTATTCAAACCATTGGTAAAAATTTAGCGGTAAAAGCTGATAAAATAATTGACGCTTCCGGTAAGTTGGTGATGCCCGGTGGTATTGATCCGCATGTGCATTTAGACATGCCTTTTATGGGTACTTACAGCAGCGACAATTATGAAACAGGCACCCGTGCTGCCCTGTATGGTGGTACCACAATGGTGATTGACTTTGTGTTGCAAACACAAGGAAAAAGTCTGCAGCATGCATTGAATGAGTGGAAGGGAAGAAGCGATAATAATTGCTTGGGTGATTACAGCTTTCACATGGCCGTTACGGATTTTAATGAAGAAACAAAAGAGGAAATTCAGCATTTTATAGAAGCAGAAGGCATCACTTCTTTCAAAACATTCATGGCTTATAAAGGAGCATTAATGATAGATGACCGGCAGATGATCGGGTTAATGAACGAAGTAAAAAAACATGGCGGTTTAATTAATGTGCATGCCACCAATGGAGACATGATCGACTTTCTTGTGGCAAAACATAAATCAGAAGGTAAACTTGCGCCATTGTACCATTATTTATCTCAACCAGAAATTACAGAAGCAGAAGCCAGCGGCCGTTTTGCAGACATGGCTTCTTACACAGGTTGCCCGGGATATATTGTGCACCTGACTTGTGAGGGTGCATTGAATGCGCTTCGCAATGCAACCAGGAGAAATCAAAAAATATTTGTTGAAACCTGTATTCAATATTTAGTGCTGGATGCAAGCCTGTACGAACAAAATTTTGAAGGCGCCAAATGGGTAATGAGCCCGCCTTTAAGGGAGAAAAAAGACCAGGCAACCTTATGGGCTGGTATTAACCAGGGGCTTGTAGAAGTGGTGGCAACAGATCACTGTCCGTTTATGTGGGAACAAAAACTGATGGGTAAAGATGATTTTAGCAAAATACCCAACGGACATCCGGCCATTGAAAACAGGATGGAATTATTGTTCAGCGAAGGTGTTGTAAAAAATAAAATCACGCTGAATAAATATGTGGAAGTATCTTCCACTAATGCAGCAAAAATCTTTGGTATGTTTCCACAAAAAGGTACCATTGCTGTTGGCAGTGATGCAGATATTGTGATCATCGACCCCAATGAAAAACATACGCTTTCTGCTGCAACCCATCATATGAATGTTGACTACAGCGGTTATGAAGGATGGGAATTGACAGGAAAAGTAAAAACAGTTTTATTAAGAGGTCAGGTGGCTATTGAAGATAATAATTGCCTGGTTGAAAAAGGATACGGTAAATTTATTAAGCGAAATAAAGTCGGTAACAAAATATAGTCGCATGCAAAGATGCTGAATGGCAGAGATGCAGAGATTGCATCTTCTTTCCGTTTCCTCTTTGCGTGAAAAAACACATGGGTAAAACAAGATTAGAAGCTTTCAGCGATGGCGTTATTGCAATCATCATCACCATTATGGTGCTGGAAATGAAAGCTCCTGAAGGTACTGATTGGGCGGTTATAAAGCCACTGGTGCCAAAGTTCATCAGCTATGGATTGAGTTTTCTTTTTGTGGCAATTTATTGGGCAACCATCACCATTTATTGCACACAGTAAAGAGAGTTAACACGGCTATTATGTGGGCAAATATGAACCTGTTATTCTGGTTATCGCTGATACCTTTTTTAACAGCCTGGATGGGTGAAAATCATTTTGAAAGAATCACAGTAGCGGCTTATGCAGCGCTGGCATTATTTTGCGGCATGGCTTATACAATTCTTGAAAAG
This sequence comes from Ferruginibacter sp., assembly GCA_965247025.1. GTDB lineage: Bacteria > Bacteroidota > Bacteroidia > Chitinophagales > Chitinophagaceae > Ferruginibacter. Next base: position 2,497,596 of record OZ252000.1, on the reverse strand, counting down.
CAAATCATAAAGCATTATGATGAGTCGCCGGAATTTAAGCCAACATTAGGTAAACGAAAAGTAAAGGCAATTGCCTCTATCGTGTTATATGCAACAGCTATACCGGTGGCACTGTTCATCAACCCTTTAATTTCATGTGCCTTGTTTTTATCTGTATCAATCATGTGGCTGGTACCGGAAAAAAGTATAGCCAATGTATTTGACAAACAGGGGGAATTATAAAACCTAAAACACTCAAAACGTATTTATAGTAAGCGTTTAAATATTATTTATGCCACGTATTATTAAGTCAGGTCTCATACAGGTTAGCCTGCCGGTAACAGAAGGAGAGGGAACAATTGCTGACATCATGGAAGCCATGGTTCAAAAGCATATTCCGTACATAGAAGAGGCCGGTAAACAGGGCGTTCAAATCCTGTGTTTCCAGGAAATTTTCAATACGCCTTATTTCTGCCCCGGGCAGGATGCTAAGTGGTATGCTTCTGCCGAGACCGTTCCTGGTCCTACAACCGAACGCATGCAGGAGTATGCAAAAAAATACAACATGGTTATCATAGTGCCGGTGTATGAAAAAGAACAATCTGGGGTGCTCTATAATACCGCTGCTGTAATTGATGCAGATGGCACTTACCTTGGTAAGTACCGGAAAAATCACATACCGCATACCGGTGGGTTCTGGGAAAAGTTTTTCTTTAAGCCCGGCAACCTTGGCTACCCTGTTTTCCAGACAAAATATGCAAAAGTTGGCGTTTATATTTGTTACGACCGTCACTTCCCGGATGGAGCAAGATGCCTGGGATTGAATGGCGCTGAGATCGTTTACAATCCTTCCGCAACTACCGTTGGGCAGTCGCAATATTTGTGGAAATTAGAGCAGCCTGCACATGCAGTTGCCAATGGTTATTTTATGGGTTGCATTAACCGGGTTGGTACAGAAGCGCCGTGGAATATCGGCAAGTTTTACGGCACCAGCTATTTTGTAAATCCGCTGGGCCAAATAATTGCAACCGCAAGTGAAGACAAAGATGAGTTGCTGATTGCAGAATTTGATTTGGACCTTATTGATGAGATTCGCAGCAAATGGCAGTTTTACAGAGACAGAAGGCCGGAGACTTACGGAGAAATTACACAGCTGTAGCCCGTTGCTTTTTATCAATTTTAAAATACAAATTTGGGACCGGCGGTTGTATTTCATAGCATCATCGTTGTGTCACTCACTTTTACTGAATACCATATCTGAACATTTATCAACTAACTTATTATGCCCGTTTCAGCAAATAGATTAAGCCAGGAGCAATACGAACAAAACTTTAGCGATATTCATCCCCCTTTCGACTCTTATGATGCGGCTGCGGTGGAAGCAAACCGTTGTTTGTTTTGTTATGATGCACCTTGTATGAAGAGTTGTCCTACCAGCATCGATGTTCCTAAATTTATAAAACAAATTTCTACAGCCAACATTAAAGGCTCGGCGCATACTATTTTTAGCAGCAACATTATGGGTGCCGGCTGCAGCAAAGTTTGCCCTGTAGAAAAATTATGCGAAGGTGCCTGCGTTTACAATTTGCTGGAAGAGGAGCCTGTTTCAATTGCAAAACTGCAGCGTTACTCCACCGAAATTGCCATGCAAAAGCAATGGCAATTGTTTAAAAGAAAAGAAGGCACCGGCAAAAGGGTAGCGGTAATTGGCGCTGGGCCGGCTGGTTTAAGTTGTGCTCACATGCTTAGCCGGGAAGGTGTGGATGTAACCATTTTCGAAAAAGAAAGCAAGGGCGGTGGCTTAATGACTTACGGCATCGCTGCTTATAAAGTAACACCGCAATTTTGTGAAGAGGAAGTAAATTATATTACTGGCATTGGCGGTATAGAAATTAAATACAACCAGGAATTAGGAAAAAATATTTCACTGGAAGAATTGCAAAAAAATTATGATGCCGTGTACATCGCTATTGGCGTGGGTTTGGCAAGGCAGTTAGATATTCCGGGTGAAGATCTTGAGGGTGTTGAAGACGCCATCACTTTTATTTACAATCTGAGAGAGCAAGGTTATCCGGCCATTGCAGTAGGAGATAAAGTAGCTGTAATTGGAATGGGTATGACGGCTATTGATGCAGCCACCCAGGCAAAAAGATTGGGTGCCGGAGAAGTAACAATGCTTTACCGTCGCACCGAAAATGAAAAGCCCTGCACACAGGTTGAACTGGACATTGCTAAACTGGATGGATGTAATATAATTTGGTTGGCAGCACCCAAAGAAATTCTTGGTGCCGATGGAAAAGTGACTTCAATTGTTTGCAGCAAAATGGAATTGGGTGAGCCTGATGCCAGCGGCAGAAGAAGTCCTGTTGACACCGGTGAAACCTTTACTCTTGATGTTGATATGGTTATAAAAGCAGCGGGCCAAATGCCGTTTGAATCGCTGGTGAAAAATTATTCAATTGATAATAAATCTGGCAAGGTTACAATTAAGCAAAATGGTGAAACAAATATCCCTGGATTGTACGCCGGCGGCGATGCTGTGAATGGAGGCAAAGAAGTAGTGGATGCCGTGCAGGCTGGCAAAGACGGGGCAAAAGGCATTCTTGATTTTTTTCACGCCAAGACGCAAAAAAGCTAAGAAGCAAAGAAATGATTTTGCTTTGCTTCTTTAAAACTTAGCTTCTTTGCGTGACATACTTTTTATGCTCACAGAAAATGAAATAGCTAAATTGGTAGTTGATAGTTGTTTTCATATTCATTATAAATATGGGCCGGGCTTGTTTGAATCTGTGTACGAAGAAATTTTTTGCTATGAATGGCAGAAAACGGGAATCCCTTTCACAAGGCAACAAGCTATTCCATTGGTACATGAAACAATCAGAATGGAAATAGGCTTTAGGGCTGATGTAATTATAGATGGAAAAGTAATAGTCGAATTAAAATCAATTGATGCACTGGCACCAGTTCATTACAAACAAGTTCAAACATATTTAAAGTTGACAGAAATTAAATTAGGCCTATTAGTAAATTTCAATGTAAATCTTATTAAAGACGAGATTCATCGAATAGTAAATAAATTATAAAACTTTGCTTCTTCGCCTTTTGGCGTCTTGGCGTGAAAAGAAATCTTATGGCAGACATATCAGCAAATTTTCTCGGTATCAAATCTCCCAATCCTTTTTGGCTGGCGAGTGCTCCTCCAACCGATAAAAAAATAAATGTACTCCGTGCCTTTGAGGCAGGCTGGGGTGGTGTGGTGTGGAAGACACTGGGCAGCCAGGTAAAAAATGTATCGAGCCGCTACTCTGCCATTAATTTTGGCGGACACAAAGTAATGGGTTTTAATAACATCGAACTCATCAGCGATCGTCCGCTGGAGATTAACCTTAAAGAAATAACCGAGTGCGTAAAACTTTTTCCAGACAGGGCAATGATCGTTTCCCTGATGGCAGACAACAACCGGGAAAGCTGGCACGACCTGATAAAAAAATGTGAAGACGCCGGAGCAATGGGTTTTGAACTCAACTTTGGTTGTCCGCATGGTATGACGGAAAGAGGTATGGGAGCAGCCGTTGGACAAGACCCCGAAATTGCGAGGATGGTGGTTGAGTGGGTAATGGAGAAAGCAACCATTCCTGTTATCACCAAACTCACACCAAATGTGCATTCTGTTGTGCCAACTGGCAAGGCGGTAGTGGAAGCCGGTACCAATGCATTGTCACTGATCAACACCATACAATCTGTTACAGGAATAGATTTGGACACACTGGTGCCCAATCCTTACGTGGCTGGTAAAAGTGTGTTCGGCGGTTATTGCGGGCCTGCTGTAAAGCCCATTGCATTGAAGTTTCTCACCACCATTGCACAGGACGAAACAACCAGTAAAGTCCTTGTATCTGGTATCGGTGGTATAAGCACGTGGCGTGATGCAGTAGAGTTTATGTTATTGGGTGCATCTAACGTTCAGGTGTGCACGGCCGCCATGAAGCATGGATTTAGAATCATAGAAGACATGTGCGAAGGCCTCAATAACTGGATGGATGAAAAGGGCTACGCAACCATTTACGATTTCATTGGCAAGAGTGTTGAGAAGATCACCCACTGGGAAGACCTCGATATCAACTACCATCACATTGCTAAAATCAACCAGGATAAGTGCATTCACTGCGGCTTGTGTTACATAGCCTGCGAAGACACATCGCACCAGTCCATCAACCTGCAGTATGGCAAACCGTACAATACTTACACCATCAAAGAAGAGGAATGTGTGGGCTGTAATCTCTGCCAGTTAATGTGCCCTGTTACCGATTGCATCACAATGGAAGAACATAGAGTTGCTCCTGAGTACATTAACTGGAAAATGTGGCAGGAAGAGGGCAGGCCGCTTAATGATCACTGATGGTATCATTTAGATGAAGGAGAGATCTGTTGAAAAAAGAAAGTGATTATATAACCAGCGATTGTTTTCATAGCATCATCGCTCTTCAATTAACTTGTACCTCTATCAATTGGTTGGATTACAAAAAAGTAAAATTTAAAATCTTTACAATGGATTTATCCAAATTACTTACAGAATATTTTCCTCAGCTTTTAGTAGTTCTTGGAATTTTTGGATATTTGATAAAACTAAATCTTGAGAGTAAAACCAAAAAAGCAGAATCAAGACATAATTTATTCCAGCAAAACAAGCTGGATGCTATAAAAGGGTTTTATGTTTCTTATGTTGCATGCGAACTTGCATTTACAAATATTTCAACTATACAACTTCTAACCAATAAATATTCTCCGATTGAGTTGGATGTAAAAACAAAAGAGCCAATCAGTGGACTCTTAAGCAGTCAGTTAATTCTCAATTTATTTATTGATGAATTAGAATTGGACATTATCAAAAATATCGTTGATAGAATCATGGATATTCATCGCTCTTACCAGAATTCCTTTATGACTAGCAGCGAAGAAAATTTTACTATACAGAAAAGCAATTCTTTACAATCAAAATTTGAAACCATGAGAATTGATAATGAGAAAGATTTAAAAAAGTTTGGATTATTATTTCAAGTGTCGATGAACACCTAAACATTGGTTTCCTAAATAGTTGGCTCGCCGAGTCAAATTGACATCAAAACTCTTTTATTTAGAATGAAAATCAACGCATCCCGCCTCCAGCAACATTTTGAAGCAATGAGCCTCATCGGCAAAATTGGCGAAACAGGCACCAACCGCCCTGCTCATTCAGCAACAGAAAAGGAAGCATTTAAAATAGCCGCATCCTGGATGGAAGAAGCCGGCATGAAAACGCATATCGACAACTTCGGAAATTTAATCGGACGACTGCAAGGAACAAATCCTGAACTGCCTTTATTAATGATGGGCTCACATTTAGATAGTCAGCCCTATGGTGGTCGTTTCGATGGCGTTGCCGGTGTTTTATGTGCTATAGAGGTTGTAAAGACTTTAACCGAAAACAATATTGCTCATGAAAGAACAATTGAAGTGATTTCATTTGCTGATGAAGAAGGCTGGCGGTTCAACAAAGGTTTATATGGCTCTAAAGGAATTTTAGGCAGGCTCGATCCAGGTGACATCGAACGCAAAGACAAGGAAGGTATCAGCCGGTGCCAGGCACTGATTGATTTTGGGTGCGACCCATCCAAATCAGCAGATGATGAATACAAGCCCGGCAGTATTTTTTGTTTTTTAGAACTGCATATTGAACAAGGGCCTGTACTTGATATGGGCAACAAACCAATTGGGGTGGTCTCAGGTATTTCCGGGCCTATTTGGTGGACGGTTAACTTAAAAGGAATGGCAGGGCATGCAGGCTCTGTGCCAATGCCACTGCGAAAAGATGCACTGCTCGGTGCAGCAGAAATAGTGGTGGCGTTGAATGAAATTTCCACGCAAGTTCCCGGCAATCCCACTGTTGGAACTGTTGGCACCATGAATGTTTTCCCAGCCAGCCGCAATATCATTGCAGAGGAAGTAAGTTTTACGGTTGACCTGAGAGATATTGATATTGAACGCCGCAACCGTTACGAAAAGCAATTGAGAGAAAAGATCGACACTATCTCCAAAAAGCACTCCCTGGAATATTCCATCTCTGAAGATTTTATTAGCGAGCCTCGTTATTGTGCCGGTTGGATAAAAGATATCATTCATACTGAGTGCATTTCACTTAACCTTGAAGCACCTGAACTCATGAGTGGCCCCTTTCATGATGCGATGGCACTCTCTTATGCCTGCGATTACGGGATGATATTTGTTCGCTGCAAAGATGGCATTAGCCATAATCCCCTTGAGTATTCTTCTTATGAAGATTTAGCACTGGGGGCAGAAGTACTTTATGGTACTGTAGTAAAACTATTGCAGAAATAGTAAAATACGAGTTCAACTATACAAAGCCCAAATGAATTTTAAGACCTTTGCCTTTTAGCAGCTTTGCGTTAAAATCCAGCCTTAAAAAAATCGTTTTACTTTTTAGCCAGCCTTCACTATCTTCATACAACAAACGAATGCTTTTTAACCCCTTTCGCCACCAATCTAAATTTTTGTAGTATGAGTGTATCTAAAATTTTATCAACCAAAAAAGGCTCCTATGTTTTTTCTGTTTCAGGCAGTGCAACAGTGTATGAAGCCATAGAGTCAATGAGTGAAAAAAACATTGGTGCCATCTTAGTGATTGATAATGATAAGCTTACAGGAATCCTCTCAGAAAAAGATTATGCCCGGAAAATTATCCTGAAAGGTAAAACCTCCCATGACACACTTGTGTCTGAAATCATGACAGCCAATCCCATTACCGTTAGTCCGGATGACAGTATTGATAAGTGCATGGAAATAATGAGTGCAAAACATATCCGGCATTTACCCGTGGTAAAAGGGGATACCGTTGTGGGAATGATCTCAATCGGCGACGTGGTTACCAGTATAATCAATACCCAAAAGGAAACAATTGAACATTTGCACAGTTACATTTCTCAATAGAATGAAAATAGTTTTAGATAAAAAAGAAGGATGCCGTTGAAAGCATCCTTCTTTCATTTTGAACGTATGGCAATATGTTGGGTTACCTGCTTTAACTTTAGTATAACAGGATCATTAGTTTTTGTAACAAAAAATTTGCAAATATGGTGAAGATTAAATGCCAATGGCATCAATTTTTGATAAGCGAACTTGGAGACTTTTTGTGATGAAAAATCATGTTGGCCAAAATATATTTTATCTCAATTCTTTACAATTCAAAATATAAACACATTAAAATATAATATAGAAACGTATGGATTTAATAAAATCAACTAAATACAATACCATTCTAAAGAGGGGTCTCTGCATCTTCTTATTATTGATGTTTTTTTATTGGCAGCCTGGCTATGCCCAATTTTCTCAGGCTAAGAACCCACAAAAAATTAAGGATAAGTTATTTGTAAAAGCTGGCATCTCCGGCGACTATAATCTATATCCGTATTGGGGGCATCACTATTCTTTGGGTTATGGCAGAAACCTTTGGAAAGGGTTATCCTTAAACATCTTTTATACACATTGTCAAACTAATACTTTAAAAGGATCAGTATATTATGCTAAATATCTTTATCCGAATAATCCAATGACGATTGGTTACGTAAATAAATATCTGGGCATAACAAGGGGGGAATATTTTAACGGGGATACAGAAAATGGATTGGGGGTGCATGACGTCTTTTGTATAAAAGCGGCGTATGATTTTAAATTAGGAAAACATATTAATATTACGCCATTTTTCGGATTGGCTTATGGATGGAGTAAACTTAGTACCATATTTCTAGATTCTGCTAACTTTATAAATGATAAACTGGTTGGAGGATCTGTAGGCTTTAGTTATGAGCAGGGAAAAGTGTTTGGCCCTGATATGGGTTTTGATTTTGGCTACACTTTTAAAAATAAACACCACCAACTATTTTTTGAGCCAGAGTTAATTTTACTTACCACCCCAGGCTATGCCAACATTGTTAGTGCTTATGAAGCTATTCAGTTTTCGTTAGGTTACAACTATAGGTTTTAGGAAATCTATAATTACACTCTTGTTTAGAGTTTATAAAAAAGAAGGATGCCGTTGAAAGCTTCCTTCTTTTTTATTTCTAAGCCGGTGTTAAAAATTAAACGCCAGCTTTGTAAATAATCTTCTGCCGTTAAAACCCATTTGAACAGATTCCCATGCTCCACCTGTTTCGTTATTAAATGCATTGCGTCTATCTGTAGAAACTGCAGCATAGTCAGGATGAACATTGAATATATTATCAGCCCCTATAAAGAGGCTAACTTTACCGGAGAACTTATAAGAAAGAAAGAGATCAGTTGTCATTTTACTCCTATAGTTATAAGTTTCTGAGCCGTATCCTCTTGTTTTAATATTGCCAAAATAAGTGAGGTGGGATCCAATACCTAACTTACCGATGCCATATTCAACACTTAAATTGAATTTTGATTTTGGTGCAGATGCTAATAAAAAAGCCTCTTCCCTGTCACTAAAGAAAGTTTTACGATGATCATTATTATCATCTAATGCTACGGGATAATGCACTTCATTAACTTTCATGTGTTGTATATTTCCAGCCAACAAGGCTTTGAAACTTTTATTACCCCATTTTTTGCTATAATCAATTACAATATCTAAACCTAGGTTAGTTGTATTTACTGAGTTTGCAAAAAACTGAGCTGTTGAAACTTTCAAAGCTTTTAACTTATCTGTGAACGTTACTGGAAGGCTGCCATCATCAGCACTAAATAATCCAGATAATACAATTCTGTCTTTAACTTTTACAGAATAACCATTAATTGTAATTGTCAAATTTCTGGCTGGTTTCCATGCAAATCCAATACTTGTATTTATTGATGTTTCCTGTTTTAAGTCAGGAATTCCAGCAGCTTTGGTAACGTCATCTCCATTTCTTGCAATACGGGACTGAACCAATGAGCCTCCGCTAAAAGAAGTTAGTGTATTACTGAAATTGATTTGTTGCAGGGAAGGTGCCCTGAAGCCTGTACTCATAGAGCCTCTTACAGAAAACTTGTTTGAGAATTTATAGCGGCTTGCAATTTTGGAAGTATTTACAAAGCCGAAATCAGAGTAATTTTCAAAACGAATAGCGATATCCAATAGCCATTTTTTTGTAACGTTGAGTTCAGCATCGGCATAGCCGCTCACATTAGTGCGGTTTTTATTGATAATATCCGCCGGACTAAAGCCTGGAAATCCTTGCGAGCCTGGTGCCGGAGAGGCTGAATCTCCCAGTGATGGATAGTACAGATTATTGGGATGATAACTTTTATAGGAAGCATCCTCACCTTTATAAATTGTATATTTTTCATACCTGAACTCCCCACCAAGCCCGATATTTAGCCCTTCTCCAATTGAAGAAAATGATTTACTAAAATCAAGATTGGTAGTATTTTGAAGAAAGTTAAAACCCCCATCATCAAAATGGGTTTTAGATTTATCACCAATAATAGAAGCATTGAATGTCTTGTCTCCGTAATAATGGAAATCATTTTTCCCCAAGGTGTTACTAATGTCCCAATTCCACTCGTCTGCAAATTTTCCTTTGAAACCAACGGCAACTGAGGCGTCTTTTATTTTCGTTTGAATATGGGGGTTGTAAAAAGTTTCGCCATCTTTCGTTTTTTGCATAATGGCTGCATCAAAAAGAAGGTGTCCATTAGCATCGACAGGAAACCGATCTGGCCTGGCGCTATAATTTCTTGAGTAGGCAAAAGCGTCAGACGATTTATAGTTATAGCCTGCATAGGAATAGAATGTGCTTTTCCCATTTGCTAAAGGCACTTCCAAATTGAACATTGCACCGGCAGTTTTCACCGATCCATCACCAAATGCCCTGCGGCCTGTGTTAACAGGTAATGCTTGAGGATTTTTAGCAAGATCTGTATCTCCGACCTGTCTGTATGTTTTAGCAGCTGAAAGAAGATCAAGTGAAAAATTTATGAAGCCCCCTTTTTTACCAAGTGCTACTCCATTATTCACAGAAAGGGACAACGTCCCGCCATCAATTTGATTACCAGAATAATATTGGGTCGGGTCAAATCCCTTTCTTGCATTGTATTTTGTATCATAATAACCGCTCCCTCCGGTATTAATTGTCCAATGGTTAATATCTTTTTTCAAGACAATATTCATAACTCCCGCCATTGCATCAGATCCATATTGAGCTGAAGCACCATCTCTCAAAATCTCAATCCTATCAACGGCAGATTGAGGAAAAGCATTTAAGTCGACACCTGAATTACCCCGGCCTCTTGTCCCAAATAAAGCAACAAGAGCTGTACTATGACGACGTTTGCCATTGATCAGCACTAGAGTCTGATCGGGTCCCAAGCCACGCAGGGTCCCAAGATCCACATGATCAGCACCATCTGCACCGCTTTGTTTGTTGTAGTTGAAAGAGGGAGCAGCCACATTTAAAATGGATGTAAGATCCATTTTTGCAGTCGGTAAACCAACCTGGTTAATCTTGATCACATCAACAGGAACAGCTGTTTCTGTCTTGGCTCTCGGTGCACCACGTGTACCAACAACTACTACGTCACTCAGGTCTACCAGGGAGGCTTCGAGTGAAATGGTGATTGTTGTTTCACTGCCCAATGTTAACTCTTTCGGCTTGTAGCCGATGTTGCTTATCTCCAGTATTTCGCCCTGTTTGGCCTCAATTTTTATAATGCCACTTCCATCAGCGGTTACTCCTCTGTTGCCGGAAACAATTTTGCCGGAGGCACCAGAAAGGGCGGCACCTGTAGATCCGTCAGTAACCTTAATAGTAAAAAGTTGTTGCGAAAAAGCAAGGCATGACGTAATTGCCAATGCCAGAGATAAGATAATTTTTTTCATCATGAGTTTGTTTGGTAAAAATATCCGTGAGTACAAAGGACATGCCTGTACTTGTTGGGTGTTTGTATTGCGAAAATAGCACAAACAAAGAATTTACCATGGTTTGCGGAACACATAGTTACAATGATCATATTTAAATGCTGGTTCTTAATTCGCTTCAGATTGTGATTGAGCGGTATTGTTCAAGTGCTTTTTCCAGGCAGTCCATGGCAGCCTCAATAGCCGTAGTGTTAAGTACGTAGGCCAGTCTGACCTGTTGTTTACCAAGGCCGGGGGTGCTATAAAACCCTGTTGCAGGTGCCAGCATAACAGTTTGACCGTTGTAGCTAAATGATTCCAGCAGCCATTGGCAAAATTTATCAGAGTCATCTATCGGAAGCTTGGCCATAGCATAAAATGCACCGCCGGGATTGGGGCAAAATACACCTGGAATATCGTTCAATCTTTTGACGATTGTATCCCGCCGTTTTTTGTATTCAGCCTTGGTTTCATTGAAGTAATCTGCAGGGAGGTCAACGGCTGCTTCTCCTAATATTTGAGCAAAGCTGGGCGGACTCAACCTTGCCTGGGCAAATTTCATAACTGAGTTTAAAACTGCAACGTTCTTTGTAACCAGGGCACCAATCCGGCCACCACAGGCACTGTACCGTTTGCTGATGGTATCCATCAATATAATATTATCATCAACTCCTTCCAGCTGCATGGCGCTGGTGTGGGTGCCTTCATAGCAAAACTCCCGGTAGGCTTCATCTGCAAAAAGATAGAGGTTATGCTTTAAGATGATCTGCTTTAATATTTCGAGTTCTTCTTTACTGTACAGGTATCCTGTTGGGTTGTTCGGATTGCAGATGATAATCGCCTTTGTTTTGCTTGTGATGGCTTTTTCAAAGTCCTCAATAGGAGGCAGGGCAAAACTTGTTTCAATGTTTGATGTAATCGGCACAACCGTAACCCCAGCCTCGGTTGCAAAGCCATTGTAGTTTGCATAAAAAGGTTCGGGAATTATTACCTCATCACCAGCATCCATGCAGGCCATAATACCAAACAGTATAGCTTCGCTTCCACCTGTGGTTACAATGATTTGCTCATGATTAACATCAATACCCACCCTTGCATAATATTCCACTAATTTTTTACGGTAACTCTCGTTGCCAGCACTGTGGCTGTATTCAAGTACTTTAAAAGTGCTGTGGCGTACAGCATCTAATATACTTTCAGGCGTTGCAATATCCGGCTGGCCAATATTGAGGTGATAAACTTTAGTGCCCCTTTTTTTAGCAGCTTCTGCAAATGGCACTAACTTTCTTATGGGCGATGGTGGCATTTCCCGGCCACGCTGGCTGATTGATAACATAGTTCAAATATAAGATTAGATGCTGAGCCCGTCAGCAACATAAACAAAAGAATACTTCAAATTGCTAATCCCTGAAACCCTTGAGAAAGTCTTCTGTCAGCATTTTCTTTTTACCCTCCAGCTGCAGTTGTTTTACTTCAATAAACCCGTCTGCACAGGCAAATTTTAAGAATGATTTTTTGTCGGAGAGATAGCTGCCCGGAGTTTCGGACCCAATTTCGTCGTCATCAATCGCCACCTGGCTTCTGAAAATTTTCAGCATTTTTCCGTTCAAAGAAGTAAAGGCGCCGGGGAAAGGGGATAAGCCCCGGATGAGATTGTGTACTTCAACCGCTGTTTTACTAAAATCTATTTTGCAGGTTTCTGTAAAAATTTTGGGGGCATGCTTTAACTCATTACTGTGGGTATTATTCTGGGGCTGTTCCTGCAGACTTCCATCAGCAAGGCCCTTCACGGTTTTCAGCAGCAATGCTCCACCAATTTCTTTCATCCTGTCGTGGATTTCCCCGGCTGTTTCATTTGCTCCCACGGAAAGGCTCTCTTGTAATAATATATCACCGGTATCAATGGCGTGCTGTAGCTTAAAGGTGGTTACACCCGTTTCTTGTTCTCCGTTTATAATGGCCCAGTTAATTGGAGCGGCTCCCCGGTATTGCGGCAATAAACTGCCATGCAGATTTACAGAGCCCATCGGCGGCATGCTCCAAACTATCTCAGGGAGCATTCTGAAAGCTACCACAATCTGCAGGTCGGCTTTCAGTGCTTTTAATTCATCAATAAATTCCGGAGCTTTCAGTTTTTCCGGTTGAAGCACCAGCAGGTTTTGCTCCACAGCATATTTTTTTACAGCACTTTGCTGCAGTTGCATACCCCGGCCTGCAGCTTTGTCCGGGGCAGTTATCACACCAACTATATTGCATCCCCCTTTAAGCAGCGCATCCAAACTTGCTACTGCAAATTCGGGGGTGCCCATAAACACAATCCGTAAATCCCTGAAATCTTTCATGGCTGCAAAGGTAACAGCCAGCTATCATCCTGTATTACAAAGTTGATTTTTTATCAGATTCGGTTGGTGATGTACACTTGAAAACCTCTCACAGCAGGCCTTTACAAGGCTAACCGAAAGTTTGAGGCGGATTAAATTTCTCCCTTAAAAAGCACCCGGAAATCTTTTAAAAGAAATCTCAAAAAAACTTTTAAAACACTTTGCTATTTCGTTTCAGCCCCCTACCTTTGCACTCCAAAATAAAAAAAACGTAAGTTTAAAGTTCTTTAAATATGTCACAACGAATCAGAATCAAATTACAGTCTTACGACCATAACCTGGTAGATAAATCTGCAGAGAAAATCGTAAAAACTGTACGCAGCACTGGTGCTGTAGTTACCGGACCAATTCCTTTACCTACACACAAGAAGATTTTCACAGTTCTGCGTGCTCCTCACGTGAATAAAAAAGCAAGAGAGCAGTTCCAATTGTGTACGCACAAGCGTTTGTTAGACATTTACACCAGCAGCAGCCGTACGGTTGATGCACTTAGCAAGTTAGATCTTCCAAGTGGTGTTGATGTAGAGATTAAGGCTTGATGAACCCTTCGCTGACAGGCGGAAAGGCACCAGGTTAGTTCTTAAATAAAAATATTGAACACCCATCTCCAATAAAATGGAGCGCTGGGTAAAAACAAAATACAATGAAAAGTATTATTGGTAAAAAGATTGGCATGACCAGTGTTTTTGATGCAGCAGGTAAACAAACCGCTGTAACAATTATAGAAGCAGGGCCATGTATAGTTACCCAAAAGAAAACCATCGACTCAGACGGTTACAATGCTCTCCAGATAGCATTCGGCGATAAAAAGGAAAAGCACTCCATCAAGGCTGAAGTAAATCACTTCGCAAAAGCCCAGACCTCTCCCAAAAAAGTAGTTAAAGAAATCCGCGATAGCGAAATGGATAAAAATGTTGGTGAAACAATCACTGTTGACATTTTTACCGAAGGCGACAAAGTAGAAGTTGTTGGTACCACAAAGGGTAAAGGCTTCCAGGGTGTTGTTAAGCGTCACGGCTTTAGCGGTGTTGGTGAAGCAAGTCATGGTCAGCATGATCGCCAGAGAGCTCCGGGTTCTATCGGTAACTCTTCCGATGCTTCAAGGGTATTTAAAGGTATGAGAATGGGTGGCCGTATGGGGCAGGACAGGGTGAAAGTAAAGGGATTGAAAGTGGTGAAAATTTTTCCTGAAAAGAATTACATTTTGGTAAGCGGTTCTGTACCGGGACATAACGGTGCCATTGTAATGATTCAAAAATAAAAGAATAATTAGCTAATTAGCTGATTTGCTAATGTGCTGATTGTATTTCAATAAGATTTTTTAAATAAGTGTGGGAATTAGCAAATAAGCACATTATCACATCAGCAAATTAAAAAACATGTTAGTAGATATTTTAAATATTCAGGGAGCTAAAACAGGCAGAACAGTTGATTTGCCGGAAGAGATTTTTGGTGTGGAGCCAAACAATCATGTTGTTTACCTCGCTGTAAAGCAATACCTGGCAGCACAACGCCAGGGTACACACAAGGTAAAAACAAGGGCTGAGGTTCAGGGTGCTTCTAAAAAATTACACAAACAAAAAGGAACCGGTGGGGCCCGTAAAGGTAACTTAAGGAACCCGTTGTATAAAGGTGGTGGTACCATTTTTGGTCCAAAACCACACGCTTACGATTTTAAATTGAACCGTAAGGTTAAAGATCTGGCTAAGATTAGTGCACTGAGCTTTAAGGCTAAAGAAAACTCTATCGTTGTTATTGAAGATATCAGCATGGACGCTCCAAAGTCAAAACAGTTTGCTGGTATTTTAAATAGTCTTCAGTTAGCTGGCAAAAAATCGCTTTTTGTTTTGCAGGAAGATAACCAGAATGTGTATTTAAGCTTACGTAACATTCCAAAAGTGAAAAGCACTTTGGTAAGCGATATGAACACTTATGATATTGTTGATGCATCAGTTGTTGTATTTACTGAGAGTGTTGCTAAAATATTCACTGAAGAAGAAGAGGCAGTAGCATAGTTGAGGCAGTGGTATCTGCAAAGAAATTTTAAATTATCAAAGTAGAATTATGAAACTTTCTGAAGTGTTAGTAAAGCCGGTTTTGTCTGAAAAGATAAACAAGCAGACAGATAAAATGAACCGCTATGCTTTTATAGTTGGTAGAAAAGCTAATAAGCTGGAAATTAAGAAAGCTGTTGAGCAGTTTTACGGTGTACAGGTTACTAATGTAAACACGGCGGTTATGCCAGGTAAAGCAAAATCTCGTAACACCAAAGCAGGTGTTGTTTCAGGCCGCAAGCCAGCCAAGAAGAAAGCTTATGTAACTGTAGCTGAAGGTGAAACAATTGATTTGTATAGCACAATATAGTCTCCTACGGTGACTTTGAAATTATAAAGTATGGTAATTCTGCTACCGCAAAACGCAGAGATTAATAAAATTAAAAGTTCCAAATCTCCCTCCAGGGAGCCAGGAGCAACAACCGAAAATGGCACTTAGAAAATACAAACCTACCACAGCCGGTACAAGATGGAGAATAGGCAATGCCTATGCTGAGATCACCACCTCTGAGCCGGAAAAAACATTGCTTGAAAAGCAAAAAAACACAGCTGGTCGTAACTCTTCAGGTAGAAGATCAATGCGCTACATGGGCGGCGGTAACAAAACAATGTACCGTATTATTGATTTCAAAAGAGATAAGAAAAATATTCCTGCTACAGTAAAGAGCATCGAATACGATCCAAACCGTACAGCTTTCATCGCATTGCTTAATTATGCAGATGGTGAAAAGCGTTACATTATTGCACCAAACGGATTACAGGTAGGTGCTGTAATCATGAGTGGTGACAGTGTTGCTCCGGATTTGGGTAATGCCTTACAATTGAAGAATATGCCATTGGGTACAATGGTTCATAATATCGAGATGCAGCCTGGCCAGGGTGGTAAATTGGTTAGAAGCGCCGGTGGCAGTGCACAGCTTTCGAACAAAGAATTAAAGTACGGTATTATCAAAATGCCGAGCGGTGAGTTAAGAAAAGTACTGATAAATTGCTACGCTACTGTAGGTGTTGTTAGCAACAGCGATCATAACCTTGAGAGTGCTGGTAAAGCTGGCCGTAACCGTTGGAAAGGTGTTAGACCAAGAACAAGAGCAGTTGCAATGAACCCGGTAGATCATCCGATGGGTGGTGGTGAAGGTAGAGCTTCTGGTGGTCACCCACGTAGCCGCACAGGTAAATATGCTAAAGGACAGGTTACCCGTACAAGAGGAAAAGGATCAGATAAGATGATCATCCAGCGCAAAAACGGAAGAAAGATCAGCAACAAATAAAAACAAATGTGCTAATTAGCCAATGTGCTAATGTGCTGATTGTTAAATGCCCTGGATTGGGAAATAAACAATTTTTTAAATACAATGTGTTCAATTAGCTAATTACCTAATTAGCACATTAGCAAATTAAAATTAATGGCTCGTTCAGTAAAAAAAGGTCCTTACGTTGATGCAAATCTTGAAGATAAAGTGTTTGCGATCAATGATGGTAAAAGCAAGAAAGGTGTAATTAAAACATGGAGCAGAAGGTCAACCATCACTCCAGATTTCGTAGGACATACTTTCGCTGTACACAACGGTAACAAGTTTATTCCTGTATATGTTACAGAGTTTATGGTGGGGCACAAACTTGGAGAGTTTGCACCAACAAGAAACTTCAGGGGTCACTCAAGTAAAAAAATGTAATTAAGTAATTTGAAAATTCGGGTTGTTAAGTAACAACTTTAATAATCAAATCCTAAATAAAAAATACAAATGGAAGCAGTTGCTAAATTAAATAATTATCCTACTTCACCACGTAAAATGCGTTTACTGGTAGATCTTATCCGTGGTATGGAAGTAGAAAAGGCTTTAGGTGTGTTACAGTTTAATACTAAGCATCCTGCAGTTCCTTTATACAAGTTGCTGAAAAGCGCTATCAATAACTGGGAGCAGAAAAATGAAGGTGTTAAACCTGAAGATGCAAAGCTGATAGTTAAAACTATTATGGTTGATGGAGGAAGGGTTATTAAGCGTATGAGGCCAGCTCCGCAGGGACGTGGTTACAAAATCCGCAAACGCAGCAATCATGTTACTTTAATAGTAGATAGCAAAATTTAAAAATATGCTGGTTAGCTTGTTAGCTGATTGGCGGAAGATAAACAACTTTTAAAAATTGTGTTCAATTAGCAACTTAGTAAATTAACACATCAGCAAATCAAAAATATGGGTCAGAAAGTAAATCCAATTAGCATCAGGTTAGGTATCATCCGTGGATGGGATAGTAACTGGTATGCAAATAAAAAAGATTTCGGAAAAAAATTGATCGAAGACAACAAGATCAGAGTCTACCTGAATGCCCGTATCAACAAAGGTGGTATTTCAAAGATTGTGATTGAGCGTACACTTAATAAATTAATTGTTACAATACATACATCAAAGCCTGGTATCATCATTGGTAAAGGCGGTGGTGAGGTTGACAGGATTAAAGAAGAGCTGAAGAAATTAACAGGAAACGATGATGTTCAGATAAACATCCTTGAAATCCGCAGGCCGGAACTGGATGCACAAATTGTTGCAGACACTATAGCCCGCCAGCTTGAAGGGCGTATTAATTTTAAACGTGCGGTTAAAATGTCAATCGCCTCTGCATTAAGAATGGGTGCTGAAGGTATTAAGGTAAGATGTGGTGGCCGTTTAGGTGGTGCTGAAATTGCACGTAGCGAAGAAATTAAGCAGGGCAGAACTCCATTGCATACTTTAAGAATGGATATTGACTACGCTAACGTATTTGCACAAACTGTTTATGGTAAAATAGGTATTAAAGTTTGGATCTGTAAAGGTGAGGTTTTAGCTAAGAGGGACCTGAATCCAAATATACTTGCAGGTGGTGGTAAAGAAATTGGTGAAAGAGGATTTGATAATAACCGTGGTGGAGACAGAGGTGATAGAAGAGATGACAGACGTGGTGGTGGAGACAGAGGCGGAGATAGAAGAGGCGGTGGCGGCCAGGGCGGTGGAAATCGTGGTGGTGCATCCGGCGGAAGGAGATAATTGGCAAATGTGCAAGTTTGCAAATGTGCAAATTGGCAATCAGAGCCTAAAGATTATTAAAGAGTGTCGAGTGTCAATATTTACACATCTGCACATTTTCAAATTTTCAAATTGAATTAAGATGTTACAACCGAAAAGAGCAAAACATAGGAAGGCGCAGAAAGGCCGTATACGTGAAGTGGCTAAAAGGGGTACTACTATAGCATTTGGGTCTTTTGCCCTAAAAGCACTGGAGCCAATTTGGTTAACCAACAGGCAAATTGAAAGTGCTCGTCAGGCAATGACAAGGCACATGAAGCGTGAGGGTAATGTTTGGATCAGGATTTTCCCTGATAAGCCAATCACCAAAAAGCCTGCTGAAGTAAGGATGGGTAAAGGTAAAGGTAACCCTGAGTATTGGGCAGCAGTAGTAGAACCGGGACGTATCTTGTTTGAAGCTGATGGTGTTCCGTTACAGGTTGCTAAAGAAGCTTTTGAACTGGCTGCACAAAAATTGCCAATTGCCGTTAAGTTCATCGTTAGAAGAGATTATCAAGCATAAAAGGAATTAGCTAATTAGCCAATATACTGATGTGCTAGTGAAAATGCAGAGACTTTACGTTGTAAAGAATTAGCAGATTAGCAAATTAGCAGATTATTAAATTAACATACAATGTCAAAGAAAGTAGATTTTTTAACGAGTGTAAAGGGATTAAGTATTGATGATCTTACAGCAAAAATTGCTGAAGATGAACTCAGGTTAAAAAAATTATCTTTTGCTCACAGCGTTACGCCACTGGAAAGCCCGGTAAGCCTTCGGTTGTTAAAGAAAGATATTGCCCGTTTAAAAACAATTTTAAGAAGTAAAGTATTAGGATTCGCCTAATCAATAAATTTTGCACCAATGAGTGAAGCATTAACATCAGAAAAAATAGCCAGGAATCTTCGTAAAACCAAAACGGGTATTGTTTCCAGTAACAAAATGGATAAAACAATTACTGTTAAGGTGGAAGGAAAAGTAAAGCATCCATTGTATGGTAAATTTGTAAAGAAATCTACAAAATTTCATGCTCATGATGATAAAAATGAGTGCAGCATTGGTGATACTGTAAAGATTATGGAGACTCGTCCGTACAGCAAAACAAAGCGCTGGAGACTGGTGGAAGTGGTTGAGAAAGTGAAGTAAGATTATCAGTACTTAGTACACAGTATTAAGACAGAATAGTAACTTTTAGTTTAAAGAAATCATCTTGGTACTGAATATCTAAGTACTAAGCACTAAATAACAAAGAAATGATTCAGCAAGAAAGCAGGTTAAACGTAGCGGATAATAGTGGTGCTAAAGAAGTGTTGTGTATTCGTGTGTTGGGTAACTCTGGCCAGGACTACGCTAAGATTGGTGATAAAATAGTTGTTACCGTTAAGGATGCAACACCAAACGGTGGTATTAAAAAAGGAACAGTAAGTAAAGCTGTGATTGTAAGAACCGTAAATAAGCTACGCAGAAAGGATGGTTCTTATATCCGTTTTGATGACAATGCAGTTGTATTGTTGAACAACTCAGATGAACCAAGAGGTACCCGTATTTTTGGGCCGGTGGCAAGAGAACTGAGGGATAAGGGCTACATGAAGATTATTTCACTGGCTCCGGAAGTTCTATAATTTAAAACAAACATGAGTTTGAAATATGCAAATCTGCATATTTGCAAATTTGCAAATTGATATAAAATGAGTACAAGATTTAAGCCCAAGTTTAATATTAAAAAAGGCGATTCTGTAGTGATAATTGCCGGAGATGACAAAGATCTCAAAAAGCCCCGCAAGGTTTTAGAAGTTATCACTGAGAAGAGCAGGGTTATTGTAGAAGGTGCAGGTATTGTTACAAAACATACCAAGCCCACCTCACAGAACACCAAAGGTGGCATTGTAAAAGTAGAAGCTGCTATTTCAATCTCTAACGTAATGTTGTGGGATGCGAAATCTGGCACTGGAGCTAAAATTAAGCGCACAAGAGAAAACGGTAAATCTATTAGAATATCTAAAAAATCAGGGGAGGTTATAAAATAATGAGTACTTCAACTTACGCTCCAAGATTAGCAGACAAGTACACTAAAGAAGTTGTACCTGCTTTAATGAAAAAATTTGGATACAAGACAATTATGCAGGCTCCCAAACTTACCAAGATTTGTTTGAATCGTGGTGTTAACGGCGCTGTTGCAGATAAAAAACTGGTTGATATTGCAGTTGAAGAACTGAGCACTATCACCGGCCAGAAGGCTGTAGCAACAATGAGTAAGAAAGATATTTCAAACTTTAAGCTGCGGAAAAACATGCCAATTGGTGCAAGGGTAACTTTGCGTGGGGTTAAAATGTATGAGTTTCTTGACAGGTTCGTATCTGTTTCCCTGCCACGTGTACGTGACTTTAAAGGTGTAAATGATAAATCATTTGATGGCCGTGGTAACTATACTTTGGGCATTACTGAACAGATCATTTTCCCTGAAATTGATATTGACAAAGTGAACAAGATCACAGGTATGGATATCACTTTTGTTACAACTGCTGATACAAATGAAGAGGCTTACGAATTGTTGAAAGAGTTGGGCATGCCTTTTAAAAACGTTAAAAAGTAACATACAAAATACGAAGTGTGGAGTTGATTCAATCTCAAATCTCCAAAACCGTTAACAGCAAATAAATATAAATTATGGCAAAAAAATCAGTAGAAGCCAGGCAAAGAAAGCGTGAAGCAATGACCGCTAAATATGCTGACAGAAGAAAAGCTTTGAAAGCAGCAGGCGATTACAAAGCTCTTGACTTGCTTCCAAAAAATGCATCACCGGTAAGATTAAGGAATCGGTGCCAGTTAACTGGCCGTCCGAGAGGTTACATGAGGCATTTTGCTGTATCACGAAATATGTTCCGGGACATGGCTTCACAGGGTAAAATACCTGGTGTAACCAAGGCGAGTTGGTAGTCTTAGTACTCAGATCTCAGTACTAAGTACTCAGATAAGGATATCGCATTGAAATAATTTAATAAAACAACTAATTGATATAACAATGGTAACTGATCCGATAGCAGATTTTCTTACAAGAATTCGCAATGCACAGATGGCAAATCATCGTATTGTGGAAATTCCTGCATCTAATTTAAAGAAGCGTATCACCGAAATTTTGTACGATAAAGGCTATATTCTTAAATATAAATTTGAGGATGATAACAAACAAGGTCTTATCAAAATAGCACTTAAGTATGACCAGGCTACAAAATTGCCGGTTATTCAAAGCCTTGAAAGGGTAAGCCGTCCGGGTTTACGTACTTATGCCAAGCCTGAAGAATTTAAAAGAGTGAAAAATGGTTTAGGCATAGCTATCATCTCCACTTCAAAAGGAGTTATGACAGATAAAGAAGCTAAATCACAGAATGTTGGTGGTGAAGTTCTTTGCAATATCTATTAATATGCACATTTGCAAATATGCATATTTGCAAAATTTACAAATAAAGGTTTGACAATTAAGCCTCAGTCGTGGCTGAACACGAACCAAATTGATAACAAAATAAATTAAACCGACTATGTCCAGGATAGGAAAAAAGCCAGTAGAATTTCCGAAAGATGTGAAAGTTACTGTTAGCAACGATAACGTAATAACTGTAAAAGGACCCAAGGGTGAACTTCACCAGGCGATTGACAGAGATATTAAAATTGAAGTTAAAGATACACAGGTTGACCTGTTACGTCCAACAGACCAGATCCGTCATAAAGCAATGCATGGTTTATACCGTTCATTGGTTAACAATATGGTGAAAGGTGTAACTGAAGGTTATACAAAAAAGTTAGAATTAGTGGGTGTGGGTTATAAAGCATCCAACCAGGGTAACCTGCTTGATCTTGCTTTAGGTTATTCTCACAACATCATTTTTGAAATACCTAAAGAATTGAAGGTTGTTACTTCACAAGAGAAAGGTCAGAACCCAATGATTACTTTTGAAGGTGTTGACAAGCAATTAATCGGACAGGTTTGTGCAAAAGTACGCAGCCTTCGTAAGCCGGAACCGTACAAAGGTAAAGGTGTTAAATTTGCTGGTGAAGTTCTTAGAAGAAAAGCAGGTAAGAGCGCAGGTAAATAATGCTGGCTTTTTGGTAAGAATTTTATTTCTTACCTGCAGTGTTTTCAAAACAATAATATCAAATAACTACCCGGCAGTATCGGGAAAAAATAAAGGAAATGAATAACAAATCATCAGCCCGTCAAAAAATAAAATTCCGTATCCGTAAAAAGATAAGCGGAGTTGCTGCAAGACCACGTTTAAGCATCTTCAGGAGCAATGCAGATATTTATGCACAGCTTATTGATGACGACAACGGGCAGACAATTGCTTCAGCTTCATCAAAAGATAAAGACATTGCAGCGCAAAAAGTTAACAAGACTGAAAAAAGCAAACTTGTTGGAAGTGTGATTGCAAGAAAAGCTACTGAACTTGGTGTAACAGCTGTAGTTTTTGATCGTGGTGGTTATATTTATCATGGCCGTGTAAAGGCTGTTGCGGAAGGTGCAAGAGAAGCTGGATTACAATTCTAATTTTAAATTATCTAATAGGATTATACATGTTAAAATCAAACGATACCAGGGTAAAAGCAGGCGACCTTGAATTAAAAGAAAAGGTTGTTTCAATCAACCGTGTAGTTAAAACTACAAAAGGCGGCCGTGCTTTTAGTTTTTCTGCGCTTGTGGTTGTTGGTAATGGTGCAGGCATTGTAGGCCAGGGTTTAGGTAAGGCAAAGGAAGTTCAGGAAGCCATTACAAAAGGAATTGAAGATGCAAAAAAGAATTTGATAAAAGTTCCTATCATGCATGGTACCATTCCTCATGAACAACTTTCTAAAGAAGGTGCTGCCAAGGTATTAATAAAACCAGCAGCTCATGGTACTGGTGTAATTGCCGGAGGCAGTATGAGAGCAGTTTTGGAAAGTGCCGGTGTAACCGATGTACTTGCAAAAAGTCTTGGATCTGCTAATCCTCACAACGTGGTTAAAGCAACCGTAAAGGCGCTGGCTACTTTAAGAGAACCAATTGCAGTTGCAAAAATCAGGAACGTATCTCTTAAAAAAGTATTTAACGGATAAGATGGTGAATAGTGGAGGTGCATGGTGAATGCCGGATCCTTAACTTTCAGTTTTCAACCATAAAATAAAAAGGGCATGAAAAAGATAAAAATAACTCAGGTTAAAAGCGTAATAGACAGGTCGCTTCGTCAAAAGAAAACCATGCAGGCGCTTGGTCTAAGAAAGATGAATGCATCGGTTGAAGTGATAGCGACTCCGCAAATTTTAGGAATGGTTACAAAGGTTAATCATCTTATTAGTGTTGAAGAACTGGCATAAAGACAATATGTAAATTTGCAGATGTTGCAGATTTGCAAAAGAAGTGACCAGCATTAACAGAAAGGAAGACAGTATTTAAATTCTGCACATTTGCATATTTGCCAATTTGCATATTAATAACAAGCGAGGGGTTTGATACCCCGTAAGTACAAAATCAACTAACATGAATTTACATTCTCTCAGGCCTGCAAAAGGCTCTGTACACAAAGGAATCAGGATTGGCCGCGGTGAAGCAAGTGGTAAAGGTGGAACATCTACCAAAGGTAACAAAGGCGGACAAAGCCGTGCAGGTTATAAAAGTAAAATGGCTTTTGAAGGTGGCCAGATGCCAATTCAGCGCCGGACTCCAAAACGTGGTTTTAAAAATATCAACCGCATTGAATATAAAGTAATTAATCTTGGACAGGTTGATCACTATGCAGAGAAATATGCAATCAGTGAATTTAACCTTGAAAATTTGTACATCAACGGCCTCGTAAATCGTACAGACCTTATTAAAGTATTGGGTAATGGTGAAGTGAAAGGTAAATTTGCCTTTAAAGTAAATGCTGTAAGCGCTAAAGCAAAAGCTGCAATTGAAGCCGCTGGTGGAACAGTAGAAATAGTTAAATAATTTCACGATATTTACAGACGCAATTCTGCATGCCATGTGGGCCTGTTTGAAGAGCGTCTTTTTAGTTTTACAACAACCATTAAAAGTATTAATCTGTGAAGAAGTTCATTCAAACACTTAAAAATATCTGGGGCATAGAAGAATTGCGGAAGAAGATATTATTTACCTTACTATTAATTTTTATTTACCGCCTCGGCTCCTTTATTGTATTGCCTGGTATTGATCCCAATAAACTGGCTAATCTTGAAAACAGCGCCAAATCTGGTATGCTGGGTTTGCTGGATGCTTTTGTAGGTGGTGCTTTTCATAAAGCATCAATCTTCGCCTTAGGTATTATGCCTTATATCTCTGCATCTATTTTTATGCAGCTAATGACGATACTTGTTCCGCAAATGCAAAAGGTGCAAAAGGAAGGTGAAAGCGGCAGAAAGAAAATTAACCAATGGACTCGTTATCTCACAGTTATAGTTACAGCCTTCCAGGCAGCTGCTTATATCGGTTATTTAAACAGTGCCGGAAATAAGGAAGCATTGATACCAGCTTATTCAGGGTTCTTTGTTGTTTCCACTGTAATCATTTTAACTGTGGGTACATTGTTCGTAATGTGGTTGGGTGAAAAAATTACAGATAAAGGTTTAGGTAATGGTACTTCTATCATTATTATGATGGGGATTCTTGCCAGGCTTCCGGAAGCATTTATGCAGGAGTGGAGCTCAAGGGCTGCAAGAGGAGGTGGTGGAATTTTAATTTTCCTTATTGAAATTGCATTCCTGATAGCTATTATTATGGGATTGGTTATGTTGATACAAGGTACCCGCCGGGTGCCTGTTAATTATGCCAAACAGATTGTAGGTAACCGCCAGTTTGGTGGTGCAAGAAATTTTTTACCATTGAAAGTAAATGCATCCGGTGTAATGCCGATCATTTTTGCACAGGCCATTCTTTTTCTGCCAACAATATTCTCCGGTTTTACAGGCGGTGGCTGGGCTAAATACTTTACAGATCATACAAACCTTGTTTATATGATTGTATATACTGTTTGTGTAATTGCCTTTACCTTTCTTTACACTGCGTTGATATTTAACCCGAAGCAAATGGCTGAAGATCTTAAACGAAATAATGGTTTTATTCCGGGTGTTAAACCAGGTCAGCCAACTGCAGATTATATTGGTACTATCATGGACAGGATAACATTGCCTGGTGCAATTTTATTGGCCTTCGTAGGAATTTTACCGGGTATTTTCCAGTTGCTTTTCAAAACACAACAAAGCTTTTCCACCTTCTATGGCGGTACATCTTTACTGATTATGGTAGGTGTTATTTTGGATACACTTCAACAGATTGAAACACAGCTGTTGATGCGCCAGTACGATGGACTAATGAGCAGCGGCAGGGTACAGGGAAGACAGACTGTAGCCAGTTAATAGTTTTAAATTACCGTTTTCCTGTATTTAGGTGCAGGATATAAACGGCGACAATAAGTTGTTAAACCCTGGCATTACAGTCAGGGTTTATTTTATAGTACAATCCAGTATTTTTTAGAGTCATTACTGAACAAATGATACATTATAAAACGAAGGCAGAGATTGAATTAATGAGAGAGAGCTGCTTACTTGTGGGCAAAACTTTGGCGGCAGTAGCTGCTGCAATAAAACCAGGAGTTACAACGGATGAGCTCAACAAACTTGCAGATGATTTCATAGTTAGTAACGGTGCCAAACCATCTTTCAAAGGTTACGGAAAACCTGCATTTCCATTTGCCTGCTGCATGTCCGTTAACGACGCAGTAGTGCATGGTTTCCCCACTAAAGCAGTTTTAAAAGACGGGGATATAATTTCGGTTGATGTTGGTGCATTTAAGAACGGGTTTCATGGGGATAGTGCCTATACTTTTGCTATCGGCAACATCAGTGATGAGATAAAAAAATTACTTACTGTTACCAAACAATCACTTTATAAAGGCATTGAAAAAGCGGTGCATGGTAACAGGGTGGGAGACATTGGTTTTGCAGTGCAATGGCATACAGAAAGGCAGCAGGGATATGGCGTTGTGAGAGACTTGGTGGGCCATGGCGTTGGCAGGCATTTGCATGAAGACCCTCAAGTGCCCAATTACGGTAAACGTGGCAGTGGTGCCAAACTGAGAGAAAATATGGTGATTGCTATTGAGCCTATGATTAACCTCGGCACTAAAAATGTTTACCACGATAA
Source organism: Ferruginibacter sp. (assembly GCA_965247025.1). Lineage (GTDB taxonomy): Bacteria > Bacteroidota > Bacteroidia > Chitinophagales > Chitinophagaceae > Ferruginibacter. Next base: position 2,471,076 of record OZ252000.1, on the reverse strand, counting down.
AGATGGCTGGACCATCCGGACAGAAGATGCCAAGCCGTCAGCACATTATGAACACACTGTAGCAGTGCAAAAAGGTGCCGCCGATATTCTTTCTTCTTTTACTGAAATTGAAGCTGCTGAAAAAGCAAACAAAGAACTCTTCTGGGATTATTAAAAACCATTCATTTTATACCACTAAAGCCTGTTTTACAACAGGCTTTTTTATTTTCAGAAGGCAGTTATTTCCCCGCCGGAAAAAATTATTTACACTCCAAAAGGTTGATTCAATAACTGCATTTATCTTCTTTCATTCTCCGTTAAACTTTTATACATTTACAACTCTTTACAGGATTTGTTTTATTCTAACGCAGAGCCACATCCTTCTTGTTTCTATCACTCACCTTAAATAAGGTACACAATGGCTCCGGAAAAAGAACTCAAAAAAGTAACCACCAACACCATTCAAAAAATGAAAGCCGCCGGGGAAAAGATCTCTATGATAACGGCCTACGATTATTCCTTTGCCAAATTATTTGATGCTGCAGGGATAGATATTATACTTGTTGGGGACAGTGCCAGCAATGTAATGGCCGGCCATGATACCACCCTGCCCATTACTTTAGACCAGATGATCTACCATGCACAGAGCGTTGTAAGAGCGCGGGAACGTTCATTGATTGTGGTTGATATTCCCTTCGGTTATTACCAGTCCAACTCCGAAATAGCGCTGGCCTCCGCCATCAGGATCATGAAAGAAAGTGGGGGCCATACAGTGAAGTTAGAAGGCGGTGAGGAAGTGATTGAGTCGGTTAAAAAGATTGTAAGAGCAGGTATACCGGTGATGGGGCATTTAGGTTTGACACCGCAGAGCATCAACAAGTTTGGTACTTATGTGGTAAGGGCAACAGATGAAGGAGAGGCTGATAAACTGCGTAAAGATTCATTGCTGCTGCAGGAGGCTGGGTGCTTTGCCATTGTGCTGGAAAAAATCCCTGCTGCCCTGGCGAAGGAGGTTAGCGAAAGCCTGAGCATCCCCACCATTGGTATTGGCGCCGGTGGCGATTGCGATGGACAGGTGCTGGTAATGCATGATATGCTTGGTATCAACACTGATTTTAAACCCCGTTTTTTACGGCGCTATCTCAACCTTGATGACCAGATAACAGGTGCTATTAAACAATACATTGCTGATGTAAAGGACAGGGATTTTCCAAATGAGCGTGAGAGTTATTAGTGACATGGCGGCCTCTCAAATTGTACTGAAAATGATAGCTATTGTTATTTTAAAATCGAACTGATAACAACCCTGATTTGCCAGAAGAAAAGCAGATGATTATCTTTATTTAAATAAAAGTTTATGGATACAACGCTTCTTAACCGCATTACAATTAACCCGGAAGTACTTGGCGGTAAGCCTGTAGTCAGGGGAATGCGTATTTCTGTGGAACAGGTTATTAAAATGCTGGCAAGAGAAATTTCTTTTGAAGAAATAATAAAAGAGTACCCTGTACTTGACACAGACGATATAAAAGCCTGCTTGCTCTTTGCTGCCAATAAAATTTCCACTAATAGAGATATTGCTGCCTGATGGATGATAGCTTTTCATTTGTGGTTGATGTGGGAGTAGGAACAACAATAGAAAACTGGTTGGTCTCAGAGGGGTATGGGGTGATTGGAATAGGGGGTTTAAACCCTGAGATGACTGATGTAGAAATTCTTGAATTAGCTGTAAGGAAAGACGCTGTAATTATTACAATGGATAAAGACTTTGGAGAATTAATTTACAAGGAAAATCGGATACATAAAGGTGTTTTATTACTTAGGCTGGATGATGCAAAGGCTGATGAAAAACTTGCAGTTATTCAGAATATATTTCCTCTTTACATAGAAAAGATCAGGCATAATTTTTCAGTTTTTCAAAATGGTTTATTAAGAATAAGAACTTTATTTTGATAACTAAATATAGCTATTTATAGTTTATGCTCCTCAGGTGCAGGGCTCCAGCCCAGTGTCTCCCCGTTACTACCTAAGTATTTCTTAATGTTTCCACCTTTAAGCAAACTTTCATCTGTTTTATTTACCAAAACGATATGGTATTTTTATGTATAAAGAATACAATGAGTACACGATAAATTTATTGATAAGGAGGCTGTGTATTTTACAACCTCAACAGTTGTCGGGTGGTGTGATGTGTTTACAAGAGATTGCTATAAAAAAATATTGTTAGATAGTTTGCGGCATTGTCAGCAAAGCCAGGGGTTACAGATACATGCCTGGGTATTAATGACCAATCACCTGCATACAATTTGCAGCTGCAGAACTGGTAAAGACCTGGGCGATATTTGGCGAAATTCTAAAAGCTTTACCGCAATGAAAATACCAGATGCGATTATCAAAAATCCAAAAGAAAGCAGAAAAGAACACTTGCTTCAGTGTTTTGAGGCAGCGGGAAAAAAGAGCAGCAGTAATTTCAAATACAAATTTTGGGAACATGAGAATCATCCGGTGTTGCTGGATACAACAGAAATGTATAATCAAAAGTTGCACTACATTCATCAAAACCCGGTAACGGCAGGGTTTGTAAGTGAATGCTGGCATTGGCTTTACAGCAGTGCAGTTGATTACCACACAACCAAAAAAGGGCTGCTGGATCTTATAATATTGGATGGTTTCTGATTTGCAAAAATTAGTAACATGGAGACAAAGGGCTGGAGACCTGCGCCTGGTGGTAATCAACCCTGCATACTTAGTAATCTAACCTGCATACTCAGTAATCAACCCTGCATACCTAGTAATCTAACCTGCATATTCAGTAACCAACCCTGCATACTCAGTAACCAACCCTGCATACTCAGTAACCAATCCTATATACTCAGTAACTAATCCTGCATACTCAACAACCAATCCTATATACTCAGCAACAAGCCCTTCATACTCAACAAACAATCCTGCATACTCAGTAACTAATCCTGCCAATCAAACAACCAACCCTGTGTACTTTATAACCAACCCTGCATACTCATCAACCAATCCTCCCAACTCAGCAACTAACCCTGCAAAGTATCAAATCCTTTTTACTTTAATCAGAACCTTCACAACAGCAAAGCCAATTTTATTGTATAAACATTAACTATTTCTGTTATAAAAAATCAGCTTTCTTGTATTAACTATGTACTATAAAATTTTTAAATATGGCATACAAAAAGAAAAGCTCCAGCCACTATGAGAAGGCTATTACCAGGCTGGCAGCTTTAAGATCCATAGATGCAAATATGGATTTAGGTAATGGCCTCACCATCGTAACGTACGAAAAAGCAGTAACCACCCTGCGTGACAGCATCAACAGTTACAATACCCAGCTCAGCCAGGTTGACGAATTAAAGAACAAGGCTGCCGAAGCTGAACTCACACTGAAAGACCAGAGTGAACGCATGCTGAATGGTGTGGCAAGCAAGTATGGTAAAAACAGCAATGAGTACGAAAAAGCAGGCGGCGTAAAGAAAAGCGAAAGAAAGCGCCCGGTACGTAAACCGAAGCTGTAAAAGCCAAGCAACAGTAAGAGCCGTGAGGCTCTTTTTTTATGCCTGCCTTTATTCAGAGGTGTAAGCTCATTCTACTAACCTTACCGCCACCAATCAACAAATGCCGCCAGTAGCTGCCGTTACAATAAATACAATCCGGATAATCACAATCAGGCCCTGCCATCAAAAATCTCCGCCACTAATTTTTTTTCCTTAATTTCCTTTCTTAATAAAACCAAACTAATGTCTAACTCTTTATTCAGAACAAAGAAGATTGCCAATATTTTAGCGGAAGGCAGCGACGATTCCCATGGCGGTGGTGGTTTAAAAAGAGTACTTACACTCAAGGATCTTACATTTTTTGGTATAGCAGCTATTCTCGGAGCAGGTAGTTTCAGCAGTCTTGGAGGGGCTGTTTTTCATGGCGGGCCGGGTGTGGTGATACTGTTTGTAATTACCGCTGTGGCCTGCGCCTTCACAGCATTTTGTTACTCTGAATTTGCCAGCCGTATCCCCGTGGCAGGCAGCGCTTATACGTATGCCTACGCTTCCTTTGGCGAATTGTTTGCCTGGATAATTGGCTGGGCACTCATCATGGAATACAGCATTGGTAATATTTACGTTTCCTACAGCTGGAGCGATTACTTCACTTCTTTTCTTGATAAAATTGGCGTACACATGCCGCAGTATTTATGCACCAGTTATATGGAAGTAAAGCATGCGCTTAAACAAGGCAGTACCAATGAGGATGTTTTGGCAGCCTGGAACGGCTCGCCGGTAATCGGCGGACTGCATATTATTTTTGATCTGCCGGCATTTGTAATTAATGTGCTGATAACAGCCCTTGTTTACCGGGGCATAAAAGAGAGCCGCAACTTCAGCAACGTAATGGTGATACTGAAAATGATAGTGGTGGCAATGGTTATACTGGTTGGTGGTTACATGGTTTTTTCAAATGGCTTAACCGGCAACTGGCATCCGGAAAATGACCTTGGCGTAAAGTCTTTTATGCCCAACGGCTTTAGTGGGGTAATGGCTGCCGTTAGTGGTGTGTTCTTCGCTTATATTGGTTTTGATGCGGTGAGTGTGCTGGCGGAAGAAAGCAAAAATCCGCAGCGGGATTTGCCAAGAGGAATGATATTGTCACTGGTGATCTGCACCATCGTTTACATCCTCCTCACCCTGGTACTTACCGGCGCCGTAAACTACAGGGCTTTTGAAGGTGTGGGTGATCCGCTGGCTTTTATTTTTGAAAAGCAGCATCTCAACATTGCCTGGATGCAGTTTTTTGTTGCGATTGCGGCTGTGGTGGCCATGACGAGTGTGTTGCTGGTATTTCAAATGGGGCAGCCCCGTATATGGATGAGTATGAGCCGTGATGGTTTGTTGCCACCAGTATTTCAAAAAATTCATCCTAAATTTAAAACACCTTCTTTTGCTACCATTATTACCGGGATTGTTGTGGGTGTGCCCATATTTTTTACTGATAAAACTTTTGTGCTGGACTTCACCAGCATCGCTACTTTGTTTGCCTTTGTGCTGGTCTGCGGCGGTGTACTGCTGATACCCAAAAGAGAAAAGGAGGCGGGTAAATTTCATATTCCATTCATCAACGGGCAGTTTATTTTTCCTGCAATTATCATTGCCAGTTTTGCACTCATTGTGTATTTTAATCACAATTATATAGCGGATCTTTTAAACCTGCAGCTCACTGATGCAGAAGCAAAAGCCGCAGTGGCGGGGATTGACGTAAACAAACCGGATGTCATCAAAACAAACCTGGATGCTGCTCTTATTGGCAAACAAACCCTGAATATTTCCACCATTATTTTCTGGTTTGTAAGCGTTGTGATTTGTGTGCTGGCATTTGTAAAAAAATATTCACTGATCCCCTTACTGGGGCTCATCACCTGCCTTTATTTACTTACCGGTATGACGGCCAGGAACTGGGCCTGGTTTGCCGGCTGGCTGGTAATCGGACTAATTATTTATTTGTTGTACGGCTATAAAAAAAGCAAGCTGGCCACACAAAACAAGTAACCGTTTACAAAACACAAATGCTAAAACATACTCAATGAAAAATATATGGATGCCTGCAATGATTTTATGTTGTTCACTTTTCGCCAGTGCCCAAACTGATAGTGAGGATGAAAAAAATGTAGTCATCAGCAAAGCAAAAAGAGAATACAAATTTGTAAAGGGAAACACAGAACACCCGGTACAGGTGAAAGAAGAAACTGACCGGGTTTATACCTGCACCAATTACAGAACTAATATTTCTGTAGTGGAGTTTTACAACGACGAGGAAACAGTGGATGATTTAAATATTTACGTGAATGATTCCCGTAAGCATGGCATTGTGCCAAAATATGAATACTACAATGCTGATGGTGTATTTTACTCAGATGCCCATGTTTGTTACTTCCAGCTTCCCCTGCTAAAAAAAGGAAGTACTTCAGAAGTAATATTCAAAAAAACTACTTTGGATCCGCATTATTTTACGAGTATTTATTTTACGGATAACCAGGACATTCTGGAGCAGGAAATTAAAATAATTGTACCATCCTGATGCAGCTTGAAATAAAGGAATTTAATTTTAAGCCGTACAGTATTCAAAAGAAGGTAACGCCTGATGGCGATGAAACAGTGTACAGTTATAGCATGAAAAACATCCCGGCCATCACCAATGAAGCATCGGCACCGGGCCCGGGATATTTTGTACCGCATATTCTTGTGCTGTGTAAATCGGCGCAGCCAAAAGATGAAAAGTTCACCTATTTTAATACCGTGAAAGAACAATATGACTGGTACAAAAACCTGGTTTCTCAAATTGGAAATGATGAAAAATTCATTAAAGAAAAAACACTTGAAATTGTAAAGGGGGTTAACGGTGATGAGGAAAAAGTTAAAACAATTTATCAGTGGGTACAGGATAACGTACGCTACATTGCTTTTGAAAATGGAGTGGCCGGTTTTAAGCCTGAAAAAGCACAGGAAGTGCTCCGGAAGAAATATGGAGATTGTAAGGGAATGGCCAATTTGCTAACAGAGATGCTTCGTTCTGTAAACCTGGATGCCAGGAAATGCTGGATAGGAACCCGTCATATTGCCTACGACTACAGCACCCCGTCGTTGTCGGTTGATAACCACATGATTTGTGCCTGGATGAATAAAGGAAAACCTGTTTACCTGGATGCTACGGAGAAGTATATTGGCTTTGGCGAAATAGCTGAAAGAATCCAGGGCCGCCAAACACTTATTGAAAATGGCAACCAATACCTGTTAGAGAAAGTACCTGTTGCTGCTTACCAGCAAAATACTGCAACTGAGCAACGCAAATTCACTATTGAAGGCAACAGCCTGAAAGGTCATGTAGTACAGGTTTGGAAAGGAGAAAACAAAGAATGGATGCTCACATCGCTGAATGATATCAAGAAAGACAAACAGGAAAACGCCTTAAAACAATACCTGGCAGAAGGCAAACAGAATTATGATATTACTAATCTTAAGGTAGGCAACATCAGCAATTATAATTCAGATTTAAAAGTGGAATATGATGTATTGTGGAAAGATATTCTTACCGTTTTTGATAAGGAAACTTACCTGGATGCAGATAACCGGCGGAGCTTTGATAATTTAAAAATTGATGAAAAAAAGCGGAAGCTGCCTTATTGGTTCTCGTTTAAGAACAACTTAATATTTGAAACAGAAATAACACTGCCTGCAGGAAAATCAATTTCCACCATGCCGGATAAATTAAATATAAAACAGCCGGGCTATAGTTTTTCTGCATCTTACAGTAACCCTGCCGGCAAAATTATTTACAAGAACGAAATTGTGCTGAACCAGACAGAACTTGAAACCGCCAGTTTTCCGCAATGGAATAAAGATATAGAGCAACTTACAAATTTTTATAACCAGCAAATAGTACTCACTCAAAAAAATTAAGAGAATGAAGTTTTTAAAATTACTGATGGTGTTTTCACTCACCGCAGCTTCCGGTCTTTTGCATGCTCAGTCCAAGGAAGAGAAAACCTACCGGAAAGAATCAGAAGAAATAAGGCAGCAGGTTTGGGCCTGGGACAAACCTCAGTTTAAACTAAGAACAGTTCCGGATGAATACGTCAATACATCGAAAGTTGTAATGGCACATCATACAGAACTAACGGCAGACAGCAAATCGAAGTTCCAGTTTTATGTGATCACTTTTGGCGTTAAAAAGGAACAGACACTTACCGAAGTGGTAAGGGAAATGGTTAAGCTGAATGACAAGAAAGCAATAGATGATTATTCGGAGATCAGCTTTACCAGGTTTCAAAAAAGCAGCGGTTTTTTCAGGGATGCAAAAACTACTATCTACATAGGAGTAAGAGTAATAAAAGCTAACGGAACTGTAAAGGAAATTAATGGGGACGATATCGTTTTAACCAAAGATGAGACAAAAGAGAAAAAAGCAAAACTTGCAATTCCTGATCTGGCACCAGGAGATATTATCGACTATTTTGTTGCCACCGTTAAATTTTTAACCAACGATTTCAGCTCCAAGGCATACGACTTAATATTGTTTGATGACGTTCCGGTTCTCAATCTGTCTTTCCATGCACAACTTGGTAAAAAGTTTGCCCTGGACTACCGCAGCTACAATGGAGCACCTGATTTAGAAGTAAGTAAAAATGAAGACAAAGACATTATTATTGATGTAAAAAAGGATAATATTCCACCGTTTGAAACTTCCCTTTGGGTGGCACCGGGGTTACAGTTACCCTTCATCCGCATGAATATTTCTTTAGGTTACAGGGGCCTTGGTGCCCGCTCTGTAAATGCCAGTACCCCGGGTGAAGTTGCCAAAAATAAAAGCAGCCAGGAGTTTATTGAAGACAAAGCCACTAAGCTTTCCACCAGTTATTACAATGGTTACTGGATGAAGGCTGCCAAAGCAGAATATGATGGAATTGAAAGCGATGCCAAAAAGAAATCAAAGCAACAAAATATCGTTTTTAAAGATCTCAGTGATGAGGAAAAAGCCATGCAGTTATATTATACCTTGCGCTACACCAAGCTGCTAAACTTTGATATAGGTGCCCTTGCAGAAAAAATAAATATTGGTAAAACCACTTTTAACGGGCTGGCTTTTCCACTTTTTTGTACCATGAAGGCTGCAGAACTTGCGCAACCGGCAATTTTGGTGAGCAGCCAGCGAGACCGCTACCGCATGGCAGAAATTATGGATGCTGATGATCTTTCAACACTGGCATACCTGCCGGGCACAAACAAATTTTTAAATTTAGAAACAGTTTTTGACCTGCCATTTGTAGCGCCCAGCGAAATGGAAGGCGTAACGAATACAAAGAGCTTTACGTTCGATCATCCGGGAATGATAATGAGCATGAAAAAGATGATGGGGCTGACTAATATTGGCGATGGACCAAATGTGCAAATCAGCAGCTCCGATAAAAACGCCCATATTGAAAATTTAAAAATATCGCTGAATGCTGATAAAACCAATTTGCTTATCAACCGGTCTACCACTTTAAAAGGGTATTATAAAGCAGACGTTCAAAAAGAGTTGGTTCTTTATGAAGACCTTTATGAATCGGAGCGCAAGGCTTTTGGAGATGAAAAATCTTTGTTGCAGGAGCTTGAGGACAGCCGCAAAGGACGAAAAGTTGTAGACGAAGTAGTAAGTGCTTTTGCGGAAGCAAGAAAAAAGCAAAAGACTGCTTTTATGGATGAAGCAAAGGAATGGTTTGATCAGGAGATTACCGATCTCAAAGATTTTAAGATTGACACATTGGGTGTAAGGCACACTGCCCCAAATTTTGTGTACGGATCGTCTTTTACACTGGGAGGCATTATTAAAAAGGCAGGCAGCAATATTATACTTGAAATCGGCAAAATACAGGGCACCCCGCTGATTGTAAAACCGGAGCAACGTAAACGAAGCATTGATGTTTATATGTCTTTTGCAAGAAGTATGGAATTTAATATTGAGCTGGATATTCCTGAAGGCTATACTGCAGAGGGTGTTGCTGCCCTCAATAAATCAGTAAAGAATGAAACTGGTTATTTTACTGCGGAAGCAACTGTTACAGATAAAAAAGTAATGATCAAAGTAAAAAAGCATTACCTGCATAATTATGAAACAGCGAATTCATGGGAAAAAATGCTGCAGTTTCTTGATGCTGCAAATGATTGGTCAAACAGCAAAATATTACTTAAAAAGAAATAAACTTTTCTGAGAAAATGAATAGAACACCCGGTCAGCCGGGTGTTTTTAGTTTCTGATCTTCAACATTATTACACCGTACATGTTTTACCTTTGCAATCAAATTTAACCCAGATTTTGCAGTTGAGATCGTTATGAGGGTTTCAAATGCAAGTGAGCTAGGTGTTTCGGGTTATTTTTTGGCTGATGAATAGTGATCTATTTTGAAGTCAAAAAATGTTCTGAAATACTTAGCTGTGCAGCAGTTGGAAGCCGCAATAGATTTTCGACTGCAAAATCTGGGTTTAACAACCGTTGCAAGGTGTGTTACCAGCAACAGCAATAGAACAAATTGTTACATGAAATACCAGGAAGGAGATAAAATAATTGTGCTGCACACCAATGAAGAGGGTAAGGTGGTAGAGATCATTAATGATAAAATGGTGATGATAGAGGTGAAAGGTGTTCGCTTTCCTGCCTACCCGGATCAGATTGATTTTCCCTATTTTAAAATGTTCTCCGAAAAAAAGTTGGTGGAGAAAAAGAATATATTCATCGATAATATTAAGCCCGAGAAAAATCCTGTAAAAGCCAAAGTAGATGAAGGTGTTTTTCTTGCCTTTATGCCAGTGTTCGACAAAGATATTTTTGATGATGATGTGGTGGAAAAATTTAAAATGTACCTCATCAACCAAACGGAAAGGGGCTATGCGTTTACCTACACCTTGTTTTTTAATGGTGAAAATAATTTTCAGCTAAAGAATGAAGTACAGCCCCTGCATGATTTTTACCTGCATGATGTGTTGTTTGAAGATCTGAGCGACAATCCACGTTTTGATTTTGAGTTTCACCTGCTGTACCCGGATAAAAAGAAAGCAACACATTACGAAGCATCTTTTAAGATTAAAGCAAAACAGCTTTTTAAAAAAATTGAAGAAATACAGTTAAAAAATGAGCCTACTTTTTCCTATCCGTTATTTACAGAATACCCGGATAAGGTTGATGAGGAACGGGTTGACCTGAGTAAACTTGGCAATGCCGGCTACAGGGTATATGATGCCGGGAAAATAAGAGAAAATCTGCCACCTGCCAGAACGGTTATCGACCTCCACATTGAAAAACTGACTGATAGCTGGAAGCACCTCAGCAACTTTGAGATACTAACTATCCAGTTAAAAAATTTTGAAAAATATTACGACCTGGCAGTGGCCCATTATCAGCCAGCCTTTACCGTAATACACGGCGTTGGAACAGGCAAATTACGGGATGAAATTCATGCAGTGCTGCGTTTAAAAAAAGAAGTAAAATCTTTTGTGAACCAGTACACATCATCCTACGGTTATGGTGCAACGGAAATATATTTTGCTTACTAAGTGTCTTAAAATGCATGCAGCGTCACCGTATTAGATAAAAAAATCACATTTTGGCTTGTATTTATAAATAATAGTTTTACATTGCCCTGCCCGAATACCTGCCCGATTAAATCATTCAGGGCGGGATTCATCCGGGCGGACACATCATTCAATCCTGCTGAATTACCACTCACCTTAACCCCATTCCAGCACTGTTCCTGGCCAAATTACTCCTTGGTTTAGTTCAGTTTTCATTAAACATAACAGTTTTTGTTGTTTCTCTTGCAAAGGCTGGAGACCAAAAAACTATATTGGATACGTTTCAACATAAAGCGTAGAGATATAAACATTTATAAAAGCCGCCAGCAAAAAGGAAAATAATTTTTAGCAACCATTAATAATAAACTATATACAATGCCAAATAAATTTGAAAAGCTTGCAGAAGAAGCTCAGTTTCTTACGGATGAACAATTTAAAAGCCGGTTTTCCAGTCTTACCAGGTTTAGTGAAGAAGATACATTAAAGATTATGAAAGACACAGGTATTAGTAAAGAAGACCTGGCCACGCTGATTGCTGAGGTAAAAAAGGCAGGCGAGATTAATAATAAAACCAGCCAGACAGTCTCCGGCATAAAGGGCGGTACAGAAACTTTGGTTGCAATTACAAAACGCCTGTTATTGTAATAAAATTTGAAGGCCTGTGAAACCAATTTCCGGTGTTTAAGTTTTTGAGAATACTATGGCCAAAGCATCTTAAAGTATTTTAAAAAAGTGCAGCGTTATTTTATTGGTAAATTGCTTATTTTGTACAAAATATCAATATGATCAATGTTATTATCCCCATCGACTTTTCTGAAACATCTTTAAATGCAGCCCACTATGGTGCAAGAATGTATAATGGAAGAACTGATGTTAATATTATTCTCTATCACTTTTATGAAAAGGATGAAGACCTCCCGGTTGCCAAAAATTATCTTGACAGTTTAAAAAATGAACTGTCTGCTTATGCTACCAATATCGACAACATTGCAGAATCGGGAGACAATTTTATTGACAGTCTTTCTCTCTTTTCTCATGTTAAAGGTGCCTACATGATCATTATGGGGCTTACCGGTAAATCTTTGCTGGCACAGCGTTTCTCAGGTTCAAATACTTTGAAGATGGCGGAGAAGAACGTTTGCCCTGTGCTTATAATTCCAGCCGATGCAACTTATCATGATATTACAAACGTATTGATCGCTTCAGAAATGAAGAATGTTGAAGATACCCCCGTGTTGCTTGCTGTAAAAAGAGTGCTCGCCGATTTTAAACCGAGTCTGCACATATTGAATGTAAATGACAGTCACTACATCGCCTTGTCAAACGAGTTTAAAGAACAACGGGATAAGATGGAAGAATTGCTGATAGAATTTAAACCTGAATTTTATTTCATGCGGCTTTTTGATTTCCATGAATCAATTAACCTTTTTGTGAATGATAAGAATATTGACATGATCATTATCGGCCCGAGATACCACAGTTTCTTCGAAAGGCTTTTTAAAACACAGCATACCAAAAAGATGATCTATCAAAGTAAAATCCCTGTACTTGCTGTACACGAATAACCTATTTTATCGCTAATGATTTAATACGTCCTGCTGTAAATTCAGCAGGATTTTTTTTATCCGGCGGCAGCAGGGTAAAACACAACAATGCAACTGCAAAATCTGGGTTTAAGCAAATTAAATTAACTTCCTTTTTAAAATTAACCAGCATGAATGAGAGAAGAAAATTTGTAAAACAACTTGGCCTGGCCGCCGGTGCATTTTCCGCTGCCAGTTTATTTAACCAGCTGCATGCCGCTGAAATAAGTACGGCCGCAAAAAAGATAAGTCACCTCACCGCTGAAGAAGCTGCAGCAGACGAAGACTACTGGACGGTGATCCAGCAGGCTTATACTGTAAATCCCAGTATTATAAATCTTAACAACGGCGGTGTAAGCCCTTCGCCAAGAGTGGTGCAGGAGGCAGTGGACCGTTACAACAAATTAACCAACGAAGGACCAAGTTATTATATGTGGCGTGTGCTGGATATGGGCCGGGAGCCGCTAAGGGAAAAACTCGCCGACCTTGCCGGCTGTGATAAAGAAGAAATCGCCATCAACAGAAATTCTACTGAGGCGTTGAATACAGTCATTTTTGGGTTGAACTTAAAAGCCGGCGATGAAGTGATTGGCACCAAACAGGATTACCCCAACATGATCAATGCGTGGAAGCAACGGGCAACACGGGAGGGCATAGTTTATAAGCAGATCAATTTTAATTTTCCGGAGGAGAATGATGACGCAATTGTTGATGCCTATGAAAAAGCAATTACACCTAAAACCAAAATAATTCATGTAACCCATATTGTAAACTGGGTTGGCCAGGTAATGCCTGTGAAAAAAATTGCAGCCATGGCCCGCAAGCACGGGCTGGAAGTTATCTGCGACGGGGCCCATTCCTTTGGCCTGCTTGATATAGATATTCCAGACCTGGGTGTGGACTATTTTGGAACATCCCTGCACAAATTTTTAAGTGCACCAATTGGCAGCGGTATGCTCTGGATCAAAAAAGAAAATATCGGAAAAATATGGCCGCTTGTCTGCAATGATAAACCAGAAGGTACAGATATCAGAAAATTTGAAACCCTTGGCACCAGGAGCTTCCCGATAGAGCAGGGCATTGGCGAAGCAATCAATTTTCATGTTGCTGTTGGTAGTAAAAGAAAGGAAGAACGCATTCGTTATTTAATAAACTACTGGGCAGAAAAAGTAAAAAGTATACCCAAAGTAAAGTTGCATACAAGCCTCAAATCCAATTACTCATGTGCTATTTGCGGCGTAAGTGTTGATGGTATGACACCGGCTGAACTGGACAGTGCTTTATTTAATACTTACAAGATTCACACCGTTGGAATTGTTTGGGAAAACATAAGCTGTGTACGTATAACTCCGCATGTTTATACCCGTTTACAAGATCTTGATAAGCTGGTAAAAGCAATTACCACAATCGCAGGAAAGTAAACATGCCAAAATAGACGAAGCTGCCTCACCAGGGGGCAGCTTCTTTTTGTAATATCGTTTATATGACATCCGGCACTAAAACGGCAAATGAAAAGTTTTAGTATTTTTCAGGGCGATTTTTTTATATTTTTTATTTTATTTATGCAAAGTCATTGCCCGTAACGTTTTCAGCGCCGGGGCAAATAAGGAATGGTGCTACAAATAGCCTGACAATTGTTTTGATTGTACAACCTGGTGGGTTTACAGGCTATGCTTTAAGCTGGCAATATTCATTAGCTGATTATCACCCGCTATTATCCATTCCTCTTTTAAAATGATTTGAAGATTAAATACCTGTTAGAGGGTATTGTATTCCCATCAGCAGCACTGTACTTTTGGCGTTCTGTCAATTCAGTAAAACAATCATGAAATTAAGAAAGGAAATTAAAATTGCAGTTATGCTGTTATGCATTGCTGTAAACGCTACTGCACAAAGTGTGGGCATTGGTACCGCCACGCCAGATGCCAGTGCCATGCTGGAAATAAAGAGTATCAACAAGGGGCTGCTGATACCAAGAACCAGCACCAGCAGCAGGATAGCTATAGTAAATCCTGCAAAAGGACTGATGGTTTATGATACCACCATCAACAGCTTTTGGTATTACAACGGGGCATCATGGGGAGTTGTTGGCAGTGCAGGTGGTGCCAGTTCCTGGGCTGCCAACGGTAGTGATATTTATAGTACCAATGCCGGTAATGTGGGTATTGGCACAACTGCGCCGATTGGTAAACTGGATATACGGGCTGCCAGCTCTTACACATCGCCTGCACTTACAATTTATGATACCGGGCCGTTAGAGTATGCAAAGATCCAGCTGCAAAATGCAAGTGGTGCTAATTTTTGGCAGATAGATGCACTCACCAATAACACAGATCTTTTCAATGAACGTTTTTTAATTCATAACAGCCGCCTCGGCAATATTGTAAGCGTTACCGGGGATGGAAATGTTGGAATTGGCCCCAATAATCTATTTCCCGGCGCTACGCTTGATGTTGCAAGAGGTACAGCAGCATGGGGAACTGCTGCCTTCAGGGGTACAAATACCTTTTCTTATTTTAACTATGGCACTACGGAACATACCTATATCCGTGGTGGAAAAACTTCGGCTAAAGTTTACCTGAATGATAATCATAATGGTGATGTAGTGATTGCAAAAGGCGGTGGTAGTGTTGCAATAGGCCGTGAAATTGCAATTGCAGCCCTCGATGTTGAAAAGAGTGCATTAGGCAATGCCACCGCTGTTTTCCGGGGAAGCCAAAATGCCTGTATAATTAATGCCATCAGCTCAGAAGATACTTATATCCGGGGAGGCAAAAGCACCAGCAACGTAATTATTGCAGATCTCGGAGCAAGTGTTGGTATTGGTACGGCTACGCCGGATGCCGCTTTTAAATTAAGTGTTAACGGCGTAATCAGGAGTAAAGAGGTGATTGTGCAAAGCGGTTGGGCAGATTATGTATTTGATAAGAACTATCCATTAACACCGCTGAATGAAGTGGAGGATTTTATCAACGAACACAGGCATCTTGCTAATATTCCATCCGCCGATGAAATTGAAAAGAATGGCCTGCAGGTTGGCGATGTTCAAAAAAAGATGATGGCAAAAATTGAGGAGCTAACGCTTTATATTATTGCCCTTGAAAAGAAAGTGAACAATCTTGAAGCAACTCAAAAGCAAGCCGGTCATGAATAACTATAAACAAATTTTATTAATTGGTTTACTGGGGTTTTCATGTTCAGCTTTTGCTCAAAGAAATTGCGGTACTGAAAATACTTATTTATTTAAGCAGCGATTTCCGGCAAAATATGATTCTATTGAAAACCGGGTAAGCCAGTTTTTGCGATTGAAAAAGATGGAACCAGCTAGGGTTCTGGCTGTAAGAACAATACCTGTTGTGGTGCATGTGTTGTACAATGTAAACACTGCTGATCCCACCAATATTTCTGATGCCAAAATATATTCGCAGATAGACAGGCTGAACCTTGATTACCGCAAACAAAACACTGACTGGACAAATACACCAGCAGTTTTCCAAAGCCTGGTGGCAGATTGTGAAGTGAGATTTTGCCTGGCCAGTACAGACCAGGTTGGCGGGCCAACATCTGGTATTGTAAGGAAGTATACCGACAGTGTTAACTTTTCTTTGAACGGCAGTCCCAAACACAACAATACCGGCGGCAGCAATGCCTGGCCAACCGATAAATACTTTAATATCTGGGTGGCCCCCCAAATACAGCATGGCACTAACAACCTGTTGGGTTATGCTACATTTCCCTGGCAAAATATGGGAGCAGAAGATGGCGTGGTGATCAGGTACAATGCATTTGGTTCTCTTGAGCCGGTGCAAAATCAATACAACCTGGGCAGAACTGCAACGCATGAAGTTGGCCACTGGCTGGGGCTTAAACATATTTGGGGAGACGAGGCAGCCTGTGCGGCAGATGATGATGTTGATGATACCCCTTTACAGGCAGACAGAAATTATGGCTGCACCGGCTTTCCGTTAAGGGATGCCTGCACAGGCGGCAATGGCGTAATGTTTTTTAATTACATGGATTATGTTGATGATGGCTGCATGTACATGTTTACTGCCGGGCAAAAGGCAAGGATGGATTATTTCTTATCAACTGACCGTAAGCAGGTGGCGGATAATGCCAGCGTCGGCTGTAGTAATTGCCAGTACAATCTTACAATTGGCGGCACTTTATCAAACACCATTAATTACAGGAGCTCCAACGAAATTATATCTACGCAAAGCATTTTGGGCAGTGCAAAAACTGATTATAAAACCGGGAATAAAGTAACACTATCGCCAGGTTTTCATGCGGCGGCCGGTTCAGCGGTTCACATAACCACCGGCGAAATATGTTACCCACCCAATTAGTAAAGAGAAATACCTGTTTTGGTATTTCAAATTCTTTAGACAAGCTTAATAGGTATTCAACTTTTCAACGGAGCGTCCCGATTAAAATACGGGATAGGTATCGCCACTGAATTCCAACAGGGTTAATTGGCTGGTTACCCAAAAGGTATTCATAAAAAAAATCCCTAAGTTTTATCTCCGGGATTTTTTGTGTATTGCCTTTCCAGGCTTTTTGAATTACAATGTTTTCAACACATCATTCATTGCTCTTACGGCACCGGCGCTCTTATCAAAAGCCGCCTGCTCAGTTTCGTTCAATTTAAAATCAAGGATTTTCTCCCAGCCGTTTTTACCGATGATAACAGGTACACCAAGACAGATATCTGACTGGCCATATTCCCCGTCAAGCGCAACGCAGCAGGTAAACAATTTCTTTTCGTCTCTTACAATCGATTCTACCAAAGCAGCTCCGGCAGCACCTGGTGCATACCATGCAGATGTGCCGATAAGCGCTGTTAAAGTAGCACCGCCAACCATCGTGTCTTTTACAATTTGTTCCTGCTGGCCAAGGCTTAAAAAGTCTGTAACAGGAGCACTGTTCCAGGTTGCAAGTCGTATCAATGGAATCATGGTAGTATCACCATGTCCGCCAACTACCACTGCATTAAGGTCAGCAGGGCTGCAATCAAGGTGCTGGCTCAACTGGTATTTAAAGCGGCTGCTGTCAAGTGTGCCACCCATACCAATGATCCTGTTCTTTGGCAAACCTGTAGAGGTAAGCGCCAGGTAAGTCATGGTGTCCATCGGATTGCTGATCACAATAATGATCGCATCTGGTGAATACTGAAGAATATTTTGAGTAACCGTTTTAACAATGCCAGCATTCACTCCAATCAGCTCCTCCCTCGTCATACCAGGTTTGCGTGGAAGCCCGGAAGTTATTACCACAACACTGCTGTTGGCAGTTTTGCTGTAGTCATTGGTGCTTCCGGTAATCCTTGTGTCAAAACCAAGCAGCGTGGCGGCCTGCATCATATCCTGGGCCTTACCTTCTGCTACGCCTTCTTTAATGTCCAGTAAAACTAATTCTGTACAAAGCTCTTTACGGGCAATGTTATCAGCACAGGTAGCGCCTACGGCACCTGCACCTACAACGGTAACTTTCATGTTGAAATATTTATGATTATAAATTAATTTTTTGCGTGGCAAAGGTAAGGGGGAAAACAGTGTTGCGGTTTTCACTTTGCAGTTTGGTTGCAGTATTTTTATATAATAAGATGCCTGCGGCAGAACTAGCCAAAGGAGGTCAACGGTTATTTGGTATTAACAGCCTCTAAAATTGCCGGCACGCCCACATTACCCACAAATTCTTTCAGCATTTTGCCGGTTGAGCTGTACACAAATAAGGAAGGCATTGTTCTTAACTGGTATTTCATGCTGAGTGCATAGCCGGGGTCATAACCTATTTTAATGGACGGCATGTAACTTAGATTGTAGTCGTGGTAAAATTCATTTACCATCTTATAAGAGGTGGCAGAAATCATGATCAACTGAACGTCTTTCAATTCAGTTTTGTATGCCATCAACTCCTTTGTTTCCCGCTGGCAGTGTTCACATTCGGGGTTAAAGAACATAATTACACATGGTTTGTTCTTCTGCATTTTTTGGTTGGTGAACACGGAACTATCTGGCGCCAGGATAATTTTAAAGGGAGGGAGGTTTTGACTGTTACTGAAAACAGGCACCGGATTTTGTTTTTGTGCCTTTGTAATAAAGCTGCAGCAAATAACTAACAAAAAAGTAATTGTATATTTCATGAAATGATGACCGTGGTTTTAAAAGGTTGAATTTATAAAGCTTCTGTTAGTTTTGAAATGGGCACACTGCCTTCAAAATTTTTGGTGAGTTTTCCTTTTTTATCGTACATAAAAATAGACGGATAATTTTTTATCTTATAAAAAGTGCCCAGGAAAAATTTTGAATCTCTGCCCATCACAATGTTTGGATAGTCGCCAATATGGTAATCCTGATAAAAGTTTTTTACCAGGTCATAATTAAGGAAGCTGATCATAATTATCTGTACATTTTTAAAGGAATCAATATTGGCCTCCAGTTCCCTTGTTTCATGCTGGCAATGCTCACAATCAGGGCTAAAAAGCATAATGATGGTTGCTTTTCTTTTTCGCAGATCTGCCTTGGCAAAAGTACTACTGTCTGGTACTCTTGCAATAGAAAATGGCGGCACATCCGGAAACTGGCGGTAAATGGGAAGGCTGTCTGTTTGGGCCATAGCAGCGGAGCTGGTAAAAGTTACAAGCAGTAAATACAATATCGTCTTCATCTCACTTTTAAATTTTTGTAAAGCTAATGGCTTTCAATAAAAACAGGCTGTTAATGTGAGCTGATGGCCGCCAACTTCCCCCGGTTACCACCAGTTAGATCATTTATTCAAATTTCCATATTAACGTTAGTATTGTTACTTTCGCAGCCAGTTAAAAAAATCCTGTTCTGCGGAGCATGATTTTTTTCAAATCTTTATTACAAATCCTCGTCCTGTAAAGGAGGAGGAACAAAAAAAACACAATGGCAACAACAGCAGACATGCGTTCAGGTCTTATCATTAAAGTGGATGGCAGCCTTTACTCAGTAATTGAATTCGGGCAGAATAAAACGGCCCGTGCAGCAGCAAAAGTTTGGGCTAAACTAAAAGGGGTGGATAACAGCCGTACAATTGAACTTACCTGGAACAGCGGTGAAACTATCTTCCCGGTTAGGGTTGAAAAGAAAGCTTACCAGTATTTATATAAAGACGACACCGGTTACAGCTTTATGGATGTAGAAACTTTTGAGCAGATTACAGTGCCGGAAACAATGGTGGATGCTCCTAAATTTTTGAAAGACGGGCAGGAAGTGCAGGTATTAATAAATGGTGAAACCGAACAGCCAATGGGTGTTGAACTTCCAGACAAGATAGTTTTACTGGTTACTTACAGCGAACCTGGGATGAGAGGTGATACGGCAACCAAAACATTAAAGCCTGCAACTGTGGAAACTGGTGCCACTGTAAACGTGCCGTTATTTGTAAATGAAGGTGAAATGATCCGTGTGAATTCGAAGACCGGGGAGTATATTGAGCGGGTAAAAGATTAGTAACTTTTTAGATAGAAAAAGGGGTCAGCGTATAAAAACCTGACCCTTTTCATTTGGGCTGAATTTAGCAGAAAAACACCTTTTTTAAACC
Source organism: Ferruginibacter sp. (assembly GCA_965247025.1). Lineage (GTDB taxonomy): Bacteria > Bacteroidota > Bacteroidia > Chitinophagales > Chitinophagaceae > Ferruginibacter. The sequence goes on along the minus strand of OZ252000.1, from coordinate 2,450,831 downwards.
TTTTTTCGGTCTTTTTAATCAAAATCGGGCAGTTTTCGTAATTTTTTTATTTGCAGAATATCCTGCATTTTGAATAATCATTCCCTACCTTAGCTGCCCGATTGCAAAAACATTTTAACTGAAAACATGGACATCAAACAAATCCAGGAGCTTGTAAAGCTCATCAATAAAACCAATATCGGAGAAATTACCATTGAAGAGGAAGGCATTAAAATAACTGTTAAACAGAAGAAGGATCCTGTTCAGCACATTATTGCCAATGGAGGTTCGATGGGTAATTTCGCTCCTGCACAACAGTTACCATTAGCCCCTGCTGCTGCAACACCGCCAATGGCCCCGGCAGCACCGCCAACACCTAAAGAAGACAATTTTTTGACAATCAAAAGCCCGATGATCGGTACATTTTACCGGCAGAGTGGCCCGGGAAAACCCATCTTTGCAAGCGTGGGAGATGAAGTTACAGTAGGTAAAGTGGTATGTATTATAGAAGCAATGAAACTTTTCAACGAAATAGAAAGTGAAGTAGCCGGTAAAATTGTAAAAGTGCTGGTAGAAGATGCAAGCCCGGTTGAATACGATCAGCCTTTATTTTTGGTGGAGCCGAATTAGTAAGAAAATTGGCAAATGTGCAGTTGTGCAAATATGCCAATATATGAAACTATGTGTGTGGGAGATTTCGGCATTAATACGATTGTTAAAAACGGTAATATTAACTGTATGAGAAAAGAACTGATTGAGTCAAATCCACTATTGAAATTATCAATTGACTTTTCTCTTTCAGTAATAAAGTACTGCGAACTATTGGACAGCCACAAAAAGTTTATCCTTTCTAAGCAATTGTTTCGTTCCGCTACCTCCATCGGAGCCAATTCGATGGAGGCCCAAAATCCAGAAAGCAAAGCCGATTTTATTCATAAAATAAAGATTGCTGCTAAGGAAGCGGAAGAAACACAATACTGGCTGATACTCTGTGAAAATGGTGATAATTATCCCAGGCCAGGTGGGTTGTCCGAAAAGCTTGAAGTACTCAACAAGATTTGGGAAGTATTCTTTCTACCTCTAAAAGAAAAAACCCTGTAAGTTATTTTTTAAGTTTTTTTATTTTTTAACGCAAATTTTGATACCAGCAGAATTGCATATTTTAAATCGGGATTGCAAGAGCAGCAGCAAGTTTTTTTATTTGCACAACTGCACATTTGCATATTTGCATATTTATAAAAGATGTTCAATAAAATATTAATTGCCAACAGGGGAGAAATTGCTCTCCGTGTTATCCGCACCTGCCGGGAGATGGGAATAAAAACTGTAGCGGTATATTCTACTGCGGATAAAGACAGCCTGCACGTAAGGTTTGCAGATGAAGCTGTATGTATTGGCAAGCCAGCCAGTGCAGACTCTTACCTCAACATTCCGTTTATTATGGCGGCGGCCGAAATAACCAATGCAGATGCTATTCATCCCGGCTACGGGTTTTTGGCAGAGAATGCAAAGTTTGCACAGATATGTACTGAGTCTGGTATTAAGTTCATCGGTCCAACGCCGGAAATGATCAATGCAATGGGCGATAAAATCACTGCAAAGCAAACCATGATTGCAGCAGGCGTACCTGTTGTACCTGGTGTTGACGGATTGCTTGAAAGTGTTGACCATGCAAAAGAATCTGCAAAGCAAGTAGGTTACCCGGTTATTTTAAAAGCAACTGCCGGTGGTGGTGGTAAAGGGATGAGGGTTGTTTGGAGCGAAGAGGAAATTGAAAAGGCTTACGAAAATGCCAAGACAGAAGCTGCTGCGTCTTTTAAAAATGATGGCATTTACATGGAAAAATTTGTGGAAGAACCACGCCATATAGAAATACAGGTAGCAGGGGATCAGTTTGGAAATGTTTGCCATTTAAGTGAAAGAGATTGCAGCATTCAGCGCCGGCACCAAAAGCTGGTAGAAGAATCGCCTTCGCCGTTTATGACGCCAGAGTTGAGAGAGAGAATGGGTGAAGCCGCTATTAAAGCTGCCAGTTCTATTGATTATGAAGGAGTGGGTACAATTGAGTTTTTGGTAGATAAACACCGCAATTTTTATTTTATGGAAATGAACACCCGTATACAGGTGGAGCATTGCGTAACAGAGGAAGTGGTGAATTTTGATTTGATAAAAGAGCAGATAAAAATAGCCGCCGGTCATAAGATCAGCGGGCAAAATTATTACCCTGTAATGCATGCCATTGAATGCAGGATTAATGCAGAAGACCCTTATAATGACTTCCGCCCCAGTCCCGGAAAAATTTCTGTGCTGCATACTCCCGGTGGCCATGGTGTTCGGGTAGACAGTCATGTGTATGCAGGTTATGTTATTCCGCCTTATTATGACAGTATGATCGGTAAACTAATAACCGTTGCACAAACAAGAGAAGAGGCACTGGATACAATGTACAGGGCACTGAGTGAGTATGTTATTGAAGGTGTAAAAACCACCATTCCTTTTCACCTGCAATTGATGCAGAATGAAGATTTCAGGGAAGGAAACTTTACCACGAAGTTTTTGGAAAGTTTTGAAATGAAATAGTTTATTATTGAAATAACAAAAAAGGGGCAGCAAGTGACAGATCACCGGCTGCCTCTTTTTTGTGTAGAAGATTGACCTGTTAGCTGCATCAATAATTATCCTTACAATATTTTAACAATAATCATAATTGATGACTTTATTTTTCTACCTTAGAATGCTCTTAAAAAGCAGTTTTCCGTTACCTCAAAATCACATCATTTTTGCTGATTTTGCGTATTAAAAAGAGAAATGAATATCTTGCTTAACGATACAGAACTTAATAAACTTGTCATTTAAAAAGTCCTCCGGAATTTAGCTTGTGAGGAGGCAATTAATTTATGGAAACACTAAAAGGTCCCGGTATTTTTTTAGCACAGTTTGCTGGCGATGAAGCGCCCTATAATTCATTGGCTTCTATTTGTAAATGGGCGGCTGATAAAGGTTTTACTGGTGTACAAATCCCGTCATGGGACAGTCGTTTTATAGACCTTCAGCAGGCAGCAGAAAGTAAAACTTATGCTGATGAAATAACAGGCACAGCAAAAGAAGCAGGCGTGGAGGTTACAGAATTGTCCTCACATTTGCAGGGCCAGCTGGTGGCTGTACATCCTGCTTATGATAGTTTATTTGATGGCTTTGCACCTGCAGCTTTAAAGGGTGATGCAAAGGGCAAAACAGCCTGGGCTGTTCAGCAATTAAAATATGCAGCCAAAGCATCACAAAATATGGGGCTTACAGCACACCCAACTTTCAGTGGTGCATTAATGTGGCATCTTATTTACCCATGGCCGCAGCGCCCCGCCGGGCTGGTGGAAACAGGCTTTACAGAACTGGCCAGCCGCTGGCTGCCTATCCTGAATTATTTTGATGAATGCGGTGTGGATGTTTGCTATGAAATTCATCCCGGTGAAGATTTGCATGATGGAGCATCCTATGAAATGTTCTTGGAAAAAGTGAACAATCATGCAAGAGCCTGTCTCTTATATGATCCTTCGCATTTTGTTTTACAACACCTGGATTACCTGGCTTATATTGATATTTATCATGAACGAATTAAAGCTTTTCATGTTAAAGATGCAGAACTGAACCCAACCGGCAGGCAGGGTGTTTACGGCGGCTTTCAAAGCTGGGTAAACAGGGCAGGGCGCTTCCGCTCACTTGGCGATGGCCAGGTTGATTTTAAATCAATCTTCAGTAAGCTGGCCCAGTATGGTTATAAGGGCTGGGCTGTGCTGGAATGGGAATGCGCTATTAAAAATTCAGAAGATGGTGCTGCAGAAGGAGCTCCGTTTATAAAAGATCACATCATCAAAGTAACAGAAAAGGCCTTTGATGATTTTGCCCAGGCACAAAGCGATGATGGTTTTAACCGCTCTTTATTAGGTTTGTAATTTTAATGATAACTAAATATACAATTATGAAAAAAACGATGATTGGCTTAGTGATAGCCGCTTCGCTGTACGCCTGTGGTGGTGGAGCAGGTAGTGATTCAGGTTCTACCGGCGCTAAAAAGGAAAAGAAAGATGTAACAACGGATCCTGTTTACATTGCCGGCCAGGAACTGGTAGGTAAAAATGGTTGCCTTACCTGCCATAAAGTAGATGAAGCCAGTACAGGGCCAGCTTATAAAGCAGTGGCTGCAAAATATCCAAATAACGCAGAAACTTATGAGAACCTTTCTTTGAAAATCATTAAGGGCGGTTCCGGTAACTGGGGTGCTGTTCCAATGACACCTCACCCTGAATTGTCACAGGAAGACGCCACCAAAATGGTTAAATATATTATGTTACTTAAAAACTAATTCTGTGAAAAAAATATTAACGATTGCGGCAGCTGTCTGCTGTCTTACAGCCATGGCACAGGAGAAACCAAATACACTTTCAAAAGCCGAAAAAAAAGACGGCTGGAAATTATTGTTTGACGGAAAAACAACGAAGGGTTGGCACACTTACAATAAAACCGGTATCGGAGAAGCCTGGAATGTAAATGATGAATCTTTGTACCTGGATACAACGCAAAAAGATGGATGGCAGATAAAAGGTGGCGGCGATATTGTTACAGAAAAAACCTATGGTAATTTTGACTTTAAGGTTGACTGGAAGGCATCGAAAGGCGCCAACAGCGGCATTATGATTTATGTGCAGGAAGATAAAAAATATCAATATCCCTGGTATACCGGACCGGAAATACAGGTGCTTGATAATGATGAACATCCTGATGGAAAAATAATGAAGCACCGGGCCAGTGATTTGTACGATCTTGTAAAAAGTTCTACAGAGCCAGTAAAACCGGTAGGAGAGTGGAACACTGCCGAGATCATCAGCGATAAAGGTGTACTCACCATTAAGTTAAATGATGTTACAGTTGTTACAACCACTTTGTGGGATGATAGCTGGAAAGCCCTGATTGCCGGCAGTAAGTTTAAGGCAATGCCGGACTTCGGCAAATTCAGTAACGGCAGGTTTGCCCTGCAGGATCACGGGCACGCAATCTGGTTCAAGAATATAAAAGTTAAAGAGCTTTAAATTCGGGTTTAAAAACCAATTAAGGGTTAAAATAAAAACAGCCCTCATTTACTTTAAGAATAAGGGCTGTTTCTTTATAAAGCCTTTTTATTTTTTGCTAAGAACCGTGGCCATTGTGCTGCCAATATCAGCAGGGCTTGCCACCACATGAATACCGCAGGATGCCATGATCTTCATCTTGGCTGCTGCTGTATCATCTTCACCGCCAACAATAGCGCCGGCATGTCCCATTCTGCGGCCGGGAGGAGCTGTTTGGCCTGCTATAAATCCAACCACTGGTTTTTTATTGCCGGTTGACTGAATGTAATGAGCAGCTTCTGCTTCCATACCACCACCAATTTCACCAATCATTACAATAGCATCAGTTTCATCATCATTCATAAATAATTCAACGGCCTGTTTGGTTGTTGTTCCGATGATTGGATCACCGCCAATACCAATTGCTGTTGAAATGCCAAGACCTGCTTTAGCAACCTGGTCTGCAGCCTCGTAAGTAAGTGTTCCACTTTTTGATACGATACCAATGCGGCCTTTCTTAAAAATAAAACCTGGCATAATACCAACTTTGCACTCATCTGCAGTAATTACACCCGGGCAGTTGGGGCCAATAAGTCTTGTTGTTTTACCAACAAGATAATTTTGAACTTTCACCATATCCTGTACGGGAATACCTTCTGTAATACAAACAACTAAAGCAATACCGGCTTCGGCAGCTTCCATTATGGCATCTGCAGCAAATGCAGGTGGTACAAAAATTATACTTACATCAGCTCCTGTAGTTTTTACAGCATCAGCTACTGTGTTAAATACTGGCTTATCCAAATGACTGCTGCCACCTTTGCCAGGTGTAACACCACCAACTAAATTGGTGCCGTATTCAATCATTTGTGTTGCATGAAAAGTGCCTTCGGTACCGGTGAAACCCTGTACAATTATTTTTGAACTGCTATTAACTAATACTGACATAAGCGATTATTGATTGGCTGCAAAAATAGGGGTAAAATTTATAGTAAATGATTTTTGAAATTGAATAATGCCACCCTTTGCTTAAGTGCTTAATATGGCAAGTTTAATGGCGGCGGGGTCATCCCGGAAAACCAAAACAGGCAAATAGTAAAACGTAGTTTACCATTTGCCTGCCTTTATGTTATTCTGTACTTTGAGTTCCTTAGGCTTTTGCATATTGCACACATTCTTTCAATTCCTTTTCAGTGTAAGCAATATTGTATTGCTTCAATACCTCATCCGGTACTCCATTCCACTGATTAGGTCTGTTACCCATATATCCAATATCTTCCCCACCAATTTTTGAAGTATAAAAACCAGTGCTCACCAAATCTCTCATTAGTGTGAAAAAAGCAACCCCTTGTTTATAACCGGCTTTAGCTTTGTTTGGGTAAGCAATATCATCCACAATGGCTATTCGCTGGGCCGGCGTGACAGATGCAAAGTCTTTTTGAAAGCGTTTTATTGATTCCAATTCAAGCCAGCGCAAGCCACCTCTCACAGGCGTTTGATGCTCCGGCATATCCTTTACAATAAACTCAATAAAGTCAGGCACTTTAGCGTCACTGGCGCTGCCGCTTACGTCATCTTTTGGAATAATTATATCGCCCAAAATAGTAATCGTAGTCATTTCTGCCGGTGTAAAAAAGGTTTCAGCATTTACTTTTTTTAAATACTCTTTTTCCTCTTTCATCCTGTCTGCATCATTTGCAGGCGTGGCGTTGGCAGCTTCGGTTGTTTTTTTATCATTGTTATTACAGGCTTCTGCAATCAATGCGGTTGATGCTGTACCGAGTATAATGGCTTTAATTGATTTACGTCTGTTCATAATTAAATCCCCCATCTCCGCTGGCGGAGCTTTTAATGTGTTTAAATGTTGATGTTGTTTATGGGAAACAGTTCTCTTTCCTGTTACAAATTTTGTTTTTTAAGCTGATCAACAATATATTCAGATGCCCTCATGCTTAATGCAAGAATAGACCAGGTGATATTTTTATCAGCCTGGGATACAAATTGTCCCCCATCCACATTAAACAGGTTCTTGCAATCATGCGCCTGGCTCCATTTGTTAAGCGCTGATTTTTTTGGATCATCACCCATACGCACAGTGCCAGCTTCATGAATAATGTTACCCGGGTTAGCAAGTCCCCAATCATTTTTTTCGTTATCGGTATCACCCCAGGTAACAACCGCACCCATGTTGTGCAGAATCTCTTTAAAAGTCTCTTTCATGTGTTTTGCCTGTTTCACTTCATAATCAGAGTATTTTGTATTAAAACGTAAAACAGGAATACCATACTTATCAACCACACTCGGGTCAATTTCACAAAAATTGCTTTCAAGCGCAATACTTTCACCACGGCCAGCCATGCCAACGCCGGCTCCATAGAAATAACGGTTGTCTTCTTTCAGCGAAGCACCGTAACCCCCAGCCTCTTTCTGTTTACCGTTTACAGGAAACTTACCGTTCATACCTTCATTTCCCATTCCAAAACCGTAAGCAGGTTGCTGCATGCCACCCCAGTATTCAATATGGTATCCACGTGGGAAGTCCAGTTTCTTATTGTCGCCCCACCATGGTGAGTAAACATGCATACCGCCAACACCATCTTCGTTATAACGCTTACGGCCAAACAAGGAAGGCAATACGCCACCCACAGCAGCACCAGTACTATCATGCAGGTATTTACCAACAACATTGCTGCTGTTACCAATACCATTAGGATGTTTGGTTGATTTTGAGTTAAGCATTAACCGGGCACTCTCACAGGCACTTGCTGCAAGAATCACCACTTTAGCATCTACCTGGTATTCCTGCATGTCAACAGTACTTACGTAAGATATACCAGTTGCAAGTCCTTCACTGTCTACCAGCACTTCTCTTGCCATAGCAAAAGTTACCAGGTCCACATTGCCCGTTTTAAGAGCTGGTTGTATCAGTGCACTGGAAGATGAAAAGTCTGCAAGTACCTTACATGATCTGCCACACTGGGCACAGAAAAAACATTCGCCCCTCTCATTATTTATTTTTTTTGTGAGGATACTTAATCTTGAAGGAATTACCGGAACACCCGCAGCAATAGCACCTTTCTTTAAAAAGAGCTCATGCAGTCTTGGGCGGGGAGGTTGTAAAAAGATGCCATCCGGATCATTTGGTAAACCTTCGTTGGTTCCAAAAACACCCAGTAACTTGTCTATTTTATCGTAGTATGGTGCAACATCTTCATAGCCGATTGGCCAGTTGTCGCCCAAACCATCACGGTCTTTACTTTTAAAGTCTTTAGGACCAAAACGAAGCGAAATACGGCCCCAGTGGTTGGTACGGCCACCCACCATTCTTGCACGCCACCATTCCCATTTATCACCGGGTGCATGGGTGTAGGGTTCTCCGTCAATGTTCCAGCCCCAGTAGCACCCATCGAAATCTCCGAAAGGTCTGAATTTGGTACTGGCACCTCTTCTCGGTGAATCCCATGGGTTTTTTAACTGTGCTGAATTTTCCTGCGGTTTAAAATCAGCACCAGCTTCCAGCAGGCAAACTTTAAGGCCTGCATTGGCAAGTACATAAGCGGCCATGCCTCCACCGGCACCGGAGCCAACAATTACCGCATCATACTTTTTTGCTTGTTTTTTAATCTGAAGACTATCTCCCATTTATGACTTGTTTATTTGCGTTAAAAGTAAGGTAAAAATTGTATCGGTTTTGTGAGATGTATTTTTTTAATTTTAAAAAAAGAAAAATACATCAACAAACTATTCCGGCTTAATGCATGCTTAAAAAATTGTCTGCAAAAAAATCTTTTAGCTTCCGGCTGTAACATAGGTTGCTATTATTTCCAAACCTTCATGCAGGCTTTTTACAACCGGGCAATTGTCCCCCACAGTTTTTAAAAAGGAAGCCTGTTGTTCGGTGAGCTGTAATGCAGCAGGGTAGGTAATTGTAACTTCTATCTTTGCAATCCGGCGGGGATTTGGCAACATATGTTTTTGGATATTGGCGGTGGTACCCGCCAGTTCCACACCAATTTCGCCGGAGCGTATCGCCATGGTTGTGATCATGCAGGTGCCCAGTGCGGTGCATACTAAATCGGTGGGAGAAAAGCTTTCACCTTTACCTTTATTATCCGTTGGTGCATCTGTTTCTACAGAGGTGCCGCTTTGTAAGTGAGTTGCCATGCACCTTAAATTTCCTTCGTACTGAATGGTAGCTGTCATTGTATTATTTTTGCCTAAATTTACAGAAGTAAACATACAACATGCGAAAATTACTTTTTATTTGTATAGTACTTATGGCGTCTGTACCTGCACTTGCCCAAAAGACTAAAAAGGAACGAAAAGAAGAAAAGAAACAAAGAGTGAATGCCCTTATTAAGCAGGAAGAAGAAGGGGTTATTGCATATAAAAAGCATTCGGTTATAGGGTTTAAACTAGTTAATGACGGGTATAGTGCATTTTACGAATTTGCCAGGGCCCAGTCAATAAAAAGATCGCTTCTTTTTCAAATTGATTTTTCTGAACGCAAGCACCAGAAAGAGCAAAAACAAAGCAACCCGATATTACCAACTTCACCCTTTATTTTTGGTAAAATAAATTACTTCTACCCGTTAAAGTTAGGAGTGCAGCAACAAATTTTACTGGGCAATAAATCAAACAAAAACGGAGTGGCAGTAACAGCCAATTTTGGCGGTGGTTTATCGCTGGGTTTGCTAAGGCCCTACTACCTGGAGATATCAGACTCGACTAACAGCCGCAGGGCTATTAAATACGACAGCCCGGACAGTACTACTTTTATTTCAGGCAGTAAATTATATAATGCAGCGGTTTCATCTGCTGGTTTTGGCAAGGGATGGAATGAAATAAAAATCACCCCCGGTGCTTATGCAAAAGCTGCTCTGCGGTTTGATTATGGCCGCTTTAACGAAGTTGTGAGCGCCATTGAGGTAGGAGTTACCACTGAGTTTTACGCAAAGAGAATTCCCCAGCTGGTAGAAATAAAACAGAACAATTTATTTACGAACATATATGTTTCCGTAGTGTTTGGCAGAAGGAGATAATATAAGGTTTGGGGTTTGAAGTTTATGGCTTAACAGATCAACGCCCCACATCAGACATCGAACATTACCATTCACCATTGACCATTCACCATCATGATAGAATTACCCGTTTTACAAGGGATTGAAGAAAAACCCTCACCACTCAAAAAACCAAACTGGCTCCGTGTAAAATTACCAATCGGCGAAGAATATAAGCATGTCCGCAATTTGGTGGATACGCATAAACTCCATACAATTTGTGAAAGCGGTAACTGCCCTAATATGGGTGAGTGCTGGGGCGAGGGAACCGCCACTTTTATGATACTTGGAAACATCTGTACAAGAAGCTGCGGATTTTGTGCAGTGGCAACGGGGCGGCCAGAACCAGTTGACTGGGATGAACCGCAACGGGTGGCAGAAGCTATTCACCTGATGAAAGTAAAGCATGCTGTTATCACATCTGTGGACAGGGACGAATTGCAGGACCAGGGCAGCATCATCTGGCAAAATACCATCAGGGCAGTAAGGGCACTTAATCCGGGTACAACACTGGAGACGCTGATCCCGGATTTTAAAGCAGATGCTGAATGTATACAAAGGGTGGCAGAGGCTGCGCCGGAAGTAGTATCTCACAATATTGAGACAGTGGAACGCCTTACAAAGCAGGTACGTATACAGGCAAAATACTGGCGCAGTATGGAAACCCTGAGACTGCTTAAAAAGGGCGGTATGCGAACTAAAAGCGGCATTATGCTTGGCCTTGGTGAAACCATGGATGAGGTTGTGCAGACCATGAAAGACCTTAGAGAAAGTGACACAGATGTAATTACAATAGGACAATACCTGCAACCCAGTAAAAAGCACTTACAGGTACAGCGTTTTGTACACCCTGATGAGTTTAAACAACTTAGAAAAATTGGTTATGAACTTGGATTTGATTACGTGGAGAGCGGACCGCTGGTACGCTCAAGCTACCACAGCGAAAAGCATGTAATACAGGGCTGGGGAAGAAGCCGCTGGATAGAAGAACAGGAACAAGCAGCCTCTTAACCTGTTATTGATGTTAAGCTGTTGTTACTATTTTTTATTATTTGCAGTTGATTCCCACTTAAATTTTTTTGCCGAAAGCCTTTGCTGGATTATGTCCTAAAGATTTTGTAACAACAGGAACAGATCGCTCTGCGGCTTTCAAAATTCTAAGTTCCCGGGGCATTTTACACTTAAACCCATCATTTTTTTTGCAGGCTGGGAAATTATTTGTTAGTTTTGTTTGTCCGTAAGACAAAAAAACAAATTCAGCGCTTACAATTTTACATCTCCAATCCTGCTGAAAGTACCTGGTATTTAAAAAATATTTTTAATCTAAACCACTACTTTTATGCATTTTTCTACCCAACGGTTTACAACCAAATCATTTGCTGCCTTTTCAATTACATTCAGTCTTTTATTTGCCGGTATTGCAGCATCGGCCCAGTCAAACACCCCTTTAGGAAATATCTATACACCTGTTGCCTTACCAGGCGGCGGCTTTGCTGTAACAGATATATCACCGGCAGGTGCACCGGAACAATTTACCACCAATCTTATCGGGGCTAACACGGGAATACCAGATACAACACTCGATGGTAACATTGCTGTTTTAGACAATTCATTTTCCAACGGTATAGACAATGCCGATGGTTTAAAAGTTACCAATAACCCAGGCGAAGATTTTTACCTGGTAAGGAATAATACTAACCTGCTGATTGAAGCCCGTAAACAAGTTGTGTCAACCGATACCCTGTTTTACAATATGGCCGATATGGAGCAAAGGGATTACAGGCTGGAGTTTTATCCTATCAATATGGTAAAGCCAGGTTTAACTGCTATACTGGTAGACAAGTATCTTGCCACCAGAACACCGGTAAGCTTATCATCAGGCCCAACTTATTATAACTTTACTGTAAGCAGCGATCCAGCCTCAGGTGCTGCAGATCGTTTTATGCTAATTCTTATCCAGGCAGAAGCATCTCCGTTACCTGTAAACTTTATTTCAGTTGCCGCAAACCAAACTGGCAGCGGCGTACAGGTAAGCTGGAAAGTTGCAGCTGAAAGAGATATTGCCAGCTACAGCATTGAAAAGTCATTGAATGGCCGAAGCTTTACAACTGTTGGTACTGTTACTGCTTCTCAGTACAGCGATAACGAAAAGAATTACACTTTCCAGGAAGTGGTATTGCCGGCTGGTTTGCAATATTACCGCATTAAAAGTACCGGGCTTAACGGGGAAATAAAGTACTCTTCTATTGCCAGGTTAAGCGCTGGTGGTGTAAAATCATTGCTCACCATTTCACCAAACCCGGTACCACAGGGAAGCGGCATTAACCTGCAGCTTACCAAAATGGTAAGGGGACGTTATGACATCCGCATGCAGGGTATTGATGGTAAAGTTGTTTACCGCAACTCCATACAGCATGCCGGTAACAATGCCTCTTACGGAGTATCTATACCTTCAGGTCTTTCAAAAGGTACGTATCTTGTAACTATCTTTAATCCTGATAATACAAAACAAAGTCAGTTGGTTATTGTAGGCGGCAAGTAATCTTTAACAAAAAAATTATATTAGTCACCAGGTGCTTAATTGGCCTGGTGATTTTTTTTTGAGGAGAAGTGAGGAAGATAAGCCTGCGTTAAACCCAGATTTTGCAGTTGAACCCAGATTTTGCAGTTGAAAATCTATTGCGGCTTCCAACTGCTGCACAGCTCAGTATTTCAGAACATTTTTTGACTTCAAAATAGATCACTATTTCTTCAGCCAAAAAATAACCCGAAACACCTACCTGCATTGCATTTGAAATCCTCATAACGATCTCAAATGCAAAATCTGGGTTGAAAATCTATTGCGGCTTCCAACTACTGCACAGTTAAGTATTTCAGAACATTTTTTGACTTCAAAATAGATCACTATTTCCTCAGCCAAAAAATAACCCGAAACACTTATCTATCTTGTATTTGAAATCCTCATAACGATCTCAACTGCAAAATCTGGGTTAAAGTTAAAAATCTACGCTGTCGTAAACATCCAAAAGAGAAAGGGTGAGCTGCACCGTATCAATGGTAAATGAATTAGCCAGTTGCCGGTAATCCGTAAGCTGCCAGCTATTATCAGCATGGCGGATGTGTTTTTCAACATAGATCTTTTCGGTATCAACCAAAATGTATTGCTGCAAACTTTCAATATCCCTGTACAATGTAAACTTTTCACCCTTATCATAATTGCGGGTGGATTTTGAAAGTAGTTCAATGATCACTGCCGGGTTAATGGCGGTATCAAAATGATCATCCGTTAGTTCCGGATCGCCGCAGATGATGCTGATATCTGGATAAGTATATAAGGTGTTTTTAGGAATGTGAATCCGAAGATCATTTCCAAAAGGCTGGCATTTTTTCCCTTTAAGTTTGGTCTTAATGTCAGCCACCAGGTTAATAAAGATTTTGTTATGCTTTAATGAAGCACCGCTCATGGCAAATATTTCGCCCTTATAATATTCATGTTTTTCGGTGGCAGCCCTTTCCTGTTCCAGGTAGGTTTCTGGTGAGATGTAATTGTATTGCAGCGCAGGCTCACTGACTATATTTTCCATTGTTTGAAGATAAACTTTTCTGTAAGTATTAAAAAGTGGTGATTAAGTTAAATCCCGGCTTTTTATACATTTACCCCTTCGTAAATATCTGCCAGAGAAATACTTATTTGTACTGAATCAATTACAAAAGAATTTTCCAGCAGCCGGTAATCGGTGAGCTGCCAGCTGTTGTCTGTATTGCGAATATGTTTTTCAACATAGATCTTTTCGGTATCAACCAAAATGTATTCCTGCAAACTTTCAATATCCCTGTACAGTGTAAACTTTTCACCCTTATCATAATTGCGGGTGGATTTTGAAAGCAGTTCAATGATCACTGCCGGGTTAGTGGCGGTATCAAAATGATCATCCGTTAGTTCCGGATCGCCGCAGATGATGCTGATATCGGGATAAGTATAGAGGGTATTTTTGGGAATGTGGATTCGCAAATCGCTGCCAAAAGGCCGGCATTTTTTTCCTTTAAGTTTATAGCCAATGTCTGTTAACAGGTTGGAGAATATCACATTGTGTTTTAATGAAGCCCTGCTCATGGCAAATATTTCGCCCTTGTAATATTCATGTTTTTCGGTGGCAGCCCTCTCCTGTTCCAGGTAGGTTTCTGGTGAGATGTAATTGTATTGCAGTGCAGGCTCACTGATAATGTTTTCCATGCACTAAAGTTAAATCATTTAGGCCTTGTCAGCAAGGCAGGAATTAATTGCTGCTCAGGGCCGAAGAAGAGTTTTTACGCAGCAGGTGTCAGCGCTACAGGTAAGAGAAAAACCGGGTTGCACCAATCATATATGCCACAGGATGAAATAAATACCAACTTCCCCCGCTATATCTTTAAAGTATTTTGTTCTAATGACGAATTGCCCATTAATAATTGCCGGTTGCTGCCTGGTAAGTACCGGCTGCTGCCTGGTAACTAACGGTTGCCACGCTGTAATAATAAAATGCCTTGCAGTAAATACAAAATACCCTGCGATGTTTACCGGGCGCCTTGCTATAAAAATCAACTGCCTTTGTATATTTATCTGGTGCCCTGCTGTAACTACAAAATGCCCTGCAATAACTACAAAACAGGGAGCGTAAATTAAACCCAGATTTTGCAGTTGAAAATCTATTGCGGCTTCCAACTGCTGCACAGCTAAGCATTTCAGAACATTTTTTGATTTTAAAATAGATCACTATTTCTTCAGCCAAAAAATAACCCGAAACACCTATCTGCATTGCATTTGAAACCCTCATAACGATCTCAACTGCAAAATCTGGGTTAAAGAATGTACTGGTTATTTATCAGACCGGGTTGAAACGAAAGAAAAATAGGGAACCGGACTGTTCAGTATAGCGGTTCGTTGATCCGGGAGGAAAGGGCTAACAAAATAACAGCTCTGCAGGTGTGGCAGAGCTGCAAAGCTGTCGGGCAGATAATCAATAATATGCTAACTGCGTGGCCGGGTAAATTTAATTTTGGCCACCTGCTTAAACTCCGGTGAACCAGCACCAAAAACTGATTTGATATAATTTTTTATTTCCAGTGTTAAATCCACCAGTCCTGTTTTTTCAAAATAAAGTATTTTGTTTCGTTCTATACGGCCATTGCTTAAAGCAGTAACTGCGTTAATAACCGCTGTATTATTGGCATCTATACCGGCGGCAAAATTATTAAGTGCTTGTACCTGCAGCTCTGGTTCATTGGGGATGTATGTTGGTTCTGAAGCTACCAGTGAAATCATTTTTTTTAAATTGCTTAACTGGGAATCGTAGCTTAATTGCGAGGCTGACACTTGTTTTGGAGCACCGGGCACCGGTGGAAGATTTGGATCTGTAAGTGGGGTTTTACGGCCCCCCTGTACCTTCCTGTTGATATTTTTTGCGTCTGCTACGGTTTCTTTAGCGGCATCAGTAGCGGCCAGGGCGTTTACAACCCTTGTTGCAAGTGGTTTTACAGGGATAAAGCCTATTTGCCTGGCGTTGGTTGCATTTATATAAGCAGTTGCAGATGCGGTTACCCCGTCAGCCGATGCTTTTGCTGAGAGCAGCAGGGCGCTGAGCGCCGGAAGTTTTATGCCTGCTTTACTGGGATTGTATTTGCTGCCGTACCCGGTGGCAAATGAAATAAGACTTTGAAGGTTGGCGATGTTAATGGCGTGGCCCGTTTCTGATTTTGTTGACATGACAAAAGTTTTAAATTTAAAAAAATAGATGGCTCCTTAAATTTAACTAAAGCAGTTGTGGCATTTGATTGTGAGAATGTTAAAACACAGTACATTTTCAGGTAATTACATGGAATTAAATGTTTATTAACAGAAAGCGGTAACAAACAGATGGCAGATCATCCATTGAAATGAATAAGCTTTTACAGGATATTTTAGCTGTTGAAAAGTAGTAGTCATGCCACCTGGAAAGAAATGGATTAGGGTATAGGTCAAAAAAATACATCAGTCTTTTTTAATTTACATCGTTTTTTTTACTATTTTAGCGGCGCCTTAAACTGAAAAGTTATTTATAAAAATCATTGCCTGATTGCTTAGTGATGATTTTGATCCCAATCCCTTAGACTTCCAAACTCCATTACCTGTAGAAATGCCGGGGCAAGTATTGTCGCCGGTTTGCTGTTTTAAGAACCTGTGTTCCCAAATAAGACAAGATCATCTATATCCTTGCTAAACCAATACTTAACTGTACCCGGTAAGGCTTTGGCCGGCAAATACACAAAGCTGCATTTAAACACAAAGTGTATGAAAAAAAATTACTTAATTGTATTATTGGGATTGATGATGGGGCCGTTGGCGGGTTGGGGGCAATATGTGGCAAATGATTATCAAAGTAACACCGGTGCAGGATTGCTTTGGACAAATGCTGCAAACTGGAGAATGTATAACGGGGCAGGATGGAATGCTTATGGTGCAGATGGAACACCGTCTGCAGCAAGGACAGTTTATATACAAGGAGCAATGTCTACAAATGGTTCTCAAAAAAGGGCTTTTTAGTAGCCTTACTATAATAAAAGCTGCTTTTAAGCAGGTTTTCCACTTTTTTTTTGTTAACAGCTGTTTATTGATGATAACTTAATAAGACAAATTTAACAAATATGGAAATCATCCCTTATTTTGCACGAGCTTTAGAATCTGAACTAAATAATTCTGCTGCTCAATTGCCTCAGGTCCTTTTTTAAATCTGAAGGAAGTAAGATGCAATTGAATCCTTTCCCTTTAAAACCAGCTTTTATCCTCTAACCTTTAGGCATGCAAAGCAACCAAGGTTGCATTTAAGTCCAACTTTTACCTGTTATACATGCTGAAAGCAATTTCAGGCATGGCTCATTGGAGCGATACGGGCAATGGTTGGTATTTTAATTTAACTGATTTAAATATATCCATACCGGTTGTAGCTTTTTCCGACTGAATAAAAGCCTTCTTAAAATTAAAATTGATTATGAGAAAATTTTACAAGGTTTCTTTATTGCTGATTTTATTTATGCCTGTTATTGTTTTGGGGCAAACAAGCTTTTTAGGTTTAGATGGTGGTTTTGAAGGTGCTGCCACTATTGATAACGCAGGAAGTTCAGCTGGCCCAACAGCATCCAAATGGACCAGGGCAGGAACTGTTTCTACTATAGCGGCAGAAATAGCAACCGTTAGAAGTGGTTCAAAATCAATGAAGATTTCGTCAACATCCACAACGTTAGCAAGAATTTGGTCTCCAACCTATACAATTGCATCATCATCTGCAAAGTGGTTTGTGCAATATTACAGACGCTCTGCAAGTATCACAAATACGCAAACCCAACAGTTCGGCAATATTAGGGGGGGGGCAGAGCAATCTAATGGAACCTATACTACTGTTACAGCGGCGAATACTTGGGAGAAAGTTTCTTACGCTCCTACGACAACCACAGCTGCAACCACAGTTGCAGGCGTGATACTAAATAAATCGAATAATGCAACCGGCGGAGATGTTTTTATCGATGATTTTACTATTTATTCTGATGTAGCCGTAGACAATACAGCTCCTAACTCACCTGCATCAATAGCAATTGCAAATCCAACTGCCACAACACTAGATGTTAGTTGGGGTGCTGCACCGGGAGGTGTTGATGGTGGAGGCTATTTAGTGGTAAGGTATGCTGCAAACCCGGCTGCTGCAGATGATCCCAATATTAACGGCATTTATGCTTCGGGTAATACAGTGCCGGGCAGTATTTCGGGTACCGTAGTTTACCAAGGTACTGGTCTATCATTTACCGATATCGGTCTAACTGCCGCCACAACTTACTACTATAAGGTTTATACTTATGATAAGGCTTATAATTACTCTGCTGAAACACAGGGAAGCGCCCCAACAGCAACAACTTGTATAGCTCCAGATAGAATTGAATTTTTGGTTCAGCCTTCTAATGTAGCTCAGGATGTAAACATGACGACGGTTACCGTAAGGGCATATTGCAATGCAACAGGATCTACAGCTACCGCTTATACTCGCAACATAACTTTAACGGCATCTAATAATGGCTGCGGCTATATTAGTCAAACTTTTGCTGCTGTAAATGGGGTAGCTACCTTTAGTACAATTAAATTCACGAGAAGCGCACAAACGGGTATTACACTTACTGCTTCTGCCGCAATAGCTCCGGATAAAATTAGTAATACATTCGATGTGACTGCACCTGGGGGCACGCCAGTCCCTACCACGCTTTTATCCGAGAATTTTGAGGGTGCTACTGTCTGGGGATATGCAGCAGGCGTGCCTATCGTTGTAGGTAGTGGCGGAACATCCGGTACTGATGTAGTTGCGATAAAAACATTTTCAGGCAATAAAGCACTTGTAAAATCATATTCTGTTGATAACAGCAGCGGCGAAAAAGGCACTACCAATACTATAACTTTTAACAACCAACTCATTGCTGCAAGTTATGATCATGCTGTTTTCAGTTTTCAACTGGCATCACTAGAACCTGGGGCACCCTTTTCTGGAGCAGGTGTAGACAATGGTGAAAATATGTTAGTTGAAGTAAACTTGAATGGCAGCGGTGTTTGGAATAAAGTTTTAACCTATTTCGGTAACGGTAATTATACTTTTCCTTTTTCAAATTCCCCGGTAGACTTGCTAACCTATAACGCAAATGTCAGTTACGTAAAGGCAAGTACCCAGAGTGCCTTTAGTATTCAGTTGCCCGATGGCACAACACAATTTCAGTTTCGGGTAACCGCCACTAATAATCGGTCAAATGAAAATTGGGGTATTGATAATATTACGCTGGTAGGTTTAACAAATACACCGGGCATAACCAATCCTTTGCCAAGCGTAACAAATGATAATCTGATGATTTGTCCGAACAGCAATACTACTATTACCGTGGTCACTAGCAACACTACTGGAGCTGTCGGCTATTCCTGGCTGAATTCTGGTGGCAACACTAACTTCATCAGTAATGCAGCTATTTCTAACCCTGTTGTAAATCCCCCAGCAGCAGAAGTTTACACAGCAACCATTACTGATGGTGATGGTTGTAAAGCGTCTGGTACGTTCACACTGACGATACCTGGTGGCGCCGTTGGAACATGGGCAGGTACTAATAATTCTGACTGGTTTGAATGTAAAAACTGGGGAGGTGGGGTAGTACCGCTAAGTACAACCAATGTTACCATTCCATTTGCAGCACTAAACGTGGCAGATATTGATCCTCTTTCTTCCTATGCGGCTTTTTATGGAGGCGTAGCAAATGCAAACAACATTACAATCGATAATAAAATCCTCAGTACACAGGCAAATGCCATACTCACAGTTGCTGGAAATCTAACTATACAAAACAGCGGCTCCTTAATAATGACGAACGGTGGCCAGGTAAATTTAAACGGCAGCTGGAGTAAAATTGCTCCTAGTGTATTTACAGCCGGTACAGGTACTATTAATTATGCTGGCAGTACTCCGCAAACAATTGCCCCTGAAAACTATTACAATCTTAGTTCATCTTCTACTGGTACTAGAACCTTGAGCCCAACCGGTACTATTGGCGTGGCCAGTATTCTTTCCCCTGGTACCAATATCTACACGGTTGCAAACAGCACTGTAGATTTTAACGGAAGCATTGACCAGAATATACCAGGCTTACCCACCGCTGCAGCTGCGCCTTATGTGAATCAATACAATATTTTAAAAACATCCACCGGCGGTATAAAAACACTCACTTCAAGTTTTACGATACTTGACAATTTGACTATTGGTGATTTGACAACGCTTGAACTTTCAAACAGCCTGCTAACACTTAAGTCAGATGCATCTGCAACGGCCAGGATAGCACCAATTGGTTCCGGGCAATTAAGTTATTCAGGTACTGGCAAATTTAACATAGAACGTTTTATACCACTGGGCGGTTCGTCAGTATCAAGGAGATGGAGACTGTTATCTCCCCCGGTAGCTGCAACCGGTGCACTAACGATTAAAGCTTCCTGGCAGGAAAATTCAACAAATGGTGTACTAAATTCACCGGTTGATCCTGCTCCTGGCTATGGCACTACTATCACAAAAACTACAGTGGCAACCAACGGGTTTGATATTGGTACAACTGCAACTCCTTCTATAAGATATCTCGATAATACGGGCACCTGGTCGGTTCCAACAGCCACAGACGGCTCCGATGGAAAGAAGATAACTGATTATCCTGGTTATATGCTTTTTGTGAGAGGCGACAGGAGCATTGTTGTATCCAATCAATACATTAATACTACAGCCAACGCTAACCTCAGGGTGCAGGGAAAAATAACAAGAGGAGATACCACAATGACTTATACAGGAACAGTAGCAGGCCAAAACCTGATTTTTGCCAATCCTTATGCTTCAGCTATTGACATGCACAATGTAACAATGAATGGGACTAAGTTTAGCTCATTAGGTACCTACTATCGGTGGGATCCAAAACTTAACGGCAGCAAAAATGTTGGAGGATGGGTAAGCTTTTTTAATGATGGCTCAGGTAATCTTTATCCAAGTACAACTGCAGGTTCCTTGTACCCTACTTCCGGAAGAACGGGTATCGTAGAATCGGGCGAGGCTTTTATGGTTTTATCACCTGCGGCTGGTAATGTAAATGTTACGGTACATGAAACTGACAAAGACAACAGCAGCACAACCATCGGAATTGCCAGTAAACCAACAGAAGTTAATTATGCAGCTTTACGTACCGATCTGTTTTATGTTTACCCGGATGGAAAACTTTCCCCGGCGGATGGCGCAGCTACTTTATTTGGTGCAAATATGCACAATGAAGTGGATGCCTACGACGCTCCGAAAGTTATAAGTTTTAATACTGCAGAAAAAATAAGCCTTTGGAGGGACGATAGTTTGTTATCAATTGAAACCAGGAAAAAAATCAGTGAGAATGATACGGTTTATTACCGCATCAGCAAACTTAAAACGCCTGCTCAATACCAGTTGAGCTTTGGTGGTACAGATTTCGAAAAGAAGCTTGTTGGTGTATTGGAAGACAAGTTCACTGGTAAGTCTACCTTAATAAATATTGACGCAGATAATTACCTTTTCAAAACTACTGAAGACAAATCTTCTATAAGTAATGACAGGTTTAAATTGGTATTCAGGCAGGTTGTTAAATACACTAACATCAGGGGCGAACAACAAAATGAAGATATCGCAGTGAGTTGGACAGTTAACGATGAAACATACATCAGGAATTATGAGGTCGAGAAATCTGATGATGGTGTAAACTTTACAAAAATTGCAACATCGCAGCCTGTTGGAAAATTGGATTACACATTGTTTGATGTTCATCCTGTAGTTGGAAAATATTACTATCGCATAAAGACAATCGGAACAAATGGCGCTTTCGCTTACAGTGATATCGTTAAAGTTAAAATGATGAGCACCAAAGCACCGATGTATGTTTTCCCTAATCCTGTAACCAACGGCAATATTGGTTTGCAGTTTAACAGCCAGGCGGCGGGTAAATATGGTGTGAGGCTTTTGAATGCACTGGGCCAGGTAGTACTTAGTAAACAACTGGTGCATGGTGGTGGTACAGCGTCTCATAATATTGCATACGTTGCGGCTGCCGGCAGTTACCAGCTTGAAGTGACAGCTCCGAATAAAAAACAAACTGTACTGAAAGTGCAACTGATTCAATAACCTGTCCCTGATTCTAATTACTTATTGATAAAAAAGGCCCCCTTATTTCAGGGGGTTCTTTTTTATCAGGCAGGCCTTTTAAAGCCAGCTACTTTTAACCCAGATTTTGCAGTTGAAAATCTATTGCGGCTTCCAACTACTTCACAGCTAAGCATTTAAGAATATTTTTTGATTTCAAAATAGTTCACTATTTCCTCAGCCAAAAAATAACCTGAAACACTTATCTATATTGTATTTGAAACCCTCATAACGATTTCAACTGCAAAATCTGGGTTTAAAGTCCGGCGTTTCGGGTTTAAATGTTTGTAAAGAAGAAAATTTATTTCGCTTAAAAAATTTGCCTGGCTATAGAGATAGGCCGGGACAATCCAAAAAACAAATGCTTTTTGTGCTTAGTTGATGATGTATCAACAGGGCTTAATGTTATCAGTTTTTTTTAAAATGTCCAAGCTGTAGAAACAGCCCGGTAAATCCAAAAAAACAAATTCTTATTTCTGGGTGGTTGGTGAGACATCAACCACGGCATTGAATTCTTATTTCGAGTGGTTGGTAACACCCACCACGGCATTGAACAATCTTATTTTAAATGATTGATGATAACATCAATCACCGTGTTTAAATTTTATTGGTTGCAGCTGGTTAAATACCCGCTGCAGTTAAGTTTTAAAATGTCCAAGCTGTAGAAACAGCCCGGTAAAATCCCAAAAAACAAATTCTTATTTCAGGTGGTTGGTGAGACACCAACCACGGCATTGATTATTATTTAGTATGGTTGGTAACACCAACCACGGCATTGAACAATCTTATTTTAAATGATTGATGCCAGCATCAATCACCGTGTTGAAATTTTATTAATTGCAACTGGTGAAATACCTGCTGCAGTTAAGTTTTAAAATGTCCAAGCTGTAGAAACAGCCCGGTAAATCCAAAAAAACAAATTCTTATTTAGAGTGGTTGGTGAGACACCAATGCTATCAAATTAGTAAAGAACCATAATGTGCATGGATTATATTTGCCACTCACCAACATACCGCACTATGGCTTTTAAATATAAGCAAACAAAAGGGCAGACAACTTCCAGGTCTGCTAAAAAAAATATTTAAGTTCATTCATAGTGCCGACACCGTTTGTCTTTTTAGAGTTGATGAAGTCGACTTTACCAGGCAAGTATCTCTTACATTTCCGACAGTAGTTTCTTTTATACTGCATCTTTTCAAAGAATCTGTTGAGTTCAATCTATCCAAAATACTTCCGCAGCTTGGTGATAAAATAGCAGGAGCCGCTGCATTTTCCGCAGCCCGTTATAAAATCAAACCGGCTTTTTTTCAGGCACTCAACACCCTGGTTGTTGATCATATCCAAACATTAAAAGCAAAAACCTGGAATGGATACCGGCTTATTGCGGTAGATGGAAGTACGGTATCGTTACCACCATCTGCATCAATTAAAAAGTCGTTTGGCATTTTTGCTCAAACAGCCAAAGGCACCAAAACCTGTATGGCACAGGCTTTAATATGTTTTGATGTATTGTCCAACTACGTACTGGCCAGCATGATCGACAAAATGGAAACAGGCGAAAAGAGCCTGTTAAGGTTATTGCTGCCTTCAGTCCAGGTAACGAATGCAATTTTTATTTTAGACAGAGGTTTCGGGAATTTTAGTATTTGTAAAATGTTTGAAAATTTGCAACATAGGTACTGTATCCGGCTAAGTACGCAGATTTGTTCTTTTGCAAAACAGGCAATGCTGTCTGCTGAAAGCGATTTTGTAACAGTATGGAAACCCAGTGAGATGGAACGTTCAAACTGTAAAAGGCATGGACAGGATGTAAAAGCCTTACTGATAAGAGTTAGCAAAATTACACTTGACACTGGTGAAACAGAATTACTGGTAAGCAACATTTTTGATGCAGACACAATTGATGAACCAGCGATGAAACAACTTTATTTTATGCGCTGGGGTGTTGAAGAAGGCATTAAAAAACTAAAGCCCAAGATGAAGCTTGAGCATTTTGGTTGCAGAAAAATAGAAGGTGTTTACCAGGAATTTTATGCACATATTTTTATGCTCAACATAGTTGCTATGCTGGGAAATGAAGCCCAGCAAGACATTGATATAAAAGTAAAGGACCGGAAGCATGCATATAAATACAACTGGCAAAATGCTTACCTGCATGTAAGAGAAAAAATCATTGCGCTGGTTAACAATACGAATCTATACAAAATAATCAATGACCTTATAAAGAAGATTGCGCTGTCTGTTGTTGCTGTAATTAAAGAAAGGGCCTTCAGCAGAGAAAAGCAAAGCAGCAGAAAGGCAAGGCTTTTTCAATGCTATAAGTAAAATACAAGGCAGCAGTTAATCAGTAATAATACTTTCCAAACATCACCGGCAAACAAAATTACCTTCCAAAAGGGAGCAGGCATTTTTATGCAGTAAGATGTAAAACTTATAACTTTCCCGAAAGTTAATGGTTGGCAAAACGAAGTTGAAGAACTAAAAAACTATTAATTTGATAGCATTGGGTGAGACACCAACCACGGCATTGAACAATCTTATTTTAAATGATTGATGATAGCACCAATCACCGTGTTTAAATTTTATTGATTGCAGCTGGTTAAATACCCGCTGCAGTTAAGTTTTAAAATGTCCAAGCTGTAGAAACAGCCCGGTAAAATCCAAAAAAACAAATTCTTATTTCAGGTGGTTGGTGAGACACCAACCACGGCATTGAACAATCTTATTTTTAAATGACTGATGATAACATCAATCACAGACTTAAAAATTATTATTGATAAAGCACATTAATGGTGCTTATACTATCCGGCTCAATTACCTCAATCGTATATTTTCCGGCCGCTAATTTTTGACTTACATCCATCTTTACCTGCAGGTCCCCGCCGGTATGTTTTATTGCTTTAACCATAATTGTCTGGCCGGCAGGGTTTATCAGGCGGAAGCTGTATTCTCCGGCTTCAGCATTTGCCAGGTTTACCCTTGCCATTCCATCCGTTACGGGATTACTCAAAAGTTTAATGTCTGCAGCAACACCTGCATTTACTTTTACCACTTTACTCAGGTGATTATTTCCATCGTTGCCTATGCTGCGGATACGGTAGAAATTCTCACCTTGTACAGGTGCAATATCAACTTTGCTGTAAGTTCTGCTACCGGCATAATTACCCTGTGCCGGCACTGTAGCCATTTTGGTGAAATCAATTCCGTTTCCAGACCTTTCCAGGTCATATTGTTTAATGCTTAGTTCATTTTGTACCTGCCACTCAACAGCATTTGTTGCCTTATCTTTCCATGCTTTTACACTGGTAAACGTAACCGGCAATACAGTTGCCTGTTTCATTACGAGCCTGAAGCGGTTGGAGACCGAGGATGCAGGATCTGCTGTTATTTCAAAGTCTGCCGTGCCGGGTGCCTGTAAACTAACAGGTGTTGCAGTGTGCAGATAGGCATCTTCCAAAAATGCAGTAACAGACGGATCAAAACCGCTTGGCGTAAACCTGATCTGGTAAGGCAGCATATTGAATTTTGACATACCGTAAAAAATGGTATCCGCCACATCTACAGGTTTTCTCTTTTCAATAGCCAGTTGCAGTGCATCTCTTTCCAGTGTAAAGCTTTCCTTGGTATTAAAAGTCACCACCTTTTTTACATCTTCACTGGTAACCTGGTTGGTGAAATCTGCTTCAAAAAGATTTACCACCGCATCTGTAAGCGTATAGTTGCTGCCATTGCCTGCGTACATATCACTTCTTAACAAAGCGTAGTTGTTGGTTGGCCTGTTAGCAATGCCCACCAGGCTGCTGGTGAGTGCCAGTTTATCACTTTCGTGAAAGGTAATACTGCCTGCCGCAGTGGGTTCAATTATAATGGCTTCGCCAGATTCGATGGTGCCGTTTGCATCATAAGCACTGGCGGATGTTGTAGCAATATAAGAGTTGCCCAATCCTGTAAAGCTTACCCATTTACCCGGCTGGGTGTAAGAGGTAAACATCTTTGGATCCCAGCGGTAGTAATTGCTGTTTCTGCCAGGTGTGCCGCTTACATCCACATCTTTAAAACTGATGGCAGAGGGGTAGGGGTTACCTATTACCTGTTTGCCTGCGGACACAGCTTTTACAACATTGCCGGTGTTGATGGCACCACGGGTTTCAATGGTTACATTTTGTGATGGTGTGTACTGGTTGCCGATGGCAAAGCCCCTGTCTCCCCTTACAAATAACATCCAGCCGGGCTGATCTGTTACTTTTGTTCCTGTGGTGGAAGAAGGATTTGTCCAGGTGGTTACCCCTGCGCCTGCATACAAAATGGAAGCTGCATTGGTACCCTGGTCCCAACCGTTTGCCAGGCTGTAAGTGCCACCCGGCCCGGTTATATGGGTGCCGTATCCCGGCCACGGGTTGTATGTTCCTCCATTGGCATTAGGCAATGTTTTATCGGGGTTTACTGTGTTGTACTGCCAGGCTGTATTGATGTTTGGTGCAGTTGCACTTTGTACAGGTGCTGTCAGCAATCTCCAGCTTCTTACAGCCGTTGGGTTTTGCACATAACGCTGAATGTTGAACCGGCCTGTACCTGCATACCGGACAGCTATATTGGCAGGAGTGCTTACCGGTGCTATATCTGCTGTACGGGTGCTGTTGGATACCATTGTCACATCGCTGTTGCGTAAGCTGAATGTTCCTTTTGTAAGGCCCAGTTCTCTTGTTACAGTTATATTTGAAAGCAGTACAACAGAGTCTGTTGTATTGGTTTTATTGATCCAGATATGAGCAAATTTTTCTCCCCCAAAACCTCCTTCATTGTCCTTAAGAGAAGAAGCTGGTGCGGTGATGGTTGCGAAGGAGGTACCACGACCACTAAAGTTTGTGGGTCCGTCGAATGTTACTTTCCTGTCGTTACTGGTAAATGTAGCACCGCTGTTACGGGTCCAGCTTCCTCCAACATTAATATCTCCGCCGGTTGTGGCTCCCATGGCTCCCAAAGAAAGTGTACCACTGATAGCAACGTTGCGGCCCACACTAAGGCTGGCACTGCCACCGGAGTAATTCTGCAGCAGCGAGCCGCCTGACTGTATGGTAAGATCGTTGCAAACATAGCCCTGGCCCACTGCCGGAAAGTTGATAGTGGTATTATTTTGCACAATTACATTGGATGGATAACCGGCACCATTTGGGTTGGTGGTCCATTCCAGTCCTCTTGCAAAAACACTGTTTGTGTTATACTGGAGCGTTGAATTGGGGCAAACATAAGTGGGTGAATTACCCGTAACCGAACCACCTGTCTGCAGGGTAAAGGTTCCGTTTATAGTGCTCGCCGTTCCAAAATCGAGTGCGCCTTTTGCATCAATGTTCTGGAAGGTGGTGGTGCCGCTGATGGTTCCGTTGCCATTGAATATTACTGACCCTGTTGTACTTCCACTTGCTGTAAAGGTTCCGTTGTTTGTAAAGGTTCCGCCTGCTGTAATGGTGAGGTTGTAAGCACCCGTCATTACCAGGCTTCCACCTGCTGAAATGCTTACTGTATTGGCTACAGCATTGGTTGTTTGTATGGTAATTACTGAGCCGGATGGAATAACAACGTTGGTTGAACTTGTTGGTATGCCGCCGCACCAGTTACCTGATACATTCCAGTCTCCGGAAGCACCACCAACCCATTGCCCTGCAGGGTTAACCGTTATAAGAATAGCTGCTGAAGTTGAACTGCAACCACCTGAACTAACCGTTCTTCTGAACCAGGTATTTTGTGTAAGGCCGGATGGTGTAATGTTTTGGGCAGTACATGCACATGCTACAGCCGTAAAGCCGCTGCTTGCGCTGGTGGTGCTGCTTTCCCATGAGTAGGCGTAACTGCCGCTGCCACCTGTTGGCAAACTGCCGGTAATGGTGGTGGAACCTCCGCTGCAGACTGCTGACGAACTGCTGAGTGTATTGCTGGCTAATACCGGGTTCACCGTTACCGTTATAGTGCTGGTCATTTGTATTGAACAGGTGGTGGATGTATTGGTTGCCACCACATTAAATGTTGTGCTGGCTGATAAAGTACCGGTTGGAAGACTGATGAGTCCTCCTGTTCCGGACACTGCTGTTCCAACATTTGCGTTAGTGGCATTGTTTCTTAATTGATAAGTTACGCCACTTTGTGAACCTGCAATTTGTATGTTGGTTGATGTACCGGTACAAATGGATGCTGCCTGTGCAACCGGTGCAATATCTGTTGGTAAAGCATTTATGGTAATTTGAATGGCTGTTGCGATTGAGCTGCAGGTTCCTGAAGTTACTGTTCTCCTGTACCAGGTGTTTTGTGTAAGGGCACCCGGTGTATAGTTCTGCCCGTTAGATGTGCCGGCAGCAGTTGCAAATCCTGCAACGGCACTGGTGGTGCTGCTTTCCCACAGATAAGTATAAGCACCAGTTCCGCCGGTTGGCAATGCTCCGGTAAGAGCCGACGGTGTGGTACCGCTGCAGATAGCCTGTGCAGTTCCGATAGTATTATTAGCAATGGCAGGTGTAACGGTAACTGTTACGGTGCTTGTCATCTGTCTTGAGCAGCTCGTGGAAGTGTTGGTTGCCACTACGTTAAATGTTGTATTGGCTGATAAGGCTCCTGTCGGCAGATCAATACTTGCTCCTGTTCCGGCAACTGCTGTTCCAAGATTTGCGTTGGTGGCATTGTTTCTTAACTGGTAATTAACCCCTGATTGTGAGCCTGCAATTTGTATATTGGTTGATGAGCCGCTGCAAATAGTTGCCGCCTGTGCAGCTGGTGCAATATCAGTTGGTAACGGGTTAATGGTAATTTGAATAGCTGCTGTTGTATTGCTGCAGCCGCCGGAGGTTACCGTTCTTCTGTACCAGGTATTTTGGGTAAGTGTTCCGGCAGTATAATTCTGTCCGTTGGATGTGCCTGCGGCAGTTGCAAATCCTGCAGCAGCACTGGTGGTGCTGCTTTCCCATAAATAAACGTAGGTACCGCTTCCGCCTGTTGGCGTGGCACCCGTAAATGCAGCAGGTGCAGTACCTGTACAAACAGATTGTGCTGTGCCAATGGTGTTATTGACTATTACCGGGTTAACTATTACTGTTACTGTACTTGTCATTTGCCTGAAGCAACTTGTAGATGTATTGGTAGCCAGTACATTGAAAATTGTGGTGGAAGATAAGTTGCCGGTTGGCAGATCAATACTTGCGCCGGTACCTGCCACTGCAGTGCCCACATTGGCGTTTGTGGCATTGTTTCTTAACTGGTAGTTTACACCCGCCTGTGAACCTGCAATCTGTATATTGGTTGAAGTACCAGTACAAAGCGGTGTTGCCTGTGCGACCGGTGCGATATCAGTTGGCAATGGGTTAATGGTAATTTGTATAGCCGCTGTTGAGCTGCTGCAGCCACCGGAAGTTACTGTTCTCCTGTACCAGGTATTCTGCGTAAGCGTTCCTGCTGTATAGTTTTGTCCGTTAGATGTTCCTGCAGCAGTTGCAAATCCTGAGGAAGCGCTTGTAGTGCTGCTCTCCCATAAGTAAACATAGGAGCTACTTCCGCCTGTTGGCAATGATCCGGTAAAAGCAGCAGGGGCGGTACCGCTGCAAATTGTTTGTGAACTGCTGATAGTGTTATTGGCTATTACGGGGTTTACCGTAATCGTTACCGTACTGGTCATCTGGCGGAAACAACTGGTTGTATTATCTGTTGCCAGTACGTTGAATGTTGTTGTGGATGACAGTGTACCGGTAGAAAGAGAAATGGTTCCACCCGTTCCTGTTACTGCCGTTCCGATATTTGCATTGCCGGCATTGTTTCTTAACTGGTAATTTACCCCTGTTTGTGAACCTGCAATTTGTATGTTGGTTGAAGTGCTTGTACAAATAGATGAAGCCTGTGCAACCGGTGCAATATCCGTTGGCAGAGGGTTTACTGTAATTTGAATACCTGCTGTTGTATTGCTGCAACCGCCAGAGGTTACTGTTCTCCTGTACCAGGTATTTTGTGTAAGTGAACCCGGGGTATAATTTTGTGTGTTGGATGTTCCCGATGCTGTTGCGTATGGTCCGCCGGAGCCTGCTGTAGCGCTTTCCCATAAATAAATATATGTTCCGCTGCCGCCTGTGGGGGCACTTCCTGCAAGTGCTGCCGGTGTGTTGCCGCTGCAAATTGTTTGTGCAGCACTGATGTTATTATTTCCGATTACCGGATTTACCGTTACCGTTACCGTGCTGCTCATTTGCAACGCACAGGTTGTTGTTGTATTGGTGGCCACTACATTGTAAGTGGTGCTGGTGATCAGTGTTCCTGTTGATAAACTGATAGTTCCTCCGTTACCTGCTACTGCACTGCCCACATTTGTGTTAAGAAAATTGTTCCTGAGCTGGTAGCTTACACCGCTTTGTGAACCAGCTATCTGGATATTGGTTGAACTGTTATTGCATATAGAAGCTGCCTGTGCAACCGGAGCAATATCTGTTGGCAACGGATTCACCGTTACAGTTACGGTGCTGGTCATTTGCACAAAACAGGAAGTGGAATTAAAAGTTGCCAGTACGTTGAATACAGTTGTTGCTGATAATGTACCTGTTGGTAAATTAATTGTGCCATTATTACCTGAGACAGTTGAACCGATCAGTGCATTGTTTGAATTGTCTCTCAGCTGGTATTTTACGCCTGCCTGTGAATTGGCAATTTGTATGTTGGTGGAATTACCGGCGCAGAAACTTGCTGTTTGGGCAGTTGGTGCAATATCAGTTGGCAGCGGGTTAATGGAAACTGAAACAGTGCCGGACATCTGTACACTGCAAAAAGTAGTGCTGTTTGTGGCCAGTACATTAAAAGTTGTAGCGGTGGTTAAAGCTCCGGTTGAAAGATTAATAGTGCCACCATTACCTGCTACAGGCGTGCCGATGGCAACATTACCTGTGTTATTTCTCAGCTGGTAACTAACCCCGTTTTCAGAAGCTGTAATCTGTATGTTAGTGGATGTGGTGCTGCATATAGTGGAAGCTGCGGCCGAAATGGTTTTATTAACGGGCAGCGGATTTACCACCATTGCCACAGAACCTGTTACAGCGCAACCATACTTGTCTGTCACACTTAAATTATACGTGCCGCTGTTGGCAGATACAGCACTGGCAATAGTTGGGTTTTGTGCGCTGGAACTGTAAGATGGAGGCCCCGTCCAGGCATAGGTAAACGGTGCAATTCCTCCTGTAAGTGTTGCGGTTAAATTGATGGCGTTACCTGCACATACAGGTGAGTTGCCTGCGGCTGTAAGGCCAAAAGATACCGGTGAAAGTGTACTGAAAGAAATATCATCCAGCGCAAAATCATTACCACCGGCGGCTGTTTGTAGATCCACAACATTAATAATTGCACTGGTGGCACTGCCGGAATTCCAGGTGCCATAAAAACGTATCCAGTTAAAAGGGCCTGCATTACTGGAAGGACCTGCCACTAAATTGGCAACCGATCCTACAGCAACATTGTTAACCGCAAACTGCAGCTGGGCAAAAGGTGAAGCATTGTTTACACTCATTGCATAAGCAGAAAAATAGTAAAGTGTGTTTGGCGCTACAGTAATGGTTTCCTGCCATACATTTCTTGTTGTGGGGGCACCGTTGATGATCATGCAATTTCCGCTTCCGGTGGTATGATCAACCCCATAAAAATTACCATGATAATAGTTTGCGTTACTACCCACAGCATAATATCCTTCCGGGTAAAGACCGTTAGCGGCACTGGTGTACGTATATAGCGTGGTGAAACCGGTATTACCTGCTTCAAAATCTCCGTTCACAACAAGTTCCGGTGCTGTATTATAAGTATCAGAACCTGTACATCCATTGGCATCAGTTGCTGTTACAGAAAAATTGCCGGCAGTATTCACAGCAATATTTTGGGCAGCAGATCCTGTACTCCATAAGTAGGAAGAGCTGCTGGTACTTGTTAGTTGTACATAGCCGTTTCCAATACAAAAATTAGCTGAAATTGTAATGACCGGTGAAGTATTAACAGTAACACTTGTTGTGGCTGTACTTGCTCCGCAGGCACCAGTGTATGAGTAAGTAACTGTGTAAGTTCCCGGTGTGCTGGTAGTTAAATTAATCTGCCCCGTGGAAGAATTGATAACCAGGCCGGCAGCAGCAGTATATGTGCCGCCTGTAACACCTGTACGGGTTACATTTGCTGTGAGATTACCGGAGCATAACGGAGCAGTATAGGCAATGGTTGTTGTTGTAACCGTAAGGGTGGCACTGTTGGTAGTTGCGGAACCGTTAATGTTAGAATAAACTGCCCTGTACAGGTAGCCATTTAAAGCAGCTGTACCTCCGGAGATAGAAAGAGCGTTGCCATTGAAACCACTATACACAGCTGGCGCATCTAACGAAGCTGTAATATTTACAAAGCCAGTGCCGGTGTTTCTCTGCCACTGTACCAAAGGCACAGGACTGGCCGATGAGGTTGCGGTGAAAGTAGCGGCTCCGGAGCAAAGATTTTGATTTGCCGGATTGGCACCTACCGACGGTGCAGTTCTCTGTTCACCTGTTGTAAATTCTCCAAAACCAGTAAGTGTGTTGCCTTTAATGCTGGTGGCTGTTAAAGTTGGTGCAGCAATATCGGCCCAGGCTGTGGTAAAATTTCTAAGTTTATAACTGGCAACGGTACCAGTGTTGGTACAGTTGGTAAAATCAAATAATGCATCATAGTTGGTAAAACTTCCTGTACCTGTTTTACTGATGGTCCAGTAATTACCAGATTTTTTTGTGGGATCGATACCAGAAGAATTGGTAATGGGATTATCCTCATTTGTCGGGTTACCTGTGTTACTGGAAATGGTAATGCCAACAGTGCCGGATACACTTCTGATGGTATAAGTTACAGGAGCATAAACGGTAGCACTTCCCACCGGGTACACCAAATTGCTGGTATTTCCCGAAGGGAAAACAAATTGAAGGTTGCCGATAATATAACGGGAACTGGTTGCTCCGCTGATGGCACTGCCGGATGATGATTTTGTAAGGATCAGTGTATTGCTGCCTGTGGTAATGTCACCATTTGAAGTGGCATTCAGGGTAAGGTTGTTTGCTACTGTTTCATCCGCTGCAAGCGAAAGCCCGGTTGCATCTGCATTAGAATTGGTTAAATTATTAAATGTTGTGGAGGTTGTACCACCAATAATTTGCGCTGCTGCACCATTAAAAATTACTGTACCTGTGCTCCTGGTAAAAGTGCCGTTGTTTGTCCAGTCACCAGCAATGCTTACGGTTGGTGAACTGGTACATACAAATGAAGAGCCGTTTGCAATCGTCAGATCACCTGTAATATTGAATGTACCTGTGGAATGTGTGAGTGTACCTGTTCTGGTAACATTTCCAATATTTACATTATCAGCATTTAAAGTTCCCCCGCTCAGCGTAACGGCACCATTGCCTGTTCCAATCCCGGCAAACAGGCCATTGGTGATAGTGGTGGTACCGCCGGCAATTGCTACGGTTCCACCGGAAATGTACAAACCGCCGCTGGCCGTTACTGTTTGTGAGCCCGTAGCAAATGTATTTGCTGAACCCAGGGCAACACTAAACACATCATTTACTTTAAGTGCCCCGTTGGCAGTAAAGCCACCATTGTTTAACGTTAGCTTACTAAAAGCTGAAGCCGCATTAGTGCCGGTTCTTAATGTTTTTGTAGCTCCCGTCATTATAACCATGGCATTTGAACTGTAGTTGTAAATACCATCACAGGAAAAATTACCTGCTGTTGTAAGACCAAAACCAGTGCTGTTATAATTTACGTTATGGCTCAGCGTGCCATTGGTTGAAATAATTACATCGTTTGTTACTGCGTAATTTGCATTTGCCGCCTGGAGTATAAGATTGCCCGTTGTTACAGTAAGATTATTTGTAACTGAAAATGAGTTTCCGGTGCTGGTTACGGTATTTGCTGCTGCTGATTTGCTTAAAGTGAGATTGTAAAAAGTGGCAATACCTGCATTACTGATGGTTTGTGCGGTAGCCGTATTAAAAACAACGGTACTGATGTCATCACCACCGCTGGCCAAATTAAATGTATTGCCTGTTGCTATGTTTAAATTTCCTCCAATATTAAGTGTGTGGTTTTTTGCACCTGTGGCGTTGGTTACATTAAATGTACCATCGGTTACCGCAACATTCCCTGTTACTGTAATGGTAATAGCGGAGGAAGAATTGAATGCCAGCGTAGCGTTTACACCTGTGGTTCCCACCGTAATTGATCCGATAGAAAATGCCGGGCTTACATTGATATCAACCGCATTGGCAGGCTGAATAAGCACATTTGCA
The DNA here is from genome assembly GCA_965247025.1 of Ferruginibacter sp. Taxonomy (GTDB): domain Bacteria; phylum Bacteroidota; class Bacteroidia; order Chitinophagales; family Chitinophagaceae; genus Ferruginibacter. Next base: position 2,416,659 of record OZ252000.1, on the reverse strand, counting down.
TTACCAACAAACTGCCCCGGATAACCCTGGGGGCTTACATTGGTAGGGGTAAGCCAGGTTGTTCCGTTATACCGTTGCCAGGTGGTAAGGCTGCTCCAGCTGCCGCCGAGTACAGAGCGGTAGTCACCCGAAGTTTGTGATTTTACAGCAATAGCTGATAACATAAGGAGAAAAAATATGGCCTGCTTTCTTAAAATATTTACTGTACCTGCAAGGAGGTACAATACCGCACTTATCTTTTGTAGTAATGATAGGGTACGGGCTAAAAGAGCGTTTTGTTTTTTCCCGGTTTTAAAAAATAGGGTTTCCGGAGTAAAAGCTGAATTCATACAGAACTGGATTTGGATAAATGTAAAACGTGCCAAGCAGCCTTTTAGTATAAATTCTACAAAATACTAGCTGCTTTACTACTGACAATGGGTGCTTTTCTTTACTTCTGATTAGAATAAACCTGTTTTCTGGCAAGATTTTAAAATTATTAATGATTTTAGTGAGCTGATATTTTAACAGGCTGTAGTAATTTAACCAGGCTGTTGAAGAAAACTACGGCTGTCTTTCTTTAGGAATGTATTTGAAGTCAGGAAAAAGAAACCCTGTTTTTGCCATGTTACCATGCAACCTACTTTGCATCAATCCATATTTAAAATTGCCAAACCGTATATTTGCAGCCGTTTTAATAAAGCTTCATAGCAGCACAAAACCTGAAGTGAGTGACACAACGATGCTCAATCAAGGCCGTCCTGCTGGTAACACAAAACTGTAAACACCAAACACCCAACCGACTATGTATCGTTCTCACACCTGCGGCGAGTTAAGAATGGCCGATGTAAATAAGGAAGTAGCGCTCAGCGGCTGGGTGCAAACAGTAAGAAAAATAAGTAGTGCTTTATTTTTTGTTGACCTGCGTGACCGCTACGGCATTACACAGTTATGTTTTACCGGGGATGTTGTTAAAAAGTTGGATGAAAACCCACTGGGCCGTGAGTTTGTACTGCAGGCAAAAGGAAAAGTAAATGAACGCACTAATAAAAATGTCAATATCCCCACGGGTGATGTTGAAATTTTAGTAGGTGAATTTTCTATTTTAAACAAATCAGCCACCCCACCTTTTACTATACAGGATGATACAGATGGTGGTGATGAACTGAGAATGAAATACCGCTTTCTTGACCTGAGAAGAAATAGTGTAAAAAAGAACCTGGAATTGCGTTATGCCGTTGGCAGAAGTACCAGGAACTATCTGCATGAAAATAATTTCATGGATATTGAAACGCCATTTTTGATCAAATCAACTCCGGAAGGTGCCAGGGATTTTGTGGTGCCAAGCAGGATGAATGCAGGACAGTTTTATGCGCTGCCGCAAAGTCCGCAGACTTTTAAACAGTTGCTGATGGTGAGCGGTTACGACCGTTATTATCAAATTGTAAAATGTTTCAGGGATGAAGATTTGCGTGCCGATCGTCAGCCCGAGTTTACGCAGATAGATTGTGAAATGAGTTTTGTGGAGCAGGAAGATATCCTGAATATGTTTGAAGGATTGGTAAAACGGATTTTTAAAGATGTAAAGAATATAGACTATTCAGACATTGTAAAACGTATTACCTGGGAGGAAGCGATGTGGGATTACGGAAATGACAAGCCCGACATTCGTTTTGAAATAAAGATCGCTAACCTGAAATTTCCACAGCATGCTTTTCCGGCAAAAACGGCCTCCCCAAACCCCTCCGAAAGAGGGGCTTCAGAGCACCCTGCATTAGCAAGCGACTTTCCTGTATTTAAAGAAGCCGAATCTGTTCTTGCCATTGCCATTCCCGGCTGCAGCGAATACACCCGTAAGCAAACTGATGAATTAACAGAGTGGGTGAAACGTCCGCAGATTGGCATGAAGGGCCTGGTGTTTATTAAAGTAAATGCTGATGGAACATATAAAAGCAGCGTAGATAAATTTTACAGTCCTGAAAAATTAAAAGCCATTGCTGATGCAGCCAATGCAAAGACTGGCGACCTTATTTTGATACTTGCGGGGGCAGAAGAAAAGACCCGGAAGGCTACCAGCGACCTGCGGATGTACATGGCAGACAAACTGGGTATGCGTAAGAACGATGAGTTTAAATTACTATGGGTACTTGACTTCCCGTTGTTTGAATATGCAGAAGATGATAACCGCTGGGTGGCCAGGCATCATCCGTTTACGTCACCCAAGCCGGACCATATCAGCATCATGATCAACAACAATCCTGTGATTGAAAATGCAGCTGAATATCTTAAACATCCTTACGCCAGCATCAAAGCCAATGCGTATGATATGGTATTGAATGGTAATGAAATTGGCGGTGGATCAATCCGTATTTTTCAACGGGCATTGCAGGAAAAAATGTTTGCTGCATTAGGCATGGATGAAGAAGAGCAGCAACACAAATTTGGATTTTTGCTGGGTGCTTTTGAATATGGCGCACCTCCGCATGGCGGGCTGGCTTTTGGTTTCGACAGGCTGTGTGCAATACTTGGCGGCAGTGAAAGCATTCGTGATTTCATCGCCTTTCCAAAAAACAACAGTGGTAGAGATGTGATGCTGGATGCACCATCAACCATTGATGCAAAGCAGTTTGAGGAGTTGCAGATAAAGCTGGATTTGAAATAAGATAGAAAACGGATGACACGGATTGGACGGATTGGCATAGATTTTTGAATAAGAAATTTTATTTAGCTTTATAACACAAATGAAAGCTATGGTTACAAAAATTTCCAAACACATGCAGGACAAGAAAATAAAAACTACCACAAGAAAAAGAACAAGCAGGGTCCAGGCTGATAAAAAGGTTGCTGCTTTCTTTGGCAAACTGCCCAATATTGAGGATGGTTTAATTTTTCAAAAAAAGGTACGCAGTGAGTGGAAGTAATTTTTTATTAGATACCAACATAATTATTTACGCATTGAAAGGCCTGGCTGATGTCAGGCCTTATTTTGATATTCAGCCGCACATATCTGTAGTGACAGAGATTGAAGTGTTAGGCGTGAAAGGTTTAAGTGATAAAGAAATAACGACAAGAGAAACTGCGACAGGGTTTTGTAGTATTATCAATTTGAACAACAAAATTAAATTGAAAGCAATCGAATTAAAACGGCAGGCAAAGATTGCAATACCAGATGCAATCATTGCAGCTACTGCAATAGAAGAAGGATTAACTTTAGTAACCGCTGATAAAGGATTTAAAAGGATAAAAGAACTTTCACTGAAGCTAATTGAAATTGATTTATTATATTCCATTAACAGAGATTGATTTCAGCATTATTAATATGCAGCTTTTGAAAAAGAAAAATCAACTTGACAAAGATCTTATCCTAAGTCTTGAAAAGGAAAAAATCATAAAGCAAGGAAAAGGAATAACCTCATACTTAATGCAATGGGTTTTGTAAAAAAGGTTTCTAGAGTAAAAAAGTCAGCATCTATAATTGAAGTTATGCAGGAGCATAAGGCTGTAAAAGCTTCAAATGTAAAAAGAAAGAATAAAGCCATTGCAAAATATCTTTGATGAAAGTAAGTTAGCTTGATGTCATAAAAGTTAATTTTAAATGGCCTTTCGTAATTTTAAATGCATCTTGTCTTTCAATGATTCGGGTTAAGTTTATTTTGTGAAACTCTGAAACAGAAGCTGGTTAAAATTTTAATAACTGACAACCAGGTAAAAGCAAACAGTTTGTGATGAGTCTTAAGTGGAAAATATTCAAGACGGCGAATATTGCAGAAATAATACTTGTGACAACACTAATGGCATTAAGTGTATACTCAAGTGATTTATCTTTTAAAAGCACTTTTGATTTTTTTACTTTTTTTGTTTTTGTAACTATTTGTATTTCGATTTCTACTAATAGTTTTCTCAACATACACCTACTTGGGTTTATCATAACAGGAGAAAAAATGAGTGCCAGGCGAAAGGTTGTATTCTGGAGTCTTTTTGTGATTTTATTTTTAGCAGTTATACTTTTGATTTTGGTATTAGTTAAATTTTATGCAGAGATTATGAGAACTGTACCTTTTAAAAACTCAGCAGATTTTAAAGCTTACGGATCATTTTTATGGATCACGGTAATTACAACCAACGCATGTTTTATTCTTTATTTGCAGGTTATGCTTTTTTATAAAATAAAAAATGTATCGTCAAAAACTGAGACTATGTTAATTGACAATATCGGAACAATCGGGTTTTAATATATTTAATGACAAACTAAAGCCGGAATTATTATCAAATTTTTGGGGATCGAAATTTTCTGTTTACTTTTAAAAGCTTTCTTCTACACCACATGCAACAAACAACCATCTATAAAATACTCACTTTTGCCCTGTTACCTTTTGCAGCTTTGTTTGGCCTTTCGGCACTCATCATGTTTTTTATCGGCCTGGCCAACCCAATAATTTTATTGCCTGTATTTATTATGGCAGGGTTTACTATTTATGCTGTGTGCAGTACTATTTTCGTTGTAAAAGGTATCACTAATGCACAATTTTGTAAACCTTCTTTAAAGGACTGGTTAAAGGTAAATGGCTATGTATCTACTTTTTTAGGGGTGATGTGTTTAACAAACAGCTTTACCATTATCTCTACACCAAAATCAAAACTAAAGGATCTTGCTGCGGAATTAATGGCTTCCCAACCTATTAAACCAGAAGGATTGACTACTGAAACCATTATCAGCATAATGGTGGGTTTATCGTATGTATTGCTGGTGTTCGCTATTATACTGCTGGTGCATTTGTCACTTAGTTTTCGCCTTCTAAAAAAATACCAGTATTTGTTCGGGTCTCCGGTGCAATAATAAATCTGCGGTACTGTTTTTTGCTGAAGTTTATTTCGGAATTTTGACCAGTGAATCAATCAACCCCATTAGCAGAACGCCTCCGGCCATCAACACTTAACGACCTTGTGGGGCAGCAACATCTCACCGGTAAGGGCAGCATTTTACGAACAGCTATTGAACACGGCAAAATACCTTCTATGATTTTATGGGGCCCGTCGGGAGTTGGTAAAACCACTATTGCCAACATTATTGCACAAACATTGCAGGTGCCTTTTTACCAGTTAAGTGCCATCAGCAGCGGCGTAAAAGAGGTAAGGGAAGTGATTGAAGCTGCCAGGCAACAAACTGGTGCTGTGTTGTTTATTGATGAAATTCACCGCTTTAATAAAGGCCAGCAGGATGCATTGCTTGGAGCAGTTGAAAAAGGAATTGTAACCCTCATTGGAGCCACTACCGAAAATCCCTCATTTGAAGTAAACAGCGCTTTGCTTAGCCGCTGCCAGGTTTATGTGTTGCGTTCACTGGATGAAAAAGACCTTGTGGGTTTGCTGCATCATGCCATTACAACTGATGCGTATTTAAAAACAAAAAATATTGAGTTAAAGGATACAGAAGCGCTTATCAATATTTCCGGCGGTGATGCAAGAAAATTATTGAACCTGCTGGAGCTTGTTGTAGCCTCCCCATCCCGCCAAAGCGGGATCAAAGGAGGGGCTTTAGAATCAGCTGAGTCATTGGTTATTACAGATGAAATGGTGATGAATGTTGCCCAGCAAAAAATTGCGTTGTATGATAAAAAAGGCGAGCAGCATTATGATATTATTTCTGCCTTTATAAAGTCAATACGTGGCAGTGATCCCAATGCCGCTGTTTATTATTTAGCAAGAATGATTGAAGGCGGAGAAGATGTGAAATTCATTGCAAGGCGCATGTTGATTTTGTCGAGTGAAGATATTGGTAACGCCAACCCCAATGCATTGCTGCTGGCGAATGCCACTTTTGAAGCGGTGAATAAAATTGGTTACCCGGAGTCGCAGCTGATACTTTCGCAATGTGCTATTTACCTGGCTTCCAGCGCTAAAAGCAATTCCGCCACAGTGGCTATCGGTGCAGCAATGGCTGCTGTAAAACAACAGGGCGATTTGCCTGTGCCGCTGCATATCCGCAATGCGCCTACACAATTGATGAAGAATTTAAATTATGGCAAGGGCTATGAATATTCACACAACTATGATAATAATTTTTCTCCGCAGGAATACCTGCCTGAGGCAATTTCCGGCAACGCTTTTTATAAGCCGGGCAGCAATGCGAGGGAAGATGAAATGCGTAAGCACTTAAAAGGATTGTGGAAAGATAAATATGGCTACTAGACTTTCATAAAAGAGTCGTTGGCTGGAATGTTAAAACGTTATTAAACTAGTTTGCTTCCAGTTGTTTTTACATTAATTATGTTGTTGTTTCAAGATCATTCAAAAATATATTTATGCTTATTTTAGTTCGTAAATGGATTGTTCCGCTGCTGATAATTACAGTTTTTTTTTCGTGTAAAAAGGAAATTTCTCCGGATGGTAATACAACGGTTGCCGCACTTACACAGTTGAATGCAAGCTATGGCTCACAGCAATTACAGAATATGGATATTTATCTGCCGGAAGGCAGAACAGACAGCACTACGAAAGTAATGATAATGGTACATGGCGGAGCCTGGGTATTTGACGATAAAGCCAGCTTTACCCAATATGTTGATACGATAAAAAAAAGCCTTCCCGGCTATGCAATTTTTAATATTAATTACCGGCTTGCAACACCGCCCACAAATACTTTTCCCACACAGGAGCTGGATGTAAAAGCAGCAGTTGAATATATTTATGGCAAACGTGCTGAGTATCATATCAGCGATAAATTTGTAATGGTGGGTGCCAGTGCCGGAGCTCACTTATCGTTGCTGCAGGCCTACAAAAACAGCAGCCCTGTTAAAATAAAAGCGGTGATTGATTTTTTTGGACCAACCGACCTGGTTGACCTCTACAATAATCCGGGCATTGTTACCCAAAATAATATTGCTGCAATTTTAGGAGGTACACCTCAAAGCGATCCAACCATTTACCAGCAATCCAGTCCGATTAATTTTGCTGTTGTTGGTTCGGCTGTTCCGACGCTCATATTGCAGGGCGGTGCAGATCCGCTGGTTAATCCCACCAGGCAATCTGCAGCTTTAAGGGATAAATTACAAATTGCTGCAACGCCTGTTGAATATGTAGTTTACCCCGGCCGTGGCCATGGCGATGACTGGACCAATGAAAACTTTTTTGATGCTTACACCAGGTTGCAGTTATTTTTAACGACATATAATCCCTAGTGTTTGCCAGGCGTTTAATTAAAGATGTTCATTAAGTTGCAGTTTAAAACCAGTGTGGAAATAATGGTAAATCGAAAATCGAAAATTCTGTTTTTTAATAGCATTTTACAAAGAATAATTTCTTTTTTTATATTGAGCTTTGTTGTCTGCTCTTCGTTAAAAGCCCAAACACCCGATGCCTTGTATGCCAAAGATACCAGGGCAGAGAACAGAACAAAACTATATAAGAACATTGTAAGCCACGGCATTGGCAAAAATCTTTCGTATCCTTTATCAGACAGCACGGAAGAAAACTGGACCGATGCTTTTTGGGCGATGGAGTTTATCCGTTACAAAGCGCCCTGGGCAGAAAGCAAGCTTGCGGTTGCCTTACAGGAAGCACCAAATAAATCAGTAGCTTTTCAACGTTCGCTGATGGAGTTGTTGTATGCAAACTATCCGCATAGTTTTACTGCCGGGGTTGAGGCCTTATCAACCAAAACTACTGACGATAAAATATTTGCTATGTGTGCGGAATATTTGCTGATTGCAACTCCGGCGCTGCAAAATGAACTGGTGGCAGCAACAGCACTCCGTTTAAGTGCAAACCCTGATGGAGCTATCCTTAACCAGTTGGCCTACCGGCTGAAAAGGCAGGTAAGGCCAGTTAATTTACCCCCGGTAAAAGACATTGTTCACCAATCTTTTTTTTCAAACGCTGTTGTGGTATTTAGCTTCCAAAGAAGAAACAGAGATTATCCCGGTATGGTGATCGTAAGGGATAGTGCAGGTAATTTTGTAAAAGACTCCACCGGTAAATTGTTTGCGGTGCAGCAACTGGCAAGAAGTATTACCAACCTACCCAGTTATTTAACCAATGGCAATACACCCCAGGGTATTTTCAGGATGTTTGGTACGGCTGTAAGCTCCAGTAATTTCATCGGCCCCACGCCCAATATACAATTGACCATGCCCTGGGAAACAAGCCTGCAACATTTTATGAACGACAGCAGCATTACAGATACAACCTGGACGGAGAACTGGTACAAGCGCTTATTGCCTGCAAGCTGGCAAAGCTTTTACCCGGCTATGGAATCTTATTTTGCCGGCAAGGCAGGCCGCACTGAAATTATTGCCCATGGCACCACCATCGATCCGGCTTATTACCAGGGAACGCCTTACTACCCACATACACCTTCGCTTGGCTGCCTTTGCACCAAAGAAATTTGGGATGGGGCTGATGGAAAAAGAATAGTGAGTGATCAGCAGCAATTGATAGATGCAGTGAAAGCAGCAGGCGGTACAAACGGATACCTGGTAGTAATAGAATTAAATGATGAACAGCGGGCGGTAGCTGTGCAGGATATTATACCCCTGATAAAATAAACCAATGGAACTTAGCTGGACGTACAAACATTTTAATGAACTAACAGTACATGAATTATATGCCATTCTGCAATTAAGAATAGCGGTATTTGCTGTGGAGCAGAACTGTGTGTACCAGGATGCAGATGGAAAAGATGAGCATTGTTATCACCTCGCTGGTTGGGATGAAAAAAAATTAGTTGCTTATTGCCGCATTGTTCCACCGGGATTTTCTTACACATATCCGAGTATTGGCAGGGTGGTGTGCGCCGCAGAATACCGTAAGGGAGGATACGGCCGCCAATTGATGCAGATTGCACTCACCGCCACAAAGAGTCAGTTTAACGACGCTTCAATAGTGATCAGCGCCCAATTGTACCTTAAACGGTTTTATGAATCTTTTGGATTTAAACAGCAGGGAGAGGGGTACGATGAAGATGGCATTCCACATATTAAAATGAAGCTGCAATAACTGCTTAGAATATCTTCTACAATATTTCATTGCCTTTACCGTTTTAAAAGCTATTGGTTACTGGTAGTTCAGTATAACTGTGTCCTTAATCAATAATCCAGCAATTTAAAAGGCAACCCGAAAATGAAAAATGCTATCCTGCTGCTGTTGCGAAAACAGCTAATTCTCCCATTGTTTATTTGCTTACTATTATGTGAACAGGGTAATGCACAGCATCTTTTGCTGGGTGATGAGGATACCCAGGTGGAAGCAGGTTTAAATTTTGGCCCCACCTTCTTCTTAGGTGACCTTGGGGGCCATGTTGGTAAGGGAACCCCATTTTTAAAAGATCTTAATCTCAAATTGACCAAATTAATGAAGGGCGCTTTTATTTCCGTCTATCCCTCAGAATGGTGGGGAGTCAGGCTTGCCGGTCAATATACTTACGTGGAAGGACAGGACAAGATCATAAATACTTTTGGTGTGGATGAGCTTTGGCGTAAACAACGTAACCTGGATTTTAAAAGCAATATGTGGGAACTGTACGGAGCCCTGGAATTTTTTCCGATGGAGTTTATCCACAGGAATGATGATGAATACGATGCCCGCTTAAGGCCCTATGCATTTGGAGGTCTTGGCGTGTTTCATTTCAATCCGCAGGGATCACTTACAGACCAGGCCGGCAATGTTACCTGGCATGAGCTGCAGCCCCTCAGTACAGAGGGAGAGGGTTTTTCACAATACCCCGGCAGAAAAAAATACAATCTCACACAGCTGAATATTCCATTTGGCGGCGGGTTAAAATACCTGGTGTCAGACAATGTAAATGTTGGCCTGGAGCTTTTATACAGAAAAACATTTACAGATTATATCGATGATGTAAGTACCACTTACATAAACCGGAGTTATTTCGCTCTTAACCTATCTGCTGCTGATGCGGCCATAGCTAACCAGATTGCTGATAAAACAATAGGTATAGTGACCCCCGGCAGAACCCGTTATGCTCCTGGTGACCAAAGAGGGAACTCAAATAATAAAGATGCATATTTTTCGTTAGCACTTAAGATAGGTGTAAGATTTGGCGGCGGGCAATATGGAAGTAACGGCGGCGGTGGAAACGGGTCTTCTTATAACAGGAGGGCTGCTTCCAGAGTGAGATGCCCGAGATTTTAAAATGCAAAAAATATCCTTAAATATGAAAAACAGCCTTCAAACCAACCCCTTACTTTTTAAAACAATTGTATTAATTACCTGCTTTATGCTGGTTATGTTTTACAATAAATCAAAAGCATCAAACTGCAACACAAATGCCTTTTTAAAAGGCCAGGTTGCAATTACAAAGCAGATAACCGGTGAGACGGTGAATTAAATAATTTCTGTGTTTCTGCGTCCGAAGTGCCCAGCTTTGCAGCTTGCAGTAAAGTATGCCACTTGTAAAGAAAACTTTGCACAACGTGTTGTGCAATGCATCAACAGATAAAATGGCAGAGTGGAAGTATGAGAATTTTACTGCCGCCAATTAGCTTTGACGGCACCTCTGAAACCACTTACAAATTCCCACTTTCGCTTTGCCATTTTAATTTAACCTATACATCTTCATCCGGGTTAAAATTATCAAAGGAATCTTCATTGTTAAATGGCTTGTCCTCAGGAAAACTGGCGGGATCATTAAAAATGCGCCAGCTATCAGGCAGGTCTTTGATTTTATCAAAGTTTTGAATCCACCTGATAAAAAGAGCTTTGAAGCAGCGTAATTCTTTTGCAAATACTTCTGTGTACTCCGGGTCAACGCCGTGCATTTCCCTGCAAACCCAAATCTGGTCTTTCAGTTCCATGAAGTTAACCTTAATGATTACTGCGTTCTCCATTCTTATGTGATAAATATCCATTGCCATGGCGCCTTTTATCTTTGCAGGGATTGCTGTTGCATTCTGCATAATCAGGCTTTTTGTTGATATACCGTCCTCTTCTTCTGGCAGCAGGTCGCAAATGGCTAAGCAAAGGTTTAAAATGTCGATTGACTTACTAAAAAGGAGATTGCCTAAAATGGTGACGACCTCATCATCGTTATTTTGTTGGCCAAAATTTTCTGCACGAAAAAAATCGCCGGGATTGTCAATGCTCATACTATTACCGTTTTATTAAATGGTGGTAAAAAGTTAAAGCGTTTAAATTAAAACTCGTGTTAAATATGTCCAAATAAGTATTTGGATTACAGAGAGATGACAGGGTTCTGCCGCCAGCCATAAAAACTAATTCAGTTCTGCTTTTAAAAATTGGCCGGTAAAACTTGCCTTCACTTTCACCAGTCCTTCCGGTACACCTTCATACAAAACCAAACCACCGCCATCGCCGCCTTCCGGTCCAATGTCAATGATGTGATCTGCTACTTTTATAACATCCATATTGTGTTCAATTACAAGTACGCTGTTGCCACGGTCCACCAGTTTGTTTATTACTTCCAGTAAGTGCTGTATATCCTGGAAATGCAGTCCCGTAGTCGGCTCATCTAAAATATAAAAAGTTTTGCCAGTGTCTTTTTTGCCCAGCTCGGTAGAAAGCTTTACCCGCTGTGCCTCGCCGCCACTGAGAGTTACAGCACTTTGGCCGAGTGTGATGTAACCGAGGCCAACTTCCTTCAATACTTTTATTTTACGGTAGATATAAGGCACAGCCTGGAAAAAATCCACCGCTTCATCCACCGTCATATCCAGCACATCACTTATGGATTTTCCTTTGTAGCGGATCTCCAGCGTTTCCCTGTTGTAGCGGCGGCCATTGCACTTTTCACAATGCACATACACATCCGGTAAAAAGTTCATTTCTATCACCCTCATGCCACCACCTTCGCAAACTTCGCAACGGCCACTCTTTACATTAAATGAAAACCGGCCGGCCGTATAGCCACGAATTTTTGCTTCGGGTACAGATGCAAACAAGGTTCTGATATCTGTAAAGAAACCACAGTAAGTGGCCGGGTTGCTTCTTGGTGTGCGGCCTATCGGGCTCTGGTCAATCTCAATAACTTTATCAATCAGTTCCAATCCTTTTATAGCTTTATACTCCAACGGGTTGGCCTTGCTGTTGTAACAATATTTGTTCAGCAACGGGTACAACGTTTCATTAATAAGGGTTGATTTACCACTGCCACTAACACCTGTTACAACTATCAGTTTACCCAGTGGAAACTTAACCGAAACATTTTTAAGATTGTTGCCTTTCACACCAGTAAGTTCAATGAACTTGCCATTGCCTTTGCGGCGTTCTTTGGGCACTTCAATACTTTTTTCACCGTTGAGGTATTGAGCCGTGTCTGAGTGAGAGGCCAGCACTTCCGCAGGTTTACCCATGGCTACAATTTCGCCGCCATGCTTGCCGGCACGGGGACCAATATCCACCAAATAATCGCTTGCCAGCATAATATCTTTATCATGCTCCACCACCAAAACGCTGTTGCCGATATCACGTAAATTTTGCAGGGCACCAATCAGCCGCTGGTTATCCCGCTGGTGCAACCCAATGCTTGGCTCATCCAGAATATAAGTAATGCCCTGTAGCTGAGAACCAATTTGTGTTGCAAGCCTTATGCGCTGAGATTCCCCGCCACTCAGGCTTTTGGAACTCCGGTTAATGGTAAGGTAGGTCAGCCCGACATCCAGCAAAAACTGCAACCGCTCCCTTATCTCTTTCAACAAATCTTTGGCAATGGCGTTTTGTTTATTGCTCAGTCTTTTCTCAATGCCCTCAAACCATAACTGTAATTTATCCAGGTTCTGCTCACTAATTTCTGCTATATTTTTCCCATCCACTTTAAACCAAAGGCTTTCTTTTTTAAGCCGGGCACCTTTGCAGGTATCGCAGGTTTTTAGCTGCATAAATTTCTCCGTCCAATCTCTTAAAGCTTCTCCGCTGTTGGGTGCTGCAAACCATCGTTTAAGCATGGGTACAATGCCTTCGTAGCTGCCCGTGTATTCTAAAGGAACAGACTCATCACTCAGGTCCAGTTCCAGTGCAGGGTTTATTTCCTGATCGCCATAAAGTAGCAGGTCAAGTTGCAGTTTGTTCAAATCTTTAAGAGGCAATCCTAAATTTATCTTGTGCTTTTTTGAGAAAGCAATTACCTGCTGGTACACACTGGCATCTCTTTCTTCACCCAGCGGAGCAATGCCGCCCTCCTTCACACTTTTACCAGTGTCGGGCAACACTTCGCCCATGTCTATTGTGTACACTGTTCCCAAACCCTTGCAGGTTGGGCAGGCACCATAAGGACTGTTAAATGAAAATGCATTGGGGCTTGGCTCTTCGTAGCTGATACCGGTATCAATACACATCAGTTGTTTGCTGTACAGAGCATCCTCTCCAGCCCCCCTGCCCCCCAAAGGGGGGTTCTGGGTCTCTGACAGATCAGGTATCTTTTCTATTTGCGAAGATTTATTGTTTAATTTTTTTTGCTTGCCTTTTGCACTGCTTAATTCCAAACCTAGTGCATCAGAAAAGTTATCTCCTTTAGCCGGGTCCAAGCCCCCCCCCTCGGGGGGCAGGGGGGCCACAAATAACAAATCTTTGCCTACCTGTAAAGTCTTCTGCACACTCTGGCTCAGGCGCACTTTCATGTCAGTTGTAACCGCCAGCCTGTCCACCACCACTTCAATATCATGAATTTTATAGCGGTCAAGCTGCATCTTCGGCACCAGGTCCTTCACTTCACCGTCAATCCTTACTTTCAGGTAACCTTTTTTGCGGATGTCTTCAAACAGCTCCCGGTAGTGACCCTTACGGCCACGAACCAATGGCGCCAGCAGGCTAATTTTTTTGTTAGCGAACTTGCCTACAATATCCTGCACAATTTCTTCCTCGCTAAACTTCACCATCTTTTTGCCCGTGTTGTAGCTGTAAGCTTCACCCACCCGGGCATACAGCAACCGCAAAAAATCATATATCTCTGTAACAGTTCCAACAGTGCTTCGTGGATTTTTATTGGTGGTTTTTTGCTCAATGGAAATCACCGGGCTCAGGCCCGTAATCTTGTCCACGTCCGGCCGCTCCATATCACCCATAAACTGCCGGGCATAAGCGCTGAAACTTTCCATGTACCGCCGCTGGCCTTCGTTGTAAATGGTATCAAAAGCCAGCGAAGATTTACCGCTGCCGCTTACACCTGTAAAAACTACTAATTTATTTTTTGGAATGCTGATGTCGATATTCTTCAGGTTGTGTTCCCTTGCGCCAAAAACTTCGATCATATCCTGGTTAACCACCGGCACTGCCGGAGTTGTATTCTTTTGTTTTGCCATGTTATTTTCCTTCGCTGTAAAGATACAAAACAAAATGCCGGGGCATTGGTTGACAAGTAACAGTATTAAGATTTTTTGGGGCTGTGAGCGACAGTTTATTAATGGGGCTTTAGTTGCGGCTTTTCGCTGCAACTCCGGCACAAATCCAACCACAGATCTTCACCGGGGTTTCCACTTCAATCCCCCAGCCAGGGAACAGTCAATCTTTTTTCAATATCACATAAGAATAATTTATTCCTTCTGCAGTTCTTCTTATTTTTTATCGGCCATAAATAGCCGATAAAAAATACTTGTTTCTTTAATAGAAATCACTTCATTCTTTTGTTAAATAACCTTATGAGTGATATTTTGCAGGAAGAGCTTAATTTGGTGAAGGCAAGAACAACTGGTAAATAATAATCATTCATTAAACCTGCAATATGCAACAAGAAACTTACCCGGAGTTAAAAACAAGAATTGGGTCTTCCATCATTGATGCTGTGTTGCTGGTGGTGATGATGTTTGTATTTGCATCCATGCTGGATAAATATGGGGAGGTTCCGGATTGGGTAAGGATATCAATGTTCCTCAGCTTATTTCTTGTATATGAGCCGCTGTGCATGACCATAGGCTGTACACTTGGCAATTATATTAACGGCATCAGGGTAAGAAAAAATAGTGACAGCAGCAAGCGGATAAATATTTTACAGGCGCTGGTACGGTACCCGGTAAAGGTAATTTTGGGCTGGATATCTTTTCTCACAATTAGCAGCAATTCTAAAAGAAGAGCAATCCATGATATGGTGTCCGGGACGGTGATGATCAACATTCGTCAGATCTGATCTTTACCAAATAGAATAACCTTAATCCATTTTTAATGGCGTGTCCTTTCCTTTATCAGCTTTAGCAAATTAACCTTAATGGCAGATGGAGGCTGAATACTGTACCAGCTAAAGTAGCGATACAATGCCAGGCTGATCTTTTCAATTTCCATTTTAATTGCGGAATGCTGACGGGCCATCTGCATAACTTCTTCGTTGTCTTTATGGGAGGCGGCGCCAAGTACATACATTTCCAGGGTTCCGGATTCGATATAAGCTTTCACATTGTTCATGATCGCACCTATTTACGATATTATGGCAGATGCAGTTGTAATTGATTTAAAAAAAATGAAATTTGCAATGGCTGGCTTTCAGCCCATAAAAAATACTGATGGAAATAATTTACAGAACTGACATTACACCAACGCCCTGGCAAATAATTGACCTGTACAACATTGCCGGTTTACCAAGGCCCACCAACGATGCAGAGCGGATTCAGAAAATGTATGCCAACTCAAATTTGGTTATCACTGCATGGGATGGAGAAACACTTGCAGGCGTTTGCCGCTGTATTACAGACTGGTGCTGGAGCTGTTATCTTGCAGACCTTGCGGTACACCCCGGCTATCAGAAAGAAGGCATTGGTAAAGCTTTAATTGATGTTACCCGGCAAAAAGTGGGGGAGCAGACAATGATTTTATTGCTTTCGGTTGCAGACGCAGTAACTTACTATCCCAAAGTGGGCTTTACTAAAGAAGAAAGGGCTTTTGCAATTTACAGAACCCTGTAAGTTTGTACTGTAAAAGAATTGCAAACACCTGCACCAGCGCTTGGTTAGTTGATCTTTTTTTTATATATTGTACCTGCTTATGAGTTTCAATTTTTCATATAAAAAACTGGATGTAACAGAAATTTTCAACCAGTTGAAAACGGCTTACGGAATTAGCGGTAACCATAAGCGCATTGATGCTCCTGCAGGCCTTGGCGGTGGTTATACCCAGCAACTACTGCTCCTTTCTGATATTGATATCCTGATTTCTGAATATGATTATGCGATGGATATTTTGTTTCAACATGAGGCCGAGCAATCAAACAATCTTGTGTTGTGGATTGATATGGCTGTTACAACCGGCCAGCAAATCAGCATCAACCATCAGCACCTTGCCATCAACCAGCCGGAGCAATGCAACGCTTACCTGCTTAACAGCGGCTTTACGTATTCTCAATTTAGAAGCAAAGGCACCAAAGGAAAATCCATTATGATTTTTTTGCCCATTGCTTTAATGGAACGGCTTTTCAATTCTGTGTATCTGCAGGAAGTATTGAATAATTATTATGCAGTGCTCTGTGGTGGAATTTCCTTTGCCCGCCTTTCTGCTGTCCAGCAGAAAAATATAAATGCAGTGTTTCACCAATGGTCGAGGCATAAAAATATTTTGAGTGTAACTAAGAATATTCACCAGCTGGTTGAGTGGTTCTTTATCAACTTCTTTAAAAAATTTGCGGCGCTGGAACAAAAAGTAACGGTGGCAGAAACAACAGATTTGCTTGCAGTGGAGGAGGCCCTTAACACACAGTTGCAATCGGGCTCGCCAGATATGGAGTCATTAAAAAAAGTGACGGCATTACCGTTTTCGCAAATAGAAAACAAGTTTAAAATGCTGCATAATAAAACGTTGCATCAATATTTCCGGGAACAGAAAATTTCAAAGGGTATGCTGTACTTAAGAGAAGGGAGGCATGTATCTGAAGTTGCGTTTGAACTTGGTTATGCCAACCCAAGTAATTTCTCTTCTTCGTTTAAAAAAATGTACGGCCTTACGGCAGATGAATTCCGCAGGCAGTTTCAAAATAATTGAACCATGAAATTTATTTATGATCATAGTGATTACAGGAAGTACCTGGAAGACATGGCTGCTCTAATGAAAGCTCCTTTTAAAAACGATACCATTCATTACCCGGGGGCTGTGGGAAAGGGAACTGTAAAGTTGCTGGATTTTCCCAATGGACTACAGGCTATTATAAGCGATTTTACGCTCAACACTGATTTTACCTGGCATCGCATTCCATCGTTGCCGGAGATGTTTACGCTAAGGGCTGATTATGTGGAGATAAGCCATGAATTAAGAGTAAAAATGGACAATGAATCTTTTACCGATACCTCTGATATTTACAGCAGCATCGTACTTACGAGTTCCCGTTACAACCTCGACTTCACCTTAAAAAAAGGCACCAAAGTAAAAAGTGCCAACATCATTATAAAACCAGAATGGCTAAGCAAATACATGCCGCCACATGCAGTTAATGAATGGCTGCATACTTTACGCATGCTAAAATTAAACGGTGTTAACCTGGTGCCGATGGACTTTAGTATAAGAGAGGCATTGTTTAGTATCATCGCAATGGATGACAACGACCCGGCCTATAGCTTTAAAGCACTTACCAGGGTGTTTGAAATAACTGACTACTATTTAAAAAAAATCAATATTCAAAGCCGCCAATGGCAGCAGCAACACAAGTTGTTCAATGATATTGATAAAATTATTGAGCTGGATGTTTTTTTAACCCGTGATTTCAACCAGCCTGTGCCAACACTGGAAGAGATGGCGGCAAGTGTGCAAATGAGTACCACCAAATTAAAGTCTTTATTCAAAAGTATTTACGGCCAGTCGTTGTATGAATATTTTAATATTAGCAGGCTCAACAAAGCCCGGCATCTGTTACAAGAAAGCAATCTCTCTATAAAAGAAGTGGCCTGGAAAATGGGCTATTCAGCAGTGTCTAACTTTTCAGCAGCTTTTAAAAAGCAATTTGATATTTCCCCTGGTCAAATGCTATCCGTTCCGTATTGATCCATGCAGAAAAAAAGTAAGCTTATTTGCCTTTAACTTTTCCTAACTGTCATTTTAACCCAGATTTTGCAGTTGAAAATCTATTGCGGCTTCCAACTACTGCACAGTTAAGTATTTCAGAACATTTTTTGACTTCAAAATAGATCACTATTTCTTCAGCCAAAAAATAACCCGAAACACTTATCTGTCTTGTATTTGAAACCCTCATAACGATCTCAACTGCAAAATCTGGGTTTAACAATTATCCGCAAGGTGTTTTAACATATTTTATGTCTTATTTCATAAAAGATATAAGCCTTTACAGGTTGTGCAGTAACCTGAGATATACCACCTTTGCATTCTGAAAAATAAAAGCAGCTTTGCCTGCGAAAGACCAATAAGGAATTACCTCTGAAGTACCCTTGTCCACCCGAATATCACGACTTCATGAAAACCTGGCTTACCAGGGAGAGTGTACCTATATATGGGCGCTGTATTCCCCGCTTTGAAATTTATATCCTTGACGAAACCACCTGAAGAAGTAAATCCTTCGCAGGAACATTAGCCATCCTTTTTGGGATGGCTTCTTGCTTTCTTTATATGTTGATCAGCCCTATTGAACGTGAGTGTGCAATTGCTTCCACACTTTGAGTAAACTGGAAAACAGGAATATTTCTTTCTTCAATTTTTTCAAGTATTACATTGGTCGGCCTTTCATTGTCTGCAACTACATTCCTGATGTAGACTGCCGCAATACGGTCACCATATTTTTGAGAAAGCCTTTCATAAATGCCTGGGTCACTTTGTGAGTTGTCTCCAAACAAAACAAAGCGTTGTTTTGGAAATAAAACAAACAGTCTTGTAATACGCAACAGCTTTGCTTCATGTTTTGTTTTGCCGGGTTTAAAAAGCTGGTACCACCGCTTCATCTGGCTCAGTAAAAATGCACCATGCGGCAATTGATTAAGAGTAAAAACAGTGTTGAGATAATCGTATAAATTCCATTCACTACTGGATACATAGAAGAAAGGATTTGGCTCTTGCGGCGTGGTATGTGAAATGGCGAGCAGCTGATAATGGGTAGCCACATCTTCAAAAACCTGCCGCTGGGACGGGCCTTTAAAAAACAATTCATTTATTCTTTTTAAGCCGGTGGCAGAATGAGAAATCATTACAGTATCATCAATATCTGAGATGAATGCATATTGAGTAAGATGAGGTACAATAATTTTGCCCTTGGCTGAAGAAATGTTTTCGGTAGCATCACTTACTTTAACTTGTGGCGTATAGGTGCCGGCAAGCGTTTTTTCAACCGCTTTCCACTCCAGCCAAAAAAAGCCATCGGTCTCAGAAACTGTTTTAATTACCTTTCCCTGCCAGGTTGTTTGAACAGGAACTTTGCCGACAGGGTTTACGATAAAAAGGCTGATTAAATGGAGCAGGTTTCGGATAGCGCTTTTTTTTTGGGTGGTTTCTTTTTTAGGGCGGTTGCTTAAAACGTGACCGAATAATAAAAGATCATGTGTATGTCCAAATCCCCGGTATAATTTTAGTCTGAGCTGTTTCGCCATAAATATTCTATTCTTTAAAAGCAATGTATGTTAACCGGTAATGCTATGCCAAATTTCCTTTTTATTATCAACCCTGCTTCCGGCAGTAATAATAGCGATTGGGTTAGTATTCTTGAAACACATTTTAAAGATAAACAGGTTAACACTACTTTATTTACTTTGTCTAAAAACTGCACTCCGGCAGAGATAAAAGAAATGATCACTAAAACCAAACCTGATAAAGTAATTGCGGTTGGGGGAGATGGAACTGTAAAACTGGTTGCGACTGCGTTATTGCATGGCGATATACCGATGGGCATTTTTCCTGCTGGCTCTGCAAACGGAATGGCAAGGGAATTTAATATACCAGCAGACCCGGTAAAAGCGCTGGATATTATTGAGCACGGTAAAATGAATAAAATACACCTGGTGAAAGTGAATGATGAAGTGTGTATACACCTAAGCGACATTGGCTTCAATGCTTTTTTAATAAAGAAATTTGAAGAAGAAAATACAAGAGGTATGTGGGGCTATTTTAAAGCAGCCATTAAAGTGCTTTGGCGGCATAGCCGGATGAAAGTGCATATAAAATGTGATGATGGTTATATAAACCGCAGTGCCGCCATGGTAGTGATTGCCAACGGCAGCAGGTACGGCAATGGTGTTGTTATCAATCCCTCAGGCACACTAACAGATCAGTTGTTTGAAGTGGTAATCATCCGGCAGATTTCATTTTATGAGATTTTTAAAATGCGCTTTTTTAGCAACCATCTTAATCCCAAAAAGACTGAAGTGGTGCAAACCAGCCACCTCAGACTAACCTCAAAACGCAACCTTCATTTCCAGGTGGATGGAGAATATTTGGGCCGCACAAAAGTGCTGACAGCAGAAATTATTCCTGATGCGATTAATGTGGTTGTGCCATGATTTGAACATTTCTTTTATGAAAGATCAATGTGTAACCGTCAGTACAAACCCCGTATTCACAGTAAAATTTACCGATGGATTTATCTTTAAACTCCTCACCGTAGCATTAGAACTTAATACAATTGTGCCACTGCTGATCACCACATCTGTGTTAGCATCCGGAATAGAACCACAACTCCAGTTGGCGGTATTTTCCCAGGCAGAGTTAACAGAGCCGGTCCAGTTATTGGCGAATTTTATTTTGTAAATATTGCTGGTACCATAATCCGCCAGGCAGCGGTATTCATAACCAGTCCATGACGAAGGAATATTAATGAGCTGCAATGAATCACTGTTTGTGCCGCTGTAATTGGCATTGCTGCTGATATTTTCAAAACCATTTCCGGAGTTAAGTTGCCATTGGTAGGTTGTGCCGGTAATACCAGCTTTTAATATGGTTGAGGCGGTTGCCGGGCATAGTTGGGTTGTGACGGGAGTGGGAATTTCGGAGAAGTAAGTTTTATAAGCACTATCCGTGTACAAATTAAATTCAGTTTTTGGAATTAAGCGCCGGTTAATACTCTCAGTGGTCGTTTGTAAAATACCCCTAGACATGTTTAGATATAACTTGCCGTCACTTGCAGCTAAAAACTTACTTTCAGGGGAAATACCATCGTTACCATTTAGGTTATCTATAAGTTTAAAACTGCGGTCTTCCGGATTAATAGAAAAAATAGTTCCTAAGTAATTTGCTCCATAATTGGTAGTAATACCATACAATTTTTTGTCTGAGGCAAGAGTTAAACCGCCTTCTGGGGTAGCCCCATCAGCCCCATCAATTGTAAAATATTTTATAACACTAAAATCAGTACCGTTTTCAGATATCCTGAAAATAGATCCATTGGAAGATGCCGAGTTGCCGAAATTTGTACAAACGCCATACAAATAGCCGTTATAATAAATAGGGCCATGATTGGAGTTAATCCCATCACTTCCAGTCTGGGAAAGAGTTTTTAAAATTGAATATCCACTTCCGTCTTTATTTATTCTAAATATTGAAGGCGATGGAGGAAATTGATCCGGCAAAGACAAAATGCCGAATAATTGCCCTCCGGCACCTTCGGTCAATTCGGGCACTACAGTTCCGGTTATTTGGTTATCGAACAGATGTAATACCGAATAATTTGTGCCGTCTGTTTTTATACCAAATAAAAGCATGCTATCACTTAAACCATCAATACCGCTCTTTCTGCAAATACCGTAGATCTTTCCGTCAGAACCATTAAACAGTTGTCCAAAAGGAGATTGACCATCATTACCGCTGAAATCCTTTATCGTTTTAAAGCCAGATCCATCTATATTCATTTTAAATAGTGTACCTCCTCCGGCAGCGCCTCCGTTTTTTGTAATGCCGTATAACAAACCGTTAGTAGCTTTAATAACTCCTCCAGGGTTATATCCATCTGGTAGATTACTAAAACTATGAATGTCCGTGTTTGTATTATTAGGAACATCTATTTCAACTAAGTATTTTTTTTTGTACTTACCGCCATTTGAGCAATAAAATATTTTGCCTGATGAAGTATCTAAAATGAATCCCGCCACTAAAGGTATTTTATTTAATTTTTGGTAATTCGTACCATTTAAATTAACGTTATACAAGCCATCCAAGGCAACTCCAAATAACTTACCATTAATAACCTGAGGATTGGCTTCCGCTAAAGTAGATCCGGCGAAATTGGGGAAAGAAAAAATAATAGTTAGCCTGGATAATAGTGTGTCGTAAGATAATATTGTTCCGTTATTTCCACTACCTCCAGAAACCGTTGTAAATATAATTTTGCCATTATAATGTGTTACAGATCCATATGTATTTGGATATAATCCATAGGTTGCTTCATCAGCATTAGTAAATGATTTGACTATTTTAAAATCAGATCCATCTTTCCTCATACTTACCAAAAAACCAGTTTTTGGATAACCAGATCCACCAACTGTTAAAAAGATTCGTTGGGTTGGGGTGATACATATTAATGTATTGCTCACATCCAAATACCCTTCAATTGCTGGATCAAATTCATGAATTACAGTATATTGAGAGCCATCTTCTTTAATTCGAAATACAAACCTCACATCAATTTGATTCTGTTGCCTGTTTGCCAATCCATAAACCCATCCTTCATTATCAAATACAAGCCCATTTGCATTTGGGGCAATGGAAGTTATAAATGTAGCAGAAGAACTGTCCATAGCAATATTGAACAAACTGTCTGAAATAACTGCATAGAGCTTGCCGTTGGGGCTTATAGCGGGCCTTGATCTTGATGTTACAGTTCTTCTGTAATTATAGATTACTTTAAAATTTGTTCCATCCTGATTAACAGAAAAAATGACACCATTGTAATTTGTTCCGCCTGCAGTAGTAGTTCCGTACAACTTGCCGCCAGGTCCCAATAATAGAGAATTACAGTCGGTTGGATCAGTAATTTTAAAATCATGCAGCAACGCAGCACTACCATCGCTTTTAAAAGTACCAATGTTTACACCTGGGCTTCCACCCGGGAAAGTGCCTGCAGTAACAAACTGCACCTGGCCATTACTCACAAAATAAAAAACACAAACGCAAACGGATAGGTAAATTTTTCTCATAAACAAGTTTAAGGTTCTCCAATAAAGAAAAGCAATATTGTTGAGATAATTAAAGATGGGAGCACAAAAGTTCTAACATCAACCCACTAAAAAAGGCTGTTAAATCAGTTATAAGGTGATTTAACAGCCAAATAAAATTTTTGGTTAGCCTTGTAATATTGGTGCAATGAGAAACCCACCTTCTTTATGATGTTTACAAATTCACCCTGTTCTTCTCTGCCTCCGAAGCCGTTTTGCGCTGCCTGCTTGCCTTTACATTGCTGTTGCCAAATTTGTAATTGAAACTGATGCTTACCCGGCGCCCTTCCCACTGATTTCTCCAGTCGATATTAAGATTGGCACTCAGGTATTTTGCCCGGTAAGCATTTTGCCCGAAAAAATTATTGTAATTAATCTTCAGTGTAGCCTTGACATCCCATAGTGATTTTTGCAGACCGGCGGTGGCTGCATAATAAGACCTGACCCTGGTGATGCCGTCCCTGTAGGGTGTGCTGTAACTGGCACTCAGCTGGGCCTTGAATTTATTGGGCAGCTTGAATGAATTGTCACAGCTGATATCTGAACTTAAAAAGTTTTGATTGAACTCATACCCCGGATAATTGGAGGATGAATTGCCACCGCTAAAGCTGATATTATTATCCATACTCCACCATTTAACCGGCTCAACGCTGGCGCTGAAATTCAAAGAGATATAAGAAGAGTTGCCAACATTGGCGGTGATGTTTCTAACAGCGCCGGTGATTTTATTTTGCAGTATCACATTGGTGCTCTGCCCTTTGGTGTAGCTGTAGCTGAGACTGCTGTATAAAAAATTATTGTAGCTGTGTTTTAGCTCGAAGGATTGCGTAAAACTGGGCCTCAGGTTGGGGTTGCCTTCAAACTGTGTAAAAGGATCTATAAAGTCGATAAAGGGATTCAGCGACTGGTAAGATGGCCTGTTGATGCGGCGGGAATAACTGACGTTCCAGGTATTTTTTTCATTGTGGCGATAGGTTACAAACACACTCGGGAACAGGTTGGTGTAGTTGCTGTCTCTTACCTGGCGCAGGGTTACACTGTTGCCGGTGTAACCAGTGTGTTCCAGACGGAGGCCTGTTTGCAGGCTTACTTTTTTCCAGTCTTTGGTAAAGTTGAAGTAGCCTGCAGCAACCCGTTCGGTATAAATAAATGTGTTGGTGCGGTTGTAATCCACCAGCCAGTTTTTATCGCTGTTAAGCGAATCTACTTTTAGATAATTGTTGTTTTGAACGGCACTGTATTTGGCGCCAGTTTCTATTTTAAAACTGCTGCTGTACACTTTGGTGAAATCTGCTTTGGCCGTTTTAATATTGATGTCTGCCGGACTGCCGTTTCTAAAAGTGTAGGGATTGCGGTAAGCGTTGTCACTGGCATCATAAAAATTATTGTAGTTGATGTTGGAGGCTGTTCTGTTGTAAGTCACATAGTCAGCATCCATTACCAATTCGCTTCCGGCACTGTCTAAAGTTGTTTTGAGGTCAATATTATAACTGATGCTGCTGGTGTTTTGATTGTCATCTTTTTGGGTAATAATACTTTGTAATTTTTGATTGTTTTGATTGCTGAAAATGGTTTGGTTATCTGTGATGGCTTTCATGTCGTCACCATTGCCCTTAATAAGAATGCCGATGATTGTTTTGTTGCTTACCGTAAAATCTGCACCGGCTTTAAATGAATGCCAGGTTGTTTTTGGATGCCAGTAATTTTCCCGGCTTTGTGCAGTGAAACTGTTGCCGTTGCTGATGATGCTGTTGTAAGTGAGCTTATTAAAACTTTCACTATAGCCCAGGCTGCCATCGGTAAAAATATTCACTGCCTTTGTGCGGTGGTTGAGCGACAATGCTGTATTTGCCTTTGGATATTTTCCATAGCCTGTACCAACTGTTACGTTGCCGTTAGTACCAAACTGTTTGTTTTTTTTCAGGCGGATATTGATGATGCCGGTTAATCCGGCAGCATCATATTTACTGCTGGGGTTGCCAATAATTTCTATTTTGCTGATGGCATCTGCCTGCAGGTTTTTTAAGTATTGTGTAAGCTGGTCTCCCGATAAATAGAAAGGTTTTCCATCTACATAAATGGTAGCGATGCCACCTTTCAGTTTCAGGTTATCATCTTTATCAACTGTAACTGCCGGTGCTTTTTTAATAACTTCAAAGGCAGAATTGCCCACAGCCACAATGCTGTTCTCCACATTCAGTACTGTTTTATCTGCCTGTATTTCTATAAATCTTTTCTTGGTTTGTACCACCACTTCTTTGGCTGTTTTAAATTGACCTGTTAAAATAATGTCGGGGATTTGCAAAGCAGTTGTTACAGCCTCAATTGAAAAAATGGTAGCACTGTCTGCTGCATACCCGGCATTGGTGATAACCAATTTATATTGCCCGGCTGCCTTTACTTCAAAGCTGTAATTACCCAGGCTGTCTGTTAAAGAGCCTTTCACCGTTTTAAAATTAGCCTTGCTTACTACAGCAATGTTGGCAAACTGCAAAGGCTCTTTGCTGCCATTCAGTATCTTTCCACTTACTTTTATTTGCTGGCAAAAAGCAGTGATGCTGATTACGGTGAGCATTAAACTGGCAGTTAATTTTTTCATTTGCTGTGGTAGTTTTTTGTTGCTGTAAAATTGCAACCCGCTATTTTTTTTCTGCAGTTTATTATACCAACACGGCTTTATATACTACTAACAGGCGTCTGGCGTTTGTCGGATAAAATGGGCAGTTGGCAGATATTGATACGCAATTATCTACAATAAAATTATTTTTATGCTATGAAGAAGTGGGCCAATATTTTATTGCATGGCATTTTTTGGTTTTACATTTTTGCGTGGGACGGAATTGTGATGGGGCTTTTTACAGACGAAAAGCCGCATGCACTTTCATTTTATTACAGTCCTTTTTCCATCAGTCACTACATCCTTTTTCCTTCGGTATTTTATTTTAATTATTTTTTTATCCTGCCCCGCTATTACAAAAAAAATAAAATAGCACAAGCCTGGCTGGGCTGGATTTTACTGGCACTGGCGTTTATTGTTACCAGGTATTTAGTACAGGAGGTATTGTTTTTTAAATGGTTTGGAATAAAAAATTACTTTAAAGACACTACAGTTGGCTACTATATAGCTGATAATATTTACTACGGTGGTTTATTTATTGTAATGAGTGTACTTCTGTGGATTGTGGATGATAACTACAGTGTGCAAAAGGAAAAGTACAAGCTACTGGAAGAGCGGAATGCTGCACAGCTTTCCTTTTTGAAAAACCAGGTGAATCCGCATTTTATTTTTAATACGCTCAACAATATTTATTCGCTGGTAAGCAGCCAGTCTGATAAAGCGTTGCCCAGTATTGAAAAGTTATCGCACCTGATGCGGTACATGTATAAAGACAGTGATGCGGAACAGGTGAGCCTGCAAAGAGAGCTTGATTACATCAATAATTTTATTGAGCTGCAGGCAATCCGGCTGAGCAACCAGCAGAGTTTACAATATCAATTAGAAGGCAGTATCAGTAACCAAACCATTGCACCTTTATTGCTGATACCTGTTATTGAAAATATGTTTAAGCATGGCGTGTTAAACAATCCCTCCAAACCTTTGCAAATAAAAATAACGGTGGCCGGCAATGAACTGAATTTAACTGCTGTAAATTATATCAATCATAACAGCAAGGATGCTTCTTCAGGCATCGGATTGAGCAATGTGAAAAAGCGGCTGGAGTTGTTGTACCCCGGAAAACATAAACTGGATATCCGGGAGAACGGAGATATTTATGAGTGTAACTTGCAAATAAATCTCGGCAAATGATGAAGTGCGTAATATTGGACGATGAACCCTTAGCAGTTGATTTGCTGCGTAAATATATTGCTGATACAGAATTTTTATCGCTTGTGTTTGCTGGTACTGATGCCATTGAAGCCATCCAGTTCATCCAGAAAAGTGATGTGGACATCATCTTTTTGGATGTGCAGATGCCGGAGCTTAGCGGCATACAGGTATTAAAGATAATCGGCGACAATTACAAAGTGGTGCTTACCACAGCCTACACAGATTATGCACTCAATGGTTATGAATATAATGTGGTTGACTATCTATTAAAACCAATCACTTACGAACGGTTTTTAAAAGCTGTAAATAAAATAGTGGCTGCCGGAACTGCGGCTTCCACCAAACCTGGTGTTGAAGATGATTTTATCTTTATCAAATCAGACAGTAAGATGATCAAAATATCCCTTCCTGAAATTCTCTTTGTTGAAGGTTTGAAAGATTACATAAGCATACAGACAGGCAAAGAAAAACTGATCACTTTGCAAAATTTAAAAACACTTGAACTACACCTTCCGGCTCAACAATTTATGAGGGTACACAAGTCATATATTGTGGCGCTCAATAAAATTGAAGTGATTGAAAGAAACCGGATTTTTATTGGTTCGCATGCCATTCCTGTGGGCGACACTTACCGGGATATTTTTCTAAAACGGATCGAAGGAAACAAGATCTGATTTACCAGGATCTTTACCCTGGCAGAAATTTAATTTGCTTTTTAAAGGGTAGATTTAAAAATTAGAAATATAGCTTTTAATACTTGAAGATCAATATTGATACTCCTGTAAAAATGCTTACCATTGCCAATAAGCTATTTTATGATCTACAAAATTCTTACGGTTGCAGGGTTGGCCACTTTTGAAATATATGCAGCAATACCTGCCGGCTTTGCATTTAAATTATCTCCCTGGATCATTTTTTCTGCAAGCCTGGCGGGAGGTGTTATTGGCGTTTTCCTGGCTGCATTTCTTGGCGAAAAAATTGAAAAGTTCATCGCTAAATTCCGCAAACCAAAGCCCGTAAAAAAAGACGAAAAGCCAGGCCTCGCCGTTAAGCTCTGGAATAAATTTGGGGTTGTCGGCCTTGGTTTTTTAGGCACATTTACAGTAGGTGCTCCCGTAAGTATTGCGGTTGGAGTGGGCGTTAACGTAAATATGAAAAAGCTTGCGACATGGTGCTGCCTGGGTGTATTAACCCGCTGCACAATTTTTACTTTGCTTGGTCACTTCGGTATGAAATTATTTTAAGCACTCTTATTCTTTATACAAACAACAAGATCAGTGTAAGAATAATTCCGGCTATGGTGAAGTAAATGCCTTTTTTAAAAATACTTGTTTTTGGTCTGAACATCCAGAAGGAAGACACAACAAAAAATAGCAACGAAACACTAAAAAAAACATTTAAAAAGAACAACGGTTTTTTGGTGGATGCTTTATGCAATTGGGTGAGCTGGTTCATCACAAAAGGAAGTTGTTTGCTGCTGTAATTGGCAACGCCTGTAACAGTGTTATAAGTGCCTTGCGGAAAGTAAACTGTATTACCTTCAGTTTTGGTGATCTTCAGATCCCTGACACCAATCATTTTACCAAGTTCATCACTTTTGGCACCGGGTTTTACTGTTTTTACCACCTGCTTTTCCTGCTTTAGAAAATCTGTTTCTCTAAAGATGAGTACAATGCCGCTGATGGCATATACTGCCATAATACCTGCTAAAAAGAAACCAATGTAGCGGTGAAAAATCCGCATATAAAAACTAAGGGGTTTACTGTTGTCTGCCATTAAGGGATATTTATGTTGGTTTTTAATAAGATTTATTTCACTTTTACCTCAATGCTTGCGGTGCCAATTAATTTGTCATCTTTTTTTGCATTGGTAACGTCAATAATTACCCTGCCTGGCTTGCTTACTCTTATTATAAATCTGCCGGCCGTGCCGGCCAGCACTTTACCGCCGGCAACTGTAATGCTTATATTTTCAGGTGCAACTTTTTTAGCAGTAACGGTTATTTCGTTGTCAACATTTGCATACAGCGTGTATGGGTCTTTGGTTACAATTGAAAAATCGGCACTTTCTTTTAAAAATGTGATAGGCTGCCGGCGGTAAGCATTCAGCGGCTTGCCATTTTGCATTGCTGGTGTCCATTTGCCGGAATTTTTAACCACTCTTTCTACTTCTTCTTCCATACCATAACCGAATTTTGTTTCGGGTTGCACATCGCTTACCATACCGGTTTTATCAACTATAAAACGAATAATGGCGGTGTATTTCCCGACAGGGGCATCGGCTTCCGGCGCCTTATTGCTTATGTTTTTTTGTACGTATTTTGTCCAGGCTTCATTACCCCCGGGGTATTCAGCTTCTTTTTCTACCGCCGAAAATGACATGGAGTCTTTTGTAGTTGCAGCAGGTGCAGTCACCTGTGCAAATACTGGCATTACGAATAAAAGGGCGCAGAAGAATATTACGGGTTTGCTATTGGTTGCCATTCTTTAAAGATTTTATTTGCCGGCAAAAATATTGACGGGGTTTGATGATTAAATTTACGGAAAGATAAAAAGTTTTTGGCCCCGGCATTTAACAATCAGGAAACTTTTATGCGGTATTGGGAAAAAGTCGGCGTTCCGGCGTTCATCATTTGAAAAAATTAATTTTTACTGTTGCAGTAACAGGGTTTTCTTTAACACTCACATCCAATTTCTTTTATCTTCACCATATAAAAAATATAATTATGGCGATCCGAATTTTTATAACCGGCGGCACATTTGATAAGGAGTACAATGAACTGAATGGTCAACTGTTTTTTAAGGATACTCATCTTGCTGATCTGCTGGAAATGGGTCGCAGCAGGCTTTCTGTTGAAATCAGGACGTTGATGATGGTAGACAGCCTGGAGATGACGGATGAAGACAGGAGCCTGATAGTACACCAGTGCGTTAACTGCGAAGAGAAGCAAATCGTGATAACTCATGGCACAGATACGATGTCTGTTACTGCAGCAGTACTGGCCCAAAAAGTAACGGGTAAAACTGTTATTTTAACCGGGGCTATGATACCAATAAAATTTGGCAGCTCAGATGGATTGTTCAATTTAGGAAGTGCACTTGCATTTGCCCAATCATTGCCGGCAGGTATATATGTTGCCATGAATGGCCGCTATTTTAATTGGGACAATGTAAAAAAGAACAGGCAAACCGGTGTGTTTGAAGAAATCGGGTAATCTTAATCTCAACAAAAAATCGTTATCCTGGTTTGTAAAAAATCTTGGCATCAATAACAAATAGTTTCTTACAATTGGGCAAACAAATCCCGAACTCCACATTTCTTTCAATCCCTGCTTTAGCCCGCAAGCCGGGATTTTCTTATTAAAATAATAAATATATTTTGGAAGGTTTGTGAGAAGGAAATCAACGTAAGTACCTTCAGTGCTGGCTTTCAACCATTGGCTTGCACCTGCCGGATACATTGCCAGTTTAAATATCCCCATACATGGAAAAGTTAAACAGTTGTTTGGTTTCATTATTGATACATTTGCATCCATCAATACATTTTGAGTGGAACTTAAGGAAATTGAAAAAATATCAAGGGCACTGGCAGACAGCACCAGGTTAAAAATCCTGGCAGATATGTCTAAACAGCAGGGCATGATACAGTGTTCGGCAATTATGAATTGTACCAACCTGGCACAGCCTTCTGTCAGCCATCATGTAAAAACACTTATTGAGGCGGGAATAATTGAAGCAGAAAAGGATGGCCGCAACCACTCTTACAAACTTAATCCTACTGTACTGAAAGCTTACTCAAACTGGATTGCAGAAATTACCGGCAAATAAATTTTGCCCGGAACGATACTTGCCTGAAAAAAATACAAGCCCTTAACTACGCCGGCATACCCGGAGCTCTGAATAAACAGTAATGGATCAAAAATTTTATATGAGTGATTTTTTCCGAAAAACAATAATTGTATTTTTCATTTTCTCCTTTCTTTTCCTGTCGCTTTTTGTAAAAGCACAGGTTAGTAATAACGATTCAACGCTTGCAGAAGTGACACTTAAAACAGCGGTTGATTACGCAGTAAAGCGGCAGCCGCAAATACTTCAGTCGCTGACGGATGAAGCAATAACAGCATCGCAGATCCGCAGCCGGCTTGCAGACTGGTATCCGCAGATAAATTTTAATTACAGCTATCAGCATAACTTTTTGTTACCCACCAGCATAATCGGCGGCAATCCCATACGCTTTGGGGTAAATAACACTTCTGCAGCCCAGTTTACAGTTACCCAGTCTATTTTTAATAAAGATGTATTGCTGGCAAAGCGCACAAAAGGAGATGTATTATTGCAGGCAAGACAATCTACCGAAGAGAATAAAATTGAACTGGTTTCAAATGTATCAAAAGCATTTTATGATGTGCTTGCCACTCAGCAACAAATAAAAGTTGCGGCCGAAAACATTGTGAGAACTGAAAGAAGTTTGCAGGATGCAACCAACCAGTATAAGGCAGGCATTACAGATAAGATAGATTACAAAAGAGCCACCATCAGCCTGAATAATATTAAGGCATCAAAAAAAAGTAATGAGGAGCAGGTAAGAGCCAAGATACAATACCTTAAGTCACTGATGAATTATCCAGACTCTGCAGCTTTCAATATTATTTATGATAGCCTGGCACTTGAAAAGGATGTTGTGATTGATACTTTACAAAGACCAGATTACCGCAACAGGATCGAATACAAATTGCTTGAAACGCAGCGAAAATTGCTGCAATCGAATGTGCTGTATAACAAGTGGGGGTTTCTGCCAACTGTAGGTATAAATGGGGCCTACTTTTTAAACTATCAAAACGACCAGGTGAGCAAGCTTTACGGCAATAATTTTCCGAATTCTTATGCAGCCCTTACCGTTGGCTTGCCAATTTTTCAGGGTGGTAAACGTAAGGCCAATATCCGTACAGCAGAGTTGCAATTAAGCCGGAGCGACCAGGATATTATCAGCCTTAAAAATGGTGTAAACTCCCAGTACGCACAGGCATTGGCCGTGTACAAGGGCAGTAATGAAAATTACCTGGCATTAAAAGAAAATGTGGCATTGGCAAAAGAGGTGTACGATGTAATCCAGTTGCAATACAGGTCTGGTATTAAAACTTACCTGGAAGTTATAACTGCTGAAACAGATCTTCGTACCTCTCAAATTAATTACTTTAATGCCTTGTACCAGGTACTCTCCGGCAAAGTTGATGTACAGCGTGCCCTCGGCCAGCTAACTTACTAAATCAAAATAAATTTTACTTTTTTATACCTGAAATATCTTAACAAAAATGGCTACTAATTTTTCAAAACAAATAAGTCCTTTAGCATTCGCAGCACTTTTAATATTAGGTGCCTGCGGTGGAAAAAAGTCTGCTCCGCCACCGCCACCGCCACCATCTGTAACAATGCAGGAAGTTGTACTTACTGATGCTGTTTACTATGATGAATACCCGGCCACAGTAACAGCTTTAAACCAGGTTGAGTTAAGGCCGCAGGTAAGTGGTTTTATAACAGGTGTGCACTTTGCAGACGGTGCAAGGGTAAGCAAAGGTCAGCTGCTATA
Organism: Ferruginibacter sp.; assembly: GCA_965247025.1. GTDB lineage: Bacteria > Bacteroidota > Bacteroidia > Chitinophagales > Chitinophagaceae > Ferruginibacter. The sequence continues at coordinate 2,384,244 of OZ252000.1, read as the reverse complement.
TTCGGTAGATGAGCAACTATATTCCGCAAACTACCAGCAGGCTGTAGCAAACCTGCAGGTGCAGGAAGCCAACTTAAACCGGGCCCAGAAAGATGCTGCCAGGTATCATGAACTTGATAAAAATGATGCCGTTGCAAAACAGCTTGTTGACAATGCAGACGCTGCGGTGGAAGTTTCAAAAAAACAAGCTGCGGCGGCAAGCGCTAATATTAGAGCAGTACAAACAAGTGTGCGCTACACAAAAGTTTATGCACCTTTTAATGGTATTATCGGCATCTCCAGTGTAAAAACGGGAGCTGCAGTTACAGCCGGGCAAACAGTTTTAAACACGGTTTCAAGTGATGGAGATCTTGCGGTGGACATCAATATTGAGCAAAAAGACATCTTTCGTTTTGCTTCGCTGATAAATGAAAAACCAAAAGCAAACGATTCGACTTTTACGCTGGCATTTGGCGGAGATGCTTATCCTTACCCCGGCAAAATAATTTTGCTGGACAGGGCAGTCAATCCTCAAACCGGAACATTAAAAGCAAGGATGAGTTTCCCCAACAAGAATAATATATTGAGGGCAGGAATGAACGGTACCCTCCGTATAAAAAATAATACAGCTAAGCAATCTGTAACAATCCCTTACAAGGCAGTGGTAGAGCAACTGGGAGAATATTTTGTTTATGTGCCGGGAGACAGCAGCAAAGTTTCCCAGCGTAAAGTTGTACTTGGAAAACCAATCGGTGCCAAAATAATTGTAAAAGATGGATTGAAGCCGGGGGATAAAATAGTAACAGAAGGCGTACAGAATTTAAGGGAAGGTGTAAAGGTAACCATCGGTAAACCAGTACCTGCACCACCTCAAAAATAATTGAATTACCAGGGCTGCATCAGCAGCCTGAATAAATTATATAATGATAGCAGAAACTTTTATAAAAAAGCCTGTAACGGCCATTGTGATATCCGTTGTAATAGTGCTGGTAGGCATTATTTCCATGACAACATTGCCGGTGGCGCAGTACCCCAACATTACACCACCCACCGTAACCGTTAGTGGAAACTTTACCGGAGCAGATGCACAGACAGTGGAGCAGACAACCACTACTGCCATTGAAACACAGATCAACGGAACGCCGGGTATGACTTACATGAGCAGTAACAGTACCAGCAGCGGACAGAGCTCAGTGAATGTGAATTTTGATATTGGTACCGATGTAAATATTGCAGCGCTTGATGTGCAAAACCGGGTAAGTGTTGCACAGCCTTCGCTGCCGGATGCAGTAAAGCGTTTAGGGCTTACTGTTCGTAAGCGTAACCCCAGTATCATGGTGGCATTGGCATTGTATTCTCCCAATGGAACACATGATGCAACTTTTATTGGTAACTATGCAAACATCTATCTTAAAGATGCCCTGCAAAGAGTAAAAGGTGTTGGAGACATTGTTTCCCGTGCAGATGATTTTGGTATGCGTATCTGGCTCAACCCGGAAAAATTAGCCAGTCTTGAAATGACTGCTGGTGATATTACTGCTGCACTGGCTGAACAAAATTTGCAGGTTGCAGCCGGTACAGTTGGCGGCAATCCGCAACCGAACACTCAGAGTTTTGAGTATAGTGTACTTACCAATAGCCGTATTAATACAAAAGAGCAATTCGAAAATATTATTGTAAGAACAGTACCATCCACAGGTGTGGTTGTTTATTTAAAAGATGTTGCCAGGGTTGAGCTGGGTAAATTCGATTACGGCAGCAACGCTTATGTAAATGGTAAACCTGCCGCTTTTATTTTAATTTACCAGGCTCCCGGTGCTAATGCACTTGAAACTTATGATGGTATCAATAAGGCACTGGTAGAATTAAAAAAATCTTTTCCGAAAGATATTGATTATGACATGCCGCTGGAAACAGTAACTGTGGTAAAAGTTTCTATAGAAGAAGTATTGCACACATTAATAGAAGCCCTGCTGCTGGTAGTATTTGTGGTATTCCTTTTTTTGCAGAACTGGCGGGCAACCCTCATTCCTGTACTGGCAATTCCAGTGTCACTCATCGGAACATTTATCTTTTTTATTCCTTTTGGTTTTACCATAAACACACTTACGCTCTTTGCATTTGTGCTGGCAATTGGTATTGTTGTGGATGATGCCATTGTTGTGGTAGAGGCTGTGCAGCATTATATTGACCATGGAAAACTCTCACCCAAAGAGGCAACTATAAAAGCCATGAGAGATATCTCTGGCCCTGTTATAGCCATTGCATTGATACTTGCTGCGGTGTTTGTGCCAGTTGGTTTTATACCAGGTATTGTAGGCAGGTTGTACCAGCAGTTTGCCATTACGATAGCCGTTTCAGTTATGATTTCCGCTTTTGTTGCATTATCGCTTACACCGGCCTTATGCAGTATTATGCTAAAACCTTCCAAGGATGAAGACGCAAAAAAGAACCTGCTTGATAAATTCTTTGCCTGGTTCAACCGGGTTTTTGGAAAGTTTAACCGTTCTTACACAAGGGGTGTGGGCAAATGGATCAGGGCTACGCCGATCGTACTGATCATGCTGGCATGTTTGTTTGTTGGTCTTTTCTTTATGTTTAAAAGCAAACCTTCTGGTTTTATTCCTTCAGAAGATGAAGGCCGTTTATACGTTACGTACGAAATGGCAGAAGCAGCTTCCACTGCCCGTAGCAAGGCTATGTTACTGAATGTAATGCAGCGGGTGCAATCTGTACCCGGCGTAAGATTGGTGGGCGGTTTAGCAGGTTTAAATGTTATCACTTTCTCCAACAAATCCAATGCAGGAACCATGTTTGTAAATTTAAAAACATGGAGCGACCGGGAAACCAAAGAAACCCAGCTGCAAAATATAATAAAGGAAATTCAAAAGCGTACCGCAGATATTAAAGAGGCCAGGATCCTGGCCATTGCGCCACCTGCAATACCAGGTCTTGGGCAAACTGCCGGCTTTACATTTGAGTTGCAGCAAACTACCAGTACTGATAATATTCAGCAGTTTGAAAACATAGCCCGTAAGTTTTTGGGTGAGGTAAACCAGCGGCCGGAAATCGGTATGGCTTTTACATTCTTTACAACTCATACGCCGAGTTACCAGGTAAATGTTGATAAGGAAAAAGCAAAAAAGCTCGGCATATCCGTAGCAGATGTGTACAGCACTTTGTCAACTTTACTAGGTAGCAGTTATGTAAATGATTTCAATTTATACGGACGAAATTTCCGTGTGATGGCACAGGCTGATAGTACTTACAGATCATCGATTGATGAACTGGGAAAATATTATGTGCGTAACAGCCAGGGAAATATGATACCGCTTAATTCATTGGTTACCACAAGCATCACAGAAAGTCCTTCGCTTATTTCTCACTATAATATTTACAGGTCTATCGAAATAAACGGAAGCCCGAAACCGGGCTTTAGCAGCGGCCAGGCTATTGATGCCTTAAAAGAAGTAGCGGCCAAATCTTTACCCGTTGGGTATGGCTACGAGTTCTCCGGCCTCAGCCGGGAAGAGATAGCGGCAGGCGACAGCACCACGCTTATTTTTGCTGTATCGCTGGTTTTTGTATTCCTGTTTTTAGCTGCCTTGTATGAGAGCTGGTCAATACCTTTCTCGGTACTATTTGCGGTGCCGATTGGCGCCTTTGGTTCCATACTTACGTTGTTGTTACTGCCCAATCTCACCAACAATGTGTATGCTCAAATCGGGTTAATAACGCTGATTGGCCTGGCAGCGAAAAACGCCATCCTTATTGTTGAGTTCGCAAAAGAAAGAGTTGATCACGGAGTTGAAATTGTTGCTGCAACACTACAGGCAGTTAAACTCCGGTTGCGGCCAATTGTAATGACATCCCTTGCCTTTATTTTGGGCGTGTTGCCGCTGGCTTTTGCAAGCGGTGCCGCTGCGGAATCACGTAAAACCATTGGCTGGACTGTGTTTGGAGGTATGCTGGCGGCAACAACACTTGCAATATTTGTTGTTCCAGTGTTGTTTGTACTCATAACAAAATTATCTTACGGTAAAAAAATAAAACGGCTTAAGGAACAACAGGAACAGATAGGCGAAGTTGACAAAAAGATTATTGATACAGGCAGAGAATAGTTGTTTACCAACTGCTTGCCGGTATTTTTGAGGCAAGATTCAGCATCGTTTTTAAAAAGTAGCTTAAACTTCAAATGGTTGATATTGCCCGGGCAGATCAACCATTTGTTATTTTATTAAGGGCTATTTTTAAACCTATTATTTGTGTTGCGGTGTTGATAAAAAGCTGTTTAGATCTATTGGTTGCATTAGTGTGCAGGCGCTTCAGAAACTGTGCAGTAACTAAAATGAGCTTTTAAGCACTATGATACGGGCAATAAATGCTGTCTCATCCCGTTTTAAATGATAATCTGTAAATCTTTAGTGAAAACCACCATGTTCCGCCTTGAGTTTCCTTAATATTGGCTTTGATTTCACTTTCATTTCAGGGAAAATAATCGTTTAAATATTTAACAGCAACTCATGCATGATAATGCGGATTATACAGGACAGCTTCAAAAGGGGGCAGACCTGGCAGCACAGCTGATAAAATATACCAACTCTTCATTTTTTATAACGGGTAAGCCCGGAGCCGGAAAAAAAACATTTTTAAAAAAGATAACTGCAGATTCGGGGAAAAAATTCATCTGGCTTTCGCCTGACAGCCTCTCGGCGTTTACAACGGGCGGAACATCAGTTCACTCATTTTTTCACCTTCCTTTTTCACCGTTTATCTGGCAAACGGCAGACCCGGCACAGAAGAATATTTTTTTCAATTTTCATGCAGAAAAAAGAAAGATCATTGAACAGGTTGAACTAATAATTATCGATGATGTTCAACTTTTAAGAGCAGATATTATTGACGCTATTGACTTTCGCCTGCGCCGTTTTGGAGGAAAAAGAAACCAGCCTTTTGGGGGCAGGCAGGTTGTATTTACGGGAGACGTTTTTCAATTGCCGGAAGTGGCATCAGACCTTGAGTGGCAAGCTTTAAGCAAATATTACAATACACCCTATTTTTTCAGCGCAAGATCTCTTCTAAAAACCACGTTGCCGGTAATAGAATTTACACAGCAGCCGGCAGTATTTGGGGAGTCACTTGCTGCGTTTATGGAACTGGTAAGAAGCAAACAGTTACAGCTACCGGATGTTCAGGAACTTAACCAGCTTTATGCTACCGGCTATTCAACAGAGGAAACCTCAGGGTTTATTACACTTACAACAGATACAGCTGCTGCTGATGCAATCAATCTTCAAATGCTCAGCGCTTTGCCTGCGACACCTTATAGTTATGCCGGCGTGTTTGAGGGAAGGTTTGTAAGAGAAAGAAATAATAGTTTGCTGCCTGCAAATCAACTGCTTGAACTTAAAGAAAATACACAGGTAATTTTTGTGAAGGATGATGAAGATGGAAAATGGAAAAGAGGAACAACAGGCAGGATAACTGGACTTACTGAAAATAACATCAGGGTAAAAATTTTGCAAAATGGTGTGCCCGTTGTAGTGAATGTAGCAAAAGTGACCTGGCACAACATACGCTATGAAGGAGGCGCAGAAGCCGATGCCATACATGCCGTATCCACCGGATCATTCAGCCAGTTTCCTTTGCGGCTTGGCTGGGCAATTTCGGTACCAGACAGCAGGGGCCTGCAGTTTGAAAAGGTGTTGATCGATCTTGGGGAGATATCTTCCGGGCCGGGCCTTACATTCCAGGCGCTCTGCAGGTGCAAAACGCTGAGAAACCTGAAGCTTAAAACTATTATTAGTGAAGAAGATTTGCTGGTAAGAGATGAGGTTGTAAGGATGATAAAGACGGCCAACAATGAAGCATTAATAACAAGCAATGTCGCGGCAGGCAAGGCTCAAAACCATATAAAAAATTTTGTAAAGCAATTTGACAACGGAGATTTTATCGCCGCTATTGAAAGTTTTAGCAATGCAACCGGGGTAAAAAATGATTACAGGATAGCGGCATTTAAAAGGTTGCTGGTTTATAAATTTAGCAGGTTACGCAGGGGCTTTTCCCAAAAAATGCCGCAAGAGATGGAGATTGCAGCACCGGTGCAACCACCAATAGTTGTACAGCAATCTGCTGTTTTGGAAGACAAGATTAATGCACTGGAAAAAATTGCAGAACAGTCATCCTTTTCAGTGGAAAGACTTACCCGTCTTGAAAAACTTGTTCAGGTATTAACAGAGCAGGAACACAGCGGTAATGGAACGGCTGCCAAACAACAGGACCTTGACTTGAAATTTATAGTACTCAGCAATGAGCTGGAAGCATTGCAGCGGCAACTTATAGAATCTGGCGATGCATTCAATTCAGTGAATGAAACCCTGGAGAAATGTGAGTTAAAAAATAGAGGTGCTTCACATGCAAATCAAATTCTGAATGAGAAATTAAACTACCTGGAAACAGATTATTCCAGGATAAAAAAAATAGCACTTGCTGGTGGAATTATTTTGTTTGTACTTGCGGCAGCCGCCCTGTTGTTAGCGATCTTTTAGCCCTGCAAAACTTTGTTTCTGCAATACATTTTATCTACCTTTTCAATCGTCAGTTCAAGGGGCTTTAGCAGGTTAAAGGAACTAATTGTTAAGCAAAAAAAGGGCAAATCATCCTAATGTGATTTTACCCCGCAACTTTGTGATAATAACCTATTTAAAATCGTTTTCATTAGATTTGGAAAATTTGGTCTGTCCGGACAAATGGTATGGCTTTTATCAGGATATTGGCTGCTCAGGCATGTGGCGCTTACAGTGAAATTTACTATATCAAATATCAGCCATTGAAAAAAGATAGTTGCTTTTTTTTGCTGATTTGTAGTGTAGTTTGTTTTCTGTATTGTATAGTTTTATCACTGCCTGTTATATGGAAACGCCTTGCCAGCAGGGCTTACAACAAAAGTTAACTTGTATTCTCCTTCAGCTATATCTTAGTGGTTGAAAGTTGAATTTCTCAAACTGTAAGTATAAGAAATGATCTCACCGGCTAACACACTGCATAATAAATTAGATAACCCGGCATGGTTTGCATTGCAGGAAAACCATGCAGCATTTGCAATGGGTGATGATTTTATCAAAAGATACCTTCCTTCAGTAGCACCTTTTATTGCGTATTCACCTGGTCATCCAGAAACTGCGGCAAGGTTGGTTAAATGGGTAACGCAGGGAGAGTCATTTTATATGATTGGAGTTAAACCATTTTTGCCTGCAGAATTTGAATTGGTACTTAGCCTGGATTGTGTACAAATGATTTCAAACACACTCATTAATATTGCAACTGCAATTGAAATTAAAACACTCGGGGATAATGATGCTGATGAAATGTTTGACCTAATTAACCTTGTGCAGCCCGGTTATTACCTGCAAGACACGAGACTGATGGGAAATTATGCAGGTATCAGGGTTAGCGGCCAGTTGGTTGCAATAGCCGGCGAACGAATGCGGATGAATGGATTAACAGAATTAAGTGCTGTAGTTACGCATCCGGAATTTACCGGACGCAGCTATGCTCAGCAACTTATTGCTCACATAACCAATGAAAATATTAAAGCAGGCAACGAGGTTTTTTTGCACGCTGCTGCTTCCAATAAAAGGGCGATTGGGTTATATGAACACCTGGGTTTTACACTCAGGAGAATGATTGGCGTTCATAAAATTGTTAGAAATTTATCCCGATAGAATCATTTATTTTTTTCGTTTTGCCCATCCGGTAACAAAAGATTATTTTTAGGGACCACAATGCCATTTGACTAACAATTAACCCAAAGCTTATGTACCAGTTTTCAGAAACTCAGCAACTTGAGGATAACGAGTGCAGTATGGCAACCAATTTGATCTGTTGCACCAACCGTTCTTTTTTCCTTACAGGAAAACCAGCTACCGGCAAAACAAGTTTCTTATTAAATGCTGCCCGGCAATCAGGCAAGAATTTTATTTTTCTTTCCCCAACGCTTGAAGCTGCTTTATACTCCGGCGGCTCCACTATCCGGTCATTTTTTCACCTGCCGTATTCACCTTTTAACCGGGATACTTTTACAGATGCCCAGAAAAGTATTATCAATAATTACCGTAAAGAAAAAAGGCAAATTATTGAGCAGGCAGAGTTGATAATCATCGATGATGTAGCCTCCGTAAGAGCTGATATTATTGATGCCATCGACTTCAGGCTCCGCAATTTCGGCGGCAAAAAAAATATGCCTTTTGGCGGCAAACAACTAGTTTTTGCAGGTGATACTTTTCAATTGCCCGAGCTTGCAACCGGGGAGGAATGGGAAGTGCTAAAAAGGAATTACGACACACCCTATTTTTTCAGCGCCAGGGCGTTGCTGAAAGCTGATCTGCCAACTATTGAATTCAAACATATTCATCATAAGCGTGATGAACAGTTCAATAGCCTGTTAAACAGAATACGCAGCAAACAAATGCTGCAGCAGGATATTGAACAGATTAATATTCAGCATGTGCCTGATTTTTCTCCCTTGGAACAGGATTGTTTTGTAACCATTACTGCAAACCAAACTATTGCAGATGAAATAAATCAGCAGCGCCTTGAAGAAATGCCGGGAGCGCTGTTTAGCTATCATGGAAAACTGGAAGGGAGACTTGCCGGGGAAATAAATGATGAGTTGCTGCCAGTGAATAAAGTGCTTGAATTAAGAGAAAATGCACAGGTAGTTTTTATAAAAGACGACGCAGCCGGCAGGTGGACAAAAGGAACTACAGGAAAGATACATGCTTTGAAAAATGACAGCATCACGGTAGCAGTAAATACCAGCGGTGATGTTGAATTGCAGGTGTTGGAAAAGACAACCTGGGAAAATTACCGTTATAAACTTTGTGATTTATCCGGGCAGATTGGTGCTGTTGCCGTCGGTAGCTTTACACAATTTCCTGTGAGGTTAGCCTGGGCTGTAAGTCTTGATAAAAGCCGTGGGTTCAGTTTTGATAAAGTGATAGTAGATGCAGGGAACCCGGCTACCGGATCAGCTTACATGGCATTGAGCAGGTGCAAATCTTTAGAGGGCATCAAAATAAAGACACCGCTTAATTACAGTAAAATATTGGTGAGGGATGAAGTGGTAAGGCAGTCTCTTTCAGCAAACAATGAAAGAGTGATCAGTGAAACAATCACCAACGGAAAAGCAGATAAATTATACAGCCAATCAGTACAGGCATTTGACCTTGGTAATTTTGAGTTGGCAGTAGCTTCGCTAACCAAAGCAATTGCTTTGCGTAACGATACAGCCAATCCATCTTTTAAAAGACTGATGGCGATGAAGCTGAATAATCTTAAAAATAAACAGGAGGAGAAAACGCTTCCTATACAAAAATTTATATGGATGGAAGAAGCTGAAAAAGTGATTGCAGCCAACGTGGGTATTGCAGAGTCATCGGAGTTATTGCATGCTGATTCACCAGTATTAAAAAAATTGGAAACAGGCAGATATCCTGTGGAACAGATTATTGAACAACTCAACAGCAACGGGTTGGAACTTGAAACCGCAAGCCATGAAATGCTTATAACGCGAAGTGATTTTGAAGAAAACTTAGCAACTTTTCAAAGCAGTATTCCTGAAAATTCATCAGCAGTTTTAAAACTTGAAGAAGAAGTAAGATCTGTTAAAAAAGAACTTCAGCAACAGCAGCAAGAAACAGCGGGTTTAACGGCTACTTTAAAATCATTGAACGATGCTGAAGCCAACCGGAATTTTGAAAGTAAAAGGGCGGTCAAATACTGGACTGAGCTCAATTCCGATATGAACTATCTTGAAACTGAAGTAGAAAAATGGAAGAAGATCGTTATAATCGGGGGGATGATTTTTTGCCTTGTTATAACTATCCTGCTGTTCATTATGTTCAGGATTTAATTATTTTCTTACTAACTGCAAAGGCTGCTGCATTCGCACACCCACTAATAAAACCTGGTTCCATTTATGGCAGAAGTCTATAAAAAAGTTAGCTACTCTCAAACTACCCTTACCGAACTTATGATACCTTCTTACAGCAATTTTGGCGGTAAGATACACGGCGGTATAATCCTTTCCCTGATGGATAAAGTTGCTTATGTGTGCGCTGCAAAACATGCAGATGCTTACTGTGTAACTGCGGGTATTGAAGGGGTGGATTTTCTTGCACCTGTTGAAGTTGGAGAGCTCGTTTCGTTACTGGCATCCGTAAATTATGTGGGCAATTCTTCATTGATTATAGGTATAAAAGTAATTTCAGAAAATATAAAGACCCGTATGGTAAAGCATACCAATACCAGCTACTTTACCATGGTTGCTTTCGGCGATGATAACAAAACGGTGCAGGTACCCGGCCTTATTTTAGAAACCCATGACGAGGCCCGCAGGTTCCATAACGCCATGTTGCGTAAAGAGCTTAAAAAAAATTATAAAACAGAAGAGGCGCTGATGATTTCTGTTGATACCACGGAAGAATATCTTGATCTTTTAAAAGGCGAACGTTGTAATATGGTTGCGGTATAGCAACTTTTGTTTTTTATTGAATAACGCTCCGAAAAAAAATCTTTTTTTATTTTTGTCAGGCACTTCGCTGCCATTTATTTTGTTATTTTCACACCTGTTAGTTGGTGCCATATTTTTATTGTGAATGGTGCTGCAATTGCTTCTTAATTTTTAATGCCTGCGGCCACGGGTCCTAAATAGTTACTGTATGAAATCTGTATTGCATTCATCTCTTTTTTGTCTTTTGGTATTTTTGTTTTCGCCGGTGCTGCATGCACAATGGCAGCCTCTTTTTAATGGTAAAGATCTTACAGGCTGGAAGCCGCTTAATGGCCATGCAACTTATAAAGTTGAAAACGGCACCATCACCGGTACAACTGTTTTTGGCGAACCCAATTCATTTTTAGCAACTAAAAAAGAATACGGCGATTTTATTCTTGAGTTTGAATTCTGGTTGGATGCTCCTATGAATTCCGGCGTGCAATTTCGCAGCGAAAGTAAAGCGGATTACCAGAACGGAAGGGTGTTTGGTTACCAGTATGAAATAGATCCATCGCCACGTTCCTGGTCTGCTGGTATTTATGATGAGGGCCGGCGTGACTGGCTGTACCCGATGGAATACAACCCTTCTGCAAAAAAACAACTTACCTTAAAAAAATGGACCAAGTGCCGGGTGGAGTGCATCGGCAATTCTGTAAGAACTTTTTTAAACGGAGCACCCTGTGCAAGCCTGGTAGATAGTTTGTCTCCAAAAGGGTTTATAGCCCTGCAGGTGCATGCAATTGGTAAAAAGGAAGAAGCCGGGGAGCAAATCAGGTGGCGGAACATCCGGATACAAACTGCTAACTTAAAGCCCAACCCGCCCAACCAAATATTTATTGCAAACATGCTCATAGATAACCTGAGTGAGCAGGAGAAAAAGAATGGTGTGCAATTGCTGTTTGATGGGACTACTGCTAAAGGCTGGCGTGGCGCTTACAAAGATAAATTTCCTGATAAAGGCTGGGAGATAAAAGACGGCGAAATAAGAGTGGTGGGTAGTGAAGGCGCTGAATCAGCCAATGGCGGAGATATTGTTACAGAAAAACAATACAGTGCTTTTGTATTGCAGTTCCAGTTTAAATTAACCGAAGGTGCTAACAGTGGCGTAAAATATTTTGTAACTGAAAGTGAAGGCAATAAGGGCTCTGCGATAGGGCTTGAATACCAGGTGCTTGATGATGAAAGGCACTCCGATGCAAAGCTTGGCTCCATCGGTAACCGCACGCTGGCTTCTTTGTACGATTTAATACCGTCAATAAAAGAACCAAGGTCGTTGCGGAAAATAGGGGAGTGGAACAATGGTATGGTGATCGTTTATCCTGATGGCAGGGTGGAGCATTTTTTAAATGGCTGGAAGGTGCTGGACTACAAAAGAGGAACGCAATATTTTTATGCTTTGGTGGCTAGAAGCAAATATGAAAAATGGCCCAACTTTGGCATGGCACCAGAGGGACATATTTTGTTGCAGGATCATGGAAACAGTGTGGCGTTCAGGAGCATAAAAATCCAGGAGCTGAAATAATTTATTTTACCATGAACTTTATTCAATGGCAAAATTTCGCTGGTTATGATTTTAACATGGGGAGAAAATGCAGGTGCCAAATTGCATAACAAAAGTTCAGTTAAGCAGTTAAGATCATGAGCTGCCGGACAGCAGCGGTAGCCCCGACGAAGGAGGGCTACAAGCGAATGGCCGGAACAACATTTGAAAATATAACTAAAGCCCATAGCCTCAAAATGTTCTTTAAATTAAACATCAGATATCAAACCTCAAAAATCCTAAATCATATTTTATGAGCAACAACCGCCGTAAATTTCTTAAAGACACTGTGAAGGCATCTATTGGTTTATATGCCGTGAGTGCAGGTTTCAGCGCAAAAAGTTATGCCAGGATTATTGGCGCCAATGACCGGGTACGGGTTGGTGTGGTGGGCTTTTCGGACAGGTTCAGGCAATCGCTGCTGCCATCTTTTGGCAACCATTACAAAGAATTGAATTTTGATATTGTGGCCGTATCTGACTTATGGAGTAAACGACGGAACGAAGGTGTTGCGGCGTTAAAAGAATTAATGGGCCATGATATAATCGCCTGCAAAAACAACGACGAATTATACCAGCAAAAAAACATTGATGCAGTCTTCATTAGCACAGCTGATTTTGGTCATGCACTGCTTGCCATTGATGCTGTAAACAACGGCTGCGATGTGTATGTTGAAAAGCCCTTTGCCGAAACAATGGAAGACAATCGTGCCGCTTTGAAAGCTATAAAAAAATCAGGACGGATTGTGCAGGTTGGGTCACAAAGAAGAAGCGGCGCCAATTACAAAGCGGCTGAAGAATATGTAAAGAGCGGCAAATTTGGCAACATAACCATGGTGGAATTAACCTGGAATGTAAACCAGCCCGGCCGCTGGCGCAGACCCGGCCTGGTAGCACAATTAAAAGAGGAAGACACAGACTGGAAGCGCTTTTTGCTGAACAGACCTTTTGAGAATTTTGACCCGAGAAAATATTTGGAATACCGTCTTTTCTGGCCTTATTCATCCGGACTTACAGGGCAGTGGATGAGTCACCAGATTGATACCGTTCATTGGTTCTCCGGGCTTGATCATCCACGCAGTGTGGTGGCCAACGGCGGGATTTATCAATGGAAGGATGGGCGTAAAAACTGGGACACCATGACTGCAGTTTTTGATTATGGTCCGAAGGATGATCCTGCAAGCGGCTTCCAGGTTTCGTTTGCATCACGTATGCACAATGGTGACGAAAACCCGGCGGAGATTTATTACTCCAACGGTGGTGAAATGAACCTGAATACAAATAAAATTTCGCCCCGTGGAGGCCTTACAAAGAACATGGCAGAAGCCATGAGTATGAAAGAAAACCTGTTGCCGGAATACAACCTGACGGATGCTGTAGTAAAGGTGGCGGCGTCAGCCAATACTGGTGGCGATCCGCTCACATCTGCCCATGTACGCAACTGGATGGAATGCATCCGCAGCCGAAAGCAACTCAATGCTCCGGTGGAAGCTGGTTACGCACATTCCATTGCAAATATCATGACCACAGCAGCTGTACACACGGGCGCTAAAGCTGTGTTTGATGAGGCAACACAGGAAGTGATGGCGGGTGGGAAAGTGTTTAAATATTAATGATTGCGCTGGCTTAGTTGTAACCTGCTAAATGCCCAGTAATCAATTTTCAATGCACAATTTTCAATAGGATAAAGCAGAAAACTTATTTATAGATTTTATCTGAATTACTTCGGTATTCATAAAAAAAATAAAAAGACTTTAGACTTAAAATATTGGCTAAAAGAAAAATAACAAAACACAAGAATCAATGGCAGATCAAAATATGTTTTCATTAAAGGGAAGATCGATTGTAGTTACCGGTGGCACCGGTATATTAGGCGGAGCCTTTATTACAGGCATTGCTAAGGCTGGTGCAACAGTGGGTATTTTAGGACGAAACGCCGCAGTAGCAGAAGAGCGGGCAGCAATTATAAAGCAAAATGGTGGCGACGCTATTGCGCTGGTGGCAGATGTTTTATCAGAAGCAGATCTTACTGCCGCAAAGGAAAAAATGCTGGCACATGCCGGTAAAATTGACGGGCTTGTAAATGCGGCCGGTGGTAATATGCCGCAAGGTGTTGTACAGCCCGGTGATGATATTTTTACCATGAACCTGGAGGGTTTAAAATCGGTGCTTGACCTTAACCTTTGGGGAACAATTTTACCAACACAAATTTTTGGAGAGGCGCTGGCAAAAAGCGATGGCGCAAGCATCGTAAACATTTCCAGCATGAACAGCAAAAGGGCAGTTACAAAAGTGCTTGGCTATAATATGGGTAAGGCTGCGGTGGATTGTTACAACCAGTGGTTTGCTACCGAACTTGCCAACCGCTATAGCGATAAAATAAGGATGAATGCACTGACGCCTGGCTTTTTTCTTACTGAACAAAACAGGGCGTTACTAACTAATACGGATGGAAGTTTTACACCACGTGGCCAGTCAGTAATTAACAACACGCCCTTTAAAAGATTTGGCCACCCGGATGAATTGATTGGTGCATTAATTTACTTACTAAGCGATGCATCCAAATTTGTGACCGGTTCACAATTAGTAGTAGATGGCGGGTTCTCTATTTTTAGCGGAGTGTGATACCAACTAATAGTTTCATAGCATCATCCTTGCGTCGCAAACCTTTCATCGGCATACCATTGTGGAACTTTTACCAAACAATCTTTTGTAAAATTGAATGCATACACCAATCTCTTATCAAAATATCAACTACCAGTTGCAGCAAACAATGCGCTGGTTTGGGCCATCCGACCCTGTTAGTTTGGCTGACATCAGGCAGGCTGGTTGTACGGGTGTTGTAACTGCCCTGCACCATATTCCCAATGGGGCCGTTTGGACGGCAGAAGAAATAATGCTGCGTAAGCAAATGATTGAAGATGCTGGCTTGCAATGGAATGTGGTAGAAAGTGTGCCGGTTCATGAAGAGATAAAAACCCAATCTGGTACTTACCTGCAGCACATAGAAAACTATAAGAAATCCTTACAAAACCTTGGTGCATGCGGCGTAAAGGTTGTGACATATAATTTTATGCCAGTGCTTGACTGGACAAGAACAGACCTGGCGTACACCATGCCCGACGGGAGCAAAGCACTTCGGTTTGATAAAACTGCTTTTATAGCTTTTGATGTTTTTCTACTCCAAAGAACAAATGCCGCAGCTGTTTATTCCACCGCTGAAATCGAAAAAGCAGCGTTGTTTTTTGAAGCAATGACAGATGAAGAAAAGCTGTTGTTGCAGCGGAACATTATTGCCGGGTTGCCCGGTAGTGAGGTAAGTTTTTCGTTACAGCAGTTTCGGGATATACTGGCGACTTACGATAACATTGATGCTGCGGCATTAAGACGCAACCTCATTTATTTTTTACAACAGGTGGTTCCGGTTGCGGAGCAAAATGGTGTCTATCTCGTTATACATCCCGACGATCCGCCGTATCATATTTTAGGATTGCCACGGGTGGTGAGTACCGCAACAGATATTGAACTTCTTACGGAAGCAGTACCTTCTTTGCACAACGGCCTTTGTTTTTGCACCGGCTCTTTTGGCGTGAGGGAAGACAATGACCTGCCTGCAATGATCCGGCAGTTTGGAGACCGGATCAATTTTATTCATCTGCGGAGCACCAAAAGAAATGATGCCGGAGATTTTTTTGAAGCCAACCACCTGGAAGGTGATGTAGATATGTTTGCTGTAATGCAGGAATTGGTGCAATTAATGCAGCAAAGAAAGTTAAGTATTGCCATGCGGCCCGATCATGGTCACCAGATGCTGGACGACCTCAACAAAAAGACAAACCCCGGCTATTCTGCCATTGGCAGGCTCAGGGGCCTGGCAGAATTAAGGGGATTAGAGGTCGGGATTCAACGATCATTAAAATGAAATTTTATGCAATCAGCTCCACGTACAAATGGCTTTATCAACGAAAGTTTTTTATTGCAAAATGACACAGCGAGACAGTTGTTTTTTGACTATGCTGATGGATTGCCAATTGTAGATTATCACTGTCATTTGCCGCCCGATAAAATAGCGGGTGATTACCATTTTAAAGATATAACAGAAATATGGCTGCAGGGAGATCATTACAAGTGGCGGGCAATGCGTACGCTTGGTGTTAAAGAAGAATTTATTACGGGTGCTTCAACTAGTGAAGATAAGTTTGCCGCCTGGGCAAAAGTTGTACCGCTCACTGTTAGAAATCCACTTTTTCACTGGACACAAATGGAGCTTAAAAATCCATTTGGTATTGATACTTTTTTGAATGAAAATTCTGCTGCCGAAATTTTTCATCAGTGTAATCAGTTATTGCAATCACCGGGCTTTTCAACCGTTGGATTAATGAAAGCTAATAAGGTAGAGTTAGTTGGTACCACTGATGATCCCTGCGATTCACTGGCGTTTCACAAGGCTTTTGCAGCTGCCAAAACTGGGATTGAAATGCGGCCGTCTTTCCGGCCGGATGCCATATTGAACATTAACCACACAGAACAATTTTTTGCTTATAAGGCAAAGCTTGAACATGCGTCCGGCATTAAGATTTCAAGCATTGATACACTGCTGGAAGCATTGCAGAACCGGGTTGATTATTTTCATGCAAATGGCTGCCGCATATCAGATCACGGGCTTACAACCTTGCCAATTGTAATTGGTGACAAAAGAAAACTGGAACATGATTTTTTGAATTTTCTTTCAGCTTCTGAACCCGGTTTTCCGCCACCACATGGGTTTGATACATTTATCTTGCTGGAACTCTGTAAAATGTACCATGCCAAAGGCTGGGTTCAGCAATTTCATTTGGGCGCTATCCGTAATGTAAACAGCAGGTTACGTAAATCTTTAGGTGCTGATTGTGGTGTTGATTCAATTGGAGATTATCCGCAGGCGGAAGCGATGGCTAAATTTTTTGATGCACTGGATAGCGAAGACAAACTTGCCAAAACAATTATCTACAATCTTATCCCGGCTTATAACGAAGTTTTCGCTTCCATGACCGGTAATTTTAATGATGGAACTATTAAAGGCAAAATGCAGTTTGGATCTGCCTGGTGGTTTTTAGATCAGAAAGATGGAATTGAAAAGCAACTTAATGCACTTTCTAATCTTGGTGTGCTGAGTACTTTTGTTGGTATGACAACTGACAGCAGGAGTTTTCTTTCTTACTCCCGTCATGATTATTTCAGAAGGATTTTGTGCAATTTGATTGGTACTGAAATGGAGGAGGGGCTGTTGCCAAATGATACAAAATGGCTGGGTGAAATTATAAGCAAGATCTGCTATCATAACGCAAAAGAATACTTTGGTTTAGGCGTATAAATTCAACATCATTTCAAACTCAAATAATGCCTAAACTAATTTCTTTGTTGCTGGCGAAACTGGTGTGTTGTGCTTTGTCTGCTCAGCATTTTTCGGTAGCCAATGAAAAACAAAATGTTTTTTATATCGGAGTCGATAACCCGCTAAGTATTGCAGTTGAAAATGTTCCAGACAAAATGCTTGTTGTAAAAACAGATAATGGAACTGTTTCGAAAAAAGACGGTACCCATATTTACCGTGGAGCTAAAATTGGACGGGCAGATATCATCTTTTACAAAAAATTAAGTGGGAGACTAAAGGAAATTGGCAGGAGTGCTTTCAGGGTCAAAAGCTTCCCTCCACCAGTTTTTAAAATCGGAGCTTACGGAAACATGAATGCTGCCATGAAAATAGTTTTAAAATCACAACAGTTTGTAAGGGCAGAATTAGAGAACTTCGATATTGATGCCAGGTTTACAATTGACAGTTTTAAAGTTTGTATAATCTCCGGCGACACCTGCCAGTACACTTTACAAACAAATATCAGCAACAAAATAAATGATAAATTAGCCGCTGCATTTGAAGCTTTAAAAATTGGCGAGACCATCATCTTCAAAAACATCTTTGCCAAAGGTCCGGATGGAAACTCAATCGAATTAGAACCCTGCATTCTTTTCGTTAAGGAAGAATAAAGGCGTATTTTGTCAACGGTTTTATAACGATTCAGCATCATAATCAGCCATCATAAATCACAAATCTTCCATGGCATTATTCACAAACAGGCACCGCTGGATAGTAGTGGCCTTGCTTTTTTTTGCAACAACTATCAACTATCTGGACAGGCAGGTAATTGGTTTATTAAAGCCCGTGCTTGAAAAGGAATTCGACTGGAGCGAAAAGGATTACGGCAATATTATAATGGTGTTTTCTGCAACCTATGCAATCGGTTTGCTGGGTTTCGGCAAATGGATTGATAAAATCGGTTCAAAGCTCGGCTACTTTATTTCAGTGCTGTTCTGGAGCATTGCTGCCGTGCTGCATGCGTTTGTTAAAAGTACTTTTGGGTTTAGTGCTGTAAGAGCAGGGCTTGGCCTGGCGGAGTCCGGCAATTTTCCGGCTGCAATTAAAGCAGCGGCAGAATGGTTCCCTAAAAAAGAACGTGCTTTTGCGACCGGCATTTTTAATGCAGGCACCAATGTGGGTGCCCTTGTGGCCATTTTTACAGTGCCTTTAATTTTATCAGCCTATGGCTGGAAAAAGACATTTATCATTACAGGAGCCACCGGTTTTGTGTGGCTTTTTTTTTGGTGGCGCTGGTACAAATTACCTTCCCAGCATTCAAAGGTTTCCGAAAAAGAACTGGCACATATTTACAGTGACGGAGACACAACAGAAGATAATGTTGGCACTGTCCAATGGACCAGCCTCTTTAAAATCAGGCAAACCTGGGCATTTATTTTCGGAAAATTATTTACCGATCCAATCTGGTGGTTCTATCTTTTTTGGCTGCCCTCTTATTTTTCAACTGTGTTTAAATTAGATTTCAAAAAGCCGAGTGTGCCGTTGCTGGTGATTTATGGGGCTTGCATTTTTGGAAGTGTATTTGGCGGCTATCTTTCATCCTGGTTAATAAAAAAAGGGTGGACGGTTAACAAAGCCCGTAAATCTTCCATGCTGTTATTTGCTTTGGCGGTGGTGCCCGTACTAACGGCAAGGTATGCCACTAGTTTGTGGCAGGTGGTTGGTCTAATTAGTTTGGCAGCCGCTGCACACCAGGCATGGAGTGCCAATATTTATACAACAGTGTCTGATGTATTTCCCAAAAAAGCAGTGAGCTCCGTGATTGGTATTGGTGGCATGGCTGGTTCTGTAGGCGGTATTGTCTTTCCCTTGTTTATTGGCTGGGTGCTGGATCATTATAAAACGGCTGGTAATATCAATATTGGCTACAACCTTATTTTTACCATTTGCGGCTGCAGTTATTTGGTTGCCTGGGTGCTTATGTATTTATTCTCGCCAAAGGCGGAAAAAGTAAATATACCATAATTCAAACTTTATCCATCAGTCTTTATGATGAAATTCTTCTGGGTAAAATAAGTTACTAAACTGCTAATTGCGGTAACAGAAAGCGGGTACTATATAAATAGTCGACCCTCAAAAAGTGAGAAAAGTTGATTGTTATTTGATTTGAGAGATTCCAGGCTGAATAATAGTAACCAGATATTTGCAAAATGGTAAAAAAGCTTGCAAATTTATGAATGCTTTCTACCCCCAAACATACTCCTCAGTTAGGATTGTTTCATGGTCTTGCAGATCAGCTTGATCAAAAGCATCCTTTGTATCAATTGGCCAATAAAATCAATTGGTCATTTTTTGAAGATGCTTTTAAAAAGCATTACAGTGAAAAAATGGGTAAGCCTGCAAAACCGATTCGCCTGATGGTATCGTTGCTGATATTGAAATATGTCCGCAACATCAGCGATGAAAACCTGGTGGAGCAATGGTCTGAAAATATCTATTTCCAGTACTTTAGTGGTGAGCAGCATTTTCAGGCCAATATCCCTTGTGTACCAACCGAACTGGTTGCTTTCCGTCAACGCATAGGCGAACCTGGCGTAGAGTTAATTTTACAGGAAAGTATCCGTGTAAATGAGCCTCCTGAAGATAACAATACAGGTATTGTGGTGAGTGTTGATACGACCGTGCAGGAAAAAAATATCACCTACCCGACAGATGATAAACTATACAAAAAAATTATTAAAAAGTGTTGGGCAATAGCAGACAAAGAGGCAATAGATCTTCGCCAGTCTTACACAAGGATAGTTAAACGTTTAAGTAATTTACAACGGTTTAAAGGAACCAAGAACGGAGCCAAAGCGGCCCGTAAAGCCAATAAAAAAATACAAATCATAGCAGGAAGGCTGGTACGGGATATTGCCCGAAAGCTACCACTAACAAGCCTTGGCAAATATTTGCCGGATCTAAAGCTGTATCAAAGAGTATTATCCCAAAAGCGGAGTGACAGTGATAAAATTTACAGCCTTCATGAACCCGATGTAAAATGTTATTCAAAAGGTAAGGAGCATAAGAAGTTTGAGTTTGGCAGTAAAGCCTCTGTTCTAATTGATCAGCACACAGGCATCATTATGGGAGCCATTAATTTTACTCAAACATTACACGATTCAAAAACATTGCCGGATGTATTGGAACAATATGAACGACTCAACGGCAGGCAGCCAAAAGAAGTGTTTGTAGACAGAGGATACAAAGGAGTAAAGCAATACAAAGATGCAGTTATCCTGGTACCCAAACCTGATAAAAATATTACCAAAACACAATGCAGCAAACATAGTAAAAGGGCAGCCATTGAACCTGTCATCGGACACCTGAAACACGACTACCGTTTATGTAGAAATTATTTGAAAGGAATATTGGGAGATAATATGAATATAATTTTAGCCGCTGCTGCCATGAACTTTAAACGACGAATCAACCTCTGGCGTACAGAGGCAATCAGATGTTGGTCACTTATTTATAAACTGCTTATAAATGCTTACTGGATTTCTATTCCCCAAAAAGTAAAATCGACTTTTTGAGGGACGACTAAATAGCTTTACACCATTGAAATTGCCTGTCAGCAAAGCTTGCGGCAGTGAAACATGTAATTGTATTTTGTTGCAGAAAGTTTCCGGTGATGCTTTTTTCTCGGAGGATTACAACTATTTTAACCTAACTTATAAAAGGGCATTTAATAGGGCAAAGCTTGTTATTGTTTGGAAAATGATTTTTAGACTTACAGGTTTACTAAGCAACCAGCAACCAGCGCTGATAATGCAGAAAAAGCCTGTAACTTCTTTAAAGGAAATTTCACCTTAAGTGAAACTGGCGATACCCATTTTAATTGCAGCAATTATTCCAAAGGGATGCTGTATTTCATTAGCACCAGGCACAACCGGCCACCATTGCCGGTTACAAAACAATTGAATAAAAATCCCGTTTAACGGAGTTTTTCAACATTAAAAACTATGATCAATAAAATAAGATACATGAAAGAAAAGTTGCAAATTTTTATGCTTGCAGTGTTGTGCAGTACAACAGCAATTTGTCAAAAAGTTAATATAATTCCTCAACCGGTGAGTGTATCGGTTAAACCAGGAAAGTTTGTGATAACAAAGCAAACAAAGCTGGTGGCGCCAAGAGCTGCTGAGAAACTTGCTGCAGATTTTTTAAACGATTACCTGCAACAATATTATGGCTTTAAACTAACCATCAGTAAAACTCCTTCCCCTAAATCTATCAGCTTTAACGGCAACCTTAAAATGGACGATGCAAAGGCTGGTGCTTATAAATTTAAGTCTGGTGCAGCAGGCGTTGCAGTTACTGCAAACTCACCTGAAGGTGTTTTTTATGGCATGCAAACATTGATTCAGTTACTGCCTGCAGAAAAGGCTGCATCATTACCGGTACAGGCAGTTGAAATTGCCGATGAACCACGGTTTGCCTACAGGGGTTCTATGCTGGATGTTGGCCGTCATTTTTTCCCGGTAAGCTTTGTAAAAAAATATATTGATTACCTCGCCTTGCATAAAATGAATTATTTCCACTGGCATTTAACGGAAGACCAGGGCTGGCGTGTTGAGATAAAAAAATATCCACGGCTTACAACAGTGGGTGCCTTTCGTAACGGTAGTGTAATTGGCAGGTATCCCGGCAAAGGAAATGATGAAACCGTTCATGGTGGCTTTTATACACAGGATCAAATTAAAGACGTAGTTGCTTATGCGGCAAAAAGATTCATCACAATAATTCCGGAAATTGAAATGCCGGGCCATGGCAGTGCCGCCATTGCTGCTTACCCGGAGCTGAGTTGTTTCCCTGAAGTTTCCACCATAAATTATTTTGCAAAAGAGAGCAAATGGGCCGGCGATACAGCTGGCAAACAGGTGCAGCAAAGCTGGGGAGTTTATGCAGATGTTTTTTGTGCAGGTAAAGAAAATACGTACAAATTTTTGCAGGATGTGCTGGACGAGATCGTTCCGTTATTTCCCGGAAAATATGTGCATGTTGGGGGTGATGAATGCCCGAAAGATAACTGGAAAAAATGCCCGGATTGTCAGCGGAAAATAAAGGAAAACGGGTTAAAAGATGAGCATGGATTGCAGAGCTACCTGGTGCAGCGGATGGAAAAGTATCTTAATGGAAAAAATAAAACGCTGATAGGATGGGATGAAATTTTGGAAGGCGGGTTAGCGCCAAATGCGGTGGTAATGAGCTGGAGAGGTGAAGAAGGTGGCATTGCTGCAGCCAAAGAAAAACACCAGGTTATTATGACGCCGGGAAGCCATGTGTACCTGGATCATTCTCAAACCAAAGACGAGGATTCTGTAACGATTGGTGGCTTTTTGCCGCTCGGCAAAGTGTACAGTTATGAGCCCATTCCAAAAGAGTTGGATGAAGAACAAGGTAAATACGTACTTGGTGGTCAGTGCAATGTTTGGACGGAATACATGCAGTATCCATCCAAGGTTGAATACATGGTGTTCCCGAGACTGAGTGCATTGAGCGAAGTATTGTGGTCGCCAAAAGCTGCGAAAAATTGGAATAATTTTAAAGCAAAAACTGCCGGTGAGTTTGAGCGTTACAAGTTGTGGGGTGCAGATTATTTTAAGAAGAATTAGATGCGATAATTTCATTGGTTTGTTGTACCAAAAGGAATGTGAATTATTTAAAAAATCAGGTATGAAAATATTTTTTAGTTTTTTACTGATGATAGCCTGCGGCAGTTTAATTGCCCAAAAGAAGGCAACAGGCAGACCGCTGCCAACGAAGTATCAACAGGCGTGGCATGATATGGAATACTATTGGTTCTTTCATTTTGGCCCTAACACATTTACCGGCAAAGAGTGGGGCCATGGCGATGAAAAAGAAGAAGTATTCAATCCTTCGCAATTTGATGCCCGGCAGTGGGTGAGGGTTGCAAAAGCTGCCGGCGCTAAGGGGGTAATTATCACTGCAAAACATCATGACGGATTTTGCCTTTGGCCAAGCAAATATTCCAAACATACCATTCGTGAAAGTAAATGGCGCAATGGAAACGGTGATGTGCTGAAAGAACTTTCGCTGGCATGTAAAGAGTACGGAATTAAGTTTGGCGTATACCTTTCCCCGTGGGATAGAAACCATCCTGATTATGGCACTGAAAAGTACAATGATGTGTTCATCAATATGATGAAGGAAATATTTTCTGGCTACGGTCCTATCTGGGAATTTTGGTGGGACGGCGCCAATGGTGAAGGTCCCAATGGAAAAAAGCAAGTGTATGATTTCAAAAGGTTTGAAAAGGTTGTGCGGCAGCTTTCACCGCAAACAATTGTATTCAGTGACATAGGTCCGGACTGCCGTTGGGTTGGTAATGAGAATGGCTTTGCAGGAACCACCAACTGGAATTATCTTGATACAGCAGGTTTTAAAAGAGGTGCCGGATCACCTTCTACCGACACCCTGAACATCGGTAACAGGTTTGGCTCAACATGGATACCTGCTGAGTGTGACGTAAGTATCAGGCCGGGATGGTTCTATCATAAAGAGGAAGATGCAAAAGTTAAAACACCCAATGAACTTTTCCAGTTGTATTTAAAATCAGTTGGCCGTGGAGCTAATTTTTTACTGAATGTGCCACCGGATGGCCGCGGCCTTGTTAATGAAAATGATTCTGCTGCAGCTGTTGGCTTTTATGAATTGAGAAAGAAAAATTTTGCCAATGACTTGTTTAAAAATGAAGCAGGATTTTTTGGAAAGGCAGGGATTCAAAAAAGGATATCTGCTATCTCCGACGGAAATGCTGCTACGGTTTATCCAATGCAGGGCGGCGAATCAAGCGCAGGAATAAAGCTGAAAAGCCCAAAAAAAATTAACTGTATTGTGCTGAGGGAAGACCTCAAAAAAGGGCAGCATTGTGCCGCATTCAAATTAATACTGACGGATAAGAACAAGCAACAGGTGAAAGAAATTGAAGGCACAACGATTGGAAGAAAGCGAATATTAACTTTTCCGGCTGTTGAGGTAAGTTCAGTTGAACTGAGTATTACAGACCAGGATGGTACCACGCTTATCAGCGAAATGGAAGGGTATCTTATAGATGGGGAACTGCTGGAGAAATAACTAAATAACAAGTGGAAGATGGCATATCCCTTTTTAAGTTGAGCCATCTTCCTGGATGCCGCTATTAATAAACGGGGAGATTAAATTAAACACATCTTCTGTTACCTCCTTGAAATCATTTATTTCTACAGCATCAGGACATATAACATTCCGGATAGCCGCAATTTGCGACTTCAGTGAATCGATATCTGTTCTGTTTTTCAGCGGAATAGCGATTCTGGCATTTTCAGAAAAAAACTTATAGTTTACCAGGTAGTAATTCATGGGGTTTATTAAAAAACAAAATTGAAATATTTGCGTTAAAATAATGTGGTTATAAGTATGTAAAATGAGTAGTATTTTGGCTACAAAATAATAAAAGTAACAGGTTGTAGTTTGAAGATTATCCCTGTGAGGTTGCTCTTTTGTGCAAGAAATACTGTATGGGGATGCAGATAAAAACTACCAGCAAAGCACCGATAACATTAAGCCATAAAAAAGATACAATGTCTTTGAGATAAATTGAAATCACAAGTAATTCACTCACTACCGCTGCAATAAAAACGGCATTTCCCTTTATTTGCTTCATCCAGAATGCAACTAAAAAGATACCAAGTATAACGCCGTAAAATAAAGAGCCGAGTATGTTTACAGCTTCAATTAAACTGTTGCCGATGTTTTGTGCAAACATAGCAACTATTACAGAAAATACACCCCAGCCCAGCGTGTACCAGCGGGCAATTTTGTAATCGTGTGCTTCAGTACAGTTTTTATTAATAAACTTTTTATGAATATCCACAACGGTGCAGCTGGCCAGCGAATTAAGTGCTGCAGCAATGCTGCCCCAGGCAGCCAGGAATATAACGGCAATGAGTAGCCCAATAAGTCCTTTTGGTAAATTGTCAATCACAAAACGAAGAAAGATGAAATTGGTATCGTTGGTATCACTGCCGGGCAGCGCTTTCTTTAAAATGCGTTTGTATTCAACACGTTGTTCATCAACAGCTTTAAAATCCTGCGACTGGCCAGCAAGTATAAACCTGTTCTCAACCAGTTGCAATGAATCTTTATAAATTGTTTTTTTAGCAGCCTGTACTTTCACAGCGTCAAAATAAACGGGCGCTTTATGGTATTGATAAAAAGAAAATACAAGCACACCAACGAGCAATATCAAAAATTGCATCGGCACTTTTACAAACCCATTCATCAGCAAACCAATCTTGCTTCCTTTTTCATCTTTCGCTGTAAGGTACCGCCCTACCTGGCTTTGGTCTGTTCCAAAATAGCTTAGTGCCAAAAAGAAACCGCCAATAACGCCGCTCCACATATTGTACTTATCCTTCCAGTCGAACCCATTTTTGCCAACGCCACTTGTGATGATGTTCATTTTACCGGCGGCACCTGCGCTTTTCAATGCATCAGCAAAACCCATATTTTCCGGCAATAATTTTACCACCATATATCCCGCCAGGAACATACCGGTTATGATTATTATAAGCTGCAATTGTTGTGTATAGGCCACTGCTTTAGCACCCCCAGCCATTGTATAAATAATAAGCAGGCCGCCCATAACAAGGTTGGTGTAATAAATGTTCCAGCCCAGCAACGAACTTAAAATAACCGCCGGTGCAAAAATGCTGATACCGGTTGAAAGCCCCCGGCTAATTAAAAATAGGGCAGAAGTTAACGTTCTTGTTTTAAGATCGAAACGCTTTTCTAAAAACTCGTAGGCGGTGTAAACTTTAAGGCGGTGAAATATTGGCACAAAAAAAATAGCGATTACAATCATTGCTATTGGCAGGCCAAAATAGTATTGTACAAAACGCATCCCATCTGTAAAAGCCTGGCCGGGGGCACTTAAAAAAGTTACCGCACTGGCCTGCGTACCCATAATGCTTAGCAGCACAAGGTACCAGGGCATACTCCTGTTGCTCAAAAAATAGCCGTCTAAATTTTTTGAGCTGTTGCTTTTGTAAATTCCGTAAAGGATGATACCAAGCAGAGTAGTGATTAATATGATCCAGTCTAAACTACTCATACTTTTGTTGATGCCCGGAGTAAAAATGCTTTACAAAAATGCATTGTTTTTATTTGAAATATGCGGTGATGAGATAATAAAAAAAGATCTGCGCAAGCAAAAATATGATAACACCAACGTACCATTTTTTCCAGTAAGCGGGGCTGTTGTCTGTTCCGGCAATTGGCTGTTCCTCATTATATGGTGGCTGCTTACTCATTGGCGCTCAATGTTGCTGTTGTTTAATTTTGATGCCGGTTTGAATGTTTTTTTAACCTTACCATTTTCAGCGCCGGTCCCTTTTGGGGTTGGTTTTTCCAGCGCAGGCGGTGCCAGCAAATTGGCAAATAGTCTGTAAGCCCCGGGCACGCCTGCAGGCAGTTCCCTAAAGAATACAATGCCTGTGTACACAAATTTGCCTTTACCATAATTGGCAATAATGAGGCTACCATCATCTTCCTTTTCGCCTGGATCTTTCATGCTGAAAATGCGTTGGTAACTGCTGTCAATTTTATCTGCATGATAAATACTCCGTTCCTGTATCCATCCGTCAAAATCCTGTGCTGTTATTTTGTTTGGATAATTTAACGCAGCGTTTTCCGGCAGCAAGAAATTTACAGCAGCCGTTTCATCAGTTATTCTTGTGCGGCTGATGTTGAAAGGGTAGGGAGCTATTTTTGCTTTTACCGGGCCCACCTGGCTGCTTGTGTTGTACTGCACGAGCAAGACACCGCCATCATTTACATACTGCATCATTGGGGAATACACGTTATTCATCCACTCGTTGGTGTTATACGCCCTAACGCCTGTTACAATTGCATCAAACTGTTTAAGGTTGCCAGTATTGATGTCGCTTTCTTTAAGCATGGTAACCCTGTAACCCATTTGTTCCAGTGCTGCCGGCACTTTGTCGCCGGCGCCTGCAATATACCCAACTGATTTGCCAATGGTATTAAGGTCAAAATAAACCGAGGTAAACGCAGATGATTTATTGTACGTTATGGCAGGGATATGATCATAATTTATTTGATGGAGTTCAGTATATTCAGTGTTGGCCGAACTGAAGTTTTTAGAAATTATCCTGGCCGATGTTAATGAACCTTTGGCTGCATCAGGATTACATTCTGTTTCAACTTTTATCCTCCTTATTTCGTTTTTACTGAAAGCAGTTTTTTTCAATCGCTGTGTAAGAACAACTTTTGTAGCACCCGTAAACAGTGAAAAATTATTCTCATCTTTAAATGATTTTACCTCCAGCTCGTAATTACAGGTATTGTATTTTAGCGGGGGTACCGGCTTTACTGAGAAGGGTGGAACGATTACAACCGGCTGATAAATTTCTCCTTTAACAGGATCAGTAAATTTATAACGGATTGGTTTTTTAAACTCGAAATTTGCACCATCAATGTTAATGTTGAAGGCAGCAGTGAGCGGTTCATTTTCTGCCCTGCCAATCAGTTGCTGATCAGTCACATTAAAACTTCCTTTTTCCATTGTATGCTCCAGCCAGTAAGGCTGGGAAAGCTTTGCATCATCTTCAACTGCAACCGGCACAAACTTTACAACATTGGTATTTACTTTCAATGAATCCAGCGTTGCTGACACATCACTAACTTTAACTACAACGCTGGTTGCGGCAATGCCCAACCGGTTATTTGCTGTAAGCGTTAGCTTCATAGAGTCACCCTGCACAGCAAACTGACTTGACGCAGTTGCTTCAAAGAAAAAGCCACTGCAATTTTCAATAAGGTTCACTAACTCTTGCTGCTTTTGTGTTTTCCAGTAACCGTCAGGCAACAGGCCCATCCATTTATTTAACTGGAGTAAACCCTTCAGCGAGGCAGCCGGATCTTTTGCATCAAATTTTGTAATCAGTTCATTCAAATATGTTTCAAACTGTTTTTCTTTTTCGCCCACCCTTCCCCAGCTTACATCAACACCATCCATTAATGCAACGGTTGGTTTATCTCCTTTAATAGTTTCAAAATACTCAAGCACACCGCCCCTTTGTGCAGGTACACCAAAGCCCTGGCTTTTGTGCTGGCTGCGACTAAGCGCTGCAATTTCGCCATAACTTTTACCAAGCAATGGATTGTACATACCAACATCCATTTTAAACTGGCTTTCGTTTTGGGTACTGGTGCCACCAAAATTAAAGGTGTTCCAAAGCATCCTTTTAGCCTGCCAAACAGTAACGCCCAGCTTTAATTGTTCTGGAAATTTAGTAGAATCTGCTGCAGCATCGTAAGCTTCCCGGGCCAAAATGCCAGAAGCTGCATGGTGACCGTGGCCAGCCCTGCTGTCTTCCGGAAAACGTGCAATAATCACATCTGGCCTGAATTTCCTGATCACCCAAACCACATCGCTCAGTATTTTATCATGGCCCCAAATAGCAAGTGCTTCTTCCGGGCTTTTGCTAAAACCAAAATCGTAGGCCCTGCTAAAAAATTGTTCGGCTCCATCAATGCGCCGGGCAGAGAGTAACTCCTGGGTTCTTATCAAACCAAGATCAATACCCTGTTCATCACCAATTAAATTTTGTCCGCCATCGCCTCTGGTTAAACTAAGGTAGCCGGTGCGGTACAATTTTTCATTGGCCAGGTAAGCCAGCAGCCGGGTATTTTCATCATCAGGATGTGCGGCAATATAAAGCACAGAACCCAGCACATTCAGCTTTTTAAGCTGCTGTAATATTTCAGAAGATGTAAATGTTTTTGGTGTTTGAGAAAAAACGGAGCAGGAAACAAGTATAAAAAAAACAGACAACTTTATATGGCGCATATTTTACAGTTAATTGGCAAATGTACAGGATTGGTGTTTTTATACCAGCCCGGCGGTAATATTTAGCCTTGCTTTATTGCAGATGAGCAGCAGGGTTAAAAAATTTATTCACTGGTATCAAACCAAACCTTTTCCATATCGTTCCAGTCACCATTGTAGTTAATGGTTAATTCTTCTCCTTTTTTTATTGCCCTTGCGGTTTTAATGAACATTACCGCATTATCAAAATCCATAAAATACTCACAATTACTTTCATAGCTGTGGTTGTAAATCGGTATCCAGCCAAGGGCCATACAGCATTGATCACTCTTCATACCCCACTCAAAAATATAATCATGCAGCAGTGTTTTATCAAGATGCTCCCTGTCGTTTTGATCCATTACAATTACCGGGGCAATTTCAATTACTGTGTCAGAAGTAATGTTTTTGCTGGTAAAAACACCTCTCCCTTTGCCGGCAGAGGTAGCCATGTGCAGGTATGGTTTACGCATAACTAAATTTTAAATCAAATTCGACTAATTTGCAAGGTATGGAGAATGTTAATTGTTTTAATTGAAAATGGCCGTTTTGTTTATTTACAGTAAAAATTAAGGAAGCTTTCAGCAGGTAATTTTTTGCCAGCTAAATCCTTTTTAGTTATGAGTTGATCCGATAAAAATAATGGTAATTCTTTTTAAATGTTGATTATAATTTGGGGTAGCCGGCCCTTTAACAAAGCTTTACAAAGCAGCCGGTTTTGAACATTTATTCCGCAGCCAAAAAATAAAACACATGACCGAAACTACAATCCAGGAACAGTTTGAAGAAATAATTGCTTCAGAAGATAAGCTGCAGATAAAAGAGTTTTTAAATCACCAGAACATAAGTGATGTTGCAGAGCTTATTTATGAAAACGAAGATTACGAAACACAGATCATTAGTCATTTGTCTATACACCGTGCCGTTAGTGTTTTTAAAATACTGGAGCTGCCTGTGCAAAAAAGAATTATACATGAGCTGCCGGCTTTTAGTACCGCAGAGTTGTTAAATGAATTACCTCCGGATGACCGTACAGCCTTCTTAAGTGAGTTGCCCAGCAGTGTTGTGAGAGAACTGGTGAAAACATTGAATCCTGAAGAGCGCTCTGTAACGCTTTCGCTGCTGGGCTACCCGGAAGGCAGTGTGGGCAGGCTTATGACGCCGGACTATATTTATGTGTATGAAAATAATACCGTGGCAGAAGTGCTTGACACCATCCGCAAGTTTGCTAAAAACAGCGAAACGATTGATGTGATATATGTTATCAACGCTGCCGGCGAACTGCAGGATGACATTCGTATAAAAGATTTTATTATCGCTTCGCCTGATAAAAAAGTTAGCGACCTGATGGATGGCCGGTACATAACATTGCATGCCGAAGATGACCAGGAAGAAGCCAGCGAAGCTTTTAAAATGAATAACAGGGTTGCGTTACCGGTAGTAAGTAAAAGCAATAAACTGCTTGGTATTGTAACCATCGATGATGTGCTTTGGGTGGCCAGTGAAGAGTTTAGCGAAGACATGCAAAAGATGGGCGGTACCCAGGCACTTGACCAGCCTTATCTTGACATGCCTCCCTTTAAACTTTTTGGCAAAAGAGTTGGCTGGCTGGTGGTGCTGTTTATTGGAGAATTATTTACAGCAACAGTAATGCAAAAGTTTGAGGGCGAAATTCAAAAAGCCGTAGTGCTCACACTGTTTATTCCGCTCATAATTTCCAGTGGTGGTAATACCGGCTCACAGGCAAGCACACTCATAATCCAGGCAATGGCAGTGGGCGAATTAACCCTTGCAAACTGGTGGCGGGTAATGCGCCGGGAAATTGTGCAAGGTTTAATGCTCGGCTCAACACTTGGTATTATTGGATTTACAAGGGTAATTATCTGGTCAAAAATATTACCAAATGTGTACGGCCTTTATGAAACACGGATAGCCTTCACCGTTGGTTTTTCGCTCATTGGCGTTGTACTTTGGGGAACACTTACAGGCTCCATGCTGCCGCTGATTTTAAAACGTTGCGGTGCCGATCCTGCAGTAAGTTCTGCACCTTTCGTAGCAACCCTGGTGGATGTAACCGGTCTTGTAATTTATTTTTCTGTGGCTTTGTTATTTTTAAAAGGCATCTTATTGTAAAAGAACCTCATCAAAAATTAAATGTTGATCTTTATGGGCTGTCAGCAGCAGTTCAATGAGGAACTTCAGTTCCGGCTTTCGCTGCAAGCCCTTCACTACACTGCGTTTCACTTTGTTGCGTTTCGGGGCTTTCCGCTCAATCCGGCATCCCATCAGCACCAAATCATTATTAAACTTTGCCCACATGATTGGTTTGCCATTTTACTCAAACCCCAAACCCCAAACTCCAAACCCCAAACCCCAAACTGTAAACCCCAAACCGTAAACCCCAAACTGTAAACCGTAAACCCTATATCGCCTGGTGATTAAAAGGTTGCAGCACCATCTCACTCACCACGCCACTCCGGGGTTGCTGGCACAAAAACCAGATCGCTCTTGCAGCCTCTTCGCTTTGTACCATTTTTTCCCGCTGCACTTTTAAATCAATGGTATCCCAAAAAGGTGAATCAACGCCACCCAAAAACAAATTGGTGATCCTGATATCTGTACGTTTTAACTCTTCCCGAATACTTTGCATCATCCCAACCAAACCGTACTTGCTGGCACTATAGGCAGCGGCGCCGGCCATTGGCACTTTGCCCAGTATGCCGGGAATATTTATTACAAGCCCTTTTTTTACTTCTTTCATAGCAGGCAGAAAAGCTTTCATCAATAAAAAAACTGCAAATAAATTATTGTTGATGGTTTGCATAAATTCAACTTCATCCAGCATATCCATTTGTTTTATAATGCCGCTGCCCGCTGCATTTATCAATATATCAACACCAGTATTTTGTTGAAAATAGGCAGTTTTTAAAGCGGCAACTTGTTCCGGCTTTGATATATCCAACACAAACATTTCTCAACCGGCAGGTTACAAGCCTGTGCAACTTCTTTTAGCCTTACTTCATTTCGACCAGTTATAAAAAGGTTGGCACCGCTGCCAGCAATAAGTTTTGCAGTCTTGCTGCCAATGCCACCGGTAGCGCCTATGAGCAGTACATTCTTATCTTTCAAAATCTCCATAAAATAAATGTTTGCAGGGATAAACAATGTACCCATCATATTGTTTTAAAAAGAAAACAGCATGTCAGCTGCCACAATTATTTTTCCGCACCAGTTATTTAAAACGCATCCGGCTGTACAAAAACAGCAGCCGGTTTATTTAGTAGAGGAGTGGTTGTTCTTCCATCAATACAATTTTCACAAGCAAAAATTAGTGCTGCACCGGGCAGCAATGAAGCGGTATGCCGACCATCTTTCCAAACAAAAAATAAAGGTTAATTATATTGACAGCCAGAGTGAATTGTGTGATGTAAGAAAACTGGTAGCTCATCTTGCGAAGCAACAAATAACGGCAATCTGTTATGCAGATGTTACTGATAACTGGCTTAAAAAAAGATTGGTAAAAACCTGCAAAGAGCACAGTATAGGCTTGCAGGAGTTTGAAACACCCAATTTTTTAAATACGCCTGATGCTGTTAAAGCCTTTTTTGATAAAAAGCAAACTTACTTTCAAACCGCATTTTATATTCAGCAGCGCAAGCAGCGAAATATTTTACTGGATGCCAGTGGGAATGGCCTTGGCGGCCAATGGAGTTATGATGCTGATAACAGGCACAAATACCCCAAAAGCGAAATACCACCAATTTTGAAGCCTTCTCCTGAAGATGACTATGTAAAAGAAGCGAAGAAATATGTTGAAGAAAACTTCCCCAATAATTACGGCAGTAGTGAAAACTTTATCTACCCCACAAGTTATGTCGAAGCAGAAAAATGGCTGGATGATTTTTTAGTAAACCGGTTTGAAAAGTTCGGCATTTATGAAGATGCAATTGTGAGCAACGAACATTTTCTTCATCACTCAGTGCTTACCCCAATGTTAAATACAGGCCTTTTAAATCCGCAGCAGGTGATAGATAAAGTCTTGCAGGTTGCAGCTGAAAAGAGCATTCCGCTTAACTCATTGGAAGGTTTTACCAGGCAGATCATTGGGTGGCGGGAATTCATCAGGATTGTGTATGAAAGAGAAGGCAGCCGGCAACGTACAAAAAATTACTGGGGCTTCAAAAGGAAAATTCCACCAACTTTCTGGACCGGTGAAACAGGCATTTCGCCGGTTGACAATGTTATAAAAAAGGTGTTGAAAACCGGCTACAGCCATCATATTGAACGGCTGATGGTGATGGGTAATTTTATGTTGTTGTGTGAGTTTGATCCGGATGAAGTTTACCGCTGGTTTATGGAAATGTACGTGGATGCTTACGATTGGGTGATGGTGCCAAATACTTATGGCATGACGCAGTTTGCAGATGGTGGCCTCATGACCACCAAACCTTACATCAGCGCAAGCAATTATTTGCTTAAAATGAGTGATTATCCCAAGGGCTCCTGGAAGGAAATATGGGATGGTTTATTCTGGCGCTTTATGCATGTTCATAGTGATTTCTTTTTAAAAAATCCAAGGCTTGGCATGCTGGTAAAAACCTTTGATAAAATGCCGGAAGCCAAAAGAAATAAACACATCGGCACAGCAGAAAAATATTTGGCAGAACTGGATTCCAACAGCCCTTTTATAAAAAGTAAACAGCAAAAGCTGTTTGAATAATAAGGCAGCACATCTTAAATCAAAAACTTCATACTAATAAAATGAACAAAGAAAAAAAAATTATAAATAGACCTGGAGAAAAATCTTCTGCAACTTGTTTTGCTCCTGTTGATATTGACAGGATAATTGAAATGGCCTGGGAAGACCGCACTACATTTGAAGCCATTGAAGTGCAGTTCGGCCTGAAGCAGCAGGGTGTAATAAAACTCATGCGGAAAGAAATGAAGCCGTCCAGTTTTAAAATGTGGAGGGAACGTACAAAGGGCCGCAGCACAAAACATGAAGCGCTGAGGAACGATGATATTGATCGTTTTAAATGCAACCGTCAGCGCACTATCTCAATGAATAAATTAAGTAAGCGATGAGTAAAGCCACAAGTTACTATCCTATGCAATTCCCAACCAATTACCCGGATATTATTAATCGCCTCGAAAATACCGAGCCGCTTAAATATGCCCGTACAAGAAATTTTATTGATGGTGATGTTACATACCTCTCGCCATATATTTCAAGAGGAGTCATAAGTCTTAGGCAGGTTGCCAGCCAGGTACTTAAAAATTATAAAGCTTACCAGGTACAAAAATTTTTGCAGGAGCTTGCCTGGCGTGAATATTGGCAGCGTACCTGGCAAAGTCTCGGTGATAAAATCTTCACTGATCTCAAACAACAACAGCAAAATGTTGCACATTATAAAATGGTAACCGCCATTGAAAATGCAGCCACAGGTATTGCAGCCATTGACCGGTATATTCAGTTACTGTATCAAACCGGCTATATGCACAATCACCTGCGCATGTATGTAAGCAGCATCGCCTGTAATATAGCCAATGCTCACTGGTGGCAGCCATCAGCGTGGATGTATTATCACCTGCTGGACGGGGACCTGGCAAACAACAGCCTAAGCTGGCAATGGACTACAGGAACATTCTCTTCAAAAAAATATTATTGCAACCAGGAGAATATTAACCGCTACACAAACAGCCAGCAACAAAATACATTTTTGGATTATCCTTACGAACAACTTACCGGTAATGTAATACCGCAAGTGTTAAAGGATGTATCAGATTTTAAAAAAGAAACAACATTACCGGTAACGGCTACACCAGTTATAGAAGATGGAAAACCGGTATTGGTTTACAATGCTTACAACCTCGATCCTGCGTGGCATAACGGCGAAGCTTGCAACCGCATTTTATTAATTGAGCCTTCACATTACCGGCAACATCCGGTAAGTAAAAAGGTGATGCAGTTTATCATTGATCTTTCAGCGAATATAAAAGGTATCCAACTTTATACTGCGGAATTCACTGACCTTAAAAAACTTGCCGCTTCAAATGAAATCATTTACAAATCTCACCCTGCTTATACCTATTATGACGGAACAGGCGAAGCTTATGACGATTTGTTTCCGGAAGTAACAGGCTATTTTCCTTCCTTTTTTAAATATTGGAAAAAATGTGAGCAATATTTAACCGGCTACTAAAAGCCAACCCTTCTATCTTTGTAAAAACTGGTTATGGAAAAAAAAGCAATTGAATCGCTGGTGGTGATGACTGAATTGGTGTTACCTAATGATACCAATAATTTTGGCAACCTTATGGGTGGCCGCCTCATGTACTGGATGGATATTGCTGCTGCACTTTCTGCTATGAAGCACAGCGGGTTCCCCGTTGTTACGGCTTCTGTTGATAATATTTCTTTTGAAAAATCTATAAAAATTGGCAATGTGGTACACATTGAAGCAAAGGTTACAAGGGTTTTCAGCAGCAGCATGGAAGTACACATGAAGGTTTGGGGTGAAGATGCGATTAAGCAGTACCGGTATAAAAGTAACGAAGCATATTATACATTTGTAGCACTCGACCCTAATGGTAAACCGATGCCGGTTAATAAAATGAATCCTGAAACTGAAGAGGAGCAAAAGCTGTATGAGAGCGCCCTTCGCCGCAGGCAAATAAGGTTAATACTTGGTGGAAAAATGAAGCCTGAAGATGCCATGGAATTAAAGGCATTGTTTTCATGATAAAGGAAGGTCTCCGGCCCCCGTACACAATGGCCAATTGGCGTTTGACATCGGTAAGCAGCAAAATCTTTTACTCATTGAGTCAGCCTGCAATAAGTAACAAATAGCGCTTGCCAGCTGATTTTGCCTGGTATAAACTTCCGCAAGGTAATACATACACTGGCTACGTTTTCGTTACTGCCTTACGTTGAAAAATGCTGGTGTGCAGTTGCCAGATACTGCTAATGCAGAATCAAAATGAACGGTACTATCTGGTAAATGCAGGGCTGAAGATTGAGCGCCGGTCGAATGCCATGTGATGATCCACAATACGGCTAATACTGTTTTAATCATTTACTAATTTACTGTTTATTGCAGTTTAAAAGTATTCTAACTAAGTCAACCATTTTTATGGAGTGATTAAAAGGCCAGTACCACGCCGGTTTTCAAACCTTCCTCATATTTTTCTTTGTCAAACTTATACAGGAATGGTGAGCGGTGGGCTCCAATCTGTCTTTTCTCATCAAGCTTTACTACCTGTTGAATCTGGATGTGGATGGATACAACTACTTTTTAGAAAGTCAGTGCAAATTTTTTGTACGTGATAGTATTACAGCTCATCGCTTTGAAACCGAACATGCAAAGCACCCACAAAAAACTTTTATTGTTACCGAATACATTCCAGACGGCGCATTGGAAAACTGTGAGCATGCAGAGAAATATCCTTAATTATTGGGAAGCTTTAAGTGGACAGCAATGGATTACATTGGCGAAGCAGGCATTGGCAGACCGCTACAGGTTCCTGCTTCCAGAAAGTTAACAACGGGCCTGATACGCATGGGGCTTTTATATAAGCCAGTCTGGCCTGTTTTTAATGCTTACTGTGGCGACGTGGATTTGATTGGCAATAAAAAGCAGGCCGCATACTACCAGGATATTGTGTGGAAAAAAAGTCCGGTAGAAATGTTGGTGCGTCGCCTCATGGCTGACAATATGCAGGAAGTAATAGCGCCTGGGGATTTCCGGATGAATTAAAATCGTGGACATGGCCGGAACAGGAAGGCAAAAAAATATTGGTGCATGTTTACACAAGAAGTAAGCAGGTGAAACTTGAATTAAATGGTAAGGTGATCGCAGAACAAACAGTTCGCCATAGTTCCATTACCGCAACTTTTGAAATTGCATATCAGCACGGAAAATTGGTGGCAAAAAGTTTTGATGGTAATAAAGAAACGGGATCAAGTACTTTATCAACTGCGGGCAAACCGGTTGCTGTGCGGTTGACGGCAGATAGGAATACAATCAAAGCTGACATCAATGATCTTGCTTACATAAGTGCAGCAATTGTTGACGAAAAAGGTAACGTTGTGCCAAACATAGATGACATAGAAATTACTTACCAGCTTACCGGTAATGCAACGATTGCAGGCGTCGCCAATGGAAGCTTTGATGATGCATCCAGCTTTCAGCAAAATCATAAAAAAGTTTATAACGGCAGAGGATTGGTAATAGTGAGACCCAAAGGGAAGGCAGGAGCAGTGAACTTAACAGCTGCAGCCAAGGGATTGAAAAATGGCTTGGTACAAATCTATTTGAAATAGTATTTTTAGTGCTGAAAATATAATTTAAAAATAATAAAGAATATATTTTTTAAAACAGCAGTACGCTTGTTTTTGGGATGCAATACCTAATGCTTGAATACACAGGTTGCGAATAAACAAACTACCATCTGCAATCCATTAAGCCTGAGTTACAGGTTTCAGTTAGTAAAACCCTCGAGGCGGGAGGCTGCCGACCCGGTGATTATTCTCTTTAAAGGAACTTATTTTAAAGGAACCTATTATTTGTTTGCTTCCAAATCCTGCTGCTACTGGTCATCCAAAGACTTAATCAACTGGACGATGATTACATCGGCAGACCTGCCCTTTGAAGATTATGCACCTGCCATTATAGCCATGGATAATACCGTTTATTTTTTGGCAACTAACTGGAGCAAAAATAATAAGAGCCTTTATAAAACTACAGACCCTTCAGCAGGAAGATGGCAGGTTGCTAAAGATACATTTCCCAAAATTATGAGTGACCCTGCTTTGTTTTTGGATGATGAGGAAAGGCTTTACTCTTAAGTTGCTGACAGAGGGCTTGCATTCAAAATTGACGGATACAAATGTGAATGTAAGCGTGGTCTTTCCGGGAGCAGTCAGCACCAATATAATTACCAACTCAGGTTTAGGTAATCCGTCACCGCCTGCATCATCAAAGAAAGGATTGTTGGCAAAATGATTGCCGGCAATTGTAGTAAAAGTCTTGCTACCAATACCATCTTAGATAATTATTCCAAAAAAATCATCTCGTTCGAGCTTCTTTATTCACCATATCTTCTGCGATATTCCAATG
Organism: Ferruginibacter sp.; assembly: GCA_965247025.1. Classification (GTDB taxonomy): domain Bacteria; phylum Bacteroidota; class Bacteroidia; order Chitinophagales; family Chitinophagaceae; genus Ferruginibacter. The sequence goes on along the minus strand of OZ252000.1, from coordinate 2,345,764 downwards.
GAGATTGGCTTATTATTTTTTAAAATTTCTGTTGAAATAAGAGTGATTGTTAAGCCTCAATTGTAACAATCATGCGGCTTTCACCACAGTGTATTGCACAACTGAAAAAGTTTACAGATTAGTATGGCAAAGTGACCAGTTTAAAAGTTAGTGTTGCAGGCGGTGATAAACAGGCCGGAGTAAAAGAACAGAAAAACATTTATTGCAAAAATATTTTTGCTAACAACCTTTTCCTGCATTGCAGCACTTATATAACATTGACAATTTCAAACAGCAATAAATATGCTTTGTATCATTATAAAAAAATATACCTTGACATTTCTTTGATGCTTTTGTTATGTCAATTCAATCTGTAGCACAACCACCCAAACCGAATACATTTATGATTCGCCATTCTGTAATTTATAAATTTAAAACTTCGGTTGATTCCATTGCGATTCAAAATTTTTTCTCAGCCGCAAAAAAATTGGCAACAATCCCCGGCGTTCAAAACTTTGAAAGTCTCCGGCAGGTTAGCAAAAAAATAAGTTTGAATTTGGGCTTTCCATGGAATTTGCAAATAAAGAATTGTATCTGCAGTATAATGAGCACCCGGTGCATGTTCAGTTTATCAAAGAATTTTGGTTGAATTATGTAGATGATTTTATGCAAATTGATTACGAACTTTTAAACTGATTAGAAACAAATTTAACATGGATGTAAATCAATTAAGAAGCAGGAACTGGTTTGGCAAAAAAGATAAAGATGGCTTTATTTACCGTGCCTGGATGAAGAACCAGGGCATACCTGCAGACATGTTTGAAGGCAAACCTGTGATTGGTATCTGCAATACATGGAGTGAATTAACACCCTGCAATGCACACTTCCGGGACTTGGCCGAAGCTGTAAAAAAAGGCGTGTTGGAGGCTGGTGGTTTTCCTGTAGAGTTCCCGGTAATGAGCCTGGGTGAAACATTGATAAAGCCAACGGCAATGCTTTACCGGAACCTGGTAAGCATGGATGTGGAAGAATCGATTCGGGCAAATCCCATTGATGGAGTTGTGTTGCTTTGTGGTTGCGATAAAACAACACCTTCGCTGGTAATGGGTGCCTGCAGTGTGGATATTCCAACATTGGTTATCTCAGGCGGACCAATGCTGAAAGGGCATTGGAAGGGAAAAAATATAGGAACATCTGATGTTTGGCGTTTTGATGCGGCACATAAACTTGGTGGAATAACCGGTGAAGAATTCCTGGAGGCAGAAGCTTGCATGGCCCGTACCCAGGGCCATTGTGCAGTTATGGGTACTGCATCAACCATGGCAGTAATGGTTGAGGCGTTAGGTCTTTCTTTGCCAGATAATGCAGCTATTCCAGCGGCTGATGCAAGGCGTAAAGTGTTGTCGCAATTATCAGGCAGGCGCATTGTTGAAATGGTAAAAGAGGATTTGACCTTATCAAAAATTCTTACCCGGAAAGCATTTGAAAATGCCATTATGATTAATGCGGCAATTGGCGGATCTACCAATTTTGTAATTCACCTTTTAGCTATTGCAGGTCGCATTGGTGTTGAACTTAACATTGATGATTTTGATAAATACTCACAACATGTTCCATTGCTTGCCAACATACAACCCTCCGGTGAAAATTACATGGAAGATCTGTATTATTCCGGTGGCCTGCCTGCATTGATAAAAGAAATGAAAGGCATTATCCATAACGATGCTGTTACAGTGAATGGGAAAACGATGGGTGAAAATTGTTCAGCTGCTGAAGTGTACGACCGTAATGTGATAAGCACTATGGAGGAACCTTTTAAACCATCATCGGGCATCGTTGTGGTTAAAGGAAATCTTGCACCAAATGGAGCAGTAATAAAACCTTCTGCTGCGAGCCCTGCATTATTAAAACACACAGGTAAAGCTGTGGTGTTTGAAAATATAGAAGATTACCATGCCCGTGTGGATGATCCTGAACTGGACATTGATGCCACCTGTATTATGGTGCTTAAAAATGTTGGGCCAAAGGGTTATCCAGGTATGGCTGAAGTAGGAAATATGGGGCTGCCTAAAAAATTATTAGCACAGGGTGTTACCGACATAGTACGCATTTCAGATGGCCGAATGAGCGGTACTGGTTTCGGTACGGTAGTGTTGCATGTTTCACCAGAAGCCGCTGCAGGCGGTACTTTAGCGTTGGTGCGTAATGGAGATATTATTAGTCTTGATGCATATGGCAGAACGCTGCACCTGGAAGTTTCAGAGGAAGAATTAGTGCTACGTAAAGCCGAATGGACAAAGACAGAAAAGATGTATTCCCGTGGGTATGTTCATTTGTACCAAACACATGTGGAGCAGGCTCATCTTGGTGCTGATATGGATTTTTTAAAAGGTGGCTCTGGCAGTGAAGTAGTAAGAGACTCCCATTAATAAAATGATTGGCGGGTTGTGATTAGTTAGTAGCCAACTCATCAACCATTACTCACAATAAAACGATTGTTATGAGCTTTGAAAACAAAACAGCCATTGTAACAGGAGCAGGCCTTGGAATTGGTTTTGAAATTTGCCGGCAGCTTGCCAAGCAGGGCGCTTATGTTATTTTAAATGATCTTGATGAAGCATTAGCAACGAACGCCGCAAAACAAATTGTTGAAAATACGGGAGGTATATGCATAGCATTTTCGGGTGATTCCAGCGATGTTGGATTTATTCAGCGAATGGTAAATGAAGCCGTATCGCAATCTGGAAAACTGGATATCGTTATCGCAAATGCCGGTATTACGCTGTTTGGAGATTTTTTTCAATACAAGCCCGAGTCTTTTTTCCGGGTGATGCAAGTGAATTTAGGAGGTACTTTTTTTCTTGCACAGGCTGCCGCAAATCAAATGAAAAAGCAGTTAGCCGGAGGTTCCTTATTGTTCACTTCATCGGTAACAGGTCACCAGGCGCATAAGGATCTTGCCGCATACGGTATGAGCAAGGCTGCACTGGAAATGCTGGCCAAAAATTTAGTGATTGAATTATCGAAATACAAAATAAATGTAAATACAATAGCACCAGGCGCCACATTAACCGAACGCACATTGGAAGATGTTGAATATTCAAAAGTGTGGTCAACTATCACGCCCATGGGGCGGCCTGCTACGGTGGATGATATAGCCAGTACTGCTTTATTTCTTGTATCGGATAAAGCGAAACATATTACCGGCCAAACTTTAATTGTAGATGGCGGGTGGACATGCATCAGCCCGTCACCTTTTTAAATAACACAAACTTCAACACACTAAAAAAAGGTGGTTTGTGTTCAGTCCTGCAATAGTTACATTAACAGTTGAACTATCATTTACAACTAACTTTTTTGAAATAGATTATGTCAGCAAAAAAGAATTTACCTTATCAGGTTGTTACACCTCATAGCTGTTCTTTGGGCGAGGGCCCGGTATGGGATGCCAGCACAAAATCAATTTGCTGGGTAGATATTTTAAATGGTAATATTCACGAATTCTCCGTTCCTGCCAATCATCACCGGACAATAAAAGTTAAAGACATAGTTGGGGCCATAGCGCTCTGTACAAACGGTGATTTTATAGCTGCCTTAAAAAGTGGCCTTGCATTTATAAACAGGGAAAATGGTGACATTAAGCCAATACATAACCCGGAGATTCATCTTCCGGAAAACAGGTTTAATGATGGAAAGTGCGACCCTGCAGGCAGGTTTTGGGTTGGTACTATGGCGCTTTCTGAAACAACCGGTGCAGGAAGTCTTTATATGATTGAAACCGATCTTAGTCATTCCGTTAAAATTTGCAGGAGTCACCATCTCGAACGGTATGGCGTGGAGCCCTGACCACCAAACTTTTTATTACATTGATACACCCACTCTGGAGGTGGTGGCTTATGATTATGCTGTAGAAACCGGCCGTATCAGCAATAAAAGAATTGCAATCGGGATACCAGCGGAAGAAGGCTTTCCGGATGGAATGACCATAGACAAGGAAGGTATGCTGTGGATTGCTCATTGGGATGGATGGCAGGTTACACGGTGGAACCCAAACTCAGGAAAAAAATTATTGAGTATCCCGTTGCCAGCTGCTAAGATCACTTCTTGTACTTTTGGCGGAGATGATTTACAGGATTTGTATATCACCTCTGCATGTACCGGCCTTACTGAAAAAATGCATGATGAACAACCATTGGCCGGTTCTCTTTTTGTTTTGAAAAATTGCGGTTTCCAGGGGATTGAGGCTGCAGTATTCGATAGTTGTAAATATTGATTTTAAAAAGTAAGCAGACAATTATTATTTCAAAAAGAACTTGCGAAGGCAATCCTGCGGGGATGCAATTAACAATGAAGATAAAATGGATATTGTAAAAGAGTTAATTAAAATCTTGCCAGACAACCGTATCAGGGCAAGGTATATCGATGTAGTGTCCTATGCTTCAGATGCAGGCTTTTATTCGCTTACACCGAAAGCAGTTGTGCAGCCTGTAAATGAAAGCGAAATTATTTTACTCTTTCAATTTTCACATCAGCATAAAATTCCGTTGGTTTTTCGAACTGGGGGTACCAGTCTTTCGGGTCAGTCTGTTACGGATGGAATACTGGTTGATTTAAGCCAGTTTTGGAACAAGATAAATGTAGAAGCGGCAGGTGATTTTGTAAGAGTTCAGCCAGGTATCACAGGTGCCATGGTGAATGCTTTTCTAAAAAAATACCAGCGCAAAATTGGCCCTGATCCTTCCAGCATCAGCGCTGCAATGATGGGTGGCATTTTATCAAACAATGCCAGTGGTATGTGTTGTGGCGTTAAACTAAATTCTTATCATACAACAAAATACATACGGTTTATTTTACCCGATGGTAAAACTTTTTCTACTGAAAATGAGGAGGATTATAAGAGGTTTGAAAGCGAGTGCGCCGCTCTTTTTAACAGCATCGCTGGTATCCGTGAACAGGTAAAAAGCGATACTGTACTTTTTAATAAAATCCGTAAAAAGTACCAGACTAAAACTACGGTTGGTTATTCTCTCAACGCTTTTGCAGATTATGATCATCCGTTGGATATACTGGCTCATTTGCTTATTGGTGCAGAAGGCACCCTGGCGTTTATTTCAGAAGCCGTATTGCAAACCGTACCTGACTTCAGGTTTAAATCAACAGCGCTTTTATACTTCCCGGATATTTATGCGGCCTGCCAGGCAATTGTGCCTTTAACCAATGCCGGAGCGGTAATGGTTGAACTGATGGACAGGGCTTCACTGCATGCAGTTGAGCATCTTGAGGGGATGCCTGCAATTGTTAAAACACTGCCCGGCTCTGCAGCTGCCTTGCTTATTGAATTCCAGGAAAATGACCAGGATCTTTTGCATCATAGCGTTGAACAATTCCTGCTGTCATCTTCTCAACTATTGTTGTTGAATGCGCCGGTGTTTACCAATGATCCGGCAGAACAGGATTTTTTTTGGAAAGTGCGGAAAGGCTTGTTCCCGGCAGTGGGTGCGGTTCGTGCCAGCGGCACCACAGTGATACTGGAAGATGTGGCTTTTCCTGTTGAAAAACTTGGCGATGCTATTTTGGATCTGCAGAGATTGTTTCAAAAATACCAGTATCACAATGCGATCATTTTTGGTCATGCAAAAGATGGCAATATTCATTTTGTGGTAACCCAGTCTTTTAACAGTAATGATGAAATTAGCCGCTATGATAAATTTATAAGAGAAGTGGTGGCGGTGGTGGTAAAAAAATATGATGGAACACTTAAAGCAGAACATGGCACAGGCCGGAATATGGCGCCATTTGTAGAGACGGAATGGGGGAGTGAGGCGTATGGAATAATGAAGAAGATCAAGCAGGTGATTGACCCTGACAATTTGCTTAATCCCGGGGTAATAATTAACAGCGATGCAAATGCACATACCAGGCATTTAAAAGCAATGCCTTCCGTGGAAGAAGAAGTTGACAAATGCATTGAATGCGGTTACTGCGAACATGTGTGCCCGAGCCGCAACATCACTACAACGCCAAGACGAAGAATTGTTGTACGCAGGGTATTAAAGAACCTGGAGCTTGCAGGTGATACTGCTAATCATAAGTTGTTGCTGGGTCAGTATCAATATGAAGGGTTGGAAACCTGTGCGGTAGACGGGCTTTGTGCAACTGCCTGCCCTGTTGATATTAACACCGGTGATTTGATAAAAAGGCTGCGAAAAGAAAGTCATTCTGCAATTGCTAACAGTATTGCTTTGTGGGTAGCAAAAAACTTTAGGACAGTCGAGTTGCTCACACGAGCCGCATTGAAAACAGGCATTAGTATAAACAGGGTTTTTGGTAAAAATGCCATGTTCAAAATTACCAGTGGTATGAAGAGGATTATCCCGGCTATGCCACTTTGGTCTGATAATTTGCAGGCACCGCCCAAACTGCTTTCTGTTAAAATAAATAAGCCTGTAACAAAAGAACAACTCCAGAAAATGGTTGTCTATTTCCCCGCTTGCATCTCCCGTACCATGGGTAGCTATGCTGGGGAGCAGAAAAATATTATGGAAACCTTTTTGAGTGTTTGCAGCAAAGCTGGAATAACTGTGAAGGTTTTAGATAATTTGCCTGGAAGCTGTTGCAGCCAGGTATTTTCTTCAAAGGGCTTTACAGATGCTTACCGTTTTACTGCCAATAAAATTGTTGATCAGTTATGGAAGTCTTGCAAGGAGGGTGTATTGCCGGTAGTTATTGACGTTAGTTCCTGCGCTTACACATTGCGGCAAATGCGATCTGTACTTACTGAAGCAGGCAAGCAAAAATTTGACGCCCTGACCATTATTGACAGTGTTGAGTTTTTACACGATATGGTCATGCCATTTGTGTATGTAAAACGCAAAGAAAAGAACATCGTTTTGCACCCGGTCTGTTCTTTGAAAAAGATGAAAACTGAGCAAAAATTTATCAGCCTGGCAAAACATTTTGCAAATGAGGTAACCGTGCCGAAGAATGCAGGTTGCTGCGGTATGGCCGGAGACCGTGGCTTTCTTTTCCCGGAGCTTACTGCATCGGCTACCGAAGCAGAGGCAAACGAAGTAAAGCAACAAGCGTATGATGGTTATTATTCCTCCACCAAAACATGTGAAATAGCATTGTCCGATGCTGTGCAGGAAAACTATTTATCTGTACTGTACCTGGTTGATGAATCCATTGATTGAAAAAACCATAAGCATTGGTAGAAGTTGGGCTTGTGAATACCCTTACCCAACTTCTGCATGCGCTTTTTATTTATCTCAAACCTCCACTCACACTTATCTTTTCACCATTCACCCAAGCTGCATCTTCTGATGCAAGGAATAAGGCAACTTTTGCGATATCATCAGGCTGACCCACCCTGCCAAGAGGCGTATCAGCAACGAGTGCCTTTTCAAAATCGCTTCCAATAATGCCTTCACTCCTGCTGCCTTCTGTACTCACCATACCGGGAGAAATGGTGTTAACCCTGATGTTCCGGCTGCCCAGTTCTTTTGAAAGAGCTACAGCGATGGTATCCACTGCACCTTTTGTAGCTGAATATATCACAGAATGAGCCGAAGGATTATTGCTGATCACGGAACTGATATTGATTATGCTTCCGCCTTTGGTTCCAAAATGGCTGACAGCCTGTTGTGTAGCCAGCAGAGTGCCCAGCACATTAATGTTGAACTGCCGGTGAAACTCTGCTTCTGCGATTTCCTCGATCGGCCCAAATTTGAAAACCCCGGCATTGTTTACGAAGATATCTATTGGCCCGTAAGCTTCTTTCGTTTTGTCAAATAAGCTTTTCACTTCTTCTGCTACAGCTACGCTGCCGTGAATGGCCAGCGCTTTACCACCGTTGGCTATAATTTTATCTACCACCCGTTGTGCACCTTCTTTGTCAGAAGAATAATTTACTACCACCGATGCGCCTGCAGTGCCATAAGCTTTTGCAATGCCGGCACCAATTCCTTTTGATGCGCCTGTAACAATGGCTACTTTGTTTTTTAATGTTGACATGTTTTTTGTTTTATTATTAAGTGAAATGTAATGCATGATATTATTTCCAGCCGCCGCCCAGGGCCCGGTACAGTTCTGCCACTGCAGTTAACTGATCTTTTTTAAGTGCAGCAAGTTCCAGTTCTCCCTGCAGAGTATTGCTTTGTGCAGTGATAACTTCCAGGTAGGTTGCCATACCATTTTTAAATAAAAGATCTGCGTTGGCAATAGCTTGCTGCAGGGTGTTTACCCTGGTTGTGGCGATGGTTTGCTGCTCTTTTAATTTGGTGGTTTTTACCAGTGCATCGCTTACTTCTCCCACAGCGTTAAGCACAGATTGCCTGAATTCAATTACTGATTTTTCTCTTTCAATCTTACTGATTTCGTATTGTGTTTTTAATTGCTTGCGCTGAAACAACGGCTGTGCAATGCCACCTGTTACAGTACCGAATAAGGAAGCCGGAATGTTAACCCAGTTACTTACTTTAAAAGCATTTACTCCTCCTGATGCGGTGATAGTAAGCGAAGGATACATGTTTGCTTTCGCTATGCCCGTGTTGGCATTTGCTATGGTGAGTGCCAGTTCTTTTGTCCTTACATCAGGGCGGTTGCTTAACAGGCTGGAAGGCACTCCGGTAGTTAAACTGTCAGTAAATGAAATGTCGTTGATGCTGTTACTGTGTGCAATTGTTGCAGGTAGTACACCGGATAAGACACTAAGTGCATTTTCCTGGATGGTTAAATCCTGTTGAAGCAACGGAATCAATTGTACCGCTACCAGCCTTTGTGCTTCCGCCTGCTGAACACCCAGGGCGGTTACCTCGCCTGCATTGTATTGCAGTTTAATGATGCGTAATGTGCTGTCGTTTAATAGCAGGTTTTTACGGGCAATGGCCAGTTGTTCATCCAGCATTAATAAATTGTAATAACCCTGGGCGACTGAAGCAACCAGGTTAGTTTGAATAACTTTCCGGGCTTCAGTTGTTTGCAGGTATGTTGCAAGGGCCTTGGCTTTTTGGTTTTTAATTTTACCCCAAATGTCTGCCTCCCATGAAAGGGCTACGGATGCACTGTAATCTTCAACATAAGATTTGCCAAGAAACTGGCTTAGGCTAAGGCCATTTAAACTATTGTCTGATGGCCGGTTAATGCTTGCGCCAACCTGTAAATTTGCCTGCGGCAGATAACCAAGTTTGCTCTGTTTTAGCAGGAGTTGTACAGCCGCTGTATTTTTTAAAGCGGTCTGCATATCGTAATTGTTTACAATGGTGCTGTCTATTAATTGTTGCAGGGCGGGGTCAGTAAAAAAGCTTTTCCAGTTTACTGATGCAATGCTGTTACTGTCTGTGTTATTTACCTCCCGGTAACTCATTGGCAGGGCAACCTGTGGCGTGGAAATATCTTTTGATATTTTACATGAGGCCAATATTGATAAGGTGAATAAAGAGAGGAATATTTTTAAAATCTTGTTCATGCTTTTTATTTTTATGCTTTTTATTTTGACTGGGCTTATCTGTTTGTTGCTGCGGTAATTGCTGTTATACAAGGGTGCGACGCCAATGAGGCTAAATAGCAGTACTTCAGCCTGGCTCAAAAAAATGTATTTAAAACTTTGTGTGGCAAACTGCCTGTTGCCCCTGACCTCACCCAGCCGTCTCAAATGGAGAGGGGTTTACCAGCGGTAAGGGTTTTCCATTTCCTTAATTTTTAGCCTATTGCTGGTGTTACTGAAGTGGCAGGCAAATGGTTTGTTGCATCCTTTTTAGCAACCACTTTTTCCTGCAGGGTCTGAAATACTACAAATAAAACCGGGATGATAAATATGCCAAGCAATACACCAGTAAGCATACCCCCAACGGCTCCTGTACCTATCGAGCGGTTTCCCATGGCGGATGCACCTGTAGCGCTTACCAGCGGAATTAAGCCGGCGATAAATGCAAAGGATGTCATAAGGATTGGCCGTAACCGGAGCCTTGCTGCTTCAATGGCTGATGCCGCAATACTCAGTCCTGCCGCCCTTCTCTGTACTGCATATTCAACAATCAGGATTGCATTTTTTGCCAGCAAACCAATCAGCATTATCAAACTAACCTGTACATAAATATTGTTTTCAATACCTGCCATATTTATAAAAGCGAACGTACCCAGCAAGCCGGTTGGCACAGATAAAATGACAGCCAGCGGCAGGATATAACTTTCGTATTGTGCTGCTAAAAGAAAATAAATAAACACCAGCGACATTACAAATATCCACGTGGTTTGTGAACCGGATTGTTGTTCTTCTCTTGTAAGACCACTCCACTCGTAAGCATAACCACGGGGCAAATAATTTGCTGCAACTTCTTCTACCGCTTTTAAAGCCTCACCCGAACTGTAACCGGGTTTTGGGATACCATTGATGGTTACTGCATTAAAGAGATTGTTCCTGGTAACAGTCTCCGGGCCATACACTTTCTCTAATGAGATCAGCGTTTTTACCGGGATCATTTGTCCGGCGTTATTTTTTACGTTTACTGCATTCAGTGTTTCGGGGTCAACCCTGTAGGCAATATCAGACTGCATTATCACCTTATACTGTTTCCCAAAACGATTGAAATCAGAAGCCTGGTAACTACCATAATATACCTGCAATGTTTGCAGCAGCTCACTCACGGAAACGCCCAACTGTTTTGCTTTGCCTTCATCTATATTTACCTTGTATTGAGGGTTGCCTGTGTTGAAGGTGGTGAATGCATAAGCAATTTCTTTGCGCTTAAACAACTCACCGATAAAGCCTTGTGCAGTTGCATTAAGTGCATCCAGTTTGCCGGTACCAGTCCTGTCCTGCAGTAAAACTTCAAAACCGTTGGTGTTACCGAAACCCTGCACAGTAGGCAGTGTAAAGGTGAACAGGTCAGCAGAAGATATGACTGAAAGCTTCTGGTTTACTTCACCCAGGATTTTATTAATGTCTTCTGTCTTGCCTCTTGTACCGGGCTTTTTTAATTTTACAAAAGCCAAAGCGCTGATGGGGCTTGTTGCATTTGTAATGATGTTCATACCAGCTACGCTGTATGATTTTTCCACCGCTTCCACTGTTGCAATTACGCTGTCGACTCTTTCCACTACTTTCCGGGTACGCTCCAGTGAAGCGCCGGCAGGCATATTCAGTGAGTACAAAAATATACTCTGGTCTTCTGTTGGAATAAAGCCGGTAGGTGTTTGTTTTACCAGCAATGCAGTACTGATGGTGATGATTACCAGGCCGGTTAAAGCGATCCATTTTGTCTTTACCAAAAACTTGAGGCTGTTGCTGTAGCGGTTAGTAAGATTGTTAAAACCTGCATTAAAAGCGCCAAAGAATTTTTCTTTAAGGCCTTTTGGTTTTTCACCAGGCTGGTGATTGTTCTTTAAAAACAGTGCTGCCAGCGCAGGGCTTAATGTTAAAGCGTTCAGTGCCGAAATTAAAATGGCGATACCCAATGTAAAACCAAACTGCTTGTAAAAAATACCAGCAGGGCCTTTCATAAAACCTACCGGCACAAACACAGCAGCCATTACAAGTGTGATGGAAATGATAGCGCCGGATATTTCACCCATGCTTTTTATGGTTGCATCCCGTGGCGATATATGTTCTCCCTGCATTTTTGTATGCACCGCTTCTACCACCACAATGGCATCATCCACCACTATACCAATGGCAAGTATCAATGCAAATAAAGTGAGCAGGTTAATGGTGAAACCAAACAGCTGCATAAAGAAGAAGGTGCCCAAAATGGCTACTGGTACTGCAATGGCGGGGATGAGTGTTGAACGAAAATCCTGCAGGAAAATGAATACCACTATGAACACCAGTATAAATGCTTCAATCAAAGTTTGCTTTACTTTATCAATAGAAGCATCCAGGAATTCTTTGGAAGAGTAGGGAACAAATGTTTTAACGCCCTTGGGTAAATTCTTTTTTACATTTTCCATGATGCTGTTCACCTCCGTTAAAATATCGTTGGCATTGGAACCTGCGGTTTGGTAAATAAGAATACCGGTGGATGGACCTTTATCAACTTTGGCATCAGCAGTATAACTGAATGAACCAAACTCCACCCGGGCAATATCCCTGAGCCGGATGGTTGACCCATCATTGTTACTTTTCAAAATAATATTTTCATAGTCACCATTGCTGCTGAGTTTGCCCTTGTATTTTATAACATACTCAAAGCTTTCGGTGCTTCCCTCGCCGAATTTTCCTGGGGCTGCTTCCAGGTTTTGTTCCTTGATGGAAGCCAGTACTTCCTGCGCTGATAAGTTGTATGCGGCCAACCGGTCCGGCTTTAGCCAGATACGCATGGCATAATCTTTTGAGCCAAAAATGGTGGCTTGTCCCACGCCATGTACACGCTGTATCTCCGGCACAATATTGATCTTGGCATAGTTCTGCAGAAATGCTTCATTGTAGGCTGTGTCTTTACTGTAAAGCGCAATGGCCATAATAATGCTGTTCTGTTGCTTTTGTGTGCTGAGGCCAGCCTGCAGCACTTCTGCCGGAATCAGGCTGTTGGCTTTTGCCACACGGTTCTGCACATTTACTGAGGCAATGTCAGGATCTGTACCGGATTTGAAAAAGACACTGAGCGTCATTGTGCCATCATTGTTGCTGTTGGAAGTCATGTAGGTCATGTTCTCCACGCCATTGATGGCTTCTTCAAGCGGTGTTGCAACTGAACGTGCCACTACCTCGGCACTTGCACCGGGATAGGTGGCTGTTACCTGCACGGCAGGTGGCGCAATATCCGGAAACTGAGTAATGGGCAGCGATAAAAGTGATACGATGCCGAGCAGTACCAGCAGGATGGAAATCACTGTGGAAAGTACAGGGCGTTCTATAAATTTCTTGAACATAATTGAGTTACCCTCGACTCCCTTTTGAGAAGTTTCTGAGCGTTATTTTTAAAAGTTTTTTAATAAAGGTTCCCCTAAACCTCTTTTAGAGAGGTAACACTTAAGCCTTGATTGTCCTGATTTTTTTTATTACAAACCGTCCTGATGATTTGGTTTGGATTTACACTTTTTCGTTATTTTTAGTATTAACGAGATGCCGTTTTAACAGGGCAGATTTTGGTAAACTTGCCAGCCTGTAATGCTCTAAGTTGCACTGTTGAGAAAGATTCCTCAGTTTAAAAGCTGCCGCATAGAAGCGTAAAGCCCGGAACGAAGCGTAGTGAAACGCAGCGTAGTGAGGACTTGCAGCGAATAGCCGGAACAACTGCTGATAGTAGAAAATAAGATCACAGCACCGGTTAGCCCAAAGAAATTATTTTATCAGCGAAGCCTGCAGCACACTATCAGCAGACACAAACTGCGGTGTAATAACAGCTCCGTCTCTTAAGCGCTGTATGCCACTGAAAACAATTCGTTCGCCGTTAGCAATGCCATTACTCACCAAATAATTACTGCCGCTTTTACCGCTTACTGCTATTTGTTTGCCTGTTACTTTATTGCTGTCGCCGAGTGAGAAAACAAATATTTTATCCTGCATTTCGTAGGTAGATTCCTGTGGCACAAGCAACTGATTTTGGTGTACTGATGGAATGCGTATTTTACCGGTGATGCCTGAACGCAACAGCTTGTCATTATTGGCAAATACGGCCCGGAAGCTGATGGTGCCTGAGGTTCTGTCGAACTGGCCCTGTACCAGTTCAATTTTTCCTTTGGCGTTGTAAACAGTATTGTCGGGTAGCAGGAGGTCAACAGACGGAATGCTTTTTATTTTTTCTTCTGTTGTCTTACCGTCAAACTTTGCAATAAAAGATAAAAAGTCTGCCTCACTCATGGAGAAGTATGCATGCATGCTGTTTACTTCAGAAAGCACGGTAAGTGGCAACAATTCACCTTTACCAATCAGGCTTCCCTGTTTAAAAGGAATATGGCCAATATAGCCGCTGACGGGAGCGCTTATCGAAGTGTAACCAACAGTAATATCTGCACTTCCTTTACCGGATACGGCCTGTGCATAATCAGCTTTAGCTGCAGCCAGGTTAGCCTTTGCAGTTTTCAATTGTACATCTGCGATTACTTTGTTATCTACCAGCGGCTGCAGACGTTCGTACTCCACCTGGGCCTTTTCAATGGCGGCTTTGGCAGATTGTACCGAGGCTGCGGCGCTATTAGAAAATTCATTGTACTCCCTGCTGTTTATTTTAAACAGCGGCTGACCCTTGCTTACATAATCGCCTTCCTGCACATAAATCTTTTCAAGGTAACCGCTTACCTGCGGACGAATCTCAATGTTTTCACTGCCTTCAACGGTTGCAGGATACTCCAGCCAGGTAGTGGCTGAACCTGAATTTATTTTAATTACTGGCAGTGATGGTGGCGCCGGGGCTGGATTCATGGCTTGTCCTGCACAGGCGGCCAGGTAAAGTACACTTGCGTAAAGTGCGTAAGTTATTAGCTTGTTCATAACGTAATTAAATTGTTTAACAGTGTTAAGTAATTGGTTTAAAAAAAACAGTTTTTAAAACTGTCGTGTACACACAAGAGAGGTGAACTTCCGGATCGTTCATGCTTGCTTGTGTTTTAGAATCATTGCTGTTAATCAGCTTTATTTCAAAGGGCCAGGTTTGCTGGAAAGATTTAAAAAGGGTTAGTTTGGGTTTTAGAAACGTAATTAAATTGTTTAACAGCGTTAGGTAAAAGGGCAAAAAAAATGATCTATGCCAATGAGTTTATAATTCCGCTGATGGCGTCTCTCAATACCTGCTGGTTCATTTCATCTGAAGTTAATTTACGGGTCATATTGATTGATATCAGTCCGTGAACAACCGACCAGAAAGTGTAATATTTGAGATCAACATATTCCTCTGTCCTTTTCTCCGCAGGAATTATTTCTTCAATTTTGTCCCAGAGCATGTTCATCGGTTTCTGTATATCCGGGCACATATTCTGCATGGCACAACAGTTAACTTCCACACCGTACATTACCTGGTACAATTCTTTTTCAGCAAAGGCGAAATCCCAGTAGGCCAGCCACATGGCTTCCAGTTGTTTTGCCGGTTCCGGATATTTCTCGATGGCTGCCTGCATCAGGTTTCCCAGTTTTACAAAGCCCATCCGGGTAAGCTCATTTAGTATCGCATCTTTGTTTGCAAAGTATTCGTAAATAATCGGTGCGGTATATTCAATTTTATCCGCAATCTTACGCATACTCAGCGCCTGCCAACCTTCCTCCTTTACAATATCAATTGATGCCCCCAGGATATTATTCCTTGTTTCATCTTTCAATCGTAAAATTCTTTCTTTACTGGCCATTTATTTTATCTCCCTTTACAGCGGTTAAATAATCTAACACTGTTAAGTAAAGGTAATAGTGTTTGATTTAAACCGCCAAATATTTTTATTTATTTTGAAAATTAATGTTTTTATCTACGCCATTTCAAACTGCAGGCAGCCAGAAGATGTATTGTTGATTGGAATTAAAATTGAATTTAGCAATTTATCTCCCGCCTTTTTTGAGCATTTAATCTGTATATAAAATGCATGTAAGCACAGATACACTTCAATCAAATTTGTTTGCTGATGATCAATTGCCTGCTCAATTAAATGGCTATTTTTACAGCTTACCAATACCAACCAATTACGCATGAATGCAAAAAACAGGACAACCATCATTTTAATTCTTGGCTTTTTATCCGCTATCGCTCCTTTTTCCATTGATATGTACCTGCCGGGATTTCCGGCCATTGCTAAAGATTTGAATACTTCAATAGAAGCTGTCGGATATTCTTTATCCAGCTTTTTTATTGGTGTTTGTATAGGCCAGGTTTTATGTGGGCCGCTGCTTGACAGATATGGAAGGAAGCCGCCATTGTACATCGGTATGCTGGTGTTTATAGCGGCATCTGTTGGTTGTGTGTTTGCAACTTCTGCGGAAGCGCTGATAGCCTTGAGGTTTTTGCAGGCATTGGGAGGTTGTGTGAGCATGGTGGCGCCACGGGCCATTATACGTGATATGTTCCCGGTGGAAGAAAGTGCCAAAGTCTTCTCATACATGATACTGATACTCGGTGTCTCGCCCATTATTGCACCCACCGCCGGAAGCTATATGGTTACTCATTTTGGCTGGCACAGTATTTTTATCCTGCTCACCATTTTGGGTGTGCTGCTGGTAATTGCTGTGTTTGCAGGCCTGCCGGAAAGTAAACAGCCAGATCCCAATTATTCGCTAGCACCCAAAACCATTTTGGCAAGTTTTAAAATAGTATTGAAAGAGCCTCAATTTTTTATTTACGCAGTCACCGGCTCTTTAGCTGCGGCTGGTTTATTTGCCTATCTCGCCGGTTCGCCCTATGTATTTATGAAAATGTTTGGTACCACAGAGCAGCAGTACGGCGGCATTTTTGCCCTTATCGCCGCAGGGCTTATTACCAGCAGCCAGCTTAACAACCAGGTACTCAAAAAATACAGCAGCGAACAAATTGTAAAGGTCACCTTAACGGTGCAGGCCATTGCCGGCGTAGTGCTTTTTGTGGCTACAGCCCTTGGCTGGCTGAACCTTTACAGTACCATCGCTTTGATATTTGTTTTTCTCAGTTGCCAGGGATTCAACTTTCCCAACTCATCCGCACTGAGTATGGCACCATTTACCAACCATGCAGGCAGTGCTTCGGCTTTAATGGGTGCCATTCAAATGGGGCTTGGGGCACTGGCTTCAGCCATTGTTGGTATGTTTACGCCGCACAACGCCATGCCGCTTACAGGAGTGATGGCAGCCTGTGTTGTACTGGCGTGGCTGCTGTTATTTTTCAGCACCCGTAAAGTAAAATTTGCCGCCAAACAGAATGATGTGGAAGAGCAAACATTGGATATGATTGAGAAATGTTAGTATGATCGGCTGGTTTCATATAGGTTAAAGGCGAACTCGAACGTAACACTGATAGAACTACAAATATTAGGATATGAGCTTAAAAGGGTTGAGTTGTATGCACATTTCCAAAGAGAAGTTTAACAGTGACTTAGAAAAAATCTCAAGAAAAATCGAACAACAAAAATTCCGGGATTTTATTAATGCACAAAAAGCTATTTTCTCATGGAAAGAAGAAACTGTTACGGGTAAAAGGGATCTTGAAGCTGTTGTTAGCTTTCCAAACAGAGAGTCCATTCTTTTCGATTTGAATGAATTTAAAGCTTACGCATTCTATAAAAAGGATAAAGACTATTATGGCTTAGATGTAGTGTGGAACTCGATGTATGGCATCATTTCTATCAATTTTAATAATTCTCGAGTTAGCATACCTGCGTTAGAAATTTTATTAGAGATGGCTAATCATTGCGAAGCAATGTTACTGGTAAATGGTAAAAAGCAGATAACAAAAGAGTTTATAGAAAAGGAAAAAGCAGCAATCGAAGAGAAAAAGAAAGGTCAGCCTTAGCTGTCTTATGTGGTCATTTACTTAGGTCTAAATTTTTAATTTATCTAAAAAGAATCTTTTTCAATGCGGTTAATTTTCTTGTTGCTATTCCAGAGCTGTGTTTTTATTTTAATAGCACAAACTGCACCCTTTAAAAAGTATACCACACTTGACTACCTGTCCATCAATCCAAAACTCACATCTAATCCTTACATAAAAGAATTTGCCAAAGGCAATAAGCAAATTGTATTCTGTGGGGTGGAACATGTGGATCCGACTGATACTACTAATGCCATGTATGCAGCCATCGAGCGCAAGTTTAATGAAGTGAAACCTGGCGTGGCATTGAATGAAGGCGGTAACATGGATGGGGTGAAATTTGCATCAAAGAGCCAGGCGCTTTTGAAAGACGGAGAGATTGGCCTCATCAAGGTTTTGGCCGATAGCCTGCAAATACCCTGCATCAATGCTGACATGAATGAAGCCCAGGAGTTTGCTGGTTTGCTTACGCAATTTTCCACCGCAGAGCTCATTGCTTATCTCGGCACTGAACGGTTGATGTGGGGATTAAGAGGCCGAAACATCACCGGTGAAAAAGAAATTGAAGCCGCTTACATTCCCTTTGTAAAAAAGTATATCGAAGGCCACGGAAAAATATCCCTCACCCAGGAACAGGAGAGCTTTGCATACTTCAAAACAGCCTTTCGAAAATTGGTTGGCCGCACCTTCACCCTTGCTTCCATTCCCTCCACCGACCCATTCAAAAAGAGCCGGATATCGTTGATGAGCAGAGTAAGCAAACAAACCCGTGACCAGCATTTGATGGCTACCATTGAGCAACTGCTTACCAAATACGACCGGCTGTTTATTGTGTTCGGCGGATGGCATTTGCTAACCTGTGAGCCGGCACTGCAAAAAATCATCGATCAGCGATAGCCTTTTAACCTGGATTAACCTCTCTGCTTTATTCTGTATTTCTCCAACAAATAAAATTTTTTCCCCCTGTTTACTCCTGCCCTTTAAAAGTTATATTTGAGTTACCTGCCCTTGCTACTTTAATTGCCTAAAACAACGAAACACATGCTTATGAAACAGCCTTCAGGACGCAGGTCCTTTATCAAAAAACTAAGCATTGGCGGCATTGGTGCAGCTGTGCTGCCCACTACAACTGCTTTTGCAAATACAATGGCCGGGGCTGAGGAAACAGCCAATCAGCCGGAGCAAACACCCAATAAAAAAACAGGCAGGCTCTATAACGTCGCTTACAAAGGGGAGTATTTAAACAGGGTAGCTTTCCCCATTGGCGGTACAGGTGCCGGTATGTTTTGTATGGAAGGTACCGGTGCCATTTCACACATGTCTGTCCGCAACAGGCCGGAGATTTTTCATGAGCCCGGCTTCTTTGCCGCCATTCATGTAAAGGGTTTAAAGAACAATGCCAAGGTGCTTGAAGGTCCGGTGCCCGACTGGAAAAAATTTGGTTTCAGGGATGCCGGTAATGGTGCCACTGGTGCCACAACAGGCTTGCCCCGTTTCCACAATGCAGCCTTCACCGCCCGCTTTCCTTTTGGGAACCTGGAGTTGAGTGATGCTGATCTTCCACTGAAAATAAAAGTAACGGGATGGAGCCCTTTTATCCCGACTGATGAAGATAATTCCGGGATGCCTGTGGGTGCAATGGAATATAGTTTTACCAATACCGGTAAGCGAACTGAAGAAGTGATTTTTTCTTTTAACGCCAGGAATTTCCTCAGGATTGATGATGGAAAGAACTCCATTTCATCACTGCCAAACGGGTTTGTATTATCAGAAGCCGGTACCGCTGAAAAGCCATTCCCTTCAGACTTCGCCATCTTCACCGATGAAGCTGCTACCGTAGATTACTGCTGGTTCAGGGGTGGCTGGTGGGATCCGCTGACCATGGCTTGGAACGCTGTAAAAGATGGCGCCATAAGAGCAGTTGAGCCGGTGGATAAAGATGCACCCGGTGCCGGTTTGTATGTGCCTTTCAGCATTGCCCCGGGCAAGCAGAGAACCATTAAAGTGCTGATGGCCTGGTACTCACCAGACACAGCTTTTACAGAGGGTGCAGTGGGCTCACGGAAAGAGAATTGTGATCCTGCATCAGGTTGCTGCAATTCACCTGCAGACATTGGTCTTGATAAATACGACAAAGATTTTAACGGCAAATTTTACAAGCCCTGGTACAGCAGCCGCTTTAAAAACATCCGGGAAGTGGCTGATTACTGGCTGGCGCAATATGAGCCGCTTAAGAAAAATTCACAGTTGTTTACCGATGCTTTTTACGCAAGTACTTTGCCGCCGGAGGTGATAGAAGCCGTCGCTGCAAACCTCACCATATTAAAAGCGCCCACTGTAATGCGCCAGTACGATGGCCGCCTGTGGAGCTTTGAAGGTTGCGGCGATGAAGGTGGTTGCTGCCACGGTTCCTGCACCTATGTGTGGATTTATGCACAGGCCATACCGCACTTGTTTCCGGCACTGGAAAGAAGTCTCCGCACTACAGAATTCTGCGAAAGCCAGGATGAAAAAGGGCACCAGAATTTCAGAGCGGTGTTGCCGATACAACCTGCTACACATGATTTTCATTCGGCGGCAGATGGCCAGCTGGGCGGCATTATGAAAGTGTACCGGGAGTGGCGCATCAGCGGCGACAATGAGTGGCTGCAAAAGATTTTCCCGATGGTGCAAAAGAGCATGGACTACTGCATCAGCACCTGGGATCCACGCCATGTGGGCGTGATAGAAGAACCGCATCACAACACGTATGATATTGAATTCTGGGGTCCGGATGCCATGCACACCAGCTTCTACATCGGTGCCTTAAATTCCTGTGCGGCCATGGGTACGTTTCTGAAAAAGGATGTTAGCCGCTACCAGCAGTTATCTGCCGCAGGTAAAAAAATGATAGAGACGGTGTTGTATGATGGTGAGTACTTTATTCAGAAAATAAAAGTGGACGGGTTGAACGCAAAAAATCCGGCCACGGAAAAATCATTTGGCGGCGAGTACTCCAAAGAAGCCAAGGACCTGCTGGAGAAGGAAGGTCCGAAATACCAGTACGGCACCGGCTGTTTATCCGATGGTATTTTGGGTTGCTGGATCGGCAGGATGTGTGGCCTGGAGGATACCATTGATACTACAAAAATCGCCAGCCATTTAAAGGCCATTCACAAATACAACTTAAAGGATAACTTGAGTGAGCATGCCAATCCCCAGCGGCCCGCTTTTGCCCTTGGCGATGATGGCGGCCTGTTATTGTGTACCTGGCCAAAGGGCGGCAAGCTGTCCCTGCCTTTTGTGTACAGCGATGAAGTGTGGACGGGCATTGAGCACCAGGTGGCATCTCACCTGATGCTGATGGGCCATGTGCCCGAAGGGCTGGAGGTTTTACGCACCTCCCGTAACCGTTACGACGGTCGCATCCGCAACCCTTTTAACGAATATGAATGCGGCCACTGGTATGCCCGTGCCCTCTCCAGTTACGGCTACCTGCAGGCGCTCACCGGTGTTCGCTATGATGCAGTTGATAAGGTGTTGTACATCGACTCCAAACTGGGTGACTTCACATCTTTTTTATCCACCGCCACCGGTTTTGGAACGGTAAGTTTGAAAGCCGGAAAGCCGGTGTTGAAAGTTGTTTATGGGAAGATTGAGCCGGTGAAAGTGGTGGTGAATGGGAAGGTGGAAAGGGGAGATATGGGGTGAGATCCGGCTAAGAACTTTTAAATTTAGATGTGGGGCCTAAACATGAATAAGTAATGGATAAAGTAGTAATAAGAGAACAATTTGACCAAATGGTTGAAAGCTTGGTTGTCGGTTTGGGCTTTAAAAGGCAAAAGACAAATGGCGAAGACGAATATATTAAAACTACTGATCAGGGTTTTGTTGGAATCGTTCCGATAGTAATTCAAGTTGACAAATTGTTTTATCTCTCGTTAGCATTTAAGATAAGAATTCACGAGATCTCTGAAATTTTATGTTTGATCAATAACATAAGCGAAGAATTTAAGCAAGGCTACTCAACATTGAGCTTTGGGATCCGAACATTATCGAAAAATAGCAACAATGATATTAAAGTCGAAAAAAAGGAAGATTTAGAAACAGCTTTGTCGGTTTTTAGAGAGCTAATAGAAATAAAATTGCTTCCTTTGTTTGAAAGATATAAATCAACGGAAGATTTAGATAGAGAGATAAATAATGAAAATAGTAATGATAAATTACACTCAGGAGATACTGAACAAGTAGGAATTATTGCGGCGTTCCTAAATAAAAACCCAAGAGCTAAATATTGGGAAGATTATCACCGCAAAAAATTGCAAACTAAAAATCAGTTTACTCAAAATCAGTATGAAAAATTAGTAAGGGTATTAGCTACACGTGTTTAATATTCCTCCCGCTCTAACTCTCTGCTCTCCAAATTTCGAACTTGCCAGGCGGGTCTGCTCTTAGGCGACCCGCCGCTATGCAGCAGGGTGTATGAAGCAAGCCTGACAAAATCCTTCGCTACAAAAAATATTCATCATTATTCAATGCCAGTATTTTCGTAAGTTGGATGCTATTAATTTGAACAGCTTTTCTGAATAGCGCCTACCCACGGCTTTGCTTAAAAGCCAATGGTGGAGACCCGGCTGGGAACTTTTAAATTTGTAGTGGGGTGATATAGAACAAAAAAAATCACTCATTACCACACCGGAGAATTTGCAGCGTAGTGAAGGTTAGAGAAAACTTTGTTGCCATTTTTGCTTCCGCTGAACATTCGTAAAAACTTATGTTCAAATCTGCATCTTTTAAATCTGGCTTTCGGAAGTTATGTTCATTACAATATCCGTTTGGATTGTTGAGATAACCGCCATTAAAAGTATACTGACTAAAAAACATTTGCCCAGCTTTAAGAAATCTATCATAGCTCTTTTTATTACCGAATGTTAAATGAACAGCGAAAGATTGTTTTTCTTTGATAACACTAATCATTTGATTTTGATACAGACCACTAATAACAGTATCTCCGGCAGAGTTATTTTCCAGTTTGCCTGTGAAAAATTTCACTGCTTTCATTTTGTTGTAAACCTCACTCATCGATTTACATTTAAAAAGATTTACAAGAGGGTTGAACTTGGGATAGTCCTGGCAACAGGCACTTGCAGGAACGCTCAATAAAATTGAGATCAGTAAACACTTGAGTATAGAGTTCATATAAAATTTGTGATCCATAAAGGATGTCCTTTGCAGGTCTGAGATTAATCTTCGATCTGCTTACATCCACTGCCAGTTGAAAATCTATTCTAAATTAAGTACTAAAAGTGGATCTTAATTTTTTTGTCTTCAACTCACTGCTGCTGAATTTAAAAGTTGCCAGGCGGGTCTGCCCTTAGGCGACCCGCCGCTATTGCAGCAGGGTGCATGAAGTAAACACACCCAAACATTCGCTACGAAAAATATTTATCATCATTCCATGCCGGTATTTTCGTAAGTTGGATGCTATGAATTTGAACAGCTTTTCTGAATAACGCCTACCCGGCTTTGGTCAAAAGCTAGTGGTGGTGACCCGGCTGGGAACTTATTGACCCCCAAATTAAATTCGAACTAAAGGCGTCAGAAGATTTTATACCTTAGAAATATGAAGCTGACAAAAAATACAAAGTTTAGAATTGCAAAAGGCTTGCTTGATGATGTTTTTGTTAAAACAGAGCCTTTAGATTATGACAAATGGGTTAGGTTTGTAGATAGTCATTCGGACTATTTTGTTTGGAATGAAAACACAGAGGAAGGGAGAAAAAGCTTGCAAAATATTAATAATGTTCCTGAAGAATTTAAAGAAAGAGTTTTAGAAAGTTTGAATAAGGGAGGATGTTTTGCTGAATTTGATGAACAAAGAAAACTATATAATATAAGTTTAAGCATAAACAAAGAATATAATTGGATAACGATTCAATTTGCCACCCCCCCCAATTGGAAGATCTAAAAATCTTTGTTGATATGGCAAAACACTTGGATGCTTTGTTATTAAAAGACGGCAAAGAAATAATAAATGAAAAAATGATAGACAGCCTTAGACTGTTCTGAGTCTCCTGATACAACTTTAAAATTTATTAGGCGTGGCTGCCCTTAGGCGACCCGCCGCTATTGCAGCAGGGTGCATAAAGTAAACACACCAAAACCTCCACTACTAAAAATATTTACCATCATCCCATGCCAGTATTTTCGTAAGATGGATGTTATGAATTCGAATAGCTTTTTTGAATAGCACTCACCCACGGCTTTACTCAAAAGCTATTGGTGGAGACCCGGCTGGAAACTTTTAAATTTGTATAAAAAGGCCCGGATTGGAATAAATCATCAGGAAGCAGTTTTGCGTGGGATGCAGTACTTAGTGAACTTATTTAAATAATGGACACACAGAATATACCAAAGCAATTACATCATCTTATTGATTTGGTTGAGGAATGGGGGATAAATGATGATGGTTATAGGGATGAAAAAATAGAAAGTTCTTCTACGGAAAGACTAGTCACTTTTGTCAATCGGCTCAAAGAGCAAGATATACTTTCAATTAATTATTGGTTGTCAGATAAAAATGAAATAGTTAAAAGTTCCGATGAATACATAAACTATACTTGTTTCATTATGGCTTTTTAATATTCAAAAGCAGTACTAAAGTCACGTAAAAACAAAAGTTCAATATAATTGGGTTTCTTGGCTAGACGTACAATAGCTGTTGGCTTATTACTTGTCTCTGATTAATTTTACCAACACCCAAAAATCAAAATATGCAAGTCCAAAACAATACAGTCGTAGCCCTCAACTATTGTGTAAAAAATGCAGCGGGTGCAGTGTTGCAGGATAATATGGCATCAACGGCGGTGGAGTATGTGCATGGCAGCGGCAGCATTATTCCCATGCTGGAAGCAGCCGTGGCAGGCATGGAGCCCGGCGAGCAAAAGTCTGTCTCCATGAACAATGAACAACTCGGAGGTGTCATTCATTTGGATTTACATGTGAAAGCCGTACGCCCCGCCACTGCTACAGAAATCAGCAACCGCAAGCCTGCAAAGCCTGGAGAAGATTGCGGCCCCGGTTGTAATTGTTGATACTCTTTGCCAGGTTTTTATGGCCCAAATCTTGTCGCAATCATCCTGTAAATTGACGTGTTTACGCCGGCTGAAAAGCTGTACCCTAATCTACCTTAGTGCTGGTAAAAATTCATCATTAACTTCTTAAAATGTTGTTATGCCAACACTACAATTCAGCAGTATTATCAAAGCATCCCGGCAAAAAGTTTGGGACACTTTATGGAAAGATGAAACCTACAGGAAATGGACCGCAGCTTTTATGGAAGGCTCGTATGCGGAAAGCGACTGGAAGCAAGGCAGCAAGATCCGCTTTCTAACACCCGACGGAAGCGGCATGTTCAGTACCATTCAAACATTGATTCCCCAAACAGAAATGACCTTTAAACACCTTGGCGAAATTAAGAATGGTGTGGAGGAACCGAAGGACTGGGGTGAAGCTTTGGAAAGTTATCAACTGGCTGATGATGCCGGGGGCGGTACAATGCTTACTGTAAAACTGGAAGCTATGGGTGAGATGAAGGCTTATTTCAATGAAGTATTTCCAAAAGCACTTGCGGTTTTAAAACAACTGGCTGAAGAGTAGCAGCTGGTAAATGCCCGGATGATTTATTGCGAAGAATTTATTCTTTTAAAGGCTAGATTTTTACTGCCCCCGTTTACGGGGGCTTTTGTTTTGGTGGTTACATCGTTGAGGCTTTTGTTTTTGTGATTTTTGAGAAAGTTCCTTTAAAGAGATCGATTGGGGCAGTCATTCTATTTGTCATTCAGAAAGCGGAGATTGTTACAATTGAAGTTTCACCAAATTTGCTTATGTCCAACAAGTCCTTATCTCCTGTTAAAAGGAAGTCTGCATTGCCATCAACTGAAAGGGAAAGTAAAAAGTTATCTTTTGGGTCTCTGCAAATCTCAATTTTAGTTTGAACTTTTATAAAGTCGGCGTAATCGTCAATAGTTTCAAGTATTGCTTCAATGTCAGCAGGCGAAAAGAAACGTCTGAATTTTGGTCTCCTTGCCACTTCCAAAAATTCATCAAGTAACTCCTGGCTAAAAACCAAAATGCCGTTTCCCGAAAAAATTATTTCGTCAAGTTGGGTGAAGTCTTTTGTAATTAAAAAGCTGATCCAAAGATTGGTGTCAATGATAATCCGGCTTATTTTATTTTGCATAACGTTTTGCTCTAACCAATTCAACCTCTTTCGTTATTTCATCAAGTGTGGGTGACGATTTAGCTTTTGAACGCAGTTTTTTTAAAACAGTAGCGAAGCCATTTTTAGAAGTATCCTGAATAGCGATTAGGTTTAGGTCAGCAAGGTCTTTCAAAAGTCTTGCAGCCTTTGGATTCAATATGTTAATTCGCATGGTGTTCATGTATCAAATGTAAAGAAATGAAAAGGAAAATCTGTTTTCTCGTTGAACCGCAAACTGTCAGGCTGCATCCGGCCTGGCATTGTTGTCGTAGCCACTTGCCACCTTGCTAATACTTGTTGCACATCCGTCTGAATAATACCGTTGTTTCCATAACTTTAAGCCTCAATTTTTAACGACCGCTTCAATCATCCATTTTCATGCAACATAAATCACTGCTCATTTTAGCCACGCTATTGTTAATCAACATTACCATGTACAGCCAGCAAGTTTACCCGCTTTACAAAGACAGTATTCCCAACAGCAAACCCACAGCCGATGAAGAGAAATCTGAAATGAGCAATGGCATACTGATCATCAGTAAAATCACCAGGCCAACGCTAACGGTGTTTTTGCCACCAAAAGAAAAGGCAACGGGTACGGCTGTTGTGATTTGCCCCGGCGGTGGTTACTGGATTACAGCCTCCGGCCATGAAGGGGCCGATGTGGCCAAGAAGTTTGTTGACATGGGCGTGGCAGCCATCCTGCTGAAGTATCGTATTCCCAACGATGCCACGATGATCAATAAAGAGATTGGTCCGTTGCAGGATGCTCAGCAGGCCATAAAAACAACCAGAGATAGCGCTGCAAAATGGGGCATCAATCCGGCAAGAATTGGTATCATGGGCTTTTCAGCCGGCGGTCACCTGGCTTCAACTGCCGGTACGCATTTTACAAAAAGCTATATTCCAAATGCAGGCAACACCAGCTTGCGGCCGGATTTTATGCTGCTGATATATCCTGTGATCAGTTTTCAGCCAGCTATTCGCCACAGCGGCTCCATGGAAAATTTAATTGGAAAAACACCCACCGAAGAAAAGATGAGAGAGTACTCCAACGAACTGCAGGTAACCGAACAAACCCCACCAACTTTTTTGGTGCATGCCAGTGATGATGATGCAGTAAATCCATTGAATAGTGTGGAGTTTTATAATGCTTTGCTTAAGAAAAAAGTACCAGCTGAATTACACCTTTACCAGGCAGGCGGCCATGGCTTTGGACTGATGATGAAGAACAACAGCGAAGTGTGGATGGAGCGGTGCAGGAACTGGATGCAGTTCAATGGCTGGCTCAGTAGAAAGTAACTTAACCCAACGCTAATAAAACCAATTATCTTTTATGAAAAATATTTCTCTTGCAGCAATCATTGTATTGCTGGCCGGCTGCCACTCCGTTGATAAAGGCGGTTATACAACCTGGTCTGAATATCTTGGCGGCCCGGATAGAAATCACTACAGCACACTTCATGAAATCGATACACTGAACGTAGCAAAACTAAAAGTCGCCTGGTCTTACGATGCACCTGACAGTGGCCAGATGCAGATGAATCCTGTGATGGTTAACGGTATTGTTTACGGTGTTTCTGCTGCCTTTAAAGCATTTGCACTCGATGCAGCAACAGGCAAAGAGTTGTGGGTTTATAAAGATGCAAAAGCGTTTGGCGGCATGGCCAGCAGGGGAGTAGCGTACTGGGAAGATGGTGATGACAAAAGGATTTTATATGCGGCCGGCAGCAGCCTGATAGCATTGAATGCAACAACAGGTAAGCTCATACTATCTTTTGGCGACAGCGGCAGAGTTGACCTGCATACCGGACTGCCGGATGAAGCAAAGGATAAATTTATCACCAGCACAACACCAGGAACCGTTTACAAAAATCTCATCATTATGCCTGTGCGGCTTTCTGAAGATGCCGGTGCTGCACCCGGAGATATCAGGGCATTTGATATTAAAAACGGCAAGCTTGCATGGGCTTTCCATACCATTCCTCACCCGGGTGAAAAGGGCTATGAAACATGGCCGCCCGATGCTTATAAAAACAAGAATGTAGGTGCGGCCAACAACTGGGCAGGCATGGCGCTTGATACAAAAACAGGTACCGTCTTTATCCCGGTAGGTTCGGCTGCGCCGGATTTTTATGGTGCTAACCGGATCGGCAGTAATCTTTTCGCTAATTGTTTGCTGGCGCTGAATGCAGCAGATGGCAAATACAAATGGCACTACCAGTTTATTCACCACGATATGTGGGACAGGGATCCACCGGCGCCGCCAAATTTAATAACGGTGATGCACAATGGGAAGGCGACAGATGCAGTGGCGCAGGTTACAAAGCAGGGTCTTACTTTTGTTTTCGACAGGAATACAGGTGAGCCTTTGTTTCCAATAAAAGAAGAACCCGCCATTGCTTCCAAACTACCCGGTGAAACTGCATGGATTACACAGCCTGTGCCAGTGTTGCCGAAGCCTTATGCAAGAAGTGCATCGCAGTTAACTGAAAACGATATCAGCCCCTTTGCTGCTAATAAAGCAGCGCTTACAAAATTGTTTTTATCATCAGACAAAAGAATGTTTGCACCACCGGATACTGGTAATGTTTTGTTGTTACCTGGTTATGATGGCGGTGCAGAATATGGTGGTGCCGGGGCAGATCCGGGTAAGGGAATTTTGTATGTAAATGCCAATGAAATGGCCTGGTTTTTAAAAATGTCAAAACAGTCTGCAACGGTTACAATTACGGCTAATGCAGGAATGACGGCCGGAGCACTGTTGTACACCACTTACTGCAGCGGTTGCCATGGCAAAGAAAGGTTGGGTAATCCGGCAAGCGGATATCCTGCAATAGTAAACATAGCGCAAAAGCAAAGTCAGCAGTATGTGCACCAGCTTATTGGCAGTGGTAAAGGCATGATGCCGGGCTTTCCTGCCATTTCAAAAGACGATAAACAAAGGCTGGTGGAGTATTTATATGGTATGGAAAAGAAGGAGGCTGTGAGTTCAAATACTACGATTGTACAACAGGATCCTTTCAAACATGATGGCTATAAAAAGTTTTTAGATGATAAAGGCCTGCCTGCCATTTCACCGCCATGGGGCACTCTTACGGCCATCGATTTAAATACCGGCTTGCATCTTTGGCAGGTGCCCCTGGGTGTTACCGCCAGCCTGCCAAAACAGGATATCAACCCCACGGGTTGTGAAAATTATGGCGGCCCGATCATTACTGAAAATGGCCTGCTGTTAATTGCTGCAACTAAAGATGGGATGTTCCGTGCTTTTAACAGGCATACCGGTAAACTGATCTGGCAAACAAAATTGCCTGCAGCATCTTTTGCAACACCTGCTATGTACAGCATCAACGGTAAACAGTTTATTGTACTGGCTTGTGGTGGAGAAAAACTGGGTACACCAAAAGGAAATAAAGTGGTGGCGTTTGCCTTGGAGTAAACGATTGCAAAAAGAAGTGTGCGTTACAAGAACACCTACATCGTTGATTAATGATCAACCTTTTCTAATCGGCTAACAGCTTCTTCCGGAGTGAGAACTGCAATGGTACTTTTCTTGAAATCTTTTGTATCACGGGTCACAATAAAGTCAACCACTTTTAAACTTAGAGCACAGTTATATTGGATGGCATCCTCAAAATCTTTAAAATCTGTTTTCAAAGATTCATTAATAATAACTTTAGTTACATCAGCACTTTCTGTAAGCTCAGAGAGTTGAGAAAGTAATTCAAGCGTTGCTGAATGTTGTAAGCTTTGCCTTAGAATGTAGTAGATGTTATTGTAAGAAACAGCTGATATGAAAATTTTTACCTTACCCTGAGCAGCCAAGTTAAACAGCCTGGCAGCATACATAGAAAATGGCTTCCTGTCTGCAAGAAAATCAATTACAATATTTGTATCAAGGAAAATATTTTTCACTTACTGTACTTTTTTTTCAAAGAATCACTCAATGATGTTTTGTAGTCGAATTCTTCGGGTAGTTTTACAGAACCTAAAAGTTTTAAAACTTTTGGGGAAAAGATTTCTTCTTTCTCATCCCGATCGGTAATTGATTTAAAATAATTTTCAACAAGATGGGAGAGGCTTTTGCCTCTTTTATGAGCGTATTTTTTTGCAGATTCAATCACCTTATCTTCCATTGTCAAGGTTAACTTTGTTGTCATTGCACGTGCTTATTTGTTAACTAAGATACGTGTATTTTTTGAGTTTGAAAAACTGCTTTATGTAAATTTTAGCGGCAGCCGGGCAAATTAATTTTTTTAGAAAGCCTCTTTACCAGCGATACGCTAAATTGCGGCAGCAGATATTGCTAAGAAAATAAAATGAAATCATCAACAGT
This sequence comes from Ferruginibacter sp., assembly GCA_965247025.1. Classification (GTDB taxonomy): domain Bacteria; phylum Bacteroidota; class Bacteroidia; order Chitinophagales; family Chitinophagaceae; genus Ferruginibacter. The sequence goes on along the minus strand of OZ252000.1, from coordinate 2,315,790 downwards.
CATAATAATTCTGCTGATCGGCTTTGCAACGGCTATGTATTTTTTGGGCAAGAAGAATGGCACCACAGAAATTAAAGCCACCATCATCAACAACCAGCAAATGGTACAGCAGATTGCTGAACTTTCTTCGCTTGATGTAAGCGGAACCACAACGGCAAAGCTGACCAATGTACAGGAGCAAAATGGATTTTGGGATGGCTTAAAAAATTACCTGGCAGAGAATACATTGCAGGTCACTATTCCTTATCATGCAAAATATGGGGTTGATATGAGCGGTGGTAAGGTTTCAATAAATGGCAACGATACAACAGTAATACTTAATTTTCCGCAGGTAAAATTACTAAGCCTGCAGCTGGAACTAGACAAAATGGAAACCATGAACCAGACCGGAATTTTTAATCACACCACTATCGGGGATATGAAACAGGCACAGCAGCAACTCTATACTTCAGCACATCAGCAACTGGTAGAAAATGCAGGCCTGCTGGAAAAAGCACGGCAACACATCAACGAAATATTTGTGAATTATTATAAGCCGCTTGGCTATAAAGTAATTTGCAATTTCACCAAACCATAATTTTTTTTATGCAGATCGCCATTATAAACGGCCCAAACTTAAACCTGCTGGGCAAGCGGGAAACATCCATTTACGGCAGCCAGAATTTTGATGATTTCTACGTTGCACTGCAGCAAAAATTTCCTGCAATTTCATTTCATTATTTTCAAACAAATGTAGAAGGGGAATTGATAAATGAAATACAAAGGGTTGGTTTTACATACGATGGCATAGTACTGAACCCAGCTGGTTATACCCATACTTCGGTTGCGTTGGGAGATGCCATTGCGGCCATCACTGCACCAGTAATTGAAGTGCATATCTCCAATATTTTTGGGAGGGAAGATTTTAGAAAACTCTCCCATGTAAGTGGCAAAAGTGTTGGTGTAATTAGTGGCCTTGGATTGAAGGGGTACGAGTTGGCAGTTGGTTATTTGATTGATAAGTCGCTTGCATAAATTTCAACTTCAACCGCAATCAATTTAACTTGCAACCAAGGTGGGCCATCAAAGCCTGATTGGTAGGATGAAGGTTAAACAGAAGAACCCGAATTGACCGGTACCTGAGAGCTTGTAACTTTCGTAATATTCTTTATCATTCCTGTAAAAATAAAAAAATGAAAAGGCAGCACACTGTACCAGTAAAGCCGGCCCCACAAGCCTCTTGGCCGAAAAGTGGCCGTTTGCCGCAAGTGCGGTTTGTTGTGTTTCTTCATAATCCTGAACTCCAGCCAGGCTTCTCCGGGGAGTTTCATTTCTGCAAAAAGCAGTAAACGTTTGTGTTGTTTGTCGGCTATCAGCACCCGCCAAAAATCAAGTGCATCACCGGCATGTATCTGGTCTTTGTGGGTACGGCCCCGGCGCAGGCCAACGCCGCCGACAAACCTGTCCATCAGCCCTCTTACCTTCCACAAAGATGTGCCATAGTACCAGCCTTTTTGCCCGCCAATACTCCAGATATTTGAAAGGACATCGTCAACATCTGCCTCATCAATTTCTTTCCATTTCAAATCTTTAAAGCAACCGAACTGAGGCACTTCAATGTAATTCATTACATCCCGTTTTACACCGCTGCTGCTGAAGGAATCTTTCCAGCTGCTGAGTACATTGTTCTGTTCAATTTTTTCAAAAGCCATTTGCACAGCAGCCTTGTAAGTATATAATTCAATACCGAGTATTTCAGCCAGGTTATTGGGTCTGCAGACTACTTTTATTTTCATGCTGTTGACCAGGTTGACAGCCAGCGGGTAAGAGGTGGAGGTGACAAAATACAACCAGTAAGAACTAAGCCTTGGTGTCATGATTGGCAGCGTAAATATCCAGCGTTTTAAGTTTCTTATTGCAGCAAACTCCAGCAGTATATTTTTATAACTGAGAATATCGGGACCGCCGATATCAAATTCTTTATTGTATGTTGATTCGTTCAGAATCACACCGCTAAGAAATTCAATTACATTCCGTATGGCGATTGGTTGACAGAGCGTATTCACCCATTTTGGCGTAATCATCACTGGCAGTTTTTCAACAATATCCCTGATGATTTCAAAAGAGGCGCTGCCCGACCCAACAATAATACCTGCCCTCAAAACTGTTACTGGTATTGAGCCTGATTGCAAAATAGCTTCAACTTTCAATCTCGATTCAAGGTGACGGCTTAATTTTTTTTCGTTTGAAATTCCACCCAGGTAGATCACTTGTTTGCACTGTGTTGCAGCCAGCAGGTTTATAAAATTGGTAGCAGTAGTTTTCTCCTCCTCCTCAAAATTACCGCCACTACTCATTGAATGGATCAGGTAAAAAGCCACATCAATTGTAACAGGAAATGTGACGTTGCCGGGTTCCAAAAAATCAATCTCAATTACTTCGATATGCTGTTGCTGCTGTTCATCTTCAAAGCGTTTTTTATTTCTCACACAACAATAAAGCTGGTGCCCGTCATTCAGTAAAATAGGTATTAGCCGCTGGCCTATGTACCCATTTGCGCCGGTGATTAAAATGTTCATTTTTAGTAAACAGCTAAAAGCTGCGAAGGTTTAGATCTTTATCAGGTACAGAATTTGCGCCGTGTTATCAGTTCGATATACCGATGGTAAACCCATATTTGATTGAACAGAATTGTAGTGCGTAAAAAGTCCAAATAACATCTTATTATCAAACCAAACTGGCCTCTCGCCAAATTTTTACGCATAATCCCTAACTTTAATTTATGTTTAAAACGAAACTGCTTTTACTGCTTGCCCTGCCCCTTTTTTCTGCCGCACAAAATTTAGGGGGAAACCCTTCATCAATCAAATGGAAGCAAATAGATAACAATGCTGCAAGGGTTATTTTTCCTGCCGGGGCAGACAGCCAGGCCAGGCGGATAAGCAGCATCATCGGCCTGCTCGATACAACTACTTTATACAGCATTGGCAAGCAGAAACCAAAATGGAATGTTGTGCTGCTTAACCAAACCACGGTGCCAAATGCTTATGTGCGGTTAGCGCCACTCATGAGTGAATTTTACATGACAGCGCCGCAAAATAATTTTTCGCAGGGAAGCATCCGGTGGGATGATAACCTGGTGATTCATGAAGACCGGCACATGCAGCAGTTCAATAATTTCAACACCGGGCTTACCAAAGTGTTTTCATTTTTCCTGGGGCAGGAAGGGCAATTGCTGGCCAACGGCATCACCATTCCCAACTATTTTTTTGAAGGCGATGCCGTCTGGCAGGAAACGCTGGTAAGCCACCAGGGCAGGGGCCGAATGCCATCTTTTTACAATGGATGGAAGTCGCTTTGGCTTGGTAAAAAAGATTACAGCTGGATGAAGATCAGGAGTGGTTCTTTAAGAGATTATACACCGGATCATTATGAGTCTGGTTACCAGTTGGTGGCTTACGGCTATCAAAAATATGGAGAAGATTTTTGGCGAAAAGTTACGAGTGATGCCATCCACTTTAAAGGCTTGTTTTATGCATTTAATAAAGCGGTGGAAAAATATTCTGGCAGAACGTACACACAGTTCCGGCAGGATGCATTTGATTATTTTAAATCAAAAACGTTGGTGGATGCGGAAGCGGTAACAACGCTGCCAAACTTTGTTACACCCCTTGCCAAACACAATGTGGTAGATTATCTTTTCCCGGCTTTTGTAAGCGACGATACCATTATTGTAACAAAACAATCTTACAAAGAAGTGAGTGCATTTTATTTTTTGATCAATGGCAAAGAACAGAAAATAAGGGTGAAAGATTATGTGTTAGATGATTATTTTAGCTACCGCAACGGTAAGGTGGTCTATGCAGCTTTCCAGTCAGATCCACGCTATGCAAACAGGGATTACAGCGTGTTGCAACTACTGGATATTTACACCAAAGAGCAGCGACAACTTACCTTCAAGTCCAAATATTTTTCGCCTGATATTAATGAAGACACAACAGAGATTATAGCCGTAAAAGTAAACCCGGATGGTCGCAGCTTTTTGCACCGGTTAAATGCAACAACCGGAGCTTTCATCAGCGAATTACCCAATCCAAACAATTACTTTTTTACGCAGACCAAATACATCAGCAAGGATGAAGTAATAAGTGCAGTGCGGCATCCTGATGGAACTATGGCCTTGGTGAAAGTCAATCTCGCCACCGGCGAAACAACAACTTTAACGCCGTTTACAACCAATGTTGTTGGCTATCCCATTGTAAAAAATGATACTGTTTTTTATGGTATGATGCATGCCGCCACTCATGTCTCTGATAAAATTTTTGCTGTTGATCTTAAAACGCTGAAGAATTTTCAGCTAACAGAAAACAGCAATGGAATTTACCAGCCGGCAGTAAACAGCAAAGGGGAATTGCTTGTAAGTGCGTTTACTGCAGAGGGCTCAAGATTACAAAAATTCAGCACTCAAAACCTGTTATGGAAAGCATTGCCGGAAAGTAATAACAGCCAGGCAAATGACTTTTCAACTGTTGAGGCGTTTAGCCAGAAAGGGTCGCAGGCATTGTATAAAGTTGTGGAAAATACTACAGCTGTAACAGCCTATAAAAAATCAACCCGGTTATTTAATTTTCACAGCGCCCGGCCCATTTACAACGATCCTGAATACGGCTATGGTTTTTACGGAGATAATGTATTAAGTTCCTTCAGCAATTACCTCAGCTATGTTTACAACCGCAATGAGCGGAGCCATACCGTTGGTTACAGTGCCGTGTATACGGGTTTATTTCCTTTCATAAATATGGGTGCAGAGTACAGCGGTAACCGCAATATTGATACAGCTTTAGGCAAAGGAATTCAATTCAATTCAGCAAAGCTGAATGCCGGCTTTTCAATACCGCTGAGTTTTACAAAAGGGCGTACATTTAAATACCTGAATGTTGGAGCCGGCTACAATATTGAACAAATTCCTTACCTCGGTATTGGCAAACAAATCTTTGATAATTTAGCTTTTAAATATGCAAACGCATTCTTTTCTTTCAGTAATGTAAGCAGGCAGGCAAGGCAGCACATCAACCCCAGGTGGGCACAGGCATTTTCAGCTAACTACCGTCATTCTTTTAATTTTTTCAAAGGAAAAAAAATACAGACCAGCGCTGCATTTTACTTTCCTGGTTTTTCGCCCAACCACAGCCTGGTGTTAAATGCGTCATGGCAAAAAAGGGATACTGTACCAGACCTTTTCTCTAATAATTTTTCTTATTCAAGAGGATATGAAGCGCTCAATACCAGGCGGATGTTTAAGCTTGGTGCCAATTATCATTTTCCGCTGTTTTATCCAGATTGGGGTTTCGGCAATATTGCTTTTATACAGCGTGTAAGAGCCAATACTTTTTTTGATTATACCAGTGCAAAGGCAAGGTTAAATGGCAAGCTTACCAATATCATCAACCGCAGCACAGGTGCCGAAGTTTACCTTGATACTAAATTATGGAATGCACTGCCTGCCACTATCGGTGTACGTTACAGTTATTTGCTGGATACTGATTTACTTAACCGGGGAGCAACCGGCCGCTGGGAAATTATTTTACCAATAAATTTAATACCTAATTAATTTTTTGAGCCAGGCCCTTATTCACTTTTCAACTTCATTGGCGTCGCACTCTTTTACTTTATATCTTTAATGTGCTTTTATTCCAAAATTTGAGGAGAGCATTTCAATTTGTTAATGAAGAAGAGAGAATTTATCAACTGTAGTATCCCTGGCGCAACGGTACTCAGACCCTGTAAAATGATATCTTTTAAGGTTCGTTTTTTGTGCAGATTTGTTCCTGCTTGTTGTATAATTATAACCATCTTAATCATTTCATGTAATCAAAAAAAACAAACATCCGCACAAAAAAAAGATGCTGCTGGCGCTGAAATAAAAACTGTAAACAATCGCTCTTTAGAGTCAATTGCAAAAGCAAAAAAAGTACTGACAGATGGCATGCTTATCACCCGTAGCGATGATGATTTTGAAAGCTTAACACTGCAGAATTTTTCACAAAGGGAACGCAGCTTTTCACATAGTGGTATTGTTTTTAAAGAAGACACCGGCTTTGTTGTTTATCATAGCATGGCCGGTACCGAAAACCCAAACGGAGCCTGCAGAAGAGACCCTTTTGACTCCTTTGTAAACCCTGTACAAAAAACTGGCTTCGGGGTTTTTAAATACGATTTATCAGCAACAGAAATTGGGAGATTCCACCATCAAATGAAGCAACACTTTGCATCTAAAATGCCATTCGATATAAGCTTTGATTTAAAAACGGATGACAGCTTGTATTGCTCTGAAATGATCTATAAAGATTTGAGAAAAATAACCGGGGGAAGGATACAATTACATGTATCAGTGATTAATGATTTTCACCCCAAAATAATGGGCTATAAATACAATTCAAAATTTTATAAACGCTTTGAGTTTATCGGGATTGATGATTTGTATCTCAATCCTTTTTGCAGGGAAATAATGAGGATTAAATATTAACTATGGATCCAATTACTTTATATACAGATGGAGCTTCAAGAGGCAATCCCGGGCCGGGTGGTTATGGCGTTATACTCATGTGGGGCAAGCATGTAAAAGAACTATGGCAGGGCTACCGGCGCACCACCAACAACCGTATGGAATTGATGGCTGTTATTGCAGGTTTGGAGGCTATCAAGAACAGCAATATTCCAGTTGTTGTTTATTCTGACAGTCAGTATGTTGTAAATTCTGTGGAGAAAGGCTGGCTCAATACATGGATCAAAACTAACTTTCGGGGAGATAAAAAGAACCCGGATTTGTGGAGGCGGTATCACACTTTATCAAAGAATTTCTCTATTCGCTTTGTGTGGGTGAAAGGGCATGCAAACAATCCTTACAACAACCGTTGCGATGAACTGGCAACTGCCGCAGCTGATGGCAAGAACTTGTTGCATGATGAAGGTTATGAGGCGTTGAGCCTTTAATGGCCCGCAAAAAAATCAAAAACTTTTTTTCTTAGCAAAGGCTCCCGCCAGGGAGAAAAATAAAATGGCTCCAACAACAGGAGCCAATAAAATTATGAAGGCCCACTTGGTTTTGGAAGCTTTATTTAAAGTCTTGTTGGGGATCAAAATCAGCAATGCGGAAAAAGCAATACCGCAAACAAATGCTGTTATAATCATCCAGGCAACCCAGCCAATTTGTGGGGTGAGCAGGTCCATTATTTATTTGCCCTGGCAGGCTGCATTGTCTTTCTTTCAGTACCCCAAAGCAAATAATGGCCACCAAATAAAATGCCTGAGAAGAATAAAGTGCCGTACAAACTGCCTTTTAAAAACGGCAAACCAGCAGCAAGGCTTGTCATTAATCCATTCAATGTTTTTGGATAAGGCTGGTTATTAATATCTAATCCACCGCCTAGCCAAACTGCGCCATTAGATAAAATAAAATAGATCAGCACACCAGCCACAGAACCTCCAAGAATACTTAACCAGTTTTTTTTATTAATTGCAAATCCAACTACAGTAAGTCCGCAGAAGAAAATATAATTTAATACCTGGCCATTGTAAAATCCCTGTATCGGAGTTATTTGATAACGGTAAAGAATCTCATAAAGAAAATCAGAAACAAACATTGAAAAAAGAGGAAGTAAAAACGAAAATCTTTTATCCTTAACGATGCTACCACTGAATAATGCCATGGCAATTTGTGGGGTAAAGCCCCATGGCCTGCCAGGTATAACCCTGTACAATGAAGCAATTATTACGAGTAAAATAAAGCTAACGAATACTGATTTTTCAATCTTCATGATATAAATGTTATAGGGGCAAAAGTAAGTAATAAAACGGGGCAAGCAATAATTTGGCAGCAGCTTTTACAGCTAAGGTTTATATTAGCAGAAACAAAGTAAGTATGGCAACACATATTGCCACAGGTAAGGCAGGGGAGCAGTTAGGCCAGGTTTACCTGGCCGGTTTAAACTATCAAATACTGGAGAAAAACTGGCGCCATTCAAGATGGGAAGTGGATGTTATTGCAGTACAAAACAATGTGCTGCATTTTATAGAAATCAAAACAAGAAGGGGCAAAAATTTTGGTATGCCAGAGGAAAAAGTTGGTAAAAAGAAAATACAAAATTTGATAAATGCAGCCGAAGAATACCTGCACCTGAATCCCCAATGGCAGCGGATTCAATTCGATATACTTTCTATTATTTTGTACAAGACTGCTGAGACGGATTACATGCTTATAGAGGATGTGTACCTGTAACAGTCATCTTTACCAACTCCGGATTTGCAAGTATCAATTGCATTTTTTCAACCATTTTATAAGTAGCCGGACAGTAGTCAATATTTTGTTTGTGCACATGAATATAAAGCGAGGGGTTGCGCTTTGTAAAATGCGGAAAGCCTGAGCAATCTGCCGGACGAACAGGGTAGATGGAACACATGTTATTTGAAAGATTCAGGAACTGGCAAGGTTGTTTTACATTCTGCCAGTCATCGGCTTTTTTATCGTACTTCAGCCATTTGGCTTTAAACGCATCCACCGTCATATTCAAATGAGCTGAAATTCTTTTTAAATCTGCCGGTGTAAAAGTTGGTGTCATTTTTTTACAGCAGTTGCCGCAGGTAAGGCAATCAATTTCTGCCCATACAAGCTTATCTGCAACCACCATTTTTTTGTACAGATCTTTTGGTGGATTCTTTTCCAGCCTGGTTAAAAAAGAACGGAAAGATTTTCTGTTGTGTTTTAACTTTTGTTTGAATGAACGAATATTTACCTGCATGCTTTTATTTATCTGTGCTTAACGAAAATAGGGAAATAATCGGATGGCGGATCAGCTGATTTAGTAGTCGTAAAGTCAGGGCTTTTTTACCGTCTTCATTATTTGCAATCTTTCGGAGCTGCTACTCTGCAATAACTTTCCGCAATAATGGTTTGTTTTCTTCTTCGTAATTTGCTTGCATGTGGGAGCCATATAAAAAAGGGTATAAGGCATATCTTCAACTGGAAAAATCACTGAGCGAAAACTCTGTTGAAGCTTACTTACATGATGTGGAAAAACTTACCACGTATTTTGATGTTACCGGAACAAAGCCATCACCGCAGGATATATTGTTGAAAGATTTAGAAAGCTTTGTTGAATGGATCAGTAAAGTTGGTATGGTGCCGGGATCGCAGGCGAGGATCATTTCCGGGCTCAAAAGTTTTTTTAAATATTGTCTTAACGAACAGATTGTAACAAAAGATCCATCTGCTTTACTGGCTGCTCCTAAACTAAAAAGGGCGCTTCCGGATGTGCTGAGCTTCCCGGAAATTGAAAAGATAATTGCACAAATTGATTTGAGTAAACCGGAAGGAGGCCGTAATAAATCAATCCTGGAAACCCTTTACAGCTGTGGGTTAAGGGTTAGTGAGCTGGTGAATTTACAGATCAGTTGCCTTTACCTTGATGTGGGTTTTATAAGGGTTATTGGCAAAGGTGATAAAGAAAGGCTGGTACCGATTGGAAACGATGCAATAAAGTACATAGATATCTACAGGAATAATATCAGGGTGCATATTCCTGTTAAGCCTGGTAGCGAAGATGTTCTTTTTTTAAACAGGAGAGGCGCTAAACTTTCCCGGGTAATGATCTTCCTGATCATAAAAGATCTCACGCAAAAAGCAGGTATCACAAAGACAATTTCTCCCCATACTTTCCGCCATTCATTTGCTACGCATTTGGTGGAAGGCGGTGCTGACCTTAGAGCAGTGCAAGAAATGCTTGGGCATGAAAGCATCACAACTACAGAAATTTACACTCATCTTGACAGGCAGTTTTTGAAAGATACACTGCACCAGTTTCACCCTGCTTTTAAGAAATGATAATGCAGGTAATAAATCGCACATCAATAAAGTCTCAATAATCATTTGTTATCAAACACTATGTTTATTTTACCCGGTTTATGGGAAAATATTTTCCAAAATTATGGCTGCGTTCACCAATATTATCCAAGTCAAATACAAATGATAAATTAGTTTAATTTTTTTATAAACAATTAAAATGATGCTAAATATTTGATTATCATCAAATTATACAATTATCCACACCGTTTTTTGTCTGGTTAAGACTTTTTTTTAAAATTTTTATCAAATTGGATCTTTAAATTTGATTAGTATCGCCTGTTGGCACAATTGTTATTGTATAATATTGAGATTGTTTGTTAATCCAAAAAAAATCCATTAATCATTTAAATGTGGCAATCATGACCAGACTATTAGTCCTTTCGTTTACTGAAGAATCAAAAGCTTTTAATGCCCTTCACAAATTAGCCGAGCTTGAATCTCACGGCGATATCACAATTTATGAAAAGACTTTAGTTCGCAAGAAAGCAGATGGCGATTACGAAATTTTAAAAGAGGAAAATAATGAAGGATGGAAAACCATAACTGGCATGGCTATCGGCGGATTGCTTGGTATGCTGGGTGGCCCGGTTGGTTTAGTTGTTGGCTTATATGCCGGAACTACTATTGGTGCATATTCAGTTATGAGTCATTACGAATTTGCTGAAGAATTTTTACGCAAAGTGGAAAGTAATATGCCCGCAGATACTGTATCTATTGTTGCAGAAGTTGACGAAAACAGTAGCTACTACATTGATACTGTTATGTTACATATGGGAGCTATTATTACCTGGAGTGATACAGACCTGGATTATATAAAATATTTTGGTGAGCAAATAGAGGAAATTAATCATCAAATTGTAGCTTCCAGAGCAGCGTTAAAAACAGCTGAAAACGGGGAAAAGCATGCAATAGAGAAAAAACTTTCTGTGTTAAACGAATTACGAAAGGTAAAAGTGGAAGCACTTCAGGCTGAAAGTAAAAAGACATTGCTAATGATGGAGAACAGGATCACCGCATAGCAATTAATTTCAAAAATGGTTTTTAAAGCATATAAAAGGCGGCATTATCTAAATAATGCCGCCTTTTATATAAGTTGTTCAATTACTTTTTGCCTAAAGCATAATTAATTCCGCCTGCCAAATGCTGCAAGTATAATTCTTCTGAGTAGCTTTCTTTTGTGTGGCCTAATTCGGTGTAAAAGGCTCTCCCGCCATCATAATCATGATACCAGGCCATTGGGTGATTGTCGCCATTCTTACCTCCTGTGTAGGAAGTTTCATATATTTTAAGCAGCACTTTTACAGCAGGGTTCATACTTTTAAAATTGTACCATTCATCTTTACGTTCCCAAACTGCTGGCAGGTGTTTGGTTGATGGGTGATTTTTATCAACCAATATTATTTTGGCTAACTGCTGTTGCGGATGAGATTCAAAACTTGCACCCACCATTTCTACATACCATGGACAGTTATATTCGCAATCGGTAGCAGCGTGAACACCAACAAAACCATTGCCTTTGCGTATAAAATTCTGCAATGCTTTTTCTTCTGGTTCGCCCAATACTTTTTGTGTGGTGCTTAAGAAAACAATTGCCTGGTAACCACTTAGTTTTTGATCATTTATATCTGTTGAATCTTCTGTTGCATCTGCAGTGAAATTATTTGTTTCGCCCAGCTTTTTAATCGCAGCAATGCCCGCTTCAATACTCTCATGGCGATAGCCATTTGTTTTTGAAAAGATGAGTATCTTCTTTTGCTTAATATTTATAATTGATTCTTTTTGCCGGAAGGAGGCCATCAGGATCATCAATATGTAGCAGCAGCCAGCTGCCATAATTAGTGGCTTTAATTGTTTGTATTTCATATGCAATTTTGTAAATGTGAAAATGATTTTTTAATGCGGAAGAGGTATCAGGTTGCCCAGGCTTTATCGCCTTTTTTATAAGGAACGTTGCCCTCATACTTACCAGGAACAGCTACATAACGCAACGCTTGGGTAGCGCCTTCTTTTGAGGTAAAATAGCCGAATAATGTAAGCTGTTTCATCATGGTGAAATAATGATTTTGGTCTTCTTTCTTTTTTGACTTCTGAAACTCTTTGGCTTCTTTATCCAGCGATGTCAGCAAAGCCGTCCGCTGCTCAGGGGTAGCGTCCATAAAGTCTTTACCAGCTGTTTTTTTGCTGGCTTCATTTAGCAGGTTAATGCCAGCATGAAAAGTTTGTTGATCCTTTTCTTCATAGGTATCATTCACTATCACAGTCATAAACTGGCCTACTTTGGCCGCTTTGGCTCCGGGTGATTTTGTGGGTGGTAGAATGGTATCAGCCACTTCATCTAAAAATGCGGCATCAGCAACACTGAAGGCTGGGCCGCCAATAACATCCTTAGCCTTACAGCCGGTAAGCAGATCACCGCCAATAAGAGCGGTACCTGTTAGTACAGCGATCATTTTTAAAAGCTCTCTTCTTTCCATATTTTTTATTTGTTAGATAAATGTATAAATATTTAGACTCATGAACCATAAAAACTTATCACCGGTAAATTTCAAATTATTTCAGATTTCAATTACAAAAGATAGTTGCTTTTCTTGGCCTTAAATCATAATTTGAGTATTCTTTTACACAAACCAAATGAACGGGTAATGAAATCTTATACCATCCAACAAATCAACGATATTGTTAAAGGTGAACTAATTGGTAATACCACCAGGTTAATAACCAGTCCCGAGCAACTTGAATTTGCCGGCGAAGATCAAATAACTTTTATAGGTAGCAGAAAATATACAAAATTATGGGAGGCTTCAAAAGCAGTTGCAGCTATTATAAGTGCAGATATTGATGTAGAACCTGGGGAGAACAGGGCCTTGATAAAAGTAAAAAACGCAGATATTACTATGGCAGAATTGCTTGAGTTTTTTATCCCTGAAACTCCGGATTTTGAGGATGATATCCACCCGGCTGCCGTGATACATCCTTCAGCAATGATTGGTATTGGTTGCCGTATCGGGGCCGGATGTTATGTTGGTAAAAATGTAATGCTGGGTAACAGTGTTACCCTGTATCCAAATGTTACTATTTTGGATAGCGTTACTATCGGTGATCAAACAACTATCTGGTCCGGATCTGTGGTAAGAGAACGAAGTATAATCGGCAGCCACTGTATCATTCATCCGAATGTATCTATTGGCGCTGATGGATTTGGTTTCAGGCCAAGCCCGGATGGAAGGGGTTTGTTGAAAATACCGCATATTGGAAATGTAATTATTGGTAATGGGGTGGAAATTGGCGCCAACAGTTGTGTTGATCGTGGTAAGTTTAGCGCTACCATTGTTGGTGATGGATGTAAAATTGATAACCTTGTTCAGATTGGCCATAATTGTAAAATGGGTCGCTCCTGCGTAATGGCCGGCGCCAGTGGTTTAGCTGGTTCTGTAACGCTGGGAGATGGGGTGGTGGTTGGCGGCGGTGCCTGCATATCAGATCATGTTACGCTGGGTAACGGCGTGCAGGTTGGCGGTGGTTCCGGTGTTATAAACAATTATGAAGATGGAAGGAAAGTGCTGGGCTATCCGGCTATTGATGCCAGGGATGCTTTAAAACAATGGGTGTTATTAAGGAAACTGGTCAAAGAATCTAAATAAGCAAATGCCAGAAACTTATTGGCGACCGAGATAATACCAAACAGTAAGGCTTGCTCTGTCTCTGTCACTTACAGATAAACCAATCTAATATGCTTTCAGCAACTTTTCCTGTAACAGAAAGAGGTATTCAGAAACGGATTGAATCCATCGATGTTCTCCGTGGTATTGTAATGGTAATTATGGCGCTTGACCATGTAAGAGATTTCTTTCAGGTGGCAGCCAATACAGATGATCCTCTTAACCTTGCCACAACTACACCAGTGTTGTTTTTTACCCGGTGGATCACCCATTTTTGTGCGCCTATTTTTGTTTTTCTTTCGGGTACGTCCATTTACCTGCAAAGCTTACGTAAAACAAAAAAAGAGCTAAGCAGTTTTTTAATTAAAAGAGGGCTTTGGTTAATTGTAGCGGAAATACTAATTGTATCATTAGCTATTAGTTTTAACCCTTTTTATAATTTTATTTTACTACAGGTTATATGGGCCATAGGCATAAGTATGGTGCTTCTCGGATTACTTATTTTCCTTCCTTATAAAGTAATTTTCGCCTTGGGATGTATCATTGTACTGGGGCATAATTTACTGGATATACCAGAATCTGTTCCGGGGTTTAAAGCCGGCTTTTTGTGGGATTTGCTTCACCATGGTTTTTTTGCTGTGTATCCTTTTGCTCCCAATCATTTAGTGGCCATTATGTATCCCTTTGTTCCATGGCTGGGCTTAATGTTGCTGGGATATTGCACAGGTATTTTCTTTTCACCAGGATTTTCTGCAATACGGCGGCGTAAAATTTTAGCAGGCACAGGAGCGGCCCTGCTCATTTTTTTTATTGTAGTTCGATTTATCAATTTGTACGGAGATCCTTTTCCATGGACTGTTCAAAGAAATGCTTTTTACACATTTTTGTCTTTTATAAAAGTACATAAATACCCGCCATCCCTCATGTATATGTGTGTTACTATCGGTGTGGCATTAATTTTTTTATCCCTGATAGAAAGTGTCCAAAACAAGTTTACGGCCGTAATGCGTATCTATGGCAGAACAGCCTTCTTCTACTATATTCTGCATTTTTACCTGGCACATTTACTGGCAACTATTTACTTTTTTACCCGTGGTCATTCCTTCCGGGATGCTTTGAATGCTGCACAAAATCTGCCTTTTCTTTTTATCATTCCCGGCGAAGGTTTAAGCTTACCGCTTACTTATCTCGTCTGGATTTTTGTGGTAGTATCGCTGTATCCTTTATGTAAGCGTTACGATGCTTACAAGACAAAGCATAAAGAGAAATGGTGGCTGAGTTACCTGTAAAACAGTGTTATATTCTCTTGACTTGCTTTTAAACTTTGCTCCTGTATTTATCTCTGGAGAAATGTCATAAAAAATGCCTTATTTCTCCAGCTATGTAAAAACTTAGCAGTTTGTTTTGATTTTTTTTAATTCTTCAATATAGTAAACTCAACCCTTCTATTCAACTGTCTGCCTTCGGGGTTATCTGTACCATCGGCATTGGTATTAACGGCTACAGGCTTTGTTTCGCCATAGCCTTTAGAAATAATTCTGCTTGCTGCAATACCCTTCGAAATAATATATTCCATCACCGATCTTGCCCTGTTATCACTCAGCGTCATATTGTACTGATCAGCTCCTTTGCTATCCGTATGAGCACTCATTTCAATTTCAATCGCAGGGTTTTCATCAAGCATTTTTACAACCCTGTCTAATTCAACAAAACTCTCCGGCCGCAGGAACCATTTATCAAAATCAAAGTAAACATTGTTCAGCCTTACCACCGCACCAATTTCTATGGGCACCAGGTAAAGATCTTTGTGAATTTCTTTGTGGCCCGCTTTTACCAGAGAGTCAAGATTCAGGTTTTCCGACTGGGCAAAAAAGTGATCAGCATTTGCCCTGATCAGGTAATTTTTATCAAACGGCAACACAATTTTAAAGGCACCATCCGTAGGGTTGGAGATGCCATTGCCGGCAACCTTCCCGTCAGGTAAAGTTTCATACACCAGCGACGCACTCAAAGGCTGATTTGTTTTTTTGTTGTACACATTGCCGCTAACCATCAGCACCGGATCAGGTTTTTCTCTTTCCAGTAATTTGATGCGGACAATGTCACTTTCCCCGTAACTCTTGTCTTCCGTACTCATGTAAGCATATTCGCCACCGGCATCCATTGTAAAAAAAAAGTCCATATCCGGCGTGTTAATGGGAGCACCGAGGTTAACAGGCTCACTCCATTTCTGCCAGCTGTCATCCAGTCTTTTCGTCATCCAGATATCGTTTTCACCCAGGCCACCATCCCTGTTACTGCTGAAGTAAAGTGTAACTCCATCAGGTGCCAGGTAAGGAGTTGTTTCATTGTTGTTTTTAAGATTGATTTTCTTACCCAGGCTTTTTGGTTCTGTCCAGGTACCGTCAGGCTCCAGGAAACTCACAAACAAATCATTGTTACGCCCCTGGTCTTCTGGTGTCATGTAAAACAGTAAGGTTTGCCCGTCGTTTCCCATTACAGCGCCGTTCTGGCGACCACGGTCATACTTTGCATAATTTTTTATCTTTAGCATCTCCGGCCGGCCCCAGTTGCCATTGGGTTGAAGCTGGCTCATGCTAACCCCATTGCCGTAATAATCGCCGTTAATGAATGCATTGCGGATAAGAATGCGGTTATTATCCGGAGAAATCCAGAACACCGCATTAAAATAGTAAGTGTTAAGCGGCCAGCCAAGGTGAAAACCCGGTCCCCAGTTGCCAGAGCTGTCCCTTTCGCTAAACCATATATCCTGGGAGTTGGGTATTTCTCCGTACTTGGTATTTTCCGGGTGATTTTGGCAGATGTAAAAAAGGAGATTACCATCGGCAGAAATTGTTGGTCGCAACTCTGGCAATTCAGAATTTATTTTTTTACCCAGGTTTTCAATTTTAATGATCGTCTCAGCATAAATGACGTTCTCTTGTTGCTTTTTGAGTATGCCCAGGGAATCTTTATACAAGGGTTGGGCACACGCCGCCTTTATACACAAAAGCGCTATAAAAAGATGCAAAGCTTTTTTCACAGGTACAGGATTTTGGATAGATAACGTAAAAACCGGGGTAGTTTGTATGCCGGCGGAGATAATGTTGCCGGGATATAATTTGAAATAATTATGTGGGGCTGTCAGCTATTGATTTCAATCAGCAGCAGTTCCGGCTTTCCACTGCAAGTCCTCGTTCCGCTACGCTGCACTGTGGGCTTTTCGCTGCAATCCGGCAGCCATTCGGCGTTATATCTTTTTTGGACTTTTATTATGCAACTTCAATATTGGTGAAAGATTGTTCCGCTTTGATAAACTTCTCTTTCAGGCCAATTCTCTCCTGTTAAAGTTTGTTATTACTCTGCAAAAAACAGAAGCTCTCTTAAATTAATTGGATTAATAGCGAATATAAAAAAGGGCAAAGCCCTGGTTTAATAGGTGGTAGGGATTAATCTTCTTGCTTACCAAAGTGGCGGTGCTTTTTTAGAGTTTTTCAATTTCTTCTTTGGAAAGCCCTGTTGATAGTATGATTATATCAATTGAAACAGCATTTTGCTTTAATGATTTAGCTACTTCAATTTTGCCTTGAATCTTCCCCTTAATTTCTCCTTTTATTTCCCCTCTTATTTCCCCTCTTATTTCCGCTTTCCTTTCGGCAAACTCAATTCTTCCAATTTCATCTCGCTCTTTTATTGCAGCTCTTAAATAATCTTCTAACTCTAATTTTGTCCAGTTTTGTTTATCTGCTTCAATGTAGGCTTCCTTCAATCCTTCGTCTTTTACACTCTCTGGAATTAAAGTTAAATTCTCCGCATTTTTAATAAAGTAAGTCCATTGGTCAATGCTACTTTCTAACTGATCAATAGTTTTACTAAACTTTGGTAATTCAATAAAATTAAATTCAACATCCTGAATAACTTGCTCTTTAGTTTCTATGTCTAAAACTTTATGCCTGCTAAAATAATTGCTATTTTGGCCTATTTCAAATTCAAGAATTCCAATGAAATAAACAGGTTTTAACTTCTTGTACTCAACCCCTTCATCCAATTGCGCCACGTAGCTTTGAGAAGTGTAATAAAGTATTCGTTTATGAAAAAAGTCGAACTCTGCAACTTGCATTTCTACAATAAATATATTTCCTTTTTCGTCTTTTGCTTTTACATCAACGATAGTAGATTTTCCACCACTCAACTTACCTAATTGGTATGGATTAGTAATTTCAACATCAATTATCTGCTCATTTTTGGGCAAGTCAATTACAGCATTTAGAAATGAAATCAGGGATTTTTTTTTACTATCATTTCCAAAAATTTTTCTAAATGCAATATCATTAGTTACATCTACAAATTTCATATTGCGAATTTAGCAGAAATTTTTCAGGTTTGGGTTTTGCATATTTATACAGGCAAATGGAAATACAGCAAGTGTTAAGTCAATTTTCCCAACCGCTCACAAAAAGCTCCCCACCCAAAAAACTGCTGCATACAAATTTGAAAAACGGTAAAGCTGGCAGAACCAAAGTTATAAAATGCAATACAGCCCACAGCCCAAAATCCACTTTTACAAACAACACAATTCAACTAATTTTATACTGCTCATTTCAACAAATAACTAATCTCAATGAAATACAAAATGGAAAAGCCCGTGCATGGAACGATTGGCACCGTTAAATACCAGTGCGCCATTGAATGGCGCAACGGAGCATTCTTAAGCGATGAACCGGAGAGTGCCGGCGGCAAAGACACCGGCCCAGATCCCTTTACCCTGCTGCTTTCTTCGCTGGCAAGCTGCACATTGATCACCCTGCGGATGTACATCGACCGCAAGGGCTGGGATATACCAGCCATTGCCGTCAACACCAACTTGTGGCAGGAAATAAAAGAAGAAAAATTATTGACCACCATTGACAGGGATATCCTTTTTACCAGCCCGGTACCGGAAGAACAGAAACTGAAGCTCCAGGAAATTGCCGCCAATTGTCCTGTATCTAGGCTGCTGGAGAGTGAGGTGAAAGTGAGAACATTTATTTTCAGGGATGGCGATGCCAAACAGATAAAATATGCCAACGAAGAAATAACCGTTGTGTGGAAACCGGAGCTTTGCCAGCACTCCAAAAGATGCTGGACACAATTGCTGCCGGTATTTAATCCGCAAATTAAAAAATGGATTAACCCCGATGGAGCACCAGCAGCAAGGATAGAACAACAGGTAAAGCAATGCCCGAGCGGAGCATTGGAATTTTATTATAACAACACAAAACCGGAATAACGTGTCGAACATCAGTCTTATAATTGAAGAACGGCCTGCAGATATCGGCAATTTTTTAGTGGGCAGGTTATTGCCGTTTCGTGGCAAGCGGATGGTGGGGCCGTTTATTTTTATTGACCACATGGGCCCTGCAAAAATGAGCGACCAGCAGAATATGGACATCGGCCCTCATCCGCATATCGGCCTCTCTACCCTCACTTATTTGTTTGAAGGAAGCATTATGCACCGGGACACACTGGGTACTGCGGTGGAGATACAACCCGGCGCTGTTAACTGGATGACGGCCGGCAAAGGCATTGTGCATTCTGAAAGAACACCTGATCATTTGCGGCATTCAGATAAAGTGATGCATGGGTTGCAAATATGGGTGGCGTTGCCAAAAGAGCTGGAAGAAATGGAGCCGGAGTTTTTTCATATTGAGCAGGAACAGCTGCCTGCATGGGGGCAAAATGGTGCCGCTTTCAGGTTGATTGCCGGTGAAGCATTTGGTAAAAAATCTCCCGTGCCGGTGTACAGCAAATTATTTATGCTGGAAATAAAAAGCGGTACTACCCAAACCATCAGCATCGGCAATGAGCTGTTTGGCGAAGCCGGGTTGTACATTTTAGAAGGCAGCATAGAAAACGACGGCAGTACATTTGGCCCCAAACAAATACTGGTGGCAAAAGATACCAAACTTTGCCAGTTTACCATTCATGGCGGCAGCACCGTTTATTTATTTGGCGGCGAACCCTTCCCTGAAGAAAGATACATCTTCTGGAATTTTGTGGCTACTTCAACAGCGCTGATTGAAAAGGCGAAACAGCAATGGATGGACCAGGCCTTTCCTGTTATTCCAGGTGAACATGGTTTTATTCCATTGCCGGAAGTGAAGGCACTTTTGAAGGAGAAGTGAGTGCTCCCCTGTTGTGATAGCGGTTGCTGGCATATGGGCAGATCCGCCCCGAAATAATAACTGCTACCTATCTGACAGGTATTGGTAAAGGCTGGGAATTGTTGCTGTTCCTGCCAGGGTTGTTAAAACTGAAAGTAAAAATAAAAGTTGATGTTGAATTACTAAAGTTCAAAGTTGCTTTCAGGCCCGAATCACTCCAGAAAAAAGCTGAAAAAGATGCGGCATGGCTTCCGTCAGCACAGCTTTTACCAATAACCATATTATGCGCTGGGCTTTGTTGAGGCATGAAATTTTTGTTGCCTAAAATATTCAACTATTTCAGTCTTTGACATTTTAGACATTTTCTCATTTAATTTTTCCCTTTGCTGACGCATAAATTTTACTGCGTCAAATTGTTTTTCAGTCGTTGTCTTCATAATTCATAAAATCTCTTGGTGAACGAATCTCTAATTGCTTGTAGTCATTCTTTATGTTGATAGAATTATAACCTATAATTCTCTGCACATTCACTATATGTTTAAAATTCCAACTTATTAGGTAATCAGCTTTAGTTACAGTTGATAAAGCGATATGTAAGCAGTCTGCATAACTAGTTTGCCCTACTACTTTCTCTGTGATATATTCTGTTGCTAAATTTACAGCTTCATCGGTGACTTCAACAAACTCAGTATTTTCTTTTTTAATTTTCGTTACAAGATCACGAACGTTTTTCGGTGCATCTTCAAGTTCATCCTGAGTTACTGATGAAAAAAGTAATATAAATTCTCCCTCATCAAGTCTCTCAAATAATGGAATAGTAAACTCAGCAAATTCTTCATCAAAGTGTCCACCAAAAACAGATGTGTCTAAATAAAGGCGTTGTCTCACATTGTAAATTTACTGAAAATAACAGTTAGTTGAAACTGCAACATTAATAGGTGCATTTTAGCTTTGCGCTTCCCTGGATGCCCCGTCTGGTCTCCTGACCAACGGGTGTTGATAGTTAATGCTGTGTTTGGGGGAATTAATTTGTCCAGAAGGCGGGGTTAAATTCATGCACCCTGCTGTAATAGCGGCGGGTCGCCTAAGGGCAGACCCGTCTGGGAGCTTTTAAATTTAGGAGTAGGAAACTCCAAGCGGAAGGAGTTAAAAGACCTGTTTTAGTGACTTAATGTTTAAAACTGGTATTTCAATTTCACCCTTGTTGGTCTTAACTTTAAAAGAAAAGATTTGTGGAATATTTAAATCATTTTCAGCGAATTCAACATCTACAATTTGACCTTGAAATTCTAAATCTTCTATGTCCAAATTTTTTGAGAAAAGACTTATTGTAAAAGTTTTTTCTTGCAATTCGCTTTGAAATTGCTTTGGCTTTAATCCAACTATCTCTGAACTTGTAAAATTTCTCATTATTATTTACATTTTTTAATTTCTTCATTTGCTTCTGAACTTCCTAATTCAGCTGCTTTTTTCAAATCTTTACAACCATCTGACCTATTACCAATCTTAATTTTTGAAAGTCCTCGATAATAGTATGAATTAGCATTTTCAGTATTAGTTATTGAAATTGCCATTGTCATATCGTCAATGCATTTTTTGTAAAGTCCTGTTTTGTAATATATTTCACCTCTAGTGTCATATATATACCATTTATTTTTTGTAATTTCTAGTGCTTTTGTTACAGAAATTAAAGCTTCGTTATACTTTTTTAAAGATACCAGAGTGTAGGCTTTATCATTATATATGCTACCCATATCATAGTCATCAGGTGCTATATTTAATTCAATTATTTTATCAAAGTCTGCTATTGCACCATAATAATCTTGCGTTTTTAATTTAGAATTTGCTCTTAAAAGATAGCCATTTGGATGTGCTTTAACTTCTATGCATTTTGTCATATCCTTAATACATTGATCATAACTCCCAATTTGAAAGTAAGAATAGCCACGATAATAATTAACATCAATACTTTGATAATTTTCCAAATAATTATTGCAAAGTTTAATAGCTTGGGAGTATTGTTTGTTTTCCAAGGCATTAGTTATGTCTGTGGTTGACTTTTTAATTGCTAAAGCTGATGCGTTTGCTTGATTTGTTTTTAGATTATAATTACTGAGTACTCTTTTAACTTTTATTCTTATTTCATTTAACCAACTTTCTTTTTTGCTGAATCCAACAAGGTCATCTTCGGGGTTTAAAGAATTTAATTCATTGTAAAATTTACCAAGTTCAGCTAAGAAATCTTTATCGAGGGTCTGTTGTTTTATGTCTAGTATCCAATCCATTAAATCCATTCTATATTTTTTATTCTGAGTAATTCTATTATCTATAATTTCTAATGTAGTTCTCATTAAAGATTCATCAGACTTATACATATAGTCCAAAGGTTCTGCAGTTGAAGTAATATATCCTTTTCTTGTCTGTGGTGTAGTTTGTTCTGTAAGTCCTGTCTGAAAACCTCTGTTATAACCATCTTGGTAGCTTTCAGAACTTTCACCAATTTTGGGTATAGGTGTAATAGGTGGATTTGGGCTTATGCAACCTACTCCTTGGTTATAACAATATCCTTTTGCATATCCAACCTTAAAACCTTTGTCATAGCTTAATTGTGCAAATAAGTTAAAGGAATGAATAAATAATGCCGTTGTAAAAATTAGTATTCTCATTTTTATATGTTTTTTATATGTCGTTTTATTTAGCGGGTTGCGTCAAAATATTGCCACCAACTCGTTAAATCAGAAACTCACAGCTAATTAAAACTAAGGCTTTTATTGTAATCAACAATTTACCAGAGTACATATTCAGAATGTCGGTTTCAGCAATATTCGTATCACTTCTAAAATAAAATCCTCTCATGCAAATTGTGATAACGTAATATAAGTCCAACAAAGCTTCCCTGTCCAAAAGCTGCCGGATTGAAGCGGTAGCCCGACGAAGGAGGCTACAAGCGTAAAGCCGGATATTAGCTGATAAAAGTTCCCATGCTCACAGCCCATCATTATCTCTATCAGGCACTTAACCGCCGTCGAGTTTTCAACCGCTGACGGGGTTGAGCGTAACCCCGTCAAAAAACATTTTGCAGGACAAAATACCCCTTTTGCAGATTAGTTGCCTGCTTTGCATAATTACCACAACACATTGAAACGGATGCTGCTACTTTTGGTTGATAGCGCCATTTAAACCGGCACTTTCTTTCTTTATGACGACTTAATGTGTACAAACAAATAACCTTAGCCATACCTTTTCCAGTGGCGAAAAAGTGCTGGAGAATATCTGCCTGCTGGTGCCGGAGGGCAGCATCTATGGTTTCCTGGGGCCTAACGGTGCCGGTAAAACCACCACCTTAAAACTGCTGCTCGGTCTGCTGAAAAAGCAGGATGGCAGTATTGAAATACTGGGGAAATCTTTCCGGGAAAACAGGCTGGAAATATTAAGGCAAACCGGCTCACTGATTGAAAGTCCGTCTTTGTACGGACAGCTGACAGCGAAAGAAAATTTGCAAGTGATGCAGCAAGTGTATCATTGCCCCAAAGAAAGGATGGATGAAGTGCTGCAACTGGTGGGGCTTTCTGCAACCGGTAAAAAGAAAGCACACCAGTTTTCCCTGGGAATGAAACAGCGGCTGAGCATTGCCATTGCACTGCTGCACCAGCCCAAACTGCTGATACTGGATGAACCCACCAACGGCCTTGACCCCAACGGTATTATTGAAATAAGGGAGCTGCTGAAAAAGCTGAATCATGTTTTTGGTGTCACCATTATTATCAGCAGTCACCTGCTGGCAGAAATTGAAAAACTGGTTTCTCATGTCGGACTGATTCACAATGGAAAATTACTGTTCCAGGGAACTTTACAAGCACTGGAGCAACGGCAGCAGCAGGGATCTTTTACCTGCATTGACACCAGTGATTCCATTACAGCTTTAAGGATTATCCGCAATATGGATTTGCCAGTTAGTTCATCAGAAAATAAATTATTGCTGCCATTTACTGATAAGCTTCAAATCGCTGCCATCAATCAGCAACTGGTTAACCACGGCGTATCAGTGTATGAAATCACCACTGTGAAAAATGACCTGGAAACAATATTCATCAACATGATAAATAACTAAAAATGAACCTTTCTTTTATACACAGTTTTCAGAGTGAATGGCTGAAAACAAGACGGAGCCTGGCTTCCTGGTTGGTGTTATGTGGCGCATTCTTCACT
This sequence comes from Ferruginibacter sp., assembly GCA_965247025.1. GTDB lineage: Bacteria > Bacteroidota > Bacteroidia > Chitinophagales > Chitinophagaceae > Ferruginibacter. The sequence continues at coordinate 2,291,899 of OZ252000.1, read as the reverse complement.
CCCCTCATCATCATCGTTGCAAGATTGGTACACCATGATACGCTGCCGAAGCTGTATGCTTCGGATGGTTTTTGGAATCAGCTATGGAGAAATTCCTGGGAGTCAATGGCTATTTTTTTACTGCCTGTAGGTGTTGTACTTGCCACCAGTTTGGTAGCCCAGCTGGAGTTTAAAAATAACACCTGGAAACAATTGCATACCGTGCCACTTTCTTTCACCACCATTTTTTTTGCAAAGCTTTCCGTTATACTTGTAATGCTGTTACAGTTTTTTGTGCTGTTTAATATTGGTATTTATTTGTCTGCACTCATTCCTTATTTGCTGGTGAGTGGCGTTCCTTATCCAAAAGCTTCCATACCCTGGATGGCATGTCTTAAACAAAATGGGTATTTCTTTTTAGACTGTCTGCCAATTGTTGCTTTACAGTACCTTATTAGCATGCAGTTCAAAAATTTCCTGGTGCCTGTTGGTGTTGGATTTTTGTTGTGGATTGCAGCGTTGGGTGGTATTTCATGGAAGTACGGTTACTGGCTGCCGTACACTTACTGTATGTTTAATTACCTGAAAGGGCAAACCGGTGGAAGGGCGATTGTGCCTGCAATGAATATTCATTTGATGGCTGTCGGGTATTGTTTGTTATTTACCGCAGTGAGTTATACATTGTATCTTACTAAAAAGGAAAAGGGGTAAATATTGATGTTGGAAATTTAAAAGCGATCATGAAAAAATCTGTTGTCGTACTGCTGCACATTGGATACTGGCTTTTGTACCTTCTTTTGCTGGGGTTGATTGTTTTGTGTATGAGCCTTGGATCCGGCTTAAAGTTGGTTCACCCATTTTCACATTTAGGGTTTAATCTTTTTATTGCCACATTTGCCGTGGTGCCTGCTGTAATTGGTTTTTACTTTTATTACCACATTTTATTTATATACTACCTTACTAAAAAAAAGATAGGACTTTTCTTTTCAGGAGCCGTGGTTGCAGCTTTACTGGCGGGCATGGTTGGTGGTGGTGTACTTATGGTTTTATTCAGTATGAAAATTGGGCCGGGCATTACGCATGATGGTCTGAAGTCAGCCATTCCCATCACTATCATCATGGCTATTATTGCATTGCTGAATGGGGTAGTGGGTTTGGTAATGAAAGGTTTTATTAGCTGGTATGGTGATATTAAACTGAAGGAAGATCTGAATAAGAAGAATTACGAAACAGAACTTGCATTGGTAAAGTCGCAGATCAGTCCGCATTTTCTTTTTAATACCATCAATAATATTGATGTGCTGATAGAGAAGGATGCTGTAAAAGCTTCTGCCTATCTCAACAAGTTGTCTGGCATGATGCGGTTTATGTTGTATGAAACCAAGACGGAGAAGATACCCCTGCAAAAAGAGTTAGACTATATCCGTCAGTACATTTCCCTGCAGCAGATAAGGGTGGCAAATCCGGGCTATATTGATTTCAAAGTGTCAGGCAATGCAGCAGGCAGGATGATACACTCCATGTTGTTTATTCCATTTATTGAAAATGCTTTCAAACATAACAGCGATCATAAATCAAACGGGGCGATACAAATAGCGTTTGTGATTGAAGCAGGCCATATTATTTTTACCTGCAAAAACACCTGCGGCATGGAGCAAAATAATCAACAGGAACACAGCGGAGTGGGCAATGAACTGATTGTAAAACGGCTAACGTTGTTGTATGGCCCAAAACACCAGTTACAGGTTGACCATCAGCCCGGCAATTACAGTGTTACTTTAATCATTCAAACTGTATGACGATCAGTTGCATCATAGTAGAAGATGAACCGCTGGCAATGGAACGGAACAAAAGTTATGTTCAAAAGCTGCCCTACCTGCAATTGCTGGCAGTTTTTGACAATGCCATAGATGCAATGGTTTATGTAAAAAGCAATCCCGTTCAGTTGATTTTTCTTGACATCAATATGGGAGAATTTTCTGGTATCCAATTACTTGAAACAAAAAATATTCCCTCCGAAATTATAATTATTACCGCCTATGATGAGTATGCACTTAAAGGCTACGAACTGAATGTGACAGACTACCTGCTGAAGCCTTATTGTTTTGAGCGTTTTATACAGGCCGTGGAAAAGGTGCAGCAAAAATTACTTCAGCAACCGGCTTTGCCGGATAAAGAATTTGTATTTATTAAAACGGCTTATAAGCTGGAGAAGGTATTGCTTAGTGATGTGTTGTACATTGAAGGCATGAGGGATTACCGAAAAATAACGATGCTGAACAAGCCTTCGATCATGACACTGCAAACCTTTACAGAACTGGAAACACTAATGCCTGCACATCTTATTTGCAGGGTTCATAAAAGTTATATGGTAGCTGTAGATAAAATTGAATCTGTCGAAAAAGATACCATCAAAATTCAGCAGCAATTGATACCTGTTTCAGAAACTTATAAGAAGGGGTTTTTAGAATTGATTGGGAGGAAGGGAAGATAGAAAGTATCGGATACATCCACTGACAGGAACTTTCTTACCGCCACAAAATCACTTTAAATTGTTGATTTCCCCTGTCATTCACCAGTTCTGTATTGGGGGTGAGCTTTTAATGCTCTGCGGATGCCGGAGCCAAGTCCACGGTAGGGTAAAATTTTACTGGCATAACTCAGCAGAATGGGGTTTCGTGGAATAGCATTGCCACTCTTGATATTCTCAATGCTAAGATGATTTACCAAATGCCCGGGATTGATAATTTCAACCCTGTCTGTAAAAACAAGCAACTTTACTGAACCAAGATTGCTGTAATCTCTGTGAATGAGTGCATTCACAAAAAACTCTTCCAAAGCAATTTCTGAAATTTCTAATTTGCCGAGGCTGTTGAAGCTTTCTGTAGCCTGGCTTTTGAGCAAATTGGATTTAAGGAAGTTGATACCATTTTTATATTGTGCCTCCAGGGTACCTCCAATATCCTCACTGGATAGATAGCGGACGTCTTCTATTTCCTTTCCAAAAAAACTTACAGCCTTGCAGATGAAAGACGGCCTGAATCTTTGCGGATTTTTAGCGAAGAACAGCAGCCCAACCAAATTAAGTTCATTGCCACTGGCAAGATTTAAGTTGAATAAAATATTTTCCAGTGATTGATTTTCTTTTTCCAAATGATCCAGTAACGCTTCTTTATATTCTTTTTCAAAGAAAAAATACAAGGTTGCTTTATCCAGTTCCGTTTCGATAAATGCATCTCTCAGGGGCAATTCTTCAGTGTGAAAGGAACGGCTCTCCTGCAACATTCTTGATAACTCTTCCTGTGAGATGGCCCGTTTATCTGCACCAGCTTTCATCAGGTATTTACCAGCTTTGGTGCGGTATGGCTTCTGTAAGCCTTCTTCTATAAATAAAACCACCACCAATTTTTCATCCACTAAAATCGTTTGCATTGTAGGGTAAACAGGCGGTACACATATTTCTGTGGAGGCATTGGAAATATGATTGTTCAATGCTTTGGTATTTTCAACCCCTGTCACAACACCTTTTCCATTGCTATCCTCATCAATACCAATCAGGATATATCCTCCATTGCTGTTGGCAAAAGCAATCATCTCTTCAGCAATACCCTGTGCATTATCAACCTGCCGCTTGAATTGCGTAAAGCTGTCTTCTCCCTTCTTAAGCTTTATTCTTATTTGTTCTTCGGTTAACAGCATTTTCCAAAATTTCAGAACGAATATAAATGTAATTTTAAAGTACTTGAAAATTACGTTTATAACCTGTAAGATCTGCCGTATCGCTCTGCCGCCATGCAAGACTATATAGGTTTTTGAGAGCTTCCCTTTGTAAATAAAAGTAACAGAAACTAAACAGCAACCAACTGCTTCGATTCAAGGTAAAGAGTATCAGGGTCAAAATCTATGGTATCATCCCAGGATATAGTCCCGTTAAACACCCGTACTTTTTGGCAAAAGCCTTCATCTTTTAATGCGGAATATATGGGGTAGGTGAGGTAAGAAGAAAAATTAAACTCCCTTACTTCTTTGTTTGAAAAAGTAAGCACAACTTTATACTTGCTTTCGTATTTTACAGCTGTTACTCTTGGGTTCATTGTCATTATTTTAAAGGGTCAATAGTAAATATTCTATTGCCCGTTACTGCCAGTTGCCAGTTTGCCAGCAAATCTTCTTTGTGAATTTCTATCCATGCCTGCACCAACTTTTCTTTATTTGCTGGCATATAACCTTCAATTAAACTGCCTTCAGGTATTTTATAGATGCCTTCCATTTCTCCGTATTTTACATGTATGTGAGGAAGGTTGTGCTGCTTTGTATCAAGATAGTACATCGAAATAATCAACCCATAAAACATGGATATTACTGGCATACTCAAAATTAATAAAAATAAAAGCAGCACTAATCTATTATTTAAAAAATGCCCATTAAAAAAGCCAATCTAAAAGACTGGCTTAAAAAGATCTGTCAAAAGAATTTTACAAATCCTTACCATGGCAATTCTTATATTTCTTTCCACTTCCGCAAGGGCATGCATCGTTGCGTCCCGGTGCTTTTTCAACCCTGATTGGTTCTTGCTTAACAGGCACTGATGGCTCGATGTAGTCAGTTTCCTGGCTCATGTATTCAGGGCCGCCGGTACTGCTGGTGGCAAATTGTTCATGCCGCTGGCGCATTTTACTAAGGTCGGTTTTTTGTTCCCGGCCTTCTTTGATTTTAGCCGCATTATTTTGCTCCATCGGTATGCTGCAATGGCAAAGGAAACTAACAATGTCTTTATTTACCGCATCATCCATTTGCTTAAAGGCGCTAAAGGCTTCAATTTTATAAATCACCAGCGGATCTTTTTGTTCGTAGCCAGCTGTTTGCACACTGTGCCGCAAATCATCCATAGCCCTCAAATGCTCTTTCCAGGCATCATCAATTAAAGCAAGGGTAATGCTTCGTTCAAGGGCATTCATTATTTCGACGCCATCGCTTGATAAAGTTTTATCAAGATTTGCCAAAGCCTGGATCGCTTTGCGGCCATCGGTAAACGGCACCGCCACGTTTTCAATATGGCCGCTTTGCTCTTTGCGGATATTTTTGATTACAGGCAGGGTAGTTGTGGCAACTTCCAACACCTTACGGTTATAATTCGATTTTGCTTCATCGTATAACTTTTCGGCAACAACATTAACTGCACCTTTATCCAGTTCTTCTGGTGCTACCTCTGTATCAATACCAAAGTTTACAATGGCTGCCAGTTTAAATCCTTCATGATCGTTGGATTCCTTAAAAGAATTCACCAAACCATCCGCAACGGAATAGAAAGCATTGTCTAAATCAAGCGCCAACCTTTCACCAAACAAAGCATGGTTACGTTTGCCATAAACCACATTGCGTTGCTTGTTCATTACATCATCATACTCCAGCAGTCGTTTACGAATACCGAAGTTATTTTCCTCCACTTTTTTCTGCGCTCTTTCAATTGATTTAGAGATCATGCTGTGCTGAATAACCTCACCTTCTTTATATCCCATCCTGTCCATCAGCGAAGCGATACGTTCGCTGCCAAACATACGCATCAGGTCATCTTCAAGACTAACAAAAAACTGGGTACTTCCCGGATCTCCCTGCCTTCCTGCACGTCCCCTCAGCTGCCTGTCCACACGACGGCTTTCATGTCTTTCTGTACCAACAATGGCTAAACCGCCAGCTTCTTTTACACCAGGCCCAAGCTTAATATCCGTACCACGGCCAGCCATGTTAGTTGCAATAGTTATAGCACCAGCTAAACCAGCTTCGGCAACTACCTGTGCTTCCCTGGCATGCTGTTTTGCGTTCAATACATTGTGTGGGATTTTTCTTGTTTGGAGCATTCTTCCCAGTAGTTCACTAATCTTAACATCAGTAGTACCAACCAGTACCGGGCGGCCTGCATTCCTTAATTTTTCTATCTCGTCAATTACGGCTGAATATTTTTCCCTGGCGGTTTTATATACCAAATCCTGCTCATCCTTTCTAATGGCGGTTACATTGGTTGGGATAGTTACCACATCAAGTTTGTAAATGTCCCAAAGTTCAGCAGCTTCTGTTTCTGCAGTTCCCGTCATACCGCATAACTTGTGGTACATACGGAAATAATTTTGCAGGGTTACAGTGGCGTATGTTTGAGTGCTAGCCTCAATTTTTACATTTTCTTTTGCTTCAATAGACTGGTGCAAACCATCGCTGTACCGGCGTCCATCTAATATACGTCCGGTTTGCTCATCCACTATTTTTACACCACCATCCATTACTACATACTCCACATCTTTCTCAAATAATGTGTAGGCTTTTAATAATTGTTGAACCGTGTGAATTCTGTCGGCTTTTAAGGAGTAATCGCTCAGTAACACTTCTTTTCCATGCAATTTTTCTTCTGCTGTGGCCCCACTCTTTTCAATTTCAGAAAGCTTCACAGCAATATCCGGCAAAATAAAAAATTCAGGATCTTCACCTGAACCAGTAATCAGGTTAATACCCCGGTCTGTAAGATCAACCTGGTTGTTTTTTTCGTCGATGTGAAAGTATAGTTCTTCATCAACCTTGGGCATTTCCTTTTGCTGATCCGCCAGGTAATAATTTTCACTTTTTTGCAATTTTACCCTGATGCCCGGCTCACTTAAAAATTTAATTAAAGCACTGTTCTTTGGTAAACCACGGTGTGCTCTCATCAACGAAAGGCCACCATCTTTAGGGTCATCATTGCCTTCGGCGATTTTTTTCTTGGCATCAATCAGGTATTGGTTGACAGCCCGGCGTTGGGCATCCACCAGTTTTTCAATCCTGGGTTTCAGGTCGAAAAATTGCTGTGTATTATCGCTGTGGCCAACTGGTCCGCTGATGATTAAAGGCGTACGGGCATCATCAATCAATACGCTATCCACCTCATCCACCATGGCAAAATGGTGTTTGCGCTGCACCATTTCATCGGGATTGTGCACCATGTTATCACGCAGGTAATCAAAGCCAAATTCATTGTTGGTGCCGTAAGTGATATCAGCATTGTATGCAGCTCTCCTGGCGTCTCCGTTGGGTTCATGCTTGTCAATGCAATCAACTGTAATTCCCAGCCATTCAAAGATGGGGCCGTTCCATTCACTATCTCTTCGTGCCAGGTAATCGTTCACTGTAACGATGTGCACACCTTCACCTGCTAAAGCATTTAAATATGCCGGCAATGTACTCACCAGCGTTTTACCTTCACCTGTTGCCATTTCCGCAATCTTACCGCTATGTAAAACTGCTCCACCAATCAGCTGAACATCGTAGTGCAACATATTCCAGGTTACTTCGCCGCCAGCTGCCTTCCAGGTATTTTTAAAAATTGATTTATCGCCCTGTATGGTTATATGATCTTTTGTTACGGCCAGCGTTCTGTCAAGTTCTGTGGCCGTACTTTCAAGTGTTTCATTTTCTTTAAATCTCCGTGCAGTTTCTTTTACCACAGCAAATGCTTCCGGCAACAACTCCTGTAAAACCTGTTCTATTTGCTTATCCCGATCCTTCTTCATTGCATCCACTTCCTGGTAAATCACATCTTTTTCATTGATGGCTTCAACAGAAAGCTCTTCTGCTGCATTTTTCTTAGCAATGATTTGCTCATCAATGGTAGCAAGGTGTTGCTTGATACGCAGGCGAAACTCCTGGGTTTTATTACGGAGATCATCATTGCTCAATGACTGGTACTGAGAAAAAAACTGGTTGATTTTTCCTACCTGCGGAGTGATTTTTTTTACATCTTTTTCACTCTTATTGCCTCCAAATATTTTAGATAAAAAGCCGGCCATACTACTATTTATTAAGAATTAAATTTTACGATTGTTTTTGTTAGTCAAATATGGTGCTTGAAAAATTTTGAAGTCATATTGACAGGGCGGCAAAGATAATTGATTATAACTTGAACTGTTTACAGTTTCCGGTTGGCCGTTACTTGCAGAGGCACTTATCAAATACAAGGCAAAGATTTTAATCCTAACTTTTTATTAACTTACTTTTTATGAATTGCAGTATTAAGAAAATAAAACCTGCATCATGAAATCAGCTATCATTTTTACCCCGGCAATTTTTAGTATTGCTGTTTTGTTTTCAGGCTGCTCCAGCAACGAGATCGGTAATAGCAAAGATGCAGATCCTGAAACTGTTTACCAGCAATACACATTGTCTTACACTGCCGGCGAGCCAATTTTTGAAGGCTCGGCACAGTTCAGGTTTGCCGGGGAAGACGGAACAACGCTAGTTCTATCAGAACCGAGCAATATTAGTTTTGACAATAGTGTTATAAAAGTTGACAACAATGACATTGCCGGAGCCTATTATCCGATAAAGCAGCCTGCTGCAAATTTCTATGGCAGACATCAATTTACTTTTACTGGCATCAATCATAAAATTTATACAAATGAATTTACAGTAGATTCAATAACGGTCAATAGCCTTCCGTTAGTTGCTTATAAATCAGCTCCGTTGCAGCTAACTTTTAATGGGCTGGCAGCAGAAGCTGACTATTTTATAGAAGCCAACTCATCAAATACAGACTCAACTTTTACAGTTACATTTTCATCACCTGGGAAAAAAACATTGCTGGAAATACCAGCCAGCCAGTTAATGCGCCAAAAGGGTAAAGAACTAACGCTTAACATTGCTGTGACCCGTAAAGTACCGCTCCAAAATTCTACCCGGGAAGGAGGAATGATACTGCTCTCTTACAATATGGTACCTGTAACTATAAAGCTGGAAGAAACCCCGCCGGTTTCAATGATTGTTAATGCAGGAATGGAAAAGCCAGGGATATTTAGGTTTTGAAATTACCTGATGATATTGATATTCTTTTGAAAAAGTTCAGGCGTTATGAAGACAAACTTGGTTACGATAAAACTTAGTAAATTAGCGATTATAGATATTAAAAAGCCTTTTTTAGGACCAATATTTAAGATGAGCCAATAACCAAGGCCTTCAACAACTACAACAAGAATTTCGACCATATTTAAGTTCCAGCTTGTGTTAAGCCGGATAATGTTTACCATGGGCCAGGTAACTGCATTTAAGAACAAGCATACCATCAGCGCACTTTTTCTTTTTCGCCGGGAGAAAAAAAAGCTTACAACAGGAAGTTCAAGCAGAATTGTAAGCAGGAAATTAAAAGCCAATTCCATATTCTTAAAATAAGTGGTTGTAAGCGGTTAAAATATTCTGTCAAATATTGTATAAAAAATCGATTAATACTGATTCAGAGTTATTTTTTTACCTGTTCTGGAATATTCAGTAACAAAATCTGATAGTCTTTGACCGTCACTTCCCTAATAATTGCAAGGTTATAAGTAAAGCCTTTTTGGCAGTAATTTCATATTTAACGGCTCGTATGCAACTGATACCTGGCCTTTAATTTCGAATTTAGATACTTTATCAGGTAACGAACTATCTCAAGTTGTGTGGAAAATCACTCCTTATTTTTAGCTGTTTTGCCCTACATTTGCACACCGAAAACCAATGCGTTTAAATTCTAATCTATATTGACATGTCAGGAGCTTTAAAGGAAGTACGTAACCGGATCAAAAGTGTACAGAGTACCCAGCAAATAACCAAAGCCATGAAAATGGTTAGTGCAGCCAAGTTGAGAAGGGCACAGGATGCTATTACGCAAATGAGGCCTTATGCCCAAAAACTGCAGGAAATGCTGAGCAACATTGTAAGCAACAGCGACGGTGAAATAAATATGGCACTGGCTGCTGACCGCCCGGTAAACAAAGTTCTGGTGATAATAGTAACCAGTGACAGGGGGCTTTGCGGTGGTTATAACAGTAACCTGATCAAATTAACAAAGCAAACTATCCTTACAAAGTATCCTGCTCAAAATACTAAAGGTGATGTGCAAATTTTACCAATAGGTAAAAAAGGTTATGAGCATTTCTTTAAAAACGGATTTAAAGTGGTGGATAAATACTGGGATATTTTTACCGGTTTGAGTTTTGACAAAGTACAAACTGCCGCCAAATATGCAATGGATGCTTTTGCAAATAAAGAAGTTGATGCTGTGGAGTTGGTGTACAGTGAGTTTAAAAATGCAGCTACCCAAATGTTCATTGCCGAGCCATTTTTACCGGTAAAAAAAGTGGTAAGTGCGGCAGGCAGCAGCAAAAAAGCTGATTTTATATTTGAGCCAAATAAAGAAGTGCTTATAAGTGAACTGATGCCAAAGATTTTAAACACCCAGTTGTTTAAAGCTGTGCTGGATGGTAACGCCAGCGAGCATGGTGCCCGTATGACGGCTATGGATAAGGCCAGTGACAATGCAAATGAATTACTCAAATCTCTCAAAATAAGTTACAACCGGGCAAGGCAGGCTGCCATTACCACAGAGCTTACAGAAATTGTAAGTGGTGCTGCAGCATTGAACGGGTAGAAAATATGCAAACTTGCAAATATGCAGATATGCAAATTTCCTAAGTCAACCATTCGCTACAGGTTAGATTGCTACCTGATTATGCACATTTGCCGATTTGCATATTTGCTCATTAACAACACATGGAACTCTCTCAAATAATACCACATATTGAAGCGCTGATATTTGCAAGTGATAAACCGCTTACAAATATTGAGTTGACTGAACTGCTGAACAATGCATTGGGGTTTATTGATGACAGAGCCAGCCAGGATCAGATTGAGGCTGCGGTGGAAGGTACCAGGGAGAAATACAATGCTGAATTTTATGCTTTTGAATTGAAGCAAAGTGGCGGCGGTTGGCAGTTTCTTACCAAAAAGGAATATCATAAAACTGTTGCCCAGCTTAACGGCGATAAATTTTTAAAACGGTTGTCAGTTGCAGCCTTGGAAACACTTGCTATCATTGCTTATAAGCAGCCTATTACAAAAAGTGAAATCGAATCAATACGTGGTGTAAACTGCGATTATGCTGTTCAGAAATTGCTTGAGAAAGACCTGGTAGTTATTGCCGGACGAAACGAAGATGCTGTAGGAAAGCCTTTGATCTACAATACTTCCAAGTCCTTCATGGATTATTTTGGCATCAACACAACCGATGATCTTCCCAAAATAAATGAAGTGCTGATGGAAGAGCTTGTGCAGGCAACAATGGTGCAACAGGCGGTTGCACAACCGGAACTGGAAGAAAGGCCGGAAGCTGCAGCAGTTCCGGAACTGAAATTTCATGAAAGCTCAGTTAAAGAAAATAAGGCAGAACCAGTTTTGGAGATTGAATCAGCCGTGGAAATTGTTGCAGAAGTTGATACTGAAGATGCACCGCTGATGGTTGTTGAAGAAAAACAGATTGCAGCAGCCGAACCAAAGCCCGATGAAGAAGCACCTGAGAACAGCGAAGAAGTTCCGTCCACCACTCCTGTAAAATCCTGATAGTTATTTCATAATTTTTACACAATGAAATTTGTTGCTATTGCAGATACGCATGGGCAGCACAATAATCTTGCGCTGCCTCCGGCTGATGTTTTAATACATGCAGGTGATATTTCAATGAAAGGCACTGAAGCAGAAGTTATTAGTTTTCTTAACTGGTTTTCTCAACAGGATTTTAAGTATAAAATTTTGATTGCAGGCAATCATGATTTTTATTTTGAAAGAATGCCTGCAGAAACGGTACGCAATATTATCCCGCCAAATATTATTTACCTGAATGACAGCGGGGTGGAAATAAATGGTCTGAAGCTTTGGGGTTCGCCGGTATCGCCATGGTTCTTCAACTGGGCTTTTAACCGGCATCGTGGCGAAGCCATAAAAAAGCACTGGGATCTGATTCCCGTTGATACTGATATTGTTATTACTCATGGACCAGTGTTTAAAATACTTGATAAAACCACCTCTGGAAATCATGTTGGTTGTGAAGACTTGCTCGCCAGGATTATTGAATTGCAACCTGCGGTTCACATAAGCGGTCATATACACGAAGCCTATGGTGAAACAAGTTTGGGCAACACTAAATTCATCAACGCAAGCATACTGAATGAGCGATACAAGCTGGTAAACAAGCCGGTTGTTTTTGACCTTTGAATAATTAAAAGCAATAAGTATTTTTATGAGTGTAACAGTTAATGAAAATAAGCCGCATACCATCACCCTTGCAACAGCAACTGATATTGCAGTGCTGGCACAGCTTGTAAACAGCGGCTACAGGGGAGAGGGTTCCAAAAAAGGCTGGACAACAGAAGCCGATCTTTTAGGCGGTGTAAGAGTTACGGAAGCATCGCTGTTAAACGATATTGCTGAGCCCGGCCTGAATATTTATTTGTACAGAAATACTGACGGTGTTTTGGAAGGCTGTGTGCTGCTGCAAAAAAAAGAAAACAAATTATATGTAGGCATGCTGACGGTTTCGCCGGGCTTGCAAAATAAAGGCATTGGAAAAATATTGCTGCGGTACGCAGAAGAGGTTGCAAAACAAAAAAACTGTTTAGTACTCACCATGACCGTAATAACACTCCGTACAGAATTGATTGCGTGGTATAAACGAAACGGTTACCTGCAAACGGGAGAGCTGATTCCATTTAATATTCCCGGCAACGAAGTGCTCATTGAAGAGCCACTTTTTTTTATGGTGTTGGAAAAAGAGATTGCCTGGTAGTCGATTCCGGTTAATGCATCGTCCACGAATTTTTTTAATGATTTTCTAATGATTATTTTCGCAGCATGGTTAAAAATTTATCCCACCAGCAATTAATAGAAATTGCCAATGAGTTTGGTTCACCGGTGTATGTGTATCATGCAGAACGTATAGCAGATCAGTACAAAAAATTACAGAAAGCTTTTAAGAATTGCAATGCCCGTTTTTTTTATGCCTGTAAATCACTCACCAATGTAAATGTGTTGAAGTATGTGCAGTCAATTGGTGCTTCGCTTGATTGTGTTAGTGTAAATGAAGTGAAGCTTGGGCTGATGGCCGGTTTTGAGAAACAGAACATTTTGTATACCCCCAATTGTGTAGACTTTAGTGAGATAGTTGAAGTGAAGGAACTGGGCGTAAATATTAACATTGATAACATCAGTATTCTTGAACAGTTTGGCAATAAGTTTGGCAACAGCTATCCAGTTTGTATCCGGCTGAATCCGCATATTATGGCGGGTGGAAACTATAAAATTTCGACCGGGCACATTGACAGCAAGTTTGGTATTTCTATTCACCAGCTGCGGCACATTGAGCGTATCGTAAAAAGTACCAGCCTGAATGTTACCGGCATTCACATGCATACAGGAAGTGAGATAAAAGACATCCGTGTTTTTCTGGAAGGGCTTGATGTGATGTTCAACACTGCCACTCATTTTCCAAACCTGGAGTTTATAGATTTAGGAAGCGGCTTTAAAGTTCCCTACCAGGCCGGCGATGCAGAAACTGACATTACCACGCTGGGCGAAAAAGTTGCCCTTGCATTTGATGAGTTTGAAAAAGAAACGGGAAAAAAATTACAGGTTTGGTTTGAGCCTGGAAAATTCCTGGTAAGCCAGGCTGGTTATTTTGTTGTAAAAGCCAACGTAATTAAGCAAACACCTGCAGCCGTTTTTGTGGGTGTTAACAGCGGGTTCAATCATCTCATCCGCCCGATGATGTATGACTCCTACCATCACATTGAAAACATCAGCAACCCTAAAGGTGCAGAACGTATTTATAATGTAGTCGGTAATATTTGTGAGACAGATACATTTGCCTGGGACCGTAAATTGCATGATGTAAGAGAAGGCGACTATCTTGTTTTTTACAATGCTGGTGCTTATGGTTTTGAAATGTCATCCAATTTTAACAGCCGCCTTAAACCAGCTGAAGTAATGCTGATTGATGGCAAAGCAAAACTCATCCGCAAAAGGGATGTGTTTGAGGATTTGTTGAAGAACCAGGTAATATAGCTTTTGCGAAATATATTTTATAATGCCACTTTATTTAAGGTGGCATTTTTGTAACAGAAAGGCAATGAGGCAAATGGTAAAGAAATCTTAAAAGCAAAACTTTTATTAGATATACATTAAACCTTCGCCGTTTCATTTTATCTATCCTCCCGTAACAAGCAAACAGCAAACAAAGCTGATTCCTCAAAAAACAAAAACAATAAAATATGAAAAAAATCTTTTTTGCACTGGCAGTTATAGCAATGAGCCAGGCCGCAATTGCACAAGAAAAAACACAACCTGCAGCAGCAGATAAAAGCGTTTCTGCACAGTCAATGGAAAGAAAACAGCATCGGAAAATGCATCATGACGGCATGAAAGCTATGAAGGACTTAAATCTTTCCGAAGATCAAAAAGCAAAGATGAAAGAAATGAGAGCTGCTAACAAAGAAAAAAAAGATGCCATTTTAAGTGACAGCAAATTATCTGAAGATCAAAAAAAGGAGCAGTTAAAAGAAATGCACAAGGGTCAGAAAGATCAAATGAAAAATTTGCTGACTGATGAACAAAAAACGAAGATGAAAGAATTAAAAGAGCAGCGTAAAAACGCCAAAAAAGCAAATGGCAAAAGCATTACTTCTGCTGCGCCAAAATCAGAACAAAAATAACCAGCAATATATTGTCATTAAGGTCAGGAGTGGGTTTAAAACAAGAGGCTGCCAATTTTGGCGGCCTCTTAATTTTTTATGAAGTGCTATGAAATTAGTGTTAACTGAAATTATGAAACTAATGAGAAGTTTGAAAAGGCTAATTTCAACTTAAAAAAATATAGCAAATTTTACTCTTGCAAAAAATGGTGTACCCGGTGTAAAATTTAATTCAGTCACTTCAGCAGCCTCGCTTTTAAGTTTTGATGTGGTAGCAAACTGGGCCTCATTCCATTTTACATTCAGCAGGTTTTCCAGGGCAAAGCCAATTTCATATTTAGACTTAGTATAATTAATTGAGGCATCAATTAAAGTATAGCCTTTAGCTACAATACTGTTGTCTTCATTGGCAGGCCTGTTCTTTATGTAACGGTAAGTAAGGCTTCCGTTAAACCCCCGGATGGCTTTATAAAATAGCCCTCCCGTACTTGTGGCCGTAGGTGCAAGCGGAATATAATCCTGGCCCTTTTGTTCGCCGGTTGCCCTTGGTTTGGTAAAATTCACATTCACATTTGCAAAGATCTTTTGGCTAAACTGGTAGCGTGCAATCACATCTATACCTTCCCGCCTTGTTTTACCGCTGGGCTCTACATTGCCATCATCGCCAACATACACAAACTCCTGGTTTAAATGAAGATACCAGGCAGCAACGTTCAGCAAGAGTTTTTTCGTGGGTTTTAAAATTATCCCAAGATCGCTGCCATAAGCTGCAGGTAAAATTTCACGACCATTATTGGCTACAACCACTCTTGTATCGTTGCTGTGAAATCCTTTACCAGTTTTTATATAGAACTGTACAGCCGGGTTTAATGTGTATTGTATATTTAGTTTTGGGCTGGTGATGGATTTGGATTGGGCCGGCATCTGTGTATTGGTAAGTTTATCCAGGTAATCAAAATGAAAATAATCAAATCTTAAGCCACCGTCGAATAACCATTTACCACGGCTTAGTTGCTGCTGTGCAAAAGCAAATGCATTGGTTTCATCAATATTTCCCAGCCGTATGTTGCGTATAAATTGGCGTTTTACAACATTTGCCAGCCTGCTGTCTTCCGTAGCATCGTGCCGTAAGCCAGCGCCGTAGGTACTGTTAAGTGTAAAGTTGCCCAGATTATATTGCTGGTTGATCCTTGAAAGATAACCAGCAATATTTCTTTTTTCGGCCTGGTTAATTTCATCTCCGTTTACTGAATCATTCAGGTAAAAAGTAAAGTTTGAAAACAGGTTAAATTTGTAACGGCTGAAATACAATTGGTTTTCCCAAAGTGTTCCGTTGGCAAAACTGTGTGCCAGCTGAATATTAGCGTTTTGTCGTTCTGTTTCTCCGCCTTCTGTTGGATCTAGGCTGCCAAAGCGGTCTATCAATCCGCTGCTTACGGCTCTTTCAGGCACCTGGCCAGATGCATCCCAACTACTGGAAAAAGCTGAGCCGCTTACAGTTAGCTGGGTGTTTTTACTGATTGCCAGATTGTATTTACCAAAAATATTGAACCGCTTAAAATGTTGTTGATGGATTGTCGGGCCATTGGTAAAATTGTATTCGCCTGCAATCCAGGCGCTTTGTTTATCCTTGTTTTTTTTAATGAGGTCAACCATTGCAAGGACCCTGTAAGTATCAAACCTGCCAGCCTCCAACTGCACCCTGCTTGATGGAATATTGGTAAAAGTGCCAAATGAAACATAACCAGCCGTGTTAAGATTGCCATGCTGGGTATAATATGGACCAGCCCCAAAATCAATATTGTTAACCGTTTCCGGGATAATAAAATGTGAATCTGCATACCCTTGCCCATGGGCGTGGCTCACCATATTAACCGGCATGCCATCCAGGCTTACCTGAACATCAGTGCCGTGGTCACAATCAAAGCCCCGTAAAAAAATCTGCTCTGCTTTACCACCTCCGGCGTGCTGGGCTATAAAAAGTCCCGGAACCAGTCTCAATAATTCCTGTGTATTACGAACCGGCTTAAGATCAAGGTCAATTTTAGCAAGTGTGCTAAACTTTGTAAAACTGCTTTTTTGCAGCACCACCACATCTTTAAGGTTTAGTACATCTGCCCTTAACTCAACGGTGATGTTTTTTAAAGTATTAACAGGTATTATAACTGTGCTGTAGCCTGCAAAGGATATCAGCATACTGTCGGTATTTTTATTGTTGACAAAACTGAACCTGCCGTAAGCATCCGTAGTAATTCTTTTACCGAACTTTTTACCATCACTTAGCAAAACATATTCCAGGGGCTGTCTGCTGGCGGCATCTACTACTTTGCCGGTAATCTTCTCCTGTGCACTGGCGCTTTTAATAAAAATCAGAAAGACCCAAAAAAACTGTATAGATTTTTTCATTCGTGGTAAGTGTTGAAAATTAATAAATACAACGGCACCATCCTGTACCAGTTGAATACCAATACAGTGCAAAGGTTACCGTGCAAATTCTTCAGCAAAGCATTTGCAGAAGGTTAAATTATGCAACACTTAGTTTGGGAGGCGGAAAATTACAGCCACTGAAACCGGTAGCGGGGCAGGGACAGTTAAGGGGAGACGGGTTAGAAATTAGTTCCAGCAGGAGCGCTTTATAAATGATTACCGAAAAAATGTGCTCCTCTGCAGATACCAATTTTTTCGGGCCCGGATAATTTTGCTTTTTAGCTTCATTAACAAACTCGTGGTGTACATGGCTCTTGCCATTTTTCCAATGCAAATTAGTTATATGCTTCTGGTAGAAAAAGGCATGGGCTACCGCATCCTCAACAAAGGGCAGCATTGGTTTTATAATGCTTACACTATAAGCAAACAGTAAAAAATATAATAAAGCTTTCTTCATTAATTGCGGCAAAGGCTTTAATCGTAAAAATCTTAACAGAATTTTTTAATCTACGGCTATGCCTCACTTACGGATTTATTTATCAGAAAAGAATTCATAAACTATGAAACATTGGCTGGGATTGAGATACAGATAATTTTGACAATTTGAATAAATTTTTTTTAAGAAATAAAGAAAATGTTAAAACCAAACTTCTTTTACCTGCGTAAATGCACTGAGCTCAACAAGTTTCCCACCCTTACTGAAGACATTTTATTTGCCTTTGTGTCATCATCCTCTAATCCTGAATGCTGCCTGCAAAAGCAATGGCGCTTTATTAGCCCTGCTTTAATCCTGTGCCTGTGCTTAACCAATTGTTCAAAATGTGTAAACAATTCAACTTAAAAAATTAATTATGAAAAGAAAAATTACAGCAGCATTTCTGTTAATGGTGATGCTTGTAAATACCACTGCCCCGGTATTTGCATCATCTCACAGAGAAGCACCATTGATTGCCAATGATCCGCTGGCAGACAACACCGACGTGTATGCCTTCCGCAGTCCTGACGACCCCAACAAAGTAACAATTATTGCCAACTACGTTCCAGGCCAGCTTCCACAGGGCGGTCCTAACTATTATTCTTTTGGCGAAAACATCCGGTACGAAATTCATATTGACAATAACGTTGGTACTAAAGGTGATGATATCGTTTATCGTTTTACTTTTTCAAAGAAAAATGAAGATCCTTCTACATTTTTCAACATCCGTTTAGGTAAGCAAAATTTAAAAACTACTTACAAAATGGAAAGAAGCATGGACGGTGGTAAAACTTTTCAGGGTGTAATTATTAATGGTGTTGTACCGCCAAACAATATTGGCCCACGTTCTATCAGCTCACCTGTTGGTTTAAATACCCCGGATTACAATACGCTTATGACCAATGCAGTTACAACTGCTTCTACAGGCGAAAAGGCATTTTGCGGTCCTGCAGATGATCCATTCTTTGTAGATCTTGGAGGTATATTCGATTTGGGTGATGCTCCCCGCCAGTCAGGCAAATCTGTTGACGGTCTTAAATGCCTTAACGTATCTACCATTGCTTTGCAGATAGATATATCTACACTGCAAAAAGATCACAAAGCAGTAAGCGAGGCAGCTAACATTTTAGATCCTAATTATGTTATCGGTGTTTGGGCAAGTGCCAGCAGGCAGCAAATAAATATCTTAAATGATATTGATATTGCTAACGTGGCCAAGTCAACTCCTAACGATATCAGAAATTACCAGATTTCTCACCAGGCCGGCAAATGGGTTCAGGTATCAAGACTTGGTATGCCTTTGACAAATGAAGCAGTTATTGCTGTTGGTTCAAAAGATTTGTGGAATGCATTAACACCATACGATGATTTAACTACATTAAAGTATTTCTCAAATTATTTCTACAATCCAGAATTGTCATTGTATATGAACGATGATCAATTTGGCGGCGCTGTTCCTTCCTTTAAACCATTGCGTATTCAAAGGAAATCTTTAGGCGCATTTGATTTTGGTAACGGTCAGGATGGTCTTTACGGTTTGAAAGGTAATCCTGCACTGGATGGTACTGCTCTTGCAGAAAATGCTTTTGGCGGTCTTTTATTACCAGCTAAAGCTTCTCCACGTTCAGTAGATCTTTGGCCTATTTTCCATACTGGTGTTCCTAATTTAGCTCCTTATCAATTGGCTACAGGCAAACCAGACGGAAATCCGCTTGCAAAAGGCAAACCATTCATAAGCAACTTTTTACCAAATGGTGGTGATATGCTTCGTTTAAACATGGCAGTTCCACCAACTCCGAGAGACAGCAAAGATTTTAGTTCTCTTGGGCTTGTACAGGCAGCTGTTGTTGGTTTAACAGATCCAACTTATGCTAACACAACTATTCAGAACATTCCAAACATGGATGGTTTTCCTAACGGAAGAAGGCTTGAAGATGATGTAACAAGAATTGAATTGCAGGCTGTGGGTGGTGTTGTACTAGCAGCTATTGGCTTATGGTATGATGATTATGTACCTGGTCAGGGTAACAGCCCTGTAACACCTAAACTGGTTAATGTGCTTACTTATACAACTGGTATTGAAGCAAATGATGCGCCACTAAAGAAATCATTCCCTTACGTGGCAACACCATGGGCAGGTACACATATCTGTGATTGCGGTACATCAGCAAAAACTTCAAGTGTTACTATGGGTGAAAACAGGATGATCTACCAGGGTCTTTCTATTGCAGCTCCGGAAGTGATAGCGACAAATTCACCAAATCCTTTTGTTGGAACAAGTACAGTAAAATTCCATTTAGAAGCACCGGCCCAGGTTGGTATAGCTCTTTATGACGCAAACGGCAACCAGGTTAAAATGATTGCTAACAAATCATTAAAAGCTGGCACTTATACTGAGAACTGGAATGGGGGAAATCTTTTGAAAGGAGTTTATTATATCAAAATTTCAAAAGATGGTGTTGTTAAACAAACCATGAAAGTAGTAAAAGGATAATAATTTAGCTAAAAGGCTGTTTTAAATACAATTGTCAGATTTTTAAAAAATGACGTTGCTTTTGATTATAAAGATGCTTTTTGTTGAGCCTGCATTACAACAATCAAAGTATTTAAAACAGCCTTTTTTAATCACCCTGTATAAACAAAAAAATGCGGAACCGGTGCTCACAAGCTAAGGCCGCAATAACAACTCCACCTTCAATCAACCAAAAATGAAAAATAAATTACTATACATCCTGCTCATCGTTTTCTTTATTGGTTCAGTTGGCTTTATTGTTTTAAAGCAAAAAAATACTGAACAGCAAAAAGAAGCCATGGAATATTCTTTGCTTCCACGCAAAGGATTACTGGCCCAAACAGATGAATGGATCAATACTCAAAGAAATGTAAAATCACTTCAGCAAAAAATAAAAGCGAATCCTTCTGACCTTAAATCTAAGATTGCACTTGCCAATAACTTTATTTTAGAAGGAAGAGCCACTGGAAATTACGCTTATTATGATGCTGCAGCAATGAAAACTGTTCATGAAATTTTAAAAGCAGATGCTAATAATTTTGAGGCGCTTACTTTACAATCACTAATATTTTTAAGCCAGCACCATTTTGCAGACGGACTTTCTTCCGCAGAAAAAGCAAAAGATATTATTCCATACAACGCTTTCGTTTATGGAATTTTGGTTGATGGAAATGTTGAGATGGGCAATTACGATTCTGCGGTTGTGGCAGCGCAAAAAATGATGGAAATAAGGCCTGACCTGCGTTCTTACGCCAGGGCTTCTTATTTAAGAGAAATATATGGCGATTATCCCGGGGCAATTGAGGCTATGAAACTGGCTATTGATGCAGGGGCACCAGGCGATGAAGCCACTGAATGGTCAAGAATTCAATTGGGCCATTTGTATGAAAATACAGGAGATCTTAAAAATGCCGAAATGCAATACAAAATTGCGCTTGAAGAAAGGCCGGGCTATATGCATGCAGTTGCCGGAATGGCCAGGCTTGCACTTGCAACAAAAGATTACAACAAAGCAATAGAATACTATCAGCAAGCAGCGAAAGATGCGAATGAGGGGGCTTTCCAGGAGGAGATGGGAACAGTTTACCTGTTGACAGGAGATAAAGAGAAGGCGATTGCAATAACCAATAAAGTAATTGAAGATTTAAATAAGAATGCAGTAGCAGCCAACAGCGACGAAAGCATTGGTCACTATTCTGATAAGGAACTGGCTTATGCTTACCTGCAAAATGATCAGTACGACAAAGCAGTGGAACACGCCCTGATAGAATATAACAGGCGCCCCAAAAACATAGAAGTAAACGAAACACTTGCATGGGTTTATTATAAAAAAGGTGACTTCGCAAAAGCGCTGCCTTATCTTGATGTGGCCTTTAAAACCAATAGTAAAAACCCAACGCTTTTATGCAGGGCTGGTCTCATTAATTTAAAAAATGGTGATGCTCTAAAAGGAAAAAAATACTTGGAGGAAGGATTGAAAAATAATCCAAATATTGACGGCCAGCTTAAAGCTGATGCAGCAACAGCTTTAAAGACAATCAAAATTTAAAGCATCTTTTCAGTTAAAATAAAGAAAGATGTATTATAAGTTAAGGTCGAAAGAATTTTGGCTGCTGTTGCCAGCCATAATTATTTCTCCGGCCCTTTTTGCACACAGCATTAATTATGTACTGGAGAATGCTCCAACAAAAGATGTTGTTTGGTATTATACAAAATTGGGCTTTACTCACATCATTCCGTCTGGTGCAGATCATATTCTTTTTGTGGTTGGCTTGTGCTTATTAAGCACTAAAGTAAAAACTATATTATGGCAGGCAACTGCTTTTACTGTGGCTCATTCTATCACGCTGGCACTAAGCATGAAGAACATATTTGTTGTGCCAAGCCCGGTTGTGGAACCAATTATAGCTTTGTCTATAATGTTTGTGGCTGTTGAGAATATTTTGATCTCACAACTAAAACCCTGGCGCATTTTATTGGTTTTTCTTTTTGGATTGATACACGGGATGGGTTTTGCCAGCGCCCTCAACGAAATTGGATTACCCAATGGTAAATTTTTCACCTCCATTCTGTCGTTCAATCTCGGAGTTGAGCTGGGGCAGATGGCTGTAATACTTGCAACGTTTTCATTGTTGATTATACCATTTAAAGATAAGCCCTGGTATAGAAAACGGGTGGTTTACGGAGCATCAACGATAATTGCAATAGTTGCCGGTTACTGGGTGGTGGAAAGAGTTTTTATGACCTGAGTTTCTCACCTTCATTTACATAGCAAAATATATAAGCAGTATTCCTTCGGTGGGTACTGCTTTTGTTTTATAAATATATCATCTGCTACAATTTTGACCTGTTGATTCACACAAGTCTGACAATTTTGCACAAATTTTCCCATGGCACAATCATTGAATAACAGTCTGTAACAATAAAAATATTTAAACATGGGAAAAATTATAGGCATAGACTTGGGAACAACCAACAGCTGTGTGGCAGTAATGGAAGGTAACGAGCCTGTCGTTATTGCTAATGATGAAGGACGTCGTACCACGCCTTCCATAGTTGCTTTTCTTAAAAATGGTGAACGCAAAGTTGGTGACCCGGCAAAGCGCCAGGCGATCACCAATCCGCAAAACACAATTATGAGTGTTAAGCGTTTTATGGGTCATAAGTGGAATGAAGTTACAGGTGAGATAAGCCACAGCAGCTATAAAGTAGTAAAAGGTGACAATGATACAGTACGTATTGACATAGATGGCAGAATGTACACTCCCCAGGAAATCAGCGCAATGGTACTTCAGAAAATGAAGAAAACTGCAGAAGATTATCTTGGACAGGAGGTAACAGAAGCTGTTATTACTGTGCCTGCATATTTTAACGATGCACAACGCCAGGCAACGAAAGAGGCCGGTGAAATTGCAGGATTAAATGTTCGTCGTATAATTAACGAGCCAACTGCAGCTGCATTGGCTTATGGTCTGGATAAGAAAAATCAGGATCAAAAGATCGCTGTATTTGACCTTGGTGGTGGTACTTTCGATATATCTATTCTTGAATTGGGTGATGGTGTTTTCGAAGTAAAAAGTACTAATGGTGATACTCACCTGGGTGGTGATGATTTTGATACAATTATTATGGATTGGTTATCAGAAGAATTTAAGAAAGATGAAGCCATCGATTTGCGTAAAGACCCAATGGCATGGCAGCGTTTGAAGGAAGCTTCTGAAAAAGCAAAAGTTGAATTATCATCTTCTTCAGAAACAGAAATTAACCTGCCTTACGTAACAGCAGTTGATGGTGTTCCAAAGCATTTGGTTAAGAAATTGACCCGTGCCCAATTCGAAAAATTATCTGATAATCTTTTTGAAAGATGTTTAAAACCATGTGAACTGGCATTGAAAGATGCAGGCATGAACATCTCAGAAATTGATGAAGTTATATTGGTTGGTGGTAGCACACGTATCCCGAAAGTGCAGGAAATTGTAGAAAAGTTCTTCGGCAGAAAACCAAACCGTGGTGTAAATCCGGATGAGGTTGTTGCTATCGGAGCTTCTATCCAGGGCGGTGTTTTAAGCGGTGATGTGAAAGATATATTGCTGCTTGATGTTACACCGTTAAGCCTTGGTATTGAAACAATGGGTGGTGTAATGACAAGGTTGATTGACAGTAACACAACCATTCCAACCAAAAAATCTGAAACTTTCAGTACAGCAAGTGATAACCAGCCTGGTGTTGAGATTCATGTGTTGCAGGGTGAAAGACCAATGGCCACTCAAAACAAGAGCCTTGGCCGTTTTAACCTTACTGATATTCCGCCGGCACAAAGAGGTATACCTCAAATTGAAGTAACTTTTGATATAGATGCTAATGGTATTTTGAATGTAACTGCAAAGGATAAAGGCACCGGCAAAAGTCATAATATCAAAATAGAAGCTGGGAGTGGTTTAAGCAAAGATGAGATTGAAAAAATGAAGAATGAAGCTAAAGCCAACGAAGCAACTGATAAGGCTGAAAAGGAAAAAGTGGAAAAAGTAAACCAGGCTGATAGTTTAATATTCCAGACTGAAAAGCAGTTGAAAGAATATGGCGATAAAATTGGTGGCGATAAAAAAGCTCCTATTGAAGAAGCGCTGAGTAAACTTAAGGAAGCTCATAAAAATCAGGACCTTGCTGCTATTGATACGCACACTGCTGCAATGAACGCAGCATGGGCTACAGCGAGTGAAGATATGTACAAAGCAACTCAGGGAACAGATGCAGCAGGCCAGCCCGGCGGGGCAGGAGCGGAGCAGCCACAGGGCAATTCAAGCACAGGCGCAAATTCTGATCATGTGGAAGATGCTCAGTTTGAAGAAGTGAAATAGAATAATGTGTAATTGTGCAGCTGATTCAAATTTGCAAAAGTGAAATTTTAAAAGTAAGGCCCCCGCAGTAATGTGGGGGTTTTATTCTAGGAATGTTTTGGCGGTAATTTTATTAGAACAACAATCCCTTAAAATGTTGAAAGGATATGCAACAAATACTTGAATAAACCCCTAGGAATGTTTTATCGACCTGAATTGCTAAATTTGAAGTTTAATGAGGACTGAAGTAAATATAAATTCTAATATGTTCACTTGGGCAATAGCCCGGGCAGGTTATGATTTATCTGATTTTGCAATAAAGTTCCCAAAAATTCAAGACTGGGTTGACCAAAAAAAGAAACCAACTGTTAAGCAGTTAGAGGCATTTTCCAAAAAGGTTCATCTACCCTTTGGGTATTTATTTCTGCCAGAACCACCCAAAGAAAATCTACCAATACCTTTTTTTAGGACTAACAATGCGAAGACAATTAATGTTAGTGTTAATGTGTATGACACTATCTTATTGATGCAGCAAAGACAAGATTGGCTAAAAGAATATTTAAAAGAAAATGAATATCAGCCATTACCTTATGTTGGTAAGTTTCGTAATAGCCAAAATCATGAAGAAATACTTGCTGACATAAGAAAAACTCTTGGGCTTGATAATGAGTGGGCTAATTCTTTTAAAACATGGCAAGAAGCGTTAGAACATCTATCCCAAAAAATTGAAGAAATTGGAATTGTTATAGTATTCAATGGAGTTGTAGAGAATAATACGAGTAGGCCTATAGAAGTTGATGAATGTAGAGGTTTTGTTTTAGTTGACCCTATTGCCCCGTTTATGTTCATCAACAATTCCGACGGAAAAGCGGCTCAATTATTTACGATTATTCATGAACTTGCTCACATTTGGACAGGGCATAGTGCAGGTTTTGATTTTCGTCAGCTTCAACCAGCAAACGATCCAATTGAGTTTCTTTGTGATAAAGTATCTGCTGAATTTTTGGTTCCAAAAGAGTCTTTCGTTCGAGTATGGAAGATTAAGCAAAACATTGCAACCACTGCTCGATATTTTAAAGTAAGTGAAATAGTTATCGCAAGAAGAGCATTAGATTTAGGCTACCTGACCAAAACAGAGTTCTTTAGTTTCTACAATGAATATTCTAATCAAGAGTTTCTTAAAAAAGAAAATCAGGGAGACGGAGGTAATTTTTACGCAACTGCAAAAAAACGAATAGGCTTGTCTTTTGCCGCCCATGTTAATCAAGCTGTAAAGTCTGGCAAACTCTTATATAGGGATGCTTATAAATTAACCAGTCTGAAAGGAGATACTTATCAGACATTCTTCACTAAACACTTTTAATCCCTATGAGTGTTTACGTTGTTGACAGTAACTTCTTCATTCAAGCACATCGGGCAAGTTACCCATTAGACGTTGCTACAAGTTTTTGGAGCAAAGTGATACAACTTGCTGAAGAGGGTAAAATAATAAGTATTGATAAGGTAAAGAGCGAAATATTCAAAAATGAAGATGAACTGAAACAATGGTGTGAAATTAATTTGCCTGACAACTTCTTTAAGGATACATCCACAATAATTTTTCAATATTCTCAAGTTGCTGCATGGGCTGCTTCTAAAAGCGGGCATTACCTGCCTAATGCACTTGCAGAATTTTTAGATGCCGATGAAGCTGATGCTTGGCTAATAGCTTATGCATTGATTCATCCAGCGGCTAATCTTTTGGTTACTCACGAATTGAGTGAACCTAATAGAAAAAATAAAATTAAAATTCCTGATGTTTGTATGGCAAAGGGAGTTCAGTTTTCTAATACTATTGAAATGCTCAGACAACTTGGCGAAAGATTTTAAGTTTATAGAGTAGGATGCAAAATGATAATTACAAAAGTCAAAAGTCGGCTGGACGGAAGTATTGTTAATAATTAAAGTATCATAGGTAGTCGTCCCTCAAAAAGTCGATTTTACTTTTTGGGGAATAGAAATCCAGTAAGCATTTATAAGCAGTTTATAAATAAGTGACCAACATCTGATTGCCTCTGTACGCCAGAGGTTGATTCGTCGTTTAAAGTTCATGGCAGCAGCGGCTAAAATTATATTCATATTATCTCCCAATATTCCTTTCAAATAATTTCTACATAAACGGTAGTCGTGTTTCAGGTGTCCGATGACAGGTTCAATGGCTGCCCTTTTACTATGTTTGCTGCATTGTGTTTTGGTAATATTTTTATCAGGTTTGGGTACCAGGATAACTGCATCTTTGTATTGCTTTACTCCTTTGTATCCTCTGTCTACAAACACTTCTTTTGGCTGCCTGCCGTTGAGTCGTTCATATTGTTCCAATACATCCGGCAATGTTTTTGAATCGTGTAATGTTTGAGTAAAATTAATGGCTCCCATAATGATGCCTGTGTGCTGATCAATTAGAACAGAGGCTTTACTGCCAAACTCAAACTTCTTATGCTCCTTACCTTTTGAATAACATTTTACATCGGGTTCATGAAGGCTGTAAATTTTATCACTGTCACTCCGCTTTTGGGATAATACTCTTTGATACAGCTTTAGATCCGGCAAATATTTGCCAAGGCTTGTTAGTGGTAGCTTTCGGGCAATATCCCGTACCAGCCTTCCTGCTATGATTTGTATTTTTTTATTGGCTTTACGGGCCGCTTTGGCTCCGTTCTTGGTTCCTTTAAACCGTTGTAAATTACTTAAACGTTTAACTATCCTTGTGTAAGACTGGCGAAGATCTATTGCCTCTTTGTCTGCTATTGCCCAACACTTTTTAATAATTTTTTTGTATAGTTTATCATCTGTCGGGTAGGTGATATTTTTTTCCTGCACGGTCGTATCAACACTCACCACAATACCTGTATTGTTATCTTCAGGAGGCTCATTTACACGGATACTTTCCTGTAAAATTAACTCTACGCCAGGTTCGCCTATGCGTTGACGGAAAGCAACCAGTTCGGTTGGTACACAAGGGATATTGGCCTGAAAATGCTGCTCACCACTAAAGTACTGGAAATAGATATTTTCAGACCATTGCTCCACCAGGTTTTCATCGCTGATGTTGCGGACATATTTCAATATCAGCAACGATACCATCAGGCGAATCGGTTTTGCAGGCTTACCCATTTTTTCACTGTAATGCTTTTTAAAAGCATCTTCAAAAAATGACCAATTGATTTTATTGGCCAATTGATACAAAGGATGCTTTTGATCAAGCTGATCTGCAAGACCATGAAACAATCCTAACTGAGGAGTATGTTTGGGGGTAGAAAGCATTCATAAATTTGCAAGCTTTTTTACCATTTTGCAAATATCTGGTTACTATTATTCAGCCTGGAATCTCTCAAATCAAATAACAATCAACTTTTCTCACTTTTTGAGGGTCGACTAAGTAGTTTTTTAAACCCAGATTTTGCAGTTGAGATCGTTACGAGGGTTTCAAATGCAAGTGAGCTAGGTGTTTCGGGTTATTTTTTGGCTGATGAATAGTGATCTATTTTGAAGTAAAAAAATGTTCTGAAATACTTAACTGTGCAGCAGTTGGGAGCCGCAATAGATTTTCAACTGCAAAATCTGGGTTAAAGCAATTTTACTCAGAAGGAAATGAAAACCATCAACTTATATTCAGCATTATGATCAGCATGGAGGCATGACCAAATGCCATTTGCCCAGCCTTCGCAATACTTATCTGCTTGAGTAATGGACAAAAAAAAGATGTGATCTTCGCCACATCTTTTTTTATTTTAAACACCCAATTATTTTAAGCCTGGTAAAATCTTTTTCTTCATATAGGTAACGCTGGCTTTAATATTAGCGTCACCCGGAACAGGCAGATTTTCCTGTTCTACATACCAGTATTCAAGACCGGCAAGTTTTGCTTTGGCAAAAATTGATTTAAAATCTATTGATCCATTACCAACCTCAGTCTGCTGTTTAGGATCTGTTTTATTCATATCCTTAACATGCCACATTTTAAAGCGCCCCGGGTTCTGTTTGAAGAGCTCAATTGGATCCTGCTTTGCAGTCACTACCCAAAAAAGATCCATTTCAAAATTCACCAGTGCTTTATCAGTTTCTTTCAGCAGAATATCGTAGCCTTTTACGCCACCTTCCCATTCTTTAAATTCAAAATCATGGTTATGGTAAGCCAGCTTTAAATTATTCTTTTTGCAGAGCGCTGCGGCTTTGTTTACTTTTTCAGCAATGATTTTGTAGTCATCAATCGATTTTCTCACATTCTCCTGCAGGTAAGGAATAATAATGTATTTGTGCCCAACTGCTAACGCAGCATCAACAGTTTGCTGACCATCATTTTCAAAAAGGTCTAACTGGTAATGACCACTTGGTGATACCAGGTTATTGGCCTTTAGCAAAGCTGACAACTCCTTCGGGCTTTTTTTAAAGTAACTCTCCTTTGCATTAAATCCGTACAATTCAACGCTGTTATAGCCAGCCTTGGATATCTTTTTAAAAACTACATCTACCCCTTCTTTAATTTCATCTCTGAGCGAATATAGCTGAAGGCCATATTTAGTTTTATTGAAAGCAGAGCTGGCGGCAAGCAGATCGGCGCTTAACATTGTGCCAGCTGTAGCAATACCTGTATTGATTAGAAAGGTTCTTCTGTTCATGTTGAATATTTGGTTGTAGATTATTAAAGATGATGAATACTAGGTTGCCCAGGCCTTATCGCCTTTTTTATAAGGAAATGCGCCATCGAATTTACCTGGTGTTTCTATATATCTCAACGCTTTTGTTGCACCAATTTCGGAGCTGAAGTAACCCAGCAGCGTGAGTTGTTTTAGCATCGTGTAATAGTAATCCGGGTTCTCTTTCAACTTTTCAGTTACAGGATCCGTACTGTTTTTATTACGATCCAGCGCCATCTGTGTTTTTTCAGCCGGCGTCATTGTTTTAAATTGTTCAGAGGTTTTTTTGTTGTATTCGTTTACTCCTTTGTCAATTTCTTTCAGCAACTCAAGTCTTTCAGCAGGTGTGGCATCTACAAATCCTTTTTTGTATTTTTTATCAGCGGCATCGTTCAGTTTTTTAATGCCATCATGAAAGGCCTTTTGATCTGCAGTTGTATAGCAATCATTCACCATTACAGTCATAAACTGGCCAACTTTTGCAGCCTTTGCTCCAGGGCTGCTCGTTGTTGGAATAATGGTATCTGCAACTTCATCTAAAAAAGCAATGTCAGACTGGCTGAAGGTTGCGCCACCTAATGAAGAATCAGTGTTTTTACAACCAGTAAGAAAAAATTCGCCGCCAATAACTACTGCACCGCTGGCAAGCGAAACCATTTTTATTAAGTCTCTTCTATTCATAAAATAATTTTTTGTTGGTTGATTGATAGTTTGAAAATTGACAGTCAATGCCACAACAACATTAACTGTCAATCATCTTATATATTACCTTTCTTAAGTTCTTCTACAGCAAAACTTGCCGCCCTTGCAGTTAAAGCCATATAAGTAAGCGATGGATTAACACAAGCAGCAGACGCCATACAAGCACCATCCGTTACAAACACATTCTTAGCATCCCATACCTGATTATTACCGTTTAGTACCGATGTTTTAGGATCTCTTCCCATACGTGCCGTACCCATTTCATGTATACCTCTTCCCGGTGTACCGTCACCTTCCCAGCCTGTTACATCTTTAACACCTGCGGCAGTCAGCATTTCCATAGCGTCTGCCTGCATATCCTTACGCATTTTATGCTCATTCTCTTTCAGCTCACAATCAATAGAAAGAACATTCAATCCCCACTTGTCTTTTTTGGATTTATCAATAGTAACCTTATTTTCTTCATAAGGTAAAATTTCACCAAAACCACCCATTCCCATGCTCCATGATCCGGGCTCAGTTAAAGCATCTTTAAATTCTGCACCCAGTGCATACTCTGCAATATTTCTGTGCCAGCCTTCACGGCTTGCACCACCCTGGTAACCAAAGCCACGTACATAATCTTTTTTATCTCCGCCATTAAGGTTCTGGTAACGTGGTATGTAAACGCCATTGGCCCTGCGGCCATAAGTGTATTTATCCTCAAAACCTTCAACACGTCCGCTTGCGCCCACGCCAAGGTGATGATCCATCAGGTTATGGCCAAGTGCGTTACTGGTACTTCCCAATCCACCAGGGAAAACATCAGTTGCTGAATTCATCAAAATCCAGGTAGAGTTCAACGTACTTGCATTTACAAAAACTATCTTGGCAAAATACTCATAAGTCTTATTGGTTTCAGCATCCAGAACTTCAACACCTTTCGCCTTTTTAGTATCCTTATCGTACAGTATTTTAGTTACAATAGAAAAAGGCCTGAGCGTTAAATTATTTGTTTTTCTGGCTGCTGGTAAAGTGGCAGATTGCGTACTGAAATATGCTCCAAAAGGACAACCCAGCCAGCACTTGTTTCTGTACTGGCAGTTAGTTCTGTCGTTATGCGGTACGGTGATATTAGCTGTACGGCCAATGATCATTGTACGGGCATTTTTATAATGTTCTTTAAGCCTGGCTGCTACATCTTTTTCAACAATATTTAAATCCATAGGCGGCATAAATTGTCCGTCCGGAAGTTGAGGCAAATTCTCTTTGGAGCCACTAACACCTGCAAATTTTTCAGCGTAATCGTACCAGGGTGCAATGTCTTTATAACGGATAGGCCAGTCAACACCATGACCGTCCTTTGAATTTGCTTCAAAGTCCAGGTCACTCCAGCGATAGCTTTGGCGTCCCCACATCAATGAGCGTCCACCCACGTGGTAACCCCTGAACCAGTCAAAGCGCTTCACTTCCGTGTAAGGATTGTCTTTGTCATTGGCCCACCAGTCGTAGTTCATTTCATTCAGCGGATAATCTCTTTTCATCACCGGGTTATCTTCAATCATTTTTTGCGTACGTCCGCCGGCGTGTGGAAATTCCCAGGGATTTTTGGTGGCGTTTACATAATCTTTAACGTGTTCAATATCTTTTCCCCTTTCAAGCATAATTACTTTAAGCCCTTTCTCCGTTAATTCTTTTGCGGCCCACCCGCCGCTAATTCCAGAGCCAATTACAATGGCATCGTAGGTATTGTTTTCTGGCATGATCTTGTTTTATTTTAGTTTATAATTGGTATTGTAAATCAGTAAAATATTTTCTTCTTCGCAGGATGTGAGCCAGCCTTTAGATAACCTTCAGTCACCTACACATCACATCTTCTAACTGCATCTTTTAAAGCCACCATTCTTTCCTCAACTGTTTTACCAGTGGGGATATACTCCTGTGCCAGGTAACCCTTATAACCAGTTTTTTTTATGGCAGCTATAATGGCAGGATAGTACAGTTCCTGGCTTTCATCAATTTCATGCCGGCCTGGTACACCGCCTGTATGGTAATGAGTAAGGTATTGATGGTTCGCCTCAATAGTCCTTATAACATCGCCTTCATCTATTTGCATGTGATAAATATCATACAATAATTTAAAATTTTCAGAGCCAACTCTTTTACAAAGTTCAACACCCCAGGAAGTTCTGTCACACATATAATCTTTGTGGTCAATCTTGCTGTTGAGCAATTCCATGGTAAGAACCACTTTATTCTTTTCGGCGAGAGCCATCAGTTGTTTTAATCCTTCAGCGGAATTTTTTAACCCTGTCTCATCATCCATTCCACGACGGCTTCCACTAAAACAGATCAGTTCGGTGTAACCTGCTTTTGCCACCAGCGGTATCATTTCCGTGTAATTCTTTATAAGGGTAGCATGATAGTTTTTTTCATTAAAGCCTTCTGTAAGGCTTATTTCTGCACCGTTGCACATGCTGGAGTGTATGCCATGTTTTTGAAGCGTGGGCCAGCCTTTAGGACCAACAAGATCGATGGCGCTAAAACCAATCTTTTTAACTTCAACACATAAATCTTCCAGCGGCATACTGCCATAACACCAGGCGCATACAGAGTGATTTATGTCGCCTTTTAACTCCAATGGTTCATCACTCATAGCTGTTGTAGTTTTTGGGTCGTTGCATTTAAAAGAAGAGCTGAGAATACCGGCTGAACTTAGAGCGGCAGTACCGACAAGCATGTTCTTTATTGCATTTCGCCTGTTTTGATCTGTTGACATATTAGTATGATTTAATGAGCTGCACTTGATAATGATAATTCAGGATTGTGTTTACGGGATCTCATATAAATAAATAACCCGGCAAACGCAACACTTAATACAATCGGGATAATCAGGGTTACATTGATAATCTCTGGCCCCGCCGCCTTTTTTGCCTCAATTAATGCAGCTGCCATTTCTGGAGATGCTGAACTAGCATTGTATGCACCAAGATCTGCGCCAGCCGGCAATTTGCCCCCCACCAGTTTATCATAGTAGCCGCTCATAAATATCATATAAACAGAAACTGCAAACATACCGGCTCCGCCCATTGCGTTTAAACCAACTGCACCTGTTTTAGGCAGGTTCTCCGAAACAAAGCCAATCATTGTTGGCCAGAAATAACAAACACCGATACCAAAAACAAGAGCGCCTGCAAACAACATATTACCTGTTGTATGCCCTAAGATATATAAGCCCGCTGCTGCAAGTATCGCTGAGATTAATAATACGCCTGCGGGAGAAAATTGTTTAACAACCGGACCGGCAAAAGCACGCCCGATCACCATTATGCCTGTTTCAATGGTAAGTAGCAGCAAGGCATTGTCAGAAACATTTTTAAGTAAGATGTCTATCCATTGCCCTGTAAAAAGTTCAGTGATCGCAGTACCAAACATCAGGATGATCATCAGTATAAACAATGGCTTTAACAAAGAAATGTACATTTCACCCGATGTTACGCCGCTGGCAACACGTTCTGTAACAGGTAATTCCAGCTTGCTGAAAAGAAAACCATACAACAGTGTTGGTACAATCATTAACCCCACTTCCAGTTGCGATACCCAATAAGCATCTCCCAGGGCTTTGTTGATAAAATACACCAATAAAGTACCTATTACAATCCCTCCAGGAAACCAGAGATGAAAGTGATTAAGTTTAGTTGTTTTGTTATCAGAATAGATAGTGGCAACAAGCGGATTGCAGGCAGCTTCAACAGTTCCGTTGGCTATGCCAATACAAAGTGTTGAAATAAATAAACCCCAGTAGCCGCTGGCGGTAATGGTTAAAATAATTCCTATCAAATGAAATACAAAAGCACCTACAAGTAGTTTTTTCATACCAATCACATCTACCAGCATACCGCCAACAAGCATGGCAAGGGGAAAGCCCCAAAAAGCAGTTGCGGCAATGGTTCCAAGCTGGGAAGCATCAAGGTGAAATTCAGTGCCCATCCGGCCAAGTACACCGGCACGTATTCCAAAAGAAAGTGAGGTCACCAGCAGTGCAGCACAACTGGCAAAAAAGATTTGTTGTCTTTGTTTTTCGGCAAGCATTATCGTCTGTTTTATGATTTAAAGGAAAACGAATATAATACAACTTTATAAGGCTGCAAATATTTAATGTTAACGTGTACAAAAAAAATCTGCCGTGGTAAATGGCACTAATCCCGGCGGCTTATTGTTTAAATGACACATTGAAAAAGCAAAGCCTTTTTAATACAGGAAAATAACTGCCGGAAAGGGGTATATTTTTTTATTTTTCAACATAACTTTTGTTAAATAAGATGCTTTGAGTAATTTTCAACCCTATTTCAAAATGATTGCTAACTTTTTAAAACAATAACTAATACAATGAACAGAAAACTTAGAATGGGTATGATAGGCGGCGGTAAAGATGCATTTATCGGCGCTATTCACCGGCTGGCTTTTAATATGGATGGCCTGGTGGAAATTGTTTGCGGTGCACTCAGCATCAACCCAACTGTCGCAAAAGAATCAGGCGAAGCCTTGTTTTTAGCCCCTGACCGCATTTACCTGAATTATGAAGAAATGCTTGAAAAGGAAAGCCAGCTGCCTGCAGATACGAGGATTGATTTTGTAACCATTGTAACCCCAAACTTTGCTCATTTTGCCCCGGCTAAAATGGCGCTTCAAAAAGGTTTTAATGTGGTGGTTGAAAAGCCAATTACTTTTAATTTGGCTGAAGCAAAAGAGCTGAAGCAAATTGTAGAAGAAACAGGGTTGAAACTTTGCCTCACTCATACGTACAGCGGTTACCCAATGGTAAAGCAGGCAAAGGCAATGGTGGCAGATGGAGTATTCGGCAACATACGTAAAATTTGGGTTGAATACCCCCAGGGCTGGTTGAGTAAATTAAGTGAAAGGGAAGGCAATGCACAGGCAGCCTGGCGTACAGACCCGACTAAAAGCGGCAAGGCGGGATGTATCGGCGATATTGGTACTCATGCGGCGCACTTGTCAGAATATATCACGGGTTTGCAAATCACACAACTTTGTGCAGACCTGAATATTATGGTGGCTGGCAGAGCCCTTGATGATGATGGCAGTGTACTCCTGAAATATAACAATGGTGCGGCTGGTGTGTTAATGGCATCGCAGGTGGCAGCAGGAGAGGAGAACGCTTTGAAGATAAGAATATACGGTGAGAAAGGAGGATTGGAATGGGCACAGATGGAGCCTAATACACTGATTGTAAAATGGCTGGATGCTCCTGCTCAGATTCTTCGTGCAGGTGGTAATTATGGCGACAGGCTCAGCAGTTATGCGATACAAAACTGCCGCACTCCCGGCGGACATCCGGAAGGATACCTAGAAGCTTTTGCAAATATCTACAGAAATTTTGCACTCACCCTGGCAGCGGGTATTGATGGAACAACTCCATCAAAAGAGGCGCTTGATTTTCCCTCTGTTGAGGATGGTATTCGTGGAATGGCGTTTATTGACAGTGTGGTTGATTCAGGCAAATCTGATATGAAGTGGACGCCTTTTACAGTTTAGTCTAAAACAGTTTGTAGACTTTTATAAAAAAAAATCCCGCTTTGGCGGGATTTTTCATTGTTGTTATTGTGGTTTAGGAGGGTTCTGTAAAATACATTAAAGAAATTAATTTCCTATAAAAATTATTCATGTAAAGATGGAGTGCAATAATTTTTGTTTAGAAGTGGAACTCACAGCAATTTTACAATGATCAGGTTGCATCGGCCACAGACATTTTATATCAAATTTTATCTGAGACAGAAACAGGAGCATCTCCTGATTTTAAAATAACCTGATTTGCTCTGTTTCTTAACTGGGCGGTAGTTTTAGTACTGCCATCATGGCTCCAGCCTGGTGATTTAATGAAGTAGTTGATACCATTTTTGAAAGAGCCGGAATGTATCGCCTTATGAAACAATTCCCCCCAGGTTTTAAATGCAATAACAGCCGGGTTAAAGGAATCGATATTTTTTGTAAGTCCGTAAACCGGTCGTTCTTCTTCGGCTTTGAAACTACCAAAAAGCCGGTCCCAGATAATTAAAATGCCAGCATGGTTTTTATCAAGGTATTTAATATTACTACCGTGATGCACCCGGTGGTGGGATGGCGTATTGAAGATGAGTTCAATAACAAGCGGCATTTTATTGATTGTTTCTGTATGTATCCAAAATTGATAAATAAGACTTACCTGTTGCATAAATAATATCCAGATGGGATGAAAACCAACAAGCGGCATCCAGGCCCAAAACAAAAAAGCACCTGTTGCATTGCCCGTCCATGTTTGGCGAAGTGCAGCAGCAAGATTGTAATGCCGGGAGGAATGATGCACCACATGGCTGGCCCAAAAAAAGTTTACGTAATGGCTGGTTCGGTGAAACCAATAATAGGAAAAATCATCTGCAAAAAACAACAATACCCAATACCACCATGCATTTATACTAAGTGTAAAAAAACGGAGATTGTATAGAAAAATAAAGAGGCCAAAGATAATTGCTTTAGTAAATAAGCCGGTTATTACGTTACCGATGCCAAGCCCAAGACTACCAAAAGTGTCTTTTGTTTCGTACAAAGCCTTGTGCTCTCTGTAAGAGAACCATGCTTCAATACTGAGCAACAGCACAAAAAATGGAATGGCATAATATAAAATGACGGGTGGCAAGCGGCTCGTTGTTTATACTAAAGTTATAAAAAATTGCAGAGTCCGGGAATTTAAATATTGTTCTGGGGCAGGCTTTTAGTAAGAACGATTGGGCTTATTAATCAGGTCCGTAAACTTTGCTCAGCTTAAGCCCAGATTTTGCAGTTGAAAATCTATTGCGGCTTCCAACTGCTGCACAGCTAAGTATTTAAGAACATTTTTTGACTTCAAAATAGATCATTATTCATCAGCCAAAAAATAACCCGAAACACCTAGCTCACTTGCATTTGAAACCCTCATAACGATCTCAACTGCAAAATCCGGATTAAATGTATAGCTGCTTTTCAGAGGCCTGGTAATTGATAAAAACTAAAATTTCACCTGGATAAAAAAAATAAATGAAATAGAAAAGCCCGGCAGAAAAGCCGGGCTGTGCATAAATTTAACAAAGACATCGCTGCTTCGCTTACTTCAAATCTGTATTATTGGGTTGTTCAGAAACAGCAGCATTTGATGGCTTGTTTCCTGCCTGAACGTCACCAGGCAATTTCTTGCCAGTGACACTTACAGGCAATTGTTCGGTAACAGTTTCGGCGTTAGTTTTTGCAGAGCCATCAGCAAACAACTTAACGGATTTTTTTTCAACAGATGCACCATCGCCGCTCATGCGCTGCAATATTTCCATCTGTGCCTTCCTGTTAGCTTGTATTTTACCAGCGTGTATTTTTGCAAGCGTTGGTGCAATTACCAAACTTACAATACTCATCAGTTTAATCAAAATATTCATGGACGGTCCGGATGTATCTTTAAACGGATCACCAACTGTATCACCAGTTACGGATGCTTTGTGCGGATCAGATTTTTTGTAGTACATCTGCCCGTTTATCTCAACACCTTTTTCAAAAGATTTTTTTGCATTATCCCATGCACCACCAGCATTGTTTTGAAAGATACCCATCAATACGCCGCTTACTGTTGCACCTGCTAAAAATCCACCCAATACTTCAGGCCCAAAAATGAAACCAATTATAATGGGGCTGAGTAAAGCAATGGCGCCAGGCAACATCATTTTTTTCAATGATGCTTCAGTGGAAATCGCAACACATTTATCGTATTCAGGTTTGCCTGTGCCTTCCATAATGCCTGGTATAGTGCGGAACTGGCGGCGGACTTCTTCCACCATCGCCATAGCAGCTTCACCAACAGCACGGATCGCTAAAGAAGAAAAGATAAATGGTATCATACCACCAATAAACAAACCTGCCAGTACATCTGCATGGTAAATATCAATGCCGTCAATTTTAGCAATACCAACAAATGCAGCAAACAATGCCAGCGCTGTTAAAGCAGCAGAAGCAATCGCAAAACCTTTACCACTTGCCGCTGTGGTGTTACCAACCGCATCCAGTATGTCTGTTTTTTCACGAACGTCTGCAGGTAGTTCACTCATTTCTGCAATGCCACCAGCATTATCGGCAATCGGGCCAAATGCATCAATGGCAAGCTGCATACCGGTGGTTGCCATCATACCTGCTGCGGCAATGGCCACACCATACAAACCAGCAAAAGCAAACGAGCCATAAATACCACCAGCCAATACTATTATAGGAAGCAGGGTACTTTCCATACCTACCGCCAAACCGCCAATAATGTTGGTGGCATGCCCGGTGGCAGACTGGCGGATGATACTCATTACAGGGCGTTTGCCCATAGCAGTATAATATTCTGTGATGATACTCATTAATGTGCCTACAACCAAACCCACCATGATCGCTCCAAAAACACCACCCTTGGTAAATTCGTGGCCACGTAAGGTCATGGTTTCAGGCAGTAAAAAGTTTACCAGGAAATAGCAGCCAATTGCAGTAAGTACCATCGATCCCCAGTTACCCATGTTCAAAGCCGTCTGCACTTTATGTGTACTCAATCCTGCACTTTCAGAAATTCTAACAAAGAAGGTTCCAACGATGGAAAAAATTACACCCATAGCTGCAATCAGCATTGGTAATAAAATTGGAGACAAACCGCCATAGTTATCATTTAAGGCATTCGTTTCCCGGCCCAGCACCATTGTAGCTAAAACAGTTGCAACATAGCTGCCAAAAAGATCAGCACCCATACCGGCTACATCACCTACGTTATCACCCACGTTATCTGCAATGGTTGCAGGGTTACGGGGATCATCTTCCGGGATACCGGCTTCAACTTTACCTACAAGGTCAGCGCCCACATCAGCAGCTTTTGTATAAATACCACCACCCACACGGGCAAACAATGCAATGGATTCAGCACCCAGCGAAAAACCGGTAAGTATTTCAATTGTCTTTTCCATTTCGTGGCTGTTAACAGCAGCATCCGGAGCAAAGATCATTTTTAAGATAATAAACAGCGAGCCCAGCCCCAGCACTGCCAAACCGGCTACACCCATTCCCATAACACTACCGCCTGTAAACGAAACGCTCAACGCTTTTGAAAGGCTTGTTCTTGCTGCCTGGGCGGTACGTACATTCGCCTTGGTGGCTATCCTCATACCAATAAACCCGGCCAGTGCACTAAAAAAAGCACCTAAAACAAAAGCCACTGCAATGCTCCAGTGGCTGTTCTCGTTGCTGTAACCCATTACACCAAGTAAAAGGGCACCAATCACAACAAAGTAAGTAAGAATTTTGTACTCAGCTTTTAAAAAAGCCATGGCACCTTCAGCAATATAGGTGCTGATCTCCTTCATTCTTTCGTTGCCGGCATCCTGTTTAGCTACCCAGGCAAACTTGATAAAAGTGTACAAAAGACCCACTACTCCAAGAGCAGGAACTAAGTAAAACAATTTGTCCATATAGAATATTTTGTTAAAAATTTGGTGAACAAAAATAGGGTAAATGAATTACAAACGGCTATAATGAAATAGTTGGGACGTGGGGGTGACCTTGGAATAAAATACATTGGCTTTAGTAATCGTTTATTGGCTTTTTTACTTTGCTAACTTAGTCAATAGAACGCAAACATTGGTTCTTTTTCTGGCATTGGTCCTGCTTTTCGCTTTTACTCCGGTACAAAGTCCAGCTTCTTCCTCCTCACTTTTAGGGATGTTGGTTGGGCTACTCACCGGGGTAATCCCTGTCCGAAAGGTCAGCCGGGAGGAGTTGCAATCCGGCGCAGGTTTTCAGTAATTACCCCATTCTTCAGCTTTTATCATGCAACTTGTTACAATATCTATTTTAAAAAGTAGACTATTTTCCATGCTGCATCCCAATGCATTTGTGTAACTCAGCTTTTAAAAAATGGTTCCAGTTTGTGTTTTAGTTCGGCAGGCATTTCACAGCGCTTCATGTCTGTAGCATGTACAAAATAAAGTGTTACATCCCCGGTATTCAGCAGCTGTTCTTCTTCGTTGTATATTTCTGTGTGAAAAACAATTTTATGATGCAGCGGCAATTCTTTCAAGGTAGTTCTTACTGTTATCAGGTCCTCATAACGGGCCGGCCTTAAAAAACGGCTGTGTATATCAACCACCGGCATTATAACACCGGTAGCTTCTATCGATTTATAAGAGTAATCAATTTGTCTCAAAGCTTCTGCCCGGCCAATTTCATAAAACTGTGCATAGTGCCCGTGATACACAACGCCCATTTGGTCTGTAAGTGCATAATGCACTCTTATTTTAGTTTCAGTTATAAACATAGTCAGATGTCATTTAAATCCAGCAGATCAGCTTCATCATTACCATCCTCTTCAATAATTATGTCTTCAGGTGTCATTTTATCAGCAAAATAATTAGTGACTTGTTTGGTAAACATCAGTAATATCAATGGCAGCAGTAACCGGACAAAGCTTAATCCAAGGCTTGTTGAGCCAGGCTCTAAGCTGCTGTAGCCTGAAGCTACTTTTGATTTAAAAGCATCAAGAATTGCTGAAAGAAAAGTTGGCAACTGGGAGATCAGCATAAATATGCCCAGAACAATCAATAATATAAAAAGTACATCAGCCGGGTTACTTGTTATTCTAAAGGATCGGCCAATGCCTGTTCTTTCATAAATATAGAGCGCCAGGTCTTTACTTTTTGTAAGTATTATCCAGGCAGTAACTGCCTGCAGCAAACCCGTAAGTAAATATGGAAGCACAGTACCTGCGTACCTGCCGCCAACATTTTCATCCATAAATGAAAATACAAAACTAAACACAGCCATTGTAAAAGACTGCAATGCTGTAAACCCTGTAACCACTGCCAGCACAATAATTACCAGCTGCAGTGTATCGCTTTTTCTCATAAATAGTTCTTAGTTATTTACCAATTGCATTGTCTGCACTAATTTTACCAGGACCAATCAGCAATATAACTAAATAAGCAGCAAGGTATAAGGCAGCCTTTTCTCCAGTATCAAACACATCCAGCTTATGAGCCTGGAAAAGTGCAACCGACATGGCGATGATTAGCGGTATGGTTGCCAGTCTTGTAAACAAGCCGAGAATTAAAAAGAACGAACAAAAAAATTCTGCAAACACAACAAGCGCAAGAGAGGCTGTTTTTCCAATGCCTAAAAAATTCATAAATTTTTCTTCCATCCCGGCGAAGTTTATAAGCTTGCTGTAACCATGGTGCATCATTAGTACACCTACGCTTATACGTAAGATCAAAAGGGCCGCATTCACTGCGTTTGCCGAATATTTTGTTGACAAAAGTTTTTTCATGTTGCTATGTTTTGAGGCCTGCGTTGCTGTTGCTTAAAAGGGAGTTTACCTTTTTGTTAACAGCTTTGCGAATGTACATTCGTTTGCAATACAGTAGTTATCCACTTATTAACAATTGCTTTGGAATGGTGTTTGCCCTGCCAGCAATATAGCTAATTTTACAACTTACAAAAATGAGCGATGCCACAGTTATGATAAAACGATATTGGAGTCTGGCAATAGTGCTGGTAATGCTTTCGGGCAGTGTTTCATCTCAGCAAACACATGTGTTTAGAGACAATGAA
This sequence comes from Ferruginibacter sp., assembly GCA_965247025.1. Lineage (GTDB taxonomy): Bacteria > Bacteroidota > Bacteroidia > Chitinophagales > Chitinophagaceae > Ferruginibacter. Next base: position 2,250,659 of record OZ252000.1, on the reverse strand, counting down.
AAAGAGTTTAAAGAAGCTAAAGAATTATTTGTAAAACAGCAATACGCACTGGCTTATCCCATCCTCGAAAAGGTAAAACAGGACATCCCGGAAAATCAAAAGAGCAACGCTGCTTACCTGTATGATGATGTAAATTATTACTACATCGTTTGCCGCCTGAAACTGCAGATGGAAGTGGCTCCGGCAGAAGCGGAACAATACATGGATTGGATAAACAACGATCCCCGTTCCCAGATGATGAGCTACCACCTGGGCAAGTATTATTTTCAAAAAAACGATTTTTCAAAAGCCATTGCCAGGTATGAATATGCAGGGCTCGACAACCTGAGCAATGAAGAGATTGCAGATGCTAAGTTTGAAATGGGCTACTGTTATTTCAATCTTAAAAATTTTGATAAAGCAAGGCCTTTGTTTGATGAGATTCACCAGTTGCCTGATAACAAATATTATATTCCCGCCAATTATTATTATGGGTTTATTAGTTTTTATGATCATCATTTTGAAGATGCACTCCGCTCTTTTAAACTGATTGAAAGCATGAATGAATACAAAGGCGTGGTTCCTTATTATATAGCCGAGATATTTTATTTTCAGAATAAAAAAGATGAGGCGCTCCGGTATGGAGAAAGCGTATTAAGCCGTGGAGGATTGTATTACGAAAAGGAAATGAAACAATTGCTGGGGCACATTTATTTTGAAAGAAAGGATTTTCAAAAAGCATTGCCATTGCTGGAATATTATGTGCAAAATAGTAAGAAAGTAAGCAAGGAGGATTTGTATGAACTGAGCTATTGCTACTATGAAAATAAGCAGCTTACCAAAGCCATAGATGGCCTTAAGCAATTAAGCAATGAGAAAGATTCACTGGGACAAAACTCCATGTACCTGCTTGGTGATTGTTATTTAAAAACAAATCAAAAGGCAAATGCAAGAAGTGCTTTTCAATTCTGCGCCTATAACAGCAGCAATCCCCAGCAGCAGGAAATCTCCCGTTTCAATTACGCAAAACTCTCCTACGAGTTAGGATATGAGGATATTGCATTAAATGAAATGAAAAAATTTACGGCCGACTATCCTTCATCAGCTTACATACCTGAAGCAAAAGAAATTTTAGTTGGCTTGCTTGCTAACACAAATAATTTTACGGATGCACTGGCCATTTATCAATCCTTTGATAAGCCTACACCTGCTATGCAACAAGTTTACCCAAGAATACTGTACGGCAAAGCTGTGGAATATATGAATGACCAGCAGATAGATAAGGCAGACGAATTGTTTGCAAAGATCCTGGTACAACCTGCTTCAGCCGTTACCCCTTATGCCAATTTTTGGAAAGGAGAAATTGCTTACAGAAAATCTCATTATGATGAAGCCATCCGCAGCTTCGCATTGTATACCCAAAGCGGTGCAGGCTTCCAGGGCGAAGCAAATTCTTTAACAGCCCAGTACAATACCGGCTACAGCTGGTTAAAAAAGGAGAATTATAAACAGGCACTGGCCAGCTTTGAACCAATCGCCAGGATGAATACTACAGCCACCCCAATGCAACAGGATGCTTATGTAAGAAGTGCAGATTGTTATTTTATGAACAAAGATTTTGCAAAGGCAAATACTATGTACGATAATGTACTCAACAATGCTCTTCCTCAAAGTGACTATGCATTGTTTCAAAAGGCAATGATAGCTGGTGTAAAAAGTTCATCTGGAAAAATCAGCACACTTAACAGCCTTGCAAAGCAATACCCTGAAAGCAATCTGGTGCCGGATGCACAAATGGAGATTGCCAACTCTTACATGGCGGATGAGAAATTTGCAGAAGCAATTCCTTATCTGAAAAATATCATTGCAATGAGTAACAACGGTCTTAAGCCAGCGGCTCATTTAAAGCTCGGTTTAAGTTATTATAACCTGAATAAGAACAGTGATGCGCTGGCGAACTACCAGGCGCTGATACAGCAATATCCTCAATCACCCGAAGCAGATGAGGCGCTTGACAACATTAAAAACATTTATGTAGAGGAAGGCAAACCAAATGAGTATGTTGAACTGATGCGTAAAAATGGCAAGAATATTACTCCAACAGAAGCAGATTCAATTACCTATTCTTCTGCTGAGATGAAATATAACAGCAATGATTGTACTGCAGCCATCGCCGGGTTCGATAATTACCTGACTCAATTTCCTAATGGAACTTTTGCGCTGGAGGCAAACTACTTTAAAAGCGAGTGTTATTCCAAAGTAAAAGAATGGCCTAAAGCTGTTGCCGGTTATGATTTTGTGAATGCAAAAGGGCTGAGCAAATATTTTGAAAGGGCCACACTTGCAGCAGCCCGTATTACTTATTTTGAACAGAAAGATTATGCAGCTGCAAAAAAATATTTTACCAGTCTAAAAGCAGGTACTGTTAACCAGGAAAATCTGCTGGAAGCACTTCGTGGTTTGGTAAGATGCCAGTACCAGTTAAAGGATTATAAAGGTGCTAATGAGATTGCAAAAGATTTGCTTGGTAAAAAAGGTATTAGCACAGATGATAAGTCTGTGGCTTATCTGGTACTCGGTAAATCGCTGCAGGAAGAAAATGATTTTGCCGGTGCAATTACTGCTTTTAAATCTTGCGCAGGTATAAATAAATCTGCATGGGGTGCAGAGGCAAGGTATGAAATTGCCAGCAGCCAGTTTAGCCTTGGCAGCTATACTGCAGCAGAAAAAGCAGCCCAGCTAACCATCAGGGAAACAGCCAGCTACGATTACTGGGTAACAAAATCTTACCTGCTGCTGGGAGACATTTTCCTTCAGCAAAAAGATTATTTTAATGCAAAAGCCACTTACGAAAGTGTAGCACAAAATTCAACGAATACAGAGTTGAAAACATTGGCTCAGCAAAAACTTGACAAGGCCAGAGAGGAAGAAAAAAATGTTTCTAAACTGTAGAGGCAGTTAAAATAAAAACAACTATTTACTACCTGCTTCAACCAAACAAGTTTAAGAAAAATTCATTCAACAGTATTATGACAACCAGGATAAAATCAATCATTTTTTGCGCTATTAGTTTTTGTAGTTTAGCCAACTTAACGGCGCAAAAAACTGACACCACCCATAAGCAGAGCATCGATATCACCAGCAGCTATAAACCAGTATTGCGCAATGCAGTTAAAATAAATTTTTCAGCTACCAACCTCACGGCCGATACCAGCAAAACAATCGCTCCGTACAGTATACCGGCACAAAATCTTTTTTACAGTTATCAACCATCTTCTTTAAAACCGCTGGCACTCACCCAGGATACATCACTCGATCTTGGAATGAGAAATTACCTTAAAGCAGGATTAGGTAATTATTCAACTCCCTACCTTAAAGCAGGCTTTAGTTTTGGTGATGGCAAAACTGCCTTGGCCAATGTTTACGGAGATTACATTTCTCACAAAGGCAATATAAAAAACCAGGATTTTATGGAGCTTAATTTGAAAGCTGCAGGCAGCTATTTCACTCCAAAAAATGAATGGACGGGAAGCATCGGTTTGAAACAGCAGGATTATTATCTCTATGGATATGATCACAATCTTCACAATTATAATAAGGAAGATGTTTTGCAGCGCTATCAACAGGTAAATATTACAGGTGGTGTAAAAAACAAAGTAGAAACAGAAACCGGTATTATCTATAATCCGACTGTAGCCATTAATGTTTTTAACAGCCCTGATAAGCTTTCGGAAAATTCCTTATTGCTTGATGCTCCTTTCCAAAAAACTTTTGATGGCGATTTTACAGTTAAGTTGGCAGCCTCAGCAAATATTACTTCTTACACACCAAAAAATTTGCTGACAAATACAAAGATCAATAACAATATTTACCAGCTTGCTCCAGAGTTGATTTACGCAAAACCAGAACTTAATATTCATGCTGGTGTTTCACCAACATGGGACAATGGACAGCTAAGCATATTGCCAAATATTTATGGTGAGTTTAAGATTACGGATAAAGTATTTCTTTTCCAGGCCGGTATTGTTGGCAGAATTGTAAAAAACACCTTTCAGCATTTAACTACCATTAACCCTTACCTGCAAACCATCAATCAACAACTGAACACAAAGGAAACAGAATTTTATGGTGGCATAAAAGCCACAGCAGGCAAGCATTTCAATTTTACAGCAAAAGCTTCCTGGCTTATTTTACGTAACATGCCTTTCTTTATAAACGACACCCTCAATGCAAATACTTTTGTTGTAAGCAACGACAGGAGAGTGTATGATTTTCGCCTGCATGGCGATATGAGTTATATAATGCAGGATAAATTTACTGTTACCGGTGGGTTTACTTTTAACGGGTATAACGGCATGAAAGATAACAACCGGGCCTGGGGCACAATACCTGCAGAGATCAACGCATCACTTCGCTGGTGGGCATTTAAACAAGTAATGCTTAAGAGTGATTTCTGGGCTTACAGTGCAAGTCCCTATCTTTTGAAAAATGGTTTTCAGTCTACTTCTTCCGGCGGTGCCGATCTTAGTATTGGTGCAGAACTTGCCATTACAAAAAGAATAAGTGTTTGGCTTGATGTAAATAATCTCTTCAATAACAAATACGAACGCTGGCATAACTACCCCGTTTACGGATTGAATGTAATTGGTGGAGCACTCGTAAAATTCTGATCAGCGAACCATTTTTGTTTGTATTTCCGCAAATGCAGCTGATATTTGCGTATGGTCTCTGAAAATCAATCTTCCTCCCGGCATATGTATGACATCATTGCTGCGTCTTTTTTTCAAAAGAAGAATTGCATTTTGCCTGGCATTGGTCAGCTATCTTTTACAAGCAAAGCTGCAGAAACAGATTTTTCCAACAGCCAGTTGCTGGCTCCACGCCAGTCCATTGTATTTATTCCTTCTTCCCAGGAAAATAATTTACCCTTCAACGAGTTTTCTGCCATTAGCGAATTAATGAAGAAAACGCTTGAAACCACCGGTGAAGTTGCTATTACAGGCATCGGCAGTTTTACAAAGCAGGAAAATGGTCAACTTCATTTTAAAGCAATAGAGTTAGATCCTGTATTTTTTCAGCCCGTACAAGCAGTAAGAGTTACTCGCCAGGATGCCGAACATAATATTTTAGTTGGCGATAAAGAAACTACCAGCACTGTTATGAACGAAATGCTGCATGTGGAAGAAACAAACAAAGTAAAAGACCATTGGTGGATATGGGCAATTGTTTGGCTGGCTGTTGCCGCTGCAATTGTTGGTTATTATTTTTATGATTTTGGGTTTAATAATTTGGGGAATAGTACAAGGTTCTAGTTTTAATTGATCGTAAATTACTACAGAACTAAAAGGCATAAATCATTTTTTGTTTAATTATATCTTTTACTGCTAATACTCTCGGGGCATTGAATGATACAGGTTGGTCTTTTAAAAGATTTAAACTTGTTTATATCATACTGATTTTTAAGGTTGCTTCAATTAAATTAAAATTAGTTTGCCCGGTATTATCAGGATAATATCAATAAATGCATACTGGATTTTTATGCCGCAAAAATAAAATTCACGTTTTGAGGTACAACTTAATAGGTTTAAACAAGTAAGTGTTGTATTTTCAACAATGCCTTTAAAATACCCAGCAAATATTATTACCAAAAATGAATACCGGGCAGTTGTTACCAACCCTGCAGCGGGCTGCTTTAAATTCTTTGTGATCAGCCCTGCGCCTTCAGCAACTTTTGAATGGTATTCCCCTTCTTTTAAAGGGCTTAAAAATGCCGGTTACGCCGAACATATGTTAAGTAATGTAGAAGCAGAGATACTACAGGCTTACTTTCAATTAATAGAAGCGGCAGGTTAACAAAAACCTTAAACTACAATTAAGCAAGTGACTGCTGCAGAAAAAACCTTTTGGTAGAAAACAATTACCAATTAATTAAAATTTATTTATCCGGCAGCTGATTTAGCCTGGTTGATCTGTTATAGCTGCCCCGCAAATAACGCCTGCCTTTCTTTGCTGCCAAAACAGTAAAACCAGGGACCCTGGCATGCCGGGATTCCTGGTTACTTGTTTCAGAAAAATTATACTGTTATTTGTTTCACCGTAAAATGCCCCGGTGTGTCGCCGGCTTTTACCGTGACGATGTTGCCGGCAGTGCTGCCGCCTAATACCGTTACATCATACTGCCAGTGGATACCATCTGGCTGCAAAACAGCGGCGCCCTCTTCCACCAGTGTTTCGTCAGGCTTTTTAATGGAGACGGTTACCGATTTAACCCTGAAGTTGTCTGTAACAGGTACAGTTACGTAACTACCTGCAAGGCTGGTATAGTTGTCCGTGCTGATGTCTCCAACTACCGGTGGCTTAAAGAAGTCGGCTACGGCCACATTAAAGGCAGTTTGGCCTGGCCTGGCTTTGGCCTTGTACGCCAGGTTTAATACCGGGTCGGCAAGAATTGACCTGCCATAGATAACCGCATCCCTGAAGGTAAGACGGATGTTTAGCTGAGATGCTGTTGGAGGAATGGTGGTGATCTTTGGCCTTTTTGATACAATGGTTTTGCCTGCATGCTGGCGGAAAACAATCTGCTGAATCTTTCCTGAAAGTCCTTCTGTGATGATATTGTTTGTTGATTTCATACATCAAAGTTTTTTGTTGTGAAAAAATAATTACAACTCAAATGACAGCATTTCTTTGTTATTTACATAGTTATAAAAGTTAAACTGTTTTAACTTTTAATGTGTTTGCAGGCATATTAACAAATCCGTCGAACGGCTTTAACAAATAAAAGTTAACCGTAACTGGTAGTGGTATAAAATAAGTTCGGGATTAATGGCAGTTTTTTTTAAAACCCTGTTTTTACCGGGTAAACAACCTCAAAAAAGCAGGAGCGAAGGATGAGCGAAGGATCAGCGAAGGATGAGCGAAGGATTGAAAGAACCCTGAGAAACCTGGTAAGTATAGTAAAAGCTGTAAAAAATACCGGTTTAAATATCCTCAAATTTTCAGGAGCTGCCTGAAGCATTACCTGTATGAATATTGTTAGCTGCAATTACTGCAGGTAACCTTTTACAAGTCTTGAGCCGGATAACCTGCCGGGAAAAACGGGTGACGTGGGCAGCAATGGGTAAATGAGATTAGTAATGAAATTTGCAGATGGCCACTTAACCATTTAAACGCAATCCATCCGCAGCCAGCCTTTGCAACTGTACAGGCTGGTTTGTTATATGTAGTCGACCCTCAAAAAGTGAGAAAAGTTGATTGTTATTTGATTTGAGAGATTCCAGGCTGAATAATAGTAACCAGATATTTGCAAAATGGTAAAAAAGCTTGCAAATTTATGAATGCTTTCTACCCCCAAACATACTCCTCAGTTAGGATTGTTTCATGGTCTTGCAGATCAGCTTGATCAAAAGCATCCTTTGTATTAATTGGCCAATAAAATCAATTGGTCATTTTTTGAAGATGCTTTTAAAAAGCATTACAGTGAAAAAATGGGTAAGCCTGCAAAACCGATTCGCCTGATGGTATCGTTGCTGATATTGAAATATGTCCGCAACATCAGCGATGAAAACCTGGTGGAGCAATGGTCTGAAAATATCTATTTCCAGTACTTTAGTGGTGAGCAGCATTTTCAGGCCAATATCCCTTGTGTACCAACCGAACTGGTTGCTTTCCGTCAACGCATAGGCGAACCTGGCGTAGAGTTAATTTTACAGGAAAGTATCCGTGTAAATGAGCCTCCTGAAGATAACAATACAGGTATTGTGGTGAGTGTTGATACGACCGTGCAGGAAAAAAATATCACCTACCCGACAGATGATAAACTATACAAAAAAATTATTAAAAAGTGTTGGGCAATAGCAGACAAAGAGGCAATAGATCTTCGCCAGTCTTACACAAGGATAGTTAAACGTTTAAGTAATTTACAACGGTTTAAAGGAACCAAGAACGGAGCCAAAGCGGCCCGTAAAGCCAATAAAAAAATACAAATCATAGCAGGAAGGCTGGTACGGGATATTGCCCGAAAGCTACCACTAACAAGCCTTGGCAAATATTTGCCGGATCTAAAGCTGTATCAAAGAGTATTATCCCAAAAGCGGAGTGACAGTGATAAAATTTACAGCCTTCATGAACCCGATGTAAAATGTTATTCAAAAGGTAAGGAGCATAAGAAGTTTGAGTTTGGCAGTAAAGCCTCTGTTCTAATTGATCAGCACACAGGCATCATTATGGGAGCCATTAATTTTACTCAAACATTACACGATTCAAAAACATTGCCGGATGTATTGGAACAATATGAACGACTCAACGGCAGGCAGCCAAAAGAAGTGTTTGTAGACAGAGGATACAAAGGAGTAAAGCAATACAAAGATGCAGTTATCCTGGTACCCAAACCTGATAAAAATATTACCAAAACACAATGCAGCAAACATAGTAAAAGGGCAGCCATTGAACCTGTCATCGGACACCTGAAACACGACTACCGTTTATGTAGAAATTATTTGAAAGGAATATTGGGAGATAATATGAATATAATTTTAGCCGCTGCTGCCATGAACTTTAAACGACGAATCAACCTCTGGCGTACAGAGGCAATCAGATGTTGGTCACTTATTTATAAACTGCTTATAAATGCTTACTGGATTTCTATTCCCCAAAAAGTAAAATCGACTTTTTGAGGGACGACTATGTAGTTGATTGAATTGTATAAAGATGGTATATTTATGGGGGGCAGGGGGAATGCAGGGCTGTGGGAATACCGCACCGGGAAGTTTAAAAATGGACCCCTGTAACTGGTTGACTATTAACAAAAACGTTGTTTTAAGCCGCCGAGAATTCAGCGAAATAATGAGATTAGGAAAAAGTGTATGTTACGTGGGTAAAAAACATCTTTCCGGGAGATTGCGGCAACTGACAATTTCCAAATGTACCCCTGTAACTGGTTGATAATCAGCTAAAAAGTTGTTTTGAACCTGGCGGAAATGCCACAAAAATGATTTGATTGTGAAAAAACTGTATTTTACGGGTGCAAAATATAACTCTCCGGAGATTGCCGCAACCGACAATTTAAAATATGCGGTAACTGATTGATAATCAACAAAAACTTTATTTTTAACCTGCTGCTAATTGCGGCAATTAATGAGTTGTACGCCATTTTTAGACAGACCACATTATGATGAGAACAAGACTTTGGTATGAATTAGCTCAAGCAAAATATAACGACAGGTATGTTTGCTTTCTTATTGGACACCAAAGACAAATTCTCAACAGTTTTAATTTGGTTATAACAATTTTTTCTACAGCAGGTATTATGGGTTGGAAACTTTGGGACAAATTACCCCTTGTTTCTTGCGGAATAATTGCAAGTATTTCACTACTTAAACTTATTCAACCAAACCTTATACCTTCTGATAAGCAAATTGAAAAGTTAGACAAAGTCGCAGACTTTTATTTTGACTTTTATTTAAAACTTGAAGTTCTTTGGTTTGACTATGAAAATAAATTAATGGCTGACAAAGAAATGCAAGACAAATTTCAAGAACTGAAACAATCAGAAAGCGAAATAAATAAAATCGTCAACGAAATTCATAAAAAACCTAACAAACAAATTTCAGTAAAAGCACAGAACGAGTGCGACATATTTTTTCAAAAAGCATTTAATACAACATTATGAGCAACGACAAAGGAAAATCAGGTTCAGACAGCAAACCGAATTCAGGTGGACAAAACCAAGTTAGAGAAGGAGCGGTAAAAGGTAATACTTTACCAACTTATCAAGCACCTCCGCCTCCACCACCTCCGCCTGCAAAAGACACTAAGTAATTACTCTTTTTGGTGGCGGTGGTGGTGCATTATATTTTGGTATTCCAAACTCTTGACCACAACGCTGACAAAATTTGTTTTTAGCTTTATGACCCAGAAATACACAGATAAAACGGCGTACAACATGGGGTTTTGTGCAAGCAGGGCTTGACGTTCGTACAATCGGCAGCAGTTCTTTATTGGGCTTTTGTTTGGGCTTGACGAACAAAGCCAAGCATTTGTTTATTAACTTCATCTTTATTAATTTTATTGGGTTTCATTTCCGGGCTTGACCAGCATCTATTCCCTGCCTGACACAAAGCCCTATTCGTTATGTGCCATTTTAGAGCGACACCCAACCACAACAAACTGACAGACAAAATTGAATGATTTATAAAGAATTTCAACCAGACAAATTACTAACCGACTTCGTTAAGAATTATTGGTGGTTTGACAATTCTACAACTCAACAACTTGACTTTACAATTTTGCCTGACGGTTGTTTTGACCTTATCATTTCCTTTGACAATTACCAGCAAGATGTAATTTCACTGACAGGAATTTGGACTAAACAAGTTGAAGTTTCTATTGAACCAAACAGACAACTTTTGGGAATACGCTTTAAATTATTGGCGGTTGACTACATTTTACAACAAAACATTTCATCATTTTGCGACAGTGAACAAATAAAGGAAAACGACTTTTGGCAATTAGATAAAACCACATTTAAAGATTTAGAAATTGTAACAGGAAGGTTGAATAACATTATGCTTTCGATATTGGGTAGTCAAAAAGGTATTGACAGCAGAAAGCAAAATCTATTCAACTTATTGTACGAAACAAACGGAGAAAAAACGGTTGAACTATATTCACAACAAGTATTTTGGACAAGCAGACAAATCAATCGTTATTTCAAAGATAGATTTGGTATTCCTTTAAAATCCTACTGCAAAATTTTAAAACTTTTTGCTTCTTACAAACACATCAAGAAAGGACAACTTTATCCCGAACAAAATTATTTTGACCAATCACATTTCATAAAAGACTTGAAAAAACATACGGGAAACAATCCAACAGAATTGTTTGAGAACAAAAACGACCGATTTTTACAATTGGCAACGATGACCGAAAAGTAGTTTTGCATCATTAATAATTTAAAAAATAGCAAAATGAAATTCAGTAACATCAGACTTTTAGTGAACGACTTTGACAAGTGCTTCACTTTTTACAACGACATTCTTGGTTTAGAATGTACTTGGGGTAAACTTGGCGACAATTTCGCCAGTTTCAACATTGGTAATCCATCAGGACTTGCTTTGTTTAAAGCAAACTTAATGAGCATTGCCATCAACAACGTAGACGCAAAGAAAAATGCAACTTTGCAAGACAAAGTTGCAATCATTGTTCAAGTGGACAACGTAAACGAAACTTACAATTCGTTACAAAGTAAGGGCGTAACATTTTTAACAGAGCCAAAAGATATGACAGCTTGGGGAATTCGAGTTGCACATTTTAGAGACCCAGAAAATAATTTAATTGAGTTGTATTCTGACTTGCCAAAAGAAAGATGGGACGACCATTTAATTGAAGACGAAAAAGATTTTTCTAAAAAATGACAAAAGAGAAATCAATAAAAGAACTAACAATTATTCCAGGGGTTGGTAAGTCATTGGCTACCGACCTTTGGAATATTGGCGTTACATCAATTGCCGACTTGAAAGGACAAAATCCTAACAAACTTTACGGCCTTGCAAATACCTATGCAGGAGCAATTCAAGACCGATGTGTTTTGTATGTTTTCAAATGTGCTGTTTACTTTGCAGACACACCGACAGACGAACACGAAACAGAAAAACTAAAATGGTGGTATTGGAAGGACGAGAAAAAAAACGGCACATAACATGGGGTTTGGCAAAAGTGGGGCTGACGGAATAACAATGAACTTTTTGTAATTCTATTGGGCTTTTGTTTCATCTAACTGCGTCCACTTAGGGTCTAACTAATTTGTTACAAGCCCACCCATTGCTATATCTTCTGCTGTTAAATTCATTTTTCTCATTTTGTGTTGTATATTTTTAATGATGCTTTTTTTGGTTTGTTCATCATACTCTTTTTCATTTTGTGCTTTGTAGGGTACTTTACGTACCGTCATTATCCAAAAGATTTCTGCCAGTCTTCTGGCAAGTGCCGTAATGGCTGCAGCTCTTCCTTTTTTAAATGCTATGCGGCTGAATATTTTTTTTAACACGCCATCTTTTCGCTGGGCAATGGTATTGGCCGCAAGGCGGAACGCATTGGACAGGATATTTTTTCCTTTAGGTGTACGGCTGCTGATTACTTTGCCGCCTGTTATTTTATTATTGGGAGACAGTCTTAACCAGCTTGTAAAATTCTTTTTACTCGGAAACTTTATGATGTCGCTTCCAACTTCGGCTATAAAGGTCATTACCGTGGCGCCGCCAATGCCTTCCACTTCCAATAAATCAACTCCAAAATATTCCATACTTAATTTGGACACATCATAAGCGGCACTGTTTTTATTCTTTTTGATTTTTGTTGGCGTTATTGCGCCTGCTGCGCAAACAACATTTTCTCCGGCAGGTATTGCTGATGCATGCTTAACGGTAATGGCTGCCGTCATTTGTTCCAGTAATAATTCTATCTGTTTGTCACAATTGGTCATTCGTAGTTGATAATTTTTATAGCTTTCAAGTTCATCAGCTACAATATATAATTGCTCCGGTTTCCATTGCCCCTGCAACGCCTGGGCTATCTCTTCTTTACTTTTTTTTACTTTGTAATGAACCAGCGATGCCAGGGCTATGCCATCCCGCTGCCCTGTTACTATGGCCTCCAGTATAGCCATACCGCTCAGGCCCGTTATGTCACGTACTGCAATATCCAAACGTATATTCATCAGCCGCAATGCTTTCTGCATTTTTTGAATACAGGTGGCTGCCTGTGCTACCAGGCTGCTGCGGTGGCGGTGATAAGTACGTACCTGTTCTATTTGTGCAGCAGGAATAAAAGATGTTTTTAACAAGCCCAGTGTATGTAACCGTTGTAACCAGCGGGCATCTTTAGCATCTGTTTTCTTTTGAGGGTCTTTGATATAATTATTGCTGAGTACCACTTCTATACCAGCTGCCTGTATGCAGGCAAACAGCGGCTGCCAGTAAGTGCCGGTACTTTCCATTGCTACGGTCGTTATGCCCTTTTGCTGTAAATGCGTAACCAATGCTGCATTGTCTTTACTGTAAACACCAAAAGTACATACATCAGATGACTGCTGTCCGGTAGCTACATAATGTTCCCTGGAGCCAACATCGATACCGGCGGCATGGCTGTGGATGACTGTCATAGAAACTGTGTCAGGGGATGTTGATTTCTTTTCCATTTTTTTTATTTATGTGAAAAAATAAAATAAAAAACAATGCCCTAAATTGTATCTATAGCTTAAAAATTGTTTCATACGGGATACCCTGCATGCAGGGTTCTCCAATTGATTTTTCACCAGAAGAGGCCTGCATTAAAAAGGCATCTTCTTCTATACAATTTTGCCAGTGTTCCAGAGGGGCTATAACGCACCATTCAAAAGCAGGACTTGTAAAGCATTGTATCTGCAACTAAAGTTAGCTATTGATTTTATGAAAATTTTATATTGGTGTTCCAGCTTGACGGAATTCTATTTGGCTTTTTGTTGTTATCTTCATCATCAGTTTTTCAATCAGCAGCGGTTCCGGGCAGACGGAATACTATTTCCCCACCTTCGCCAAGCCCTGTTCGTTGGCAGTAATTTTAGACAACCTGCACTAAGACAAAAACTAACATGAATTTCATAAAAAGAATTCTAAACTTTTTTAAGGGAGACAAAAAACAAGTTGTTGAGACGAAAGCAACCACAAACGACAACAGTGATATTAAAAAGGCAACTTTCACGGTTGACGAACTTACCGACACTGAAATTTCATTCTGCGATGAAGCAAAACTTCAAATTGAGGACGGACTTTTTTTAAAAAAGTTTACTAGACGACCAATTGAGAAATTAATTTTTGAAAAAGAGTATTCTGACATAGAAAAACCAGATGCAATTTGCAGCTTGACAACGGAAGAAAATGCGAGGAAAATTGTTGCGGAGCATAGAGAAAAATTAATCAGAGAAGGCAAATACATTTTTATATGTGAGATAGCACACAATGGTTATAAGGTTGGACTGATAGGAACAGCGTCCGACCCATATCAAATTATGGAATATGCTGAAACTAATGGTGCCAACTATGATATAGAAACAAAAGACATCATTGAGAAATATAAAAAGTGGGACAAAGAATTTGGAATTAAACCGATCAGTATCGGTTTTGACTTTTGTGAATGTGAAATAGTAAATAAGAACATTGACTACAAGAAATTAGCGAATGAAGTTTATAAATTTTGTCCTGACGTTGTAGAACAAGGAACTGAAACAGTTGAACTACTTGAAGAAGAAATGAAGCGAACAGGAACTATTTATATATGGTGGGACTGAAAGAAAAACTACTGCCAACATGGGGTTTGGCGTTATTGGGGCTGGACATTTAAACATCAGCTATGTGCAAGCATCAGCGGCAGTTATGGCTTGACGTTAATAATTTAGCTTCAGTTTGTTAACTTCAACTTTTAAAACAATATTGGGCCTCGGTTGTCAGCTGACGTTTTTCAAACATCCCAACAACGCCAAGCCCTGTTCGTTGGCTGCTACTTTAAAATGACACTACTCAGATTCATATCATCATTACTTCTCAGCATATTTTGTTTGACATCTTGCAATAGTCAGACAACCAATAAGCCATTGCAACAATTTGCAGACACATCTTCATACGCAAGACTTCAAGTATATCGACAAATATTTTGGGACAGTTTACCTAAACCAACTAGTTGGACAAACGACTATGAAGGATTATTTAGTGATGACGAAAAACAAAAGTTGAACAGCGTAATTTCAGCGTTTGAAAAAGAAACAACAACACAATTTTGTATTGTAACTCTTGACACAATTTACACTTCAAAAGAAAAATTTGACGACCTAGCACTTCACATTGCAAAAGTTTGGGGCGTTGGACAGAAAGACAAAAACAATGGCGTTACAATTTGTATTTCTAAAGGACACAGACGAATAAGAATTTGTAATGGTTATGGAATAGAGAAAATATTGCCCGACAAGGAGACAAAAGAAATTTTGGATAAGTATATAATTCCAAAATTTAAAGAAGGCGAATATTTTCAAGGAACATTAGACGGACTTGTTGCATTGGTTGACACTTTAAGACAAAAATTAAATTCAAAATAGCATTTGTACACAAAGCAGCAGCCAACATGGGGTTTGCTGCAATTGGGGCTGGACGTTGAAGCAATCATCGGCAGTGCATATCCAGGCTTTGGTTTCGGCGGACGGAATTCTACCAGGCTTTTGTTGGTTAACTTCGGCTTTTAGTTATTAATTTAGCTTCAGTTCCGGGCGGACAGTTGGTCAATTCCCCAACTGCAAGCAAGCCCTGTTCGTTGGCTGCAAGGCTAAGACAAAATCCACACTTCAAGATAATGACAAAAATTAAATTACTTTTTTCTTTTTTAGTACTGCTGACAATCTCTGCTTGCTCTCAAAACAAGGAATTAATAATTGGAAAATGGAAATTCGTTCAGATTCTTGACTCTGCAAAAAAAGACGAGCTACATAAATACGAGGAAGAAATGTGGTATGGGAAAATGACACTTTACTTCAAACCTAATAATCATTATAAGGCATTTATAATGGCTACAAATGAAGATGGAATTTGGGACTACAACGAAAAGACAAATAAAATAACACTAACCTCAAACAAAGGAATTGTAAGTGAAATTGAAGTTGCTAAACTGTCATCTAATAGCTTGACGATTCGTATTGGAGAACCTACGTTTATTTTGGAAAAGACAACTGCAACTGCTGAGGACGATATTGAAAAATCAATAATTACATCTGATCCAATATCTGTAACAAAAAAGCAAATTTCTAAGAAATGGATTTTTAAAAGTTGTGAACAAGATTCTGATTCAAATACTGTAATGGCATTAGCATTAAACGATGCAATGAAAGGAACATATTATCACTTTGACGAAAACGGAAATTACGATGCGTTACTTTTGACGAAAAAAGTTATTGGAAAATGGTCATTTGGAAAAGACAACAAGACAATTGTTCTAACTACAAGTAATGACAAATACGCAAATAATATTTGGGACATTAAAAGTGTTAGCGACACAGAATTAGTTTTAATGAAAACAAAAGAGAGTGACGGGTTGAGTTTTAGGTTTTCAGTTCTTCAATAATTTTTTATTGCTTAACTGACAAGCCCAGCAGCCAACATTGGGTTTTATGCAAGTTGGGCGTGACCAGTAAACATCAGCAAATTGCAAATCCCAGCTTCAGTTCCGGCAGAAGAATATCTATCAGATTTTGTTCTTAACTTCATTAACATATTTTCAATCAGCAGTGGTTATGAGCAGATGGAATACTAATTCCCAACCTGCATAAAGCCCTGGACGTTAGCTGAAACAAATCCGAAAACACCTCAAACTTCATATGACTAAAACTCTTTCATTTAATTATTATCGCTACCAATTAGTTCCTAAAGTTACAATACAAGGACAGCTTGACGGAAGAGCTTCAAGTTTGGACGAAATAAAAAAGAACAAAAACAAATATTTCTCAGAAGTATTAAAAGGAGTAAAATTTAATTTATCAAAAGGTAATTTGCCTTACAAAATATTGTATGAAAGTAAAGAAAGATATTACTTATTTCTTAGCAATATTAAAAAGACATCTTACGTTAAAGACTTTAAAACATTTGATATAAAGTCTGAGCCATACGTTGAAATTTTAGTTGACAACAATCCAAAAGTCCAAATCATCGCTATAAGCAAAAACCCTGACGCTTTCTCACATACAAAAACGGTAGCCAAAATAATAGAAACGACATTTAATTTAAAATTGAATAAAGACAATGTTGAATTACACATTCAACCTATTTTTGAAAAGATAGATTTTTGGAAAGTTGTTAAGAAAAATCCTTACATCGAAAAAATCACATTTGAAATTATCAAACCAAATATTTCAAATATATCAGGTGTTTTTAAAGGCGAATTAAGAGAATTAGTAGACGAAACAAATAGCCATCAAACTCTGATAACTCTAAATGCACCACCAAAGTCTTTTCTAACCGAAATAAAAGAAGAAAATGAGAAAATAAACGATATTGTAGATTATTCATCAGAAGGTGGTGGGAACATTAAGATAAAATTTAAATCAGAACGAAAGCATTATCAAACAGAACAGTCAATAAAAAATGAAACTTTTAGCACAGAATTTGAAGTTGAAAATGCACCCAAAGATGTAGTTGCAAAATTCTTTGCGAATGTTTTTAAAATGCTAAAATGAATAGATTTTTAAAATATGGATTAATTATTTCTTTGCCGATAATATTAGGTTATGTTTCTTTTTATTTCGAGAGTACATTCCTGCGTGAAAATCTTAGTAAAATATTGTTGCCAGTGTTACTTGCAATCTTAGCAGTGACTAACACATCTTTAGCATTAGTAATTGGAAAATTACAAGAATTAGCAACCAAATTGGCTAAGGATTTTACCGAGACAACAAAAGAAATTAAGAAAGCTTATATGTACCAAATTGTAAATATTGTTTTTGCAATTTTATGTTTAGTATTACTTAACAGCCCCCAAATTTTAGGGTTAGAATATAATTGTAAATATGTTTTGGACACTTTATTATTATTGTCATTGTCAATTTCATTATCAATTTTATTTGACATTTGGCACTCGATTTTTGACATAATTCAAGAGATTGCGAAGCTCAAATAATTTTGCTTCAGCTAACATGGGGTTTTGCAATAGTTGGGCTTGACGTTCGTACAATCAGCAGTAGTAAACATCCCAGCTTTTGTTCGGGCAGGACAAGCAACATTGGGCATTATTTCTTAACATCATTTTCATATCTTTATTCAGCAGCGGTTATGGGCGGACGGAATACTAATTCCCAACCATCGCAAAGCCCTGTTCGTTGTACGCCATAAATTCGACCATCCGTTCTAACAAAAGCATGACAAGACATTTTTTTATAACAGTACTTTTTGTTGCACTTCTCTCTTGTAGTTTTGGACAGAGCCTTAATAATAAAATTTATCAAAAGTTCATAACTGCTGACTACGTAATTATTGTAAGTCATTTGACAACATATATTCCAATCGTAGACGACAAGACAAATGAAAGAATTGGCTCCTATAGACTAGTTGAGAAAAACAAAGTCAACTATAAAATTATAAAAGAGCAATATCGCCTTGACAAAAAAGAAATTGATTCTTTAGCATTAATAATTATAGAAGCTAATACTGACAGTACCATACAAGACATTGGGTGTTTCATGCCACATCATGGAATATTAATTTACAAAAAAAGTAAGTGCTCATTTTTTGACATTTGCTTTGGGTGTCGACATTTTATAACATCAAAAGACATCTCCCTTTCAGACGAAATAAGCGATAAGACTTGGTTGCACCTTTATCATTTCTTTAGAAATCGGAAATTGAATTATGAACTCACGGGAGAGACAATAGAGCAACAGTGATTTTTACGGCGTACAACATGGGGTTTTGCAATAGTTGGGCTTGACGTTCGTACAATCGTCAGCGGTGCATATCCCAGCTATTGTTCGGGCAGGACAAGCAACATTCGGCATTAGTTATTAACATCATTTTCATAACTTTACCCAGCATCAGTTCCCGGCAGACAGTTGGTCAATACCCAACCATCGCAAAGCCCTGTTCGTCAGACTGTGAGAAAACTAAAAAAAGTCAAAAAACCGCCTCGTAACTTTTCACCACAAGCCAATAGAAGTTGATTCAGGCAGTCCTTAAAAATACCACGCAGTAATTATTCAAAAAAAATGGAGGCTTATGTTGTCTGTAAATCGGCTTAATAGAGGCGCTTTTTAAAAGGCAGATTACTTTGGTGTAATCTGGTTGCCAGTTTTTGATTGTCTGCAGCATTTTTTCAAAGCCGAGTATGTTTTTGGTTCGCATAAAGTTGTAACAAAACATGATGAGGTTCATTTCACCATTTACTTTTTGCAATCCTTTCAGCAGTGTATGTGTGTAACCCCAATGCCTTTTTATACTGCCAAAGGGATGTTCACAAATGGCTTGTCTTCGCTTGTAATATTGAGGATTTTTTTTGATGTTGTTATCATTGAGGTCTACCGCATCCTGGTATTCACTACGCTGGATAATGCGCTTGGGAAGTTTGGTACACTGGCTTTTTAACGGGCATGTTTTACAGGCACCGGTACGGTATGTTTTAAAGCGGTAGCTGGTTTCATTTGCTTCACCTTTTTTATTGTGCCAGGTACCCAGTGACGTTAGTACTGCACCGGCGGGGCAGGTATAGGTATCTGCCAGTTTATTATAGTTAAAGCTTTCAACTAAAAATTCGTTGGCAATGTGTTTGACACCAGGCTGTTCTTTATACGCTACATGGGTGATCATGTTTTCCTGCTGACATTCGAGCAGCTCAGCACCGGTATGGTAACCTTTATCTGCCAGCACCATCAGGCTGTCTTCTTTTTTTAATTGCAGATTTTGTTTGGCTTGTATAGCTGCTTTGTGTAGAGCCTTGCCATCATTGGTATTGGTGGCTTGTGTATGTACTATCAGGTTGTGTTTATCGTCCACAGCATTCTGTGTATTATAGGCAACTTCTACAATACTTTTGGTTATAAGTATGCTGCGGCTGTCAGCATCAGTGGTGCTAACCTGCTTATCATCCGTAGCATCCAGTTGGTGCTGAAGCGTATCGTATTTAATGGTGCGTTCTTTTAGCCTGGCGAGGCCCTGTGCTATCTTTTCTTTTTTTAGCAGGAGTTCATCACTGGCAGCCACGTTTTCCTGCTGATCCAGTTCATCGAGTTCCTGTAAATATTTCGCAGTTTTGTCTTCAATAAACTGGCGGTGCTTATCTATCTTTTTTTGGTTGTAGTTATTCTTTTTACTGTTAACTGCTTTAAACTTACTGCCATCTATACCGATGGTTGTTTTGCCCAGCAGGCCTGCATCGCTAAGAAACTGTACATACAGTTTAAACATGGATTGTAAAGGCACTGCATGTACTTTACGAAAATCTGCAATGGTGTGGTAGTTAGGTTGCAGTCCCTGCAACAGCCACTGCAGTTCAATGTTTCGGCTGCATTCCTTTTCGAGCTTCCGGCTGCTGCGGATTTTATTGAGATAGCCGTAGAGGTACAATTTTAACAGCACTCCGGGTGCATACGGCGGCCGGCCTTCACTTTTATGAACCGTGCCGGTAAAGCCTAATTTTTGCAGATCAAGCTTATCAATAAAAGCATCCATGAGCCTTGCTGCATTGTCAGCACTCACCTGGTCGTCGGGTGTGGTGAAGTAGGTTTGATGTCTGTTGTTTCCTTGTATAAACTGCATGCCTTTTTTATAACAAAAATCATACGCTGTTTACGCTATTCACATTGTGTGTATATTTGGCTAAAGGAGTTTTTTCACAAACTCTCGTTGTGCGTCATTAAAAGACATCAAACACTTAGTATAAATCTAATGACAAATAATAAAACTTCAATTTCTCTTCGCACAGCTGCTCTCATTGCGGGACTTACTATCCTACTGATGGGGTTAATTGCTCCTTTTTCTGAACTTTTTGTTTTTCCAAGACTTGTTAATCCGACAAATGCGGCAGAAACAATTAAAAATATCACAAGTAATAAAACACTTTTCGTTTCTGCTATTTTCGGATACTTTCTCACCTTTTCTGGTGACATTGTAGTGTCGTGGGCATTATACATTTTGCTAAAATCAGTTAATAAACATCTATCGCTATTAACAGCATGGTTTCGGTTGGTGTTTTCAGTGATAGCGTTAGTTGCGCTACTTAACCTGGTTGCTGTTTTTCAATTGCTGACAAATCATGATTATTTAATCATGTTTGGACAAACTCAGTTATCTGCACAAGTAATGCTTTATCTTACAACGTTTCGAAGTAGTTATCATTTTGGAATTTTATTTTTTAGCATTCATCTTATTCTTCTTGGCTACTTAATTTTTAGGTCCAATTATATTCCTAAAATAATGGGAGTAATATTAACTATTTCTGGTTTAGGTTATATGACAGATGCTTTAAAGCCTTTTTTATTTCCCAACTTTAATTCAGAGTTTATAACGATTACTTTTTTTGGCGAATTGATATTTATGTTATGGCTGCTAATTAAAGGTTCAAGAATTAAGGAACAGTACAATGAAGAATAACGAACGCACAACATGGGGTTTGGCGTTATTGGAGCAGGACATTGTTAGCTTCGGCTGTAGTTCGCTATCAGCTTTGGTTTCGGCTCGACGTTAATAATTTAGCTTTAGTTCTTAATTTCAACTTTAAAAACAATATCGGGCTTCAGTTGTCGGCTGACGTATTTCAAATATCCCAACAACGCCAAGCCCTGTTCGTTGGCTGCAACATTTCTTGACAACAAAATCACTTTATAAATATGAGACTATTAGATTACGAAACATTTGAAGGACAAGAAGGTTCTTACAATGACCTTATTAAAAAGTTTGTACAAAAAGTTAGACATTATTATTCAGAAGTATCTGGAGACGACTTTAAAAGTGCAATTCCAGAATTGAAATCAATGGAAGCTAAAATCCAACAGCTTGACAGAGATTTTGGCAATGACCATAGAGATTATTTAAGTGAACTTATTGACGAATTAGGCGAAGAATCAGAGATTGAAAATTTGTTGTTAGACGAGTTTAAAAGGACTGCAAGCATTATCGTTACGAAATTAACTGGGGCAGACTTTAACGTAGAAGAATTTTCATTTGACTTTTCCAATGCCAGTGGAATTAATTTTCTCGAATTTTATGGCTATACAGAACATAAAGAAATTGACACTACAGCTAATATTGTGAGAGATGTTTTACAATCAATTTGTAGCAAACACAAAGTAGTTTTTATAGACAGTAGCCGTTTGACAGAATAATGCTGCAGCCAACATTAGGTTTGGCATTATTGGGGCTTGACGAATATTGCCTCAGCATTTGTTCTTTATTGTGCTTCAGTTCGGGCTTGACGTTATAAATTTGGCTTATGAATAAAACATCAGCAATATTGCAATTATCAACTTCGGTTATCGGCTGACGGAACTCGAATTCCCCAACAACGCCAAGCCTTTTTCGTTGTACGCCACCAAAACGACATCCTTCTAAATATGACATCTTCTAATAAACTTAACAGATTTACGACATTACCATTTTTGATTGAACTCTTAAAAACTAAAAAATTGGTTCTTCTTAATCCAAAAACTTGGGAAGACCACAACGACACCGATATTCTTTTAGATTATAAAGAGAAGCAAAATATCACTGGACTTTTAGCTCTTTGCTTTACTGACGAAAGCGAAACTATACACCATTGGAAAGCTTTTTCAAGTGGCGAAAGTGGTTGTTGTATTGAGTTTGACAAAACAAAACTTCTTGACCACTTATCAAAGGACAAAAGAATTGAGCATAAAAAAGTCAACTACCCAACAATTATTGGAAGCAGTAAAGTGACACAGCAAGACATACCATTTACTAAAAGGTTACCGTATAAATGTGAGAACGAATATCGGGTTATTATGAAACACGAAGAAAATGTCATGTTCCATGCTGTAGATATTGAACTTGATTTTATAACAAAAATTACTTTAAGTCCCAATTTACCTAAACCAACTTTTGACACACTTCAAGAGGTTTTGAAAACTTTAATGGACGGACATAACACACCAATTAATCCTTCTTCCTTATTTCAAAACAGCGACTGGATTGAGGGATTTAAAAAACGCTCAACAGTATAGACTTGGCGGCGTACAACATGGGGTTTTGTGCAAGCAGGGCTTGACGTTCAAACTTCGGCTGTTTGCATCGCTGTACTTTGGTTCGGGCTGGATGGAATGCTGTTGGGCTTTTAGTTGTTATCTTGTACTTTTATTTCTTTATTAGGCTTCAGTTCCGGGCTGGACAATCGACAATGCCCTGCCTGCACAAAGCCCTGTTCGTTGTAAGAAACCCCAGAGCAGAAGATTATCAATTAGACCGAAACAAAAAAATTAAACAGCGTAACATGGCAGAAGTAATACTAATGAGCAGAGAGGCAGAACATCAACACGTTTGCAGCACTTATCGCAGCCGCACAAAACCTAACGCACAAGCCAATGCTGCAATAAGAGCTGCAAACGTAGCAACATTCAACAGTTCGAGTAGAGGTTTTAATTTTCAACAGACGGTTTACAAATCAACAGAAATAGGCTTATCCTACGCACAAGCATCCAAGCCCACCCACCACCCCAACTAAAACACGTTATACAAAAAATATTTCTTGCAAGAATTGCGGGGCTTACACCTTAATTGACCCCAAAGAAAAAATACAAAAAAGGTAAAGATATTTTCTGCATAATCTAAAAAAATGCAGATAGGTTATTTTAAAAGCTGAGACCGAAATGGGAAGCACATTTATTAATTTCATAAATTTTAAAAAATGAAAAAGTTAGAAATGAAAGAGATGGAGAACATCAATGGCGGCAGTTGGTTTGCTGTAGCAACAGGATTAACTTGTTTAGCTGCGGGCTTTTGGCCAATTGGTACTCTTATTGCAGGCCCATCTTGCTTAGGATTGTTAATAGCAACTCCTTAATTCTTAAGTATTACGGTAACTTACTAAAATAGTAAGTTACCGTAATTTTAAACAAAAATAATACAATGATAAAAATAGTAGAGTTATCGAAAAAGTATGGAGAAAGTTATGTGTTAGAAGATATTAATTTAACAATAAGTGACAATACTTGTTTAGCGTTAATTGGAAAAAATGGAGTAGGAAAAACAACACTTTTAAATATTATTATAAATAATATTTTACCAACCTCAGGTTATATTGAATTCGATAATATAAAAATTTTAGAAAATTTTTTTCTAAAAAAGAAAATAGGCATTTCATTCGGAACAGAATATTTAATTGATGAATTTACAGGACTAGAATATTTATATTTTATAAACTTAACATACAAAAATGAAATTTTAAAAAGTAATACGCTAGAATTATTTAATTATTTTTTTGAAGATGATTTGGATAAAAATAAACTAATTGGTAATTATTCACAGGGAATGAAAACAAAATTATCAATTTGTGCAGCAGTAATTCATAAGCCAGAAATTCTCATTTTAGATGAACCGTTTGCTAATTTAGACCCTTTCGCAGTAGAGAAAATAATTACTTTTTTATTAGAATTCAAAAAAAATAGAATTATTATATTTTCATCACATGAATTATCAAACATATCAAAATTAGCGACAAAAATTTGTTTATTAGATAATAATAAAATCTTATTCGATGGGAGTTTAGAAGATTTCACAAATCATGGAGAAAAGAATATTGATAAATCATTATTCAATATGCTTCAACCACTTGATGTAAGCTTAGACTCACTTAATTTTATTTTAAAATAACGCTATGTTTAAATTTATAATAAGTATTTCTTTAAAAAAATTTCGCACATTTTATTTAAATAAATCTATAATTTTCAATTCTATCTTAACATTACTAATGCTCATTAATTGTCTTGGTATGATTAATATATTGAACCTATGTGGCAAAAGTGGAGCAGTAAAACTTGAGTTTTTTTTTAATTACCTATATTGGGGAATACCTTCTATTTTTTTATTTCTCACTTTTTTCCCATCCTTTTCTCATCAATTTTGGCTAATTCCTAAATACTCACCAATTAAAAAAGTAAAGATTATATTATTGCAGTACTTATATGATTTTTTTTCAATTACAAACCTTTACATCTTTGCTTCTATTATATTATTATCATTTTCCAGTTATTTTAAAATAGCCAACTTAATATCGGCACTATTAATTTTTATTACTTCATACCTCATTACGAAACTAATAAAATTACTAATTACTTATAAAACTAAGCTTGGTCAGCTTATAATAACAATATTTGTTTTTTTTATTTTTATAAAGTCAATTTTGAATATCAAAATAAACTATTTACTAATTTTTATTTCATTCACCGTGCAAATAGCATTTATTATTTTAATTGCTTCTAAAATCATTGAAAATGATGTTAGAATAAAATTAAGAAATATTAACAATCATAATAAAATTGATATAGCAAGAAAATATTTTTTTATATTTTATAAAAAAAAATCTATACTCCAAAGTTTAATAATTGCCTTTTTATTCAAATCAATAATTATAATAATTAAAATTTATAAAAATAAAAACAGCAGTCTACTCCCATTAGATTTAATTTCCATTATAAGTTTATCTCCTATTTTAATATTTACCTATGTTTTCAATAATCTGAATGGATATTTACGAGAAATTTACTTCTTTCTAAATAAAACATCTTCGTTTTCTGTATATATAAAATTCTATACAAATGCCATATTAATACCACTCGTTATAGACTTTTTGATTTCACTTGGTTATAGCTTTTTTATAAATCAAAATATAACTACATTTTTAATACTTTATTTACCACAAGCTCTAATGTTAATTTTATTGGGTATATCTATATCAATTATAAAACCAATTAGAATTAAAAAAGCAATCTCAATCGGTTCTCTAAAATCAAATACATGGATATGGGGTAGTATAATTTCCATTGTACTCGTGGCTGTATCGCTCGTGTTGTTAAAGTATGAAGTGATGCTTTTGATTTATTATTTATGTATACTAGCAACCTTAATATTGATTTTACAACAAACTTCAAAATTTTATAAAAATAAATTTTCAATCACATTTCCTAAACTATTTTCAAACACTTATGAAAAATGACTTCCTATATTTAAATAATCTAAATTCATATTTATATTTTTTTTTCTTATCTATAATTATTTGCCTAATCAACTATTATATTAATCATTATTACGTAACAGAAGAACTCTTTTATCAAACCTATTCAGGTCAATTAGGCTCAGATAGAATTTTATCATTGTTTAATAAAAGTAAAAGTTTCGCATATCTTACATATTTATTTGTTCCTGTTTTTTTATTAATAAAAGTCACATATAGCTCTATATTTATAAGCATATCTGAATATTTTGCTACAGATAAAATTAATATTAGTAATAATTTTAACTTTTGTCTTAAAAGTGAGATTGTATTTACAATTTCACTGATTGTAAAAATTTTGCTTTTAGAATTTGTTATAAACCTAAATAGCATATATGGTTTAAACTTTATTCCACTTTCATTACCCAATCTTTTTAAGTCAACTCAAATTCCACCTTGGTTATTTTATCCATTACAATTAATTAATATTTGGGAAATACTATTTATCGCCATGATTAGTTATTTATTTTCATTAATTAATCAAGTTTCCTTTAAAAAAGGTTTATCAATTGCAGGTGGAGCTTATTTGTGTGGTTTACTTTTTTGGGCAATATTTGTTTCATTTATTACTGTACAAATCTCGTAACATGAAGAAAATTATAAAAATATCACTATTGTTATTTTTTGCATTTGCAATATTATTCTTGACTTATAAAATTTTTGTATCATTATCAATCAAAGAAAATGCACAAAGAAAAATATTAAAGCTACCATCTGATGGAAGTTTTAAAAATTTAAATCAAACAATATTTAGTTTTTCAGATATAATACCTAACCGTGAACTAATTATCGTTCACTTTAACTCTGAATGTGATTATTGTATGAATGAAATAAGCGACATAATAAAACAGAGTAAATTAATCCAAGATAAAAATGTGCTTTTAATTTCAAGCGAAAAAAATGAAGTTCTAGAGAAGCTTTATTATGAAAAAAATTTAAATAAATACACTTTTATAAAAATACTACGTGATGATAATCATACTTTTTTAAATTTATTTGGCACAAATGCGTTTCCCATTACTTTAGTGTATGACAAAAATTTACAGTTAAAGAAAAAATATAATGGCGAGGCAAGCATCGATGCGATAATTAAATAATTTTAAATGCTAAAAAAAAATAAAAAAGATTTTTCAGTTTGTTTACAATCAGAACAAAAAGATTGTGGTGTCGCATGCCTTTTAACTATTCTAAAATATCATAAAGGGAATAATAATTATGAAAATCTAAGACAAATTAGTGGTACAAATGTCACAGGTACGACTTTATTAGGGTTGTATCATGCAGCAGAAAAAATTGGATTTAATGCAGAGGGTTGTGAAGCTGATTTAGAAGCTCTAAGTACTTTAAGTAATCCTTGTATTTTGCATGTGATAATTAATAATATGCAACATTACGTTGTCTATTATGGTCTCGACAAGAAAAATAATATTATTATTGGAGACCCAGCAAGAGGTGTAAGTTTAATCTCAAATAGTGAACTCGAGAATATTTGGCAATCAAAGGCTTGTTTATTACTTACACCTAATAATAATTTTATAAAACAGAATGATACCATTAAAGAAAAAAGAAAATGGTTATTAAAGTTTATTAAAGAAGATAAACCATATTTTATTATGGCAGTGATACTTGGCGTATGTATTGCTCTACTTGGGTTGGCAATGGCAATATTTTCTCAAAAATTAATAGATGATATTTTACCAAATAAAAAAGTAAGCAAAATTTATTTAGGTACAACTCTAGTATTTTTAGTTCTAGCAATTAAAGAATTTTTTTCTTTAATAAGACAACATTTCTTATTAAGGCAAGCAAAAGAATTTAACATACGAATAATAGATTTTTTCTATTCTCATTTATTAAAATTACCAAAACAATTTTTCGATTCGAGGAAAATAGGAGACTTAACTGCACGCCTAAATGACACTTTAAGAATTCAAAGAGTTATAAGCCAAATAACAGGAAGTGTAATTATTGACGTATTAATTGCCATTATCTCAATAGCTTTTATTTCTATATATTCTTGGGAAATAGGTATATTATGCATTATTTTATTACCCATATTTTACTCTATAATTTTCTTTAATAATGATAAAATTATAGAAAGCCAACGTTCTGTTATGTCAAATTACGCATCTGTTGAAGCAAATTTCATATCCACATTGCAGGGCATCGAACCAATAATTCATTTTAATAAACAAAATATTTTTTCTGAAAATAACAAAGCTCTTTATCTACAATATCAGAATTCAATCATTAAATTGGGTAAAACGCAGATAAAACTTTCATTCATTGCAAACATTTTTACAATCTTTTTTCTTTCAGCAATAATTATCATTAGTTCAATTCAAGTCTTAAATAATACGTTAAAAATAGGCCAAATTATTGCAATACTTAGTTTAGCAAGTTCACTATTACCAAGTATAGCTAGTTTAGCAATGATAGCAATACCAATTTCAGAAGCCAAAATTGCCTTTGATAGGATGTTTGACTTTACAAATATTAAGCCTGAAAGAGATATTTATAGTGATGAGCATAATTCTATAAGCCAATTTAATAAATTAGAATTTAATGAAGTATCTTTTCGTTTTAATGGCAGAAGTCAATTATTTTCAAATGTTTCTTTAAAGATTAATAAAGGAGAAATTATAGCTCTGATGGGTGAAAATGGAAGTGGTAAATCAACATTGACTCAAATAATTGGAAAACACTATCTACACGAAAATGGAAAAATTATAATAAACGATAATGTTAAATTCTCAAAAGTTGCCTTTAAAGAATGGAGAAATATCTGTGCAATAGTTCCCCAAAATATACATTTATTTAATGGGTCAATTTTAGAAAATATTTCTTTTGATAATGCTTTTAATCAGACACAAAGTGTACTTGATTTCATTAATTATTATGGCTTTAATACCTATTTTGATAAATACCCTCAATCTGTTTTTACTATAATTGGAGAAGAAGGTATAAATATTTCAGGAGGTCAAAAACAAATTATTGCAATTGCACGTGCTTTATATTCAAATCCTCAGCTCTTAGTTTTAGACGAAGCAACTTCTGCAATGGATAGGGAAGCAGAACAATTTGTTTTGGAGTTAATAGAAAAAGTTAAGTCAAATATGGGTGTAATTTTAATAACTCACCGCCTTCACATACTTAAATCTTATTGCGATAGAATTTACATTCTTAAAGATGGTATAGTTGATATTCATGGAACTCATGCAGAATTACTATTATCTGATAACTTATATAGTCAATATTGGAATGATTTAAGCTAATAAGAACAGGCCAAATTTATAACTACTATTATAATTTATTTTCATTTCACCTAAGTAAGTTATAAAGTAATAGAAAATCAATATTTTATAATAGTTGCAATTGAAGAAATCAAATTTAGCACTAAAGAAAACGATTTATTCAGTAAAGAAATTACAAAAGTCATCAGAGAAATTAACTTTGTCAATAAAGAAATGAAATTTGACACTAAGTAAATAACTATTTTTATTGAGAAATGATATTTGTCTAATAAGAAATGAAATTTGCCAACAAAGAAATGATATTTATTATACAAGAAATCAATATTTAGTATAAGAAATCGATAAGTGTCCTAAAGTAATTAAGTTTACAGGTAAAGAAATATATTTTAGCAGTTAAGAAATGCAACTTAACACCTAGGAAATAAAATTTGTTAGTAAGGAAATGAAATTTAACATTACAGAAATGTAATATATCGCTAAAGAAATGTAAATTGCTAATTCATTATTCATCTTTAAATTTAAAATCATGAATGCAAAACAAGAGGCTAAACTAAATATGTTTAGAGCCACACAAAAACATTGTGCAGATAATGCCACAATCATTGCCACAATACCAGCATTACAATCAGCCGTTACATCTTTAAATGCAAAAATTGCATCCATTATTGCGACAGCACAGCAAGAGGATTTAGTAACAAAAGGTATTACAGTTGACAAGGCAGAAGCTAAGAAAACACTCTGCCAATTAACTGCTGATGTCGCAGCACCAATCATAGCTTATGCTTCTGCAAATAGTAATAACCAATTATTAAAAGAAGTAAGTTTTTCTTATTCAGATTTATTCAAAACAAAAGACGACCAACTTGCACCACGTTGCAAAAATATCCACGATGCAGCACAAAATAATCTTGCAGCTTTGGGTGCTTATGGAATATCTACAACTACCGTAACAACTTTGCAAAGTACAATAGACAATTACCAAGCAAAAGTACCCGACCCACGAAATGCAGCAGCACAGAAAGTTACCATAAGAACAAACCTTAAAAACTTAATTAAAGAAGCAGACACCGTTTTAAAATTGCAGATTGACAAAACAATTGTGGCTCTTAAATCTTCAAACCCTGACTTTGTTTCAACCTACAAGACAAACAGAGTAATACTCGACCCTTCAAAAACTTCAACCACTTTAAAAGGAGTAGTTAGAAGTTCTGCTAACAATTCTTTTATAAAAGGAGCAACAGTTTTAATTGTTGAAACATCTGCACAGGCGACAACAAATGAAATAGGAGAATACGAAATAAAACCAGTACCAAGTGGAAAGTATTCAATAAAAGTAACAGCTACAAAGTACAAAGAATACTTGAAAACAGAAGTATCAATTAAACAAGGACAGATTAATAAACAGGACATAAGCCTCGAAATGGCATAATAAAAGCTCGGCTGCAAATAAAGCACTTAGGCAGGCGCACAAACCAACCGCACAAAGCCAACCTGCCTAAGAGCTTCATTTGCCCAACGCACGGGCAGCGTTCTTTTAAATTCGAGGTGAACCCAAATAGTAGATTGACGGAGTAGATGGGGTATTCTTACAACATGGGGTTTGCCAAAAGTTGGGCTTGAAGTTGTAGCAATCATCAGCAGTACACATCTAAGCATCGGTTCGGGCATGACAAGCAACATTGGGCATTTGTTCTTAACATCATTTTCATATCTTTACCCAGCAGCAGTTCCGGGCTGACAGTTGGTCAATACCCAACCTTCGGCAAGCCCTATCGTTAGCAGCAACTTTTGAAGAGCAGTTTTAGTAACAATTAACGACAGACAAAACGCAATTAGAATATCTGTAAGACTTGAGCCAAAGCCCACATCAACTTAGTAGACAAATTAAGCTTTTGTAGTTTTTTTTAAAGTAGTTCTTTTTCACCTTTCGTACTTGTTGGACTTTATCTCAACTCTAAAAAGGGACATAATAAACTGATTGGACAATCACTAACAACGGACAAAAACAACTCAACAAAACCTGCTACAACGAACAAGAAAACTATGCAGACAAAACTCAAATGGTATCATTGGACACTTGCTTTATTTTTAATCGTCATTTGTGGACTGTTGACACTTTCTTATGGTTGGTCAACATTTGCGACAATTACTGAAAGACCAGGCTTGAATGGTTCGATGTATAGCTATTATAACTTGACAAAACTTCAATACTCAATTTATACTGGACTTATCACACTTTCGACTATTTATGTTGCAGGTTGCATATTATTTTATCTTGTACTTAAAGACAGAATTAAATTGACAAAAACATTTTGGCGATTTTTATTTTTAGCAACCATAATTGTTGTTTGTGAAGTTTACTTGCAGACACGTTTCATAGGAAAAGGATAAGTAGAAGTAAAGCTGCTGCTAACATATGGTTTGGCATTATTGGGGCTTGACGAATATTGCCTCAGCATTTGTTCTTTATTGTGCTTCAGTTCGGGCTTGACGTTATAAATTTGGCTTATGAATAAAACATCAGCAATATTGCAATTATTGGGCTTCGGTTATGGGCAGACGTAATACTAATTCCCCAACAACGCCAAGCCTTTTTCGTTGTGCGTCATTAAAAGACATCAAACACTTAGTATAAATCTAATGACAAATAATAAAACTTCAATTTCTCTTCGCACAGCTGCTCTCATTGCGGGACTTACTATCCTACTGATGGGGTTAATTGCTCCTTTTTCTGAACTTTTTGTTTTTCCAAGACTTGTTAATCCGACAAATGCGGCAGAAACAATTAAAAATATCACAAGTAATAAAACACTTTTCGTTTCTGCTATTTTCGGATACTTTCTCACCTTTTCTGGTGACATTGTAGTGTCGTGGGCATTATACATTTTGCTAAAATCAGTTAATAAACATCTATCGCTATTAACAGCATGGTTTCGGTTGGTGTTTTCAGTGATAGCGTTAGTTGCGCTACTTAACCTGGTTGCTGTTTTTCAATTGCTGACAAATCATGATTATTTAATCATGTTTGGACAAACTCAGTTATCTGCACAAGTAATGCTTTATCTTACAACGTTTCGAAGTAGTTATCATTTTGGAATTTTATTTTTTAGCATTCATCTTATTCTTCTTGGCTAATTAATTTTTAGGTCCAATTATATTCCTAAAATAATGGGAGTAATATTAACTATTTCTGGTTTAGGTTATATGACAGATGCTTTAAAGCCTTTTTTATTTCCCAACTTTAATTCAGAGTTTATAACGATTACTTTTTTTGGCGAATTGATATTTATGTTATGGCTGCTAATTAAAGGTTCAAGAATTAAGGAACAGTACAATGAAGAATAACGAACGCACAACATGGGGTTTGGCGTTATTGGAGCAGGACATTGTTAGCTTCGGCTGTAGTTCGCTATCAGCTTTGGTTTCGGCTCGACGTTAATAATTTAGCTTTAGTTCTTAATTTCAACTTTAAAAACAATATCGGGCTTCAGTTGTCGGCTGACGTATTTCAAATATCCCAACAACGCCAAGCCCTGTTCGTTAGCTGCCAATTTATTGGACACATTCCACTATGAGATACAAAAACAATGTTAAGCCAGAAGATTACGACAATAAAAATCGGGAACTCCACGCCAGAATTGACAAAGGTGAAAAACTGACGAGAGACGAGGAAGCATTTGTTTGTCATTGCCTTCGGTTTGACAATTTATTGTTGCATACATTTTGTCTTGACGAGTTTTATTCAAGGACATTCATTTTCAGAAACTCTGAAACTCCTGAAGGAATGTATCCTCTAAAAGAAAGAGAGCATATATACTATCAAGGCTTAGTCAGAGAATGGGAAGGCGAAGTTTATAAAACTAATCATACAGACCAGTTAATGCAAATTGCAGCTAAGGAGACGAGAGATGAACTAAAAATTTTAAGAAAAAAGTACACTTCACTTCATAGAACATTTACATCTGCTGAATACCAGCGTAGAAAATTCAAACTAATTGAATGGTCAAAGTATAGGTACATAATGATAAAGGATGTTTTTGAATGAATTAGCAATAAAATCTAATCAGTACAAACTATATTTAAATGGACACGAAATAATTTTTGACTACTATTCATTGACACATATTTTGACAAGGCACTTTGGACACATAATGAAAACATATGAGACCGATAAAAGCCACTTTACAAAAGATGTTCTTCACGAAGAAGTTCACTTACAACTTGAAGAAATATTTAAACAAATAGACAATTCAAATTTTTATAAAAACAATTCAGTTGAAGAAGTCAATATCAGATTTAACGGGACACTTTATAAAATATTTAGTGACTACGAATTAAATGGTTCGACAAAATTTTTAAGACTTAACTCATTTTTTCCGACAGAAAATAAGTTAATGCTTGACAGACTAAAAAATGAATTTGAGGAAAAAGTAATTAGCGAATCTCTTTCAGTATTCGTAAAAATCGGCAGCTAACATGGGGTTTTGTGCAAGCAGGGCTGGACGTTCAAACTTCGGCTGTTTGCATCGCTGTACTTTGGTTCGGGCTGGACGGAATTCTGTTGGGCTTTTGGTTGTTATCTTGTACTTTTATTTCTTTATTGGGCTTCTGTTCCGGGCTGGACAATCAACAATGCCCTGCCTGCACAAAGCCCTGTTCGTTGTAGGCAATGCGGCAGCACCCTAATAATCAACGTAGTTTGACTATCTTTGAAACCTTAGACAACAAATACATTAATGAAGAGAATAATTTCAAAAGAGGCAATTCAAAGACGAGCATATTGGGTTAACGAGATTAAGAAATTAAGCGGCAATTTTGGTGACGACTACGACAAGTTAGAAGCCGAACTAACAGCGGAAGTTAATAAAGGTGGAATCACCACAATTATTGACCATTTAAGGCTCTGCGGCAGTATCCCAGAATCGTATGGACACGATTCAAGCGAAGAAAAGCTATATTCCAAATACACTGATTGCCTATTATCACTTGCTTACAGGTCTATTGGTTTAAAAAGTATTGTACTGACAGAAAGAGCCGATGCAGCCGATGTTGAAGCAGTTAGTAAAAATTACAGCTTTGTTGCCGATGCAAAAGCGTTCCGTTTAAGTAGGACAGCAAAAAATCAAAAAGATTTCAAGGTAGCAGCAATGCATGGTTGGAAATATGGCAAACCTCATGCAATGGTTGTGTGTCCAATCTACCAGCTACCGAGAGCATCAAGCCAAATTTATCAAAGTGCAACTGTACATGATGTTTGCGTATTCACTTATTCGCATCTTTCTTTATTGCTATGCTTTTCCCAAAAGGCAGGTCCAAAAGCAACACAAGAACTTATTCACAAGATTTTCAAAGTTATTCCTGCATTAAATCCATCAAAAAGTGCTTCTGAATATTGGTTAGCAATTAATCGGACAATGCTTGAATTTTCTAAAGACATTCAAGACTTATGGAATGTTGAAAAGATTGCTGCAATGGAATCTGTTGAAATAGCTAAATTAGAGGACTTAACTTTCTTAGCACAACAGAGAGAAATGATAATGAGAATGACACATGACCAAGCGTTAACGGAACTAATAAAGGTTTACAAAATAGACAGTAAAATAAAAGCAATTAATGCAGTTAAGGACAGCGGAATATTTACAATTAAATAAAGCAAGCACATGGACACATCAAATATATTGAACACTATCATTGAAGGGAATTGCGTAGAAGTAATGAAAGGCTTTGACGAAAATTTTATTGACCTTACTGTAACATCCCCACCTTATGACGGTTTAAGAAATTACAAAGGGTATGTTTTTCCTTTTGAGGACATTGCCCAAGAACTTTACAGAGTTACTAAACCAGGAGGAGTTGTAGTTTGGGTTGTCAATGACGCAACTATTGAAGGAAGTGAAACAGGAACAAGTTTCAAGCAAGTATTGCACTTTATGAGTGTTGGGTTCAATCTGCACGACACAATGATATTTAGAAAGAAAAATCCAATTCCACAAATTTATAGAAAACGATACAACAATGAATTTGAGTTCATGTTTGTTTTCAGTAAAGGGACTGTGAAAACTCATAACGCAATTATGGTTGATTGTGCACATGCAGGATTAGAACTAAACGGCACGACATACAAAAACTTCTCAAAGAATGAGCAGACAAGAGAAAAACTTGCTAAACCAGTTAAGGACAAAAAAATTAAAGGAAATATTTGGGATTATGTAGTTGGCAAAAAACAAGAAGACCAAGAAGCAAAAGGGCATCCTGCCCCATTCCCTTGCGACCTTGCAAGAGACCATATAAACTCATGGACAAATAAAGGCGACATAGTTTTTGACCCAATGTGTGGTAGTGGTACTACTTGTAGAGTTGCTGCTGAATCAGACCGCAATTATATTGGAATAGACATAAGCCATGAGTATGTTGACATCGCAAGACAAAGAATTAAAAACAATGAAAGGCAACTACGACTTATGTTAGAGGAAGAGCAAGTCGCCTATAACGCAGGCTGACACTACATTACAGATGCACTGCCTACAACATGGGGTTTTGTGCAAGCAGGGCTTGACGTTCAAACTTCGGCTGTTTGCATCGCTGTACTTTGGTTCGGGCTGGACGGAATACTGTTGGGCTTTTAGTTGTTATCTTGTACTTTTATTTCTTTATTGGGCTTCAGTTCCGGGCTGGACAATCAACAATGCCCTGCCTGCACAAAGCCCTGTTCGTTAGCTGTAATTTTAATGACACCCTGTAAATAATGAAAATCTATTTAGAAAAACCCAAAGACTGGAGAGACTTACAGAAAAAAGTTGCCGACACTTTATCAGAAATCGGCTATGAATGTGAAATTGAAAAAGATATACAAACAGCACGGGAAATCATAAATATTGATGTTTTTGCAATAAATAAAACAAAAATACCTCAAAGCAAAATACTATGTGAATGTAAACATTGGAATAGTGCAATTCCAAAAACAATTGTGCATTCATTCAGAACCGCAGTAACTGATTTTGGAGCAAACTATGGTATAATTATTTCCAAAGTTGGATTTCAGAGCGGCACTTATGAAGCAATAAAGAATACTAACATACTTCTATTCGATTGGAATGAATTCCAAGACTACTTTAAAATTGATTGGATAAAAAGCAAGACATTTAAAATATCGAAAGAAACAATAGACCTGTACAATTACATTTCAGCAGGATTTCTTGTTTTTTTTAAATCACATTACAACAACCTTTCTGACACAGACTTAAAATTGTTTAATGACTTGAATACAAAATATTTTCATTTTGCTTTTCATGCTTCTAATTTAGATTACAAGAATTTGGACACCAACGAATTTGATATGACTGTATTTGAAATGCTTTTTAAAAGTGCAGAAAAAGAATTTAATAAAACCTTTTCATCGCTTGACGAGTATTATAATTATTTAGTTGTTAAATGCAATGAAGGAACTGCCGAGTTTGACAACCTATTCGGAGAAAAGCTTAGAAGACAAAACTACAGCTAACATGGGGTTTTGTGCAAGGCAGGGCTGGACGTTCAAACTTCGGCTATTTGCATCGCTGTACTTTGGTTCGGGCTGGACGGAATTCTGTTGGGCTTTTAGTTCTTATCTTGTACTTTTATTTCTTTATTGGGCTTCAGTTCCGGGCTGGACAATCAACAATGCCCTGCCTGCACAAAGCCCTGTTCGTCAGACTGTGAGAAAACTAAAAAAAGTCAAAAAACCGCCCCGTAACTTTTCACCACAAGCCAATAGAAGTTGATTCAGGCAGTCCTTAAAAATACCACGCAGTAATTATTCAAAAAAAATGGAGGCTTATGTTGTCTGTAAATCGGCTTAATAGAGGCGCTTTTTAAAAGGCAGATTACTTTGGTGTAATCTGGTTGCCAGTTTTTGATTGTCTGCAGCATTTTTTCAAAGCCGAGTATGTTTTTGGTTCGCATAAAGTTGTAACAAAACATGATGAGGTTCATTTCACCATTTACTTTTTGCAATCCTTTCAGCAGTGTATGTGTGTAACCCCAATGCCTTTTTATACTGCCAAAGGGATGTTCACAAATGGCTTGTCTTCGCTTGTAATATTGGGGATTTTTTTTGATGTTGTTATCATTGAGGTCTACCGCATCCTGGTATTCACTACGCTGGATAATGCGCTTGGGAAGTTTGGTACACTGGCTTTTTAACGGGCATGTTTTACAGGCACCGGTACGGTATGTTTTAAAGCGGTAGCTGGTTTCATTTGCTTCACCTTTTTTATTGTGCCAGGTACCCAGTGACGTTAGTACTGCACCGGCGGGGCAGGTATAGGTATCTGCCAGTTTATTATAGTTAAAGCTTTCAACTAAAAATTCGTTGGCAATGTGTTTGACACCAGGCTGTTCTTTATACGCTACATGGGTGATCATGTTTTCCTGCTGACATTCGAGCAGCTCAGCACCGGTATGGTAACCTTTATCTGCCAGCACCATCAGGCTGTCTTCTTTTTTTAATTGCAGATTTTGTTTGGCTTGTATAGCTGCTTTGTGTAGAGCCTTGCCATCATTGGTATTGGTGGCTTGTGTATGTACTATCAGGTTGTGTTTATCGTCCACAGCATTCTGTGTATTATAGGCAACTTCTACAATACTTTTGGTTATAAGTATGCTGCGGCTGTCAGCATCAGTGGTGCTAACCTGCTTATCATCCGTAGCATCCAGTTGGTGCTGAAGCGTATCGTATTTAATGGTGCGTTCTTTTAGCCTGGCGAGGCCCTGTGCTATCTTTTCTTTTTTTAGCAGGAGTTCATCACTGGCAGCCACGTTTTCCTGCTGATCCAGTTCATCGAGTTCCTGTAAATATTTCGCAGTTTTGTCTTCAATAAACTGGCGGTGCTTATCTATCTTTTTTTGGTTGTAGTTATTCTTTTTACTGTTAACTGCTTTAAACTTACTGCCATCTATACCGATGGTTGTTTTGCCCAGCAGGCCTGCATCGCTAAGAAACTGTACATACAGTTTAAACATGGATTGTAAAGGCACTGCATGTACTTTACGAAAATCTGCAATGGTGTGGTAGTTAGGTTGCAGTCCCTGCAACAGCCACTGCAGTTCAATGTTTCGGCTGCATTCCTTTTCGAGCTTCCGGCTGCTGCGGATTTTATTGAGATAGCCGTAGAGGTACAATTTTAACAGCACTCCGGGTGCATACGGCGGCCGGCCTTCACTTTTATGAACCGTGCCGGTAAAGCCTAATTTTTGCAGATCAAGCTTATCAATAAAAGCATCCATGAGCCTTGCTGCATTGTCAGCACTCACCTGGTCGTCGGGTGTGGTGAAGTAGGTTTGATGTCTGTTGTTTCCTTGTATAAACTGCATGCCTTTTTTATAACAAAAATCATACGCTGTTTACGCTATTCACATTGTGTGTATATTTGGCTAAAGGAGTTTTTTCACAAACTCTCGTTGGTGGCAATACGCAGACATACCATAATTA
Source organism: Ferruginibacter sp. (assembly GCA_965247025.1). Taxonomy (GTDB): domain Bacteria; phylum Bacteroidota; class Bacteroidia; order Chitinophagales; family Chitinophagaceae; genus Ferruginibacter. Next base: position 2,212,178 of record OZ252000.1, on the reverse strand, counting down.
ATCAATAAAAAAAACATAAATGGCAAGTATTAAAATTAAAGACTTCTTTAACGGGAGATTTTTTGAAATTCCAAAATATCAACGAGGTTATGCTTGGGAAGTACAAAACATACGAGAATTATTTGATGACGTTATCGAATCAATAGAATCAAATTCTAATCACTACATTGGAACTATTGTTTTATCAAAATCACAAGACGATGATGAAAAATTCTACGTTGTTGATGGACAACAAAGAATCACAACTACAACTTTAATAGTAAGTGCTTTAATAAAAGAGTTAAGTGAAAAAGACCAAGCCTATTATGAGAGATTTTACTTAAAAGAAGACAAAAGGTATAGACTAACACCTTTAAACAGAGATTGTAAATTTCTCACTGATTTACTTGACAGCAAAATTGGAGAACCTCAAAATAAAAGTCAGCGTTATTTGAAAGATGCTTACGAAGAGATTAAGTTCAAAATTGATAAAATTGAAGACAAATTGAAGTTTCTAAAGTCTGTTGAGAAACTTGAAGTTATGGAGTTTGTTGAAAATTCAGAGGGTGATGCAATTCGTATTTTCCAAACAGTAAATGACAGAGGCAAACCTCTATCAAATATGGAAAAAGCTAAAAGTTTATTAATCTATTTTTCCAACAGATATTTAAACAAAAAATTAGACAACCAAATTAATGATTGTTTCAGCGACATTTTTGAATTATACGACGATGTTAAACACTTAGGAGAGGAAATAAATATCAACCTTATTAAGAACAAAGAGTTTAATGAAGATAATTTAATGAGGTATCATTTTGTATCTTATAGTGATGAAAACTATGACCCAACTGCTTCTTATGTTTTACAATTCTTAAAAAATAAACTTACAAATTTTAGGAACAATAGTAAGAGTGAAGATTACAAAGAAATTGAAGATTTTATTATCTCATATACAGAGGACTTGAAAAGCTTTTTTGAAAACTGCAAGAAAGTTGTGGAAAGGGCAAAGACAAATCCAAAATATTTTAAGTTATTTGTTATGCTTAATTTGTCTGCAACATTATATCCACTAATTGTAAAATTGGAGATGTTGAATTTGCTTGACAAAGAACTTGAAGGCGAAGAATACGAGAAGAATACTTTTTATGATTTAATAGAACTTATAGAAGTTAGAGTTTACAAAACAAGAGGAACAGACCCAAAAGCTGACATCTCAAGATTAGTATATGGAATTGAAAATAGGAAAGCAATTGACATCCAAAATTGGCTGATTTGGTTTAATGGTCGTTGGATGCCTAAAGAAGAATTTCAGTCGCATTTATATGGGTGGATTTTTGGCAACAGAGCTTTAAATCATATTTTCCTTGACTATTGTGAGAACTTAAAGAAAGTTGAGTTTACAATAGAAGAGTTGCATACTATATCAAACAAAAATCCAAACATTGAGCATATTCTTGCTCAAACCCCAACATTTGCACCAAGGTCTTTAGGGTTTAAAAATAAAGAAGACTTTATTGACTTTGAGCATACTTTAGGAAACCTTACAATTTTAGAGAGAAGTCTAAATTCAAGTGTGCAAAACAAAAACGCAATTGACAAAGTAGATACCTATGGCAAAAGTGTTTTTAAAATGACAAAAATGGTTGGTTCAGAAATTGACTCAAAAAAGACATTTTCAAAATTAGAACTACAAGAGAGAACTAAAGTATTGGCTGAATATTGTTTAGAAAGATGGTGGTGCTAAGAGACGTACTGCCACCAACATTAGGTTTGGCATTATTGGGGCTTGACGAATATAGCCTCAGCATTCTTTCTTTGTTGTGCTTCAGTTCGGGCTGGACGTTATAAATTTGGCTTATGAATAAAACATCAGCAATATTGCAATCATTGGGCTTCGGTTATGGGCTGACGGAATTCTAATTCCCCAACAACGCCAAGCCTTTTTCGTTGTGCGTCAGCCAAAATCCTAAACTAAAAGAGTTATAAAATGAAAAAAAAATTAAAAGCAGTTTTTTTATTTAGCATTTTTCTTGTTAACAATAAGACTAATGGTCAGACTTTGTTTAAAGAAAATGCATTTACTTTAAAATGCAAATGTTCAAAAGAACAATACAATTATAATAATGAAAATAAGAGCTACAGTTATCTTTTTATAGATGAAGGTACTGGAGCTATGTATAAAATTATTACAAAGACCATTTCTGCAAATACAGACAAAAACTTTATGCTTAATTTGTTTAAGAACGAAACACCAGGTTATTCATTTAGTGAAAGTATTTATAAAGGGAATAATGCTATTGTTGGAAAAGGTGAAGAAATTTTAAATGGTACTAATATGAAAACGTACCTAATTAATTTTTTCATCAAAGATAAATTTTATACGCTTTCAATTTTTGCATTTGATAACAAGGATTTAGAAAATGCGTATCAATCTTTTTCAAAGTCGCTTATTCTTAATTAGGGGTATGCATAATAAATCAAACATTTGGACAAACGTTTTCTATGTGGTAGTTGTACTCTGTGTATTACAATATATCTTTTTGGCATTACCAATAATTTCAAAGGAAGAAAATGTAGGTTTAGGCTTTTACTTAGGTTCATTATTGCCTAATACTATAATCATTTTCATTTTTTGGTTAATAAAATCGAAGGCAGAGAAAAGATTAATTCACAATAATAAAAGCCATGGTGAAGCTGTTGTTACTGATCAAAAATCTCATATAAAATTACCTCAGTTAGATAATTTTAATCCACTAAATGTAAAATTCAATCTGACTTCCGATGAAACCATAATTCTATCTTTAATTATTGCCACTGTTTTTGCACTACTTATTGGTTATAAATTTGGACATTACTACACGTACTATGATGACCATAAAGTTATAAAAATTGAGAGCTGTGATTATTGCGAATTTGAAATCAATTATTTGCTTGCAATGGGAACTTTTATAGTGATAGGTGGTTTGACTTATTTTTATTTAAATCGTAGAAGAAACAAAAATGATAAATAATCTTAATTTAAAACATAAAATAAGCAATAATTGGCTTTCAATATTATTAAGTATTAGTTTAATTGTAATTTCCATTAAGTATTTCCAATTAAATAAAGAGTTGGAAATGGTCAGAAAAAATTCAATTCATAAAAATAAACTTTTGGACGATTTAGAAGATGAAAAACAGGAGCTAGAATATGAAAAACAAGATTTAGAAGATGAAAAGACGAAACTAGAAAACGAAAGAGATGATCTAGGAGATGAGAATGATAATTAAGAATAAGAAAAAGACAACTAGAAAAAAAACTATTGATACAAACTAACAAAGGCCGAACGCACAACAAAAGTACTTACTAAAGCTGGGCGGACGAACGCCGTGTCGCAGCTTTTGTACTTTAATCAACTTCGGTTCCAGCGGACGGAATTCTGGTCGTCGGACGTGGTAACAATCAACATTTATTATTAATTTAGCTTCAGTCGGCCAGGGCTAGACTAGCAACAATTCCCAGCCTTCGTAAGTACTCAAACGTTGCCTGCAAGCGTAGGACGACACCACAATTTGCATTTAGACAGACAATGAAAATTTCAAAATTCAATTTCACAACATTCTTTATTACGACAATAATTTGTGGCATTTTGACTTTTGTAACATTTGTTGGAGCAGCTGCAAGAGATGAAGGAACAGGTGGTGATGGAATAATTGTGAGAACTCTTGAAAAACTATTTTACATCTTTCGTTTTCCGACACACACTTTATTTTTTCAGTTTATGAATGGCTCAATGTTTTTTGTTGGACTATTTCTAAATTGCCTGTTTTATGGACTTGTTGTTGAAAGAATTTTTTCGATTGACAAAAAGAAGAAATCTAACTTATGAAGACATTTATATTTTTTTTAGTGAGTATTTTTCTTACATCTTGTAACTCTAATGAAAAGTTTGACAAAGCAAAATGGCAAGAGCAGGGTGATTTAAGAATTTACGAACATAGAAAATCAATGCTGAATGACTTAACGAAGAATTATAAAATAAATGGTCTTTCATATAGACAATTAATAAACTTAATTGGTGAGCCAGATAATGATAGCAGTGACGAGAAAGACATTCTTTATTATACCATTGAAACAGACTATGGTTCAGACATTGACCCAGTTTATGCAAAGACTTTACAAATAAATTTGACAAAAGACTCAATAGTAAAATCTTTTATAATTAATGAATGGAAAAAGTAACATACAGACAAAATACAAAACGCCAGCAGGCAACATTAGGTTTGGCATTATTGGGGCTTGACGAATATTGCCTCAACATTTGTTCATTATTGTGCTTCAGTTCGGGCTTGACGTTATAAATTTGGCTTATGAATAAAACATCAGCAATATTGCAATTATTAGGCTTCGGTTATGGGCTGACGGAATTCTAATTCCCCAACAACGCCAAGCCTTTTTCGTTATAAGCTATTTTATGAGACCATTCGTACTTCTAATATCATTTCTTTTTTCTACCTCTGCAAGGGGACAGTCCGCTGTAGATAAAATTATGGAAAAAGCAACCTGTGACTGTATTACCAAAATATTGGACACAGAAAAAAAAGATGACAATGCATTTAACACATGCTTTATCAAATCTATTGGCAAAGACACCGTCTTAATAAAAAGAGAGTGTCAAAAAATTTATGGAGACACAACTGCTGAAACATCTTACAAATTTGGGAATGACTTTTTTAAACGCAATTCTGTAAACCTTATTTATACTTGTGACACATATTTCAAATTACTTGATTCAACTCGATATGAGCAAATAAATTCCTTAAATAAAGATTCAATACAATCTTCAATAACATCACTTAACATGACAAATCCCGATACATGGGACAAAGATTTTTTAGTAAAAAGAGGGCTCTTTTATTTTGCTTTGGCTGACTATGTGAATGCTCAAAAAGATTTTGATAGTTCTCTGACTTTAGACCCTAATACTTTACAGAGCATTTATTTTAAAGCGTGGATATTTGAAATCAAAAAGGATTATGATAATGCAATTAAATTATATAGCGACCTGGCAATATTGACAAAAGTGAATGACTTTAATATATTCGCTGCAATTGCGAAACGTAAAAAAAACAGCTTATAACATTGGGTTTGCTGCAAGGCTGGCGGGACGTTGTATCAATGAGCATTTTATCGCTATCAACATAAGCTGGGCAGGACAAGCATTGCTGGGCTTTTGTTTGTTAACTTGTACTTTTATATCTTTAATCAGCAGCGGTTCCGGGCGGACACAGCAGCAATTCCAGCCCTGCAGCAAGCCCTGCCCGTTAGCTGTGATTTGACCACACAGTTTGAATATGGAAAATTATAACGACATTTACAGGCACAGAACATCAATTATATGCTCCATTTTCAAGACCCTTATTTTTCTGACTCCTATACGCTTCACGAAGCATTAATACAGTCCTGTTCGACTTCGATACAAGGTAAGGGTGCTTATGCTTTTGCAAGTAAAAGTGGAATTGAAATACTATTGAAGGATAGTGTGTTTGATTCTCTTTTGGACAGAGGAGAATACTCTTTAATCGTAGGCATAGATGAAATAACTAATCTTGCAAGTTTAGAAGCATTAAGTGTTATAAAAGCTGCTAAACCAAATTTGACAGTTAAAGCATTTGACCACAGCAACAGAGGCTCTTTATTTCACCCTAAATTGAGTTACTTTAAGAACCAAGATGACACAGGAAAATTAATTGTTGGTTCAGGAAATTTGACTTTGGGTGGTTTAAGAAGAAACAGAGAAGCTTTCAGTCTTATACAACTATCAGTTGACGAATTATTGCGTATTGAACAGTATTGGAACGCTTGGCTATTTTAGTCTAACGAACTTCTGAAAGACATTGACAATATAGACGTAATTAGAAAAGCTACAGACAACCAATACATTAGAAGAACTCGAATAAGAAGACCAGATGAAGAAGTTGCAATTGAAGACGAAATTCCAATCGTAGGATTAGACGAAGTTGAAATTTTGCATCAAGATGGTTGGCAATTTTACCCTGATAGCGAAGTGCTTATTGCAGAGATTCCTCGAAGTGGCGATAGATGGAAACAAGCAAATTTCGATATTGATACTTTTCAAAATTTCTTTGGTGCAACACCAGGAGACAATAGTCAGAGAATACTTCTGAGAAATATCAATGATGATTTAACCTTATCTGAAATTGAAGTAAGACCAAGTGTTTCTGTCGTAAGTCAGAATTACAGATTTGAGTTAGATGCAGCAAGTGGATTGCCTTACCCTAATGATGGAAAACCAATAGGAGTTTTTATTAAGGTAACAACAAGAATGTTTTTATATCACTTGTATATGCCAAACCAACCTTTATATGAAGTGTTCAATGAATGGTTGCAAACAAATTGGACAGGCAGAGGCGATAGGATGAAAAGAATAACAACAAGAGTTAACCAAATTAATGAAGTTATTAGACCGACAGTATTCAATAGATACTTGGTTCAAATATAATTTGAAATGATAGTAGCAGAAAAAACAGCAATTACAAGCAACGTCTTAATAAAACCTAATTCATTTAGGACAATTCACTATTTGGGAAGTAAACTCAGAGTTCTCGAGTTTATTAAACAAGTAGTTAATGAATTAGACTATGAAAAAAATGGCATTTGTGATTTGTTTTCAGGAACGGGTTCTGTGAGTCAATATTTTTCATCTGAGAGAAAAGTGGTTTCGGTTGATGTTCAAAATTATTCAAATATAATATGCTCTGCACTTTTAATTCCAAGTTCAGATGTGTTTACTCGTTCTTTCACTAAAGATTTAAACACTTCCAAGTTTATAGCTGAATATCTAAAAGTTTTCGAGCCATTGATAACATTGGAAGATTCAGTCGTAAATGGCAAATTAAGTTTAAATCTAGAATCAGTATGTAATTTTTTGGAGAACGCTTCTCTATACGCATATTTGTCAATTGAAGAAAATGGCAATCTAATTCCAGAATTAAAATCAGCATTTGAAGAAACAGAAACTAATTTAAAGGACTATAAGAATAATTCTTTCATAGCAACAAAATATTTTGGAGGAGTTTATTTTTCATTTAAGCAATCTGTAATACTCGATGCTATACTTTCCGAAATTGAAAAAACAGACCCAAAATATCATAACATATTACTTGCTTCAATACTTAGCACTGCAAGTGATATTGTAAACACTGTTGGTAAACAATTCGCTCAACCGATAAGACCAAGAAACAAGAACGGTCAACCTAAAAAAGGAATAATTAAACAGTTGAGAAAAGATAGAAACATTGATGTATTAGACCTTTACAATCAATGGTTAAATAAGTATCTGAACAACCAAACTACAGACTATAATCACCAAATTTTAAAAGTTGATTACAAAGAGGCACTTAAAAACCTAAGCGATGATGTTCGAGTTGTTTATGCCGACCCTCCATACACAAGAGACCATTACAGCAGATTTTATCACGGCTTAGAGACTATTAGCCTTAGAGACTTTCCAAAAATTTCAAAAACAAAAATTGGCGGTAAAGAGAAACTTAGTAGAGGTCTATACCGTGAAGAAAGAGAACAGTCCGATTTTTGTATTAGGTCAAAAGCCCCAAAGGCTTTTGAAGAACTTTTTAAACTTGTTGCTGAAAAAGATAGAATTTTAATATTATCATATTCACCTTATGATAAATCAAAAGGTGCACATCCAAGATGTGTTGAGATAGAATTATTAGAAGAAATGGCAAACGTCTATTTTGATATTGTCGAAATTCGTTCAATAGGAAAGTTTTCACATAGCAAATTAAATAGGACTGACCTACATTTAGATGCCGATGATTCTGCTGAGGTTTTAATAATTTGTCGAAATATATGAAAGATTTAAAATTTATTAAAGCCCTTTCTTCACCTTCAAGCGTAGAAAGTATAAGGAAAATAATTCAAGGTGAAAATCTTGATGTTTTGGAATTATTGACTAAAGATTATAAAGAAAAAGTAAAGTGTATATACATTGACCCACCATATAATAATGGAGAAAATTATACTCATTATGACGACTCAATTCACGAAGAATCGATAGTTGAAATAAAGAAACGACTAAGAAAGTTAAAGCCATTACTAACAGCAGATGGTAGTATTTGGATATCTATTGATGATTCAGAAGTCCATCATCTAAAAGTTGCAGCAGACGAGATATTTGATAGAAAGAATTTCGTTACAACAATAATTTGGCAACAAAGAACAACAAGAGAAAACAGAAAAATGTTTTCAAACAATCACGAGTATATACTTGTATATGCCCAAAACAAGCTTCTCTTTACTAAAACCATTAACAAACTTAATGGTAATGGAGAACAGATTGCTAGATATAAAAATCCTGACAATGACAAAAGAGGTCCTTGGCAATCAGTTTCTTTAAATGTACAAGCAGGTCACGGAGTAAAATCACAGTTTTATGAGTTAATTAGCCCAAATGGAAAAATACACAATGCACCAAAAGGTAGGTGTTGGGTTTACAATAAAGAGAAAGTGAATGACCTTATAAAAGATAATAGGATTTGGTTTGGAATTGAAGGTAATGGAGTTCCAAGGCTTAAAAAATTTCTTTTTGAATCCGAAATTAAAATAACACCTGACACACTTTGGCTTGGTAATGATGTTGGGACAAATAAAGAAGCGAAAAAACATTTAATAAAACTATTTCCTGACAAAGAAGTGTTTGACACTCCAAAACCAGAAAGATTATTAAAAAGAATATTTGAAATAGCAACTAATGAAAATGACTTAGTTTTAGATGCTTACGTAGGAGCAGGTACTACCATTGCAGTAGCTCACAAAATGAAAAGACAATACATAGGAATTGACAAAGGAAAACATATTATTGACTATGTAGTTCCCAGACAACTACTTGTTTTGCAAGGTGAAAGTATGGGAATTTTAGAACGAGTATCCGATAAAAATGAGGGCTTCAATTTTTACAAACTGACAGACAAACAAGACCCCAAAAAGAAAAACCACAGCTAACATTGGGTTTGGCAAAAGTGGGGCTGACGTAGTAACAATGAGCATTTGTAATTCTATTCAGCTTCAGTTCCAGCACACTCCAAAACCAGAAAGATTATTAAAAAGAATATTTGAAATAGCAACTAATGAAAATGACTTAGTTTTAGATGCTTACGTATACTACCATTGCAGTAGCTCACAAAATGAAAAGACAATACATAGGAATTGACAAAGGAAAACATATTATTGACTATGTAGTTCCCAGACAACTACTTGTTTTGCAAGGTGAAAGTATGGGAATTTTAGAACGAGTATCCGATAAAAATGAGGGCTTCAATTTTTACAAACTGACAGACAAACAAGACCCCAAAAAGAAAAACCACAGCTAACATTGGGTTTGGCAAAAGTGGGGCTGACGTAGTAACAATGAGCATTTGTAATTCTATTCAGCTTCAGTTCCAGCAGACGGAATGCTATTTGGCTTTTAGTTCTTAACTTCAACTTTTGTAACAATATTGGGCTTCGGTTCCGGGCTGACGGAATACTAATTCCCCACCTGCGCCAAGCCCTGTTCGTTGTATGCAACCCCGTTGGACACCTTCTACGAAAATTAAAGTTTATTAATGCGACAAATAGTTATTCTTCACTTTTTGGGCTTGATATTTTTTACATCCTGCAAGAACAGCGGAAACAAAAACTTAAGCTATTCAATCCGTGACTCAGTACTTCAAGAACATTTAGCTGCACTTGACTCACTACCATATTTTGACACCACAGACATTAACTACAAAATATTAAAAGCTTACAAAAGTAACGACACATTTTTTTTCAAGAACCTGCATATTGACATTGAAAGAGAAAAAAAATTTAGGCATCAATGGGATTTAATTGACAGTTGTGCTAAGGAACAAAAACTATCAGATTTAAACGTTGACGAGGCGTATCGATTTATTTATCAAGCGGCATTTTGCCCATATAAGGTTAATGTGACAATTACTAAAAAAACAGACAGTGCAAGCTTACACTTTCTTATTTACCAATATCAATGGGACACTGCAAAATGCAGAATTATAAACGAATTTGATAAAAAATTACCGATTAAAAATTGGACTGAAATTACTGAAAGCCTTGACAAATATGATTTTTGGGGACTAAAGCGAGAAAACGGTGTACATGGACTTGACGGAAGTTCATTAACAGTAATAGGCTATAAAAAACGAGACACTTTATATAGGCGTGAAACCAAAACGAATTTTATTTATCGTTGGGGTGGAACAACTTTAGGAGAACCATTTCATCTAGTGTTGAAAATTTCGGGTAACAAACAAGGCTGTTTTTGGATTGAGTGAGAAGGGGTATGCATACAACATGGGGTTTTGCAATAGTTGGGCAGGACGTTCGTACAATCATCAGCAGTACATATCCCAGTTTTTGTTCGGGCAGGACAAGCAACATTGGGCTTTAGTTTTTTACATCAATTTTTATATCTTTACCTAGCAGCGGTTCCGGGCTTGACGCAATACTAATTCCCAACCATCGCAAAGCCCTAATCGTTGTTGGTGGCAATTTTGACAGACCCCAAACTCTAAGGACACATACTTTCTCAAATGACTAAAAAAGCAAAAAAAGTTACACAATTTCCAGATTACATACTTCGAGATTGGGAAGCAAATGATGGAACTAATTTTGCTGTTGCATTAGCAAGAATTACAGGTTGGTTGTTGCACGTTGATTGGTGGACACCGACTGACAACAAAGAGATTGTTGAAAATATGAAATCCTTGAGAGTTTATGTAGGTAACAACTCTAATCAAATTTATGACTTGAAAGGTAAACAAACTATTGCCACTTTTTCTAACAACATCGTTAGACCAATAGCAGACAAGAGAGGAGAAAATTATGGTGGAGTTCTAACAAGATACTATAGTGAAAGCAAATTATTTAGTTTGCCATTGAGAGTAAAACCAGACGAAAGCAGAATAAAATCTGCACAAGAATTAATTATTGCAAACACAGACTTTTTAGAAAAAATCCCAAAAAGACAAGACCCAAATGTTCCTGCACATATTGCAGCAGATTTTACTTTCGGACACTGTAATCCTTTTGCAACAGCTCTAAGTAATTTGAAAAATTACAGACCTGTAGCTTTAATTGCTAAAGAATATAATAAACTATTCGACTTGAGTAAGGTTGGCTATGTTCATAGTTTTAATTTTGATAACGAAGGAAATGCTATTGACATTTGGGGCAAGGACACAGTAGAAAATATTGCACAAAGGTTTGGGCTGACAAAGTATGAATTAGACGAGGCTGAACATTTGACTGTTAGCCAAAAACTAAAGACTAACTCACCAGAGAAATATGAAGAAATTTACGAAAAGTCTGTAAAAATTATTAACGAATACTTTGTGTAGCAGGACAAGAAAAACTGCCACCAACATGGGGTTTTGTGCAAGCAGGGCTTGACGTTCAAACTTCGGCTGTTTGCATCGCTGTACTTTGGTTCGGGCTTGACGGAATTCTGTTGGGCTTTTAGTTGTTAACTTGTACTTTTATTTCTTTATTGGGCTTCAGTTCCGGGCTGGACAATCAACAATGCCCTGCCTGCACAAAGCCCTGTCCGTCAGACTGTGAGAAAACTAAAAAAAGTCAAAAAACCGCCCCGTAACTTTTCACCACAAGCCAATAGAAGTTGATTCAGGCAGTCCTTAAAAATACCACGCAGTAATTATTCAAAAAAAATGGAGGCTTATGTTGTCTGTAAATCGGCTTAATAGAGGCGCTTTTTAAAAGGCAGATTACTTTGGTGTAATCTGGTTGCCAGTTTTTGATTGTCTGCAGCATTTTTTCAAAGCCGAGTATGTTTTTGGTTCGCATAAAGTTGTAACAAAACATGATGAGGTTCATTTCACCATTTACTTTTTGCAATCCTTTCAGCAGTGTATGTGTGTAACCCCAATGCCTTTTTATACTGCCAAAGGGATGTTCACAAATGGCTTGTCTTCGCTTGTAATATTGGGGATTTTTTTTGATGTTGTTATCATTGAGGTCTACCGCATCCTGGTATTCACTACGCTGGATAATGCGCTTGGGAAGTTTGGTACACTGGCTTTTTAACGGGCATGTTTTACAGGCACCGGTACGGTATGTTTTAAAGCGGTAGCTGGTTTCATTTGCTTCACCTTTTTTATTGTGCCAGGTACCCAGTGACGTTAGTACTGCACCGGCGGGGCAGGTATAGGTATCTGCCAGTTTATTATAGTTAAAGCTTTCAACTAAAAATTCGTTGGCAATGTGTTTGACACCAGGCTGTTCTTTATACGCTACATGGGTGATCATGTTTTCCTGCTGACATTCGAGCAGCTCAGCACCGGTATGGTAACCTTTATCTGCCAGCACCATCAGGCTGTCTTCTTTTTTTAATTGCAGATTTTGTTTGGCTTGTATAGCTGCTTTGTGTAGAGCCTTGCCATCATTGGTATTGGTGGCTTGTGTATGTACTATCAGGTTGTGTTTATCGTCCACAGCATTCTGTGTATTATAGGCAACTTCTACAATACTTTTGGTTATAAGTATGCTGCGGCTGTCAGCATCAGTGGTGCTAACCTGCTTATCATCCGTAGCATCCAGTTGGTGCTGAAGCGTATCGTATTTAATGGTGCGTTCTTTTAGCCTGGCGAGGCCCTGTGCTATCTTTTCTTTTTTTAGCAGGAGTTCATCACTGGCAGCCACGTTTTCCTGCTGATCCAGTTCATCGAGTTCCTGTAAATATTTCGCAGTTTTGTCTTCAATAAACTGGCGGTGCTTATCTATCTTTTTTTGGTTGTAGTTATTCTTTTTACTGTTAACTGCTTTAAACTTACTGCCATCTATACCGATGGTTGTTTTGCCCAGCAGGCCTGCATCGCTAAGAAACTGTACATACAGTTTAAACATGGATTGTAAAGGCACTGCATGTACTTTACGAAAATCTGCAATGGTGTGGTAGTTAGGTTGCAGTCCCTGCAACAGCCACTGCAGTTCAATGTTTCGGCTGCATTCCTTTTCGAGCTTCCGGCTGCTGCGGATTTTATTGAGATAGCCGTAGAGGTACAATTTTAACAGCACTCCGGGTGCATACGGCGGCCGGCCTTCACTTTTATGAACCGTGCCGGTAAAGCCTAATTTTTGCAGATCAAGCTTATCAATAAAAGCATCCATGAGCCTTGCTGCATTGTCAGCACTCACCTGGTCGTCGGGTGTGGTGAAGTAGGTTTGATGTCTGTTGTTTCCTTGTATAAACTGCATGCCTTTTTTATAACAAAAATCATACGCTGTTTACGCTATTCACATTGTGTGTATATTTGGCTAAAGGAGTTTTTTCACAAACTCCCGTTGTGCGTCATTTTAAACAGACCTTCATTTCCTATTGACAAATCCATTTATACCACAGACAAATAACATTTAGTGCCGACAAATATTTATTGGATACACAAGTTTGACAATTCAGCAAGAATTGGCATTATGGCAAGACCTCGTGGTGACGATTGGCTCGAAGACGAAATAAATCATTTAAAAAATAACGAAGTTGGCGTTTTAGTTTCACTACTTGAGAGAGATGAAATTTATGACCTTAAACTTGACAATGAAGAACAACTCTGTAAGACAAAAAATATTACTTATATCAACTTTCCAATTGGTGACAGGGACATTCCCAAACAAAATGGTGACACAGATAAACTTGTAGACATACTTACAAAAAAAATAGACGAGGGACATTCAGTAGTTGTTCATTGCAGAATGGGAATTGGACGTTCTTCAATTATTGCAGCATCTGTTTTGTTGAAATATAAACTTAAAGCGAAAGACATTATTGACAACATAAGTTTTATTCGAGGACTAAAAGTGCCAGACACAGACAAACAATTGTCTTGGTTAATATCACGAGAATAGGAACGGCAAAACTATTTCTCATTGCGTTCATTTTTGTCGGTGGACAAAAACGAACGCACAACATGGGGTTTTGTGCAAGCAGGGCTTGACGTTCAAACTTCGGCTGTTTGCATCGCTGTACTTTGGTTCGGGCTGGACGGAATTCTGTTGGGCTTTTAGTTGTTATCTTGTACTTTTATTTCTTTATTGGGCTTTAGTTCCGGGCTGGACAATCAACAATGCCCTGCCTGCACAAAGCCCTGTTCGTTAGCGGTAATGCTAAAGAGACCAAACTAATTAACGAAATTTCCCCAAAATTTAAGGAGCAACTATAAAAATTTTAAAATTAGTTGGACATTGTAATCACAACTACTATATTTGCGACTACTAATAAAATATAATCAATGTCAGACGAGATGAATAAACAAATCCAGGAAGAAAGCATAGGGTCTTTACTTTATCATTTGACCACGTTACTTCAAAGGACAATGAAACGAGAATTGGACAAAATTGAAATAACACACACTCAATTTATCATTTTAGCAACATTGTTCAAATTGTCCGAAAAGAATAAAACTGTTACTCAAATTGACATTGCAACAGAAAGCAAGACCGACAAAATGATGGTTTCAAAAATTTTAAGAACGCTGCAAACAAAAAAACTGGTAACAAGAGAAGAACATTTGACAGACACAAGGGCAAAAACAATTTTGCTTACAAAAGAGGGAGTTCAACTTTTCAAAAAAGCATTTTCAATCGTAAAAAAAGTTGAACTGAATTTCTTTGAGCCTCTTGCTCAAAGAAAAACATCTTTTGATAACGCTATTAATCTTTTAATTGAAACAAATAAAGACTAATTATGAATACACAAGTTCTTATCATAGGAGCAGGTCCAACGGGGCTGATGGCGGCAAACCAACTCAACCGATTCGGTATTGATTTTATTATCATCGATAGCAAAAGTTGCCCCACTGAACAATCAAGAGCATTGGCAGTAAGTGCAAGAAGCATGGAATTGTATCAGCAGCTCGACCTATCAGACAAAGTGCAAGAACAAGCTACAACCATAAATGGTTTTCAAATTTATACTGAAGGTGTGCGAAAAGCAAATGTCATGCTTAATGACATCGGTAAAGGTTTTTCAGACTTTTACCATTTTATGAATACGTTTGAACAATCTAAAAACGAAAAATTGCTAAATGAAAACTTAGAAAGTTATCATAAAAAAGTTTTATGGAATTATGAATTTGAAACAGCAAAAGAAAATACAAACAATGTAGAAGTAATAATTAAAAATGTTCAAACATCAGAAAAACAATCAATTAGTGCCACATATGTAATTGCTTGTGATGGTGCAAGAAGTTTAGTAAGGCACTTATTTAATTTCAAATTTGAGGGTGGTACTTATGAAAATAAATTTTTTGTCGCTGATACTGAAATGACTTGGAATTTAGGTTATGACAAAATTATTTTAGCACCTTCTGACAAAGTTTTCATTACATTTTTTCCATTGAAAGGAAATAATCGATACCGTGTAATTGGCACTTTGCCATTAGAATTTTCGGACAAAGAAGAGATTGATTTTGAAGAATTGGAAACTGTAATAAAAAATGCTACAAAATTTGACCTAAACTTTGAAAATGTTGGTTGGCATTCGATTTATAAAATTCACCATCGTTGCGTAGACACTTTTAGTAAAGGGCGAATTTTTCTCGCAGGTGACGCAGCTCACATACACAGCCCAGCAGGTGGGCAAGGTATGAATACGGGACTACAAGATGGACATAACCTTGCATGGAAAATGGCGTTTGTACTGAAAGGAATTGCGAAGCCCGAACTTTTGAACTCTTACAACGAAGAACGTTTACCATTCGCCCAAGCTCTTTTACGTACAACAGATACAGGCTTTTCATTTTTGGCAGGAGATGGCTTTTGGATTCGGAATTTCAGAAAATATATAATGCTTTCTTTAATAGGAAAGCTTTTAACAATAAAAAAATTACAACCTTTTATATTCAAAAAACTTTCTCAAATTGACTACTCTTACAAAAAATATTCGTTGGCATTTTCAAATACAACTCAAAAATTAAAATTTGAAAAAGGTGATAGACTTCCGCGAATTGCGAATGGATATTTTAAACATTTTAAAGACCCAACTTTTCATTTAATTAGAATTTCCGACAAATCAATTTCTGAAAAAGAAATTTCAGAAATCAAAACTAATTTTCCATTTCACATTAAAATTGTTGAAAACAAAATATCTGAAAATTGGAAAGCGTTTGGTGTTACTGCTGAACTTTATATTTTATTAAGACCAGACCACCATATTTTATACCTTGCAGACAAACTAAATAAGGTTGAAATAGAACAACATTTAAACAAACATTTTAAAGTAGCGTGACAACAAGCACTACCGCTAACAAAAGTATTTGCAAAAGCAGGGCTGGACGTTGTTATCTTCGGCTGTAGTTCACTATCATCTCCAGTTTCGGCTGGACGTTATTAATTTGGCTTTAGTTGTTACCTTCAATTTCAGTTTTTCAATCAGGATTTGTTCCGGGCTCGACAAGCAATAAATCCCCTGCCTACGCAAATACTGGTTCGTTAGTGGCAATTTTTAAAGACACCCCAAAATGAAATTCAGTCAGCGAATAGGTAAGACACATTTAAGCAAGGAAATTCAACTTGAGTCTATTGACGACGAATTAAAAAATAGTCTTTGGAATATTTACGACCTCTTTATTCTTCAAAAAATAAAGGACGAACATGACTACCAATTTGAAATAAACCCGAGTGAGTTTTTTAGCAATTCCTTATGGCATCATTATTTTAAAAAACCAATAGATGAAATACCAAGTCGCTATTTCCGAGTGCAAACTGAAATAAGAACTTACTTTTTTTCTTGCGAATGGTATCAACTTTATGACCTAATTGAATTTACTATTGAGTTAGTTGGAGAAAATGTCTTGCGACAAAGAATAAATAAAGAAAAGTTATTTGAGAATTTCAATGGTATTCTTGAACGAGAGTTTGCTGGTTATAGATTTATTGAGCAGAAACTTTCACCAATAACAAATCCAAGTGAAATCAAAGAAATTGAAGAAACATTTTCTATCACAGAAAGTTTTACATCACTTAAAAGCTGTAACACTCATTTAAAATCGGCATTATCAAAACTTTCGGACAGACTTAACCCTGATTATAGAAATTCAATAAAGGAATCTATTTCTGCACTTGAATCTATTGCAAAAGTTATTTCAAAAAATCCAAAAGATAGTTTGGGTGCAGCTTTAGACAAAATAAAAGGGAAGCTAAAAATTCATTCAGCACTTGAACGTGGATTTAAACAAATCTACGGTTATACAAGTGACACAGATGGCATTAGGCACGCCTTGACAGAAGAAACGACTTGTGATTTTGAGGACGCAAAATTTATGCTTGTTTCCTGCAGTGCATTTATCAATTATTTAGTCATCAAGGCAAATAAAGCAGGTATTAGTTTGACATAACAATATCAGAGTGGACCCAATAAAACTGCCACTAACATGGGGTTTTGTGCAAGCAGGGCTTGACGTTCAAACTTCGGCTGTTTGCATCGCTGTACTTTGGTTCGGGCTGGACGGAATTCTGTTGGGCTTTTAGTTGTTAACTTGTACTTTTATTTCTTTATTGGGCTTCAGTTCCGGGCTGGACAATCAACAATGCCCTGCCTGCACAAAGCCCTGTTCGTTGGCTGTAATGCCGTGACACATCCTTCTAACATAAACCTTATGACAGAAATAATTCGTAATCGGACAATCAGACCTTCAAGCAGACTTGAAAAATCAAAGAGCTATAAAATTGACACAAAACAAATTTCAAAGGGCGACACATTAGTTGTGAACATTGACCACGAAGGAAAACCATTTCATAAAACTTACAGATTTAACGGTGCAGACGTTGCTAATAAAGACAGCATAAGTTTTAGAGTAAATGATTTTGGAACTTCAATTGAAATAAGTTGGAGTGGTGCACAACCAATAGGAACAATATCAAAAATTTCTAAACCAACAATTAAGCAGCCGACTGAAAAAGCCAAGACAGAAAAAATTACGACAATTAAAAGTTCGACACATCTGAAAACTTCATTTGACCCAATATCAAATTCAGAAACCAGTGTTCTAATTTTAGGTACAATGCCAGGTGACAAATCGTTAGAATTAAATGAGTATTACGGACATTCAAGAAATAAATTTTGGAAAATAATTTCCACGATTACCAACAACGATTTGCCGTTATCTTATGCCGACAAGAAAACCCTTTTGACTAAAACAAAAATTGGCATTTGGGACGTTGCACATAAAGCAAATCGCAAAGGAAGTCTTGACAATGCAATTCAAGACGAAGAACCAAACGACTTGAACAGTTTCATTTCTAAACACAAAAACTTAAAAATGATTGGGTTCAATGGAACAAAAGCAGAAGCACTTTTTGACAAATACTTTACAAGACAAACAGGAATAAAATATATTTCTTTGCCAAGCACAAGCCCTGCAAACACAGGTATTGACTTTGAGAGCATTTGCAAAATTTGGCGACAAATATTAATGTAACGACAAACAACGAGTGAAAGCACTACAGCCAACATTAGGTTTGGCATTATTGGGGCTTGACGAATATAGCCTTAGCATTTGTTCTTTATTGTACTTCAGTTCGGGCTCGACGTTATAAATTTGGCTTATGAATAAAACATCAGCAATATTGCAATTATTGGGCTTCGGTTATGGGCTGACGGAATACTAATTCCCCAACAACGCCAAGCCTTTTTCGTTGGCTGCTACTTTAAAATGACACTACTCAGATTCATATCATCATTACTTCTCAGCATATTTTGTTTGACATCTTGCAATAGTCAGACAACCAATAAGCCATTGCAACAATTTGCAGACACATCTTCATACGCAAGACTTCAAGTATATCGACAAATATTTTGGGACAGTTTACCTAAACCAACTAGTTGGACAAACGACTATGAAGGATTATTTAGTGATGACGAAAAACAAAAGTTGAACAGCGTAATTTCAGCGTTTGAAAAAGAAACAACAACACAATTTTGTATTGTAACTCTTGACACAATTTACACTTCAAAAGAAAAATTTGACGACCTAGCACTTCACATTGCAAAAGTTTGGGGCGTTGGACAGAAAGACAAAAACAATGGCGTTACAATTTGTATTTCTAAAGGACACAGACGAATAAGAATTTGTAATGGTTATGGAATAGAGAAAATATTGCCCGACAAGGAGACAAAAGAAATTTTGGATAAGTATATAATTCCAAAATTTAAAGAAGGCGAATATTTTCAAGGAACATTAGACGGACTTGTTGCATTGGTTGACACTTTAAGACAAAAATTAAATTCAAAATAGCATTTGTACACAAAGCAGCAGCCAACATGGGGTTTGCTGCAATTGGGGCTGGACGTTGAAGCAATCATCGGCAGTGCATATCCAGGCTTTGGTTTCGGCGGACGGAATTCTACCAGGCTTTTGTTGGTTAACTTCGGCTTTTAGTTATTAATTTAGCTTCAGTTCCGGGCGGACAGTTGGTCAATTCCCCAACTGAAAGCAAGCCCTGTTCGTTGGCTGTAAGTTTTAGACAAATTTCATATGACATTGACCGACAAAGAGTATAAAGAGTTTTTAAAGACACACCTTGACCTTCTATTTTATGTGGGACACAAAAAAAATATTTTACCTAAATACCTTAGTCTAAAAAAGTTTCTTAACCTTGACTTTCAGATTAAATTTAAGTGCAGAGAATCTTTATTTGAGGACGAAAACATTATTGACGAATATATTGCTTCAAATTTTGACCACTTGACAACAGACCAAATAAAAATATTAATTGGTTTCAAAAAGAAAATCAGAAGCAATTTTATAATTTTTAAATGCTTGACAAATTATGCAATTTTTATAGACACAAAAGACAATAGATTTTATGCCGTAAAAGCATTAGGTGACTCTTTTGACAATTTTTTTGACAATTTCCCTGTTAACATTTCTACGACACTAATTCCATTTAAAGACAAGATAATTTATGACGGATTTATACAATCATCAGGTGTTTATTATGGACGAAATATGACCGAAACAATGAATGAGGATTATAGAGAAGCAAAACGTAAAAAAGAAATAATGACAAGGCTTATGTAATAAACCTACAGCCAACATGCGGTTTGGCAATATGGTGGCTGGAAGTTGTTAGCTTCGGCATTTTATCGCTATCAGCAGCAGTTTCGGCAGACGTAATTTTGTTGGGCTTTTGTTTGTTAGCTTCATCTTTTGTATTTTTATTGGGCTTCGGTTCCGGGCGGACGATTTTCAAATTCCACCACATCGCCAAGCCGTGAACGTTGTGTGCAAGCAAAGTGAAACACCTTAAGAATTTAAAGTAATGAAAACAATTTTTTTTATAGCTACAATTTGCATTTTACTTTTTGCTTGTAATAGCGAGCCTAAAACATTTGACAAAAACCAAGCAAATAGAACAAGTGACACATTATCAATTTCACAAAAAACAAGAAACACACTAATTGAAGAATTAAAAAAAATGAGGCAAATTTTTAATACAAATGACAAACAACAAATTGCTACCATTTTTAAATTTCCAAAGACAGATTCTGAATTTAGTGTTTATATCGAAGACTCTTCATTTAATGAACAAGTAAGACAAAATTCGAACAATATCACAATTGACAATTTCTTAAAACATTACAAAGAAATTTCTACAAGCATATGGCTTGACAATGTTAAATATCTTTTAAATACTCTACCAATTGACAGCTTACATCACAAAGACAATTTAGAACTGAGTAACATAATTGAAAAAGAACCTTGCTATTATTCGTATCAAATTGAAGTTATTGGCGACAGTGTAACACTAAGAATGAGTATGAATTCTAATCACAACTTCAAGAGTAAAAAAACAGTGCAGGATGAAATTGAAGAAAATGCTAGTGAAATATGTGAACATTCATTTTGGTGGACTTTTAAGTTTGACGGCAGTAAATTAATTTTTAAGAATATGAGTGGAGCAGGATAAATTGCCTGCACACAACATTAGGTTTGGCATTATTGGGGCTTGACGAATATAGCCTCAACATTTGTTCTTTATTGTACTTCAGTTCAGGCTTGACGTTATAATTTTGGCTTATGAATAAAACATCAGCAATATTGCAATTATTGGTCTTCAGTTATGGGCTGACGGAATGCTAATTCCCCAACAACGCCAAGCCTTTTTCGTTAGCCGTCACTTTAAACAGACATTCCGTTTATGAAATATGTACCTGACCTTATACCCAAGGACATCAAAGTTTTGCCAGACTATTTTAAAGGCAACATTTATGCTTCTTCGACAAAGAATAAATCTGCATCAATTCTCTTTTATATTGGTGCGACAATTTTCTTTATAGCTGCCATCGTTAATATTAAGCATCCTTTGCTGACACTTCTCTTTGGCTCAATCGGCTTTATACTTTTGCCACAAGGACACAGATGGTTAGAAAGACAATTTCGTTTTAGGTTCACACCTAAAATCAAATCAGTTTTTGGTGCAGCATTATTTGTAACAGCAGTTCCCTTCGTTGGACAATACCAAAAGGTTGACAAACAAGAAGCATACGAACTTAAAGTTAAAACTGAAAAAGAAGCTGCCGACAAAATTGTAGCAGACAAAAAAGAACAACAAAGAAAAGACAGCTTAAACTTCTATCTGCAGTCTGCTGCGACACTTGAAAAAAGTTCAAAGATTGACGAAGCACTAAATAAAATAAGTTACGCTTCAAACTTCTCACCAACCGAAACTGAAAAATCAGAAATTGCCAATGCAAAAAATCACGTTTTAGCTACAAAGACTTTTGCCTTAGTTAAACAAGGTAAATATGCAGCAGCAATTCCAGAATTAAGCAATTTTCTTGCTTCTGACCCAAGCAACAGCGACTTACTTTATAACAGAGCTGTTTGTTACAGCAAGATAGGGAAAATTCAAGAAGCAGTAACCGATTTAAAACCTTTACTGCAATCAGGAAATCAAGAAGCAAATAAACTTCACGATAAAATAAATCCAATAAGAAAAAAAATTATTGGCTACGAAACTTTGTGTTGTGACGGAACAACTTCAAATGCAAGAGGCAGAGGTGCTTGCTCAAATCACGGAGGAGTTTGTAATTGGAATCACCCTATTTATGAAGAATCAAGAAAGTACGAATAATTATGAGTTTATTTAAGCTAGCAGTCTTGTCTGAAAGAAGCTTCTTTCAAAAAATATTTAAACAGCATCCACAGGAAAATGCTGTCAAGGAAGTAAATAATTTGCTTGCTTCCAAACCTTTGTTGCAAATCTCAAAACAAGAGATTACAGAAGTAGAAAATAAGTATAGCGTCAATATTGAAAAAGAGTTCAAACTCAACCTTGAAGAATTTTATGCAGTGTATCTCAATTACTGCCTGAAAGATAAAAGTTTGAGTGAAGATGAATTGAAAGAGCTAAAGCATTTAAAAACCATTCTCAATCTTGATGATAAATCAATTGACAATCTTCATTCAAGAATTGGCGAGATAATTTACAAACAAAGTTTTCAAGAAGCTGTATCTGATGGACGATTAACAAAAGAGGAAGAAGCCTTTTTGAATAAATTGGAAAATGAACTTCGCCTTCCAAAAGAACTTGCAAACAAAATCTCAAATGAAACACGACATAGTTTTATGAGTAACTATGTTGCTCAAATTGTTGCTGACCAAAGATTATCGCCTGACGAAGAAAAAGAAATGGAAGCCATTGCAGCAAGCCTAAACATTGATGTAAAAATTGACGATGAAAACAAAGAAATATTCAATAAGCTAAAAAAATATTGGGCGTTAGAAAACTTAGAACTTGAAAGCATTGACACAGACATTGCTTTGCAAAGAAATGAAAAGTGTCATATAGTTATCCAAAATGTAAATTGGTATGAGCTACGAAGTGTGAGACAAAGAGTAAATTATAGCGGCTACTCAACAAGTTTCAAAGTTGCCAAGGGTTTTTATTTGCGTTCAGGTTCTTACAAACCAAGAAGCTATTCAACAGACGAAATGAAATTAATTGACAATGGCACTTTGTATTTAACCAACAAGCGTCTAATATTTACAGGACTTAAAAAGAACTCAAACATAAAGCTGGACAAAATATTAAGCATTACGCCATACTCTGACGGATTAGAAATTGACAAAGAAACAGGCAAAAGTCCGACTCTTTCTTTGCCACAACGACCTGATGTATTTTGTATAATCTTAGAGCGTTTGTTAAGAGAAAGAAACTTCTAACGGACAGAGAGAAAAGCGAACGGCTAACATGGGGTTTTGTGCAAGCAGGGCTGGACGTTCAAACTTCGGCATTTTGCATCGCTGTACTTTGGTTCGGGCTGGACGGAATTCTGTTGGGCTTTTAGTTGTTAACTTGTACTTTTATTTCTTTATTGGGCTTCAGTTCCGGGCTGGACAATCAACAATGCCCTGCCTGCACAAAGCCCTGTTCGTTGGCAGTAAGCTTAGTGGACACACCCTAATAATTTAAAGGAAAAAAAATGAAGTTACCAGAACCAATCAGTAGAACTTTCACAGGGCTAATCTCTGATATTGAAAAAGGACAAATAAAAATACCGCAGTTTCAACGTGAGTTTGTTTGGGATATTAAAAAATCCGCCAAACTAATGGACAGCATTGTAAAAGGCTATCCGATTGGTACATTTATTTTTTGGAAAACAAATGAACGACTTAGAGCAGTTAGAAATCTTGGAAACTTTACTTTACCAGAACCAAATGAAGGAGACTTTATTGATTATGTTCTTGACGGACAACAGCGATTAACAAGTTTATTTGCGACTTTAAAAGGTTTAAAAATTGACAGAGATGGAAAGATTGATGATTACGATGAAGTTTATATAAATCTTGATGCTACTGACGATGATGAAATTGTAATTATAGACAAAGACGAATACGACCAAAGTGCTTTAATTCGGTTGACAGATTTACTATACGGACCTTTATCAGTTTTATTTGGTTTCGCAGAAAAGTATCACTCAAGACTTCAAGAATATAAAACAAGAATTGAAGCATACAGCTATTCAATTATTCTAATTCGTGATGCTGAACTTGACGTTGCAACAGAAATTTTCACAAGAATAAATGAAGGTGGAAAAGCGTTAACCGTTTTTGAAATAATGGTTGCGAAAACTTTCGATGCAAAAAGAGATTTCGACCTTGCTGAAAAATATGACGAGTTAATTGAAAATCTGTCAAGCATTAATTATGAAACAATTTCAGACGCAACTGTTTTGCAGACTGTTTCAATCTTGTTGGAGAAAGAGTGCAAAAGAAAAACTATACTAAAACTCAACAAGAAAAAATTTATAGACATTTGGGAAGATGCAGTTGATGCAATTGAAAAGACTGCTGAATATTTCAAAGGCTTTTATAGAATTCCAGTTTCTCAATTATTACCTTACAACTCTTTAATAATTCCGTTTTCATATTTCTTCTATCATCACAAAGACAAACCAACAGGAGTTAAACAAAAATATTTGCAAGACTTCTTTTGGAGGGTTTCGCTTGGTACACGTTACTCATCAGCAGTTGAAAGCAAAATCGCACAAGACATTAAACGAATTGACAAAATTCTCAATGATGAATTACCTCATTATGATTGGACAGTAGATTATTCTGCTTACAGATTAAGAGAACAAAACGGTTGGTTCAGCACAGGAAGCAGTTGGATAAAATCATTGCTCTGCATTTATGCTTATCAACAACCAAAGTCTTTTAATGACGACTCAATTGTAAACATCAGCAACGATTGGCTAAAACAAGCGAACAGTAAAAACTATCATCATTTTTTTCCAAGAGCATTTCTTGAAAAGAAAATAGATTGGGAATACAAGCAATATTGGATTAACCATATTCTAAACATTACAATAGTGGATGACTTCCTAAACAAAAGAGAAATTTCAGCAAAAGCACCTTCTGTTTACATGAAAAAGTTTACTAAGCAAAACCCAGACATTGATGCAACAATGAAAACCCATTTAATTGGTGACTTTGAAGCATTTGGTATTTGGGAAGACGACTACGAAAAATTCCTTAAAGAAAGAGCGAAAATGTTAAATAAAGAAATTCGCAAAAGAATAATTCCACAAGAGACAGACAAAATATTATTGGCAGAAGAAGTTGAAGATTCAGAACAACAGACAGACGGCACCGAGTAGAAAGCCTACTGCCAACATGGGGTTTTGTGCAAGCAGGGCTTGACGTTCAAACTTCGGCTGTTTGCATCGCTGTACTTTGGTTCGGGCTGACGGAATTCTGTTGGGCTTTTAGTTGTTAACTTGTACTTTTATTTCTTTATTGGGCTTCTGTTCCGGGCTGGACAATCAACAATGCCCTGCCTGCACAAAGCCCTGTTCGTCAGACTGTGAGAAAACTAAAAAAAGTCAAAAAACCGCCCCGTAACTTTTCACCACAAGCCAATAGAAGTTGATTCAGGCAGTCCTTAAAAATACCACGCAGTAATTATTCAAAAAAAATGGAGGCTTATGTTGTCTGTAAATCGGCTTAATAGAGGCGCTTTTTAAAAGGCAGATTACTTTGGTGTAATCTGGTTGCCAGTTTTTGATTGTCTGCAGCATTTTTTCAAAGCCGAGTATGTTTTTGGTTCGCATAAAGTTGTAACAAAACATGATGAGGTTCATTTCACCATTTACTTTTTGCAATCCTTTCAGCAGTGTATGTGTGTAACCCCAATGCCTTTTTATACTGCCAAAGGGATGTTCACAAATGGCTTGTCTTCGCTTGTAATATTGGGGATTTTTTTTGATGTTGTTATCATTGAGGTCTACCGCATCCTGGTATTCACTACGCTGGATAATGCGCTTGGGAAGTTTGGTACACTGGCTTTTTAACGGGCATGTTTTACAGGCACCGGTACGGTATGTTTTAAAGCGGTAGCTGGTTTCATTTGCTTCACCTTTTTTATTGTGCCAGGTACCCAGTGACGTTAGTACTGCACCGGCGGGGCAGGTATAGGTATCTGCCAGTTTATTATAGTTAAAGCTTTCAACTAAAAATTCGTTGGCAATGTGTTTGACACCAGGCTGTTCTTTATACGCTACATGGGTGATCATGTTTTCCTGCTGACATTCGAGCAGCTCAGCACCGGTATGGTAACCTTTATCTGCCAGCACCATCAGGCTGTCTTCTTTTTTTAATTGCAGATTTTGTTTGGCTTGTATAGCTGCTTTGTGTAGAGCCTTGCCATCATTGGTATTGGTGGCTTGTGTATGTACTATCAGGTTGTGTTTATCGTCCACAGCATTCTGTGTATTATAGGCAACTTCTACAATACTTTTGGTTATAAGTATGCTGCGGCTGTCAGCATCAGTGGTGCTAACCTGCTTATCATCCGTAGCATCCAGTTGGTGCTGAAGCGTATCGTATTTAATGGTGCGTTCTTTTAGCCTGGCGAGGCCCTGTGCTATCTTTTCTTTTTTTAGCAGGAGTTCATCACTGGCAGCCACGTTTTCCTGCTGATCCAGTTCATCGAGTTCCTGTAAATATTTCGCAGTTTTGTCTTCAATAAACTGGCGGTGCTTATCTATCTTTTTTTGGTTGTAGTTATTCTTTTTACTGTTAACTGCTTTAAACTTACTGCCATCTATACCGATGGTTGTTTTGCCCAGCAGGCCTGCATCGCTAAGAAACTGTACATACAGTTTAAACATGGATTGTAAAGGCACTGCATGTACTTTACGAAAATCTGCAATGGTGTGGTAGTTAGGTTGCAGTCCCTGCAACAGCCACTGCAGTTCAATGTTTCGGCTGCATTCCTTTTCGAGCTTCCGGCTGCTGCGGATTTTATTGAGATAGCCGTAGAGGTACAATTTTAACAGCACTCCGGGTGCATACGGCGGCCGGCCTTCACTTTTATGAACCGTGCCGGTAAAGCCTAATTTTTGCAGATCAAGCTTATCAATAAAAGCATCCATGAGCCTTGCTGCATTGTCAGCACTCACCTGGTCGTCGGGTGTGGTGAAGTAGGTTTGATGTCTGTTGTTTCCTTGTATAAACTGCATGCCTTTTTTATAACAAAAATCATACGCTGTTTACGCTATTCACATTGTGTGTATATTTGGCTAAAGGAGTTTTTTCACAAACTCTCGTTGGCTGCTATTTGGTGGCCGGTTCAAACTTTTAAATTTTCTATTGTATGAAAAAAAATATTATGGACATCAATTCTGAACCGGAAATCATAAATCGAATATTGAAATTAAGCTCTACAAGTGAGAGACTGTGGGGCAATTTGACAGTAAATGAAATGCTTTTCCATTGCAAAAAAGTTAACAATGAAATACTTCAAGCCGAACAACTAAATAAAATTCCTACCATCAAACAAAAAATAATGAAAACAATTGGATTATATCTAATGAAGGAGTTTCCGAAAGGTATTAAAACTGGTTCCAAATATTTACCTGAACTTATTGATAATATAGATTTTCAAAAAATGCAAAACGAATTAATTGACAGTATTAAAGAAGTTTCCAATTACAATAATTCTATTTATGGGGAGCATCCTTTCTTCGGACCGTTAAACACAAAAGAGTGGCGTCATTTTATATGGAAACACATAGACCACCATCTAAGACAGTTCAATGTGTGAAAACAGCAGCCAACATGGGGTTTTGTGCAAGCAGGTCTTGACGTTCAAACTTCGGCTGTTTGCATCGCTGTACTTTGGTTCGGGCTTGACGGAATCCTTTTGGGCTTTTAGTTGTTATCTTGTACTTTTATTTCTTTATTGGGCTTCAGTTCCAGGCTGGACAATCAACAATGCCCTGCCTGCACAAAGCCCTGTTCGTTGGTGGCAATTTTTGTGGACATCAAACTTTTGACAAATGAGCAAAGAACAAACAAAAGACCTCTTGAAATTTCTTAAACCATTTGGTGAGGACACTGTAGATTTAGTTATGTGGCTTAGAGATTTTGCTTGGGACTTGTGCCCAACAGCGAACGAATTAATTTACGACAATTTTAATGCGGTTGCTTTTGGTTGGTCACCTACAGACAGGGTTGGACACAATATTTGCTCAATTGCTATTTACAGAACAAACAAAAACATTCATTTTGGCTTTTATTGGGGCAGTGAACTTGCAGACCCAGACAAAATTCTTTTGGGACAAGGTAACCAGTATCGTTATATTTTGGTGACAGATAAAAAAACATTTCCAAAAGCTTATATCAAGAAATTGATAAATGAAGCTTACGCAAATTCTCTATCGAAAGTTAAAGACCCAAAGCAATTAATAAGTGGGCAGACAATTGTAAAATCCATTTCAGACAAGAAACGAGCTGACAAAGAAAAAAAAGCAGCTAAACCTAAAAAGAAATAATATTTCAATTAGATTACATTGCACTTTTCGTTAGTGGTGTTTTTTTAGTCACTTCTATTTTGTAGAATATGTTAGATAAGTGGGTATTTATTGGTAGAACTGTTCATATTCTTTGTGGATTCACTGCATTGAGTACAGGACTTATTATTATTTTCATAAAAAAAGGAACGGCAACTCATAAGATACTTGGCAAAACATTTCTTTTAGCCTTATTAACAACTTGCACTTTCTCTCTTCTATTGCAAATCAACAGGTATTTTGACGCCATACTAGCCTATCAGGCTGTTTTAGGAATCTATTTAGGTATATCGGGCTTTTTTGATTTCAATAGATACTTCACTCAAAATATTAGAAAATCATTTCAACTTATTTTACCTGCAATTACTTTTTGTTTCTGCATCTTCTTATTATTCCTAAGTTACAATGGCAAAATAAATAAAAATCCATCATTAATTCTTGCTTCAATTAGTGGCGGCTTTATTTTTTCAATAGTTGATATCGCATTGCAATTACGGCTTGTATTCTCAAACAAGACAAGGACACATTATTTATTGCCTCATGCAATCAAATTGATAACTGCCTTTATAGTTATGTTATCAGCTTTTTCAAGCACAACATTTAATTTTTTGCAAACACCATATAAAGAAACTTGGCCAAGCTTTATAGGACTTCCAATTCTTTACTTTTGGGCTATCAGGAAACTACAAAGGAAGTAAAACTGCCACCAACATGGGGTTTTGTGCAAGTTTTCTATGACTCCACCAACAGGTTTTTATTTTATTTTTTTAGTAGTTATGCACACTTCCTAACGTAGTTATCCTCATAGTTTCGTTCGTCTCTTATTACTGCAAATACCCGGTGAACAAGCTTGTTCCTGACAGCATTGATGACGCTCATTTTGTTTTTTCCTTCTTTGACCTTTCGTTCAAAATAGGCTTTCATTTCCGGGTCGTTTTGGATGGCTGACATGGCACACAGATGCAGTAATTTTTTAAGCTTCATATTAGCAAAGGGGCTTACGGTTGATTTATACCGTACACTAGTACCCGAACTTTTTGTAAAGGGTACTACACCACAATAGCAGGCCAGTTGTTTTCCATTGTCAAATGCTGTGAAGCCTTTGGTATATACCATCAGTGCAACGGATGTTACCTGTCCAATTCCTTTGATAGAAGCTACCCGTTTTACTTTGGTGTTTAGTTGTTCATCCTGCTGAATAGTTTTGGCGATTAAGGCTTCGATGGACAGCTTGGATTTTTGCAAAGCAGCTACTGGCGCCTTCTGCAGTTTCTCTAAAGTTTTGGCATCTTCTGTACACCCACAGTCTTTTAATTCATTGAGTGGAACGGTAAGTAATATAATGGCATTTACAATTCTGTCCCGCTGGGCAATTAAGTTTTTAATGGATTCAATATTGCTGTCAATGGGCTGCCAGCGCTTAACCTGGTCTTTATAGCGCAGGGCATACCAGGCTATTTTTACAGCAGCTGCTTTGTCATCTGTACCTCTTTCAAAGCCCCCGGCTTTTTTAATGCGCAAGGGCATTTCTACCCAAAGGGCTGCCTTGGCTTTTACAAGATAATGTACCAATCCGGTGTTGTAGATACCGGTATATTCCATACAAAAGAGCGTTTGTTCATCCGGCAATACACCGTGCTTTTGCAACCAGTTTTGCATTTTTATAAAGCCCTCCGGCTTTTGGCTAAACTGCTCATGAATGACCATGGATGAATCCTCAGCTTTTATCAATGCTGCATCAAACCATGTTTTGGAAATGTCGATTCCAACAAAATTTTTAAATAACTTGCTCATGCTTTTAAACATTTAAAAGGTGAATGAATCAACCTGATTTTTTGAACCAATCAAGACCTTAATAATGGGACTGCTATTCCCTATTTTCTATTTGATTCCGTGTTCAAAAAAACCAGCATAAGATTAGAACTTGCAATAGGGCTTAATACCTTGCAGGGCTGTAATGCGCTTATGCTGGCAGGTTGATTTTATTAAATGTAATTTATCCACATTTGCACACCAATTCACAAAGAAAAAAGAAGCAAAAAAGAAAAGTAGTAATAGTAGTAGCTTTATTAATAAGATAATGAATACAAATCTAAAGGCAGGGCTTGACGTTCAAATTTCGGCTGTTTGCATCGCTGTACTTTGGTTCGGGCTGGACGGAATTCTGTTGGGCTTTTAGTTGTTAACTTGTACTTTTATTTCTTTATTGGGCTTCGGTTCCGGGCTGGACAATCAACAATGCCCTGCCTGCACAAAGCCCTGTTCGTTGGCAGAAATGCTACCACAATCACTCTAAACTTCAGGAGGGTAAAATAAATTATCCCATTTCGGGAACTTTTCTTAGCTTTGACAAAACCTTCAAAAGTTGAGAATTATTGCAAAGAAAATTTTGAGAGATTTTTGGGAGATACATCCGGACAGTGGACAGCAATTAAAAGCATGGTATCAAGAAACCTCAAAAGCAGAATGGACGAGCCCCAATAAAATTAAAATTGAGTATCCAAGTGCAAGTTTTTTAGTTGACAATAGAGTCGTTTTTAATATTAAGGGTAATCACTACAGACTAATTGTAAAAATTAATTACGACTATCAAATGATTTGGATTCGATTCATTGGCACACATGCCGAGTATGATAAAATAAATGCTAAAACAATTTAGAATGAATATTAAGCCAATTAGAACAAAAAAGGATTACGAACAAGCACTAGCCAGGCTTGAAGTAATTTTTTATTCAAAAAAAGGAACAGATAAAGGAGATGAGTTAGAAATATTGGGGATGTTAATTGAAAACTACGAAAATGAAAAGTTTCCAATTGGCTTTCCTGACCCAGTAGAGGCCATTAAATTTAGAATGGAACAACTTGGTTATAATCAAACGGATTTAGCAAATGTTGTTGGATTAAAAAGCAGAGCCAGTGAAATTCTAAATCGTAAAAGAAAACTTTCTCTTGAAATGATTAGGCAAATACACGACAGATTAAACATTCCTACCGAGGTTTTAATTCAAGCTTACTAAAAGCACTTCTGCCAACACGGGGTTTTGCTCTACTGGGGCTGACAGAAGCCGTGGTTCAGCAGTTGCAGCATCATTGGGCAGTTGTTCGGGCGGGACAAGCAACACTGAACTAAATACAAATCATCAACATTTATTTCTATTTTCATCATCGGTTGGCCGGGGCTGACGGAAGTAATATTCCCAGCAGCGCAAAGCCCTGGTCGTTGGTGGCAAGCTTAAAACGACATCCTACTTTAAATGAACAATCAAATAACATCTCAAGTTTTAGGACAACTTACGCAGGACAACAATTTTGAAGATTGGTGGAAAAGTGAAGCGTTTGAAATTCCTTTTTTTGACAACAAACGGTTGCCAATAATTTTTATGGACTTTGAGCCCGACCACGACACAACTTTTTTACAAGAAGCTGACCAGGCTTTGACAAACTTCTTCAAATTAAATTTGGCAGACAGGAATTCTGTTTCGGAACTTGCTTACAAAAACTGCACGGACTTTTTGGACGCAGTGGATTTTGACGACGCAGACCAATCGCTTAGAGAAATAAAAGACAAAAACGAAATTTGGAAATTTATACATCCATCTGAAATTTATGTAACAAGACGACCTTACAAAGAACAAGATATGTATCTTCAAATTGCTTGTGGGTGTGATTGGGAGCAAGAGCATGGACTACAACTTGTATTTAGACAAGGGAAAAAATTGACAAGAATTAGTGACCAAGATGGACACTTGACGGAAGCAGACGCTTATGGAAAGCCAGACGAAGAAGATGAATTATTATCAAAGTTCTAACTGGCTAAATGGACAAGCCTGCCACCAACATATATGGCTTAAACGAAGAGGAGCGATAGCGGAACTTCGATTAAGCCTTTGTTGACTGAACCGGAGGCAGCCGGGCTATTACTTATGGGGTTTGAATAATTGGTGGTGGGGCTTTACGGAAGCTGGCGGGAGCAGACTCTTTGAACCGGATGGGTAAACGGTAGCAACAGGAAGGTTGGTTGGTTGCTTCAGGTACTTTCCTGCTTTGATTCTTACTGTTTTTTTACATTTGGCTGGTCCTTTCTTTCGTTGAGGTCAATAAGGTGCCGCTTCAATGCTGAGCATTAAATTTTTTGGGGTGTTTTTATCTGTGACTGTATTTTGTTGATGGCCCACCGGGGTGGGCCGTTGTTATCAAAGGATAACACTTCCATCATTTTGCCTGTTTTGCAGCACGGGCACACGTCCGGGTTAAAGTGCAGCTTTTCTCTGGCGATTATTTTCCATCCGGTGCTTTGTGGTTTAATAACAATGCCCATTTGGAACTGCTGCTGTTTAAATGACTGGCTGCAGCGGTTGCTTAAAAAACCATAATGCCGTATTTTTCTAAAACCTTTGGGCAGTATGTGCAGGCAAAACCTTCTTAAAAATTCTGTGGCGCAGAGGGTCATCTCTTTTTGCTTGCCGGCATCAGCATAATCTTTATACCGGAAGCTGACTGTGCCATTTTCTATAGCTGTGATGCGGTGATTACTGATGGCAACCTTGTGAGTGTATCTTCCTAAATATTCTATCACCTGCTGCGGCCCGCCGAAGGGACGTTTGGCAAACACCACCCAGGGTTTGTTGTACAACTTTGTTTTATCTGCACTGCTTAATAACGGCATAGCCTGCCCGCTGATGAGCTGCATCAGGCCCTCCATCATTTTATTTTTAAAAACAATACTCATGGCTTTTACCGGGAACAGGTATTTACCTTTCTGTTTGGTGTGTTTCCAGTGGCCGCTGGCAGTAAAGCCTCCTGCCGGTACAATCATATGTACATGCGGGTGCAGCATAAGGTTTTGCCCCCAGGTATGCAGTACACTGACCATGCCCGGCAGGGCTCCCAGGTGCTTGCTGCCGGCAGCAAATGTTTCGATGGTGGCTTTGCTGCAGGCAAACAACAGGTTGTATAACGGCGCAGGATAACGCAAACAATAACTATTGAGTTCCTGCGGCAAGGTAAACACCACATGAAAATATTTTACCGGCAGCAACTGCTGCTGCCGGGCCTGTATCCAGCGCTCCCGTTGGGTACCCTGGCACTTGGGGCAGTGCCTGTTGCGGCAGCTGTTGTAACTGATGCGGATATGGCCGCAACTGTCGCAGGCATCTATATGGCCACCAAGTGCTGCTGTACGGCAATTGGCAATGGCATGCAGCACCCGTGTATGGTATTGCAGTGGCTGGTGTTTTTGGATAAAAGCATCCCCGTACCGGTGCACAATGTGCGCCAGTTCATATTGAGCGGCAGGCATGTTACAACAGGTTATACAAACTGTCCGGCGGGCTGTGTGCAGGCTTTACCTTTACCTGTGCCACGTGCAGGTAAATTATGGTGGTCATCAGGTCTGCATGGCCCAGCAGGTGCTGTATGGTATGGATGTCTACGCCGTCTTCCAGCAGATGTGTTGCAAAACTGTGCCGCAGTGTATGCATGCTTACCTGCTTTTGGATATTGGTTTTGGGTAAAGCTTCACCGATGATATACTGGATGGATCTTTCTCCCATGGGTTGCCCCGGCGTGTTGCCTTCAAAAAGCCATGTTTGCGGTTTGCAGGTATCTAAATACACAGGCAGCTTTTGCGCAAGCAATACAGACAAGGGCACATAGCGGTCTTTACGTCCCTTGGCCTGTTTTACACGTACCTGCAGGCGCTGTACATCCAGGTCGGTGATTCTGAGCATTCGTACTTCATTCATGCGCAGGCCGCTGCCATAAGCCAGGGTAAGCAAAAAGCGGTGCTTTAAACTGCGGGGTGCTTTAAACAGTTCTTTACATTCGGGTTTGGATAATACCACCGGCAGCTTTTTCTCTTTTTTTATTGGCGGCATCTGTATGGCTTTATCTTCCATATCAAACAAACGGAACCAGTACCGCAAACCAACAACGGTATGTTTAAAATAAGTGAGCGAACATTGCTCATGCACCATCATACGGTAGAGGTAGCTGTTGATCTCCTCCACACTTACCAGGTGCGGACAACGGTTAAACTCCAGGGCCACATAAGCCAGGCTGCGGCTGTAGTTTACAATTAAACTCTTGCTGCTTTGGTTAATGGTAACCTTTTCAATAAATTTGGCGTATGCATTTGCAAAACCCGGTACGCCTTTCTTTGCCTGTGATACAACGGTGTTGTACTCTTTTTTGATAGCACTCATCTTTAAAAGTTTTTGGTGAGCTTCTAAGATCTTTACTTTCAGTGAAAAGGAAGGAAAGGCTACCGTAGGTTTAGTTCAACATGGGGTTTGCTGCTATGCTGGCGGACGTAATAACAATCGGCTGCAAATCTCTATCAGCTTTAGCTCGGGCTCGACGTTCAATTTTCGGCTTTTAGTTCTTAACTTCAACATCAGTTTTAAAATCGGCAGCGGTTCCGGGCTGGACATTCAATGAATTCCAGCACAGCAGCAAGCCGTCAACGTTAGCGGTCATTGCAAAGCGATACCCAAACTGACAAGTAGATAAAAAAATCTCAAAGACAATTTGGACAATAAAAAAAATTTCTCACAAATGCAAGTTTTAACTTTCCTGACAATACTATTTTTTGGAACTGCCTGCAACGTACCAGCTAAAAAAAAATTACCAAAAGAAAAGGAACATCCCAAACTCATAAAAACAATAAGTGAACCCCAATTTGGCGATGTTCGATGTAGTTTACAAGACAATGAAGGTAATCTTTGGTTTGGAACAACAGAAAATGGACTTTATATATATGACGGAAAATCTTTTAGGAAATTTTTACTATCCAATGGGCAAAACATTAAGGATGTGTCTTGCCTTTTGAAAGATAGAAATGGTAAAATTTGGATTGGAACTGGTGATGGTCTTATTCTTTACGATGGTAAAACAATTGCCAAATTCAAGATTCCTTTACCCAAAGACCTACCTCCCAACACCAACCCCAACTATCAAAGACAATGGATATTTAGTATGTTGCAAGGAAAGGATGGGAAAATATGGTTTGCAACCATTGATGGGTTATACATATATGATGGTAAAACCTTTACGCTGTTTTTAATTAATGAAGCCCCCAATGGTTTTTTGAGCAGAAACGCTAAAGTAGAACGAATGTTAGTAGACAGTGAAGGTAACATTTGGTTTGGGGCAAGAACGAATGAGGGGGTGTTTCGTTATGACGGAAAATCAATAATCAACTTCAAACTAAAACCAACAACGGCTGAAACAGCTATCCGAAATTGGGGTTGGCCTCAAATGCAAGACAAAAACGGGAATATCTGGTTCAGTAATTGGGACGGAGCCTACCGTTATGATGGAAAAAAATTCACAAGCTTTACAAAAAACGATGGCTTATCACGTACTGGTTTAGTTGCAACAATTATTGAGGATAAAAAAGGAATCATATGGCTTGTTGGTGATGGCCTTTCTCGGTATGATGGAAAATCTATCGCTCCTTTTACAACAAAAGATGAGCTAGTCAATTTAGGTGGTTGGTCAATTTTAGAAGATGCAATTGGAAATCTTTGGGTGGGTACGAAAGAAAAAGGTCTCTACATTTTTGATGGAAAAGAATTTATTACTTATTCAGAATATAAACAATAGCCTGAAAAAACTAACTAACAAAATTTACAACAACAGACAAAAGTGAGCAAAAGCAACGAACCGCTAACATGGGTTTTGTGTTATTGGGGCTGACGAACAAGGTTCTCAACATTATTTTTCAATCGGGCTTTTGGTTATGGGTTGGGCAGACGAGCCTTGATTGCCCCAACAACACAAAGCCCTAAACTGTTGGGCGCAAGGTTACAAAATAGCTATCCGAAATAAAAGTCAGACTACAGATGAAAGATAACGACATTAAAAGACTTTCCCGACTGACTGCAATTTTAATCCAACTGCAAACCAAAAAAGTATTGACTTCAACTACTCTTGCTGAAAAATTTGGTGTAAGTATCAGAACAATCTATCGAGATATAAAGGCATTGGAACAAGCGGGCGTGCCAATATTTGCAGAAGATGGAAAAGGGTATTCATTAATGGAAGGTTATAGGATTCCGCCAGTTATGTTTACCGAAAATGAGGCAAACGCTTTAATCACTGCCGAACAATTAGTTCTAAAAAATAGAGATAGTTCTCTCACTAAAGAATACACAGAAGCAATCAATAAAATAAAAGCAGTATTATTGTATTCAACAAAAGAGAAAGCAGACTTACTTTCTAAACGAATTGCTGTTAGCCCTTTCATACCAAACTCAAATACAAGCAACTCTTTGACTCTTATTCAAAATGCTTTAACTAGATTTAAAGTGTTGAATATCGTTTATCATTCGGAACACAAAGACGAAAAATCAACTAGAAAAATAGAACCATTTGCATTGTATTATAATCTGCAGGAAAATTGGACCCTTATAGCGTATTGCAGACTAAGGAAGGATTACCGGATGTTTCGTTTAAGCAGAATTTCCAAAATTGACCAGCTTGAGTTAAGCTTTGCTCCCCACAAACTGACGCTAGAAGAATATTTAGACAGTAAAGAAAAAAACTTTCAGCACCCCTGACATGCCTTTGTCACAACGACCTTATATTTTTGTATTATTAAACAGTAAAAACCTAAAATATGAAAGTAGTATCAATCAGAATTATCACCGCTGACATCAAACGCTTAGTTCTATTTTTAGAAAAAGCCACAAATTTATCAGCTCAATGGTCAACAGACGATTTTGCTGAGATAGTAACAAACTCTTTCACATTGGCAATTGGAAGCGTTAAAACTTTGGCTTTCTTTGGAGAAGCAGTTGCAGAACCAGCTGCTAACAAAAGTGTAATCATAGAATTCATCGTTGAGAATGTGGATGATGATTACGAGAGGATTAAAGAATTGACCACCGACATTGTTCAAAAGCCGACAACAATGCCCTAGGGTAATCATTCATTACTATTTCGTGACCCGGACGGCAATTTAATAAATTTCTTTACACCAGTAAGTCCCGAGGCAATTAAGAAATTCGGTTAATTAAAATAACCCCGTAAGCTGTTGTAAACAACCATATGTAACACCAGCACAGTACATAAAAGATTTTAAAAAAAATAAAATCCACTAAAAAATACTTATCAGTTACCATGACTTTTCGCTATTTACAAATTAAAATCTATTAACAATGCAAAATCAAATTTCACCTTTGACATATTCAGATAAAAATTATGTTAGTCAATTTAAAGATATTAAAGCAGGACATGTTGCCATCCGCACCACAGAATACAATTCTTTAATAAAATGGTATCGGGAAAAATTAGATTTTAGATTAGTCCGTGAATGGACAGTTGGCGAAATGCAACTTGCATTTATTGCTCTACCCAACGACAATAGTTTTATGATAGAAATTCTTGGAATCAAAGAAACCGAACAGTTAAGTAGTGTCGAAGCAAAATTGGGCTACGACCACTTATGTTTTAATGTTGAAAACCTGGATAAAACGGTACAGGAATTACAGAGCCGAAATATAGAAATAGTCCGCAGTTTTATTATGCCGATTATTGGTAAACGTGTTGCTTTCATAGCCGACCCCTTTGGTAATAAAATTGAACTTTGCGAAGACATAAAATAGCTCATAATTTTTTAAAATATTGAGTATAAAAAATTATTTTAGTTAGATATCCACGCTATTTTGGGATTTGGCAACCTTCTCATAAGACTTCCAGTTAGAATTTCCAAAACATATCTAAAGCCCAGCCACTAACATGGGGTTTTGTGGCAGGGCTGGACGTTCAAACTTCGGCTGTTTGCATCGCTGTACTTTGGTTCGGGCTGGACGGAATTCTGTTGGGCTTTTAGTTGTTATCTTGTACTTTTATTTCTTTATTGGGCTTCAGTTCCAGGCTGGACAAGCAACAATGCCCTGCCTGCGCAAAGCCCTGTTCGTCAGACTGTGAGAAAACTAAAAAAAGTCAAAGAACCGCCCCGTAACTTTTCACCACAAGCCAATAGAAGTTGATTCAGGCAGTCCTTAAAAATACCACGCAGTAATTATTCAAAAAAAATGGAGGCTTATGTTGTCTGTAAATCGGCTTAATAGAGGCGCTTTTTAAAAGGCAGATTACTTTGGTGTAATCTGGTTGCCAGTTTTTGATTGTCTGCAGCATTTTTTCAAAGCCGAGTATGTTTTTGGTTCGCATAAAGTTGTAACAAAACATGATGAGGTTCATTTCACCATTTACTTTTTGCAATCCTTTCAGCAGTGTATGTGTGTAACCCCAATGCCTTTTTATACTGCCAAAGGGATGTTCACAAATGGCTTGTCTTCGCTTGTAATATTGGGGATTTTTTTTGATGTTGTTATCATTGAGGTCTACCGCATCCTGGTATTCACTACGCTGGATAATGCGCTTGGGAAGTTTGGTACACTGGCTTTTTAACGGGCATGTTTTACAGGCACCGGTACGGTATGTTTTAAAGCGGTAGCTGGTTTCATTTGCTTCACCTTTTTTATTGTGCCAGGTACCCAGTGACGTTAGTACTGCACCGGCGGGGCAGGTATAGGTATCTGCCAGTTTATTATAGTTAAAGCTTTCAACTAAAAATTCGTTGGCAATGTGTTTGACACCAGGCTGTTCTTTATACGCTACATGGGTGATCATGTTTTCCTGCTGACATTCGAGCAGCTCAGCACCGGTATGGTAACCTTTATCTGCCAGCACCATCAGGCTGTCTTCTTTTTTTAATTGCAGATTTTGTTTGGCTTGTATAGCTGCTTTGTGTAGAGCCTTGCCATCATTGGTATTGGTGGCTTGTGTATGTACTATCAGGTTGTGTTTATCGTCCACAGCATTCTGTGTATTATAGGCAACTTCTACAATACTTTTGGTTATAAGTATGCTGCGGCTGTCAGCATCAGTGGTGCTAACCTGCTTATCATCCGTAGCATCCAGTTGGTGCTGAAGCGTATCGTATTTAATGGTGCGTTCTTTTAGCCTGGCGAGGCCCTGTGCTATCTTTTCTTTTTTTAGCAGGAGTTCATCACTGGCAGCCACGTTTTCCTGCTGATCCAGTTCATCGAGTTCCTGTAAATATTTCGCAGTTTTGTCTTCAATAAACTGGCGGTGCTTATCTATCTTTTTTTGGTTGTAGTTATTCTTTTTACTGTTAACTGCTTTAAACTTACTGCCATCTATACCGATGGTTGTTTTGCCCAGCAGGCCTGCATCGCTAAGAAACTGTACATACAGTTTAAACATGGATTGTAAAGGCACTGCATGTACTTTACGAAAATCTGCAATGGTGTGGTAGTTAGGTTGCAGTCCCTGCAACAGCCACTGCAGTTCAATGTTTCGGCTGCATTCCTTTTCGAGCTTCCGGCTGCTGCGGATTTTATTGAGATAGCCGTAGAGGTACAATTTTAACAGCACTCCGGGTGCATACGGCGGCCGGCCTTCACTTTTATGAACCGTGCCGGTAAAGCCTAATTTTTGCAGATCAAGCTTATCAATAAAAGCATCCATGAGCCTTGCTGCATTGTCAGCACTCACCTGGTCGTCGGGTGTGGTGAAGTAGGTTTGATGTCTGTTGTTTCCTTGTATAAACTGCATGCCTTTTTTATAACAAAAATCATACGCTGTTTACGCTATTCACATTGTGTGTATATTTGGCTAAAGGAGTTTTTTCACAAACTCTCGTTAGCGGTAATGGTAAGATGACCCTACTAACATCAACATTTTGGGTAGACATTTTGCTCAAAGACACCCAGGCCCACCCTCCACCCGATAAACTGAAATCTTTCCTTCGGACAGCTTAAATGTTTTTGAAAAGATTTTTTTTCAAAAACATTTGGGATTATAAAAAGTCTTTTTATCTTTGCAAACTAAATATATCGAATATACAGTTATGGCTTACTCACTTTCTTTTTCAAAATCAATTCTTGTTTTACTTTTTATCTCTGATAAAACAAGACGAGGTGAAACGGAATTCATTTCTACAAAAGTAATGAGTGAGTTTTTAAACATTCCCAAACCAACGCTATCAGTAATTCTTAGCAACTTAATGAGAGCAGGAATTTTGCAAACAAAAGAAGGTGTAAATGGTGGTGTAAGAATGGCGAAGGGTGAAGATAAAATTACACTGCTTGACTTGCTGATTGCAATTGAAAATGAAAAGCCATTGTTTCAAACAGAGTACGAATTGAATGTTTCAGGCAAACGACCCGACAGTGCAAAAAAAACAGTAAATACAATTTTGAAACAAATTGAAAAAACTATAAAAGCCGATTTGAAGAAAACTACTTTGAAAAATATTCTTGATTCTATGTAAAATTTTTTTCGCTATAACTACATATACTTAATATAATGTTAATCACATTACTAGTTACAATGCAAACAATATTTCTAAAAGCAACCGACAGCGGTTGGTATCCCGAATTCTTAAAACCAATTGTTGAGACCGTTACCAGCAACGCAGGACACAAACAAATTTTAGACATCGGCACGGGACCTGGAACACTGCCACGAATGTTGATTAGTAAAGATTCTACTTTACAGATAACAGGTATTGATATTAACACTTCAATGATTGATGAAGCCAAGAAAAGATTAAAGCACAAAAATGTTTCGTATCAATATGATAAAGCAAACGCACCATTGGCATTTACCGATAATCAATTTGATGTGGTTACTTTTTGTTCGGTTCTTTTTTTACTTGATGATAGCACAAGAGCAAACTTGCTAAATGAAGCGTTAAGAATTTTAAAACCAAATGGTAAAATAATCATTCTAACTCCATCAGGTAAGAAAGCAATACTATCCTCATTTTTTGAAGTATGCAAGTATCATTTTTCGTTCAACAATTTCACTTTTATGATTTGGAAAATAGCCACTACGAACGGAGGAAGAAAATGGCAACGACAAAAATGGTTAGCACAATTTGCAAGAGAAAGTAAATTGAAATACTCAACAGTTCTTACTTTCAATAATAACGCATCACTGGAAATAATTACTAAATAAATAAACAATTAAAAAAAATGAACACAACACTTTGGATTATGCAAGGCATTGTTGCCACAGCTTTAACTGCATCGGGTTTAATAATTATGCTGATGCTGAAGGAAAAATTAGTTTCAAAACTATCATGGGTAAAAGAGTATTCAGACGATATGAGATACTTTATTTGCTCCTCAAAAATTTTAGGAGCAATTGGTTTAATACTTCCCATGTATTTAAACATTCTACCAATACTTACTCCTATTGCCGCTTGTTTCATTGCAGTATTTATGCTTTTAGCAATGCGTTATCATTTCTCCAAAAAAGAATTTAAAGATGTCCCTGCAACAATCATCTTTTTAGCGTTAGCAATTTTTATCGCTTACAACCGATTCTAAATTTCAAAAATCAATTTACAAATAATTAATTCAAACAAAAAATGATAAACAAATTCAAAACAATTTCATTAGCGATGCTAACCATTATTGGGCTATCAACCACAGCAGTGAAAGCCCAAGACAAAATAACAGAAAGCAAAACAACTTTTTCAATTGAAACAGACCCATCAACATTTGCATTTAAGGGGTATGCTTTTCACATTCGTATCAAACCAAAAGACAGTAAGCGTTTCGTATTTGGTGCAGGTACTTATGCTCTTGATTTACCAAGTATAATGGTGGACATGAATAAAGACAATAAAGGCAAAGGATGGAATGTGAGGATTAACAGTGCTTATTCGTTATTTGCCGAATACTACTTTAAGAAAGCAAACCATAAATGGTTTGCTGGTTTGCAAACTGGTGTGCAGAATTACAAAAACAGTAATGACGATATTTCAAATAAAGAAAGTAAATACAGCAATCTTTTGGTTATGCCCTCTATCGGTTACAATTGGCAACCGTTTAAATTTCCTCTTTACATCAAACCTTGGTTTAAACTTGGCTACACAACTAAAATTTCGGAGACAATTCCATTGGCAATTTAAACTATAACATCTCACCATTAGTTCCTTTTATAACCCTGCATGTGGGTTATACTTTTAATAAATAGCCAACAAGTATATTCTTACATCTTGACACGGGAATATTTACGAGGAAAACCACTACCG
This sequence comes from Ferruginibacter sp., assembly GCA_965247025.1. Classification (GTDB taxonomy): domain Bacteria; phylum Bacteroidota; class Bacteroidia; order Chitinophagales; family Chitinophagaceae; genus Ferruginibacter. The sequence goes on along the minus strand of OZ252000.1, from coordinate 2,169,734 downwards.
CTAACAAAAGCATTTACGCAATTCGGGCGGACAGTTATATTCTCAGCATTATTTCTATATTGTTCTTTTGTTTTCGGCTTGACCGATCCTAAGTCGCCTGCGCATTTTGCTACGCTCCTAGTGCGCAGGCTAGCTTTGGTAGTCATAAGAAAATTTCGTTCTTTTAATCAGCAACAGCATTGGGCGGACATAGCAACAAATTCCCAAACTGCGTAAATGCTCGACGTTAGCGGTTATTGTAAGACAGTACCCCTAAGCTAATGACAGCAGAAAAAGAACTTAACTGAAATATGAAAGCATTATTTGTAATTGACATGCAAAAGGGAAGTTTTAAACCGTATTCACTCCGCCATGACACATTAGGAACTGTTGAAAGGATTAATACACTTGCAGCAATTTTTAGAAAGAAAAATTATCCAGTGATTTTTATTCAGCATGACGGCGCTAAAGAAAATTGTTTTTTCCCAAATTCAGAAGACTGGAAACTGCTGCCCGAATTAAACCTGTTACCAAATGATATTATAGTTAGCAAGACGGCGAATGATTCCTTCTATAATTCTGCTCTATCTAAAATCCTTTTTGAAAATAATATTTCTGATATTTTTATTACCGGTTGTGCCACGGATTTTTGCATAGATACTACGGTAAAGTCGGCTCTAAGCAAGGATTATAAAGTGACTATTGTAGAAGATGGTCATACTACAGCTTCCAGGCCTTTTATTGATGCTCAAAATGTTATTAACCATTATAATTGGGTTTGGAGCGATATGTCGCCAACAAAATATAAATTAAGTGTAGTTAAAACAGAAAGCATACGAGCCTGATTATTATGAGTTCTGCTCTAAAAATATTTATTTCTAAATATGTCAGGCTTTTGGTGCCTGAATTGGAAGACATAACCAATAAGTTTAAAAGCAAAACGGTTAAGAAAAATAATTTTTTATTAAGGCAAGGCGACACTTGCAAAGACCTTGTATTTGTTCAAAAAGGCTGCTTGCGTTTGTACTATCTGAAAGATGATATTGAAGTGTCTGTTTGGTTTGCTTTTGAGCAATCATCCGCAATTGAAATTTATAGCTTTATCAGCGAAAACCCTTCCAACTATTTTCTTCAGGCTATTGAAGACAGTGAAGTGCTATATCTTCCAAAGACAGAGTTAAATAAATTGTATCAGCAGCAACCGAAAATGCAGGAGATGATGAGAAATTTTTGGGAAGATGTAATCCTTAATCTGATAAACAGGTTTACATCACTTCAAACAGATTCGGCAGAGAAACGATACCTTGATTTATTAAGAAAACCAGATTATTTGGCAACAATCCCACAAAAATATCTTGCTTCTTTCATTGGCGTAACACCCACATCGTTAAGCAGAATAAGAAAACAAATCATTAAAAACCATTAGTTGCCTTAGGGCAACTTTTTTCAGAAAATAAATTTGAAATTTTGTATCTCATTAAAAAATAAAAAAGATGACTGATACAAAATCAAAATTAATTGAAGCAGAAAATATTGCACAGCAATTATTTAATGCAATTGAAGAACGCCAATTAATAAAGCCTGGCAAATCAGAAGACGAACTGAATGAAGATGTTTTCAAATTGGCTGATGAACTTTACGGAATAAAAAAGTATTGGCATAAAAGAATTGTAAGAAGTGGCGTAAACACATTAGTGCCTTATGATGATAATCCACCAAATTTAATTATACAGGAAGATGATATTTTGTTTTTAGATTTTGGACCCATACTTGAAGAATGGGAAGCAGACTTCGGCAGAACTTATGTAATTGGAAATGACCCTGTCAAACACAAACTAAAAAAAGATATTGAATAGGCTTGGCACGAAGCAAAAAATTGGTTTCATAAGCAAACAAAACTTACTGGTGCAGACTATTGGCATTACATTGTTGAATTAGCAAAGAAATACGGCTATGCTTATGGTGGACAGCTTGGCGGACATCTTATTGGGCATTTTCCTCACGAAAGGTTAGACCCAAAAGACTACGGGCTGTATGTTCATCCTGAAAACCCAAATGATATGTTTTTATCCGATGTAAACGGAAACAAAAGAGAATGGATTTTAGAAATTCATTTTGTGGATAGGGAAAAACAAATTGGTGGCTTTTTTGAACAACTATTAACTTAATTATAGAAACTATGCAAGAAATAAAATCAATCAACATTATGGAGAAGTTCTCCTTGTTTGAAAAGCAGTGGACACCTCACATTATTGCAGAGCTAAATGGGCAATATGTAAAACTTTGCAAACTTAAAGGCAACTTTGTTTGGCATAGTCACAAAAATGAAGACGAACTTTATGGTATTTAAAGGAACGTTATTGATGGACTTTAGAGATGGAAGAACAGTTGAAGTTAAAGAAGGTGAAATTTTAATTGTTCCCAAAGGCGTTGAGCACAGACCACATACTAATGGAGAACTTGTATTTAACTTGCTCTTTGAACCAAAGGCAACTTACATACTGGTAATTTTGAAAGTGAAATGACTGTAACAGAATTAACACAGCTTTAAAATGTGGACGAATTGAAAAAACTGAATTAAATTTTGCCGACAAAATAGAATTTTACAATGCAGAAATGGAAGAGTTATGTTCTCTATCGGGAATTTATCAAAATCACGGAACATTCAAAACAGAACCGGATTTAGTGAAACAACTTACCGTCATAATTACTTCCAAAAAAATAATTAACGGAAACTGAAAAACTAATTTAATAGATAAAAAAATGAAACTTCTAAAAATGGTTTTCGTATTTTTTAGCCATTCTTTATTGGCCTGTAACACTAAGCAACAAACGGGTAACACAAAAAATAATAAAACAGCGATGGAAACTGTAAACAAACAAATAGAAGCCAACAAAAACCTTATCAGGCTTTGGGTTTTGGAAGGTTGGAAACAATAATCGTAATCAAGAATTAGCTGAACAGGTATTTAGTAAAGACTGGACTACAGCTACTCCATTACCCAATCAGCCAAAAGGGCCAGAAGGTGCCATGTATTGGGTAAACGAATATCGTAAAATATTTTCTGATTATCATTTTGAAATTACGCATATTGTTGCTGATACAGTTTATGTAACGTACCGGTATGAAGTTACCGCTACTCACACTGGAACATTTTTAGGAATAGCTCCAACACATAAAAAAGTGAAATATACCGGTATCGCAATTCTTAAGATTGAAGACAATCACATTGCAAAAACCTGGAATGAATCTGATATGGCAGGTTTGAAAACCCAATTAGAAACAAAATAAATTACACACTGAAGAAAAGATAAACAGATAGGCAAATGAACGAGATAATAATGTTAAACCATTTTCATTTTCTTACAAACCCTCAACTGCAAAATAAACTGTTGGAGAATTCCACCATTTTAACCATTAAGAAAGGTGAAACAATAATTAGAGAAGGGCAATATTTGAAAGTTCTGCCATTAATCCTTAAAGGAAGCATCAGGGTTTTTCAACAACAGGACGATAGGGAAACATTACTATATTACGTATCGGCAGGCGAAACCTGCATGATGTCATTATCATCCTGTTTTTTTAATTCGCCTAGTAAATCATTTGCCGTTGCTGAAGAAGATACAGACATACTTTGTGTACCGGTGAAATTTATCAGTGAGTGGCAATTGGAATACAAAGAATGGAACGACTTTGTAATTGGCACTTTTAAAGACCGATATGATGAACTTTTGGAATCCTTCAACTGCGTTGTGTTTAATAATATTGAAACAAGAATTATTGCCTATTTAAGAAATTATGTTACCAAACATAAAGTAAACCCGGTGCCATTTACACATATCCAATTAGCCAACGAGTTAGGCACCACAAGAGTTGTTACCTCAAGAATTCTAAAAAAATTTGAGCAGGAAAATAAAATAAAACTTTTAAGAAGTAAAATAGAAGTTATTAATTTATAAAGAAAACTTTGCGAATATCTCTTTGAAAAGGTCTCACTTAATTTATTTTATCTTCTGTATCTTTTGATACCGTTTTGACCCTTACGCCCCATATAGTTTTGTATTGTAAATTTTAAAAAACAATACAATGACATCAAAAAACTTAATTGCAGAATTAGAGTTTGAGTTAATCTCTACAGAAAAACTCCTTAAGCTTATTCCCCCTGATAAGCTAACCTGGCAACCGCATCATAAAGCAAGGTCACTTGGCGAATTGGCTTTGCACCTTGCCAGCATTCCATCGAAATATTTAAGCTTTGCTATGGACGGAACAACAACTGTGGAAACATTAACCAACCGGAAAATGACCACAACAGTTGACGAAATTTTAACCACATTTAAGGTAAGCAAAGACAAAGCATTTCAAATGCTAACCAATGATTTCGATAAAATCGAAAACAAAACCTGGAATTTGACAAAAGATTCCGCCATTATCTTTAGCCTTCCTGTACCATTTTTTACCAGGTTACTTGTAATGAATCATTTAGTACACCATAGGGGTGAGTTAGTCATGTACTTAAGAATTTTAGATATTCCTATTCCATCCATTTATGGCTCCTCTGCCGATGAAAATCCCTTTGCATAATCCATTTATTATTTTAGCAAATTTTAAAAATTATTTAAAATGAATAAAAAAAGCGTCCTGATGTCATTGGCAATTATTTGTTTTGCCATCATCGCAAATGCACAAAAAACAAACGTAATATTTCCAAAGACACCTGCTGCAGTTGTTAGTGGTTTTTATAACGATTTATCACAGAAAAAAGACGGCATTGCCCGTGAAACGATTGCATCAGCCGCCTTTGATAAGTATTTTGACAAGTCTTATACAGAACTTGGCGGCAAAGGAAATAAAGCTCAAAATTTTGACCAGTTCAAAGCTTTTGTAACCGGTACTTTTAAGCAATTACCAAACTTAACTGTAGAAGTGGAAGAACTTATTTCATCAGGTGATATGGTAACAGTTAAAATAAAATTATCTGACGACAAAGCGAATGTAGTTATCAATTATCTGGCATTGTATTACGTATCAAACGGAAAAATAAAAAGCAGGTATGCTTATAGCGATGGGGCATTTTGAGAAAATAAATTTAGTAACTTAAAAAAATAATAAACAATGACAAAAGCATATTTAGAAATAAAATTAGACATTGCTGTTAAAGATAGAAGTAATGCTGCGGCGGTTTACGCTAAATACAAACAGCCCTTTTTAGACGGCATTGCAGGAGCCTTATCAAAAGAACTCTTGATAAGAGATGAAGATGTACAAGTATTACATGGCTTTGATGAAATGGAAAATGCAAATGCTTATCTGAGCAGCGAATTATTTAATAATGACGTTGTAAAAGAACTCTCGCCTTTGTTGGCATCTGCTCCGGATATTAAAATTTATACTGTAGTTTAACTTAGTTTAACAATCAAAATAAGTGCTGACCATACCTATACTATGGAAGCACTTTTTTTGTATTTTGCAAAGGATAGAAAGCAAATACGCTAACAAAAGGTGCTTGACGCAAGGTTGGCGGTTATTATATCCGCTTGCACCCTAACTATTTAAGGAGGAATGCAGCGACAAGGAAATTTATTACAGTTACAGCATTTAAAAATGAAGCATCTTAAAGCAGGGCAAACATTTTGGAGCAAACAAAACTCGATTAAGTTAGATGGAATTATTTTAACAGAAGTTGACTACACGCCTAATATTGAGGAACTGCCGTGGCATTACCATGAAAATTTTCTTTTCTATTACCACATTAAGGGAAGACTGGATGAAGTGAATAAAAAGAAAACGGTCAATTGCACAGCAGGCACATTGTTATTTCATCATTGGCAAGACCCACACTACGATAAGAATTTTTCAGATGATGCCAACTTTTTTCATGTTGAAATTGAAGACAAATGGTTTCTGAAGCATCAGGTAAAGCCAACAATGCTTGAAGGTAATATGCAATTAGAAAACCCTGTTCTGAAACCTTTATTTCAAAAACTTCACAAAGAAATAAAACTCAACGATGCTACTACACAAATTTCAGTTGATGGACTATTGTTACAATCAATAGCAGCAATAACCCGAACAGAAGATAATCAAAAATCAGTAAAGCCTGCATGGGTAAAAAAGGTAAAAGAAATTTTAAATGACGGCATCGGCGACAAAATCACATTAGAATTACTTTCGTTGGAAACAGGAATTCACCCTGTACATCTATCCAAAGAATTTTCTAAATATTTCAATAGTGGTTTTGGCCAATACATTCGTAACATTCGTGTTGAAAAAGCTACTCACTTGCTTTCAAATAAAAATCTAACCCTTTCAGCCATTGCTTATGATTGTGGTTTTGCCGACCAAAGCCATTTTATCAGGTGCTTTAAAGATGTAGTTGGAATTACTCCGCTTAAATATAGAAATCTCGTTGCCAAAAGCTAATATTATTCTATCAGAAATTTCGTTCTATTCTCACCATTTTTGTTGCTATAGTTTTGCATTAAACTAAAATCAATTTGAAATGGACAATCAATTCAACTACGTAACGAAATTAGATATTAAGTTTGACCATTTGCAACGAATGGATATCAACCAAATGGTGCAAGACACTACCGACAAATGGTTTAATCAAACCCTCACCCAGGTTAATGAAAGCGTTGTAAGGCTTGGTATTGTTGAAGTAGAATATCACTGGCACAAGCATGATAATGACGATGAATTTTTCTTTGTACTTCAAGGGCAGTTATTAATTGATTTGGAAGACCGAACAATTGAATTAAATCCAAATCAAGGCATAACAATTACCAAGGGAGTAATGCACAGACCAAGAGCACCAAAAAAAACTGTAATGTTGATGGTTGAAACAAGTGCTATTGTGCCGACAGGCAATTAATCATCTAATTATTGCAAAAAAAGAAAATGAAAAAAGAAACGTCGGGCTTAATGTTATTCAATGTGAAGAATAATTTTTAAATACAGTAAATGAAATTATTAAAAATAGACCTGAGAAGCGACACTACAACCAAGCCATCAGCCCAAATGCTTGAAGCAATGATGTCAGCAGAAGTAGGTGATGATGTTTTTGAAGATGACACTTCAGTAAATGCCCTTGAAAAGAAAGTTGCTGATATGTTTGGGATGGAAGCAGCTTTGTTTTGCCCATCTGGAACAATGACGAATCAATTGGCAATTAGAGTACACTGTTCACCTGGTAGTGAGGTTATTTGCGATAAGCTTTCTCATATCTATTTGTATGAAGGTGGTGGAGTAGCGCTCAATGCTTTTTCATCTGTTAAAACACTTGATGGTGACAGAGGAAGAATTTTATCAACACAAGTGGAAGCGGCTGTAAATAACTTTAACGACATTCATCAGCCTGTTACAAGAATGGTTTCGCTGGAAAATACCGTAAATAAAGGCGGCGGCAGCATTTATGATTTTAATGATATTCTTAAAATCAAAAAAATTTGTGTACAAAATAATTTAATACTACACCTCGATGGGGCCAGGTTATTTAATGCACTTGCAGAAACAAAAGAAACCCCAAAAGATTATGGTAAAGCATTCGATTCAATATCAATTTGCCTTTCAAAGGGTCTGGGTTGCCCAATCGGGTCTCTGCTTATTGGAACAAATGAAGTAATAAAGCAATCAAAGCGTTTCAGAAAAGTAATGGGTGGTGGTTGGCGGCAGGCTGGATATTTAGCAGCGGCAGGCATTTACGCTTTAGATAATAGTATTCAACGATTAAGCGAAGACCACAATAAAGCTACGGCAATTGGAAAAATGCTTTCTAAAAAAAGCTTTGTGAAAGATATTTACCCCATCGAGACAAACATTGTAATTTTTGAATTAGTTGATCCTGTTTTGGCTGCTGACTTTGTTGCTAAAATGACTGAATTGAATATTCATTGCATTGTTTTTGGAAAGCATTTGGTTCGGTTTGTAACACATCTTAATTTTACAGACGAACATCTAAATCAATTTGAAAAGTCTGTACAATTAGTATCTTTTAAAAAGAAATAAAAATGCAGGAAATCAGATTATTCAACCTCATAGAAAAGTTTTCATCTTTCCATGAGGCTTTAGTTGTGGGCAGATTGGGTGCTAATTTCCCACCGTCGCAAAGCCTTGTTTGTTGCATTCAATATTTTGAAAGAATCTAAAATTTAAAAAAAACGAACAATGTACATTCCAAAAATAAATTTAGCTACCGATAGAGAAGAAATTGTTTCATTTATGAAACAATTTAGCTTTGCGACAATTATTACAGCGAAAGACAATTTGCCTGTTGCAACACATTTGCCATTTCTTGTAACCACCAAAGACGATAAGATTATTTTGACTTCTCATTTTGCAAAAGCTAACAACCATTGGGCTGACATTGAGAATAATAAAGTTCTTGTTATTTTTAGCGAACCCCATGCTTATATTTCAACAAAAAATTACGACAAAGAACTCAATGTACCGACTTGGAATTACATTTCGATTCATGCCTATGGACAAGGAAAATTAATTATAGAAACGGAAAAGACTTTTGAAGTACTTGAAGCAACAATTGACAATTACGAACCTTCATACAGACAACAATGGAATAATTTTCCAGAAGATTATAAATTAAAAATGTCAAAGGGTATAGTTGCGTTTGAAATTATTGTTACGGACTTACAAGCAAAGAAGAAGCTGAGCCAAAACAGAACAGATACTGAAAAGAAAAAAATCATAGAAACATTATCAAAGAGCAGTGACACAAATGAACAATTAATTGCAGACTATATGAGAAAAGACCAAATGGCAGATAAATAGAACTATCTACAACAAGTCATATTGTTATTCCATAACCAACTTTTACTTTATCCATTACAACATGGGTATAAAAATGTTTTAAATTGGGATTGTCCATTAAATTTAGTTTTTGAAATTCTTCAAAATGTACCATATCACGGGTGTTAACAATTAGCACAAAATCATAAGTGCCAGTAACATAGTAACAGGAAGAACTTCAGGGCAATGAATCATTTCCACTTTAAAAGAGTCAATCGCTTTAGAATTTCCTTCAAACAAAACCGCATCAATTACACAGGTAATGCCAACGCCAACTGCCAATGGCGAAATAATAGAAACATCTGCTTCAATTATTTTGTCATCACGAAGTCTTTTAAGTCTTCTTTGCACAGCACTTGTGCTAAGGCTTACCATCAACCCAAGTTCTTCGGCAGTTGTTTTATTGTTCTGTTGCAATAAACGAAGCAATTTTTCATCATACTCATCTAACCCTTGCATAATTTACCCATTTTAAAGATCGAAATTAGTTATAATGTGCAAACTGCAAATCATTTTGCCTAAAATAAGCATAAACTCAATGCTAATTTTGAATTGTATTTAAAGAAAAATTAAATGGAATCAATATTCACAAATGAAGAAGTGTTGGCTTTCCGAAATGATACTTTGGGCTGTAAAAATGTAATTCACCTGAATAATGCAGGTTCTGGATTAATGCCCAATATTGTAACGAAAGCACAGCTTGACCATATAAAGTTAGAATCGGAAATTGGAGGCTATGAAGCTGCGGACTTTATGAAATCAGAGGTGCAAAATTTTTATTTCCAATGTGCAAAATTATTTAATTGCAAACCCACAAATATTGCTTTTACCGCAAGTGCTACAGATGCTTACACAAGGGCTTTATCTTCTATTCCATTTAAAGAAGGTGATATAATTTTGACTGACAATGATGATTTTGTTTCCAATCAAATTCAATTTTTATCTCTTCAAAAACGTTTGGGAATAAAAATACTAAGAATAAATAATGCCCTAATTGGTGGTATAGATTTGAATGATTTCGAAAATAAATTAAAGAAGCATCAACCTAAATTACTTGCTATTACTCATATTCCAACAAATTCGGGTTTAGTTCAGCCAGTACTTGAAATTGCAAAAATCTATGAAAATTATATCAACCAAAATTCTGACAAAACTTGGTATATATTAGATGCTTGCCAATCGGCAGGACAAATGAAACTTTAATGTTGAAGCCTTAAAATGTGATTTTCTAAGTATTACTTGCCGAAAATTTTTGAGAGGACCTCGTGGCACAGGTGCATTGTATATATCTGACAAAGTATTAGAATCAGGTTTAGAGCCAATGTTTATTGACATGAGAGGTGCGGAATGGACAAAAAAAGATGAGTACCAGCAACAGCCAACAGCAATACGATTTGAAGATTGGGAATTTGCCTACTCAACAGTTTTAGGCTCAGCAGAAGCTATCAAATATTGTCTAAACATTGGCGAAGAAAAAATATGGCAACAAGTAAAATTCCTATCCAGTAATTTAAGAAACCAATTATCACAAATTGATAGAATAAAAATACTTGACAAAGGTGCAGAACTTGGCGGTTCGGTTACATTTCATGTTCAAGGCTCTGAACCGGGATATATTGTAAAGGAACTTTTGAAACGAAAAATAAATGTAGTGGCAAGTTTTAGGGCATACGGCTTAATTGATTTTGATGAAAAGCAGGTGGAATGGGCAATACGGGCCTCACCTCATTATTATAATACAAGTGATGAAATTAATATGTTTATACAAAGCATTAATGAAATTATTTGAGAACTTGCTAAAAGGCAAGACACTATACTAAATAAAATTGCAAGCAAATGGACAAAGTAAATTTAGCACAAAAATTAACCCTTTTTTCAGACTATTGGAATCCAAAAATTGTTGGTGAATTAAATGGTCAGCAAGTTAAACTTGCAAAATTTAAAGGAGAATTTGTTTGGCACAAGCACGACAATGAAGATGAAATGTTTTTTGTAGTTAGTGGCGTTTTGACAATGGAATTTAGAGAGAAAATTGTTGAATTAAATCCTGACGAATTTATAATTGTTCCCCGAGGTGTTGAACATAAGCCTTCTGCCAAAACAGAAGAAGTAAGTATTATGCTTTTTGAACCAGCAACAATCTTAAATACTGGAAACACAGTAAGCGAATTGACAAAAAATAATTTAGAGAAAATTTAAAATTAAACGAACCCGTTATGTTAGAAATAAGACCAATCTGTGAAAACTGTGGCAAAAAATTGTCAAACGATAGCACTGAAGCAATGATTTGTACATTTGAATGTACATTTTGTTCAGACTGCGTATCAAATATTTTGTTTAATGTTTGCCCAAATTGTGGGGGAGGTTTTGAAAAGCGACCAACAAGACCATCTCAACTTTTAGCAAGCAGACCTGTCGGAACAACGCAGCTTTTTCAACCAATTGATTCGGAAAAATTTGAACCAGTACTTTCTAAGTATAAAGACATTGAGCCAAGAAAAAGGTGAAAAATTAAATTAGTAACTCATCCCAATAAATCATATCGCATCTGGCACACTAGTTAGAAGCTATACACCCAACGAAATAACAGAATTTCATGCCGACTTAAAAAAATAGGTTTCGTGAAATATGTATATGATTTTGATACTAAGGGGTTATCAAATTTCCAAATTTACAAACAGCTAACCGAGACATTTCTGGATAGCTAAAAGAGTAACGAATAATAATATTGTAGATGGTAAAATAGCTCACTTTTACAAGAAACACCTTGACAGAAGACAATGCACCCGCTGCTGCAGTGGCTGCATTTTAACTGTGCTCTGATGGCATTGAGCCGGGTGATTTTGCCATGGTTCTGCAACAAGCCGTAATGCCGGATCTTTACAAAGCCACGGGGTAAAATATGAAACTCAAAGCGGCGTAAAAACTCCGCATGCGACAGGCACATTTCTTTTGCCTTGTTACTATCTGCATAATCCCGCCAGGTAAATAAAACGCTGTGTTCGCTGATGCTTTTGATGCGGCTGGTGCTGATGGCTATCTTATGCGTGTAGCGCCCAAGGCAGGCCACCACATTGTCCACCGAACCTTTGGCATACACCACCCATTTTTTATACCCGGCCTGCTTCATCAGCTTGTCTGCATCAATGCCTGCTAACTGCAAAGCCTGTTGTTGCATCAGCAGCTGCAAACCGGCTAAAAATTTTGCCTTAAACACCTTTTGCAATGCTGGGAAACAAAAATTTGCTGTTGCTGCGTTTAGCTGCTTTGCTATATTTAAACAATGGCAAGTGGAATGACACGCAAATACTCTCAGAAAATTGGGTTACAGAAACCTTGAAAACACAAATACTGCAAGACGATAATTCTTCTGCAAATGGATATAGTTATCTATTTTGGCTCAAACGAGTAAAATAAACAATAACGAATTTGACTTAATAATTGCAAGAGGAAATGGCGGACAAAGAATTTTTATTGATAAGAAATTAAATTTAATAGTGGTAATAACAGCAGGCAATTACAACAAAAAAGGAATCGTAAATGATGGACAGGCAGCAATGGACAAATTTATTCTTCTGGCATTGCGTTGAGAATTGCCTATGCCAAACACGAACTGTGTTTTCACTAACATTTAGAACAATAGCCGAAAGCCCCACATAAAAATTCCCGCTTGAAAAAGCTTCCTGCAGGGCTGTTGGTTATTGTTTGTTGACCGGCGCAAATCGCAGCATGCCAATCGCTAGAAATTCCAGTAAGTTTCTTCCCTGTGGAAATTGGTATCAGGCCAGTGTGAAAGATCGAAGCCCGGCGCATCATTCAGCAACTCTTTTTTACCCCTGAAAATAAAATTTTTCTTTCCGGGATTTACCTGCAGCATATTGAAAGGAATGGCAAAATATTTTATGCCAATGCCTAAAAAACCACCAAACTCCACCACGTAATAGTCAATTTTTCCACTTGTAATATCCAGCATAATATCTTCTATCTTACCCATTGGTTCATCGTTAAAGTCATGCACTTCATCACCAATAACCGAAGTAGCAGTAAGGTATTTTAGTGGTGTAAATTCCGGGCATGTTGACCCACCTTTCCGGGATGTTGACCCACCTGGTTTGCAGGTAATAAATGTAAGAGCTAAATGAAGATTAAAAATACAAATGGTTATTGATAGTCTTTTACTTTTTTTCTTCTCAATGATTCTCCTTTTAATTCAATTCGATGAGCGTTGGCTGTCAGTCTGTCAAGGATAGCATCAGCGAGTGTTGGTTCATTAATATAGTCATACCATTTTGCAATTGGTAGTTGTGAGGTTACGATAATGCTTTTTTTACCATACCGGTCTTCCAGTAATTGCAGTAGTGTTAGACGCACTTCCTGTCCAAGATTTTGTAAACCAAAGTCATCGAGTATAATGAGTGTTTGCCTTTCAAGATGGTTTAGTAATTTGATATACGTTCCGTCTAATTTGGATAGGGTAACTTTTTCGATTAGCCGGTTCATTCCAAGGTAAGTTGTTTTGTATCCCTGGAAGCAGGCCTGGTGGCCAAGCGCACAGGCCAGGTAACTTTTACCGCAACCTGTAGCACCAGTGATCAGTACATTCTCACCTTGTTGCAGGTAACGGCCTTCTATAAGGGTAGCCAACTGTTGTTTGGTTAGGTTGCGGGATGATGAGCATTCGATTTGTTCGGCGGTAGCCGATAGCCGCAGTTTGGCAAGTTTAAGATAGTAGGCTGTCTTTTCGTTGGCTCTGTTGAGTTGTTCGGACTGTACCAGTTGCGCAACCAGGTCGTGACCTTCGAGTTGCTGATCCATGGGTAGCTCCAGTTGTGAGCGGTACGACTGGTGCATGCCTTGTAATCGTAACTGCTGCATTTGTTGTAATGTTTCTGTTGTGTTCATTGTGTTGTTTTTAAAATTTAAAAGATGATTATTGATAATTATCCTTGCCCCGGATATTACCATGAGGTGGGATATTACTTTCGTTGTCAAATAAGGGTAACTGTTTATCAAGGCCTTTTTCCAGGATATTTTTAATCATAGTGTAATTGATCCGGGATCCCTGGAGGGCCCTTTTGCAAGCAGCTTCCAGACGTTGGGAAGTATATTTTTTCTGAAGCATCAGCATTCCAAAACAGGCTTTATAATTCTGTTCGATGTAGATGCTGTTTTCAAGCATTAAACCGGCTGCCTGTGCTGTGTATGCTCCGATACGTGCTGCCTGCGATAACAGCTCTTCTTTATTCCAACCTTTTATTTGCTGCATCCGCTGGTGATTAGGGGGCATGTGTTCAGCAAGCGTAGTGTAGGCTTTACTGTGAGGCTTTCGGATATGCAAGGCTATGCGGATGTTGTCATAGTACACTTCTACCACACGGTTATCATAAAGAATCTTTACTTTCTTACCCACATACAAATAGGGTACACTATAATACAAAAAATCTTCCCGCAGTTGTATATGGTAGTTGTGCTGCACCGTAAGGGTGGCTACTTTCTTTGGAGCAAATGGTTCGGCAGGCAGCGACTTTAGCAGGGATTGTTCCTGCTGTTCATAAAAATACCATCGGCTGTAAGCTGTGTTCTTATAGGGTTTGTTATTGAGTAGCAGGAGTTGCTCCTGCATGGCGGTATTAAGTGCCTGAAGGCTTCCAAACTCCTGGTGGCGCAAGGGTGCGTATACGTGAGCATATACAATACTTACTGCCTTTTCCACCATCGCTTTATCCCGGGGGCTATAGGGCCTGGTGGCGCTGAAAGTTGTTCCGTAATGTTCACTGAGTTGATAACATAAATCAGTAAATACAGGTTCATAACGGTTGGGATGCTTTACTGCAGTTTTTAAATTGTCACATAAAATGGTGGCCGGCACACCGGCATAAAAAAGAAGCATCGCATTGATGCAATTAGCAAAATCATGTGTTTGCTGCGTGGGTACTGCATGGCAAAATATAAGTCCGCTAAAAGGAAGTATAGCAACAAAGACCTGGCATTCAAACCGCTCACCCGTCTGCATGTCAATGTAATGTTGCTTCTTACCAGCGAAGTCAATCATGAGCGTATCTGCAGCTTTGTATTCCAGGTGCATGGTTACATCCTTATGCTTCAGGTATTCATTTAAATGATAGCAGTATTGACTGTAGCCATAACCATCCGGGTGATTCTGCAGGTATTCGGTCCAGAGTAACTGACGGGTAACACCTGTTTTGGAAAGTTCGGATTGAGCAGATTCAAAATGCTGAAAAAGTAGCTGCTGCTTTTGTGTATTTAACTCCAGCTGATCGTTATTGTAAGCTTTATCAGCCAGTTCTTTGTTGGAGAGCTGGTCAGTATCAGCATCAAGCAATAAGAGATATTTACGCACGCTATTGCGACTGATACCAGTGCGGCGTGCAATCTCCCGGATACCTATCCCATCATTTTTAAGTTGAAGAATTTGTTTTAATTGTTCCATCGTTACTGGCTTTTGTGACATTGCTCCCTTGTTTAGTGAGGAGCAAAAAACATCATAAAGCTTCGAACAATTATTTACCTGCAGGTGGGTCAACATGCCGGAATGACAGCAGTGAATAAAACCAACATTAAAGCAATACCGCAATTACAGGTGGGTCAACATCCCAGAATAATCAAACCAAAAATGTTTGAAAATAAAAAAAACAGGTGGGTCAACATCACCGGAATGGCGGGTCAACATAAAACGGAATGGTGGGTCAACATGCTCCGGAATCTTTACAAACAGTATGATCTTCCGGTGGAAAAGATAATAGTTTCAACGGAGGAATTGCCAGTTTTATAAATTGAAAAATGAACATGTTTTAGATGATACATAATAAAAAATGCCGCAAAAATTGCGGCATTTTTTTCACTAAAACTCTTTGTATTTACTTTTGTTTTACAACTTGTTTAAATAATTTTCCTTCTGATGTATTGAACTGGATAACGTAGTTACCTGGTTGAACTCTTTCTAATTCTTCAATTGAAAAGTAGTTAAGTCCTTTAGTCATGTTTACTGATTTAGAAACAATTTCTTTACCATCAATATTATAAACCTTTACAATTGTTGTTTCATTTTTATTCCATTCAATATTGATGTTAACATTGTTTTGGAATGGATTAGGTGATACAGTAAAGTTGCTGATAGCTTTCTTCAATCTTACTGAAACAACTTTGGAAATACTTGCTTTACCATCTATATCAATTTGCTTTAAGCGGTAGTAAACTATCGAAGAAGTAACAGCAGTAACATCATCCGTTGCAGTATAAGACAATTTAACAGAAGAGTTGCCACCGGCAGTTAAAGTAGCTACTTTGTTAAAGAGAACTCCATCTAAACTTCTTTCAATTTCATAACTCTTGCTGTTATATTCCATTGAAGTACTCCAGTCAATTTTCACTTTGTTTACCTGTAAAATGTTCGCTGAAAAAGCGATCAGCGTTACAGGCAAAGGGCCACCCTGTGGATTGATCACTGCAGTTGCATCATCAACCAGGTTTTCGTTGGCATCAGTTTTTGAATTAATTCTTGCAACGTTAATGATAGGAGGAATAAAGCCGTTAGCTGGAGTATTTACAGTAACCTGGAATTCAACTTCTACAGAATCCTGTGCCGCAAGAAATCCACCTTTATTAGCATCAGCACCATTGCCAAGCCGGAATGTAACAGTTTTAGTAGTTGCGTTATAATCAGCAATATCATCTCCTGAAGCATCTGTTTTAACTCCTGCACTAACACCAGCAGCATAATTAACTTTTAGAGAATTATTAATGAAGGTCATAGTTGAAGGAATTGCATCTGTAAGAACTACAGTGTTCGCATTACCGGTACCGACATTCTGTGCTCTTAATTTGTAAGTTAACACTTCACCTGCTTCTGCAGTCTGATTGTGATTGGCATCAGTAACGGTTTTAGTAAGATTTACAACGGGATCTTTCATTTTAATTACAAATGTTACAACACCGCACCAGTATTGATCAGCGCCGGTTCCAAAATCAAGTGTTACATCCGTTGCATTTGGCATGATGCCATATCCCAAACCAACATTAAACTGGTCAATATCTATACCCATTTGGTCGGTATAATTTGGATTTTTTGTAGTTACATGTACACCGTCGTCAGTAATAGTACTGTTCCATGAATTGGTAGCCGGGTTAAGTGCATTACTGAAAAAATTGTTGTTAATCTTAAGGTAATCAGCAGTATACCTTGAATCACCTTCCCAACCCATAATACCTAATTTAGCATCTGTCAGAGACATTGCACCAGACGGAGCATTAAGGCCAGACAAGGTAATTGTTCTTGTAGTGGTGTTTCCACCGTTATAAATTTCCTGGTAGCCGTCATATACACGAATACTGTTGTAGCTTAATGCCTGGTTTTCGTAAACAGTAACAATACTCCATGCTCCGAAATTTCCAAAATCTCCGCCCAGCCCGGTCGAGAAAGCGCCATTACCTACAGTATAAGTCCCTGCTCCGTTTTCGTCAATCAGCGAGGTTATGTCAACATAAGCCTGGTAAAAATATATTTTGCTACCCGGAATGGTAAGTGAATCTGTTTTGATATCTATTTGAGAAGCTGCAAACTCAAGGTAAACACCGGTTGTTCCTTTGCGGATTTTTATGGTGCGGTTTGATGCTTTTGTCATATCAAAATCGGAAGATAATGCTCTTCCACCCCAGTATAACCTG
This sequence comes from Ferruginibacter sp., assembly GCA_965247025.1. Taxonomy (GTDB): domain Bacteria; phylum Bacteroidota; class Bacteroidia; order Chitinophagales; family Chitinophagaceae; genus Ferruginibacter. The sequence continues at coordinate 2,152,264 of OZ252000.1, read as the reverse complement.
GCCATCTTAATTTTATTTGTTCCTGAAGGAAGTATAAGATCAGACGATGAAGAATTTCTTGTACCAGCGCCGTCACCGTTATTGCCATCGATATCTACAAATTGCATATTAGTAGCGCCGCCGTTTGTGTATGAGCTTGAACCATTAGCGCTGTTTCCGTTCATTGCTGTTAGATCTACAGCACCATTAGAAGTTACAGCATTCATTAAGGTGTTGCCAAATAATGCAGAACCGCCTCTGATATTTTCAGAATATACAATACTGAATGGTCTGTTTTGTGAGAAAGCTGAAAATGAAATAAAAAATGTAGCTGTGATTAAGGCAATTGCAAGCTTTGCTTTTACTGTGTTTACAGTTGGGGATAAATGTTCCATGATTTGAGGTTTAGGTAAAATTTTAGTTAAAATAGGGAACTCAAAAGGATACAAAGACGCAGGTAAATTATAGAATATAGGGGGGATTATTCTGTAGAAATTTGGAGATAGGGGGTGAACTTGCGTTCTAATTATTGCACAAATATAGGATTGTATTTTGAATTACAAAGTTTTTTAAAAAATAATTTTAAAAAAATTATTTTGCGGATCAAAGCGGATTAATACTTTGGTTAAGTTATGATTTAAAAGGTAACCTAAAAGCGTTGTTACTGACCGGTAGTATTCACACTGCAGATTTTTTAATTTATTGATATCAATGCAAAAGGAATTATTTACCTGGCAACTTATTTTCGAAAGCCTCAGGCAACAATTGTCAGTGATGCTCTTATATGTAATAGAAAGCAATGGAAGCAGCCCCGGAAGACAAGGTTTTTTAATGGCCGTAAACCAAACTGGCGAAATCAGCGGTTCCCTTGGTGGGGGAATTATGGAACATAAGTTTGTTGAACTAGCTAAAAGGAAATTGTTGGAGAAAGATTCCAAACCCTCTCTGCATCAGCAGATCCATAATAAAGCAGCATTGCAAAACCAAAGCGGCATGATTTGCTCCGGCGAACAAACTATTTTAATGTATCCATTAACGGTAGCCGATAAAGCAACTGTTGGGGACTTAATCTCATCTTTAAAAAATTTAAAAAATGGAACACTCACGTTGAGCCTGAAAAAGATCAGTTTTTCAGCAGATGTTCCATTTGATAACTATTCTTTGACAAGTGATAAGGAAGGTTTTTTGTTGAAAGTAAAAACAGGTTACAGACAGCAGTTGTTTATTATTGGAGCCGGCCATTGCTCATTGGCCTTTTCAAAATTGATGAGCAGCATGGATTTTTACATAACGCTTTTTGAAAACAGGCCTGCACTGAATACACTTGAACAAAATAATTTTGTGCATGAAAAAATTCACTTAAATGATTATAGCGAAGTTGGGAATTTTATTGATGAAGGGATAAACAGATATGTTGTTATAATGACCAATGGCTACCGGGATGATGACAAAGCGCTAAGGGCATTGATCAACAAAGACTTTACTTACATTGGAATACTTGGAAGCAAAAAGAAAATAGAACAAATGTTTGCCAGTTATGAAAACGAAGGTATACAACCGGGATTAATAAACCGTATTCATGCCCCGGCTGGTATTGCCATTAAAAGCCAGACGCCGGATGAAATTGCAATTAGCATAGCAGCTGAAATAATCAGTGTTAAAAATGCCAGGCTTAAATGAGCAGACTATAATAACCAACTCCCTCCAGTTCAAGCCATAGATTTTCAATAAAGCGTTTTATCGTCTTTGCTTTTCCAGGCATTAAAAACATCCAATGCATTTTCCCTGCCTATTGGAAGTATCGGAATTTTTCTGTTTTCAATTTCTACAGTCATTTCTTCATATATCATTGAGTCATCAAAGCCAATATCAGCAGCATCCTGCCGGTTATTGGCATAGTAAACAACCTTCGGCCTTGCCCAGTAAATAGTGCCGAGGCACATTGGGCATGGTTCGCAGGATGTGTATACTTCGCAATCAGTTAGCTGAAAAGTGTTTAGATTTTTACAGGCGTCCCTTATTGCTGTAACTTCAGCGTGAGCAGTTGGATCGTTCGTAGAACTGACCTTATTATTCCCTCTTCCAACAATTTCATCTCCTTTAACTATAATACATCCAAAAGGTCCTCCCTCATTGTTGGTCATCCCAAGCCTCGATAATGCAATGGCCTCTTCCATGAACTTTTCTTCTCTTGTCATTCGCCGTAATATTTTTAATGTAAATATAATACCCTGAATACTATTGCCAAACAATTCGTTTCTAAGTAATATTGAGGGATTAAAGCGGCAAATTGACAGAGCCAAATTTTCTCAGCGTAAAAGCTTGTATTTTTCTTATTAGCACCATACAATATTACGGCCCTAAAGCTGTTAATTAATGACGCTATCTAATTTTAGGCAAATTCTTTCTATATTTGTCCATCGTTTCAGTAGGCTTATTATGATTTTTAAAACTTTTTATCCCGCTTTTAAGCACAATGCCAATTTATGCAGCTTAAATTTATAAGATGTAGAAAATCTCTCTTTCAATGGCCTGCAAATAATAAAACACCTGCAATTAATGACAACACTAACCACCCATATAACCGAATTAGAAAGTAAGTTAAACGAATTAAATCCGGTTGACTTTTTGAAACTGCTGGTTGAAAAATTCCCGGGACAGGTGGTTTTTTCTTCGAGTTTTAGTTTTGAAGACCAGGTGATTACCCACCAGCTTTGCGATAATAATATTCCTGTTAAAATATTTACACTTGATACCGGGCGAATGTTTCCCGAAACTTATTCAGTTTGGAACAGTACACTAGACCGTTATAAAACTACAATAACCGCCTACTATCCCAACCAGGATGCACTGCAGGAATTTGTTGAAGCCAAAGGGCCAAATTCTTTTTATGAATCAGTTGAAAACAGGAAAGGTTGCTGCTACATTCGCAAGGTGGAGCCGTTAAAAAGAGCCTTGGATGGCAATGCGGTCTGGATCACCGGCTTAAGAGCCGAACATTCTTCAGACCGTAAAGATTTGCCGATGCTGGAATGGGATGAGGCTAACCAGGTTGTAAAATATCACCCAATTTTGCATTGGACAACAGATGAGGTAAAAACTTTTATCACACAAAATCATGTTCCTTACAATCCTTTGCATGATAAAGGATTTGTAAGCATTGGTTGTGCACCCTGCACAAGAGCAATAAAACCGGGGGAGGATTTCCGGGCCGGCCGTTGGTGGTGGGAAGATGCCGATAAAAAAGAATGTGGCCTGCATGAACACCCTGCAACGGCTTCTGTTGGAGCAAACTAATAAGAAAAATCAGCAAATACATTGTACTCTAAAACAATATAAATGGCATCTGAAAAAATAGAAGCATTAGATAATTTAACTGAAACCGCAACTGAAAAAAGGCACCTGGATTACCTTGATCAGTTGGAATCAGAATCCATCCACATTTTTCGTGAAGTGGCTGGGCAATTTGAGCGTCCGGCGTTGTTGTTTTCTGGTGGTAAGGATTCAATTGTGCTTGTGCATTTGGCATTAAAAGCGTTTCGGCCAGGCAAATTCCCTTTCCCTTTGGTACACATAGATACCGGTCACAACTTCCAGGAGGCACTGGATTTTAGGGACGCACTTGCCGAATCCATTGGCGAAAAACTGGTTGTAAGGAATGTTGCCGATACCATTAAGGAAAAAAACCTAACAGAGTTAAAAGGCAAATTTGCCAGCCGCAATGCGTTGCAGACTTTTACCTTACTTGATACTATCGAAGAATTTAAGTTTGATGCCTGTATTGGAGGAGCAAGAAGGGATGAGGAAAAGGCAAGAGCCAAGGAAAGGATTTTTTCAGTGAGAGATGAGTTTGGACAGTGGGATCCAAAACTGCAGCGGCCTGAGTTATGGAACACTTATAACGGACGGATTCACAAAGGTGAAAACGTAAGAGTTTTTCCGATTAGTAACTGGACAGAACTTGATATTTGGAATTATATCCGCAGGAATAATATTGATTTGCCATCAATTTATTTTGCACACGAAAGGGAAGTGCTTGAGTTTGAAGGCCAACTCGTTGCAACATCTGAATTTATAAGGATCGATGAAACGGATACCATCTCAGTAAAAAAAGTGCGCTACCGCACCGTTGGTGATATGACTTGCACAGCGGCGGTGGAATCCAGTGCCTCAAGTATTGATGATATTATTAAAGAGATCATCGCTACTAAAACCAGCGAACGTGGCGAAACCCGGATTGATGACAGGGTAAGCGAAGCAGCGATGGAGGATAGGAAAAAAGGAGGATATTTCTAGAGAGTTTGGAAATTAATACTAGTTACTAAAATCTTAATACTAAGTACTAAATTTCTGAATACTAAGTACTAAATTTCTGAATACTGACTACTAACAATCTAAATACTAAGTACTAAATGTCTAAATACTAAATGGATATATTACGTTTTATAACAGCAGGCAGTGTGGATGATGGTAAGAGCACGTTGATCGGAAGATTGTTGTATGACAGCAAGTCAATCATGATTGACCAGCTCGAAGCAATTGAAAAGCAAAGTAAAAATAAAGATGACGGGGAAATAGATCTTGCATTACTAACTGACGGTTTAAGAGCCGAAAGGGAGCAGGGCATTACTATAGATGTAGCTTATAAATATTTCAGCACGCCAAAACGCAAGTTTATTATTGCTGATGCACCCGGGCATATTCAGTACACCAGGAACATGGTTACCGGGGCTTCAAATGCAGACCTTGCAATTATTTTAGTAGATGCCCGTAACGGCGTTGTAGAGCAAACCCGGAGGCATACTATCATTGCATCCTTATTAAACATACCGCATGTGGTAGTTGCTATTAATAAAATGGATTTGGTAGGCAACTCGGAAAATGTGTACAACAACATTGTAATAGATTATGCTGAAGTGGCTGGCAAACTTGGTTTAAAGGATATTACTTACATACCGATCAGTGCAATTAATGGAGATAATATTGTTGAAAAATCTCCAGCCTTTCCATGGTATGAAGGCGAATCGTTACTGCATATTTTAGAAAATGTTGTAGTAGCAGATGATATTAATTTAACAGACGCAAGGTTCCCGGTGCAGTATGTTATCCGGCCGCAGACAGAAGATCTGCATGACTACCGTGGCTACGCCGGTAAAGTAATCAGCGGCGTTTATAAAAAGGGTGACAGCATCACGGTACAACCTTCCGGGCTAACCAGTACCGTTAGTGCAATTGAAATTGGTGGTAAAGAAGTTGAAGAAGCTTTTGCTCCGCAAAGCGTTGTGCTGCATTTAAAAGATGATATTGATATCAGCAGGGGAGATGTGATTGTACAGACTTCAAATCAACCATCTGTTGAGAATGAACTGGAAGTTTTATTATGCTGGATGGGCAATAAACCATTGGAGCCCGGCAACAAATATTTATTACAAATTAACAGCCGGGTAGTAAAAGCAGTTATAAAAAACATCGAATACAAACTGAATGTAAATACCTTGCTGGAAGAGCCGGCGCCGGAAAAAGCCCAGCTGAATGATGTGATAAAAGCGACCATTAAAACGGCTTCACCAATCCCTTATGATTCTTACAAAAAATTAAGGGTAAATGGCGGGGCTATTTTAATTGATGAAACGAGTAATGTGACAGTGGGTGCCTGTATGATACAATAAGTACTTGCAACACCAGTGTTTGATTTGACTGATAATTTGGGTTGAATCAGCAGGTTATTCAAATAAAAAAATTTCATGAGTAACAACGATTTTATAAATCTTCTTTTTAAGCAGCATCAAAAATCAACTGCCCGGTTTCCTGATAAGGAACTGGCAGAAGAATTTATCGATGGATTTTTTGAGTTACTGTTCATTCCGCAACGGCAAAAAAAATTATCAGAATACGAGTTGTCTAAAGAACTTGAATCTTATAAAAGTCATTTGTCAACCCTTATTTATGATGTTGTTGCTGATGGCGAAAAAACGCAGGAAATATCTAACCAATTTTTTGCAGCTGTACCAGGTATTTATGATGCTTTGCTGAAGGATGCTGAAGCCATCATTGAATTTGATCCTGCTGCAGAATCGATAGAAGAAGTGCTGGTGGCCTATCCAGGGTTTTATGCAACAGCGGTTTACCGGATTTCAAATTACCTGTGGACCAACGGTGTTAAAATTTTACCGAGGGTATTTGCGGAGTATGCTCACAGTAAAACAGGGATTGATATTCACCCTGGTGCAACTATTGGCAAATCTTTTTTTATTGACCATGGTACTGGTATCGTAATAGGTGAAACAACTGTAATAGGCAACTGTGTAAAAATATACCAGGGCGTTACCTTAGGGGCTTTAAGTGTAAGTAAGGAACAGGCAAGATCGAAGCGCCATCCAACCATTGAAGATAATGTGGTGATCTATTCCGGAGCTACCATTTTAGGTGGCGAGACTGTGATTGGTAAGGATAGTGTTATTGGCGGCAATGTATGGCTCACCAACAGTGTTTTGCCCAGGTCTATCGTTTATCATAAAAGCGAAATGACAGTGAAAGATCTCATTCAGCCAATGCCAGATGTTTTGAATTTTGTGATATAAAGAACGGTTAAATAACACGCTGACTTTAATAAATCAACATAAATACCTAAAATAATAAAGCATAAACATGAAAGCAAACAGCATTTTAGACACTATTGGCAACACGCCGCATGTACGTATCAATAAGTTGTATGGCAGTGATCATGAAGTATGGATTAAACTCGAAAGGAGTAACCCGGGTGCCAGTATTAAAGACCGTATTGCGCTGGCCATGATTGAAGATGCAGAAAAGAAAGGGTTGCTGAATAAAGACAGTGTTATCATTGAACCAACGTCTGGAAATACCGGCATTGGATTGGCGCTGGTGGCAGCTGTAAAAGGTTATAAAATTATTTTAGTAATGCCGGAAAGCATGAGCATTGAACGCCGCAGGCTGATGGCTATTTATGGAGCTGAGTTCGTACTTACCCCCAGGGAAAAAGGGATGAAAGGTGCAATAGAAAAAGCAGGAGAATTAACAGCCTCAACTCCAAATGCCTGGATGCCGCAACAATTTGACAATCCTGCAAATACAGCTATTCACAGAACAACGAGTGCCCTGGAAATTTTAAATGATTTCCCGGATGGGTTGGATTACCTGGTTACGGGTGTTGGTACTGGCGGCCACATCACCGGTGTTGCCGAAGTATTAAAAAAACATTTCCCCAATTTAAAGGTGTTTGCAGTCGAGCCGGAGTTGTCTCCTGTTTTAAGTGGTGGCTCACCTTCGCCGCATCCGATCCAGGGTATTGGTGCAGGCTTTGTGCCTTCAATTTTAAACAAAGAAATATTGGATGGAGTTATACAGGTCAGCAAGGATGAAGCATTTTCATTTGCTCAGCGGCTGGCAAAAGAAGAGGGTATTTTGGCAGGTATTTCTACCGGCGCATCACTGGCAGCAGTGGCAAAAAAGCTGGCAGAAATTCCTGCCGGAGCAAAGGTGCTGACTTATAATTATGATACAGGTGAAAGATATCTTTCTATAGAAGGGTTGTTTTAACGAATGCCGGAGTTTCGGTTAAATGACCGGAAACGTCTGTTTAAAGGGCCATAAAACTATAAAAACTACTGGCATGACTAATAACATCATCACCGGGAAAGTAATACTGGCAGGAGCTGGCTGCGGCGATCCTGAATTGATTACACTGAAAGCTGTGAAGTATTTGCAACAGGCAGATGTTGTGCTGACGGACCGACTTGTAAGTAAGGATATTTTGACTGAGCATGTCAATAAAAACGCCGAGATCATTTATGTTGGAAAGCAATGCCGCAGGGGTTTTAGCACGCCTCAGAAAAGTATCAATGAACTCATTGTTCAATTTGCGCAGGAAGGTAAATTGGTTGTGCGTTTAAAAGGCGGTGATGCAAGCATATTCTCTAATATCCTGGATGAGCTGGAAGTGCTGGAAGCAAACCGAATTCCTTATGAAATTATACCGGGTGTTTCTGCGGCTTTGGGGGCTGCTGCCTATACTGGTATTCCGCTTACAGCCAGGGGGCATTCCACCGCTGTTCGGCTGCTTACTTTTTACAAAAGTGATGTAGTAACGGATGCCTACTGGAAAGAGTTGGCGAATACTGAGGATACACTGGTCTTTTATATGTCGTCTGAAACACTGGATGGAGTTGTAAGTAACCTGGTTAAAAATAATATAGCGGCAGAAAAATTACTGGCTGTTGTAGAACAGGCAACTACGCCAATGCAACAGGTTCATATTTGTAGTTTGTACAATTACGAAAACAAACTTGCCGGAAAAGCCTTTACCTCACCTGCACTGGTAATAATAGGTCGGGTGGTTTCATTGCATGAAAGATTTAGCTGGTTAAAAAATGCTGCTGAAACAGGCGAATATTTTAAGCCTTCGGCCGATCTGCAATTTGAAGAATTGGTTAAAGAGACTGTGTCTGTGCCGCCGGAAGAAAAGAAATAAACATCATATCAAAATAATACAATGCTGGGGGAGTCAAAATTAAAATTATTGCTGGAGCTTATTAATGGTGCATCTAAAGAAGAATTGATCTGGATGAACGGGTACCTGAACGGTGTTGTAAAAACACAGGTTTCAGCTCCTGTTGCCGTTGCAGCGGTCACTGTACCCGTTGTAAATAAGATCACGATTGTATATGGTACTGAGACCGGTAATTCAAAAAGGCTGGCTACTGAATTTGCAACAAGAGCAAAACAAAAAAGCATACAGGCTAAGGTTATAGGAATGGATCAGTACCGTTTAAGCGACCTTGCGAAAGAGGAGTACCTGCTTGCTTTGATCAGCACTCACGGTGAGGGTGAGCCGCCAATAGCAGCAAAGAAATTTTACGATCATATACACAACAACGGCTTTAAGTTTGAAAAGCTGAAATATAGTGTGCTTGCTTTAGGAGATACATCTTACCCGTTGTATTGCAAAACGGGTGAGGATATGGATGAACAGTTTCTTAAGCTGGGCGGTAAAAGAATTGCGCCTTTGCAGAAATGCGATGTGGAATATGAAGATGATGCAAACAACTGGTTTAATTCCGTGCTTGAGCAATTGGCAGTTACTGATAATGCATCGATAACAGTTGCTCCCGCTGCCGTAATTGCGCCTGCAAAAAAAGCTGGAAAGCAAAATCATACAGGTACTGTACTAACCAATATAAATCTTAATGACCGAGGCTCTTTAAAAACCACCTGGCATATAGAAATTGCAGCAGAAGGCGTGGATTATAAATGTGGTGATTCGATTGGTATTGTGCCGGAAAACGATTCACAAGTGGTTACTGATATAATTGCTGTGACAAAAGTGGATGGGAATAAATCGCTGGAATTTAAGAAAGAGAAGGTAACAATTTACGAACTGCTGAAAAGAAAGATAAACATCATTCATCTGACGGAGAGGCTGGTACAACAATATGCAACCGCAACAGGCCATACCATTGATGCAGGGCGTGCAGATTTGCTTGACCTTGTAAAAAAACACCCGGTTAAGAGTCCGTTACAATTTGAGGAAATCCTGGTGACTTTGAATGCAATTTCTCCAAGACTTTACACCATTGCTTCATCACCGGCCGCACACGAAGGCGAAGTACATATAATAGTGGCAAAAGATCTGTATACGAAAGATGACTCAGAGAGGATCGGGCTTTGCTCTGATTACCTGGGCCAGTTAAAAGAAGGCCGGAAACAATCATTTTTTGTGCAGCCGAACAAGCGTTTCAAGCTACCTGCTGATGATAAAGATGTGATCATGATTGGGCCGGGTACCGGTGTCGCTGCTTTCCGCTCTTTTTTAGCGGAACGGGATGCTACCGGGGCTACTGGCAGAAACTGGTTGTTCTTTGGTGAGCAACATTTTGTGTCGGACTTTTTGTACCAGACAGAAATTCAAAACTGGTTTGAAACCGGCGTGCTGACCAAAGTGAACCTTGCATTCTCCAGGGATCAGAAAGAAAAAATTTATGTGCAGCATAAAATGCTGGAACAGGCAGCTGAACTATACAGCTGGCTTTCTGGCGGAGGCTCATTTTTTGTGTGTGGTAAAAAGGATCCGATGAGTATTGACGTAGAGAAAACATTGCTTACTATCATTGAGCAGCAAGGCAATAAAACAGCCCGGGAGGCAAAGGAATATTTGGAGCATTTGGAGGAGCAGGGAAGATATGAGAAGGATGTGTATTAAAAGCCCCTGGCTTCCATAGGAAAATAGGACAAGAGTGTGAGAGTTTAGTGTGGATTTTAAATGCAGCGTGTTTGAGTTATTATTAAAGCACCAACGCTGATGTTGAAGATAAAATTTTTGGTAAGGTAATGTGATAAAAACTCAGTAAAATGTTGGAGTAAAAGAGAGTGACACCCGTACGAACGATTTATCCGGGCGGACAACGATGACGACCAAAGCCAAAATGTTGGTCTCAAAAAAAGATAGAAAAATAAATAATTACAGATTAGAAAAGTGATATGTCAGACAACGTAAAATTATCCGCAATAGAAAAGATCAAAACAGAAAGTGATGGTCTGCGGGGCAGTATTAATGCAAGTTTGAAAGACGAGATAACAGGCGCAATTCGGGAAGGTGATAAAGCCGTGATAAAATTTCATGGCATGTATGAGCAGGATGACCGTGACAGGAGAGAGGAAAGGGCTGAAAAGAAACTTGACCGCCTCTACACCTTCATGATTCGTTTGCGCTTGCCCGGTGGTTTTATTTCCGCTGAAAAATGGATTGCAGCAAACGAAGTTGCCGGCGAAAATTCTACCGGTGTTATAAAAATAACCACCCGCCAAACAATTCAATTGCATGGTATTTTAAAGGCGAAGATCCGCCCGACGATACAGGCTTTTAACCAGGCACATTTAGATTCTATTGCTACCTGCGGCGATATAAACCGCAATGTAACCTGCGCTGCCCACCCCAGGCAAAGCAAGCTATATGGTGAAATATTTGCCTTTGCAGATAAGATAAGCGAACTGCTGATGCCTAAGACAAAAGCCTATTATGAAATTTGGCTGGATGAGGAAAAGATAGCAGATAAAAAAGAAGAAATTGATCCGTTGTACCAGGACAGGTACCTGCCAAGAAAATTCAAAATTGGTATTGCAATACCGCCCAATAACGACTCTGATGTTTTTACAAACGACCTTGGACTGATTGCGATTATTGAAGACGGGAAATTGGCTGGTTTTAATATTGCCATTGGTGGAGGATTGTCAACCACTCACGGCAACACTGAAACGTATGCAAGGCTTGGAACCGTAATTGGTTTTGCCGATACAGAAGAGAAAATACTGAAAGCTGTTTATGAAGTGCTCACAGTGCAAAGAGATTATGGTAACCGCAGCGACAGGAAACTTGCAAGGCTGAAATATACCGTTGACAGAATGGGCGTTGATAATTACAGGGCTGAAGTTGAGCGGCGCTGTGGCTTTAAGCTGGAAGAAGCCCGTCCCTTTACTTTTACCAACAGGGGTGATTATTACGGGTGGGAGAAAGGAGAAAATGGATTGTGGTATTACACGGTGTTTGTTGAAAATGGGCGTGTGCTGGATGATGAAAAAATTGCGTTGAAAACAGCTTTGCTGGAGGTTGCAAAAACTGGAAAATGCAACTTTATGTTTACCGCAACACAAAACATTATTATCACCGGTGTAAGTGAAGCAGATAAACCTGCTGTACACGAAATACTGGCCGCATTTAAAATTCTTGAACATACAGAAGGAGCATCGCTCATAAGAAAAAATTCTATTGCCTGTGTGGCGTTACCAACCTGCCCGCTGGCATTGGCAGAAGCACAGCGTTACATGCCAACGCTGCTTTCTAAAATAGAACCGCTGCTAACAAAATATGCGCTGGATGAAGAAGATATAATCATTCGTATGACAGGTTGCCCCAATGGTTGCGGCCGGTCTTATGCATCAGAAATCGGATTTGTGGGTACAGCACCGGGCCATTATAATTTGCATATAGGTGGCGATCACCAGGGCCAGCGTCTCAACACTATGTACAAAGAATCTTTAAATGAAGCGGCAATCCTTAGCACTTTGGACGGGCTGTTTGCCGTGTACAAAAATGAGCGGGCGAAAGAAGAACGTTTTGGAGATTTTGTAATGAGGAGGCAATTGGTATAGTTTTGTTTTAAACTATTTTAAGTACGAAACGGAGCAAATTATTTCTTGGTCCTGATCATCTTATAAATCTTAATCGCACTCATTAATATTGCGGTAAATAACAGTAGCCCAATAACGCCCCAAACCCAGCTGATGCTGTTCTTCACAGACACAATCATCACAATCGCAATTAAGAAAATTGTTGCCACTTCATTCCAGATTCGTAATTGGTTAGAGGTGTATTTAAAAATTCCTTTCATCTCATCAGCATAAATTTTATGAATGGTGAAATGGTAGGCATACAGGCCGCAGACAAAGCCCAGTTTTACCCAAAGCCAGCTGGGGATGCTGCCCATCAAATAAGCCATCCAACCACCAAAAATGATTGTCAGTACGGCTGAGGGCCAGGTTATACCGAACCACAACCTTTTGATCATAATCTTAAATTGCTTCTGTAGAATCTCTTTTTCTAACCCTTCTTTTTCATTGGCTTCCGTGTTATAAATAAACAACCGCACAATGTAAAACATCCCTGCAAACCAGGTTACAATAAAGATGATGTGAAGCGCTTTTACGTAGAGATACATTTATGATGTCTGATTTATGATGTCTGATTTATGATGTTTGATTTTTGAATGAAAAATACTAGACTGTGGCAGCAACCTTTAAAGGGTTTAACAGCATTGTTTCATCGCCAGCGGCGGTTTCTTTTATCCAACTGGCTAGTGCATTTACCCACATCGGATTTGTATTTAAACAAGGAACCGTCGTGTAGCTTTCACCGCCTGCTTTCATAAATTCTTCTTTGCCCCTGTCCTGTAATTCTTCCAGCGTTTCCAGGCAATCACTCACAAAGGCCGGGGATAATATCACCAGTTTTTTAATGCCTTCAGCAGGCATTTGTTGCAGGCGAATATCTGTGAAAGGTTCCAGCCAACCCTTGCCCAGCCTGCTTTGGAAAGAGACACTGTATTTATCAGCAGGTATGTTTAGTTTTTCAACCATCAGTTTTGTAGTGGTAAAACATTGGTGACGGTAACACACGGAATGCGCTGCAGGGTTTGCAACATTGCAGCAGTCATTCACTTTCATACAATGATTGCCGGTAGGGTCAACCTTTGTTAAATGCCTTGCCGGGATTCCGTGGTAGCTGAATAAAATATGATCGTAAGCTTCCGTTAAATGCGGTCGCATATTCTCCACCATGGCATCAATATAATCCGCCTCGTTATAAAATGGCTTTATAAAATTGAGCCTGAATGGATACTTATTTTTCACATGAATTTCTTTGGCATATTCCACCGCAGTTTCATAACTGGCCATGGCATAATGCGGATACAATGGCACTGCCAGCACTTCTTCCAAACCCGGATTCTCTTTTAGTAAACTATCAAAAGCATCTGCCGGTGAAGGGGTGCCATACCGCATGGCAATTTCAACTGGTTCGTCTACTTGCAGTTGCAACGCCTGCTGCAGGTGTTTTGTCAACACTACCAGTGGCGACCCTTCTTTTGTCCAGATGGTGCTGTAAGCCTCCGCAGATTTTGGTGCCCGGAAAGGAACAATGATACCTTTTACCAGCAACAGCCGCAGCAGGTAAGGTGAATCGATCACCCGGCCATCCATTAAAAATTCGTTCAGGTATTTGCGTACATCTTTCACCGATGTGCTGTCTGGTGAGCCCAGGTTCATTAAAACAATTCCTCTTTTTGCCATAATAAAATGTGTGTGCAAAATTAACCGTTACATCGGGTTAATGTTCATGGGATTGTAAAATTAAAAGGAGAGGAGAGGATTTGGGTTGCGGATGGAAAAAACTATCAAAGGCATTTGTCCTGCCTGTCCCGATTTATTATCCGGAGTTTTTCGCTGCAACTAGGGCACAAAAGCCTGGCTTCTTCCACCTCCCTCCTGGGGAGAACGGAAGGGGCCTCACCGTGGTTTTCACGGCAATCCGCTCGTTAAGCAAGAGATCTTTTTTCAGCATTTCAAGTCAACATCAATTTAAATTTGCATTTAACTGTAAGTGCAATTTTTAAGTTGATAAAAAAATTTTTTTCCAAATGCAAAAATCCACCATCTCCGAAATCCAGCAACGCTTCGATAATGATGTAGAAAGATTCTCTAACCTGGATACCGGGCAATTGTCAACCATCGATGCAACTATTTCTTTAGAGCTGATTACAGAAGCGGCTAAAAGGATTAATCCTGCCGCCAGTAACTTATTGGATATTGGATGCGGCGCAGGCAATTATACCTTGATGATGCTGTCAAAAATTTCGAACCTTCAATGTACAATGGTTGATCTGAGCAAGCCCATGCTGAACAAAGCTTATGAAAGAGTATCCACATTTACCAGCAACAAAGTACAAATTATACAAGGCGACATAAGAACCGTTGAATTAAGCAATGATCATTTTGATATTATTTTAGCAGGAGCCGTACTCCATCATTTACGGGATGATGAAGATTGGGAAACCACCTTTAACAAACTCTACGGGTTACTCAAACCGGGCGGCTGTTTAATGATCTCCGACCTCATTACACAAGACACAGAAGTGCTCAACAATTACACCTGGGAAAAGTACGGCGACTATCTCGAAAGCATCGGCGGTGCAGCATACCGGAAAAAAGTACTGGATTATGTGGTTAAAGAAGATTCTCCAAGGTCAATTAATTATCAACTGGACTTAATGAAAAAAGTTGGTTTCAGCCAGGTAGAGATTCTGCATAAGAATTTATGCTTTGCTGCATTTGGTGGAATAAAATAATTCAGTTGTTTAGTCCTTAATATCAACTGCTCTCACTATTTTAATAACACCTTTTTCAGAAAATACAAATTCACCATTGTTTTTGCGTTTTTCTTCAAGTAATTTTTTAAAAGTAAGCTCTAAACCTTTTTTTATTTTCTCTCTAATTTCATCATTACTTATGTCAGTATTTTTCATTTGTTGCATTTTTAATCTTGTCCCAAATACTTTTATTGTAAATAATGTTTACAAGTATTGAATTTCCTTCGGCTATAAAGGTAAAAGGTCTCCTTGAATTATCAATTATCAACCAATAATCACATATACTTAGAAATGGATTCGTTAGGTTCAGGATACCTTTTTTATAGCGACGTTTGATTATGTCTTCAGATATGTTATGCCCGCCCTCTGACACTCTTTTTTTTACTCTCTCAATTGCCTGGTTTACATCACTTAACCAAAAAAATAATAACGTGATTTTATATCCATTTGCTCTTGCTAGTTTAATCATGTTTTGATAAGAGAGTGTTGTTAAGGTGGTCTCGATTGCGAAATCTACGTTTTGTTCTAACAACTCATTTATTCTATCCAGCATAATTCTTCCTGCATGAAAAGAAACGGTTTCAGGTTGAAAGGGTGAAAGCCCCTTTGCAATTTCATCTGCATTTACAAATTCTTTGCAATTAAGTATTTCAGGTAAAATTGTATAAGAGGCTGTTGTTTTTCCAGCTCCATTGCAACCACCAATAATATAAAGATTTGGCAAAAGCGATTGTATTAGTTTTCAAAAATACAGTATTACAAGTGCATAGTGAAGAGGAGCAATACAGACTATGCTTCACCGGCTTCTGCAACCTCTGCAGACTTTACAGGTGCTTTTTTTCTCCTGCGGCCTTTACCCAGCGGGTGTGTAGGTATCTCTGTACCAAGAACTTTACCCCAGGGCTTTAATTCTGGTATCCTGTCGAAGACAATTTTTAAAAGGCCGATAAAAGGGATAGATAAGAACATACCTGCCACTCCCCACAAAGCACCACCTAACAAAATGATCACTACAGATACCAATGCATTAATTTTAACCTTGCTGGAGACAATGTAAGGCATCAAAATATTGTTATCAATAAACTGGATGATGGTGTAACTTATAATCACCCACAATTGTGTATTATAACCATCTTTTGTAATGGTAGCAATAAGCACGGGGAGCGCAATAGCGATGATTCCGCCAATATAGGGAAGCATGTTTAGCAGGGCGCCCAATACGCCAATGAGTACAGCGTATTTGACTCCCAGTATCAGCAACGCAGTAGTATTCAGCGCTGCAACAATCAAAGCTTCCAGCAACAGGCCAGACATAAAACTTTGTATGGCCTGTTTGGTTTGAGTTAGCACCAGCGCCACTTCTTTGGAATTTTCTTCTGCAAAAACCTCGTACAAAAAATTTAACAGCAGCGTTTTGTAATAGAGAAACAAAAAGATATAAACGGGCAGCAAAAAGATAACAGACAGCGAACTAAAGATGCCGCTTAAGGCACTCCCTGCCAGCGGTTCCAGTTTACTTTGCGATTTGGCAAGAAACGCATTTTGCTTCTCGATATTAATACCTAAAGAAGTATCAACAAAGTGTTGAAGGTTTGTAAACATGCTGGCGAACTTTGCCTTCATTACAGGCATATCAGTTGAAAAACTTGCTAACTGTGAGGATACAAAATAACCTATACCACCAAATGCTATGATTGCTACAATTAAGCAGATCACAATTGCAACTACCCTGGGTAATTTTATTTTTACCAGCCAGTTGCACAATGGATTTAGGAGTATAGCAAGCATTGCTGCAAAACAAAGCGGAATCAGTATATCAGAAAGTTGGTTTAAAATAAAAACAAAAAGAATGAGCCCGAGCAGCACAACTGTGGTTCTGATAAAAAAAGGATATTTACTGGCCATATTTAACGGACGGTTAAAGTTTGTTTCCCGTCGCCTTCCTGATTAAATATCATGCCTGTAAATTAAATGCAGCAAAATATTACCAGGCGATTGCGTTGGGTATTTTTTTCTACAGAGAGGGTAAGTATAATATTAATTAGGTCTTTAGGGATTAGAGTTTAAAAACAATACTAAGTTTTGAACCAACATTATTTTTTGCCCAGCTTTTCTGTTGATGTGAGTTTTTGTCTGGTGAGTTTTTCCGGAATTTTAATTGTAAGTAGTAATAAAAATACAGAAGTAAAAAAGCCCGCCAGTCCAATCCCAAATTTCAGGAATGTTCTGGCTCTTAAAAAGGCAATATTATCATCTGCCTGCCCCGACTGCAGCCAGCTTTCAATTTGTGCATTTTCCCAAACATCCAAGCCCCAGGCAAGCAATTGAAGGGCTACCAGCGCAAGCAGCAATGTCTTCCAGCCTTTGCCGGTTTCCTGCTCACCCAAATCTTTTTGCAATTCATTTATACGGGTTACACGCCTTGCTGCTAAAAGGCAAAGAACCATAAGTCCGGCATAACAGCCGGGCATAAAAATATAGTCTGTATTTAGCTGCTTTATAACTGCCTCATGAGCACCGGGTGCAAAAGATGCGATCAGCTGGTTTACCCTCTCGTTGCTTTGAGGTAACTCCAGGTGCATAATTGAAAATTTGTTACCATCCTGTAATTTGAAATCACGGGCAGTCCAGCTCATCATTCCGGAGGCGGCAACGGCAATCAGCAGCAGCAATGCAAATAGTGTTTTCATCAGCCCTGTGTTTTTTTAAGCGTATCGTAAAGGTCTTCTCTTTCTTTTTTATAGGTATCCCAGTTAAAATCTTTTAGAAAATCCCAGGCTGCTTTTACGCCTTGTAAAAAGAGCATCTTCTGCTCATCTCTTTTCATGGCGAAGTTGAGCCAGTTAAAACCCTTAACATCGATGGGGGCGACATACTTAATGTAAAAATTATTTTTACTTAAAAATTCTTTATCGTAATTGAAACGAATGGTGCTGAAAATAGAACCGGCATAGGAGCCAATGCCACTAAATACATCTTTCCTGGTTTCATCTTTGCCCTCGGCCAGGCGTACCCCAAAAACAGGCAGCCGTGGTGTGCGGATGCCGGGTTTGTGAAAAACACTGATGGGGAAATTAGAAATGATACCGCCATCTACAAAAAAGGCTTTTGAGGGAATGTCTCCGGTATAACTGATGTCATGCCAGGCTTTAATTACTGCAGGATCAGCAGTATCGATCTCATCAAAACACTGCGACTCAAAAAATATGGGGATGCTCATACTTGCCCTTACAAATTCAGCAGGATTGGTTGTTTCATCGGCACGGCCATATAACATGGACATACGAGGAAACTCCACTTTCATTTGTGTGGTAATATCGCATGCTATCATCGTGACATCGCTTTGCAGGCTGTCGATGTCGGCATCAGCACCGCTTCTGGATGATTGGTCATCAGATGCAAATTTTAGTTGATTATCCGGGGCATTTATGTAAGCCTTCTTTTTTAAGTCAGTCACTGATTTTACACCATGTTCCGCCAGTTTTTCTTTAAGCCATTTTTTAAAAAAATTGCCACGGCACATGCCCAGCTGCCTCTTTTTAAATAGTTTCAACAGGTAGGTGGCATACGCTGCTATAACACCCATTACAAATAATAACCCCAGTATAAACCACATAAGGTAAGTGCTGTGATGAATGGAGTTAAAGAACATGGCCAGCACAAGAACCAGGGCCAATCCACCAACAAAAAAAGCTGTGCTGCTCAGGTAATTTTTATTGCCGGTTAGCCTTGTGAGCACTTTCGAAACCACCGGATTACCATCGGCAAATTCAAGAAAATTTGTATTGGCAAGGTATTCCAGTACGGGTTTGCTTTTAGCATCAGACTTATTGCCCACTGCCGCCAGGAAGATTGTATTGATAGCGCCGGCACTGGTACCGGCGAGCCTCCAGAACCTGATGCCCATTTCCTCCAGCACCCAGGTAAAACCGACAAGTGCAATACCCAGCATACCGCCACCTTCCTGTACCAGGTTTATGTACTGGTAACCTTTTTCATCAACCACATCGCTTACTTTCAGTCTTGATCCACCGGGGCCATATTTCTCCTCCAGCAAAGCCATAATTTTTTTTACTTCTTCCTGGTTTAAAAAATCGTCACTGCTGTTTGCCATAGCTTATTTATATATGGCGGGTAAAATAGTATTTATATCTAAAATTTGCAAGCCTTATTTAGCCTCCGGCAGATTTGATTTACAATAGGTTTGCATTCTAAAATTAAAGGCAGGCAAGAATTGAACGGAGATGTGGAAGCTGAGAATTTATATTAATTAAAAAGTTACAACTCAATAAAAATTTGCCCGTAAAATCTCCAGGTATGCAGTATAAAAAAAGCTGCCCCTTAGGAGCAGCTTCATTATTACGGATTAAAAACCTTCTTGTATAACAACAAAGATTGAGATGTTTAGGCTTTCATTTTCTTTTTGCCCATACCCATCTTTTTTACTTTACCATCCATCATCACACAATCACCATCTTTCAGTGTGGTTGTTTTTCCATCGGCCATTTTAACGCTGCCATCAGCCATTACAACGGTGCCATTTTTCATGGTCATGTCAGTGGTAAGATCAGATGTTTTGCCACCTTTCATCTGTACCATTTTTCCATCTTTCATCATTACACAATCCATCATCATTTTGTCGTGATGCATCATGCCTTTATGCATCTTTGCAGAGTCTTGTGCTGAGAGGCAGCCAATGCTGCAAAACAAAGCGGTTGCAATTACAAGCAATTTTTTCATTTTTGTTTTTTTTTGAGGTTAGAAATTAAATGTGCAAACGTAATACAGCTTACACTAAATCAAATGCTGCGCCACAAGCCGGAAAACTCAGGTTTTTTATTTGTTAACGCATTGTCTGGCCTTTCTCATAGCACAATAACATACTTCTTTTGCTGCAACATTTTTATTACCCCATTAATACTGGACTTTAATTTGTATCATTAAGCATAAATTTATTTCACCAACTACTTTTTTATGAAAAAATGTCTTTCTCTTTTGATTGCTGTCATTATCTTTTTTAACTGCAAATCCCAGGTAGGTATTGGAACCAACAGCCCCGATCAATCTGCAGCGCTGGATATACATTCAGATTCACTTGGATTTTTGCCACCCCGGATGGACTCTGTTCAGCGAAACGCCATCACAACACCAGCTGCCGGGCTTACAATTTACAATACCAGTACTAACGAAGTTCAATATTTTAACGGAACAACCTGGGTTTCTACAGTTCACTATATTGGCGAATCTTATGGAGGAGGAATTGTATATTATATTTATGATGGCGGCCATCACGGCCTTATTTCCGCCAGGGCAGATTTGAGCACCGGCATGCGTTGGTACGGAGGTACGGCTACTAATACTTGCGCAAGAGCAGATGGAATAGGAGGCGGTTTAAAAAATACCGCAATCATTATTGCCGGTCAGGGTCCGGTTGATGGCAACATGTTTGCGGCCAGGCTTTGTAATGAATATACAGTGCTTGAAGGCGGCGTTACATATGCTGACTGGTACCTTCCATCTAAAATGGAGATTAACTTATTGTTCCTTCAAAAAAATATTGTTGGCGGATTTGCAAATGCTGTTTACTGGAGTTCTACAGAAAGTACAACTACCAACGCATGGCTGCAAAACTTTACTGTGGCGGGGCAGGGAAGTCATCCGAAAGAAGAGACAAGGTACGTAAGAGCAATCAGGGCCTTTTAACCGATTGGTTTTATCAACTCATTGTAAAATAGATAAAATGAGTTTAGGTGAATTTTTACAACCTGAGAATTTAATAGACGACAATAAAAAAAGCAGCCATTGCGGATGCTTTTTTTTGTCTTTTTAAATCGGTTAAATTATTCTGCTGTCGAAATTTTCTTCTCAAGTGCGGCTACTTTAGCAGTATCTTTTTTAACATCATAAATGTTTTTTAAGATAACTAATG
Source organism: Ferruginibacter sp. (assembly GCA_965247025.1). GTDB lineage: Bacteria > Bacteroidota > Bacteroidia > Chitinophagales > Chitinophagaceae > Ferruginibacter. The sequence continues at coordinate 2,131,420 of OZ252000.1, read as the reverse complement.
ACTGCTTGTAATTTGTCTTTTCAGAATTTTTGGTTTTTGTCATACCTTCAAAAATTGAAGCCACGGCCTCTGCATAAGGTATTGCATCGTTCATGGTTTTTGTTGCATCTGCTTCCAGCGCCTTCTTCTTTTTAAGATCATCAGGTTTAGGGCCTTTAATTTTCCTTGCATCGTCAGAAATATCTATTGAATTATTGTACAGGAAATTGGCGAGTAAAAAATTAGCCTCAATAGTAGATTTCTTTTCAATTGCTTTTTTTGCAGCTTCCTGTAATTTGGTTTTGTACTCAGTTGTGTTGGCATTTTTCATTTCATCGGAATAGATGTAATGATATAATTCAACTGCATAATTGTAAGGCAGCGTATAATTATCCGGATGCTTGGTCATTAATTCTTCATACTTGGCGAAAATGCCCGGCTTAACTGCGCCATCAACGGCTTCTTCAATTTCAACCGCCATCCAGTACTCTTCATTTTTTGGATAATTTTTTCTTCCTTTTGCAAGCACATCTGCAAAACCTGCTTTATCATTTTTGTTTTTATAATAATCAGTCAGCATTTGGTAAGCATCAATGTACTGGTCTCCGGCCACATCAGCGTCAACTAATTTTTTGTAATAGGCAGCAGCTTCATCCGGTTTTTTCGCTTCGCCTGCAGTGATGGCTGTGTACAAAACAAGTACTGTATCCAGGGCACTAAATTCAAACCCGTTATTACCGGAAATATTGTTGGCAAAAATGTAGTCATGCACTTCAAGCCCTTTTTTAAAATCATCAAAAGCTCCTGCCTGGTTTTTGGCGGTATAAGCTTTTACGCCCAGGTCAGATGAATAACCAATATAAACATCAAACAGCGGACCGTTGGTTTGGTCGGCAAGCAACGGCGCTTTGGGGTCCATTTCACGGTATTTTTTCAACGCTTCAAATGCTGTGTATTTCAGAGCAGAACTCTCATCATGCGGCTTAGCACTGTCTTTAGAAACCTGGTTGTAAATAAAACCTTTGTAAAACCAGCCCTCTGGCTTCTTTGCATTTTTTTCAACTGCCAGGTATTTGTCAATAGCATCTTTTGCTTTTGAGCTCGGACCAATAATGGCTAATTTTTTCACCTCATCAATATCCTGCGCCACCACTATGTTTGCTGCAATGGCCAGCACCATAAAAAAATAAATTTTCTTCATTTCATTAAAATTTTAGTCGTTAAAGGTATTGGTTTTTGTTAATTTGAAACAAAACCACACCAGATTTTCATAAACCATGCCAACATGAACATTGAATGCTATCATAAATGCTAAATCATTACCGGTTGCTTTCGCAGGCGTTTGTACATTTGCAGTTGCATGATTTCTCAAAATACCATACAGCAAATACTCAGCAGGATAGATATTATTGACATTGTTGGCTCTTTTGTAAAACTGAAAAAAAGAGGCACCAACTACCTGGGCCTCTGTCCTTTTCACAATGAGAAAAGCCCCTCCTTCACCGTATCTCCCGCCAAGGAAATTTACAAATGTTTTGGCTGTGGTAAAAGCGGTAACAGCATAGGTTTTTTAATGGAGCTGGAAAAATACAGCTACGTGGAAGCGCTTAAATGGCTGGCCAATAAATACAATGTGGAGGTGGAGGAAACGGAGGTTTCACCGGAGCAAAAGCAGCAGCAGTTACAGGCAGACAGCTTGTACATCATTAACAGCTTTGCACAAAAATTCTTCAGCGATTATCTTTTTAATACAGAAGCTGGCCGGGATGTTGGGCTGAGTTATTTAAAAGAAAGAGGTTTCAGGGAAGACATTATTCAAAAATTTCAAATTGGTTTTAATCCTGAAAACAGGGACAGTTTTGCAACCGCAGCCCTCGGCAACCAGTTTAACCTGGAGCTGTTGCAAAAGAGCGGACTTGTTACCGTAAGGGATGAAAAACCCATGGACAATTACCGGGGCAGGATCATTTTTCCCATCCACAACCAGAGCGGTAAAGTGCTGGGCTTCGGCGCCAGGATTTTAAAAACCAACGACCGGGCACCTAAATACATTAACACCCCGGAGAACGATATTTATGTAAAAAGCAAGATTTTATACGGCAGTTATTTTGCCCGCCAGGCAATTGACAAGGCCGATGAATGCCTGCTGGTAGAGGGCTACACCGATGTTGTTTCCCTTCACCAGGCGGGTATTGAAAATGTGGTGGCCAGTGGTGGAACTTCCCTTACACCGGATCAGTTGCTGCTGATAAAAAAATACACCAACAACCTCACCATCATTTATGATGGCGATGGAGCAGGCATTAAAGCTGCCCTGCGTGGGATGGACATGGCGCTGGAAGAAAGCCTGAATGTACGGCTGGTGCTGATACCCGACAAGGAAGATCCGGACAGTTATGTGAACAAGGTGGGGGCGGCAGCTTTCAATGAATTTATAGCCGCCAACAAAAAAGATTTTATTCTTTTCCAGCTGAATGTTTCTTTGAAAGATGCCGGCACAGATACCGTAAAAAAATCGGCACTGGTTAACCAGGTGGCAGAAACCATCAGCAAAATAAACAAGGCGGAAGATTTTACCAAACAGCAGGATTATATAAAGCAGTGTGCGGAATTATTAAAGATCGAGGAAAGCGGTCTGCATGCGCTGGTAAATAAATTTATCCGGGAACGCATTAATAAAGAAGAAGGAAAGGCAGCCAGGGAAGACCAGAACAGCGGCTACAACCAGGCATCGCCGCCGCCGGTAGAAATTGAAGATGATGCTGTTGTTTTGTTGAACAGGGATGAGTTGCATGAACAGGCCATGGTGAGAAGTTTGCTGGAATTTGGCCTGAAAGATTGGGATGAAAACCAGCGGGTGGCCGATCATATTTTTACCGAACTTACCGACCTGGAAGACCTGATTGACAACAAACAGTTAATTGATATTGTAAAAATGTACAGGGTTTGGTATGATGAAAAACTGGAACCCACCGCAAAAACATTTTTGTACCACGAAGACCTGGCGGTAAGCCAGTTGGTAACAAAAGTGATGGATTACAATACCGAGATAAGCCCCAACTGGAAAGAGATCTTTGAAGGCAAGATTGACACCAGGGAAGATCTGTACCGGAATGAAGTTTTCTCTACCGTAAATTATTTAAAGCTGCGTAAAATAAAACGCATGATGGAAGAGAACCAGCGGAGCATGGAAAAAGAACACACCATGGATGAGCAGATGGTGCTGCTGCAAATTCACCAGCACTTAAAGCAGCTGGAAATTGATTTGACAAAGAAACTGGGTACGGTGATTTTTAAATAACTATCATTTTGACCCTCCAGGTCCGGCTGGATATAATTCCTTTTGTGGCTGTCAGCATTTTTGCTTTGGGCAGCTTTGTTACCGGCTTTCGCTGCAAGCCCTTCACTTCGTTCCGGGGCTTTGCGCTCTATCCGGCATCCATTGAACAGAATAACTCTTTTCAGCTTTTATCACATTTATCACTAAACTGCATCCACTATTCAAATTCTTTTAACGCCGGTGCCTGAGAGAGGTTGTCTGCACTATCTGAACTCCACTTGAGATGCCGGTGCCTGGTCTCAGACCAGCGCCTGAAAAAGCTGGCAGGAGCAAGCTTGGATAATAGCCTTTATCGCCGGATGTGCATTTACAAGAGCTATCAGCCCGGAGCATGTTGTTCGGGTAGACTTTAGCCCGTCTGGTTTACTTTTTGCAAGCGCTATTGTTTGGTTATCAACGGACTGAAGTTCATTGTTACAAGATGGGCCGTTCCTACGGAACTTTTAGTGGGGTTTGCATTTTGAAGAGCCATCGGCCCGGAGCATGTTGTACGGATGGGATTCAGCCCGTCTGGTTTACTTTCTGCAAGTGCTATTGTTTGGTTATCAACGGACTGAAGTCCATTGTTACAACATGGGCCGTTCCTACGGAACTTTTCGTGAGGCATGCATCTTCAAGAGCCATCGGCTCGGAGCATATTGTACGGATGGGCTTCAGCCCGTCCGGTGTTACAACATGGGCCGTTCTTAGAACTTTTCACTGGGTTCTTGTCCCGGAGGGGTTTTCGCATACGTTTCCTGCTATTTCAAAAAGATATTTCTTTGCGAAACCCCGACGCTGAAAAGCACTCGTCACCGAAGGAACCCACACAATTGTTATTCAGAGATCAGCATACTGTAACGGTCTAAAATGTTTTGCCGCCTGCTGTGCATAAGCAGCAATAAGTTATTAAAATTGAAAGGTTGGCAGCCTTGTGTTGCCGGCTCCTTTATACGTCGGGGTTTCGCTGGTGATTCTTTTAATGTGGTGGTCCCGGCGGCGAAAACACCGCCGGGACGGAACCTTTTTTTTCGCCCGGTTATTTTCGGTAAATTTTATTATACTTTTTTTGTTATAAAAAAATAATAACAAAAAAAGTATAACAGTCTGTGTTATGTTTGTACCGTTATTTTTAAAAAATAACAAAAAAAGTATAACAGAAAAAAACAGCCAATGGAACAGCTGAAAAATTTGCGTCAGCAACTGGGCGTATCACAAAAAGATTTTGCAGCACTGATGGGTTGCAGCACCGGGCAACTCGCCATGGCAGAAGCCGGGCTGAGAAAGCTGCCACCCGCTGCACATACCAACATGTTGCTGCAGCCTGCACCCACCAAAGCCAGTGCAGCAAAAAGTGTTGCACCTGCCCAATCAACACATAAAGCGGCCCTGGCAGCGCTCAAAAAAATGGGGAGGGCCGCCAACACCAAACTGGTAGGGCAGCAGCTGCTGGCAGAAAGCCTGGAAAAAGCCATTACAGCAGCAGACAGCATGCAGGCCTTTGCTGCTCTGTACCAGCAACAAAAAATTTTGCCGGAACTCACCCGTATGCAGCTGGAAGTATTGCGGCGAAAAGCCGGGGAGAAGAAAGCCCGTTACCAGCTCCGCTTACTCAAATGCCAGCTCCAGGTGGCAGGCCTGGAAGCCATGATTGCAAAGGCTGCCACGCTGCAATCACAATTATGATTTCCTTAAGTTTTAATTATGATTTCATTATATATAAACGCTTATTAACCTTGCTACATTTGATACGGGGATATATTTCCCCGATCAAAATAAAACCATATTGTATGGCTTTTTCTTTAGAATCGATTACGCTGCCCGGAGAGGCAGACAGTCTGATTAATTTAGCATTGCGTGATAAACGCATTTTTGAACACCGTAAGGAGTCGCTGGATTTGCGTACGGAGAACTCAGCAGAAAACGCAGCCCAGCATGCTGCAGACCTTGCGGAAGCACAAGCACAGCTGGCGGCATTAAATGCCCTGATTGCCGGCCTTCCCGAAGGTACCAGGAAGGAAGAGGAGATCACCAAAAAAATGGCACTGGAAGTAAAAGTGCGGAAGATCAATGAAAGCGGCAGCAAAACCGGTACGGTTGCCCTCATTGAACAAGAGTACGATGCTGATTTGCTGGACAGGCAAATTGCAGGCATCAATGATTTTGTAACAGCTGTAACCGCCAGGAAGGCGGCGTTATAAAACCAGCCCGTTTTCAGCACCCTAACCTGCGTTGGCCACCGCAGGTTTTTTTGTGCGTGGAAGGGTGGTATTGGTATAAAATGCAAAGTTGATTTCACCGGAAAAAATGAGGGAAACACCCTTTTTTTTGGAAAGTACTGAATGATTGGTGTTGATATATGTTTAATGATTATTTTAGAGATGAATTTCCCGCCGTTTAAAATCCTCTGTTTGATTGGTTTGCCATAATAAAAAATTTGAATCAATGATTGTACTAAGTCTTTACACATTTCAGCAATGTAGTAATTCCATCTTCTGTGTCGTCATCGACCACAGGGAAAATAAAACCGTTTTATTAGGCAGCTAATTACGGCTAGTTACGATTAATAAAAAATTAATATCATATTATGGAATTATACAATTATCTAGGGTTTACAGCCAACCCCTTTTCTACTTTTTCAGCTGAAGAAGAAAAAGCCTTTTTGAATAAAATTTACATTAACCCTTTATTTTATAATACTCTTAAATCTGATTTAAAAAGCGGACACAGTAGATTTATTTTAGGCGCAAGGGGCATCGGTAAGACTGCCCTTTTATTGCAATTAAAAAATGCTCTTGAGAAAGAAAATGTTTTTACACTAATTATTGATGAATTTGACGGAGTTCCTGTTAAAAACAACGAAACTGAAATAACTAAATTAATTATTGAGAGGCTTGTAACAACTTTTTGTATTCATATATCGAAGTTTTCTGAAGGGCTTAATAAGCTTGACAAAAACAAAAAAGAGAAACTTTCATTTATAGTAAAAGAGTTTTTTATCACTCTTAGCAAGAGGGAGTATGAAAAACTATATAATAAAGCAGATAATTACAAAAAACGAAATTTCTTTAGAAACATTTGGAACAATCTATTGAATAGACCCATCAACTTTTTAATTTCCGGAGGTGTTGAGATCATTGCAGAAACGGCAAGGAAGTCAATGGGGCTACCAGTTACTGACGGGAAAGAGTTTTATAAGAATTATGTACCAGAACTTACCCTGGAGCAAATTGAAAGAGAAAAAAAACCTGAAAAATTTCTATCGGATTTTAAGGCTTTAAAAAGCATTTTAAATGATTTAACTGAACTTATTCAAGCAAGTGGTTTTGAAACAACTGTAATTTTTTTTGACAAAATAGATGAATATACAAAATTAAATAGCGGAATCTCGGCGGTAGCTGATTTTCTTGAAAATTTTTTAAAAGACACTACGATATTAATGAATAAATCCTATTCATTAGTTTTCAGTTTGTGGGATGTTTTAAAACCGGATTTGACAAATACAGGTGTTCGGTTTGACAAAATTAAACCTATTGATATCACTTGGCAGAGTGCAAATCTCAAAGACATTCTAAATTCACGAACAAAGTATTTTAGCAATGGCAAAAAAACCATAAATGACATAATTCTTTCTGACAGTAAAATAAATGAGATAATAGCCCTTTCTAATTTCTCACCTCGCTATCTGTTTAGACAGTTATCTTATATATATGACCAACAAGCAGAAATAAATAGCCAATCAAGGGTTTTAAGTGACGAGGCAATCGAAAAAGGGCAAATAGTTTACTCTAAGGGGTTCGAGTATTATGCTATTTATCCTACCAAACGTGGTTCGAAAGAGGACATACTAACAAATATTAATCGTCTCTTAAAAATAGGGAAAGAAATTATAATGACGAAAGATTTTGTCGAAGTTTTTAAAGTAAGTACTCCAACTGCAATCTCGTATATCAAAATTGTTCAAGAATACAATTTAGTTAAGGAGTTGACTGAAACCGAAAGTGGCGCAAAAATGTACCAAATTCAAGACCCAGTTATTAAACATTTAATCAAATATGGCATAACGGAAATTCAAAAATAAATTTTGCTTTGCTTCCTTGGCTGGTCCCCTCCACCTTTGGAGAACCAGTAACGAGCTAAAATGTTTTTATCAACTGAATGCAGATGAGTTTTGGCTGCCTAGAATCTCATGGAGTCTTTGCTAACGCATGTAGTGGGCAGTAGCATACTGACTGAGGAAGAAGGTGGTTTAGCATTATTTTTATACTGTTGTAAAACTCAGTTATTATGTCAAAACTCGATTGGAATAATTTTGATGGAACTCAGTTTCAGAAATTCTGTAACTCCTTATTGTTATTTACGGTATCAAAATTTGCTCAGGTTTTCTCTGCACCCGGGAAAGACGGTGGCGTGGACCAACTATATAAGGGTTCGCATGATTCAAAAAATGGTCTATGGAGATTTCAAGACAAATTCCACCATTCAGGAAAAAAAACAGCAGACGTTGCAGCTCTAAAAAAGGATGTTTTACTGGATATCACCCAAAACTACAAAAATGAAAATTTTATTGTAATAATTACAAACATTAACCTAACTTTTTCTAAATATGCGGAAATAAACAAAGTCGCAAATGAATTACTTCAAAAATTGAACATTAGCGATTGTGAATTTATTTTATGGCATGAAGCTACTTTAGAAGGATTATTATCTAACTATCCAGTAATCTATAACTGGTATTGGGAAAGAGATTCTGCTCTTCTTCAGCCGTATGAATTATATTTTAGCAACCAATTAAGAGAAGATAATTATGAATTAAGAAATCAATTAAAAAATGTTTTTTTTGGAAGAGGAACTCAGTTAAGTTATTTGGACCAATTCATCCAAAACTCCGATAAATTATCTTTAGCTGTGATTGCCAATGGTGGTTATGGAAAAACTAGGCTAGTAATCCAATTTCTGAAAACCTATATTTCAAAAAAAGACGAATGGATGCCTTTAGTTATGTCTCATACAGGGTTTAACCCAAGCTATTTCGCTAATCTTTTGAAAACAAAGAAGAAGCTTATAATCTTTTTGGATAATGCACATGAAGTACCTGACATTTTTAAAGAAGTAAAAAGGCTAATTGACAATAGTCTTGGTAAGGATAAACTTATAATTACAACACGCCCTACATTGTTTTCTGAGATCTTTGAAAAATTACCTTCACATGGGAAGAATTTGGAAAAGCTTCTTTTACCAAAGCTTACTTATGACGAAACGAAACTCATGTTTCAAAGTGAATTACCAGGTCTAAAGAACAGAAATTTAGTTTACTTATCAGAAATATCCAAAGGTGTACCCAATGTAATTCTTGAATTTATTCGGTTGGTAAAATTGGGAAAACAGCCTAGTAAAATTTCTTCCGAAGAAGCATTTAACCAAAGTGTAAAAGAAATCTTTTCTGAAGCTATTAATGACATTGAAAAAAAAACTCAAATTTCAAAAGAAAAGATAAATGATTTTCTTCGTTTGATATCTCTAATAAGTCCTTTAAAAAATGACAACAAAGACAAGGAATTCGTTGAAAAGTTTATTGATTTACGAAGAGATAAACTTGAGTTACTTATAAATGAACTATCTTCTTTGAATTTTTTAGACACGTCGCAGTCACTCTCAATAAAGCCTGATCCATACAGCGATTCAATACTTACTGATACATTAGAAAAAAATAAGACTTTCATAGAGCATGTTAAAAATCACCATGGTGCCGAAAATTATTTAGAAAATATATTAAAAAATCTCTCCGAGGCTGAAATCGAAAGTGCGGAAAAAGAGTACTTTATTGATAGCTTAATATATGGCTATGTTTCTATGCTTCAAGATGTGTCTACTCCCAATATAAAAATCAAAGAGGTATACGAGTTCGTTGAAAAAATTGTAATAGGCAGACCTAGATATGGAATATTTGTGATAAAAGAATTAATTGTTTTCCATACAAATATTGATCACCTCATACATAAACAATCTGAGAAATGGAGTGATAAGACTTATTATAATGAAATTGCCGAACTAGCCAAAAGTATTCTTGTCAAATTATGCACATATTCTCCTTATGCTTACGTCAATAAAGAAGAAATCCATGAACTAATAAAAAGCGTTATAAGTGTAACGGATGATTTGAATATTCTTTCTAATTGTTACGGGTTCCATGAATGGAATTTTCCATATTTCGGTTATAACACAAAAGAATGTTGTGAGAGACAACTCTTTTTAAAATCAATTATTTGCGGTGATTTAATTTCAACCGGGGATATTTCAAATTTAAACGTTGCATTAAAAGCTGCTGATTTTTTAATGCGTTTAGAGTTTGAAATAGAACGATATTTTGAATCAAGCACTATGCAAATGCATTTTGGTCATGCTCAAGTGCCATACTGTAAACATATTGAAGAAATAAGGACCGATATTATTAACGCTCTAATAATATGCTTTAATAATTCTTCTCAGAAAGATATTAAAGACAAAATATTTAACCTTCTACTTCATCATATTTACTTTTGTACAAAACATTCTTTAAAAGAACATAAGCAAAATATTACTTCGGAAATTTTCACTGTTTTAAATTTCTTAAATTCCCTTTTGGATGATAGACCAAATACACTTTTAAAAAATAAAATTCTTGGACATATTCAACGATATGAAAGAAGTGAATTTCAAGAGATATTTCAAGAATCCATAGGTAATCTTAAAGCAAAGGCTAGTACTTCAAACTCTCTCTATGAAGCTTTGGAAATGAACATGCTTAATGGAGATTATTTTGACACAAAAAATAATCTTGAGTTACGGATAACAAAATTAATTGAGCAGTATAACTCTTTTAAAACTTTTAAAGATGATCTAATAAAAATCAAATTAGCGATATCAGAAACATATAATAATTTCCAGGGCATACTATCCATACTATCTAAAAGCTATTCTGAAGAAGCAAAAGTTTTATTTGATGAAATTAAAGTAGAGCACCCGCAATTAATTTCTGAGAGCATTTATTTAATTGGAGAAAACTATAAAAATGAAAAATATTTTTATGAGACTATTTCATGGTTATGGGAACGAAAAGATAATTATTTAAATACTTTTTTTTGGCTTATAAGTTGGGGGCGAAATAAGGATAGAAATTTTTACAAGCCTTGTGATCTAGATTACTATGAATACCTAATTGACAATAAACTTGATTCTCAAAACTTAGATTTTATTGCGTATAATTTAATTGACTACGCATATATAGATAAGAAAAGAACATTTACCTTGTTAAATAGGTTTATCAAAGCAGGCAACCAAGAAGTTATGAATCGTTTGGGATACACCATTTTTGACAAAAAAGAACAGTATTCTTTGGATTTTACAGATGAAATAAAAGAGCTATTCCTGTCTAATTTTGATAAGATCAACTTTTCAAATTTTAATAATAATCTATTTTTACAATTTCTTGAGACACGCTATGGATTTGACGATCTATTTAAATTTATTGACTCTTTTATCGGAGCCATAATGAAACAGACGATAACTGGCGACATGATTTTGACAGACTTTTTTACAGAAATGATTCTTTAACAACTCAGGAGAAAATCAATCAATTTATAAAAGTCTTAGAGTGGTACTTAGTCAACTATGATCTCAATCCTAGAAAGCAGGGTTATGTACTTGGGGTTTTCAGAATGGGTAGCCAGCTCACATTCGAAATACAAGAAGCAGTGTTGCATTTCTCTTTAAAATACAGCAATGACAGTAAGAAGCTTATTTTAATTTGTGAAGCCTTACATCCTTTTACTAACATAGATGAAATTTGGATTACTACTATCTGCTTAATTAGCGATATTTTCAGTGTTAAGCCTATTAGCAGGGAAAATTTAACTTCTAATTTTGGTTCATCTTTTCTAAATAATATGGGTTCAAAAAGTAAATCTGGTGTGGGAATTCCGTATAGCGAAGATGTCCTAAAAAAAGAATTATTGGAAAAAATAATTTTTGAAAATAAATTTAGTAGTTCAGTTATTGAATTTCTTGGCTTATGTCTATTAAAAGTTAATGAAGATATAAGTCGTGAAATTGAAAATGACAAGAAAGAAACAAACTGGTAATTCCTGCCAGCGTTCGTGGCACACGAATGCAATAACAGGATAGCTATCACTCTTTAAAAAATATCCGTTACGCCGAAAACATAAAGTGATGTTGTGATAAAAGCCTAATAAAGCCACCCAGCTGAAAAGCTGCCGGATAGAAGTGAAAAGCCCCGAATGCAGCGGAGCGAAATGAGGGCTTGGAACGTATAGCCGGAACCAATCTTCATTAAAGTTTCTCCGCTGACAGCCCCAACTTCTTTGTCGTCGGCGCCTGGTCCCCGGCCAGTGCCTGAAAAACAATCCGTATTTACCTTGTTGATTTCCGTACAACTAATTCCGATGCAATCACCATCTTTTCCACAGCAGGCACCGCTTTCTTTTTACCCAGTGCTCTTATCAACACCATCGCCGCAGTCTTGCCCATTTCAAAGGCCGGTTGTGTAATGGTGGTAAGCGGCGGGTTTAAAAAGGCGGCAGTCTCCAAATTAGAAAAACTGATCAGCTGAACATCTTCCGGAATGGAAAGCCCTGCGGCTTCACAAGCCCGGTAAACCGGAACGGCCAGCTTTTCCACCGAAGCAATAATACCATCCGGATGTTGTGTGGCTATTCTTTTTTGAAGGAGCCGGTAATCTTTTTCTCCGTCGTTGTTAAACAGCAGGATGTTTTTGGCGGCCACTTTTAAACCGTTATTTTGGAGGGCTGCTTTGTAACCTTCCAGCCTTTTATTAGAGATGGACAATGTATTGGAAAAAGATAAAAAAAGGATCTGCTGGCAGCCATTACTGATCAGCTGTTCGGTAGCTGAGCAGGCACTTTCAAAATCATTGGTGGTAACGGATGAGGTATCAACATCATCGCAGGCCCGGTCAAAAAAAACTACCGGGATGGCTTTTTTTATCAGTACCTCAATATGGCTGCAACTGGTTGTTTCTTTAGAAACCGACATCAGCACACCATCTACCATCCCGCTTTCAAAATCTTTTAAAATTTGTTTTTCCCTTGCTAAACTTTCGTGTGTTAAATAGATAAGTACATGGTAGCCCTTTTCTTCCGCAACCGATTCAATTCCATTAATGGCCTGTGCAAAAAAACTGTCCACCACTTCGGGTATCACCACACCAATCGTTTTGCTGTTGCGCCTGCCCAGGCTGCTGGCATAATGGTTGGGAACATAGTTAAGCTTTTCGGCCATCGCCTTTACCCGCAGTTTTGTGGTGCTGCTTATTTCATGACTGTCCCTCAGGGCTTTTGAAATAGTTGCAACCGATAATTGCAGCTCTTTTGCCAGCATTTTTATTGTGAGGTTATTCATCTGTTTGGTTGCATGATAATTTATAGAATAATTAATTTAAGGCGCAAATCTTTTCCCTGATTGCATAGACATCATTTACTTCTTTGCCTTGATGCAAAGAAGTAACAAGAAAGATCAATCCCGATATTTATCGGGAATAAAAAAGACTCCCGAAATCACTTCGTTCATCGGGACAGGTAAAAATTTGAATGCATGGCTAAAATGAAATCAGCTCGATCTTTCAATATTTCCAGGCTTTGGTGCGACTTACCGGCAAATAGCGATGCTGGCCGGCAGTAACATTAATTTCATTTTTTTACGCCACACATCCAAATTTTCTTAACGTCTTTTTTATGAGGCCGGACCCTGGCATGCGGTAAGTCTTTATTATCCTAAAAATCAAAACAGAAAGCTACACATAATCCTTTTATTTACGAAACCGGTTTCGTAAATAAATGCACCGGGGTTTTACCAGCAAAGCATTTAAAAGCTCAAATTAGCGGAGCGATTTTTAACTTAAAAGCCTGCAATATGACAGTTCCATTAAAAAATATGTTGATTGACGAAATCAATCCGCTGAAAAGCCTGGATGTTTGGGAAGATGATGTGCTTGAACGCTACCCTGATCCGGCTTCCATTGCCAGTGAAAAAACAACTGAAGAGTACAGGAACTACGACAGTCCTGAAAGAGATACGGTAAAAGAATTCTACCGCCTTAATCATACACACCAGGGTTACCAGTTTGTGCTGGATAAAAAAGCAGATTACCTGCGGTTTAATAAAAAAGAAATGCCTGTTTGGGATGCTTTCCAGTTTTTAAACCAGCTGGTGGATGATTCGGATCCTGATACTGACCTTGACCAGTTTCAGCACCTGTTGCAAACCTCCGAAGCCATCCGTAAAGATGGTCACCCGGACTGGATGGTAATGGTGGGTCTGCTGCATGATATGGGCAAAGTACTGTGCTTGTTTGGAGAGCCTCAATGGGCAGTAGTGGGAGATACCTTCCCGGTAGGTTGTGCCTTCTCTGATAAAATTGTTTATCCTGAATTTTTTAAGGACAGTCCGGATATTGATGATGAAAGATACAATACAAAATATGGGGTGTACACGCCTAACTGCGGTTTAAAAAATGTACATCTTTCCTGGGGGCATGATGAATATATTTATCACATGGTAAAAGATCACTTACCAGAGGAAGGGCTTTACATGCTGCGGTACCACTCATTTTATGCCCAGCACCGGGAGCATGCTTATGATCACCTGATGGATGCACATGACCACGAAATGTTTAAATGGGTTGACCTGTTTAACCCGTATGACCTGTATTCCAAAAATCCAACGCCACCCAACTGGGATGAGGTAAAAACATATTACGAAGCACTGGTAAAAAAGTATTTACCGGCCACTTTAAAGTTTTAAAAGAAAGACCATTGTTTATAACCCCCGCAATTATCCTGTCCCGAATTTATGTCATCAAAAAATGATATAAAACCGTAACTCATTAAACTTAGCTTATTGTGCATGTGCCAGCCCTCTGCTTAAAGGGCTGGCATTTTTGTTACGGGGTAAGGCTGGCTGGTATAAAATTATCGAATAATTAAGTTTGGTCGCATAAAGCATTACAGATAGGCTAATCCCTATTTACTTCTTTGCTCCCAACACTGTGTCGAGACAAAGAAGTAACAAGAAAGATCAAGCCCGCCCGGCCTAGGCCAGTCGGACGGGGGCTTCATAAAAAAGCCTCCCGAAATCACTTCGTTCGTCGGGACAGGTAAAAATTTGAACCCAGGCTAAAATGAAATCAGTTCGATCAGCACCAAATGACTATGCAACAGTAAAACTTACAGGCAGAGTGCAATTCCAAACTTTGGTAACATTGATTTCATTTCTTAACGCTATGCGTTCAAATTTTCTTAACGGCTTTTTTATGAGGCCATCACTCCAAATCCGGTCATCTTTGTTAACCTATAAAATTAAATCTGTCTTAAACGGTATGTGATACATTGTACCTATTTTTGGTTCCATCATCCACAAAAATCATTTAATGAACAGCTTGCAACTTGCCGACTACATTGTCTTCTTTATTTATTTTATTGCCGTTTCTTCCTACGGATATTATATCTACCACAAAAAGAAATCTTCCACCGCCAGTTCAAAAGATTTTTTCCTGGCTGAGGGTTCGCTTACCTGGTGGGCCATTGGGGCTTCGCTGATTGCCTCTAATATTTCTGCGGAGCATTTTATTGGTATGTCGGGTTCCGGCTTTGCACTTGGCCTGGCCATTTCCACTTACGAATGGATGGCTGCTGCCACATTGATTATTGTGGCTGTATTCATCATTCCCCTTTATCTTAAAAATAAGATTTTTACCATGCCGCAGTTTTTGGCAAAGCGGTACAATGATACAGTAAGCACTATTATGGCAGTGATCTGGCTGCTGGTGTATGTGTTTGTAAATCTTACCTCAATTATTTATTTGGGGGCACTGGCCATATCCTCCATCGCACCCATCAGTTTTGAATGGTGTGTTGCAGGGCTCAGTATATTTTCTGTGATCGTTACCCTTGGCGGCATGAAAGTGATCGGTTACACGGATGTTTTTCAGGTGATTGTTTTGATACTGGGCGGTCTTGTAACAACTTACCTGGCGCTGACTTTATTATCAGAAAAATTTGGTTTTGGCGGAGATATTTTAAAGGGCCTGGCTGTATTGCAAAAGGAAGCACCGGGCCATTTTCACATGATCTTTGATAAAACAAATCCGCACTACAAAGAGCTGCCAGGGCTTTCTGTGTTGATTGGTGGTATGCTCATCAATAACCTTTCTTACTGGGGTTGTAACCAGTATATAGTGCAGCGGGCTTTGGGCGCAGATTTACAAACTGCCCGTAAGGGAATTTTGTTTGCGGCTTTTTTAAAAATGCTGGTACCGGTAATTGCGGTTTTGCCGGGTATCGCCATGTACGTAATGCACAGCAATGGTATGTTTCAAAAAGAAATGGTTGATGCAGCCGGGGTTGTAAAACCAGACCAGGCTTATCCAACCCTGATGAACTTATTACCTGCCGGTTTAAAAGGTGTGGCGCTGGCAGCTTTAACAGCGGCCATTGTGGCTTCGCTGGCAGGAAAGGCCAACAGTATTTCAACCATTTTTTCTCTGGACATTTACAAAAAGTATTTTAATAGAGATGCTTCTGAAAGAAAGCTGGTGCTTACCGGGAGATGGGTTGTAATTATTTCCATGCTCATTGCAGCTATAGTGGCTCCCTCACTAAAATCGCTTGACCAGGCTTACCAGTTTATACAGGAATATGCCGGGTTCTTTTCGCCGGGTGTGCTGGCAATTTTCCTGCTGGGGATGTTCTGGAAAAAAACAACCGCACCTGCCGGTCTTGCCGGTGCGTTGCTTACTGTACCCATCTCAACTGTATTGAAGTTTTTGCCGGTATGGACAAACGGGGCTTTTCCTGATTATCCATTTCTTGACAGGATGACCATTACTTTCGTTGCCATTGTAATAATTATGGTTGCCATTACACTTGCCAAACCAAAAAGTGAAGCTGATACGCATGTTATTGAAGTTGATACAGC
The DNA here is from genome assembly GCA_965247025.1 of Ferruginibacter sp. Taxonomy (GTDB): domain Bacteria; phylum Bacteroidota; class Bacteroidia; order Chitinophagales; family Chitinophagaceae; genus Ferruginibacter. Next base: position 2,115,132 of record OZ252000.1, on the reverse strand, counting down.
GTGGTTCAAAATTACGCCTGGCTTCGCCATTGGTTCATTGATTATTATGGGAATGCTGGCGGCTTTGTACACGGTGTTCTGGTAAAAAAGCTTTACACACAATTTTTAGTCTATAAACCTGCAGGCTGCCAACAGTTTGCAGGTTTTTTTATTGCGTTGTTGCTGAAAACCTGCCAGAAATTTTGTTATACTTTTTTTGTTAGTATTTTTTTATAACAAAAAAAGTATAACAGCCATTGTTAAGCTTTTACTGTTATTTTTTAAAAATAACAAAAAAAGTATAACTTTTTTTTGGTTCATTTCAAATTGACGCAGCGCCCAGTGTTTGGCGTCTTCATCAACCACGGCCCAATTTAAATTCAAAACCTGTGCAGCATTTGCCCTGCAGGTTTTTTTAAGCCCGGTGCTCATTTTATGTCAAAAAGTTTATGACTATCCGCTATTTGGTTTACTTGATATATCTACCAATAAATTTTACGATCCTCACAACCCCGCCAGCGGTTGAAGACCTCCGATGAACCGGAGCAGGCTCTTACGGCGGTTGGCTATAATCAAATAGTGGGTAGTTATTAAAGAGTACAGTTTTAATATAAAAAAATGGACGCTGGAAATTTAATATTTTAGTCATCTTTATTGGTGTAAAGCTTAATTTAACGGCATGAAATACCGCTTGTTTGTAACCATACTTTTGTCTACCATTTTTTCAACCAGCTCTGTCGCTCAGCAAAACATCATAAGTGCTATCAAACGCAGTTATCCCTACGTGTTGCTGCAGGATGAAAGCATGGCGATGGATGTTAAAGTGAGCCGGAGCTGGACAGGTAATTTTTGCAAAACAACCGTCAATAACATTAGCAAAAAAGACCTGCGTTTAAAAGAAGTGGTGATACTGCAGGCTGGCAGGCGGTTCAATGAAAACACGCCTTTTTATGCAGAAGGTTTCCAAATGCTGAGCCAGTACCGGGGCACACTCGCCCAACCAAAATTGGTGGGTGGCTATGATGATAACGGTCACTACAAATTGCCGCAGCCTTCTGGCTATAAAGCAGTGTACAATATGCTGCAGTTGCATGCGGAAGGCGGTAACGAAATATTGATGGGCTTTAATTCCTCCTTTAAATTTATTGGTAAGTTTTATATAAATGCAGATACCATTAAGGTGGTGATGGATTTGGAAAACAGGTTGCTGAAGGCTGAAGACTCCATCCAACTGGAAGAGTTTTCGTTGATGACGGGTAAAGATGCCAACAAACTCACTGCTGCATTTGCCAGCCGCATCAATCATTTTCACCCACGGCTGCAAAGCAATATTCCTGCTGGCTGGTGCTCCTGGTATTGCTTTGGGCCTGAGGTTACGGCGAAAAATATTACAGACAATCTCACCTATATCAAAAAAAATATTTCACAGCTAAAATACATTCAGCTGGATGATGGTTACCAGCCGCACATGGGTGACTGGCTGGAGACCAGCAACAGTTTTGGAAGTAATATCCAAGCAACTTTAACAGAAATTAAATCAGCAGGTTTTGAGCCGGCCATTTGGGTGGCACCATTCATCTGCGATAGCAATTCAAACATTTATAAACAGCATAAAGACTGGTTGGTAAAAGATTCCGCCGGTCAGCCGCTCCAGAGTAATAAAGTAACTTTTGGTGGCTGGCGGCTGGCCCCGTGGTTTGTGCTGGATGGCACCAATCCTGCTGTACAACAACATCTTACGCATGTATTTAAAACCATGTCAACAGAATGGGGCTGCACTTATTTTAAACTGGATGCCAACTACTGGGGCGCCATACAGGGTGGCGTTTTCTTTGATAAAACTGCCACCAGAACAATGGCCTACCGCAGCGGCATGAAAGCAGTTTTAAAAGGCGCTGGCAAATCATTTATCCTCGGCTGCAATCATCCTTTGTGGCCTTCGCTTGGGCTTATCAATGGTTCAAGAAGTTCCAATGATATCAACCGGGACTGGAATACTTTTCTCACCACAGGTGATGAAAATTTATTGCGAAGCTGGCAGAACGGAAAACTGTGGTGGAATGACCCTGACTGCGTTTTACTCACCGGCGACCTCCCGGAAAATGAATTTATGTACCATGCATCGCTGCTGTTTTCAACAGGAGGCCTGGTGTTGAGTGGTGATGATCTTACAAAAATAACACCGGAGCGGCTGTCTATTCTTAAGAAGATGTTACCGCCACAAAATACCAGCGCCATGTTCAATGCTTCGCTGGATATTGGCTGGATGAAGAGCGGTACTCCAACTTACCTCGTGTTGCTAAACCGGAATGCGGAACCAAAGGAGTTTACTGTGCCGCTGACTAAACCTTACGGCATTACAGACTATTGGACGGATGAGAAAAAGGGCATTTCACAAAAGCAATTTCAGCAAACACTGCCTGCACATTCGGGCAGGGTTTATAAGCTAATGGCTTTGTGAATGCTAAACGACAATTATTTTTTAGGGTTGGAGCCTTTGTCTTTAGAAAAGCGAAAGGTTTTAAAACCGGTTCTATGGTTGAATAAAAAAGCCGTCCGAACACCAGGAATATTTTTAAAATAATACAATCAAGCAACGCCCCGGATATGTTCAACCTGAATAAAAAAATATCATTTCTTTCAATGCTGTTTTTAACAGCCTCTGCTGCTTTTGCCCAGCTGCAAATAGATAAAGCACTTTGTGAAAATAAGATCAACCCAACAGGTGTGGCTTTGGAAAATATCCGCTTTGGATGGGAGCTGCAATCAGCAAAGAACGACGAGTATCAATTATCTTATCAACTGGTAATTGCTTCTTCAAAAGATAAACTGGCTGCAGACAATTTTGATGTTTACAATTCAGCCGTTGTTAAATCGAAGCAGTCGGTGCTGGTTGAATACAAAGGCAAAGCATTTTTACCGGCACAGGTTTACTACTGGAAGGTGCAGGTGTGGGATAAAGAAAACCAATCTTCCGGCTGGAGTGCTGATCAGCAATTTATAACCGGCTTATTTTCCGAAAAAGACTGGGCTGCTGCCAAATGGATAGGCTATGAACAATTGCCGGATTCTATCCGTACGGTGCCAGCCATACATGAACCTTTTGCAGAAGAACTTGGGAACAAAGCCATACAGCGGCCTGTGATACCCTTGTTTAGAAAAACGTTTACTGTCTCAAAAAAGATCAGTAAAGCATTGTTGTTTGTCACCGGGTTGGGGCAGTATGAACTGAGCCTGAACGGAGTTAAAACAGGCACCGCTTTCCTGGCACCTGGCTGGACTTATTTTGATAAAACTGTTTTGTACAACAGCTTTGATGTAACCCGGCAACTGGTGAGTGGAAAGAATGCAATCGGTGTTATTGTTGGCAATGGTTTTTACAACATCAACCGGGAACGCTATTTTAAAATCGTTGGTGCCTTTGGTATGCCCACCATGATTTGCCGTTTAAAAATTATGTATGAAGATGGCACGGCAGAAGATATCGTATCAGATGCAAGTTGGAAAACATCTCCGTCACCCATCGTATTCAGCAGTATTTACAGCGGTGAAGATTATGATGCAAGACTGGAACAGGCTGGCTGGAATACCCCTGCATTTGACGATGCAAAATGGATGCAATCATTACTTGTGAAGCCGCCCAAAGGAAAGTTGCTGCCGGAGCAGGATTACCCCGTTTCACTGATGGATTCATTTGCTGTTAAAAAGATATTGCATCCGTCACCTGCTATTTACTTGTATGATTTCGGGCAGAACATTTCTGGTATTGTGAGGCTCAAAATCAAAGGCAGAAAAGGACAGGTCATAAAAATGATTCCAGCTGAATTAATCAATAAAAATCAGCTTGCCAACCAAACTGCAACGGGTGACCCTTTTTATTTTACGTACACATTAAAAAGTGATAATGAAGAAGTTTGGCAACCCCGGTTCACCTATTATGGCTTTCGCTATGTGCAGGTGGAAGGCGCAGCACCAGACACTGTTGCAGGCAATTCCTCCCTGCCTTTGATAACGCAGCTCACCTCTTTACATAACCGGAATGCTAACCCGGTGAATGGAAATTTCGAATGCTCCAACCAATTGTTCAACCGCATCTATACACTTATCAACTGGGCTATCAAAAGCAATATGCAAAGTGTGGTAACAGATTGTCCGCACAGGGAAAAGCTTAGCTGGCTGGAGCAGGATTACCTGATGGGAAACTCCATTCATTATAACAATGACATTTACCATTTGTACCGGAAGCTTGTATCCGATCTGATGGATGCCCAGTATCCCGAAGGTTTTGTACCGGATATTGCACCGGAATTCGTGGTATTCGGTGACGGATTTCTTGACTCCCCGGAGTGGGGCAGCAGTGCGGTGATATTGCCCTGGCTTTTGTACGAATGGTACGGCGATAAAGACATTTTGCAAAAGGCTTACCCCATGACGAAAAGATATGTTGATTACCTGCAGACAAAATCAGCTGACAATATCTTATCACATGGTTTGGGTGACTGGTACGACTATGGTCCCAAACCTCCGGGTGAAGCCCAGCTAACCCCCAAAGCTGTAACCGCAACCTCAATTTATTATTACGATGCAGCCCTGGTCAGTAAGATGTCAAAAGTGCTGGATGACGATGCAGCTGCAAAAAAATACGGAGCCCTTGCGGCATCTATTAAAAAATCTTTCAACCAAAAGTTCTTCAATAACAAAACCAATGTTTATTCAACCGGCAGCCAGACAGCTATGGCCATGCCACTGAGCGTTGGTTTGGTGGAAGAGAAGTATAAAAAGGCTGTGCTGCAGAACCTGCAGGATTCTATTTACGCCGGTAATAAAGCGCTGACAGCTGGCGATATCGGGTTTCATTTTTTGGTAAAAGCGCTGGATGAAGGCGGTGCTTCGCAACTGATATTTGATATGAACAACCGGGATGATGTGCCGGGTTATGGGTTCCAGTTAAAGAAAGGTGCAACTGCCCTAACTGAGTCCTGGGCTGGCCTTGAAGAAGTATCCAACAATCACCTGATGCTGGGGCATATTATGGAATGGTTTTACAGCGGGCTGGCGGGCATCAGCCAGGAAGACGGGTCCGTTGCTTACAGTAACATAAAGATCAGGCCGCAGCCGGTAGGAGACATTACCTCTGCCAAAGGAAGCTTTCATTCACCCTGCGGCTGGATCAGCAGTGCATGGAAAAAAGATGGTAACAATTTTACCCTTGATGTTACGATACCGGTTGGTGCTACTGCCAATATTTACCTGCCGGTAAAAGCCGGCTCTTCCATTTTTCTGAATGATAAAAAGGTCAGCAGTAAAATAAGCAATGGCTCCGCAGTTGTAAAAACTGGTGCCGGTGTTTATCATTTTGAGGTGAAGGAAAAATAAAGCAGTTTGAAATATAATAAGCTGATTGGAGATGCAACTTGTTAGCTATACCTTTCATTTTAAACAAAGTGTTTTGGATGTTAAACATGAAGAAAAATCAGGTGCTAAAATTTCATGATACCGCTTCAAAATCCAACCTGCATTTACCAGGATAAAAGACAGCATCATGCAAACCAATCAACGGAGAAAATTTATTAAATCAATTGCTTCTATTGGCGCTCTTGCTGCCATGCCCAATGTTTTTGCAAGTCCTGCAAGCAGTGTACAACAACCAGGCTACACAGTGCTCTTCCAGGGCGATTCCATTACCGATGGCAACCGCACCCGTAACAACGACTGGAACCATGTGATGGGCCATGGCTTTGCATACCTGGTTGCCAGCCGCCTCTGGTACGATTACCCGGCAAGGGGATTGCATTTTTTTAACCGTGGCATCAGCGGCAATAAAATAACTGACCTTGCTGCCCGCTGGCAAACGGATGCCCTCGATTTAAAACCAGACCTGCTTAGCATCCTCATCGGCATTAATGATACAGCAGCTTTCATTGGCGGCGACATGAATTTTACAGCAGAAAAATTTGAAGACAACTACAGGCAGTTGCTGCAGCAAACAAAGCAGGCATTACCCAATGTAGAACTGGTACTTTGCGATCCGTTTATTTTAGAAGCAGGAAATATAAAAACCCACTGGGATAAATATTTACCCGAGGTTCAAAAACGCCAGCAGATAGTGGCAAAACTGGCGGAGGAATTTGGTGCCATTCACATTACTTTTCAAAAGAATTTTGATAAGGCGTTGTCCCGGGCTCCGGCTGATTACTGGATATGGGATGGGATACATCCAATGCCGGCAGGGCATGAGCTGATGGCAAGGGAATGGATTAAACAAGTGAAGAAGAAGGTAAAGATGATAGGGTAGCGGTACCATCTTACAGCCCGTCCAAATTGAACTCCATCCATTATTAATGTTCAAAAAAGATCAGCTGCTGAAGACCTACGCTTGATTGAAGCGGCTACGCCGGTGAAGGCCCCACCCGGCCTCCCCAAAGGGCTACTGTGTGGACACAAATATTTGATTGTTTTTAAACAGTATCCAGCCCTCGTACATATGGTAGAATTTGACTAATCCTTTTTGTAATACTATGGGTCCAGGCTTCCGGGAAGATGCATATCCTTTCCAGCCGCCAAGCCTTGCAATTATCCAGGTTGCCCATTTTAATGTGTTGGCCTTGGATGGATTTTTTAGTTTTTCGGTTTTGCCCTGTACCTGTTCATTTATCATTTGTAAACATTGCTGCTCTTCCTGGTCAAATACTTCATTTACTGGTTGTTCATTATCATCCTCATAGGCTAACATCATCTGCAATATCCGCAGCACAGCCATCATGGCCAGCAGCGTAAGTTTGCGGATGGCCCAGCCTTGTTCCAATTGTGTTCGTTCTATTCTAAAACCTTCTGTTTTCAATAGCCTGTGTACTTGCTCTATATACCAACGATGTTTGTACCACTCAATAATTTGTATGGCCTCTTTGGCATTGGTAACAGGGTGTGTAGTAAGAAGACGCCAATAAATACCACCTTTTTTATTTCGCTCTTTTGCTTCTACAACATACATGGATGTACTGGCTGGTAACTCTTTATCATTGCAGCTATTGGGTTTTAGCAGGGATACTTTACCCCACTTTAATTCCATTTTTGCTATGTGCTTTGCTATATTTTTTCTTACATCGCCCCTTACTGCTAAATCGTACTGATGTACTTCTTGCTTTGCATGGAGGTATTTACTTAATTTACTTCCGCCTGCTATTTTTCTATCTGTGCTGGAACGGATGAGCAGGTGGGTTTTTTCATCAGGCAGGGCGGCAATCAAATCATAAATATCGCTTTCCCTGTCTGCTATAATAGTAATGGTTTGGGCTTGTGATAATAATTCTTTACTTTTTTTTGAGGCTTCTATCCACTTGTATGATTCTTTTTCTGCAATAGGTAATTGTTGGTAATTGCGTTCGTGCCTGTCGGGGGTTTCTGGTTTTCTATCCCATACTTTGATATATGTGTATCCAAGGGCACTGCCTTTGCTGGCATCTATCACCATACTGCTATGCATCATAAAACCCAGTATACCCTCTTTGGTGGTTTTACCCAGGCCTGTGCTGGCTTTTACCCTGCCTGCCTGCCCTGATAAATTAAACTCGGTAGTGTCCTGTATGCAGAGTAAGTGCCTGCCACTGCACAGACTTGCACATCGGGTTACAATGCTTGCTGTTATCTTGTCTTCACTAAAGCTATCGTTATTGAACAAACGATAAAAGCTTTTTTGCTCTGCTTCACTGGCTGTTACCTGGCGTATACTGCTGCTGCGGCCTTTTGTTAATGTTCGCAATACCTGACCAGCCCGCTTATCTATACGTTTATCCCCAAAGGCTCCTGTAAAATCAGGAAAACTATTTATTAATTCTACCATATGTCAAAGATCAAATTTCTTACTCATACTTGTGTCCGCACTGTAGCTCCAAAGGGGAGGAGGAAGAAGCCAGGGCTGTGCCGGAGTAATAGCGAAAAGCAAGACCAAAGATCAATAGATAACCACTTGCCGCCGTTCAAAAAAATATTCTGCACCGTTGTAAGCTTATTGGTACCGTTTCTTCCTCCTAAGCCAATATTCTCCAACGCTCCTCCATCTTTTCAATATTTTTTGCAATTTTTCCTTAATTACGATGGATATTTGCAAAATATTAAAAAACCGTTTTACAATGAGCAATATGCCAAGTACGCTGTTTGATAAAGTGTGGGATACACACGTAGTTAGAAAAATTGAAGATGGCCCTGATGTGTTTTTTATTGACAGGCATTTTATTCATGAAGTTACCAGCCCTGTGGCTTTTTTGGGGCTAGAAACAAGAAATATTCCGGTGCTGTTTCCTGAACATACTTTCGCTACTGCTGATCACAATACACCTACTATTAACCAGCATTTGCCGGTGGAAGATCCGCTGTCTGCCAAGCAATTAAAAGCGCTTGAACAAAACTCAGCCAAATACGGTATTTCTCACTGGGGATTGGGCAATCCAAAAAACGGTATTGTACACGTGGTTGGTCCTGAGAACGGTATCACATTACCGGGCATGACGATCGTTTGCGGTGATTCTCACACATCAACTCATGGTGCTTTTGGCGCTATCGCTTTTGGTATCGGTACTTCTGAGGTTGAAATGGTGCTCTCTTCACAATGTATCATGCAGCCGAAGCCGCTGAAAATGCGGATCAATGTAAACGGAACATTGGGCAAAGCGGTTACACCTAAAGATGTGGCGCTATACATTATTGCCAAATTATCCACTGCCGGTGCCACCGGTTATTTTGTTGAATATGCAGGGGATGTGTTCAGGAATATGAGCATGGAAGGCCGCATGACGGTTTGTAACATGAGTATTGAAATGGGGGCAAGAGGAGGTATGGTTGCACCGGATGAAACAACGTTCAATTACATCAATGGCCGTGAAATGGCGCCGAAAGCTGAAGCCTGGGATAAAGCATTGGCTTACTGGAAAACGTTGAAAACAGACGAGGGTGCTGCCTTTGATAAAGAATACAATTTTGATGCGGCCGATATTGAGCCGATGATTACATACGGTACCAACCCGGGAATGGGCTTGGGTATTTCTAAATCAATTCCATCCAGCGCTGATCAGAAAGGCGGTGCATCAACCTATGAAAAGTCGCTGAAGTACATGGGCTTTGAAGAAGAAGAACAAATGATTGGTAAGAAGGTGGACTATGTATTTATCGGAAGTTGCACCAACGGCAGGATTGAAGATTTCAGGGCTTTTGCTTCTATTGTGAAAGGGCGCAAAAAAGCGGAGCATGTTACGGCATGGGTAGTACCCGGTTCTCATATTGTTGAACAGCAAATTAAAGATGAAGGCATTTTAGATGTGCTGACCGAAGCAGGGTTTGCTCTGCGCCAGCCAGGCTGTTCGGCTTGTTTGGCGATGAACGACGATAAAATTCCTGCAGGCAAATATGCTGTAAGTACCAGCAACAGAAACTTTGAAGGCAGGCAGGGTCCGGGCAGCCGCACTTTGCTGGCTAGTCCGCTGGTAGCAGCTGCAGCGGCTGTTACAGGATATGTAACTGACCCGAGAGAATTGATGGCGTAGTGGTGAATGGTGAATGGTCAATAGTGAATGAAAGGATAAACTGTTCGCATTCAATGTTCAAGTCTACATACTAGGTACTCAATACTCAATACTCAATACAAAGCACTCAAGTCTCAATACTAAGTACTCAAATACTAAATACTAACTAACTCATGGCCTACGATAAATTCGACACACTTACAAGTACAGCAGTTCCATTACCAATTGAGAATGTAGATACAGACCAGATCATCCCTGCCCGTTTTTTAAAAGCAACAACAAGAGAAGGTTTTGGAGACAACCTGTTCCGTGACTGGCGTTACAATGGAGACGATACCCCCAAACAGGATTTTGTGTTGAACAATCCTATTTACTCTGGAAAAATTTTAGTGGGTGGTACCAACTTCGGTAGCGGCAGCAGCCGTGAACATGCTGCATGGGCCATTTATGATTATGGTTTCCGTTGTGTGGTGTCGAGCTTTTTTGCTGACATCTTTAAAAACAATGCCATCAATATGGGGATACTACCGGTACAGGTTAGCCCGGAATTTTTGGAACAGATATTTACTGCGATCGAAGCAAATCCAAAGGCTGAATTTGAAGTGAGCTTGCCAGCACAAACCATTACCATTTTTGCCTCCGGCGAAAAAGAGTCTTTCAACATCAACGGCTATAAAAAGCACAACCTCCTCAATGGTTTCGACGACATCGACTACCTGCAGGCAATGAAACAGGACATCGCAACATTCGCTGCTGCGAAAGCAGTGTAAAGGTTTATGGTTCATGGTTGATAGTTCATAATTAAGAAACAAAATATTCACCATTCACCATTGACGATTCACCACTCACCATTGACCACCAACTAATTGAAAAAGACAGCCCGGCATATTGAAATAATGGACACCACACTCCGTGATGGTGAACAAACCAGCGGAGTTTCCTTTTCAGCTTCTGAAAAATTAACGATCGCTCAATTGTTACTCACCGAAGTAAAGGTTGACAGAATTGAAATTGCTTCCGCAAGGGTGTCAGAAGGAGAGTTCCAGGCAGTAAAAAAGATTACTGACTGGGCCAATCTCAATGGTTTTATCAACCAGGTGGAGGTCCTCACATTTGTTGATGGTAACGTGTCTGTAAACTGGATGGTGGAGGCTGGCGCAAAAGTGATGAACCTGCTTACAAAAGGATCTTTAAATCACCTGACGCACCAGTTAAAGAAAAAGCCGGAAGAGCATTTTGCCGACATCGCCAACGTGATAAAACTGGCCAACGAAAAAGGGCTGCAGTGTAATATTTATCTAGAGGATTGGAGCAACGGTATGCGTAACTCAAAAGAGTACGTGTTACAATATCTTGATTTTCTACAGCATCAACCGGTAAAAAGAGTGTTGCTGCCGGATACATTGGGTGTGCTGATTCCCTCTGAGACATTTGAGTATGTGTCTGAACTGGTGCAGCGTTATCCGCAACTGCATTTTGATTTTCATGCCCACAACGATTATGACCTCAGCATCGCCAATGTACTGGAAGCTGTAAAGGCTGGCGCACATGGCTTGCACCTTACCGTAAATGGTATGGGAGAGCGGGCTGGAAATGCACCTTTGGCAAGCGCCATTGCAGTACTCAATGATTTTATGCCTGCGGTAAAAACTGCTGTGGTGGAAAAATCTTTGTACAGCGTAAGCAAATTGGTGGAAGCATTTTCTGGTTTCAGGATATCTGCCAATAAGCCTGTGGTAGGTGAAAATGTGTTTACACAAACAGCCGGCATACATGCCGATGGCGATAAAAAAAATAACCTTTACTACAACGATTTAATGCCGGAACGTTTTGGCCGCCAGCGCAAGTATGCACTCGGCAAAACCAGCGGCAAAGCTAACATAGATAACAACCTGCAACAGCTGGGCATCCAGCTTTCGGATGAGGATCTGAAGAAAGTTACACAGCGGGTGATTGAGCTGGGCGACAGAAAAGAAATGGTGACACAGGCTGATCTTCCTTATATCATCTCTGATATTTTAGACAGCAATACCATTGAGAAAAAAGTACAGATCAACAATTATGTATTAACGCATTCAAAGAATCTGAAGCCATCTGCCACACTAAACATCAGCGTAAACGGAGACACATTTGAAGAGCATGCACAGGGCGACGGACAGTATGATGCCTTTGTAAATGCACTCAAAAAAATATACAAGCAAAAGAAAATTGAGCTGCCGCTGCTGGTAGATTATACGGTTCGTATTCCACCCGGAGGTAAGAGTGACGCCTTGTGTGAAACCATCATCACCTGGCTGCATAACGGCAAGGAATTCAAAACCCGTGGATTGGATAGCGACCAGACCGTTTCAGCTATTAAGGCAACTGAAAAAATGCTAAACATAATTTAGCCGCAGTAGAGCCGCAGATTCGCAGATTAAATAAAAAATATAAATCAGCGAATCAACGCCAAAAAATATAAATCAAATCCAATCTGTGAAAATCAGCGAAATCTGTGGCAAACAAACTACGAAGCAGTTTCAGTTAATCTGCGAATCAGCGGCAAACCAACTACGAAGTAGTTTCAAAAAAAGCATAATAGCAAATAAAAATCAACAGCAACAATGGCAAAAAAACACATTTTAATTGTTCCCGGCGATGGGATAGGCCAGGAAGTAACACTGGTGGGTAAAAAAGTATTGGACGCAATCGCAGCTAAATTCAACCATGAATTTACCTACGATGAAGCCCTTATCGGTCATGTGGCCATTGAAGCAACAGGTGTTCCGCTGCCGGATGAATCGCTGGAAAAAATGCGTAATTCAGATGCTGTATTGTTTGGCGCTGTTGGTCATCCAAAGTATGACAATGATCCTTCTGCAAAGGTTCGTCCTGAGCAGGGTTTGCTGAAGATGAGGAAGGAACTTGGCTTGTATGCCAACCTTCGTCCCATCAAATTATTTGATGAATTGCTTGGAGCTTCCAGCATTAAACCAGAAATTTTAAAAGGTGCAGATATCTTATTTTTCCGTGAGTTGACCGGGGACATTTATTTTGGAGAAAAGGGGAGAAAGAACGACGGCAACACCGCTTATGATGTAGCCGAATACAGCCGCTTTGAAGTAGAACGTATTGGCCGAAAAGCATTTGAAGCAGCCCGTACAAGACGTAAAAAATTATGCTCAGTTGATAAAGCAAATGTGCTGGAAACAAGCCGCTTGTGGAGAGAAGAAATTCAGAAGCTGGCGTTGGAATATCCTGATGTGGAAGTGGAATACCAGTTTGTAGATTCAACGGCCATGATACTGATCAAAGATCCTTGCCGTTTTGATGTGGTGGTAACGGCTAATTTGTTTGGCGATATTTTAACGGATGAAGCTTCGCAGATTGCTGGCTCAATGGGCATGCTTGCTTCGGCGTCTATTGGTGATGGCACTGGTGTGTATGAACCAATTCATGGCTCAGCACATGACATTACAGGAAAAGGAATTGCCAACCCGTTGGCTTCTATTTTATCAGCAGCACTGTTGCTTGATATCTCCTTTGGTATGAAAGAAGAATCAGAACTGGTGATCAGTGCAGTTGACCAGGTGCTGAAAGCCGGCTACCGCACCATCGACATTGCAGATAAAACAACCGCCAAAGAAAACATACTTGGCACTGAAGCAATGGGTGAGCAGGTGTTGAAATTTTTGTAAGAGAAAATAATTTGTACATGGGGATTTGAATGACAATGTCATTTGAATCCCCATTTTTGTTTTAAGAAGATTTTTACCAAAAGTTATCTTAGTACATTATTGCTTTACGATAATTTTTTGAATATCATTTTTTATACCGACAGTAACATTCATTTTTTCAATCCCATAAAAAGGCATAATTTCCTCGTTCAAAATATTCCCAACATAAAATACGAACGATTATTATGGAAAAGAAAAATGGCGTCAACGGTTCACGCCGGAAGTTTATCCAAAACACTGCTGTAGCGGCTGCAGGTTTTTTTATTGTTCCACGTCATGTACTTGGCCGTGGCTTTACAGCTCCCAGTGACAAGCTGATTATAGCTGGCATTGGTGCTGGTGGTAAGGGCGCAGACGATATCAGCCATTTTTATAAATCGGGCAAAGCAGAGATTGGATTTTTGTGCGATGTAGATGACCGCCAGGCGGTTGAAACCCGAAAGAAGTTTCCAAATGCAAAATACTATAAAGATTTTCGTGAGATGCTTAGCAAGGAGGGTAAATCAATTGATGCAGTTTCTGTTTCTATCCCCGATCACCAGCATGGTGTTGCAGCGATGGCTGCTATGCAACTGAACAAACATGTGTATGTGCAGAAACCGCTTACGCATGATATTTACGAAGCCCGTACGCTTACCAAGGCGGCTCACCAGTACAAATGTGTAACACAGATGGGTAACCAGGGTTCTTCCGGCGATGGTGTAAGGCAGTTACAGGATTGGTACAATGCCGGGTTAATAGGAAATGTTCACACTATCTATTGCTATACAGACAGGCCTATCTGGCCACAGGGTGTTCCAAGGCCAACCAACACATCACCAATACCTGCCGGTCTGGATTATGATCTCTGGCTTGGTACAGCACCAAAGAGAGATTACTTTGAAGGGGTGTTGCCGTTCAACTGGCGTGGTTGGTGGGACTATGGGACCGGCGCTTTAGGTGATATGGCCTGCCATATAATGGCACCTGCCTTTGCTGTAATGGGGCTTGGTTATCCAACCAGTGCGGAGTGCAGCGTTGCAACAAAATACATTGAGAACTGGAATAAAGCCTACTATCCTGAAAGCGGTCCGATTTCTTCTCACATTACTTTAAACTTTAAAGGCAAAGACGGCAAGCCGGATGTGGAATTGCACTGGATGGATGGTGGCATTCAGCCATCACGGCCTGCTGAATTGGGCGCCAACGAAATGATGGGTGATGGTGGAAATGGGGTGATATTTTTAGGAACAAAAGGAAAAATGATGGCGGGAACTTACGGTATCAATCCACAGTTACTCCCAACTTCAAAAACCAAAGCCGCAAAAGTACCGCAGACAGTAGCAAGAGTTAAAGACGGAGAAGACGGTCACTATGCAGCCTGGGTTGAAGCGGCTATTGCCGGTTATGGCAGTAAGGAAGCCAAAGCGCTCAGCTCTCATTTTGATATTGCTGGTCCGTTGACAGAAAGTATTTTGATGGGTAACCTTGCCATCCGCAGTTATGATATTCAAAAGAAAAAGGGCGATGAGACTGAGTATCCGGGACGTTTTATCAAACTTTTATGGGATGGTCCGAACATGAAGATCACAAACTTTGACGAAGCCAACCAATTTGTAAAACGTAATTACAGAGACGGCTGGAGTATGTAATCAGACACTACTTTATAATTGTAAATATTCTTCACTTATAAATACTTTTGGCAGGGAGCTATAAAAAATAGCTCCCTGTTTTATTTTAGGCATTGGCGATGCAGGTTCACCCGGCCTGATGCTGCATTTTTAGATAATCCGTTTTATAATTGAGCGGTGATTTTTTGGTTATGGTTTTAAACTGGTGATTGAAATGGGAAATATTATTGTAGCCGCATTCGTAACAAATCTCAGCTACATTTTTTTCATTCTCGGTTAGTAAGCGGCAGGCATACCCAATTCTTACTTCCATTAAAAACTGGATGTAGGTTTTTTTAGTTTTATTTTTAAAGTACCGGCAAAAGGATTGCCTCGTCATATTCAGCAGGGCCGCCACTTCATCCAGTAATATCTTCTCATTGTAATGCGTAAAAGTGTGGTCAAAAACCAACCTTATTTTATCATTTTCAATATTGCCGGGCAACTGAATAAACCCTGCTGATGACAGCTGTTTTAAAGCTTTGCTGGCCGCAATTTCCTCCAATGCGGTTAACAGGTAGATTAACTTTTTTCCCGGAGCAGCAGTCAGCATATTCTCAATGAGCATGCTAAGCGTTTTTTTGATCTTGCCGGTTAACTTTAAGCCGCGGTTACACTTTGTAAGTAATGTTTTTATTTCACGGGTTTCAGGCATTTCAAAAAAATGGTCGCCAAAAATTGCAGGTACAAATTTTACACAAATAGATTCGCCTGCGGCAGATCCTCCTTTTTTATTTTGCTCGTATTCATGCCGGAAACAATGGGGAAGATTGGCGCCCAGCAGCACTAAGTCGCCATTTTGAAAGTGCCCGATATGGTCGCCGATTAGCCATGTTCCTGAGCTTCGTTTAAAATACAGCAACTCTATCTCGGGGTGGTAATGCCAGTTGTTAAGCATGGAATCTCCCACATCTTTTCTTACTAAAAAGGAGGCTTGGGGTGAGTTTGTAATTTGTCTTAAAACTGGTTTCATAAATCGTTTTGTAACGTAATAAATTTACCTGGCAAACCAGGAAAGAAAGGCTGTTAAACGAATTTCATCCGGTTCAAAAGCAGTAAGTAAATGCAGAAAAAATGATATGGTAAAATAGTACAAGTTTTTCAAAATAAAACAGGCAAAATTATGCATCTTAAAAACTAAGTTTACAGTTAGAAGACCAGCTGCCAGTTTGCTTGCTGCAATAGGTGCTATGCCAGCTTGAATGTTGATTTGCAGCCTTACGAGGTACAACCTTATTTTATTTTTTATAAGTTTACAGGTTATGGAGAATTATTTAACGATAGATGCTCACCACCATTTCTGGCAATTTGATCCCGTAAGGGACAACTGGATTACAGAAGATATGGCAATCATCCGCAAGGATTTTTTCCCGGAACAACTGGCCACGATACTTAAAGAAAACAGCATAGACGGTACCGTGGCTGTACAGGCTGATCAATCAGAAAAGGAAACTGCTTTCCTGCTACAGCAGGCTGAAGAATGCAGCTTTATCCGGGGAGTTGTGGGCTGGATAGATCTGAGGGCGGATAACATTGAAGAGCGGCTTGAGTATTACAAGCAGTATCCAAAATTGAAAGGTTTTCGCCATGTACTGCAGGGAGAGCCACAGCGTGATCTCATGCTGCAACCAGCTTTTAAAAATGGTGTCAGCCTGTTGAATAAATTTGGGTTCACTTACGATGTACTTATCTTTCCTGATCAGCTTAAGTATGCAGCTGCACTCGCTGCGGTTTTTCCCGGGCAGCGTTTTGTAATTGATCATATCGCAAAGCCCGGAATAAAAAATCATGAAATAGCAGGTTGGAAAAATGACATTGCTTTAGTATCTGCCCTGCCAAATGTGTACTGCAAAATTTCGGGTATGGTTACTGAAGCGGACTGGAAAAACTGGACCACTGCAGACTTTGCTCCCTACCTGGATGTTGTGGTAGCAGCATTTGGAATCGACAGGTTAATGTTTGGTTCCGATTGGCCGGTGTGCCTTGTAGCTGCATCTTACAAGGGAATGAAACAAATAACTGACGATTATTTTGCCAGTTTTTCTTCAGCAGAAAAGGAAGCTTTTTATGGAAAGAATGCCATCAGGTTTTATGATTTATAATATTGGTAAAACTATATTGCAAAAAAATATACTGATAAAATGTATCAATGTTTCCGTAAGGCTCTGCTTGTATTTTGTATTATGATACCGCATTATTCTGCTGCACAAAAAATTGCATCCGGTGTAAAGCGTATCCTGTTTCTTGGCAACAGCATTACCTGGGCGGGCATCTACGTAAATGATGTTGAAGCTTACATTACAGCCCGGTATCCAGGTCGCCAATTTGAGTTTATCAATGCTGGCCTCGCAAGTGAAACTGTATCGGGTCTTTCGGAAGATGGTCATGCCGGTGGAAGCTTTCCCCGGCCAGATCTGCATGAACGTCTTGCCCGTGTGCTGGAACAGACAAAGCCCGACCTGGTGTTTGCGTGCTACGGAATGAATGATGGCATATACCTCCCTTTTGATACCGGCCGTTTTCAAAAATTTAAGGATGGAATTAATTGGTTGCATAAAGAAGTTGTGAAGACCGGTGCCCGGTTAGTGCACCTTACGCCACCAGATTATGATGAGCAGCGTGGCGGAAGCAAAGGGTATGCGGCTGTGCTTGACCGTTATGCCGACTGGCTGCTGAGTTTACGTTCCGCTGCAAAGTGGGAGGTAATTGATATTCATTACCCGCTGCAAAAATACCTGCGGGCCCACCGTAAAGTGGATGCTGCATTTGGCCTTAATGGTTTTGCGCTGGCCGAAGATGGTGTGCATCCGGGTGCTACCGGGCATTGGATTATAGCACGGCAAATACTGTCTTACATCGGCTTTTCAAAAGCAGCCACTGCACCCGGTATTGTTGAAAGTTTGAAGTATTTGCCGGATGCAGCAAAGTTTACAGAGCTGGTAACACAACGGCAGAATATGATGAGAGATGCCTGGCTAACTGCTACTAAACATAAACGGCCCGGTGTGCCGGAAGGGCTGCCTTTAGAAGAGGCAAAAACAAAAGCCACAGCATTAACAGTTGAAATTAACAAGATGCTTACAGTAAAACAATAAGGTAATATAGCACAAGTTTTTGAAAATAAAATGATACTCAATACCAGATGATAAAATTATGTTTACATGGATAATAGCATGCTGTTTTGGGTTTGCTAAACGATTGCATTAACCCCCGGAGATTTTTTTAATCAACGACAATTTATAAACAAGTCAATATGAAAAAAGCCATTTTTATTCTGAGCCTCCTCCTCATCTCCGGAACCATTTACAAAGTAAAAGCACAGGGAAGGTATGAGTCCACCTGGGAGTCTTTAAAGAAATACCAGGTTCCAGACTGGTTCAGAGATGCAAAGTTTGGCATCTTTATTCACTGGGGTGTTTATTCTGTGCCTGCTTTTGGCTCTGAATGGTATCCAAGGCAGATGTATCAGAAAGGTTCTGAAGAATACAAACATCACATCGCCACCTATGGCCCACATGCAAAGTTTGGGTACAAAGATTTTATACCGCAATTCAAGGCAGAAAAATTTGATCCCCGGCAATGGGTAGACTTGTTTAAAAAAGCAGGTGCAAAGTATGTTGTACCGGTAGCGGAACACCATGATGGATTTGCCATGTACAAAACAGCACTCACAAAATGGAATGCTTTTGAAATGGGACCAAAGCGTGATGTGCTGGGAGAACTGGCAACAGAGATAAAAAAGCAGGGGCTCATCTTTGGTTTATCCTCTCACAGAATTGAACATTGGTGGTTTATGAATGGCGGCAAAAAATTTGACTCCGATGTGCTGGATGATGCGAATGCAGCATTCTACGGCCCGGCAAGAGAAGAGAGTGAAACACCCTCGCCGGAATACATGAATGATTGGCTGCTGAGAAACACAGAACTGATCAATAATTATCAGCCGCAACTTTTTTGGTTCGACTGGTGGATTGAACAACCAGCCATGGATCCTTACAGAAAATCTTTTGCCGCATCCTATTACAATAAGGGCCTTGAGTGGAATAAAGGCGTTGTTGTGAACTACAAAAATATTGCTTACCCTGATGGTGCTGCGGTGCTGGATATTGAGCGTGGTAAGCTGGCTGGCATACGTCCGCAAGCCTGGCAAACTGATGATGCCCTTGGCAATAAATCATGGGGTTATACAACTAACAACGACTTTAAAGATGCACAGTATGTTATCACCAACCTTATTGATATTGTAAGTAAAAATGGAAACCTGTTGTTGAATATTGGTCCTAAGCCTGATGGTACCATTACTGATGAAGAAACAAAAACATTGCTGGGGACTGGAAAGTGGCTGGAAGTAAATGGCGAAGCAATTTATGGCACCCGGCCATGGAAAATATTTGGTGAAGGACCAACCGAATCTGCCAGCGGAAGTTTTGTTGATCAGAAGAAACCCTTTACTGCACAGGACATACGTTTTACCACAAAAGGCGATACATTGTATGCAACAGCACTCGGCATACCAACAGCAAACACTTTCATAAAAGCATTGAGTGCAAAAGCTGGCAACGGAATAGTAGCTGCAGTTGAGTTACTGGGCGGAGAAAAATTATCATGGACACAGCAGTTGGATGCACTGGTTATAAAACCAGCTAAAAGTTATCCATCGGAAAATGCAGTTGTTTATAAAATAAGTTTTAAGAAATAACCTCATGCAATCTTTAATTTGTACAGCGCCGGGGCATTTCGATTACCAGGAAATAGCTGTACCAGTTTTGCAACCTGGCCACTCCATTTTAAAAATAAGAAGGATAGGGATTTGCGGAACGGATCTTCATGCCTACAGGGGTACACAACCCTATTTTAATTATCCAAGAATTTTAGGGCATGAACTGGCTGCGGATTTTGTAGAAGGCGATGGTGCAGATGATTTTGTTGCAGGCGAAGCCGTAACTTTTCTTCCCTACTTTAATTGTGGTGAATGCATTGCCTGCCACAATGGTAAATCTAATTGTTGCACCAGTTTAAAAGTATGCGGTGTTCATGCAGATGGCGGCATGGTGACTTTTTTCTCTGTACCTTCTCATTTGCTTGTAAAGAGCCGTGGGCTTGGGTATGATGAATTGGCGCTTGTTGAGCCGCTGGCAATCGGAGCTCATGGCATTCGCCGGGCAGCCGTTAAAAAAGATGAATTTGCATTGGTAATCGGTGCCGGCCCCATTGGTTTAGGAACCATGGAATTTGCCCGTATTGCTGGTGCAAAAGTAATTGCGCTGGATATTAATGAAGAGCGTCTAAATTTCTGCAAACAAAAACTGTATGTTGACTTTATTATTAATGGCAGTACCGAAGATGTGACAGCCAGGCTTTTGAACATAACAGGCGGGGATATGCCAACTTTAGTGATTGATGCAACCGGCAGCCAGAAGGCCATCAACAATGCATTGCAATATCTCGCCCATGGCGGAAGATTTGTATTGATAGGTTTGCAAAAGGAAGAATTGATTTTTAGCCACCCGGAGTTTCATAAAAGAGAAACGACTTTAATGAGCAGCCGCAATGCAACCCGGGAAGATTTTGAACAGGTAATAGATGCCATTAAAAATGGTTTGGTGAACCCATCAACCTACATAACCCACCGGGTTAAATTTAATGAATTGAAAACTGTTTTTGAGAGCTGGTTAGATCCTGCCGCAGGTGTAATAAAGGGGATGGTGGAAATGGATTGATGAGCGGGATTCTTTTATACAAGCGATGTTTTTGGGACCGGAAAAGACAGCAGCTTCACTCAAAATCGTTGTGTCACTCACTTGTACCGAATACCTTTATTGAACTTTAATCATGCAATAGGAGGAAACAATTTAATTTGCTCAATAAAGGCATTAACAGCAATACAGTTTACGATTAAAAGCCACCTTAGAAATGATAAAAATAATTTTAGCAGCAACTGTAACATCGGTCTTTTTTACAGCCTCGTTATCTGCCCAGGCACCACAAAAACTTTGGTATAAAAAACCGGCCAAAGTTTGGACAGAGGCACTGCCAGTTGGCAACGGCCGCCTTGGGGCCATGGTATTTGGAGGTGCCGCAAATGAGTTGATCCAGTTAAATGAATCCACACTTTGGACAGGCGGTCCGGTACGCACAAATGTTAACCCGAAAGCCTATGATAATTTGCAGCTCGCCAGGAAAGGTTTGTTTGATGAAGAGGATTACAGCAAGGCGTACGAATATGCAAAAGGCATGCAGGGGTATTATTCTGAATCTTATTTGCCACTGGCCGATCTTACTATAAACCATCAATTTAAAGACTCAACTATTACGGGCTATTACAGGGATTTAAATATTGATGATGCCATCGCCACAACAATATTTATTGCTGATGGCGTTACCTACACAAGGCAGGTGATTAGCTCAGCCCCAGACCAGGTAATTGCAATCCGCATTACAGCCAGTAAACCGGGGCAGTTAAATTGTGTAATTGGCACCAGCAGCCAGGTAAGGTACCGGCAGTATGAAGTTAGCAGCAGCGAAATAGAAGTGAAAGGAAAAGCACCGTCGCACCTGGAGCCAAGCTATATAAGTTCAGACAATCCGCAGTCTCCTGATGATACTACAGGGTGCAGGGGAATGCGTTTCAACTACCGCATAAAAGCAGTTAACAAAGGAGGTTCAGTTACTGCTGCTGCTGAGGGCATAACTGTAAAAAATGCTACTGAATTATTGATCCTTTTTTCTGCAGCAACCAGCTTTAATGGTTTTGATAAATGCCCGGATAAAGATGGTTTAGACGAAACAAAACTAGCCGCCGGTTATCTTAACGCAGCCGCTAAAAAAAGCTGGCCGTTACTGTTAGCAAATCATCAAAAAGACTTTCATTCTTTTTTTACCAGGGTTGCATTCAAATTAGCCACACCGCAAAATAATTCAAACGCAGCATTGCCAACAGATGAGCGCCTGATAGGTTACACCGAGGGAGCAAAAGATCCGGCATTGGAAACGATGTATTTTCAGTACGGCCGCTACCTGCTTATTTCCTGCAGCCGCACAAAGGAAGTTCCAGCCAATTTGCAGGGTATCT
Source organism: Ferruginibacter sp. (assembly GCA_965247025.1). Taxonomy (GTDB): domain Bacteria; phylum Bacteroidota; class Bacteroidia; order Chitinophagales; family Chitinophagaceae; genus Ferruginibacter. The sequence continues at coordinate 2,093,201 of OZ252000.1, read as the reverse complement.
GGAATAAAGAATTGAGACCACCATGGAGTGCGAATTATACAACTAACATCAACGTACAAATGAATTACTGGCCGGCTGAAGCAGCCAATCTTTCTGAGATGCATTTGCCGCTGATGAGTTTTATAAAAAATGTTGCAGCAAATGGAAAGATAACCTCCCGTGAATTTTATCATACCGGAGGCTGGGCCTTACACCACAACAGCGATATCTGGGCACTTACAAACCCTGTTGGCGACATTGGAAAGGGCGACCCTATGTGGGCTAACTGGACGATGGGCTCACCCTGGTTATCGCAACATTTATGGAACCATTATGAGTTTACAAAAGACAAAAAGTTTTTGAAGGAAACAGCTTATCCCCTCATGAAAGGTGCAGCACAATTTTGCCTTGATTTTTTAGTGGAAGATAAAAATGGTCACCTGGTTACAGCGCCATCTTTTTCCCCGGAAAATAGTTTTATTGATGACAAAGGAAAACAGGGGAGTGCTTCCATTGCAACCACCATGGATATGTCAATAATCTGGGATCTTTTTACCAATATTATTGATGCTTCAAAAGAATTAAATAATGATGTTGTTTACAGGAATATGATCATTGCTAAAAGGGATAAACTGTATCCGCTGCACATTGGCAAAAAAGGAAATTTGCAGGAGTGGTATAAGGATTGGGAAGATACAGATCCGCACCACCGCCATGTTTCACACTTGTTTGGTTTGTATCCGGGGCGGCAGATTTCTCCTTTGCTTACACCAGATTTTGCAGCTGCTGCAAAAAAAACGCTTGAGTTAAGGGGCGATGATGGAACGGGTTGGAGCCTTGCATGGAAAATAAATTTTTGGGCCCGGCTACTGGATGGAAATCATGCTTACCGGATGATTGGAAAACTGTTACATGTAACCGGCCAGACAGGTACAAACTATGCTAATGGTGGCGGCTCTTATGTTAATCTTTTTGATGCACATCCGCCTTTCCAGATCGATGGAAATTTTGGTGGTATTTCGGGCATGATTGAAATGCTTTTGCAAAGCCATTTAGGCGAAATAAATTTGTTACCGGCGTTGCCGGATGCCTGGAGTGAAGGCTCTGTAAAAGGTCTGAAAGCAAGAGGTAATTTTGAAGTGGCCATCAGCTGGAAAGAAAAAAAGTTAACTTCGGCTGCTATCAATTCACTCAGTGGCGGTGTTTGTAAAATAAGAACTTCAGCACCTGTAAAAGTTGCTGGGGTAACAGCAAAATCCAATGCAGTAAAAGATGGATTTGAAACAGAATTTAATACTTTGAAAGGAAAAAAATATTTTGTTACTGCTCAATAAAATTTCTGCCCCCGGCAAAATAAAAAGCCACTTTGTTAAAATAAATACCAATGAAGTTATTTACTTGTTTAAAATCAGTTGCTTTAGCAGCAGCAATTTTTAGTGTGTACACAGCGCAGGCACAGGTTGCACAAACACCGCCAATGGGGTGGAACAGTTATAATTGCTTTGGATCTGCAGTGCATGAAGATGAAGTAAAAGCCAATGCAGATTATGTTGCCCAACATTTAAAAGCGTTTGGCTGGCAGTATGTGGTGGTGGATTTTTTATGGTCGTATGATAACCCGGTTGGCAGCACCATCGGCAATCCATTTCAATTGCAGTTGCAGGATGGTTCCTATGTGCCATGGCTAACAATGGATGAATGGGGGAGACTGATGCCGCAGCCAACCAAATTTCCTTCAGCCTTTGGTGGCAAAGGTTTTAAGCCTTTAAGCGACTATGTACATTCGAAGGGATTAAAGTTTGGTATCCATGTAATGCGTGGCATTCCGAGGCAGGCAGTTTGGTCAAAATCGCCGGTTATGGGTACCAATGGAATTACTGCAAATATGATTGCAGATACTTCTTCCACCTGCCCATGGATGAACCACATGTATGGGTTGAACATGAGTAAACCGGGTGCCCAGGAATACCTGAATTCCATTTTGAAATTGTATGCCTCGTGGGATGTTGATTTTATAAAAGTGGATGATATCTCAAGACCATACAGAACTGCCGAAATTGAAGGTTATGAAAAGGCAATTGCCAATTGTGGCAGGCCAATGCCATTAAGTATTTCTCCAGGCGAAACAGCGCTTACAGCAAAAGACCATGTTACAAAACATGCCAGCATGTGGCGCATGGCAGATGACTTTTGGGACAATTGGGAAATGTTGCTGCACATGTTTAATTATGCTAAAAGCTGGGAAGGAACCGGTGGCCCCGGTCACTGGCCCGATTGCGATATGATCCAGATCGGGAAACTTTCAAAACGTGGCCCGGTAGGCCCGGAGCGTTACAGCCGTTTTACAGAAGATGAATTGTACACTCACATGAATTTTTGGTGCCTTTACCGGTCGCCGTTAATGCTTGGCGGTAACCTGCCTGAAAACAGGGCTCTTGAATTGAAACTATTTACAAACGAAGAGGTAATTGCAGTAAATCAAAAAGGTGAAAATCCCAGGCAGTTGTACAAAAATGACAGCAGCATGGTTTGGGTATCCAATGCACAGGGAACTAAAGATATTTATGTTGGTTTTTTTAATATTGGTGAGTCAGCACATGAGGTTACGGTAGATTTTGCAGCCTTAGGATTAAAAGGGAGTATAACGGTAAGGGACCTGTGGAAAAAGGCAGCTGTTGGCAATTTTAAAAAGCAATTCAAACAATTGATTAATCCTCATGGTTCTGTATTACTTAAATTTGCAAGTAAATAACCTAAAAGCAAGATCATATTTTTGAGAAGATGAAGAAAATTTGCTGTTTTGGTGAACTGATGCTGAGAATGTCTCCCGATGCAGGAGAGGAATGGCTTATGCAAAATCGATTACCCGTTTACGTGGGTGGGGCTGAATTAAATGTGGCTAATGCTCTTGCAAAATGGCATGTTCCTGTAAGGTATTTTACGGCTTTGCCGGATAACTCCTTGAGCCGGGCAATTGTGACCAATCAGCAAAAAAACAATATTGACTTTTCTACCATAAATTTTTCAGGAGACAGAATTGGAATCTATTATTTAACCCAGGGGGTTGATCTTAAAAATGCTGGTGTAATTTATGACAGGGCACATTCATCTTTTGCAGACCTTAAGCCAGGAATGATTAATTGGGATAACGTACTGGAAGATTGCGGATGGTTTCATTTCAGCGCCATCAGCCCGGCGTTAAACGCAAACGCAGCAACGCTTTGCCTGGAAGCAGTCAGGGCAGCGGCTAAAAAAAATATCACTATTTCTATCGATTTAAATTACCGGTCAAAACTTTGGCAGTATGGTAAAAAGCCAATAGAAGTAATGCCCGAACTGGTAAGCTTTTGTAATATAATTATGGGCAACCTCTGGAGCGTTGAAAGCCTGTTGGGCATCCCTTCTCCGGTTAGTGAAAGCACAGGAAAATCATCGCAGTTTTTGGTAGATGCTGCAAAGGAAAGTATGCTTTCATTGGCTGCCAACTATCCGCTGGCAACAACATTTGCTTACACTTTCAGGCTGGCTGAAAAATATTTCGGCGTCTTACAAAAAGATGATCAGCTTGTTTCTTCCGCCACCTACTCAATTAACGAAGTGGTTGACAAAGTTGGCAGCGGGGACTGTTTTATGGCCGGGTTACTTTACGGTTTATATAACGGACATTCTCCGGTGGAAATAATAAATTTTTCTGCTGCAGCAGCGGTGGGAAAATTGTATGAAACCGGCGACGCAACAAAACAAACAATTGAAGAAATTCATAAAAATATCCTGCATGAACCAGCAACAAATAATTGACCAGGTAAAAGTCCAGGGCATACTGCCCCTGTTTTATCATGAGTCCGCTGATACTTGTTTATCTGTTGTAAAAGCGCTTTATGGTGCAGGAATTCGTTCTGTAGAGTTTACCAACCGTGGCAGTAAAGCTTTTGAAAACTTTAGTGTTCTTGTAAAAGAAAAGCCAGTACAGTTTGCCGATTTGTTGCTTGGTATTGGTACCATTAAATCTGCTGAAGAAGCTACTGCATTTATTAATGCCGGTGCAGATTTTTTGGTAAGTCCATATTTTGACCAGGGGGCTTGCGATACTGCCAAACAACATGATATGTTGTGGATACCGGGTTGCATGACTACCACAGAAATTCACTATGCCCAACTAGCTGGTTGTACACTTGTAAAATTGTTTCCGGGTAACCTGCTTCAGCCTTCATTTGTAGATGCAATCAGCCCGCTTTTTTCCGGCATGTCATATATGGTAACGGGTGGGGTTGATACCACTAGTGAAAATATAAGTGCCTGGTTTAAAACTGGTGTTGCCGCTGTTGGCATGGGTAGCAAGCTGATAACTAAAGAGCTGTTACAACAAAATAATTTTCACCAGCTGGAAGCTGAAACAAAAAAAATAATTGAAATCGTAAAATCGCTCAGGCAGTAATTTAGCCCTTATCTTAGATTTACAGACAGGATATTTAGTTATGCATTACAGCAATAATTATTTTGTATGCAGGGTCGAATTTATTGATGCCATTTAATTTAACTGTCTGTAATCCTGCGGCGTGTACCCTGTTTTGCTTTTGAATAAGCGGCTGAAATAATGCGGATAGTTAAACCCTAAGTTATAGGCAATGCCACTAACGGATTCATTTTCGCTAAGCAATAAAGTTTTGGCTTTTTCTACAATAAAATTATTTACATGATCTTTTATGGCAAAGCCTGTTTCTTTCTTCAGCAAGTCGCTTAAATAATTTCCTGAAAGATGAATATTATCCGAAAAGTATTCTACCGACGGTATGCCTGTTTCTACAAATTGTCCATTTTTAAAATAGCTGTTGAGCAGTGTATGAAACTGGCTAACGACATCAGAATTTTGTGCGGCACGGGTGTTGAATTGCCTTTCATAGTAACGTCTTGATAAATTCAGCAACAACTCCAGCGAAGAGGCTATTACGGTTTGGCTGTGGTTGTCTATCCGTTCCAGGATTTCATTTTGAATCATGTTTTTACAATCGGTGATGGTCTTTTGTTCTGCATCCGACAGATGAAGCGCCTCATGCACATCGTAACTAAAAAAGCCATATTCTTCAATACTATGTCCCAGCGAAGTGTTGCGGATGAGGTCGGGATGGAAAAATAACATCCATCCCTTTATTTCATTTAGTTTTTGTGTTTTTGAAACGGAATGTACCTGGTTGGGTGCTGTAAACATTAATACGCCTTCATCAAAATCGTAGGTGTTTCTTCCATATTGCAAACCACAACTTTTGTCTTTTAAAGCAATTGTATACAAGTTAGAAGTGTACTTTACGCCAACAAATTGCTCAGGAATTTCGAAACCGGAAACATCAATGATGCTGATCAAGGGATGGGTAGGTTTGTCTAATCCAAAGATCTCATGAAATTGGCTGATGGACGTTATGTTGTTAATTTCGGGATTCATATTATTTGCTGTTTTCAATGCGTTTTTTCAAAATAATATTGTGTTGTTCAAAAGCTGTCCGCATTTTTGAAACAAATTTACCGGACATAAAGTAAGAAAAAAATCCGGTAAAATATTCTCCGTGCAGCAATTCAGTTTCAGTTGCTGAAATTGCTTTAAGGCGATAATAATGTTTTGCTGCTATTAAAAACTTAGTCACCTGCGTTCCCTGCCAAAGCAATTCTTTGTTTTCATTGTACCTTAATAAAACAGGAAAATAAGTTCCTTTTAACGGGACAATATAAGTAGCAATTTTATTGCCTTCATTCATTGCTCCTTCAAGTTTACCCACTATAGGATTCCAGTTGGGATAGTCTTTAAAGTTGGTCAATTCTTTCCAGACCTCTGTTAACGTGCCATTGATTTTTATGGCTGTATGATATTGTTTCATTGCAATTGTAATTTAATGTTGATTCAGTTTTTTTAAGCCCGTTCCATTTGTTGTTTACTTAGCCTGGCTCATGATTATTTTGTCGAAAACTTTGTCGCCAAACCATTTCCTAATGGCCATTGCAGGTTTAGCCATATACCCCTTTACATACCTTGTTTTTGGTTTTTTGTCGGTGGAAGCTTGGGCAATAGTTTTGCCAAGTACATCAACATCAGTCAACTGGTTTCCGGCATTCATTTTTTCAAAACTTGTTGCCATCTTGTTGGCAAAGGTGGCATAAGCTCCTGTGCCTGAAGTTTTCCTTAAATTGTCCATAGCTATTTGCCCCCACGGAGTTTTTATGCCACCCGGCTCAACAATTACTACCTCTATTCCAAATTGTTTTAGTTCTAAACGCAGGCTGTCGCTCCAGCCTTCTACTGCATGTTTGGTGGCGTGGTACCAGGCACCCAGCGGCGTATAAATTTTACCACCCATTGATGAAATATTTACGATTCTGCCAGCGTGTTGCTTACGCATAGTGGGCAATATTAATTGTGTTAATCTTGCCATGCCGAAAAGGTTTACTTCAAACTGCCTTCTTGCTTCATCCAGTGGTACATCTTCCACAGCACCATAAGAGCCATAGCCTGCATTGTTTACTAAAATGTCTATCCTCCCTTCTTTGCTGAGGATAGTGTTTACGGCTTCTACGATTGAAGCGTCGTTGGTTAGGTCGAGCGATACCACACCCATTCCTTTTGCTTTTAAGTCATCCATTTCGCCGGTACGCCTTGCTGCTCCATACACTGTATAGCCCTGGCTATGCAATATGTTAGCGGTTGATTTTCCCATACCAGAACTTGCTCCTGTGATTACTGCTACTTTTTTCATTGTTTTAATTTTTAAATGTTTTTTAATTATTTACATCACAAATGTAGATCGGCAAACCAGGGTGCATTAACACAGTAAACGGGAAGTATAACACAAATTACGGGATGTGGGTTTTAACACCAGAGGAGGGTTTTACATAAATACAATGAAGAGCTTGCTGAATATTAATCCTGCATTGGCCAACTTATTCAACACTTTTCAAAATACCGTTTTTACGGTATTGCAAATAGAACTTTTTGTTTCTACATTTATCGGCAAATAGCAAATCATGAAATTAGTTTCCCCGATTTTAGTCTTTTGTTGCTGCTTCTTCAGGCTTTCAGCTCAAACAACTCAAGATCCTGAGTTTCCAAAAGAGTTCATCATGCACCTGAAATTGCACAATGGAATGGTCACAAACTTTACAAATGCACCTGATATATATGCCGGTGGCATACAACTGATACCACAATATACTTTCATTCCTAAAGTGATGAGAGGCGGTATAATTGCAGATGTTTATTACTCAAATAAAAAGCTAAGTGCTGCCTTTGGCCCCACTGTTTCTTTTAAATTAAAAACATTCAAGGCCGCTCCTTTTGGCAGCCTTGGGAATGTTCACTTAAATCTTGATCATTTGTGGGGCACACACAAGGAACACCTGATTGGTGGCGGTATTAATGCAGATATTGCCAACAAAATCGTACTTGGTTTAACAATCCACAGGGATTATAATTTAAATACCTGGTGGTTGCAAAACACTGTTGGAATCCGAATCAGCAAATTAAAAAAAGATGCTGAAGTATTTAATCAATAAAAATTATTTGTATGAGCAGGGCATTAGTTATTAGCGGCGGAGGCTCCAAAGGAGCGTTTGCTGTTGGCGTATTAAAAAAATTATTTGCATCATTTCCGGGTTTGGAGTTTGATATTTTTGTTGGTACCAGTACCGGTTCCTTGATGGTGCCGCTTGTAGCGTTGGGCGAGATGGATATGGTAGAGAAATTATACACTTCCCAAAAAACTGAAAATATAGTATTGGAAAGGCGCATTGGCGACAGGCTTTCTGCTACAAGCATTTTTGACGCAAGCCCGCTTTTTACTCAGCTGCAAAATACTTACACAGATGACCGCTATAACGCATTGCTGGCTACAGGTAAAAAAGTTTACCTTACTTCAACCTGTTTGCAATCCGGGGAGTTAGTGGTTTTTACAACGGATAAAACACCATTTCAATCTGATAATTATGAAGTTCATACGGTAACGGATACTGATAATTTCCGCAAGGCTGTAATGGCATCTGCCTGCCAGCCGGTGTTAATGCAACCTGTGAAGGTAAACCTGCATGCACCGGGAGCTGCCAACCCTCAGTTTCAGTATGTTGATGGCGGTGTAAAGGAGTATGCCGGCATACAAATGGCCATTGATAATGGTGCTACAGAAGTGTTTACTATTCTTTTATCTCCACAGGGCAAAGAGGTGGATAACGAAAATTATGAAACTGCGTTTGGCATACTTCAAAAAACAATTGGCATTTTTACTGATGATGTGGGGAAGAATGATTTAATAATTCCTCATCTTTTTAATGAAGGACTTAGGTATATTGATGCTGTAAAAAAGAAGATGGTAAGCAAAGGTGTAAAGGCTGAAGACGTAGATGACTTTTTTGACATCAGCGGAATGGATAATGTTTTTGAAGGCCGCAAGCCAATTAAATTATACCAGTTTATGCCGAAAGAACCACTTGGGGGCGGGCCAGGCGGCCTTACATTTGATCCGGTGGTAATGCAGCAAATGATTGATAAAGGGGAGGGGATAGCCGGCGATTTTATTGCCGCTCTTAATCCTTCGGATATAACCTGGGCCTGAGTTTCATCATATTTCTTCAAAGTATTAAAGCGGCTACGTTTACGGGCCATGCCAACTCCTGATGTTGCCAACAAATTTACCAGCCAAATTAAGTAAAGACATTATGCAGTTTTTACAATCGAAAGCCTTACTTTTGCAGCCCGAAATCAATAATTGATTCAACGGGTTAACAATTTTTTAAACCTGTCTGCCGTCCGGCAGGCAAAAAACATCAGGGAAATGAGCAACTACGAATTGATGGTGATTTTTACCCCTGTGCTGTCTGAGGAGGAATTTAAAGCCGCTCAGGCTAAATTTGCTGCTATTGTTAAAGACAATGGTGGTGAAGTTTTGCACACCAATCCCTGGGGACTAAAATCACTGGCCTATCCTATTGCCAAAAAGACTACAGGTCTTTATTGGGTGATGGAATACACAGCGCCAACCAGCTTCAATGAAAAGTTGAAAATTCAACTTTTACGTGACGAATCAGTAATGCGTCACATGTACACTGTACTCGATAAATACGCCGTCGATTACAATGTTAAAAAGAGAAGTGGCGGTAAATTCACTAACCAAAAAGCGGAGGCATAATCATGGCAAAAGCAAACGAGATCAAGTATCTTACAGCAATTAAAGCTGACAAGCGGCCAAAAAAATATTGCCGCTTTAAGAAAATGGGTATTCATTATATTGATTATAAAGATGCCGATTTCTTAAAAAAGTTTTTGAACGAACAAGGAAGATTATTACCACGCCGCCTTACAGGAAACAGTTTGAAGTTTCAGCGTAAAGTTGGTGCGGCAGTAAAAAAAGCCCGTCAAATGGCCATTCTGCCTTACGTAACAGATTTATTGAAATAGATTTTTCACCACCCTAACTTAATTTGCCGGACAGGAACTACGTCGCTTAATAATTTATTTTTCGTGTAAACTACTAAACGGCTAATTTAAAGAAAGTGAAGCTGAAAGCAACACTGGGTAAAAATGCAAAACAATGCAGGTAATATTAATTCAGGATGTAAACAACCTGGGCGGAGCAAATGAACTGGTAGCAGTAAAAAACGGTTATGGCCGTAACTACCTGATACCACAAAAATTTGCTGTAGAAGCCAATCCTTCTAACTTGAAAAAGCTGGAAGAAAAAATGAAGCAGCAGGCTAAGAAAGAAGCTAAATTATTAGCAGAGATCAATAGCGTAATTGCAACGTTGCAAAATGGAGCTTTAAAAATTGGAGCTAAAACAGGTACCAGTGGCAAGATTTTCGGAAGCGTTACTTCTGTTCAGATTGCAAGAGCCATCAGGGAACAGAAAGGTTATGAAATTGACCGCCGCCGCATCACTATTCTTGATGAGGTAAAAGAACTTGGTACGTTTAAAGCAAAAATCGATTTTGGTAACAGCAATGAAACTGAAGTTGAATTTGAAGTTATAGGCGAATAAATTTAAGTCTATTTTATAGCGATCCACCTTCAAAAGAGGTGGACTTTTTTATGCAGTTACAGCAGGTTTTAGAACAAGATAATTTTGTATTCAGAAATTAGTAATTTGACTACAGCGGGGTAAATTTTATACACAAAAAACTATTTGGATTTGCAGTTGATGTTTAAACTCCGCTTCCATGCTGCATTTTGCCGTTTAAAAAAGAATTATCATTAATTAGTTCAATAATTTGTTTTCTTAAATAAATCCCTACATTTGTAGAGCTTTAGTGGTTTTAGTATTTCGTCGTTAGCTGATCGATATCTCCAAAGGATCCATTTTCAGTTCATTGTACCAACTAAATCATTATGGTTTTTATTTAATTAAAAAAGTTTTTTACAATGAACATTTATGTAGGTAATCTTAGTTGGAACATGACCGACGAAGACTTAAGCAGCCTCTTTTCAGAATACGGCAGCGTATCAAGTGCTAAAATTCTAAAAGACAAAATGAATGGCCGCAGCAAAGGATTTGGTTTTGTTGAAATGGAAGATGACGAAGCAGCAAAAACTGCCATCGCCAATTTAAACGAAAGCGAAGTTCAGGGCCGTAAATTAATTGTAAACGAATCACAACCACGTCCTGAAGGATCAGGATTTAAGAAACGCACCTTTGGTGGCGGCGGATCTGGTGGGGGTGGCGGTTACAAGAAAAGTGGCGGCGGCGGTTATGGTGGCGGAAGCGGCGGTTATGGCGGCGGCGGAAGCAGAGGCGGTGGTGGGGGATATGGCGGCGGTGGCGGCAACAGAAGCGGCGGCGGCGGTGGCTACAACAAAGACTATTAATACCAATTCAAAAAAAATATTCAATCCCTCTCTGCGAGGGATTTTTTTTTAACCTTTGTGCCCGATACCATTGTTAATTAGCTAGCAGCTTTTTTTGATGGTACGAATAGATTCTATGTGCAAAATAAAAATTTTGCGCCGCTAAATTTTTTTTAAAATACATTGTTGCTGTAACACTGATTGAAAATCTTTTCTAAAACTAAACACCATTAATTATGCATCCGAAAATTTTTCTAACTGCGTCTTTATTGATTGTCTTCAAGACCGCTTTTTGCCAGGAGAAAGTTGATTTGGCAATGATGCAAAAAATTAAAGATGAAGAAAAAACTAACTCGCAGGTAGTTATGCTTGCCCATAATATTACCGATGTTTGTGGGGCAAGGTTAACCAATTCCCCTGGCTATAACCGGGCACTGGACTGGATTACAGCGACATGTAAACAGTGGGGTTTGCAAAATGCAGGTAAGGAAGCTTGGGGAGAGTTCGGAAAAGGATGGAGTAATGAACTTGCCACACTAGCACTTAAATTGCCTTATTACGAAAATATTATTGCTTACCCAGTGCCATGGTGCAAAAGCACAGTAAAGCCAGTAATGTCAGAATTATTTTTGCTGAATAGTTTTGACTCAGCCTCAATAGACAAAGCCGGAGACTCAATAAAGGGAAAGATTGTGATGGTAAAGCCCGGTAATCTTACTTTGCCTGATGCTTTTAAGGCGTATGCGATCCGCTATGGAGACAGCACGCTTGATAACCTGCCCGAGGAATATATGGTTACCCGTAAAGAAATGGAAGGTTATTTATCCTACATAAAAAAAGATTATAACACCCTTATCTATCTTGAAAAAATGGGAGCCTCAGCTCTTGTGCTCAGCAATCGTGCCTCCAGAGACGGAACCGTTTTTGTTGACGGCGGAAGCGGATACTATAAAGGGTTTGCAGCAACATTACCAGAAATGAAAATTAGCCGGGAAGATTACCTGAAACTAATGCGGCTGCTGCAGGACCATAAGAAAGTAGAAATGGAAATGAATGTACAGAATACTTTTTACGATAAGGACTTGCAGGGATATAATTTTGTTGCCGAGATACCAGGTACTGACCCTTCCCTGAAGGCTGAATTGGTGATGCTCGGAGGTCATTTGGATAGCTGGGCCGGAGGGACAGGTGCTACTGATAATGGGGCAGGCTGTATTGTAATGCTGGAGGCCATCAGGATTTTAAAAGCATTGGGAATACAACCAAAACGTACCATCCGTATTGCATTATGGGGCGGTGAAGAACAGGGGCTTTATGGATCCTTTGGTTACGTAAAAAAGCATTTTGGTAACCCAATTGATATGGTGTTGAAGCCTGAGCAAAAAAAGATATCAGCCTATTATAATCTTGATAACGGGAGTGGTAAAATACGGGGGGTATTTACCCAGCAGAATGAAGCGGTAAGGGAACTTTTCCGCAGCTGGCTGGTGCCATTTGCTGATATGGGTGCCAATGGGGGAGTTACACTAAGCAACACCGGCAGCACTGATCACATAAGTTTTGATGCAGTTGGCATTCCTGGTTTCCAGTTTATACAGGATCCGCTGGAGTATGAAACAAGGACACATCACAGCAATATGGATACTTACGATCACCTGTCAATTCCCGATCTTCAGCAAGCCGCAGTAGTGGTAGCCGCATTTGTTTATAACACTGCTATGCGTACTGAAATGTTGCCACGCAAAACATTGCCTGCACCTTCGCCATTTGTATTTGACTTTGATTTTCCGATGTAACAGATCTCTGTATTTACGAAATGATTTCTTCGATGACAATTACTTCACTGGATAGTAGTAATAAAATCGAACATTCAAAAAAGACATTATATTCTCAAAACTTTGCTCTGTAAATAATAGAAAAAAAATGGGGCTAAATTAAGCCCCATTTTTTATTTACCTGAATGATGTATTAAATAGAAAACTCCAATTTGAGCTCCCCGGTTCGTCAAATCTGGAGAGCCGGTTTTATTGACCCCAGTCAATCCGAAAACATATCTGGCATCAACTCCAAAACCACTTGGCGGATGAACATAGCCAATACCTGCAGCCAGGCCAAAATCAGTGCCTTTATAATTGTCTTTAACATCAGTGCTGGCATTGTTAACTTTGAATTTTGCACTTGCTAAAAAACCAACCTGCGGACCAGCTTCAATCCTGAAACCATTGTCAAACATGTATTGCAGTAATACAGGTACGTTAATGTAGTTAAGATTTAGCTTGTTTTTTATACCCGATGTAGTAGTCTGTGCTCCTTGCTGTGAGTAAACTATTTCAGGTTGTAAAGCCAGTTGTTTTGTAAGGTGGATGTGGCCTAATAAACCAGCATTAAAGCCAACCTTTGTGTCATTTGTAGTTCCCTGTAGGTGATAAAGATTTAAGCCTCCTTTGATACCAATAGTTAAATGTTGTGAACTGTGTTGTGCATGTACGGAATTACCAATTAGTAAAGCAGCTAATGCCAGGCCTGCATAAAATTTCATAGCGTTTTTTTTAAATGAATAATTAAAAGTTAGTTATAATTGTTTGTTCAACGCCGGACAAATATGAGACCAATCAGATTGCATGAAGCCCGCTGATTTGTCATGAGAATAAAAGTATATTTTAAAGAATGGTCAAACAATGTGAAAAGCAGGGCTTCAACCATGCTGTTGCTTATTTTTCTGCATCAGCTGTAAGGGCGTACAGCAAATTGTTGCACATACACTGAAATTAAATTTTTAACTCAGTATATAATTGTTGCGTCAATTAGTAGAAACTTTTCCTCATCTCTTGTAAAACTGCCCAGTTATCCTGTTATTGAAGGATTTTTGTGGCGGTTGTGTTTATGCAGAAAAGAGTTAAAAAGATTTTAAGCATATAACAGGTAAGTTAAATTCACTAACCCTGCCAACCTTTACAAAATCATTATATTGCCATTCTAATTTCACCTCTTTCGAATGACAAAACATTGTGCCATCCATATCGGTACGGGATGTAATGAAATACTGGTAACAGAACAGTTGCTGAACGGCAGTTTGCTAAAAGGAGTTGTTGATGTGCAGGGTTTAAAAGGCGTATTGTATTCTCATCTTACCATCAATAAACTGGTGAAGGAAGAGATGGTACATGGCCAGGTTGCCATCAGCAGTAACATTAACAGTAACCTGCAAACAATGAGTAGCGGTGAGCAAAAGAAAGCTTTGTTGCGTCACCTGTTTGCTGCCAACCCAGGTTTTATTGTGGTTGAAAATGCGTTTGATAATCTTGACACAGCAGCTCAGGAATCCCTGCTGACAGCTTTGACAAATATTGCTGAACATATCCTCATCATCCAGGTCATTAACCGTAAAAAAGACATCCTGCCTTTTATCAATACCGTAATCACTGTTGAAAAAAATAAGGTAGCCGGCTTACAAAGCCTGGCTGAGTTTCTTGCTGGTGAGCAAGCTGTAAAAACTGCTGGTTTTAGTGGCAGCATACCTCCGCCATTGGTGGCTTTTCAAATGCCTGACACAGCATTAATTGAACTAAAAAATGTGTCCGTTTCTTTTGAAGAAAAAAAGGTGTTGAACAAGATTAGCTGGACAGTAAAGGCTGGTGAATTCTGGCAATTAACGGGGCCAAACGGCAGCGGCAAAAGCACAATGCTGAACATGATTACAGGTGATAGTCCGAAGGGCTATGGAAAAGAATTGTACCTGTTTGGAAAGAAGAAAGGGAGTGGTGAAACAGTATGGGATATCAAACAAAAGATCGGTTATCTTTCTTTGCAACTCACACAATTTTTTCCGAGGCTGGACTCTGCAGAACGGATGATTCTTTCAGGTTTTTTTGATTCCGTTGGTTTGTACACCATACCCAGCGAACAGCAGGTAAGCACTGCCCATGAATGGTTGCGGCTGATAGGTTTGTATGACCGCCGAAATGAGCCGTTTTGCTTTCTGCCCCTGGGCAAGCAACGCATGGTACTGGTGGCAAGAGCAATGGTAAAACACCCGCCGTTGCTTATTTTGGATGAGCCGACAGTCGGCCTTGATGATACAGCGATTGAATTGTTTACTGCCTTGATCAACACCATTGCGGTGGAAAAAACAACGACTGTTGTATATGTATCTCACCGGCCTGAAGCCGGGTTGGCCGCAATGCATATTTTTGAATTGGTTCCGGGAGAAAATGGATCAACAGGGAAAGTTTTACAGCGGGATTAAACCGGGATTTTACTGCAACTAACAAAAATAGCTGATGCATCCGCACCAGCCATTTTATAAAATATGCTTTTTCGCTATCCAAACAAATCACCCTGCGGATTTTCTGTTTCTTCTTTTTTCTCCCATTCCATTTCGATAGATTTACTGTACTCCGTAAGCTTTGCCCCAACAGCTTTCCAGCCCATGACTTCCACCAGGTTTTCTATTTTAAACTTGGCTCTTCTTACCAGCTGGCCACGGCCGGATTGTACAATTAATATTGGTTGCTGTTCAGTGGTGACTGTTTCAAGGCGGTTATCTTTCCCTTCCTTGATAAAGAAATATTTGTTGTGAAGGGTTGTGGTTTCAATTTTGAACCGCTTGATATTGTACTGCTGTTTTTCATTGTCAACATACACAGCGGTAATCACTTTTTCCGGGCTGAATTTTTCAAACAGCAATATCTTTTCTGCGTCAAAACGCTGCGTAAGTTCCTGGTCTGTTATTTCATAATTTCCATCATTGTAAATCACCAGCAGCCTGTCTTCGGCATCAAACTTACCGAGATACTGGCCCTTTTCTTCCACGTTCAGCCTGCCAAATTTATCATCAAACCAAAGCTTTTTTGCATCCAGGGTGGAGCGGCCTGCTTCTTTAAAACGAACAGATTTTACAGAGTATTTTGTTACCGTATTACCGATGCTGCTGCGGCCTTTAATTTCCAGCTCCTCAAAATAAAATTCAAACTCTTTCTTTTTGGCTGTGCAGTTGGGGCTTAAAACAATCTTCACCACTTCTGCTTCGCCATTGGCATTTGCAGAAAAATAATGCGTTTTGCTTTTGCCTTCACCTTTGGTGAGATCATATTCTTTATCTCTTGTAATGCCCGTAACATTAAACCGTTTGGCGTAGCTCACTCCTGATTTTCCATCCACATAAATCATGTTGTAAGTAGTGCGTTCATCATTTTTCTGGAACACCGCAATGTGTATTATCTCTTTGCCGATGAACGACTTGTCGCTTACTTTCACCACTTTCATAATACCGCTTTTGGTAAAAGCTATGATATCGTCAAAGTCAGAAACCTCAGCAATGAGTTCATCTTTTTTGAGACTGGTGCCTACAAAACCATCTACCTTGTTTACATAGAGCTTAGTGTTGGCAATTGCAACAGACTTAGCTTGTATCGTATCAAAGTGTTTGATTTCTGTTTTGCGTTCTCTTCCTTTGCCGTATTTTTTCAGCAGGTTTTCGTAATAGGCAACAGCAAATTCTGTGAGGTGTTCAATGTCATAATTCACCTGGGTAATATCATCCTCTAGCCCCTTGATCTGCTCATTCAGATCATCAATATCCAGTTTGTAAATACGGCGTACTGGTTTCTCTGTAAGCTTTACAATATCTTCCCTGGTGATGTCTCTGCGGAGTAATTTTTTGTAGGGAACAAAAGCTTTGTCAATCGCTTCAAGTACTTTCTCCCATGTCTCATGTTTTTTCTCCAGCTCTTTGTATATCTTTTCTTCAAAGAAGATTTTCTCCAGACTGGTAAAATGCCATTTTTCCTGCAGCTCACCCAGTTTTATTTCAAGCTCCCGTCTTAATAAATTTTTTGTGTTGTCTGTTGCAATTTTAAGGAGTTCAGCAGCACCTAAAAACATGGGCTTGTTTTCAACAATCACACAGGCGTTGGGGGAGATGCTCACCTCACAATCGGTGAATGCATACAGTGCATCAATGGTAATATCCGGGGAAATACCAGCAGCCAGCTCAATAAAAATTTCCACTTCAGCGGCCGTATGATCTGTTACTTTTTTAACCTTAATCTTCCCCTGCTCGTTGGCTTTTACAATGCTTTCCATCAGCTGTGTGGTGGTAACACCAAAGGGAACACTTTTTATTACGATTGACTTTTTATCCACTTCTTCAATAATGGCTCTTACCCTCACTTTGCCCCCCCTTCTTCCATCATTGTAATTAGATGCATCCAGGGTGCCGCCTGTTTGAAAATCGGGGTACAATTCAAATTTTCTTCCCTTTAAATATTTGATGGAAGCATCTATCAGTTCACAAAAATTATGGGGTAAAATTTTTGTTGCCAAACCAACCGCAATCCCTTCTGCGCCCTGCGCCAGCAGCAGTGGAAATTTCATCGGCAGTGTAACCGGTTCGTTTTTGCGGCCATCATAACTCACCGTCCAGTTGGTAGTTTTGGCATTAAAGCCAACCTCTAATGCAAACTTGCTCAGCCTTGCCTCAATGTACCGAGAAGCCGCAGCATCATCACCGGTCCTTACATCACCCCAGTTACCCTGTGTTTCAATCATCAGGTCTTTTTGGCCGAGGTTTACAATGGCGTCGCCAATGCTCATGTCGCCATGCGGATGGTACTGCATGGTTTGCCCGATGATGTTGGCCACCTTGTTAAAGCGGCCATCATCCATTTCCTTCATGGCATGTAAAATCCTTCTCTGTACAGGCTTTAATCCATCTTCAATAGCAGGCACAGCCCGTTCAAGAATTACATAGCTGGCATAATCCAGGAACCATGTCTTGTACTGGCCGCTTATGCCGGCATCTGAGTGGATGTACTCTTCTTTGTTTGCTTTTGCCATAATTTTTTTTCACGCTAAGACGGTAAAAGGCAAAGGCGCAAAGCTTTGTTTAGAAGACTTCAACAACCAAATTTATTTCTTGCTTCTTTGCTTTTTTGCCTCTTTGCGTGCCTGTATTTAAACCTTTATTTTTATTTCAAACTCCTTCATATTTCCTACCTTACCCTGCACATCAAACTGCTCCTGTGCAATCATTACTTTCAGCCGCCACAAAAGGTAAGCATCACCGGTTGTTTCTTTGGCTTTACTTAAAAAATGCTGAATGATTTTAGATGCTTTTTGCCAGTCTGCGGTGATATAGTTTTTTAATTCTTTGTCGTAAAAATCATAGTCGGCCAGGGCCAGTTTTTTACCACCTTCCAACAGCCTGACGCCTTTGCCTTCGTTGCAGAGTTTGATCCATTCATCAGGATCAACTTCAAACTCACTCAGCGTAATTGGCCTGGCTAATTTTTTGGCTTTTAAAAATTCCCTGGCGGGAATTTCATGCAGCCATGTTGGGTAAAAAATATTGCCCTTTTCATTAATAAAAGGAAGGTTGTTAAGGTACAAAATCTGCACCCGGCCCTGGAACTCTTTCATGTAAT
Source organism: Ferruginibacter sp. (assembly GCA_965247025.1). Classification (GTDB taxonomy): domain Bacteria; phylum Bacteroidota; class Bacteroidia; order Chitinophagales; family Chitinophagaceae; genus Ferruginibacter. Next base: position 2,074,985 of record OZ252000.1, on the reverse strand, counting down.
TGAGCAGCCAGTAATAGCCTGACACATCATGTTTGTTTTGTGCTGCCCATATCCAGATTTGTTCGGATTCATCCCTCCGCATGGTGCCCACCAGCGTGGCCGCCGTTTTATAATCATCTACTTCACCGGTATCCGCTTTGCCATCATAATCGCCGCCTGCCAATACCTGCTTCCACCAGTCACGGCGGTTGCTTATACCGTCTCCTACATAAATATTTTCCAGCGGACCTACCGCATAATCATCTTTGATCGGCACCACTTCCCCGGCAAGGGTATCATCCATTGCAATGGCTTGTTCAAGCACTTTTACATCCGCTTCGTTAAAAACTATATGAATCATTTAAGTATATTTTTATTTACACGGTTTTCACGACAAGACGGCAAAGAGAAAAGAAGAATCAAAGTTTTTTTTACGCCAGCATGTAAATAAAAATCAAAGTTTTTGTCTTTAATTGTCTTCGCTTCTTTGCTTTTTAGTTTCTTTGGGTGCTAGGATTTTCACGCCAAGACGCAAATAAAAGAAGAAGCAAAGTGTTTTAATTAATGTCTTTGCATCTTTGCCTTTTAGCTTCTTTGCGTGGAATCTTCCGTGATCAGGTAATACACACAGGTTGTCAAAAAATTTCTCACCCATGGAATAGCGCTGATGATACCCAATTGCGGCTTTGGCTTCCAGCCAAATTTGTATGTATAAATAGGGTTGATAAAGTAATGTGTTTTGTTCACCACTTTATAGCCGGTATTTTTTACAATGCCCTCAAAGCGTTCTATGCTAATGCCGGTTTCTTTTATTTCTTCAAATGAAGCCACATCCTGTTTGGCAGTTTTTAAGATCCATTTGTACAAGCCCATTGGCAGCAAATGGAAATACGGAACCTTGCTTAAAACTGTGCCTGCCATAATTTGCTGGTGCCCGCCAAAAGGCATTTGCCATGGAGGAAAGCCAAAGAAAATAACACCACCCGGCAGCAGCAGGTTCTTCATCCAGCCAATTAGTTTTTCCTGGTTGTGAATGTGTTCAATTACGTCTTTCAAAATCACAATATCAAACCTGCCATGCAATTCCGTTTTAATATCAACCTTGTAAATATCTTTTGATACAAAACTGATTTGGCCGCTTTCCAGCTCGGCTTTCATAAACTCTCTTGCCAGCACAAGCCTGGGTTCATCCAGTTCCACACCAACTGTAACACAGCCTTTTTCTGTAAATGCTTTCAGCACACCAGCCTCAGCACAGCCAATTTCCAGCACCCTCATGCCCGGTTTTACCGCCTTGTATTTTTCAACAAAAGGAACGATGTAAACACGGGCATTGTCTGCCTGCATGTTGAAGTATCTTATTTTATCGGTGTGAAAATCAAACATTTATTTTGCCCTTACTTTTTTTGCCGCTGAGACGTTTAGACGTTTTTTGATATTGCCGTTTTGGTGTTGGCGGGTCTTATCGGTTTGTTTTTTTTAACTCATCCTTTTTCATCTCATCCTCCATCTCCTTCCCCTAAAGGGAAGGAGCAGTGCTTCATATCTTTAATAAAAATTTGTTCTTCCACATTTTCTTTTTGTTCATTATTCAGCATTAACCCAATCGTGCTTTTTAAATACACTTCCAATGCTCAGACTCTTTCCTTGTTCCCCCTTCGGGGTTAGGGGGTTTTTTGCTCTTCCACATTTTCTTTTTGTTCATTCTTCAGCATTCAACCCAATCGTGTTTTTTAAATACGCTTCAAATTCTCAGACTCTTGCCCTAAATCCCTCCTTTGGAGGGTAGGGAGGCCGTTAGGGGGCCTCAACTATATCCAGCTCTACCTTTAAATTATCAATAATAAAGTCTTGCCTGCTTGGTGTGTTTTTGCCCATGTAATATTCAAGCAATTGCTGAATATGTGTTTCGGGCAGCATCATAACTGGTTGCAATTTCATGTCTCGGTTTATAAATCTTGCAAACTCGTCGGGGCTGATCTCACCGAGACCTTTGAACCTGGTAATCTCCGGCTTGCTGCCCAATTCTTTAATAGCCGCCTGCTTTTCACTTTCATCGTAGCAGTAAATTGTTTTCTGTTTATTACGCACCCTGAACAGCGGCGTTTCTAAAATGTACACATGCCCGTTCTTCACCAGGTCAGGAAAAAACTGAAGGAAAAATGTCATCAGCAACAGGCGGATATGCATGCCATCCACATCAGCATCCGTTGCAAAAACAATGTTGTTGTAACGCAGTCCTTCATAGCCTTCCTCAATATTCAGCGCATGTTGCAGCAGGTTGAATTCTTCGTTTTCATAAACCACTTTTTTTGTTAAACCAAAGCAGTTAAGCGGCTTACCACGCAAACTAAAAACGGCCTGCGTTTCCACCCGCCTTGCCTTGGTAATGCTTCCACTGGCACTGTCTCCTTCTGTAATAAAAATGGTACTTTCCTTTTGCCGCTCTGCAATCAGGTCTTTGTCTTTGCCAGTGAGTTCATCGTTATAATGAAACTTACAATCTCTTAATTTTTTATTATGAAGATTGGCTTTTTTTGCCCGTTCATTAGCCAGCTTACGAATGCCGCTAAGTTCTTTCCGTTCCCGTTCGCTTTGCTCAATACGTTTTTTTATCGCATCTGCCGTTGCCGGGTTGCGATGCAAAAAATTGTTCAGCTCTTTGCCAAGAAAATCACCCACAAAATTCTTCATGCTGGCGCCGCCTTCACTAACGGTGGCTGAACCCAGTTTTGTTTTTGTCTGGCTTTCAAACACAGGCTCCTGCACCCTCACACTTACTGCAGCACAAATGCTTCCCCTGATGTCTGCCGCATCATAATCCTTCTTAAAAAACTCCCGGATTGTTTTGATGTAACCTTCCCGGAAAGCTGCCAAATGTGTACCGCCTTGTGTGGTGAACTGGCCGTTTACAAAGCTGTAGTATTCTTCACCGTAGCTGCTTTCATGCGTTATGGCTACTTCAATATCTTCCCCTTTTAAATGAACAATAGGGTAGCGGATCTCATCGGCATTTGTCTTGCGTTGCAAAAGATCCAGCAGGCCATTTTTGCTCACATACCGCTTGCCGTTCAGGTTCATAACCAGTCCGGCATTGAGGTAACAATAATTCCAGAACTGGTTATCTAAATACTCCTGTACGTAATGGAAATTCTTAAAAATGGTATCATCGGGTATAAAATAAACCAGCGTTCCATTTTCTTCTTTTGTAGCAATTTCCTTGTGTTCTTTTATCAGGTTACCCTGCTCAAACTCGGCTGCTTTTTCACGGCCATCTCTAAAACTGGTGACTTTAAAATAGTTACTTAAAGCATTCACCGCTTTTGTACCTACACCATTCAACCCAACACTTTTTTGAAAGGCTTTGCTGTCGTACTTGGCACCCGTATTTATTTTACTAACCACATCCACCACTTTGCCCAGCGGAATGCCACGGCCATAATCCCTTACCGTAATTTCTTTACCGTTAATGCTCACATCCACATGGCGGCCATGGCCCATGGTGTGTTCATCAATACAGTTATCAATCACCTCTTTCACCAGTACATAGATACCATCATCCGGGCTGCTGCCGTCGCCTAATTTGCCAATGTACATACCCGGCCGAAGGCGGATGTGTTCTTTCCAGTCTAAGCTTCTGATGGAATCGTCGTCGTATTTGCTGATTTCTTTTTCTGCCATTTTATTCCTGTCCCCGAATGGGAAATTTAAATTTATTGTACAAACACCTGTTCATTGCTCAGCATCGTTGTGTCACTCCCTTGTGCGTTCTGTTCTTTACTGAGCTTTATCCACTTAGCCTTTAAAGTGCCGCAATGTACTAATATTTTTAGTAGTTTGGTAATGGCGCAAATATAATGAAACGGTAATTTGGCGGCGTTAAGGGTTATTCACAAGGTGGTTGGAAATGTTGAAAAGATTCTACTTGGATGGATGTAAGCACTGAGTATTGGTGTAAGAAAAAAGATATGAAGAAGGGGGGATGAAAAAAAGCAAAACCTTTGTCCGATATAGTTAAGATAAGGTTACCGATTCAAAAAATACTCCCTGAACGCTGCCATTTCTTCTATTTCTATAGCCACGTATTTTTCAAATATTACGTTGCCAACTTGTTGCTGCAAGGCAGAAATTCCTACATCAATCAACCTTAATCCCTCCTTTGTAAGCAGAATATTATCAAAGGCAAGCCCGCCGATGTTAGAGGGGCGTTTTAAATCCCTGTGTACAAAACCGGCTTTGTGTAATTGATGCAGCTCATCTTCAAAAACATCCAGCCAGAGCTGGCGAATTTCTACCTCGTAGCTCCTGTAATCCAACGGGTAAATACGTTCCATCACAAGGATTTCTGCCTGCAAATCTTCATTGAAATCTAAGCGGATAAATTTAGTTACGAGTTCGTTGACAACGTTGGCCAATTTCACTTTTTCTGCTTCGCTCCCAATTTCAGATCTCGTATCTCCGGTGTATAATTTTCCTACTTCTGTTTCGCTTAAAACAATTACTGTGTTGTTGTCTCCTGATGATAATTTCCGACGATAATTCATTAATATTTTGCTACTTCATTTTCAATACAGCATAATTGGGGTGTTCTGGATTTACAATCAACTCCTGGCGTAAGGGATGTATCAAAACATCCATTTCTTCCATTGGGATAGCACCGAGTAAAGGTTCACTGTCGCCCGGCAAAACAAAAGCATTGCAGGTAGCTTTCCTGTTGGCAAACCGAATATAAACCGGTCCTACAACATCATATTCGGCAACACTACTGTCTTCAATTTGCACTTTACGCTTTTCCACAAAAGGTAATTCCAGTTGAGACTGTATAGTTTCATTTATCGCCATCATATAAGCACCACTATCAACAAGTACATTTAATTTTATACTTCTTATTTCGTCTTCACCAATTATATGTCGCTTTGCATTTTCGTAATCTACGGCGTTGATCATTTCAATATCTGCATATACTAATCCCATAAAAAATGTTTTACCAAATCTAATAATTTTCTCCTGCATTAAATATTTTGCCATTACTGCGAATGTGTCTAAAAAAATCCGGGCTGCCTTTCAGCAACCCGGATAACTCATACAACTCATATTAAATCTATTGCTTCACAACTTTCCTGTTGATTACTTCTCCGTTGGCGGTAAATACTTTTACCAGGTAAACACCCCTTGCCAGTTTTGAAATATCCATTACAGTATTTGTTTGTGCAGTACGTTGTGCAGCGATCTGTTTGCCGTTCACATCAAACAACCTGATCTCTGAAACGCCTTCATAACCGTTGATATTTACGTTCAGTTTATCCCTTGTTGGATTTGGATAAATTCTCAGCATTTTTTTATCGCTTAACAAAGGAACAAGATCACCTTGTCTTGTTGCAGTACCCAACGCAACTTTGAGTGTATAACATGTAGTAGCGCTGTTAGCATTGTTATAGCCATACACCTGTGCGTAATAAGTACCTGCGGCTGCAGTGTAACTGATAGATTCGCTAGTGGTGCTGCTGTTCTCAGAAATGCCAACCTGGGTGCCTGCACTGTTAAGTAATACCAGGTCATAATCACCTGGAAGTGTGCCCAGTGTTACTGTGATAGTACCCGCTGTTGATATTACAAACTTGTAATTGTCAATATCTCCGCTCGGGCTTATCAATCCTGTTATGTTGGTGTTGAAAGGAACAGATGCAGCGCCGGAAGTTGTACCGTTGGTACTTACATCATACGTACTCTGGCAGCTTGTAGCAACTGTAGATGTAGCCTTGATTGTGTAACAGGTAGCGCTTAGTGCACCATTGTATCCCACCACTTTTATGTAGTAAGTTCCTGCAGCCTGGCTGGTTAAAGATACTGTTTCAGTGGCGGTATTTCCTTCACTTGCTCCAATCTGTGTACCGGCATTATTGTAAACATATAAATCATAATCTACCCCGCTTGGTCCAACCAAATTGTAAACAATACTGCTGGTTGCAGTGGTGGTTATTTTAAAATAATCAACATCTGTAGCCGTGGTGATGGCTGCTGAATTGGTAACGCCTGAGCTAATTGCTCCGGCAGTTGCCTGTGTTTCATTTGGTTCAAAGGCGGTTGAACAACTGGATGCAGCTGTTGTAGTAAACTGTGCTGCTGCAGCAGTGCTGGTACCTGATGAACAATTGGTTGTTACTCTCCAGTCATACAAAGATGATGCGGTTAAACCAGTTAAGCTGGCAGAAGTTGTTGTTTGTGCAGTTGAGAAGCTGGTCCACGTGCTGGAAGTATTTAATTTGTAACCTACAGCATAACTAACGGCACCGCTTGGTGCTGTCCAGCTTACGGTTGAGCTGCCTGATGTAACTGCAGATGAAGTAAGTGCAGTTGGTGCATTACATGCTGCCGGTGCTGTTGTGGTGAATTGTGCTGCCGTTGCAGCAGTAGTACCTGAAGGACAAGTGGCACTCACTCTCCAGTCATACAACGTGGAAGCTGTTAACCCCGTTAAACTTGCAGAGGTTGCAGTTTGTGCAGTCGAGAAACTTGTCCAGGTGCTTGAAGTGTTTAATTTATAATCAACAGCGTAACTTGAAGCAGCAGAAACTGCCGTCCAGCTCACTGTTGCAGAAGTTGAAGCTGGAGTGGAAGCCAGGCCGCCTGGTGCAGTACATGGAACCAGTGTGGTGAACTGTGCAGCTACTGCATTGCCAGCTCCTGCTGAACAGGTTGCTTTCACTCTCCAGTCGTATAAACTGCCGGTTGCCAAACCTGTCAGGCTTGCAGAAGTTGTAGTTTGTGCAGTTGAAAAACTTGTCCAGGTAGAAGAGCTGTTCAATTTGTAATCCACTGCATAGCTTACTGCGTTTGCCACCGCACCCCAGCTTACTGTTGCACTTGTTGTAGTAACAGCGGAAGAAGCAAGGCTTGCAGGATCGCCGCAGGCAACTGTACCACCAATGGTAAAGTTGGTGTTGCTGATGTCAAAGAAGATATTACCAACAGCCTCAATTTTAATTCTTGCTGTGGTTGATGGCGTTGCCGGAATTACCAGTGCTTCTGTGCCGTCATTAGGAGTGCTTGCAGCAATTACTGTCGGGAAAGTTTGTCCACCGTCAGTGCTTAAAGAAATTTTTACATTAGCACAGCTAACTGGCGCTGCAGTTGTACTTGCAACACTCCAGGTAATTGTTTGGGTTGAACCACCGGCCCATGTTACTGCCGTATTGGGAGCTGAAACTGCAAAAGGACCTGATGCAGCACTTACCGTAACAATCATATCAGTAAATGCTGTCTGACCAACTTTTACAGGAGCAGTTGAACTGAATGGTGCGTTGTCCCTTACTGTTAGCCTGAAGTTTAAAGTTCTTGCAACTGAGCTGAGCGCTTCGATATTTGTACCTGCATCTCCGCCTGCTAACGGACCCGTAATTAAAGCACCGGCAAGGATAGTTGATAACTGGGGAAAGTATCTTGTGCCGGAGGCTGTAGGGCGGAAAGAAAGCCAGTTAGGACCAGTTGCTTTTGTAGCACTGGCAACGCTGCTTGCGCCGGTTTGTGAAGAGGAGGCATTGTCATTCTGTTCCCAGCAATAAGTAAGTGCATCACCGTTGGCGTCGGTAGCTGAACCAGTTAAAGCAAATGGAGTGCTTTTTGGAATGGTGTAATTACTTACAGCGGCTACAACCGGTGTGGCATTGTTAGCTGATATAGATGTTGTAACCGGGCATGTTACGGTAGCTAAATTTGCCTGGATCTGTGCTATAGTAGCTTCGTGATAGATATCGATAGAATGAGGGGCAACATCCTGGCTGGTAATACCGGCGTAGCCCATGATGGTAATGCCGGAACCAATTTCTTTATTTACACCAGATCCTTCATTACTCATAGAAAAAGTGTGATTGCCACCCAGTTGGTGACCAACTTCATGCACCACATAATCAATATCAAAATTATCTCCCTGTGGTATTCCATCAGCAGGCGAAGTAAAGCCACTTCCTTTAGAGCCATTGGTACAGATGCAACCGATACAGCCTGCATTTCCGCCGCCGCCTGAAGCACCAAATAAATGACCAATATCGTAATTGGCTTCGCCGATAACGGAGGTTAAAGTTGATTGCAACTGTGCATTCCAGGTACCACCTGCACCAGCCGTTGCCGCATCATAAGGGTCTGTGGCTGCGTTGTAATAAATAACATTGGTTGAGGCTGCTACAAGATTTAAATGCAGCGCAAGGTCTTTTTCATACACACCGTTGCAACGGGTAAGCGTGGCATTAATACCTGCCAGCACCAATGCCACCTGCGATGCACTGGTAGCACCGAAATAATTGGAGTATTCTGCGGTAACTGACTGTGCAAGCCGCATAGTTTTTAAATCTCCGGTTGATCTTGCGGTGATACCTGAACCATGAACCTGGCCATCTAAACTGGTAGCCAGTTTTTGATCCTGCGTTGTGCATGACCATGGTAATCTGCCGGGAGTTCTTTGAGATTTATACACAGCATAAACATTGTGATCCTGTGAATATGGTTCAATAAATTCATTTTCTTTTTCTGTTCTGAAAACCATGGATTGAATGCCTTGGGGTGAAACACTCATTTTCAGCATGGCATATTTATCAGTTAAGCCCCTTCCTGAAAAAGACCTTATTTCAGGAAAACGGGCCTGCAGTTCTTCGTCGAAGTTTGATGCCTCTGTTATTTCAAACTGTTCAATCTGCCCATCAGCATTTGGCAATGAAATAATTGCAGCATGTTTAGTTGCATTTTTTCCAGCAACAGCAAATGCCTCCTGGCGGAAAGGGGATGCATCAAGATTAAAAAGTTTAAATTCTTTTGGAAAAGAGAGTCTTGCAACAGCTTTATCTGTAGCAATCCGGCCCGTACTAGTGTTGGAGGTCCAGTGGTTCCTTTCTTGCGCCATTGCAGCATTCAGCAACAAAAAAGGCATTAAAGCCAGTAACAGTTTCTTCATGGTCAGTTTGGTTTAAATTAAAAAAATAAGCATTCAAAGTATGCCTATTTTTTTAACTTGAACTGAAGAGTTTACATTTATTGGGTCTGTTAACAAGCTGTTATCAAAACAGGCGTAATAAAGCCAGAGCGTTTAGTAAACAGTAAGCAGGATACTATGATTGGTACAGATTAAATAATTTTCAATGTTTGATATTTATGTAAGATGTTTGCCATTTCACCTTATAAAATCTTTCATGAGAAAAACTTGCTTTTCAGTTCTCTTGTTTAATGTTCTTTGTATGGCTGGCTTTAGCCAGAAATATGATCATGAATCTTTCGCCTATAACTTCATTCACCTGCCTTTACTATTGATATACGACCAGGTAAAAACAACCGGGGTGAATGTTGTAATTGCAGAGTCCAGGCAGTACAATGCTGACTTAAATATGGCGAAACAGCTTTTTCCGCCAATGAGATCTTACAAGGAAGTTAATTACCCTGCAGCTGATCTTAAGATCGATGTATGATTTGGACCATATTCATCTGCTGATGAAAAAACGACTTCTTCCTCTAAAACAGAGGAAGTTAACGGCAAGAAAACCAGCGTTACCTATTACCAGCGAACGATCCGTTATTTATTCCCCGGCACTTATGTTGCCGTAAATGCAAGGAATGGTAAAGTATTGCTGAAGAGGGAACTGGGTGCAGATTATCTTGAATTAGCTTCCGGCGATTATGCTACAGAAGATGCTGCTACAAAGGCTCTTGAAGGTATGAAGCCAAAATATATTACAGATGCACTGAATGCACGCTGTAGAACATTTGCTCAGGCCTGCAATGCAGACCTGTACGATTATTATGATTTCTTTCCGCAAACAACATGGCTTGATATTTTTAAATTTAAAAAATGGGACCAGGCAGATGAATACAACGGACACGTTGAACATTTTAAGAAAACAATTTCTTTAATGACGGGAGACGAGAGCCCGGAAATTTACAAACCAAAAGTGAAGGAGACCTGGATTACTTTTTAAAGTTTGAAAATAAATTTAATGCAAAAGATAAGAAGGAAGACCGCCTGTATTTTGGCAATTACTTTAATCTTGGTGTGGTATATTATTGTTTGAATGATATCGACAAGTCCACGTTTTATCTTAATAAATTAGATTCTTCAGATGAAAAGGAAAGACTAACCGGCATACAAAAATCATACACTGCAAGGGCCGGTATACGAATGAAGAAACACTTCCTTAAAACTAACCATCTTGATTATAACCCGGTCAACGATTTCAGGCTTAATAAAAATGATTTTATAAGTGATGCAGCGAGCAGCTCGGAAGCAGTAACAGCCAAACTCTCCACCGGGAAAATTACTTCTTTTGACAAAGTTTTTTTTACAGCAGGCGGCAGTGCAGAGGGAAAAATAAATATTGAAAACGGCGATGTAAAATTTTATCCGAAAGATGACCCGACACATTCCGTAGAGCTTACCAAGAGTAAAACAACTTCATTTACTAAAGATGCTGTTTCTTATTTTGTTGGAAAAAGTGATGTAAATAATGGTTCTATGTCCAAGTATTTTTTTGAGATAAAATACAACTCTCCCGAAATATTTTTATTAGTTATGCTGAATGATGATCTGTCAACTGCCACCAATTCTATTTTTATACACCGGCCCGGTGAAGAAGAAGTAATGAATGTAAACGGAACTTCACTCAAAAAGAAGCTGAATGAGTATTTTAAGAATTGTCCTAAAATGCAGGAGGCGATTGAATCTGGTGATTTGATACCGGGTTTTCTTTCCAGTAACAAGCTCGGGAAATTTACACTGATGTGTCAAAAATATTCCGAAACCTGTAAATAGATTTTTAGAAATTATAAATTTTCTCCCGGCCCAGCGCCGGGATTTTTTATTGAAGGCGTTTTTAAGCCGGTTTAAAAAAATAAATACTTTCTGTACATTGGGGTATGAACAAAAGAACCTTCATCAAGAATATTTCGCTTTTTGGCGCCATGCCCGCTGCCGGTAAATTAGATAAATGGATCGGCAGGTATCAGGATGTATTGCCTGAGGATTTGGCCGGCGATGAAATATTTTGGGAAGGTATCCGGAAAGATTATCTCCTTAAACCGGATTATATCAACCTGGAAAATGGCTACTATAGCATACTGCCACAGGCAACACTTAACAGCTACATCAGTCATTTAAAAGAGATCAACTACCAGGGCGCCTATTATATGCGGACAAGGCAGTTCGATGACAAACAACTGATGGTTGAAAAGCTGGCGGCGCTTGCTGGCTGTGCAGCTCATGAACTTATTATTACAAGAAATGCCACGGAGGCGCTGGATACCGTAATTGCCGGAATGCCCTGGAAAGCCGGCGATGAAGCGGTTATGGCTGAACAGGATTATGGCGCCATGCTGGATATGTTTAAAAATGTTGGCCTCCGTTATGGTGTTGTAAACAAAATAGTTTCAGTGCCTAACCACCCGGCTTCAGATGATGAGATTGTACAGTTGTATGCCGCAGCAATTACACCAGCAACAAAGCTGCTGATGATAAGCCACATGATAAATATTACCGGGCAAATATTACCAGTAAAAAAGATTTGCGATATGGCACATGCAAAGGGCATTAAGGTGCTGGTGGACGGAGCTCATGCTTTTGCCCAGCTCAATTTCAGCATTGCAGATTTTAACTGCGACTATTACGGTACCAGTTTGCACAAATGGCTGAGCGTGCCGCTGGGTGCTGGTTTCCTGTACATGAAAAAAGAAAATGTGCCCGGCTTATGGCCACTGGTTGCCGCCGATACCGGCAGAAAAGAAGATGATCTAAACCGCCTTAATCATATCGGCACACACCCTGTGCATACCGACCTGGCCATAGCAAATGCCATTGATTATCATTTAAAAATTGGCACCGAAAGAAAGGAAGCAAGGCTGCGTTTTCTGCAACAGTACTGGACTACCAAAGTGCGGAACATGCCCGGTGCAGAAGTAAACACACCAGCCGCAAGTGAAAGAAGTTGCGCCATCGCTAACGTTGGCATAAAAACCATAAAGCCCGGCAACCTTGCAGCAGTACTTCTTACCAAATATAAAATTTATACAGTAGCCATTGACTATGCCAATGTACATGGCTGCCGCATTACGCCCAATGTTTTTACCACTCCTGCGGAGTTGGATCAACTGGTAAAAGCACTAAAAGAATTAAGTGGAAATTAAAACAACCCGGGTTAGAATAGCGCCATCTGTACTGGCTTTTTAAATACATGTTTTACCGGTTGAACAGCTGTATTATTTGCGGTGATGGTATAAACATCAGTAGGTTTATATCTTGATGCCACAACAATTTTTGTGTTGCCGGCATGGGCCGAAAATAATTCATGCGCCAGCTCGGGACTGTTATTTTCTTTTGATAAATGGGAGAGCAGCAAGTGCGTTAAAAAAGGGGAGCGGTGCTTATTAAAAAGTTCCAGTGCCTGCCTGTTAGAAATATGCCCCTCACCACCACGGATGCGGTTTTTAAGGTGATAGGGATAGCGCCCGTTCTCCAGCATCGCTTCATCATAATTGCTTTCTAAAAATACGGCGTGGCACTGTTTAAAATAGCGAACCACTTCGCCGCAGGTAATACCAATATCTGTAATTACACCAACCGTTATACCATTACAGCTTATAATAAAACTATGAGGATCTATGGCGTCGTGTTTTTTTGTGAATGCTGTAATTGTGAGGCCGCCAATACTAATGGGTTCGTTGGCTAAAAAAGGTTTGGTGAGATGGCCGATCAGTATGGGGCCATACTTTGCAGTTACAGGTGTAATGTAAACAGGGAGCTTATATTTATTGGCTAAAGTTGTTACGCCTTTAATATGGTCGCCATGCTCATGAGAAATAAAAATGGCCTTCACATTTTGCATGGAGAGCCCCAGTAGTTTCATTCGTTTTTCAGTTTCCCGGCAGGAGATACCTACATCAACCAGCACGGCCTCTGCCTGGTTGCCCACATAATAGCAATTGCCATTGCTGCCGGAATTGAGAGATGAAATAAATAAGGACATATTCACCGCAAAGAAAATCAATTTTCACTGGAAAACAGCTGAAGTTATTAAATGCTTTCTCCACAAAAACCATTATTCCTTCTTCCAAACAATCACCACTTTTGCATTTTTTTGTTCCGAAGAAGAAATGAAAATTTCATAGCGTTTTTTATCTGCGGTTATTACCATTAAAGAAGTGTTTGGTGGAATAGAGCCGAGGTTATCAGCCACCATCAGCAACTCATGATAGGGATGTTGTTCATCAACTTTTATTTTGAATGTGATCGCTTTTGCTGAAATTCCGGCGTGAGAAACCACCAACTGGTTATTATGGTAAACTGTTACCGTGTCGCCATCAATCTCACCATTGTCATACAGGTCTATTACCATCTCAGCGGTTTCAGTTTCAATTTGTTTCGCTAAGGTATTTTCTCTTTTTAAAATTGGCGCAGGCAACTGGATGGTGGTCATCTTTTCCTTAATAGTGTTAATAGATACTACAGGGATGGCCGCAGGTGCTTTCTCAATTGGCGTGGCATTCTTTGGTGATATTACAGGTTCTTTCACCACAGGTTTTGGTATCACGGTAACCGGCGGTTTAACTACCGTTGTTGGAGGAGCAATTTTTTTTATTATTGGAGGTATTATTTTAGGTGAAGGCGGTACAGGAGGTATGCATTCTTTTATCAGCAAGTCGTCCATAGCGAAATCATTGCCACAGCCGCCCTGTGTAATATCATCCATCAATATTAATACAGATGTTTCGGCAGCAGGCATCGTAAAAGTAGCTGTAAACTTTCTCCACACCGGCTGTTCGGTAGGGCTCAGTTCACCTGTTTGAAATTTAACCAGTTGTTTGCCGGGAGTATTTACTGAGATGTTGATTACCGGCGGCGTGGGGTAGCATCCAACTCCACGAAGACAAACATTTACAAACCAAACTGAGATTTCATAATTGACGCCGGGCTTTAAGCCAGCAATTTTATTGGCGAAGAACATGCCCGGCATTTCTGCTGCATTCACCACCATCATTTGCCCGTTGAAATCGCCGGGGCTGTGGTCTTCCGGCACATTGTGCCAGTTGCCGTTAAAGCAATCTGTGGTATATGCAGAGTATGAAAACCAGCCATCATCCGGGCAAGTGCTGTTTGTTTGCTGGTAGTTTTTTAAAAAAGAAAGGGCTACATCTTTCCTGTTACTGCTGGTTCCAAAATCGAGGTTAATTACCGTTTGTTTGTATTCACAAGTGACTGACTGAGCGGAAATATTCTGTGCAGCAGCCAGGAAAGTTGTTGCTAAAAGAATAATCCCGATGCATCGCTTAAACTGCTTCACGGCTTTAAATTTATTAATGGCCTTCAATTGTTCCCGGCTTATAAGTGCAATCGTCCCGGTTATTTTGTGCTGCAATAAAAATATACATTACCGGCATAGATACTATTGCCGTTTAACAAATAAGTTGTCAAAGGCTTGTAAATTTTATAATTGAGCGGTTTGAAGAAACAGGCGGAAAGATTTCCGGATTAGCGGATGAGATTTTTACCTTGTTGTTGATATGTAAATTGTGGCAGCAGTGTTTTGATAAAGACAGGCATTTTGATCCTGTGATCATTATAATCAGGCAACTTATTTTTTAGGTTTTTGCCCCTGCATATCTTCTTCTTTTAAACCTGCTTTTGGCTCAGGCAATTTTCCTCTTTTGTAAATGATGAGGCCATTCAAAAAATTACGCAATACCTGGTCGCCGGCTTCCACATAACCGGGATGATCTTCGTTCCTGAACAGATCTCCCAAAGCACCTTTGGTGATTTTAAAATCCACCAGCGCCAGTATCTGGATAATGTCTTCATTGTGCAGTGAAAGTGCGACCCTGAGTTTTTTGAGAATATCGTTGTTGCTTAACATGAGTTGTGTTTAGGTTGCTAAAGTACAGCACTATTAATAAAAGGCGGCAGCATTAAACAAGTATGTTCATCACTTTTATTAAATTGAAGACCGTAGCGGCAGGATTCGGTGAAGTTGCCTGGTATATCTAAGCTGTTTGTTTGAAAGTTTTATGCGATCAATTAATGCAAGCGAAGGTTGTTCTATAAATTTATAAAAAAGAAAAGCAATCAATAGCGATACAATTACCCCTAGCATATAGATTCTTGAGTAGATAATTGCCTGGTTTGTAAAACGGAATATTATACTGTAACATAACACCAGTACCGGAATATGCACCAGGTAAAGTGAATAACTTACCTGCCCGAGTTTGTTAAATATTTTTACAGAGATACCTTTTTTTACCTTACTGTCAAGCAATAAAATAATGAGTAAGACTGCAAAAAATGCCGAAAGGAAATTGGCAGAAAATTCCCAGCGCTTTAATGCAAACAAATTGAAGGTTACAAACAGTGCGGTATAGCAAGCTATCAGTGTTATTTTGTTTTTTTTTGGTTGCAAAAAAGCAATCAGCTCGTTGTTATACAAATTCAAAAAAATACCTGCAGCAAAATAAAAATTGTATTCGAAAATGAATTTCAGCAAAATGCTTTTTGGATGGTAAATGTTTATTATAAATGCACCCGCTAAATAAAATATTCCGGATAGCGCCAGGTAATATTTTTTAAAATGATACACCAGTGGGATGATCAGGTAAAAAATGCCTTCATACAAAAGTGACCAGTATGCAAAATTAAACCCGATCTATTCTTTGTTTTTAGTAAATGCTAACGCCTTATAAAAATTTGCCCATGTGGTGTCGGCTCTTGCGGCAAGCAGCCGGGTGTTGAATTCCCTGTTGCTGCTGATATCGAAAAGTTGGGGTGATATCTTGGCTGTCATGAATAACACAAGAGTACCAAAAACAATAGAGGCCACATAGGGTATATAAATTCTTATGCACCTGATTATATAAAACTGCTGAAATTTATTTGCGGCTGAAGTTTCATTTTTTTGAAGTGTCATTGTTATAAAGAAGCCAGACAACACAAAAAAAATAATAACCATCTGACTGCCTGCTGAAAAAAACAAATCTATCCCACACAAAGCGTAATCAACAAAATGCCAGCCGGCCCTGGGAAATCGCAATAAATACTCGCTGGTACCACTCCACAATATAAATCTTGCATGATACACTACAACATACAACGCTGCGATACCTCTTATTGAATGTAAAAGAGAAAATTTCAGCTTTGATTCAATAGCATTCTTCATATTGTAAAAAGAAATTTTTTAAGGAACGTGAGCTAATTCGAATTATTGCCTGAAGTTGTTAAGTGCAATTCTTAAAACCAACATCTTAAAAGCCTGGCTTCTACTGTTGGTCATAAAACACAACAGCGGCCTGCCTGGGTAACATTGATTTTATCTAATCAATGTGGGAATTTCTGCAATGGTAAAATATTTCGACTGTTTTGCAGAAATTTAAGACACTTAAGGCAGCCGGATATTACCTCCATTTCTCTTCAAATTTCAATGCTATAGCTCTGGCTTTTATTTTGTTAAAATTCTCATGTTTAAGATATGCCTGAAATTGCTGAAATATGATTAAATTATTTACAGTTATACTGTTTTCTTTATTCTCCAATAAAAATTTATTAGGGGCTCTTGTACATACTGAGTCTGATTTTGATTCTTCTGTAACGGCCCTATTGATAATTGAAGCAAAATCTCCATAAGAATCAATAGGACTAAGCTTAAGTTTTTTATGATAGAATCCGAACCTATTCTGCTTTCAATATTTTCAAAACAGCTTTCGATACCAGAATGATTTGTTTTACAACCAGTAACGCTAATTAAAAAAATTATGGCCAAAAACTTAATACGCATTGCTTATAATTTGTCTTTGTTGGTATTCAATCTCTCTCCCACATAATCTAACTGCTGCGGTAAGCTGCGGTTAGGTCTTTTGACCAACAGCAACAGCTATAACCAATTTACATGTTTTGAGAAAAGCTTGCCTTGGCTTGGTCATTAAGTTTATATGTTTCTATTCCACTAATATATCATCTTAGTGGCAACATTTCGAAGTTAATACAGATACCTTTTAAAAGCCTGGCTTCGGCTGTTAGTTATAACTTGTACCGATTTTTCTGGAAGAAGCAACAACGACCTGCCGCAATAGGACAGATTGTACCTAAACACAGCCAAAGACCAACAGGAGTGAACACAATAAAATAGTACGCCGGATTTTATCTTAGATTTTCTATGTCGTCAATGTCTTTGGGGCGGCCAGATTCACGTTTATTTTTTAATAGATCTTCATATCCAATAAAATTAACGCTGAGATTGTCAATCGTAACTTGTGTCTTGTTTTGAAAACAGTTTTCAAATGTTACACCATCTATTTCTGTAAGCAAATCGATTCTTAATGGAGGATATCCTAATTGAATAACATTACCTGGTTTAGTAAAATCTGATATGGTTAGATTAAAAGACGAAAAACCGAACTCATTTACAGACTTTAAAATTAATTCAGCATTTTCCGGGTTTGGGTTTAACCAAATATCTAAATCTCCTGTATATCTTGGATGACCATGCACTCCAACCGCATAGCCGCCTACAACCAGGTATTCAGCCTTGTTTTTGATTAATAATTCGATGAACTCTCTGAAGTCTTGACTGAACATCCTTTTTGTAATTTATATATTGCTGCCTTAATGTTTCAATGGCACTAAGCCGTTCAATTTGACTTTTTGAAGACCAATATAAAAAGTCCGTGTGTCTTTCTTTTAGATGAACGATTTTAACGCTTTTTTCCATGTCTCAAAAGTAATGATTTTTTTTTGCCCTTGCTGGTGACACTCTCTCCCATAACTACTGCCTTATAAACCGCTATTCGTATTTTAATCAAATAGAGAAAGAAGAACTAAGGTTCCTCATTCTTCCCAAACCACAAAATACTACTTCCTTCACTAAAGTCTCAAACGATTTAAAGGAGTAGCCTATAATCCATCCTCCAAATTCCAACCAGCATTTCAACAAAATCTAAATACATTTACACCACCATTTTTTCAGACACTGTAAGCTTGCTAAACCGCCGTAAACATGACTCATTTTAACCGCCGAAAATTCCTTGCTTCATCAGCTGTGCTGGCTGCAGGAGCCTTTATGGGAACTGCTTTTACCAACAAAAAATACCAGCCGCTGTTGTCTTTCTCAACCCTTGGTTGCCCGGACTGGACCTTTGAAAAGATCGTTGATTTTGCAGCAGCACACCAGTACAAGGGTTTGGAAATGAGGGGCATTCAGCGGGAGCTTGATCTGCCAAAGTGTGCAGCATTCAGCACGCCTGAAAATATCGCTGCCACAATGAAATTGATGAAGGATAAAGGATTGAAATTTGTGGATCTCGGCTCATCAGCCACCCTTCATTTTGCTGAAGGCGCTGAAAGGCAAAAGAACCTGCAAGACGGAAAAAGATTTATTGATCTTGCCCAAAAAATAAACTGCCCGTTTGTAAGAGTTTATCCAAATAATTTTCAAAAAGACCAGGAGCAACAGGCTACCTTGGATTTAATCAGCAGCGGCCTTAAAGAATTGGGCGAACATGCAAAAGGCAGTGGTGTTACCGTGCTGATGGAAACTCATGGCGACCTGGTGAAAACCGATGACCTGGAAGCTCTGATGCTTGCTGTTAATCATCCGCAGGTGGGTTTGATCTGGGATATAAGTAACATGTGGACCATCACAAAACAACCGCCTGCCGAAGTGTACAGCAAATTAAAAAAGTACATTCATCATACTCACATTAAAGATGCAAAACTAGTGGATGGAAAACCACAGTATGTTTTTTTAGGAAAGGGTGAAGTACCCATTTTTGAAGCCATGGATTTACTGGCAGCTGCAAATTATAAAGGATTTTTTAGTTATGAATGGGAGAAATTATGGCATCCCGAATTAGCAGATCCGGAACTGGCGCTTGCAGATTATCCCTTAGCCATGCAGCAGCATTTTAAATGATTTGATTTACTGAACCAGTCACTTTTTAATAATCCGATAAAATATATTTTCATGCCCAAAGGTGGTCCGTCAATTAATACAAACGCAACCAAAGAAAATACGTACGATGCCATTGTTGTTGGCTCCGGCATCAGCGGTGGCTGGGCAGCAAAGGAGTTGTGTGAAAAAGGATTGAAGGTGTTGCTGCTGGATCGTGGTGAGCAGGTTATGCATCCGCAATACCCAACATCCACAAAAGATCCATGGGAAATTCCGCATCGCTTTAACCTTACGCCGGAAGATAAAAAGCAACATTTTGTGCAGGCCCGTCATTGGTCTTTTAAAGAAGACAACAAACATTTCTACATTAACGATATTGAAAATCCTTATGAAGAAACTAAGCGTTTCGACTGGATAAGAGGCAAGGTAATTGGAGGCCGTTCGCTTTTATGGTCACGGGCATGCTACCGTTGGAGTGACCTCGATTTTGAGGCGAATTTAAAAGATGGAATTGCGGTAGACTGGCCCATCCGTTACAAGGATATTGCGCCCTGGTATAGTTATGTAGAATCATTCATCGGCGTTAGCGGTTCAACCGAAAATATTCCGCATTTGCCGGACAGCGTTTTTCAGCCGCCGTTTGAAATGAATGCAGTGGAAAAAGATTTTAAAAGCAAGATAGAATCCAAATACAGCGACCGCAAAGTGATCATTGGCAGAACTGCCAATCTCACCAAACCGGTAAAGGGCCGTGGACAATGCATGGCAAGAGATCTTTGCCACCGGGGTTGTCCGTTTGGCGCTTATTTTAGTACCAATGCCAGTACCATGCCGGCCGCTTATGCAACCGGTAATTTAACAGTGCGTCCGCTTTCGCTGGTGAATAAAGTGTTGTTTGATGAAGGTACACAAAAAGCCACCGGCGTGGAGATCATCGACACAGTTTCCAAACAAACGGAGGAGTTTTATGCAAGGCTGATTTTCATCAATGCATCCACCGTTGCCACGGCAGGTATCTTACTACATTCAACTTCCAGCCGCTTTCCCAATGGTTTTGGAAATGACAGTGACCAGCTGGGCCGCAACCTGATGGATCATCACAAAGGTTTATCAGCTTCGGCACCTGTGGAGGGTTTTCAGGATAGTTATTATTACGGCCGCAGACCCACCAGTATTTATGTTCCCCGCTTTAGAAATGTACAGAAAAAGGATGCTGATTTTTTAAGAGGTTATCATTTTGGCGGCGGTGCAGGCAGAAGCCGTGGCGGGAGCAGCGAAGGCATTGGCGCTGCGTTCAAAGAGTCTTTAACCGTGCCGGGAGAATGGCATTTAGGTATTTATGGTTTTGGTGAATGCCTGCCTTACCAGGAGAACCGCATCACCCTTAATCTAGCAAAAAAAGACCAGTGGGGCAGGCCGCTGCTGGTAGTAGATTGTGAATTTAAAGAGAACGAAAAAAAGATGAATCTTGATATGGGAGTTGCCGCAAAAGAAATGCTTGAAGCAGCCGGTTTAAAAGGAGTAACCGTTAATAACAAAATGTCTTTTCCGGGCAATGCCAATCATGAAATGGGTGTTGCAAGAATGGGTAAAGATCCGAAGACATCTGTACTCAACAGCTTCAATCAAATGCATGCTGTAAAAAATGTTTTTATAACGGATGGCTCCTGTATGACGTCCGGCTCCTGTGTAAATCCTTCACTAACTTATATGGCGCTGACAGCCAGGGCTTGCGATTACGCAGTTAAAGAAATGAAAAAGCAGAATTTATAAACCGTTCTTTTTACAGCCTGTAAAATACAATAACCCGGAAAATTTCCTAATGATTTGGGAAACCTTCCAGGTTATTAAGCATTACTTTGAATTTCAGTCTGTATTAATTCTTTTTATTTGCCTTAAATCTTTTGTCTGGCGTGCCGTCTTTTTTAACAGGCCCGGCCGGAGTTGCAGCTGTAGCAGGCGTTTTTTTATTTGCTTTAAATCTTTTGTCTGGTGTGCCGTCTGCTTTAACTGGAGCCGCCGCAACTGATTTAGTTGGTGCAGTTGCCGGAGCCACTTTTGTAGCAGGGGCCTTTTTAACCGTTTGTGCAGAAACCATAGAACCCATTCCTAAGAACATGCATGCAGCAATCAATAATTTTTTCATGTTAGATGTTTTTTTATGAGGCTGTAAATTAGCAATTTGCCGGGTAAAATTTGTTAGCTATTGGTTAATTAAGAATTCTGTGTATTTTCATTTTCAACAATAGCATTGCCTGGGTAAAAGGCCTTTTGATTGCCAGTTATTCTCATCATAAAAATATATTTGTATGGATACAACATTACTAAACCAGGCATTCGAAATTCCTGGTGTAATTCAATTTTACAATGGCAGCGGCAACCTGCCCTTTGTGGCCGTTACCAACCAGTTTTGCAAGGCAGCAATTTCTTTGTATGGCGCACAGGTAATGAGTTATGTGCCAACAGGCCAGGCAGATGTGTTGTGGGTTAGCAGCCGCTCAATGTTTGAGGAAGGCAAAGCGATCAGGAGCGGTATCCCCGTTTGTTTCCCATGGTTTGGTCCGCACCCTGCAGATAAAACCAAGCCGCAGCACGGGTTTGCCCGTACCAGCACCTGGGTGGTTAAATCTGTTGATGAATTAAAAGATGGCAGCACTAAACTGCAGCTTGGTTTGCAGCAATCTGCTGAAACGCTGGAGTTATGGCCGCATAACTTTGAAGCAATCATCGGTTTTACCTTTGGTACCAGTCTGCAAATTGATTTCACCGTTACAAATACCGGTAACGAGTTATTTCAATATTCAGATGCATTGCACACTTATTTCAACATCAGTGATATTGCTGCCATTAGTTTATCGGGGTTTGATAAGGCTGTGTTTTATGAAGCATTTGGCACTGAATTGTTTGAACAGGAAACCGCAGCGCTCTACCCGGGTAAGGAAAATAACCGCCGCTATGTGGATCATACCGCCGAAGCCATCATCAGCGACCCTGGCTTTAACCGCAAAATAAAAGCTTCCAAAACGGGTAGCAAAGTCACCGTGGTTTGGAATCCCGGCCCGGAAACAACGTTGAAAATGCCAGACATAGATCCGCAAGGTTACAAAACATTTATCTGCATCGAACCTGCCAATGCTTACCCCGGTATTGATATGATCAGCCTGGAACCTGGCGGAAAATTTACCCTTTCAGCTCATATAGAAATTGCATGATCTTAAAAGAGCTTGTTACATCAAACTCCAAACTGCAAACCGTAAACTGTGAACTGTAAACCTCAAACTGTAAACTTCAAACCTTTACCAGCATGTCGATGATCTTCCCGGATTTTTTTGAGACCAACACTTTTTTTATTGATGAAAAGATTGGGTTCTTCAAGTTTGCAAACGCCTACAAAGTATATGATACGCAGGGCGAAATTGGACTGATACAACAAAAACTTACAGGTGGTCAAAAAGCATTAAGACTCCTGTTGAAAAAGCCGATGCTTCCTTTTAAGCTTGATATTACTGACCTGCAGGGCGATACACTCGTTACGCTGCAAAGAGGCTGGACTTTCTGGATGAGCAAGATTACCCTTTTTGATGGCAGCGGCAACCAGTTTGGAAGCATCAAACAGAAATTTGCTTTTTTGAAGCCAACCTTTAACATCTTTGATGATACTGAATCGCAAATCGCCACCATTACCGGCGACTGGAAAGGCTGGAATTTTTCCATCAAAGACAATAACGAAAACCTCATCGGTACCATCACCAAAAAGTGGAACGGCATTATGAAGGAAGCCTTTACCACCGCTGATAAATATGTGGTGGATATTGTGCCGGAATATGCAGAAGACAAGTGTAAAATGGCAATTGTGGCTTGTGCGATAACGATTGATATGGTGTTGAAGGAGAGTAAGTGATAGGCGTAAAGGGTGCTTAAAATTTGCGGATTGATGCAATTGAATGGAGTGTGATTTTATAGATGCCGGTTGATTTGTGATCCGGCTGTAGATTGGAAATTGCCGCAACCTCTAGTTCAGAATGTACCGTTGTAACTGATTGATTATCGACAAAAAAATATTTTTAGCCCGATGATTATGGGTGCATTTAACGGGTTGGCGGTATTGCAGTGACTGACCGCAAAACCTTGGACATCTGAACATTTTTCGTAGATTTGGTTAAACATTAAAATTATGAGGACACTAAATATTTCTATATCTGATATTGAATATAACAAGTTTGGATTGAAGGAAGACAAGTTGACTTTTACTGATTTCATTAATATTGTTAGCAAAGAATTGACACGCCAAAACCTAAGTAAATGCTTAGAACTTGCAGACAAATATGGCATTTCAAAAATGACAATGGACGAAATTACAAATGAGGTAAAAGCTGTTAGAAAAAATGCAAAGGATCGTAATTGACACGAATGTAATTGTTTCATCTCTCATTCAACGTGGTTATCCGAACTTCATTATTAATGACCTTTTCATTGAACAGAAATTTCAACTTTGTATTTCGGATGAATTAATGGCTGAGTATTACGAAGTTTTAACAAGACCAAAATTCTCTAAATTTCCAGACTTCTTTATTCGTGCCGAAGCTTTACTTGTTGAGATAGAAGGAAAAGCAGCCAGGCATATTCCAAACATAAAGCTTGATCTAATTTCAGATGATGACGATAATATGATTTTAGAACTTGCCGATGAATGTTTAGCGGACTTTGTCATTACGGGCAACACCACAGATTTTACCTTTCCCGCTTATAAGCAAACAAAGATTGTAACTCCCAAAGAATATTGGGATAATTATCAGCCTGACTAAAATGTATTACAATCAACAAATGTGACTTAAACGAGGTGCAACAATATCGAAACTTCGATTTAAGCCTTTATTGACTTAACCGCAACCTACATTTTTAAAATTGACATTTACAAGCTATTGATGATAAAGAAATAATATTTTTAACCCACTGATTATTGCGGCATTTATCGAGTTAACGGCAAAATCAATGAGCACTTTAAAATGGCCATTCAATTAAAATTACAATCCTTAAGAACTTCTTTAAGACGGAACTCTAAAACGATAATTGACAATATTATTGAGAATCATATTCAGCGAAATAAAAAACCGAATGTACGCCCTAAAATATGCATGTTCTGTAGCTCCCCGACAAATGTTACAAAAGAACATGTACTTCCGAGATGGGTATTTGAAAAAGACCCAGACAAATTTTTCGTTACTGATGTGAATGGTCTCGGACAAACTTATAATAGAACGACAATACCAGCATGCGTCAATTGCAACTCCGACATTTTAAATTCTTTGGAAACTTTTGTTTCACAATTACTTGACGGCATTGACGTAAAAAAAACGCCATTCTCCATCGAGGAAAGTGAAAACATTATTCGTTGGTTAGAAATAATTGACTATAAATTTCAAATTCTTGATGTTGTGAGGGTGTTTAAAGCCTCGAAGCAAGCAGGACACATTCCCTTTTTATCGGATTATCCAATTTCTGTTCTGAGAGCCAGTATGGAATATTCTCCAAGTAAAGTTATAGCTGAAATGAGACGTTCTCAGAAAAGAATTACAACCAAAAATAAGAATCAGAACATCAATTCTCTTATTACTTTTAAAACCTCAAATAAAGAGTTTAACTTCTTTCACCAAATGAATGATTTCATATTTTTAGAACTGCCTAAAAGGCATGTAGCCTTTTTTTATTTCTATCAAAAGACCTTTCCCAATGAAATAATCGCACATAAAGAAGCGATGAAAATAATAAAGCAATTTTTATAACTAACACTACGTTTGTAATGGCCAATTTTAGCTCTTTCGCAAATCTGCCACTAACATCAGTTTTTTTGCATTTCTTCCGCTCTGAGTCTCCCATCTATTACCGCCACTCTGCAAATTAAAGATTTCCCAGGCGGGTTTCTACAAAGGAGATTGGTGTGCTGGCTGCAGAACCCGCCGCTACTCAGAAGGGAACTTAAATTAAACACATTACGTACCAGAGAAATAAAAATAGTCACCTTGATTATATGCCGTTAAAATTTAAAATACCATACGAAATGCCCTAGATTTGAACAGCTTTTCTGGATAGCGCCGAGTCCCACGGCTTTGCTGCAAGACTCGTTACGGAGACCCTGCTGGAAACTTTTAATGCCAGGCAGACCAGGGAGGGGAATAAAGGTTTCTACCAGTCTGGCTAGACATTGCGGCAATGTGCATTTGTATCACTATCAAATTCATATAGAGGAGCAATGGGTTCCAGCCAAGCCCAAAACTTCAGCTCAGCTGCTACTACTTTTTTGCCTTGTAATTATTGAATTTTTTTATTCACTTTTAAAAAAATGTAATTACTTTGTAGTCACAAACGTATTTCATTATGGATATATCTGTAATCTCAATCGGTAATTCAAAAGGCATTCGATTAACCAAGACCCTGTTAGAAAAGTACAATATAACGGATACCGTGGAACTTGTTCTTGAAAAAAATTACATCATTTTAAAACCAAAGATATCCCCACGTAAAGGGTGGGATAAATCTTTTAAGAAAATGCATGAAAATGGTGACGATAAGCCACTGATTTCTGATATGTTTGAAGATGAAAATTTGGACGAATGGAAATAACACAATACCAGATTATGCTTGTAAATCTGGATCCAACCATTGGAAGTGAAATGAAAAAAATACGACCCTGTGTTGTTATTTCACTGATGAAATGAATAAATATCTCCAAACGATTGTTATTGCTCCGATAACAAGTAGTTCTAAATCTTACCCAACGAGAGTTGTTTTAAAAAACAGCAAAGTAAAAGGCTGGATCGTACTTGATCAAATCAGAACAATTGACAGACAGCGAATTATAAAGTCAATTGGCACCCTCACAGATAAAGAAGTAATTAATGTCAAATCAATTATAAGGGAAACATTTGTGGATTAACGGAGCGGTAGGCAGGAAATAGGCTAAACGCAATGTAGCAAAGCGCAAATTTAATTTGTTACCCCGGCATTCAGTATGGACTGGCTTAGAAAACATCAGCCAACCTTAAAACAACACCCCCTGCTTCCCTCCAAATTTACCCTCATGATCCAACAGCCATTTCTTTCTCCATAATTCACCAGCATAGCCTACCAGCGTACCATTGCTGCCAATAACCCTGTGGCAGGGAACCACAATTGAAAGACTGTTTTTGCCATTGGCAGTACCCGCCGCCCTGATGGCTTTTGTATTGCCGATTCGTTTTGATAAGGTAAGATAACTGATAGTAGCACCGTATGGAATGGTAAGTAAAGAGGCCCAAACCCGTTGCTGAAAGGGCGTGCCGGTTTGTTCTAGTGGCAGGTCGAAAGTTTTTCGTTCGCCATTAAAATATTCATTCAACTGGTTGCAGCATTTTGCAAGTAGAGGGTGAAGTTGGGTATTTGCTTCAATATTTTTATTAGCAGCCGCTGGCTGATTTGCAGGTGTGAATAAAATTGCATGAATCCACTCATCGCTGGCCGTAATTTTTAAATCACCCACAGGAGAGGGCAAAAGCACTGTAAATAAGCTGGTTGCCCCAGCCTCAGATTCTTTCATATTAAAGCAGGTTTTTTTTATGCTGCGTTTTTAAATGGAGCTAAAATAATACTCTTGCTGGTTTGGCTAAAATACAATTTCTTTGGCCGATTTTTAAGACAGAGCAGCAGGTATGAGCAACGAAAAAAAATTTATTGAAAAAGCCATGAGCGCCATTGCAGACCCTTGCAGGCTCTCGATTCTACAGGAAATTTACAAGAGGGGAGAAGTGTGTTGCGGAGATGTACAAAGTCTCACCGGTCTGTCTCAGCCTACCTGCAGTCACCATATTAAATTACTGAGCGATAGTAAACTGATCGAATGCCGCAAGGAAGGCCGGAATCATTTCTTTGCGCTGAATAAAGATAATTTTAAAAGAGTGAGCAATTTCCTGGAACCCTTTCACCTGGCGCAGGCATTGCCGGGCTAAGCCATCACTGCAAAGTTTACCCTTTTAGCCAGCCAGCTTTCTCTGGCCGGAATTATCCATTCAGTGAGCAGTTGGGCTTTGGTTAAAATGGTGTTGTTAAAATAAAGTGTGTCACCATTCACCACGCCATTTTGCACAGCAGTATTTAATTGCGCCAGCGGCAATATGGTAATTGCTTCATCTTTTGCAAACGCCAGTTGTTGCCGGTTAAACATTTCAACATTAAATTGCTGTTCAATTTCCTTTATCAATCTTACAGAACCATCGGTACTGCAACCGCTTACCTGGGTGGAAGATTCATCAGCCATCAACACAATAAACTGGTTAAAAAATAAATGGCCAAAAGCTTTTACTGCATCGCCGTGGCTTAGCCAGCCTGCTGCAAATTTCTGTACGGCAGAGTTTATTGCTGTAGCTTCTGCTTCGTTAAATGCCCTGTTGGCCTGGTACGCCCAAACCCTCGATCCGGAATGAAAATTTGCTGGTATTTGTTGTTGAAATTGTAGATCCATAATAATATTTTTAGGCTTTGTAAGTTGAAAGGCAAACCAGTTACGCAGCCCCGCCGGCTGTGGAGGCGAAGCCTTTAACTCTAAAAGCAGCATGCAAAAACAAAGGTCTTTTGAAAACTAAACAATTAATCTGAAATTTTTTCGGTTGATGCGTCACGGCCAACTAAACCATTGATACTGCAATCAACTCTGCAATATCCATCACTTTCACCTCATTTTCTTTATCACTATTTTTTACACCATCTGTTAGCATGGTGTTGCAAAAAGGACAAGCCGCAGCAATTACATTGGCTCCTGTTTCAATCGCCTCCCTGCTTCGTTCAAAGTTTATTCTTGTGTCTCCTTTTTCTTCCTCTTTAAACATTTGTGCACCACCGGCGCCGCAGCAAAGTCCGTTGCTTTTGCAGCGTTTCATTTCAACCAGTTCCACATCCAGCGCCTCCAGCACTTTACGGGGTGCTTCATAAATATTATTGGCCCTGCCAAGATAACAGCTGTCGTGGTACGTGATTTTTTTGCCTTTAAAAACCCCGCCTTCAATCATTTTTATTTTGCCGCCATCTATCAGCTGCTGCAAAAAAGTAGCATGATGAATTACTTCGAAACTGCCACCCAGTTCGGGGTATTCATTTTTCAATGTATTAAAACAATGAGGGCATGCCGTAACAATTTTTTTTACACCATAACCATTTAAAATACTGATGTTCTGGTAAGCCATCATCTGGAACATAAACTCATTACCAGCACGCCTGGCAGGGTCGCCTGTACACATTTCCTCTTTACCAAGAATAGCATATTTAACTCCAACCTTATTTAAGATGGTTACAAATGCCTTTGTTATCTTTTGCGCCCGCTGATCAAAACTACCGGCACAGCCAACCCAAAACAGCACATCAGGTGTTTCTCCTGCCTCCGTCATTTCTGCCATTGTTGGTACCTGCATATTGGTGAAAAATTTTCAACAAAAGTAATTACTTGCGTGGGAATATTGAAGAAGGATTTATCTGTGATGAGCCGTTCCACAATCATTATTGAATTACAATTAATTGTAACTTCCACTCACATTCAACGTTGTTAGTTAATATGCCGTCTTTCGATTTTAAAAGGATAACTCAATTCGACAACACAGAACTGTTTTCATCGGAAGATGAGAACGACTACTTTCCCTTTCATTTCCACGATTATTTTTGCGTTTCACTTATTACCAACGGCACAGAAATATTAAAAAATACCGAACAGGAATTTATAGCGCCTGCAGGCAGCATCAGCATTACACAAGCTAACGAAGTTCACCGCAATTTTTCGCTGGGTGAAAGCGGCTATAGCTACAAAACAATTTATGTAAATCCGGATGTGCTCAGGTATTTCAATAACGGCAATAAAATTGAAATGCTTGAACGGGTAATTTATGATAAGCCGCTTTTTCAGCAGTTTGTAAAATTATTCGAAACACCGGCCGGCAGTAACCATTTATGGGAAGACTGCTTCCGTGAGTTGGCTAACCGGGCTGCAGATCCGCTTGATAAAATGCGCTGGTCTTCAACCTTTTGCCTTATTGATGAAATTATAGAAACACATCCAAATAAGCCCATTGATACAAACTGGCTGGCGAGAAAATTCTGCATGAGCAAGTTTCATTTTATCCGGGAATTTAAAAAGGCAAAAGGTGTTACACCGCAGGCATACATCATGCTGTACCGGTTGGGGAAGGCCAAAAAAATGCTGCTGACAGATGCGCCGCTAACTGATATCGCCTACCTGAATGGCTTTTGCGATCCAAGTCATTTCACCAATAGTTTTAAAAAATATTTTGGTATTTCGCCAAGCAGGTATATTTAATCCTTACACATCCTCATCAATTAAACCCAGATTTTGCAGTTGAAAATCTATTGCGGCTCACAACTACTGCACAGTTAAGCCTTTCAGAATATTTTTTAGCTTTGAAATAGTTCACTATTACTTCAGCAAAAAAATAACCCGAAACACTTATCTGTATTGCATTTGAAACCCTCATTACGATCTCAACTGCAAAATCCGGGTTAAATAGCCAGCTTTTAAGAAAAGCAATTTTATACAAGTGCCTCAATTTGTTATTTGCTACTATTGTAGCTGACAATAAAATACTGGTTTATGAAGTTGTTGAAGGCCTGCCTGTTTTCCTTATTGATGCTCTTTTTTTCTGCCTGCGGTTTTCATGCTTACAGCTGGCAAAATAAAGATGCACCCGGAGAAAATAAGGTTTCATTTAAAAAGTTTAAGGGAAAATATGTAACCAAATTAAATGCTTCTCCCGGCGATATTTTATCCGTATCTGGTATTGTTGAAATGGCTGAAGGGCAGCTTGATATTTCGCTTGAAAAAAATAATATAAAACTTTGGACCAGGAGATATACAGCAATGCATGAAGCAGATTCGGTACATATACCTGTTATAGAAGAGGGTGAATACCAGGTTATTGTAAAAGGAAAAAATGCTGCCGGAAATTTTGATTTACGCTACAACAGCAAGCCTGCAAAAGCAATACAAGTGCAGGTAAATAAAAACCTTGAGTTGTTTGGTTTGATGCTTCAACTGGATATGGGGCCGGACCTTGCTGCCAGTACCGATTCGACAATTATTGATGGAAAAAAAACTACCTGGCGGGATTGGTATGCCGTGGGTTACAGAAATTATTTAAAGTACAAACAGTTCGATAGCTGCGATATGATGCAGACTTACAGAAGCCTTGTAAGCAGGAAATTGTACAACGATTTTTTTATTGGTTTCCTTGAGCAGGTAGATGAGGTGCCTCTTGCAAAAATCAACGCTACAACAGATAAAGAATCAATATTAATGTTTTCCCCTGCGGGGGATTTTGAAGATGGAAAAAAGCAGGCTGTTGAGTTTTTAGCAAAACTCAACAGCTTTTATACATTGATAGATTTTGGCAATTATTTGCAGGAAAATAAAAATAATTATGCTTTGATAAAGGCGCAGGTTGAAAAAAATCTGCCTGATAAAAACTTCATCCAAACAATGGAAAGTTTTTACCAAAAAAGTTTTAAAGCTTACAATTTAGTGCCGGTATTTAATATCCCAACCAGTATGGGTTTTGGTAAGATGAGTAATACAACTCAAACAATTTACAATGCCTTTGGGCCATTTAGTTTCCAAATTTTAAATCAGCAGAAACCTGACCCAGGCTTTGATTTTCCTGAAAGGATTGCAGGTTTGTCTGTTCATGAGTTCGGGCATTCTTTTGTAAATCCCGCCGTTGATAAATTGCCGGTGGCGCTTATCAAATCAACCGAATATTTATACCTGCCCATAAAAGAGGTGATGAGTAAAAAATCTTACACCAACTGGATGATGTGTTTGTATGAGCATTTTGTAAAAGCGGGTGAAATACTGATAGCACGTAAGTTGGGAAAGGGTGGCAATGAGGAAGCCGACATCAAATCAAGTGTTGCATCAGGTTCTGTTTACCTGCCGTTTATTGTAAAGGAACTGGAGTTGTATGATGCCAGTTCCGGGCCTGCAAAAAATTATGATCACTTTGTGCTGACTACCTTAGAACATTTGAAAGCAGCTTATCCAAGATAAGATTTAGGTAATTCTAAAAGGGCTCGCCGTGTGTTTGTTTTACCAGCCAATTTGTTGCACCCGGCAATACTTTCATTATTGCAACAAACAAATTAGTAGCTGTTATTCTTCCAAACAAAGTTTGAATAAGGCGCCCGGCATAAAGTCTTTTAGCAAAAGTTTTATGCCATTGCTCCTGGTAATTTATTTCCATGGTTTGGCGGTCAGTTTTATTTGATAAAAAATCTACCACCACAGCTGCCGCAATTTTACTGCCGTGCATTGCCATGCTCATGCCATTGCCGCAAAGTGGCGTTATCATGCCTGCGGCATCGCCAATGAGCAAAACATGATTTTCTACCTGTGTTTTTTTACCAAATGAAATTTGGGAAATGGTTAAGGGTGCCGCATATAAATGTTCACAGTTTTCCAGGATATGCCTGAGGTGTCTATTTCTTTTTAAAATATTTTTCTCCAATTCTGCAATTGAATTGTTGTTTTCTTTAAGGTTAGCTGCATTGGTAAGATAACAAAGGCAGTAAATATCTTCTTCAATTTTAGAGATGCCGCAATAACCATTTTTAAAATTGTGCAATGCAATTGTGTCTAAAGCAAAGTCTGTTTTAATATGGTATTTAACCCCAACATAGTTGCTGAGTTTATTGTTTTTGTGAGAGATAAAATGCCGCTTCCATTTAATATCCAGGTTGCTGCGTTTACCAAAACTGCCGCAACAAACTTTACTGGTAAAATTGCCGGCGGTTGTATGCAATTCAAACTGGCCGCCATCAAAAATTACATCTTCAACCTTACAATGTTCAAATACATTTACATTGCTTTCCACAGCTATCTTCATTAATGCAGCATCCAGTTTAAACCGGCTTATGCCAAAGCCACCCTGCTTAAGATTGGATTTAAGCGAAAGGCCATTAGGTGCAGTAACTATCAATTTTTTAATGAAAGGCAAATTCATTTGGCTCAATGGCAGCCCGAGAGACTCTATAAAATTCCAGCTTTCCATGCTGATGTATTCGCCGCAAACTTTATGAAACGGGTATTGCTCTTTCTCAAACATGGCTACGCTGTAACCTTGCTTGCCAAGTTGTATGGCCAGGGACAGACCTCCAAGGCCGCCGCCAATAATTGTAACGTCAAAATTATTTCCCTCTGTCATGGCTGTAGGTTATCAAATACCTGAATGCCCATTTCCACTGCAAGGTGTAGCCTTGAATTCCTGCCTGTTGCAGCAAATCAATCCATTCGCTTTTTATAAAACCTCTTGCTACAGAAAGTGGTGCATCGTTTTTTACAAGGTACGAACGGGAAAAAATCGTTGTAAGTATTTTAATTGAGTAATAAGCCAGCGTATGGCGTTGCAGATCATTTATAAAAAATCCACTGCTGCTGTTCTTTTGCATCCACTGCAGCATTTTAACCAGGCCGGCATCTTTAAAATGATGACAAAATAACGACGAAAAAATGATGCCTGGTTTTTCTTCGCCAAAATCAACAGCAGCATAATCACTAACAATCCATTCAACATTCATTTGGCTGCTCCGGCTCTTTGCAAATGCAATACATTCCGGTTTAATATCGATGCCAATAAAAGATGCCCGGATGTTTTTTTTGCGGCACCATTCATTAATGGCTGCTAAATTATCACCACCACCGCAGCCAATTTCACAAATGGTTAAAGTGCCTCCATTGTGTTTATGGCCAATAATTTGCTTAACGCCTTCAATGGTAATAACGTGGCCGCCAAGCAATGTGTTTACAGTGTTCAGCTCTTTCATATTTTGCTGAATATCTGCAAACGGAATATTGTCCTGGTCAAGTAATTCAGCTCTGCCGGATCGTTTTACAAGATCAATCATACCTGGCAATAAATGTTTCCATCGTAAGGCCCGGACCAAAAGCTGCTCCAAATATAATGGCATTTTTTTCCGGTGGAGTAGAAGTTAATTCATCCATTATTTTTTGCAGCACAAACAAAATAGTTGGCGAACTCATGTTGCCATAATTATCAAGAATTTCGTAAGAATATTTTAACGCTTCTTTTGGCAGTTTTGCCGAAATTCCAATCGCTTCCAGTATTTTTTTTCCACCCGGGTGAATACACCAATGGGTGATGCCCCCTTTTAACAGACCTGCATTTTTTAAGGCTTTGCCAACCAGTGTATCAAAATCCTCTTTCACCAAATCGGCAACATAACCGGAGAGCGTCATTAAAAATCCTTTTGACGAAAGCGTCCAGCTCATATCATTTTTTCCCTTAAATGCAATTTCGGAAAAAAAGCTACCAATAGTCAGGCCTTTTTCCTCCGTTGTATCAGGCTGTATCAGCATTGCCGCACAACCATCTGCAAACAGCAGGGTGGCAGTCAGGTTGTCTATCGAATTCTCCTTTTGAAAGTGAAGGGTGCAAAACTCGGTGCAAACAACCAAAACGTTTGCATCAGGAGTTGCATCGCACAGTGCCGCCGCTAGTTTAAGCGCATGAACAGCAGCATAACAGCCCATAAAATTAACCGAAGTGCGGAAAATGTTGGGGGACATGCCCATTTGCTCCACTATTTCTAAATCAAGTCCGGGGGCACTCATACCTGTACAACTGACCGTAATAAGGTGAGTAATGTCTGCAATTGCAACCTTGCCATCAATGCATTTGCCTATGGTTTCAATTGAAAGAGGAGCTGCGTTTGCTGCATACCATTCCATCCTTGCTTCGATATTTGGAAATGGCTCCAGTACTTCGTTTTTTGCATAAAACTGGCGTTCCTCAACTGGCAGCCCGTAGTCTGGAATAGAACTGTAGCGGGTTGAGATTCCGCTATGTCCGTAAAGAAATTTTAGTTTCCTGGTATCGGCTTCATTTTGACTGTAAACTGCATCTGCAAACGAAAAAATATCTTGCTGTTCATGCTTGTATTGTGGAGTGCCTGTGGCTATCGAAACTATTTTACTCAAAGTTTTTCTATTATAAATAATGTAATGAATGCAGCATTGGTGCACACTGATGCAAGAATATTCATCCGCATTGTGTTAACGAAATTTGCATTACTATGTTCATTGTGCACTTTTTTAAACCACCATAAAAAATATACGAGTACAGGCAAAAAAAAGACTTGTGAAATAAAGAACCCTTTTTGTTCGCCTGCGTCCATTAACTGAAAAGCAAGTGCAGCCATGGCTCCTGCATAAACCACCGCAGTAAAAACAAATGTGCCGGTGTAACCAAGTAACATACTCAGTGTAGTTACTCCATCTTCCTTATCCTGCTTGTGCTGATAAATTTGTGTGAGCGGATAAAAGCCGCCGATGAGCAATGATGCAGACAACATGCCAGAGAATGGTACAGCCAGTGTTTTATGGGCACTGCAGCCGTGCAGCACCAAAAAAAAGGTTACCGTACCCTGGAAAATGGTCACCGTCAGGTATCCCAGTATGGGGTATTTTTTTAAACGGATGCCACGGTAACTATAAGCACGGGATGCCAGGATATAGCCTGCTAAACCAACTGTAAAATATACACTTATAAAAAAACTAAGCAACAGTGCTATTACATCTAACAAAATTGTTACATAAAAAAGCTGCATGGTTGGTTGTTTTGGGTTTTTGATGCCGCCAATACTTTCGGTATCCCTGTCCATAAATGAGTTGTAACCATTGCTGGACGGGTACACAAGCAGGTGCAGTATTACAAAGATCAGCAACGCATCGGCGGTGTCAATTTGCGATACCTGGCTAAGTGCGTACCAATACACGGGCATCAGGAAAATGGAGAAATGCAACCGGAGCAACTGAATGGTGGATGATTGTAGCAAGCTGAAAATTTTACCTGTAATTTATGAAGTTAATATTTGTATCAGGCCAAATACCGGAAATTAAAGGAAACTTCGTGGCAGGAACAACACAAAATTAAAGGGAAAGTTTTTCTGTGAATATTCCTCCAAAATCTTAGAAGTTATTAAGATTAGCATTGAGTTTTGCACCCTTTATTATATATCGCAATAAAAGAATATCTGCTGCGTTATTCCGATTGGAAAAGACTGTTTTGGTTACCTGATCTCTCTGCCAAACCAGTTTCTAATCCTGCCCTAATCCCAGAAACAAATGAATACACATCTCCCTGTAAGTTGTTGTTCCCGACAATCCCAGCCGAACAACACCTCATTTTCTAAATTTACCCTACTTTTTTTTAGCCTGTTGATGATGGGTTTTCTGCAGTCTGCAACAGCACAGATAACAGCATTGAGTTCGGGTTCATGGAACGATCCGGCTATATGGGATTCTGGTACTGTGCCAACTGTTGCAGATGATGTGGTTGTAAACAGTAATTTTATTGTAACAGTTACTGCTACAGGGGCAATTTGTAATAATCTTCAGCTGGGGTTGGGAGATGAAAATCAAAACGGAGATATTGATTTTAGCGGCACGAGTGGGCTTACCGTTGCTAACGGGATTATTTTAGGAGATATTGATGGGGCTTTGGGAACAATTACAATGGGGGCATCCGCAACAATTACCTGCGGCACTATTTCAGAAGGATATCCGGG
Source organism: Ferruginibacter sp. (assembly GCA_965247025.1). Lineage (GTDB taxonomy): Bacteria > Bacteroidota > Bacteroidia > Chitinophagales > Chitinophagaceae > Ferruginibacter. The sequence goes on along the minus strand of OZ252000.1, from coordinate 2,039,496 downwards.
AATCAGCGGCGTTTACAATACAAACAACGGAACTATTGTTTTTACAGGTCTTTGTGTATTGCCACAAACTCTTACCCAATTTAATAACCTCATAGTTAACAGCAGCACCACTTCGCTGGTTTACAGTAATATCGATATTTATGGCAACTTAACAGTGAACAGCGGGGCTACTTTTTTTCTGACAACTTTTACCGCCAACCGGTTTACCGCGGGGGGCACCTTAACGGTAGCTAACGGAGGCAGCCTCAGGATGGCAGGTAATGTTACGTTACCCTCAAACTTTTCCACACATTCAATTGGTGGTACAAGCACTATAGATTACAGGGGAACCTCAGCGCAAAATATTGCACCGTTAAACAGTGCTCAAAAATATGGCAACCTTACGGTTCAGGGTAGTACAAAAACATTAACCGGCAGCGCTACAGTAGCAGGAACTCTTTTATTTGCAGGTTCCGGTACAAAGCTGGCTATTGCTAATAATACGCTAACGCTTGAAGGGGCAATTTCGGGCTCAACAACCAGCCGTTATTTTAGTTGTTCTTCGGGCAGTAATCTAACACTCAAGGGTACGGTTAACAGAACATTATTTTTCGATCAGACAACACCCGGCACCACCAATGCACTCACTAATCTTACAATAAATCATTCAACTTATATTGCCACACTTGGCAGCGCATTAACTGTGAAGGGAGTACTTACTTTTACTGCTGGCAAACTGGCTATTGCTGCTAATACCTTTACCCTTGCCGGCACCGTAACCAATACCGTAACGGATGGGTTAACCGGTGGCACAACAAGCAACCTGGTATTTTCAAACACAGCAGCCGGAGCATCAGTATCTATGGATCAAACAACTGATGGCACAACAAACAGGCTTAATAATTTAACGATCAACAGCTCTTCCAGAACGCTTACACTTACCAATTCACTAAAACTATCCGGCACGCTGCAGCCAACCTCCGGCATCCTTGCATCGGCTGGAAATCTTACGCTTTTATCCTCTGCCAGCAGAACAGCCAACGTTGCGGCAGGCTCTGCAAGCGGCGGCTATGTTACGGGCAATGTGGTTGTTGAGCGCTACGCTTCTTCGGGCAGGAAGTGGCAGTTATTATCTGTACCAACAACAGGCAGCCAAACAGTTAATGCTGCCTGGCAGGAAGGCACAGCTTCAGGTAGCAGCGGCTCAACCGGGTATGGAACATGGATCACTACCAATGACGCATCTGCCGCTGGTAATGGGTTTGATTACGTAACGCCGGGTACCAGTATCAAAACTTATGATGCTTCCAGCGGCACCTGGATTACCCTGCCGGGAACCTATGGCCCAATTGCCAGCACAGATGCTTACATGATTTTTATAAGAGGCGACAGGGGATGCACCAGTTTTAACAGCACAGTTTCTACAACTGTTTTACGCTCTGCCGGTGTATTAAGGCAGGGTACACAAACTTCTTTAACAGTACCGGCAGGAAAAAATATGACCATTGCAAATGCCTTTCCATCGCCGGTAGATTTCCGGCTGCTCACAAAATCTTCAGCCGTTGATGATCTGTTTTATGTTTGGGATCCTAAACTGGGCGGATCACTTGGTCTTGGCGGTTATCAAACTTTTACATTAAGCAGTGGCAACTATGTTATTACACCAGGAAGTGGCAGTTATGGAGCAGGCGGCAGCATAGTAAATACCATTCAACCCGGGCAGGGTTTTTTTGTGCATGCTACCGGCAGCAACGGAACGTTGCAGTTTGTTGAAAGTGCAAAATCTTCCACTAACCAGCTTGTGTCAAGACCAATGAGTCCATCCTCTCCTCAGGTAAGAATTAACCTGTACAGCGGCACAAGTAATTTTAAAATGGTTGATGGCGTTTTCGTGGAGATGGCCGAATCTTTTTCATCTTCATTTGACAGGGAAGATGCACTTAAGATTTTCAACAATAACGAAACATTTGCAGTGGCAAGCAATAAATTAAATTTGTCTGTAGAAAGAAGGCCTTCACCGCAAACAGCAGATACTATTTTTTTAAACAGCTTCGGGCTTCGCACACTGGATTATCAACTGGAAATTGTGCCGGCTATGATGGAAACTTTTTCCATGGAAGCTTTCCTGGAAGATACTTACCTGGGATTTAAATATCCTTTGAATTTGTCAGACACCAACCGTGTACAATTTAAAACAACAACGGATCCTGCATCTAAATCAGTGAGCAGGTTTAGAATTATTTTTAAACCGGCGGTGGTACTGCCCGTAACTTTTACCGGCATCAATGCTGTTCAAAATGACAGTGGTATTGATGTAAGCTGGCAAACAACCAATGAAATCAATACAAAAAATTATGTTGTAGAAAGATCTGCGGACGGAGTAGTATTTAAAGAATTTTATAGCGTTGCAGCAATCAATGGCGGCTCATCTTTACAAAAATATACATGGCTGGATGAAACACCACTAACTGGTGAAAACTTCTACCGGGTGAAATGTATTGATATAAACGGTGCCGTTAAATTCAGCAGAGTGGTGGTTGTTAATATTAGAAAGCCGGAAACAGTAAATGTATTTCCAAATCCGGTTATGGATAAACAAATAAATGTTTCCCTGGCTGGTATGCTTAGAGGAACCTGCAATTATTTTATTTTTAATTCAGCAGGCGGCACAATTGCCAGCGGCACAATTGAAGTTAGCAGCAGCGATTTAAAAGTAATATTGATTGTTCCGCAAAGCACAACAAGTGGTAAATATCAGCTTTTGATAAAATCGAAAGACTTCAGTAATACTACGGACCTGCTGATATTATAAGTTGAAATTAAAAACAGTTATTATGGGCAACCGGTAGTTTTTACTGGTTACCAGGCTGCTGATTTTGAACGAGAAGTTTATTCTTTTTCACCAATGATAAAAGTGCGGAGCAGGTTAAGTGCATTCATAGCCGTGAGGTCAATGTTTCGCTGACGGTCAAACCGGAACTGGAATTTTTTTGTTTCAATTTTATCATTGCTGCCAACGGCCATCCAAACGGTTCCAACTGGTTTTTCTTCAGTGCCGCCACCCGGCCCCATAATGCCGGAAACAGCAATTGTATAATCGGTACCGATATTCTTCAATGCTCCCTTTGCCATTTGTATCACTACGTCTTCACAAACGGCTCCCTGGGTTTCCAGCGTGTTATGATCAACCTGCAGCAATTGTTCTTTGGCTTGATATGAATAGCTGACCACACTGCCGCTGTAGTAAACAGAAGCCCCGGCCGCAGCTGTTATCAGGCTGGCAATATAACCACCTGTGCAGCTTTCAGCAGTCGATAAAGTTTTGTTTTTTGCCAATAATAACCCGGCCACTACTTGTTGCATCGTTTCATCTTTGCTGGTGGCAAGATGAGGTTTAACAAGTATTTGAAGGGTATTAAAAAGCTCACCTATTTCATTTTCAATTTGCTCCTTGTTAAAACCAGTTGCAGAAAGTCGTAACCTCACCATGCCGTAATTAGGCAGGTAGGCCAGTTTTATGTGGGCAGGTAAAGCTGTCTCAAAATCTTTAATCATTTCAGCGATATACGATTCTCCGATGCCAAAAGTGAGCAGTGTTCGGTGAGCTATGTGTGGAAAGCTAAATTGCTTTTGCAGCATTGGTATTACATCATCTTCCATCATGCCTTTCATTTCAAAGGGCACGCCCGGCATGCTTACAAATACTTTCTTTTTTCCGGCGCCATCAATTTTTTCAAACCACATACCGGGTGCTGTGCCTCTTTTGTTTTGAAGTACAGTGCAAACATCCGGCACTTCAGCCTGTTTAAGATTTCGTTCAATCATTGGCCGCTTTAAAATGTTTTCAAAAATGTTTGTTACATTTTTTAAAGCCCCTTCATCAAACACCAGCTTACCGCCGAAGTATTCACAGAGCAGCGGCTTGGTGATGTCATCGGCTGTTGGGCCAAGCCCGCCCGTTATGAGGATTATATCTGCATGTTTACTTTCCTCATCCAGTGCTGCCCATATTTCATCCCATACGTCACCCACTGCCACCCGCCGCTTTACCCTGATGCCGGCCTTGTTGAGCTCCTGTGCCATCCATGCGCTGTTGGTGTCAATTACCTGTCCTATTAAAAGCTCATCGCCAATGGTGATGATAGTTGCCTGTATTATTTCCATGAATTAAAATTAGAATTGAATGCCGTCGTAGATGTCTTTCAGGGCGATCTCCTGTTGTATGGTGTTAATTGTAAGCGAATCCGAAATGGTTTCTATCACTTTGAATAGCCATGATCCGTCCTCTCTTTTGGTGATTAAGTGAACATGAACTGTAGAAGAATCAATCAGAATATATTCCTTTAAAGATGGGAGTTGCTGGTAGGTAAAAAACTTATTGCCACGATCATAAGATTCTGTTGAAGGGCTTGTTACCTCAATAATTACAGATGGGTTGAGCAGCGTATCGAAATGGTCATCAAGCAGTTCTGGTTTACCACAAACAATAGTTACATCAGGGTAAGTGAATGAGTTAACGTTTGGTATATTAACTCTCAAATCACTGGGAAATACTTCACATGTTTTTCCTTTTAAGAAGCTATGTATATTACCAATTAAATTTCTGACAATTCGATTGTGCTTTAATGAAGCACCCGTCATGGTGATAATCTTACCATTCATTAACTCATGCTTTTCTTCAGCAGCCCTTTCTCCTTCGAGATATTCTTCGCCTAACAGGTAGTTGTATTTCAGCGCTGGCTCGTTTAAGATATTTTCCATAATTCAAATTTAAAACAATTAATGGTTTGTGTACGGAGAGTTTAAGACCGGGGAGTAATTAAGTTTAGATATTTTTGTAGCCTAAACAAATAAGTTACCTGTGAGTGCAGACGTACTATTGATAACGCCACCTTTTACGCAGCTTAATACGCCATACCCTGCAACGGCTTACCTGAAAGGCTTTTTGAATACCAAAAATATTTCCAGCTGCCAGGCTGATCTTGGTATTGAAGTTACGCTGGAACTCTTTTCAAAAAAAGGGCTTACTAATCTGTTCAGTAATATCAGCAGCGTTGAAAATTTTTCAGAAAACATACTCCGCATTTATACTCTTCGGCAGGATTATATTCAAACCATTGATGCAGCTGTTCATTTTTTACAGGGGCACAATCCTTCTCTTGCAAGGCAAATCTGCAGCCGTGGTTTTTTACCTGAGGCCAGCCGTTTCAGTCAACTGGATGATCTTGCCTGGGCCTTTGGCAGCATGGGTTTGCAGGATAAAGCCAAGCATCTTGCCACCATGTACCTGGAAGACCTGGCAGATTTTATAAAAGAAACAACCGATGCACATTTTGGGTTTAGCCGGTATGCAGAAAGGCTGGGCAGAAGTGCCAACAGCTTTGACGAATTGTATAATTCACTGCAGCTCGGTTACACTTTTATTGATAATATACTGGTAGCTGTTCTTGAAAAAAAGATAGATGAGGTGCAGCCATTGCTGGTAGCATTATCAGTGCCTTTTCCGGGTAACCTTTATGCTGCACTTCGTTGTGGTCAATGGCTAAAAAAAAATCATCCGCAAATAAAAATTGCCATGGGTGGTGGCTTTGCAAATACCGAACTGCGATCATTAAAAGATGCCCGGGTATTTGAATTGCTGGATTTTATTTCGCTTGATGATGGCGAAGCTCCTGTTGAAATGCTGGTGCAGCATATTCGTGGACAAAAAGAACAAGCTGCTCTTAAACGCACTTTTGTTTTGGTGGATGAAACCGTTACTTACATTGACAATGCGGCATGTACTGATTACCGGCAGGGACAAGTGGGCACACCAGACTACAGCGATCTGTTGCTGGATAAATATATTTCGGCGATTGAGATGGTGAATCCAATGCACAGCCTTTGGAGTGATGGCCGCTGGAATAAACTAACAATGGCGCATGGTTGCTATTGGGGTAAGTGTACTTTTTGTGACATTTCACTCAATTATATTGAACGGTACGAACCACTAACGGCAGCCATTCTCTGCAACCGTATGGAGGAGTTAATTGAACAAACAGGTGAGAATGGTTTTCACTTTGTGGATGAAGCGGCACCGCCGGCACTGATGCGTTCGTTTGCTTTGGAGATCATTAAGCGCAAGCTGGTGGTAAGCTGGTGGACGAATATCAGGTTTGAAAAAAGTTTTACACGAGACTTGTGCCTGCTGTTAAAAGCTTCCGGCTGCATTGGTGTATCCGGTGGGCTTGAAGTGGCTTCTGACAGGCTACTGGAGCTGATACAAAAAGGAATTACAGTGGCGCAGGTGGCAAGGGTGAATAAAAATTTTAAGGATGCCGGCATCATGGTGCATGCTTATTTGATGTACGGCTTTCCTACTCAAACGGCACAGGAAACAATTGACTCACTTGAAATGGTACGGCAACTTTTTGCCGCTGATATATTGCAGTCTGCATTTTGGCACCAGTTTGCCATGACGGCCCATAGCCCCGTCGGGATGAATCCCGAATTGTATAAGGTTGAAAAGAAAACAACCCTTACCGGCACATTTGCTAACAACGATATTGAACATATTGACCCAACTGGTGCAGACCATGACAGCTTTAGTTTTGGCCTGAAAAAATCGCTGCTCAATTATATGCATGGGGCCTGTTTTGATAAACCCCTGCAGCAATGGTTTGACTTTAAAACGCCGAAAACATCGGTGGCTCCTGCTTACATTATGGACGCTGTGGAAAATGAATTGCCGGCTGCTGCAAAGCCAGCATCGAAAGTGGTGTGGCTTGGCAATATGCCTGCGGCTGAATACTTCACCAAATCAAAAAAAGGCAACCAATGGGAAATATGCTCATTGAATTTTGAATCCCGTACAGCAACACTTAACATAAAAGTAGATAAAGAACAAGGAGTATGGCTGCAGCAGATGCTGGTAAAGATTGGTATCCATCAACAAATTTTATACACACTGCAGCAGGTTAAAGATGATTACGAAGCAGCTGGTTTGGAAGATTTTGAGTTGTTTTGGGACAATAAACCCGTTAATCAGCTTTTTAAAATGGGACTTTTGCAGCTATAATTTTATAGGTATTTATGTGTTAATGATGTAAGAATTCTCTCAATTTGATGTAGTACATGAAGTATAAAATATTATTTCGCAACAAATATTTAAAGTGGGTTTTTCAGGTTCTGAACATTTTATACACAATTATTGTAGCAGTTATTTTTGGCACACCTGCTCTAAATATCATAAAACAGGGGCAAAATTCATCTTCTATCGTAATTTTCTTCCCCAAAGTTTCACGAAATAAAAAAATGAAAAACTGTGGAGAAATTTAAAATAGCCACCACCTTACCTTTCACTTACTTTTCAACATTCGGTGAATAACAACTTCATCCAATTTTAAATTTAGGTTATTAATTTACATCCCGTTCCCAACAAACATACAGAACGAGGATAAAAAGGCGGCTGGTAACAAATACAATTTCCTTTTAAATCTGGTTAACTATTGACACTTCTTTTAAAGCAGTGAGTGTTAATTGTTTGCCTTAAATTGAAGGAAAGGCCAGCACTAAAAGATTGCTCCTGAAATGACTTTGCAAATGTTAAAGTTACAAAGGCACTTTAGGAAATGGTACGGCTGTTGAACTAAAAACACATGAGCTGAATATGAAAACGGGAACTGGTTTATTTTAAAAAATTTATAGATATGGAACAAACTGACGAAATACTTTTAAAAGAAAATAAAGATCGCTTTGTAATACTGCCAATTAACTATCCAAAAATTTGGGAGCAATACAAGAGGCATGAAGCAAGCTTTTGGACAGCCGAAGAAATTGACCTTACCAGTGATAATAAAGACTGGGAAAATCTGAATGATGGCGAGCGCCATTTCATTAGTCATGTACTAGCTTTTTTTGCAGCCAGTGATGGAATTGTAAATGAAAACCTTGCGGTGAATTTTATGAGCGAAGTGCAGCTGCCGGAGGCAAGGTGTTTTTATGGCTTCCAGATAATGATGGAAAATATTCACAGCGAAACCTATGCTTTATTGATTGATACCTACATTAAAAATTCCGAAGAAAAGCACAAATTGTTTCATGCGATTGATACGGTGCCTGCTGTAAAGAAAAAAGCAGAATGGGCTTTACGCTGGATAAACAATGGATCTTTTGCTGAAAGATTGGTAGCCTTTGCTGCTGTAGAAGGGATATTTTTTAGCGGAAGTTTTTGCTCTATTTTCTGGTTGAAAAAAAGAGGGCTTATGCCGGGGCTAACCTTTAGCAATGAACTGATAAGCCGGGATGAGGGATTGCATTGTGAGTTTGCCTGCCTGATGTACAAAATGCTTAAGAATCAATTATCGCAGGAGCAGGTACATAAAATAATTACTGATGCCGTGGTGATAGAAAAGGAATTTATCACTGATGCTTTGCCCGTTGGATTAATAGGTATGAATGCGGTGATGATGCAGCAGTACATTGAATTTGTAGCAGACAGGTGGCTTTCAGAATTAGGCTATGCAACCATTTACAATACCACCAACCCATTTGATTTTATGGAGATGATCTCCCTGCAGGGGAAAACAAATTTCTTTGAGAAAAGAGTAGGGGACTATCAAAAAGCCGGCGTGATGGGCAACAAGGAAACTCAGGCATTTTCATTAGAAGAAGATTTCTAATGATTGCTGATTGCTGATGTAGGATTTGTGATGTCGGGCAACAAATTCAAAGGAAAGAAAAGGTGTTTGGCAAAGTTTCTACTACTTACAATAGCAATTTTGTGACAACGGAGGAACTAAAAAAGCGAACCAAAAAATTTCATGTCGCGGTAATCAGATCCTGTTTCGATTTACCAAAAAATGCGGCTGGTTTTGAGTTAGCAAAACAATTGATAAAATCTGCAGGTTCTGGGGGGAGCTAACTACAGAGCAGCGTGCCGGGCAAAATCTGATGCTGATTTTATTTATAAGATAGAGATTGTTACAGAAGAGGCTGATGAAAGCATGTATTGGCTGGAGGTAATTGAAGAGTTGGGTTTGCTAAAAGCAGAAGTTATAAGTCCTTTTATAAAGGAAGCAAATGAGTTGGTTAGCATTTTTGTTGCAACAGTTAAAACAATGAAACGGAAGAAGGAGGACAAAGGATTGATATTACCCAAGTAAACTCCGAAATCCACAAATCAAAAATCAAGAATCACAAATCATAAATCTTTTTGTATGTATGTAGAAAAAAGAAGCGGTAAAAAGGAGTCCGTAAAATTTGACAAAGTAACAGCAAGGGTTGAAAAATTATCTTATGGCTTAAGCCCGATGGTTAATGCTATTGATGTTGCTAAAAAAACAATCGAAGGTATTTTTGACGGCGTGGCTACCACGGAATTAGATAACCTTGCAGCAGAAACTGCTGCCTCTCTTACAATAACTCATCCGGACTATGCAATACTTGCGTCAAGGATTGCAGTAAGCAACCTGCATAAGAATACGGTTAAAAGTTTTTCTACCACCATGCGTAAACTGTATAATTATATTGACAGTGTTACCGGGAAAAAATTGCCATTAATAGCAGATGATGTTATGGAAATTATTGAGGAACATGCAGACCTGCTTGATAGCACCATCATCTATGATCGTGATTTTGCCTTTGATTATTTTGGGTTTAAAACGCTGGAGAAATCATACCTGTTAAAGGTAAACGGAAAAATAGCGGAACGTCCGCAACACATGTACATGAGGGTTGCTGTTGGCATTCATAAAAAAGATATTGCCAGCATCATCAAAACATATCACTTAATGAGTGAGCGCTGGTTTACGCATGCCACGCCAACATTATTTAATGCCGGCACACCAAAACCGCAGATGAGCTCATGCTTTCTGCTCACTATGAAGGAAGACAGCATCGATGGTATTTATGATACCCTTAAACAAACGGCAAAAATTTCGCAAAGTGCCGGAGGTATTGGTTTAGCTATTCATAACATAAGGGCAACCGGTAGTTATATTGGCGGCACCAATGGTACAAGCAATGGCATTATTCCTATGCTGAGGGTGTTTAATGATACAGCCCGTTATGTAGACCAGGGCGGTGGAAAACGAAAAGGCGCATTCGCTATTTACCTTGAGCCATGGCATGCGGATGTATTTGAATTTTTGGACCTCAGAAAAAATCATGGTAAAGAAGAGATGAGGGCGAGAGATTTGTTTTTCGCTTTATGGATGAGTGACCTGTTTATGAAGAGGGTGGAAGCAAATGGAGACTGGAGTCTTTTCTGTCCGAACGAAGCACCGGGTTTAAGCGACTGTTGGGGGGAGACTTTTGAAAACTTATACACGCAATACGAAAAAGAAGGAAGGGCTCGTAAAACAATCAAGGCACAAGAGCTTTGGTTTAAAATTTTGGACTCTCAAATTGAAACGGGAACGCCTTACCTTTTGTATAAAGATGCTGCTAACAGCAAAAGTAATCAACAGAATTTGGGTACTATTAAAAGCAGTAACCTGTGTACGGAAATACTTGAGTTTACAAGTCCTGATGAAATTGCGGTTTGTAATCTTGCTTCCATTGCTTTGCCAAGATTTGTAATTGATGGTAAGTTTGATCATCAAAAATTATTTGAAGTAACCTACCAGGTAACTAAAAATCTGAATGATGTAATTGACAATAATTATTATCCTGTTGAAGAAGCAAGGAACAGTAATACAAAACACCGCCCGGTAGGCATTGGTGTGCAGGGATTGGCCGATGCATTTATTATGCTGCGGTTACCCTTTGAGAGTGACCTTGCAAAAATGCTTAACAAGAATATTTTTGAGACTATTTACTTTGCAGCAATGACTGCAAGTAAAGATCTTGCAAAAGAACATGGGCCTTATCAGTCTTACGAAGGCTCACCGGTATCAAAGGGTATTTTCCAGTTTGATATGTGGGGCGTTACACCAACGGACCGCTGGAATTGGGCGGCACTCAAGGCCGAAGTAAAAGAGCATGGTGTAAGAAATTCTTTGCTTGTTGCTCCAATGCCAACAGCATCCACTTCACAGATATTTGGTAACAATGAATGCTTTGAGCCGTACACTTCTAATATTTATACAAGAAGAGTATTAAGCGGAGAGTTTATCATTGTAAACAAGCATTTGCTGAAAGATTTGGTGAGTCTTGGCTTGTGGAATAACAATATGAAGAACAAGATCATTGCAGCAAATGGTTCTATCCAGAACATTGATGAGATTCCTGCTGAAATAAAGGAACTGTACAAAACAGTATGGGAAATAAAACAACGTAATCTGATTGATATGGCAGCTGATCGTGGTGCTTATATCTGCCAGTCACAATCACTTAATTTGTTTGTTGATAATCCTACAGCTTCCAAGCTTACTTCCATGCATTTTTATGGCTGGAAGAAAGGGTTAAAAACAGGCATGTATTATCTGCGTAGCCAGGCTGCAACACAAGCAGTGCAGTTTACTGTTGAAAAACAAGGGAGTAAAGAAGTTGAACCGGTTATACCACATAACGTTACCGCATCATCCGCAATATCTGATGTAGAACCAACACAAACTGACGGGCCTGTTTGCACCATGCAGGATGGCTGTATCAGTTGTGGATCTTAAAAAATAGTAAGGCTTGCCAGCTTGAAAAAGGTGTGTGTCTTTAACGGGATGCATGCCTTTTTTAATTTGGACAATCTGGGATTATTATACAAATTTTTTCAAGGCAATACTCTGTGTTTACCCCCAACAAAAAAACCTGCTAAATAATTTCAGCAGGTCTTTTGTATGAGATTTGTATTGCTGCCAACAGCTGGAGCCAGGCTTACTATTCAATATATTTTTCTTCTCTTGTCATTTCTCCGGCTTCATTCAATCCTTCAATTATCACCCGTATTTTTTTACAGTTATCACTGTTGAAAAAAGGTATCGTTACACGGCGTGTATTCTTATCAAAATACAACCTTGGGTTCCAGTACAAAGTGGCACGGTAATCTTTTAGGCCGGGTTCCGGGTTTGTTTCATAGTTGGGAGAATAAAATTCTTTGACAGGGGAGTAGCCGCTTACCTGTGTAAATGGTAATCCTTTTGCCATAGAATTTAAGCTGCTTCCTTTTTTTGTGTATACCGCTATAGCACCACCGGCACCACCACCTGTACTTCCAAAAAATGGTGGCCTAAAAACTTTTATCAGAGCAACATCATTCATGTTGATGGACTGTAAATTCTGCACATCAGTATTCATCTCGTTAAGAAAAAAACTGGTAGCACTTCCCCGCCAGGTGGCTTCTCCGTTGCCATTTGTATTTATTTGCAAGCCTGCTACTTTGCCCTGTAAGTAGGAAAGTACGCTGATAGCAGATTTGGCAAAGGGATCATCTTCAGTAGTAAATGTATAGCCATCGCCGCCGGTGAACATACCGGAAGTATATTCTTTCTCCAGCCGTTCTTTTAGTGATTTTACTTTTGTGGTAATCACAACAGTTTCGAGTGTTTTTGTCTTGTTCATTTCTGCCTGGCTTCGGCGCAGCATAGCAATAGCGGCACTTTTTGTAATGGTCGAGCTATCAACTTTTTCAGGAGAGTACAATGCCGCAAGCCCGCCGGCAGAGGCTAAAGGCGATTTTAAAAATCCGTTTACAAAAGAAAAACTGGCTTTATCCGTCAACACTTTATCCTTATCATTATTTATCTGGTAGTATAGTTTGGCAGTATCAAAAAAGTAAAGATTGTCTACCATAAAATCTCCCTGGTTGCTAAAGGGCATTGAAAAGAATTTACTGCCTCCATTTTTTGTTGTGAGAATTCCGGTCATCTGACGCTCATACAGCAGCGCTTTTGTAAGCCCGAGCACTTTACCTTTTACAGATAAATAACCTTCCGGAGCGTTCCTGATTACCGGCCATTTTTCGGCCATCACATCTTCCCATTTAAAACGCCTCCAGCCATTTGTCATCATAACCAGGTCAAGGTTTTGCATAACAGAATCGCCCTCAGCAGTAAAGTAGTAACCGGCATTATAAACATATCCTTTCAGGTCGCAACTCACCAGGAACTGGGAGTAAATATTTTCTTCATTTTTTGTAACCGGATTTAAACCAGCATCTGTAACTGATACCGAAAGATTGGCCAGCAATTTTCCACCAACATCAATTTGTAAAACATTGCGGGCCCGTTTTGCAAGGTTGTTTTCAACGGCATGCAGATCAGTTATAAAAGAATAGTTGTTGTGATTGATGAATACCAGCCGCTCAGCAACCGGAACCTTTGCTGCATTGAAAACTGTTATTTGGAGCACACCTGTCTGTAAGCTGTCTGTATCAATGGGGGCGGTTACAGTGGTCTTTTTTGAAAGATTGATCATGGCGCTGTAAACGAGGCGTTGCTGCATTTGTGCCACCACAAAAAAGGATGTAAAATCAGGTTCTGGATTCTCAGGCCTGTTGAGGGTATATTTTAATTGATTATCAGTAAAATTTGCACTGAGGGCCAGTCCCTGTGCTTTGGATGCCGGCAAAACTGTTTCATGCTGCACGCCTTTTTTATCTTTCCAAATTGCCGTATATTTTTCACCTGTTGCCGGGGTAATAGTAACGTAACCCATACCGTCGTGTACTGCAGCAAAACTGGTAATTTTTTTTCCTTTGCTGTCGCTGATATCTCCCTTTACAGCAATTGGAGTCCCCTGGTTATCTGTAGCTTTAAATGCCAGTCTTGATGAAACATCGTTAAGCATATCGCCGCCTTCGGGAAAAAATTGCAGGCTGTACGTTAAAGTCTGAACCGTTTTTTTACCGGTAGTTTTAGCCGGAATCACTGTAATTGGTTTCAGGTAAATGAGGGAAGAATCGAAGTTGAGCATCCAGCCTGTGTAAGCTCTAATATAAAGTTTGGTGGAAACCATACTGTCAGGCACCTCAAAGTTGGAAGCTGCTCCAGATTCAAACACCGGCATTTTTTTTTGTTGAAGGATAATGCCTTTGTCATCCAGTAATTCTGCATAGAGTGTTTTGCTGATAGATGCAGGTAAATTATCTGCTAAGATGTAGGCTTTAAACCAGATTGTTTCGCCAGTGTTGTAATAAGATTTATCTGTGTGCAGGTAAATTTTTTCCTGTGGATACCTGGTATCCAAAACATTGAGCAGGGAGTCAAAATACTGTGCCTTTAACTGGGCTGAGGTAAGTAAAAAAAACAGCAGAGAAATAACATTCCGGAAGCGCCTGTTCATCATCATAGCAATATAACTGGGTTTAAACTACAAAGTAAGTGATTGATGGCAGAAAAAATTACTTTGAAGTTGTTAATTGAGCAGAAAAGCGCAAAGTGATGATCGCTGGGCTTTATAAGAGACACGGGAAAAAATTTGTAAGTTTACTTTCAATGGCCAGTAATGTTTTGGGTTTGTAATTTATACAGGATAACAACTTCCGGCTTAATTTAATTCATGGCTTTAAGAACTGAGTTTTCTTCAATTTCAATCACCTGCAGAACAGTTATTGCTGCATTGGTTTTATGTGCAATTTATTTGTTCTACGGACCTCCGGATTATGTTGAAATGGAAACGATTAATGTGGTGTTTTACGTCTTTATTGCTGCCCCAATTTTAATTACGGGAACCATTTTAATTTCTTTTCTTGTGGGTACACCATTACGAGCTAACCAGGCGTTGTTTAATTGGTGGTATAAACGCCCCTTCATATCACTTTCCGGTATTCTGGTTGGTATTTTTTTGTGCAGGCTTTCAGGAAATCAAACATTGATGCAGCAATTCGGTCATCCACTAACCGTGGATGAACAAGGTAACATCATTTCAAACTTTTATTTACTTTGTACTGGTTGGTTTATTACGGCGTTTTCCATTATTCACACTTACTTCAGCTCAGTCATCCAATTTATTAAAGGGGAATGGAAGGCTTAATCCGTAAAGGAATTACCTGTACGTCCGCTGATTTCCATCTGCAATGATAAATGCCTTCAACTGCTGGTACATTAACTGCGGCATGGTGGAGCACTTTAAAAACGCATCGCTTTTATGGTGTACAGAAAGTTCAGTTGCAAGCTGTTCAATTTTAGCCGGGGTTGATAAAAATTCATCTGCTGCAGCCAATCTCAAATCCCGCAGGCGTTGGCGCTGAGCTTTTATGCGAACAATTATCTGGGAGGTTTCTTCCTGCTGGTATTGCTTAATTACATCCGGGTGAAGGTGTTGTTTTACCAGCTCTACAAACACATTGTTTTCTTTAAAAAATTGCGGCAGGTACATGTTTTTATTTCCTTCGTAGCACTGCTGGTCAAAGTCAATAGCACGGATGCGGAACTGGATATCATCAAAATCCTGGGTGATATCCACCACAAAATTATAACTCCGCATATCGCCCAGTAATCTTACAAAGCAGCGCTCATTAAATTTCACAAATTCCTTGGCAATTTTCCGCAAATTGAAGGAGGGATTATTCAGGTATTTTTTCAGGAACATATCTCCCGGCACTCCTGAGATATGTTCTTCCACAAGTGTATTGTAATCAATTAAAAAATTGATCCAGTAAGGCGAAAGCATGTGCTCCAGCTCCATGCCGAAAATACGGGAAGAGTCTGCAATTTTTATGTAGAAATAGTCGTAAACTTCATTGTAATTGTTTACAATTTTTATACGGAATGGCTTTGAATTACCAAAGAGGCAGTAATCAATTCTTTCAATGTGAAGGTGTTCTTCGGCCTGGGTATGCCCGCTGGATTTCAAGAGAGTGTACACTCTCTTCAGGCCGGCATGAACCTCATCTGCAAATGATGGATTGTAAAAAACAGTTTCCCAATAAGTGTCTTTGCCATCGCTGTCCATCACAGGAATACTAAAATTAAAATGCTTCAGCATTTCATAAGACACAGGCAGCGAACGCTCCCGGTAATAGTTTTTTAAATACTTGCGGAAAGCGCCGGTAACGGCATAGGTAATTTTTTTCTTACTGATATGGTCATTCGGCTGCTGCATTACAAATCGTGGGAAGTACTTTTAAATCCCTTCCACCATTTACTTTTTTCAATTGCTTCTTTTGCGTTAACATTTGATTTGTTTTGGGCATCTACCACTGCAATGAGCACCACATTAAAAATAGACCTGATTGAACTGCCCAACTGCAATACATGCACAGGCTTGTTAAGTCCCAATAAAATAGGGCCAATCGTATCTGAGCCGCCAACTTCCTGTAACAAATTATAAGCAATATTTCCGGCAGCAAGGTTGGGAAATATCAACGTATTTACATCCCCTTCCAGCAGCTCTGAAAAAGGATAATTGTCCTTTAATATTTCTTTATTAAATGCAACCAGGCCCTGCACTTCACCATCACAAATAAGCTCAGGATCTTTTGCTTTTACTATCTCTCTTGCTCTTCTTACCAAATTTGCCTCCGGCGAATTGCTGCTGCCAAAATTGGAGTAGGAGAGCATTGCAATACGGGGTACGATATTGAACAGTTTTACCTCCCTGGCTGCAAGGAGAGTTATTTCTGCAAGTTCTTCAGCAGTGGGGTTAAAGTTGATGGTTGTATCCGCCAGGAACAGCGGGCCACGTTTGGTAAATAAAATGTACATGCCTGCTATCTTCGAGGCAGACTGATCTGTGCCAATTACCTGCAAAGCAGGCCTGATTGTATCAGGATAATTTTTTGTCAAACCGCTGATCATGCAGTCAGCTTCGCCGGTTTCCACCATCATGCAACCGAAATAGTTCCGGTCTTTCATTATCTTAAAAGCCTCATGCCGGTTGTAGCCTTTGCGTTGACGTTTTTGGTAAAAGAGTTTACCAAATTCTTTTCTCAGCTCCTCATGCTCTTCATCTTTCGGATCTATTACCGGCATCCCCTCAATATCAATACTGTTAGCTGCCGCCAGTTTTTTTATCCTGTTCACATCTCCTAACAGTATCGGGTAGCCCACGCCTTCTTCTTGTACCAGCTGCGCCACTTTTAAAATGCGGATATTTTCTGCATCGGCAAATACCACCCGCTTGGGATCTTTTCTAGCCATATTGCCAATAACCCTGCTTAACTGGTTATCCAAACCAAGTCTTTTATTCAACGCAAGTTCATAGGCTTCCCAGTCCGTAATGGGGTATTTTGCAACGCCACTTTCTATGGCAGCTTTTGCAACAGCAGGTGCCACAGCAGCCAATAAACGGGGGTCCAGTGGTTTTGGAATAATATAAGTTGGGCCGAATGAAATTGTTTTTTCGTTGTAAGCAAGGGTTACAATGTCGGGAACAGGTTCTCTAGTTAAGGCAGCTAAAGCCTTAACTGCAGCTAGTTTCATAGCTTCATTGATGGCGGTAGCCCTCACATCTAACGCACCCCTGAAAATGTATGGAAAACCAAGTACGTTATTTACCTGGTTGGGATAATCGCTTCGGCCGGTGGCCATAATAATATCCTTTCTTACAGCCGTAGCTTCTTCATAGGTTATTTCAGGATCAGGATTGGCCATGGCAAAAACAATTGGTTTTGGTGCCATGCTGCTGATCATTGCAGTGGTTACAGTATTGCCTGCGCTTAAGCCAACAAAAACATCTGCATTTACAAAAGCTGTTGCAAGGTCATAGGTTTTAAATTCCTCAGGCGCACAAAATTCATGTTTCAATTCTTCAACATCAGGCCGGCCTTTGTATAAAATTCCAATTTTGTCAAACACCATAAAGTTGCTGAGTTTGGCTCCCAGCCTGTGATATAATTTCATGCAAGCCATGGCCGCTGCTCCGGCTCCGTTTACAACAATGCGAACATCTTCAATTTTTTTCTGCTGCAGTTCAAGTGCGTTTAGCAGCGCCGCTGATGATATGATTGCAGTGCCATGCTGGTCATCATGCATCACCGGAATCTTGAGTTGTTTCTTAAGTTCCTGCTCAATATAAAAGCATTCCGGGGCTTTAATATCTTCCAGATTAATACCGCCAAAAGTTGGTTCAAGCGCCTTTACAATCTGCACAAATTTTTCAGGATCTGTTTCATTTATCTCGATGTCAAATACATCAATATCAGCAAATATTTTAAAAAGAACACCCTTTCCTTCCATTACAGGCTTACCTGCTTCAGGGCCGATATTTCCCAGGCCAAGTACGGCTGTACCATTGCTGATAACGCCTACCAGATTGCCTTTTGCTGTATATTTATAAACATCCTCCGGAGTTTCAGCAATAGCTAAGCAGGGTTCGGCTACGCCGGGAGAATATGCAAGAGAAAGATCACGTTGTGTTTTGGCTTCTTTGGTAGGGATTACTTCTATTTTGCCGGGTCTGCCTTTTGAGTGGTATTCAAGGGCTTGTTGTTTCCTAAGTTCTTTCGACATACAATATTTTTATATTCTGCCCGGAGTTACTGGAGTTTATATAACAGCAAGGCTTGTATTTGTAATTGATTTAGCAAAGTTTTCCTTTATTTAAATCAAAAATGTTTAGCAAGGTACAAAAATCATTTTCATAGAAAATTAAACCTCTGGCAGCTTTATTTTTAAGAGTATGAGTTTAAAAAGGCTGAGCTTTTTTTCATTCTTTTTTATTCCGGAACTTTTTATTTTTTCAAACGGTAACGGATAATTGTTTCAATTTTTAAACTGATTGGTTTTTATTAAACATATTCTTACTAAGTTTGAATAAACAAGAATTGCTTATGAGTTATAAATGTATCCTCGCCATCGTGCTATTAAATTGTACGGTCCCTGGGTTCTGTCAAACTGAAGACAGTTTATTTCTGAGAAAAATGAGTGCGGATGTAATGCAATCTGGCAAAGCTTATGAAAACCTGCGCTTTATTTGTAAAAAGATTGGTCCCCGTTTAAGTGGCTCGCCGCAGGCACAAAAGGCTGTGGAAGCCACCATGCAAATGCTAAAAGATGCAGGAGCAGATACGGTTTATCTTCAGCCTTTAAAAGTACCGCATTGGGTAAGGGGCACAAAGGAAACGGGCTATATTGAAATGGCCGGCGGACAAAAGAAGCAATTGAAATTGTGTGCCCTTGGCAACTCCGTTGGTACAGGTGCAAAAGGTGTTGCAGCAGGTATAATTGAGATAAGAGATTTTAAAGAATTGGATGCACTCGGTGAAGCCGGCATAAAAGGGAAAATTGTATTTTTCAATTACCCGATGAATTCTTCTTACATCGAAACATTTTATGCTTATGGTGAAAGTGGTGCTTACCGTACCCGTGGACCTTCCAAAGCAGCGGTCTATGGGGCCGCCGGTGTTATGGTGCGTTCGCTGGCAAGTAATCCCGATGATTATCCGCATACCGGTGTTACAGTTTACAACGACAGTTTTCCTAAAATTCCGGCAGTTGCCATCAGCACCAATGATGCCATCTGGCTAAGCCATCAACTAAAATTGAAAATGCTCACCAAAGCTTATTTTCAAACCAATTGTAAGATGCTGGAAGATGCCCCATCTTTTAATGTAGTTGGCGAATTGCGTGGGCAGGAATTTCCACAGGAAATAATTTCAGTAGGCGGCCACCTGGATAGTTGGGACCTGGCTGAAGGAGCACAGGATGATGGAGCAGGAGTTGTGCAAAGCATAGAAGTTTTAAGGGCTGTTAAAGCAAGCGGAATAAAGCCTAAAAGAACCATCAGGGCTGTTATGTTTATGAATGAAGAGAATGGTGGCAGGGGTGCTGAAAAATATTTGGAGCTTGCGAAACT
The DNA here is from genome assembly GCA_965247025.1 of Ferruginibacter sp. Taxonomy (GTDB): domain Bacteria; phylum Bacteroidota; class Bacteroidia; order Chitinophagales; family Chitinophagaceae; genus Ferruginibacter. Next base: position 2,019,867 of record OZ252000.1, on the reverse strand, counting down.
AAATAAGGAACAACATGTTTTCGGCCTTGAAAGCGATGCCGGTGGCTTTACGCCCCGGGGATTTAGCTTTGATGGAAAAGCGGAACAGGTAGAAAAAATTATGGGCTGGAAAAATTTATTTTACCCGTACGGGGTATATGATTTTGGCAAAGGCGGCGGCGGGGCCGATATTGGTCCGTTAAAGAGCATAGGTGCTGCTGTAGCCGGTTTGCGGCCGGATAGTCAGCGTTATTTTGATATCCATCATGCAGCAACAGATGTATTTGAAGGTGTAAGCAGGCGGGAATTACACCTTGGCGCTTTTAATATGGCAGCACTAATTTATCTTGTTGATAAATATGGATTATAAATTGATTTAAGGTAACAATGAAAAGGTATGATGTAAATGATGCCAGGTAATTTTAAAATAAATATTTAATTATGAGTGACCTAAAGCCTGCAACCACCGAAAAGCTTCAACCAAAAAACCCGGGAGCATTCAGAAAGTTTGTGTGGATATTTACCCTGACTATCATAGCCGTAATTGCAATTTTTGTCTGGTGGAAATATTACTTTGTTTTTGGTGAAGGAGTCAAATCAGGGGAGTTGAATTACCTGGTAAAAAAAGGAAATATTTTTAAAACATACGAAGGCAAATTGATACAAACCGGGCTGCGTTCTAAAACAGCGGGCAGTATTCAATCATACGAATTTGAGTTTTCGGTTGCCGATGACAGCATCGCCAATGTGTTGATGACGAATAGCGGTAATTATTTCGACCTGCACTATAAAGAATACAAAGCCACCGTACCGTGGCGGGGCTACAGTGAATTTATTGTAGACAAAATTGTCTCTATGAAAAAAGTTGACCGCTGATGATATTCAGCAATGATAATACGTTCGTAACGTTGGAATGTGCCAGGTTTTTGAGAAATTGTCCGTTAGTTTTATGTTGCTAACAATAAGAATATCACAGGCTTTTTGTGAAGGGTAATAGTTTCAAGTTTCCATTCAGCAATGGTTTTTGTTTTCACGTATTCATTTGGTCCGGTAAGCTCAGCTGCAACGCAGAGCCTTGTGGCTGGCTTGCAGGTTTTTAGCAAGGTTGCCATCATCTGGTCATTGCGGTAAGGCGTTTCAATAAACAACTGGGTGCTGTTTTTTTTCTGGGAGGTAAGTTCCATTTCTTTTACAGCTGCCACTCTTTCTGAAGTATCAATGGGCAGGTAGCCAGCAAATTCAAAACGTTGCCCGTTCATGCCGCTTGCCATCAGTGCTAGTAATATGGAGCTTGGGCCTACCAGCGGTTTTACAATTGCATTCATTTCCTGGGCAAGTTCAATTAAAACCTGGCCGGGGTCAGCAATACCAGGGCAGCCAGCTTCGCTGATGATTGCAACATTTTTTTCTGCTTTTAATGCGTTTCGAAAATTATTCTTTTGTTCATTCTCTGCCTTGTGAATAGTATGCCACTCAAAATCATCGATCACAATTTCTTTGCAAATACCTTTTAAGAAGCGGCGGGCAGTCCGCTCATTTTCGGCAAATATTACCTGGCAGTCTTTTACAGCATTAACAATATAAAGTGGAATTGTGTGCAATGCTGCATCATCCAGCACAACAGGAACCAAATAAACAATACTCATAAAAAAAGTAACTATTTTGTTTTGTAATAACTAAGGGTAGCGGCAATCACAGCATAGCTCGGCGCCAGTATCCAGCCAACAATAATTATCATGTGCATCAGGTAAAATACAATTCCATTACCAATGGCGAGGCCCTTGTGTTTGCTTATAAAAGCGATGCTTTGGGTAGTAGTTAATTTATTTCTTTCGCAACTGTAATCCAGCATGGAAAAACCAAGGTAATAACATTCAATCAGCAACGCAAAAAATGGTGTGAACCAACCTACCACAGGGATAAGAGAGAGCAGTAGAATGGAGATGGTGTAAAGTGTTTGCCACAGTGTATTTCTTAGTGCAAGTTTTACTCCTCTTACAATATCTTTAAGCAGCTGCGTAAAACTAAACGGGTATTCTTTCCCTTCCAAAATAGCTTCTGTTTTTTCACTCAGGTACGCAAAAAGGGGAGAGCCGATTATTAAAAAAAGGTATTTAAAAAGGGAGAAATAAAGCAGCATTATTACCAGCTTTAAAATCACCTGTCCAAATATAAAAAGAAACTTTAGCCAGCCGCCTTCCATTGCGGTAATCATTTTATCAAGGCCGCTTACGTGTAATAATTGCCATATAGCCCAGTCACTGCTTCTCCAGAATAAATAAATGCCAACGCAGAACATTACGCTGTAAATGAGTCCCGGGATTAAGGTCCATTTCCATAATTTATGTTTGATGATGAATCGATGGGCCCCGGCATATGATTGTATAGCTATAATTATGTCTTTAAGCATTCGTACTTTTGGAAATTGTAAAGCGGTTTTTAAAGAATATTTTTAATTTATATCAACACTGCCGAACAATAAAAGCGGCAGTACTATGGTTAAAAATACAGATAAGTTGAGGAAGTTAGACTATCAATTTTATAGCAGTGATAATGTATTGCAGGTTGCACGGCAATTGCTTGGCAAAATACTGGTAACAAATATTTCAGGAGTTTACACCAGTGCTAGAATTGTTGAAACTGAAGCCTATGTTGCCATTACAGACCGGGCCTCTCACTCCTACAATGGCCGGCGAACCAGCCGCAACGAGCATATGTATGGTGATGCCGCTACTTCTTATGTGTACACTTGCTATGGCATTCACCAATTGTTTAATATTGTTACACACGGTAAAGATGTGCCTGATGCTGTACTGGTAAGGGCAGGAGAACCTGTTGAAGGCGTTGATACAATGCTGCTGCGGACTGGTAAAAAGAAGCTTGATTTTACCCTTACCCGTGGGCCTGGAAATTTAAGTAAAGCCTTAGGCATCAACAAAGTAAATTCTGGGATAAGCCTGCTGGAAGATGAGATATTTATTGCGGATGACGGTACTGAGTTGCCAAAAGATTTAATTAGCGTGAGCAGGCGTATTGGCATCGATGGTGCCGGAGTTGACGCATTTTTGCCATACCGTTTTTATGTAAAAGGCAACCGGTTTGTGAGTGCTCCGCATGTTAAATAATACAAGGATTTTTTTTGATACCAGCTGGTTTACAATAAGCAACATAGTTGCCACGCCCGGTTCAAAGGCAAATCTTTGAGGAACTTTTTTCCAAACAATTTGCCGGGCATTTCGTTAATCCATACAGTTCAGTTTGTATCAATGTTAATTGTTTACACTTACGCTCCAGGCAAAGATTGCACTGGCGTTTTTACCTTAAAATATTCCACCATTTCATCGTAAGCTGCATCGCCGCCAGGCATATCTTTTATAATCTTTCCCCTCTCCATCAGCAGAATTCTTGAGCTTACTTCAGATACATGGTTAATATCGTGACTGCTAACTATAATGCACATCTTTTTATCGGCCGCCAGTTCCTTTATCATATCCACCAGCCTTAGCTGGGTGGTAGGGTCAAGGTTTGCAAATGGTTCGTCCAAAATCAGTAGCTCCGGGTTGGTGAGCAATGCTGCAATAATGCCAATTTTAAACTGGTTACCCTTACTGTAATCACGAATGTATTTGCCTTTTCCTAAAATTGAGTCATCAAAAAAACTGTGGTATTGTATTAAAAAATCATCCACATCTGCCTTTGGCCGCTGGTTAAGTTTTCCAATAAAATAAAAGTATTCTTCCGGCGTCAGGTATTCAATCAAAAACCCTTCATCAATATAAGCAGCAGTATAAGTTTTCCATTCTTCGGTAGTGGTTACCGGCTTATTCTTTGATAAAATTTCGCCACTGTCCGCCCTTATTAAATCCAGCAACAAACGGAAAAAAGTGGTTTTACCAGCTCCGTTATTACCAACCAATCCAATAACTTCTCCTCCATAAATTTCTAACTGGTCAATTGCAACAGCAGGTACACCTTTATAAGATTTTTGTAAATTACTAACTGATATCATATTTAATTAGTTGTGTTACTTCTATAATTTAATAACCTCAAACCGTAAACCCCAAACTGTAAACTTTACCGCTCCCGGAAACCTTCCAGTATTTTATGCTTTCTTGTGTTAAACTGACCCACCAAAAAATTAATGATGGTCTGCGATGCAGCCAGGCCGGCAATGCCAATAACACTGATGACAATAACCGCCGCCTGCAACCCGATAAACCTGTTAAACAAATAAAATATCAGCACCGGACCAAAAGAAATTCCTAGTGATTGCAGCCATTGTAGCCCTCCAATACCCTGGAAGTTCATACTGGCTGAGCGGCTTAAATTAAGGTATTTATAATTGTAGGTAGCTGCATAAATTGTTACAAAAGTGTTTACACCAATGCCCCATAAGTACGCTGCAGCCTGGATTAATAATATCTTCCAGCTCATTAATCCGTAAAGGCTGGCAATTAGAAACTGTGCGGTGGAAACAGTTATAAACAAAGCAAATTTTGCTTTAATGTATTGGTGCATGTTGATGTTGTAACTCATCATTCCATCAAAATGACTGCTTTGCCAGCTAAACAAAAATTGCCCGTAATTGGAGATAAACAATCCTGTTATCAGCAGGGCGAAAAAGAAAATCATGCTGTAACTTTCACTCCGCAGGTATTGTGGATAAAACATAAAGCCATAGAATAAAATTACTCCGGAAAGTATTACCAGGGTTTTTGGCCTTTTATTTCTAAAGATCAATTTTAAGTCAAGTGCAATAATATCACCGGTATCGCCAAACCGGTTTAAAAATGCAAAATCTTTACCAGCCTTCAACTTCTTTTCGCTTACCAGTTCTTCGATATACAAATGGCTTCGCAGGTAACTGTTGTTCAGGTAAAATGTTGCGATTGCTAATGCAATAAATAATATAAAATAAACCGGGTTGTGAAGAAACCAGGTGAAAATTGCGGCCGATGATTTTTCAAATGAAAACCATTTAAAATAATCCATTGCTTTTAATGCCGCTATTAATAGCACAACAGATAAAAACCACCAGCTGTTGCCGGTTGATTTTCTCTTGATATACATGGTTAGAAAATGGTTATTAATAACAAGTGCCAGCATGGCTGCAACAAAAATACAAGCAACCAATGCCCCGTAAGCAGGACTGATTATTACAATGCTGAACGGAATAAATACAAATAGTGGCAGAAAATTAAAAATATGCACCATCGATCTTGCATTTAAAAACTTCAGCATTACTTTCCTGCTGATATTTTGCGCCAGGTACGGTTGAATAGACAGGGATGGAAGTTCCTGCACCTGGAAACGGACAATTAGGCCGACCAAAAAATAATAAATTATGTAAGAAGTAAACACCTGGATAGGGTCTTTTGCAGGTAAATATTCGCCTATTATAAATGGTAACGCAATGCTAAGTGCTGCAACCTCCAAAAAGATAAAAAGGTAAAATATACCAAGAACGATTTGTAATGCAAGGCTTTTATTGGCATTGCGTGCCCGCCAAAAACTAAGCCATTGGTGCGACAAAAAAGTTGAGAGCGTCATAAGTTAGTTGGTTGATACACAACGCACAAATGTAGAAATTCGATCTAACAAAGGCTTTTTCATTTTTCGTTATTGGTAACAAATTAGTCACATCACCAGATTTTACGCATAAACCCGCTTTAAAAGATTACCTTTATCAAAAATCAGATATATGATAAATGATGTAATTGCAAAGTTTATTGAAGGAGGCCACCTCTCTCAAAATCCGCTTAAGATTGAATTTAAGAAGAGAAATGCCATTCACGGCATATTTGTAAAGTCACCAGATTATGAAGATTTGAAGTCGAAAAATTTCTGGAGAATTGTAGGAGAATCTAATATTGGAGAATGGCAAAAGTCGCATGATAACAATCTTGCTAAAATATTCAACGGATCAGAATTTAACAGGATCATCCTTCCAAAAAAAGCAGCAGCAACTGCTGAATAATTTTGGGAAAGCTGTATCGGTAGCAATAAAATGCTGATTTATACAACTTAAATTATTAAAAAAGCCTGCAGTTTGCAGGCTTTTTTAATTGGAAGAAGCAGTGCTTAATTGGTAATTGTTTCCTCCATATAACTTTCAATTGGTTCGCAGGTGCAAACCAGGTTACGGTCACCATGGGTATTGTTAACCCTGCTCACACCTGGCCAAAATTTGTTAGCGGCAATATAAGGCAAAGGAAAGGCAGCCTGCTCCCGTGAATATGGTTTTGACCATTCGGTACTACAAACAAGTTGCAGCGTATGCGGCGCATTTTTCAGCACATTATCTTTTTTATCGGCCCCGCCATTTTCAATAGCTTTTATTTCATGATAAATGCCGATCATCGCATCACAAAAACGATCAAGCTCTGCTTTGTCCTCACTTTCAGTTGGTTCTATCATCAGCGTACCTGCCACCGGGAAAGAAAGGGTGGGGGCATGAAAGCCGTAATCCATCAGCCTTTTAGCAATGTCTTCTGCTTCCACGCCGGCACTTGTTTTAAATGGCCTCACGTCTGCAATAAATTCATGAGCAGCTGTTCCATTTTTACCCGTGTATAAAATAGGATAAAATTTCTCCAGCCTGGCTTTCATGTAATTGGCATTTAGAATAGCGTATTCAGTTGCCTTGCGAACACCGTTTGCTCCAAGCATTTTTATGTAAGCATAACTGATCAGCAATATACTGGCGCTTCCGTAAGGTGCGGCACTAACTGCGCCGCTCTCATCTTTACCAGGTAAAAAAGGAACCAGTTGTTCTGCCACGCAAATAGGGCCAACACCGGGGCCGCCACCGCCATGCGGAATGGCAAATGTTTTATGCAGGTTTAAATGGCAAACATCTGCACCAATCAAGCCGGGGCTTGTTAACCCAACTTGTGCATTCATATTTGCGCCATCCATATAAACCTGGCCACCATGCTGGTGGATAATGCTGCAAATCTCTTTGATACTTTCTTCAAAAACGCCGTGAGTTGAAGGGTAGGTGATCATTAGTCCGGCAAGATTAGCTGCATGCTCTGCCGCTTTTGCTTTTAGATCTTCCACATCAATATTACCAGCCTCGTCGCATTTGGTAACTACCACTTTCATACCCGCCATTACAGCACTGGCCGGGTTAGTGCCATGAGCGGAAATTGGGATCAGCACCACTTTACGGTTGCTTTCGCCCCGGGCCGCATGATACCTGCGAATGGCAAGCAAGCCTGCATATTCGCCCTGGGCACCACTGTTTGGCTGAAGGGAAGTTGCAGCAAAACCTGTTATTTTGGTCAGATATTCTTCCAGTTCAGAAATAATTTGCTGATAACCACCAGTTTGTGTTACAGGCGCAAATGGATGTAGCTTGCTAAAAGCCGGCCAGCTAACCGGGATAAGTTCTGTAGCCGCATTCAGCTTCATTGTACAACTGCCTAGACTAATCATTGACGTGTTTAAACTCAGGTCTTTGTTCTCCAGGAATTTGATATAACGCATCATTTGGCTTTCGCTGCGATGACTATTAAATACAGGATGTAATAAAAAAGAAGAAGTTCTTGTAAGCGATTTTGGGATGTTTGCAAGTGTTGCTTCTGAATCAAATCCAGCCGAAGCGGTATCAATATGCTGTGATCTTGCAAAAACATGCAGAATATCAAGGACATCTTTTTGGCTGCTGGTTTCATCAAGTGTTATCCCGATGCAATTGCTACCAGGATAATTGAAATTCATCTCTTGCAATTCTGCTTCTTTGCGGATGATTGCTTCATCTTTAACTTTGATTTTTACCGTGTCGAAGAAATGGTTATTCACGCTTTCAAAGCCAAGCTCCTTCAATTCTTCATGCAATACAAGTGTGAGCAGCGAAACTCTTTTAGCAATATTTTTCAATCCTTCTGGTCCGTGGTAAATTGCATACATCGCCGCCATATTGCTTAGCAAGGCCTGGGCCGTGCAAATATTGCTGGTGGCCTTTTCCCTGCGGATGTGCTGTTCCCTTGTTTGCAACGCCATGCGTAAACACCGGTTACCCCGGGCATCGATACTAACGCCAATAATTCTGCCGGGAATGGTTCTTTTAAATTCATCTTTTGTGGCAAAGAAAGCTGCATGCGGCCCGCCAAATCCCATTGGTACGCCAAACCTTTGTGATGATCCCACTGCTACGTCTGCTCCTAATTCGCCGGGAGGCGTTAGCAAGGTTAAGGAAAGTAAATCTGCAGCAATTACCACCAGGGCGTTTACAGCATGAGCATTATTTATAAAATTGCGGTAATCATTTACTGAACCACTGCCATCCGGATATTGAACAATTGCGCCGAAATAGCTTTCATCTAAATTTGCTGATGCATAATCACCGGTAACAATTTCGATTCCAACAGGAGCAGCCCTGGTTACCAGCACCTCTTTTGTTTGGTTGAAAACATTATCGTCAACAAAAAAACGGGGAGCCGAAATATGATCGTGATCTTTATTTTTATGATTGAAAAGCATGGTCATTGCTTCGGCAGCAGCAGTAGCTTCATCCAGCAGGCTTGCATTGGCGATGGGCAATGAAGTTAAATCACTCACCATTGTTTGATAATTAAGTAAACTTTCCAGCCTGCCCTGGGCAATTTCTGCCTGGTAAGGAGTATAGGCGGTATACCATCCGGGGTTTTCAAATACATTCCTTAAGATTACACTGGGTGTAATTGTATCATAATAACCCTGCCCTATGTAACTTTTAAAAACTTTATTTTTTGCCGCGATAATTTTTAACTGATTGAGATATTCAAATTCACTTACAGCCGCTGGTATCTCAAGCTCCTTTTTTATGCGAATACCATCAGGTATTGTTTTGCTTATTAATTCTTCTATTGATTGCAGACCAATTGTGGCCAGCATAGCTTCAGTTTCTGATTCATTGGGTCCGATATGTCTTCCTGCAAATTCATTTTGTTGCTTTTCAAATAAGTTCATGTATAATAAAATTTATATGTTGTAGAAGGCAGCAAAGTTAAGATGATAAGTTTATTTTGGCTAAGCTGTTTAAAGAGTGCCGCCATTTTTAAACAGCTAACCTTTTTTTGAGGCATTTTTTAAAGTGATGACAAAATAGTAATTTAAGAAAATTGCACACCATAAATTATCATATATAAATATTTTAACTCTTTTTAAATAAGTAAAGCGGTGGAAACTTTTTTAAAATTTTAACAAGTTTCTATATCTTCATTTTAATTATAATAAAATAGCGGGATTTCAAAGTTGCCTAGTATGACTGAAAAAAAGAAGTTATTCAGAAGTAAAGTTTTAAAAGAATTATACTTTGAAGAGAATCTCTCCTGTGCAGATTTGTGTGTGAGAATAGATAAAAGTTTTCCTGTAACAGGGAAAATACTGGAGGAGTTAATTGATTTAAACCTGGTTGTGGAAACTGGATACGCCCAATCCACCGGAGGCAGAAGGCCGCTTACTTATGCTTTGCAAAAAAATGTAATGTATGTAGTAAGTGTGGCCATGGACCAGTTTGTTACAAAGATTGCCATAATGGACATGCGTAACAGTTTTGTATCACCCATTAAAAAATCGTTTTGCCCCTGCCAGATAACCATGAAGCTCTTGAAATACTGACGACCGAAATTTTGGATGTCATTGGATCTTCAGGGATATCGAAAGAGAAGTTTGTGGGAGTTGGGATAGGGATGCCGGGGTTTGTAGATGTAAAAATGGGGGTAAATTATTCTTTTTTACAGTTGGCCAACAATGGTAGTATTACAGCGCATATCAGTAAAAATATTGGATTGCCTGTTTTTATCGATAATGATTCAAGCCTTATCGCATTAGCCGAACTACGTTTTGGCGCAGCCAGGGAACAAAATAATGCCATGGTAATAAATATCGGTTGGGGCATAGGTTTAGGCTTAATTATAAATGGCGAATTATTTCGTGGCCATGAAGGTTTTGCAGGGGAGTTTAGTCATATCCCTCTTTTTTTAAACAGCCGCTTATGCAGTTGTGGAAAAATTGGCTGTCTTGAAACTGAGACGTCTTTGTTACTGATGGTGCAAAGTGCACGGGAGGGTTTGCAGGCTGGCCGGCTGTCAAGAATTGGCGAACTTCCTCAAGGAGATTTAGAGCAGGCTTGCGATGCCATCATAAAAGCGGCTAAACAAGGTGATCAATTCGCAATTGAATTATTTTCAAAAGCTGGCTATACTATTGGCAAAGGCGTTGCAATACTCATTCACCTACTAAATCCAAAGCTGATTATATTAAGTGGCCGGGGATCTTCTGCAGGACAAATTTGGCAGGCGCCTATACAGCATTCTCTCAATGAGCATTGTATCCACAGGCTTTACGAAGGAACTGAGATTGAAATATCCAAATTGGGCAAAGATGCGGTATTGATAGGCGCAGCTTCCCTTGTAATGGAAAACAGTGAACGAAGATTAACACGATCTAAAGGCGAATTAACGGAAATGTAATCAATAGAGAACCAACCAGCCTAATCGTTCCTGATATAATAATATTGACGGCCTTCTCCAAATTAAAAAAAGCACGGCATTAATAAACGTTATTGCCCTACAAGTTTTCGCTTGTTTATTACATTAGCTAAAATGCATCTTGCCGGCCCAGATCTTATGCTGAAAGCAGCGCAGGCCAACCAATATTTTGCGGGTGCAAGTGGGTTTCCAGATTTTATGATTTACAATTTGGATATGCTAAAGAGTGGCGCTGCAGCGGTAAAAATGGCTGGCTTTTTTGATAACTACTGGAAATTATCAGGGAAAGAATATATTGTGCAGTAAGTAATGGAGCAGTTTGAAAATGGTATAATAAACGCCATCTCATTAAATGAATTCAAGTGAGAAGTATATTTCTATTTTACAAATATTATAAACATGGCTAACTTATCAGGCACAAAAAAAATAACCAGTATGAAACGATTATTTGCATGCTGCACCGCAGTGTTTTTTAGCACCATTTTAATGGCGCAGGTGTACACTCCAACAGCCGAGAATTTAAAGGCCCGGCAAGTTTTCAGAGACAACAAATTTGGTTTGTTTATTCATTGGGGACCCTTCAGTATTCCTGGTGCAGGAGAATGGGTAATGAATGACAGGAACATTCACTATTCAAGTTATAAGCGGTTGATGGATTTTTTTAACCCTGAAGAATTTAATGCAGAGCAGTGGGTTACTATGGCAAAGAATGCGGGGATGAAATATATCACACTTATTACCAGGCATCACGATGGTTTTAGTATGTGGGATACAAAGTATTCGGATTATAACATCATGCATTCGCCTTATAAAAAAGACATTGTAAAGATGATGGCAGACGAGTGTCATAAGCAGGGCATACAACTATTTTTATATTATTCATTGCTTGACTGGGGCCGGAATGATTATCCATTTGAAACAGGTAAAACCGGGCAGGGTAGCGGCAGAACGGGTAAAGGCGACTATGCCAGTTACCTGCAATTTATGAAAAATCAGCTCACCGAATTACTCACCAATTACGGTGCCATTGGCGGCATTTGGTTCGATGGACATTGGGATCAAACTCAACCTGAAGGGGCTGCTGACCGCACTTCAAGAATTGACTGGAAGTATGATGAAATCTACGGCCTTATTCACAAACTGCAACCGCAGGCGATGATTGGCAACAATCATCACATGTCACCCTTTCCCGGTGAAGATTTCCAGATGTTTGAAAAGGATTTACCAGGTGAAAATAAATCAGGTCTGAGTTTCCAGGAAGCTTCTTTGGCTTTGCCGGTTGAAACCTGTGAAACGATGAACAACTCCTGGGGTTTTAATCTTACAGACTATAGTTATAAATCATCTAAACAACTCATTCATTACCTGGTAAAAGGTGCCGGGCTTGATGTGAATTTTTTATTGAATGTTGGCCCGATGCCTAATGGTAAAATTCAATCAGAATTTATCGATACTTTAAAAGTAATGGGTGACTGGATGAAGACCAACGGTGAAACAATTTACAATACAAGGGGCAATATTTATCCAATGCAAAGCTGGGGCGTGGTAACCGTAAAAGAGAAAATAATGTATGTTCATATACTCAACAGGCCTGCTCAGCCGGAATACATTTTCATGCCGGAATTTAAGTCAAAAATAGTTTCAGCCACTTTGAAAAAAACAGGCGCTAAAATTAAATACAAGCAAGTGCCCGAAGGAACATTTATCTATCTCGATGGCATTCAGCTGGATGATATTGATACCATCATTCAGTTAACAACACAATAATAATAATCAGCAGGAACTTCAATATCTTACTAAAAACTTATTTTTTAAAATAAAGTAAACATGAAATTTCTATCCAATCTCCGGCTAAGATTTACAGCTTTTATGCTGCTTGGTTTAATGTTTATGAATGCGGCTCAAGCCCAGCAAAATGTGCATCCGCAATCAGTAGAATACGAATGGCCAACAAATGAAGCGGTGAAAGCGAAACTCGAAAAGTGGCAGGATCAAAAGTTTGGAATGATCATCCATTGGGGATTGTATGCTGTACCTGGCATCATTGAATCCTGGGAGTTGTGCAGCGAAGACTGGATTAACAGGCCAGACAGTACCCGGAGTTATGACGATTATAAAAAATGGTATTGGGGTTTACAGAAAGATTTTAACCCGGTGAAATTCGATCCGGAAAGTTGGGCAAAAGCTGGTAAGGAAGCCGGTATGAAATACCTTGTTTTTACTACCAAGCATCATGATGGATTCTGCATGTTTGATACCAAGCAAACAACTTTCAGCATCGCAAATGGCCCTTTTAAAAATGATCCAAGGGCAGATGTTGCCAAGTATGTTTTTGATGCTTTTAGAAAAAACGATTTTATGATCGGCGCTTATTTTTCTAAACCAGACTGGCATTCAGAAAATTATTGGTGGCCAAAATATGCAACCGCTAACCGCAACAATAATTATGATATCAAACAATTTCCATGGCGCTGGAATAAGTTTAAAGAATACACTTACAACCAGATAAGTGAACTGATGCACAATTATGGATCGGTTGATATTTTGTGGTTGGATGGCGGCTGGGTTCGTCCGCTGGAAACAGTAAATGATGAAGTACGTTCCTGGGGTGCAGAGATACCCAAATGGAGCCAGGATATTGATATGCCAAAGATTGCTGCAATGGGCAGGGAAGCACAGCCGGGTTTGCTGGTGGTTGACAGAACCGTACATGGCCCTTTTGAAAATTATCAAACGCCTGAGCAAAAAATACCTGAAGCACAGTTGGATCATCCGTGGGAGAGTTGCATGACGCTGGCCAACAACTGGGGATTTGTGAAAAACGACCAGTTTAAATCAACCACTAAAGTTGTTCATTCTCTGATTGAAATTGTTGCCAAAGGCGGCAGTCTTTTATTAGGAGTAGGCCCAAAACCTGATGGCACATTACCAGACCTTGCTGTTGAACGCATGAAAGAAATTGGCAACTGGACAAGCAAAAATGGTGAAGCCATTTACAACACCCGTATCACCAAAAATTACCATGATGGTAATACCTGGTTTACTCAAAACAACAAGACAGGAACAAGGTATGCATTGGTATGCCTGAAGGAAGGTGAAGCAACGCCAGCCTCCGTTAGCTGGAAAACAAACCAGCCAAAAAAGGGCAGTAAAATGAAGCTGTTGCAAACCGGCGAAATGGCAAAATGGACATTAGAAGGCGATGCCGTGAAAGTTACTTTACCAAAAAGTTTTGTACAATCAACTACGGCCACACCAGCGTTGGCTTTTGCATTTACGCCTGCTGATTAGAGCAAAAGAGTTTGCTGCGTTCAAATATTAATTTAAGTTTTTTAATCAGTTATAAAAATAAAAATTGCCATTATGAATCGAAATGAGTTTATTAAAAATGCCGGTTTGCTGAGTGCAGGCATTTTGCTGAAAGACGTTGCATTTGCCCAAACAGGAGAAGATTTTCCAGTGGTGAGGGTGCCGCTTGATAAAAGGAAATTTCACAGCAAAGCTGTTGAAGCTGCCATTGCTGAATTCAAATCCAAAGTAAAAAATAAAGAACTTGGCTGGCTTTTTGAAAACTGCTTTCCCAACACGATTGATACTACCGTAGATGTGGAAACTATTGATGGCAAACCGGATACTTATGTCATAACCGGAGACATTGATGCTATGTGGCTGAGGGATAGTACTGCACAGGTTTGGCCTTACCTGCTGCTGATAAAAAATGATCCCGAATTGCAGGAACTTGTAACAGGTGTAATTCACCGCCAGGCAAAATGTGTTACTAAAGATCCATACGCCAATGCATTTTATAAAGATGAAACCAAGGTTAGTGAATGGAAAAGCGATCTCACTGCAATGCAACCGGGCATACATGAACGCAAATGGGAAATAGATTCCTTGTGTTATCCTATTCGCCTGGCTTATAACTACTGGAAATTGACCAATGATACCACTCCGTTTGACGACCATTGGAAGCAGGCAATTAAACTTACACTGCAAACTTTTAAAGAGCAGCAACGCAAAACCAGCAAGGGGCCTTATAGCTTTCAACGCAGCACAGCCTGGGCGACGGATGGCGTGCCGTTGGGAGGTTATGGGTACCCGGTAAAACCAGTTGGACTTATTTGTTCGATGTTCCGCCCAAGTGATGATGCGACTATTTTCCCATACCTCATTCCATCAAACTTTTTTGCAGTGGTGAGCTTAAAGCAGGCAGCGGCAATGATAAAGCAGATTTCAAAAGATGATGCTCTGTCTGCACAATTGTCTGCACTGGCAACGGAGGTTGAAATGGCACTGCAGCAGCATGCTGTTATAAATCATCCGCAGTATGGAAAAATTTATGCGTATGAAGTAAATGGCTTTGGCAGTTTTAATTTAATGGACGATGCCAATGTGCCAAGTCTTTTATCACTGCCTTATTTAAATGCAGTAAAAAATACAGACCCGGTTTACATCAACACCCGTAAAATGTTACTGTCAACAAATAATCCTTTCTTCTTTAAAGGCAAGGCAGCAGAAGGTATTGGCGGTCCACATGCTGGCATGGATATGATATGGCCGCTGAGTATTATCATGCGTGGGCTTACCAGTAAAGATGATAAAGAAATAAGACTGTGTATTGATATGCTGCGTAAAACTCACGGCGGTACCGGCTTTATGCATGAATCTTTTCACAAGGATGACGCAGGTAATTTTACCCGAAAATGGTTTGCCTGGGCCAACACAATTTTTGGTGAATTGTTGTGGGAAATTTACACAAAGAAACCTTACCTGTTGAGTTAACCAGAATAATGGTGAGTGGTGAGATAATGGTGAGTAGTGAATAGATTATTAAAGTGTACCCATTCTTTTACATACTCCCAAGTCCGAAGGACTTGAAGTTGAGTAACCCGGGGTGAAACACAGGATTTTCGACAATACCTACAAAATTATTATAGAATGATAAGAGGAACGTTTTCACAATGGTGTTTTTTGATGATGCTTGCAATATCTTTTGCAACTGCAGGCAATGCACAATCGTTAATCAATCCTGATTCTATCCGCAATAAAATGCAGTGGTTTGCAGATGCCAAGCTGGGCATTTTTATTCATTGGGGAATGTACTCAGTAAACGGTGTTGATGAGAGCTGGAGCTTTCACAATAAAAAAATAAGTTATGCTGATTACATGAAACAGATGGCTGGTTTTACCGCCGTAAAGTATGATCCCGAAGCATGGGCGGCATTGATAAAAGAAACCGGGGCCAGGTACGCTGTTATCACCACAAAACACCATGATGGCCTGGCGCTTTGGCCAACTGCTGAAAATCATTTTAGTGTGATGAAAAATACACCAGCAAAAAGGGATGTGTTGAAACCTTTTTATGCGGCACTTGATAAACAGGGTATAAAGCGGGGAGCATACTTTTCACTGATAGATTGGAGCTACCCGGACTACCCCGGTTTTTTGAAAGACAGTAGTCGTTACAAAGCAGAAGAGCAACCGGCACGATGGAAGAAATTTCAGCAGTTCTTTCAATCGCAGATCAACGAGATCAACACGGCTTATAAGCCAGACCTGTGGTGGTTTGATGGTGACTGGGGGCACAGTGCTGCTGAATGGGAATCAGCAAAAGTGCGTTCACAAATATTAGCCATTCAACCGGCCGCCATTATTAACGGAAGGTTGCAGGGCTATGGCGATTATGAAACACCGGAGCAAAATTTTCCGGTATCAAGGCCAAAATACAACTGGTGGGAATTGTGCATGACAACCAATAACAACTGGGGTTATCATCCTGATGATTCGGCCTATAAAACACCTTTTGAAGTAATCACCATTTTTGTGGATGCAGTGAGTAATGGCGGCAATTTGTTGCTTGATATTGGCCCTAAAGCAGATGGTACTATTCCTGCGGAGCAGGTGCATATTTTAAAGGAACTGGGCAAGTGGAATAAGAAGCATGGCGAAGCAATTTTCAGTACCATTCCAGGCTTGCCGCAGGGCCATTTTTACGGACCAACAACCATGTCGAAAGACTCATCTTCAATCTATCTTTTTTTACCGGCACAAACTGCCGGCAACATAATGATCAAAGGACTGATTAATACAATTAAAGATGTGCAGGTAGTTGGCACAACCACTCATTTAAAACCAAAAGTAGTCGGCAAAATTTCATGGAGCCCGGTACCTGGACTGGTTTTTATTGATGTGCCTGAAAATGCCAGGGATGAATATATGACGGTGTTAAAGTTAACTTTAAAGGAGCCTGTAAGATTGTACCGTGGTCAGGGAGGATTGTAGTCGTGCGTGTTGAATAGTGAGCAGGGAATTGTGAGTATTTCAAAACTTACTTTCACCGGGCCTGTATAACTGCAGAGGGGTTAGGGTGGCCTGCAATAATGTGTTTTAATTTTTAAATGTGTATTTGTACCTTTAGAAAAGCTACAAAAATTCAAAGCACACCAAACCTTAACGTTTAAAATCAAATTTATGGCAACCTCAAAAAAAGCAGCAGTAAAAAAAACAGCACCCAAAAAAGCAGCACCAAAAAAAGCGGTACCTCAAAAAGAAACAGCAATATCAGCTAAGAAAAAAGTGCCAAAATTCAGGCCCGGGAAGGCATTAAAAGATGCTGTTAATTGATGTTAGTTTTAAAGCAATATTCAACTTGTAATGGTGGTAAATTTTCGTTAGCAGGCTTGTCTTAATGCTTGCCGGAATAATCAGTTATTCAGATGTTGTACCTGCTTTTAGCCAATAGCAGTTTTAAATAAAATCTATTTCGCCTTTAGTTTTCAGTATCAACTTCACCATCTTTAATAACCTGCGGTTAATTTTGAATGGTATCCCTTTGGTAAAGCTTTCGCTATATGAAAAATTAAACTTTTTTATTGCTTACAACTGCCATCTGGATAGCATGCATATATGGGAGCAATAGCGTATTGACACCGGATAAAGTGAGCTGCAATTTTCATATCCGGCCAATACTGTTTGATAAATGTTTTAAATGCTATTGTCTTAAAATTAATAAAAGAGATGTTGATTTAAAAATTCAATTTGCCTGATGCAGCTTGTGCAACACATCTGGAAACAAAGAAAGCATTTTAGGTGCAAACCTCTGCTGATAAAAAAATAGAACAAATGTTAAAAATGCTTTTCTTTTCGGTGCTGCTTTTTGCCGCAACAACGCAGGCTCAAACCAAACCCGGATGGCAATTGGTCTGGCAGGAGGAATTTAATTATGCAGGTTTACCTGATGCAAAAAAATGGCAGTACGAGGTTGGTCATTTACGTAATAATGAACAGCAGTATTACACAAAAGCAAGACGTGAAAATATATGGGTGCAACACGGATTACTTACCATCACGGGCAGAAAAGAAAATTATCCAAACAAAGATTATAAAGCCGGATCAGCTGACTGGCGGCAAAAGGATTCATTGGCAGCATATACATCAGCTACTATCAACACAAATGGCATAGCCGGTTTTCAATATGGCAGAATTGAAGTAAGAACAAAATTGCCGCATGGCGATGGTATCTGGCCGGCCATCTGGATGCTGGGAAAAGACAGGGAGAACATTGGCTGGCCCGGTGCCGGTGAAATTGATATCATGGAATTTATCGGCAATCATCCACAAGATATTTATGGCACCATCCATTTTGCCGATACATCCTTTCAGCATAAATCAAGTGGTGGCAAAACAACAGATTCAACCCTTGAAAACAACTTCCACCTTTATTCAATTGAATGGGATAAAAACAAAATCGATATTTTTTTTGATGATAAATTGTATCATCATTTTGTGATTGACTCAGCAGGCACCGGCAATAATAATCCGTTTCGGAAACCATTTTGTTTGTTGCTGAATTTAGCCATGGGAGCAGATTGGCCGGGGTTAATTGACGATGCTGTTTTACCACAGCAAT
Organism: Ferruginibacter sp.; assembly: GCA_965247025.1. Classification (GTDB taxonomy): domain Bacteria; phylum Bacteroidota; class Bacteroidia; order Chitinophagales; family Chitinophagaceae; genus Ferruginibacter. The sequence continues at coordinate 2,001,501 of OZ252000.1, read as the reverse complement.
ACTTTGTAGATTATGTAAGAGTTTATAAAAAGAAATCTCCTGGCAGATTATAAGCCAATTAAAAATCATGAAAATTGTAACAATATTTGCAGCCTGCCTTTTTACAACATCATTAACATTCAGCCAAACAGTAAGCAGTCTCACTGATCCTGTTGAATGGGTAAATCCGTTGATGGGCACAGATTCTAAACCAAGTCTTTCTAACGGCAATACGTATCCTTCTATCTCCGTTCCCTGGGGAATGAATTTTTGGGTACCACAAACGGGTGCCATGGGCGACGGCTGGCAGTACACATACAATGCAGATAAGATACGTGGCTTTAAACAAACCCACCAGCCCTCACCGTGGATGAATGATTACGGCCAGTTCTCCGTAATGCCGGTTACAAAGCACCTGAAAATAAAGGAGTCAGAAAGAGCAAGCTGGTTCTCTCACAAAGCAGAAATTGCCAAACCATATTACTACAGTGTGTACCTGGCAGATGCGGATGTTACCACAGAAATAACACCCACAGAAAGAGCTGCCCAGTTTCGGTTTACGTTTCCTTCAACAGATAGTGCATTCATTGTGGTGGATGCTTTTAACAGGGGATCGTACATAAAAATAATACCTGCTGAGAAAAAGATTATCGGGTACACAACACGAAACAGCGGCGGTGTGCCGGAAAATTTTAAAAATTATTTTGTGTTGAAATTTGATAAGGAATTTTTAATGAAGTCTGCCTGGCGGGATGGCAATCTTGTACAGGATACACTGGGACTAACTGCCGGTCATGCTGGTGCTGTGATTGGTTTTAAAACCAGTAAAAATGAAAAGGTGAGCATGCAGGCTGCTTCTTCTTTTATCAGTTTTGAACAGGCTGAGCTTAACCTTACAGCTGAACTTGCCAAAGATGATTTTGAAACAACCTGTGATAAAGCAAAAGCCGCCTGGAACAAGCAGATGAACAGGATTATTGCAGAAGGCGGCAGCGTTGATCAAACCCGTACATTCTATTCCTGCCTGTACCGTACCATGCAGTTTCCGCAGAAACAATACGAGTTGGATGGAACCGGCAAAATAATTCATTACAGTCCTTACAATGGCAAAGTGTTGCCGGGCTATCTGTACGCCGGTACTGGTTTTTGGGATACTTTCCGGGCACTGTATCCATTGCTGAATTTAATGTTTCCTTCCGTGAATAAAGAAATGCAGGAAGGCCTGATAAACAGTTTTAAGGAAGGTGGTTTTTTACCCGAGTGGTCAAGCCCCGGTTACCGGGATGTGATGGTGGGTAACAACTCAGCAGCAGTTGTTGCTGATGCCTACATCAAAGGGCTTCGTGGTTACGATATCAACAAGTTGTATGAAGCTGTTTTGAATGGTGCTAATAATGAAGGTCCGCAGGGTACAGGCCGCACTGGCGTTAAGTATTACAATGAGCTAGGCTATGTTCCGTACAATGTAAAGATCAATGAAAATGCTGCCCGTACACTTGAATATGCCTTCGATGATTTTAGCATTTACCAGCTTGCAAAATCGCTGAAACGTCCGCAAAAAGAAATTGATCTCTTTGCAAAAAGGTGCCAGAATTTTAAGTACCTTTTCGATGCCGGAAGCAACCTGATGAGGGGTAAAAACCAGGATGGTTCATTTCAGCAACCATTCAATCCTTTTAAATGGGGCGATGCGTTTACAGAGGGCAACAGCTGGCATTACAGCTGGAGTGTTTTTCATGATATTGCAGGGCTTCAGCAGTTAATGGGAGGCAAGCAAACTTTTATCAAAATGCTGGATTCTGTTTTTACCATGCCGCCGGTTTTTGATGACAGTTATTATGGATCTACCATCCATGAAATAAGGGAAATGCAGATCATGAATATGGGGCAGTATGCACATGGAAATCAGCCCATACAGCATTTTCTCTACCTGTACAATTATGCCGGGCAACCCTGGAAAACGCAGTACTGGATAAGGGATGCCATGAAGCGGTTGTACAAGCCGGCGCCCGATGGTTATTGCGGCGATGAAGACAATGGTCAGACGTCTGCCTGGTATGTTTTTTCAGCCATGGGATTTTATCCTGTTTGCCCTGCAACAGATCAGTACGTGTTGGGGACACCATTGTTTAAAAAGTTGACAATCAAATTAGAAAATGGCAAACAGCTGCAGATAAATGCACCGGCTAACAGCGATAAGAATGTGTATGTTCAAAAGTTGCAGTTCAATCAAAATGACCTGGATAAAAACTGGCTGAATCATTTTGAACTGATGAAAGGAGGCAGCCTGAATTTTATCATGGGTGCTGTACCAAACAAGCAGCGGGGAACAAAGGAAACTGATGCACCTTATTCTTTTTCAAAAGATAAATGAGAAACTAAAGGCTTGTCACCAGGAAAGTTAAACAACGATTGATTTGTATTTACAGGGTTCTCAAACATAAGCGTATGAAATCAAAATATTTTATAGTAATTGCTTTGTTGCTGTGCATTGTTATGAGCTGGATGGCATGTATGAGAGGCAGCGGGAGTGCGGCTTTACCGGATAAGGTGAGCTACAATTTCCATATCCGGCCAATACTCTCAGATAAATGTTTTAAATGCCATGGCCCGGATATTAATAAAAGAGAAGCCGGCTTACGCCTTGATTTGCCTGACGCTGCCTTCGCTCCGCTCAGAGAAACGAAAGGTGCATTTGCATTGGTGCCTTTTAAACCAGAGCAGTCAGAACTGTACAAACGCATCAGCTCTGAAGACAGCAGTTATCAAATGCCAACGCCAGAATCACACCTTGGATTGTTATCTCCAAATGAAGTTGCACTCTTTAAAAAATGGATTGAGCAGGGTGCCAAATACGAACCGCACTGGGCATTTGTAAAACCGGTAAAAGCTGCGTTGCCGGAAGTAAAAGACAAAGAAAAAGTAAAGAACGAAATTGACAATTTCATCATCAGCAAGCAGGAACAAAACGGACTTACGTTTAATGATGGAGCTGATAAAGAACGGCTGCTCAAAAGAATTTCACTTGATTTGACGGGCCTGCCTCCATCGGAAAAAATGATGGATGATTTTATGGCTGAGAAAAGCCCTGGTGCTTATGAAAAAGCTGTTGATGGCTTATTGAGCAGTTCTGCTTATGGAGAAAAAATGGCGGTTCAATGGCTGGATGTTGCCCGTTATTCTGACAGTTATGGATACCAGGATGATAATGTAAGAACCCAATGGGCCTGGCGGGATTGGGTGATTTATGCATTCAATAAAAACATTCCCTACAACACATTTTTAACCTGGCAAATTGCCGGTGATATGCTGCCAAATGCAAACAAAGAACAGGTACTGGCAACTGCTTTTTTCCGCAATCATAAGTACACAGAAGAAGGTGGTGTGATACCTGAAGAATACCGCATTGAATACATCATCGACAAAACAAAAACTTTTGGAAAAGGAGTACTTGGCTTAACGGTTGAATGCGCCCAATGCCACGATCATAAATATGACCCCATCTCTCAAAAAGACTACTACCAGCTTTTTGCTTTTTTCAATAACACAAAAGAGATTGGTTACGAAGGTGATGTTTCTGTTTCCAAGCCTGCAAAAAATCCATTGCTCACAATCAATGATGGTGAAGTGAAAAGCATGCTCAGCTTCATCAATAAAAAAGATACCGGTAAAATGATGATCTCAGTTATGGGGGAAAATGATACGCTGCGTAAAACTTATGTGCTTAACCGTGGCGTTTATAATCAGCCAACAACACAGGTATTTGCGGCCGGTCTAAAATCGGTGATGCCTTACGATACAACAAAAAATCCACGTAACAGGCTTGGCCTGGCAGAGTGGACAACCAGTACCAATAATCCGCTTACAGCCCGTGTGTTTGTAAACCGTACCTGGCAGGAAATTTTTGGCCGTGGCCTTGTAAAAACTGCCGGAGATTTTGGTATGCAGGGAGAACTGCCAACACATCCTGAACTGCTTGATTGGCTGGCCGTAGATTTTATGGAGCATGGCTGGGATATTAAAAGATTGATGAAGAAAATATTAATGTCCGGCACATACAGGCAGTCAGCGAAAATCAATGAAGCCAATTTTAAAAAAGATCCTGAAAATATTTATCTCACAAGAGCTCCACGGCAAAAAGTAAAGGCAGAATTTGTAAGAGATATTATTTTAGCCAGCAGTGGTTTGTTAGTGAACACCATTGGCGGTCCCAGTGTAAAACCTTACCAGCCAAAAGGTCTTTGGGAAATGGCAAGTTCCGGCAGGGGAGAGCTGGCTACTTACAGACAGGACAAAGGCGATGCCTTATACCGGCGTGGCATGTACACCTTCATCAAACTAACGGTGCCGCCTCCAAGCATGATCTTATTTGATGCCAGCAACAGGGACCAATGCGAAGTAAAACGGACGCAGACAAATACGCCCTTGCAGGCACTGATGATGATGAATGATCCCACTGTGCTGGAAGCTTCCAGGGTGCTGGCAGAGAAGCTGATGAAAGAAAATATTGCACCGGAAGAAAAGCTGAAAAAAGCATTTCGCCGCATTGTTTGCCGGGTGGCGAACGATAAGGAGCAGGCGATTTTAAAAGCTTATTACAATGAGCAGCTACAGCAGTTTCAGCAAAAGAAACTGGATGCAGCAGCCACATTAAAAACAGGAGAATATCCTTCGGAAAAGATACAGGATGTTAATTCCACCGCAGCTTTAATGAAGGTGATCAGTATGATTTATAACATGGAGGAAGCCATCATAAAATCTTAATCATGAATAAGGAAATTTTAGAGCATAGCCTCAACATGAACCGGCGAAAATTCCTTTCTAAAATGAGTTTGGGGATTGGGAGTGTTGCGCTGGGGTCTTTACTTATTCCGGATTTGTTTGGCGGAAAAGTAGATGAAGAAGCATTGCTTACCGGCCTGCCGCATTTTGCTCCAAAGGCGAAGCGTATCATTTATCTTTTTCAAAATGGCGCACCCAGCCAGCTTGATTTATTCGACTACAAACCAAAGCTGATCGAAATGTTTGGACAGGACCTGCCTGAGTCAATCAGGAAAGGGCAGCGCCTTACAGGGATGACCGCCGATCAGAAAAAATTTCCGCTGGCGGGCACAGCATTTAATTTTAACCAATACGGCAAATCAAGAATGTGGTTGAGTGAACTATTGCCTCACACCGCTAAGGTGGTGGATGATATTTGCTTTATTAAAAGCATGCACACTGAAGCCATCAATCATGATCCGGCTTTAACATTTTTTCAAACTGGTGCACAGGTGGGCAACCGTCCAAGTATGGGTGCCTGGATGAGTTACGGGCTTGGCAGCGAAAATAAAAATCTGCCGGCATTTTGTGTGTTGTTGTCAAAAGGAAAAGGCAACGGACAGGGCGTTTATTCAAAGCTCTGGACGAATGGCTTTTTAGATTCAATACACCAGGGTGTTCAGTTCAGCAGCGGCGATAACCCGGTGCTTTATCTTAACAATCCTGAAAGTATTGATAAAGCAGACCGCAGGAAAATGTTGGACAAACTGGAAGAATTGAATGCCCAAACTTTTGCAGAAACAGGAGATCCCGAAGTGAATGCAAAAGTGCAGCAGTATGAAATGGCTTACCGTATGCAGACAGCCGTACCTGAAATTACAGACCTTAGTAAAGAGCCTGAAGATATTGTAAAATTATACGGACCCGATTGTTTGATGCCGGGTACTTATGCGGCCAATTGTTTGCTGGCCCGTAAACTGTCTGAAAATGGTGTTCGCTTTGTGCAACTGTATCACCAGGGCTGGGATGGTCATAACAATTTGCCCGGCGATATTAAAGGCCAGTGCCTGGATACAGACCAGTCATCTGCAGCGCTGTTAACAGATTTAAAGCAGCGGGGACTGCTGGACGAAACGCTGGTAATTTGGGGAGGTGAATTTGGCAGAACAAATTATTGCCAGGGGCCACTCACCAAAGAAAGCTACGGCAGGGATCATCATCCGAGATGTTTTACCATCTGGATGGCAGGCGGTGGCATAAAGCCCGGCGTTTGGGGAGAGACGGATGAATTTGGGTATAACATCACACAAAATCCTGTTCATGTGAATGACCTTCATGCAACTATCCTGCATCAAATGGGGCTGGATCATGAAAAGCTAACTTTTAAACATTTGGGAAGAAGGTATCGCTTAACTGATGTGGCGGGAGAAGTTGTAAAAGGAATTATTACGTAAATCCACCTAACCGCCGTCAGGGTCTTCAGCCGCTGACGGGGTTGGTCTTCAACCCCGACGGCGGCCCTTAGCCCCGTCGGCGGTTTAAATAGTTAATGATAAAACGCAACCGCCGTCAGGGTTTTCAACCGCTGACGGGGTTAGGAGATATAAAAAAATATACCTTATCAATCATCAAAAAATAACGATATGCAACGCCGGTCATTTATCAGGAATACAACGTTGGGAGCCGCTGCTCTTTTAACCCAATCATCGTTTGCTTTAGGCGAAGATCCGGTGCTTGGTCACAACAATAAGCGGTATAAAATTAATACGCACTGGAGTACGGCAGATGCAGCCAGGAACCCTGTAAAGGATTGCCATGAGATGGTGCAGGACAGTAAAGGCAGAATTATTCTGCTTACCAACGAAACAAAAAATAATGTGCTGATCTATGATAAAAGTGGCAAGCTTTTAACCAGCTGGGGCACGGAGTATCCCGGTGCTCATGGACTAACGCTGTTCAATGAGAATGGTACAGAGGTTTTATTTATTTGTGATAATAACCTGCACCAGGTTATTAAAACTACACTTGATGGAAAAGTATTGCTCACCCTGGATTATCCAAAAGAAACGGGGCAGTACACAAAACCTGAAGAGTATGTGCCAACAGAAACAGCCATTGCAGCCAACGGAGATATTTATGTGGCTGATGGTTACGGCAAAGACTTTATTATGCGGTATGATGCCAAAGGAAAGTTTATCAGCTATTTTGGCGGCAGAGGAACTGAAGACAAGCATTTAAAAAATGCTCATGGCGTTTGTATCGACAGCCGCAATAAAAACAAACCTGTACTGATTGTAACCTCCCGTGAGCAAAATGCTTTTAAGCGGTACACAATGGAAGGCGTTTATCTTGATACCATTCCGCTGCCGGGTGCATGGGTTTGCAGGCCGGTAATTAAAGGTGATTACCTGTATGCCGCAGTGCTGCAAAGCAGTTCAAATTTGTGGAAGCAATCGGGTTTTGTAACAATACTCGATAAAGATTTTAAAGTGGTATCTAACCTTGGCGGCTCTGAACCAAAATATGTTGACCACAAACTCGAAGAGATGTACCAGGCTGTAAAATACTTTGACTATCCACATGATGTATGTATAGATGATGAAGAAAATATTTACGTGGCGCAATGGAACTCAAACAAAGTTTATCCTTATAAATTATCTCCGGTTGTTTAATGAGCGCCACCAAAACTAACCAGCAGTTATATACCCATGCAATGATCTACCGCAGCAAGAAAGGCCTTTTGTCTCAGCCAGCAAGCTGGAAGAAACTGCCATTTGTGCTGCTGCAATTGATGATGCTTTTTTTATATTGTAAAGGCAGCAATTGCTTCGGTCAGCGGTTTCAACTGGCAACTCCGTTGATGAAATACGAGTCTGTTTTTTTTGATTCAGCAGCAACTGTTCAAATGAAATTTGATCAGCCGGGGGCAGTAATTTATTACACCGTGGATGACCAGGATCCTTCTCCCGGCAGCCTGAAATACACGAAGCCGGTTGTGATAACAAAATCGTTTACTACCATAAAAGCATTTGCCGCTGCGAAGGGCTTTAAACCATCTGCGGTATTAGCTGCCACGTTCATTAAAAATGGTGCGGCGGTTTCCGCAGTTGATTTTCCGCCGGCAAATAAAAAGTATGCAGGCAGCGGACCGAACACACTTACCGATAATAAAGGCGGTTTGCCCGGTACCAATGCCGGCACATGGTTGGGCTACCAGGAAGATTCAGTAGAAATTATTGTGCTGTTACAAAAAAAACAACCCGTTGGGCAGGTGTTGGTAGATTGTCTGCAGGACCATGGCAGCTGGATATTTTTGCCACAGCAAATCCAGGTATTTTATTTTAATGAAGAGCAGCAATCATTTTTGCCCATGGTAACAAAGTCTTTTGCAGCAAGTGCAATGGTTGACGGAGCAGCTTGCAAACCACTGTTGCTCAGCGGCGATAAAAATATAGAAACGGATCAGTTAAAGATAGTATTAACGGGCACCTCATCTATACCTGCCTGGCATCCCGGTAAGGGAGAAAAAGGCTGGTTATTTATTGATGAAATAAAAGTGTATTGAAATATGCAAAGATGGAAAGCTGTTTTGTACAACACCAGTTTTGGATTGAACTGCATGCTTGTATTTCTGTTGGTTTTTGAAAGCAGGATCCATTTGCCATCATGGGTGCAGGTAATTGGCAGAATGCATCCGCTGCTGCTGCATTTTCCGATTGTGCTGCTGGTGCTGTGTGCTTTCTGGGAAATATTTGCTGTCACAAAACGATCACCTTCTTCAGAGCAAACTGCTGTGGGAGACGGTTTGCTGGTGCTCACTGCTTTTACGGCAGTCACCAGTGCTTTGATGGGATTATTACTTTCAAAAGAAAGCGGCTACGTGCCGGAATCATTGGTGTGGCATAAATGGGGCGGTGTGTTTATTTCGCTTTTATCGCTCGGCTGGTTTGCCTTCCGGCAACAGGTTCGTAAGCAAAAACTTATAATGTCGTTTACTGCAATTACCGGGCTCATGCTGGTGATTATTACCGGCCATCTTGGAGGCGATATTACACATGGGGAAGATTTTTTACTGGCACCCGTAAGCAATGAAAAGCAAGGGCCTGTTGTACTATTTGAAGATGCAGTTGTATTTACAAACATGGTGCAGCCCATTTTAAAAGCAAAATGTTTAACCTGCCACAATGAGAAAAAAGCAAAGGGACAGTTGCTGATGGACACTTATGCCTTGTTAGCAAAAGGAGGAAAAACCGGGCCTCTGTGGGATCTTAAAGCAGACAACCTTGGGTTGCTCCTGGGCCGGGTACATTTGCCTGCAGATAATAAAAAGCACATGCCTCCAGCCGGTAAAACTCAACTTACTGATCAGGAGATCAGCATATTGTACCACTGGATAAAAAGCGGTGCCAGTGCAACTTTAAAGGTGGCGGCGTTGCCGGAAACAGACAGCCTGCGCCAGATGGCAACTGCTACTTTCAACACCATTGAAACAAACAATTATTCCTTTAAACCTGCGGAAGAAAGTAAAATAAAAACGCTGAGTAATAACTACCGGTTTATCACGCCACTCTCAATCGGCTCACCGGCATTGGGCGTGGAGTTTTTTGGTGCAGCCCAATTTAAGCCTGAACAATTAAAAGATTTGCTGGCAATAAAAGAACAGGTGGTGTCACTCAATCTCAATAAAATTCCTGCAACAGATGACGACCTTTCCACCATCAGCCAGTTTGTAAACCTCAGGCGGCTCAATTTATCTTTTACCAATGTAAAAGGTACTGGTATCGCTGCTCTTACAAAACTTAAAGAATTAAAACAACTCTCTTTATCCGGCACCGGCGTAACAGCAGCCAACCTGGTAACACTGGGTTCTTTGCCAAAATTAACTGAACTGTTTATCTGGAATACACCTGCCCGGGCAGAGAATTTAGCCTCCCTTCAGAAGCAATTAAAGAATACTTTTATTGAAACAGGCTTTAATGGTGATACGGTTAAAATGCGTTTAAATCCATCTGTCATTGAAAATGAAGAACAGGTTTTAGTGGAGGCAGTGCCGCTTAAAATCAAACATTTTGTAAAGGGTGTCAGCATCCGCTATACGACTGATGGTAGTGAACCGGACAGCATAAGCTCGCCGGAATTTAAGAGCAATTTTACGCTTGATAAAAACATCACATTAAAAGCAAGGGTTTTTAAAACCGGTTGGATCGGAAGTGCAACTGCCGGAAAGATTTTTTACAAAGCTGGTCAAAAAATAGATTCGATCAGGTTCATAAAACCTGCACCAGATCTGCCGTACAAAACAATTGCTGCGGCTGTACTGGCCGATGGACAGAAGGGAGATCTTAATTTCCGCAGTGGCAAATGGATCGGCTACCGGGGTGAGTCATTGCAGGCTGTTATTCTTTTCAATACGGAGAGAACAATATCTTCCGTCACCGTCAGCAGCCTCATTGATATTGGTGGTTACATTATGCCGCCGGCTCAAATTGAAGTTTGGGCTGGTGCCGATGAAGCACATTTGAAGCTTATAAAAAAATCAAACCCCGATCAGCCAACGTTGGATGCACCGGGATATTTAAGAGGTTATGAATTGGCTTTTCCGGCCTTGCAAGCAAAATGCTTAAAGGTTGCTGTAATACCGGTTGGTAAATTGCCGCAATGGCACCGGGGTAAAGGGGATAAAGGCTGGGCTTTTGTTGATGAGATTTTTTTGAACTGAGATTACGAAGTTTCTTAAAATTATTATAAAGAACCAGAGCTTGCACTTGGAATCGGTTTGTCTTGACTAATTTCGACTTTAAATTTGTTAAATCAACTGCTACCTACATGAGACAAATTATACCTTTTGTACTATTCATACTGCTCAGTAATATTTCCTTCGGACAGTTGCAACCCATAAAGAAGCTTGTCACAGATAGAAAGACGGAAAACCCAGTTACTTTCGCCACCACCTTCAATAATAAGTACCTGTACAATAAACTTACGTTTGCTGTAAATGGTGTGGCTACAAATGAATTGTGGATAACGGATGGCACTGAGACCGGCACAATACTTTTAACAAATGCTCCCGGGAATTTCTCAGCCGGTGGAACGGTGAATAACCAGTTTATTTTTTTTAAAGCTGCGTATGGTACAAACGGTGATACCCTTGTGTATGACTGCTGGAAAACAGATGGCACAATACCCGGAACAACTATCATTAAACCTGGCGTTGCATCCGGAACAAACGACGGTTCATCTTATACTAGGAGACCACGAAATTTTACACTTGTTGATAATCAGCTCTTTTTTGTTACTAATGGCGGCACATCCCGGCAGCAACTTTGGAAAGTCAATGCTAATACCGTGGATACGGTGAAGACAGATTTCGCCGGCCTGGATTATTTCACAGGTTTATTTGACCTTGTATCATTCAATAACCAATTGTATTTTCTCATTAAATCTCCGGGCAATGTCAATGATTCTGCCACTCTTTGGAAAAGTGACGGTTTTTATACAGGTACTGTGCCTGTATTATCCAGTACTGCACAATCTTTTCGACAGCCCGATTTTGCCGGAAGTGTTCAATACAACGGTAAACTCATTTTTTCCGCTTCAGATAACATCCACGGCAACGAATTGTGGATAACGGACGGCACCGCAAGCGGCACACGTCTTTTGTTTGATGCAGTGAGGGGCAATGGTAGCTCTTATCCGTTAATCCTTTCTTTACTTAAAGACAAACTTTTCTTTTTCGAAAATTATGGGTACTTGCTAACGGTGTATGATTTAAATACTAATAGCAGAACAGTTCTGGGGTCCGGTTATCAGCCGGTTATTAATTCGGCAATGACGGTCAACAATAAACTACTTTTTAAATCTGTAGATGCCCGACGGGGATTGGAATGGTTTGTTACTGATGGCACCGTCTCCGGTACCAGCCAGCTGGCAGATACTAGGAAAGGAGTTGCAGGAGCCTTCGATTATGGAGAAACAGACGTTTCCACCTCAGCTCCAGGGGGTAATTTCTATTTTACTGCTAACGACGGTATTCACGGCAATGAATTATGGACCTCAGACATGACGGGCCCTAATACCAGGCTTTTTGCAGATATAGCCCCCGGTGCCGCATGGTCTTCCCCCAAGTATTTAAAGATTGCAGATGGTAAACTTTTTTTTGTGGCTTATGATAAAACTGATTGGCATGTGTATGCTGTGCCGCTGGCAAACGCCCCACCTGCGGCCAGCAGTTATGTTCCTTTTAAAACGGGGGAATGGATGCAGACCTTTGGTGCTAAAAATTATGTTGCCTCCGGATATTTCAATTATCTGGAAGGTTTGGCGACAGACAGTAAAACTAATGTTTACCTATCCGGACGCTTTCTATCTCCGGACAATGATTTTGTTTTTTTTGACAGTGACACAATTGCAAAAGGAAACAGTTTGTATTTAAATTATACTTACAAAGACTATTTAATTAAGTTGGGGCCAGATGGAAAATTTAAGTGGTATAAAAATAACGGTGGTAGTGATTTTTTTGCCAATAATGCAATTGCTGTTGATAAAAATGATGAGGTAGTGGCAGCAGGCGGTGCAACAGCGCCAGTGGTTTTTGATAATATTGTACTGGATAGTCGCCAGGGAGTATACCTGGCCAAATACGATACTGCCGGCAATACAAAATGGTTCAAAGTTTTCAATAGTGGCCAGTATTCAAACATTCAACATGTGGCGATAGATGGCAATAATAACATTATTGTTGGCGGTGTTTATAAAAATAATTTTATTGACATGGGCAATGGCGTCTCTGCAACCTCATTGTACGACGGTCAGTATTTTGTAGCTAAAACCAGTACAGATGGTGCGGCTGCATGGGTGGCCAATATACCTGTTTATGTTGGTTACCTGGGATACATCAAAAAGATTATAAGCGATGGTAGTGCGAACGTTTATGTGCTAACTACTTTGTTCGGGCCGAATACAATAGCAAATGGATGCATAACGGATACAACATACATACAAATCACTAAACTCAACAGTACTGGAAAAATACTGTGGAATAAAAAATTCGATGGCGTTGGTGTTATTAATGCAATGAGCCTGACGGCAGATGCAGCCGGTCTTTTAAATGTGACAGGCTATTATTCAGGTAAGGCATTTATTGACAAGTATTCACTCAACTCAGGCTTTAATGCAAATTGTACTAAAAATGAAATTATCCAGGTTCAGATAAAAATTTCTGATGGTACTGTAACCGGCGTTGGCAGGTTTGAAAATGCCTCCACCAATATTATTGACATCAAACCAAATGCTGACGGCACCTACTATGTGCTTGGGTACAAGATAAACTCCGTACAGCAACCGAAGCAAATTGGTTTTGAAAATGCCCCATATAGTTCCCCAACCCGGCAGTTGGTTTTGGAACACCGGTTTTATACCGGCAAACTTATTGACTCTAAAGCATGGAATGTAGGTGCTGAAACGATATTTACCCGTAGCTATTTTACCACCAACGCTCAAAACGATTTTATTATCGCAACCTGTGGGGCACAGTACATTGATACGTTCGCCAATGGAATAGCAAATTACAACATGAACATAAGTGCCTGGAAATCAATTAATCAGTTTTCAACGCCTGTAGTGTCGGCAATTTCTTCTCTCAGCACTGTTAATGTATTGAATAATCCTGCCTCGGATAGGTTGATTTTGTCGTTGTCAGGCACGGGTATTACCGGACAGGCAAATGTGTATAATTCTGTAGGTCAGCTAGTACTGCAGCAACAAATCAATGGAAGTTTATTCATAATAACCATCGGTGTTTCGAGCCTTGGCAGCGGTGTGTATTTTATAAGCGTGCCGGTAGCAAGCGGGCGGCAAACAATTAAGTTTGTAAAACTTTAGAATAGATTTGTTTTTTTGTTCGTATGGATTGCCAGATGAGGTAAGATTAAATTGATTTCACTTCGTCATTGCAGCCGAACTGCCTGAAGGCTTACCATATTTTGTATGTTGTAGAACAGGCTTTTTGTTGTTCAAACTAACGAGGTATAAAGTATCAAACTCGTTTGCAGGTATATTTTCTTGCGGAAAATCTGTAATGCCAAGTTTATAAATAATCTTTTGAATAATATTGCTGTGGCTGATGATAAGAATTGGTTTATTCCAGTCGTTGTGTTTACTGATGGCTTGAAACAGGCTGCTGCAACTGGTATCTGAAATAATTTGCACCATATCAATGGAAAGCTGGATACGCATGCTGTCTGCAGTATGCTGGGTACGTTTGAATTCTGTTACATAAATTCTTTTGATTCCTTTGTGTTTCAATTTTCTCACCAGGTCACCGGCTCTTTTGTTACCATCATCTGTAAGTAAAGGGTCGTCGCCGTTTTGCTTTTCGCCATGCCGTACAATATAAATTTTTGAGTGGCTGCCCGCCGCAACCGGCTTTTGAGCCATGGCTGTAGCCGTAATTAAAAGATAAAAAAGTGCTTGTATAATCTACATATCAGTTGTTTGATTGGTTAAACCCAAATTTTGCAATAGACAAAAATGTGCCAGTGTGTCTTAAATTAGCAGATGAGTATGCACCATGAATACAGCGATAATTTGGTAACTCCCTGGGGCGGTATGCAAGAGATGAAAATGTTGCTAGACAAGACAGGCATCAGTAAAAAATTACTTGAGTTAGGTTTACCACAAGGCAAGAGCAACAATAGTATCGATTCAATAAGTATCATAGAAAGTTTTTGGGTGAGTATCTGGATTGGTTGCTTCAGATTCAGCCATACAGCAGTTGTTCGTTTAGATGAAGTGCTGCGTCAGATATTTGGTTGGAAACGGGTAGCTTCCGGTACAACCTTTGGAAGATTCTTCAAAAAATTCACCCCTTCTCTTAATCATTCTTTATTCATAGAACTAAACAGTTGGTTCTTTGAGCAATTACAATTCGATAATTATACATTGGATGTTGATAGCAGTGTAATTACCCGTTATGGCGAACAGGAAGGAAGCAAAAAAGGATATAATCCCACCAAACGTGGCCGCAATAGCCATCATCCGTTGTTTGCTTTTGTAAACGATATAAGAATGGTAGCCAATTGCTGGAATCGCAGTGGCAATACAGGTAGCAGTAGTAATTGCATTAATTTTTTAGAAGAGACCTTTTCTATTCTTACCAATAAAAAAGTTGGGTTGTTCAGGGCAGACAGTGGTTTTTGCAGTGAAGCGATTATGAAATTCATAGAAGATAAACAAATAGCTTATGTAATGTCTTGTAAACTTTATGCCAGGCTGCAAGGCACTATTTACGGTATTAAAAACTGGCAGGCAATCGGCATGGGACTTTGGATTACAGAAATAGACTATAAACAAGGCAATTGGAGTAAACCCAGAAGAATAGTTATTATTAAGCAACAGGAAGAGGTCCGTCGAAAGACCACCGGTAAGAGACTAACCAGCCTTTTTAAGTTAGAAGATATTGATAGAGATAAAGTATTTAAAACCCGTTATCATGCTTTTGTTACCAATCAAAGTTTACCTGCAAATGAAATTTGGGAACAGTATAAACGCAGAGGCGATGCAGAAAACAGGATAAAAGAACTTAAAGAAGATTTTGGGATGCAAGGCTTTTATATGGATGATTTTTGTGCAACAGAAACAGCCATGCGCCTTGTAATGGTAGCTTATAATTTAATGAGTTTGTTCCGGCAGGTAACACTTCAAAAGCAGCCCAGTCCCACACTTGCTACATTAAGATTCAACTGCTTTGCAGTTGGTTCCTGGATAGAAAATAATAAACTGAAAATGTCTGTTCCACTAAAAAGAAGGTTATGGTACGAGAGTCTTTTCTCGTTCATTGAAAACACAAAACTGCCATTAAGTCTTACCGGATGAATCTATTGCAAAATTTGGGTTCAATAAGCAAGTGCTCAATTTTCAATTATAAAAGACAAGCGTATTTCATTGAAAATTGGTTTTTGAGCATTGAACATTGAGCATTTGTAAAGTATCAATTCCAGATCAAAAACGTCCAAACGTTTCAACGGTAAAAACACTCAACGTCAAAAAATTACTTCACCTTCCCTTTCACCTCCTGTAGTTTCAACAATGCCTCCACCGGGGTCAGCCGGTTAATATCCACAGCATTCAATAACGTTCTGATTTCTTCAAACGTAGCCGAGTGTGCATCAAAAATGCTCAACTGTATTTTAGGAGCGGCAATCTTTTTCATCGTTTCATCCATCGGCGTTGCCTTGCCGTTAGCACCGTTGTTGCGGCTTTCTTCCAGTTGCAGCAGTATCTCATTTGCCCGGTCAATCAAAGACGGTGGCATGCCGGCCATTCTTGCCACATGAATACCAAAACTGTGTACACTGCCACCTGCTGCCAGCTTCCGAAGGAAGATGATCTTGTTCCCCACTTCTTTATTGGTTACATGAAAATTCTTTACCCGTGGCAATTTATTTTCCAGTTCGTTCAGTTCATGATAATGGGTGGCAAAAAGTGTTTTGGGCTGTGCATTACTGTTATGCAGATGCTCCACAATACTCCAGGCAATGCTGATGCCATCATAGGTGGAAGTGCCCCGGCCAATTTCATCCAGCAGCACCAGACTTCGTGAAGTAATATTGTTGATGATACTGGCCGTTTCATTCATCTCCACCATAAACGTACTCTCTCCACCACTCAGGTTATCGCTTGCGCCAACCCTGGTGAAGATCTTATCTGTTAGCGGAATTTTAGCGTCGCTAGCCGGTACAAAACTGCCAATGTGTGCCATCAAAGTGATCAGCGCCGTCTGCCGCAGAATAGCACTTTTACCACTCATGTTTGGCCCGGTTAAAATGATCACCTGTTGTGCTGAGGGATCAAGGTAAATATCATTGGCAATATAACTTTCACCCACTGGGAGGTTGCGTTCAATCACCGGGTGGCGACTTTCTTTTATATCCAGCACATTATTGTCCTGCACCACCGGTTTTTTGTATTTGAATTGCAAGGCGTTGCTGGCAAAACAAGTCAGACAATCCAGTATCGCCATCACCTGACCATTCACCTGCATTGGTGAAATATAATCCTGCAATTCGTTCAGCAGTTTTTCAAAAAGCCCAAGTTCAATGGCTAAAATTTTATCCTCTGCACCCACTATTTTTTCCTCGTATTCCTTTAGCTCCGGCGTAATATAGCGCTCAGCCCCCGTAAGTGTTTGCTTACGGATCCACTCAACAGGCACTTTGTCTTTGTGAATATTGGTCACCTCTAAATAATAACCAAACACATTGTTGAAACCAATTTTAAGCGATGATATTCCTGTCACCAAAGCTTCCTTTTGCTGCAGCGAAACCAGGTAATCTTTACCGCCGCTGGCAATCGCTCTCAGTTCATCCAGGCCCTCATGAATGCCCGTTGCAATCACGCCGCCTTTGCTGGCTGCTACTGGTGGTGCCTCATTTATTTGGCGACTGATTTCATCAAAAATGTACTTGCAGGCATTCAAAGAATCACCCAGTCTTTTCAAATAGCTGTTGGAGGAACTGGAGCAAATCGCTTTGATCGCTTCTACCTGTTGCAGCCCCTTTGCAATCTGCAGCACTTCCCTCGGGTTAACTTTTTTCAGCGGTACTTTACTCACCAAACGCTCTACATCTCCAGCCTGTTTTATATGGAATGAAATCTTGTTTCTCAGGTCTGTTTCTTTAATAAAATATTCAACAGTATCTAACCGCTCATTGATCTTTGCCAAATCATTTAAAGGCATAACCATCCAGCGCTTCAGCATACGGGCACCCATTGGTGAAGCCGTGTTGTCCAGCACTTTCAGCAGTGTCTGACTGACATCGGCACCACCCAGTAATTCCAGGTTGCGAATGGTAAACCGGTCCATCCACAAGTGCTCATCTTTATCAATGCGTTGGATGCTGGCAATATGCCCGAGGTTGGGATGTTCGGTATCTTTCAGGTAGTGCAGAATGGCCCCGGCAGCCACGATACCAGCTTGTAAATTTTCAATACCAAAGCCCTTTAGACTGTGTGTGCCAAAATGTTTCAGCAGGCTTTCAGTAGCATACGCCTCCGCAAAAATCCATTCTTCCAAAGCGTATGTAAAAAACTTATTGCCGAAATATTCTTTGAAATGTTTTTGCTGCTGCCGCTGAAAAATCACCTCGGCAGGCTGTAAACTTTGCAGTAGTTTATCAGCATATTCCCGGTCACCCTCAGCCACAAAAAATTCTCCTGTGCTGATGTCCAAAAAGGCAATTCCAATTTTATCCTGATCAAAGTGCAGTGCCGCTAAAAAGTTGTTGCTGTTGTGTTCCAGTAATTTATCACTGGTAGCCACACCTGGCGTCACCAGTTCTGTAACACCACGTTTTACAATTCCCTTCGCTGCTTTGGGATCCTCCAGCTGGTCACAAATCGCCACCCGGTAGCCCGCCTTCACCAGCTTGTGTAAATAAGTATCCAGCGCATGATGGGGAAACCCGGCCAGCTGGGAAGAGTTCTCATCGCCGTTGTTTCTTTTGGTAAGTGTAATGCCCAGCACCGCCGACGTCTTCACTGCATCCTGCCCGAAAGTCTCATAAAAATCACCCACCCTGAAAAGTAAGATCGCATCCGGGTACCTCTCCTTGATGGCGTTGTGCTGCTGCATTAAAGGGGTTTCGCTGGTCGCTTTAGCCATAAATTAATTTGCAACTATGCAAATGAGAAAATGTGCAAACTCGTCTCTTGAAAAGAATTCGCTTATTAATAATTTAATTCTTTGACCCCGGCTTTTGAATAACTATGAAGCTTCATTGGCGTCGCACTCTTGTACAGAATTTCTTTATTGAGCTTGCCCACATTATCACGAAGCCTCATCACCCTTCTCTAACACCTCTATCTCCTTCTCTTTCTCCTGAAGGAGATACAGCGGTGCTTCAAACCATTACCAAGCATTTAACCTTCCACCTCAACATTTGCTCATTGATCAACAATTGATCGCACACGCTGTATTTTAAAAACACTCTGGACTCTCAGGCTCTTGCCGTGGCTCCTCTCCTCAAGGAGAGTGTGAGGTTGTTTTGATCAACTGTAGATTAAACACCCTGCATTTTCAAAAACACCCTAATCTCTCAGACTCTTGCCCTGGCTCCTCTCCTTAAGGAGAGGCGGGGGTGAGGTTGTTCTGGCGGCACATCCCACTTTTCAAATGCTTGGCTTACATGATAAGCTCAGTTGTCACAAAAATAAGGGCTTTCATTCCTCTGAAATCAGTTTTCTCCCTGCTGTGAATTACTTTTGCATCCAAAATAAATTTAATGGAGGAAAGTGGCAGAAAGTTAAGCATGGATGAACTGAACCGCAAAACGGTGGATGAATTCAAACAATCAGAAAAGATCACGGTAATTGCGGTGCTTGAAAACATCCGCAGTGCCTACAATGTAGGCAGTGTGTTCCGCACAGCCGATGCCTTTTTGCTGGAAGCCATTTACATCACGGGATACACCTGCACCCCGCCACACAAAGAAATTAAAAAGACGGCCCTTGGCGCAGAAGACACCGTTACATGGCAGCATTTCGCAAACGCAACCGAAGCCATTGAAAGCCTGAAGGCGGAAGGGTACAAAGTTTTCGCCATCGAGCAAGCGCTAAACAGTCACCAACTGCAGGCAGTGGAATTCGACAGCATTGAAAAAGTCGCCGTCATTTTCGGCAACGAAGTTACCGGCGTGGAGCAGACCACTATTGCCCAATGCGACGGCGTGATAGAGATTCCACAACTCGGCATGAAGCATTCCCTGAACATTGCCACCGCCGCTGGTGTTGTGTTGTGGGAAATTGTAAGAACAAGAATTAGCAATAATTTCATCATTCTAGCCACCAATGAAATTGAACAACAATAATTGAAACACACCGAACGACCCCGATAGGGGTCGAATGTGAGTAATTCCGATAGTTATCGGGAGCGAAGCCTCGGAACACATAATAGCAGAACAACAGACAATGATAAAAAACTATCTCTCTCTTGTAAAATTCTCTCATACCATTTTTGCACTGCCTTTTGCATTGATCGGTTTTTTTCTTGGGATGCATTCCCCAGAAGGATTGTACACTGGAGTTTCAAATTTGAATTCAACCATTGGGTGGCAGTATGACATCACAAACTTTGTGATCTGGCGTGCAATTATTATAAAGTTTTTCTTGGTTCTCCTCTGCATGATCACCGCCCGTTCGGCAGCAATGGCCTTCAACCGCTACCTCGATGCACAGTACGACGCAAAAAACCCACGTACTGCTGTAAGAGAAATTCCAGCCGGTCTTATCAAGCCTTCCAATGCTTTATCGTTTGTTATCATCAATTGTTTGTTGTTTATCACTGCTACATTTCTCATCAACAGCCTTTGTTTTTATTTGTCTCCAGTAGCCTTATTTGTTATTTTATTTTACAGCTATACCAAACGATTTACAGCGCTTTGTCACCTGGTGCTGGGGATAGGATTGAGCCTGGCACCAATCGGAGCCTATATTGCTGTCACCAATCAGTTTGCACTGTTGCCCATACTCTTTTCATTTGCAGTGCTGTTTTGGGTAAGCGGATTTGATATCATTTATGCTTTACAAGATGAAGCTTTCGACAAAGAAAACCAACTGCATTCTATCCCTGTTGCACTCGGCAAGCCGAAAGCCTTAAGATTGTCAGAGTTACTGCATGTATTGTCTGCCGCCGCAGTGCTATTCGCTGGTTGGTATGGCGCTTTTGGTCTTTGGTACTGGATTGGTGCAGGCTTCTTTTGTGCCTTGCTTATTTATCAGCACCTGCTTGTAAAACCGAATGATCTGAGTAAAGTAAACATGGCCTTCTTCACCACCAATGGAATTGCTTCGGTAGTGTTTTCGGTGTTTGTAATACTGGATATATTTTTATCACAAAATAATACTCACCTTTAAGGGTTAGGGGTATGGCCAGAATTATTTGTCTTGACTACGGCGCAAAAAGAACGGGCATTGCTGTAACCGATCCATTGCAAATAATTGCTACCGGCCTCACCACCATCCACAGCAAAGACCTTGAAGAATTTTTGAAGAACTATTTCGCCGCAGAACAGGTAGAACTAATGCTGATTGGCATGCCAACCAACTGGGATGACAGCGATACGCATGGTACACCATTGGCCCGGGCCGCCATCAACCGGTTTAAAAAAGTGTTTCCTCAAATACCCATAAAAGAGGTGGACGAACGCTATACTTCCAAAATGGCCAAAGCTGCCATGCTGGAAA
Organism: Ferruginibacter sp.; assembly: GCA_965247025.1. Lineage (GTDB taxonomy): Bacteria > Bacteroidota > Bacteroidia > Chitinophagales > Chitinophagaceae > Ferruginibacter. Next base: position 1,980,522 of record OZ252000.1, on the reverse strand, counting down.
TGGGCATGAAGAAAAAAGACCGCCGGGTAAAAGGAAATGTGGACATAATCGCCGCCACCATTATGTTACAGGAGTACCTGCAAAGCATTCAATAAAAAATAATCGTATTTTTACCCTATGGAAAAAGCAAAAACAAAAAAGAAAACTGCAAAAAAAGATCCGGAAATGCTCTCCAGAGAAGAATGGCTAAAGAAGTTTTTTGGGAAAGTAAAAACTTTTGGAGACGGACTTGAGTATCAAAAAATGATCAGGCATGGCGAAATTTAAAACCGTTGTTTTAGACACCAATGTGCTGATATATTTTTTTGCAGGAAACGAAAATGCCGGCCAAATTATCCAGCAGTACATTCCCTCAATATCAACCACTACCAAGATTGAGCTATTAAGTGGCAAAAGGCAATCAGCAAAAGAAAGGGAATTAACAAAAGATTTTCTGGACGGACTCAGCCCTATTCAAACCACTCCATCGGTGAGTAATCTTGCTATTAAATTCAGGCTTTCTTATAACAGACGCCATTATTGCAGCAACTGCAAAATATCTTGATATGCCGCTTATAACCTCAGACGCCGCTTTCTTCAAAATAAAAGAAATTGAAATAATCCCCTTTACAAAATAGAATATGATTTTACCAATAGTAGCTTACGGATCGCCAGTGCTGAGAAAGCTTTGCGAGGAAATAGACAATGATTATCCCGGCCTGGAGAAGCTGATAGATGATATGTGGGAAACTATGTACAACAGCAATGGCGTAGGTTTGGCAGCACCTCAGATCAACAAACCTATCCGTTTGTTTGTGATTGACAGCACACAGATTTTCGCCAACCTTGAAGAGGATGAGAAAGACTTGTACCCTGATGGACCAGGTTTTAAGGCGGTTTTTATAAACGCTCATATTGTGCAGGAAGAAGGAACACCGTGGACTTACAATGAGGGTTGTTTGAGCATTCCTAAAATCCGGGAAGATATTTTGCGGAATGAAAAGATCACCATCGAATATCTGGATGAAAATTTTGAACTGCATACCAAAACTTTTAATGGTATTACGGCCCGGGTTATACTGCATGAGTACGATCACATTGAGGGCAAGCTCTTTATTGATTACATCAAACCGCTGAAAAAAACATTGCTGAAAAGAAAACTTGATGATATTACTAAAGGAAAAATTAAGGTGGATTACCGGATGTTGTTTCCTAAATAAATTTACAGTCCGGCTATAAGTTTTGTAATAATTTGCAGGCATGATTAAATTGATCATGCCTGTTTTTATTTGCCTGTTTTTTAGCAAACAATTGTTTGCACAACATACCGGCGACTCCAGCGTAATTATAGGAGAGAAGACTATTACGCTTTCTGAAGTAGTAGTGAACAACAAATTGAATGTTACCAATTTTATCAACCAGGTAAAAAATGATACTTCTTTTTACAAAGCCTTTCGCAACTTGCACCTATTGAGTTTTACAGCCATCAACGATATCCGGATGATGAACAAAGACGGCAGTTCAGCAGCCAGCCTGCACAGCAAAACAACCCAGCATCGCAGCGATAGCTGCCGCACCATGCAAGTGCTGGAGGAGCAGGTTACCGGTGATTACTACACTAGCGAAAAACAGTTAAATTATTATACTGCTCAAATGTATGCCTCGTTGTTTTTTACAAGAGACAGTGTGTGCGGCGAAACAAATATTGTAGCCGGCCGGGAGTTTAGTACAGAAGGGAAATCCGGAATTGAGAAGCACAAGGAGCAATTAAAAATGCTTTTTTTCAACCCTGGCAAAAAAATAAATGGCCTGCCCTTTATGAGTAATAAAACAGCCATTTATGATGATGATATGGCTGAACGATATGATATGGCTGTTGATATGGAAGAACACAGCAGCATCAATTGTATCGTCTTCCGGCAGAAAGTAAAACCAGGCAGCGAAGGCAAAGTAGTGGTGGATGAAATGACTACCTGGTTCGATGAAAAAACGATGGAAGTGTTAGCTCGCAATTACACCATCAGTTACGATGCAGGGGTTTATGATTTTAAAGTGCAGATGGAAATCGAACTCACCCATGCCGGAAACTTGTTGGTGCCTTCGCTCATTCGCTATAATGGTAACTGGAAGGCGATCTTTAAAAAAAGAGAACGGGGCGTATTCACTGCAACTATTTCAGATATTCATCATTAAAATCACTTTAGTGACCGGTTGAAAACAAGGCTGTAAACTGCTTAAATTTGCTAAAATATATTTTATGAAAAAACCTGTGGTATTATTTTTATTTGGGTTGTTTGCACTGGCTGCAAGTGCTCAGCAACGGTTACCTGTTGAAGAAGCGGCCAAACATGAAGGAGATTCTGTTACCATCTGTGCAAAAGTTTTTGGTGGCAAATACTTGGAAAAATCAGGAGTTACCTTGTTGAACGTTGGCGGAAAATATCCGGATGCCCCACTTACATTGGTAATAAAAGATGAAAACAGGGCAGCATTTTCTAACAAGCCAGAAGAATATTATAATGGCAAACAAGTTTGTTTTATCGGGAAAATAAGGATGTTTAAAGGCAAGCCAGAGGTAGAACTATACAGCGAAAAAGCAATTTCACTTACCGACTAAAAACTCCATTATAGCCTGCCACTAAATTTAGCCAAATGAAAGAAGTATATATTATTTCAGCGGTCCGCACAGCAATAGGTAGTTTCGGCGGCAGCCTTAAAAGCCTTACTGCTACACAGCTTGGAGCTATTGCAATTAAGGGTGCGGTTGAAAAAGCCGGTATACAGCCGCCAGATGTGCAGGATGTACTGATGGGCTGTGTGCTCCAGGCAAACCTTGGCCAGGCACCAGCCAGGCAGGCAGCTAAATTTGCAGGTTTACCAAATGAAGTAAACTGTACCACCATCAATAAAGTTTGCGCCAGCGGCATGAAAGCAATTGCACAAGCTGCTCAAAGTATATTGTTGGGTGACGCAGATATCGTAGTTGCTGGTGGCATGGAAAGCATGAGCAACGTTCCTTTTTATAGCGATGCAATGCGTTGGGGAAATAAGTATGGCAACGTTCAGTTTATTGACGGACTGGCAAAAGATGGTCTCACTGATGTGTATGATGGAAAGGCCATGGGTAATGCTGCTGAACTTTGTGCAACCACCTGCGGCGTTTCAAGAGTTGAGCAGGATGCATTTGCCATTGAAAGTTATAAGCGTTCCCAGGCTGCCATTAGCAACGGAAAATTTGATAATGAAATTATTCCAGTGGCTTTTCCCCAGAAAAAAGGGGAGCCTGTTTTATTTACAAAGGATGAAGAACCTTTTAACGTTAAGTTTGATAAGATACCGGAACTGAAAGGAGCTTTTATAAAAGATGGAACTGTTACAGCTGCAAATGCCTCAACCATGAATGACGGAGCGGCTGCACTGGTTCTGATGAGCAAAGAAAAGGCTGAGGCGCTTGGATTAAAACCGATTGCAAAAATCTTGTCGTACGCAGATGCCGAGCAGGCACCGGAATGGTTTACCACAACACCGGCCATTGCTGTGCCCAAAGCAATTGCTAAAGCCGGATTGCAAATGGAGGACATCAGTTTTTGGGAACTGAACGAAGCATTTGCGGTAGTAGGAATTGAAAATAGCCGCCGCATGAAACTCGATCCTTTAAAAGTGAATGTGAATGGAGGTGCAGTTTCTATCGGGCATCCGTTGGGTTGCAGTGGCGCAAGAATTATCGTAACACTTATCAACGTATTAAAGCAAAACAACGCCAGGTATGGTGCTGCCGGTATTTGCAATGGCGGCGGCGGCGCAAGTGCAATGGTGATTGAGAATATGCAATAGGCTTTTGAACCCGGCTGTTGTGGCGCTATTGAACTTCATTGGCGTCGCACTCTTTTACATTTCAGCATTTTTGGGCTTTTACCAATAATTTTCCATTATAATAACTTACTTGAAAGCATTTACCATCGTCGTCCTAACAGGTGTATTTTTAATTTTTAAATTCTCAACTATGTGGTTTAGCGCTCTTCTTTCTTTGTTTGCTATCGTTTTTGCAATTGCCTGGATGTGGCAGATGTTAAAACTTACACGCCAAAGCAGAATAATAAATTCGATGACTTTAAAAGTATTACAACAGTACTGCAAGGCAAAAGGAGTTGATATTGATCTTGAAATGATACAACAGGAAGTTGAAGAAAATTTAGATGCCAAATAAAACTTGCTTTCATTTTCGCTGAGCTCCTGGCTGTGAAAAAGATAATCAGAAAAGATATTCAACAGATATGCCTTTAAATTTGCAATAACATCATCAATGAAAAACATCGACTCCTACACCCACACCCGTGGCGAATCCATTTATTTAGATGATATTCCTGTTATTCAGGGTACTTTATATGCTGCATGTTTTGATTCAACTATTGCCCATGGTACTATCGTAAGCATTGATACCAGCGCCGCCCAAAAATGTGAGGGTGTTGTAAGGGTCTTAACGCATAAGGATATCACTGGCGATAACCAGATTGGTGGCATCATTCCCGACGAGCCGTTGTTTGCAGACCATGAAGTACATTTCTGCGGAATGCCAATAGCGCTTGTGCTGGCTGAAACAGATGAACAGGCAAGGCATGCTGTAAAAAAGATCACAGTTGAAATTACACCGTTGCCCGTCATTACCGATCCGAGGGTGGCTGCGGCAAAAGGTGAATTGATCATTCCACCCCGTACATTTAAAATGGGTGACAGTACAGCCGCATTCGCTGGTTGTGAACATGTTTTTGAAGGCCGTTGCGACACTAACGGCCAGGAACACCTGTATATTGAAACGCAGGGCGCTTACGCCATTCCCCAGGAAAATGGTGTGATAAAAATATTTTCTTCCACACAGGGGCCAACAGCAGTTCAGCGGGCTATAAGCAAAGTAACTGGCCTCGCCATGCACATGCTGGAAATTGATGTAACCCGGTTGGGTGGCGGTTTTGGAGGCAAGGAAGACCAGGCAAATACATGGGCGGCTCTTTGTGCCCTTGGTACGCATGTTACTAAAAAGCCGGTAAAATATTGCCTTGACAGGATGGAAGATATGCGGATGACTGGTAAAAGACATCCTTACTCTTCTGATTTTAAGATTGGCTTAAACAAAGATCTTAAGATCATAGCTTATGAAACAACTACTTTTCAAAATGCGGGAGCTGCCGCAGACCTTTCTCCTGCTGTAATGGAACGTACACTCTTTCATTGCACCAATACTTATTTCATTCCCAATGTAACAGCAAAAGCTTTTAGCTGCCGCACAAACCTGCCGCCAAACACTGCCTTCCGTGGGTTCGGCGGGCCACAGGGAATGTTTATTATTGAAAGCGCAATTGCCAAAGCGGCTGACGAACTCGGTATAGATGCCTGGGTGATACAACAAAAAAACCTCCTGAAATCTGGCGATGAATTGCCCTATGGCCAAAAAGTTGTGAGTGAAGCAAATGAATGCTGGGATAAGGCTACTGATCATTTTAATCTGCCAGCTTTAGTGGAAAAGGTGGCCAGCTTTAATAAAATAAATTCGTTACAAAAGAAAGGGCTTTCGCTGATGCCCATCTGTTTTGGTATTTCATTTACAAATACACTCATGAACCAGGCCAGGGCGTTGGTTCATATTTATACAGACGGTAGTGTTGTAATAAGTACCGGTGCAGTTGAAATGGGGCAGGGGGTAAACACAAAAATGCTGCAGGTAGCGGCACAAACATTTTCCATCAACCCCACAAAAATAAAAGTAAACAGCACCAACACTTACAGAATTGCTAACACGTCGCCATCTGCGGCCAGTGCTACAGCGGACCTTAACGGCAGGGCTACTGAAATTGCCTGCAAAGCCATTCTTGAAAGGTTAAAGAATGTTGCTGCTGGGGAATTGAATTTACCGCTTGAAGCAATAAATCTAAAGAATGATTTTGTTTATGCAAATGATACTCAGACTGAACTTGACTGGAAAAAATTAGTGCTCATTACCTACAACAATCGTATCAGTTTGTCGGAACATGGCCACTATGCAACGCCGGATATTCATTTCGATAAAACAAAAGAAAAAGGCCATCCTTTTGCCTATCATGTTTATGGTACAGCAATCACGGAAGTGACGGTGGATTGTGTGCGGGGAATTTATGAACTGGATGCCGTAAAACTAGTGCATGATTTTGGCAGCAGCATGAATCCACTCATTGACCGGGGACAGATTGAAGGCGGTCTCGTGCAGGGAATTGGCTGGATGACAATGGAAGAAATTGTTTATGATATTAACGGCAAACTACGCAGCAACGCACTTTCAACTTACAAGGTTCCGGACATCTATTCAGTGCCAAAAGAAATTGATATTGAGTTTCTTCAAACTCAGAAAGATAACCTGGCTATATTTCGTTCAAAGGCCGTAGGCGAGCCCCCGCTAATGTATGGCATAGGAACTTTTTTTGCTTTACGAAACGCAGTTAAAAATTTTGAAACTACAGCCCGCCCTGCATTTGATGCACCCATGACACCGGAAAAAGTTTTAATGAATCTGTACAAACAGTGGAATGTTGGGATATAATTCTCCTTCATTTACACCTGTTAAATTTTCTGTTGGTAATGTTTCCATAATAATTGTTTTAAATTGAAAATGCTTTTCAATACCAAACGAAGAAAATATCCTGCCGGAAAATTTGCAAAAATTATATGTGTTGAATAAAGCGCAATTAATTCGAATCAAATTCCGGGTAAAGGGTACTGCTTGTTGGATGATTGCCCGCCAGCAGCCGTGCTAAGCAGCTATTGTAAGCTTAAGTTAAAACGTTTAAAAACAGGTAAACAATAAAAGTTGAGATGAGTTTTTATTACAAATCGCAGTATTGTGATACAAAATTTACCCAGTCAATATTGAATGGCACAGTAATGTATTTGCCTGTTGGCGTTACCAATAGCTTTGTGGGAAAGCCCTCTACAAAAAATTGGTGCTCAATTTTATTATCAGACATTACAACAGGAAAAGAATAGTTTTTCTCCATCATATAGGCCGAGACTTTTTTTTGTGTATCTCTGCAGGCGATAGTAAGTAAAGAAATTTTTGTTGCCTTGCGGATAATTGAATCATAAAATTGCTGCATTTCCGGATGCTCTTGACGGCATGGGCCGCACCATGTTCCCCAAAAATCTATGAGTGTCCATTTGCCATGAAGTTGTTTTGAAGTGATTGTTTTTTTACCAGCAGAACTTAACGAAAATGGCGGAGCTTTTACTGCTATTGAATCTACGGCGGCCAGCCAAAATGCGTTAAAGGATTTGGACGTTGGTTTATTGGACCCGTAATATTGCGCAAGCCTGGTTTTAAATCCTGGTTCTATAAGTGCTGTTTGCAACAATGTAGAAAGTACAACCGATTTGTTTGCAGCTGATGCTATGAGCAATGCCAGGTAATCGTCTTTAAAATTTTTTGTTTCGTCATCAAATAACAACACTTTATCATAAAAATAAGCTGCTGCATGATTTCTGTCTGCAAGATCAGGGCTAAAATCAAAGGCATTTTTTAGCAGTTGCATTTTATCCACCTTGTCATTTGTATTACCTGCTTTAAAGTAATTAGTAGTGGCATACATAAACCGGTACCATGCCCTTTCATCCAGTGCAGCCCTGGGCAAAGAATCGCTGAATGTCTTTTGGTTGCTCTTAAACAAATCATTCAATTTGTTCAGTAGCTTTTCTGCCAAAGATTTTAATGTTGGCTGGTTGCTGATTAATTGATAAATCATTAAGCCATATCGTCCTGATCGCTGATTAAATAGCAGGTCAGTTGTGAGCTGATGTTCCATAAAATTATTAGCGAATGCAGCCTGTTCGTTTTGATCTTTCCCTGCATCTTGTATGTTGGTCAACAAGCGTAACGGGCCTGCAGCCTGCTTTAAAAGTGCGGATGTATCTGCCGCCATTTTATCCAGTATTTGTTTGCCCAGCAACCTCATAGCAAATGCTGCTTTTGCAACTAAACTATCTTTATCAGTCAAACCTTTTTCGGCAAAAGACTGAGCAAGGGAATTGTGCACTATGTCTGTAAAATAAAATATAAATTTTTTATCTGAAGCCAGTTTCTGCAAATAGAAAAAAGCTGAGTCTGCATCCGGTGTTGAATTGGTAAAATTTTGAAAATTGTTATAGTAGTTGGTGAGTGACGGCTCAAACCGGTTAGCGGTTTGAGCCGTGGTTGTTACCAGTAAAAAAAATGAGAAAGCACTTGCTATTATTTTTTTCATAACTAAATATGATAGGCTTCGTTAAACATTATTGGTAAGATACTTTGCCACAGGCAGATAAAAAATTTTTTGTGCATATACATTCCAGTGTTGCTGGTAAGCCTCTTGTGTTATTACCCAAATATTGAAATGTACATTTTAAAAACTAACGCTTAATTTTAAGGCTGCATAAGCATTGCAAACCATATAAATTTCTGCAAACATGATCTGTAAAAAAATCTTTATCAGCGTAGCTTTTTTAATACTGATACTAAACCTGCAGATGGCTGCACAACAGGCGGGTTCACTACCAACCAGCACACCGGAAAAAGAAGGTGTTTCCTCTGAAGCCATCAGTAAGTTTTTAGCTGCTGCTGCTAACAGCAAAACTGAGTTCCATAGTTTTATGATGCTGCGCCATGGCAAGGTGGTTGCAAAAGGATGGTGGAACCCCTACGGCCCCGACTTGAAACATACCATGTACTCCTGCAGTAAAAGTTTTACCGCCACGGCTGTGGGTTTTGCACTAAACGAAAAGTTACTGTCACTGACCGATAAAGTGATCTCGTTTTTTCCTGATAACCTTCCGGATTCTATGAGTAATAATTTAAAAGAACTCACGGTAAAGGATGTGTTAAGTATGAGTGACGGGCAGGAGCCTGACCCCACTTTTACGGTTGTAAGTAAGGATAGTAACTGGGTGAGAGGTTTTTTAACTGTTCCCGTTTTGTACAAGCCCGGATCAACTTTTTTATACAATTCTCTTGGCACTTATATGCTGAGTGCCATTGTGCAAAAAGTAACCGGCCAAAAAGTAATTGATTATTTAACACCACGACTTTTTGTACCGCTTGGCATAAGTGGAATGGATTGGGAAGTAGATCCGGAAGGCATTAACACCGGAGGCTGGGGCCTGCGGATTAAGACTGAGGACATGGCTAAGTTTGGCCAGCTTTTTTTACAAAAAGGTACGTGGAATGGAAAGCAGGTTTTGCCGGCGTCATGGGTTAATGAGGCTTCCTCATTAAAGATTATTCAGCATCCGGATCTTGCACAAGCAAAGAAAGACTCCAGCGATTGGGAGCAGGGTTACTGTTACCAGATGTGGCGCTGCCGGCACAATGCTTTTCGTGCTGATGGCGCTTACGGGCAGTTTATAATTGTGTTGCCTGAAGAAGATGCGGTGATAGCCATTACCACAGAAACACAGGATATGCAGGCCGAACTTAACCTGGTGTGGGAATACCTGTTACCTGGCTTTCACAAAACTGCTTTGCCGGAAAATACAGCCGCTGCAGCAAAATTAAACCAGCAGTTAGCAAAGCTTGCATTGCCGTTACCTGTAAAAACAACTGTTGCATCTGCTGTTAAAAACTTCAGCAAAACCTTTTCTATTGAACCAAATGCAAATCATGTACAAAGCTTGTCTTTTAGTTTTCATGATGGGATTTGTGATATAAAGATTGGCACAGATACCGCTACGCAGCAATTATCTTTTGCTGAAGGTAACTGACAACCGGGCGAAACGCCAAGGCATGGCCCTTCGCTTGTTGAAGGCGCAAAAGCCAGCTTTGTTGGTCTGCCTGCATTTAAAATAGCAGGTTCTTATACCTTTAAAGATGAAAATACTATTGAGTTGACGCTGCGGTATATTGAAAGTCCGCACACAGAAAAAATGACCTGCCGCCTTGATGGGAATGCTCTCAATATTTCAATCGCAAGAAGTTTGGATTTTGGAACTAAGGTTATGGAGTTGAATGGGATGGTGAAATAATGAGTTTGGTATTGCAATATTTTACTGCATGCTGTTATAATGAATTCAGTTATTGGTAGCATGTTTTTTACAATAAATTTTATACTTTCACATCACCCATTCAAATAAATCTTTCATGAAATTCCGGAATTGTTTTCATTTTAAATATTACCTGCTGGCCATTTATTTTATTCCAAATTTAACCAATGCCCAGGTACACATTATACAACCGCTGCCTTTGCAGGATGTCACCATTCAGGATGCCTTCTGGTCGCCGAAGCTAAAAGTGTGGGATACCAAAACGGTGTATGATGTGCTGGATAAACTGGAAGGCAAATATGAAACTGCCGCCCCTGTTAATAAAAAAGAAAAAGGTAAATCCGGTCCTACAAATAACGCCTTCTTAAATTTTGACAGGGTAGCACACGGAGATAAGAATACAAAATTGCATGATGGTCCTCCATGGTATGACGGCTTGGTGTATGAAACCATAAGAGGTGCGGCAGACCTGCTGGCGGTATACCCGGATGCCAGGCTGCAAAAAAAAATAGATGCCTATATTGTGAGGATAGCAAAAGCGCAGGCGGCAGACTCTGACGGATACATTGATACTTACACAACACTGACGTACTCCGACAGACGGTGGGGAAAGAACGGTGGTGATGATAAATGGCAGCACGACATCTACAACGCTGGCATGCTGGCTGAAGCAGCTGTACATTATTACAAAGCAACGCATACAACCAGGCTGCTAAATATTGCTGCTAAAATGAGCAATTATATGTACAGTGAAATGGGCCCGGCACCTAAGAAAAATGTGATTCCCGGCCATGGCGGCCCGGAAGAAGCATTGCTGAAAATGTACCTGCTGTTTAAAAAAGATCCGCAGCTGAAAAAGAAACTAACTGTACCTGTAAACGAAGACAATTATTACAAACTGGCAAAATACTGGATAGAGAACAGGGGCCATTATACAGCAAGCGACGGCGGCTTTGTCCGTACAAATGACAGCAGTTATAACGAGGATCATTTGCCGGTATTTGACCAGCAAACAATTGAGGGCCATGCAGTACGTGCCACCTTGCTTGCAACAGGAGTGAGTGCAATGGCCGTACAAAATGGAGATGCCCGGTACATTAATACAGCGAATAATTACTGGGACAATATGATTGGCAAAAGAATGTTTATTACCGGGGGGCAGGGTGCTGTTGCGGAGGGTGAAAGGTTTGGTGCCAACTATTACCTGCCGGAATCAGCCTATCTTGAAACCTGTGCTTCTATAGGTTCGGCATTTTTTTCAGAAGAAATGAACCAGTTGAAAGCCGATGGAAAATATATAGATGAATTTGAGCGGGTGCTGTATAACAATCTGCTCTCTGGTGTATCACTAAGCGGCGATCATTACCACTACGAAAACCCTCTTACAGCAACGGATCATCCCCGGTGGGGCTGGCATGGCTGCCCCTGCTGCCCACCCATGATCTTGAAAATGGTGGGTGCAGTGCCGGGCTACATTTATGCAACAGACGATGCCGCTTTATATGTAAACCTTTTTATTGGTAGTAACGCAACGCTTTCTTTAAAAAATGTCGGAACTGTTACTGTGCAGCAGGTAACCAATTACCCCTGGAAAGGAAAATCTTTAATAACCATTAACCCTGCCTCGCCAAAAAGCTTTACTGTAAAAGTTCGTGTGCCTGGCTGGGCGAATGGTGAGGAAAACCCTTTTGGTCTTTACCACTCAGCCAACACGGAAAAGGTGGTACTAAAATTAAATGGAAAGCAAATAAACTATCAGGTTGAAAATGGTTATGCAGCCATCAGCCTTGTATGGAAAAAGGGGGATATGATAGAAATAAATATACCGGTGCAGCCAAGAATGGTAATGCCTTCAGATTCTGTTACTACCATTAAAGGTAAAATTGCCGTGCTCGCCGGGCCTGTTGTATATGGGTTTGAAGCTGTTGATAACCCGGCCCTTAATGAGTACAGCATTAGGCAGGGTGCCCCGTTGCAATTAAGCTTTAAGCCAGGATTGTTAAACGGTGTAAATACAATCAGCGGCACTGCCAATACAGCAACAGGCACAGTAAAATTTACCGCCATTCCATTCTATGCAATCGGCAACAGGGGAAAGAGTTATCCTTATAAGGTTTGGCTACCACAGGGGAATTGATGATCGAAAGTTCAGTTAATATAAAACTGATATTCGAACTTCTTTCTCAATAATCAAATACATGTTCTATTTGTATTTTTTCATTTTCAAGTTGCGTAAGCAGTGTGTTTAATTGAGGAACTGGCAAGCCATTACCCGTAGTGCTCATGCCAGAGAGTTATTAACTTTACTGGGTTAATAAATACGGAACAGGATTATAAATTTTTCCCAAACTCCCCTGTCACCCTTATCTGCACTTCATCACTCACAAGCGTTGCCGGTAGGCCGGTGCCAATAGTAAAGTCGCTTCTCTTTATTTTGCCGGTGGCCTTAATGCCCACCTGTACACTTTTTGCATTGCCTGGGTTAGGTACAGGGCCGTTCATTACAGCATCTAAAATAATTGGTTTTGTAATACCTTTTATGGTAATGTTCCCGGTCATTGTGTATTCATTACCCTGCTTCTTTTTAAAAGATGTGCTTACAAAATGTATTGTGGGAAATTTTTCGGCATTGAACAAATCTTCCCCCTTCAGGGAGTTGTCCCGCATTTCAAGATCAGTGTTTATGCTGGCAGTTTCAATGGTCATATCAAATACTGCATCACTCAGGTCATCTTTGGCGGCAGTAAGTGTGGCATCAAACTTTTTGAAATAACCATCCACTTCTGATATGCCATGGTGAATAACAACAAAGCTAACTTTTGAGTGGCCCTTATCTACAGCCCATTGTGCAAACAAAGTGCAATACAGTACAGTAAATAACAGCAATAGCATTCCTTTTTTCATGGTTGTATATTTAAAGATTTATGAGAGCGTTCCGAAAATACAACAATGCCTTACCATCCGCAAAAAAAATGCAGCAGTTCAATTTCGCCAATTGAAAATATCGATAAGAAAAGGTGGAACATGAACCCATGTTTGCAAATGAATAATAAGTTTTAATACCAGTTATGCCGCTAATGAAAACTTCAAACACTGAAAAAATCAAAGCGTAAACGTTTTAGTAAATCTTAAGTAAAGCAAGTGAGCCATACTGTAAATAAGTTGGCAGACAAATATGGTCATTTTGCATATCATTTTCAAATAAATGGAATTAATAAAAGACCTTCATGCCTTTTAGTAAGATGCTTCATTTATGAAAAAGTCTTTTATAGTTTTACTGCATATTGGTTTTTGGGCTTGCTATTTTATACTCATCGTAATTATGCTGAGTGTGTATTACAGAAGCAGCATGTACGCAAGCACACCCAATTCCCGGATGTTAATTGCTTTTCAAAATATTCTGCTGTTTGCATTTATACCTTCCTTCATTTCATTTTACCTGTACTACTTTGTTTTGTTCCCCAAATACCTGCAGCAAAAAAAGTTTCTTCATTCAATATTTGTGGGGTTGCTTATTTCGCTTGTTGCGGCTGTTATTGCTTATATGCTTCACCGGTATTTAATAGAAACCGGGCATGTTACCGACATGGACAAAGGAGGTAAAAATGGACGGTCCACCGCTCCCCGGGTAATTATGGTTATGACTGGCATTGGCGCTGTCTGTGGTGTGGTTGCACTCGTGGTTAAAGGCTTCATTACCTGGTTTAATGAGATTAAATTAAAGCAGGCGCTGAAAGAAAAAAATCATGAGATGGAAATGGCCCTGATTAAGTCAAAGCTGGACCCACACCTGCTTTTTAATACCATCAATAATATTGATGCACTGATTATTAAAGATGCTGTGGAAGCTTCCGATTATCTCAATAAGTTGTCTGACATTATGCGGTTTATGTTGTACGAAACCATGGCAGATACTATTCTGCTGTCGCAGGAAATTGAGTACATAGAAAAATACATTGCGCTGCAAAAGATACGAACGGCAAATGTTAACTATGTTCATTTTTCGGTAGCCGGTAATGTTGGCAATAAGATGATTGCGCCGATGATTTTTATTCCATTTATTGAAAATGCTTTTAAGCATACCAACAACAAAAAACTGGAAAATGCTATTACTGTAAAAATGTTTATTACAGCTGAAAATATCCAATTAGTTTGTGAAAACAAATTTGATTCGAAGCCAAAAGTACATGAGGCCAACAGTGGCCTGGGCAATGAGTTGATTCAAAAAAGGCTGCAACTTATCTATCCCGGGAAACATATTTTAACTGTGCAAAAAACAACAGAACTGTATACAGTAAACTTAACAATCAGCAATGGATAAATATACCTGCATTATAATTGAAGACGAGCCGCTTGCGCTGGAAAAAACAAAAGACTTTGTAAACAAAGTTCCTTTTTTACAATTAAGTGCAACTTTCGATAATGCCCTCAGTGGCCTGGCTTACCTTAACAATAACAAAGTTGATGTGCTTTTCCTGGATATTAATATGGATGAATTGTCTGGCATCGAACTGTTGGAAAGCACAAAAATAAACAGCCAGGTTATTATTACAACCGCATACCAGCAGTATGCAATAAAAGGCTACGAATTAAGGATTACCGATTATCTTTTAAAGCCATTTACATTCAACCGTTTTTTGCAGGCAGTTAACAAAGCGCAGGAAAACTTAAACCAGCGCATTGCAGAAAAACAACCAGAATTCATCTTTGTAAAAACTGAAAACCGGCTGGAAAAAATCATGATCAATGATATCTTGTACATAGAGGGTAAAAGAGATTATTTGTGCATTCATGCATCCAATAAAAAAGTTATGACGCTGCAGGGGTTTAGCGAGCTGGAACAGCTGATACCAACTCATCTTGTGTGCAGGGTACACAAGTCATACATGGTTGCAATCAACAAAATTGATTCTATTGAACGCAGTAGAATAAAAATTGCCGGTCAGCTAATTCCGGTTTCAGACACTTACAAAGAAGCCTTTCATCAACTCATCAACGGCAGGGCTTAACCTGAGTTACTTTTGCAGATAAAAACCTCCCTTTTGCAGACAGGCCCGCCCACTTTGCATAGCTGAATTTCAGGCCCACACTCACTTCTATACTTTTGCTTTAGTTAAATAATTAAAAACTTAAAAACAATAGTATGAAGCAAAAATTACAAACAGGACTCGTACTGGGTATGATCTTCCTGGCAGCAACGACATTTGGTCAAACCGCACAAACTGCATCAGCACAAAAAAATGAAGAGCAGAAATCTGCAAAAACTTACTTTGACCTGATGGTAAATGTGGTAAGCACAAACCTTAACTACGGCCCTTCGAATAGTACGCTGGCAGATTACAAAAAATCGAATAATGGCATACAGGCAGGAGTGTCATTCCAGGCTGGTATCACGTCTCATTTTTCACTTGTTTCTGAGTTGTACTTCCTGAGAAAAGGAGGAAAATTAAAAGCAGGAAATCCTTTATCTGCAAATGAATCAACCCTTCATTTAAACACCATTGAATTACCATTGCTGGCACGGTTGCACCTGGGAAGATTTTACATCAATGCAGGTCCTTCCATCGCTTACAATATTAGTGGCAGCAATAAAATTGGCGACCTGTCAACCAAGCTTTCATTTACAAACTCAGTTGAAGGGTTTAAGCGCTTTGATGCCGGGGTTCAAATGGGTGGAGGTGTTGAGTTTCCCTTTAAACAAAAAAGGATAGCAGTTGATATCAGGTACAACTACGGGCTCACTAACATTGCCTGCAGCGATGAAATACATAACAGGGCTGTGATGATCAGTGTACATTTTTCTAAGGCATGGAAAAGGAATCCATTGGGCAAAAATTAAAACCGGATGATTGGCCTCCAGGCCTGCTGAACCTCCTCTTACAAAAGCGTATTCTTCAACTTCAACAACTTAAAAAATGACTGTTATTCAAAATATTGCCGTGGGTTCTAAAAAAGAATCAACAATGCCAATGTCCCCACTGCGAAAAAGGTCTGTGCTTGCCGGCATATTATACTTGCTCACGTTTGTGTCTGTCCCAACGCTTGCGTTGTATGGCGATGTGCACGGGATAAATTATGTTACGGGTGCCGGGTCAGACACCAGCGTTATCGTTGGTGGCATCCTTGAAATCATTGTGGCCCTTGCCGGCATCAGCACTGCAGTTGTATTGTATCCTGTACTCCGCAAACAGAACGAAAGTGCAGCGCTGGGCCTTGTTGCTGCCCGGGTACTGGAGTCAGGTACCATCTTTACGGGTGTAGCCTTCATGTTGTCAGTTGCAGCACTGCGGCAGTCAGGGGCTGGCTCAGAAGCTTTGACAACCAGCCATGCCCTTGTTGCTTTATATGATCGCATCTTCCTGCTCGGGCAAAGTTTTATGCCGGCCATTTGCGATTTGTTACTTGGGTTTATGTTGTACCAATCCAGGCTGGTGCCCCGTGCCCTCTCTCTTATCGGAATCATTGGAGCCTTCCCGCTGATTGCAGGCTACACCGCCATGTTGTTTGGCGTCATCGGGCAACATTCAATCCTTGCAGGATTATCTGCATTGATGGTGGCACTGTTTGAATTTTCGCTGGGTATTTACCTTGTTGTCAGGGGGTTCAAGTTCCCCCAATCAATCACCATCAATAAAAAATAAAGTAGATGATTTTTGTTCGTCAGTCTTTAAAGCTGGCTGTCCTTTAAGCCTTTAGGTTCTAAAAAAAGGATGGCTTTAAAGAATACATTAATAGTCTAAGCTAGCTTGCTGCAGGTTTGCATTCGGGCTTGAAACTGCTGAACACAATGAATTAAAGACAATCAGTCACCAGGGCGGCATCATCCCCAAAACAATGAGCTCTTGAATAAAGAAAACAAATAAACCCGTTCAATTATAATTCGGCAGCGTTTAGCTGCATTTGCTAATTGTTACTCACTAATCCACCTTTACATGTCTTTATAAATTGCATGAAAATGCCAATGATGAAAATCAGAAGGAAATAATTGCTTTGAAATATACTGAAAAACTAATTTTTAAAGGGCTTGATGATCGAGCAGTAAGGCTGAGTGAATTCGTTTGGCTAAGATATCGCCGAAAATAAAATTGGACAAACCGAAACGATTTTCAATTTGTCCAATGCAGTGAACTGTGTAGTACAATCTCGAATCGTTTTATAGCTGCATCTCCGATAAAATCAAGGCTCAAAAATGTGGTGCAAAAGTCCTTGACCAAATTTCAGCAGACCTGCAAAAGGAGTTACCTGGGTTAAAAGGTTTTTCATCTGGAAACCTTAAAAAGATTAGGATTTTCGCTGAAGCCTATTCTCCTCACCTGACAATTGGTTTAATTTTTTGTGATACCAGCTTTAACACTTTATGGAACCTTCTTTGCTTTGCAATCCTATAATTCTTCTATTAGGAATGTTGCAATTAAACCATGCAATAATCACCAAACTTCATGCGAAGAACTAACCTAAGTATCCTGCAATTTCCATTTGCCTCCTTGTCTTTGTAATAATTATTCTGAACCTTGAATGAATACTGGGGCCACTTTTTTACCAGGCAGATTTAGCAGTGTTTTATCTTTGCCTTCATCAATAATAAATCCTATTGCCGGCAATGGAGCCATATCTTCCCAAAGTTTATCATTCTGTAATTCAGCTTCTGTATAGTAATGAATTTCATTTTGTGATGACCAATGAAATTTGGCAATTGATTGATGTCCCGAGTCTGCACATCTTTAAAAAAGTCATGAATGGCAAAAGCAGTAAATGGATGTAAATCTTCAAAAGAAGGAATTACAGCCTTACCCTTATCATTTTCCTTCTTAGCAGGGAAGCTCTCTTTCAGATAATTGGCTGATGTTATTGAACATCCAAAATAATTAATTAATCTTTCACTAATCTGAACCTGGTAGAGCTCTCTCTTCTATGGCTGCCTTGGTATTGAGTATTTAGGTATTTTACCAGCTTAATAACATATAGAAGCACAGCCGGAAATAACAGAAAATTGAAGAATAACTGTTTGTTGATTATATAAAAGCCATCTCTGAAAAATTGGAAAGGCAGTAAACCGCAAACCATAATATAATATACGGCGCAAAACCTGCTCCTTGTAGAAAGGTCCCGTAAAAAGTTTAGCAAAAACCCGGTTAGAAATATAAAGAGCACAGAACCCAGTGCTCCAAAATTTATTACATAAGTACTCCAGACACTGTCTGCCCCCAATGGACTCAAATAAGTATATCCCATGCCCTGTGCAGACACTACATATTGCCGGAGGTTTATAAAAGTGTTTGGAATCAGGTTGAAAAAAGATGTAATAAAATTTAAGGGCACATTTATCAAAGGAATTTTATTAGCAGTTAAAAAAGTGCCGGCGCTGATCCATGTAAAAACAGGTTCTGCAAAAAAAGAATAACCCGCTTTTGATAAACTAAAAGAAGTACTCATGCGCCACACACCAGAAACAGCACCAACAAAAAACCCGGCTATTGCCAATCCCGAAACCTTGATAAGATTCCACCGCCTGGGAGCAAAAGAAGTTTTATAAACGAGTATTACAATCAGTGTTTGAAACACATACATTCTTCCTCCCATAGAAAGTAACAGCAGGCAGTTTGCGGCTGTTCCGGCAATCAGATACCACGATAGTTTATGCCTGGATACCAGCTGGTACAGGATAAAGAAATTGAATATTATCAGCAGTGTTGAAAGCTTGCCCCGGGCAGCGATATCGTATGTGGCATAACCACCAAAAATTGAGCTTCTGGCCAGCCAGGAAAAAATAAAAAGAAGTAAAACCAGGAATGCTGCTATATAATGAACTCCGTAATCAGCATAACCTGTATTATACAACCTGAGCTCTTTTTTTTCTGGTTTGAGCATTTTGTATAAAAAGTGCCCTGCATAAAATGCGACCAGCCATGCAAAACATATCAGCAGGTAAATGATAATTTTCGAGCTTGGTATCAGGCTAAAATATTGCTGGTACAAATCCATACCGGGGTATCCTTTAAACATATCGTTCGTCCCAATCAGCACCGGAAAAATCAGGTAGAAAATAAACCCAAAAAGAAACAGCCATTTATGATCCAGTAAGTAAAATTTTTTTTCATTCATGATCTTAATATATCTATTGTCTCCAAAACCATGCAGTGAATAAAATCCTTTAGCAATACTTTTTTCCTTTTTACAAACTGAGTAAAAATGAGGTTTTGTTTGATGGTGCATTTTATTCCAATTTATCTACAGTGAAATAAACAAGTTTAAAAATTAATATTATGATAATCTCAATGAGTGGCAACAACCTCCATCTTTGTCGAAATTTTAGTACCTGCAAAAGCTGGTACTGAATAACTTATTACCCAAATAATATTATTGATGTTTTTTTTACAAATTTTCAACTGTTTTAAAAAAGGGAATTTTCATGTTGCAGCTGTGGTTGTTTTTTTACTGCAGGCTATTTTATTACAGCCGCTTTACGCTCAAAATAAGAACAGCTTCAACAATATCAGGGTAGAGGAACTTACTGAAGACCAGGTAAGAAATTTTATTACAGAAATGGATAAAATGGGAATTAAGTTTGAACAGGCAGAATTAATCGCTTTGCAAAATGGTATGAATCCAGTTGAAATTACCAAATTAAGAGATAAGATACAGGCTGGCCGCAAGGCCCTCAGTTATACAGAAAACCCTGCGGCTTTACAACGGAAACCATCATCTAACGACCGCATAAAAGACTCTTTAACCGCCGTAGAGCAAAATCCTGTAAAAGACTTTAATAATATCTTTAAAACATTAAGTTCAGAAAATTTTGGGTTTAATGTTTTCAGTAACCCAAAAATAACTTTTGAGCCGAACCTGCGTTTACCTACCCCTAAAAATTACCAGCTTGCAGCAGATGATGAACTCGTGGTTGATGTATCAGGGTATTCAGAGGCCAACTATAAGCTTACCGTTTCTCCGGAGGGTAACATAAGAATTCCTCTTGTTGGTCCAGTTAATGTAAACGGATTAACAATAGAACAGGCCACCAGAATTATAACAAAAAAACTGGCCAGCACACTCTACGGCAATATCAAATCAGGTAATACATTTGTCGATGTATCCCTTGGCACCATCAGGAGTATAAAAGTTACTATAATAGGTGATGCATCTGTGCCGGGTACTTATACTTTGCCTTCGCTGGCTTCTGTGTTCAATGCACTATATGCCTGCGGCGGTCCTAATTACAATGGTTCACTAAGAAATATACAGGTTTTTAGAAACAACGCTGTAATAACTACCATTGATGTGTACCAGTATTTACTAAATGGTAATAAGAAGAATGACATAAGGCTGATGGATCAGGACATTATAAAAATTAACAGTTATACAAAAAGAATTGAGCTGAAAGGAGAGGTAAAAAAGCCCGGACTGTACGATGTTTTAAAAAATGAAACTTTTGCCCAGCTGCTGCAGTATGCCGGAGGCTTTACAGACAATGCTTATACTGCAAAGATCCTTGCTTTTAAAAATACTTCTAAAGAGCGTCAGGTTATCAACCTCACTGAAAGCCAGTATGAAACGGCTGTTCCTGATAAAGGCGATAGCTATATTATTGGTAAAATCATTAACCGGTTTACCAACCGTATAAGCCTTAAAGGTGCTGTAAACCGGCCTGGAGAATATGAGCTGAGAACCGGTATGACACTGGTGCAACTAATCAATGACGCAGATGGCGTAAGGGATGACGCTTTTATGGGCCGGGCCAATATTCACCGGCTAAAACCAGATCTTAGTCCACAGATAATCTCTTTTGACGTGGAGCAACTGCTGGCCGGTAAAATTCCTGACATTCCACTTTTAAAAGAAGATAAGATCACTATTTTTTCAAAATTTGATATCAAGGAAGGATACTACGTAAAGATTGAAGGAGAAGTGGCAAGCCCTGGATTTTTTTTGTATGAAGACAGTTTAACAATTGAAGATGTTATCCTTATGGCAGGTGGATTTAAGGAAACGGGTTCTAAGAAACGTATTGAAATTTCAAGAAGAATAAAAGATGCTGATAGTGTTGCAACGGCAGCTAATTTAAAAACAGCGGTTATTTTTCAAAGAGATGTAACAGGTGATTTTAAAGATAGTACAGGTACTGTAAAATTTACCCTCCAGCCTTATGATGAAATATCGGTTTACAGAACACCAGGGTATTTTGAGCAGAAGAATGTTGTTATTACCGGGGAAGCTTTGTACAATGGAAAATACTCGCTGGAGGCCAAAGGCGACCGCATTTCCGATCTTATAAAACGTGCCGGTGGGTTAACCCCGGAGGCTTATGTAAAAGGGGCTGTTTTAATACGTTCAAAAAAACTTACAAGAATTGAGGAAACCAATGCTGAGCAGGGACTCATTAACCTTCTGAAAGAAAATATTGCCAGCGGCACCAAGGAGCAAATCATCCAGTTTGAAGCCAGCAGGGCCACTTCTAAAACATCAGAAATAGTGGGCATTGATCTGGAGGAAATTATCGCTAATCCAAAGTCAGAATATGATTTATTGCTGAACGATGGAGATACGCTGACCATACCTAAGCAGTTGCAAACCGTAAGAGTAAACGGAGAAGTATTGTATCCAACACTGGTAAGATACAATGAAGAATTCAGGTTCAGGGATTATGTAATTGGCGCAGGCGGTTACAGCGAAAGGTCACGGAAAAGAAAATCTTATGCAGTGTATCCCAACGGGTCAATAAAGGGTACCAGGTCATTTTTATTTTTCAGGAGCTATCCAAAAATTAGCCCCGGTACAGAAATCTATATTCCTGTAAAAAGGGAAAGAGAACGGTTACGGACGGGAGAAATTATTTCTATCAGCGCAACAATAACCACATTGCTTCTTGTTGCTTACAGCATTTTACGCAAATAATGGAAACAACAGACACAGTAAATACAGAACTGAATGATACTGAATTTTCTCCGCAGAGATTCATTGTACAGGTAAGGGACGCTTCCAGGTACATAATTTCTAAGTGGTTGATTGTTTTGTTATTTAGTGCTGTTGCAGGTACGGCTATATGGATATACTTGTCATATAAAGAACCGGTGTATGCAGCAGAATTAACTTTTGCCCTTGATGAAGAAGCAACCCAAAGTGCAAAAAATGGTTTTGTGGAAATAGGGGAAGAATTAGGTCTTGGCTCATCTGCCATCGATGCCAGTGGTGCGCTTTTTGGCAAAATGACGAATATCGCAGAATTGATGCAGTCAAGATTTTTGATTGAGAAAACACTACGTGATTCTGTAGTACTCTCCCCTAAAAGCAAGCCCCTGATTTTTGCAGATTTTTTTGCAGACTCCCTGAATTACAGGCAAAAAATAATGGTGGGTGAACAATATGATAAGCTTGCTTTTAACAGCAGGCAAGATACATTAGCGCAAAATGCAGCCATAGCCGCTATGTATGATATACTGCTGAAAAAGTATTTAAAGGTGGAAAAGAAAGGTAAAGAAACAACCATCGTATCCGTAAGCTGCAATACAGAGCATGAATTGTTTTCCAAATATTTTTTGGAAATGCTTGTAAAAGAAGTTACCGGATATTACACAGATATAAGAACACAGCGGGCAAAGGCAAACCTTGCCTTTATTGAAAAAAGAATGGACTCGATCAGGCCGGCCTATTCAGGAGCTTTATACAGCAGGGCTTCTTTTTCCGATGCACACACCAACCCTGTAAGACAGATAGCAGTAGTAAGTAACGAAAAGCAACAAACGGATGTACAGATTCTTAAAGCGTCTTACATTGAACTGGCAAGGAACCTGGAAGCCGCAAAGATAGCAGTGGTAAGGGTTACGCCACTTATCCAGTACCTCGACAGGCCGGTGCTTCCACTCAAAAGATCGGGTATTGATAAGATGAAATATTTTATCATTTTTTTTATTGCCGGTGCTGCGATTTCAATTGTTTTCCTGTTGTTTGGTTATTTCATCCGGTCAATAATGGGTACTCAAAACAAAGAAGAAGAAATATATTATCCTGAAGGATACTGATAACTTACAAAGCAAGTCAGCGTAAGGTGTTGCATAATTTTCACTTGCCTCTAAAAGTATCCTGCTGCAGAGGGTGTTTCAACTTTTAAAGCATAGCATAAAAAATATAAATTACCGGGCAGATGGCAGAAAATATCATTGAGGTTGACAATCTTTCCAAACTATATAAGTTAGGCAGTATTGGTACCGGCACTTTATCTCATGACCTTAACCGTTGGTGGCATAAGGTGCGGCAAAAGGGAGATCCGTACCTGGAAGCCGGTGAGAAAAATGACCGGACTGCAAAGAGTGTTACTGGTTATGTATGGTCATTAAAAGATGTGAGTTTCGATATAAAGCAGGGGGAGGTATTTGGTATTATCGGGAAAAATGGCGCCGGTAAATCTACCCTGCTGAAGATACTTTCAAAAATTACAAAGCCCACAAAAGGAGAAATACGAATTGACGGCACCATAGCATCCTTATTGGAAGTTGGTACCGGTTTTCATCCGGAGTTAACAGGTCGTGAAAACGTTTTTTTAAATGGTGCAATTTTGGGTATGAAGACTGCAACAATAAAAAAAAAGTTTGATGAAATTGTTGAGTTTTCAGGCGTTGAAAGATATATCGACACGCCCGTTAAAAGGTACAGCTCCGGAATGTATGTGCGGCTTGCCTTTGCAGTTTCTGCACACCTTGAGCCAGAAATATTAATTGTAGATGAAGTGCTTTCCGTTGGCGACTGGGAGTTTCAGCAAAAGTGCCTGGGTAAGATGCAAGAAGTCTCTTCCAGGCAGGGCAGAACGGTAATTTTTGTGAGCCACAGTTTGCCAGCTGTAAAACAGCTTTGCACCAGGGGGCTGCTGCTGGAACATGGGATGCAAAAAACCGTTGGATCTATAAAAGATATACTGTCTGTTTACGAGCAGGTTGCTGAAGATAGTGATGCTGGTATTCGTGGTACACTGCCGGCAGGTCTGCCAGGTTATTTCGTTAACTGGAAACTTGAGGGTGATGGACTTCCCGGAAAGCACAGCTGTTATACCGGTAGTGTTTTGTCTTTCTGCTTCGGGTTTTATGCAGCAGAAAACATCATGAACTGTGAGGTTATTTTTACAGTTATTTATGAAGAGATACTGATAATGCAAATAAGCAGCCAGGCCAGTTTGGGAGCTTCTTTCAACTTAATACCCGGAGACCATTTGTTTAAATTTAAGTTTGATTTTCCTGTTCGGGATGCCCGGTTTAATATTGGGGTAACCCTCACAAGTTTTAACAGGGAGGTGGATAGCTGGGCTTCTTCTACAAAACTCACAGTGCTTAATGATTATAAATCCAATGTAAATGCAGGTGTTGTAAATCCGCATACAACATTTTCTTTACAGAGCAATGCTATTGAAAAAGCAACCACATTATTGCAGTAAATATTTATAGTATGCCAGCTGCTAAATCAATCCTTTTTGTAAGTCATAAAGCAGACAGAAGCGGAGCCCCGGTATTACTGTACAATATAATCAAAGCATATAAGCAACAAGGCGATACATCTTTCAAAATTTTACTGTTGCAAAATGGTGAACTGGCAGATGACTTCAAAAAACTGGGGCCCACTTTTACCTGGGATACTAAAACCAGGAATGTTCCACCATCGCTTACCGGCTACCTTAAATTTCACTTCTTGCGGCTCGTATTCATTTGTAAATCACTTATTATACTTTTTAAAATCCGCAAAACATCACTTGTTTTTTTAAACACTATCACCAACGGCCACATACACAAAAAGCTTTTTTTTCTTCGCTGCCGGTATGTGTGTTATGTTCATGAACTGGAGGCCGCCATTCATTTTCTTACCAGTAAAAGCAGCCTCAATATTACCCTGAGCCATACAGATCATTTTCTTGCGGTATCAATGGCAGTAAAACAAAATCTTATTGTCAACCATGGCGTTAACAATAAAATGGTAACAGTAATTCCCACATCTGTCCCTGTAGTTAAAAGAGATAAAAATGAGTTTAAACTCTTTAAAGAAGCACTCTTCAAAACTTATAAAATTAGCGCAGATACAATCATTATAGGCATTGCCGGTTCCAACGAATGGCGTAAAGGTTTTGATTTACTGGTGCCGCTTATAAAAATTTATTTTACACTGTTCCCCGAAAGTAATGTACAATTTGTATGGAAGGGTTTTAAGCAATCGAATGCCAGCGCTTTTGAAGATATGTATGATATTGATAAGGCACTCATCAGTAAACATATCCACCTGTTACCCCATGGCAGCGATGGTATGGAGTGCATGGCAGTTTTTGATATACACCTGCTGCTTTCGAGGGAAGATCCTTACCCGCTGGTAGTGCTGGAGGCGGCATCATTCAGCATACCAACTGTTTGCTTTGAAAACAGTGGAGGCGCTGTGGAATTTGTAGAAGAAGATGCAGGTTGCTGCATACCTTATGGCGACTTGTTGCAGATGGCCAAAAGTCTGTATAAGCTGTCTGCAAACAATGAAATGCGGGCAAGGATGGGATTGGCAGCACAGGAAAAATTACAGCAAAGACACGGCGAAGTTGAAGCAATGAAGCATATTGCTGAGCAGCTGGATAGGTTGCTCACCTATAGCGAAGCACAGCCAGCTTCAACACAAATCAACACAATTCTCAGTACATGATCTCCATCATTATTTCATCTCAGAAAGAAATTGTGTTGAAGGCTGTATCAGATAGTATTAACCAAACTATCGGAGTGCTTTATGAAATCATTTCAATTGAAAACAGTAGCGGTCAATTGAGTATCTGCGAAGCCTACAATATCGGTGCAGCAAAAGCCAAATTTGATATTTTTTGTTTTATGCATGAAGATGTTTTATTTGAAACTATAAATTGGGGGCAGGCTGTTGTAAAGCATTTTAATGATAAATCCGTTGGGCTTATTGGTGTAGCCGGCGGGGATACAAAAAGCCTTGTTCCGTCTTCATGGTCTTCCTCTGTATTCCAGAGCGAAATATCCATTATACAGCATAATAAAAATGCAGTTTCCCCCGCCCGGAGGATTGTAAAGACAGGCTACCCGGAAGATAAATCCAATATTAAAGGGGTGGTTTGTATTGATGGCGTATGGATGTGTACAACACGGCAGGTTTTTAACCAGTTTAAATTTGACTCAGATAATTTCAGGGGATTTCATGGCTACGACGTTGACTATAGCCTGCAGGTATTTTCACGTTACAAAGTATGTGTGGTATTTGATGTGTTGATGCATCATTTTTCTGAAGGCGCTTACTCAGAAGTATGGATGGAAAATATGATAAAGCTCAGCACAAAATGGAGTACTGTACTGCCGCTATCTGTAAGAAATCTTTCTGAAAAAGAATGGCTTACCCAGCATTGGACTACGCTTGGTGTATTGCTGGAGAAGTTAAGCAGACTTAATTATTCAAGAATTTTTATACTAAAACTGTACTTTAAATACTCGGTTAATCATTTTTTTTACCTTCCTCATTTTCTGCATTTCCTTAAGCGCATTTTGCTGAACCGTCTCCGGGATATTATTTCAGAACCTTCTTCTTAGCATCTTCTTCACTGGCAGTTAAAACAACCTGTTCAGGTTCGCTTAACTTTTTGTTCAGAATAAAATAACTTTTTGATAAGCGCTTGTAACAAACTGAAAGTCTTACCATGTCTACATTTGTACAAAACTGTACTGTCATGAATAACCTCTGCATTACTGCAATGTCCGGTATCTTATCGCTGGCAACTCTTAATAGCTTTTCACAGGAAATAACTGGTACTTCAAGTTCTCAAAGTCCGTACTTAAAACCGGCACAGGCAGGGGTGAGGTTTGCATCTATCATTACTGCCGGCGATGCAATAAATGGATATAAAATGGTTGGCATACCTGATGGCCTTGGGGCATTTGATAATGGCAATGGAACATTCACGCTGCTTGTAAATCATGAGCTTGGCAACTCCTTGGGTAAAGTAAGAGCGCATGGATCAAAGGGTGCTTTTGTTTCCAGATGGATCATCAATAAATCAAATCTTGCAGTTGTAAAAGGGGAAGATTTGATGAAGAAAGTTCATCTCTGGGATGCTGCCACTTCTTCCTATTTTGCGTGTTCTGCATCCTATCCTTCAAGCCTTGCAGCGTTTAACAGGTTTTGTTCTGCTGACCTCCCGGCTGTTACCGCATTTTACAATACAGCAACAGGTTTGGGTACAACAGAGCGTATTTTTATGAACGGGGAAGAAGCAGGAGCAGAAGGCAGGGCAATGGCTCACATTGTAACAGGACCCAATGCAGGCAACAGCTATGAGTTGCCTTACCTTGGAAAATTTTCATGGGAAAATTCAGTAGCCAATCCTTTTACAGGAACTAAAACTGTGGTGGCCGGTATGGATGATGCCACCCCCGGACAGGTTTATTTTTACATAGGCGAAAAGACAAACACAGGAACTGAAATAGAGAAGGCTGGGTTAACCAACGGGCAATTGTTTGGGGTTGTCGTTAATGGGCTTTCAGTTGAAACCAATGATCTCAATACATCGCAACCTGGCACCTTTAAACTGGCAAACCTGGATTTTGTAAAAAACCAAACAGGTGCTCAGCTACAGTCAAGGAGTGATTCCGCAGGTGTAATGCAGTTTTTACGTCCTGAGGATGGCGCATGGGATCCCTCTAACCCTACAGACTTTTATTTCAACACAACCAACTCATTTACAGGGCCAAGCCGCTTATGGAAACTTCATTTCAATAATCTTAATGATTTAACACAAGGCGGAACAATCAACGTTGTATTAAATGGAACAGAAGGGCAGAAAATGCTTGATAATATGGCCATTGATTCTGCCGGTCATATTTTGTTGCAGGAAGATGTTGGCAACAATGCACATCTCGGAAAAATATGGCAGTATAATATTAAAGACAAACAACTGGTGGAAGTTGCTGTGCATGATAGTACAAGATTTCTTTTAAATGCTTCAAATTATCTAACACAGGATGAGGAAAGCTCCGGGATAATTGATGTTTCTGCTATACTTGGACCGGGCATGTTTCTCACGACAGTGCAGGCGCACTTTGGTTTACCTGGTGAGATAGTGGAAGGCGGCCAGTTGCTGGCTTTTTACAATCCCTATGTTATTCCTAACAAATTGCCTGCCGTAAAAATTACAAATCCAATTGCCGGCAATGCTTACACGGCAGCAAGCAATATTAATTTTGATGTAGCTGCATCTGATACTGATGGAACCATTGTAAAAGTGATTTTCTACAGCAACGGAATAAAGCTTAAGACTGATTCAGCCCCACCCTACCGGTATGAAGGTATAAATGTGGAAGCAAATGACTATTTACTTACAGCAGTAGCGTTTGATAACAAAGGAGATTCTGCAATATCCGCACCTGTTAAGGTAACCGTAACAGGTTGTACAGGATCTGGTAGCATCAGCGCCGAAGGTTATGTAAATATTACAGGTGCAGCAGTAGCAGATCTTACTTCCGATCCTGCCTTTCCCGGCAGGCCATCCGTTATACGGTCTTTAACAGAATTTGAATATGGACAGAATCTTGGTGATCATTATGGTGCAAGGGTTAGAGGTTATGTTTGTGCTCCTGAAACAGGCTACTATACTTTCTTTATTTCTGCTGACGACCAGGCAGGATTATGGCTTAGTACTAACGATAATCCTGCAAACAAAAAGCTTATTGCTTATAACATAATGTTCACAGGTTTTAGGGAATGGTACAAATACCCAACGCAAAAATCCGAACCAGTTTATTTGGTAAAAGGAGGCCGCTATTATATTGAAACACTGCATAAAGAGTATACCACTTTTGATCACTTATCTGTTGCATGGGCAGTGCCAAACATTGGTATTGAAGCACCGATTATGGGCAGCCATTTATCTCCGTTTACTGCTGGTACGGTGAGAGGTGGCAGGGCAGGTAACGATTTTAGAACAGCCATGGAGCAACTCACTTTGAGTAATGATTTTGTTAAAAAGTTAACCGCATCTGCTGCACCAAACCCATCTGCCAGCTACTTTACCCTTTCCATAAAAAGTAATTCCGGCAGCCCCGTTGCTGTAACTATTTTTGATATTATGGGCAGAAAAACAGAATCAAAACCTACTGTGGCTGCTAACGGTGAAATAATAATCGGCAATAAATTGCAACCGGGTATTTACTTTGTTGAAGTAGTACAGGATGGTAAAAAAGAAAGAATAAAAATAGTAAAACAATAAAAGGGTTTACGGGTAAAAACTTTCGAGTAATCAAAACCGCCTCAGAATAACAGAAGCGGTTTTGTTTTGTAAATAGCGGTTACGTTCTTCGAAAAACACCAATAACTGTAGTCAGCTTACCCCGTTAATAATAGCAGCAATGCTTCTTTTTATTCCAATGATTTTATTATTATCCCCTTGTACTTTTTGTATGGTATTTTTCATCCCTGCTATTTATAAAGAAATATTTTTTCTGAAAAACTATCTGTTCATTAAATCTTTTATCGGTGTCATTATCAGCGACTTTGAATATCGCATATAATTGCCTGAAATAAATTCTTTTATTGTTATGGCAGCTCTAAGTAAGTAATTGGCAGGTAAATTTATTCGTTGGTTAATATGGTTAATTAAATCGGTGTAGTATAAAGTTTGGCTTTCATCAAAACCAAGTAATGCAAGTTCCTGCTGCTTACGGCTGTTGTGTTGAATAATTTGAAGCAGATATTCTTTTGGGTGTTTTTTTGTTTGTACTGCTACTACAGCTGTATTGATGCTGCGCTTTTTATCACCGGTAAAATTTGCAGTGCCCAACACTTGTTTACTATGCTGGCGATACATAACAGTGGGTATTTCAATCATCCCAAGTGAATGTTCTTTTATTGCAAGAAGAGCTATAATCTCATCATACAATTTCAACTCAAAGGGTTTGTCAAAATACGATAATATCCCGGCAGCAAAGTCTTTTCTTAGCATGAGAGTAGCACCAGTTACGACGTTCCCGGTTTCCATCATTACCTGTAATTGTTTCCCTTTCAACCATTTTTTTCTTCTTTTACCAACAAAAAGCAACCATTCCCACATTGTTTTTTGTAAAGAATTCAGTTTTTCATCTACCAGTTCCAAATCTGTAAAAACAACATTGATATGACCATTTTTATGATCCTTGAAATAAGTCATTTGTACTTCAAGCCTGTTATCTTTCCATTTATCATCCTGATCGGATATAGCAATGTATTCATGATTGCAAAGGGACATGGCTTTAGCAAAATTTTTAGTCACACCCAGGCGTGAGTCGTTTACATAGACCTCAACAGGAATAGCAGAAAATTTTGCCACTTCCTTAATAGCCTTAACAGTATTATCAGTAGACTGATCATCGCAAATTATAATTTGAGATGGTTTGAAAGATTGATTAATAATGCTGTCGAGCTGTTGCTTAATATACTTTTCTCCGTTAAAAGTGCAAAGTGCCACCGAAATAGTATCCATATAAATACATGTTGAGATTGTGACAAACGTGATTTTTAAATTCCCGTTTCAGGCTGATAAAATCAGTTTCTCTGTCGCATTTTTTTTTGCCCCGTTTTTAAAAAATAAGATGGTACCATCGTTGATATTTTAAGTACTTGCTTTATTTTTTTAAGAAGCACTGTCTTCTACAACTTTTTAAATAGCCCTTATCCTTATTTTACCAAAGAATTTTTATTGGTTATCCTCAAAGATAAAATGGAAATGAACATGTAGTTGAAAGGGCTTGGTTTCTATAAGCAGCAAAAGCAACATTAATGATTTAATAATGCCTAAAGCAAAGTTGATACTTTAATAAATGGCTAATTTGAACCAATAACTGCTATCAATTATATTACTTTATGGCGAGGATACAATTCTTTTTTTTAATTATAATTTGCGTAATAATAACATGCTGTTCATTTTTTTCTCCACGGTTCAAAGATGGGAGAATAAAAAAAGGAAACGAAAAAGGCCCTGGTACAGCGACCAGTGGTACAGGTAAGTTTCCCGATGGAGTGGACCCTGCTGAATATGTTTTTTGCTTCGCCGATGAGTTTAATGGCACAGCGGTAGATACAAGCATCTGGAACAGGCGGAGGCGTCTTGCAACAGATATTAACAGTTATGATCCCAACTCTTTGCAAACAATAAAAGTTAGCGATGGTGTATTGAGCCTTGCAACATATAAATCAGCTAACGAAATTGGGTCAGCAGAAATAAGCACAGACAAGCATTATCAACTTCGCTATGGTTACTTTGAATTAAAGGCACAGTTATCTTCTGGCGTAGGCAACGGATGTTCCTTTTGGTTGCAAACAGCCAAAACACATGTGGTAAGCAACCCTTTTAACCCTGCGTTAGCCGGGGTGGAAATTGATATATTTGAAAATGGAATTAGTAATGGGATCAATAAACTTTATTACTCTCTTCATTGGAATGGTTATAATGCGGCTGATGCAAAATTTTTAACGTTCCCGGATTTTATCCCTGGTGTTTATAATGGCTTTCATACGTTTGCTTTTGAATGGACCCCTAAGAAATATACAATTTATGTTGATGGAGTAAAAAGAATAACTACCGATACTATTATTTCACGTACACCAGAGTTTATCATATTGGGCGTGGGGCCCGGCGGATTCGGGGGAGACGGAACGATGTTTCCTAACCCAAGCAGTTTCCTGATTGATTATATACATGTTTATAACAGAAAACCGGAAGTAACTTTATATGGTGAAACAGACTACCGTGGTTGGGTTTCCAATGGCTTACAGCCGGGTTCTTATACCAGGTCGCAATTAATGGCAAAAGGCGCCTTCAATAATGACCTTTCTGCTGCAGAAGTTCCTCCTGGGTGGAAGCTTACACTTTATGATAAAGATGATTTTTCAGGAGATTCGTTAGTAGTAAACGGATCTGATGTTTACAACCTGGATATGATGGAAAATAAAACATCCTCTTTAAGGATAGTTAAGAATTAATTACGTTGCGGATTGTACGGATTATCAGTATAGTAATAGCAACTGTATTATTTTTTTCGGATTTTGATGGGCAGAATTATAGAGGCAATCTTCACAGAAGGACCTGAGGTTTTTTACTTTTCCTGATTATTGAATTAATACGGTTTTTCCATAAATTCTTTTTTCTTGTCCATAAATCA
Organism: Ferruginibacter sp.; assembly: GCA_965247025.1. Taxonomy (GTDB): domain Bacteria; phylum Bacteroidota; class Bacteroidia; order Chitinophagales; family Chitinophagaceae; genus Ferruginibacter. The sequence goes on along the minus strand of OZ252000.1, from coordinate 1,948,360 downwards.
TTGTATTGAAAATAAATTTTAACCAGCCTGTTACTTTTTTTATTTACAATGTATATTTTTTCAAACTCCTGCAGGTTATGCCTCTTGGCATTATAAAGTGTAATAGTATCAAGCCATTCTTTTTCCGGGTCAACCCCAATTTTTCTATACAGCTCACCGGTGCCAACCGGGTAAATATGCCTCATAGTAACAATGTCAAAAACAATAAACCTGTCTTCAGGATAGCCCAGCAACTTTGCCCATACAGAATCCAGCCCCCAGCTTGATCTGTTTGCATTAAAAGAAAGAAGACATGTTTTCAATGCTGCAGCAGAAAACAATGGCGACATTACTTCTATCTGGCCTATGTACCTGCAGAAATGATTTTCCTTTTGTTTAAAAACAGGCCAGCTACAGAATGAATCACGGGTAAGTGCTGCACAACTAAGGAGTATGTTAAAAGCTTTGCTGAGGGAAAATAATTTATTGATCTGTCTTGTATCAATTTCAATATCGTCATCCAAAAAATAAAAGTATTCATACTCCTCCAGCCATTCTTTTTTAAGTGTAGTTAACAATTCAAAAACCATATTGTACTTAAACTCTTTCAAATGAAAAAAAGAATCAGCACAATTGTACAATGATGGATCATTTATCTGATCATCATAAAATAGCAAGCATAAATCAAATTCCCTTTCATCATTGTATTTTAACCATGAATTTTTGAAAAGAAAAGCCCTGTTGCCACATGGCGCAATTACAATATTTTTATGCTTCTTCACTAAGGAGTTTAAGTACCCGATAAAAGTAAATTAAAAGCCTGATGCATTTGCAAGGTTACAATAAGGTAACATATTTACTTTTGCGAAGCAGGGTTTTTTTAGAGCCCTCAACCTGAAAGTTTGTCATTTTATCAACAGGGTAATCTTAAAAAATTTATATGCGGTAATTGCAAAGGTCAGCAGTTAAATGGAATTGTTTTAAATCTTACTAACGTTTTATGGGTAAAGCTTCTAAACAATCACACAACAAAAACTTTTCATTAAGTCTTTTTTCTGGCAAAAACTTTGGGTTATAAATACATAATTTTAATTTTATTAGGATACTAACAATGTAAGTTTTATCAGGATACAGAAGTAACATATTCCCTGAAAATCGTGACCATTGATGTTTATTTCATCAGCCAAAATTTTTTAAAATCAATAAATATATGCTACCATGTTAATTATAGGTGCCGGAGGTTTTGCTTTGCAATTATTTGACGATCTTATCAATTCCAATAACAGGGATATTGTGTTCTGGAGTGAGATAGAAGTTCAATTTGATTGCATAAAAGAGCATTTTAAAATTTTGAGTACAGATGCTGAAGTAATTGATTATTTTACCCACACCTCAAGATTATTTGCTGTAGGTATTTGGGATATTGAACACCGGAAAAGGTTGACAAAAAAATTTATTGAGCTCGGGGGAGAGCCGGCTTCTTTTATATCGCCGTTCACACATCTTAGTTCCTATATCACTGTGGGAGCTGGCTCAATAGTATTATACAAAACGGCTTCTGAGCCTTATGTGCAAATTGGTGAAAGCTGCATCATCAATAAAAAAATAAGTTTCGGACACGGAGCAAAAGTTTCTTCTTTTTGCTCCATAGGGCCTCACACACTCATTGCATCTAACACAGAAATAGGTGAAAATACTTACATCGGCATGAGTGCTGTTATTCAGCCAAAAGTGAAAATAGGTAAAAATGTAACAATTGCTTCTGGCAGTATCGTTACAAAAAATATTGCTGATAATGCAGTAGTACAGGGGAACCCTGCCGAAATCCGCTTCTTCAGGAAGGTGCCGGTATTGCAATAACAACACTTAATCAAACATTAAGATGGACTTAAATTTAACCAACAGCAATGTTGCAATCACAGGAGGCTCCAGGGGTATTGGAAAAGCCATTGCGGAATGTTTTGCAGCAGAAGGTGGCAATGTTTCTATTTGTGCAAGAAACAAAAAAGATGTTGAACAAACAGTATCCGGCCTTAACAAATATGGAAGAAAGTACACAGGCTATACAGTTGATATTCAAAACAAGCAACAGGTAGAAAAGTGGATACAAAACACAGCAGCAGATATGGGTGGCATAAACATTCTTATTTTAAATGCAAGCGCATTATCAACCTCCTGGAATGATGCGGTAAACGTTGATCTCTGGGGTACTGTTAATACGGTGGAGGCGGCGCTTCCTTATTTACGAAAATCGCAGTCTGCGGCTATTATTTATATAGGATCAATTGCTGCTTCTGTAGCCGTACCGGGAGCAGCACCTTATTGCTCGGTAAAGGCAGCTATGGCAAATTATATGAAATCGCTGAGCAAGGCACTTGCGCCCGATAAAATAAGGGTGAATACGGTATCGCCGGGAAATACTTATTTTGAAGGGGGCTATTGGGACAATGAAAAGAAAGCAAGACCGGAACAATTTAAACATGCAGAAGCTGACACTGATCTCAAGCGTATGGCCACACCGGAAGAGATAGCTAATTGCGTGGTGTTTCTTTCCAGCACCAGGGCGAGTTATGTTGTAGGGGCAAACCTGCTGGTAGATGGAGGCACTACAAAACATGTGGCACTCTGACACTGGTTATTACCGAAAAATAGTTGTTTTTGTAATCATCTTTTTAAACGCTGTTAAAAAGAATGAACTACCGGTGCTATACCAGAATTATTTCCTGGTGAAAATACTTTTTATACTCCGGGCTTTTCTTAAGGATTGTTGTTCCACTACAGGCGTACTTTTGGGGAGGTGTTCCTGTATTTCATAAATAACGGCATCTGTTACAGCCTCCTGAAATTTATAATTGGTGAAGATGTTGAAGCTTTCAAAAATATAAATCATGAGTGTGATTTTTTTATAGGCAACATGTGTGGCAGAAACACCGCTATTGTGCAGGCGGTAAACACACATCGGTTCATCAATGTATTTAAGCTTGCCCCTGAGAGATAAAAGCAGCAGCATGGGAATATCTCCTGATCTGCAATTGAAAAACCAATCAGGAAATTTCCAGTCAGTATATTTTACAAACATTACAGAACCAGATGGAATAAACCATGGTTTAAAAATATCTTCTGTTTCAAAACAATCTTTTTCCAGCTTGTCACGGTGCATAAGCCACTCTACATTTTCTCCGTTGCGCTGATTTTTTATAATAGCATTGTGAAAACAGGCGCTGTAATCATTGTGCTGACTTAAAAAATTAACCTGCTTTATTAGTTTAAAAGGATCGTTCCAATAATCATCACCTTCTACAAATGCAATATAATCTCCATCACATGCTTCAAAACACCGCACAAAATTTTTGAGCATGCCCATGTTTTTAGTAGCCGGTAACAGGGTGATTTTTTCAGGATACTGTTTTGCAAAATCTTCACAGATATGTCTTGTATTGTCCGTGCTGCAATCTTCGCCGATAATAATTTGGAGGGAAAAATTATTACACTCTTGCCTGAGAACAGATTCAATGGCTGTTGAAATATAATCTTGCTGATTATATGTAAGTATTATAGCACTGGCTTTCATTGTCTTTTTAAATCTTTTTACTTCCTGCGTCAGTTATTTTGGGCCCTTAGTAACAGCCTGCATATAAAATCAATATCCTCTTTTTGAAGCCCGTGATACACAGGCAGGCAGAGTACCCTGGCACTTATATCATCACCAACCGGTGTATTAAAGTGCTCCACATACTGCAGGTTATTCAATGCCGGGTAAAAGTATCTTCTTGGATATATCCAGTGTCCGTTAAGCATTTCAACAGCTTTAAGCAAAGCGGCTTCAGAGGCAAATATCACCGGATAATAGGAGCAGTTATACTCGCTGTTTTCAAGCAGCATAATATTTTTAACATGCATATACCGCATCCACTCATTGTACTGGTCAAACTGTTTTTTTCTGCCGGCGAGTATCTCATCAATATATTTAAAATTGGTAAGGCCCATCGCCGCATGAAACTCAGAATTTTTTGCATTGATGCCAATCTCCATAAATTCTACCGGCCCATGGTGGCCGAAGTTTCGCATGTAAGCCATCTTTTTAAGCAGCTCCGGATCTTTTGTAAAAACGGCACCGCCTTCTATTGTATGGAACAATTTGGTTGCATGAAAACTTGTGGTGCTGATATCACCGTAATTAAAAATGCTTACTCCTTTGTATTTGGTACCAAAGCAATGGGCTGCATCATAAATCACTTTTAGATTATGCCTTGCGGCAATGGCATCAATTACTTCTACATTACATGGATTTCCGTAAGTATGGGTCGCAATAATAGCCGAAGTGTTTTCTGTAATGGCGGCTTCAATTTTAGTTTCATCAATATTTAGTGTGGCAGCATCTATATCAACAAAAACTGGTTTGCATCCTTCCCACACAATGGAAGATGTGGTGGCAACATAACTAAACGGCGTTGTAATTACTTCGCCTTTAAGCTGCAGCGCTTTAATGGCAATTTGCAGTGCTATGGTGCCGTTATTTAAATAGAGCAGGTGATCAGTTCCCAAAAATACTTTTAGTCTTAGTTCCAGCTCATTTACCAGCGGACCATTGTTGGTTAGCCAGTTTCTGTCCCAGATCTGTTTTACATAATCCTGGTATTCAGCGATGGGTGGCAAAAAAGGCTTGGTAACGTTTATCATTTTTTTATAATTCTTCCGCTTTGCTTAGAAAATGCAGCAAGCTGCATTTTCTAAGCCGGAACTAACTGGTTAAAACTTATTTGTGGTATCAGAGGTTATATCGGCTATTGGTTGTTAAATAATATCTACAAAGCTTTTTTCCGTAGCATTAAAAATAAATATGCCTGCAAAAAATAACACCACCACAAACAGGGTATCATATAACAGCAGGCCGGTGCTAAAATATCCACTACCGGTAAACCCATAGCGAAATGCTTCAATAATACCAGACATTGGGTTGGCTAAAATTAATTTTCTGTAAACTCCCGTACCCATGGTGGAAAGCGGAAAAAAAACCGGTGAAACAAACATGAGCAGCTGAACACCAAATGTTAGGAGGTGTGCAAAATCTTTATACTTTGTTGTAAGTGACGAAACAATCAGCCCGCTGCCAAACCCTAAACCGGCAATAAGTAACAGCAGCAGGGGAAAGAGGAGAATCAATGTGTTGGGATGAACATTTTTTCCACTTAGTAAAAAGTAAAAAAATACAGCAAGGAATAGTAAGAACTGGATACCAAATTTTACCAAATTTGTCAATACAATTGACAACGGTATAATCAGTTTTGGGAAGTACACTTTTGAAAAAATGGCACTTGAGTCTTTGAGAAAAGATGCCGTCTTTGTAATACAATCTGAGAAGTAGCTCCATAAAATTATACCACTTAAATAGAACAATACAGGCGGAACTCCTGTATTAAATTTTGCCAGCCTGGAAAATACAATGATATAAGTGATGGTGGTAAGCACCGGTTGAAGTATAAACCAAACCGGGCCTAAAATAGTTTGTTTGTAAATTGAGAAAATGTCCCTTCGCATCCAGATCAGCAGCAGATCCTTGTGTTCGGCCAGTTCTCTTAAATTAAGTTTCCAATAAGAATTTTCAGGGGTAATTACCTCTTTCCATTGCCTGTTGTTTGCTGCTTCAAGATTCATAATTAAGTTATGGTTACCAAGCCTTTTATCTTAAAGCGAAGGTATAAGAGCAATGTAAACAAAACGTTATCTGATGCAGAGAATGAACAGGTAAGTTAAAACTGGTTTAGTTTTAATTATAGAAGCAACTTTAAGTAATTGAGAATAGCGTTCATAATATTAGCTCATCAAAATCCGCAGCAGCTGCTTAGGTTGGTAAAATCGCTCCAGCATCCGTCAGTTGATTGCTGGATTCATCTTGACAAAAGAAGCATTGCTGCAGATTTTAAAGAGGTATTTGGGCAGGAAAATGTATTCGCTGTTGAACTACGTGTAAAAGTTAGCTGGGGATGTTTTAGTGTAGTAGAAGCAATGATTAATAGTTTGCAGGCTGCAATCAGTTACCATGATCGGTATGATTATTTTCATTTTCTCAGCGGGCAGGATTATCCATTGCAGCCTGTGTCATTTTTTCTTAAATACCTTCAGGTAAATACAGGTTATGATTTTGTTGGAAACAGGCCGCTGGAAGAATCGACGCAAAATATTGCCAGGTTTAAAAATTATCATTTTAATGAAATTAAACAGCCTTTTAAATCTGTTATTGAAAGATCAGTTAATTATCTCTTTCCAAAGCGAAGGTTTCCTTTTTCTTTTGCAATAAGGAAGGGCCCGCAATGGATGACACTTACAAAAAAAGCGGTTGAGTACATACTTGATTTTACAAAAAAAAATCCGGCTTATTCAAATTATTTCAAACGGACACATGCACCGGATGAATTTTTCTTTCAAACTATTTTATACAACTCGCCTTTTATACATCAGTTAAAGAACCAGATATTTCACTACATAGACTGGTCTGAACAAAAGAAAAATCCGAAGACACTTACCATTGCAGACAAAGAAAAACTTCTTGCTTCTGATCATTTTTTTGCGAGGAAATTTAATAGTAGGATTGATAATATTATTCTTGATGAAATAGACAAAAAATTGAATGGTTTGTAATTGCCTTAATAACTTTTTACTGTTATTTTTATTGGAAGAATTTATGAAGATACTTGATGCTTTTTTTTTCCAGAAAATCCTTAATCCAGTTTTACAACGGTATCATTTTGAAGTTTATATTTTCCCCCGGTTATTTTGCATGCCGCAATACAATTATTGTTAAACTGCAATTTTTCTCCGTACTCACTTACCCAGGCGGTTCTCCTCGCCGGGTTACCCATCATCAAAGCATAGTCAGGTACATTTTTAGTAACTACCGAACAAGCAGCGATAACAGCATGTTGACCAACTCTGATTTTTGGAAGCACAGTTGCATTTGCACCAATCAATACACTGTCACAGACTTCAACAGCACCTAAAAGGCTTACCCCTGTTGAAACCTGCACAAAATTTCCCAAAGTACAATCATGCGTAATATTAGAATTGTAATAAACAATACAAGCGATACCTGTTTTAGTGCTGTTAGAAAATACTGCGCCATCAAGGATGTTAGATCCTTGCCCGATCTGCACATCAAATGAACCAATACACGCCTTTGGTGAAATCGAAGATGTTAGCTTACCTTCAAGGGTAATAAATTTTTTGTACAATGTTTGCCGCAAAAAGGGATTGCCAATACCAATTGTAAACTCATATCCATTTGCGACAAAAAACTTTTTTGCTGCTTCTTCATTTTTTAAAACTGGAAACTTGTTGAACACCAAATCCGGGGCGTTTTCATTTACATCATCATAACAGGCAAGTTTGTCTGTTTCACCTTTTTGGTTGAATATTTCTATCAATTCTTTCGCTAACCCGCCAGCACCGATAATTACCATTAATTGTATTTTAAAGTTACTTAAGTATTGTTACTGTTTCCCTCAATGAGGGATCTTATCAAACCTATTCTGGGATTCATCTGGTATGCTGTTGAATAAATATGCCTGAACTTTTCTTTGCCTTTTTTTGCATTTTCATAAAAGTGATCGATGTCTGCAATCATGCTTTCAAATTTTTTCATCATGTCATTTATATCAGGTTGCACAATAGTGATTTCGATACCATCTTCAAAATATTTATTTTCGTTGAAACAGTCTGTCAGCATCACAGCCACTTCATTAAAGGCGGCTTCAATAACCGTTCCCAGGGGAAAACCATCGAATGCTCCTTTACCGAGTTTATCCGGCTGGTTTGGCGACACAATTAAATCTATTGAAGCAAATATTATTTTTAGCTCATCAAAATCTTGGTTGCCATAGAACCGGGTACGATCTTCAATTATTCCAATATCTATAACATCCTTGTTGAAGCCACCAATAATATGAAACCTGGCAAAATGGTATTCGGCCGCAATTATTTTAATAAAATCAATAAATAAAGGGTAACCTTTATCCTCTCCGTATTTTGTATACTTATTAGCGCAAAAGCAAATGTCGAAAGTAGTTTTATCCTGCCCGTAGCGTGGTTTATAAAAATTGTTTTTCAATAAAGAGGTCTGCGGCACTACCACACCAAAAATAAAAAGTACATCTCTTTCGCTGCAAAATTTGTTGTCAAGTAAATAATCGTAAGTTCTTTGCTGGGTTACAATAACTTTTTTAAAATTAGGAGAAGAGAAAATTTTTATCAATTGTGTTACTGTTGCTTCGGTGCCGGGATTAAAATTTCCGCCGGGATATAATGTAAAAGCAAAGGGTATCTGATATTGGTCAACCTGGTTAATATTTGCAAACATATTGTGTAAAAAAACGCAATAAAAAAACCTGCAGTTTAAGTTAATGATGTTATCCTGCATGTGTAGCTTAGTCGCCAGTTCAGGTTTGTTTTTTACTAATTCAGCTATATGTTCTTTATGCTGATTTACAGGAAGGTTAAAGTGCTTATAAGCGGAGCCCGAGAGGATGGCTTTACTGTTGGGTATTGAAGTTAGGAGAAATGTAAACTCTTCCAGCCTGAAGCCTGATGAAGGGTGCGGATAGATGTCATCATAGATGATGAGGTCATAAGAAGGATTTTTTTTTAATAGCAATAGAATAAAATGCTTTAATTTCTTGATGGGTTCTAACATTTTAAATTATATTCTGTTAAAATAAATTCAAATACCAAGCAAAATATGTCTATAGTTATGTAACCTACTGATTGAGTTTAAAGAAACTGTATAAAGAATCTAAGGCAAATTGTAATCCGGTTTCAGCAAGAAAATTGCTATTTCCTGGCTCTACAACTCCACCGTGTGTATAGGTATTTGGTGTATATGGCACGGGAACAACAGAACTGTCATAAAATTTAAAAGCAGTTTTTACATTTCTTAATGTAAGTTTTTTACAAACTTCTCTACCACTACAAAAATTGAATAATAAATGATAAACAGAGTCACCACATCCAATTGGTAACATATTATCTTTTCCGCTGTGAAGGCATATTGCAGGTATAGTATCGTCAGATTGAATTGCATTAATATCAAGAATTGATCCAGCAAAAGCAATTATACCATTTATACGTGATGTTTTATTTAATGCTACACCACCATAATCTAAATTGCCTAAAGAGTTGAGTACCGATGGGCTAATAGTTGTAGCGGCAATTTTATTGTCTTTAATATACGCAATATTTAGAGCAGTGACAGCACCAGCTGACAGTCCTGCAAAAAATACTTTATTTGTATCAACCCGGGCATTTGCAGCATTAGACTTTGCAAATCGTATTGCAAATTTTGCATCCTGAGCAGCACGATAAGCAGTAATATAAAGTTCATCAGCAGTTATAGTTTTGTTTTCTCTTTTTGAGGTTAGGCTGTTGTTGAGCCTATAATTAATATTTGCGACTGTAAATCCACGAGTAGCAAAACGAAGGCATGTTTCCCTTTCGTCTTTTTTATCACCCACTTCAAAACCACCACCATGCATCCAGATTATTAACGGCCTCATTGGATATGCATCAATACTTCGTTTTGGTTCATAAAAGTCCAATTTTAATATTACCTTTTGAGTATCACCAGTCGCAAAATCAGAAAGATTTCTATATGGTATATTGGTTGTACTATCAATGTCTGATCTGTTAAAAATTACATCCTTGAAACGGGTCCCTGTAAGCGATGGCGAATTAACTTGGACAAACATTTTTTGAGTATCTGCCGTTTTATTGGTTTTTTCACAATGTGTAAAAACCAGAATAACTAATATAAGCGAAAGATTTATATATGATTTCATACACTTTTTTATTGAGCGAATTTCATCTATTGGGTTAACTAAGAAGTATCCCAATTGTTACCATTCTATTATATTCTTACTCTTCAACAATAACAATTTGATACAACAATGGGAATAAGAAATATTTTAACAAAAGTCCCTGCAGTTGTTACGCTTTAGATATTATGCTAATTGTAAAATCCGTCTTAGAGCGTGGTTAAATTTCTACTCAGCAACGTTTCAATTTCATCGTTAAAATAGCCCACTGCATCCTGCGGATGTTTACGGTTTACATGTTCGTAGGCGGTTTCACCCATTTGCTGCCAGTTTGCCCTTGCCGCCCAGGCTCTTTCCAGTGCTTCATCAATATGAGCTACCGTAGCATACTCAGCTATAAAACCAGAGCTATTATCTTCAATCAATTCGTTAACCCCGCCTACCATGGTTGCAACAACAGCTCTTTTAAAACGCATAGCTTCAATAAGAGATAAAGACTGCCCCTCCATCCTGGAAGGCATCAGCAAAAGATGGTGAGCCTTCCATATAGATGCAATATCATTTTCATGCGGATAAATACTGATGTTGCTAATATGCTGCTGCTGAACCATTCTTTGCAACAGGCGCTGGTGTGGCCCTTTTCCAAAAATGGAGAATGAAAGATTCCTTTGCTGCCACTTGTCTTCTTTAATCACATCAATTAACAAATCATACCCCTTATGAAAATTTTCAAGTCTGCCTGCCAGTGCAATTTTATAGTGGCCGTCATTTGTTGGCGGATATAAAATTTCTTCCTCTGCATACTTTGAAAAAGGATTGTAAGCAATTTTGGCGTTTAATAATTGTATCCCCAGTATTTTTTCATGCATTTGCCGGGTATGGTCTGAAACAAAATAATTAACAGCTGCTTTGTCAAAAAGTAAATTAAGCTGATCAATTCCGTCATCATCCAGTCCGGGCCAAATGCTTTCAGAAACAAGCTGGATGATATTTACAAACGGAATATTTTCATCTGCACAGAGCTGCATAAAGCCAAGCCCGTCTTTATTATTTCCCTGGGATATAATAACCAAACCAGGCCTGTTATTTTTTAATTCCTTTCGCAGTAAATCTTTTGAGCCAAATATTTCGGGTGTAATTTTTTCTATCTGCCTTTGTACAAAACCAGGCAGCAAATATCTTTCTTTCAGATCAAGGTAATTCGCCGGTATTTTAAGTATGTCTTTTAAACAACTGAAATCCATATAGCCACCAGCTTTTACCTCCCAGCCTTTTTTCAAAAACCTTTTTGCAGAAAGGCTCCATAAAATTTCGCTGCCTCCCCATGTGCCGTTAGTAGTTAGGTAAAGTAGTTTTTTTTTCATGTTGTTTTCCCTCTGAAAAAGATATTATTCGGGCAAGTTAAAAACTTTTGAGCCTGTGGCGTGATTAACAAATCATTATTTGTTCATAAGGGCTATGGCAAACACTGGCAGCACAATTATCTTCATCTGAAAAAATAGCTTAACGCAACAAAAAATTTTGAAAAAAGTATATTGCATTATTGTAACCTACAACGGAATGGCATGGATAGACCGGTGTTTTAAAAGTGTTATTAACAGTACCATTCCTGTTACAATTATTTGTATTGATAACTGTTCTGCCGATGGTACCGCAGGTTTTATCCGGAAGTATTTTCCGCAGGTTAATTTCATACAATCTGAAAAAAATTTGGGATTTGGCCAGGCTAATAATATTGGGTTAAGGCTTTCGGTAATCAATGGGGCAGACTATGTTTTTTTACTTAACCAGGATGCAGCAGTAGAGCCTGGCACAATAGAGACGCTGATCAATATTCATACACTTCACTATAAATTTGGTGTTATAAGCCCGGTGCATCTGAATGGCAGCGGAACCAGCCCCGATAGATACTTTCTGCAATATTTATCAGTATCTCAAATACCACCTGGTATAGCACCGGATAAATTGATAGGGGAGAAACATGATCTTCTCGTCACAACAACCTTTGTAAACGCAGCAGCGTGGCTGCTTAGCATTGAATGCATTAAAAAAACAGGAGGCTTCGACCCAATTTTTTTTCATTATGGTGAGGACGGTAATTACCTGCAGCGTGTGCATTATAAGGGTTTCAAAACAGGCATTTATTTGGGCTGCTGTATTTATCATGACAGGGAAACACAAATTGCCGCTGGTTTTTTATCTGCCAATCAGCAGTTAAAAAAGGAATGGACTTTTTTTTTAACCAATGCCTGCAATATTAATAAGACTGGTTATAAACTGATGATGGTAAAAAGATTTTTAAGGCATGGGTTGCTGGCACTAGAATCAATGATATTTTTCCAGGGGTGCCCGGCAAAATTTCATGTTGGTATGGCTAAAAATATCTTATTTCATTTTAAGGCGGTCGGTACAAGCCGGGCATTAGCAAAGGCAAATGTACAGCCGCCTTTTCTTTAGCCTCATTTATTATTTGCACCACAAAAACTTTACAATTTGTTATAACTGAATAAACTTTTCTTTTGCCTGTACCGCTTATTTTTATCCCTAAACTTTTTTCACCACACCGGTAAACTTTTGATCCGGAAAAATTAACAGACATGAAGAAGAATTTAGGTATTGGGGTTGCAATTTTGTGCATAGTAACGGTGCAGTCCTGCAAACAATCACCAACAGCATTTGCCACCAAATGGACGGCGGACATGAAAGCATCTATTATGAAAAACGCCAACCAGAATCCAGACAAAACTGTAGTTGACTCATTCCACAAAGAGATAACTCTTTTTAAAAACGATAAAAAATTACGTCAGTATTATTACATAGAAAAGCTGGGACAGGAGGATGTACCTGCCGAAAAAAAAATGTATGACACTTCGATGATCATTTACTACAGTGCTGATCAAAATTTTCAATTTGTACAAAATCCCTGTGTTAACAGGGTTTACAGAAGCTACGAATGTGTTGCGTACAAAGGAGATGCTTACGGATTTGTAAAATACAAATTGTGTGGGCTTGATACAGTACAAACCGGGTTTCAGTTCAAAAATCAAAATGTAGGCCCATGGACTAAGTTTGACAAAGCAGGTAAGGAGACTGATTTGACAGAGACTGGTAATGATGATTTTTTATTAAAAATCAAAGATTTAAAATAAAAAATCATTTTATTTTTCTTCAGAAAATAAAATAGTTGCAGTATACAAATAAAGAGCAAGCCCTTAAATGACTTGCTCTTTTCTTTAAACCCAGATTTTGCAGTTGAGATCGTTATGAGGGTTTCAAATGCAATGCAGATAGGTGTTTCGGGTTATTTTTTGGCTGAAGAAATAGTGATCTATTTTAAAATCAAAAAATGTTCTGAAATGCTTAGCTGTGCAGCAGTTGGAAGCCGCAATAGATTTTCAACTGCAAAATCTGGGTTAAACAGCTTATTGCGGAAAGATTAAATATTTACTAACAGTATTTTGTGAATAGAAAATGATGGTTTCCAGAACGGTCCACACCTTTTTAACACACTGTAAAAAATGATGTTTAACGCAGCCCTTTGTTTGTGCTGAGCTTAAAAATTATTATTAGTATCAATTCAGGGAATTACTAAAAAATGAGAAGGCCGGTTATTACCGGCCTTCTTGCTAAAGTTGAAGTTATCTCAATGCTTATTCGAAAACAACCTTCATGTTGAATTTAGTTATTTGCAATTGAAATCCATGGAGAATTTGTCCAGATATCTGTTGTTCTGATAGCACCACGCTGAGTAGTACCTGCAAAGAAAGGAAGACCAAGAGCAGCAAGGTTAGCACCGCCAGTTAAAGCTGGTGAACCTGCAAGCGGCTCAAGAAAAGATCCTAATTTGAAAGAAGCGAAGGTAGTTAAAACACCATTTGCATTAGCTGAACTTCCAATTTTTGAAACTAAACCAGCATCATTCAATAAATTTAAAGGTGTTGGGTTACCTTCTTTAGGAGATACAACTGCAGCCTTCTGTAAACTGTCAGCCTGTATAAGGTTGTAAGCTATAGTGATAGAATCATTTAAACCAGGGGCAGATGCTACCAAGTTAGCAGTTTGACGGGCTACAGGAGTTGAAGCGGCAGCAGTCAAAACAAAAAGGAATGGCTGCTTTTGGGCAGCTACCAAAGAGTTTACAAAAACTAACCTTGAGTTTCTTCTGATATCGAATCCACCATCATAATAGAACGAACCAGTACCATTAAACTGTTGAACAGTTGTTGGACCTACAAAAGTTGCATTAGCAATAAATGCTTTTGTAAGCGGGCCAAATGCAGTTGGAGTAGCATCATTATCAGTTTCTACTAAGTGAGATCCTGAGTTATCACAGTTACCAGCCTGGTATGCGATAATAAATTGCAGGTTACCATGATATCCTTCGTCAAAATCAAAGCAGTCATCATGTGGCTGGAACGATAAAAAGTGGTCAACATTTACAGTACCACCGAAAAATTCAACAGCATCATCACCTGCATATAATACTTCATCATGGTTGATAGTAGTAGCAGCACCAACACCACAAAGTGTAAGGCCGTTTACTTCTTTATCAACCTGGTAAACAACACCACCGCCAAATTCAAAACGGTTGTAAGTGATAGAACCTGAATTATCTAAAGAGTCAGTACCACCGTACCTGTTTCTTTCGTCAGGTTTAAAATCGAAAGCTTCAAAAAGGCCGTTGTTAGCACCAGTACCAGCTCTGTGTATTGGAGCTTTACCATATAATACAACACCACCCCAGTCTCCGTAAGCACGTGTACCGGCTGGTTTCTCAGATGTCCAGATGATTGGTTGAGTAGGTGTTCCGTTAGCAATTAATTTACCGCCTTTTTCAATACACAAAGTGCCTTTGTTGTTTCTAGGGTTCGTTGTATCTGGAATAGCCGGTCCATTACTTCCAAAAATTTTAACACCTGGATTAATAGTAAGTGTAACACCTGGTTTCACGTACACTATACCATCCAGATAAGTGTCTTTAGTTACAGTTGTATTTACGGTGACTTCCAAGGCAAGTGTGTCTCTAATAGCTGGATTTCCTGACGGAATCAATTCCTTGTCAGATTTGAAGTCGTTTTTTTTACAAGAGGCAACAAGCATAGTTGCGCCTAATGCCAAATAAATAATTTTTTTCATGTTTTTGTTTTTAATATTTTTTAATTAGTAACCCCCGGAAAAGCAGCGAAAATTTAATGGTAAGAATTAAAGGTTAAGTTGCCTTTCGAATAAGCATGTAAAATAAAGCCACAGAGATTACGTAATAATTAAGGCTTCCTTAACTAAAGATTATAATAACGTTAACAGTTTTTGCTGGAAAAAAAGAACTCCAGAATGTGGAAATTAAATGGCAATTTTTATAAGAATTTGCAGATGACTTAGTGACGTCTTTTTCAATACAGCTTATGAAAATTTATCAGAAGAGTAGTGTTAAAGCAGCTTCCCGGCATTTATACTTTTCACTTCTGCATCAAAAAAAATATACTTAATAAGCAACTGATTTTTTGAAACTGCTGACTTCTATGCGGAGTATAAATCTTTTTTTAGAGATTTTTTTACCTTTTAACTCTATTCAGTTTAGCAGGTATCTCTCTTCTGCACAATGGGAATTAATATATTTATCAATACAGCATTTAAAAGTGTATAGCTGTAAGATTTATTATCTACTATACTAATGCTATATCTTACAATTACGGGGATTTGCTTATGTAGTTTCTGAAAAAATATTATGGTAAACGGATCTTCTGCCTTTTTTAAGGTCTTCTAATATTTTGTCAACCTCCTTCAAATGGCGTTTGGCCAAATCTTTTTTCCATTCATGTTCAGCTGTGCCACCTGTATCAAGATGGTTGATGGCAATGTGCGGCAGGTAAACATTTATAAAGGATAACAAATTGCTTTTGTAACATACAATCGTGTCATCGTAGCCATAAACGGCAGGCTGCTCAAACCCACCAATTTTATCCAGCAACGCAGATGAAAGCAACTGGCAAGTTCCCATCATGTGGGTGATTTTTTCGCAGATGATCCATTTTTGCCCCGGCTTGTGAGGCAGCATGATTAACTGGGAGCGGTAATAATTATTTGAGTGATCCGGGCTATCCTGTAAATCCATTCGTTTTAAACCAACGAGCCCGATTTTTGGCTGTCTTTCAACACAGGCTTCCATTTCATCAACCCAACCGGCAGTATCAAACGTAACGTCATTGTCCATTTTTATTACATGCTGATTGGCTTTTCTTAATTTGATGCCTTTGTTAATTGCTTTTGCAGTACCAATATTTTTGCCGTTGAAAATTAAGGTAATGTTTTGTTCAAAGGTGAAGTTCTTTTCAAAGTCGGCAAGCAAGTCAATTGTCTTCTGGCAACTGCCGTTATCAATTACAACTAAATTATGCCTGCTAAAATCTACCGTGTTCAACAGCGATTCAAGTGTTTGTTTTGTGTAACCGGTTCTGCCGTTTTCAACTGTGTCATAACATGCCATACAAATCAAAGCCATGAAAATCGGTTTATAGTTTTATTGCTGAGCAGCGTGCGTATGTAGCAGGTGCTCACTATTATCAGTTGTTATAATCTGTTTGCAGGGGCAAAAAGTTTATCCATCCTTGCATCCAGTTCTCAGTTCCGATTGCACCAATGTAATCTACCCTTTTAAAAAAAATATCGGCGCCACTAAAATTGGCACCGGATAAAAGGGGAGACCCCGTTTTAGGTAGCGGATCAGGCTTTACGTCGTAACTAAAAGGGTCTGTGAAACCTAAGTCATCGAATTTTAAGAATTGTTGGTTATGATATTGAGGTCTTAATAGAAAGCTTTTAAGATCTGCCGAGGTAAACGGCCTGTAGACACCAGGGGTAAGATAGAAAGCTCTGCTGGCATCATTAGTTTCAACAGCAGAATAGGTAAACTCTATTTCATTATTGTTGAGTGCCGTTCCCGTAGTCCTGTTATCCAGCAGGATGCCCGTTTTTGCAAAGCCTGCAACTACAGAGTTTCTAATAAAAAATTTTCCGCTTTTTATGATTAAAGCTGCCACTCTTCCGGTAGAGCCAAAAACAAAAGTGGTGTCAAAATATTTCTTGCTTGTCCCATTCTGTAAATCAGGGCCTAATATTGTAAGATTAGAAATTGCAGGAAAAGTATTTGCACCTGTTATTGTCAGTCCTGATAATTCCAGGCCGTCACAACCCCTGTCGCAGGAAGGCGCAAAGTAAGGAAGCCTGTAAGCCAGCAAGTTTTGCAACATCCCGTTGTAGCCATTCTCAATAACGAAATCACTTAAAAAACTTGCATAAGATACCAGCTTAGCTGCATTACAATTACCACCTGAAAAATCGAAAGAAGGTATTTCAAAAGAATAGCTTACCTGTATATTTTCGAGACTTGTTAATTTATCAACCATATTTAGTGAGAGGGAGGCTTCACCTTGTATTCCACGATAGCCACCGGCAAATTCAATCCTCACAAAATTCATGTTGCCAGATGAAACGCCTGTACTCCCGGTGATACTGATGCCATACCAAAAGTTAAGTCCGTCACTGCCGGATGCAACAACTTTACCCACCCCACCCTTGTTAGCAGCACTTGTAAAAACTACCGGATCTGTTTGAGTGCCGTTTGCAAAAATCTTGCCGCCACTATTAATTGTAATGCCAATGTTGTTTTTAACCTTGACCAGGGTGCCGGCATCCAGCGTGAATGTTTGACCAGTATTTCTTACCAGATTAGCAGCAAGCACATATACTGTATCTTTTACAAAGTGGATATCGCCTGCAAGTAATCTTGCATCTCCGGCTTCTATTACTACTTCTGGAAGAGGCTTTTTTGTAATAATGATTTCTTTTTTGCAGGAATAAAAAAACACAGAAGTAATCGCACAAGCAAGCCCTAAAAAGACAGGCATTTTTATTTTTTTGTTTGCCGGCATGGTACAATTATTTTGCTAAAATGTATAAGTAAATGAAATAGAATATGCCCGCTGTGGGGTAATGTTCGAAACAGCATTATCACCATTTCCCTGCAATGAGACAATACCCGGTTGAAAAACTATTTTACCCGGCTCAAATTTTCCGTTGCCATTCAAATCCTGGTAAAGTATGTATCGTTGTTTTAGCAGGTTGATGATATTAAATTTAAACTTGCCCCTGTTCTTTAAAATAGCCTGGCTAACTACCATATCTACCATATTTCTTGCTTTTACAATAAAATGTGGTCTTGTAGGTATTTTTATTCCATTAGCAAGCGTTACATCAAGGTCATTTGATCCAAGTTCATTTATATAATCACCTGTTCTGTTTAGAGATATCGTGGCTTCGAAACTTTCTTTAAATAACGCAATGCTGACCCCCCCGTTTACAATGTAGCGTGGCTGACCTGTAAGCGTGTGTTCAGCAAATGAACTTAGTAAAATATTATCAAGCTGCAAACCTGCAACTTTTGACCTGAGCATTGCGCCATTGCCAAAAAGTGTGAGATGGCTAAGCCATGGCAGCGCTTTTATAAAATCAATTTTTTTCCTGGCCTCAGCTTCCAAACCTCTCACCCATGCATCACCAGTATTGAGGGCAAATTTACTTGCTACAGTAAGCCCGTACGAGGAAGCATATTCAATTGGATCCTTTATCTTTTTGTAGAAGGCAGCAAACGAAACAATTTCTCCTGCAGACGGAAACCATTCCAGCTTTACATCATAATTACTGATCGAACTACTTTTTAACTGTGAGTTACCGGTTGTCAGCACAAAAGTAACAGGGTCAAAACGCTGATATTCAGCAAGGTCTTTCAGCTCTGGCCTTATGACAGTTCTAGAGGCGGCCGCTCTGATATTAATGCTCTGGAAAGGACTGTAAATAAAGTTGACTGAAGGCAAAAAATTAAAAGTACTCCTCGAAGCAAATACGGACACATCTAACTCTGGCTGAAGGATATTTTGAAAATAAACAGGTTTGTAAACATTCACCGTCTGCAGGTAATTTTCAGCCCGTACACCCCAGATAATTCTTGTTTTTTTACCGATCTTATCCTCCAGGCTAAAGTATGTTGCAAGTAAGCTGCTACCTGCATTGTAGTTGCCGCCGCCGCCTGCCAGAGACGAGGAAGAAATATTCACTTCGTTACCACTTGGGTAATATTTTTCAGGCAACAATAAATCATCAATAGTGCTTGCTTGTTTCAAACCTGCAATTGGTAACACTGTTCCGGTAGCCTGCCGGGTTCTGTTCTGGAACAGGATGCCCGATTTAAATAATTGTTTGCTCTTAAATAAATCAAAAGGAGTGGTAATATTGAAAGCACCTCCATAAATTTTATCGTTGTTATTTGCCCATACCCGGCTAAAACCAATAAGCGATGCAGGTAAATCTGCATTACCACTTGCAATGGTTACAAGCCCCCCGCCTGCATCTGCCAAAATAAAATTTCTAAGGTCTGGTGTGTAGATTCTGTTTGAAGTGACATTGAAATTCCAGTCGATACGGGTCTCATTATTTTTTCCAGTTCTGTGTTCGCCTGAAAGTGTACTATTTAGTATGCTTCGTTGTTCTACAAAATAGCTTATGCCGCTGTTGGCCGAAGTAAAGGATGCGTTATCTGAAATAAGCGTACTCCTGTCTGTATAAGTATTGTTAAGCACTCTTGTGTAAAGGTTTTTGAGTGTTATTTTATTATTGCCAAACCTGTATGCCAGGTTAAGCACTCCTCCAAGGTCGGCGGTAAACCTGTACCGGGTGTTTTCTGAATAATTGCTTATACCCGTTATAGTATTACTATCAACTGTTCTTATCCCTCCGGTAAAAAGTAACGGATCTCTGTAAATTACGTCAGATTCTATAAATTCAGTTTTACGCTGGTTGATGGCGGCAACAATTCCTATTTGTGACTCATTTTTAAATTTGATGGTCTTGCCATAACCCAGCTGGATATTCTCATTGGGCCTAGAAGGGCCGTAATTTATTGGAGCAAGATTGTTTTTTAATTGTTTTAAATACCTGAACTGTTCCTGCAGGTTTAAAGAGGTAAAAGGAACAATGCTGGTATTGGTGGGAAAGCCTTTTGGAAGATCCCTGTTATCACCGCTGAAAGCCAGTTGCTCCAATGATCCTCTTTTGTCGGAGTAAAAATCTTTACCAAGTGTTCCATCCGAAAATCCTACTTGTAAAGCAATCGAATAAAAATCTTTAGCAGGAAAATCTTTCGTATTAATCTGCACAATACCACCGGCAAAATTTCCCGGCATATCAGGCGTTGCCGTTTTGTTGATAGTAATATTGTCAATAACGGCCGCAGGTATAAGATCAAAAGCAAAGGCATTTCTGTTGGTCTCGGTACTGGTCATCGGTACACCGTTCAACGTGGTTTGATTGTATTGTTCACCAAGACCTCTCACAACCACAAAACGATTATCCTGCACGCTTACCCCTGTTACTCTTTTTAAAATCTGGCCGGCATTATTATCCGGTGTTTTACGAATGGCTTCAAGTGATATTCCATCAGAGGCAGCAGCACTTCTTTTTTGAGCTGAATACACGGAAGATTGCGATTCTTTTTTTGCACTGGATGTTATTACAACATCAGTCAGTTTATTGTCGGCCTTGTCTAGAATAACATCCAAAAAAGTTGTTTGCCCGGCTTTTATTTCAACGCCTGATAATTCTTTTTTGCTGTAGCTCTGATAACTTACGGCAATGGTGTAAACACCGGCGCTAAGTGTTAGTATGTAAGTGCCGTCTGTGATGGAAGATGTGCCGGCTTTTTTGCCTTTAACTGTAACGCTTACACCTGCAAGTGGTTCGTTGGTGCTGCCATCAGTAACTTTTCCTGTAAGTTTACCCTGGCCCTGCTGGGCTAAAGCAATATTTACAATACCTAAGATTGCAATTAAAGTGAGGCAGTTTTTTTTTATAAATAAAAGCTGTAGCAATTTTTGTTTGAAACCAGGCATAATTATTTTTTATTTCAACTAAAAAAAATCCAAAAAACACTTTGAAGAACTTAGCCTCTCTGTATTTAAAAATCCTCCATCAAAAATCCTCCATCCAACATCAAAAGGGTTTAAAATCAGGTATGTTGTAGTTCGTTTTCAGCGGTATAAAATTTGTCCACCCGGTAAGCCAGTTGTCTTTTCCTACAGCACCAATATTGTTTACAGCAATAAAAAATGTATCGTACAACGGGCCGCTAAAATCTGCCCCGCTAAGCACCGGCGATATATCTTTTGGAACAAGGTTGGGGTTGTTGTAATTAAAGGGATCTGCAAAGCCAAAATCACTGGTGTTGCTTACCGGGCTGGCATATTTTACATTTTTTAAAACAGGGTCCAGTAATACATTTGCAAGTGTATAACTGTTGTTTGGCGGGTACACACCATCTGCCAAATAAAATGTATGGGCAGAATCATTTGCATGAAAATAAGTAGTGGAAATAACAGCTTTACCTGTTTCAATATTTGCTGCAGTTGATGCATCTGCCACAAATATTCCGCCGCCAGGAAATCCTAACAGTAAAGAATTTCTTATGCTGAAAGCGGCATTATAGTCAACTATCAGTGCAGCAGTGCGGTTGGCAGAAAGGTAAGTTGCAGACGATCCTTTTATACCATTTGGCCCCAGCACAGTAAGATTAGATACGATGGGGAAAGTATTGGGTTCTGCAGTTGCATCACCGTTTTCATTATTAGATATAAATACACCTGCCAGTGTATTTTCCGGCAAATTACCAATTGCACCAAAAAGGGGATTGCGGTATGCCAGCATATTTTGCAGCTTTCCATTGTACCCGTTTGTAATGTAAAAATCTGCCGGTCCGCCGCAGGCGTAGGACACCAGGTTTCTTGCATTAAAACTTCCTCCGGAAATCTTAAATGAATTTTCAGCAGGTGACTGAACTGATTTGCCCGTATAGCTTACCATTACATTTTCAATAATAGTTTTGCTGCCAACAGCATCTAAAACAAGCGGTGCAAATTCAATCCGCATAAATGTTAACGATCCGGAAAAATCGGTTGTATCGCCGCTGTTGCCCCTGGTATTATTTTTTGCTTTTCCGTTTATTGTAATGCCACCCCAGTTGTAACCCTGTGTGCCTGTATAGGTTCTGCTGGTAAATACAACGGGTTTGTTGCGGCTGCCATTTACTTTTATAACACCTCCCGGTTGTACCACAATGGAGCCAATATCAGAGGTTCCCTGGGTTGACTGAACTTTTATAAGTGTGCCCTCATCAATAACAAGTTCCTGCCCGGCATTTCTTACAAAGTTTACATTAAGAATGTAAACGGTATCGCTGTATAAGTGTACAATAGCTGTATTGGACCTTTCCCCCAAAACAACTTCTGGTTTTAAGGGAGATGTTTTAACCGTTTCGTTTTTATCACAGCCAAACAGGTAAAAGGCTGCAATAAGGCTGTAACCAGTGTACTCAAGTATGGAAGATATTTTTTTATTCATGGCTTATCTGAATAAGAAAGCAAGGGTGATAAAATAATTTTTTTGTGTTTTTATCCGGCTTATAGTATTGTCTGTTCCGGTTCTGTAAAAACCCTGCTTACCATTTAATGATCCCAGCAATAAAGGGTCATCCATTTTTTTATTACCATTTAAATCCTGGTAAACAGTGTATTCATTATTCAGCAAATTGTTTACACCTGCTGTAAGCTGCACTTTTGATTTAAATATTTTTTGCCCCAGCTGTATATCAAGCTGCCCAGCCGCTTTTACCCTGTAATCAGGAATAGTTGAAACACTGTTGCCATTGGCCAGCTTAACAATTACACCTGAACCAACAGCCGTTATGTAGTCACCGGTTTGGTTATACAGTACAGTAAACTGAGGAAAATTTTTATAAATAAAGATCAGGCCTGTATTAAAGCAATAGTCCGGGCTTCCGCTTAATGTATGTTCAGCAACAACAGGTACTGTTGTGCTTTTTAACGGGCCTGCTGCCACTTTTGATTGAAGGTAAGTTCCGCCTGCAAAAAAGTTAACCCCGGAAAGCCAGGCGGCATGAGCCTTTGCATAGAGATTGATATTCAGAGATGCAGTAATTCCTTTTACTTCTGCCGGAGGTGTATTGTAGGGTTTACTCAGCATTGTACCGCTTTGATAAACAGATAAAACATGTTCAATCGGCTGATCAATTTTTTTATAAAAAGCTGTTGCAGAAAAAATGCTGCTGTTATTTAAAAGGCAGCTAAAACCTGCAGAATAATTTTGGATATAAGTACTCCTTAATTGCTGGTTACCAGTAGTAATGCCAAAAGACAGGGGATCATAAGCCCTGAAGATGGACAGTTCCTGCAATTGGGGTCTGTTAACCGTTCTGTACAAGGCTGCTTCCAATTGTATTTTTTTAAATAAATGATATTGTAGTTGTAAAGATGGCAGCAGGCTAAAATTATTTACCGTAGTATTTTGATCAAGTGTTTTTGGTTGCGGATATCTTAAACTGGCGAAATAACCATAATAAATTGATGATACAAGTTGTGTGTTAGACTCTGCCCTTATGCCCCAGTTTGCTGTAAGCTTGTTGGTAATTTTATTTTGCAGTTTTAGATAGGCAGCACCAAGATTAGCAGAAGCGATATAGTTAGGCCTGTCATTCAAATCTCTCGTAAATGCGTTGTTATTAGGGCTGTTTGAAAAATAATTGGTGACAGAAACCCCTTCTCCACCGGGGTAATACCGGCTAGGTGCAAGGAGGTTATCTAATGTAAAATAACCAGCACCTTTTGTTACCAGGAAATCACTGTGAAGAATGCGGTACCTGTTATTAATCAAAATACCACCGGTGAGAACCTGCGGCCTTTTAAACATATTAAATGGAAAGCTGAGATTAAAAGCTCCGGTATAATTGTGTTCTGTCAGTTCCATCCAATGCCTGCCGCTGCTGGTAATATCGCTGGCAACGCCAGTACGGCTGCCAATTTCAAAACTGTTGTTGCCGGTAGTATCAGACCTTAAAATGAAATTCCTTTCATCAGGATTCTGTTGCCTGTAAAAAGAATAAGAGGCCTGCCAGTCTAATTTTAATTTGCTGTTTTCTCCCAGTGCATGCACACCTGATAGCTGTACGTTTACAAATTTCCTTTGTTCTGTTTTGTAATAAATACCAGCATCGCCGGTAGGGTCAGCCTCCGGTGCTGATAAGCCGGAACGGCGGGAAAAGGTATTTATTAATTGGCTGCCATACAAGCTTTTTACAGAAATTTTGTTTTTCCCAAAAAACAAACTGCCATTTAACAAAGCGCTTAATTGTGAGGAGTAAATGTAGGTGCTGTCAAAAGATTGTGAGCGGATAAGTATTTTCGACAGATCTGTAAAAGGAAATGGATTAAAGGCAGCGTTAGCAGATACCTCAGCAGTATTGTTGTAAAACTGTTCTTGTTTTTGCTGGCTGATAAAACCGGTGAGACCGAGTTTTACTCCTTTTTTAAATTTTATTATTTTACCAAATCCTGCTGTAAGTTTATCATTAGGTTGGGCATCTCCATAGTTAACTGGAACAAGATTATTTTTAAGTTGCCTGGAATAATATAATTGCTCCTGTAAGTTATATTGGTTCAGAGCAGCAGGCGATCTTGTTGCGGGGAAGCCATCAGGTAAACTTCTTATTTTGCCAGGCAGGCTGAAAAATTGAGAACTTTTACCCTTATCGCTGTAGAAATTTTTCCCATAAGTTTCATCATATAGCCCAAGCCCTCCCTGAAAATATAGAAAATTCTGATCCGGTAAATCTTTTGTGCTAACAGAAATGGTTCCTCCGGTATAGTCGCTGGTTAAAGCGGCATCAGCTGTATTTGTAACGCTGACTTTATCAATCATTTCCACCGGGATGATGTCCG
Organism: Ferruginibacter sp.; assembly: GCA_965247025.1. Classification (GTDB taxonomy): domain Bacteria; phylum Bacteroidota; class Bacteroidia; order Chitinophagales; family Chitinophagaceae; genus Ferruginibacter. The sequence goes on along the minus strand of OZ252000.1, from coordinate 1,923,741 downwards.
GTGCATAAGCCCGGCTGTACTGATCTGTACTTGAAATAACGGTACCATTTACCATCAGCTGATTGTACCTTTCCCCCATACCATTGATATTGAAACTAACAGGTTTCAAAGGGCTGGTAAAATTGGTTAATGTAACTCCGTTCAGCCTTTTTAAAGTATTGATTAAATCACGGTTGGTGGCAACATCTGTACTTTTAGCATTGATGGTTTGGCCCTGCATAATACCGCTTAAAATCCGTTTTTGATAAACCGGTGACTTTAATTCCTGAGCCAAACGTATGTTGCTTATAGTGTCTTTATTGTCTGTAGAATCGGCTTGATTCTTTTGTATTTTTACATTCCCTGCTCCTGGAGAAGAAGCAACAGGTAATAAAATTATATTAACCGAAAATACCTGGTCACCCGGGATTTTTATATCACTGATTATTTTGGTTTGATAACCGGTTAAACTGAATCGAATTACTTTTGTACCCCTGGATAATTTTATTAAATAATTACCGTCCGGATCTGTTACGGCAAAAATTTTGCTCCCGTTTTCTGAAACCTGCACACCAAAAAGCTTAATGTTTGTTATCCCGTCTGTAACCCCGCCCTTTAAAATCCCTTTTGCATTTTGGGCCTTTAAGCAAAGGCTTATATGCAAAATAAGAAGTACGGAAAATAATAATTTGATCACTTTTTTTGCCGATGCAGAAATTTGCATAATAGTATTGAAATAGTTGAATCTTATCTGTTGTTATAATCCGGAATTATTGGTTCCAGGATATTAGAATGGACAGTGTTTTGTAACAGGGTGATGGTTTCTTTAATTTAAAAAGTAACCGGGCGGATTTTTAATCAGGTTGGCAAACCTATGGCAGTTACCGGCAAACGGTGTTAACGTTTTATTATCTTACTGTTACGTTTAAAAAGTAAAAGAGACGGAATATTTTTTAAGCCTGTATCCGGCTTACTGCAGGTATTGGAAAGCTTTTTCAATCACCGGATCTTTCCCATTTCCCTCTTCAAGTGGTGTAATTATTATATTCACATCAGGCAAAATACCTGTCTCTGCCGGCACTTTATCTGGCGAAATTGTTTGTGTGGCGGTGTATTGTAATTTCCAGCCATTGGCTAAAATGTAATCATAGGGAACACCGCCGCCACCACCGGTTTGGTCTCCAAAAATTTTTACATTGAGCAGGTAAGACATGTACAGCACAAAGTCGTTACAAGTACTGAAACACTTACGGTTGGTAAGCACTGCAATCTTTTTTGAATAGTAATTGCCTGCCGGTTGTATATAATGAGGCTGGGGGTTATAGAATTCATCATGGCCGGGGCCTTTCTTAATTTTTTCATATTTTACCAGCCGCTCTTCATTTATAAACCTGGCGAATATTTTATCTGCATTCTCTGAATTTCCGCCAGTATTATTTCTTACGTCAATCATTAACCCGCTGGTGGCTTTCATCGCATCTAAAACAGTATCAATCTGGGCCTCTGAAACATTCACCGCAAAGGATTTGTAATAGATGTAACCAACATTATTTACAACTTTAAACGTAATAGGGCCACTTGTTTTAAAATCGTTCTGCAGGTAAGTATTCAGTATGTTTTCGTAATTAAAATTTGCAGGAAACAAACTGTAAAACCCATCATAAGTGTACACTGACGAGGCGGAAAAAAGTGTGACGTGACCGTCTTTTAGTGAGTCAATCATTTTACCAGCCACCTTAAAAAAATCCTGGTCTGTCATAGCATCATTTATCTGCCCTCTAAACTGGCTGTAAACCATTTTCCAGTCAGTTTTTTTTACAGGAAACAGTGCATATTTCTCATCAAGCACTTTCCACATTTCGTTGAATACAGCAGTTTTTGAACTGGAAGGCTCAGTAACATTAAAAGCTTTTTCGCAGGAAGAAAATACAACTGTGAAAAATGTTGCTGCGGTTATAAATGCCATGTTTACCGGGTAAAAAAACCGTCTCATATTCACAAGTTTAAAAGATAAGCAATGGCTGCAATATGTGTTGCCTGTCTTAGGTATGAAGCGTTTTTGAACTGGTAATAATCCCAGGTGTATTGTAACGATATCCCGTGTTTATTTCCCCAGAATTTTTCCAGCCCAACAGTATTTTTCAATCTTAAAACCTTGCCCGGAGTTTGCAGTTTACTTCCTTTAAAAAAATTACTGCCACCATTTTCACTGTTTAAGTTTCCTTCACTTAACTGGCTGCCATAGGAGGGTTGTTGTGTTATAAATACCAGGGGTAAATCAAGCTGGTTACAAAGGGTGATCCCGTTTAAAAGCCCTTCGCTAAAATAGTATGAAACCATTCCGGAAATTCCGGCTGCCCCGAAAAATTCAAAAGCTTTTTTTCGGTTTGTCAAGTCTGGATAATCTCTTTTGGAATATAATAATGAAAGCTGCGGGCCAAGTTTAAAAACAAAGTCAGCATCCCGGTTTCCAACTGTGTAAAGCCTGGTGTAGTCCGCTGTAAAATAAAGATGCTTAACACTCACATTGGTGCCTGTTGCATTTAGTTTACCATTACTAAACAAAAGCCGGGCTTGCTGCTCAAGCCCGGCCCTTTTAACTGTTACAAATACATTTGCCCCCACAGCATTTCCTTTAAAGGGCAGCGAGCTGAAATGATCATCCAAAACCAAAGCTCTTGTAAATAACAAGCCTGCTCCAGCATGCCATTCCCTTTTTTCCTGTTGCGACTGACCATAAAAAAAGGTATAAAGAAAAAGAAAAGGAACTACCAGTAACGCAGACTTTATTTTCTGATAACTAAAGCAGACGTAAGATTGATGAGTTGGTAATATATTCGTCATTACTATTTTTGCAGGCGGTGCGATAAAAATTGACATTGACTGCAAGTGAAAAATTTTACTTAAATTATTTCCACAAATAAATAACATTTAGCCTTTGCCGCCACTAAAATATTGTGTAAAGCGTAATGGTAACAATAGGGTAACAATTAGTTAAACTCTAAATTTGAATTTGCTGCCTCAAGTGAAAAATCAGTTTCAACTTCTTTAAAAAAATCTGTACCTGATCTTTTTTTGAAGTGCTTCTGATTCGTAGTTGTTCCAATATCCCCATCCAAACAGTATTGCTTAAATTAAGTTTTTTTTTAATTTTAATGTGATGAAAATTCGCAAGCGGTAATCTATTGCATTATAAAACAAATGATCACAAATAATTTATCAATAGCGGTTAATGGCTCTATGCTGGATGATCATCCAACAGGCGTTGGTGTTTACTCATTTAACCTGATAAATAGTTTCTCTGCACTGAGTAATACAGGGGTTTTTAAGAAGATGACAGTATTTGCTCCTGCAGTTTCTTCGCTGCATCATACCGTTTCATTCATTAAAATTCCCGGCATTTTAAAATCCTCACAATATGGAAAAATAGCGGCTTTCAGCCGTTTTGTTTGGAACACATTTGTTTACCCGTACCAGGTTCGTAAATACGACCTGATTATAAGCCCAACCACACATGGAAGCTTCTTTTCACCAAATCAAATAATTGCAGTTCACGACCTTATTTCGCTGAAGTTTAATAACATAAGTAGTCACCAGCGTTTTTATTTTAAATACCTGCTGCCATTGATGATCTCAAAGTCTAAACTGGTTTTAACTGTTTCCGAAAATAGTAAAGCAGACATCATTGAGCTTTTAAAATGTGATGAAACTAAAATAAAAATTGTTCACAATGGCTTTGATAGCAACACCTTTTTTTTCAATGGAGTAAATGGTGCCAAAATAAAAGAAGCCTACGGAGTGTCAAACTATCTGCTAGCAGTAGGTGCAACTTATCCGCACAAGAACTTTGAATTAATGATAGATGCATACCTGCAGCTTGACGAAAAAACAAAAAGAAGACATCCACTTTTAATAGCAGGAGGCAAAAAAAAATATCTTGATGTTTTAAAAAATTATGTTGCAGCAAGTGGTGGCACCAACATTATTTTTACTGGTTATGTTCCAGATTATTTGATGCAGCCACTATATAATGAAGCCTCAGCACTTATATTTCCAAGTCTTTATGAAGGCTTTGGAATTCCGTTGCTGGAAGCAATGGCCTGTGGCTGCCCTGTTATAAGTTCCAATGCTTCATCTATGCCGGAGGTATGCGGAAATGCTGCTTTGTATTTTCATCCTTCTGATAAATCAGCATTAACATTACTAATAACACAATTACTTAAAAGCGAAACACTGCAAAATGAACTCCGGCAAAAGGGGTTACAGCAGGCGGAGAAATTTTCCTGGAGTCAGTCAGCAAAATCACTACAAACTATCATTGAAAATATTTATTCTAAAAATTAAAATTTATGTTGGATATCAGCTGTTCAATCGTACTATACCACAATCCTGTTGATGAGGTAAGGGCGGCTATAGAAAGTTTTTTAAACTGCAGCAAATCAATTAAACTCTATTTGGTAGATAACTCATCTAATGATTTATTGCGTTACCAGTTTATTTCGCCCCAAATTGAGTACATTTTTAATGGCCGCAATTTAGGATATGGAAGTGGTCACAATCTCGCTATTCAAAAGGCAATTGGCCGGTCAAAATTTCACCTGGTGCTCAATCCTGATGTTTCCTTTGATCCCACCATACTTAACGCTCTTTTCGATTTTATGCAGCTTAACAAAGAAGTTGGTTTGGTAATGCCGAAGGTTTTTTATAAAAATGGAAATGTGCAACACCTGTGTAAGAAACTTCCTGCACCTGCTGATCTTATTTTGCGCCGGTTTATACCGGCAGCAATTCAGTCTTTTTTCAGGAAACAACTGGATGAGTATGAACTAAAGCATAAAGATTATAACAGCATGATGAAAGTCCCTAATCTTTCAGGTTGCTTTATGTTTATAAGAACTGATGCTTTTGCAAGGGTAGGTGTTTTTGACGAACGGTATTTTCTTTACCTGGAAGATACAGATCTGTGCCGCAGAATTAATGAAAAATATCTTACCATCTATCACCCGGGTGTAAGTATTATACACGGCTATAGTAAAGCTTCGTACAAGAGTTTCAGGTTAATGAAATTTCACCTTAGCTCATCATTAAAATATTTTAATAAATGGGGCTGGTTTACCGATAACAGGCGGTTGGCAATAAATGCAGCAGTAAAGAATAATAATTTTTCTCCAAAAAGCCAGCCACAAAAAGAAACGCAGCTGCAACAAATGGAGTTGCTTTCTTAACAGCCACTGGCCGGTAAATTATGAAAGGAATATCTGTAATTATTTGTTGCTGCAACAGTAGTAAACGTATAGGTAAAGTATTGCAGGCTTTGGCCTGCCAGGTAATAAATTTGGATTGGGCATGGGAAATAATTGTAGTTGATAATGCATCAACAGACGATACGGCCATGGCGGTGCAGCAAAATTGGCAGGCACTCAATTCGCCGGTTGCCTTACGAATAGTGGATCAGCCGGTTGCAGGTCTTTTTTATGCCCGTGAAAAAGGTATTGAAGAAAGCTATTATGGATATATAGTTTTTTGTGATGATGATAACTGGCTTTTCAATGATTACCTGCAGCAGGTTGTAAATATTTTTGAAAATAATGATCAAGTGAGTGCCTGTGGTGGTATGGGTATCCCTGTTTTTGAGAAGGCTAAACCAGTCTGGTTTGATGATTATGCGGAATGTTTTGCAACAGGCTCTCAGGAGATTACAAGAGAAGAAGGTAAATTATTGAACCTCTATGGTGCAGGCATGGCAATAAGAAAAGACTCCTATAACCTGCTGGCAAAAGCTAGTTTTAGTCCACAGTTTACGGGACGGAAAGGAAAGCATCTTAGCTCATCTGAAGATACTGAACTTACTTATGCACTGGTACTGCTGGGTAAAGAGTTATACTTTTCGGATAACATGAAATTCTACCATTTTATGCCCGATGAAAGAATGCAGTTATCCTATTTGAAAAAGCTCTTTACCGCCTTCGGAAACGATGGTCCGCTTAGAAATCTTTACTATGCCAACATCAGCGCCAGGCGGGTTCACAAAAAACTTAATAACTGGAATATTCATTTGTTGATGAGTTTGGTGAGGCTTGTAAAATACTTGGTAATCCCTCCAAAAGCCGGGGGCAGAAGTGTTTATTTTCACTGGAGCCTGGCCTATATAAAATCTCTTATGGCTATCAGAGGTAAATACAGTTTGCTGAGGAATAATATTATAAACTTAAAACAATTCAGCAGCTGATGATCTGCGGCTGTAAACCAATTCAAAACATTGCCTGTAATGCAATCACGTAAACTTTCATGAAAAAATTTTACATCAGTTCAACGAAAGGGCTTTCAGGTATCTGCAAGTACTCCCACGATTTTTATGAACTTATCCTGAAAGAGAAAGGATATATTTTGATTGAAAGTATTCAAAGCCTTACAGCAATTATGTCTGCAGTTTCGTCCATAGATCATGCACATATTGAAATTGGACTTTTTCAAAAAAAGGAAGTAGAAATTTTATTTGCCATGCTCAACTCCGGTTATAGAAATGTTTCTGTTACCATGCATGATGCTCCATTGCTGAAATATCCTTACCGGGAGTTTGAAAATAAACTGTTAAACAACTTTTCAAAGTTCTATGATAAATATATCAACAGGTTTATGGCAGTGCTTCCCTGGTTAAAAAAAATAAAATCCATTTATGTGTTATCTCAAAAGGGGGCAGAAGCGATGCGTACAAAATATAAACTGGATAACGTTTACTTTTTGCCGCACATTGTAAATACTGCGGAGATTGAAAAGGGGAAAATTACAAGTAACAACTTTATCTATTTTGGTTTTATAGGACGAAATAAGGGGATAGAATATGCACTGGAATTACATAGCCGCCTGCTGCATCACCAACCTGATATTGACTTTTACATTGTAGGTGGCAGCATTGGTAAAGAGCAGTTGTTTTATGAAGCGCTCAAAAAAAAATACAGCAAAAATGTTCATTATCTCGGGTATGTGGCTGAAGAAGAACTGGGCCTGCTTTTTAACAAAGCCACCTTTGCAATGTTGCTTTTTAAAGATTATCAGTTTTACTGGCCTTTTAGTGGCAGTATATTATACAGCATGAAGAAGGGTAAAATTATTCTTACCAATAAAGTAAATTCTATACCCGAAATTATTTGCGATAAAGAGAATGGTTTTTTTCTGTCGGAAAAAATTGAGGAGGATACCCGGCTTGTAAAAGAATTTATTGATAATAAAATGCTGCTGCAGGAAGTTAATAATGCCACCTTCTCTTACTTGTTAAAAAATCACACTTCAACGGCCGTTAATTCAAATTTTATCGATTGATGCTTTTTTCAGTTTTAATAGCAAATTATAATAACTCACTGTTTTTAAAAACGGCGCTTGATAGTGTTATGGCCCAGCGTTATACAAACTGGGAGGTGATATTAACCGACGATGCTTCAACAGACAACTTTGATAATTTTATCCAGCCCTATTTATCAAATGAGTCTATTAAGATATTTAAGAATGAGAAAAACATGGGCTGCGGTTTTACGAAGCGCCGCTGTGCAGAAAATGCTTCCGGTAATTTAATGGGGTTTCTTGACCCGGATGATGCCCTGCATCCCGATGCACTGCAGGTAATGGCCGATGCCCATGCAGGCAAACCCACATGCAGCCTTATATCTTCAACTCATTTTATTTGTGATGAAAACCTTGAGCCTAAAAGACTCGCTAATTACACATCAGCCGTGCCGGCGGATGTGCCGTATTTATTATTAAGCGACGGTAGAGTTCATCACTTCGCCAGCTTTAAAAAAAGCTGTTATCAAAATACAGCAGGCATTTCGGCCAACAACAAAACTGCGGTAGATCAGGATCTTTACTACAAACTGGAGGAGGTTGGTACACTTTTTTTTATTGACGAGCCACTTTACTATTACCGCATACACAGCCGTGCAATCTCCAATGCCGGCCACGAAAGTGAAGCTCAAAAAAATCATTACAACGTAATAGAAGAAGCTTGTTTGCGGCGGATAAATAATATTAAAGCAAAAAAAAGTACATCAAAAAACTGGATTAAAATATACAGAACAAGGTATTATAAAGTAAAAATCCTGAACAGTTTTCGCAGACGAAACTGGCTGACATTTATTTACAGCATGACAATTTTTCCTTTTGTTGGCGGCATGGATAACCTGGTCTCATATCTTAGAAAAATTCCTGCACAGGGGATTGGCCTGTTGAAACAATCCTTTGTAAATAATTACGAAATTAAGCCCTGAGAGGAAATTATATTTTACGCTAAAAACTCAACAAAAGAAAGCAGTTAAAAATGAGTACAAATGAATGAACCTGGTATAAAGAAACGGTTGCTCTTTATTGTTTCTGAAAATGATCCTGAAATTAATTTATTGAAAGAATCATTTGTAGGGGATGGTTACGAAATTTTTACCGCTGCGTATAATGATATGTTATTCTCTGTAAACAGATTTTTTCCCATTGATGCTGTATTGGTAGATGTAAAACCTGATGAGCAGGGGATATTGGAAAAGTGCAGGCAAATGCGAATGCTGAAGAAATTCGATAATACTGTCCTGATTTTTCTTGCAGTTACAATCAGAGAGGATATGCTGATAGAAAGTCTGGATGCTGGTATTGATTTTTTTGTAAATAAACCAGCAAGTTTAAATATTTTGGTAAGTAAAATAAATTCTGCTGCAAGACGTATAAGGCAGCCGGATATTAGTAATGCAGAGCAAGGCATTATAGTTGACAGGGAACGTTACCTGGTTATATGCAAAGGTAATAATTTTCATTTTCCAAAAAAGGAGTTTGAGTTATTGTCGTTGCTGATTTCAAAAACCGGAAAGGTTTTTTTAAGGCAGGAAATATTACACCATGTTTGGAATCTTGATGCTAACGCAGATGCCAGAACCGTTGATGTGCATATACACAGAATAAGGCAAAAGCTGGGCGGAGGTCTAATAAAAACTGTTAAGGGTATTGGATATAAAATTTCAAACTGACTTATTCATAAGAATGATCGGAATGACTTGAAAAAATTTGAAGATGTATGAAAAAGATTATTACAGCAATCTTAATAATAGTCTGTAGTGCCCTCCTGCTCTCATCTTTTATAAAAAGAGATACAGCAGTTTATACAGAAGGGTATTCGTTACAGATTCAAAAGTTTTTAACAATTCAGCAATCGCTCCGGCAGTTTATATTAAATAGAAATTTGCATTCTGCCAGCGATGTCAAACAAATTAATGAAGAGATTGAAGGAGCAAGGTTGCAACTTAAAGCAGTAGATTTCTGGCTCCGCTACCTGGATCCAATTGCATATAAAAAGATAAACGGGCCATTGCCGGTGGAATGGGAAACCGAAGTATTTGAGAAGTTTGAAAAGCCTTACAAACGTGAAGGAGCAGGGCTTACATTGGCTGCATTATACCTTGAGGACTCTCTTGTTGAGAAGGATTCATTGATTCAACTCATCAATTATTCTATTGAAGCAACCAGGGTATTTGAAGAAGATTCTATTACCAGCAGGCTTAAAGATTACCATCATTTTTATTTGTGTAACAGGCTGTACCTGCTTAATCTCGCCTCCATCTACACCACAGGTTTTGAGTGCCCGGATACCGCCAGGATTATTCCGGAACTGAAGCGGATGGTTAATAATGTGGACAATATTTACAGATCGTTCAATGAGAATTTCCCCAACACAGCATTGAATGAAAATTATAACCTGCTTTATAAAAAGCTGGTGACTTTTACCGGTGAGCAGCCGGAGGAGTACAGCAGGTTCGATAATTATACTTTTATAAGAGAGTTCATAAACCCGCTTTTTGCCATCAATCAACAGTTGATTAATGAATACAAAGTGTACTCAACCAGTATGATGGATTATAGTTTAAACAAAAAAAATAATTCCATTTTTGATATAGAATTGTACACAGGACAAAATGCAAAAGGTATTTTTTTAAGGGTTAAAGATGATAAAGTACTGGCGGAAATTGACAGAATCGGCAAGCTGTTATTTTACGATCCCGTTTTATCCGGTAATAACCAGCGTAGCTGTGCCTCCTGCCACAAGCCAACAGAATATTTTACCGATACAACAGTAGCTGCTGCTTTCAGTTTCAACCACAAAGAATTTTTAACAAGAAATACGCCTTCACTAATAAATGCAGGTTATAATCATTTAATAATGCTGGATGGTAAACATATTTCTTTGCAAAACCAGGCAAGTGAAGTAATCACCAACCCGCTGGAAATGGGTGCCGCAGGAAAACAGGTACTCCAAAAAATTCTGAGTTGCCCCGATTATAAAAAAACCTTTAAAAAACTGTTACAGTACACTCCTCAGGAAACCGAAATCACTTTTAATCATATCATTTCTGCCATCACTTTTTATTACAGCAAGTTTAGTAAACAGTACGCCCCGTTTGATGAAGCCATGAATAAAAAGGCAGATTTAAGTATGGAAGAAAAAAAGGGCTTTAATTTATTTATGAGTAAAGCTCAATGTGCCACCTGCCATTTTGTGCCGCAGTTTAATGGTGTAAAGCCACCTTATGTTGGCTCTGAATTTGAAGTATTGGGTGTACCGGAAGATACAGGCTATTTAAAACTGAGTGATGATAATGGAAGGTACAATGTTAACCCTGCTAAGGAAACTCTGCATGCTTTCCGTACAGGATCTGTTAGAAATTCAGCTCACACAAAGCCCTATATGCACAATGGTGTGTTTACTTCCATGGAGCAGGTTATTGATTTTTATGATGCAGGCGGCGGTGCAGGCAAAGGATTATCAGTGGAAAATCAAACCTTGTCTTCAGATTCACTCAAACTTTCGAAGCAGGAAAAAGCACAGCTATTGGCTTTCATAAATGCACTCAATGAAAAAGTTGCATTTGAAAAGGCCCCGGCAAAGTTGCCTGCATCCACCAATAAAATGTTGAATAGACGTAAACCGGGCGGCGAGTACTAAAACTACCATACCATGAAAGTCATTTTAGCAACACTGTCTCTTTGCAGCGTTTTCTTTAGTAGTTTAAATAATACAGTACAGCGGACTGAAAACCATGTAATTTTTTTTTACAACGATACTACAAAAACCAAAGGGAAAGCAAAACCCTTTGAATATCCGGATGAAGCCACCACCGATTCTGCAAAAAAAAGGTTTGAGCAGGATTTTAAAAAGGGAAAGATCCTGTACGAGATCAATTGTGCAAAGTGCCATAATGTAAAGGAAAATAAGAAAATGGAAATCCCGGATTTCTCCCTGCCGCAGCTGATGGATTATGAAATAAGATTCCAGTATCCTGCTCATGAAAACAACATGAAAGAAACCAATATCACACATGATGAACTTGACCAGATAGTGCAGTATCTCAGGTACAAAAAGAGGTCGGGTATCCCCTACAAGCTGATAATGTAGCGTTTATTTTTTCGGAGAGCAAGCCTTTTTTAAGGCGAAACAATTATTTAATACTTCATTCATGTAAGCGTAATTTATTGTTAAGGTTAACTCCATCTTAAAGTAATGCGCTGTAGAGATATTTGATAGTTCAAAAAACCAGAAGGTTCCTCTGCAGATAAGGTTAGTTCCACATTCTGCTGTTAGCTTTCGAAGTTTTTTGCAGCCTCAATCCTCACTACCCTCCTGATAGATTTCATCGTACAGTTTCCCTGTACAATCCTATTTTTTATCAACCGGATATATAGTCACCATTTTTTTAAATCAAAAACCTAACATTAAAATGAACAAAGTTTACCTTCCCCAGGCTATCCCGTGGGGTATGCTTCCGAGAAAAGCTCTTTTAGCTTTTTTCACTTTTCTTTTGGTAATATTGTGCGCTGCCAGGAGCATCGCACAGACTACTCTGGCCACAGGAGATGTGGCTGTTATTGGCATTAATGCCACCAATCCAGATCAGTTTAGATTTGTTTTGCTGAAAAGCATTACAGCCGGAACTATCATCAATTTCACAGACAATGGTTTTACCGCCGGTTCAACTGGCCGAACCGGAGAAGGGTTTCTGACTTTTACAGCAGCCAGTGCTTATTCAGCCGGGACCACTTTTTTCTGGCAAAACGGAGCAGTAAATTCAGCTGAATTTTCTTCGAATGCTCCAACAAATTTTGCGTTTAACGCTTCCGGAGATCAGCTTTTTATTTTCCAGGGAGCTACAGCAGGCTGGGCCAATCAAACTGGGATTACATTAATTGAGGGTATCAATTATGGTGCAGCATTAAGTTCAACTTCTTCTGCCTCCAATACTGTTCAGCCCACTTCTTTACCAGCATCTGCCTTTTTAAACTTGCCAGCAACAACACAAAACAATGGCTATTTTTCCAATACAGGTTCTGCTGCAGCAACAGTCACGATTACCAATACAGCCGCAAATTTACTGGCTGCCTTCGTTACTTCGTCTCTGTGGTTTACACAGTCAAATGCCACCGGAGCTACAACATTTCCTACTTACAACATAACTGTTGGATCACCCTGCCCTCCTTTAAATGCAGGCTCAAACGGTACACTCACAATTTGTGCCGGCACCACAGTTACAACTTCACAATTGTTTGCAGCCCTTGGTGGTACACCAGATGCAGGCGGTTCATGGTCGCCAACTCTTGCAGGAGCAGGTACGTATACCTACACCGTAAATGCAGTATCACCTTGTACCGGAACGGCAACTGCTACTGTAACAGTTACAGCACAAGCAGCACCTAATGCAGGTACAAACGGTACACTTGCAATTTGTGCGGGAACTTCAGTTACAGCTGCACAGTTATTTGCAGCGCTTGGTGGTTCACCTCAATCAGGTGGTACATGGAGTCCAACCCTTGCAGGAGCGGGTACATATACCTACACGGTAAATGCCGTATCACCTTGTACAGGTTCAGCAACAGCTACTGTAACGGTTACAGAACAGGCTGCGCCTAATGCAGGCTCAAACGGTACACTCACAATTTGTGCCGGCACCACAGTTACAACTTCACAATTGTTTGCAGCCCTTGGTGGTACACCAGATGCAGGCGGTTCATGGTCGCCAACTCTTGCAGGAGCAGGTACGTATACCTACACCGTAAATGCAGTATCACCTTGTACCGGAACGGCAACTGCTACTGTAACAGTTTCAGCCCAGGCAGCACCTGATGCAGGTACAAACGGTACACTTGCAATTTGTGCAGGAACTTCAGTTACAACTTCACAATTGTTTGCAGCGCTTGGTGGTACACCAGATGCAGGCGGTTCATGGTCGCCAACTCTTGCAGGAGCAGATACGTATACCTACACTGTAAATGCAGTATCACCTTGTACCGGATCAGCAACTGCTACTATTACTGTTACTGAACAGGCAGCTCCAAATGCAGGTACCGATGGTACACTTGCAATCTGTGCAGGAAGTTCGGTTACAACTTCACAATTATTTGCAGCGCTTGGCGGTTTGCCTGATGCTGGCGGAAGCTGGTCTCCGGCTCTTGCTGGTGCAGGCGTTTACACTTATACAGTTAATGCAACAGCACCATGTACAATAAACGGTACTGCTTCTGTAACTGTGACAGAGGTGGCAGCACCAAATGCAGGTACTAATGGCAGCATTTCATTAAGTTGTTCAAGTGCTTCTTTAACAACAGCACAATTGTTTGCAGCACTTGGCGGTACACCAGATGCTGGTGGAAGCTGGAGCCCGGCTCCAGCAGGTGCAGGCACTTATACTTATACAGTTAGTGCCGTTTCTCCTTGTACAACCGATGCTACTTCTACAGTGGTTGTTACATCTTCACCTGACGCTATACTTCCCACCATCACAGCACCAGCAGCAGTAAGTGCATGCACCAATCTTAACTGCACAGCAGCTGGCGTTAATTTAGGCACACCGGTAACTGCAGACAACTGCACCGTTGCAAGTGTAACCAACGATGCCCCGGCAGCGTTCCCGTTAGGTGCAACTACTGTAACCTGGACGGTGACTGATGCAGCCGGAAACACTGCCACTGCAACACAAACAGTTACTGTAACAGATGGTACTGCTCCTTCAATTTATATTACACAAACAGGCCTGGTACCAGGTGTAACAGGTGCAAGCAGTTCTGCAACACCATATGTACTTCCTGTAAAACCAGGTGTTAAATTCACTTCAATCTTAACAGTGGGTGATGCTGTTGGTGGTTATAAAATGGCAGGTATCCCTGACGGACTGGGTGCCTTTGATAACTGCGACGGAACATTTACTTTACTGATGAATCATGAGATCGGTAACACCCTGGGTGTGGTTCGTGATCATGGTGCAAAAGGAGCATTTGTTTCAAACTGGATCATCAACAAATCAAATCTTTCTGTTGTAAGCGGAAGTGATTTAATGAAAACTGTGTATGGCTGGAATTCCACCACACAGAAAAATGATACAACCACACCATTCATCTTTGCCTTTAGCCGTTTCTGTTCGGGAGATCTTCCTGCAGTAAGCGCTTATTACAATGCAGCTACCGGCCTTGGTTCCAAAGCCCGTATTTACATGCATGGCGAAGAAGGTGGCGTAAATGGCTACCAGTTAGCCAGCGTTGCCAGCGGTGCAGATAAAGGCAAATCTTATATTTTAGGTAAATTCAACCTGGCCACCAATGGTTCTGGTTTAATTGGAGTCGGCGGATGGGAAAATGCCCTTGCCAATCCTTTTGCCCAGAACAAAACAATTGTAATCGGCAACAATGATGGCGGTACAGGCATTATGACCAACACCGTTTCAGTATATGTTGGTACAAAAACCAATACCGGAAGTGAAGTTGATAAAGCCGGTTTAAACAATGGTACAATTAAGTTTGTAGAAGTTGCAGGTAACCCACTTGAGATACCAACAGCCAACACAACCAGCCGTGCAACCAACATCACCAGCGGAACAGCCTTTACATTAAGCGGTACTTCTTCCACTACATTCTCCCGGCCGGAAGATGGTGTTTGGAATCCTTCAAACCCTGCCCAGTACTTCTTTGTAACAACCGACAGGCTTGACCAGGTTGCAGACGGAGTTGGCACACAGATAGGCCGCAGCCGTTTGTGGAGACTGAACTTTACAGACATCACCAACCCGGATTTGGGTGGTACAATCGACCTTTTGCTTGACGGAACAGAAGGTCATAATATGCTGGATAATATGACAGCAGATAAATCAGGCCATTTAATATTACTGGAAGATGTGGGCAATGCAGCTCATAACGGTAAGATCTGGCAGTACACCATTGCAACTGATCAGTTAACACAGATTGGTAAGCATGACCCAGCAAGGTTTGGCGATATCGGAATAGCTCCGACAGCGCCATTCAATGTAGATGAAGAAACATCCGGCGTAATTGATGTATCAGATATACTGGGCGCAGGTATGCATTTACTGGTAGATCAGGCACACTATACAGTGAATCCGCCTATTACAGCAGACTTAGTGGAAGGTGGTCAGTTACTGGCTATGTTTAATCCACAGTCTGTAGGTACAACATCTACAGCGGTTGACACAGTTAAGATAACAGCACCTTTTGGTTCAACAACAATTACCGGTGTTTCTCTTGGCACACCAGCTACCGCAGACAACTGCAGTGTAGCAAGTGTAACCAACAATGCACCAACAGCCTTCCCGATAGGAACCACCATTGTAACGTGGACAGTAACAGACGGAGCAGGTAATACAGCTACCGCAAAACAAGTGGTAATAGTAACAGCAGGTGTTAATAATCCACCAGCCGTTTCCATCACCAGCCCAACAGCCCCTGCGAATTTCACCACCAACAGCACCATCCCTGTAAAAGTTACAGCAACAGATACAGACGGTACTATTAAGAAAGTGGAAATATTTGTAAATGGTGCATTGTTCGGCACAGATTCAACAGCTCCGTATGTATTTACCGGGGCTAACGTGGCAGCAGGCGTTTATAAAGTAACTGCAAAAGCTACTGATAACTTTGGTGCAACAAAAGAGACGGACACACTTACCATAACTGTTGCAGATTGCAGCGGCAGTGGTAGTATCAGCGGAGAAGGGTTCACCAATATCAACGGCTCAGCGGTTGTGAACCTCACATCAAGCCCTAAATTCATCAACAACCAGCCGGATATTACAGCCGCTTTGGGCAGCTTTGAATACCAGAATGTTGCAGACAACTATGGCGGAAGAGTAAGAGGTTATATCTGTGCACCTGCAACCGGTAATTACAGGTTCTGGATTGCGGCAGATGAACAGGCCACGTTGTTTTTAAGTACCGATGCAAACGAAGCCAATATAGTGCCGATAGCTTATACCACAGCACCAACAGGTTTCAGGCAGTATGCCAAATATTCTTCACAGATATCAGCCTTAATACCGCTGGTAAAAGGTGCGAAATATTATATCCAGACATTGCACAAAGAAGCCACCGGCGCAGATCATCTGACCGTGGCCTGGCAGTTGCCCAACGGTACTTTTGAAGGTCCGGTACCAGGCAGCAGGTTATCGCCATACACAGGCGCACCAGCGCCATTGGCAGCAAGAGTTGTTGGAGCAAGAAACTTTGCAATCGCCATGGAAAGCAACACAGTAGTAAAAGACTTTAAGGTAACGGCCACGCCTAACCCATCGTCTAACTACTTTACACTTTCTATAAAGAGCAATTTGGATAAAGCAGTGTCTGTTAAAATAATGGACGCAGCCGGCAGGTTGGTGGAAACCAAGCTGAATGCACCAGCCAACAGCACGCTACAGATTGGAGACAAATTATTGCCAGGCGTTTACTTCGTAGAAGTATTGCAGGGTAATAAAGTACAAAGACTGAAACTGGTGAAGCAGTAAGCTGATCAATAAAAGTTTTTAAAGTAATAATAAAACCGCCTCCTGAAAAGGGGGCGGTTTTGTTAATTTAAGACTTGGCTTAAGTCAAAAATTATTAGATACAACCTGGCATTAAAGCGCAAAACTTTTCAAATGATTTCTTAAGGTTAAGTTCTCATTTATTTAATGTTGAACTGAAAGAAATTGATAGATTAATGGTTTCCTTTATCTCTTGTTAGGCTGGCCGAAGGCCTTATTAAAGGGTTTCAACGCTCCGCTTGAAATATGACTGATTTTTCACTTCAATTTGCAATGCTTCAAAATAAGACTTCTGGTTAGCAATAACCGTATTAGAAAATCAAGTTCTTAAAAAATCAACCAAAAAAATGAAAAAAATTTTTACACTTTTGTTCGGCCTTTGTCTGATTACTACGATGATGGCTCAAACTGTAAATCTGTCTACTTATGTGAGAGTAGGCAGATACGATTTGCCCGAACCCACAAGGACGGCACATCCTGCCAATAATTTACTGGCGCAGGAAGCTTCCGCAGTTACATATAACTGGGATACGCAAACGCTGTTTGTAGTAGGCGATGGGGGAACTGCCGTGGTACAGGTTTCAAAAACGGGGCAGTTGATCAACACTATGACACTGGCACCGGGCGGTAGTCCGCAGGGAACAGATTTTTATGATCCTGAAGGATTGACGTATATTGGTAATGGCCAGTTTGTAATGACTGAAGAACGTGACAGGCAGGCTGTTTTGTTCACTTACGTGGCAGGCGGTACACTTGTAAGGAGCGCCGCAAAAACAGTTAAACTTGGCACTTTTGTACAAAATATTGGTCTTGAAGGAGTAACATTTGATCCACTAACAGGAGGTTATATTTTTGTAAAAGAAACTCAACCCGAAGGTATTTTTCAGACGGGTATTGATTTCAATGCTGGTTCCGCAACCAATGGCTCACCAACAACTGAAAACTCAGTAAACCTCTTTGATCCTGCGCTTGCTGGCCTCGCCGATTTTGCAGATGTTTTCGCATTATCCAATTTGCCAGCATTGAACGGTCAGCCTAACTATGCCAGCCTGCTGGTGCTTAGCCAGGAGTCAGGAAAGATTATCAATGTTGACCGCCTGGGAAATATCTCCAGTTCATTAACCATCTTCTCAGATCCGGGGAATCCGCTGGATGTGGTGGCACAGCAGCATGAAGGAATAACTATGGACCGTGATGGTATAATTTACACCGTGAGTGAAAATGGAGGTGGCGATTTTGATCATCCGCAACTTTGGGTGTACGCACCTGCAACAGTCGCTAACCAGGCACCAACAGTCATTACGCTGAGCAATGCTGTTACCTCCATTTTGGAAAATACCAGCACATTATCTCCCATTAAAGTAGCCGATATTACTGTTACGGATGATGGGCAGGGGACAAACAACATTACCCTCAGCGGCCCTGATGCAGCCTACTTCCAGGTAACAGGAGCAGGATTGTATATTAAAGCCGGTACAGTATTAGACTTTGAAACGAAAACGAGTTACAGCATAACGGTTAATGTTGATGATGCAAGTGTAGGTAATACGCCGGATGCGTCAACAAATTATACCTTGTCCGTAACAGATGTACTGGTGGAAACACCCCCTGTGGCAACGGTTACTATTTCTGAAGTGGCACCTTGGTCAAGCGGTAACAGTCCCGTGGCGGCTGATTGGTTTGAAGTAACCAATAATGGTTCCACAGCCCTGAATATTACAGGTTGGAAAATGGATGACAATTCAAATGCATTTGCAACATCAGTAGCGCTTAACGGAATCACCAGTATTGCACCCGGCGAGTCCGTAATCTTTATTGAAACAGCAACCCCGGCCACAACCATACCACTGTTTTTAAGCAACTGGTTCGGAGCAAATCCACCGGCAGGTTTACAAATAGGCAGCTATACAGGTTCTGGTGTTGGCTTAAGCACAGGCGGCGATGCTGTGAATTTATTTGATGCAGGTGGTATTTTGCTAGCGAAAGTAACTTTTGGAGCTTCTCCTGCAGGACCTTTCCCAACGTTTAACAATGCCGCAGGATTAAATAATACAGCTGTTTCACAAAATAGTATTGTGGGTGTTAACGGAGCTTTTGCAGCTGTAAATGATGCTGCTGAAATTGGTTCACCAGGTACTGTGGGCAAACTAATTATTAGTGAGGTTGCACCGTGGTCAAGCGGTAATAGTCCTGTAGCTGCAGACTGGTTTGAAGTTACTAATACAAAGGCCATTCCTGTAGATATTACCGGTTGGAAAATGGATGATAACTCTGGCTCTTTTGCAGCTGCGGTACCACTAAATGGTATCACTTCCATTGCACCCGGTGAATCCGTGATCTTTATTGAGACAGCTTCTCCGGCAACAACAAGTGCTACCTTCCTGAACACCTGGTTTGGTGCAGCACCTCCTGCCGGCCTTAAGATAGGAAGTTATACCGGTTCAGGTGTTGGATTAGGAACCGGTGGGGATGCCGTTAACTTATACAACAGCGCCGGTTTATTGCAGGCAAGTGTGCTGTTTGGAGCATCTTCTGCAGCACCATTTAAAACTTTTGACAATGCAGCAGGGCTTAATAATACCACCATCTCCCAGCTTAGCCAGGTTAGCCTAAACGGAGCATTTGTTGCTAAGGGCGATGCTAATGAAATCGGTTCGCCTGGCACTATTGTTACGTTTGTTTGCCCAATAATTACTGCAAGTGCAACCGCTCCTGCCATTACATGCGCAGGTGGAACAACCACTGTTTCAGTAACTGCAACGGGTGGCACTGCTCCTTATGTTGTTTCGGGTGATTCGTTAACTGTTGGTGCAGGCACATACAACTATATAGTCACAGATGCAAACGGCTGTACTGGTACCATTAATATTACTATCGCTCCCGGCACTGGCATTCCTTTATCTCAGCCGGCTCCCTTTATCACCAAAAGAACTTTCGTTTATTATGGTGACAGTAATGTGGTATACACTGTTCCAAATGTTTCAGGTGTTAGCTATGCATGGTCTTACAGTGGTACCGGTGCCTCTATAAATGGAACAGGTAACACTATTTCTGTTAATTATTCGGCAGCCGCAAGCAATGGTAACCTGAGTGTAACTGCAAGCAATACTTGCGGAACAAGTGCTGCAAGAACAATAGCTATTTATTTGAATACACCCATTTCTGTCAACACCACCAATTACGATTATTCTTTTGTAACGGTAGGATGTAACAGGGTTGATTACCTGGATACTGCTTTTTCCAGTAATGATATAGATTACAGTACTGGCGCAAGCACCGCCAATGTGTACCAGTTGAAAAGGTTGTTTACCGAGATTTCACATCTAAGTCCACTTCCTAAATATCTCATCCTTACAGGTGATTTGGTGATGGGATACAAAACGCCTTCAACACCTGATACTGCAGAGCTGGCAAAACAATTAACTGCCTGGAAGGCGATCTATGAAAGCCATCCATTGTCCTCAATGGGTATACAGTTGGTTGCTATTCCTGGTAACCATGAAACGCAGGATAAAGCTGCAGGTAAAAAATCTTTCCTGGCAGCAGAGCAAATTTTTACAAGGGTAATGGCACCGTATATCAGGGGCAACAATGGCCCAGATATTGGCGGTCCGGATGGCCTTGCAACAGATCAGAGCAAATTGACTTACTCATTCAATTTCAATGGAGATCACTTCATCATATTGAATACAGATCCTGTTGGGAAAGATAACCAGGTTCCATACAAATGGTTGGCCGGAGACATACAGGCAGCAAGGGCTGCCAATGCACGTCATATCTTTGCCTTCGGTCATAAGCCAGCCTATTCTTCACCGCTCACACCCGCAGGTGGTTTGGATGCTGCTGCAACATTGCCCCAGAGAGACAGCCTTTGGAAATACCTGGAAGATAATAATTGTGAAGCCATGTTTTCAGCCCATGAGCATCTTTGGGACAGTATACATCCTCATGCAGGTAAAACATGGCAGATTATTGCTGGTAACGGAGGCTCAAGGGTTGAGCCGGTTTGGGTAGGAGCAGACAAGCAGTATTATGGATACACATTGGTAAATCTTTATTCAGACAGAAAAGTAAATGTAATGGGCCTTGGCAGAAATACAACCCAGTCAACAACTGCAGGTGCGACCCCTTACCCGGTAAATGAAGATGAAAATCCAACAACAGTAAGGAACAATTTTAATATTTGCCTGACCACTACTTCAACCACCAGCGTCAGTGCTAATATTAGTTACCTGTGGAACGGAGTAACATACACAGCTTCAGGAACATATACGGCTACGTTGGTTAATGCAGCTGGTTGCGATTCAATAGCAACATTGATATTGCATCTTAATTCTAGCCCTCTAATTTCCATCACCAGCCCAACCGCCCCTGCGAATTTCACCACCAACAGCACCATCCCTGTAAAAGTTACAGCAACAGATACAGACGGTACTATTAAGAAAGTGGAAATATTTGTAAATGGTGCATTGTTCGGCACAGATTCAACAGCTCCGTATGTATTTACCGGGGCTAACGTGGCAGCAGGCGTTTATAAAGTAACTGCAAAAGCTACTGATAACTTTGGTGCAACAAAAGAGACGGACACACTTACCATAACTGTTGCAGATTGCAGCGGCAGTGGTAGTATCAGCGGAGAAGGGTTCACCAATATCAACGGCTCAGCGGTTGTGAACCTCACATCAAGCCCTAAATTCATCAACAACCAGCCGGATATTACAGCCGCTTTGGGCAGCTTTGAATACCAGAATGTTGCAGACAACTATGGCGGAAGAGTAAGAGGTTATATCTGTGCACCTGCAACCGGTAATTACAGGTTCTGGATAGCAGCAGATGAACAGGCTACTTTATTTTTAAGTACTGATGCCAACGAAGCCAACATAGTGCCGATTGCTTATACAACAGCACCGACAGGTTTCAGGCAGTATGCCAAATATTCTTCACAGATATCAGCATTAATACCGCTGGTAAAAGGTGCGAAATATTATATCCAGACATTGCACAAAGAAGCCACCGGCGCAGATCATCTGACCGTGGCCTGGCAGTTGCCCAACGGTACTTTTGAAGGTCCGGTACCAGGCAGCAGGTTATCGCCATACACAGGCGCACCAGCGCCATTGGCAGCAAGAGTTGTTGGAGCAAGAAACTTTGCAATCGCCATGGAAAGCAACACAGTAGTAAAAGACTTTAAGGTAACGGCCACGCCTAACCCATCGTCTAACTACTTTACACTTTCTATAAAGAGCAATTTGGATAAAGCAGTGTCTGTTAAAATAATGGACGCAGCCGGCAGGTTGGTGGAAACCAAGCTGAATGCACCAGCCAACAGCACGCTACAGATTGGAGACAAATTATTGCCAGGCGTTTACTTCGTAGAAGTATTGCAGGGTAATAAAGTTCAAAGACTGAAACTGGTGAAGCAATAAATTCTATCAAATTTATTTATAAAGAAAGCCGCCCCGAATCTGGAGCGGCTTTTTCTTTTAAGCAATAGAATTGCTTACTTCATTATCACTTAAACCCAGATTTTGCAGTTGAAATCGTTATGAGGGTTTCAAATACAATATAGATAAGTGTTTCAGGTTATTTTTTGGCTGAGGAAATAGTGAACTATTTTGAAATCAAAAAATATTCTTAAATGCTTAGCTGTGAAGTAGTTGGAAGCCGCAATAGATTTTCAACTGCAAAATCTGGGTTAAAACTCTTTTTGAATACTCTGTGTAAAAATGTGTAACAAAACTACTTTGCAGGAGTTTCTTTAACTGTAGCTTTTGAGGCTATAGCGGTAGCTTTTTTCGATACTTTTTTAATGGCTGTCTTTTTAACTGATGGCTTTTTTACTACAGCTTTTTTTACTACAGCCTTTTTAGTGGCAGGGTTTTCAACAACAGGTTCTTTAAATCCCTGTAACATTATTTTTGCAGCTTTTTTAATTCGCTTTTCAAACTTCTTTTCTCCGAGTGCATCTTTCAAAGAAGTCAGGGCAGAAGTTAAAAGGTGGGTTGTTTCAGTAAGTGTCTTATCTTTTGGAGATAACTGCTTTTTTGAGGGGGATGCTTTTTTGATCATATTTTGATAATAATTTAATAACGTAAAATTAATACCAAATCTGATTTTTCAATGTTAAGCTTTTAATACAGATTTAGCGACACCAAATTTAGTGAGATAAACTAATTTCAACTATTGCCGGAGATAAAAATCTGACTTGAAAATTAGCGCTGAAATGTAAAAAGGGTTCATCCAAAATGACCACTAATGTAATTTTTGGTCAATTCCTGTTGAGGATGTTTAAAAATATTGTCGCAGGTATCAAATTCAACCAGCTCGCCCAGGTACATAAAAGCAACTTTATCTGAAATGCGCTTTGCTTGCTGCATATTATGGGTTACAATTACAATGGTATAGTCCTTCTTGAGGCTTAAAATAAGGTCTTCTATTTTACGGGTACTGATGGGGTCAAGAGCAGAGCAGGGTTCATCCATTAAAATTACTTCAGGGCGAAGAACTACCGTACGGGCAATGCACAACCTTTGCTGCTGGCCACCAGAGAGTTTAACTGCGGGCTTTTTCAATTCATCTTTTACTTCCTCCCACAAATAACTTTCTTTCAAAGCCTTTTCAATAAGGCCGGGTATTTCAGCTTTAGGAAAATCATGAATTTTTAATGCATAGGCCAGGTTTTCATAGATGCTTTTTGGTAGTGGATTAGGTTTTTGAAATACCATCCCGATCCTTTTGCGGATTTCAGTTACTGAAACATTTTTATCGTAAATATTGAGTTCCTCCAGTTTCAAAATACCTTCTATTCTTGCATCAGGAGACAAATCATGCATACGGTTGAAAGAACGCAGTAAAGTGGATTTTCCACAGCCAGACGGACCAATTAAAGAAGTGACCTGGTTTTTAGGGAAATCAATATTGATGTTTTTCAGGATTTGCTTCTTCCCGAAATACATATTGAAACTATGAGCCGATAATTTTATATCCTCCATACTAATCTTGTGTTCTGTGTTTAAACCTGATGTAAAAAGCAATGATATTAAGCAGGAAAACGAGCAGTATTAAAACCGTGGCTGTGCCATAAGCCAATGGCCGCACTTGTTCTATTGCCTGGTGCTGTGTACTTAGCATATACAAATGATAAGGCAGCGCCATAAACTCCTGGTTTGCGGAAGTGGTAAGCCAATTGATGTAAAAGGCAACACCTGTAAAAAGAATGGGAGCAGTTTCTCCGGCAGCCCTGGACATGGTCAGTATTACACCGGTTAAAATGCCGGGCAGGGCTTTTGGTAACACCACATCTTTAATGGTTTCAAATTGTGTAGCTCCCAATGCTAGTGTTGCTTCTCTCATACTGTTGGGAATGCGTTTCAGTGCTTCCTCAGTGGTGGTAATAATATAAGGCAACGAAAGTAAGCCTAATGTTAAGCCTGCTGATAAAACAGAAGTCCCCAAACGTAAAGCTTGCACAAACAAAGCCAATCCAAACAAACCATAAATGATCGACGGGATACCTGCCAGGTTCCTGATAGAAGCCCTGATAATATTTGTCAAAGCAGAGGGCCGGGCGTATTCATTCAGATAAATAGCGCAAGCTACACCAAATGGTACAGCAAAAATGGTGGTGATAAACGTTAGCAACAATGTTCCAATAATCGCAGGAAGAATCCCGCCTTTCGTCATACCATCAGTTGGGAATTGACTGATAAAATTCCATGATACAGAAGACATGCCTTTTGAAAAAATATCCCATAAAATTACGCCCAGTATCAGGCATACTAACAGCGTACTTCCCAAAAGCAAAACCCAGTTGAAAAGGTATCGTATTTTCCTAATCATGTATGAAATTTTCTTAGTCTGTTGGCAAAATATTCTCCCAGTAAATTGATAAAAAGCGTAATCAGGAATAACACAACTGCAATTGCAAACAAAGCGAAATAATGGGTGGTTTGATAAGGCACTTCACCCATTTCAATAGCAATGGTAGCAGTGATGGTGCGGACTGCATCTAAAAATCCTCTCGGCAATATAGCTGCATTTCCTGTGGCCATTAATACGGTCATGGTTTCTCCCAATGCCCTGCCAAGACCGAGCATGACTGCGGCAATTAATCCCGGTAATGCAGCAGGCAAAGTTACTTTAAACATAGTTTGCCATTTGTTGGCACCCAATGCCAGTGAGGCTTCCCGGTGGCTTTGCGGTACGGCATTAATAGCATCCTCGCTAATGGTGATAATGGTGGGCAATGCCATTACAGATAATAATACAGCACCATTAAGCGCATTCAATCCGTTTGCAATTCCAAATATTTTTGCAATGCCCGGGCCAACCAGCACAATGCCTAAAAACCCAATGGCAACTGATGGAATAGCCGCCAGCATTTCAATTAATGGTTTCAAAATATTTTTCAATTTTGGATAGGCCATTTCAGATAAAAAGGCAGCGGTAAAAATGCCCAGCGGAACTGCAATAAGCATGGCACCCAATGTCACCAGGCCGGTGCTTGCCAGTAAAGGCGCAATACCATATTTACCTTCTGAGCTTTCCGGGTCCCACTGTGAACCTGTTAAAAAATCCAGAGGGTTTATTTTTGTAAAAAATGCAATACTGTTATAGAGCAGCATGAAAAATATTCCACCAAGCAGTGCGATAGTAACAAATCCAGTTGCCTTGAATACCTGTTTCAGGAGCCAATCCGTTTGCTCACGCCTCTTTATTGTCATGGTTATTTATTTACAGGATAATACCCGGCTTTCTGAATAATTTCTTTTCCTTCATCGCTTTTTTCAAAATCTATAAAAGGCTTTATTTTATTGTAAGAACCAGCTTTGTAGTATTGAAATAAAGGGCGCTGAAAATAATATTGACCGGCTGCAATCATGGCAGCATCTAAGGGTGAAATGGCCGGTTTATTTTTCCCGGGATAAATCAGCAATACTTTTATACCCTTGTTAGTTCCATTTGCAACATAGCCTGCACCTACATAACCAATACCGGAATGATCAGCTTTGATGGATTCCAATATCTGTGCATTACCGTTCATTTGTTTAGCATAAGGGGTAAAGTCTATACCCAGTTTCTTTTTGATAAAATCATGTGTGCCGGAATTACTTTGTCTGCCATAAATATTAACAGGCATATTTTTAGTGGTAAGGGGCGACCAGTTTTTATAATGACCATCTAATATTTTTTTCAGCTCTTCAACATTAATGGAATCTATCGGAAGATCATCTGCCACTACAAATGCAACGGCATCCTGTGCAAAAACAAACGAATCAATAGTTGCACCTTTTTGATGAAAAAGTCCAATTTCTTCACCTTTGATGCTCCTGGAAGAATTGGCCATATCTGCAGTTCCATTAAGTAAGGATGCAATTCCTAAACCGGAGCCGCCACCAGAAATTGAAACAAAAACCGCCGGATTAATTTTATGAAAAGATTCAGCTAATTGTACGGCAAGGTTTACTTCTGTATCAGAACCTTTTATTTTAATGGTGCTGGTATCCCTTGAACAGGCTGTAAGAAGCACTACAAAAAAAATCAACCAGTACTTCATAGTTTTTCAGTTGTTATTGGTAAGCTGTAATGTACTTACACAATATTCCGCAACTATAATCTGGTTATTATCTTTTGGTTAAGTGTTTTAGCTGGTATTGATTAGTTTATAGAAAATTATGCTTTGTTCCTTACCAAATAAATTTAGTAAAACGGGACAAAATAACTGAATGAGTGATATTGTATTATTTAAGCAAGAAATCGTTTTTGGGATAGCTCTTAGTACTGCCAAATCATTCGTTTCCTATGGGCATAAAAATTTTCTTTTTAATAATATAACTTTCCCCTGCTGACACATTGCATCTTCTATCTTCAGAAAAAATATGTAAGATGGAAAACAAGCTCGGTTTGTTGCAGGTATCAAGAGGAGTGGCGGCAATGCTGGTGGTACTCTTACATTGCTACCTCAATTCGGTTTTCTACTTTAGGGAGCCCACAGTTTTTGCTGCCATTGCAAGGCATGGATGGGTGGGTGTAGAGTACTTCTTTGTGCTGAGCGGTTTTATCATTACTTATATTCATTGGAATGATCTTGAACTCAGAGGTAAGGCAGCCCGGTTCCTTAAAAAAAGATTCATCCGTATTTATCCGATTTACTGGCTCATAGCTACAGTAATGTTGCTGTATTACCTCTTCCTGAAAAAAGAAGAGTCGGGTATTTCTGTAAAGGTAAAATCGGCTTCAGATGTATTTTACCTTGCTAAGTGTTATGTGCTCTATCCTTTGTATCCGCCACGCAAAAATTTTATTGATTCTGCATGGACGCTTAGCTACGAAGTACTTTTTTACCTGGTGTTTGCAACAGGCATTAAAGCCGGATTGAAGACTGCTAAAAATATTTTTTTAGTATGGGCAGTGTTTATTGCAGTGTTGTACTACACAGGGATCTTAAGTGGCTTTAAACCGGGCAGCTTTTTATTCAATCCCATTATTCTTTATTTCCTGGCGGGATGTTTTATTGCTTACCTTATAAAGGGTTTAAAAAAGAAGGCCAGCCCGCTGGTGGTGTTTGCAGGAATAATTATTGCCGCCATACTGTTTTGGATTTACAATATGGCACTGCATGCAGGTGCGCCAGCTGACAGGAGAGACATCGTTTATAATTACCTGTTCATGATTATCCTTGGTTTGTTGCTCTGGGGCATTGTGACACTAGACACCAGAAGCAATAATATTGAATGGCCGAAATTGCTTTTGCTAATTGGAGATGCATCTTATTCTATCTACCTGATCCACATCCCTGTAGTACTGTTTTTTTACAAGATTTGCAATAGCCTGGTACATCGCTACGATTTAAAGTCCGTATTTTTCTTAAATGCACTTTTCGTATTTGTCTTTTTTGCAAGCCTTTTAACCGGTGTCCTGGTTCATAAAGTTGCGGAGAAAAGGCTTCTGGCGTATTTTAATAAGCAGATAATACAGGCATAAGGTAAAGTGGTGTTACTTCATCATTCTCAATTTATAAAATAGCAGGTGAAGGGGAGCATGTATATGTATCACGCCCTGGCATCAATTCCTTAATCGTCATTAATTGAAAACTTCATTGGTAACACATTTCTTATAATTTTTAATGTACTTCAGCAAACTCAATATTTACTTTGTCATTTATTTGTGATGGACGGGTATGTGTGTAAAACATTCTTTCATCTGTCTCATTGTAAAATACCTACACCGGTAAATACTTAACCATTTATCAGTTGGTACATGAAAAAATTATTACCGCTAACCAACTTCTGAATGCCTGCAAAAAAAAATAAAAGAACCCGATTATAATTTTATGTAAACAATTAAACCCGGATTTTGCAGTTGAGATCGTAATGAGGGTTTCAAATGCAATACAGATAAGTGTTTCGGGTTATTTTTTGGCCGAAAAAATAGTGATCTATTTTGAAGTCAAAAAATGTTCTGAAATACTTAGCTGTGCAGCAGTTGAAAGCCGCAATAGATTTTCAACTGCAAAATCTGGGTTAAACGGCAGGCTGCAATTGACTCCTGATTAATGACAACTATTGCGTTTTGCCCCGCTAAATTTTATCACACCGAATGTGGAATCGAGGGTGGATTATTAATAGCGCATGTTCTTCGCCAATAAAAGCAGCCTGCCAGCGCAGATAGCTTTTTGATAAATAGCATTTCAGTTTTCCTCCTGCTGTTTAACAATGTATTTTGCCGGTGCAACTTAAAAAGAAATATTCTGAAACAGAATCAGCTAATCTTTAATAACAATCCCTGAGTTTCACAGAACTTTTCAATTTGTTTTAAAATGATCCGCTGGAGTTCTTTATCTGCCTCGGCAGAAAGACGAAATTCCCGGCTTTCGGGAACCTGAAAAAAACTTAGGGTAACGGGAACATCTTTTATACCAGGAAACAGGTTATAGACAAAGTATTGCATCGGGTCTTTATAAGTACTTTTTATTTTTATTACGCTGGCCCGGTAAAGAGAATCGTGATAGAAAAATTCAATCTGAAAAACCATTTAAGCTGTTTTGGAAGTAAAAGTATGACAAGGATTGTTGCCAATACCTGCACCTGAACAGAGCTAACATTCTATTAATATTTGGTTGAAAGTTTGGTTTGGCATCTCTTTATTTTTTCCATGCAGGCTAACTACTGCAGGCAAATATTATCCAGGCAGAAAAGATCGAATGTATTAACATGAGTGCAGCTCTTTTAAATAAGTTTGATAAGCAGCAAGATATTCTGATAACAATAAATTAATGCATTGGCTGGGAAAATTTTTCCAATATGGCAGTATAAGAAGGTAATTTTACCTCTATGAAAGAAAGGGCAAATCATACAGAAATTTACAACTTTAGCAAGCGGAAAAACGTGCTGCACTTTCTTGCAGAGGAAAGCTATTCGGTGCTGATTTTTGATGATCATTCCAGCGTGTATTTCGGAGTTGGTCTGGATGATCAGAATTTTTTTTACTGTTACGATACAATTGAAGAACTTACACTACAAGCTGCTGTTTTACCGGAATCTTTTGAAGAGATGTTCCGAAAAACACATTTCCATCATACCAATCCTGCAGTAACCCCAGGCTTATAAAATGCTATTTACTGTCTCTGGTATATCAGGGGCAACCCGATTCTATATTCAAAAAGAAAATGACCTGTATGAAAGTGCAAAACCTGATTGCAGCATTGGAAAACATCCAATGGATGCAGCATTATTTGTCTGCATCAAAGTTGATAGAGAATCTTCTTCCAATACAAACAATGAGCTCTTAATGAAGTTGCAAAGCTTGCTACCGGGAAACCCGGTAAAATAAAGCAATTGTGTATTGCAAGCCGCCTGGGTCAGCAACCGCCCCGAAAAACCATATTCATCCTTCGACTAAGGTTCGCTTAGTGTTCGCTTAAGGTTCGCTTAAGGTTCGACCAGCCTTTATCCGTATTTTCCCAACAATTACATAATTACGGATTAATGCCGGAGTTAACGTTTAGGCTGTGCTGCCTTTCTCTTTTGAACGTATAGACATCTAAAAGCCCAAACGGCAACCAACTTTAAGCACCAACCTCTGGTAAAAAACCCACTTAAAAAAGCCCCGGGCATTTTACAACCAACTTTCCTTGAGGTTGAGCCTCATTTGTTAAAGACGTTCTACCTGATTGTTAATACTGCTGCAACTACATTAAAAGTTAAAACAGTTTAACCTTTATAGCTGTGCAAATAAAAAAGAAATGCTGTCATTTGAGAATAATAATTTTAGTATAATCAACATGTCGTTTTATGATAGTAAAAAACAATGTCCTCACTGAGGGATTATCCGGCAAATTTCAGCAGGTTGTTTTTCGCCAGCGGGCTGGTAAAACTGTTGTAGCAAAATGGCCAGCAATTACTAACCTTCCTGCAACGGCGGCACAGCAAACCATTCGTGTAAGCTTCAGTGATGCGGTAGCCTTTGCTAAATCCATACTCACTGATCCGGCATTAAAACTGGCTTACAAAGCCAAAGCCAAACCTGGACAGTCAGCCTTTAACGCAGCTATTGCAGACTTCTTAAATCACCCGGGTATTGATAAAAATAAACTCTTACAAATGCAACAAATGAAAAAGTCAAAATATTGAGTTCATACAGACAAGCATGGGATGAAGATGTATCTGTCTCCGTTTAAAAGTGAGTTGATACATTAAAAAGGGAATGATGTTCAAACGGTATTTTTGCATGCCCTAACATTAGGGATGTAAATTGTTAGGCATTGCAGGCTCTGCTTCCAATATATTTGGTGCATGCGTTAACACAGCATTTGTTAATGCAGTACATTGCTGTATAACCCATTTGTAAATGCCCGGCCAAATCAGCAACAGCTTGCCAATTGTAAGAAGAAGGCTGAATTTAGAAAAATGACTTCCACCAATAAAACTGATAGTCTGCATACAGAACATTTTAACTCCTGAACAAGCACAAGCCGTTCAAAAAATCATACAGCAATATCAGCATCCCCTGTCTGCCAGTGACATCAGCAAGCAGTTTAAAAAAGTACCCAAATCAGCTGCTATTTCCCGTGAGCAACAGATCGGGCATCTGCTGGAAACAATTAGCATATTGGGGTTATTGAGGAAAACGGAGGAGAGGTTGTTTGTGAGGGAGGGGGAGGTGAATGTTGTTTGTATAAAATGGATATATTTATGTAAGACGATTAAATAGAAATAGATTGCCGCGGCCGCCTATTTAAAAACGTACCACTGTAACCCATTGATTATCAATTAAACCTAATTTTTTAATATGCGGCTACTTGCGGCAATCTACAAGTTGGCGGTCATTGCAAAAGCGACACCTCAAATATTTATATGATTCTCGACCGAAAACATTTCGACATCAATAATAAATGTGCAATTGAAAAATTAATAATCAAGCCGCCAATAAGACTTGATGCAGTTTTTCAGGACGAAGCCTGTTTTACTTACCTTAAGGAAGGAGAACTATCTCTCACTTCCCCAACAGACAGTCTATCTATTCAAGCAGAAGAAAGTGTTTTACTAAGATGTGGTAACTATTTTACAAACGCAATTCGAAAACATCCTGCCAGGACTTGTGAAGTTTATGCTGTCCACCTGTATCCGGACATTTTGAAGGAATTATACAAAAACGAATTTCCAAATTTCATAAAAAGCGATGCTCACAAACCATATATCAGGAAAATAGAAAAACAAGGTGTTATAACCCATTTCATCCAAAGCCTTGATTTTTATTTTGAGAACCCAAACCTGGTTACAGACGATTTACTTAAATTAAAAATCAAAGAACTCATCCTGTTGCTTCTTCAAACAGACAATGCAGAAAATATAATCACCTTATTCTCTCATTTATTTAACCCAAGACAGGCAGGCTTATTTGAGGTAGTAGAAGCACATTTATACTCACCTGTTTCTATTGTTGATTTAGCCCGTTTGACCGGGAGAAGCCTTTCAACTTTTAAGAGAGATTTTGAAACGCAGTTTAGTGATACACCAGCCAGTTTCATTAAAGAAAAGAAATTGGAAAAGGCCCTTGAGCTACTACAATCAACCGGATTATCTGTATCTGAAATTTGTTACGAAGTTGGGTTTCAGGACACTTCACATTTCACAAAGACCTTCAAACAAAAGTATAATCAACCGCCTTCTGAGTACCGTAAGAAGTAGTTGAACCGAATTTACCGGTTTTTGAACTTTACTGCCAGGTTTTAATTTATTTTAAGTTTCATTTTTGCCTCATGATTTTCACTAATAAAAAACGAAAAAAATGAACGAAAGTATTTTAATAACCGGAGCTAATATTGGACTTGGAAAAGAGACTGCCCGACAGTTAGCATTGAAAAAAGAAACAAAAAAGGTAATTCTTTTCTGTAGAAATCAAGCAAAAGCAGAGGCAGCAAAAAAAGACCTTGAGGAGCAAACAGGCAAAAAGATTTTCGAAATTATTATTGGGGATGTGGCAGATGCAAATTCAGTAAGAAAAGCAGTAGAGAATATAAAGGAACCTATTGATGCAGTAATTTTAAATGCGGGTGGAATGGTTGGCAAAACGGCTGCGAAAATTATGCCTTCCGGTATGAATGACTTAGCTGCTACCAATATTTTAGGTCATGTAATTTTAGTGGATGAATTACTAAAACATGATAAGTTAAAAAGAGCAGTACTATATCCCAGTGCGGAAGCCGTACCCGGTGTAAAGATGCTTGGTATGAAACCGGTTGCAATGAAGACTTCCTCGGTAGATGAGTTTGCAGCTGTTCTTGATGGATCATATTTTGGTAATAAGTTTGATGTAACGCAGGCTTACGGATACGTTAAATATGCAGCAACTATGTGGATGCTATCCATGGCAAGAAAATATCCTGAACTCAAATTTGTTGTTGTGAGCCCGGGAAACACAAAGGGCACTCTGGCACCGGACAATTTGCCCCCGGCAATGAAATTTATGTTGAAATATTTTATGATGCCTGTTGTATTCCCATTGATGCGGGGAATGGTGCATAAGCTGGAAGTAGGTGCAAAACGTTTTGTAGATGGCATTTCAGATGAGCAATATAAAAGTGGTGTTTTTTATGCAAGTGCCGCCGGTAAGTTATCTGGTGACATGGTTGACCAGAGCACTTTTTTTACTCCTTTGAAAAATACTGCATTTCAGGATAACGCTGATAAAGCAATACATCGTTTTATAAAATAAGCAACCCGAAATTTAAGAGAAGCAACAAACTGGTACTATGAAGTGTGTCCATGGTCGGTGCCCTCACCGAACATTGCAGGATTTGTAAATAAATGCTGGCACTGGCTTTACAGCAATGCAGTTGATTATCACACAAATAAAAAAGGGCTGCCGGATATTGTAATATTGGATGGTTTCTGATTTGCAAAAATTGGTAACAAGGAGACACAGGGCTAGAGCCCAGCGCCTGACGGGTATTATGATATAATTAAATTAACTATCAAAATGTTTGAGCCTTAATATTTTGATCACTTATTTTTAACTTCATTAAACAATTGAAATAATCACTGATAATTGATAATAAAGTGCTTTCTGATTATATTCCAGGTACAATTCAAAATGAGATTGCCCGCCCGGCACCTGTTAACCAACAAAAAGAATTTGGTGAACTCTTTAGTCGATCTTCCCGGTTTACGGTTAGCCATCCTGAAATACTGCATTTAAAAAACTGTTTAATTTTTTGGCAGGGCCAAACATTTATAGATTTTACCGTTTTTTCTGAGAGTTTATCTACCCCACTTTTTATCAATAAGTACACTCGTAAATTTTTATTTCTTTGCCTGTTGAAAGCAGTATTGCGAAGAGATATATACTTTCTTTTTAAAAATCAATACCTGGTTGTACACAATGAATGGTCATCAAATTATTTTCACTGGCTTACGGATACGCTTACAAGACTTTACCTTGCAAAAGATTTTTTACGGCAAGCCACGCTAATCATACCTGAGCGTTTTTCCTTCTCATATCATAAATACACACTTGAAAAATTTGGGATTACAAAGGTTTGGCAAACCAATGATAAAAAGATCATTTTTGCCAAAAGAGTTGTCATGCCGGCCCACACAAGTCCTGCCGAAAATCCTGCGTTATTGCGTGCAGCAATAGAATTTCTGACCCGGGATAAAAAAATATCGCCATGTAAATACGGAGTAAGAATTTATATCAGCCGCAGAAATGCTTCAGTACGTAAAATATTAAATGAAACCGAGTTAATCAATTGTATTACTCTTTATGGTTTTACAATACTTAATATTGAAGAATTTAATTTTGAAGATCAGGTAAATATACTTTCGCAGGCAAAATTTCTGGTTTCAATACACGGGGCAGGTCTTACTAATCTTATGTTTATGCCATCTGGCAGCTCTATTTTAGAGCTTAGAAAAAAGGATGGATCAGAAATTTATAACAATTTTTTTAATCTTTCGGCTGTTTTTAATCAGCGCTATTTTTATCAGCCATGTGAATCTGACACTAATGAATCTGTACAGAATGCTAATATTTTTGTAGACCTGGAAAAGCTGCAACAAAACCTTGTTTTAATGGGGTTGTCCGTTCCAAATATTCCGATATAAGAAAAGGTTTTTTTTCCGCCCGCAGTCTTCCATCCAACTTCTGCCATTCTATAGTTTATAAAGTTCCCAGGCGGGTTTGTACTCTGCACTGTTCTGTGCTGGCTGCAGCACCCGCCGCTACTCAGCAGGGCGCTTGAATTTACGGTGGCCACACCAGCATTATTTATCTTTAAGATATGCTTTTGCACTTTGATGGGCTGCGTGATATAGAGTTGAGCAGCTTACCGGGATAGCCTTCAGCCACAGCTTTGCTGAAAAGCCGTGGTAGAGTTTTGCCTGGAAGGTTTAAATTTTGAAGGAGGCCCGGAGCGGAAAAAGAAGATTGCCTCAAGCTGCACTGCCAAGTTGTGGCGATGTACGAATTGTCACTTATGCTGTAACACACCCTGCTAACTTCAAACATACACAACTATTTACCTACAATTTCTTTTCTGAAATGGGTACCCAGCTTAACAATTAATTTAATAATTTATTCATTGACTGACCATGTGGTGTTAAAGAGTTTTCAACAGTTACAGGCATACTATCATACAAACTACGGCAGATGATTTTATTTTCTTCTAATGCCTTTAATTCCTGATACAACATTTTTTGGCAACACATCCCCATTAGGCGCAAGTGTGGTTAACAAAACAAAAAATTTTCAGGGGCAGGAGTGAGGCTGAGCTTTGTGTAGCGGGTTTCCTGTGCCGTGCAGTTACTAAAGACATGATAATATTTAATCACCAATTCTACCTTGGTTCGTGGCTCACGGACATTTTGTATTCGTAAGCCACGAACGCAGGCCAAGATTAAATGGAAGAAGATTGCCGCAACCGACAATTTAAAAATGTCTTTCTGTTGCCCATTGATTATCAATTAAACCTTATTTTTCACCCGCAGGTAATTGGGTAAGTAACAAATTACAGGCAATTTTACAAACAACAGTGCAAACATCAACAGACAGACAAATTATGAAAGACCATTTACTAAAAAATAAAAAAGTTGCCATTATTGGTGCAGGACCTGTTGGGTTGACTATGGCAAAATTGTTACAACAAAATAATATAGACATAACCGTTTACGAAAGAGACTTCGACCCACAAGCAAGAATTTGGGGCGGAACACTTGACCTTCACAAAAGTTCGGGACAAGCCGCAATGAAAAAAGCAGGTTTGTTGCAAACTTATTATGACTTGGCGTTGCCGATGGGAATAAATTTTGCAGACGAACACGGCAACATTTTATCTGCAAGAAATCCAACACCCGAAAACCAGTTTGACAATCCGGAAATAAACAGGAACGCTTTAAGAAAAATGTTGCTTGACAGTTTGAAAAGCGACACAGTTATTTGGGACAGAAAACTCACCGGACTTGAAGAACAAAACGGAAAATGGATTTTGGACTTTGAAAACAAACCAGTTTCGACCGCAGATTTTGTTATCATAGCTAATGGCGGAACATCAAAATCAAGAAAATTTGTTTCTGACAGTGAGGTGGAAGAAACAGGCACTTTTATTATTCAAGGCGACATTCATCAACCTGAAACCAACTGCCCTGAATTTTTCCAATTGTGCAATGGCAACAGACTTATGACTGCATATCAGGGGAATTTATTGGTTGCAAATCCATTCAACAACGGTGCGTTATCTTACGGCATCATTTTCAAAAAACCAGAAGAATGGAATAACGCAAAAGGATTAGACTTTCAAAATACCGACAGCGTAATTGAGTTCCTTTTAAACAGGCTTTCAAATTGGAGTGAAAAATATAAACAGTTAATTCGCTCAACAACATTTTTTGTTGGCTTGCAAATAAGAAAATTTCCTTTGGACAAACCTTGGAAAAGCAACCGTCCATTACCAATAACACTAATTGGCGACACGGCTCATTTAATGCCACCTTTTGCAGGACAAGGCGTAAACATTGGACTAATGGACACTTTAATTTTGTCCGACAATCTCACAAGTGGAAAATTTGAGACTATACAAAAAGCGATTGACAAATACGAGCAAAAGATGTTTGTTTATGCAACAGAAGCACAAGAAGATTCAAGCAATAACGAAATAAAAATGCGTAATCCAAACTTTTCGTTTCAACAACTTATTAAAGAAACAGAACTATAACCTGGCAGAAAAAACGGCACATAACATGGTGTAATGATTATTGCGCTGCAGGCTTTGAAGAAGCGAAGCAATAATTTGGAAAAGCGAAGTTCAGCATTGCAACAAGAGAACGAAATATTGAAAAATACTAACGGTCATTTGCAAAAATGCCTGCTAAATATTGAGGTAACACTTTCTGATATAAAAAATTCCAACAAGCAACCAGCAGCCATAAACTAAAATAACCATAACATTCTTTTCACTTTTGAAGTATTAGTTTTAAAGTTCTCTTCAACTAAACCTTCTAAATATGAAACAGTTTCTCCTGTTACCTTTTTTAAGTTTCGCTGTATTTTCACCGGTTAATCATGACCGCTTTAGCAAGGCTCACACACAGCCAGCCGTTCAACCGGAAAGCCGCATTAATTTTAATGATTTAAGCTTTGGTTCGCAGGCAGAACCCGGAACACAAAAAATGTCTGCTGCTGTTTTTAAAAGCCAGCAATATTGCAGGGCAGAATTAAAGGATTTTGAGTTTGATGCACAGTTTAATATTGTAAGTGCAGCTGTTTATTTTTCCGGTACTAATTTTAAAACTGCTGCCAAAGGCAATATTTCCAGCAGCAGCCTTAAGCCAATCAGCACTTTAATGGAACGCTGCAGCCCCGGTACTTTTGTTATTTTTGATGAAGTAAAAGTGGTTGGCCCTGATAAACTTATCCGTACAATCCCGGGCATTAGTTTAATGCTGTATTAATAGCAGCAGCCAACTACCTAATGGTTGTGACAGTATAAAAATTGCTCATTACCTGTTATAGCGATAAATATGTACATTTACCCCCAATAGTTAAGGGTGTATGTTTACCAAAGTGTCAAAGCGTTCAACGGGAGTGCCGCTGTTTTTTATAGCGGTTATTGCCATGCCCTTTGTACTGTATGTTTCGCTGCTGTTAAGGCAGCAGTGGTTGCAGCATGAAATGCTGGAGAAGCTGGAAACCAGCCACCTGACTACAATCATCATTAAAAAGGATAAGCTTGCCTGGGTTAAAAATGGCAAGGAATTAATAACGGATGGCAAACTGGTTGATGTAAAAGAAATAACCGAAACTTCAGATTGCTATGTCGTTAAAGGCATTTACGACAAAGCGGAAGATGAATTGGTAAAACTGCTGAATAAAACGGCAGATCACAGCAGCAAAATTCCACTTCACCAGCTGGTTAGCAAATTAGCGGTGCATTTTTTTTGGGTGAATCAATCGCCTCAATTTATTGCAGAGTCTTTCACCCTTTTTTCAAAAGCTTTTTATCCTGCGAATGCAGTTAATATTTCTCTTTTTTCCCCGGCAATTAATATACCGCCTCCTAAAGTTTAAATGGTTGTTTTTTATTGCACCTGCAATCGTTCCTGGTAGCAGCAGGTGATGTAATATTTCTATTGTCCACCATTAACTGATTTACATGAAGAAGATATTTTTCATAGCCATAACGGCTATGGTACACATACCGCAATTAAAGGCACAGCAAGATTCGGCCGCCCGGTCAAAAGTTTTACCCGAAGTAATTGTAACCGGCGTGCAGTCTGCAACCGGCAAACAACAGTTCCCAATTCCGGTAAGTACGCTCAACCAAAAAGACTTTTTACAAAATGCTTCCACCAACGTAATTGATGCGCTGAGCACCATACCCGGTGTTTCGCAAATCACTATCGGACCGGCCATATCAAAGCCTGTGGTTCGTGGGCTGGGTTACAACAGGGTAGTGGTGATGAGTGATGGTGTAAGGCAGGAGGGCCAGCAATGGGGCGATGAGTTTGGGATTGAGATTGACGAGTATGGTGTTAACAGGGCAGAGGTGCTGAAAGGACCGGCCAGCCTGCGTTACGGTTCAGATGCGATGGCGGGTGTTATCAACCTGTTGCCGCAACCACTGGCTGCCGCCGGTACTACAGAAGGCAGGTTTACCGGTAACTACCAAACAAACAATGGCCTTATTGGTGGAAATCTTTGGCTGGGCGGCAACCAAAAAGGGTTTGTATGGAATGTGAATTATACCTACAAAATAGCCCATGCCTATAAAAATAAATACGATGGCTATGTCTGGAATTCAAACTACGGCGAAAGCGATATTAAAGCTATGTTTGGAGTACAGAAAAACTGGGGCCATTCCACTTTAACACTGAGCCAGTTTAATTTAAAACTCGGCATTATTGAAGGCGCAAGAGATGAGCAGACTGGCGCTTTTACAAAGAGCATTCTCAATTTTGATGGCAGCTCAGACAGTGCAAGGGTTGTTACCCAGGATGAACTCCGCCGCTACAATGAGTACAATGTCATTCACCAGCATGTGCGTCATTATAAAGCTGTGTGGGATAATAATATACGCCTTGGTGATGGTAAACTCAGCCTCATAGTTGGGTATCAAAACAATCACCGGCAGGAAGCCAATGATATTGTTTATGGCGATAAATATAACTTCGATTTCTTAGAGCAAACGCTCAGTTATGATCTTGGTTACCAGCTGGCAGAAAAAAATAACTGGAAAGTTTCCTTTGGTGTGAATGGTATGGGGCAATCGTTTAAAAATAAAGGTGTGGCCTTTTTATTTCCTGAATACAAATCCTTTGATATCGGCGCTTATGCCCTGGCTCAAAAAACCATTCAGAAACTTACCATCAGCGGCGGTCTGCGTTATGATAACAGGCACTTTAAAGGCGACGATTTATATGTAGGAGTTGATGGCGAAAGACTGCCGGGTCCCACTGCAGATTCACATCAGCAGTTTGTAGCCTACACTTCAAACTTCTCCGGTTTTTCCGGCAGTATTGGTGCGGCTTATGATTTTTCTAGAACGTTTTATGCAAAGCTGAATTTTTCCAGGGGATACAGAGCCCCGAATGTAGCTGAGAGCGGCTCCAATGGCATACATGATGGTACACCTTTTTATGAAATAGGTGATGCGTCGCTTAAACCTGAAAGCAGCCTGCAAGTGGACGTTACTATCGGTGCCCACTCGCCTGATTTTACTGCAGAAGCCACCTTCTTCAGGAACCAGATTAACAACTATATTTTCCCGTTAAAACTGGGTAGTCTACTGGGCGGCGACTCTTTAACAGAAGGTGCTCCAACCTTTAAGTTTGTAGCCGGCGATGCTGTGCTGAGCGGGGGAGAGGTCGTATTTAATTTGTATCCGCAACAATTAAAATGGTTTCGCTGGGAAAATGCTTTTTCTTTCATCAAAGCCATTCAATCTAACCAGGGCGACTCAACAAAATACCTGCCTTATACGCCACCCAATAAACTGCAAAGCAAAGTGCAATTATTGTTGAATGGTAACAGTAACAGCGCTTTAAGAAATGCATACATCAGTGTTGGTGTGGATCATTTCTTTGAACAAAACAAAGTGTTTTATAAGTTCGATAATGAAACTGTAACACCTGCTTACACCTTGCTGAATGTTGGCGCAGGAGTAGAAATATTTTCAAAGAAAAAACAGGTGGCGGCAATTTACCTGCTTGCAAGCAACCTGCTGGATGAAGCTTACCAAAGCAATATGAGCCGCTTAAAATATGCAGACATTAACAACGCTACCGGCCGGGTTGGTGTTTATAATATGGGCAGGAATATCAGTATTAAACTAAGTGTTCCATTAAGCTTTGGGAAATAGCAGAACTTGTTATCAGGCAACAAAATTTATAGTTGGTGGAGGCTGTCTCAAAAGGGGCAGCCTTTTTTTAATTCACACCTGTGGAAAAATCAGTTTAAGGTGAGCATTGATTTTGCTGCGTGTGCAGTATGACACAGGCAAAATTTAAAACCTACACCCGCAACCAGCTGCAGCTCATTCCGCAGAGCTGGGAAGAGAAAATACCGCAGGGGCATCCTGTCCGCATCGTTGATGGCGTGATAGACCAGCTCAATCTTTCGGAACTTTACCGCACCTACAAAGGGGGCGGCACCAGTTCCCATCATCCCAAGATGCTGCTGAAGGCGGTAATCTACAGCTATATCACCAATATTTACAGCAGCCGTAAAATGGAAGAGGCCATCAAAAGCAACCTTTATATGGTATGGCTTTGCGGCAACTGCGAGCCGGATCACAATACAATCAACCGTTTCCGGTCAAAGAAAGTGGCACCTGTACTCAAAGACATTTTTAAACAAATAGTATTACTGCTGGCCGCCGAGGGGCTGGTAAGTTTAAAAGAAGCTTATGTGGACGGCACCAAAATAGAAGCTAACGCCAACCGCTACACTTTTGTATGGGGCAACGCCATCAAAACAAACAAAGAAAAGATGGTAAAGCAAATTGATGAGCTATGGCAGTTTGCCCAATCCGTAGCTGACCAGGAGCTGAATGACACTGCTCCGCTTGATTTTAAAACCATTGATGCAGATAAAGTAACCCAGGCTGTGAAGCAGATTGAAGAAGCCATCAGGGATAACAGGTGCCGCAAAAAGTAAAGCAGAAGCTACTGTATGTAAAGAAGAATTTTCCCGCTAAACTTGATGAATACAAAAGCCAAAGATGAAGTGCTTAATGGCAGAAAAAGTTATAGCAAAACAGACACTGACGCTACTTTTATGCGGATGAAGGAAGACCACATGGGCAACGGCCAGCTAAAGCCCGGTTACAATGTTCAGATAACCACCAACAACCAGATCATCACCAATTATGATACCTTCCCCAACCCCACCGATACCCTCACACTGCCTGCACATCTTGAGAGTTTTAAAGCACTTTACGGCCACACACCCAACAGCGTAACAGCCGACAGCGGCTATGGCTCCGAACAAAATTATGCCTGCCTTGAAGCAAATAACTGCACCGCCTTTGTAAAGTTTAACTACTTCCACCAGCAGCAACAGGGCATCCGGCTGAAAAAATATCCCTTTGCAGCAGACCATTTATATTACAATGCAGCGCAGGATTTTTACGTATGCCCCATGGGCCAGCACATGGAAAAAGTGGCTGAATACAAAAAGAAAAATGACAGTGGCTTTGAGCAAACACTTACAAAATACCAGGCAAGGAACTGCAACGGATGTCCGTTAAGGGGAGCCTGTCACAAATCAAAAGAAAACAGGAGTATAGAGATAAATCATACCCTCAATAAACACAAACAAAAAGCACGGGATTTATTAACAAGTGAAGAAGGCATCAGGCACCGCAAACAACGGGCACAGGATGTAGAAGCTGTGTTCGGAAACATCAAGCAGAACAAGGGCTTCAGAAGATTTATGCTCCGGGGTAAAGGAAAGGTGACTACTGAATTTGGCTGGGTGGCCATAGCACACAACCTTAAGAAAAAAGCAGCCTGAAAGAGGGCGAAAACTGCAAAAGAGGGAGTAAAACAAGTAATTGTTGTTAACCAAAAAAGCGGGTGACAATTAAAAAATCAAATCTTCAGTTTTTCTCCAACTCATTCCAATATAATCTCCACAGCGCTGTAAAAATGAAAAAGAGGCTGCTCAGCTTTTGAGACAACCTCTTCTTTTTTATTTGGCAAGTCGCAAGGTTTAAGCCAAAAAGACAAACAGGTTGTGTTGCCGGCACCAATGATCAGGATGTTTGCCAATGCAGTTAGATTTAAAGTGTATGAATTTATTATTAAATTGTTTTCCCTGACGATGCCATCAGGTTTGCCACTAATCTTTTAAAAGGGTTTCCAACCTTCCAAAGGTTGGAAACCAAATGCAATCACTTATACAAAAGTACGTTTGGTATCAATAGAGGCAATATCAATGAATGACTTAACGAAGATAAACATAACCCACCCCTTACTTCAGCGTAGCTAAAAATGCCACCACATCCCTGATCTCTTTTTTGCTCAGGATGTTCTTCATCTCCGGCATGCTGGACATGGCGTTGGTTCTTTTTGCCACATCGCTCTTATTGATCACGGCATTGGGCTGGCCGCTTACTTTTATGCTGAGTGTTTTATCTGTTTCCTCTGCAAGTATGCCTGAGACAGTTTTGCCATCTTTCAATGCCAGCGTAACACTGCCGTAGCCGGGAGACAGTCTTGCACTTGGGTTGATCAGTGCCTCCAGCAATTTTTCTCTTGGCAGGCGTGTGGCAATACCATTCAGTTTTGGACCAGCATTGCCTCCGAGGTCGTCGTAAGAGTGGCACCTGATACATTGGGAAGCCTGGCCTTCAAAGAAAATATTTCTGCCATGGTTTACATCACCGCCATATAAACTCCCTGCAAAGGAAGCCGTGAGTTCATCTTTTGCTGTTTTGGCGATGGATGCTTTGTACTTTGTAATAAGCGGTTGCGATTTTGTGCTATCGATGGCTTCGCCCAACTCAAAGAAAATATCAGGCTGTAATTTTTGATCAGCAAGCTGGTTAAGTAAACCGGCAAATACCTCATTGGTATTGGCAACCGGCAGGTTGCCCAGGGTGAGCAATGCAGCCTGTTTTTCCTCCGTGGTTTTTGTGTTGATAACATCTGACAGCAATTTTACCATCAGTGGTTTTGGAATTGAGAGTTTACTTATAAGATCAATGCCTGCAACCCTCACCGGTTTATCCGTACTTGTAAGGGCTGCTTCTATTGCTTGTGCAACTGAAGAGTCCTGCATGGCAGCCATTGCTCTTAATGCTTCTACTTTTACGTCTGAGTTATTATCAGTTTTTAAAAGCGCCAGTAATTTGGAAGCGCCTTCAGTTAAATGCAGTTTACTTACAGCTTTAATGGCACTCAGCCTCACGGAGGCGTCTGTATTATTTAACAGGGCAACAATTGCCCCGCCGGCTTTATTCTTCAAAAGTACACTGTCTCTTTTTACCACTCCACGGGATCTTCCATCAACCCTGTCAAGCACCGATGGCTTTGCCCAGTTACTCAGGGCAGCAACAGCCTCGGCCTGCAGGGCAGTGGGGTGGGCTGCACTGCTGGCATAACTAACAAGGTTTTGGATAGATGCCTCTGTGCCCAACCGTGAGTTGGCGCTGATAGCTCTTCTTATCAATGCTTCATTTTTAAAGGAAGTAGTGGTAAGCAAGTTTGCCAGCGCCGGGATGGCACCTTCAATTGAAAGATCGTCGTTGATACCACGGGCAGCTTCCGTCACAATGTATTCATCCGCATCTTTTAAAAAAGTAGCAATACCTGCATTGCTCATTCTTCTCAATGCCACTACTGCTGCAATTCTCACAGCACGGGATGGATTGCCGGATAATGCAATTACCGGTTCAGCTTTACCAATACGTGCCAACGCAAGGCTGCCTGCATGGCGCAGGTAAACATCTTTATCATTGTTGGCAGCAAGCATTTCTACAATGGCGCTAATCGCAGGTTCGTAAGCAATTCTTCCCAATGCTTCTGCAGCAAAAAAGCGGGCACGGCTGGCAGTATCTTTCAGCAATGGCACCAAATATTTACCGGCATCTGCATATTAATATCACCGAGCCATTTGGCTGCCTGTGCCCTTATCTCAGCATCTTTATCCTGCAAAAAAGGAATAAGAACAGCAGCGTATTTTTTATCCTGCCTTCCCAGCTGGGCAATGCCCCAGATGGCATTTACACGGGCCAGCTGGTTCTCCGTTTGAGCAAGGTATTGGTTGAGAACTATCGAACCTTTGTCTTTACGTTTCACCAGTTCAAATTGTGCTTTCATTCTCACCCTCATGTCAGGGTTCTTCAGCAGTTCGCCAAGAGCAGCTTCAGTGTTGGTGGTGAAATCTGCAGCCAGCAATTTTTTGGTGAGCAGCCGGTCGGGGAGGGATGCTGCATCTTTATCATCCAATTTCCAGATGCGGCCATAATTGTGAGTGCCCCATCCATCAATCCAGTCGGCTACATACATAGCACCATCGGGACCAAAATCGAGACCTGTAGCCAGCACACCGCCCAGCACTTTTTTGTTTTCACCCAGTGTAAAGCCTGCCCCTGCAGGGTTGAGTTTAAAACTGTAAATACCAGATTGTGCAGGATTGCCCACGAAGCTTGCTACAAAAAATGTGTTGTTATATTTTGGGCTTAATGCTGTACCGGGATTGTAAACAAAACCTGCCGGGCCATTTACAAAATTTTCTATGCAGGGCGTTATGTAAGCAGCCTGCCCTTCAAACCTTGGCTTCCACAGGCTTTCCGCCATCCAAACTTTATAATTATTGTTGTTGGGGTCATTGTATTTACCATACTGCCAGTTGCTGCGCCAGCCGATATCTGCGCCGTTCACAATATAAACCAACCGCTCTTTTTCGCCTGCATGGTCACCATCATTGTCCTGGCTTATAAGGTTGCCGTACTGGTCAAAAGAAAACTCATGCGTATTGCGGTTGCCATAAGCAA
Organism: Ferruginibacter sp.; assembly: GCA_965247025.1. Lineage (GTDB taxonomy): Bacteria > Bacteroidota > Bacteroidia > Chitinophagales > Chitinophagaceae > Ferruginibacter. Next base: position 1,878,942 of record OZ252000.1, on the reverse strand, counting down.
ATATTTCAAAGTCACTTCCATCAGGATTGCTCCTGGCAATTACGCCGCTGTTAGGATGTTTCCATTCTTTTCCACTCTTGTCCTTGCCGCTGAATCCAATATCACCTATCTGCCAGTATATCCTGCCATCGGGCCCCATTTCCACGCCTGACATACCATGTCCGCCAAACCCGATGTGTATGCCATAGCCATGCGAAACAGATGTTTTTTCATCTTCAATGCCATCGCCGTTTTTATCCTGCATTCTCCACAAATCTGGTCCCACAGCCACATACAGGTCTTTACCATCAATGAGTACCCCGCCAGCAACATCGGTAACTTCATCATGAAAATCGCTTACCACCCGTTGTGATTTGTCTGCAACACCATCGCCATTTGTATCCTCCAGTTTGTACACATATTCTTTTTCCACTGTCATATCTCTCCAGTCGTGGGAACTATCCCCGTTTACATCCTTTAGCCACAAATTCTTTTTACTGTTTTCCGGCGATAAAGTGCTGTGCAGGAATGCCCGCTTTTCTTCCACCGTTTGCAATTGTATGGAAGGGATCTCCCAATCCTGGTGACCACGGATATCGAACTCAGAATTCTTTTGCCTGTCTGTAGTGGTGTAATAAATTTTACCTGAGTCGTCAATGTCGATTGCAATGGGTGATATAACCAATGAGTCGATACCCCACAAAGAGAGCGTAAGATTGTCTGCCAGTTCAGGTTTAACAAGTGATCCGATAGAATCTGACAGTGATTTTGTTTTGGCCGGGTTCATCAGAAGAATACCGTTACCGGTAACAGCATCTGCATCTTTTTTTGAGTTACATGCCGCAAGCAGACCAATGATTGCAAGGCCATAAAAGGAGTGTTTTGAAAAATAGCGGGAAAGCATAGAATTAAGTTTCATAATGACAATTATAGAAGTGACGCTACAATATAGGGCAAAAAGCAGATTGATTGAAAATGTTTGTTTAGGGATGAGAAGAATAATTCGGCAGAGATCCAAATGGGATATGTAAAAAGCCTCTGCTAAGACATTTGCAATGTTCAGTCTGTTTACACCAATTTAAAATAGCACAAATCCAGCGTCGCTTAAAAATGTTTCCTTACCACTTTTATCAACTACTAATATTTTTTCTATGTAAACTACCGTACCTGGAACACATCTGCTAATTGGGTCTTTTATTATTTTTAAGTCTAGTGAATATAGATTGTATTTCTCAACTGTTGAAAAGTTTGCACCACAAAAATCAACTATGGCTTTCTTAAGTACATAACCTTCAGGTAATTTAATTTGGATCTGTTTATTGAAACTATCTGCTTTCATTATTCCTGGAAGGTGATCTCCCCAAAGGATTTCCCGTTTCAAAAAAGTTTGATCCTCTTTAATTTTTTGACAGTATATAATAACGGGCCAAAAGCAAGTCATAAAAAATATGGTAAAAAGTTTTTTCATTTAGATCCTTTTATAACTTATTCATAAAAGTACTTCTAAAACTTTCAAGAGTGAGTAATTTGTCGTTCTGTGTAAACCCTGTTAACCATTACTTTAAACTTTAAGATACCGGGGTATTGTGTACAAGATTTTGGGGGTTGCCAGAGGAACGATTGCAACTACTGCCTTGTAAAAAAGAAGCCCCGATAGAAATCGGGGCCGTTTACCAAAACTAACTGCTTATGAGAAATTTTAATTGTAGAATGTTATACTTAAAAATACGTAAAATCTGGTAAGATGGTTTGCTGCATACGCTTAACCAGCACTGATCTTTTTTAATTTTGCCCTGAGCTTTCCAGCAACATCCAGGGATGCAAACCGAAATCCGCTTCTGGTAATAAAGGCTGCTCACCAATCTGCATATACAGGCATTCCCTGCCTTCTTCCAGTTGCCACATTATAAGGTTTTTATTGCCGGTATGTTTAAATAGGTCCGGCAATATAACCGGTACCAGTCCGCTCCAGCAGGCATCGGCCAGCTTATTCTGCGGCAGGTTAGGCTTTAGCGGATGTTCATTTCTCTCAACATATTCCTTTTTTGAAAACTGTGTATTTGTTATCAGCAAAACTTCCATTGTAAAATTATTTTCCATAATACAAGCTTTTAAAACTGCTTGTATATGAGATGTTGTGAAAGCAAAAAAGAAACATTTTATAATGGTAAATAAATGTTAATGGTGATGTACGATCTTCCAAAAGCTTTCGGTACAAAACTATCTTACCATATTTCATTCAGTTTACCTTCTGAAAACCAGTAGCGTGGGAACCCTAAAGTTTATAGATGGGAGACTCGGAGCGGAAGAAAAAGTTCAATTGGTTATTTGAACGATAAAAAAAGTTTCACTAAATCTTAGATGTAAGTTTAGGGTTTGAGTTCTGACGGAGGGCAACAGATCTACAAGTTCTTTTATAAATTGATAAAACCCAATATTTTTGTCTTAATCCAAAGTTTTTGATAGCTTTTTAAATCCGGCTAAATTCTCAGGTAAACTAAATTTCAATGGACTTACATTTACCGAAACAGCATTATAAAGTAGCCAGTTCTCAATCTCAGGACACACAATAACAAGAAAGTGATTTCTTTCAGGATGTTTTTTTAGTATCAGCGAATTTTGTTCTTTCAAAACATTAAACTCCAAAAAGTATTTAGAAACAGGTCCTTTGTTTTTGTCCTCATCCACAATACCGAGAGCCGGAAAATTTTTCAGCCTGTTTTTTAATTGATTGGCAACATCACCGCAGCCATGCTGGTGATTAAATTTTCGTTTCGATTGAACAAGTATCTCCGCCAGTTTTGTATCTGCATAACATTCAGGCACTATGCTTAACTCCGTCATTCAGATAACGATTAATATTGAAAAATATATCTACCCCATAGTCAAGCAATTCAGAAAGGTCGGTATCGGAAAGCCGGTTGACGTAAGTCCCTTTTTCCTTATCAAATCCACAAATAAAAATGCTCCGGTCGGTCGCAGTTGTATTTTCTATCAGGTTTGAGAGCAGGTAGGGATTATGGGTTGCAATAAAAAACTGCTTATCGGTTTTCTCAATAATTTGATCAGCCAATAAACTTACAAATTTGGGAAAGGAATGAGTAGCTGGTTCTTCCAGCGTAATAACAGCACCCTCCCCGTGCCGTATTGCAGCGATGTAAAAAATGATTCTTCGCAAGGTGTCTGCCAGTGCTTCATATTTCATATTATACACAATACCGGGGCTTATTTTCTTTTGAATTGTAAGTGTGTGGCTCACACTGTCAATATTAAATTCCGAACCAAATTCAGCAATTAGTTTTCCAATAAATTCCCGGAAGTCCGGATTGTATTTGATCACTTCCAGCAAATTATTTCCAAACGGTGACTCAAGTCTGTTCATTGAGTTGTTGATGTCATGAAAAGCTGTATTTTCTTGAAACTTGAAAGGAACTATCGGGGAAGTAAAAAATTGCTACTCTAAAAGATTAAGATCTTTATTAAATCGTGTAAACTGGGTAGAAGAAATGATTTCAAAAAAATTATTTCCTTTCTCATTACTTTTATCTTCGTTATCCTCCTTACTAAAACTAAGCATGGTACCGGGGTAAGTATCGTGTAATAGTCGAATTGGTTTAGAGATATCTCCATCATTGAACAAATCAGCTACACTATTAACCCTAAAATATTTTTTTAAATCAATCTGCTGTTTACCGGCTGCCTGGCTGCTTTTATTCATTGCCATCATTGAGGACAGATAGATAAATCCAGTGCCTCCAAAATATTTGATTTGCCAACATTCGGTTCACCAATAAAAACATTTATACGGCTGCAGGGCAACTCAAGTTTCTTAATTGATTTGTAATTGTTTATTTCTAAGTGGTTTATCATCCTGGTTATGTGTACAATTATTATTTATTGCTAATTACTTCTTATGCAATTTCGGAATAAATATTCGCCATTACTTAAATCATTCAGATTTTTGTTGCTGATTTACGCTCATGCGTTTTTTTTAATAAATATGGTCAAAACATATCTGTTACAATTTTTTTGCAGAAGGAAATGATTTTCATTAGTTCATCCATTACCTTTCAATATTTTAAATCTCCCGTCTCTCTTTCAATTTATTTTATCTTTATTTAAAATCAAAGCATTAAAATATGAATTCGGCCCGGGCATTTTTCTCATGTACATTTTTCATGCTCTTTTGTGTTTCTGCAACAATTGCCCAAACAACAAAACTTCCTTTCATGCCATCGCAGAAGGAACTTAACCAACCGTTTGGTAATTGGGATGAAGCATCATTCCTGGCTCCGCCAAAAGTTTATCATCCGGAAATCTGGTTTCACTTTATTGGTGGCAATGTGTCCAAGGAAGGAATTACAAAAGACCTCGAAGCAATAGCAAAAGCCGGCTTTTCAGGGATCATGTTGTTTCACGGGCAGTTTGGCGGACAATGGCCCGGGGTTGAAACGCAAATAACCTGCCTTAGTCCTAATTGGGATGATGCTGTTAAACACACAGCAATGGAGTGTCACCGCCTGGGGCTGCTTTTCTCAATGAACAACTGCCCGGGATGGGCAACTTCCGGCGGCCCGTGGATAGATTCTACCAATGCAATGCGTAACATAGTCTGGAGCCGTACCGACATTACTGGTGGCAATACCATCAACCAACTATTAGCTATGCCACAACCAGGTGCAGAGTCATGGCGGGATTACAAGGATGTAACTGTACTTGCATTCCCTGCACCTTCAGGCGATTCAGGTAAACCGCTTGTGCCACAGTCTGTAACCAGCAATGTAAAAGGTGTTGACTGGAAACCTTATTTAAATGGGCAGGCCGAAAAAAAGATTTCTTTACCAGCAGCCGATACAAGTAAGCCTTATTGGGTAGAAGTAAACTTTGAGAAAGCAACCATATTACGAAGCGTAGAGTTTTCAAGTGTACAGGGTTTTAACCATGGCAGAAGCTACGAGCCGGGTGTAAAAGTGATGATACAGGCCGTGCTGGATAATGGAAAAACTAAAGATATTCTTACAATGGATATGCCGCAATCTAATTGGCAGGACGATCAGCCCATCACATTAGCCTGTTCTGAAATTGCCGGTGTAAAAAAATACCGCATTTCCATTTTCAACAAATACAACATGTCGCTGGCTTCTTTGCGCCTGTTTTCCGCTGCCAGGAAAAATAGCTGGGAGTCAGAAGCCGCATGGACCTTAAGAAGCATTGAACGGGTTGGTCAAAACCCCAAACAATCTTCACAGGCATTTATTGATCCGGGTAAGATTCTGGATATCTCAGATAAAATGGACAAGGATGGAAAGCTGAACTGGTCAGCACCCAAAGGAGCATGGACCATTCTGAGATTGGGTCACGTAAATTCCGGTAAGCAAAACGGACCTGCTCCTAAAGAAGGAACAGGTTGGGAAGCTAACAAATTAGCAACCTCCGGGGCAGATGCACATTTTGCAGGTTATATCGGTCGCTTATCCGGCACAGATGGCCCGCTTGCCGGAGGGCTATTGGATGCAATGCTGATAGACAGCTGGGAATGCCATATCCAAACATGGACACCCGAAATGGAAAAAGAATTTAAAAGTGTTGCTGGTTATCCGCTATGCAAATGGCTTCCGGCATTGCTGGGCTATGTGGTAAAGGATCATGCAACTACCGGCCGTTTTTTAACAGACTGGCGAAAAACCATCAATCATCTTTTTACTGATAATTATTATGGTGAGATGACTAAGCTGGCAAAAAACAATGGACTGCATGTTACTTATGAAACAGCAGCAGGAGATGTGTTACCCGGAGATATACTGGAGTATTTTAAATATGCAGATGTGCCGATGGCTGAATTTTGGCAGCCGGTGAGTGATGATTTTGTTGGCTCCACCAACTTTAAACCAATCAAGCCTGCAGCATCTGCCGCAAGAGTGTATGGAAAACCACGTGTAGCTGCAGAAGCATTTACATCCTTTGCACTTACATGGGATGAGCATTTCGAAATGCTGAGAGAGGTTGCAAACTTTAATACATCCGAAGGCGTAACGCATTATGTTTTTCATACGTACACACACAATCCTGAAATGCCTTTTCTTCCCCCGGGTACATCGTTTGGCGCAACCATTGGTACGCCATTCCTGAGAGGGCAAACCTGGTGGCCGTATATGCCTGAATTCAACAATTATCTTGCCCGCTGCACTTATATGCTGGAAAGGGGTAAACCGGTAAGTGATGTGCTGTGGTATTTGGGAGATGAACTCAATCATAAGCCCAACCAGCAAGCTCCTTTTCCGCAAGGTTTCAAATATGATTATTGTAACCCCGATGTGTTGCTGAACCGGTTGAAAGTTAAAGATGGAAATTTAGTAACGCCGGAAGGAATTCAATATCGTGTACTCTGGTTGCCGGATATTCCAAACATGCTGCCGGAGACATTAGAAAAAATTCACTCACTTGTGCAACAAGGTGCAACCATTGTGGGTGAAGCGCCGGTTGGTCTTGCTACACTTTCTGGCGGTGAAGCGGCGAGGCTACGTTTTAATGCCACAGTAAAAGCCATTTGGGGTGTAGCCCAAAAAGGAATAAGAAAAAATGGCAGAGGTTATGTTGTATCAGGTATCAGCCTTGAGCAAGCTTTAACTTCATTAAAGATAAAACCTGATGTTACAGGTGGTGACGCATTATGGCAACACAGAAAAATTCCGGGAGCAGACTGGTATTTTGTAAGTGCACCAAAAGGAAAAGGATTTAATGGAGAACTAAGTTTTAGGATAGATGGACAAGCCGAATTATGGAATCCTGTAACCGGCACCATCAGCAAAATTGAAAGTCATCGCAAAGACAATCGAACCATCATCCAACTCGATCTTTTAAAATCGAACGCATGCTTTATTGTGTTTAGGGAAGATAGTATGGCAAGTTCTGCCTCCGGAATTGTAAACAGCAAATCAATTTCTTCTCACCAAATTACTGGCCCGTGGACACTTAGTTTTTCAACAGGTTGGGGCATACCGGATTCTTTGAAATTGTCTGAACTAAAACCATGGAAAGACCTGGAGCTTTCAGCGGAAGGAAAAGCATTTTCAGGCACAGCAGTTTATACAACAACATTTACTGTGAACAATGCAGCTGCAGGCAATGAATATATGCTTGACCTTGGTAATGTTGACATGGCTGCAAAGATTTTGGTGAATGGAAAAGAAGCTGGTAAACTGTTGGCGCCTCCATATCAGATCAACTTGAAAGACCTGGTTAAGCAGGGAGAAAATAATCTTACTATAGAAGTGACCAGCACCTGGTTCAACCGCCTTGTATTTGATGCCGGGCAGCCGGAAAATAAACGGAAAACATGGACAATCAGCGGCCCCGGTAAAGACGCACCATTAAGGGCATCTGGTTTAATGGGACCCGTCACACTTCTTGAAAAAAAATAAACTGACATGAAATTCCTTAAAGATGAATTGCCCGGGCAGTTATAATTCTTTTATCGAACATTAAAATTTAAGCATTCAAAAATGATCCTGTCATTGAATGGAATAAGAGTAAGTTTAATTATGAACACAAATAAAAGGTATCAACTGTTTTTTATCGCTGGCTGCATGTTGTTTACAATTAACACAATAGCCCAGGAAAAAAATAAGGAACCAAAGAAAAAATATGATGTAGCCGCTTTTCTTTATCCTGCGTACGCAAGTGATGATCCACGCCTGCGCCAGTTCTGGCCCTCGGGTATTGGTGAGTGGGAAACGGTTACCAACATGCAGCAACGTTTTCCGGGTCATTACTGGAACAGGAAACCGCTATGGGGAACAGTGAATGAAGCCGATCCTTCTGTCATGAATATGCAGATTAATGAAGCAGTTAAACATGGTGTGAATGTTTTCATCTTCGACTGGTACTGGTACGATGGCAGGCCTTTTATGGAGACAACATTGAACAATGGTTTTCTTAAAGCTGATGATAAAGACAAAATGAAGTTTTACCTGATGTGGGCCAATCATGATGTTACAAACACCTGGGATACAAGGCTGAATCAAATAAATGATGGCAATGTGATCTGGACAGGAAAAGTAAGCCGGGATGAATTTGAAAAGATATGCAAACGCAATATTGAAAAGTATTTTAAACTCCCTCAATATTATAAGATAGATGGCAAACCGGTATTTATGATATATGATGTGCCGCAACTGATTGCAGGGCTTGGTGGTATTGAACAAACTGCTGCGGCACTTAAATGGTTTAAGGAAGAAACAAAGAAAGCAGGCTTTCCCGGCCTGGAACTGCAGCTAACCATGTGGAGCCAAAACAACAACTACAGCGGGTTTGATGCCGGTAAAGGCAAAGCGCCTGAAAATGAATTTGTAAAAAAACTCGGCTTTACAAGTGCCACACATTACCAGTTTGTTCATTTTACAGATGTGAATAAAGATTACAATGACATTATAGAAAATGTAAAAAAAGAATGGGCAAAGATTGATACAACATTTGAACTCACTTATTATCCCCATGTTAGTATAGGATGGGATAACAGCCCGAGATTAGGCAAGAGTGCTGTTGTAAAAAATAATACGCCTGAGAATTTTGCAAAGGCATTGCGACTGGCAAAAGCTTACGCAGATGCACATCCTAAACAGGTACCATTGATAACCATCAACAGCTGGAACGAATGGACGGAAACCAGTTATCTTGAACCTGATAACCTGTACGGTTACGGCTACCTTGATGCTGTGAAAAGCGTATTTATGAATGATAAGTAATTGTATAAAAATGAACTGGAAAAACATGTCCTCCATTCTGAAAAAAGCTTCATTATTTTTCTTTTGCCGGCCTCAACGTATTTAAAAGCGCAACAAACAATCGATCTTTATCCCGGGGCCATTCCTAACAGTAAGCCTTATGCTATGACGGAAATTGTAACAGAACAAAAAGGTTATATATCCTGGCAAAGAAAGGTATCACATCCAACTTTAACAATTTACCTTCCGGATGAAAATCTGGCTACCGGTGCGGCTGTCATCATTTGTCCCGGGGGTGGATATGAAGGCATAAGTTATCATTCAGAAGGTGTTGTGATTGCTGGAGCTTTTGTAAAAAAAGGCGTTGCGGCATTTATTCTCAAATATCGTTTGCCCAGTGATTCTATCATGATCAATAAAGCAACCGGTCCTTTGCAGGATGCACAGCAGGCCATTAAAACAGTACGTCAGGATGCAGCAAAATGGCATTTAGATACATCACGAATTGGCATCATGGGCTTTTCAGCAGGCGGACATTTGGCATCTGCTGCCGGAACTAACTTCGCAAGTCATACATACCCAATGAGGAGTCTGTAAATTTAAGGCCAGACTTTATGATGTTGGTGTATCCTGTGATTAGCATGACAGATGAAATAGGACACCAGGGATCTAAAAAAAACTTGTTGGGTGCTTCTCCTGACACAGCACAGGTTTCTTTGTTCTCCAATGAGTTGCAGGTAAATGCTTCAACACCAGCAACATGGCTAACACATACAGGTGATGATAAAGTGGTGAATGTAGAAAACAGCATTCGTTTTTACCAGCAACTTGTACGGTATAAAGTGCCTGCAGAAATGCATTTGTATCCGAAAGGCAATCATGGTTTTGTGTTGAGTTTGCCAACCGATGACTGGATGCAACCGTTGTTTTTATGGATGATGAAAAGTGGATTTTTAATAATGAAAGGGAAGTAGAAAAGTCCTGCATCAATAAGCGATAATAGTAAATGAAATAAATGCTCCTTCTCATAAAGGGCTCCCCATTTGAAGCCGGGCAACCACAACAAATTATAACTGATGAAAACAGTAACGGCCATCATTGATGGCCGTTACTGTTTGTTTAACATGGAATGCTTTAACCCAGATTTTGCATTTGAGATCGTTATGAGGGTTTCAAATGTAATGCAGATAGGTGTTTCGGGTTATTTTTTGGCTGAAAAAATAGTGATCTGTTTTGAAGTCAAAAAATGTTCTGAAATACTGAGCTGTGCAGCAGTTGAAAGCCGCAATAGATTTTCAACTGCAAAATCTGGGTTTAATGTGCTATCAGTACACCCAGCAGAATGGCCGCCGCCCCGCCAACCACCAGGCCTGTACCAAATGACCCCTGTCTTCCGTGTTCGTATTGACCCACCCTGTAGTCTTTCTGGTACCTGTCATCTCTTCTGTCGTATTGCCGGTTGAAATGATCGTGCTGTTTTTGATAGCCATAGTTATTGTTACGGTCATTGCTATTGCTGTAACCGAAATCTTTTTGATCGTGGCGGTCATTATTGTTCCACTGATCGTTTTGCTGGTGACCCTGGTAGGCATAATCTTTATCGTAATGATCATTCCTGCTTTGGGCAGATGATGCATTGATGTAAAGCCCTGCCAGTAATATGAAGAATAACTTTTTCATGATTGTAATTTTTTGATTTTAAAATTGTTGTTGTGTTACCATTTTTTAGCATCGTGACCATATGCTTTATGATCGCTTTGTTCATATTGCATTTGCACCTTGTTCATTTCAATTCTCTTTTGTTTTTCCAGCAGTTTTATTTCTTTTGATTTTTCCCGGTTGCTTAAAAACCTGCTGTTTTTTGCAAAAGCTATCCTCTCATCAAAAGCTCTTTCGATTTGCTTTAGCTTAGCCTCTTTTTCTTTGTAAGAAAACCGAAAGTTGTCATTGCTGCCATAGCTGTCATGACTGTCATGAATATAACTTACCTCATGGTTAATGTAAGTATTGTCGTGCTGATTTTTAGATTGTGCGGTAGCTATTGTGATAGTACCGGCTGCAAACAAAATAATTGTAAAGATCTTTTTCATGATTGTAATTTTAAAAGGTTATTTAATGTATATAAGATGGTTACTGGTCAGCTTCGTTTAAAACCTGCATTGCTTTACGTCGCAGGATAAAGGAGCTTTGTCGCAGTATTTTAATAAGCGCTTTTAGGAAAATAAAATGGGATTACATAATAGGTATAATAGCAGCTTTATACCATTTGCATTAGTAGCTTTTAGCTTGTAGCACGGGATCTGTGCCAGAAGGCATTGGTTATTTTAATGCAATTTGATTAACGGCTATTGTTTTAAAAATGGAACAACACATGCCCATACAGCGGTAAAGTTCTCTAAGAAAACTCCATGCCCGCAATTGGGAATGATTGCCACCTGGCTGTGGGGTATCATTTGAGCGGTATTTACAACCCGCTGTGGGGGATTGCTTGCATCCTTGTCGCCAGCCATCACAAGTGTCGCACATTTTATTGTTGCAAAAAAAGTACTGTCCAGCGTTAGCTGGTTGTACATGTTGCCCAATTTGGTAAACATTTCCTGCAGTCGTCCAGGCTCGGGCATCAGCCTGTATTGTTGTTTCCAGTAAACACTATCCAAAGCCAGCGTTTGCGTTACATCAAAACCAAAATTTCTCAGGCCGGGCTGCAGTTCAGTAGCGCCAATAGCGATGAGCTTTTTTACTGTCCCGGGATACATGCTCGCCAGTTTATAACCAGCATAGGCGCCATCGCTAAAACCCAGCACAATCACGCTGTCTTTGGTAACTGACTTGATCACAGCCAATACATCATTGGCTTTTTGCTCATAGCTTATGGTGTCTTTTCCCAATCCAGATTTGCCATGTCCTCTTGTTGATACAGCAATAACCTGGTACTTTTTTGAAAGGCTGTCAATAAACTGGTGCATTTCAAAGGTGGAGCCGAAGATGCCGCCATGCAACCTGTTCGATGCACATCCGCCCTTCCAGATCGATGGCAATTTTGGCTGCACTGCCGGCATAGCCGAAATGCTGCTCCAGTCGCATGACGGTGCCCTGCACCTGCTGCCCGCCCTCCCCGATCAGTGGAGTGCCGGTACCATGCATGGCTTAAAAGCCCGGGGCGGTTTTATCGTTAATATGGATTGGCAAAGTGGCAAACTCAAAACACTCCTCCTAACGTCAACCCTTGGTGGCAATTGCCGTATCAGAAGTTACGAGCCCCTGCTCATTAAAGGTGCCGTAGCCGTCACCAATCCGCAGCAAGCCAACACCAATCCCTTTTATGCCCTGCTGCCCGTAAAAGCACCGGTGATATCCGCTGCCGCCTCGCCAGATGAGCCTGTGTTAAAGAAAGTGTATGAATATGATTTGCCAACGATGAAGGGGAAAACTTACCGGTTTGATTTTTAGGGGCTGTCGGCAGTGAAGCATTGTTGGGCTTTAGTACCGGCTTTCGCTGCAAGTCCTCGTTCCGCTTCGCTGCACCGTGGGCTTTTCGCTGCCATCCGGCATCCATTGGGCGGGGCAGCTTTATTGAACTTCAGCATTCGCCGGCAGTGTGCATCCGGTCGGCACCGAAGGTTAGATCGAGGCAAGTGTGACCTGTATTCCTGTCAGGCCGTATCGTAGGGATGGGCAGTCATTACGAGGTGTGCTTCCACTGTAACGAGGGGCGCTGCCGCCTCGTTGTTAGATTACGGCCCTTCGGGCCTTGCTGTAGGGTTAGCCCTGAAGGGGCGTAATCTGAATTCCTGGTGGGATCAAATTTCAGCAGCCATTATCTTCATTTATTTATAACTTTCTTTCGCCCTGAGTCCTACTCACAAATTTTAGGATTCTAAGCATATTACCCTCAGAAGACTGCCGCCCTCGTAGCAGAGTACATAATTAAAAACATCTAAATCTTGATGTTACATGTCAATTCTCGGGAGACGATCCTAAACAAAGTCAATTGTTTCAGTAACAAATAAACACATTGGACAGAATTCTGCGCTTGTCAGGAATGAAACATATGAATTAAATTATCTTCTTTGTACTATCAGTTTTTTGTTGCTCCACACGGTGCCATTGAAAATAGAAATAGAATATATGCCAGGTTCAAGCCCGTTTGTAAAAAGTGAGACTGATTTCACTGGTGTTTTATATTCAAACGATTTGCGTATTCCTCCAAGACGGTCCGATATTTTAACACTATAAATCAAGTCAGGCAAAGAAGTTCTTGATGTTGTTGATGCATCACCAGCCGTAATTGTAACTTCATCCATGGCCGGGTTGGGGGCAACCATAAACGCTGGCGGGCAGCTTGAATAGATAGTAACCCCATCCGTTTTTGCAATACCACATACATCTGTATAATTAAGTCGTAAAGCTCCTCCACCCTTTACATTTGCCATAGTACTAGGACTACTTGGATTAAAAATACTTATCTGGCTACTCCCATTCCATAAACTACCCACACTCCACTGCCAATTAGTACCTGCACTGGGGTCTGCATTTAATGTCCAGGTTTGATAACCATTACTGCAGGTGGTAGAACGTGAATTTGTTATGGTTAATGCTGGTGATCCAACAGTGATTATTTTGGTAAATTGCCTGGTACCGCAATTGGCACTTGTTATAGTTCCAGTTAGCGTAATTGTACCATTTGTTATTCTGGTAAGATTTGTAACAGCACCAGTTGCTGGGTTTGGAGGATTTACAATACCGGTTGGCGCAACAGTCCAGTTTACAACAGCACCGTTATCCATTATATAAGTTTCAGCATTACATAAAATAGCTTTGCCTCCAACGCTAGCATTGCCACAAAATGCACTGCAATTACTTCTTATATTGATATTTCCATTCATCTCTTCAGCCAGCCAATTAGCATTACGAATTAACAACCCCTCATGTTCAAGATCGCCATTGGTAATAACCTGATAAGTATTTTGAAGATTAGAATATGTAATGGGGTTTTCATTAAAAGCAGTATTAAAATTGGCAAATGGAGTATTGAAAGGAGTTACAGGCGGTGTAGCACCAACATACTTTGCCAGATAATTGGCACTGGTAAGTGGTGTATTGCCCCGACCAATATCTAAAGCGGATGTTGTTGGCAAAAACATAAAGCGGCGCTGAATTAAAAAGCTATTGTTGTAATTGAACATCCAGTCCTGGGATACTGAGCCGGGCTGATTGCCCAAGGTAACTAAATAAAAGCCCCCGGGATAAGTTTCAAAAGGAAGTAATCCTAAGGGAGCATTGTATGTCTTATTGGCAAGATTAATACTTACAGACACCAGCCATAAAACCTTTTTGGTAATTTTAATATTCCCATAATACACTTGATTACCTCCTCCATTAGCCAATGACCTTACATCTAATGTTAATTCAAATTTACTGCTACCTGGTATCAGAAATGGCAACACTGGTATCACCCCCGTAACACTGCTGAGCCCCAAACCGGCAGCCATGAAAAAAATATCACCAATGAACCTTGTTTTAGTTGACCGATAATGATAAAGAAGGTTTGCTCCCGGCGTAAACTCTTGGTCAACGGCACATTCGCTTCCATCGCTAATGGCAACACACCTGGTATTAGCCGCATTATTTGTTGGATTGGGATACGCCCATGCTGCACGAAGTTCTTGCAAAAATTGCTGATTTGAGCTATTACTTTGGTTATAGGAAAAGTCCAGCCGCTGGTTAAGTAATTGTTTAGCAGCAGGCTGATCTGCTAAGAAGCCGGCCTGTAATGGACTTGGGCCATTGGTAATAAATTGTACCAGCTCAACAAGGCCAACAATAGCAGGCCCTGTTCTTATATATACTTTTGAGGCATGCCTTGCCATTGCCTGGTAACCAAGTGGTACATTGGCTCCCTGATGTGGTGCATCTAAACTTACAAACAGCCTTGTTTCATGCGCTGCAAAACCACCAGGTCCATTTTGGCCTCCACCCCTGTCCATACGCCCCAATGCCATACGGGCTATCACCCCACCCATGCTGCTACCCAATACTACATTAGGTTGCCTTACTCCTGCCAAAGGTTGCTTGTTTGCATTAACCCATCTTATAACCGCTTCTAAAATCAGCTCATTTGCCTGTAAGTAATTTGTTCCATTGTACCAGTTTACATAAACGATATCGTAGTCACTAGGGTCATTTAAACCCGGATTTCCAGAAATCAAATTTCTTAATGTAGTACTTCCGCTGCTTCTTACACCTGTAATAAAACTCTCAAAAGTATTTTGCCCCTCAGGTTCTTCAGGCTTTGTGATATGTCCGGGGTCAAATCCCTCTGCTACAATCAATGGCCTTCTTAATACTTGGTCAGTTTGACTGTGATAACTTATAACAATACCCGCTACTCCATATACCCCATTATAAAGCTCTGTTGCAACAATATTTCTGTTTCTGTCTATTGTGCCCCTTGCTGCAATACCATTACTACCAGCCATATTGCTTGTATTGTTAAAATGGATTTTACAATGAGAATACAGTAGTTGGCTGTTCGTAAGCGTAACCTTAAATATCCAGCGTTTCCAGCCGGTATCTGCATAATTTAAATTTATTTGTGTTCCCATCGTTATAGTTCTATATCCAACACCATCGCCAGCATCCATTTGTATATTACTTACCTGGCTGGCCATGTTGGTAAGCCATAAATTGGATGGCAATACTACCTTGCAATAAGTTAGATTATAACTTATAATGCTTGGACTAATGGCAAGTGTTGTATCTTCTTGGTAAGGATTTTGCCAAACACTGTTT
This sequence comes from Ferruginibacter sp., assembly GCA_965247025.1. GTDB lineage: Bacteria > Bacteroidota > Bacteroidia > Chitinophagales > Chitinophagaceae > Ferruginibacter. The sequence continues at coordinate 1,863,448 of OZ252000.1, read as the reverse complement.
ATATAAACATCTTTCAACCTGCCATTAACTGTCTGCATCTTTCCATTGGCCTGTGCATTGGGATCAACATTATTATACTTAAACAATAAGCCGCTTAGTGTAATTACTTCTCTTTGCCTTGCTATATAACACAGGCTATCATTAACAGTTGGATGCCGCATACCGCTCACGCTACTATTAAAGCGGCTAGTATAGAGCGTTTTATACAGATCACTAAATAAGCCCTGTTCCATTAATGTGCTATCAACTAAAACGGAGCCATTGTAAATTTTGAGATCTGAGAAATCAAATCCGTAATCTATTAACAAACCTGTATTTACCCTACTAGGCTCTAATAAACCAAATACTTGGTTTACATAGGTACGATGATTAGTATCAATATCAGCATAAGGCGGTGGAGTAACTGTCTGGGTAAATCCTTGAATTGATAGAAACAAGACAAAAACGATTTGGAGTAATTTTTTCATATGACTTTATGCAAGAGTTTGAAAAATTAATAACGAATATCAAAAAGACCTTCAGTAATATCTACTGTCTGCCCAGTGGAATTGGTACCTTTAAATGAAAAAGTGCCTGAAAGTATATGCGCAATTTGATCATGTTTTTTTATAAAAAGACTGCCACTATCATTTGAGGCTAAGTAGGTATTAGTAGCATCATAAAAAGCAAAAGGAAACCCCTTCAAACTATTGAAGGAATAGTTCATTCCTTCAATAAGCAATAAGCTGTCAGTTTCAATGTGTAAGCTTTTGAGGGGAGAGGAAGATTGCCAATCAATAGCGGGAATATTTAAATGCCATCCTCCTCCAGGTCCACTCCCTAAATTAACATATTGTACAAATAGACCTGATTTTCCCCGACCGTCTCTTGGCACAAAAACTTCACCGTTTATTTTACAACCAAAAGTCATAGCACCAGTAGTTGTTTCGGGCGGCAATTGAGGTGTATCTTTATTCTTTTTACACTGGCTAAAAGTAAAAACAGTAGTCAGCAGAAGCAGAAGAGAAATTAACTTAAGTAGTTTCATATAGCAGTTATTTATTGATATCAAATAAGTTTACTAATTGAGATAGCAAAATTTTTGCTTGTTGTTGAATTGATGAACAGTGGCCAAAACGTCACTATCAGGTTCATTTTTCTTGCATTGGCAAAATATTTATCGCAATACTACCAATTGATTAACGCTCCAATTTGCGCCATCAAATGCTCGTATTGTATAAGTGCCGTTGACAAGACCGGTTAAATTTATACTGGCTGAATTAATGCCAGTACGGGAGTTGAAAACTTTTACAATACTGCCCCTTTTGTTTACAACGTTTATCTTGTATATCAATTTAATGAATAGAGATGCTGATCCCAAACGGTTTTGGTTGGTATTACTTTCTTCTAAAGAAATAGTAGCTGCATTGCTTGCAGGATTTGGAGATATAACCAATGAAGACGGACAAGAACTATAAACTGTAATTCCATCCTGTTGTGTCGTTCCACATTGATCTATATAATTAACTCTTACAGCACCAAACCCCTTTACGTTTACTTGTGGAGCATTAGAATTTGAATTGTAGATATTTATAACGCTACCACTGCTAACATTGCCAACAGTCCAGACCCAATTACTTCCATTTGTGGATGGATTTGCATTTAAATACCAAGTCTGATAACCATTACTGCATGTCGTTGATCTTGTATAACTTATAGCAACGGGACTACCAACAGCAACTGCTTTTGATGCAAATCTTCCTGCAGCACAGCCAGAATTAACCGCAGCAGTTATCACAATATTTCCTCTGGCATTATTAGCCCTTGTTGCTATAGTAGAGACACAAGTTGTGCAACTAAAGTTTACATAGCCTGGTGGGCTTGCGGTCCAAGTTATAGGAAGCGTAGTATTAATCTGATATTGCTGAGAGGTACATAATGAGGCGCTACCACTGATAGCCAAATTTACATTAGGTAAAGAAGCAATGCTTGTTGTGTTTACAGTCATTGCTCCAGTATTACTTGGATCAAGCCAATTTTTTAATCGGGTTTGATTTGTTCCGTCTCCATCCCAGGAAGGCCAAAAGGCTCCGCCGTATTTATTAGTATTGAGGCAATCATCGCTATTTGTCTGATCTATGCCAAAGTGTTGAGCAAAAATTTTATGATCTTGACTAAAGTATGGACCGCCTGAACTGTGATCATTAGTTGTACCATAATCTCCACCAGCATTGGGCACGATATTCAATTTCCAGCATTGTATATTTGCAAACACAGCTTTTACAGGTGAAGCATTGTCTTTTGAAATTTTCATAAGATCTCCTGCAGGATGATGAAGGATTGTGGTTTGTGAAATAATGGGAAACAAATTTCTATCCCACCCTGAATAGTAAATACCTGAAGTTGCTGACGGAGCCTGGTTTAATTCCAACAATGCAAAATCACTTTTTGCACTATTTGCTCTTAACACACAACCATTGAATTGAATGTCCTCCCTCCAACCTCCATTTGGTGTACAAGTGGCACTCCAATATTGAAACTGAAATACCCAGTTGTTTACATTACCTGCTGCTAAACAATGGTTTGCTGTTAAGAAATATGGAACATTTGTATTGCATGTGTTCATTACTAACGCTCCACTGCAAGCAAGCTGACCATTCGCCACAATTAGTGCAACAGAATTTTTTTCCTTTTCCCAGCCAGTTCCTGCTGGGCAATTGACATTAACATTACATGATGAAGACGATCCCGGGTTACCAAATTGTGCTCCAAAAAACTGATATCCATAGTTGACTTTGCTGAAGACAAGAGCAACATCAGACAACTCATTTGAAGGAATAGATAATGCAATGCTAACAGTTTTACCCTGATAAACTCTAGTAGCCCAGATATCATTATCATTATTTTGGTTAGCCGTTATACTATCTGTTAATTCTCTATCGGTATATAAACTAAGTACTGAATTTTTTGAAAGATGAAATTTGCCAAATTCAAAAGATAAGTTTAATGCGTCGTCAGCTATTAGTTTAATTGAAAAGGTAGTTATGGCTCCTTGGGACTGCCTTTGTGCAATCTTAAGCAAATCCAAATTCAATTCTATAGAGGTTGCAAATTCATTACCGAGTTTTATACCAGACTTTAGTTTTTTATTAGCTTCATTCTTTTTTTTAGCAAAATCAGATGGAACAGGCAGTTGAATTGATTGTATTACTTCTTTTTTATTAAAAAAAGAACTGGGAATTCCTTCAACGAACACTTTTGTTCTAACCTGACAAAAACTCATGGTAACTGAAAAGCAAGCAATTAATAAAAAGAAAACAATTCTTAGTTTAGATATTCTATTCATAAAATAAATTTTAAAAAATAATACACCCACTTAAACCTAAACCACTAAACCATTTACTTGTGAAACCTCCATTAGTTTCCCTAAATATGTCATCCTTTTTAAGATTAGTGAATACTGGTAATATCAATCGGGGACCGATTCGAAATTTATTGTATTGTTTCAGCATTGAAATATTAAATTCAGCAGATTGAGCAATAGTAGTAATTTTTTTATTTTTAAATACTTGTACGTCCTGATATGTAAGATGATAGTTCTGCGAAAGAGTAAACCAGTTTTTAAATGTAATTCCTGTGTTCAAGCTAAGTGAGTGGTTTATTTTGTGCGACCTATTTAGACCAAAGGCAATAGAAATATTATTGTAACTATATCTATCAGTATAGTATCCGAGATTATTAAGGCTTGGCACTTTAAGAGGTCTTGCATTTGATTTTCCAAATTGAGAGTTTGTGTTTGTCATGTTACTAAATGAAAGCCTGTTATAGCCTATTCCCGTAATTAAACCATAGTTCTTGCTTATCGGTAATCTGTAGTTTGCATCTATGCCAAAGCATTGCCCACTCATTTTTAAATTGTCTGTGCTAGCCCTTCCCTGGTAATTGTACGCAAATTCCGGGTACCAGTCAAAACGATAAAAAGGGCACAGTTCAAAGCTTGATTTTTTTTGGCAACATGCATTAAAATTGCATATTACAAGTGTCAGGCTAATAAAAAGCTTAATCATTATGATGGGCAAGATTTACGTTTAAAAGTACTATCCGCTTAATTGAATCTGATCACCTGGTATTTGATGTGGTAAGTTGCATGTTTGTATCTATTATTGGAGGTAATAGATACAAAATAATTTAGAGTTGAACTTGCAAGCATCGTTTATTATTGTGTAATGTACCTTAAGATTATTAAATATGCAATACCCCAAAAGGGGTATAACAATTACATAATTTTAGCTTACAATAGTTTAAAATGAAAGACCCATGTGTTAGCCGTTACCTTAGTTATTACAAATAAAAAATTCAATTGCCTCCGGCTTTAACAGAGGATCAAATAACTATTACTGGCATGACGGCTTCAGCCAAATCAACAATTGAATATGAAAAAGCAAAATTTGGCTAAAGCCGTCATTCAATATTTTTCCATTGACCCACCAGCCGATGCCAGTGGCAATTGATAAAACAATTCCGCAAAACAAAATATTAAAACACTAAACTGGATCAACCCCCTATTAATTGGAACAGTTTTCAATTTTGTTTGACCAACTCGAATAGACACTTTGTAGCATTACCACTATTGCTTTGCTTGCCTCCCTTCACGACAACATAAATTCATTCGTTTTCTTTACTTCCCTTAAGCATTTCTTCTCTTCTTAAACAGCAGCTATTACATTTCCGCATGTACAAAACCTGCATCTCTCCGTACAAAATTTGCTTCGGAAAATATAAAATCTTCATCTCTATGCCCGGCAGTTCTGATGGGTTAAGCCGGTTTATACACATGGCTTTATGCTTTACGGGTTGCACCAAGGTCATCGTGTTTATATCCAAAGTTGTAAAAGTAAGGCCTGGCTAATATCCCGATTTTTAAAAAAGTGATCACTTTTACTCAAAAGGCTATTGCTGTAAGGCCTTACTATGATTGTAGTTATACCAAAAGTGATCACTTTTACGCCTAAAGTTATAGCTGTAAGGTCTTACCACCGTCATCATTGTGCCAACAGTGATCGCTTTTACGCTAAAAGCTATCAGGGCAAGTAAGTGCAGTTATCACAAATGAGTAAAAAGTGATCACCTGACAGGCTATGTATTATTGGTGGGAGGCTTTACTGTTATCACTGTTGCACTAAACGTGATCACTTATATGCTGATTATCACTTGTTGTAAGGCTACACTGTTAGCGCAGATCGGTAACAAGTGATCTGTTACAGGCCGGAAGTCATCGTTGTAAGGCTATACTGCTACCATTACAGTATCCGCAAGTGATCAATTTTACTCCCGGTAGTGAGTGCAGAGTATGGTGTTATCAAAGTTTTACAATTGATATACTAAAAATAAACTTACAACGTTACTTATACTCCCGCCCCTTTGCAAGCTCCAGCTAAATACATAAAAAATGAAAAGGTATTGATTTATTACGGCGACTTTGCAGACGCAGTTTTATTGCAGATCTGTATGGCGGCATTAGATGGAATTACAGGTAACCCAATATTTAACGGTATTAATCCATCTGCTGCAGATGTATTGCAAACAGTAAACAATTACAGTAAGGCTTTGGCGGAAAGTGCCACCGGAGACCGCAGAGCTATCGCCACAAAAAAAGCCGTTAAAAAAGAGGTGCAGGCAAAGCTGCGAAGCTGGGCCCTTTTTGTAAACATGATTGCCAACGGTGATGATACCGTATTAGCGAACAGCAACCTGCCGCTGGTTAAAAAGCCAGAGCAAAAAACAGTTGCTGCTGTTACCAATATTAAAATTGACCAGGGTATCAACCCCGGCACACTGGCAATAAGGTATAACAAACCAAAAAGCACACTGGCCGTAATGTACAGTTATACCTACGATCCCATAACCAGTAACAGCAACTGGAAATCAAAGTGTACATCACTTACAAAAGCGGTACTGGAGAACCTGGAGGAGGGTAAAAGGGTTTGGATTCAGTTTACCAGCGTGGGTTCGGGCGGTAAAGAAGCTGTTGGCGAAATGGTATCGCAATTTGTAATGCCAAGGTCGCCACACACAATTTAATTTGTAGCAGCCTCACAGGTTGCGTCGACTTATATCCGGATTCAAATATGCAAAAGCCCGTCATTAAAATAGCGGGCTTTTGCCATTGCCTGCTTGTGCAAAGCCACTGCCAGGCTAACTTTATTTGGTATGCTGTAGTTTGTCCGGTCCTGGGATAGGTTGGTTGCTGTGGTCAGTCAATTTTGGGCTAAAGCTGTTCCCGTATATGGTTCCACTTACCAGGCGGGTAAAAGTCCTGGTTCGATTATCTAAACGTATAAAGACACATTACATCCGCTTTAGGAATAAATCTTCAGTACGTTAGCATAATTTAATTCATCAGTAGTCTTTGCAGGTAAATCAACAACCAGTCCGTTTTCATTTCTTTCAAAAGTCAACGACTGCATGGTCGGCAGCCACTCTACTTTTTGAATTGCTGCCTGCAAATGTCCACTGTTTTTCGCCAGGCTTTTTATAACCAGTTTACCATTATCGGGCCATCCCAATGCAGTGGCGTACAACACCTTTCCTTTTGCTGCAAAACGAATATCTTCATGAGTAAAGGGTTTTCCTTTTCCTTCATTAAACCCCTGTGCATTCAGGGCTGCAACTGCCTGTTGCGCCGGACCTTCACCAAATATTTTCCATGGCCTGGTACCATAAATGCTTTCACTGTTTGCCTTCATCCACACACCGATTCCTGCTACTATTGTTCTTTCTTTTTCATCAATGGTTCCATCACCACGAACAGGTATATTCAGCATCAGGTTGCCGTTCTTGCTCACCACATCAATCAATGTATGGATAACAGTCTTTGCCGTTTTATACCGGTCTTTATTGTACACATCTCTGTTATAATGCCAGTCACCAATGCAGGTATCCGTTTGCCAGGGTAATGGCTGAATTTCGTTGGCCTGGCCTCTCTCAATATCCCATACCATTGCCCTGCGTTGTTGCTCATCCAATATTTTTCCATTCATCACTGCCCGGAGCTCTCCATGATCCCGGATGCTCTTGTTGTACATGTGGGCAGCAATACGCAGCCCTGCATCGTTAACAGGCCAAAACGGTAATTGGGAGTCATCGAAATAAACTACATCGGGATTGTATTTATTAATAAGATCTATGGTTCGGTTATAAAAGTTTTCAACGTATACTTTGGAAGGTGGATATACACCATTTCCCCAGCCCCACTGTTTGTGGATGGAATTGTCATCCAAACTATTTTCACTCAATGGATGATTCTGTGCATAGAGTTCCTGCGGATCCAATCCTTCCCACCACTTTCCTTTGCCATCAGCTTTAGTGAGTTTTCCATCATAAGAGATGCCGGCAAAGGGGCCGCTTTTATCTGAACGTTGAGCCACTTCGTACCAGCGCCATGCGTGTGAAGCATGCACACTTACACCAAATGGAAGACCATTATTTTTTGCTGCCTTCGCCCAACCTCCAATCAAGTCTTTCTTTGGGCCAATCTTCATTGCATTCCAGTGTGGCTGATACTTGCTGTTGTACAAATCAAGGTTATCGTGATGGTTGGCCAGTGCCATAAAATATTGTGCTCCTGCATTTTTATACAAGCTTACCAATTCTTCCGGATCCCATTTTGCTGCTTTCCATTCATTGATCACATCTTTAAATCCAAACTTTGATGGATGACCATATTTTTCAAGATGAATTTTATACTGCCATGATCCTTCCTGGTACATGCCTCTTGCATACCAGTCGCCTGATTCAGCCTGGCACTGCGGTCCCTAGTGCGCCCACATTCCAAATTTTGCATTGCGGTACCAATCGGGTGTCTTATAATTTTGCAACGATTCCCAGGTTGGTTTAAAAGGGCCATCTGTTATTCGTTCATTATCACCGTGTTTACTTAAATCATTACCCAATGCCTGTGATAACCACAATGAAGGCAGACCGGCAGCCATTCCTTTAATTAATGTTCTTCTTTTCATTAGTGCAATTGAGTTTTATAATTACGATTGGGATATCAGTGACATTAATTTTAAGCAGACCGTATGTTCAGATGCATTACAACCTTTGTTTTGATGCATTGCTTACATACTTGCTTTAAGCAAATCTATCATTTATTTACCAGCAAATTGTTGCATAAAATGATCAAATAAGTTGTTGGTAAATTACAAATCCTGCCTCCGTGGCTACGGAACGTTTCCTGTAGTGGGGCTTTTTCTTTCTACCCACTTATTGTGCCGCTGGCACAGAATGCAGTGGTCCTTTCATGTGTCTGTGTTTACAATCCGGCAACAGGTTCAGCGGCTTTTGATCATTAACTCTTCGTACAATTGTTTACCTGCCACAGCAAAGTGAAGAGTTGGTTTAACAGTGATGATTGGGTATCCGTTCGTTTGTAATCCAGTTTTACCGCACATTAAACCAACATACCGCCCGGATTAATTTTCCAAACAGATCAGTCTAAAAAATGTACCCTTGTTTACGAATGGCATCACCGAAATCCTATTTCAACTTAGCAGTTGATAGTGGTATTTATGAATTAACAACAGCAGGTCAGTGCTTAGCAGTACGGCATTAAAAATTAATAAAGTATGACATCATCAAATAAGCTGGCAACAACTTCTGGTTGGTTTTACCCGGTTGTACGTGTATTGCTTTTTAGCGTATGCTGCGTAATTATTTTAATCTTTAGCTCCGCCTTTGTTCAAAATCTCCCGGTTAAGTTTAAAGACCACTCATCTATCCTGGGTGCAACCATTCTTACATTTTTACTGGTACTTTTATTTTTAAGGTGGGAGAAACTTAAGTTGGCTGATGTGGGTGTTGTTCCCGGCAGGTTTAGTATCTCCCGTTTTATTTGTGGCTATATTATTGGCTTCTGCATGGCCGCTTCGCAGGCACTAATAGTACTTGCCTGCGGGCATTTTCAACTGAAACTTGTACCCGGCATTTCGGTTATTGATATCCTGCTGCCTTTCACGCTGTATTTTCTTATTGCCTGCAGGGAAGAACTGGCTTTCCGCTCCTGGTCTTTACGAAGGCTGAACTTCTCATTAGGTCCAGTTTTGGCATTATCCATCATTGCAATCATCTTCATCATCGAGCATGTTGCAGGCGGCATGACCTGGAAAATGGCAATAGCAGGTTCAGGAGCCGGGGCTATTTTATTTGGTGTATCTGCATTAAAAACAAAAGGCCTTGCACTCTCTTTGGGACTTCACAGCGCATGGAATTTTGGGCAATGGTCATTTGGATTTAAGAACAAGGCAGGCATTTGGGAAGCGGTAGTTGAAAAGGGACATGAAGCTAAGGTTGAGAATATTGGCCTGGCGGCATTTCTATTTGTTATGGCAATTGCCATCGCTGGAATTTTCCTCTATTACCGCAACACTAAATTGAGCGAATAGAGTTCTATGGGCCAGCATAATAGTGTTTCCCATTTATACCAGGCAGGGCTGGTACAAATTATTATCACCTGAATCACTTGCACAAATCAATAATTTAGTAACAAGGGGTAACTTAAAACGAACTAATGGCAAAAACCACATAGCGCTCCTACGTAACGCCTCCTAAATTGGTGGGCCTTTTCTTTCTACCCACTTATTGTGCCGCTGGCACAAAAATGCAGGAGTCCTTTGTCCAGCCACGTTTATAATCCTGCAACAGATTCAGCAGCTTTTGATCATGAGCTATCCAAAACAATTTTTATCCGCCACAGTAATGCAGAAAAGGATGCAATATTTTGAACGTTTAAAGTATGGCTGGCAAGGTATAACTCCAGGGTTTAATTACCAGGAATAGTATTACAAAGACGAGCTCATTGCAGGCAGCAATAAGATTTTGTTATGAGGTTGCTATGAATTGGAAATTAGAATTGATACCCGGCAAGCGCAATTCTCAGCCAGGCAGCTATTTTTAGTACCCCAAAAATCTGCTTACAGCATTAACTGATTTGGGAAAGAATAAAAATTTACAACATGCTGTTTGTTGGTACAGCCCATGTGAACTCTCTCTTTAAATGTCAAAATCGCATACTTTTTTGATAATAGTATTTATCGCTGTTTGGTTACCTTCATCTCTTAATTGTTGCTGAACATAAAGCTATCATTATATGAAAATCAAAATGACATCGAGACAAATTTTGTTAGTTGCAATGCAACTGCTGGCCTTACTCAACTATGCTTCAGGCCAGAATTTAAAACTCAATAAGCTGGAGTATTTTGAAACACAGGGTGTAAATGTGCTGGTTTACAATAACCTTTTTACCGGGGGATTTAACGATGAGAAGAACGCTGGCATAGAGCTTATTCACCATGGTGTGAGAACAGCCGAGGGTGGCGCTGTGAGACTGTCCAACACGCCAGAGCAGTGGGACCTTGTTCCGGTAATATCAAACAGAAAGGTTGACCCTGTAGCCAAAACCATTGAGGCTTCGTTAAATTATAAAGAATACAATTTCGATTGCCGGGTAGTTGTAACTGCAAAAGGCAAAGGAGTTGAAATAGCTGTTTATCTTGACAAACCTGTACCCACCGCATTAGAAGGAAATGCAGGATTTAACCTGGAATTTCTTCCTTCGCAATACTGGCAAAAGACCTATCTGATGGATGGCCGTTACAACCGTTTTCCACGCTATGTGGTGGGTAACACCATCACAAAGCCCAACAGCGAAAAACCTAAACAATTTAAGGGCTATAAAACTTCCGATGACAGGGGTACCGGCAAATACATAGATCCGCTTCCACTGGAAACCGGGCATACAATGCTGCTTGCACCTGATGATCCATCAAGGCTCATAAAGATCACATCAATGGATGCTGACCTGATGCTTTTTGATGGCCGCATGCTTGCACAAAATGGCTGGTTTGTCGTTCGCAGTTTATTGCCTGCAGGAAAAACAGGCAAGGTATTAACCTGGACAATTGAACCGAATGCAATTGAAGGCTGGGTAAGGGAACCGAATATTGGTTTCTCCCAGGTGGGCTACACTCCTTCTCAACCAAAGGTGGCTGTTATTGAACTTGACAAAAAAGACAAACCACTTGCCAGTTCATCATTGTACAAAATTGGCGAGGATGGTAAGGCTGCCAAAGTGTTTACCGGCAACATTGCAGCCTGGGGAAACTACTATAAATACAACTATGTAAAATTTGATTTTTCTTCTGTTAAAACACCCGGCATCTATTACATTCAGTATGGTAATTTAAAAACAAATAACTTCTTAATACAGAACAACGTTTACGATAAAATCACTGATGCCACCAGTGACATCTGGATCCAAATACACATGGATCACATGTTTGTAAATGAAGCTTACAGGGTGTGGCACGGGGAGCCGTTTAAAGAGGGGTATCGCCAGGCACCGCCAAACACTGATCACTTCGACATGCATGCCCAGGGACCAACGACAGATACTAAATACAAAGCAGGAGAACTGATTCCGGGGCTAAACGTCGGCGGCTTTTTTGATGCAGGAGATTTTGATATTGAGACCGGTGCAAACATCAGCGTGGTACAAAACTTTGTACGCACCTGGGAGTATTTTAAGCCGCAAAGAGATCAAACTTTTGTTGACCAGAAGCAACGCTACGTTGACCTGCATCGCCCTGATGGAACGCCGGACGTATTGCAGTTTATTGAGCATGGAACATTGAACCTGGTAGCCCAGGCTGAGATTGTAGGCCACATGACGCAAACACTCTCCAATTCTGTTTTAGATAATTATCATCACCTTGGTGATGCAGCATCTATAACAGATGGCCTCCCCTACAACCCCAATCTCGGACCTTACGAAGTAGCTGTTGATGGCCGCTCCAGCGGAGTGAAGGATGACATGTGGGCATTTACAAGTCGCAACCCCGGGCTTGACCTGTCAGCAGCAACCATGTTTGCCGCAGCCAGCCGGGCACTGAAGGGTTATAATGATGACCTGTCGGCAAGGGCATTAGAACAGTCAAAAAGATTGCTGAAAGAATCAACGGAATTGCTAGCCACACAACCTCAGCCACAGGATAGCTTCCGGCGGGCCTGGGGAGCAATGGCAAATGTGTCAACCAATCTGCAATTGTTTATTGCCACCGGCGAGCAGCAATACCGGGATAAATTCCAGGAGCTTTTATGGCCTGCACTGGATCGTAACCTGAATTTCGTACTGCTGACTGCACTTGATGCCGTACCACATATGGATGCCGCTTACAAAGAAAAACTCCAGCCGTACATAGTTAAGTTCAAAGCCTATATCAGCAGTCTTGAAAAGGACAATCCATATGGTGTACCCATTGGTCTGCGTAACTGGGCAGGCAGCGGAGATGTTGTAAGCTTTGGTACCAGCATTTGTTTTGCCAGTAAATATTTCCCGGCCATCATCAATGCAAGCCAGGCTTATAAAGCCGCTAATTATTTGTATGGCTGCCATCCTTACCATAATTATTCGCTGGTTGCCACGGTGGGTGCCACACGGCCTAAAGCTGTATTCTACGGCAACAACAGGGCTGACTTTTCTTTTATACCGGGCAATCTGGCACCGGGCCTATTATTCAGGCAACCTGACCACTTTGAAAACTATGACGACTGGCCATTTCTGTGGGGAGAAAACGAGGGCACAATTGGTGGAAATACGAGCTATTTAATCTTTGGATCAGCTTTTAAGAATTTGGTAAAGTAGTCCTGGATCAATCAGCATTTGGCAAAAGCTGTCGTTGTAAATTGTTCTATTTATCCACTGGCTAAGGCCAGTGGTAATTGATAAAGCACGGCTTCCAAAAAAAACCGGCCAAACACCTCCTAAAAAATCTGGAGCAACAAATAACCAGCATTCCTACGGAACGCTTATGCCAATTGTTGGGATTCTTTCTTTCTATGGTCTGGATGTTCCATTCTGGTAGACCTCTTTTTTAAGGTTAAGAAAACTGCCGCCACTAAATGGGCGGCAGTTTCAAATACTTTTACTATAATTTACTAGTGCATAACTATTATCACTGTTTTACTAATTTTAGTTGCTGTCTCTCACCGTTCTGAATCACCTCCACAAAATAGATACCGGCTGCTAATCCATAACCAACCTGTGTACTACCGTTCGGACTAAGGTTAGATTTGCTTTCAACTATTCTCCCGGCAGCATCTGATATTTTTAAAGTAACTGGTTTGCTGATTGAACTGGTAATGCTAAGGTTAAAGAAACTGCTGGAGGGGTTCGGCATTACAGTTACTTTTAGGCCATCCAGCTTTTGCCCGGTTTCTATTAGTGAAAACGAAGCTCTTGCCGAAGCCCCGGCTGTCTTAAGCCATGGAGAAAGTCTGCTCCCCGGAATGGGGCCCTCAAAAATACCTCCCGGAATCGTCCAGGCAACTGATAGGTGATCAGTACCTGCAGCCTCTTTGTGCAGTGTTTCAATATAATACGTGGCTCCCTTTATTAACCGCACAGGTTTGGATTTCTGTGTTGAGTATTTATTCCATTCCCTGAATTTAGTGGCACTGGCTGTAAAAGCAATTAAAACCTTGTTTCCGGGATCCTTATCGGTACTCAGGAAAAGACCAGCCTGGTCGTCGGCAGCAATATTAAAGACATATTTCCCCGTTACCGGCGCACAAATATATCCCCGCAAACGTCCTCCGTAATTATCTCCCACATTTGCATATTCAAAACTGGTTAATGCAGTAACAATAGATGGCCTGTTTGGATAAGCCGGATTTAAGATAAGAGACAATAACTGGGCACCTTTAATATTGGTATATCCATACGCTGTAATAGTGCCACTTCCTTTACATTCTGCAACTTTTATTATCGTTGTATCTGAAACGGCAGTCTGGCCAGTATTGTCAGTAGCTTTCACTGTTATTTTATAAATATCTGGTTCAATGCCATTAATTTTAAATACATACGGAGCGGTACTATCTGTTTGAGAATAAGTGCCATTAATAAACAATTCTGTTTTTAAAATCGTACCATCGGCATCGGTAGCTTTTGCTTTTATTGTTAGGTTACTGCCAGCTTCCGCAATGGCCGGAGATGACGGTGAGGTGATGGTTACAACAGGTGGGATGCCAGTAACAACAGGCAACAAAGCTGCTCCCCAGGATGGTGATGCTCCGTTTGCTCCATCAAAATCTTTTAATTTAGTAAAAATATTGCTGTTGATATTGTAGGAATACAATATCCCTAAATCGAGAGAGCCACCTCCACTAGTCATACCAAGCAGGTTGCCGTTTTGCCCTTCAACCAACGAACCACCGGGATATGATCCGTTACTACCGATAAAGTCAACGATTTTAACACAGGTATTAGTGACTGGATCAAAGGAAAAAAGAGTTCCAATATTCGCACTACCCCCCAACAGAGTCATGCCATACATTTTGCCATTGCTTGCTTGGAAAAGTGGAGCATAAGGATAATTACCAATATTAACATCGTTAAATACATAACGTGTAGCAAAAGTGTTAGACAAAATATCAAAAGAATATATAGTGCCGTTACCAACATTACCGCTGCCATATGGAGTAGTACCGTATAGTAATCCGTCTGTTGCCTGTATTGGCTCGGAATACGGGACATACCCACTGCTATAATTGAAAGAAAAAAGCAATGTTTTTGCATTACTTGTTGGATCAAACGAATAAAGTGTTCCAATACCGTCAACACCACCGAGCTGGGTAACTCCGTAAAGTTTGCCATCTTTCGCCTTCAAAAGACTCCCAGATGGGTACTGACCACCATTGTTATCGAATTCATAAAGTTTGGTCTGCACATTAGTTGAAGGATCAAAAGAAAAAAGAGTTCCAAAGTTTCCTGCCCCTCCACTATTCGTAGTTCCATAAAGTTTGTTATTAGCCGCTCCTACAAGTGTTCCTCCGGAAGATGGATAAGCGCCATTCACTCCTGTAAAGTCTGTCACTTTAGTTTGTGTTTTCGTTGCCGGGTCAAAAGAGAAAATTGTACCTTTATTGTTGGTTCCGCCGTTATAACTTGCTCCAAATAATTTTCCATTTGCTGAACTTACCAGGCTGCCGGTTGGAGCAGTGCTGTTAAGATTGGTTGTATTAAAACTATAAAGAATTGCTTTCTGATGGCTTACAGGGTCGAAAGAAAAAATTGTACCTGAAGCAGTTGAGCCACCATAGATTGTTAATCCGTAGAGACTCCCCTTACCTGACTGAACCAGCGATCCAAAGTGATTTGCCCCATCATTACTATCAAAATCCACCAGTTTTGTGGTGACATTTGTATTGATATTAAATGAAAAGATTGTTCCAAGTCCGTTAGTGCCGCCACTATTTGTTGTAGAATAAAGATTTCCATCAGAAGCCAATAAAAAATCTCCAAATGGGTTCGAACCGTTTGCACCGTCAAAACCAAATAACTGAGTTACGATATTAAGTGCAGGATCAAAAGAAAAAATAGTTCCCGAAAAATTATTGTCGCTGCCGCTGCTGCTTGTTAATCCATAAAGTTTACCGTTTGAGGCCTGAACAAGGCTTCCCATTGGAAAACCAGCAGCTGAGTTTTGGAAATCATAAAGTTTGTGGACAATTTTATTTGCAGGATCATAAGAAAAAATTGTGCCTGCGCCACCGCTACCCCCAGTAAAAGTCATTCCATAAATTTGGCCATTAGTAGCTTGAATAAGGCTGCCAAACGGGACTGAGCCATTGTCGCCATCAAAATCAAATAAGTTTATCAACTCTTTTTTTACTGGATCGTAGGAAAAAAGAGTTCCAAGTTGATTTACATTAGTACCCCCGCTTTGAGTCATTCCATAAAGTTTTCCATCAGTGGCTTGTAGTAGTGCCGCTACCGGATAAGCACCGTTTGTTCCCGAAAAATCGAAACTCTTTACAATAGTATTAGTAGTAATATCAAAAGAGAAAATTACGCCCTTGTTATTTGCTCCGCCACGGGAAGCCATTCCAAATAGCCTGCCATCACTTGTTTCAATCAAATTACCATTTGGTGCAGCGCCATTAACCAGGTTAAAATCAGCTAACTGCACTTGGGTGTTATTGGCCGGATCAAAAGAAAAAATTGTTCCGTAACCAATCCCGCCTTCAGTTGTCATACCATAAAGCTTACCATTGCTTGCCTTAAGCATTTTACCATAAGCGGACGGATATTTTGGATCATTAGAGAAACTAAATTCGGAAGAAAGGCTGTTTGTAGCAGTTTCATATTTTATAACGGCGCCACCGCCATTTATCCCTCCTCCAGCTGTAAGCCCGTAAAATGTTTGTGCAACAAGCATGGACGGCAGGCAGCACAACAGCACTGCAATAAATAGTAGTATCTTTTTCATGGTTTAATTAATGGGCTAGTTTTGAGAAATGTTGGTTTGAAGGTTTAGCTGCTTTGCAAGTTCTGGTGGCAGCAACATGGGAAACTGCCCGCTTTTGCCATATTGAGCCACCATCCACATGGCCAGCCTGTATGCATCTTCTTTACGGGCAAATCCAAGAGGAGACCGTGTTAAAGGATTAATGGGGGGATTAAATACCGGTTTTGCTCCTTTTAGCAGGTTGAATAAAAAACTGTTGCCAGGGGCGGCTTTTAACTGAATGTTGTATCCATTAAATTCTCTGCTGTCTTTAACGGAATCAATGAAGGCATTTTTTTGCTGGGCGAAAATTGTATGGGCAGACAATACTAACGCAATAAGAGTTAAGGTTTTTTTCATGTGGTGCAATTTTGCTTATTTAAGGTGATTGGTTACTAAAGAAAATGTTCTGTCAGCAAGTTTGCTAGTCATTTTATTTTAAAACTTGCTTTTATTTTATCATTCAATCAGCTATTCAAAATAGTAATGATTTTTTTAGGATCGCAAGTATCACCAAAAAATAATTGAACCACATTCAAGGAAACATTTCCTGAGTAATTGGCACAGCCCTTAATACTAGTTGCTTAACTGATGGAAAATATGGCAAATTTGAAAATCGGAGCAGGCTGGTCAGAAGATATTAAAATCGGAGGTAAACTATACAAAAATAATTGAATAACAAAAAGACATCTTTGATTTAAACTATTGGTAATACGGTGACTGTTAATTCATGTTAAAAATTTACCCGGGTTATTGATATACTATCTCGTTTGGGCCATAGTTATGTTGCAATGATGGAAATAACTAATTCCAAGACTAAAACAGCAACCAACAAAGCCAAACCTGTGCAGGTATATTACCCATTGATTTGCAGTTTGTATATTACTAATCATTAGTTTGCTAAACCAAGCGTGTACAAAGTTCTATTTATCCACTGGCTAAAGCCAGTAGATATTGATAAAGTACGGCTCCCAAAAAAACAACCAAACGACAAATAACACACAGCGTTCCTACGGAACGCCACTTTTAATGCTGGGGTATTTTTTTTACCCACCAATTGTGCCGCTGGCACAAAAAGGCAAGAGTCCTTTTTTGTATTGGTGTTTACAATCCGGCGACAGGCAGTGGCTTCCGGTCTGCACCAAATGTAAAACCGGCTCAGGTTGTGATATTAAATCAGTCCTGGTAAAGGGGATAGAATATAATAATGGTGCAAAAGAGAAAACAGTAGAATTTCAATACAATGCCAGCGTTATTCCAGTCATGGCTGCAATAATTTCAGCAACCGCTGTTGCAATTTTAGCCACCGCTCCGGTAATTTCAGCAACCGCTGAAACAATTCCAGCCATCGCTAAAATATTTCCAGCAAACGATGAGAAACAACCAGCCCATGCTACAACAAGCTGTGCAGTGATCGGGTATCCCGGGCCATGGCTGCATTTACCCGTGGCATGGCTATTCTTTTCTCAGCGGTGGCTGATCAATGACTGGCCTGGCTGGACTTATCCCAGCCACCGCTGCAAATAGTCCGGCCATGGCTGAATTTACCGCAGCCACGGCTGAAAGTATTTCAGCGGCAGCTCCACTTATTGCAGCCCCTGCTGAAAGTTTGCCAGCCACCGCCGGTTTTGTGCAGGCGGCGGCTGCAATTTCACCTGCTACCGCTGTTAATACCGGGGGCGAATAAAAAAGTGTATTGGCCGCTGTTGCTAATCTTCCATCCTGCCTGCGCCTTGCAATTAAGTAATTTCCGCTGCAAACTTCCCACCTGCAAAAACATCGCTGACCTTACGGAAAATGAGATCAACAATACGGCCAGCGATGCTGCAGCAATGCATTGGGTGGCACAGGGGATTAAAAAATGAGGAGGATTATTACCGGCAATGGACATCTTATAAAGACCTGCTCAGTAAGGACCCTGGCGGCGATACTAACACCTCACCCACCGGCATTACGCTGCAGGCGGCTCTGCTGTTTTTGCTTCCAAATATTCAACAGCGTTTCAGCCTGCTGTTAATGACTATCCTTAATGCCGGGATTTCACTGGTGTTTTTTTTAAGTAAAATACTCCAACACATTAAAGAAAATCCTGTAAAGTATTATATTGCACTACCATCTCTCACCCCTGGGAAATAAGCCATCCTCCCTTCTCTTCTTCAAACAACAAAACTAAAACAATGAAAAAAGTCACCAGCCTGCTATTGCTATGTGCTATTGCCTTTAACGCCCGTTCACAAAGCGTGGGCAAAAGAAATAGACGACCTGAAAATAATGGTAAACCAGTTAATTCAGAAGAAATGATTAATACTCAAAAATCTGCTGACAGGATTAATTGGTTTAATAAAGAAGATAAACAGGATAGCTTCTTACTGATGAAGAGACTGGTTCACTACTGTTTTATTTATTAGTTACTACTTGCAGGCTTCTAATACATGCAATAACCTTTTATACAGAAAATCTGAGGGAATGTTGTTATTAATCCCTTTGAATGTCAAACTGAATTCTGACAGAGCTGCATCATTGTCTTTTATCAGGTTATACAAATTTTGTGAGCTATACTCTTTTAACTCACCGCCGTTTTTAACTTAAGCCAGATCATTAATCTAATAACACTAGTTACCAGCTTCAGTCAATCCAACAGTTTGCATTGGTCAATCAACATTTGGCTAAAGCCATCCCCTTGTTTATTGTCCTGTTTATCCACTGGCTAAAGCCAGTGGCAATTGATAAAACACGGTTGCAAAACAATCGCAATCAAACACCTGAAAAAAAAAGGGACCACTCTATAAACCAGCATTACTTTTAAGGGCGTCGTTTTCTTTGTCAATTTCGTTATTAAGAGATCTCAGAAAATTATCGACTGCAGTTTGTCGTTGATAACTCTCTGCCTCAGGCCAGGCACTGTTAAGAACAACAACAAGGTGCCTGGCCGGGTCTATATGGATCATTTGTCCGTGAATGCCCAATGCACGAAAAGTTCCATCACTTAAGGTCCACCATTGAAAGCCATAACCCCAGCCGGGCCACAATTTAACCTGGGTATGCGTTGCTAACTGCAACCAATTATCAGGAACAACGGATTTACCATTAATACGTGCACTGTCGAGCATGAATTGCCCGAAACGTCCAAAATCCCGGAGTTTCATTTGAAGGCAGCAACCTGCAAATTCCTGGTTTGTTCTGCCAATATTCCAGGTGGCTTTACTTTCCATACCATAGGGCGCCCAAATTTTTTGAGAAAGATAATCTGACAACGTTTTTCCGGTGGCAGCACTTACCAGCACACCCAGCAAATGCGTTTCACCTGTCTTATAAACCCATTTTTTGCCCGGTGCTGCCTCTGCCGGCAAATGCCTCATATAACTTACTGTTTCGTTAATGCCGGAGTCAACAGGTTGTGTGTAAAACCGTACAATATCAGCAGTGGGATCAGTATATACTTCGTTCCATTTTACACCAGTCGTCATCGTTAACAGGTGGCGGATGGTAACGCTGTCGTACGCACTGCCTTTAAGATCAGGAAGGTATTTGGTTAAGTAGTCATCAATGCTTTTTATATATCCGTCTTTAATAGCGGCACCAAGGAGTGTACTTGTTATTGATTTTGCAACAGACTGGGATGTCCACCTCTCTGCTTCACTAAACCCGAGTGCATACTGTTCCAGCCTTATCTTTCCATCTTGTAAAATAAGCATGCCTGCCACTTTTTGCGCTGTAATAAATGCAGCCAGTTCTTTTTCTTTTTGTCCGCCTTTACTGTATGCTGCAATGGTTTTGCCTTGCGGAAGTTTATGTACCTTTTTGCCTTTAGCTACATCGTGTGTAGTAAAGATCTGGTCAAAATGTGCAAAGCCAAATTCCTTTTCTTCCTGGTTCCACCCAAAAGTGTTTTTAGATAATGAATCGGCGGTGATAGTGCGCTGTGCCCCGGAAGGCAACGCTGACAAGAGTAGAATAACCGGTATGATGATGCAGCGTAATAACGGGGTAATTCGTAAGTGCATAATTTGGGTGCTTTTGGAGAGTGTTTTTTAAATAATATTTACCACAGCAAGCGGCACCAATCAAATATAGATGTAAATTTTTCTTCAAATTATTTGAACACCGCATAAAAAGCCACCTGAAAACAAAAACGACTCAATGCCACTGGCAATGGTGAGGCATCTTCTTTATACCAACATATTGTGCCGCTGGAACAAAAGGCAGGAGCCCTTTTTTCTATCTGTGTTTACAATCCTCTTACAGATTCAGCAGCCTTTGATCATGAGCTATCCAGGCAATTTTTTATCGGCCAAAATAGCTCTGCGTACTAACCATCCCATCAGCAATACCTGGCAAAGAGCAAGATCATTCGCCGGGAAAATACACTGAAAAAGATTTCCGGGGATATTTAAGAAGAGAACAGAACAAGCTGCTGCTCCAAAGCATAGTGCTAAGTTTAGAATGCTTTTAATGCCTGGTGGGTGCTGGCTTGAGTGATAACAGGAAACTTCCCGGCGTCCTGGTGTGATGTTTCAACTTCAGGGCATTGCTGATCAATAACCTTTACAGGCTAAGTCATTAATTCTTTATATACCGGTGATACTATTTATTTTTACAGTAAATTTCATCTCAAAAAGCATAAGCATTACAGCATAGCTGATGTATATTTTTTTTACCAGTAATTTAAATGATACAATCCAGTTCACAAACCAGCGCAGAAGTATTGGTCGATTATTTTGCCAAATCGTTTCCTTTAAACGATGAAGAAAAGGAACTGGTGAGGGCAAAATTTCATTCACGTCTTTTTCGCAAAAAGCAGTATGTGTTACAGGAAGGCGATACATGCACCCAGTTTAACTTTGTTGTCAGGGGCTGTCTCCGGTCTTATAAAATTGATAATAAAGGCAATACGCATGTACTCCAGTTTGCTTCTGAAAATAACTGGATTAATGACCTGGGAAGTTTTCATGATGAGCGCCCCTCGGCCTTAAATATTGATGCACTGGAGGATACTGTTGTATTGCAAATAAGTCACGCCGATCTTTTATTCCTTTACATAAATGCACCAAAATTTAACCGCATATTCAGGGTGCTGATTGAGAATGGATTTATTCGCTTACAGGAGAGACTGCTGCAAAATATCAGTTCCACTGCTGAAGAACGGTACCAATCTTTTTTAAATCTATACCCCCATTTGATTAACCGCCTTTCACAAGTACAAATAGCCTCTTACCTCGGCATAACACCGGAGTTCCTCAGCCGCCTGCGAAATACCCGCAGTAAAGCTGCTAAATCTCCAAAAGCTTAATCTGCATCAAGACTATTTCTTAAACAAGGTCATTGGAGCACCCCTCTGCAATGAGTGACATTTGCATTACAAATTAATCAGGTAATCAAAAAAAGAAATAGTTATGACACAGCAATCTGCAATAGCAGTTATCGGTCTTGGAAGTATCGGAACTGTAGTAGCCACCAATCTTGTAAAAGGAAACCGCTCTATCATTGTTGCCGACAGAACAATCGAAAAAGCAAATGAGCTTGCTCAGAAACTGGGCAGCCTGGCACAGCCAGCCTCCATTGCAGCGGCCATTAAAGAAGCAGACATCGTTGTACTGGCTGTTTGGTTTGATGCAATCAAAGAGTTATTCATCACTTACGCTACAGAATTAAAAGGGAAGATCATTGTTGATCCTTCTAATCCCATTGCACCAGCTGAAAACGGTGGCTTTAAAAAGATCATTGATAAAGATCAATCCTCCGGTCAGATGCTGGCTCATCTGTTGCCCGAAGGAGCAAAACTTGCTAAAGCGCTGGGTACATTGGGTGCAGCCTCACTTGCCAGTGCAGCATTTCAGCAACCCGGTAAAGCAGTTGAATTTTATGCTACCGATGACAGTAGTATTAATCCAGTCATTGAAGAACTAATTCGTGACAATGGTTTTGAGCCTGTACGTGTCGGTAGTATTGATCAATCCATCCGCATTGAAGTTTTTGGTGACCTGCATGAATTTGGTGCATTGGGAAAACCTGTTACCCTGATACAGGCTGAAGAAATATTATCAGCATACCAGCACTAAATCATTTTTCAATTATAAATAAAAACACAGTATGAAATCAGTAAATTTTAAGTCAATCGCAATAGCTTTTGCATCAGTCATTTTTATAAGCCTTTCACAAAGTTGTAATCAGCCTTCGGGTACCAATGCTGCCGGCACGGATAATGTTGACAGCCTGAAAAAAATTGCCATCGGTCTGATAGCTTCTAACGATAGCATTTCCAGCTACCTTAAAACTTTTAATGCGTTGGATTTTGATGTTTTCAGCAACCAGCAATGAGACAGGTTTAAAGAAAGTCACGCTGAAAATATAAAAGTGTACTGGCCTGATGGTCATGTAACAGAAGGGCTGGCCACACATATTGAAGACATGAAAAAGTTGTTTGTTCATGCACCTGATACAAGGATAAAAGAACACCCTATTAAATTCGGCTCAGGCAACCGTACACTGGTAACAGGCGTGTTTGAAGGTACCTTTACTAAACCAATGCCCATCGGAAATGGCAAATTCATTCAGCCAACCGGTAAGGCTTTTAAACTTCCAATGGCCACGGTGGGTATATGGAAAGATGGTCTGATGATAGAAGAACACCTGTTTTGGGATAATCAAACCTATGCAAAGCAAATTGGATTACAATAAGCAGGGAGCATTTTAAATTGCCGCTGCTGAAAATGACTTGTGAGGATGCAAACACGGCAGACAAATACAAATGTTCAATAATCAATTTTCAACAAACAATGTTCAAGTAAAATGCACCTGCCTTTAACAACTGGAATTAAGCACTGAAAATTGATTATTGAACATTTTTTACCATCCCAAACAAAGTTTTACTGATTTTATCTTGCAGACACAATTGAATGAACTTGCAAAGGAGCCACCAACATGAAAAGAAAACAATTTATACAAACACTAGCAACAGGGACAATAGGTATGACAACGCTTTCAGCATTTAAAAATTTTACCGGCAGTTTACCCCATGGGGAACAATTAATGCCGGCGCTTTTTATTGGCCACGGTTCACCAATGAATGGTATTGAAGACACAGCTTTCAGCCGCAGGTGGACACAAATGGCAAAAGAAATTCCGGTACCAAAAGCAGTACTGGTGGTTTCAGCACACTGGTTTACCAGGGGCACAAAGATCACCGCAATGGACTTTCCAAAAACCATTCATGATTTTGGCGGCTTTCCAAAAGAATTGTTTGCGGTGCAGTACCCTGCGCCGGGTAATCCTTTGCTGGCAAAAGAAACAGCAGCTTTGATTCATGCTGCACAGGTTGAGTTAGACCACGATTGGGGCTTGACCACGGCACATGGACGGTTGTAAGACACATGTATTCTGACGCCAATATTCCTGTGTTGCAACTGAGCATTGATTATTCTAAAGATCCTCAATTTCATTACGACCTGGCGAAGGAGTTGTATGATTTAAGAAAGAAAGGCGTGTTGATAATAGGTAGTGGCAACATGGTACACAATCTTAGAATGGTAGCCTGGGACAAATTAAACGAAAGTGAATATGCCTACGATTGGGCAGCTAAAATAAATACAAGGTTTAAAGAGCTGATTCAGCATGGTGATTACCAGCCATTGATCAATTAGAGCAGCCTTGGTAAAGAGGCTCTGCTGGCTATTCCAACGCCGGAGCATTACCTGCCGTTGCTGTACACTTTAGGAGTTAAGGGAAGCAGGGATGAAGTTTCTTTTTTCAACGATAAGACTGTTGGTGGTTCACTGACAATGACCTCCGTAAAAATTGGATAAATGAACAGGTATATAGCATACTTTACACCATTGCTGATGTACTTTACTATTAAACTTAATGAAGGATAAAAACATGCCGGATATTATTACGAAGGAAGCAAATAGAGGAACTGCTGACAGCTTTGTATTGCAATACCTTGTAAAGCAGCCAACAATTCAATCTGCAAAAAGCAAAGCCCTTATTTTACTGCATGGTGTCGGCAGCAACGAAGCTGATTTGTTCAGTCTTGCTAATCAGTTACCTCTTGATTATTTGATTATTTGCCCCTGTGGCCCCTATACTTTAGGTGCAGGCAGATATGCATGGTACAATGTTGATTTTTCTACCGGTAAACCAGTCTTTGATGCAGCACAGGAAGCCTCCAGCAGGGCAATCATTAAGCAATTTATTGAGCAGGTAAAGCAGCAATACAAAGTTGATGAAATCTATCTTGGCGGCTTTAGCCAGGGAGCAATAATGAGTTATAGTGTTGGGTTAACAAAACCCGGTATTGTTAAAGGCATTATATCCCTGAGTGGCAGGTTACTAATTGAAATAAGGTCTTCAATTGTTAAAAATGATGTACAAAAATTAAAAGTATTTATTGCCCATGGCATGCAGGATAACACACTGCCGGTTCAATATGCAAGAGACGCAAAATTATACCTGGAAGGGCTCGGCATACAACCAAGCTACCACGAATACAACATGGGCCACCAGGTAAACGGGGCAGTTATAAAAGATTTGAATGAGTGGTTTACACAACAGTAAATAAAAAAAGCAGTCAGCAAATTACACATGAAAACGATAACTATTTTCCTCTTAACTTCTTTGTTGCTGCATGCTTACAGCCAGGCCCAAAAACAACAACCGCTTAGGCATTTTATGCAGGCAGTTGCTTTACCTGCAAATGAACCCCAGTATGGTAATAACCCCAAAGCAGGCCATTATGCAACTGCCGGTGATGCAAAAATTTATTATGAAATGTATGGTAAAGGACAACCCATTGTTATCCTGGGGTAGGTGCCGCCGCCTTCTGCATTTCCACGGGTTGGCGTAAGCTGGTTGGTGATGAGTTTATAGGCATGGTTGCCATCGAGGAGCCGTGCCCACACATTTACCTTCCAGCCCATGCTCCAGCCGGTGGAGATATCCTCCTGACCTGCTGCCTGTCGTCGCTCAGCCAACCATGCTTATTTACACTGCATGGTATCTTGGGCACCCTGCCATTATCCTACCGGGAGACCTGCGCCAGAGAGATGTTTACTCAAAGATTAAACTATCTCCATTGGAACCCGGTTACAGCCGGTTTTGTATCAGAGCCGTGGCATTGGAAATGGGGAAGTGCTGTTGATTATATGACTGATCTAAAAAGGCTGCTGGATTTAGTGGTGTTAGATTAAGTTGTGGTATGCATTAGCGACACCAGGCAGCAGGTCGGGAGAATCCTGTTACTGCCGGTTTTGTATCAGAGCCGTGGCATTGGAAATGGGGAAGTGCTGTTGATTATATGACTGATCTAAAAAGGCTGCTGGATTTAGTGGTGTTAGATTAAGTTGTGGTATGCATTAGCGACACCAGGCAGCAGGTCGGGAGACCTGCGCCAGGGAGAATCCTGTTACTGCCGGTTTTGTATCAGAGCCGTTGCATTGGAGATACAGCAGTGCTGCTGATTATATGACTGATCAAAAAGGGCTGCTGGATTTAGTGGTGTTAGATTAAGTTGTGGCATGCATTAGCGACATCAGGCAGCAGGTCGGGAGACCTGCGCCAGGGAGAGAGTTGCCGGGAGCACTGGTCACAACCTTAAAGGGCTTTAAGCTTTAATCCAGGCATTCGATATGTGTTAGTGAAAATGCCCTTCCAGCGCTAATATAAAAGGTAAGCGCTAAAAGGGCGAAATACAACAACGGGGTATCTGCGCTTTTTGTAATTGAGGCCGGATAATACAGATTATAACTGAATAAGAATAACCTGCGATTGCAGCCGGAAGAAGTAATACATATAAAATGATTTTAGCTTTTAGGCGCTTCCTGAGCTGCAATCATTGCTTCAATGCACTGTAACAATATAGCTGTGTACAGCAATTCATGCACAGGACCTTTGGTTAATTTTTCAATTACTTCACCCGGGTTATTTAATGCCCCGAGGCTTTTTTCCGGTATTGAAACAGGCACAGTAGTTTCACCTTCAGGGTTGTGCAATGTCAGCGGTTTACCTGCTGAAAACTTTAAAGCACTACCTGTATTGCTTTTGATTAATGAGGCCAGTTTTTCGAGCCTTTTTAATACCAGGGTATGTTGTATTTGTTTGTGCGGCGGACCCTGTAATGTTATTTCACCCAAGGCCCGGTTCCTGTTATCTGTGCCCTTAATAATTTGGTTAATCAATTTTTCCGGTGAACCGATTAATTCAACTGCATTTGCATTTTTGTCTTTTGGCATAAACTGTTTTTATTTAATAATACGCCTGTAATTCCAAGAAGTATACCATTAAAAAATTACAGCGGAAATTTACTTTGTACGCTAATTTAAAAACAGTTACTCCCTGAGGATTGTCTATAACTATGGGGCACCTGGATTGATATTGATGGAATTTACTTTTCGTAGATAGATAACAAGAGCAAAAAAAGATTAATGTAATACTGTTGTAAAAACTCAACATAAGTTCCCGATCAGTGGAATGAGAGAAGGCAACAAACATATTTGATAAACGATTAATCAGGACAATTGCCAATCGGCAAAGGCTGTTACCCGGCCAATGTAAACATTGAATTGCTTACACTCAAGGCATCAGCCTTCAGTAAAATCCCATTGTAGAAAACACATAAGCTGCCTTTATTTATGAAAGATGGTATTTGAATTTGAGGTTTAAATGGCGGATGTTTTTTTAACTGTCAATATTTTTCCTGTATAAATCAGGCGATACTCCTATTTTTTCTTTAAACAGTTTTGAAAAATAAAAGGCAGATTCAAAATTTAAAACGAATGCTATTTCTTTTATTGTTTTTGAATGATCAAGCAAAAGCATTTTTGCTTTCTCAATTTTTAGTTGCAACAAATATTGATTGGGTGCTATGCCTGTGTAGGTTTTAAAAGCCTTGCGAAACCATGCGTAGCTAACATTTAGTTCTTCCGCTATTTTTTCCATGGCGATATCCTTGTCAATATTAGTCCGGAAAATAATTCTTGCTTTATTGATGATTGATTCTGTGATATCTTCTTCATCAAAACGCTGCTGCTTTGTTAAAGAATGAATTTCGCCCAGCAGGTACATAACCATACCAGACACCAGCGGCTGGTACCCGGTTCTCTCTGCTTTTGTTTTCTCAATAATGTTTATGAATAACTGGATAATGGTTTCATGCAATCCAATTTCCAGCACCGCATTTTCTTTTGAAATAAAATTATGTTGCGCTATATTTTCGATAATGTCACCTTTAAAGCCTACCCAAAATTCATCCCACCCGGTTTGTGAATTTGGTTTAAAGCGATGCCACTCGCCGGGGGAATAAAAATAGTACTGTTCCCTGTTTTATCAATTGCTGTTCACACCTGATAGACTCAAACACCCCTTCTCCTTTGGTGATATAAATAATTTGATATTCATCCATTATGCGGCCCTTATTCCAGTTGAAATAGTGATGTGCAGGATGATCTGGTGACGGATAAGCAACATGCTTGCTGATTGTATTACAGCCTGTGTTTAAAACATGCATTCCCCAGCTTTCATCTTCTGAGCTTGTGGGAAGGTATTTATAATAGTTGATCATGCTTAAATATAAAACAAACGTAACAACAGGTAAAGGCAGAGCAGCCCTGTAATCTGATAATGGCTAAGTAAGATTAATCGCTTTGTAAAATTAGACCAAATGTAATATTTATACTTTTACCATTGATAAAAGATCCGCTCACTCACCAAACTTTTTGCCATTACATTTTTAAAAGTTTTATTATTCAGACAAGAGTCTGAAAATTATATCACCAATAAATAGTAACCTAAAATACTAAGCAGCATATCAGCTTACAATTCATTTTTACCTGGTATAAGTAAATGTAACTCAAAGATTTTTTTGTTAGGGATGATAAGGCAGTAGTTGTTTTTATACATCATTGTATTATTACCATTCTGTCATTTTTTTAAATTCCTGCAGGCTATTGCTGCAACACAACTTGTATTTGTGTATCACAGATAAACAGGTGAGTAAAGCCAATAATCTTCATGCCGATGATTTATCAAAAACTACATTAGAAATATCAGTTTAGGTATTTATAATCCACTTGCAGCAGGGTATTTTTGATTCTCGATTAATAAAAAACCATAAAGCTTTCTGTATGAAAAAAAATTCTCCGTTAGAGAGGGTGCTCTCATTCGTATGCCATTTTAAAACAAGGTGGCCTGCCAAAAAAACTACCTTATTAATTTTGTTCCTTTCCATGTTTTGTTCTGCACAACTCTTTGCTCAAACAAAGACTATTACAGGCGTTGTAAAAGATGAAAAAGGGCAGCCTGTGCCTGGTGTAAGCGTAAACATACAAGGTAGCCCCAATGGCGTAATGACTGATGCAAATGGTAAATATGTGATAGATGCCAATAGCGGGGCCACGGTAGTTTTTACACATGTTAGTTTTGGAAAAAGGGAGGTGGTTGCGGGCAGTGACAACACGGTTGATATTAGTCTTGAGCGGCAAAAAGGAGATTTGGGTGAGGTAGTGGTAATAGGTTATGGTTCACAACGGAAACGGGATCTTACCGGGGCTGTTTCTACCATTGATGTATCTAAACTGAAAGACGTGCCTGCAACCAACGTAACAAGGTTGCTGACAGGGCAGGCTACTGGTGTAACAGTAAAACAAACATCCGGTTCACCGGGCAGGGAATCTGAAGTTACTATCCGGGGGCTTGGTTCTTTAGGAGCAGGAAGTGCCCCATTGTATGTTGTTGACGGATTTCCTGTTGGTACCAGCATTGGCCAAAATATAAACCCCAATGATATTGCAACAATTACTGTTTTGAAGGATGCAGTTTCAACTGCTATTTATGGAGCCAGGGGTTCTAATGGCGTTATCTTAATCACCACTAAAAATGCCAGGAACGGGGAAGTAAGTTTATCAGCTGCTGCCAATTACGGAGTACAGGGAATTCCTGAATTAAGAAAAACGAAAGTGCTGGATGGCGTTGGGTTTGCCCAGTTTAAAAAGGATATTTTCATGGATAAGATCCGGTACTTTGAGAACCGGGAACCATCTGTTGATGAGGTTCCGCTGGACTATCGCTTTCCTGAACAAACTAAACAATCAACCAACTGGTTTAATGAGATACTTCATAAAAATGCACCCTTCCAAAATTATAATGTAACGCTGTCCAGCGCAAAGACGCCTATTCATTCTCTTGTGTCTCTGGGTTATGTAAACCAGGATGGTACTATACTTAATACTAATTACAAACTGTATTCAGTTCGTGCCAATATCGGCGGACAGGTAAATAAGTTTCTTAACATTGGTCTTAACTTTAACGGATCTTATGCGGATCAAACTCAGATTACTGACGAGCAAGGTCGTGCCGGGTTGATTGGTTCTACATTACTCATGGATCCACGGGATCCTGTCTATAACCCGGACGGATCTTACAACAGTTATATTGGCGGGCATGACGGGTCTTTCGGATGGGGTAACCCGGTGCAGCGGTTAAAGGAATCTAATGCGCATTTTACCAATACCAATGTTATAACAAACGGATTCCTCGAGTTCTCTTTTCTAAAAAACTTTAAGTTTAAATCTGTTTACAATGCAGGGCTTTATACAGGTACTTCTAAACAGTTTGTACCATCTGCTGTGTCGGGCATATTTGCACCTGCTCCGCAAGATGCCAGTGAGGGTGATGCTTCTAACAGCACTGTAAATCTTTCCACAGATCAGCTGCTTACTTACAGCAAAAAAATTGCAGACCACAGCTTTGAAATACTGACCGGGTTTACCGCTCAAAAAGAAACTACTAAATTTCTTCAGGGTACAGGTAATAAATACCCTGATGACCTTGTACCGTACCTGAACGCTGCTGTTATAAGATCTTCAAACTCGGGTGAATACGGATGGAGTACAGAGGCGTTTTTTGGCCGGTTAAATTATTCCTACAAAGGCCGGTATTTGTTTTCGGGAACATTCCGCCGGGAAGGTAGTTCAAGGTTTGGTGTAAAAAATAAATGGGGCAATTTTCCGGCATTATCTGCCGGCTGGCGGATATCTGATGAGGCTTTTATGGCGGGAATTTCCTGGATCAATGATTTGAAACTGAGGGGAAGCTGGGGCATTACCGGCAACAATAATATTGGTAATTATGCCAGCCTGTCATTTTTAAACCGCAGCAATTATGTGTTAGGGAACAACCTTGTTAGCGGACAGGTAGTTGGTTCATTTGCAAACGCAGCACTTGGCTGGGAGAAATCAAGCCAGAAAGATATTGGTTTAGATCTGTCTGCATTTGGTAATAAGTTAACCTTTACAGCGGAGTACTATAACAGGGTAACCAGTGACATGTTGTTGTCTATTCAACTACCTGCAATTTCTGGTTTCACCAGCAGTTTTGGTAATGTTGGTAAAGTACAAAACAACGGACTTGAGTTTGCAGTTGGGTATAAAACAAAGGTGAATGATCTGGGTCTTTGGGGCAATTTCAATATTTCATTTAACAGGAATAAGGTACTTGCAATACGTGGTGTTAATGACGAAATTTGGAATGGTGATTTTTATGATGATTACAATGTATCGAAAGTTGGCCGGCCAATCGGTATGATCTACGGGTTCAAAAAAATCGGAATTTTTCAGAACCAGGCGGACATAGATAAATCTCCAAAACAAGATGGTGCAATACCGGGTGTTTATAAGTATTTTGATGCCAATGGTGATGGCGTAATATCTTATAACACCGATGATATGGTGGAGATAGGCAACCCATGGCCAAAGGGTGTATGGGCTTTTACACTGGGTGCTGATTATAAACACTTCGATTTAAGTGTTTTGTTCACTGGTGCTTACGGGTATGATGTGTTTGCCCAGATACAGAAATCCACGATGAATTTAGATGGCGTGTTTAATGTGCTGGCGGAAAGTGATCAGCGTTTCCGCTCAGAGCAACAGCCGGGCAATGGCGTTTATCCAACAACCAATACGTGGAAATGGGAACGGGAAAGCAATTCCCGCTATATCTACAGCGGCACCCACGTTTGGATGAAAAATGTAAGTCTCGGGTATTCGTTGCCAAAAGCTCCGTTGCATTTTAGCGGTATGAGAATTTTTGTTAGTGCGGATAACTTGTTCCTGTTTACAAACTATCCGGGCAATAACCCGGAGGCTAATGACAGAGGCGGCATAAACCCTGGCCTGGACGATGTAACATATCCTGTAGCAAGAATCTTTACTGCCGGTCTTAAAGTATCATTCTAAAACTCACAAAAAATGAAGAATTTAATCATAAAGAATACAATAGTAGTACTTGGCATCACCCTATGTTTTGTTGAGTCATCCTGCAAAAAAGATTTTCTTAATAAAACGGATCCAACAAGGATTAATACAGATCTTTTTTATAAAGATGAAGCCCTGTTGAAACAGGCGGTTAGTGGTGTTTACGGACAATTACAGGGCATCATGAATGATCAATGGCTTTATAATGAATTGCCATCCGATAACACAACAATCGATTTTAACCCGGGCGACCGTGGCCAGGCGCCTTCGATAGAAGCCTTTGAATTTTATAATGTTAATTCAGGAACTGGTAATATACGGGGAATGTATGAGCGGTATTATAACAGCCTCTTTAACATTAACACCACCTTGTTTAAACTTAAAAATTCCACTATAGCTGATGCTGTAAAGAATCCGTTTGAAGGTCAGCTAAAATTCCTGAGGGCTTACTATTATTTTGAGCTAACGCAGTATTTTGGGGACTTAGTTTTAATTACTGAGCCATTGGATGAGCCATCAAAAGCCTGGGATTATTTAAGAGAACCGCAGGAAAAAGTGTACACTCAAATTGAAAGTGATTTGAAAGAGGCTGCTGCCTTATTACCTGTGAGCTATAACAGCGCAGATGCCGGAAGAGTTACTAAAGGAGCTGCACTGAGTCTGCTTGGGAAAGTATATTTAACTAAAAAGCAATATACTGAAGCAGCCGCTGCACTTAAGCAAGTGCTTTCATTGGGCTACAGTTTGGTGCCTTCCTATGCAGCTGTTTTTGATCCTCAAAAAAAGAATGGACCTGAATCCGTTTTTGAAGTTCAATACCAGGGTGGAAAT
This sequence comes from Ferruginibacter sp., assembly GCA_965247025.1. GTDB lineage: Bacteria > Bacteroidota > Bacteroidia > Chitinophagales > Chitinophagaceae > Ferruginibacter. Next base: position 1,831,053 of record OZ252000.1, on the reverse strand, counting down.
GATTTGGGCGAATGGAGCAGTTTCATTTACACTTTTGCTCCCCGGGTATCAGCAGGTGCTGTAACAGGTTGGGCGCAGAGTAATCCGGGAGGCTGGAACATTCCTACAAAGGATTTGATAGCAGATTATGAAACGGGTGATTTGCGCAAAGATGCATCTGTAGGGTTAGAATTTAAGAGCCCGATTACTGGTGCAGTAGTTCCATACATAAAGAAGTACGATCATGTGCATACCATCTACGGCCGTACAGATGATAACTGGCCGGTGTTAAGATATGCTGATGTTTTGCTGATGCTTGCTGAGGCCATTAATGAACAGGGCGGGCCTGATGCCGATGCAGTTAACTATCTGAATATGGTTCGTATGAGAGCAGGACTTACTGCTGTAAGCGGTTTGGACCAGGCTTCATTTAGAAACAAAGTTTTACATGAAAGAAGGGTAGAACTGGCCTTTGAGAATTGGCGCTGGTTTGATTTAAAGCGAACTAAAACAGCGGCAGAACTTGTACAATTTTTAACTGCATATACAGCTAAAGAAAAGGCAGACCCAACCGTAGGCCGGCAGGGAACTCCGTATTCAAATGATGATTACATTTTCACAGCTACGGAGGCACTGTATCCAATTCCAAATAATGAAATTTTAATCAATAGCAAATTGACGCAAAACCCCGGCTATTAAAATTTATCAGTTGCCATTTGATTTGGATAATTTTAATTTCCGGAAACTATGCTAAACAGGTGTATGCTTTAGCTAACTGATCCGCAAATTTTTCTTATACCCTGAAAATATTTTCTTCACAACCATCAATCATTTGCTACAAACTGCAACTGATAAAAATTAAGTAAACATGAAAAACCGTTTCTATAGAACCTGGGTTTTAATTATAGCCGCAAACACACTTTCATTTAATTCCAGGTCTTTTGGCCAAAATAAAGTTGATGCCATTAACTGGAATAATACTGTGTCAGTATCTAAAACAACACCCACGTTGCAGTTAGTAGAAAATCCGATGGTTCGTCCGGGGTCTTCTATACATAAACAAACTTTTACTGCATTAAAAAACCTGGGAGCAGACTATGTCCGGTATGTCCCCTGGTTTCCTTATCCTAAAATGGCTGTGGCTGAACTAAAACCGCCTGCCAGTGACAAAACTTTTTGGGATTTTACATACCTCGACAGTACCATGCAGACATTTATGGAAGCAACTGAAGGGCACTCCGTAGTAATCAATTTCAGCACCACTCCGGCATGGATGTGGAAGACTGATTCTACGGTGGTGTACCCTCAAAACCCTTATCAAACCTGCTGGAATTATAACCAGGGAAAGCAGTTGAGAGATAGCACCATGAAAGAAGTGGCTGCCTACTTTGCAAGGTTGCTAAGCTGGTACACAAAGGGTGGTTTTACTGATGAATTGGGCCAGTTTCATAAGTCGGGTCATTTCTATAAAATCCCTTATTGGGAAGTTTTAAATGAACCGGATCTGGAACACAATGTCTCCCCGGAATTGTACACTAAAATGTATGATGCAATTGTAGGTGAAATGAAAAAAGTATCGCCGGAAACAAAATTTATAGGCTTATCACTTGCTCAAACTATTAACCCAAACTATTTTGAATTTTTCCTTAATCCAAAAAATCACAAACCGGGTATTCCGTTAGAAGGAATTTCCTACCATCATTATTCCAGTCCTTCAGTTGAGGCACAGCCGCTTGAATATTATCAGTACACTTTTTTTGAAAAGGCAGATGCATTTTTGGACAGGGTGCGGTATATTGAAAATATAAGAAAACGGTTGGCTCCCAATACATTTACTACGATAAATGAGCTGGGTGTTATTTTGCGGTCTCCTGAAGTATCGGGCGCCATCGATTATAATTACTGGAACCTGGCAGGCGCTATGTATGCTCATCTTTTTCTTGAGCTGACAAAAATTGGAATTGATGCTGCTGGTGAATCTCAGTTGGTGGGATATCCAACCCAGTTCCCTGATGTAAGTATGATGAACTGGGAAAATGGAAATCCGAATGCAAGATATTGGGTGTTAAAATTACTCATAGATAATTTTGGACCCGGCGATAAGCTTATCAATACCAATTTAAATACTGCAGGAGTAGACGACCAGGGGTTCGTTACCAAACAAGGCAAGAAGATACTGCTGATCAATAAAAAGAATTCAGCCGCACAGGTTCAGCTACCTGCAGAAGCAAATAATGCATGGGTAAACTATGTTGATATAACAACCATGGAGAACCCTCCGGCAAAGATGCAACTGACCAGTAATACGATTTATTTAAAGCCATTTTCTGTGGCAGTAATTGATTTAAAAAACTAGATTTTCGGCTGAGTATCATGCAAATGAAATAACACCGGGAATGTTTTGGAAAAAGAAATGTTTTACCCTGGTAATCCGCATTGAAGTCAACCGGTTAAACTCCTTTTAGTCTTTCGCCGCAGCCGGCAAGCTTTCATTTTTTGTATCACAACATTTAAAATAAATTAAGACACCTGATTTGAATATGCAGCCGGCTTACCTTTACCAAATACCTGCGGTAACTGAAGATGCCGGAAGCATTGCTGCATGTAAAATAAGAAGCTCATATTTTTAAGTTTTAAAAAAGGTATTTAAATGGAGGAACAGTTGCATACCGTCAAAAAGCGGAAATTAATACCGGTTACAAACAGTAGTATGAAAATTGGTTTGTTTGGGATTGGTCTTGAGGCATATTGGGCACAGTTTGACGGATTGGAAAATCGTTTGACCGGGTATGTTAATTCAGTTGAAAATAAGTTGAAAGATTTTGGTGCAGAAGTAATAAATCTTGGCTTAATAGACAATGCTGAAAAAGCATTTGAGGCAGGGCATGAATTCAGGAAGCAGGATGTGGATATCATTTTTTTATACGTCACCACTTACGCTTTGTCTTCCACTGTACTGCCCGTGGTTAAAAGAGCAAAAGTGCCTGTTATCATACTTAATCTTGTGCCCGATGCGGCAATCAATTATGAGTGGTTTAATAAACTAAACAATCGTACCAAAATGACCGGGGAGTGGCTTGCGTATTGCTCTGCATGCCCTGTTCCGGAAATTGCCAATGTATTTAAACTTTCGAATATCCCTTTCTTCCAGGTTACCGGTATGCTGAACAATGATCCTGTTGCCTGGCAGGAAATAGAAGAGTGGATACAAGCCGCAAAAGTTGCCAATATAATGTATCACAATCATTTAGGCGTAATGGGTAACTATTACAGCGGTATGCTTGACATCTATTCTAATTTAACCTTGCATTGCGCCGTTTTTGGCGGCCATATTGAAGTGATTGAAGTTGATGAATTATCCGGCATCCGCCAGCAAGTAACAGCGGAAGAAGTGGAGGATAAAATGGCTGTCTTCCTGGATGAATTTGATGTGCAGGAAGGATGTTTGCCATTTGAATTAGAGCGTGCAGCAAGGACTGCAGTAGCGCTTGATAAACTTGTGAAAAAATACAATCTTGGTTCTATGGCTTATTATCATAAAGGCATAGGCAATCCTCAAAATGAAGATACCATGAGCTCCGTAATTCTTGGTAATTCATTGCTTACCGCTAATAACATTCCCGTGGCGGGCGAGTATGAAATTAAGAATGCACAGGCAATGAAAATTATGGACAGTTTTGGTGCCGGCGGTTCCTTCACCGAATATTATGCGATGGATTATAATGACGATGTTGTATTGATGGGGCATGATGGTCCTTGCCATACAGGCATTGCCGAAGGCAAAATAAAAGTGAGGCCTTTACAAGTTTATCATGGTAAAAATGGAAGCGGACTTTCTGTTGAAATGTCTGTAAAATTTGGGATGGTAACTTTATTGTCTGTAGTGGAAACTGCAGGCGGCAAAATATTGTTCCTGGTAGCTGAAGCTGAATCGGTGGATGGCCCTATTTTAGAAATTGGAAACACCAACAGCAGGTACAAATTTTCAATTGGTGCCCGCCAGTTTGTAGAGCAATGGAACTCACACGGGCCGGCACATCACTGCGCTATCGGTGTGGGCCACATTGCTTCTAAAATTAAAAAACTGGGGGAATTACTTGGTGTTGCAACAATCCAGGTTTGTTGATAAAAATGATACTGCCAGGTTTCGATCTGAAATATTTTCAGTGCCAGTTAGTTGATATAATTCTTTTAAAATAATATGTTATTGATCAATAGAAACAGATTTTTTGCATGTGCCTTTTCTTTTGTTGTGCTGGTATTCTTATACAGTTGCAATAAACATTTTATCAGTAGAAGGAAAACAGAAAACAGTTTAAGTGATTCTTTAAAGACCGGCTTTTTAAATCCACCAGAATCTGCAAGGCCCGGAGTTTACTGGTATTTTATGGATGGTAACCGCACCGCAGCATCAATGACCAAAGATTTGGAATCAATGAAAAAGGCGGGCATTGGCAACCTTATCTTTTTAGAAGTGAACGTAGGTGTACCAAGGGGCAAAGTTGATTTTTTAAGTGAAGAATGGCAGGAATTATTTAAACATGCCGTACGGGAAGGTGAAAGACTGGGAATTGAAATTACCCTGGGTGCAGGCCCCGGCTGGACGGGGAGTGGTGGTCCGTGGGTACCTGCTGCACAATCCATGCAGCATTTGGTTTCAAGCACTACAATTGTTTCTGGCAATGAAAATAGACCTGTTATACTTCCGGTGCCATTACCCAAAAAGCCCTTTTTTGGTGAAGGTGGTTTTACACCCGGATTAAAAAAGCAGTGGGATGATTTTTATAAAGATGTTACTGTGCTGGCTTTTCCAACACCATCCATAAATAAAAAAATAGAGGATATTGATGAGAAGGCACTTTACTACAGGGCACCTTATTCTTCCGCAGTTGGCGTAAAGCAATTTTTGCCGTCTTTAGCAAACTATGAAATTTTACCAAAAGGAAATTGTATACCCGCTGCACAAATTATTGACCTTACCGGTAAGCTGTATGCTGATGGTACACTTAACTGGAAAGTACCCGCCGGGCAATGGACCATCATGCGGTTTGGAGTACGAAACAATGGCGCAGTAACACACCCTGCACCTATACCAGGTTTAGGTTTTGAAGAGGATAAGTTTGATACCGCTGCGTTGAATGCACACCTCGATAAATATATCGGTACACTGTTAGTAAAGATTGGTAAGCTGGGTACAAAATCTGCCGGAGGCTTAAAAAAAATCCACATGGATAGCTGGGAGATGGGGTCGCAAAACTGGACTGGACAATTCAGGCAACAATTCATTAAAAGAAGGGGTTACGACCCATTGCCTTATTACCCGGTGTATGATGGAAATATTGTAGAAAGCCTGGAAATAAGCGAACGCTTCTTATGGGATTTACGCCAAACTTCACAGGAACTGGTGCTGGAATATCATGCCCAGCATTTAAAAGATTATGCACACCGCAATGGTTTCCAATTATCAATTGAACCTTATGATATGAACCCTACGGCTGATCTTGAATTGGGTTCAATTGCAGATGTGCCGATGTGTGAATTCTGGAGCAAGGGCCTTGGCTTCAATTCTTCTTTCAGTTGTACAGAAGCTACCTCCATTGCACATGTAAATGGCATATCCCTCGTGCCTGCTGAAGCTTTTACTGCCCAGGATAATGAAGGCTGGAAGCAACACCCGGGATCGATGAAAGAGCAGGGTGACTGGGCTTTTGCAGCGGGCATCAACCGGTTTGTGTATCATACTTTTCAAAGCCAGACATTGCCGGATAATTTAAAACCGGGCATGACGATGGGGCCTTATGGTGTGCATTGGGACAGAAGCCAGACATGGTGGCCAATGGTTGGGGATTACCATAAATATATTTCCCGTTGTCAATACATATTACAGAAGGGAAGAACTGTTGCAGATATTTTGTATCTGACACCCGAAGGTTCTCCGCATGTTTTTCGTCCGCCTTCATCTGCCCTTATGGGAGAAGAACCGATACGTGACCGCCGGGGATATAATTTTGATGGCTGCTCTCCCGGGCAATTGCTTACTGCAAGTGTAAAAGATAACCAGGTGGTTTTCGCCGGAGGGGCCACTTACAAAATACTGGTATTGCCTGCTGTTAAAACAATGACTCCTGCTTTGCTGGAAAAAATAAGATCGTTAATTTTTGAAGGTGCGGTTGTAGTTGGTATGCCACCGGAAAAATCACCTGGTCTCTCTAATTTTCCGGCATGTGATCAACAGGTAAAAACGCTGGCCAATACAATTTGGGAAACACCAAACACACCAGTCAATCAAACAGCACATGCCTATGGCAAAGGAAAAATAATTTGGGGCGGCGCAATCTCCACAAACCTGGAAGGGCTTTATCCAACCTACACTGCTACAGCGTTGTTGTTGAAGGAGATGGGTATTTCAGAAGATTTTAAATCTCCAGGATCGTTGCGCTATACCCATCGCATAACCACTGACAGAGATATCTATTTTGTGGCTAATAAAACCGACCAGCTTCTAAAAACCAGTTGCTTTTTCAGGACTGGTAAAGGTATGCCCGAACTATGGGATGCATTGACCGGAGAAATAAGAACCCTGCCTGAATATTCTGTTAGTGACGGCCATATAGAAATCCCTTTGGAATTTGATGCCTTGCAAAGTTTTTTTATAGTGTTTAAAGATGACAGTACTAAGATTGCTCCAAAAGGAAAAAGTAATTTCCCTGCCATAAAAAATATAGCTACGCTGAAAGGTTCATGGGCAGTGGCTTTTGATACAGTTTGGGGTGGCCCCGAAAAGGTAACCTTTGATTCATTGACAGATTGGACCAAACGTTCTGAACAAGGAATAAAATATTATTCAGGCATAGCAACCTACAAACAAACTTTTGATGCAGGAGAAATCAATGCCAAAAAAAATCGCTATTACCTCGATTTAGGAAGGGTTAAAAATTTAGCCCGGATAAAATTAAATGGTAAAAATTTAAGGGTGGTTTGGACGGCTCCCTGGAAGGTTGATATAACTTCTGTGCTTCAACAAAAAGGCAATCAATTAGAAATTGAGGTAGCCAACTTATGGCCCAACAGGTTGATTGGTGACGAACAATTACCAGACGATGGGATAAAAGATGAGCAATGGCCGGACTGGTTATTAAAAGGCCAGCCAAGAACAAGTGGCCGGTTCACTTTTACCACTTTTAAACATTATGAAAAAGATGCGCCATTGTTTGCATCAGGCCTTTTAGGTCCCGTTACCATACAAAGTGAATCATATTAATTAAAGGATTTTTTTAACATGCAATAATTGAGGACAACTCTTATCCCGGATGTGAAATCCTGTTTTTTCTGCAACAATAAATATGTAATAATGAACCGACTGATAATACTGTTTTTTTGTGTCAGCCTTTTTACACCGTTCTTGCATTCACAAACAATAAAAAATTTCAATGCAAAAGGCGGCCAGGTTACAAAGTTTGATCAGCTTGGGAATGCCCTCGATGCACACGATGGTGAAATCGCTTTTTTTAATGGCGTTTATTATTTGTATGGAACGAGTTACGATTGCGGTTTTGAATGGGGAAACAAAGCAGCGCCATTTTGCGGTTTTAAAACCTATTCCTCAACGGATCTTTCGCACTGGACAGACAGGGGATTTCTATTTGATGCAACAACGCCTGTCTGGCAAACCAGGTGCGATGGGAAAACCTACGGATGCTTCCGCCCTCATGTTATCTGCAATAAAAAAACAAAATTATATGTGCTTTGGATAAATGTGTATGACAACCAGGTTGGGTACCGGGTGTTTACAAGTAAAAGCCCCGTTGGTCCATTTATAGAAATGAAAGAACCAACTCTTGCTGTGAACAGTGAAATGCCCGTAGCGGGGCTAAATAATGGTGACCACGATACGTTTGTAGATGATGATGGCACCGGTTACCTGGCTTACACAGATTGGCGTACCAGCGGCAGTATCGTTATTGAAAAATTAGATGCCAGTTATCTCACAGGTACTGGCATACACGTTAAAAATATTACGGCTGGCAAAACCGAAGCACCGGCATTGTTTAAACGCAAAGGCATTTATTACCTTATTTATTCTGATCCAAATTGTGGCTATTGTTCCGGTACAGGAGCATCTTACCGCACGGCTCCAAGTCCGCTGGGACCCTGGTCTGAAGGAATTAAAATCAGTGACAACTCATGTGGCGGACAACCCTCTTTTGTTTCGGCATTTAAACTTCCTTCGGCCACCATATTCCTGTTTGGAAGTGATTTATGGAACAATGCAGCCAGGAATGAAGCGCAGGCGAATTTTTATTGGGCACCCCTCAGTTTTTCAAATGACGGCGCCATCAAACCGATGGTGTGCAGGCCGGCTGAAAATCTTAACACCAACAATGGAAAGAAAAGCAAACAACAGGTAAAGCCAGGTGCGGATGATGACTTATTTACCACCAGTTGTGATATTGGCAATAGCATACAACGGGTACAATTTTTTACACCCGGCCGGAGTGGCATGTTGAATAAAATTAGTTTTGCCAGTTTTAAAAGCGGTTATCCCGGTGCCGGCCTTTCATTTGAGTTATACGAAGCAGGAAATACCATTCAATCGCTGGGCAAATTATTATCTGCTGTAATCATTCCTGCCGATTCAATTTCATGGTCACCTAAAAACATTTTCTTTTATCCTGGAAAGCCTGTTATAAAAGGGAAGCAATATGCACTTGTTATAAAATCAACAACAGCAAGTGGTTGTTATGGATTTGAATACAATGATTTTGAAGCTTCAAAAAATGGCGGGGCTGCAGTAAGTAAAGACAGCGGCGCTAGTTTTACCGAAGAAAAAAACAGGAAGCTTAAATATGAAATTTTTATCCGTTAAGCCATGGTGCCGGTAATCTCTTTCAAAACTATTTCCCCAACAAATCAACCAGCTTTATCAACTCCTCTTCGTTGGAAAAAACGTTCTTATTTTCCTCCAGGAAATTATAAATGGAGGCTTCCTTTTTGGCAAACATAGTCCGTAGATTTTTTTTATTGGCTGGCAAAAACCGGTTGAAACTGTCGCCAACAAAGTAGGTGGTTTTTTTATGCAGTACAAGCAACTTATCCTGTGTAAGCCTGGCAATTTGGTTACCATTTGAAAAGTAGCTGGCTGAGTTGATGGAAGAGGTGGAAGATGCCTGGCCATAGCCACCAATCTTTTTTACATCTCCCGGCACCAGGGCCACCAGCTTTGCAAGTTTAGCGGCTGAATTGCCATGCACTCGTTCAAGAAATGTTTTCGAAATCTTATCAAAAAAGAAAGTATCTGTTTCAACAGCAATGTACCTGGTTGTGCCCTCATTGGTAACGGTCATGGTATCTTGCTGGTCATTTATGAATTCCATTTCACCATTAACCAGGTTCAGATTGAGCCGGGCTGTTGACACAGTTCCATCCCTGAAATAAACTGAGCCCGGGGTAAATTGATTGTAGCGGAAAATGATACTGTCGCCAAGAACGCCCTTAATACTTTCGCCGGCTTTAACTGTCCAGTAGCCTTGTTGTTGTGCATAGCTGTTTGCACAAATTGTTGTAAAAATAAAGAACAGAAGGAATTTCATAACAAGCAAATTTGTTCATTAATTAGAACAACAAGTTAAGCCAAAAGCCGGTGGGTTAGTTTAGCAGTTTTTACATTTTTTATTTAGCCGTTGCATCGTGGGGGCGTTTGTATTTTAGTAATTCACCCGGCATTTTTATTTAGGCCGGCAGTTAAACCAGCTTCATTCCGCTCCCTTGTTACCAATGTCTTTACCTTTTAAAATTATTGAACGGCAGCTGATGGATAAAGCATTGGCATTGGTCCGGCTATCCGTTTTAAGTCCTCATAAGGCTTCGTTGCACTTCGCCTTATTCCGGGCTTTACACTGCTATCCGGCGTAGTTGCTCAGCAGCTGCAATCGTATTGAACTTTACATCAACAGATTCCTGAGTTTGTGTATTCTAAGTACTGAAAATTTAAATCGTTTTCACTCGCCGATAGCTTTTGATGATATGTGAGAAGAGAATTCACTGGCAGCCATGACTTTAGTGTTGATAGATAATTTTTGAAACGCCGCAATAGCTTTGTGCTTGCACCTTTCATCATTTGTTATAAAGTAATCACAATGTGATGCATAAAATGTGTGCAACCCGTCATCGATTAGATTAGGGAAAGCATTGTCGGATTTGTATCCTTTCAAATCAAACTTAAAAAACGTCATGATTAGCTGATCGTAGTGAGGGTTTTTGCTAATTTTTGTTTTAAAGCTAACTTCATCAATGGCTTGATCCATTTTTAAATACATGGGCAATTCAGTGGTAGTGCTCTTTATTTGTTTTAAAATATTGTCATTGTTTTTATTGGCATTGATTGTCATAATTATAAATTTCCTCAAAGCTTTGTAATGTAAGTAGTCTTTGTTAATAAGTAAAGAAAAATTGTACAGATCTGAACATAAAGCGAAGGTGTTCATTTCATTCCTAGTCCTTGGAAAAATAACTGAGAAAATTGGATCTAACTGATATATTTTTTTAAAGTCTTTCTGTACAGGAAGCGTTTTGAGTAAGGTATGTTGTAAGGTAACGAGTGAGCTAATTAACTGGTCATCATGCTTCAAAAGAGTCTGCCTCAAATTCTTTTTCTTCGATGGCTGACCGGAAAAATTCTTCTACATCTCTATTGTGAAAAACAGTTTCAGTTTTACCCCAGTATTGACAGATACACAAATTCTTTGTTACATCTTTAATCTTTCCAAGATGTCCATCTATATAGTCAGAGTTCTTTTTAAAACCTCGAAGAAGATCGTGTATATGTGCGTTCGAATATGGAGCAAACACCCCTTCCAATTCCACAAATTTTTCTATACTATCATAGACTTTGAACTCTTCTTTTGATAAGTCATTTTTCTTTTCAATTTTATTTATGATATTCCAGTCAAGGTAGATAAGCATTATTAATTTTTTTTCACTGTCGTCGGTTGTCTTCACCGACCACTACTATAAGGAGCTGAGTTAATTACAAATCCGTTTTGCATTTATTATTGGAAGCTTCTGCGTTTTTCGGACAGTTTAAAATTAGACTTAATTGAGTAATTTACCTGCGTTTGGTGATAAAACATTGCGGCTGGTGAATACGAAGGAGAAGGTTTGGAGCAGAACGACGAAGAAGTATTGAAGTGTTGGAGATTAGTAACAACAGTTCATGCACTATACTGCGATAGCGGCGGGTCGCCTAAGGACAGTAGTCTGGGAACCCCAACTTTGTGGGTGAGACACTCAGAGCGGAAGGAGCAGTAGAATGATTAGAGCATTTGTTTTGTATGAATAAAATAATATCTTAAACTTAATTAAATTCTATTGAATGACAGTTCTTGAACTAAAAAAACACCTAACCGAAAATTCTCCATTTAAAATTAAAGGGTCTGAGGATATTTATTCGTTTACCGATTCAACATTCAAAATTAATGACGGCAAAACGATCAATTATACTTTAGATACAAATGAAGGACATTTTAAAATAGCAGAAGTTGACGGTGTGATACCCTTCTTTATCAATACTAAACTTCTAATTTCAAATGATGAAGAAGTAGTACTCAATTATGACGAGCAGCTATTAAGGAATGATCCCTATCGTCATCCAGAAGCAGTTAATGGTTATTTTGTTTTGCTTTCAGACAAAAAAAAATAAAACCATCTGGTGCTTGGTACCCTCTTTCGCAAGCTTATCTTCAACACTAAAATAATTACTTGCCGCAATCGGCCGTTTGTGCCTTTAAAAGAGCCTAGAATCATCTTCTCGGAGTATATAAGTATCTTAAAATAAAATGCCGAATTTGATGCTTGCGTCAAATAGGCAAACAACATAAATGTATTGTAAAATGAACTATCAAAAAATCAAAAATTTAAAAAATCAAATTGTCCAAAATATAGTCCTTGAACATACTTTAAAACTTGAGGATGTGTTATCGTTTTGTGAATCAGAGATAGAGAGTTTACTCGTTTTAGAATTATATAAATTTTTTGCAAACTCTAGAATGTCGTTTCTTAATTCTTTTGAAATGGAATTTATTTTAGATGAAATTGTTTTTTCAGACGCAGAAGATTCCGAATTAAAAAATCGTATAGAAAAGTACAAATATCATTGCACAGACTATTGTTATCAAAAGTACATTGGCTTCAGAGCTAAAAGTACGTTTGCAAAGTGGGTTATGTTTGGAAGCTACGTTGACGAGGATAAATTTAGAGAAAAAATAAGTAAAGGTGAAGCTTACTATGCCTCTCAAGAATTTGAGATTTTCCCACAATATTCATTTGACATAGAAGGAAAAAGTTATAGAATTGATATTGCCATAATTTTAAAATTAATTAAAGATTCAAAGATTGTAACCTCAAAAAAAATTGCATTGGAATGTGACGGTTATGATTACCATTCCAGTCCAGATCAGAAAAAATCAGATGATAAAAGAACCCGGAAACTTAAGTTAAACGGGTGGAGTGAAATATTTCGTTATTCAGGAAGTGAAATATCGGGATTTCGTGAACAAGACCTTAAGGAGATTTTCGATGAGATTGAAAAAATGTTTTACGTAAAATAGTTATCCTTACTAGGCTGTGGGTCTTCTCTTTGCCCTCGTTGGTCTTTTGCTTTTAATTTATGGGATCGATTCTATTTAGGTAGGCTGCTGCTGTATCTTTTGACCAAAAGCCGAAGCCAGGTGTTTAAAAAGTAACTCCGTAAAAATGGGATGTTTCTTCAAACAACCCAGACGTCCCACGCCTCAACGGCCAAATCAAATTGCATGCGCCATCAAAACTGCTATCTTTAATCTCCGCCAGCAAACAAAAATCAAACGCATGAAAAATCAACTGCTATTCTTCTTCCTATTATTTAATACCATCAGCTTATCCGCACAGGAACTCTACACCGCACCGGCACCCACCACACAAACCAGGTGGCTCAGCCCGGAGAATCCTAAGGGAGAAAAGGGCAGGGCTGCCGCCACCAACAAAGGTGCAAAAGGCGCTGCTTTTGTAAACCTGCTGGCAGGTGAAAGTTTAGTGATGATGGATGTAAAAGGCGCAGGCATCGTCAACTGGATGTGGATCAGCGGCACCATTCCACGGAGTGAAGAACAGCGGCGGATGATCAAGATTGAAATGTACTGGGACGGTGCAGCAAAGCCAGCGGTGTCTGTTCCCATCGGTGATTTTTTTGGTGTGGAGCTTTTATTGTGTCACCAGTCTCTTCCTTGAATTTAAAAGTTCTCAGGCGGGTCTGCCCTTAGGCGACCCGCCGCTATCAAAGTGGATCGCCCAAGTTAAATACATCTTATCTGCTATGAATCTCCTCCAAAACATTTAAAAAGTATACAGACGGGTCATAATATCCGGTGCTATTCAATAGTACTGCTCAAATTGATATCATCAAGTTCCCTAAAATTCAACACTGGATAAACACCTTGTTCCCCAAGGATATAAAACTTAGCAGAGCTATGTGCATATTCAACTGCATTTACAGAAAGTTGCCATTTGCCTGTAAAAGGATTGTTGTGCATGTAGTCTAATTTTTGAATGATAAATTTATCACTATTACATTCTTTCCAGTCAAAACTATCTTCCCATACTTCATGCAGCTTACCTTTTTTCTTATCACTCATGTTTACCGCATTTTCTAATTGCAGTAACAAATCCTGTTTGCCCTGAACTTGCAAACGTTTTATTATTTCATAACCAATGAATCTTTTACCATCTCCCACTATCGTATTAATACCTTTTTTTGTTGTTCTAAATGCAATGGTGGCATGCACATGATTGGGCATAATGACATAGCCCGTAATGTAATGCCCATGTTTTTTAAGAACATCAAACCAGTTGTACACTAAATCATAACCGTTGGTGATATCAATTAATGGCAGCCAGTTATCGCAGGTGAAGGTGATAAAGAAATGTCCGCTATCGTATGGTATTTTACGTTTTACTGGCATACAATGAAGATAAATATTTTTTGTGGCAGCTGGTTTTGATGTTTTAATTCATGCACCCTGCTGCAATAGCGGCGGGTCGCCTAATGGCAGACCCGCCTGGGAACCCTGAATTTGTGGGTGGGAGACTCGGAGCGGAAGAAATGTAATGCCCATGTTTTTTAAGTACATCAAACCAGTTGTACACTAAATCATAACCGTTGGTGATATCAATTAATGGCAGCCAGTTATCGCAGGTGAAGGTGATAAAGAAATGTCCGCTATCGTATGGTATTTTATGCTTTACTGGCATGCAATGAAGATAAATATTCTTGGTGGCAGCTGGATTTTGATGTTTTAATTCATGCACCCTGCTGCAATAGCGGCGGGTCGCCTAATGGCAGACCCGCCTGGGAATCCAAAATTTGTGGGTAGGAGACTCCGAGCGGAAGAAGTTTTGATGTTTTAATTCATGCACCGCTGCTGCAATAGCGGCGGGTCGCCTAAGGGCAGACCCGCCTGGGAACCCTGAATTTGTGGGTGGGAGACTCGGAGCGGAAGAAAATAAACAAAACTTTTTAGCGTAAGAAGCCTTAAATTATCTTCGAGAAATGAACCAATGCCAGCAAGGCAGTAGAAACAAATAATGTGGGCAAATCCCAATAACAATATACCGTACAAGAGTGCTACTCCCGATAAAAATCGGGACAGGTAAACTATAACGCCACCTGCACAACCGCCGGGTTCAAAAGTCTTTTTATCGACTACTTAAATTTAAAGGCTTGCGTAACACCAACGGGCACCAGTTTGTTAAACACCGTTTCGAAGCCGGATGTTACCAGCAACCGTATCATGGTTCCTTCTCTTTTAATCTCCACATCAAATTCTTTTTGAAAGCCATGTACTTTTTTCAACCGCATAAAGTTCCAGCTCTCGGGTAGTTGTGGGGTAATGGAAAAACTATTGAGGCCTGTGGGGCGGATGCCAAAAAGGCCTTCGGTATAGATGCGGCAATAGAGGCCGCTTTCGGCGGAGAGATGGCGCTGGTTGCCTTCGGGGTATGCCTCCACAGGGTAGGGCACATGGTCGCCCAAGAGCCTGCGTTTGGAGTAAAGCTGCAGGTAGGTGAGGCCACGTTCTCTTTCGCCTGCGGCAAACACACCACGGAGTGCATACAGGGTGGAGCGGTCCCAAAATGTTTTGTCGCCGGAGAGAGAAGCCAGCCCGTCGTTTGTCCATAGCTGTGGTGAAAACAAGGCATCAATGGTGCCTTGCTTGCGGTCGAAAATATCTACTGTCAGCGGTGTGCAGATCCAGGCCCTCAGCACATCGTTGCCTTCGTAATAGCGGTAGGTATCGTAGCCCATTACCTTGCTGCCAAAGTATTTTTCAATATTGCTTTTGAGCGTTTTCGCCTGCGCTTTGTAAAGGGCTGTTTGCTTGCTGTTTTGCCCAACCGACTGACCAAGATAAGCCGCAGAAACAAGGGCATCGTAGTACAAGGAAGACGTATTAAGATTGGCTTTGCCCGCCGGGAAACGGCCTTCCAGCTCATCTGAATTGGAGCTGACAACACCGGAACTGTTGAGCTTACGTTTGTTGTATTCGAGGCACCACTCAATGAGTGGCCACAGTTCTCTTGCAATGGCTGCATCGCCCTGGCTCAAAACAAAACGGCTGGCTCCATAAGCGATCATCGCAGCATCGCCACGGTCGCCGGCACCATCCCAAATGTCGAGCCCTTCGGCCACAATGGAGCTGGGTATCGGTTTGTATTCCGGGTTGATAAAACGGGCAAAATGCCGGTATGCATTGAGGGATGATGCCACGCCATAATCGTAGCCGAGGTAAGGAAAAAAGGGGGCAATATATTCGGCCTGGTCGTTAGCCCAGATGGCGGCGTAATACCGCAAGCCACCCGGCCCATGCATGGGTCCGCCTTTGGTTTGATAGATGCTTTCTGCGGCACGGATCTTTGCAAAAGCGAAGGCCCGGTTTAATACAGTGTCCGGGGTTTCCAGTACCAGTTTATCCCAAAAACCGGCTACCAAAGCAGTGCGTTTTTCGAGTGCTGTTTCTACGTCCACCTGCAATGGAGCATCACCTTTTTTGGCTGCTTCAATCACCTGGTAAAGCAGGATTGCTTTGCCGGGCTCCAGTAAATAGTTGCCGTGGTTGATGGTGGTTGTGGTGAAAATATAAGCTCCGTCCACGCCTTTTTCTTTGGCGCTTAAACTGGTTGATGAAAAGTTTGGGATTTCAACATAAACTGCCTTCTGACCTTTGTTGGTAAGAGTGTATTTTTCACAAAATGCAGGTTGGTCTGTGGAAGGAAACAACACCCGTTCAAGCTCCAGCGATGCGGTAAGCAAACTTTGTACAGTGATCTTTCCATCGAGTTGTATGCTGGTTACTTTTTCAGCAGGTTGCTTTTCATTTACAGCGATCATGCTGATTAAATCGGTGCCGAATGAGCGGATGAGGCTGGCGTGTGTATCGTTGGGAATGGTCCGCAACATCGGCCAGACAATGTCCCGGCTGAGGAAAAAACTGCCGTCTGCATTTACGCCGTAATGAATGACTGCTGAAATGAATTTGCCACTCATTTCTATATTGTCTTTGTGAGTTTCATTTGGTTTTACCTGCCAGCTGATGCCTCCCGTTTTATTAAGTTGCCAGCTTTGCTCCTGGGCATTTACCTTACCAGCAGTAACTGTAATAAATACCAGCATTAAAAAAGCCGTGTACCTTGTCATAAAAATATTTTTTAGTTCAATCTTTTATAAGGTGTTTATTAAAACTCAGATCAATCAAACGTTCACAAGCATCCCAAATATTGGCTGGTATTTCCTGGTACACCTGGAAACCTTTCTCCGGGTACACTTTGATGCGTTGCAGATCACCCACCATAATATGGATCACCCGTTCCAAAGGGATCTCATTGGTGGGGTAATCTTCAAAAGAAAATTGCGGAGAGGTGACGAGTAGATTTTTATCCGGCCAGTGTTTTTTAAATGTGGCATAGCTACGCCGTTCCATGTAAGGTTTTTGTACCACGATAAAAGTCTGCGGATCAAGACCATGTTGTTTCAGCAACTGTTGTGTAAACAAAATATTTTCACCTGTGTTGGTCGATTTATTCTCTATCAGTATAGCGCTGGCGGGTACCCCTTTTTGTATGGCGATGGTGGCAAACTGGTCAGCTTCACTTTCGGTCCATAAGTGTTGTGTAAGATTACCCAATCCGCCGGACATGATGACCAGCGGTGCCCAGCCCTGCAGGTACAAATCAGCGGCCCGGTCTGCCACCCTTAAATCATGACTGCCCAGTGCAAGTATGCAATCTGCTTTTTGCAGCGTGTGGTTCATGTGATGGTAATCCCATAAAAGCTTAGCAAGCTTTAATATCTCTGGTGTTATCATACAATCGTTTTAATGACTATCTATATTGGTTATTGCCAACCCCGGCGGCGGGCTTAAGCCCTTCCGAAAATCGGAACAGGCTGTCGGCAGTTAGATGGTGTTATTAGAAATTTTCTTCAACCGCCGTCAGGGTTTTCAACCGCTGACGGGGTTGTGAATGATGAAATGGTTCTATTCTTTGCCAACCAAATTCAACACCAGCAAACCTTTTTCTGCATTCATTTTCAACACAACACCGTCTTCGCCTTTTATAAAATTGCCTCTCGATGTTGTCACGCTGTAGGCCATACCTTCAAAGGTGCAGTCAATTTTTTTAGCAGTTATTTCTTTAAATGGAAGGGTTGTTTTGGTTGCAGTGGTTAGTTCCAAAAACCAGTCAAGAGGCTTTGCACCGGTCACACGGAACTGCATTTGTCGTTCATCAATGTCCATTACCAATTGCTGCCCGGTTGACTTTAACGGCCACACAATGTGCAGCTTTCCTGCTATAGAATCAGTGATGACGGGGTCTTTTCCTTCCAGCAAAATTTCTTTCCCGTCAACCATTGCTTTAAAACGGAGGCCGGCAAATTTATCGGGGGAACTCCATAAATAACCATCTACAAATGGCAGTGTAAAGAAGGAACACTCATTGGAAGTGGCTTTGTCTTTTGTGTAAACAGAAGGAAAATCCTCATTGAATAAATGAATGTCACGGAAACGCAGGTTGCCATTTTCCCACAATAAGTTCATCCGGTAAAAGCGGCTGTTGAACCAAACTGTTTTGCGATCACTGCCAGCAATATCTTTTGTAACCGTAACGGATGTGGCAGGTGTAACCTTGTATTTTTTACGGAACCATTCACCGGATGCCTGCAATGTTTGTATAGTGATTTTGTGTTCATTTCTTAACCGGGCAATCAGCGGAAGCTGTAATTCAAATCCCTTTGCCATTGCATCCCATGTAAATGAATTTTCCTGGCCGGCCTGTGTGTAAGCGTACTTCATTGCGTTGCCTTTTACAAACTCCTTAAAATACCAGTCCACCCAGGCTGAATCGCCGCCACCAAATTTGTACACCGGCTCCAGTGTAATTACACCCTGGCGGTTGTTGCCCAGCCCTTCATCATACTGGCGCACAGGGTCGCTGCCCAGCATGCGGAAAATAGGAACCGGTGTTTGATTGGTAGCATGTTGCGCCGGCATGTAAGAGTTGATCTTGCTGGGGTAATATGCCTGGTTCCAGTAGCCGCCCCAAAGGGTGTAACCATCGGTGCCATACTGGTCTTTGCAGTTGCTGGAAGCAACGATATGGTATTTTTCGTACAGGGTAATTCAGCGTGTGGGCATCAATAAACCAGCTGCCTACAGATTTTGGGTAATAGCCGAAGATTGTTTTGAAATCTTCCATATACACATCTGCTAATTTTTCTCTTTCAGCTGGTGTGTAGCCGGTAGAAAATCCAACATCGGCATGCCAGTCCCATGGATAGCGGCCCCGCCATACCAGCCCGGCTTTTTCCACCCTGGGTTGCGGAATTTCCGACCAGGCACCAATTTCAAAGTCACTTTTAGGAAGTCCTTTTAATAGTTTCTGATAGCGGGTATCCATGAGAGCATCGTACTGCAACAAAAAAGTACCACCGAGTTTATACTGCTGCATCAGCTGCACCTGCTTCACAACCGTTTGGTACAATATATCTTGCGTAATGGCACTGTCCCGGGGCTCCAGCAGGCGAATGAAATTTACGATGTTTACTATTTTGGGATGCTTGTTTTGCTGGCCAAAGGCAGCAGTGTACAAACAGCCAGTCACAAGAAAACAACAAAGCAGTCTGTTAAGGAAGTTTCTATTTTTCATATTTATTAAGCTGAATAATTCTTTGCGATAAAGCTACATTATAAGGAATGTTTTTAGATTTTTTATGCCATGTATTTATGTATATTACCGGTGCATTATAGTATTCAATTTTTTCTTTTGGGAATAAAGTCTTGCCGGTTATACCCCTTTTTCAGCTTCCGTTTTTTTTCCAAGAATATGCATTCCACAAAGTGTTTCAGCTCACAGGCCGGCCGTAAAATAAAAAAACACACAACCAGCGAAGGTTGTGTGTTTTTTAGCAATGATAGATCTGTAGTACTAATGACGAATGATTATTTTTTTAGTTGTTATACTGTTTTGAGTTTTGATGGTTACAAAATATATACCATTGGCAAGTTTACTAACATCAAGGCTTTGAACGAGACCGCTAAAACCTTTCTGCAGCACTTGTTTGCCGCCAGCATCAGCTATAACAATTTGTGCAGGTGAGGCTGCGGTTACTTTAGCATCAAATCCGGACCGCTCAACCACCAAATTGTTGTATGCAGGATTTGGATAAACCTGTATAATGTTGCCGCTTTCATCGGCTTGTTTTTCCCAGGCTGCAAGGCTGCTAAGGCTGTACTGGCTATAGGAAGATCTGTTGGCATTGATACTTATCGTATAATCTTCAACTTCGCCATATGTAAAGTTTCCACAGCTGGTTGGCACTGCATCTTGTCTTAAAATAACCCTCATTCTCGTTTTTCCCAATTTTGCATTTGCTGGTACTGTAACATACGTCTTAACCCTGTTTCGGGTAGGCGCCGGACTAAAGACTTCTTCACCTGCATCTGTAAAGTCTCCGTTTCCGTTCCAGTCAATCCAAACCCTGATATAAACATCAGACAGACAGTAAGAATCAAATCCGGGGGTTATTCCTAATAACAAACTGCTACCTCTGGAGGTGTTCGTAATAATATTTAAGAAATCGCCATAGCCATTATTCCATCCACTTACATTGTTAAACACCGGACAGATATAAACCTGGTTTATATACCCTTTTGTTTTGCAAGATCCTTTTGCTGTACAATATGCTCCGCCCCCGCAATTTCTATTTAAGGTGACTACGGTTACCGGAGAGGTGGCTGAACAGGAAGTGCCGGTTTTAACTGTTACGGAATAGTTGCCTGCTCCTGTAACAACTATGCTTTGGCTGGTTGCACCATTGCTCCACATATAACTGGTGCCTGCTGAGGCGGTAAGAGTTACACTTTCGCCGGCACACAATGAAAGGGATCCGCTTGCTGTAATAGAAGCAGTACAGGTTGCGGCAGGCTTCCATACAAAAGTAGTGGCATCTGCCAAACCACCAACAGAAGCCGTAATATTATCTGTACCGGGATTGGTACCTGTGTAACAAAAAGTTGCAACACCACTTGCATTGGCAATTGCAAAACCTGTGCTCGAACTGTTAGGGCCCGTGATGGCAAAATCGACCCTTACACCCGGCACCAAAGCATTGAACTGATCTCTCACCGTTGCTGTAAAGCATTGGTTAACATTTACAATGCTTGTAGCGCCTTTTGGCGCAAGTGTTACAGTAGATACACGGGCCACTTCTGAAAATGACTGACCGCCAATATATCCGTAAGAATCAAATGAGCCAAAACCATAAGCCAGCAGTCCAACTGGCAATGTACTTGTTACAGAGTGAACACCAGTTGATACAGGTACCTTTGCGCCGGAAAAAGTAGTGGAGGGAATGGATACCCAAAGCCCTGGATTAACCACGGTTCCGTCAACCCTTACCGTGCCAATGTTTGATGTGGGTGAGGTGATATTAAGATAGTTATTTGGAATATTGCTGGTGCCGGCAGATACTACATAGGAATTTAAAAATTGCTCATCTGGTGGCACCAGCGCAAAGAACGGATCTGAAACTACATTATCTGCCTGCGAACTTCTTGAATACTGCCCAACGAGTATTGGCTGAGTGGAAGTGACACGGTTATAGCTTGTACTGCTTAAGATAGTTTCAAAAAACTGACCTGCATTTAAATTGGCCACAACACTACCATTTACGCTAACGGCAGTTCCGTTTGTTTGTGCTAAAAACCTGAATACATCTCCCGCCAGCCTTGTTGCTAACGGCACAGTTAAAAAACTTCTGCCCCATGTCGAAAGCGGCGGCAGTTGCTCTACAAGGTGATCGCATGCTCTTAAAGTACCTGATATATTTGTACACTGTGCGCCGCCAAAAACGCTTATTGGGTTATTAGCTGTAATTTTTGTTCCTGTGTAATCGGCATTTACGATTGTAGAACGTATTTGATATACCTCGCCCTGTTGCAGTGTGACTGTGGAGGGTACGCCTGCTGTAAACGGCCCGTCGGTAATGGATGATGTAATGGTTATTGTGGTATTATTTTGCGTGGCTAAAACAGTTGCCTGTGTAGGTATCAGGTTACTAAAATCCCTGAAATATGCCATCACATAGTATTCTCTTCCAATAGCATCCAGCGGAAAGGCTAAATAGGCATCGGTAGTAGCTGTTTGGGCATTCATACCGTAAACCGTTACTTCGCTGGAAGCAGTTATATGAATCCCTTTGGCATCTGCAGCAAACTGGGATTGTACCTGGGCAGTTGCTGGCAGGTCAATAACCTGCAAACCACCTGCAGGTACAGTTACAGTTTGAGAAAATGCAAGCCCGGGTATAGCAACTGTTACACTGGCAGTAGTTGCACTGCCGGCAATATATAATTGGGGTGAAAGATTGCTCAGATTTCCAGGAAAACAAATCCAGAATTCTGTTCCTTTACTATCCTGGGCAAATAAAGTAATGGATAAGCCGGCACAAAAAAGAAAGACCATCAGATATTTTTTTATGTGGAGCAGGCTGGTTATTAAATTTTTTTTCATATTTATTTTTTTAAATGAGGTTTAAAATTGTTATGGATTGCTTACAGTAATATCCCGGAAAATAAAATTAGAAATTTCTACAAGTGAAGCTGGGTCTACTTCGCCTGGCCTGATGATTGCCTGCCCGATATTAGTATCTGAACAGTCTGAAGGTGTTGTAATACCCGGAGGTATGGTTAATTCCTTCGTACCAGCAAAGCCATCTTTTTGTTCATTTGTTTTGGTGACAAATGTTTCTTTCCATGCAATCTTTACTGACCTGGCATTACGGTTTACGAATTTCAGGAGCACAGTATTTTTATCATTGCACAATACGATAGCGTGATAAAAATCTACATTAGAAACGGTTTTGTCGAGCACCCATTCAACGATTGGATAGAACGGCTTTTTTTTAAGGCTTACCTGTGTATTAAAAGAATAACCTGCCTCTATACTTAGTAAAAGGCTCAGGGCAATAGCAACAAAATACTTTTTTCTGCTGCCGTGTAAAAACGATTTAATTGTTTTCATAACTAATTTTTTGTTTGAAAAATGGCGGCTTGACAAAGCTGCATATTGGATTAGCTACGGCTTACAAATGATATTGAATGAATGGCAAAAACAGGCAGTGATGCAAACAATATGGTATTGCTGGCATTGCTGTGGCGTTTTCGTAAACTACGGAACTATAAGAGTGCTTAATTTAAATTTTATAATTATTGTGAAGAAGAGGCAATCACATCTCAGGCATTTTTCAGGTATTAAAAGGCATTAGAATCGTTGTAACAAAAATATCATTTACAAAATACTAACATTAGTCATAATGTCAAATATTTTGATATCTTTTTTTATAAGAAGACGGGTTTTTATCATAAGCATTTAGCAAACGGTAATAAAACGTATAATGTTACAGGCAATGTAAAATGATTTTTAAATTTATTCGTAAGTGAGAAAATGCCTGCCAGGTGCTTACGGCAAATGATGAACTGCACCGAAGGCACCTTAATTGTAAGTTGAATTAATATAATGACCCGTTTGCTATCCCATGTATTTTTGCAGGCCGTTCTTGATCCCGTATCATGGGCATTCTTTATAACGGGCGAAAATGAGCAATTGTATTCCTGATAGCTTTAAAAAATGACTTGCTATTTTTGAATCGATTGGTGCAAATTTTTCGGAAACGGCAGCTTACCGGGGAGGCAAAACCGGATGTTAAGAAATTTATTTGTGGCCGGACTGGCACAACTATTGGGGTGGTTTAAACATAATTAATTAATCATAAAATTATACGCCATGACAACAAAAGAGATAGCCAACAGGCTTGTTTCACTTTGCCGTGAAAATGAATTCGAAAAAGCTCAAAAGGAATTATATGCTAACGACGCCATAAGCATTGAGCAAAAGGCAACCCCCGATTTCGATAAGGAAACGAAAGGATTAAAGGAGATAATTGACAAGGGGCACAAGTTTACGGACCATACCGAAACAGTTTACAGCACCGATGTTTCTGAGCCTATCATTGCAGGTAATGCTTTTTCCACAGTACTTACTATGGATATTAAGATGAAGGGTATGGACAGGATGGAAATGAAGGAAATATGTGTCTATGAAGTAGAAGATGGAAAAATAAAAAAAGAATCATTTTTTATGTAATCTCAATGAGTTATTCAAATTTTTCTGCTATCAAACTTAAATTCAAATAGTTTGATAGCAGATTTTATTTTAAAAATGGGATTACATAAAGGCACAAATTACCCCACCCATCAATGCCATTGTAAGCATCCAGTAGACAATGTGGATAGCTATATATTTAAAGCTTCTGCGTTCAAATAAAGAGAGAATACCAATTAGTGGTAACGCTATAAAAAGGCCCGAAATGGTACCATGAAAAGCGCCATGTTTAAAAGTTCTGAAACGGGTACCATACATTTCAAAAAAGTTTTTCATGTAGGCTGCCGATTCAGCTGTTGTATCGCCCTGGAAAATAGAATTGAAGCCCATCTGGTGAATTACGATTGTCATTATTGCAGAAGCAAGCATGCAGCCGAATAAATAAGTAAGGCCAAATATTAAAGGCATGTTTGCCCCTTTCATTTTCTCCTCATCCATACCCGCTGATTTCATCCAGACATTGCCAAATATTTTTGGATTATACCAAACAGAACCGGTAACAAGCGGAATGAGACCGGCCAGAAAAAGAAGCCAAAAGTGTAGTTGCATACAATCGTGTTTAAGTTATTTTTAAGGGAATAATGTTTGCTGTGAAAGTAATAAAGTTTTTCTAAAGCGTTATCAGGGAGATTTTTTACTTGCTAATGCTGTCGCCAATGCCCCGATATTGTCGCATGTATACAGTCTTATAATTTAGGCAAAAACGAATTTTACAAAAAATCAGAAACAAATGAGAAAGCTGATATTGTCCATTAATATATCTGTAGACGGGTTTGTAGAAGCGGTAAATAAAGATATGAGCTGGCTGCAGCCTGATGATAAAGAGCAGTGGAAAGAGTTGTTCAACATGCTTAAAAATGTTGACCTTTTCCTGCTGGGCCGGGGTATGTGGAAGGAGTACCGGGATTATTGGACAAAGGCATTGGACGAACCGGGATTTTCTGCAGAAGAAATCAAGTATGCAAAACTGGCGATTAATACCCAGCATATTATTTTTTCAACCACCTTAAAAAAGTCGGGTTGGCCCAACGCAAAAATTATGCAGGGGGATTTAAAAGAAGAAGTACTTAAATTTAAGCAGCAGCCCGGCAAGAGTATCCAAATTGTAGGAGGTGCAAAATTCGCAGCTGCATTAATAGATTCCGGATTAATTGATGAGTACAGGTTTTCGGTAAACCCTGCTATCCTGGCAAAAGGAAAATCAATTTTCACAGGATTAAAAAACAGGCACTCGCTGCAGTTAACCAGGGTAAAGCAGTTGCGCTGTGGAGTAACAGTATTGTGCTTGAATCAACAAACCACTGTTGACGCATCAAAAGTGAAGCCCGTCAAAAGGAGATCACTAAAAAAATAATAGGGCGTTGTTCAAAATGGACCTTTCCTTTAGTCTGGTAATTGCCGGGTTAAAAATGATACCAATTTGCCGGAACGAAGTTTTAGTAAGATTAAAACAAAAAATCAGACAGCCTCATCCAATTGAATACTTTTCAGGCCTCATTATTTACAAAGTTATTTTGCTGTAATCAATAAGACCCAATCATTTTCTCCTCCACCATTTTTACCGGGCTGAGTAAATATTTGTATGCCATTATTTTTTAAGTGGCTCTTTAATATTGCTGTATTTGGCATTGGTTGGGTCAAACCAGCGTGCCGTAATTTTTCCTCTAACTACGCTCATATCAATGCTTATGCTGCCTGTATGGGCAGGTGGAATATAGCCGACCAGTAGCGAGCCGTCCTTTGCTGCGGCGGCACTCACATAGGCTGCAGCAGTATCAATATTGCCTTGATCGGTAACGATGTTTTTCATTCCATTTAATCCGGAAGGAACGAGTTTCCACCAGGCTATTGATTTTACAAATCTGTTAAGCCTGGCCATATCCAAAGCTCCCCGGGTATTCAGATGTTGTTGCCACACAGGATCAATAAATTGCCAGATATACGCATTGCCTGCAACATAGCCGCCTGTGGTGCTCAACCATCCCCACCATTGAAAGCGGCGGACCGGCTGTGTAGCATTGGGGTTGTAATTGTTGCCATCAGGCCCTTCTTCATCGTACGGTTCTTCCAGCAAAAAAGAGGGCATGGCCGGAGAGTGGGCGTAAGCTTTTCTTGCCAAATAAGGCACCGGGGTTTTTAGCTCCCAGGTATAGCTGGCATTCAATGTCATCTCATGTCCAAATTGTGCATTTTCTGCAGCGTTCTCTCCGCTGTTTGATTCTGCAGTATACTGCACAGACCTTTGGCCCGTTACTGATTTAAGACCTTTTATTAATGCTGCTTCCGCTTTTGCCTGCTCTGTGGTAAACTGGCCTTTATCGCCCAATAACATCCAGATAATATTTTTTCTTTTCTTGTAACGGCTAGCTATCCATGTACCGTACTGTTCAGTTTTAATTCCATTGGCCACAAGTTCCTTCATCCAACCCTGCTCTTCCTTTTCACTGGGGTAACCGGCATAGCCCGGAAACATCAGCACCAAAATACCTTTTGATTCGCAATAAGCCAGCAGTTCATCTATGTGCTTCCAGTATTTTTCATTGGGTGTTAACAGGTCAGGCGATGCGTTTTTTGCATCAGTGAAGTTTAGGTCACCCGTCCAGGCCGCACCATCTAATCTTTTTAAAAAAGGAGCTTCACCTGCATCATTAAATGGGGCATGGGTTACCGATGGGCCAGTGGGTTATCACACTTAATTCTATGGTATTGTGGCCATGTGCAATTGTATTGGCTAAGAAATATTTATAACTACTATCCGATATTGATTGAATGAACCAGGCGGTGCGGCCAAGTATTGGAAATGGTTTGTTTTGCTGATCAACCAGGTACCGGTTATCGTTACTTATCCTTAACGGAAAACTCACCTGGGCCCGGGTTTCAAAAGCAACAAGCAGCGGAAGAAGCAATGAAAAACTAATTGCTTTTTTCATATTGTCAAAAGGTTTATAAATTAATAAAAAGCAAAACGTTTTTATAATCACTGTTATTCGGGTATATATAAAATATTCAATTCTTTGCGTTAAACTTTCAAAGCTTCCTTCCTGATCCAAGCTGGTGAGTCCTTTGGTGAATATATAAAAAATCTCAGAAAAAAGTAAGCAGCCAGGCCTGCTCCTGAATTTTGGTTGGCTTTCTAAAAGCAATATTTGTCACAACAAAAGCTTAACTCTTTTTATTAGCCAAACTTTAAACCTGTTTGTTTTATTTTTACAGTTACCTGGAGTTAGCAAACGATAGCAAGCTGACGGCAGAGCCAATGGTAATCATCTAATTATTAAAAACTTTACTAATGGTTTATTCTAAAAAAACATTGACAATAATAGTGCTCGCTGTAATAGTTTTTGGAGGTACAGCTGCAACTACCAATTCCGGGAAAAACTTTCAAAACCTTCAGGTGCTCCCGCAGGACATAAATGAAAAGCAATTAGACAGTATAATGGACACTTACAACAGGGCATTAAAAGTTTCCTGCGATTTTTGTCACAGCAAAGCGATAAACCTTACTTCATTTGCGCCTGCTACAGACAAACTTGATTTTCCGGCAGACAACCCCATGAAGGAAAATGCACGTAAAATGATGCGGATGACCATTGATATAAACAGGACATCTTTTAACTTTGATACTACAAAAAGACCTGACTATCTTAAGAATGTGATTACCTGCAATACCTGCCACAGGGGCAATCCCTATCCTGCAAATGAATAAGGTTTAATTTGGAACATATGTACACACGACCGGAACATACGGCATAGCCTGCACTCTTACAGCCATGTAATTTTGAGTTATTAAAACATTTTTTTTAACAACTTAAAAATTTAAAACAATGGCATTCATTGATGATTTGAAAAATGCAGTTGATAACTATTCAACAGACAACTGCAAAACAGAAATTACAAATTTTTCCATCACCGGAGGCGGTGGAGCAGTTTTGAACGTTGGTGAAACCTTCCAGTTCCAGGTGAGGGTTACAAACGAAAGCCACCTTAACATGAAGGTCGTAAAGGTAAAAGCCCTTGGAACCAGCTTTGCAGATGTGGCCCTTGGTGTAGGTCCCTTCAGCTCCGGCGTTTCTGCAAGTGCTTTCGATCTTCCTGCACACCAGGTGCACAGCACAGGGTTTTTCAGAGGTAAGGCAAAGGCTCTTACCGGCGTTCCGAAAGACATTGTGCTTGCCCGGATTGATGCATGGGATGCAAGTCTTGACCACATCTTGATTGATCATTCCGATGCTGGTGCTGCGGAAGGTAAACTAACTAAAGACGTTAAGGCAGACTAACGGTCAGCATTGTTTGTTTGTGCAATTATACTCCTGCAATCAAACCACAGGTGGTAATGCAAATAAGCATGTCAATTTGTAAAAATGCTTTTCTTAACAGAGGAATTCTATACTTTATTTTGCTGCTTTATTGTAGTGTTGAGAGTATGAATTCCTTTTTTTATTTTGGACCCGGGCCCAAACTAAAACAGATTGTATCCACTCTTTGATAACAAAATTCCCAGGAAAGGCCAGGGAATATGGCTAATTAAAATGGAGAAAAGTTGGTGGCGCTGTAGCTTGATGCATTTGCGAAATGACAGCGGGACTTTGAGTTTCAACCGGCGTCAAAATGCGTTTTCTATAAATGTGTGGTGTAACGCCGTACATACTCCTGAAGGATTTTATAAAATAGGAAAGATTGTAAAACCCAACTTTCAGTGCAACATGACTAATCTTTAAATCTGCTTGTTCAATCATTAAACTGGCTGCTCTCTTCAACCGGAAAAAACGGATAAATTCGGTGGCTGACATTCCGGTGGCAACGATAAGTTTCCGGTGTAAGTCAGTGCGGCTCATACCGATAAGGCGGGTTAGTTTATTAACGCTCAAATCCGGGTCAAATAAATGGGGCTCAATATTCGCATACAGTTTATTGACATGCAAATTTTTAAATACAATTGCAGGGATGCTGACTGGCATAAAATTCGGTTTTATAATTTTTCATGATCTTTGTAACAGCCTGTTGCAGAGCGATTACAATCATAAAACTCTTAAAATCTCCTTGTAAAATGAATGGTGTTTTAACGGAATATAGCTGATGATTTAACGGTATTTTGTTACCGGGGCAAAGTGAGAAGAAGTGTTGCAGCGCCGCCACCATGAAATTTAAAAAAGCAATGAGGAAGTTAGGAATAGCTTTCTTTTTAAAATATTTCAAATAATTTTTACCACTTAGATTTACCAAAAGATCATGATGATTAAAACAACTACAGCACAAAATATCTTTCGTTGCATTTTGGGTACATTCCTGGCCCTGGCGGGTATTGCTCATTTATCATTTCAAAGACAGGCATTTCAGGCACAGGTGCCACCATGGCTGCCTATGGATGCTGACCTGGTGGTTGTGCTTTCAGGCATCGTTGAAATTATATTGGGCTTAAGTTTGATCTTTTTATCCAAATACCGGGTTAAGGTTGGTTGGATTGCAGCACTGTTTTTTGTACTTGTTTTCCCCGGCAACATAGCACAGCTTGTTGAGCATCGGAGTGCATTTGGGCTTGATACCGATCTTAAGAGATGGCTGAGGCTGCCTTTTCAACCAGTGCTTATTGCTGTTGCTTTATGGAGTACAGGTGCATGGCAGGCCTGGAGAAATAAAAACTGATCTTGCTCTTTGCTGATGCTACTTAACCGGAACTATTAAAATCCTCACAATCTCTTTGGTGGCGGCGCAACCGAAACTCAGGTATCCATCCTGTATAGCCTGTAGCTTTTTAAATGTTCTGCCGTTGATAACAATGTTGTAAAATTTGGTTGGTTTCAGATTGTTGATCTGATAATTAAGGTTAGATCGTTTGCTGGATGTTTGCGTCCAACTCATTTCGTTGCTGGCCCATTTTTTTAAATCCAGGGTTAAAGGCTTTTTCGAAGTTGTCTTTACGCTTAATGATGCTTTTGTATCATCTCTGTTAAAATAAAAAAGTTCGTCAGCTTTGCTGAAAAAACCAAAATTGGTTTTGTTGCTGATTTTGAAACGACTGTTAGATACTGCATACTGTTCCATGTCCAGCTCAATAAGCAATTGCTGGCTACGATAATTGTATTTCACCTGTGTGCCTGCCAGCTCTTTAGTAATGTGCGGCTCCAGGTAAAACCGGTTATATTTTGGGTTGATGCCATATATTGCCTGGTACAATCCCACCACAGAAAGGCTGTTACCTGAAAGAATATCATCACCCAGGCCATCTTGTTTAGTGCGGCCATACCGCTGAAAAGCAAGCCCGTCTTTTGCATATTGCGCCAATACATTTTTTACATATTTTAAGGCCAGGTCTGGTTTGTAGGAGGCATAGGCTTTTACTGCTACAGAACCCCATGAAAGAAAAATATCACCATTCTCATAATTTGGAAAGGGAAACTGCCAGTCATTTCCCTCACCAGGATTGTAACTGTACATACAGAGTGGCCAAAAGAAAAGCTGTTCCTTTTGCATCTGTATTTCAATATCATCAAGGATAGTTTTTGTTCTTGCTTCATCACTGCAAATGCCGTAAGCAATCGCCATAAAATTAACCGGCGTAACCATGTTATTGCCGTGCACAGAGCCATCTTTATCACGCCAGTGGATATAACATTTCTTTTCAGCATCCCAAAAGCCACCAGCCGTTACGGGCTTATTAAAACTGGTTTTTAATTTTGCTGCAAACTGGCTGTAATAATTTTCTTTGGCAGTATTTCCCAGTTGTTTTTCTATAATTGCCCACAACACCAGGGCATGGTAAAGTTTTGCATTTACAAAGGCATTTTCATAAGATGCCCAAATAATATCTATCCAGTCGCTACCTCTTTTTTGGGTATGGCTGTCTGTCATCATTTCAACAAGCCCGTTGTGATTACTGTCCCTGTTTAAGATCCAGTCCAGGGCTTTTTCACAGGAACTTTGTTGCGTTTTTACCCAGGCCGCATCTCCATTCTGGTCATACAACTCAGCCACATTTGTAACATAATCAGGATTAGCATCCACCAGGTATCCCCATTGAGCTTCGTAAAAACCTTTATCAGTAAATCCCGCCGGCATTGCATCTTCATCGCTGTAAGCCCACCTGGCCCACACTCGTCCACCTGGCTTAATTGCGTTATCCCTGTAAAAATCCAAGCATTGCCTGTAACCTTCCAGGTATTTTTTATCATTGATGGCCAGGCCCATTTGTGCAATGTATTGTTCGTGCAAACATATAGGGCCGTAGGGGGTATGCCAGCTGTTGCCACCAAAATGCTGTTTGTCAATTACACCAATTCTTGCAATGGTATTCAGCACAGCATTAACCTGCTCACCATTTATGCCAACAAAGTTACCACGGCCATATTGTTGTTTAAAATCAAACCAGGAAAATGTTATGTGCTGGCTTGTGTTACCAGCGCTCATATTTACCGGTGCCCAAATATCTGTTGCATCACGAATAAACCGTCGCCTGTGCGTACCAGAGTCGAGGCGGGGAATTATTGGCTCCCTTGAAACGGCAATACTGTAAGCTAATTTATCATCATTGGTACGGCTGTAATCCATGGCAATATTTTTACCCGGCGCATTAACGGCAATGGTCAGGCCGTTGCCGGTTTTGCTGTTCCAAAATTGCGACGAACTGCTGTGCACACCATACGTGTCAAGTTTTTTATTGAAGAGATAAAACCATGCAAGACCACCGTAATCCTGGTAGGCACCTTCCCAGGTATTGATGTTACTGAACATAAAGACGGGCAATGCTGCCTGCTGTGCAACGATCGGTTTTGTCAGCGTTCTTTCTATGTGAAAATCAATGTTGCTGGTGTTTACGGTAAATGTCCATGTCTCATTAATAGTTACAGCTTTATCGCCATAAACAATTCCGGATAACGTGATGCTATTATCTGCAACTTTTAGTTCAGGATGAGAGAGCAGCTCAAGTGTTGAATAATTTGCTGTTTTTGTTTTAATGGAGGAATAAATGCCGGCAGCGCTTTCGATAACTGCCTGTCCGTTTACGATTACCGAAGAGATGTTAGCCTGGTCTCCATAATTTAGCGACATCATTATTTTATCGTTTCCAAAAACTACTATTTTAGAAGCTTCGTTGTTATTGATGTTTATTGTTTGAGCTAAAGATTCAACTATTAAGCCGCTAAAAATAATTGTCAGCAAAAAAGAAAAATACCAGTTGTTTTTGAAATCCATTTTTATTTTTATTTGAATACCTGGAGTAATGCAAAGGCCGGAAGGCTTTTGACTGGCACAAGATAATGAACAGAATGGTTGCAAGTACATGCATAAAAATCACCCGTCCCGGATTTAAAATGCAGCGGTAGAATGCAAAAACATTTTCCTGGATTAACCCCTCGGTTTTTTGGGGTAAACATTTACCTTCATCCATCCGCAATTAACAACTCAACAGCGGCTAAACAGAACTTATGGAAGTAGGAATTGATAGTTTCGCCTCGGCAATGCCGGGCAGTGATAGCAGCCTTGCACTAAGGCAATTGCTTGAAAGAATCGAGCAGGCCGACCAGGCCGGGCTGGATATGTTTGGTATTGGCGAGCACCACCGCAAAGAGTTTCTTGATTCAGCACCAACCATAATATTGGTTGCAGCTGCTGCAAAAACAAAACACATTCGTCTTTCCAGTGCCGTTACTGTTTTAAGTGCGGCAGACCCGGTAAGAGTTTTTCAAAATTTTGCAATCCTTGATCTTATTTCTGCTGGCAGGGCAGAGATGGTGGTTGGGCGTGGTTCTTTTATAGAATCGTTTCCGCTGTTTGGATTTAACCTGGAGGATTATGATGAACTTTTTATAGAAAAGCTTGATCTTTTATTGCAGATACGTGACAATGAATTTGTAACCTGGTCGGGCAAATATCGTCCGGCACTTAAGGATCAGGCAATTTATCCAAGACCGCTGCAAAGCCCCTTGCCAATTTGGTTAGGCGTTGGCGGTACGCCGCAATCATTTGTACGGGCGGGCACGCTGGGGCTGCCGTTGATGGTGGCGGTGATTGGTGGTGAAACGCACCGCTTTCGTCCGCTGGTTGATTTGTACCGGGAGGCCGGCAGAAAAGCAGGGCATGCGCCGGAGCAGCTTAAAGTCGGGCTGCACTCACTCGGTTATGTTGGCAATACAAAGGCAGAAGCTGTGAACGATTTTTATCCCGGCTACGCCGAAACTTTTACAAAAATTGGTAAAGAACGGGGCTGGCCACCGGTTACAAGACCTCACTTTGATGCACAGAACGGGCCACTTGGTGCACTGCTTGTTGGTGGTCCGGAAGAGGTTGCAGAAAAAATATTGCAGCATAGTGCTGCACTGGGCGGTATTGATCGGGTTACTTTTCAAATGGACAATGCTAAATTATCTCATAGCAAATTATTACAGTCCATTGAATTGGTGGGAACAAGAGTAGCTCCGCTGTTAAAATAAATTTCAATAAAAAAGGCTGCTGTTATTTGCTAACAGCAGCCTTCCATTTATAAATAATTCGGTAAATTCTAACTCAATTTCTTTATCATAATATTCTTAAAATAAATTGGCGCACCAGCATGCTTACCCTGGAAACCAATATGGCCATGCAAAGGTAATGTTGCCATTGGGTTGCTTAACCATTCCGGCACTTCAGAGCCATCAGGATTTGTTTTGGCTGAAGTAAAAAGCGACATATCGCATTCATTAACCAAGGTGCCATTCAAAACTATCCAAATCATTCTGCCCCTGCAGGTGATGGTATAATGGTTCCACTCTCCCGGATGCTTTAATGATTTATTGGTGGCAGGCTTGTGACCAAATACCGCAGCACATTGCCAGTCAGGGGCTGCGGCACTCCATTCTTTTGAATAGTCATCTGCAATTTGAATTTCTACTGAGTGTGGAATCCAGTCTGCCAGATCGGTGGCATGTACAATCACACCGCTGTTGGTTCCGTCCGCAGTTTGAAAATCCAGGTCCAGTACAAAGTCATCGTATTGGTCTATGCTCCACAGCGATTCATCTTTAGAAGCGGTAAAAATACCTGCAGAATCTTTCCAGATACCGGCCGGAAATATGGCGTTGGTAAGCCCTTTATTAAAAATATTTGTCCAGCCTTTTTCTTTGGTGTTAGGATGAATATAAGCCGTATCCTGTGCCATGCAGCAAATAGTTGTGGCGAAGAAAAAAACTGTAAAAAGCAAGCTGATTTTTTTCATGTGTTTGGTATAAAAAAGTGAGGCAAAATTTAAAAACAGGTTGTTAAGAATGAAGTTTTTTTTAAAATAATCCTGTTATCAAATGTAGGAATAATGTTAGCCAATTATATAAATGAAGTTGATTTTGTTACTGCTATGTACCAGATAAACATTCACGCTAAATTAAAAGGAACCTGCCCGGTATGGTCTGCAAAATTTTTCACAGGCAATTGTTATCTTCAACTTGCAATTCGCAACACTTAAAATGCTTCCCAAATGTTATCCAGTCAATTTAACCGGCGCAAATTTATTAAAGCTGCCACAGCCTCGCTGGCGTTTACCGCACTTGATGCAAAGGGCTTAAGTTTTTTAGCTCCGCCTCAGCCGCTAAGGGTTGCCTTAATAGGAACCGGCTGGTACGGAAAAAGTGATTTGTTTAAGTTAATACAGGTGGAGCAGGTTGAAGTGGTTGCCTTGTGTGATGTAGATAAAAATCAGTTGACTGTTGCAGCAGAGATGGTAGCCAGCCGGCAGGCATCGCACAAAACCCCAAGCCTTTACAGTGATTACCGCAGAATGCTGACGGCACATAAATTAGACATTGTTCTCATCGGCACACCGGATCACTGGCATGCATTAACAGCCATTGCAGCCATGCAGGCAGGTGCCCATGTATATGTTCAAAAACCAATTAGTGTTGATGTGCTGGAAGGCGAGGCAATGCTGGCAGCAGCCAGAAAATACAACCGGGTGGTACAGGTAGGCACACAGCGAAGAAGTACACCGCATTTGATTGATGCTAAAATTAATGTTATAGAAAAAGGACTGCTTGGTAAAATATCTCATGTTGAAATGTGTTGCTATTATCACATGAGAAACAGCGGGAGTCTGTCTCCACAACCGGTACCAGATTTTTTAGATTATGAAATGTGGACAGGGCCTGCGCCCATGCGTAGCTATGATGGCCTTCCACACCGGGGCTGGTGGCGTTCTTTTATGGAATATGGAAATGGTATAGTGGGCGACATGTGCATACACATGTTTGATGCGGTGCGGTGGATGCTGCAGTTGGGCTGGCCAAATCGTATAAGCTCAACCGGTGGTATTTATGTTGATAAAAAAAGTAAAGCAAATATATCAGATACCCAATCAGCTCTCTTTGAATATGATGATCTCAATTGCAGTTGGCAGCACCGCAGTTGGGGCACCCCTGCAGATCCTGAATACCCCTGGAGTTTTATTATTTATGGCGATAAGGGTACATTAAAGGCCAATGTGATGCAGTATGAATTTATACCGGTAAACGGGGATGAAAAAACAATCCGTAAGGATGTTGTTTTTGAAAGGGAAAAATATCCGGAAGACCTTAAAGAGCCCGATATTGAATTGCACACAGCGCCGGCGACAAGAGGGCATATGCTTGATTTTTTAAAAGCGATCAGGCAGGGAGGCCACCCGGTGGCAGACATTGAGCAAGGGCATATCTCCACTGCCAGTTGCATACTCGCCAATATGTCCATGAAGCTTGGCCGACCGCTGGTTTACGACCCTGTTAAACATGTAGTTGTTAGCGATCCGGAAGCAACGAAATTATTACAGCGGCCCTACCGGCAACCATGGGTACATCCTTATGTCAACCCTTGAATTAATTTGTCTAATGCAAATTATTTTTTATTTAACAGGTATATTGAAATAATTTTTATGGCACCCGGGCGGGCTATCCGCTGCAATCTTTTTTTGCGGAGGCCGGCAAAAAAAGGATTTTCGCTGCTATCCCTGGTGCAGCGTACAGGCATTCATCAGCCGATGACTGGTTAACAATATTGTTAGGAAAAATACACTCGTCCCAGTCCCAGAAGCAAATAAAAAGTAATCTAAGTTTTCCGGGTAATATTTAACAAAACAGGCGTGTAAGAAATGTTTATTTTTGCTATCTAAAATTATAAGAAATGAATAGATTAAACTGTTGGAAATGCGTGGTGATGATGGCTTCTATCTTAGGTATGATCCAGGCATTTTCCTAAAATTATCTCACTACAAAATAATAAAACAGGCACCTTTACCGGTGCCTGTTTTATATAAAAAAATTCTGCGAAGTAGCTGTTTAATGAACTGGTGTAAAATAAGTAGCCGGTCTGATGCTGCCAAACTGGTTAAAAGCTCCAAAGGGATAACTGCTTCTTTCAACACTTATGCTACCGGAAATAGAGAAGGTCTTTTGATCATTCATGTACATCAATCCCATTTCTGCCCGGGGAAAAAGATTGAAGCTGTTTTTACTCATGAAATTATTTCCCTGTGAGAATTTTGTATTTGAAGAAAGAAAAGCCTGGTTAAAATTAATATATGCAGGTGCGGCTGAAACACCAGCAAAAGCATACCAGTTTTCACTGAGTCTGCGGTTTAATTGAATCCCAACCGGAGCAGACATAATACTAGCATGCCCGCCATTGTAAAAGATCATGCTGGTTGAAAGTGCAGCATACTTGCTTATGAACCATTTTTTTGCTGGCACGGTATCTTTAAAATTATTGGCAATGGAACCAGGATTTTGTTGAAAACGGTTATTAAAATTCCCGGGCACAACGGTCTGGGCTGTGGCTGTTATAGCAGTTACCAATGTAAGCAGTACAATAATTTTTCGCATGTTATTAAAATTGCAACCTAAAAATACAGCATAGTGCGGCAAAAATGGCAAAACAAACAACCTTAACATTAGCCTTACAAGGCGGCAATAAAGATCAATATAAAGCTGACTAAACCTGTTGGCTTGTTTGTTCAAAGTCAAAATCTGGACCCTTTATATCTTTTGGATCCGGACCATAGTTATTATCAAACCTGTTTCCTTCTGTAAACAGCCAAACCAATAAAAGTATAGCCCCAACCAATGGTATCAGCCCCCAAAAATAATTCCAGCCACTTTTATTAATGTCGTGCAGGCGGCGTACTATAACTGCCAGGCTTGGTATAAATGTGAGAAGTGCAACACCAAGGTAAACTAAGCCCCCGCCGAAGGATAATAATGAATTATGATTTAAAACCCCGAAAAATGTCACAGCATAAAAGGGAATGATCAAACAGAAATTGCCCAACACAAAAAACCAGTATTCAGATCTCCTGGCCCTGCCTTTAAAATTTGCGTAATTATTAAAGACTACTTTCTTCCACCAGTCAATCATGTTGTAATCAGATTCAGCTTTTTCCATTGTTTTAAGTTTAGGTAACAATGATAAGCTAATATTAGAATTTAAACTTATTTACGGCTTATTATTTTAGATTCGTTTACAAAATATAGAGCATCGGAGTCATAACCCGAAGGTTTAACGATTCGGCTTGTTTAATCAAACAGCTTTATTTTAGTGAGTTATTTCTGCAGTGTAAAATTGAAGGTAGATCCAATACCAAATTCCGACTCGATCCAGATATCACCGTTGTGGATATTGACTATTTTTTTTACATGCGCCAATCCAATTCCCGAGCCTTCATAGTCGGTGCGGCTGTGGAGCCGTTGGAAAATGATGAATATTTTTTCCTTGTGTTGTGCTTCAATGCCAATACCATTGTCCTGGATGGAAAACTGCCAGCGATCGCCTTTATTCTTGAATGTTATCTTTATCTCAGGTGTAAAATCCTTTTTCCTGAACTTGATTGCATTAATAATAAGATTTTGAAAAAGCTGTTTTATTTCTGTGGGGTGACCTGTAACAACTGGTAATGTCTCTGCTGTTATAACTGCACCTGTTTCAGTGATTGCTGTACCAAGATCTGCCACCACTTCCTGCAAAATTTTATCTGTATCAACCTGTACAAAATCTTTGCTTTTACCGATAAGCGAATAATCAAGCAGGTCTTTTATAAGCGTTTTCATCCGGGCTGATGCCTCAGTGATAAAGTCAAGATATTTATCAGCCTTCTCATCTAAATTGCCTTTGTATTGTTTTTGCAACAGGTTAACAAAACCGGTGGTGGTTCTTAAAGGCTCCTGCAAATCGTGGGAGGCTATGTAAACAAACTGTTCCAGCTCCTTATTTTTTTGCTCCAGTTCTTTTGTGGATTGCACCAGTTGAAGCGTTTGTTCATTTACTTTTTCAACAAGCTTTATTTTTTGCAATTGAATAGATCTTGTACGAAATTTTATATACCCGAAAATACTAAGAACAATAGCCGAAAGTACAGCTATTTTAAACCACCAGGTTGCCCAGAAAGGAGGCGTGATTATTAATTGAATGATCGCCGTTTTTGCCGACCATTCGCCATTACTGCCCATAGACCTTACTTTTAAAATATATTTTCCAGCATCGAGGTTGGTATAAGTTGCGGTGTTTTTTGATCCGACATAATTCCAGTCCTTATCAAAATTCTCCATTTTATAGGAGTACTGCTTTTTGCTTTTATCGCCATAATTAAGTGAGGCAAATTCAAACGAAATAACAGACTGTTTATATGATAATGTAATTTCTTTTGTGGCTGCAATATCCTGTTTTAAAGGAGAAGGATCTTCACTGTTTTTTGCAATCACAATCCTTGTGTTGAAAATATCAAAACCTGTGAAAACAGGAACCGGGTCAAGGTTTTCACTCTTTATTTCTTCAGGAACAAATTGGTTAAACCCATTAATGCCGCCAAAATACATAGTTCCGGATCTGCTTTTAGCAACCGCATGCGCCTTAAACTCATACGACTGAAGACCATCTGCCGGGCTGAAATTCTTAAATTTTTTGCTCCCGGGATTAAACATAGAAAGCCCCCTGTTGGTGCTGAGCCAAAAATTGTGATTTGAATCTTCTGCCATGCCGGATATAACATTATTGGGAAGCCCGTTTACCGTGTTATAGTTTGTAAACCTGCTGCTTTTAGTATCATAGAAGTTGAGGCCAGACATTGTGTTGATCCACATATTGCCTTTTGAATCACAATAGATATAATTGACCCTGTTATCGCTGATACTATTGCTGGCGGCCTCATGCGAAAAATTTACAAAAGTCCTTTTCTTTTTGTTAAACACATTTACGCCGCCCCCATCGGTGCCTATCCAAATGTTTCCTTTACCATCTTCCGCAAGGCAATAAATATGTTTGCCCAATGTAAATTTCCTGTCGTCGAAATGACTAAAGGTATTGGTTGCCGGATCATAAAGATTCAACCCTTCTTCATAACTGCCTGCCCAAATATTATGTTCACTGTCTTCAATAATTGTCCACACATCGTTGCTGCCAAGGCTTGCAGAATCGCCCGGTTTATTGATGAAATGCCTGTAAGTTTTTTTTGCCGGGTTAAAAACTGTAATACCATTTGCCCAGCTGCTCATCCATACATTTCCTTTGCTGTCTTCCATCACCGTAAGTACATAATCCCCGCAAATGCTGTTACTATTTTTTTCATCATGTACAAAATGGGTGAAGTTTTTTGTTGCCGGATCAAAAAGATTTAACCCGCCACCATCTGTGCCTATCCATATTTTTCCAGCTTTATTTTCAGCCATGCACAAAATATTGTTATTGCTCAGGCTGTTTGGGAACGACGTATGATTAAAGTGATTGAAAAGGGTTGCAGTCCTGCTGAAAATATTGACCCCGCCTGCGTAAGTACCTACCCACATATCGTTGTTGCTATCCCTGTAAATTGCATAAATTGAATTATGACTGATGCTTTTGTTATCTATTTCATCATGCCGGTAATTATGAAAAATGCCTGTTTCGTTGTCAAGTATATCAACGCCGCCATTTTCTGTTCCCACCCAAATATTTCCGTCTTTATCTTCACCAATAGCAGCCACAACATTTGCAGAAATACCATTGCCAGCTTTTGCATTTTTTGTAAAATGACTGAAACTACCGGTGGCCCTGTCTAAAACATCTAATCCTCCTCCGTCAGTACCAAACCAAAGCCTCTTTTTACTGTCTTCAAAAATAGCACGTACATAATTTTCGCTTATAGAATTGCTGTTGTTTTTATCATGGCGGTAACGGGTAAACAAATTTGTTTTTTTATTGAAAAAATTAAGTCCTTCATGGCCGCCAATCCAAAGGTTTTTTTCGCTGTCCTGGTAAACAAATCTTGTCTTATCGTCTGTTATTGTTGCTTCATTTTTTGGATCGTGCCGGTAATGTGTGAAGCGGTTTTTTGATGGCTCAAAAAAGTCAACACCTGTTTCTTCTGTGCAAATCCACAGGTTGCCATTGTCATCTTTTGTTAATTCATCCAGCAGGTTGCCGGAAATAGAATTATTGTTTTTGGGGTCGTTTGTATAATGCGTAAACTGATCTGCATAGCGATCGTAACTGTTTAAGCCACCACCCCTGGTGGCAATCCAGATTATGCCGTGGGCATCTTCCTCAAGAGCAGATATAAAATTATTGCTGATGCTGTTGCTATTTTGGGGATCATTTTTATATACCGTGAAATGGTACCCATCATATTTATTAAGGCCATCACGGGTGCCAAACCACATAAAGCCTTTACTATCCTGCAAAATACACATTACATGGTTTTGAGAAAGACCTGCGTTAATGTCAAGGTGCTCAAATTTTACCTGTTGTTTTTGGGCAAAACAATTATGGGAAGCCAGGAGTAAAAATGCAAAAAAAGATAGCTCAATTTCTTTGTGGAGAAGCTTGTATTAAAGATGGCAGAAGGTAAAATCGTTTTTATTGGGCTTAGTTTTATTCGGGTATTAATACTTTGTTTGTGATGCATCAACGCCACCAAATTATTTGGCTGGTATTTTTCGGAAACAGAAAAAAGGTTAAGTCTTTTGAAGCAGTTTTAATCAATACGTTTCAGATGCTGCGGTTCTGCATTCCAGCCTGCTTATTTTTTCAATAATTGGGCTTGATGGAATACAAGTAAAGAACGGAATAATTTTGAAATTCTTATTACATAAATTAGATATGCGGTAGTAGAAAAACAACTACAACCGTAGTACAAGTGTTTCTATTTTTATCTTTAATCTTAATAAAGGTTTACTTTCATTGCAGATGGAAACTACAGCTGTTATTTTATTTGGATTGATAATTATTGTTGTTACAGTTAAGCTGTTTAAAAAAAAGCCTGCAGTTACTGTAATTGAACCAGTGGGTTTAAACCAGATACTGCAGAACAGATTCCATTTTATCAGCAGCTTTTACCGGCCCGTCAAAAGGAATTTCAGGAACGAATGCTGCATTTTTTAGCTCATGTACGCATCACGGGCATTAATACATCAGTGGAAGATGTTGACAGGATCTATATTGCTGCCAGCGCTGTAATACCAGTTTTTAATTTTGCCGGCTGGGAATATTTTAACCTGCATGAAGTACTGCTTTATCCAGATTCTTTCGATCATGAATATAAGCAGGAGGGTGACGGCCGAAATATTCTCGGCATGGTTGGGAGCGGTGCCATGAATCATGTAATGATATTATCCCGGCAAGAGCTCCGGAAGGCATTTACCAATACCTCCGGAAAAGACAATACCGCAATCCATGAATTTGTACACCTGCTCGATAAAGCAGATGGTGATATTGATGGCATACCGGAATCTCTTGCAGATAAAAAATATATTGTACCCTGGTTACAACTGATGCACCGGGAGATAAAACTCATCAGGGATGGAGATTCAGATATTAATCCTTATGGCAGTACCAATGAAGCAGAATTTTTAGCAGTGGCTGCAGAATATTTTTTTGAACGGCCTGCACTTTTTGAAAAGAAACACCCGGAGCTTTTTACAATGATGGAAAAAATATTTAAGGTGCGTATGTGAATTAATGCAAATGAATTATCATTCAACTTACCGGAGAAATTTTTAATTAACCTATTGCAAAGTTTAAGTCAATTTACATACCGGTACTTTTTGTGGCCATCCTGTATTTCTATTTTCTTTATCGCATTTAGAGGAATAGTCTTTTTTAAAGATGGCATAAACCTGGATCTGCCTCCTGATAATGATGTGTCATTAATTCTCATCAGGTCAAAATAAAATATGGTATGCCGTTTATCGCCGTAGCTAAACCTAATTTCCAGTGAGGGACTATTTTTAAGCTCAACAACTTGTCCATTTTTGTCAACGCAGCTAATTGTTGAAATAGGATAGGTCATGTATTTTTCTGTACCACCACCCGGCCCACGGACTATTACTTCTCTTGATGGATTTAAACCTTCAAATTGCTTCTTAAAACTATCAAGCGGAATATAATATGTTTTGCAGGAAAAGAAGCCCAAAGTGATAATCATTAAACTGAGAGCAAACGGCAATTTTATCATGAATTTTATTTAGGTAAAATTTTGCTGAGAGGGGTTGCAATTGAACTGTTCGTAAACATAGCATTCCTTTATTAGATTCGCAAACGTAGTTTTATCAATTTTAACACAGTTAATGTTTTAAATCCCCTGAGTTACACAATGATGGGGCTTCTCCGCCAGTTTCAAAGAACTGAACAACAAATCTATGAGACTGTTGCGCTGTTGCTAAAAGCTGCCTTTAATACTGACTATTTTCCACCAAATATTCCCAACAGGTATCTGAAGAGCTAAGCATTTTCAGACTCTTTGTATTACTGGCAAAAAAACTGTTTTCATCTTCAGGAATTTAAAATAATTCCTTTTAATTGGAACGTTAACCACTCTTTTTTAACAAAGAGAAAACGGGTTATAAGCCACCAGGTTTCGGTAAATCAATTTCTCCCAGTTACCGGAAGGCAGCGTTTGAAAGTTGAAAATTTCTCATTTTTTATTTTCACAATTTTATACCTGGTTGTAAAACCTTTTTTCCTCAGCTCACGTAGATGCTTGCAGTTAATTATTAAAAAACAAAAAAAACACAAGATGAAAAAATTAAGTATTCTGATGATGACAACTGCAAGCATCTTTTTTAGTAACGTTATCTTTGCACAAACATCTGTAAAAGAAAAAACTGTAGAAGTTGGCGGAGCGCCAATGTATCCTTCAAAAGACATTGTGAGCAACGCTGTTAACAGTAAGGATCACACAACCCTTGTAGCTGCTGTTAAAGCCGCCGACCTTGTTGCAACTTTACAAAGTGCAGGCCCGTTTACCGTATTCGCCCCAACCAATGCAGCGTTTGATATGTTACCTGCAGGTACAGTAACAAACCTGCTGAAACCTGAGAACAAAGCAACCCTTACAAAAGTGTTAACCTACCATGTTGTTGCCGGCAAATTAAATGCGGTTGACATAGCAAAACTGATAAAAGAAGGTAATGGCGCTGCTTCACTGAAAACTGTATCAGGAGGTACAATTACATTAATTATGGAAGGAAAGAAACTTGCTGTTAAAGATGAAAATGGCGGAGTATCTTATGTAACCATTAAAGATGTAAACCAGAGTAACGGTGTGATACATGTGGTTGATCATGTACTGCTGCCTAAATAAATGTTGTTGTTAATTTCAAAAGTGGAAAAAGATGTTGACCCGGTCAGCATCTTTTTTTGCTTAAAGCCATAGACCTGTCGGTGCATCTTTTGCCTGTGTTTTATGCCAGTTCAATTTATAGCTTCAATGTATATCCTGTCTTAAAAATAAAATAAAATTTACGTTTTAACAGAGAATGCTTTATTCATCTTTTGCAACTGAATCTCTCCGGTTTTGCTGAGCAATTATTTTTTGTAAAAAAGGTGAGGTCTGCTGTTCAACAGTTGCTATTGATATATCGAGCAAGTGAGGATCATTAACCAACTGCAACCAGGGTTTTGCGGATTTAAAATCATAGTTTCCAAAAACAACTACCGGGGTTCCCTGTGCAAGAACGTTTTCATCTTTATCAAGTACCCACTGGTGGGCCCAGCTGTACAAAAAACGGGCATCTTTCTCTGCAAGCCGCAAGCAACTATGCGATGCCGGATATCCGGGCATACTATACTGATGGAAACCGACTCCCAATTTATTTTCAATATTGAAATTCCAGCGCAGGTTCCATTCATCATTGAAGGTGCTGGTGGTTTCTTCAGCTTTCCAGTTCGTAAAAAATAAACCTGTTGGGGTGGGATCAGCCTTTCGCCCCATATTTGTCTGGCCTGCATAAGCTAATTCTCCGGCTTCGTATGCGGCAA
Source organism: Ferruginibacter sp. (assembly GCA_965247025.1). Taxonomy (GTDB): domain Bacteria; phylum Bacteroidota; class Bacteroidia; order Chitinophagales; family Chitinophagaceae; genus Ferruginibacter. Next base: position 1,787,109 of record OZ252000.1, on the reverse strand, counting down.
ATGCCTCTGCCGGATAAGAAAACAGGATTATCTTTTTTACATCTTTTAAATACGGAACAGTAACAGGGAAAGGCAGGTAAAATTCACGGTCACCTGTAAGATCTGCAGGCATCAAAACTGAATCCATCCCAAAAAGATTTGCACTGTCAGTTCGGTTAACCGATAATAAAATTTCCATTTGTTTTTCTGATAAACCCTTTGCTTTCAAAGCTTTTGATTTTTCAAAATGGTAACTGATGCCGGTTGGTTTTGTTCTTATTTTTGGCGGTAGTGGGGTGACTTTTTGCTTGCTATTATTTGAAGGTTTTTGTTGCTGGTTACATCTGCTGCAAAAAAGAACAATAGTAAACAGGAAAAGGATAACGGAAATATTACGCATTGTGGTGAGGTTTTTAATATCCCTGCCTTTGCAAGCGTTATGCCAAGTGTACTTCTATTAACAAAAGGGAAGTCTGTATAACTAAACAGTTGCTAATTATTTCCCGGGGAATTGAAATACAATTTTTGATTCCTGATAAGACTCAAGTTAAACTTAATAGGGATAAACATATGTCATAAAAATTTGAGAGCAAAAGCAGTACTTACTTTCTTGATTTTTTTGCACGAGCTTGCTGATCGTCTAATTGTTGTTGCATTTTTTTAATGGTTACCTGCATTTCTTTAATGGTTTGTTCATGCTGCTGTAATTCTTTTAACAACAGCACAGATAACAGGGAATATTGTACAGCATCAGGTATTAACTTTTCAGAGCTGCTGCCTTTTACAACATCTTTTTCTTTTGCATAAGATGCCAACTCGGGAATTATTTCGGCAACGTCCTCCGCAATAAGCCCAAAATGCCGGTCATCATCAGTATAAGAACCATAGGATACGGGCATGAGCTTGTAAATAGCAGCCGTGTTGATATCCAGCGGTACAATGTCTTTTTTATACCGGCGGGATGATGTACTTCTTACTATCTGCCCGGTACTAAGCACCGTGAGGTTGGGAGCATTGGCAGTGGTGGCTGCATAAGCACCGTAACAGTAAAGCTGCGTAACAGCGTTGTTACCGAGTACAAACTGGTTACTACCGGTGGCGGTTGCGCCATTGCCGATACAACTTGTATTTGAAAATGTACCTGCAGCAGGACCTGCAGCGTAACCGGCCGAGGTATTAAAGCTTCCGCTCACATTTGCAAGCATGGCATTGTAGCCTACAGCTGTATTAAACACGCCTGCTGCTGAAGAGGTGGGATTATTAAGATTGAGCGCATTAAAACCAATTGCAGTGTTTCCTGCAGGGTAGGGGACGCCGGTGTTGCTGTAAGCTTGATTTTGTAACGCAAAGGAACCCAACGCTATATTACCTGTGGCTGTAGTGTTAAAGTATAATGCCGAATAACCAATGGCAGTGTTGTGTACACCACGGGTATTATTTAAAAGTGAATTAGCGCCGGTGGCGGTGTTGTAATCACCCTTAGTGTTGGAAGTAAGCGCAGCAAAGCCAGTAGCTGTATTGCTGCTTCCGTCGATGTTAGAATATAAAGTTGCCTGGCCGGTTGCAGTGTTGTTATTACCATCCTGGTTGCTGAACAAGGCTGCATAACCACTGGCAGTATTGGACTTTCCGGTGTTGTTGGAAAAAAGCGCAATATTGCCAGTGGCAGTGTTCTCATGCCCCGTGCTGTTATTTTCGAGCGCTGCATACCCTGTTGCAGTGTTATTAATACCATTTGTTGCAGCCGTCGGATTGTTGCTTAACAATGCATTTGCTCCAATGGCTACATTTCCGCTTATCCAGTTGGTACCACCGCCGTTATAAGACTGACTGCTGAGTGCATAGCTGCCCACGGCAACATTATAATCTGCATTGGTATTTGAATTAAGCGCCCTGGTACCAACTGCAACATTGTAATAACCGCTGGTGTTTCTGTAAAGAGACTGATATCCCGCCGCTGTGTTATAGATACCGGAAATATTAGCATACATCGCACCATGCCCGGCAGCCGTGTTACCATTTCCTGAAGTATTCACCAACCCCGACCCAATGCCCAGGAAGATATTGTTGCTGGTATCTATTGCCCCTGCCAGGTTATTGTTTACTCTGAACCTGAGCGGTTGCTTATCAAGCGTACCGATAAAATTATTTGACGTGTTGCCGCTGTTACCTGCCAGCAGCCAGCTGGGTGGCCCGGCTGCAAAGCCTGACCAGGAAGCTCCATTATAATACCAAAAGGATTTTGTATCTGTGTCGTAAACAAGTAAGCCAGGAGCCGGCGCAGTTATTCTGCTACGCTGGTTACTGCTCATTCTTGGCACTAACAGGCCCTTGGAAATGCTTTTTACATCCAGCATTGCACTGCTGCTGGCAACTGAGCCATCTGTGTTTATCGCCACACTCTGGGCTTTTAGGGAATTGTTTCCGGTGGCTGCCAGTGATAAAATTAAAGCACATACTTTTAGAAGTCTGTTCATATAAATAAAAGTCTGAACCATACTAACGGATATTATCAGACTTTATTTTTATTGCAAGCGTTTTGAACCTGCTCTTATACGATACATTTTGGATTAAAGGTTGGAAAAACTATTATTCTAATTCCGGAGATTATTCTTAAATCATCACTATCGCCTTTGAAAAGTAAAATCTACAAATCCTGCAGGGCTGTTATTTGTTTCGTCCAACAGCCGCAATAAATCCTTTTGTGGTGTTGTCGCCAGTTTGCTTCGCTGAATTTCATTAACACTACTTTTATTTTTCTTTGCAGCCGGGAAGAATTTAATAGTTACTGTAAAATCATTCCTATACATTAAACTGCCGTAGATGATGATCTGCATGTTTGTACGCCATCTGGCCGATTTGTCCGGTGGTCATCTTTCCAAAAAAAGGGTGCACAAAATTGAGGTTCGAAAAGTTTGCTTCTTCTTCCAGCAACATGATCCATTGTTGCTTTTGACTTTCAACATCTCCTTCTCCGGTTATTTTAAATGCAGGCACAGTTGGTGAATTTTTTCCGAGTGGTGTTTCATCTTTTAAAACACTTTTTAAAGCCATGCGGCCAAACAGGCGCCCTAAAAACATTTGTTTGTAGGTGGCTTTTCCCAATATCATTTCCTCCCACATGGCACAATGTTTCAGCATTTGATAAACAGACATTTTGCCCCATTGTGCAATGCTGTTTTCATTCAGCGAATTAATTCTTGCAATTATTTCGTCCCTAGTTGATTTGTCAAATAAAGTTTTCATTTTAAAGTTTTAAGCAAGCTGAGCTAAGGAAAACCAATTGCCTGAATCATCTTTAAATAAAGCCTCCGTACCATAAAACTCTTTTGTTGGTGGTTTCTTAAATTCCACTCCTTTGCTTTTCAATTCCTCATAAGTTGCATAAATGTCTTTGCAGGTAAATACGCCTGGACCAAACGTGCCCTTGCTGATAAGTTCAGTCATCATTTTTGCTGTCTCTTCAGTAAACATGGCACCAACAACCACAGGGAATAAAGTGATCTCCAGCTCTGGTTGTTCAGGTGGCGTAACCGTTAGCCAGCGGGCATCTTTGCCCATTGGCACATCTACTTTTACTTTAAAGCCTAATTTGCTTGTGTAGAAATCGTATGCACTTTCCTGGTTAAGCACATACACACAAACATGTGTCATTTTAATGATCATTATTGAAGTTTTAAATTTACGATACAGTAAATATCGTAAATGATTCAGCGCTGCACTTCTTTAAAATTGCTATTTTAATTCCAGCCGTGCTGGTACGCAAAACAGCAGGGCACAAATGCCAGTGGCGTTTTTATGATCTGTTCTTTTTGTTGTTTGTATGCGGCCAGGTAAAGCGAAGGTGACTGCCCGACGATGCGTTTAAAAAGGCCGCTGAATGAAGTAAGACTGTCAAAGCCAACAGCAAAGCAAACTTCGGAAACCGGAATGCAGTTCTGCAATAATTTTGTTGCATGCTCAATTCTCACAGCTGTTAAATATTGATGGGGAGTTTTACCGTAAATGTTTTTGAACAACCGGATAAAATGAAATTTTGAAAAGCAGGCTTCATCAGAAATATTTTCCAGGTCAATATTGCCTGAGTAATTATTATCAATAAAAAGTTTTGCCTGCACAATTCTTTTGTACAAATACAACTTCGGGTATTGATCTGTGCTCATTTTAAAAGATTGATGGGATGTGTAAACTTACAATAATTTGCAGTCTTTATTTTTACCGGGAGTTTTATAAAACGGATCAATTGTCTCTCCGGTTTATCATGTCATTAGTCTCCTTAAATTCTTTCAAACAACCAATCTGTAAATGTGGGGATGCTGTAAAAGATCTCATCAGGTGCAAGGGGGATTAATTTCTCAGGCTCAGCCGTTGCTGCCCAGGCGGCGGCAACTACAGGAATACCTGCTTCCCTGCTGGCGATAATATCGCTTGGAGCATCTCCAACATAGAGCATTTCGTCGTTATCCAGGTGCTTCCATTCCTCCATTACCTTTTGAATACCGGCGGCTTTTTGCGGCCCTGCAGGTGAACCTGTTTCAATCAGTTCAAAAAAATGTATAAGACCAAAGTGTTCCAGCGAAATGGCTGTGCTATGTTGCCCTTTCCCGGTTACCATGGCAATTCGGACGCCACTGTTTGCCAGCCTGGTCAACAATTCAGATATGCCTTCAAAAGGAGAACCACACATATGATGAAGGCTTTTATAAAACTCAAGGTAACTGCTTACACCTTGTTTATAAAACCCGGGAGCAAGCGCCATAATGGTGCCTTCTTCCGAAGGGCCAAATGTTGCTATGATTTCGTCATCAGATAAACTTCTGTTAATCAATGGCTCTACCGATTGCCTGAATGCCTGTATGCACAGCGGAAGTGTATTGGCAATGGTTTCATCAAGATCAAAAATGACTGCTTGTATTTTATTCATACCATTCGTTTAATAAAGCTGCTTTTTTTAAAACAGAAGCTATTCTCAATATTTTTCAACTGCTACATTTTCAACAATATTGCAGCAGGCTTTAGAATAAAATTCAATAGCCTGCTGCTGCAAATTACCTGTTTGTAAAAGAAATAGCCATTAAACTTATCAGGCAATAAATGAACAAAAAATAGCACTCGTATTTTTGATTGTTAAAATGAAATAGCTTCTGTCAGTATTTCATTGCCGGCTTTATCAAAATAAGTACAGGTCATCTTATTAAAGTCTACTTTCCATTTTGCTACGCCGGCATCAGCACAGTCAATGCAAAATTGCGGGTAATCTGTTTTGCCTTCCTGGTGGGCTTTTAATTTGTTTTTAAAAGAAGATGGCTCCGGCTCTGGTGCTATTTTCTGTTCTGCAAAATTTGCTTCAGAGCTAACAGCATGTTTATTTTCACCGTAGTAAATATTGCGGCCGTCAGAAAGGTCCGTTTCATAATATAGAACACCCAGCTCAATTATATCCTGCACATATTTTGGGAAATCTGCCCCGCTTTTCACTTTAGCATGTGCTGCCTTTATCTGTTCTATAGAAAACATGGAAATTATATTTAGTGAGTGGATTTGTACCACAGCAAAAGTAAATAATGCGTTTTTAAAAAATGTCCTTAAAACACTAGCGTTCCGGCATGTGTTAGTGTATTATAAAAAACTCATTTTTTATAAAAGGTATAACAAGCTGCCTTTTATATATTTGCTATTTTTGCCTGCAACTATGATAAAGTGTTTCAAAATAAATGTGCTGCTTTTTCTGTCGCTCATTACTTCAAATGGGCTGATGGCACAGAATTCCATCTCAACTATTTCCAGGCCTTCTTTTAAAACAGATAACCCGGTTAATAAAATCGAAGATACCTTGCGGAAACAATTCGAAAGTAAGAAACTCATCTGGCCTCCACAGGAAGTTTACATCCGCAGTTTTAAATATGACAGGTTGCTGGAGGTTTGGGTAAAGGGTGAAAGTAAAGAACCCTTCAAACTATTTAAAACCTACAAAGTTTGCATGCAAAGCGGCACCATTGGTCCTAAGCGCCTTGAAGGTGATTACCAGATGCCCGAAGGTTTTTATTATATCAATGAATTTAATCCAAACAGTAATTTTCACCTTGCATTGGGGCTCAATTATCCAAATGCATCCGATAGAATTCTCAGCGATTCATTGCATCCGGGTAATGCCATTTATATCCACGGCAACTGTGTTTCCACCGGCTGTATTGCCATCGATAACAAGCCGATTGAAGAAGTTTATTTATTAACATCTTATGTTAGAGATGCAGGCCAGGAGTTTATACCAGTGCATGTTTTTCCTGTAAAATACAATGTGAAAAAATCATTTGAATACCTTGCAACCGTAACAAAAGAGAATCAGCCGCTGCAGCGTTTTGCAGTTTCGTTAAAAGCTGCCTTCGATCATTTTGAAGAGAAAAAGCAGTTGCCTCTTGTGATGGTAAATAAAAAAGGGGAATACATTGTGAATTAATAAAACTAGTTTTTATATTGCTTTATTAAAACGATTGAAAAATGAAGCAAGAAAATATTTCTCCCGCCATCGACGAACACATCGCCGCCTTTCCAGCCTCCACGCAAAAATTATTACAACAGCTCAGGAATACTATAAGAAAGGCTGCCCCCGATGCTGTTGAAACAATTGGGTACGGTATTCCCACTTTTAAATTGAATGGCAACCTGGTGCATTTCGCCGGCTACAATAATCACATCGGCTTTTATCCGGGAGCAGCAGGAATCGAAAACTTTAAAGAAGAATTGTCTGTTTATAAAGGAGCAAAAGGATCTGTACAGTTTCCGCTTGATGCGCCATTGCCACTGGCTTTAGTTACAAAAATTGTTGACTTCAGGGTAAAACAAAACGGAACAAAACCACCCGTAAAAAAAGTAGTGAAACCTGCACCTGATCTCCCTGCCAATCTTTCTGCACCTGCAAAGAGAGCTTTAGAAAATGAAGGGATTACCAGCATTAAAAAATTATCAGGATATACTGAAGCTGCTATTACAGCCCTGCACGGAATAGGTCCGTTATCAATACCCAAATTAAAAGCGCTGCTGGAACAAGCGGGTTTGGCTTTTAAAAAATAGAAATAAGCTAAGCTTTTGTTATTGGTTAAGGCCGGTCTGTTCCGACAGATACCGGCCTTAATTATTAAAAATTAGTCAAGGAGTCAGAAGTTATTTTATCACTGTTACGTAACCAGTGATAGGCTTTCGTCCGCTGCCGGGTTCTATTACATAATAATAAGTACCAAATGGAACAGGCTTACCATTGTATGTGCCGTCCCAGCCCGGTGCCTTATAACCCCTTGATTCAAATACCGGCTGGCCGTTGCGGTTAAATACCTGTATCCTGCAATCCGGGTAAGTATCAAGATAAAGGATTGTCCAGTGCTCATTAATGCCATCGCCATTGGGCGTAAAAGTGTTAGGTATCACGGGTGCTTTCAGCAAGGTGACTTTTACATCATCACTTATACGGCAGTTGCCTGTTCCTGTAGCCGTGAGCGTGTAAATTATCTCATCTTCAGTAAGCCCCTTTACCAGTGGCTGTAATATTCTTGTATTATTTAAATAGCGGACCGGGCTCCACAGGTATTGCAGCCCGTTGCCGCTGGCTTGTGCAATAATCGTCACCTCGCCTCCCTGTAGTAAAACCCTGTCTGGCCCGGCACTGATAACAGGATAAGCATATACGGTAAATGGTTTGGTGGCTGTATCCCTGCAACCGAAACTGTTAGTTATTTCAAGAGAAATATTAAAGACACCGGAAGTTGTAAAAATTTGTTCACCGGGCACCTGAATGCCTGCAGTCCGGCCATTGCCAAAGTCCCAGTTCCAGCCATTAACGGTACCATCTGCGCCGGTGCTGTTATCTGTAAAACGCACAGATTGATTTTGGCAGAGGCTTACGCTATCTGAACTGAATGCGGCTGTAGGTTGCGGATGTAAGGTGTTCACGGCACGGGTAACAGACTGAACACAACCAGCACCACTGGTAACCTGCAAGCTTACGTTATAAGTTCGCAGAACCGTAAACCGGTGACTAGGATTTTTTGAAACAGAACTGTTGCTGATACTTGCGGCATCATCAAAATTCCACAAATATGTAAAGGCATTTTCAGTCCCGTCTTTAATGGTAGATGCGTCTGTAAGAATAGCTGTAGCATCCGGCAGGCAAATACTGGCCGGGAAAGTAAAGTTTGGTGCCGGCTGCGGATTGAGTAAAACAGTTTTTTGACGGGTTACTTTACAACCGTTAGAAGTGGTAATGGTTAAACTCACTGTGTAAGATCCGCTGGTGGTAAATGTATGTGTAACCGGCGTAGCTGTGGTGCTTACAACAACAGCCGAACCATCACCAAAACTCCAGCTCCATTGGGCAATGGTTCCGCTGGCTGCTGGTATAGAAGATGAGTCTGTAAAGCTAACAGGCTTTGTTTCGCAAGCTGGTTTGCTGCTGCCAAAGTTTGCTGTGGCTGGTGCCAGTACTGTGATATTTTGAAAGCTGCTGTCAGTGCAGCCAAAAGGCGAAATGAAAGTATATTTAAGTTTATAAATTCCGGGGCCAACAGTAGCTGGCGTAAATACCCCTGCACCATTAATTCCCGGGCCAGTGTAAGTGCCACTGCCAGCAACGCCACCAGTTTCTGAACCCTGTGTAAGCTGGTAGGTGGTTGCATCCAGGCAAATAAAAGGTATTGAAGTAAACTGCGTTTTGGGCATAGCATAAATAGTGACGGGCTGTATAAGCTGATCTAAACAGGTGGCACCGGAATAGGCTACATACCGTATAAAAAACTGCTTACTTGCTGGTGATTGAAATGAAGTGTAGCGGTGTTTATATATTTTGCCTGGTGTTGGTAGTTCATCAGTTTCCGCTACTGCAGGGCTGCCAGCGTTATCCCAGTAAATAACCACTTTAGTTACGTTACCAAAATTTACGGTTGATGCATTAACAATAATTGCTGAGTCGGATCCGCAATATCCAGGCTGATTCTGTACGGTGAAATTTGCTTTGGGCACATCGCCGTTTACGGTAAAGGTTTGCAGTAATGAATCTACACAACCGGCATTGCTTACAACTATTAGTTTTGCTGTGTAATTGCCGATGGAATTGTAACGGTGAGTTGCATTTTGCAGTGCAGAAATATTTGTTGCACCGGAGCCAGGATCACCAAAATTCCATGACCAAGAAGCGATTGTACCTGCTGAAATTTTAGACGTGTCAGTGAAAATAGCTGATGCATCACTAAGGCAAACTTCTGGTGAAATAAAACCTGGTTTTGGTAACACATTTACAACTACACTTTTTGTAATGGCAGTTGTGTTCACACATCCTTTATCAGATTCTACCGAAAGTTTAACGGTATAAGTGCCTGCGGAAGGGTAGGTGTACGTAAACGGATTTCCATTGCTTATAACTGAGTCTGGCCGGCCGTTTCCAAAGTTCCATGTCCATTTGGCAATGCTGCCTGTGGCAATGTTGGCCGTTGGAGTAAAGGTAATATTGTTCTTTTCACAAGCCGGTGTTGCAGTTGTAAAATTCGGTACCGGCAACGGATGTATGATTACCGGTTTAGTTGCCGTATCACTGTAACAACCTTTGTCTGTTTTAATATAATGAGTAACCTGGTAAGTACCTGCGGCACTGTAAGTATAGTTGTTTGTTTGGCCGCTGCCAATGGCAGATGCATCACCATAATTCCAAAACCAGTTGGCAATGGTGTTGCCCTGGCCTGCACTAGTTGTGCTGGAAAATGCGGTGGCCACATTGAGGCAGTTAGCTGCTGTGGCAGTAAAAACAGCCGTTGGTTTTAAGTAGATGTTCTTTAACACTTTTGTTGTATCATCTGTGCAGCCGGCTGTATTTGTTACAATAAGTTTAATGCTGAACGGCCCCTGGCCGCTATACAGGTGAGCAGGGTTTTGAATAGCTGCAGAATCATTGATACCGCTTGATGGTTCACCAAAATGCCAGTTCCAATTGTTAATGGCAATGTTACCTGTGCCTGCACTTGCATCAGTAAACTTTGCAGATTCATAGGGCAGGCAAACGGCTGTTGGTAACGTAAAATCTGCCAGTGGGTTTGAGTTGACTGTTAGTGTTTTTAAAAAAGGAGCGCTTGCACAGCCAGTCGCCATAGCCACAACTAATTTTGCAGTAAAGCCTGCTGCAGATTGGTAACTATGCAGTTCCTGGCTGTTAGTTTTTAAGGTGTCTTTCTTCCCATCGCCAAAATCCCAGTACCAGGTTTTTATTGCAGCACCCGGCGTAGTGCTTTGGTCAGTAAATGTTACCGGTTTATTTAAACATAACGGGCTTGAAACCGTAAAGCTGGCAACCGGCTCATTTGTTACAAGTATATCTTTATTGCCTGTATTACTTATGCAGCCTACATTACTTATCATGTTGAAGGTAACAGTATAAGTGCCCGCTGCCGCATACTTGTGAGCCGGGTTATGCAGGTTGCTTTTGGTGCCATCTCCAAAATCCCAAAACCATTTGTAGGAGTAAGTATCTGTATCGTAAAGCGAACTGTCAGCAAAGCGAACTGAATCTGAAACACAACCATTGTGCGTCCATTTAAAATCAACAACAGGTGGGTTCTTTACAAAAATAGTATCTTCTTTTGTCTGGGTATTTCCGCAGCCATCCGTTCCTGCTGTGCCGGCTGTAATTGCAAGCGGATAATTTCCTGAAGGGCAATAAGTATAGGGAGTGGCTATTTTGTACCGCCAAACCTGCTTGCCATTCAGTAGGTAAGTGCTGTCTGCAACAGGATTATTTATTGAAACATCCGGCGTTTGAATGCCTTTAAAATCCCAGTATAAACTAAGCGGTTGAAAGGGGTAGGTGATGGTGTAGAAAAACGGTGTGCAGGCGCAGGCAGTATTGGTGCCTGAAATATTCAGGGGGTTTAACGGCGCAATAAAATTATACAGATCCTTAAGGTTGGTACCGGCATTATAGCCATAAGATTCAGCATTGCCATACCCATAAGCAATTGCATTAAAACCACTGTCTGCCTTTAGCGTATGTGCGCCAGCCGTTACCCTTATTTGTGCATAGCTGTAAGCTGCATCCTGTGGGTGTGTTTGAAAACTATACGAGGCGGCCGTACCTGTTACAGAAAAAGATGGAACAGATGAAGTTTTTATAACCACGTTTATCCAGTGTTCTGTAATGTCCGCATTGGGTGTTGAGTTTAAAATTGCTTCATCAACAGTTTGTTCCACCGGGCTCAGGTATATCATTTCCGGATCGCCATTGCTGCCAATAGCTGTATTACCACAAGTGTTTGCTGTGGTGATGTATTGTGCCACCATTACCGGCTGGTCCGCTTCAATTAGCAATGGTTTGTTTGTAAGCGGAAAATCATAATAAAAATTACTTATCAATCCTGTTTGCACCACGCCGTTGAGTTTTACAACCGTTGCCGGATCGGAGACGCCAATCCGGTAATAATTGAACGGCATATCTGCTGTGGGACTCGTAAGAAATCTTTTGCCCCATGCACTTTTGGGAAAAGCCTGGGCAAATAAATTGTCGGAACTGTTAGCAGTACCACAACTGATTTTAGATTTTCCGGCACCGCAAAAAACAGCTATCTTTTTACAGCCAATTCCTCCGCTGCTTACGGATTTTATTTTGGAACCTGTAAGATCGGCTCCTGTGTAATCACCGGGGCTTCCGGGATACAGTTCTCCCATTACATTATATATTTCTCCCTGCTGCAGCGTTACGGTAAAAGCAGTGTTGGCGTTGTGAGATTGGGTATTGGCAGATGGTGTTATTTCAACAGTTGTTGTACCAGTATCAGTCGCCACCACAAAGAAAAAACTGTTGGAAAAGTCTTCGTTAGATACCTGTTTGTAATTGATTGAATAGTATTCTTTACCAAGCGTATTTGTAGGAAACAGCAGGGTGGCGCCGGATACGTTGCCGTTAAAGATATGAGCATAGGCAACAACAGGCCTGGTAGCAGTTACGTGTATGCCGCTGTTAAACAGACCTTCCACAGTGAGCCTTGCATCCTGGGCACCACTTTTTGGAATTGGCTGTGATGTTACAATGGAGCCACTGGCAACATTGGTTATATTCTGCACATAGCCCAGTGCAGGTATTTCAATTTTGATATTTGTAAAGGTATTGGGAATATTTTCTGTAGCAAAGTACAGCACCATATCCTGGCCATTCACACCGTTGGTACCATTGGTTACATACCTTACATGGTAGGCGTAGCCTAACCAAAAATCCTTTCCTTTATTGGAGAAATCCTGTGCATAAACATTGACGCAAACAACCAGTATTACCAGGGATAAAAAACCTCTTCTCATTAAGCTGCAGTGAATTTAAGCCAGCAAATTAAACAAATTACCTAAATGGCATTTGTTATCAGTAATTGATTGCTTTAACAGATTAGTCTTTATTAATTTATTGCAATGTTCTCTATACATTTCATCGCAGAAAAAAGACGGTTGGTCGCAACACAAAATCAATTTTGCCGGGTTTACTTAAGTTACACAGGTATTTGTAAGCTTATATCAATACATGCAATACCATATGTTTAAAAAAAAGCAGCTGATTGTGACAGCTCTTTCAATGATACCAGTCTCCGTTATTACTAACCTCTTTTGGATAAACTGGAAAAGGTGCCAAGATACTAATCCCGGTTTAGCAGCCTGTATAATTACAAGCTATATTATAATTGCTGCTGCAGGGTTCATAGCTATTCTAAAGAAGCCTGCGGAATCTGGCCATTTGTTAATGGTGAATAACTTTATTGGCACTTTTAATCTTTGTATTGGTGTTACCGGTAGTGTATTTATGTATTTTAATAATGGCAATTCCTTTGCTTTTGCAAGTCTGCTGCTCATTCCGTTTTTTATTGGGATAATTATTTTTGAAAGGATTTATTTTAACCCAGATTTTGCAGTTGAAAATCTATTGCGGCTTCCAACTACTGCACAGTTAAGTATATCAGAACATTTTTTGACTTCAAAATAGATCACTATTTCTTCAGCCAAAAAATAACCCGAAACACTTATCTGTCTTGTATTTGAAACCCTCATAACGATCTCAACTGCAAAATCTGGGTTTAACGACCCAAAATCGAAATAACAGCTAAGCACAACGCTTAGAAAAGCCTTAAATCCTGCTTGCTTGCTTGCGCAAATTCTTTTATTGAATTTATAGCCTGGGATATTTGGTATATTTTAATCCGTACAGTTAAACTATTATGGGATCAAATGATACCTACAAAAAAGTAAAGAGACTGATCAGCCGGTATCAATCAAAAACTCCCGATACCATCATGTACCGGGAGCGTTAAAAAGTAGTGTAACAGTGATATCAGCAAGTATCAATTATCCCACCAAACTGGTGTACTTACGGTAGCAGACTGCTGCGGTTGAGGGTTGCTTGTTATAGATGTTAATGGATAGGGCAGTCTTACCGGTATTGCCGGGTAATAACTATTATTAACCGCTGTCAATAAAGGAAATCCGGTACGCCGCCAGTCATTATAATTTTCGATTGATAAAAAGTCTGCAAGTGATTTTTCTTCCATTATTTTTTGCAGTGCATTGTCTGCAGTCAAAACGCCCCTGGCCGCCAGGTAAGACAGGGCAGCAGAAGAACTGGTATTTATTCCAAGTTTTGTCATGTGCGCTTTTATACCCTGTATGTATATTGGCTGGGCATCTGCAAAGCCGGTTTTAATAAGGGTCGCTTCTGTCTTAAGAAACAACGCCTCTCCGTATGTTAACAGATAAACGCTGGCAGCAGCACCTGCATAAAAATCATTTATACGTGAGTATGCATCAGGGTCAGGATTAGCGCCACTTCCAATCACCCGTCCATGATAGCCTCCGCCTGTAGCAGCTTCAGCCGCAATAACTGGAAGCCTGGGATCGTTTCGGGCTACCAGTGAATCGATAAGAGTGGACGAAAGTACCACGCCACCAGCTCCGGACAATGTATTCTCAAACCATGGGCTTTCATTTCCAGAAGTGCCGGGATAAGCAAAGGATGCCTCATCGTCACTAGCATCAAAACCATTTTGTAAGGCAGCAAGTGCAAGGTCTGCCTGTGTGGCGGCGGTGTAGCCAGGGGCCTTTGTAAGGTGCATGTAATACCTTGCTTTAAGCGTATAAGCAAATTTTTTCCATTTGTCTGTATCCCCGTTATAAATAAAATCATCTGAGCCAGGTACTTTACCTGCAGGCTTACCGAAATATTCAATTGCCTTATCAAGCTGCGCTTGTAACGCTTTATAAATATCTTCCTGTTTGTCATAAGTAGGGCGGATATTGTCTGAAACCAACGCCTGGGAATATGGAACGTCACCCCACAAATCTGTAATAATTCCCATTGTGTAGGCTGAAAGCACTTCTGCAATTCCTGCGTAGGCATAGTTGCCGTTTGAAACTCCTTTTGCACTTAACAATTGTAAATTTTTAAGCGTAGGGTACAGGAAATACCAATCTACCCCATCGGTAGTTACTTTGTAACCATCTATCTGCGGCTGTTCCTGGTTCAGGGCCAGCTGTTGCGTCCAGTAGGCAGTAATGGGAGCTACTCCAAAAGTTACATTTCCGCCAGCAATTTGTGTGGCAACTACAGTTTCCACTGCAGAAAGAGAAATAGACTCCGGAACTTCTGTAGGATTATTTGGATTTTTATTTACATCCAGGAATTTTTTGCAGCCATTGGCGGATACAAAAAATATAAAGAGTATTAAGAAATTAATTTTTTTCATGTTGATTTTTTTAAAATGAAGCTTTTAAACCAATGCTAATTGACCGGGTGGTTGGTACCATGTAATTAACCAAGCCCTGTCCATTACCCCCTCCCTGCAGGTTTGCTTCCGGATCAGATCCGTAAAAATGTGGTTTGTATATCCAGAGGTTTCTGCCGGCTACCGTGAGTGTTAATGCACTAAAAGGAAATTTGCCCATTCTTACACGACTGAATGTGTAAGAGATACCGGCATTTCTAAGCTTAATGTATGTGCCATCTTCAATCACTGCTTCATCTATAGCACTCAGGTCCCTGAAATATGATTGGGCTGATATTTTTGTAGTGTTTTCTTTTCCATCACTTTCCCTTACACCACTAATAAGTCTTGGACTGCGGTCTTCCGTAGCTTTTGGTGTACCATAAAACCAGTTGTAGTGCTCATCAAAGTTAAAAAGATCGCCTCCCTTTTTCATGTCAAAGGCAAAATTCAAAGAAAACCCTTTGTAAGTAATTGTATTTGAAAAACCCGCCGTCCAGTCAGGATTTGTGTTACCTACGGGTCCTTTGTTATCATCGAGAATAGGCTCGCCTGCATCGCTGACCAATATCCTGCCAGTTGTATTGCGTTTATACCTTGAGCCAAAAATAACGCCGTAAGGCTGGTCTTTAAAAGCATAGATACCACCGCCGCCAGAGAAGCCACCAAACTGGTAAGAGTTCAAACCAGGGCCAAGGTCAAGCACTTTATTGCGGATACGACTGAAGTTCAGATTTACTTCCCAGGTAATATCTTTTGTTTTAATGGGGATACCGCTTACCAATAGTTCAAATCCTTTATTTTGAATAGTAGCCACATTTAAGTTTGCATTTGTGAAACCTGTGGCCGGGTCAATTTGTATAGGTGCCAGCAGGTCAGAACTGGTGCGTTTAAAATAAGACCCTTCAAAAGACAACCTGTTTTTAAGAAATTTAAGATCGAGCCCTAATTCAAATTCCTTTAAGGATTCATTTTTTAATTTATCACTTCCAAGCGTTGTATTTAACAAAAAACCTGTTTGGCCATTGTACGGGAAAGTGATATTAGAAACACTGGCAGAGGAATAGGGTGTTGTTAAAGAGTAAGGCCCTATATTGTCACTTCCCACGAGGGAATAAGATGCCCGTATTTTTCCAAAACTTAGAACAGATTTATTGTCAATTAATTCTGTAAAAATAAAACCTAGTGCTGCAGAACCGTAAGGGTAGTATGCCTTGTTTTGTGCAAGTGTAGATGTGCCATCATACCGGCCGGTTAAAGCAAGAGTAAGCATTTTTTGGTACTCCAGGTTGGCCTGTGCATAAAATCCAACTTTACGGGTTCTGTAAAGGTTACTGCTGGATGTTTGCTTTGAAGTATTACTGATATTATAAAACCCGTCAATGCCCAGGCCTAAGCCTGTAGCCTGGTCATACCTGTCAGATTTGGAAAACAAATTACTTCCCAGTACAAATGAACCATACAATTTTGAAGTAAGTTGTTTATGCATATCCGCAATAAAATCATTATTAAATTGTTTGAATTTTCAGAACGGTTAATTACGCCGCCATCCGGACTTAACCCTGCCACAATCCCTTTCGCCTCATGATAGTCGGACTGGTCCGTATACATATCAGCGCCAAGACGTTCAGTAAGCGTAAGCCACGAGTATGGTGTGTAGGTAAGTGAAGCTACAGGGATAAACCTGTTTACGCCAGATTGAAAACCGGTATTGTTTACGAGCCAGTTAGCATTATTCCTTGCGGCACGGTACAGGCGTTGCGTTCCGTCTGCATTTGTAGACGGCAATGGATCCCAGGAAATGGGGGCAGCGTACACGGTCCAAAGCGGATTACCCAACCCATTACCTTCGTTGGTACGATGGTTTTCCGTATTCACATAATTCATTTGGAAAGACAGGTTGAGTTTATCAGTGATCTGGTTAGAAAATTTTCCAAAAATTGAATGGCGATTTAAATAAGTGGTCGGAATCAATCCATCATCTTTTAAATAAGAATAAGAGAAGAAATAACGTGAGCTATTATTGGAGCCATTTACGCTTATTGTATTGTCATAACTATGGCCTGTTTTAAAAAATTCATCTGCCTGGTTATGTTTTTTTACCGGAACACCATTTACTTTTAAAGTATCTATCAATGGCCCCCACGAACCCGACCCGAATTGCCCATTGTTGCCATCTACGTACACCCCGTTGAGGCCCTGTGCATATTTATCCTGGAAGCCGGGTAAAATAGGTTTATCAAAGCTGTAAGAACTGGAGAAGTTAAGCTGGGCTTTTTTGTTGAGACCACCATTCTTGGTAGTAATTAAAACAACACCTCTTGCACCAGACGAGCCATATATTGCGCTTGCTGCAGAACCTTTTAAAATAGAAATTGATTCAATTATGTTTGGATCAATATCTATTGCCCTGTTAGCAGAAGATCCCGCAGTTAATGATCCGCCGCCGGGGGAGCCGGCTTCCGAATTATCCATCGGCACACCATCAACTACAAATAGAGCCTGGTTATCACCAGTAAGTGAAGTAGCACCACGAATCACAATACGGGAAGCACTTCCCGGCATACCTGTTGAATTAGTGATTTGAACGCCAGGAACTTTTCCTGCCAGCGCATTCACCAAATTGTCCTGTTTTGCAGCAACAATCGATTCTCCTTTTACCTCCTGTACACTGTAGGTTAAATTACGCTTGTCCCTCTTTATACCAAGGCCGGTAACTACAATTTCTGAAAGACTCTTTGCCTCCTGGGTCATTTTAATGTCGAGCTCACCTGTGCCATTATACTTTAAATAATGAGTTGTGTAACCTACTACTGTAACTTCAATTGTATTACCCTGGTTTAGTGCAATTTGGAAGGAACCATCGTTACCGGAGGTAGTAAATTTCTTTTCTCCTTTTACTTTTATAGTGGCACCGGAGAGAGAGGTGCCGTCTTTTAAATCGGTTATTTTTCCCTTAACAATGCTTTGGGCAAGCGTGGCTGAAATGCTGTATAGTAACACAGCAAATAGCACTGCAGTTTTTCTCATAAAAATTGTTTTTTTGTTGGCGGATGCAAAGTTAATAGTAAAACACTAAACATTTTTATGCCAAAATTGCTGGTATGTTATAATAGCAATTAAAAGATTTTTAACAAGCAAAAACTTTACAGCGAAACTTCTTTTTTTTACAGGTAGCTGAATATTTCTTAAACATAAATTCTTTAATAATCAGCGTTGAATATATTAAAACAGTTACAAATAATTTAATGATTGCATAATCTTTTTTGCATGCATCAAAGACTAAAAAAAAGATTTAGTTTGGATAAAGGCTACTGTAAAGCCATCCGTATTCACTAATTAAACATAGGAAAACAATTTTACCGGATGGCAATTGGGATATACCAGCAAACTGAAAGGATAATATTTTTCCTAAATAAACAACTATCAGGCCTTTACATAAATAGCATGTGTTAAAACAAAACCATCTGCTATATTGCCGGTAAGCGTGCCAAGTTCGTTGGCTATGCTGTCGTTAAATACATTGTCAGTTGCATTGGAAGTATCCGGGTGTCCGTGGAGGGCATACACACCCTGTGCATATACGGCGTTGCTGCTGTCTTCCGGAAATGCTATCTGGGTAACCAGTAAGGATTTTCCATTTTTATCATGTATCTGAACATGAACATGCGGTGCCCTGCCGGGGTACCAGCCGGGGTAAACAGAAAGAAAAGCAACCTCTCCATTTGCATTGGTGTGTTGGCGGCCTCTTAAAAAATGTTCTTTTGTATGGTCAGCCGCTTGCATGCCGCCACCCATACCATCCATTGACGGTGGCATGGGCCTTCCATCTTTTTTGTGCAGGGAATCCGTTTGTTTGCCCGGCCAGTCCTGCGGCGGCATTCCCCGCCCACCTGGAGGAGGCAAGCCTGGTCCTCCCCCTTTGCCATGCTCATTTTTTCCACCATACTCAGAATATTCACCTTTATTAACGCAATGCCAGATATCTATCACAGCATCTTTAAGGCCATTGCATTTGTTATTGATATTGTTTACGCTGATCCTGATGGTAAGTGGTACGCCCGCTTTGCCGGCAATAATATTTTTAACTGCCAGTGTTTCCGGGTGGTGAGTGGGGAAGGGGCCGGCTGTCTCACCCGGTGTGGACTTACAATCACCGGGAGTAAATGATTTGTTGGCAAAGGCAGTTAAGGCGAAACCTGCCAGGGCGGAACGCTTAATAAAATCCTTTCTTTTCATATGTTTGTTTTGCTTGGCTAAAAATGCTGATGCAAGCTAAGGAAGCTGTCCAACTTTAAAACTAAGTGTCGGCTAAATGTCCCTTTGTATCTATGAATAACTTGCCTCTAAAAAAATATTGTTTGATGGGCCAGCCGCCGCATTCCTTCCTGCAATTTCTTTTTTGCTCAACTTCTCTTAAAAATATTTAGAATACCTTAACCACAACAACCTGAATATTTTTATTGTAAACAGATGGTATGAGAAGAACAGTCTTGTTTTTAGGTCTTTTTTTGATGATAAAATTTTCATTCAGTCAAACTAACACAGACTATGGAAACAACAAAACTGCCGGAAAATATTTCACATTAAGGGGTGTAAAAATTTATGCCGAGCGGTATGGGAAAGGGCTGCCGTTATTAATGATTCATGGCAATGGAGGAAGTATTGCTTCAATGGCTAAGATCATACCTTTTTTTGCCAGTAGATACAGCGTGATTGCGGTGGACAGCCGTGCTCATGGTAAATCAACAGATGCCGGCGACTCACTAAGTTTTGAAATGATGGCAGATGATAATGCAGAACTTCTAAAAGCAATGCACATAGATTCAGCTTACGTAATTGGCTGGAGCGATGGAGGCATTGTTGCTTTGGTGCTTGCAATGCGTCATCCAAAAAGCATAATTAAAATTGCTGCCACCGGGGTCAACCTGTGGCCCGATTCAACTGCCCTTTTACCTTCTCTATGGAAAGATGAAAAAAAGTATTTTGATTCGGGGCATTTAAAAACATTCAAAACATCAAAAGAAAAAAATGACTGGAAAATATTCCTGCTGGACTGGCTTGAACCAAATATCAAACTGACTGATCTGGAAAATGTTTTATGCCCGGCCTTAATAATTAGTGGTGATCATGACCTGATCAGGTTAGAACACACCGTACAGATTTACCAACATATACTTCATGCCAATTTATGGGTGTTACCCAACTCAGGGCATGGTACTCTTATTGATCATACGGATGAGTTTGACAAAAAAGTAAATGAGTTTTTTAAAAAGCCATTTACGGATAACCGATAGATATAAAGGCAAACTTTCAACAGTAGAAATTCTTCAGGAAATGCATGTATTTTATTCTTTGCCGGCACAGTAACAGCATTGAAAATGACAATATACTCAAATGGTGCTTTGCAGCAGTGCAGTCCTGACTATAATAATACTCCAGCTAATTTATAATGTATTTGGCGAGCCAAATCACAGCTTTGAAAATGCCCCAAGTTTTCCTGCATTGCAATGACAGTTACCACTGGCATTTACAAAAAACCCTGCAGCATAAATGCTGCAGGGTTGATACTTGTAAATTGATTTGTTTTATTATTTTGCTTTAATGATTTTTTTAGTTTGAATAGAATTGTTTGTAATTAAGGATACAGTATAAAAGGCGCCGGCCAGTTTCGCCATGCTAAACTGTACCGTGTTGGTGCCTTGCAAAGTATAGCCAGGTATTGCCAGCAATGTCCTTCCGGTAGCGTCCTTTATCCTTACTTCAAATTTAATATTCTTTTTTGCAGAAGTAAAGCTAACGGTAGCATTGGATTGTACCGGGTTAGGCGTTATGCGGAAGTTACCGTTTTCCAGCACATCGTTGCTGGTGTAGATGCTGTTTTTAGGAGAAACCGGCGGGCATGTACCCGTACCATTTGCAATATAAATTCCCCTGCTGAAAGAACAGCCTTTAGAATCTGTAACAACATATGTATGCGGACCAGCAGCCTGGCCGGTAAGTGTACCTGTACCAGTGTAAGGAGCCGTACCACCTGTAGCGCTTATTGTTACGCTGGTAGTTCCGCCGTTGCAGCTGATGGTACCAGCTGTTGCAGTTACGCTTATAGGAGCCGGCTGGTTAACCTTTACGGTTACAGAAGCAGTGCATCCTTTGGAGTCAGTAACTGTATACGTATTGTTTCCGGAAGCCTGGTTGGTAATGGTGCCTGTACCTGTGTAAGGAGCAGTACCACCTGTTGCGCTAACCACCACACTTGTTGTACCACCAAAGCAGTTTATAGCGCCCGGTACAGCAGTAACAGCCAGTTTAGCAGGTTGTGTAATAGTAACGGTAACCGTTGTTGTACAGCCTGCAGCGTCAGAAACCGTAAAGGTTTTTGTGCCTGCAGTTTGATTAGTGATGGTACCCGTACCTGTATAAGGAGCTGTACCGCCGGTGGCACTAACCACCACACTTGTTGTACCACCATTGCAGCTGATAACGCCTGGTGTTGCTGTTGCAGCGAGAGTAGAAGCCGGTGCACCCTGTGCAATATAAATACCCCTGCTTGCTGTACAGCCCAGAGCGTCTGTTACCACATAAGTGTGGCCGCCGGGAGCCTGGTTGGTAAATGTACCTGTACCTGTATAAGGAGCCGTACCTCCTGTTGCAGATACCACAACACTTGTAGTACCAGAACAGTTAAGCGTGCCTGCAGTAGCAGTAACACTAACGGGAGCCGGCTGGTTGATCTTCATAACAGCAGAAGTAACACTGCATCCGTTAGCATCTGCTACGGTGTAAGAATGATTGCCGGCAGCCTGGTTGGTGATAGTACCTGTACCAGTATAAGGAGCCGTACCGCCTGCGGCAGAAACAGTAACACTTGTAGTTCCGTTAAAGCAGCTGATAGTACCAGCAGTAAAGGTTGCAGTTAAGGTAGCTGAAGATTCTGTAACAACATAATTAGCAGTAGCGGTACACCCGCCGGTAGCCGTAACAACCACTGTATAAGTGCCTGCCACCAGTCCGGTTAAATCTTCTGTTGTTGCTGTAAAGCCTGGTTTAGACCATGCATAAGTATAAGGAGCCGTGCCGCCTGTTGCTGTTAAATTGATAGCCCCCGTGCTGCTTCCTTTACAGGTTACTTTGGTAATAACCGCAGAAAGCGACGGAGCTGTACAACCAGATACAGCAACAAAGCTTGCACTGATAGTATGGGTAGTTGTTACACCGGTAAATGTATAAGTACCAACTGCACCAACTGAACTTCCATCAACCAACACATTTGCAATAGTATAACCTCCATTGGCTGTGATGGTATAAGTTTTATTTGTACCGCTAACAACATTTGATGTGCCTGCCGGAGTTACTGTACCATTTGCACCTGAAGATGCAGTGATGTTATAGTTTACAACAACTGCTGCAAAACTTGCACTGATGGTATGTGCCGCAACTACATTGGTAAATGTATAAGTACCTACTGAACCAACTGAACTTCCATCAACCAAAACATCTGCTATGGAATAACCTCCGTTAGCTGTGATTGTATAAGTTTTATTTGTACCGCTAACAACATTTGATGTGCCTGCCGGAGTTACTGTACCATTTGCACCTGAAGATGCAGTGATGTTATAGTTTACAACAACTGCTGCAAAACTTGCACTGATGGTATGTGCCGCAACTACATTGGTAAATGTATAAGTACCTACTGAACCAACTGAACTTCCATCAACCAAAACATCTGCTATGGAATAACCTCCGTTAGCTGTGATTGTATAAGTTTTATTTGTACCGCTAACAACATTTGATGTGCCTGCCGGAGTTACTGTACCATTTGCACCTGAAGTGGCTGTGATGTTATAGTTTACAACAACTGCTGCAAAACTTGCACTGATGGTATGTGTTGTTGTTACATTGGTAAATGTATAAGTACCAACTGAACCAACTGAACTTCCATCAACCAATACATCTGCAATAGTAAAACCTGCATTGGCTGTAATTGTATAAGTTTTATTTGTACCGCTAACAACACTTGATGTGCCTGCCGGAGTTACAGTGCCATTTGCACCTGAAGTTGCTGTGATGTTGTAGTTTACAACAACTGCTGCAAAACTTGCACTGATGGTATGTGTTGTAGTTACATTGGTAAATGTATAAGTACCAACTGCACCCACAGAACTTCCATCTACCAGCACATTTGAAATTGTATAACCTGCATTTGCTGTGATAGTGAAAGTTTGATTAGCACCGCTAACAACACTCACTGCACCACCTGGTGAGATAGAACCGTTTGCCCCTGCACTTGCATTGATGGTATAATTAACAACAATAGCCACAAAGCTTGCGCTGATGGTATGTGTTGTAGTTACATTGGTGAAAGTATAAGTACCAACAGCACCGACTGAAACGCCATCAACCAAAACATCTGCAATAGAATAACCTCCGTTAGCTGTGATTGTATAAGTTTTATTTGTACCGCTAACAACACTTGATGTGCCTGCCGGAGTTACTGTACCATTGGCGCCTGAAGTGGCTGTGATGTTATAGTTTACAACAACTGCTGCAAAACTTGCACTGATGGTATGTGTTGTATTTACATTGGTAAAGGTATAAGTACCAACTGCGCCCACTGAAACACCGTCAACCAAAACATCAGCAATGGAATAACCACCATTAGCAGTAATAGTATAAGTTTGGTTTGTACCGCAACTTACAGAGGTAGATCCTGCCGGTGTAACTGTACCATTGGCACCTGAAGTGGCAGAAATACTGTAGCTAAGCTTTGAGAACGTTGCACTGATTGTATGTGTTGTCGTTACGTTGCTAAATGTATAAGTATTAATAGTGCCTTGAGAAATACCATCTACCAATACATCGGCTATTAGATAGCAGTTGTTGGCTGCAATGTTAAAGGTTAGATTATTGCCACAATTCACCCCTGTTCCACCTGTTGGAGTAACTGTTCCATTAGCCCCGGCACTTGCACTGATGCTGTATGTAAGCTGGCTAAATGTTACACTTATCATATGTGCTGCCGTTACATTGCTGAAAGTGTAAGTTGATATTGCGCCTTGTGATATACCATCCACCAACACATCTGCAATTGTATAGCAACTGTTTGCAGTGATTGTATAGGTTTGGCTGGCGCCACAATTTACCACCGTTGTGCTGTTCGGTGATATCGTTCCGTTTGCTCCGGCAATTGCGTCGATGTTGTAACTCAATTGCGTAAGCGTTGCGCTGCCAGCCAGATCTCCGGCAATTGCGGCGCAATTGGCATCATTCAATGAAGTAACAGTATATGTTTGCGGTATTACTGATGATACGCTAAACATGAAAGGATTGGTATTAATATTAGGCACTGTTACCGGCGTTGTACCGTCGATAATGGTAAAGGTCCATGGTGCGGCACCGGTAAATGTTACACTCAGGTTAGCAAATAAATTGTCAGAACAAACTGTCTGATCGCCAGCCAACAGCGATGTTGGTCTTGGATTTACCGTAACTGTTGCATCAATGGGCGCACCTGTACAACCAGCTGCTGTTGGGGTAACCGTAAAAGTAACCATTACCGGGCTACTGGTTGTGTTGGTTAAGGTTCCGCTGATATCAGTGGTACCATTATCCGCAATTCCGGTTGCCATTGCAGTGTTGTCTCTCGACCAGCTAAAACCGGTGCCACTGACGGCGCTGTTGAGCTGAATATTGGTTATTGCAGCACCTGAACAGCTATTTTGGGAAGATGGTGTAGCGGTTGCATCCGGTATTGGCTTAATTGTTCCGCTCACTGCTAATTGTATGGTAGTTACTCCGGCAGATACCAGCGACACATCACCCGAAACAGGCCCGGCCGGTGCTGTTGCGGCGGAACGAACGTATATTACCGTCCCAGGTACGTTACCGACTGTTGGCGTTAAAGTAAGTGATGAACCGTATCCGCTTCCTGCATCGGTTGATACTTCAAAATTTGTTGGTGCATTAACTGTAATGCCTGCTGTGAGATTATCTCCTGAAACCGTGAATTGCTGAACGGCCGGATTGGCAGATACTGAACCAAAACAGGCAACAATGCTGCCCGTTACAGCACCAGCATTAATAACAGGAGCAGGCAAAGGTGCTACAATTGACGCTACCACATCCGCTTTTGAAATACGTACATCCGCTGCATTAAACAGGCTTGAACGCATCTTAACAACAGGTATTTTAATCAGGGTAATATCATCCACATACCACCCTGTTCCTGCGTTACTATTGTCAGATGAAAAACGGAAACGTACTTTAACATTGGGCTGGTTGGAATATGGTTGCATATCAATAACAGACTTAATAAACCCGTTGCTGTTCCCGGTAAAGGCTCTTCTGTTGGCTATTGGCGAACCATAGGCATTGCTGATAACGGCATTATACCCACCAGATACAAAATTAGCCGCCCCTATATCCTGCCAGTTGGTTCCACCATCTAAACTAATTTCAACCACCCCGCCGTCATACCCATTTTCTGAGTTATAATAGTGCCAGAGTGAAAGCAACGCTGCCGCACCATCCAGTGAAAATGATGCGGTAGTAGCAATTACCTGATCTGAAACAGATGCAATGTCGGGGCTAAAGAATGAATTAGGTGCGCTATGACTTTGTGCATTGCTAACTGTCCAATGGGTAGCTGTTGTTGACGTCTCTGTCCAGAATGCAGGTATGGTAGCACCAGTAACTTGTTCATCTATTATAGCATCAGGTGGGAAATAAGCACCCGAATTAATATTTACAGTAAATGTGTAGGGCTGGGTAGTACTTGGTGCAACAGTTACCGGGTTAAAACTTACTACACGGTTGGCAGGATTGTAAGAACCCCCGCTTACATAGGTTACGTTGTCTGGCAAAGTGTCGGTCAATGTATAATTGGTTAATGACACGCAATCGGCACCACCAGCAGTTACATTATTGGTATAAACTATTTGCTGGCTCTCAGGCACAGCAGCCGCGTTGGTAGTCAATTCAACCGTTGATTGCTCTGCAGTAAAATCCGGCACCTGGTCTGTAACACTGTTTGATGAACCTTGTGAAGCAAACAATCCCATCCCCCTCCTGGCAAACGCATTGATAATAGCGCACCGGTGTGCTCCGCCATACAATGCATCGTCAGCAGCCAAAATTGCATTTCGGCCGTCGATAAACCCAACGCTGCAGGGTTGTAATTTTAAACCCAGCGTTACCAATCTCAACGCAACGGTATTGCCACCAATACCTGCAGCATTATACAGGTTGGGGTTGATGCCGTCTTGTGCAATAATATTCCAGGTCATGTCCCAAAGGGTAGCAGCCCATATCTCACCCCGGTCGTGTGTTTCAGAAGGAATGGTACTGGCATACACCCATGGATTTACAGCCATGTTGGTAGTGTAAGGAAAACGCCGGAAACCTGTAATAGGTGTGGCAGTACATGGAGGAACGGGTGCTGCGTACGGACAAGGAAAAGGAACAAAACCCGCTAATGCATAATTTCCCACCTGCCTGGGTACGTTAAATCCGTCTGTTGCTGTAGCAGTAGCCCAGTTGGTGGTAAACATCAAAGCATAATAATCACTCCAACCCTCACCCATCTGCTCTGCACCAGATAAGCAAACGGTAGCGCCACCGCCTGTTAAGCGGTTACTTATGCCATGGCCATATTCATGCACTACAATACCATTGTCCACATCGCCATCCCTGTTTGGGCTTACACCACCAAAATCGAACAAATACATTTGCATCCTGCCCGGTGAGCCGTCGTTTGGCGTACTAAAGTTGGCATTGTTTGTACCACTGTTATCTTGTGCTTCCGCATTTACATGGTCATTGCCTGTACCGCCCCGGCCCAGGTTATCATCCTGAAAATTGTGAGCCGGTTCGTCAAAGCCATACTGGTACATTACATCGTGTACGATATTGGTCCAGTAAAATAAGTTGGTTACATTAAACTGTTTGTTAGGCGCTGGTGCTGCCTGCACTGGATCAACAGCAAAGTTCGGCGCAAAATCAAAGGTTAGGGGATCTGATGTTGTGGTTGAATAGACTGTTTCTGCAAGCGTTCCCCCGTCAATTCCATCCCTGTCCGAGTAAGCCCATGCATTGTTACCCCTGGTATAATTGTAATCCACACCTGCAAGGCCGGTATGCCAACCTAAAGTAGTGGCATTGCCAGGGGCTGCCGTCCAAGGATTTGTTCTGATGGCTGGTGCTGCTACCAAAGGGCTTTCTGCCGGAAAAGGAATTACCCTGTAAGAGGAAGTATTTACAACAGCCGGACTATTGGGTTTGCTTTCGTTAGGCTGATTGAAAATTGATTTAATACCTAGCGGATCATTCTCCGCTTGGTTGGTTTGCAGGATCTTTTCAGTAATTGCACCAGATCCGCCCGCTTTTATTGCACCCGGTGTACCCCAATTATCGTAATCGGTAAGGTTATCTACCCTGATTGTTTTATTGTCAACTGCATCAATATATACAAGCCAATAGTCGGAACTGTTGTTTGGTATGATGTACACCTGCCAGGCCAGCCGGATAGTGCCTTTCGTGTCAATTTTAGTTTCTTTATTCACAGATGCTTCTACCGGCACCCACAATAATTCGGCGGTAATATTTTCACGGGACACCCCCATATTATTGTATTCTATCTTTCTGCCGTTTTCTTTACTGCTAATGACTGCCGAAGTTTTTGTAGTGCTTAATTTCCTGTCTCCGATAGCATATTGAACAGCCGACGCAGCAGAAACAACGGGAATACCACTTTTTACATTCGCAATTTTATCCATGTTGTGCTCAAATATGCCCGCTTTGGAAATTAACCTGCCATTTTTAAAAGCAAGCGGCATTATTTGTTTAAGCACTGGAATGCCAGCATAGGTTTGTTGCAGGTAAACCATTGTTAAACCAGTGGACTTGTCAAAGTAAGTAGTTGTAACAAGCACATTGTTCAGGTCTTCTGCCGATAAGCCAAGGTTGACTTTACTGGAATTTACTAACTGAAGTGCCTTTTTAGCGTCGGCATTTGATACTTGTGCAATGCTGTTAAAACTGACGATAGCGGTAATCAATACAAGTAAAAATTTTCTCATAAAAACAGTTCATTTGTTTAAGTAAAATTTGATAAGTCTATTAAAAACGGTGGGTTAAATTAAAATTCAACTATTTGCCCCGTACTGTTAAAAAATAATGCTGCTATCAATAACATCATTTATTAATGTACAGGCACAAAAATTTTTTTGTATTCTTTGGATGGTGTAGGCTTTCAATGGATAGTAAACTATCCTGCAACAGCATTAATTGCTATGGCAAAATGGGTATTTTTTTGCTGGCTGTTCTTAACAAATAAGTTTGCAGAAAAGCATGCAGCTTTAAAAAAGGGAATTGGATAACCGGGTTTACCTGGCAATAAATAAAACTTGTTTATACAATAAATGTAAGTTCACTTTGGGTATGAAACAAATCAGGAGGATAAATGTAGGCTAAAATTATCCTAAACAGGTTTTTTATTTTCCGGTGATGTTAAAAAGCAAATAAGGAGCAGTCTGTGTGCGGTTTTATGAAAGCCCTCAGTCAGGCGATCTCTGAATTATGCAAAGGTTTCCCGGCATGTTGCTGTCGCTTTAATAATACTTTCATAAACAGTCACTCCAAAATCATAAGGCCCGGAATGCTTTTATCATTTTATATAACCAGCAGTTCTGCTTTACTCTCAATACCAGGTTATAAAACTGTTTTATTACTTAATTTATGGCAGTAGTTAGTCGTCCCTCAAAAAGTCGATTTTACTTTTTGGGGAATAGAAATCCAGTAAGCATTTATAAGCAGTTTATAAATAAGTGACCAACATCTGATTGCCTCTGTACGCCAGAGGTTGATTCGTCGTTTAAAGTTCATGGCAGCAGCGGCTAAAATTATATTCATATTATCTCCCAATATTCCTTTCAAATAATTTCTACATAAACGGTAGTCGTGTTTCAGGTGTCCGATGACAGGTTCAATGGCTGCCCTTTTACTATGTTTGCTGCATTGTGTTTTGGTAATATTTTTATCAGGTTTGGGTACCAGGATAACTGCATCTTTGTATTGCTTTACTCCTTTGTATCCTCTGTCTACAAACACTTCTTTTGGCTGCCTGCCGTTGAGTCGTTCATATTGTTCCAATACATCCGGCAATGTTTTTGAATCGTGTAATGTTTGAGTAAAATTAATGGCTCCCATAATGATGCCTGTGTGCTGATCAATTAGAACAGAGGCTTTACTGCCAAACTCAAACTTCTTATGCTCCTTACCTTTTGAATAACATTTTACATCGGGTTCATGAAGGCTGTAAATTTTATCACTGTCACTCCGCTTTTGGGATAATACTCTTTGATACAGCTTTAGATCCGGCAAATATTTGCCAAGGCTTGTTAGTGGTAGCTTTCGGGCAATATCCCGTACCAGCCTTCCTGCTATGATTTGTATTTTTTTATTGGCTTTACGGGCCGCTTTGGCTCCGTTCTTGGTTCCTTTAAACCGTTGTAAATTACTTAAACGTTTAACTATCCTTGTGTAAGACTGGCGAAGATCTATTGCCTCTTTGTCTGCTATTGCCCAACACTTTTTAATAATTTTTTTGTATAGTTTATCATCTGTCGGGTAGGTGATATTTTTTTCCTGCACGGTCGTATCAACACTCACCACAATACCTGTATTGTTATCTTCAGGAGGCTCATTTACACGGATACTTTCCTGTAAAATTAACTCTACGCCAGGTTCGCCTATGCGTTGACGGAAAGCAACCAGTTCGGTTGGTACACAAGGGATATTGGCCTGAAAATGCTGCTCACCACTAAAGTACTGGAAATAGATATTTTCAGACCATTGCTCCACCAGGTTTTCATCGCTGATGTTGCGGACATATTTCAATATCAGCAACGATACCATCAGGCGAATCGGTTTTGCCGGCTTACCCATTTTTTCACTGTAATGCTTTTTAAAAGCATCTTCAAAAAATGACCAATTGATTTTATTGGCCAATTGATACAAAGGATGCTTTTGATCAAGCTGATCTGCAAGACCATGAAACAATCCTAACTGAGGAGTATGTTTGGGGGTAGAAAGCATTCATAAATTTGCAAGCTTTTTTACCATTTTGCAAATATCTGGTTACTATTATTCAGCCTGGAATCTCTCAAATCAAATAACAATCAACTTTTCTCACTTTTTGAGGGTCGACTAGTTACACCAGGCAACAGGTAAGAGACTTGCCCCGATGTATTTCAAATAGCCGGGTAATATATTGACACCAGGCTTTTAATAAAAAAGCTGCCCTTTTACAGGCAGCTTTGTAAGCATTCAGATGTTATACTGTTAGTTGTTTTTTAGTACTTTCTGTGTTAGTTTTTTGTTATCCATTAATAAAGTAATAAAGTACATACCGTTGGCATATCTGCCCATGTTAATTTCCTGCTTGTTGATACCGGTGATGGTTAAGCCGGTTACAGAAGCCAGGGTTCTGCCCCTCATATCACTGACTGTAACGGCATACTTACTGTTGTGTTTAGCTGCAGTAAAAGTAACCAATACAATAGATTGTACAGGGTTAGGCTGTACTCTTAAATTAGCATTCAGCGTAATCACTGCTCCGCCATATTTAGGAGAAACCGGCGGGCATGTACCCGTACCATTTGCAATATAAATGCCCCTGCTGAAAGAACAGCCTTTAGAATCTGTAACAACATATGTATGCGGACCAGCAGCCTGGCCGGTAAGTGTACCTGTACCAGTGTAAGGAGCCGTACCACCTGTAGCGCTTATTGTTACGCTGGTAGTTCCGCCGTTGCAGCTGATGGTACCAGCTGTTGCAGTTACGCTTATAGGAGCCGGCTGGTTAACCTTTACGGTTACAGAAGCAGTGCATCCTTTGGAGTCAGTAACTGTATACGTATTGTTTCCGGAAGCCTGGTTGGTAATGGTGCCTGTACCTGTGTAAGGAGCAGTACCACCTGTTGCGCTAACCACCACACTTGTTGTACCACCAAAGCAGTTTATAGTGCCTGGTACAGCAGTAACAGCCAGTTTAGCAGGTTGTGTAATAGTAACGGTAACCGTTGTTGTACAGCCTGCAGCGTCAGAAACCGTAAAGGTTTTTGTGCCTGCAGTCTGATTAGCGATGGTACCCGTACCTGTATAAGGAGCTGTACCGCCGGTGGCACTAACCACCACACTTGTTGTACCACCATTGCAGCTGATAGCGCCTGGCGTTGCTGTTGCCGAAAGGGTGGAGGAAGGTGCACCCTGTGCGATATAAATACCCCTGCTTGCTGTACAGCCCAGAGCGTCTGTTACCACATAAGTGTGGCCGCCGGGAGCCTGGTTGGTAAATGTACCCGTACCTGTATAAGGAGCCGTACCGCCTGTTGCAGATACCACAACACTTGTAGTACCAGAACAGTTAAGCGTGCCTGCAGTAGCAGTAACACTAACGGGAGCCGGCTGGTTGATCTTCATAACAGCAGAGGTAACACTGCAGCCGTTTGCATCAGTAACAGTGTAGGAATGGTTACCCGCTGCCTGGTTGGCAATGGTGCCTGTACCTGTGTAAGGAGCCGTACCGCCTGCGGCAGAAACAACCACACTGGTGGTTCCGTTAAAGCAGCTGATAGTACCAGCAGTAAAGGTTGCAGTAAGTATTGCCGAAGGTTCAGCCACAACATAACTGGCAGATTTTGTACAACCGCCGGTTGCCGTAACAACCACTGTATAAGTGCCTGCTGTAAGGCCGGTTAAATCTTCTGTTGTTGCGCTAAAGCCAGGTTTGCTCCATGCATAAGTATAAGGAGCCGTGCCGCCCGTTGCTGTTAAATTGATAGCGCCCGTGCCGGTTCCTTTACAGCTTACATTTGTAACAGCTGCAGAAAGCGTTGGTGCTGTACAACCAGACACTGCAACAAAAGTAGCGCTGATAGTATGCGTAGCTGTTACACCGGTAAAGGTATAAGTGGTGATGGCACCCTGTGTAGCACCGTCAACCAGTACCTGCTGAACAGCAAAGCCTGAAGCCGGTGATATAGTATATGTTTGGTTAGTACCGCAGTTAACAGCAGTTGCACCTGCCGGTGTTACTGTACCGTTGGCACCAGAAGTGGCGGTGATAGTATATGTCCACCGTACAAATGTTGCGCTGATGGTATGTGGTCCGGTTACACCTGTAAAGGTATAAGTACCAACTGCACCAACAGAAACACCATCAACCAGCACATCTGCTATTGCGTAACAACTGTTGGCGGCAATGGTGTAAGTTTTGTTTGTACCGCAGCTTACAGCAGATGAACCCGAAGGGGTTACCGTTCCGTTGGCACCTGAGGTTGCAGTGATGTTATAGCTAAGTTGTGTAAAGCTTGCACTGATGGTATGAGTAGCCGTTACGTTAGTGAAGGTATAAGTACCGACTGCACCAACGGATACACCATCAACCAACACATCTGCAATTGCATAACAACTGTTGGCTGTAATGGTATAAGTTTGGTTGTTACCGCTGGTAACATTTGTTGTACCTGCAGGTGTAACCGAACCATTTGCACCGGAAGTAGCTACAATATTAAATGTTGCTGCAGCAGCAGTAATGGTAAAATCCACATTGGAAATATCAAAGAAGATATTGCCAAGAGCTTCCACTTTTATACGGGCTGTTGTTGTATTTATATTGGGAACCGTAATGCTTTCGCTGCCATCGTTAGGTGTGCTGGCAAGAAGTACCGTTGGAAATGTAAGCCCGCCATCGGTAGACAGCGAAACTTTTACATTGGCAGCGCTAACAGGAGCACCTGTAGTACCTGCGACATCCCATGTTACATTTTGACTGGTATTACCCTTCCAGCTTACTGCGGTGTTGGGAACTGTTACAACAAAAGGACCTGATGCAGCAGTTGTTACTACCATATCGTCGCTGTTGTTTGCCGGACCACCTGCATGGTTGTCACGGACAGTAAACCGAAAATTCATTACACGTTCAACATCTGGTACTACTTCCCATTGAGAGGCAGTTGCACCCGTTAAAACTGTTGCCAATTTTGGAAACGTTCTTGAAGGAACCGATACCGGTGGAAAACTGCGGAATTGAGGGCCGTCAGTGTCTGTTGTGGTGGGAAAAGGGCTTAAAGTAACCTCTTCATCTTGTTCCTCCCAATTAAAAGTCAGGGCGTCAGCATTTGCATCCGTACCTGTTCCTGTTAGCGTAAAAGCAGTTCCATGAGGGATAGTATAATCCGGACCTGCACTGGCTGTTGGAATAGCGTTATTGGTATTGGTATTTACCTGGCAGGTAGTTGTTTTAATATAATTAGTGATCTGCTCAATATTTCTGGCATTAAAATAAGCATCATTATGTGGTTGCACATCGTAAGGACCGGTTACACCTGCATAAGACATAATTGATGAACCACTACCTGGTTCCACTTGTGCTCCGCCACCTTGTATCTCGTAAGAAAAAACATGAGCACCCCCGAATTGGTGACCAAATTCATGCCCGCAAAAATCCAGGTCAAATTCATCACCTTCCGGTGGTGCTGTATCACTGGCGCCGGATGTAAATCCTCTTCCTTTATTTTGCCCGTTGTCTCCGGCGAAAGGGTCCTTGCACACACAACTTAAACAACCGGCGTTTCCACCACCACCTGTGAAACAAAGCAAATGGCCCACATCATAATTGGCACTGCCAATCACATTGGTAAGAGTTGTCTCTATTTCAGCATTCCAGGCACCTGCTGCACCTGCTGCACCGTCAGAAAAAGGATCTGTAGCCGGATTCAGGTAGATAAGCAAATCAGTATTTGCTATTAGGCTCATGTGTACACCAAAGTCTGTTTCAAAAATTCCATTTAACCTGGTAAGCGTTGCATTAAAACCACCCATTGCGCCAGCCACCGTGCCACCGAAGTATTGGGCATATTCTCCATTGCAGGCAAGTGCCAGCCTGTATGTTCTTAAAACGCCGTCATCTGCGTTTGGGCGGTTGGCATTGCCTCCCCTGTTTAGTTTTTTGCTGGTAGTTTCTTTTAATTTACATTCAAAAGGTGTGAGTGATTTACTTCTGTCGCCTTTATTATAAACCACATAAGTGCTTAAATCTTTTGTATAAGGCTCAATCAAACTAACGGGCTGGCCGGCTTTAATGAGCATTGTTTTTACTCCTCCAGGAGATACACTGAAATAGATGATTGCCGTAGGGTCTTCAATACCTTTGCCAACATAAGATCTGATATCGGGGTATTTCGCCTGTAAAACAGGATCCATTACGGAATTTTCAGTTACAAGATAACTGCCAAACGATCCGTCGGGGTTTGGAAAATTGATGACTGTAGCAGAATTGTTTTTTACGCTTCGCTTTGGGGCTGATGCCAGGTCAGCTTTAATAGCTTGGATATCGAGCTCGTACAGCTTAAGTTTATTAAGACTTTTTTTGTCTGGTGCGATAACTGATGATTTGTTTTTGACAGTTGTTACCGCTCTCCAGTAAGTTTTGCCGCTCTGGGCAAAAATACTTACCGAAAAAAATAACATAGCTGCCGCAATAATGAGTTTAATTTTTTTCATTTGCAGATGTTTAAAATTTTAAATGTTGTTTAGAGATGAAAATGCAGGTAATTATTCAATTAATCCGGCCAGGAAGCTGACCGCTGATTTTATAGAAGGATAGAGAATTGAAAAGCAGCCGAATTATAAAATGTATTACAGCCCTGGTAAGGCACAAGATTACATGGCAGCAGCGAATTTTATACTAATTCTGTGGGTGACAAAATAGGTGACAAGTTGTTTTTATAGTTAAGGGGGAGACAAAAAAGGGACTATATTGCAAATTATATACTGTTATGAGGCAATTTATATACGGCTTTGTTTTGCTTTTTATGCTGTGCGGCATGGCAGGTGTAGCACAAACGGATATTACCAGGGCATGGAGGGATGATAATCCGGCAAAAGCTGACTCCATTATTTCTGCTGTAGAAAAATTACGACTTCATAAAGATTATTTAACTACCGCAGTTGAAAAAAATGATGTTACCCAACAGTTTTACGGCAATATTTACCTGTACACAGACTATATGGATGAGCAGGATTACCCGGCAGCGGTATCACACATATTAACAGCTGAAAATATAGCCAAACGAACAAGCAATATAAACTGGCAGGGATTTGTAAAACTAAAAACCGGCTGGGTAGCCCGTATTGTACAAAATGATGTAAGAAAAGCCATCCAGGAATATAAAGCGGGGGCAAAGCTGAGTGCCCTGTCAAAAGACAGCCTTTGTATGGCCCTTTGCTTTGAACAGATAAGTGCTATGTACAGCAGTGTAAATGAGTATGACAGCTCACAACTTTATTTTAACCTGGCCATACCTGTTTTAAGAAGATCTGCAACTGTAACCCTTGATGCTGCCTATAGTAATTTTTCCGGTCTGCTGCTTCGCCGGGGCAAAGGCGAAGCAGCATTATTATATATTGACAGCGCTATCACCATCATTCAGCAAAAAAATAACAAGTGCAGGGAAAACTTCTTCCTCATTAACCGGGCTGTGATACTCAATGAGCTTAAACGTTATGATTCAGCTGAAAAGTTATTTAAATACTGTATGACTGCTGATACAGAAAACAAATGGATGGAAAACCTTATGTATGACTATGAGGGGCTAAGTGAAAACTATCATGAAACCAACAACGATGATGCCGCCTTTCAATACCTTATTAAGTATCATTCTTTAAAAGACAGTCTTTCAGGTGTGGCGGTAAACCTCAAAGTGGCAGGTATAATGGCTGCCAATAAAAGTGAGCTGGATAGATTAACTGCAGAAAAATCCATGCAAAAAAGAAACGGGATTATTGTTGCCGTCGCCCTGGTACTAAGTTTTATTATATGGCTGTGGATAGCACAAATAAAAAAAGCAAAAAGAAAACAGGCACATACCAGGAATAACCTGGAGCAGCTAACCCGTATTTTACTGGAAAAGAACAGTTTGCTTACTGATATTGAACAAAAGATATCTGTACTCCAGAAAAAATCATTGGAAGATGACGCCTCACTGGAACAATACCTGCATGATAAAAACGAATTGCTGGCACAGATCACTGAAACAAAACAGGATTCAAATGGAGCTGTGCCCTCATCAGAACCGGATGATTTTGAAAAGAACATATACAACCAGCGGATATTAACGCCTTCAGACTGGTCTGCCTTTAAAATATATTTTGAGAAAGCATATCCCGGCTACCTTTTACGTTTACGCAATGCATTCCCTTTGCTTACTGAGGCTGAGGAAAGAATTTTTCTTTTTACAAAATTGAACCTTACCAATAAAGAAGCAGCAGCTATGCTTGGTATTTCTGCTGACAGCGTAAAGAAGACCCGGTCACGGTTACGGCATCGCCTTCAGCTGGATGAAACAATAAACCTTGATGAATTTGTAAAAGCGTTTTAGCTGCAACGTGCATTTTTTTTAATCGTCTCTGCTATAAAATTTCGGGCGGAAGTTAGTTCAGCTGACTGTGCCTGCTGGAGTCAGTTTATAGTTTCAGCACACCGGGACAGAAAAGGGGCAGTATATATATTTCTTCCTTTACTTTGCCTTATGAATAAGATTTCTAAAATTTTATTTGTCAGCTTAATTCTTTTTTGTTCTTCCCTTAGCCAGGCACAAACTAACTTTAAAGCAGGATGGAAAACGGCCAATCCTGTTAAGATTAAAGATTCATTGTCTATAGATGACAAGTTAAAAGTGCATCAGGCCTATTGGGAAAGGGCTGTTGCTGATAAAAATATAATCAATCAAATTTATGGATCACTATTTCTTTATGAGGATTTTATAGTTAAGCAAAATTACCCGGAAGCTGCCAAACACTGCCATAACATAGAAAACCTTGCCCGGGCATCAGGAAACACGGCGGCACAAGGATATGTAACTTTAAAAACATCCTGGCTCTCACTTGTAGTACAAAAAGATGCAAAAATGGCTGTTAAACAGTTATGGCAGGGAGTAAGCTTTTGCACAGAGGCTAAAGACAGCCTTTGTATTGGGGAATGCCTGGTTCAAATCGCTTCAATGCACCAGGACTTAAATAACCTTGACAGCGCATATTATTATTTTAAAAAAGCTATTCCCATACTAAAGAAATACAGCCTCAGCAATTTAAACAGCGCTTATAATAATTTTTCCATCCTGCTGTATTACCAGGACAGGTATAAAGAAGCATTTGAATACCTGGACAGTGCAATCGCCATTGCCCAAAAAGAAAATGATGTTCGGGAAATGACGACTTACATTACTAACCGGGCGGTATACTTGTACGAATTAAAGCAGTACGACAAAGCATGGGCGAACTACAAATATTCTGACTCAATTAATACTAAAAATAACTGGCTTGATGATCTTGTATTTGATTACCGGGGTCTTTATAAAATTGCTTTGATAAAAAAGGATTATAAAACTGCGGTAGATTATTTAGAAAAATATCATGTATTAAAAGATAGTTTAACCGGGGCAGGTGTGCAGTTAAAAATTGCCGGCCTGAACGCAAATGATGAAGCTCAAAAAAAGGAAATTATCTTAAAACAAAGCCAGCTGGCATTGATTAGAGCTGAAAGAGGCATTGAACAAAGAACCTGGACCATTTTTACCGTTGCGCTGGTACTGGTATTTATCGTGTCGCTGTGGATTGCCCAGCAAAAAAAGGAAAAGCGAAAACAGGCGCATACCCTTGGCAACCTGGAGCACCTAACCCGTATCTTACTAGAAAAGAACAGTTTGCTTACTGACATTGAACAAAAGATATCAGTACTTCAGGAAAAATCACTGGAAGATGACGCCTCACTGGAACAATACCTGCATGATAAAAACGAATTGCTGGCACAGATCACTGAAACAAAACATGATTCAAATGGAGCTGTACCCTCATCAGAACCGGATGATTTTGAAAAGAATATATATAACCAGCGCATATTAACGCCTTCAGACTGGTCTGCCTTTAAAATATATTTTGAGAAGGCATACCCCGGCTACTTAATACGCTTACGCCAGGCATTTCCGTCGCTTACGGAAGCTGAAGAAAGGATACTCCTTTTTGCTAAATTGAACCTGACCAATAAAGAAGCGGCTGCTATTCTCGGTATTTCTGCTGACAGTGTAAAGAAAACCCGGTCACGCTTACGCAAACGGCTGCTTTTAAATGACAAGACAGACCTGGATGAATTTGTAAAAA
Organism: Ferruginibacter sp.; assembly: GCA_965247025.1. GTDB lineage: Bacteria > Bacteroidota > Bacteroidia > Chitinophagales > Chitinophagaceae > Ferruginibacter. The sequence goes on along the minus strand of OZ252000.1, from coordinate 1,749,148 downwards.
AGTTTTGACAACAATAAAACTTTGTTGTAAAGGTTTTATTGTTTTACATCCTCTGAAGGTATTGAACGCTCTGAAGGTTATTATGATGGAAAGTATCTAAATATGGATTTTCAAAGAAGCAAATAGAATAATCTACCCATAAATCTTTTTCTCCTACATTTACCCTATGAGTATTTATGCACATTAAAACTTACCTTAAAGAGCTTGAAGACCTTAAACATTAAGGTGGCACCAGCAAGAAACAGCCATTCGTTTTGCCTTTCATAAACTGCTGGATATGCAGCTCTGGAATTGTTCCATCAACATTATACTAGCGTGGGAGATTTGAACTCCTTTTCCCAAATTACAAAGCGAGCTATTTTTAATTACGTTTATGCAGTATTGCATCATCCTGCTTACCGGAAAAAATATGAGCTTAATTTAAAAAGAGAGTTTCCCCGCATTCCTTTATACGATGATTTTTGGCAATGGGCATCATTGGAGAATAACTGATGAAACTGCATATTGACTATAAAACGGTAACACCTTACCCGTTAGAGCGAAAAAACTTTGTGATAGACCTTGCTGCCGGTGGCAATATGATTCGCTTAGCAAAGGAAGGCTTAAAGCCAATAAAGAAAAAGGCAGCATAGAACTAGATAGCTATACCCGTTTACACGGCATACCCACCACCGCATGGCAATACAAACTTGGTAACCGTAGAGCTCTTGAGTGGATCCTTGATCAGTACAAAGAAAAGAAACCAACAGACCCTACCATTACCGCAAAATTCAACACCTACAAATTTATTGATTAGAAAGAGGCTGTAATTGATTTGTAGCAAAGGTTTGTACAGTGCTGCCGATTTATGTCTAAGCCTATTTAGTTTTAAGCAAACTTTTAAGGTTTAATACCAAAGATAAATTTCCCCAGCAAATATCTCCAACTAAACCTTCGCAACTACCTCCAAATACAAAACGGAGCTGATCAGATTATTTATTTTCCTTTTTATATTTCATCGCAAAAATTGCCAGCAAGATATTAATGATGAAAGAGAATGCATTTGAAATGATAATGATCCAGTCAGCTTTTAAGATGCCATAATATACCCACAACCCAAGGCCGACAAACAACACCAGCAACATCCATAAGGAAACATTTTCAGCTTTCTTTTCTTTTAAAACTTTTGTTAGTTGTGGAATAAGAGATGCCGCAGTGCAGGCACTTGCGGCAACTCCAATAATCGTTTCTGTATTCATTTATTTCAGGTCTGTGTGTACCAGCAAAAATTTAACTCCAGGGGTCCAATACCACCTTTACACAGTTATCTTCTTTATTTTTAAATATAGAGTAGGCATGACTGATCTCTGTTAGAGGTAACCGGTGTGTAATAATATCATCCAGTTTAACTTTGCCTTCAACAACGTATTTTAACAATATGTCAATGTGTTTTTGTGCAGGTGCCTGTCCGCCTCTCAATATTATACCCTTATCAAAAAATTGCCCTATAGGAAAGTTATCGTATGGTCCCGGATACACGCCCAGCACCGAAACAATTCCTGCACGGCGCACAGCGCTCATACATGCTTCCAATACTTTTACTGAACCTTTTTCCAGATTCACCACGGCTTTTGCTCTGTCCAGTAAACTGCGGTCCGGTTCAAAACCAACTGCATCAACACAGAGGTCAGCTCCTCTGCCATTTGTCATTGCTCTTATTTGTTCAATTACCTCTTTTGCACCATCATCCCACAGGATAGTTTCACAACTTGCCGCTTCACTTGCTTTATCAAGGCGGTATTGTAAGGTATCAACAATCACAACTCTTCCTGCTCCTCTTAACCAGGCGCTCTTGGCCGCCATAATGCCTACGGGGCCGGAGCCAAATATTGCGACAGTTTCACCGCCTTTTATTTCTCCCCAGTCAATGCCGGTATAACCTGTTGGAAAAATATCAGTAAGAAAAAGTACCTGCTCATCAGTTAAGCTGTCTGGTACTATACGTGGTCCGTAGTTAGCATATGGAACACGTACATATTGAGCCTGGCCACCGTCGTAACCACCATAAAGATCCGTGTAACCAAATAAAGCGCCGCCTTTTTCCGTTAAGAGACCACCTTCAGGGCCGTAGTGCTCTGGATTGCTGTGTTCACAATTGCCGGGTGAATCGTGGTTACAAAAAAAGCAATGCCCGCAGGCGATAGGAAAAGGAACTACTACACGATCACCTTTTTTTAACTTAGTTACCCCTTTTCCGGTTTCCTCTACTATACCCATGAATTCGTGCCCAAGAACCATTGGCCTGGGTTGAGGTATTCCACCAGAATAAATATGCAGGTCAGAACCGCAGATAGCCGTAGCAGTTACTTTCAAAACTATATCATCTTCATTTTGTATAATGGGATCATCAATTGTATCGCATGTTATAGTACCAGGCCCATGAATTACAGCTGCTTTCATAATTTTGTTTTTTTAGATTATTGATTATTTTCATTATTTACCGGCTCTTGTTGTTTGTGTACCATTTTGGCAACCATACTATCAGGAGTGATATTGCTCATGGCTATCTGGGCTTTATTTTTAAAACCGGATATTACCATATCATCGCCATTCATCAAAGCTTTATAACCATCTGCAGCCACATCGGCCGGATCGGCCAATTTTCCTTCCACCACGTTTTTTGCATTCAGCATATCAGCCTTTCTAAAAAAGTCAGTATCAGTCGCTCCTGGCAGTAAGGATGTTATGGTAACACCGGAATCCTTTACTTCTTCCCGAATTGCTTCCGTAAATGAATGTGCAAAAGCTTTGGTACCATGATATACAGCTTGTAAAGGTCCAGGTATTTTTCCAGCCACTGAAGTCACGTTTAGTATTTTTCCACTACCACGTGTGACCATTTCTTTCAAAAACAATTTGGTAAGGTTTACAACGCTGCAGACATTTAACTGAATAATATCCAGTTCACGTTCAAGATCAGTTTCGATAAATTGGCCGTACTGGCCCTGCCCTGCACCATTTACCAGCACATCTACCGTAATTCCTTTCTGTTTTACATCGTTGTATAGTTCAGCTGCCGCTTCTTTTTTAAACAGATCTTTGGCCAGCGTCACCACATCTTTACTACCCATTTCCCTTAACTGGATAGAAACATTTGCCAGTTCCTGTTCATCTCTTGCCACGATGACCAGGTAATAATTATCCTTTGCGAAGAGCTTGGCAAGTTCAAGCCCAATACCGCTTGTAGCACCGGTTACCAGCGCACATTTTCCTTCTGTTTGCATGTGAGTAAATTTTTGATGTAATTTTATGGAAGTTTGTGAATACAGGGTAATGTCTGAAACTAACATTCCTCATTAATGAAAGAGTAAACAGCACAATTAATACAATAGAGTAAATTATTTTTTTAAAAAAAGTTGCATCATGCAAGTTTTATAAAATTGTTTTATAACTACAATAAAAGCGGGTTTGTACATCTGGCGCTAATACAATGAATTACCTGGCAAGTTTGCTGATGTTAACTGTGCTTTTTCTCTCTAACTTTTTTTAAAAGATATTCTCCAACTTTAGTTGAATTGTTTCCAACTTCTTTAACTGCATCAATTAGTTCTCCAGTTGAAACACCAAATTTTGTTGACCAGTATTTAACCTCGTGATCTTCATTAATATTAACAAGGCTCCTGTCAGGTTCCCTGGTTTTTGTTTTATCATCTGCCATAACTGTAGTTTTGAATAGTCACCCAATTTTTAAGCCATTTAAAACTTCCTATATATAAATTCGCCGCATTTTTTTGCTACCAGGCAGGGGCATTTGTCTTTCGCCTGTCCGTCCCAATGTTTGTGAGCTTATTAAATGGCATTAACGATAAATCCTGATCAGTTTTAATATGTATAAAATTCCACACAACATTAAAAATTGGGAAATTCTATCATCTCTGCTAAAAATTTGTCCATATTTATTGATATCAATTTTCATCCTGGAAGATGCAATTTTTTAAAATTTATCAACTCATAAATTGTTTTTACACTATCATTTTTTAGAAGCGCAGGTTACATAACTAATTTTTTGACTAATTGTAAAAAATAAATAGTGGCATGAAAAAAGCATATCTGTAAATAAATTTTAATCACTCATAAATAAAACACATTACTATGGCTACTTCAACAGGCGCTTCAAATAAAAGCGCAAAAAAAGTGACTAAATCTTCAGCTGCTTTTGCATCAACCAAAGCTGACTTAATTCCATCAGGAAAAAATTCTTCAAAATTTACTCCATCGTCAGAGGCTAAGATGGATTTGCAGTTACTGGATGCCGCTGATGGTCTTTTTAAATTATTTACTGACGCAGTAAAAGATATTTACTGGGCTGAGAAACAACTGGTAAAATCGCTGCCAAAGATGGCAAAGGCAGCAGCATCTTCAGCGCTTGCGGATGCAATTACTGACCACCTTGTACAAACAGAAACACATGTGGAAAGACTGGAGCAAGTTTTTGAACTGTTAGATAAAAAGCCTCAGGCAAAAAAATGTGATGCCATGGAAGGCCTTGCTAAAGAAGGCGAGGGCATAATAGAAAGCACCGACCAGGGTACACCCGCCCGTGACCTCGGCATCATAATGGCCTCACAAAAGGTGGAGCATTACGAAATAGCAACTTATACTGGCCTGATTAAATTGGCCGGCAAGTTAAACCTGCCGGAAGTTGCAAACATACTTTCAGCAACACTTACTGAAGAGCAGGAAGCAGATTTAATACTTGCAGAAATTGCTGATACCAGTATACCTGTTGATGAGGCATAGCAAACCTTACAAAAATATTTTTAATTTATTAAATTCAAAAAACATGGCAGACAGCAGTGATAATATTAACAAAGGCGTTGACAATGAAAAAGTTATCAGCCTTCAGCAACATACCGAAGATTCAACAGGGCAACCCCTAACAACTAACCAAGGCTTAAAAATAAGCGATGATCAGAATAGTTTAAAGGCTGGCGAACGTGGTCCAAGCTTACTGGAAGATTTTATTTTAAGGGAAAAGATCACTCATTTTGATCATGAGAGAATACCTGAAAGGGTAGTACATGCTCGTGGTTCAGCAGCACACGGTGTATTTAAGTTGCATACGGATATGAGTGAATATACCAGTGCCGGTTTTTTAACCGATACCAGCCGTGAAACGCCGGTCTTTGTACGCTTTTCTACAGTTGCCGGCTCCCGTGGGTCTAGCGATCTTGCAAGGGATGTACGTGGATTTGCTGTGAAATTCTATACTGAAGAAGGCAATTTTGACCTGGTGGGAAATAACATGCCAGTATTTTTTATACAGGATGCTATTAAGTTTCCCGATCTTATTCATGCTGTTAAACCGGAGCCGCACAATGAAATACCGCAGGCAGCGTCAGCTCACGACACATTCTGGGATTTTATTTCAAATACACCGGAGTCCGCACACATGGTTATGTGGGTAATGAGTGATCGCTCTTTACCAAGAAGCTATCGTATGATGGAAGGCTTTGGAGTGCATACTTTCCGTTTTGTAAATGCAGATAACAAATCTTGTTTTGTAAAATTTCACTGGAAGCCTTTACTGGGCGTACACGCTGTTGCGTGGGATGAGGCACAGAATATATCCGGTAAAGATCCTGATTTTCACCGTCGTGATCTATGGGAAGCAATTGAAAACGGGGATTTTCCTCAATGGGAATTTGGAGTACAAATAGTACCAGAAGAGGATGAGCACAAGTTTGAATTTGATTTGCTTGATCCCACAAAGTTGATTCCTGAGGAACTGGTGCCGGTTCAGCGGATTGGTACGCTCACGCTTAACCGCAATCCGGATAATTTTTTTGCAGAAACGGAGCAGGTGGCATTTCACCTTGGCCATGTTGTTCCTGGTATTGATTTTTCAAACGATCCATTGCTGCAGGGCAGATTATTTTCCTATACAGATACACAACTGATACGGCTGGGTGGGCCAAACTTTCATGAAATACCGATTAACCGGCCACTAGCACCGGTACACAACAACCAGCGGGACGGGCATATGCGCCAGCAGATTAATAAAGGTAAAACAGCACACAGCCCCAACATGATGTCTGGTGGGTGCCCTTTTCAATCAGGCAGATTGCATGGTGGATTTACAAGTTACCCCGAAAGAATTGATGCTTACAAAATAAGGGACAGGAGTCCAAGTTTTTTTGATCATTTCAGCCAGGCAAAGTTATTTTTTAATAGCCAGTCTGAGCCAGAAAAAAATCACATCATCGATGCCCTCAGCTTTGAATTAGGTAAAGTGGAAATATTAAACATCAGGGAAAGAATGCTCTTTTTTATTTCACAGATTGATGATGGTCTGGCAGCAGCAGTTGCATATAATATTGGTATGCACATTCCAAAAGATTTAGAAACACCATTAAACCAGACAGTGCCTGCTGATGCCAATCCGGAAAAATACCGTTCCATCGTTAAGGAAGGATCGCTGGAAAAATCTGCCGCATTAAGCATGGTAAATACGCTAAAAGATTCAATACGTACAAGGAAAATTGCCATTCTTGCAGCCGATGGGGTAAACGAAGCAAGCGTTACCGCAATAAAAGAGGCACTTCTGGGAGAAGGTGCTGTTTGTGAAATAATTGCACCAAGGATAGGTTTTGTTGTTGGAATGGATAATTCTTCTATTCATGCCCCTAAATCTTTTTTAACAACTGCATCCGTATTGTATGATGCGGTATATGTACCGGGCGGAGCCAGCAGTGTTGCCACCTTAGAGGCCGAGCCTGATGCCATACACTTTTTAAATGAAGCATTCAAACACTGCAAGCCCATTGCCGCAGATGAAGAAGCACTGCAGGTATTAAAGGCGACCTATTTTGGAAGAAAAATTCCTGTAGATAACAGTGATGAATCAATAAGGATGGAGGGTGTAATTATTGGGGATGTAAAAACCCTTGCGGAACAATTTATCGACGCAATAAAACAGCACCGCTTCTGGGACAGGGAAAAACAACGAAAAGTTCCTGCATAAAAAAATAGTTTGATGTTTTGGCCTTAACGCTCAGCCGCCGGCTGCGTTAAGGCCATTTTTTTGCAACCCAATTTTCGATGTTCTTACCCAAACTATTTTCGTTGTAAATTCTTCCCGGCAAATTGAAAGCAGTGAAAACTAATCCACACTTTGTTAATCCTTTTTTTCCAAGCATTTTAATTGTAAGGGGCCAGTACAATTAATGGCATAGGTAAGGAACTCATTTTAAGAACGTTATACATGGCATACATTTAGATTTGGATTACAATAAACATTGTATGGATCTCTACAAAATAAACCAATTATTAAGGGATGTTGCCGATTGTAAAAACGATTGTCCTGTAAATCAGAAAGAAGAATTTATTGAAATGCTTTATAAAATATTACAAATTCATCTTCCGCAGTTTAACAAGTTAATCAACCACTTTACAACTGTTCCTCCTCAATACGGGCGGCCATATTTAACCATTGAAATATACGATACGGTTGAAGAAATAATAGTGGTGGTTAGATACATTCTTTATAACGCAGCATTTTTTGATACTCACACTGCTTATAGATATATGGAACTGGAATTTGTGAATTTATATACACCCGTAGTACTGTAAAAATACACTTATGAATATTAGATTAGGGTTATTTTATTAGTTGGGTTAGTAATTTTATTACATAGAACTACTAAGTAATTGTACATATAGTTTAGAAACAGACATGATATTTGTATCCTCAAACCACTTCTATAATAACAAATTAATATTATGGAACCACTTGTTACATTTAGGCACGAAGCCTTTACACCTCAACCGTATCTTCCGTAAAGGGGCGCATTTATAAAACGGTTTTAAAACAACATACATCCAGTTTGATTACAACGCAGTATCACTTTTGTAATTTAAAATTTCCCGGTTTATCGATTTTGGTAATGACAAATCCCAAGTTTAATATGACTTACCAGGTTTGTAAAACTTTGCATTAGAATGAGGGCAGATTTTTTTACAACTGTTTAGGATAATCTGCTGGCATCGCTTAGCTTGGTTTTAAACTAATGAACAGAAATATTAATTACTTTTCCATTTTTTAATTTACTCTTATTTCAAAATGACATCCAGACTATCCGACAATAATCTTTTATTATCAGCACTGTCTCTTAAACCACAGCAAACTCATGCAAATGGGTTTGCCATTTAATTTGCTTTTTTAATTTGATGCAAAAACTTAGGTCTAAAATATGAGCTGCATGTCTCGACGCTAACTGTTTCCTCCACCTCAGTTTTACTCACTAGTCTTCTCAAAACGTTTGACCAATCCAAGCGATGCTCTTAAATTAAAATGCGCTAAAATTATAATTAAAGACATTCCGATAAAAATTAAATAAAAAGACTTAAAAAAAAGATTACTTTTAGATATATTTAATATTTACCAAATACGTGAATATGACTAAAATAGGCCCAATACTCATTTTAGAAGATAACTCCGGCTACCAGGAGCTATACAAAATTGCCTTTGAAGAACTCAATTTTGTAAACAAAATAGTTTTTTTTAAAGATGGTCAAAAAATACTGGAATACTTGTCTTCCTCATCAGAAAAACCATTTATTATATTTTCAGATATCAATGTGCCCAAACTCAACGGGCTTGAATTAAAGGAAAAAATAGATTCAAACGAGGTATTAAAACTAAAGTGTATTCCCTTTTTATTTTTTTCCACAACTTCCAGCCAGAGTCAAATTATTAAAGCATATTTTAAATCTGCACAAGGGTTTTTTATAAAACCTGATACATATCAAAAATTAGTGCAAAGAATTAAAGTCATTATTGATTATTGGCAAGAATGTGAATCACCATATGAGATTGGCTAATTCTTCCTCTTTTATAGAAACAGAATACTATTAAATCCTCTTTACAACTTTAACTTTATAACTAATATCAAGTCTTAATGTACCTTTTCTGAATATTATAAGTGTTATATACTGGTTTTTCCACCGTTAGCCTTATACACTTGCCACTCCTACCTAAGTATTCCTGTTGAATTTGCTTAACCAACCCAAACACCGCACCTAACTTAAAGTGCGTTACCCAATACTTATGCACTTACCTCCCACACTTTCAATCTTCCCTTTACTGTTTGGCCTTGCTATTTTTTACATTTTTACCCTGAAAGGTCCTAAAACTATTTGTTAATTCATTTCTAAATTATAATTTAGTCTTAGGAAATGATATGTAGTTAAACCCCCTCCAGACATGTCCCTTAAAAAGTCAACAATCTCCAACCGTATTCAGAAATTGGAAAAAGAACTGCTGAAGGCCCCGGGAAGATATGCGGAGCATAACCGAACACCAGGAAGCATTGAATGAAGCACTGCAAAGTACCAACGAGGAACTATTGAGCAGCAGTGAAAAATTACAGAGCCTGAACGAAGAATTGAAAACAGGTAAAGAAAAACTGCAAAGCAGCAACGAAGAACTAATGTTAGTAAACCAGGAAGTAATCGGTTTAAATGAACAGGTAACGGAATCAAAAAATTACGCAGAAACAATTTTTGCCACACTTAGAGAACCATTGCTTATACTGGATAAAAACTTGCGGATAAAAAGCGCCAACAAAAGTTTTTACAACACTTTCCAGGTAAGCGAAGTTGAAACTGAAGGAAAGTTAATTTATCACCTCGGTAACAACCAGTGGAATATTCCGGAACTGCGTATGTTGCTCGAAAGCGTGTTGCCTAACAAACAAAGCTTAAGCGATTTTGAAATAAGTTTCAATTTTCCGCATCTTGGTGAACGTATTATGCAGCTTAACGCAAGCAAAATAATGAATGAAAAAGGCACACATCAATTAATCCTGATCTCTTTTGGAGATATTACAGAAAGACGGATTATTGAAAAAAAAATTGTAACAAATGAAGAACGCTTTCGCAATTTACTTTTACAATCTCCCTTTTGCATAGCGCTTTGTAAAGGCGAAAATATGGTTATTGACCTGGCTAACGATGCCATGAAAGAATTGTGGGGTAAAGGAAGAAAGGTAGAAGGTAAATCAGTATTTAGTTTATTGGATAAGATCAGTACTGCAGAGTATAAAAAAAAATTGCTCAACGTTTACCATACAGGAAGGCCTTATTTTGGAATAGAACAATTAGTAGTATTAGAACGGAATGAAACTTTTACAGACTGCTATTTCAATTTTACTTATCAGCCTTACCACGAAGCACATGGCGCCATTAGCGGAATAGTTTGTGTTGCTTACGAGGTTACCCAACAGGTATTGGCAAAAAGAAAAGTGGAGGCAAGTGAACAGCGCTTTCAGGCAGCAGTACAAGCAGTTCAGGGCATTTTATGGACAAATAACGGAAAGGGTGAAATGGAGGGCGAGCAGTTGGGATGGGCTTTACTCACCGGACAAACTTATGAGCAATACCAGGGATATGGTTGGGCACAAATGGTTCATCCCGATGACGCAAAACCCACAGTGGATGCCTGGAACGATGCCGTACGGGGGCGCAAGACATTTATATTTGAACACAGGCTTAAAACAAAGAATGGGGAATGGCGGGATTTTTCAATCCGGGCAATACCTCTCTTTTATGCCGATGGAACTTTGCTGCAGTGGGTTGGTGTACATACTGACATTACTGATAAAAAACAAGCGGCCAAAGCACTAAAGGCAAACGAAGAAAAATTAAATATTGTTATAGAAGCCAGTGAACTTGGTACCTGGGAATTAAATTTAAAAACTAAAGAAGTCACTTATTCAAAAAAATATCTCGAAATTTTAGGTGGATATAAAGAAGATATTAAATTAACTCTTGCACAGCTTCTTCAGCATTTACATCCAGATGATATTCCTGTTCGGGAAAAAGCATTTGAAGAAGCAATTATAACAGGTTATTTACATTACGAGGCAAGACTGAAATGGAAAGATAAATCCACTCACTGGATGGAAGCGAAAGGGAAAGTTTTTTTTGATGAAGAAAATAAGCCCGAAAACCTAATAGGCACCATAAGAGATATTACCAAAGAAAGAAATCACCAGAAAGAATTGGAAGAAAGCGAAGAAAGATTCCGAAACGTTGCAAATAGTGCCCCAGTGTTAATCTGGATGGCAGGCACTGATAAACTTTATTATTTCTTTAATAAGGGTTGGCTAAATTTTACAGGCCGTACTATGGTACAGGAAAAAGGAAATGGATGGACTGAAGGAGTGCATCCGGACGATTTACAAAAATGTTTGGGTACTTATTTGTCATCCTTCGATAAAAGAGAGCCGTTTTATACGGAATACCGGCTAAAGAGGCATGATGGGAAATACCGATGGTTATCTAATAACGGAGTGCCACGTTTTACGTCAGACGGAATGTTTGAAGGATATATCGGTGCTTGTATGGATATTAATGAGCAAAAAATAGCAGAAGAGCAATTCAAAGCACTGGCAGACCAAGCACCAATGTGGGTTTGGCTCACAGATAAAGAAGTGAATGTTTTATATGCAAATCCAGAATTGCTCAAATTTATCGGCATTTCAAATTATACAGAGTTTACCGGAAATATTTGGGAGCAAAAAGTGCATCCTGAAGATATTGGCCTCGTGTACAGTTCATTTGCTCAAGCAGTTTCCCTTCAACAACCTTTTTCATTTGAGTTCCGTGTGCTCAATGCAGCAACACAACAATACGAATGGTTTTATATAAAAGCAGTTCCCCGTTTGGAATCAGGTGAATGCACCGGGTTTATTGGCACAGGTATAAATATCAATGCACAAAGATTGATATTATCTCAGCTTGAATACCGCAAGGCCTTACTGGAAGCACACAACGAATCAAGTTTGGATGGTATTTTATTAGTGGATACAAAAGGAAAAATACTTTCTTGCAACCATCGCTTTGCAGAAATATGGAATATGCAGCAGGAGATTGTAGATGATAAAGATGATGAAGCTGCACTTGCATTTGCAGTAACGCAATTGGTTAAACCTAATCAGTTTATGGAAAGGGTAAGATGGATGTACGAAAATCCAAAAGAAATAAGTATTGATGAACTGGAATTTAAAGACGGAAAAATAATAGAAAGGCATGGCTACCATGTGGCTGGAGCAGATGGGAGTTATTATGGTTGCAGTTGGATGTTCAGAGATATTACGGAGCAAAAAAAATATGAAAGAGCAGTGAAGGAAAGCGAAGAGAAATTCCGGTTGTTGGCCGATTCCATGCCACAACATATATGGACATCAGATCCGGAAGGCAATTTAAATTATTATAACCAATCTGTTTTTAACTATTCCGGGCTAACACTGGAACAAATAAATAAAGATGGATGGATACAAATAGTGCATCCTAATGATCGGGAAGAAAATATAAAGCAATGGACTGAAGCTATAACCAACAGTACCAATTTTCTTTTTGAACACCGCTTTAAAAAATATGACGGTGAATACCGCTGGCAATTAAGTAGGGCAGTGCCGCAAAAAGATGCTAATGGAAATATAACCATGTGGGTGGGTTCAAGCACAGATATACAGGCAATCAAAGAAGAAGAGCAGCGCAAAGGTGCATTCATAAAAATGGTTAGCTATGAATTAAAAACACCGGTTACTTCCATTAAGGGCTATGTACAATTGCTTTTAAGTATGCTAAAGGAGGAAAAAGAACTACAATTATCGGCAATACCTTTATTCCTTCACTTGAGCGCATCGACAAACAAATTATAAGGTTAACAAGGCTGATAACGGAAATGATGGATCTTTCCAGGGTGGAAGAAAGCAAACTGGATTTAAAAAAAGAATTTTTTTTACTAAACCAGCTAGTTACCGAAACTGTTGAGGATATTAAATATACAAACAATAGCCATTCTATTATTTTGACCAACAATTTTAATGGTAATATTTATGGCGACAAAGACAGATTACAACAGGTAATCATAAATTTAATTAATAATGCTATAAAATATTCTCCGGCAAAAACCAATATAGAAATTAGTATAAACAAAGCAGGTGATAAAATTGCCGTAAGTGTTAAAGATTCGGGCATTGGTATTGCAAAAAAAGACGTTGAAAAAATATTTGAAAGATTTTATCGTGTTACCGGAAAAAATGAACATGCATTTTCGGGATTTGGTATAGGGCTGTTTTTAGCAGACGAAATCATTAAAAGACATAATGGTGAAATAAAAGTAGAGAGTGAATTGAACAAAGGATCAATTTTTACTTTTACATTGCCATTAAAATTTTAAACAAATGCAAAAGCCCCCACGTATAGTATTAGTATATGATGATGAGGAAATTGGAATAATGATGAAAATGATTTTGGAGGTTAAAGGTTTTTCTGTACTTGTAAGCAAGAATGCAGACCAAATAGAAGAGACCCTAAGAAGTGATATTGTAAGCCTGATTATCCTTGATATGTTGATTGGCGGAATAAAAGGAACGGATATTTGCCGGGAGTTAAAAAATAACGAATCTTTTGCTCACTTACCTCTGATAATAATGACTGCATTGCCAGATGCAGAAATACTCTGCAGATCTGCAGGCGCAGATGATTTTATTGCAAAACCATTTGAGATAGCGAATATGATGTTGAAGATTAATCATCTATTAAGTAATATACAAATATAACGGCCGAGCTTTTAAGATTTTCGACAACTCAAACGCTTCACCCCGTAATTTGAAGTGAATTGGGATAAATTATTCAGATTCTCGTCCGGTATTTACTCAATACTAATACTTGATTTTTGTATAGCATCCTAATCAAAGTACACCTCAACAAAGGAAAGCTGCACCACATATGAATGCCTAAGTTATACTTGACAGTATTATCCATATTATAAATGAAAATAATGGTGTCTTATACAGTTCTTTACAAGCTTTTTTCATTGGTTTGTAATAAAAAAAGTAATAGCAAATACCTTGCGTCCGGGGGATACCTTAACTTCTGATGATCAATTGATATTTAACCCGATGCTAACACCTACCCATCCTTTACTGTTATTTATCCAGGTGTTCTTATTCTTGTCAGTTAAAAAATCAAACCCATAATTTACTCCAAAGTTGACTTTATTAATCCCCAGTTCTACAGCTATACCAGTTGTTATAATAGCCCCGTCATACTGGTAATTAATGCGGTTGAGTGTAACATATTCATCAATCCTTGCAGTGCCCAGCCCGGCAAAGCCACCAACACTATAACCATAATGGGCAATATTCCGTTTGGCGAGCTTCAAAGGAGTTAGCTTGTAAAATAGTTTGTAAAAATCTGTTCTGTAGCCGCAAAATAAGGCACCGTTAAACCCTGTGTTAAGCTGGTTAGGAAAACCCTTTGCAGGGCTCCTGTATTTAAATAGGATGGTAAATACATCAAGGTCAAAAGAGGAATTTGTAAACAAAACAGGCTTAAATAACACTGAGTGCTGTACTTGCGGAAAAAAAATACTGATGGTACTTACAGTGTCAACTTTTCCTGAACGGGAATGGGCCGGATAAACTTTTATAGAATCACTCAAAGCAACTACATAATAGGTAGCTTTTTTTGTCGTGTTGAGCCTGCTGTGATAATAACCGTCAACAAAATTATACTTTGATGAATTATTTAAAACCTGGCAACTACAAAGCGTTAACAAGCAATAAGTTAATCCCAGGAGTCTGAGTCGGCCAGACAGATTGATGATCATTTGCCTAATTCTTTTTCAATATTTGCCTCAATTTCTTTTTTAACTTCATGCATTTGTGCTGCCTCGTCTATTGAATGAGATATCTGTAATGATTCTTCTTTTTCTGTAGCTGTCTTTAGTTTAGCGTAATATTTCTGTATGGTTTTCAATTCATCTTCCGTCATATTTTCCACATCTACAAGCCTGTTACTGGCAAATTCATGCGCTGCAACCAGTTCATTTAATTTGAGCTGTACAGCCAGGGATTCTTTATTCTGAGATTTTTGTATCATGAACACCATTAAAAAAGTAATGATCGTGGTGCCTGTATTGATAATCATTTGCCAGGTTTCTGAATAATGAAAAACTGGTCCAAATGCAGCCCATATTAATATTGAAGCAAAAGCTCCTATAATTGCGCCTGTGCTGCCGGAGGCCGTGGTAACTTTGGCGGCAAGATTTTCAAAGAATTTTACTTTGGTTGTTGTTTCGTTTTTCATGATTGTTTTTTTATCTTAATTTAATGAGCATAAATGTTGTTTAGTATATTAATAGGAGCGAAAGGGGCAGATAAAAACAGGTAGCCTGAAACGTACTAACGCAATACTAAAAAGACCCGAAGAAAGCATATTATAAGCATCCTCGGATAACGTATTGTATAGATATAAAGTTGATATCAAGCAAAACTTCCAAACAATATTTGGTCCAAATCAGTTAAGAGTTAATGGCTAAATTAAAAAGCCTGCTACTGTAACACATAAGAAAGTATTTCCTCAACTACGTTAATTTATTACACAGTAAATGATTGAATATTGAAGGGAGATTGCTAAATTAACACTGAAAATAATCTTCTTTGCAGGATTCTGCTTTAAAATATGTGGTTAGACCCTGCTGTAATTCGAGGGCTACTTTGCTAATATAAGTTGCATCATCAGGCGGGTCTCTAACATGTTGCCATTTGTTACTTCTCTAAAAATTTGTTTACAAAATCAAATAAATTAGAAACAAAGTATACACAGGAAAGAGGCTGTTTGATTATATCGCTTGGGTAACCTTACTTTTTTAGAATATCAAATAAAACAAAGCATTAGTAACAAGTTAAAGATCCGATGCAAAACTGAAGCTAATAGCGGACTGTTGAAGTAACCAGGTCAACCCCCCATTTTAGCAAATGCGATGCTGGCTGCTGTTTTTCAAACATTAAATTGTCTCATATGATGGTCAATAGGTTTCCAAATAAAATGTCGCCTTTCCTGTGTATGCTCGCCATATAGATCTTGTATAAAGACGGTAAGTTAATTGGTGCAGGTTTAGGACAGCAAAAGGAAAACAATGCACCATGGATTTAGTAAAAATTAAAAAGCTTTTCCAAGATATTATATATTGCAAAAAACTTTGTTTGAACCACGAGAAAAAGCATTTTACAAAAGGGGTGAAGATTATATTGATTATGCATCTGCCGGATTTTTAGAAAATTGTGGATGCTTATACGATTGATTATGACAATGAATGGGTTCCACACTTAAACAACAGAAATGTACGATAGTATTGACGAAATATTTTTGGTTATAAAAAGTATTTTAAAAACGGCTGCTTATTATGACAATGCCGGAAGATATGCTTTAATGCAATTAGAATTAGCAAATTTGTATAAACCGCTCATAGAACAAAAGCGGTTATTGTTAATTTAGAGAGAATTATCACTGCGTGGTTAAGATGCTGCAATAACACGCTCAACTGTCTTTGCAATGTGCACCAGGTCAAAAGGTTTTTCCACACATCCATTTGCAAGGCATTCTTTTTGATTTTCCAGCAGTTGAGCTGTGGCTGAAATAAGGATAACTTTTACCTGGAGAAAGTTGGATTTTATAAACTTACAAAGGATACGGCCATTTGCTTTGCCAAACCAAACATCCAGAATAATAAGTTCGGGCAACCACAAAGCAATCTTTTCCAGTAATTCTGATTTGGAAAATGCCGTAGCCACTTCGTATTTCTTTTCGACTTCACCAAAGTAGGTGGCCAATACAACAGCCACATCAGGATCGTCATCAGCAATCAGGATCTTTATCATTGATACTATTTTAATAAACAGGGCAGTAATTATGTACAAAAAAGCAAAATGTCTATTCACAAAGTGTTCTCCAACACATTAAAATACTCAAAGCTGGATTGTGAATAATAGATTGAAGATAAGAATACATATTAATTTTGTAAATTATTTTAAAGATTAGTTAAAGCATAGAGTATATCAACAATCAAACAATTTAGGTAGTAACAATGTAAGGGCATAGCAGGGATATGAGAAATAGTGTTCACTGCTAAACCTGCAAATGGTTATCACTAAACCTGTAAGTAGTTATCACTAAACATGTAAGTGGTTATCACTAAACCTGCAGGTGGTTATCACTAAACCTGCAGATGGTTATCACTAAACCTACAGGTGATTATTACTAAACCTGCAGGTGGTCACTACTAAACCTGCAATTGGTTATCACAAAACCTGCAGGTGGTTATCACTAAACCTGCAAGGGGTTATTACTAAATCTGCAAATGGTTGTTTCTAAACCTGCAAGTGGTCACTACTAAATCTGCAAGTGGTTACCACTTAACCTGCAAGTAGTCACTTGTAACCCTATAAATGGTCATTTTATCTCAAAAAAAAGCGTTTTGATTTCTTATCCCGCCGGCAAAATTGCTGCAAACTGCTATAGTATGGCCTCTGGAAAAAAGTTTTTCTAAATTTTTTAATTTTTTTTAAAGAACTGTATTAAAAAAAATTATTGGATTTAAATTCCTGATTTAAAGCGGTTGAGCGGCGTTAAATGGTAGGTTGTGGCTTTTTATTGTGCAGGTGATGTTATGTTTTTGTTATTGGCATTGCAGGCATACATAATAAAACTGCTACGGATGTAGTTATTATTTGCGGACGTACTGTTTATCCAAACCATAAAAACACATACCATGATCTTAACAAAAGCGCTCACTAATTTCACTAATTACACAGAAGGAAATCTTTCTCTTCTTTCCGCCACCGTGTTGCTGGCGATGAATAACAACCCTTATTTTTTAACCCCTGTACCTGCCCTACCAGTACTGCAGGCATCAACTGATGATTTTAATGCTTCCGTTGCTGCGGCCGCAGGAAGAGACAGGACAAGAATAGCGGAAAAAAATGCCTCTAAATCACTGTTGCAAGCAATGCTGAGCCAAACGGCCCAGTATGTAAACACCATTAGCCAGGGCGACCCGGTTAAAATAAATAGCAGTGGATTTCCACAGGTTAAAGTAAGGGTTCCCATTATTTTGGGTGAGCCTCAGAATATTTCAGCAAAACCAAGTATAAACTCTGGGTCACTTGTAAGTAAAGTAAAAGCAGTTAAAGGTGCCAGTGCATATATCCATTACATTGCAGAGGGGCCGCTTACGGAAGCAACTGTATGGAAAGCTGTAAATAGCAGCCGCTGCAAAAACATGTTTACCAATCTTGAGCCCGGTAAAACCTACTGGGTAAAAGTGGCTGCCGTGGGCAGCAACGGGCAAATGACATTAAGTAATGAAATTTCCCAGATAGTAATTTAACCATCCAAACGCAATACGTCCGCAACCAGCCTGTGCAACTGCACAGGCTGGTTTGTTTTAAGGATTTGATTTGTGTAAAGGTTAAATTTTTGTAACAGGAATAAAATAAGTATTGTAGCCTTAGACGCATCTTGCTGCCTTGTTGCCCCTGTGCCGGATGACGCTTCCACCAATAAAAAAAACCTGTTTTACGGTCAGCTTGTAAAGTTTCAACTTTTCACTCTCTCCATTCCTTTCCCAACACCCTGCATTCCAACACAAACTGGCTGCCAGCAAAAAATAATGCAAACGTTTGACCCGGGATTGCAAACGCTTGTGTACAGACATACAGTTGCATTGGTAAAATATTATCGAAGCAACTTGGTATCTTGGTAAAGCAGGCAGCAATGTGTTCAGCCTGCCAAAAGTTATGATACAACATACATCGTCTTTGTTATGATACAACATACATCGTCTTTCAAACCACTTTGTGTTTATATTGTTTGTTTTAGCCTTGTGCTATGCTGCAAACAAAATAAAGCCATTAGCCAGGTTGTAAATGTGCCGCAGGTTACAGTAAATTATACTGCTTCCGCAGATGATTTTCCAAATCCTGAACGAGGGTTTTATCATCCCCGGGAAACCAGTGCCGCCAACTTTATTGCATTGAATTTGGATGAACTAAAAAACTACCGTGCGGAACAGGCCGTGAAAGGCGCCACTTATAAAGTAACAAGCACACTTGTGTTCCGCAATTATGTGCTGGAAGGTTTTAACGATAAACCCTTAACTGCGGCCTTGCTTACTACTATACAGGCAGACTTTGATATTGCAAGGCTTGCAGGTATAAAGCTGGTTCCACGGTTTGCCTATACCGTTAAATCAAATGCCGGTACCTGTCCGGAAGGTTTTATTTGTCCTCCTTATGGTGATGCAACCAAAGCAACTGTGTTACAACATATTGAACAGCTTAAACCAATTCTTATAAAAAATGCTGACGTGATAGCCTGCCTGCAAATGGGTTTTATTGGTACATGGGGCGAAAGTTATTATACAGATTATTTTGGCGATGCATCAGCCAACCAATCTGCAGGAAAACTGCTGAACAACAACTGGCAGGACAGGTTTGAAGTTTTGCAGGCCTTGCTGACAGCATTGCCAAAAGACAGGATGATACAAGTGCGTTACCCGCAATTCAAGCAGCGGTTTGTATATGGTGTAAATGCATCTTTATCATCCGCTGCACTAACCGCTGCAGAAGCTTTTAATAAAACAGACAAGGCCAGGATAGCCTTTCACAACGATTGCTTTTTAAGCGGTCCGAATGATATTGGTACTTTTGAAGATTATGGTAACAGCAGTACAGGCCGCAGCAGCAGTGCTGCTGTTGTTAATACCCTGCGGAATTACCAGGAACAGGATTCAAAATATGTAGCCGTGGGCGGTGAAACCTGTATGGATAGTTACAGTCCGCAAAATGATTGTGAAACTGCAGGGCGGGCACAAACGGAAATGGCAGCAATGCACTATAGTTTTTTAAATGCTCACTACAACAATGAGGTTAATAACGACTGGCAAAGCGGCGGTTGCATGGATAAAATTAAGATCAGCCTTGGCTACAGGTTTGTATTGAAAAATGCTTCTTTTCCAAAAAAAGCTAAGGCAGGCTCAGCAATTAAAGTGCGGATCAATTTGGAGAATGTGGGTTATGCATCACCCTTTAATGAAAGGCCGGTGCAACTAGTGCTGAGAAACAGCAGCACTGGTGTTATAAAGATCATTGATTTTGCAACAGACGTTCGTAAATGGTTTAGTGGCAAAACTGCATTGGAACAAACATTTATGTTACCTGCAGCTATTATTGCTGGTAAGTACGAATTATTGCTGAACCTGCCCGATAAATATGCATCCATCAGCAGCCGTTCTGCATACTCCATCCGGCTGGCTAATGCAGCAGTTTGGGAAGAAAAAACCGGTTACAATAAGTTGAATTATATATTAACGGTTGAATAGACTTCTGCAATAGTGTGCAGTGAGCGGGACAAACCCTTTGATCAGAAATTAAAACACTGCTATCTCTTTATAAATAACTATTTCTTTGCTAACTAACACAAACAACATGCGGTCATTTTTTTTACTACTGGTATCATTATTTGTATTGCACAACGCTGCTGTTGTTGCACAA
The DNA here is from genome assembly GCA_965247025.1 of Ferruginibacter sp. Classification (GTDB taxonomy): domain Bacteria; phylum Bacteroidota; class Bacteroidia; order Chitinophagales; family Chitinophagaceae; genus Ferruginibacter. The sequence goes on along the minus strand of OZ252000.1, from coordinate 1,728,761 downwards.
AAGCAACGCCTTGCTTTACCCTGCAGTTTGCAAAACTATTGGTGGGCAGGGGTTGTAGATAACGGCTACCTGATGCCACTGCAGCCTGGCTACAAAGCTGAAACGGAGAATGATAATTTCAATAATCAAATACAGCCTTTACTTTTATCAGCTAACGGGGAAGTAATTTGGTGCGATGAACCACTCAGCATTCAATATACCAAAGACAGTATTATTGTACAGAGTAAAAATGCTGTGATAAGTTATAAAAAAGCGGGTGAAAATCTGCAGCAGGCTTTTAAGTTTGCCAGTAAAAATTATTTTCCATCATCCGGCAAAATGCCGGATAAATTATTGTTCACCAATCCGCAATACAACACATGGATTGAGCTGATGTACGACCAGAACCAACAGGATATTTTAAAGTATGCCAATGCTATTCTCAGTAACGGAATGCCACCCGGCGTTTTAATGATTGATGATACCTGGCAGGAAGATTATGGTAAGTTAAATTTTCATCCCGGCAGGTTTAGTTCACCCAAACTCATGATAGATTCACTGCATGCAAAAGGGTTTAAAGTGATGTTGTGGGTATGCCCTTTCATCAGCTCTGATTGTGATGTGTACAGGTATCTCTCAAAAAATAATTTATTACTCAAAGATAAAAATGGAGATGATGCCATCATACGCTGGTGGAATGGCGCCAGTGCCCTGCTTGATCTTACAAACCCTTTAACAGTTAAGTGGTTTAAAGATCAGTTGAATAAACTCACCAATGTTTACGGTGTTGATGGATTTAAGTTTGATGCTGGTGATTATCATTTTTATAATGAAACTGTTTCTTTTAAAACCGTACCATCAACTGAGCAAACAGAGTTGTATGCAAAAGTTGGTTTGGACTACCCACTAAACGAATACAGGGCCATGTTTAAGATGGGCGGTCAGCCGTTGGTCAACAGGCTGGGAGATAAAAATCATAACTGGCCAGACCTTCAAAAACTGGTACCTAACATGATACTGGAAGGTTTGATGGGTTACAATTTTTCCTGCCCGGATATGATTGGCGGTGGCGATTATGCTTCTTTTATTGATGGTGCGGTTATTGACGAGGAACTGATTGTACGTTCTGCACAATGCCATGCGTTGATGCCGATGATGCAGTTTTCTGTAGCGCCATGGCGTGTGCTGGATAAACCTCATTTAACGGCGGTGTTAAATGCTGTTAAGCTGAGAGAAAAATTCAAAGATTATATCTTAGCAATAACAACACAGGCGGCTTTAACGGGTGAGCCAATTTTAAGATCGATGGAGTATGTATTTCCGAAAAGTGGCTATGCCGCCATTAAAGACCAGTTTTTAATTGGCGACAGTTTACTGGTGGCTCCTGTACTTGAAAAAAATGCAACCAAAAAAATGATAGCTCTGCCAAAAGGCAGCTGGAAAACTGCGGATGATAAAATAATTAAAGGCCCTGTAATGCTGGAAGTAAAGGTTGATATCAACACACTGCCTTATTTTATAAAGCTAAAATAGTTGCTGGTAATGAAGGCTTTGCAGTTCTTGTTTGGGCAACACACTTATTTGAAATATTTTTTCTGTTCTAAGAATACAAATATTCATCAGGCATACTTTCTCCATTTGTTACTGGTCCTCGTATTTCCTTTTGTTTTGTTAAGATGATGCTTTGTAGCTCAGCTTTTTAAACCCACATTTTGCAGTTGAGATCGTTATGAGGGTTTCAAATGCAAGTCAGCTAGGTGTTTCGGGTTATTTTTTGGCTGATGAATAGTGATCTATTTTGAAGTCAAAAAATGTTCTGAAATACTTAGCTGTGCAGCAGTTGGAAGCCGCAATAGATTTTCAACTGCAAAATCTGGGTTAAACAAAACACCCTTCCCGTTGCAGTTAGTACTTTGTAATTTTAGCATTAGTGCGTAAACTAACGTAAGTTGAATACGTAAAATTCAATTATTATGATCGTTGCTGAACTACCTTCAGACGAGTAGTAATTAAATCCAGGATTAAAACAATAGAAAATCATTATTCAAACGAATTGCAATGTTGATGCTCGTCCTGGAATTATCCAAGTATTTTTGATATCAGATCTGAATGCAGGCTGATCTTTAGAAATGCAGCCAAACCTAAAATTATCCCCAACAGGCTTACGCCGGCAGAAAAGTACAGAAGCCATTTTTTTTGTGTAAGCGAAGTGATGCCAAACATGGCGATGGAGATGGTGAGCAGGGCATCTGTCATATCAAACTGATCGTCAAAAAGATTGATGTCATCATACTCTTTTTCAAAGGCCCCGGCTTTTGTTTTTAACTCCAGTTTTTCTTTTTCATAACGGGCAATTTGCGCTGTGTATTTTTTTATCAATGAATCATTTACAAGAGGTTTTTGCTCTCTCAGCATTTCAAGGGTATTTTCAGCAATTGACTGTTTGGTACTCTTTGCCTGAAAGTATGACCAGGTATCTATACTGTGCGCCTGGGCCTGGGACATAGCCTGCACAACATTTCCATCTTTAACATTGCAAAGGGCCATGAACGTGGCTGTAATAGCAACAAAAAGAGCCACCCTTGAATTTATTTTGCTGCTACCGGCATGCTCAATTGGCTCCTGTATTGTTTCACTAATATCGCTCATGTAAAACTTTTTCTGCTATGATTGTTATTACTTTTCTGCCTGTTAATCTTTCAGACTCTGTCTGAATTTCCTTTGTTTTACAAAGATTATTTACTGCTGTTCCGTTGTTTCTTCACCGCCACAAAATAATTGATCAGCAAAACACTTATCAAAATAAGCAAACCGAAAAATTCCCTTGATTCTTCTATCCAGGGTTGTTCTGCTTTCATCGTTTCAGCAATATTAGCGGCGTTGTGTTTACTCACCCAGTCAATCAAACCATTGGTATCAAAAACTTTGTAAACCGCATAAGCTGTGTACACCGCAATACCAGCCAAATATGCTTTAGTGTAATATTGTTGCTTTGCGGCGAGCCAGCACAACACAGCTGTATAAAGGTAAATGGGAACCCAGATATAAGGATCAGGATCATTGTACTGCAAGGCTGCAAACACAATAAAAATAAAGCAGAAAAAAATATTAAAGATTTTCATTTAAGTGAGCTGAGTTAAACGACCTGTTAAAAATTAAAAATGACTGGCGACGCAATATAACTTTTACTACCAGCTTGTTTCGCATATCGAAGCAATTTAAATTCTTTTTAAAATGATGCTGCCACCATGTTCCCAGGCACAAAACAGCTTGTTATCCTTTGTTCTCACCGCCTTTATATAAGTTCCTTCACCGGCATCTGTTACTTTACCTGTTGCAAGTTCCATCATCTTCAGGTGCTTTTCATCCTGCCAGGTAATTACAGGTTTTTGAGGATCAGTTATGCTGCAATTCCTCCCTTGCCCGATTTTGGTTTCACCCTCACCCGGCTTTGAATAATAGATCGTTCCCTCCCGCCGCCATACGGTTGTAACTTTTGCTTTTTTGGTAACTACCAACCCGCCGCCATCCATCGGGCAACCATTTAGTTTCCACGTTCCTGTTCCAAGTTTTACGGCGCTGGCAAAACTGTTTCCCATATCTGCAGACTGTAACAAGTACAAATCTCTTGAGCCATTGAGCCAGTTTCTAAACATGATGACTACTTTGCTATCACTTACCACAATGCTGGGTTTACAACATTCGCAAACAGTTTTATCTGCCGATTTATAAACCATCCGGTTTTTCGTCCAGGATGTTCCTTTATCTGTTGTTTTTGCAAAGCAGATTTTATTGTATTTATCTGTCCTGTTATCCAGCCACACACAATAAAAATTATCAGCTTTATCGGCTGCAATACTCATTAAACCTTCAGGCGCCGAACCAGCCTCATCATTGGCAAAACTTTCTTCTTTCCATTTATTGGTGGCATGGTTAAGTTGAAAGATATGAACAACCCCTTTTTTATCAATCGCTGCAACAAGTGTATAATTTTTTGAACTGGCAACCTGCGGGCCACGGCTCATGCCAAGGTGCATTTGCTTTACGGCCCCAACAAGTTTGCTTTCTTTAAAACTGATTCCATTATCTAAAGAAGTGGCACAGTATATTTTATCTTCCTGCCCGTAAATAAGCCTGATAATACCTGCATTGTCAACAGCAAGCTGTGGTTGCTGCCCGGTATATGGTACAATGTTGGGAGGCAGAGCAAAAGAAATATTCAATGCTGTACAAAATAGAAAAAATGTAAAACTGAATAAGCTTTTCATCTGATTTTTGTTGCTATTTTTATTATTGCTTGCCTGTGAAATAATCCCAGGCAGCCTTTGAAATATCTGCGATTATCTTTTCATTTGCCGCTGCATCTTCTCTAGAATCTGTTACGAAAACACTGATAAAATAGTGGCCTCCGCCGGGCAAAAATACCACTCCAATATCATTCACTGCTGCTGTTATACCATCTTTGTTTACCCCTGAAGTACCTGTTTTGTGGGCAACAACTGTGGCTGGTGGTAATTCTCCCTTCAACCTGTTTTTACCTGTTTCTGTTTTTTTCATTGTTGCCCAGATAAAGTCATAACTCTTTTTTGAAAGCAGCTTTTTACTGTTGAGGTAAAAAGCATTCAATACTTCATTGGCAGCTTTGGGTGTTGTCCAGTTTTGGAACTGAAGATCCCAGGTTCCCTGTTGTGTTTCCTCGTTAAATTTTACTGAGAGGTTGGTGAAATGATTTTTTGCAAAGTATTTTTCAACAACAGCCGGGCCACCAATAAGTTTTAACAGAACATCACAGCCAGCATTGTCGCTTTCTGCCACAGTGTAGGTGAGTATTTCTGAAAGAGGAAGGGTTACGCCTTCAGGATATTTTTCCCTTATCGGGCTGTACAAGCCGGGCAACAAATCCTTTTTTAAAATAGTTATTTTTTGATTAAGGGAGAGTTTTCCCTCATCAACTTTATTGAGCACAGCCAATGCAATGTGAAACTTAAAAACACTCTGCATAGGGAGGTGGCTTTCGCCATTAAGGGTAAGCGTATCCCGGGCACCGTTGCCCATAATTGCCACACCTGCAAATACTTTTTTTGCCGACACAATTTGTTGAATTTTTTCACGTAAAGCGTCAATAGATTGAGCGCTGGTGCCCGTGATACAAAAGACGCCCAGCAGGGCAGTCAGGTAAAATAGCTTAGTCATATTTCCTGGTAATAATCACCAACTCAAAACTATGTAAAACCTTTTGTTATGTGTTAGTGCAATCGTTCTTTAATTTCTTAAAAACAAGATGCGGCTTTGCAGTACTGCTGCAAAAAATGCATATTTAGGAAAACTAAATCTGCGTAGCCTGATAACTTAAACAATCAGGGAAACGGTCAGTTGCAGGGAACCATTTCTCCAGATGCTGTCACCTAATGCAACCAGTTTGTTCATATAAGTCTCATCTGCTTTCGCAAAAATATTACAGGCATCCAGCCCCTTACCATGGCCGTAGTAAATGCCAAAGCAGTTTGCTGTTTTCGTTCTTACCGGCTTTTGAGGCCCGATAACTACTTCACCCGGTTCGGTAAATATTGATGCATTTTCCTGGATGATATTAAGCGGTGGCACATCGTCTATCCAAATCTCCTGGCCTGAAACCCTGGCGTGATAAAAGGTTCTTTTAAAAGGCAGGCTTTGTGCAAATGCCATGCATGTTGCAGGTGCAGCATCCCAATAAAAATTGAATTTTATTTCCTGGTTATCGGGAGTTGTTATTTTAAAACCAGTCATGTTGGTAATTGGTTTTGATATTTAATTATCCCCTTAAGAAAGTTGAATAATTATTGCAATAAAATCTTTATCAAAAATCTTTATAAAATAGTTCCTTTTAAAATAATTGCGGCAAAAGTAAAATAGATCACCAGCCCTGTAACATCCACCAAAGTAGCAACAAGCGGTGCAGATGAAGTTGCAGGGTCAAGCTTAAACTTCTTTAAAACAATTGGTATCATCGATCCGCTTAAGGTTCCCCACATTACAATACCTATCAGGGAAAAAAAGATAGTTAGTGCCAGCAGAAAGTAATGCGGTCCGTAATTGTATAAATGAAGATGCTGCCAAATTTCTATTCTTATAAAACCGATGGTGCCCAATATAAACCCAAGGGTAAGTCCGGATAAAATTTCACGGCGCATTACAAACCACCAGTCTTTAATAGTAAGTTCTTTAAGCGCCATAGCACATATAATAAGTGTTGCTGCCTGTGAGCCGCTGTTGCCACCGCTTGAAATAATTAGCGGCACAAATAAGGCCAGCACTACAGCCTTTGAAATTTCAGCATCAAAATATCCCATGGCAGTTGCGGTGAGCATTTCGCCAACAAACAGTACAATGAGCCAGGTAGCCCTTTTTTTAATCAGAGCAAAAAAGCCCGTTTTCACATAAGGATAGTCAAGTCCCTCCACACCACCAAAGTTTTGAATTTCTTTGGTATCTCTTTGTTCTGCTGCATCCAGCACATCATCTACTGTTAAAACACCCAGTAAAATATTATCTGCATTTGTTACAGGTAAAACTACACGGTCATACTCTTTAAATTTTGAAACTGCATCTTCCTTGCTGTCTGTCATTTTAAGGCTAACGCAAAAGCCATCTAAAATATCAGCGATTTTTTTAGCCGGATCATTCAGAACAAACCGCCTTATGGGAATGTCGTCTATTAATTTTCCATCGCTATCCACCACATAAATTACATTGGCAGTTTCAGTATCCTTATGATTTTTTCTGAGGTACTCGTTAGCTGCCGCAACAGTAATTTCTGTACTGATGGTTGCAAATTCTGTATTGATGAGCCTTGCCACACTGTTATCAGGATAACCCAAAATATCATGGACGGCATTTTTGTTTTTCTCATTCAGCAGTTCCAGGTAAGCGGAACGTTCAATACCTTTTAAAGAAGAATAAAATGTTATCCGGTCATCCGAACTTAACTCATTTAAAATAACAGTAGCTCTTGCCGGTAAAATTGTTTTTACAACCCTTTTTTGCAACGGAGTATCCAGGTATGAAAAAACCTTTGACTGCGTGGTTGCAGGTAAAGACGCAAATGCCTGCAAAGCTGTGTCTGCCGGCACAGAATCAAGCATTTTTGCAACCTCAGTAGGATGGACATTTTTATTGCCGTTTCCAAAGTTTAAAAGACTGCTGAAGTCGCCTTTTATTATCTTCTTGCTAATTTCTTTCAGGTTCATCATTGTCGAAATATTTGGCAATCAAAAATTGCGGCAAAGGTACTTTAACTAGCTTGTTAATTTTCTGCAATAATGAAATGTTTGCAGTGTGAATGCAAATGTATCTTTATAAGATTGGGGATACGTGGGACTTTTTAACGATGCGGCTCACGGCCTTTCAGTGCAAGGCTTCAATTATTAACTTAATGCGTTTATGGAAAATGAAGAAGGGGGAGGAGAGTGAGGCAGAGATCTATCCTGTGCATGATTGCATCAATATTTTATCAACGGCAAATTTATTGAACCTGAATATTTGTACTGGTAATTATTCTTTTTTAAACACTGACATAAAATACAGCGGATTGCCCTTTGTATCATACAATTCAGGATATTTATCGCCCTTTAGATTATAACAAATGATGAGTAAATCATTTTCGTATTTATAAATGGCTGTAAAATGCCGGCCTTTATTTACACCTTCTTTTCCATAAATATCAATTTTGCCGTTTTGAAACCTGGCAATTCCTTTATCTATACTTTCGGCCACAACGGTATAAGCGCTATCATCAAGAATCAATTTTTGTTTTTCAAAAGCTGCAGCAGGCAACTGTTTACCTCCCATTTCCTGTGTTGTAGGAATCCACGTCCCGTCCAGCATTGAAGAGTTTGCATTTGTTTGGGCATTGATATCATTGATTCCACAAAAAATTGATACCAATAAAAATAGCTGTCGCATAGAAATAGTTTTAATGAAAAATATAAATTTAAAATGTTGGCGGCTGTAATGCAAATTTTTTTTAAAAAATCCGCAAGCCGAAAAGATAAGGCAACTATTAAGTTGGCTGGTATACAGTGATTACTGCAAACAAGTATGCAGTACTGCAATAATGATTTTTCAATCCTCTGCGGCCCGTGCAGCCAACTTTTCTTAAATACTTTTAGAGCTCAAATAAAATGTTGATGTGCAGCTTGCAGTTTGTTAATTAAATATATCGTACAAACCCCAGTAACAAAAGAATAGTATCAAAGAAGTAAACGCAATATTATTGATTATAAAAAGCCATCTGAGAGTAAAACTCCATGCAGACTGTTTTATAACTTTTCCATTCACAATTATCAGGGGAATAATAAGCAGCAAGAATAAGAAGGGGATGTATGCAGCAATATTTAGTAATGAAATCTCATAGTCTTTGCAGGGAGCCGGGAAATAAAAAATACTCATATTTTTTGCCAGAACATAAACATAGTAAAGCATGGTAACACACAAAAAAGAAAGGAGCATTTTATACTTAGCAAATCTTGTTGAAGTGCCATTTTTTATAAAACTGGCCAAAAAAAATAAAGAAGAAAATAAAAATAGTGCACCGCAAAAAAACATAAACTTCATTATTATTTTACTGTTCTGCGGAATTTTATAATTTACTAATTTTTCAAACTCCGGGTTCTGCGGAAATAATTGGGGGATTTCAAAAATGTGGTTTCCCTTTGCCAGCTCATCTTTAATATTGAATGTTACCACTTGTTTGTAGTTATGATAGAAATACAATGAGGTTGTGCCGTTCTTTAAATCACAAATTGAAGTGAGCAATGTTCCGTCGCCAATTTTCCTTCTGCAAACATGCATTGTATCAGACAGTGCTGTACAAAAACTAAGTGTGGTGTCGATCTTGTTTTTTAAAAATTCAACTCCTTTATGATAGCGTTCCAATTTATTTGCATAGTCTTCTGTAGTAGCCGAAGGGCAAAAATTTGATAAAACATACTTTGATTCTTTTCCTTTAATAATAGTAAATGGCTCAACAACAAGGTAACTGCCTGATCTGTCAATATACATAAATACGTCCTCCGTAAAATAACTGTGGTCATACTGGTTGATGTAATTTTTTACATCCGCAATTGTTTTACAGGTATGCTGTATATCTTTTAAATAGAATGTTGGGTTTGTGATTGGCTTTTTCTTTCCCTCCGTTACTGGTTGTTTTGCCGGCTCAGGGGCAGCCAGCCTGGAAAATGTAAGTCCAAACTCATTCATGCCTGATTGCGGTGCAAAGCCATTCAATCCATCAAACCGTGAGCCTGTAAAGGCTGCCCCGTAATTGTTTAATTTTGTAGCATTTTCAAACCAAATTCTTGAAGTCAGTCGCCAGGCATCTTCGTTGCAGCCAACTATTGTTGTACCATTAACTGTTACTTTATACATACTGCAAGACAATCCAATTTCAACCGGAAAAATCATTGCTGTTGTCAACAGAGCTATGCTGATATATTTTACCGTCTTCATTCCTGGAATCAAGATACGGGTGAATAGTATTTTGAATGTTAATTATCCCTGGATTTTTAATGGATTACCAAAAACCTAAAAAAACATATCAGCAGATTGTCAGATTGTTTTACCTCTACATTATAACTTCATGGTTAAACATTTTTTAAAACTATCCATCCTGCTTGCATAATCATTTTTAAACTGCCGTAATTTTATCTTTTAAAGGATAGCAGCTTACAACTGTTTATAAAATCATCGCTTAAAAATATCCAGGCTTCCAGAGTTCCTTACAGCTTAATTTGTAAAGCCGGCCAGTAGCCCTTTTTCAATTATTTTCTTACATTTACAATTCAATATCTATGTAAAATTTTTATGAAGAATCCCTTTGCGCTAAAAACTACCAGCTTCTGTGTATTACTGCTCTCTTTTACTACTGCTTTTTCACAAAATAATTTCTTTAGAAATGCAGAAGAAAATACTGTTAAAACGGCTGCAAAAAGAGTAATTATTCCTGAAAAATACCGGGTGACACAACTCGATACAACCAGCATAAAATCATTTTTTTCGATATTGCCATCAGAGGCTAAACTAATAAACAGAAATACGGCACCGTTAATTGCTATACCTATGCCGGATGGCAACACTGCCAGCTTTCGTATATGGGAAAGTGCGGCGATGGCTCCTGAGTTAGCAGCAGCCTTTCCCGGTATTAAAACATTTACCGGTCAGGGGGTTGATGATCCTACAGCGACCATTAAAATCGACTGGACGGAGTTCGGTTTTCATGCTATGATTTTATCGCCGGTTACAGGGGCAGTCTTTATTGATCCGTATGACCAGAAAACCATAACAAACTATATTTCCTATTTTAAAAAAGATCTTAAAAGAAAGGGAACCTATTTTGAAGGCCAGCCGAAAAGGATGCCCGTTGCTGCCAAACCAGACAATGTACTGGCCGGTGTTTGTACCGGTACACAATTAAGAACATACAGGTTGGCAATTGCCTGTACACATGAATATGCAATAGCCGCAACCGGACTCTCAAACCCAACAAAAGCGCAAACTCTTGCAAAAATTGTGACTACAGTTAACAGGGTTAACGGCGTTTATGAAAAAGAACTTTCAATAAGGATTGTACTGGTTGCTACTGAAAACAATGTTATTTTTAATTCAAAGGCTGTCGATCCGTTTACACCGAATACAGCAATTGCTCCTAATCCTTCAAATGCAGCAAATGACAATGCGACTATTCTTATAGATGAAAGCCAACAGAAAATTGACAGTGCTATCGGCAATGCTAATTATGATATTGGACATACTTTCAGTACAGGTGGCGGAGGATTGGCGGGATTAGGCGTGGTTTGTACTACGGGTAGTAAAGCAAGTGGTATTACAGGTTCTACAAGCCCGGTTGGTGACCCGTACGATATTGATTACGTGGCCCATGAAATGGGACATGAGTTTGGTGCTGATCACACTTTTAACTCTGCCCTTGGATTTTGTGCAGGAAATGATGCACCTGGCTTTAATGCGGAGCCAGGCAGCGGAAGTACCATAATGGCTTATGCAGGGATATGTGATGCAGATAATTTGCAACCTAACAGCGATCCCCAATTTCACGGAATAAGTTTCGATGAGATCACTAATTATACCATTAACAGTACAGGAAATGGTTGCGCCGTCAAAACGGCTACAGGTAATGCGGCGCCGGTTGTTAACGCAGGAGCGGCGTATGTAATTCCCATTTCCACTCCTTTCTTATTAACAGGCAGTGCTACAGATGCTAATAACGATGCACTCACATACAGTTGGGAACAGGTAGATGTTTCCGGACCTGTTGGCACATGGAATTCACCTTCAGGAGATGCGCCATTATTCAGGTCTTTTCCTCCCACAACAACCCCGGTAAGATATTTTCCAAAACTCAGTAGTCAAATTAAAAATCTTGATTCTATTGGAGAGTTGAAACCAACTTATGCCAGAACCATGCATTTCCGGTTAACGGCCAGGGATAACAAAGCCGGTGGTGGTGGCGTATGCAATGCACAAACATCCGTTACAACCAGTGCTGCTGCTGGTCCTTTTATAGTAACAGCTCCAAATACTTCCGGCTTAATTTGGTATGTAAATGATTTTAAAACTGTTACCTGGAACATTGCAGGCACAAACACAGCTCCAATAAACTCCGCCAACGTTAACATTGAGTTATCTACTGACGGAGGACTTACATTTCCAGTAATGCTGGCAAGTAACACACCCAATGATGGAACGGAAGAGATCCAGGTGCCCAACAATGTATCTTCTGCTGTCAGGATCCGGGTAATGGCAGTTGGAAATATTTTTTACGATTTCTCAAATTTCAATCTCAGCATCCAGGCCTCACCCTCATCTACCTTTGTATTCAATTCGCCGGCGGTTGTTGCTGTATGTTCGGCTTCTTCCGGTTCAACAACAATTAAAACCGGGGCCCTTGGAGGTTTTGCTACAACAATTAATTTAGCAGCAAGCCTCAATCCTGCAGGCACAACGGTTACATTGGGCGCAACATCGCTGGCCCCCGGCGCAAGTACAACAGTAACATTAAACAATGCGAATAGTGCAACACCAGGTACATATACTGTTAGAATAACTGGTACGGCCGGTGCTGTTGTTAAAACGAGAGATATTCAATTTACCATCGGCGGAGGACCTGGTGCTCCAGCCTCACTAACCTCACCAGCAAATGATTCAGTGGGTGTAAAAACTAAGCCAACTTTTAATTGGAGTGCGGTTGCAGGAGCTACTGGCTACAATCTTCAAATTTCTAAGTTTTCTGACTTTTCAGTGATAGCGCAAACAGTTAGTAATATTAATCCGCCTTACACACTTGCTGCAGCATTGGGTGAGGATACAATTTATTACTGGAGAGTGAGTACGCTCGGGGGATGTGGGATAGGAGTACCGGGTGCAGTACCCAACAGGTTTAGAACCGGCTTAACAGTTTGCCCGGCAAGCAATACTTTTACGAGTACAAATGTTCCGAAAGTTATTAGTTCAGGGCCACCAACCAGAATTACCTCTACCCTGACTGTACCGGCAGGATCCGGAATTATATTGGGTGATGTTGATGTAGTTGGACTTATTGGAACGCATAGCTATATTAATGATTTAACGATGGTTCTGATAGGGCCAGCCGGTGACTCCGTTATTTTATTTGCATCTATTTGTGGTCAGGATGCTGACTTTAATTTAAATCTTAATGATCAGGCTGCAATTACAACCTTTCCCTGTCCTCCAATTGGCGGCGTTACAGTAACCCCAACAGAATCGCTTTCTATTTTTAATGGTAAAAACAGCGCAGGTGTTTGGACATTAGCAATAACCGATGGTTTTGATGGCGATGGCGGCAGCCTTACCGGCTGGGGAATTAAGACAACGGCTCCTTGTAATTTTACAGCGACACCACTTGCAACCACTTATACATTTACCGGAACGGGTAATTGGAGTACTGCATCGAACTGGACCAATAGTCAAATACCACCTGCAACATTGCCATCAGGAGCAACTATAACAATAAACCATACAAAGGGCGGGCAATGTTTGCTAAATGTGCCGCAGCATATTGCGGCTGGTGCATCGTTAATAGTGTTGACAGGAAAAAATTTGGTAGTACAGGGAGCACTTAATATCCAATGATCTGAGCCTAATGTGATAAAGGAAGTATAACTGTAAATGTACTGCCCTCACCAAGCTCACTTTCTACGGTAATAGTCCCACCCTGAGCTTCAATAAATTCTTTGCTTATTGAAAGGCCCAGGCCGGTTCCTTCTTTTTTTGTGCCAGGTATGCGAAAGTAGCGTTCGAATATCCTGCCCTGGTATTGCATCGGAATTCCCTGGCCCTGATCCCGGATTGAAAATTGCAGGTTTTTTTCAGTTGCTGTTGCTGCAATAACTATAGTTGAGTCATCATAGGAATACCTGATAGCATTTGAAATCAGGTTGGTGAGCACCCAGGCTGTTTTTTCCTTATCAGCAAGAACTTTTGGCAGGTTGCCGGAATTATTTACTTCCAATTTTATCTGCTTTTGCTCAGCGGACGTATGATTGGCATTGACGGCGTAGTCAAGCATTTCTTTCGGATCCGCAGGCATTACAGTTATTTGGATGTTACCACTCTCAACCTGGGTCATGTTCAATAATTCACCTGTAATTTTTAGCAGCCTGTTGGCATCATCCTGTATGCTTGTAATCAGGCTTTGCTGCTCCTCATTTACATCACCAATCTGTTTATTTTGTAAGAGTTGCAAACTCATTTGTATGGAGGAGATTGGTGTTTTTAGTTCATGGGAAACTGTCGCAATAAAATTTGTTTTGGCAAAATCAAGTTCTTTAAATGGTGTGATATTTTGCAGGAGAATCACATTCCCGATAAGCTTTTCTTCTTTTTCTCCGGTAGGCGTTATCTTAATCGGTACGATCTCTTTGTTAAAATAGCTTTCCTTTTTATCAGCATAAATTTTAACCGGAGCTGCAGGCAGTCTTTCACCACCAACACTAAAAAGATCCTGCACTAATGACCTTATTAAATCATTGTGCATGGCGACATCCTGCGCTGCTTTGCCAACAACCTGCTCCTGTTGTAAACCAGAAATTCGGAGCGCCACATGATTCATGAAGAGGATCTTTTTATTTTCATCAAGCCCGATTACCGGATCAGTCATGTTATTGATAAGTGTTTCGATCCTTTTCTTTTCCATCATCAGTTTTTCAATATTACTGGTTTTGTACTCATCAAGTTTTTGCGCCATGGTATTGAAGGCATCTGCCAGTTCACCAAACTCATTGTGCCTTTCAAAGTGCACACGCTTATCATAGTTTTCTGCAGCAATCTCCTTAATACTTTCGGTTAATTGCTTAACAGGATTGGCAATATTGCCAGGCAGGTTTAATAGCAGCACAAATGCTGCTAAAAAGCAAATTGTGCCAGCCAGCACTATCCAGAAAATAGCTTTGTCTGCGGTGCTTTCTGCAATGCCGCTTTTATGCTGAATGGCCAGCATATTTACGAGCATAATATTAGTCAGATCAATGGTGATATTATTTACTAAAGCTGTGTCTGCAGGATTTAATTTCAGTTGATCAAAGTGTTTTGCTAGTTGCTCGGTTAATTCTTTTTCCCCGGGTTCTGTAACATTTTGTTGCTGTTTTTTTAAGTTGTTTTCAAAGTTGTTTTTGTCTTCAACACCTGTGATGCTTCCATTTACAGCCATCAGCATTTGTCTTGAATAATCGAGTGTATTATAATTAGCAGAAAGAATATTTTTAGTTTCTCCTGATAGTTTATTTATGTAAACACTGCTTACAATGGTAAGAAGCAAAATCATTGCAAAAAGCAATCCTATAGCAAGTAAAAGTTTCGATTTTATTTTCATCAGCTTAATATTACAAGATCAATTTCATTCTTTGAAAGTTCGTTGAGTAATTCGTTAAAGACGTTGGTTGCCAAAATTACTTTTATTAAACTTAAATGTGGTTTACCAATACAAACTGTAGTAACATGCCTTTCCCTGCATTGCTCAATGATGGCCCTGGCAATCTGCCGGCTTTCCACCTTAATAATTTCTGCCCCAAGTTCAGTAGCCAGTTTGAAATTATTAATAAGATAGCGTTGCTTATCCAATGCAATTTTATCAGCGCTTTCCGGCGGTGTTTGCACATACAAAACATACCAGCTGCTGTTGTAATAGTTGGCCAGTCTTGCTGCTTTGCGAATTACTTTTTTTGCAGTTACTTCATTGCTGCTGATGCATGCCATAAAGCGTTCATGTTTTTTGGCGTATTCTTTTGTTACTTCAGATTCTACTTTTCTTTCCACCTGCGAAGCAACTTCTTTCAATGCCAGTTCCCTCAGTTGCAAAATGTGTTCGCTCTTAAAAAAATTTCTTAAAGCAGTTTCTATTTTTTCTGCCTTGTATATTTTTCCTTCTTTCAACCGGCTGATTAATTCATCGGCGGTAAGGTCAATGTTTACCACTTCATCTGCTACAGCCAATACTTTATCAGGAATGCGTTCTGTTACTTCAACGCCGGTAATTTTTTTTACTTCTTCATTCAGGCTTTCAATATGCTGGATATTTACGGCGCTGATTACATTGATACCGGCTTCTAAAATTTCCATTACATCCTGCCAGCGTTTTTCATTTTTGCTCCCTTCAATATTCGTATGTGCCAGTTCATCCACCACCACCACTTCCGGCCGTAAGCTAATAACAGCCTGTACATCCAGCTCTTCCAGTTCTTTTCCTTTGTAAAAAAGTTTTCTTCTTGGCACTACAGGTAAGCCTTCAAGCAGTTCATGCGTTTCCTTACGAAAATGTGTTTCTATGTAACCTATCTTAACATCAATGCCATTCTTCAACAATGCATGGGCTTCCTGCAACATGCGGTATGTCTTGCCCACACCAGCACTCATGCCAATGTAGATTTTGAATTTTCCCCGCCTTGATTTTTTTATCAGGTCGAGGAAGTGCTGAACGGTTTGGTCTTTGTCTGGCATAGGTTTTACTTTAAGGCATCCAACGCAAGATTCAATTTTAGTACATTTATTTTTTCAGTTCCAAATAAACCAGCCAATGGTTTTTCTGTATAAGTTACAATCAGTTGCTGAATAGTTTGCTCAGAAATATTTCTTACCCTTGCAATTCTTTTTGCCTGCACCTTAGCGCCTTGTACAGAAATGTTTGGGTCAAGCCCGGCACCACTTGCAGTTACTAAATCAGAAGGGATTTCACTTTTATCGATGCCTGGATTGTGTACTAAAAAAGAATCAACCCTCCCCTGTACATCTTTTAAATAATCAGGATTAGTAGGGCCTTTGTTGCTGCCGCTTGCGCCTGCAGCATTGTATCCGGCAGCAGATGGACGGGAAGAAAAATATTTATCCTCTGTAAAATTCTGCGCAATATTGCTGTAATACTTTTTGCCATTTTGTGTGATAGTATCGGCTTGTCCTTTGTTAGGCGTAGCCTGGGCAATTGCCCAAACAATAGCAGGATAAATCACTACAAAGAAAACCAGGCAAACGAAAGTGAGGCGGATGGCTGGGAGAATATGCTGTTTCATAATTTTAGTTTAAATTTGATAAATTAATTTTTTATGGACGCTGTATTTAAAGTGCCTTCTTCAGAATTTAATGAAGAACTTTTTAAGAAAATAATTGCGTTGGTTAAAGGGACAAATTCAGACATTACAATTGCTGTAAAAGAAAAAACTGGAGCTGCTATTAATCCTGAAACCAATGAACAGTTTTTTGAAAAACTGAATAAATCCATTGAGGATATTGACTTGGGAAAGGGAGTAACATTTACCATGGAAGAATTAAATGAGTTCATTGCAAAATAATTTCTACCATGAGGAATATTCAATTTTCTCCAACTGCTATTGAGGAACTCCGGAAATTTAAGAGCGGTAATCAAAACCTTGCTTTTAAAGTATTTGAACTTATCACTGATATTCAGAACACACCCTTTCTTGGTTTGGGTAAACCTGAAGGCCTGAAAGGAAATTACAAGGGTTTTTGGTCGAGAAGAATCAATGATGAACATCGTTTAATTTATACTGTTAGTGATGAATTGATTATTATACACTCTTGTTTTGGACATTATTAAAACCAAAGACTTACTAAAAGGTCAATCACTTTTATCCCGATAAAAGGAACTATCACACCACCCAATCCATAGATAAATAAATTCCTTCTCAGCAATGCAGATGCACCGATTGGTTTGTACGCCACACCTTTTAAAGCCAATGGAATCAGTAGCGGAATGATGATGGCATTGAAAATAACGGCTGAAAGAATGGCGCTAGCAGGGCTGTGCAAGTGCATGATATTCAATGCCTGCAAAGCTGGAATAGATGTGATGAACAATGCCGGAACAATCGCAAAATATTTGGCCACATCATTTGCAATACTGAATGTGGTGAGTGTTCCCCTGGTCATCAATAATTGTTTTCCTATCTCTACAATTTCAATTAGTTTGGTTGGGTCATTGTCGAGGTCAACCATGTTGCCGGCTTCTTTGGCGGCTTGTGTGCCGCTGTTCATTGCTACTCCCACATCAGCCTGTGCCAGAGCCGGTGCATCATTGGTACCATCACCCATCATCGCAACCAACCTTCCGCTGGCTTGCTCTTTTTTGATGTAGTTCATTTTGTCTTCCGGTTTTGCTTCGGCGATAAAATCATCCACACCTGCCTTTTCGGCAATGAATTTTGCAGTCAATGGATTATCGCCTGTTACCATTACTGTTTTGATACCCATTTTTCTCAGGCGCTCAAAACGTTCGCTGATGCCGGTTTTGATGATGTCCTGCAATTCAATCACACCTAATACTTTTTCATTTTCAGAAACCACCAAAGGTGTTCCGCCATTGCTTGAAATTTGTTTTACTTTTTCAGCAGTTTCGACAGGAAAAATATTACCAGCTTTTTCACTCAATGCTTTGATAGAATCTGTTGCACCTTTTCTAATCCTGGTGTTATCAAAATCAATTCCTGAGCTTCTTGTTTCTGCGGTAAATTTTATAAACCTTACTTGGCCACCATTATTACCAAAGTCGTATGAAGTATTGTCACCTTTTTCTTTTGCAAGCTCAATGATGGATTTACCTTCTGGAGTTTCATCTGCTGCGGAGCTTAACACACTGGCTTTGATAAAATGTTTTTCATCCACACCATTGCATGGATAAAAGTTGGTTGCCTTCCTGTTACCGATTGTGATGGTACCTGTTTTATCTAACAACAACACATCAATGTCACCAGCAGTTTCAACAGCTTTACCGCTCTTTGTAATTACGTTTGCCCTCAATGCCCTGTCCATACCTGCAATGCCAATGGCTGATAAAAGGCCGCCAATTGTTGTAGGGATTAAACAGACAAACAAAGAAATAAATGCAGCGATTGTAATCGGTGTATTTGCAAAATCACCGAAAGGTTTAAGCGTAACCGTTACTATGATGAACACCAATGTAAAACCTGCCAACAAGATTGTCAATGCAATTTCGTTCGGTGTTTTTTGACGGCTTGCACCTTCCACCAATGCAATCATTTTATCTAAAAAACTTTCGCCTGGTTCGGTGGTTACTTTTACTTTTATTTTATCGCTCAGTACTTTGGTACCGCCGGTTACAGAAGATTTGTCGCCGCCTGCTTCTCTTATCACTGGCGCACTTTCGCCGGTGATGGCACTTTCGTCAATCGTTGCAAGGCCATGGATAATTTCTCCATCAGTTGGAATGATGTCGCCTTCTTCGCAAAGGAATACATCGCCTTTTCTGAGTTGTGAAGAAGAAACTATTTTCACTTCATTCACATACATATCGCCGACTGGTGTTATTAATTTGGCAGGTGTTTCTTCCCTTG
This sequence comes from Ferruginibacter sp., assembly GCA_965247025.1. Taxonomy (GTDB): domain Bacteria; phylum Bacteroidota; class Bacteroidia; order Chitinophagales; family Chitinophagaceae; genus Ferruginibacter. Next base: position 1,709,913 of record OZ252000.1, on the reverse strand, counting down.
TTTTTCTCAGGCTGTCTGCCTGTGCTTTTCCTCTTGCCTCGGCTATGGCTTCTGCAAAGTTGGCGAACAACAATGTGAGTAATAAAACAGCAGTAACAATGATGTTGTACACAAGGCTGCCCTGGCTTTTTTCGCCTGCTGCAATCCATACACATACTGCTGCCATTACGAGTGTGCCAATCCACACGGTAAACATTACCGGGTTGCGGAACATCTTGATAGGACTGATTTTCAGCAAAGATTGTTTCAGTGCTTCGTTCACTAAACTGCTTTCAAACAGTTTGATATTTTTAGTATTATTTGACATGATTTATATTTTTTTGAACTGACTTTTGTTTCTTTATTCGACATCGTTGTGTCACTCCCTTGTACGTCATACCTTTTTTGAACTTTTATTCCAAGCTCACAACCTCATTCTCCTTCTCTTTCCCCTGCCTCATCCGCCTTTCAGGCACCTTCTCCTAAAGGAGAAGGAAATTTGATTTGGTCTAATTTAAAGAGCGGTGCTTTATAACTTTAATAAACATTTTATCTTTCACATTTGCATTTGTTCTTTGTTGTACTGTTGCTCAAGAAAGTTGTAGTCTATTAGTTTAATCGAGTTGTTGCTCAATAAAGATTTACTGTACAAGAGTGGTTATTTATTTCTTTTTACTAAAAAGAAATAATAACTAAGTATCCTTGCCAATGAAGCCCAATAGATATTTTAAAGCCGGGTTCATAATTATTTTAGTGAAAAATGTTCTGCAATTGGTCCCAATGCAAGTGCTGGAAAAAATGATAATGCTGCAACAATTGCTATTACCGCAAACACCATTAATCCGAATGTACCCGTGTCAGTTTTTAGTGTTCCTGCACTTTCAGGAATATATTTTTTGCTGGCTAAAATCCCTGCAATGGCCACCGGGCCTATGATTGGTAAATATCTTCCGAGCAGCATCACGATGCCGCAGGCAATATTCCAGAAGGGTGTGTTGTCGCCAAGGCCTTCAAAACCACTGCCATTGTTGGCGCTGGAAGAAGTGAATTCATATAGCATTTCAGAAAAGCCGTGGTAGCCTGGATTGTTGAGCCACGCTGTATAAGCTGTTGGATTGGATGCATATAAATGGCTTGCGATTGCAGTACTTGCTAAAATTAATAATGGGTGCAGCAATGCAATTATCATGGCAATCTTCATCTCTTTTGCTTCAATTTTTTTACCGAGAAATTCTGGTGTTCTTCCTACCATTAATCCACTTACAAAAACGGCCAGTATGATGAAGATGTAAAAGTTTAAGAAGCCAACTCCCACACCGCCAAAGAATGAATTGACCATCATGCCGAGCATGGCAAACATACCGGATGCTGGTGTAAGGCTGTCGTGCATTGCATTGACAGAACCGTTGCTGGTGCAGGTTGTATTGATTGCCCAGTAGGCAGATGCTGCTGAACCAAAGCGGACTTCTTTGCCTTCCATGCTGCCCATGTTTTGTTGTATGCCCATTTTTGCAATGGCATCATTGCCATGCATTTCACCAACTATAGTAGGTATCAGTAAAAGTAAAAACCCAATCATCATCACGCCAAAAATTACCCAGGATAATCTTTTTCTTTTCAGTACATAACCCAATGCAAAAATCATTGCAATTGGAATGAGCAGTATAGAAATCGTTTCAACGATATTAGTGAAGTAGCTTGGGTTTTCTAATGGATGTGCAGAGTTGGGGCCGTAAAAACCACCACCATTGGTGCCGAGTTGTTTGATGGCAACAAAGGCTGCAACGGGGCCACGGCTTACTTGTACGGTATCGCCTTGTACAGTTGTGATGGTGTCTTTTCCTTCAAAAGTCATTGGTGTTCCGTTGAACAACATGATAACTGCAACTACCAATGAAAGTGGTAATAATATTCTTGTGCAGCTTCTTACAAACAGGAAATAAAAGTTGCCGAGTTTGTTGGTTGTTTTTTCTTTCATGGCGATGAAAACGACTGCACATATTGCAATACCGCAACCAGCGCTGATGAATTGAAACAACATCAAAATCAATTGTCCTGAGTAAGACAATCCTGACTCGCCAGAATAGTGTTGCAGGTTAGTGTTGGAAATAAAACTTACGGTGGTGTTGAATGCAAGGTCTGCAGGCATGGATGGGTTGGCATCCGGGTTAAGCGGCAGCCAGCTCATGTTGGTAAGTACAAACATGGAGAGCAAAAACCACAACAGGTTGATGGTTAATAAAGCCAGCAGGTGCTGCTTCCAGGTCATTTGTTTTGTTTCGTCGATGCCACTGAGTTTGTAAAAAACTTTGTCGAGTGGGTTGAAAATTTTATCCAGCCAGGTTTTGTCGTTGCTGAATATTTTGCCAATATACCTGCCCAATGGTATTGCCAGCAGCAATAGCAGGACAAACATAAAGGCGATGCCGAGGATTTCTGTATTCATGGTTTAAAACTTTTCTGGTTTAACTAATACATAGCACATGTATGCAAACACTGCCAGTGAAATGATGAATAATGCTGTCATGGTTTAAATTTTTTCGAAGTAATGAATGGCGGCATAAAACAATGCAAAGAGCAAAATGCCTGCGACGATAAGGATGGTGAGTAACATGGTTTATGATTTTATAAGTCTGTAAATAATGCCGGCTACAATGATGAAACCGTAAAGGCTTGCCAGGATGTGCCAGGGTTTAATGAGTGTTTTTAGCTTTTCCATTTTTGTGAAGGTTGTTGTGCCGGTAGGTATTCAATTATTGCTCCATTGTGGGTGAAAGGGAAGGAAAGCCTTTGCAGGCGTTGGTTATAGAGTTTTCTATTGAAATTTTGGAAAAAGAAACCCTTTCATTTTGAAAGGGTGGAGCTATTATTTTGAAAGGTATTTTTACAACATAGGTATATAGGGCACATAGGAAAACATAGACTAAGGTGTATTTTCTGTTTAGTAAGTAATTTGTAAACTATTTTTTTCTACAACATAGGTATATAGTGCACATAGTAACACATAGACTAAAGTGTATTTTCTATGTGTCCTATGTTACTATGTGTTTTATTATTCATGGAGGGAACTATCTTTTTTTCTACAACATAGGTATATAGTGCACATAGTAACACATAGACTAAAGTGTATTTTCTATGTGTCCTATGTTACTATGTTGTTTTATTATTCATGGAGGGAACTATCTTTTTTTCTACAACATAGGTATATAGTGCACATAGTAACACATAGACTAAAGTGTATTTTCTATGTGTCCTATGTTACTATGTTGTTTTATTATTCATGGAGGGAACTATTTTTTTTCACAACATAGGCATTTAGGGCACATAGGAAAACATAGACTAAAGTGTATTTTCTATGTGTCCTATATGCCTATGTGGTTTTATTATTTATAGAGGGTAGCATCTTTTTTCTACAACATAGGCATATAGGGAATATAGGAAAACATAGACTTTTTTGTACCTACTTTATTAAATTATTGGTCTGGGAGTTCACGGAAATATTCGCTTAGGTAAGTTTTTTGTCCTTCTTTAAATATATTAGTTACGTTAAAGTTGATGAGAATTGATTTGGGTGCTTTTAAGAGCTTCATGTATGTAATGACCTGGGCTTCGTGTATGGGCATTATTTTTTCTACAGATTTTAATTCTACAACAATGAGGTCGTCGGCAAAAATATCTGCTTTTAGTAATGCATCGATTGTAATATTCCTGTAGATAATCGGAATAATCATTTGAGATTTGTTGGGGATTTGTCTGTATTTTAATTCTTCCACCATACAGCTTTGGTATACACTTTCAAGCAATCCTGGCCCTAATTGTTTGTGTACTTCTATGGCTGCTCCAACTAGTTCGTAGCTTAATGCATTAATGCGTTCTTTAGTAACTCTTGACATACAATTGATTTTTTGTAGCCATAAATTTAAGTAAAAAACTAACATATACGAATACATGAAAAACTGGCTACTCTGCTCCTGTATTTCTATGTAGCCTATGTTCCTATGTGGTCAATTATTACAATTTGTACTCGTCGATCTTTCTATACAATGTAGTCAAAGCAATATTAAGCAGCTTGGCTGTTTCTGTCTTATTGCCCTTGGTGTAGTTCAATACTTTTTGAATGTGTATTTTTTCTGCACTGGCTAAGTCGAAGGCGGAGAGTTGCTTGCCGGGGGATGAAAAATGATTGGCTGCCGATTGAATTTGGATCGGTAGTGTTTGCAGACTTAGTTCATTGCTGTCTTCTAAAATTACACTTCGCTCAATTACATTTTTCAGCTCACGGATATTGCCTGGCCAGGGATGGTTGCTTAGTGCACTTGCATAGTCTTTTGAAATACTGCTTATTTTTTTATTGGCTTTGGTAGAAAAATTAGCCACAAAAAAATTAGCTAGTTCTTCAATATCCACCACTCTTTCTTTTAGTGAGGGCAATACAATTTGAAACACCGCAATGCGGTAAAATAAATCCTGGCGGAAATGCCCTGCTTCTATTTCTTTTTGCAAATCCCTGTTGGTAGCGGTTATCAGCCGTATGTTTACTTTGATGGGTTTATTTTCTCCAACTTTTATCAGTTCTCCTGTTTCTAAAACTCTTAATAATTTTGCCTGCAAGTCCAATGACATTTCACCAATTTCATCTAAGAAAACAGTCCCGTTGTTGGCTTCTTCAAAAATGCCTTTGGTATCTTTTGTGGCACCAGTAAATGCACCGGCTTTATGGCCAAATAGTTCGCTCTCTAATAAATCTTTGCTGATGGCGGCGCAGTTGATGGCTACAAAATTTTTATTGCTCCGGTTGCTTGCCTGGTGAATGGCTTGTGCAAATACTTCTTTGCCGGTGCCTGTTTCACCAGTTAATAAAACAGTGGTATCTGTTACTGCTACTTTTTTTGCAAGGTCAATAGCCGCAGTAATTTGTTTTGATTTTCCAATGATGGTATCAAAAGAATATTTTTTGCCTAATTGTTTTTCTAATTGCTGCACCCTTTTGTTCAGCGTAACTTTTTCAAGGGCTTTGTATAAGAGCGGAATGATTTTATTGTTATCATCTCCTTTGGTGATGTAATCAAAAGCGCCATTCTTAATGGCTTGCACACCATCGGGAATATTGCCATAAGCAGTAAGTAAAATAATTTCAATTTGTGAATACTTGTTTTTAATTTGCTTTGCAAGGTCTACGCCACTAACATCAGGAAGTTTTACATCACAGATTATAATGTCCACAACTGTATGCTCAATTTTTTTAAGGGCCGATTTACCATCACCGGCCTGCACTACTTCAAACCCTTCCAAAGAAATGATCCTTGCCAGCAAGGTCCTTAATTTTTCTTCATCGTCTATCAATAAAACAGTATGCATAATTGTTTACAAAAAAAAGTGCCAGGCGTAATAAAGTAAAAATGGGTGCTAACACCCATTTCTATTTTTACATCAGTAAATAAAAATATCAATAGTCATTACTGTTTGTTTTAGGCTTTTCATTTTTAACCGCCGATTTTTTGTTTTTATCATCCGCCTTCGGCACAGAAACTGGTAGTTTGCTATCTTTTTTATCGGCAGGGATTAATGGTGCATCTTTCTTTGGCTTGGCCAAAACAGAATCTTTTTTAGATTTATTTACTTCACTTTCGAATGGTACTTCAGGACTTGAATTGTCGCTAAGAGGTGCATCAATAAAATCGTTTGCGGCACCGTTGCCCTGATCCTGGATAGAGGTATCACCTGCTCTTACCAGGTCAGGAAATCTCTCGTCTCCATAAATGGGATCATTTGACATTGCTGGCGGCTCTTCAAATTTAAGCTGGGTTCCGTACGGCAAAGATTTATCTGCATAAACCTTATTCATAAAAAAGCCCCATTTCGGCAACGCCATTTCATTACCACCTGAAGTACCTGAATATATACGGATGAATGGATCATCGCAACCAACCCAGGTGCCAGCAAGTAGTTCGGGTGTATACCCAATAAACCAACCATCTGTATTGTCATCTGTTGTTCCAGTTTTGCCCGCCTTTTGTGCAGGAATACTATAACTATTCAATGACCGACCCGTGCCAATTTCTACAACACCTTCCATTAATTTAACCATTGTGTAGGCATCCTGTTCATTAATTACCTGTTTACTTTCCGAAATAAACTCCTGGAGCAAATTGCCATTTTTGTCTTCGATCCTTGTTATAAACAGGGGCTCTGAATTGTAACCTTTATTGGGAAACATAGAGTAAGCGCCGAGCATTTGCAACATAGGAATCTCGGCTGCACCTAAGGCAATAGATGTATAGGGCGGGAGTTTTGCTTTAATACCAACACTATTGGCAAATTCTATTACACGATTTACACCTACAAGGTTTGTAAGGCGCACAGATGCAGTGTTTTTAGAAAATGCAAGACAGTTAGCCAGGGTACCGCCGCCACCTTTAAATGTCTTCATTTCTCCGCCATATTTTACAGGTCCTCCGTCAATCATTGTAGAAGGAGTGTAGCCTGCATCCTGAACAGCTAAAGTATAAATGAGTGGCTTGATAGTGGAACCCACCTGCCGCAATGCAGTAACATGATCGTATTTAAACCAGCGGAAATCATCACCTCCAACCCAACACCTGATTTCGCCAGTTTTTGGTTCCATTGCCACAAAAGATGTCTGCAATAATTGTTTGTGATACTTAATAGAATCACGGGGTGTCATTACAGTATCAGTTTCTCTTTTTGCATTCCATGCAAAAATTTTCATTCTTACAGGTTTAAGAAAAGATTGGCGGATATCCTCTTCTTTTACTTCTTCTTCTTTTAAAGCACGCCATCTTTCACTGCTTTTCATAGCGTTTTCAATGATGTTTTCTCTCTCTTTCCACATCCGGTCGCCATTGCTTTTCATAATGGCGTTAAGCTTGCGCTGGATAACAGGCATGTGCTGTACTACAGACTCTTCCGCATACTGCTGCATCTTTGAATTGATGGTGGTGTATATTTTCAGACCATCCCTGTACAAGTCATAGTTTTCGCCTGTTTTAATATTTTTATGCGTCTTACACCATTCCTTTAATCTATCGCCCAGCACTGCCCGGAAGTATGGTGCAATACCTAAAGATTCATCTGGTTTTTTATAATTGGTGATGAGAGGCTTAGCCTTTAATTTTGTCGCTTCAGCATCTGTAAGATAATGTTGTTTACAATCCACCATTCTTTCAATTACTGTATTGCGCCTGTTGAGTGATGCTGAAGGATGCCTGATGGGATCGTAAATAAATCCTTTTAACATACCTACTAAAACAGCAGCTTCCTCAACCGATAATTCAGCAGGTTCTTTTTGAAAATAATTTCTTGAAGCATTGCGGATACCGTAGTTACTTCCCCAGGGAGCCCTGTTAAGGTAAAGTGTAATTATTTCTTCCTTGGTAAAGTTTCTTTCAAGTTTTACTGCAATAATCCACTCTTTTATTTTTTGCATCCCTCTCAGGAAAAAATTTCCTTTGCCTTGTCCAAGCATCATTTTAGCAAGCTGCTGTGTTATGGGACTACCGCCACCGTCAGTACCTAATTTAAGCACAGCCCTTGCTACAGCTCTTGCATCTATGCCTGAATGGTCATAAAAATTTTGATCTTCAGTTGCAATTAAAGATTCAACAATATTTTTAGATATCTGGTTGTATTTAACCTCACTGCGGTTTTCGGCGTAATATTTACCCATCAGTTTTCCATCTGCGGAATAAACTTCACTTGCCAAATCTGCTTCTGGGTTTTCGAGTTCTTTTAATGAAGGCATCTTACCAAACAAACCAAAACTTGCACAGGTAAAAATCAGTATTACTAATAATATTCCTCCAAAAAACACCTTCCATAAAATGCTTACTGATTTCTTCATCGCTTATTTATTTATATGCTGCTTGTGATGTTAATATTTTATTTGAACTGGCCCGGGTACAACCTGTTCAATAGAAGCTTGTAACCTACAATATCTTTTGTGTTCTTTAGCCGCTGCAAGTTATCGCTGTCGATAAGGATGAAAGAGTATTTGTTTGCAGGCAACCAGGATACTTCATCAGGGGCTGCTTTTCTAACCTTGTATAAAAATTGCATTGCTGCGTCAGCATTAGTAAAACTGGAAAATAACACCATTGAATAATCCTGGTTAATGGCATCTTTTGTAACGATCAATTCTGAAGAACGGAAGTATTCCATGGCATATCTTGTAAGGGCATTTCTGCATTCATTTACATAAGTGCCATCCACTTTATCCAGCAACATTACAACCATGTGAGCTGCCGCAGTATCCAGTTTGAACGGGCCGCTGGCCAGTACTGGCGGGGCTGTTTTTATAACCACTGTATCGGTTTTAACAGCACCGGGACCAACAATTGCATCTTTCTTTAACGCCCTTGCGCTGTCTCCTTTTCTTGCCAGCGCCTGTAAACTATCATAGGTATTTGGCGACTTTATTAGCTTAGCATCATTGCGAACCATTACCTGCCTGTCGTCCGTTTGTATTACTTCATCATCGCTCATTCTTGTAACCTTTAAATCGGTAAGATATTTTTCAATTTCAGCACGCCTGCTTAAAACATCAATCATCCTGTCTGCCTTTGGTTTTAGAGGCGATTTTGGATACATTGTTCCTATTTCAGTCAGAACATTTTTAGCAATGCTGTCATTTTTTTGTTTTACATGATAAACGGCTTCAATGTAAAGCAGTTGTGGCGACCAGTAATTTTTACCGTAAAGACTGTCTGCCCTTTTCTTTTCATTTAAAGCCTGCTCAAATTTACCTTCAATAAATAAGTTGTAGATGTCTTCGTATCTTTTTGTAACAACAGGATTTTTATCTCCGGCCTTAGCAGTAATTGGGGTAGCAACTATTTTATTTGCCAGGCTGCCTGCAAATTTATTGCCCAAAAGATTTTTGTAGTAAGCAGCTTTAAAGGTGTTCCCAAGTTTGGTATAGCAATAATATAATCCAAAATAAATCTCTCCATTATACAGCGAGTCTGGAAAACGTTCCAGTGACTTATCGTAGGCTGCAATAGCGCCCGGATAGTCTTCAAGCTCTTCCTGTATTAATTTTGCAAGCTCAAACTGGCTTACAGCTACCAGGTTTTTGCTGGCATCCAGTTTTTCTTTTGTGAGAGGCAGACCAGCCATCAGGCCTTCATAACTAATGTCTTCTGATTGAGCAGGCTCATTTCCTTTTTGACCTATAGCTCCGTTTTTATTTTTGGAACTTCCACTGTTTTTTGAAGTTGAATCTGCTGAAGCATCAAGGTCATCTGGGTTCATATTGCCCAAGGCTGCATCTGGTTGCAGTGGAGCGGCAGTTGCTGCAGCTTTTCTGCGCCAGTTATCGGTATTTGTTCTGGTGCCCCATTTCTTTTTAAAATCGGAAAGGCCTTTCGATTTTAATGATGCATTATAGAAATACCATTCACCGCTTTTGTTATTGCTATTGGAAAAAAGATCAGCGGGTGTGCTATTATCCTTGCTAAAAGTTATTGGCTGGTCGCCGTTATTTCCCTCTGTATCTTCTTCTTTTAAACCCTTTTCTTTTCTTAAACGCCTGCTCATTTTTTTTACAAAGGCATCCCGTGCTGCTACGGGCATGGCTGCAACGTTTTGCAAGCTGTCTTCTTTTGTTATAATATTTATCTTTTCTACAATTTTAGAAAGTGCGTTTCTTCTTGATTGTATCTTTTCAAGCATTTCACCAATAGTAGTATCGCCGGTTTGCAAACTATCATAAAAACTGAACGCATTTACATATTCTTTTCTGTTGTAAGCGATTTCTGCCAATTGTAAAAAAGCTTTGTTTTTAAAAACGACATTCGATTCGTTTAGCTGAGTGCTTCTTTTAAAAAAGGCCGCAGCCTGCGTAGTGTCAGGTTTCAGCATTGCAATATCACCGGCTGCATATAAAATTATGTCCCTGTAGTTTTCAAAATTATCTTTTTTAGCAAGGCTAAGTAAATTGCTGATCCCTTTATCAAGCTCCTTTATATCATTACCCTTTCTCATTTTGGCATTGTTGAGCTGGGCATAAATATCAAGCAGTGCAACAGTGGTATGGGCAGATGCATTGTTATAATACATGGATGCTTTATCATACTTACCGTTCATTTCATACAGCTGTCCCAGTAAAAATTCAGCTCTCGCTTTATCTTGCTTAAACTCAATTGCAGATAATGATTTTTCTAAATAAACTGCGGCACTGTCATAAATTTTTTGTTTGAAAAACCAGTATGCATGTATATCATCAAGATCGTCTGATAATCTTGCGGGCATGTTAGGATCGTTCTGAAGTGTTGTCATCAGGCCGGAGGCATCTCCAAACTCCTGCTGCTCAATAAGTGTACGGGTAAGCCAAACGAGTGCATCATTTCTGCTGGGTGGCTTACCCGTTATTTTTTGAAAAATATTTTGTTTTTCTTTATTTGCCACACTAATACGGCTGCCAGATGCATCTTCCGATGTACCAACAACCCTGCTTCCGTCTTCATCTTTTTTTCGTGGAAAAAGATTGTATTGTATAAATTGAAAAGTAGCGGCAGCAGAATCGAAGTCTTTTCGGAGGAAATAGGCTTTTCCCATCAGCAGGTACATATTGTCTACCCAGTCATTTCTAAGATCGTGTAACAAAATACCAGAAGTGGCCTTATAAATAACAGAATCAAGTTCAGACTTTTGAGTGGCAGTATTTTCAAGTGTGTACGGATAATAATCAATCAGTTTTGCATAGTCATCTTTCTGGCTGGCCTTTGCTCTTTCCAGCACGGTGTTAATCTTGTTATTCGCATTAAAATAGTAATTGTAACGGGTATAATTGTTTTGAAAAAAATGGCGCACAATGGTAAATTTTTTGTCAGCCATTTTCTCTGAACCTAATTTTCTTTCAAAAAATTTTTCAGGTTTTTTTGTTGAGTCCAGCAAATTTATAGTCCATACCGGCGGTTGTGCGTAAACCAATGCAGTGTTGAAGGAGAAAAAGATTATGAAGAGAGCCGATAAAAAAATCGTCTTTAACATGCGTAATGGATTAGAATATTGCGGCTAAATATCGGATATTTTTAGCAATAAGTGAGTATAATGGGGTTCGTTTCTTAATTTTAACATCCAATAAAGCACCATGTCAAAAATTGATGCCAACAGTACACTAAAGCGCCTGCGTAACCGTTACCGGCTTGTAGTGATGAACGAAGATACTTATGAAGAAGTTGTAAAATTTCGCCTGAGCCGTTTAAGTGTGTATATTATGTTGAGCAGTATTTTCGTTATTCTTACAGTATTTACCGTTGCGCTGATTGTCTTTACACCAATTAAGTATTATTTGCCGGGGGTTGGTTATGGTAACGCACAAGAGGTAAGGGCATACAGAAGTTTGAAAATAAGAACCGATTCAATAGAGAATGCACTGGCTTATAAACAAAAATACCTGGATGATTTAAAGAAAGTGTTGCAGGGAAATACGCTAAAGCTTGATACTAACAAACTCGAGCTGCCTAAGGCTGAAAATGTTGACGAATAGATGTACAGATGAATTCATTTGGATATTTTTGGCAAGATTTAGAAATGATTGTATCATAATTCCATATCAAGTAAAAAATCAAACAATGTTCAGCACAAAATCTAAATCCACAGATTCTCCTATCGGGAGTACCACTATTATCGGTGCCGGCACCACAATCAACGGAGATATCAACAGCAACGGTGATATCCGCATCGATGGCACACTAACCGGTAATCTATATTCAAAAGCAAAAGTGTTAATTGGCCCTGAAGGTATGGTTGATGGTGATATTTACGGCCAGCATGCAGATGTACTCGGCAAAGTTACAGGCCACTTACGTATAAAAGAGTTACTGCAACTAAGGGGCAAAAGCAATGTAGAAGGGGAAATATATGCGGGCAAACTTGAAGTGGAGCCGACTGCTACTTTTAACGGAAGTTGCCATATGGGTGCTAATGTAGTAGAACTTAACGCAGAGCTTGGCAACGTGCGAGTAAATAAATCTTAAAAATTACATGAGTTCATCAAAAAAATTACTGCTGCCTATGGCAGTATTGTTTCTATTAGTAAGCAGCTGCATTTTTAGTTTAAAAGGAGTTTTAATTAAATGGGACCTGCGGTATGATATTATGCTGCTGGCAAATTGCCTTTTTTTTGCGATAAGTATCCTTGCCATATTTATGCAGCACAAGGCATTAAAAAATAGTAATCCAAACGTTTTTATAAGAAGTGTTATGGGTGGTATGATGGTTAAAATGGCTCTTTGTGTGGCTGCCGTAGCAATATATGTTGTGGGCTTTCCTAAAAGTTATAGTGCAGGCACCATTTTTATATGTATGTTTTTGTACCTGCTGTACCTTGGGGTTGAAGTGTTTACGGCTACAAAATTGAACCGCCAGAAGAATGGCTAAAAGTGAAGCCCCGCTGCATCAGCTGGCAACCTATTTGCCTGATGGAAGCTTTGATGACGTAGTGCATTACCTGCAGCACTACAAAGTACAACTCACCATTACGAGGGAACGAAGCAGTGTTTTGGGTGATTACAGAAATTCACATGCTGATAAAAATCACCGCATAAGCGTTAATGGTAATCTTAATAAATACGCATTCTTAATTACCTTACTTCATGAGCTGGCCCATTTGTTTACTTATGAACGCTTTGGCCATAAAGTACAGGCCCATGGCATTGAATGGAAAAATGAATTTAGTAAAGTGCTGGCACAGTTTCTTCTGAAAAAGGTCTTTCCGCCTGATATTCACAAAACACTTTTAAAAACTTTACAAAATCCGGCAGCAAGCAGTTGTGCAGATATTAGCCTGTTGAGAGTTTTACATCTTTACGATGAAAAAAAAGCTGGAGTTGTTTTGGTAGAAGCCATTCCTTTGGGTGGATCATTTAAAATAAAAGGAGGGAGAGTTTTTACTAAGATTGAAAAAATGCGGAAAAGAATAAAATGTAAAGAAGAGGCAACTGGCAAAATGTATCTTTTCAGCCCTGTTTACGAAGTGGAACTTTTTACAAAATAGAGATTTGGGGAATTTATTCCTGACAATGTGTTTAAAAATTGGTCATTCTATTTTGCATGTTTGAGTAATAAAAAATCTTCAGAAAATCTTTTTTATAATTTACAACTCCTTTAGCATCCATACATCGCAACCATTGTGACCGCTGTTGCCCAATGGCCCTTTCAGGTAGGTAAATCCAAATTTTTCATACATCGGAATGGCTGTAATTAGCTCCGGCATCGTTTCAATATAAACTCTTTTAAATCCGAGCAAGGCTGCTGTTTTCAAACATTCCTGCATTAATAACTTACCAATTCCAAGTCCTCTGGCATCCGTTGATAAATACAATTTAACCAGCTCACAAGTTTCCGCATCAAGCCCGGCCGTGGGAAATATACCTCCGCCGCCAACCAGTTTTTCGTTCAGTTCTGCCACGTGATATACAGCTTTTTCCGATTGAAATAATTCAAATAGATGATCTGTTGTATCGTCGAAATATACTGTGCCCGGCTTGTTAGCACCAAATTCTTTTAAGGATGCTCTTATAATTGCAGCAAGTTGTTCATTGTCTTTTTGCTCAATCAATCTTACTATTGCCTGTTGCATTTAACACGGTTTGTTCTGTTCCCTGAAATATATTTTGTTGCCATTATTGTCTTTTATTGAAAACTCGGTTATCCCGAAAACAGAATGATATAATTTACCTTCCGCCTTAATCATGTCACGGGAGGATAGTTGTGCATATAAATCCTGGATATTGGTAACATACAAACAACAACTGCCACCTATTACTGGTATTGGATTTTTTCCAGTAATATATTCAAGCTGAATTTCTGCGGCCCCATTTTTTAAAACAATGCAGCTTCCAATATTGAAAGCTTTAAAGCCAAGGTTATTTTCAAAAAAATCAATGGTGGCTTTTAAATTGCTTACAGGAAGAATCGGAATGGCATTTTGTATCATCTAATTTCAAAGTATAAAAGGAAGGTATTTTAAAATCCATTATTTTCGTTACTTAATATTATTTTTTTTGGGTGAGAATTTAAAATATAGTGAAGAAGAGTTGGTTGGCTTGCTGCTGCATAAAGATCAGCAGGCATTTTCTTACCTGTATGATAACTACGCCGGTGCCCTTAATACAGTCATCTTCCGACTGGTTGAAGAGAAAGAACTTTCCGAAGATATTCTGCAGGAAGCTTTCGTAAAAATATGGAACAACTTTTCAAGCTACGATAAAACCAAGGGGCGCCTTTTTACCTGGATGCTCAATATTACCCGTAATCTAGCTATAGATACGCTCCGAAGTAAAGGATATAAAAAACAAAGTAAAATCTCAGGTGATGAAAACACCGTAAGTAGTTTGCAAGATAGCAGCATGGGAAAAGACAGGTTTGATTCCATGGGCTTGAGAAAGCAAGTACATAACCTTAAACCAGATCAGAAAATAATAATTGATATGGCCTATTTTAACGGCTATACCCAGGATGAAATTTCCAAACAGCTGGGCATTCCTTTAGGAACCGTGAAAACAAGAATGCGTTCGGCTATATTAGAATTACGAAAACATTTACAATACACATAGTTTAGTGGATATCAACGACATCATATCATCAGGTTTATTGGAGCTTTACGCTACAGGGCTTGCTTCTGCAGAAGAAACGCTGCAGGTGCAGGACTGGGCACTGGCATATCCGGAAGTAGCTGATGAACTGAAGAAAATTGAGAACAGTCTTGATGTGTATATGGACGTTCATTCAATGCCACCATCTCCGGAAGTAAAGGATAAAATCTTTTTACGGATCAATGAAACAGAGCCTGCCAAAGTAATACCAATAACAGCTAAAATTGAAGATAATAATGTTGGTAAAGTAAGGGCTGTTTCACCTTTTTGGAGAAATGTTGCTGCGGCTGCTGTTGTATTATTAATTGGAAGTATAATCTCTAATGTCATTCTTATCAGTAGGAATAATAATACCGCAGTTTTGCTGGAAAATACTCAGAGATCGCTGGCAGTGCTTGAAAAGAAAAATGAAGGAATAGAGCAGGATATGCAGGTGGTACAAAGTAAGTACAGCCAACCAGTATCATTAAACGGATTAGAAGCTGCGCCGGAAGCAGCCGCTAAAGTTTTCTGGATGAAAAATACTGGTGAGATTTTTATAGATCCGACTAATTTGCCAAAAGCACCTCAGGGTAAGCGTTATGAGTTATGGGCATTTATAGATGGAAAACCGGTAAACGCAGGAATAATTATAACATCTAAACAAGGTGATACATACAGGATACAGAAAATGAAAACTTTTGGAAAAGTGGAAGCTTTCGCTGTTTCTCTCGAAGAAATAAAAGATCAACCCGCTACTTCACCATTAGGACCTGTATTGGTCATGGGCAAAATATAGCTGAAAAATGTTTACATAGAAAACCGGTCGCTAAGTACCGGTTTTTTTGTATGTGTAACTTTATTAAATTGCGGTTTTGAAAATATATCTGAATCACTTTTGTGAGTAATGATGCATATAAAAACTACCGGCAAATTAAATTTGTAATTTTTAAAATTAGAAATGCTATGAAAATGATGTACCCTATAGCCTTAATCGCATTTTTTACCACATTTTTCAATCCGTGCTTTGCACAAATAATTACAAAAGAAAAGACAATCGAAATGGGTGGCTCGGTAATGTCTCCATCAAAAGATATCATTGCAAATATTCTGAACAGTAAAGATCATACGACACTTTTAGCAGCGATAAGGGCAGCCGATATGGTTGAAATTTTGCAGAGCGCCGGGCCATTTACTTTATTCGCCCCTACAAATGCAGCTTTTGAACTTTTACCAGCTGGTACGGTAGGCGCTTTATTGAAAACAGAAAACAAAGGCAATTTGAATATTATTTTAAAGTGCCATGTCGTGGCCGGCAAGCTGAGTACAACAGATCTTATTAAAATGGTGGAAGCCGGTAATGGGGCTGCTATGTTAACTACTATGGCAGGCAAGCCCCTGGTTATAACACTGGATGGAGGTAAACTTATTGTAAAAGATGAAAAGGGTGGTATTGGATATATTATAGTAAAAGATGTAATTCAGAGCAATGGAATTATTCACTCCGTTGATCATGTATTGCTTCCAAAAGATTTACAGGAATAATTTTTATAAATTTTGCTTGCTCAGCATTCCCGGAATTATTTTAAAAAAATATTATTTTGGCTGATCATTAAAACTGCTTTTTTGTGCAGCCATCTTTTCAACATCTTCCAATTTTCTTGGTGCCGAAGCTGATAGATTGTCAAAGGAATTTTTTAAGATCAAAACGTCATCTTCAATTCTTACACCAATATTCCACCATTTTTTATCACAGGGACTACCAGCCGGAATGTAGATGCCGGGTTCAACGGTGATGACCATATTTTCTTTTAATTCGCCATAAGCAGATTTATCATGAACATCCAGGCCGAGGTGATGAGAACATCCGTGAGGATAATATTTTCTAACTTCTTCTGCAGTTTTAATAATGCCAAGGTTTATCAATCCGGCAGTAAGTATTTCAGTTGCTTTTTTATTCAGGTTTTCAAAAGGCGTTCCTTCTTTGCATATTGTAAATACAGCCTCCTGGGCATCATACACCAAATTGTAAATTGCCTTTTGTTCATCAGAAAATTTTCCATTGGCAGGCACAGTCCTGGTTACATCTGCAGAATAGCCATGATATTCACTGCCAACATCCATCAGTAAAAGCTGGTTATCAATTTTTAAAGCGCTGTTTTCTTCGTAATGCAAAATGCAGCCATTGCCACCTGCACCAACTATAGCAGGATAACCTTCGTCTTCAGCTCCATTTTTTTTATGCATATATAGTTGAATACCCTCAGCTTCTCTTTCGCTCATTTGCGGTGTTACAGCTCTCATTACTTCTGTGTGAGCAAGGCAGGAAATCTGAACTGTTTTTTTCATCAATACAACCTCTTCAGGTGTTTTTATTTCTCTAAGGCTTACAGTTATTTCACGATAAATATCAGTACCCCATTTTGGTAGCAGCTTTATTTTGTCTTTTACTGATGGAAGACCTGCACTTTCTTTTAACCCTAAAAATTCTGTTATGATAGGGTTATTTTGTAAAATAGTATCTGCTTGGGCTTTCTGTTTTTCTAATGCGATAAGTCGTTGCATGTTAGATGCATTAGCGTAGGTGCCAATTCTTTGTAGCTCTCTGTGTAAAATTTTATCTTGTTCGGCCGGCTGTGAAACCGATTTTTTAAAAGTTTGCATAAGTCCGTAAAGGTCAAAGCCAGATCCATCCCTCTTAACATCTTCTGGCAATTCTTCGTAAATAACTGTGCTGAATTTTTTAAAGTCAACACCAAAGTCATTAAAATCTTTACCATTGTAAGCATTGCTGATACCGAGTTTTGATTTCACACCCTCATCTCCCAGGCGCCTGCCCGTCCATGTTTCCCTCGTTGCATCTCTCTGGCGAACAAAAAATAATTCGTTGTATTGCCCGGTTTTACCTGGCTGCTGCTCTTTAAAAAGTAATAGAACAGCGTCTGGTTCTTTATAGCCTGTCAGGTAATAAAGATCAGGGTTTTGATGAAAAACATAATCTACATCATTGGAAAATGTTCGTTCTGGAAATGCAAAAATTACAGCAACGGAATTAGCCGGCATTTTTTCTCTGAAAGCCTCACGCCGGCCCTGGTGAAATGATTTACTGAGATAATCTGTCGGCAAATTTTCCTGAGCATGTATGTTTATAACAAAAATTAAAGCTGTGGTCAGCAAAAAAAACTGTTTCATTTTTTGAACCATTTTATAGTTAAGCGGAGTTTCTTCCTGCGTTGATAATACCAAATGATGAACGCATTACCAGCTTTGAATAAGTATCCTTTAATGGCGTGTTCACCAGGTTATCTTCTATTTCTCTTATATTCATTATAGCGAATTGCTGTATGGTCAGCAACGGCATTACAATTTTTTCCCTCATCGCAATAGACAACTGGTCAACGGGGTAATCATACATTAGTTCCGTGTTGCCGGAAAGTTTTAGAACGTACTCTTTTGTTAAAGAATATTCGGTATAAATAGTGTTCCATATCTCGCCATATTTTTCATCTGAAGCAAGAAATGCAGTTAACGGGAAAAAGCACTTTTTCATCGCCATCTCACAATTATCAAGCAGCGTTTTAAAGAACATAGAGTTTTTATAAAGCTCCTGCAGCTGGTGAAACTTGCCTTGTGTTTCAAGCTCTTTTAAAGCAGAGCCCACGCCAAAATAACCTGTAACATTTTGCTTTAACTGAGCCCACGCACCCACATACGGAATGGCTCTCAAATCTTTGAATGAGATGGTATTGCCGCCGCTTCGCTTGGCGGGGCGGCTTCCAATATTGGTTTCGCTGTAAAATTTTAATGCGCTTACCTGGCTCAGGTAATCAGCAAAATAAGGGTGATTTTTTAGTGAGCTGTATTTTATAAAACTTGCATCAGCAAGCTGTTGAAGCAAGTTTTCTTCTTCTGCTAAAAGTGTGATATGCCTGTTGTTAAAAAGTTCGTTTGAAATTCCTGCATGCAGCAATTGTTCAATATTAAACTGGGCAGCATCAACGGTTCCAAAGTTTGAACTCACCGTTTGACCCTGTACTGTAAGTTGTATCTCTTTGTTAGAAATATTTTTTCCCATAGAAGCATAAAACTTATGGGTTTTACCACCACCCCTGGAGGGCGGGCCTCCGCGGCCATCAAAAAATAACACTTCAACATTATACTCTTTAGAGATTGCTGTGAGTTGTTCTTTGGCTTTATAAATACTCCAGTTGGCCATTAGATAGCCACCATCTTTAGTGCCGTCGCTAAAGCCAAGCATAATTGTCTGGCGTCTTTTTCTTCTTGTAAGATGGGCTTCATAAACATCATTGCTGTACAGTTGCTTCATAATGCCGGAGGCATTTTGCAGGTCTTCCACTGTCTCAAACAAAGGCACAATGTCTACACTTAATTTTTCTTTTTGCCATCCGGAAAGCAGCAACAGTCCGTATACTTCCAGTACATTTAAAACACTGTTGCACTGGCTTATAATGTAGCGGTTGCAACCGGCTTCGCCATTAAACTCCTGTATGGCTTGTATGGCTTTCATGGAAGCCATTGTATCTTTTAGCACAGCGTTGTCACTGGCAATATTTTCAATTGAATTATTTACACTGGTTAGCAAATTTATTTTATCGCCAGCAGGCAGTGTTGCATAATTAGTTGGAAGAGCGGCTGTTTGTGCGGCTACCAGTTCCAGCACTTTTCCATGTATGGTACTTTCCTGGCGAACATCGAGGGAGGCAAAGTGTAACCCGAATACTTTTACTTTATTAATGAGTTTATCAACAAGCGCCAAAAACAAATTGTTGTGTTTATGAATGATGATATACCTGATAGTATTTAAGGAAGTGAGCAGGGCATCTTTTGATACTTGTGTACGTTGCCCTGGTATAAAAATATTAGCATACAAGTCGTTTTCCATGTCAAGCAATATGGTGTCAATTCCCTCAAATGTAAGCCTGCGCTTTATCCTGCGTATGTCAATGTAGTACGACTTTATGATTGCTCCCCTTAGTGCATCAGCCACTTTAAGTGTGGTTGCAGCATTTACAAATGGATTGCCATCTCTGTCGCCACCCGGCCAAAAACCCATGTGAATAATAGGATTGTTATCGTCGACCGCTTCAGGAAACTGTGTTTTTAAAAAGCTCATAATTCTGCCGGCGGCAGGATAAAAAACATTTTCGAGGTACCAAATCAGGTTCATACCCTCATCATAGGGCGTAGGTTTTTGTTTTTTAAAAAAGGGAGTTTTACCAAGCTGCTGCAGGTACATATTTATCTGCACGGCATTATTTTCAGACAATGCATTGGAAAGATCGTTGATGATACCAAGAACAGACCCCGGGTAAAATTGTGTTGGATGCGCTGTTAACACAAGGCGTATCGCAAAGTGTTTCAGTTTTTCCTTCAACTCTTTTTGCTTGTCAGATTGTACTACCTCGCTTTCAAGATGTTTAAGGGTACCGGCACCGCCAAGGTCATTTACATTGCTGAAGGAAGCATCTTCGAGTGCATCAAACAAAACCACCTGTCTTTCAATGTATTGAATAAAGCGGAACAGAAGATCCAGCCTTTCCTGCGGTTGCTGGTAGGTTGTATGTTTTGTAAAAAACTCTTCAATAATCTGAACCGGACTCTGTTTCTTTTTATAACCTTCTTCACAATTATTAGAAAGCAGGGACAAAAGGATTCC
Source organism: Ferruginibacter sp. (assembly GCA_965247025.1). Classification (GTDB taxonomy): domain Bacteria; phylum Bacteroidota; class Bacteroidia; order Chitinophagales; family Chitinophagaceae; genus Ferruginibacter. The sequence continues at coordinate 1,689,660 of OZ252000.1, read as the reverse complement.
AGTTTTTTCTATCCGGTGAAACGGCAGCGATGTAAATAAACTGTTGTACAACTGAAATTTGATACCCACTAAATTTTTAAATTGCTGCAAGCCACGGGACGACTGTTGATTCATTGATGGAGGTTTTTTAATCTTTTGAGATAATTATGGCAGCAAGCGTAATGTGAGGTGAAAATACTTTAAACTTTTCAATTTAATTCATGTGTTTGCAATTGTTTTACTAATTTAGCGTTCTCAAAAAGTGGTAAAAGTGAAATCAAATATTACCTGTTTAATTACAACCGTTGCTTTACATAGCATGGTAACTGCCACTATTAGCTCCACAACCGCTACAACCCGTTCCGGGTTATAACTTTTCATATTATTCATTGGGCAATCAGCTTTTCAGGTTTACACTTTACAATTAGTTTTTCTTATACTTATCAATACAAAACACAAGCGCATGCAGGTTTTAAAGTTCGGGGGCAGTTCTGTAAAAAATGCAGAAAACATCAGCAAAGTAATAGCTATCATAAAAAATGCAATCGTAACAGATAGGACAATTGTTGTTGTATCAGCTTTAGGTGGCATTACAGACCTGTTGCTGCAATGCAGCAAACTTGCATCAGAAGCAGATGAGACTTACAAAGAAAAATTGCAGGAAGCCGAGTTAAGGCATCTTACAGCAGTAAAAGAGTTGCTTCCGCTAACACAGCAGAGTGCTATTTTGAGCCAGGTAAAAACGCTTTGTAACCAAATTGAAGATATCTGCAACGGCATCTTTTTATTGGGTGAACTTTCTGAAAGAACCAAAGACAGAATTGTAAGCTATGGTGAAATTTTATCTTCACAAATAATTGCGGCAAGTCTTAAAGCTGATTTAAATGAATGCGAATGGAAAGACTCCCGTGAGTTAATAGTGACAGATTCAAACTTTGGTGCAGCCTCCGTAGATTTTGCTGCCACCGATAAAAAAATACAGGAATATTTTGCAGCCAATAGAGCTAATTTATTTTTGGTACCAGGGTTTATTGCGGCGAATGCAGCAGGTGTAAATACTACACTCGGCAGGGGCGGTTCTGATTATACCGCTGCAATTTATGCTGCGGCACTGAATGCAAAAGTGCTGGAAATATGGACCGATGTTTCCGGCATGATGACCGCAGACCCAAGACTGGTAAGCAATGTAAAGATCATCCCTGAAATTTCTTACCAGGAAGCGATGGAGCTTTCGCATTTTGGGGCCAAAGTAATTTATCCGCCAACCATTCAGCCAGTTCGTTCAAGAGGCATCGCCACCTGGATCAAAAATACTTTTGCCCCGGAAGATAAAGGCACCGTTATAAAAGAAGAAGAAGCTGCCGCAGATGGCAATAGCACAAGAGGAATTTCCAGCATCAACAGCATTGCTTTGCTCAGCCTTGAAGGTAGTGGTATGGTGGGTATTCCTGGATTTTCAAAGCGATTGTTCGAAGCACTTGCAGCGAAAAAAATAAACGTGATATTGATAACCCAAAGCTCATCTGAACATTCAATTTGTGTGGGTATTGATTTGGCTAACGCTGATGAAGCCCAGCATGCCATTGATAAAGCCTTTACTTACGAAATTGAAACTAAAAGGGTAGACCCAATAGTTGTCGAAAAGGATTTAGCCATCATTGCATTGGTGGGTGATAATATGAAAAGCCATCCCGGCATCAGCGGAAAAATGTTTGGTAACCTTGGCCGCAATGGCGTTAATGTAAGGGCCATTGCACAAGGGTCTTCAGAGAGAAATATCTCCGCAGTTATCTCAACCAAAGACGTAAAAAAAGCCATCAATGTCTTGCATGAAGAGTTTTTTGAAACTGTTTATAAAGAAGTGAATTTGTTTGTTGCCGGCGTAGGTAATGTTGGTGGTAAATTGCTGGCGCAGATTCAAAAGCAGCAGCAATATTTATTGAATAATCTCAGCCTTAAAATAAATGTGGTTGGTATTGCTAACAGCAAAAAAATGTATTTTAATGATGGAGGGATTGATCTTACAAACTGGAAAGCTTTATTAGCAGAAGGTGAGCAAATGGAGATGGCAGACTTCATCAGCACAATTAAAATAAAAAACTTGCGCAATGCCGTTTTTGCTGATGTAACTGCCAATGAAAAAGTGGCAGTTTGTTACGATTCTTTGTTGCAGAAAAGTATTGCAGTAGTGGCCTGTAATAAAATTGCATGCTCCTCTAAATATGAATATTACAGCAGGCTTAAAAAATTAGCCCGTGAGTTTAATGCACCTTTTTTATTTGAAACAAATGTTGGCGCAAGCTTACCAGTAATCGGCACGCTTAACGATCTTGTGAGCAGCGGCGACAAGGTTACAAAAATGGAGGCGGTACTAAGTGGTACGCTTAATTTTGTTTTCAATAATTATGATGGCAGCAGGTCTTTTGCATCTGTTGTAAGGCAGGCGCAGGCAGAAGGTTACACTGAACCCGATCCAAGACTTGACCTGAGTGGAAAGGATGTGATGCGTAAAATAATGATACTGGCCCGTGAAGCAGGAGAGACCTTTGAAATGGAAGATATTGCGAACAATTCTTTTATGCCCGAAGCCTGTATGCAAGGAACTGTGGAAGACTTTTATGCCGCAATGGAAGTGCATGAAGATCATTTTAAAAAGTTGTACGAAGCCGCTTCGGCAACCGGCGATAAGTTGAAATTTGTTGCATCCTACAACCCGGGAAATGCAGATAAAAAAGCTTCAGTCGGGTTGCAGCACATTCATCCTGAGCATGATTTTTATCACCTGTATGGTAAAGATAATATTGTGTTATTCAATACAGAAAGGTATGTTGATCAGCCGCTGGTAGTAAAAGGTGCCGGTGCTGGCGCAGATATTACTGCTTCAGGTGTGTTTGCTGATGTGATAAGAGCGGCCAGGGTATAAGCGATCGCCTTTCGTTATTGTACAACAACTACCTTACAAGTATAAATTTAAAAGAATGAGCGGAGTTGATAAAAATATTTTAAATAGCCTTGCAGCAACCGGTAAGATGGTAAAGGTTTATGCACCGGGTACAGTGGCCAATCTTGTTTGTGGCTACGATGTGTTGGGGTTGTGCCTTAACGCTCCCAACGACATGATGGAAGTGAAACTGCTGGATGAAAAAAAGATCATTATTCACAGTGCCGACGGTTACCCGTTACCATCAGATCCTGCTCAGAATACTGCCGGTGCTCCGCTGATTGAAATGCTGCTGGAATTAGACAGCAACATTGGGTTTGAAGTAACTATCTATAAAAAAATAAAACCCGGTAGCGGTATTGGATCGAGTGCTGCAAGTGCTGCTGGTGCTGTTGTTGCTGCCAATCATTTGCTGGGTAATATATTTTCAAAAACAGATCTTGTTCGCTTTGCAATGTTTGGAGAAAAAGTAGCAAGTGGGGTTAAGCATGCTGACAATATAGCGCCTTGTATTTACGGTGGCATCACACTTATACGGAGCATTTACCCGCTGGATATTGTAGAGATACCTGCACCATCCTTATTTGTAACTGTTGTGCATCCGCAGATAGAAGTACGTACAAAAGATGCCCGCCAAATATTACGCAAGGAAGTGCTGTTGAAAGATGCAATCAAGCAATGGGGCAACATAGCCGGCCTGGTGGCGGGTTTTATGAAAAATGATCTTGAACTGATTGGCCGTTCCCTTGAAGATGTTATCATTGAACCGGTAAGAAGTATTTTGATTCCCGGCTTCGATGAAGTAAAGAAAAGATGCAAAGATGCAGGTGCACTGGGCGGCGGTATATCAGGTTCAGGTCCGTCTTTATTTATGATGAGCAAAGATGAAGCGACTGCTACAAAAGTAGAAACAGAGATGAAGGCGGTGTATCAAAACATGGGACTTGATCATCACAGTTATGTTACAACGATAAATATGGAAGGCGTAAAAGTGATGCCTGATTGATGATCTTTGATTTCTGATTTTGGATACCTGATTTGGGATTTCTTTTTTTTACTATTGCCAATCAACTATTGACCATACACCATTTTATGAATTACTACAGCACCAATCATAACTCTCCTGTTGTTGGATTTAAGGAAGCTACAATACAAGGACAGGCGCCGGATAAGGGCTTGTATTTTCCTGAACAAATTCCACAACTGCCGAAAGGTTTTATTGAAAATATTGAACAGTATTCCAACGAAGAAATTGCTTTTAAAGTTATTGATCCATATGTTGGCGATGCTATTCCAAAGGCTGGGCTGAAAAGGATTGTAAGCGAAACGGTGAATTTTGAAATTCCGCTGGTTAAGATAAATGATGCTGTTTATTCCCTCGAATTATACCATGGACCAACGCTGGCATTCAAAGATATTGGTGCAAGGTTCATGAGCAGGTGCCTTGGGTATTTTGTAAAAGGGCAATCAAAAAAAGTTACCGTTTTGGTGGCTACCTCCGGCGATACTGGTGGCGCAGTAGCCAATGGTTTTTATAATGTTGAAGGGGTGGACGTTGTGATCCTTTATCCATCCGGCAAAGTAAGTAGTGTGCAGGAAAAGCAATTGACAACGCTGGGTGGTAATATTCATGCGCTGGAAGTAAACGGCACTTTTGATGACTGCCAGCAAATGGTGAAGCAGGCATTTACCGATGAGGAACTCAATCAGAAATTGTTTCTTACATCAGCCAACTCAATCAATGTCGCCCGCTGGTTGCCACAACAGTTCTACTACTTTTTTGCTTACAAACAATGGAAACTGGCAGGGTTGCAAAACACAGCACCTGTTGTTTCGGTTCCAAGTGGCAATTTTGGAAATATTTGCGCTGGCATACTGGCACATGTAACCGGGCTTCCGGTAAAGCATTTTATTGCCGCCTGTAACGCCAACGACGTTGTGCCGAATTACATGCAAACCCAACAGTATGAAGCGAAGAAAGCTGTGGCAACAATTTCCAACGCAATGGATGTAGGCAACCCGAGCAACTTTGTAAGGATACTTGAAATTTTCAATAATAAGTTTGTTGATCTTAAAGAGATCTTAACCAGTTACAGCATTTCTGATGATGAAACCAAAGCCGTGTTGAAAGCTGTTTACGAACAGGAAAAATACCTGCTTGATCCTCATGGAGCAGTTGGTTACCATGCGTTGAAACAATACCAGCAACATACCGCTGAAAAAGGAATTGTACTGGAAACAGCACACCCTGTTAAGTTCTATGATGTAGTGGAACCAGTTATCGGAGAAAAAGTGCCAATCCCAGCAGCAATTGAAGAACAATTAAAGCTTGAAAAGAAAAGTATTTTGATAGATGCTGATGCCAGCCAATTAAAAGAGTTTTTGATGAAAAATTGTTGAGAAGAATTAAAATATACTTCTAAAACGCATTGTCATCGCCCTTAAATACTTTGTAAACTGTGAGGAATAAAATGCGGATATCAAGCCAGATAGTCCAGTTTTCCAGGTACCATAAATCTTCATTAACCCGGTTGATGATTTGTTCATTGTCAGTTATTTCTCCACGGTAACCATTTATTTGCGCCCAGCCCGTAATGCCCGGTTTAAGGAATTGCCTGATCATATACTGATCAACAATTTTAGAATAATCTGTTGTATGCTTAACCATGTGTGGGCGTGGACCAACCAAACTCATTTCACCTTTTAATACATTAAAGAATTGTGGAAACTCATCAACGCTTGTTTTGCGAATGAATTTACCAATCCTTGTTACCCTGCTATCGTTACGGGTTGCCTGTTTTGAATCTGATTCCTTGTTCACTTTCATGCTCCTGAATTTGAGACAGAAAAAAGTCTTGTTGTTTTTCCCTGAGCGCAACTGGGCAAAAAATATGGGACCTTTCGATTCCAGGTATATCAGTAAACCAAGTATCGGCACCAGCCAAGACAGTACAAAAACCACTACAAAAAGGCTGATGGCGATATCCAATGCTCTCTTTTTTACCCTGTTACCCACATCATCCAGCGGCTCACTTCTTAATGACAGTACAGGCAGCTCCCTGATGTAATTAATAACAACAGGCTTATTGATAAACACAGCAAGGTCAGGAACAACTTTAAACCGGATACACTCGGTTTCAGCCTTGTTCATCAGTGTGTAAATATAATTATCCTGCTCAGGTGTAATAGTTGAATAGATTTCCTGAACATCCAGGTCTATGGCTGTTTGCATGGTGTTCCTAACGTCGGCCAATATGGGGTGCCTTGTAAGTTCATGCACATTTTTTTCATCTTCAATAAAGCCCAGCAAATGAAGATTAAAACCTTCTTCTTCAAAGTAGTTTTCTAATTTTTTTGCCGTTTCATTGTAGCCAATAATTATTACTTTATTGGCAAGATGATTACGCTTCTTCATGTAATTACTCAAACCCAAATACAAGAACCTGTTCACGAGCAGTCCCGTACCGAAAACACCTATTAAAAACAGCGTAAAAAATCTTGATAATTCAAATTGCCTGGAGAAGAAAAGGTAGAACAGCATGGCAATAATCCACAATAAAAAAACCTGTACCGACCTTTTTGTAAAATATTCAAAATTGACGATATGATTGTCAGCGTAAGTTCTGCAGATAAAAGAAAGAATAACCCAGCTTGCATTTAATATGGCCCAAAACTGTAAGTAATGAGAAGCACTGTATGTGGCCATGCGGCCGTCAAAAATTACCTTGGAAATTAAAAAAGCTAAATTAAGTATGATGAAATCTAGTGTGACAATGGTTTTTTGTAAATAGTTTTTTAGTTGTTTATTCATAATAGAGTGCAGTAGTATCTTTGGTTAACTATTTATTTTTAACGGAGCCTGGTTAGCAACGGAGCGCTCATATTTTACATATAACGAAAAAGTAAACTTAAAATTACCTTCAAATTATTTTCGATGGGTAAACAGTGACGCTGGCGCTCCTTTCCCTTCTAAAAGTCAAATTTAATCTACTTTTTCTACAAACCCGCTGGTTCATATTGCTGGCTATTGAATGCAAACTGGTTCAAAAAGCTTACCAAATATTTTTTTGTAATATCTCCGGCTACTAAATGCCTTTGTATTTCATGGAAGTTTTAAGCTGTTGCCATCGTTGTTATTACTAAAAAGAAATGGGCGCAACGTAGTGTTGATGCAGATCAGCCCGCCAATTAATATCCTGACGATGCCTGCAAGCTAACCGGAATAACAATTATTTCGGATACAGCTCCACTCGTTTCAGAGAGAGTTCGCCGATTTTAAATTGAAAGTTTAATGTAAAATATTTACCTGATCCATTGAATACAAACAGGAGCAGGTACCTGGATGCTCTTGCCGGTATCTTTAAGCAAGCCCGTTTTATGATCAATGGAAAATATTACGATATTGTCAGTATCCTGGTTAGCAACCAGCAGAAAATTACCTGAAGGATCGAAATTAAAATTACGTGGTTTCACACCGCCGGTTGGTTGATATCCAATGGCTTTAACAACACCAGTTGCTTTATCAATTGAGAAGACTGCGATGGTATTGCTTTCGCCCCTGTTACTTGCATACAAAAATTTTCCATCAGGCGAAACATGAATATCAGCACCGCCAAAACTGCCGGTATAGCCTTCCGGTACAGCGCTGATTGTTTGCAGCAATTTTAATTTACCTCCGGGCATAACTGCAAAACCAGCAATTGTGCCATTCAATTCCTGTGTTGCATAAACATACTTTTGAGAAGGTGCAACAGCAAGATGCCTTGGCCCGGAACCACCAATTACATTGGTAGCAGTCAGTTTATTTTTTGCAAGGGCTCCTGTAGCAGCATTAAACGGGTACATTAATATTTTATCCCTGCCAAGATCGGTTACCATCAGGTATTTGTTATCGCCGGTGAGTACAGTTGTGTGTGCATGCGGAGCTTCCTGTCTTTCAGGATTTGCTCCTTTTCCCTTAAACTGCTCTACTGTTGCTTTTGCCAGGCTTCCGCCAGCTTTTACTGGTAATTCCGCAAAGGAGCCGCCGCTGTAATTGGCAACAAAAAGCCATTTGCCTGTTTTATCAATCGTAACATAGCAAGGATGGTTGCCACCGGTTTTTTGTTGATTGATAAATTTTAATTGCGATTTGCTTTTGTCAAAACTAAAAGCGCTAACCGCTCCGCCGTTGTTCAGGGAATCTCCTTCTTCATTCACTGCATAAACAAATTTCTTATTTGGAGAAATGGTTAAAAAAGATGGGTTGCTCGTTTTTATGCTGCTGATTATCTTGCTTTCGGCATTTGTGGTATTAAAATCATACACATAAATACCTTCACTTTTTCCGTTGGTATAAGTGCCAATCAGCAGCTTTACGTTGGTTTGTGCTGTTGTAGTAAGGCTTACGAAAAACAATAAAACGGCGGCAGTAAATTTCATATAAAAGTGTAGTTGTAAAATTTATTTTGATTGTTTAAGAGCGGCTAAGTTAGCCCATTAACTTACTGCATTGCGTTTGCTGGCAAACTTTTTCTTCAGTATTTCCTGCACAGGAATACCATCCAGTTTACTTTCCAACCAAGAAATAATATCCAGGTAAATAAAAGCTCTTGCTTCAAAATGGTCATGCTCAACTTTACGGAGTTTAACCAGCAGCTTCTCCAGTTCAGGTCGTATATTTCTAACCGTAACAGCAAAAGAGCGCCGGATAAAACTAAAGACCTCTTCTTCCACAACACTCAGGTTTTCCATTTTTGCCATAAAGCGATAAACCGATTTTATCAGGGAATCGAGTATCTGGTAATTGCCAAGCTCGTAATGTGCAATTAAATGCAGCAGCCTGCTGTAGCATTGCAGATCAGTACGCAGGTCCACTTTCCAGTTAATGATCTTATTCAGGTAATCAATGGCTTTCTCGTAATTGCCGGCACCAAAATACAGGCAGGCAATTTTATAATCAAACACCAGTATGCGGTGCCTGTCCAGGTAAATTTCGTACTCTTTTAATTTTTCTTCAATGCCAGGCACCAGCAGCAAACCTTCGCTAAAGCTGCCCTCTAAAAAATGTTTGTTGATGGTGGAAATGGTGAGGTAAACAAAGCATTGTATCCTGTTATTGATATTATTCAGTACAAGTTCGCTTTCACAAAACCGTTCAAAAACATGCAGCACTTCTGTAAGCTTACGATGGTTGGTAAGGTTAAAATGAGAGCCCATAAGGTTGTGCATACCTTTTATGTAGTGGGCCGTTTCTATGTGCAGCATTTGCTTTTCTTCCTGGAAAAGATCAACCCACTTTTGGGTGTAACGATAGTATTGTAAAAAATCCTGCCGTATAAAAGCATTCCAGCAAAAGCACTGGTACATGTATAATTTTTCGTAAAAGTTGGCAGACTCGTAGGGTGTATAAATCAATTTGGCTTTAAAAAACTCCTGTACGGCGCTGTCATCTTTTTTGTTACGGCTGTGGCCGTGGCGAATGTACCAACTGTATAATTGCAGTGCCAGGTTAGAAAGATGTGCAACCCTTTGCAGGCTGCTGCTTACATCGTTTGCTTCATCGCTTAAATGATCGGCCCTGTCCTGTATACTTCTTGTAATAAATAATCCTTCAATATTCTTTTCAAAAAATATGACCTGCTGCAGGTAAGTAAGCTGGTTGTTGGCTTTTGCCAGGTGTTTCATCCTGTCAAGCACCTTTAGACTTTGGTGATACAAACCCTTATTATAAAGTATCCGGGCATAATCCATCTGCTCATTCAGTACAATATCAATATTACTTTCGGTGGTAATTATCCGCAGGCTGCTGAGTATTTGTTTGTATAAGTGAGCTTTTAAATTACTCAGCTGCTGCTTTTTAATTGCTTCGTTTTTCCTGAGCAAGCTGGCTTCGTCATAGTAGTCCATCCTGTCTAAAGCATCAAAAAGTTGTACTACTTTAAGGTCTTCTGCTGAGGTATTTCGGTTGGTGTAAAGCTTAAAATTACGTTTTTCACTCTTTTCAAGTGACTTTATCAGTTGAAACAGTGTATCAGTACTCCTGTTGGGCATCGTAATTTACTTTTGTTGAAAGCCTTTACTGGCTTGTATTTGGTGAAAATTAGGCCCCTTTATAAAACGTAATTAGCCTCTGATATTATCAACAAACAAAATTAATAACCAATTATATTCGCTTATTAAACAGGAATTTACGAATTGCTAACGCATCACTGCAAAAATAAATAACCTGTATTTACAAAACCACATTATTTCTATGCCAGTTGACAAGATAAATATTTTTGATACAACGCTCCGGGATGGCGAACAGGTGCCGGGCTGTAAATTAAATACTAAAGAAAAAGTTGAACTGGCGCTCAGACTTGAAGAGTTGGGTGCAGATATTATTGAAGCCGGTTTTCCAATTTCCTCTCCCGGAGATTTTAATTCAGTAAACGAGATCTCGAAAATAATTAAAAATGCCACCGTTTGCGGCCTTACAAGGGCTGTGCAAAAAGATATTGAAGTAGCGGCAGAAGCTTTAAAGTATGCCCGCCGTCCACGTATACACACCGGTATCGGCACCTCGGATCTGCACATAAAAGCTAAATTCAATTCAACCCGGGAAGAGATTTTAGAGCGGGCTGTTCAGGCAGTTAAATGGGCAAAGAATTTTGTTGATGACGTTGAATTTTACGCTGAAGACGCAGGCCGAACAGACAACGAATACCTGGCAAGGGTAACCGAAGCTGTTATCAAAGCTGGAGCTACTGTTGTAAATATTCCTGATACAACAGGCTATTGTTTGCCGCACCAGTATGGCGAAAAGATAGCTTACCTCATGAACAATGTTTCAAACATTGACAAAGCCATACTTTCCTGCCATTGTCACAACGATCTTGGGTTGGCTACTGCAAATTCAATTGCTGGTATCATTGGCGGTGCAAGGCAAATTGAATGTACCATCAACGGCCTCGGAGAAAGAGCGGGTAATACATCTTTGGAAGAAGTTGTAATGATAATTAAGCAACATGCCAGCCTTGGATTTTATACAGATATCAATACAAAATTACTGAATCCAATGAGCCAGCTGGTGGCAGAAACAATGCGTATGCCGGTTCAGTGCAACAAGGCAATCGTTGGCAGCAATGCATTTTCACATTCATCCGGTATTCACCAGGATGGATTTTTGAAAGATGCACTGACCTATGAAATAATCAACCCGGTTGATGTGGGTGCCGAAGCTTCTAAAATTGTGCTCACTGCAAGAAGTGGCCGCAGCGCTTTAGCACACCGGTTACACAAATTAGGGTATGCTTTTACAAGGAATGATATTGATATTTTGTACCAGGAATTTTTAAAAGTTGCGGACTTAAAAAAGGAAGTAATGGAGGAGGATTTGAAAAAAATAGCAGAGTTGCATTTACAGATTGTACCTGCATAATTTTTTTGAAGCCGGCAGAAAAGCTTTGTGAATCTTCAGTGGCGACGCTCCGTTCAACACCAGTTTTAAATGATCTTTTATCCAAATAATATGAAAACAACATCAACAAAAAAGTAAGGCCTGGTGCTTTGCAAAATCCATATCTGAACCCCTGAAAAAACTATAAAAATGAATCATTTTAAACCAGCAGCAGATTATTTTCAACGCATAACGCATCTTGAATACGGAGAATCCGGCATTCGTTCCCGTAAGATTTTCTCAATAGCCGTTTTACCCGGCGATGGTATTGGTCCTGAAGTTACCAGCCAGGCTATAAAAGTGCTGGATGCAATTGCGGAGAGATTTGGCCACAAGTTTAATTATATAGAAGCACTTGTAGGAGCGGCTGCAATTGAAGATACAGGTAACCCTTTACCAGACACAACGATTGAAGTTTGTAAAAAAAGCGATGCTATTTTATTTGGTGTTATCGGGCATCCTAAATATGATAATGATATAACCGCAACTGTAAGGCCCGACCAGGGATTGTTTAAGCTTAGGAAAACACTGGGGCTTTTTGCTAATATCCGCCCGGTGAGCACTTATCGCAGCTTGCATTATCTGTCGCCATTAAAAACCAGTTTACTGGAAAATGTTGATTTTGTTATTTACCGGGAGCTTTCAGGTGGTATTTACAGTGGCGAAAAGAAAACAAATGAAGATCAAACCCGGGCCTTTGACGGATGTGAATATACAAAGCCTGAAATTGAACGCATTGCTCACCTGGCATTTAAAGCAGCAGTGCAGCGAAGAAATAAGTTAACGCTTGTTGATAAAGCCAATGTGCTTGAAACATCAAAACTTTGGCGGAGAGTGGTAAGCGAAATTGCATTACAATATCCTTCGGTTAAAGTTGATTATCTGTACGTTGACAATGCTTCCCGGCAGCTGATCCTTAATCCAAAACAATTTGATGTAATTCTTACAGACAATTTGTTTGGTGATATGCTGAACGATGAGGCACGGGCAATAACGGGATCACTTGGTTTATTGCCTTCGGCATCAGCAGGTGATGCAAATGCCATGTTCGGTCCTGTTCATGGCAGTTATCCGCAGGCTGCCGGTAAAGATATTGTGAACCCGGTGGGTGCTATTTTATCTGCAGCAATGCTGCTGGATTATTTAAAACTTCCAAAGGAAGCAGCTGTGGTAAGGGATGCAGTTGAATGGACAATCCAAAACATGTTTGTAACAAAAGATATAGATCCGATTAATTTTTATTTCACCTCGACCATCAGTGAATTAATTACAGAATACGTTCAGGGCAGGGTTACAGGCGGTTTTAACCAGGAAAATATTGAGTTGAGAAAGTCGACGATCATTTGATAAAAAAGGATTGGAGTTAAAGGTTTATTTATTTTGGGTAAAACCTTTTGCCTTTTATCTTTTTAAAAAAGTTCTTTGTTTTTAAAAATAGTTACAGGTATATTTGCAACACAACACATCTTTATGTTGAATAGCAAATTAAATAATGGACTTACAAAGGCAGCGATCGTTGTCCTTCTTGTCGTTGTCATTATTTTACCTGCATCGCACGGAGGAGGTTACTTTATCTAATTTAAAAATCTTGAAAATAGAAAAGCCCGACTCCGAAAAGAGCCGGGTTTTTTAATGCACTCACATTTAAAAACCCACTCAAAAAAATCAAATTATGGCAGCTTATTACAACCAAAATACAATACTGTACCTCAATGGTGCATTTGTAAGAGCATCCGAAGCAAAAATGGATTTTTACAGCCAGAGTTTTCACTATGGCTACAGCGTATTCGAAGGTATACGCAGTTATAAAACAGCGGCAGGTACAACAAAAATTTTTAAGGCTGAAGAGCATTTTAAAAGATTAATGAATTCGGCCACGGCAATGAACATGCCTTACCCGTGGACTGCAGATGAACTGATTGACGCAACGTACAGCTTGCTGGAGCAGAACAATTTGCAGGATGCTTATATCCGTCCGGTTGTTTACGCACCGGCAAATATGAGCTTTGCTCAAAACGAAGAATCTTTTATAGTAATTGAAGTTTGGGCCATGCAACCTTTTTTAGGAGATAAGTTACTGAGGATAATGACAAGTTCCTTTCAGCGTCCAAATCCTAAAGGATTTAAGATAGAAGCAAAAGCAGCCGGCCATTATGTAAATTCTATTTTGGCAAGCCAGGAAGCAAAAGCAAAGGGGTACGATGAAGCCCTGCTGCTTGATATGAACGGCAATGTAGCAGAAGGGCCCGGAGCAAATTTGTTTTTTGAAAAAGATGGCAAACTATTTACACCGGCAACGGGCCATATTTTAGCAGGACTTACAAGAGCGACAGTTTTTGAATTATGCAACGAATTAAATATTGAGGCAGAAGAAAAATTCTTCACCATCGAAGAATTGAAACTAGCCGATGCTGCATTTTTCTGCGGAACAGCTGCAGAAGTGATTGGGTTTGAAAGTATTGATGATAGCAAATTTTTAAAGCCCTGGGCAGACACTTTAAGCTGTAAAATAAGCCAGGCATACCAGGATAAAATAATTGAAAAGGAATATAAAACAGCATTGGAATTAGCATGAGTGAACTCAACAGGTATTCAAAAGTATTAACGCAGGATGAAACACAACCGGCGGCGCAGGCAATGCTGTACGGCATTGGATTAACAGACGACGATTTAAAGAAACCACAGGTGGGTATTTGCAGTATGGGCTATGATGGAAACACCTGCAATATGCACCTGAATGATTTGGCAAAACTGGTTAAGCAGGGTGTGTGGGATGCTGATATTGTCGGCCTGATCTTTAACACAATCGGTATAAGTGACGGTATCAGTAATGGCACTGACGGTATGCGTTACAGTTTGGTAAGCCGTGATTTAATTGCTGATAGTATTGAAGCTGTTTGCGGCGGATTTTATTACGACGGATTGATCACCATCCCGGGTTGCGATAAAAATATGCCCGGAGCAATTATGGCAATGGGCAGGCTCAACAGGCCGTCGATAATGGTGTATGGCGGTACCATTGCACCCGGCCATTACAAAGGCGAAAACCTGAATATAATTTCGGCTTTTGAGGCCCTCGGCAAAAAAATTGCAGGCACAATTACGCCTGAAGATTTTAAAGAAGTTATAAAGCATAGTTGCCCCGGAGCCGGTGCCTGCGGAGGAATGTACACTGCTAACACTATGGCAAGTGCAATTGAAGCCCTGGGAATGAGTCTGCCATATTCTTCTTCAAATCCTGCGTTAGCAGAAGAGAAAAAAGTAGAATGTTTAGATGCCGGTAAAGCAATAAAAATACTGCTGGAAAAAAATATTACGCCGAGGCAGATTATGACCAAAGCTGCATTTGAAAACGCCATTACAACTATTATGATATTTGGCGGCAGCACCAATGCTGTACTGCATTTAATTGCGATGGCGAAAAGCGTGGACGTAAATTTAACCCAGGATGATTTTCAACGCATCAGCGATGTAACGCCTGTACTGGCAGATTTTAAGCCAAGCGGAAAATACCTGATGAACGAATTGCATGAGCATGGCGGCGTGCCTGCGGTGATGAAATATTTACTGGATAAGGGACTGCTGCATGGCGATTGCCTGACAGTTACAGGTAAAACATTGGCCGAAAATTTAAAAGACATTCAGCCAATTAATTTTGAAACGCAGAAAATAATTTATCCGCTGGAGCATGCATTAAAAGCCACCGGCCATTTACAAATTTTATACGGTAACCTTGCAGAAAAAGGAAGTGTTGCAAAGATCAGCGGTAAAGAAGGCGAACGTTTTGAAGGCCCGGCAAGTGTATTTGAAGGAGAGAAGGATCTTGTTGCTGGAATCGCTAACGGCCGTGTAAAAAAAGGTGACGTGGTGGTTATAAGATATGAAGGGCCGAGAGGTGCACCGGGCATGCCGGAAATGCTAAAGCCAACGGCCGCTATTATGGGTGCAGGTTTGGGTAAAGATGTTGCCCTCATTACAGACGGAAGATTCAGCGGCGGTAGCCACGGTTTTGTGGTGGGGCACATTACACCAGAAGCGTTCAATGGCGGTATAATAGCGTTGGTGGAGGATGGAGATATTATTGAATTAAATGCCACTACAAATTCTATCACGCTAAAAGTAAGTGATGAAATTTTGGCGGAAAGAAGAAAGCTATGGAAGCAACCCAAACTAAAGGAAACAAAGGGTGTGTTATACAAGTATGCAAAGTTTGTAAAAGATGCCAGTGAAGGTTGCGTAACAGATGAATAGCCTCCTAAATCCCCCGAAGGGGACTATAGTAACAGATAATATTTAGAAACTTTTAAATAGCAATTGATGGAACTTCTTGAAAAAGTAAAGCAACCAGTAATTACGGAAAAACAGATTTCTGCGACAGATGCAAAGAACACAACAATCGCAGACACAAAGAACCCTCCTTCAGGGGGCAGTGGGGCTGTGTCTGTCTCCGGCAGTGTAGCTGTAATGGATGCATTCATCAATGAAGGTGTCACCACCATTTTCGGTTATCCCGGTGGTGCTATTATGCCGATCTATGATGCATTGTATGATTTCAGTGAACAGCTTCAGCATATACTGGTCCGGCACGAACAGGGTGCCATTCATGCTGCACAGGGTTTTGCCAGAACGAGTGGTAAAACAGGTGTTGTGTTTGCAACAAGCGGCCCTGGAGCAACTAATCTTGTTACAGGATTAGCGGATGCAATGATTGATTCCACTCCGGTGGTTTGTGTTACAGGCCAGGTGTTTGCACACTTGTTGGGCACAGATGCTTTCCAGGAAACTGATGTAATAAATATAACCACACCTGTTACCAAATGGAACTACCAGGTAACAGATGCAAATGAAATTCCAGCGGTGTTAGCGAAGGCTTTTTATATTGCCGGCAGTGGACGCCCAGGCCCGGTGTTAATTGATATTACAAAGAATGCCCAGTTACAAAAATTTGATTACGAAGGTTATAAAAAATGTAATCACATCCGGAGCTACCGGCCTAAACCAATTGTTCGTAAAGAATATGTGGAAGAGGCTGCAAAGCTGATCAACGAGGCAGAAAGACCATTTGTGATTTTTGGCCAGGGCGTTATACTGGGAAAGGCAGAACAAGAGTTCAAAGCATTTATTGAAAAGTCAGGAATCCCTGCTGCCTGGACAATTATGGGAATGAGTGCTATACCAACAGATCATCCGCTGGCTGTGGGTATGCTGGGGATGCATGGTAATTACGGACCCAACTTACTTACAAATGAATGCGATGTGCTTATCGCTATCGGAATGCGTTTCGATGACCGTGTAACGGGCCGGCTTGATAAATATGCACGACAGGCAAAAGTTATTCACCTTGATATCGATCCTTCTGAAATAGATAAGAATGTAAAAGCAACCGTGCCTGTTTGGGGCGATTGCAAAGAAACCTTACCCATGCTAACGGAACTGGTTAGCCCAAAAAAACATACTGCCTGGTTGCAAAAATTTCAGGATTGTATGGCGAAGGAGCAGTCTCTTTGTATTGATCCTGAAATGAACCCGAGCTGTGATGAGCTTACTATGGGTGAGGTTATTAAAGCGCTCAATGAGCTTACTGGTGGCAACGCCATTATTGTAACGGATGTGGGACAGCACCAGATGGTGGCTTGCCGTTATGCAAAAATGAACCAGAGTAACAGTAACATCACCAGCGGTGGATTAGGAACCATGGGCTATGCGTTACCGGCAGCAATTGGTGCAGCATACGGCGACCCCAGCCGTGCCACAGTTGCCATAATTGGTGACGGTGGATTTCAGATGACATTGCAGGAACTTGGTACGATTATGCAGTTTAAACCAAACGTAAAAATCATCATTTTAAATAATCGTTTTCTCGGTATGGTGCGCCAGTGGCAGGAGTTATTTCATGAGAAGCGCTATTCATTTGTAAATATTACCAGCCCTGATTTTGTGCAGGTGGCCAAAGGCTATTATATAGAAGGACAAAGTATAAGTGAAAGAGACAAATTGAAAGCGGCTTTACAAACGATGCTTGATCATAACGGCAGCTATTTGCTGGAAGTAATGGTAGGCAAAGAAAACAATGTATTTCCGATGGTACCGCAGGGTAGGGGAGTTTCTGAAATTGTGTTGAGCAAAGATGAAATATAATTAGAAAAAGAAATAAGAACGGCAGGAGCAAATTTATAAAGCAAGGTATGAAGGATGAAGTGATCATAGGAATTCCAACGCAATATGCAGCCATACAGGCAGCTTCAGCGGAGTTGAATTTTACTATGCCTTCTGACTTATACACTGGCAGTTTGCTTAAAACGCTGGTGGCCTCTAAGCCAGCCGGCCGGTTTTTAGAACTGGGTACGGGTACAGGTTTAGCCACTGCATGGATCGCTGCTGGAATGGATGTAAACAGTCAGCTTGTATCTGTTGACAACAATGCCTTACTGATTGAAGTTGCAGAAAAGAATGTACCTGATAAGCGCATTAAATTTGTGTTGGCTGATGGGTACAAATGGCTTAAAAATTATAAAGGCGAAACATTCGATTTGATTTTTGCTGATGCAATGCCGGGTAAATATGATTTGTTTGAAGAAACGATCAGTTTGCTAAATGCAGGTGGCATATACCTAATAGATGACATGCTGCCACAGCCTAACTGGCCTGCAGGACATGCCGAAAGAGTGGACACTTTTTTAGCGGGCTTAGAAAAAAGAGAAGACTTATTATTAACCAAAATGAATTGGTCCACCGGAATTGTAATTGTTGTAAAAAAATAAATACTGCCTGGATCGCAGGAATATAAAATTAATGTTATGCTAAAGCAGGAATACACCATCACAGTTTACACAGAAAACCAGATTGGTTTACTAAACCGGATCGCCATTATTTTTTCCCGGAGAAAAATTAATGTGGAGAGTTTGAATACCTCACCTAGTGAAGTGGACAGTGTACATCGCTTTACAATTGTGATAAATGAAACAGAAGAAGTAGTTCGCAAACTCTGCCGGCAAATAGAAAAACAGGTAGAGGTTTTAAAGACATACTATAATACCAACAATGAAATCATCTGGCAGGAATTGGCGCTTTACAAAGTGCCCACCGATATCATTGCTGAAGAGGTAAAAGTAGAACGTTTGCTGAGTCAGTATGGTGCCAAGGCTGTTGTAATACGTAAAGATTATACAGTTTTTGAAGTAAGCGGACAACGGGAAGAAACAGACAATTTTATGAAGGTACTGGAACCTTATGGCCTGATAGAATTTGTAAGAAGTGCCAGGGTCGCTATCATAAAAAACAGCGATGGATTTCACAATAAACTTAAACAATTTGAGCGCCGGGAACCGGGTGAAGATGTGCTGGAGAATGAATTTTTAGACCAGGGCGAAGAAGTGTTTACGATGTAGCCTCCCCAACCCTCCGAAAGCCTCCCCAACCCTCCAAGGATAGATATAGTGCAGGTTCAAGTTATTTGGTGAGGAATACTGAGTAGCAATTTTGAAGGCTTATTATAAACTGGGTACACTGCTTAACTGTCGGTCAGAATACCAAATAAGATGTAGAAGATTAGAAGTTTGGCTCTGATATAAAGCACCGCTCCTTCTCTTTTGGGGAAGGAGAAGGAGGATGAGGTTATAGTGAGTGATGTGAGCAAGCCCAATAAAGCTGAAAAAGTAAAAGTGAGTGACACAACGATGCTGAAGAAAGTTGAAGTCGCTGGTATCATAAATTAAATTTAAAAAAACTCCGGGACATGTGTTGAGGAGACAAAAAAACAACAATGGCAAATTATTTTAACTCATTATCATTGAGAGAGCAACTGAGACAATTAGGTGTTTGTGAATTTATGAACCGCAGCGAATTTGCGGATGGTGTAAATATTTTAAAGGGGATGAAAATCGTAATTGTCGGTTGTGGTGCACAGGGGTTAAACCAGGGCCTGAATATGAGAGATTCGGGTTTAGATATTTCTTACACACTTCGCCAGGAAGCGATTGATCAAAAGCGTGCCTCCTGGAAAAATGCTACGGAAAATGGTTTTACAGTTGGTAACTATGAAGAGTTGATTCCAACAGCTGACCTGGTATTGAATCTTACGCCAGATAAACAACATACAGCTGTGATAAAAGCGATCATGCCATTGATGAAGCATGGTGCTACTTTGAGTTACTCACATGGTTTTAATATTGTTGAGGAAGGCACACAAGTTCGCAAAGATCTTACTGTAATTATGGTGGCTCCGAAATGCCCGGGCACTGAAGTTAGGGAGGAATATAAGAGAGGTTTTGGCGTACCAACTTTGATAGCGGTGCACCCGGAAAACGATCCTGAAGGGAAAGGTTTGTGGCAGGCAAAAGCTTATGCTGCTGCTACCGGTGGTCACAGAGCAGGTGTGTTAAGATCGTCTTTTGTTGCAGAAGTAAAGTCTGACTTAATGGGTGAGCAAACCATTTTATGTGGTGTGCTGCAAACAGGTTCCATTTTGTGTTTTGATAAGATGGTTCAGAATGGAATTGATGCTCCTTATGCTGCCAAATTAATACAGTATGGATGGGAGGTTGTTACAGAAGCTTTAAAACATGGCGGGGTAACAGCAATGATGGATCGCTTATCAAATCCGGCGAAGCTGAAGGCTTATGAGCTGTCAACAGAAATGAAAAATATTTTACGTCCGTTGTTTCAAAAGCACCAGGATGATATCATGAGCGGTGTGTTCTCTTCTACCATGATGCAGGATTGGGCAAATGATGATAAAAATTTGCTGACATGGCGTGCTGCAACTGGTGAAACAGCTTTTGAAAAAACAGCACCAACGGATGCACCTATTTTTGAACAGGAGTTTTTTGACAATGGTTTGCTGATGGTTGCTTTTGTAAGGGCAGGGGTTGAACTGGCCTTTGAAACAATGGTTGAAGCTGGTATTAAAGAAGAATCTGCCTACTACGAATCATTGCATGAAACGCCATTGATTGCTAATACCATTGCCCGTAAAAAATTGTTTGAAATGAACAGGGTAATTTCTGATACTGCCGAATATGGTTGCTACCTTTTTGATCATGCTGCCAAGCCATTGCTTGCAGAATTTATGACTACGATTGATACAGATGTTATCGGTACCAATTTTAATGAAGGCAAAGATGCAGGTGTTGACAACAGGAGTATTATTGAAGTAAACAAGATCATCCGCAATCACCCGGTCGAAAAAATAGGTGCGGTATTAAGGCAGGCCATGACGGATATGAAAGTGATTCCGGTAGCACCAAAGACTGAAAAGAAAAAAGTAAGTGAATTAGAACCAGCTTAATAAGCGACTAACAAAATAATGTTCAGCAACGAAACAATAGCAACAATACCTGTAGTATCCGCCAACCAGCGGGAGAGGGAAATTGTGCCAAATATTTTGGCTGCTGCTGAACGGTTAAAAAATATTGTTGTAAAAACGCCGCTCCAGCTTAACAGGAGCCTTTCTAAAAAATACCAGTGCAACGTTTATTTAAAAAGAGAAGACCTGCAATTGGTGAGAAGTTATAAGTTACGTGGTGCTTACAATATGATGAGCTGTTTGCCCAAAGAGCAGTTGCAGGCTGGCGTGGTTTGCGCCAGTGCCGGCAATCATGCCCAGGGCTTTGCGTACAGCTGCAGAAAATTGCAGATTCACGGAGTGGTTTTTATGCCGGTAATTACACCTAATCAAAAGATCAATCAAACAAAAATGTTTGGTGAAGATTGGATTACCGTAACGCTGACAGGTGACACATTTGATGATTGTGCTATTGCAGCAAAAGAATACACGGAAGCAAATAATATGACTTTTATTCCGCCATTTGATGATTACAGGATCATTGAAGGGCAGGGTACAGTTGGGCTGGAAATATTGGAACAGCTGGCTGCTTTGCCCTCCCCCTTGGGGGGAGATGGAGGGGACCCTGACTATGTTTTTATCCCGGTTGGCGGCGGTGGTTTAAGTGCCGGTGTTGGCTCTTATTTTAAAACATTTTCTCCTGCCACAAAAATTGTGGGCCTTGAACCGGAAGGAGCACCTTCCATGCTGGAAGCATTAAAGGCAGGCCATCCGGTTACATTAGAAAATATCGACCGCTTCGTAGATGGAGCGGCTGTGAAAAAAGTGGGGGACATTAGCTTTTCTATTTGCAAAGATGTTCTGGATGATATGCACCTGGTACCAGAAGGTAAAATATGTTCAACAATTTTAAGTCTTTATAATGAAAACGCTATAGTAGTTGAACCCGCCGGGGCTTTGAGTATTGCAGTATTGGATGACTATGCTGAAGTGATCAAAGGAAAAACTGTGGTGTGCATTATTGGTGGCGGAAACAATGACATTGACAGGATGCAGGAAATAAAAGAACGCAGCCTGCAATATGAAGGATTGAAACATTATTTCCTGGTGCGGTTTGCACAACGGCCGGGAGCATTGAAAGAGTTTGTGAATCATGTACTTGGACCAAATGATGATATTGTGCGGTTTGAGTACATGCAGAAACATAACAAAGAAACCGGCCCGGCATTAATAGGAGTAGAATTGAAAAGTAAAGATGATTATAAACAGTTGCTCGTAAAAATGGCGCAATATAATATCACTTTTACAGAACTTAACAAGGATGATACGCTCTTTGGATACCTTGTTTAACGTGGGTTTCGACAGTTGAATGATATAAGATAAAATATTGGCTTTGAGTGTGCCAGGGACTGAGTAGATGAGAATAAAAAAAATGCATTAATTTAGTTCCATCCTCCAATACTTTTACCTCATTGAAACTAACTGCGATTGCCTGCTTTTTATTGCCAAACAACTATTTCTTAAAAAGGAAAATTACCACGATGAAGAAGCAGTACAGATTAATAGACGAAAAACTTCTTAGCCCAACTTCAGTTCAGGGACCCGGCCTTTACCATCCTTCATTTGAACATGATTCCTGCGGTATTGGGTTTGTTGCCAACATTAAAGGGTATAAATCGCACCAGCATATCAGTGATGCACTTACAATCCTGGAGAATATGGAGCACAGGGGTGCCTGCGGATGTGAAAGCAACACTGGTGACGGTGCTGGTATAATGATACAGATGCCGCATGAATTCTTCTTTGATGAATGTGTAAAATTGGGTGTTCATTTACCTGCTTACAGCAAGTACGGTGTGGGTGTGGTTTTCTTTCCAAAAGAAATCAGGTTGAGGGAAGAATGCAGAGATATTCTAAACAGGGCTGCTGAAAAGTTAGGGCTCGAAATTCTTACTTTCAGAAGTGTACCTGTGAACACTGCCGGCATCGGTCCAACAGCTTTATCCGTGGAGCCGGTGATGGAGCAAATGTTTATTGCATGCCCGGATCATATCACAAATCCGCTGGATTTTGAACGCAAATTATTTGTATTTCGCAATTACGCCAGCCATACCATCAACAATACAGTTCGTAAAGATGCCATTGGCTTTTATATAGCGTCGCTTTCATACAAAACAGTTGTTTACAAAGGGCAGCTAACCAGCACACAGGTACGCAAATATTTTCCTGACCTTAGCAATAAAAGAGTAGTGAGTGCATTTGGTTTGGTGCATTCCCGTTTTGCCACCAATACTTTCCCATCGTGGAAGTTGGCGCAACCTTTCCGTTACATAGCTCACAATGGTGAAATAAATACTTTGCAGGGCAATTTAAACTGGTTAAAAGCCAGTGAAATGGGCTTTGTGTCTCCGTATTTTAGCAAGGAAGAAATGGATATGCTGCTGCCGGTTATAACAAGCATGCAATCGGATTCTGCCTGCCTTGATAATATGATTGAACTGCTTACGCTTTGTGGCCGTTCATTGCAACATGTAATGATGATGCTGATTCCGGAAGCATGGGATGGCAATGATAAAATGGACCCGGTTAAAAAGGCTTTTTATGAATTTCATGCTTCGCTGATTGAACCATGGGACGGCCCTGCTTCCATTTCATTTACGGATGGTAAAATTATCGGCGCTACGCTTGATAGAAATGGTCTCCGGCCATCAAGGTTTTGTGTAACGCATGATGACAGGGTTATTATGGCTTCTGAGTCTGGAGCTTTACCGGTTGATCCTGCAATTGTGAAAGAATATGGCCGCCTGCAACCCGGTAAAATGTTTGTAGTTGATATGGAGCAGGGGCGAATTATCAGCGACACTGAAGTAAAGAAAAATATCTGTTCACAAAAGCCTTATGGTGACTGGTTGAATAAATACAAAATTAGATTGTCTGAATTGCCTGAGCCAAGAGTGATGTTCACTCACCTGGAAACAGATCAAATTTTTAAATACCAGAAAGCTTTTGGTTATTCTACAGAAGACCTTGATACCATCATTGCGCCAATGGCGCTTGATGGTAAAGATCCAATCGGTTCAATGGGTACTGATGTGCCGCTGGCAGTTTTAAGTGATCAGCCACAGCACCTGAGTTCATATTTCAAACAACTTTTTGCTCAGGTTACTAACCCGCCAATAGATCCTATAAGGGAAAGACTGGTAATGTCACTGGCAACATTTGTTGGCAATAACGGTAATCTTCTTGAAGAAGATCCGCTGAGTTGTCATACAGTTGCTCTTAATCATCCGGTGCTGAGTAATCATGAGCTGGAGCAGATAAGAAGCATTGATACTGGTGTATTCCAGGCCAAGACGCTGCAGATGTATTTCAGGGCAGATGGCAAGCCGGACTCTTTGCAAAAAGGTATTGACAGGCTTTGCCGGTACGCTGTGGATGCTGCAGAAGATGGTTTTGAAGTGTTGATTTTAACTGACAGGGCTATCGATAGCGATCATGCGCCAATACCGTCTTTACTTGCATTAGCGGCAGTGCACCATCATCTTATCCGCAGGGGTTTAAGGGGAAGCGTAGGGTTGGTTGTAGAAGCTGGTGATGTTTGGGAAGTACACCATTTTGCCTGCTTAATTGGCTTTGGCGCTACTGCCATCAATCCATACCTGGCGCTTAGCAGTATCAGGGATATGAAAATTACAGGTAAGCTGCAGACTGAACTTGATGTTGATTATCTTAAAAAGAATTATACAAAAGCGGTTAACGATGGGTTGCTGAAAGTTTTTTCAAAAATGGGTATCTCCACTTTGCAATCTTACCAGGGAGCTCAAATTTTTGAAATAGTCGGGTTGAATAAAACTGTTGTTGATAAATATTTTACAGGAGCTATTTCAAGAATTGAAGGCCTCGGGTTGGATGAAATTGCGAAGGAAAGTTTAGCTAAACATCAATTTGCTTTCAGCAGAAAAGAAATTCCTGTTGACAGGTTATCTGTGGGTGGGTTGTACCAATGGAAACGCAAAGGCGAGTTTCATCTCTTCAATCCGCAAACAATTCATTTGTTGCAATACTCTACTAAACTTAATGATTATCCTACATTCAAAAAATATTCAAAACTGGTAAATGAGCAGGGCGAAAAGGCCTGCACATTAAGAAGCCTGTTTCAGTTTAATTATCATAGAAAACCAATTAGCATAGATGAGGTTGAATCTGCTGAAGCAATTTTAAAACGGTTTGCTACAGGTGCTATGAGCTTCGGTTCTATATCGCATGAGGCTCACAGTACACTGGCAATTGCTATGAACCGTATTGGCGGTAAAAGTAATACCGGTGAAGGGGGAGAAGATGAGATCCGGTTTGATGCGATGGAGAATGGTGATTCAATGCGTAGTGCAATTAAGCAGGTTGCATCTGCAAGATTTGGTGTAACCAGTAATTACCTGACACAGGCAGATGAATTACAGATTAAAATGGCACAGGGTGCAAAGCCAGGGGAAGGAGGCCAGTTGCCCGGACATAAGGTGGATGAGTGGATTGGTAAAGTACGCCATGCAACACCGGGTGTTGGATTGATCTCACCGCCACCACACCACGATATTTATTCCATTGAGGATTTGGCACAGTTAATATACGATCTTAAAAACGCCAACAGGGCTGCAAGAATAAATGTGAAACTGGTTTCAAAAGCTGGTGTTGGTACCATTGCAGCAGGGGTTGCAAAAGCCAAGGCAGATGTAATTCTTGTATCTGGTAATGATGGAGGAACTGGTGCTTCACCTATCAGTTCCATAAAACATGCAGGTTTACCGTGGGAGCTTGGCCTGGCCGAAGCTCATCAAACCCTTGTTAAAAATAAATTACGCAGCAGGGTGGTGTTGCAAACGGATGGCCAGTTAAAAACAGGCCGTGACATTGCCATTGCAACATTGCTTGGTGCAGAAGAGTGGGGCGTTGCAACTGCCGCATTGGTTACCGAAGGTTGTATTATGATGCGTAAATGTCATTTAAATACCTGTCCCGTGGGTGTTGCTACTCAGGATGAAAACCTGAGGGCGAGGTTTACAGGTAATGCGGATCATGTGGTTAATCTCTTTAAATTTCTTACAGAAGAGCTTCGTGAAATTATGGCCCAGCTTGGCTTTAAGACGATCAATGAAATGGTTGGCCAGGTTGATTGCCTTGAAATGAGAGATAATATCACTCATTGGAAACATAAAAAGCTTGACCTGAGCCCGGTGCTTTATAAAGAGCCGGCTTCAATTCATACAGGCTTGTACAATACTGAAAGCCAGGACCATGAATTGGAGAAAGTGTTAGACTGGCAATTGGTTGCCGCTGCCAAACCGGCTTTGGAAAATCAAACTCCGGTAAAAGGATCTTTCAACATTACCAGTATTGATCGCACTGCAGGCACTATTTTATCAAACGAAATTTCAAAGATTTATAAATCTGCCGGTTTGCCAGATGACACGATTCATTTCAAGTTTACAGGAACTGCCGGTCAAAGTTTTGGGGCTTTCAATACTAAAGGTGTAACGCTTGAACTAGAAGGGGGAGCCAATGATTACTTCGGTAAAGGTCTCAGTGGAGCAAGACTGATTGTCTATCCATCAGCGGCAGCTACTTTCATTCCGGAAGAAAATATAATTATTGGTAACGTAGCCTTCTACGGCGCCACATCTGGCGAAGCCTACATAAGAGGTAAAGCAGGTGAAAGATTTGCTGTAAGAAACTCCGGCGCAACCGCAGTAGTAGAAGGTGTTGGCGACCATGGCTGTGAATATATGACCGGAGGAAAAGTGGTTGTGCTTGGCGCAACAGGGCAAAATTTTGCGGCTGGTATGAGTGGAGGTATTGCTTATGTGTATGATCTTAAAGGCGTTTTTGATAGCCAGTGCAACAAAGAAATGGTTGACCTTGACCCTGTTGGTGATGATGATAAAGATGAACTTTATAACCTCATCTCCAACCATTTCAACAACACAAAAAGTTCGGTAGCAAAATTTGTTCTTGGTGATTTTGAGAATCAGTTGCAGCACTTTGTAAAAATTTTTCCAAGAGATTACAAGAAAGTATTAGCGAAAAGAAAGTTGAAAGAGCAGGTGAACTAAATTCAGTAACAGGAAGGCCTGTACTAATAAACTTTTTAGAACCTGCTGAATATGGATTTGTGAAATATTGAATGAAAAAGGGAACAGGCGCAAATTTACAGGGGTGACGAATTAAAGAAAATTTACAAAATTAAATACATGGGAAAACCGACCGGCTTTTTAGAGTTTACAAGAGAGCTTCCTGCCAAACGTCCGGTGCAGGAAAGGGTAAATGATTACAAAGAATTTGTTTTACAGTACCCCGCTGAAAAATTGAATGAACAGTCTGCAAGATGCATGGACTGCGGTATTCCTTTTTGTCATAACGGTTGCCCGTTGGGAAATGTAATTCCAGAGTTTAATGATGCAGTTTACCGCAATAGTTGGAAGGAGGCATATGAAATTCTTTCTTCAACCAATAACTTCCCGGAATTTACCGGAAGAATTTGCCCGGCACCTTGTGAAACTGCCTGCGTATTGGGAATCAATCAACCTGCCATTGCTATTGAAGAAATAGAAAAACACATCATAGAAATTGCTTTTGAAAAAGGTTTTGTGAAGGCACAGAAAAACATTTCAAAAACTGGAAAAAAGGTGGCCGTTGTTGGCAGCGGTCCTGCTGGTTTGGCGGCAGCCGCCCAACTAAATTTTGCCGGACATTCAGTAACTGTTTTTGAAAGAGATGACAACCCGGGCGGTTTGCTGCGGTATGGAATACCTGATTTTAAACTTGAAAAATGGGTGGTTGAACGCAGGGTTAAATTGATGGAAGAAGAGGGGGTTGTTTTTAAATGCAATGCAAATGTTGGTGTAGATGTCAGCATCAGCGATTTACTGAGGGAATACCAGGCAATTGTGCTTGCAGGAGGATCTACCATACCCCGTAATTTAAATATGCCGGGCCGGGAGTTTAAGGGTGTTTATTTTGCAATGGAGTTTTTAAAGCAACAAAATAAAAGAGTGGCAAATATTCCTTTTGATATAGAGGATATTATGGCCACGGGAAAAAATGTTGTAGTGATAGGCGGCGGCGATACAGGAAGTGACTGCGTAGGTACAAGTAACCGCCATAAAGCAGCCAGCGTAACCCAGTTTGAGCTGTTGCCCCAGCCCCCTTCCGAAAGAAACAGGGTTATGCCCTGGCCAACTTACCCGATGTTGTTGAAAACAACTTCATCGCATGAAGAAGGATGTGAGAGAAAATGGGCTGTTTCTACCAAAGCGTTTGTGAGTGATGAAAAAGGTAACCTTAAAGGGGTTCGCCTGGTTGATCTTGAATGGAAGATCATTGATGACAAACCAGCTCAATTTGTTGAAGTACCGGGCAGTGAAAGGGAAATACCCTGTGAGTTGGCATTGCTTGCAATGGGTTTTGTTCATCCGCAACACGACGGCTTAATTAACGAGCTGGAACTAGAAGTAGATGAAAGAGGCAATGTGAGGGCATCTGAAAAAAAGTACCAGACAAACATTTCAAAAATATTTGCCGCCGGCGATATGCGTCGTGGCCAGTCGCTGGTTGTTTGGGCAATTAAAGAAGGACGGGACTGTGCCCAAAAAGTTGATGAATTTTTGGTGGGTCATTCCCTGTTAGAGTCAAGTGATGGGAATACTATAGCGAGGTATATGGTGTAAAATTTTTTATTAAAATGATAAAAGCCTTTTGTATGTCTACAAAAGGCTTTTTTTATTAGAAATTTTTTAATGTGACATTTCTTTAAAATAATAAAAATTATTGTGCCTTTTTAGAAATATTATTGGATTTTTTTTAGTTATTTTGTTATTATTGTGTTAATGATCAACAAAATTATTCATATCCATTAAATTAATTTTTTATGAAAAAAATCGGAATTAGAGAGATGCTCCCCTTTGCAGCGCTTACCGTGGTTGCTGTTGCCAGTTTATTTTTTCCTACCGGCGAGGTGTTTGCAGATACCTCAAAGTACGTCACAGGTGATATTACCTGGGTGCTTGTTGCTACGGCATTGGTGTTTTTGATGACCCCGGGTTTAGCTTTTTTTTACGGCGGTATGGTAAATCGTAAGAATGTATTGAGTACTATGATCAAAAGCTTTGTGGCGGCTGGTATTGTTTCGGTTTTGTGGATTACGGTTGGATACGGTATGTCTTTCGGTACTTCATTGCATGGGATTATTGGAGACCCAATGTCACATCTTTTTTATACTGGCGTTGTTTCGGCTGCGCCATGGCCGGGAGGCCCAACTATACCGTTAACTCTGTTCTCTTTGTTCCAGTTAATGTTTGCAATTATTACCCCAGCGCTCGTTGTGGGTGCAGTTGCTGAAAGGGTAAAGTTTACATCGTATGTGCTCTTTATAGTTCTTTTTTGCATTTTTATATATTTTCCTGTTTGTCATTGGGCATGGCATCCGGAAGGGTTCCTTGCTAAAATGGGTGTACTGGATTTTGCAGGAGGAACTGTCGTTCACATTACAGCGGGTTGCGCTGCTTTAGCTGGTGCCCTTGCATTGAAAAGAAGAAAAGCCCACATTGCAAATGTTGAAACACATCCGGCTAATGTACCCTATGTTTTAATTGGGACCGGGTTGCTTTGGTTTGGTTGGTTTGGCTTTAACGCAGGTTCTGCATTGGCCGCTAATACGCTTGCTGTTTCTGCTTTTGCGACAACAAATACCGCAGCTGCCACAGCAGGTTTATCCTGGATGTTTTTTGATGTACTGCGGGGCAAAAAACCATCAGTGCTTGGCTTCTGCATCGGTGCGGTAGTAGGCCTGGTGGCAATTACCCCAGGTTCTGGTTTTGTTGGTATAGCTCACAGTGCATTTATTGGCTTTGTTGCTGCAATAATTTCTAACCTTGCAGTATCTGTCCGCACAAAATCTAAAGTTGATGATACACTTGATGTATTTCCTTGTCACGGTATTGGAGGAATAGTAGGTATGTTGCTCACAGGAGTTTTTGCTTCTCATGCCGTTAATTCTGCTGTTGTGTTAGAGGCTGGAATTAATCACCAGGGATTGTTTTTTGGTGGAGACTTGTTTTTAACCCAGTTAAAAGGAATGGTTATCGTAGCTTCTTACAGTTTTATTGTAGGCTGGCTTATCTTTAAGTTTATTAATTTCCTCAATCCAATCCGAGTGTCTGAAGATGAAGAAAATGCCGGGCTTGATGAATCGCAACATGGAGAACATTATACCCAAGGAACTTTGCTTGTAAAAAATGGAGGAACTGTTGAAGAAATAAAAGTTTTATAAAGCTTTGAATACATTAAAAAAGCCACTTTAGAGTGGCTTTTTTAATGTCATTTATATTGAATTATTTTTTATTTAATATAAAAAATTTTGAGATAAACTGCTATTAAATGCAGCATATTGTAAAAAAATATTGCCTATTGTTAAATGAAACTCAAAAAAAATCAATTAATTAACATTTTTCCCGAATTATTATTATTATTATTGTACCAACATATAAATTAAATACTTTTTAATTTATTCCTATTCTCCTCCAACTATTTGAAAACATCTGCGGTTGCCACGTCATTAAAGAGTTTTTTACCAATCTTAACCTTTTAATTAATAACCAACTAAACTTCAAAAAATGACGAAAAAGATTTTTGTTTCATCACTTTGCTTCATGGCTTTTTTAAACGGGTCTTATGCACAGGATTCTACAAAACCAGCACCATCTTTAAAAATTAGCGGGTCAGTAGATGCCTACTACAGAGCAAGCTCATCACAACTGCCAACAAGTTTTACAAATTATCCTAACACTTTCCAGTTGGGTATGGCATCAATTAAAGCTGAATACACTTCCGGAAAGGTTGGGGTAGTAGCTGACCTTGGATTTGGAAACCGGGCAGAGGAATTTTCATATGCTGATGCAGGTACTTTAAAATCAATAAAGCAGGCATATATCTATTTTTCGCCGTCTGACAAAGTGAAATTTACCCTGGGTAAGTTTGCTACTCACGTGGGATATGAACTTGTTGACCCACAGCTGAATAAAAACTACAGCATGTCATATATGTTCACAAACGGACCTTTCTCTCATACTGGAATAAAAGCCGATTTTACACTTGGTGGTGGAACTGGTTTAATGTTAGGAGTAGCTAATCAAATTGATATGACTGCACCTGCAAGCGGCGATGCACCTAAAACTTTGATAGCTCAGTTTAGCCAGGTAGGTGGCAAGTACTCTGTTTATTTAAACTATGCAGGTTATTTTGGAGCAAAACTTCAAATGCCGGGAGCTTCGGCGTTAAGCCAGATTGGTTTAACAGCTTCTGTAACCGCCAGTGATATGTTTAGCATTGGTTATGATGGAACAGTTCAGTTTGTAAAGGATGAAACTATCAGCAAAACAAAAACATGGTGGGGGTCTGCAGTTTACCTGAACCTTACTACAAGCAAAGACTTTGGCTTAACACTTCGTTCGGAATATTTTGGCGATAAAAAGTACGGTGTAAAGGTTGGCACAAATGTATTCGCAACTACACTTTCAGGTAATTACAAGGTTGCAGGTTTTACGCTGATTCCTGAGGTACGTTTTGATAGCGCTAAAGACGCTATTTATGCAAAAGCTTCCAGTGGAGATCCAAGTAAAACTGCCTTTAGTTTTATTATGGCAGCTGTTTACAGCTTCTAATTTTCCGGTTTAAATCTTATCTGCCAACATATTCCTTTAACCATCAAAATTCCATTTATGAAATTTAACCTGAATAACTTTAAAAATTATAAGGTAAGTGCCTCTATAATTTTTGGTATTACATTATTGCTGATGCTGCTTCCGTTTGTAACAATGGCGCAGGATCCAACCGGTAGCGCAACCGGTTCTATAAAAGATCTTGGTTTAGATACTCTTGCAGCTTCAAAGGACACAAGTCTTAACAAAGTAATTAATGCAGTTAATACAATAGGTGCTGCAGATGGCCATACAAAAATTGCTCTTAATATTGTTTGGACACTTGTTGCAGGATTTTTAGTTATGTTTATGCAAGCTGGCTTCGCAATGGTTGAAACCGGGTTTACACAAAAAAAGAATGTCGCTCATACTATGTGTATGAACTTTCTTATTTATGCGATCGGCATGATGGGATTCTGGATTTGTGGTTTCGCAATCATGTTTGGAGGCGCTTTTAATATTGCGGCTTTGGGCGGTTCAGCCGGTGTTATTCCTAATGAATACGTTATTCATATGTTTGGGCATGACTTCGGTATTTGGGGCCATGCAGGATTTTTTCTTAGCAGCAAATATTATGACGTAGGTATCTATACGCTCTTCCTTTTCCAAATGGTTTTCATGGATACTACTGCAACAATTCCTACTGGATCAATGGCAGAGAGATGGACACTAAAATCTTTTATTGTTTATGGATTTTTTATTTCCATGTTTGTTTATCCAATCTTCGGAAACTGGGTTTGGGGTGGCGGCTGGCTGTCTCAGCTGGGGGCACAATTCCATCTCGGACATGGCCATGTAGATTTTGCAGGATCTTCAGTAGTTCATATGGTAGGTGGAGTAGCTGCACTCGCTGGTGCTATTGTAATCGGCCCACGCTATGGAAAATATGGTAAAGATGGTACAGTTAATACCATTCCCGGCCATAATATTCCAATGGCAATTATCGGAACTTTTATTCTTGCTTTCGGTTGGTTTGGTTTCAATCCCGGATCTACGCTGGCAGGTGGTGATTTGCGTATAGGTGTTGTTGCAACTAACACAATGCTTGCTGGTGGGGCAGGTGCTTTATTTGCGCTGTTTTACATGTATGCAAGGGGCCAAAAGGCTGATCCGGGTATGATTGCAAATGGTATGCTTGCAGGCCTTGTGGCAATTACTGCCCCATGTGCTTTTGTAACTTCATTATCTGCAGTAATAATCGGCGCATTTGCAGGGTTGTTCGTAATTCTGGCTTATAATTTTGTTGATAGAAAATTAAAAATCGATGATCCCGTTGGAGCTTTTGCTGTACACGGAGTAAATGGAGCCTGGGGAGTTATTTCGCTTGGTTTATTTGCTGATGGAAGTTACGGCGATGGTTGGAATGGCGTTCCCGGCACTGTTAAAGGTCTTTTTTACGGAGACGGGAGCCAGCTTGGAGCTCAGTTAATTGGCACACTAACCTGTATTGTCTTTGTTTTTACGGTTATGTATTTCTTCTTCAAATTGCTCAATATGGTTATTCCATTAAGAAGCAAAGAGGCAGACGAAATCGCAGGTTTGGATATACCTGAAACTGGTGTGGTGGGTTATGTAGATTAGAACACATTTTATTATAACTGCCGGATGATTAATTATCCGGCAGTTTTTTTTAATAGAAAATTCCAATGCAAAGACTAATAAAAAGGTTAATGTCACCGCTGCGCTATTTTATTAATGATAGTCGAACTGTTGGTGTTATTCTTATTCTTTGTACTATCATTTCGATAATGCTTGCAAATGGTAGCCGGGGGGTGCAATACCGTAGTTTTTGGAATAATGAAATTCATTTAGCCGCCGCCCTGCATTTGCCGGCGAGTGTGCTGGAATGGATAAATAACTTCCTGATGGGAATTTTCTTTTTAATGGCAAGCACTGAGATTAAAAGAGAGCTGCTTGAAGGAGAACTGTCAAGCTTTAAAAAGGCTGTACTACCTTTTGGCGCTGCACTAGGGGGTATGATTGTTCCGGCCCTTATTTTCGTTTCCTTCAATGCTGGCACCGCTTCAGTAAGAGGGTGGGGGATACCGACCGCTACAGATATTGCTTTTTCACTTGGTGTTGCATCCTTACTCGGTAAAAGGGTACCTCTCAATTTGAAGATACTTTTAATGGCTCTCGCCATAATTGATGACCTGGGAGCTATTGTTGTGATTGCATTGTTTTATGGTGGTCATATAAATTGGATGGCACTTGGTATTGGAGGTTTAATATTTGGTATGCTGATGGCCTGCAATTATTTCAAACTTAAGTTTGGCATAGTACAAATTATATTGGCTTTATGCCTTTGGTTTGCTATTCTTGAATCGGGTATTGAGGCAAGTATTGCAGGAGTTTTATTCGCATTTTCATTGCCATTAAATATGCTGATTCCCATTGAAAAAGTGATTCACAATCCAGTAAATTTTATAATACTACCCCTGTTTGCCCTGGCCAATACGGCACTGTTAATACCGGCAAATATTACAGTAGCATTGGTATCAACCGCAGGTTTGGGAATTATATTTGGTTTGGTTGCGGGTAAACCGCTTGGAATATTTATGGCTTGCCGTATATTGGTTTCTGCCAACATTGCCAGCTTGCCAACCAATGTTACATGGAAGCAAATTTTAGGTATGGGGGCTTTAGCAGGTATTGGGTTCACCATGTCGATATTCACCACGATGCTTGCTTTTACAGATGAAAGTTTGCAGGATATTGCTAAAATTGCAATAATCATTAGCGTGACAATATCGCTGTTACTAAGTGTTATTTATTTTAAGCTTATAACAAAAACTGCGACAACGTCTGTAAAAATAGGGGTACCGCATCACAGCGAAGACTTCCAGCTGGAACTTACCTGATCAACAATTTTACTTTTAACACGGGGGCTATTTTTGTGTCAGGGTGTTAACAAATTTATTTATAAACCAACGGCAACAAATTTTCTTGTTTCCATCTTAGTAACGATAAAGAGAATTGGATAGTATCTCATTACTACCCATTTTTCACTTTATTTACCACTTCAAGATCTTGTTTTGAAAGGGCTTCCCACCAATCATCTTTTATATCCGATAGCCTGTATTCTGTATCGATATCATAATTCCCCTCTGCATCCATTTCATAAAAACAATTGTTTAAAGTATCAAGCACACTGTTAACAGATTTTAGTTCTACAAACAACAATCTGCTTACTATTTTTTTACTTGTTTTATGTTCAAGAAGTTCAACTCTTTTTTCCAGGGCTATAAATTTGTCATCTTTTTTCGCAAGTAAAAAACTGGCTGCAAAAATGCCAAAAAGAAAGATGATGATCAACGAAGTAACCATAAATGGTTTTGGTTTAGAAGTATAAAATAGGTGCGTCTAAAAGTACGCATTTTTACGCTCTCATAAGCTTGCAAAAAAGAATTAAAAATTTAAAATTTCAGGCTGTAACCCAATAGCCTCTTGTTTGTTAGAGAAATACTCTGCAGCAGATTAGTTGTTTAAAGATGAATTGCGGATGTATTTATAAAGCTTTTTTTATGGTTGAACTTCGTCCCATAGATGACGGATCAAACCATCTGCAAGACCAATTTTAGGAACATAAATTTCTTCGGCACTTGCCCAGCGCATAACATTTAAATATATCAGCAAGGCAGGCACAATTACATCCGCTCTGTCTGATCTTAGACTGTATTTTGTAATTCGCTCGGCAAGGGTAACACTACTTAGTTCTTTATAATAATCCCTCAGCAATTCAAGCGGAAGCGGCCTTCCATCCTTGCGTTTACTCATAGAAAATACCTTATTAATATTTCCGCCGCTGCCAATGGCCACTACCTTTTCTTGTCCTTTTGTAAAACTGCGGATGGTGTCTTTCATCGTATCCCATTCAGCATCTGAAACCATATTTTTCAAAAGCCTGATGGTACCAATATTGAAAGAATGTTTGTAAGTAAGAATACCTTTACTGAAAAATGAGAGTTCTGTACTACCTCCGCCTACATCTATATATAGATAGCTGTTGAGTTTATCCATTTTTTCCGCAACATGATTTTCATAGATCAATCCGGCCTCTAAATCTCCCGTAATAACTTCTATAGAAATATCAGTTTCTAATTTTACTTTCCGGATGATGTCCTGGGCATTCCTGGCATCTCTCATGGCACTCGTGGCACATGCTTTTACGTGGGATACTTCGTAAGCATTGCAAAGATGTTTGAATGCTTTCATGGTTTGCAGCATCATGCCTATTTTGGCTTTTGATATGGTGCCAAGTTCAAATACATCAAAGCCCAGCCTCAGCGGTACTCTCAAAAGGTTGAGCTTGTTAAATTCAGTGGCACCTTTCTCATGTGTTATTACCTCTGTAATCAGCAGTCTCGCCGCATTACTGCCTATATCTATTGCTGCCAGTTTCAATATACTGTTTTAGTTGAATGGAATGTTTCAAAATTCGTTTAAATCAACAATAAACAACAGTTATTTAATTGCTTGTGGATAATTTGATTGTAAGTAGATGAGGAGGTATTGCCTGGCATTAAAAGCCAATCTTAGCCTGAATCGATACATGACCACAAATTTCGATTTTTGAATGAAACCTTAATTAAAATGGGGAATCTCATTCTACAGCCTTAACTACCAGCGGTTGAGATTTTTTAAACAGATAATTATAGATTTCCACTTGTGAACGTACCTTTTTTGTATTACGTGGATTTACATACTGGTTGCTGAGTTTGTTATCTAGCTTACGGGCCTTTATGTTATCAGATAGTTGTATCTGGATGATATCTTTTAATTCCTGTCTAATGCTTTTTTCAAAAATCGGGCAGGCTGCTTCAATCCTGTGATCAATATTTCTCACCATCCAGTCTGCCGAAGAAATAAAAGTTTTTTCATCGCCGCCATTGTGAAAAATAATTACTCTTGCATGTTCAAGGTATTCATCAACTATACTAATGGCTTGCACAGGAAGTTTAAATTTATTATTTTCTGTAAGCATACAAAAAATACCTCTCACCACCATTTTGATCTCAACACCAGCTTTGGCTGCTTCGTACATTTTCTCAATGAGCATTTCGTCGCTAAGAGAATTTAATTTCAGAGTTATGGCAGCATGCTTGCCCGCCTTAGCAGCTTTTATTTCTTTTGATATTAGCAGCAGTAATTGCTTACGCATGCCAACCGGGCTTACCATCAGGGTACTACAAGCGTTAAGAAAGGGCAGCCTCGTTTTTGGCTGCTCCAGGTAATGAAAAATCCTGTTGACATCAGCCATAATATTTCTGTCTGATGTAAGCAGGCAATGGTCGCCATAAATTCTTGCTGTGGACTCATTGAGGTTGCCTGTGCTAACGAAACCATAGTGAGTAGTTTTGTTGTTTACCACTCTCTTTATCAGGCAGATTTTAGCATGAATCTTCATATCAGGCACGCCAATCAAAACCCTTGCCCCGGCTTCTTCCAATTCTTCCTTCCACTCAAGGTTGGCTTCTTCATCAAACCTTGCCCTTAATTCAATAACGGCAGTTACATGTTTGCCATTGCGTACAGCATTGGTAATAGCATTGATTATTTTAGACCGCTGGGCAAGCCTGTAGCAGGTTATTTTAATATGCGTAACCTGTGGGTCAATTGCAGCCTCTCTTAATAAATCAGTGATACTATCAAAAGAGTGAAATGGAAAATTTAAAAGAATATCTTTTTTTAAAACAACAGCTGTTACCTGTTTAGCGCCTTTTAATAATGGGTGCACAAATGGTTTTTTCCGCGGATTTTTTTGCAGAAAAACTGACTCTGGAAAATTGATAAAATCTTTGAAATTATGAATTCTGCCACCGGGAATAAGGTTATCTTTTTCTGTAAGTCCCAATCGCTTAACCAGGTATGTTAACAGGGAGGGATCAATATCTTTGTCAAAAACAAAACGGACGGGTTTACCCCTTTTCCTGTTCTTTATTCCTTTTTCAATTTTTTGAATAAGCGAAGTTGCCAAGTCACTGTCGATGTCAATCTCAGCATCCCTGGTAACTTTAATAATATGGCTTGAAAAAGTATCGTAGCTGAATAAAGAAAATATTTGCGGCAGGCAAAACCTTATTATATCCTCCAGCAGAATAATATTATGCTCATTTTGTTTTGAAGGTAAAATTACAAACCTTGGCAACCGTCTTGCTGGTACAGATACCAGTGCAAAACGTTGCGGAATACTTTTATCTTTTTTGCTTAACCGGCAGGCAAGGTAAATTGACTTATCATTCAGGGTTGGAAATGCCTGGATACTCTCAATCATCAGCGGAACAATGTTGCTGCGTATTTCCTCATTAAAATAGTTAAGAATAAAGTTCTGCTGATTTCTGTTTAACTGAGTTTCATTCAGGAGAAAGATTTTCTGCTTTTTTAACTCACGTAAAATTTCATTCCATATCCTGTCGAATTCTTTTTGTTGTTCAATTACACTGTCCTGTATTTCTTCCAGTATCATACCCGGAGATACTTCTATGTGCATTTTTCCTTTGCTGCCAACTTCAATCATACGCTTTAGTGTAGCAACTCTAACACGGAAAAATTCATCAAGATTATTCGAAAAAATACCCAGGAAACGAATTCTTTCTCTTAATGGAACCGTATCATCCGCAGCCTCCTGTAGTACACGGCTGTTAAATGAAAGCCAGCTAATATCTCTTATAATTGTTTGTTGATTTTTACCACTGTTCATACTATTCTTTAGATAGATCTGCGATGCTCTGTCCTGGTAATTTTAAATTAAATTTTGGTGTGGCTGCAGACGCCTTTTTTTAAAAATAATAATTTTAACCACAAACCAATATTAAATTTTGAATATGGTATTTGGTATATCCCTAAAAGTTAGGTGAAGTGGTACAAAATAGTAATGGTATTTTATTGCAGGTAATTGTAAATCACAGTGGATCAATAAGTAATTTCCTCTTTTTATTATAGTAAGGAAGTATAAGTAAGCAGGTAAACCCTACAACTAAAATTATTAAAAATTGGGCCACCCATTGGAGCGTTCCATTTGCATAACCGATGCCTTTGTCAACCTCATATAATACCATCACTTCCATTATAAAACGGGGGTAAGTGCCAATACCGCCAGGCGTAATAATCATACCGATGCTGGCAAATGCAAGAACGGGAAACGTTGCAGCGAATGGCAATCCTGCCGTGGCAGTTGTAGCAAAAAAGCCGAGGTAAGTGCCTGAAAGATAGCAAAACCAAATGAACAAACTGTGGAATATGAATGCTGTTTTGTTTTGTAAATTTTTAATACTTGCGATGCCCGTTCTTATTCCAATAACAATACTTTGTAATTTCAGGATGATTTTACTCTTACTGAATTTTTTGAGTAACCATAAGCCAATAAAGTAGAGTGTAATACAGATGACAACCAGTATTATCAATTTTATAAGTAACATTTTTGGGCCACCGGAAAGAAAATTTTGCCGGATTGTTTTTGAAGCATAATCCTTTATAATACCAGCCTGTGAAATTATTGCAATAAGAAAAATAAGCAGCAGACATACTACATCAACAGCCCGTTCAATAAGTATTGTTCCAACCAGTTTATCTGCCGGTACCTTTTCATATTTGCCTAATACGGTGCATTTAAGTACTTCACCCAGTCTTGGTACAGCCAGGTTTGCAAGATATCCAATCATAACTGCAAAAAAAGTATTGGCAAGGCTTGGATTGTAGCCCATTGGCTTCATCAAAATCTTCCATCTAATTGCACGGCTTATATGGCTTGCCGCCAGGATAAAAAAAACAGGAACAAAAAGAATGTAGTGTGCGGAACTTAAGGCGGCCTTACAATCAGCCAGATCCTTCTCACTCATTTTGTTAACGCTCCACCAAACCAAAAAAACGCCAAGACCTAAAAAAAAGAGGTATTGCAGTACAGTAAGTATTTTCTTTTTCATATGTCTCCTCTTGCCGGTTAATTACTGCCCTGTCAATACAGCCTGCCTATTTTTGGTTTCATTATTTTATTGATCAGGTAATTTACAAGAGCAGATTGTCAATCAGCCTTACTTCTTTTAAATATGCTGCAGCCAAAATTACAAGTTTGCGTTTACCATCCCAGTTAGTAACAGGTAAGAGAGTGGCAGCGTCTGCAATTTCAGTATAATCCGGTTTAAAACCTTCATTTATTAGTTTATTAAATCCAGATGATTTTATTTGGCCAATGTCACCGGGCTCCATTTGGGCTTTCATTGAGAGCAGCGTCTGATAAATAGCAGGAGCTTTTTTTCTTTCTTCAGGGGCCAGGCGCATGTTACGGCTGCTCATTGCCAAACCGTCTGCTTCTCTGAGTGTTTCGCCAATTTCTATATGAACAGGCAAGTTTAAATTTTGCACCATCATCTTTAATACCATGCATTGCTGGTAATCCTTCTGCCCAATAATTAATGTATCCGGCTTTACAATGCTAAGAAGTTTTTCAACCACCTGGCATACGCCCTGGAAATGCCCCGGCCGGAAAGTTCCTTCTAAAATTGTCTCCAGGTAACCCAGGGTATAGTTTTTTTTTCTCTCCGTTCCATCGGGATACATTTCAGTTACCGTTGGTAAGAATAGAATAGCGGTTCCGTTTTTTTCAAGCTGGTAAACATCTTTTTCAATTGTTTGCGGATATTTTTCAAAATCATAAGCACTATTGAACTGTGTGGGATTCACAAAAATACTGGCAATTACCTTTGAAGTTGGAGACTGTGCTTTCTGTAACAATGAAATATGCCCCTGGTGCAGCGCACCCATTGTGGGTACAAATTGTATTGCAAATCCTTCATCTTTTAGCTTTTGAATATGTATTGCTGCATCAGAAGCTGTTTTTAGAATAGTCATTTGCCTGGCTGTTAGTTTTTGAAATGCAGGAGTATGTTGATTTACAGAAAATTATTGTACTTTTGCACACCCAAAGAAAATCCTATCTGAGTATTTAATCAAATAAAAATGTCTACAAAAAAAAGAATTTTATTTATTGCTAACGAAATGTCCCCATATGTGGAGCTTACGGAGTTTGCTGATATAATCAACAAACTGGCAGTAAAGTCAAATGATTCCGGTATGGAAGTACGGTGCATTATGCCCCGCTTTGGTGTTATTAATGAACGCAGACACAGGTTACATGAGGTTGTCCGGCTTTCGGGGATTAATGTATCTATTGGTGGCGATGATTATCCGCTGATGATTAAGGTTGCTTCCTTGCCAAATGCAAGGTTGCAGGTTTACTTCTTAGATAATGAGGATTTCTTTAAACGCAAAACGGTGTTTAATGATGAAAACGAAAAGTGGTATGCCGATAATGGATTACGTACAGCCCTGTTTTGTAAAGGAGCACTGGAAACAGTTAAGAAATTTGGATGGCCGCCGGACATTATTCATTGCAGCGGCTGGATGACAGGTTTGATACCAATGTTTATTAAAACTGCGTATAAAAAAGAACCGGTTTTTAGTAATTGCAAAGTCATATATACTATTGGTCAAACTACATTTAAAGAAAAGCTTGGCGCAGATTTTTTAAAACTGATTACAATAAACGACAACGTAACAAAAAAAGAGCTTGATTTTTTTAAAGATATCAATAATGTTGCGATGTTCAGAGGGGGTGCGGCCTATGCTGATGCGGTCACTTTCGGAGCAGAAAAAGTAGATAAAAGCTTGCTCGAAGAGTTCAGTAAAATAAAAGGAAAGAAGTCTTTACCATACAACGCTGAAAGTGATTTAACAGACTATTTACAATTATATAGCGATCTTGCCAAGTAACTAACCACCTGCCATTCAAAACTCATAAACTGTTATTGTGCGTAGATTTCTTTTTAATTTTTCGATTTATTCTTCTGTTTTTTTATTGATTATAACATCCGGTTGTACAAAAATTGATTCAACAAGTTTAGGTGCAGATTTGATACCTGCCGTAGATAACGTTACCACTTTTGCAGATACCCTGGAAGTATTTGGAACACAGGGGATTTTTTACGACAGCACTAAACTCTCTGTTACCAGCGATCATGTTATAGGTGCTATTACTAATGATCCCTATTTTGGTACTACCCGGGCCGATGCTTTTCTGGAATTGAAACCCGGCTTTTTCCCGTTTTACTTTGGCGCAGCGGGAGATACAGTAGTTGCCGTTTTACATGGTACCCCAGGTACTTCAGGCTTTGATTCTGCTGTATTGTGTTTGTCATTTAAGGCCTTTTATGGGGATACTACCATTCCACATAATTTGAGGGTTTACAAAATAGATAACACCACAACGAATTTTTATGATACAGCCAGGTATTTAAATTTTCAGCCCAATGGGAATCTAACTGCAATCAGTCCTTCAACACCCATTTTTGTTCCAAGCCTGAGGGATACCGTTCATTTTTTAGGAAGTGTGAGAGACAGTATAACAAGTCAAATCAGGATAAAACTTGATGATCAATTCCTGAGCGATCTTATCGCTAATCTTGACAGTTCTGCTACAGGTTCTGGTAATAACATTTACAGAAGTGATTCAATCTTTAAATCATTCTTCCGTGGCTTCGCTATTAAATCTGATGAAACACCCGGTCAAAATGGATTATTTGCTGTAAATTTTACTGATGCCGCCACAAGGTTGGAAATACATTACAGGAAGAGAAAAAATAACATTTTAGATACATCCTACACTTCCTTTAGTTTTTTAAATGGGAGTACAACTTCTATTACCGGGGGAGCTCATGGTGCTTACCTGCGGCGGGATTCTTCTAATGCAGAAATTAAAAATCCACAGAATGATGCACTTTACCTGCAAACATCTCCTGGATCCTTTGCAACGCTTCGAATCCCTGCTATAAGTAATTTATCTAACAGGATAATTCACCGGGCTGAGCTGGTAATAGAACAGATCCCTTCTACAACTCCCGGCAACATTGCGCTTGACAATGCATTAACGCCACCATCGTACTTATACCTGGACCTGGTTGACTCATCCATTGGCAATACCTTTAAACCGTTGCCATACGATCTAAACCCCTCATCTATTTATTACCCTAACAATAATGATCTTACTCTTTTTCCAACAGGCGGGATAAATTTTTCGTATTATGGAGGATTTTTAAAAACAAGAACAGATGTAAGCGGTAAAGTTATAAACTATTAT
Organism: Ferruginibacter sp.; assembly: GCA_965247025.1. GTDB lineage: Bacteria > Bacteroidota > Bacteroidia > Chitinophagales > Chitinophagaceae > Ferruginibacter. The sequence continues at coordinate 1,647,162 of OZ252000.1, read as the reverse complement.
GATTTTAATATTTCAAGATACCTTCAGAATACAGTAACAAATAAAACTACCAATTTCACCTTCAGGTTGTCAGCCCCTTACGTTATAAATTATGCTCCCGAAAGCTTGCTGTACAATAACAGACTTGCATTTGGAAGGGTAAAAGTTGGTAATGGTAACAATACAAATTATAAACTCCGGCTACGGGTTGTTTATTCCAAAATTTAGGTTATCTGCGGTTAATGCGGCTGCTTCAAGTAACTGTATTTGATTTTTTTTTATTTATGTTGTAAACATATCTTTGCACCTCAAAAAACAAGACTACATGCCTTATTTATTTACTTCTGAGTCCGTAAGCGAAGGACATCCCGACAAAGTAGCTGACCAGATCAGCGACGCACTGATTGATAACTTTTTAGCTTTTGATGCCAATAGTAAAGTTGCCTGTGAAACATTGGTTACAACGGGCCAGGTAATGCTTGCAGGTGAGGTAAAGAGTAAAGCTTACCTTGATGTACAGGAGATTGCAAGAGGCGTTATACGTAAGATTGGTTATACCAAAAGTGAATACATGTTTGAAGCAAATTCATGCGGTATTCTTTCTGCTATTCATGAACAAAGTGCAGATATAAACCAGGGGGTTGATAAGGTAAAAAAAGAAGAACAGGGTGCTGGTGACCAGGGAATGATGTTTGGGTATGCCACCAATGAAACTGACGATTACATGCCGCTGGCATTAGACCTTGCCCACAAAATATTGATTGAACTGGCGGCTCTTAGAAGAGAAAATAAAGCAATAAAATATTTGCGTCCTGATGCAAAAAGCCAGGTAACGCTTGAGTATGATGATAACAACAAACCGGTACGTATAGATGCCATTGTTGTATCAACACAGCATGATGATTTTGATACAGAACCAAAAATGCTTGAAAAAATTAAGAGCGATATTATTTCTATTTTGATACCAAGAGTAAAATCGAAGTATAAGAAATATGCCAAGCTTTTTAACAACGATATTAAGTACCACATTAACCCAACCGGCAAATTTGTTATTGGCGGCCCCCACGGTGATACAGGATTAACAGGCCGTAAAATTATTGTAGATACCTACGGTGGCAAGGGAGCTCATGGTGGTGGTGCATTCAGTGGTAAAGATCCAAGCAAGGTTGACCGGAGCGCTGCTTATGCAACAAGGCATATTGCAAAAAATCTTGTAGCAGCTGGTGTTGCTGATGAAATACTTGTACAGGTTTCTTACGCTATTGGTGTTGCTCAGCCAACTTCAATAAACGTAAATACCTATGGTACTGCCAAAGTTAAAATGACGGACGGTGAGATTGGTAAAATTGTTGAAAGCGTATTTGACCTGCGTCCTTATTTTATTGAGCAGCGCTTGAAGTTACGTACACCAATGTACAGCGAAACTGCAGCTTACGGACACATGGGCCGTAAAAATGAAGTAGTGTACAAAGAATTTACAGGACCATCCGGTAAGATCAAGAAAGTAAAAGTTGAGCTGTTTACCTGGGAAAAATTAGATTACGTTGGTAAAGTAAAAAAAGCTTTCGGCTTATAAAATAACTCATTCACATTTCTTGTTTAAGATACCATTGAAGACCATAAGTTGTAAGCTTATGGTCTTTTATTTTGGCCTTGAGGCAAAATTTTAATAGTTTAAATTAGTGTATGAAAAATTTCAGGCAGCAACAACACAGACCCAAGAAAAGTACGCTGGTAGTAGGCAGGCAGGCGGTAATTGAAGCAATGCAATCCGGTAAACAACTTGAAAGAATTTACCTGCAATCAACTGTGCATGGAGATGTAATCAACACCATCAAAACACTGGCAGAAACTAACCTTGTTCCTATCAATAAAGTACCTGTTGAAAAGCTGAACAGCCTCAATGTATTCAATCATGAAGGTTGCGTTGGGGTGATCAGCAAAATTCAATACCAACAGCTGCAGGATGTTATTTCTTTTGTAGTTGAAAAAGGTGAAGTGCCTTTGTTTGTAATACTGGACAGCATAACAGATATCAGAAATATTGGAGCCATTGCCCGGAGTGCTTTCAGCTTTGGTGTGCATGCACTTATCATTCCTGACAAAGGCGTGGGTGCGTTAAATGAAGACGCTATTTTAACCTCCGCAGGCGCCTTGGAACAACTTGCTGTGTGCAGGGTTAACAGCCTTATGAAGGCGGTTGATGAATTGCATTTGAATGGTATAAAAGTAATGGCAAGCGAAATGACGGCGACCAAAAAATTGTACGAGCTGGACTTAACAAAACCCTGCGCCATTGTGTTGGGAGGAGAGGAGCATGGCGTTTATCCGGCATTAATGAAGATATGCGACGAACAGTTCCAGATACCAATGCCCGGCGGTTTTGAATCGCTGAATGTATCGGTGGCAAATGGGATTATATTATACGAAGCAGTGAAGCAGCGCAATAGGCAATAACGCATTTCTATCAAAATTTGCCCAAATGATATTGCTTAACTCCAAATCTCTTTTCACATTAAATAAACTGGCAAAAACAGCATTGTATTGTCAAATAATTCTACCTCGTAATAAGTATTTTCTTAGTAATTTTTTTTGCTCCTGTATAAAATGTGAGAACATACCAGCCCGCTGCCAATTGTTGAACAGGAATGGTGATTGTGTTTCCTGTATTGCTAACTGTTATATCTGTTTGTAATATTTTTTGCCCAAGAACATTGTATAATAAAATAGTTTGTCCAGCACTAAAACCTGCTTTAAAAAACACATTGATATTGTTTTTTGCAGGATTGGGGAATACGACAAACTCTTTTGAAATTGTATTATCAGGCTGGGAAAATAATTGAGCAGTTGGAAGGATGCTTCTTGCTATAACCGGGCCGCTCCATTCTAATTTGCAAACAGCATCGCCGCCGTTTTCATAATACTCAATTTTAATCGCATACTTTTTACAAGCCAGTAAATTTAAAGTGGCACTATATTCTGTAGCACCCTGGTCAATCCATTCATCTATCAACAATTGGCCATCCACCCACAATCTTACGCCATCATCAGCAGTTACAAAAAAAGTATATGCACCTGCATCTAAGGTTTGTACAAAGCCTGTGAACCTGGCCTTAAAATTATCGTTGCTGATGTTGGCCGGACTGCCGCCGCCCCAGTCAAAATTAACAGCAGGTACTATAAGTGTGGATGTAGCTGTCGCAGGAAAATTATCCTGCGGAGCAGCGTTACTAAAATATGCCGCATTTAAGCCAGTGCCATCGCTGCTGCACACAGCCGTTGCAGCAAACAATTGTGTGTAAGGAATATTTTGTTTGCAAATGCCTGTAGCACTCCATTGTAATATACAGCCTGCAGCAAAACTGTTGCTGTAATATTCAATCCTGATATCGTAATCAGTATTTTTTTGTAAAGCAATTTGTGCTGTGTTTGTTGTGGTTATTTTATCAGTCCAGCTATCAATTAAGCAACTGGTTATTAATGTACAATCTTACACCATCGCTTGCTGTGGTATAAAATGTGTAAGTGTCATCTGTAAGTGGTTTTATTTTTCCTGTCCATCTTGCTTTAAATATATCATTGCTCACAGCTGCATCCGGACTTCCATTTCCCCAGTTAAAATTTATTTGTTCATCTAACCTGGTTACAACGGGAGTGCCGTCAAAGCCAGCAGCAGCAGGAGAGTTAGTGAAATATTCTCCTTTTAAACCATTGCCGTTTGCAGAAGTAACTGTTGTAAGTGCGCTGTCACATTTTAAACCATACACTTTTAAGGCATTTGAAAAAGTAGGTGCATACACTTTTCCATTGGCTATAGTTGGCGAATTAAACTTTGCAAACTTTCCCAGAGCATCTGTTGGGTTCATATCGCTGTTCCATAGCTCGCCTGCAGCTACATTTGCTGCCCTGTAAGCTGCAATGCTGCCAGGCCTTACCTGGTTATTAGCATTGCCACTAAATGGAAAACATGCCCACACAATTCCTGATGCTGCATCGCTGTCATTAGAAGAAATCGAGAGCATTGCACCCGGCATACCATTGTCTAAATTTCTGTTACCCTGTTTAAAATTATTATTGAATGTGTTGCTGTTCCTGTCTAATGTGAATTGCCTAAGCTTAAAAGTTTCGGCCCATGCGTACACATATTCATTTGTACTCAATTTTGCATACACAGGTGAACCGTGTACATGCACATAACCAGTTCTTACAGGATTAAATTCCAGCGTGTCCAGCACCTGTGCATTTCCATCCGTAAGCCTGCCCATATTGTTGTAATCAACCACATAAGAAATGCCTTCTTTAGAACCAGAAATGGTAAGCGAACTGTTTGGAATAATCAATGCACCATCACAACCATAGTCAAGATCAAGCTGATCCAGGTAATCATAATTGGCGGGGGTAAACCAGTCAAGCAACTGTAACTGCGGCGATAATTTTATCAGACTTTCGCTTCTTCCATCAATCATGTTTGTATTGTCTGCACTGGTGGTACCATTGCCTGTTGCTGCATATAAGTTGCCATCTTCACCAACAGATATTCCCTGGCCAGCCATCCAAATACCACCTGCCCAGCCGTTAGGCGTTGTGTTGTAAGTGTATTGCAAACTGAGTGTAGCAGCATTATACCCCAGCACCCACCCATGGTAAGGCCCCCAGTCGCAATGCGATGCTGAGGCAACGTAAACAATATTATTATACAGCAATAATGCAGGCCTTTGATTGGAATATTTTGCATCATAATTCAGCACACCATTAATACTCCCATCACCAGTTCCAATTACAGATGCAACAATTTTCTTGGGACTTCCTGCTTTTGGCTGGCCGGTTAAAATATCCAATGCATTGAGATAATGATAAAAGTTTCCGGCGGCATCAATTGTTTTTGTAACTACATACAATGTATTCGAGTTAGTATCAATAGGGGGTGTTCCAACAATACCCATCTTGCCACTAAAATCACGGTAATTGCCACCGCATGGTTTCCCGTTCACAGCATCCTGCAAGTCAAAAATATCAGGTGCCCTTTGCCCTGCAGGATTAAGATTTACCTGCCATAACGGTGCCCCGTAACTAACATCATCAGCATTAAAAGCATACACAGAATTATTTACTGTAGCAACAAAAACTACACTGCCAGAAAAATTGCCAATCACCAGTTGCCTCACTACCAATGGCTGTGCATACAACTGATCATCCACCGCCAAACTACCAAGCAGGCCAAAGGATGCAGTGCCAACATTTGCCGGCGTAAGTATTGTTTCTTTATCATTCCACCCGGTGCGGTTAATATTGTTATGTTGTGTTACGACAGAGATTTTTGTTTGGCAAAGGCATGGCAGCCACAACAAAACAAGGAGGACAGAAAGGATTTTTTGCATGGCTGAGATATCGTTAGAAAATAAAGATATCTAAAAAATGGTTGAATAGTGTTCAATGGCAAAGCAGAATAAAATTGATTAACCAGGTTGTAAACACTTTACAAAAGGATTGCCGGGCAACAACTTGAAATGCACCCACAAATTTTATAAAACACGAATTCCCTTATTTTTGCGTTAATCACCAAAACTCACTGAATGCAGCATCCTAAAGGAAAATTAATTGCGATAGGCGGTGCCGAAGACAAGGGAACCAATATTGAAAAAGGAGAAGTTCACCGCAACAACCTTAATTTTTTTGAGTTGGGGATTTTGAACCGGATTGTGCTGGAAAGCGGCGGCCCCACAGCTGCCATAGAAGTGATTACAACGGCTTCAATGATTCCTTTTGAAGTGGGAGAAAACTACATTAATGCCTTTGGTAAAATTGGTTGCGTTAATATTAATGTGATGCACATACGCAACAGGGCCGACGCATCTAATCCTGAATATATTGCACGCATTAAAACTGCTGATACGGTGATGTTCAGCGGTGGCAACCAGCTACGGTTGTCTACTATTTTTGGAGGCACCAATTTCTTAAACATTATTTTAGAACGCTATAACAATGAGCCGGCTTTTACGCTGGCCGGAACCAGTGCTGGTGCCATGGCCATGAGTAATACCATGATTTATGAAGGTAATGCGGCAAAGGCTCATTTAAAAGGTGAAGTAAAAATCACGACAGGACTTGGTTTTATTGATGATGTGATCATAGACAGTCATTTTGAAAAGCGGGGACGTTTTGGCAGACTGGCGCAAGCTGTTGCCACAAATCCCTCCTGCATTGGTATTGGGCTGGGTGAAGATACTGGTATGCTGATTACAGAAGGCAACAAGCTGGAAGCCATCGGCAGCGGCTGTGTAATCATCATAGATGGCCATGATATTGGCTTCTCCAACATTGCCGACATACCAGACGGCAACCCCTACAGCATGGAAAATCTGAAAGTGCATATTTGCGAAAAAGGCAACGGCTACCTCGTTAAAGAAAGAAAGTTTTTGCCCGAGGCGGTGGAAGGAGCGGTGATAAAGAAGCAGGTTTGGGTGGAGTAGTTAGTACTGAATGCTTGAAGTTACCTGGTGTTCAAATGCTCAATAATCAATGTTCAATTTTCAATGTTCAGGCCAAAAAATAAATGCCCGGCTTTTACACCAGGCATTATAATTATATCAATTTGAGCTGATTACTTTAAAGCTTCGATCTTTTTAACAAAGTTTGCTTTTGGCTGAGCACCTACTAATTTATCTACCACTTCGCCGCCTTTTACAAACAAAATAGCAGGAATGCTAGTGATACCATAATTGGAAGAGATCTGCGGATTATGATCCACGTTTACTTTACCAATATTTACTTTGCCATCATATTCTTTTGATAATTCTTCAATTACCGGACCTATTGCACGGCAAGGACCGCACCATTCTGCCCAAAAATCTATAACTGATAATTTTTCTGAATCTAAAACTTCACTTTTAAAGTTTGCATCTGTGAATTCGTGTGCCATAAAATGTATTTAATGTTGAAACAATTAATTGTAGGAGTCAAATTTACATCCAAACTTTTGAATGTGTTGTTATGACATATACACAATCGAATTGTCAGTGTTGATAAATGCAGTTTACGGTTTACAGTTTTCGGTTTGGGGTTTACAGGTTACTGCAGCAGATTGAAGTATAACGGCGGGTGGACAGAGGGTAAGATTTGGGAACGCTGAGATTTTGAGGAGGATGATTCCAGGCGGAAAGAAAGGATCGGTTAGGAGGAAATTTTATTGAATAAGAACGCTGTTTCAATTGCCCGCATTTAAAATGACCGCTGGCCATTCCCGGACCATTTAAGCCGCTGCTCCGCTTTTAGCAGAGCATCCTGAAATGTTAGCAGAGGCTTCTTCACTCCTTCCCGAGTCTTGTGAGCATTAGCGGCTCTTTAGGAGCGTTGCCGGAATATTCCGGGGTTTCCCGGTATGCTTCTGAAACCTTTGCAGACCCTTCTAAAATAGTTGCACGATCCACAGGCTTACCGGGGAATGCTCCGCAGTAACCGGAGAAGGTTCTGCAAATATTTCAGGAGGCTCTTCTAACAAATTAGAATGGTACGCTGAGAAATTAGGAGATTCCTGAAAGAATTTAGAAGGCTCTTAAAAGAGTTTAGAACATCCTGAAAAGAGTTCAGGCGGTTCTGGAAAATGTTCAGAAAATTCCGGAAGTAATTCAGAAGTTTTCGGAAAGTGCCGGGAATATTAATTTTACCGCCTCATCACAGGAAGGGAAGCATTGAAAAAGGAGTAAAAGCGCAAGGTTATAGATGCTATTCATGACTGTAATTGATTGGGTGAAACAATAAAGTAAAGATATCAGGCGTCAACTTTGCTGAAGCTTTTTTATAGTAAAAAGATGTAAAAGATATGTAAAACGATTGCCCGCCATGGTCCGTGGCAGAAAACATTTGCTGACAGCGGTTGAAAGTTAGCTTTAAATTTTTCAACAACCACCCTTGCCGGGTATGGCATAGATCACGTTGCCTGAAACGAATAAACTGAAGACCTTATCTTTTACTGCAGGAAGAAATAATTTCCATGTCTTTCCTTTGTCTGATGAGCTGAAAATGCCGTCACGATGAGTACAAACTAAATTTTCACCAAGCTGGAAAATTGAAGTCCCGAAGGCTTTTGTATTTGGGCGATCATTCCAGGTACGCCATATTGAATCAATAACAACTTTGTTACCGGCATTATTGGGCTGCCAGGTTTTACCGCCGTCGTATGATGTCCTTATCCCCCTGGGATTTGACGCCGAAGTGGAAGTCATAGCAGCGAATCCACCTTGGATCTGTTTTACATCCCAAACCACACTGGTATCACTGGTCACCGGCGTCCAGTTTTCGCCATTATCAGTCGATCTTATCATCCTTCTCCAATTGGTTGCCAGCAGTACGCCATCCAACTCTGCCATATGCCCTACCAGGCTTCCGGCATACACATATTTCCAGGTTACGCCATTATCATCAGTTTTAAAAAAGCCTTTTTGGGTGCCGATGAAAATTGCACCTCCGGCAGTTTCAAAAGCGCTCCGTACTACCGGTATCTGAAAAGTGTCGAATACCGGCGACCATATACTCGTACCGTCTGTTTTTTTTACATTTATAGTCCAGGAATTATACGCAACTATCCCAGACTTACCGGGGGCAATGCTGCTATATTCGCCAGGCAAAAGCGCTTTGGTCCAAAAAGGACCTGTGGCATTTGGTCTACTGTGATAGAGTCCGCTTCCAACCTTAAAAAACAGCCCCTTATCGTTTGCAAAGAAGCTATTTCCCCGGATACTATCTTTCGGTAAATTTTCTGGCAGCCCTTTACTGATGTCCTGCCAGATTTTACCACCGTCAGTAGATTTAAAAACGATTTTTACACCTGCAGCCATTTCACTTTTTTGTTTTTGCTGATTATCCGCAAGATGGGATGCCTGTGGAAATTGTGAAGCCTGGTTACAGGAAACAAATAGAAAAAGGAGCCCCGGAATAATCTGGATGTTCCGTAAAAAAGTAAGTTTATAGAAGCAATCCATTGATGGTAATTGATTGGGTGAAACAATACAATAAAGATATCGGGCATCAACTACCGGGAAGTTTTTTAGTTGTAAAAAGTTGTAAAAGACATGTAAAACGTTTGTAAAAACCACCGAAAACTGCCGTGTATAGAGTATTTTGCATACATGAAGTCATTTACGCTGGTCGGATCATTCATTATGGTAATTTCCGTTTTGATTGCTGCTGTTGCATTTAGCAATAAAAAAAATGACATTCCGCAAAATCACCTGGAAGTGGTACTGCGTGATATAGGACATCAGCTCTTGCTTTCAGCTAAAGATTCGTCCTCCAGGGTGCTCCCGGTTAAGAAAATAAATGACCACACCTACCAGATATCCTTTCAAAATAACTTTGGTTTTATATCAGACTCACTCATTAATTTAGTTCAACGGACCTTTCAAAAAAATGCGCTGGCAAAAGATTATATAGTGAATTTGAGGAATTGTACGCAAAATGAAACTGTGTTTGCATTCGAGATAAACAGCCATTCAGGCAATCTGACACCTTGCAGGGGGCGTAAGCTGGAGGTTGGTTGTTATGTTATTGAAATTGATTTGCTGAAGAAAGATCAGTTTAATTTCTTTTGGTTGTTGCTGTTGATTCCGTTGAGTGCTGTTGGCTTTTATGTGAACAATACCTTTCGGAAAAAAGAAGAGAAAGGAAAGAATGAAGAGCAAGAATCAATCTCCGGCACTAATGTTTATATCGAATTAGGAAGCTTTCAGTTTTATTCAGATAATAACGTTCTTAAAAGGGAACATACAACTATTCCGCTTTCGGAAAAAGAAACAAAAGCACTAAAAATATTTGCAGAAAATATCAATCAAATCGTAGCAAGAGAAAAACTGATGAAAGAAATATGGGAAGATGAAGGTATAGTTGTGATTAGTAGAAATGTGGATGTACTGGTGAGTAAATTACGAAAGAAATTAAGCGACGATAAGGCCATTAAATTTATTAACATACATGGCAGGGGGTACAAATTTATTATTGAGCAGATACCAATCAAAAGTCAATTGTGATTTGCATATTTTAAAATGGTTGGTTTATGCGCTACAAATTGATAGTTGGTTGTAACGCACAAAATCGAATCTTTCGAATCTTTTGAGGTGATGGTAATGCAGCTTGTAGCGTATCAGCTAATGAACAGGACTTTGGCCCAAGCGGTGAAGCCTGCACAATCATTTACCAGGGTAAATTTCAACTGTCTGTTGCGGAATGCTACTGCTTATTGATTTAAGCTGATCAATGGCTGGTTATTTTCTCATTTTGTAGCTATGACCAATGATCTTGTGATATAAAAAAACAGGTTGTTGTTTATAATCCATCATTTACAGAGGGACATTTTTAAATTATCAGTTGTAACAACTCTCGTCAAGTAATGAAGATAAATATTTTATGTGGCAGGCTGGCTTAATGTTTCAATTCAATGCAAGTTGCTGCAATAGCGGCGGGTCGCCTAAGGGCAGACCCGACTGAGAACCCTAAACTTTGTGGCTAGGCTACTCAGAGCGGAAGGAAGCTAGAGTTTTTTTATTATACTACTAAAGAAAATCAGAATCGGAATATATAAGCCAGCCATCACCCTGACCGAAAGAGTGTTTGTGTTCTGATCCTTCCAGTTGCCAATGGTAGCCTTTTCTATTTCGATCATCGCACATGTCAAATCTTACTTCCAGTATATAAAACCTGTCAGACGACCACTGCGGCGAAACAGGTAAAAAACTTATACTTTTTGCTGAGCAAGAATTGCTTCGAATGGCAACCTTTGCAATCCCGATATTTTTAAGGCTTTCAATTAAAGTGTCAGCGAGTTGCAGATAATTATTCTTAATTGATAGTGTAGTGTCAACATTGTTTACAGCGTTCAAAACTGATGCAGATGCTTCAAAGGTTTTTCGATTGTTATTGAATATTTTTTCCTGCTCGGAATAAATTGTTTCCCACGACTTTCTAGAATGATCACAAGACACTCCAAAAATAAAATGAATAATATCAAAATTGTTTTGCAAGATGTATGAGTCATTCAGGTATTTATAAAATTCTAATCAATTACTTGCCTCCACAAGAAGCAGAATAAAAATAAGCTTTTCCCGGAGTAGTTAGCTTTTGTTGTTTTCTTTTATGCTCCATCTTCCTATAGCCGGTCGCCTAAGGGCAGTAGCTTGGAAACCTAAAAAATTTATAGTGGGGAACTCGGAGCGGAAGGAAGCCTTACATGTTGGGGGCTGTTTAATGCTGTCTTGTCCAAAGAATGTTATTATATGTTTTAAACGCAACGAGTCCTTTGTTAATTGTCGAATAACACACTTTGATACTATTTTCATTTTCCGAATTAACGGCACAATTCTTAATCTCATAGTAATTCGAAATTTTTAAGTTATTAATTTCAATGGTGTCTTTAATTAGTTTAGGATTTTCATATTTTGAACATCGAAATTCTTTGAAATTGAAATAGTATTCAGTCGTTTCAGTGTCTGGAAATTTTACGATACTAATTAGTCGACCCTCAAAAAGTGAGAAAAGTTGATTGTTATTTGATTTGAGAGATTCCAGGCTGAATAATAGTAACCAGATATTTGCAAAATGGTAAAAAAGCTTGCAAATTTATGAATGCTTTCTACCCCCAAACATACTCCTCAGTTAGGATTGTTTCATGGTCTTGCAGATCAGCTTGATCAAAAGCATCCTTTGTATCAATTGGCCAATAAAATCAATTGGTCATTTTTTGAAGATGCTTTTAAAAAGCATTACAGTGAAAAAATGGGTAAGCCGGCAAAACCGATTCGCCTGATGGTATCGTTGCTGATATTGAAATATGTCCGCAACATCAGCGATGAAAACCTGGTGGAGCAATGGTCTGAAAATATCTATTTCCAGTACTTTAGTGGTGAGCAGCATTTTCAGGCCAATATCCCTTGTGTACCAACCGAACTGGTTGCTTTCCGTCAACGCATAGGCGAACCTGGCGTAGAGTTAATTTTACAGGAAAGTATCCGTGTAAATGAGCCTCCTGAAGATAACAATACAGGTATTGTGGTGAGTGTTGATACGACCGTGCAGGAAAAAAATATCACCTACCCGACAGATGATAAACTATACAAAAAAATTATTAAAAAGTGTTGGGCAATAGCAGACAAAGAGGCAATAGATCTTCGCCAGTCTTACACAAGGATAGTTAAACGTTTAAGTAATTTACAACGGTTTAAAGGAACCAAGAACGGAGCCAAAGCGGCCCGTAAAGCCAATAAAAAAATACAAATCATAGCAGGAAGGCTGGTACGGGATATTGCCCGAAAGCTACCACTAACAAGCCTTGGCAAATATTTGCCGGATCTAAAGCTGTATCAAAGAGTATTATCCCAAAAGCGGAGTGACAGTGATAAAATTTACAGCCTTCATGAACCCGATGTAAAATGTTATTCAAAAGGTAAGGAGCATAAGAAGTTTGAGTTTGGCAGTAAAGCCTCTGTTCTAATTGATCAGCACACAGGCATCATTATGGGAGCCATTAATTTTACTCAAACATTACACGATTCAAAAACATTGCCGGATGTATTGGAACAATATGAACGACTCAACGGCAGGCAGCCAAAAGAAGTGTTTGTAGACAGAGGATACAAAGGAGTAAAGCAATACAAAGATGCAGTTATCCTGGTACCCAAACCTGATAAAAATATTACCAAAACACAATGCAGCAAACATAGTAAAAGGGCAGCCATTGAACCTGTCATCGGACACCTGAAACACGACTACCGTTTATGTAGAAATTATTTGAAAGGAATATTGGGAGATAATATGAATATAATTTTAGCCGCTGCTGCCATGAACTTTAAACGACGAATCAACCTCTGGCGTACAGAGGCAATCAGATGTTGGTCACTTATTTATAAACTGCTTATAAATGCTTACTGGATTTCTATTCCCCAAAAAGTAAAATCGACTTTTTGAGGGACGACTAATTAGAAGTCCATCTCTTGAACGTTTGTTGGCTTCGTCTGCACCACCTTCATACCAAAACTGTTGCCATTTGTCAACTGGAATTTGTTTGTAGTAAATTGAAATGGATTTGGAATTTCGAGCATTAATGAAATATCCATTTTTGTCATTGATAGTTGAGTCAATCGCTGAAATCACAAAGCTGTCAACAGTGTTTTGCGAACTCTTAAAAATTATAGTATCTCCTTTTTTGTAGACGATGATCAAATCTCTGAAGCTCTTCTCAAAGTCATATTTCTCTTTTGGGTATGGATTCCAAGTGCAGGATGAAGCAACTAAGCAAAACAATAAGAATCTGTAGAGTGTCTTCATAAATGACATTCAATTTGTTAATGGCCGCAATTATAGGCCGATTAAAAATAAGTTTTTGTTGATTATCTAACGTTTTAAGGCAACATTTTTACAACTCTCAGTGCGGCAATTTTCCTTACCACTTACAATCTCCACTCAATCGTTTTGTGATACTGTGGTAAAAGCCCAACAATGCTTCCCCGCCCAATGGCTGCCGGATTGCAGCGGAAAGCCCGTAACGAAACGAAGTGCAGTGAAGGCTTGCAGCGAAAAGCCGGATAACAGCTCACCAAAGTTCCACCCTCCACAGCCCACATCATCCTACCCCGATACCACATTCACCTCCACATCCGGGTTCTCCTGTAAAAACACCGCCATATCATCGTTCATGGTGAAGCCTTTTTCAATATTGTACATGCCCACTTTTACATTGTTGCGAACATCAACGATACTGAATTTCAGTTGTGTTTTGCCGGGGTTGGATTTTACATTGCTCTCCATAAAATGAATGAACCGTTCGTCGATGCGTTGCGGCGGAACTTCTATACAAACCTGTTTGGTGAGTGCTGGTTTTACTGTTTCCAGCAGGTGAATTTTGGCTAACTTAAATTCGTACTGGTCGCTGTTATAACGGGTTTTAAAACCACCTTCAACCATTACAATCATGCCTTTTTCGAGGTAATGGGTGTACTTGGCATAGTCCTCACTCCACAACATAAATTCGCTCTTGCCACTGTAATCTTCTAAAGTGAGTATGCCAAACTGTTTGCCCGTTTTGGTGAGCCGGTGCTGGGCATCCACCACCAGGCCCGCCAGCCTGAAACTCCTGCCGGGGTTGGGTTGCAGTTGTACTTCATTTTTAAATTCTACATAATCTGCCAGCGGACTGATATTGTAAAACTTCATTTCAAACTTAAAATTATCCAGCGGGTGACCACTCATGTACATACCCGTAACATCCTTTTCATAATCCAGTTGGGTAGCCAGCGGCCATGGTTCGCAGGGGAGTAATTTGGGTGGCTGAATGTCCGGCATCTGCATGTCGCCGAACAATGTATTGGCAGAGCTGTTGCTTTGCGCCTGGAAAACATTTCCGAATTTAATGATCTTATCCAGCGAAGCGACATCGCCGGGAGCCTGGTAAAAATATTGTGCCCTGGTGTATTCTTTAAAGCAATCAAACGCACCGGAGTAGATCAAACTTTCCAATGATTTTTTGCTGCAGGCCCGCTGGTTCACTCTCTTGATCAAATCAAAAATAGAACTGTACGGACCTTTCTTGTTTCGCTCTTCAATGATGTTTTCAATGGCATTTTCGCCCACACCTTTTAAGCCGCTGAATCCAAAACGGATCTCACCTTTTTTGTTCACCGCAAAGCCATTTTGCGATTCATTGATATCCGGACCAAGCACAGTTAAACCCATGCGCTTGCACTCTTCCATAAAGAAGGTGATCTTCTCAATACTGCCGGCATGGTTCAATACAGCCGCCATGTATTCGCTGGGATAATGCGCTTTTAAGTAGGCCGTTTGGTACGCTACAAACGCATAGCAGGTGGAGTGAGATTTGTTGAATGCGTACTGTGCAAATGCCTCCCAATCGGTCCATATTTTTTCAAGCTTGTCTTTGAGGTGTCCCTTGGCGGTAGCACCAGTAACAAACTGTACTTTCATTTTATCCAGCACCGCTTTTTGCTTTTTACCCATCGCCTTACGCAGGATATCAGCGTCACCTTTACTAAAGCCCGCCAGCTTCTGGCTCAGCAGCATCACCTGCTCCTGGTACACTGTGATACCGTAGGTTTCCTTCAGGTGTTCCTCCATATCCGGAAGGTCATATTCCACCTGTTTCTTTCCGTGCTTGCGATCCACATAGTCTGGGATGTACGCCATCGGACCGGGGCGGTACAGGGCGTTCATCGCAATAAGGTCATCAAATTTATCCGGCTTTAACTCACGCAGGTATTTCTGCATGCCCGGACTTTCAAACTGGAACGTACCATTGGTATCCCCCTGCTGGTAAAGTTTGTAAGCCAGTTCATCATCCAGCGGAATTTCATCTATCTCGATGTGTACACCATGATTTTGTTTGATCAGCGTCAACGCAGTTTTTAAAATACTCAGCGTTTTCAACCCCAGGAAGTCCATCTTAATTACACCAGCCTCTTCAATAGAACCACCTTCAATCTGTGTCAACCACAGCTCCGATTCTTTGGAGGTGGCCACCGGCAATAACTCTGTAAGATCCTTCGGTGCAATGATGATGGCCGAAGCATGGATGCCCGTGTTTCTAACAGAACCTTCCAGCACTTCTGCCTCATGCAATATTTTGCTGTTAAGATCTGTACCTGCGTACAGCTCCCGTAATTTTTTTACGTTTTCAATATCCTCGCCCTGCAGCTGTTCTTTTTCTTCTAAAGATTTTTCCCCGTTCTTGGCTTCTTTAGTTGTAAAGGGAGCATGCAACAAACGCTTCAGGTTAATACCCGGCCGCTCCGGCACCAGCTTGGAGATGGCACGACTTTCCGCTATCGGCAAGTCCATCACCCTCGCCACATCGGCGATGCTGCTTTTGGCAGCCATGGTGCCATAAGTTATGATCTGCGCCACCTGGCTTTTGCCATATTTCTGCACCACATAGTTCAGCACTTTCTGGCGGCCTTCATCATCAAAATCCGTATCAATATCCGGCATGCTCTTACGTTCAGGGTTTAAAAAACGCTCAAACAGCAGGTTGTATTTAATGGGATCAATATTGGTGATGCCGATGCAGTAAGCCACCGCACTGCCCGCCGCAGAACCACGACCCGGGCCGATGAACACGCCCATATCCCGGCCGGCTTTAATAAAGTCGGCCACAATTAAAAAGTAACCGGCAAAGCCCATTTTACGGATGATGCCCAGCTCAAACTGCAGGCGCTCTTCACTTTCCGGTGTAAGAATTTTATAGCGTTCTTTGGCGCCCGTCCAGGTAAGGTGCTCCAGGTATTCATCCTGCGATTTAAAGTTTGGCGGCACTTCAAAAAACGGCAGCAGTATTTCTCTCTTCAGGTCAAGCAGGTCTATTTTACCAACAATCTCGTTGGTGTTGTCAATCGCCTCCGGCAGATCTTCAAACACCTTGCTCATTTCCTCGCCGGTCTTTAAAAAAAACTGGTCGTTGGGAAATGCAAAACGTTTGTTTTTTCCGATCACCTCTTCATCTGAAGCATTCGATACTTTATCTTCATTTTGTTTAGCACCTGTATTTATGCAAAGTAAAATATCGTGAGCATTTGAATCTTTTTGATCCACGTAGTGACTGTCGTTACTGGCGATCACTTTTACATTGTATTTTTTGGCAAACTTCAGCAACACTTTGTTCACCTTTTCCTGGTCGGGAATGCCATGGCGCTGCAGCTCCACGTAATAATCTTCCTGGAAAATATTCAGCCACCATTTAAATTCATTCTCGCCCTCGGCTTCTCCTTTTTTAAGGATCATTTGCGGTACTAAAGCACCGAGGCAACAAGTAGTAGCAATTAATCCTTCATGATATTTATGGATCAGTTGCTTATCAATACGTGGGTACTTGGAGTACATACCTTCAATATACCCGAGGCTTGTAAGCTTTACCAGGTTCTTATAACCCTGCTCGTTTTTTGCTAATAAAATCTGGTGATGGCGGGGATCTTTTTCATCCTTGCTAAAGCTTTTTCTTGTACGGTCTGTAGTGATGTAAAACTCACAGCCAACAATCGGCTTCACCTTTAATGTGCCATCTGCATTCTTGTGGTTGTAAGCCTCTTTTACAAACTCAAAAGCGCCAAACATATTACCATGATCGCTGATGGCCAGCGCAGGCATATTATTGGCAATGGCTTTTTTATATAGATTTTTGATGGACGCTGCGCCATCGAGCAATGAGAACTGGGTATGTACGTGTAAGTGTGAAAATTGCATTGAAATCCTTAGCCCTTATAGTGATGAAAATTCTAATTCAGAACCTCAAATTTACGATTGTTAAGAGGTTTAGCGGAATAAGTTGGGCGGAAATTATGCACAAGGGAGGAGATTAGCCAATATCACAAGCAGTGTCATTAGTAATGTGCAATTCAGGGTTGACTGTCAGAATTTCAAATGGAATTTCATACCGCTATTGCAGTCAACTTCATTCATCGAAATAGAATTGCCAACGAAGTTGTGTAACCTCTGACAGGCAACGGAGGCATTGGCTACCTGGTTAAAACGGTAACTAATATTAAATTGAAATTGTAATACGAGTTGTAATGGAATGTAAAATGTATTTCAAAGTCCGGATAAACAAAAGCTTTGAGCCCGAAAAAAAACAACGAGACACTAACATTCTCCAAACGGAAGAATAACAATATGCAGCTAATTGCCGCAGGTCCTTATATTTATAAATTGATAAAATTGTCCCGTTAAAATGCCAGGTTATCAAGCTGTATAAAGTAAGATAAAGACTAGTAAAGCTTTGGATAAAATTAATTTTTTGGACAATAAAAAATCAGGCCGGCAAAAGCAAAACCCGCTACAAGAGCGGGTTTTTACTAAATTTTGAGCGGGCTGGACGGGACTCGAACCCGCGACCTCTGCCGTGACAGGGCAGCATTCTAACCAACTGAACTACCAACCCTTCAACCCTGCTTATACAACTAAAATCAACTTGATTCCAGTAGTATTTTTTTAGGGAGTGCGAAGATAGGTTTTTCATTTTTCTAACCAAAAATTTTTATAAAAAAATTGAAAGGTTAATTTTACTTTTACCTTTTTACAAATGAAATTAATTCCAATAAAAATATTTTATGCCTGAATTAAAAAACCGACAATTTCTTGACTTTGAAAAACCAATTAAAGATTTATATGACCAGGTAGAATTGTTGAAAGCCTCTGCAGAAAAAAGTAAAACGGATATGAGTGCTGCCATAGATGCTGTTGAGCAGCGGATAAATCAAACTAAAAAAGACCTTACCAGTAATATGACGCCCTGGCAAAGGGTACAGCTTAGCCGCCACCCGGACAGGCCTTACACATTAAAGTACATTCAAAAAATGTGCACCAATTATGTAGAATTACATGGTGACAGAACTTTTAAAGACGATATGGCTATGATTGGCGGTTTTGCGGATCTTGATGGTGAAACTGTTATGATTATTGGTCAGCAAAAAGGGATCAATACAAAAATGCGGCAGCTTAGAAACTTTGGAATGGCTAATCCGGAGGGCTACCGAAAAGCACTCAGGCTGATGAAACTTGCAGAAAAATTCAATAAGCCTATCATCACATTAATTGATACGCCAGGCGCCTACCCAGGCCTGGAAGCAGAAGAGCGGGGACAGGGAGAAGCCATAGCCAGGAATATTTTTGAAATGATGCGCCTGCAGGTTCCTGTTATTTGCATAATTATTGGGGAAGGTGCCAGCGGCGGTGCACTTGGTATAGGAGTGGGAGACAGGGTGTATATGATGGAAAATACATGGTACACTGTGATTTCACCGGAAAGCTGCAGCAGTATTTTGTGGCGCAGCTGGGATAAAAAAGAAACTGCTGCTGAACAATTAAAACTTACAGGAAATGATATGCTTAAGTTTGGCCTGGTGGATGCTGTAATTCCGGAGCCACTCGGCGGGGCACATTGGGATTATGACGAAGCTGGTAAAATTTTAAAAGAATTTTTAAAACCAGTTATTCGTGAATTGAAAGCAATACCTGCAAAAGACCGGAGTGCACAACGTATTGAAAAATTTGTAAAAATGGGTTTCTACGACGAGCTGGCAACAGATGCAGATGCATAAATGCCAGCTTTGTTATACCACAAATTTCTTGGGTTATGCTGATTGATATTGTCACAATAACTGTTGCTAAAAACTGAATTTCCTTAATGTGCTTTTCCTCATTCACACCTGTTGATATATTATGTATTTGCTTTACAGTTAGCAGCTTATCTTTGAATAAAGAATAATTGCTATGCTAAAAGTAGGGATATTGGGGGTTGGTCATCTTGGTAAATTTCATCTGAATAACTGGAACGAAATAGAGGGTGTTGAGCTGACCGGTTTTTATGATCCCAATGATGAAAATGCAATTTCAGTACAGGAGAAATATAAATTAAAAAGATTTGAAACCATCACAGAATTGCTGGAAAGCTGCCAGGCTGTTGACATAATTGCACCAACATCTGCTCATTTTGAATTGTGCAAAGCAGCTATTACAAGTGGCAAGCATGTATTTGTTGAAAAGCCACTCGCCAACACAATGGAAGAAGCAAAGGAACTTGTAAAACTTGCAAAAGAAGCCAGCATAAAATTCCAGGTAGGTCACGTTGAAAGATTTAACCCGGCTTTTTTAGCGTTGAAAAATTATAAACTGGAGCCGATGTTTATTGAAGTACACCGGTTGGCGCAATTTAATCCAAGAGGTACAGACGTAAGCGTTATACTCGACCTGATGATTCATGATATTGATATTATTTTAAGTCTTGTAAAAAGTAATGTAAAAAATATATCTGCAAACGGTGTTGCTGTAATGAGTGATTCACCAGATATTGCCAACGTTCGCATTGAGTTTGACAATCGTTGTGTTGCTAATCTTACGAGTAGCAGGATATCGATGAAGAAGATGCGAAAAATGCGGCTCTTTCAAAAAGATTCCTACATCGGAATTGATTTCCTCGAAAAAAAAGCTGAGATCATAAAGCTGAATGCGCCTGACGATAAGGATGTTTTTACTTTTGATATTGAAACAAATTCAGGCAAAAAAACAATTGCAATTGCAAGCCCGGCGGTTGAAAATGGTAACGCAATAAAAATGGAACTTGAAGCATTTCGTAATGCTGTTGTAAATAATACAGATACACTGGTTAATGTACAGGATGGCTTTCGTGCCATGGATATTGCCCACCAGATTTTAGAGAAAATAGGTAATGAAATCATACACTAAATCCTTACCAATTTATTGGATGCTGCTTTCATATTGAAACAACCCCGGGTACATATTAAATGGCTGATAATTACTGATATCGCTGGTTCCATGGCAACATGGCTGCTGTTTTATTTTTTGAGAACGGAAATTTATGATTACGATTTTTCGGTACCACCAGGTTTTTATGTTGGCGCAGCTTTGTACACAGCCGGCTGGCTTAGCCTGCATTTGTTAAGTGGGGCATATGAAGACTTGTATCACAAAACGGCTATCACAGAAACTTTCAGAACTTTTCTTGTAAGCCTGATTGGATGCCTGACACTGTTGTTTTTTTTTATTTTAAAAAATCCACACACAGACAATACCCGCTACTATTCAGAGTTTTACTGCCTTTTAATTCCCATCTTGTTAGTCACACTTATTAACCGGATGGCTTTTCTTTTCTTATGTAAAAAGCAACTTTCTAAAGGGTCTGTATTCTTTAATGTGCTACTGGTTGGTTCTGGTAAAAATGCCAGCAGTTTTTATAAGTCTTTCCAGCAATCCAATCAGGGTACAGGTTATTTTATCAATAGTTTTCTTAACACAAATGGCAATAACGGCATTCACTTGCCTGGTTCAATTTCAAAATATAATGATCTTACAAGGCTGGATAACATTATTGCGAAGCACCATGTGGAGGAAGTAATTATTACGGTAGAAAAGAATGAACGTAACCTGCTTACCAGAATTTTACAGCAGCTTAGTGATACAGATGTAAACATAAAAATAATGCCTGATGCCGTGGACATCATAACCGGCGCAGTGCAGACAAGCAACGTAATGGGAGCGCCTTTGATCGATGTTCACAGTGGTTTACTCCCTTCCTGGCAAAGAAATATTAAGCGGCTGATCGATATTGTTATATCGCTTATTTCCCTCGTAATTTTATTGCCGGTATTGATCTATACAGCCATAAAAACAAAGCTATCTTCTCCCGGAAGTATTTTTTACCTGCAGGAAAGAATTGGCTATAAAGGAAAACCATTTACTATTTATAAGTTCAGGAGTATGAAGGCTGATGCGGAAAGTAAAGGACCTCTATTAAGCAGCGATGACGATCCAAGAATAATCCCGTGGGGTAAGGTGATGAGGAAATGGCGGCTTGATGAATTGCCACAGCTGATCAATATTTTAAAAGGCGAGATGAGCCTTGTTGGCCCGAGGCCAGAACGAAAATTTTATGTTGACCAGATCATTGAACAGCAGCCTGAATTTAAATATCTCTTTAAAGTAAAGCCCGGCCTTAGCAGTTGGGGCATGGTTAAATTTGGTTATGCATCTTCTGTTGATGAAATGATTCAGCGCATGCAGTATGACCTTATGTATGTCGAAAATATTTCTTTGCTGCTTGATATAAGAATCATGATCCTTACGTTAATTACCTTGCTGAAAGGCACGGGCAAGTAATTTGTTATAGCCTGCGTTGGTAACTGCTGATACGCTATATTGGCTATATTTGATTTAAAACAACCCCAATGCGGAAAACTGTTGCAGCAGTAATATTCAGTCTTTTTTTTACCTGCCTTCTTTACGGGCAAACAGGCTACTGGCAGCAACAGGTTAATTACCTGATTGATGTTAAGCTAGATGATGTTTCCAATTCGCTGGATGGGTATGTAAAAATGGATTACCAAAACAACTCACCGGATACACTTACTTTCATCTGGATACATTGCTGGCCTAACGCATATAAAAATGATCTTACCGCTTTCAGCGATCAGCTATTAAGAAATGGCAATACCGATTTTTATTTTGCTGATGCAGAAGCGAGGGGGTATATGAACCGCTTGAATTTTAAGGTAAATGGAACAATCGTTGCCATGGAAAATCATCCGGAACACCAGGACATTATAAAGATCATTTTACCTGCTCCGCTGGCGCCGCATTCAAGTTGTAAAATTGAAACTCCTTTTCATGTAAAGCTTCCATACAATATTTCAAGGGGCGGACATAATGGTCAATCTTATCAAATAACGCAATGGTATCCAAAGCCTGCGGTGTTCGATCGTAAAGGATGGCACCCAATGCCATACCTTGACCAGGGAGAGTTTTACAGTGAATTTGGCGATTATAAAGTGCAGATATCTTTGCCCAAAAATTATGTAGTTGCAGCAACAGGTGTAATGGAAAGTTCCTCATTAGAAGTTTTTGAAGCTGCCATGGCTCCGGCGCAAAAAAAAGAAATTACATTTAAAAAGAAAATGTTTGCTAGTAAAAATAAGGTGGTAGAAAAAGTCAGCATTCCTTCATCGTCCACCATTCAAACATTTGTATATACTCAAAAGAATGTGCATGATTTTGTCTGGTTTGCAGACAAACAATTTATTAAAGCAGAAGATACACTGGCCTTGCCTTCAGGCAGAGTCATTAAAGCTGCTGTCTATTATTTGCCGGGTAAGGCTGCTGCTTATTGGGATCTCGGTATTAAGTATCTTAAAAAGGCAATCCTTTCAAGAAGTAATCTTTTAGGCGAATATCCATATGATAATGTAAGTGTTGCTGAAGGAAATGTTAACTATGCAGGAGGGATGGAGTATCCAACAATTACGTTGATATCAGGGATAGAAACTGAAGTTCAGCTGGAGCAATTAATTGAGCATGAGGTGGGCCATAACTGGTTGTACGGCATATTGGCCAGTAACGAAAGGGAACATCCCTGGATGGATGAAGGCATGAACACTTATTACGGAACAAGGTATTGGAATGGCGGAAGAGACATAAATATCCGGAAGAAAATTGAGCCAAACTTTATTGCTGAAAAAATGCCGGAAAATTTAAACTTCTTTGCAATGCGAAATCAAATTGCATTAAAGAAAGATCAACCCATTGAGACTGCATCAGAAAATATTGCTGGTAACAATTATGATATTTCGGCCTACCATAAGCCAAGCCGCTGGATGAAACTCCTTGAAACCAGGCTTGGCCAAAAATTATTTGACAGTGCTATGCACAGATATTATGAGCAGTGGAAGTTTAAACATCCCTACCCGGAAGATTTTAAACAGGTAATTGAAACAGTAAGCGGACAAAACCTTGACAACGACTTTGCGCTGCTAAACAAGAAAGGTGACCTGCCACAAGCAAGCTTCAAAAGACCATTCAAACTGGCGCCCTTTTTTAATTTTAAGGAAACAGAAAAATATAAATACATTTTTTTAGCACCTGCAATTGGTTATAATTATTATGATGGATTTATGATCGGCGCCATTGCACACAACTATACCTTACCAGCAGAAAAATTTCAATTCCTTGTATCTGGATTATATGGAACTTCCAGTAAGAAAATAAATGGAGTTGCCAGGATTAGCTATACAGTTACTCCGGGCAGTAATGGGCAGCAATTAATATTTTCAGCAGCGGGGAGTAAGTTTACAGGGGACGAATTTACGGACTCAACCGGCACTAAAAATTACCAGCCTTTTAGCAAGATAGTTCCTTCAATAAAATATGTTTTACCGAATAAGAATCCATTGAGCAGTGTTATAAAATACTTGCAATGGAAAACATTTTTTATAACGGAGCAGAGTTTACTATTTACAAGGGATACAGTATTGCAGGCTGATAATATAAGTTACCCGGTTGTGAGCAGGTATTTAAATCAATTACAATTTTCAATTGAAAACTCACGGTTGTTATATCCTTACAAAGCACAGTTAATGCTGGAACAGGGCAAAGATTTTGCAAGGCTGGGATTTACAGGCAACTATTTTTTTAATTATGTAAAAGGCGGAGGACTTGATGTAAGAATATTTGCAGGAAAGTTTTTTTACCCCGGCGGAAAGACATCACTTAAGCAAGCCCAAACCGATGCTTACCAGTTGAATATGACCGGCCCGAAAGGGTATGAAGATTATAGCTATTCTAATTATTTTATTGGAAGAAATGAATTTGAAGGTTGGACATCTCAGCAAATTATGCAACGGGATGGTTTCTTTAAAGTACGGACAGATTTTTTAAGCAGTAAGGTCGGTAAGTCTGATGACTGGCTTACTGCAGCAAATTTTGTAACGAGTATTCCTGATAAAATTAATCCATTAGAAGTGCTGCCAATTAAAATTCCGCTTAAGTTTTTTGTGGATGTTGGTACTTATGCAGAGGCATGGAAGAAAAATGCCAACCAGGGGAAATTTATATTTGATGCAGGCCTTCAAATTTCGGTATTTAAGAACGGGCTAAATATTTATGTGCCGCTTTTTTACAGTAGGGTTTATGGTGATTATTTTAAATCCACCATAAACGAACACCGGTTTTTAAAGAATATTTCTTTCAGCATAGATCTTCAGAACATCACGCTTAAAAAACTGATTCCTCAATTAGCATATTGATGGCGGCCATTCAATACATTAAATACCAACACATTGATAAGCAGCGATGGGATAATTGCATCGGCAATGCTGACAATGGTTTAATATATGCCACCAGCGATTATCTCGATGCAATGAGTAGTAATTGGGATGCATTGATACTGGAGGATTACAAGGCTGTGATGCCACTTACATGGAAAAGAAAATACGGTATACATTACCTGGCTCAGCCATTTTTTGCGGCAGCTCTCGGCGTATTTGGCAGTGACATTACTCCGGCAATAGTGAATGATTTTTTGTTGGCAGTACCGGCACATTTTAAATATTGGGACATCTATTTAAATCCTGGCAATTTTTTTAAGTTGGAAGATTTTTCACTTTACCAACGCATGAATTATGTATTGCCACTCAATAAAAATTATGATGATCTTTATTCCGTCTACAGGGGAAATATTCAACGGAACATAAAAAAATCGCTGCAGTTAAAATGCGAAACAATAAAGGATTTTCCGGTTGAGGATGTTATAAAATTGGCTGCTGAACAATCAAAAGACTTCTCGCCAATTGGTGGAGCAGACTATGAAAGATTCAGGGTTTTGTATTATTTACTTCATTCAAAACAACAGGCAATTACTTACGGTATTTTGTCTCCTGATAAGAAGCTGCTTGCATCCTGTGTATTCTTATTTTTCAAAAAAAGAGCTACTTATATTTTAGTGGGTAACCACCCCACTGGAAAAGCAATTGGTGCTTCGCATGCGCTGATTGATGCATTTATAAAGGATAACGCTGGCGCAGATATGTTGTTAGATTTTGAAGGAAGCGATGTTAGCAGCCTTGCTTTTTTCTACAGCAGCTTTGGTTCTGCAGAAGAAAAATACGCCGGTCTCAAATTGAACCAGCTGCCAAAATTGCTTCAATATTTTAAGAAATAGCCTGCAAGTTTGTATTGGTTTTTTATAACAATGCACTCCATAAAAACTGTTCCTTAAACCCTTTACTTCCCTCATCGCCATCACCTCCTCCCCAGTCTTTTGTTCTGTCAAGTAATATTGTTCTGAACTCTTTGTTCAACATTGTTTTTTTTGCCTGGGCAGGTTTAATTATTCCATCATCCACACCATTCACTATAACCTTGGTTGCAAGCCATGAAGTGTACAAACGGGGTATAGTCATTCCTAAAATCATACCTGGTAAACCAGATATGCTGCAGGGGCCGCCGCTGATTGGCAACTCCTCTGCATAAAATGCAAACACATAAACGCTGTCGTAAATTTTGCCAATTGCTTTGCGGCAATTGAAACCAGCAATACTCATATTTTCATTTACCAGTTTCCATTCAATAGTCGGCAAGCTGTCTTTAATATTGAAGGGTGCACCCACAATTATTTTCTTCAGTTGCATTGTATTTGTAGTCAGGTCAGTGTACCATTCGTTTTCCTCATTGTTTTCATCCAGCCAGTCAGGAATTTTACTTTTCTCATCAATCCGGTTCAGCTTATAAAAACTCTTGTTATTGGCGTAAGTGTAGTCGTAATATTGTACCCGCTGGTTTGGAAGGTTATCCTTCAAAGCGTCGAGCCAGCTACCCATATTCCCCAGCTTCTTTTTAAAATTTGATTTCTCTTCAAATTCTATCTTCGCCTTTGCAATAAAAATCTGGGCCGATACAGAACTGAAAGTGGCTGAAAGTACCATCAATAATGCTATTATTTTTTTCATTGTATTTATTTAATAAGTTACTTCGAATCAGTTTACTGTTCTACTTAGTTTCTGTTTTTGGCGCAGCAGTTTTATTTTTAAAATCCCATGTAAAACCTATCATCCAGTATTGTCTTAGGCGGTCATTGGTAGTTTGCGATGTACTGGTACCGTAATAACTTCTGTCAAGGCCAATGTTTTGATTCAGAATGTCCCTTATCATAGCATAGGCTGTAAACTCATTGCTTTTAAAAGTACGCTGCACTCTTGCATTCCATAAATGGGTGGTAAGGTGATCCTGGAACTGGACGGTTTTTTGCCTTGCTATAAAATTATAGTCTGTAATTACAGACCAAACTTTTTTGTAGTACACTGTAGCATTTGTGCTAAATGAGTTGGTATAATAACTGTTAATCCGGCTGTTTTGAGAAGTGGTATTCCGGTTAAAGCTAAAATCATTTCCAACAGAAATATCATACTTTTTTTCCTTGAATTTACTCATATACAAACCCATACCGGCTGACAGCGTTTTTGAAAAACTGGTTTTGCCGTTAATCACATCAGCATATTTTGAATAACTTAAATTGGGCTGAAGATTTACTCTTAAGTCAGCTTTTTTTAATTTAAATCCCATGCCACTCCAAAAGTTAATGGATATATCTCCGTTTGTATTGATTGGCTTTGTAACAGTTTTACCGCTATCTAAATTAATAGTAACATTATTTTTTATTGAATTGATAGTACTTCTCACATTGAAAGACTGGTATGTCCATATTTCCTTTAGAAAGTTGTAGGAGTTATGCTGTAAGTTGAAGGAGTTAGTGAAAGATTGTTTTAAATCCGGGTTTCCCAGATACTGGTTAAAAATATCATTGCTGTTCCTCAATGGCTGCAGCTGGTTTAATGTGGGCTGTGTGGTATTACCATTGTAAGAAAAGTTCAGGTTGTGATTAGCCTTGTAGGTGTAATTGAAATTTGCGGTTGGAAAAATGTTTGTATAGTTCCTGTTATAATTTTTATTGAAACTTAAGTCCTTAAAATCGAAAGTTGTAAAGCCAACCCCACTTCCAAAGTTGAACTTGATCTTTTTAAAATTATAACTGATTTTGGCAGAAGGCTTATTGGTGACAATCAACTGGTCAAATTTGTTACTAAGGGAATCAATAAAATCATCGAATTTGCCTGAGCCGGGGGAATAACTGTTGGTCAACAGGTTATTGATTCCTTTTGAATAACTCAGTTCGTATCCCACTTCCAGGGCATATTTTTTATTGAGTGGCTCGGTGTAAACAGTTTTAGCAGTGAGCTTTTGCGTTGTTTTATCAATATCAATCATTTGATTTTGTTTCTGATTAAAAGACGGCAATCCATCTGCATAGCTTTGATTATCCGATTGCAACAAATTTGTACCATTTGTGCTTAGCCTTGTCCACTCTGCGTTTACAGATAATGTTCTTCTCAGTTTTTTGAACTTGTGCCTGAAAAGCGCCGTGGCCGTAACAGCACTTTTTTCTGATTTTTGATTAAATAGTTTGTCAGTGCTGTTCTTAAAAATCCCGGTATTGCTTTTAGTTACTGAGTGAGTTTCTTCACTGCTTTCAGAGTTGTAAAAATTTGCTTTCAACGTCATTTTAAGGCTGTTGCTGCTATCAATTTTCCAGTCGTAAGTAAGGCTGTTCTTAAAATTATAGCGGTTTACATGCTGGTTCATTATTGAATTGGTATTCAGTATTGAATCACCTATTTGTTGCTGCTGAAAACTTGTCTGGTGGTTATCATATAACTGCCGGTTGTATTTTGGTGAAATGGTTAGCGTCTGTTTATCATTCCATTTATTTGAGTAGTGTAAGCCGGCGTTATTGTTTGTTATAAATCCATTTTGTGTATTCACATAGGGTTCATCATCACTGCTGCCGCCCCTGCTAAAAAACATCATTCCCCCTTCATCATCCATAGTCATATTATCATTGTCACCACCATATTTATCATTGTCATTCCAGCCAAGCCCATCCTGCCCGGTATTGCCATTTAACAGAAAGGCAGATAATTTTCTCTTCCCTCTGAATGAATTGAACATAAGGTTGGAATTATAACGGTTGTCAATCTTTTTTAATAAACCGCCTGCATTATCCACTTTACCGAAATAGCCCTTCTTTCTGTCATCTTTCATTTTAAGATTGATGGTTTTCTGCTTTTGCCCGTCATCAATCCCTGTAAACTCAGCCTGGTCACTTTTTTTGTCAAATACCTGCACTTCTTTGATGGCATCTGCCCGTAAATTTTTAACGGCCATGCCAGGGTCATCGCCCAAAAACTCCTCCCCATCCACCAGCACTTTTTTCACTTCTTCACCCATTGCTTTAATCTTTCCGTCTTTATCTACCTGTATGCCTGGTAGTTTTTTTAGCAATTCCTCAACGTTTGCATTGGCACTTACCTTAAAGCTATCAGCAGTATAAGAAACGGTATCTCCCTTTACCTTTATAGAACCGCCAGACCTTACAAACACTTCATCAAGCAACTTGCTTTTTGGAATAAAAGAAACAGTCTTCAAATCGAGTCCTGCAGCAGTAGTGGTAATGTCATCTACGTGATCTGCAAAAAGAGGATGAGTAACCATCAGTATATACTTCCCTTCTTTTACATTTTTCAATACAAAATCACCTTCTGCATCAGTACGGGTAAATTTCAAAAGAATTGAGTCGCTTGGTCTCAATATCGCAACAATGGCATTCTGGATGCTTTTGTTATTGGTGTTGTCAAATATTTTTCCGGAAATGGTTTGAGCTTTTACATAACTTACGCAAAGCAGCAATAACGGTAAAAGAACTCGGGTGAATTTAAGCATGTTAGTTAGTTGGTTGGTTTGGGATCTAAGAAAACATTCGTAAATATGGAGAAATATTGCTAACGAGTTGTTAACTGTATTCTTAAATTTACGTTAAACAAATATTGTGTATAGTTGGGCAGTTATAAGTGAATGATTATTTTAGTGGTAACTATACAAAAATTAACGGTAAAAGCATTTCACAATATCTTACAGACTTGATGCTTTAAAGAGATACCTGCAGTCTGTACTTACGAAAGATTATAAACGATATCGCCATGAAAGAAGAAACATCTGAAGCAACTTTAAAATATGAAGAGAAATATTTTGTTGACAGTTCCAAACCTGTCTGGAATTATTCAATCTTAGCAGACGAAGACATCCGGAATTTTCAGAGCGGAACTCTTTACAACGGTTACGAACTTTTTGGTAACAAACCAGCCGTTGTTCTCGGCGCTTCCGGTTTCTATTTTTGCGTATGGGCGCCCAATGCCACCAGCGTTTGTGTTAAGGGTAATTTTAATGATTGGCAAAATGATAGTCACCAGCTTTTTGTACGGACGGACAATTCTGGCGTTTGGGAAGGTTTTATTCCCAATTTTAAAAGGGGCGACGTCTATAAATACCGCATCACAGGTTACAAAGGAGTGTCCATTGATAAGGGTGATCCATATGCAAATTTTTGGGAGAAGCGGCCAATGACAGCATCCATTACCTGGCAAATGCAATATGACTGGAAGGACGCAGATTGGATGAAGACCAGGAAAAAGCACAATGCTCTTGATGCCCCATGGAGCGTTTACGAAGTGCACCTTGCCAGCTGGATGCGGCCGGATAAAAATGATGAAGAAACATACAATACTTACCAGCAAATAACTGAACGGCTTGTACCTTATGTAAAAGATTTAGGCTTTACGCATATTGAATTAATGCCGGTAATGGAACACCCGTTTGATGGCAGCTGGGGCTACCAGGGAACCGGTTTC
This sequence comes from Ferruginibacter sp., assembly GCA_965247025.1. GTDB lineage: Bacteria > Bacteroidota > Bacteroidia > Chitinophagales > Chitinophagaceae > Ferruginibacter. The sequence goes on along the minus strand of OZ252000.1, from coordinate 1,617,112 downwards.
TTTGCGCCTACTTCAAGGTTTGGTGCACCGGAAGACTTTATGGCAATGGTTGATGCTTTTCACAGCGAAGGCATTGGTGTTATTCTGGATTGGGTTCCTTCACATTTTCCATACGATGCTCACGGCTTGTTTATGTTTGATGGTACACATACTTATGAGTATGCGGACATGCGGAAAGGTTTTCATCCAGACTGGAACAGTTACATATTTAATTATAAAAGGGGAGAGGTAAAATCCTTCCTGATCAGCAGTGCAAGGTTTTGGTTCGATAAATTCCATATCGATGGGATTCGTGTAGATGCGGTGAGTTCCATGCTTAAACTGGATTATTCCCGGGAAGAAGGAGAATGGGAACCAAATGAATTTGGTGGTAACGGAAATATCGAAGCGATTGCATTTATCAAGGATCTAAATGAAACAATTTACAGAGATTTCCCTGATGTTCAAACAATTGCAGAAGAGTCTACTAACTGGCCCGGCGTATGCAAACCTACATTTTTGGGTGGTCTTGGTTTTGGAATGAAATGGATGATGGGCTGGATGCATGATACACTTGACTATTTTAAAATGGATCCGTATTTCAGGCAGTTTCACCAGGATAAATTCACTTTCAGCATGATGTATTTTTATGATGAAAATTTCATGCTGCCGCTAAGTCATGATGAAATAGTGCATGGCAAAAGTCCTATGCTTTATAAAATGCCCGGCGATGAGTGGCAAAAGTTTGCTAACCTGCGGCTGATGTACGCTTACATGTTTACGCATCCGGGCGGCAAGTTGCTTTTTATGGGTGATGAGTTTGGCCAAACAACGGAATGGAATTATAAAAGCGAACTGGACTGGCCGCTGCTGCAATTTGACGGCCACTCAAAATTAAAAAATTGTGTAAAAGCGCTTAATAATTTATACACATCGCAACCAGCGTTATATGAGCTGCAATTTGAGCAGGGAGGCTTTCAATGGATAGATCTCACTCATCCTGATCTTGGTATAATGGTTTACATGCGAAAAGGAAAAAATGCAGCGGATAACCTGCTGATAATGATGAATGTAACGCCGGTTGTTAGAAAAGATTTTAAAATAAAAGTTCATGGCAAATCTGCCTGGACGGAAATCTTTAACAGTGATGCTGCTGAGTTTTACGGAGCCGGGGTTGTATACAATCCCCAACCTATGGTTGAGTTGGTGGATAAATTAAACGATATATATGAAATAAATGTTCATCTGCCTGCGTTATCAGCTGTAATATTCCGGTAGAACCCTATCAACTTGGAATAATTTTTGTAAACTCCGTACCATGAAATACACCCCTATCGTAAGCATTATGCTAATGCTGTGCACATCCTTATATGCACAGAATATTGACAGTGCCGAAATTTACTTTCAAAAGGCTGTTGAATTTAAAACTAACAAACAGTTTTTGCAGGCTTCAAAGAGCTTTGACAAAGCCATTCAATTCAATAAATCTTATAAAGAAGCTTACCTGGAAAATGGTTATGTAAGCCTTGAAATGCATAAATCGGACAATGCCATTGCCAACTTTAATAAAGTAGTGGAGCTGGAGCCAGCCAACACTGCTGCAGCAAAGGAGCTTATGGATCTTTATTACAATTACAGGCAATTTGAAAAAGCACGGCAGCTTGCATTAAAATGTCCCGCTTGCCAGAATGCAGAAAAAATTGTTGCGATGTGTAATTATCAACGGGAAGATTATGGCAATGCAATAAAAGGACTTACCAATTACCTGGCTAAAAATCCAACTGATGCTGAGGCAACTTATACGATGGCAAGGAGTTATTTAGACATGGAGCAATATAAAAATGCCGTACCATATTACAACAAAGCCATTTTGTTAAATGCTGAAAAAAATAGCTGGGTGTATGAATTAGGGATGTTGTACTATACATTGAATGATTTTACAAATGCAGTTGTATTTTTTAATAAGGCTGCAGATGCCGGGTACCCACAGAAAAGTGATTTTGTTGAGAATCTTGGATATGCTTATATTTTCTCCGGGCAATTTGACCAGGGCGAAAAATTATTACTTGGTTTAATTGAAAAAAGACCTGGGGATACTGAATTAATCAGGGACATTGCAGAAGCATACTACAATGGAAAGATGTATGATAAGTCATTAAGCTACTGCCAGAAATTAATGGAGCTTGATGCTAAAGATGGTAAGGCGCTATACCAGGCCGGGCTGTGTTTTCAAAAGAAAGGGGACAAAGATAAAGGGCAGGCAATGTGCGATGAAGCTATAAAAATGGACCCATCATTAAATGGCCTTCGTCAAAAACAAAATACTATGGGGCTTTAAAAATAATTTGCCGTATTTCCGCAATCCCCGCAAGGGGATTTTTATGCCTGTAAATTATTTTATCCAGTTGTACTGGTATTCAATTTCAGCCTTCGTACCTCTGCCTGCAATACGCCTGAAACGTTCCGGAAGAGCCATCAGGTAATCTCTTGCCTTTTCGCCGTGTTCATTTAACCCGGTGATGCTTTCAATTTTCCATTCTTTAACCAGTGATTCCAAAATGTTGGTGTAATCCACACTTGTGTAAACACCCAGCCTTTGTGCTGCATCACTGAAATGCGAAAAGGTTTCACCAATTTTTTGACCAGCCTGGCGTAAGAAGTGCGCCGGCATTACAATTTTCTTACGCATCATATTTTCAAAGGCCAGCATCATTTCACTGGCATCTATTTCAAATATACTGGCAACAAAACTTTTATAAGCTGCTGCATGCCTGGCTTCATCACCTGCAATTATTCCACAAATTTTTGCCAGCCTGTCGCACCCGTATTGCTTGGCCATGGTGGCTGTACGGCGGTGAGATACATTGGTGGCCAGCTCCTGGAAAGATGTGTAAACAAAGTTTTTATAAGGATCTTTTCCGGTGCCTATATCAAAGCCATCGGCAATCAAATACTGTGTGCTGATTTCCATTTGGCGCATATTCACCCTGCCGGAGAGGTAAATGTATTTGTTGAGTAAATCACCGTGCCTGTTTTCTTCTGCCGTCCACATCCTGGTCCATTTGCTCCATCCCTGTGGTTCTAACTGGTCTATTCCATCAACATCCATTAGCCAGCTCTGGTAGGTTGGTAATGCTTCTTCGGTAATTACATCTCCAATCAGTACGGCCAGGTAATCGTAAGGAAGTTCTTTACTCTGTTCTCTTAATTCTCTTACCTCTGTTTCAAAACTATCGATTGTGCTGTCTGGCAAAAGATCTCCAGGCTGCCAGTTGGTATCAATATCCTTCAGGTAATCTGCAACAATCGTGTCCATAGACCGGGCAAGAAATTGCATTACCTCCACTCTTTTGTACTTCGTATCCATTTTTATAAAAAAATTAAACTATTCCAAACAGCTTACAATCAAACTGTGATCAATAATTACAAAGGTAAAGCCTTTTATACGGGATATTAAATAACTGTTAAGGAGATGGGTAAAAACAATAAAAAATTTCAGCTGAAACAAAATAGCATTAATTCATAAACTGGCTAAATGCCATACTTTCTTTTTATATCTCTGTCGGTTTCCCGTTCTTTAATGGTGTCTCTTTTATCATACAGTTTTTTGCCTTTGCCCAATCCAATTTCCATTTTAAAAAAACCTTTATCGGTTAAAAAAATTTTTAGTGGAATGATGGAGTAACCTTTCTCTTTGGTCTTAGCTTCCAGTTTGTTCAACTCCCTTTTATTTAGCAGGAGTTTACGCTCCTGCATAGGCTGATGATTGTTATAAGTGCCATAGCTGTATTCAGAAATATGCAGGCTTTTTACAAACAACTCCCCATCATGAAAATAACAATAGCTGTCATTAAAGCTGGCTTTACCACTTCGCAAACTTTTAATTTCTGTACCAGCAAGAACCAATCCTGCTATGTATTTGGTTTCAAAAAAATATTCGTGATATGCCTTTCGGTTACTAATTTCCATTGTATAAAAATAAAAAACAGCAGTATCAAAAATGATGACTGCTGTTGTGTATTAAGTTTGAAAAAAACTGCTAATTTTTGAACAACAGCAACAATGACGAGATCTTTTCTTTCAGTTCTTTTCTATGAACAATAAAATCTAAAAATCCATGCTCCAGCAAAAACTCACTCCGCTGAAAGCCTTCCGGTAAATCTCTCTTAATAGTTTCTTTAATTACCCTGGGCCCGGCAAAGCCGATCAACGCTCCCGGCTCACCGCAAATGATATCGCCAAGCATTGCGAAAGATGCTGTTGTACCACCAAAAGTAGGGTCGGTACAAAGGGAAATATAAGGCACTTTTGCATCTGCCAGTTGTGATAGCTTACCCGAAGTTTTTGCAAGCTGCATCAATGAAAAAGCACTTTCCATCATTCTTGCACCGCCGCTTTTATTAATGATCATCAGGGGTATTTTGGTACTGATGCAATAATCACAAGCACGGGAAATTTTTTCACCCATTACACTGCCAAGACTGCCACCGATAAACTCAAAATCCATACAGGCCACCACAAGATCCTGCTGGTTTACCTTTCCATGTGCCACTGTAATTGAATCGTGAAGCTCTGTTTTTTTGTAGGTTTCTTCAAGTCGCTGGTTGTACGGCTTAAGATCTACGAAATTTAAAAGATCTTTAGAAACAATGTTTTCAAAAAGCTCATCGTATTCATTGTTATCAAACAAAATATAGAAATATTCCTCACTTCCTATCCTGTGATGATAACCGCATTTAGGACAGACAGATAAATTTTCTTTTAATTCAGAAATGGTGCAGGTGTACTTGCATGAAGGACACTTGGACCAAAGCCCTTCCGGGGCATCTGCCTTGTCTTTCGTTTCTGTTAAGATCCCTTTTTTCTTTCGCTTGAACCACTTTGAGGACGGCTTTGAAGCCGCTCCCGGTCCCGTTGATTCCTGGCCACCAAGGAATACGTCAAAATCTTCATCTTTTAGCATGTTTGCAATTTTAATAAAAACCTGAAAGCTAAGCTCCCAGGTTTTTACAGTCAGCAAATATCGTTACAGCAAATTAAAAGCTGTACTTAACTAAGCCAATAATTATGCGTTCCTGTTAATACAGGTCAAATCATCAAAAGCTGTTACAAGCCTTTTAATAAAAGTTTCTTCACCTTTTCTCAGCCAAACACGGGGATCATAGTATTTTTTGTTTGGAGAATCTGCCCCTTCCGGATTGCCCAGCTGACCCTGGAGGTAAGCTTCTTTTGCTTTATAATTTTCCAGCACTCCTTCCCAGTAAGCCCATTGTAAATCTGTATCAATATTCATTTTAATGGCTCCGTAACCAATAGCTTCTCTTATCTGGTTTTGCGGAGAACCGCTTCCACCATGAAATACGAAAAAAACTGGTTTAGGGCCTGTCTTTAATTCCTTTTCAATGTACACCTGGCTATTGTGCAAAATTATTGGCGTGAGCTGTACATTACCCGATTTGTAAACTCCATGTACGTTACCAAACGCAGCAGCTATGGTAAATAACTTACCAACCTTGCTGAGCTCTGTATATGAATAAGCCACGTGTGCCGGCTGTGTGTACAATTTTTCGTTGTCAACATCACTGTTATCAACACCATCTTCCTCACCACCCGTAACTCCCAATTCAATTTCAATACTCATGCCTAAAGGTGCCATACGTTTGTAAAACTCTACAGAAGTATGAATGTTTTCTTCAATTGGCTCTTCACTTAAATCAAGCATGTGAGAGCTGAACAAAGGCTGGCCTTTTTCTTTATAAAATTGTTCGCCGGCGTCTATTAAACCACTTATCCAGGGAAGCCATTTTTTTGCAGCATGATCTGTATGTAATACTACCGGCACGCCGTAATATTTTGCAACGTTATGAATATGCAACGCACCGGAAATACCCCCGGAGATGTTTGCCTGCAACTTATCGTTGGGCATTCCCTTACCTGCTATAAACTGAGCCCCGCCATTACTAAACTGTACAATTACCGGAGAGTTAACTTTTGCTGCCGCTTCTAACGTAGCATTGATGGTGTTTGTACCAATGCAGTTAACTGCTGGAATGGCAAACTGGTTGTCTTTGGCATCGTTGTAAAGAGCTTCCAGTTCTTCACCGAATAATACGCCGGGTTTATATTTACTCATTGTAGGTTGTTTTGCTGCAAAAGTAAAGGAATTTGTGTTTTATAAAATGTATTTTACCCAACACATGTAAAACAAACATTGACTATCCACTATTAGGTGCAAGTTGTTTACAACTTACAATTTTTTACAGAAAACTGCATCTTTAGACCTCATCCCAACCCTTCTCCAAGGGAGAAGGAACTGGAAGAATGCAGAAAAAAAGACTGATTTGAAATAATTTCCTTTTGCACTCAATTGCGGATAGTCATTAAACAAACAGCATTGTAAATCATGGCATTAAATAAAATATAAACCTTCAGGTTAATTTTTTACCGGTATTAAAAAACATGGCTATTTTTACAAATCTTACAACCGAAGTTCAGCTGCATTTCACTCCTGATCAGCCCCAAATAGTAAAAGTAAACATGGATTTATTACAACAGTTTGAAGCAGCCGCTGTCACAAGCAAAACCTTGCCTTCAAAGCCCAGTAACGATACGCTTTTAAAAATGTACGGATTGTATAAGCAGGCTACACTGGGTGACGCTTCATCAGATGCGCCAGCCGATCAGTTTGATTTTGTTGCGAGGGCAAAATACAGTTCCTGGTGTCAACTGAAGGGGAAAGCGACAGACAAAGCAATGCAGGAATACATCGATCTTATCGCAAAACTGCAGAGCTGAATGTTGGTTTAAAAAGAGGTCCGGTATTTTCATTTTAATCATGCTTGTTTATATAAATTGCGGTTTCATAAACTAAAACAACTGAATGCCTGCTTCCAAAAATGCCGCTATTGGATTTATTTTTATCACACTGCTTATTGATGTAATTGGTTTTGGTGTCATCATTCCCGTGATGCCTTCATTGATTTCTCACCTCAAGCACATACCAGTCAATGAATCTTCCCAATACGGAAGCTTTCTTACATTCGCCTTTGCTTTTATGCAATTTCTTTTTGCACCTTTTATTGGTGGATTGAGCGATAAATATGGCCGCAGGCCAGTGCTGTTATTTTCTCTTTTTTGTTTTGGTGTTGACTATATTTTTATGGCTTTTGCGCCCACCTACGAATGGCTGTTGGTAGGAAGAGTAATTGCTGGTATTTCCGGGGCCAGCATCACTACAGGCTTTGCTTACATCGCCGATATCAGCGTTCCTGAAAACAGGGCGAAAAATTTTGGTATGGTTGGAGCGGCCTTTGGCCTGGGATTTATCATTGGTCCTGTAATTGGTGGGTTGTTAGGTGAATTGGGTGAAAGAGTTCCATTTTATGCAGCCGCAGTTTTAGCATTGGTAAACTGGTTGTATGGTTATTTTATTTTGCCAGAATCTTTAAGTAAAGAAAACCGCAGGGAATTTGACTGGAAGAGGGCAAATCCGATCGGTTCACTCACTAATTTAAAAAAATATCCGGCGGTAAGCTGGCTGATCGTTTCAATCGTACTGGTGTACATAGCTTCTCATGCAGTACAAAGTAACTGGAGTTATTTTACCATGTTCCGTTTTAACTGGACCAAGGGAATGGTGGGCATTTCATTAGGTGTGGTAGGCGTGCTGGTTGCAATTGTACAGGGTGTGCTACCAAGATACCTGGGCTCAAAGTTGGGTAACGAAAAAAGCATTTATACAGGGTTGCTGCTCTACACAATTGGCATGTTTTTATTTGGTATTGCCACATCCGGCTGGATGATGTTTTTATTTTTAGTGCCTTATTGCTTTGGAGGAATTTCACAGCCGGCAATGCAGGCGGTAATGGCCGGCCAGGTGCCGCCGAATGCACAGGGCGAACTGCAGGGAGCATTAGCAAGTTTGCAAAGTGCATCGGCGATCATAGGACCTTTATTGATGAACAATTTATTCTTTTATGTAACCAAACGACAGTCGCCTGAACATTTTTGGACAGGTGCTCCGTTCTTATTGGGCAGTGTGTTTTTATTTGGTGCGTTTATCATCGCCTACAGAACTTTGCATATTAAAAAAAGGCTTGCGTAGATTTTTTTTGTGATAAACAGTTGTACTGCTATGTACTCTTTACTCAGCCCATCAGCATTCAACAATAAATTTTAAATGATGAGCAAAACCATCAACGACTATAAAAATATTTTTTTCATTGGCGTAGCCGGTACCGGTATGAGCGCCATTGCACAATACCTGGCAGGCATTTATAAAAAAGTTAGTGGTAGTGACCGTTATTTTCTTGCCGGCACTTATAATGAAACAAAAGAAAAATTAGAGGCAGCAGGTATTAAATGTTTTTTGCAGGATGGAGAAGGGATTACCAAAGAGACAGACCTGGTGGTAGTATCTGCAGCAGTGGAAGATACCGTACTGGAAGTGCAAAAAGCAAAGCAATTTAATATCCCGGTACTAAAAAGAAGCGAAGTGCTTGCAATGATCGCTGATAGCAAACTCACCATTGCAGTTGGTGGAACCTCTGGCAAAAGCACCACCAGTGGCATGTTGTTCTGCATTTTAGAACATGCAGGTTTACAACCAAGTATAATTAGTGGTGCAGGGCTGGTAAGCATTATCAAAGAGGGTAAAATTGGTAATGCAAAGGTTGGGGCAGGAGAGTGGCTGGTGATTGAAGCAGATGAAAGTGATGGCTCCATTGTGCAGTATCATCCAGAAGTGGGATTGCTGTTAAATATTGATAAAGACCACCAGGAGATTGATGAACTAATGAATATATTCTCCATCTTCAAAAGTAACACGACAAAATTATTTATTGTCAATCAATCCAATCATTTATCAAAACAGTTATCTGTAAACGATGACAATGATTTTTCCACAGAGGATAATGCGGAATCCGGCTATAAAGCTGGTGCATTTAAACAGGATGGACTTTCTATATCTTTTTTTATAGGCCACACTCCGTTTGTGTTGAATACAGTTGGTAAGCATAATATGGAAAATGCGCTGGCAGCCACTGCCGTTGCTAACCAATTAGGGGTTAGCCTGGATATCTGTGCCGCAGCCTTGAAAAATTACGAAGGCATTTACCGGCGCCACCAGGTTTTAGGAAACAAAAACGGTGTTTGGGTAATAGATGATTATGCCCACAATCCTGCAAAATGTGCAGCTTCTATTGCAGCCTGCCAGTACATTGCTCCAAAAGTGATTGCCTGGTTTCAGCCGCATGGTTATGGACCCACCCGTTTTTTACGCCATGATTTTGTAAAAGAAATTGCCGCTGTTTTAAGGCCTGAAGATGAGATATGGATGAGTGAAATTTTTTATGCCGGTGGAACGGCAGTAAAAGATATTTCTGCGAACGATCTTATTAACGATATTAAACTGTTGGGCAAAAATGCTTTTTTTGTAGAAGACAGGAACCAGTTTTTAGAAACAGCAAAGTCACATTTTACAGAAAATTGTGTGTTGCTTTTAATGGGAGCCCGGGATCCGGGATTGGAACAATTTGGAAAACAAACCTTTGAACAACTCTCAGCGTGATATTTACACCGGAAAAAAAAATGTAACTTTAATTCAAATTAAAAACATGCAACAGACTTCCTTAAGGCCGCCCCGTACCATGTTAGAAGCCTTCAAAAGTTTTCCGGAAGGCACTTTAGTTCAGTTAATCAATAATCAGATTGTTATGGCTGCGGCACCACTTGATGTTCATCAACTAATACTGGGGATAATTCATTACGAACTATTTGGCCATGTAAAAAAGAATAAATTCGGGCAAATACGGGTTGCTCCCTATGATGTTTACCTTTCCGGCAGAAATGTTTTTCAACCTGATATTTGTTTTATCGCAAATGAAAACCTGCAGAAAATAGAAGAAGATGGTTTGCACGGTGCTCCGGATTTGGTAATAGAATTATTAAGTCCGAGCACCTCAAAATATGATTTGGATGATAAAAAAGATATCTATGAAAGGTATGGCGTGAAAGAATATTTTATTGTTGAACCTGCAACAAAGAGCACCACACATTACTGGCTGGAGAATGGCGAATACCAGCAACTTGAAACAACTGAGGGTTTGATAGACAGCAAGTTACTGTTATGTCAAATTAAATTTTAGCAGTGCAGTATCCCATTCCGGATACTTTCCCTGGAATTGATGAAGTCTTTTAAGTTATGTTTACCACACTTATAAAAAATATCAGCCAGCTGGTAAACACAAGAGAGCAAAATGAACTCCTCCGTGGCAGTGCCCTTGCCAGCCTGCCTGTTATCGAAAACGCTTTCCTTTTAATTGAAGATGGAATTATAGCTGATTACGGCTATATGTACGAGCTGGAATTAAAAGTGCCTCATCTTCCCAAAAACATAATTGATGCTGAAGGCCGGTTTGTATTACCTGCGTGGTGCGACAGCCATACCCACCTTGTGTTTGCCGGCAGCCGGGAAAATGAATTTGTCGATAAAATAAAAGGGCTCAGCTATATTGAAATAGCCGCAAACGGCGGCGGTATTTTAAACTCAGCAAAAAAAATAAATGATATTTCCGAAAACCAGCTCTTTGACGAAAGTTGGAAAAGACTCCAGGAAGTAATCAAGCTAGGCACCGGCGCTATTGAAATAAAAAGCGGTTATGGCTTATCTGTTGAGGGAGAGTTAAAAATGCTGAGGGTTATTAAAAGACTCAAAGAAAAATCAGGTGTACTCATAAAATCAACTTTCCTAGGGGCACATACTTATCCGCTGGCTTATAAAGATGATCACCAGGGTTATATTGATCTCATCATAAACGAAATGCTGCCAGTAATTGCAGCCGAAAAACTGGCCGATTATATCGACGTATTTTGTGAAATTGGTTTTTTCTCTGCACAGGAAATGGAGACCATTTGCAAAGCCGGCATGCAGTACGGATTAAAACCAAAGCTCCATGTAAATCAGCTCAACAGTATTGGCGGCATTCAGAAATCTATTGATTTAAAAGCTGTTTCTGTTGATCATTTAGAAACCATGACTAACGGGGATATTGCAGCACTTTCTGTTGCAGAAACAATCGGCACCCTGTTGCCAACTGCTGCCTTTTTTCTGCGGATGCCTTACCAGCCTGCCCGGCAAATGATTGATGCTGGTTGTGCAATAGCATTGGCCAGCGACTACAATCCTGGTTCATCGCCAGGCGGCAATATGAATTTTGTAAACGCCCTTAGTTGTATACAATTAAAAATGCTGCCGGAAGAAGTGATTAACGCTGCTACTATAAACGGAGCGTATGCGATGGAATTACAGCATGAAGCCGGGAGTATTATGGCAGGTAAAAGGGCAAGCCTCATCATTACAAAACCAATCCCCACACTTGCCTACCTGCTGTATTCATTTTCAAGCAACCTTATTGAAAATGTAATGATCAATGGAAATATTGTCGTTTAAGGAGATTATTGTAAATCTTGCAGCCCTGTGTAATTATCAATTAACAAGAAAATTACTACTATCGCCATAATAAATATTAGTCCGGCTATGATGTCGTAATATTTACGTTCAGATAAATCTTTTGCTGGGTCCATTGGAGCAAAGCTGAACAAATTAAACACTCAAAAAACAGGTGTTTTAACGGTATTTTTTTGTTGTTTTCACCCTTTTTGGCCTTTGCCCAAGCCTCAACTGCTATCTTTGTGATTGAATATGCTATTTTTTATTATTTAAATCATCAAAATTGCTACATCTGATCCTGATAAAAGATAAGCAGGTTAACCTGTAAAACTTACATACCCTTACAAACCTGGACAATTTATTATGAAATTTGATTTGGAGGATTATATTAACAGCGGAATTTTAGAAGCTTTTGTTGCAGGCACACTCGATGATAAGGCAACGAAAGATGTGCAAAAAAATGCCGCAAATAATGTTGCTGTGAAGGAAGCGATTGACGAAATCTCCATTTCAATAGAAAATTATTTTCTTTCCCAGGATTTTGTACAACCATCGCCGGCAGTAAAACCTTTTCTTATGGCTGTAATAGATTACACGGAAAGGATGAATAACGGCGAAATATCAGCAGAACCACCGGAACTGCATCAGCATTCAACACCTGCAGATTATGCAGAATGGCTAACAAGAGCAGACATGCACCTGCCACTTACTTTTGAACATTTTTATGCAAAAATCATCGGCTATACTCCAAAAGCTACCACGGCCATTGCATGGATAAAAACGATGGCACCGGCAGAAGTGCACGAAGATGAACATGAAAAGTTTCTGATACTGGAAGGAACCTGCGATTTTACGATAGGCGATAAAACAATTCAGCTTGGGCCAGGCGATGTATTTTTTATACCATTGCACGTAAACCACCATTTAAAAGTAACCTCCCCGGTTCCCTGCAAGGTTATACTACAAAGGGTTGCAGCATAATTACAATTCAATTAACTGGAAGGAAGTTTTGAGAGAAGTAAAAGCTTCTTCAAGTCTTTCTTTGTGGGTGTCTGTAATAAATACCTGCCCGTCGTTTTCGATACAAACCAGTTGCAGTAGTTGCTGCATCCTCTCAGCATCCAGCTTTTCAAAAATATCATCGAGCAGTAAAAGAGGAGCGTAGCCTTTTTTCGATTTAAGCAGTTCAAATTCTGCCAGCTTTAGTGCAAATAACAGGCTCTTGCGCTGCCCCTGGGAAGCGATGCTTTTAAAAACCTGGGCATTCAGTTGTATTGAAATATCATCTTTATGAATGCCGGCATTTGTCCGCTGCAAAAGCAAGTCTTTCTGTAAATGCTGTTGCAACAGCTTTTCAAAATTAGTTACCTGCAACTGGCTTTCATAACTAAGTGAAACTACCTCTTCTCCGCCCGATGCAATTCTTTTGTAAAAGGCATTGGCAATTAATACCAACTCCTCCATAAATATTTTTCTTGCCCGGAAGATATAATTACCAGGCGCAAACAACTGGCTATCCAGCACTTCCAGCAATTCAAAATCTGTTTTGCCATTCTCCGCAAAACTTTTCAGCAAGCTGTTGCGTTGAAGCAAAACCTTATTGTAAATAATAAGTTGCTGCAAATAATTTTCATCAAACTGGCTGATGACGGTGTCAATAAATCGGCGCCTTCCTTCACTCCCGCCGGTTATAAGTTCAACATCATCCGGAGATACCACAACAGCCGGAAACTTGCCAATATGTTTCGAAAATTTTTCGTACAGCACATCATTCAATTGTAACTCCTTTTTGCCACCGGGTCTGTACACAAGCACCACTTTCTGGTCAGCAAAAAGTGCTTCAATCCTAAAGCCATCTGTGTTAAACTGCACATTGATGACATCGGTTGTACTAAAATAACTTTTGGTAAAACAACTGTAATAAATAGCATCCAGCAGGTTGGTTTTTCCATGCCCGTTTGGGCCACAGATACCCACCACCCGTTCGTTAAAATTGAAGGATGAAAATGTGTAATTCTTAAACTGTGTAACAGTGATTTTTGTAAGCCGGAGCATGCGGCTGCAAGATAATTGATTCGGCATTTTAAACTGGCAAGAACAATGCTATAGTTTCAATTAAAGCTGGTGATTGGTTAGCAAATCCTCTTTCAGGCGCATGGCTCCAGCCCTGTGTCTCCCCGTTACTACTCTTAGTATTTCTTAATGTTTCCACCTTTAAGCAAACTTTCGTCTATTTTATTTGCCAAAATGATATGGTATTTTTATGTAGAAAAAATACAATGAGTATACGATATAAATTTATAGATAAAGACGCTGTATATTTTACAACCTCAACAGTTGTTGGATGGTGTGATGTGTTTACAAGAGATTGCTATAAAAAAATATTGTTGGATAGTTTGCGGCATTGTCAGCAAAGTCAGGGTTTACAGATGCATGCCTGGGTATTAATGACCAATCACCTGCATACAATTTGCAGTTGCAGAACTGGTAAAGATCTGGGCGATATTTGGCGAAATTCTAAAAGCTTTACCGCAATGAAAATACCAGATGCGATTATCAAAAATCCAAAAGAAAGCAGAAAAGAACACTTGCTTCAGTGTTTTGAGGCAAATGAAAAACGCCAGGCCGGCAGCCGGAATGTTTAAGGTGGCAATATTTTATGCAGGAGGGGAGGATAATACTTTTGATATGGTTATTATGAAAAACAGCACATACCAATGGTTGCCGGTTTTTTAGGTAAAAATTTAAACTTTTATGAAATTGATAAAGGTATATCCGGCAGAACACCAAACGATAAAGCTCCCTATGTTGCTATAGGATATTTTTATGTAAAGGATGTTGCTGAGTATAGCAAGGCGATAACACAAAACAGGGATACCATTATCAGTGACATTAAGAAGTACACTAACATACAACCTGTTATACAAATAAGTGAAATTAAACAGGTAGGGTATAATGATTTAAAATAAAGAATTAAAAGATGCTATGGTTTTACATAGACAGCAACCAAAATGCAGCTTAAACATACTGCATCGCAACGAACATTCGGTTTTAATCTTTGCTTATTACTCCGGAGGTTAACAAGCAAAGGTTTTTTAAAGTAAGACGCAGATTGACACGGCATGCTTAGGTACAAGAGCAACATGCTGGCTTGCCGGCTGGCAACACTTTCTAATCATCGGTCCCACAGCCCTTGCCATAATGCCACTCTAAATGTACCCTTAACATTTAAACAGCTAAATTGATTATATTTAAATGCTGAATTAATCGTTTATTGCCAAAATATGTGCTTGTTTGCTTTTAAGAAATCTCTGACTAAAAGATATTGCTGCTGCCTCGTTTCGTTATTGCTGTTGCTTCCCTTTACACTTGCTGCACAGCTCTGGAATGGTAATCTCGGCGCCCCCATTTTAAATATGGATTTTGGTATGGGCAACTCAAAGCCCCTGCCGGCCTATATGAGTCAATATTCTTACACCGGTGGCTGCCCGTCATCAGCCAGTTATTCTATTGAACATTTTTTATTTGGCTGCGCCGGCGGCAGCTGGATCATGCTTGTTGGGGACCATACAGGCAACCATGATGGCAATTATATGCTGGTAAATGGTGCCCTTGGCCCGGGTACGGTGTACATGGATACGCTTACGGGTTTGTGCGGCAATACAACCTACCAGTTTTCTGCCTGGATAGCCAATTGCCTGCAAAGCTTTGCCTGCAACCGCTCGCCGGTTTTAACCAATCTTACTCTTTCTATTGAAACAGTAACCGGCACCGTACTGGCAAGTTATACCACCGGTGAAATACCTGTTTCAGATTCAAAGCTCTGGAAAGAGTATGGTGTTTACTACACCACCCCGGCAACCACCAATGCATTGGTGGTACGCATCAGCAACATCTCCGGTGGCGCCTGCGGCAGTGTTTTTATCATGGATGATATTACCCTAAAAGCCGCAGGCCCGGCTATAGCTGCCAACATAAATGGTGAAAATATTTTATCACTCGATCTTTGCAAGGGTTACACCAGTCTGTACACTTTACAGGGCACTTATTCACCGGGCTTTGCAGACCCTTTTCTTCAATGGCAGCAAAGTGCAGACAGTGGCAGCACCTGGCTGGATATACCCGGTGCAAACACAGCCGCTTATGTACTGCCCCACAGGGATGACAGCGTGATACAGTACCATCTTACCATTGCAGAACGGGTAAACAGGGGCAACCCGAAATGCAGCATCAATTCAAATGATATTTACACCAATGTTCACAAGTTGCCTCCTTCCAATTTACAGGATACGGCCCTGGGCTGTCTTGGTAAACAGCTTGTATTAACGCCTTCACTTGATTTTGGAAATTTCCTGTGGACGAGTCCTTTAGGTGTAATAACCCGTGAACCCTCTTTAACAATACCACAGCTAAAAAATGCGGATGCTGGTTTATACACCCTTTTGCTTACCGGAGGTTTTGGTTGCCAGGAACTTGACAGTGTGAGGGTAAATGCATTTCCGGGTGCCACCATTGCCACCGCCCCGTTATATAACATCTGTGAAGGTGCCACCCTCCATCTTTCTGCCACGGGGAATGGGAACTATAATTGGTCTCCGGCTGCTGGTTTGTCTGACACTCATATTGCAGATCCTGTTGTAACGCCTGCAGATTCTGTTCAGTATAAAGTAGTATTAACCAATTCTTTTGGTTGCAAAGATTCCGCTCTGGTGAACATAAATGTTTATAAAAGACTGGTGATAAGTGCCGGAACTGATAAAGCAATTTTATTGGGCGATACTGTTTTACTTGATGGTTCTGTGTATGGAACGGCCATCAATTATTCCTGGTCTTCATCTGTTGGCCTGGTTGATCATCCTTTTGAAGTACAGCCTGCAGTATCACCAGCCGTTGACACCCGCTACACCCTGAAGGCTGTTTCTTCAGTTGGCTGCGGAAGTGCAAATGCTTCAGTAACGGTAAAAGTGTTTAAAGATCTTTTTCTGCCCACGGCATTTACGCCCAATGGCGATGGTCTCAACGATGTTTATCACCTGGTTGTTCCCGGTAGCTATCAACTCCTTTCGTTTATTATTTATAACCGCTATGGCGGCAAAGTTTTTAGCACAACCAGCACCAACATTGCATGGGATGGTACCATTGCCGGCCAGCCGCAAGACGCTGGTCAGTATGTTTATTACCTGCAAATAAAACATCCCTCCGGAAAAAAAATAACCCGTAAGGGAACCATTTTATTGCTGAAATAATTGGTTGGTATATTCTTCAATACCAAGGTTTTAAAGCAGCAGGAAATACATTTTTGTACCGGGCTTAGAAAGCTGTGTGAAGCTGCGGAGGCGTCGCACTCTTGTACGGTTTAGCAATGTTGAACTGTTTACAATTTGATGAATGTCTTCGCTGAGAATATTTATATTCGTTTGATAACAATTATAGGTGGTATAAAAATCCGGACATTAATGAACTATCTGGAAATCTATTAACCATTGGAGATCAATTTAAAATATAGCCCACTTGACACCTTAAGTAATGATGATATTGCCTCACTTCTATTATCTGAAAATATAGAAGACACTATCAAACTGCCATTGTTGGTTGGATATAATCACCCAAACTGGAAATTTGCTCAGGATCTATGCATAAAACTATCATCGCATACTGACTGGCGGGTTAGAGCAAATTCTTTGAGGGGTTTAGAATATATTGCAAAAACAAGGGGTAATTTAGAAAAGCATCTTGTGAAGCCTGTTTTAATTGCTGCACTTAAATCCAGTGACTGTGATAAACTTGATGCTATTCATGTGACAAACAAAATCAACAAATATCTAAATTGGAAGATAGGAACTAAAGCCATTGCCCGGGCGACAAATAAATCTTAAAATACTCTTTCTCTTCTGAAAGGGTTTTCGTTCTATTAACTTATTCATACGAACTCCCAAAATAGCAGGGTTTAAAAGCAGGAAGGAATGATAATATTAAAACGTAAAATGGCAAAGAGTTAATTCAGGCTTTGAGAGATTACACTGCTTTAGCTTGTTACTAATCCAATACTAACTCTGTAAAACCTGGGCGGGGCAGCCGCTTTCCATTTCAATTTATTTTTTATAAATTTAACATCAGTAAGAAGAATCATTTTTAAAACTGCAATATTGCTAAACCCTGAAGGGGTGCAATATCCATAAAATTTACAGCAATGAATTTGGAAATAATAAGTGAACCATTGAGCTTAAATATCTATGGCTTTTCAGCGGTTGCCATAAATAAAGACTATGCAGGAACGGCCTTTAAACTGATGAACAAAATGTGGCAGACAGTTAAATCAAATAACTTAAACAATAAAGGACTTAATATTTGGGTGTACGAACAAATGGAAAAAGTATTTGCAGGCGTGGAACTTACCATTATTCCTGAAAAAAACACAGGGCTTGAAGAAAAAGTAATTACGCTAAATAAGTATGCTTACTACAAACATATTGGCCCCTACAGTCTGATTAAACAGGCGGGACAAAATATGAGAGATGAATTAAAAGCTAAAGGTCTGGAAACTACCTTACCCTATATTGAAATTTACGGACACTGGACAAATGAAGAAACTAAATTAGAAACGGAACTTTTGATGTGCCTTGTATAAGATCGCTCTGGTTTGCCCAACCTAGTTCCCCGATTGCACAAAGACCGGAACAAATGTTTTTTCAAAACTAACTTTGCAGGGTTGAAGTCAATCAACAAAATCAGGTAGTTATTTTTATGCCGGGCATGATATTCAACTACTTTTCCACCTGTTACAACAACTGTACATCAGGTGCTATTGCAGATCTACACCCAAAAAATTATAAAGTTCCTGGCGGCCTTTGCCTGTAGTAATCAAAGCTCTGGAAAACTGTACTTTCTTAAACCATTTTCTTTCGAGCATTTTATTTAATAACCCTGCACCAAGTTGCCCGGCTAAATGAGGACGACGTTCTAACCAGTCAAGACATTGGCGGGTTAGGGGGCGACGATTATTGCTGAGGTCATCTTTTGAAATATCAAAATGCCGGAACAATTCCCAACCTTTTTCAGACACTAAATAAATGTTCTTTGATTTTTTTAAACAGCCTGTTGTTTCTAATGTTTCAACAATTTTAACACCAACAAACCCAGCCAGATGATCGTAACAGGTTCTGCAATATTTTCATCATTTTGGTCGGGTTGTTTTGTTACAGTTTTAGCAGTGCCATTACCTGCTAAATTTGCCAGGCCTTCAATGGCATAAGCTACATCAGCATTTGAAAGCGAGTAATACCTGTGACGCCCCTGAATTTCAACTTTAACTATTGCTGCTTCCAGTAACTTTGACAAATGATTGCTTGCAGCAGCAGGCGAGGTATCGGTAACAACAGACAACTCACTTGCGGTGTATGCTCTGCCATCAAGTAAATTCCAAAGCATTCTTGCCCTTTTGGGTTCACACATTAAAGTGGCTATGGAAACAAATTTATCTTCTATACTCATTGTTCAATTTAAAATGAAATGTAACAGTAATAATTGATTTTTCTTTGTGCCAACTAAGAACAAAAAGATGCAGGACATAGAAATTTTATTAAAGAACAAGCCAGGTATGCTGGCTTTGATGGGTGAAACTTTGGGCAAAAATAATATCAGTCTTGAAGGTGGTGGCACATTTCAACATGGAGAAATATCAATTGCTCATTTCTTAGTGGAAGAAGGGGAGAGCGCCAAAGCAGCATTAGCAAAAGTGCAAATTGAAGTTGTGAAAATCAACGAAGTGATAATTCAAAAACTTCGCCAGGATGTTGCAGGACAATTAGGAATGTTTTGCAGAAAGATGGCAGACGCCGGTGTAAATATTTTAGTACAATACAGCGACCATTCCAACCAATTAATTGTAGTAGTTGACGACTATGCAAAAGGCAAACAGGTATCCGAAGAATGGATAAAAGAATGGTGGAGTTAATCAACTAAAACTAAAAGATACAGGTATGAATAAACAACACAATTACAGCCTGTCATTACAATGGACAGGTAACACAGGAACGGGGACCTCAACTTATACAACGTATGAAAGAAGCCATACGATTTGTATTGACAACAAAGTTGAAATTTTGGGTTCTTCCGATCCTGCGTTTCGTGGCGACAAAACAAAACATAACCCGGAGGAATTTCTGTTAGCTTCAATCTCATCCTGCCACATGCTCTGGTACCTGCATTTATGTGCTGCTGCAGGTATTATTGTGACAGACTACACCGATCATGCAACAAGCGTTATGATTGAATCTGCTGATGGCGGTGGAAAATTTACAGAAGCCACACTAAAACCAACAGTTACAATAACAGATATTTTACTAACGGAAAAGGCAAACGAACTTCATAAGAAAGCAAATGAATTATGCTTTGTAGCAAACTCATTAAATTTTCCTGTTTACCATAACCCAACCTGTAAAATAAAAGGAGTTAATTGACAAGATTAATAAGCGCATTTATCAGCAGCCTTGTTGAAAACTACTTAAGAAAAAATAACCCTGAACATTTAGCAGATTAGCCCTTAAGTTTACAAAACTTTCATAGCAGGATACCTTTTTTTACTGGCCGTTATCAGTTTCGCCTGCTCAAAATATTTTTTAAATTTAATGGTATAAAATTTATGCTGGCCAATACAATAGATGCAGTAATAGAACAGCTTACCAGCATTATTGTGCAGGCAGAAGCAACCAATAACCGGGCAGGTTATTTTGCGGCCCTGTACAAAAAAGTAACGGTAGCCGTGGCGGAAAAAATTAAGCAGGGCTACTTTGATGACAACGCAAGAATGGAACAGCTGGATGTTGTTTTTGCCAACCGCTACCTGCAAGCCCATCAAAATTATTTACTGCAGCAACCTTGTTCTGCAAGCTGGCAACTGGCTTTTGATACCTGCAAAAACTGGCGGCCCATGGTAATGCATCATTTGCTTACCGGTATGAATGCCCATATTGGTCTTGACCTTGGCATTGCAGCAGCAACTGTTGCACCCGGCGCAGCTATTGAAAGCCTTCACAATGATTTCAATAAGATCAATACCATCCTCTGCGACATGATCACCGAAGTAAAAGCAAGTTTATTCAGCATGTGGCCGCTAAGCAAACTCATCAGCAAATTGAATATGAGTAAACTTGAAAATGATATTGCCGGTTTTTCAATGACCATTGCCCGTGATGCCGCCTGGCAGGTAGCGCTGGACTATGCAGCCTGCAATGATAGCTAGGCACAACAGCAATACCTTTTGCAAAGAGACACCAGCGTAACCGGCTTCGGCAACCGCCTGTTGTACCCCGGCACGTTTGTGCAAACTGTTACTAGCATTTTCAGGCTGTTTGAATTTGGAACAGTAGCTGGTAAAATTAAAAGGCTGAATGCAGGGATTGAAATAACCGGATAGTTATTGCCTTCAGTAGTTCAAATGTATTTCGGTAAGTGCTTGGTATTAATAAAAATTTATTTTAACCTGCCGGGAGTTGCGGCAATTAAACAAGTTAGCGGTAATTTTAAAGGACACCCTACACATTGACAAAGTATGAACAGAGACTTTAAAATATTTATTGTTTTCATTTGCGGAATATTTTTAATTCTCTTTTCAAAAAGTGTATTAGGACAGACAATTGACTCAATTCCTTTAACCAATCAACAACAAATTTTAATTCATTCCAAAGCTATAAACGAGGACAGGACAATTTGGATTCATACACCACCAGAATACGCCACTTCAACCGACACTTACCCAGTTCTATATTTGCTTGACGGTGGAAGCCATTTTAAGTACGTTTCAGAAATGGTAGATTTCCTTTCTGATTTCGAGACAAATTTTATTTCAAAAATGATTGTTGTAGCAATTCCAAATACAGACCGTGGAAGAGACTTTACACCAACATTTGATTTAAAAGCTAACAAAGAAAATGGTGCAGACAATTTTCTAAGTTTTATAAAAGGAGAACTTGTTCCATACATTGACAAAGCTTACAGGACACAACCTTTCCGAATTCTTGAAGCTCATTCATTGGGCGGACTTTTTGGGATTTATGCAAATGAGAGAGCACCAAATTTATTTCAAGCATCAATCATTATCAGCCCTGCCTTGACAGGTGATAAAAACAAAGTGAAAGTAATGGCAGATTTCACTTCTTATCTTAAAAAAAATAATCAACTCTCAACAAAAATGTTTGTAAGCCTTGGCAATGAAGGCACACAAGCGGTTGACTTACTAAACCAACAACTAAAAACGTTTGCCCCAAAATCCTTTCAATGGAGTTATAAAAAATACAAAGAAGAAAATCATTTTTCTGTTCCATATAAAAGT
Organism: Ferruginibacter sp.; assembly: GCA_965247025.1. Taxonomy (GTDB): domain Bacteria; phylum Bacteroidota; class Bacteroidia; order Chitinophagales; family Chitinophagaceae; genus Ferruginibacter. The sequence continues at coordinate 1,595,354 of OZ252000.1, read as the reverse complement.
ATATATGACGGACTTAGATTTATTTACAGTGATTGGCACACCGAAGCCTTTCTTAACTCCAATAAAATTTTATACAAGGACATAGAAAACCATTTTAAAAAATTATCTGCGGAATTTGGCTACACAATAAATCCAACAGAAGATTTTTTAAATCAATGCGGCTATCAACAACTTAATTTTAAACACAATGAAGAAGCAATAGAATTTTTCAAGCAAAATATCAAATTGCATCCAAACTCATTTAATGTTTATGATAGTATGGGAGAGGCATTTATGATAAATGGACAGAAGTCTTTAGCAATTGAAAATTATGAAAAATCAATTGCTTTAAACCCAGACAATGAAAATGGAAAGGCAATGATTAAAAAAATAAAAGGTGAGTAAATATAATTTTGACACAAATTTATTTTCACAACATCTCACTGTGCGGACAAAAAAACTACCGCTAACATGGGGTTTTGTGCAAGCAGGGCTTGACGTTCAAACTTCGGCTGTTTGCATCGCTGTACTTTGGTTCGGGCTGGACGGAATTCTGTTGGGCTTTTAGTTGTTATCTTGTACTTTTATTTCTTTATTGGGCTTCAGTTCCGGGCTGGACAATCAACAATGCCCTGCCTGCACAAAGCCCTGTTCGTTGGCTGTAATTTATTCAATACCTTATTTGTGAAAGAAATTCTGACTATTATTAGTTTACTAACTTACTCCATTATTTATGGTCAGAAGACCATTGATTCAGTTTATATTGAAAAGCCTTTACTTAACATTGGAAAAAAGATTACTAAACAAGGCAATTTTGAATCCTCCAAATATGACTACCATGGATACAAATATTTACCTGCTCAAACAGATTCAATACTGTTTGACGGTGTAGCTTTCGGTAAAGTAATAGTAACAGTAAATAAACGTGGTAAAATTGAAAACGTTAGCTTTAAAAGATTTTATTCAGGAATAGATTCAAATTATTTAAATGAAATATTAAATAAAGATTTTGAAACTATTGCCAACTGGATTTCCAACAAATGCTCATGTGACAAGGAAAGGTATCTTTTTCAGTATGGAGATACTCGTGTTTGGAATGAAGCTAATCGATGGATGGTTAAAAAAAGGAAAATACGTTTGATCAAATCATTTGATCAAGATAGGCATCAAAATAAACTGTCCAATGCATTAGAACTAAAAATTTATTAAAGCTACTGCTAACGAAAAGCTCTTCTCATTGCTTGCCATACTGACTTTGACTTTGAAAAGACCTCTAAAAAATATTGACGTTTCTCATTTTGGTCCTTCTTGGACTGATAATGATACCAATTAAGCCTAAACGGATTGCCTTTGGTTTCTACGCAGGAGAATGCGTTGGCAATTGCGGAACAATTTATGAAATGACAACAAAAAAGTTAATGGTGGACACATCTTCTTTTTGGCAAACGCAAAGTGATTTAAGCAAACTACAGATTAAGGAACAGAGATATCTTGAAAAAGATGATGAAGGCAATTTAATGCAAGTAAGTTTCCAATTCCATTAATCATGTTATTAGATCCACGATCAATTTTTGGTTCTCCGGATGCTTATGATCAAGGAGGTTATTATCTTGACTTTACATTATTGGGCATTAAGCGACATTACAAAATTGAGAAAGGAAATGAACCTTTTTATTTTCAAGGTTTGACAAAAGAAATCGACATCAAAATAAACAAAGTCAATGTCGAATTGGCAAAATATGGCAGGTAATTTTTTCTTAATCCGTGTCCTTCACCGACCAGCATCTTGTTCTAGAATATACTAAGCTAACGAAATCATAAACAGCCATCGAAAAGAGTGAAAGGTTCTGCAATACCATCCCACATACAGTACATAACAGTTACCCCAAACCTCTCATTTAGATTCGCAACCTGTTTCAATAATTAAACGATTCTTATGCAAGCCATACCAGGAAATTCTACTGCAAGCTTTTGTCAAAATTCCGCTTTCTTCACAAAAAAGATCACTGCATTTTTATTATTAACCTTTTTGTTCCTGCATGCTTCCGCACAGGTAAAACCAATAAAAAAAACCGGTGAATTCAGCGCTGTTGAAAGCGGCTTTACAAATATCCCTGACTCCATTCAAACATCCGTGTACTGGTACTGGATATCCGGGAACATTTCCAAAGAAGGTGTTGTAAAAGACCTCGAAGCCATGAAAAAAGTTGGCATCAACCGGGCTTTTATTGGAAATATTGGTCTGGATAATGTGCCCTATGGCAAGGTGAAAATGTTCTCGAATGAGTGGTGGGATATCCTGCACACGGCTCTTAAAACTGCCACCAAACTTAATATAGAAATCGGCATTTTCAACAGCCCCGGCTGGAGCCAGTCAGGCGGACCATGGGTGAAGCCTGAACAATCCATGCGGTACCTTATATCCGGCGACACCATGGTGAAAGGCCCGGCAAGCTTTAACAATATACTCGCCAAACCAAACAAAGACTTCCAGGATGAAAAAGTGCTGGCTTACCCGGTAGCAAAGGATTATGGAACTGATATCAGTAAACTTAAGCCGGTGCTTACTTCTCTTCCGGCTATGGATTCTCTCAGCAAGCTGGTTGATAAAAATCCTGCAACAGCTATTCAATTAAAAAAGGATCGGCAATTTTCGCTGGACATCACAACAGCAACTCCGTACAATGTCCGCAGTTTGATTATCACTACCACCAAGCAGCAGGTAAGGCTGGAAGGATATATCCAGGCTAAAGTTGACACTGGCTATGTGACAATCAAACAGTTCATGATCGACCGTACCAATGCGGCGATCAATGTTGGTTTTACACCGTATGCTCCTGCGGCTTTTTCTTTGCCCGCCACTTCATCAACAAATTTCAGAATTGTCTTTACTGTTGTTTCGGAGAATACAGGCATCGCAGAAATCAAACTCACAACAATGCCGGAGGTAGAAAATTACGCCGAGAAAACGCTGGCCAAAATGTGGCCGACACCGCATCCATTTTGGGAAGCTTACCAGTGGGTTACACCGCAAGATGAATTGTCTCCCTATAGTATTGACCCGGCAAAAGTGCAGGATATTTCCGCCTTCATGAGCAAGGGTGGAACGCTTAACTGGCAGGTACCTGCAGGTGACTGGATCATTTCCCGGACGGGCATGACACCCACCACTTCCACCAACGGCCCGGCGCCGCCGGAAGCCACTGGTTTGGAAGTTGACAAAATGAGTAAAGAGCATGTGAGGTCACATTTCAATGCTTTTTTGGGAGAGATCATTAAACGTATTCCGCCGGAGGACAGGCGAACCTGGAAGGTGGTGGTGGAAGACAGTTACGAGACCGGCGGGCAAAACTGGACAGAGCATTTGATAGAAGAATTTAAACAACACTATGGTTACGATCCCACACCATTTATCCCTGTCCTGCAGGGAACAGTTATAGGCAGCGCCGAAAAATCTGATCGTTTTCTCTGGGACTTGAGAAGGCTGATTGCCGATGATGTATCGTTTAAATATGTGGGTGGTTTAAGGGAGATCAGTCATGAACACGGATTGACCACCTGGCTGGAGAACTATGGCCACTGGGGCTTTCCCGGAGAATTTTTACAGTACGGCGGCCAGTCGGATGAAATAGGCGGTGAGTTTTGGAGCGAAGGTGACCTGGGTGATATTGAGAACAGGGCAGCTTCATCATCGGCACATATTTACGGCAAAACAAAAGTATCTGCGGAATCTTTTACCGCAGCAGGAAGTCCTTTTGCAAGATACCCGGCGATGTTTAAAAAACGGGGTGACCGTTTTTTTACAGAAGGCATCAACAACAATTTGCTGCATGTTTATGTGCAGCAACCCAAAGATGATACGCTGCCGGGAATGACAGCCTGGTTTGGCGTTGAGTTTAACAGGTTGAACACCTGGTTTTTTGATATGGATGTTTTTTTAAAGTACATCAAGCGATGCAACATGTTATTGCAGCAGGGCAGGTATGCTGCGGATGTTGCTTATTTTATTGGAGAAGATGCACCCAAAATGACAGGCATTACAGATCCTCCGCTTCCGCAGGGCTATTCTTTTGATTATATCAATGCCGATATCATCAAACAAAAATTAACGGTGAAAAATGGTAAGCTTGTTTTGCCCAATGGCATAACCTACAGCATGCTTGTGTTGCCAAAACTGCAAACTATGCGGCCTGAGCTGCTGGCAAAAATAAAAGAACTTGTGCAGCAGGGTGCTGTTATCCTCGGGCCAAAGCCAGAGCGGTCGCCCAGCCTAGCCAACTATCCTGCCGCAGATAAAACTGTTCAGCAAATGGCAACTGAACTTTGGGGAAACATTGATGGAGCATCAACAAAGATCAACCACTATGGTAAGGGCCTCGTTATGAGCAACATGAATATGCAGGAAGCACTGAACACCATTAAAGTGATACCCGACCTTAAAATAACGCAAAGCGACTCCATACTTTTTATACACCGGCAACTGAAAGAAGGATCAATGTATTTTATTTCCAATCAAAAAAATACCAGGGTAAATATTTCGGCTGCATTCCGCATAACAGGCCAACAGCCGGAACTATGGAATGCTGTTACAGGAGCCATGCGGCCCTTGCCTTCTTATACCCAAACTGCTGCAACCACATTTGTTCCATTGCAATTAGAGCCCTACGAAAGTGCCTTTGTAATTTTCCGGGAAAAGGGTAGGGCAGGTGATACTACGAAATCAAATTTTCCTGCTCCAACCAAGACAATAGCCATAACCCAACCATGGACAGTGAATTTTGACAAAGCGATGAGAGGCCCGGCTGCGCCTGTTGTGTTCAACACTTTAACGGACTGGGCCCTGCATCCCAACGACAGTATAAAATATTATTCCGGCACGGCTATTTACCACAACAGCTTCATCATCAACCAGCTCCCCAAAGGGCTGCATTATGTTATTAATCTGGGTGTTGCAAAAGCCATCGCTAAAGTAACCATAAACGGCATTGAGATCGGCGGCACCTGGACGCCGCCCCACCAGTTAGACATTACCAAAGCCCTGAAACCAGGTGAAAATACCATCGCCATAAAAGTGGTAAACACCTGGGTAAACAGGCTCATTGGTGATGGGTTGCTGCCAGCCACTGAGAGAAAAACATCTGTACTTTTTGGTCCCGATCCAAAAGGTGCTTTGGAATCATCAGGGTTGCAGGGGCCGGTGAGAATTAATTTGGTGAAATATTAATTGCAAAAAAACTTTGAGTTGTAGAACTCAAAGGAAACCTGTGGCAATAACCTGCCCCTGCCTTTTAGGAGTATTTATCTTATTGGTAACACACCAACAAAGCAAAAAAATATGCTTGTTTTATAAAACTTCCTCATAATTGCATTTTGCTATCCCGGATGCCGTCTGTTATTGAAGTTGGCTTGCAGATTTATTTGGGAACACCGACAGAGGCGGAAAGGTTAGTAATTAAGCTTCTGTTTATCAACCAATTAAACTTCTTACAAAAAGCTTTAAAATCCGTATTTTGTATTGATATACTGTAACAGCTCCATGATTGAAAACAGTGGTGAGCATCTAACTTTTAACGTTGCGCCAAATGAGTTGTATAAAATAGCTTAAATAATAATCAAAGGACTTAAGGGACACCCACGAGAAAAGTGTACTCCCTGATGTCCCATAAGTCACTAAAGTCACTTGATAATTATGAAAGAAAACCAACCAAACACCCCCGGCTTTATCCCAAAACACGGTGGTTATGAAAAACTGATATCCTATCAGAAGTCGGAGATTATTTATGATGGTACGGTTTATTTTACCAAACGCTTTTTTCAAAAGTACGACCGCACCATTGACCAGATGGTGCAGGCTGCCCGTAGCGGCAAACAAAATATTGCAGAAGCAAGCATGGCATCAGCGACATCAAAAGAAACAGAAATAAAACTTACCAATGTTTCCAGGGCAAGCTTAGAAGAGCTAAGGATAGATTACCAGGACTTTTTAAGAACAAACAAACTGCCCATTTGGGATAAAGACCACAAGCTGGTAGCACGCCTTAGGGAACTCAACAAAACACCCAATGCCAGTTACGATACATTTAAAAAAGCCATTGAAAATGAAAGCCCGGAAATTTGCGCCAATGTAATGATTGGCCTCATTAAAGTAACCAGCTTTTTACTCAACAACCAGATAAAAACCCTGGAAGCCGCTTTCATCAAAGAAGGCGGCCTCCGGGAGAGAATGACAAAAGCCAGGCTCAACCACAGAAACAAAGGTTCTTAATTCTCAGTCGGGCTAACACTAACTAACGTCGCTACCCGTCCCTTAATGTCCCTTTAATAAACCAACGCCAAAATAAACCACAAGCAAACTAAAATTTGTTAAAGCTATTTAAACCTATCACATGCGTTTATTCCCCCTCCTCACTACTATTGTTCTCTTATCAAACACCGCCACTGCCCAGCAGCCATCCTGGGATAGCGCCGTGTATAACCTGCACAAGTTTGAAAAAAATATCGGCAAAGAAACCTATCACATAACAATGGCAGGCGGACAGATCATCTATGCCATCGATTTTAAATTTGTGGACAGGGGCAGCCCCGTTCCCTTAACCTCCACCATCAAGCTGAATGCCGCTACCAGGGAAGTGGAAAGCTTTTATGTAAAAGGAAGCACTTCCAGGATGAGTGTAATCAATGACAGCATTACGATTGTAAACAAACAAGCTTTTATACGGAAAGACAGCATCTTTAGTGATGCCGTTGTAAAGCCCAATACCTTTCCTATTGCAGGTTATTCTCCCGGTACGGCGCAAATGCTGCTGATAAAATACTGGAAAGCACACGGGCAGCCAAAGCAAATAGCAACCTTGCCTTCGGGTAATGTACAGGTTGTACTCGATGGCCGGGATAACATACCTGCCGCCAGCAATAATGGTAAAGCAAAGCAGCTACCGGTAACACTGGATCGCTACCGCATCAGCGGCCTGGTATGGGGCAACGAATGGGTGTGGACAGATAAAGCCGGCAATCTTATTTGCCTCATCACCAACGATGCCGAAGGCGACAAACTCGAAATGATGCTGGAGCAATATGAAGCTTCGCTGCCCCAGTTAATTAATGCAGCAGCAAAGTACAGCATGAAATTATTTGCTGCACAAAACAAGTCGGTAAGCAAGCCCTACAGTGCTAAGCTGTTTGCCATTACCAATGGCGATGTGGTGGATGTGATCAATAAAACCGTTATTAAAGATGCCACCGTACTGGTAGAGAACGGGAAGATAAAAAAAGTGTCCACGGCAAAATTTAAACTGCCACCGGGCACACCCGTGATTGATGCAACCGGTAAAACCATCCTGCCCGGCCTGTGGGATATGCATGCCCATTTTGAACAGGCAGAATGGGGCCCTGCCTACCTCGCCGCAGGCATTACAACTGTAAGGGATTGCGGCAACGAAATGGGTTATATCATGGCGGTGCAAAAAGCCATCGACAACGGCACCGGCGTGGGGCCGCATATTTTAAAAGCCGGCATCATTGACGGAACCGGCGCTGCCTCTCTTGGCATTATAACGGCAGACAATGTTGCAGATGCTATTACCACTGTGCAACGCTACAAAAAAGCCGGCTTCGACCAGATAAAAATATACAGCAGCATGAAGCCGGAAATAGTAAAAGCGGTTTGCGATGAAGCTCATCGTTTACAGCTATCCGTTACCGGCCATATCCCCGAAGGCATGTCACTGAAAGCCGGCATAGACAGCGGCATGAACCAGGTGAACCATATCATTTATGTGTACGATGCTATGCAGGTAGATGAAAAAACGCTGGACGTAAATATCACATCGCCCAAAAGCGATTCCACCCTGAATTATTTGCTGGAACACAAAACGGTGATCGACCCCACCATAGGCGTATTTGAACTCATCTTCCGTTCTTTAAAAGACAGCATTACTGCCATAGAACCCAACTTCTACAAACTGCCCCTGCCTTTACAAACCCTTTTTGTAAATACCGGCACCAACCCACAGCGGGCAGCAAGGTTAAAAGGCATTACTCTTTCTGTAACAAAAATGGTAAAAGCCATGTACGACAAAGGCATCCCCATAGTGGCCGGCACAGATATGGGAATGCCGGGCTACAGCCTTTACCGGGAACTGGAACTTTATGTACAGGGCGGCCTCACCCCCCTGGAGGCGCTTACCACAGCCACCATTATCCCTGCCACGGTAATGAACAAACAAAACGAAACAGGCTCGGTAACAGAAGGAAAAGCCGCTGATATTATTTTGGTAGATGGCGACCCTTTAGCCAATATTGGTAATCTTAGAAAAGTGAGTGTGGTGATAAAAGGCGGCAAAGTTTATGACCCGGAGAAGTTGCATGGTATGGCGGGGTTTGTGAAGTGAGGGGGAGTTAAGTTTGGGAAGTAAATTCTATGAAGCTGTTTGCTTTGAAGTTTGAAATACATTTTTGGGCCGTGCTGAGGAAGCTATGTGGAGCTGCGGTTGCGTCGCACTCTTGTATAGGATACCTTTATTCGGCTTTTATCGGCATGATGTGTAGAACACTGTCCCGGCGGTGGTTTTCGCCATTCGGCGAAACCCCGACGTGTAAAAGAGCCATCACCACCAGACTGCCAATCTCTCCATTTTATAACTTTATGCCACGGCCATAAAGCTTACACACAGCAATACTTTCTTTGCTTGTTTTATCATCTTTATATGTGCTAAGTGGGTAAAACATTTCAGCCCTTCACATTATCCTGCTTGCTGAATAATAGCAAGGGTGAATGTCTTTAGCTGAGAGTGCTTTTAAGCGTCGGGGTTTAGCAGAGAAGTTCTTTTGAAATATTAGTGAATGCATGAGAAAACCCTGCCGGGACATAATAAAAAAAGACCTTATAAAAAGGTCTTTACAAAAAACTGAAGCTGTTTATATTGTTTAAATAAACCGGATATGATTTCTTCTTTGAGCAAATGATCTGCTCGCTGATTTTTTGTTTCTTCCGATGTTCCACAAATCGATTGAGTTAATCGATGCTTTAGCGGTCATGTCAACATCTTTTGCAATGGTTTCTTTTACTTCAGTAACCAGGGTTTTCATTGATTCTGCGTCTACGGGTACATAAGACGATACTTGATTTGTTTTCATTTTCTTGCTTTAAATTTAAAAAATTCCTATGAAAGAGTAATTGCGGCAGTAAGAGAAGCTGGTTGATTTAGTGCTGTTTCAATGCCTTCATCTTTCATTAGGGGCGCAAAGGTAAACCGGGAGTTTTTGTCTTTAGTACAAGATTTAAAGCAATTAGCTGACAGCTAAACTGCCATTTATTTTTATTAAATGCTGGATTTCAATGAGTTATAAATATTCTTTGCATGATGACCAAAGTGAATTATTACCATTGCTAGAGAGGATTATGCGTTTCAGTTAGTCTATAAAAAACTTTATTTCGCCGCCCCCTATTGGCGCAAGCATCCGCTTGTGCCAGAAAAAGAACCAGCCGTTAGCTGAAAGCCAATCCTTATTTGGTATGAAGTTCAAAGTAAAAAGCACAAGCGGACGCTTGCGCTACAATAAACCCTTCTGAAGATCTTCACAAACCTCTTCTGCAATAACGGAAATGCTGTGATATTTCTTTCCCTAACCAGTAAACCCCGTACCACAAAAAAAGTCCACCATTTTCATGACGAGTGCTTTTTAGCGTCGGGTTTTGCGGAGAAGCTTGTAAAAATACCAGGAAGCATAAGCAAAAACCCACCGGAACACAAACTTACCTTTAGTACCATTACAGCGGCGTGGGTGTAAGCAAATAACTTACATTGTTCACTTTAAACTCCACCCCGGCAGCCACCGTAACATTGCCGGGTGCAACAACCTTCAGCGACTTGCACTCCGCATTGCCATTGATGATAATATTGTGTTTGATGACCACATTGGTCAGCAGGTTTGGCACTGCCTGGGCAGACCATGTAGTGGGGTCGTTCCAAGGCCCGGCATTTACAGTGGTTGTAGTGTTGCCACCAATACAGTTCCGGCACAATGAATATTTGAAGATAATTCCACTATCTGTAGCAATCAGCAGCCGGTTGGCATTGTAGTCCAGCGCAAGTGCCCTTACATTGTTATTGGGAAGGCCTGCGTTCGCCACCGTGTATAATTTGTAATCTGCCACGCCGTAAACGTTTGTGGGTGTGCCGCCCAGCGGATCACCCACTACTACATATCCGTTAGTGGTGCCAATGTAAATATTGCCCCGTATATCGCCGGTGATTGCATTGTTGTTGATGATAGTGCCAGCCGGGAATATTGCCGGGAAATTGATATTTGTCCAGGTGCTGCTGCCTGTACTATATATAAAAATACCGCCTGTTGACAACCCCACCCACCAGTTTTTGTAAATGGAATCGTAGTAGATGGCCTTAACGTTAAAGCCCGCCGGCAAGGTGGTGTTGGTGTTATCGTAAAAACCAAGGTAAGCCGTATCTGTTGTCCGGTAGCGTAAGATCTGTCCCCCGCCGGTTGACGAATTGGATGATGCAAATACCCATACTTCATTTTTGTTGCCGCCAATGCCGAGGCAAAATCCGTTATCCTGATTAACGCCATTTTTCTGCCTGGCGAAAGATATAGGTGGCACTGTTACATCTTTGCCTATTACCACACTGCCCGGCCTGGACACACCTGCTGTCAAATCTGCAAAACATGAACCCCATACTCTTCTGAGTTTTTGTTCTGGCAGCACATCCAGTTCGTTATTGATAAAAACTCCCCTCACATTCCGGGTAGTCAGGCCATCAGACTCACTGTACTGCAAATAAGTAAAGCTGGAGTCTGCGTAATAACCAATACCACCAAGAATAGCCTGGGCACCGGTTCTGCCATACTGAGCTATCCAGATGCCACCCTCTTTATCCGGCAGAATTTGGGCAATATTAGCATTGGTGAGGTTGGGTGCTTTGCGCCATACAGTTCCATTGTATTTGTAAAAGCCGTTATTGGCTGTGCCGGCCCATATATATCCCCACTTGCCCACACCAATGGATGTGAAAGCATTGCTGGCAAAAACCGGTGTATTTACCATGGTAAAAATGCTGTCACCCACACCCACTGCATTCCATGCGGCGGCCACATTGGATGTATCGCTAAATGCTATCCCCAGCGTATTGGGTGATGAGGCCAGTATATTTACTGCATTGAGTGTGGCTGTACGGGCAGCGCCAAAAGTGGAGTTGGGGGTAAGCATTTGCTCTGCCAGGAAGGCGATGCGTTCTGTTTTATCAAAACCCAGCCCTGTAACATTGTAATCAAAGTTGTTCCCGTTTTTACCACTGCCGCCGTTGGTTACCAGGTAAAACCATTTGTTCATTACACCACTGTTGGTGTGTACACCGCATTTGTCATTGCCATTATTGGGAACCGGGCAGCCAGTTGTTGTTGCATCCCGCCATTGCGGAGTTTTCAGATATGTATCGGCACTGTTCCAAATATCGGTTGAGGGGTTTTGCATGGATCTTACATATTGTTTTGCACGCTGCGGCAGCACTATGTCTTCAAACAATTCAAAGGGCTTCTTCACGATGGTGTCCTTCATGTAATTTTCAACACAGGCTCCCCATATATCGCTGAAACCTTCATTTAATGCGCCGGATTCCCTTGCATATACAAGCCCCGATGTAGCCTGGCAGATGGCATGGCCAATTTCATGTCCGCACAAGTCTAAAGATGCCCAGGGGTTACAGCCATTGGGCGGATTGGCAGATCCATCACCATACTGCATGGCATTACCGTTCCAGAATGCGTTGTCCACATTTGATCCAAAATGCACATACCCCTTCATTGTTGTATTGTTGTTGTCATAGCTTTTTCTAAAATGCTTATCCCACCAATATTTTACCACTTTTTCCTGCCCCCAGTGTGCTTCCATACCGGCATCCTGGTACAAAGAGTTGTGGTATTCTGCTGCTGTCCAGTTATTGTCATCATCATAAAGTTGGTTCACCCCGCTAAAATCAGTGTTGTTGCTCATATCCATTGTTTGAATACTGGTGTTATCGCCAATAGCGGAAGCCAGTAATTCAAAACCCAGTCCACCGCTTGGTGTGGTGATGATGGCTCTGCGTCCGCTGTACCTGGTGTCGGCCATTCCTGTGGCATTTGCCAAAGGGGCAATATGCCCTGCTGCCCCGGGTATAGGTTTAATAAATGAATACTGCCGTGGAACTTTGGCAATCAGTTGGTTTTTTGCCGGCTGTCCCCTTTCTGCATGATGCAGTATAGAAGTTTTAAAAACCAGGTCTCCGTTGGCCGCATCAATAAAAATTTGCTGCCTGCTCAATGGTTTTGTGGCAAATACATCAAAGCGATAAGCCAGGCACAGCCTGCCGGGCTTCACCAATTGATCTTCCACAATCACCAGCTCACCAGCCGGTAATTGATACTCTGCAAGGTTCAGCGGATTATTCTGCCAAACATATTGCTCAGCAGCCACGTACTGCAGTGCCTTATCAAATGCGGCCTGCTCTGTAAGCAGGGCAGTTATTTTGGTATCATCCGGCACCGGGTAAAACTCCAGCTGCAGGCTGGCTACTTTGTCGCTGATGGCAGTTTCCACCACAAAACCATACATTACTTTAATGCCCTTAAAATATTGCTGGTACCTTGTAATGGCTGTGCCGAAATAACTATCGGTCTTTTTGCTCAGCTTTAATTCGTCAACTGCATCCCGAAAGATCATTTTCTGCTTTAACCATCCGGCGGTGGTGGCCGTACTGATCCTCTTATCCGGAGAAAAAAATATATTGCCAATAAAAGGCACCTGACCATCCAGTTCAATGCGGTAATACGAACTGGCAGTGTTTTGTTTTTCAGTCTGCAAAGCAGCCTGCAGCTTCTCCAGGGATGGCTGGGCCACTAATGTGGCAGCAAAAAAAGTACTAACTGCAAAAAGAACAATGAGGCGCCGCATGGTGTATAGAGTTTTGGTAATTATGAGGTAAAAGCAAATCAAATTTCGTTTTCAGCAAATCGGCGCATACAAACAGGCAGCATTAAAAAACACTGCAGGTGAACCTTGGGTGCCATTGTAGCTGCTGTATCAGTTTGATGTTCTCCATTGCAATGAAGTACGAAAGACCAGGCTTTAAGGAGGAATTGGTAATTGGTTGCAAAGTAGCAAAAAAGAAAGCTAAACCGCTCCCTGTTTCAGGTGATTTTTTTGGGGCTTTACCGTTTTACGAAATGGCTGGGGGGTGCAGGGTATCCCTGCGAACAGTCATGTTTTCACTGGAATTTATTGGACTTTGACCGGAACCTCCTGAACTCCTTTCCAGTATCTCCTGAATTCTTTCTGTCCCGGCGGGGGGGCGCTGCAGCAACCACCACATTAAAAGAAGCATCAGCGAAACCCCCACGTGTAAGAAAGCTATCAACATCAGCCTGCCAATCTTTCAAAAATAACTCTATGCTATAGCCATCAAGCTTACAAACTGCGGTACGTTCTCCACTTGGTTTATCAGCTTTATAAGCAGCTCCTTATCAATTGCCTCCGGCTTTAGCCGGAGAATAAAAATAATTATCAATTTGCAAGATGGTTTCAGCCAAAAGATTATTCACCTTAAATGGGTGGTTCTTTTGTTTGCCTAAAGTCCTTTTTTTGAGCCTGATTGTATCCACTGACTAAAGCCTGCGGCAATCGATTGAATAGCTTTATATGCTGTTTAGGTCTGGGTATTTATTCCTGTCAGGTATGCTAATTTTGTCTGTTATTTATTGCCTGGCTTTTAATCTCCTGAAGATAATTTCTTTCCCCAACTTTGCCCAATGCAGCAGTTTGATACATTGATAGTTGGCCAGGGCATTTCCGGTTCACTGGTTGCATTTAAGCTGTACCAGCAACAACAATCCTTCAGAGTGCTGGATGCCGGGCATAGCAACAGTGCCAGCCGGGTAGCCGCTGGCATGTTCACGCCTGTGTCCGGTAAAAGAAAGACCATAAATGAAGGGTTTTTTGAGCAGGTAAAACTGGCCGTTGATACCTACAGGGAAATAGAATTATTGCTTGGAGTTAAAATGCTGCACACAGCAGATGTTTACCAGTTGTTTGATGACGAAGCCGAGAAACAATTGCTTTTTAATAAAGCATTGCTTCCTGAGTACGGGGATGTTTTTATACCGGAGTTGGCTTCTACAAATGGCATAAACAACATGCAGATTGGTGTTACAATCAAACATTCAGGTTGGGTTGACTGCCCGGTTTTTATCAACAGCTTCCGGCGATGGCTGGGGAACAATAAGCTGTTGATTCCGGAATTGTTTGATTATACATCTCTGCAAATAAACAGTGATTCCTTTCAGTACAATGGCATGCAATTCCGCAATATAGTTTTTTGCGAAGGCTATCGTGCCGCTGCCAACCCATTCTTTAATGAAAACATCATTCCCTGTAAAGGTGATATTATCAGCATAGCCACCGGCGGCGCAACCATAACCAGCATTATCAAAAAAAACGCCTTTTATATGTTGCCGGCAGGGGATGGACTGAAGAAAGTTGGCGCCACTTTTAAATGGCACAACAATAATGAAGCACTGGATGAGACTGATCTTCAGCAACTTGAGCAGGCTGCAACTTCTATGCTTGACGGGGTACCTTTTAGAACTATCAGCCACCAATCAGCCATCAGGGCTACTACGCCGGGTCAGCAGGTAATTGCCAGGGCACATTCTTCTGTAAACAATATGTTTATGCTGAACGGTTTGGGTACAAAAGGCATCTTGCTTGCACCGGGCTATGCAGCGCTATTAGTGCAAACCATACTTAAAACTTAGACTACCGGCATTTCAATTTTATAGTAGTAGCGATATCAAACATATATGTGGCGACCTTCCATCGGGTATCTGTTTTCAGCATACAATTTTCATAATCTGACTGTTAATTTTAGTAAACTCTGCAGATAGCTTCGTGGCGAAAATCGCATAAATTAAATGCTTACTTTAAAGGAATCATCTTATGATACTCAGCATTCCTTTTATCATTGCAGCGTTTTTTTTCAAGCGGACAAAATATAAATAAGAGCCGGGTAGCGCTGGTTCTCCTGCAAAGTTTCCATCCCATGGCTTATAGTTGCTGCCCGTTGTACTGTACACCAGTTGCCCCCAGCGGCTATATACATCTACTGTTGCATCCGGGTATTTCCCAATGGTGATAATTTTCCAGGTATCGTTAAGCCCATCATTATTAGGGCTAAAAGCTGTAGGAATCAGCACAGAGTCTATTACTCTCACTATTACTGCGTCGGTGTCTGTTCCGCATCCAACATTACTCGTTACAGTGAGTTTATAGGTTATCGTCCTCAACGGATTGGATTGGGTTTTTATGGCAAAAGGATCGTTTAAATAATCTGACGGCGACCAGGCATAGCTGATATTTGAACCAAAAGCATTGCCCTGTAATACCACCGGCTTTTGATCGTAGGTCAGTTGGTCTGCCCCGGCATAAGCTTTTGGTTTAGACCATACAAAAATGCTTGCACTGGCTGTATCATAACAGGTTGCAGTTTCATTATAAACTTTAACTGTATAAGTTGTAGTTTTTAAAGGGCTTGCAACGGGATTAACAATAGTATCATTCGATAAGCCCTTGATGGGAAACCACCTGTAATGTAATAAAGGAGTGGCGTTTAACTGAACTGATTGGCCCTCACAGATGTGGTCAGCTGAAAACGATAACGAAGCTTTTGGCCCGGTATAAATAGTAAGTTGAGTTGAATCATAACCAATACAACCCAGGGTGGTGGTAACTTTTACAATATACTTTCCGGCAGCACTCAAAGTAACTGAAGGAATGGAAGGATTCTGCAAATCAGACGTAAAGCTATTTGGCCCTGTCCAATGATAGACGCTGCCACCCGCTGCACCTAAAAAAACTGTAGATCCATAACATCCGAATACATAATTTACTCCCTGCGCATAAGGCGATTTGATAGCTTCAATTGTTACCGGGTTTGAGTGAAACTTGGAGGCGGCAGACCCGTTATCAAGCAACGAAAATCTGTAAGAATAAATACCTGATGGCGTGGGCACACGCAAAAAAGTGTTATTAACTTCTCCGGGTATATCAGCAAAATTGTCTCCGTCATAACTAATCTGCCATTGCCCAACCGGGTTTGTAAAACCAGTATAAGAAGCCGTAAGCAGGTAGTTGGGCTGGCCTTCTTCGCAAACATCAATCTGCTGCACCCTTGTACCCGGAAAAGTAACTGCAATACTTCCGGCGCACGGGCTAAAAGTTATATCATCAATAGCAAAACTATTTCCACATCCGGAAGAGGCATTGTCAACAATCTTTAATATTACATCACTGTTGCCGGAAGAAAGATTGAACTGAAATTTTTGATTAGTCCACCCGGCCGGGCTGTTTGCCAATATATTACCCGAAGTATATGTTGCAAGCAATACACCTGTAAGACTAAATATCGAAAATGTAAGGTTTGGTGCGGATGCGGCATCACCACACACTCTTGAGTTAACAATATTAGCAACCCAGGCATCTACCTGGAAGGCATGGCCGCCACAAAGCCCCCTGATAGTATCAATGTAAATTGTGGTTGGTCCGGATAAGGCATTGATCAACAAGAAATTTCCGGCAACATCATTGGTTGTATGATCGAAAGGAAGAACCTGCCATAAGTTATTAAAGCATTGAAAACTGCTGTTTGTTAATGAATAAAATCCCTCTTTCGGACAATCTGCAATGGTAAACTTATATGGTGGTGGCACCTGGGGGAGAGCATTCGTCACCGGCATCCGTATACCAAAATCAATAACAACAGCAGGTTCACCGATACTGCCTGTACAAAGTTGTGCGCTGGCCATTTGTGGAAGAGTAAGCAGTAATAGCAGCAGCGTTTGATATAGTGCAATCTTTAATTTCAAAAGAGGTAGAAAATTTTGAGCTAAAAAATAAAAAGTATTTTAACTGGTATCTGCCATAAACTATTACGTTCTCCGTTAATGACGATCTTTTTTTCAGACTTCATCTTTGTATTTCATACAGGCGATGATGAGGTTTTCACAGGCAGGGAGAAAGGTTCGTTGACTATTTTTGGTTCTAACAAATTTATAGCAAATAATGCAAAATTGGTTGCTTTTGTAATCATCAACACTTCCTTCCGGCACCTGCAAGCATTTAGATAAGTTGCTTACCCGGTATATTTTTTAACAGGTTCCGAATCTGCACCTGTAGCCTCAATGATACTGCATTAAATCTCCCGGAAATATTTTCTTTCACCACCTTTGCCCAATGCAGCAGTTTGAACTTTTTGATTATGCAGCCCTGCAAATACATAGGCCCCGAAATTTCGCCTGAGCAATTTATTGCCGAATATTTCTTTTTGTACCTGGTAAAAGGAACTATTCAAGGATACGATGGCAGTAAAAACTATGCTTTAAAACCAGGAGAATATTGCGTTGTCCGGAAAAATCATTTAGCACGTTATAACAAACAAAAAGAAGATGGTGAGTTTGAAAAAGTGGTGATTATTTTTGCCGAACCTTTTTTAAAAGACTTTCAAAACAAGCACAAAATCTACCTTACGCCGCAAGTAGTTAAAGGCGCTTTTCTTCAGATAAATAAAACTGCTCTGGTCCCAAATTTCATTCAATCTCTCTCTCAGCTTACTATAATAATTCAGGAGAAATTAACCCCACATTTGCTGACCTTAAACGGCAGGAATTATTGCTGATCCTATTAAAAGCAAAGCCTGAATTAGCCAATGTATTTTTTGATTTTGGCATGCCTGAAAAAATTAATCTGGAAGAATTCATGAATCGTAATTTTAAATTCAACGTAAGTATAGAACGGTTCGCTTATTTAACAGGGCGAAGCTTGTCTGCATTTAAACGGGATTTTAAAACTATTTTCAACGATACTCCTAATCACTGGCTGGTACAAAAGAGGTTACAGGAAGCCTGGTTTATGATTGACAAAAAAAATCAAAAATCATCAGACATTTATATTGATTTGGGCTTTGAGGATTTATCGCATTTTTCTTTTGCTTTTAAACAATCATTTGGACTAACACCAACAGAACTTGCAGACAAAAAGAAAAAGAGTAACAAAAGCATACAGGACTTAAAATAAAAAAAGCAATTGCAACAATTAACGGTCATGGATGCTTGAATGCCTGATAGTGGTAACCGGCAATTTATCCAGCTTGCCAAAATCGGCCACAGCAGTTCGGTTGGTCCCAACAGGTTGTAATTACTTCCTGGCTAAACCCTGGTACATTTGCAGTTTACCGCAACACTTAATTTCATTCCGATAAATATGAACATATCCGAACGCAAAATAATTGAATGGTTTTTACGCATTGCATTAAGTGCAGGTTTATTTTCAGCCGTAGCCGACCGCTTTGGTCTTTGGGCCAAAGATGTATCTGCCTGGGGTAACTGGGCAAATTTTGTTGCATATACTCAAAAGTTAAACCCGTTTGTACCAGCTTCAATAATTTCAGTTGTTGCTGCCATAGCCACGGCACTGGAAATATCATTTGCAGTTTTATTGCTCACCAACTTTAAAACAAATTTGGTTGCTAAAGGGTGCGGCATGTTGCTCCTGATTTTTGCGCTGTCTATGTCTTTTACTTCAGGTATAAAAGCGCCGCTGGATTATTCCGTTTTTTGTGCCTCCGCTGCTGCTTTTGCGTTAAGCACTATAGCGAAAATGACGAACAAAACATACTGAAATGATGGACGCAAACTAACAGTGAGCTTAAATGAAAACCGGGTTACAGACATTTTTCAGTGTAGCAGTAAATCATAAAATGACTATATTTATTCTAAAGAAAATGGCACAAAACAATACTCAAATATTATTCAAACATCAACAAAAATTTTACCTGTGGAAAGATTTTTTTTACCGCCAGCGGTTAAAATAAATGTTACTGCAATTGACATACGGTACAACAGGGACTGAGTTTTTTGAAAACTTACAATGAAATGAAAGCAGCCGATTTATTAAAACAAATCAATTTTATAAAAGAGATTGACAAGTTAAAATACATACAACGTAAAACAAAATTGTTCAACAGCGACAGGCATGAAAACGATGCAGAACATAGCTGGCACCTGGCAATGATGACAATTGTACTGGCTGAACATTCAGATAAACCAATAGACATTCTTAAGGTGGTGAAAATGGTTTTAATACACGATATAGTGGAAATTGATGCCGGCGATACTTTCCTTTACGATACTGTTAAAGACCATAATAATTCAGCCCAGGAACTTATAGCAGCAAAAAGAATTTTTGGACTACTACCTGCAGAACAGGCTGCAGCATTTATAGCCATTTGGGAGGAGTTTGAAGAGGGAATTACAGACGATGCAAAATTTGCCAGGGCCATGGACAGGTTTGAGCCACTGCTGCAAAACACCTCTAATAATGGCGGTACCTGGGCCGAATTTAATGTGTGCTACCAGCAGGTTTATGATAAGAAGAAAGCTATTAAAAATGGCTCCTCATTAATTTGGAACTATGCCGAAAATTTAATTAATGAAAGCGTGGATAAAGGGATTCTGAAAAAGAACAATACCTGAGGGATCAACAGGGTTAAGAGCAAAAAATTTTTTAAAACTTCAATGTTCTATTTTTGACTATGAGAAATTTATTGAGCCAGCCTGCTTTGTTTTTAATTGTATTATTTATGCTTAAACCTTTAACTGGCAATGCCCAAATGCCGGTGTATAAGCCGGACGATCAAAAACTATTTGACAACATAGTTTACCAGGACAGTGTTTTTTTTGAAGCTTATAATACCTGCAATGTACATCTTGAAAGGTATGGAACGTTCTTCTCAGACAGCATTGAATTTTACCACGACCAGGGTGGATTGATGACCTCGAAGCAGGCGATTATTGATGCCACAAAAAGAAATATTTGCGGTAAAGTAACAAGAGAGCTTGTAAAGAACAGCATTGAAGTGTACCCGGTTAAAGATTACGGTGCCGTGGAAATAGGCTATCATAAATTTCATAACAATACAGAAAAGCCCGGAACACCTTCTAACCCCGGCAGGTTTGTTATTGTATGGCAGCATAAAAACAATGAGTGGAAAATTACGAGGGTTATCAGTCTTGATTGATACCGCATCCCGGCGTTGCCAGGCTAATAAAAAAGTGCATTTAAAAGGAACCGGCTTTACCCGGTATCCATTCTAAATGCACTAACAGTTCACATCAGCATCCGTTACAACGGTAATCTTATTAAAAAACTTCCAATCAATTTACAAGGTCGCCATATCAATCACAAAGCGGTATTTCACGTCTCCCTTTAACATGCGTTCGTAAGAGGCGGTGATATCTTTTATGTCGATCATTTCAATATCAGAAACGATATTGTGTTCAGCACAGTAGTCAAGCATTTCCTGAGTTTCAGGCAGGCCGCCGATACCGGAACCTGCAAGACTTTTTCTACCGCCAATAATTGCAAAAGCCGCTACGGGAGAAGGCTCTGAAGGTACTCCTACACAGATCATAACACCATTGGTTCTTAGCAAACCAAGGTAGGCATTGATATCATGTTTAGCAGAAACAGTGTCAAGAATAAAGTCAAAAGTGCCGGTTGCTGCTTTAAATTGTTCAGCATCTTTTGTAACCACAAAATTGTGAGCACCCAATGCTTTTGCATCTTTTTCTTTATCTGGTGAAGTACTCAGTACAGTTACTTCTGCACCAAATGAAACACCAAATTTTACTGCCATGTGGCCCAGACCGCCAAGGCCCACAACTGCCAGCTTATGACCTTTACCCACCTTCCAGTACCTGAGGGGAGAGTAAGTGGTGATGCCTGCACATAACAACGGTGCCACTGCCGCAAGGTTTAATTTGTCGCTAACGCTCAGTACAAAATCTTCATGCACAACAATGGTGTTAGAGTAACCTCCGTACGTGGGTGTTTTTTTATCCTGCTCCATGCCGTTATAAGTCTGTGAACTGCCGGTTAAGCAATATTGTTCAAGTCCTTCCTGGCAATTTTCGCAGGTACGGCAGCTGTCTACCAGGCAACCAACACCTACAAAGTCACCAACTTTGTGCTTTTTAACATGGCTGCCAACAGCAGCTACTTTACCAACTATTTCATGACCGGGAACCATTGGAAAAATGCCTGGAAACCAGTCGCTTTTTATCTGGTGAAGATCACTGTGGCAAACGCCACAATACATAATATCAAACTGCACATCATGCTCTCCAACTTCCCGGCGCTCAAAGGTCCATGGTGCCAGGTCTGTTTCGGGTGATTGTGCAGCATACGCTTTTGTTTCTATCATAAAAGGAGTGTTTAAATTGTAAAAAAAGTATGTAAAGGTAAAATAAAATAATCGGCGTTCGTTGGTTTATAAAGTTTCGAATTTGCAAAGCGGCTGCGTATATTAGTTGATGCCAGTTAGATTTTGGAATAGTTCAACAACGGGAGTAAGATTTGGTTTGAAATTTTAGTGGTTATTTTACTGATACTGTTTTTTATCTGGCAATTTAGATAGTATGGAATTTAAGTTACCCTTACCAATTTTCCAGCCGTACGGCATAAATAAGTTCATCTAAAAGTTCACCGTTTTTAACAAGCACTTTTTCAAATCTTCCTTCTAACACAAACCCGTTTTTCTCCAACATTTTTTGCGAGGCAATATTTGTTCCGAATGGTTTGGCAAACACCCTTTTTACATGGTAGGTTGCAAACGCATAATTCACGACTTGCTTTATGGCGCTGCTGATAATGCCCGAACTGAAGCACAACAGCGATAAAATGCCTGATTGTTTCAACGCCAGCCAGCCTTTCAGCAATACCCAATGTTGGGCGTTCGCCTTTTTAAACTTCGGTTGTCTGTATGGTTACTTTTCTTGTACCACTGTCATTTAAAACCTCCAAAAATTCTGTCAAAGCAATTTCTGTAGCTGTCCCAAAATCAATAATAAATGCTAAACCGTTTCCATTAATCTCTGGCTCTGTACAACTATGAACCGCAATTGATAATTCTTCGTCACCAATTTCATCATCAATTTTAAGCCATTTGTTAAGCCAGTCTTTCAAAACAGCTATATCAATTTTGTCGACCTGAACCTCACAACTATTCCAACAAAATGGGTTTACAAATAATTTCAAGTTGTCTAAGTTCAATTCAAGTGTCCTGTAATTTAGGTTTTTGTCAAGCCTTAGGTCTGAAATTGAGTGTTCGTCATTCTCGTCTTTTGTGATAAAGTCTACACGAACAATATTAAATGGATAAGGTATTGTTTCATCATTTGTTTGTATTGGAAGTTCTGTAGCAAATGTGTCTTCTCCCTTTTTTAGTAAAGCAATTTCTTCAACGAAAAAACCAACATACCGTTGTCGCTCTGCATTAATTGTCTCAAGTAACTTAGTATTCATAATGTCGCTTTAAGGTTACAGCTTACGAACAGGGCTTTGTGCAGGCAGGACATTGTTGATTGCCCGGAACTGAAGCCCAATAAAGAAATAAAAGTTCTGACTAACAAGTAGAGATCCTGCTATTAATCAGTCGATTATAATTTTAAAATTAATCACTGGCTTTTTCTTTAAAATCTATTTTTATTAAGTAAACTGTAGCCCTAATTCATCTGTTTTGATATCAAATTTATGGATTAGCCTTTTCATTTCTGTTACTTTTCTTTGTGTCCCGGCGGGGGTGTGTCACGAATGAAAAGAGTTGATAATTGTTTTCAATGTTGAATTAAAGATGGCAGTCGGCCTGCCGCATACGTCATACAGTTGATGTTTGCAAACCACCTGAAGGTGCTGTATTAAAAAGATATGGTGCTGAACGTTCAGGCAAAAGGTATCGTAAAACGGTATCAGGTAAGTGTAAAGAAGCTGAACGCAAGTGAATCGTTGAAGACGTGTCGAAAGGGATTACTTGTTGACAAAACTATCGGTATCCCCGTGCTGATAGGAGGGCTGCAGCGGATAAACTGTTTACTGGCTGCAGGTCAACCGGCATTAAGACGACAGGAGCTTTACACAGGCTTTTATTCGGAACGTGAGAGGCTGTCTTGTTGATGTGCCAACAGCTTTGCAGGAACTCTGGTAGGTATCGGAGGACTGTTCAATAAACATTTTACAGTTCATTACTGCAACTCAATCTTGCTTCAGGCAGGAGATGCAACAAGGAGCGTCGGACGAAGCCATAGTAGTGATGATATTCCGTGAAAGCGGAGAGTAGCGAAGGGCTTCGGTTATCTGGTCAAAATTATTTTAGCACAACCCCGCCAATAGCGGGGGAAGATGAAGGAAGAAAATGACAAAATCATTACCAGTCAGTAAAAGGATGGTGTACAACAGTTACCTGAAAGTGATGGCAAAAGATGGCGGTGCAGGTATAGACAAACAAAGCATAGAGATGTTCAATGAAGAGTTGTCAGGCAACCTGTATAAAATCTGGAACCGCATGACATCAGGCAGTTATTTTCCACCACCTGTGCGGACAGTATTTATTCCCAAGAAGCAGGGAGGATTAAGACCGCTGGGCATACCAACAGTAAGCGACCGTATTGCTCAGGGTGTAGTAAAAGATTATTTAGAGCCAACCCTTGAAACCATTTTTCACACCAGTTCATTTGGGTACAGGCCTGGCAGAAGTGCACATGATGCACTCAGTCAGTGCAGGGATAATTGTATAAAATTTGCATGGGTGATAGATGTGGATATAAAGAGGTTCTTTGACAACATCAGTCATGAGTTGATGATGCAAATGCTGAAGCAACACACGCAGGAAAGCTGGGTGTTGCTGTATGCAGAGCGTTGGTTGAAAGCAGGCGTGGAACAAAAGGATGGGAGCATTGCAGCAAGGATAAAAGGCACACCGCAAGGAGGTGTTATCAGTCCTTTGTTAGCAAACATCTATCTGCACCATGCGTTTGATAAGTGGATGGATGAAATCAATCCGCAGAATCCATTTGAAAGGTATGCAGATGATATTGTTATCCACTGCCATAGCAAGGAAGAAGCGGAACAGTTACTTGTAAAGTTGGAAAACAGGATGCAAAAATTTGAATTGACATTACATCCTGATAAGACACTGGTTGTGTATTGCAAGAACTATAAGCGGACAGAAACGCATGAGCATGAGAGCTTCACTTTTCTGAGCTACAGCTTTCAGCCAAGACGTAAACGGGATAAATTTAATCGTGGCAATAAGACCTACATCGTTTTTGGTGCTGCCATAAGCAGCAAGGCCAAAACAAGTATCAGGGAATCCATCAGAGCGGTACTGATACCAAGATGGACAGACCAAACAATGGAAGGCTTCGCCGAAATATTAAATCCCAAAATAAGGGGGCTGGGTCAATTACTATACAAGGTTTTACAAACAGGAAACACTACAAGTATTTTGTTACCTAAATGAGTTGATAAGAAAATGGCTCAAAAACAAATACAAGCTTAAAAATAATGAGCAGGTAGTAACAAAGTACAAAACGATACAAAAGGAGGCACCTGACCTCTTTCATCACTGGCAACTGGGAATAAAAGCATGATTGGATAACAAGAGCCGTATGAAGTGAGAGCTTCACGTACGGTTCCGTGAGCGGCTAAAGCTGAAATGCTTTGGCCTACTCGACTTTTCGCATGCATTCACTAACATTTAAAAAGAAGCTTTTCTGCGAAACCCCGACGCTGAAAAGCGCTGGCATTGAAGTACAGCCATACTCATTATTATTTGGAAATCAAGATTTTTTAAGGATTTGAAATGTTCACTTTTGCAATTTATAACATTAAACAACAGGCAGATAAACCATTGCTGTGTTTGAGCTTTGTAGCCATTGTAAAAAGCTATTAAATTTAAAGGTTAGCAGGCTTGTTGTGATAGTTCTCTTACACGTCGGGGTTTCGCTATGAATTTTTTATTAGTTGTGGTTACTGAGGCGAAAACTCCGCCGGAACAAAAGTGATATTGTGGTAAAAGCCCAACAAAGCTTCCCCTGCCCAATGGATGCCAGATAGAAGTGAAAAGCCCGGTGAAGGTTTGTGCAGCGGCTTCTGTGCCGGACTTGTAACGAATAGCTGGTGCTGCTGCTTATCAATGTTCTACAGCCCACAGCCCCGACAGAATCATTGAATCAACATGTGTCGTCAATCACCACATCATCCCATCCTTTCTCCAAAATAATACCCCCTCAATAAAAATTTACTGCTGATTTTGGCGTATGTTTATCGCTCTGTTATCTGCTTACCCCTTAGAAACTAAATACACGATCGCAGGCCGCCTGGAGGCCATGCAAAACTTATTTTCTCATCTTTAATATTGGCAGCATGCCGGAAAAAATCAAATTATCCAAACAGAAAAGCAGGCGTAGTTTCCTGATCAACACAGCAACAATAGTAGCGGGTTTTACCATTGTGCCAAGGCATGTACTCGGCCGGGGTTTTATTCCGCCAAGCGATCAGCTAACCAAAGGAATTATTGGCGTTGGCGGTATGGGCATGGGCCATATACCTTATGCCGGTACAAGGGTAGTGGCTGTGTGTGACGTAGATAAAAATCATTTGGCAGCCGCAGAAAAAGCAGTTGGCGGCGGTGTAAAAACTTTTCATGATCACAGGGAGTTGATTGCGTTGCCGGAGGTTGATATTGTACACATTGCCACGCCTCCGCACTGGCATGGCATCATGGCCATTGATGCTGCTAAAGCGGGTAAAGATATCTGGTGTGAAAAACCAATGACCCGTACAATCGGCGAAGGCAAAAGAGTAGTGGAGGCTGTAAAGCAATATGGTAAAATGTTCAGGCTTAATACCTGGTTCAGGTTTACCGATAATTTTTATGGCATGAACACTACCGTGAAGCCGATTAAGAAACTGGTTGAATCTGGTTTGCTGGGTTGGCCACTCACGGTAACCGTTAGTAAAACAACCGGGTTTGACTGGAAGTTTTACTGGGTGGGAAAAACACAATTGCCAACACAACCTGTACCTGCAGAACTTGACTATGACCGCTGGCTTGGTCCGGCACCATACAAGCCGTATAATCTTCACCGTACGCACCAAACTTTTCGTGGTTACTGGGATTATGATGGCGGCGGTTTAGGCGATATGGGTCAGCATTATATTGACCCCATTCAATATTTTTTAGGCAAAGATGAAACCAGCCCTGTATTGGTGGAAGTAGATGCAGAACAGCAGCATCCGGATGCCTGCGGTACTTTCCGCAAACTCACTTTTACGTATGAAGATGGTTGCAAAATCATATTGGATGGTGAAGCCAAAGACCCTGATGCAGCCTATATTGTTGGGCCAAAAGGTAAATTGTATGCAGGCTTTAAATCTGATATTCCAAACCTGAAAGAAAAGCTAGCTATGATGCCTGACCCGGCACCACAGGTTACTAATTTCCTGGATTCGGTAAAATACAGAACGCCCTTTGCATTAAATGAATCGAATGGTTTCCGCTCCTGCACTATCATCAATATGGGTAAGATGGCGCTGCAACTTGGCCGGTCGCTTAAGTTTGATCCGGTAACTCAACTGTTTGTAAATGATGATGAAGCCAACAGGCTTATCAATCCGCCCATGCGTTCGCCATGGAATATTTGATAAATTAAATAATGCGCCATAATTGTTTTCCCAGGCAGTTATCTGCCAACAAAATCAACTAAATAATCTCATGAAAAAAATATATTTCTTACTGCTTTTGATGATTATTTCATTGCTGCAGGTATCTGCACAAACTGATGCAATCAAAAGCACTATTGCTGTTTTTCCTTATCAAAAATCATCAGAAGCAACTGCTGCTTTAACTACTATGCAAGGCTGGGATAAAGGAGGCTGGAAAACTTTTCTTTCCATGTTAGAAGGACCAGATTCAGCGCTGCAATTAAAATCAGCTTATGCACTGGCAGCCTATGTAAATCATATTGCCCTGGATGCAGCAGCAAAAAAAAAGTCAGCAACTTACCTTGTAGCAGGTCTAGGTTACCTGAAATCTTTTGTTGCCCGCTACGAGGTTATTAAGAGCCTTGGGTTACTGGGTGATGATGTGGCAGTAAAGCCGCTGTCTAATTTGCTGAAAGATGAAACGTTTGGTGGCAATGCTGCAAGGGCATTGGCAATGATTCATTCAGATGCCGCCACTGCTGCACTCACAGCAGGGCTTGCAAAAGCGACTGAAGCCAGTCGTAAAAACATACAGGCGGCCATTGATAATGTAAACTTTGTGTTGCCGGAAATAAAGGCTGCTCCGGTTACTAAAAAGAACGAACAGAATATTGTGCAGCATTTACTATCGCTGCAACAACAAATGGATGACGCCAAAAATCCGGTGCAGAAAAAGAGAATTCTTGCTGAGGCTGCAAAGATTCCTGGCTTTAATACACTGATGTTTGTGGGCCGGTCTTTAGATGATCCCGAACTGGCAGCTGATGCAGCAGCCATTGCTGCAAAGCTGGCATTGTCAGATAAATTTATTACTGGTAAAGCTGCAAGAGAAGTGCTGGAAAAAGCTTTGCCACTCATAAAAGGAGAAGACAGTGCAGTGCTGGTTTCAAACCTTAAACCGCTTGTGTCATCTATGCCTTACGACAATGGTTTTGTGGCGCTCTTCAACGGTAAAGATCTTACAGGTTGGAAGGCACTCGTAGGCAACCCAATTGCAAGAGCAAAAATGACAGCAGCAGAATTGGAATCAGCACAAAAAACTGCTGATGAAAAGACTAAAGGTGATTGGATAGTGAAAGATGGGTTGCTGATTTTTACAGGCCATGGTGATAACCTTGCCACTACAAAACAGTATGGCGATTTTGAAATGTATGTGGATTGGAAAATTACGCCGCAGGGCGATGCAGGTATTTATTTAAGGGGCACTCCGCAGGTGCAGATATGGGATACCAGCAGAAGAGATGTTGGTGCTGAAGTTGGTTCCGGCGGCTTATACAATAACCAAAAAAATCCCAGCAAACCATTGGCGGTAGCGGATAATAAAATTGGAGAATGGAATACATTTTACATCATGATGAAAGGTGACAAGGTAACGGTGTTTTTAAATGGTGTACTGGTGACTGATAATACAACACTGGAAAATTACTGGGACAAAGCACAACCAATTTTTGCAAAAGAACAGATTGAGTTACAGGCGCATGGAACTTATGTTGCCTACCGCAATATTTACCTGGCTGATCGTTCGGCCGAAGGCCCAACTGTACTAAGCGATGCAGAAAAAAAGCAGGGATTTACAATGCTGTTTGATGGAACAAATATGGATAGCTGGACTGGAGATACATCCGGTTACAAGATGGAAGATGGTAATATTGTTGTTCATCCCGAAGGGCATGGCGCAGGCAATTTATATACAAAAGATGAGTATGCAGATTTTGGATACCGGTTTGAATTTCAGCTTACACCCGGTGCCAATAACGGTTTGGGAATAAGAGCGCCGCTGGAAGGTGATGCGGCTTATGTTGGTATGGAGTTGCAGATACTGGATAACGAAGCTGAGAAGTATAAAGACCTGAAGCCTTACCAGTACCATGGTTCTGTGTACGGCGTAATACCCTCTAAACGTGGCTACTTGCTGCCAACAGGCGAATGGAATAAAGAAGAAGTAATTGTAAAAGGCAGCAAAATAAAAGTGATTTTGAATGGAACTGTTATTCTTGATGGTGACATTAAAGACGCAGCAAAGAATGGTGCAATGGATCACAATGAACATCCTGGTTTAAAAAGAAAAACAGGACATATTGGTTTTCTTGGCCATGGTGATGTGGTGAGGTTTAGGAATATAAGAGTGAAGAAATTGTAGAGTTTTGTGGTTAAAGACAACTGGTTAATCGATGGTGTTTACTAAATAAAAATGTTCAATGACCAATGTTCAATGCTCAATTTTCAAAGGCGAAAACTGATGTGCTTTTTATTGGTAATTGGCCGCCTTAAAGGCACGGATATTATTGTTGAGCGTTTAACATTCAGGATATTTTTCAGGATTTTATTTTAATGACATTGAGTGGTTAATGAAGATTGTTTGAGACCTGCCGGGAAAATGACCTGGCAGGTCTTTTAGCTTATATTTACCATCGATAAAAACTCCATACGATGCCTGCACAAAAAAGTTTACTAATTGCTTTACTGCTTATAAATGCTTGTGCCTTTGCCCAGCATGCAACCAGCCTCGCTGACGAAAAAGCGATTCATTTCCGGATGGAAAAAATATCAACTGAAACGTATGAATCGGTTGGCGCATTTGATGTGGATGGTGACGGTATTAAAGACTTAATGTCTGGCGGATTTTGGTACAAAGGGCCAACTTTTAAAAAGCGTTTTGATGTTCGGAATGTAAAAAGATCAGGTGAATATTTTGATGATTTTTTCACTATTGCGCTGGATGTTAACGGTGATGGTCGCATGGATTTTCTGTCTGGCGGTTGGTACGGTGGCACCATTTACTGGTATGAAAATACCGGGCAGTATGACAAGCTTTGGCCCGAGCATACTGTCGCAGTGATTGGCAACCTGGAGACAGCCCGGGCCTGGGATGTTGATGGGGACGGCGTCGTTGAAATTGTACCAAATAATCCTGACAAAGCATTTAGATTTTACAAACTTAATCTTGATAAAAACGGCAAGGGCACCGGAACATTTACTGAACACCAGTTGTATGCTACACAGGGCCATGGTCTTGGCTTTGGAGATATAAACGGTGATGGCAGAAAGGATTTTGTATTGGCAGATGGCTGGCTGGAAGCACCTTTAAAACCACTGACGGATCAGTGGATATGGCACCCGGAATTTCAGTTTGTCCAGGCGGGTATTTCAATGATTGTTACAGACCTTAACAAAGATGGGAAGAATGATTTGATTGTTGGTAATGGCCATGGGTACGGTCTTAACTGGTATGAGCAGCAAGCCGGCGGCCAGTGGAAAAAACATTCCATCGATACCTATAATTCCCAGTTCCACACACTTGAATGGATTGATATCACCGGCGACGGCATTCCTGAATTACTCACCGGTAAAAGGTACAGGGGACATAACGACAATGATCCGGGTTCATTTGATGATTACGGTCTTTATTATTACCAGTGGGATGGAGAAAATTTTTCCAAACAGGTCGTGGCTTTTGGAGCCCTTGGTGTTGGCAAAGGTACGGGCAACTTTTTTGCAGTAACTGATTTAAATGGGGATGGAAGAGTTGATTGGGCTGTGGCTGGCAAAGACGGACTTTGCATCTTTTTTAGTGAACCGGTCAATCATTAAATTTACTGCACCTCATAAATAAATAATTAAATTAACTCCTGAGGAAGCTTGAGTGTGAAGCAGGTTTGGTCTTCATCGGAACTTGCTTCCAGTGTGCCATTGTGTGCTTTGGCAATTTCTGCAGCTATGTAAAGACCAAGGCCTAAACCCTGTTGCCCTTTATTAGACTGCCCCCGGTAAAAAGGCTGAAACAGCCGCTGCATAGTAGCTTCCGGAATTTGTTCACCACTGTTACAAATGGAAATGATGAGGTTGTTGTTGTTTGTAATTGCTTTCACATGCACAGGTGTGTCAGGCTGTCCATAAGTTACAGCATTACGCAACAGGTTGGCAAAAAGCTGTGCAAGCCGGTCGCTGTCAAGGCTTACGGTTTCTGTAATGTCCGTTTCAAATTTAATTTCTTTATCAGGCCAGATAGTATTTGTTTCTGTGATAACCTGGTTTAAAATTTCTTCAATTGCCACTCCTTCCTGGATGGTTAAATGAATGCCACCACCCATGCGGCCGCTTGCAAAATCAAGCATGTTCCTGATCAGTACATTGGTGCGGTTAGCACTGTTTTTAATGATCTTCACTATTCTCAGTATATCCTCTTCCTTAGTTAGCATCATGAGTAGATCGGCACCATTATCAATGGCTCCAACCGGGTTGCGAAGGTCGTGCCCGAGAATGGCGATAAACTGTTCCCTTATCTCAGCATTACTGCTTTCTTCTGCTATTTTTAATTGTGAAATATCAAGTTCTGTCACTGCATTCAGGTGAAATGCAATTAACTCAGCAAATCGCTGAAAGAGGCCAAGAATAAATGGTGTGCTTAGCTGAGAAGGATTTGGGTCAATGGCGCAGAGCGTACCAAAAAAACTCTTATCTTTTAAAAAAATGGGTACAGAAATGTAGCTTTTAAAACCATACATTGCTGGTGTGGGATGATTCCTGAATTTTTCATCGGTATCTACATTGTCAATTATTACAGCCTCATGAAGTTGTCTTATTTCATTACAAATGGTTGTTTCAAGTTTTAACTCACCACCTTCTTTTAAACCAAAATTAATTTCATCTCTTACACTGCAGGCTACCCATTGGGTATCAGTAACACGGGCAATTGCAGCAAATCCCATCCCGGTAATATTACATACAATCTCTAATAAAGACTGGGTGATAGGAATTTGGTTAACTGCCTCAACTTCTTGAAGTAAACTTTTATTTAAACTGGCTGGCACTTTTGCTGCAAAGATTTATTAAGTGGTTAGATAAGATGGTTTCCAATGTGTACAAAAATAAATAAAAAGGATTATCAGGCTACTAACTTATTTACTGTCAAAAGTATTTTTTGCATATCAAAAGGCTTGGCTACAAAAGCATCTGCAGCACAGTCTTTTGCAAGCAACTCAAGATCACTGTTAGCAGACATTAAAATAACAGGAATTCGCTGGCCGGCCTTCTTTATTAGTTTGCAAAGCTCAACACCATTCTTTCCAATTAAATTTATATCAATGAGGTAAACACCCTCAAAAGCCTTACCTGTAAGGTTTAAACCTTCGCCATTATAATCAGCAACTACATCAAACCCTTTTTTACTAAAAAACATTTGGAGGATGGTCAGGATATCCCTGTCATCGTCAATTATGTGTATCATGTTGTGCATTTTGTACGGAGTATATTGTACCTTATAATGAACATAAACCATACCCGATAATTTAATATCTCTTATAAATGTATTTTAAGGCTTATTGAGTAATATATTGCCATTAACTGGCAAGATGCTGTATGCGGTTTAATAAATATGCCCCAACTGTAACTTTTGTGAAACAATACATTCCATGCAACTATTGCTGCAAATGCCTTTGTCATATACGTTATGAAGATTAAAAGCATTCTCTAATTCAACAATGATTTTACTTTTATAACAATTGCTGCGGCATCTATTTCTGCATGATGTAACAATTCTTCTTTTGTTCCAGATCTTGAAATATTTTTCACTGCCATTTTTTTTACCTGCATATCAGGAGCATTCAGCGCTGCGGTTACAAAATCACCCAGTCCGCCATGTTCAAAATGATCCTCCACTGTAATTACTATCTGCTGTTTTGTTTCCTGCAAACACTTAAACAACGTGTTTTTATCAATGGGGTTAATGCAATAACAATCAACAACTTTAACAGCAATATTATCCTTCGCCAATTCATCAGCAGCTTTTAGTGCTTCACCTACTGTAGTGCCACTTGCAACTATAGTCAATTCATCTTCTGCAGAATGCTTTAGTATGGCAGATCCTCCAACAGTAAACTCCTGGGTTTCCTCATAAATAACGGCTGTTTTTGCCCGTAGTGTTCGCATGTAAGCAAAGCCGGGATGACTGATCATGAGCGGTACAAGTTTAGCAGTTGCCACGGCATCAGCCGGTTGAAAAATTAGTGTGCCAGGCAAAGCGCCAAACATTGCAATATCCTCTAATCCCATTTGTGATGGCCCGTCTTCGCCAATGGCAACACCACAATGAGAGCCCATAAATTTTATATTGGATTCTGATACCCGGGCCATGCGTATTTGGTCTGCAGCCCTGGTTAAAAAGGCAGCGAAAGTTCCAACAACTGGTATTTTGCCAAGCCTTGAAAGGCCGCTTGCAAGAGTTACCATATTCTGCTCAGCAATAAAGCATTCTACAAAACGCTCCGGAAATGCTTTTAAAAAATCTTCTGTAAAAGTTGAATTTTTTACGTCACCATCCAGTACATAAATATCTTTATTCGTTTTGCCACATTCAGTAATTGCTTCGCCGAAAACTTCCCTGGTGGCGTATTCTTTATCCATCTCAAACTTAAGTTGAGAGAGAGCCTGAATTTTCTCTTCAGGTGGCAATTTTGTTTCCACAGGTGTTTTTAATTTGAAAGAAAGTGAATCATCTGGTACACCAAGTTCTATTAATGCTTTGTCTAATTCTTCTGGCTTTAAAGCTTTGCCATGCCAGCCATCTTTATCTTCAATAAAAGAAATGCCCTTACCCTTAATCGTTTTCGCAACAATTACAAAAGGCTTTCCGCTGTTGTTATTTATTGCCTTCTGAAAAGCCTCATCTATTTCCTGCAAGTTGTGGCCGTCAATAACTACAGTTTCAAAACCAAAGCCTCTGAAACGTTCTGCATATTTTTCAAGATGATGACCAAACATGGTTTCACCACTTTGTGCCAATCTGTTTATATCAAGAATTGCTACCAGGTTGTCAAGCTTATTGTAAGATGCAAAATTTGCAGCTTCCCAAACCTGTCCCTCAGCCAATTCACCGTCACCCATTAGCACATAAGTTTTAAAAGGCAGGTTTTCCCGCTTTGCAACCAATGCAAGGCCGGCTCCAACAGAAAGTCCCTGCCCCAGTGAACCTGTTGCAGCTTCTGCATAAACGAAATCTGGTACGGGGTGACCCTGGAAGCGGCTCCCAAATTTTCGCAAGGTTTTAATTTCTTCCAGCGGATATGCGCCAGCAATGCCAAATAATGTATAGAGGAGGGGAGCAGCATGCCCTTTGGAAAGTACAAACCGGTCATTAAATAGATTGTGCGGCTGATGCAGATTGTACGTAAAATGTTTATCAAATAAAACTGCGGTAATGTCAGCAGCCGATAAACAAGAACTGGGGTGCCCCGATCCGGCTGCTGTTGTGGAAATAAGACACCATTTTCGTATAAAATTTGCCTTGTCTTGTAATGCTTTATCCTTCTCCATAATTGTAACTTGATTTCTAAAACTGGTTGTTATTTATAACCCGTAAAGATTTCAAGTAACATGCCATGATGGACATATTAACAGTTGCCCTGCAAACCATGATATTCTCAGACTTACTGCAAACTATAATTAATAGGCTATTACATTTCTACTTTAAATAAAATGGGAATAAAAGATGGATGTTAAAGAATTGCAATAGAAATAAAACGGAGTATAGTGTTAATGAGAAATGGATTAAGCCTTGTTTTTTTCAAAAGCATTGTGAACAAAGCCGGCTACCAGCCCACCTGTTACATACAATAATAGTGTTAGAAATTTGGTATTGTTGGTTGCTCCGCTATATTTTTCATTTAACCCTAGTTCACCAGGGAGAGTAACGGCTCCAATGCCGGCAGCCAGTCCTAAGGCTGCTCCTGTTACTAAACTGTAACCGGGCTTAATGCCCACCATAGCAAAGTAACCGGCGTTGCTCACCAGGTCGCCTCCCAGGGCAATTTCCTGCAAGGTATCTTTTGAGGGCATATCTGCACCGGTTGCAGAAATTATTTTTGCCACACCCTGCCTTCCCATCTTGTCCATTCGGGGAGCGTTGGTTATTGTTCTTTTTAAAATTTCATGAAGCAGGGTAATTGCTGCTGCGCCTGCAAGGCCGCTGATAATCGATGAAGTTGTTTTCATATCTTTTTATTCCAAAAGTTACAACAATCAGGCCTGTTGATTTTAGGTTGGGATAATAAGCATGTGACCGAAACAATATTGCAGTTCCGAAAAAAATAACTGCTGGATTTGGTTGCTGCAGAAACCTGTTATTGCCTGTTATATTATTTTTTATGAGTGAGAGCAGGCCGTTTGATTTGAGGAGATCATAAGACCACAGTTTGTGCTTAAACAAACTGAATCTTATTAATTAACGGAGAAAACCAATATGCTAACTAAAATTCTGCAGGTACATAAAAGCATGCGGATCAATTGAAAAGCGCTTTTCCTGTGAGGCAGAAGCTTCACCATAATCCAGAGCAATAAATTCCACTGCATCATTAATATGCCACAAATAAAGCTGGTCTTTAAAAGCCGGATCAAAACATTCTGGTAAAATATCCGTGACAAGACCATTCCAGCAAGCCTCTTTGAGCTGATCGCCGCATGCGTCATATTTTTTTTCAAATGAATCTTTTTTCTCCAGCCATGTACGGACTAAAAACCTTGTGTTTTGCATCAAAAGAATCTCCTGCACGGGATTACTGTTTTTCATCTTGTGTCTGTTTTTGGATGATGGATAGATCATTTACTATTTCAGTAACGATTGATAAGGTAAATGTAGTATCAGCCAGCAGTTAAAAAATAGTTGTGAAGTTAATTTCGCTATCATAAAATATCTACGGCAGGAATTATAAGTTGGTTTTTGTACATGTACAATTAAGTTTTTTAAATTTAAGATGGTGTGCCAAATTGCAATAATTGAAATTGAGCCGCAGTAAAATTTGTTGTGGAAAAGATGCAATCTGCTTAGGGTTATCATTATCAGAATAGACCTGCTTAGTCATAATGATCTCAAACTATCAACCACTCACTTTTACTCCGCATTTTTTTGTGGAAATTTTTTCCCCTCGCTAACTAGAAACACAAGTGGTTTATAACTCAGCGCTACACTCAATAAATTGGCACGTTATTTTAAGTGTATTAATTCGTTCAACTTAACCCCAAAAGCAATATTTAAATGCAATTAACTTTCTATAAAAACTATGGTAGTCTGTGGCTAAAAAGTGGAAGTGATTTTAAAAATAATTATAGTGGTTTAGTGAGAATAAGAGCTGAAATGCAAAAGTTTGCTAAGGTAACGGCAAACAACTTGTTTAGTATTGCCGCTGTTGCACATCCTTTTCTCTGGCTTAATTTGAAGTTCAGCATACAGCAAATAA
Organism: Ferruginibacter sp.; assembly: GCA_965247025.1. Taxonomy (GTDB): domain Bacteria; phylum Bacteroidota; class Bacteroidia; order Chitinophagales; family Chitinophagaceae; genus Ferruginibacter. The sequence continues at coordinate 1,559,498 of OZ252000.1, read as the reverse complement.
TTAATTACTTCCGTCTCTTGCAAAATTTTTCAGTAGCTGAGTATTTGAACAACCAATCATAAATACTAAAAACGTTTGCCATGCCACACACACATCACATAGATGGAAATGTACAACACCTTATTACTATTAATTATCAGCGGATGATGGCTTTTGAACAGGCTGCTTACATTGCTGAAAGTAAAAATCTTAAATCATTTTATTCAGAAAGAGCAGCTGAAAGTGAAAAATATTTAAGAGAATTGTGTAAGGCATTGAATGTAGATGAACCTGCAGTTTTATTGCAGTCATGCAATGATTTTTTGAGAAATATCACGACTAAAAAAACTACCAATCGAATGCTCGGTTTTATTATATCGTTTGAAAAGATGGTGCTTGCCTGGTACAAGCGTGCAGTTACGGATGTTAAAACTTTGCCGCAGGATATTTCTGAAATTGTAAGCCGGCAATACCAGGCTGTGGACGCTTCGCAGTCAGCTCTTAAACTATTATGATTTCAATCTGATATTTTTTTAGGTATCCAATTGTTGCTACAATAACTCAACATATATTCTATCAATGCAGGCTGATGTTTCATCAGCCTGTTTTTGTATGCACTTCGGTGTTGATTCGTAAAATGTCTTTTTATCAGTTCAGCATCTTTAAATAAAAAAATAGCTGCTTTTTATCTCACACTTTCTCAAAGCATATAATTTTTGCAAATAACACGTACCCGGTTAGTATTTTTACATTGCTCAAATGCTGTTATGAAAAAAATATTCTTTTTGCTGATCGTTGCCTTTTGTGGGTTGTCTTTAATCAAGGCTCAAACTATTCAACTTCCGTCGTATTCAGATTGCGGCAACAAACTTCTTACAACTTTTGCAAATGACAGTCTTACCGTTGTGCATTTGCCATTTACAGATACGTTGCGTACGCACTGGGAACGTTTACCCGGCCAGCGCCTTGGTTTAAAGTTGTCTCATTTTACAGAAAAGCAAAAGATTGCCCTGCATCAATTATTGCGTAGTTGCCTTAGTACCCAGGGCTATCTTACTGCCACCGCTGTAATGTTCAATGAAGATATTCAGCAAAAGTTTGAGCCTAATCTCGGCCGAAATGAATACTGGGTTGAAGTATTTGGCGATCCGTCATCAACAGGTTTTTGGTCTTGGAAACTGGAAGGTCACCACCTGTCGCTGAACTTCACCTTTAAGGGAAACAAGATGATTTCAAACAGTCCGTTCTTAATGTCCACCAATCCGGCAAACTCCATAACAGATAGCGCAAGAGCAGGATTGGTTATTTTATACAAAGAAGAAGAACTGGGCAGGCAACTGGTAAATTCACTGAATCCTGAGCAACTGGCGAAGGGTTATAACAGCCGTAAAAAAACAGACATTGTTTATAGCGAGCAGGATAAAAATAATATTAAGGTGCCCAATGAGGGAATTTATTTTAGTGAGCTGAATGTGCCACAAAAGCAGTTGCTGCAGCAATTGGTTGCCGAATATTTCGCCAACTTCAATCCAGGCGAAGTGCCCTTAATTAGTGCATTCTGCAACAAAAAATTACGGTTCTTTTATGTTGACAGCCGGGAGAAAGGCAAGCCACATTATTACAGGTTTGAAAACGGTAAACAAATTATTGAGTATGAAAATTATGACAATCATATTCATTGCTTCTGGCGTACTGATAATGATTTTGGTAAAGTAATTATCGGGAGATAAGGTTTGAACCAGGGATCGAATTGGTAGCTGTACTGGCTTGTGAGTAAAAAAATAATTAAATAGTGGCAGGCTTATTTTAAAACTACGTGCAATAAAAGTGAAGTGGCTGTCACCAGGAAAGCATTACATTAATAGAAAAACTGTTCCGATATTATCTTTCCTTCTTTTACTTTAAAAAGACATATTTCGGTGTTTTGTTTCCTTTCATTCTCTTTCATTTTTAAGTCTGAAACCCATCCGACAGAAAAATAATCCCCTGCAATAACCGGTTCGGAGATTGTACTACTGTAAAAATCGTCAACCATCGAAATAAACATTTCAGCCTTTTGCTGTATAGCTTTCAGCCCTTTTGTTACAACCGGTAATAATCCCGGGCCGGGTTCAATGCTCATAGTTTCTTCTGTAAAAAATTCAATCTTCGCTTCCTCTACTTTTCCATCACGGCACATCTGCACCAGTTTATCAGCAACTTGTTCTGTCGTCATATTTAATCATTGAAGTGTTGCTGCTAAGTTATCAATTTGTTGCAACTTTTTTGTAACAGTCGGCAGGATTTTTTAAAGAGCATTATCAAATACTTCCAGTTTTAAAAACAATTACAAGCAGCTCCAAACTATTGCTTTAATGTCCGGTAACTGTTAACCGCTGGTTGCTTCCTACTCCCATTGTACTGCCATTTTGCAGGTGTACACTTCTTACTGAACGGGTTGAATTTAACAGCGGAAAATTACTTGCCCCTGCGTTTACATAAACATCTGTGTTGGCATCCGGCACAGCACCGCAACTCCAGTTTCCCGCTGTTTCCCAGGCAGTGCTTTGGCTGCCAGTCCATGTACTGGCAAATTTGAGTAAAAATGTTTCACTGTACGTGTTGCCATTAACAACGCAACGGTATTTATTTCCGTACAAAATCGTTGCAGGCGCTGTTAAATTGAGTGTGCTGGTAGTTACTGTGCTATATGGTGGAGCGCTGGTAAGATTGGTAAAAGTTCCATTTCCATTATCCACCTGCCATTGGTATGACGAACCTGCAACATCACTGGTGAAACTTCTATTGCTGCCGGCGCAGATGCCGTTACTTACAGCTGTGTACCGGCCCAGGTTGCCTGCGTTTCCATAAGGCACGCTGCCCATTAACATGTAGAGCAAATTGTTCCATACTATTGGCTGACCAAGATAACCATTGTTATTACTGCTGTTATAAATTCCTGCTGGATTGGACACAAGTTGCAGGGAACTTCCATCGAAACTTGCCAGCCGGAATTTGGACTGAGCATCAAGGTACCTGATGTAAAGTTTATCACCATAAACAACAGGCTGATCCCAGTAACCTGATCCGGTTTCAGGATTAGCAATTACCGATAAACTATTGCTCGCCGTTTGGTATTGGGCAAGATGACGGGAGCCATCTGCCGGCAGGTATTCGATATACAATTTGCCGTTGTAGATTACCGGCGTGTACCAGTATCCGTAAGTTGTTGCATCAGGGTTGGGAACAAGGTTTATAGCATTGCCATTTAGCTTTGCCAGGCGATACACATTGTTTACATCATAGTATTGAAGAAACAAAGTGTCATTGTAGACAATTGAGAAATTACCAGTAACACCACCATTGTTTGCACTGGAATTTTGAGGATTGGGAATAAGGGTGGGGTTGGAGACTCCATCGTATTGCAGGTACTGGAATTGATTGGTTGCGCCGTAATAAGTAAAATAAAGTTTATCGTGATAAAGGATGGGGAAAATTGGCTGAACTCCACGGGTAGCAACATTATCAGGATTGGGCAATATTGTCCATTGTGTACCATCAAAGGTAGCAAGTTGTTTTGGCCCGGCAGCTGTTACGTACCTTGTAACGAGTTTATTGCCAAACACAACTGAGTAGTTATTGAAATAGCCATTAACACTGTTATCAGGGTTTGGAATAAGCGTGATACTGCTGCCGTTAAACCTGCCAAGTTGCGTTGTTCCGGCAACATTTTGATAAGCAACGTACAAGTTATTGTTCAATATTCTGAAGGAACCGATAAAGCCGGATGCAGAAGCGTCTGGATTGGGATACAGCGTAATTGAAGTGCCATCAAAAGAGCCAAGTTGTTGTGCGCCGGAAGCATTCAGGTAAATAAAGAAAAGCTTATTGTTAAAAACAATTTTAGTGGCCTGGAAATAAATGCCCTGTCCCTGGTCAGGGTTTGGAATCAGGTGAATACTGTCGCCGTTTTTGTAAACGGCCAGTTGCTGTTTTATTTGATTGATGTCAGATGTGCCGGTGGCATTGTATTCCAGCACCAGCGAATTATTAAAAATGATTGGTGTGCCTGTGTAACCTGATAATGCGCCGCTGCCTGTCCATGCAAAAATATCGGGCTTAGATGGGTTAGGAACAACCGTTATGTCTTGTGCCTGCAACCATTTTGTGGAGTTACAAATAAGCAAGATTAAGAGCAGGCTGATTGGTAAATATTTTTTCAAATTAAATGCAGTTTGATGTATTTGAGTTGTGTAAACTAAGTTGCTCTGCCGTTTGAAAAAATACTGAATCTGTAGTATGGCTAGCCTGGCAGAAGGAGAACGTAAACTCAGTTACTATATAAACCATGCATTATCTTTAACAACTAACAAATGGCTTCTTCTAATTTGGTGAACCCGCTTAATAAAATAAATTACCAGAATGATTAAGGCATTGATCACGGGTCTCACAATGGGCTTGTATCTCGCCATTTCGGTGGGGCCAATTTTATTTACCGTAATTAATCACAGGCTGAACAATGGTATAAAGGGCGGCTTTAGTTTCGTGGCAGGGATATGGCTAAGCGACTTGATTTTTGTAATGCTGAGTAATATATTCACTGCATTCACAACTCAATTTGCAGATGCTTATATTCGCCAGATTGGCTATGGTGGCGGATTGCTACTCATTGGGTTAGGAAGCTATTATGTGTTTTTTAAAAAAGCCGCTATTGCTCCAGCTGAGGATATTCAACCAGCATCTATTAGCAATACGGACATGGCGAAGCTTTTTGGTGCAGGATTTTTGATCAATACACTTAATCCAATCCTGTTTTTTGAATGGCTTACAGCAGCTACAGTATTTGCCAAAACTTATTCCATCAGCAACAGGGTAATTATTTTTGCAGCCTGTCTTTCAATCAATATTTTCTCAGACGTTATGAAAATTTTCCTGGCCGGAAAAATAAAAGAACGGCTCAAACTCCGGCATCTAAATATCATCAACCGGGGCACAGGAATGGTTTTATTTGTCTGTGGTATCTTTTTGCTTTACCAAACATGGTTCCATGCAGATCAATGGAAAGGAAGAACCGCAGCTGTTAAGACTTTATCAGGCAACTATACCGGTTAAAACCATTTTACTAACTGCAATTTTTGCGCTGAAAATTGAATAATTACTTACAGAGAAAAATATCTTTTACTACCAATTAAACCGATCCCCAATACGCCACCGCCACTTCGCTACCAATCTTTGCATTATTTAAAATCAACGCAATATTTGTTTCTAAACTTTCTCCGTTGGTGTGGTTGGCTATATACTGGAGCAGGAAAGGTGTTACTTCTTTGCCTTGAATGTGTTGGTTTTCTGCTGCGGTAAGGGCTTGCTGAATGTGGGTTTCCATTTCTTCTGCATTTACTTCAAATTTTTCAGGTACGGGGTTGGCAATTAATACAGAACCTTGAAGGCCTAATTGCCACTTGGTTTTTAAAAGATCAGCAATTTCTGCCGGTTTATCGAGGCGAAGCGGAGATTTGAAACCACTTTTGGCTGAGTAAAAACTCGGGAATTCATCCTGGCCAAACGTTACTACCGGTATGCCTTTGGTTTCTAAATATTCGAGCGTAAGCTCAATATCCAAAATTGATTTAACCCCTGCAGAAACTATGGCTACAGATGTCTGGCCCATCTCAGTTAAGTCCGCAGAAATATCCATGCTTTCTGCCGCACCCCGGTGAACACCACCGATGCCACCGGTTACAAAAACTTTTATGCCTGCCATGGAAGCTATACGCATAGTGGCTGCAACTGTGGTGGCCCCTAATAATTTTTTGCTTATAACAAACGGCATATCTCTAAGACTCACTTTCCAAACATCACTTGCTTTTCCAAACTGCTCAATTTCTGTTGCTGATAACCCAACTTTGCATTTGCCATCAACAATTGCAATGGTTGCTGGTATAGCGCCAGTATCCCTTACCACTTTTTCTACGGCAAGGGCGGTTTCTACATTTTTAGGGTAGGGCATACCATGCGAAATGATGGTGGACTCAAGTGCCACAACCGGTTTACCTTCCTGCAGTGCTTGTGCAACTTCGGGCAGTATATTTAGCAATGAGTTTGTCATTCTTCATAGTATTTAGAAACCAGGTTTAGTAGTTTCTCCTGGTTTAAATGAGTGGCAATGGCGCCGTGTACCTGTAATATCTCTGCAGATAAAGTGTGTGCTGTACGCAGACTATTAAGGTTATCTTTTCCAAAATATTTTGACAAGATAAAACCGCTTACGGATCCATCGCCGGCACCTGTACAATCAACAACTCTTGCATTCGGGGCATTCAGCTGGAGCGTTTCCGTTTTTTTGTAAAGAGCAGAGCCATCAATGCCTTTATGCAGCCAGATATATTTAATCCCCCGGTCTAACAATTCACCAATCTGCTCATCAATGGTGTTATGAACCTGGTTACAAAGAGCAGGCAATTCATCCTCATTGGGTGTTATTAAGTAGAGGCCATTGAAATTAACGGAAGCAATTTTTTTTGCCGGCGGTACAGATACCGGTTCAATGATCATCTTTATTTCCTGCCTGTTGGTAAATTCTATAAGCCAGTTAATAGCCGCCACACTTAAATTGGCATCTGCCAAAATAAAAGCAGCATCACTCAATAGTGCTTCCTGTTCCTGCAAATACTCCGGCGTAATTAAATGCAATGCGGCATTGGTTAATAAAGCGGTAAACATACTGCCGTCAGTATTGATAATAGCTGTGTATTTTCCAGTGGCAACATCTGCCGTAATAGAGGCATCGAGTTGAATACCAGCATCCGAACAAACCTGTTTTATCCATTCGCCATCGGCATCATCTCCAAAAACGCTTATAAGCTGCACAGGTAAATTTAAGAGGGAAAGCTGGTGTGCAATATTACGGCTTACGCCACCCGCCGTTCGTGTTTGGGTTACTTCGTTTGTAGTATGCATCAGCATTGTATCGGTTGCATGAAACAGATCATCTACCAATGCAGCACCAACACAAATGATGGGTTTAGACATGCGCCAAAAATAGGGAAACTATTTATTTCAAATCAATTTTTGAAATTTTTTAGAGGTTTATTTCAGCCATGTGTACAGCCGATTTTTGCCGCATTTTTTTCTGCAATTGCCATACAACTATCTTTGCAACCGATGAAACACCTCGCCGCACTCAATCATTTTTTCTGGAAGTACCGTTACCGCCTTATTCTTGGGTTGATATTCATTGTGCTAACCAACTACTTTCGTATTTTATCGCCACAACTAACCGGTTATGTGGTTAATTCTGTAGTGGAAACACTGGATGGTAAAAAGGCCACAGCGGCTGCACACGCTACCAAACGGTACGATTTTTTGGTAGAAGCTGCGATCCATAAGCTGGAGCATGAATCCCTTAAAAGCAAAGTTTTCTGGAGTGCCATTATTTTGTTGGGCACGGCTTTGATCAGTGGTTTTTTTATGTTCCTGATGCGGCAGACAATCATAGTGATGAGCCGTTTGATTGAGTTTGACCAGAAGAACCAGGTTTTTAATCACTACCAGCAACTTGATGCAGGTTTTTATAAAAAGAACAGCACCGGGGATTTGATGAACAGGATTTCGGAAGATGTGAGCCGGGTTAGGATGTACACCGGGCCAGCAGTTATGTATTTTATTAACCTGGCGGCTGTGCTTGCTTTCAGCATTTATTTTATGATAAAGGCAAGTCCGAAACTCACCGTGGTGGCACTTTCGCCGCTGCCAATTCTTGCCATCACGATCTATTTTGTAAATACAATCATCAACAAAAAGAGTGAGCGGATTCAGGCCATGCTCAGCAACCTTACCACCAATGCCCAGGAATCTTACAGCGGCATAAGAGTTATAAAATCATTTGTGCAGGAGAAAGCAATGCTTGGTTTTTTTAAGAACAACAGCGAAGAGTACAAAAAAAGTGCTTTGGGACTTGCAAAAACAGAAGCTATTTATTTTCCCAGCATGGCCTTGCTCATCGGCGTAAGCACCCTGTTAACAATTATGGTTGGCGGGTTAGATGTAATCAATAATCCGGCAGGAGAAATTAAAGTGGGAACAATTGCAGAGTTTGTTTTGTATATCCAAATGCTCACCTTTCCGGTAAGTGCAATTGGCTGGACGGCCAGCATAACACAACGGGCCATCGCATCACAAAAAAGGTTGAGCGAATTTTTAGATACAAAACCTTTGATCAATAATCCTGAACAGCCCCTGGAGCCTGCTTTAAATGGCCCGGTGGTTTTTGAGAATGTAAACTTTACTTACCCAAACACGGGTATTCATGCCATTAAAGATTTTAATCTTCAAATAAACCCTGGTGAAAAGGTTGCAGTAATCGGTAAGACAGGTTCTGGCAAAACAACGCTTGCACAGCTTTTATTGAGAATGTATGATCCGCAGGCTGGCAACATTTTAATCAGCGGTGTTCCGCTGCCTTCATTAAATGTTGAGCATTTAAGAAACGGGGTGAGTTATGTGCCGCAGGATGGTTTTTTATTCAGTGAAACTGTTTATAATAATATTGCTTTCGGGCTGCAACAGGCAGATGAACAAATGGTAACAAATGCTGCAGTAATGGCAAGTGTAGATGGTGAAATCAGGGGCTTTACAGGTGGTTATAAAACGATGATAGGAGAGCGGGGAGTAACGCTGAGCGGTGGACAAAAACAGCGCATAAGTATTGCAAGAGCGCTAATTAAAAATCCTGCAATTGTAATTTTTGATGATTGCCTGAGTGCAGTAGATGTTAAAACCGAAAAACAGATCATCGGAAACCTGAATGAATTTTTGAAGGAAAAGACAGCTGTGATAATTACGCACCGCATATTTTCGCTTATTGATTTTAGCAAAATAATTGTGTTGCAGGATGGTGCAATTGCAGAAGAAGGAACTCATAACGAACTAATGGTGAGGGATGGTTATTACGCAGCTATGTATCGCCGGCAACAACAAACTGAACAGCTTAACCCGGAAAAGATCATTGATTTATGAAAAAAACTCACTTATCATTTATCCACAGATTTCACTGTATTTACCGGCTTTGTAAAAGAAAACGTATAGCCGCACCCGTTTTTTCTATCATTTATTTTTACCGGCCAATAATAATCAGTTGATTTACAGCTGAATATTTTGCTATTTCAAAAACACCTTTATCTTTGCCATCATTATTTTGAATCTATTTTAAACCAAAAAATTAACTGTGGCGTACGACAACAACGAAAAAAAAATGGAAAGCGTTTATAGCAAACGCATAAGAGCAGGAAAACGGAGGACTTACTTTTTTGACGTAAGAGAAACCAGGGGGAGTGACTACTATCTCACAATCACTGAAAGCCGCAAACGTTTTGATTCAGAAGGCTACGACAGGCATAAAATTTTTCTTTACAAAGAAGATTTCAATAAATTTATCAGGGGGTTGATTGAAGCAGTTGAATTTGTAAAGACTGACCTGATGCCAGATTTCGATTTTGATGCTTTTAATCATGATACACCTTATGAAGGTGATGAAGGTGCGGCACCTGTGGCAGAGGTAACACCAGCAACAGAGATCACAGAAGATCCCGTTGTAATTGACACGGTGGCTACTGAAAGTGCAACGAGCTTACCTGCAGATCCGGCTCCGCTGGATAACGGAAGCGATGTTGAAGTTGACAAATGGTAAGAGACCGGTAACTAATAACGGCTCAAAAAGATAATGAAATGCCTTCCTTTAAACGGAGGGCATTTTTTTTTTTTGAAAGGATGAATATTTCCTGATCAAATTGTCTGTCGCTTCTACATAACCCAAAAAATAGACGTTGAATATTGGGAAATTGCAGCACCCATTAGCTGCTTAAAAATGCCTTCCAACTATTGGCACAGTCTTTATAACTTCTTCTCTAAAACAGATTATGAACGACAAAGACAAAACAATCAAACCTGCTGACCTGCCGGAAAATGAAACATTTAAAGAGAACACAGTCAACCAATATCCTCAACCTGCTGATTGGGGTAAACCATTGAGGGCGGAAAAAAAATTTGATCCGGCACTGAAAGGAAAGCAAGCTAAACGAACAAGTAGTGAAGAGGGGTTAAACGAGGAAAAATCTGCTGGCCAGGCAGGTGCTTTTGAAGGGTTTGAAGATCATGCAGATGAGTAGCTTTTCGATGGATTAAATGAAAGTTAAGCGGTTATTTAAGATGCGCTGGACGATTTTATGAATCGAAAAATCAAAACGAACATCACCACAAAAAGCAATAATGGAAAGCCCAGGCCAATTCTTAATCCGTAGCTATCTGCCAGATAACCTATGGCCGGCGGGCCTATAAAAAAACCTGTGTAGCCAATGCTGGTGGCCATGGCAATGCCTGCACTTGGGTTTACCCCATGGGTATTGCCTGCTGTAGAAAACACAATGGGAACAATCGTTGATACTCCGATACCCACCATAAAAAAGCCAATCAAAGTGCTGGTAAATGAAACATAGAATAACGCCAGGCTCAAGCCGGCAATGGCAAAAAAACAATTGTACATCATAAGTCTTCGCTTGCCAAGTTCAGCCGTTGTATAGTCGCCAAAAAGCCGGCCCAGCGTCATACCGCTGGCATACACACCAAAGGCTACCGCACTGAATGCAAGGTCTCTGCCAACTACTTTGTGCATATAAATGGCAGACCAATCCGTCATTGATCCTTCAGCCGTCATACAGCAAAATGCAATTAAACCTAACGGTAAAATGGCTTTATTGGGGAAGGAGAATCCGATACTGCCAGTACGCTCTTTTTTCTTTTCAATTTTCTCTACGATGAGTTTTGAAGATGCCCAAACAAGTAATAATATGCTAAGCAAAGCCATCAGCCACAGATGAATTTTAAGGTCAATTGCGTATTTGGAAAAGATGGCTCCTGCGCCTGCACCAGCTGCAAGCCCGATGCTGAAAATGGCATGGAAAGAAGACATGATTGGCTTACCCCACATGCGTTCCAGTACTACAGCCTGCCCGTTCATGCTTACATCCATTGCCCCGGTTGTTATACCCATCATGAAAAATAAAATGCCGCAAACCCATACACTTTCTGTCATGGAAACAAGTGGAACAAAAAGGCAAAACAGCAGGCCGGAAACTACTGCCAGTTGCTTTGAGCCAAAGCGTTGTGCAAGCCCGCCTGTTAACGGCATGCCCACAAGAGCACCCAATGCAATGGTGAATAACAGCGTGCCAAGGCGGCTGTTTGAGATGGCGAGTGTGCTTTGCAACTTTGGTAAGCGGGCCATTAAGTTGGCATGCAAAAAACCATTTGCAAAAAAGAAGATTGAAACAGCGAGTCGGTTTATCCTGATATGTTTTTCCATAATTTTATTAATGTTCCTTCATTGCCAAATACCGGGTCCGTTGCAGGCACCGGGAGGCTTTTAATTTTTGGCAAAGCTTTTAATCTTTCTTCCGGAGTGCCTGTGAGCAGATCCCAGTTGGCACCGCTGGGATAGCCGCCAACCATTTCATAACTATCATTTTTACCAACCGAGCAATGACCGACACCTGCCGGAATTATAATAACATCGCCTGCAGAAACTGTCAGTTTTTTTCCATCGGCACCGCCAATTATTAAGTTTCCCTCTCCTTTGCCAACACCCAGTACTTCATGGGTGCTGCTGTGAAAATGATGGTAAGTCAGAACGATATCTCTCCAATTATTTGTCCAGCCATTTTTGCTAAAACATTTTTCCAACCAGGCTGAGCAATCACCAGTATTGTAAATGCTTCTGTACACTACCACCGGCAAATAACTGTTTGGTATTGCGCCATCATCCGCAAAAAAATACTGTTCTGTTTCCAATTGGTTAGTATTAGTTTTAAACAAATTTAAGCATCAGGCTGTTAAACTTTTCTTTCTGAGGTTAATTGCCGGAAAAGGCGGTGACAAAAATATATTTTTCATGTTTAAACTTAAATACAACCTTTTATCAAATAATCGTACCCGATTGCTAAGAAATGTAAGTTCTCCAGAATTTCTACAGTATTATAAAAGAACTTCGCCGCTTAAAGTAAAAAACTCCTGATGAAAAAAATATTAATATTGTTTTGGCTGATCATTTCCGCCGTATTTGTGATGGCACAAAAAACTGGGGGAAACAGCATTGCAGGTACCGTACTGAATGCAGAAACAAAAGCTCCGCTGGAATACGCTACAGTAACCATCTTTATTGCAGGCGAAAAAAAACCTATGACTGGCACAACTACCGATAAAACTGGCAGCTTTACATTACCGGATATTCCTACCGGAACTTTCACTATTGTAATTGAAAATATTGGTTTTGCACCCTTCACCAAAAATGAACTGGTGATCAATAAAAAAGATGCTATCATCAACCTGAAAAACATTTCGCTTACTGTTGAGAAAACAACACTGCAGGATGTAACAGTTGTTGGAAAAAGCAGGCTTGTGGAGAACAGGATTGACAAGATGATATTTAATGCTGAAAAAGATGTTAGTTCCCAGGGAGGAGTTGCTACAGATGTTTTAAAAAAAGTGCCTCAGGTTTCAGTTGATGCAGATGGAAACGTGCAATTGGCAGGCAGTTCCGGCATCAGGTTTCTTATAAACGGTAAACCATCCTCAGCCTTTGGCAGCAACATAGCTGATGTGCTGCAGTCCATACCGGCAAGCCAGATAAAAACGATTGAAGTGATCACAAATCCCGGAGCAAAATACGATGCACAAGGTATGGGAGGCATCATCAACATCATTCTAAAAAACAACAACACAAAAGGATACAACGGAAACATATCTGTTAGCGCCGGCACCCGGAATGAGAACGCATCAGTGAATCTGAATATGCGTAAAAATACCTTTGGAATGAATGCTTTTTTCAGCGGCAACAAGCGGCTCCGGTCTGCAGCGAGCAGCAATAACCACAGGGTAACCACCGATAGTAATCTTGTAAGTATTTTAGACCAGAACAGCAACAGCCACTTTGACCGGCAGGGTTATCAAACGGGTATGGGCTTCGACTGGACCTATAAAAAATTCAACAGTTTTTCCGGTAATCTTGCCTTTAACTTCTTTGGCTTTAATGGACAAGGAAGCACGGAGCAAGACCTTCAGCCAAACAAAACAGGTGGCCTTCCTTCCATTCTTTCACTTATAAATTCAAATAATCAATACAGGTACCGGGGAGTAAACGGATCACTCAACTACAAGCGGACATTTAAAAAAGAAGACCAGGAACTGGAAGCAAGTATCAGTTTAGATAAGGGTAAAAATGATGGCCGTAATAACAGCGAGCAATTCCTGTTTCCGCAGGATTCATTATTTTACGGCATCCGTGCGGTTAATCCGGGGATAACCCATGAAACGGTAGTTGCGGTTGATTACACACAGCCGATAGCCAGCGATGTTAAATTAGGCATTGGCTCTAAGGGAACTTTTTACACGATAGACAACAGTGCGGCAGTCAATAGCTATCAACCAGCGACCGGAAATTATATCCCCAGTTCGTTTCTTTCAAACAGTCTCTCGTACCGGCAACATGTATATGCAGGTTATGCTGAACTAACTTTTCCGGTGGCCAAATTGTTTGATGTAAAAATTGGCAGCAGGTATGAGCGAACGGAAGTAAATGCTTATTATTCGCAGGCCGGTAAGGTAGATGTGCCGGGCTATAACACAATTGTTCCATCAATATTTTTATCAAAAAAGATTGGTGAATCCCAGGTGATAAAATTGAATTTTTCCAAGCGGATAAACCGCCCAGATTATGAGGATTTGAATCCATTCGTAAATACTGCAGACCCCAAAAATCTTTCCACCGGTAATCCTTATTTAAAACCTGAGATTGGTTACCGTTATGAAGTTGGTTACAGCAGGGATCTTGGCAAAGCAGGGTCGTTATCGGCCAATTTATTTTACCGCATTAATGAAGATGACATTCAGCCTTATGTAGTTTATTATCCTTCCTATACTGTTGGAGATTCGCTTTATACAAATGTTTCAGTTAACACCCGTAGTAATATTGGCCGGGAAGATAATGCCGGGCTGAATGTATTTGCTGATGTGAAGGTTAACAGCAAGCTCAGTCTTCGAAGCAACATTTCATTATTTCACCGGCACATCATAAATGCCATAAACCCCGGATTCAACAGTAGTAGTTTTAATTACAGAATCAACATGAATGCAAGCTACCAGTTTACCAATACGCTGGTCACAGAGTTTTTCGGCAACTTTAATTCGCCCAGGAATGAGGCTCAGGGTAAGTATCCTTCGTTCACTTCTTATACACACTTGCTTTCCGTAAACAATTTTGGCAAAAGAAGGGGAGCATTGCTTTAACGGCTACAAATTTTTTTGCTGAAGGCCTGTCTCAGAAAACGATTTTGTCAGGATCGAACTTCACGGTGTACGGTGTACGCAACATTCCCTTCCGTTCTATCGGAATAAATTTTACCTGGAAGTTTGGCAAACTTGAATTTAAAAAGAACAATACGGAACCCGCCGATGCAAATCCAAATTCACCTGCATAAAAGGGCAATGTAAAGAATTAAAATACAAATCCGTCCTGCATCCTTGCTACTACTTCAATTAGTTAAAATTGGTTAATTAATAACAATGCAGAACGGATCAGTACAAATATAATCAGCAGATGCTAATTATTATTTACCATCTTTAAGTGCACTTTCAGCTACAAAATGACGGTGGCCTTTTTTATCTATCCAATAATATTTAGATTCATCGTTGATGTAGATCTTCTGGCCGTCCGGGCCTTTTTTACCATCATAAACTTTATCAACAACACCTGCTTTTCCTTTAGATGCAAGTTCAGCCGTTTTGTTGCCTAGAGCTTTAGCGCCTGTTCCTATTGCTTTACCGGCTTTTTTAACGGTATGCTTCAATCCTTTGGTTGTATCGCTACTTGTGTCTTGTGCATGCAGGGTTGTAGAAAAGCTAATGAAGCCAACTAGCAAACCTGCTAATAATACCTTTTTCATAATTTCTGTATTTGTTTTTTACAGCTAAACAAATCGCATGCCCGTATCATTTACAAGCTCATGCTTTACCGAAGTGATAACATACTTACCAAAAAAATCAGCAAATTAGAAGATGTATTTACAAAGAATTGAACATGCTGCAAGGTGGGATATTAAAATCATAGCTTTCCTTTCACATTTGAGGTTTCCATTACTCAAATTGCTGAAGTGTTCCCTGACTTTACTTTACGCAGATCTTAAGCACCTCGTTAAAATATGAAGACAACTTAAAATAAACACTAAGCCAATTCATTAAGAACTTCTTTTTTAAAAAAAAGAAGCAACAAGATGTTTAATTATTTAAGGCTAAAGAGGAAATTATAATGAAGATTTGAATGCCGTTAAGGTGGAGAGACTTTGGAAAGAAGCCCTCACACATCTTAAGGGCAATTATTTATTTTAGTTTTTAAAAATCTTCCAGCAGTTGCCGGATTTTATTTGCATTTGTTTTTCAAGTGTTGGCACCTGATCAGCCGCAGCTTCATCTGTGTCATCATTAAATCCATACCTGCCAGTTGATGGACGGGTATTTTGTGCATTCATTTCACCTGCATGTTCCAGCCTGTCAGCCACATCTGCCAGGTGCCATTTTGTTGCCTCATTTTTAAAGCGGGGTAAGGCTGCAGCCACCTTTTTTTGCAACTGTATTTTGTGTGCTTTTACAACGGATAAAACATCTGCCATTGCTATGTTGGAGCCAGGGGAAGCTTCAATACTTTTCTGCAACGCAATCAATTGTGCCACATAAGCTTTTTGCAGGTTTCGCTGGTACATGTTCACCGGTGTTTTAGTTTCCAGTTCCAGCCAGATACTTTTTTCGAGTTCATTAAATAATTGGTTGGGGGTAAAGGCTGTAGTATCCAGCACTGCCTGGTGGTTTACCAGTTTCGTCATCGTTTGGGCAGACATCAGCCTGCTTAATACTTCCTTCTGCAGGCTTAGCACCTCATCATATTCATTGCCGCCAGTAAAAGATTCAATCTCTTTTCCCAATAGCCATTCCGGCGTTTTAAACAATTGCTGTTGTAAAAAAATCAACGCATTCTGCTGTTTTTCCTTGCTCACATATTCCACTACTTTGCCATTTTGCTCAGTTGTTTTTGGTGTAAAATAGCGGCCGCCAATACTTTCGCATACATGCATAATGTACCGCCGGTACTGGTCAATAACTTCTTCTTCCATTTTACCAGCAGCTTCATAATTCTCATTGGGTAATACTGTCCATTTAAGTAGTTGCGGTGTTATTCTTTTTAGATTTTGTATGCCGTAGGTGCCGGCTTTTACTGCATCATCGCCCAAGTCTTCGGCCTGGCATTTTGCCCCGCCATAAGCATACAATAGTTTTGGATCTTCCAGTTTTTTAATAACCCATTTATTAAGATAGGCCTTTTCTTCTGCAGCGTCCGCAAATGAAGGCAACCACCTGTAGCCCCATTCAATAGCCCATTCATCGTAGGCACCAATCCGGGGAATCAAATCCTGCTGTTCCATACAATCTTCCGGTTGTGCTACATAGTTAAAACGGGCATAATCCATTATAGACGGGCAAATACCATTGGCATCAACCCATTGTTTGCTTCTGAGACTGTCTACAGGCACAGTTGAAGATGCTGCAAAATTGTGTGCAAGACCAAGGGTGTGGCCAACCTCATGGCTGCAAACAAAAGTTATAAGTTTGCCCATCAGGCTGTCGTCAAGAATCATTTTTCTCGCTGTAGTATCGCTGGGTGAAGCCTGCACAAAATACCAGTCGTGCAATACTTCCGTTATGTTGTGATACCAGTTGATATGAGATTCCAGTATTTCTCCTGTACGTGGATCGTTTACATTTGGGCCGCTGGCATTCTGCACCCAGGAAGCTTTATAAACTATTGCGCTGTGTCTTGTGTCTTCAAGGCTCCACTCAGGGTCATTCAACGGAGCTTCCATTGCGGTAATTGCATTTTTAAAACCAGCTTTTTCAAAAGCCTTGCGCCAGGCATTTACGCCCTGTACCAAATAGGGCACCCATTTTTTCGGCGTAGCCGGATCAATGTAATAAACAATTGGTTTTTGCGGTTCTACCAGTTCTCCGTTATTATATTTTTCAACGTCTTCCGGCTTAGGTTCAAGCCGCCAGCGGGTAACCAGCCAGCTGTTATTAAAACCCTGCGGATGCGGAACATCAAAATCAACATAACCTCTTCCAAAATAGCCAACCCTCTCATCAACACTACGGGACTTCATGGGGATTTTAGGCAACAACACCATTGATGTATTTAATTCATAAGTAAGAAAAGGCAGCGACTGGGCCAGGCCTGGATTTCCATTAGAAAATGTTTTTACTGTTTTGATCTCGATATTTAAAGGAAAGGAAGACACTGACTGAACATAGGATTTGTCGAACTGGAGGCTTCCAAGATTGTAGGTTCTTTTTTGCTGACCGCCGAAGAAGAAAAGTTCATTGTCGCTGCTGATGTAATCTGTCATATCAACCATCATACTTGAGGAATCCGGAGCCCAGGCTTTAATATCAAATACTGCCATAATCGGGGATAGATTTGAGTTAGCAACAGCTTTATACAAACCGTTATCACTGGAATCGGTAGAACGGCTGGCTGAGTAGTCTATTTTTTTAATAAAGATTTTATTGCCTGCGCCACGGTAAAACTGTATTACATTTTCACCAATCTGGTCGGCGCCGTACCCTGAATAATCCCGTTCGGGCCGCACTTGCGCTGCCGCTTTGGATATGCGGTTTACAACAAGAATGTCTTTGCCCAAAACCGAATCTGGTATTTCAAAGTAGTATTTATTATCTTTTTTATGAACTGTGCAAAAACCTTTTATCGCAGCACTCTGTGTTTTGATTGCCTGGAATAATGAAGCAGGTTTTGGTTTATAGGAGTCATCGGTTTTGATCTGGAAGCTAATGTCGGCCTGGTTGTCGGTATTGACGTTTTTTGTGCTGGAACATGCCGCAAATAAGAGGGAGGTGATAATTGCGGTGAACAGGTGTTTACTACAGTTGTTTCTCATTTCGGTAACTGGTTTTTCCGGCTGGCTGACGACAGGGTTTTTGTGTTGCAGCACCACGGGCTTGGGTTTTTAATATTGTTTGGTAAATTGATAACGATACATGGCCTTAATATTATTGTTGAATGTGGATAAAAAAAGCAAGGATTTGCACAATATTTTTTCAACTGAAAGTTACCTGTTGCTTTCATTTGGTCAGGAAGCCAGGCCTTTATCTAAAGCAAAAAATGATAAAAATATAAATGGCAGATTGACTGGTTTTTCATCGGAAATAAATTTATTACAAAAATTCCTTCCAACGACAATTTTATGATTTTTTTAAATAGAATTTTCGCTTTAAAAAATTCCTGCAGGCGTGCTATTGTCAAGTGATGTAGTTTCAGCTTAATCAGTATTTTTTATTGAGGACCTCAACTCAGATTGAGTTTTCAGATTTGCCACTACTATTTACAAGATCAAAAGATTTCTGACGTCTTTTTTGCACACAGACAAATATAAACTCCCGGTTAGGGAATAATTATCAGCATTATAATACAAAATGATCACCTGGCTTAATAGCCGTTTTCTAAAAAATAAGTTTTAAAAGACAATTTAGATGCGGATATAAACAAAAAGAAAATATTTGTAAAAAACCGGCCTCAACTGGCATATACTTAGAATTTTATTATTATGTAATCATTTAATTATAATTTTAAAACATTCAACATGGGAAATCTGCTTTATACCATCGCAGTTATTTTAGTCATTATCTGGCTCATCGGTTTTCTTGGTTTTCATGCCGGAGGAATAATTCACGCTGTACTTGTAATTGGTATTATCTTGTTTTTGTACCAGTTGATAACCGGAAGAAAAACGATGTAAATCAAAATATTCCGATCTGTGATTAACCAGTTAATATATAATCCGTAATCAATTATGTATTGTTCCCAATGAACATATAATGGCCGCCCGCTGCGGCCATTTGTTATTTCAAAACAATCAGAATATGCTTATTTTTAATGATGAAGAAAAGTGCTGGTATTCTTCTTTACAAGTTTAGCCTGGCGGTGACAGAAGTTTTTCTTGTTCATCCCGGAGGACCATTTTGGAAGAATAAAGATGAAGGATCCTGGTCAATCCCAAAAGGAGAAATTAATGGGGAGGAGAATGCGCTGGATGCCGCTAAACGGGAATTTAAGGAAGAGACTGGATTCAACTGTGAGGGAAATTTTATTGCCCTCACTCCATTAAAGCAAAAATCAGGAAAAATTATTTTTGCCTGGGCGCTTGAAAAAGATATTGATGCTTCAGCCATTAAAAGCAATGAGTTTGAAATGGAATGGCCGCCCAAATCTGGTAAGATCAAAAGCTTTCCGGAAGTAGACAGGGGGCAATGGTTTCCTGCAGACGAAGCCAAAGAAAAGATCAATCCCTCACAGGCATTATTTATAGATGAACTCTTATCGCTTCTGCATCTTGCGAAGCAGCATATTTAACGCCCCCAAACAAGTACATCACTTCTTCTTTTTACCCCAGGTATTATTTTTCCTGTTGATGTCCGGCAACAGATTTTCAGGGTCAAGCAGCACCTGGTCAATCTTGCTTGTGGAAGGATATTTAAAAGTCCATGTGCCTCCACGTTGCCAAACTTCTACGGGCAGTTGAACAGTTGATGAAGCACCATTGCTTTGCGTAACTTTTACAATGGCCGGCACTATCATTTTATCATTATTTACAATCGTAATCAATGCGCCATTTGCCGGATCATCATTTACATATTTCACATCTGTTACTGCCTGGTCAAGTGTCCAGGTTGTAAAAAACCATTCTTTCCAAAACCAGTTTAAATCTTCGCCGGTGCCATTGTTGATGGAATGAAAAAAGTCGTACGGGGTTGGGTGTTTATAAGCCCAGGCTTCGGTGTATTTTCTAAAGGCATAATCAAAACGCTCAGGCCCGATTACTACTGTGCGGAGAAGCTTGAGCCCGAAAGCAGTTTTGCTGTAATATTGATAATGCTGACCGTAATCCATTGCTTCAGAAACAGTGCTTAACGGATCTTTCAACTCCGGTAAAACAGACTGATCCAAGTATGCAAAATGATCTTTGCTGAAAAGCGAAGAGTCTTTTGCATATTCACCCTTGTTGAAAATATCGTTGGCGTAATAATTTATGTAAGAGTTAAAGCCCTCATCCTGCCACATATATCTCCTTTCATTGGAGCCTACAATCATCGGGAACCAGTTGTGACCAATTTCATGTGCCGTAACAAACCAAAGCGGCGCTTTCCTGGCCTCGTAATCATTGAAAATTATTCCGGGGTACTCCATACCTGTAATATTGGAGCCAATGTTAATGGCAACATTCCAGGGATATTCAAAAAAATCCCTGGAGTAAATTTCAATACTCGTTTTTAAGTATACGGTAGATCTTGACCAGGCTGTATCTCCAATACTTTCAGGTGGATAAGCTGACATAGCGATTGTTTTACGGCCGGATGGCAGGTTCACTTTTGCTGCATCCCAAACCATTCCGGCAGAAGCCGCCCAGGCAACATCTCTGGTGTTCTTCATGATAAAATGCCAGACAAGATCATTCTTTGCGGCAGGCCTCATTGATGCTTTACCAACTTCTTCTTTTTTTACTATTTCAACCGTCTTATCACTGCTGGCCGCAAGTGCCAGGCGTTTTATTTCTTCGGCAGTTAAAACCTCGGCCGGGTTTTGCAGATCTCCTGAACCATAAATAATCATGGAAGCAGGTGCAGTAATAAAATATTCAAAATTTCCATACTCACAATAAAACTCACCAAGGCCCATGTATGGCAGTGTGTTCCAACCTTCTGTATCGTCATAAACACACATACGTGGGTACCATTGAGCAATAGTGTACACCACAGTTTTTCCGGTGTACAACCTTCCCATGCGGTCTGCACCGTAGGCAGGTATAGCAAAACTGTAATTTATTTTTACCGATACTTTATCTCCTTTAGGCAACAGCGAACTGGTTAGCCGAACCTGCATTCTTGTATCTGTGATCAGGGGCTTTGTCTTGTAGCTTTTACCGCCGTAAGTAACCGTTACATCAGCAATCTTATATCCGCCTTTTTCAAAGCCTGTCACACCAATGGCGTCCCCGGAGGATGGTATTGCTGCAGTGCCTCTTGAGGAAGGATCAAACAGATTTTGATCCAGTTGCAGCCAGAGGTAATCCAGTTTATCAGGACTGTTATTGGTGTAGGAAATGGTTACGTCACCGCTGATGCTGGTATCCTTTTCATCAAGCGTTGCATGTATCAGGTAGCTGGCGCTGTTCTGCCAGTATTGTGGGCCGGGTGTGCCGTTTGCGGAGCGGAAAGCATTGCCTGGCGGAGGATTGAAAGACTGGGTAAAAAAATCATGTGGGTTATAGGAGGAAATTTCTCCGCCGGTATTTTGAGCATTTATAAAATGAAGGTTTAGCAAAAGGAGTATTGAGAGCTGTAGTTTTTTCATCAGATGTGTTTAAGGAGCGTAGGTGTTTAAAGTAAACCGGTGCAAAATGAAGTTATATAAAGTTTATTGAATGGTTAAAAAATAAATGTTGAACCATTCCAATATAATATAAATTTTTACCCTTCGAAAATCTTCTCATTTTCCAGAAGATAACAAAACCTGTCTGCAGTTTCTTATATCTTTATCAGGTTATCATAAAAAGCAATTTACAGGTGATAATAGCAAGTTTATGATACAGGCAACATCACCGCAGCAGCATTTAAACAGTGAAAAATTATGGGGGCTTGATCATTTGCGGGCAGTCGCCATTATAATGGTTTTAGTATATCACTATGGAAGATTATTTCCGCACCCGGAATGGACTGAAAAAATAAGCAAATTTGGCTGGACCGGCGTTGACCTTTTCTTTGTATTAAGCGGTTATTTGATTGCATCCCAGCAATTTGCAAAAATTGCCGCATCGGAGAAAATATCTTTTCCAGTCTTTTTTATCAAGCGCTTTTTTCGAATCATACCTGCGTTTGCTGTGGTGGTTGGCTTATATTTTTTATTTCCTTTTCTGAGGGAAAGAGAAGGACCAGCGCCGCTTTGGAAGTACCTCACTTTTACCCAAAACCTCGGTCTAGATCTCAGAACACAGGGCACATTTTCTCATGCATGGTCACTTTGCATTGAAGAACAATTTTATTTATTTTTTCCTTTGATATTAATGGCGCTTATTTATTTAAAAGCCATGAAGCATGGATACTGGTTGCTGGTGCTGTTGTTTGCAGCCGGTTTTGCGGTGCGATTATTTTCCTGGTATATTTTTATTGTTCCGGCTATTGATACCGGTATGTTTTGGGTTCAATGGCAACAATGGATCTATTATCCAACCTGGTGCAGGCTCGACGGATTGCTTATTGGTGTTTCAATTGCAGCCTTTTTTCAGTTTAAACCAGTCTGTAAAAAAGCCCTGGAAAAATACGGTAATCATTTGTTGTTTGCCAGCCTGGTGGTTTTAGCGGCAGCCTATTTTTTATGCCTTGATGAAAGAACATTTGCAGCATCGGTATTTGGCTTTCCTTTGGTGGATGCAGGTTATGGCTTGCTGGTAGCGGGTGCAGTATTATCTTCAAATATTCTGTACCGTTTCAGATCGTTTGTCACCAGCAGGATTGCCTCCCTCTCTTATGCGCTTTATCTTATTCATAAAATTAGCATCCATGTTACACAGGAGCTGTTATTTAAGTTGCAGATTGAAAAAGAAAGCAATATTATGTTCTTAGCCTGTGTGCTTATTACGCTTATTACAGCATTGGTATTAAACAAATTGGTAGAAAAACCATTTTTAAAATTGCGGGATGCAGTATTAAAGATGAGCCCAAAAACTCAAAGCAGCCTTGCATAAAATGAAAGAAAGAAGGGGTATAATTTGCCGGGTTAACCGTGTTTCCGCAGCGATTCATGAATCAATCCTTCGCTTTCCAGCAGCCATGGCGGCAAAGATTTGCCTACTATCTTCCAGGTATCATTGGTTTTTTCCATTCTGAAAATATACCGGTTGCCATGCTCGTCATTGGTATCTGTATCGTAATTGGAATCAGGACGCTTTCGGAAGTTAAATTCTCTTTGACGTCCGCTAATTTTAATAAGCAAGGTAAAAACAATATTGGTCGCAGTGTTCATAGCAGGTTGAAAGTTGATCGGGACAAAGCTACAGAAAAATGCGGAGGCCCGGCTTAGTTCTTTCCGTATTTTGGAAAAAATTCCTCTTTATTTTTTGATGCTTTCTTTATTGATGAGCAGGCTGGTGCATCATCAGGTCTTCAATAACTTTGGAAATCTTTGCTGGCGTTTGTTTAAATGTGAGATAGGTAAATTTTTCTCCGGGTATCAGCACGTTCCGGCCGTCATTATCTACTGCAAAATTCAGCTTTTTGTAACCAAACCAGGGCCCGGTACCCCTTACGGCAACCAGTACGGCCGTTTGATCCCAACTGTTGCGGCCGGTAGTATTTTTATCCTTTGCAAGGGCTGTAGCAAAAGCATCTTTTACCGGGCTGTTGCTGATCAGCTTGTTGTTGATCAAACGAATACCGGTAAGTATCTTTTCTCCAATTTCAAATCCGCTTATAATGATTGGCGTTGGCCAGTCTTTAAAAACTTTTTGTGAGGCAGCGGCATCAATCATCACATTAAATTCATACCCGCTTTTCCCGCTGGTATCAATCCTGGCGGCCATTGAAACTAATCGCTTTACTTTTTTTATCACCAAATCTTTACCGCTAAGGCGGGAGTATTTATCCGCCGTTGAATTTAGCAACCCGGCAAGGTTGGTGAAAAAGCCAACGCTTACTACTGTTATACTTTTATCAGGCTGCGCCGATAAAATTTTCCGGTACAATTCAACCGCTTCAACCGCCGTCTCATTCGATTTTATAGCATGCGGATATTTTTCAACGATAACCTGAGCCCATTGCTGGGAGCATTCCTTATTTGGTTGAAGTTTTTTAGTAATGCCAACAGGAATGCCGGGCCTTTTGAAATAAGTATTCAGTACGCTCAGGGTTGGTGCTGTTGTCTCAAATGCGTTGCAGGAAATAGTAGCCAGGATGCTGGCTTCGCCTTTATCTGCAAAGGCATGCAGCAAAGCCATTGCTCCAACATCATCATAATCAGGACCAATATCCGTATCAAAAATAATATTTACCGGTGCATGTTTTTGGGCAAAAAAAATGCAGGGAGTAAACAGGAGCAAAGCCAGTAGTAGTTTTTTCATACAATCATTTTAAGGATGCAAATAAACCAAGCGGTTGGCTAACAAGTTACATACTGTTGATAAGATAAAAATAAATAAAGTTAGGAATTTATTTAGGGCAGGTTTTTTGTTTCGTCAATATAAAAAGGTACAATGCAGAGCGCTACAGAAGAATTTGAACTCATCTATAATTTTGCAACGGTAAAAGTTCAAAAGTTTGAGGACGAAAAGCAACCCATTTACAGGCTAAGGTTTTCAAATGAAGTACCGGATGTTGTGATCACTGGTAAGCCAACCGCCGGTGGAGCGACCAACTGGGATACTGAACCTGCGGGTAATACAGAACTTGCAAATGGTATTGGCAAACTGATTGAAGAACATTTAAAAACAAAATAGTCAGCACTTAAAAACTAAATTCAGGTTATGTGGATAAGAGTAAGCAACTGTGCAAAGCAGTTAACTGTGTTTACAAAGCTCCGGGAAAGCGAAGGTGATCATTACAATTTGTATGAAATAACGGAGGTTGAATTTGACCAATATAAACTCGACCTGAAAAGCAGCGGCGACAAACCTGTACTGGAAAAATTGCAGCAGGAGCTTAGCTGCAAACAATTGGTTGAATACGGCTTCGAGATTGAAGACAGTGACTCACCATTGAAAGCTTAATGTGGAAGCATATTCTTTATAAACCAATAATGGCGGCTCTCGAATTGCCCGCTTTGAAATGTATAAAAGCCTCGGCTGCTTCCACTCCTGCCTCCAGCCCCCTGAATTTTTCAAGTGGTTTAAAATAATCATTGTAAGTAGCAACAGGATCCTGGGTTTTATGAGCAAACATTGCATCAATTTTTCGTTGCCTCACTGCTGTAATATCAACGTAATCTGTTGGTGTAAATCCCATTGTTTCACTGCCAGTATTTACTTCATAAAAATAAAGATGGAATTTTCTTTGAGACCGCAGCCAGGCGTTTAGTGAAAGCATCCCGGTTACCTGGTGATCTGCATGTCCGTCGACTGGCCACTGGGTAAAAAGAATGTCAGGTTCAAGCGAAATAATAAGCTTTCCCATCTCTTCATTTTTACTTTTATCCATTATAGTATTGCCATCAATTTGTCCTGCAAATACGGGTGTGGCGTTCAGTATTTTGCAGGATACGGTGGCTTCATCAGTTCGTAAAGCTGCCATCTCAGCAAAGGACTTTTTTAGGTCGCTGGCTTCACCCCTTGTTAAATACAAAAAAGTTACCCTGTGGCCGGCATCACTGTATTTCGCCATAGTTCCTCCACAACCAAATTCCGGGTCGCCGGGGTGTGCACCTGTACAAACGATGTGCAGTGGTTTGGCGTTTTTTTGTTTTGATGCTGCATCAGTTTGCAGGGCTGCGGCTACCGGAGCAATTGCAAGGCTACTAATGCCCATAGCAGATTGTTTAATGAATGATCTTCTTGCAGCAGTTTTATTTTTCATCATCTAAAATAAGCATTTGGTGTTGTAAACAGATCAGGAATGCTGGCATGATTTTTACATTTTCCCCTTATTATTAACTTTAAATTTTTTGTTATGGATAAAATGGAAATTAAAGGAAAGTGGAATGAGTGGAAAGGTAAATTGAAGCAGCAATATGCTGACCTCACGGATAATGACCTGGCATACGAAGAAGGCAAGGATGACGAAATGTGGGGACGGCTGCAGCAAAAGACTGGCAAAGCAAAAGATGAATTAGTAACCTGGCTGAAAGGCCTTGGGTAAAAATTAAAAGGCCCTTTAACGGGCCTTTTTTATACCGTGTATTTTCGAAGCCTGCTTTGTAAGAAAAATATTTTACATAGTTCATTTTGAAAAGGGACTGTTAAGCATTTTCTAATCAGAAAATATATTGTATAAATGAGTGCTTTAACAAAAACCTCAGCACCGAATTTCACTAAAATAAATTTTTATGGCTTCATTTAAAATGAACATTCCACATCAATTAACCAAAGACGAAGCATTGAGAAGAATAAAACAACTGCTTGAAAAATTGCAGCTGGAGCAAAAAAGCATTGTAACCAATGTTCAGGAAAAATGGATAGGAGATACAGGAGATTTTAAGTTTACAGCAAAGGGATACGATCTTGCAGGCAACATACATGTGCAGGATTCAAACATACTGCTTGAGGCTACGATTCCATTTGCAGTGTCACTTTTCCAGGGGAAGATAAAAAAGATGATAAGTTCCAAAGCGCAGGAATTGCTTTCATAACTAAAAGGTAAAACCAATTGATAAGACGACTTCGCCACTGTTTTTTCATAATGCGATTTTTAATTCAACGATTTCGTTAGTTGATGAGTATTTACCCGTGGCTTCATTAACACGTCTGTAGAAAATCAGACCCAGATACACTTTAAAACCTTCGATTCCTATAGTGAAAAAATATTAATAATTATGGCAGAGGGTTTGATTTTTTAATCACAAACAAAAAAAAATTATGAAAAATATAAGCATCAGGCATTCGGTTATTATAATAGTATCGGCGATAGTATTTGCATCCTGCAGCGGTAATGGTGCCAGTGGAAATGGAGGATCATCTGCGGATTCTTCGGCAAGTTCTGCAGGTGGCGAAAACCCGTCAGACACATCTTCTGGCAAGAAGGGGATTGGATCAAGCGCTTCGACTGACACGAGTGGAACCGGGGCGCCTATGACCGTAAGAGGTGCTGATAGTATGCAGGGAAGTGTTGGAAATGATACCAGTCGCAGAGACACCAGCCGGCATAAAAAAAGTAATGGTAGGGCAGGTGTATCAGGCTCAAGCAGAACAGGAAGCGATACTGGAAAAATCCACTAATATTAAATTTTTGATTTCACCTTTTTTTCTACAGCAGGAAGCTTTTACAGCTTCCTTTTTTTATGCAATTCACCTTTGGATGCAAAAAATGAATCAGATATTCCTATTAAAAAATAGCTTATCGAAAAAAAACTGTTGCTGGTCGAAATAAAAATACTTCCCGGCGAAAACTTAGAAAAGCTTTAGCATTAAAATGCATTTTTACATCAGAAAGCAACGAAATCCACTCCTTAAAAAAATCAACAATATGCATCATCAAAACCATTTTTTAAAAAATAAATTAAACCCCGATATAAACTCCTTAAAACCAGGTTCATCACTAAAATTCAGATAGCGCAACTATATAAAAATTTGATAAAAAACTTTAATCACCAGCAACATCAAACCTAAATGTCCTTTACCCGGGACATTTTTTTTGCTGAAAAATGAACCTATATCGGGAAGCATAAATCCTTATCAGTGACTGGTTCAGCATTTTTTTTATTCGGCAGTATTAATCAATTGTTTTAACTTTTACAGTGATTTAATATCTGAAACCAGTTCGGGCAAACCCTTTGTAAAAATGTGTTCTTTTCCGGGCAGTTCGTGAACAACAGCATTGTTAAAAGCTGATTTATAAAACTGCAAATTGTCAACAGGCACGTCCGCATCATTTTTACTACGGTATAGAAAAACTGCAGGAATTTCTTTTAAAGAATTTTGAAAATTCTCCTTCAATTCAAACTCTTTCATATTGCTTTTCCAATGCGGCGTGGAAACTAAAAACAACCCTGCAATTGAAATATCCGGTTTCTCTTCACTTAAATATTTTAATAATAAAGAGCCACCAAGTGAGTGACCGATTAATATTACAGGCTCGGTTATTTTAGCCAGTGAAGAAACAAACATGGCTTTAAACTTTGCATAAGTTGGGGCCTTTGGCTCAGCGATTTTTGGAAACAAAATATCATAAGCCCCGTATAATTTTGATCTTAAATATTTTACCAAATTGTAGCTTCCTTTACCCTCGCCGTATTGCGGACCGGCGCTGTGTGCAAAGAAGATTTTTTTCAATTTCTTTTCCTTTTTCATACACTTGCTTTTGAATTATTAAACAATAATTGCACCAGGGCAGCATGGTTTACTGGAGACTATGAGGAGGTTGTGTAAGCTGTATTCAGTCCCATATTCGTATACTGGAATTTTAAAGGCTTCAAGGAATTATTATCTATAAATAGCAGCTACTGTCCAATTACCACCTACGCTAATTTGGCGAAAGTCTTATAAACAGTACCTTTTACTCGAATAAAAAATTTTTCGATTTGAATTCAATTAGCTTCAAAAGCTATGAATACAGGTCGGAGTTTATTGTCACAGGTATTAACTTACATACCAAAATATCAATTAGATAAGCTTATTGAGAAATATAAAGGTAACTACAAGGCGCAGGAGTT
Organism: Ferruginibacter sp.; assembly: GCA_965247025.1. Classification (GTDB taxonomy): domain Bacteria; phylum Bacteroidota; class Bacteroidia; order Chitinophagales; family Chitinophagaceae; genus Ferruginibacter. Next base: position 1,531,024 of record OZ252000.1, on the reverse strand, counting down.
TAGTTGTTGGGAACAATATGTATGTATGTTTTTTGCTCAATTAACTTACAGAGAGAGCTTACGGGATATTGAATCTTGTTTAGAAGCTTTTGGCAGTAAATTATATCATTGTGGTATTAAATCCAAAGTAGCTAAATCCACATTGTCGTACTGGAATGAAAAAACAAATTGGAATATCTATAGTGAATATGCTCATTATCTTATAGGATATGCACGGAAGTTGTACAAAGGAGAGAATGAATTTTTAGCGGAGCTGGATGCTACTGTTTATGCTTTCGATAGTACTACGATTGATTTATGTTTAAACTTATTTCCATGGGCTAAGTTTAGAAAAAAGAAAGGCGCAATTAAAGCTCATACCTTAATAGATTTAGACGGCAATATACCTGCATGGATATTTATTACAGAAGGCTCAGTCCACGATGTCAATGCGTTAGATCATTTACCTGTAGAAGCCGGAGCATATTATGTAATGGATAAAGGATATGTTGATTTTAAAAGGCGTATAGATTTACATTGGAATCTGCTACCTGGATAACCAGGGCTAAAGACAATATGAAATTTAAAAGACTCTACTCAGCGGCTACAGATAGAAGTACTGGCATTATCTGTGACCAAACAATTGTATTAACAGGATTTTATTCTAAAAAAGACTATCCGGATAAGATACGGAGAATCAAGTATAAGGATGCTGAAACCAATATTACTTACGTGTTCATTACAAACAATTTTAAAACCGAAGCCATTACTATTTGCAAGTTATATAAGCAACGATGGCAGGTAGAGTTATTCTTTAAATGGATAAAACAAAACCTCCGTATCAAGGTATTTTATGGAACAAGTAAAAATGCAGTCTATACACAGATTTGGATTGCGGTCACTGTTTATGTCTTAATAGCAATTATCAAGAAGGAATTGAAAAGCCCGTATTCTTTAAACAAAATATTACAGATATTAAGCGTTGGGGTCTTTGAGAAAATCCAGTTAAATCAAGCCTTCACAAGGATTGAATCATCTGATAAAATAACAGATCCTCTCAAACAGTTGATTTTGTTCGATTCATAGTTGGGCAGTAGTGATTTCCAGTTCAAAACTTACTGCACCCCTTAGGGAATTTGTAATGGCTGGCTGGGTGGCAGAAGGAACAGACATGTCAGAAACAACTGCTGCATCTGCTTTCAAAAATGCCGGATAATTCCGGATAAAGTTTTGTAATCCCGGGCTGCCGACTTCTTCTTCCCCTTCAAAAACACATTTAATATTGACTGGTATTTCTTTTTTAGTTTGAAGATAATATTGCAATGCCTTTACATGGGCAAATATTTGTCCCTTATCATCTGAAGAACCGCGGCCATAGATATAACCATTTTTAACTACGCCGCTAAAAGGTAGATCATTCCATTCGTTCAATGGGTCTGCAGGCTGCACATCATAGTGGCCATAAAGAGTAGTGTTAGCTTACCAGGCGCATGCAGCCAGTCTGCATAAACCATGGGGTGTTTTTTTGTGGGTATTATTTGTACATGATTTAAACTAATTTTTGTTAAATGCGTTGCCAGCCAGTGGGTACAGTTTGCAATATCTTTCGTGTGTAACGTTTGTGCATTTACGCTGGGAAAACGGATAAATGTTGAAAGCTCTGCTATAAAGTTTTGCGTGTTTTGGGAAATGAAATGATATGGTTGCAGATGATTCTTCAAATTTTACAGGCTTAGTAAAATAATTTAAACTTTTTTTAATTCAATAGAGAATTATCCAAATGCCGGTACCCGTCCTTTTAATTTGTCAAACTCTTTAACTGGCAATTCTGACAAATCTGGTTTAACTGAAAAATCAATTAAATGATTGACATACAGGAAAAGTAATTTACCTGCTTCGCCTTCTCTTGTCTTCCTGCCATCCGGTCCAAATTGTTCTTCATCTGGCTTTTCAGGGGTGCCATTAGCAAGCCAGATAGTATTTAAAATAGAATTATTTGTAAATGAAATCAAACTGATATTGTCTTTTCCAGCAACAATACCAGGTACAGGATATACAACCCCATTATTGTCAGTAAATTTTCCTGCCTGTTCTGTTTTCAGTATAGCAAGCGCCAAATTTTTAGATACCCCATAACCTGCAGACCTGGCAAATTTTACAGTATACTGCAGCAAAGGGTCCGGGGTTACTGATTCTAATCTAATCCTTGTTATTGCAGGATCATATTCCTGTGGATCCTGAAATCTTGGGTTGGAGAACATTTGGGGTTTTTCACCTGGTTTCGTTCTACCCAATACTTTTATTCTTTTATATAATTTATTAGCATCAGGCCGCAGTCCGTATTTATTAATTGCAGGGTAATGGGTTTTATCTGTTGAGTTTTTTAAAGCACTGGAGGTGGACTGAACAATTTTTGTAAGATGATATGAATCTATTCCTGTTTTTCGCCAAAGTTTTACATAAGAAGTGAATGCATGATGCACATCTCCTGAAAGGATCAGCACTTTTTTAAACATCGAAATGAAATATAGTAAATTACCAAACCCTCTGCCACTAAATGACCAGGATTCCTGATCTTTTTCAAACATCCCAATAATATCTTCGTGCCGGCAGATAAACCCGGTTAATAGATCTGACTTTCCTTTACGACATTGTTCTTGTCTTGTTTCCAGCGGAATATTGGCAAAAACCGGAACTGCGGAAACAAAAACCGCCAGCTTTTCCGTATCAAACTGCCCTTGCGGATGAATACTTTTAATAAGATTTGCCAAAGGTCTTTCCTTTTCAAAATATTGCCTTTCGGTACGGGTATTTAATACAAACAGGTTAAAGCTATTGTACCCAATATGATAGTCCCAGCGCATCCGGTTCTTTAAAAACCAGGAAGGTTCTTTTAAATTTTTTGTATCATCACAAAGAACAGGCAACACAATGCACTCTATATCATTTGAAAAAGGATTTGGGTAGTTAACCACATTGTGTAAATAATTATTAGGAACTTTTAGATCAATCGAGTTCAAAATAGCTTTACCATCGCCTGACTCATATTTTAAATAATTATTCCCCAATCCTGGAAAAGAGCGTAAGCAAGCATACCATTAAAAATATAACGGCGGCTGGTGGTTCCTTTTAGTAATGCCATTTGAGACCATTCTTTTGTAATGAACCAGTCATCTGTAATGTCATGGTCATCAAATATCATTAGCACAGATACGTTGGCTACAGCCTTTCTTACAAATGGCAATGACTTTACAAAACTGTTTAAATGAACGGTATCTTCTCGAAACTTTCCAGAGCGTGCTTTAAATTTTTTTACATACTCCCCAAGCTTTTCTCTTTTTTGGGGCTGTTTAAAATCCGGGTAGAGTTCCTTCCATAAGGGGTTTCGGTATGACCACATAACCTCAGAAAATGCAAACAGGTACATCATCATAAATTCACTGAAATAAATTAAATGACTGTCAGCATCTGTTGTGGTAAGATCATCAGGAGAAATTTTTCTTGCGCCGAAACCCCAGTGGATGTTTTTATTTCCTGTTTTTGCAATAATATTTTTACGGTTGCCGGGTAAAAGCTGGCTGGTTGAATAATTTTTTGGCAGTTTTTCTTTCCAACCCATCAGGCTATTTTCTGCAACTTTAATTTTATGAAGCAAAATATCCGATACATCATCAGCATATATCTGGTCACCAGTTAAACATAATAGTTGCGGACGTTGTGCAACGTTATCAGAATTTATTTCTATCATGGTATCCAATGCCCGTAAAGCGTCTGTTTGTCCGCCATGCGCTTTTCTGCAGGAGCCATGAACAATTTTAAGGTGGTTGATATTATCACTTGGCAGGCAAAATGTTGGGCAATCAAAGGGTTTATAAATTATAGATTTGAGACCATCTTTCAAAACATTTGGATCGCTTAATTGCTTTTTCGGGCCAACTTTTAATTTAAAAGATATTCTATAACCATAAATGATACCTGAGGATAATTTGGTGCCCGAACTCAAGGCCGTTACTAAGGTCACAAACAGATTTTTACCAAGCATTTTCGGCTGATCAACTGTTCCGCTTAAAATGATTTTGGATGGATTAGCAACTTCAAAAACTTCGAGACAAATATTTCTAACATCTTCCTTAAAGGCGAGCCAGACAGATATATGATCATAATGAACTTTTCTGAGAATGGGGCCACAAATAATCCATGGTAAACTGTTAATCCAGCTATCGTGATTACTTTGCCCGGTTTCATAATCTTCATTATTTATTTCTTCAAGTATTTCATTAAGATTTGTTTGCATAAAGAAATTTTTTGAGTATTGGTCATGTATTAAGTTGTGCTTATCGTTTAGCAGGCAAATATTTAAATTTCGAATTTGGATTTATACGTAGCTTTAATTCTACTTTGACAAGTCATGTTGAATTATTTTGATTTTGCGTACTGCTTCTTTGCTGATGGCGTATGCTTATTTGTTCCATGATCTCTTTTTTAGTTGTTCCTTTTTGGGCGTATGTATTCAGTATCATTTCCCTCACATCATAAGCACTCAGTAATGGCAACTTATCTTTTAGTAACATCTTCTCACTTAGTATAAATTGGAGTGCCATCATTACCATTGCCATATGGTGGTGCCATGCCAGCCAGCCTCTTACCTGGTACTGGCTCATGCCTGCTTCCTGCTTGGCTTCCTGAAAAGAGCGTTCTACAAAGTAGCGTTGAGACTGCATATGAACGAGTTCCTCTGTGGTGCATTCTCCATCAAAAGCATTGCTGATGGCGTATTTGTATTCACAGATGCCATCTTTGTTTTCTGTTATCCTCAACACCAGTTTGCGTTCCATATAATTGGATGATTCGCCATCCCACAGATATACTTTTTGACTATAGCCCAGGCAGTTTAAATCGCCTTTGCCTGTTTGGCGAAGCCGTATTTTTTGCCAGGCCCCGCTGGATATATTCTTTGCAAACTGCCTTACTTCAATGGCATTGCCTGTTGCTTTATAACGACTGGGGGTACGGCCTGCAGCGCCTGTTTTTTCAGGTATGGCTATTACCGGAGGTTCGGTGTATATGTGTTGATCGCTATGGATATCAAGTACAAAAAGTATCCCCATTTTATCCAGCTCCTGCTGAAAGTAGTAACTGTTTCCATACAGCCCGTCGGCACCTACATAATGAAACCAGGTACCCAGCTCTTTTTGATGCCGTACAATGTCTAAGGCCAGTTCTATCTTGGTTTTACAAACCCTGCTTTCGCCAGCCGGCACCGGGGGTACATCTGCTTTTTTGCACCTTGCTTCATTGGATGTCCATTCATCTGGCAAGTACAGGGCTGTGTCTATGAGGCCGTAATATTTTTCTGCACTCAACGCCCCGTATACTGCTACCTGGCAGTTATCGACCTTGCCAATAGTGCCGCAATACTGGCGGGCAACGCCTACTGATTCTTTTCCCTTCTTACGATGGGCACTTTCATCTATTAAAAGCCCTACTCGCTGGTGACCTGCAAATAGCTGGCTGCTATCGGAAGCTACCTTATCAAAGGCTGCCCTGGCATCCCAGGGTGATTCACTGATGAAATGTTGTATCTGGTAATAATCGCTCTCCGGTACACGCTCTACCATACGTTCTATATTTCGTTTCTGTCCTTGAAAAAGGCCTTTAAGATATTGAGTGGCATGCTGTAGTTTATCATGTGTGCCAGCTTTGAAAATAAGTTTTAACGACCTGAGATACTTCTTAAGCCGGGATACTTCGGCAGGTAACGGCGTGATTCGCTCATGGTCTATATTTAGAGGTGATAATTACATGAACACAAGTTCTGAAATTTTTACTTTCACAACAAATACTATTTTTGAGTTGTCAAAGTAGAATTAATTGTAAACAATCATCAATCCTTGAGTCAATTTTCAGAAAATTAAAATTTATCTATGAGAGTGGTTTAGTATAAAATTTTGAATTTAACCTCATAGAATTATCTACGCCAGATTTAATTTTTTTCAAATAGTATTTTCTTCATACTCATATCCACACCGCCTTGTTAACGCAAGATTTCTAAATGTAAAATTCCATGGGGTCATTATTGCTTTCGCACCTGTTAGATTGGGCTGCTGATTCGGATGCCGGCTCTGCCAGATGGACCATATTCTGTCGATTTCAGCATGATGCATCCAAAAAATTGGATCAAATGGAGAATGGGTAATATCGTTCATAGTTCCTCCTACCCATGCATGAACGACATTATGATAAGATTCCAGGGATGCAGTAGCCCTTGCAGGATCAGGATTAGTAAATGATGTGTAGTTCATAATTGTCATTAGGTTACGGATATTTTGCTGGGTTGGAAGTCCTGATGAGTTACCTAAATTTCTTGAAACAGAATATAATTGACCGCCGTCATCCCTTAAATTTTGCGGCAGTAAACTAGTTAACCACGATGGGAATCTTCTGTTTACACTCCATTGCCAGTAAGGAACGGTAATTTGAGGATTTATTTTTTGTAACTCTCTTTCAAAAATTAATAAATATGCCCTATGCCATGACAAAAATCTTTGAATTCCGGAAGGAGATATCATTGCGGTACCATCAGGCATAATCATAAAGCCATGCATATCATATTGCATCATGTGGGCTATTCCATGAATATTTGCAATTCTACTAAATACACCCGAGCTGATCATAGTATTTATTGCGCTTATAAACGCTGCTTTTTCAGCAGGTGTAAGGTGAGCTTCATTCTTTCGAATTTTCACCTGTGTTCTGAGTGCCCGTTGAATTGAGTTAGCAGCTATTTCATAATTTGATTCCCTGGTTAGCGCTCCTCTTAAAATCTGGGAATATGTCGGATAAAGTGTTCGTCGAGATTGAGTTTCAAATTGGGGTTGTACTTCATCTAAAACCTCATCAAGAACACTGCTTTGAAATTCATTTTGATTATACATGATAATAATTTTTGCACCTGATAGCTTTGCAGGTTAGTTACTATTTTAATTAACTCGCTACCCATTTTTTGATATTAGCTAACACGGCCGGTGTCATGCGAACACCAACATTAGCTACGACACTTGTACTTGGATCATCCAGCTTTTTAACAATTCCAACTATTACTCTGTACTGTTGCCATCTAACCCAGATTGGGCCGCCACTTTGGCCATGACAAGTATCAAGTAAAAATTCAATGGTCTGCGGATGGGTTGCTACATTTCGATCGTAGGCTTTAAATACCTTATCTCCTGATGGATCCAGATCTTGAGGGTAACCTGCTGTATTAGCCTTATTTCGAAGTAGAAGATTATCTGGCTTAAACGCAATTCTTCTCCAATATCCAATGCGATTACCTATCTTTTCTTGTAAGGTTATAATTGCATAATCAAATGGAATAGCTGCCTGATAAGTGGATGCAGTCCTATATTCATCAGGTATATTAACACGGCTTGACATTGCAAAACCGAATGGTTCAGTAGCACGAGATTTTCCGGAGCCATTTTTTCCCGGAATAACCCTGATAGAACCCTGGTGGTAAGATGATGAATCTCTGTCGTAAATACAATGTGCACAAGTGAGAACTTTATTTGGAGAAATAAGCGTACCTGTACACCAGCCTGCAACATTGCCCCTTGTATCGAGCATTTCTATTTTGCATATATGTTTAAATGGCTCAACTTTGGTGTCAGATACCCGGGCTCTTGATCCGCTAATATCGCCTCCATCACAGCCGCCGGGGAATCCTTCATATTCGAGTTGCGAAGTATCAAGCATTTCAGGTAACGCGGACTTGCTAACACCTCTTGCTGAACCAACCCTGGCATTTCGCTGATTTATCTCAAAATTGGAACCTTCATTCGACATTACTTCGAATTCGGGTAATAACTCAAATTCTTTTTGATTACAATTACACATGACTTAAACTTTTAGAATGAATAATATTGATTAGTTTCAAAAAATTAGTACACAAAACTTTCTCCTCGTCTTCGGCTTTCAAATGCAGCGCTCTTACCTTTTCCAGCTCTACTTCAGGATGTATCCACGGACCATCGCTGCCAAATAAAATTTTATCGGGGCCTGCTCTTTTTAATGCCTCCTGCAGTACATCAAACCGTCTCACAGCCGAAGTGTCAGTGTAAATATTTTTATGTCTTACCAGGATATCAATAAATCCAATCTGCGCCTTCCAGTCATCGGCAAAACTGCTTAAATGGGGGATGATAAAATTTACATCCGGATATTCTTTTGCAATTAATTCAACCGTCGAAATTTCACCCATAGGGTCATATAAAACGGGTAGGTTGAACTTTTTTGCAGCATCGCAGATCTCCCTTGAAATTCTTGCATCGTACCGGTGAACTTTTAAACCACAAAATTTAAAATCTGTTACGGCAGTTTTCACCATGCTGTAAACCCTGCCTGCATCCCTGGTTGCATGAATAAATGCAAAGCCATAAAAACGTTGGCGGTTACTGTTTACCATTTTTGCTACCTGGTAATTTGCTTTTTCATAATTGGTATGAAAAGCTGCAAACAATACCGTTTTTGCAATACCATATTCATCAGCCCATTGCAGGTATTGATCAAGCGGTGCATTGGTATCCCAGGGCCCGGTTAATCCGTCACCCTTACCGGCGTGGCAGTAACAATCAATGATCATAAAAAGGTTTAAAAGGTGGATGGATCAAATAGCTATGATCTCCGGTTTTTCTCCATGACGTATTTTTGGCGTATAAGTATTCCCGGCTGCAGGTATTTTTCTTCAGCGTTGACGCTGACATTTTTTGCGGCAAGATCGATACCGGTTACTGTATAATAACTGTGTATGTACCGCTGGATGGCATCCCTGAAAGCGTCGGCCCAGTTAGTGGCATTGTCCCGCCTGGTTACATTTGTCCAATCACCATTACGAATACCCAATAATATTTTTTCGCCATACACTGCAAGATCATGGTAGAAGCTGATGCTTGTATTATCCCATCCCTGCAGGGCTTTCATGCTGTCCACTCTGTCCATCCATGGTTCCTCATACGGCACCATAATTCTGCCACCTAAAAACTCACGTACTTCTGATCTTGACAATATCCATTGCTCTATCAGCATTTCAATTCTGGCAACTGTTGGCAAATCACCAAACTGGTTGTGGGCGCCCTCTGCCAGTATGCGATGGGTATCCCTTAAAGCATTCAGCAGTTTGAAGCCATCTGGTCGTATAGTTGTATTGTCTGACTGTATGAAGTATTCTGTGGCTTCAAATATCAGCCGGTGAAATGATTGTAAAAATTTAGACCGTACATCAGCCGGGTTAAATCCTGGCTTCATGTTGCCCACAACACACAAATTATATTCACCTGCATATTCGTAATTTCTTCTTGTGGCGGTTAAGCGGTGCTGGGTATCCTGTATATAACCCCACAAAATATTATTCAGTGGGCGCAGTGGATCCAGCGCAAAATTTGCAAGGGGATCCCGGTAGCCGTTCTTTATATTCTGAAACCGTCTTGCCAGTGCAATCATTGTTTGATTGACCATTCCCTCTTCATGCCAGTAACTCCAGATAAGTTCTATTAGTATAGTATCCGCATGCGATTTCAGGAAACCCTGCTGCTTTGGATTTGCCTGGAAATATTCCTGAATTTTTGATTTTATCAGGTTGTAATATGGAATAATTTTGTCGTTTCCGAGGTAATCGTCCAGGTCAAATTTTTCATCTTTGTCATAGTCATTATCCAAATAACTACTCAGGTTATAAACATGCTCAACATATTTTTCTGTGGCATATTTTAACAAACTGTACGCTTCTGTCCTGTTAAATGGAAGGCGCTTTGAGTCGGCTTTTTTTGCATCATAATCCTTATCGGCCTGGTATATCTTATCAGCTAACTGGTTTGGTGATTTAAAGCCGCTTGCCGGAGATGCACTACCAGGCTTTGATGGTGGAAAAGAAGTTAGCACCTCATCGATAAAATTACGGTAGTGCCTGAAATTAAGCTGGTGACTGTTGATTATATCCCAAAAGGCCTGGTCTTTAGTTTGTGCGCCTGTGGACGGCGTTAATTTAACTTCAAAAGGTTGTTTGAGATTGAATGATTTGATGTTGATATCTAGATCGTTTTCAATAGTGCTTGAAGTTACCTGTGGGTCAACTCCCGATTGGAGATGGATATTAACGGGGTCAGAAGTGTTTTTGGGTACAATAAAGTACTGCCAATTGCCAGCAGACACTGTGTTCGCTGCGTTGTCAGAAATTTCAAGCGCAATCCTGTTGTATTCAACTCCAATTCTATCCTTCGGTTCCAAATGAACATCAAGTGTAAAATCTTTTTGCAGCTGAAACTTTTTATAAAATTTGTAGCTGCCATCAGCATTTAAATTTTCGACAGAAATTTCGAATTTGGAAGGATCATAATTCCTGTCTTTGTTTGGGAGTATAATAATTTTTGTCATTTTTTATTTTTTTATGAATGAATTAATTTCTTTTAAAAGCCCATCGTCTTAATTGTTGTGAAAGCACTTTGCTCTCTTCTGCCGCATCAATAGTCAAATTAAATTTAGCCTGGCCCAGCAGGGCAAATACGAGTGTGGGTTGCATTGTATCTAAACTTACTTTTCCTGCTTTCCATATTTGAAATTGTTGTTTTAGATGTGCCGGATTTCTTTCCAGTACCGGGAACAGTGCCACCAGTTTTTTACCCTTCATTTCTGTTGTTGTATGGTTCAAAACCAGGTCGGCAAAGGCATTCATTTCTGTTTCTATATCTTTTAATATTTGCAGTGTCTCGTTATTTAATCCATCCGTAGGGTAAAATGTTTTCCATAAATCCCATAGCTCATCCCATTGCGGATGCGGAAAAATCTTTTTACCAAATGCACAACTCAGTTGTACTCTTACATAAGGAGCTGGATGTGGGTCGCTTAAATCGAGCCTGAACTGGAAATATTTTGGCAGGGTTACAACTCCCATCAATCCCATTGTAGCGGCAATGCCTAAATGCCCTGTGGCCCATATATCAGCAATAATTTCAGATATCCACCGCTCAAAATATTTCCATGCCACGGTGTTCTTTCTTTGTGCAGCCGCTTTACCCAATATGGTTTTTAACGTTGCTACAAGGTTTAATAACTCTGCTGCCTGGTGGCCGGTTTCATGTATTAATGAGGATGCAATACAACTGCCCACCATTCTCTCCCGGGGAATCTGTATTACTGCCACCGGGTTTTGATCACCACCCGGTAACCTGGTTCTCGCCCTTCTTATCGCCGCTCCGTGGCCCCGGTCTAAGTACACCATTAAGGATGGCACTTCAGCAAATTTATTTACGATAGCGAGCCCGTCTTCTGCCAGTACATCCAGGCCGCAGAGCCATACACCAACATCATGCTCTGAACGCTGAGAAAGTACATCTGCAAAAATGTCCAGCTGATCGAGTATACTGTTGAAACGTAATTTTAAAATGGTAAATCCTGCCTGCAGACTTTGTATCCCCACCAGGGTTTTTGATGCCGTTTTTACTTTATCAATAAACTCATTTACATGTAACCTCAATTCAGATTTACCTTTTTCAAGTAATTCAATTACTGCCCTTAATGCTTTGTCTGAAACAGAAGCTCCTTTTACCATTGGCATCGTCATGGAAAATGGTTTTACCTGGTTAAGCCTGGTTAATAATGAAGCAGCTTCATTAATTAGATAATCAAACGGGTATCGGGTTAGTGTTTGCATTGTTGCAATTAAAATGGTCCCTGAATAATAATCCTGTTTCCCTGGCGATACCAGCTGCCGCTATCGCTGCCCATGTTATTGGTACCATCGTTTTGATCATACTGATAATCCCTGCCTGTGTTTTGATTGTAACCATAACTCCGGCGACGTAAAAGGCCGGGTGCAAATCTCCTTGCAGACTGTATCATAGCATGTTCTGCATCTTTTACGGGGTTACCTGTTTCAGTATCATGCGCTTCTTTTGCAGCGTTACCGGCAAAGCGTACAAAAGCTTTGGCTGCTTCAAATTCACTGTCTTCATCACTCAGGCCTTCCAGTTCCAGGTTAAAAAATTCTGATGCCACGGCAGATCCCACCGCATTGCCAACTGCTGCACCAACAGGACCTCCCACTACGCCACCCAAAATCGGCAGCGCCTTACCTGCTACAGCTTTTAACGCTTTTTTTAATAATGCCCCCTGCGGAGATGCCAATAATTTAGACAGGCCGCCAGCTGCTTTTTTTAATAGTTTTCCAAGAAAATGATCAAGCTCCATTTCGTTGTTTACAGATAATAGTTCCGAAGCAAGTTTCATTTGTGTTACTTCATTAAAACTGCTTTCGTTGTTAGTTATTTCACCATCTGTTTCGTGATCATATTCATAACTTGTTTCGTTGCTATATTCATAATTCGTTTCGTTTCCATATTCATAATTTGTTTCGTGATCATACTCATTGTCTTCCCATTCGTATTCACCTGTTGCAGCCGGATCTTTCGGTGCTGTATCTGCTGCAGGTGGGGTGGAGGAATTGGGTGCTCCCGGATCAGCACTGTCTGCCTTAGGTTGTACAATAGCAGGAAAATTATTTGCTGCGGAACTGGTCATAGAGTTCTTAAGAGCCATAATACTTTCATTGCCCTTTGCAATTTGTTCAGAAAGATTTTTGATTGTATCAAGCACAAAATTTTTGAAGCTTCCATCTTGCTCTACAGGTGATTGCTGTTGCCCACCTGCATTGGCTGATTGCGAAGGCTGTGGCATACCCTGGTTAGAAAATGCCTGCGGTGGTTGTTGCATACCAGGGCCTTGAAATCCCTGCGGTTGCTGCATACCGGGGTCCTGAAATCCTTGTTGTTGCGGCTGCATATCAGGGTATTGCTGAGAGGGCATAAAAGGAGCATTTACCCATCTTCCGTTGTACCAGCGCCTTTGACCCGGAGACCTGTGGTGCTGGCGATGCGGCCTCCGATATTTATATGGTCTTTTCCATCCATGCCTTTTTCTTCCGATATAAGGCAATGTTTTAAAAGCAATTTTCGAAAATTGTTTTACTGCCTTGCGGCCTAAGGGTGTTTTGAGTGTACGCCTTAAACCAGGGTTAGTTCTCACCACTACTTCATTTACCCAGTTGCTTAATTCCTGTTCATTGGTAACATATTCAAGTTCCAGTTCCATTGCATCCTGACCTCCTCTCTCATACTCCTGGTTAAATTCATTCGCATACTCATTTTCATCTTCCATATTAAATTCAGCCTGTATTTCATAACCCGGGTTATATTCATGATCGCTTTCATCCTCGTTTTCAAACGACCCTCCTGTTTCATAATTGGAATTAAATTCATAGCCCTGCTCATTGTTTATTTCAAATTCAGGGTTTAATTCGAGGTTATACTCATTGTTGTAAGATTGCTCATAAGCCTCGTTAGTATATTGATTATTTCTGTACATATCCTGATTTTTGTGGGTGAATAAACTGTTTTTAAAATATTTGCATTTACATGTTATTCCAATCAGATGCCAGAAATAATTTGTTGATTATCAACGCCTTACGTTTTTAGGAAGAGAAAAAAAAATCGTATTTAAGAGAAGAAAAAGATAAAACGAAAAAAAAATCGTCCTGGAATTCAAATCGGTTTTCTGACTTTACTGTCACATGAGATTTTACAATTCAACTAGCATTGTTGCACCTGGTAGCAGGCTGCGTAAAAACAAATACCTGTTATTTCGCAATGGTTTTTAACCCAGATTTTGCAGTTGAAAATCTATTGCGGCTTCCAACTGCTGCACAGCTCAGTATTTCAGAACATTTTTTGACTTCAAAATAGATCACTATTTCTTCAGCCAAAAAATAACCCGAAACACCTACCTGCATTGCATTTGAAATCCTCATAACGATCTCAAATGCAAAATCCGGGTTTAAGCAGATAGCTTTGAGGAAGCTTAATTGTTGAAACATTCACCGTAAGGAAGAAATTGATTGGAAATACGGATTTGTTTTTACAAAATGAGTTGTAAAAATTTATTAAAAAAACGCAGTTAGCAGTATTGTGCCAGGCTCCATTTAATCTTCGCTGGTAAGCATTTATTTGATAAGCACAGCCTTCACCAATTTACCCCATCAATCCTCAAAAAAATGTATTTTCATCGCAGCAAAACTATTATGAAAAAAATTATCATTGCTGCCGGTTGTGTTTTTTTATGTGGTAGAGAGCAAATGCTACAAGCACAGCCAACCCAGGCAGTTATACAGCTCAATCAACTGGGCTTTTACCCCAACGCTCCAAAAATTGCGGTGCTAACGCAGCCGGTAACGGGCGTTAAATTTTTCGTTTTGAAGGAAGACAGTAAGGACACTGTTTTTAAGGGAATTTTAAGCAGGCCGGTACTATCAAAAAATTCATCGCTTATCACCAGGATAGCAGATTTCAGTGCGTTAAAAAAGCAGGGAAAATATTTGATCAGCATTCCCGGAGCCGGCAATTCTTATGGCTTTGAAATAGGGGAGGCCGTAAATAAAAAAGCTGCGGTGGCATCGCTGAAGGGATTCTATTTTCAACGCTGTTCCATGCCATTGGAGCCAGCTTTTGCAGGCAAGTGGAACAGGGCTGCAGGGCATCCCGATACCGCAGTGTTGATACATGCGTCGGTAGCTTCGGAAATGAGGCCGGCCGGCACTGTTATCAGCAGCCCCGGTGGCTGGTACGATGCAGGTGATTATAATAAGTACATCGTGAATTCGGGGATTACCATGGGCACGCTGCTGAGCGCCTTTGAAGACTTCAGCCCTTATTTTAAAACCCTTGAAACCAACATACCGGAGAGCGGCAATAACATGCCGGATATACTCGATGAAACGCTGTACAATTTGCGGTGGATGCTCACCATGCAGGATCCTGCAGATGGCGGCGTTTACAACAAATGCACCAACGCCAGTTTTGACGGAATGGTAATGCCCGGTGTTACCAAACTGCCCAGGTATGTGGTGCAGAAAGGAACCGCCGCCACCCTTGATTTTGTAGCCGTAGCGGCGCAGGCTTCCCGGGTGTTAAAACAATTTAATAAAGAGTTGCCCGGCCTGGCCGACAGCTGTCTTAAAGCCTCCGTCGCTGCCTGGAACTGGGCCGTTAAAAATCCTGGAGTTGCCTACGATCAAAACAGCAACAACAAAACTTTTTTACCGGCTGTTACCACCGGTGGGTATGGAGATACTTACTTTGATGATGAATTCTTTTGGGCTGCCTGTGAATTATTTTGCACCACCAAAGAGCAGCAATATTTTTTGGTGGCAGAAAAAAAGAATGCTACGCAATTCAGCCTGCCAGCCTGGAGTAATGTTGAAATGCTGGGCTATTATTCGTTGTTCAGAAATAAAAAGAGTCTGCCAACTGCGGCCAGTTTTATAACGGCTGCGGAAAAACGATTTGTTCTTTTTGCCGGGCAACTTTCCGGCGGTATTAGCTCCAGTGCATTCCGTACCGTAATGGGTAAAGCCACCTCAGATTTTAACTGGGGCAGTAATTCAAATGCAGCTAACCAGGGCATTGTACTCATCAATGCTTTTTTGCTAACGCATGATAAACACTACATAGATGCGGCACTCAGCAACCTTGATTATATTTTAGGCAGAAACGCAACCGGTTACTGTTTTGTTACCTGCATTGGCAGTCACTCAACCATGCATCCGCATCACCGGCAATCTGTTGCGGATGGTATTGAGGAACCTGTGCCGGGCCTCCTGGCCGGCGGCCCAAATCCAGGCAAGGAGGACAAATGCAATTACGCCTTCAGCGAGCCCGAAACTACTTATGCAGACCAGGATTGTTCCTATGCCTCCAATGAAATTGCCATTAACTGGAATGCACCGCTGGTGTACCTGGCCAATGCAATTGAAGCGCTGCAGGTTATTGTAAAATATGCCGGAAGATGAGGGAAGGTTGCAGGAATGGAAATTAATAATATATTCAGTGCACCATAAACCGCATGCTCTTTTGGGTAAGGTTGTTTTGTAATGCTGGTGCAAAGCGTAAGCATATATTTTACTGTTATATTTCAATTAAATAAATGCTATTACTTGTTTTAAGATCTTTTTGCAGAAACAAATTAAAAGAGGCATGAACAATTTTATTTAATTGTTCATGCCTTGTTCTTATGCTTAATTCAACTTTAAAAATGTAAGAGCACTTGAATATGAATCTTTCAAAAAATATCTGGATAAGGATTTATTGAAAGAGGATGATTTGATAGTTGTATTCGATAAAGATAATGGCTTAGACAGTTATTCTTTCTTCTCAATTTATACCAAAGAACATATTGGGATAGACCAACTTGCAGTTGCTTTATTAATTAATCTATTAGCGGGCATTTTACTTTTTATTGCTTCGTTAAATACTACAAGTACATCAATGTTACCGCAGATAGCATGTACTTTTTTATAAAGAACCTCGAAACTGCTTATTTGAGATACGTCGCTAACAAAACCTAAAGCATTGTGGCCAATGGAAATTATCGCTTCGTCCAATGTTTTTTGATTACGGCCAGTGATAATAACTTTGGCACCTTGGGCTGCAAATAGCTTTGCAACGGCCAGGCCTATACCGCTGTTTCCACCTGTAATCATTGCCACTTTGCTTTTTAGTTTCTGAGTCATATCCTTGTATTTACTGAACGTCGTTTAAAAACAAATTCAAATGGCCAACAAACAGTTCCGGGAATTGGTATTGCGCACCATGATTGGAATCGGGGTAAAGGATCAATTGAGCATCAGCAATCTGCTGTTGCAAAATATATGAATTGACAGTCGGGATTATGATGTCATTATTACCATTTACGACGAGGACTGGTTGGGTTATTTTTTTAAGGTATTCGTAACTGCCCGGAACTGGCGCACCCCATGCAGCTACTGCTGTTAATTGTGCCGGCCCGACTTTTTCGGTAATAGCAGGATCACGATTTTCTTTCCGCAAGCGTATACGGTCTAAAAACTTTTTGCCGGCGGACTGACTTGTTGCGGTTGGCGAAAAGTGTACTTCCAGCCACATTTCGTCCGGTACAGTGCGTTCACGACCAAATATTTCCCAGACATCATCAGTAAAAGTTATCATTCC
Source organism: Ferruginibacter sp. (assembly GCA_965247025.1). GTDB lineage: Bacteria > Bacteroidota > Bacteroidia > Chitinophagales > Chitinophagaceae > Ferruginibacter. The sequence continues at coordinate 1,513,979 of OZ252000.1, read as the reverse complement.
CTCGCCACCTCTTGGTCCTGTTCCAATTAAGATCACTTTATTTACGATATCCGGCCTGTCAACAGTCAATTGCTGCGCAACCATACCACCAATTGAAAATCCAAAGAGATCAATCTTTTTAATACCTAGACTATCGATTACAGCGGCGGCATGTTTTGCCATGCCTTCTATTGTCTCCGGAACTTCACCGGTTGAACTTGAGATACCGGCATAATTGAACAATATTACTTCCCGATCCTTTGCGATAAGATCGATTAGAAAAGGATCCCAATTATCCATGGTCCCTAAAAAGTGTTGGAAGAAAATCAGCGGAACATCCGATTTCTTTCCGAATCTGCGATAGGCGTATTTGATGCCGCTCGCTTCTGTAAATTGAGTTACGGCATCATGATGTGTTTGATTTTGCATTGTTATTTTTTTGTTTTTAAATTTTGTAAGTAGGATAATCTGTGTAGCCGCTTTCGTCTCCGCCCCAAAAGGCATCCCTATTATAATGGGCAAGAGGGAGATTGTATTTTAACCGATATGGCAGGTCCGGGTTCGAGGCGAAGAAGCGACCAAACGCAACTAAGTCGGCATTGCCTTTCTGTAAAATCGCTTCCGCTCCAAGGCGGTCAAAGCCGCCCGCGGCGATGATTATACCTTTGTATATCTTGCGGAGTGCTACAGAAGCGATAGGTTCCTGATCTGCTATTAATGTGTCGTCTCCCTTTATCCTGGGCTCAATAATATGTAAATAGGCCAGGTTAAATTGATTCAATTGTTCTGCCACATAAGCAAAAGTGATTTCGGGTTTACTATCGGCCATGCCTCCCCGTTGGCCACTCGGTGAAATCCTTACCCCAACGCGGTCTCCATCCCAAACCTCCACAATAGCAGCAGTTATTTCTAACATAAAACGGGCTCGATTTTCCACCGATCTACCATATTCATCAGTGCGCAAGTTGGAATTATCCTGTAAAAACTCATCCGGTAAATATCCATTGGCACTATGCAATTCAACCCCATCAAAACCCGCTTCCTTCGCCCTCACGGCAGCCGAACGAAAATCATTAATCAAGTCATGTATTTCAGGAATTGTAAGTGCACGGTTTGGTGAAGTATGTACCCATCCGGACGGAGTAAAAGCCATTCCCTGGAACGGAACATCTGATGGGCCAACAGGCGAGGTTCCCCCGGTCATGTCGATATGAGATTGGCGTCCTGCATGAAAAAGTTGCATAAATATTTTACCACCTTTTGAATGCACAGCTTCTGCAACTTTTTTCCAACCTGGAATTTGTATGTCATCATATATACCCGGGGCACCGAGGTACCCACGGCCGTTCAGAGACACGGCAGGCGCTTCCGCGATTAGCAAACCACCTTCAGAAGCACGTTGGCCATAATATTCCACCATTATATCTGTTGGTGCATCATTTTTGTCTGATCTTAACCTTGTCATAGGCGCATGAACAATACGGTGCGATAAAGTAATTGCACCTATTTGTACCGGTGTAAAAAGTTTCAATTCATTTTCACCGGATGATAAAAATTGGTCATTCCCTGTTAGCTTAATATTATTTAATGTATTCATTTATTTAAGTATTTAGATTGATTAAAAGTTAACTCTCGAATTAACACTAATTAACTTTTATGAGTATATACGAAAGTTTGTTACGATGGTCCTGCTGTTTTATTATTAAAATATAAAGGTAATTAATTAATCGATATATCGAATATATTCGATTGATTATTTTAAAAAAAATTTATTCCTGATATGCACTTAGATAATTAATATAACTAGTGAAGGTATCATAATTGATCAGGTACTTAGCGTTTCGTCCATTTTTTTCAGCGATCAATAAATCCGCTTCCACAAGTTGTCTCAGGTGATGTGAAACGGTTGATTGAGCGAGATCAAACATCTCTACAACAGCAACACATTGCATCCAGTCTGCCTGCTTTTTAACTGCCTCAATCATTTTTAAACGATAGGGGTCTGCTAATGCTTTTGAAATCCTTTCCACTGTTCTTTTATCGAGTTTCTTAATCATAGATGCAAATATATCGATTAATTTTTTGCATCAAAAATGGCTATTTTATTGCTTACAATAATTTTTAAAAAAAAGTTAGGTTTTAATTATTGATTAAGAGAAACCGAATTTTCCATTTTTATTTTTGTGTTTTGCTGTTGGTAGAATTTCTTCAATTACATCCCAATGCTCTGCAATTTTACCATTTTCAGTTCTAAAGAGATCGTAAAAAGCAGCGTGCTTTTCGTCAAGCCATCCTTCACTTACGACTAAAGAAAAATTGCCTTCCCCTAAGACTTTATGGATTTTGTCGTATTTCATCACCTTGCCCTTTTGTGCCCATTCTGTTAAAGCCTGGATGAGCCCCGAAACTTTGTCAGGAAACCACGGATTGTGCTGGATATAATTATCACCGTCATAGTAACCTGCTAACTTTTCCATTTCACCATTCACTAAAATATCAGTAACGATACCCTCAGCAAGTTTTTTATTAGCCTCGGTAGCTTCCCTGTCTTCTATGATGATTGCACCATCTATCATCGAATGACGGCTGGGATTCAAAGGTTGTGTTTGTTGAAGATTATCCCAGTGTTCAACGATCATTTGATCTTCGAAACGAAAAATGTCAAACCCAACCTTAGGTCCAAAGAAATTGTAATTAACATGAGCAAAAACGTAAGGGCCGTCCTCAAATATGCGGATCACATCCACCTTTGTTTCAGGGGGAAGTAACTCAAATAGTTTTCCTACACCGGCAAGTCCATCTTCTACAAAAAGATTATGCTGAATATAATTCTCTGGATTTATATATTGTGCGGCCCCGGCATCTTTACTTTCAATACTGTTCAGTAAGGCAATTACTTTTTGTTTATTGCTTAAGGCCATGATGCGTTACTTTTGATAAAGATACTGCTGACGGTTTCTAAATGATACCAATGCTGAAAATAGTGGTAACCTTAAAGTAACTAATTAAAATGAAAAATGAAATCCTTGTAAATTCTTCTTGCCCTGTTACCAGAACCATGGCGTCGATAGGAACAAAGTGGAAACCAATTATAATCTATGTGTTGGGAAAAAATAAATGCCGGTTTGGGCAACTCGTGGTAAAAATTCCTATTATTTCCAGAAAAATTCTTTCGCAACAGTTGAAGGAACTAGAGGAAGATGGAATCATTATTCGTATGGCTTACAATGAGATTCCGCCTCGGGTAGATTATTCTTTAAGTGGTAAGGGCCTGGCTCTATTACCAATTTTGAGGCAACTTTGTAAATGGGAAAATAACTGGTCGGATTAAAAAAGCATTTTCATTTCTTAATTTATAGTTCAGTAATCCAAAACATAAAAAATGTTCGCTGGATAATTCATACTAAAATAGTTTAAAAAAAACTGTAATTTGAATTTAATGGTCTGTAATCAACCGGACTAAGCAAAAAAGGCCTTCTATTTAAAATGGAAATAAGGCTGGCGGGGAAAAAGAAGCATGCGTCAAAACAATCTGACGAATCAACTGAAGGAGGCGATAACCAAGATACAAATGGTACATCTGTTAGTGGCACATTGAAGAAAAAAAGAATTGGAAAGGCAAAAGGTAATAAATCAAATAAACCAGTTCATAGTTAAATATCATGGAACTCTTTCCGCCATTAACCCGGTGGCTGTCAGGCTATTCAAAATGATGCAAGAATTGGTACCACACATATCTGCATCTATGTCGCTTTACTGCAGCAGTGGAATCTTAATGGAGGTATTAATCCAATAAAGTTCAACGGGCATCCATTATGAAAAATGCAAAAATTAATGCCCGGTACACATACAACAAGTGTATTAACGAACTTAGAATTATGGATATATTATCTACGAACCTTCATCCAGTCAATTTGAATCAAGTGTGGTGCATATTAAAAAACTATAAAATAAAATGTAGTTATTAATTCATTTCAATCAAAAGGAGGTGTGATATGGCAAGTGTTAAACCGGAAGAAGTAATTGAAATTTTAAAGAAGCATAATGTGCATATCTCATTAGCACAGGCTGAAGTGATTCTGCATTTTATGTTTAAATTGGTAAAACTAACATTAACCAACAATGAAAAACTATGATTGCAGATTTGTATATAAGAGTAAGTACTGATGAGCAGGCTGACAAAGGTTATTCTCAACGTGACCAGGAAGAATGATTAAAAAAGTATTGTGAGAACGATCAAATAAAAGTCCGCAAAGTAATTTTTGAAGACCATTCAGCAAAAACGTTTAATCGTGCTGAATGGTCTTTGATTTATTAGATTTAAAAAAGAAAAAAGGAGTAGTTGATTTTATTCTGTTTTCTAAATGGTATAGGTTTAGCCGCAATGCTGGTGATGCTTACCAGAATGATAAATATGCTGCGGAAATTAGGGGTGGAACCACAAGCCATAGACCAACCTTTAGATTTAGCAGTTCCTGAAAATAAATTGATGCTGGCATTTTATCTGGCAGCACCTGAAGTTGGAAATGACCGTAGGGCACTAAATGTTTTGATGGGAATGCGGAAAGCTAAAAAGGAAGGAAGATATATGGGACCTGCTCCGGTGGGATACCCAAATAAGGTTACAGAAGACGGCAAAAAATATATTGCTCCAAAAGAACCAGAGGCAAGTATAGTAAGCTGGGCATTTAAAACAATTAATGAGGGGCAGCTAAATGTAGAGCAAGTATTGAAGGTTGCTTTTAAAAAAGGGATTAAGTGTTGTAAAGCCAATTTTTGGCATTTGTTAAGAAATTCTGTTTACTGCGGTCGTATTTATCTCTGTGGGTTTAAAGATGAAGCAACAAGGCATGTTCAGGGAGTACACCAGCCAATAATTTCTAAAGCATTATTTTATGATGTGCAGGATTATTTGAACGGCAAGAAAAAATGTATCGTACTAAAGTAGGTGGTATGGATATTTTGCAGTTAAGAGGGCATTTGATTTGTCCTAAATGCGGTAGATACTACCGGAAGTGCCTCAAAAGGAAGAAACGTGATATATTACTATTACCATTTCATTTCTTCATGTGGTACGAGATTTAAAGCCAAAAACGCAAATGATTTATTTTCTAAAGAATTAAAAAAGCTCGTACCCAAGCCAGGAATGAGTGTGATTTATAAATTTATCATTCAGGAAGAGTATAAATCAAAAACTAAATCTCAAAGAGAAGACGTGAAGTTTGTAAAGGAAGCGTTGGAAAAAGCCAGTATTGAGCTTGCAAATGCCCGTAGATTGCTTTTAGCAAACGAAATAGAGCCGTCTGAATACAGGTTAATAAAATCTGACTATGAAAAGAAAATAACTGGTTTAGAATCAAAATTAATGGAGCTTTCAAAAGAGAGTAATAACATAGAACCTTTACTGAATAAAGCTTTAGCTATACTTACATCCCTTGATAAATTATATGAAAATGCCAATAATGAAACAAGAGGGAAATAATTGGTTCGATATATCCCGAAAACTCACTTTTGACGGATTCCAATATCGAACCTCGGGGCTGAATGAAGCAGTTCGGCTTATATGCATTTACAAGCAATTTCTAAAATGTTTACCCTATGGTTACCCTGAAATAAAAAAGCCTTGTAACTCATTGATTTACAAGGCTTAAGGACACTATTCAGTGAACCGGATTGGATTCGAACCAATGACCCTCAGCTTAGAAGGCTGATGCTCTATCCAACTGAGCTACCGGTCCATTTTCGGATTGCAAATATAGGGCAAATGGCTATACAGGAAAAAGGAAAAATGAAAATGAAAGCCTTTTTGTTCGCTAAAAACCTTCAATTGGGAATAATCATTACATTTGACTGTTGCCTTTAGACGGCCCATTTATCAAACTAACCTGTCACTTACCATGAAACATCCATTAATACTGTTGATCGCCCTGGCCCTTATCTCAAATGTGGTTACTGCACAGCACAAAAAATTTAAGTTTGTTCCCGGCCAGACAAAGCCTGAACTATTTGGTATCGATTTTAACCTGAGCGATTTTAACGCACCTAAAAGCTTTGGCAGCAATGGAAATGCTAAGGCGCTGGGTATTGCTGATATGAGCGCCGGCATGGCAATTACATACTGGAAAGGTCTTACACCCTTTGTTGATTTCTCCGCTAAACTGAATGGTATTTTTCATGACTACAGCGCTCTTTATTATGGCATTGCTGGTAAAACAGAAATAGGCATTGAACTTGAACCTACGATTAATATCAGGCCCCTAAAAGATGAGAATTTACTGGCGCCGTTTTTAACAGGCGGTCTTGGTATGGGTCTTTACACCAATCATATCGGGGCTTTTGTACCCTTGGGTGCCGGCCTTCAGTTAAATGCCAGCAGCACCACCTACCTGTTTTTACAAGTCCAGTACAAATGGTCTATCACGCCAAAAGTTTTAGGAAATAATATGTTTTATTCCATCGGATTTGCGCAAAATATTTCCAGTAATTAGTGGGAAAAAAATCCGGATCAATCAACACTTTCCAGCATTTTATCGATACTTACCGCACTGCCTGTTAATAAGGTAAGGCGTTCGATCACCTGTTCAACTACTGCATCAGGGCAACTGGCTCCACTTGTGAGCAAGACTTTTACAGGTGTTTTTTGCGGCAAAAAATTATTGGTGATCAATTCCTCTTTTGTATGAAAATTGAAATGACTGATAGCGCTCCCGCTCATAATTTTTGCGGCCGATTCAATGTAATAAGTGGGTAATTTCTCTTCACATAATTCCACCAGGTGAGATGTATTACTACTGTTATAACCACCTACTACAATCGCAAGATCAGCCGGGGTTTGCAGCATGCCGTAAACAGCGCTCTGGTTATCGTTGGTGGCATAACAAAGTGTATCTCTTGTATCAGCAAAGCGTTCACCTATGGAGCCTTCATTAAGTTTGTAGGTAGTTTGCATTAACTGTTTCAGGTAGTCTGCAATGGCCTGTGTATCACTTGCCAGCATGGTAGTTTGATTGACAACACCAATTTGCTGCAGGTGCCTGGTTACATCAAAACCTTCTGAATACCTGCCTTTAAATTCAGTATAAAAACCGGCAGCTGCCTTTTCACCAGTAATGTATTTGCCAAGTTCCATGGTTTCCTTCATGTCACTAACAACTACGGTTGGGGTGCCGGCGGCGGCATGAGAAAAAGTTGCCCTCGTTTCTTCATGGGTTGGTTTGCCATGCACTACAATGCTGTATTGTTTTTTTGCGATCTGTTCACTGCGGTTCCAAACCTTTTCTACAAAGGGGCAGGTAGTATTGTACTTTTCAGTTTGTATGCCGATGTTATTTAATTTTTGCTCAATTGCCAGCGTTGTGCCAAAGGCGGGAATGATAACAACATCATCGCTGGTAAGCTCTTCAAATGGAACCAGTGGGTTGCCTTTTGTATCCTGTAAAAATTGTACTCCTTTATTTTGAAGGTCTGCATTAACCTGTGGATTGTGAATCATTTCGCTCAGCAAAAAAATGCGTTTGCCGGGGTTTTCATCCACCGTTCTAAAAGCAATATCAATAGCATTTTCCACTCCGTAACAAAAACCAAAATGCCGGGCAAGGTAAATTTGTATATTGCCAAAATCGAGAAGGGCAGGGGTAAAATCTTTTTTCATTTTATCCTGCTGACGGCGCTTGTTTTTTATAGCGGTAATAAGCGTACTACGGTAATTAACAGGAACATCAAATTGTTTCATTGCATTGTTATAACAAGTGCAAAGATAATTGGTTGAAGGTAAATTAAGGGTGTCAGCATAAAGCGCCTGCAGCCTGCATAATTAATGTGCGGCTATTTTGTGAGGCTGAAATCTTAGCCCCGATTGAAGTGAAAAGCGCCCGGTCTTTCCGGGCCTTGCAACGTAAAGCGGGACCACTGCCCGGCTATGTTTTGTCGCTGAGCTTCAAAAGTTTTTGTATTTACATTTGTAGACCTCTGAGGCTTACCTTTTACCTGCAATGTGCGTTTTAAAAATCCAGGATTTGCTGAATACCTTCTGACTGGAAAGCTTTGGAAACCATTGTTATTCAAGGTATGTGTAAAAGCGGGTTAAAAAATAACATGCGTTGCTAAACCCAGTAAATTGCCGATTGCAGATTTTAGCGCTTACTTTTGAACTGCTGAATTAACAGCTGATAAATACTTTCCAAAACCTTACTATGAGCAATACCAATTTTAAAAAGGCAGAATGGATATTTACAACGGACCTGTATGAAGTGAACCTGCGGCAATACACTGCTGAAGGAACATTCAATGCTTTCTCGAATGAGTTGTTGCGGTTAAAAAATCTTGGTGTTACAACTTTATGGTTTATGCCTATAACGCCGGTTGCTGTTAAAAACCGCAAAGGGACGATGGGCAGCCAGTATGCCTGCAGTGATTATATAAATGTGGCACCGGAATATGGTACGCTGGAAGATTTTAAAAACCTGGTGGCAAAAGCCCACAGCATGGGTTTTAAAGTGATACTGGACTGGGTGGCTAACCATACAGGATGGGATAATGTGTGGACTATTACCCACCCGGAATATTACAAGTTTGACCACGAATCGAACGATTTTAAAAAGGCCAGCGGCATGTATGATATTATAGAACTTGACTATAATAATCCGGCCATGCGAAAGGCTATGATTGATGCCATGCTGTTTTGGATTACAGCCTGCGATATTGATGGCTTCCGCTGTGATCTTGCGGCCTGGGTTACACTTGATTTTTGGCTTGAGGCAAGAACAGAGTTGGAGAAAACAAAAACGTTGTTTTGGCTGGCTGAATGTGATCCCATTGAAAATCCATCTTTTTACGATGCATTTGACGCTTGTTATTGCTGGAAGTGGATGCACAAAACAGAGGAATTTTATAAGGGCGATCAAAATAAATTGCTGCTGGATGATCTGCTAAAACAATACCAGGAGCTACCGTACACAGATAAACTGGTGCTATGGTTTACAAGCAATCATGATGAAAATACCTGGAATGGAACGGAGTATGAAAAGTATGGTGATGCGGCGGATGCGCTGGCTGTATTCAGCTTTACCTGGAACGGGATTCCTTTGATTTATAGCGGACAGGAATTACCCAATTTAAAACGGCTTGAATTTTTTGATAAGGATACCATTAACTGGGAGGGACCTCATATAAAATACGATTTTTATAAAACTTTACTGTACCTGCATAAAAATTCACCGGCGCTAAGGGGCGGAGACAGTACCGAAACGCATATTGTGCAAACAAATGCCATGGACAGGGTGATGGTTTACCTGCGAAAAAGCGGCAACAGTGAGGTGCTTGTAATCTTAAACCTGAGCCAGTATGTTATTGACTGCAGGTTGCAGGACAAGATCATTAATGGCAATTTCAGGAATGTGTTCACCAACGATCAATCAGTTTTAAATGAAGAGTCAGCCTTTTTTATGGACCCGTGGAAGTTCTTGGTTTTGGAGAAAATACCCGGGAATGCTTAGTGAGTGGGATGTTAGCAATAAAGTTGCTGAATGAGCATGCGGCGCCTTACCAATATGCCAGGGTGACCATGGAGAAATATAGAACGTGTATCTAATATTATAAAAAGGATTGCGAAGTATATAAAGAGAGTTACGAAAAGTATAAAACGTATAGTAAATATTATAAAGAGGATTGCGAAGATTATGAATTGACTTGAGAATAATATGAACCTGTTTGAGAAAAGTATAAAACGTATTGTAAATATTATAAAGAGGATTGCGAAGATTATAAAGTGACTTGAGAATAATACGAACCTGGTTGAGAAAAGTATAAAACGTATTGTAAATATTATAAAGAGGATTACGAAGTTTACAAAGTGACTTGAGAATAATATGAACCTGGTTGAGAAAAGTATAAAACGTATGGCAAATATTATAAAGTGGATTGCGGGGATTATAGACTGAGTTGAGAAAATTTAAAAAGATCCCGGGAGAATTACAAAGCGTAGCGGAAATGCTGCAATACGTTGAGAAAAAAACTGTGAAGGCTATTTGAACTCTGAGGCAGTGAGCCAAATATGTACAACTGAACTTACAGAACAACATAAAAGCAGGTATGAAAAAGATAATTATTTTACTGCTTTGCTCTTTATTTATGACCCGTTTAATTGCTCAGCCAACTTACCTTGCCTATCCCGTTTATAGCGGGAAGGATCTTGGGCTTACTTATTCAAGGCAATCTTCAGCGTTTCGTATATGGAGCCCTGTTGCTTCGGCCGCAGAATTATTGTTTTATAAAGATGGCGATGGCGGAAGTTTCTTTAAGAAAGTTGATCTCATAAAAAGCATTGATGGCACCTGGGCTGTTTCATTACCCGGAGACTTAGCTGGTATATTTTATACTTTTCGTGTGAAAATTAATGCTGGTTGGAGTAATGAAGTGCCAGACCCTTATGCAAAAGCAGTTGGCGTAAACGGTAAAAGAGCAATGGTGGTGAATTTGAAAACAACTAATCCAGCAGGTTGGGAAAAAGACAAAAGCCCTGCATTTTCTGCCACCAGCGCCGCAACAGATGCCGTGATTTATGAACTTCATATTCGTGATGCAAGCATTGACGAAAGCTCTGACATTAAGCAAAAAGGCAAATTTTTGGGCCTAACAGAAACGGGTACAAAAAATGCAGCCGGGCAGGCTACTGGGTTGGACCATTTGAAAGAATTGGGTGTTACGCATATTCACCTGCTGCCTTTTTTTGATTATAATTCAGTTGATGAATCAAAGCCAGGTGAACCTCAGTATAACTGGGGATACGATCCCTTAAATTACAATGTGCCTGAGGGGAGTTACAGCACCAATGCCGCTGATGGAACCACCAGGATAAAAGAGCTTAAGCAGATGATTGCGGCTTTTCATGCCACTGGTTTGAGGGTTGTAATGGATGTTGTGTACAACCATGTGGCAGATGCCGGCAGCTCAAGTTTTAATCAACTGGTGCCGGGTTATTATTTTCGGCAAAATAGCAAGGGTGGATTTTCTAATGCTACTGCCTGCGGAAATGAGACCGCCAGTGAACGGCCAATGATGAGAAAATTTATGCTGGAAAGTGTGTTGTACTGGCTGCAGGAATACCATGTTGATGGTTTTCGTTTCGACCTGATGGGGGTGCATGATATTGAAACGATGAATTTAATATCAACAGCATTGCATAAAATAAAGCCTTCCATTTTATTATATGGAGAAGGCTGGACGGCAGGCGATTCGCCGTTACCGGATTCTTTACGGGCAGTTAAGAAAAATGCCGCCCGCTTAAAAAATATTGCTGTGTTCAGTGATGATATAAGGGATGGTATAAAAGGCAGCGTATTCGATATTAAAGACCGTGGTTTTGCAAGTGGCAAGGCTGGTATGGATGAGTCTGTAAAATTTGGTATTACTGCATCAACCAATCATCCGCAGGTTAACATGCTGAAAGTAAATTATTCAAAGGCTGCGTATGCCGCCGCACCGTGGAGCGTAATTACTTATTGCGAATGCCATGATAACAATATTTTGTGGGATAAGTTGCTGCTTAGCTGCCCGGATGCCACCAAAGAAGAGCTTGTGAAAATGCAGGAGCTGGCACTTACAATTGTACTAACAAGCCAGGGTATCCCTTTTTTGCATGCCGGCACAGAATTTTTGCGTTCCAAAAAGGGTGTTGAAAACTCCTTCAATGCAGGAGACAGCATCAATCATATTAACTGGAGTTTTAAAAATACTAACAAGGAAGTGTTTGATTATGTAGCTGCATTAATAAAGTTGCGCAGGGAACACCCTGCCTTCAGGATGACCACACCAAACCAGGTACGATCAAATATTATTTTTGATGAAACCATTAAGGAAGGCACAATAGTTTACACCATCAACGGTGCCGCCGTAAAAGACAAATGGAAAAAAATATTGGTGGCACTTAACGGAAGCCAGGCTGATAAGGCCATCACACTACCACCGGGCAAATGGAAATACGCCTTTACAAACCTTACTGCTGATACAAATTCGCAGGTAGTTAAAAAAATAAGTTCTGTTATTTTTTACCAGGAATAAAATATTGGACCAGTTTATGCAAGTCATAATTTTCAAAAGCAAAAATTATGGAACAGATAATTAATCTAAGGCAGGAAATATTAGCTGAACATTCTAAAGCCCAGGTTGATAAAATTAAAGCCTGGGTTGGAGATTCTATTGACCGCTTTAATGAATTATTTAGTTTGTTTTTGCATGATGAATACCGGGTGGTGCAGCGGGCAGCATGGGCAGTGAGTTATTGCGTAAAAGCCAATCCTGATTTTATAAAAGATAATTTTGGAAAGCTGCTTAAAAAATTGGCGCAGCCAAAAATTCATGATGCTGTTAAGCGGAATTCAATACGGTTGCTGCAATATGTTTTGATTCCAAAAAAATACCATGGAGCAGTAATGGATATTTGTTTCCGCTATGTTGAAAATCCGGCGGAAGCCGTTGCAATAAAAGTTTTTTCCCTTACTGTACTTAGCAATCTTGCTGAGCAATATCCTGAAATTATTCCTGAAATAAAATTGCTGATCGAAGACCAGTTACCTTCTCAGACTGCAGGGTTTAAATCAAGAGCAAACGCATTATTAAAGCACTTTGTGAAAATGAACAGGTAACCAGCCTGAAATTTTATCCTTTCAGCAACTCACTAATTGCGTTATCATAAGCATGCTTCCAACCGGCAATTGTACCCCAATCTTCATTATCGATACTAATAGCTCCGTCAGTAACACTGCCCAGTTTTTCAAAGTCAATACCAAGCTTTTGTAACAAACTTTCAAGGGCTGTTTCAACTGTTCCACTAACAGTAACAATTACCCGGCTCTGTGCTTCACCAAACAAAAAGGCATCTTTTCTAACGCCTGCAGTGCTGGCAATACTGTAGCCAAGATTGCGGTTAAATGCACTTTCGGTCAGCGTTATAAACACACCACCCTCACTTATATCATGTGCGCTGCAGATCAATTTATCAGCAATTAATTGCTTTACAACCTGCTGCAAATTAAATTCATAGTTGATATCAAAATCAGGTGCCGGACTAAATTCAACGCCATGTATTTTATGCAAGTATTCGCTGCTGTTAATATCATCACTGCTTTTGCCAACCAGGTAAATAGTATCGCCTGATTTTTTAAAATCCATGGTCATTTTATCATCCGCACTTTCCAGCACGCCCACCATACCAATAGTAGGAGTGGGGTAAACGGCACCGTCAGGGCTTTGGTTGTAGAAGCTAACATTGCCGCCTGTAACAGGCGTATCAAATTTTCTGCAGGCTTCTCCCATGCCTCTTATTGCTTCCGAAAACTGGTAATACACTTCCGGGTTGTAAGGATTGCCAAAATTGAGGCAGTTGGTAATACCAAGTGGTTCACCACCGCTGCAGACAATATTTCTTGCCGCTTCCGCAACAGCTATCATTGCACCTTTATATGGATTAGCAAATACATACCGGCTGTTGCAATCTGTAGTTAATGCCAGGGCTTTTCCGGTTGGTTTGGCCAACACTATTGCAGCATCACTTGGGGCGTTGCTGTTTACGGTTCCTGTGCCAACCATACTATCATACTGCTCGTAAACCCAGCGTTTACTTGCAATGTTTGGTAGGCTGATAAGCTGCGTTGCAACAGCTTTAAGGTCAGCTGGTATTTGAATAGTTGCCGGATTAAAAGAATCTATTTTTTCGAAATAGGCTGGCTTAGCTGTTGATCTGTCATATTGCGGAGCGCCACCACCCAGCACCAGTTCCTCTGCTGGCAATACTGCTTCCTCCTGCCCGTGCATGTAAAAATGGAGCAAGCCATTATCTGTTACAGCACCAATTTCACTGCAAGGCAAATCCCATTTATCAAACACTGCTTTTACAAGCCCTTCTTTTCCTTTTTCTATCACCATCAGCATACGTTCCTGGCTTTCGCTCAGCAGCAGTTCCCAGGCTTTCATGCCCCCGGCCCCTGATGGGGAGTTTGAAGACATCCTTACCGGTACTTTGTCAAGATCGATTCTCATACCGGCGCCGCCTTTGGCGCTCATCTCTGCGGTAGAGCAAATGATGCCTGCTGCACCCATATCCTGCATACCGACAATTGCACCAGTTTCAATTACTTCCAGGCAGGCCTCCAGTAATTTTTTTTCCTGGAAAGGATCTCCAACCTGCACAGCCGGCAAATCTTCCGCACTGTCTGCAGTGATATTGGCTGAAGCGAAGGAAGCTCCGCCAATACCATCTTTACCGGTTGCACTTCCTACAAAAAACACAGGATCACCAACCGTATTGCCTGAAGTGGCGGATACAGTAGTTCCATTTTTTAATATGCCAACACTCATGGCATTCACCAATGGGTTTGTATGGTAACAGTCTTCAAAATATATTTCGCCACCAACAGTTGGCACACCAAAGCAATTGCCGTAATGGCCGATGCCATGCACTACGCCAGCCAGCAAATGTTGTGTTTTGCTTTCTTTCAAATTTCCAAACCTCAGCGAATTCAACGAGGCGATTGGCCGGGCACCCATTGTGAAAATATCCCTGTGTATACCGCCAACACCAGTTGCGGCACCCTGGAAGGGCTCAATAGCACTTGGGTGATTGTGACTTTCAATCTTAAATACAACGCCATAACCATCGCCGATATCCATCAAACCTGCATTTTCCTCGCCGGCCTTTACCAGCATTTTTTTGCCATCCCTTGGCAGCGTCTTCAGCAGTTTAATGGAGTTTTTATAACTGCAGTGCTCACTCCACATGGCACTAAAACAACAGAGTTCAGTAAAGTTGGGAGTTCTGCCCATTTTTTGTTTAATCAGTTCAAACTCTTCTTCTGTAAGGCGAAGTTCTTTAGCGGTTGTAGCTGTAATTTCCATAACTGTTTTTAGATGCTGCGAAAGTACAACCATATAACTTTTATAAACAGGTCTGTAGCTTTTTATTTTGCCGGCTTACCTTGAATCTGCTGTTATATAATATTGTTTCCGGAAGAATTTACTTTCTTTTTTTGATTCAGGTATTTTTCAATGATCCAGATTTACGCCAAAAGTCTGCCTGGTACTGGCTTTTAAAGTCGTTGTCCGAATTTTCTTAACTTTCACGCCTAAATCTGCTGCTTGAATTACCTGTTGTTTGTTGTATATACTCTCATTTGTTGCGTGGCTGTTACAAAAATACCTTTGTGCAGCAACAGCGGTTTAAACTATAAAATGCTGGACGGTATTTTACTTGCAAAAATTGCGGCAGGTGTATTGCTGGGCGTTATTACCCAACATGCTGCAATTGCCGATACCTGGCTTTACCACCGGGACGCTTTGGATGAGTATCACCTGTTGTTGAAAAATCCGGGGAGGTATTTTGTCAATATTCTTGACTCTGGTTATAAAGATAAATTTGGAGGTGTACTGCAACTCAATCATTCTTACTGGAACGATTTGAAAACAAACTTCACAGTCAAGTTAATTTCGTTGCTTGATATTTTTAGCGGTGGCGATTATTTTGTAAATGTTGTGCTTTACAATTTTCTTATTTTTTTGGGATGTATGGGATTATACAGGGTATTTTACTACCAATACAAAAAGCACCACTACCTCCTTGCTGTCGTCATTTTTTTGTTGCCGTCCACCTTGCTTTTCAGTAGTACCATCCACAAAGATGGGTTGATTTTAGCCGCTATCGGCACACTGCTTTTTACTTTTTACAGGGCCCTCTGTTTTACAGGGTTTACAGTAAAAAGGATAGTAATAATGGCAACTACTTTTTTGTTCATCTTTATAATTCGCAATTATGTAGCATTTATGTTGTTGCCGGCAATGTTTGCGCTGGCTTTTTGCATAAAATCAAGCTTTAATAAGTACCTGATTTTTACAGCTACCTATGTGATATTTATTGTACTCTTTTTTAACGTAAGCAGGATATTTCCTGCAATTGATCCGCCGCAACTCGTTGTTCAAAAACAAGCAGATTTTTTTGGCCTGCAAAGGGCCAACTCTTACGTTGAAACAGATACTTTGCAACCCACCGCCAAAAGTTTTATTAGTATTCTTCCGCAAGCGTCCGCTCATAGCCTCGGCCGGCCAGTGGTTGCAGATTATAAGTTATCTCTTCCACTACTTCCCTTTTCGGCTGAGTTATTAGTTTATGAAATTGCAATTTTAATATGCCTTTTGTTTCAGAAAAGAATACTGTCCCCTAATGCCGTACTGCTTTTTAGTATATTTTTCAGTCTTTCGGTGCTGGTTATAATTGGATATACTGTGCCGGTAATTTGGGCTATTGTGCGGTACCGGTCAATTTATTTGCCGTTTATCTTATTACCTGTTTTGCTTAACACTAACTGGAAATTGTTTAAGGCAAAACTTAAAATTAAAAATTAATTAGATGTTTTGCTTTAAGCCATATTTTTTAGTAAAGGGTGGCTTCGGGATTCAAAAAACTATACTTGATTATTATTTTTTCCCTACTTTGTGGTCCAAAAATTATTTAAATATGCCATCATTACGTTTTAGGGCAATCGACAATTTGCTGTCTCATAAAGAAATTGCGGTAAAATCTCCTGCCAAAATCACTGCAATTTTTGGAGAAAATGTGTTTACAATAAAAAATGCCCGCCAATTTTTTAGTGATGAGGCTTATAAAAGCCTTGTATCATCCATAAGAGGTGGCAAAAAAATTGACCGCAGTATGGGCAACCAGATTGCGAACGGTTTAAAAGCATGGGCCGAAAGCAAAGGTGTAACTCATTATACACACTGGTTTCAGCCATTAACTGATCTTTCAGCAGAAAAGCATGATTCATTCTTTACGTTAAAAGGTGACGGTACCCCGATAGAAGAATTTGAAGGCGGTGCGCTGATACAACAAGAACCCGATGCTTCGTCTTTTCCTTCCGGTGGCTTAAGAGCAACTTTTGAAGCCCGTGGTTATACGGCGTGGGATCCTTCCTCAGCTCCATTTATTATGGAAATTGGACAGGGAAAAACACTTTGCATTCCCACCATTTTTGTTTCTTATACCGGTGAATCGCTTGATGCCAAAACGCCTTTAATTAAAGCTTTGGTGGCACTGGATAAAGCAGCTGTTGATGTAGCGCAATACTTCGATAAAAATGTAACAAAAGTAACAGCGACATTAGGCTGGGAGCAGGAATATTTTGTGATAGATGCAGGCCTGGCAAATGCCCGTCCAGATATTGCTATGACAGGCCGCACTGTTTTTGGCCATGCACCTGCGAAGGGTCAGCAACTTGAAGATCATTATTTTGGTGCAATACCGGAAAGGATTTATGCTTATATGAGGGATTTTGAGAATGAATCTTACAGGTTGGGCATTCCGCTGCGTACAAGGCACAATGAGGTTGCACCTTCACAGTTTGAATGTGCTCCTATTTTTGAAGAAGCTAACCTTGCGGTTGATCACAATACTTTGCTGATGGATGTTATGAGCCGTGTTGCCAAACGTCATGGTTTGATTGTTTTATTGCACGAAAAGCCATTTGCAGGAATAAACGGAAGTGGTAAACACAACAACTGGAGTATTGCTACAGATACTGGCGTTAACTTACTGGCCCCCGGCAAAACACCAAAGACCAACCTGATGTTCCTTACATTCTTTGTAAATACCATTAAAGCTGTTCATGACTATGCAGGTTTGTTAAGAGCATCAATAGCAAGTGCCGGCAATGATCACCGTCTTGGTGCTAATGAGGCGCCACCGGCAATTATTTCCATATTTATCGGCAAATACTTAACTGAGGTATTAAACCAGGTTGAAACCCGTGTTGGGGGAAAATTTGATGAGCAGGACGAAGCAATGCTTAAACTGGATATTCATAAAACGATTCCGGAACTGATGCTTGACAATACAGACCGTAACCGTACTTCGCCTTTTGCATTTACCGGTAATAAATTCGAGTTCCGGGCGGTGGGTTCTGCTGCTAACTGTGCAAATGCAATGACGGTATTAAACTCTATTGTTGCAGATACACTAAAACAATTTAAGAAAGATGTTGATACCCTGATCAGCGGTGGTGATAAAAAGGAAATCGCCATTATGCAGGTAATTCAGCGCTACATTGTTGAAAGCAAAAAAGTATTGTTTGAAGGCGATGGTTATAGCGAAGAGTGGGCAGCTGAAGCGGAAAAGAGAGGTTTGCCTAATGTAAAAACCACTCCGCTTGCACTGGATGCATACCTGGAAGACAAGGCAAAACATTTATTTGAAAGCAACGATATTTATAGCCACGCAGAACTGGAAGCCCGTCATGAAATAATGCTGGAAGCATACATTAAAAAAGTACAAATTGAGGCCAGGGTTATTGGGGAATTAGCTACTTCAGTTATCCTTCCCTCCGCTGTTAAATACCAGAATATACTTGTTGAAAACATCAGGGGTTTAAAAGATGCCGGGTTGGATGCGACTACTTATTCAAATCAATTAAGTATCCTGGAAGATATCAGCAAACATATTAATGCTATGGGTACAGGAGTAAGGAGCATGATTGAAGAAAGAAAAAAAGCAAACGCCATTACCGATACCCGTGAAAAAGCAATTGCATATTGTGATAATATAAAAGGAAAATATTTTGATGAGATCCGTTACCATGTTGACAAATTAGAACTGGTTGTTGATGATACTCACTGGCTGCTTCCTAAATACAGGGAAATGCTGTTCTTAAGATAATTTTTTTTGTAGGTTAAGATAACTTGTTGGTTATGCAATCTTACAAGTAAAATAGCTGGCAAGCAATCGCAAATTACCCGGACCACTTAAGTGTGGCCGGGTTTTTTATTCGATAGTCTATCGATTTTTCATTGTAAAAACTTATTCTTTTTAGCTCATGATTTAACCCAGATTTTGCAGTTGAAAATCTATTGCGGCTTCCAACTGCTGCACAGCTCAGTATTTCAGAACATTTTTTGACTTCAAAATAGATCACTATTTCTTCAGCCAAAAAATAACCCGAAACACCTACCTGCATTGCATTTGAAATCCTCATAACGATCTCAAATGCAAAATCTGGGTTTAACCCGGATTTTCAACTGCTAAATCTGGGTTTAACCTGTTATTTGAATATTTAAGATCTATTAGGTTGTGAATTAATAAATTAAATTTTGCCTGTTTAATAATCATATCTATATTGCAGGCAATTACTTCTTAGTTTTCCAATCACCCTGACCAACCTCACTTAGTTCCAATTTATTTTTCTTTTATTATACATGCCTTTTGGCTAGTGATATTTAATTGTGTATCCTGTACAAAACCGCTCTTATTCCAATAGTCTGTGCCCATTATTTTTTCACTTACCACTTAAAGACTATTATGAAAACTTTTTTTGCCCGGCTTTTTAAACAAAACCTGCTACTTGAATTCAAATGGTTTTTTCCGCTCTTTAATTGGAGGAGACAAAGCGCAAAGCAACTGATTCCTATCCCGGTAATCAATAGAAAATTTCCTGTTAAAACTAACATTATTTTGTTTGCGATTTTTTGCGTGGCAATTCATAATGGCGAAGTTTTCGCCGGAGGCACCAGCCCACTGGCGGGTGAAAACCTGATCTCAAATTTATATTCAAACGTAGGAGGAGTGTACTCTTTAGCCGATGGTAACATGGTTTTATACAGTGACGCCTACTCTAATGCGGTAGATAATTATGATGCCCGCAAGCTAACAAACCCGGGAGAGAATTTTGGCATAACAAGAAATAACACCTTGCTCGCCGTTGAGAAAAGAAGGATAATCCGGGATGCTGATTCAGTCTTTTTCGACATGACCAACCTTAAAAATATCCAGTACAAACTGGAGATAAAAGGTACCAACCTGGACCACCCCACGTTGCACGGTTTTTTGGAAGATGCGTACACCGGTACCCGTTTAGATCTTAGTCTCAATGACACAACCAGTTACGTTTTTAATATAACTCCCGTAGCTGCTTCTTATGCAAGAAACCGTTTCAGAATAATATTTACAACCGTTTCAGGAAGTCCGCTGCCGGTAAATTTTTCGACTGTTTCTGCCAAAGAAGTATCAGGAAAAGTTTTAGTGAACTGGCAGGTGAATAATGAATTTAATGTAAAGAAATATCAAATTGAAAGCTCCACTGATGGCAGGAATTTTTCTGTAGCCGGGGAAATAAATGTAGTTCGCTCTGAAGATAAACTGGTGTATTATCAATGGACAGATAATTCAACACTGCAGAACATAAAATATTACCGCATTAAAAGTGTTGACGCCGATGGTCAGTCTATGTACAGCGCCACTGTAGTTGTTACAAAAATAACTAAGCTGTCATCATTCATTGTTTTATCAAACCCGGTGCAACATAATGAGATCGGGATTTTGTTCCAGGGCAAACCAAAAGATAGTTACCAGGTAAGACTTACTGCGTTGAATGGTACAAAAATATTTACATCAAAGACAGTGCATCCCGGTGGAACTGCTGCATATTATTACCAGCTTCCATCAGGCATTAGTACAGGCACTTACTATGCAGAAATCATCGATTCAAAAAGTAACAGCCAGCCAATACCAGTTGCCGTTATTAGAAACTAATACATCCATCCAAACCAAAAGAGAAAGTGCGGCCTGTAAAAAGGCTGCATTTTTATTTTTGGCCATCACCATGTTAGTAGAAGCCATCCGCTTATTTCGCTTGCATAAAGTGGAGCAAGTTTTTCCTTGCCTTGTTTTTAATTTTCCGTTGAAAAAAGCTGTTCCATCCAAATAGCTGGCCGGCCACACCTAAAGCTTGTGTGCTCCATTTGTGAAGGCTGAAAGCATCACTATGCTCCACAATTTTCCCATCAAGCATTCTCATATTTGCCCTTACTCTGTTTACAACTTTGCGCCCTGTTTGAGAGAATGTATAAGTTGCCACCCAATCGCAGGTGCAATACTCTTCATCAAGCTCAATTATATTTTTAAATGTTAGTGAAAAGTCTTTTGCATTTGTACAAAGCATTTGCCACATGCTCCTTACTTCATCTCCTTTTAATAGCTCAAAAGCAGGGTCAAAAAAAACAATATCTCCGCTGTAACAACTATTCATTGTAGTATAATCTTTTTGCTGAAAGGCGGTATAAAATTTATTGACGAGTTCTTTATTATTTAGCATGTCAAACAAGTTGGTTTAATTACATTTAACACCTAAAATTAAAGGATGAAAAACTATACATTAATGCTGGCGCTATTTTTTTTAAATGCTTTTAATCTGGCTGCCCAAAATACAGATTCCATTTGGGTACGAGAAAATTATTATAAAAAAGAACAACTCATAACCATGAGAGATGGCGTAAAACTTTTTACCAGCTTTTATATTCCTAAAGACAGCACAGAAAAACATCCTATACTTTTTACCCGTACACCATACAGTTGCGCCCCTTATGGTGAGGCTGAATTTAACAGCCGTTTATACAATACTTACTGGATAAATTATTTAAAAGAAGGTTACATCATTGCCACACAAGATGTAAGAGGGCGCTGGATGAGTGAGGGAGAATATGTAGATGTTCGTCCGTTTAATGCAGCAAAAAAAGGAAAGGAAATTGACGAGGCAAGCGACAGTTATGATGCTATTGACTGGATGATAAATAATGTACCCGGCAATAATAAAAGGGTAGGAGTTTTTGGCATTTCTTATCCGGGATTTTACAGCACGATGGCAGCTTTAAGCAATCATCCTGCATTGAAGGCCGTTAGTCCGCAGGCTCCTGTAACAGATTGGTTCCAGGGTGATGATTTTCACCATAACGGGGCTTTCTTTTTTATGGATGCGTTTAATTTTTACAGCGGGTTTGGTAAGCCAAGGCCCAAACCAACCACTACTGGCAGCGATGGCTACCCGGTTGCATCGGAGGATAATTATGATTTCTTTTTAAAAAAAGGTGCGATAAAAAATTTAACTGCCCTCATGGGTGACAGCATTGCGTTTTGGAAAGACCTGATGGCACACCCAAACAATGATAGCTGGTGGAAAGCCAGGAATGCCCGTAACGCTGTGAACAATGTAAAACCAGCCATGCTGGTTGTCGGCGGCCTGTTTGATGCGGAAGATTGTTTTGGTGCCTGGAATTTATACAAGGCTATTGAAGAGAAAAATAAAAATACTGATACCCGCCTTGTAATTGGTCCCTGGTTTCATGGTGCATGGGGGGGCGGCGGCGATGGCAGTTACCTGGGTAACATAAGATTTGGCAGCAGAACAAGTGAGTATTACCAGAAGAATATTGAGATCCCATTTTTTAATTTCTATCTGAAATTAAAAGGAACTGTAAGAGATATAGCTGAAGCTACTGTGTTTTTCAGCGGCGAAAATACCTGGCGGCGTTTTGAAAAATGGCCTGTTACAAGCATTGATTACAAAGACCTTTTTATAACCGGCAATAATGATCTTGGTTTTGTAAAACCTGCGGGCATTAATAATTTCAATGAATACATTAGTGATCCTGCACACCCCGTTCCGTATACTGAAGATGTTCATATTGGAAGAACAAGAGAATACATGACCGACGACCAGCGCTTTGCCGGCAGACGGCCGGATGTGCTGAGTTTTAGTTCTGGTGTTTTAACTGATGACCTTACGCTGGCAGGGCCGCTGGTAGCGGATTTAGCTGTGAGCCTGTCTACTACTGATGCTGATTTTGTTGTTAAGCTTATTGATGTTTTTCCGGATGAGTTTAAATACGACGAAGCAGTGTTTAAAAAAGGCAATGGCAAAGATTATCCCATGGGCGGTTACCAGATGCTGGTTAGGGGAGAAATTATGAGAGGCAGATACCGCAACAGTAATGTGGATGGTACAGGCGGCGAAACTCCGGAAGCATTTGTGCCGGGCAAAATAACACACGTAAAATATACGCTGCCTGATGTAGCACATACTTTTAAGAAAGGCCACAAACTGATGATCCAGGTACAGAGCAGCTGGTTTCCGCTGGCAGACAGAAACCCACAAAAGATGGTGGATATATATCATTGCGATGACAGTGATTTTCAAAAATCAACCATCCGTATTTACCATGATGCAGAACATCCCACAAATTTATTTTGCCGGTTTTGAAGTAAAGGATATGCTGTTTTTACTTGTTTGTAAACTGATCACAACTCTGCTGTTAAGTTGCATGATAAAGATCCAAATTGGTATACCGATGAAAGGATTGCGACGCAACGATGACGCTATGGAAATATAAAGCTGGTATTAGAAAACTGTGCAAAAAAAGCATTTGATTTCAATGATCTTTCTTTTTTAAAAAGTACTGTACATAATTTTATTGTGCAACCGTTTGAACTGGTAACGCAACCGTTTGACCTGCATTAAATAATTGCAATTATGATTTTTTGTTCAGGTATTACCCTTTTAAATTTTATTTTTGCACAAACTTTATTATGGCCCATAAAATAGATCTCACAGATTCATTAGAAAAAATCCCGGTAAAAATATTTTCAAATTCCCTGCAGGGGTCTGCATATGTTGCTAAGCAAATTGCCGACCTTATAAAAGAAAAAGAAGCAGCTGGTAAAAAATGTGTAATAGGCCTGGCAACGGGTTCATCGCCCAAAGGCCTTTATGCTGCACTTGTAAAAATGCATAAAGAAGACGGACTTAGTTTTAAAAATGTAATCACATTTAATCTTGATCAGTATTACCCGATGGATAAAGATGCGTTGCAGAGTTACCATTATTTTATGCGGAAAAATTTGTTTGAACAAACAGATATTGATCCGCAGAATTATCATTTACCGGATGGCATGGTTGCAAAAGATGAGGTTAAAGAACATTGCCTTAACTATGAAAGGCAAATAGAAGCAGCAGGAGGTATTGATCTGCAGATACTTGGCATTGGTATAAACGGCCATATAGGTTTTAATGAACCGGGCAGCGGTATCTACACAAAAACCCGGCTTACCACGCTTGATAACAGCACCCGTATTGCCAATGCGTATGAATTTGGCAACATGAGTGAAGTGCCGAGAATGGCCATCACCATGGGTATCAGCACTATTTTAAAATCGAAGAAAATTATTTTGATGGCCTGGGGCCAATCCAAAGCACCGGTAATACAACAGGCTGTGGAATTGGATGATACAGAAGATGTGCCTGCATCATTGCTTCAAAATCATGACGATTGTACATTGGTGGTAGATGAAGCTGCTGCTGCTGAGCTTACCCGTTTTAAAAAGCCATGGCTTACGGGTGAGTGTGAGTGGACCGATACAATGATTAAAAAAGCGGTGATTTACCTGGCTTTAAAATTACAAAAACCAGTACTGAGCCTCACAAATTATGATTACAATGATAACGGCCTCAGTGACCTGCTGGTGGAAAAAGGGGATGCTTATGAGATAAACCTGAATGTATTTTATATGCTGAGGGACAGCATTACAGGTTGGCCCGGAGGCAAGCAAACTGCTCAGCGGGAAAAGCATCCTGAACGCAGTACGCCGTATCCTAAAAAAGCCATTTTATTTTCTCCGCACCCTGATGATGATATCATTAGCATGGGCGGAACTTTTATGCGTTTGCATGACCAGGGGCATGAAGTGCATGTGGCCTACCAAACCAGCGGTAACATTGCTGTAACAGATGAATTTGTAACAAGGTTTATTGACTTTGCGGTTGGTTTTGAAAACATGTTTGACATTGATGAAACAAAGAGTAAGCGAATATTGGATGATGCTACGGCTTTTATCCGGAATAAAAAATCAAGCGAAATTGACACGGCTGAGATAAGAGCAATTAAAGGCTTGATAAGAAGGTGTGAGGCAAAAGCAACCTGCAAATATGTTGGACTTACAGACAGCCAAATTCATTTTCAAAATCTTCCTTTTTATGAAACTGGTACTATTGAGAAGAACCCAATGGGAGAAGCTGATGTGCAGATCACAATGGATCTGCTAAATGAATTAAAGCCGCAGCAACTTTTTTGCGCCGGTGATTTTGCTGATCCGCATGGTACTCATAAAGTTTGTTTTGATGTGGTTATTGAAGCATTGAAAAGAATCAAAGCCGGTGCAGAAGGCAAGGCTGATCATTGGGTAAATGACTGCTGGCTTTGGTTGTATAAAGGCGCCTGGCAGGAGTGGGATATTACCGAAATTGAAATGGCTATACCAATGAGCCCCGACCAGGTGGTTAAAAAAAGAAATGGCATTTTTATTCACCAGTCTCAGAAAGACAGTGTGCCTTTCCAGGGAAGTGATGACCGTGAGTTTTGGCAAAGAGCAGAAGAAAGAAATGCAAGTACCGCCAAGCTGTACGCCCAATTAGGGCTTACGCAGTTTGCCGCAATGGAAGCGTTTGTGCGGTGGCATTATTAAGTATAAATAATTGAAGGAGCTGTTGTTTTATTTTCCGGTAAGTATCAGGTTGATACCGCCGGCAAGTATTGCAGCAGCTCCTTTTGCTATGGTGATGCTGTGGCAACTTGTGTTGCTTTTAACAGACGGGAAAATATGAACACTGTTGCGGATCACAACATCGGTATTTGCATCCGGGATGAGGCCGCAATTCCAGTTGGCTGGATTTTCCCAGGTTGAATCTATACTACCGTTCCAGTAGCTTACAAATTTTAAAGTAGTGGTGTCGCTGCTGCTGCCGTTTACAAGGCAGCGATACTGGTAACCATACCAGTTGGTTGGTGCGGCATTAATTGTAAGACTTTTGCCTGCTGTGCCAATATAGTTTCCAGTGTCAATGATGCTTGTAAATCCGTTACCAATATTTAACTGCCATTGATAATTGCTGCCAGTAATTGAAGATATTAATGAAATAGTTCTGCCGCCGCATGGCTGAGCTGCACAGGCTGTGCCTCCCAAGGTGGTATAATCTTTACACAAGCTTTGATAATATTGATTGGCTATTGCAGCATCATGGATCACTATAGCATTTTCATCATTAGAATTTTGTGCCCCGCCGCTCCAGTTAAATGATCCCGTAAAAACCAGCGGATCAGATTCAGGATTTAGCGCATCTGCCAGTAAAATTTTGTTGTGATAGAGCGTCGTATCACTGTGAATGAGCAAATTGTTTCCAAGCACAGGATGCAGTATTGCATAGGCATTGAATGGCAGACTAAACTGATCCATAATCCCTTTTACAACAACTCCGCTGTTGTATTTTGTCTTTATAAGATTTGCAATAGTATTATCAGTAAAAGTGTACACACCAAAGAAGAGATCGAAATTGGATGAACTGATGTTGTTTTGCAGATGTTTGCCAATACTGTCTTTCGGACTGAAATAAACTTCTATGGTAGTGCCGTTAACATTAAAAATGGTTTGAGTGGAAGCTGTCTTAGCGGTACTGAATGCCGACGCAGCTTGTAAAGGTGATGCTGCTGTGCCACCCCACATTTTATTGAACTCCCGGTAATAGGCAAGCGCAACCTGTTTGCTTTGAACGATTACAATATTGTTGTAATCATACAATGTTTGTGCATCACTAAAATTGTATGAACCTGTTTGTATAACTGCATCGGTGGTGTCTGGTGAATTGACATCTATCACCATAAACTTATTGTGCATAATGTAGCCATTGTTGTTAGGCGCTGCAAAAGTTTTTATGCTGGATGAAAGAAGAGAAAGACCCGTGTTAGCAGTCGCAGATGTGCCATTATGAATCCACCGGATTACAACACCTCTTGCTGCGGCCTCATTGGCCGCCTGTGCAATTTTATAAACCTGGTTAAAAGTATTGCTGCTGTAATTGTACATGGCAATATCCACGGTAAACTTTGCCCTGCTGATATATGCTGCAATGGTATCAGGGAAAGATGCGTTTAAATAAGCCGCATTTAAGCCTGTGGAAATAGTAGTATTAACCGGATGATTAAAATAGCATTTTATGGAAGCGTTTTGTGCAAACGCCCCCGGGCAAAAAAATAGGGGAACCATCCAAATGACAGTAATAAAAAAAGATTTTTCTGGATATATTCCTGGTAGTTTCAAAAGCAGTATAAAATCAAAAATAACTATTTCATTTGCAATGAAAGGGTTAATGCAAAATGCACTTTATAACCTGCATTGGGTAAGGCAGTTTCACAAATTTATTCTTTGAAGATAATTTAATGGAAATTCATCAACCCCTTATGTGATAAGCTTTTGGCTGCACAAATGCCCTGATACCCTGGTAAGAAAGTGTGCTGCCAAGGCCGGAGTGTTTTCTTCCGCTCCAGGGCAAAGCTGCACTCACCCTGTCGCAGCAATTCCAGTACACTGTACCGCTGTTTAGTTGCTGCATTACAGCCTGGGCTCTTTCATAGCTGGCAGAGTAAACTGCTGCTGTAAGGCCATAGTCAGAATCCTGCATTAAGGTAATTGCTTCAGCATCGCCACTAACTTTCTGGATACCAGTTACAGGGCCGAAAGACTCTTCCTTCATGATATGCATACTGTGGTTAACGTTGATAAGAGCAGTCGGCTCAATGTAGTAACCTTTACCATCAACATGATTGCCGCCACAAATAATGGTAGCTCCTTTATCTACCGCATCTTTTACCTGGTTCTGCAGAAATACCTGTTGCTCCTTCCTGCTGAGCGGCCCAATATCGGTGGTTTTTTGAAGCGGATCTCCAACCACCAATTTTTTACATTGTTCTGTATAGGCAGCAACAAAGGCATCAAATACGGCCTCATGTACATACACTCTTTCAACCGCACAACAGCTTTGTCCGTTATTATAAATCACACCTTCCAGTACATCGGCAGCGGTCTTATTGATGTCGGCCACATCCTCCATAACATACAAAGGATCTTTACCGCCAAGTTCTAACTGGCAGGGTACCAGTTTGTGAGCCACAATTTCGGCAATATGCTTGCCTGTTCTATAACTGCCTGTAAAAAAATAGCCATTCAGTGGCAATTCCAGCAGTTCACTCCCAATATTACCTTTGCCAATTACAGCCTGAAAACAGGCTTCTGGCACTCCGGCTTTGTACAATAATTTTTGTATGAGTAAACCTGTAAGCGTTGTATATTCAGAAGGTTTATACAGCACAGCATTGCCACCCAGCAAAGCAGGAATAAAAACATTTACTCCCACCAGGTAGGGATAATTCCATGCAGAAATATTAGCGATGATGCCTAAGGGCTCGTACACTATTTTTTCCTTTGTAGCACCTTCCGTTGTTACCCATTCCTCTGCCAGGTATTTGGCAGCATTGTCTAAAAAGTATTGAATGCGGTTCCTGGCACTATTAATTTCATTGTAGGCTTGTTGCAGCGGTTTGCCCATTTCGCTGGTAAGTGTTTGAGCAAGTTCATCTTTTTCTTCATCCAGTAATTCATAGAATCTTTGGATAGCCGCAATTCTTTCCGCTACAGAAGTTGCTGCCCACGCAGGCTGTCCATCTTTTGCCAGCCTGTATTTGTGTATAACGGTTGCAGCATTATCTTCTTCTATTGTGCTAATAATTTCTTCGGTGGCGGGGTTGATGATCTCCATGGTTTATTGGATTGCTTTACGTTTTTTGATGACTTGTAAGAAATAGTCTCTGATATTTTTTGAAAGGGGAGAAGCCTGCATGCCAAGCTGATACATTCTTTCAGGATGCCATTGAATGCCCAGGAAAAAAGGCTTACCGGTATTGTCTGCCCATTCAATTGCTTCAGGAAAACCATCTATTGAAGTGGCAGAAATTTGCAGGCCCTCACCCAATTTACCAACAGCCTGGTGATGAGCACTGTTAGTATCTGTTGCCGTTTCGCCTGTAATTTTATTTAATAAAGATCCGGGGGTTATTTGAACTGCATGACGTTTGTCGGTACCCTCATTTCGGTGAATAATATTTGCCTCAGGACCAATGTCCTGTATCATATCGCCACCCAAAATACAGCTTACCAGTTGCATACCACGACAAATTGCCAGCAGCGGCATTTGAGCCGATTGACTAAGATTGAAGACTGCAGTTTCAAACACATCCCTTTCCTCATTAAATACTGACGGAGCATTGGGATAATGCATGGATGCACTGCTGTATGTTTTAGGATGGGCATCAACGCCGCCGGATAAAACAACTGCATCAACTTCATTCACCATTTCAAGGTTGTTATTTTCAGCTGATAACCTGATGATCTCAATGTCATCATCGCCTTTCAACCAGTTAATATAGTTGTTGTGTTTTTCTTCGGAGCCCGTATAAGTCAATCCTATTTTTATAGTTGATTGCATTTTTAAAGTGCTTCTGTGTACAGTTTTTTAAAGTCTTCCCTGGTAACTGGCTTAGGGTTGCTCGGATGACAAAAATCAGCAAAAGCCAGGTCTGAAAGTGTTTCGATATGTTCTGCGGTTACGCCAATTTCACCAAGCCTTGTTGGCAATCCCAATTGTTTATTCAGGGCAAAAAGATGATTGATCACAGCTGCGCCGGTTTTGTTATCCAATCGCATAGCAGTTGCAATTCTGCAGAATTCTTCTTCCATTTCAGGAGCATTAAAGCCCATGCCGTATGGAAGATTTACCGCATTGGCAAGGCCATGATGTGTATCCAGTAAAGATGACAGCGGATGAGCCAACGAATGCACAACACCCAATCCTTTTTGAAAAGCAACAGCTCCCATCAGCGAAGCAATCATCATTTTACTTCTGCTCTCAAGATCGGGTTTGGTGGTGGCATTTACAATTGCATCATTGATAAGCCGGATACCTTCAAGGGCAATACCTTCTGCCATTGGATGAAACCCTTTTGCAATAAAAGCTTCCATGTTGTGGGTCAATGCATCCATGCCGGTTGCAGCAGTAACAAAAGGCGGTAATTCCATGGTCAGCAGCGGATCAGCAAAAACTATTTTTGCCAGTAATCTTGGTGCAAAAAGAATTCTTTTGCGGTGCGTTTCATCTTCCGAAATAATAGCACTCCTACCCACTTCGCTGCCGGTGCCTGCGGTTGTTGGTACGGTAATAAAATAAGGAACTGGTTCAGTAACATACTGGTCACCGCCAATAAGATCATCATAATCAAACAAATCACGGTGATGGTTAATGCGTAAAACGATCGCCCTTGCTACGTCCATGGCAGCTCCACCGCCAATCCCGATGATGCAATCCCTGTCAGTCGCCTTAAAAAGCTCACCGCCTTTTAAAACATCGCTCTTAACAGGGTTTTTATGAATATCAGAAAACACTTCTACTGAAAATGATTTGCTGCTGAGACTTGCTTTTATCTCTTTAAAAAAATCCAGGCCTGCCACCATAGGATCTGTTACCAGCAAAGGTTTAGAAAGACCATTTGCAGCCAGGTGTGCCGGTAATTCTTTGATGGCACCAGCTCCAAAACGAACTATTGTGGGAAAATTATATTGCCTTATGATATTAAAATCTGTCATTAAAATTAGTTATGCTCTTACGGAAATATTGGTAGTAAAACCTTGACGGACGGGTTAATTTAAGACAGCAAGATAATAACTAAAATTCATAGATAATTGCTCCAAAAGCCAGCTATCAGATTTTAAAGATACAGCGTTCATTAAAATAGAGCAGCTGAAAAGTCATTCCCGGCTTTAAGAAGTTACAGTGGTGAAAATGACCTGTCTTATAATCCGGGTAAATGCTTTTTTCAATTACAAAATCCTGTTACCTGAGAGAAAATGTGATATGAACATTAGCTATTTATTACACTCGTTAAAAACGGGATCAACTCTTCTATTGTAGTAGTCACTTTTACAATTTTTCCGTCCCTGTTAAATAAAATATGTGTTGGAAAAGAAATAATACCAAGATTGTTCTGCATGTACTTTCCTTTCCCAGCAACCACAGCGTATTTAAATTTCCTTTTTTTCAGGAATATTTTCAATTCTTCTTTTGTATCAGATGCCAAACTTACAAATACAACATCTTGCCTGCTTTTATAATCATCAACCAGTTTATTTAAGACCGGGAACTCTGCAACGCAGGCTACACAGTGAATGAACCAGCATTTTAGCACGACAATTTTCCCTTTAGTTGTGGCAGGGTTGTAAATATTCCCATTAATGTCAGTAAAGTTAAAGTCAGGTAATTCTTTTCCTTCCAAAGCCATATTTCTCTTTTCAGTTGATGCCATTTGGCTGACTATATTCTTAATTGAAGTATCACTATTGTTAAATCGCCATAATTTGTAAGCAACCAAATTGCTGTCTCTTATTATTTTTATTGGAATGTATTTGCCAGTAATAAGGCTGTCCACAAAGGCAGTTTTTGTAATGCTTACTGAGTCAGCATTAAGTGGAATAAAAGTTTGTGAAAGCTGGGTGGTGTAGTACATGTAGTTATACCAGGTCATGTAATCTTTCAGCACCTGTGCTGGTGACGGTAAAACAGTCTTATTAACTTGGGGCAAAGCCGGTAAAGCTTGCTTATCTTCTTTGGTGTTGCAGGAAACAATACAGAGCAGCATTGCCGCAAGGCCAGATAACTTGAATGCTAACTTCTTCATGGTAAATTGATTTAGTGAGGTAGAAATCTTTGCAATTACATTTTATCTTACTCATTTAACCTTTCCACTCAACGGCACCATCTTCGCTGATAAATCGGGATCTTTCATTCCCTTATCAAACGGAAACATAGGCCTGGTAATTCTTTTGAAAGGGAGCCTTTCTAAATTCTGATCAACGCCGCCGGGTGTAATAGCCAGCAACCAATCGGCTCTCATGGAGTACAACTCAGGTTCAAGATAACCAATCTTCACCACAACAATATCAGCTTTACGTGGCTCAAGACTCAACCTTGTAAAATCAATTTCCTTGTGATAAGGCTTGCGTTTTTGAGTTACAATTACAAACACGGTTCCCACTTTTACCACCACTTCCACTTCAGCATCTTTGTCACCATAAACTATAGAATGCACCTTGCCAGAAAGATGCACCGGCGGGGCAAACCTTGCATCAACGGTTGCGCCTGCATACCCGTCAACGGCATTGCCCACACCTGCAGCAATAGCTTTTTTTACGAATTCAGGTCCGGGAATAGAAGCATAGATCAATGATGGGCCGTCTTGCTTATGAAATGCTGGTTGTTTTAAAATTTCAGTCAGCGTCCATGTAACATCACCGGCTCCTCCTGCAGTCGGGTTGTCGCCGGAATCGCTGATGAAAAAAGGATGCACTTTGCTGGCCAGTGCTTTGGCCAGAGCTTCTTCCAGTGTACTGGTTGGCGCCACAAAAACAAAATCATCTCTCACTTCCCAGAATTTTTTGGCCAGTTGTTCTGCTACTATTTTTACCTGCTTTTCATCATCTCCGGTAACCATTACAGCAGCATGATTGCGGGGCTCATCAGCCCAGGCATAGCCAATCCAAATGGCAGCATCAACAATGCCCGGCTCCATGGAAGCCGGTGCCACCGCCGCATACAATGATTTACCCGGCTCAATCCGGGTACTCGTTTTTTCACCCGGCAGCAAAATGGGCACAGCGATATAAGCTTTGTAAAGTGGTTTGCCTTTGCCGCTTTCAAGCCGGTTGAGCAGGTTTTCAACTGCACGTTGTTTGGTTTGCATCGCATCCTCATGCGGCGCCATCCTGTAACAGGTAATAAGGTCTGTATTGGCTGCCAGCCTCCAGGATACATTTCCATGCAGATCCATCGATGTTGAGATGATCGTTTTTGTGCCAATAACTTTCCTGATGCGTTCAATAAAATCACCTTCCGGGTCATCCGTTCCCGTTACACTCATTGCACCATGAATATCAAAGTAAAGACCATCCAGCGGCAAGTGTTTTTTCAATGAATCAAGGGTTTTATACCAGCGATTCATACGCTTCATGAGTTACTGCACCGCCGGGTAAGGAGTGACCGCCCAGTGCAGGGAACCAAACTGCCCGCTGGTACGTAGGTGAATCCGTTGCCAAAAAATTATACCTTGTTAATAACTCTTTCCCGTACTGTGCATGAAACGCTGCTTCATCTGTATGTGCCGGTGAGAATGTGCTTGACTCTATCGCAATGCCGGCAACAGCAATCCGGGGCAGGGGTTTGGCGGCACCTGTGGAACTTTTTTGTGCAATGACTGTTGATGTAATTGCAACTAAAAAAAAGGAGAATGCTGCATACTTCATAAAATAATTTTAACATAAGAAAATTCAATTTGTGCTCCCGGCCAAAATCCTCGTTCAGCTAATATCCGGCTATTCGCTGCAAGTACGGCACAGCCCGATGCACAATCCCTCACCGGGCTTTTTACTGCTATCCGGCAGCTTATGAACTTTGAATCACTATTGAGCATGAACGATGGCTGAGAATCAAATTATTTCCAAATACCTCTTCAACTCCCAGTCTGTAACCACCTTCATGTATTGCCTCCATTCCCATTCCCGGGTGGCGGTAAAATGTTCTGTAAAGGCGGCTCCAAATAATTCTTTCGCAAGGTCAGCATGTTTCATTGCCTGTGTGGCTTCCCACAAGTTTTTGGGCAGTGTGCCATTACTGGTATTTGTGTAACCATTGCCAACAGTAGCCGGGGTTTTTAGTTTCAGTTTGTTTTTTATACCGTAAAGGCCTGCGGCCAAACAGGCAGCCATGGCCAGGTAAGGGTTGCTGTCACTGCCCACTACTCTTGTTTCCAATCTTGTGGAAGCCTCACTTCCCGGTAGCACTCTCAAAGCAGTCGTGCGGTTATCAATGGCCCAGGTGAGGGTAGTTGGAGCCCAGGCTCCTTCCACCAGCCTTTTATAACTATTGATCGTTGGTGCAAACATGGGTAATATAAACGGCAGGCAATGCAACTGACCAGCTATATATTGCTGCATGATATTACTGATGCCGGTAGCAGATTTTGCATCATAAAAAAGGTTTTGCTTTTTGCTGGTACTCCATAAACTCTGGTGAATATGGCCGCTGCAGCCCGGCAGATTTTCATTGTACTTGGCCATAAAAGTGGCGATGATGCCCTGCTGCTTGGCCAGTTGTTTTACACTACTTTTAAAGAGCACTGCCCTGTCTGCTGCTTCTACCGCCGTGGAGTAGGTGATAGCCGCTTCATAAACGCCGGGGCCGGTTTCTGTATGCAGGCCTTCAATCGGCACACCAAATTTTTTCAACTCATCAAACAGGCTGTGAAAGTAGCTGTTCTTTTCGGCTGACCTTAACAGTGAGTAGCCAAACATGCCATTGGTTAGGGGTATGGTATTACTGAATTTATTATTGTATAATTCATTGCTGTTATCTACCAGGTTAAACCATTCAAACTCCTGTGAACAGTAAGGCGTGTATCCTGCGGCAGCAGCTTCGGCCACTACTTTTTTTAATAAACTACGGGGACAAATTTCCAGTTGGCCGCCTTTAGAATCCCTGAAATCAGCCAGGAAAAAAGGCACATTATCTTCCCATGGTATTTCCCTGAAAGTGTCAAAATCAATAACGGCTGTAGCATCCGGATAGCCTGAGTGCCAGCC
Source organism: Ferruginibacter sp. (assembly GCA_965247025.1). Classification (GTDB taxonomy): domain Bacteria; phylum Bacteroidota; class Bacteroidia; order Chitinophagales; family Chitinophagaceae; genus Ferruginibacter. The sequence goes on along the minus strand of OZ252000.1, from coordinate 1,479,628 downwards.
CGTGTACTGCACATTATCATAAGCAACATCGCCGGCATCCCAACCAAAAACTACATTACAAAAACCAAAACCTTTTTCTGCAATAGATACAAATTTTTCGAAGCTGATCATTTTACCCCGGAGAATGCCATCAGTATCTGTAATGGCGAGTTTAACCTTGGATGTATTTTTATCTGCAAGCTTCTGCAGTATTTCCTGCATGGATGAATTAGTTTGTAGCATTTGTTTTTTGTTTTACAAATAAAATAAATCCAATATAAGACAATGCCAGTATTCCAAAAAAAATGATAGCGAGCATTACATTGAGGGTACACATTGCGATTAGTGAAAGGCTGGCAATAATTAAAGCAATTACAGGAAACCAGGGATAAAGCGGAGTCTTAAAGGGACGGTGTAACAATGGCTCTTTTTTGCGAAGCACCAGGATGCTGATCATTGCAAAGATGTACAGCACAATGGCGCCAAAGCAGGCAATTGTAATAATGTCGCCGGTTTGACCGGTGAATAATGCTATGATTCCGACTACCATATTTAGTATTAACGCATTTACCGGTGTATTAAATTTAGGATGAACCTTACCCACTATCCCTGGTATACAGCCTGCCTTGCCAAACTCATAAGTTGCCCTGCTTGCTGCCAGGATCAACCCATGAAATGATGCAACAAGGCCCATTAAACCAATGGTGATTAGAAGATGATACAACCATCCGCTGTTACCAGTTATCTGTGCCAGCGCAAGCGGAAGCGGAGAATCTGATTGTCCGGCACCGGGAGTGGCGTAAACAATTTTTTCCCATCCACCAACACCAATAGAAGCAATAAAAACGAGTGCACACAAAATGACCAGGGTTGTTAACGCAGATCCAAAACCAAGCAGTACATTCTTTTGCGGATTCACCGTTTCTTCAGCCACATTAGCAACTCCCTCCAGGCCTAAAAAAAACCATATAGCAAATGGAATAGCTGCCCAAACACCTTTCCAGCCGAACGGAAAAGCGTTTGCGGTAAGATTGGCTGCATGAAAATGTGGCAATGCGAAGCCGCAGAAAAGCAACAATTCAAACACCGCAAAAATGGTGATGATGAGCTCAAAAGCGGCGGCCGCTTTAACACCATAAATGTTGAGGCCGGTAAAAATTATATAGGCTACAACTGCAATTGCAGTAACCGGCAACTGCGGAAAAAAAATATGGAAATAAGCACCAATCGCCGCTGCGATGGCCGGTGGCGCAAATACAAATTCAATGATCTGGGCCATGCCCGCAATAAACCCGGCATCTTTACCCAGTGCTCTTCCAGCATAATCGAATACGCCACCGGCTTTTGGAATAGCACAAGCCAGTTCAGTGTAAGAAAACGTAAAAGTGATGTACATGATAATAATGAAAAATGTGGCGATAGCCAGCCCCAGCGTACCTCCAACCGGCAATCCAAGGTTCCAGCCAAAGTACATTCCGCTTATTACATAGCCTACTCCAAGGCCCCACAACATCACAGGGCCAAGGGTTCTTTTAAGTGCAGGTGGTTGGTTGGTTTCAATCATAGAAAAAAAATAGAGTGATTTTTTATACGTCTAAAGATAGGCATCAATACCAATAGAAGTTACCTGTGCAGGGATAATCACGGAGCTGAACACTTTATTTAAAGTGAATTGATTAATTTTATTTTTTAACTGCTTATGGAGACGAGGAATTTTTTGAGGCTTGCCGCAATTGCACCTGTAGTGCGCTATACAAATAAATTTCAAATACTTATTTTGGGATTGAACCTCCTGGTTGTTTTTACCTTTTTCAACCAGCAGTTAACTGCACAGCAAAAGCCAATCTACACACAATATGTGCTTAACAATTATATTATAAATCCGGCTGTTACCGGCATTGAAAATTATACTGACGTAAAGATCAGCCACCGCCAGCAATGGACCGGAATTGATGGGGCACCAACAACTACCTACCTTTCTATACAGGGGCCAATCGGCAAAAAAGATTACCGCACCAGTGCCACGGCTTTCGAAATGCCGGGAGAAAATCCACGTGGGCATTCTTACATGGAAGATTATACTGCGGCTGAGCCGCATCACGGTATTGGCGGTATTATTATGAGTGATAAGGCTGGCTATTTAAGCCGTTGGGGCGCTTACGTTACCTACGCTTATCATAAAGGTATCAGTGCCAAAACAACCTTGTCTGCCGGGTTTTTGGCCGGCGCTACAGGCGTAAATTTGGATGCATCAAAAATAGAGTGGGGGTCCTTACAACCCAACGATCCGGCTATTGGTATTAACTCCGGCGAGATATCTAAAATTAAACCAGAGATTGGTGCCGGACTTTGGTTGTATTCGTCAGACTTTTATGTTGGAGCGTCAGTGCTGAATATCGTGCCGGCAAAGGCCAGGTTTATAAAAGATGATAAATATGGCAGTGACTTTGTGCCATATTTTTTTGTCACCGGCGGCTACAAAATGTTATTGAACGATGACGTAAGTCTGCTGCCAAGTGTGATGATTCAATACCTGAAACCTTTTCCCGTTCAGGTGTACACTAATGCCAAACTTCAATACCAGGATAAAGTGTGGATTGGAACCAGCTACCGTTTCGGCGACGAGTTGGGCGGCTTTGCCGGCATGGCTGGCATCAATATTTCCAGCACTTTTAACATTGGTTATTCGTATGATGTTTCAACTTCTAACCTGCGAAATTACAGCCGCAATACCCATGAGATCATCATTGGCTTTTTGTTGAATAATAAGTACGGAGATACCTGCCCCAGGAACGTTTGGTAGACGAACGAACCAAGCCGTTTTATGAATTTATTACTGTAAGTTTAGTAAAAAATTTCATGCCGTTTATTGAATCTTTTTCTGTTGATACAACTAAAACGCACCCGTTTCCTTTTAATATTCCGGCGGTTTTATTTGCAAAGAATGTGGTATTAGACAGCAATGTAACCATTTTTGTAGGTGACAATGGCAGCGGTAAATCAACATTGCTGGAAGGCATTGCTTATGCTGTTAACCTGCCGCTGATTGGTGGCTTTATTGGCGACAGGCCTGGTTTTGAAGCAGCGGGTTTACTCAGGCCTTATCTAAAAATTAATTGGAAACGCAATACTCAGCAAGGCTTTTTTTTCAGGGCCGAAGATTTTAGTGATTTTATTAACAGCGTTGAAAATGAACGTCGCAAAATTGCAGATCATCTTACAGATTTAAAGGGAGCGGTGGACGATTCGATAATACGAAGGCTTAGTGACAGCATGAATTACCCGCTGTTTAAAATGAAGGACGATTACGGTGAAAATATGCAGGCTTTTTCCCACGGCGAAGCATACCTGAAGATTTTGGAAACACGTATTGGAAACAAAGGGATTTACCTGTTGGATGAACCTGAAGCTGCTTTGTCGCCTATTAAGCAGTTGTCGCTGATTTTGGAGGTGTTAAAAAAAGGAAATGCACAGTTTATTATTGCAACACATTCACCGATATTGATGGGTTTTCCGGGGCATGTTTGTATGAGATACAGGAAAACAATATGGAGAAAGTTGCTTTTAAAGAAACTGATCACTACCGTATTACCAAAACTTTTTTAGATAACCCGGAACATTACCTCCGGCATTTATAGGGTGACTTTGCATTAAAAAAAATCTACCTAAAAAACTATTACAGGCAAATCATTTTGTTTTTTTCTTAGCGTGATTTCTAATTCCAGTTCTGCCTTAGTATTCCGAAGTACAAGATTTCCTTTGTCAATATTCTGTAAGAACTGTAACAATCCGTCTGGGAAATATTTTTTTGTCTCATCTGGTATTTTATCAAAATTGATATAACAAAATGCAATTGATTTTATAGTGGTAGTACCAGGCAGCGGACTGAAGTTGTAAGATGTAACTTCCAGCACTGACGGGCTTTTTCCGGTGATGTAGGATTTCACAAAAGGCATCAGCACAAGTAACTCACCCGCCGGAGTTACTTCTGTTTTTTGATTCGCTCGCCAATGTTCATAAAGCCTGTTCACACTATCGCCCTTAATTGAAATTTGCAGCGAAGGCTCCATAATATTATCAACTACCACTTTTTCAATTTTATTAAAATCATCATCATAAATATAAGTAATTGCAGAGTCAATTTTTGGCTTAATTGATTGGAGAGAGAGTTGCATAGCAGCATTACCACTTAACAAAGAATCTGCATTGCCGGACAACATGTTGGAGAGCTTTCTTTTAAAATTTTCCGGAAGTATTGACCATGCAGCACCCGAAGGTTTTACAAAAGCAATATTTGCAAGGCAGCTATCTGAGTAACTAAAATCCGCTTCCTTAAACTGATACATGGTTGCCGGAGTAAGGCTGCCATTTATGTTAATCTGTTCTTTATCAAAATTAGCTTTGAGAACTGCATCTGCTTGTAAAAATTCATTCTTCTTTACCCAGCAAGCTACATGGCTACTAACGTTAATGGTCTTTTCCACAATTGCTTTGCTAATGTATTGTTGGTTTTTAAAAAGTTCAATAGCAGTTTTTGATGCATAGGAAAATTGATCTGGCTGAAGGAAAGCAGCCAAAAAAGTATTGCCGTTTTTTATAAGTGCTACTCCATTTTCTGCGCTGTAATATTCTTCGTATAATTGGGTGATTTCAGTTTTTGTAAAATGGTATTTTTTTAAACCATTTGAAAAGTCTTTTTCACCATCAATTTCATTTACAGAATAATAAATGTTGCCTGGTTGGCCGGCTGAATGAAAAAGAAAAATGTAATCCGGCAGGTCAACCATTTGCAGCCAGCTGCTGTCCTTTTTGGCTGAAGAAAATATAGATTTTAAATTCCATTGGGAAGGAGTGGTGAGTGCATCCCAAAGCAGGGTATTGATGATGTTTTTTTTATTTATCGTAATAACAAGGTCGGCTGATTGTGCGACCCTTTTTACCTGGTAAGTTTTATAAAATAATTTAATGCAGACTGCCGTTGCTGTTATCACCAGCAATAACAGTATCCATTTTTTTTTGATCTTCACTGCTTCTTATTGAACGGGCTGTTTTTCCGCTTTGTCTTTCTCAATTATGTCATTGATAGAGTCGATCATATTGAAGAAAAATTCAAAACTGTTGCTGTGTTCTCCTTTAATGTTAAAAGTACCTGACGATACTGCGGTGCCATCAACCAGTTTGCTTTCAATGGTAACATCTCCAATATTTTTTGAAAGATACTCTATGATTTTCTTGCTGGCATCTGTGTTAAATTCAGTTGCAATGCGGTCAATCATTTGTTTAGAGTTAAGCCGCAACGCATAGTTGTTATTGAGTATAAAATTCTTGGCTGCAGCATCTGGATTATTAACAGAAGTATTGTTCAACGTTATATCAATGCTTGATTTCAAAGTTGTGATAACTGCTCTTCCATTTTTTACGGCAAAAAAAAGTGTATCAACGGGATATTTTTTACTGTCAAATATCAATTCATAATACTCACCATTTTTCTTATAATTGAATTTGCCACGTTCGGCATATTTTACCGGCAGATTCACCAGTTTTTGAAGAAATTTTTCATTCCTGGTTTCCATTACAAAAGTAAAATCAGGGGCAAGTTCAGTCTTTGTTTTTTCAACTTCTTTCTGGTTAAAATCTTTGTCGTATTCGTAGTCTTTGTAGGTGACTGTTTTGGAAGAAAGATCATGCATTACAAAAAGAAAATTTCCCGGCATAAGATCCGCAATCGCTTTTTCATCAATGATGATATCCAGCAGATCCACATAAACATCAACCATATCTGCGTAATCGGATATGTAAGGCATGTTGCCGAGATACTTTTTCATTGCATCATAATAAAATCTTTCCATAGCTTCTGTATTCACACTCATGGAAAAATAGCCAATGTTGTTTTGGTTTACATAGTTACTAAAAGTGCTGTTTTGTTTGCTGTTGTAAATGGCTTTGGCAGGGAAGGATTTGCCATCCTTACCGGCAAAGAGTTTCTGCTCCATTCTTATTTTATCCTTTTCAAAATAAATATTGATGCCTGTTTTTGTGCCGCTACTGGTATCTTTTGGCACAGGCAAACCTGTTGGAAAGCCTGGCTTACGCATAAAAAATGACCAGTATTGCGATATCAGGTTATCGTAGTTTAGCCACACGCTCATATCTGCTGATTTATCAATAAGCGTCACAAATGATTCATCTTTGTTGATTGATGCAACCGATCCATTAAAGCTGGTACTGATAATACTGTCTGCGATTGAAAGCTGCTTAGAGGCTGCCCAGGCATCTTGTTGTGCATACCATTCCTGCTGCTTTTTATCATCCTGTTCTTTCTGTTTTTCTTGTTCTTCGGTCATCGCAGTTGAATCGCCTTCTTCTGGCTCCTGCTTTTTGGGTGCAGGCTTTTTTATAACTTTTTTTAGAGGCTTTTTTGGTTTAGTAGCCGGCCGTTTTGCAACATCTTTTTTTAATACTGGTTTTGTTTTTGCCTGCGCTTTAATCTTGGGCGCTAACGCAGAAGTGTCCGGAGTCATTTGCATATTTCCTTCCATGTTAGTGGAACTTACCACTGTATCCACCAGTGCAGATACAGTAGTATCATAGTGCTGAGAGTAATAGCTGTTAGGATTGGTGTAAGAACTTACCACAACAATTGCCAGGCTGTCTGTGTAGCCGGCATAAGTGTTTGATGAAAATTGAATAAACCGGTAGCCCGATTTATTTACAGTCTCTTTTTCATTTGAAGAAGGATTAAAAACTTTTAAAAACTGAGCTACATTTTGTAGAGGGAGCAGGGTCACCAGGTTGCTGGAAGAATCCCTGAATGTGGCATACTGAAAAATGTCTTTACCGAAGTTAATACCCAGTTGTTGCAACGAATTGACCGAATCTGTTTTAATCCCTTTTAATAAAGTGGTTTTAATAAATTCATAAGAATCCATTTTTGAAATAGCCACTTTTTGGGTCAGCCGGCCAGCTGAATATTTCATTACTGCAGAAGCGTTACTTGGAACCTTGCTTACAAAATCCTGTGCATTTGCACATAACCCGGTCAAAATTACGGCAAGCAAAAAAAAGAACTTTTTCATATTGGTTAGTTAAGCGTTATTTTATTTTCTACTGATTTTTTATTGGTAATTATGTCCAGCGCATTTTGCTTAAGCATTACAGCTTTCTTGCTGGCAGAAATTTTACTTTCCTTGTTGCTTGTAGATTTTATTTCGGATTCAAATTTATAAATAGTTGTGTAGTTGGCAGTGGCAAATATTTCTTTGTCGGCATTGCTCATTTTTTCATATTCCTTTTTTAGAGAAAACTTGTTGAGCCTGCTGAATGATTTTTGAGCAGCATCAAAAAGGTAAAATTGATCAGTATTTTTATCTGGGGCATTTTCACTTTCCCTAATGCTTTTAGAAACCGCATTTAACTGGGGCACACTTTTAAAATTACAGGAAAGTGTAATTATATAATTTTCAAAATCGATGGATGAGGCAGCACTGCTGATTCCCGGTGTTTTTGCAACAGCTTTTTCTATATCTTTTACTTTTAATGCAATTTCTTCTTTAGAAGGTACATCGTGGCCATTTACTGTTTTCATCTTTATAAGAGAATTAAGCCTGGTGCGGCTTTTACTCATATTTAATGTAACCTGCAAACTACCTGAACCATCTTTTTTTAACTGGATTTGTTCTATAAGTTCAAAGCAGCTGCTGCAACAAAGTGACGACAGTACAAGTAGCAGGAATACAGTTTTATTCACCCTGGTAATTTTTACTTTTAGTGTTATTTTTGGGAACAGCGATCAGTTAATTCAAAAACCTTTTTTTTTTGACAACTTATGCAGTCGTTATTACATTCATTCCTAACGGGCGATAAAATTTAGGTAAATCAGTAAGGATCAGATGATAATTCAACTTAAAATTCACTGTAGTATACAGGGCATTTAGTGAAAATGAAGCGAAAACAATGGAGAAATACTTACTTTTTGATCTTTTGAAAACGGATGGCACACCAAACATTGTCAAGTTCAATCTTTCTTAAAGTTTCTAGTTTGTGATCGGTAATACATTGCCAGTTGCAATCACGGGACAGATCGCTGACAATTTTAGATGACACTTTAGGAAAAGCTATCCACAGTTTTGCATCTTCATGCAAAGCTGGTACAACATCTTTTAAAATATCTTTTAACTGGTTATGAGAAATGGCAAAAGCAAGTGCAAAATCTATCTTGCGAATTTTTAAAAGGGGAGTTACGTTTTTTGAAAATGACAATTTTACAAATTGCTTTTCTATGGTTGAAGGCAGGCCTTGTATCAGCAGGTTCTTTTCATCTTTCAGGTTCAATTTCTCTACTACGGATAATGACGGCGCTAATACTTCCATATATGCTTGGTTTATAAAGAAAGGCAAAAGTAAAACAAAATTTCTAAACCAAACAAAAAAATACCAGCAACCATAGTTTGGAAGCTGGTATTCTTAATTAAATTATTATTTTCTCACAGGTTTGTAAAGTTTGAGTGCCTCATCCATATAACCCTTTAATTTTTCAATCCTGCTTTCATCAGAGGGGTGAGTTGCCAGAAATTCCGGTGGCTTTTGTCCACCTGAAGAAGACTGCATCATCCGCTGCCAAAAAGGTATTGCCTCTTGTGGATTGTATCCCGCCATAGCGGCAAAATTTAACCCGAAGTGGTCGGCTTCCAATTCCTGCTTACGTGAGTTTGGTAATAAAACCCCCACCTGTGACGCAGGGCCAAATGCACTGTTAAAGAGCGTGTTTACTTTTGGATTGTTGCCGGTAAGTATATTACCAACTGCACCAAGCCCTTCTGCCACCATTCCCTGGCTCATTCTTTCATTTCCATGACCGGCAACAGCATGCGCTATTTCATGTCCTAAAACCACTGCTAAGGCAGCTTCATTTTGTGCAACTGGCAGCAGGCCTGTATAAACAACAACTTTGCCACCGGGCATACACCAGGCGTTTATTTCTTTGCTGTCAATTAAATTGAATTCCCACTTGTAGCCGGCTAAAAGATCTGGTTTACCCTGCTTTGTATAATATTCAGTGATAGCATTGGCAATTCTTGAACCCACCCTTTTAACCATTTCTGCATCTTTACTGCCGGTACCGCTTACAACTTTATTTTGCGTTAAAAAAGTTTGGTATTCTGTAACAGCCATTTGTTGCAACTGGCTTTCGGGAATTAAACTAAGTTGTTTTCTCCCTGTAACTGCATTATTTGAGCAGGCATAAAATAACATGGAGAAACATAATGACAGAACACCTAATTTTTTCATCTTTAAATTGTTTTAGATATAATACAGCTGAACCTTAAACAATTGGCGTACCAATTAATTTTAAAGAGGGCAAAGTAAAATGCATGCTGGAGAAATGTAAAAAGAAATACAGAAAGTGCTACAAGCCTGCTTTACGCCTGTCACGATGCTTTAAAATAGGCACCCTGCTTTCATTTCCGTTGAGGATTTTTATTATATTTCTCTGATGTGTGAGGACAATTAAACAGGCTACCAGCACTGCAAAAACCCGGTAAATAACTACATCATCGTTCCATATCCATAAAACGCAAATAGGAAGAAATATTCCGGCCAGGATAGAACTAAGTGATACGTAACGTGTTAAAAATAAAACCAATAAAAATACCCCCACACAACTTGCAGCAATTACCGGTTGCAAAGCTAATATCATCCCGAATAAGGTGGCTACACCTTTACCACCTTTAAACTGAGCGAATATGGGAAATATATGACCCACAACGGCAGCAAGGCCCAAACCAACCATTAATTTGGTACGGTCAAATTCATTATTAAGATAGTGAGGAAGGAAATTGTAAAGAGAAACGGCCAGCATGCCCTTAAGAATATCAAAAATCATTACAACAGTACCAAACTTAGAACCTAATACCCTGAAGGTGTTTGTTGCACCCATATTTCCGCTTCCATAATCCCTGATATCAACTCCAAAAAACTTTGTGCTTATTATTAGTGCTGTTGGTATTGAGCCTATAAAATAGGCTAGTACTATTAGTAATAGTTCTTTCATGGATTATTTAGAGTTGAAGTACAAATGTATCAAAAAATGCTTTAGTTGACATTTTTTAATACGGTTTATTGTTTTTTTGTTGCTGTAATCGCTGTCCAGTTATTATTCTCAATATAATTTTTAAACATTAAGCCGTTTAAATTAAGGGACTCTTTTATTGCCTGGATATCATTGATCAAAAATCCACTTAAAAGAATGGTTCCACTGCTGTTCAAAGATTTCGATATCCCACCCATATTCAAAAGGATAATATTGAGATTAATATTGGCCAGTATAATATCGAACGTTTTATTTTCCGGCAAAGTATCTAACTGTATAAGATCTATTTCCGGGGTGCTATTTTGTGTGAAATTCTCCTTAGCATTTTCTATACTCCATTCATCATTGTCTCCTGCAACAACCTTACCTGCCCCCAATTGTGTTGCAAGAATTGCCAATACACCGGTGCCGGTGCCAAAGTCAAATACGGACCTGTTTATAAAATCAACTTCCCTCATCAATTGAACCATCATGTGTGTTGTGGCATGATGCCCCGTTCCAAAACTCATTTTTGGAGTGATGATCAACTCGTGGGCAACGTTTTTTAATGGCTCATGAAAATGTGCCCTGATGCCTGCAAAATCATCAATAATGACAGGTTGAAAGTTAGCTTCCCATTCGGCATTCCAGTTAATATTCTCCACAACCGCTACATTATATTTTGCACCTGGAAAAATTGCCATCACTTCAATGAAAGAGTCTTCATTAAAAATATCTTCAGGTATAAATGCTTTTAAAGCATTTTCTGTTTCTTCAAACCCTTCAAAATTATTTACTGATAATATAGCCAATAGCGAATCAGAATTGATTGTGCCATTTATTTCGAAGTCAAACTGCAGGTAATTCATGATAAAATATAACAACAAAAAATGGGCAAGCTATGCCTTTCAAAAGAATAATTAAAAAAGTTGATGGAAGATTTATTGAATACCTGTTAAACAATCAGGCACAACTTATGACACATTAATGCAATTTTTCTTTGTGAGCTTATTGTTTATAGTAAAAATACTCTTTTTTGCGTAAAATTACTGTTATGTCAATTTACTAATATATATTTGAGTCTCATTACTATCTAAATAAAACACACCTATGCCCGGTTTATTGCCACAAGAAATTGACAAAATTGGCCAGCAACATATCATAAATGCCCTGCTTGCAGATAATTTCACTAACGTAAAAATTGATTTTGCCGATGATGATTTTAATTATATAACTGCGGATGGCGTAACCATTAGTATTCTTTTAAGAATTCGGACAGTAGTTGCACCGTTGCTATTCGAGGAATTTGGCGATCAGGACAAAGCCAAAATTATTTCGAATGCTATTTTACAAAACAGAATTGCTTACGCTGCTTATGTAATAATAAATACAGATGGTTCAATGAATGGTGAAATCAACTGGTTTAAGCTTTCCCAATCATAAGACTTCTTACAAATTTGAAATCTTAAAACCACTACCAAATTAAGGCACTTGCTCCTAAAATAGCTGCGTCTGCTTCCTTCAATTCACTAAACAAAAGTTTTACTTTGTTTTGAAAAATGGGAAGTAGGTTGGCTTCCATATGTTTTCTTGTGGGATTTAAAAGCAATCCGCCAGCTTTTGTTAGCCCACCAAATAACACAATGGCTTCCGGTGAAGAAAACATTACAAAGTTTGCAAGTGATTCGCCCAATATCTGGCCGGTAAATTCAAAAATATGATTGGCAATACTATCGCCCTTCATGGCACAATCATACACAGTTTCACTGGTAAGTTCTTTTATAGTAAAGTCTCTAAGTAAACTCTCTTGTTCCGGATGCTGGGTAAGTAGTTCGATAGCGGTTTCTCTAACACCAGTTGCGGAAGCGTAAGCTTCCAGGCTACCAAGCATTCCAGTACTCTTGTGAAGCCTGCCACCGGGTCTTATAATTGTATGACCAAGTTCTCCTGCAAATCCATCATGCCCCACTACTATTTTTCCGTCTATTACTATTCCGCTGCCTACACCAGTGCCAAGCGTGATGGTAATAAAATGTTTTAGCTCTTTGGCACAACCGTACATCATTTCTCCAACAGCTGCTGCATTGGCATCGTTCGTTAATTTTGTAGGGAGATTAAATTTCTTCTGCATCAGGCTTGCAATAGGTATTATACCCTTCCACTTTAAATTGGGAGCATATTCAATAGTTCCCGAATAAATATTTCCGTTTGGAGCCCCCATACCAATTCCAACAAAGTTTTTGGTGCCGCCCAGTTTCTTCATCATCGGTTCCAGCTTGGCATACAGGTCATCTATAAAATCCTCAACCACTTCATGCTGGTTAGAAGGGATTCTGTCCTGTGCCATAATTTCTCCTTTTGAATTTACGATACCAAATTTTGTTGTGGTTCCGCCAATATCAATTCCTAAAGAATATGTGCTCATTTTTAAAGCGTTATGTTTTTATTTATTTGAGAAGAAAAAAGACAACTTAGTGAGATCCGCCACTTGACAATTTATCAAAATCAATTCCCTGCGACTGTAATACTGATTTAGCTTTAAAGGCATAAAAGGCGAGATAGGCAAAGCACAACACACCCATTATATAGCTCATCTGAATACCTATTACATCAGCCAGTACACCCTGCAGCCAGCTGATAATGCCTCCGCCGAAGATCATCATAATTAAAAGGCTGCTTGCCTGGTTTGTATGCTTGCCTAAACCAGCAACTGCAATTGTAAAAATGCACGGCCAAAGTGTACTGCAAAACAATCCAACGCTGGTGAATGCGTAAGCACTAACAAGGCCGGAGGAAAACATGCCAATAAGTAATGCAACGATACCTGCTAATGAAAAGATCAATAACATTCTTGCAGGGTTTCCTTTACTGGCGATGTCGCAAACAATCATAACTGCTATTACAACGGCGTATATGTAAAACTGGTTGACGTCGTGTTTGGCAATACTGTTCACCAAAAGGAAAACTGCAAATGCCAGGTATGGCATAAAGAAACTTAGTATTTTTTTTGTACCGGCACTTACATCAAAAGCGCCTACGGCCCCCGTCCAGCGGCCAATCATTAAACTTGCCCAGTACAATGATATGTATGGCGCTACATTTTGCGTTGGTACGTTCAGGTATTTTTCCAAATAGGCAGGAAGGTTACTGGCGGTGGAAACTTCAACACCAACATATACAAAAATTGCTATCATACCCATCACTAACTGCGGGTAATGAAAAGCAGAACTTCTTTGAGCCGTTACTTTAACAGCAGAAACTTTTGTGCCGGTTACAGATTCGCCAATGGCATCAATTTCAAGTTCCTGTTCTGTTTTTGGGTCAAGGTCAATTTTGTTTGGGATAGATGAAAATTTGATAAAGATAGCCACCAGTATAAATGCCACACCAAGAATGAGGTAAGGAATTTTCACACTTTCAATGCTGGCATTTGGATTAGCAGAAGCCACGCTGCCGAAGATAGCAAAGCTAACCAGCAGGGGCCCAATGGTTGTTCCAAAGTTGTTAACGCCACCTGCCATTATCAGCCTTTGAGAGCCTGTTTTGGGATCACCCATTACAATGGCCAAGGGGTTTGCTGCAATTTGCTGTAATGAAAAACCCAATCCCACGGTAAACAACCCGGAGATCATCAAAATAAAAGAACCTGTATTGGCGGCAGGGTAAAATAACAAGGTACCAAGGGCAGAAATAACAAGCCCGAGGGCAATACCATTTTTATAGCCAATCTTATTTAACAAGTCGGTTCCAATGGCTTTGGAAATACCAACATAAATCAATGATCCAACAGTGTATGCCACATAAAATGCCACTGATACTAACTGACTTTGTCCTTGCGAAAGATTAAAAGCCTTTTTAAAAACCGGGATCAATATATCATTACTTGCTGCTACAAAGCCCCAAAAAAAGAACACCGTTATAAGGGTGCCAAATTGTGACCATTTCGTTTTTATTGGTGCATTGCCTGTTTCAGTCATCAGCTATTTTTTTAAGAATGTTAAAGGGCGATGAAAGTAAATCAAAAAATGCATTCACAAAAATTATTGATTACCCGTTATTAATAATCTGCCCTTATAATTGGATAGTGAGAACAACTGGTTGCTCAAGCCGGTGTATAAAATTGAATGAAACGATTTCGCTTTCTTAGATCTTATAAAAGTGAGATGGTTGTTTTATTACCGGTACTTGCATGCGCCAAATAATTATATCCTATTTCTATTTGAATCAATCAAAAATTACTACATTCATTTTTTATAAAACAATTGCTTAATCTATGGAAATACTACATGTTACTGCGGAGTGCTACCCGGTAGCAAAAGCCGGCGGTCTTGGGGATGTTGCAGGTGCTTTGCCTAAATATCAAAATCAGCTTGGCCATATTGCAAAACTGGTGATGCCTATGTACCGCACAAAATTTTTGTATACCAATGAATTTGAAGTGGTGCACAAAGGTGACTTTAGTATGGGTCCATCCTGGTTCAATTACACCATAATAAAAGAGCGTACAAACAAACTTGGTTTTGATTTATACCTGGTAGATATAAACGGTTTGCTTGACCGTGAAGCAATTTATGGTTACAGCGATGACACTGAAAGATTCACTGCATTCCAGATTGCTGTGGTGGATTGGGTAGCCAAATGGCAATCTAAACCAGATGTTGTACATGTGCATGATTACCATGCAGGGCTGGTGCCATTTATGATGCAGGAGTGCTACGCCTACCGGCATCTCGCCGGTATTCCAACTATCTTAACCATTCACAACGCCCAGTACCAGGGCTGGATGGGTTGGGATAAATCTAACTATTTGCCATCCTGGAATAATTGGGAGTGGGGGAAACTGGATTGGAACAAAACGATCAATCCCCTTGCCTGTGCTGTGAAATGTGCAACAAGAGTTACTACCGTAAGTCAGAGTTACCTTGAAGAAATGCGGATAAGCGCTAATGGCCTTGAAAGTCTGTTTGAATTTGAGCGTGGCAAATGCACCGGAATTTTGAACGGGATAGACGATGCTGTTTGGAACCCTGAAACAGACAGTTATATTGATGACAGATATAATACTGAAACTGCATCGCAGGGCAAACTTGCCAATAAGAAAATTCTCTGTGAATCTTTTAACCTTGATATTGAAAAGCCCCTGTTCATTTTTATTGGCAGGCTGGTAGGAGAGAAAGCGGCCGATCTGTTACCGCAGGCTATCTACGATTCTGTTTATAACATGGAGGGTAAAATGAACTTCCTTATTCTCGGTAGCGGTGAGCCGCATGTGGAATGGGAGTTATCGAATATGAATATCCCGCTGGCGGGATATTATAATGCCAGGATTGGCTACAATGAAAAGCTTAGTCACCAAATGTATGCCGGTGCTGATTTTTTACTGATGCCGAGCAGGGTAGAACCTTGCGGCTTAAACCAAATGTATTCTATGCGCTATGGCACCATTCCTATTGTTAGAAATACCGGTGGCCTCAGAGATACAGTTAAAGATATTGGGGAGCCAGGCGGGTATGGTATTCTTTTTAATGATGCCAAAGTGTGGGATATAACTTATAGCGTACACAGGGCGCTGGAATTATATGCAACTCCCAAGCGTATGGAAAGCGTAAGAGAGAAAATAATGAAGCTTGATAACAGCTGGGAAAACAGCGCCCAGCAATATATAAATTTGTATTTGAGTTTGAAATAATTTATGCATTACATTTGAAATTCAACTTGCCAACATTTTCAATCAATATTTACACTTCAAAAAATCATATTATTTTATGGACAGCAAATCAGTTATAGCAATTGTATTGGGCGGCGGTGCAGGAAGCAGGTTATACCCATTAACAGCAAGCCGCAGTAAACCTGCAGTTCCAATTGCCGGCAAATACCGTTTAGTGGATATTCCTATTTCAAACTGTATTAACAGCACAATCAACAGGATACTGGTACTTACCCAGTTTAATTCCGCCTCTTTAAATAAACACATCAAAAATACTTACCAGTTCAGCATGTTCAGTAAGGGTTTTGTTGATATTGTTGCTGCAGAGCAAACGCCCGATAATTCAGGCTGGTTCCAGGGTACTGCAGATGCAGTTCGCCAATCGCTTCGTCATATTATTGGCTATGAGTTTGAGTATGTTCTCATTTTAAGCGGAGACCAATTGTACCAGATGGATTTTGTTGCGATGATTGATGCACATAGGGAAAAAGGCGCTGATATCTCCATTGCTACCATCCCAGTGGGCGACCGGGAAGCACCGGAATTCGGGATATTAAAAACAAACGATGAGAACCTGATCACATCGTTTATTGAGAAGCCTGACCGTTCTCTTTTACCAGAATGGACAAGTGATACAGGCGATGAAATGAAATCAAAAGGAAGAAATTACCTGGCCTCTATGGGCATCTATATTTTTAACCGCAAGCTGTTATTCAACCTGCTGGAAGAAGAGAAAAAAGATGCTACAGATTTTGGAAAGGAAATTATACCTACTTCTATTGAAAAGTATAAAGTGATCAGTTACCAGTACGATGGATACTGGACGGATATTGGAAATATTTATTCCTTTTTTGAAGCCAATCTTGCATTGACGGACGAGCTGCCACCTTTCAATTTATTCGATAACCAGCAGGTGGTTTACACAAGGGCAAGAATGCTACCCCCTGCAAAGATTAGTGGCACTACACTGGAAAGAACAATTGTTGCGGACGGCTCAATTATTTCTGCCAGCAGGATAGAAAACAGCGTGATAGGCATTCGCAGCAGAATTGGCCACGGTTCAACAATTGTTAGCTGTTATATTATGGGTAATGATTATTACGAAACAATCAGTGAAATTGAAAGTAGTGTTGTAAAAGGAATACCTAAAATTGGCATTGGCGACAGGTGTTATTTCAGAAATGTTATTGTTGATAAAAACTGCAGGATTGGTAACGATGTGCGGATTAATGGCGGTTCTCATTTATCCGCAACAGATCATCCATTATATGCAGTAAAAGACGGCATTGTTGTTATCAAGAAAAATGCAGTTCTGCCGGATGGGTTTAGCATTTAAAGTTGATATAGTAAAAACGGTGGGTTGCTTTTGACCAAAAATTCTTATTAATTCTATACGATTGCTATGTCATTATCGCCTGCTTCAGCTAAACCAACCCTAAGTCTGTGTCAGATCATAAACATGAGTGTTGGCTTTTTTGGCATCCAGTTCGGATGGGATTTGCAGCGGGCAAATATGGGACCTATCTATGAACATCTTCATGCAAAGCCAGACGATATACCTTTTCTTTTTTTAGCGGCTCCACTAACCGGTTTACTTGTACAACCTGTAATAGGTTATATGAGTGACAGAACCTGGCACCCAGTGTATGGAAGAAGGCGGCCATACTTCTTGGTTGGTGCTATCATGAGTTCTATCGCTTTAATTTTTATGCCGCACAGCCCGGCATTATGGATGGCCGCAGGCTTGTTATGGGTGTTGGACGTTTTTGGCAACGTTGCTATGGAGCCTTTCAGAGCTTTTGTAGCAGACAAGTTGAATGACAAACAGATGACGCAAGGATTTGTAATGCAGAGTTTAATGATTGGATTGGGAGGATGTATTGCTTCGGCACTGCCGTGGATGATGACCAATTTTTTTCATTTTAGTGAAACAGCTGCAAGCGGTGTTATTCCGGACAATGTAAAATGTAGTTTTTATATAGGCTCTTTCTTTTTTTTAAGTTCAGTTTTATATACTGTTTTTACTTCTAAAGAATACCCGCCGGAAGATATTGGTTTCAGAGAAAAGGTACAGGAATCCAACAAGGGTTTTGGTGGAGGTTTTAAGGAGATTACAGAGGCGATTGTAAATATGCCTCAGCGGATGAAGATGCTGTCGCTGGTTCAATTTTTTACATGGCCGGGATTATTTTTAATGTGGTTCTATTACAATACAGCAGTTGCAGTGAATATTTTTCATGCAGCTGACGTAACTGATCCTTTGTATGGACAGGGAACAAATTTTGGCGGCCTTACACTTGCTTATTATAATGTTATTACCTTTCTTTTTGCTTTTATTCTTCCTTCCATTGCAGGTAAACTTGGCCGTAAATTAACGCATTCTCTTTGCCTGCTTTGCGGAGCGATGGGCCTTATAAGCGTGGCTTTTGTGCAAAATAAGTATATGCTCTTTGCCTGTATGACGGGTGTTGGCATTGCCTGGTCAAGCATCTTATCAATGCCATATGCCATGTTGGGGGGCGTGTTGCCGGCGGGCAAAATTGGAGTGTACATGGGCATTTTTAACTTTTTTATTGTGCTGCCGGAAATCATTGCATCACTTGGCTTTGGGTGGATAATGAAAAATGTTTTAAACAATGACAGGTTGCTCGCAGTTCAAATAGGTGGTGTTTTAATGATAGTTGCAGCATTGATCTGCTATTTTTTTGTAAAGGAGAAGGATGATTAAAAATACAGGGATGAAAAAAGTCACTCTTTCATTATTGTTCTTGTCTTTGTTTTGTGGAGCTTTCGCTCAACCCAAAGCTAATTGTTACCCCACCAACTGGTGGGCTGGAATGAAATGGAATAAGCTGCAATTAATGCTTCATGCAGATAGTGGTTTCATCTTTCCCGATAAATTTTCTCTTACAATTAATTACCCCGGCGTCAAAGTAGAAAAAATAAACAGGGTAGCAAACAAGCGCTATCTCTTTGTAGATATTTTTCTTGCTCCAACTGTTAAGCCCGGCACAGCGTTCATAAATATTGCCACCATTGTGCCTGGGGGTAATTATAAAATTCCCTTCGAAATAAAGAGCCGCCGAAAAGGCAATGGCCAGCAGTTTGCACAAGGCGTAACTGCCAAAGATTTTATTTACCTGATTATGCCAGATCGGTTCAGCAACGGAGACCCATCTAATGACAGAGTTGCTGGTATGAGGGACCAGTCGCTTAACAGGGACACGGTTTTTAACAGACACGGGGGCGATCTAAAAGGTATTGAAAATCACCTGGATTATTTGCAAAGCCTTGGTGTAACTGCACTTTGGCTTACGCCTGTTTTAGAAAATGACCGCCCGGAAAGAACTGAACATGGCTATGCATTTACCGATCACTACAAAATTGACCGGAGGCTTGGAGGTGAAAAGGCTTATAGAGAGCTGATTGAAGCAACCCACAAAAAGGGAATGAAAATAATACAGGATGTGGTGTATAATCATGTGGATGAAAATCATATCACCATTTTAGATAAGCCAATGCAGGACTGGGTGCATGTATGGCATGCCTATACCAATACTACTTATAAAGACCAGGTGGCTTTTGATCCGTATGCCAGCAGCGATGACAGAAAGAAATTAGTGAACGGTTGGTTTACACCGCAAATGCCTGACTTGAACCAGGACAATCCTTTTGTTGCAAATTACCTGATTCAATATGCCCTTTGGACTGTGGAAGAATTTGGAATTGATGGCTGGAGAATAGATACTTATGCATACAACGATTTGCCTTTTATGAACCGTTGTAATAAAGCCATTATGGATGAATACCCGGCCATCACCTTGTTTGGTGAAACCTGGTATCATGGTGTTCCAAACCAGGTGTATTTTACCCGGAATAATTTAAATATTCCATTGAAAAGCAATTTGCAGGGAGTTACGGATTTTCAAACTTTGTGGGGCATACAGGATGCGATGACAAAAGATTTTGGCTGGACTGATGGCGTAAATAATTTATACACCACACTTGCCCAGGATTACTTGTATAAAGATCCGACAAGAAATGTTTTGTTCCTTGATAATCATGATATGGCCCGTTTTTACTCAGTCGTGGGTGAAGATGTTGACAAGTATAAATCAGCCCTTAGCTGGATGTTTACCTGCCGGGGTATTCCACAGCTTTACTATAGTTCTGAACTTGCAACTACTGGCACCACCAGCCCCAGTGACGGCTATGTGAGATTAGACTTTCCTGGTGGCTGGGAAGGGGATCAGCAGAATAAATTTACTGCTGCTGGCCGCAATGAAAAAGATAATGCTATTTGGAATCACATTGCGGTACTGGCAAATTTTAGAAAAAAATCAACTGCATTAACAACCGGCAAGATGATGCAATTTGTTCCGGAAGATGGCGTGTACGTGTACTTTAGGTACGATGCTAAACAAACTGTAATGGTTGTGATGAACACCGCCAAAACAGAAAAGAAAATTAGTATTGAGCGATTCGGCGAGCGGACGAATGGGTTTACCAAATATTTAGATGTGCTTAACAGCACTACCGGCAAACTCGAAGATTTTATGCTGGGCAGTTATAAAACAGTTGTTTTTGAGTTGCAGAAATGATGAGACTAGACAGCAGAAATCAGCAATTGCTCTGCCAGTAACAGATCCGTTGGTGTGGTAATTTTTATATTATTTTCTTCACCTTCCATCAGGTGAACTTTAATGCCAAACGCCTCCACCACAGAAGCTTCATCAGTAAACTTGTCTTTAAAATCTATATTGTAAGCTGGCAGCAAAATTTTGCTGTGAAATGTTTGCGGTGTTTGCACAAGCTTTATCATGTCCCTGCTGATTGCTTCATTACCTTCTGCATTTAATATCCGGATGCTATCTTTAGGGCTTATTACAGGAATGGCTGCACCATTTTCAATTGCACCCTCGTAACAGCGGCTGATCAATGCTGTAGTCAGCAAGCATCGAACGCCATCATGCACAAAAACGATACTTTCTTCTTTAATTAATTGCAAACCATTTTGCACAGAGTGAAACCGTGTTCTGCCACCGGCTGTAATTTGTATACGGCTGTAATCAAAAAAGGCATCAATAATTTCCTGCCCGGCAGCAATAAATTCTTCCGGCAAAACCAGGATAATTTGCATATCAGGATAAGATTGCAAAAATGTATTCAGGGCATAGTACAAGATCGGCTTTCCATTAAGTAAAAGAAATTGCTTCGGTAACAGCGCATTCATTCTTGAGCCATTGCCACCGGCAACTATAACTGCATATTTCTTCATACCTGCAAAAATATTCTTAAATAAAGACAATTAGCAAAACATAGGTGCAAATTACCCGGCGGTAAACTTACTCCTCATCTCCGTAAATAGCAACGAATTGTGTGCCATCACTGCTTTTGGCGCCCCGGTACATTCCGGCGCTGTTGAACAGTAAGGCAATATTGCCAGCAGCATCCACGCCTACCATACCACCTTCTCCCTGCATTACAACCAGTTTATTGTAAACAACTTCCTGCATGGCTGCTTCTAAACTCAGCCCCTTGTATTCCATTAAACAACTTACATCGTAAGCTGCAACTGCCTGCATAAAAATTTCTCCGTGGCCCGTGCAGCTGATGGCGCAGGTCTTGTTGTTTGCATAAGTGCCGGCACCAATCAATGGACTATCACCAACCCGCCCAAATTTTTTGTTTGTCATACCGCCGGTGCTTGTTGCTGCAGCAATATTGCCTTCTGCGTCACAGGCAGTGGCGCCAACTGTACCAAATTTTTTATCTTTAAAAGGCTCGCCGTCTTTTTTTATGTTGTGATCCAATGCAAACTCATCGCTGTCGCAAACCTGCTTCCATTGATCATACCGGAATTGTGAAAAAAAGAATTCATCAGGCTCGGTTGTAAAACCTTGCTGCATGGCAAAATCAACAGCACCTTTTCCGCAAAGGAAAATATGATTGCTGTTCCGCATAATTTGGGCTGCCAGTTTTACCGGGTTTCTTATTTGGGATATTGCAGCCACAGCGCCTGCAGACAAATCTTTTCCGTTCATTATGGAAGCATCCATTTCGTGTTTTTTCTGGTTGGTAAACACAGCGCCACGGCCAGCATTAAAAAGTATATTGTCTTCCAGCACCGCCACAGCAGCCTCAACAGCCTCAACTGCTGCACCACGCTTTTCCAGTATTTGGTAACCGGCGGCCAGCGCTGATTCTAGTCCATCCAGGTAGGCTTTTTCAAGACCGGGCGTCATGTCCCGTTTTAATATTGTTCCAGCACCGCCATGTATGGCAAGAGATATTTTTTGCACAGGTGTAAATTATTGAAGGCCGAAATTAGCTAATAAAAGAAGATAATAAAGAACCATGAGCAAGTAATATTGGACAGCAGCAATATTAGCCTAAAACCTTTTCAATCACTGTTGACTCCTCAATTCCTTTCATGCAGGCATGGTCGCCACGCCAGCAGGGTTTGTTCCCAAATACTGAACACGGGCGGCAAAACAGCTCCAGGCTAACAATATTTTCCAAAGCTTGCCCCCAGCCATAAAAGCCGGCAAAGGGATGAGTAGCACCCCAGATACTGATAACCGGCACGCCGTAAAGCGAGGCCAGGTGCATGTTTGCAGAATCCATGCTGATCATTTTTTGGCAATTGCTAATAACCGCAAGCTCCTCTGCAAAAGTGAATTTACCTGCTGCATTGAAAACTTTTCCCTGAAACTCATCCTGCCAGGCCTGCAAAATTACTGCTTCCTGTGGGCCACCGCCAAAGAGCAGGATGGTATAGTGCTGGCATAAAGTTTTAACGACAACTTTCATTTTTTCAAGCGGATACATTTTTTCTTGATGAAATGCAAATGGCGCTATGCCGATAACAGGTGAACCTGAAGTGAAAAAATCGGCGGCTGCCTGAGGAATCGGTTGCTTTGCATAAACAGGGGACTCGTGTTTCAAAATGCAGTTGAACCCCAGCTGCTTAAACACACTGGCATATCTTTCAAAAGAAGTTGGCAATTGCTTCATTACCTTATTTTCTTTTTGAGTAAGAAGCTTTTTGCCCGGCCGGCCTTTATCAATGGTGGCAGTTTTATAACCGCTTAATTTGAAAAAAGAGGAAAGAATCATGCTCCTTAAAACGCCGTGCAGATCAGCCACCGCATCAAATTTCCTTAATGCTTTTAGCTCTCTGTAGAGTTTATACATTCCTTTTACACCCGTATGCCCGCCTTTTAGAAAAGCAGGATGAAAATGGCATCTTTCCATCCCGGTAAACAATGGCTGCAAAAATGCGCTGGATACCATTGTTATTTCTGCATCGGGATGCTGTTGTAAAAAGTTTTTGATTACTGGTACGGTCATAGCCACATCTCCCATGGCTGAAAAACGGATGACTGCTATATGCTTTACTACTGCCAATTATTTTGTTGAAGGTTGATACAAAACTGGATTCAACGAAGGATCGTTGTACATTTTCATTTGTTTGTACACCTTCATTATTTTTTTACCTGCGGCGATGTCCTCAATTAATTCGTCGATGGATTGGGACAAATCTTTTTGCTGGTCCAGCAAAATGGCGAGTTTATTACTGCAGCTTTTTATGTGTGCAGGTGTTGCATCTGGCCGGTTTACCTCAGCCTGCATGTGGTAAATTTTAAGTGCCAAAATTGAAAGCCTGTCAATGGCCCAGGCAGGGCTTTCTGTGTTAATGGTGGCTTTATCTTCTGTTTGAATTGATTTGTATTTATCCAAAAAATAGGCATCAATATATTCCACCATATCTGTGCGTTCCTGGTTGCTGCTGTCAATTCTTCTTTTGATGGCAATGCCTTCGCTGGGATCAATGCCAGGATTGCGGACAATGTCTTCAAGGTGCCACTGCACAGTGTCTATCCAGTTTTTGTGATAAAGTAAATGCTCAAAATATGCTGTTTGATATGGGTTGATCATAAGTGCATCTACATCGTCAGTAAGATGATAATTGTGAATAGATGTATTGAAAATTGTATTACAAAACTGACTTGTCATTAAAAAAATATTATTTGCAAACCCACTGTGTTAGCCTTTATAGCGAGGGTTTGTGGTTAAGCTGTTTAAGATAATGTTGATAAAAGATGACCAAAGACCAATAGTTGAACGGAGCATTCCCGAAAAAAATCGGGACAGGCGCCACTGAAGGTCAACAAAGCTCATCCGCCAGGGTCACAAAAATAGTTAATCAACGGGATTTGTTGTTAACTGCCAGGTAATACAACGGTATTCCTAACAGTGTGATGCCGAGACCCCATTTTACAAATTCCGGTTTGTATACAATCAACAAAATACAAAAAGCAAGGGCGAGTAAGATGTAAATCATCGGAAGTACAGGATAACCAAATGCCTTATAAGGCCTGTCTGCATTGGGATATTTTTTTCGTAAAATAAATATACCGGCAATGGTGAGAATATAAAAAAGCACCACTACAAAACTTACCATATCCAGCAGGTCGCCATAACGGCCGCTGAGGCAAAGTGCGCAAGCCATGGCACATTGTATCCATAGTGCCCATTCAGGCACGCTTGATTTATTGAGGCGGCCAGCCTGTTTAAAAAACAGCTGATCGTTTGCCATGGTGTAATAAACCCTGGCTCCCGCCAGTATTAATCCGTTGTTGCAACCAAAGGTGGAAATCATGATCATTACTGCAATAATGATAGTGCCGCTGCTGCCAAAAATAGCTTCGGAGGCGCTTAATGCTACCCGGTTATCTTTTGCAAAAGCAAGTTCATGCAAGGGTACCGTAGCCAGGTAAACTACGTTTGTAAGTACGTAGATCAGTGTTACGATCAGGGTGCCTAAAAACAAACTAAGGCCGATATTTCTTTTGGGATTTTTAATTTCGCCGGCAATAAATGTTACGTTGTTCCAGGCATCGCTGCTGAAAATACTGCCTACCATAGCACTTGCCATTGCACCCAATGCGGCCCCTGTAGCCAGCGGTTCAAAATTGATAGTTCCATTCAGCCTGGTGAGGTGCTGTACCGTCCAGGCATTTTGCCAGTTAGCTTTCCAAACATCCCATTTAAAGGCAATAAACCCTGCAACGATCAATCCAAAAAGAGAGATGAGTTTTGTTGAGGTGAAAATGGTTTGAATGATTTTGCCAGCCTCAATTCCTTTGGTATTAATGAACGTTAAAAAGCAGATGAGCACAATAGCAACTATTTGTGCATAGTGAATTGTAAGACCTGCAACATTGATTGTGTTTACATCTTCCCAGGCCAGTGCAGGGATAAAATAACCTGCAAATTTGGCGAAACCAACTCCCACCGCAGCAATAGTACCGGTTTGAATTACGGCAAAAAAACTCCAGCCATACAAGAAACCAACCAGGGGATTATAGGCCTCTTTTAAATAAACATACTGCCCACCGGCTTTGGGGTACATGGCACTCAATTCGCCATAACTTAAGGCTGCAGTAAGTGTCATAAAACCGGTGATAAGCCATGCTGCTATCAGCCAGCCGGCACTGCCGAGTTCCTTCAGCATATCGGCGCTTACAATAAAAATTCCAGAGCCAATCATTGAGCCGGCCACAATCATAGTAGCATCAAAAAGCCCGAGGGTTGGTTTAAAAGATGGAGCAGCAGAGCCAGATTCAGTCATAAAAAGCCGTTTTATTTATATGGGTTCAAGATAAATAAATTGATTGGTATTACAGACTATCGGCTTTTTGGGGCCCGGATGAATGCTTGAAACAGCTACTTCTTTTCTTTAAGTGTCATTTTCTCATTGAGGCCGGTAATTATTTCCGGGGTTATGTTTTGGCTTGAGTCTTTGTAAAACAAATAATCGTACCCGGCGCCGGTTGCAAAAATGTAAGTGTAGTTTTTATCTTTATTGTAATCTTTCAAAAAGTCCTTAATGGTCGATTGGATTTTATCCATCAATTTAGATCCTTTATCTGCAAGTTGCTGACCTTTTGATTGTTTGGCGCCTTCAATTTCCTGCTGTGTGCCAAGCCATTTGTTTTGAAATTCCTCCGCTTCCTTTTGGGTGATACTGCTGCCTCTTTTTATAAAATTTGCTTTTTCAATTTCCTGCTGCCGGCAGGCATTTTTATATTCAGTAATTATTTGAGTTTGTTCCTCCTCGAGCTCTTTTTTATTTTGTTTGATGAACGCCACATTGGTGTTAATGGAATCAAAATCAACATAGGCTGTTGTTGGAAAAGAAGCAGCATTTGTGACCGGGAGCGCCTGTGCTGCAGGCTTTTTTTGTGCTGCTTCCTCCTTTTTTTTACCCGAAAAATGCAGGTAATAAAGCACCGCAACCGCAAAAAGTAAAACAATATTTAAAGTAGAGGAGAGTTTGGCCATAATTGAATTTTAGTCGGGCAAGATACTTACAAAATCGAATTTTTACTACCCAGTCACGGCATTATTAAGAAAGGGTTAACTCTTTACTGTTAACGCTTTTGAGCATTTTACCAGGACATTTGCTTAGTTATTTCAGCTGTTTAAGAGGGGAGGTAGTTAACGGGTTTTCAATAATTGCTGCCACAAATTTATACTGCATCCAATGAATAATGCTGGTTATCAACCGGCTATTACAACAGGAATTTAGATTGATAAATGGTGTCTTCTTTGTTGCTTTTTACAGCAAAAGCAAAGCCTTTTTGAATAGAATAAGCTCCGTACTGCCCTTTTTTATTCACGGCGACAAAACCTACCTGTATGCCGGCAGCTTTTTTCCTGTCACGGTTTACAATTCTTTCCACCGCTTTTTTACAGGCCATTTCCGGACTGAGCCCGTTCCGCATAAATTCCACCACTAAATGAGTTCCGCAAATACGAACAACTTCTTCACCCACGCCGCTGGAAGTGGCAGCGCCTACTTCATTATCAACAAACAGCCCGGCGCCAATTGCCGCAGAATCACCAACCCTGCCATGAATTTTAAAAGCCATGCCGCTGGTTGTTACTCCGCCGGAAAGATTGCCCTTTGCATCCATGGCAAGCATTCCCATAGTGTCGTGGTTAGGGGCTCCGTTTTCAAAAAATGCCGGCGCAAAAGGGCCATTTTGTTTCTTATTTTCAATGTTGATCAGAGGCTTGTATTCACTTTTTTTCAACCAGTCTGCATAAGCTTTTTTAGCATCTTCAGATAAAACCGCCGGTTCTTTTGTAAACCCGTTTTCAAGTGCAAACTGCTGAGCGCCGTTACCTACCAACTGCACATGCGGAGTGGTTTCCATTACTTTTCTTGCAACAGATAAAGGATATTTTATTTGCTCAATTCCGGCAACAGAACCACAATTTGAATGTTCATCCATCACACAGGCATCCAGCGTAACAATTCCGTCCCTGTCCGGGTAGGCGCCAAGCCCAACACAGCAGGAAATTTTATCTTCAATATATTTAGCGCCGGTTTCAATTGCATCCAGGCTCCGGCCATTGCCTGATAAAATGCTCCAGGCGGCATTGTTTACATTTTTACCTTCATCCCAGGTAGAAATCATTACCGGGTTATTTAATACAGCCGCATGGATTTTTTCAGATGGCCTGCAAGCTATTAGCGGCGCTGTTAATGAGGAGAGTTTCAGGAATTTTCTTCTACCGATAAATGAGGTCATAGTAATTGAATTTTTGGATAATTAAAATCAGGCATGAAATGATAACTTTTGAATCATGTCGTTGCTTAGGCTTTCGGCATACAGGCCATAGGCGCTGGTAAAAGTGCCTTTTATTTTTCCGTCTTTTGATTCGACAGCATAAACCACATCTTCATCAGATGGATTTGTCTCACCCTCAAAACGATAAAATTCTGTAATCTCAAATTCTTCCGGAAGCAGGCAGATATTGTGTTCAGCACATTTTAACTGATCAAAAGCAAGATTGAAATCAAGGTTATAACCTTTGGCTTTTAAACCTTGTAAGGCAGCCACAACTGTTTCATAACTTTCCATACAAAATATTTGCGCTAAAGTTAATTGTTTGTTGCTGTTACAATAAAAAAATTGACGGAAAGATAATTGCAGGTTATCACCGTCCGGTGGAAAGGGGAGCTTTAAAAAAGTGTTTTACCTGGATTTTTCGGCTATTATCTTATCCGGCGCCGGTTTGGCGGGATGTTGGCCTGTGGCTGAATTGCCGTATTTTCTGATTGCAACAAAACAAAGCATGAGTAGCAGAAGAATGATTACAATAACTACATAAATCTGGGGATTGTCTTTCCAGCGGCGCTTTTTTCTTTCTTTCTTTTTGGCAAGTTGTTGCAGGAGCCCTTCATTTAATTTTTCAAGGTGGTAAGGAATTTCATTTTTATTACTGATCTGCTGCAGACCTTCAACAGCATCATTCATAAAATCATCTTCAGCCATAGTTTTTTCAACTTCATGATTTTCAGCCTGTGAAAGATGTTTACTCAGGTAACTCAATAATTCCTGGTTGTCAATATCTTTATTGCTGGCGGCTAATATGTTCTTTAAATCATTGTTCATTTTGCTGAAGCCTTTCGAGCATAATTTTTAAATTTCGTTTCCCATTTTGTATAAAACTTTTTACCTGTAACAAACTGTAGCCTGTTGAGTCTGTTATCTGCTGATAACTTTTCTTTTCCAGGTAAAACAAAGTTACACATTGTTGTTGTTCCCTGTTTAAATGGCCCAATGCTGCCTCCATATTAGACAGCAGTATTTCATTTTGATGATGTTTTTTTACATCTGTGCTGTCATCTGCTGTAGTTAGCAATTGTTCATTTATCTCAACTGGAATTTTGCCTTTGTCCCGAAGTTTCATAAGGCAGTGATTTTTTGCCACCATGTAGATCCAGCTTTTAAAATAATCTACTTTGTACTTATGAAGTTCGGTGATTGCTTTTAAAAAAACCTGTTGCACACAGTCCTTCGCCTCTTCTTCGTTTTTAAGATATTTCATACAAACACCCAGCAACAGCAATGTGTATCGTTGCAATAATATGCCGAGCCACTCATTATTTTTATCGTTGTAAAAATATTGCAGCAGTTGAAGGTCTTCGGTATGTTTGTATTTATCAGCGTTAAGCATATGAGCAGTGCAGCTATGATGATAACATGAAAAGTTTCCATAAATGAAATTTTTCATGCCGGGTGTGCGCCATTTGTTTGATTGACAGCGCACTTATTACATGTCGCAAAGTGGCGCAAATTAATTGATAATGAAGCAATAGTTTTGCTCAAATTTTTACATGGCAAAAAAAATTACTTACCGGCACAGAAATGCAGAGAAATTGGCTGGGGAGAATGATGGGTTTGTTCAGCCGCAGGTAAAACAGGAGCGTAAGCCTGTTGATACTGCTTTGCAACTTCCATACATTGAAGGAAAAGTAATCCTCATTGACAAACCATTACACTGGACCTCATTTGATGTAATAAGGAAGCTGAAAAATATTTTGCAGATAAAAAAGATTGGACATGCAGGAACCCTGGATCCTTTGGCTACAGGGCTTTTAATTGTTTGTACAGGCAAATTCACCAAAAAGATAAATGAATTTATGGCTGCTGAAAAAGAATATACAGGCACCATAACGTTGGGAGCAGTAACGCCAACCTATGATTTGGAAAGTAACCCGGAGCAATTTAAAGATTATAATCTTGTCACAAACGATCAAATATTGGCGGCAACCAGGATATTTACCGGAGTTATACAGCAACTTCCACCAATTTATTCAGCCATAAAAAAGGATGGAGTGGCATTATATGAGCTGGCAAGAAGAGGGGATACCGTTAAATTAGAAGCCAGAACAGTTACGATCAGTAGCTTTGAAATAACCAAAGTTGAGATGCCTGTTGTAACTTTCAGAGTTGTTTGCTCCACCGGTACCTATATCAGAAGCTTAGCAAATGACTTTGGTGCCCTGCTGGGGTGTGGAGGTTACCTTAGTAGTTTGCGAAGAGAAAGGATAGGCGATAGTGATGTTAAAAATGCTATGCAGATGGAAGCATTTCAAAAAAACTTTGAAATAAATTAGGTTTTCTTTTTTAATTGGTAATTTACTGAATTACCTATTTTACTTGTTTTCAGCGGTTTAAATATTTTTGTTTCTTAAAATAAATGAGAATAACAAGTCATAAGCAATTTAATAATGAGGATGTTGTTGAACGCCATAATAAAATAACTACAAAACCGTTTTACTAACTGTAATTAGCATTGAAGCTGGAAACCCTTATTTTTATCATATAATTAGGTGTTGTTCTTTTTAGATCAGGTTTCCACGGCATGTTAATTGTTAAAGCAGCTCAAACAATACTATGAAGAAGTTTAGTTTACTTGTAACCCTTTCCACCCTATTTATTTTTGTGAACGCTCAAAAACTCCATTTAGCTGTGTTGGCAGGAGTAAGCAATTACCAGGGTGATTTACAAGAAAAACGTTTTACTTTTAGTCAGTCTCATGCTGCAGTGGGTTTTGGCGGCTTGTATGAATTAAGCGATAAATTTTCTATAAGGGGATTGGCGACCTTTGCTAAAGTAAGTGCTGATGATGCAAAAAGTCTTACCAATAAATCCAGAAACCTTAGTTTTTCTTCACCAATATACGAGGCACAATTAGGTTTGGAGTATGATATTTTCAGCCTTTACGAAAGAGACTTTACGCCTTTTTTATTTGCATCTGTAGCGGCTTTTTATTTCAATCCTTCAGCGCTGGATTCTGCAGGTAAGAGGGTTTATTTGAGGCCTCTAAGCACAGAAGGCCAGGGCTTTTACCTTAACAGAACAGTTTATAGTAACAAACAAATTTCGTTGCCGTTTGGGGCTGGAATTAAACTGGCGCTAAGTGAAGATATAAGGCTGAGATTTGAAGTTGGTTTAAGGTATCTATTTACAGATTACCTGGATGATGTAAGTACCACTTACCCTGACAGACTTTTGCTGCTGGCCAATAAAGGTACACAGGCTGTCGCAATGTCCTACAGAGGGCATGAGGTAAAGCCGGGACAAAATTATAATTTCCCTACCGGCATAAAAAGAGGTAATCCTGGAGTAAAAGATTTTTACTATATAACTGCGGTTTCTGCGACCTTTCGCCTGGCACCCCGCCAGGACAATAGTATTCACGGAAAAGCCCAATATGGCTGCCCAAGGTTTTAGGACTGTGAACTTTCAGTTATAACTTCATTGAAGGAAATATTCATCTTTTCTAATTCAGCCAAAACAGGTAAATAAATTTCTTTAATCACGGGTATATGCAATCCCCGCCTGGCTAGGGTTCCCTCCAGCAGTAGTTTAGCGGCAATTCCTAATGGCAGCCCAACGGTTTTTGCCATAGCTGTACGAAGTTTATCGTCTCCTTTTACTACCAGGCTGCTTTCTGTCGTTAACTTTCTGCCATCAATTTCGTAGGCAATTTCATGCAGCATTACTATCATATCCCGGTCGGTTGGCTTCATAGCAAGCTTTGTTTCCAGTAAATACTGCAATACATCTGCATTTGTTTTTGCCTCATTAGGTAGTGGTGAATCCTCGTAAAAGCCTATAAATTCAAATAGATTTTTATTCTCTTTATTTGCCAATGCCGTAGCGGGTGCGGCCCATTCTTTAACAGTAAGGGGAGCATTATTTAAAGCTGTTATATCATCGCAGAGGGCAGCAGCTACAATTGAATTCCAGCCCTTACAGTAGGCAGGGTGGCGAAGTGTTGTTCTGATAAAAGTTGACGCCTGCCCGAGTTTGTAAACCGGTATATAACTAAGGCTGTCCCGGTTTGGATAAAACGCCAGTTTGCCAATATTTTGGATTTCTACCTCTTTACAATTATTGAAAATTTCTTCATATTTTTTATGGATCACCCGGTTATCCTCTTTGTAATCAGCCCCTGACCTGCCTGCTAATACCACATTTCTTGGGTTCCAGCTTATTTTATAATGCCAGGGATTGTCGTCACTTTCGGGTGCCACCAGGCCTCCACAATGACTTCTGAAAGAGGTAATGTTTCCTCCTGCATCTTTAATTTCATCAATCAGTTTCATGGCGCTCATGTGATCGATGCCGGGATCAAGCCCCATCTCACACAAAAAAAGTAATTTTCTATGGTTGATTTCATCTCTCAAACTTTTCATATTGTCATCCAGGTAAGATGCTGTCAGCAGGTGTTTCCTGGCTTCCACACAATCTTTTGCAATCAGAAAATGCAAACTGGCCGGCATCATCGAAATAACGACATGTGCTCTTTCAATAAGCCGGCTTCTTGCAACATCGTCGTTAATATCTAACCCAACTGCCTCGGTAAAAGGCGCATTCTTCGTCTTTAAAATCACTTGTTCTTTATTCACATCAGCAACAATAAATTTCCACTTATTTTCGGCAGCAACTGCAACCAAATAATCGATAAGAACTGTGGCAGACTTGCCTGCGCCAAAAAGTAAAATGGTCTTCAAAATGTTGGTTTAAATCGCCGGTAACGGCAGTTGTAAAATACAAAGTTGTGTTTTGTGATCCCTGTTATTCAAAACTAAGCAATTTGATTACAACGCATACTTTATAGCACGGCTAATTGCCAATCATCTTCCTTAAATTGCCTTAATAAATATTCTTTTTTAGCAATTAAAATTGTTGTTAACATTCGTAGAAAAAATGTGTAAAAAAAGGCCTGAACAGCCTGCCTGCGCTCATTTTAAACGGGTTAAAATCGGTACATTCGCACACTTAATTATATTATGGAAAATAACGAAGAATTAAATGATGGTATGCTGCCTCCAAACGATGGTGGTGCAGCCAGTAACAGGGGTAGAATTATCTCTGTAAATATTGAGGAGCAGATGAAAACCAGCTACATAGATTATTCTATGAGCGTAATAGTTGGACGTGCCCTGCCAGATGTGAGAGATGGGCTTAAACCTGTTCACCGCAGGGTTTTGTTCGGTATGAATGAATTGAGCAACTACAGTAACAGGCCTTATAAAAAAAGTGCCCGTATTGTTGGCGAGGTAATGGGTAAATTTCATCCGCATGGCGATGCTTCTATTTACGATACCATGGTGCGTATGGCCCAGGAGTGGAGCATGCGTTACACCATGATAGATGGGCAGGGTAATTTTGGTAGCCAGGATGGAGATCCGCCGGCTGCCATGCGTTATACGGAGGTGCGTATGGAGAAATTTGCTGAGGCAATGATGGAAGATATCCAAAAAGAAACAGTAGATTTTCAACCAAATTTTGATGACTCTTTGCAGGAGCCTACCGTACTTCCTACGAGAATACCACAATTGCTGCTGAATGGCGCAAGCGGTATAGCGGTGGGTATGGCCACCAACATGATGCCTCACAATCTTAATGAGGTAATAGACGCCTGTGTTGCTTATATTGATAATCGTGAGATTACTATTGATGAATTGATAGCTCACGTTAAGGCGCCGGATTTCCCGACAGGTGGCGTTATTTATGGCTTTGAGGGAATCAAACAGGGATTTCATACAGGAAGAGGCAGGGTTGTTTTACGGGGTAAAGTAAATATCGAAACTACCAAAACAGGAAGGGAAAAACTGATCATTCATGAAGTGCCTTACCAGGTAAACAGGGATGCATTAACTGCAAGGATCGGAGAACTTATCAATGATAAACTGATCGACGGTATTTCTGACGTAAATAACGAAAGTAACAATAAGGAAGGTACCAGGGTAGTGGTGGACCTTAAGAAAGATGCTGTTGCACAGGTGGTGATAAACCAGTTGTACAAGCAAACAGAATTGCAAACATCTTACGGTATAAATAATGTTGCTTTGGTAAGAGGCAGGCCAAGGCTGCTTAATCTGAAAGATCTTATCAGTGAATTTGTGCTGTTCCGCCATGAAGTGGTTGTTAGAAGAACCACTTATGAACTTCGTAAGGCAAGAGAAAGAGCTCATATTTTAGAAGGTTACATTATTGCGCTTGACAATCTTGATGCAGTTATCAAACTGATCAGGGAATCATCCACTCCGGTTATTGCGCAGGAAGGGTTGATTAGCAATTTTGGAATGACAGAGATCCAGGCAAAAGCTGTGCTTGAATTAAGGCTGCAAAGGCTTACCGGGATGGAGATTGATAATATAAGAGATGAACATGCAGAAATTATGAAGTTGATTGATCACCTGGTAGAAATACTTGGTAACGAGGGTATGCGGTATGATATTATCAAGACTGAACTGGCAGAAGTGAAAGCCAAATTTGGTGATGCCCGTAAATCAGAGATTGTTTATGTAGGCGATGAAATAAATATGCTTGACCTGATTGAAGAGGAAGATGTGGTGGTTACTATTTCGCATCTGGGTTACATTAAACGCACTTCAAGTGCGGAATACAGGCAGCAACGCCGTGGTGGCCGTGGAGCCAAAGGCAGCAGCACAAGGCAGGAAGATTATATTGAACACTTGTTTGTTGCATCCACTCATCATACCCTTTTATTCTTTACTGAAAAAGGAAGATGCTTCTGGTTGAAGGTGTACGAGATTCCCGAAGGTGATAAAACCAGCAAGGGGCGTGCATTACAGAACATGATACAAATTCCGCAGGATGATAAAGTAAGGGCAATTATCGATGTGAAAAATTTTCAGGATGAAGACTTTGTAAAGAGTCATTATATCGTTTTGTGTACCAAAAAAGGGATCATCAAAAAAACTGATCTTGAAGATTTTAGCAGGCCAAGACAGAATGGAATTAATGCTATTAATATTTTAGAAGGAGATCAACTGCTTGAGGCTAAACTCACAGATGGTAACTGCGAAATTATGATGGCTGTAAAAAGTGGTCGGGCCATTCGTTTCCCTGAAGAAAAAGTTAGATCGACGGGCAGGGGAGGCATTGGTGTTTTTGGAATTGAAGTTGATGACAGTAATGATGAGGTTGTAGGAATGGTTTGTGTTAACAGGGAAGATAAAACACGTACCATTTTGGTGGTAAGTGAAAAAGGTTTTGGTAAGCGCACTTTCCTGGATGACCCTGCAACTGGCGAGGCTAATTACAGGATTACCAATCGTGGTGGTAAAGGTGTTAAAACTATCAACGTAACTGAAAAAACCGGTTCGCTTGTTGGTTTGCTGGATGTAACAGAAAAAGAAGATTTGATGATAACTTGTGTGAGCGGCGTTACTATCAGAATGAGTGTGGCGAGTGTGAGTGAACAGGGTAGAGCAACGCAGGGCGTAAAACTTATAAGGGTTGATGATGGGGATTCAATTGCCGCCATTACCAAACTTGATGAGCAGGAGGAAGAAGTAGTTGCACCTGTTGAAAATGTTGAGGAAACACCAACTGACGGTACTGAAACTACCACCGGGCAAAGTGAAGATGGTCCTGCTGATGGTGCTGCTGAAAATGATGAAGCTGCTCCTGCAGAATAAACCAATTGTTTTGAATGAAAAAGAGGCTACAGCAAACAGCCTCTTTTTTTATGCATTTTGCAGATCAGGCTGGTTTCTTTTTACCCAACACTTCTACTCTTACCCGGGTAAGACCTGCTGAGGTAAAACCAAGTTTTTTTGCAGCGGCACTTGTAAGATCAACAACTCTTTTCATTGATGGATTGATGCGATCATTTACTTTAACTATAGCCGATTTATCATTTCTTAAATTGGTGACTTTTACCCATGTTCCCATCGGCAGGCCGTTACAGGCACAGGTCATTTTTGTTTGGCTGAAAATTTCTCCGCTTGATGTGCGGCGCCCGTTAAACTTGTTTGAATAAAAGCTGGCCTGCCCGTAAAAAGTTTTTTGCGTTTGTGCCTTTACGGTAGCTTTCTTTTTTAGCGGCGTATGCTGCCCTGTTGTTTTCAGCGAAATAAAGGAGCTTAACAGAAAAAAAGAAATGCAACAGGCAAATATACTGGTTGGCCGAATGGTCTTTAATGGCATATAGGAAGCAAGGTTAGGTTACTTATCGGAGAAATATTTTTCTCTCAACACTTTATCTTCGCCGTAAATGTCATCATAAAATTTGATTTTACCCTCTTTACCTTCACAGCTGAAATAAGTTATGTACAGCGGGAATTTATTTTTAACAGGAATGCGTTTGTTTTTTTTCTCACTGATCCAGGTTTTGATAGAGTCTACATTATACCTCAGTGAATCTCCTTCTTTTAAATTAAGACTGTCGTTCCTGGCGATGTAATAAGCCAGTTTTTCCCATTCTTGCACCCGTACACATCCATGGCTTAAAGCTCTTGCTGAATTTTTAAAAAGATACCGCTGGTTGGTATCATGCAGGTAAACAGCATAAGCATTATCAAAATTGAATTTAATTACACCGAGGGCGTTATCGTCTCCGCTGTTTTGTACTACTTTATAAGGAATTCCTTTCGTGTACTTTGCCCATTTAACTGTTTCAGGATCTATTGGATCTCCATTTTGTTTAACAAGTTTTAAGCCTATCCGGGAAAGATAATTTGGATTGGCTTTAAGCTTAGGCAGGTATTGTTTTGCAATGATACTTGTGGGTACCGTCCATGTTGGATAAGTGATCATATCACTGATGGCACTTGTTAACAAAGGCGTACGGGTGTCAGGTTTGCCACAAATTACTTTCGATTGCATAGCAAGTGTATCGTTGTCCCAAACTTCTAAATAATAGCCCGGCAGGTTAACCCAAATAAATCTTTGAGGCATTGAATCTGGCAACAGTTTATACCGGTCAAGCGTGATGGCAATACGTTTAAATTTTTCAATATCATTTGTGTTGATAAGTTTTATTAAAGAGGCCGACACAAAACCATCTTGCTTAATACCTTTCTTTTTTTGGAATTTTTTTATGGCCACACTCAAATGAGCTGAGTCCGGCAACTGCACAATCGAATCAATGCATTTGCTTTCCATTAGTCTTTTCTGCAGGGTTTTTACAAAAAAAAGAGAATCCTTAGTATCATTTTTTTTAAAGGGATAAGTTATGTAAGTGTAAGTCTTCCTGTCCATGCTGTCAACAAATCTTTTAATACCAATCTTAAGATTTTGATACCCCCGGTGCGGAGGTTCAATACTATTTAATGTTGCTGAAAGCACGGGCTGAGCAAGCAATGACTGCATAGTTGCAATCATAAATTTCCCCTTCTTTGTTGTATCGCTAATGCCGGCGATACTGTCTTTACTAAGCCTTCCGTACTTTAGATCTTTGATGATGCCAAGGCAGGCATCCGAAATAAGTAGATCAGCTTTGGACCATGTTACAGCATTCATGCGTTGCAAAGAATCTGAATCCAGCAACTTCCTGATCTTCAATAATCTTTTGGATTGATAGTCTTTAGGAAATAATCCGAAGAGTTCAGCATGTTCTACAAAATCAAATATTGAATCTGCAAGCGGATTCCATTTTTCTTTTTTACTCCAGATGTTCTTGTAGTTGTTTGTTGAATAAAAATTGCCTACAATTGTATTTAGCCTGATGGAAGTTGAATCATCCAGCTTGCCCTTGTGAGACGCAGCAAATTCAATCATACTTTGAATAGTTTTGCTCGTTTCATCATCCATTTGCTCCGGGTTCTTCACAATAACTTCTTCCTTTTGTTTGTGAGAATTGTTACAGGAAAAAGTAATACACAGTAGCATGAAACTAATACCGAAGAAGGTTAATTTAGAATGGCTCATACTTTAATTAATAGTAACGTTAAAACGGATTAATAATCTTAATATTATAGGGAATCAGGTTCAAGGTAGAGAATAGAACTTATTCAAAAATTATTTACAGCATGTTTTTTTAATGTTGAAATAGACAAATAGCACGCCACAAGAAAAATTCGTAAGCCTGTACTGCGTGAAATTGAAAAATCTATCGCCAAATTCAAGGCTTAAACCCGTTTTAGCCAGTGTTTATTTTACCTGCAGTTCTTCCCAGAGAGTATTTCCGTCTTTTTCTCTATTAAATTCCAGGCCGTCACTGGCAAGAATGACTATCTCTGCGGTGGTATAAATAATATTGTTTTCCATCAGATGACCGCCAATTGTTTTCCCGGTACTGTCACTTATGGCAATATGCAGGTGAGATCCGTTAATGGAAACTGTTCCGGTAAGGCTTACAATTTCAAAATGCCCCGTTGCAGTGCTGGCACCAAGCTCATTGGCAAAGCGTATATTATATTGTGTAAGACTACCTGCGCAAGTACTTATCCAACCGGCTTTTATATTTTTTTCTGTTACCAGTTTTTGAATTTCTTCTTTAAGCTGCTGGCCGGGTTTTAGCCGAAAAGCGTACACGCTGACGTTATTCATTTTAGTGTTGGATTTGCAAGATGAAAAAAAGGTTATTGCAGTGAACAATACAATTAAACAATGGCCAAAACTGTTACCGTTGAAATAGTTTTTGTAAAACATTTTTTGAGTAACATTGTTAAGGAAACTAAGCTACTTAATTTTGTGTACCTGATCCAATTTTAAAAAATGAAAATAATTCTATTCTCCCTCACGGCATTGTTCAACCTGTTTTCTCATGCTGAAAATAAAGCTGTTTCAAAAGAAAATATTATGTCACATCATTCCACAACATCCGAAATTAAAACAGATACGGCCACTTTTGGAACTGGTTGTTTCTGGTGTACTGAAGCCATTTTTCAGCAGGTGGAAGGTGTTATAAAAGTAACCAGCGGCTACAGTGGCGGTCATGCTGATAACCCAACGTACAAAGAGGTTTGTACTGGTACCACCGGCCATGCAGAATGCCTGAATATTATTTATGATCCGGCTAAAATTACGTTTGATGAACTGCTGGAAATTTTTTGGCAGGTACATGACCCCACCACTTTAAACAGGCAGGGTAACGATGTTGGAACACAATACAGAAGCGTAGTTTTTTATCATAACGATCAGCAAAAAACCACGACTGAAAAATACAAATTGGCGCTTGATAAAAGTGGTGCCTGGGATAGTCCGGTTGTTACAAGCCTGGAACCCTTCAGGGAGTTTTATGCGGCTGAAGACTACCACCAGAATTATTACAACAACAATGGTGGGCAGGGCTATTGCCAGTTTGTTATCCGCCCCAAAGTTGAAAAGTTTGAAAAAGTTTTTAAGAGCAAACTGAAGAAAGGAATTCATTAAAAAGCCAAGCAGATACCGGGTGCCAATCTTGTAAAAGATTGGCACTTTTATTTTTTCACTTTTCTAAGTTCCAGCAGGTTTAAGCTGTTAGGATAAAAGCCTGTAATATTTGTATGTACCAGGTGTATCGCTATATCGTACCATAGGGGAACTACCGGGCCTTCATCAATTATTATCCTGTCCATTTGTTGATAAATGGTGTACCTGAGGGAATCAACTTTTTGCCTGAGAGCCTGTTCATACAATTGATCAAAGGCTGCATTTTTAAACCTTGTATAATTTGGTGGCGCTGGATTTTTACCATAAAAAACACTCAGGTAGTTTTCTGCATCCGGATAGTCTGCTATCCAGCTGCCACGAAAAAAAAGCGCTTCAGATTTGGCTGTTTGCTCCAGCAGTAAACTTTTTTGTATTGCTTCCACCTGTATTTTTATTCCAGATTTATTTACCTCGTTGGCAATGTAACCGGCAAGGTCCGCATACAAAGGAATGGTAAGTAATTTTATCACAGGCAAATCTTTTCCATCTGCAAATCCGGCTTCTGCCATTAACTTTTTTGCCTTATCAATATCATAACGGTAGCCCTTAACGAGACTGTCGTTAAAGCCTGGCAAACCTTTCGGTACAAAACCACTTTCTGCTGCTGTGCCAATTGAATTACGCAGATACAACATAAGCTTGCGCCGGTCAAACGCATAGTTAATAGCCTGCCTTATTTTTTTTATCCGCAGCGGCGATGATTTAACCAACATGTTATTTGTATCAACCAAAATACCGAGGTATTCAATGTTGAGATAAGGATGTTTTTGCAGTAATATTTTTCCTTCCCACTCTTTTTTAAGGTTTCCCGTTTTTGTGAGAATTTCATCTTTAAAGGAGGCATCAATATCATTTATAAAATCCAAATGTTGCTGGCGAAATTCGAGGAACTCTGTGGCTTTACTATCGAAAAATGAAATCTTAATTCCATCCAAATATGGTAGGCTTTCACCGGTGCTGTCTCTTTCAAAATAATGATCATTTTTTTTGAGGATCAGCGCCTGCCCTTCTTCCCATGCCACAATTGCGAAAGGCCCTGTGCCAACGGGATGCCGCCGAAAATCGTTACCATACTTTTCAACAGCCTCCCTGGCAACAATGCTGCAGTATTGCATGCTTAATATGCCGAGTATTGGTTGAAAAGGCTGCTGTAGTTTTAGTTGAAAAGTAGAATCATCAATGGCTATAAATGGCGCTAAAAAATCTACCCTGTTATTAAATATCCAGGCGCCGGGACTAGCTGTGTTTTTATCAATAATTCTGTCAAAAGAATAGGCTACATCTTTAGCAATCATCTTACGGCCCTTACTACCTGTAAATGCCGGATCATCCTGGAAAAAAACATCGGTACGCAGGTGAAAAGTGAAGACTTTGTTATCGCTGGAAATGTCCCAGTTTTTGGCCAGGGAAGGTATCAGCTGCATGTTTTCATCTACCTGTACCAATGTATTGTAAACTTGGTGAATGGCCCACATAATAGACTGATTCTTGGCAAAGGCAGGGTCCAGTGAAGCAATACCGGTTTGTTCGTTGTAATGAAATATTTTTTTGTCAGGATGCTCGTGATTTTTACAACCGGTTAAAAAGATAACAAAGATTATTAATAACGCTGCTGCACATTTCACGGCAGTCAATTTAGTTAAATGAAATTCATAATTACAAGGTCGGTACATAATTGCGGTAAAAGAAATCTAAATTAGCAAAATAAATAGCTATATATGTTTAACCGCTGTAAACTGGGTCTAGTTGTATTGATATTGATAGGAATTAGCCATGTAAATGCACAACTCCTCAGCGCTAAAAATAATTTTACACATGCAGATACTTTAAGGGGAACTTATGGCCCGGGCAGGGATTGGTGGGATGCTTTGAAATATGACATTCATGCGACTTTTAATTTGGCCGACAGTTCGATTAGCGGATACAATACCATCCAGTTTAAAGTGATTAAGAAAGGTGAAATAATGCAGATTGATTTGCAGGAGCCGATGACTTTGGATAGT
Source organism: Ferruginibacter sp. (assembly GCA_965247025.1). Taxonomy (GTDB): domain Bacteria; phylum Bacteroidota; class Bacteroidia; order Chitinophagales; family Chitinophagaceae; genus Ferruginibacter. The sequence continues at coordinate 1,438,825 of OZ252000.1, read as the reverse complement.
ATTTCTTACAGGCAGAAAATTGAAAATGGCGAAACCATAATTAAAGATTTTAAAAAAGAAGGTAATGCGTATTTTATACCCTCTGCAAACTTTAAACCTCAAACTTTAAACAATTTAACGGTTTACTACCACGGCAAACCTACCATAGCAAAAAATCCACCTTGGGATGGCGGCCTTATCATGAAAAAAGATAAGAATAATAATCCGTTTGTAAGCATTGCCTGCCAGGGAATGGGTGCCAGTGTTTGGTATCCCTGTAAAGACCACCAGAGCGATGAGCCCGATAGTGCTGAAATGCACATCACCATTCCTGATAGTCTTGTTTGTGTGGGCAATGGAAGGTTCAGGGGGGAAACAGACAATCATAATGGCACAGCAACTTACGATTGGGCAGTGGTGAATCCAATCAACAACTACAACATCATTCCATACATTGGTAAGTACGTCCACTTTGGTGAGGTGTACAAAGGAGCAATGGGTAACCTTGATATGGATTACTGGGTGCTTGAATATAACCTGGAGAAAGCTAAAACCCAATTTAAAGATGCCCCAAGAATGATGGAAGCTTTTGAATACTGGTTTGGTCCTTACCCATTTTATAAGGACGGCTATAAATTGGTTGAATCGCCTCATTTAGGGATGGAGCATCAGAGCGCAACAGCTTATGGTAACAAGTTTATAAATGGATATCTCGGCAGAGATTTAAGCGGCAGCGGCTGGGGTTTAAAATGGGATTTTATTATTGTACATGAAAGCGGGCATGAATGGTTTGCAAATAATATTACCACCAAAGATCTTGCTGATATGTGGGTGCATGAAGGTTTTACCAGCTACAGCGAAACGCTTTTTACAGAGTATTTTTACGGCAAAAAGGCCGGTGAAGATTACCTGGTTGGTCTCCGAAAAAATATCATCAATAAAGAGCCTGTTATTGGTTTTTACAATGTAAATAACGAGGGTAGCGGCGACATGTATTATAAAGGCTCCAATATGCTGCACACCATCAGGCACATCATAAATAACGATAGTTTATTTAGAAAAATACTCCGGGGGCTTAATAAAACTTTTTATCATCAAACAGTTACATCGGCCCAGGTGGAGCAATATATCAGCATTAACAGTAAGATTAATTTCAGTAAAGTTTTTGATCAGTATTTAAGGTCCGTTAATGTACCCATACTTGAATACAAAGTTGACGGCTATGCAGTTTCATACAGGTTTACAAATTGCATTAAAGGATTTACAATGCCGGTAATGGTAGTTTTGGACAGTACCGGCAAAAATGAAAAATGGATTTCTCCCACAGAAAATTGGCAAACACTACACCTGGCCGACTGGTACGACAAAACTACATTTAAGCCAGACCGTAATTTTTATATCAAAACTAAAAATGTAGATTAATTCATCATAAACAAACTTATGAGCCAAATAAGGAGGCAAAGTATTATTTCGTCATTGGTTGTTTACATTGGCTTTGGGTTGGGTTTTTTAAATACTTACCTCTATGCCAGGGAGGGAGGTTTTAGCCAGGATCAGTATGGCTTGGTTACGGCATTTATTGCTATCGCCACACTGATGTTTTCCGTAGCTAATCTTGGTATGCCCTCTTACGTAAATAAATTTTACCCTTATTACAATGATAATTTACCTAAGGAAAGAAATGATCTGTTAACCTGGGCCCTGTTAATTTCAATTATTGGTTTTTGCATGGTAGCCTTTGCCGGCTATTTTTTTAAAGACCTGATATTTTACAAGTTTGGCAAAAATGCACCGGAACTTACGCAATATTACTATTGGATATTTCCGCTTGGGCTTGGGCTAACATTGTTTAGTATTTTAGAGGCTTATGCCTGGCAGTTAAAACAATCTGTGCTTACTAATTATTTACGGGAGATACAGTTCCGGTTGTTCAGCACTATTCTGATTGTACTTACGCTAGCAGGCGTAATTAAAAGTTTCGGCCTTTTTATCAAACTCTATTCCTTTAGTTATATTGGTGTTGCACTTATTCTCGTCATCTACCTGCTGCGAAAGGGAGATATTTTTCTAACTTTTAGAGTTAGCATCGTCACCAAAAAATTCTATAAAAAAGTCCTCTCCTTAATATCGTTTGTTTTTGGCGGAACACTCGTTTATACTATTTCCCTCATTTTTGATTCAGTGGTAATTGCCTCGATCCTTGGCCTTAAAAGCGTTGCAATATTTTCGTTGGGGCAATACATTGCCAGTATTATCCAGGCACCGCAAAGAGGAATTATATCATCCTCCATTGGTCCTTTATCCCAAGCGTGGAAGGACAAAGATTTAAAAAAGATTGGCAGAATATACCGGCAATCATCCATCAACCAGTTGATTTTTGCTACCGGCATGTTTGCGTTGATCTGGCTCAATTTTACGGATGGCATTTATACTTTTCATTTACAGCCAACGTACGCCCAGGCTAAGTGGGTTTTCTTTTTCATCGGCCTGTACCGGATCACTGATATGGGCACTGGTGTAAATGCCCAAATCATCGGCACATCAACACTTTGGAAATTTGAGTTTTTTACAGGAACGATTCTTTTATTGCTAACGCTGCCGCTTACTTATTTTCTTACTAAATCAAGTTTAGGTATTGTAGGCCCTGCTGTTGCAAGCCTGATAGCGTTCACTGTTTACAATGCCATTCGTTGCTGGTTTTTGTACAACAAATTTGGCATGCAGCCTTTCACTGCCAAATCAATTTACACCTTGCTGCTTGGAGCAGCCGTCTATTTTATATGCTGGATGCTTTTTCACCAGCAGCAGGGCTTCTGGTGGATGGTTGCCAGGAGTTCAATTTTTCTATTGCTGTTCGGTGCCGGCACATTGATATTGAAACTTTCTGAAGATATTCTTCCCATTTGGAATACACTTCAGAAAAAACTGCGGCTGAAAAGCTGATATTGGTGCGATGTTTTTATTTAATTTCATTTTATGAAAAACAGTCATCTCCAAAAATATTTTTTACTAATTATTGTTTTTGCTACTCAAATAACAATGGGTGTTGCCCAGGATGAAAAAGCTGCTGCCGACCTTAAAGAAATTATGAAGCAATTCAATGTGGTGGGGCTTTCTGTTGCAGTAGTTAAGGATAATCATATAGTTTATACCAAATCTTTAGGCCTTAAAAATATTGAAAATAATACACTGCTTTCAGACAGCAACATTTTTCGAATTGCTTCAATATCAAAATCATTTTCAGCAACTTCCATCATGCAACTGGCCGAGGTCAACAAACTTTCGCTGGATGATGACTTTGGAAAACTTGTTGGCTTTCCGGTAAGAAATCCAAAATTCCCTGGAACAGTAATTACACTTAAAATGGTAATGTCTCATACTTCCAGTATCAATGACAACCAGGGTTATTTCAGCCTGGATTCCATCAATCCTGCCAAAAGTGAAAACTGGGCAAAATGTTACAACAGCTATGAGCCCGGCAAGGGTTATCAATACTGCAACCTCAATTATAACATGACCGGTGCTGTAATAGAAAAAGTTTCCGGGGAGCGCTTTGATCAATATGTAAAACACCATGTGCTTGATCCGCTTAAACTCTATGGCGGCTATTGTGTTGATTCGCTTAATACTGATTTGTTTGCAACGCTTTATGAATTTGATTCTGCTTCCGCAAAATTTTCGGCCGCCGGTGGAGCCTACAATCCAAGGAGAGAAGAGTTAAAGAATTATAAAATGGGTTACAGCACCCCTGCTTTTTCACCCACGGGAGGCATGAAGATTTCAGCGACTGACCTTGCAAAATATATGATGATGCACGTGAACTACGGCAAGTATAATGGCGAAAGAATTATCGAAAAAAAGTGCAAAAACTATGCAGACAAAAATTGCAGATGAGGATGGATATGGACTTGCCATTAGTACTGCTACTGATTTAATTCCCGGTAAAATTATGAAAGGACATACGGGCTCCGCCTATGGGCTTTACAGTGCCATGTTTTTTAATCCAACGAAAAAATTTGGCATAGTTGTGATCACTAACGGGTGCAACATAACCTACGACAGCGGTATGAACAGTGTTACCAAAGCTGTACTACTCAGCCTTTACAATAACTTGATAAAGCAATAGTTTTCATTCAGGCCTATCTACCCCTTAAACAATTTGTAATTCTTTCCTTTTTTTAAATTGGTCGTCAATTTTTAACTTACAGCCTGGTTCGTCAACTTATCCGTAAACATGATAACAATAAAATGAACAACCGTTTATTTGAATGCTTTAACTTTACGTTTTTTAGTATTTAATAGCAGCAATGGTAAAAAAATATATAGCTACAGTTTTATTTCTTTGTTTTTTCTTTTTTTCATCGTCCGCCCAGGTTAAGCCAGATAGTACGCAGCTTATCCAACTCTTACTGCCACCGGCACCCCAGGTTGTCGATTCTGTTTTGAGAATAAAAAACATCAATCCGTATTTTACACTTCATGTTGATTCCAGTTTAAAATACCAGCTCGAAATAAACAAAGCTCCGGAAAAATATTACTGGTTTTTGAAAAATGGACCGCTCGGTCTTAAGATAAATAAGGACAACGGATTACTTACATTTAAAGCCGAAAAATCTTATTTCCTGTCGGGAAGATTGAAATACGATTACGATTACAAAACTACCTTAACTGTTCAAAACCTGGACAATCCTGATGATCGACTTGACACCTCTTTTACAATACTTTTTTATAACACGGAAATTATCCCATCTAAAGTAAAACCAACTGTTACCAGTACAATGTTTATTGATGAAGGGGATACTGTTAACTTTAAACTTCAGTGTGACAATGGGAATTTTCCCATTGAAGAAATTACTTACCTCAGTAATTATCCCATCCGTTCCGTAACGCCTGTTACAAAATGCAATGATGATTTTACCTGGTTTGTGCCTTTTGATTTTGTAAAGGACTCCGATAAAGACAAACAAAAAAAAGTTGAACTGTATTTTATCGGTATCAATAAATTTGGTAATAAGGATACTGCTTCAATCCAAATATTTGTAAAGGACAATATTAATTATCCGTTGCAGCTGGAAGAATTTGCAAAACTTCGGGTTGTTGTTGAGCACTATGTTACTCAGCTCAAAAGCAGTTTCCGGCTGGTGGATAAAAAAATTAAAAGAACAAAAAATAGCAGAAGTGGATTTGATCTGGCTTCAGCTTCAACTGTATTAGGCGGCACAGTATTTTCGACCTTACCCGGAAGCAGCCAGCAGACCACGGGCAAAATTTTACCGAGCGTTGGTATAGCGCTGGTGCCGGTTAAAGAGGCGGCTTCGCCTAACAGTAATGTGGATCAAAATATTGCAACACTAATCCGAAGCAGCATAAAAAGACTTGAATATTTGCTGGCGGAAAATACTGTTACCGGTGACAGAGACCCTGAAATTTTGACCAAGCAACGTAAGTTAAAAGATGAACTTAAGCAAACGCAAATACAGCTTATTGATATTCCCATAGCAGAAGATGAAACAAGCGATAAGGAACTCGACGACTATTTTAATAACCCCAAAGTAAATAAAAAGTATAAGGTAAAGCACAATTAACCAGCCTGCGGTGCAGGTAATTTAAAGTTGTTTTATTTATGCTGAAACGTCAACTATAAATTCACTGCCGTGCTAAAATTAGTAGAATGTCCCAGGGATGCTATGCAGGGCTGGCACAACATAATCCCCACGCAGCAAAAGATTGATTACATCAACGCCTTACTAAAAGTTGGTTTCGATACGATTGATTTTGGCAGTTTTGTTTCTCCCAAAGCAATACCCCAAATGGCAGATACAGCAACTGTTTTGCAGGGTTTGAATATTGGAGAAAGCCGCAGTAAATTGCTTGCTATTATAGCCAATTTAAGAGGAGCAGAAGAGGCAATTTTATTTGATGAAATCTCTTGCCTTGGTTTTCCTTTTTCCATTTCGTCTACCTTTCAACTCCGCAATACAAACAGCACCATACAACAATCATTTGCGCTGGTGGAAGAATTACAAAACCTTTGTGTTAAAAACCGCAAGCAGTTAGTAGTGTATATTTCAATGGGTTTTGGAAATCCTTATGGGGATTTTTATGATGAAGGAATTGTACAGGAGTGGGTAACTAAATTAATGGAGCTGGAGATTGAAATTATTTCAGTGGCAGACACAGTAGGGTTGGCAACAGCTGCACAAGTTTCATCTGTTTTGCAGACAATCATACCGCTTTATCCAGACACTGAAATAGGTGTTCATCTCCATTCATCATCAACTAACTGGCAGGCAAAAATTGAAGCCGCCTTAGCAGCTGGTTGTAAAAGATTTGATGGTGCTCTAAAGGGCGTTGGAGGTTGCCCAATGGCAGGCGATGAACTGATAGGAAATATGGATAGTGAATTGATGATTGCTTACTTTGAGTCCGTAAGATTGTTAAAGGGAATTGATAAAAATGCACTGGCAATTTGCACAAATATGGCAGTCGAGATTTTTAAATGAAAGCACTGTTTTGTTTAGGTATGCACATTACATAAATGAAATTTTAATGTTTAAAAAATGGAGTTCAGATTAGCATTCAATCCAAAAGTTTTTACAAAAACTGTTCACCACAGCGATAAACTTTTCCTGGTGGGATCTTGCTTTACGGAGAACATCGGCACCAAATTAAAACAGGCAAAATTTAATGTGCTTGAAAATCCGAACGGTATATTATTTAACCCCGTAAGCATTGTAAAATCTGTAATTTCTTACATTGAAAAAAAGCAATTTACAGAAGCCGATCTGTTCTATCACAATGAAAGCTGGCACAGTTGGGAGCATCACAGCAGGTTCTCTCATCCCGATAAAAATACCTGCCTTCAAATGATCAATCAATCGCAGGAAGCAGCGCATAATTTTTTAAAAGAAACAGATTGGGTTTTAATAACCGTTGGTTCTGCCTTCGCTTACAATCTTGCCGAAGGCAATACTGCTTTATGGATTGAGGATAATACAATAAGCTTTGGCCAAAGCACTGTGGCAAACTGCCACAAAATACCAACAGATAAATTCAATAAAGTATTGCTTGATGCTGGGGAAGTGACCCGGTTATTTAAGTTGATGCTGAGCAAAATTGCCGCCTTTAATCCGGGAGCAAAAATTATTTTCACAATAAGCCCGGTAAGGCATTTGAGGGAAGGTTTTGTGGAGAATAACCGCAGCAAAGCGGTGCTGATTCAAACCATTCATAATCTTGTTGAAAACAACGATCAGCTATTTTATTTCCCTGCTTATGAGTTGGTAATTGACGATTTAAGAGACTATCGTTTTTATGCAGAAGATATGGTGCACCCTAATTATGCTGCCACTAATTATGTTTGGGAAAAGTTTATGGCAACCTGTATTGATGATGCCTCTCAGCTGGTTATGAAGGAAGTAAATGTCATTAATGCAGCAAGGAATCACAAGCCCTTCAACCCATCTTCTGAAGCTCATAAAAAATTTTTACAGGCACATTTGCAGAAAGCACTTCAATTAAAAGAGCAGCATGCTTATCTGCAGTTGGATGATGAAATAATTTTTTTCCGAAATGGAATTGCTTAAGCAATTCCAGCAGAAAACGACAGTGCAAGTCTGTCTATTTCATCAAATGGCAAAGACTTGGAAAGAAAGCCCCTGATGGCTTTATAGGCGCCTGCTTTTTCTTTTACTTCCGGATCAACAGGGGTGGTAAATAAATATACTGGTATGTGATAAAGTTCCGGTGAAAGAGAGAAGGCGTCTAAAAATTCCCAGCCATTCATTTCAGGCATGTTTATATCAAGAATTATTAACTGAGGTAAGGGTTCATTCTTAACCAAACAATTTTTTAATGATTCTAACGCAAGCTTTCCGTTCCCAAAAGTTGAAACTTTATCATAGGCCGGATGCTTTGTAATTGATTTCTCTCCAATTAGCAAAACGAACTCGTTATCGTCAACAAGATATGTGTGGTTAATTTTTGTCATCAAAAAATATACTGGTTGGTTAAGGTTAACAGCAAATATCGGATTTTGAACAATATGTTCAAAAAAAATATAATAACATGATTAGCTTCTGGTAAAGCTGAAATTACAAAACATTGCCTGTTTGTACAAATTGGGCTTATTACCCTTTTATAATCTTATTATAACTTGTGGCGATGCCTTTAATAAGTGATGAGCTAAAACCCTGGTGTTCCATTTCATTGAGGCCGGCAATAGTGCAGCCCTTGGGTGTTGTTACTTTGTCAATTTCCTGTTCAGGATGTGTTCCATTTTCCAACAGGAGCTCGGCTGCACCCTTTACTGTTTGTGCGGCTATGAGTGTGGCCGTTGCTGCGTCAAATCCAATTTCAATGCCCCCTTGTATGTTAGCACGTATGTAACGCATGGCATAGGCTGTGCCGCATGCACCCAGCACAGTGGCGGCGTCCATTAATTTTTCATCAATCACCACAACCCGGCCAAGTGTATCAAACAGGCCTTTTACAAATGCGATTTGTTCTGCTGATGTGTTGCTGAAGCTAAGGCATGTCATGCTTTGCTGAATGGCAATGGCTGTGTTTGGCATTGCCCTGCAAACAGGTATTTTCTTTTTAACGGCTTCAGCAATATCGCTGATGAGCACACCTGTCACAACTGAAACAAGTATATGATTTGCTGTTAAATTTTTCTTTATTGAATTTAGAATGTCAATTATTTGAAATGGTTTTATTGCCAGTATTATCAATTCGCAACTTCGAATGGCGGCATCATTATCAGCTGTTACAATCACCCCTTTTTTGGCAAGCGGTTCCAGCGTGGCAGTGTTTCTTTTTGTAATCGTTATGTCAGCAGGTTTGCAAAATTTACTTTTTATCAATCCTTCCGCTATGGCTGTTCCAAGATTTCCGCCGCCAATAATGGCAATTTTTTTAGTCATAAGATTGTAGCTGTTTTTTACAAATGTAAATTTATTCAATTACATTTTTGGTCCTAAATCACAACGGGTGATTGCACAAAGAGCTATCTAAAACTTAAAACAAACAAGCCTGCCACTTTACTAAAACACCCTGTAGCTTCTTTTTAGAATTGTACCAGCAGGTCCAGTAAACGCCTTCTTTACAAACTAATATTTACTCCCAGCATAAAATTAAAACCAGCCATTGGAAAATAATAATTTTCTGTTTGCAGGCCGCCGGAAATATAGCTGTAAGTGTAGCCGTTTGGCTCATACTTAGTGTTGAATACATTGTTCAACTGAAGGATAAAATTTGTGGCCTTGAAAAACTTTTTCTCCAGCAAATAGCTCATCCGTAAATCCTGCACATAATAGCCGTTAAGGCTCCTGCTTTTTTGTGACGTATTGTCCAGGTACTGCCTGCTAACATATTTGCCCGGCACACTTATAAAAGCATTTTTGAAAGGCGTAAAGTTGAGTGAAAAACCTGCAACAACAGCTGGTGAAAAACTAATGTTTGAGCGGTTGTATTTATTCTCAACCTGTCCGCCATTATCATAATCATCAATAAATTCTGAAAAGTTTTTTACTTTATTCTCGCTAAAAGCAATGTTGGCGGCCATGCTAAATAACTCGTTTACTTTTGCAGTGCCCTGCAGTTCAATACCAAGCCGGTAGCTGTTTGGAATGTTAGTTCGGGTGTATGCTCCAACATCATTTATTTTACCGGTGAGCACCAACTGGTTTTTATAGCTCATGTAATAAACGTTGGCACCGTAAGTAAACGAGGAAGCTCTTTTTTCAAATCCAAGTTCCGTATCATACAACGTTTCGGCCTTTGGCTGTTCATCGGTCCCGGCTTTAAAATCATCCCTTATAGGCTCTTTACCAGCAATTGCGTAAGATAAATATGCCTGCCAATTTTTTTCTGAATAAGTAATGCCAACTTTAGGATTTAAGAAGGTATAACTCTTGTCTACTACAAGTGTTGGGTTATCCCTAAAGCCATTCATTACATGCTGAACAGATCTAACCTGCAGGTCTGTATAACTCTGCCAGTGACTATCCCATTGCTGGGTAAGTTTTGTAAAAAGGGTAAAGTCGTTTTTATGTGCAGTTAAATTATACCAGCGAAAATTTGCAGGCACAGCCCCGGTTGTTTTTGCCCAGATGATCTCTCCAAAATGATGGCCATCATATTTTGTAATACTTCCGCCTGCGGTAAATTGGGTTTTACCTTTTTGGTGCTGAACAGAAAAAGTAGTTCCGTAGAAACTATTATCAAGCCAAAGCCTTCTTATCAAATCAGTATTGGTAATTGTCGTGTCGCTTGTGAGATAATCTGGCAGATGGTAATCTAACAAAGTTGCCTGGGCTTTGTATTCCTCATAGTAGCCCTTGCCTCTTGTTAAAAACAGGGTAAGGTTTGTTTTCCAGTGAGCGTTAAACTGATGATTAAAAAACAACTGATAGTGGGTTTGTATGTAATTATCCGTTTCATTTTCGTAAGGCTTACCCGGCTGTTCTGTTCCCAATATATTATAAGTTCTCCGTGTTTTTAAATCAGCTTCGCTCACACCGTTCCATGCCTGGTAAGTCTTTTCTTTTCCTGAAAAAATATTAAGCCTTAAAGAACTTTTATCATTTACATAAGCCGTGCTGAAGTAATAAGATTTCAGGTCCGTCTTTGCCCTGTCGATATAACCGTCACTGGTGATATTACTAAGCCTGCCATCAATGGTAAAATGTTTTCCTATAAGTCCGCTGCCCACTTTAAAAGTGTTTTTCCACGTATTGAAAGAACCTACGCTGTTGTTCAGCTCAGCATAAAATGCTTTATTAATATCGTTGGTTGATAAATTGATCGTGGCACCAAAAGAGCCGGAACCATTGGTGCTTGTACCTACGCCACGCTGTATTTGTATGCTATTGGTGCTGGAAGCAAAGTCTGGCAAATCAACAAAATAGGTACCCTGGCTTTCCGCATCATTGTATGGAATGCCGTTTAGAGTCACGTTGATACGGGTTGCATCTGTGCCCCTTATGCGGATGCCGGTGTATCCTACGCCATTGCCTGCATCAGAATTGATAACAACCGATGGCGTTTGGTTTAGCAGGAAAGGAAGATCCTGACCGAGGTTAATTTTATCAATCTCTTTTTTCGAAAGGGTTGTTTTGGCAAATGGCGCATTGTCTGCGGCCCTCACTGCAGATACTTCCACAGGAACCAGTAAAGCCGTGTCATTAAATCGTTGATTTTCCTGTGCAAAAAGGAATGTGCTGCAAACAGTTAACAGTAAACTTGTTACAATTTTTTTCATTAAAATAAGTTGGTGCTGAAATCCAGAGGAGGAGGGCTGGCATTTCTCCCGGTGTAAAAAACCGGGATATGGGCTGCATTTTTCTCCCTTCGCAGGCATTATCCTGATCAGGTTGTCGGGTGTAATCTCAGCCTTCAGATTTGTATCGGAAAGCACCCCGGAAATTCAAGCGGTTAAAAGAACTTTTGAAACACAAAGGTAGGGGCCTTTTAATTTAATTTCCAAACTTTGTAACAAAGTGCTGCGGCAGTGCGTATCAATTTAAAATAATCAACCATGAAAAAAATATTTTTCTCCCTTTGCACATTATTGAGTCTGCATTTATTTGCCCAGGATGTGGTGGTAAATGATGCCAATGCTGAAAAGCGTACTTTATCTTCCGGTTTTTCAGCCATCCAGGTTTCTGATGGTGTTGAATTAATGCTCTCCAAAGGTGATGCAGAATCAATCGCTGTGAGTGCATCTGATCCAAAATACATGGAAAAATTTAAGACCGAGGTTGTTGGTAATATCTTAAAAATCTATTACGATAATAAAGGAATGATCTGGAACGGAAATGAAAAAAGAAAATTGAAAGCTTATGTATCTTTTAAGTTGATTGATAAGTTGCAGGCTTCTTCCGGCGCTAATGTAGTTTGTAAAAATGTACTTAAATTGGCGGTGCTTGATATGAAGCTCACCAGCGGGTCAAGGTTTGATGGTGAAGTAAATATCGGCCAGCTCACAACAGATCAAAACAGTGGTTCAGAAATTAACCTCACCGGCGTTGCCGAAAACCTGAAAGCAGAAGTAAGTAGTGGTGCCGTTTTTAAAGGCTATGATCTGCAGACTGAATTTTGCGAAGCCAAAGCAACCAGCGGCGGTGGCATACGCATTACGGTAAACAAGGAATTGAATGCAAAAGCTAACAGCGGCGGCGGCATTCATTATAAAGGCAATGGCGTTATTAAAGAGGTTGATGTAAACAGCGGGGGAGTAGTAAAAAGAGCATAACCTGCCGGGCCGTAATTGGTGTCACCACCAACTACTTTAAGTTTGTCAGTTTGAAATTGCACTACAAAAAAATATACCAGCATGAAAAAGATATTTTTAGCAGCCTGCTTACTTATTTCAGCAGTGGTTGTAACAGCCCAAAAAACAATTGTAAACGATGCCAATGCAGTTGCCAGAACATTAGATGCACCTTTCCATGCCATCAAAATTTCCGGCGGTATTGATCTGTATCTTTCCCAGTACCAAACTGAATCTATTGCAGTGAGTGCCTCCGAAGAAAAGTACCGGGACAATATTAAAACCGTGGTGGAGAATGGTGTGCTGAGAATTTATTACGACAATAAACTTGGCTGGAACACTGGCAACAAAAAAATGAAAGCTTATGTGTCTTTCAAAACGCTCGATCACCTACATGCAAGCGGAGCCTGCGATGTACAGGTTGCAGGCACAATAAACGTTCCTTCACTAAGTATGGAAATGAGTGGTGCAAGCGATTTTAAAGGAGCACTTTCAGTAACAACGCTATCCCTCGATTTAAGTGGCGCAAGCGATGTAAAAATCAGTGGAACAGCCTCCGAAGTTAATATTGAGTCGAGTGGTGCAAGCGATGTAAAAGCTTATGATCTCGTTACAGATGTGTGCCATGCAAAAGCATCCGGCGCTTCTGATATCAACATCACCGTAAATAAAGAAATGACAGCCAGTGCCAGTGGCGCCAGCGATATTTTTTATAAAGGAAATTGCTCGGTGAAAGAAGTGCATAGCAGCGGTGCAAGTACAATTGCTAAAAAATAATAAAACATACAGGGGCTCTGGGCGGCTGATCAACATGTAGCTTTAGTTCCTGCTGTCCGCTTGTAGCCCTCCTAAGGTCGGGGCTACCGCTTCCATCAGAGCAGCCCTTCAGCACTATATCTTTTTTGGTCTTTGCCCAAACAATGCAAAATGTACTGAAGCCACTTAAAAGGGTGGCTTTCTTATGTGTTAAATTTACTTCCCAAAAGCCCAAATTAAAAACCCGGGCAACACCGCACTCCAGCTTGCGTAATCATGCCGGCCAGTGGCAGACTGTACATAAACAATATCGCCTGGCGGACAAATATTTTTGCTTGTAATAATATCAGCAAGGTCTTTAGTGTCATCTGCCACATCTATCAGTCCGTCTTTATCACGATCTCCTTTTTCTTCCTGAAGGCCGGCATATAACCAATATTTTAAATGAGGCCTTTTACGGGAAGATTGAATTTGTTTCAGCATTATCCTGTTTGCAGCATCTGTATAAGCAGGATTTGTTGCATCAATATCCCGCCACCAAAATGAACCGGAAAAAACACCCACTTTATCAATCTTATCTGCATTGTTCCAGGCAATATCCATAGCAGATAAACCTCCAAGCGAAGCGCCTGCAATTACAACGCTGTTAAATTTTCTTACACCGGCCTTCTTCTTTATATAAGCATACAATTCGTTGTCAATAAAGGCTGCATACTTATCAGCCTTGCCGCCTCTATTTTCATAATCCGGATAGCCGGCTACACCATACCAGTCTTCCCGTTTGCCAGCATCAATTGCAACCACCAGCAAAGGGCCTATCAATTTTTTATTCCACAAGCTGTCCAGGATGGCAGCTGTTCTAAACTGTTCAACATCCTGCCCGTCATTGAGTAATAACAGGTTCATGTCATCCTTTTCATCCGGCGCCGGTGTGCTTATAATGGTAAGTTTTACATGCGCCTGTAAATGACGGCTGTACAACTCATCTTGCTGCACCTTAATTTTTTTCTTACAGGCGCTGCTCATAAAAACCAGCGTCAGCAATGCTATCAGGATTTTTCGTGTGGTTGGCATCAATTATTTTTAAAAACAAATGTATAATATTTGGTGGCAAAACTGTAATCCATTACTTTTGCACCGCGAAGTAGAGCAGCGGTAGCTCGTCGGGCTCATAACCCGAAGGTCCTAGGTTCGATCCCTAGCTTCGCAACCAAAAAATCAAAGGCTCGTTTGGGCCTTTTTTGATTATAAAAAATAGCTCTTTTACATGTTCGTTGTCTACGCTCTGTATAGTTCAACTTTCGATAAAATTTATATTGGGTTCACCTCAAATATTGAGGAACGCTTTAAATCTCACAATGAGTTAGGTAAAAAGGGATGGACTATAAAGTTCAGGCCCTGGGAAATAATTTATTCTGAAAATTATGTTTTAAAAGTTGAGGCTATGAAGAGAGAGAAGGAGTTAAAGACGGCAACGGGCAGAGTATTTATCCGGTCACTGATAAATGCAAAGTTATGATGGCTCATATCCGCCGGTTGGCGGACCTAGGTTCGATCCCTAGCTTCGCAACCAAAAAAATGTGGCTCATTTGAGCCCGTTTTTATTTAAAGAAGTCCTGTAAAATGCAGGCATTTTTATTCTTTAGCGCTCAACAAGGCTAATGAATTTGATCACCTTCTCCTTCTGCAGCAGTCAATGCGGTAATCAATTCATTTTTCCTGTCCGCTATTTAAGATTACACAAATGAAAGTAGGATTCGTAAATATTTTTGGTAAGCCCAACGCAGGTAAAAGTACATTGCTAAATGCACTGATGAAGGAAAAACTGGCTATTGTATCTCATAAAGTACAAACTACCCGGCACAGAATTAAAGCCATTCTTACAGATGATAATTATCAAATTATTTTTTCTGATACTCCCGGTATAATTGAACCAAAATACAAACTGCACGAAAAAATGATGCAGGCTGTTAAAGGCAGTCTTGAAGATGCAGATGTCGCATTGCTGATAACGGATGCAAGAGAAAACCAGGAAGAGAGTCATCAAATATTTACAGCGCTCCGGTTAAAAGCTCCTGCCATTTTAATATTAAATAAAGTTGATAAAGCCAGCGAAGAGCAATTAAAAGAGGCGGCTGAATTTTATGCACAACAGCCTTATTGCAGGCAGGTTATTACTATTTCTGCGCTTCGCAATAAAGGAATTGAAGATTTACTTGCTGCAATTTTAAGTTACCTGCCAGAAGGTGTTCCCTTTTTTGAAGGTGATGATATCAGTGATTTACCCACCAAGTTTTTTGTGAGTGAAATGATACGGGAAAAAATATTTTTACTGTACGAAGAGGAGATACCTTATCATGCGACAGTGCTTGTACAGGAGTTTAAAGAGAAGACAACGCTTACGAAGATTGTAGCAGATATTATTGTTCACAGGGATACCCAAAAAGGTATTGTACTTGGTGAAGGAGGGAAAATGATCAAGCAATTAGGAACACTTGCAAGAAAGGATATTGAAGAGTTTTTACAGCGCAAGGTTTTTTTAGAATTGTTTGTGAAAGTACGGCCCAAATGGCGTGACAACGATATGCAGTTAAAAGAATACGGGTATTAAAGCCCCCTCCGCCCCCAAAAGGGGGAACCTTGGTGCAAGTTGATTGGGAGGGAATGCTGAAGGAAACAGATAATTCAGTTTATTTTATAATTAAAACATCGCCACAAAGTAAGGGACTTTTTTAGTCCCCCTTTAGGGGATAGGAGCAAACAATATGAGTTTTACAGTAGCAATAGTAGGCAGGCCAAATGTTGGCAAAAGCACTTTTTTTAACAGGATGCTGGAGCAGCGTAAAGCCATTGTGGATGATGAGAGCGGTGTAACAAGAGACCGCCAGTATGGTGTGGCAGAATGGAATGGTAAATCATTTAACGTGATTGATACAGGTGGTTTTGTTCCCAAAAGCCAGGATGTATTTGAAAGGGAGATCCGCAAGCAGGTATTGATAGCGCTGGAGGAAACTGACATCATTGTTTTTATGGTGGATGTTGCCACAGGCATTACTGATCTTGATGAATCTATGACGCAGTTGCTCCGCAAAACTTCCAAACCTGTTTTTTTGGTGGTTAACAAAGTTGACAACCACGACAGGCTGTTAGAGGCATCTGAATTTTATAGTTTGGGATTTGAGAATATACATTTTCTTTCTTCCATAAGCGGTACTGGCACAGGCGATTTGCTTGATGAAATTACAGCATTGATTAAAGATGATGAAGTTGCTGAAGAAGAGAAGCAGCTTCCAAAATTTTCAATTATTGGTCAGCCGAATGTTGGTAAATCATCTTTATTAAATGCATTGGTAGGGCAGGAGCGTACCATAGTAAGTGACATAGCCGGCACAACAAGAGATACTATTCACACTCAGTATAAATTATTTGGAAAAGAATTTTGGCTGATTGATACTGCTGGTATTCGTCGTAAAACAAAAGTGAGCGAAGACCTTGAATTTTACTCCGTGATAAGGGCAGTAAAAGCTATGGATGAAGCCGATGTTTGTATGCTGGTTTTGGATGCCGAAAAAGGCATCTCTGCCCAGGACCTCAGCATTTTTGCGATGGCTGTAAAAAAAGGAAAAGGTGTAGTTGTGCTGGTGAACAAGTGGGATGTAATGGACAAGGAAACCAATACTGCCCGTGACTATGAAGTGGCGCTAAAAAAGCGGCTTGCACCTTTTACAGATGTTCCGATCATCTTTATCTCTGCCACTGAAAAAATAAGAATTCATAAGGCAATTGAAACAGCATTGGAAGTGTATGATAACAGGAGCCAGCACATTGCAACCTCAAAGTTGAACGACATAATGCTGAAGGCTGTTGAAGCTTATCATGCACCAGTAGTTAGGGGTAACCAGGTTAAAATTAAGTATGTAACGCAGCTTCCGGTTGTGGTTCCATCTTTCGCATTTTTCTGCAATTACCCAGACGATATTAAAGCGCCTTATAAAAATTACCTCGAAAATCAAATGCGCCAGCATTTTAAATTCAGCGGCGTACCTATCAGGATTTTCTTCCGTAAAAAATAATTTCGAAATAGTCTGAATTAAAAGTGCCGCTCCAATTGAAGCGGCACTTTTAATATTTGTAAACACACTATTAATCTTCTATCGTAATCGGGTAATCATACAAACCATCATATCCCGGGTAAAAACCTGATATTGTTAGGGCTTTTGAATTGCCAATATATTTGCCCAGATCATCCACACTTTTTACTTCCTTATCATTCACTTTTACAATAATAAATCCGTCCCTCATTCTTGTCTGGTCTTTTAATGCCCCTTCATTTAACTTCTTTACAATTACGCCACCGGTTACTCCGTATTCACGGGCTTTTTTCGGATCTAATGTAATCATATCAGCCCCCAGTTTTGACAGTGCTGCATTTTCACTCTTCACAATCTCAAAATTGCCGATTTTATTTTTCAGCGTAGCAGAAAGGTTATTGTCCTTTCCATTTCTTGAATAGGAAATATTAATTTTATCGCTTGGCTTATACTTTGTCACCAGTTCCTGCAGTTCAGAAGGCAGTGTTAAGGAAATGCCGTTTACACTCCTGATAATATCACCCTTCTTTAAACCAGCATCTGCGGCAGCACTTCCTGTTGCAACGTCTGTAATTACGAGACCATCACCTGTATAAGTAAGCCCGAGTTTTGTTTTTTGTTCTTCCGGAATATCGTAAGTGTTAGCTGTAGAGACACCGAGGTAGCCTCTTTGTACATTTCCGTATTTTATCAGGTCATCAACCACTTTCTTTACAATGTTTACCGGGATAGCATAACTGTAACCCGAATAATAACCCGTGGGAGAAGCAATAGCTGAATTAATTCCCATCAAAACACCGTCTGTATTCACCAAAGCACCGCCACTATTTCCCTGGTTTACAGCGGCATCAGTTTGAAGAAATGATTCAACAGGAGAGTTATTTTTTGATCCTTTATTTAAGCCAAGGCTACGAGCTTTTGCGCTTATAATTCCTGCAGTAACGGTAGTTTCTAAATTTAATGGATAGCCGATTGCCAATACCCATTGGCCAACTTTCACATCATCTGAGTTACCGTACAAAAGGAAAGGCAGTCCGGCAGCTTCAATCTTTATCACCGCAAGATCATAAGCCGGATCTGTACCGATAACTTTAGCAGTATAAGATTTTTTATTGCTAAGGGTTACCGTCAATTCGTCTGCGTTATCAACCACGTGATTATTGGTTACAATATAACCATCTGCGCTAATGATAACACCGGAACCGGAAGCCCGTTGTTCTGGTACATATCCGCCGCCCCTGTTGCCAAAAAACTGGTTGAACATATCGTCATCAAATAAATCGCTGAATGGATTTGCCGGCCTTTGTGAGCGTGGTAAACTGTTGCTCACCTGTTTTGCATTGGTCTTTGTTTTAATATGCACAACTGCAGGCAGAGCTGCTGCGGCTGGCTGGGTAAAATCTACTGCACCCGGTGGTAATGTATTTGTTTCTTTAAAACCGGCGAGCTTGTAATTTGCTGGTACTTCACCAACCTGCTGGCCGGCGAATTTATTCATGTTGCTTTCATACTTTCCGTAACCCCAAATAACTGCAAAAGCAGTTAATGCGCTGATGGCTACGGTGGAGAATACTTGTTTAAGTTTCATGTTCTTATTGGTTTTTAATTTTTATTAATCTTTTCAATATTGTCAATTTTTGTGCCCGGCAATACAAAGTAACGGTGCACTGACAAAATGCGATTTACCGCATAGCACCTTTAACATTAAATTAGTAAGACCTTCGTAGATGGTTATAAAGTTAGCAAAAATTGCATTGTGTCAACCCCGTCTGCATAATCCATTAATCCCGGCTGCTGGCTTTTCCCGAAAGGCAGGTCTGTTCCGGCTATGCATTGAATATCCGGATTGTTGCGTAATGAATCTCCAGGCTGCTCCGGGCTGTTGTAAAAGCTGTAATTCAACTGGCTTATGGCTGAAAACAGCGATTCATTTTCCACCAGCAACGTAGCTTCATTTGTCATATAAAACTTGTTATTCAGTATCAGTAACGACAAATTGTAATCGTAATTGTTCCTGTATTTATGATGATCTGCAAAATATTTATACTGGTGAAACGATTGCAGCAATGGAACAAAATCATATCCTTCCGGAACAAATATTTTAGTGACATTTCTGCAACCCAAGCCAAAATAAGTATGAATATCAGCTGACAAATTTTCAAGGTCTTCTACAGTTTCATCTCCTTTTAAGATTGCTGCAGAAGTTCTGTTTCTGCGAATGATACTTGGATACTTGCCAAAATAATAATCGAAGTAAATGGCGCTGTTGTTGCTTCCTGTTGCAATATATGCGTCGCAGCCTTTTAGCATGATCTCAAAAGCAACTACATTGTTAACTGCAGCATTCCAACTGCTCATTTTTTCAACCAGGTGTTTCAGTAATACATCATCCTTGATGGAAAGTTTTATTGTTTGGCGGTGGCCTGAAATAAAAACAGAAATAAAGTCATGAAACCCAACCAGGGGTATATTCCCGGCCATAACCACGCCAACATTTTTAGGATTGATATTGTCATCAACCGCATAGTGCCGCACCCAGTTATTCAGCAAGGCTGCATCTAAAAAATAATTAGTAATATTTTTAATTGAAAGATCAATAAACTCCGGCGTGAACCAACCATTTTTTTGAAAGGCCAGTAGCTTAACCTGCTGCCATTCTTCTGTATCTTCCAACAAATATTCTTTCAGCCTTTCTAATAATCCAATCCGATTTTGTAAATTCATTTCTATAAACTTAATTTGTATTTACAAACTTCGTTATTCCAAATTTCTAAATCAAAAGTAATGGCTATTAAGATTACAGACGAGTGTATCAATTGCGGGGCCTGCGAACCAGAGTGTCCTAACAATGCAATTTATGAGGGTGGTGTTGAGTGGGCAATATCAGACGGAACAACCGTAAAAGGAATGTTTACTTTACTTGACGGCACTATTGTAGAAAGCGACGCAAGAAATGCTCCGGTGAGCTCAGATACTTATTACATTACGCCCAATAAGTGCACAGAATGCCAGGGATTTCATGAAGAGCCGCAGTGTGCTGCAGTTTGCCCGGTTGACTGTTGTGTACCCGATGAAATGTACAAAGAAACGGTTGATGAGCTGCTTGCTAAAAAAACATCCCTGCACATTTAGTTGAGGTAAAATAATTTAAAGCCCGGAAGGGCTTTGTCAGGCAGGTGATATTTCCTGCATCATGGCGAGGGTATTTTTAATACTTTCGCCTTTTTATTTGATGGGTTTTGCATTAAAAATTTGAGGCCCGAATATGCAACTGCAACTTAAATAATCAGAAACTCCGGCATGTACAAATCAGTTATAAATAGTATCAGCGAAAGGTTTTTCAAAATGATTGAAGTTTCGGCTGTTGCCGGAATCAAGGTTTTTTTATTGCTGACTCTTGTTGTTTTATCAACATTTGGCTGCAGCCGGAAAAAGCCACCGCCAGACCCTGATGAAATTAAATCTGTAATAATAGAGACAGACCGGGCATTTTCCAAAATGAGTGAGCGAAAGGGGCTTCGTACTGCCTACCTGGATTACATTGACAGTAACGGGGTTTTACTGCGGCCAAATAATTTCCCCATTGTGGGCGGCGAGGCTGTAAATTATATCAGCCAAAGCAATGACACAGCTTTTATAATGACATGGGAACCAAAAAGCAGCACTGTATCACTGTCTGGAGATCTTGGTTATACTTATGGTATTTATTCTTATAAGCCAAAAGACCAGGACACTGTGTTTTTAGGATCTTACGTAACCATTTGGAAAAAGCAACCCGATGGCAAATGGAAATTTGTTTTGCAAACCGGTAGCGACGGAATTGAATAATGCAGGTCATCAGCCAAAGGCTGAAAATTATAACCACCCTGCACTAACATTATAATAGCGCTAAATCTTTGTAGTTATTTCCAGGTAAAAATTATATCTGTCTGCACTTTGTAAGGGTCTTTCATCTTTCCTTCTTTATCAACGGGATCATCTACATACACTTCGTAAGGTTTTCCTTTCTGCGTTTTTTTATGGTCTTTTATCCAGTCTTTAAGTGCATCGTATGCAAGTGGAATTTGTTCATACTTGCCGTAAAAATGGGCAACTACCACACTGTCTGCGCCTATTTCCCGGATGAAAGCATTGGCCGGTAGTTTGACTGGCTTTTTATCAACCGGCACTCCGGCTTCAAAATAATAAGGTGGTTTTGTTGTACTATACCACGCCATGGGCTGGCCGGTCGTTTTCAAATTATTTTTTTTAAGAACAGCGGCGAGTTTTGAACCATAAATTTCACCAAGCTTCAGGCTTATGCGGTCAAAGTTTGCAGCGCTGTCTTTTATGCATACAACAATCCTTTTAACAGCAAGGCTATCCATTATATTTATGATCGGTGGGCGGGAAGTCTCAGGTGTTTTTTTCTTTTCCTGTGTAACGCTATCTTTTTTAATAATAACAGAAGTCTCTTTTTTTTCTGCAGGTTGATTACTGCAGGAAAATACCAGTGCAGCGATACAGGTTATCGTAAAACTAAACCGTACATACTGCTTATAAAATTTCATATTGCATTTTTAGTGATTATAAATTGAGCGTTAAAGTAGCCCATAGATTATTGAAATGCAAATTTATCTTATTGTATCAACTTACGGCATTGTGTATTAGTTTTTCAAAATTCACATTTCTACAGTAGGTTTGCAATCCGAACTAAAAAAATATGTATAGTATTACCTATAAATTTGAGCAGAAAGGTATTGTGCCGGTTACTTTTAATGATGTTGAAGATGGGCAGTCTCTCCTGGAAATAGCTTTAATCAATGATATTAATCTGCACCATAACTGTGGTGGTGTTTGTGCCTGCAGCACCTGCCATTTGTATGTTGAACAGGGTGAAGATTTTTTAGAAGAACTAAATGACAGGGAGGAAGACTTTATAGACAGGGCTGTAAATCCGAGGCTCAACAGCCGGCTTGGATGCCAGTGTGTTTTACAACCAGGCACCGGCAATATTGTTGTTACACTGCCTGATCAATCACAGTTTTTGGGAGAATAATAAATTTGCACATTTGCAAATATGCAAATGTGCAAATGCCGCAGACTTTGATCAGGGTTAGTTTCCATTTGCAACATCTGCACATTTTCAAATTTGCACAATAATATAATGACATACGAACCACCAATACATTGGAAAGATTATGAAGACATTGCCATGAAACTGTACGAACGTTTTGGTGATGATTTTAATGAAGGAAGAATTTACCGCATCCGCTTTACCGACCTGCTGAAATGGGTACTCGAAATTCCAAATTTTGAGGGTAAACCCGAAGAAAGCAACGAAGGACATTTAGAAATGATTCAGAGTACCTGGGTGTACGAATGGAGAGACTGTCAAAAATAATTCAGTCTGCATTGGTTGAGCCTGATGTCAATAATGGCTGCAATTTAAACGCCGCTTAATCAGTTACCGCTACTTGTAACGCTTGTAAATAAGCCTGGTATTTTCTTCGTGTTCATAAAACTCCTGTATGATATTTTTAAAACAAATAACTGGCTGCACTGTAGCAGTTTTATTTTGCATGATGAATATAGCCAACGCCCAAATTAAATATCCGGTAACAAAAAAGACCGGCCACGCAGACGATTATTTCGGCACCAGGGTGCAGGATCCATACCGCTGGCTGGAGGATGATAATAGTGAAGAAACAAAGGCTTGGGTAAAGGAACAAAATGCTGTAACCGGTAATTATCTTTCGGCAATTCCTTTCAGGGATGCCGTAAAGAAAAAGCTGGAAGAAATGTGGAACTACGCCAAATACAGTTCGCCTTTTAAAGAGGGCGATTACTATTATTTTTATAAGAATGACGGCCTGCAAAATCAAAGTGTATTGTACCGCCAGACAGGATTAAATGGTACGCCTGAAGTATTCATTGATCCTAACGCCATTAGCAAAGATGGTACTGCTGCACCTGGTGTGCCTGCATTTACAAAGAGTGCAAAATATTGTGCATACCTGCAGGCACAAAGCGGCAGCGACTGGCAGGAGGCTTACATTATGGATGTGAAAACAAAGCAGTTGCTCAATGAAAAATTGCAATGGATAAAATTCAGCGGCATTTCATGGAAGGGTGATGAGGGGTTTTATTACAGCCGTTATCCGCAGGCGGATGAAAAGGGTTTGCTTAGTAAGCAGAATGAATTTCATAAACTTTATTATCACAAAATTGGAACTGCTCAATCTGAAGACAAGATTGTTTTTGAGGATAAGGACCACCCTTTAAGAACCATCACCGGCGGCCTTACTGAAGACAACAGGTTTTTAATTGTCGATATGTCTGAAGGTACCAGTGGCGCCGAGTTATGGGTAAAGGATATTGTGGCAAATACAGATTTTTCTT
Organism: Ferruginibacter sp.; assembly: GCA_965247025.1. Classification (GTDB taxonomy): domain Bacteria; phylum Bacteroidota; class Bacteroidia; order Chitinophagales; family Chitinophagaceae; genus Ferruginibacter. Next base: position 1,415,344 of record OZ252000.1, on the reverse strand, counting down.
TGCTGATAAAAGGCTTTGAAAATGAAGCTAGCGTTGTAGACAATGAAGGCGACAGGCTGTTGGTGAAAACAAATATTGATGCAACCAATTATAAACTGGTAAGCATCGACCCAAAAAATCCTGCAAAAGAAAACTGGATCGAAATCATTCCTACAAGAACAAAATTGCTGGAAAGTGTTGGTACTGCCGGTGGTAAGTTATTTCTTACTTACCTTGAAGATGCCAGCAGTAAAGTTTACCAATGCAACCGTAAAGGCAACCTGGAAAGAGAAATTAAATTACCAGGTATCGGCACGGCTGGGGGCTTTGGTGGCAAGACGGATGATAAAGAAATATTCTATTCCTACACATCTTTCAATACACCTAATACCATCTATCAATACAACATCGCATCCGGCAAAAGTGAGCTTTTCCGCAAGCCTGATGTTAAAATAAATCCGGAAGACTACCTCACCATACAATCGTTTTTTAAGAGCAAAGATGGGGCACAGGTGCCGATGTTTATCACCTATAAAAAAGGATTGAAATTAAATGGAAAGAATCCAACTTTAATTTATGGGTACGGCGGCTTTAATATTCCGCTAACGCCTGCGTTCAGTATTTCAAATGCCTTCTTTTTAGAGCAGGGCGGGGTATATGTGCAGGTAACTTTAAGAGGCGGTAATGAGTATGGTGAAGCCTGGCACAAAGCAGGAATGCTGCAAAATAAGCAGAACGTTTTTGATGATATTTTTGGAGCTGTTCAGTTTTTAATAGATAATAAATATACCAATCCAGCAAAGATTGCATTACGTGGCGGCAGTAACGGAGGGTTGCTGGTGGGTGCATGTATAACGCAGCATCCGGAATTGTTTAAAGTTGCCTTGCCGCAGGTTGGCGTATTAGATATGTTACGTTACCACTTGTTTACCATTGGCTGGGCCTGGGCAGTGGAATATGGCAGAAGCGATAAAAAAGAAGACTTCGAAAACTTGTATAAATATTCCCCGCTGCATAATTTAAAAAAAGGAACAACTTACCCGGCCACGCTTGTTACAACAGCCGATCATGATGACAGGGTTGTACCGGCGCACAGTTTTAAATTTGCCGCCACACTGCAGGAAATGAATGATGGAAAAAATCCAACACTCATCCGCATTGATAATAAGGCCGGCCACGGCGCAGGTAAACCCACCACCAAAGTAATTGAAGAGGCTGCTGATATCTGGAGCTTTGTAATGGTAAATCTTGGCATGGGATTTAAAGAACTCTGATAACAGGTTGTTGAGTTTTTAATTCAATTTATTTATGACAATACTTATAACAGGAGCCAATGGTTTGCTTGGTCAAAATCTTGTAAAATTATTATTAGATAATACCAGCCACAAAGTAATTGCAACGGGCAAAGGTGGTAACCGCCTGCCTTTTGAATCATCTGAACTATACAATTATTACCCGCTTGATATTACTGATGGCCTTGCGGCCACTGATTTTATCCAGCTGCACAAACCTGCTGCAATTATACATGCCGCAGCAATGACCCAGCCTGACCCATGCGAACTAGACCAGATTGCCTGCTGGAATGTAAACGTTACTGCTACCCGTTTTTTAACTGAAGCTGCTGAAAGTATCAACGCTTATTTTTTATATGTTTCTACAGATTTTGTATATGATGGAATGAATGGCCCATACAGCGAAACACATGAAACCGGCCCTGTAAATTATTATGGCAGCAGTAAACTGGCAGCAGAAAAATCCGTTGCAGAAAGCAGTTTGGATTGGTGCATTGTGAGAACTGTCCTGGTTTTTGGAAATATTCTTACGGGGAACCGCAGCAATATGATTAGCTGGGTAAAAGATAATTTGGAAAATGGTCGTCCCATAAAGGTTGTGAGCGACCAGTGGCGTACGCCAACTTATGTAGAGGATTTGGCCAAAGGAATAATGCTGGCAGTTGAAAAAAAAGCGAAAGGTATCTTTCACATCTCCGGGGAAGAAGGCATGAGTCCGTATGATATGGCAGTAGCTACCGCTGATTACCTCCATCTTGATAAGTCACTCATGACAAAAGTAAATGCCAATACCTTTTCACAACCAGCTCAACGCCCAATGAAAACGGGCTTTATTATCGATAAGGCAAAAAAAGAGTTAGGGTTTCAACCCTTGGATTTTAAGGCAGCCATAAAGAAAATGTTGGCATAAGCAAGGATATGCTTCTGGTAAAATTTAATGCATAAAAAAAGCGCAACATTTCTGCTGCGCTCTTTACAATTTATAGTTATTCTATCCAAATAATCCACCTTTTCTAAATGCTCTCGTTCCTTCACCAATCTTAAACCCATTCTGAAAAACCTCAATTTTGTAATCTCCAACCTGAAAGGGCGTATTCTGTTTCCAGTCAAAACTCACAGTTTGTTTTTGGCCCTGTGTGTAATTGATCTGCACCTTTTGAGTATAAGTCTTGTTTTCCCCGTCACGTGTTGTAAAAATTCCTGAACCAAGTGCTTCTACGGCAATTGGTTTGCCATCAGGTCCCGTAATGCATACATACAATTCTTTCTCGCCAGATTTGGTAATGCGGTTTTCGTCAATACCAAATGAAATCCTTAGTTTGTCAACCTTTTTTGCCTTGGTTGTTTCTTTTTCTTTTCCGCTGTTTTTTGTATCTATCCCAACTATGTTAAAGCCGCCAACATGCAATGTAGAGCCAACATCAATCACATCTTCACGTTGCTTGATTTCAGTTTTTGCAGAATCAAAATTCTTCTTAACTACATCCCTTTCCTGGGTTACAGCTTCCTTTTCCTGTGTCAACTGTACATTCTGGCCTTTCAATTCCTCAATCTGAGCTTTGTAGGTTTCGATATCAGTATTCAAAGAAGCAATCATACCCCTTGCTTCAGCAAGTTGAGATTTAGTGGCATTTGCATTAGAAAGAATACTTTGGATACGGGCTCTTTTTTCACTGATCTCACGATCTTTCGCTGTGATGGCGCTATCCTTTTTTGCACTTGATGTTTTCATTGCATCAAAACGCATAGTGGCTTCATCGAGCAAACTTCTCAGTGTATCCTTTTCAGAAACAACAGATGCATATTGCACATCTTTTTGTTGCATACTTTCCTTTACTTTGCTTTTATCCCAGATAATATAACCCCAGGTTCCAAGCAATAAAATAAGTAATCCGATAGTTAGAAAAAAACGCCAGTCTGTTTTTGGAGCTGGAGGTAAACTTGGTGGCTGCGGTGTAGCCGAAGGGAAATTTTCAAATGCCATTTTTTGTTTTTTTGATTTAGTAGGTTAAGTATTTCAAACGTTGCAATCGTGTAGTAAATGGCAACAGGGCGAAGTTTCCAAAATCGTGCCAATTGAATTTTATTACAGTTGCCAATTGAAATTCAGATAAACATTTAAAATTATTCAATTTTTATGATACGTACAATATTGCTTTTAACCTTTTCAAATATTTTTATGACGGTGGCCTGGTACGGCCATTTAAAAAATACGAACCTGCCTTTATGGAAAACAATTTTAATAAGCTGGGGAATTGCTTTTTTTGAGTATTGCCTGATGGTGCCTGCAAACAGGTTTGGGTTTACCAGTGGGATCAATGCATTTCAACTAAAAATCACACAAGAAGTAATAACCCTGGTAATATTCTCCATTTTTGCCGTGTTCTTTTTAGAAGAGGCTTTCCACTGGCGTTATCTTGTAAGTTTTGGATTTTTAATGGGAGCTGTTTACTTTATGTTTAAAAAATAACAGGTCTTAATCAAGCTATTAAATTGCATTTGCCCGGCTCAACTTTTTGCCAGCATTCATGTTTTACATTTGTATTAAAATAACTGCATGGCTTACACCTCACTGGAGCAAAGTTTACTGGATTTAGAAAAACATGGCCGGTTGGTTAGAATAAAAGAAGAAGTTGATCCATACCTGGAAATGGCAGCCATTCATTTAAAAATACACGAAGCCGGGGGACCAGCACTATTGTTTGAAAACGTAAAGGGTAGTAAGTTCAGGGCAGCATCAAATATTTTTGGCACGCTTGAGCGAAGCAAATTTATCTTCAGAGAAACGCTGGATAAAGTTCAGCGGCTGGTAGCATTAAAGAATGATCCTGTTAAAGCGATCAAACATCCCATAGATAATTTTACAACAGGCATTGCGGCCTTTAAAGCATTACCGCTAAAGAATCCAGCCTCCAGGCCGGTTTTATACCAGGAGATAAAAATCAGCAATATTCCGCAAATTCATCATTGGCCAATGGATGGAGGAGCTTACGTTACGCTGCCACAAGTTTATTCAGAAGATTTAGACAAGCCTGGAATAATGAACGCTAACCTGGGCATGTACAGGATCCAACTTTCAGGCAATCAATACATACAAAATGAAGAAGTGGGATTGCATTACCAGTTGCACAGGGGTATCGGCGTACACCAGGCAAAAGCCAACAGCAAAGGGCAGCCTTTAAAAGTGAGTGTTTTTGCCGGTGGCCCTCCCGCTCATAGTGTGGCGGCTGTAATGCCGTTGCCTGAAGGCATCAGTGAAATGACGTTCGCCGGAGTACTTGGTGGCCGGCGGTTTCGCTACAGTTATGCAGATGGTTATTGCATAAGCACGGATGCTGATTTTGTAATTACGGGAGAAGTTTTTCCTCATCAAAATAAACCCGAAGGCCCGTTTGGCGATCACCTCGGCTATTACAGCCTTACGCATGATTTTCCTGTGATGAAAGTGCACAAGGTATTTGCAAAAAAAAATGCTATCTGGCCTTTCACCGTTGTGGGCCGTCCTCCCCAGGAGGACACCAGTTTTGGGCAACTCATTCATGAAATGACAGGCACAGCAGTGCAGGCCGAAATACCCGGTTTGAAAGAAATTCATGCGGTAGATGCTGCCGGCGTACACCCGTTGCTGCTAGCTATCGGCAGCGAAAGATACACACCCTATTCACCGGCTACGCAGCCAGCTGAAATCCTTACAATTGCCAATCATATTTTAGGAACCGGTCAGCTCAGCCTTGCCAAGTTTTTATTTATTACCGCAGGGGATAAAATTTCTACTTATGATGTGTCAGCATATTTGCAATACATGCTGCAACGGATCAACACAGCCAGGGATATTCATTTTTATACCAACACAACAATTGATACACTCGACTACTCCGGCACAGGTTTAAACAGCGGCAGCAAAGTGGTGATAGCCGCTTACGGCGAAGTTGTGAGAGACTTGGTAACTAAAGTTCCTGTTATATTTAACTCCTTGCAGGGATTTGAAAATGCCCAGCTTGTTTTGCCGGGCATTGTAAGTCTGCAGACAAAAAAGTTCTCCAGTTACAATAAAGCCGCAAATGAAATGGCAGCACTCAACGAACAGTTGAGCGATGCTGATTTAACCGGTGTAGTAATGGTAACAGTGGGAGATGATGCCAGCTTTATTGCCGCAACCCTCCGTAATTATTTATGGGTGACTTATACCCGTTGTAACCCATCACATGATATGTATGGCATTAATTCATTTACACAAAATAAACATTGGGGATGCAAAGGCCCGCTGGTGTTTGATGCCAGGATAAAACCCCATCATGCCCCGCCGGTGGCAGAAGATCCCGTTGTGGAAAAATCGATCGAAAGATTCTTTAATAAAGGAGGCAGTTTGTATGGAGTTTTAAAACAGCCTGGCAAATATGCCCCTGCCTGGTAAATTTCTTATGTATTTTTATAAAAACAATTAGCATGCGGTTCTCAGCCTTAATTATTGCCTTAACAACTTTTTTTTCATGTAAGTCGCAGCCTAAGCCCGTTGCGTTAATTTCCAATAAAGATAATAATACACTGCTTTGGGAAATAAGCGGCGGTAAACTCTCAAAGCCATCCTACCTTTTTGGTACTTTTCATTTAATGTGCAGGAGCGATATCAATTTCAGCAACCAGCTTACTGCTGCAGTTTCTAATGCAGATAAGGTCTATATGGAATTGGATATGGATGATCCTGCGATGATGCTGAGCGGAATGATGCTGATGAACATGAAGGACGGTAAAAAGCTTAAAGACCTTTATTCTCCTGCCGATTACGACCGGTTAAAATTATTTTTCAATGATTCATTACATATGCAGTTAGGCATGTTTGAAGGTATGAAACCGTTTATGCTGGTGGCTATGCTGTATCCTAAAATGATGCCCTGCAAATCTGTGAGTGGAGTGGAAGAGGAGCTAATGAAGCTGGCTAAAAGCCAGAAAAAAGAAATTAAAGGGCTGGAGACACTTGAACAGCAGGCCGCAGTATTCGATAGTATTCCTTATGAAGAGCAGGCAAAGGAATTGTTGAAATCTATTGACAGCTTGCAGGATAATAAAAAGTATTTTGATACCATGACGAGGGTTTACAAAAGCCAGCGGCTTGATGACATAGAAGCGATGTTTAGTAAAAGTGAATTCGGAATGCAGGAGCATGAAGATGTATTGCTGTACGACCGTAACCGAAACTGGGTAAACCAGCTAAAGACAATTATGAAAAACGAGTCTGTTTTTATAGCAGTTGGAGCAGGCCACCTGGTTGGCGAAAAAGGGCTGGTTGCGCTGCTCCGTAAGGCTGGCTACAAACTACGACCAATTTTAAATAAGTAATTCAATCGCTTATAAAGAATCTACGAGACTTATAAGTTCATCAACCTGCTGATTGGTAACACCCAAATGCAAAACCATTCTTACCTGGGTTGATGATATCGCCATTGCTAAAATGCCGTGGCTTGCAAGCAGCGCTGTAAAACTTTCCGGCGTGTAAGCATTGAGCACCTCAAAGATTAAAATATTGGTTTCAACCGGAAGCATATTAGCAACAAAATCTATTTTTGTTAAGGCTGTAGCAATTTTTTTTGCATGATCATGATCATCCTGCAATCTTAGAATATTATTTTCCAGTGCATAAATGCCCGCTGCTGCAAGGTATCCGGCCTGCCGCATGCCGCCGCCAAAAACCTTTCTTACTCTTCTTGCTTTTTGAATGTAGCCTTTATCACCCAGCAATAAGCTGCCCACCGGTGTACCGAGACCCTTACTAAGGCAAATAGAAATGCTGTCGAACACTTCTCCATATTGTTTTGGAGTTTCTTCTTTGGCCACCAGTGCATTCCACAATCGGGCACCATCCAGGTGAAGTTTCAGGCTTTGCCGGGTGCAAATTTCTTTTATGCTTACAATTTCTCCAAAATCATAACAGGCACCGCCACCACGGTTAGTGGTATTTTCCAAACATACAAGGCTGGTATTAGCTTTATGAATGTCCCGTGAGTTGATGTTTTCTGCCACCTGTTCTGCAGTTATCCTTCCCTTGTCGCCGTCAAGAGCTTTTACCTGGCAACCACTGTTAAAGGCAATACCGCCACCTTCGTAAATATATACATGACTTAGTTTTTCGCAGATAACTTCATCACCTGGTTGAGTATGACATTTTATGGCTATTTGGTTTGTCATAGTTCCGCTGGGGCAAAATATGGAAGCCTCCATTCCAAACATATCTGCAGCCATTGCTTCCAGCTTGTTGACTGTTGGATCTTCTCCAAACACATCGTCTCCTACTGATGCAGTGAACATTGCCTCCAGCATTGCCGGGCCAGGAATAGTAAAAGTGTCTGATCTCAATTCCGTTATCATGCAGCAAATGTAACAGAAAGCGATTTGTTTTAAAAACAGCGTAGTGCTTTTACTACAAAGTGGTTATAATCAACCAGTTAGGTATTTAAAATCGTGTTTATTTTTGCCTTTTTACAGTACGCTATATGAAATGCAGATTACAAATAGTACCTTTGCAGACATATTTTATGAATTTTAGCGAATGCTGCGTCTTTTGCAACACTTTCAAAGCTAAAAGCATAATAATGACAGAGTGTTTTTCTTTTGAACATAAAACAACCTAATGAGGCAATTAAAGATCGCAACCCAAATTACCAACCGTGACTCTCAGGCGGTTGAAAAATACCTTCAGGAAATTTCTAAGATTTCGATGATCACACCTGAAGAAGAAACAATTCTTGCACAAAAAATTAAGATGGCTGACCAGAGGGCTTTAGATAAGCTGGTTCAGGCAAACCTGCGTTTCGTAGTATCTGTGGCAAAACAATACCAGCACCAGGGGCTTTCGCTCAGTGATTTGATCAATGAAGGAAATCTTGGACTTATTAAAGCGGCCCAGCGTTTTGATGAAACCAAAGGCTTTAAATTTATTTCTTACGCTGTGTGGTGGATCCGCCAGTCTATATTGCAGGCTTTGGCCGAGCAGGGAAGGCTGGTACGTTTACCTCAAAATAAAATCGGCACTTACAACAAAGCAAACAAAGCCTACATGGCTTTTGAGCAGGAGCATGAACGTGAGCCTTCAACAGAAGAACTTGCAGAGTTGCTGGAAATGAGCGAAACCGAGATCAACAATATTTTCCAGAGTAATACCCGTCACTCCTCACTGGATGCTCCGGTGCATGAAGCCGAAGATGTTGCAATGGGCGATTTGCTTAAAGGCGCCAGCGAAACAGATGAAGATGTAATGCATGATTCATTAAGAAATGAAATTCGCCGGGTGTTGAAATCATTAAGCCCGAGGGAAGCAGAAATTGTAAATGCTTATTTTGGACTTGACGGTGAAAATGGCGTTACCATTGAACAGATAGGTCAGAAATATGATCTTACAAAAGAGCGTATCCGCCAGATAAAGGAAAGGGCTATTAAGCGGTTGCAGAAAGCACGGTACAGCGGCGCACTTAAAGCATATTTGGGATAATTTATTTCAATCGCATATTATTTCCCCGTTGATCATTGTCAATGGGGATTTTTTTTAATTAACTATTAGCACATTCAAGTGTTGTTAGTTGGTAATTTTACAAAATGAACTGCAAAGAGTTGTTATTGTTTTTACTTATTATCATTGCAATGGTTAGTTGTGAAAAGAATATCAATTTCAACCTTAAAAATGCACCGGACGTACTGGTGGTGGATGCCGTAATTGAAAACAGTAAGGCCCCGGTTATTACGCTTACCAAAAGCCTCAATTTCTTCAGCAGCATCAACCCGGCTTTGCTGGCAAATACATTTGTGCACAAAGCCACTGTTACAATCTCCAACGGAACACTTACGCACCAGTGCAAAGAGTACACGGTGCCATTGGCTAATGGAATCTCAGTCTATTATTATAGTATAGATTCATCAAACCTGGCAACGGCATTTACCGGCAAGTTTAATACAGCCTACACGTTAAATATAAATGCAGAAGGTAAAGATTATACAGCTGTAACAACCGTTCCGCTGCTAACAAAAAAGCCTGATTCAATCTGGTGGAAAACAGCCCCGGCCCAAAAGGATAGTAATAAGGTAGTTATGATGGCAAAGGTTACCGATCCGCCATTGCTTGGCAACTATGTAAGGTATTTTACAAAAACAAACCAGGGACCATTTTTACCAGGAGAAAATTCAGTTTTTGATGACCAGGTGATAGACGGAACCACCTATGAATTAAGAGTTGACCCCGGTGTTGACCGCAATAATAAAATCCCTTACGACAGTAACTATTTTAGAAGAGGCGACACAATCACGCTTAAAATGTGCAACATTGACAGGGTATCTTATAAATTTTGGAGTACCTGGGAGTATGCTTCCCAGAGCATTGGCAACCCATTCAGCCAACCAAATAAAGTACTTGGAAATATAAGCAATGGCGCATTGGGGGCATTTTACGGTTACGCAGCAGATTACAAAACACTGATAGTGCCAAAATAGTGTTAACCTGTTTCACAAGTAAAAAGTATAAAGAACAAAATATAAAAGGCCGGTAATTATTTATTTATTTTGTTGAATAACCGGCAAAAACATAACATGGAAAATATAGCAGCAGAAAAAGTACATTGTCTTATTATCGGGTCTGGGCCGGCGGGTTACACAGCAGCAATTTATGCCGCCAGGGCGGGATTAAATCCTGTTCTGTACCAGGGTATTCAACCGGGTGGCCAGCTTACAATCACAACAGAAGTTGAGAATTATCCCGGCTATCCCGAAGGAATACAGGGGCCGGATATGATGGTGAATTTTGAAATGCAGGCCAAACGTATGGGTACCGATATCCGTTACGGCCTTGCTACTAAAGTCGATTTTTCTGCACATCCCCATAAGATTGAGATTGATGAAGAAAAATGGATTGAAGCTGATGCGGTGATTATTTCTACCGGAGCCTCGGCAAAATGGTTAGGTTTGGAAAGCGAGCAAAAGCTAAACGGCTACGGCGTTAGCGCCTGTGCTGTTTGCGATGGCTTTTTCTTTAAGGGTAAAGAAGTTGCGATTGTTGGCGCAGGCGATACTGCGGCAGAGGAAGCATTGTATCTTTCTAAAATATGCAGTCATGTACACATGATTGTACGCAAAGGTGAAATGCGGGCAAGTAAGGTTATGCAGGATCGTGTTATCAATACAACAAACATTACAGTTAACTGGCATAGTGAAACAGACCAGGTGCTTGGTGATAAAAAAGTGGAAGGTGTACGCATAAAAAACAATGAAACCGGCGCTACAAAAGATATCCCTGTAAGTGCCTTTTTTGTTGCAATTGGTCATCATCCCAACAGCGATATTTTTAAAGACTGGTTAGATACTGATGAAGCTGGTTATATAAAAACTATTCCCGGTACCAGTAAAACAAATATTGAAGGTGTATTTGCCAGCGGCGATGTGCAGGATAAAATTTACAGGCAGGCAGTTACTGCCGCAGGCAGCGGTTGCATGGCAGCGCTGGATGCTGAGAGATACTTGGGTGAAAAGGGACTGTGATGGGTGGCCTGCAACCCAAATTTTTAGATCACAAATCCAATATCACAAATCTTAAATTTTTCATGTGCTCACAATCAACCTCCAGCAGTTGCAGTTCTTTGCCCATCATGGTTTATATGAGCAGGAAAAAATAGCCGGTAATAATTTTGAGATGGATATAGAGATTGAACTGAATGAAGACGAAAAGATCACTTCTATTCAGCAGACGGTAGATTACAGTAAAGTTTACGAAATTGTACGGGCAAGGATGGCTGTTCCAACAGCTTTGTTGGAAACACTTGCACAGGAAATGATTGAGCTGATTTATTTGTTCGACAATCGCATAAAATCGGTTGGTATCACTGTTAAAAAACTAACACCACCTATAGAAGATTTTAAAGGATCTGTTGGAGTTACCATTAAAAAGAAATTTTGATGAAGCAGTTGCTGTTTATCTTATTCATATCAATCTGTACAAGTGTCTCAGCACAGGATATTGCTTCATTGATAAAAGAAGGAGACAGACAGGAGAATTTGATCAATGAAAAAGCTGCTTTTGAAAAATTTAAAGAGGTACTTAAACTTCAGCCTGCTAACACATATGCACTCAATAAATGCAGTGAACTTTGCAGCCGCATTGGCAAAAGAGAGTTGCTTGCCGGGCAGCAGAATGATTATTATGAAGCAGCTAAAACTTACGCCGGAATTACTTTAAGGATCAATCCAAATAATGCTGAAGGCAATTGTGTAATGGCTATTGCGCTTGGCAGAAGTTCTATGAATAAAAGCGGAAAGGAAAAGGTTGCCGCAGCAAAAGAAATAAGGAAATATATAGATGCCGCTATTAAGAATGACCCCAACAATTATAAAGCCTGGCATGTGCTTGGCCGCTGGCATTACGAGATAAGCAGCCTGAATATGTTTGAAAGGGCCGCAGTAAAAATTTTGTTTGGCAGTATGCCACCCTCATCACTTTCGGAATCTATCAAAGCATTTGAGAGAGCTCATACACTCGCTGCAGCTTTTGTATTGAATAATTTTGAAATGGCAAGGGCTTATAAAAAAGATGGTCAGAAAGCAAGGGCCATCCAGCTTTTAAATGCAATGATGCTGTTGCCTAATAGTACCGAAGATGATGTTATCATAAAAAATGACGGCAAAAAATTATTGAAAGAGTGGCAATGATGTTTGCTGAATTCTGACCTGTAAACCAGATCAGTTTCACCCTTCTGCTGCTTCAACCAGTTTTTATTCAACCAAACAATAGCACAACTTAAAATCAAATTATAAACATAAAAAAAACATATGCTTAAACAACTATTTGCAATATCTCTATGCAGCTTTTCTCATTTTTCTGCTCAGGCGCAGGATGCAGCAGCCTTTGATACAAAGTATGATCCTCATGCATTATTTTCCCCTGTCTTTTATCCAACCGGAAGCAGCGTTACAAGAGACGGAAATGGCCAGCCGAACACGGGTTACTGGCAAAATAAAGCAGACTACAACATCAATGTTTCGCTAAACGAAACCACCAATGAAATTGCTGGTTCAGTAACCATTAAATACAAAAACAACTGTCCGCACAGCCTCCCTTTTTTATGGCTTCAGCTGGATCAGAATTTATTTAATAAAGAGAGCCGTGGCCAGGCACGTATGCCTTATGGGCAACGCAGCCGCTATGGTGATGCCAAGAGTAGTTTTAGTGGTGGTTATAAAATAAGTGCAGTAACAATCAATGGCGTAAAGGCTGATGTTGTTATAACCGATACCCGTATGCAGGTCCGGCTTGCCAATGCGCTGAAATCAGGCGGAGAAGCACTTACAATAAAAATTGATTATGCTTTTACCCTGCCGGAATATGGAGCAGACAGGTGTGGCATTTTAAAAACTATTAATGGAAATATTTATACGGTTGCACAGTGGTATCCACGTATGTGTGTGTATGATGATATACAGGGCTGGAACACATTGCCCTATCTTGGTCCCAGTGAATTTTACCTGGAGTATGGCGATTTTGATGTAACGATCACAGCACCCGCCTCACACATTGTAGTGGCAAGCGGAGAATTGCAAAATCCTGAAAAGGTACTGACAGCAGAGCAGGTGAAGCGTTACAATGAAGCAAAGCAAAGCGATAAAACAGTAACCATCAGGGGCGAAAATGAAGTGACAAATCCTGCTTCAAGGCCTGCAGGCAACACACTCAGCTGGCATTATATTATCAACAATGCAAGAGACATGAGCTGGGCCTCATCTAAATCTTTTATTTGGGATGCTGCAAAAATGAATTTGCCAAGCGGCAAAAAAGCTTTGGCAATGAGTGTTTATCCTGTGGAAAGCAAGGGGACTAAAAGCTGGGGCCGGGCGACGGAATATACCAAAGCAAGTATTGAAAATTACAGCAAGCGCTGGTTTGAATATCCTTATCCTGTTGCAACAAACGTAGCCAGCAATGTTGGCGGCATGGAATATCCGGGTATTGTATTCTGCGGTTCAACCGCAAAAGAAGCGGGGTTATTTGGTGTAACAGATCATGAGTTTGGGCATACCTGGTTCCCAATGATCGTTGGCAGCAACGAAAGAAAATATGGCTGGATGGATGAAGGTTTTAACACCTTTATAAATTCATTGGCGGATGATGATTTTAATAATGGAGAATATAAAACAAAGGATAGGAAAATGGATTTAATGACGGGTTATATGTTTGCTGAAACAAGCGAAGCGATCCTGAACGCACCCGATGCAATAAAGGAAAGAAATATTGGTATTGACCTGTATCTGAAACCCGGTTACGGACTGGAACTGTTACGGAATGTTATTCTTGGACCGGACAGGTTTGATTACGCTTTTAAAACCTACATCAACCGCTGGGCTTACAAACATCCAACACCGTGGGATTTTTTCAAAACAATGGACAACGCCAGCGGTGAAGATCTTAGCTGGTTCTGGAAAGCCTGGTTTATTGAGAATTATAAGTTTGACCAGAGCATACAATCTGTTACTTATGATAAGGATGATGCAGCCAACGGTGCGGTGGTAACTGTTCTTAATCTGCAGCAAATGGCGCTGCCGGTGTTGCTCAGTTACGAAACAGTTAGCGGCGCAAAAGGCACCATGAAACTACCAGTTGAAATATGGAACAACACCGCCAGCTTTAAAGTAAAATTGCCTACCACAGAAAAATTGAAGACAGTTTACCTGGACGAAGACAAAATTTTGCCCGATGTGAATTTTGAAAATAATAAATGGGTGGGGCAGTAGAGGAGTTTTTAAAATAAATTATCCAGGCACACAGTTAAAATTGTGTGCCTGTTTTAATTAATGTTGTTGTGTCTTTTAGAAACACATCAAGCCTGCCTAACCCAATCGTAAAATTTTAGTTTATTTTCCAAACGGTCAACAGCCCTGGAGATTCTTTCAACTTTTGTTTCCATTTTTTTAGCTTCCTCTATCCAGTCGATATAATATTTCTGGTTACTTTCACTGAGCGATAAGAAAAAATCATAAGCCCCGGGAGAGTCCATTAAACACACCGCCATATCATCAGGAATAACAACGGGTGAATCATCAGCATATAAAACCACCTGCACAAGATCACCTTCTTTTTTGCCAATTTTTTTTCGGACAGCTGCCTTCAGTGGTAACAGCATACTCTCATCTTTCATAGGTAGTAAATTATACTGTTTAAGTTTGTAGCTGTCAATCATGCCGCTGACCCTGATGGTGCCTGCCCGTGTTTTTAAAGTTGAGGGAAGATCTGGAATAATTATATAGGTCCAGTCGCTGAATTTAAATCCACTTTGAGCAGTTCTTTTTTCTATTAAAAACTTTTTGTCAACCAGAGGATTTTTTGTCATTGTTACTAATTATAGCATGAAACTACCGGATAATTTTTATGGTTATCTTCTCACTTGTCGCCAAATCTTTGAAAATAACATTAGGGGCAATTTTATTGTTTGTAATACTTGTCTTTAACCCAGCGGAACATAGTCCATTTATTGCCTAACCCCCAGGTTTCATTTTTAACTTCATCCATATTGTAATAGCCCTTCCTGGATTCACTTGAGTTGTCAGCATTATAAAACAAACAAATCAGGTATTCATTTGGCCATTCTGTTTCAAAGTAGTACCAATAAGTTTTACCAGGGGATACTTTATGATGAGCAGAGACATGTTTGATACCAAGTGATTGTAGCTTGTGGTATATTTTCGGATAGGAATTTTTAATTTCCGGTAGGTGTTTTGGCTCGCAGAATAAAAATAGAGAATCTAAATGTTTGTCACTCTGCACTTGCTGAATAATGGAGTTTAATTCCGTTTCGTTTTTGTAAAACTCATCGATTAAATCTTTTGAAGATTTGTTGTAACGGCAACTAAGTAGCAACATTCCAAAAAGGATAAATCCTATGGTGGTGTATTTTAGCATAAGACAATATAGTAAAATTTTAGCTGATTTTAGGCGTAGTCGAAGTGGGGAGCGTTTAAGAACAGTAGCCTGCAACCCAAAAAATTATGGGCAGGAGACTTCAGCGGAAGACTACATGGACACACATTTCGCAAATTGCGAAATGAAGAATGTCGTTGTTGGTCTACGACACTGAAACCAATGTTGTAGTAACCAGGTAAATTCTAAGAACTGCCCTATCCCGGATGCCGCCCGCTGGTCTCCTGACCCACGGGTGTTGATAGCGAATGCTGCATTTTGGGAAATTAATTTGAGTTTAAACAATTGCTGTTTTAACTGTTGAAGATTTTGTGGTTGCCTTAAACTCAGCCGTTGGTCAGGAGACCAGACGGCGGCGTCTACATGAGATGGTTCTAATTGTTTTTTGATCAGGGGACACCCACTTGGGCGTAAAATGAAAAAGTAGCTTGCTATCCCGGATGCCCCCGTCTGGTCTCCTGACCAACGGGTGTTGATAGCCAATGCTGCGTTTATGGAAATTAATTTGCGTTTACATACTTACTGTTTTAACTGTTGAAGATTTTATAGTCTTAAATTCAGCCGTTGGTCAGGAGACCAGACGGCATACAATGAAGACAAATGTTTTTTGTGGCAGCAGGCGTTTCGTGTTTTAATTCATCCACCTTGCCCAATAGCGGCGGGTCGCCTAAGGGCAGACCCGCCTGAGAACCCAAAAATTTATGGGTGGGAGACTCCGAGCGGAAGGAGGCACAACTACTCTGCAGGGTACATAAAAGAGCATTATGTTTCTTCTATTTACCGAATCTGCCCGATAACAGATTTTTATAAATTTCATTTTCCTTGGTGAGGTCGGCTATTTGCTGGAGCAGGTCTGATTCTTTTTCTGATGTTATTTGCAGGGGAGATTCTTTAGAGAGCCAGTCAAAAAAATCAAAGCCGATTATTTGCCCAAGCTTCCACAAAAGGGCGGCATGCAGCGACTGTTGGCCAATGTATTGGTTTGCAGCTCCGCCTGTGACACCTAACTGCTGGCAAAGCCATGCTTTCGTAAGCCTTTTTTCAGTTAACAATTGATCCAGCTTTTGGCCAACATGAGGCATTGGCTTGCCGGAAGTGCTATACATCTTGCGTAATGCTGGCATATTTGTGTTTTTTACATACTAAATTAAGTAAAAAACATAAAAGATTGTGTAAAAAATGAATTAAATAGCTTAATAAACAAATTCTATTAGGTAAAAGACCATAAAGAGTAAGTAAAATACTAAGTAATATACGTAATATACTTACTTTAATTCGTGATAAACATATTACTTTGGGTTAAAAATATAAAATTTGTCTTTGCTTTAATAAAAACCTCTACCAGAGGATAATATTTAATAGTGCGATTGATTTGGTGTTATTTCATGCACCCTGCTGCAATAGCGGCGGGTCGCCTAAGGGCAGACCCGCCTGGGAAATTTATCGGTGGGAAACTACGAGCGGAAGGAAACCGCCCTGTTATATGCCGTTTTGGTCAATCTATTTTTTCAAATGCACATGTACCGCCGATGTTACTTGAGGTGATATACTGGCAGTAATATTTATTTTTTGTCCATGAGATAATTCTGACTTTAATATATTCAATATTGTCATTTGTCGCCGATTTGGAAGAGTCCTTGAGTCGATAAATTAAGTAGTCGTTGTCAGAACCCCATTCGATTTTATACTCCTTTTTCGATTCTCCTGCAATTTCAGTTTGTTTGGTTTCTTGTCTAACTACTTTTGCGTCGTCTTTGTCATTTAAATATTTAAAAGTTCCTGTTTTAAAAGTCTCTGGTGCTTTGTAAGCTCCTGCAGCTGGTATGTTGAACCAATTTGAGTCTAAGGTCTCGTCATAATTTAACTTTGTCAAGGTCGAAGAAGTAATTGAGCCCAATGTATCAACTATAAGTATTTTAGAAGGGTAGGTAATTCCTTTTGCTTTATAAAAATCTATAAAAACTGATTTATTTAAGTTTGGATATATAATCATAATAAGGTTACCAGTTTTCTTGTCATAATAGTTAATGGTAGTTCTTCCTAAAGGCGATGAAGCCAAAATCACAAAACAATCAAAATTTTGAAATTTTTGGTCATCTTCTCTTTCCAAAGTATAACCCAATTTCTTGTATCCGTATTCAGTAGAAATGTAAGATTGTAATTGTAGTTCTTCTAATTTTAAGGGGTCTAGTGTTTGTTGTGCACTCTTATTACTTATTAATGCCGCTTTACCTGTATTGTAAACTGTCGTTGTATTTGCATATGCCAAACTTAAAGAACTGATATAGTATTTGTCAAAGTTCATCCTCTTTACTGAAAAAGATAGCGTATCGCCTTTTGATGTAACAATTTGAGAAATGGTCTCAACATTTTTAACTAAGTCAAATATTTTGTCGCCACCAGAACTGTCAATTGCCCTTTGAATAATTTGGGCGGCTGTAATGGTTTTATCTGAATTCTGTCCAAAAGTAAAGCTTACAAAAAAACAATAATTGCAGTCAAAAAAAGTCGTCTTGTCAATTGCATAGTATCGGTCTTAAAATGGCATATAACCAGTTAAATGCCGCAATCCCCGGCAGGTTAAAAATAAGTGTTTAATTGAATAACAATCATTTAAGGGGACACATTTTTAAGAATGTCATTGCGGTATTTTCCTCAATAAAATTCTCTCATGCACATTGTGATAACGCAATAAAAGCCCAACAAACCTCCCCCGCCCAATGGCTGCCGGATTGCAGCGGTAGCCCGACGAGAGTTTGTGAAAAAACTCCTTTAGCCAAATATACACACAATGTGAATAGCGTAAACAGCGTATGATTTTTGTTATAAAAAAGGCATGCAGTTTATACAAGGAAACAACAGACATCAAACCTACTTCACCACACCCGACGACCAGGTGAGTGCTGACAATGCAGCAAGGCTCATGGATGCTTTTATTGATAAGCTTGATCTGCAAAAATTAGGCTTTACCGGCACGGTTCATAAAAGTGAAGGCCGGCCGCCGTATGCACCCGGAGTGCTGTTAAAATTGTACCTCTACGGCTATCTCAATAAAATCCGCAGCAGCCGGAAGCTCGAAAAGGAATGCAGCCGAAACATTGAACTGCAGTGGCTGTTGCAGGGACTGCAACCTAACTACCACACCATTGCAGATTTTCGTAAAGTACATGCAGTGCCTTTACAATCCATGTTTAAACTGTATGTACAGTTTCTTAGCGATGCAGGCCTGCTGGGCAAAACAACCATCGGTATAGATGGCAGTAAGTTTAAAGCAGTTAACAGTAAAAAGAATAACTACAACCAAAAAAAGATAGATAAGCACCGCCAGTTTATTGAAGACAAAACTGCGAAATATTTACAGGAACTCGATGAACTGGATCAGCAGGAAAACGTGGCTGCCAGTGATGAACTCCTGCTAAAAAAAGAAAAGATAGCACAGGGCCTCGCCAGGCTAAAAGAACGCACCATTAAATACGATACGCTTCAGCACCAACTGGATGCTACGGATGATAAGCAGGTTAGCACCACTGATGCTGACAGCCGCAGCATACTTATAACCAAAAGTATTGTAGAAGTTGCCTATAATACACAGAATGCTGTGGACGATAAACACAACCTGATAGTACATACACAAGCCACCAATACCAATGATGGCAAGGCTCTACACAAAGCAGCTATACAAGCCAAACAAAATCTGCAATTAAAAAAAGAAGACAGCCTGATGGTGCTGGCAGATAAAGGTTACCATACCGGTGCTGAGCTGCTCGAATGTCAGCAGGAAAACATGATCACCCATGTAGCGTATAAAGAACAGCCTGGTGTCAAACACATTGCCAACGAATTTTTAGTTGAAAGCTTTAACTATAATAAACTGGCAGATACCTATACCTGCCCCGCCGGTGCAGTACTAACGTCACTGGGTACCTGGCACAATAAAAAAGGTGAAGCAAATGAAACCAGCTACCGCTTTAAAACATACCGTACCGGTGCCTGTAAAACATGCCCGTTAAAAAGCCAGTGTACCAAACTTCCCAAGCGCATTATCCAGCGTAGTGAATACCAGGATGCGGTAGACCTCAATGATAACAACATCAAAAAAAATCCCCAATATTACAAGCGAAGACAAGCCATTTGTGAACATCCCTTTGGCAGTATAAAAAGGCATTGGGGTTACACACATACACTGCTGAAAGGATTGCAAAAAGTAAATGGTGAAATGAACCTCATCATGTTTTGTTACAACTTTATGCGAACCAAAAACATACTCGGCTTTGAAAAAATGCTGCAGACAATCAAAAACTGGCAACCAGATTACACCAAAGTAATCTGCCTTTTAAAAAGCGCCTCTATTAAGCCGATTTACAGACAACATAAGCCTCCATTTTTTTTGAATAATTACTGCGTGGTATTTTTAAGGACTGCCTGAATCAACTTCTATTGGCTTGTGGTGAAAAGTTACGGGGCGGTTTTTTGACTTTTTTTAGTTTTCTCACAGTCTGACGAAGGAGGCTACAAGCGTAAAGCCGGATATTAGTCCATTAAAGTTCCAATCTTCACAGCCCGTCATTATCTTTGGGCAGCACCACAATTATTGATCACCCCACAAATACCAACACGACAACGCATGAGAAAAATAACCTTCCTTTTTTCGGCACTGGGTTTTAGTGCCGCCGTTTCGTTTGCACAAACAGGCTCCATACTGGGTTTTAGCAAGGCTGGCGCAGAAGCACAACTGGCCAGTGAAAAGAAATTTGATGCAGCACTGAGCGCTAAGAATGCGGACATGTACATCAAAGATTTGTCGGCTGTGCCGCACCATGTGGCTTCTCCCGGTGGCGAAGCTGCTACGGCTTACATAACAGATAAATTTAAAAGCTGGGGTTACGACACACAGGTGGAAACTTTTTATGTGCTGTTTCCCACACCGGTTACAAGGCTGCTGGAAATGACGGGCAGCAGGAATTTTAAAGCAAGTCTTAAAGAACCGGTTTTAAAAGAAGATGCAACATCTGGCCAAACAGCAACCCAACTACCTGTTTACAATTGCTGGAGTGCTGATGGGGACGTAACTGCAGAACTGGTGTTTGTAAATTACGGGGTTCCGGCAGATTATGAAATGCTGGCCCGGATGGGTGTAGATGTGAAAGGTAAAATTGTGATTGCAAAATATGGCCGCAGCTGGCGGGGCATTAAACCAAAAGTGGCGCAGGAGCATGGCGCCATTGGCTGCATCATTTACAGCGACCCCAAAGAGGATGGTTACTGGCAGGGTGATGTGTATCCCAAGGGGCCTTACAAACCAGAACTTGGGGCACAGCGTGGCTCGGTGGAAGATATGCCCATTTATCCCGGCGACCCTTTAACGCCGGGTGTTGGTGCTACAAAAGATGCCGCCCGGCTGGATAGAAAAGATGCCACGAACCTGTTAAAAATTCCGGTGATACCAATCAGTTATGCGGATGCAACACCCTTGCTGCAAAGCCTGGAAGGGCAGGTAGTGCCGGAAGACTGGCGGGGTGCTTTGCCCTTTACATATCACCTTGGCCCGAGCAAAAACAAAGTGCATTTAAAGCTGGCTTTCGACTGGCAGGTGCGGCCTATCCATAATATAATTGCGAAATTGAAGGGTGCTGAGTTGCCGGATGAATGGGTAATTCGGGGCAATCACCATGATGCCTGGGTGAACGGTGCGGCTGATCCCATTAGCGGAATGGGTGCCATGCTGGAAGAAGCAAGAAGCATTGGTGAAATGGCAAAAGGCGGTTACAAACCCAAACGCACCATTGTCTATTGTGCCTGGGATGGCGAGGAGCCGGGCCTGCTGGGTTCTACCGAATGGGTGGAATATCATGCAGGAGAGCTGCAGCAAAAAGCGGTGATTTATATTAATTCTGACGGTAACGGCCGTGGCTTTTTAGGTGCCGGCGGCTCACAGGCACTGGAACCTGCCTTTACAGAAATTGTAAAAGATGTAAAAGACCCACAGACAAACGTGAGTGTTTTTGAAAGGAGACGTTCTGTTGACCTGATTAATGCAGGTTCTGTAAAAGCAAAGAAAGATCTGCTGGCAAAGACGGATTTTAAACTGGAGGCGCTCGGCTCCGGATCAGATTTTTCACCCTTTGCTCAGCACATTGGCATACCATCTATGAACCTTGGTTTTGGTGGTGAAGATGAAGGTGGTGAGTATCATTCTATCTACGATTCCTACGATATGTACAAGCGTTTTAAAGATCCGACTTTTGAGTATGCAGTCGTGCTGGCTAAAACCGCCGGCCGTACTACACTGCGTTTTGCCAATGCAGAAACACTGCCATTTGATTTCCGCAACCTCCAGAAAACAATTGCCGGTTATGTTACAGAAGTAGTCGCCCTTGCGGATGATATGAGGGAAAAAACGGCTGTTGACAACCAGCTGATAAAAGAGAAACATTTTGTGATTGGTGATAATGTTACTGCTCCTCTATTACCACCGGCTGTAAAAGATGAAGTGCCTTTTTTAAATTTTTCTTCTTTGCAAAATGCCATGACAACGTTGGAAAAAGCAACCAAAGACCTTGCTACAGCCATAGCTGGCAATTTTAGTGACGCTGCAAAAAAAACGTTGAATGAAAAGCTGTACAAAGCGGAACAGAGCCTGCTTACCAAAGATGGCTTACCCCGCCGTGGCTGGTACAAACACAGCATTTATGCGCCGGGCTTTTATACAGGTTATGGTGTAAAAACTTTGCCGGGCATTAGGGAGGCGATTGAACAACGCAACTGGAAAGAAGCACAGGAGCAGGTTGAAATTGCCGCCGGGGCAATTAACCAGTTGAGTACTTATTTGGGCGAAGCAACAAAAGGAATACAGTAAAATAATAGCGCTGTAATAGAACTGGCCGGTACTGTAAATAAAACCTGTAAAGGTTGCGAAATAGTACCGGCCAATTTTTTTAATAGCTTGAGTTAAATACAATTTCTTATTTAGCCAGCGGTTATTTTCAATGAGACGACATTGGCGACGCTCCGTTCGAATGTAGTTTTTTATGGCAACAGCAGCTTGCTGGGTATAAGGGTAAAATGGTTTTTAAACAGCCTCTGAGTAAATGTTTTAAATAAATAAAAGTGTTCAACATGAAAAGGCAACACTCCATATTTTTACTACTGCCTGTTTTACTCACAAGCTGCTACACCTATAAAATTTTTCCAAAAGAATACAGAGATTTTACAGCACCAGCAGCATCGGAGACTGTGTATATAATCAATTCTGAATTAAAGAAAGAGGCTGAGATTTTAAAAGCCTCAGGTATTTATGATTTTACTTCAGATAGTTCTGTTGCAGTACGGATAAAACTACATCCTTTAAAGAAAAACTTCGCCTGCGGACAACCACTAACTGGCATCATCCTGTTCCTTGGTCAACTGCCCAGCTATTTGCCTGATCGCTACCAGTTTAGTTATGAAGTCATTGAAAATAATGAACCAAAAGAATTGAAGTTTGAGTTACAATTGGCAACCAGGTATTGGTTTTGGGATATATTCAGCAAAAAGGATTTTACCGTTAAAGCAGGTAAGACTTTAGCTGGTAATTTTTATAAGGAGAGGCTAACGGTTGTAAATCATCAATAAGAGTTAGCTGGCAAGGGCCTGGATTTTTCCTTCTTTCCGGTAACCAAGCAACAGCATAAGAACGCCGGTTGTAACATACACATCAGCAAAATTAAATACGCCGGTATGCAGCCCTTTAAAACTCAAAATCATAAAGTCTGATACATGCCTGTCGAACAATATACGATCAATAATATTACCAATACCTCCGGCAATTATCAGCATGATGGAGAATAATCTTAACCAACTCATTTGCCTTGCGTTCCTGATGGAATAAGCAGCTATCGCCATCAAAAAACCAAGTGGTAAAATACTCAGCAGCCAGAAGCTGGCGGTTTTTGAAAGTTCGTCACCAAGGCTCATAGCGGCGCCGGTGTTTTCAACATACTCCAGCCTTATGCCGTTGTTAAGGTAAGAGAGGCCAGGCTTATCTTTCAGGTGTTCCTTCGCAATTTCTTTGCTGGCCCGGTCCCAACTTATAAGCGTTAAAGCAGTGCTGCAAAACAAAACAATTTTCATCCACTTTTTCATGCCAATATCATTTGAGTATGAAGGTAAATTTTGTTCCTAACACAACTGGTATAATTAACATTTTCTGCTTGTCAATAATAAAGCTGTTTCAATAAACAAACAGCTTTAAATCTCAACGCCCAAACGGTCAACAGCCCTTTAATCCAGCTGCCGCTTGTACAACTGCACTACATTTTCCAGCCCCAGGTAAATGGCATCGCAAATAAGTGCATGCCCGATAGAAACTTCCAGTAACCCCGGAACGTTATCTGCAAAATATTCCAGGTTGTTTAAATCAAGATCATGACCGGCATTAATACCAATACCAAGTTCGTTAGCCCGGGTGGCTGCGGCTGCATATATTTCTACTGCTGATTTGTTTCCTGAGGCAAACTCCCTGGCATACTCCTCAGTGTACAGTTCAACTCGGTCTGTACCTGTTGCTGCCGCCCCTTCCACCATTTCAATAATCGGGTCAACAAAAATGGAAGTGCGGATTCCGGCTTGTTTAAAAATGGCAATTATTTTAATGAGGTAATCTTTGTGCTCAATGGTGTTCCATCCATGGTTGCTGGTTATCTGCCCCAGTGCATCCGGCACCAGCGTAACCTGGGCAGGCTTGTTGGCCAGCACCAGTTCTACAAATTTATCTTCGGTGCAGTTGCCTTCAATATTTAATTCGGTGGCAATTACCTTTTTCAATTCAAATACATCAGCATAGCGGATATGTCTTTCATCAGGTCTTGGGTGTACTGTAATACCGTCGGCACCAAAGCGCTCAATATCCAATGCTGTTTTTATAAGATCTGGATTGTTGCCGCCACGGCTGTTACGCAGGGTGGCTATTTTGTTGATGTTAACGGAAAGTTTCGTCATGAGAAAAAATTGAAGAGCAAAGTTAAATGGAAGGGAGGGGATTTATTTCAATAGAACCGAACATGGTAGCAAGTCATGCACCCGGGGTTTATATTTTAATAACCAAAACAATCCTTACGCCAGATTATTTATTGTAAATTTGAGGAAAGCACATGACATGAAATCAGCACAGGAAATAAAATCAGCACTGCACGGGTTGATTGACAGCATCGATGATGAACAAATTCTTAATGTACTTAATGAAGACATATTTCCATTACTTATAGAAAATCGAAATGCTGAAAATAAGGAGGAGAAGCTTACTGATGATAAGATGAAACAATTAGATGAGGCCATAAAACAGGCAGATGCCGGTGATACAGTTAGCTGGGCGGATTTTGTAAAAGCTACTGAAAGATGGCAAACAAAATAGTGCAGACCAGGCTTTTTCTACAACAGGTAATTGACCTGAACATATATTTGGAAACTCATTGGAATTTGGCAGTTGCTAAACGTTTTACAGCAAAATTAACCCGGGTCATTTTTATTATAGCTGCCCGGCCGGGTATAGGGTCTTTTTCAAAACATAAAGCGATGTACGTAAAATGCTGGTTACAAAACACAACAGAATCTATTACAGGGTAAATAAAGATGATTCTATAACTCTGCTTACTCTATTTGACACCAGGCAGAATCCTGGCAAAAACTTGTATGACTAATAGAATAAAAGATATTTAACTCTTTGAATCTTGCGGTTTCAAAATCATCACCCTCAACGATTTTTTCAACACATGGAAGCAATCATCCGGCGGTACGACGCCATAAAATACAAAACCCCAACCGGCTCTGTAATTTCCTGCAAAGGCTGGATACAGGAAGCTGCTTTACGCATGCTGCTCAACAACCTTGATCCCGAAGTGGCAGAACGGCCTGATGATCTCATAGTCTACGGTGGCCGTGGCAAAGCAGCCCGAAATTTTGCAGCGCTCGATAACATTATCGCTTCCTTAAAAATATTGGAGAACGATGAAACCCTGCTGATACAAAGCGGCAAGCCGATCGGCATCATGCGGACGCATAAAGATGCTCCCCGTGTGCTCATCAGCAACAGCCAGCTGGTGCCCAACTGGGCCAACTGGAAACACTTTGAGGAGCTGGAAAAAAAAGGCCTGATGATGTATGGCCAAATGACCGCAGGCAGCTGGATATATATTGGCTCACAAGGCATTGTACAGGGTACTTTTGAAACCTACGGTGCCCTTGCCGGTAAGCATTTTGCAGGCTCGCTAAAAGGAACGTTGAATGTTACTGCAGGGCTCGGTGGCATGGGTGGCGCCCAGCCTTTAGCCATCACCATGAATGAAGGTGTGGCATTGGTTGCAGAAGTAGAGGAGTGGCGGATTGATAAACGCATTGAAACAAAATACCTTGATGAAAAATACGCAAACATTGATGAAGCCATCGATGCAGCATTGGAATACAAGGCTGCAGGCCAGGCAAAAAGCATTGGCGTATTGTGCAATGCCGTCAAATTATTGGAGAGGTTACTAGAAAGGAACATTGTTCCCGATACACTCACAGACCAGACAAGTGCCCACGATCCACTGATAGGTTATGTGCCCCATACGCTTAGCAATGAGCAGGCAAATGTTTTAAGAACCGCAAACAAAGAGCAATACCTGCACCTGAGTTACGAAAGTATGTACCTGCATGTGCAGCTGATGCTCCAATTGATGGACCGGGGAGCCATCACTTTTGATTACGGCAATAACATACGGGCAAGAGCAAAGGAGCTGGAAGACCGGTTTATAGCTGAGGGTATAAAATATGAAGCTGGTGGCGTAATGCTCATGGACCAGCATTCCACTGGTAAAACAGGCGAAAACAATGCTGCGTTGCCTTTTACTTTAAACAGGTGCTTTGATTTTCCTGGCTTTGTTCCGGCTTATATACGCCCGCTTTTTTGCGAAGGTAAGGGACCGTTCCGCTGGGCTGCCCTTAGCGGAGATCCGGAAGATATTGCCGTTACAGACGATCTGATTGTAAACATGTTTCCAGCAAATAAAGGCCTGCTCCGCTGGATGAAAATGGCCAGGGAAAAGATTGCTTTCCAGGGTTTGCCTGCACGTATTTGCTGGCTGGGGCAGGGCGAAAGGGAAAAGGCCGGACTGGCATTTAATGAACTGGTACGTACCGGCAAAGTGAAGGCGCCGATTGTTATCGGCAGAGATCACCTGGATACCGGTTCTGTCGCCAGCCCAAACAGAGAAACTGAAGCCATGCTGGATGGCAGCGATGCAGTGGCCGACTGGCCCATCTTAAACGCACTCGTAAACACAGCCGGCGGCGCCAGTTGGGTAAGCCTCCACCATGGCGGTGGTGTGGGTTTGGGCTACAGCATACATGCAGGTATGGTGATAGTTGCAGATGGCACAGCCGATGCAGAAGAGCGCCTGAAACGGGTATTGCGTAACGACCCCGGAATGGGCGTAATTCGCCATGCCGATGCTGGCTATGAGCTGGCACAGGAAACCTTGAAAAACAATGGACTGGATTATAAAGAAAGACTGTAAAATTTGGAAGCCAGCGGTTGGATTTTGTCCAGACATCGTTATGTCACTCTCTTGTACTTGTATATTTTAATGCAGCTTTTATTGAAACGTAGAAAATAAAACACTGTCCCGGCGGTGGCTTTCGCAAGTAAAATCTATAAATTATAGAATAGCCTGCGGCGAAACCCCGACGTTTAATGCATCAATACATCCATAACCATTAAGTATTGATTTCAACATTGAATGTATTGAGATTTACAGTGTGGGTTACTAATATTGTAAGCTTTTCTATTCGTCGGGGTTTCACGTTGGTATATCATATTAGCTGGTTGGCGGCGTCAGGGGTTTGTTGTAAGAAAGCGTTTTGCAGCAGGACTATAGTGCTGGAGAAAAAAAATAATTTTTGCTATAAATTGTTGCTGATATTCTTTTGAAACTTGTACTTTTAGATAGCATTCCACCCCAAAGCTAAATATGGAAAACACGTTCCCACTGCAGCCGTACAATTTTTTTGACAGCCTTTTCAATAACAGCCATGTAAATTCCGTAATTACCATGACGCCTGAAGGTAATATTGTTGCAGTTAACAGTGCCTTTACCAAAGCTTTTGGCTATACCCGGGAAGAACTTGCTGATAAAAATTTTGCGGTACTTTTTACAAAAAAAGACCAGCAGCTGCAAAGGCCTCAGCATGAATTGCAAAAAGCCCTCAGCACCGGTCAGGCAGATGATAAAAACTACCTCGTTAAAAAAGGTGGAGAAGCAGTTTGGGTAAGCGGCGAAACAGTATTGGTTGCAAATGCCGCTAGTGAAAAATGCCTGTTGAAAGTAGTACAGGACATCAGTACACAAAAGCAGGCAGAACACATCATCAGGAATGCCAATGATTTTAATGAAAGTATACTAACTGCCATTGATGACATTGTGATTGTGCTGGATACTGACATGAAGATTATAAAAACCAATCCTGCTTTTCACCTGCTTTTTAATTTGAAAATGCCTGAAAATGCTGCAACGGATTTCATCAGTTACATCAGCCCACACGATACATCCGGCAAACTTGCCGATAGCCTCAGAAGGGTTGTTCAGTTTGATGAGAACATTGTCGATCTGCAATTGCAAATTTCTCTGCCGGCAGACGAACGTATTTTCAGCATTAATGCAAGGCAAATGTATTTAGCTCAAAATGATACCGGGGTATTGCTGGTGCTGCACGACATTACCTACCAGAAACAAAGCGAACGGGCAAGGGAAGATATCATTGGCTTTGTGGCGCATGAGTTAAGAAATCCGTTATCAAATGTAATTTTATGCAATGAAATGCTGAAGCATTATATCAGCATGAACGAACTTGAACAGGCAGACGGCATGTTGCAGCGAAGCCAGCATAATATTTTCCGGCTTAACAAAATGATCTCTGAACTGTACGAAGCAACTAAGATAAGTTCAGGCAATATACCGCTTGAAATAACATCATTTGATTTTGATGCAATGGTGAGAGAAGCTATAGACACTGTGCAGGTTTTGCAACCTGCTTTTAATATTGTTGTACACGGCACCGGCGGTATGGCAGCTGGTGACAGGTACCGGCTGATACAAGTTGTAACAAACTATCTCAGCAACGGCATTAAATATTCCAACGGGCACACAGATGTGAATATTTATATTTCCAGTGAAAATAATATGCTTACGGTGGCGGTGAAAGATGAAGGTTTAGGTATAGCTGCCACGCAGCTACCGCACCTTTTCGATCGTTTTTTCAGGGCAGAAAAAACAAAGAACCTGGAAGGTATTGGGCTTGGTCTATACCTGTGCCGCCGAATCATTGATGCTCACCACGGCAGGGTATGGGCTGAAAGCACCGAAGGAAATGGCTCAATTTTTTATTTCAGTATTCCTTCAAACCTTGATGGCAAACCTGGTAATTAACAGATGAAAAAAATTCTGGTGCTTAACAATGATCCTGATACTATGGAACTGCTGAAAAACCTGCTGCAGATAAAAGGCTATGATGCTATTTTTAGTGCAGTAAGGGAGCAGATACCTCAGTTGTTAGAGAGCTTTCGGCCAAACCTTGTGCTGCTGGATATTGCAAGACAGGAAGAAATGGATGAAATCCGGCAGGAAGCAGCAACAGCAACAATACCTGTGTTGCTGATGACAGGTCATAACAGTTATCCTCATAACACGGAAAAAGGTTTTGTAAATTTTATCAATAAGCCTTTTACGATGGAAGAGCTGCTCGGAAAAATTGAATCGATCCTTGCGTAATCAAATCTTCTATTTTATACTTAACTCAAATGCTTAAAAACATCAAACCTACAATGCTGATGCCGGGTATTACAGGGCATTATGCACATGGAGAAAATATTACTTTTGGTTTGGTAGAAATTGCAGAAGGAACTGTGATGCCCCTGCACCAGCATGTGCATGAACAAATAACATACATACTGGAAGGCGCTTTGGAGATGGAGATTGGTGGTAAACAATACACACTTACACCCGGCAGTCATTTTGTAATTCCGTCAAATGTTTGGCATGGCGCCCATGCGGTTACAGCCTGTAAATTAATTGATGTTTTCGGCCCGGTGAGGGAGGAGTACAAAATTTGAGAGGGATTAGTTTTTTTTGCCGGCGGATAACTAACGCCTAAAATTTTCAGTAGCTTTAACCATGTCTAAATTCAATATTTTTTTTACAGTTTTTATAATAGCTTGCATTGCTTCAGTCATATTCGTGATCTTCTATCTTCAGTCATTGTTTTCACTGGCTGTGAACTCACAACATTTTGGTGTTCATGACACACCGGACTTTTTTTATTTCTTCAACCAGCAAATTATTATTTCCGGAATTGTAATGCTGGTCACCAACCTGGCTTACAGAGTGCTTGGTATATTCTACATCAGCAAAATAACCACGCTAACCAATGTTGAAAAAACTGTTTGGTCTGTTGGATTTCTCTTTTTTGGTTTTACCGTAGCCATTGTATTTCTGCTCATCGCAAAAAATAGAAAATTTTTAGAATAAGCCAGTTTTTTAATCCCCTTCCGGGCAAATTTTTCCACTACATACTCCCGTTTAAGCCGGTTATATTTGCATTGTTATGACGTATTGCCTCGGTATAAAAGTAAAAGAAGGATTGGTTGGAATTTCTGATACAAGAATTTCTGCCGGTACCAGCACCTCCATTAAAAAGAAAGTGCTGGTTGTACAGGGTGACAGGACAAGTTTTTTTATAATGACCAGCGGACTTCGTTCCGTAAGAGATAAAGCGGTGCATTATTTTCAGGAGCAGATAAGCAGCGGCGAAGTTTTTGATAAGATGTACAAAGCCGTAAATGCTTTTGGTGAACAAATTAAAAGAGTGGCGGATGAGGACAAAGAAACGCTGCTGGCATCTGGCTATAAATTTAACCTTAATGCCATTGTGGGCGGCCAGCTTAAAAATGATGAAGACCACAAACTTTTTTTGTTGTATACAGAAGGCAACTGGGTGGAGCTTGATGAAGGAAGTCCTTTTGCCATCATCGGTAACTCGGGCCAGGGCAAAGGAATTTTAAACCGGGTGCTGAATGAAAATACAACGATGCGGCAGGCGCTAAAAGCAGGTTATCTTTCTTTTGATTCAACCCGGGTAAGCAGTAACGATGTTGAATTTCCAATAGATGTTGTACTATATGAAAAAAACAGTTTTCATATTACTGAAAGCCGTTACGAATTCAATGAGCTGCAGCATATTTCTGCAACGTGGAACGAAAAATTAAAGGGTTATCTTAATGAGATACCAGAAGATTGGATGGAGAAAGCATTCAGAAAAATGTAGCAAAACAAATTTAAAATCAATAGCAATGAATTTCCACGTTTTTAGTGAACTGAAATATGAAGTATATGGTCCTACAACCTTTATTTTCAGCATCCAGGCCTCCCGTACCAATAGCCAGATAATAATTGAGGAAAGGCTTTATACAGAACCGGCGCACACCATTGAAGAAATTACTGATGCCTCCGGCGATGCAAGATTTATCAGGGTTAAAGTGAACCAGGGCACTTCTTTCACCATCCGGTACGAGGCAACTGTAGATCTGCAGTACAATATTATTTACCAGCAGGATTTGTTGAAGCTGGTTCCCGTAAATAAGCTGGATGCTAATGTGATCACTTATCTTTTTCCAAGCCGTTATTGCCAGAGCGACAAACTTCAAAAATTAGCCAATAAAGAGTTTGGATATATTGATAATGCATACGCTAAGGTTTCCGCCATCAACGAATGGATTTTTAATAACGTTGAGTATATAAGTGGTGCCACCAATTCCAGTACATCGGCACATGATACGCTAACTGAAAGAGCAGGTGTTTGCAGAGACTTTGCTCATCTTGGCATTACGCTTTGCAGGGCACTCTCTATACCGGCACGTTACTTTACAGGTTATGCATACAACTTGAACTCACCAGATTTTCATGCCTGCTTTGAAGCTTATATTGGCGGTGAGTGGATATTTTTTGATCCAACCAAACTGGTGCCTGTAAACGGACTGGTAAAAATCGCCAATGGCAGAGATGCGGCTGATGCTGCAGTTGCAAGTATTTTTGGCAATGCGGTTTCTGTGGGAATGACGGTGGTTTGCGAATGCCATGATCCGGCATTTGTGCCATATTACATGCACAACACGGAGCAGCAAAGAGGATTATCCTACCAGTAATTTTAAGGGAAAAGTAAAGCTTGCTATTTGTCAAGTTCTGCTACAGCGCAATGGCCAAAATCAAAATGAGTATTAATCTTAACACCAATTTTATGGTGTGCAGGTAACAGGCAAATTTTGCGATGGCCAACATTTTCAATGCCGCTGTCTATCAGCCACTGCATAGCAATATGCTTGCCTTCGCCACTGCCGTAATATAAACACTCTGCGTAATTACGTTTCAGGCAGTCAATCCGCTGATGCGGCTTGCGTTCATTTTTTGAAATTTCGTTGCCATAACATTTAGCATCGTCATACAATAATTCATCGGGTATCAAAGCGTGGCAAGCCTGCATGGTGGCGAGTTGTTGTAAAAGGGTTGCTTTGTATGCTGTGAAGTTTTTATCTTCAATGCCCGGTATGCCTTTGTATTCTTTCAATTCTTTTTCTGCAAATATTGCAGGATAAAGTCTGCAAAGATTTATATAAAGGATCACTTCTTTTTCAGCATTTGTGAGCTTGTATTCATCTCCTGCAGTATTGGCTTTTTGTAATTGCACTGCTGTCCATTGCTGGCCAAAAGTGCTGCATGCGAATAACAGCATAATGCAAATATTGAGGATCAGTTTCATGCCTCAATTTAACGGAGGTTTGCGGTGGCACCAATATTATTTTGTTAGCCTTTTGCAAAAGGATGTTTTAAAGGCTACCAAAAATTCATCAAAATCCATCTTTCACCAGGTACCAAAATGCATCCAGCGTAACCATACGTGGTTTTAAAAAAGCAATGATCGCCGGCCAGTCTTCTTCTTTCAAAACATTTACACCGGTTAGTTGCAGGCCAATGCGGCTAATGATCTGGCCCGATCCGTCTTCAACAACCGGTTGCCAATTCCAGTCATAGCGAGCTGACTGTTGCAATATATTTTTCAATGCTTCAAATTGTTCGAAGCAACTTATTCTTTCTGCGGCTGCGGCATGTCTTAGTTCTATACTGATGGTAGCTTTTTGTAAATCAGCATCCATTTTAAAATAGATATTCCGAATGCCGGTTTTGTAATTGAGCCAGTTAATAGCTTCATCACCAGTACCAGGAACGGGCTTCATGTATTTGCCAAAAACCGTCCAGAATTGTTGCCGGATTTTTGAAGCCTGTTCCTTTGTGTACATATGCTGTGTAATGTTGTTGCAATGATACTACAGAACCTGTTCATCCAAAATAAAAAATCCCTTGCAGCGCAGGGATTTTTTATAGCTTCCAAAAGGGATTATTTCATCCGTAACATTTGCTTTGTGCCTGCCAGCCTTTCATCAACATACAAAGAATAATTATATGCTCCGCCGGAAAGCAGGCTTGTGTCAATTTTTACAGTGCCTTTGCCGCTTCCAGAAACTTTTAACTCTTTCATTGTTCTGCCACTGTTGTCACTTACAACAATTTTTGCTGTGGTAAATTTTGCAGGAAGACGGTAGTTTATGGTTGTTGTACTATTGAAGGGGTTGGGTGTGTTTTGTTCAAGCACCGCATCATTCAGCACCAGTGAATTTTTTGTAACGCCTGTATTTGCATCCGGAATCAATGACCTTAATTCGGCCAGTTCTTCCTTCATTTCAATATTTTGCTGAGAAAGCTCCTGCACCGCTTTTACCAACGGTGCTACAAAATTATCGTACCGCAAACCATACAATCCATCGGCAGTTTCAGGCTTATCAACCCCGCTGAAAGCGAAGTTTATTTTTTTTGCAGCAGCTTCTACTTCCTGTGCAACAAACCCGCTGTAGGTAACGCCGGATGCAGTAGCAGTGGCTTTTTCCATTGCTGTTTTAGATGCAGTATTACCGGCACTCACACTGTCATTTTTAGCCTGACGATTCCTGTTATAATATTCATTCAGGCCTTTAACATTAAGGGAATAACTAACAGGGCGCAGGCTATTGATGAACGCAAGGCCGGGTACATTTTCATTGATGTTGTTTTTGTACCTGCCATCAGAAAAAGTTGTCCAGCTAACCTGGCCGCCAATAGATGTAACAGCCGTATTGCCAACCCTCACTTTATTAGATTTGTCGACCAAAGCCTGGTAACCGACAGCGGTTGCATTCACCAGACCGTCAACAGTTACGTCTGCGGAGCTGCCCAAGGCAGTGTTGTACGAGCCGCTTTTGTTGGAGGCAAGTGTAGTAAAACCACTGGCAGTATTAAAAGAACCACCCTGGTTTTGGAGTAGCGCATAAACACCTTCTGCAGTATTTTGACCGCCTGTTGTGTTGGCGTAAAGTGCCTGGCCACCGCTGCCGGTATTATTTGTGCCTGTAGTATTTAAATTGAGCGTATAGTAGCCCACAGCTGTGTTAAGGGGTGCATTGCTGGTGAAAAGGGAATGATAGCCAATGCTTGTATTACCGCTGCCCTGTATATTAGCTTGTAAAGAATATGTGCCATAGGCAGTGTTGTAAGATCCGTTTACGTTTGAAAAAAGGGAGTACAAACCGTAGGCTGTATTTTCATTGCCTGTTTCATTTTTATACATGGCTGCGTAGCCGCTGGCAGTATTGAAATTGCCGGTGGTGGTAAAGCGAAGGGTTTTTCCACCCAACCCTGTGTTCTTGTTGCCGGTTGTGTTGGCATTTAGGGAATAGTAGCCAAAGCCAGAATTATAAATGCCTGAAGTTGTGTTGCCGGCCAGCACGCTGGTACCATATTTAGTTACGCCAATTTGCGCTGTAGTGCAATTGAAATATACGGACAACACTAAAATCATGCAGCCGGTTAATAAAATCTCTTTCATAATAAAAAATTTTTGAGTTTGAAAAATGAAAGGCAATCGGAGGGTGAATTAATTTCCTTCACCTTCCGGACGGCTTGTCTGCATTGCCTGTGTATAGAAAGTACCCGTTTTAAATAATTAAATTTTAATAACCAGCCAGCAATTGTACAGGCCGTCGAGGTAAAAACATATCCTGTAAATGTGAAAACCAGTGCCAGCCCTGTTGATCATTCTTGCCGTCATTTCAGTGGATTGAGGCAGCAATTGTTTGCCACTTTTTGTTTCCATTACCCACTGGGTTATTCGTCCGGACTGCACCTGGGCAATTATTTTTGTGCCATCAGCCAGGCTGCTTACAACGTTTGCCCCATCTTTAAATTTGTAGGTTTGGAGCGTTGCTGACAAATCGTTTGCTGTTGCTTTTGCATCGCACTCCTGGCAGGCTGTAACTTTTGTAGCCTCAGCGTTGGCATTGATGTCGCTTGATAATTGCAGCGCATTTTTTCTGCAGGCTGCAAAAATGCATGTGAGCAATAATGCTGCAACTGCATACTTCATTAGTAACTGTTTCATGTTTTCTTTGTTTTAAAATTGATTGATTGTTGTTTGTGACATTGCCTTACGGCGTTTTGTTTTTATACAGCAAAGATGGCCCGGCGAAATGCGGGAGTCAATGTGCAATCAACCAAATGAGAAGGGATTATTAACGGTATTTTTATACGTTAAATAACGGTACCCAGGTAGTTAAATAACGGATTTTATTTTACAGGTAGTAAGCCAAATGGATGATTATTGCCTGTTTAATATGTATTTGGCTCAGTGGGAAAGGCCGGCTGCACACAGCAGTTGCAAAAAGTACATTTTCAATATATCTTTAAACCAACATGTAATTTTTAAAAATAAAACTCCCGCAAATGAAAAAGATTTTAATCGCTTCAAATTTAATCCTGCTGATCCTGCTGATATTTCAGACGTGCCGTTGCTGGAAGAAAGATCCTAATGGCAACGGATCAGCGACAGGTAATCCCCCACATACTTTTTGTGAAGACTCAACCTGTTTTGGTTACTCAGGTGTTGAGCCTCACGGGATGATAGATTTTAATACAGCCAAAAAAATGGCAGATGATTATGCAGATGACGCAGGCAAAAAATTCATTTGGAACAACGATATAAAAACTGATTCTACGGACGCAGTAAATATTTGGTTTGATCTTAAAAAAGTGAAGACTTTTATTGGTTTAATAGAATCTGCTTTATGCAAGGCAGGCTGTGTTAAGAAAGATAGTTTTGGAATAAGAATCTATTACGCAAAGTATCCTGATGCAGCCACAATGCTTGCATCTGAATATTTGCATGATGTGCCGAAAGAGTATGCTAACCATCATACCATTTTTATGGTGCCTACATATTGGAGTGAAGAGAGAAAAGAACATATAGATTTTGATCCTACAAGCACGGGCACCAATTGTACTTTCCCACCATTTAATCCAAGCTCTGCAAAAACACAATATATTTTTGCTCCTTTTATAGGTGGAACCAGCGATGCTCAGGGGCAGAACCACGGTAGCCTGAAGCCTCCGCCAGCAGGGGGAAGTTTTCCTACGAATTAAACTTCAGTCATGGACAAGTATTTATTATTGCGATTGCTGCTTTACCTGTTTGAATTGGGGGCCCTGATAAGTGGGTTGGTTCATTGGAAAAAAGTAAAGCAAACCTATTGGAAATGGTTTGTGGTTTATTTATTAGTGATTGTTTTGGCTGAACTTTCGGCAGAGTACGCTGGAACAGTATTAAAGGAGGTGAAGCTCAATATCATTATCAATATTTACTTCAGTATTCCGCTACAGTTTATTTTTATTTACTGGCTTTTTTATCAGCGAAGTGATCCGGCAAAAGAAAAAAGATGGCCGTTAATTGGCGCAGGTATTTATATTATATCATTGTTGTTTGAGTCGCTGTATCTCAAAAATAATAAACTCGCTTTTTCATCAATTTCATATCTTACTGGGAATGTTATTTTGTTGTTGCTTGTATTTATTTTCTTGTTTAGTTTTATTAACAGCAATGAAATACTTTATTATAAGAAAAGTATGATGTTTTGGGTTTGCCTGGGATTACTTTTCTTTTATCTCGGTACACTGCCTTTTTTTGGTTTGTGGAATACCCTGGCAAATAATTATCCCAATGTGTTCAATGTCTACTGGATGGTGGAAGTAAGTCTTAATTGTTTGATGTATTTTCTTTTTTCAATTGCATTTATATGGGGAAATCCGAAGTAACTGTTTTTATCATCTTGATAAACCTTGTGATACTTATACTGATATTCGGGATTGTTTTGTTTGTAATGCAATACCGCAAAAGAAAAATGTTTCATGAAAAGGAAAAAGCTTCCATAGAAAAACAACACAAGCTTGATCTGCTGAACAACCAGCTGCAGATACAGCAACAAACCATGCAGTTCATCGGCAGTGAAATTCATGACAGTGTTGCTCAAAAACTTACACTGGCCTCTATCTATTCCCAGCAGCTTGAATTTCAAAACAAACACCCGGAGTTGCTTGATAAACTGGGCAAGATAAGCGGTATAATAAATGACTCTTTGTTTGAACTGAGGGATCTGGCAAAAACGCTTGCTAACAATGGCACAAATGAAGAGAGCCTGCAGCTGCTTCTGCAAAAAGAAGCTGGCCGGGTTAATGATACCGGTATCTGTAAAATGCAGGTATCCGTTCAGTTTAGCAACGAAATAAAACTTACGGTGAAAAGTTTTTTATTTAGGGTTCTGCAGGAATTTATCCAGAACAGTCTTAAGCATTCTGAATGCACAATTATCAGCATTAGTATTACAGGTACAGAGGATGGTTTGTCAATAACAGCGCTGGACAATGGAAAAGGTTTTGAAAATGAAAGTCATAAACCCGGCGGCATGGGGCTGAATAATATGAAGCGCCGGATGCATTTAATTGGAGGAAAGTTTACCTTAGACAGTCAGACAGGAACGGGTACAACACTTAGCCTTTTTATTGACAATAAAAATTTGCTGCCCGGATAATATGACGCATTCCATTGTAATAACAGATGATCATTTACTGATTGCAAAAGCGATCGGTTCTATAATTGAGCAACTCAATAATTTTGAAGTGCTGTATGAATGTGAGAATGGCCAGGTGCTGATCGAGAAATTCAAGCTTAAAAAAAATATTCCTGACATTGTTTTACTAGATATTTCCATGCCGGTGATGGACGGTTTTGAAACAGCATCCTGGATCAGGGAAAATCATCCGGATGTGATGGTAATGGCGCTGACCATGCAGGGTGATGACGATTCACTTGTAAAAATGATCAAGTGTGGCGCCCGGGGTTATCTGCATAAAAATGTACATCCGGCAGAGTTGGCGAATGCATTAGATACACTTGTAAAAAAAGAATTCTATTACCCGGACTGGGCCACCAGCAGGGTGTTAATGAGCATAGCTGGTAAAAATGACGAACCCGCCGGCATTTTGCTCAGTGAAAGGGAAAAGGAATTTTTGCAATATGCCTGTACGGAATTTACCTATAAAGAAATTGGCGAAAAAATGTTCTGCAGTGCCCGTACAGTTGAGAGCTACCGGGATTCACTATTTGAAAAACTTGGTATGAAAACAAGGGTTGCACTTGCTTTGTATGCCGTTAAGATCGGGCTGTACAAACTGTAAAAAAATCCGGTACGTTATGTGAATATGTAGCAGCTTTGCAACTAATTTATCACATCAAAATTCTTAAAAAAATATTTATATGAAATACAATTTATTAGGAAACACAGGATTAAAAGTATCCGAACTATGCCTTGGTACAATGACATTTGGCGGTAAAGGAATGTGGACCGCCATCGGCACATTGCCGCAGGCAGAAGTGGATGCATTAATGAAAACCTCTGTGGATGCAGGCATCAATTTTATTGATACAGCCAACGTTTATAGTGAAGGTTTGAGTGAGCAACTCACAGGGCAATCAATCAAGAACCTTGGATTAAGCAGGCATGACCTTGTGATCGCCACAAAGGTTCGTGGCAAAATGGGTGAGGGCCCAAACAGTAGCGGACTTACCCGTAAGCATATTTTAGAACAGGCTGATGAAAGCCTCAAACGCCTTCAAATTGACTACATCGATCTTTACCAGATTCATGGCTTTGATGCATTAACTCCATTAGAAGAAACATTGCATGCACTTGATACATTGGTCAATAGTGGCAAGGTTCGTTACATTGGTTGCAGCAATCTTGCGGCCTGGCAGTTGATGAAAGCATTGGGCATCAGCGAACAGAAAAGCTTTGCAAAATTTATATCGCTCCAGGCTTACTATACTATCGGCGGCCGTGACCTGGAAAGGGAACTGATTCCTTTATTAAAAGATCAGCATATTGGCCTGATGGTGTGGAGCCCTTTGGCCGGCGGCTTTTTAACAGGCAAATACACAAGACAGACCGTGGCTGAAGATGGCCGGAGAGCGACTTTCGATTTCCCACCCATTAATAGGAAAAGGCTTACGATATTGTTGATATTATGCAAACAATTGCAATAGCAAAAAATGTATCAGTAGCGCAGATTGCGCTGGCATGGTTACTTCACCAGCCTGTGGTTAGTTCAATAATAATTGGGGCTAAAAAGCCGGAGCAGTTGACTGATAATTTAAAAGCTACAGAAGTTGAACTGTCCACCGATGAATTAAAGCAACTCGATGAGGTAAGTAAACTATCGCCTGAATATCCCGGATGGATGCTGGAGCGGCAAGGTGCAGACCGTAAAATTTAGAACAGCCATTTTCTAAATTTTTTTTGTGAGATTTAAAACAGGGAAAAGGTGTAGAATTATTTTCCCTATTTTGATTGACAAAAGAAATTGGAATTGCTAAATACATTGACTAATTCCCATGGCATGGTATTATGTTTTAAGGTGTTATTGTCCAAAAATTTCTGAATAACCTTCTGAATACCGGACAAATTTTATCATCTTAAAATAATAACATGAATGCAAACATTGGGATTTCTAAGAAGAATCTTGAAGAAGTAAACAAAATTCTTACAGCAGTATTGTCAGACACGGTACTTCTTTACATGAAGGCTAGGAAGTTTCACTGGAATGTTTCGG
This sequence comes from Ferruginibacter sp., assembly GCA_965247025.1. GTDB lineage: Bacteria > Bacteroidota > Bacteroidia > Chitinophagales > Chitinophagaceae > Ferruginibacter. The sequence goes on along the minus strand of OZ252000.1, from coordinate 1,376,051 downwards.
GCAACAGCTTTATAGAACTGCACAAACTTTTTGAAAAGCATTACGAAGAACTTGATGAAGCTATGGACGTAATTGCCGAAAGGATAAGCAAACTTGGATTTAGCGTGCCGGGCACACTCGTTGAATTTTCAAAGACATCGTCTGTAAAAGAAGCACCGGGAAAAATTCCAAACCAATCAGGTATGCTTGAAGAGCTGTTAAAGGACCATGAAGCAATTATTATCAACCTTAGAAAATTTGTTGATGCATGTGAAGATGATTTTAAAGATAAAGGCACAGCTGATTTTTTAACAGGTATTATGCAAGATCATGAAACCCTAGCGTGGACCTTGCGTCGCTATTTAAAATAATTTTTAAACAAATATCATTTTACAAATCCCGGGCTTTGGTCCGGGATTTAATTTTTTACAACCCTGTCGAAACATAAAAAAAATGGCTTGCCATTTTTAGTGGCAAGCCAGGTGGTACGTTTAGTGTTTCCACTATTTCGACAGGTCTCTCAAACTCTTAATCTCATCATGAGATCCTCTTAATAATTCTTGCTGATGGCTGATCATTTCTCTCAAAAATGCAGGCAATTCTTCTTCTTCAAGTGCATCTTTATAAGCCTTTTGTGCTGCATCTTCGCCGGTTTCGCAATTGGCAAGTATGGCATGCCTGTCCTTACCGGAAAACAATGATTTTACATCCATCCAAACACGGTAAAGTTTTCCACTTGTCATTGTTCCTTCGGCCATATCTCCTCCTAATACCTGTACCTCTCTTCCAAGTGCATTCCTGTTCTCACGACTCTGGTCAATCATCGCTTCAAAAAGCGTTAAAAGATCTGTCTGATCGTTAGCTGCATTCTCAGCTGATCTTAATTCTTCAATTGCTTTTTCATAACCTGCAATACGATCATTGTTTATTAAAATAAGATCGTTTAAAATGTCTTTGGTTTCTGTTGCTGTTGTTTGCATAGTATTGTGTTTTCTTACTGTATACACAAATTCATGCCAGCATTAAACAGGTGAAAATGAAAAATTAATGTGCGGTAAAAAGGGGCATGTCTGCCTCAAAAACTCCCCGAAATGGAGTATTGAGAAATCAATTCTGCCACCCTTAAATTGGACAATAATTTTGAGTACAATCAGGCAAGAAAATTAAATCTCAAAAACTCTGGGAAAGGTCAGCTGGTATTGTAACAGGCTCCGGGTGCCATTTACGAAAGATACCTGCCAGGGTAGCGCCGTTGTAGTTACCTGTATGCCTTAATTGCAACCAGGATGTACCACCATTTTTATAAATTATTTTCATAGTGGAAAAATGGTAAAAACTATTGTTTAATTCTTTATCCTTTATCACAAATTCTGTAGTTGTATCAGGGTAAAAAGGCAACAGCACTGCTGCAGTATCAACTGCATTTGCAGGCAAGCCCGGATAAATCTCCAGGTCAAATTTTATCATGGTGCTTTCGTCCGGTTTTCCGGCAATTACGATCGTTCTTGCATCATCCTTTATAAAATTGTTTTTGCCATCAACAATTGAAAGCCTTTGGTAGTAAACATTATCCGTGAGAAAGTAACAGAGTTTATCTTGCTTATAGATTGGATTTACTGTAAAGCCAAGGTCAACTTCAATGAAGTGATCTTTGCTGTTGGAGGGTAAAAATTTTGTTACTTCATGCAGCCCTTTAAGCCGTATGGGTCTGATGATTTCCGCAGCTTTTATCATTACCAAACCTACACAAAAAAACCGCTTTAAAATTTAAACAAATTTGTTTAGAGAAAATTTGGTAGCGAAAGAGCCACCTGTGAAATCATAACGGTGGTTGCTTAACAAATGCCTTTTTTTGTTTAGTCAATTTGTGAGATATTTCTTAACTTACTGCCAGAACCAATAGATTCAGTAACACTTCCCCATCCTTTATTTATACCGGCAGCCAACTGTTTACAGCAACGGGCCGTTAATACATATAGCAAAAAATCACGGAAAAACAATGCGGTTTTTCTTTGTTAAGAGCATTCGATAATAAGAATATTCAAGTTTAATTCAGTTATCTTTAACAACACAAGATTGAACGTGCTGCTTCTCAATAATCGCCATAAAATTACAGGGTGGATATTCAGATATTCATTACCGCTGGTTTCAAGCCTTGTGTTTTGCTTTTTGTTGCCTTCACTTAAAGCTCAAAAATGTCCCGCCAATATTGATTTTGAAAAAGGGAATTTTGAGGGATGGATTTGCTATGTTGGATATACCAGCGCTGTTGGAGATAGAAATGTAATTACACTCAACCAAACTTCAGGGCCAATTCCAGACCGCCAAACGCTCTATCGTCCCGGCAACCGTGAAACAGATTTTTTTGGAGGTTTTCCTGTGCATTGCCCCAATGGAAGCGGTAACTCCATAAGGCTTGGCAGCACAGAGGCCGGAGGGCAGGCTGAAGGTGTTTCCTACCAGTTTACCATACCTGCTGATGAAAATACTTATTCTCTTACCTACTATTATGCAGTGGTTTTTCAATCTCCGAATCACCGGTACAATGAGCAACCACGTATGGAAACTGAAATATTTAATGTGAGCGATGGCAAGCAAATAGATTGTGCTTCCTTTTCTTTTGTGGCGGTGGGGTCGTCTCTTCCTGGCTTTAAAGTTTCTAACAGGTCTGATACAATTGATGTTTTGTATAAAGAATGGACACCAGTTACGGTAGATCTTTCAGGCAATGCAGGAAAAACTATCAGGCTTTTTTTTAAAACCGCAGACTGTACCTTCAGAAGGCATTTTGGCTACGCTTATATAGATGTAAACTCAGAATGCAATAATACGCTTGTAGGCTCTTCCTTTTGCAAAGATGATACCCTGATAAACATTGTTGCACCATACGGTTTTAAAAGCTATTCCTGGTATGACAGTACTGTTTCTAACTTACTCGGCAATGGTCAAACGCTAAAGCTTGCTCCGCCACCTCCAACAGGCTCTTCTTTTGCTGTTAAAATGGAGCCTTATCCAGGTTATGGTTGCCCTGGTACACTTATAACCAAAGTTTTTGACACACTTACTGTAAATGCCCATGCCGGTCCGGATCATAACCTTTGCCGCGGCGATACCGTGCAACTTGGCGAAGTGCCAAAGGCCGGGCTTGCCTATAAATGGACTCCAAATGAAGGCCTGAATAACCCCAATATAGCCAATCCATATATTGGTGGCGGCTTTTCAGGTAACTATATTTTAACTGCCAGTAACAGCGGTGGCGGATGCAGGAGTACAGATACAGTTAAAATTATTTCGTCACAGCTCAGCACTAAGTTAGATGTGCTTGGTAGAGATGCTTATTGCTTTGGCCACGGAGATACTACTATTTTAAAAGTAAAGCCGCAGGAGAGCATTGTTTGGTTTAAAGATGATGAGCCAATTATAAGTGCCTCCAACCAGGCTAGTTACAGGGTAACAGTTTCTGGCATCTATTCCGCACTTGTTACGGATGTTTTAGGTTGTAAACTTACAACAGATAAAAAGCCGGTGCTGATAGATTATGATGTAGCAGGAATAAATTATCCTGTAAAATATGCCATTAAAAATTTGCCGCTTCCGTTGAAAGCACGCCCCATTGGCGAAAAGGCGCTTTGGGGGCCTTTTATTTACCTCGACAGTGCTGCATCATTCAATCCAACATTTAGAAGTACCAGCGAACAATTTTATGCCATTACAATAACAAGTAAGGGCGGCTGCGTAACTACTGACCACCAGTTGGTAAAAATAGTTGACAAAGTGGAGATATACGTACCTACAGCATTTAGCCCCAATTATGATGGTCGGAACGACTATCTCCATCCCATCCTGAGAGGCATTGCGGAAATCCGGACCTTCCGGATATTTGACCGCTGGGGCCATGTGTTATTTGATAGTAAGAATGAAATACCAGGATGGGATGGAAGTTTTAAAGGAATGCCACAACCTCCGCAAGCAGTTATATGGATGCTTGAATGTGTTGGTTTAGATGGTGTTGTTTATTCAAGGAAAGGTTCTACAGTATTAGTAAGATAACAAAACCCGGCATTTCTTCATCAGCCTCATTCTAAAAGCCCATTCTGCTACTCCTGCTTTTTACAGCCTTAATTGTACAAAAAAATAATTTACTCAAACCCAATTAAAAGCCCTTTAATACTGCTTTTTATTTTAGGTATCAGCTTATCGTTTTCTTTTCATGGGTGACGAAAAATAATTGCCCCTTCATTTTTGTTAAACTCCTCCTGCCACCAAATATTTTTTTGCCAGTACACGATTTTGAACCCATAGGGCACTGGCGGTAGTCTTTCAATTTTTTAATCACTTCATCATACAACAGTTTGCCTTATTTTTATAATCATGGAAAATATCGCCATTATAATTTTACTGTTGTTTGGAGTTTCATTCATCGGTATTCTAAGTAACAAATACCATTTCCCTTTTCCGATAGCGCTAGTGTTGTGCGGTGTAATAATCAGTGTTATTCCCGGCTTGCCTGTAATAGCTTTAAGCCCTGAAATTATTTTTATAATATTTTTACCTCCTTTGTTATATGGCGCCGCCTGGAATACAAGCTGGCACGATTTCAAAGCCAATATAAAACCCATCGGACTGGCAGCGATAGGGTTGGTGTTGTTTACCACGGTACTAGTTGCAGCTGCAGCACACTGGCTTATTCCAAACCTTGACTGGCCTGCTGCTTTTTTAATTGGCGCTATTGTTTCTCCGCCAGATGCAGTTGCTGCTACTTCTGTTACTAAAGGGCTGGGCCTTTCGCCAAGAATTATTACCATACTGGAAGGAGAGAGCCTGGTAAATGATGCAAGCGGGCTGGTGGCTTATCGTTACGCCCTTGCTGCAGTTGGTGCAGGTAACTTTGTTTTTTGGAAGGCCGGTTTGGATTTTTTGTATGTCGCTGCAGCCGGGGTTGCAATCGGGCTTGCCATTGGTTACATCATGTACCTCATTCATAAAAAGTTTGTTTGTGATCCAATTGTAGAAGTAACACTCACATTTCTTACGCCTTTTTCAGCCTACCTGCTTGCTGAACATTTTCATTTTTCGGGTGTGCTTGCTGTGGTAACAACAGGGCTTTATCTTTCCTTTCAATCGGGACAAATTTTTACGCACCAGAGCCGTATAATGGCCTACTCCGTGTGGGAAGTAGTATTATATATTTTAAATGGCCTGATATTTATTTTGATTGGTTTGCAGTTACGGAGTGTTATGAAGGGAATTGGAGAATATTCAATAACTGAGTTAACAGGGTATGGCGCAGCGGTGAGTGTTGCAGTAATACTCGTACGCTTTATCTGGATAATCCCGGCTGCATTAATCCCTTCCCTCTTAAGCAAAAGCCACAATAAAAGAACAACTTTCGATATCCGCAACCTGGTGGTTTTCGGCTGGGCCGGAATGAGAGGAGTTGTTTCGATGGCGGCAGCCCTTGCAATACCGCTTACACTGGCAGATGGCAGTGTTTTTCCTCACAGAAATCTTATTATCTATCTTACGTTTTGTGTAATATTATCAACCCTTGTATTGCTTGGTTTAACGCTTCCCTGGGTTATAAAAAAGATTGGGTTAAAGCCATATTCCATTGCCCTGGAAGAATATGATATCAGGACAAAAATAGTGTCAGAAACGATTAATCATATCGAAGAAAATTTATCATTGGTTAAAGATGAATTGTTGCACAACATAAAGAGCAAGTACGAAGTAAAATACAACAGGCTGCAAAAAACTGATTTGCCTGCAAACTATTTTGGGAAAGGGAAAACGCTTGCAGGAAACATCTTTAATGAGTTTACGCAATTACAACTTGACCTGATAGAAGTAGAAAGAAAATCTGTGGACAACCTGCATAGAAGTGGTGAAGCAAGTGAAGAAATATTGCGTAAAATAGAAAGGGAACTTGACCTTGAAGAGAGCCGGCTAATAATGGAGATTTATCTTGGTTGACATGGCTCAGTGTGAGGTTTTTTTTTGGTTTGTAAAATATATTTTATGGATGTTGAAACTTTTAAAAAAAGTACAACCGCAGACTTACCGCCTGAAAATATTTCGGTTCATTTGAAGGCAATGTGGTATGATGGAAAGGGCGACTGGGCAAAAGCACATGGCCTGGTTGATAACCTCACTGACCTTAAAGCTTGCTGGGTGCACGCTTACCTGCACCGCAAAGAAGGCGATACCTGGAATGCGGATTACTGGTACAGGAAAGCTGGGAAAAGCAGACCGGACAGCACTTTGCAGGCGGAATGGCAAGTTATTGTTGAAACGCTGCTGTAAAAGTATTTTAGGGAGTTTGTGTTGTGTTTTATTGCTGCATCAATTGCCGGGCATAACGTTTGTTATACATTTTTAAAATGAACAATTATGAGTATAAAACTTTACAACACCTTCAAGTGCCTGCTGCTGGTTCCGGTTTTTATTTTATTTGTGAGCAATGGATTGTTTGCACAGCAACCAATTTTGTCGTTGACGCCTGTGATTACAACCGGCCTCAACCTTCCCATACAATTTGTAAATGCCGGTGACGGTACAAACCGGGTTTTTATAGTTCAGCAGGGAGGCACCATCAGGGCTTATGATGCTTCATTTAATTTTTTGTCCTTATTTGTTACAGTGAGTAATGTTGCTGTGGCCGGAGAGCGTGGATTGCTCAGTATGGCTTTTCATCCTGACTATGCAACCAATGGATTTTTCTTTGTTTATTATACCAACTTAAGCGGCGATTTGGAAGTGGCCCGGTACCATGTTAGCAGCGATGCCAATGTTGCAGATGCAGCATCAAAAGTTATTGTAAAAACAATTCCACACAGGGTAAACAGCAATCACAATGGTGGCGAATTACATTTTGGTTCAGATGGGTTTCTTTATCTTTCAACAGGTGATGGAGGTGGTGGGGGAGATCAGCCAAACAATGCACAAAATACCAGTGTGCTGTTAGGGAAAATGTTGCGGTTCAATGTAAATACATCTCTGGCAGAACCATATTTTACCATTCCTGCCGGAAATCCTTTTAACAATGAAATATTTGATCTTGGCTTACGTAACCCTTACCGCTGGAGTTTTGACAGGCAGACAAATGACATGTGGATTGGTGATGTGGGCCAGGATTCTTACGAGGAAATAAACTTCAGGGCAGCAGGCAGCACCGGTGGTGTAAATTATGGATGGCGTTGTTATGAAGGTAACAGTACTTTTAATAGCGCCGGTTGTTTGGCTTCTTCCAGTTACACATTTCCGGTATTTGCTTATCCTTCTCAAAATCCATCTGCTGCCGTTACGGGAGGTTTAGTTTACAGGGGTACAGCATCTCCTGCGTTGCAGGGATATTATGTTGCCGCAGATTTTTATTCCGGTGTATTTTATCTTATTCTGCCAGATGGATCCGGTGGCTGGAATACAAGCACTCAAACACTGTTCCCTAACGGCATTGTCGATTTTGGTGAAGCTGAAAATGGAGAAGCTTATGTGGTATCATTAACTTCCGGTGCCGTGTACAGGCTTGATGGCGCAAATGGTGGCCCGTTGCCCGTAACACTGGCTAAATTTTCAGGGGCTGTAGTTGACCATGCTGTAAAACTAAACTGGACTACGGCTACCGAATTTAACCTGAAGCAATTTGAAATTGAATACAGTCTTACGGGTGATAATTTCTCTCAGGCTGGTACAGTTGCTGCAAGCGGAACAGCAGGCGGTTCTCACTATACTTTTACGCATGTTATCAATAGTGCAGGCGCTGTTTTTTACAGGTTGAAAATGCTGGACAAAGATGGTAAGAATAGTTATTCCGGTGTAGTAAAATTAGTGCTGAATGATAAAAATTTAAACCTCGTTTCTCCTTCATTGGTAACAGACGGTTTCATCCACATAAATCTTAGCAACACGAATTATAATTCTGTTGAGGTGCTGAATGCTAACGGCGTATTGATGCTTACCCGTAAAATTGAAGGTGTCACTGGCCGGGTAAATATTCCGGCGAGCCGTTTAACACCGGGTGTTTACCTTGTACGTTTTAATAGTCAATCATCAGTAAATACAGAAAAGATTGTGGTAAGATAAATGAAGGCAACATTTTATAAAACTGAAACTGTCCATGCTTTTACTGCATGGGCAGTTTATTTTTTGGGACTGATTATTTTAAAACAAAAATTAAATAGCAAAACTTGTAGCCATTGAACATTCAGGATATAAAATACTATTGAAAGATCCTGTATATTTTATCTTATTCGATAACAAGCATGAAAAGTTTTAAAAGAAATGCGTTAAACAAATACTGTCTGAATGGACCGGTTTTTGCAACACCTTAAACTGATTTTCAAAAGATGCAATTAGCAGGAGTATCTAATGAAAACAGGTGCTTAAATGGTATCAACTTCTAAATCCACTTAAACTCTTTTTTTACCTTTATAAAATGACAACTATGAAATTAAATTACAGACTCACTTTTTTACTGGCTGCGGTGGGTACTGCAGCGGCGGTTGTATATCTCACAAAAAGGGCAGGTGCTAAGCGAAGGCTTGGGCAGGTTTCTGAAGAAGGTTATGAGACGGCGCAGGACATTCTTTTTCCAGGACAAATGGTGAGAGGTAAACTGCATTACGGTCCGGTTATTCCAAACTAAATTACTCCGTTTGGTAGCCGTTTAAATTTCGTAACAGTTAGTTTCAGAATGGCATTAATAACAAAATTTTTTATCTCATAGATAATAAAAAACAAATCGGCTCCCGGAAACAGGAGCCGATTTTACAATAGCTAATTATCTTAATTCACAAACTGGAATAATTTCTCTTTCTCTTTTCTTACTTTAACTGCACCAGCCATCTGGTCTTCCGGCGACCTGAACCCGACAGCCATAATAACCATCGACATCAGTCCTTTTTCTTTTAACCCAAGAATTGTATCAAACTCATCTTTGTTAAACCCTTCCATCGGGCATGCATCAACACCTAAGGATGCTGCTGCAGCCAATGCCGTACCAAGGGCAATGTAAGCCTGCTTTGCAGCCCAAACCTGCTGCTGTTCTTCACCCATCCTGTCCACAGTTCCCTGAACAGCATCTTTAAAAGCTTTTAGTACATCTACTGATACACCACGGGTATCTGCAACGAGCTGCATATAGGTATTTACGTCTTCCGCTTTAACCGATTTCGGAACACAAAATACCAACACCTGAGAACTCTCTGCCAATTGCGCCTGGCCGTAAGCAGCTGCCTGCAATTTTAATTTTACATCCTGGTTATTCACAACCAATATTGTGTATGGTTGCAAACCAAATGAAGAAGCCGAAAGGCGTGTTGCATCTAATATTGTATTTAGATTTTCTTCAGAAACCTTTTTACCGGTCATGCGCTTGGTGGCGTAACGCCATTCTAAACTATCAATCAGAGTCATAATATTTTTTGTTTTTGAATGGCAAAAGTAACATACAAATTGCAAATAAATGTTTAAACATTAAATTGTTTGTAAAATTTTGAAAGAAAGGAAGATAGCTTCAATCGAATCAACATCTGGGCAGGTTAAAATAATTTTACCGGAAAGATTATAAAGGCAGTTCATGTGGTGAAGGTTTATTATAGATAATATTACCGGCAAAATACAGCCACTTCACCGGTATTATGGTAATGGTCATTATACCTATTTCGCTTATTCATTGCACCGCCAGCTACCAAATGCTGTTACGGGTGCATACCGGATACTGGCAAATTTGCTGTGTTATGGGAAGAAGTAAATTCTAAATGGTGATGCTAAATGCTGCAAGTATAAAATACGCTTAATAAACTAAAGCTACTTTCCTTTTACAGTAAAGCTTTCAAACAATTTAGCAACCGTTTCGGTTTCGCCGGATTTTTGATGAGCAATGGAAAAATATTCTCCTGTCAGTTGCGGTCCTGTGCTGCTTCGCTCAATGCTCATCTTTAAAAAACCATGTTTATCTCCGCAGTGGTTTAAAAGCTCCACTCTTTTAAAAGCCTTGTTGTCATTGGAAAATCTTGCATCATTCAGCATCGCCACCGGATGCAGTTCATCATAGCCACCAGCTCCAGCTACAATGTATGTGGTTGTAAAATTATCGGGATAGGTTTTGATAAAGCGCTGATAACTGTGTACATGACCGCCCAAAACTATATCAGGACGAACACCTGTTTTTTCAAATGCTGCTTCTAAAAAATTTATCATCGCCAGGCTTGAGCCGTGATTAATATCCGCAGAATATGGTGAATGGTGCATGCATACAATGATCATTTTTTCTGGCCGGAACTTATTAGCTGCAATCAGTTCTTCTGCAAACCAGCTACGCTGTTCACGGGTTACAATGCCATACTTTGGTACATTGGTATGCAAACCTATAATTGTTGCCAGCGGAGTATCTAAAGTCCAGTAAATGTTTGGCTGAACCATACTCAACCTGTCTTTTACTGAGCTAAATTCAACGGGTACGGCATTACTGCTGCAAAAAACTTTTACAAAAGGCTCAAGGCTGGTGTAAGCCACTTTCGCTAACGGGTTTACATCGCTATCATGATTACCAGCTATTGCCATAATTGGGGCTGGGTAAGGCTGATATGGTTTAAAAAACTGCCTGTCATATTCTGTTACCTCGCCATGGTTGTAAACAATATCGCCTAAATGATATAAAAATTGAGGCTTGTCTTTTTCCCTGTATTGATTGGCCATTGCATTTGCAACCTGCCGGGTAAAATCCGGATTGCGTAAGCTTCCTGTATCACCCACCATGTGAAAGACCATTTTATGTTCATCAACACCTGGAATAAGCGTAGCAATATCCATGTGAAAAGGGGAGGAGCCTGTTGGCCCCGGCAGCGGTTGAAATTTGTAATCATCATCCGGCTGATCTTTCTTAAAAACGGGAGTTGAATAGGTAAGGCTATTTGCTGTCATAATTAGATAACAAAAATAACCCATCAGGCCAGAGTAAATAAAATTTTCCATTTGTATTAAAGCGACCAGCGAAGTTGATTGCCAGGCGAACGCCTGATAAGTTTCAATATTAAATATTTGCTAATCAACCCAGGTTTTTTCTCACATCACTAATCCAACACTGCTAAAGTGTTTATTTTTCACGAAAGGATGTTAATGATCTAAATCATTTTTATGCATGAGACAACTCATTCAGCAAAATGACAGTTCTATGACATAGAAATTAGTTTTCACAAGTCACTGCAAGTATTTTTGCATCGATAAAAAACCAACCAACCTTTTAATGCTGATCTCCACTCAAACAGATATATCCAACTTTTTTGTAGCTGGTATCAATTACAAAAAAACGGATGCTGATTTACGTGGACAGTTTGCAATAAGCAATGATCAGTACGGCAAATTACTTACGCTGGCCCCCGGCTACGGTATTGCTGAATTGTTTGTGATTTCCACCTGCAACCGTACAGAAATTTATGGATTTACAGAAAGTGCCGCTGCTTTGTGTGAGTTGCTTTGTACCCAAACGTTGGGTGCCGCAGAAACTTTCAAAGAAATAGCTTACGTAAAAAGTGGCCCCGGTGCAGTTGTTCATTTATTTGATGTTGCGGCGGGCCTTGATTCACAGATATTAGGCGACTATGAAATTTTGGGTCAGTTAAAACAGGCATTTAAATTTTCAAAAGAGCACGGCTTTACCGGCGCTTATATGGAAAGGTTGATGAATGCCGTGTTGCAATCATCAAAATTAGTTAAAACAAATACTGGTTTAAGCGGAGGGACTGTTTCGGTAGCTTTTGCAGCCATTCAGTATTTGAAAGAAAAGGTAAAACATGCAGCAGATAAAAAGATCCTGCTCATCGGCACCGGTAAAATTGGCCGCAATACCTGTAAAAACCTGGTCGATTATCTTCATACAAAAAACATTACTCTTATAAACCGGACCGAAACAAAAGCTGCTGAAATAGCTGCTGAGCTTGGTTTACAGTATGCTGGTGCAGATCAGCTTCCGGAGTATATCCAACAATCAGATATTATTTTGGTGGCAACAAATGCTGATGAACCAGTGATAACTGCCAGCCAGTTAAGAGGAGCCGGCGATAAAATAGTCATCGACTTATCCATTCCGTTTAATGTTGAAAAAGCTGCGGAGGAATTGGAAAATATTACCCTGGTAAATGTTGACGAACTTTCAAAAATTAAGGACGCCACACTTTCAAAAAGAGAAGCAGAAGTACCTAAGGCAAAAGCCATTATAAAGGAAAAAGTAGAAGAGTTTTTAGAGTGGTATGAAATGAGGAAAAATGTTCCGGTACTTACAGCCGTCAAGAAAAGATTGTACGCTATGCAATCTTGCGAAATGTACCTTGCAAGCTATCCAAAAACAATTAGTGTGGCTTCGGCAGAAACAGACGCAGCTTATCATATCCAGAAAATTGTAAGTGGCATGGCCATTAAAATGCGTACAGAAAATCAACGTGGTTGCCAGTATATCCAGGCCATCAATGAATACATTGCCACCGGTACAAATTAAATATCTCCATGGCCAAAGTGATACGCATCGGAACCAGGGAAAGCCAGCTGGCTGTTTGGCAAGCCACCAAAGTGCAGCAGTTATTGTTGCAGCACAATTTTCAATCGGAGTTGGTTTTTATTAAGAGCGAAGGTGATATTGACCTCCAGACACCTTTGTATGAAATGGGCGTGCAGGGTATATTTACCAAAAGCCTCGACATTGCTTTACTCAGCAACAAAATTGATATTGCGGTACATTCTATGAAGGATGTGCCTACACAACTTGCCCGTGGCATAGTGCAGGCTTCGGTGCTGGAAAGGGCATCGTATAAAGATCTGTTTGTTTATAAAGATTCTGAAGTTGTCAATGGTCAATGGTCAATGGTCAATGAAGACCCTGTGAAATTTGAGGCGCTATTCACTACCTACCATTTACCATTCACCATAGCTACGTCCAGCATTCGCCGCAAGGCCCAATGGCTTAACAGGTATCCGAATCACCAAATAGAAAATTTGCGTGGCAATGTAAATACCCGTCTTAGAAAAGTGGCTGAGAGCAACTGGCAGGGAGCCATCTTTGCTGCTGCAGGTTTGGAACGTATCGGACTACGTCCGGAAAAAAGCATAGAACTGGACTGGATGTTACCGGCGCCGGCGCAGGGTGCCATTATGGTGGTATGCCGGGAAGCAGATGATTTTTGCCTGCAGGCCTGTGCTAATTTCAACGATAATGAAACTGCCATTTGTACGAAAGCGGAAAGAGATTTTTTAAAAGTATTACAAGGCGGTTGCTCAACCCCTATAAGCGCCCTGGCGAAAATAAAAAATGAAGAAATAGTTTTTAGAGGCAATATTTTATCGGTTGATGGCGCAGAAAAAGTAGAAATAGAAATGAGCTGCTGCAACAATGAAGCAAATGATTTGGGTGCAAAAGCTGCACAGGAAATTTTATTGAACGGTGTTAATGAACTTGTAAAAGGAATTCGCAATGCAGCCAAATAACCTGCCCGTTTTATGTACCCGGCCATTGCCGGAATCGCTGAGAAAAATGGCAGCAGCAGCGGGTATCAGCATAGATGAAGTATCTTTTATAGAAACAGAAAGTATATTGAGTGTTGAAGTGCAGCAGGAAATTGAACTTGCTTCTACCGAAATTGCGACCGTTGTTTTTACAAGCATGAATGCAGTTGATGCGGTCACCATTTTTTTAGATGGCCACCAACCTGACTGGCAAATTTATTCCATCGGCACAGCCACAGCAAGGTTGATAAAAGCATATTTTGGCGAAGAGCGTATAGCGGGCACCGCCAGTGATGCAGCATCTTTAGCTGAGTTAATTGTGCTGGAGGCAGAGGAGACAGGAATAAGTGAAGTGATCTTTTTTTGCGGTGATCAGCGCCGGGATGAGCTGCCCCAAATACTTAATGAACATCAAATTGAGATAAATGAAATTGTGGTGTATCAAACATTGCAAACTTCACATAAAATTGAGCAGGAATATTTTGGCATCCTGTTTTTTAGTCCCAGTGCTGTTAACAGTTTTTTTAAAGTTAATAAAGTTGCGGCTAAAACAATTTTATTTGCCATCGGTAATACAACTGCCGGGGAGATAAAAAGATATTCGGCCAATAAAATAATTACAGCAGATGAGCCGGGTAAAGAAAACCTGGTTGAAAAAATGATTGAATATTTTTCATAAGGAAGGTAAATGGTGAAAGGTCAATTGTGAATGGAGAATGGTCAATGGTCAGCATTCCAGCCTTTGCGTCAGACATCATTTTTCACATATCCAAAATCAAACATCACAAATCAGATATCCAAAATCATATATCAGACATCAAAAATCAGACATCAGAACTCAAGTTTATGCTAAAAAACGATTTGCTTTTAAGGGCCTTAAGAAATGAACCGGTTGAACGTCCGCCTGTATGGATGATGCGCCAGGCAGGCAGGTATTTGCCCGACTACATTAAGTTAAGAGAGAAATATGATTTCTTTACAAGGTGCCAAACGCCAGAACTGGCGACAAAAATAACCTTACAACCTGTTGACCAGGTTGGCGTGGATGCGGCCATTATTTTCAGTGATATTTTGGTGATACCACAGGCAATGGGTTTAGAGGTTTTAATGGAAGAAGGTAAAGGTCCATCGTTACCAAAAACAATCAAAACCCAAAACGATATTGATGCATTAATCACTACCAATGCAGAAGAAAGTTTGAAGTATGTTTATGATGCATTGTCGCTCACTAAAAGTGAATTGAATAACCGTGTCCCATTGATTGGATTTGCCGGAGCACCGTGGACAATTCTTTGCTACATGGTTGAGGGAAAGGGTAGCAAAACCTGGGACAAAGCAAAACAATTTGCATACACCCAGCCAGCCCTGGCACATCAGCTGCTGCAAAAAATTACTGACATTACCATTAGTTATTTAAAGAACCAGGCCAGGGCGGGAGCTGATACTGTACAGGTTTTTGACAGTTGGGCAGGGGCATTGAGCCCGGCGGATTTTAAAATATTTGCCCAGCCATATTTGTTCCAGATTGCCGGTGCATTGAAGGATGATGTGCCGGTAATTTTATTTCCCAAAGGTAGTTGGTATGCATTGAAAGACATAAGTGAAAGCAGCGCCTGCGGAGTTGGAGTTGACTGGTGCATTACGCCGCAATTTGCAAGGGAAATAACCCAAAATAAGATTACGATACAGGGCAATTTCGATCCTTCAAAATTGTTGGGTACCATCCCGGATATTAAGAGGGAAGTGAAAGAAATGATCGATGCTTTTGGCGTGCAGAATTATATTGCAAATCTCGGTCATGGAATTACGCCCAATGTGCCGGTGGACAATGCAAGAGCATTTGTAGATGCGGTGAAGGAATATCAAAGTCCTGTTTAATTTCCAAATTTTCTGTTTGTAAACATGCCAGCGAATAACAACATAAAGGATCAGTGGGTAAGCACAATACATCAGCTGCAAAATGATATTTGTGCTGCTTTGGAGCAGTGTGATGGCAAGGCAAAATTCTTTGAAGATAAGTGGGAGAGGCCCGAAGGTGGCGGGGGAAAGACAAGAGTTATCGCTAATGGAAATGTTTTTGAAAAAGGAGGCGTAAACACTTCGATTGTATTTGGCGATGTAACTGATGCGATGAGAAGCCAGTTAAAGATCAACGGTTCAAAATGGTTTGCCTGCGGCATGAGCATTGTAATTCACCCTGTTAATCCATTTGTACCAACGGTGCATTGCAACTACCGCATGTTTGAATTGTATGATGAAAATGAAGCAGTGATTGATCGCTGGTTTGGCGGCGGTACAGACTTAACACCTTATTATTTATTTACAGAAGACGCAAAACATTTTCATCAGGTGTACAAAAATGTTTGTGATCAATTTGATCCGGCTTTTTATCCAACATTTAAAAAAGACTGTGATAACTATTTTGTAAACTGGCACCGCAATGAAGAGCGGCGTGGCATTGGCGGAATTTTTTACGATTACCAACGGGCAACAGAAAAGCAGGATGTAAACTTTTGGATAGACTTTGGTCACCACTGCGGCCAGGCTTTTATTAACGCCTATATTCCCATTGTTGAAAAAAGAAAGCAATTAGCATATAGTGAGGCCAATAAACATTGGCAGGAAATAAGAAGAGGGCGGTACGTTGAGTTTAATTTAGTTCACGACAGAGGTACTTTGTTTGGTTTAAAAACGAATGGCAGAATTGAAAGTATTCTGATGAGCCTGCCACCAACAGTAAGGTTTGAATACAATTATCAACCGAAGTTTGGAACGGAAGAATACCGGCTTCAGGAAGCTTGCTTACACCCTAAGGATTGGTTGAATGAACTGACAGATGAAGAGCGTGCCGACTGGGCAAGGCGTTCTAATACTTGTTAACTGAAAAAAGCGAATTATGTTTTTACAAAGAAGAAACAGAATACTAAGAGCCAACCCTGCCATAAGAAGCATGGTTGCCGAATCATTATTGACTCCGAATGATTTTATCGTTCCCCTTTTCATTGATGAAGGGGAAAATATAAAAACGGAGATTGCTTCCATGCCAGGCTATTACCGAAATAGCTTAGACATTACGGTGAAGGAAGTAAAAGAAATGTGGAGCATGGGACTGAAAAGCATTTTGATCTTTGTAAAATCGAAAGATGAATTGAAAGACAATACCGGTAAAGAAGCATGGAATAAAGACGGACTAATGCAACGCAGCATTAAGGCCATTAAAGATGCGGTGCCGGAAATGTATATAATGACCGATGTGGCACTGGACCCTTATTCTTCTTATGGCCATGATGGGATTGTGAAAGATGGCGAAATAGTTAACGATGAAACAGTGGAAGCACTGGTAAAAATGAGTACCAGTCATGCTGCTGCCGGTGCTGATATGGTGGCACCAAGCGATATGATGGATGGCCGCATCGGAGCTATCCGCAAGGGTTTGGAAGAAAATGGATTTACTAAAACAGGTATCATGGCTTACAGTGCAAAATATGCATCCTGTTTTTACGGTCCGTTCAGGGATGCGTTGGATTCAGCGCCTGGTTTTGGTGACAAAAAAACTTACCAGATGGATTACGCCAATCGTAATGAAGCCATTAAAGAGGCGTTGATGGATGTGGAAGAGGGAGCAGATATTGTAATGGTAAAACCAGGCTTGCCTTACCTCGATATTGTTAGGGATGTAAAAAATGCAGTGACGGTACCTGTTAGTGTTTATAACATCAGCGGAGAGTACGCCATGATAAAAGCCGCTGCAGAAAGAGGCTGGATCAATGAAGACAAAGCGATCCTGGAAACATTGACTTCTTTCAAAAGAGCGGGTGCAGATTTGATCGCTACCTACTTTGCAAAGGATGCGGTGAAACTGCTTGGATAGCTTTACTCCAAAACGCCAAAAGGCAAAGAAGGAAAACCTTGCGTCTTATTTTTTCTTTGCTTCTTTGCGTGACAACATATAATGTGGGCAAAGTCGAATAAAGAAAAAAATGTACAAGGCCGCCCGGCTGAAACCCCGTTCGGACGGAAGTACGACGCCTCTAAAACTAAATAAAGATTTAAAGCTGACTTCAAAATAATTTCAATGTATAATAAAAGCAAACAGTTATTCGACAGGGCACAACAATCAATTCCTGGCGGGGTAAACTCTCCCGTTAGAGCATTTAAAAGTGTTGGAGGTACGCCGGTGTTTATGAAAAGTGCAAAGGGCGCCTACCTGTTTGATGCGGATGGAAATAAATACATTGATTACATCGCTTCCTGGGGGCCGATGATACTTGGGCATGCATACGAGCCGGTTGTGAAAGCCATACAGGAAAAAGCTTTGGGCTCTACTTCCTTTGGAGCACCCACAGAATTGGAAATTGAAATGGCTGAACTCATCATCAGCATGGTGCCGAATGTAGATTTAATTAGGATGGTAAGCAGTGGTACAGAGGCTTGCATGAGCGCCATTCGTTTGGCAAGAGGCTACACGGGCAAGAACAAGATCATAAAATTTGAAGGTCATTATCACGGTCATGCAGACTCGTTTTTAGTAAAGGCCGGCAGCGGCATGGCAACCCTGAATATTCAAACTGTGCCGGGAATTACAGCGGGGGTGGCCAATGATACTTTGGTGGCACCGTTCAATAATTTGGAAGCTGTTGAAAAACTGGTGAAGGAAAATAAAGGTGAAGTAGCTGCAATAATTGTTGAGCCGGTGGCAGGCAACATGGGCTGTATTTTACCCGTACCCGGGTTTCATGAAGGGCTAAGGAAATTGTGTGATGAAGAAGGTATCGTATTCATTTTTGATGAAGTGATGACCGGGTTTAGACTGGCACCTGGTGGCGCCCAGGAAAAACTAAATGTTGTAGCCGACCTTGTTACTTATGGCAAAGTGATTGGGGGCGGTATGCCTGTTGGTGCTTTTGGTGGTAAGAAAGAAATAATGCAGCACATTGCGCCACTGGGAAATGTTTACCAGGCCGGCACATTAAGCGGCAATCCAATTGCTATGATTGCTGGCTTTACTATGCTGACGGAATTAAAAAACAATCCTGCGATATATACAGAACTGGAAGAAAAAACAGTTTATCTTAAAAATGGCCTTGATAAAGTATTGGCAGATTGGGGGCAACCTTATGTAATAAATCAATTCGGTTCCATGATCAGCGTGCATTTTAGTGGTCATCCTGTAACAGATTTTGCCACAGCAGCTGCAGCCAATAACGGCCGGTTTAATAAATATTTTCACGCCATGCTCAGCAGGGGAGTGTACTTGCCACCATCTGCATTTGAAAGCTGGTTTCTCAACAATGCGCTGTCTTATGCCGATTTGGATGAAACAATTTCCAAAACAAAAGACAGCCTTGCTGAATTGATATAACTAAGCAACTGTTCAACTGAGTTGTTAAGAAAGATTGGATATAGTCTACTAAATTAGTGGGAATTCCCTATTTTTGGATTTCATCAGTAAATAATGCATGGCAGTTTCTGGCTCAAATAGTAATGACATAACCCAGGGGCAGGAAGATAATCCGCTATTTCCCATATTTGTAAAGCTGTCTCAGCTTTCCCTGCTGATTGTTGGTGGCGGTTATGTAGGTTTTGAGAAACTAACGGCCGTGCTGCAAAACTCTCCCAAAGCAACTATTAAACTGGTAGCAACAACTATTAGTGATGAGATAAAAGAATATGCTGCTGCATTTGCGGCAGTGGAATTAATTGAACGGCCTTACCAGGCAACTGATATTGACGGACATGACCTTGTGATTACCGCACTCAACGATCCCGCTGTAAGCCTGCAGGTTAGCATTGATGCCAAACTCAGGGGCAAACTTGTAAATGTTGCAGATAAACCTGCACTCTGTGATTTTTACCTTGGTTCAGTGGTGCAGAAAGGAAGTCTTAAAATTGCAATCTCCACTAATGGGAAATCCCCAACTGTTGCTAAACGCATCAAAGAAGTATTAAACGAAACCATACCTGCAGAGCTTGAACAAATACTCGGGCACATGCAGATAATCCGTAACAAGATCAGCGGCGATTTTACCGAAAAAGTAAAGCAGCTGAACGAGATAACAAAAGCCCTTACCGAACAGAAATAACCATGCAAAATAATACGCCGGAAGAAATAATTGAAGAAATCACTCAGTCGCATGATATTGTATCAAGCAAACAGGAATTGTATAGTTCCAGGCGAAAAGTGGTGAATAAGTATATGGTTGCCATAGCCATAGTATTAACTACAGTATTGATAGCTTATTTTCTTTTATCTGCAGAACAAGTCACAGCTTTACAGCTTGAGCTGCAAAAAGGTAACAACCTGTTTTACAAAATGCTGCTGGTAGGCTTTGGTGCAGAGATTGTTGCAGGTTCAATGGGCATGGGTTATGGAGTTATCTGTACCTCAATCTTGCTTATCTTAAATATACCTCCAGCGGTAGTGAGTGCCAGCATTCATTCAGCAGAGTCTTTCACAAGTGCCGCAGGAACCATCAGTCACTGGCAGTTGGGAAATATCAATAAGAAATTAGCAAAGGCACTTGCTATCCCTGCAATTATCGGGGCTGTTACCGGAGCATTATTACTCAAGTATGTTGGCGAAAATTATACTAAAATAACAAAGCCGTTAATTGCAGCCTATACCATTTACCTCGGTATAAAAATTTTGCAAAATGCTTTTACGAAAAAGCAAATAAATCGACAAAAGAAAAAAAGCAATATCCTTGCACTTGGTCTCATTGGCGGTTTTATAGATTCATTTGGCGGCGGTGGCTGGGGGCCTTTAGTTACCGGCACATTTATTAAAAACGGTCATACGCCCAGGTTTGTAATTGGCAGCTCCACTTTTGCAAAATGTATTCTTACAGTGGCCAGTGCGGTAACTTTTATTTTTACAATTGGTATCAGCCACTGGAACGTGGTTGCAGGCTTGTTGATCGGTGGGATTGTAACTGCTCCGTTTTCAGCAATGCTTACATCTAAACTCCCAACAAAAAAGATGTTTGTAGCCGTAGGCATTGTAGTAATTTTCTGTGGACTGGTAACTATTTACAGGGCAATTTTTTTGTAACTTCTATCCCTGAAGGGATACAAAAGAGAAATTCTTTTTCATTTTTTTTGAGACCGGCGGTTTACTCTTTGGGCAGCATTCTTGCGTCGCACTCTTGTACGGCACACCAACTTTCAACTTTTATTCCAGACCAGATAATAACTCACCCTAACTTGCCATAACCGACATTGACAAAAGCATAAAAAAGTTTTTAAAATTAAACCCTATAAATTTGGTGGACTAATAATCATAACCTTTATTTGCATTTTAAAATTTATCAATGCTTTACTCAAATCATTCTCAAATGTCAGCCTGCAGATATTGCAACGCTTAAAATCAGGAAATATTTTTTTACCCTAATAGTCTATCAAAATGATAGACAAAATTTTAAACATTTAAACTTACAACATGAAAAGAAGTATTTTACTCCTTGCCATTTTACTACCTGTTTACCTTTTTGCGCAATTAAACGGAGCTGTACTCCTTAGTGGTAAAATTGTAGGCGAAAACCACGAAGGGGTAGGGTTTGCCAGTATTACCGTTAAAGGCACAACTACCGGCACAACCTCAGACTCCACCGGGAAATTTTCTTTGGTGATCAATCAAAAATTTCCATTTACAGTTGTGGTATCATCCGTAGGTTTTACACCACAGGAAATCGAGATTAAAAACAGCAGTTCAAAAATCGCCATACAGCTTACCTCACAAACATTTATTGCCAACGAAGTAGTAGTTACAGCAAGCCGTGTATCAGAAAAAATACAAAAGTCACCTGTAAGTATAGAGAAGCTTGACATCAGGGCATTGAAAGAAACACCCGCCGCATCTTTTTACGATGCCCTTGGAAATGTAAAAGGCGTTCAGCTTACAACTTCTTCCATCACTTTTAAAGTGCCGAATACAAGGGGTTTCAACATTCCAAATAACTTTCGCTTTCTTCAATTGGTAGATGGTATTGATATGCAGGCGGCAACACTTGGTGTGCCACTGGGTAATGCAATTGGCCCAACTGAACTCGATATTCAAAGTATTGAAATTACACCTGGAGCAGCTTCTGCTCTGTATGGTATGAATGCTATAAATGGTCTTGCAAATCTTATTACTAAAGATCCGTTTAAAACGCAGGGTTTAAGTATTTTTCAACGTACCGGTGTTAACCATGTAGATGGTAATGATCATAGTGCTGGCGTTCTCACAGAGACTGCTATCAGGTATGCAAAAGCTTTCAATAATAAATTTGCTTTTAAATTAAATGCAAGTTACCTGCAGGCTGTTGACTGGATCAGCAACACACGTAAGGATCAGAATACCAATGATAAAAAATCTGCTAATCCTGCATTTCCAGCGCTTAACGGCGAAAATAATGTTGCATACGATGGTTGGAATAAATATGGTGACGATGCACTTGCCGGCAGCAATACTGTTTCTATTTCCGGGCTTAACATAGACGGACAACCTAACAGAACACTAACTGTTGCACGTACTGGTTATTGGGAAAAAGACCTGGTAGATCCGAAGGTTGATAACCTTAAAGCAGACCTTGCTTTGATGTACAAAATCAATCCCCGTACACAAATAACCTACACGTACCGTATTGGTAAAATGGATGGTGTTTTTCAAAGAGGTAACAAAGTAAAGCTTGATAATGTAGTGGTACAAAACCACCAGGTTGAAATTAAAGGAACCAACTTTACCATCAAGGCTTATACAACAAGGGAAAATACGGGTGACTCGTATAATGTAAAGCCACTGGCGGATAATTTGGACCTTTACACAGGCGGAAGTAATTCAGCATGGGGAACAAAATACAAGAATGCATTGGCAACTTTTGGTCCGCTTACAGAAGCTAACCTGGCAGCCGCAACAGCTTTTGCAAGGCAGCAGGCAGACGCCGGCAGGGCCGAACCCGGAACTGCCCGTTTTAACCGTGTTAAAGATTCAATCATAAAAATTAATAACTGGGATATAAAGTCATCCCTTATTCCAAATGCACCGGCAACAGGCGGTGCTGCATTGATCCAGAAAAGTAATCTTTACCATCTTGAAGGCCAGTGGGATCTTACATCCCGGGTAAAAGTTTTTAACCTGTTGATTGGTGGCGATGCCCGTATTTATGAACTGATACCCGATGGAAATAATTTTGTTGATTTTAAGCGCCCGATAGCAGACAGGAACACAGCATTGCCTGACGGAAGCTTTGGTGCAACAACTTTATATAAAAAGTTTGGCGGTTTTGTACAGGCAACAAAAACTCTGTTCAATGATAAATTAAAATTGAATGCCTCACTTCGTGGAGATTACAATCCTGAATTTAAAGCCGAGTTTACGCCAAGAATTGCTGCGGTTTATACAGTGAAAGAGCGGCATAATTTCAGGATCACAGTGCAGCAGGGTTACCGTTTCCCGGCATTATTTGAAGCGCTCTCCTATGTAAACAACGGAAGAGTAAAAAGAGTGGGGATTTTGCCAGTTATTAACCAGGGTTTAGGCTTCCGGGAAAACAGCTATACCCAGTCTTCGGTAGTTAATTTTAACGCCGCCGTAAAGGCCGCAGGCAATACAGATTCTGCCGCACTGGCAAATAGAAACTTATTACAGGTTGCCAACCTGCCTGACGGAAGACCTGAAGGTATTAAGTCATTTGAGTTGGGTTACAAGAGTGTGTTGTTCAACAATAAACTGATTGTTGATTATGATGCTTACCTTAATATTTATGACGGCTTTCTGGGCCAGGTGCAGGTATTTGTGCCGATAGGGGCGCAGGTAGGTTCCGATGCTGCAGTGCTTTCAATGATTGATATTAACAGGGATGCAAGACAACCAACTACGAGCATATCAAATGCAGCCAGCAAAGGCCAGGACCGCTATCGTGTATACACAAACGCAAAAAATAAATACACGTCTTATGGTTCGTCTTTGGGCCTTACCTATAACTTTTATAAAACCTTTGCTATATCCGGTAATGTGAATTACAATGCCATAAAAGGCAATGCAAACCCAGATCTTTTTGTAACTGGTTTTAACACGCCGAAATGGACTACCAACCTGTCTTTCGGAAACAGGGCCATTGCAAGAAATGTTGGGTTTAATATAGTTTGGAAATGGCAGGATGCATTTCTTTGGGAGAGCCCGCTGGTGAATGGTGATGTAAGCGCTATCAATAATATTGATGCCCAGGTTACCTTGCGTTTACCTGCAGTAAAATCCAGCATCAAGTTTGGCGGAACTAATATTTTCAACAACAGGTACATCCAATATGCAGGGGGGCCAACCCTTGGTGCATTGTATTATGTTGCAATCACGGTAGACGGGTTGTTGAATTAGTAAACAAATAAATGGATGATAGTTTAATTTTTATACAAGCATGCAATCGTACATACAAAGCGCTCCCGTTCCCGGGAGTGCTTATTTAAACAGCCACGTGGCCGAGAGGATAGGTTAAAGTCTGCAACACTTTTTACGATGGTTCGAATCCATCCGTGGCGTCAGGATGGGAGTTATAAAACGCATCTCTGCAAACTGGTTTACAGGAAGTTCTTTGATAGTTTTTGATGACATTTACTACAACTCCAACACAACTTTTCTCTTCAGTCCTGAATACCGGCTAATGCTCTTTAGTGCATTGTCAATACCAAAACAGATTTTTAATATTCAGTCAATTTAAGCACCTTTATTGCAACCAACAGGCATATGAAAAAAAAGGCGTTTGTTTTGCACGAAGACTGGACAGTTGTTGTATTAGGAATGGCAACGATAGTAATAATTCTGGTCGGATTTGTTTTACCCGTTCCTGTTTTTAACTGGAGTAATTCTACTGAACTTTTTACTAAAGTTCTATCTGCCAATAACCTTAAAGTTATACTGCTGCAATTTCTGTTTGTGCTGGTAGTAGCTGGTGCAGGATCATTACTCACTGGTAAATCATTAAAGAATTTTATTGCGGGTTTTTCGGTGTTATATTTTTTAACCATTGCTGCATTGATCATTTCAGGCAGTGGCGTTGTTAGAGGTCTGAATCTTGAAGCGGTCATCATTAGCCTTGCAGTAGGATTGCTGATCAGCAATTTTTTAACAATCCCTGCATGGCTTAAGGCATCTTTATCAACAGAATTGTATGTGAAAATTGGGTTGATTCTGCTGGGCACCAGCGTTATATTCGGCGATATTTTAAAAGCAGGAACACTGGGATTAATCCAGGCACTTGTGGTGGTTATCTCTGTTTGGTATTTTGCATTTTGGGTTAGTAAAAAATTAAAGGTTGATGATGAATTAACGATGATGCTTTCAAGCGCCGTATCCATTTGCGGCGTATCAGCTGCTATCGCAACTTCCGGGGCCATAAAAGGCGATCCCAAAAAACTCTCTTATGTAATATCACTGGTATTGATAACTGCCATCCCGATGATGATTGGAATGCCTTACGTTGCACACTGGCTTGGCTTATCGCAGGAGGTTACAGGCGCCTGGCTTGGCGGTACCATCGATACAACTGGTGCCGTTGTTGCATCCGGAACGCTGGTGGGGGAAACCGCTTTAAAGATCAGCACCATTGTAAAATTTTCTCAAAATGTATTGCTGGGGGTTGCTGCTTTTGCCATTTCAATTTACTGGAGCTACACAAAAACTCCGGGTGTGGAAGGTGTTGCAGAAAAGCCAACACCTGGTGTTATTTGGGAGCGGTTTCCAAAATTTGTTTTGGGGTTTATAGCGGCTTCTCTGTTATTTTCTTTTTTTATAGATCCTGCCACCATTACAATTGTAAAAGGTTCCCTTAAAAATTTGCAGGGGCTGTGGTTTACGCTGGCATTCACCAGCATTGGACTCGAAACAAAATTCAGTGACTTGTTTAAGCACGAAAACCGCCGGCCACTTTATGCCTTTCTGATTGCGCAGACCTTCAATATTTTTATCACACTGATAATTGCCTATTTCTTATTCCGGTAAAAAGATAGGGAATTCAACTCCATTTATTTTTTCTATTGCTTTACTAATGTATTTTCACCGGCATTAAAATGTCTTCAGCGCTTTATGAAGGTGAAATTTTTCGGTATAGTATTGGTGTTTTTATGCCTGGGTTTGATAACAGCAGCTCAGCCAAAGCATGCCCATACCAACATGCTTTGGGTAAACTACAACAACAGTTTTGTGCTGAAAAATAATTGGAGTTTGAGCAATGATATCCAGTTACGCAGCAGGGAATGGACGCAGCATTGGTGGCAGCTTGCACTAAGAACGGGTGTTCAAAAAAATCTTACAAAAAAATGGGCCGTGTCTGGCGGGCTTGCCTGGTTTTACAATGTGCGTTATTACAATGATGAAGCAATATTTGCAATTGAATGGCGACCATGGGTTGACCTTTCTTATCAACTCAATCCCAAAAAAATAGGCATACTGCAGAGGCTGCGGTTTGAAGAAAGGTTTCTGCAAAAAGTAGTTGCCAACAAAAAGACAAGTGACTATGAAACGAGAGAACGTTTACGTTACCGCCTGGAGTTTACGCTTGGTAAAATAGGCAGGCGTGTGGAAATACATGCAGGTGATGAGGTGATGGTAAATCTTAACCATGTAAATGACAGCTTATTTTTCGACCAGAACCGAATTATACTGCTGGCTAATTTTAAAGTATCAGAATCCTCCTTTTTACAGTTTCAGTACATAAAAAACTACCAGTTGCTGGCAAGAAATTATACGCTTGAAGACCAGGATATTTTCAGGTTTAGTTATCACCAGAAGTTCCGGAGATCTAAACTTAAATAATTTTTGAAATTAATTAACGCTACAAAAGAAGCAGCATGAAGCATCTTTTTTTATGGGTGCTGTTGGCAGTAATCGTCACAGCTAAACCATCCGCACAAACAAAATCTACCGAACATATAAACCGCATTTGGTATGGCTATTTTAATCAAACAAGGCTCAGTGATAAATGGGGCATATGGTCTGAGGTACAACTGCGTAGTAAAGAAGATTTTGTAAGTGGTGTAAGCCAGGGTATTGCCCGGGTTGGGTTGATGTATTATTTAAATGACGCAGCAAAGCTTACGGCTGGTTACGCTTTTGTAAATGATTTTCCGGGAGATAATCATAAAAATATTTCAGCGCCGGAACACCGGCCATGGCAGCAAATACAATGGCATACAAAGTATGGTAAGCAAAGAATGATGCAATGGATCCGCCTTGAGGAAAGGTACCGCCACAAAGTTAAAAATGATGATGAACTGGCAGATGGTTACAATTTTAACTGGCGCATCCGTTATAATTTATGGTACGAAATTCCATTTGTAAAAGATGGTGCTGAAGCCAACAGCTGGTCGTTTATTGCCAACGATGAAGTGCATATTAATTTCGGCAAACAAATCATAAATAATTATTTTGACCAAAACAGGTTTTTCCTCGGTCTTAAATACCAAACGGGTAAGTTCAGCAACCTTCAGTTTGGTTACATGAATATTTTTCAGCAGTTAGCGGCAGGTAACAAATACAGGGTAACTAATACCATCAGACTTTTCTATTTTCAGAATTTTGACGTACGTAAAAAGAAGCCATGATTTAGTGTCCTAACTGGTTGCTAAATGTTACTTTTGCAAAAAAAATATCATGAGCGAAGTAACACTTACACACGGAGAGATAACGACCAATAAGGGCGTAATGAAATTTGAGCTGTACGATGACGATGCTCCCATTGCAGTGGCCAATTTCAAAAAACTGATTGAAAAAGGTTACTATGATGGATTAAAGTTTCACCGGGTGATACCCAACTTTATGGTACAGGGCGGTTGCCCGGATGGTACTGGTGCCGGCGGCCCGGGTTACAGCATCCAGTGTGAAACCAAAGGTAGCAAGCAAATACATGACCGTGGTGTAATATCCATGGCTCACCGTGGGCCAAATACAGGTGGCTCCCAGTTTTTTATCTGCCACAACCGGATGAATACAAAACACCTTGACGGAGTGCATACCTGCTTTGGAAAAATAACCGAAGGGCTTGACCTGGTGGATGAAATACGTGGCGGTGATGTGATTGAAAAGATTACAATAGATTAAAATCATCATCTTTCTATAAAAGCACTGCTCACTAGGGCGGTGCTTTTTATTTTTGACAATCCTTCAACTTTTAATCATTTGTTATTCAATGCCGTTTACTTAATAAAAGTTGGTTGCCTGTATGCCTGAACGATGAATTTAAAAGATGCCACCTTTTTGTCCCTCTCTTTCGGAGAGGGGTTGGGGTGAGGTCTTGATGAATGCTTAAGTAAACGACATTGATTTGTTATTGCTGCTTAGTCCGGTCAGCAGTTGTATCATACAGGCTTCTTTAAAACTTCCACCTCCTCTTTTTGCCTGCCCCGGCAATTCGGAGGAGAGGAATTAAAGGTGAGTTCAAACAAAAAAATGGGTTTTTAGAGATGCCCTTTATTCACTAAAATGTGTCAATACTTTCTGTGTCACGATTTTCTGTGTCAAGATTTTGTGACACAACATTCTTTGACACAATTTTAAGAATTGCTGCAAAGAAAGGCGGCAGCGCCTTCAGTAAATTTGGGAAAACAAAACCCCTCCCCAATGAGAAATTCTTTTGTAGAATCGCTTCGCTCTGGCCTTGGCCTTAGCAGTATGCAGTTAGCAGGGCTGTTGCAGGTGCCGTACAGTCAGTTATCAATGGCGGCTGGCGGGTTCAGGCAATTGCCTCAAAGGCTGCGGCCCTGGATGAATTTGCTGGAAGAAATGGCCATTGCAGCACCTGGAAAAAATAAGATGCCTTTGGTAAAAGAAAACCCCGGCTACCAGCAGCAGACCAATTTTGCAAACCGGCAAATTAGGCCGCTATTGCTGGAAAAAGAAAAGCTGGAACTGCAACTGCAAAGAACCGAAGCTACACTGCAACAGGCAGAGCGGCGTTGCCACTGGCTTCCGCAATTGCTGCAGTCCCCTCTTTGCCAGCAAGACAAAGATAAAGCGCTGATAGCGCAGTTGCTGCTACGCCAAAGCCATGAGCTGCAACAGAGCTGCTGGCAAAAGGTAACGCTATTGCATGGACGACGGCTTGCTTTGCAGGCTGCCATAGCTTATTGGGAAATGTTGACTTTAAATATTCATTAACGTTGCCGGGTAACCTTTAAAAATATTTTAACACCCACCCGTTTTACATTTATGGTAGCCGGACTGTAAAACTCCCGGCATCTGTTAAAATGTATAACCTGAATTTAATTTCCAGCAAAGAAGAAATTGACCTGCTGCTCCGGATGGCCAACAGGGACAAACGGGCTGCTAACGTTCGTAAAGAGACGCTTTCTTTGCGCAACGAAAATGCTTCAGAAAATGAGGCAGAAAGGGCAGCAGACATTCTTTCTGCACAAACAGACGTGGCATCACTCACGTCACTCATTGACAGCCTGCCCGCCGGCACACGTAAGGAACAGGAAATCACCAAAAAAATGGCCGTGGAAGTACGCCTTCGCCGGCTCACACAGGGAGGGTCAGCCGAAAACCCCGTCAGTATTGTTGAACGCAGCTATGATGTAGATTTGATAGAAAAAGAAATGACTGCCATTGATGCCTTTATTGCAGCAGTCAACGAACGTAGTGCAGCCCTGTAAAGCTGTCACTGGCGCAGGTCTCCTGACCTGCTGCCTGTCGTCGCTCATCCAACCATGCTTATGCTCACTGCATAAGATCGTAATTACCCTGCAACTTTTTATTTTACAAAAGCTATACTATTAGTTTGTCACTGGCGCAGGTCTCCTGACCTGCTGCCTGTCGTCGCTCATCCAACCATGCTTATTCTCACTGAATAAGATCGTATTACCCTGCAACTTTTTATTTTACAAAAGCTATACTATTAGTTTGTCACTGGCGCAGGTCTCCTGACCTGCTGCCTGTCGTCGCTCATCCAACCATGGTTATTCTCACTGCATAAGATCTTAAGCACCCTGCAACTTTTAAATTACATTAGCTATACCATTAGTTTAATGATATAGTGTTTTTTATTATCTTAATAATCCAAAACAACCGGCATGAGCACAAAATATCGTTTTACAGATAAATCAGGCGTTTACTTTACTACCTCCACCACAGTTGGATGGCTGGATATTTTTACAAGAGATATTTATAAAGAAATTGTTTTAGAAAGTATTCGGTTTTGTCAGCGAAATCAGGGCCTGCAGGTGCATGCATGGGTATTAATGACCAATCACCTGCACATGATCTATTCCTGCAGCGATCGGCACGACCCTGCTTTGGTATTAAAGAACATGAAGAGTTTTACGGCAATTAAATTAATTGATAGCATTATTAACAATCCTAAAGAGAGCAGACGTGAATACATGCTTAATTTATTAGAGGCAGAAGGAAAGAAAAGCAGCAGCAATTATCGGTTTAAATTGTGGCAACACGAAAACCATCCCATTTTGTTAGACAGCGATGTGATGTTTAATCAACGGTTGAACTATCTTCATTGGAATCCTGTTACTGCCGGTTTTGTATCAGAGCCGTGGCATTGGAAATACAGCAGTGCTGTTGATTATATGACTGATCAAAAGGGGCTGCTGGATTTGGTGATGTTAGATTAAATTGTGGCATGCATTAGCGACACCAGGCAGCAGGTCGGGAGACCTGCGCCAGGGAGCAGGTCTCCTGACCTGCTGCCTGTCGTCACTCAGCCAATCATGCTTATTCTTACTGCATAAGATCGTAAGTACCCTGCAACTTTTTATTTTACAAAAGCTATACTATTAGTTTTATAATATCTGTCACTGGCGCAGGTCTCCTGACCTGCTGCCTGTCGTCGCTCAGCCAACCATGCTTATTCTCACTGAATGAGATCTTAAGCACCCTGCAACTTTTCATTTTACAAAAGCTATATTATCAGCTTTATAATATAGCATTTTTTGGTATCTTAATGAGCCAAAACAACCGGCATGAGCACAAAATATCGTTTCACAGATAAATCAGGCGTTTACGCTCACTGGCGCAGGTCTGTCACTGGCGCAGGTCTCCTGACCTGCTGCCTGTCGTCGCTCATCCAACCATGCTTATTCTCACTGCATAAGATCTTAAGCACCCTGCAACTTTTTATTTTACAAAAGCTATACTATTAGTTTGTCACTGGCGCAGGTCTCCTGACCTGCTGCCTGTCGTCGCTCATCCAACCATGGTTATTCTCACTGAATGAGATCTTAAGCACCCTGCAACTTTTAAATTACATTAGCTATACCATTAGTTTAATGATATAGTGTTTTTTATTATCTTAATAATCCAAAACAACCGGCATGAGCACAAAATATCGTTTTACAGATAAATCAGGCGTTTACTTTACTACTTCCACCACAGTTGGATGGCTGGATATTTTTACAAGAGATATTTATAAAGAAATTGTTTTAGACAGCATTCGGTTTTGTCAGCGAAATCAGGGCCTGCAGGTGCATGCATGGGTATTAATGACCAATCACCTGCACATGATCTATTCCTGCAATGGCGCAAAAGACCCTGGATTAGTATTAAAGAACATGAAAAGTTTTACTGCGGTAAAATTAATTGACAGCATTATTAACAATCCTAAAGAGAGCAGGCGTGAATACATGCTTAATTTATTAGAGGCAGAAGGAAAGAAAAGTAGCAGCAATTATCGGTTTAAATTATGGCAACACGAAAACCATCCCATTTTGTTAGACAGCGATGTGATGTTTAATCAACGGTTGAACTATCTTCATTGGAATCCTGTTACTGCCGGTTTTGTATCAGAGCCGTGGCATTGGAAATACAGCAGTGCTGTTGATTATATGACTGATCAAAAGGGGCTGCTGGATTTGGTGATGTTAGATTAAATTGTGGCATGCATTAGCGACACCAGGCAGCAGGTCGGGAGACCTGCGCCAGGGAGGAGTGCCATAATGATTGGCAAAGTCCAGGAACGCAGCATTTACTTCTGCCTCATATTTATTTGCTTTACTAACTGCACTCTTCAAATTATCGGGAACCAATACACGGGGTACGCCACCAAAGTAATGAAGCGCCTTTTCTGTAGCATGGATGAAGTCTTCTTTTCTTTGAGAATAAACTGCCTGCACATAAGTAAGCTGACTGCAGCCAAGTGTAGCCACATAAATTTCTACTTCTGTTACCTCGCCAGTCTGCGGATCAACGACAGAAAGCTTCTTGCCGGTATAATCAATGAAGAGTTTATCAGCAGGCTGATGTTCGATATGCAACGTGCCGGAACTGCTTTTCTTCCAGGCTCTGAAATGTTCACAAAATTGCGAATAACTAAAGCCGTCCCGACAACGCATTTTATATTCGCTCCACAATACCCAACGGGTTACACCCACACGGGAAAATTCTTTTTCAAAGTGGGGAAACAGCTGGCAGAGCGATTGGTAACGGGCTTCATCCTGTGGCTCCGGATCTTGCAATAAAGCCTCCAGTGATAGATCATCAAGTGCCAGAAGGTCTTTAAAATCCAGCTGCTTTGCCTCTATCAAACGCAGGTACTTTTTTACCGTATTCCTAGCGATATTAACGCTCTTAGCAATTGTTTGAAGCGACACGCCATTGCTTCGAAGCCTGATAATTTGTTTTAATTGAATCATGTTGATCGTTTTTCCAGCCATGTATTTTGCAGTTTTTTTAAATGAAGAACTGCAAAGCAAAACGATTACAGAAAAGCAATGAAGGATGGTCAATATCGCCGGAATGGCAGTAACGACATTAACCGGTGGTCAGCATTGCCGGAATGGCACAGCCAAAAAATAAACAAAAATATCCAGCAGATGATCCTAAACTATCCTCTAAAAAGGGGTGGTCAGTATCACCGGAATATCAATGCTCAACTAAAAAACAGGGGGTGGTCAACATGACAGGAACGGGTGGTCAGTATCACAAGAATGGGTGGTCAAGATGGAGCGGATTATACACCCCTGGTCTTCAAGTTTGCGAACCAGGCGTTCCACTCCAAAAAAAGGAGTCTTTAAATATTGTTCATCCAGAATGCCCGATCGCTAAATTCTTGCTATTCTCTTGTTTTGGCACAAAATAAAAACTGCTTCGGTTAATATCAAGCAATTCACATTGTTTGACAATGCTCAGATTTTCGTCATTACGATCCAACATCATCCGGCGCTCTTCAAGCGGTTTTAAAACAGCTTTTTTTTAAAAAAGTCGTTGGCAACTTTAAGTTCTCCTATTTGGGCGTAGAGCATCTGTATTAATTGATCTTTCTCATTCTGGGTGTTGGCACTCTCTTTTTCAAAGACAACAGGGGAGTTTTTCAAAAACTCACGCTTCCAATTATTGACCACAGTGGGGTGAAGAGAATATTTCTTGCTGATGACCTCAACGGTTTGGTGTTCCTTGATCACTTCAAGGCAAACCTTTGATTTAAATTCGGGAGTGAATTTCCTACGGGTGACTTTACTCATTTTTGACAGGTTTTAAATTACTAATTTGAAGTTAAGATACCTGTCTAAAAAAATCAGAGTAATATACTACAAATACCGGGTAATTGGCAAGTGAGGCCGAGTCAATATTGACTGATTATGAATGTAAGGAATTGCAACTGATAGCTTAATAACAGTGTTTTTGATTTTATATACTTCACGATCAGCAGAATTTAGAATTAAGTCATAATGGCATCGCATCCGTTAAACTATTCTTATTTTATCATTTTCCGGCGAAGATAGCCATGTCATGCACCGTCAGACTGTGAGAAAACTAAAAAAAGTCAAAAAACCGCCCCGTAACTTTTCACCACAAGCCAATAGAAGTTGATTCAGGCAGTCCTTAAAAATACCACGCAGTAATTATTCAAAAAAAATGGAGGCTTATGTTGTCTGTAAATCGGCTTAATAGAGGCGCTTTTTAAAAGGCAGATTACTTTGGTGTAATCTGGTTGCCAGTTTTTGATTGTCTGCAGCATTTTTTCAAAGCCGAGTATGTTTTTGGTTCGCATAAAGTTGTAACAAAACATGATGAGGTTCATTTCACCATTTACTTTTTGCAATCCTTTCAGCAGTGTATGTGTGTAACCCCAATGCCTTTTTATACTGCCAAAGGGATGTTCACAAATGGCTTGTCTTCGCTTGTAATATTGGGGATTTTTTTTGATGTTGTTATCATTGAGGTCTACCGCATCCTGGTATTCACTACGCTGGATAATGCGCTTGGGAAGTTTGGTACACTGGCTTTTTAACGGGCATGTTTTACAGGCACCGGTACGGTATGTTTTAAAGCGGTAGCTGGTTTCATTTGCTTCACCTTTTTTATTGTGCCAGGTACCCAGTGACGTTAGTACTGCACCGGCGGGGCAGGTATAGGTATCTGCCAGTTTATTATAGTTAAAGCTTTCAACTAAAAATTCGTTGGCAATGTGTTTGACACCAGGCTGTTCTTTATACGCTACATGGGTGATCATGTTTTCCTGCTGACATTCGAGCAGCTCAGCACCGGTATGGTAACCTTTATCTGCCAGCACCATCAGGCTGTCTTCTTTTTTTAATTGCAGATTTTGTTTGGCTTGTATAGCTGCTTTGTGTAGAGCCTTGCCATCATTGGTATTGGTGGCTTGTGTATGTACTATCAGGTTGTGTTTATCGTCCACAGCATTCTGTGTATTATAGGCAACTTCTACAATACTTTTGGTTATAAGTATGCTGCGGCTGTCAGCATCAGTGGTGCTAACCTGCTTATCATCCGTAGCATCCAGTTGGTGCTGAAGCGTATCGTATTTAATGGTGCGTTCTTTTAGCCTGGCGAGGCCCTGTGCTATCTTTTCTTTTTTTAGCAGGAGTTCATCACTGGCAGCCACGTTTTCCTGCTGATCCAGTTCATCGAGTTCCTGTAAATATTTCGCAGTTTTGTCTTCAATAAACTGGCGGTGCTTATCTATCTTTTTTTGGTTGTAGTTATTCTTTTTACTGTTAACTGCTTTAAACTTACTGCCATCTATACCGATGGTTGTTTTGCCCAGCAGGCCTGCATCGCTAAGAAACTGTACATACAGTTTAAACATGGATTGTAAAGGCACTGCATGTACTTTACGAAAATCTGCAATGGTGTGGTAGTTAGGTTGCAGTCCCTGCAACAGCCACTGCAGTTCAATGTTTCGGCTGCATTCCTTTTCGAGCTTCCGGCTGCTGCGGATTTTATTGAGATAGCCGTAGAGGTACAATTTTAACAGCACTCCGGGTGCATACGGCGGCCGGCCTTCACTTTTATGAACCGTGCCGGTAAAGCCTAATTTTTGCAGATCAAGCTTATCAATAAAAGCATCCATGAGCCTTGCTGCATTGTCAGCACTCACCTGGTCGTCGGGTGTGGTGAAGTAGGTTTGATGTCTGTTGTTTCCTTGTATAAACTGCATGCCTTTTTTATAACAAAAATCATACGCTGTTTACGCTATTCACATTGTGTGTATATTTGGCTAAAGGAGTTTTTTCACAAACTCGCGTTGAAGGCATGTTGGAGAATGCGAATTTGGTGAAGTCATAATAGATCAGGTATTCCAGTTCGGCAGAATGTATTGGAAAAGCAATAATTAGCAGAGCTTGCCGGTTACCATCAAATACCCTGAAATGGTGGCAAAAATCTACCCCCCCTTTCAGCATGAAAACTATCCCCTTTGGGCAGGAAAGCCTTTTGTTTTTTGTAAATAAAATATAGCCATTTTAACTTAAAAAGCTATTTCACATCACAAAGTTTAGTTTAGTACTAATCTAAACCTTACCGTTTTGTGTTTGTCAAATCATTCTTCAACTATATCAATTTTACTTTTTTTAACCAACCCCAACTTTTTCATCTTACTTTCCAATGTGCTGGCATTTATTTTCAGCAGTTCAGCAGTACCACCAACACCACGAATTTTTCCTTTGCAGACTTCCAGGGCGTTGATGATAATATCCCGTTCAGCATCTTTATAGCTTTTTACCTGGAAAATATTTTTGTCTGCTGATTGTTTTTTCACGCTGATGCTTTGCTGGTTTTGCTCGCTCAGGTTAATCTTGAGCATTTTTGTTTTATTGACAATAACAGCACGTTCAATTACATTTTCCAGTTCCCGTATATTGCCCGGCCATTGGTACAGCATCAGCGATTGTAAAGCAGTTTTTTCAATGCCCGATATTTTTTTATTCATTTTTTTGCAAAACAGTTGCAAGAAATGTTTTGCCAGTAAAGGAATGTCTTCTTTTCGGTTTTTTAGTGGTGGCAGGTTGATAGGAAAAATATTCAGCCTAAAAAATAGGTCGGCCCTGAACTTTTGTGTTTTTACTTCTTCTTCTAATTTTCGGTTAGTTGCTGCAATAAACCTTACATCACATTTAATAACTGATTTTCCGCCAATGCGTTCTATTTCTTTTTCCTGCAAGGCTCTTAGTATTTTTGACTGCAACTCTATTGTTAGCTCCCCTATTTCATCCAAAAATAAAGTGCCGTTATTGGCCAGTTCAAATTTGCCAATCCGTCGTTCCGTAGCACCTGTAAAACTTCCCTGTTCATGCCCGAACAATTCACTTTCTACCAGGTTCACAGGAAGTGTGGCACAATTTACCTTTACGAGTAATTTATCTTTTCTAAGAGAAGCATTGTGTATGGCCCTTGCTACCAATTCTTTTCCGGTACCCGTTTCTCCCAAAATTAACACGGTACTATCTGTAACCGCCACATGTGATATTTCATCAAATACTTTTTGAATTTCATTACTGGTGCCAATAATTTCGTTGTATCGGGAAACAGTTTGCACCTCTTCCAGCAGGTAATCGTTTTCTGCTTCCAGTTGTTTTTTTAATTCATTTATTTCAGCTAACTGGATTTTAATTTCTTCATCGGCTAATATGTTTGAGATTGCTACCGCTACCTGGTCTGTAAGAGAGGTGTATTTTGCAAAACTGCTTGCTGGAAAACGATCTGTTTCCATCGAATGAAATTCAAGTGTACTGATTTTGTAGCCCCCTTTTATTAAAGGCACAAGCAGCGTTTCCTGAATACCAAATTCTTTCAAAATATTAACGCTGATATGTTCCGGGTATTTAGCAGCCATATCTTTATACAGCAGTATCAGGGGGCTGGTAAGGCTAATCTTCCCAAGGGGTATCAGTAACCGGCCACCAGGTATCAATTGTGCCGTTATAATTTTTAATTGCTTTTTGTTTATCTGTAAGAACAACATGAATTTGCTGCGTACGTGTTTTTTCAGCATTGTACAGGGTGATTACGGTATGATCAAAAGGTATTATTGGTTTTAATTGGTTTATAATTACACCAAACAAATCTTCCCTGCTCCTGATCGTTGCAAATTGCTTACTTACTGACAACAATATAGTTTTTTCTTTTTCTCTTTCAATAATATCTTCATTGGCAATAATATTTGCTATCGAAATGGTTATTTGGTTTGCTACAGATTTAATTAAGGCCAAATCGGTATTTACGAATCCATTTTTTTGCTTCGATAAAATGCTTAAAAAACCAATTACTTTATTCCGCCATTTTAGTTGCACCTCAATAGATTCCTCTACGCCAGCTCTTTCCCACACTTTCATATGATAACATCCTGGATAACTTTTTAAAATATCTGCTTTTGTAAAAACAGCAGGAAATTCGCTTTGCAACGCCATTTCAAAGGGTGTGTTGACAACCGGAAACCATTCCCTGAAGTATTTTTTATAATGCTCCCTTATGTGAATCTCATCCTCTGCATTTTTATACGAAAAAGCGGCTGTTTCATTTTTGTCATTTAGGTAAGAAAGATAAATGTTATTATGCCCAATTATTGGGTGAATCTTTTCCTTAATTACTTTATACAAATCGTCCCTGGTTCTTACCCCAGCAATATCCTCGCTTAAAGACAAAAGCAGTGATTTATCCTTCTCCCTCTTTATAATTTCTTCATTAGCCAGCATGTTGGCAATGCAAACGCATAATTGCTCTGCTATTGTATGGAATAACGCAAACTGGCCTTTATTAAAATTATTTTTTTGTTTGCTGTTGAGCCAGAAACAACCAAACTTGCGGCCAGTTGATTCAAGTATGGCTCCCATACCTTCTTTATAACCCTTCTTTGTCAACACATTCAATGATGGATAATTCTTTTTTTTACTAACTATGGTATAATCTTCTATAACCGGGCATTCATATTTTTCCATTTTTTTCATTGCATATTCAATATAACTGCCTTTGTGATTATTTAATACAAAGCCCTTATAAAGTAGTCTCTGATTTTCTTCCGAATCCATCCATTGCTCAAAATTTTCTGTCATGTCATAATCCTGCAGGCCATCTTTACTTATCAAAAAAATACGAACATCGTCAAACCGTATTACCTGCTTAACTTTTTCATTTATAGCAATCACTAACTTTATCGGGGTTCTCGCTCTGGATATGGATTCTATTATAGAAAGTAACAACGTTTTTTCTTTCTCTATTTGTAGAATTTTGTCTACATTTTGTACTTCGGCTTCGAGTGCAGTAACAGATTTGCCAGGTTTTAATACTCCCTCCCGGACTTTATTTAATTTTTCTTTTCTTTTGTGTCTAATCACGATTATTTTTTTCTAAGTCTAAAGCTAACCTTTATATTAAATATCGTGTATTAAGAAATGGATACCTGTTATTTCGTGTTTTTTCTGAGTTTCATTTTTGTTGATTTTATCGTAATAATTTATTAACACTTCTCAAAAAAGAAAAGTTCAATTTGGCATCTGCATTGACAAAGTACGGACAGGGAAAAGTTTACAAACAAAATTAAAATCATGACCAACATTAATGAATAAATAAATACAAAAGTGTGTTTGTCTTGTTGGATAACCAACAGTTTTTTGCATTCTCGGTACCGAGCATCGTTCCCAATTTGATTACCAACAATGTTACAGGTTTAGCCAAAACTGCCAAGACATTAAAGATTCCCGTAGCAATAACTACCATAGGTTCCAAAGGCGGCGTTTTTGAACCACCCTTCTTTGTGTAACTTTTTGACGAGTTACCAGACTTTGAACCTATTGCCAGGCAAAACACGAATGCTCTAGCAACCCAGAATTTGGTGAAGCAATTAAAAAACAGGCAGAAAAAAAATGTGTGGGTTGTGAACCGAAGTCTGTTTGGTGCAAACAGAAATTAGTTATTTATCCAACGGTGAATAAGCGCTTACGCATATTTAATAAACAATTATTAAAACTAATATCATGACAGATCCAATTCAAAAAGAAATTACAACCCACGAAAGAAACTGGTCGGCTATTTACAAAAAGAATGACGCAGATAGTTTTGAGACATTGCTTACAGATGATTTTTTATACACCAGCCCTGTTGGAGAAGTAGTGGATAGAAAAACGTATTTATATAATCTGAAGGAAAAGGTTGTATTAATGACATCTGTGGAAGTATCGGATGAACTGATAAGGGTGTATGGTGATACAGCCCTTGTAACTGCCACCTGGACTGTAGATGAGGCTTACAGGGGTTTTCCAACTAAAGGCCCCTGCAGGATAACAAAAGTATGGGTAAAACAAAAGGGTCAATGGAAAGCTGCTGCATTTCAGGTAACATTCGTAACCGAATACAAAAAAAATTAGGCAATTAATTTATTGTTAGGCTATGGCAACAAATCAACACGATAGTAATAAAGATGAAAATAAAATTAATAGTTCAAGATTTTCAATAGGCGTGCTCATTATAGCGTTTGTAGCCTTGTTTACCATAGTTAGCCCCTTTATTGCTGACTGGAATATTACCCATATTTATAATCCACGCTGGCCGCCACATGCAAAATTCCATAATGCACAAACGATGTGTTTAGGTTTGTTGTTAGGCATTTGCTCACTCTACTTCTTATTTAGAAAAGCATATAGTTACGATATAAATAAAATTCACGTAAATGTGGCGATACTCTTTGCAATTCTTTATTGGATTGCACAATCACTGGCTTTGCTATTTCCAGGAACTGCATTGGTTGACCCGGAATTTGTCAAAGCTGGAAATGATAATTTTCAAAAACTCCCTGTTCAAATTCTGGTTGATATTGTTGTCTTCATTTTGCTTGGCGTAGCGTACTATTTAGAAAGCAGTCATATTACACACCTTAAATTAATGAATCACAAAGAGAAGCATTTTAATAAAATTAAAACGGTGAAAACATTTTTCGCAATCGCCTTATCAGTTAGTTTTTTTTGTAGCAGCATCGCTGTATTTGCACAGGCAAAAACAAATAAAAAAGTAGCAATTAGTTTCTATCATGTTACTCTTTCTTCAAAAAATACAAATGCACTATCCAAATGGTACAAAGAAAAACTGGGGTTCAAATTATTATTCAATGTAGAAGATAGGGTATTGGGCAGCAAAGTAAATTTTTTAACACTGGATGATTTTAAACTGGAGATACTTCAGATAAGAGGTTTTAAACCGGTAAAGCGTCCGTCTGCTCCAAACCATGTGCAGCTTCAGGGCTTCGCTAATATTTCTTTTTCAGTAAGCAATTTAGATGATGCGATAAAGCAATTGAAATCTGAAGGAGTAACGATTGTTGCTGGCCCAATAAAATTTACAAATGGAACGATGGGGATCTTCATCAATGACCCTGAAGGAAATACCATTGAATTTGTACAACTGCCAATTACCAAATAATCTATTTAAAAAAGTAAAGTAAACGATGAAATATTTATACAGGCCAGATACAGACAGGATACATAAAACAGATGCCTGGAAAAAAAGTGCTTATGCATTTGTACCCAACCAAACCAACTTTGGCGAACTCTGCGGCTTTGCAGATGATATTGTAAATGGCGGGCAGGGTTTTGGAATGCACTCACATCAAAATATGGAGATTACAACAATCCTGATCGAAGGTTCGCAGGCACACAAAGACAATACTGGCAGTGAAGGCATCATTGATATGAAAAGTGTGCAAACCATGAGTGCAGGCACTGGTATTTCGCACAGCGAATTTAATGCTTCAAAAACCTCACCTTTTCACAGTTATCAAATTTGGGTGTACCCAAAAGCAATAAATGTAAAACCAAGGCATGAAACATTTACATATCAGCCAGAAGATAAACACAACAAAATTCTTTTAGCTCTCTCACCTGATAAAAGAAGCAACTCTGCCCTCATTAACCAGGATTCTTTTTTCAGCATTGCCTCATTGGATAAAGAAACTGCAATAGAATATAAAATGAATTTAAAAGGCAATGGAGTGTATATCCATTGTGCCAAAGGAAAAATAACAATAGAAGACTACCACTTGAATGAAGGCGATGCTTTGGGCATTTATGAAACTGATTCGGTAAAAATAAATGTGGAGGAAAACACCGAACTGGTTTTTGTAGAAGTGCCGATGCAAAGAGGGATAAATATTTAATAATCATAAACAAAAATTATGTCACAAAAAGCAATCAAAATTATTGGATGGGTGCTTACAGGAATATTAGCATTCATCTTTTTAGGAAGCGCATCCAGCAAATTAATCGGTTCCGAAGAAACAATAAAATCTGCTGCACAATGGGGCTTAACTGCCACTTCGCTCAGAATAATGGGCACGATAGAATTGCTCTCCATTATACTATTTGCAATACCTCGAACAGGCTTGCTGGGTACTTTGCTTTTAGTGGCTTACATGGGTGGTGCTATTGCTATACACCTTACACATGCACTCAGCGTAGTGGCACCGGTAATGATTTCAAGTTTGGTTTGGATAACCGCTGCTGTGCGGTTTTATGAACTAAGTATAAGGCTTTTAGGAAAAGAAATTGATTGGGCAAATAAAAAATAACTAAAAAACCTGAATAAAAAATAATCAAATGAAAACTTATTCCGAAATAATAGAAAAAGCTGATGTACTCATCACCGTTTCCTTTAAAATAAAACTGGCTATGCTTCCCCAATTTAAAGAGGCACTGACAGAAATTATTAATCAAATTGAAGGCCAGCAAAACCTGCAATTCCTTAATTGGTTATCGCAGGAAGATGACCCTGCTTCAATTATTTTATTTGAAGGCTGGTCTAACAAGGAATATTTCCTGGAAGAAGAAATGAAGAAACCTTACCGAAAAGTATTTGCGGATAAAACAGATACAATGCTGGAAAAACCATTGCTGGTGCAATTTCAAAAAATGGATAACTATATTTTCAACAATAAAGATTAATACAATGAACGATCTGTCAAACAAATCTCTCGAAGAACTAATTTCTCTAAAAGAAAAAGTAGTAGTAGTTACCGGTGCTGCTTCTGGCATCGGCTATGCCACAGCAAAAAGAATGGCACAGGCTGGTGCTACGGTAATACTTGCCGACATAAATAAAGAAGCCCTTCCCCGGATAGAGAAAGAACTTTCTGTATTTGGAAAAGTGGTTCCGATGCACATGGACATAACGAGTTTAGAATCCATCAAAGAATTAATAAAAAAAGTGGATACTGCTTATGGCCGCCTGGATGCCTGGCTGAATATCGCAGGTATTTATCCAGGTGCAGGCACATTGGACATCACTGCGGAACAATGGAAGCAAATGATGGATGTAAACTTTGAAGGCACATTTCATGGTGCACAGCAAGCTATAAAGGCCATGCTTGCTTATGGAAAACCCGGTGTGATTGTAAATACTATTTCTACCACGATGGAAAGGCCAGTGGCAGGCTTGTTACACTATACAGCTTCCAAAGGTGGCGTAAAATTTATAACCCGTGCATTGGCAAAAGAGTTTGGACCCAAAGGCATTCGTGTACTGGCAGTAAGCCCCACTATGACCATGACAGAAGGATTAAAAGCACAGGAAGCTGGTTTAACAATGGCTTTTGGCGAAAAACCTTTTGATGCGTATGCTAAGCCATTGCCATTCGGAAGGTTAGCTGAGCCGGATGATATAGCAAGGGTTATGTTTTTTGCAGTAAGCGATTTATCGGCCATTATGAGTGGCAGTGTATTGTTTGCCGATGCAGGTGAAACTACGGTATAGAAAAATTGTGTACTAAAAATATTTATAATAAAAAAAACAAATCATGGAAACACATTGGAAAATTGAAAAAGATACTTCGGGCATTGAGTTCAGCATAAAATACTTGGCGATGGCTAATGTAAAGGGCTTGTTCAAAACTTTTGATGGGTCGGTGATAACTCCTAACGGAACATTAGACGGTGCCACCATCAATATAAACATTGAGACAGCAAGCATTTTTACTAATCAGCCACAACGTGACCAACACCTACAGTCACCTGATTGGTTTGATACTGCTAAATATCCTTCCATTGCGTTTGCATCTACCCATGTAAAAAAGATTGACGGCAATGAGTACAGTGTAAAAGGCAACCTTACCATTAAAGACAAAACAAATGTTGTAGAATGGAAAGCAGTTGCCAGCGGTGAGCAAGTTGACGATGGCAAGGGAAATCTTCATGCTGGTTATATGCTTAGCGGTATTATCAATAAAAAAGATTTTGGCGTTGGACAGGAAGGCTTCATCAAACCTGGCATTTTATACTTGAGTAATGATGTGGCATTGGAAGCAAATATTGATATTACTCAAACTGTGAAGATGATATAACTGAAGTATACTAAAAGCTATTGAAAAAAATAAGCAACAAGAATTTAAAACAAATTAAAAGTTAACATGAAACTACTTGAACAATTACAAATAGGCGATTTAAAATTAAACAACCGTATTGCCATGGCCCCAATGACGAGGAGCAGGGCAAATGAATAAGGTATAGTATCTGAAAGTACCGCTCTCTATTATGAACAGAGAGCTTCAGCAGGTTTTATAATTACAGAGGTAGTTAATATTTCTGAACAGGCAATTGGTAGCCCTTTTACCCCCGGAATTTATACGGATGAACAAGTAGAGGCATGGAAAAAAGTAACCCAGGCCGTACACAAAAAAGGAGGTAAGATTTTTATGCAACTCTGGCATACAGGCAGAGTTGGTCATTCTTCTGTAAAAAACGGACAGTTGCCTGTAGCTCCTTCAGCCATAAAAATCGAAGGACAAAAACATTTTACCCCCTCTGGCATGCATGACTATGAGGTGCCCCATGCTTTAGAAAACAAAGAAGTAAAGCAAATCATAAAGCAATACGGCATTGCAGCTGCTAAAGCAAAGTCCGCCGGATTTGATGATATTGAATTACATGCTGCCTTTGGCTATTTACCCAACCAGTTTTTAGTAGACGCTTCAAACAAACGTACCGATGAATATGGTGGCGGTATAGAAAACAGGAGCAGGTTTGTTTTAGAAATAATGAATGAACTGGTTGCTGTTTTTGGTAATGATAAAGTGGGTATTAAATTATCGCCGTCTATCCCTATTAATGGGATGATAGATAGCAACCCCGAAGCATTGTTTGGTTATTTAATTGGCGAGTTAAATGCGTTGCAATTAGCTTATTTGCACTTAATGCAACCCTTATTCCCCATTGATGCATTTCCTTACTGGCCAAAGGATGTACTTACAACTTTTTGAGGATTATTTGATAAAGCCATTATTGTTAATGGTGGATACAATAAAAATTCAGCTGAAAAAGAACTCCAAAATAACAGGGCGCAAATGGTATCTTTTGGTGCTTTGTACGTAGCAAATCCCGATTTGGTAAAACGTTTTGAAACAGATAGCGATTTTAATGAACCTGATAAGGCAACTTTTTACAGCGGCGGTGACAAGGGGTATACAGACTATCCTTTTTTGTAAAAAAGTAATCAAACAAAACAAACAACATGACAACAAAAATCGGCATCCCCGAAAATCATTTGCAGGAAGTTGCAACAAAATTAAACAAATTATTGGCAGATGAATTTGTGCTATATGCCAAAACACGAAACTATCACTGGAATGTAGAAGGCAGCAATTTTATGGAGTTTCACAAATTTTACGAAAGCCAGTATGAGCAGTTAGATGAAATAATAGATAACGTGGCAGAACGTATACGTACCATTGGGCATTATGCAGAAGCCCGGCTGAAAGATTATCTCGGTCTCACCCATTTGTTGGAACAAGAATATACAAATAAACAAAACGAACAATTGCAAAACCTGTTAAGCGACCATGAAACCATTATTCAAAATCTGAGAAAACTGATTACTGAATTTGGCGAAACCCACAAAGATTTGGGCACAGCAGATTTTGTAACAGGCCTGATGGAGCAGCATGAAAAGATGGCCTGGTTTATCAGAAATTATTTGAAGTAAATTTTTTTTATGAAGATGCTTATTCAAAACAAT
This sequence comes from Ferruginibacter sp., assembly GCA_965247025.1. Classification (GTDB taxonomy): domain Bacteria; phylum Bacteroidota; class Bacteroidia; order Chitinophagales; family Chitinophagaceae; genus Ferruginibacter. Next base: position 1,331,368 of record OZ252000.1, on the reverse strand, counting down.
GCAGGCTTAAAAAAGGAGATAATGAAAAAGCCTTTGATGTTGAAACAAGCAAAGGATGAAAGATTTGAAAAAAATATGAATGATACACAAAATGGCTCATGTAATGTAGTGACAATTCAGTTAGATGAAATAATGGAAATGATGTTTAATAAGGAATTTAAAATATGGGATTTACTATTTGATCCCTGATATATCAAATTATTATCTAAAAATAAACACAATGTTACAAAAAGGAAATGCAGCACCGGAGTTTGAACTCTATGCCACACCCGACCAAAAATTAAGTTTAAGTCAGTTGAAAGGCAAACGGGTGATACTTGCTTTTTACCCGGCAGACTGGAGCCCTGTATGTGGCGATCAGATGGCGCTTTACAACGAAACCCTCAAATACTTTAAAAAATTCAATGCAGAAATGGTGGGCATTTCGGTGGATGGTAAATGGAGCCACACTGCATTTGAGCAAGACAGGAAATTGCATTTTCCCCTGCTTGCAGACTTTGAACCAAAAGGTGCTGTAGCAAAATTGTATGGCGTGTACAATGAAGCAGAAGGTCAATCGCAAAGGGCTTTGTTTGTAATAGATGAAGCAGGAACGATACAATGGAGTTATTTATCGCCTGATGGCATCAACCCCGGTGCTGATGGAATACTGGAAGCTTTGGAAGAAATGAACGCAACACTTAATTCATAAAAAAAATAATGCTTAAACCATTAGTCAATAAACAGGATAATATATCGGGAGCAGAAAATGCTAAAATAACACTCGTTGAATATGGCGATTACCAATGCCCCCATTGCGGCAGGGCTTATCCAATTGTTAAACACATTCAGAGAAAGTTGGGTACAAACTTACGTTTTGTATTTCGCAATTTTCCTTTGGCGGAAATGCACCCCAACGCCACACATGCAGCCATAGCAGCGGAAGCGGCTGCAGCACAGGGAAAATTTTGGGAAATGCACGATATCATTTTTGAAAACCAGGAAAACCTGGACGATGCTTCTTTGATACAATATGCTTCGCAAGTTGGAATGGATGTAACAGCTTTTGAAAAAGATTTTGAAAAAGATATTTACCAGCAAAAAGTAGAAGCCGATTTTGGAAGTGGTATGAAAAGCGGAGTGAATGGTACGCCGAGTTTTTTTATCAATGGAAAAAAATACGATGGGGATTTTGAAACTGGCTTGCTTGGATACATGCAAGGGCTGCTGTAATAAAAGTTATTTGCAAATCACACCAAATCAAATAGAAAATGAAAATTAAAAAAACAATGCTCTTCGCAGCAACACTCATCACATTATTCACTTTAAACTCTTGCAAAATGGAAAACGAAAAAAAAGAAAATGAAACACAACTTTCGGCAGATGAAATAAAATCTTTGATGTTGGTAAAAGACGAAATGGACATTCGTGCATTGGCAGATAAATTTAGTGATGCTGCCAACCGTATTGATTCTACAGCATTTCAGGCACTTTGGGCTAAAGATGGTATCTGGAAAATTGGCCCACCAATCAATATGGAATTTAAGGGCAAAGAAAATATGGGTGCGTCTGTAAGCCACATGCTGGGGCTTTGGGATTTTTTTGTACAGATGAATGGCCCCGGTGTAATAACCATTAATGGAGATAAAGCAACTGCTCGTTTTTATGTAAACGAAATAGCCCGTAAGGCAGATGATAAAAGCGGCAACTACAATTTATCAATGTATGAAGATGAATTGGTAAAAGAAAATGGCAAATGGCTTTTTGTAAAAAGAAGCTATCATACCATTTACCAGGATGCACCGGTTTATAAAGGTCTTATTCAAAAAATACCTAAAAATTAATCAAATCGTTTTTCTAAAATTCAAAACAAATTAAATGAAAAACATTATAGAACATTTTGCAACATTAATGGCAGCTACGGCATTCACAAAAGTTTTTTGTGCTGCAATATATTGAACCGGGAGTATGCACCCGGTCTATACAAATCTTAAACCGCACTGTTTATCAAATAAAATATAATTATGAACATAGGAATTATTGGTGCTGGCAATATGGGTGCCGCACTTGGCAAAAGGTGGTCAGAGAAAGAACGCCAGGTGATGTTTAGTTTTTCAAGGGATAAAGAGAAACTAAAGACATTAGGTGCATACAATAAAAATTACAGCTACGCAGAAGTTAATGAAACTATTACTGCCAATGATATTCTTATGCTGGCAGTTCCGCCTGATACTTTACCGGAAATATTTTCTGACGCATCACTTTTTAAAGGCAAAATAATAATCACCTGTGTAAGTGGCCTTCGTCCTGATTTTAAAGGCGACACGATTGGGCTTGCTACAGATTTAAAAATCTCCATGGCAGAAACGATTGCAGCGTTGTTGCCAGATTCGATTGTGGTGGAAGCCTTCAATACTACCTTTTCCCAGATTATCGAAAACCCCTTTTCGGATAATCAACAGTTGCCAACAGTTTTTTTGTGTGGCGACAACGAACAAGCAAAGACTACAGTTTCTGGCCTTATCAGCGATTGCAATTTTGTGCCTTTAGATGCAGGTATACTTAAAGCAGCAAGAAGCATAGAAACCTTTGCTACGGCGTGGGTACAGTTGGCTGCCGTTTCAAATTTGTATCCGCAATACGGTATTCAAATTTTAAAAAAGGAGTAGACTATCACTTTGATGCAGGCCTTTGGAAAACGACAAAATTATAAGGTCAATTTGTTTTATAGAATTTTAAATAATAAAAAAATGGAAAGTATAATAACACTTGATATTGCAGCAACTGCTTTCGGCTTATTAAAAACCATCTGGCAGGGCGGTGAATACCAGCCTTTACTGGATATGCTTACCGATGACACCGTTTACAGCATGCCGGCTGGCAACTTTCGGGGAGAAGTGAAGGGAAAAGAAAAACTGGCAGAGATGTATAAAGCCATTCGCCCATACTATGTAGGCTCTCCATTAAAAGTTGAAAACATATTAAATATTACAAGCAATGAATCTACCGTTGTGTATGAATTCACCAACAGTGGAATCTTTCCAGGCGATGTTGCGTACGATAACAAACTGGCTTTTTCTTTTACGATTAAAGATGGAAAGGTTTCAGCATACCGTGAATATGTAGGAGACATCAGCCCTGTTTTTTTGAAAGTTTTTTTAGGTCTTGGATAACTATAAATGATAAATCAGTATTAATCATTTTTTATGGTAAATAGCAATATTATTAAAGCCTTTTATGAAGCAATAGGAGACGGTGGCGAAACAGAAAACACAATCAACCAGTTTATCAGCCCCAATGTAACCATTCATATTCCTTCATCTTTTCCATGGGGTGGTGTTTACCATGGTCATGAAGGATATAAAAAATCGTCCTCACTCTTTATGCTGGCATGGAGTGATTTAAAAATTCATGACCTGCAGTACATTGGTGAAAGCAACAGGGTTTTTGTGCTGCACCGCATTACTGCAACAAGCAGCAGTACGCTAAAGACTATTGATGCACCCATTGCTGAATTGTACACGCTGCAAAGCGAAAAGATAGTTGATATAAAGCCTTTCTATTTTGATACGCATGCCATAATTAAAGCATTAGAAACTTAAGGAAAGGACAGAGTTATAAACGATGAACACAAAAACAAATATAAAAACAGCTTTACTGCTCTGCAGCTCATTAACGGTAATGGCTGGTGCTACTATTTCTGCGGCACTGCCTGCTATGAAAACCTCTTTCGCCGATGTTTCAAATGCTGGCTTATATGTTCGGCTTATTCTTACGCTTCCCTCTATTGTAATTGCTATTTGCTCTCCAGTTGCAGGTTGGCTTACAGATAAGTTTGGCAGGCGTAACCTTTTGTTACTTTCACTTTTGCTGTATGCCATCGGTGGTACTTCTGGAATTTATCTTACCAATCTATCCCTTATTTTAATTGGACGGTTTCTTTTGGGAGTAGCCGTTGCAGGTGTAATGACGGCAACCAACGCATTGATAAGCGATTATTTTAAAGATGGTGAACGGGCTTCTTTTCTTGGTTTGCAGGGCGCATTTACTTCGTTTGGTGGTGTACTGTTTATTGCAGCAGGCGGTGCATTAACAGGCATCAACTGGCATGCGCCATTTTGGATTTACATCTTATCTGTCCCTATTTTATTTCTTTCATTTTTGTTTTTAAAAGAACCAGTGCAGTTATTAAATAATGGCAAAGCGAAAGTAATAGCAATAAGCAATATCAATTATAAACAATTGGTACTTCCTTATGCCGCCACATTTTTGGCCATGCTTATTTTTTATATGATACCCACACAAGCACCATTTTTAATTGAAAGTGGTTTGCACAAAACAGCCACCATTGCTGGTTTGGCCATTTCGTTGAACGTGTTGATGGGAGCTTTGTCTTCTCTTGGTTTCGGAGCGTTAAAAAGACGCTTTAGTTCCATTGCGCTTTATCAAATCGCCTTCGGGTTATTTGCGGCAGGTTACATAACAATCGCTTTTTCAAACAGTTTTTTTCAAACTTTATTTGGATTGGCGATTGCCGGTTTGGGTAATGGAATAGTGATTCCTGCTTCCAATGCGATGGTAATGAAAAGCAGTACTGCAAATCAAATAGGAAAGGTAATAGGTATCCTAAGTTTTTTTATGTTCTTCGGCCAGTTTATATCACCTGTGGTGGTACAATTATTATACATACATTTTTCGCTTCCTATAATATTTTCCTTTGCAGGTTATTTATCGCTCACAATTGTAGTGGCTTTGTTTTTATGGAAACGAAGTGAAGTTGTTAGTAATGCTGCAATTACACCTGTTATCAATTTTTAAGTAAATAAAAAAAAATGAGTACAAAAAAAATAAAGAAGATTGTTCATTTAACAGAAGGCAACCAGGGTTTTAAGGCGACGATGTTAGACGAGCAATTGGGTAACATTGACCCTTATATACAACTTACCAATTTCTGGATGCCCAAAGCATTTTTTCCACCACATCCCCATGCAGGATTTTCTGTAATGACGTATATGTTTTTGGATAGTGAAGGCGCTTTTATAAACAGGGATAGCCATGGCGACAGGAGCAGGATTGAAGCGGGCACCTTACACCTTACCCAGGCAGGCAAAGGAATGTTACATGAAGAAATCCCTGAAATAGAAGGACAAATGTGCCATGGATTGCAGATGTGGCTTAACCATGCTTCCAAAGACAGGTTTGCAGAACCTGAATCATTTCATGTAGATAACAATGATATGCCAGAAGTAAGTGAACATAATGTTTTGGTGCGAATACTTGTAGGTGAATATAAAGAGGTGAAAGCCTCCTTTAAGCCTATACCTGAAATTAATTTCTACGATGTGCATTTACAACCCGGAGGTGTCTTTGAATGCAATGTACCCAAAGACCATATTTCTTTTATTATGATGATAGAGGGTGAAGCCATGTTTGAAGATACAAAAGTGCAAAAGGGATCTTGTATAAAATTTACAGAAGAAGGCGACACCATAGAAATCAAATCAGCTAACATCAATTCCAATTTTTTAATGGCAACAGGCAAACCAATCTATGAGGAAATACTTTTTGGCGGCCCGTTTGTAATGACAACCGAAGAACAAATGCGCCAAACAAAATTGAGCTATGGCAAAGGAGAAATGGGGCAATTAAAAGCATCCTCAATTTTTAAATAAAGTGGCCAAGAAATGAGTTTAAAACTAATAAAAAATATGAAATATTCTCTTCAAATAATTACAATTCTTTTACTGGCAGCAACTCCTTTTGCATTGCTGATAGCCCAAAGTAAAATAAATAAAGACTCTTTGTATTTTGCCAAACATCAATATAAAGATTTACGGTACGTTGAAGATTTTAGTTATTTAAAAGATACGGCATTAAGAACCGAAGGTTTGGATAAATTAAAATTCATTCCTTTATCCACCAACAAGACAAGCTATCTTACTTTGGGAGACGAGAGCAGGTTAAGATTTGAATACTATCATAATGAAGGTTTATCTGACAAGCCATACCAGGATAACGGCTATTTTCAGCAACGCACTATGTTGTTTGCCGATGTTCATGCCGGTAACCATTTCAGGCTGTTTACACAATTAACTTCCGGCTCTACTTCCTGTCGTAAGGGCGGTGTAAGGCCGGTAGTTGACAGAGATGATTTGGACTTCAATCAATTATTTCTCGACATTAAATTTAACAGTAAGACAACCACTTATTTTTTAAGAACAGGCAGGCAAGAGTTATTTTTTGGAACAGGCAAATTTTTTGAACCGAGGGAAGGTCCTAATTCAAGATTAACTTTCAAATCAGTTCGTTTCAATGCACAAAACAGTAAAATAAAAATAGATGCTTTTGTAGCACAACCTATTTTAACCAAACCAAATTATTTTGATAATGCACCCATTACAAATACCATTACATGGGGCTTATACAGCACATGGAATATTAATCAAAAAAGTAGAATAGGTATTGACCTCTATTATTTTGGCATTAGAAATAAAACGGCATTTTTTGAAAAAGGTATTGGTGAAGAACTGAGGCACACACTTGGGTTTAGATTTTTTGGCTTCTATAAAAAGTTAGAATACGAAGCAGAAAATTTTGTACAGTTTGGCAGTTTTGCAAATAATGATATTGCTGCATGGGGTTCTACGCTATCCTTCTCTTATACTTTACCAAAGGCTTTAAACAATACACAAATAGGTATTGGTGGTGCTTTGAATACTGGCGATAAAGGAGCAGGTAGTAATAAACTGGGTACTTTCAATGCCATGTTCCCAACAGGCTTTTATTTTGGGCCGCCTGCTGTAATTCTTGGCCCTGCTAATATTGAAGGGCTTAGGCTGTCTTTAAACACTGCTCTCCGCAGGAATATTTATTTTATCAGTAGCTGGGTTTTCTTTTGGAGACAAAATATTAATGATGCCTTATATACTCCCAATGGATTTATATACCGCCCGAGTGCAGGAAGCAAGGAAAAGTATGTGGGCAATCAATTAAATTTAATCGTTGCATGGCAAATAAACAATCATATAAAGCTGGTACCAGTACTGGCATTATTTGCACCAGGCGATTTTTTAAAGGCAAGTGCTGCCAAAAGTGTAACCTATTTTAGTACCGACCTGACCTTCAAATTTTAGAATGGGGTTAAATAATTCGCAGTATTTATGACAGGATCTTATACAAATACGAGTAGCATTGCAACGTGGGAAGCAGATAAAATTATTGAGCAAATAAAGCAGCATCACAAATTAAATATTGCCCTTTTCTCATCCAATAAAAAATATCAGCTTTCACCTGAACTTTACAATGCGCTGCTGTCGCCACATAAAGTATATTATTTTTTTCTCACTTTTTTAAAAACAGGTAATACGGTACAATCAATAGATTTTAAAAATTATGAAATAAATCCTAATGAATTATTAATGATTTTTCCAAGACAAATATATTGTCCTTCTATTATTGATAAACAAAATACGCATACCAAGCTGGTTTTTGATGATACCCTCTTAGCTATGTTACCTCAGTCTTTTACATTTTTACTCAATCCATTAAATAAGCAAAAGCTTTTATTTTGCCCAGGGGCTTATGAAAGGATCTATCAATCTTTGAATAATCTTGAAAATATTTTAATAGATGATGACTATAAAGATAATACTGCCTTAATTATTTCTTACTTGAATTCTATACTTATAGAAATAAGCCATTGTTATTATTCTGAGAAAAATACTACTTACCAAACAGATTATCAATTGCAACAATTTACACAATTTAAAATGTTTGTGGAAGATAATTTGAAGGAGCAATTTTCTATAACGCATATTGCAAATACGCTTAACATTTCACTTAATAATTTATACAATGTAGTTGAACGCTATGCAGATGTCTCGCCAAAAGAATACATTACCCAAAGGCTGATTTTAGAAGCGAAGCGAATGCTGTTTAATAACAATTTGCCCGTTAAAGAACTGGCATACAAGCTGGGATTTAATGATCCCAATTACTTTTCCCGTTTATTTAAAAAATATACCCGTAAAAGTGTAATAGCATTTAGAAAACACTTTCAGGATTTGTCCAGTTATTAGGTTTAAATATGCTAACCTTCCATTTTCTTCACTTGTACTTTTATTGCCACAAAGGAGATGATATTATCTCTCAAAAAAAAATTAAAAATAAAATTATGGCAAATCTTAAAAACAAAGTAGCAATCGTTACTGGTGGCTCATCTGGCATTGGCGAAGCCGTAGTAAGGCGGTTATCAGCCGAAGGCGCAAAAGTATTTTTTAGCTATCGTAATCACAGAAAAGAAGCAGAAGCAATGGTAGCAGAATTAGAAAAAGAAGGCTTTCAGGTTGCTATTGCCCCAATTGATTTAGGCAATGTGGACACGATTGTTGCTTTGACCAGTATTACTGGCCTTGCAACCCAGTGACGCAACAGGATTAGAATCACTTTGGCAAAAGCAGACTAGGGGAATTTTTGTATATCATTTATAAAAAACATCAAACAGCTATTTTTAGGCTGCGTCCAAGCCGCTTTACAACCTCATATGAGATAAACTGAAAAACCACGATTATGAAATTATAATTTAAATGAAAGCATTCCCTATATCATAATAAATATTTAAATATTAAATAAACTATGTAGAAAAAAATAATTGCCAAAGCAATGTAAAAAGCTGCTTTTCCAAAATTCAATAAACCTCGAGTGCTGGTATCCCAGGCTTCTAATCCTTTGTGTTTACCTTCTTGGGATAAATGCACATGGACATTAGGACCTTGCTCTTTTTGTTTTATTTCAGGTCTGGAGTATGCTACATTGGCTGGCTTATATGGCTGTGTTTTTTTTGATGCAAATACACTGCTCCATTCAAATTGATAATCACCAAGACGCACATTATCGCCGTCTTTTAATATTTCACTGGCTACTTTTCGTCCGTTTACAAATGTTCAATTACTTGAATTTTTATCTTGTATTTCAATACTACCATCCCCATGATCTATCAAAATACAATGCTGTGTGGATATAGTTTGATCACTTAATATAATATCATTTCCCTTGTCTCTGCCTACAGTAATTGATTTCATATCATTATGTTTAAATTTTGAAAAAGCAATTATTCAAATTGAAACTTTTTGTTGCCCAAAACAATCATATCCCCTTTTGAAATTTTTATTTTTTTATTTATCACCATAAAAGTTGTCAGTAACTGGCTTTTATTTTCGATAAACCATTCACCGTTTTCCCAGCTTATTTGGGCCTGCACATTTCGGGTAATTGTAAAATTATCAGGATCAACATTTGACCTGTTTAGATTGGTAAGATCACCGTGAAACTTTAAAGGCTTTTGTTCCTCATCAATTTGGTTTGTCTCATTTAGCGGCTTCAGCACAAAAAATGGGTCATTTTTGTAAACTGGATTTGTATCTTTTGAAACCCTGATGTCATGAGAATTATTATAAGGAGTTGTGCTGCCTATCGCTTGCATCATTTCAACAGGATGATGTTTTAAGAATTCCACTCTGTCATGATGAATGTAATAGTAACAACTGTTTATAAACATCTCCTTAAATGCAAGCTTATCATCTTCTTCTTTGGAATAATAAGCTTTCGCAAAACGTTTGCAGTTACATAACTTTTTAAATTTCGTAAGAAATGTTCGGTTTCCTCTGCTTTGTTATGTTCAATTATTTTGGTAGCCGAAATTTTAAACGCCCCGCTCTTAAGGTTGGTAACATAGGTTGAAAAATTATTTTTATCGGATATATAACTGCTTATTTCCTTTTCGATTTCTTCATAAATTTTGATATACCCGGTTAATTCTTTTTTGAACTGAGTAAAATTATATCCATTTGATGTGGTATACTTTTTTAGTATTTCCTTTTTTAAAAAGGCAAGTTCATTTTTATATAGAGAAATGTTGGACATAATAATTTGTTTGATGAAATAATTTCAGCGTTTGCATTGTATAAACAGTTGTAAGTTATAACCACAATAGGTCATCTTTTGGGAGAAAGAACTTCATTTTTAATAGAAAACTCATTATAAGTACCTGGGCTATCATCATCAGGGATATATATTAATATAATAGTAAATGCTGCTCTATTTAAGTAAACGTTATATATGTCGCCTTCCTTATTTTTACCAGTCGTGCACTTATACAAAAGAGTTTTAGTGTCTCCGTTTCCTTTGATTTCTTTTTTGTCATTTATATATAATTGACTTCTTGAAGCAGAATCAGTCATCACTATTATTTTACTCAGCTCATCAAAAACAAAATCATTTGTCGAAACAACTTCCTTCAGTAAACTCCTCTTGATATTTGGGAGTTCGTCCATAGTATTAACTTTAAAGTTTTCCCAATAATATACATCCGTCACAAATCCATGAATAAGGTCAGAACTGGAAGAAGCTACTGAATCGTAACTAATTTTATTGCTATTCTCATGAGTTTCAACTTGCGGAGAACTTACTTTATCAGAATTGCTTACCAGGTTTGTTGTATCGCTATTTACTGAATTGTCTGTAGTATTTTTATACTCATAAGATGAACTTAAAGACCCTAATGCATGGATCAATACAATCAAGCAAACTACCACAATAACTATGATTCCAAATATGCGAAATCTTTTACCAATCCACCTTCCCGTTTTTTCTGTCAGTCCCTCTTTAGCTGGAACATTTGTTCCTTTAATACTCAAGTCGGCAGGTGTGGCTCTTGCATCTTTAGTTCCACGATTATATAAAGGCTGTGTCTGTTGGGAATGTGGAATTTTTAGCTCCGGTAATACAATCCAATTGCCCTTTTCCAAAAAATCATTTGCCCATTTTTCCAATTGTGCAGCGCTGGGTCTTTCATTTACATTTTCTGAAAGGCACTTTTTTATAATGGCATACAAACTTTCAGAAAAATCGACAGGCAATCCTTTTAACAACCTTCCTTTTTTTTCTTTTGACCAACCTCCTTCACCATAGGGTGTATAATTTGTAATCAATTCATACATCGAAGCACCCATGGCCCAGATATCAGTAGCCAAAGAAGCCGTCATTTCCTCATCATTGCATAATTCCGGGGCACGGTAGGCTACTGGCGTAATGCCTACTGACGTTACCGATGTATTGGGATGGTTAGTTTGCGTATATCTCCTGATGGTATTTCTTAGTTTCATGCTTAAACCAAGATCTGCCAGGTGATAATCACCATACTCATCAAGCAAAAAATTATTTGGCTTAATATCTAAATGCGCTATCCCTTTTGAATGCAAATACTTTAGGGCGCTTGCAACCTGTGATATACATTTTGCTGCTTCCTTTTCAGTCATCTCCCCAATTTTATATGCTGCATTCCCCCCGGAATAATATCGCATTACCAAATATGGATGACCTTTATACCTCCCAAAATGCCTTGCATTTAGCAGGTTAGAATGCTGTAGTTCAAAAAATTTACTATACTCATTTTCCACACTTTTTGCCCCTTCATCGCCAAGTCTTGGATAAATTTTAAGTGCAACAATCTTGTCTCCAATAGTATAGTGTGCTTTCCAGACTTCAGAAAAACCACCTGAATCAATTAATTTGATCAGCTCATAATGTTCATCAAAGAGATCACCTTCGTTTAGGTTCATTTACTGAGGGTTTAAAAATGGTTATAGATTGTTAGACCGGCTAAAAATTATTTTGGAATTTTTCTATCTAAATTTTCCTTTGAATCATAAATCTAAAATAAAAAATATGATAGATCACAAGAAAGCTTAATGTTAACAAAAAAAGAGCAATCAAAATAGCCCGGATTTTCCCTGCCACTTTATTCTTTTGCCCGGAAAAATTTTATTTAAAAAGCTAACCTTATTAAAATTTACAGCATCTTCCGAACTTCCCCTGGTTCCAATAACCTTTATCAATGCCACAGTAATGTTATCAAATCCGCCGCATCTGTTAGCCTCACTAATGAGCGTTTCTACACAACTATTAATATCAGCACTTTTGTTATCCAAGATTCCCTTAATTGCTACATCAGTAAGCATGCTGTTAAGGCCATCACTACATAGTAAAAAAGTATCTCCGTGTTTTACTGTCTTTATTGTTATATCCGGCTTTGGTTCTGCATCCTTATCACCTAAACTTTGCAGAATAATATGACTTTGAGGATGATTGAATGCTTTTTCTTTGGTAATCACTTTATTGTCAATTAAATCCTGAACCAAAGAATGATCTTTACTTAGTTGAGACAGCTCTTTTCCCTGGCGATAGTAGTAACACCTACTATCACCTACCCAGGCTATGTATGCAGTATCGTTTAACAGCCATAATGCAATAACTGTAGTGCCCATTCCCGCTGTCTCCCTATTGCTGGCAGCATGGTTACATATATTTTGGTGTGCAACCACGATCGATTCTTTTAGGGCATTGCAAATTTCCTGGCTGCCGTTAAAAGATTCTTCAGCAGATTGAAAGTATTTACGCATACTCTCAACGGCAATACGGGAAGCAACCTCGCCTGCATTAGCTCCACCCATACCATCAGCTATTGCTACTAATGTACCCATATCATTTTTATACAAGCCTGTGGGCACATTCCAGTTTGAGAGATGTATATTGCTTGTAAGTATAATGCTATCCTCATTTAAATTCCTTACTCTCCCTGTATCGGATTTTGCAAATACCTGCAATTTCTTTTTTTGTTTCATGTAATAATGATTGTGGTGCAATGGAGGAGTGGCAGCTCCGGTTAGAAAAAGTTTAAAAATTTGCATCAATTATTTGATACACTTTGACAGGCATAGTCAAAATTTATTAAAAACAATGCCCAGTCAGCGCCATTCCATTCATTCGGCTCTATTCCCAGATAATTGCGTAGCTCCTGGAGCTGTTTATTGTACTGTTCAGGATTATTTTCTCTTGCAATTTCAAGTATTGCCTGCATGCTGGTTAAAAGAGCAAAAAAAGAAGGCACTATATCGTTATCATAAATCTGGGTTATGCTACTGAATGTAAGGATACTATTACCTTTTCCCAATTTAATTTGAGTATGTATGAATTCACCATCTCCAGTTTTTTCCTTATAGTAAATAGTAAGGTAGTAATTATTATCGTCGTATTTTATACTTCCGTAGTTTGGATTGAAAGTATTGGTAAGATGAGCAAGAAACGCTATTTTTTCTTTGGCTCCGTTGCGTAAATAATTTATTTCATCTTGTGCTTTTGCAAGTGGCACCAAACTATAGAAACTTAGAAAAACTAACATTGTTTTCATAATAAAAAGTTTGTGCTTACTCTTTTTCGGTTTTCAGCATTACCCGTTTTGCATAATTGCATACCAAAGGAAAATAAAAGGATGTAAAACTTTGATTAAATACTAGTTAGTAACTGGTATTTCTTTTTGGCCGAAATCACCTACGATTAACTGGACGTAATATTGCGGTTTTGGCTCTGCGACAAATCATACATCGTGGTGTTAATAAAGGGTATAACTTAAAAGGCTATGTTTATGTTTAACCAACATATAATGCAAAAAGTAACAAGACTATACTTTGTATGTTAAGACAAGAAATGAACAATGGTCTCTTATACTTTCTTGTCCACAAATGCAATAATGTTTTTTGCGTATCTCCTCTTTGCCAACGTTCGTGGTACACGAATGCAGTGTTGGCATTGCATATCTCAGCAGGTTACATCTTTGCTGCAACAAAACCGTAAAAAGATATTGTGATAAAAGCCCAACAAAGATCTTCTGCTAAATGGATGCCGGACAGCAGCGGTAGCCCCGACGTAAGGAGGGTTACAAGCGAATGGCCGGTACAAAAGCCGCACCACGCTTTATTGCTGACAGCCCCTAATACTTATTAAAAAAAGCACTTCCTCTAAACTCGCCCTTTCGCCATGCAGCAGCATTTTTACCGCAAGGTCAAAAGAGCCGGCCCGGATTACTTCGGCGGCGTTTACAAAAAATATTTCGGCTGCATTTTGAATGCTGTTGATCCTTGTGTCAGGATTTTCTTTGTCACGATTTTCTGTGTCACGATTTTTTGACACAGCATTTTTTGACACAAATTTTGATTTTTTATTCTTAAAAAATAATTTGCTCAAAAAAATTTCTTTTTGTTCGCCAGGTATCATTGCAGTGGCCGGTAAAGGACACCGAACACGGAGGCAGGGGTCATTGTAGTGGTCGGTGAGGACACCAATGCTATCAAATTAATAGTTTTTTAGTTCTTCAACTTCGTTTTGCCAACCATTAACTTTCGGGAAAGTTATAAGTTTTACATCTTACTGCATAAAAATGCCTGCTCCCTTTTGGAAGGTAATTTTGTTTGCCGGTGATGTTTGGAAAGTATTATTACTGATTAACTGCTGCCTTGTATTTTACTTATAGCATTGAAAAAGCCTTGCCTTTCTGCTGCTTTGCTTTTCTCTGCTGAAGGCCCTTTCTTTAATTACAGCAACAACAGACAGCGCAATCTTCTTTATAAGGTCATTGATTATTTTGTATAGATTCGTATTGTTAACCAGCGCAATGATTTTTTCTCTTACATGCAGGTAAGCATTTTGCCAGTTGTATTTATATGCATGCTTCCGGTCCTTTACTTTTATATCAATGTCTTGCTGGGCTTCATTTCCCAGCATAGCAACTATGTTGAGCATAAAAATATGTGCATAAAATTCCTGGTAAACACCTTCTATTTTTCTGCAACCAAAATGCTCAAGCTTCATCTTGGGCTTTAGTTTTTTAATGCCTTCTTCAACACCCCAGCGCATAAAATAAAGTTGTTTCATCGCTGGTTCATCAATTGTGTCTGCATCAAAAATGTTGCTTACCAGTAATTCTGTTTCACCAGTGTCAAGTGTAATTTTGCTAACTCTTATCAGTAAGGCTTTTACATCCTGTCCATGCCTTTTACAGTTTGAACGTTCCATCTCACTGGGTTTCCATACTGTTACAAAATCGCTTTCAGCAGACAGCATTGCCTGTTTTGCAAAAGAACAAATCTGCGTACTTAGCCGGATACAGTACCTATGTTGCAAATTTTCAAACATTTTACAAATACTAAAATTCCCGAAACCTCTGTCTAAAATAAAAATTGCATTCGTTACCTGGACTGAAGGCAGCAATAACCTTAACAGGCTCTTTTCGCCTGTTTCCATTTTGTCGATCATGCTGGCCAGTACGTAGTTGGACAATACATCAAAACATATTAAAGCCTGTGCCATACAGGTTTTGGTGCCTTTGGCTGTTTGAGCAAAAATGCCAAACGACTTTTTAATTGATGCAGATGGTGGTAACGATACCGTACTTCCATCTACCGCAATAAGCCGGTATCCATTCCAGGTTTTTGCTTTTAATGTTTGGATATGATCAACAACCAGGGTGTTGAGTGCCTGAAAAAAAGCCGGTTTGATTTTATAACGGGCTGCGGAAAATGCAGCGGCTCCTGCTATTTTATCACCAAGCTGCGGAAGTATTTTGGATAGATTGAACTCAACAGATTCTTTGAAAAGATGCAGTATAAAAGAAACTACTGTCGGAAATGTAAGAGATACTTGCCTGGTAAAGTCGACTTCATCAACTCTAAAAAGACAAACGGTGTCGGCACTATGAATGAACTTAAATATTTTTTTTAGCAGACCTGGAAGTTGTCTGCCCTTTTGTTTGCTTATATTTAAAAGCCATAGTGCGGTATGTTGGTGAGTGGCAAATATAATCCATGCACATTATGGTTCTTTACTAATTTGATAGCATTGGTGAGGACACCGACCACGGAGGCAGGTATCTTTGCAGTGGTCGGTGAGACACCGACCACGGAGGCAGGCGGTGCTTTTTTGTGGCATCTGTCGCCGGCTTGCAGGTCTGTTTCGCCGGTGATTGCTTAACTATTTGTTATTGTAGCTCTAACGGATTTACAGTCGTATCTTAACCATAAAAAACAAGTGTTGAACGAACTTATAACAGCGAAAGATTTCGGCAAACATTTTCATTGGGGTGTGGCCATGGCAGCTGCTCAAAACGAGGGGGCTGTAGAGGTGGATGGCAAGGGCTTATCCATTTGGGATGTGTTTTCCAAAAGAATCGGTAAGATAAAAGCTGGCGGCAAAACGGCTCCCGGCTGTGATTTTTATCATCGTTATAAAGACGATTTGTTGCTTGCCAAGGCACTTGGCTTCAATACCTTCCGGTTCTCTATTTCGTGGCCCAGAATTTTGCCTGATGGCACTGGTAAAATCAACAAAGAAGGTATTGCTTTTTACCATAAGGTAATTGATGAATGCCTTCAGCTGGGCCTTACTCCTTTTGTTACTTTATACCACTGGGATTTGCCGCAGGAGCTGGAAAAAAAGGGCGGCTGGACAAATTATCTTATCACCAAGTGGTTCACCCGTTTTGTTACAGTTTGTGCCGAGGCTTTTGGCGATAAGGTTAAAAACTGGATCATCCTCAACGAGCCATCGGGCTTTACTGCACTGGGTTACATGCTTGGCCGTCATGCGCCGGGCAAGCGGGGGTTGGAGAATTTTTTACCTGCACTGCATCATGCTGCTTTGGCCCAGGCAGATGGTGGCAGAATCATTCGAAAGCTGGTGCCTGGTGCACATATTGGTACCACATTTTCATTTTCACACGTAACAGCTTATACCGATAAAAAGGAAGATGTGGAAGCAGCCAACCGCATTGATATTTTAATGAACCGCATGTTTCTTGAACCTGCTGTGGGCAAGGGGTATCCAAAGGAAGAGAGTTTTAAACTGCTGGATAAATTCAACATTACCAACAAAACATGGAAATATGAAGAGCGGCTAAAATTCGACTTCGATTTTATAGGTATCCAGTATTATTTTCCGGTGGTGATAAAGTACAACCCGCTAATACCGATTGTGCAGGCATCTGAAGTAAAACCTGCTTATAGAAAAGTGCCGCAAACCTCCATGGGGTGGGAGGTGAATGCGGAAAGTTTCTACCGCACCATAAAACGTATCTGGTTGCATGGCGGTGTAAAGGAAATCATCATTACAGAAAACGGTTCTTTTTATAAAGATGTTTTAAAGAACGGTGTAATAGACGATCAGCAACGAATAGATTATTTTCAAAAGCACCTGCAGGTACTGCTGAAGGCCAAAAAAGAAGGCGTAAATATTAAAGGTTATTTTGCCTGGACACTGATGGATAACTTTGAATGGAGTGAAGGTTATAATGCCAGATTCGGGTTGGTGCATGTTGATTTTAAAACGCAGTTGAGAACGATTAAAAACTCAGGCTACTGGTGGCGGAATTTTTTATCCAGGTAACCGTTTTCCGTCCAGTCTGGCTGGCAAAAAAAATCCGGCAGCCTTAGCCACCGGATGAATATCAATAACAAAGTGAGAATATTAGTGCGTAACCACCAGTGTAAAACCTGCGCTGGCAGTAAATTTAGCACCTGCGCTTACAGCAATACTTCTGCAGCTTCCATTTACATTTAGTACAGCAGTACCCGTACTAATAACAACATCTGTGTTTGCATCCGGAACGGTGCCGCAGCTCCAGTTGGCAGGGTTGTTCCATAAAGTGTTGGCAGCGCCTGTCCAGCGGTTAACAAACTTTATGTTACTTACGGTACTAAAAGTTCCGGCAACATTGCAACGGTACTGGTAACCGTAAAAAGATGAAGGTGCATTGTTTAGCTGCAATGTAACGGTGGTAGCTCCTGCATAAGTTGAGTTATTGGAAATATTCGCAAAGCCTGCGCCTGTATTTACCTGCCATTGATAAGAAGCTCCGGTAATATTGGAAGTAAACGAAATAGTTCCGCCGGGGCAGGGGTTTGATGCAGAGATTGTGCCGCCTATTATGTAAAGATCCGTTGCAGTGTTATCGCCATTGTTGGCGACAAATATGATATTGTTAGTAGTTCCAAAAAAATCTAACTCAGGATCTGAACTGCCGCTCCCGGTATTAATATCTGCCACCAGCAATGTACCGGCTGTAGTGCCATCGGTTTTCCAAAGCTCATTTCCTTTTACACCATCATCCGCTGAAAAATACATTTCAGTTGAAGTAAAACTATAGGTTAACCGATCGGTACTATTAGCGCTGCCTGGGTTAATATCTTTTATCAATTTAGTATTTGCCAGCGTACCATCAGATATCCATACCTCTCTGCCTGCTGCATTTGTAGCGGCTGAAAAAAAGAATTTATTACCCTGGAACAGCTGGTAGCTAATTGTTCCGGTGCCCGGATCAAAAGTGTAATTGGTTAGGATATATGGAAACCCCTCATTGGTATTATCAAAAGACCTGAAGAGCGTTGTTCCATTGGCTGTTCCATCAGATTGCCAAAGCTCTGAACGGGTGCTGCCATCTGAAACACCGAAAAAGAATTTACCCGGCAAATTAACTGCGTTGGTCAGTAAAATAAAATTTGGTGAAAAACCGGCTGGCACGCCGGGTATAATATCTTTTATGAGCGTGGTGCCAACCGCAGTGCCATCTGTTCCCCACATTTCGCCAGCGCTGTTGCCATCATAAGCATTAAAATATGCCTTGTTATTAAAAACATGAAAACCATTAAAAATACTAATGTCATAATTGAAACCGGGAGCTATTTCTATGGATCTTTTAGTTGAGCTGCCCGTTCCCGGGTTTATATCTTTCAGAAGGGTAGTACCTCCTGAAGTGCCATCCGTTTTCCAAACTTCTTCGCCATGCGTTGCATCTGTTGCCGTAAAAATCACGGTACTGCCAAGGAGTATAAAATTTTCAGGTTTGGAAGAATCTGCGCCAGCGTAAATATCTTTTACCAAAACTGTTCCGGCACCAGTGCCGTCACTTTTCCATAACTCAATTCCTCCACCAGCTGTTTTAGCTGCAAAAAGAATATAGCTGCCTGCTGTAAAAAAATTATAGGAATTCGCTGCATTGCTACTGTCTGCACCAGGTACAATATCTTTTACCAGGGTCGTTCCGGCATTGGTTCCATCTGTTCTCCATAACTCCCTTCCTTCTGCAGGCCTGCTGGCAGAGAAATACAGAACACCGTTCATCTGGGCAAATTCATAGCCGGGGTCGCTATCCGCTGTTCCCGTGTTGATGTCTTTTACCAGCACTGTGCCAGCTGCAGTGCCATCTGTACTAAATATTTCGTTTCCATTAGCTGCCGAGTGGCCGCTAAAAACCAGTTTACCATTTAGCACACCTGCAGCATCATCATAAAAAATACTGGTTGATAATTGGATTGTACCGTTTAGTGTTCCATCTGTTACCCAGAGTGAACTGTCAAGATCTGAATACAATAATGTTTTAGTGCTGCTGAAGGTATAAATTGGCTGCAGACTTTTGTTTGAATTGATTTGTGTAACCTGTGCAAACCCGGTATAGCATAATGTGAGGCAAAGTAAGCTGATGAGTAATTTTACTTTCATGTTATTAATTTTTGAATTGATGGTGAAAGTATTTCGGCAGGTAGCGGATGGAGATAGGATTGTACGCAAACATAGTTACAAAACCAGGAAATTAAAATACCTGTTTTAGGGGAAATTTTATTTGTTTTCAGTTTTAATCGTTTAATTTATCAACTGGATGATTTCTCCATACGGAAGTTTACATTCAAATTTGTATTGCACTATCTTTATTTGTACCATATTTACACATCAGTTTTACTGAATGAAAATCATTATAAAATAATTGGGAGATGTCTGTTTTTCAAATTGCAGAAATCAACATTGCTAGAATAAAAGGCGTTGACATCAATGATCCTGTTATGAAAGAATTTGTTGATAATCTTGATACTATAAATGCAATTGCAGAAAGTGCGGAAGGATTTGTTTGGAGATTGAAAGAAGAAAACAACAATGCAACGTCAATAAATCCGTATAATGATGTACAGGTCATTGTTAACCTGTCCGTTTGGCAATCCATTGAAGCGCTGGAAAACTTTAGTACAAAACTTTTCATTCAGAATTTTTAAAGCGGCGTAAAGAGTGGTTTCAGGCTTTTGGAAAGGTTTCAACGGCTATGTGGTGGGTGCCGGAAGGGCAGTATCCAACTGTTAAAGAAGCTGTTCAAAAATTAGCAGATCTGCAGCAATATGGAGCATCGGCTGCCGTATTCGATTTCAAGAAAAAATTTCCAGCCCCGGTTTTGTAATCTTAGAAAAAAGAAAAAGATCAGCTAAAATATTTATGTTGAATGAATACTGTTGAAATAGAAGGTAAAATATTTGATCTGCCGGGCATTGAAAATGATTGTTGGCAACAGTTGGCGAATGCCGTAACTGATTATAAAGATCCTTTTCATAACCCGGTTGTTGCTAATGTAAATCAACATGGTGTAAACTTGCGGACAGTAGTGCTGAGAAAGGTTGATGATAATTTAAAACAACTTTCTTTCTATACTGATATAAGATGTGGCAAGTGGAATGAACTGAAGAGTGACAGCAATATTAGCTGGATCTTTTACAATTCCGTGAGCCGGATACAGATAAGGTTAGCAGGTAAAGCATCATTACATGATACAGATGAAATCGCTGATGAGAGCTGGGTAAACTGTCCTGTAAACAGCCGCAAAGTTTACAACAATGAACCAGGTTCTTCAGCCATATTGGAAGTGCCGGCAACTGGCTTGTCTGCAGGTTTTGATGCCGCAGATCCTGCAGCAGCAGAAAGTGAAACAGGCCGCAAAAATTTCGGTGTTGTAGTAACGTCAATAAACTGGATGGAATGGCTATGGCTAAACAGCGAAGGCCATTGCAGGGCGGCTTTTCATTACGGGCCAGTTGGCGAATTTAAAGCCAGCTGGTTGGTGCCATAAATTTTACTGCAGCATAAGAAGTCCGGGAATCACAAGGTTTTTACCGGTTGATACAGACATTGCAGCGCCAGCGGAAATATGCTGTGTTACATTTAAAACACATTGTCCGTTTACTGCAGGGTTAATGATGATAGCATCTCCTGAGGGAAGTGTAGCCGGGGGTTTTGTATTGTTTAACCAGTTAGCCGCATCATCCCAGTTTCCATCCCCGGTAAAAGTGTACACATTGCTGTATTTACTTACCAGCCAAATGGTGGAGTTCATAATGATGTTACGATGATTTGGTGTTACATCGCCGTTGTAGCCTGTAAATAAATTATCATTGGGGTCACCGGTGCCATCATCAAAAGGAGAGCTGTCACCAAAGGCAACAACTTTACCACTACCATATCTCGAAATGGCAACCATGACATTTGTATTTCCGCTGCCGCCTGTTTTATAAACAATTGGAACAACGGCGCCGTTGGCAACGGGGTTGATTGTCATAGTGTTACCGCCACTCCATTTTACTTTTGTAACATCTCCCCAGCCGTTTGCTACTGCAGCTTTTAAAATAGTATCAGCCTTAGAGCTGGTTGAAATGTTGGAGGATGTTTCAGAAAAGTTTGCCTGGTCGAAAGTTATACCGAAAGGGTTTGTGTTTCCCGTAGTGTTAGTTTGAAAAAAATCATTCCAGATTGTTGGTGAGTCATAGCCATCATTGTTCCTGTCTGATATGTCATGATCGGCAATGATGAAAAGGCCTCCGCCATTTCTTACAAAATCCAGCATAGCAGTTTTCTCAGTGGCGGTAAATAAAATGTTGGGCTCGCAAACCACAAACGCTGTGTATTTGGAAAGATCCTGTGCATTATTTGGATCATTGTAAGTGATACGTCCGCTAATGGCCGGTAGCGATTCGACTGTATATCCCTTGTAGGCACAATCGACTCCCCAAAAAGAAATGCCGCCATTCCAGTAAGTTTCGTCAACAACTACGCCAGTTGCTGGCTGGGCTGGTGTTGGAAACCGCTGGGCGTTACTCTCATTGCCGCTGCCTGCAAATGCCCCTGAAGCACCAATGCCAAGGTTGTGCAGATCAGCATCTATAACCCAGTCTGCATTGCCTGCCGCTTCTGCCTTCGTGGCATCAAACAAAATTTTTATTTGCGCCGGTGCAATTGAATTAATGCAGCAAAAGGTGATTAGAAAAATAAATGTTGTAATTGGATTTTTTATTTGCACAGCTAAATATTGGATTATAATTTATAAAACTTCCTGCCTTGTTTACTACAACAAATGGTTTTTCATTTTGAGGAGCCAAAGGTATTTAACAACTACGAATTTTTTACCGGCTCAGCCTGATACCCGCCTTTTCAAAACTTATTTTTCGTTGTTTAAATAAATTCCCGGTGGTCATTTTAAAGGTCTTCTTACTCATTCCAAAAAAATCGTAAATAGCTTCCGGGTCGCTTTTATCATGGAAGGGAAGATAGCCTTCATTTTCCTCCAGCAGCCTCAACACTTTACCAGCCTCATCTTCCACCCGCTGGTAACCTTTTTTTCCAGCTGCAACGTCAATACGAAAACGGTCATCTTTATCAATACTTTCAGGGTAAATCTTTTTTATAAAGCCCCGGAATTTATCTCCAACTTGTATGTTGCGGTAAATTTCGTTGTGGTGCAGCACACCTGTGTGAACATTATTAATAATACATACGTAACCTATATCTGTCCGTCTGTAAACGATCAGGTCAACTTCTTCCAATTCCTTAACTGTCAATTCTTCATTACTTAAAAATGGCTCAATCCTTTCTGTGGCAGCGAGCCTTCCGGTTTGTTCATCAAGATAAATTTTAACCAGGTAATCGCCATTAACCCTCATGCCATTCAGCTGCTTGCTGGTGGGCACAAACATATCTTTCATCAATCCATTGTCTAAAAAAGCGCCCTGCTGATTTACGGTTACTGCCCTTAGTTTTACAATATCATCCAGTTTACCTTTTGGGTTTTGCGTGGTTGCAATAAGCCTGTCTTCCCCATCATGATAAATAAATACTTTGATATCATCACCAGCCGCTAATGCCACAGGTACAAATCGTTTTGGCAACAGAATGCCTGAAGCACCATCATCCAGGTAAGCGCCAAAATCCACCAGCCTCAGCACTCTCAGGTTATTGTATTCACCAACTTTTATCATAATAAGAAAATGTGCAAATGAGAAAATTAGAAAATATGCAAATGAGAAAATTAGAAAATATGCAAATGTGCAAATGAGAAAATGTGCAGATATGCAAATGTGCAAATGAGAAAATGTACCAATGAGAAAATGTAGAGATTTGCTGTTGAAAGAAATTCAGGCTTCTTAAAAAATCTAACATCAACAATCTTAACCCTCCAAACCTCAAACAGTAAACCCCAAACGGTAAACCTCAAACAGTAAACCTCAAACGGTAAACCTCAAACCGTAAACCTCAAACGGTAAACCTCAAACAGTAAACCCCAAACGGTAAACCTCAAACAGTAAACCCCAAACAGTAAACCCCAAACGGTAAACCTCAAACGGTAAACCCCAAACGGTAAACCGTAAACGGTAAACGGTAAACCGTAAACCGCTAAACTATCCCCCCAAACAATCCATCCACAAATTCCTTTTTATCAAACACCAGTAAGTCAGTAGCTTTTTCTCCAACACCAATAAATTTAACGGGTATGTTAAACTGGTGGGCTATAGCCAGTACCACACCGCCTTTAGCTGTACCATCAAGTTTGGTGATTGTAAGGGCTGTAACATCGGTTGCAGCCGTAAAATGTTTTGCTTGTTCCAGTGCATTTTGGCCTGTGCTGCCATCCAGTACCAGCATCACTTCATGTGGCGCTTCTGGTATTACTTTTTGAATTACCCTTTTTATTTTACTCAGCTCATCCATTAAATGCGCTTTGTTGTGCAGCCTGCCGGCAGTGTCAATAATGATCACATCAGAATTTCTTGCAACACCGCTGATCACCGTATCATAAGCAACAGAAGCCGGATCGCTGCCCATTTCTTTTTTTACGATCGGTACATTTGTTCTTTCGCTCCAAATAGTTAATTGATCTACAGCCGCCGCCCTAAAGGTATCTGCCGCACCAAGCAAAACAGATTTTCCCGCCAGGGAAAAATTATGTGCCAGCTTACCGATTGTGGTAGTTTTACCAACGCCGTTTACACCCACCACTAAAATAATATGGGGCTTGTGGCCGGGTGGCAATTCATAATTACTATAGCTGCTATCCTGCTGAGCAGCAACCAGCATTTGTTCTATTTCACTTTTAAGAATGCCATTGAGTTCGGCAGTGTTCAGGTACTTGTCTTTTGCCACTCTTTTCTCAATCCTGGTGATGATTTCAATGGTTGTTTCAATACCCACATCGGCACTTACCAGTGCATCTTCCAGGTTATCGAGTACTTCTTCGTCAACACTACTCTTGCCTGCAATGGCTTTGGTGATCTTACTAAAAAAGCCTTCACGGGTTTTTTGCAAACCCTGGTCAAGGCTTTCCTTTTGTTCTTTTTTGCCGAACAGTTTATCAAAAAGTCCCATAAAATTCTGGGGAATGTGTGTTAAAAAATTGAATTAAAATACAACGCAGTTTAAGCCAGGTACTGGCGAAAATAAAGAAAGCTGTCCCGGTTTTAACCAGAACAGCTGTGAATATCTTAGGCTTTCATAAAAAACTACTGAGCTAAAAAATCTTTGATCTTCTCTTTGTGTACAATATTTTCTTTGAAGGTGTAAGCACCGGTCTTAGGACTACGCATTGCACGTATTACTTTGGTCCAGTTCTTCGCTTCTGCTGCAGCTTTGGTATCTTTTACTTTAGCGTTCTTTGATGCTACTTTTGCCATTTCTTGTTAATTTGAAAATTAGAATATGTGCAGATTTGCAAATTCTAAAAACATGCGGTTGGCACATTTTCTCATTTGCCCATTTGCTAATTTATTTGATTTCTTTATGCACAGTCACCTTTTTCAAGATTGGATTGAATTTCTTCAATTCAAGTCTTTCAGGTGAATTTTTTTTGTTCTTTTTAGTGATGTAGCGGCTTGTACCGGCTTTACCACTTGCTTTATGTTCAGTACATTCTAAAATTACCTGAACCCTGTTGCCTTTCTTTGCCATTGTATTTTAATTTGATAATGTGATAATATAATTAGCTAATTTGCTGATGTGCTAATTTGCTAACGGCAATAAGCATATTTGTAACCGACAAATAAGTTAATGATTAAATCTTTTCTCCGGCTGCCCTTAATTGTTTTACAACTGAAAGCAGACCGTTCTTGTTAATTGTACGAATTGCTTCTGAAGATACTTTTAAAGTCACCCATTTATCTTCCTCGGCTAAAAAATAACGCTTGGTTTGTAAGTTTGGCAAAAACCTGCGTTTAGTTTTTATGTTGGAATGCGATACTTTATTACCTGTAATTGGTTTCTTTCCTGTTACCTGACATACTCTGGCCATATTCTAATTTTTTGGACGGCGAAGGTAGGTAAACATTTTTAATAATTTCTTTACAGGAGCGATTTTTTTCCATAAAACATTCGCCAATTGTTGATAACATCTTTCAAAGTAGAAATTTAGGTTATATCAGGAAAGCCTCAGCCGCCTCTTTGTGTATAAGATGTTAGCCGTTTGCAGCACTACTGCCAGCATTATCAGCCCAACACCCATATAGAAATGAACATCCAGTGATTCATTTTCATGAAAAAATAAAAATGCCAGTACTATGCCGTAGACTGGTTCAAGATTGTAGGTTAGGTTGGCCGTGAATGCAGATACTTTTTTAAGCGCATTAAGTTGCAGATCAAAGCTCAATACAGTGCAGGCTAGCGCCAGAATCAGCAGCCAAAGCCAGTCGGCAGGTGCAGGCAGATAATAAACCGCAGGAAAAAAGTGGAGATACAGAGGAACCATGATGCTTAGCGAAAGCAGGCCTCCGCCCATTTCATACAAAGTCAGCGTTTCTGGACTGTGGCGTTCCAATAATTTTTTATTAAATATTGGAAACAATGCGTTGCCAATGGCCGCAATTATTCCAAAAATAATCCCGGTTTTATATTGCGGATGAAAATCGAATATTATATATATACCTGCAATTGCCAATGCTCCCAGCAAAACTTCCGTTAAAGCGATTCTTCTGTTAGAAAGCAGCGGATCGAAAAAGGCAGTGAAAAATCCAGCACCCGAAATACAAACAACAGCAATAGAGACGTTGCCATATTTAACACTGCCATAAAATGTTACCCAGTGTAAAGCAACAATAAAACCTACGCCAAAAATTTTTAGTATTTCCGCAAGCGGAATTAATAGCAGCTTCTTTTTAAAGAAGAGAATCAGCCACAGGCTAATGACTGTAAGTAACAGCCGGTACCAGACAAGCAGCCCTTCATTCAACCCGATAAGCTTACCCAGTATGGCTGTAAAGCCCGCCAGGAAAACAGCGGTATGTAACTGCAGGAAGGCTTTTTTCATCGGCGCCAAAGATATAGACAGTTTGCTGTTTACAGTTTGGAGTTGACAGTTTAGTTTAGAGCATAGAGACTTTTACGGTTTTAGGTTTACAGTTTAAATCACAGCGTTGGGGCTGCAAAAGTAACAGTCAGTCTAGTAAACTGCAAACCGCAAAAACTGCAAACCGCAAAAACTTCAAACCCCAAACTGAAAACAGTAAAACCGTAAATAGCAAACCGTAAACGTTCTCAATAAAATCTTAAATCATCATAAACTAAGTTCTGCAAAGCACAAACTATTTATATTTGCCCACTTATAACCAAAATGATATGACTTATAAAAGGATCAATAACATTACAGGGTGGATAATCTGCATTATTGCCTGTACTGTTTACATCATGACGATGGAAGCTTCAGGCAGCCTTTGGGACTGCGGAGAGTTTGCTTCCAGTGCTTATAAATTACAAATTCCACATCCGCCGGGGGCGCCTTTATTTGTATTGATTGGCCGTTTGTTTATGGCGCCGTTTGATGCAAAGCATGCTGCAACAGGTGTTAATTTAATGAGTGCGTTATCCAGCGGTTTTACAATACTTTTCCTGTTTTGGAGCATTACGCACTTTGCTAAAAAAATAGCTTTAAAAGCAACTGAAGAGTTAACCGGCGACCAAATATTTGGTATTATGGCTGCTGGTGTTGTGGGTTCTCTTGCTTATTGTTTTTCAGATTCGTTTTGGTACAGTGCCGTGGAAGGTGAGGTTTATGCCCTTTCATCTTTTTTTACCGGCATCGTTTTCTGGGCAATGCTTAAATGGGAAAACGCAGTAACAGAAGAATTAAAAATCGGTATTACCGGGCATTTTACCGGCGCCGACAGATGGCTGATCCTGATATTTTACCTGATGGGGCTTTCAATTGGTGTGCATTTACTTAACCTGCTTACCATACCAGCGATGGTGATGATCTATTACTTTAAGCGTTACAAGGTCACCACATGGGGAACTATCATTTCATTTTTTATTGGTTGTGCTATTACGGGTATCGTTCAAAAATTTGTTATTCAGTATTCAATAAAAGGTGCAGGTGCTTTTGATATTTTATTTGTAAATGATTTTGGCTTGCCGTTCTTCAGCGGGTTTGCATTTTTCTTTGTACTGATGGCAGTACTGATATGGCTTGGTTTAAGAATAGCCAATAAAAATAACTGGAACTTTTTAAAGCTGGGTTTATGGAGCTTCACTTTTATGCTGATTGGTTATTCTTCTTACCTAACTACCCTGATACGTTCCAATGCTGATACCGCTGTGGATATGTACAACGTTGACAACCCGGTAAGTTTGGTAGGCTATTTAAGCAGGGAACAATATGGTGATACACCCATTGTTAGCGGTCCTGATTTTACTGCAGGCAATGTAACCGGCGAGGATTATCAGCCTGACTATACAACAGAAGATACCTATATCAAAACCAAAAATGGTTATGAGAAAAAAGGCCGCAAGCAGGAAGTAACCTATCAGCCACAGGACGTTCATCTTTTTCCACGTATGTGGGATGCTGGTAATGAACAGGGACACGCCGATTATTATGCATCATTTGCCGGGATCGTTAAAGATCCTAAAACAGGCATGTGGAATGATAAGCCAAGTTTTTTTGACAATGTAAAATTCTTTAATCAATACCAGGTAGGGTGGATGTACCTGAGGTATTTTATGTGGAATTTTTCTGGAAAGCAGAATGATATCCAGGGCGTAATTACCAATAATGTAAGAGACGGTAACTGGAAAACGGGTATTGGTTTTATTGATAGCTGGCGGCTTGGTGATCAAAAGAAAATGCCAGACAGCATGAAAAACAACAAGGCTAACAACAGCCTTTTTGCGCTACCGCTGATACTTGGAATTTTAGGGCTGGTATTTCAAATCAAGAGAGATTCAAATGCGGCTATAGTGGTTGGCTTACTTTTCTTTTTTACTGGTCTTGCCATTGTGATCTACCTGAACATGCCAGGCAATATGCCAAGGGAAAGGGATTATGCTTTTGTAGGATCCTTTTATGCCTTTGCCATTTGGATTGGACTCGGCGTATTGTTTATAAAAGATTTGCTGGCCAAATTTATGAGCAAATCAATTGCAAATTATGTTGCTGCTGCAGTTTGTTTTGCTGCCGTGCCACTGCTGATGGCCAACTCAGAATGGGATGACCATGACCGGGGTAAAAAAGTTTTGGCAAGAGACCTGGCAATTGATTACCTGGAAAGTTGTGCGCCTAACGCCATCTTAATTTCATTTGGTGATAACGATACTTATCCTTTGTGGTATGCACAGGAAGTGGAAGGTATCCGCAGGGATGTAAGAGTTATCAACAGCAGTCTCCTGGGCATTGACTGGTACATTAACCAGTTGCGTTATAAAGTTAACCAGAGCGATCCTATTGATCCGGTTTGGAGTGCAGACCAGATTGAAGGGGCTAAACGTGATGGCGTTTATTTTGTACAGAAGCCGGGCACCGATCCTAACAAGCCAATAGATTTGCTTACCATGATGAAGGACTATGCAGGCAGCGATGATCCTGCAAAAATGGAGCAGACGAGAGACGGCATAGGTATCAATACTTATCCTTCAAAAAAAGTTACTGTGCCGGTTGATACAGTTTTGGTCCGCAGCAATGGTACCGTTAATGCAAATGATTCTATTGTAAGCCAGTTGACCATGGATATTCCTAAAAACGTTTTGCAGAAGAATGATGCGACCATTCTGAATATAATCGCTGCAAACAAATGGAAGCGCCCCATCTATTTTACATCTGAAAGAGTACAACTTGGTTTTGATCAATACCTGAGGCAGGATGGAATGAGTTACAGGTTGGTGCCTGTTACAAATGGTGATGTAAACCAGCAATGGGTGGTTGATAAAATGATGAACAAATTTGTTTTTGGCAGTGCCGATAAAAAGGGTGTTTATTTTGATGAAGAGAACCGCCGTCACCTTAACAGCATTCGTTTAGCCTATGCATCCGCAGCAATTAACCTTGCGGATAACGGTAAAAAAGAAGAAGCAAAAAAGCTGCTCAATAAAGTTGATAAAGGCATGCTGGAAGAAAACTTTGGTTATGGAATGGTGTCCCGTTTTCAGCAGCACAATTACATATCTTCTAAATTTTTAGAGGCTTGCTATAAGGCAGGAGATACAGTACTGGCGGACAAGGTAACCAAAAGTTTGAAAAAGGATCTTGAACAGCAAATGTCTTATTATGCATCCCTGGGCAGCATGTCCGTTGCAGAATTGCAGCAACAGGTTACAAAAAGTTCACAGATCAGGTACCAGCAGGAAAGAGACCAGTTTATGGCCAATGTTGCCCCCAAACTTTCGCCTTTGTATGAAGATGCTGAAAGAGCCTACCAATTTTTACGAGACATGGACCGGCTGGAGCAATTCTTCAAAAATCCTAAGCTGCCGCAACTTGAACAGGGGGGCGTAATTAACAACAATAGCCCTGTCGATTCGCAGACAAAGCTTGATGGTACCAAAAAGAAATCCAAGTAGAAATACCAATTAAGTTACTTACAATCCCCGGCAGCCTGCCGGGGATTTTTGCTTTTATATTTTAACAAGATCAGCTTTACCAAATCCGGTAAAAAATTGGAATGAACATATTCTTCTGAAATATTGTTTCATAAATTGCATTGATAAGATGGTTGGACATGAAGGGCAGATAAACCAGATGACTAGATTTGATTATGATTTTCACCCTCATGCCCTTCATCATATAAATTCCCAAAAAGCAATACTATGAAAGGATATAACTTCTCCAAATTTGATCCGAGCCAAAACGCCAAATCAAAATTTGAACAATTACTGGATTTATTAATGCAATTACTCACCTATACAAATGGCGACATTGCCGAAGCATTACAATGGCTGAATGAACTGGACAAGGAATACAAAATGACAGGCGAAGAATATGGAATGGGGGACTTTATTGAAGATTTAAAACAGAAAGGGTACATAGATGAAGACAAAGGTAAAGGCGAAATAAAGATCACACCAAAAACTGAACAGGGCATCCGCAAAAAAAGCCTGGAAGAAATTTTCGGCAAACTTAAAAAATCTAAGCAGGGCAATCACCATACTTTTAAACCGGGTGGGGGAGATGAGATCAATCCTGAAACAAGGCCTTTTCAGTTTGGCGATACCCTGGAGCAGATTGACTTTACCGCATCTATCCGCAACGCTCAGATAAATCATGGGGCAGAGAGTTTCCGGCTGCATGAAGACGATCTTGAGATAAGGGAGACTGATTTCAAATCACAAACATCTACAGTACTGATGATCGATATCAGTCACTCCATGATTTTATACGGCGAAGACCGCATTACACCGGCTAAGAAAGTAGCCATGGCTTTGAGTGAACTCATCCAAACAAAATACCCGAAAGACACACTGGATATTGTGGTGTTTGGTAATGATGCCTGGTCAATAGAAGTAAAGGATTTGCCTTACCTGCAGGTAGGACCATATCATACAAATACTGTTGCAGGGCTTGAACTTGCGATGGATATTTTACGCCGCCGCCGTAACCCGAACAAGCAAATTTTTATGATTACGGATGGCAAACCAACTTGCCTTAAAGTGGGTACCAAGTATTACAAAAACAGTTTTGGTGCGGACAGGAAAATATTGAACCGTTGCATGAGCCTGGCCACACAGTGCAAAAAAGTGAAGATTCCCATCACAACTTTTATGATAGCCAGTGATCCTTATCTGCAAAAGTTTGTACAGGAGTTCACGGAGACAAATAATGGCAAAGCATTTTTTGCTTCGCTGGATAAGCTGGGGGCCTTTATATTTAAAGATTTTGAAAGCGGGAAGCGTAAAACGGTTTATTAACTTTTGGCTTGATGCCTTGCGGCATCTGAATATTGCCGTTAAGGCGTTTGGACGTTCTTTAAAATGATTTTCAATGTACCAGCTAACTGACGATGAAGAGGCTCTTTGCCAACATATAAAAGATGCAGCTCTGGCAGTTCATAAGGAACTTGGCGCGGGTTTATTAGAACAAATTTATGAAGTATGTTTTTGTCACGAGTTAGCAAAAAGAGGTTTGAATTTTTTAAGACAATGTAAACTTCCCATTTATTATGATGGTTTAATGTTTGAAGAGGGATTGCGATTGGATGTATTAGTAGATCAAAAGATAATCTGCGAACTAAAAGCGGTGGATACAGTAAACCCAATTTGGCAGGCACAAATACTAAGTCATTTAAAATTAACAAACCTGCATGTAGGATTTATAATCAACTTTAATACTGCACTAATAAAAGATGGAATCCGAAGGTATTGTGTTCAGTGAAAAATCTCATTAACTCAACAGTAAAATAAAAACGTCCAAACGCCTTAACGGCAAAGAAATAAAACGTCTAAACGTCTCTACGGCAAAAAATAAAACGGCAATATGCAAAAAGCAAGCACACTCGGCGAATTAAAGAAAAGCGGCTATATTTCAAGATCTATCAAAGATGAAATCCGCCAGAATTTAATTAAGAAAATTAAAGCAAAAGAAAATCCTTTCCCCGGGATTCTCGGCTACGAGGACAGCGTAATACCTGATACAGAAAGAGCCCTTCTCTCAAGGCATAACATTTTGTTTTTAGGCTTGCGTGGCCAGGCAAAAACAAGGATGGCAAGGCAGATGATCGATTTACTGGATGAATACATTCCTGTGGTCGCAGGCAGTGAAATCAATGATGATCCGTTGCAACCAATTTCAAGATATGCTGCAGACCTGATTACAGAACACGGCGATAACACACCTATTGCCTGGCTGCACCGGAGCCAGCGTTACGGAGAAAAATTGGCTACGCCAGATGTAAGTGTTGCAGATTTGATCGGTGACATTGATCCGATAAAAGCGGCTAATCTTAAACTTAGTTTTGCAGATGAAAGAGTGTTGCACTATGGTATCATTCCAAGAAGTAACAGGAGCATTTTTGTAATCAACGAGTTGCCAGATCTTCAGGCCAGGATACAGGTTTCGCTCTTTAATATTTTAGAGGAAGGAGACCTGCAGATACGTGGCTTTAAGCTCCGGCTACCGCTGGATGTGATGTTTGTGTTTACTGCCAATCCGGAAGATTATACCAATCGTGGAAGCATTGTAACACCGCTGAAAGACAGGATCGAAAGCCAGATATTGACGCATTACCCAAAGTCTATCGAAACCTCTTTGGCGATTACAGAACAGGAGGCAAATATTTACGAAGAGCAGTCAGCCAGGGTGGCGATCAGCGACCTGGTAAAGCGTTTGATTGAGCAGGTTGCGTTTGAAGCGAGGGGTAGTGAATTTGTTGATAAGAAAAGCGGCGTGAGTGCCAGGCTTACCATTGCAGCTTATGAAAATGCAGTAAGTTCTGCAGAACGCCGGGCTATCATCAACAATGAGAAAAGCACACAGGTTTGGATCAGTGATTTGGTGGGCATAATCCCGTCTATTACCGGTAAAATCGAACTTGTTTATGAAGGTGAACAGGAAGGGCCTTACCAGGTTGCATATAACCTGGTTGAAAAATCAATAAGGACAACTTTTGCCAACTATTTCCCGAACCCTGATACGCTGAAAAAGAAAAGAGGTAAGGAGGCGGCAGAAGAAAATCCGTACAAAGCAATAACCCGCTGGTTTGATGCAGGCAATCACCTTGATACTTTTTTTGAAACAAAAGATGCAGATAAAATTCAGCTTTTATACAAAGTAGATGGATTGCATGCGCTGGTAAAAAAATTTTACAAAACAGCCAACGACAAAGAAGCTGCACTGCTGATGGAGTTTGTTTTACATGGCTTGTCTTCCTACTCACTAATCAGTAAAAAAGTGCTGGAAGGCAAAATTGAATTCAAAGATTTAATGGGCAGTATGCTGAACATGGGATCGCAAGCTTTCAGCGACGAGGATTTTAATGACAATGATTTTAATTGATACCATTTAAATTAATTTGATTCAGCCGGTCATCAAACCATGAATTATAAATGTAAACTTTAATGTAAGTTTGAGGTTTCGCTTTACGGCGGAAGCTAAAGCAGCTTCGCTTTAAAGTGGCCATGTTTTTTATGAACACATCAGCAACAACCTTAGCTTTAGAAGCCACTGGATTTTTCAGCCCATTGGTTAGTGATTATATTTCAGGAGATGAAAAATTAAAGCCATTTTACCAGCACCCGGTAAGTATTGAAGGTATTAAATCATCCATCGAACAACGCCGCCATTTTAATACTAACCGGGCTCTGCTTGTTTATAAATTAAATGAAAAATACAGCAGTGTTTCTTTGACTGAAAAACAGCAGTTGAATATCAATTCCCTGCTCAGCGAAAACACTTTTACAATCACAACTGCCCACCAACCTAACATTTTTACAGGTCATCTTTATTTTATTTTTAAAATACTTCACGCTATAAAACTAGCTGCATTCCTGGATGAGCAAATTCCTGAAAATAAATTTGTGCCTGTATATTATATGGGCAGCGAAGATGCAGACCTGGACGAACTCGGGCAAATATTCATTAACGGAGAAAAATATGAATGGAAGACGGAACAGACAGGTGCAGTGGGCCGGATGAAGGTTGATAAAGCATTGGTGAAGTTGATCGATATGTTCAGCGGACAGCTGCTGGTGCAGCCTTTTGGAGAAAAGATAATAGACCTGATGCGCCGATGTTACGCGTTAGGAACAACAATTGAAATGGCCACTTTTCAATTAGTGAATGAGTTGTTTGCTCAATATGGGTTATTGATTTTATTACCCGATGATGCTGACCTGAAAAGGCAGTTTGCGCCGGTGATGGAAAGGGAATTACTGGAGCAATTTTCTCATACGGAGGTAGCTGCATCAATGCAGCATTTTCCAACTGAATACAAGGTGCAGGCAAGCGGACGGGACCTGAATCTTTTTTATTTGCAGGAGCAAAGCCGGGCAAGAATTGAAAAGCTTGATGACCATTTTGAAGTGGTAGATTCACCAATTAAATTTTCTGAAACAGAAATAATGGATGAGTTAAAAAATCATCCCGAAAGCTTTAGCCCCAATGTTATTTTACGGCCTGTATTGCAGGAAAGTATTTTGCCAAATGTTGCTTTTATCGGCGGCGGTGGAGAAATAGCCTATTGGCTTGAATTGAAAAAAGTATTTGAAGCAGCCGGTGTGCCTTACCCGGTTTTGGTTGTAAGAAATTCATTTTTAATTGCAGAGAAAAAATATGATGAGCTCGTTAAAAAGCTGGACTTTTCTTATAAAGAACTATTCAGTTCTTCGTTTGATCTGATGGGCAAACTGGTTAAAAGAGATTCAGCGCTTCAAACAGATTTGGCAAAAGAGAAAGCAGCGTTTGTAATACTTTATAATAAGGTTAAATCAGCCGCAAGCCGCATTGACAGCACATTACAAGCTCACACAGAAGCTTTGTGCGTAAAATCAATAAAAAAGATTGAAGCACTTGAAAAGAAAATGCTTAAGGCGGAGAAAAAGAAATTTGCAGCACAGGAAGCACAACTAAAAAAAGTTAAAGTTCAACTTTTTCCAAGCAACAGCCTGCAGGAAAGAGTGGAGAATTTTATGGGGCTGTATTCAAAATTTGGCGATGATTTTATCCAGTCTCTTTATCTCCATTCGTTAACACTTGAGCAAGAGTTTACTGTACTGGTAGAAAAATAAAAGCCTTTAAACAAATTGCTTAAAGGCTTTTAAAACTTTTTGTAAAAACACTATCCTAATTTTTCTTCCAGTTCCATTACTTTCTCAAACACCACTTCATACTCCTTATCAAGTGCTGAAATCTCTCCGTTTATTTTTTTATACTCATTTTCTGTTTGCTGAAATTTATCCTTGTTAGAATAGCTGTCAGGCAACGCCATAGCGGCTTCCAGTTCAATCTTGCGTTTATTTAGCTGTGCTAATTTTTCTTCAATCTGCTGAAAACGATTCTTATGTTTTTGGTACTCTTTTTTCATCTCTTTATCAACAGGAGAACTGTTTACAGTTTGCTGTTTGGTGTTTAAGGTAGAAGTCTCTGCTTTTGCAGCGGGTTTTGGTGCTGGAGGCTTTGGGGTTTCATTGTTCTTTTGCTCCTTTAATCTTTCAGTTTCACGCCTTTCTTTCCAGTCAAGCCACTCGGCATAATCACCTTTAAATTCAACAATTTTTCCGTCCTCAATTTCCCAAATCTTATTAGCGATCTTACTGATGAAATACCTGTCGTGACTTACCAATACAATACTGCCTTCATATTTATTCAACGACTCAATCAACAGCTCAACAGAATGTATATCAAGGTGATTCGTCGGCTCATCGAGCATTAAAAAGTTGGCCTTGCTTACTATAGTTTTGGCAAGCGCAACCCTGGCCTTTTCACCTCCGCTCAATACCTTAATCTTTTTGTCAACAGCATCTCCGCTAAACAAAAATGCCCCTAATAAGCTTCGCAATTCAAGATCAGTTTTTCCGCTACGGGCATCCTTCATTTCTTCCAGCACATTGTTGTTCATGTTTAGTGCTTCCAACTGATGCTGGGCATAAAAACTTTCATCTACATTATGCCCCCAAACCCTTTCACCGGTAATTTCTTCAGAACCTACAATCACTCTTAGTAAAGTAGATTTTCCCTTACCGTTGGCACCAATCAAAGCAATCTTATCGCCACGGTCAATTTCTGCTCCGGTGTTTTCCATGATTGTCAAATCACCAAAACGTTTGGTAACGTTCTTCAGCGTACAAATTACACGACCTGGCTGTTTATCAATTGCAAAATTGATCCGCATATTCGGCCTTTCAATTTCCACATTTTCAATCCTGTCCAGTTTTTCAAGGCGCTTCACAATACTTTGTGCTGCGGCAGCCTTGCTGGCTTTGGCTTTAAAGCGTTCAACAAAACGCTCGTTCTGGCGAATATAATCCTGCTGGTTTTCATAAGCCTTCTGTTGTATATCTACCCTTAGTGCTTTTTCCTGTTCATAGTAAGTATAATTACCGGTATAGAAATGCAATTTTTGCTGGTAGAGTTCCACCACTTTGGTAACCATCCTGTCTAAAAAATACCGGTCGTGACTAACCATTACGACTGCACCGGAATAACTCTTCAAATATTTTTCCAGCCATTCAATACTCGGCAGATCAAGGTGATTCGTAGGTTCATCCAGCAGCAACACATCCGGATGCATTAAAATCATTTTTGCCAATAGCACCCTCATTCTCCAGCCCCCGCTGAAAAGTTTGTAAGGCTTTTGCAAACTCTCATTGGTGAAACCAAGGCCCTGTAAAATTTCTTCGGTTTTGTGGTGAATATCATAGCCACCTAAAACTTCCAGTTCATGCAGTTTATCAGCATAATCATGTGCCAGTTTTTCATCGCCTGTTGCTTCCAGCTGAAGGCCAATTTCTTCAATTTCTTTTTCCAGTTGTTTCACTCTTTCAAAAGCTCCCATGGCAACTTCCAAAATGGAGTCTTCGGTGTCAAAGCTCAGCAGGTCCTGGTGAAGAAAGCCAATGGTAGTTTCCCGGCCTTGCTCAACCGTACCGCCATTCGGCAAATACTGGCGTGTAAGCACTTTCAGCAAGGTTGATTTGCCGGTACCGTTGTACCCGATAAGCCCAATTCTTTCATTTGGCTGAATATGCCAGGTTGCATCTTCTACAATGGTTCTTGCGCCAAACTCAAACGTCACATTTTGTAATCCTAAAAGCATAAAATTTATGAAGGGTATTTAGTTGTCTGTATGATTTTGCCGCAAAAGTAATTGAAACGGCAAACTATTCCCCAATTTTGATGTTATCACGTAGCTTTGACGAAAATTAACCTTACATGAAGAAAGCAATATTTATTGTTGTTGCAGTTGCTGTAATATTTTCAATTTACTGGTTTAATTTCAAAAGCAGCAATAAGAGTGTTCCGCAAGAACCCCGGCAGCAGGCACTTACAGTTAATTCACATTCCGCAGTTTTTAATACAAGTATCGATTCGTTGATGCAATCTTATTTTATACTTCATGATGCTTTTGTAGACGGCGACAGCATTAAAGCAAAGCAGGCAGGTGATGCATTGTTGGCGAATATCAGCAAGGTGAATGTAGATGAATTGAAAAAAGATACCAGTGGCATTTATGAAAGCGCCAATACATTTTTAACCGATGTTAAGTCCAGCGCCGAAAGTTTGGGCAAACAGACTTCACTAACGGAAATGCGGCAAGATTTTAAATCGGTGAGTGAAAACATGTATCCGCTGCTGAAAACAATACATTACCAGGGCAAAAAATTGTACTGGCAAAACTGTCCGATGGCTTTTGGTGAAGACAAAGAAGCCAACTGGATAAGCAATACGGAAGAAGTTTTTAACCCTTATCTTGGTAAAAATCATCCTGAATTTAAAAGTGCGATGTTGCATTGCGGAGAGATAAAAGACACTATCAAATAACAACCTTTTTACTGCATACTTAATAGATACTGCATAATTTTTAAGTGGTTATCTCCCCCAAATTAAATGCTTAAAAAATTTATCCTTACCGTATTGGTGCTTGTTCCGCTCATTGCATTTACACAAC
This sequence comes from Ferruginibacter sp., assembly GCA_965247025.1. GTDB lineage: Bacteria > Bacteroidota > Bacteroidia > Chitinophagales > Chitinophagaceae > Ferruginibacter. The sequence continues at coordinate 1,293,569 of OZ252000.1, read as the reverse complement.
GCAGGGTTACTGTAAGCGGTTATGCAAAAGATGTTCAGAACGGTGAAACGCTTATTGGTGCTACAATTGCTGTAAAAGGGCAAACAAAAGGCATTAGTACCAACCAGTTTGGTTTTTACTCGCTATCGCTCGATGAAGGCGATTATGTGCTGGTTTGTACTTACGCCGGCTACCAGCCGATGGAGGCCTCCCTTAAACTTTCAAAAGATGAGCTGCATAATTTTGACCTCGTAACAAAAGATGCTTTGCAGGAAGTGATTATAACATCTCAAAAAAGAGATGTGAATGTAAAGAATGCCCAGATGGGCAAGTTTGTTTTACCAATTGAGCAGATAAAAGCTGTGCCTGCTTTCCTGGGCGAAGTAGACCTTATAAAAACGATTCAGCTGTTGCCGGGTGTGCGTAATGCCGGAGAAGGGAGTGCCGGTATTTATGTAAGAGGCGGCGGTGCAGATCAAAATCTTATTTTATTAGATGATGCGATTGTTTATAACACCGGCCACCTGTTTGGGTTCTTCTCAATATTTAATTCAGATGCCATTAAAAATGTATCGCTGATAAAAGGGGGGATGCCGGCACAATATGGCGGAAGGCTTTCCAGTGTGCTGGACATTTCAATGAAGGAAGGGAACGATAAAAAATTCCAGGTAGAAGGCGGCATCGGAGCCATCGCATCAAGGTTGTCCATACAAGGCCCGGTTAAAAAAAACAAGTCTTCTTTTATTATCTCCGGAAGACGTACCTATATTGATGCTCTCACAAAACCTTTCATAAAAAAGACGAGCCAGTTCTACGGTTCAGGTTATTATTTCTATGATGTAAATGCCAAGTTCAACTACAAATTTTCTGAAAAAGACAGGTTATACATCAGCGGGTATTTTGGCCGGGATGTTTTTGATTTTGTAAATACCCAGCGGAGTCTTGATGTAAATATCCCGTGGGGCAATTCTACAGGAACAGTACGTTACAATCATGTTTTTAACAAGCGGCTTTTTGGTAATACTACTGCTGTATTCAATAATTACAACTTCACCTTTAATGCAGCTCAAAGTAATTTCGCTGTTAAACTGGCATCGGGCATACGTGATATTTCTTTAAAGCAGGATTTTGATTTGTACCCGTTTACCGGGCACAAAGTAAAGTTTGGAGGTTTGTACACTTATCATAAATTCAGTCCCAATGTTGTAAGTGGCGGCCAGGATTCAGTGGTGTTTAAGCCGCAAAACCCTGGCGTTAAATATGCCCACGAAGCTGCATTGTATGTTCAGGATGATTGGGAGATCAACGATAAATTTAAGATGAACGCCGGCCTCCGGTACAGTTTTTTTCAGCAGATTGGACCGTACACCATTTATCAAACAGATGCAAACTTAAACAGGACAGACAGCACGGTTTATAAGGGCGGCCAGCCTATTAAAACCTACGGTGGGCTGGAGCCAAGGTTAACCATGCGTTATGCAATTAATGATGCTACGTCATTCAAGGCCTCAGTATCCCGGAACCTGCAATACATTCATTTGGTGAGTAATGCCGGAACCACTTTACCTACAGATCTGTGGGTTTCAAGTACCTATAGAGTTAAGCCGCAGATTAGCTGGTTGTATGCAGCCGGCATCTTCAAAAACTTTAAAAATAATATGCTGGAAACCTCTGTAGAGGTTTACTACAAAAACATGCAGAACCAAATTGAATACAGCGAAGGTTATACTCCTAACACCCTGGAGGACACCGAAAACTATTTCACTTTTGGAAAAGGATGGAGTTATGGCGCTGAATTTTTTGTAAATAAAACAAGGGGCAAACTTACAGGTTGGATCGGCTATACCCTTAGCTGGACATGGAGAAAATTTCCGGGTCTTAATTTTGGAGAAAAGTATCCAGCTAAGTTTGACCGGCGGAATGACCTTAGCGTTGTCGCATTGTACCAGCTTAACAAACGCTGGAAATTATCTGCCACTTTTGTATATGGCAGCGGCAATGCAGCAACGCTTCCCCAGCGCTTTTATATTGTAAACGGAATACTTACGCAGGAGTACAGCCGCATCAATGAGTACCGGCTGCCATCTTATCACCGCATGGATGTTGCAGCTATTAACTCCCCAAAAAAGAATGAAAAGCGCAAGCATAAAATAGAATGGGTGTTCAGTATCTATAATTTATACAGCCGCTTAAATCCATATTTTATTTACTTCGATCAAACAGGCAGCCCATACGATGGCAGTTTAAGAGTGCAGGGTAAACAGGTAAGCTTGTTTCCCATCATCCCTGCTGTAACACTCAATTTTAAATTTTAAGAAAGCGGCTTGGTGTTGCTTAATCTAAAACGCCGGATGACTTTTATGGTATAAACACAACACACCCCGGAAGACATCCGGGGTGAAATTGTAGTTTAAATAGTGTAAGGGTTAAGGACCGGTTACCGGATAAAACCCTGGTAGGTTATTACCGTAGAGCCGGGAAATGAGGTATTATTATTAGAAGTTGTTTCAATATTAAAGTTGGTGGTAGTAAGCAACAGGATTTTCCAATCCCTTATGTCACCTATTAAAGTCAGGTGTATTGAATCTGCCCCCATCAGTTTGTATTCACCCGTTTTTGTAGATGCTGAATTATAGCAATAATCCACTTTAGAAATACCATCAAAATTTACAAAGTTCTTTTTAACAGGCTTCCATGGAACAAGGCTGTCTTTTATAAGTGTACTTCCATTGTAAACTTTTAGTCTTATGGAATTAATAATCCAGTCGCCTGAAGCTTTATCAAGCGTAACCGACTGTTTGATTCCCGGTTTAGTACAACTCAGTAAAGCTGTTAGAAAAAATCCAACAAGAAAATAAACAAGTATATTTTTTTCCACAGAGTAATAATTTACCCATGTAAACGAAGCCGGAAAAAAATTATTGTGTTTTTGGGGGATGAATGAAGTGGATTGTTCCACTGTTTTTAAGATCGGATGAAATTCTTACTTCATATCTTTTTTCCCCGTCCATTACAACCATAAGAGCAGTGTTAGGAGGGATCTCGCCGAGATTTTCAGCATACATGGTAAGTTCATTAACTGCTCTCCCGCTGTTGGCATCCAATGTAATCGAAAGTGGTTTCTCTGTAAGTCGTTGATGCGCCAGCAAAAGCCTGCTGTTGTAAAATACAGATACGCTGTCACCATCAACTTCGCCATTATCATAAAAAGTAACGGTAAAGGTCTCGTGCTCAATTTCAATAGATTTCAGCAGATCAGTTTTCCTTTTTTCATAGCCCACGTCAGGTCTTATAGTTGAATTTTCAATTTTATTAATTGAAGGTTTATTCTCCTTGTCTACCTCCTTCATTAATGGGTCTGTCTTAACCGGGGGCAAAACTTTGGCCTGTGTGGGCGCCGTCTGTTTTACAGGTGGAATTGTCTTTTTTACCGGGGTATTTTTTGCTACGGTAGTTTTCTCCGGAGCAGAAGGGATTAACTTTTTTACAGGAGCTTGCTTGGTAGTATTCTTTGTAACAGGTGCCAGTTCATTTTTTTTATCGTGCACCGGCAATTTTTTAGGGCTCCCTGGTATAGCTTCAGGTTGTTTTTTTACAGCAGCATTAAATGAAGACAGATCTTTACTTAAAGTGCGCCTTGTAAGCACAGTTGTACCAACACCACAAGAAGCCCGCTGGCCGGGTGCAGTTTCCCATCTGCCAACAAGCTCTTCATCTTTTCCTTCTTTTTTGTAACTTAAAATGTGTGTTTGAAGACAGTCGGAAAAATCGGGAGGCGTGTTTCCCTTAGTGCGTTCAGTTTCAGTTACCTTAATGCTTTTATTGTCTTTATTATAGGTGCCTGCTAGTTTGCATATTACATAATACCGCCTGTTTTGAAAATAGGAATATGAAAAGCCGGTTACGTCAGTGTTATTTATTTCCAGTTCCAGCACATATTCTGTACTGTTACTTGCATTTAGAACAATGTCGCCCTTGCTGTCAAAATAGCCACGCCACTGCCCGTTTATTTTTTGTGAAAAGGATACGGCGGAAGCAAAAACTAAGAGAAGAAATGTAAAGGTTTTTTTCATGTTCACTTTTTCAATTGTTGTTGGTGAGATGCAGTAAAACAAATGAATCGCAAAGTTATTGCCGATTAATTTTTCCGTCGCTAATACTTCGTTAAATTTGCCGTTCAAAAATAAAGCATTAGCGCAACTAAAATGATAAAAATAACTTTACCGGATGGCGCAGTCAGAGAGTATGAGGCGGGTGTTTCAGCAATGGATATTGCCAAATCTATCAGCGAAGGACTGGCAAGAAAAGTGTTGGCCGCAAAAGTAAATGGTGTTGTTTGGGATGCATCAAGGCCCATTAACAGCGATGCTTCTCTGCAGTTATTAACCTGGAACGATACGGATGGTAAAACTACTTTCTGGCATTCATCTGCCCATTTAATGGCAGAAGCATTAGAGTTTTATTACCCCGGTGTAAAGTTTGGTTATGGCCCTCCGGGTGAAAAAGGTTTTTACTACGATGTTGATTTAGGAGGACAAACGCTTGGTGAAGAAGATTTGGTAAAGCTGGAGAAAAAGATGGCTGAGCTGGCTAAGAATAACTCAAACTTTGAAAGAAAGGATGTTGCAAAAGCTGATGCTGTAAAATACTTTACTGAAAAAGGTGACCAGTATAAACTTGAAATTATCGACAGGCTGAATGATGGAGAGATTACATTTTATACCCAGGGAGGATTTACAGATTTGTGCCGTGGGCCGCACATTCCCAACACAGGATTTATCAAGGCAATCAAACTCACCAATATCGCAGGAGCATACTGGTTGAATGACGAGAAGAATAAAATGCTTACCCGTATTTATGGAGTAACCTTTCCGGCGCAAAAAGAACTGGATGAATATTTAGTATTGCTGGAGGAAGCCAAAAAAAGGGATCACCGCAAACTCGGCAAAGAGTTAGAGTTATTTGCATTTTCTGAAAAAGTTGGAATGGGCTTGCCGTTATGGTTGCCAAAAGGAGCGATGCTGAGAGAAAGGTTGCAGCAATTTTTACAAAAGGCACAGATGGATACTGGCTATCTGCCGGTGATCACTCCTCATATTGGCCATAAGAATTTGTATGTAACATCCGGCCACTACGAAAAGTATGGCAAGGATAGTTTTCAACCAATAAAAACGCCACAGGAAGGAGAGGAGTTTTTTCTGAAGCCGATGAACTGTCCTCACCACTGCGAAATTTATAAAACATCACCAAGGAGCTATAAAGATCTGCCACTTCGTTTGGCTGAATTTGGCACTGTATACAGGTATGAGCAGCATGGAGAGTTGCATGGACTAACCAGGGTTCGGGGCTTTACTCAAGATGATGCTCACTTGTTTTGTATGCCGGGCCAGGTGAAAGATGAATTTAAGAAAGTGATTGATTTAGTGTTGTATGTATTTAATTCACTGAGTTTTACTGACTTTACAGCACAAGTTTCTTTAAGAGATAAAACAGACCGGGCTAAATATATTGGGTCTGATGAAAACTGGGAACTGGCAGAACAAGCTATTATAGAAGCGGCAGCAGAGAAGGGTTTAAGCACCGTGGTAGAATATGGAGAGGCTGCCTTTTATGGCCCAAAACTTGATTTCATGGTTCGGGATGCAATTGGACGTAAATGGCAGTTGGGCACCATCCAGGTTGATTATAATTTGCCCGAAAGATTCGATCTTACTTATATTGGCGAAGACAATGCAAAACATCGTCCCGTAATGATTCACAGGGCGCCGTTTGGAAGTATGGAGCGCTTTATTGCAGTACTTATCGAACATTGTGCTGGTAAATTTCCTTTGTGGCTGGCACCGGTACAAGTAAAATTATTGCCAATCAGTGATAAGTTTTTACCTTACTGTGAAACAGTTCAGCAACAATTAAAAGACGCCGATATTCGTTCAGAAATAGATGACCGAAATGAAAAAATCGGTAAAAAAATCCGTGATACCGAGCTCAATAAAATTCCATTGATGCTGGTAATTGGCGAAAAAGAGATGAATGAAAACAAAGTTGCAGTTCGCCGCCAGGGTAAAGGAGATATTGGTGTAAAGACAATTGACGAGTTCATCAATTTGGTAAATGAAGAGGTAAAAAGTAAAAGGGCGATTGAATAAAAAACTATATTTACATAATGACGGCAACGCAGTCTTTAAGAATTTATGAAATTTTACACCGGCATTTTAAAAGCGATGCTGATGCAAAGGTTGTTGTTGAGGAGATAGAAACTATCATTGATAATAAGTTTGAAAAGGAGAAAAGTCAACTGGCAACTAAAGATGATATTCACAAGGTATTAAATGAAATTGGCCTTGGAAGGCAGGAGTTATATAAGGTACAAGCTGAAATAGAAAAAAGATTTACAACAACTATCATCACAATTGTTACTACAACTATTGCGATTGTAGGAATCGCAGTAGCAATTATTAAATTATAATTTTTCCGGCATACAATTAAAATTAAAATAAAAACCGCCTGTAAAATTTGCAAAAAGCCGGTTGCAGATTTCAAGGCAAGATAAGTATGGCATTTCCACCCCGGCCACCCCGTGGCGCATTCAACCCCCGCTTTAAAAAAGAGCAGCAACAGGAACATCGCACCAACCATATGATCAGGGTTCCTGAGGTAAGATTGGTTGGCGATAACGTAGAACCAGGCATTTATCCTACAGCAGATGCAGCAAAAATGGCGCAGGATCAACAGCTTGATTTAGTTGAGATTTCTCCCGGAGCCAATCCGCCTGTTTGTAAAATTATCGACTACAATAAGTTTCTTTACGACGAGAAAAAGAAAAAGAAAGAAATGAAGGCGAAGTCCAAAACCAGTGAGGTTAAGGAAGTTCGTTTTACGCCCAATACAGATGATCATGATTTTGAGTTTAAAGTGAAACATGCCGAAAAGTTTTTGAAAGAAGGCGACAAGGTAAAAGCCCACGTGCAGTTTAAAGGCCGTGCCATCATGTTTAAAGAAAGAGGCGAATTGTTGTTATTAAAATTTGCTGACAGGTTAAAAGACGTTGGTGCATTGGAAGGCATGCCTAAAATGGAAGGTAAAAGGATGCTTGTAATGTTTGCGCCTAAGAGTCAGAAAAAGCCAAAAAACGCAGAAAAATAATTTTGAAACAAAAGGGAATTGAAAGGTTCCCTTTTATTTTGCTTCACCTGCCCGATAATATTTTAGAGAATACTGTAAGCCACAGAGTCATTTTTCAAAATTTACCCTTACCTTCGCCGACCGAAAAAGTAAAATTCTTTTTCACACATTTCCCACAAGGCTCAACAAGTTCCTGGTCAGTACCGGGGCGCCAGCAGGGAGTAACTATCATAAGTTATATAATGCCAAAAGTAAAAACCAACTCAAGCGCAAAAAAGCGCTTTAAAGTTACCGGAACTGGTTTAGTTACCTACCAGAAACCTTTTAAACGCCACATCTTAACAAAAAAATCTAAAAAACGTAAGCGTAGCATGCGTATTGACGGTGTTGTTGATAAAACACAAACCCGTTTTGTATTGCGTTTATTGCGCCTGAAGGGTTAGTTATCAAACCCGTTTAAAGATTCATCAACATTCAACATTTCAAAAAAATTAAGATATGCCACGTTCAAAAAATGCAGTAGCATCAAGGGCCAGACGGAAAAGGGTATTAAAAGCAGCTAAAGGTTATTACGGTAAACGTAAAAATGTTTATACCGTTGCCAAAAACGTAATGGAAAAAGGTTTAACGTATGCTTACGTTGGCCGCAAACTTAAAAAGAGAGAATACCGCACCTTATGGATTGCCCGTATTAATGCAGCTGTTAGAGAAGAAGGACTTACCTACAGTGAATTTATACATAAGTTGGCTGTAAAAAATATTGACATTAACCGCAAGGTTTTGGCTGACTTGGCAATGAATGAGCCAGAGAGTTTCAAAAGCCTGGTTGCACAGGTTAAGTAATGTATACCGTATAAAAATTTCAAGCCGGTTGTGACATGTTCACAACCGGCTTTTACATTTAAAAAAATAATAAAGCAGCATTTATCATTCAATTACATTTGCAAATATTTTTAAAACCCATTCCACTACATGACAAACATGAATAACACCTATGCAGATCTGGTTAACCAAACTTTCAACTTTCCTCAGCCAGATTTCAAGGTAGAAAATTCGTATTTGCAATACAATGGTCAGGATCTGAAGGCACTGATCGATAAATATGGAACACCGCTGAAGCTTACCTATTTGCCTAAAATTGGGATGCAGATTGACAAGGCAAAAAAGATGTTTGAGAATGCATTTAAAAAGCACAAGTATGAGGGCAAATACAACTATTGCTATTGTACGAAAAGCTCTCACTTTTCTTTTATTGTGGAAGAAGCGCTTAAACATAATATTCACCTGGAAACATCCTACGCCTACGATATCGACATTGTAAACAAACTCTACTCCCGGCGTAAAATAAATAAAGACACATTCATAATTTGTAACGGCTACAAGCAAAAGCCTTATACCAACCGCATTGCCAGGTTACTTAATACAGGCTTTAAAAACGTAATTCCTATTTTGGATAATAAGGAAGAATTGAAGGCTTACAAAAATGTAAAAGTCCCTTTTAAAGTAGGTATCAGGGTGGCCGCTGAAGAGGAACCCAACTTTCCTTTTTATACCTCAAGGCTTGGCATGAGGGCGAAAGATATTCTTGAATTTTATGTTGATGAAATTGAAGGTTTTGAACATAAGTTTCAATTAAAAATGCTCCATATCTTTTTGAATAAGGGAATAAAGGATGATATCTATTACTGGAGTGAGCTTAACAAAGTAATCAACTTGTATTGCCAGCTGAAGAAGATTTGCCCAGAGCTGGATTCAATTAATATCGGCGGTGGCTTTCCTATCAAACACTCCCTGGGTTTTGAATACGATTACCAGTTCATGATAAATGAAATTGTAAGAAATATTAAAGTGGCCTGTGTGCGAAGTAAAGTGCCAATGCCAAATATTTTCACAGAGTTTGGTAGCTACACAGTGGGTGAGAGCATGGCTCATATTTACAGTGTGATTGGAGAAAAAATGCAAAATGACCGTGAAATATGGTACATGATTGACTCATCCTTTATAACAACTTTGCCAGACACCTGGGGTATTGGAGAAAAGTTTTTAATGTTGCCAATTAATAAGTGGAAAGATGAATACCAGCGGGTAACCCTTGGTGGTATAACCTGCGACAGTCATGATTATTATGACTCAGAGGAACACATTAACGAAGTGTTTTTGCCAAAATTAAAAGCAGGTGGTGAAACGCTGTACCTGGGCTTTTTTCATACCGGAGCTTACCAGGATCAAATTAGCGGATACGGCGGCATTAAACATTGCCTTATCCCTTCGCCCAAACACATCGTTATCGGGCACGATAAAAATGGCAAGTTGGTTGACTGGGTTTATGCTAAAGAACAAAGTGCCCAAAGCATGCTTAAAATTCTTGGCTACTAAAACATAAAAATTACAAAGAAAATCCCCGGTTTCCCCGGGGATTTTCTTTGTAACAAATTTTGTCTTAACTGTACATACAATAAAAATGAATCTATAAACAGTATATTGCAATCAATAAAATAATTCCAATGAAATACCTGCCATTAAATCCGGCAATCTTCATACAAAACAGAGAACGTTTTATTCAGCAAATGGATAAAAATTCCATTGCGATATTCAACAGCAATGATGAAATGCCTGCCAATGGCGACGCCCTGCATTGTTTTAAACAAAATTCGGATCTTTTTTGGCTTACCGGTATCGAACAGGAAGACACTATGCTTGTTTTATTCCCCGGCAATCCGGATGAAAAATACAGGGAAGTGCTGGTCTTAGTAAGACCGAATGAACTAAAAGAAAAATGGGATGGTCACAGGCTCAGAGCAGCTGAAGCAACTTCAATCTCCGGTATTAAAACAATAATTTGGCTGGATGTACTTGATGGAGTACTTCAACCATGGATTCACCTTGCAGACAATATTTACCTCAACACAAATGAAAACGACAGGAAAGCCAATCCTGTTCCTGCAAGAGATTACAGGTATATAGAAAGCATTCAGCAGCGGTACCCGTTGCATAATTATAAAAGAAGCGCCAGGGTTTTAAAAGATCTGCGTGCCATTAAAAGTGCTGAAGAAGTTGAAGTGATTCAGAAAGCGATTGACATAACCGATGTAACTTTTAGAAGGTTGTTGAAATTTATTAAGCCGGGTGTAAAGGAATACGAAATCGAGGCTGAAATTTTTCATTCCTTTTTAAACCAGCGGGCTTCAGGCACAGCTTACAATTCTATTATTGCCAGTGGCGACAGGGCCAGAACATTGCACTATATAGAAAACAACCAGTCTTGTCTTGATGGTGAAATGATCCTGATGGATTTTGGAGCCCTGTATGGAAACTATGCTGCTGATCTTACCCGTACAATTCCTGTAAATGGCAAGTTTAGTAAGCGCCAGAAAGAGGTATATAATTGTTGTCTTAATCTTCACAAATTTGCTGTATCTATTTTAAAACCAGGTATCTCTATAACCGACTACACCGATAAAGTAGGAGAGGAAGCTACCAAAGCATTTCAAAAGATTGGGCTGCTTTCCAAGGCTGATGTGAAGAATGAAGATCAGGCCAACAGGGCGTATAGAAAATACCTTTACCACGGCATTTCTCATCACCTTGGGCTCGATGTGCATGATCTTGGTTCCAGAACTGAACCAATAAAACCGGGAATGGTTTTTACAATTGAACCCGGTATTTATATTGAAGAGGAAAAGATGGGAGTCAGGATTGAAAATAATTTCTGGGTCACTAAAAATGGGAACATAGATTTGATGAAGAATATTCCGATTACCGCAGAAGAAATAGAAACATTGATGAAGAGGTAAGCAGACGGCTGACAACAGGCAACAGACCGCATCAAAAAAAGCACTGACTGTTTACAATCGATAGCATTATTATAGAAGGAATAATATAATCGGTATTAGAGGTAGAATCGCACTAAAAAAGTAAAACGTATACTTTTTTTGGAAGGAAAAATGTTTATAATTACAGGTAAAATATTAGATCTGATAGTAATTTTATGGCGTTCAAATTTGAAAATCTGGAAGTTTGGAAAATGGCTGTTGATATGGCTGGTAAAGCCCATGTAATTAACCCGGTCATTTCTAAAAGAAGAGATTTTTTCACTAACATCCCAAATTAAACGTGCAGCAGATTCTATATACTTAATATTGCAGAAGGTTCCACCGGTCAGTTAGATCCGGAACAGGCGAAGTTTTTAGAATATTCTCAACGATCAGCTCTTGAAGTTGTAATTTGTTTATACCTGGCAATCAAAAGAAATTACATTAATCAATCTCAGTTCGATGAATTGTACAACGAATTAAATATATTAGTTATCAAAACAAAATTCAAGCATTTAAAAAAGCATTGAATAAAAATAAAATCTAACTCAAAAAGCCGTCAGTCGTCAGTTGTCATTTTATGAAGCAAATTCCAAACCTTTTTACATTATTGAACCTCTTTTGCGGCTGTATTGCAATCGTTTTTATATTGCAAACGCAAAGCATTCATATATATACAAACGATGAATTTACCAGCAGTTTTAACGTACCTGAAAATATAGCAACAGGAGCTTTATTTTTATTTTTGGCGGCGCTGGTAGATTTCCTGGATGGTTTTGTGGCGAGGTTTTTTAAGGTTTGTACAGAAATGGGCAAACAACTGGATTCGCTTGCAGACACAGTAAGCTTTGGTGTTGCACCCGGCGTTATTTTATACCAGTTGTTAAGGCTAAGTTTTATAAAGGAAGAGAATGGACTGGATACTTCCATGGGCTGGTTATTACCTGCTTTTATATTTAGTTGCGCTGCTGCCTACCGCCTTGCAAAATTTAACCTGGATACTACTCAATACTTTGGATTTAAAGGAGTACCTACCCCGGCCGCTGGTTTGCTCATTGCCTCTTTCCCCTTAATACTTCATTATGGCGGCAGCCTGATAAACATTAATGAGTGGCTTGTAAATAAATGGGTTTTATATACGGTTATTATTGTTGTGAGCTTGCTCATGATCAGCAACCTTCCATTGATCGCCATGAAATTTAAAGACAAATCATTAAAGAATAATCTGCCTAAAATAATTTTAGTAGTTATCGGCCTGCTTTCAGCGCTCATTTTAAAATGGCTGGCTGTGCCGGTTATATTCATTGCTTACATTATTTTATCTTTGGCCTTCAATAACAAAAAAACTACATGAACTATACAGCACAAGTAAAAGTGATGCCTTTAAAAGAACTGCTGGATCCGCAGGGAAAAGCCGTACTTGGAGGATTACAAAACCTGGGTATAAGTGCTATTGAAGATGTAAGAGTAGGTAAGCATATTACATTGCAGGTAGAGGCTGCAACACCAGAACAGGCAAAGCAAATAGCTGAAGATGCCACTAAAAAATTGTTGGCTAACCAGGTAATGGAAATGTACGAAATCACAATTAATTAGCTAATCAGCTAATTGGCTAATTAGCTAAGTAATGCTCTACATTATTCCAACTCCAATAGGCAACCTTGCCGATTTTACTTTCAGGGCCGTTGATGTTTTGAAGACTGTTGATCTTATTTTAGCAGAAGACACCCGTACTTCTTCCGTGCTCCTGCAGCATTATAATATTCACAAACCAATTACACCATATCATCAGCACAACGAACACAAGATTGTGCAACACCTGGCAGAGCAACTCCAGGGCGGTAAAACAATGGCACTCCTTACAGACGCAGGCACGCCGGGTATAAGTGATCCTGCTTTTTTATTGGTGAGAGAATGTGTAAAATGCGATGTTAGAGTTGAGTGCCTTCCCGGTGCCACTGCTTTTGTGCCGGCACTCGTAAACAGCGGCTTGCCAATCACCAGCTTTTGTTTTGAAGGATTTCTCCCCCTAAAAAAAGGCAGACAAACTTTTATGAAACGAATGGCCGCCGAAGAGCGCACAATGGTATTTTATGAAAGCCCAATGCGGTTGGTAAAAACTATGCATGATTTTATTGAGTACTTTGGTTCAGACCGTTTGTGTTGCGTAAGCCGTGAACTCACCAAAAAATTTGAAGAAAATAAACGGGGAACCCTTCAGGAAGTACATGATCATTTTGCTGCCAAACCCGTAAAAGGAGAAATTGTGATTGTGGTTGATGGGAAGACAGACAAGTAAAGTTATCTTCCATCATTTTCTCTTTTTTTCCCTCTAATGTTATTTTTTCCCTCTTGTTTATAATTGCCTGATTCTTACGGCTTTTTTTTGTTAATCCCTTGAAAAGGGTATTGACAATATAGTTTTCTTTTCTAAACTTTACCGTTCTTAAAATCAAATATTCTTTTAACAACCCCCAAGCCTCTCCACAACAAAAATAAGCGGTAAAGCGGTGCCTTACCGCCGTAGCAAATAACAGATAATAATGCAATCTGAATGATTGCAGCCCGAGGTATATGCCATAACCAGTTTAGTATTTTTTTAAAACCATTTAAAATTGGATTAAAAATAAGGCATGCATACCTGCAATTTGTTATCACGGTAAATCATTGTTTAATTCTTATACATACAAATGATGACAGCTTGTGATTGAAAGAGCAGACTTGTCACAATCCGTATTATTAATCTGCTAAAACCATTTTATGAAAGAAACCACCGGGCAACTCCCCACAAATAATGGTAACAATAACTCTATATTTATTGGAGATAATTTGTTGCACTCAAATGTACCATTTCGACTAACAGAAAAGCATCCGGACCTGCCAACCATACAGTTTTTATCAATCCCGTTTTCCCCACCTGGTAAGCCTTTACCCGGCAAAGCGATGGTGAAAAATAGTTTCACCAGTTTTATTCACCAGGATAAAAATTTACCAATCCCCGCCACGGTTGAACCGGAAAATAAGACGAACCTTTTCCGGCTGTTTGTTAAAAATGGCGAATACGTTTATGCAAGGCCGGATGATATTATAATGATAGAAAGTTGCGACCATTTGGTAAAAGTACACCTGGCCATTAATGGGCAGGTAAAAAAAGCAGTGCGAAACAATACGTTGAAAGATTTTTTGTTGCAACTCCCCAAGGACCAGTTCACCCGGATCGGACGGTTTTGTGCGGTTAACATTGCACGCCTTTCCGGAGGAAATTGTAAAGAGCAAACATTTGAGTTCGATTTTAAAATACTGGTAAAATTAAAACGTGCTCTCTCACAATCCTATTTTGCGAATATTGGCAAGTGATAGTCCTAAGTGTCCGGATTATAACAATGCATGTTCACGTAGAAAAAAATACTGTTCACGTTATTATTGCCCATTAAAGCAGTTAAAGTTTTATGTTTAACCTATCATAAAAACAACATCTTTCTATCGCATAGAAAAAAGGTGTTCTCCTTTGCCTAACCTGATTTAATCTGTAATTTTTGGCATCCCTAAACTACGGTTGCACAGTATCTTTTTAAAAGCATTGATTTATGATATTTCCTGCTATTCACGCTATACAGACTGATTTAAATAATACAGTGTCTGCTGAAGTGGGAAACATTGGTGAAATACTTGCCACAAATTCTCATGGATCAGAAAAAGACATCATTATTTCACTCATAAATATCCAGGAAAACCGGCTGTCCAGGGATCCGTTAAATTATGTGAGGGTTGGTACCGGAATAAATATGAAGAACCCCGCCATTCACCTGAATCTTACATTACTGTTCACATCAGTAAAGCTTGATAATGGCTACCAGATTGCATTGCAGAACATACAGCGGGTAATTGAATTCTTTCAACGTAAGTATGTATTCGATCATACCAACACACCCGGGCTTGATAATGGTATCGAAAAATTAATACTGGAAATGATAAGCCTCAACCTGGAACAATTGCAACAACTCTGGTCAATGCTGGGTGGAAAATATCATCCTTCAGTTGCCTATTTGGTAAGGATGGTTACTATAGACAGTGTTACAGAATTAAGTGGCCCGCTGGTTAAAGAAATTGATGCAACCTACGGTTTAAAATAAGTACAAATGGCAGTGGTTGAAAAAGACAATATTAATACCAAATATCTGCAGCTTTTTACCGTGCGGCTGTTGCACAGCGGTTACGGAACAGCTCATAAAAACAGCATAGCGGAAGCTATCAGTATTGAGCCAGACGAAGCAACCCAGCGCTTGCTTATAAATTATAATATGGGGTTCAGGTTTATAAATGATACGGTTATATGTTTTATCCGCACCCTTTTATTTGCTCCGCCAGCGCCGTTACCAATAGTGCCGTTCTTAAAATTAAGCGGCGCAAAATTGTTTCGGTTTTTGGTTTTTGCTTCGCCGGATTTTTTAGCCAGAACGGATGTGCAGGCTGCAGGGGCAACAACCGTTTACCAGTTTACAAACCAGGTGAATGCCGGCACTGGAGGTTTTATTTCAATGCATGCAGCAGGTGTTAATAATGATGATTTAAAAACAGTGGCAGCCGTAAAACCTGCTAAAAGTTGTTTTGGTGTAATTGATATTGCCAGCCAGGGGGCATCTGGCAGCAGCTATGAAATTTTTGACGGCCCGGTAAATCAGCAACTGAAAAGCCCGGCATTTTCAATTCTGTTTAAAAGTAATATTTGAGCTTGTATTTTTCACATAATTAAACATTCATTTCATGTCACAGATCAACGAAACGGCCATTAAAACTCCGGGGGTTTATATCAATGAGATCCCATCATTTCCGCCATCGGTAGCACAGGTATCTACGGCCATACCCGTGTTTATTGGGTATACCCAAAAAGCCCTTGATGCGGCAGGCAATTCTCTCACCAACATTCCTACAAAGATTTTTTCTTTGCTGGAATACATCCAGTTCTTCGGGAAGGCAGAAAATGAGACAGGCATCACCGTTGCCATCAATAAAACAACCAGCGGAGGTATAACTACCGGTGTTTCTGGCAAGGCTTCCATCAGCAGCATAAGTAAACACAACATGTATTACAGCATGCGCCTTTATTTTGACAATGGTGGTGGTCCCTGTTATATCTTATCTGTCGCTGTAACAGGCGGCGGTATTGTTGATACTGAACTGGAAGCAGGGTTAAATATTATTGAAGCTTATGATGAGCCAACACTAATCGTTTTTCCGGAAGGCACTGCTTTGCTGCAGGATCCTGCAAACCCTGCTGATGTGAATGATTCAACCAAATACGATGAAAGTAAATACTATGCCCTGGTAGGCAAAGCTATTGACCAGTGCGCCAAACTCCAGGACAGATTTACAATTATTGATGCTATAAGAATTCTGAATACTGATACAACTACCACCAGTATTAACTTCTTCAGGAATATTACTCCTCATCTTACCGGCTTCGGTAAGAATACAAACCTTAGTTATGGAGCCGCTTATTATCCTTACTTAAAAACAACTTATGGTTACCAGTATGCAGATACCGGAGTTAATGTTGCTATATCAACAGACGGGGGTGTTGCCGCAGGGCCGGTAGCATTGTCGACACTGCTGGCAGGTGATAAAGCCACTTATTTTGCATCTGTTGCAGCAATACAAAAACTCACTATTACCCTGCCGCCTTCTCCGGCTATGGCTGGTGTTTACGCTGCAGTAGATGGCTCCCGGGGTGTATGGAAAGCACCCGCCAATGTTTCACTCAACTCAGTTTTTGACATTACGGATATTGTAACAGACCAGGAGCAGGAGTCCATGAACATCGATGCAAATTCCGGTAAATCTGTCAATGCCATCAGGGCTTTTTCTGGTAAAGGTATTTTAGTTTGGGGCGGCAGAACATTGGATGGCAACAGCAACGAATGGAGGTATATTTCGGTCCGCCGCTTTTTTATAATGGTGGAAGAATCAGTAAAGAAAGCAACTGCTCAGTTTGTGTTTGAACCAAACGATGCCAATACCTGGACAAGATTAAGGGCGATGATTGAAAATTACCTTACGCTTTTATGGAGAGAAGGAGCTTTAGCAGGAGCCAAGCCGGAGCATGCTTTTTTTGTAAAAGTTGGTCTGGGGCAAACCATGACTGCTATTGATATTCTCGAAGGCCGCCTGATTGTGGAAATCGGAATGGCAGCTGTTCGTCCTGCAGAATTTATTATACTACGGTTCATGCACAAAATGCAGGAAAGCTAGTGTTAGTTGATGGTTGATAGTTCATGGTAAGAACCCTTACAATCGACCATTCACCATTGACCATTCACAACTCACCATTCACAAATCATAAATCAAATTATCATGGCAACATATCCCATACCTAAGTTCCATTTTCGTGTAGAGTGGGGCGGTACAAGGATTGGTTTTACAGAAGTTACGGGTCTCGAAGTAAGTACAGATGTAATTGAATACCGTGACGGCGCAAGCCCCGAGTATTCAAAGATTAAAATGCCCGGCATGCAAAAGTTCGGCAACATTACCCTCAAACGTGGCACATTTGCCCACGACAATGAGTACTATAATTGGTGGAATACGCATGCACTTAATACCATTGAGCGCCGTGATATTACTATTTCGTTGCTCAACGAAAGTCATGAGCCGGTGGTGGTTTGGAAGATAAAAAATGCATGGCCCGTAAAAGTACAATCTACCGATTTAAAAGGCGATGGCAATGAAGTAGCGATTGAAACACTTGAACTGGCGCATGAAGGGCTCACCATACAAAACGACTAAGCATGGATTTGTTTGCACCACCGGTTGGCTTCCACTTTTTGGTTGTGTTTGAATTGTTTCCGCAAACACCGCAGGATTTCCGTTTCCAGGAAGTTTCAGGGCTGGATGTTGAGATGGAAATGGAGCCAGTAAAAGAAGGCGGCCAAAACCGGTTTACACACCAGTTGCCGGTAAGAGCCCGTTACACAGACATCACTTTAAAACGTGGATTGTTTATCGGCTCCGGAATTACACTCTGGTGCAAAAACGCTATTGAAGATTTTTTGTTTCTGCCAACCAATGTGCTGATTTCACTGCTTAGCCCGGAGCATTTGCCATTGCAATCATGGTATGTGGTGAATGCCGTGCCAAAGAAGATACAGGTGTCAAACTTTAATGCAGAGCAGAATTCAGTAGTGGTTGAATCGCTGGTGCTGAGCTATAACTATTTCACTCCCATTGGTGTGGAATCATTGTTCAGCGGTGCGGCATCCATCGGTGCAAGTGTATCAATTTAAGTGTTATTTAACTGCCGCTCTTTCTATTTTAAAATGAGAAGTGGAAGAAATAACAGACACCATTTTTGTAAAATTCCTTAAAGTAAATCTATGCCAATCGAAATAAAAGAGTTGCTGATAAAAGCAGTTGTTTCAGACACTACGAGACAGCAAACAGCGCAGATATCCCAAACAGATATTTCCAGGTTAAAAAAGGAACTGGTGAAAGATTGTGTGCAGGAAGTAATGCAAAAGCTTAAAGAAAAAACTGAACGGTAATGATTGGTAAGCTGGATAAAATGCAGTTACAGGCCTACACAGATGAAGCCTTCTCCAATAAAAAAGGAGAACCTTTTACTGTGCTCATCAATCCCGAATCTTACTCCATTAAATATCGCATTAATCATACGCAAAGTACCGGCCAGGGAACTTCACATCCGAGGTTAGTCTTTAATAATATTGCGGCGCAGGATATTCATTTTGACTTTGTATTTGACAGTTCTGGTGTGGTTGTAGAACCTTCCTTACTCCAGGTAGGAATTATAAATCCATTTGCTCAAACAGCCGATATCATCAGCCAGATTGAGACTTTCAAAGATCTCATGTTTTATTATCAAAGTGAAACCCACCGGCCAAATTTTGTGGTGTTAAAATGGGGTACACTATATTTCAAGGGGTATATGACCTCAATGGACATCAACTATAAATTATTTAAGCCTGATGGCACGCCAATCAGGGCAATAGCCAGAGTTGACTTTCAGGGTTTCGTTGAAGAAGATCTTCGGGTGGCAAAAGAAAATTCATTGTCACCTGATATCACTCATGAAAGGCTGTTTAAAGCTGATGACCGCTTCGATCTCGTTGTTGACCGTATTTACCAGGATCAGAAATATTATATCAATGTGGCAAGGGCAAACGGGCTCACAGGATTTAGAAAAATTGCAACAGGTACCAAACTCTTTTTTCCACCGGTAGAAAAATAAATAAGAATGGCTGTTTCCAGAACCATACCAACGCCGGCTAATCCAGACCTGTTAACTTTTTCCATAAAAGTAGATGGTGAAGCTATTTCACAAGAGTACCATATTGGCAACATTACTGTACACAAAGAGATCAATAAAATACCATCAGCCAGTATTAAGATTTATGATGGTGATCCCTCCCGGGAAACCTTTCCTGTAAGTGATAGCGAACTCTTTTTGCCCGGTAAAGAAATTGAGATCAGCCTTGGTTATCATTCAGCCGAAGGCACAGCTTTTAAAGGCATTATTGTCACTCATTCAAACCGGATTTCTTCGTCCTCATCTGAGTTGACCATTGAGTGCAAAGACCCTGCTGTAAAAATGACTGTTGGCCGAAACAGCAAACATTATAACAATGTAACTGACAGTGATGTAGCCGAAGAGCTGATTGGTAACTACCAAGGTATAACAGCCGATATTGAATCAACTTCAATACAACATAAAGATCTTGTACAATTTAATACCACCGACTGGGATTTTATTGTTTCCCGGATGGACAGTATGGGCTATATCTGCCTGGTTAACGACGGTACGTTTACAACTAAAAAACCAGCACTGGGTGAAGATGCAAAACTCGAAGTATTGTTCGGCGCCACTATGTTGGATTACAGTGGTTCAATTGATACACGCCTTCAGCCAAAGGCAGTAAAAGCATCGGCCTGGGATTTTACCAACCAGGAATTATTGGATATTGATGCAGCCGAACCATCCTGGGAAGAAGGTGGAAATATCAGCAACACAACACTGGCAGATACCATTGGTCTGGAAAAATTTAAACTCATTCATTCGGGTAAAATAACCCAGGAAGAACTGCAGGCCTGGGCCGATGCCAAACTGATGAAAGCCAGGCTGGCAAAAATAAAAGGCACTGTAAAATACCAGGGCAATATTGATGTGCTACCCGGAGATTTTATCAGCCTCAACGGCATTGGTGGAAGGTTCACGGGCAAAGCAATTGTCGCTGCCATACGGCATGATTGCACTGATGGCTTGTGGACTACAGAGGTGAGTTTTGGTATGGAAGAAGAATGGTTTGCAGCTACGCTGGATGTTAAAAATCCGCTTACACAAAAGGGGCTTATTCCTTCGTTGCAGGGTCTGCAGATTGGTATTGTTACCAGTCTTGAAGACCCTGACGGAGACAACCGGGTGCAGGTAAGAATGCCGGTGGTGAGCAACAGCGAAGATGGTATCTGGGCAAGGGTTGCCACGCTGGATGCAGGCAATAACCGGGGCAGCTTTTTCTTGCCAGAAATTGGTGATGAAGTTATACTTGGCTGCATAAACAACGATCCTTCTCACCCTGTAATATTGGGTATGCTCAACAGCGCTGCAAAGCCGGCACCGCTTACGGCGGCCAATGCAAATAATGAGAAGGGATATGTAAGCCGGGAGCAGCTAAAAATGATTTTCAATGATGATGAAAAATCATTTAAACTGGAAACACCCGCTGGCAATAAAATTACATTAAGCGAACAAGATAAAATGTTGAAAATAGAAGATGAAAATGGAAACTCTATCACCATGGAGCAGGCCGGTATTACCATCGAAAGTGCCAGCGCCTTAACGCTAAAAGCAGCTGCTGACCTCACCATTGAAGCGGTTAATGTAACCGTCAGCCCGTCTTCAAATTTTTCAGTGAGTGCAGGCGGGGCTGAGATAAAAGCCGGCAGCGGAAGCGTTTCCATAAAAGCCCCATCCGCAAAAGTGGAAGGCTCAGGAATGACGGAAATTAAAGGTGGATTAGTAAAAATAAATTGATATGCCATTTGCAGCAAGAGCAGGAGATATGCATGTTTGTCCAATGGTGACAGGTGTGGTGCCGCATGTTGGCGGGCCGGTACTTCCGCCGGGTGAACCGACTGTTTTGATTGGTGGCATGCCTGCTGCAAGAGTCGGAGATATGTGTACCTGTGCAGGTCCGCCGGATACTATTGTAGCTGGCTCGTCAACGGTGCTCATTGGCGGTATGCCTGCAGCCCGTATGGGCGACAGCACAGCCCACGGCGGAGTAATTATTTTGGGATGTTTTACGGTGATGATAGGGGGGTGAAGAGAACGTCTGATGTAAGATGTCTGATGTTAAATGTCTGATCTGAGATTACTGATTCCAAAGAATAAGTATGAAGTTGTTCTTCAACTAAGCATTGAGCATTTAAACTTGAGTATTGAACATTGAGCATTGATTATTGAACATTAATTTTTTGTTATTGACAATTCACCATTGACCATTCACCATGAAATCATTCTTAGGAACCGGCTGGGGCTTTCCCCCAACATTCAGCAAAGCCACAAGGCAGGTAGAAATGTTGAGTGATGAAGCTGATATACAAAACAGCCTGGAGATTTTACTGAGCACCCGGCAGGGCGAACGGGTGATGCTGCACAAGTACGGCTGCAACCTGGATGAGATGGTGTTTGAACCAATGACCACCACTTTTAAAACCTACATCAAAGACATGATACAGACAGCCATCTTGTATTATGAACCACGGATTGATGCAAAAAAAATAACACTGGATGACAGCCGGGATGCAGAAGGAGTGATACTGGTGATAATAGAATACGTGGTGAGAAGCACCAACTCAAGATACAATTTTGTTTATCCTTTTTATAAAAACGAAGGAACACAAGTGAAAAAATAATGGCCTCCATTTGTACTGATACCAACGCAATTAACCGCTCCGGCAGCAGCCAGCTGCAAAGGGTAATGAATGCCTTATTGCCTGCCAATGCAAGGGTAGATGAGCGTGATTATGCAGACCTGATATTGTTTGCCAAACGCTATGCAGCCTACCTGACCTATTACAATGAAACCAATGACGCTGATGGCAACTGGCAGGCATTGATGTCCATGGATATTTCTGTAACACTGGCGGGCATTGCCAAAACTGATGTGACTGGCTACAGTGATTACCTTAAAATTATTTACAGCAACATCCAGGCTGCCACCACTGATGCAGAAAGAAAAAAACATTTCAAAACCATTTTCGATTTTAATTTTTCTGTGGCAACAGAGCTGGACAATTACTACAAAGAAATTCCTGATGACTTTGAATTCAGAGAATATTTTTCAAGCACCATACAGGCCAAATTACAAGACCCGTTGCAGCGGTTGGTAGGATACTACAACAACTTTGTTACAGCCGGATACATTGACGATACAGCCACTTTTGTTGCTGCTGATGCACCGTTAAAAATGGTGCTGTCACAAAATTTTTCAACAGGAAATTTAAGTTGGGTTTGGACCAGCCCAACGCCGGTCGATGCAATAGAACTCAGTGTGCCGGATGCAGTTGATATCAGCAATTCTATCTACCACATCATCACCCACAACCTGTTCAATGCGTTGCCAGATATCTTCTTTAAAACACTTTCAAACCTGGTAACCCAGTCGGCCAGTTTTTTGGAACAAACGCTCACTAATTTTCCAACGCACACACCGCATTATGCACTGTACATCACCTTCCTGCACTTGTTTAAAAAGGCAAAGGAACAGTTGAATTTATTTGCAGGTCGTCATCTTGACTTTTACTATAAAGATATCCTGCAATTAAAAACAAAACCATCCATACCAGACAGTGTGCATTTAATCCTGGAAAATCAAAAGGGAATTGATCAGCACCAAATAAAACAAGGCACACTTTTCAAAGGCGGTAAAGATGCAGATGGCATTGAGATCAGCTATGCTGCCGACGAAGAAACGGTAATTAACCGGGCGGTTGTAAAAAGTCTGCAGGCTGTTTTTGTACAACCAAATACGGTTGCAGGAAAATCATTTGAGACCGTTTATGCTTCACCCATTGCCAATTCAGAAGATGGCCAGGGAGCCAAAATTTTGAGTGCTGGTAACGACTGGTTTCCGTTTGGAAATCCTGTAAAGGCAAAAGAAGCATCGCTGGGTTTTTTAGTGGCATCACATTATTTTTATTGCAAAGAAGGTAGCCGCAGTTTCACAGTCACCTTCAATTTTGGCAAAGCTTTCAGCCTCACGAATGCACAAATTGAATCAGCATTTACTATCCAGCTTACGGGTAAAAAAGAATGGTATGATGTGGCTGTTTACAAAGCGGTTGTGAATAGTACAGCAAAAACAATTGCCTTTCAGCTAACGCTGGAAGGAAATGCACCTGCCATTGTTGGCTACACTGAAAAAGTGCATGCATCAAATTACAGCACAGAGCTGCCGGTGATGCGTTTTCTATTGAAGAATGAAAAGGCAGTTTTCAACCCATATAAAATATTAAAGGCGTTGTCGCTCAACAGCATTTCTATTGATGTATTTGTCACTGGCGTTAAAGATCTCGTTGTTCAAAATGATGAAGGCGCATTGGACCCTGCCAAACCATTTACACCTTTTGGTACAAAGCCGAAAGTGGGCTCTTCTTTTATAGTAGGCAGCAAAGAAATTTTTCAAAAAAAGCTAACACAATTAAGTCTTGTAATTGACTGGGATGATGTACCGGACAGCCTGGCTGATCAGCTGGATGAAGCGCTGCATGAATATGAGAGAACGCTCAATTACATCAACGTAAAACAGAAATTTCATACAGTAAAAACATCTGTATTAAGTAAAGGTGAATGGCAGGCGGTGGATGTCCAGAAAGGCATGTTCATAGAAGATAATTTGTACAACGAAATATTTGACTGGACAAGGCCGCAGTATAAATACGCTGGTAAACTGGCAGCCAATGATCTGGAACATGCCGTTATTAGTGTAACTACTTCATCCATTCAGCCAACAGAAAAAAGTTATGATAAAAATGAGGCTTACAGCAACACATCTGTTGATGGTTTTGTAAAGCTGGATCTCAATGGTCCAGACTTTGGCCACAGTGCTTACCCCGCC
This sequence comes from Ferruginibacter sp., assembly GCA_965247025.1. Lineage (GTDB taxonomy): Bacteria > Bacteroidota > Bacteroidia > Chitinophagales > Chitinophagaceae > Ferruginibacter. The sequence goes on along the minus strand of OZ252000.1, from coordinate 1,269,526 downwards.
GCCTTACGCAATGCTGCACAAAGTGTAAAAGTAGCGGTGACAGGGTTGAACACAGAAAACATGACAATGACGGTTAGCCCAACTTCCACTCTTCCGGCGGAGCCCTACACACCAAAAGTTAAAAGCTTTTCTGTAACTTATAAAGCTTCCACACAGATCAATTTGCAGTCGGCGGCCAGTGCTTTTTTTGAAGGAAAGGAAGGTGGTTTTTATCACTTGTCACCATTTGGTTATGCCAGGATACATAAATCACTACAACCCAATCCAACCATATTAAGCCTTTACGAAAATGAAGGAGAATTGTATGTTAGTTTTGAAAACCTTGCACCACTAACAACTTTAAAAGTATTGTTTCAAATTGCTGATGGAACATCTAATCCGTTAAAAGCAGCCAACACTGTTGAATGGTATTTTTTATCTGACAATAACTGGATCAAATTTGATAAAGCCGAAGTTACAGACGCCACCAATAATTTTACACAGTCAGGCATTGTAACATTTATTTTGCCGGATAACATCGCCGCAGGCAATACCTTATTTGATAGTTCGCTCTCGTTCATCAAAGCTGCTGTAAAGAACGATATTGATGCAGTCTGCAATCTCATTTCAGTGCAGGCACAGGCCATCAGGGTGACGTTAAAAACTGATGCAGGAAAAAATATTTATTTCAAAAAAACTCTCCCTCCAAATACCATCAGCAAATTACTTGTTGCAGATGCTGCTATAAAAAAAATCAGCCAGCCCTTCCAGTCTTTTAGCGGCCGTGTGCCGGAAGCTGCCAGCCAGTTTTACACCAGGGTAAGTGAGCGCCTGCGGCACAAGCAACGGGCAATTACTGCATGGGATTATGAGAAGATTGTACTGGAACAATTCCCGGCCGTTTATAAAGCAAAATGTATTAATCACACGGGCCTGATCCCCACCAACACACCCAACGTAACCAGGTACAGTGAAACAGCGCCGGGCTATGTAACAGTTGTTACCATCCCCGATCTTCGAACACACACTTACAAAAATATTTTGAAGCCGTACACCAGTATGGGGCTTTTGTCAAACATAAAAACTTACCTGTTAAAACTCACATCCCCTTTTGTAAAACTGCATGTCATCAACCCAAATTTTGAAGAAGTGCAGTTTGAGTTTGACGTAAAAGTTTATCCGGAATATGATGAGTCATTCTATGTAAAACAGCTTAGTCTTGATATAGAAAAATTTCTTTGCCCCTGGGCTTATGAAGAAAGTGCAGACATAGAATTTGGCGGAAAAATATCTAAATCTGTGATCCTGAATTTTATAGAAGAGCGATATTATGTTGACTATGTCATCTGCTTTAAGATGCATCATTTTATAGCAAGAGGAACAACAGATCACAAAGAGTTTTATGACGTGGAAGAAGCAAAAACCACCACCGGTATTTCTATCCTCGTTTCTTATTTTGATGAGGTAACCAATATAAGACATTTAATAAACGCAGGTGTTCCCTGCCCATGCTGATGGAGCAACAATACATCATATCGAAGAACAGCACACTTTCTGCGTCAGAAGATTATGAACTGCTGCGGAAGGCGGGTCGTGATTATATTGAAAATCTTGGCAGTGATTTATGGACGGATTATAATGAACATGATCCCGGTATCACCATCATGGAAGCCCTGTGCTATGCCATTACTGAATTGGGCTACAGAACCAATCTTGATATAAAAGATTTGCTGGCTGGCATCGATGGAAAAATACCTGCATCTCAGCCTTTTTTCACTGCAAAAAATATCCTTACCTGCAGCGCCCTCACCATTAACGATTACAGGAAGTTACTGGCCGATGTGATTGGCGTACACAACGCCTGGCTGTATGCAGATGACCGGGATATTTTAGCAAATGGTCAGCAGGTGCCCATCAATGAAATTCCGCTGTTTGCCGATTGTAAAAAGGATAGTTTGTCAACAGAGAAAACAGATCACCCGCTTTTTCTTTCGGGGCTTTACCGGGTGTTGCTTGACCTTGATAATGATGACCAGTTTGGCGACCTGAACAAAGGCGACATCGAAATTTTTAATCCGGTTTCTTCCGGTGCCGATCCCAAATTCAGGGCAGGCGAAATCAACTTTACCATGGAGCTGCCTTTCATTGCAGATGTGGATGCAGACTTTGTAAAGGCGGCGGCTGATGAAACCCATATAACAAATATTGAAGTGCTGCAGGAGAATGGAAAGTTTAAATGCAAGCTCACGACAGATTTGCCGCAACCACCACTCACATTCATTATTACCATCAATTTAAAGCCTGCAGGCAAAACAGTTGTATTGGCCGATCTGCAAAATTTCTTTACGGTAAAATTTGTAAGTCAAATATTTTACCAGTATGGAAAAAAGCTGGAGAAGATAAAATCGATCCTTCAGCTGGTAAAAAAAACACTGCATGAAAGCCGGAACCTTTGTGAAGATTTTATTAAAATCGAAACTGTACGGGACGAAGAAGTGGCCATCTGCTGCGATATTGATGTACGGCCTGATGCAGACATGGAAATGGTACAGGCAACAGCTTTTTATTTAATTGAAAATTACCTGAATCCTTCCATCAACTTTTACCTGTTGAAGGAGCTGATGGCGAAGGGAGTGCCAACAGATGGAATCTTCCAGGGACCAAAACTAAACCACGGTTTTATTGATACTGCGGAACTGGAAGCAACCCAGCTCAGAGATGTGATCCACACTTCTGACATTATCAATTTACTGATGGATATCCCGGGTGTGTTATCAGTGAGAAATTTCCTGCTTACCAAGTATGATGACAATGGAAATGTTGTTCCGGGACAAATGGGTTTAAAGTGGTGCATGCACATCGGCTCACGCCACAAACCTGTGCTTTCGGTCAACCGGTCAAAGCTGGTTTTCTATAAAAACAATTTCCCATTCCTGGCAACCTATGCCGAAATAAGAGACTCATTGAAACTGATGAAGGCCAGCAGGGAAAGGCCGAAGCTGAAAGGTCAGCAGGATGATTTATTGATCCCGTCCGGAACTTTTCAGCAGCTGGATGAATATTGGTCTGTTCAAAATGATTTGCCGCAAACTTATGGTGTTGGCCAGGCAGGTCTGCCCCTCACTGCAACTCCTTTGCGTAAAGCACAGGCCAAACAACTAAAAGGCTACCTGTTATTCTATGACCAGTTGCTGGCTGATTTCTTTTCTCAATTATCCAATGCCAAAAATATCTTTGGGCTGGATGATATCAAGCAAACTTACTTCTCACAATACCTTGGCACCATCCCCGATATTTTGCCGGTATTTGAGCAGGCACCTCCTGGCAATGCCTTGTTAAAAGATGTGTTTCAAAACCAGGATTCAACACTGGCCTCAACCAACAAATCATGGAAAGCACTGGTGGAAACTTCCGAGACTTTCCAAACCAGGCGCAATCATTTTTTAGATCATCTGCTGGCCCGCTTTGCAGAAAGCTTTAACGAGTATGTGCTGATGATGTTCAGCATTGATTACGGTAGCCGTACTTCTAAAGCTGTTTCAGCCGAGAAGCTCATTAGCAATAAAATAGATTTTCTTAAGGAGTACCCGGTCATCAGCTATGCACGGGGAACTGCTTTTGATTACTATCCGCTAACGTCAACAAATGATATTGACGCCGCAAGATTGTGGGATACGAACAATGTTTCCGGTCTGGAGAAACGAGCATCTAAACTGGCGGGCATTAAAAACTATTTCAGGCGTTTTTTATCCTGCATAAAAAATATTCAGATAACAACGGTGAAGGAAAATGAAGTGCAGGCAGACAGTACAGTACTGATAAAAACCTACTACCAGTTTGTGCTGGAAAATAAAAATGGAGACAAGCTGGTACAGAAAGATAAGTTTGAGTCGAAGGCAGACCTGGAGAAAGTAATAGAAGAATTAATTACGCTTACCAATGATAAAGCGAACTATTTGTATGATGCTGCCACACATAAAATTGAAGTCATAGGCAGCAGCAATAATGTGCTGGCTGTAAGCAGTGGCGACTATCCTGTTAAGGCAGATGCTGATAAAGCCATTAAGCAATTTGCCCTGGAATTCAGCAACGATTGTGCAGATCCGGAAGGCATGTTGCTGATTGAACATTTGCTGCTCCGCCCCCGTAACAAGGATTATTATGAATTAATGCAGGTTTGCCTGGAAAAGGATTGCGAATTTTGTGGAGAAGAAGATCCTTATTCTTTCCGGGCATCTGTGTTTTTGCCTTACTGGACAGATCAGTTCAACAACCTCAACTTCCGAACATATTTTGAAAACATGATTCGTACGGAAGCGCCTGCACACATCATGTTAAAAGTCTGCTGGATCAGCAATACACAAATGCGCCGGCTTGAAGTTGCTTACAAACGCTGGGTGACAGCACTTGCAAATCAAACCCATCACGCTCTGGATATACCGGCTGCTGATGAACTGCAGGAAGCCAATGATGAACTGGTATTGCTGATGGCCACCATGCACACCGTGTACCCCGAGGCCACGCTGCATGATTGTGACGAGAGTGTAAACACAAACCCTGTAATGCTGGGTAAAACAATATTAGGAACATTAAAACCTAAACGCAATGAGTAACACAGAAGCCTACATCATTTTTGAAGCCGACCAGGTGTTGACAAATGATCATTTAAATGAGCAGTTTGATTACCTCGATGTACAGGAACGGCTTACACGTAACAAGCTCATTGGCATCGGCATTGTTTGCGGCCTTGAGGTTGGGAGCGAATCCACATTCATACATATCAGCAAAGGATGCGGTGTTACTTCAAAAGGGTATTTAATTGTTTGGGAAGATGCAGATCTTACACAGTTTGTCTCATATACATTGCCTTCAAATCCATTGTATAAGCCATTTGTAAATGAAGTAACCGGTAAGCAGTATGACCTGCTGCGGCTGGTAACGGATGATGAAGCCAAAACGATTGACGGAACAAAAACACCTGTAAGTCCGGAAGTACTGAAAGATAAAATTGTGGTGCTTTTTTTAGAAGCAAATGAACTTGACCTGAAGAATTGCGATACCCAGGATTGTAATGAAAAGGGCAGACAGATGCAGCTTACGGTAAGGGCCCTGCTGATTGGTATGGCGGATATGGAAGCCATTATTGAAAAGCAAAATAAATTGTCTGGTCATGAGGGTTTGAGCAATAGTTATATTGAACGGCTTGGCCTTAAAGATATTCCCTTTAAACGCTTTGATGTAAAGGCAACGCCACTTGCTGATACGTTTGATATATACAATGCTTACCTGAAATGCCTTGATGATGTGGTGCTGCAAAATATTGCTGATGCCTATTCTCAATGCTATTCAGTTTTTTCACCGGTATTGGGCGATTATGGTGGTAATCCTTTTAAAAATTTATTTGACGATCTGAAGAACAAACTGGCTGTTATAAAAAAATCGCTGCCGCTTTATATCCAATACTATTACGACTTCTTAGACGACCTGATCAAAGCCTACCTGGAGTTTAAAGAACGTAGCTTTGAAGTGGTGACAGAATGCTGCCCTGATGAAGATTTGTTCCCGATGCACCTGATGTTAGGAGAGGCAAGTGCCGACACAAGAGATTTTATCCGGTCTCCTTTTCGTCAGTATTTTATTGCGTCACCATTGTTTAACAGCCAGGCCGATCTGCAGAGAGAGGTAAAGCTGCTGTTTGACAGGATGGTTAATCTCACGCTTGAAAAGAATTTTTTTATTCCGCAGTTCAGCACCAGGGCAGGGGTGCCCATCCGCATCACGCCTTCCAAATGGAGCGATGCACCTTTGAGCTGCCGGGCAATTCCTTATTACTATAATATCAACGCAGTTGCACCATCCTGGAGCCCTCAAAAAACAAGAAAAGGTAAATGGAATTACAATCTGTCTTATAATGCCGATAAGTACAGCACAGCGCCGCCCCTGAGCGTTACGTCGCCTTTTGATTATAGTATTGAACCGTTTGACTTTTACCGCATTGAAGGGCATTTAGGCCAGGAGTTTTCATCTGTGCTGAACGTTATTTTAAGTGCAAGAAATGCCAACCGTTTACCCTTTGATGTGATAGCAGTAAAAGCTGGGGTAAATGCAGATGATACAACAATACATTATGATTGTCACTTTGAAGATTTGGAGGCACAGTTTAAATTGATACGTGCTGAGCTTGCCTGCAAAATGCATGAGCCATTGTGCATCGCTGCCAAGGTTCCGTCATTAATCCGGCTCAATCTTCCCGGCAGTAATACTTTTAATTTTTTAGAAACTTTCAGTACTATCCATTCGCTGGCCCTGCAGGATGTGGTAAACCAAAAAAATCTTATTCTTACAAACTTTGCACAAATATTCAGGTTTACCAGAAAAGGAGATTTCTTAAAAACCTATTGCCCCGTAAACACAGGCACGCTGGGTGGTGATTACATAGGTTCAATAAACAAGTTTTTTCCCAGGCCTGCCCAGGTAGACCTTACAACTGCAGCGGGTTCAAAAGCTGCACTGATGTGCCTTATTGATCTTACGGAGGCATTGATGCAAACCATAACAGGTGCCTCAACTATTTATAATTTCAACTATACCAACTTCAACAGAATTTATGATAGTGTTATAAGCTTTTTTACCGATTTTATGCAGGCTGTATTGAATGCGGATGGACAGGAAAGAAAGCTAAGTCCATTTTTGTACGGAATGCTTGAAGCGGTGGTAACCTGTTGTATTGATGAAAAATTGAAAGCACTTACAGAAGAGTATACAAGACGGGTGCAAAAAATTCAGCAACAAAATTTATTGTCGCAATACCTGGTAAGTAATCCCGGTATCGATCATAAGGCCGGCGTACCAAGGGGCGGCACTTTTATTTTGGTGTACCATGAAGCACCGCCAACACCGGCAACTGTTAAAACTGCTTTAAATACTGCCAGCAGTTTATCTGCGGTAAGTACTGCAACAACATTATCAGCTGAAGCAGAAACCAGTACTGTAAAAACACTGGCGCCAACATCCGCAATCACAAAAGAAAACATTAGCAGCATCATCAAATTGTTTGAGGCAAATGAAGTAAGGCTGTCTCCCGGCCAGGCTGATATTTTGCAAAAACTGACGTTACAGAATATTGCCGCTGCCGCACTGAAAGATCCTTTTACTGTGGCCGATAAGGCAGTTGTTGCCGATTTTTATCTGCCATACTTATGTTGTTCAGATTGCCCGCCAATTGCTTATGTGCTGCCGAAACTACCGCAACTTTTCACTATCGATCCAACAACCTTTTGTTCAGATGACGAGAAGCCTTACACATTTAAAGCAGACCCTAAAATAGAAGACATCAGCACCATCGAAAACAAGAACGGATTGAAACTGGAACAGGATGCCGCAGGTGCTGTTTTCTTTATCCCTGCAAAACAAGGCATACAACAAACCACTGACTACCAGCTGGTGCTGAATGGTACTGCAGTCACCATAAAAATTTTTCCTGCCTTCCAGCTAAACTTCGACTTTGGAAATATTGATCCGTTCACCGTTCGCTTTACGCCGGTGAATACGGCTAATAAAACTGTGTCATGGAATTTTGGTGATGGTAGTGCTTCATCTAATGAGCAAAACCCTGTGCACAAATATAGCCTTACCACCAACCCTCAAACGTTTAAAGTTATACTAACAGCTACGGATGGCCCATGTATAGTTACCAGGGAGCAGGAGTTAACGCTTCGTCAACCAGATCAGCTATTTAACCTAGAGCCAAGGGAGTTTTGTTCCAATGATGCGGCACAATATTTCTTTACTGCTGAACCTGCCATACAAGATCCTGCTGAGATTGAAAATCCACAAGGGTTGCAGATTGAAAGAGGTGCAGATGGCCGCTTTTCTTTTGCACCCGCCAAACAGAATATCCAGCAAAGCACTGTATACAACCTGACATTTAAAGGACAAACAATTAGTCTTACCATCAAGCCAATTTTTGGAATACAGTTTAGTGCAGAATCAGTAGATGCAGCTCCAACATCCCGGCGGTTTGTAGGCGTGAATACTGAAAATAAAACTGTTGCATGGAACTTTGGGGATGGCACACCTGTTTCAACAGAAGCTTCACCTGTCCACAATTATACCCTTTCTGACAATACACAAACATTTACAGTAACACTAACGGCAACTGATGGCCCATGCAGCGTAACTACTGAACAGATGATCACCATTTCACAACCAGTACCAGTAGCATTTGTAATAGAGCCGCTTGTATTTTGCTCTAAGGATAGAAAGCAGAAGACGGTTACTATACAACCTGTGCCCAATGATGTAGGAGAGATAAAGAATCCCGGCAACCTGCAGTTTGAGAAAGATGCTGCCGGCAACGTTTTCTTTGTCCCTGCCAAACAGGATATCGCGGCAACACAGGAGTATGACTTAAACTATCGTGATATTGTTCAGCACATAAAGATCATCGTTCCTAATGCCAGTTTCAATATGGACATTCAACAAAACACCACCCCCGGCGGGGTCTTTCCATCGTTCCTGTTTCTTAAGGCAAAGCAAAGAGATGCGGATAGTTTTACATGGAAGGTAACTACCGTAACAGGCAGATCTTTTGACTTCGATACTCCTGATGTAACAATTGACTACAGGCAATTGGATATTGCACCCGGGGCAGAGTTATCCATTGATCTTGTAGTAGGATTTAAAAATCAGACTAACGCCGATTGCAGGGATATAAAGAATTATGTCTTAACCGATACAATCTTTAACAAACACAAGAATGCCGGTGAATTTGATAATCTGACATCAGCATAAAGTAATGGCCTCAGCCGACCATATAATTCAAAAACAGGTGTTTGAAGTGGAGATGGAAAACCCTGCAGATGCCTTCCAGTTTAGAAACAGGCTGGGCGAGGTGTTTCATGAAAAGATACTGCCCGCTATGGAAGTATTATTTAATGAGGTTGGCGTTAGCAGAACTTTCAGGATAGATAAACTTGAAATTGACCTGGGCAATATTAATAAAGCAAACTGGGAGGATGAACTTAGGGATAAGGCAATGGCGAAGATGAGACAGCAGCTGCTGGTGCAAAACCCGATGTGGACAGATCCTTTCACTCAAACTACAACACCGGAAGATGCTGAAATTGAAAATGATGTTGTAGCAAACTTTATTTACTTTTTATCAACAGGCAGGTTGCCCTGGCATTCAAAAGACAGCATCAGTTTTGAAAAGCATTTGAAAGAGCAGTTGTCGCCGCAGTTGATAAAGGCTCTTAGAAAGTTTCTTGAAACTACAGACAGTATTTCTCTAACCCGTTTGATTTACCAGTTGAGTGATGACTTGTTGCTCAACCTGTTAGAACGGCTGCTGCCGGATGAGGAGTATAGTTTTGCAGGAGATTTCAGGCAGGCTGCAAACTATATCAGCGTAGTTTTTAAATCGCTTAAAGTTCCTGATTTGCATGCAAGAAAAGTACTGTTTCTTCCATTGTTCGGCTGGTTTTCATTGGGTGCAAATCGAAAGCCATTCCAATTTTATGCGTCAGCTTTTTTAGAAGCTATGCAACCGGCATACCCGGAAGTGAAGAAATATTTTTACCTCGCCGCAGCCCCGGCAATGTATCATGATAACCCTATCTTAAAGCAAATTGAACAGCAGCTTTTACCGGTGGCAATAAAGAAACGAACAAACAACAAGCCGCTGGTGCAGGATACAAAAAAGCAAACTACAACTGATGAAGATATTTATATTCAAAATGCCGGGCTGGTAATGCTGCACCCTTTTTTAGCACCGCTTTTTACACACCTCAACCTGCTGGAGAAAGGTAAGTTTGTAAATGAGGCGGCACAGATGAAAGCTGTATTGTTGTCGCAATACCTGGTGGATGACTCAACTGAAACAGAAGAGCACCAGCTGGTTTTAAATAAGCTACTTTGTGGTATGCCTTTACAAATGCCCATCATTAAAAAGCTGGAATTAAGCGAAAAGGAAAAAGCAGAAGCTGATGATTTACTGAACCAGGTAACCAAACTCTGGACAAAAAATAACACACCAGTAAACGGCACCATTCAGGGTTTGCAGCAAAGCTTTTTGCAACGCAATGGAAAGCTTCAGCAACAAGATTTGAACTGGCGATTGCAGGTTGAGCAAAAGGCTTATGATATGCTGTTGTCATCTCTGCCATGGGGTATCAGTATTATTAAAAATAGTTGGATGGAGGGAATGATTTGGGTGGAGTGGGGGAGATAAAATTTGTGGCGGCAAGTGTAAATATTAAATGGCTGCTGAAAAAATACTATTCCATGGAACTCATTAAAACAGAACCATCAAAAATAAATGCTGCTCCTAAAAAAGAAGCCGCACCTTTTTTTGCTTTTGGCCAAAATCATGCAGTTGCAACTTCTTTTTTTCAACCAAAGCTTACAATCAATCAGCCCAACGATCCTTATGAGCAGGAGGCAGATGCAATGGCGGAAAAGGTTATGCGGATGACAGGACCGACCATTCAAAAAAAATGTGCCGATTGTGAAAATGAAGAAGAAAAAAAAGTTCAGTTAAAGCCAACTGGTATTGTGCAAAAGGAGGATGGTGCAGAAGCTGAAGTTCCATCTGCTGAGGTTCCTTCACCATTAAGTCCATCATCAGCAGCCCCGTCACCAGCAGTTACCTCACCCAATTTTCAATTACCCCTGCCATCTTCATTAAGGCTATCAACGGAGCCGGATTTTTTGGCAATGAGGCAACCTTTTTTTCAGCGCAATATTCCTCATTTGTTCGATGCTGATTCAGCCTTGCAGGTATGGCAGTACAACTTTGATTTCTTCCGCCGTTTTGGGATTGCGCCAAACCTTGCGGCATCTGCCTCAAACTTTACCGCACCTTTTTCAATTGACTCACAATTAAAGACTGGTAACCCAACCTGGTGGGAGATTACCGACCGTGACCTTGGTACAACTACCTATAACGCATCTTTACCCATACTTGATTTCAATGCCGATTTTTCACCAACAGCTCCGTCTTGGTTTAAAACGCTGTTTAGTGGAGGCTCTCCTTCTGTACAGAGAAAATGTGATGATTGTGAAGATGAGGAAGAAAAAAAAGTTCAGATGAAAGAGTCTATTGGAAACGCACAGGCAACTGAAGGATTTGAAAATTATGTTACTGGTTTAGATGGAAGCGGTCAGCAACTACCGGCTGATGTCCGGAGTTTTTATGAACCCCGGTTTGGATATGATTTTAGTAATGTGAGGATACATACGGATACTGTTGCAGCTAAATCAGCCCAGTCAATCAATGCGCTGGCATATACCACCGGTAGCAATATTGTTTTCGGAGCTGGTCAGTATGCTCCCGGTAATGACAGTGGAAAAAGATTGCTGGGGCATGAGTTGACGCATGTGGTACAGCAAACAAATAATATTCAACGTGACGAAACGGATGCCATGACATCCTCAGATCCATCTTCAATTATATATGACGCTTTAGATGGGTGGACAAGTTCAAGCGACAGTGAGGCAATAAGGGATATCTTGAGAACACCAACCAAAGCTTTCGTTGACCGGGCTTTATCTGGTGTTGCTGCACTTGCCGGAATAACGGTAATTGAAGTTATAGAATGGTTGAAAACTGATATGGTTAGTTCTGACTGGGAAATTGTACTTGGTCATTTAATTGATGTACAGGCGAGTCATGTTGAAAACGCCATTGCATCTCAAATTCAATCACTTTTATCAGGATATACATCTGACAGTGACAGTGCGGCGATTCTTGGATATTTTACCGGAACTCATACCTTACAAGGTGATTTGCTCACCAGAACGCTTCAGCAATTAGAATCTGTAAGCGGGAATCCACAAACTGCAATGGCTGACTGGTTGTTTGGCGATATGACCTCTTTAAATGCAGATCATCTGCGCAATACTTTTTCACAGCTTCAAGTGTAAATGCTTATCAATATGCGGCGCATTTTTATGCAGCTAAGATAAAAGATCTTATTGCCGGTTATACAAGTGTACAGGATAGCACTTCAATTGTAGCAAATTTCAGGCGGGTACAGCAAGTAGAAGCAAGGATGGCAGTTTTATATGAATTGAATAATTTATGCATGGAAGAATGGTCAGAACAAGCCGCCGATTCATTAATGGCAGATATGCAGGAGGAAGACTATGAACAATTGAGGGTACTGATGCCGGAAATGCTTCCTGTGTACAATATTGAGCACAATTTTCTCGGTTGGTTATGGGATAAAATTACGGTTGGATTTGATTATGTAGAAGCATTTGTAGAATATATCGTTTGTGGTATAATAGGTGTTGTAATCGGCATCCTGTCAATAATTACAGACATTATAGGAGCTGTTATCGATATTGCTATTGCTGCAAAAGATCTTGTAGGATTAGTGATTTATTATATCAGTGGCGGAAGATTATGCAGGGAAAATTACGATCATGTACAGCAATTTTTTACAGGTATTGGTCAATTATTTAATGCACCTGGTGAAGCAATATCAGGTATGTGGCATGAACTTACTGAAGAATCTTCTTTGATTGAAGGTCCTTTCCAGGCTTGCCAGCAATCTATATTCTGGGTTAGAAGAGTAACTAATCTTGTTGTAAATATCATTCTTGTTTTTGTTGCAGGATATGGTGCCGTTAAGTTTGCTTTAGAAGGTATTGAAACTATTGTTACGCTAGCCAGAACGGGAAGGCTGGCATCTGCTTTGGCAAGATTACCAGCAAGGCTTTTTGAAGCTGTAAGAAATTTGCCGGCTGCTACTGCAAGCCGCATCGCATCGGGTGTGCAAAGGTTTGCAAATTTATTACGCAATCCTGCAAGAATAATAGGTTCTGTACGCACCACTTTAACTGCTATCCGTATGGTTGCCCAGGATGAAGGCTATTTTAGTTTTGTAAGAAGACAGGCTGGACGAGTATTGGAAAACGAAGCAGAGTTTTGGCGTGACAGAAGAAGTTTTTGGCAGGCCCGTGCTGAGACTATAGGAACTTCAACTGAAGAGATTGAATCAACATTAGCAGGAGCTGTGGAAGTGGCAGCAGAAGATCCAGTTGTTGCAGAAGGCTTGGTCACTGAAGCTGAAACACAGGCAACTACGGCACAAAGCAATTCAGGCGAGGTAATGAATGAAATAAATGGAACTACGCCTGAAACTCCTGCCACAACTGAGCCGCCGGTTGTAGAAACCCCGGCAGAAAGTGTTCCGGATGAAATTCCCCAGGAAATAACGCCTGAAGAAGTTGCAGGGCCCGTATCTGAAGAGCCTGTTAGCAGTCCTGTTACTGAACCACCTCCGGAACCTGCTGTTTCCATGCCAAGAAGTTGGGATGATCCTGATTTAACTTTTGAAGAATTTAGGGGGCAATATCTTGATAACAATCCTTCAGGTAGATTATCAGAAGATGCATTGAGAGAATATTTTGATGAAGGTTATAGGATTAATCCTGAAACAGGAAGAATGTTAAGGCCTGTAACTCCAGTAGAGGGAACACCAAGAACAGGATTGCCTGGTGAAGGTACTTCCTCTTATGAAGCATGGGAAAATTACAGGTATAACGATCCTCATAATTTGCCATGTTTTATAGGGGGTACGAAAGTGAAAACAAAAAGGGGACATATTAATATTGAAGATATACAACCGGGAATGGAAGTGTGGTGTTACGATTTCCAAACGCAAACATCATTAATTTCAAAAGTGGTTACAATTTTTAAAAACTGGACAGATATTGTCGTAAAAATTATTTTACCAAACAGCGTTATACAAACTACTTTAAATCACCCTTTTTGGTGTGCAAGTGAAAATAGCTGGCTCCCGGCGTCATTGTTACAACCGGGTATGTTATTACAAAACACTGAAGGGGCATATATTACTATATTAAATACTGAAACCAGTAATGTTATTGCAGACACATTTAATTTTGAGATTGAAAAATTTCATAATTATTTTGTTGGCGCCGATGAAGTGCTTGTTCATAATGATGAGATTGTTTCCAAATTCTTGACAACCGATGTGTTTTCATCAGATATTTACGTAATAAGCAATAGTAGCGGACAAGTAATTTATGTAGGGCAAACGATAGGTGGTGTAGATGTAAGAATAGCCAGCCATTTAACCGATGAAAATAGTGCTGTTTTTCAATATTTAAGAAATCAGGGTATTGATCCGCTTGAACCTGGTTTTAATTACAGGAATTTTTTACAAATAGAAAATCCTATTCATGGCCAATACACACCATATGAGATTACGGTGTGGGAGCAACAATTTATAAATTATCATCGAACACAGCCTGAAAGTATACTTCAAAATCGTATTAATGCAATAACGGAAGAGAAATTTATCAGGTATCGCAATATTCATAATCCATGCAGGTAAAAAATATTTAACATGAAAAATAAAATACAGCCAGGCGATATTTATTCAGTGAGAATTGATGAGGGATTCTATATTTTTTTTAGAGTGCTTTTAAGCATTAACACACAGTGTATAGAGAGAAAACTGATCGATAAAACTTCAAGGTTAATGCTGTTTAAAGATTGCGAACTAATCGAAGTTTATGAGCATCATGCTTCTACACCTGAAACAGATTTATCAGCATTAACAGAAATAATTCAACCATCTATTTACTGCTCATTTGCAGGATTACTGTCTAATAAGGATTGGCTAAATATTGGATCAAAAAAAGTAGAAGTGGCCAAAGTAAATCCTCCTGAATTTGTAGTTTCTAATGGGCCTTTCAAAGCTTCTTTTGAAAAAGGAGAAGTGTCAATTCAGTTTGATTTTGCAATGGATAATACAAGAAAACTTGATATTTTGCCGAAAACCTTTCCTGGCAATTCTTTAAATATGTTTTATGGTGCCAATGCCAAAACAAAACATGATTTTGGCTTTACTATCGATAAATTAAACTGGTGCAGGGCTGAAAGATACAGCCTGGAAATTTCCGAAGCAAGAGAACAAATTTATCAGAAGGCAAACATTTTAGCACCCATAAATTTCCTGCAATTATCTCAAGAACATGGAAAAGTTTTTTCAAGATTTTATGAGTAAGATACCTCCCAAAATTATAATATGCAAGGATATTCAACACGAAAAAAAATAGCCCGGTCTGCATCAACCACCCCCTCCCAAACCTTCTTCCAGGGCCAGAGCCACGATGAAGAACTTGCACATCCCGTTGCGGAAGCCCCCGTGGCTGAAGCGCCTTTGCTTACAGATAGCCAGGTTACAAGTGCCAGGGCATTTATGCGGAATACTTATGCAAGGGAGAGCATAGAATTATTGCGGATAAGATTTGGTTTATCTGAAGGTCAGCAGGTAGACAGAGATTTGGTACTGGCAGTGGCGCAATACCAGGATACAAATAGTTTGGTGGTGGATGGAAAACTGGGTGAAACCACATTCAACACCATACAGGCTGAAGGCGGGGAGGTAATGCAGGATGTGGTTATGTTTACAGTTAACAGTCCGCTGGGTGGACGAATGCAGGTGAATGGAGGGCCCGGCGTAACCAGTTTTCTCGGAAATTTTGCCATCGAAATTCATCTGCCGCCAGGCGAAGACTGCAGCAAATATGAATACCGCCAGTTTATTTGTGCCAGGGTAGAAATGCTTCCGGTGGGCAGTGACCCTGCCGGACCGCTTACGGATCTTAGAGGGCTTTTTAATGTACCTGGCGGATTGCAGGCCATACCCAATTTCAGGCAGGATGGAAACACCACACTTGCGCCGCAGCGAATGGGGCATAGAAGCGGCCCGGGCAGTACAAGCCCTATAAACCATTATGTAGATGCAGATGGTACTGAGAACCAGCGCAATGGCTGTATTTACAAGGGGGAAGATTCTCCGGGGATTACTGGCCGTATTACAAACACAGGCGAGCAGTATGAGTTTGACTTCCGATTTATGGGACAAATCGTTCATAAAGACAGGGGTATTATTGCAACCAAATTCTGGAGTGTAAGGGATGATTTTGTGATTTAAAAAATAAAGCTTCAATGCTTTTAAATGAACAGGCATTAATAGTAGCTGCCAAATAATAATTGATAAAGCCTGCGGGCTAAATAGCTGCAGGAAAAATATTTTTTTGAAGTATATTACCAGTCGATGATTCAACTGCAGCAATCTTTTTTACACTTCAGTCAATTTGTGAATACCCGGCTGCAGCAACATTTTTCTGAAAATGCTGCGGAGTTGCCGGCACATGAATCTCCGGAACTCGATGGAGATATTTTCCCGGGAAAAACGTTGAATTATTATGAAACTATCATCCTGCTTACTGCTTTATCAGCCCATGTACAGCCGGCGATTTTTGATAATGCCATTCAACAGTACATGCCCAAAGGCGGGGAGTTTGCGGAGTTTGGAGGCGTAAAAGGAAGCAATACCCGTTATATGCTGCCCACTGGTGATACAGTACTTTTTCTATTAGCTGGTGCAGATGTTGCCAAACGCAAACAGGTGCTTGGCTATTTTATTTCATCCCATTGGTTTGCTGCCGAAAATGTGCTGACAATTGAATCAGTTAAAGAAGGCGAGCCCCGTATGAGCGGCCGTATTATTTTACACCAGGAATATGTGGATCTTTTCACTACCGGCATCGTTTCCAAACCAGCTTTTTCTCCTGAGTTTCCAGCTAAGGAAGTGACCACAAAAATGGAATGGACAGACCTTGTGATACCACAAAAAACTGCTCAGCAAATAACCGATATAAAAACCTGGCTGCACCACAATGATCATTTCTTAAAAGAGTGGAGCATGGAAAGGATGATAAAACCCGGGTACAGGGCATTGTTCTACGGACCTTCGGGCACGGGCAAAACACTAACGGCAACGCTGCTGGGTAAACAGTTTCAAAAAGATGTTTACAGAATTGATCTCTCTCAAATAGTTTCAAAATATATTGGTGAAACCGAGAAGAATCTGGAAAAGGTTTTTACAAAAGCCACCAATAAAAACTGGATATTGTTTTTTGATGAAGCTGATGCATTGTTTGGCAAAAGAAGCAACGTTCAGAATGCACATGATAAATATGCCAACCAGGAAGTGAGTTACCTGCTGCAGCGGGTGGAAGATTTTCCAGGGCTCATCATTTTAGCATCCAATTTTAAAAGCAATATCGACCAGGCGTTTATCCGCAGGTTCAACAGCATTATTCATTTTCCCATGCCGGGTGTGCAGGAGCGGCTTGCAATATGGAAATCCATTATTCCTCCAAAAGCAAAACTGGCAGCAGATGTTGACCTGCAGGCGATAGCAACGAAATATGAATTGAGTGGTTCCGCAATTGTTAGTGTAATACATTATGCGGCTCTTCAAACCATTTATAAAAGCAGTGAAACAATTGACAAAAATGATTTGGTGGAAGGTATCAAACGGGAATTTGAAAAAGATGAAAGAGTATTCACCGGTGTGTAAATGTTTACCTCCAACATTTTTTACCGACTAAGTTTACAGAACATTTTGTATATTTTCTTTTTAAACAAATAAAGGCATGAATGTAAAAAATGTACTACCCTCACGCCGCCGGCTTAGTTTTTTTGTAATTATTTCATCGTTAGTGGCGGTGTTTTTCCTGGGGTATTATTTTTATTTTATTCCAACTAATAAATCGGTTGAGCATAAGAATGCCTTTTTGATTTTAGAGAACATTCAGCAAAACATAAAAGATGAAAACGCCTACCTGCAAAACGCTTTCATCAATATTTTGAGGATGCCTCAAAAAAAAGGCGACACCTCAAAAACAATTGTTCAGCTTCAGGAACAACTTGATAAATATAAACTGGATGCAAAAATTTTTGAAACCGCAGGTAATCAAAATGCCGGCGCTTCCAATTTAACCAAATCAACTGACGAACTATTTGCCAACGAAACGTTAGACAGTACTGTCTATCTTTCCGGCGTAAGTGGTGATAGTTTATTTTACGAACCATCCAGTACACACAACAGGAAGTATAAAATTTATGTACCTGCAAAGAAGTTTTTTGAGCCACTGATGGCTTATCAAAAAGGTGAACTGTTCAATGCTTATATGCTTATAGGTAAAGGAACAGGTGTTGTATATGCAGATGACCGGCTTGCCATCAATACGGGTATTTCGCAGGATAGCCTTATCCCTGGCAACAGTAAGTCGCTCTTTCCGGGCATAAGGGATATTAATATGAAGGGCGGTGACTTCAAAATGTTTTATTTCCCTTTCCGGCTTGGTACAGCGCAAGTTCAGTTGTGTGGGTTTGTACCATCAGGAGTTTACAACAGCAAACTGCAGCAGGTACCCGTTACGTTTATCTATCCAATAGTAATTGCCTTAATGCTTATTATTTTACTGCTGCCCCTGGTAAAATTTTATGTAATGGGTAAAGATGAGCATGTACGATATGCAGATTTTGCATTGGGCGTAGTATCATTTTTTGTTGGGGCAGCTATGCTTACCCTTATCATTATACAGGTATTATTGCTGATGGCTGCGGATATACGGGCAGAAGCAAATCTGAAAAAAATCTGCACACAAATAAGCGGCAGTTTTTTAAAGGAGATTACCAGTGCTTACCTGCAACTTGATAAACTCGACAGTTTAGTTGTGAACCAGCCCGATTCAGTTCCGGCAACTAAGTTCCATACGCATGCAAACTATGATGTGTCTCAAATTGTAAAAAATTACTTTGTTGACAGTGCCCCGGCTGAAAATAAAATTTGCTATAATTTTAACAGGGTTAGCTGGATAGACAGTAACGGTGACCAGCACCTGAAAGCGGAAGTTGGAAAGGATAATCCGGTATTTGCCAATGTGAGAGACCGGAAATATTTTCAGCAATTACTTCATAACCAGGGATACCCTTTGCCCGGTTACCCTGATGCAAATATTGGCCTTGAAGCTGTAAACAGCTGGACGAACGGTGGCTTTGCGGTACTCATTAGTCTGAAGAGCCGGTTTAAAAGTTCATCTGTTGCATCTATGTCATTGCAGCTTCCTTCGGTAATGGAAACTATCCTGCCGCCAGGTTATGGATTTTGTATTATGGACGAGCAGGGCAAAGTAATGATGCATGCTGATATGCACCGTAACCTGCAGGAAAATTTTATAGAAAAAAGCGAACCTTCAAGGCAGGTGAGTGAAGCAATTAAAAGCCGCCAGGAAACCAGGTTCAGCGAGATTAATCTATACGGTAAAAAAAATGTACTGAATATTATTCCCATTGAAGGCATGCCATTTTACCTCGCCACATTTTACGACAAGGGCTACATTGTACCAGTGAATATGCGGATATTTACTTTCTCCCTCCTGTTCTGTTTTATATCGTTTGCCAGCTGCCTGTTAATCTGGTTGTTTGTTTTCAGGCGTAAATATGTTCGGGAAAACTTTTTGTACGAACCCTCTTTTTACTTTAACTGGGTGGTGCCAAAGGAAAAGAAGATCAATTTTTACACACTTAGTTTTGCTTACCTGGTTCTTTATCTGGCCATACACCTGCTGGTGATTTTTTCTTTTGCTTATTTTGATATCAGTAACTATGCGGTGTTGCTGATGGTGCTGGTAATGCCTGTAAATGCATTCTCTGGCCTGTATGTTGTTAATTACCGGATTAAAAAAGACGAGAACTTTTATGTGCCTTCGGCTAAAAGCACCCGCCGCACAAAAGCATTG
Organism: Ferruginibacter sp.; assembly: GCA_965247025.1. GTDB lineage: Bacteria > Bacteroidota > Bacteroidia > Chitinophagales > Chitinophagaceae > Ferruginibacter. Next base: position 1,249,909 of record OZ252000.1, on the reverse strand, counting down.
GTGGCGTTGCTGTTTCAGCCGGCCGTAATACTTACGGTTTGGTTTTTTTCCCGGGCAAAAGGGTACAGCGTGGAGCCGCAGTTTTTATATTTCGGCGCAGTTTTTTTTATTGTATTATGTCTCTTGTTTTTCCTTCCGATGGGTTCGTTCCGGCTGGTGTACAAAATGTCCGGGAGCTATATGACACAGTACAGCCGTTTGGCCACGGCACTTATTCTTTGCACCGCAGCTTTCCCTGCGGGGATGTACACCTGGTACGCTCACAACCAGGAAATAACACAGGCTGTAAAAAAAGGCCAGCTCTACCTGGCCCAGGCGTTACAAAAAAGAGCTGCATACAACCATGAGTTTACCGCAGACAGACAGCAACTTCATTTGCCGCAAGGTTATTACGACAGCCTCCAGTTCAGGGCAGGCATCGACACCATTTATAACGACACTGTTCAATACCTGGATGCGGATTCAGGAAAAGCTGACAGCTATGAACAGTTCTATTTTTCCATTGCAAACCAAATTGGAAACAATTATTATGATCCGCTTTTAATACCAGTACTGGAGGATGCATCTGCAGATAAATCATGGCAGTGGACCAAAAATAATAAAGGTTCACTCAATTTTTTGTACCGCAACTTTCCAACCTCAGGTGCACAGCAATCAGCAAAAAATATTAAGATTAGTTCAGTTTTTCCACCAAGGTATGTGTATGCAACTAACAGCATGGGGGGCTGGATTTTAAAGTTGTTTGTGCTGGCATTTATCTATGGTCTTTACTTGCTGGTAAGATATTTAAGTACAAGATTATTTCTCCGTAAATACATCACTTACTGGCAGCACAATGATAATTTTTTAGTAGTGATCAAAACAACTTTCGCTGAATTTAAAATTGCCAGGCTGCAAAGGGGAAATGCTTCTGGCAAGTTGCAGGTGATAGATGATAATACATTTAAGAACGAGGTTGATGACTTTATGCCATTGATGGATTCGGACGGGATTTACGAACAGGAGAAAAATATGACGGAACTGCTGGTAAAGTTTAAAGAGTTTTATTTTTACATCTGGGATAAGTGTACACCCAAAGAAAAATACCTGCTGCTTGATTTTGCCCAGCATGGTTTTGTAAATTTTAAGAATACTGAAGTGATACATGGCCTGCTAAAAAAAGGCATATTGATGGTGCAGGATCAGGAGGTGAGCCTGTTTAGTTTAAGCTTCCGTTCTTTTGTGCTGACACAGCTTCATAACGAAGATACCCAACGATTGCAGGAGCAATTTAAGCAGGAGGGAACCTGGCAAAGTATCAGGATACCATTAATGGTGGTAATGCTTGGTGTGGCATTTTTTATCTTCTTCACCCAGGAAGAAGCCTTCCAGAAAATTTCCGCTTTAGTGGCCGGTGTGGGTACTGTCTTTTCACTGGTGATAAAATTTTTCAGTGATGGAACCAATGTATTTTCTGCAAAAAAATAGCATTAGTTTTTAAGTAAACCAGCCAGGTTACTAAAGGTATTGTAAGGCCCTTTGGCAACAAAAATATTGTATGCCCAGGCCGGTACACTGCCGCCGGGGTCAACAGTGAGCAGGTAATTGATGGTAATATGATTTGCATCAGTCTGGTTCACCGTCCAAAGTCCGTCAAAATAGGCAAGTCTTACAATGCCATTTTTTTTTTCTACTTCACCTGGTAAGCCGGTGGCCTTTACCGTGAGTGTTTTTGCAGCATCATCCCGGTTAAAAAGCATGTTTATCACAACATCCCTGTTGCTTAATGGCCAGGGTAAAATAGTTTCAGCATAATAAATAAATTCATTGCTGCTCACCCGCCTTACAGAGTTGGTTCGCTTTGTTTTATAAACCCATTTTGTATTACCATCCACATTGTTTAAAATGGCCACCAGCTTATCTATAGTGCCTTCAATATTACACTCTACTTTAACTGATTTAAACTTTGAGTTGCTGAGTTTTTTGGTGTACACTTTAATGCCTTCATTTTCTTTGCTGAGGTTCCAGTCATCCTGGGCTAATAATACCGGGCTGCTAAGCACAAATAAAAAGAATAAAGCTGCAAATTTTTTCATACCTGATTTGGATTTGAATCTGATGATCATTCTTTAAGGCTAGTCTAAAGATTACAAATTAAATATGGTAAAAGCAAGCGTCTTTCGGTGAAGGGACTAGCGAACGTCAGTTTTTTTTCAGTTGCTCCGCCAGGTTATTAAAAGTATTGTACGGGCCGGTTGATAAAAAAAGGTTGTAAGCCCAGGCAGGCACACTTCCTCCAGGGTCAATGGTGAGCAGGTATGTTATATTGATGTGTTTGCTGTCTTTGGTGGTTATCTGCCAAATGCCCTTAAAATATCCCAGCCGCACATTGCCTTTTTTTACTTCCGGCTGCCCCTGCAAACCATTCGCTTCAATAGTCAGCGTTTTGTGAACATCGTCCCGGTTAAACCGCATATTAATAACAACATCCCTGTTGTTCAGCGGCCAGGGTAGCCCGGTTTCTTCATAGTAGATGATCTCGTTGCCGGTTACATTTTTTATTATGTAGCTCTGCTTTGTGTTATAAACCCAATTTTTATTGTTGCTGATATTTTTTAAAACGGTGATTAATTTATCAATGGTTCCTTCAATATCACAAACAACCTTTACCGATTTAAACTTTGCGTCATCTTCCTTTTTTGAATATACTTTAATGCCGTTATTATCTTTGCTCAACTTCCAGTCGTTCTGTGCAACAAGCGTAAAATTATAAGCTACAGCCAGTGAAATAAGTAATATTTTCTTCATAGTTTTTGTGTTTAGCTTTCCGGTCACATGCTTTTTAACACCGGAACTTTTTATCACTCCAGGTAATTTAACCCAGATTTTGCATTTGAGATCGTTATGAGGATTTCAAATGCAATGCAGGTAGGTATTTCGGGTTATTTTTTGGTTGAAGAATAGTAATCTATTTTGAAATCAAAAAATGTTCTGAAATACTGAGCTGTGCAGCAGTTGGAAGCCGCAATAGATTTTCAACTGCAAAATCTGGGTTTAATCAGTAAAAATAATTCACGTAAAGCTGTAAGATTTTTATAATCGGGAAAATTTGCAAATCCCCTGTTTGGTGTATTGACAAAGCACCGGCCGTTTTATAATATTACGGCTTGGAATATATCAACCTACTTTATTTAACAAACCATTCTTAATTAAAACAACAACAATGAAACTTTTAAAATTAGGCGTTACGGGAGCCGACGTACGCAAATGGCAACTTTTTTTAACCGGGCAGGGCTTGTATGCCGGTGTTGTAAACGGAACCTTTGATGAAGCTACAAAGGATGCTTCAGCAAATTTTCAAAAGTTGCATGGCCTTGAGCCAGACGGTAAAGTAGGAGACAAATCAGTTGGTGCGGCAATGATGCTTGGCTTTAATATGGTGACCGATACAGATGAAGACAAAGGTTCGGCAAACTGGCCGCCGAAACCAGGCTTTCCCCCGCTCACCAGCAATGCAGAAAGGGGTGAGATATTTGGCAAGTTTGAGTTTCGCAGCAATCCGTTGCCAAACAATCCTGAGAATATTGAGGTGACTGATGACTGGGCTAAAAAGAATATTGTGATTGCCAGTGTGCCCCAGCTGGTTGCTATTAAAGGATCAGCAAAAGTTGCCTTCCACATAAAAGGAAAAGCTCAATTGGAAAAAATGTGGAAGGATTGGGAAAGCGCAGACCTCTTGCACCTGGTGCTTACCTGGGCCGGAAGTTACAATCCAAGATTTATAAGGGGTAGCCGCACAGTACTTAGTAATCATGCCTTTGGTACTGCCTTCGATATAAATGTTGACTGGAACAAACTTGGTGCAATGCCGGCTTTGGTTGGGAGAAAAGGCAGCGTGAGGGAACTGGTTGAAATTGCCAATAATAACGGGTTTTACTGGGGAGGCCACTTTACCCGGCTTGATGGGATGCACTTTGAAGTGGCGCAGGTTAAGTAAAAAAATATTTGAAATGCTTAAAGTATTAGTTTCAAATTGGGTCATTTTTGAACTTATGCTAATAGATAGTTTATACACTATCAGACCTCACCCCAACCCCTATCCAAAAGAGAAGGGCTTTATCCACAATTTCACTTTCATTCGTTAATCTTTACAAAACCATTTAAAATAACTTTCTCACATTCAGCGGCTTTCCCGATTTTTGCCCTTCTAAAAAATCATAAATGCTGAAAGATTTTAATTCAACCCCTGCCAGAACAAAAGGCGCAATTCATGGCAATGAAAGTGCAATGGAAGGCCGGTTAGTGTTTCACTTTCCGGTGAGATTTGTCAATTACAGTAAGGAGATCATTGCTGTGGTTTGCATGCTCGCCTGTATGCTGGCAGCCAAAGCCCAGCCCGGCCGCTGGCAGCAACGGGTTAAGTACAACATGACTATTGATATGGATGTAACCACCAACCGCTTTACCGGCAAGCAGCAATTAGAATATACCAACAATTCGCCTGACGAGTTGAGCAAGGTTTTTTATCATCTTTATTTCAATGCCTTTCAGCCCAACAGCAGTATGGATGTTAGGAGCCAGCAATTAGGCAAAACAATGGTAAACGGCAGGCCCGATTGGGATGGCCGTGTTAAAGACAGGATCAGCAAACTAACACCGGAGGAGATCGGTTATCAAAAGATCATTTCTTTAAAAATGAACGGCGTTACACAGCCTTTTACTTACCATGAAACAATACTGGAAGTAAACCTGACGAAGCCAATTTTACCAAAAACAAAAGTTGTGTTTACAATGGAGTTTGAAGCCCAGGTACCTTTGCAGGTTCGCCGCAGCGGCCGGGATAACCCCAGTACAAAGGTCAGGTACAGCATGAGCCAGTGGTATCCAAAACTGGCAGAGTATGATTATGAAGGCTGGCATCCCACACCGTATGTGGCCCGGGAATTTTATGGTGTATGGGGCGATTTTGACGTAAACATCAGCATCGATAATACTTACAAACTCGCTGGCACCGGGGCATTGGTAAACGCCAATGAAATAGGGTGGGGCTATGATGCGGCTAACACACCAGATTTAAAGCCCATCACCGCAGCAAAACGTAACTGGCATTTTGCGGGCAGCAATATTCATGATTTTGTTTGGGCTGCTGATCCGGACTACAAACATATTACACGTAAAATGCCCACCGGCACGGTGATAAATGTGGTGTATAAAAATACCACTAATGATGAAAAAACAGAAGCCGCCTGGCTGAATGTTGCAGATGCCGCTGTAAAAGTGCTGCCCTTTATGGAAAAGCATTTTGGCAAATATCCTTATCCGCAGTATTCATTTATACATGGCGGTGATGGTGGTATGGAGTACCCGATGGCAACGCTTATCAGCGGACCGGGACTGGGCACAGTGGTACATGAATGGATGCACAGCTGGTACCAGATGATGCTGGGCACCAATGAGAGCCTGTACGCATGGATGGATGAAGGCTTTACAGAATATGCCACCGGTGTGGTGGAAGCTTTTTACAGGGATAGTGTTACCAAGGTTAAATATGCAGATAACAAAGCTTACATAAAATCTATTGACTCTGCGGCTGCAGGGTTGCCGCTTGAACACAGTGGCAATTATCAGTCTTATTATTTTATTGCTAAAAGTGGTTTGGAAGAACCGCTTACAACGCATGCCGACCATTTCAACACCAACGTTGCCTACAGTGTGGCGGCTTACTCCAAAGGCTGTGTATTTATGGAACAGCTGGGTTATATCATTGGTGCCCAGGTAAGGGATAAATTATTACTGGAGTATTACAAAGAGTGGGCTTTTAAGCACCCCAACAGTGCAGATTTTGTAAGGCTGGCTGAAAACGTAAGCGGTCTTCAGCTGGACTGGTACAAAGAGTATTGGTGCAACACTACCAAAACAATTGACTACTCAATTGACAGCCTTTGGGAAGAAGGCGGTGAATCAAAGATCCGCCTGAAACGTATTGGACAAATGCCTATGCCAATTGACTTGCAGCTGACCTTTAAAGATGGTACCACGGCCATGCACACCATACCATTAAACCTTATGTACGGTGCTAAAAAAGCTGAGGGCAGCCAGCCTATTGAAGTGCATGAAGAATGGCGCTGGACACATCCAACCTATATTTTATCCTTTAAACAAAAGCTAACCAGTGTTACAAAAGTTGAGATTGACCCCAGTAAACGAATGGCCGATGTAGATCAAAAAAATAATGTGCTGGAACTGAAGTGGTGAGTTGACAGACTAAATTTTAATAAAGAAAAGCCGGCAGTTGATGCCGGTTTTTTTATTGCCTGCCGGAATTTGTGACCAAATAATTAATGAAAAATAAAAAAGCCACAAAACTGTGACTAAAGTTCTGTGACCTTTTTAAAAAGTCACAATCTAAACGGTCACAGATTTTGTAACGATACTATTTTTAAAAAGAAAAAGGTCACAAAACGATAGCAGTTATGTTTTCTTAAATATAAAAAAAAAAGAACAAAAGATATTTTTCCACACATTACGTTAGGCGCAGGTCTCCCGACCTGTTGCCTAACGTTATTAACGCAATGATTTAATTAAATGAAACAATTTTTTGTGCTGCTAAAATAGAAAGTATGCGTACCAAAGACTTGCTTAACTTTTTATATTTTGGATTGAATGATTAGAGCGGCAGCAGTGACGCAGGGGCAGCAGGTCAGGAGACCTGCGCCTAGGTTGGATGAGCCGGTAAAACACTCATTAGAAAACATTCCTGCCTGGGTTCATTTCATGCTCTAAGCCAATGTCCATTCCGGCCTTAAAAAATGGCAGGTGTAACCATAAGGATTTTTCTGGAGGTAATTTTGATGCTCCTCTTCAGCATTCCAAAAATCACCTGCAGGTACTACTGCAGTAACAATTTCTCCCGGCCATTTGCCTGAGGCGTTCAGTTCTTTTATCAATGTTTCGGCTGTATTCTTCTGCTCTTCATCCAGGTAAAAAATTGCTGACCTGTAAGACATGCCCCTGTCATTTCCCTGCCTGTTCATCGTTGTAGGGTCATGTATCTGGAAGAAAAATTCCAGGAGGGCACGGTAGGGTAGAACAGAAGCGTCAAACTCAACCTCAATGCCTTCTGCATGTGTGCCATGATTGCGGTAAGTTGCGTTTGGTACATCGCCGCCGGTGTAGCCAACCACCGTAGATTTTACGCCGGGTACATTGCGGATAAGTTCTTCAACTCCCCAAAAACATCCACCGGCCAGTATTGCTTTTTCCATGTTTGTATTCTTTTTTATTTAGTGCAAAGTTAAGTATTGGTGGCAAGCTATTTATTCTTGCAGGTGTCACACGTAACATCGTTGGTAAAGTTGTTGGCTATAGCTATTTTTCAAAAACCACCGATTCAACAGCTGCTCCAAGTTTTTCAAGTATCTGGGTGATGTCTTCCACCATCTTGTCTGGACCGCATACATAAAAATGCTTTTTAAAATCCTTTATATTTTCTTTAAAAAAGTTTTCATCCGGGCGGCCATGGATATATCCATCGTTGCTCTCCTGGCTTAACAGGCAAATAATATCGTCTCCTAAAATGTCCTTCAACTCCTTTTCATAAATAATATCCGCAGCAGTTTTGTTAGCAAAAAAAAGATGGTTGCCTGCAATTTTATCTTCTGCATGCAGCCAGCGAAGTATGGCAATAAAAGGCGTAATACCTGCACCTCCTGCAATAAAGTACCCCGGTCCTTTGTATTCAATAGCACCCCAGGCATCATCAATTATCAGCTCATCACCCGGTTGCAACTGGTGCAATTGATCTGTAACACCATGGTGGTCAATATACCTTTTAATGGTAAACTCCAGGTAGGGGGCGTTATTTAGGCAGGTGAACGTGAATGGTCTTTTCTCTTCTTCAAAACCTTGTGTATTGATGGAAACGTCAGTGGCCTGGCCCGGTATAAATTTGTAGCCAGCGGGTTTCTCTATCCTGAAACATTTTACATCATGCGTAATTTGCTCTATGTGCAGTATGCGGCTTATTTTTTTCATAGTATTATGTAAAGAATTGGTTCTGTTTAAACGCTCTATAAAGTTACAGCCATTACCAAATAATTGCAACAACAAAAGTTGACATGCAGTTAAATAAGTAAAGGGTGTCATTTACAAAAAAGAAGCTTCAACATCACTGTCAAAGCTCCTCATATTTTAGTGATTTCACCTTAAGCGGAATTACCCGTATCGGGATCAAGCTGAGCGGTTTAATATTAATCTTAAACCACCCTATCACTAGTATATTAGCAAAGGTAATCTCAAAAATGCTGCCAGCTGATTTTTTATATTGACCAGAGATGAACCATTTATTTGCTGGTCCATTTTTTCTACGGTTAGGCAATTGCCGGCCTGTTTTTTACCTGGATTTTTTTGGAAACAATAGAGGTAAACGGTACGGTTTTATAAGAAATCCCGGTAACAATAAAATATACAAACGCTATTAACCCGCCTTTTGCGGCTTAAAGATTCTTAACTTGCTGTAACAATTATTTCTATATTATGAATGAGTCAGAAAAGCTGGATCGTGTAGTAGATGCCCGGATGAAACTAAAGGCACGGTTTGAAGAAAAGATAAAGCAAACCCCGTCTGTTGCTGACGACAAGCCGCAGGGAAGGGGCAAACTTAACAGGCACGGTATGCCCGAAATTCCTGTGGGACAAACACTTACCACAAAATGGCCGGTGCTGGATCTTGGCATTCAACCAACTATCCCTTTAGCTAAATGGAAGCTGGTAGTGGATGGCGAAGTGGAAAGCCCTGCTGAACTTAGCTGGGATGATTTTATGGCTCTGCCACAAACAGATGATGTATCCGATTTCCATTGCGTTACCACCTGGTCAAAATTAGGCGTAGGCTGGCAGGGCGTGCGGTTGCTCGATCTGGCTGCCCTGGTACAACCAAAAGAAACTGCAACCCATATTTTATGTTATGGGTACGATGATTATACAACCAATCTTTCTTTAGAAGAAGCATTGAAACCTGATGTGCTGCTGGTGCATACAGCAGAAGGCAAACCGCTGGCAAAGGAACACGGCGGACCGTTAAGAATGATAACACCACAACTGTACGCCTGGAAGGGTTCCAAATGGATCAGCAGAATTGAATTTCTACCCCAAAATAAATTAGGGTTTTGGGAAGAAAGAGGTTATTCAAATACGGCCTATCCATGGAGAAATGACAGGTACAGCCGGTAGGGTGCACTTTCACTTTTTATAAAATACTCTTTGCATTTACAAACGACTGTACGCTTTTCTCTATATCCGCTTCTGTTGTTGCCCAGGAGCATACACTTATGCGGATAACCTTTTTGCCGCTCCATACAGAACCACCGCACCAGCAGATCCTTTCTTTTTGCACTGCTGCTAATATTTGTAAAGTGTCCTCATCATTGTTGTGGTACACCAGCACCTGGTTAAATACAACTTCATTCAAAATTTCGAAGCCATTGCCGGCAAGTGCCTTTGCAAACTGAACTGCCCTTGCATGCAACCCGGTTACCATTTCATCAATACCCTGGCGGCCCAAATATTTCATTACAGCCCATAATTCAATCACCCTTGCTCTTCTGGACATTTCGGGTGTATAGAACATACCATCTCTTTCATCGCCTTCAATTATATAGCCTCCGCTCATGTGCAGCGCCGATACCAGCGCATCCTCATCTTCACAAAGTACAATACCGCAATCGTAAGGAGTGTTCAGTGTTTTATGCCCGTCAACCGACCATGAATTTGCTAACTCCATTCCTTTTGTAAGGTGCTTCAGGGATGCCGCAGCATTTGCCCAAAGCCCAAAGGCGCCGTCAATATGTACCCACGCATTTGCTTTATTTGCCTTGCGGCAGATGTTTTCAAAATCTTCAAAACTACCTGCGTTTACATTGCCTGCCTGCAAAATAAGAATGGTTTTATCATCAGGTTCCGGAATAAGCTCCGGGATGATGCGTCCCTGTTCATCCACCTCCACCCATTCAATATTTTTTTTGCCAAGGCCAGTTAAAGCAATGGCTTTTAAAACCGTGGAATGTGTTTGCCTGCTGGTTATCACTCTTAAAGCAGGTGCATTGGCTAATCCTTTTTCATTTACATCCCATCCCTGCCTTTTTAACAGCCTGTAGCGTGCTGCTACTAGGCCGCAAAAGGTTGCAGAAAAAGAGCCGCTTACAAAACCGGCCACTGTTCTTTCCGGTAAGCCGAATAACTGCCGCAGCCATTTCCGCACCACCATTTCCAGCCTGGCAGATACAGGTGAAATAACCTGCATGGCGGTATTCTGGTCCCAGAAATCTGCCAGCCATTTGGCAGCTAAACCTGCCGGTACCACACCACCGTTTACAAAACCAAAATACCTGCCGCCTGTTTGCGCCACTGTTGCCGGAGCCCCGTACAGCTGCAGCATTTCAATAACCTGCGTTGCCGGTAAAGATGGTACTGGCAGGTCTTCTTCAAAATGTTTTAAATTATCCAGCGCTTCTGCTGTGGGAAAAACATTGCGTTCGTTTACCTCTTGCTGGTATTCATACGCATACTTTTTTGCCAGCTCAAATATCTCTTTCTCTTCCAGTTCCTTAAACATTTTATCCTGAATACTCAATTCCATTTGCTGTAATTATTTAATTTAAGTGAAGGTACATGCGGTGGATAACATAGCAGATCGCAATCAGGAATATTAATGATCTGCCGTGGTTGGGTAATTATTTTGAACTGGAAAAGGCCCATGCCCAAGTGCCGGAATAAAAAAAGTTTGTATTGATACAGAAGATTATAGCAAAAAAAAAGATGCAGAAATTTATCTGCACCTGTAAAAATAAAATCAAACATATTTAGCACAAAACTGTTACCCGTAAAAATGTGGCCGGAATAGAAGTCACATCTGCTGCACCATTTTTGTTCTGGTTGTTAAACAATACTTCCAGTTCATCCTGAAGTTGAGCGGCTTTGCCATTTTTTTCTGCTGCTTCAAAAGCATTCATGGTAGGGCCGTAATAGTCCCGGAAAATTTGTACAAATGTGGAAGAAGAATAGTTGGCATTGAATGTAAACTGTTCTTTTGCAAAGGCGATATTTTCTTTGGCAATGCCAGCTTTTACAAAACGCTCTGTTACATGGTCTTCAATACCCCACAACACTGGGCTTACAAAACCTTCAGGTGGTGCAGGCGTATAAGCAGCACTTATCTTTAATATCTGTGCCACAAGGGTAGGGTCTCCCGGTATCCAGTTACCCATTATAATGCGGCCGCCTTTACGGGTAACACGTACCATTTCTTTAGCCACATCAAATGGTTTTGGAGCAAACATGGCACCAAAAATACTTACCACAAGGTCAAAACTTTCATCTTCCAGTTCAGCTAAATCTGTTGCATTACCTTCTTTAAAAATGCAATTAGGCAGCTCCTCATTTTGTGCACGGCGGTTGCCGGCTTTTACCAGGTTTGTTGCAATATCAACTCCGGTAACATCGGCGCCCAGCCTTGCTGCCGGTATGGCTGTAGTGCCGTCGCCGCAGCCGAGGTCAAGTATTTTCATGCCACTGGTAATACCCATAGTTGCTACCAGTTCTTCACCGCTTTTTCGCATTGTTGCTGCAATACGTGTAAAATCGCCTTTTTCCCAAAGGGCCCTGTTTGGGTTTACGGCAATGCCGGTGAAATCTTTCTTTTCTGTTGATGTAATGTCTGCATTCATGGTATCTTATTTTTTAGTGAATAATTACTGGTTTGAAATCCGGCACTATTTTTTAGTTTGATGTTGTTGTAAAAGTTGGTTTACATTATCTAACTGTTGCCAGTGTTGCATGCGTTTTTATTACAGCACAAAACTAATAGCCTGTTAAAAAATAATTGTTGCTGTAAAGTCCGGAAATTTTGCTGAGCGGTTCAGGAGGCAGGAATTTGTTTAACAGCGGCAGGGGAGATGCCAAAGCGGTCTTTAAAAGCCCGGCTAAAATGAGAGAGGTTTTCAAAGCCACTTTCAAAGGCGGTTTCACTTACAGTTTTGCCCCTGTTGCCCAACAGGAATCTGGCATGCTGCAATCTTTTTTCCAGCAGCCATTTTCCGGGCGTGCTGTTAAATTGTTTTTGAAAATCCCGTTTAAAGGCAGAAAGACTTCTGTTACTTAGTATGGCATATTGCTCCAGTTTCAGGTTAAAGCAATAGTTATCATTCATAACCCTTTCCAGCGAAACAGACTGCGGCTCGTTCATCAGGGAGCAGAAATAAGAGATGGCTTCTAAATTCAGCGGGTTGCCTGCAATGCTTAAAATAAGTTCCCTGAACTTTAATTCCAGTAATGCCTGATCGGGTTCGGTAGTGCTGCTGAAATAAGCATACATGGAAACAAAAAAGGCTTTTAATATTTCAGTGCTGTTAAGGGCAATAACCGGGTTGTATTGCTGACCAGGTTTGGTAAAAGGTGCCGGCCTGTTTTTGAGCGTATCACAAATAAAAGCATCAGGTATAAAAAAGAGCACCACACAAAAACCAATATCAAAAAACTGCTCCAGAATGATAGCTCCTTTTCTTACCAGTACACAGTTGCCTTCGCCAACTTCAAAAGAACCATGAGATGTATGCCAAACTTTTTTTCCTTCCAGTACATAAAAAATATAATTTTCATGGCACCACAGGTCTGCAAATTTATTCTTCATTAACCGGGCTTCCGGCGGGCAGTTAAAAATGGTGATAAGAGATTCACCGCAGCTAAACTGGCGGCAATACTGCGGATATTGTAATACTCTTTCCTGGAAATTTACCATGCACCTTTTTTGTAACAGTAAATTTAATGATTTATGTGTGTTGAAATGCCCGGCAGCAATGAAAACCTTGCCGGGAATAAAATTCTAACGGTACTAATTTGGCGGACGTTGCTGCCTCCATTGATAAAATATATTTCAAAGTCAAATTTTACTCTTTTGTCCATAAGGATTAATTTTTTGTATTGTATTGAAAATTCCGTCACACTATCGCTCCTCCAACAGCGATGCTTTTACGCCATATCGTATGGCTGCTTCAAGTGTATTCAAGTCTATATCCTTCAGCGTTTTAAACTTTATGCAGTACCCGGTTACGCTTGCTTTGCCCAGTTTTTTACCAAAGGTTTGGGCCAGGTAAGTTTTATCTTTTATACCAAGAATATACACAGAGAGGCCGGTTGTATTTGCACTCAAACCAATTTGATAAAAGTCCCGGGTTTTTCCATCAGTATATTTTATGCTGTAAAGTCCGTAACCAATATTAGGATTGGAAACAGTTTTATTGTCGCTGTTCTTTCCATCAAGAAACCATAATTTACAACCCGGTAAAACCTGTAAAATAAAAAGATGCAGCGCTTGCATATCGCTTTGCTTTGGTTCTGGCTGGCTGCTGATGTACGCTTTAATTTGTGCTTTTACGGTCATGATAAAATATTAAGTTGCTTGTAATTTACTTTGCCTGGCGGGTTTTACAATATCAATTTTAAATGTGCTGAAGCACATGGCAAAATATTCTTTACTAAAAAGCGATAAGTTTTTAAAACGGGCGCTACTGATCAACCTGCCATCCGGGTAATAATTCAGTTTCCCGTTTGTTGCAAACCATCTCTTTTATCTGCAACCAGACCTGCTGAACACCGGGGCTGATAAACACAGCACAATTGTACAATCAGGAGTTGCACCACATTTATAAGAACCCTGTAATTGCAGGGTTTGTAAGTAAAAACTGGCATTGGCTTTACAGCAGTGCAATTGATTATCTCACAAATAAAAAGGACTGCTGCATGTAGTTATTTTGGATGGCTTCTTATTTACTAAAATAAGTAATAAGGAAACACAGAGCTGGAGACCTGCTTTTAAAAAATTTGTTAGCAGCTGTGGTTGCCTGCAATCAACATTAAACCAATCGACTATCATAAAATTTGCCTACTTTCAACAACCAACTTTTTACGACAGCGCTATTTCTTTCGGGCGGAAATTTCATCGAAAGACTAATTGTTCTATTTCAACTTAATGCACAAAGTTTTTACTGTTTTATGTTTATGTTTTTTCTTAAATGCATCTGCCCAGCACCAGGAAAGAACAGTGTTTGTATACAATGTTGCTTTTGGCGGTTTTACCGGCGGCATCGGATCTGTTTTCAACAAACCAAAAACAGTAAACTGGAAAAAAGCTTTTATAAAAGGCTTCTGGCAGGGCAGTATTGGGGGCTTGTTTAATTATTCAGGTAAAAAAGTTTTATACATCGTTAATAAAAAGCAGGAGGTTTTATATGCCTGGCCCGCCAAATTGCTGCATGCAGCAGGATACTCCATTATAGAAAACGCATCAGCATACGAACCCTTTTTGCAAAACTGGACAATGGATTTAGGGTTACTCCGGTTCGATTATTCAATAACATCAAAACACTTTAAAGCAAGGCTGTTGCCCGAGGCGTTGGTGGCCACAATTATTGCTGCAAATAATGGCACATTTGATGCCGGTAGCAGCCTGAAAACAGGACAAATTATATTTAAGAATTATGATCTTTTAAACTTTCCTGCTCCGGCAGATAAAAATCCGGGGGTAACGTTTGGCAGAGCCATTGTTTATACTTACGGGCCACAAAGTGCCTATACAAAATGCAGGCTTTTTTCCCATGAAATAGTGCACAGGTTTCAATACAACGAGTACCAGGTTTTTAATACCTGGTTTAAACCATTTTATAAGAAGGTGAAATCAACAACGCTTCAAAAGCTATTCTCTAAATATGTATATGCAGATATACCTTACGCTTTTATTCCTTATTATACAATCTACAAAGGAAACACAGGCCAGCACTATTATAAGAATTTTTATGAGTTTGAAGCAGAACGATTTTCGACCAACGCTTTTGTGCCAAGATAATAATAAAAATATCCGCAGTCGTTACCACCGCATAAAGAAAACCCCCGGTGTTATCCGGGGGCTATTCACTTTTTAAAAAATCAAAAACAATTATCCACCTTCCTGCGTACGGGGCATTACAAACTGAGACACTGCTTCACCAACAGCCTCAGTACCTTTGCTGCCAATACTGGTAAATTTTACCCAAACTTTTTTTCCTTCTTCCAGGTTAATTAATGTAAGTTTAGTAAGCACTGTACCCCTTATTAACCAAATGCTGTTTTTGGTAATAGGGTCGGGGGGTATAACTGCACACAACTGCTACAACACCTTTTGGTTTTTTATAACCAATATCCAGTGTGCCGGGGTTTAAACCCTGTTCAATGCCAATATTGGTAACCACACTTACAGCGGTGGGTTCCACTGGTTTTACCGTAGGCATGCCGCTGGCTGCTATAATTGTTGGGTCGCCCTTGGCAATCATATTTACATATTGCGCCCAGCTACGCAGTAATGCCTGCACTTCTTTTTTAAGTGCATTTTTGCGTGCAATGGCCGTTCGGTCACCAGTGCTGCTTTCAGACATGGCCGCCTGGTAGTCGTCTGCCTTTACCAGTGCCGCTGCCGGCGTTGGTTCAATGCCTGTAAAAATGCTGTTACCTGTAACAGCATTTAATGCTGCCCTTAAAACCTGGAGTAATGCTGCTTCAGCATACCTGGAAAATGTGATCAAAACTTTTTTCATGGTTTGGAAAGTTTTAGATGTTAAATAATAAATTCCTAATGAGTTGTTAATAAGGGCAGGAGCAATAATAACGGCAGCTCTTTATTTTTTAGTATGTGTGCATTGTAACTATAACCCATTGCCAGTATGCTTATCAATAAAAAAAAGACCGGGATATGCATGCATAATATATTGCATAAGTCTTTGGCTTTCAAAGGTTTAATTAATATTTTTATTCCCCTTTGTAGCTGCATTATTACCCTCAAAAAAAAGTTTAAAAAAAGTAAAAATATTTTTGCGATGGCATGCACCGCCCCTGCACTGTTAATTAAACCCAGATTTTGCATTTGAGATCGTTATGAGGATTTTAAATGCAATGCAGGTAGGTGTTTCGGGTTATTTTTTGGCTAAAGAAATAGTGATCTGTTTTGAAGTCAAAAAATGTTCTGAAATGCTGAGTTGTGCAGCAGTTGAAAACCGCAATAGATTTTCAACTGCAAAAATCTGGGTTAAAAAGCATTTGTTTTTTGAATGCAAACAAACATTTTACAATAGTTTTTTACCGGTAATTTGGTAAAATAATGGCAAGTGAACGGGGTAAAAATTAACTGATGCCACGGCCTGGCGTACATTTTTTATGCAAAAAAATTACAACAACCTGGTGTAGATTATTATGCGGAGGCTTGTTACGATTGGTATGGAGACTATGTATGGTCTGTACGGGGGCTATGTAAGATTGGTGTAGAGGCTTAGTATGATCTGTATAAATGCAATGTATGATCTGTCCGGGGATTAAGTACGATCTGTTTATGGGCTTAGTACGATCGGTATGGAGGCTCAGTATGATCTGTATGGAGGCCATGTACGACCTGCCTGCGGCCTCTATACGATCGGTATAGAGGCTAAGTATGATCAGTAATGAAGCCTGGTACGATCGGAGAGGAGGAAAGTGTAAAGTAAATTGTGTAAACAGGTAATTAGCCCTTCATTACAACCGGGTGAACATCTATTTAAGACGGTATGCCGTTAAAAACACCCTTAAAAAATGGGTGTTTTAACCCTAAAAAGAAAAGCCCGGTTCCAATATATTTGATGCATGCATTAACAGAGTATTTGTCAATGCAGTATATTGCCAGATAACCCATTAACATTGATGCCTGACCAGAATATTGTTGCAAATACCAAACATTTTATCACCCGCTGGAAAGCCTCCGGTGCAGCTGAATGGGCCAACTACCAGCTGTTCTTTACAAAATTGTGTGAATTGCCGGGGGTTGAAAAACCCAGACCGGCATCTGACAAAGTGCATGAAGCCGCTTACACTTTTGAGCGGCCTGTTAAGTTTGATAAACCCAAACCTGCTAATTCGGCTTATGAGCAACAGATTGGGCATTTGCTGGAAACGATTAGTACATTGGGGCTGTTGAGAAAAATGGAGGAAGGCTTGTTTGTGAGGTAGAGGGAGTTTACATAAAAAGTAATACATTTATGTATGAGCAGATTGCCGCAACCGACAATCTAAAAAGTACCCCCTGTAACTTATTGATTATCAATCAAATCTTTATTTTTAACCTGCCGCTAATTGCGGCAATTAACGAGTTATGCACCATGTTCGCTTTGCGGTTCATACTCGGGCGGACGGAACTGTTCAGCAGTAAATCTTTTTTCATCATTTTTAAGTTTGCTTTTGCAGCTCATGGGTGGACAGTTTTTTTGGTGATTTTTATTTCAAAAGTTTATTTGCTTGGCGTTAAATTCATACGTCTTCAAAAAAGATATTTCATTAAACGAGCGGACACTTTTTTAAACACGAGTGCATAACAAGGGGTTTTGCACAAGTGTGGCTTGACGTTGCAGCAATCAACAGTTTTACATAGCCGGGCGGTGGTTCGGGCGGACGAAAAAAGCTGAGCATTTAGTTCTTAATATTTATCTTTAACACATGGCCAAGCGGCAGTTCCGGGCTGACGGGAATTCTAATGCCACACCTGCGCAAAGCCCTGTTCGTTATGCACCATGTTCGCTTTGCGGTTCATACTCGGGCGGACGGAACTGTTCAGCAGTAAATCTTTTTTCATCATTTTTAAGTTTGCTTTTGCAGCTCATGGGTGGACAGTTTTTTTGGTAATTTTTATTTCAAAAGTTTATTTGCTTGGCGTTAAATTCATACGTCTTCAAAAAAGATATTTCATCAAACGAGCGGACACTTTTTTAAACACGAGTGCATAACAAGGGGTTTTGCACAAGTGTGGCTTGACGTTGCAGCAATCAACAGTTTTACATAGCCGGGCGGTGGTTCGGGCGGACGAAAAAAGCTGAGCATTTAGTTCTTAATATTTATCTTTAACAAAAGGCCAAGCAGCAGTTCCGGGCGGAAGGAATTCTAATGCTACACCTGCGCAAAGCCCTTTCGTTATGCACCATGTTCGCTTTGCGGTTCATACTCGGGCGGACGGAACTGTTCAGCAGTAAATCTTTTTTCATCATTTTTAAGTTTGCTTTTGCAGCTCATGGGTGGACAGTTTTTTTGGTAATTTTTATTTCAAAAGTTTATTTGCTTGGCGTTAAATTCATACGTCTTCAAAAAAGATATTTCATCAAACGAGCGGACACTTTTTTAAACACGAGTGCATAACAAGGGGTTTTGCACAAGTGTGGCTTGACGTTGCAGCAATCAACAGTTTTACATAGCCGGGCGGTGGTTCGGGCGGACGAAAAAAGCTGAGCATTTAGTTCTTAATATTTATCTTTAACAAAAGGCCAAGCAGCAGTTCCGGGCGGAAGGAATTCTAATGCTACACCTGCGCAAAGCCCTTTCGTTATGTGCAACCCTAATGTAACATTTGTCACACATTGAATAATTTTTCATTTAGACCTTTGTAGTATGGATAAGACAACACAAAATCATTGGGACACAGTTTACAAAACTAAAAACCCAGACCAAGTAAGTTGGACACAAGAAGTACCAAAAACCTCTTTAGAATTTATACATTCTTTCGGCTTGACCAAGTCCGCAAAAATCATAGACATTGGCGGTGGTGACAGTAAACTTGTTGACTATTTACTTGACGAAGGTTTTGAAAATATTACAGTACTTGACATTTCAGCACAAGCACTTGCAAAAGCAAAACAACGTTTAGGTAACAAAGCTGAAAAAATAAATTGGGTAGTTAGCGACATCACAGAATTTCAGCCTGAAACAACTTTTGACATTTGGCACGATAGAGCAACTTTTCACTTTTTAACAACAAGTGAACAAATTGCAAAGTATATGAACACAGCAAGAAATTCTGTAAGAGGATTTTTGACTATTGGAACTTTTTCGGACAATGGACCAGAAAAATGTAGTGGATTACAAATTAAACAATATAGTGAAGAAAAATTATCAACAGAACTTCAAAACGGTTTTGATAAATTACGTTGCATAACAGAAGACCACAAAACACCTTTTGACACAACACAAAATTTCCTGTTTTGTAGCTTCAAAAGACACCTTAAATGATAGCCAAACAAGGGCAGCACATAACAAAAGTACTTCCAAAAGCTGGGCGGGACGGAAGCCGTGTCGCAACTTTTGTACTTTATTCAGCAGCGGTTCCAGCGGACGGAAATCTGGTCATCGGACGTGGTAACAATCAACATTTATCATTAATTTAGCTTCAGTCGGCCGGGGCTAGACCAGCAACAATTCCCAGCCTTCGTAAGTACTCAAACGTTGTATGCCATTTTAGCGAACCCCTCAACGCATAGACAAATCGAGATACCTGAAAATCGAAAAAAGAGTAAGGCACGGAAGTCGAAAAGTGAATAGAGTAGACATTATGCTTAAATTAATTCCAGATGGTACAGAACATTAGTTCGACACAGCCAATGTTGACAGGATTAAATGTAAAATCTATGTCAACAGAGAGAATTAATACTTTGCAAAATGCAATGTTGAAAAAAATAGCTACGGCTGTTAACAACAATGAAAAGCAAAGTATGTCACACCAAAACCACAATAGTGGTGGCGGTCATTCTCGTTCTTAGTTTATAGCAGGCTCAATTAGATACGAAAGAGCCTGCTATTTTTTTTTCAAAAAATACTTGACGATGATACCATTCCATTCATACATTTTCAAAATAGCAAGTAGATGTAATCTAAATTGTTCCTATTGTTACGTTTATAATCTTGAAGACAACTCTTGGCAAGACCAACCAAAATTTATCTCGGAAAAAACATTTCGAGTTGCTTGTCAAAAGATTAGAGAACATTGCCAATTCCACTCAAAAAATCATATCTCTATAGCTTTTCACGGTGGAGAACCATTATTAATTGGAGCAAAGAAATTGCATAGATTAGGAGAAGTAATTCAAACAGAACTTATAGACAACAATATAAAAGTAGATTTAGGAATTCAAACAAATGGATTATTATTTACTGAAGAAATTGGCGACTTTTTTCTGAAATATAATGGTAGTATTGGAGTTAGCATAGACGGACCTCCGAAAATAAATGATTTACACCGTGTAGACCATAATGGCAAAGGAAGTTCAGAACGACTAGAAAAAAAACTTGAGCTTTTAACATCAGAGAAATACAAATCTATTTTTCGTGGCATACTCGGAGTTATAAATGTCGACTCTAATCCAGTGGAAGTTCTTGATTACTTTATGTCATTTAACCCACCAATGATAGATTTGCTCTTTCCCGACGACAACTTTGATAGAAGACCAAATGGAAAAGATAAAGACTTGCAAACCACAAAAATTGCAGAATGGATAAACACAATATTTGACAATTGGTTTTATAAAGAAACCGATACAAAGATTAGAGTTTTAGAAAACATAGTTAAACTTCTTATTGGTGGAAACTCAAACGTTGAAAGTATTGGAACAAGCCCAATTGATTTTATTTTTATTGAAGCAAACGGAGATATTGAAATCCTCGATACGTTAAAAAGTTCATTTAATGGAGCAACAAAAATAAATCATAATGTTTTTGACAATACTTTTAATGAAGTAGCACAACACACACAAGTTGTATCACGACAATTAGGAATTGATGTTTTATGCCAGACTTGTAAAGAATGTTCGATAGTTAATATTTGTGGTGGTGGATATTTACCAAATAGATATTCTACAGAAAACAAATTTGACAACCCAAGTGTATATTGTGCTGACCTCAAAAAAATTATTTCGTATATTGACAATTGTGTAGCAAAGAATTTGAAACAATATGAACAAAAGCGAAGTATTCTACAAAAGCCAATATGATTTTTACAAATCAAAGTATTGGAATACAAACCATAACGACTTGAATATTCCAAATGGTTTTGACAAATATCCATTTAAAGAATATAATTATTTTTCTGACCTACTCAATGACCATATCACTTTAAGTAAATGCAAAATTTTAGATATATGCTGTGGAAACGGCTTACTACTAAACCATTTAATTAACCATTGCAATTTTAAAGTAACCCCTTTTGGTATTGACTTTCAAGAGAATTCGATAAAGCAAGCAATAGATGAAATTCATCCAAATTTTAAAGACAACTTTTTTATTAAAAACGCAAACAGTTTTGATTTTAATAAACGGATATTTGATATTGTGCTATTAGACCCATATCACTTTACAGACGGAGACTTACAAAATTTGACAAAAAATGTTTTACAGAGTGCTAATATTTTAGCATTATTTTATTGCTATCAAGACGTATTGACTAATAAAAATTATACTACTGTTGCAGACTTTCCAACAATTAACGCATTGACTTTGAAAACTTACAACTATGCAGAAATATCAATCGGAATTTATGCGACAGACAAAAAACGGCATACAACAAGGGGTTTTGTGCAAGTTGGGCAGACGGAATAACAATGAGCATTTGTAATTCTATTCAGCTTTTGTTCGGGCTTGACGGAATGCTATTTGGCTTTTTGTTGTTATCTTCATCATCAGTTTTTCAATCAGCAGCGGTTCCGGGCAGACGGAATTCTATTTCCCAACCTGCACAAAGCCCTGTCCGTCAGACTGTGAGAAAACTAAAAAAAGTCAAAAAACCGCCCCGTAACTTTTCACCACAAGCCAATAGAAGTTGATTCAGGCAGTCCTTAAAAATACCACGCAGTAATTATTCAAAAAAAATGGAGGCTTATGTTGTCTGTAAATCGGCTTAATAGAGGCGCTTTTTAAAAGGCAGATTACTTTGGTGTAATCTGGTTGCCAGTTTTTGATTGTCTGCAGCATTTTTTCAAAGCCGAGTATGTTTTTGGTTCGCATAAAGTTGTAACAAAACATGATGAGGTTCATTTCACCATTTACTTTTTGCAATCCTTTCAGCAGTGTATGTGTGTAACCCCAATGCCTTTTTATACTGCCAAAGGGATGTTCACAAATGGCTTGTCTTCGCTTGTAATATTGGGGATTTTTTTTGATGTTGTTATCATTGAGGTCTACCGCATCCTGGTATTCACTACGCTGGATAATGCGCTTGGGAAGTTTGGTACACTGGCTTTTTAACGGGCATGTTTTACAGGCACCGGTACGGTATGTTTTAAAGCGGTAGCTGGTTTCATTTGCTTCACCTTTTTTATTGTGCCAGGTACCCAGTGACGTTAGTACTGCACCGGCGGGGCAGGTATAGGTATCTGCCAGTTTATTATAGTTAAAGCTTTCAACTAAAAATTCGTTGGCAATGTGTTTGACACCAGGCTGTTCTTTATACGCTACATGGGTGATCATGTTTTCCTGCTGACATTCGAGCAGCTCAGCACCGGTATGGTAACCTTTATCTGCCAGCACCATCAGGCTGTCTTCTTTTTTTAATTGCAGATTTTGTTTGGCTTGTATAGCTGCTTTGTGTAGAGCCTTGCCATCATTGGTATTGGTGGCTTGTGTATGTACTATCAGGTTGTGTTTATCGTCCACAGCATTCTGTGTATTATAGGCAACTTCTACAATACTTTTGGTTATAAGTATGCTGCGGCTGTCAGCATCAGTGGTGCTAACCTGCTTATCATCCGTAGCATCCAGTTGGTGCTGAAGCGTATCGTATTTAATGGTGCGTTCTTTTAGCCTGGCGAGGCCCTGTGCTATCTTTTCTTTTTTTAGCAGGAGTTCATCACTGGCAGCCACGTTTTCCTGCTGATCCAGTTCATCGAGTTCCTGTAAATATTTCGCAGTTTTGTCTTCAATAAACTGGCGGTGCTTATCTATCTTTTTTTGGTTGTAGTTATTCTTTTTACTGTTAACTGCTTTAAACTTACTGCCATCTATACCGATGGTTGTTTTGCCCAGCAGGCCTGCATCGCTAAGAAACTGTACATACAGTTTAAACATGGATTGTAAAGGCACTGCATGTACTTTACGAAAATCTGCAATGGTGTGGTAGTTAGGTTGCAGTCCCTGCAACAGCCACTGCAGTTCAATGTTTCGGCTGCATTCCTTTTCGAGCTTCCGGCTGCTGCGGATTTTATTGAGATAGCCGTAGAGGTACAATTTTAACAGCACTCCGGGTGCATACGGCGGCCGGCCTTCACTTTTATGAACCGTGCCGGTAAAGCCTAATTTTTGCAGATCAAGCTTATCAATAAAAGCATCCATGAGCCTTGCTGCATTGTCAGCACTCACCTGGTCGTCGGGTGTGGTGAAGTAGGTTTGATGTCTGTTGTTTCCTTGTATAAACTGCATGCCTTTTTTATAACAAAAATCATACGCTGTTTACGCTATTCACATTGTGTGTATATTTGGCTAAAGGAGTTTTTTCACAAACTCTCGTTGGGCGTAAGCAACCGACAGACCACCCAAAATTGACAAACAAATACAACTTGACCAATTATTTGTAAATTTGCAGAATGAAACCAAGGTTATATTTTGACACTTCTGTTTTTGGAGGAGTTTACGATGAGGAATTTGAAGAAATCTCAACTTTGCTATTTGAAAAGGTAAAGTTAGGACAGATAATTTGTGTTTATTCAGACCTTTCAGAAACAGAACTTAAAAATGCACCACAAAGAGTTAGAGATTTTTTTGCAGACTTACCCAAAGAACATTTGCAGTTTGTAGAAGTGACAGAAGAAGCTTACGAACTTGCTCAAAAATATTTAGATGAAAAAGTTGTTGGTCCGACAAGTGCAGACGATTGTAGACATATTGCAACTGCAACGCTTAACAAAGTGGACTTTTTAGTGAGTTGGAACTTTAAACACATTGTAAACGTTTTTAGAATTCGTGGCTACAATTCAATAAATTTACGTTGTGGTTATTCACAACTTGACATTCGTTCACCAAAAGAAATTGTATACAATGAAAACGACAAATAAAAAAGAAAAAACTTTTGACACAGTAAAAGTGTTCAGAGAAATTAAGGAAAAAATTGCAAAGGAAACCGAAAAAATGAGTTTCGCTGAATTCAAAGAATACTTGAACAAAAACAAGTTACAGACTGCAAAATAGACTTTGCCTACGCCCAACATATATGGCTTAAACGAAGAGGAGCGATAGCGGAACTTCGATTTAAGCCTTTGTTGACTGAACCGGAGGTAGCCGGGCTATTACTTATGGGGTTTGAATAATTGGTGGTGTGGCTTTACGGAAGCTGGCAGGAGCAGACTCTTTGAACCGGATGGGTAAACGGTAGCAACAGGAAGGTTGGTTGGTTGCTTCAGGTACTTTCCTGCTTTGATTCTTACTGTTTTTTTACATTTGGCTGGTCCTTTCTTTCGTTGAGGTCAATAAGGTGCCGCTTCAATTTTTTAGGCGCAGGAGTGAGGCTGAGCTTTGTGCGTTTGGTCTCCTGTGCCGGGCAATTACTAAAGGCATGATAATATTAAAGCACCAATTTTTTTGCTTGGAGTCTTCCATTCAATTTCCGCCACTCTGTAATTTATAAAATTTCAAGTCGGGTTTCTACGCATTGCTTTTGTGCGCTGGCTGCAACACCCGCCGCTACTCAGCAGGGGGCATGAATGAATGGTTGCCACACCAACATTACCTGTCTTTAAGTTCTGCTCTTTGCTTTTACCTGGAGTAGAGAACCGATGGTGGAAAAATTTAAACCTTTTTAAAAAATATACTGCCAAAAAAATGAAAACATCATTACTAAAAGCCTTGTCTGTACTGATAATTTTAATTGTATCAACGGCAAGAGTTTCTTATTCCCAAAAGGTGGAGAAATTTTGTGAAGTGGTAATGAATAGCCGAGTTTGGAGTACCGGCTACAAAATCAATTCGATAGATTATGGACAAACTTACTTTACATTTAAAGATGAAACTGTTAGTCAAAGCCTGGACAGTGTTATGAATATTAAAGATATTTCAAGTAGCGTGGTAATATTAAACTACATGAGTTTAAAAAATTGGAAATTCGTTTCCTCTTACGCTGAAGTTGAAAATACCTCAACCAAAGCCATTTTGATTCATCTGTTGTTTAAGCAAGAGTTTGATGCTTCAGAAATCTTGAGCAAACAGTAGGTAATAATCCTTTCCGGAGTTTTTCACTTAATTTCCTGCGTCTGTGGTTGGTGATTGATTATTGATAAAACTTTGTTTTTAAACCCGCCGTGAGTTGCGGCATTTAACAAGTTGGTTTCAATATTTGGCGAACCTTAAAAATATGCTTTACTAAAATCACATTGACCATTTTAAAAAATAATTCAAATGAGTAACGAAGAGAAAATATCCGCTGCAAAAAAAATGATAGGAGACTTTGCACCAAAGCTTGTCGAATATACAGACAATGTACTTTTTGGTGATGTATGGGAAGGAAAAGAACTTTCTCCAAGAGATAGAAGTCTAATCACTGTTGCAGCTTTAGTTACAGGCGAACATTCTGGACAACTAAAATATCATTTAAGCCGTGCAAAAGATAATGGACTGACAGAAGCTGAACTAGTTGGTGTAATAACTCATTTAGCATTCTATACTGGTTGGCCAAGAGCAATGACAGCCATAATGATTGCTAAAGAAATGTTTGAATCAAAACAATGATAATATATTACAAAGATGTCTTGAGGAAAGATTAAATCCCTTTGACTCCACAAAATATTCAAAAGATATTTGACACATTATCTGAATTACAATACTGCCGCCAATAAAAGTACTTACAAAAGCTGGGCGGCCGAAAGCTGTGTCGCAACTTTTTTCAGATGGGTCAATCAGAACCCGGTAACGGCAGGGTTTGTAAGTGAAAACTGGCGTTGACTTTACAGCCCTGCAATTGATTATCTCACAACTAAAAAGGGCTGCTGAATTTTGTAATATTGGATGGTTTCTGATTTGCAAAAATTAGTAACATGGAGACACAGGGCCGGAGCCCTGCGCCTGATGGAGAAGAACGGAATGCTTGTTTGTGAGGTAGGGGAGTTTACATAAAAAGTGATACATTTATGTATGAGGAGATTGCCGTAACTCACAATTTAAAATGTACCCCTTGTAACTTATTCATTATCAACAAAATCTTTATTTTAACCTCCCGCTAATTGCTGCAATTAACGAGTGGTGTGTAATGCAAAACGACCACTTCAATAATTCAGTGCAACGATTGACAAGAAACTGTTGTCATAACTAAAACAAATATTATGAAAGCAATAAAATTTTCAATAGCTACATTATTTATGCTGACATTTTTTGCTTGTAAAAAGGACAATGTAAACCAACAGATAATCCCAATTCCAAATGGAGACTTTGAGTTGTGGGACAATATGCCAAATTTATATAGTTGGCAGACGAATAGCTGTCCAGCTTGTGTTCCACCATATGAAACCTACATTGTAAAAAAAGTGACAGATGTTTCTAATGGACAATTTGCTGCTAAATTTATTTATAATAATCTTTACAACAGTTTTGCAAACAATATATTCCCAATTTCATTACACCCTACATTGTTGACTGGTTACATAAAATCAACTATTGCTAATGGAGACACTGCAACAATACACATAGACTTATTTTCAGGAAATAACATAATTGACAAGGGAAATTTTTATGAAACATCATCAAATCAGACTTACAGAAAAATAGAAATTCCTATCTCACAAAATTCATTGACAGTTGACTCTGCATTAATAAAAATTATCGGTGGGAAAAAGCAAGCAACAGAATTGTATGTTGACAATTTGGTCTTCTTAAAAAACGAATGACAAGAGAAGTTGCACAACACTCCCCATTAAGCGCTGGTGTGGTTAACAAATCGAAATGCTTTTAGGCACAGGAATGAGGCTGAGCTTTGTGTAGTGGGTTTCCTGTGCCGGTCAATTACTAAAGGCATGATATTATTTAATCACCAATTCCCCTGCCCTGGTTAGTGGCTCACGAACATTTTACATTCGTGACAAATTATTATAACTTGTTTTTGACAAACAGCCGGTAAAGTATCTTGAAAATTGTAAAGACAACTCCAAAAAAAGAAAAACAAAAAATCCGGCGCCACTTGTTTTTGATTGAGGCGAATGTTATATTCAGCAAATGAAAAAAGAGAAAGACTTTATTCCCAAATGGCTAAGAATTGTATTAACTGTTATTATAATTACCGGCATACTTATAAAGCTTTTAGAATTGCTGATAAAGCATTTTAGATTAAATATACATCTCCCTTAAATGTCTGCCCCCGTGGGCTGAGTGCTCCTGTCTTGGTTATTGGCTGAAGAACATTTTACATTCGTGAGCCACGAACGCAGGCCAAGGTTAAATGGAAGGAGGCTGCCGCAACCAACAATCTAAAAATGTACTCCTGTAACCCATTCATTATCAATTAAATCTTATTTTTAACCCGCCGGTAACTGCGGCTTGCAACAAGTTGTGTGCAAGCTTAAATTACTTTTGTAATAAATACAGATTTTTAATATGAATATATCTTATCGTTCAGCCGGACGTGCAGGAATTGCCAGCGGCGTAATTGGTATTTTAGCATATGTTTTTCTAATTGGGTTTCTGGTGCTTCGGAATCAGGATGCACAAAATGGAGCTGTGTCAATCAGAGTTCATGATTCCTGTGTTATTATTCAATTTCTTTTTTTAATTCCGGTTGTAAATGCATTTTCTAAACTTATACAGGAACATACTCTAAACAAGTCGCAAACAATGCTTAATGTGGGAGTGGGTGCTCTCTGTTTTACTATACTTTTTTTATTGCTTATTTTTCCAAAAATTCTTGCCGACACGTTGTATATGTTTCCCCAGGGAATTTTTGGTGCCTGGCTTATAATTGCATGTTGGCGTATAAAAGAACTGATTCCTCAATGGCTCAGCTGGTTTGGGATAATTGTTGGCTTCGGACTGACACTTGTTGGCATATTTCCCATTGGGTATGCCATTTTTGTTGATAATGTAATTCTTCATATACCTGCACCATCGGACGAAGTGATGGACAAGATTCCTGCTAATACAGCTGCAAATATTTTTTTGCATCAATTTATTTGGATTGGTTCATTTATGGGTGTATTAACACTTCCAATTTGGACAATATTTGCTGGTGTTAATTTCCTCAGGAAGGCCAATAGACAATTACTTACTTAATACAATATGTTTTTGTCACAAAGCTCTGCATACTTCCTTCTGCCGGGAGTCTTCCCTTCCATTCCGCCACTCCATAGTTTATACAATTCCCAGGCGGGTTTCTACACAGCGCTTTTGTGTGCTGGCTGCAGCACCCGCCGCTACTTAGCAGGCGCTTGAATTAACGGTTTAACGGTTGCCACATCAACATTATTTATTGCTGAGGTATGCTGCTAAACTTTGGCAGGCTGGATGGTATAAATTTGGGCAGCTTTCCGGGGTATCGCTCACCCACGCTTTGCTGCAACGGTGGAGGAGAACCGGCTGGGAAGGTTTGAATTTTAAGGGAGGCACGGAGCGGAAACACAGCAAACAGCTATTTTATTTTTATCAGGCAGTTGTTGGAAGTTGAACTATAAATCTTGTTCCTTTGCTTTTCCCCATATCAACCATCTCCTCTTTTTTATCTTTTGTTTCCATTGTTATTTCTCCTTTATGTGCCTTAATAATATCATAACTTAAACTCAATCCCAATCCTGTTCCCTGTCCGGTGGGTTTGGTGGTAAAAAATGGCTGAAAGATTTTTTCTTTTATTGAATCAGGAATGCCATTGCCATTGTCTTCAACCAATATTTCAACCTTATCATTTATCTTTTTTGTTTGTACCAAAACTGTTGGAAGATAATTGTTTTCAGCAGTTTTCTTCTTTTCATTTACTGCATAAAAAGCATTGTTGAATAAATTTAATAATACCCGTCCCATGTCTTGCGGCACAATATTTATTTTACCAATTGTGTTATCAAACTCCGTTTTTAAATCAGCATTAAAACTTTTGTCTTTTGCACGCAGGCCATGATAAGCGAGCCGCAAATATTCATCACACAAGGCATTGATATCTGTAAGTTCTTTTACGCCGGATGTTTGACGAGAATGCTGCAGCATGCCTTTTACAATGGCATCTGCACGTTTACCATGGTGATTGATTTTTTCGGAGTTGGATTCAATGTCATTCGCAATGGCAGTCACTTCATCTATGTTGCCATTTACTGCCTCATTTTTTAATTCCTTAATTAACTCACTGTTTACTTCACTAAAATTATTCACAAAGTTCAACGGGTTCTGTATTTCATGAGCAATGCCTGCAGTGAGTTCACCAAGGCTGGCCATTTTTTCACTTTGAATAAGCTGAGCCTGAGTCGATTTTAATTCAGCGTACGCTTTTTCAATTTTAGTTTTTGCTTTTTGTTTTTGCTGGTTATTTCTCTAAAGAAAAAAGGCTATTGATAAAAAAATGAGCACGACAGCAAGTAGTACAGCTATTCTTATTTTGTTTTCATCTCTTTGATGCTGAGAGATAAGATCCTGTTGATGTAACTTTTCATTAAAGGCAAAATTTTGTGCCTCCCGGGTTTTCTTCCGGCTGTACAAAATGTCTTTTAACGTATTCTCAACTTTTAGATATTTT
This sequence comes from Ferruginibacter sp., assembly GCA_965247025.1. Taxonomy (GTDB): domain Bacteria; phylum Bacteroidota; class Bacteroidia; order Chitinophagales; family Chitinophagaceae; genus Ferruginibacter. The sequence goes on along the minus strand of OZ252000.1, from coordinate 1,220,388 downwards.
ATGGTACTATCCGGTTTTCCCTGCATTTCATAAAGCCTGGCAAGGCGTGTGGAAAGCTCCAGTAAACCTTCAGGATTGGTTTTTGTTCCAAACTGCGGAATAGCTTTGTTGGCATAGAATAACGAAGAATCTGTATGTCCGGTAGATTCAAAAATTTTGGAGAGGTTATTACACAGATCTATAAATGCCACCGTATTGTTTTCTTTTACGGAATTGCCTAAACCTCTTTCATAGTAATTTAATGCTGAATCCAGGCGGCCTTTTTTAGCATAGGTTTGACCAAGAAATTGAAATATCTGACACCAGCCACTATCCGTAGCAAATGCTTTTTTTTCAAAATTTAATGCAGAATCAAGTTGATTCTTCTTTTCATAAATAGAACCTATTAATCCAAAAACTACACTTTGCTGGTTGTAACCAGGATGAAAGAGTTTGGAAAAATTATCTGCTTTAAATCCATAGGCCAATGCCTGGTCATAATCTTCAAGTTGACGGTAGCAGGTAGCAATTTGGATATTGTTCCAGATAACCAGGGTAGTGTCATGTAAATCTGCCAATATAGGCGATGCTTCAAGCCCAAAGTTAAGTGCGCTGATATAATCGCCTGAAAAGGTATAGCTTATGCATAGTGACAACATGCAACTTGCCTGCCCTGCTTTGTAGTTTACTTGTCTCGCCAGTTGTAACCCTTTTTTGCCATAATATGCTGATGTATCAGGGTAAAAAAACATGTAGAATCTTGCCAGTTCTGAAAATAAATTAACCTTGTTTACATCTTCTTTGGCTACTGTTAGTTGTTGTTTCAAACTATCTGCATAATTATTTTGCGCTTTAATAAAAAGCGAACAACACAATAGAATGAATATGAGGGCAATCTTTTTTGCGACTTTCATTTTAAATAACATGAGTGAGTTTGCAATTAAAACGTAAATTAAAAAAAGCCCTTTCTCCTGCTACAGGCAATCGGATAATAAATTCAGTCCCTTCCCCCGCTTTACTCTCCACCTTAAACTCTCCTCAATGCACCTTAAAAAAATATCATGGGCCAATCATAAACTCAAACCTGTTACCTGACTGGTACTAAAAAGGTTGACGGTTTTAAACTAAATACTGCCCGGCGTTTTCAGGATGATTTTGATTAAAGTTATTTAGTTTTTTGTAATAGTTTTTTATGCTCTTGTTTTTCATTTGTTTTTGATTGCTTTCAGGCGCAGGAATGAGACTGAGTTTTATGCGGTGGTTTTCCTGTGCCAGGTAGTTACTAGAGGCATGATGATATTTAATCACCAATACTACCTGCATTGGTTCGTGGCTCACTTGGTTCGGCATTTCCATAAATTAACTTAATTCTTATGCTTTTAGTTATTTGGTTAGGCTCAACATGTATGGCTGGAATGAAATGCAGTGCTACCGAAAATCCGGTTATGTCCCGAAAGCTTTTGGGATTAACCGAAGCGGAGATAGGCGGGCTATGGCGATGCAGTGTTTGAAATAAAGCAACCTGCATTTTAAAATGTACAGCTGTAAATGTTTATTATCAATAACCAATTTTTAACTTGCCGCTGGTTGCGGCATTTAATGAGTTGGCTGTAATTGTAACAACACCTCTTTTAAATTCAAAAAGCTTAGTGTATGAATTTTGAAAAAATTGTTCCAAACGTTTTTTATGTTAATATAAAAGATGGTTTGAAATTGTTTGTTGATTGTCTTGATTTTACTATTGGACATGATGAGATAAAGTCCGGTCAGCCATTTTGTGTATTAGAAAAAGATGGCTTGCGCATAAATCTTTTTGAAAATGCCCGCTATGCGAAAGAGCATAATCCTGAATTTAGACTGGTAACCAACAACATTGAAGAAGTTTACGAAAAAGTTTCTAAATCTCATCCTGAATTTCTTCATCCAAATCTAAAAGAAATTACACTCCGCCCATGGGGCGCAAAGGAGTTTGCTTTGATGGATAAACAGTTGGGCGTTATTATTCAACAATGGTAAATTTAACATCTGCCATCAACATAAAAGTTTTCGGGATTGATTGAACCAGCAGTAGCCGGGCTATTAATGTGGAGTTAGAAGATTGGTGCCTGGCTTATTGCAGCATGCCACAATTGAAAATCTGAAAATGGAACTCTTTGTTTTAACCTGCGGAGATTCCGTTAATTAATGAATTGCCTGCAACCCTGCTATACCCAACGAATACTGAAAATCTTGATTTACCGTTTACAAATTGGTAAACTATTCTATTATCATTCGGTCGCAATACAGCCCTACACGAAACCGGGAACTGTCATTTGCTGGCCCCAGGTGACGCTGAAGGCTTAAGATACCCACACCCTGCAGGCTAATTGAAAATAACCCCACTTTTAAATTAGGTGATAAAAAGGTTAGCATTCCAGTTAATTTATCTGATTCAAGATGATTTCCATCAATCAGTGAACTCTTGTAGTACTCAAACCATGGTGCAAGATCCGCTGATGAAATGGTGAGAAAGAGATTGGGAAAATCGATGCTTAGATGTTTTGTTGGTTCCCTGAAAATGCCAGGCTTTTCTTCACTGGCAGATATTTTTACGCTAAAAGAATCAATAGCAACAACTCTTGTGCAGGGCAGCTTTCCTAATTCAAACCTGAAATTAGATTTTAATATTGTTTTTGTTTCTTGCTTAATACCCGGTCGAATGTCAGCACCATTACCCGTTTTGTTGTGCACACTTTCTGGCTGTAGCCTAAGGCGAAAGACGGCAACCTCTTTTGAGGAGGCATCACACGGAGGTATAATGGTTTCAGTTAACAATGCTCTCTGAAACTCATCTTCGTAGATTGCTTTAAAATCGGCATTTGCAGTAATGAAAGAGCCATCTGAATAAAATGTCCCATCATTCCATGTTGCTTTAATTACCCTGGTTATTTCATCATTCAGCCCGGTTTCAAAAACAAAATCCTCATAACTGATATTCGCCACGTGTTTTGTTCCTGTAAAATCCGGGCCGGAATTTTTAATTACATCTGCAATGGCTGAACCACCTTCAAGAAACCGTAAATTGATTTGTGTTCCGTTTAGTGAACATACATTTACTTGCGAAGCAATTTTTATCTTAGGCATGTTTTTAACAAATATAATTTTTCTTTTCTTTATTTAAAAGTGATTTACCTTAAAAAGTATGCTTGTTAATTACTAGCTGTGCAGTATGATTTTTCTTTTAAAATTACTGAGGATGAGTTTCCTGTTCTCTAATTTTATTGCATCACCGGTTGGAGCACTGGATAAAAGAAAAACTGGTTGAGAAGAATAAAGCAATAAGACTGGCGGTAGCGGGGCTATTGAGTATTGGATTTTAAAAATTGGCATTTGGCAGAGAATTTTTAATTTGATGCAGGTGATATGGGAAGTATTTTAAAATTCCGCCAAACAATGCACAAAACCCACTCATACCCCAAAGCTTCAATCAATTATATTTACAGAAAAAAAATGACTTCAAATAGCCTGGTTCAACAACTATTTCCAACTTTTCAAAAGGAGCTGTTAGACAATATTCAAGTTAATGCAACCGCTACAGAAGCAACCATTGGCACAGTGTTAATGCGTACAGGACAATATATAAAAAACACCGTTTTAGTTACAAAAGGAAAAATAAAGATATACAGGGAAGACGACGAAGGCAAAGAGTTTTTTATGTATTATTTAGTGCCGGGGCAGGCCTGCGCTATCTCAATGATTTGCGCCACAAAAAGTGAAAAAAGCCAGATAATGGCAAAGGTTGTTGAAGATGCAGAATTGATTATGGTTCCTTTGCAATTAATGGATAAATGGATGGCGGAACACAGGAGCTGGTATGAGTTTGTAGTAGATACCTACAGAAGCCGGTTTGAAGAGGTGCTTACTGTTATTGATAATATAGCATTTAGAAGTATGGACGAACGCCTGGAGTTTTATTTAAAGCGCAATGCAAAAACCAATAACACAAAAGATATTCAAATCTCTCACCAGGAAATTGCCAATGATTTAAGTTCATCAAGAGAAGTAATTTCGAGGCTTTTAAAAAAGATGGAGCAGCGGGGGTTGGTAAATCTGCATCGCAGCCATATTGAATTATTAATAGAGTAAGTGATAAATGTTACAAACCAAGAGATTATAACATCCCACATTTGCCAGGTAAATTTTAATTATGATTTTACTTGGTTATTTCCTCGCCTTGTTTGTAGGTATTTCATTAGGCTTAATTGGCGGCGGGGGGTCAATTTTGGCAGTTCCTGTACTGGTGTATATCTTTCAATTTAATCCACAACTTTCAACAAGCTATTCTTTATTTATAGTGGGCGTCTCTGCATTTATTGGTTCGGTAAAACATTACAGGCTAAACAATTTAAACAAAGAGACAGCGGTGGTTTTTGGCCTTCCATCAATCGTAAGTTTATTGATAACAAGAAAATACATTTTACCACAAATGCCAGATGAAGTCTTTAGGATTAACAATTTTGTGATTAGTAAAAATATTTTGTTGATGATGGTTTTTGCTGTGCTCATGATTGCAGCATCAATATCAATGATAAAAAATAGAAATACCCCCCAGGCAGCATCTGCGCCTAACAAAATAAAGTTGGCCTTTGTGGGATTATCGGTAGGTTTTGTTACAGGATTTTTAGGGGCTGGCGGCGGGTTTTTAATAATTCCTGCGCTACTTTTTTTTGCTGCCTTATCAATGAAGCAAGCCATTGGTACATCTCTTCTGATAATCGCTATCAACTCAATAATTGGTTTTGCAGGTGACGTACTGAATAATGTTGCGCTTAATTTTCAATTCTTATTATTATTTACATCAATTGCAATTGTTGGAATTTTTATTGGCATTTATTTAGCAAAAAAAGTTGACGGAAATAAACTAAAGCCAGCATTTGGCTGGTTTGTATTAGTTGCAGGAATTTACATAATAGTAAAAGAATTTTATAAATTCTAAAATGTCAAACTCATCAACTAATTTTCATTTATTCACTTCTATTCTTTAAATAAAAAAATGCAAACAGAACAAATTTACACCGGTTGTTTAGCACAAGGTGCTTACTATATTACAAGCAATGGCGAGGCTGCTATAATAGATCCTCTTCGTGAAACACAACCCTATATTGAAAGGCTGCAGAGAGATAATGTAAAACTCAGATACATTTTTGAAACGCATTTTCACGCCGATTTTGTTAGCGGCCATATAGATCTTAGCAAACAAACAAATGCGCCTATCGTTTATGGCCCAAATGCTAACCCGTCTTTCGATTTTATAAGTGCTGAGGATGGGCAAATATTTGAATTAGGCAACATTAAAATTAAAGTGCTGCACACACCAGGGCACACGATGGAAAGCACTTGCTATTTATTGTCAGATGAAAATGGCACAGAACGTTCTTTGTTTAGCGGCGATACTTTATTTATCGGCGATGTTGGCAGGCCCGACCTGGCACAAAAAGCTGCTGCCATGACACAGGAGCAACTGGCAGCTACGTTATACCAATCGTTGCGTACAAAAGTTATGACGCTACCCGATAATGTGATTGTTTACCCGGCCCATGGTGCAGGTAGCGCTTGTGGAAAAAACATGAGCAAAGAAACCACCTCAACAATCGGTATTCAAAAACAATTAAATTATGCTTTACGTGAGAATATGACCGAAGCCGAATTTGTAAAAGAAGTGACGGACGGATTATTGCCACCGCCTGCTTATTTTGGAATGAATGTGGCCATGAATAAAAACGGTTATGAAAGTTTTGATACTGTTTTTAATAATGGAATGAGGGCTTTAACGGCAGCAGAATTTGAAGCAGCTGCTATAGAAACCGGCGCATTGATATTAGATACCCGTAACAATAGCGATTTTTATAAGGGCTTTGTGCCACAGGCAGTAAATATTGGTATCAATGGTGATTTTGCACCTTGGGTGGGTGCATTGGCAGGCGATGTTAAACAAGCTATCATTTTGGTAACAGATGCAGGGCAGGAAGAAGAAACCATTACCAGGCTAACCAGGGTTGGGTTTGATAATATTATTGGGCATTTGCAAGGTGGGTTTGATGCCTGGAAAAATGCAAATAAAGAAACAGATACAGTTAACAGAATTACTGCACAGCAATTTGCAACCGAAATAAAAATTGGCCAAACTAAAGTGATTGATGTTCGTAAACAAAGTGAGTACAGTGCAGAACATGTTGAAGAAGCATTCTGCCGGCCATTAGCAGAAATTAACGATTGGATAAAAGACATAGACCTTGCCGGGCATTTTTATTTGCATTGTGCAAGCGGTTATAGAAGTATGATTACTGCAAGTATTTTGCAGGCAAGAGGCTATAGAAATTTTACTGAAATTGCAGGTGGTTTTAAAGCCATTGCAGATACAGCCATTCCCAAAACCGGTTTTGTTTGTCAATCAAAATTATCTGCCTGAACATTTTTACATAAAAATAGCATTAATGAGTACTATAGAATTTATAAAGCAGCCGTGGCATTGGGCAGTAGCAGGTGTTTTAATCGGTTTAACGGTTCCCACGTTGTTGTTACTGGGCAATAAAAAGTTTGGCATATCTTCTTCGCTTCGCCACATTTGTGCCATGTGCATACCAGCCAACATTCCATTTTTTAAATATGACTGGAAAAAAGAAAGCTGGAACTTGTTTTTTGTGGCCGGGGTTTTAGCGGGCGGCTTTATAGCAACCTGTTTTTTAAGTAATCCCAATACTATTGTTGTGGTGCAAAGTACTAAAGTAATTTTAGCGCAATATGGTATTACCGATTTTAGCCGGCTGATGCCAACGCAAATTTTCAGCATCGAAAATATCCTGACATTAAAGGGATTTTTCTTTTTTGTATTTGGTGGTTTTTTAGTTGGCTTTGGTACCCGTTACGCAGGTGGTTGTACCAGCGGTCATGCAATTATGGGTTTATCAAACCTGCAGCTGCCCTCTTTAATTGCAACCTGCTGTTTTATGGTGGGCGGCTTTTTTTCTGCAAATATTCTAATGCCATTAATTTTTAAACTGGTTTAAAATGAGAAATATTAAATACCTGGTTACAGGCGTTATGTTCGGAATTGTTTTTGTAAAAGCTGAAATAATCAGTTGGTTTCGTATCCAGGAAATGTTTCATTTGCAATCATTTTTTATGTACGGTGTAATGGGCACTGCAGTAATAGTTGGCATGCTTTCTATCTGGCTGATTAAACGCTTCAACATAAAAACATTTAGCGGAGAATCTATCACTTTTGAAAACAAAAAATTCAGCAAAGGGCAAATATATGGAGGCTTAATTTTCGGCATTGGCTGGGCAATTACAGGTGCTTGCCCCGGCCCTTTGTTTGCACAAATTGGTAGCGGTTTTTTAGTAGTTTTAATTACTTTGCTGAGTGCGGTAGCAGGTACCTGGGTATATGGTCTGGTAAAAGAAAAGCTGCCCGGATAGCTGCAAATGAAAATATACTACACCTTTAACGAGCCACGAAATCCTCTTGCAGCGTAGTAAGATTCAGCACCATTGTGATAAACAAAAACAGTATTGTAGCGCCGGTCACAAAAAAGGGCTCCACCGAGTTGCCTGATAACTGCTGGTGTTGCTATCCAGCTGGATGTTTTGGTGTCAAAGTTTCCCAACTCCTGTAAGGAACGGTACTCTTCTTCGGTCAGCAGTTCAATGCCCATGGCAGCAGCCGAAGCAAGTGCGCTGTCTTTAGGTTTATTTTCTTTTCTTGATTCCAGTGCAGCGTTATCGTAACAAAAACTTCTGCGGTCTTTTGGGCTTTCAGCAGCGCAATCATAAAAAATGCAATCACCCGTTTCTTTATCCAGGCCAACAACATCCGGCTCGCCGCCGGTTATTTCCATTTGGTTAAGCTGCCATAACTTTCCCGGATTTTGTTCCAGCTTTTTCTGTACAGTTGCCCAGCCAACAGCTTTATGCCGGTTCATGTTTTTTTCAAAACGGGTCTTCAATATGCTGAGCAAATCTTCCTGCTCCTGTGGCGTCAACTTTTTGATGGTGCTTTTCATCTTACCTGATTTATATGCTATACCGGTTTTTCTTCTTTTACAAAACCAGCTAAGTAATCTTCAAGCCGGTTTACATTTTGTCTGAGTCCTTCATCTGCTTTGTGTGCTTTAACCACAGTTTCAAATATCTCCGCATTGTCAAATAACATTGACCAGTCAAGCAAAGTTGCTCCACCTTTTGATTGAAACAAAACTGTTGTAAAAAAATGCGGATTGAAGTGTTCAAAGCTGATCTTTTCAAAGGGAATAATTTCCATAAAAATACTCCTGTTAGGATAGTTTGTTCCATCCGGCCCATGCAGGGTTAATTTCCATTCCCCGCCCTGCTCAAAGTCCATTTTGTGAGTGGTGCTGGTAAACCCGTTTGGTCCCCACCATTTTTCAATTTGCACGGCATCGGTCCATACTTCCCAAACCAGCTCAACCGGGGCGTTCAATGTTCTTGTAATATGAAGCGTTCGTTCTGCGTTGTTTTCGTCTTCCATTTTTAATGATTTAATGTAACTGTATTGCTGATCTGGCTGCCGCCTTGTTAATCATTCAAACCCTTGCCGGCAAAAATATCCGGTATATATTTTTCAATTCTCAGCTCTCTGGTTTTGGGTTGTTTGGCGGCGGAAAAATAAAGTATATAGCCTCTTTGCCGCCCGGGTGTAAGTGCATTAAATGCATTTTTTAAAACAGGGTTTTTATCGAACTTTTGTTGCAGTTCCGCAGGGATTTTATATTCTGCTGTAGTTTTCATATTCACTTTTAACCCTTTTTTTTCTACTTCTGCCGCCTCAAAAATATAAGCTTTAATTGTGCGTTCCATTTTAGTAATTTCCTTGATATTGGTAAACCGCATTTGCCGGGCTGCCTGCACATTTTCCGTTTGCTGAATCAATATATTAGCATCGTCTTTTAACAAAGCTCCTTTAAAAAACAGCAAGGCACAATAGTCGTTAAACACGTGGATTAAAACAATATTTGCTGTTTCAAAACTGTAACAGGGGCAGCCCCATTTAAGATCTTCATTGAGGCCGCAGTCAAGAATAATGCTTCTTAACTTATTGATTTCTGTTTGCCAGTTGCTGGCTTTGGTAAAGTAAAAATCAACTTTTGGATTCATAGCACTCGTTTATTTAAATAACTGGAATAATTCTTTTAACGGCCATGTGGAAAACGATGACAAAAATATAGAAACAGTTGGCATTAACGGGACAATAATTGCATTTAATCCATAATGTCTAGCTACCGGACGCAAAATTAATGTTCCCGTAATAATAAAAAAGTACCGTTACAGACGATAGCCTGCCGCTCTAATACCTGCGATTAAAGTTACAATTAAGCAGCAAATTTTACATGATAGATATGCAACATTTATCCAACAAAATGGCAGGACCTAAAATAACGGTAAGTAAATAGGAATTCAGCAACCGCAGAATAAAATACAGCATTTATAAAGCCGGCAACAGCCAGGGAAGGATGCAGCAACAGCAGGGCTTAAACTGAATTGACAGTAAATTATAAAAATAACGCCTGAGGTAGCTGAAGAGGTTTATAAAGCCCGGAAGAAAGAATTGCCGGCAACTAATAGCCGGACAAAAATATCCTGGCGAAAATAATTTCCCGGACTTTTTTTGTGACCCAATTAAGGTAAAAACTAACTGGTTAATTTCAAGGCTTCGTCCAGTCTTAAAGCGGCATTGTCCCAGTTAATAATATTGAACAAAGCGTCAACAAAATCTGTCCGTTTATTTTTGTATTTAAGGTAATAAGCATGTTCCCAAACATCAATAACCAGCAATGGTATGGCACCCCATTGTGTCAGTTTTTCGTGGTTCTCACATTGCAGTACAGTAAGACTGTCGCTGTAGGGCTGGTAAGCTACAATGCCCCAGCCGTTGCCATCAACATTTTTTGATGTTGCCGCAATTAAAGCCTTCAGTTTTTCAACACTGCCAAAGTTTTTTTCAATTCTTTTTTGCAGGTTGCCGGTTGGTTCCGTTTTTTTATTGGTAAGATTTGTCCAAAATATTGAATGCAAAATATGTGACGAAAAATGATAGGATAATTTCTTTGTCCAAAAGTCAACGGTTTCTAAATTGTTTTCATCACAAGCTTTTTTAATCATGCTCAAATCTTTGTTGGCAGCTTTTACTGCACCCCCGTGATGAAATGTGTAATGCAGGTGCATTGTTTCAGCATCCATATACGGCTCTAAAAAGTTTTCACTGTAGGGTAATGCCTGCTGCATGTAATTACCATTAGCATCAACCAGTTTATCAATGGGATTACTGGAAAGATTTTGGGCAAAAGCATTGTTTGTTGACAACAGTGTGGCAGCACCTGCAAGTGTGCCGGATTTTAAAAAGTTTTTTCTGTTCATAAAATTAATTTTATAAAAATACCTATGATTGCAGCCACTAAAATGATGTATGGCTCCTGGATTCTTTTTATGTAAAGCAACGCTAAAATTGTTGCAATTGCTGTTAACGCAGTTGTTACATCCAAAATACTCCTGGTGGCAATTACAATAACTGCACCAACCAATGCGCCTACAACCGCAGCCGTAATACCTTCCACAAATGCCTTAATTGATTTGTTGTGCGATATTTTTTTAAAGTAAGGAGCCGGGATAACGGTAAAAAGATAGCAGGATAAAAATGTTGCAAGGGCGGCTACACTTGCCCCCGGAAAACCTGCCACCAGGTAACCAATAAACCCAACTGTAATTACAACCGGTCCGGGGGTAATCATTGCCACAGCAACAGCATCTACAAATTGTTGTTCTGTAAGCCAGTGGTTTTCTGTTACAACGCCGGCGTGCAAAAAAGGAACAATTGCCAGGCCGCTGCCAAAAACAAATGCACCTGCTTTGGCAAAAAAGATCGCAATTTTTGTAAGTGTGGAGTTTTCATAATTCCAGAAGCCTGTTTGTAAAAGTACAAAACTGTTTGCAGTGGACTTACTGATCCATACAGGCGGGGCTTTTACAAACATGTACAACAGACCGGCAGCAATAAACAGCAGTATTTGTTCCTGCCGGGTAAAAAAAGTAATTGCCGCAGCAACAAGATAAAACAACCAGAGCAGCCAATTCTTCTTAAAAGAATCAAGATTAAATTTGCCAATTGATTTTGTTGTGAGTTTGTAAGAACTGTTGGCAATGATGCCAATAACTGCTGCACCCACACCATAAAAAACAGCTTGCATCCAGGCAAGGCCGCCATATAATTTATAAGCCATGCCCAACAGCACCACCATTACAAATGAAGGCATCACAAAAGCAATACCTGCCAGTGTGGCGCCTAAAATCCGGTAGTGAACGAACCCGATATAAATACCCAGTTGTGCAGCCAGCGGGCCGGGTGCCAACTGTGCCAAAGCCAGGCCCTGTTTGTATTCCTCATCAGAGATCCACTTGCGGTTTTCCACCAGGTCTTTATGCATATAACCCACCAATGCAACTGGGCCACCAAAACCTGTTGAGCCTAACCGAAGGAAATATATGATCAGCTGCCGTAAAGTATATGTGGGTTTAGTCTCCATCCACCAGTATTTTTTAAGTACAAATTGAAACTATATCATGGTAAAAAAATAGCAGGTTATTTACCTTTTGTACCTGGTTTACTTTTTCCCAGTATTTTCCGGCAGGCGGAGGGGTTTTTTCCTGTATGTTGCCTGAATATCCGGGTAAAATGACTTTGGTCTGAAAAGCCGGTAAGGTAGGCAATCTCTGTAAGTGAACAACTGGAGGTTTCAATTAACTGAATGGCTTTTTCAATGCGTATTTTTCTTATGTAGTCACCAAAGTTAAGGTCTTCAAAATATTTTGAAAATTCCCGTGATAAGTAGGAAGCATTTAATTCAAGGTCGCTGGAGATTTTTTTAAGATCAAAACTAAGCTGGGTATCAACCTGGTCCTGTATAATTTCTTTCAGTTCTTTTACCCAGGCCGGCGGCCTCTTTTTAGCTGTTGCTTTTTTAGTTAAAAACTTTTTATACACTTCATGCAGCAAGTTTTCAAAAGGGCTGTTTTGCAGATGTTTTTGTTTTTGCAAATGCCCTGCCCAACTGTACAAAGCATCGTACATTACCATCCCGGTTTCCAGTAACTGGTAATCATCTTTTATGTTATAGGCAAGCCCCGATGAAATGGCCAGCAACCCGGCTGCTTCTTTTGCTATATCATGACGGTCAGTATCTGCACCCCTTACAATTACAGCCATCGCCAGTACAGCCGGATCTTTTATTGCGTATTTTTTTACAATGTAGTCAAAAGTGCAGCCGTCATCGTAATGTGTAAACTCCACATCCGGAATATCAAATGGAATAGCCTTTAATTCTTTTGCTTTGATGAGCACTTCACTAAAAGGAACGTAGATAAATTCAGCTTCTTTATCAACAAACTTTTTTATCAGCCAGGGGCAGGCTAACCTGTCAATTTTAGGCCGTTCTCTTGTAATCCACTTCATAATTTGTAAACCCGGTTTATAAGCTGGCTTAAAGGTAACAGATTGATTTAGCACCCGCTTGCAAACATCTCCATTAACAGTTAGCGTATGCCATGTTAAAGGGCTTTTTAACTGCAAAATTTTAAGATTGCCGGACATTACTTTACAATGGGCGCTTATAGATTTACACAGGCAACCAGCAACCGCAATAACGCAAGATAAATGAAACAGATTGCCGGGTTGAAATAAGGAACAGCCTGCTGTATCTGATCAACAGCAGAAGCTTACTAAGCGGTTTCATTTAAATGGTATTGTATTTTCCTGGCCTGACACTGCATTTACGGTTGGCTTACCGTTTGCAGTAACCAGATTCTCTTGCATTTAAACAACAATTTATTATGGACAAAACACCAGGAACGTACCACAGCGTTTACATAAAAAAAGACGGGCAATTTATTTCTTTAAATGATGATGCAGTTGATTTTTGCGAAAAATGGATAAAGCCTGTTCACCCGGAAAACTGGGACTGGACAAAAAGAGATTTTTCTGATCCTTCAAATGATCCCGGTATAGAAGAAGCCAGGGTTGTACGTGACCTGATTTTTAAAGACCTGAAAAAAGATGAATCGTCGCAGGTAGATCTTACAGGTTTGGTAAACGTTGCAGCCATTGAAGCATTCATGGACCCGGCAAGTGTACACGAAGTTATGAATATGAATGAACTGGCTTATGCCCTGAAAGTAGAGTTGGAACATGGCCGTATAAAAGATGCTAATGTAACCAGTAACCATCCTTTTTTAACTGCACTTATTGTGCTGGCCCACATGAGCGAAAGCCTTACTTATTACAAGCGGCTTAAGATAATGGAAACGGAAGGAATGATTTATGAATTAACCCGTAAACTGGAAGACACAAAGTTCTTCGGAAAAGCCTCTTTAAAAAATAAGATAGTGGATGCTGAAAAGGAACTTGAACAGGCAAAGATTGATTTTACAAAACGCCTTGAAGCCATGAAAGATATTCCTGTGCTGGATGAAATTGAAGATTGATTGTAAAACGAGTTACGTTGCTGACTGGGGTTGTGTTGATAAAAAACTTCTTCGGAAGCTACAGCCAGCAACTACCTGGTACATTTAAGAACCTTACTGCTATAGTAAGCAAAGCCCTTACTGCCCCGTCTTCTATTTTATATCGCCAAAGAAAACATTTTCAGAGACAGATTTGTCATCCAAAAATTGGATGGTGGTTGATGGACCGAGGTTGGGTGCTATCCAAGACCGCAATGCCCATACAATTTTTTTATCCGGTGTAACTTCAATACACTGCACTGGCAGGTTATTGGTAGCGGGTTTATCTTGCCATTCATTAAACCATTCATTGATAACAATATGGCCGTTAGGCCGGGGTATCGCCAATTGAAGTGATTTGATATCGTAGCCCGGGATGTCTTTCATAGCATACATCCAGGCTGTGTCACCCGCAGGTGTGATCTCCCTTACAACCCCTTTACCGCTGGTAAGCATATTTCCATTGGCCAACGGTACGGCACCCCAAACACCGGGCACTGTTGCAGCATACAATTCTTTTCCATTGAGATCGTATTCGCATACCTTGCCCATGTCCATGTGTGCAACGAGCAGGGTGCCTTTACTTGTAAGCCTTGCATGACGAAACTGACCATGCACACTTTTAGGGTTACCTACCGGGATACTAAATTCCTTCACTGTTTTACCAGTAACAATATTAACTACAAACACTTTTCCTGTATCACCATTTTGCACAAATACCACATGATCTTTCCCAATGGGCTGAACCGTATGCACTTCATGAGCCGGAGGTGCATCATAGTGCCACAGCACTTTTTTAAACTTATCAATCAGCGTAATGCCAAACTGGTGAGCAAAAAGAATATTGCCATTGGTCATTAAAACAGCATCACTTATTTCTCCCTTAGTTACGGTGTCTTTATACTGCCATACAATCTTTCCTTTTTTAATAATGTACATATTCTGCGTTGGTGATTCCCCGGCATAAAAAAAATCATATTGTTCAAGACCTTTTCCGGGCAGTATATCCGGAGCCAGTTTTTTTTGCTGACTGTTTACTGTTGTTTGGCATTCTGCAGTTACAGTAATTGTAATTAAAATGATCAGACAAGCAAAAAATTTCATACAGCTATTTTTAAATTTGTTATGAACATACAATATTTATTTTCAAATGGGCGGTGAAATTTACAGGAGTTGTAAAACAATATCGGTTAACTTTTTCTGACGATAAGGAATGTTACACGGGTCCTATATCTCCGGCATATTTTTACGTATGAGACAGGTCTCATCTTCCCGCCCGAATGCCAGCCTGGCTATCGGACAGGCGTCATTCGGGCATGCAACTCCTTCTCAGACCTCATCCTCCAACTCCTTCTCCCGCCTCATCCGGCCTTCGGCCACCTTCTCCTTCAGAGAAGGGAAATGGTAAAAGGTTAATTGAAGGAGCGGTACAGCAGCTCTTTAATCATCTTTACATCTTCCACATCTGCATAAAACCTTTATTCATAATCATCTCACTGACCTGGCTTTCCAACTAAAATTAGAAGAGACATTGCCTACCTGCTTTCACCTCATCCTCCTTCTCCTTTTCCTGCCTTATCCGGCCTTCGGCCACCTTCTCCTTCAGAGAAGGGAAATGGTAAAAGGTTAATTGAAGGAGCGGTACAGCAGCTCTTTAATCATCTTTACATCTTCCACATCTGCATAAAACCTTTATTCGGAAGCATGCTCAATAACCTGGCTTCCCCCCAAAAAATTATCAGAGACATTGCCCTGTGCTCATTAAAGAACAAAAGAAAAATGTGGAAGAACAAATGTTTAGTAATGGAATAAAGCACCGCCCTTTCTCCCTTGGAGAAAGGGTTGGGGATAGAGGTCAGATAGGGAAAAACTTAAGGCTACTAATTATACAACACCGCCTCTCACTGGCTTAAGCCGGCACCTGCCAAAAAGCAATCATCGATTAAAACAAAAAATAAAGTGTTGTAAGCCAAAGGAGTATTCAAAATCGTTTTAACAACTGAAAAATGATTCTTAATTTGCTGGCAGATGAAATTTTTTCTTGCCACCCTTTTAGCCTTTTACTGCTTAGCCTCTTTTGCACAAAAAGAAACCAGTAACTGGTTCTTTACTCAAAATGCGGTTTCTATTACACCCGGTGGGGTTAATACTACTGTGCCGCAACCCGACTGGCAAAAATTTGGTGCCTGGATTACAAACACTTCTGTTTCTGATGCCGCTGGTAACCTTTTATTTGCCTGTGGTGCCAATACCATCATTGACCGGGACCTGGCAGTAATGCCCGGACTAAACAATATTAGTTTGTATGCCGGCCAGGGCACTACGCTGGCGCAAAAAATACCAGGCAGTTCCCGTTACCTTGTCTTCTACAACAGCAGTAATCAATTCAATTCAGTTAACAGCAACTGGACGCTAAAGTATGCCGTAGTAGACATGTCGCTCAATAGCGGGAAAGGTGATGTAACAGCTTATGACCAGGTTGTGGACACAGCAATTTCCATGGGCTTTACTTTAGTACAGGGAGACAATACGGAAGATGCCTGGCTGGTTACGCACCGTCCAAATACCGATTCTTTTATAAATTATCCTGTTACAGCGGCAGGCCTCGGTACCACCCCCGTGATTAGTAAGGCAGGCAGCTATTATGTGAAAGAGAACTACAATTTTAAAACCCTTAAAACTTCTTATAACGGGAAGATGGTTGCTGGTGTGGATTACAAAAGTTCTTACGATTATCAAACTATCCTGTCTGAATTTATAGAAGTTTTTAATTTTGACGCTGCAACAGGCTTACTTTCCAGTAAAATACGAACTGGCGAGATCTCAATCCGTGCCAACGATGCCCTGTCTTTAGAGTTTTCTCCAGATAACCGCCTGTTATATCACAGCGAGGTATCAAGTGCCTATGGCTTGCAGCCCTGTGGGTTTGGAAGCAGTTATATAGTGCAGTATAACTTGTGCTATACTGACTCTGCAGAGTTTGTAAGATACGCACCAGGAGTAGCCGCTGACTTCGTTTGGTGCGGACCAGGAATTACCTTCGGCAGGATGCAGCTGGGGGCAGACAGACGGATACATGTGCCATACAACGGTACGATGGTATCTGCCTTTAACCACCCCAACCATATCGGCACATCCGTAGATTTTGTCTTTGATTCTTATAACCTTCCCCAGGGTAACAACGGATTTAAAGCAACACCATCGTTCCAGCACAGGATGATGGAAAAAGCCGTAAAAAATAATATAGTGTATAGCGGGGGTTGTTATCCAACACCCATGCTATTCCGGGTAACCAATGATACCATCAATACCATCAGCTGGAATTTTGGCGATCCTTCCGGTACAGGCAATATTGTCTCCCAAAAAGCACCTTCACATGTGTTTTCAGCACCGGGTATTTACCAGGTAATAGCGCAACTGTTTAACAGCCAAAACAGTTTGATAGAAACCGTTACTGAAACGGTTGAAGTAAAAGACCCCACCCGCAGGCTGCTGGCTGCATATCCAAAAGACGTTAATGTTTGCCAGGGTACTACTTTCAATATAAAGCTCAGTGTGGTGAACGGTATTTTTGCCTGGTACAGGTTAGGATTTGATGGCCAAAAAAGTTTTGAACAGGTGGCAGACAGCATAAGCGTTGCCGGCGGAACCTGGTATGTGGAAATGCGGCAGAATGATTGTGATCTCTGCAGAATGGTTGATTCTATTCATATCACCGTATTACCCAAGCCAGATTTTAACCTTGGTTACGATCGCAGCATTTGTAAAGGTGATACCATTTTGCTCACCGCCTGGGACAGTACTGCCAGCTATAGTTGGAGCACCGGTGAAACAGGTATTGATATCAGCGTAACAAAAGGCGGTACCTACTGGCTGCAGGGAGAATACGATAACAATGGCTGCCCTTTCAGGGATTCTGTTTTACTGACAGATGCACCATCCGTCCGGTTTTCTTTACCGGCAGATACCACTTTATGCAACGATCAGCCGCTGGTATTGTCGCCAGGAATTGGAACTGGTTATTACTATTGGCAGGATAATTCTCATGATAGTATTTACACTGTTACCCAGTCAGGCACTTATTGGGTAAATGTATATTCAGCGGATTTTTATTGTATGCACACAGATACCATAGAAGTAAAATACATCAATGCCCGGCAGGTGTTTTTAGGAAATGACACTTCGCTGTGTGCAGGCGGTACGCTTACGCTTCAGCCAGATATAGCCAACGCACAATACCTGTGGAGCACCGGCAGCACCGGCAACCAGCTAACAGTAAATTCAACCGGCAATTACTGGATACAGGTTAACAATGGAAACTGTACTGTTACTGATACCATCCG
The DNA here is from genome assembly GCA_965247025.1 of Ferruginibacter sp. GTDB lineage: Bacteria > Bacteroidota > Bacteroidia > Chitinophagales > Chitinophagaceae > Ferruginibacter. The sequence continues at coordinate 1,202,518 of OZ252000.1, read as the reverse complement.
GGTGGTCTTCAACAGCCCGCCAGTTGTTAACCTCGGAAGAGATACCGCCCTTTGCCCAAAACAAAGTTTGCAGTTAAGTACTGTCATTACGAATGCTGTTTTTCAATGGCAGGATGGGTCAGCATCCAATAACTTTAAAGTAGCCAGCCCCGGTACTTACTGGCTGCAGGTTCAAAAAGATGGCTGTACCGTACGGGACAGCATCAATGTAAATTATTACCCGCCGGAGCAGCTGCTACTGGGGCCGGATATCCGGCTTTGTACCGGCAGTGATACCCTGTTGAAAGCAACCGGTAATTTTACACAATACAGCTGGAGCACCGGGGCAACTGGTGCTGGTATAATTGTGTCTGCACCGGGCAATTATATTGCAACCGCTACAACAGCCCGGGGTTGTAAGGTACAGGATACCATTGCGCTGCTGCCGCCGTATCCGCTTCCGTTGGTGCAGCTCAACCACAGTACTACTATTTGTGAAGGGGATACCAGGATACTGGATGCCGGCAATGGCTTTACCGGGTATCTTTGGAACGATGGCAGTACAGCGGCTACCAGAACAGTCAGCAGTACAGGTGTTTATTCGGTAACAGTCACAGACAATAAAGGATGCAGGGGAGCTGACAGTGTGGCGATCAGTAAGATAGTGCCACTGCCTGCCAATTTCTTACCGGCAGATACTGCCTTATGCTCTTATGCTACCGTAAATCTTGCACCGATCAAAAGCTTTACAGAATACCTTTGGAATACCAGTGCCACTACAGCCGCTATTGTCGTAAGCAAGCCGGGCACCTATTCACTTACTGTGACAGATCAATACAATTGTAAAGGAACAGACCAGGTAATTATATCGCCAAAAGATTGTATGCTTGGCCTGTATGTACCTACCGCATTTTCTCCAGACAATAATGGAAAAAATGATGCCTTCAAACCCATGCTGTTTGGTAACGTTGTTAAGTACGATTTTGCCATTTACAACAGGTACGGTCAAACTGTATTCCGCTCTGCCAAACAGGGTGAAAGCTGGGATGGTAGTTTCAAAGGTTCCATACAACCGGGCGGTGCCTATGTGTGGACCTGCAGTTACCAGCTCAGTGGCCAGGGCCTTCGTTTTGCTAAAGGAACGGTGATGATTGTTAAGTGATATCCTGTTTGATTGCCAGGCAATACTGAGTTGTGGAAATTCACTCTGCTCATCTTCCCCGCCTGAACGAGTCATTCGTGCAGGCAACTCCTTCTTCTGCTCATCCGGCCTTCGGCCACCTTCTCCTTCAGGGAAATGGAAAAAGGTTAATTCAAAGAGCAGTACATCGGTTTTTTAATCTTCATTACCTTTTCCACATCAGTATCAAACCCGTATTCAGCAGCAGCCCTCAAAAGCAGATTCATCATAAACTCAACCTTTTATTTCCTTCAATTAAAAGCAGCCTGCCAAATACGCTGGGGCACTGAATTAGGTACAATAAAGAATAAAAGAAAAATGTGGAAGAAACAATGATTGGTAACGGTATTCGGCGCCGCCTCTTCTAAACAACTTTTTTCCATTTTCCTTCTACCTTTGGAGAAGGTGCCGAAGGTGGATGAGGCTGAGAAGAGGAAGGGTGATGAGGCCGTGGAAGAACAAATGTTTAGTGATGGTATAGCACCGTCTCCTCTCTGTCGGAGAAGAGAACCAGTTAACAAAAAAATGCCCCGCTGAGACCAGCGGGGCCTGTATAGAACAATGGCAAAAGTGACAGGTCAAAAATCGTTGCAATGCTTACATTATCCTGTGTAGTTGTCCGCAGTATCATCAAACAATTATACTGCCCCCGATACTGTTACGCTTACTTCATCGCTCCAGTTGCCCACAGGTTCATCCTTCATAAGATAGATCATTTTATATTTCCAGAGGATGGTGGCACCGGGGGCGGGCAGCGCTGTTTTATCCGTGAAATCCGGAAAAAAATCCTTGTCAAGTTTCTCAAATCCTTTGCCACTGTCTTTCCAGATTTCCACACCGTCCAGTTTGCCCTTGGTCCAGATAAGGGTGGGGTGGCCACCGCTGCTGAATGTAACTTAATAAGAGGCTTAACATTTTTAGTGTCCAGCGTAGTTTGTGGTGAAATGATGTCCAGGTCTTTACCAATGGCATCCGTGTAACTGGCGTGCTTTTTCATTCTTGCCACCAGCAGGCCGAAGCGCTGTTGAATATTTGGCGGCACCGCCAGCGGGGCCGGCAGTTGTGTAATACCGGCAGGCGCAGTGTTGGTATCACCACCACAACCGTTGCGGAGCAGGTCTTTATAAGATGTCCACTGCCGGTGATAATCCTCTGCATTTTTAAGCCCCTGCGCTACCCATTGCATTGCTGCAGCATCGCTGATGCTGTTGTTAATTTCATTTTCTGTAATGTCCAGTACGGTTTTGTAACCGGTAAGTTTGCTGCTGAAATTGCTTAGCTGCAGGGAGAAGCCAGGCAGGTCTGCCTTAATGTACGTTGTCGACATAATTTTTTATTTAAGATTTTAAAAAAGGGTTTGAGACAACAAAGTAGAAAAGAAGAATATAAAAAAAAGTTAAAGCACCACCAGGAATTCTTAAATATTTGTTGTAATAAATGTTGGATAAAAAATGAGTAATATAAAAGTGACAAATAAATTTTCCATCACCGGGGTAACGGCAGCGGTAGCCCGTTAAACAGCAGGCGGAGCTTGCACAATATTGACGCTGGCTTGCAAATTTGCAGCAGGGGCTAAAATACTTGCAGAAGTCGCTGAAATAAATGCAGCGGTGGCTGAAATAAATGCAGCAGTCGCTAAAATAGTTGCAGCAGCCGCTGAAATAGTTGCAGCGGTAGCTGCGGTAAATTCAGCCATGACCCGGGTATTTGCAGCGGTGGCTGGGGTACTGCCAGCCAGGCACCCCATTGAACAGCCACCGACGGAAATACAGCAGCCATGGCTGGGAGAACAGCAGCCATGCCCCGGACTACACCCTGATTGTATAGCGGACCGCAGCGGTTGCTGAAAATACCCCAGCGGTTGCTGAAAATACCGCAGCGATTGCTAAAAATACTGTAGCGGCTGCTGAAAATACACCAGCGGCGTCTGGAATCAGCCGTGGCTGGATTGGTCCGGCAGTGGTTGCAGATAGCGGTAACAGGTATTTTAAAAGGTGGCTCTTCACGCAAATCCTGCAACAGCAAATTCCTGGCAATACAATACCTCCCTGAGATTTTCAAAATTTCCCGTACCAGTTTGCACCCGGCAAAGTGAGGGCTTTTTTTATTCCCCTCATAATGTGTGGCCGTATCTATTTTGACCTGGATAAACTGCCGCTATGGGTGACCCACACAAACTGTACCCTAAGGCAAAGAAGTAGCAGTGGCGCTGCTGAAATGTCCGTCTGACTAATGGGGAAGCTGATTGTAAAGGCTGGTGTATGCTGCAGCCTTTTTTAGTACAAAGGTTTTGGGCTGGGGGCTATAGCATATCTGTCAATGCAGGTTCCAGCTATACATTCCAGGTGCGGCATAGGCTGAGCTTCTTCGGCTTCCCCTTTGGGCAAGCCGGATGGGGCCCTACGGGCTTTCCTATCTATCTGGCAGCCATTGGGCAGTTAATTTTTATGCAGCTTTTATACCGCAGGGCTAATGCCATGTGGTTGTTTGTACTACAAAATAAAGGGTGAAAAAACAATTGTGTTGTAGTTATTATGATGCATATTTACAGTTACAGTAAAAAGCCTGGCTAACAAGCTTGCTAAACCTTGAACACAATCAGTAATCTGGTTTCCATTATCTCCAATATACTCCGAACAATCAAGGCTTTAACCAGTCTCCTGCAGCCTGTTAGAACATTAATTAACAAAACACAAATTGAAACAAAGGATACCTGATACCTTCATTTATCTTTATTACCAAACAACTAAAACCCACAAAAACACACCAACCAACGGATGGCTAAACAAGTAAAAGAAAACCCTATTGAAGTAACCCTTTGGGAATCGGCGAATAAACTGAGAGGCAGTGTGGAACCGGCAGAATACAAACACGTGGTACTTGGACTGATATTTTTAAAGTTTGCCAGTGACAAGTTTGAAGAACACCGCAAAACACTCATTGCCAAGGGGCAGGAGAAGTACATTGAAATGGCAGAGTTTTACAACCAAAGCAATGTATTTTTTTTAGATGAAATAAGCCGCTGGAGTTACATCATCAAAAACTCAAAGCAAAACGATATTGCCTTAAAGATTGATACTGCCCTGCACAATATTGAGAAGAACAACAAAGCCCTTAAAGGTGCCTTGCCAGACAACTATTTTTCCCGGCTGGGGCTGGATATTACCAAGCTCTCTTCTTTGCTGGATACCATTAATGATATTGATACCCTCAAAGACAAAGCGCATGATATTGTGGGCCGGGTATATGAATATTTCCTGAGCAAGTTTGCACTGGCTGAAGGAAAAGGCAAGGGCGAATTTTACACGCCCAAAAGTATTGTAAACCTGATTGCCGAAATGATAGAGCCATACAAAGGCATTATCTACGACCCTGCCTGTGGCTCCGGTGGTATGTTTGTGCAATCCATTAAGTTTATTGAAAACCACCACGGCAACAAAAAAGAAATTAGCATTTACGGGCAGGAATATACCAACACCACCTACAAGCTGGCTAAGATGAACCTTGCCATTAGGGGCATTAGCGGCAACCTTGGTGAAAAAGCTGCCGACACTTTTGGCGATGACCAGCACAAAGACCTGAAAGCTGATTTTATAATGGCCAACCCACCCTTTAACCAAAGAGACTGGCGGGGCGATAAAGAACTGATAACAGACCCTCGCTGGCGGGGCTATGATGTGCCGCCAAAAAGCAATGCCAACTATGCCTGGATACTAAATATTGTAAGCAAACTAAGCGACAATGGCATTGCTGGTTTTATCTTGGCCAATGGTGCATTAAGCGGCGGTGGCGAGGAATATAAAATACGCCGGAAGTTGATTGAAAACAATATGGTGGAAGCCATTTTGGTATTGCCACAGGATATGTTTTACACTACCAATATTAGTGTTACTGTTTGGATATTGAACAAGAATAAAAAAGCACATAGCAGGAGCATTGGCGATGAACAACGCCATTACCGTGACCGTGAAAAGGAAATTTTATTTATGGATTTGCGGCAGATAGGAGAACCTTTTGAAAAGAAGTATATCCAGTTTGGAAGTAACCACATAAAAGACATTGCCAATACTTACCACACCTGGCAACAGGAAAAGAATAGTTATAAAGACATACCGGAATATTGCTACTCAGCTTCGCTTGATGAAGTAGCAAAAAAAGATTTTTCATTGGTGCCAAGCAAATACATTGAGTTTGTAAACCGGGATGAGAATATTGACTTTGATGAAAAGATGCAGGCATTGCAAATTGAATTTGCCGACCTGCTGAAAGCTGAAGCTCAGTCTAAAAATGATTTGCTAACCGTATTTAAAGAATTGGGTTATGAAATCAAATTATAAACGTTTGGGCGATTATATAAGAGAAGTAAAGGTTCGAAATACTGCACAGAAAGCTGAAAGGTTATTGGGAATTAATATTGACAAGTTCTTTATGCCTTCTGTAGCCAATATAGTTGGTACTGATATGTCTGTCTATAAGATCGTAAGGAAGAATCAATTTGCTTGTAATAGAATGCATGTAGGCAGAGATTACAGATTGCCTGTTTCAATGTCAAAGACTGATGAAGAATTTATGGTTTCGCCTGCCTATGATGTTTTTGAAATCATTGATAAGAAACTCCTTTATCCTGAATATTTGATGATGTGGTTTTCCCGTAGAGAGTTTGACCGTAATGCCTGGTTTTATACTGATGCTGATGTAAGAGGAGGATTGCATTGGAAGGCGTTATGCGACATGCAATTACCCATTCCACATCCAGACAAACAAAAAGAGATAGTAAAGGAATACAACATTATCCAAAAACGCATAACCCTTAACCAGCGACTAATACAAAAACTGGAAAAGACCGCACAGGCTATTTACAAGCAATGGTTTGTTGATTTTGAATTTCCAGATGACAATGGAAAGCCTTATAAAAGTAGTAGTGGGGAATTTATTGAAAGTGAATTGGGAGATATTCCAACCGGATGGGAAGTCAAAAAAATATCATCCTTTTGTCAGATTACTTCAAGTAAAAGAATTTTCGAGTCTGAATATAAAAAGGAAGGAGTGCCATTCTATAGAGCTGGTGAAGTTAAACAAAAAAAAGAAGGGGTTGCTATCAAGGATTTGCTGTATATATCTGAGGCTAAGTTTCTTGAAATATCAAAGTCATTTGGTCATCCGTTGCCGGGAGACATTTTATTAACTGCTGTGGGTTCATTACTTGGCGACAGCTATCTTGTTGAAGATGAAACTTTCTATTTTAAAGATGGTAATGTAGTTTGGTTCAGGAAATTTGAAATAGAGGGTTGTAATCTCTATTTATATGAATATCTGCAAAGTGATAGCTTTAAGGAACTGCTGGATGAAATTAAGATAGGATCTGGTCAAAGTGCAATCACAATTCAATCTTTGAATGAAAAGCAAATTGTGAAGCCGCATAATGAAATTTTAAAAGTATACCAAAAGATTGCTCAACCAGTAAATGCAAGTATTTCACAATTTAAGAAACAAAATGAAAAGCTTTATGAGTTGAGGGATCTTCTTCTTTCCAAACTAGCAACAATAGAAAATTAAACATTACAAAATGCCATTAACCTTTCCCAAACTAGCCAACTTGGTTTACTCAAAATCAGAAAATGAAATATGGCAGTATTTCGGTAGGGAGGTTATTGTAGATGATGCTTCAATTGAAACTATTGACCCTTTCGTTATTCAGTCAGAAGGGATCAAGTATTTGCTAACAAGCGATAAAGGATTTGTAGGGGAAGAATATGAATATATTTTACTGGTTTCAAAAAAACCTAAAAAGGCCGATTTTGAATCAGGAATAATAAGGTTTAAAAGATGGTTAAAACATCCCTTATTTGTGGCCAGTACTCCAGAAGAAGTGACGGCTTCCTGGAAAGGACAATTCAAGTTTGTCAAAGAAGATGTAGTAGCTGGAATAAAGGGACTAAGGCCTCCGCAAATTGGAGCTTTGTATTCTATATTGGCGCATGTGCAAAATCCGGATGACAAAGCAATTGTGGTAATGCCGACAGGTACTGGTAAAACAGAAACGATGCTATCAGCTCTTATTGCAAATGAATGTAAGAGATTACTTGTTTCTGTTCCTTCAGATTCTTTGCGAACACAAATTTCAGATAAGTTTATTTCTCTCGGTTTATTAAAAGATTATGGCATAGTAGATGAAAGCTGTGAAAATCCAATTGTTGGAATATTAAATAGCAGTTTTGAAAGTGTTGAAGATCTAGAAGAATTTATTAAAAAGTCAAATGTTGTTGTTTCAACAATGGCCCTTTTAACTGGCCGAACAAGTAATGAAAAAGCAATGTTTAATGAATTGTTTTCCCATTTTTTTATTGATGAAGCCCATCATTCAGAAGCGGATACCTGGAAAGAATTGATTAGCAGATTCAACAAAGAAAAAGTCTTTCTTTTTACAGCTACACCTTTTAGAAATGATGGAAAATCTCTGCAAGGCAAAACAATTTTCAATTTTTCTTTAAAAAAAGCACAGGAGCAGAAGTACTATAAAAAAATAAATTACTTACCAATTAGAGAATATAATAAAAAACTTGGTGATGAAAAGATTGCAGATAAAGCAGTAGAACAACTTAGAAAGGATATCGCAGCAGGGTTCAATCACATAGTCATGGCAAGATGTATGACTAAAATTAGGGCATTAGAAATTTTTGAGTACTATAAGAAATACACAGAGTTTAAACCGGTTGTTGTTTATAATGGCGTATCTGGATTAAAAGATAAAATTGAAGCAATAAAAAGAAAAGAGCATTTAATAATAATTTGTGTGGATATGCTCGGTGAGGGGTTTGATTTGCCTAATCTAAAAATTGCTGCAGTACATGATGAAAGACAAAGTTTACCAATCACTCTTCAATTTATAGGACGTTTTACAAGAACTTCATACAATGAATTAGGCGATGCAAGTTTTATAACTAATGTAGCTTACCCTCCAATTAGTGAAGAGTTAGATCAACTTTATTCAAGAAATTCTGATTGGAATTTACTTCTGCCTCGACTAAGCGCAAGCGCTACAGAAAGGGAAATAAATATTAAGAGCTTTTTAGATAAATTCAATGATCTTGATGAATCAGAGGTGCCATTTGCTGAGATTAATCCGGCAATGAGTACCGTTATATTCAAGAATATTGTAAGTACATGGCATCCTTTAAATTGGGAGAAAGGTGTTTCAGGCATTGATAATTATGAGCATGTTTTTAGTCGAACTAATGGTTCAGATACGCTAGTAATTATCTTGGGAAAAATTGAAAAAGTAGAATGGGGCAAATTTGAGACAGTTCAAAATCTGCAGTGGGATATTATTATAGTTCATTGGGATTTAAGACCCGGAATTAACAGAGTTTTCTTAAATACCTCATTTAAAGGATTTTCATCTGACGATTTAATGAATGCAATATTCCAAGAAGGTAACACAAGCCTGATTACCGGGATGAATGTATTTAGAATATTTCACAACATCAATAGGTTATCTCTCTATAACGTAGGTACAAGAAAAGGTATTGGACAAGACATCACATTCCAATCATATTTTGGAAAAGGTGTTCAGGATGGAATTAAACTTCTAGAACAAGGAACTTTAATCAAGAATAACATATTCGGAGTAGGGTATAAAGAAGGTGAAAAAATTTCTTTGGGATGTTCAGTGAAAGGTAAGATTTGGTCTTACCAAAGGGGCAATTTAGATGAATTGACTAAATGGTGCAAGTCTGTAGGAGAAATGGTCGAAGATGAAACAATAGATCCGAATATAGTTCTTCAGCACACTTTGGCAATTAAAAAAATTACTGAAAGGCCTTCAATAATGCCCATCCTAATAGATTGGCACCCGGAAATGTATGAACATGCAGAAGATCGTTATGTGATTGAAATAAATGGATTACCACTTGATATTACTTTCACTGAACTCAATTTATTTAATCCAGAAGTAAGTGGAAATATCATTTTCTCCGTCGACACAGCCCAAAACTCGGTTCTTTTCGAAATTGAACTTGGACAGAATATAGCAACAGCAGAAGCCTTTTTTAAGGTTTCTCAAATCTCAGATGAAATTTGTAGTATTCAATACGGAAAAACAACTAAAAGTCTTCAAGACTTTTTTCAGCAATTTACTCCCATAATTTGGTTTGCTGATGGTTCTCAACTTCTTCAAAATTTATACGTAAACCTTAAAGTACAACCGGATGTAATTCCTGCAGAAAATGTAATTCCGGATAATTGGATTGGAGTTAATATTGAAAAAGAATCTCAGGATATTGCTCCTTATATTCAAGATTCTATCCAGTATTACTTTATTGAAAAAATCAAAAGTAATTTCCAAATTGTTTACGATGATGATGGGAAATCTGAAATTGCAGATATTATTGGAATTAACGATTCAGCCAATACTATTGATGTTCATTTGTACCATCTTAAGTATGCAAAAAAAGGCGTCTTAGGAAACGACATTGATAACTTTTATCAGGTTTGTGGGCAGGCGCAAAAAGCACTAAAATGGAAACACAGAGAAGGAAAAGAATTCTTCGATCATTTACTTAAAAGAATTACAAAAAGGCTGAATGGCATAACCTGTAGCAGATTGATAAAAGGAACAGAAGAAGATCTGGAAAATTTGTTGGGACAGGCAAAGTATTCAAAGCAAATGGTGTTTCACATGTATATAGTTCAGCCCTCGTTACGAAAATCAAAAGCTTCGGAAGATATATTGTTGTTGCTTGGGAATGTGTATCATTATTTATCAACCGTTGGTAATATTGAATTAAAAGTCTTTTGCAGCGAATGATAATTTATACTTAGGCTATGAAATTCACCGAAGAAAAATTAGAAAGGGCATTTACCGAATTACTCGGGAAAGAAAGCTTTCCGCATTGCCTCGGTGAGTCCATTACAAGAGCCGAAGAGGAAGTATTAATAGAAGCAGATTTACTCAGCTATTTATTGGCCAGGTATCAAAGCAGCCAGCTTACGGTTAACGAGGCAAAATCAATTGTACTTCAGCTAAAAACATTGCCTGCCAGCGATCTGTATGAAACCAACAAAACAATTCTGCGATGGTTGAGTGATGGCTTTATTTTAAAGCGGGAAGACCGCAACCAAAAAGACATTCACATTGAGTTAATCAATTACACCGGCCTGGAAGCACAACTGGCCAGCGTTGACCTGGATATTATTGCATTGTCTGATCCGCAGGAGCAGTACCCGGCTGATGCTAATATCTACAAATTTGTAAACCAGCTTGAAATTGCCGGGAGCGAAAAGCGCATTCCTGATGGTATTATTTACATCAATGGACTGCCAATAGTGGTCTTTGAATTTAAGAGCGCCATCCGGGAAGAATGCACCATTCACGATGCCTATGTGCAGTTAACCACCCGGTATAAAAGAGATATTCCCGAGCTGTTTAAATACAATGCTTTTTGTGTGATCAGCGATGGTGTAAACAACAAAGCAGGTTCTTTTTTTGCTCCCTACGATTTTTATTATGCCTGGCGCAGGGTGGCAGGTCTTGCGAAGGACGTGGATGGCATAGACAGTATGTACACACTGGTGCAGGGCATGTTTAACCAGAACAGGCTGAGAGATATTATCCGCAACTTTATTTACATCCCTGATAGCTCAAAGAAGAACGAAAAGATTGTATGCCGCTATCCGCAATACTATGCAGCCAAAAAGCTGTATGACAGCATTAAGCAATCGCAAAAGCCATTGGGTAACGGTAAGGGGGGCACCTATTTTGGTGCCACCGGTTGTGGTAAAAGTTTTACCATGCTGTACCTTACCCGGCTGCTGATGAAGAGTGAGTATTTTGAAAGCCCCACCATTGTATTGATTACCGACCGTACCGACCTTGATGATCAGCTTGCCGGGCAATTTACCAATGCCAAAAAGTTTATTGGGGACAATACCATTGTAAGCGTGGAGAGCAGGGTACATTTAAGAGAACTGATTCAGGGCAGGCAGAGCGGTGGTGTTTTCTTAACCACCATACACAAGTTTACAGAAGATACACAGCTGCTTACCAACAGAACCAATGTAATCTGTATTTCTGACGAGGCACACCGCAGCCAGCTAAATCTTGACCAGAAAGTGAAAGTGACAGAGAAAGGCGTAACCAAAACCTATGGCTTTGCAAAATACCTCCACGACTCATTACCCAGTGCAACATTTGTTGGCTTCACTGGTACACCCATTGATGCTACACTGGATGTGTTTGGAAAAGTGGTGGATGCTTATACCATGACGGAATCAGTTAAGGATGAAATCACGGTTCGTATTGTGTATGAGGGCAGGGCGGCTAAGGTATTATTGAACAACAGCAAACTGCAGGACATTGAAAAATACTATGAACAGTGTGCAGATGATGGAAGCAATGAGCACCAGGTGGAAGCCAGTAAAAAAGCTATGGCGCAGATGTATGCCATTATAGGAGACCCAAAGCGTTTAAAAGATGTTGCTGAAGATTTTGTAAACCACTACACAAAGAGAGTCTCCGAAGGTTCCACCGTAAAAGGCAAAGCCATGTTTGTGTGCAGCACCCGGGAGATTGCTTATGAATTGTATAAGAACATCATTGAGCTACGTCCTGATTGGAATGAAGTAAAAGTTGCAGCAGACAATGAACTTTTAACGGAGGATGAACAGAAGAAAATAAAGCCCATAGAGCGGATCAAAATGATCATGACCAGGGATAAGGATGACAATGAAACATTGTACAAATTACTGGGCACATCAGATTACCGCAAAACACTGGACACGGAGTTTAAAAATGAAAAGTCAAACTTTAAAATAGCCATTGTAGTTGACATGTGGCTCACTGGTTTTGATGTGCCTTTCCTTGACAGCATTTATATTGACAAGCCCATCAGGCAGCATAACCTGATACAAACCATATCAAGGGTAAACCGCAAGTTTGAAGGCAAGAACAAAGGGTTGGTGATAGATTACATCGGCATCAAAAAACAAATGAACCTGGCATTGGCCCAATACAACAAAGGCGATGAAGACAACTTTGAAGACATTGCCCAATCGCTGATAATTGTACGCAATCATTTAGACCTGCTTGCTAACCTATTTCATCAGTTCAACAGCACCAAGTATTACACCGGCACCACATTAGAGCAACTGCATACGCTGAATGTAGCCGCTGAATTTGCACAACGAACCAAAGACATTGAAACCCGTTTCATGGGTCTTGTAAAGCGCCTGAAAGCAGCCTACGATATCTGTGCAGGCAGTGAGCAAATCACCCAGCCGGAAAAGGATACCATCCACTTTTATTTAGCTGTAAGGTCTATCGTTTTCAAACTCACCAAAGGTGATGCACCAGACACTGCTCAAATGAATGCACGTGTACGGGAAATGATCAAGGATGCCTTGCAAAGCGATGGTGTACAGGAAATATTTAAGCTGGGTGATGAAGGCGAAACAGAACAGGATCTGTTTGATGAAGACTACCTGGCAAAGATTGACAAGATTAAACTGCCCAACACTAAAATAAAACTCCTCCAGCAACTCTTAGCCAAAGTGATTGGAGAAATGAAGAAGGTAAATAAAATCAAAGGCATTGACTTCTCCAGGAAGATGCAGGTACTGGTAGATCGCTACAACCAGCGGGATGAAGCAGATATTCTCCGCAGCGAAGTGTATGAAGACATGGCCGAAGAGCTCACCAACCTGATCTGGGAAGTGCACCGTGAGTTTTCAGCAGGGGAGGCCCTGGGAATAGATTTTGAAGAAAAAGCATTTTATGATATTCTGCTGGCACTTTGCATAAAGTACGATTTCAAATACCCTGAAGACAAATTAATAGAACTCTCCAAAGCCGTAAAAGAACTGGTGGAAGGCCAGGCCAAATTTCCCGACTGGAACAAAAGAGAAGACATTAAATCTGCTTTAAAAGTCGGGCTGATATTGCTGCTGGATGAGTTTGGCTACCCGCCTGTAGAAAGGGATGAAGTGTACGTGGAGATATTTGAGCAGGCGGAGAATTTTAAGAAGAATGGTTAGTTCAACAGTATTTTTATGACAAAATTTGAACTTAGCGCAAGGACTCTACCCCGCAACGTCACCTGCCAAGCCGGTGCATTGCAAGGTATCTTTGCGTATTATGAAGCGTTATCCCTATCAACCAAAATTGTATTTACAAAATTCTATGTAAGTTGTTCTGTTTAATGCCTGTTAAGGTTGATTCATTAAAATGCCCGTATTGCCCGGACGTAAACGACGTTATTTTTCCAGTTAAAATTTTGTTGTGCGCCATCATCAAATTTTTGTATCCATACATTTTTGTTATCTATTTCACTGGAACTCCAGTAGAAGTAATTGTTGGAAGATGAAAAAGAAACCATCCCTGTAATTTTTAGATTATTGTACATCAAATTCAACTCATCTTTGGAGGGGAGGTACCAATCAGCAAAGCCTCCGCCATTGTATGATCTGCATTTAGCCGCCGCATAATTTCCTGCACCTAACTTAGAGACCGTACTAACAGTATTTGCATAACCATTACCTATTGCAGTAGCCGAAGCGCCAACAAGTGGCGGGTTATAGTTTTGATAGTTTTGCGGATCAAATATAGTCAGGTCCCACGGGTATGCACCAATATCAGCCGGTGAACATATAAGACCGTGGCCGTTGCTGTCCATATAAAAAATGATGCCTCCCTGATAGAGTTCGCCAAGTCCATGCTTTACGATTTTAAGGTCACCGGTTACTCTGAGTTTTGCATTAGTATTAACTGTGAATTTTGCATCCTTGGATATAGTTTGCGCTATATCAAGTACACACTCTGCATTGGTGGCTGGATTAATAACAATTTCAGAACCTTTAGGTAATAAAACAGGAGGCACCTTGTTGTCTACCCAGTTGGCAGCATTTTGCCATGAACCATTGCCAACAAACTTATACTGGGCAATACGGTTAATTCTGAATGAAATTGTAACAGGAATGGCAGCTTTGTAATAGCTGTTTCCGGTGCAACTTGCCCTAATCTGCACAAGTCCTGTATCAATAATAGAAACGATATCACCACTAAGAGTTACCGGGCCACTTAGCAATTGATAAGTTATCGGAAGGCTGTAAGATGCAGAGGCATTAAGAGCAAATGGGAGATCATTAATTAATTTATCTTCCTGAGTAAAAGAAATGCTATCAGGTTTAAAAGACCTGCCGATAAAATTAGAATCCACAATTACTGCTACAAAACACTTTTTACCATTGTACTCAATTGTAAGTGTGTCAACACCAGCACTTATAGCCACAATTGATCCACCAGCGTTAACTTTAAAAACTGATTCATGTTTGCCTGAGCTATACTTAATACCGCTTGCCAAGCTATTCAGATTAGCCAAAATTGTATCTGCCCCTGTTTGGTAATATACCTTCATCGATATATTTGCCTCCCTTTTAATTGAATCTAAATTTATTGAAGCAGGTGAAGCAATCAGGCTGTCAATTATTTCTGGTGGCAGCACCTCAATATGTGCAGTATCTGCCATTCGCAACCCCGAACTGTCTAGGGAAAATGCGGCTATATTTAAAAAACCTATGCCTGTTGAGGAGGGCATTTTATAAGTTATCGTAAAAGGAGCAACTTCCGGTACAGGAATCCAGTCATTTATACCCTGAATCATAAAAAAACCAGACTGGGGTTTTGCTCCATTTTCTTCTGTAAACCCAAGCTGAATCGTGCTATCGATACCGTATCTAACCTTATACCCATTTACTGGTGAAGATATTTTTATATATCCACTGTTTTGTATGTCCTCAATCAGAGCTGCCTTTGGAGCAACCAGAGCATCGGCCGGATTTGTCATTGCTGGTCTGCCATTTAAGCAATCCTCGGTAATTTCAAGAGGAGATGGAAAGCCTGTGCCAAAGTCATCTGGATTGTCTGATAGCAAAAGGTCATACACTTTCGTGAAGATATTTATACTATTGGTTTCTGTATTAAAGGCAGGACCTGAATGTCCCGTTCCACCCAAAAGCTGCCACTTACTTCCATTACCTTTCTGGCTATTTACTGTTACAATCAAATCGTTGGCTACCGGAATGTTGTTAGGCACGCATGGCAACAAAGGTTTAAAAATAGTATTTAAATCTTCGGAGCCTCCACTAATAAACTTTAGACCCACGTTTAGCGATAACTCACCGCCTGCACCACTAATACTATTGCTCATGTCTGCAAGATGATTACCTGCAATTGCAAAAGTTTTAAATGGTGGTGTTGTTCCCAAATTTATATAGGGAGTTTTATTTGTTGTATAGTCAAAGCCAGAGTGACACGAGCCGATTGGATGATGTGTCCAGTCTAAAAGATTTTGTAGCGTATTGATTTTTAAAACTGTTTGCTCAGACAATTTAGCCCACTGCTTTGAATATTTGATTAAAAAGCCACCCATTGGGCTTCCTTTATGTGGTGTGCCCAGGGTAATAAGTTTGTGAACATATCCCTTATTGTAGTTTTCTTTTTCAAAATATTTAATGCCGTCTAATTTATCTGCTGCAAAACTTCGTGTAAGTAATCCCCCAAGGCTGTGACCTATGATATCTGCCTGAGATACTGCAATTCCCAGCATATTTTTGTAATATAGGAAGCCTTCATCAATAGCTTTCTTTACTGCAAGTCTGCCAGGTCGGCTCTCCGGATCAAGAGGGTCAAATGTCCTGAAATTATCGGCTTTATAATCAGCAAAAAAAAGATTGAATTTACTGTTATTATAA
This sequence comes from Ferruginibacter sp., assembly GCA_965247025.1. Lineage (GTDB taxonomy): Bacteria > Bacteroidota > Bacteroidia > Chitinophagales > Chitinophagaceae > Ferruginibacter. The sequence continues at coordinate 1,186,614 of OZ252000.1, read as the reverse complement.
TTTCTTAAGAAGTATGCAAAACTTGTATTGTATGCACCAACGCCATAGACGCTTTTACCTTCTTGCCAGACATCTGGATTTGACCACATACCATGTACCATAATGACGGGGGGGCTAACAAGCTTTATTACAATACTTTCAGAATTAGTAACTGTTATTGTTACATCCCGGCTGCTGGCTGCAAAAGATGGCCAGTTGCTTCCGTAACCATCCGGAGCATTGTATATAGCGATAGCATATTTTCCTTTTCCAGGCACATCAATTGGTGTGATTACTATGGAATTAAGTTTGCTATTTTGATTTATAAGGCTACTAAAAGTTCCATCTTTCAATCCAGGGCCTGAAAATGTAATAGGGTTATTGTTTTTTACAGCCTTAACAATTAATAGTTTTGTGATGCCGTCAGTTGCTGCTCCTTTCATAAATTTGTTAAAATCCAGTCCTGCTAAAGTAGGATCTAAGAGACCATCATTTCCTACAATTGAAGGATTCGGGTCAACAACTGTTACCGGAGGATCGGGGCAAAAACGTAGTTGCCCGACAAGCCCAACCTGCCCAGTGCCAATACCCGAATTTACCACACCTGGATAAGTATCTTCCTTATCATATGCAACCACTTGGTTGGTGGCTAAAAAAGCATCTCCTTTTTGAAGGCCATTTGCAAGTATTCTGATCTGGGACTCGTTAAACGCTTTAGAAGCAAAGGCCACCTCATCCATATATCCCCTGTAAGTTTTGATGTCATATCCAAAAGTAGCTGGGTTAAAACGTCCTCCAATGGTCAAAAAGTCGTTGTATGGATAGGCAATACTTCTGGGGCCGCCAAAACTTTTGCCGCCCGATGCATTTCCATTTACAAACAGGGTGCATTCTCCGGTAGCAGTAAATGACACAGCCACATGGTACCATTTAAAAGGATCAGGTTTAACACCTGAACTTACACTATCCAAAACAGATCCACCATTGCGGTTTACATTTGTACGGAATTTCAATTGCCCGTCAACAGCGAGATAAAGGTTGAGCCGGTCGGTACTCGTGAAATCAAAATCCTCCCGTTGAAAAATATCCATTTCTTTGCCTGCCCATACGCTGTCTCTTAATTGTATCCAGGCGGCCATTGTAAAATCTCCGGTTGGATAGCACTTGGTCCATGCGCCATACAATGCATTGTTGTAAGTAGAACTAAAATAAACTCCGCATGGATAGTTAACTTGCGAAAATGCAATAGAACAGATGAAAATCATAACCGTAGTAAGCAGGTTCCTGACCATATAAGTGTAATTTTTAGTATTAGCCTTATGTTGTTTGTTTTTTGGAAACAGAAGTTCAATAGTCGGCAAGAACTAAGCAGCCTGTGACTGAAATTTTCTGTATCAGCATATTTTACTGTATTATTATAAATAGGATAATGAGATTAGGCTTTCAATTCTGGAAAAGAAAGCCAATAACTACAAATACAAAAAAAATGTCGTGGAATTTACAAGTAAGATATTGATCAACGTGTTTAAAGATATATGTTTATTCTTCAAATCTTATTTTATAATATAATAGTTAATAAATAAACTCTCTTTCCCACCATCGGTGTGTCACGAATGAAAAAGGTAGATACTTCTTTTCAATGTTGATAAAAGATGGTAGATGGCCTGCCGCATACGTCATGCAGTTGATGTTTGCAAACCACTCAGCTTTGCTGGAGCAGGCGCAGAAGGTGCTGTATTTTGAGATATGATGCTAATCGTTATTCTATTTACTTTTTTTTACGCTATGGCATCTCAAACAATTGCCTTGCATCAATGTCAGGAATATCTGCAATGTGCATGATAGTTAAGATGTCACAGAAACCCTTGCTAAGCGACGCAGCCGTGAAATAAGAATTTAATTAGTTACCCTTAGTTTGATGCCGCTGTGTATATCAAGAGAGCCAGGGGATTTTACAGTGATTGTTTTGCACGTAATGTCGCTTGTTAAAGCTACGCTATTTTTGATTACTACGGCGGCGGTAGCAGGAGGAACTATTCCGCCCTGCCATGTAGCCGGATTATTCCAATCTCCGTTACTGATCGTGATGTATGTTCCATTATTTGAACTATTGCAAGCCGTCCATTGATAGACATTTTTAGTTGCAACATATGTGTAGAGTACTAACTCCGTAAGTTGATCTCTGATTGTCCCGTCGCTGTTATAGCTGTATGTAGTTATCTGTGTGGTTACCCATTGCTGCAAAAAAATTTCGGATATCATTTTTAGTGGTTGCCCACTTGAATTATAAATAATTGTGTCCCGGCCAGCATTCAGCCATTGGCCTGGGCTCAGATAAGCCTGCGTAAGACTGGACAATCTTAATGTATCAGAAACATCATAGCTAGACAGTACCTGCTGAGCTATGACAAAAATATTGTTTTTAAAACTTTGTATTTGATTGATAACCGGTTTACCCTTGCTGTTGTTAGTGTAGATATGTTTGGTTTTATTAACCCAGTTATTTGTCAACGTATCCCAAATCTGCGCAAGTTCTTCTATGTGGTATCCATTTCCATCATTTGTAAACAGCGTTTGACTTTTGTTTACCCAATGATTAGTTACTTTATCCCAATTCTGAGTGGTGGTAGAAGTTAAAGAATCTTTGGAATCATAGAGGTTACTTATTAAAATTGAGTCCTGCCAGGTGCTGTTAATCCACGACTGAATTAAGTGAGAAGAAAACTTTTTGGTTGCATTGTAGTAGGTAAAGCTTTGCCTGCTGGCGTTAACATAGCTTGCCGGATTAGAATAAGAAAACTTTTCAACACTTTGAGATACAGTACCGTCATTATTATAAGTTATTGTATCGTAAATGGAAGATAAACGCCCTGCAGGTGTATTTGGCACATTGGTGACAGATGTATTAACACTACATTGGCCGGTGGCTGTAAAATTTGTTGCACTAACTATTTGAAAAATGCTTGCAGGATCTAGTTTTACATAGGCCGTGTCATTTAACAATGCCTGTGAATTTGCTGATACAATAACATTCATCAACACAATTGAGAAAAAATATTTCATAAAAAATTTGTTTAAAGTGTACAATTTGAAAGGGTGCGACATTTTCAAATTTTTGCAGATTAAATTTAAGTAATTAAGGCTGATATTCAGATTATCATTTTGTACATTTCGCCTCACTCAATTATTGTTACCGGGCAACTTGTCCTAATGTATCCTTCCCAGCATCGTCTCCTTCCAAGCTTGTGCTTTAGCCAGGGACGTTGCTTACTACGTAGCAGTAAGACAACAACATCCTGTTAAAAAACGCAACGTCCTCAAACCAAGCTAAAAGCTCATTGAGAGACGTTGCTGGAACCAGGATGTACAGTCCATAGTATACTATTTACGTTTTTTTACTCCATGGTATGTCGAACAATTGTCCTGCATCAATATCAAGTGTATCAGCAATATGCATAATAGTTAGGATATCACTATCTCTTTCACCAGTTTCTATTTCAGCTAACTCTTCTTCAGAAATACCACATAAGTGAGCCATGTAAGGCAGTTGAAACATTTTTGCCTCCCTTGCAGCTTGAATATTTTTACCCAACGCTATTAAATGCTTTTTTACATCCATCATTTAACTGTTAGTGTTAAACCCTTATTTACATCCGTCAATAATAAATGTACAATCAACTTTTTTGCCGGTAATGTAACTATCTGGTGTACCTGTCTTCCGGTCAAGGATTTTAGGAGGATAACTAATAAAAATGCTGACATTTGATCTTTATTTATTTTAACTGCCAATGGTGGCCATTTGAAAGCTTTAATCATTAACAAAAAATACGGCGTTAAAATAAACTGCTTATAACCCATTGGCTTAATGCTGTTACCAACAAGAAGTATTTATAAAATATTGGCACTATGCAAATCATTACCAGTCCTGTACAATTTCAGGAAATTTCGGCCAACGTCGCCAACCTGCAAACAGCATTGTCAATTATGATGCCTTCTATTGGGGTTGTGGATTTTAAAATACCGGCTGCCGAACTTGCCGGCCAAACAGCATTGGATGCCACCCGTGATGCTATTGAATTAATACAGGAAAAATTTCCTGATAATTATGATAGAAGCCTTTTAGTGGACAAATTAATGGCCAAACTCATCAATGATTTTATAAGGAATTGGTTTAGTATAAAAGGAAAATTAACGAACAGCCACCAACAAGGCATGGCAGCGCATACCATTTTATTTGATGAATATAATCTTGATGCTCAAACAGCCCTGGGCAAAGCAACTACCAATACAGATGGCAGTTTTGAGTTTGGGTTTTTGTACAGTGAACAAAGCCGGAAAAAGGACGGCAACAGCAACCCGGATATCAAGTTTAAAATAATATCACCGCAAGGTCTGGAGCTGCCAATTGTGCATATTTTTATAATTACTGATGGAGCAGAGATCGTTGCAGAACGCCTGGCAGATTCAGCAAAAGCGCCTTTTGTATTGCTGAATATTAGCAATGAAACAATAGTTCGCATTGTGCCGGATGAAATTAAATTAACCGAATTTGAAAACGCTGTTGCTGCCCTGCAACCATTTACTGGCGAAACAAGTTTTGCTTCTTTGAAAGAAGATGATAATAATTTTCAAATTTCTTTTTTAAGTAAAGAAACAGGGATTGAAAAATCAACTGTTGAAAATCTTAAAAATGCTTTTATTATTGAACGGGATAACGACTTACCTGCCTGGGCTATTTTTGGGCTAAGTATGGCTCCGCTCCCAATGGCTGAATGGAAAAATAAAACCCCGGAAGAATTTATTGCCTTATTAAATACGTTAACACCTGCCAATACAATGGAGATATTCATGGGTTGGCAGAAAAATTAATATCTTTTGCAAATAGAAATGCATAGATAAAATTACTGGCCGGGTAGTTTGCGATCGGTGTTACTTCCTGCTCAGGAAAAGCCGACCGGACCGGTGCCTTAACCAGGGACATTGTGTACTACGGAGCGGAATGATAGCACCATCCCGTTAAAAACGCAGCATCCTCTGGCCATGCTCACAGAACGCTGGGAGACGGTGCCGCTAATACAGGGGAGAGGGTATAGCATGGCGCTCGGTAAACCATTTAAATTTGGGAAAATGCTGTTGGTGATAGAAATTCAGCCGTTATTCCTGACACAATTTTAGCATCGGCATACTCAGGTATGCTGCTAATCTTTTTCCATTCCGGATCACTGCCAAATAATTTCCAGTTACGATCGTGTTCATCCATATCATCAAAAGTTAGCATGTACGTTAAATTGGGTCTTAACGCTCCAATAACGGTTTCCCCAAAAAATACGGGGGTTAACCCGGTTCTCCTGAAAATATCAATCTCGCCAAGGTTGTTAAACATGTTCATCTTCTTTTTACCTGCGTTTTCGCTGGCACTTTCGTAGCGTCTTAACTCAAATATCCTGGCTTTTTTTGCCGGTACATTCATTATCGGCATATGTGCAAAAGCATGTAATAAAGAGCTTTCAATTCTTTCATAAGCGGGCTCAGCAGCTGGTGCATCCAGGTAGGGGAGTGCAGCTTTATTGTATGCTTTATCATTTGCCAGTTTACCTTCTGCAGCTAAAAAATCCTGCACCGATTTAAATGGAATAAGTGCATATAATTTGGTTTGCCCTGCTGGCTTCAACTCCGTAAAAATGCCAATGTTGCGACTCCCGATTTTGTTTAGGGCAGGGATGGCTGCATTTTTAAAATAATCTTCCACCAGTTGCTGCTGGGCTGCATTTTTCAGCGTATATACCCGTAGTTCATAAAATTCCTGTTGCGGCGTTTTTTCCGTGGCAGCAGTTTGTGCAGCCGTGGTTGCAGCAGCTGCAAGGGTGCTGAGCGAACCTGTTAATAAACCTGCTTTAACAAATGAACGTCGTTTCATAAAAATTACTTTGAGCAAATTGAATGCGAAAATGGTTGCCTGCTATAAGACAAAAAAGGCAGCTTCCTGATCTTTATGCAATATGCAATGTTATATGCTTTTCGTTAAACCAGTTTTAAAATTTGCAACTTTTTAGGGCAGCTGCTTTATTGTGATGAAATGCTGTTGCAAGGCATCTTTCCTTTCAATGTTACCAGCCTTTGCTTGTTCTTTAATCAGGGATTTTGTAAAGTACCCGGCGGCTGTAGATTTTAATAATATATTTCTTAAAACGTTGTACAATTATGCTATGCTTTAAAGTGAGTGAAGGGGTTATAATCAAATAATTTATTTAGTAAAAGGCCTCACCACGAGGCCTTTTACTAAATAGCGCTGGTTATGCCCTTTGTTTTACTGCCGAAATATCAATGGGCATTAAATAAGCATCCAGGTAAGGCGATTCGCATTCAAAACACTGCATGGCGTAAATTACATTTACCACGTTGTTGTACTTGGTTTCTACATAAAAATCACCCAGCTGGTATAGTACGTAGCGGAATGATTTATTACAACGTTCTCCCACTTTTTGACCTTCCGTCCAAAAAGCTTCGATTTGTTCTAATTCATCTAACTGATCAAATTCATACAAAGTCATACAAATAAATTTAATGAAGTGATTAATTAATTACAATCGGGACAGCCAAAAATAAATAAATATTGATTTCTGCCATGCTACGGCAGAAAAAATAGTTGTTCTGCTACGCAGGTTGTAAGCGTTGACGGGTTATGTATAAGTTAAGCATAAAACAACAAGACTGCTACTGAAAAAATGACTTTTAATACTTGACAAATTTTCCCGGTTTATGTAAAAATTGCAGCAGACAATGAACTAAACCTGTGATGGTATTTTTTTTGTTGAAATGAATTTAAAATGATTTTTTAACCAATTTAAAAAAGGAGGCAATTATGACAATTGTAAAAAGAAACAGCAACTTGCTGAATGGCTTTCCCACACTATTTGATGATTTCCTGAACCGTGACATTTTTAATTGGGGATTATCAAATTTTTCGGACACCAACACCACTATCCCCGCAGTGAACATTAAGGAAACAGCAGAAAATTATGAAGTGGAAGTAGCGGCCCCGGGTATGAATAAAAAAGATTTCCGGGTGCAGCTTGAAGGTAACGTGCTAACCATCACTTCTGAAAGATCCAATGAATGGAATGAGAAGACTGATGTAAAGTACATCACCCGTGAGTTCAGCTTCCAGTCTTTTTCAAGGACCTTTACACTGCAAAAAGATGTGGTGGATACAGAGAACATTCAGGCAAAATATGAAGATGGCGTGCTGCATCTTTCAATACCCAAAAAAGAGCAGGCAAAACAAAAACAGCCGAAGCTGATTGAGATTTTGTAACAGCATAAAGCGGGGTAAAACAAAAAGGTTGCTTTTTTCTAAAAGCAGCCTTTTTTGTTTTAAAATTCCTTCCCGGCAATGGCATGTCACAAATGAAAAGGATAGATAGTTATTTTCAATGTTGCATCAAAGATGGCAGTTGGCCTGCCGTGTACGTTATACAGTTGATGTTTGCAAACCACTCCGCACAGGCGGAGCAGGCTCCGGAGCTGCTGTATCCAAAAATTATGGTGCTGAACGTTCAGGCAAAAGGTGCCAACCTATGGCCGGGATCAGTTAAGTGTAAAGAAGCTGAACGCAAGTGAATTGTGGAGGATGTCTTGAAAGAGGGTCTTTTCAGTAACCTCGCCTCTCAAGCCGGTGCGATAGCCAGGGTTTGAGTAATGCAGAGCGGTATAATAACAATATCATTTTTACAAAACGCAACTTCATCAGGCCATGCTCAAAGCACACAGAGAGACGTTGCTGGTAATGGCATTGGTAACAAACGGCACAGGAAGCAGCGCTGCATTGCCATGCATCATTCATGCGCCTGATGAGAGCCAAGATTTTTTATAATACTTACTTAAAATACCAATGCAGGGTATTCAATAATTCTTTATTTACTTCTCCTAAAATTTTTGCCCGGTGTTGCAATCTTGCGAATGCTGTGTCTGAGATATATAAGCCTAACGGAAAAGTATCATTATTGTCATAAGATCGATATTTTTTTATGTAATTAGTATCTTTAAGCCATACCTGGTTATAATACATATTCAGCGGATTAGAATTTGCATTTTGCTGATCAATCATTTTAATCAAACCAAGTGATGGTATGGATGTTCCGTTTACATTCACCAATGTTGTTAAAGGTGTTCTTATATCTTGCAGGGTAGTGAAGGCATAGGAACTGTCTTTCACTACTGTGTTTTCCAGCGCACCATTCCTGATATAGATGAGTATTGGTTTTAAAGGCCTGCCTTTAAAATTCTCTCTCAGTTCTGTCATCAAACTATACATTGCCTGCAGGCCGGTGTTTTCCAGGTAGCCGCCATCCACGACATGGCCAACTGAATAGGTAATTTTCGGTTTTCTCTGTTCGTTACAAAACAATCCCCCGGAAAGCAGTAATGGAAAACGCATACAGTTTAGTGATGCTGTTGCTATTGAGATATCTGCTTTTACTTTATCAAAGAAATCAATATCGTTGCTGAAATTTCCAACCCCTTGTATTTTTAAATTTGATGTTATAACCCGTTGCCCGGTTTCTGCCAGTGTACCGTTAATAAACAAAGAAGGTATATCACAATTAAATTGAGCGGAATCACCATGCGGATAATACATAGATAAAAAGGAAGAGTCTGCAAAACCTGATTTAAGATTATCAGCATAGCTTGCGCTAAATGCCTTCATTGTTACTTTAAAACGTTCTAAGCCTGGAATTGCAAAAGGAAGTAAGCGCTGTACATTTTCACCAAAAACAAAAGACGCCGTAACAGGCGATAAGCAGTCTGCAGCGGTAAATTTTCGGAAGTTCGAAAAGTTAATAAAAGTGTCTTTTAAATGATTGTGCATATAGTCATAAACAAATGCATTGTAGTACACAGCACCAACAGTGCCGCCTGATGCGCCTCCCATGCAGAACACCTGGTTGTAAAAACCTTTTACACCTGTAATTGAGTCCTGCAGGTAATGTAGTACTTCGCTGGTCCATATTTCTCCACGGATACCACCGCCCTGTGTTGCAATAAATATTACCGGCATTGAATCATTAACACCATGAGCAAGCTCCCAGGCAGCACATTTTGTTTTATACCATTTTTCAAAAGCATCTTTTGGTATGAGCCTGAAATCTACCTGGTCTTTAAAAGGTTTGGTTACAGGAATTTTTGTATTGTCATTGAATGTACTAATTATAATTACCCAGGCAAGTCCGTATACTATAAATGGTCTGGTTTTAAAATCATGAAAATAAAATGCCACGGTAAAAACATAAGTAAAAAAAGACAGGGAAAGTATTACGACGGCTGCAGGCTTCAGCATCCGTGATATCATTATGAGCGGAGATGAAAAACTAAGCACCACAAGCACTATGAGGAATATAATACCAAAGTTTTTAAAATAGTACCACAGGTTATGAAATTGCCGGATAAATTTTATTTCCTGCCTTGTTGTTGGCGTTATCTCGTTGCCCTTTTCATCTGTATTGTGCTCATAAACCTGGATCCTGGTAGGCCATTTACCATGTGCATCATTAAGCCCGTCTCTCCATTTAAAAAATACCAATGTGAGCAAACCGAGCGCAAGTGTTCCAAAGCCCTGATAGGGACCACCTGATTTAAAAAAAGTGATTGTAATTATCAGGTACGGAACAAAACCAATAAACCGGTGAAAATACTTTTCAAGCGTGTAATCAATATATTGATAGTTGTCGGGGTTTATTTCTAAAATAACTGATGAACTATACCAGGTCATGTACGACCAGAAAAACAATAAAACAGCTACTGATACATAATACCAAACCTCAGGGCCTTTTATAAAGGCCAGCACAAAGTCATGTGACTGATCCAGCGAATTAAACAGCACCCATCCGATAATAAAAATGATAAAGAGATAACCCACATTACGCAGGTAAAACCAAATGGTTTTTAGTGATTTAAATGAATTTTTAGTCATTGCTGGTTTGGTTATAATGTATTCAGAATTTCTTACAGCGGGTGGTACTCTGCAAGGCTATTTGTAATTCATCTAGGCTGGTTTAACCTGTCTTCTAAAACTAATCTGAAAGCTCTTCGCTGCCTATTGACTACCTTATTGAGATAAATCTAAACTTTATGATGTGTAAACCTAAATACTACAATTGAATATGTCAATAGGGTTTTTTCTGATGCCATTGTCAAAAGGCTTTTATCCTCCTTCCCAGCAATGGTGTGGCACGAATGAAAAGGATAGATAGTTCTTTTAATGTTGAATAAAATAGGCCCCTTCCCGGCAACGTCTCCTCCCAAGCTTGTGCTTTAGCCAGGGATGTTGCGTACTACGAAGCGTAAACTTTTCGAACAACGATATTGATCATGTAACACAACGTTATCAGGCTCATTGAGAGCCGTTGCTGATAATACATCCTGCTCCACTTTTCCCGGCACCGCCTCCTTCCAAGCCATGTGTGCCAGCCCCGGACATTGCGTACAACGAATCGGAATGAGAATGATATCCTGTTTACACATCGGACTGTTTGCGGCAATACTTAAAGCTTACCGGGAGCGGGAGACCATGCCAGGAATAAAACTGTAAACAATGAATTGTAATTGCCAGTTCTTTTTAAGTTTTACACAGATTAAATAACTAAATCACCTGTTCAGCCTGTGTTTACACTATAATTTAATAAGTTTCAATATCCAGATGCCGATGTTTCCTACCGGATTAGGGATATATGTAGTAAATGCAGTACCAATGTGATTAAAAACCAGGTTGTTAAAGTTGTCAATGTAAAGCGGGCAGATAAGCGTGCTGGTACTGGTTAAGATGGCGTTATCAGTTGCATCATTTACAGGGCCAGGCAGTTGGCCGTTGGCATTGTACATATCATATTTGATGAAAATGCTGCCACCAACCAAAGTTATATTTGATTGTAACACAAAGTTTTGATTTCAGAAACAACGGATCTACTATAATTATAAATTCCAATCAAAATGTAGCCAGTCTGCAAACTACCGATGGCAAAATAAACTACAATAACTATTTTAAAGATATTGGCAACACAAAAAGAAAATGGGTTAAAGCGCTTGGTGCGGCTACAATGGTTGCAGGTGCAGTAATGAATGCCAATGCGGTTTCAAAAGGTAATGTTACAGCCACTCAAACTGTAGATAAAAATGGCAATGCTGTTGCAGGCAGTTATACAGTATCTGCCAACGATCCCGTAGGAAATGAACTCGGCGGTTCTGGTGCCGCAATGTTTGCAGCTGCCGGTAAACGTTACCTGGCTTCTCAGGCTACCAAAGACAATCTTTACATTCTCTCAGAAATGCCGGACGGTAATGGCCTGCTCGTGTGGAGCAAGGTAAAAGGTGAAGCCACCAAAAAGATTTACTTCAGCGATACAACACCCGTGTTTGTTGTGGATGAAGCAACCGACAGGATTTATATAATGGTGGGCAATACGTTGAAGGCGTATGATTTGAAATAGTTGAAAGTTATAAGAAGAGCCGGCAGTAAAATGCCGGTTCTTTCTTATTTTAACATGTTCGTTGGGGACAAATGATTGCAGGTTTTGCAATTATGTTTTACCTTCATCGCCTCTGTCAAAACTTTTTATATTAAAACTAATGCTGCTATTATGAAGTATATCTATTCAATAAAAATTCTGCTGGTCTTTAGTATTGGTTTGATTGCCCAAAAAATGGCTCAGGCACAAGATTTTCATTTGGTAAAAGACATTAACACTTCCACCAACAGCAATCCAAATAACTCGAGCAAGACATGGGCGGTTTTAAACGGCATCAGCTATTTTAGTGCTGATGATGGTATAAATGGCTACGGTCTTTGGCGGAGTGATGGTACCGAAGCAGGTACTTATATTGTAAAAACAGGTATTAGCCCTCATGAAATAACTGCGACCGGTGGTAAATTATTTTTTTATACCAATTCCCCTTCAGCCCTGTATACATCTGACGGAACAGAGGCCGGAACCCGCTCATTAGCCATTGCAGCAATTAATGACTCTTCTTATATAGAATACAACTCTATGTTTTCTTTTAATGGCCAGCTACTTTTTTCTGTTAACGAGGTTAACCGGGAGGCGCTCTATATCTCTGACGGAACGGTTCAGGGCACGAGGGTTCTATTAAATTTTTTCGATACCACTAAGAATACTTCAAAAAGTATTTACGGTTTTAATGGCCTGCTGGCGATAAAAAATAAATTTTATTTCAGTACAGATGTTTATAATAAAATTGATTTTTCTGATGGTCGGAGGTTGTGGGTTACAGACGGAACCGGCGCAGGAAGCTATATAATTGGCAACCTCACACATGATTGCAAGCAACTAATATCGAATTCTGAAGATGTGAGTGACCCAAAGCTTTATTTTTTAGCTGCTGCAGACAATAATGAAAACCGCCTGCTGTATTCCATCAACAGCCAGCCTGGGGACGCTCAGTTGGTTGCGGGCTTTGATGGCTTTGGTGCTAGTGTGGGGTCGTTAAATTTAGAGATAAAAATAAACAACACACTATATTTTATTGGTAATATATCTGGCAGCAATGCTGACCAAAGTTTATATAAATATGATTTAACCGGTTCCAGCGGAGTGGAGTTGGTAAAAGAGGTTTCAGCCAGTAATCCGGATGGTACTGCATCTTATTTAAGCGGATTATTTAATTACAACGGAACATTGGTTTTTAGTAGCTACGAGGCAGTTTCAAAAACGTTTCAGCTATGGAAGATCGACAGCGCAACATCCGCAGCAATTTTATTAAAAGATGATTTGCAGGCTTTTGATATTATAACTCAAAATGGCTCAATGTATTTTTCCGGACAAAATGCACTAACAGGTGCAGAGCTTTGGAGATCTGATGGTACCACAGCAGGCACCAGTTTGGTTAAAGATATTGCACCAGGAGCCATGTCTTCTAATCCTTATAAATTGTTAGCCCTTAATAATAAGTTGTTGTTTGCTGCCAGCACTGAAACAACGGGCAATGAACTCTGGCAAACAAATGGAACAGATGCCGGCACTTCAGTTGTAAAAGATATCAACCAGACATCAACAGCTTCGTCTTTTATTAATGATCTCACCCAGTTAAACAGCAATCTAATTTTCTCGGGACCGGGAGAGGGTGGTATCACCGGCCTCAACAGTGCAAGGATTTTTATATCTGATGGTACAAATGAAGGAACAAAAATTATAACGGACACCATTTACCATACCGGTGCTTTTTATGACCACGTCTCTGGCTCCGGAGTTACCGCAATGGCAGGCGAGGCTTACTTTTGGGGAGAATCAAAATCGGGAAAGCGGGGATTGTATAAAACTGATGGAACAACTACAGGTACTGTACTTGTAAAAGAGCTGGGATTTATAATGCGGATTGAAAGGTTTTTTAAAACAGACGACCTTATTTATTTTTTTGTGAAATACGATAATGGCGTCACCGCAGAACTCTGGCGTACAGATGGCACAGCAGCTAATACTTTCAGTATTAAGAATGACCTGAGCATATTTTATTTGAGGGATGAATTTTTGGCTGCGGCCAATAATAACCTGTTTTTTTCTGTACCAGGGCAGGGATTGTGGAAAACGGATGGTTCTGTTGCAGGTACTGTATTACTAAAAAGTTTTTCAGACAGAGCTGTAAATCTTTTTTTTAACAATAACACACTGTATTTTAGTTTTGAATTTGGTTCGCAAAATGCCTTGTGGAAATCTGACGGAACAGTAAATGGTACCGGGCCGGTGACAAGTAATGTGATCAGTGCGGCAAATTTTGTTGTTTTGAATAATGAAGTTTTTTTTACAGCTTTCCGAAATCCTGCATATTATAACAGCCCCGGCCGCCAGCTGTTTAAAACTGATGGTACCTATAGTGGCACTGTCCCGTTCAGTCAATTATATCCAGGCCAGCAGGGCATAGATTATTCAAATTTTAAACCAATAATCTTAAATGGGATTCTCTATTTTCTATCTAAACCAAGTTCATCAGCCAATACAGATTTGTGGGTAAATGATCCAAATTTTGGGACAGTATTAGTAACATCACTACCCACTAAGGATGGCTATCTAAATCCTGTTTATACTTGTAATGGGAAAATCTTTTTTGTTCAAGCCCAGCAACTCTGGGAATCAGATGGCACAAAATATGGTATCCACACTTCTTATGACATTACGGCTTCCAAATTAAGTTTTTCATATCCATCACTTTTTTCTTCTGTGAATAGCCAGCTTTTTTTTTCAGGTTATAGTTATAACTATAGAGAAGAATTGTATGGAGGCTTTGTAAGCCCTCCGGCACCTTACTTTACAGCAATCCACGATGGTAACTGGAGCAGTGGGTATGTTTGGGCAAATGGCATGGTTCCTACATCTGGCGCTAATGTAATTATCCAAAGCAGCGTAACAGGAAATACAGATGCGACTTGCAATACTTTGCATTTGGAGGCAGGAGGTTCGCTAACAGTAGAGCCAGGAATTAATATTTCGGTAACGCACTAGTGCTTTGAAGTAACAATAGCATTTTTGCCTTTAACTGCAGAAACGCAAGCTTCAACTTGAATAACTAAATCAAAACCATTCAATTATTGTTTCTAAAATTAATACAGGCAACAATCATCAGCACCAACGACACCACGGACGCTGTTGTACGAATGTAGTGGAAGGTATTCCAGCGGGCTTCAAAAGCAAGCCGCTGATTGTTGATTGCCTCCTTTGATGCCGCCGCCAAATTAAATTTTTCCAGCGCATTGTTTAAGGGAATATTTCCCAGTGCGGTTGTTGCAAATACACCTGCAAAATAAATTACCGTTGCAGCTAAAACCAGCCAGAATTTTGATGATGGAGGAGAGGAATAGCTTAAGTAAGAGCAAAGTGGCAGCAAAATTAAGCAACCAACAAACACCAAAAAGAAGAGGGGGTTTTGAATGGCTTTATTGATGGCCTGCATTGCCCGGATATATTCAATGGCTGACATGGTTTTAAAGCCGGGTACAACTGAGCAGGAATAAGCAAACAGTAATCCGGCCATTAAACCGTTGCACAAGGTAGCACCAGCCAGCACTATATTCCCGAATGTGTTTACCATAAAGTTGTTGTTTTGAAATTGCAAACTTGTTTCGCTACTCCAGCGGCTGAGATGCATGCCATTATACACTTTTAAAAAGTTCCGGATAGCCTGTTACAAAACCATCTTTGTCAACAATAAGTACCGCTTCAAAATCATTTGGTACATTTTCATAATGGTATTTTTCGTCCGATAGCCGGGTGTATTTCTGGAACACTTTTTTCCCGGCTCCGGTAAAAATATTAATATAGATTACTGGTATTATGGCTGATTCATTCTCTTCAAGTTTAAGCCTGTTAATAGGTAAAGAATTAGTGAACGGAGTTAGGGAAATATCTATATCCAGGCAGCCTTTAAATTCCTCAGCAACCCCTTCTTCTTTATACCAGTTGCCTTTGCCATCCGTAAAATATGCCATGTTTCCGATCTTTTTATCAATCTTGAAGCCAATCGAAAAATTGAGTGTTTGCCAGTTCCGGTTGGTGGTGATCAAATAGTTTACAGTAAATGGATTTTCTTCAAACTGCCCTGCAACAGATGCGTTGACCTCAATCGTTCCATCTTTCGACACAACTTTGCAACGCTCAGTCGATTTATACAAATCACTTTCCCAGGTTTTATAAAATTCCATTTTGTAAAGAATCTAATTTTAAGGTATCAGGCAATCGTAGAATCTAAGTTACACCTGGGGCAAATTTTTTGCAAGCAAATTTTTTACGGCGGTGGACTTTCAATTTGAATCTAAAAAATGCCATAGATTTTGCCTATAACTGTATAAAATATATAAATAGAGATTATAATCCGGAACGCTATAAATTTGGCTTTTAAATAAACCAAACATTCAAAAAATGGAAAACACCACACCCCAGGGCACCAAGGCCCTCAATGTAAATGACGACGGCCCAAAGTGTCCATTTTCTGGCGGAGCAATTAAACAAAGTGCAGGAAATGGCACCAGGAACCGTGACTGGTGGCCCAACCAGTTAAAGTTGAATATCCTTCGCCAGTATTCTTCACTTTCTAACCCAATGGGCAAAACTTTCAATTATGTTGACGAGTTTAACAGCCTTGACCTGACGGCAGTTAAAAATGATATTTTTGATTTGATGACCACATCACAAGATTGGTGGCCCGCAGATTATGGTCATTACGGCCCGTTCTTCATCAGGATGGCATGGCATAGTGCAGGTACTTACCGCATCTCCGATGGCCGTGGCGGTGGCGGCTTTGGTACACAACGTTTTGCACCGTTAAACAGCTGGCCGGATAATGCCAATCTCGATAAAGCCCGCCTGTTGCTATGGCCGATAAAAAAGAAATACGGAAAGAAAATTTCCTGGGCAGATCTTATGATCCTTGCTGGAAATTGTGCACTGGAATCTATGGGTTTTGAGACCTTCGGTTTTGCTGGCGGAAGAGAAGATGTTTGGGAACCTGCTGAAGACGTTTACTGGGGAGCTGAGAAGGAATGGCTGGGAGATAACCGTTATGAAGGAGACCGTGAACTGGAGAATCCGCTGGCTGCTGTGCAGATGGGATTGATTTATGTAAACCCGGAGGGACCCAACGGTAAACCTGATCCGTTGGCCTCTGCCCGGGACATCAGAGAAACATTTGGCCGCATGGCAATGAATGATGAAGAAACTGTTGCGCTGATTGCCGGCGGACATACTTTTGGTAAAACCCACGGCGCTGCAGACCCAGGAAAATATGTTGCACATGAGCCGGCTGCTGCTGGTATTGAAGAGCAGAGTCTTGGCTGGAAAAATACTTTCGGCACTGGTAATGCAGGATCTACTATTACGAGTGGCCTGGAAGGTGCATGGACTACAACACCAACCAAATGGAGTAATAATTATTTTGAAAACCTTTTTGGTTTTGAATGGGAACTTACAAAAAGCCCCGGTGGTGCACAACAATGGAAGCCGAAAGATAATGCAGGTGCCGGCACTGTTCCAGATGCACATGATGCCTCAAAAAGTCATGCCCCTTTTATGCTTACTACCGATATTGCATTGAGAGCCGATCCGGTTTACGAAGTTATCTCAAGAAACTTCTTTGAAAATCCAGATCAGTTTGCAGATGCATTTGCAAGAGCCTGGTTTAAATTAACGCACCGTGATATGGGACCCCGTGCCCGGTATCATGGTCCGGAAGTGCCTGCTGAAATATTGATTTGGCAGGATCCGGTCCCAGCAATTGACCATGCACTCATCAATGAGCAAGATATTGCGGACTTAAAAGGTAAGATATTGGCTTCAGGTCTTTCTGTATCCCAGCTTGTATCTACAGCCTGGGCTTCTGCTTCCACCTTCCGTGGGTCTGATAAACGTGGTGGCGCCAATGGTGCCCGTATCCGGCTTGCTCCGCAAAAGAATTGGCCCGTTAATAATCCGTCTCAGTTAGGTATCGTTTTGGAAACACTTAGTGGTATTCAAACAGCATTTAACAATGCACAAACAAATGGAAAAAAAGTTTCGCTGGCAGATTTGATTGTGCTTGCCGGAAGTGCCGGAGTTGAACAGGCGGCAAAAAATGCAGGGCATAATTTAACGGCACCTTTTACCCCGGGCAGGGCTGATGCAACCCAGGAGCAAACCGACGTGGTATCATTCGCTGTGCTTGAACCCGGTGCAGATGGATTCCGAAATTATACCAGAGGAAAATACAAAGCATCTGCAGAAGAAATGCTGCTTGATAAAGCACAACTGCTTACACTTACTGCGCCGGAAATGACGGTGTTGGTTGGTGGTATGCGTGTGCTTAACAGTAACTTCAATCAATCGGATTATGGAGTGTTTACAAGCCGGCCGCAGGCACTTACCAACGACTTTTTTGTGAACCTGCTGGACCTTGGAATTAAGTGGGGAGCAACCTCAGATGCACAGGATCTTTTTGAAGGCCGTGACCGCAAAACTGGTGAGGTTAAATGGACGGGAACCCGTGTTGATCTGATCTTTGGTTCCAATTCAGAACTGAGGGCACTTGCAGAAGTGTACGGTTGCGAAGATGGCCAGGAGCAGTTTGTAAATGATTTTGTTGCAGCATGGACAAAGGTGATGAACCTGGATCGTTTTGATTTAGCTTAATTGAGTAGATTTCAAATAAAAAAAGGTGGCCCTGAAGAAGTGCCACCTTTTTTTTGTTCATTTTTCTTTTAAACCGGTTATGTTTGGTGTCGGTTTGGAAGCAGCATTCTTTATTTAATAAATTTTGTTATCCCTCCTGGAAATGCCAATACTATTGACACACCAAAATTGAAAAACCAGTTAAATGGTCTCTTACTTTAAATTAGTTTTACTTTAGCTGTGAAGCCGGCCAAAAGCGATAACACCACCATTTTGTCATCAAATAAAAAGTAGCAAAAAATGAAAATAGCAACGATAATTTCCCGGATACTGTTAGGATTTATTTACCTGGTTTTCGGCCTGGATTATTTTCTGCATTTTATTCCCTACCAGCCAAATCATACAGGCAGGGTTGCGGCCTTTAAAGCAGGTCTTATGGGTGTTGGCTATTTTTATCCAATGCTCAAGTCAATCCAGATTGTTGGCGGCATTTCGCTGTTAATAAACCGGTATGCACCTTTTTTTGCGGTAGTAGTTTTTCCCATTAGTTTAAATGTATTTCTATACCATACCATACTTGTTCCCTCCGGCTGGTTAATGGGGGTTTTATTGCTGGTGCCAAACCTCTTTTTAGGGTACGCTTATAGAAAATATTACAATGGCATGTTTGTTAAAATACCGTTAGTGTAAAGCCCCGGACTTTTTATTGGTAAATCGAATTTAATTGTTTGGATCATTTCCGAATAAAACATGAAAAATAAAAATGCAGATTATTTGCCGGGCTTTGAAATCACGATTTAGCTTTACAGGCGTCGCACTCTTGTACTTCTTATAATTATTCGGCATACACAACATGAATGTTCATAACCTATATTTAATTGTGAATTAGCCTCAAAGCTAAATTTGAACAAAAAAAAAGTCGGACTAAGCCGACTTTTTTTTAATAGAATTTAATGACTTATGCCAGATTTCTAACCGAAGGTTCTCTTTCCCAAAACCGTTTTATTGCTGCTGTAACAAATGCTTTACCCAATTCAACAACACCTTCATCTTTTACCACGCCTGCCTTATCAAGTAATGGCATGGCTTCTTTTGAATAGCCGATTGCTTTCAGGTGGCCGAAAGCATCCATCACCCATTGCACTGCTGCACCTTCTTTCATTAACATAGCAGTGCCCGCTGAAGAAAGGATTACAGAGACAGCATCAAATATTTGTGATGGTGTTCCGGCCAGTTGTCCATCAGCTTTTATTATAGATTTGTCACTGAGAACAATGCCATTCAACTTGGGTGCAACAAGTTTACAGCTGCCGCCAGCTTGTTTAATTTCTTTTTTCAAACTCTCAATTGCAACAGCATCGCTGCCATCTGCTATTAAGATACCAACACATCTTCCTTGTAAAACTGCCTTCATATTCTTTTGAATTGATAGCGCTTTTGAGGGATTGAAATCCTGTACTGGTTTTGCAGTCGGTGCTTTTGCCGGCAGTTGAACACCCAGGCCTTTGGCCACTCTTGCGGCAAGATCTTCAGATATATTTCTGATGTTGGCCAAAACCCGTACCGGCACATGAGCCAGTGTAACTTTTGATAATTCGAACACAATTGCAGACGCAATATGTGCTTGTTCATTTGCCGTTTGTGAGTTAAAAAACATCCTTGCCTGGCTGTAATGATCTGCAAAAGATTCTGGCCGTATCCGCAGTTTATCGCCCTGCTCTTCTGCATCCGGTCTTCCGCGGAAACTTGTAAATCCTGTAGAAGGGCATTCTCTCGGCCCACTTTCTTCACCTGCCATATCAAGGCTGTTAGGCTCATAATTAGCACGTCCTTTCGGCACCTCAGTTTGCATCATTCCATCCCGCTGAAAATTCATAAACGGGCATTTGGGAGCATTGATTGGTATCTGGTGAAAATTGGTTGTACCCAATCTTGATTTTTGTGTATCCAGGTAACTGAACAGCCTGCCTTGCAGTAATGGATCATTGGTAAAATCTACTCCTGGCACAACATTGGACGGACAGTATGCCACTTGCTCTGTTTCCGCAAAAAAATTATCCGGGTTACGGTCAAGCACCATACGTCCAACAATTCTTACGGGAATTACTTCTTCGGGTATAAGCTTTGTGGAATCCAGTACGTCATAAGGCAATGAGTCTGCTTTTTTCTGATCAAACAATTGCATACCCAGTTCCCATTCAGGGTAATCTCCTCTTTCGATAGCTTCATGTAAATCTCTCCGGTGATAGTCATTATCTGCTGCCTGCAGTTTTAATGCCTCATCCCATAAGGTTGATTGTAAACCGAGTTTAGGCTTCCAGTGAAATTTTACAAAAGTGGATTTACCTTTTGCATTTACAAGCCTGAAGGTATGTATACCAAAACCTTCTATCATTCTCAACGATCTTGGAATGCCCCTGTCGCTCATGGCCCACATGATCATGTGTGATGTCTCCGGCATCAGCGAAACAAAATCCCAGAATGTATCATGTGCACTGCCTGCCTGTGGATAGCCTGTATTTGCTTCCATTTTTACAGCATGTATCAGGTCTGGGAACTTAATAGCATCCTGTATAAAAAATACAGGAATGTTATTTCCTACTAAATCCCAGTTACCTTCCTTGGTGTAAAACTTTACCGCAAATCCACGCACATCCCTGGGTGTATCAACAGATCCTGCGCCACCAGCCACGGTTGAAAACCTGGTGAACAGCGGCGTTTTTTCACCGGCCCGTTGAAAAATATCTGCCTTTGTAATATCTGCCAGCGATTCATACAACTCAAAAAAGCCATGCGCTGCGGATCCTCTTGCATGTACAATGCGTTCAGGAATACGTTCGTGATCAAAATGAAATATTTTTTCTCTTAGCACAAAATCTTCCAGCAATACAGGCCCACGCTGACCGCTCTTCAGGCTGTTTTGATTATCAGAAATATGCATGCCCTGGTTGTTGGTCAAAAAGGGATGCGACTGATCGGATGTTTGGTGAGTTTCACCACCGGGTGTTTTTTTATTGGCACTTTTCATCGTTCATTAATTTGGAAGGTTAAGAAATAAGGCTGCATTTAAGATTGCTTTAAAAGATGCGATCTTCAGTTTTATGAAATTTGTTTCAGTGAATCAAATCATGGTCCGCAAAATTTAATTGTTCTCCTTTTATAAATTGTTGGCTTGTAGGGTAAAACATTACCCGAAACCAAAATGCTAATTTTTTATAAGGTGGATTTTACACAACCTAACTGTCATTTTTTGATATAATTATTTACAGCGTCTATTATAAAACACATTTGAAAGTCAGCTTCTCTCAAAATAAAAGGATAAAAAGCAATACCGGCGGTGCTTGATTACAAGCCAGTTACACACCATTAAAAGCCACTTACTCAAAAAGCTAAATAAAAATTAAGTAACATCATTTTAGTATTTAAAAGCTTACTACATTTATACCACCTCATACCCTTCAGGAAATTATTACAATGAAATTTTTACCGGCAGATTTTAAAATCCAACACCCTTTGGGCATGCTGCACGTTTTTTAAATTTTTAATACTAACAAAATGAAATCAAAAGTCTTAACAGTCATTTGCTTTGCGGCATTGCTATGCCAAAGCGTTTTAGCTAACAACATCTTAACTGCCAATGTAAAACTTACGGGGCAAAACACTGCCAGCCACACAACTAAAGTTCAGTTCGACCTTAGTTGGGAAAACAGCTGGAGGACAACAAGTGGTCCTGCAAATTTTGATGCTGCCTGGGTATTTGTAAAATATCGTGTGGGCAATGGCCCCTGGATTCATGCGTCGCTTAATAGTGGTGGTCATTCTGTACCAGCGGCTGCTTCACTTACTGTTGGCTTACTCAACACAAAAACCCCGTTCAACGCATCTTCCAATCCGGGTATGGGTGTATTTATTTTTCGTCGTGCAAACGGCAATGGAACCTTTGCGCTCAGCAATGTGCAGTTGCTTTGGAACTATGGCGTAAATGGAGTTCCTGATAATGCACTGGTGGATATACAGGTTTATGCCATTGAAGAAGTATATGTACCGGGAGGCCGTTATTATTTGGGTACAGGGGCAGGTAGTCAGCCCGGAGCTGAATATGGCTCTTTCTATAAATACCCAAACGAAGTGGACCCATTCCAGGTATTTAATGAGAATGCAATTTCTGTTGGAACTGGCGCTAATAATCTCTATTATGATCCAACTATAAATGATCCATTTGTTGGTGATAGAAGCGGACCAGTACCGGCAGTTTTTCCAAAAGGGTATGCCCCATTTTTTTGCATGAAGTATGAACTGAGCCAGCAGGGCTATGTAGAATTTTTAAACAGCCTATCCTACGGTCAGTCAAGGAATCATTATGATTATAACGGTTCCATAGGTGTGAACAGGTTTCTTATTGATACCTTGCTGGGGAGTTCCACTTTCCGCAGCCGCAGCCCTTATATAGCCTGTAATTTTTTAAGCTGGGGAGACCTGAGTGCTTATTTAGCCTGGGCCGGCCTGAGGCCAATAACAGAACTTGAATATGAAAAAGCCTGCCGTGGGCCGTTGTTGCCTGTGTATCATGAATGTGCCTGGGGCACCCCGTATATTGCAGCCAACTACTATTCCATTGGTAATCCGAATGATTCAACTGAATATGTTGCGGCACAGCTAAGTACTTTCGCAGGTGTGGGAAATGTTGCCTGTTACAATACAGATGGTTTTGTAAGCAGTCCCACACAAGGGCCTTTAAGGGTAGGCATATTTGCGGCATCAGCGATGGGAGCAGCCAATGTTACCAGGGCAGCCGTTGGCGCAACTTATTATGGCATTATGGAAATGAGCGGCAATGTTTGGGAAAGAACCGTATCAATCGGCACGCCGGAAGGAAGAGCTTTTGCAGGTACCCATGGCAGTGGCCTGCTGGATGTAAATGGAAATGCAACAAACACAGACTGGCCGAGTCCTGCAACCGCCATTGGTATTGGCCAGCGTGGTGGTAGCTTCTTTTCACCTAATACAGAAGACAGCCTCAGTGTATCAGGCCGGAGGTTTGCTGCCCGTATTATACCTCAGCGTGGTGCTGTTATTGGCGGTCGTGGTGTCCGCACTGCACCATTGTAAACAATTGCTCAAATCTATTGAACAGACGCAGAACATTGTTTGAAAAAATAATTGTATGCAGTTAAATTTTGCAACAGCAATACTTACATAAAATTGAGACAATTGAAAAAGTTTACAGTGTACGGAATCTTCTTACTATTACTTCCTTGCAAGCTGTGGTCACAATATAGCGGTGGTAATGGAAGAGGGGAAAGGTTTGTAATAATTAATACATTCCAGCTTGATGGTGTTGCAGTTGATTTGTATGGGGGTGGAAACGGGCGTGGGGAAAAATCAACTGTGGCTAATACAAACCAGGTTGACGGACAGTCAGTAAAAATTTATGGCGGAGGAAATGGCAGGGGAGAGCAGTTAAACGGAATTAATACCAACGAACTTTCAGGAAGTATCGTAAGCCTCTACAACGGGGGCAACGGTCGTGGAGAAATACTCATTGCAACAAACACCAATCAACTGGATGGTAATGTGATAGCAATATATGGTGGCGGTAATGGCCGTGGTGAGGTATTGACAGAGATAAA
This sequence comes from Ferruginibacter sp., assembly GCA_965247025.1. GTDB lineage: Bacteria > Bacteroidota > Bacteroidia > Chitinophagales > Chitinophagaceae > Ferruginibacter. The sequence continues at coordinate 1,162,865 of OZ252000.1, read as the reverse complement.
CAGCAACCAGGCTGACGGTACAATGACCCTGATGTACCATGGAGGCAACGGGCGTGGAGAAACACAGGCGGGAGTTGCCACGCTTGAACTCGATGGTGCTGTGGCTAGTTTATATATGGGCGGCAACGGCAGGGGAGAATCCCTCTTCCAGTTAAACACACTTGCTATCCCGGCACAGGTATCCTGTTTTGGGGCAAACCTGGAAAATACCCAGGTAAAAGTATACTGGACAACTTCCAGTGAACTAAACAGTGATTATTTTACAGTAGAGAAACCGGGTAATAATAATGAGTGGAGGCCTGTAGGAAGTGTAACAGCTGCCGGTAACTCCAACAGCCTGCTCAACTACCAGTTTGTTGATACTGAACCTGCTGAAGGCGCCAACTATTACCGGCTAAAAATAACCGGAAAAGATGGAAAGTTTATTTACTCTGTGCCGGCCACTGTTTATTATAATAAGAAGCCAGTTACACTAATAAATGTATTTCCCAACCCGGCTTTATACCAGTTTACCGTAACCATTAATAGCATGGAAAAAATTATCGGCAATGTTGATATCACTATGTATTCAGCAGGGGGGCAAATGGTGTTACAAAAGCAGGGACTCACTGGTAATACGCACACAATCGACGTAACAAAATTACCTGCCGGAAGTTACTACCTGATGGTAAATATTAAAGGCCAGGTATCTAAGGTGCAGGTTATAAAACAATAATTAAAGATCGTTTAAAACAAAAGAGGCGGTGTAATATCACCGCCTCTTTTAATTGTACAACATGATAAGTAATGAAGAAAATTATCTGTTGCTGACGTGAAAGGAAGTGATGCGATTCCAATATATTCAATTAGCGATTAGCTAAGGCAGCGGTAATTTTTCGCAACTGTTGCATATGTCTTTGGGTATGGTATAAAACAAAATGCACCAGTTCAAGCTTGGTGATTCCTCCCAGGAGTAGCCCTTCTACAATTTCAACTGGTTTACCTTTAGTGCGTTTGGTTTTAAGTTGCTTAAAGTCTTTAGAAGCAGATCTGTTAAAGATATTTTTTCAAAAGGGACCTGCATCCGCACTATTTCTTCCGGGGATTTCATGGTATGTAAAAAATTGAGAAAAATATTTTTTAGCATAGAAATTCTTTCACCTGCGCTGCACCTGCTGTTGATTTGATTACATGGTCAACAAGTTGTGCCGCTGTCCAGCTGTCTTTGTAAGGAATTGTATTAAAATTGCCTTCGCCAGTCTCATCAAATAAATTGAAGCAACTCGTTTACTGCTCCGTCAATCAAAAATAGTAAGATCAGCTATTTCTGTAGCATGTGTTTTCATTTTAGTTGCCATCTAATATTTTTTGCGGAATAAAAATCGTGCCTTTTTTGTTGTTTTGAAAAAGTGTTTCACTGAATTCACTTTGTAGAATAATGCTGCCATTTTGTTACCTGCAATTGAATGAAAACATTCAACCCAGATTTTGCATTTGAGATCGTTATGAGGGTTTCAAATGCAATGCAGATAGGTGTTTCGGGTTATTTTTTGGCTGAAGAAATAGTGATCTATTTTGAAATCAAAAAATGTTCTGAAATGCTTAGCTGTGCAGCAGTGGGAAGCCGCAATAGATTTTCAAATGCAAAATCTGGGTTAAATATACTATTCACTACAAGGGTTACTGGCAATAGCTGGATAGATTTATTAAACAGATTTAGTGAGTTATCTGCTCTTAACTTCTCTAAAATTTTAACGGCCCCGTTTTACAACTTAGTGCAGCTTATAGTAATATTGCAGCAATGAAAGTATTATTAGTAGAAGATGATCCCGGTGTGGCAACAATAATTAGCAAAGGATTGCAGGAAACCGGTCATAACGTAACCGTAGCCCCTGATGGTTTGCTCGGGTTTGAGATTGCGACAGCAAGTACATTTGATGTGATGATACTGGATGTTATGCTTCCTAAAATAAATGGCATTGAATTGTGCAAACAGTTGCGCCAAAAAAATATCAACACGCCTGTTCTTTTTCTTACTGCCCTTGGTTCCACTGAAAATATTGTGGCAGGTTTAAACAGCGGCGGAGATGACTACCTCGTAAAGCCGTTTAAGTTTGCTGAGCTGGAAGCGAGACTAAGATCGTTGAACCGCAGAAAACAACTGCCGGCGCAGCAGGATGATGAAATAAAATTTGGGAACGTTACGGTAAATACCCATTCGAAACTGGTCCTTTATAATGATGAACAGGTAAATCTCACATCTACTGAGTTCAGGCTGCTGGAATATTTTCTGCGTAACCGTAACCGGGTAATATCAAGGATTGAAATATTAGAACATGTATGGGGAATTGATTTTAATATGGGCACCAATGTAGTAGACGTTTACGTAAATTATCTCCGTAAAAAAATAGATAAAGATCCTTCAAACAAATTTATACAAACTGTAATTGGCATGGGCTATATGCTGAAACTATCATAAGGCTTGCATGAAAATACAAACAAAGACCACGATAATATTCACTGTTTTAACAGGTGTTTTTTTCCTGTTACTCGGCACCGTAGAGTACTTTTTTCTTGATAATTTCACCCACAACGATTTTTATAAAAGGCTTGAACTCAGGGCAAAAATATCTGCAAAATTCCGCTTTGAAAAAGATGATGTATCTACTGAAGCATTCCGGGAAATTGAAAAAAAATACCTGGAGAAACTCCCTGACGAACAGGCTTTTATTTACCAGCTGAATCGTATCCCAGGCCAGTATACTCCTTCTCCTGACAATGAGATCAACCGTTCTTTTTTGGATGAAATTGTAAAAGCCGGGGGTGGAACCATATTTCGTGAAAATAAATTAAGATTGTATGCAGGCATTTTATACAAAGATGAAACCGGTTATTTTATCGTTATTAAATCTGCAACAAATGAGTATGGTATTGAAGTACTAAAGGAGTTACGGTATGTGATGATTTTAACCCTGATAGGGTCTGTTATAGTTATCTATCTGACCGGCCGGTATTTCGCCAAAAGAAGCTTTGGCCCTTTTCGTACTATCAATAATAAAGTAAACCAGATCAATGAGAATAACCTGCACCTGCGGTTAGATGAGATAAAAGGAACAGACGAAATTGCCGAGCTCACACGAACATTTAACAAAATGATTGACCGTATTGAAATGGCTTTTGAAACACAAAATAATTTTATCAGCAATGCATCACATGAATTAAGAACACCCCTTACTGCTATTGTGGGAGAAGCGGATTATGCTTTGCAGAAAGAAAGGCCTGCAGATGATTACAAGCGTAGCATAGAGCAGGTACAATCGCAGGCAGCAAGGTTACAACATTTAATAAATGGTTTGCTTGACCTTGCACAAACCGGGTTTGACGGCAAAAAGATGACATGGGAAAAATTGAGGCTGGATCAGCTGATCTGCGATGTGAAAGAAAATGCTGACGATATTTTTCCTGGCAACAGGATCATCGTTTCAATGCTGCAGCTTCCGCCAGATGAAGAAAGCATGACTATTACAGGGAGTTATAATTTGCTTAAAGTAGCTGTCAGCAATATCGTACTAAATGCCTGTAAATATTCTAACAATCAACAAGTTGATCTGCAGTTGTCATTTAAGCTGCAACAGGCGCTCATATCTGTAACGGACACAGGTATCGGCATTCCTCCCGGAGACCTTCAACAAATATACGTGCCGTTTTTCCGGGCTTCTAATACGCAGGGTTATGAAGGTCATGGGATTGGCATGCCTTTATCTGCCAATATCATAAGGCTGCACAGGGGCCACATAGAAGTAGATTCGGAGGTAAATGCAGGTACTACCGTTCGTATTTTTTTACCAATGGTTTAAAACAGTTTGGCTCGTATTTAAATATCTCCAATTTCTTTTTTAGAATTGAGGTTCTAACCATTTCCTAATTTTCTGATCTCTTTCTAATGTAATTCTAACAGGATTGTAATGTTGTTATTAGCAGTTCTTAATACTGCTGCCGCAGTTTTGTGTTCTAAATTAAAAATTATGACAAACATCCTTGTTCCAACAGATTTTACACCTGCTTCTTTTCAACTGGCACAGCAAGCCGTAGTGGCATTTAAAGGAAATAAAATAACCATGATGCTTTTCCACGCCTTTCAAATGCCTGACCCATTTGATCTTCTTCACCGCTGCCGGAAAATGCCTTACCATGACTTGCTTACAGAATCATTCAGGCAGAGCTACCGGCAATTAAAAGAGTTATATCCGCAACAGTTACAAAAAATACACTTTAACTGTATGGAAGGAAACACAGCGGTCATGTTTAGAAATTTTGTTGAAGCCAATGAAATTGATTGTATTATTTACCCGGAGCAATACCAATTTATTCCTGTAAGTAAGATAAGTGTTGACCCCGGACCGTTGTTTAAAAAGTCTGGTATCAGGTTGATAAGGGAATTGAATCCCGGCCGGCAAAATAGTTTAGTAAATAACCCTGCTGTAGCTGCGCCAGCTTACCTGGCATCAAACTGATAAAAAAATAATCCCTAAAAATTATTTCTACTTTGACACATTAAAAATAGGTAATAATTCCCGTGACTTCGTAGCTTTAGGATATGTAAAAAACAGCTATAAATATAGACCCACATGAAGAGAGTAAAAATCGCTTTAGAATTGCTGACGAGAGCCAGCTTGAAAAATATGTGGGTAAGTATTTAAATCACGTTAAAAGCAGAACAAAAGACCAGGGCCAAAATCTACTGTTGTATTTCAAAGGATTATTCCAAAGCAAAAAGCGCAATATAGAACGGATGGGAGAATCGGTAAGAGACAGTGAGTACTATGCGTTACAGCATTTCATTTCTGATGCTCCGTGGGATCACAGAGGAGTTATAAATCAGGTATCCCAGGAGATCAATACTTTATTTCAAGTAGAAAAAACACCCATTGGCTTTATTATAGATGAAAGCAGCCATGAGAAAAAGGGTGACAAATCTGTAGGTGTTGCAAAACAATATTGTGGCACAAAAGGCAAAGTAGAAAATTGTCAGGTTGCCGTGTATGGTGCTTACAGTACCGGTAACTTTTATGGTCTGGCTGATTGTTCCTTATTTCTTCCCAATGTGTGGACTAAAGATAAAAAGCGATGTGAGAAGGCAGGTATACCAAAAGAAAACATAGTGTATCAATCTAAACCACAGTTGGCTTTAGCGATGATAAAAAGACAACTGGCATTAGGTAATAAGATTGATTTTGTTGGTGGAGATGGCTTGTATGGAAACGATTATTCCTTAATGGAGGGGCTGGATCAAATAGGTCTGACAGGTGTTTTAGATGTTCATGAAGACCAGTATGTTTTTTTAGAAGAGCCTGTTATTGAGATACCCGTTAAAAATGAAGGCAGAGGCCGCACTGCAACAAGGTATAAAACAGCTGACAAGGCCATTGAAGTAAGGGCATTAAAAAAGCAACTGGCAGCGAGTGACTTCGAAGAAGTAATTATCCGCACTGGTACTAAAGGAGCTATTAAAAGTAAGATAGCCGTTGTAACCGTATTTACTTGGGATGGACATTCATCCAGCAGTAAGCAAAGGCAATTGTTGATCAGGATTTCAACAACTGTTAATGGCAATGAGGAAATAAAATATGCCCTATCTAATGCAAAACCTGGACAATACACAACACTACAAACAGCTCAAATGCAAGCTCAGCGGTACTTTGTAGAAAAAGCCTTTCAAGAATGCAAATCAGACATTGGCATGAGTGAATACCAGGTAAGGGGTTGGAAAGCATGGCATCACCACATGGCAATGTGTATGATGGCACAGGCTTATGTACTCACAGAAAAGAAAGAACACCAATCGGAAATGCCCCTTTTAAGTGCTTATGACATCAGACAGGTAATCATGCAAACGTTTATCAGAAAAGATAACGAATATGAACAAGTGGAAGCGCAAATCAAATACAGGCACAAGCAAAGACAAGATGATATTATCCGACGAAATCGAAAAACGTAATGTGTCAAAGTAGAATTATATTATGCTGTTAAAAAACAACATTCCTTTTAGTTATGTGTTCGGAAAAATAAAGTACGAGGTTTTGGTGATCACGCTGTACACATTACTGATTGCCTTACTTTACAACTCCTATCATACCACAAGAATCACCATCCCCATTGCAATTCCCGCAATTTTAGGAACAGTAATATCGTTGCTCTTAGGTTTCCGGAGTAACCAGGCGTATGACCGTTGGTGGGAGGCAAGGCATATTTGGGGCGCCATTGTAAACGATTCAAGAACGCTTGGGCGGCAGGTGATGAATTTTACCCACGATAGTTTTGATGATGATAATATAAAAGTATTTCAGCAACGCATGATAAAAAGGCAAATTGCATGGACCTATTGCCTGGGCCGGCATTTACGTGGGCATTCAGCGACACGAATACTGGAAAAATACCTTGATGCCCATGAAATGGAATACGTATGCAGTGTTGACAATATTCCCTCTGCATTGCTCAACCTGGCTGGCCGTGATATTAAGCTGGCAATGGAGGAGGGGTGGATCAACCGTTTTCAGCAGGTGGAGATGGATAACACTTTATCAAGATTATGTGATGCAATGGGTAAATGTGAACGCATCAAGAACACTATTTTTCCAAGCACCTACAGTTTGTACATTCATTTATCGCTGATGCTTTTTATAGCCTTACTTCCGTTTGCCGTTATTGAATACTTCGGGTATTTTGAAGTGCCGCTGGTGGTTGCCATTGCAGCCTGTTTTCTATTGATAGAAAAAATGGCCATTCATCTGCAGGATCCATTTGAGAACAAGCCTACCGATACTCCAATGACGACTATTGCAAAAGGTATCGAGACAAATTTGTCACAGTTATACAATTTAGAAAAATTGATACCTAAAAAGCAAACCGCAGAGGTAATAAGTTTTACGTCTAAAACCGTTCTTTTTGAAGATACTCTTAACAATAGGATTGCTTACAAAGCTACCAGCAATAAGAAGTATTATGTTTTGTAAGAGATCTAAATCAACTACTGGCCTGTGGCCGTATTAAAATACTTCCCGGATTTTTAATTTCATACCAGGATAGTGTAAAGCCTTGCTATGAAAAGATCAAAAGAAGGATAAATTTTAGTTGCATAAACGTGAGCTATATTAGTTACCAGTCGGGGAAGTTGGTTCGTTTTTACCATTTTAATACCAGGTGCAGTTCCTCGTTTGTTGTATCCTTCTTTTCCAACTTTTTAACATAATTCGGATATACAGAAGCGAATGTTATTATTGCAATATGCTTATCATAGTTGGCTGTATTTTTCATAGTTATATATGATGCTAAAATGCAGTAAGCAAAACTTAGCTTTTAAAAAAGATTAACGTTAAGGGGATGCCGTCATACAATTATACAATCATAAAAGTTTGAAACTCATGGGAGAATTGTTGCTATCCATTTAAACCTGGCTTTGATATAGGTTGAAAGTGTTGTACTTTGGTCAAACAAAGTTTTTCTGAGCATAGCTTTATAAACTTCTAACAAAACAATAAATCATGCTAACAACAACTAACACAACCCATTTTGCGCCTGAATTGCACATTCCTAACGGAACAATCAATATTGATTTTTACACAAAATTCGGGGCCACGGAAAATTTTTGTTTTCGCAACGATGACGGCAGTATTCATGTAGCAGAACTGGAATTCGACGGTGCGATTTTTCATGTACATGAAACTATGCGTAATGCGCTTGAACCAATAAGTGCAAAGGGAGTTACTGCAGTTGTCGGTTTATTTGTTGAGGATGTTGCGGCGGTAATGCAAAAAGGTTTGGCGGCAGGTGCCACAGAAATTAACCCTGTGGAAGACCACGACTATGGTTACCGCCAGGGAATGTTTCAGGACCCTTTCGGGCATTACTGGCAAGTACAAAAAAAAATATAGTGGAAAGTTATTACAGCAGTTTCGTGGCTGGGGTATTCCACCACAATTAAGACCAGTCAACAAAATTATATTCTCTTATCTCCAGCCCTCTTGAGTATTCTGATTTGAACCCAGATTTTGCAGTTGAGATCGGTATGAGGGTTTCAAATGCAAGTCAGCTAGGTGTTTCGGGTTATTTTTGGCTGATGAATAGTGATCTATTTTGAAGTCAAAAAATGTTCTGAAATACTTAGCTGTGCAGCAGTTGGAAGCCGCAATAGATTTTCAACTGCAAAATCTGGGTTGAAGAAATATGCCAGTGTATGCCATCCTTAAACCTCTACTCACAGCTATATTGGAACAATTTTTGAGTTCCACCAAATAAGAAACTATTCTTAAAAATCTGTAATTCAACTTTTACCCCGGTATATTTTAAGCCTGCAACAGATGCCCCTTCATTCTTTAGTACATTTTAAGTGCATTATTTAAAACTTGTAAATACTCATGTATGAAAAAAAACTATTTATTAGCAGTAACTGTTGTTTGCATTTTTGCGGCGTGTAAAAGAGATGACACAATGGCCCCGGAGGCAACTAAAGTTGATACATTACCAGCATTAATTACAACTGACCTCACACTGGATGCAGCCACCAGTTATGTGCTTGACGGTCAGGTATTTGTTAAGAACAATGCCACGCTAACAATTCCGGCGGGTATAACAGTGTCTGTGGTAAAAAAAGATGATGCAGCGGCCAAAGGCATTTTAGTAATAACCCAGGGTTCTAAACTGGTGGTAAATGGAACCGTTGATAGGCCGGTGGTATTTACAAGTGCTGCTGCCAATAAAGCTCCGGGCGATTGGGGTGGTATCATAATTATTGGCAAAGCCCCCACAAATGTTGTAACTGGTAATGTTGATGGATTAGCAGTTTCGGATGACACTAAATATGGTGGCACCATTGCTGATGACAATTCGGGCTCCATTAAATATTTAAGGCTTGAATATCCGGGTGGAATTAATCCCGACGCAGAGGAAGAATGGGGTATTGATAAAGCGAGTGGATTTGTATTGAAGAGCGTTGGTTCCGGTACAATGGTAGATAATGTGATGGTGTCACATTCCCGTGATGATGGTTTTCAGTTTGTTGGCGGTACGGTAAATGTATCTCATCTTATTGCTTATAACAACGGAGATGATGATTATGATTTTGATTATGGTTACCAGGGAAGCATGCAGTTCCTCATCTCTTACCGAACTGAACTTTCCTCTGCTCATGCCCTCAGGGCAAACGCTTTTGAGAGTTATAATGATGCGGTGCCCACCTTGAATGCCCCTCTTACCCGGCCAATTGTTTCTAACATGACAATTGTTGGTCCGCAGGGGCAAGAGGTTACAAAAACAAATCTTAACCAGGCTTTCTACATTCGCAAAGGAACCAGGTTTGTTATGCAAAACTCTATCATTGCAGAATATCCCCAGGGAGGTTTAATGCTTTGCCCCAGAACAAAGCCGGTGCTGTTAAACAATACAGGATCAGAATTTAAATATAACCTGGTAAACAGTGATGATACAGCCAGCACATTCAGTTACGACAATGGCTCTGACCCGGCAGGCTTCAGGGGCGTTGCTGGTGATATGAGCATAAAGACTTTTGCTTTTAATACAGCTAATAACAATGAGCTGATACCAGCTTCCGCAAACCTTAAGTTAACTAATTTATATGCTGCCAACCCCGACTTAACTCCGCTGGCAGATTCGCCTGCAGCGTCTGGTGCAAACTTTGAAGGAACAAATTTTTCCTCTTTCTTCAACCGTGTAACCTACCGTGGAGCAGTTGGTCAAACCAACTGGGCTGCAGCAAGCGCCTGGGCTGTGTGGAAATAGCATTAGTTTTTATTTTTTACTCAATTGTTTTTATGAGGCGCCGGAAATTGTTCCGGCGTTTTATTTCTCAGGTTATCTTACCCAATAAAAACAATTGTGTATTCATCTGTTTGCAATGCTAAAGAGTCATTTGCTTGTTCTTAGTCATTCTATCCATTTGACAATCATCTCAAAAGCGAGGAGCACACGCAATCACCTGGGCTGCTGACCAAAGTGTTATTAACTATAGATCTTATTGACAGACTTTGGGAAGCTTACACAAAGCTTTCATTAATTTCACCTTGTTAAATATTCACTTCCCATTTTATTAACGCCTTTTTATGTAGTCAGTTGCAGGTGTGCTGCCAATGTTTATTATCTTAACCCTTCCAAATCAACCCTCTTCCTGTCTTTAAACATTTATAAAAAATCTGTTTCAATGCAACTAAACACAACATCTTTGACGATTGCATTTATCTTACTGTTTGCTTTGCCTGTTGTGTTGGTAAATGCTCAAAGCAAAGATCCGTTAAAAGAATTGCCATCACCCCAAAGCGTTCCCATTCTTTAGCGGTCTTAATTTATTTTGTAAACCGGCTGCAATACCCTTGAGTTGCGATTTGTAGTCCGTTGCCAATTGGTGAGCCAGCTCCGAAAAATTGAATCTGACTGTAACGCAAGTGTGGTATTGTCTGCGACCAAAGCCACACAACAATTTCACTACTTATAGCCACCAAGTACCAGCTATTTATTTTATAGGGAGATGTCCATAAAAAAATAAACTATCAGTTGGTAAAAGCCACCAGCCAGCAGTATTTTTTTTGAGTTTTTGTGCAGTGATGTTATTTAGGAAGCACATATTTAGCTCCTATTCCAAAACCTCCTGCTGTAAACCTGGAACCACCATAAGTTTTGCCCAGGTAAATAAAGGGACGCCAATCGAAAGATATTGCCAGCGGAATATCCGTGAGTTTATAATCAAGTCCTGCCATTGGCCTGATATAAAAATCTGAACCACCGGTATAAAACTGGAGTGTGGGTCCTGCTCCAAAATAAGCATTCAGATTTTCTGCCGAAGGGATTGGCAAATGATACTGGTAAAAAACCTGGATCACTTTTGAAGGATCTCCGAATACCACTTCTGCTTCTACTGCATCATGCTCTGTAAAGAAATGTCGTGCCCCAACACCGAACCATTTAATTCCAGAACCAAAATCAAACTGTGCGCCAGCTGCAGTTTTATATGCTTGCGCTTTTACAAAATGAATGCTGCCAATACAGCATGCCATTAAAAGGAAAAACTGTTTTTTCATCTTGAATAATTTTTAGTTTAAAAAAATATTCTCAAAGGGGCAAGTCATGGACGATTTTTTTGGAGGTGGCAAAGGCAGTACAATTATAATATTTTTTTTGTTTTATTGGTGAACCTTTTACTAAGTATATTGATGCATGGTGTCTGCAATGGTTCTTACACTTTCACGGGAACACTGTTGCGGAACAAGCGGTTTTTTAAAAAGCCCGTCTTTGACCGTTGCAAAAAAAGACGCAGCAGCGGCTCGCCGAATTGCCTGATTTTTGCCAAAGGGGTTAAAAGATAAATAAAAGCAAAAATGTATAATCGGATAGTTATGTATAGTGCCATATAAAACTTCTAATGCAGGTATCTTCAAGGCTTACCGCAACAAAGTTGATCTGTAACAAGACTTGTGCAGATCAGGCAGACGATACCAACTGTTCAATATCTTTCAGAACAATTACACATATCGTCGGGCTACCTGACCGATACGATGCGTTCACTAACAGGACAAAATGCACAGCAACATACACAATAAGCTGATAGAAAAAGCAAAGGAAAAACTATCCGCCACCAGTTTAACCGTAAGCGAAGTAGCCTGCGAACTGAGCTTTGAACGTCCGCAGTCTTTCAGCAGATTATTTAAAACAAAAACGAATCTTTCGCCGCCGGAGTTCCGGCGGAGTTTTTAATTGATGTTGCTCTCGTTCTTTGATTGCTGCATATTACCAGCGGGCAACAATTTCCGTACTTCCCAACCTTTAGCCACTTTCGTTGTTTACATCTGAAAAAAAACTTATATCAGCCAGAACAGCAGTTTTTTAGATAAAAAATATGGATAAATTTATAGCGTACATAAAAACGATCATCAGCATTGATGATCATGATCTGCAACTGGTGCTTTCCAGGTGTACCGAAAGACAAATACCAAAAGGAAAACTGATCCTCAAAAAAGGACAAATTGCCATTCAGTATTTTTTTATTGCTGCTGGTGGCATCCGTTTCTTTTATGAAATAAACGACCAGGAAACTACAAGCTGGGTGATGTTTAAAAATGAATTCTTTACAGAGATATCCAGCCTTTATCCGCAAAAGCCCACAAGATTTAATATTGAAGCCATAGAGGATACTGAACTGGTTGTAATTGATAAGAAAGATATGGACTTTCTGTATGCCCATATTACAGTATGGAATGAGTTTGGCAGAAAAATATGGGAGTCAATGTCAGTTAGAATGATAGATCAGATTGTACAATTTCAAACCTTAACGGCGGAGCAGCGGTACCTGCAGTTTATGAACGATGCTGAACTGATGCAAAAAGTACCTGTAAAACAATTGGCCGCTGTACTTGGTATTACGCCCAATGCCCTGAGCCGCATCCGGAAAAACATTCGTTGATTTATTATCTACCTTTTGGTAGTTTTTCCCTTTTAACCGCAGCCTAGTTTTGTGTCACTAAAATAAAATGACACAAATGGACCAACAAACAACAGCACCGCAAAGCAACTATTCAGATAAAGAACTCATAAAAAAATTACCCGGCTTTACCAACCAGTATGCAACGGTGAATGGTGTGCAGTTACATTACGTGGAAGGCGGTATTGGTAAGCCGTTGATCTGTTTGCCAGGCTGGCCGCAAACATGGTATTCTTACCATCCTGTTGCAATAGAACTTTCAAAATTGTACCGGGTAATTATTGTGGATATAAGAGGCATGGGCAGTTCTGAAAAACCCGAAGCTGGATATGATAAAAAAACAATGGCAAAAGATATCCTGGAGCTTATAAAGCATCTCAGGCTGGAGAAAGTTTACATGATGGGGCATGATATTGGAGGAATGGTGGCTATGAGTTTTGCTTTTAATTATCCTGACTTTACTGAAAAGCTGGTTGTACTAGATGGCGCACATCCCGGCGAAGGCATGCTGCAAATGCCCCTGATACCAGCCCCTGGTACTTTCAGCGAAAAAATGGATGGCAATATGCCTTATGCCTGGTGGATGAGTTTTAACCAGGTAAAAGGTTTACCGGAAAAATTACTGGAAGGCAGGTTTCAATACCTGATCGACTGGTTATTTAATTATGTAATGATAGATGACAGTAAAATGACTTCATTTGAAAGAGCCGTAAGTGCAGCTGCTTACAACGACAAAGAAAGCATCAGGGCATCCAACGGCTGGTACCAAACTTTTACACAGGATATAGAAGATGCAAAAACTTACAGGCCACTTGCCATGCCTGTATTAGGCATTGGCAGCTATATCAGTTACCATTAAATGAAGATGGGCTTGCCCTGTGTTGCAACTAACGTAACGGTAAAAGGTATCATGGATAGCGGGCATTATTTATTTGAAGAACAACCTGCACAGGTATTGGAAGCTGTTTTGCCATTTTTAGAATCGTAGATAATCATTCAAAACATACACATGAAAAAAATAATTTTAGTTGCAGGAGCCACAGGCAATTTAGGAAACAGGATTTGCAGGGAGCTGATTAAAAGGGGTGCAGTAGTCAGGGCTGTTACCCGGCCTTCCGCTGATACTGAAAAGAGAGCAGTCCTGGAAAAAATGGGAGTACATGTTATTGAGACAGACTTAACAAATGTTGATGCTATTGCGAAAGTAGGTGAGGGTGCAGCATGTGTTGTATCTGCAGTGGCCGGTTTAAGCGATGTGATTATTGACCTGCAAACAAGGGTACTGGATGGTGCCATACAGGCAGGTGTTGCAAGGTTTATTCCATCAGATTTTTGTACTGATTATAATAACCTGGTGCCAGGAGAAAACAGGAATTTTGATTTAAGAAGAACGTTTAAAAAATACCTTGACGGCACTTCAATAAAAGCATCTTCCATTTTTAATGGTGCTTTCGCAGACATACTGAAATACAATACACCGGTTTTAAATTTAAAAGACAAGACGATAGGTTACTGGGGCGATAAAGCAGACTGGAAACTTGATTTTACCACCATGGATGACACCGCAGCCTTTACAGCGGAGGTTGCTTTGGATGAAAACGCACCAAGAGATTTACAAATTGCAAGTTTCCAGATTAGTCCCGAAATGATACAGGCAACTGTAAAAGAAGCAACCGGCCAGGAGTTTAAGCTTCAGCAATTATCAAGCCTTGAGGGCTTTGCTCAATTTATAAAAAAGCAAAGAGCTGAAAACCCGGCGGGAGAAAATGAGTTGTACGCAAAATGGCAGCAGGCGCAATATATGTACTCCATGTTCACTACTCACCACAGCAGGTTAGAAAATGACCGTTATGCCGGTATTACCTGGCAAACAGTAACTGACTATGTAAAGTCTTTTTTTAAATAATGATGTTATAACAAACAGGGCAATCATTTATTGAAAATCAATTTTTCCGGTAAATCTTTACAAACAAACTTTTCCTGTTTTTAGCGGATAAAGTCCAATTGAAAAACAAATTTTGAACGGAGCGTCGCCAGTAAAGTTCAATCATGGTTATTGGCTGGCTAAATAAAATGTATTCTATCTCCGGTTTACTTTAAAGCACTTCCTTCCCTTATTTCTTCGCTTGCGGTTGTGATAAGTGTATCACCTGCTGTTAAGCCGCCGCTAAAAACTTCCATTTTACCATCTGCCTCACGGCCTTTTTTTACTTCCACCCATTGGGCTTTGCCGCTTTGCTTCCTGATTACAAATACTTTTTCGGTAGCATTTACAACGGCTGTTTTTGGTAACACAAAACTGCTGTCCTGTGCAGGAAGTGGAATGGAGATTTCTGCCACAATGCCGGGCAATAATTTTTTGTTGCTGTTGTCTACATCCATCTCTATTATTTCTGAGCGGAGGCGATTATCAAGGGCACCTGCAAGGCGTGCAATTTTAGCCGTGAATTTTTCACCCACCAGGGAATTGATGGTAAAATTTATTTCACTTTTACTATTCAGGTAAGCAGTGTAAGCAGCCGGTATGGCCGCTGCAAGCCGCAGTTTATTTTGCTGGTTAAGCGAAAACATTGGCATTTCCGAACCCTTGCCGGACGGACCAACATAAGCACCTGCACTTACATTACGGGCACTGATAATACCACTGAATGGTGCCCTTATTTCCAGGTAATTTTTGGTATCGGTAAGTTCCCTGATATTGGCCTTGGCTGCATTAAGTTGTGCAAGATCACTATTTTGTTTTGCCAGTGCTAACTCCAGTTCGTTTGGCGAAATAGTGCCAGGTGTTTTACTGGTTTCCAGCAGGCGGTTGTAGGTGGCTTTGCTACCCTGGTATAACGCATCGTAAGATGCCAGCTTAGACTGTGAGCCCGATAACTGAGAACTTATTTCGGGAGCTTCCATTAAAGCAAGCAGCTGGCCCTGGCCAACCTGTGAGCCAACATCAACGTATATCTTTTTTACGAAACTGCTCACCTTGGCATACAGGTCAACCTGCTGAAAAGATTTTAACTCGCCGGGAATATTGAGGTTGGAAGACAACATGCCTTTCTGCAACACAAAAGTTGGCAGGGGAGCAACAGTAACAGGTTTTGTAACCAGGCTTTCTTCTTTTTTTGCTTCGGATAAACTGTAGCTTTGCAAACCAATCATCCCTGCTATACAGGATGAAAAGATGGCTATAGTGACCGGGTTATTTCTTTGCATATAATGATGGTATATAGTGAATACTTTCTTTGTCTTCCGGATCCAGCGATACGGATTTTGTAGAGGCTTTGCCCTGCACCCAGGCAAAAACCAATGGTAAAATAAATAAGGCTGCAAAGGTAGATGCAACGAGCCCCCCAATAACCGCACGGCCTAAAGGAGATGCCTGGTCGCCGCCTTCTCCAAGACCTGCTGCCATTGGTATCATGCCTGCTACCATGGCTACACTTGTCATCAGTATCGGGCGCATACGCAGTGCCACCGCTTCTTTGGCGGAGAGTATAGCATCACCATTGTGTTTGCGTAGTTGTTCTGCATTGGTGATGAGCAAAACTGAATTGGATATGGAAACTCCCACCGACATGATCATGCCCATGTAAGATTGCAGGTTTAAGGTGGAACCTGTAAGTACCAGCAATACCAGCGAACCAAGTATCACCGCAGGTACAGTAGCCAATACCACCAGCGATACTTTAAAAGATTGAAAGTTAGCCGCCAGCATTAAAAAGATAACTACGATGGCAACGATCAAACCACTCTGCAGACTATCCAGCGTATCGGTAAGTACATTGCTTAAACCGCTGGTTTCCATTGTTAGCCCACGGGGCAAAGGACCCAGCGATTTGATGGCTCCAGCAACATCGGTTGCGGCATGGCCTAAATCTTTTTTATACAGGTTGGCTGTTACTGAAAGAAACGGCAGGGCACCAACGTTATCATTTTCTCCGTGTGTAGTACCCTGGGTAATGGTAGCCACATCCCCGATCACCGGCCGTGATTGGTTTTTAAGTACCGGTATTTCACTGATGTCGCTTAAAGTTTTCATTTTATTTTCCG
Source organism: Ferruginibacter sp. (assembly GCA_965247025.1). GTDB lineage: Bacteria > Bacteroidota > Bacteroidia > Chitinophagales > Chitinophagaceae > Ferruginibacter. The sequence continues at coordinate 1,146,358 of OZ252000.1, read as the reverse complement.
GTATCTCTACCTGTACCCCATAACTTAAGCCCGCTTTTTCGTCAACCCAAACATTTTTTTCTGTGTAACGGCTGGAGGAAGTGGAGGCTGTAAGGGAACGTGAAATTTCAGATACATCCACGCCAAGTTGTGCAGCTTTTACACGGTCTATATCAATGTTAATGGAGGGGTATTTTGTGCTTTGTCCTATCTGCACATCCCGCAGGTAAGAAACCTGATTTAATTTTTCAATCAGCTTGTTGGCATACTCCTCATTGAGCAGTTTGTTTTTACCGGCTATTTTAACTTCTACCGGTGTTGGCGAACCCTGGCTTAATATTTTATCAGTTAACTGGATGGGTTCAAAGGACAATTGAACGTCCGGCATATTTGCTTTTATTTTGTTCCTGAACCTGTCCTGTAATTCCTCCAGGTTGGTTGTATAATCTTCTTTCAGCTGCACCTGCAATACGGCTTCATGCGGACCGGCCATAAAAAGATAAATGGGACTGGTTGAAAATAAGCCCGGGTGCTGACCAATAAGGGCAGAAGTAATTGAAATGTTTTCTTTACCAACCAGTGTATCTAAAACAGCCAGTGCTTTTACTACTTTCAGTTCCGTAGCTTCAACCCTGGTGCCCTCTGGCGCACGCATTCTTACCTGGAATTGTTTGGCATTTACTTTTGGTAATACATCCCTGCCGATATTGCTGAGCAATAAAAAAGCAATGCCCGAAATGATGAGCACGTATGCGGTTACCACCCAGGCTGAAAAAGGAAACAGGCGGGATAAAAAATTCAGTAAACGAACACGGCTCTTATCAAACAGGGACATTTTTTTACCTTCCTGGTGCATTGATTTTTCGGCAAGTATTTTCTTTTGATCCCAGGTGTCGCCTTCATCTTCAGCGGTGAGTCCGCTGGCAACAAACTCCTGTTCATCAGTCATATCGACAACGGTTTCTCCTTTTTTAACATGATGACCTTTCATTAACCAGTTGGCCATTACGGGTACAAAAGTCTGCGCCATAAAAATAAGAAACGATCATTGAAAAAGCGATGGCCAATGCCAGCGGTAAGAACAAAGCACCGGGTATCCCTTTCATGGTGAAGGCGGGTGCAAATACTGCCAAAATACAAAACAGGATGAGCAATTTTGGAAAAGCAATTTCCTTACAGGCATCCCAGATGGCCAGGGCCTTTGGCTTGTGCATATCCAGGTGCTGGTGAATATTTTCGATGGTGACGGTTGATTATCTACCAGTATACCAATGGCGAGTGAAAGGCCACTCAGTGTCATGATATTAATGGTTTGGTGAAACAGCGATAAAAATAAAATGCCTGCTATAATGGAGATGGGAATGGTCATGATCACAATCAAAGCTCCTCTGGGATCACCCAAAAACAGCAGTACCATTAAGCCGGTAAGTATGGCCCCGATAGCGCCTTCACTCAACAGGCTTTTAACAGCATTGATTACATAGCCTGACTGATCAAACTCGTAAGATAATTTTACATCATCCGGCAACAATGCCTGGAAACGGGGAATGGCTTTTTTAAGATTCTGCACCACTTCCCACGTAGAAGCATCGGCAGATTTTGTGATGGCAAGATACACGGAACGTTTGCCATTAACGAGGGCATAGCTGCTCGTGATATCAGCGCCATCCTCTACAATGGCCACATCTTTTAAATAAAGGTTTTGAACACCGCCTTTAAAGAGTGGTATGTTTTCAAAATCCTTAACGGTTTTGATGGTGGTGTTTACCGGCGTTAAAATAATTTTTATCGCCGATGCGTACATTACCGGCAGGAGAGGTCTGGTTGTTTAAACGCAGGGCTTCTACCACCTGGTCAGCAGTAAGGTTGTGCGACCGCATGAGCTCAGGATCTACTTTTATAACTACGGTGCGTATGTTGCCCCCAAAAGGTGCCGGCGAAACAAGACCTGGAATGGAAGTGAAAGATGAACGGACATATACATTCGCAAAGTCGAGTAATTCATTGTTGGTCCTGGTGGGGCTGCTCAATACCAGCTGACCGACCGGCAGGGTAGAGGCGTCAAACCGGATAATAAATGGAGGCTGTGAACCCGGCGGAAAAATAGCCTGTGCACGGTTGCTGAAAGCAGATACTTCCGCTGCGGCCTGTGCCATGTTGGTACTCTGGTAAAATGTTAGTTTCATCAGGGTGAGGCCCTGTATATTTTTTGTTTCGATGCTTTTTACACCCGATACGTACAGCATTAAATTAACGTAGGCTTTACCAAAAAAGGATTCCATCTGGTCTGGAGAGTAACCGCCAAAAGGATGTGATAAAAATATGACCGGCTGGTTCATATCCGGGAAAATATCAATCTTGATATTGCGTACCGCATTGATGCCAAAGAAAAACAATCCTGCTACCAGCACCATGATGGTGATGGGTTTTCGTAATGCGGTTCTGATCAGGTTCATATTGTATATTTAGGTTGAGGCGTTTTGAGCAAGCAACAGTGAAGCGATGTATTTGCACATGCTACTTTATCTCAACACAAATTCAAATTATATTCTTCCCTTTCCTTCAAACATCAAAAATCAGCCATCAAACATCAGCCATGATCTATCTCACCTGTTTTAAAAACAGATCAAAGTCCCCGGAGGCAGCGGCCTTTTGCAGAAGAGATTGCCATACATTGATGTAGGCCACACTCATATCTGTTTCGGCCCTGTTCAGCAGGTACAATGCTTGTTGCAGGTCTATCACATTTGTCAACCCGTTTTTGTACAGCACAGATTTTTGCAGGTAAGCATCTGATGCTGCTTTGTATTGAATTGGCGCCTCATGCCAGCTTTGTAAGCTGTTTGCAATCCGCTGATCAGCAAGTACCAACTGATCTTTCAATTGTGTGCTCACGAGATCATATTCACTTTGAAAACCTTTTGAAACAAATTGCTGCGCCAGTACCTGGTGTCTTATTTTCGCAATGCTCATGATATTCCAAGCAATAGAAACGCCGGCTACATAATTGCTTCTTACAGGGTTGATGCCAGTAAAATAACCCTTTGAATAAGAGTTGTTAAGCGGTGTGTAATTATAATCGAAACCAGAACCCCGGCTTTGAAAAATACCAAACAGGTTTACCCCGGGTAAAATACTTTTGCCCAGCAAGCTTGCATAGCTATTGCTTTGATCTATGCGGCTTTTGTAAAATTTAACCTGCGGATTTTGTTCTACTGTGAGTTCAGTATTGTAGGTGACCGGTAAGTTTTTCAGAAAGGTTGAATCGGCTGTGTAGTCGGCCACGGCGCTGTTGATAAGTTGCGCAAGCTGGTTACTGTATTGTTGCTTTGAGTTGGTTGCATCTATAATAAGCAACCGTGCCTTTGAGACTTCTGCGTTGGCAATAGAAGAATCAACGCCTGCATTTAAACCGTTCAGCGTTCGGGCTGTAACCACTGTTTGTACGTACTTTGCTCTCTCAAGATTTGCATTGGCGGTATTCAGTAATGTTTGTGCTACCAGTAAATTAAGATATACTCCCGCAATTTTTACACTTTGTATAAACTGCTCCTGCACAAGGTCTGCAGAGTCTCTCATTACCTGCGATGACGAATAAGCAATCCGTGATTTTAACCTGCCAAACGAAAAAACTTCCCAGTTGCTGTTTAGTACGTACACACCACCAAATGCTGCTGACCAACGCTGACTGCTGTAGGTTGGCCCGTCAGATGTGGTACCACTAACGCCATAGGCTGATGACGGACCAAACTGGCCATTTACAGTTCCGTATGCCTGTTGCAAAGAGGCTACCACATTGGGCAGGTATTCAGTTTTTGTATTTTTTACAAGTTCAGCAGATGACTGCAGGTAGTTTCGTTTAGCCTGTATACTCTGGTAATTCTGTAAGCCGGTTTGAATGGCTTGTGAAAGTAATAATGATTGTTGCGGTTGTCCTTTTGCTATTTGAAAACTGCCTGTAACTGCAGTTAGAAGAAGTAAAAAGTAATTGCGGTAATGATCTGATCTCATAAAAAATTCCTTTAAGTATGTTTGGCTGGCAGGCAATCCATTCTCAAAAGGTTAACTTATCCTCAGATAATCTGAGCGGTGATTTCCCTCACACAGTTCCATGCCTTTTTAGGATTTTTATCAATGATGCTGGCAAGCAGCTGTTCATGCACATTGTGTTTAATAACAAACATTTCTGTATTGGTATATGCCTGGCGGAAAGACTTTTTTATCTGGGCCGCTATGTTTTTATAGAGGTCTGCCAGTATATCATTTTTCGCAGCGTCTGCAATGGCAATGTGAAATTGAATATCTGCTTCAATGCATTCATCTGCCCGGTTGTTTTGTGCGGCATCAAACCTTTTCTTTAATAATTTGGTCATGATGTCGATATCCTTTTGGGTACGGTTAAGGGCAGCCTTTTCAGCTATCTTAAGTTCCAGTAGCTGTCTTACTTCATTCAAATCTTTTGCTGTAGAATTTTCGAGCCTTTTGTACCAGGGTATTGGTGTGCCATTGTGCATTTCCACAAAAGTGCCTAATCCCTGTTGTACCCTTACCAGGCCATGGTTTGCCAGTATGCGGATAGCTTCCCTTATGCTGCTGCGGCCAACTCCAAACTGTTCCATCAGTACTGGTTCAGAGGGCAGACGGTCTCCTTTTTTAAATTTTCCGGAGGCGATCTGTTGCTGTAGTTTACTTACTACCTCGTCACAAACACAACTTCTTTTTACTAATTTATCCATAAGTCGTCAGGTCATCTGATGAGTAAAGGTATCAGCAAATCTGGATTTGGAAAAATGTTTTTTTGCAGATAACGAATACTTAACCCATCAATCATGTTACTAGAATACGGACAATCAAACAAGCAAACCCTTACAAGTGCACGGGTTGGTTACTGTTACACAGCAGTAACAAAATCGCTGGTAGAATATTTCGGGGAAAATTGAAAGAAGGCGTTAATGCAACTGTTATTTGTTTCATTTTAATTTTCGTTTGGATTATATGGTCCGCCAGTTTCTCCCCAGCCCCATTTAGGCATTGTTTCATTTTGTTCCATTGGGTTTTCTGTTAATTGAGAATTTATTATTGCAAGCCTGGTTCCCCATTCAATATATCCTACAAAAGCTGAACGAAATTCAGGATCAGATTTTAAGCCTACCTCATCTGCTGTTTTCAATAAAAGATGCACCCAGCGCTGCCGCATTGCTTCTGTTAGCATTTTTCCAATGTGGTGTCCAATCATTTTGGCGTGGCTTCCATTATCATCTGCAGTGTACAATTTGTCACCACCAAAAACTTCTGCTACAAAATGCGCCACATGCATTACATGGCCGGCAGACATGTGCTTAAAAACATTTCCGAGCAAATCATCTTTTAGCACTTTGTCGTAAAACTTGTCAAATAAATTTTCAAATGTCGCCATGTCTCCAGCCCATTCATATAATGTTGGTATAGCTTTCATTTTATTTGTTTTAGCATGGTAAAGAATTGGTTCAGGTCAAAATTAGTTCCAAAACCGGATACAAATACTTGTTATTCAGCCGGGACTTTTACTTACAGCCATTCGCCATTATATAAAATTCCTAAACCACATAATAAAAGCCAAATTGAAATACAACTCTTCAACGGAGCGTCGCCAATAAAGCTTAATCAGGGCTATCAGCCGGTAACAAAATTATTTACATGGTTTTAAATATTCAATCACCGAACGGCGCTTTGTAGCAGATAATTTATCCCCGAAGTAATGGCCCTGGTTGCTGAATCCTTTCTGGATTGCTGTAATTGCTGTTGTACAAAACCGAATCAGTTTTGATGATGCTTTCAGGAGTGAGCAGGTTGGGGTAAATGGAATTGTCGCTATAAGTACCATGGTATTTTGCGGCGTTATTATTCCAGCCTCATAAAAGGATTTACTGCTAAACCTAACTGTTCTTAAACAACCGGATGGTCCAGTTAGCAGCCTTATATAGTTCCAGGTTAAATCTTTCGCCATTGGAAAGCGATACAAAAAAATGGGCAGGAAATTTACTAACCGTATAAGTTACGGTAGTTTTGCTGGTACTGGCCATGTTGGATGTCTGGCTTGCAAAAACACCATTCGTGGGAATTAAATCTGCCAGTTTTAGCACCAGCCCCCTGTTTCCACTAACGCCATCGGGTGTACCCGAAGTAGTGGTTATTTCAATTTTCAGCATATTGCCGGCATCCTTAGAAGGTGTTACTTCCACATTTTCAAAATACTGGGTTCCGCCAAATTTATATGTTACATAAGTTTTTCCCCTGAATTCATCAGCACTCCAAAAACCTTTAACTACGCTGTCGGGTAATCCATTTTTCAAATAATGATATTCACCTTTTCCCTCCTTTATACCATCCTGGAAATTGCCTGAATAATAATTGCTGTCGCCGTAATAATATATACCTGCGCCATGGGGCAGTCCATTTTTAAAACTGCCGGTATAACGATTCAGTCCCACTGCTTCACCTTTACCATTGGCATACCCGTTTTTGCATTCGCCGGTATATTTACCCGCTAAATCAACTACTGATACTTTACATGATTGTGTACTGTCTTGTGCAAATGCAGCAGTACAAATGATTGACAAAGAAAACAAGTGTAAAACAGGCAGGCAAAGCTTCATGTGAAAGTTTTTAAAAAAGGATGCTAAAAGAATTAAGTCATCTTTTGATTGCCAGTAATATAGTTACAGGCAAAATCTGGTTAAGCAATACAGTTAAAATTATGTGATACAAGATAGCGGCAAATTGCTTAACTACAAATTTTCATGATTGTTTCCCGGGTGCAGGGGGAACCTATACTACAAAATTCCACCAGGCTTTTTTGGAGTTTTAGTAATCTGTGCGGAAAGAAAATAATCATTACACCCATAGCTCTATGCTATGTAATAATCGACCGGCAAACAAAATCCGGTATAATCCCTGTGAACATAATTTGTTGCTCAACACTGTTTTCACTGGTGTTGCCGGAAAGCACCAATGCGGTTTTTACACCAAATTTATTACCGCCTAAAATATCTGTGTGCAGGTTATCGCCCACCATCAAAATGTCTGGCTTGGCAAATGTTCCCAGGCGTTTTAACCGGTTATAAGCATATGTAAACATCTGCGTATCCGGCTTGCCAAAGTGGATGAACTTTCTGCCCAATGTATTTTCCACCAGTTGTGCAATACCGCCAGTTGCAAGTGCCACGTCATTTTTAGAAACAGGATACAGCTTGTCTGAGTTGGCAACAATAACGGGTATGTTTTTTTTGCGTAGCAGGTTGATTGTCTTATTAATGTCAGTGTTCCAGTCAAAGCCTTCATCATCTAAAAACACAAAAGCAGAAATTTCGTCCAGGTTGTCCATATCAATTTCACGAATGGATATATGTTCAAGCCCGGCCTGCAAAATATAGCGGGCAGAATTTTCCGTGCCCATATAAGCAATTTTACCGCCGGTAATTTTATGCTGCAGAAAATGTTTGGCCATCATACCGGATGTGATCACTTCATGCGTTTGCAAACCTGGCAAACCCAGCCGGGTAAAACTCTCCACCTGCTGCTCCTGGCTCCGGGATGCATCATTGGTAAGTATGCGGATAGCGATGCCTTTTTCTCTTAATGCAACAACTGTATTTTGCACGCCTTCAATAAGCCCCTTGTAATTTTTTAATACGCCGTAGGAGTCGAGAAATACCGCCTTGAAGCCGGAGGCAACCGATAAAAATGAATGTAACTCTTGCATGCAGATCAGTTAAATATTTAAAGCTTTAAGAATGCGATCGGCGTTGAACCCTTTTTCAATGGAAGGAAAATATATTTCGATGGCCTCTCTTTGTAATTTACTGGCGAACAATTCGTGAAAGAAAAACCGGCCTTCTTTTATCACATAATTCAGTATAAAAAACCGGTAGGCTTCTTTTAAAAATCTGATCTCCTGCTCGGTTAATGGGAAAACGCTGTGGTAAGATTTGAGGAATAATAAAAACCTGTCTTCCATCAGTGGCCCGATGTGATAACTAAAAATAGTTTTATCACCAATATCAGAAACCACCCGGCTCAGGAAATAAAAATCCAATACCCGGTTGCCAATCCTAAACCAGTCATAATCCCAGCGGGAGTAAAATTTAAAGGAAGAGTTTACCGAAAAATTGCCAATGTTCCAGTCAACAAATACGGGTATTTTATCCATCGCCGGTTCGTTGAGCAGTGCAGCATTGTTAAGGAAAAGATCGCTTTGCTCTTTTATCTTGTCAATCTGCAGCCGATGTTCGTATTGGCCTTCCTCCGTTTCCAGCCTGCCAAGCAATTGGTCAATATCGGTATTAAGTGTTTTGGAAGAGTGCTGCAGCGTATTGCGGATGCTGTGACAAGTTTTGTGTAACAACGCAACCTGTTCACCCAGTTTTACAATTTGTGCTTCATCAAGTTTCCTGGGTAACTTTTTCTTAATGGTGATAGGCCGGTAAAAAACAACCCAGGCATCCAGTGGCTCATGCTTATAGCGGTACACAAACAATTTTTCGCCCTTTGTTAATGAACGGGCAAGGAAGTTTTCGAAAGGCGCATTTAAATTGTTAGACAAGGAATTGATGATAGTATGATCTTCAACAAAATGGCCGAATACGCCAAAATAGGAGAGCTTACCAATAATAATGCTCTCATCTGTAAAGGTAATTCGGTAAACATGGTTGGTGGATACCCTGGCGCTGATATCTACGATACGCCTGATTTCCCGGCTGCTGTCGTAAGCCTGCCAGGCCTCTTTTACGATTTCTGTGAAATCGATAAAGGGCATTTTCATTATGTCCGGGCTGCTCATTTAATAGTTTTTTATATGGTAACTGCAATCGCTTTTTGTAATAACCTGCAAAATAGTGTTATTGCAAATAGAATAAACGATAAAAGCCGGCTGCTGGTATAAAACGAATTTCCCTATGGCTGGAGGGATTATTTTTTACCCATTTTTCCGGCACATAGCGAAGGCTGGTTAACTGGCAAATTAATTCAAAACTACTAATGGGTTTCTCTCCTGGGAGGTTTGTAGAAACTTAATCATAGCCACTGTATGCTGGACCTTACCACCGGCAATTTTAATCATTATCTCATACTGCATTCAACCTGATTTTCGGGAAAAATCAGTTGATAATTTCGCCTTTAATATTCGCCAGTTTCTCCTGCCAGTTTTGGAATTCTTCCGGCGTTAACCTCACCCAGTCTGTTACTTCACCAATAATTTTCAAAGGATCCTTGCTGCGATATGAGCGTGTTGGATTGCCCGGAAATTTTTTGTCTGTAACGTTTGGGTCATTTTCAAAATTGCCTGCCGGCTCTACAATATAAACACGTTGATCTCCCTCACCTTTGGCCAGCGCTGCGGCAAGGCCGGCTCCATTAACCAGCGCTGTAAAATAGATGTGATTCATAATTATTCCGGGCTTGTAGTTTGAGTTGAAACCCGCTGACAACAGATCACCAACCTTTAGATTTGCTCTTGTTCCATGATAAAAAGGACCGTCGTCCAAAGCTTGTGTCCTGTCTGTTTCTATGATGTTATTTTCCATTTTTTTATATTATTGGGAAGGATCAGCTGCAATGACGTTTTGTTAATCAGCAATCATTTGCAAAGCACAATTTTAATCAAAAAGTTGGAACAATTTCCGTCACCATTTTTCAGCAGCCAGTATCAATTTGAAAGATTAATGCATTGCCAGATATTTTCTTGCTGCCACAAGTTCCTGCCTGTCAGTATTTGCTGCCTTTGTTATTGCCAACAACCTCGCCTGGTGTTACCGGGTGTTTGCCAATGCTGTCTTCCATTGAGGCAGCAAGTTTCATTGCAGTAACAGCCTCTTTTTTGTGTCCCGATACAAATTCGATCCATGCTTCCCCGGCTTTTACCTGTATTGCCACCTCCATAGTTTTATAGGGGTCTTTTTGTGTTTGCAGTGTATCATGCAATTGATTCAGCCGGGTAAATTCATGCCGGGCATAATCAAAAGTGCCAATGTGCACATCTCCCGGCAGGCGGCTAAAATGAACAATTGCATCCTGCCAGGGATACAGGTTCCAGGAAAAACCCTGATGCCCGATGTCCAGCGCTGCCGCTTCTTTCCATTTTTTATTTTCAAGTACATAACGGCAAGGGATGACTGCGAAGGGGTAAGCAACTTTAAAGTTTACCTGGTAAACTTTGCTCATGCTAAATACTCTCCAGCCTTCTTAAAATGGTTTGCTTGTCAGATGAGGTTTTGGCTAATTGAATGGCTTGTTTAAAAAATCCTTTTGCTTTTTCAGCATCTGTTTCAATATAAAGTTCGCCAAGCAATGAAAAGTAAAAGTGATTGTTTGTTAAATTTAATTTTTCTGCTTCTTTAATGGCAGCAGGTTTACCATTTGCCATAGAAAGGGCAAAGGTTCTGTTCATAGCTGCAATGGGCGAATAGGCTATTTGTAAAAGCTGGTTGTACAGTTGCAGAATATTTTCCCATTTTTCTGCTGTGTCGGCTTTAACAGTATGCCAATATGCAATCCCTGCCTCCAGGTGGTATTTGGACAGTTTTTCTCCGGTGGCTGCTTTATGGAGATACCAGGCACCTGTTGAAATCAGTTCCCTGTTCCACAAAGTTTCATCCTGCCGGCTGTATAAAATTATCTCACCACTATTCCCTTTTCTTGCAGCAAAACGGGAGGAATGAAAACACATTAAGGCGTACAGTGCATTCACTTTTGGTTTATTAGTGCGCTCATTTTCTATCAGTAAAAAAGTTAACCGCATAGCCTCGTTACAAAGTTCTTCTCTTATTACAGCTTCTTTATTTTCTGAATAATAGCCTTCGCTGAACAAGAGGTAGAGCGTGATGAGTACAGCTTCTAACCTGTTGTCAATCTCTTGCGGTGAGGGAAATGCAATCTCAATCTTTGCTTCCTTTAATTTTTGCTTTGCCCTGAAGAGGCGTTTGTTGATCGTTTCTTTACTGGTTAAAAAAGCAGTTGCAATTTCGTCAATTCCAAAACCGCAAAGGATACGCAGCGACAATCCAATTTGTGCTTCAGGTGCATTTACGGGATGGCAGATCGTAAACAACATTTGCAACATACTGTCAGCAACATTTTTTTCAGACAGGTCAATTTCAAAACCGATGGCGGTAGTTTTCTTTAACCCGGCCAATTTTTCTGAAAACACCCTGTTCCGCTTAAGAAAGTTTATTGCTTTATTTTTTGCAACCTTATAAAGCCATGCAACAGGCTGCTCCGGAATCCCTTTGTAAGTCCATGTTTCAAGTGCTGCTAAAAAAGTTTCACTTGCAATGTCTTCGGCTGTTTCAATATGATCAATGCCAAATAGTTTTGAAAGAACGGAGCTTATTTTACTAAACTCCGTTCTAAACAAGTGCGGTATAAGTTCCTGTTCAGGCATTAGTGAACACCATCGTTTTTTGCAATTTTCCGCACTTCTAAACTGTTGCCTTCACCCTGCAGCACCGGGCAGCCTTTTGCAAATTCAACTGCTTCTTCAACTGAATCTGCCTTTACAACAATCAGCCCGCCAATAGTTTCTTTAATGTCTCCAAAGGGGCCGTTTGTTACAACCTGGTTACCGTTTTTGGTGGTTACAACTTTTGCTCCGTTAAACGGTAAGCCGGTGCCGCTTACAAATTTGTTTTGGGCGGAGATTGTTCCGATCCAGTCCATTGTCTGTTTCATCCATTGCTGAATTTGTTCAGGCGAAGCGACTTTGCCTCCATCCTCATGTCTCATAATTAATGCAAACTCTTCCATGTGATTGTTAATTTAAACTGTTTAAAAATTATTGTACAATCCAATAACAATTAAAATAGCCTGAATAGGACAACAAAACTATTTTTTATTTTTATAAGATTATAGACCAGGAAAAAAAGTGCCTTTAATGGATGATATAGGGGAGGAATTTCATTCACAATCTTATCAAGAACTTTGTGAAAAATATCCTTTCGATTTCTCCGGTTAAATTTAAAAACATATTGACCGGTAGAGGCAAATAAATGGTGGACAGAACACTTATTATGAATACCTCTCACCAATTTTTGAACCGCATAATTTGTTTATAAAGCTCTTCCAGCAAAACATTGAAATGAATATCCCGTGCTATGCTGCAACCCAATGGTATTAACTGCCATTACAACGCAATGTTGTTAAGCGGCATCACTGCAGGTATTGACACAGTTATGGCCTGCGATCGGCCGGGTCATTTTATAGTAAAGCAAAAAACAGTTCCCGTCCTATTCAGCATGCCAAATAGAACTTCGGATATGGCAGATTTCTTTTGCTTTTAACCCAGATTTTGCAGTTGAGATCGTTATGAGGGTTTCAAATGCAAGTGAGCTAGGTGTTTCGGGTTATTTTTTGGCTGATGAATAGTGATCTATTTTGAAGTCAAAAAATGTTCTGAAATACTTAGCTGTGCAGCAGTTGGAAGCCGCAATAGATTTTCAACTGCAAAATCTGGGTTTAACGACCTGTTTTCCTCCTGCGCTTCTGCACCATTATCCTGGTTTTCAAATTTCTTTATACCTGTTTTTCCTAAAGATTTTACCCGCCTAAAAAAATCCTCCGATTGTTTCCCCATCCAGGACTTTTCACGACTAATATAGCAGGATATCTCGTTGCCGTTCCAGTACAACCTGTACTAATGCATCCTTAGGCAAAATGTACAAACCGTAAAAAATAGTCACTTGCAAAAAATGAATTGCTTTTAATCTGTCAACTTAAAATAAACGGAGCATGCCGAAAATCCGGTAAAGAGTAGGCGAAACAAATAAAATTCAACAACATGGATTTCTCAAATTCTTTTCACCCCGTTACCACGGTTGCATTCTTCCTGGGAGGATGGTGCGGCTCTGTACCATTTTCACTTATTGTATGGTGGATACTGCATCACCGCAGGCCAACACCGCCGCCCCCGGACCCCTGGCTTAAAATAAACATATTTGGAGCTTTAAGCGGTTTGGTGGTGGGCTTTGTTGTAAATGCAGCCCTGGTAGATGCCGCTGCAGTAAACAGCATCCTGATACTTCAAAGTTTCGTTACAGGTGCTGTGGCTGGGGCTATTGGAGCAGGCTTTGCTGCAAAAGGGGCACTTAACAGCTTTAAGAATTAAGGGCTGTTTGTCTCCTGCTGCTGCAGGGAATATCCTTACAGTTGCAGGAGATTTTTAGACTGGTGTTGTTAGTCTGCATCGTTGAAATGTAAAGAATTATGCCCTATTGTGGCCCTTAATTTCCTGCCCCAGCCAGGTCAGGAATTTCCTGATTTTGCTTTGATTCCCGAAATATTGTTTTTATTTTTCTAAAAAATTAAATTTTATGGACCCCATTAGTGTAATAACCCTGATAAGTTCCGGATTAAAACTTATTGACCAATTCAGAGAAATGGCTATTCGTTCTAAAGGAGAAACACCGGCACCCCCGGGTAGTAAAGCTGAACAATCGGGTACGGCATTAGAAGTAAGCCACCAAAACCAGGTTTATCAAAGAGTGGAAGCGAACGAACTTCATTTGGATCAGTGGGATTCTATACGGTATGATGCGCTGAGAAAGCGTATAAAAGTTAACTGGGATATTTACAATGATTTGTTTACAAGTGAAGTCAGTTCTTCGGCGCAGGAAGGAGCAAGAATCCGTGCAGATATGAGAAACGTTCAGGAAACATTGTGTAAGGATTTCAAAGAAATGGTAAAACTTTATGAAAGTGCACTTGGTACAGGTTTACCTGATCATTACCAGCTGTATGAAGTTTGTCCCTGAGCTAATTTTTCCTGGCTGGTGTGCTTATGATGTCAATATCCAATGCCTGCCGGGTTTGGTGAAGGACGCCAATTACAGAAGAAGAAATTGTGGGCCATATCTCTTACGACCTTTATGATTTCCTTGCCATGGGCGGAGAAAAAAACTGTATCACCAGCCCAAAAAGAGCAGGGTCGTTACTGAGATGCCGGCTTAAGGGAAGATCATCATCTAAAAGTGTAAAAGGCAACAGAAATTAAAGTACCGGTTTGTGTACCAGCACCAGGCTAAAAGACGTACAAAAACGCTGCATAGAAACAAAATATTAAAATCTTAAAACTCAGTTACATGAGACATTACCTTGCTTTTAAAACTTATGCACTTTTAGTAGCTTTTGCATTTTTGCTTGCTTCCTGTGGAACCCCCGTACTCAATAACCTCAATCCTGCCTCAGGGCCTAAAGGCACACTCGTTACCGTTGAGGGGAGCAATTTACTGGGAGCCAATGTTTACTGGGATTATGGATTGGGAACACAAACAACACTGCCAGGCGATTTTCTTTCAGCAAATCATTTTACGGTACCGCTTACAGCTTCTTTGGGTAACCATCCTGTACGCTTAGGAATTGGCAGTAATTATTCTGCCAGCACCATAAATTTTAATGTGGTTAACGGCCTTATCAGGCCCAAACCAAGAATTGATTACCTCACCTGTTATTCATACAATATCGACGCAAGTGGCAAAGCATCTTTTATCTTAATGTGCTCCGGCGCAAATATAGATGCAGGTGCAAAGCTTACCATTAATGGAAGCGACAGTACAGCTTTTTTTATCCAGGCATTAAGAAACTCAAACCTTACTGCAACCAACCTCAGTACGCTTGGTTATCCTATTCCAAACTATGGTATGTTATGGGCCGTTATAAAGAATACTACTCCCGGGTCTGCACTTACAGTAAAAATTAAAAATCTTGATGGCACTTTATCAGATGCATCAAGCTATGCTATAGCCTCCTCTATGGCTACTTTAGACAGTGATGGTGACGGGCTGCCTGATGATTGGGAAACGAATGGTTATGATGCCAACGGAGATGGCACTATTGATATTGACCTGAAAGCGTTGGGCGCTGACCCCAATCATAAAGACCTTTTTGTAGAGGCAGACTGGATGAATGGTTTTGCACCCGGTAATGCCATCTGGGCTACCATTGAGTCCGCCTATGCCAATGCTCCAATTTTAAACGGAGATGGAACACAGGGCATCAATATTCATATAGACAGGGGACAAGCTGGTGCCGGCGGAGGCGGTGGCACTGTTTTAACCATGTCGAATTTTATACGGTATGATAATAGTGCTTCTCCTGCTCAGGGACCGGGACAAACCACTGTTAATTTTCATACATTAAAAACCGCCAACTTTAATGCTAACCGTCTCAATGTTTACAGGTATTGTATTTTTGCAAATGACAATGGTTACAGTACCGGTTCATCCGGGCAGGCAGAAGATATCTGGGCGAATGATTTCTTTGTAACCTTAGGGGGATGGACAGTTTCGGGTGGTACCACAACACAGCAAACAGGAACATTTATGCACGAGTTAGGCCATACGCTTAACCTGTTTCATGGCGGTTTTGAAAATGTAAACAATAAGCCATCCTATAACTCAATCATGCGGTATGGAAGCCCCGGACAAATAAATGGTATTGACAATAATTGCAACAATGCCGGCGATTTAATTTTTACATATTCACAGGGAATGCGTGCCGACCTTAACGAAAATTCTTTAAACGAAAATGCCGGCGTGTGCGATAACAATGCCATAGACTGGAATGGCAGCGGTACTATTACAAATCCTGTTTCGCAGGATATAAACAGCAGTGGCACTAAAACCATATTAAAAGATTTTGCCGACTGGGGCAATATCAAAATTGATTTCAGGGCAGCGGGTTCCAACTGGGGTAATAACTAAACCAATAGTTAAACATCAAAAAAAAATGTATGACAACGCTTAATAAAATTTCAGGCCTTTTTATTTTTATAATTGTTTTGTTTGCTTCATGCAGCAACAAAAAAACAGGGGCAGATAAGGCTAACTTGGCTGGAATGAAAGCACCCGAAACAAAACAACCTACGCTTGAACTCAAATTGCCGGATGCAGTCCACGAACAGGATACGCTTGCACCTTTGAGTAAGGATACATCAGCATTTGTTTACAGCATTTCCATGAACAATAAAAAAACGCCTGACAAAATATCTGTAAATGGAATTGTAGAAAAAGCAGAAAAGGGAAAGCTGGTGGTTAAAACCGGGGAAGGAGAACTTCAACTGCAATATTTTATTCCAAAGAATGAATCATTGCTTGTTGAAAAAGGTTCAACCGTACAGATCACCAGGATGCAGGAAATAAAAGATGCATCCTTTAACAACTTACTCCATGTGGAAGACAGCAAGGGAGTGCTGGTTTCATCCGGCACTATCACTTCCGATTCTGTTATACAAATATTTATCAGCAAAAGCCTTTCGCTGCAGCAAACTGCCTATAACGAAAAGATAATTTTATCCAATTCAGAATACGATACGCATTATAGTGCGCCACTAAACGTAGTAATTAACGGGCAGAAAAAAGCAGTGAACCAGAAAGAAGATTTGATTTTTGAGATCAGCAAACATAGCTACAAACTCATGGTAGCATTAAGCAGTTTCAGCATTCCCAAGCCGAAATATGCATCATCATCAGAAGGGCATGGTTATTTTTTGAAATACAATTTGTTTATGATAAGATAGTTTTCTGGCAGCCTTGCTGTATCCGGTTTGGTGAACAACTGCCACAGGGTGAAAGCTGGGTTAAACAAAAAAATGCCCCGCTGAGATCAGCGGGGCCTGTATATAGAACTCCAGTGTATGACGGATGAAAAAATCTTAAGAGTACTTAAATTGTCCTGTTCTGCTGCCCTTAGCATTGTTAAATAATCATACTGCCCCGGATACTGTTACACTCACTTCATCACTCCAGTTGCCCACTGTTTCATCCTTCAACAAATAGATCATTTTATATTTCCAAAGTATGCCTGCACCCGGGGCAGGCAGTGCTGTTTTATCAGTGAAATCAGGAAAGAAATCCTTGTCCAGTTTCTCAAAGCCTTTGCCGCTGTCTTTCCAGATTTCTACTCCGTCCAGTTTACCCTTGGTCCAGATAAGGGTGGGGTGGCCACCGCTGCTGAAGGCAACTTTAATAACAGGTTTCACATTTTTAGTGTCCAGCGTAGTTTGTGGTGCAATAATGTCCAGGTCTCTACCAATGGCGTCAGAATAGCTGGCATGCTTTTTCATTCTTGCCACCAGCAGGCTGAAACGCTGTTGAATATTTGGCGGCACCACTGGTGGGGTCGGCAACTGTGTAATACCGTTGGGTGCAGTGTTGGTATCACCGCCGCGGCCGTTGCGGAGCAGGTCTTTATAAGATGTCCACTGCCGGTGATAATCCTCTGCATTTTTAAGCGCCTGTGCCACCCATTGCAGTGCTGCAGCATCGCTGATCGTGTTGTTGATCTCATTGTCCGTAATGTCCAGTATTGTTTTGTACCCGGTAAGTTTGCTGCTGAAATTGCCCAGTTGCAGGGAGAAGGCAGGCAGGTCTGCCTTAATGTACGTTGTCGACATGATGTCTTTTTTAAAAGGTGAATAGTAGTGTTTGAGTCCACAAAGTAGAAAAGAAGTATATAAAAAAAAGTTAAAGCAGCGCCAGGAATTCTTAAATATTTGTTGTAATAATTGTTGCATCAAAAATCATGGAACCATAACAGTTGCCAATACATTTTTTTTCTTATTTCGGATAACGGAAGCGGTAGTCTGTAAAACCTCAGCCGCCGCCTGTACAATATTGGGGGATGCTTGCACAATTGCAGCGGCGGCTAAAATACTTGCAGCGGTGGCTGAAACAATTATGGCGGTGGCTGAAAAAATTGCAGCGGTGGCTGCGGTAAATTCAGCCGTCGCTTCGCTGTTTGCAGCGGCGGCTTGGGTACTGCCAGCCAGGCGGCTCAATGAGCAGCCACCGCCGGAAAGACAGCAGCCATGGCTTGGAGAACAGCAGCTATGGCTTGGGATACCCTCCAGCTGTATAGCCTACCGCAGCGGTGGCTGGTTGTTTTTCATCGGTTGCTGAAAATACTCCGGCGGCGGCTGAAATTGCAGCAGCGGTGGCTGGAAATATTACAGCGTTGGCAAAAATTGTTGCAGCGGCGTCTGGAATTACTCCGGTATTGGCTGGAGCTGCCGGTACCAGGTATATCAAATGGGCCAGCAATAAAAGAAATGCTCAAAAGAAAATTCCTGGCATGTATGACATACCGGAGGTGTTTAAAATTTCATGTCGTACTTTTTACACCAGGCAGTGTGAAAGCATAGATGACAAATACTAAGTTTATTCCAAGCCATTTCAGAAGCAGCGCTGTTTCTGAAATGGAAATGACCATCGGGCCTTTTGCCTGGCCTTATCCGGCCCGTGACAGCTGAAGCATTTATCACTCAGTACCGGTTTTACATGCAGGTTGTAATCTATTTTATCGGGCAGTTCCTTGTATGCCGCTGCCACATCATCCGGCAAATCCGGCGGGCAGGACATCAGCCACACCGGCACCATCAGCAAGAGTAACCATGGCTTATTAAAACAACGCATTCGTCAACAAATTAAGCAGGAAAATTTAGCTGGTCTAAGTTAAGGAGTAAAATTTAGAAAGCAGATTGCGGTGGAGGATTGAAATACATTTTTGGTCCGGGCTGAGGAAGCTATGTGGAGCTGGGGTGGCTGCCTTCGTCTTAGTTATTTGGGGCTGTCAGCAGATAATCATTAATAAGCATTGGTACCGGCTATTCGTTCCAAGTCCGGCACAGAAGCAGCCGCACAAACCCTCACCGGGCTTTCCTCTACTATCCGGCATCCGTGGGGAATAATAGCTTTGTTGGGCTTTTATGACAATGTCACTTTAAAACCATACAGCCAAAGCTTTAATCAATAGAAAAAACTATTTTAGCCCAAGCGTCCTCTTGAGCTTTCCTCTTTTTAGAAATGTTGTTTAAAAGAGCGGTTAGCAACACTGTAACCATCGCTTTGTATAAATGAACATGCGAGTGCCAGGGCGAAATTTGGCCCTAGTTAAAATTTAGATTGCATTGATTTCTCAATGCAATCTAATAAAATATGAATTTAATTATCTTCTCTGCACTATCAATTTTTTATTGTTCCACGTCGTGCCATTGAAAATGGAAACGGAATAGATGCCAGTTTCAAGCTCATTTATTGAAAGTGAAACTGATTTCACTGGTGTTTTATATTCAAAAGATTTGCGTATTCCTCCAAGGCGGTTTAATATTTTAACACTGTAAATTAAGTCAGGCGAAGAAGTTCTTGCCGTTGTTGATAATTCACTAGCTGTAATTGTAACTTCATCAACAGCCGGATTAGGTGCAACAACAAATGAGGGTGGGCAGCTGGCATAAACTGTTATACCATCAGTTTTTGCAGCACCACATAAATCTGTATAATTTAGTTTTACTGTTCCCCCACCTTTAACGTCTACCATAGTTGATGGACTATTTGGATTAAAAATTAAAATTTGGCTATTGGTACCTAAATATCCAACACTCCATAACCAGTTGCTGCCGCTGCCCGAAGCTGCAGTCAAAGTGTAGGTTTTATAACCGTTATTACAGGTAGGGCTTTGTGAAGTTGTTATGCTTAATGCCGGTGCGCCAACAGAAATGACTTTAGGAAATTGGCTGTCGCCGCATGCACTTGTAACGGTTGCAGTTAATGTTACAGTACCATCAGTTATCCGGTTTATTGTAGTTGAAGATCCTGTCGGTGGATTAGGTGGTGTTACAACCCCTGCTGGTGAAACGCTCCAATTTACAATAGCACCGTTTTCAGTATTATAAATTTCAGAAGTACAAAGGGTGGATTTTCCAAGCACATTTGCATTTCCACACAAAGCACTACAGTCCGCTCTAACCGTTGTATTACCACCTAATTCTGCTGCCAGCCAATTCCCGTTTCGATTGAAAAATCCAATATGTTGCTCATTAGTTCCTAAACCGTTAAATGCTGTTACAAAATTTACAAAAGGTGAGTTTTTAGGAGCTATTGGTGGCAAGCCTCCAATATATCTTGCTAAATAATCCGCATTGGACAATACTGTATTATTGAGCCCAATATCCAATGCGCTTGGCGTAGGAACAAAACAAAAAGTAGGTATGTGACTAAAGTTAAGGTTAAACTTTATAAGTGCATTTTGAAAATTTGTATTACTTGGATCAATGCCTGTAACGATTTGGCCACCTCCAAAATAGTCTAGGGGAAGTAAGGAGGTATTGCTGTTATTACTTCTATCAGTTAGTGTAACTGTAACCGGTATTACCCATAAAAACTTTTTAGTGTAAGAAATTTTTCCCTTGTATATCTGCTGGCTTACACCGGTCGGCGGTTGTGCATTTGCTATAAACTCATATTTAATTTCGTTTTTACCGGGCAAAATTCCAAGATAAAATTGTGGTTTGTTAATTAGCGTTCCTACTACCGGAAAAACTATTGTCCCTAAAATATCTCCTAGAAATCGTGTGCTTGCTTTTCCGTTAACGTTCAGCATTGTTGCGCCTGGGCCAAAAGGCTGGGTGTTGCCACATTCAGTTCCATTACTAATTGCAATATTCCTAATTCCGTTTTGACTGGGATAACCCATATTTTTCAATTCTGTTTGCCATTGAGTATGCACTTTATTATCAATATTACCAGACCCATTTACGTAATTAATCAGCATTTGCCTAGCTGCTGGTCTGTCAGCAAGACTCAAAATTCGAAATGGGCTTGGCCCATTAGATAAAAATTGAAAGGTTTCTACAATACCAGCTGAAACGCCGGTGCTTACATAAAAACTTTTAGCATGCCTTGCCAGATGTTGATAAGCAACAGGGGCATTGGCACCTTGTTGGGGTGCATCGTCACTAATAAACATTCTTACCTTATGTTGTTGCGCTAGCCTTGTTTCCATATCCCTTAATGCCCAGCGGCTTATAACACCACCCATACTCTGCCCAATTACAACATTATCGGCAAAGCTCCCACCCGGCAAGGCTTCTTTATTAGCGTTTACCCAACGTACTATGGTTTCTAATAAATAACCATTGCGCTGCAGATAATCAGTACCATTTTTCCAGTCAACATAGATAATATCGTATTGAGGAGCATTTATTAAGATATCGTTTAATGCATTACTACCTGATGTTGCTACATTTCTAAAAATAAAATCCTCTATATTATTTGAACCAAACTTCAGCTCAGGCTTAGTAATGTGGCCTGCGTCAAATCCTTCAACTACTATTAGCGGCCTCCTTAATCCACGGTCAGCATCTCTATACCTGATGGTGATGTAGCCCTGCGCCTTAGTGCCAAGGTAGGCTTCATCTGCTGTAAAAGCAATTGTTTCAGGGTTGGTGGTGCCAAAACGGCAACTACTACAAGAAGTTGAAGCGCCGACCTCGTTACTTATTTTTACTTGGCTTTGGCTATACAGGTATTGACTATTGGTTAGCTGTAAACGGAATTTCCAAACCTTTAATCCAGTATCCGCATAAGAAAGATTTACTGCAACGCCCGCTGTTATAGTTCGATACCCTAATCCATCATTAAAATCTACATTAATATTATTTACTTCACCTGCCGAATTGGTTTGCCAAAGGTTTACGGGCAGTAACACCTGTAAGTTTTTGCCTTCATATATTTCTGTGGATGGAGACATTGCAAAGACTTTTTGGGTGAGATATGGATTTTGCCAAACACCGTTTACATACATGTCTTTTACCTGATCGTTTACAATAGTTACAAAATTAGCAGAAGCTGCATCGTCCCTAAACTTGCTGTAATTGTACAATAAACCAGCCAATACAATTTTACCAAACATGCGCTGATTGTACCAAGCGCTATCGAGAACTGCCGGGTTTTGGATGGTATTGCCACTAGTATGTATTCTGCTGGTGTAGAGCGTATTATAAATTTCCCAAAATTCTGGTTGCATTACTTTATTGCTGTCCGTAAGCGTCTGGCCATCAAAATTTGAAAGATTAGTAAACTCCATTGCATAATCAAGCAGCATGCCATTGGGTATTCTGTTTTTTTCAAGTAACTGTACAATGTAATTCATTCGTGTTTTAAAACTTGTGTTAGTGTCTGACTGAGCATTCACTTTCATAATCATAAAAGTAAATAGTACGGCAATTAGAATCGGTAGGTGTTTTGTTGTAATAGTTGGCATAAATAGTTGTTTGTGGGCTAATGTAGAAAAATAAAATAGGTTATAGTACATAACGGAGATCAAAACGACCTTCCCTTATTTGCAGATTTTTTTTTGTAGTTGTATCAATAGCATCAAACCAAAACGTGCCTGATACTATTAAATTTATTTGATCGAATTTTTTAATTATCAATTGTCCTTTTACAGTTTCGTTTGTGCCATAAATGTTTCCTAAAGTTCCAAGTTTACTAAAGTAGTACCCACCACTTAACTTTCCATTTATTGCTCGTCGAGTTAAATCAAAAGTACCTGTACTTATTATTACACTATCACCTACAATACTAATCGAACCCACTTCTTCACCTGAACTTTTACTTCCACTTATCCCAAATGCATACCTTCCATTTACATATTGATACTGGGCTTTTTTGACGGGGCCACCAAAAGGATCGCCGGCTGGAATAAATGCTTTTCCATCAATAAGGCATCCAAAACTATTGGCACCTGTTTGCGTTTCAGCAGGCAATTGCTCCAGAGCACTTTTTTTATCTTTTTTGCATTGGCTAAAAGTAAAGAGGGCAATGCTTAAAATGGAACCGCACAATAGTTTAGAGAGTCTCATATTAGCGTTTTTAGTACATCAATTTAAGTGCAATTATTGAAATAAAAATATTTATTTTAAGTAGAATACTTCCGTTAGCCCGATTTGCTGTTGGTTAATAATAACAATCTGTCCCGGCGGGGTTTTCGCTTTAGTAAACTCAACTATAAAAGAACCACCAGCGAAACCCCGACATATAAAAGAGCTATCACCATCAGACTGTCGACCTTTGAAATTTAATAACTTTATGCCATGGCCATAAAGCTTAAACACAGCGATACATTCTCCACCTACTTTATCTCTTTTACTTGTGCTGAATGGATATCCTTGTTTGATATTACCAATAGTTATGACATAGCATATGATTGGTTTAATACACTCAAGCACAAACATAATGCTGATGTAGTTGCGTATGTGATCATGCCGAATCACCTGCATATTATCCTTCATTTTCAGCAACCCGGCTTTGATTTGAACGCTATCATTTCAAACGGTAAACGTTTATGGCGTATGAAATAGTAAACCGGCTTGAAGCAGCGAATAATACTGCTATGCTCAACAGGCTATCGCAAGTGCTTACAGAAAGGGAAAAGAAAAAAGGACAATTGCATAAAGTATTTAAAGATTCCTTCGACGCCAAAGCAATTATTACGCAAGCATTTTTAATGCAGAAATTAACTTACATCCATAACAATCCTGTAAGCGGAAAATGGATGCTGGCAAAAGATTTTATTGAGTATGAACATATCAGTGCTTCATTTTATGAAATGCAGGAAGTAAAACATTTTTAGCCCTTCCACTATTTTGATCTCTGATTAGGGTAAGGGTTGGGTTACTATACTGGCAGAACTTTTCAGCGTCGGGGTTTCGCAGGGTAAGACTTTTTTTAAATGTTAGTGAAGGCTTGCGAAAACCCCGCCGGGACGAAAATCTCCAAATCTTTATTGAGCGTTTATAATTTATGCTGTTAAAAGCTTAGCTAAATTCAAGACTCAAATAAGTATGAAATCGTGAAGCAAAATCTTTCGCATAGTTTTGAATCAGGGACTAGTGCTTGTTTCTTATTTATTCCCGATTCAATTTGTATATTAATTACAAAATCTCCGCTATGCCAAGGCAACCGCCAGTTTCTGATGCAGAACAAGTTTCCAATCATATTCAGCAATTGCCGGCAGAGCTGGGCAAAGTTGTAGAAAAGCTCCGGCAAATAATTTTGAAAACCGATAAAGAAATTGGGCAAAGAATTAAATGGAACAACCCCAGCTTTTATTACACCGGAGAAATGAAGGAATTTGACCCCAAAGAATACAAAAGAGAAATTGCTGTTTTCAATTTATTCAAAGGCAGGATAATGCTGGTTTTTCCCAGCGGTGCAAAAATTAACGATACTTCGGGATTGTTGCAGGGCGATTATAAAGATGGCAGAAGAACGGTTGTATTTACTGGTTTGGAAGATGTGGTTAGCAAAGAAAAAATCTTACAAAAAATAATAAAGCAATGGCTGAAGCTGGTTGATAAATGATAAACAAATAAAAATTCCTTCCTGGTAGGCACTGAAATGATCAGGCGTTTGCACAACCTTCAAAAAAAATAATAGTTTAAAAATTTATCTTCCTTTGCTTTCAGGCAGTTTTCAACAATAATGCATTAAAATTGTAATTGCATTTGTCTTCAGCCCTTTGGCTGGTTAAAATAAAAAACCTCAACTATTTAACCAATGAAAAAATCTACGATTGTTCTTGTCTGTTTTTTTGTATGCTGCTGCGTTTGCGGCAATGTTACTGCTAAAAATATTTTAAAAGATAAGGCTGAGTTTTACCGCATCACGGTCTACCATTTCGCCACAAAAGAGCAGGAGCAATCGCTGGACGAGTACCTCGAAAAAGCAATGCTGCCGGCTTTGCACCGCAATAAGTTTGAACAAATCGGCGTATTTAAACCTCTTGCCAATGATACGGCTGTTGATAAAAAAGTTTATGTGTATGTAAATGCAAAAACTTTGGAGGCAGTTGCAGATGCAGATAATATTTTAAACCGGGATACTGAATATAAATCAGCCGCTGCCAGTTTTCTTGCCTTACCTTTTGATAAGCCATTCTACAAACGCTACGAAACCATTTTGCTCAAGGCTTTCCGCATGGCAACAAAGATGAACCTGCCAGCACTTACTTCTCCTAAAACAGATCATGTATATGAACTCCGCAGTTATGAAAGTTCCACCGATGGCTTATACCTGAACAAAGTGCAGATGTTTAACGAAGGCGGTGAAGTAACACTGTTTAAAGATTTGAATTTTAATGCAGTGTTTTATGCAGATGTTATCAGCGGGGCAAATATGCCTAATCTTATGTACATGACCTGTTTTGAAAATATTGCTGACCGGGATGCTCACTGGAAATCATTTAGTGATTCTCCTGTTTGGAAAAAGCTTTCAGGCTTGCCGGAATACCAGCACAATGTATCACACGCAGATATTATTTTAATGCACCCAACAACTTATTCTGATTTTTAAAGAAAAATGATTGCAGGTTTGTTACCTGAATTGTATTGCTTTTACCGGCCTTATTTTTTGTACAAGTAAGGTCGGTATTATGAGCGTTGCAAAACAAATTGCAAGCGTTCCCAGGTCTATCAGTAATATTTGCCACCAGATAATATCGGCATGGGCAGTTCTCATGTAGTAGGCTTCTTCATCCAGTTTTATAAAGCCGGTTTTTTCCTGCAGCCAGCAAATTCCAAGGCCAAAAATGGTTCCCATTACAATACCCGTAATGGCAATAAATGAAGTGTTGTAAAGAAATATTTGCTGGGTTAACCAGTTGCTGCTACCCACTGCTTTCAGTATACCAATCATTCTTGTTCTTTCCAGTACAATAATGAGCAGGCAGGTTACCAGGTTAACCACAGCCACTACAATCATTATCCCAATAAGGACAAATTTTATTCTTCCCTGCAGCGCCAGCCAGTCGAAAATATTGGGGTTTATTTCACTGTAAGTTTTAGTATTCCACCCCATTGGCGTGTTTTCCTGGATGAGGTTGGCTGTTGTATCGGTAAGTCTGTAATCGTTCAAAAATATTTCGTAGCCGCCAATCTGGTTTGGCTGCCAGTCATTCATCCGGCGTATCAGGTTAATATCGCAAATACCAAATTGTTTGTCGTATTCATCAATGGATGTTTTAAATATGCCGGCAACTTTTAATTTGCGTGGCCGCTTTGTTCCATCGGCCTGTATGAAAAAGGAGAGGAGGGTATCGTTTACGGCTATCTTTAACTGGTTGGCAATGTAAGCGGAGATATTGATGTCGCTGCTGTAACCGCTGTCTTTAAACGCAACCCATTTGCCGCTTTGTAAAAAGGGTTGCAGGCGGCTGTAATCAAAAGAGGAATCAATGCCTTTTAAAAGGATGCTTTCAATATCATCTTTATAAGTAAGAATTACAGATTTGGTCGCAAACCGTTCAACCGTTTTAACTGCCGGTATGGCTTTGATAATATTTTCAACGGTGTCATTTTTTGTGATAACATATTCTTCGGCAGTACTTACCCTGTTTTCAATATCCTGTTGCATATGAATATGGCCCCAAAAACTGAACACCTTATTACTGATCACCTGCTGAAATCCGTTTACAAAACTTAGCGCAATAATCATCACCGCCACGCTGATAGCAGTGGCCGCTGTTGCCAGCCTTATAATAAAACGGGAGAAAGTTTTTTCACTGTTAAATGCCAGCCTTTTTGCTATGAATGATGCAACGTTCAATCGGAATAATTTTTGGTATCTTTCCAAAAGTAAAATAATAAACTATCACATGATTTTTTTCTCAGCGAAGGCTTGCAATTTAGCTAACCGGTTTGTAAATTTTAATCCTATAAATTTCATTAGTCGTGACTTCTTTTTGATGACCCTTGTAAGCGTTTTGTTGACTGCAAATGTGGTTGCACAGCTACCCGTTAATCCCAACAATATTATTGCAGATAATATCCACTCAGTAAGGCTGCACATGTATGGTGATGAACAAAGCATGCCGGTGTATAAGCTTAACAGCAGCGATCGTATGGAATTGCATTTTGATGATATGGACACAAGAGTAAAGAGCTACTACTATACTTACCAGCTCTGCGATTATAACTGGCAGCCAGTTAATCTGAGTGCATTCGATTATATAAAAGGATTTACGCAACAGCGGATAACAACTTACCGGTTTTCATCTATTGCTTACACCCGGTACGTTCATTACCAGGTGGTGTTGCCCGAAGCAAATACATTACCTACAAAAAGTGGTAACTATCTCTTAAAAGTTTTTTTAGACGGCGACCCGAACAAAACTGTTTTTACCAGGGCGCTGCTGGTGCTTGATCCAAAGGCAACGGTAAGTACACAGATTGTGCAGCCTTTTACCCCGCAGTTTTTTAAAACCCACCAGCGTATAAAATTCAATGTTAACATTGATGCCCTTAATTCATTTAATGCGGCTCAGCAAATTAAGGTTAAAGTGCTGCAGAATTACCGGTGGGATAATGCAATGGGCACCGTACCGCCAACATTCATCAGGGGCAATACATTAGAGTATAACAGTGAAAATAATTTTGTTTTTCCTGGCGGGAAGGAATGGCGCTGGCTTGATCTGCGAAGCCTCCGGTTGCTGAGCGAAAGAGTGGACAGTTCCAGCGATAAAAAGACCAGCGTTGATATTTATGTAAAGCCTGATATTGACCGCAATGCACAGCGCTATGTTTATTACCAGGACCTGAACGGACTTTATCTTTCCACCACTTACGAAACAATTAACCCTTACTGGCAGGCAGACTATGCCACCACCCATTTTAAGTTTGTAACGCCAGACAGGAATGCGTATGCCAATAAAGAACTTTACCTGATTGGTGACCTTACAAATTATGAACTGACTGATAACAACAAAATGACCTTTAACAGTGACAAAGGTTATTATGAAGGAAAGCAGTTTTTAAAACAAGGCTATTACAGCTATGGCTATAAACTGGTTGATAAAAATGATGCCACCAAACAAACAGACCTGGACGGCAACTATTGGGAAACTGAGAATAATTACACGGTACTCATCTACTATAAATCTTTTACAGACCAAAGTGACCAGCTTATTGGGATTGCCAAAATCAGCACCAGGACAGACAGACCGGGTTTCAGTTTTTAACAGTTTACCGTTTACAGTTTACCGTTTACGGTTTGGAGTTTACTGTTTGGCGTTACGGTTTGGCGTTTGGGGTTTACGGTTTGAGGTTTACTGTTTGGAGTTACGGTTTGGCGTTTGGGGTTTACGGTTTGAGTTTGCTTGTTAGTATTTTGTTTAAACGTCCAAACGTCTAAACGGCCAATCATCTGCCGCAGGCGAAAAAGACAAGTAAAGCCACGCTACCAAACGTCCAAAAGGCTCAACGGCCAATCATCTGCCGCAGGCGAAAAAGCAATACAATTACATTTACGAAACGTCCAAACTTCTCAATGGCCAATCATCTGCCGAAGGCACATTAACCTTTAGTAAAATTTACGGGAACAAAAAAATAAAACCAATCGCTCCGTTAAGTTGAATGATGCTATATTTGCAACGGCAAGTCTTATACGGCCAGCTCCTGTTGAACTCCCCCAGGACCGGAAGGTAGCAAGGGTAAATGGTTGAGCGGTGCGATGTAAGTAACTTGCCATTTTTTATGCCCATAAGTGCCGTTATAGTTCCAGCCACCGGCAACAATACTTCAATAATTTCCACTTATAAATTGAATGTAGAAAAATCAGTTTTAGTCTGCTTATTACTATAATTTTGCAATCAATAAATCACACATTTTTAAAAAGCGTCCTCCTTTTTTGAGGATAAAACCAATATGAAATTTTTTATAGACACAGCCAACCTGGCACAGATAAAAGAAGCAAACGACTTAGGGATTTTAGATGGTGTTACCACTAACCCTTCTTTAATGGCAAAAGAGGGTATTAAAGGAGAGCAGGCAGTAATGGATCATTACAAAGCAATATGTGATATTGTTGATGGAGATATCAGTGCAGAGGTTGTTTCAGTAGATTTTGACGGCATGATAAAAGAAGGGACAAAATTTGCAGCCATTCATCCAAATATTGTGGTAAAAGTTCCCATGATAAAAGAAGGTGTGAAAGCGCTGAAACATTTTTCTGATAACGGAATCAGAACCAATTGTACCCTTATCTTTTCTGCCGGGCAGGCAATATTAGCAGCCAAGGCAGGAGCAACTTATGTATCGCCTTTTATTGGCCGTATTGATGACAGTGGCTGGGATGGTATGGAACTGATACACCAGTTGCGCCAGATATTTGACATACAGGGTTATAAAACAGAAATATTAGCAGCATCTATCCGTAACCCAAATCATATTATTAAATGTGCTGAAGCTGGTGCAGATGTTTGTACTTGCCCGTTAGAACCAATTCTTGGATTGTTGAAACATCCGCTAACTGATATTGGCCTGGCAAAATTTTTAGAAGATGCAAAGAAGTTTGCCTAGGAGTTGAGGGGTGATAAGTGATCGGTGATGGATAATCATTGATCACTTATTTCAACAAAAAAGTTGCATTTGAAATTGCAACTTACTGATCACAGATCACTTGTCACTGATTTTGCTCAATGTGCAAAATCTTCTTCATAATTACCTTTGATCCTTTCTATTGACGGATTGAAGTATCCAAATTTCAGATCAGGAAATTCCTCCCGAATCAGCTCCAGTAACTGTTTTACGCCCATGCATTCACCTGTGTCTGCTGCGTTGATCTTGCCAAGATACCAATCAGGATCAATATTGAAATTGCGCCATTGGATCATGCATAAACCTGTTTCCTTAATAAAACTTCTCAGGGCTTCATATTCTTCTATGCTGTCCGTCATTCCCGGAAAAACAAAGTAGTTGATACTCGTCCAGGCACCATAACTACGGGCAACCTTCAGGCTATCTTTTAAATCATTGAATTCATAATTGTTGGGCCGGTAGTAGGGTGTGTAAACCTTTTCTCTCACAGAATTTAGACTTACCCGAATGCTGTTAAGCCCGGCTTCACACAATACTTTTACAGCATCCGGTTTGCTGCCGTTGGTGTTAATATTGATGCTGCCTTTACCGGTATGTTTGCGAATTTCAACAATACTGTCCCGGATGGTTTCCCACATCAGCAGCGGCTCGCCTTCACAGCCCTGGCCAAAACTTATAATAGGGAAGGGGGCTGTTTCCAAATGCGGAACAGTAAATTCGGTGATCTCCTCTGGTGTTGGTTTAAATGTAAGCCTGTCCTGTGTGCTGACAATGGTTTCGTCACTTGGCTGAAAGCTGATGCAGCCAATGCAATTTGCATTGCAGGCAGGTGAGGCAGGCACCGGGCATTCCCAGCGGCCAAGAGAAAGGTTTCTTGCCGCAGGGCAATTATAAGTCATGCAGCAATTCTCCATCAGGTGTTTTACCAACCTGTTATGCGGATAGCTTTCCAGTAAATTTGTTGTGCCTGTTGCAATTTTATCGTCATCATAGCCAGCACATTCCTGCCGGATATCCTGTTCAATTCTTACAGCCGGTACATAAAATTTTTCATCGAGCCAACCAGCCGCCGTGTAACAAAACAAAGGAAGTGTTGGCGCATCCGGGGCAGTTTCATAAGCGGCCATGTAAAGCCCGGTATGAGCCGGCGGAATAAATGCCGCAACGGCCCAGCCTTTTTCGCAAAGCCGCATTTCGCCTGTTTCCACGTCAATACCAATACCTCTTCTGCCCGGCAATTCATAGAGGTTACCGCCCTCCGGTAATTTTATCCATTCATCTTCCGGTACGGGCAAAGCATCCCAGCCACTTCTGCCGGTTACATAAAGGCTGGTGTCTTCAAAAATATTGCCGCCACCGTCGGAATATAGTATGTATGGGCTTTGCATTTTTGTGAATGTGAATGATGAAAATGTGAATAGTGAGTTATTCCGTCCGGCTTAGAATTTTCAATATTCTCAAAGGAAATAACCCCGCTCTTACACTTGAAAATTGAACATTTGCCCTGCCTTTAATAACGTTTACCGCTATAGCTCCTCCAGCACTTTAACTGCTTGTTCTTTATCTTTTCCTAACTGTGTTTTAAGTTCATCCAGGCTGGTAAATTTTTGTTCGCTTCTCAGTCTTTTTATAACAGTTACGGTCAGTGTATAACCATAAATCTCCGCATCAAAATCAAATATATTTACTTCAATCATCCGCTGTGTACCTTCCACTGTTGGGCGGATGCCGATGTTCATCATCCCTTTATACGATTTTCCATTGCCAGGCAAAACCTCTGTGCTGTTGCTGAGCCCTACTTCAACGGCATACACACCATTTCCCGGAATCAGTTTTTTATCTTCTTCAATTTGCAGGTTAGCAGTTGGGTAACCAATGGTGCGGCCCAACTTGTTGCCTTCAATCACAGTGCCGCTAAAAAAATAGGGCTCACCAAGATAACCGTTGGCTGTATCTATATTACCTTTCAACAACGCTTCTCTAATTATGGTGCTGCTGATGGTGTTGTTCTGCAGCATAAAACCCGGAATCTCCTTTACAATGAAATTATAAACAGCTGCCTTTTGCTGCAGCAACTCAAAATTGCCGCTGCGGCTTTTTCCAAAGCGGTGATCGTGGCCGATGATGATTGTATGCGGATGAAAAGTTTTTACCAAAAAATCTTGAATGTATTCTTCCGCAGACTGAAGTGAAAATGCTTCTGTAAACGGAACCACCACCAGGTGTTGAATGCCATACCTGCCAAGGAGGTCGATCTTTTCCAGCAAGGTATTCAGCAAAAAAAGTTCAGCCTGGCGGGCAGCGATTACCTGCCTTGGGTGCGGATGAAAGGTGATGATGACCGTTTCGCCGTTTATCGCAGCAGCTTCATCCAGCATCAGCTGTAATATTTGCTGGTGGCCGGTGTGTACGCCGTCAAAAGTGCCAATGGTTACAACTGCATTTTTAAAATCGGGCAGGTGTTCTGTGTTATAATGTACTTGCATATTAAGAGGGTGCAAAACTAATCGATAATTATTAATGGATAATTGATATTTGAAATTAGTTTTGCTGCTCAAATTTTACCATGAGTCTTTACAGCAAAAGGGGTGTTTCGGCACAAAAAGAAGAAGTACATGCGGCCGTTCAGCATTTAAACCAGGGTTTGTACCCCAATGCATTCTGTAAAATTTATGCAGATTATTTAAGCGGAGATCCAAACTGGGTAAATGTAATGCATGCCGATGGCGCTGGTACCAAAAGCATTCTTGCCTATTTATACTGGAAAGAAACCGGTGACCTTTCTGTTTGGAAAGGCATTGCACAGGATGCCATTGTAATGAACTTAGATGACTTGCTTTGCGTTGGCATTTACGACAATATCGTTTTTAACTCAACCATTGACCGGAACAAACACCTTATCCCCGGTGAGGTTTTATCTGCGGTAATAAATGGTTCCCAGGAACTGTTCGATACATTACAGTCTTTTGGTGTAAATATTCACTACCTGGGGGGCGAAACCGCTGATGTGGGTGATGTTGTAAGAACGATCGCTGTAAACGGCACCATGAACTGCCGCTGGCCTAAAAGCAAACTAATAACCAATGATAAGATACAGGCCGGCGATGTAATTGTCGGGCTCGCCAGCTATGGACAGTCCAGCTACGAAACTGAATACAACAGCGGCCTTGGCAGTAACGGGCTCACCAGTGCAAGGCATGATGTGCTGAGTAAATTTTATGCTGAAAATTTTAAAGAGAGTTACGATAACAACCTGCCGGATGAAGTTGTTTATATTGGCAAGGACAAGTTAACCTCTGATTGCGACCTGCTGCCCGGCACAACAGTTGGCAAATTATTGCTGTCGCCAACCCGTACCTACGCCCCGGTTTTAAAATCGCTGTTAGAAAATCATTTTGATAAAATTCACGGCCTTATTCATTGCAGCGGGGGCGGACAAACAAAGTGTATGAAATATTTGCCGGGAAACTTTAAGATCATTAAGGATAATTTATTTGATGCACCACCGGTGTTTCAACTCATTCAGCGAAGCAGCTGCAGCAATCTTCGTGAAATGTATGAAGTGTTTAACATGGGCTGCCGGTTAGAAATTTATTGCAGTGAAGCTGATGCTGCCCTGATGACTGAAACAGCGGCTAATTACGAAATTGCTGCACAGGTTATTGGAAGGGTTGAAGAAAATGATAAAAAGGAACTGATTATAAAAGTGGGTGGCGAAGAAATTATTTATTGACATAGGTTTGAAAAAAGCCAGTCCTTTCCGGCTGGCTTTTAAAAAAATCTTATTGATTCTTACTTTGAAGCAGCTTCCACTACAAAAGTAATGGGTTGCTTTTTGTAACAATTAACTGATTGTCCGTTTTGTATGGCGGGTTCCCACTTGGGGCCTTTTTTAATAAGATCAATACATTGCTCTGCAGTTTTTGAACCGGGGTAATCATCTGTTCTTATATCCGCAATTGAACCATCTTTTCTTACAATAAAAGAAACTACAATTTTATAAACGCCCGGCTTCCAGCCCTCTGTCAAAGGCATATCGGGTTTGAGATTTGCTACCAGGTATTTTTTCCACTCTTCGTCACCACCCGGAAAGCGGGGTTCATTTTCAACCCTGGTGAACACTTTGTCATCAAACTCCTGGTTTAGCCCATTTTTATAGGGAGATACAACTACAAGTTCACTTAGTTCACTGCTGCCCGGTGCCAGCTTTTGATTTCCAGCTTCGTTGGTAGTAATTTCTACCACACCGTTGGCTCCCTTTTCTCCATAAATGCCCACAGCAGCATTTCCTTTCAATACATTTATTTTCTCTCCTTTCGCCAACTGAGTTTTTATTTGATCAGCATCGCTTACAATTTTGCCATCCACTATATACAATGGTTGCTTTTTTGTTGTGATCTCAACAACTCCATTTACACCTTTTGCTTCGTAGGTTATTACGGCTGAAGAGCCTTTCAGCACATTTATCTTTTCTATATTTTCTCCATTGATCTTGTTGATTTGTCCTTTGTCTGATACTTCAGTGCCATCAATAATATAGAGCGGACCGGGTTCTGTCGTGCTTTTTATAGCAACCGTGGCAACCTCAGTAAGCTTTGTTTTTGTGTCATAATTGTAGTAAATTTCACTGGCTCCATATTCCGCAGCCATACCATATTTTGCTACCGCCTGTTTTGGTTCAAGCTGAGTGATATTAGCATGAAGGTTGTTGATAAGCTGAATATTATCCTGCTTTGCAAGCATGGCTTTTGCATCTTTGGCGTTCCCAATTACTTCGCCATTCAGTATTACCAGTTGCTTGTCCTTATCAAAAGCTTTATAAACAATTGCTTTATCGGTTGAAGAAATATTTTGTTTGCCGGGAATAGTATCTGGAATTGATCCGGTTTCTTTTGCATTTAAATAATTGTTCAATCCTTCCAGCAGTTTAGTTGCAACAGCTTCTTTACCTGCTTCGGTCTTTAAAAATGCAAGCTCTTTTTTATCGGTTAAATTTCCAGCCTCAATTAACACGGAGGGACATTGTGTTGCTTGCAATATCCAGATTCCGACCTGCCGCTGCTGTGGCTGGCTGGTAATCGCAAGAGGAAAATTTTTGTTGAAACGCTCTATTATTGCAGAGGCAAATACCTTACTTGTGGCTACATTAGCAAACTCATCTTTTGCAACAAAAACTTTTACACCAGGTTGTTTTGCGACTGCATCTACATGAATTGAAACCATCAAACCTGCTTTGTCGGCATTTACTAAATCTGCCTTTTCTTGCGGACTTTGATAAATATCAGTTTCCCTGGTAAGTACAATATCAATATTACTGTTTGTATTCAGGGCTTTAATCTTTTGTGCAATAGCAAGCGACAAATCTTTTTCATAAGTGCCCTTACCGTCTGTTGCGCCGAAGTCCTTTCCTCCATGGCCGGCATCAATTACCACGGTAATTTTTTTTGCTGTAAATGGTGCCGGGCTAAATGTTTTTGCTTTAAATGTGAAGGCAACAAAAACCAGTGCAGCCAATGGAAGCACCATAATCCTGCTGATGTAACCTGCCTTTGTGTGATTGTTTTTTGTGAGCATCATAAGTCTGCGTTTAATGGGTGAGTAAAAGAATTGATTGGTGATATTAAAACTGTGTTGCGGATAAGTTGCTTGTAAAATCATTGCAGCAAATGCAGTGGTATCATAATCCTGTACTGCTTGTTTATCCGCAGTAAATTCATTGATCATATTGAGTTCTTTGCGAATGAGCCAGTAGAAAGGATTAAACCAGCCGGCAATTAAAATGATGTTGATAAAGATCTTATCATAACTGTGCCGTTGCTGCACATGGGCAATTTCATGTTGTAATATTTGTTTGCCTGTGGCAGATTGCAGATCGATATGGATGTTCCAGAAAATAAGCCTGAAAAAAGAAAACGGTGTTCCCTTTGCTTCTGTTTGTATAAGGGTGATATTTTCTGCCGAAGCTTTTTCGTGTTTCCTGTAGATGAAATAAATGGTAACAAGGGTTCTTAAAAAGATCAGGAGAAAGACGAGTACTGTAGCCCAATACAAAACCAAACCGGCCTGCTCCCAGTTAATGCCCGGCTCTTTGCTGGTGAGCACAATTTCATCCATGGTGGATTGATCTGTATTTACAGCCTGCAACAATTTAAAAACAGTGGTGGTGTTTTGCGGCTGCTGCCAGAAGTGAATTTTTATAACAGGCAGGGTTAAAGACAACACTACTGCTGCCAGCAAATAAAACCTGTTGTAATGGTGAAACACTTTATTCCGCAGCCCAAACCAATAATAACCAACTAAAATGCCTGAGCAGATAATTACTTTGAACGCATAAAGCAATAATGGATGCATAGAAATGATTTTTAAAGCCCCCGTCCGATGGGGAGAAGGGCAGAGGTATTTGATAGGTTAGTTCAAGATTGTTTTCGATTTCAACAGTTTCCCGGATTGCAAAATTTCTTCATTTGCACATTTGCACATTTCCTGATTAGCAAATCAGCACATTACTTTATTACCCCTTCTTCTTCAATTCTTTAAGCAACAATTCCAATTCTTCCACGCTTAAATTATTTTCCTGCACCATAAAAGAAACGGCATTGCTAAAGCTGCCTTCAAAGTAACTTTTTACCATTGTCTTCATGGTTGTTTTGCTGTAGGCTTCTTTACTAACCAATGGATAATACTGATGCATGCGGCCATAAACTGTTATGCCGACAAACTCTTTTTCTGTCAAAATTTTAATGATGGTTGCCACTGTATTGTTGTGTGGCTTAGGCTCCGGCAGCTCTTCAATTATTTCTTTTAGAAATGCCTTGTCAAGTTTCCAGATGGCCTGCATTATCTGTTCTTCTGCTTTTGTTAGCGGTTTCATTTTCGTTTCAGTTTGATAAAACGAAAGTATAACTAAGTTTTTAGTTTTACAACTATTTTTTTAGTTTTACTATTTTTTAACAGGTCTGCATAAAATAATTTTTATTACAGCCTGTGTTGAAGTTAAATTTGCTGTTCGGTAATATCTTTCAGTAAGTGATGGTTTGGGAAATGCTCAACAAAGTTGCAGTATTGAATGGAGTGTCCGATTAAAATACGGATAAACATCGCCACTAAAGTTTCACCAGGAAATGTTGCTGGTAACCAAAAAAATCAAGTTAAAGAACCAACTAAAAAACCATCATGTCTCAGGCCATAATAGAATTAAAACGGGTGAAAATTTTCCAGGGTAAAAGTCTTATCCTGAGTGACGTAAATATTTCTGTAGATAAGGGTGAATTTGTTTACCTGGTAGGCAAGACGGGCACAGGTAAAAGCAGCCTGCTGAAAACTTTGTACGGTGATCTGCAACTTACCGAAGGAGAGGGATGGGTGGTTGGCTACGATTTAAAAGAACTTGACTGGAAAAAAACTCCTTTTCTGCGCCGCAGCATTGGCGTGGTTTTCCAGGATTTTCAATTACTTACAGACAGGAATGTGAACGATAACCTGAAGTTTGTTTTAAAAGCCACTGGCTGGAAAGATGAGAAACTTATGGATGATAAAATTTCGGATGTGCTGGATAAAGTTGGATTAAAAACAAAGGGTTTTAAAATGCCTTTTGAATTAAGTGGTGGAGAGCAGCAAAGGGTTGATATTGCCCGTGCTTTACTAAACTCACCAAAGCTGATACTGGCAGATGAGCCAACGGGTAATCTTGACCCGGAAACCAGCGACGAGATTATGCAGTTGCTGTTTCATATTTGCAAAGATTTTGGAACTTCTATAGTGATGGCTACCCACGATTATATTGTGATCAATAAATTTCCGGCAAGAACTATTAAAACAGAAATGGGAAAAGTGTGGGACAATGCTTCTGTAAGCATGTAATTACCAGCCAGCCCAAAAAACATCTGTGATCTTCACCATGTTTTTACTGTTGTTATACAACTCACCCAGCACCTGCTGCCGGTTTGTATTTTCCGTTTGCTCGTACGGTATGTGGTACAGGTAATTCACAGCAGTCACAAAGTCTTCTGCATCCTCGGCAATGCTGCAAAGTTTTTCCAGTCCGCTGCCTTCTGCACCGGCCCTGTTAACCAGGCAATGCCTTCCGTTAAATAATGCGTTCAGCAATTTTAATTTTACACCTGTATTGTTGAAGGATGGCAAAATATTTATCTGTGCTTTGGCAATCATGTCGTGCAACTCTTTATCGCCGGGGTTAGCTACCAGGCAAGTGTGTCCCTGTTGATGCGCCAGGTATTTTAATTTTTCAGAAGGATTTTTTCCTGCAATTACAAAAGGCACTTTCAATTTTGAAAATACTTGTTGCAGCAACCAGATGGCCGCTTCTTCATTTTCGTTAATGGCAAGGTTACCGTGATAAAGGCAGAACGATCCTTTTCCCTCCCGGCCATCAGCCATTGTGTACGGGATAAAAACCGGCATGTGCATTATATCCGGTGCGTTAAAAGTTTGTTTGTATAAGTCAACATCCTGCCGGCTTACAGCTGCAATTTTAGTTTTTTTGCTCAGCTGCATTTCATACTTTTTTAGCAGGAGG
Organism: Ferruginibacter sp.; assembly: GCA_965247025.1. GTDB lineage: Bacteria > Bacteroidota > Bacteroidia > Chitinophagales > Chitinophagaceae > Ferruginibacter. Next base: position 1,108,667 of record OZ252000.1, on the reverse strand, counting down.
CTTTCAAACTGGTAATAGATTTTTTTAAGCGGATTTTTTTCATGGCAGGCCAGGTGATGGTAATATTCAAACTCTGCATTGTGCAGGCGAAGCATAACGGTACGGCCTGTAAGTTTTCCGGTGTGGAGATAATAACTGCAATGGATACCTTCAATTAAAACAGGGTGCTGGTCTTTCTGCAGATTTTTTATCAGCTCATCACTCTTTCTTGAACTAACGATGTAAGGCAACCACAGCGAAAAATTGCTTAACTTTTTACGGGGATAATAGTTGACAGTGGCGCAATATTTTTTTAATTCATCCTGCGGCGGACGTTTGTTTACAAAGGCATGCAGGTGAATTATTACGCCATCATCATGCAGGGTTTTTATTTTGTAAAAAAGGTCTACCACGCCACCAAAATCTGCAGGCCATGGTACATCATGCGTAATTATATGCAGTATCCTTGGGGCCATTTATATTTTTTAAACAATAATGTAAAATTGAAAGCCATTGCCCAATTATAAAAATGGTTTGTAAATAGTTATCAGTTTTTCTTTTTCATTTTCCCAGCACAGCACTTTAGAAGCAGCAATACAATTTTTTTTGAAGTCCTGGTAGCCTGCTGCATCATCCATCATTTCTTTAACAGCGGCTGCAATGGTTTCGGGTTCATTGTTTATTAAACGTATCCCAACACCATATTGTTTGATAACGGCGCCAACCTCGGGAATATCGGTGGCAATAATTGGTACGCCGGCATGGATATAATCAAATATTTTATTCGGCAGGTTAAAAAGACAATTCAGATCTTCAAAAGAGTCAAGGCTGAAGCCAATTTGGGCATGCGGCGTGTACAGTTTTAATTTTGATGGTGAAACCTTTCCAATCATCTCAACTTTTTGCTCCAGTTTCCATTCAATCCTTTTATGTTGCAGCAATTCCCATTGGTTGCCGCTGCCAATGTACACCAGCAAATAATCATCAGGCAGCAGCAACATTGCTTCCATCAATTCAAGACCGCCACGGCCTTCATTAATTCCAGCCCCCTGCAATAAAAGCACCATTTTATTTTGCCAGCTTGCCGGCCTTTCTGCATTTTCTGTAGTGGAAGTAACAGGAACATTTCTTACAATAGCTATTTCGTTTCCATATTCTTCCCGGTACTTATTTTTTACGGATTCATTTACTGTATAAACCGTCTTTAATGTTGGAAAAATATAATCCTCTATTATTTTCCAGCATTTTCTTTTCAGGTGACTATCACGTAGTTCAGGCACGCCGGTAAAGTATTCATGGGTGTCGTAAATTAGTTTTTTACGTCGCAGTTTACTCACAATATAATTGGGTACGAGCGTGTCAAGATCATTGGCTAAAAAATAATCTGTTTTGCAGAATAATATGGAAAAAAAAAGTTTAAAACTAAACTCTGCATATTGAAAAATGCCCTTTCGCCAATGACACCGGATGCGTTTTGAAGCAAAACTATATGCATCTAACGGCAGGCTATCTTTAAAAGCCCGGGCAATAACTGTAACCTCAAAGCCCATTTGCTGCAGGGTATTGCAGATCCTTATCACCCGCTGATCGGTTGTTAGGTCTGATATTACAGAAACAGTTATTTTTTTTGCACCCATAACCCGGTTAAATATTCAGCAGTTGATTTATTGAAAGTATTGAATTAAATGTTGGTGGATGTTGATGGCAGCCTTGCCGTTACCAAATATATTACCTGAAAAATTGGCTTCAAGCGCAGGCAGAAGGTCGAATTGTTTTATAATTGCACTCTCATCCGCTGCACAGCTCAGGCTGCAGCTGGCTTCAATAATCTCCGGCCAAAATGGATGATCCATTATAATCAGCGATTTCTTTTCCAAAAAATAAGCTTCCCGGCTGGTGCCGCCACTATCGGTAATTATATATTGCGATCCTTTCAACAGGCTCTTCATATCCGGATAGCCAAGCGGAGGCAGCAGGTCAAAATCTGGGATAAGCCCATATCGCTCTAAGTTCAATTTTGTATGCGGATGCAATGGCATTACAACCGGTATTGTCTTATGCAGTTGATTGAGGGTATTTATTATTTGCTTCAGCCTTGCCGGATCACTAAGATTGGCCTGGCGGTGTATTGTGCAAACAATATAATCCTTGTGAGTTGTGAGGGAGTTTGCAGAAGGCTCAATTTGTAAAAATGCATCCAGCATAAGATCGCCTGACAATACAACCGGTGTTTTTTTATTTTTTGTAAATCCTTCCGCCTCCATTGTAAAAAGGTTTTTGGCGGTGCAGCAGTAGTTAACATCGGCCAGCCTGTCGGTCTGCACCCTGTTAATTTCTTCAGGCATGCTATTATCGTAAGTTCTTACACCAGCTTCAAAATGAAGTAGTGTTGATCCATTTTTATTGGCAGCCTTTGCTCCTGCAAGAGTTGTATTGGTATCACCATACACAAAAACCGCCGCTTCTTTTTCCTTTTGCAGGCAACTGCCAATTGCATTTACAGCCTCGTCAAAAAATAGTGCAGGATCGGCACCAGCAAGCGAAAGATTTACATCCGGTTCCGGAATGGTCAGTTCTTTAAAAAACAATTCACTCATATTGTAACTATAATGCTGGCCGGTGTGAATAATCTTCTGTTCCAGTCCGGCATCCAGCGCCAATTGACGGTAAAGCACCGCAAGTTTTATAAACTGTGGCCTGTTACCCACTATATGCAAAATTGTTTTCAAATTATTTTTTGTCGGTTTGGTTTACAGCTGCAATAAATTGAGGGTTTTATTGAGCAAGCTGCAAGTTTACATTATTTGTATTCAGTGCAAATAATTTTGTTGGCTAAATAAGAGCGTTTAGCTGCTGTTATTTCTTTTAAATGGAGCATCAGTTCCATAAAATAGAAAGTTTACCAAGACTTGTTTCTGCGAAACCCTTTACTGTAAAGGTTTTTGGCAATTGGCATGAATGCTGAATGTGCAGCAAACTAAATACCCAAACCCATTATTATGAAAAAAAATCTTTTACTGTCATTTATTTTACTCGTTGGCCTTTTCAGCACCACAAAAGCCCAGCACAAAGCTGCAAAAAGTACTCCCGTATCTGAATATAACAATAAAGTGGAGTTTAATAAATCAATTGCTGATGACCAGATACTTTTAATTGAGTATCATTTTGACTTTGTAAAAATTTTATGGCAAACCAATGCCGAAGTGAATACCAGCTATTTTGAATTGCAGAAGGCGGACATGGACGACCAGTATGTTACCATCAAAAAAGTAAAAGCCAGCGATATTACTTCTGTAAAAACAAATTACAAAGTAACTTTTGGTAAGATCAAGATCGGGCAGCAAAAAGTGAACTACCGGCTCAAAATGATTTTTAAAGATGCAACTTCAGCTATCTCTGATATTACGGCATTTGAAATGCTGGCACCAAGCGGACTAAGAGGCTATGTTTCTATGCCGGGTTAAGAGCGCTGGAAGTTGAAAGTGAGGTAGGTATATTTGCATAATAAAATCAATTAACAAGACTAAGTGGTTTTTGGATATAATTTGCTACTTTTGCCACCGAAATAAAAAAGACAATTAACAAAGACGTTATTAAAAACAAAGAAATGCCTTACTTAACAATTGAAAAAAGAGCAAATATTTTTGCAGAATTTGGCGGAAAAGCCAGCAACACTGGTTCTATCGAAGGACAAATAGCTTTACTTACTGAGCGTATAAATTCCATCTCAGAACACTTAAGAAGCAACAGGAAAGATTTTTCATCCCAAAGAGGTTTGATGAAAATGGTTGGTCAGCGCAAACGCCTGCTAACTTACCTGAGCAAACACAATCTTACTGGCTACAGGGCATTAATTGAAAAATTAGGCTTACGTAAATAATTTAAACAATATGTTTAAGCGAAATAATTCCCAACTATTTTTATAACAGTTGGGAATTATTTTTATTTGCTCCCCACGATTTCTTGCATTTTACACTACAAATTTTAATCACTTACAAGTATGAGTTTACAAGCTACATCAGTAACTTTTGATATAGGCGGCGGCCGTATGGTTACCATAGAAACCGGTAAAATGGCCCGCCAGGCCGATGGAGCCGTAACAGTGCGCCAGGGAGATTGCATTTTGCTTGCAACAGTGGTTGCTAATAAAGAACCAAGGGATGGCCAGAGTTTTTTCCCGCTGTCTGTTGATTACCAGGAAAAATTTTCTTCTGCAGGCCGTGTGCCGGGTTCTTTCTTTAAAAGAGAAGCAAGGCTGAATGATTATGAAATATTAACCAGCCGTTTGATTGACAGGGCGTTACGTCCATTATTTCCGGAAGATTATTTATGCGATGTACAGGTATTAATTTCACTGGTATCAAGCGATGCTGAAGTTTTACCGGATGCGTTGGCTTGCCTTGCAGCATCAGCGGCATTGGCTGTTTCAGATATTCCGATCCAGGAAGTTATTTCAGAAGTGCGTATCGGCAGAAAAGATGGTCAGTTCATCGTCAATCCAAGCCGTACTGAGCTTGCATCCTGCGATCTTGAGTTCATCATCGCAGCTACAGAAAAGAACATAATGATGGTGGAAGGCGAAGCCAATGAGTGCCAGGAAGAAGACCTGGTAAAAGCCATTGAACTTGCTCATGAAGCCGTTCGGGTTCAAATTGCAGCACAAAAAGAACTTCGTGATAAATTAGGTATCACCACAAAAAGAGAATACAAATTACCTTACCGTAATGAAGAATTAAACGAAAAGATCAAGGCTTTCGCTACAGCTAAAATGCATGCCATTGCTTCAGCTGCATCTGCAAAACATGAACGCAGCGATGCTTTCAGTGCGTTGCACAAAGAAGTTAAAGAATTTTTAGGTGAAGAATTACCGGACGAGGATAAAAAGTTAATTGGACATTATGTTGGTGAATTGCAATATTATGTGGTGAGAGACATGGTTTTAAACGATCGTAAAAGACTGGATGGACGTGGTACAGAAGATATCCGCCAGCTGGATATGGAAACAAGCATCCTGCCTACGCCACACGGATCAGCCCTTTTTACAAGAGGTGAAACACAATCGCTTACAACAGTTACATTCGGTACACCACTGGATGAACTGTTGGTGGAAAGTGCTTTTAAATCTGACTACACAAAATTTATTCTTCATTACAATTTCCCGCCGTTTAGTACAGGCGAAGTTAAAATGATGAGAGGTGTTGGCCGCCGTGAAGTTGGGCATGGTAACCTTGCTATGCGTTCATTGAAAAAAATGATGCCTGGTAATGAATATCCCTACACTGTAAGAGTAGTAAGTGATATTTTGGAAAGCAATGGCTCATCTTCAATGGCTACTGTTTGTGCTGGTTCACTGGCTTTGATGGATGCTGGTGTACCAATTAAAAAGCATGTGAGTGGTGTTGCAATGGGGCTTATTAAAAAAGATGACCAGTTTGCTGTATTAACTGATATTTTGGGTGATGAAGATCACCTGGGTGATATGGATTTTAAAGTGACCGGTACCCGTGATGGAATTTGCGGTGTTCAGATGGACATTAAGGTTGATGGTTTGAGCATGGATATTATGCGCCAGGCATTGGAGCAGGCACGTAAGGGCCGTTTACATATTCTTGATGCAATGTATGCCTGCATGCCGGATCACAGGGAAGAAGTGAAACCACATGCACCAAGAATGGTTAAACTGACAATTGATAAAGAATACATTGGCGCTGTTATCGGGCCCGGTGGTAAAGTGATACAGGAAATGCAAAGGGAAACCGGCGCTACCATTAACATTGAGGAAGTAAACAATGTGGGTGAAGTAAGTGTGTTCTCCGCCTCTAAAGATGGTTTAGACAGGGCTGTTAACTGGATCAAGGGATTGGTTGCGGTGCCAGTTGTTGGCGATACTTACGAGGGAACAATCAAGAGCATTAAAGAATTTGGTGCCTTTGTAGAATTCCTGCCAAAGAAAGAAGGGTTGCTGCACATCAGCGAAATAAGCTGGAAGCGCCTTGAGTCAATGGAAGGTATTTTTAAAGAAGGTGACAGGGTAAAAGTAAAACTGCTTGAAATTGACCAGCGCACTGGTAAATTTAAGCTTAGCAGGAAAGTACTTATGCCTAAGCCAGACGCTCAGCCAAAGCCGTAAATTTCTCCATAAAATATTTATTAACTCCGGGTTTGTAGCCAGGAGTTTTTTGTTGGGCTAAAGTGTGAACAGCCCGGAACAAGCGCTTTAAATTAACTTACATTGCAATTTCAAATGTAAAACTTCCTATGAGCGAAGACCTGATCACCAATCCATTCATAACAAATATTAATTTAACCCTTATCCGCCGCAACCAGGTTATTGTAAAAGCCCTGCTCAGTTTGTGTTCATTGTATTGTATGCTGGATATTGTAAACTGGTATTTCATTATTAATACTACTGATGAAAATTTTGCCGGTCAGTTTCTGTATACTTACACACTTCGTATAAGGCCAACGGTAGCAATAGTTATTTTACTTACAAACCTTTGCTCCTTCTTTTTTAGCAGCAAGGCCAACGACCTCGTTGCCATGGCCATTTACAAAGAAAATGCGGAACTTTTTAATGAAGGATACCGGTTCTACTTCCGGGCAAATCTCTTCTTCCTGTTTTCATTTTGCATTGCGGTAATAAGTGTTGCCATAAGAATTGTGTTAAGGTATTAGCGATTAAATTTCTGTTAGTGGCAACGCAGCAGATCACCGGCATCAATCATCAAAACAATAAGCTCCAAATCAAAAAAGCACCACAGTTTTTTTGTGATTTTAAAAGCAAAAACTATAACTTCATTTTTAAAAAAAACACGATATGGACATTGCTATCCAACAAAAAATTGATACCTGGCTTAACGGTAATTACGACCAGGATGTAAAGGATGATATTAAACGTTTGCAGCAGGAAAATCCTGATGAACTGGCAGATGCATTTTATAAAAATTTGGAATTTGGAACCGGTGGTTTGCGTGGCCTCATGGGTACCGGTACTAACCGCATGAACAAGTACACGGTGGGTATGGCAACACAGGGTTATGCAAATTATCTTATTAAATGTTTTGGGGATGATGTTAAGGTTGCTGTGGCGCATGACTGCCGCAACAACAGCCGTTTTTTTGCAGAAACAACTGCCAACGTTTTTGCCGCCAATGGTATCAAAGTGTTTTTATTTGAAGCGCTGAGACCTACGCCGGAACTAAGTTTTACCATCCGCCAGTATGGTTGCCAGGGCGGGGTGGTTTGTACAGCTTCTCACAATCCGAAGGAGTATAATGGGTATAAAGCCTACTGGGATGATGGTGCCCAAATGGTTGCTCCGCATGATGAAAATGTAATTGTTGAAGTAGATAAAATAGCTGCGGTTGATGATGTAAAATGGAGTGGCGGCGAAAGTAACATTACCATTATTGGTAAGGAGATGGACGATACTTACATCGGTATGGTAAAAGGCTTAAGTGTGTACCCGGATGTATGTGCAGCCCAGCATGATTTAAAAATTGTTTATACACCCATCCATGGTACCGGTATTACGCTTGTGCCGCAGGTGTTAAAAGCATTTGGGTTTACCAATGTAACTGTTGTTGAAGAACAAAGCACGCCGGACGGTAACTTCAGCACAGTGGTTTACCCCAACCCGGAAGAAAAAGAAGCTATGAGCATTGGCCTTGCAAAAGCCAAAGAACTGGATGCCGATATTTTATTAGGCACCGACCCCGACAGCGACAGGGTGGGTATTGGCGTAAAAGACAGCAACGGCGAATGGTTGCTGATGAACGGAAATCAAACAGCAGTACTTGCTTTTAATTACATGATTGAGGCCCGTAAAACTAAAGGCATTGCCCGGCCAAATGATATGGTGGTAAAAACAATTGTTACCACGGATATGATTGATGCTATTGCGAAAGCAAGCAATGTTGCCTGTTACAATGTGCTTACCGGTTTTAAATGGATAGCCGCTCTTATTAAAGAAAAAGAAGGCAAAGAAAATTATGTTATTGGTGGAGAAGAAAGTTTTGGTTTGATGATCGGCGACCAGGTGAGGGATAAAGATGCCATCAGTGCTGTTGCATTGTTGTGTGAAATGGCAGCCTACGAAAAAAGTAAAGGCCGCAGCCTGTATGATAAGCTGATTGATTTATATGTGGAGTATGGCTTGTACAAAGAGAACCTCATCAGCATAACAAAAAAAGGCATGAACGGTGCAAAAGAAATTGCAGACATGATGCAGGGCTACAGAGACAACCCACCTGCAACCATTGATGGTGTTGCAGTTGGTGAATTACTTGATTATGAATTACAAATAGGCAAAAATCTGCAGACTGGTAAAGAATGGAAAATTGAATTACCAAAAAGCAATGTGTTGCAATTTGCACTTGCAGACGGCACAAAAATTTCTGCCCGGCCAAGTGGAACGGAACCGAAAATAAAATTCTATTTCAGCGTAAATACCAAAATAGAAAATGTTGCAGCTTTTGATGCAGCAATAAAGGGGCTTGATGATAAAATTGAAAGAATTGTCAGCGACCTTAAACTAAAATAAGCGTAATAAATTGTATTGTGCTGATGAGCGGGATCGTTTCGATTTTCTCATCAGCACTTATTAATTTAAGCGGTTTGTCACCGGTTATTCTCCAGGCATTACCAGGTACGTGTATCCGGAATTTTACAGCATTCAAATACTGACTGATAATGAGGAAATGGTTTCTTTTTATATTCCTGTTGAATGCTGCAGGCGCTTTTTGCCAAACAGATTTTCATGCCAAAGTAAAATTGTTGCAACGCTTTTTGCAACAGCAACACTACCAGCCCATCACCTGGAATGACAGCTCATCTGCCAGGCTTTATAAAAGGTGGATCAACGGGCTCGATGACGAAAAATTACTATTTACCCAACAGGATATTGACCAGCTTGCTGTTTTTAAATACCAGCTTGACGATGAGATAACCGGACCAGCATGGCAGTTTTTTGATAAGTCACTGGCGCTTTATCAAAAGAAAATAAAGCAGGTAGATTCAGTCATCAGTCAACTCCTTGTTAAGCCATTCGATCTTACAAAACAGGAATACCTGCAATGGCCTTTTACAAGCTATGCAGTAAATGATCAGCAACTGCATGGCAGGTGGCAGCAATTTCTTCGGTGGGAAATACTGCGGCAAATAGCTGAAAAAATGGCCGATACGAATGGGCTTGTTCCATTAAAAACTATTGCCGGTTCAGCTGCAGAAACAGCGGCCAGGAATAAAGTAAAAAAGCGGGAGCTATCCAGGTTGCGAATGATGCTGCCGGAAAAAGACAGCCTGTTGAAACAGATGCAGGATGATTACCTGAATGATATAGCCTGGTGTTATGACCCTCACACCAGTTACATGAATGAAGCAGCCCGGAGCGAATTTGAAACGGAGATGAGCGCTGCTGAATACAGTGTGGGCATGGGTATAATAAAAAATGACAATGGTGATATCGAGATCAATTACCTGCAACCCGGTGGCAGTGCATGGCGAAGCGGACAGTTACATAAGGGAGATGTCATCATCAAAATTAAAATAGAAAACGAGGAAGAGGATGTAACAGAATTATCTGAAGATGACGTGGAAGATATGCTGCACAGCGCCAAAGAAACAGCCATTGCCATTACAGTAAAAACAAAAGCAGGGGAGACAAAGCTTGTCACTATTTTGAAAGAAAAAATGGACAGTGAAGAGGCCATCGTAAAAAGCTTTGTTGTAAGAGGAAAGCAGAATATCGGTTATATTGATTTGCCCGGTTTTTATAACAGGGAAGAAGAAGTTGACGATGCCGATAAATTAAAAAACGATGGTTGCGCCAATGATGTAAGTAAGGAAATCATCAAGCTAAAAAAAGATTCCATTGCCGGTCTGATATTAGACTTAAGATTTAACGGCGGCGGAAATATGTGGGAAGCAGTGCAACTGGCGGGTATTTTTATAGACGTTGGTCCGGTTGCATCAACAAAAGAAAGGGATGGCAAAATTCACTTTTTAAAAGATCCTAACAGGGGTACCATTTACGACGGGCCGCTGGTAGTGCTGGTGAACGGCGCCAGTGCAAGTGCCAGCGAATTTTTAAGCGCCGCCCTGCAGGATTACAACAGGGCTTTGATAGTTGGAGAAAATACTTATGGCAAAGGCACCGCCCAATCAATTATACCGATGGATACCCTTGAACCTGCAGCCGGAAAAAAATATACAGATTTTGTAAAGGTGACAGGCAAAAAATTCTACCGGGTTAAGGTAACACGGTTCAATGGCAGGGAGTATTGCCGGATATTACAGTGAAAGGGTACTACGACTGGAGTACAGACAAAGAGAAGCTGAATGAGAGCGCCCTTAAACCTGATAAAAGCAAACTGGGTTTTTATGAAGCAGGTCCTGCTTTACCGGTAGAAATGCTTTCGCAAAAAAGCCAGGCAAGGTTGATGAACAGTGACTATTACAAATCAGTGGATGATATTTTAAACTGGCAAAAACAGTTTAAGCAATCAAGAAAAATTCCATTGCAGTGGAGTGAATATTTGGTGACCTACAACACTGTAAACACCGCCTTGGCAAAGCTGAGAGAGGAGGAATCTGCAGGCAGAAAGTTGAAGATTACCAACACCAGGTTTGAGCAGGAAGTTATCAACCAGCTTTCGGCCCAAAAAAAAGAAACAAATAAAATATTGATTACCAATTTACAAAAAGACCCGGTGCTGGCCGAAGCCTGCCAGGTGTTGCAGGATTGGAATAATAAATAATAACAAACAAACCAAACGCCATAAACTACCAGTAATGAAAAAAAAATTTTTACTTTTCGCTCTTGTATTATTTATACATTTTGCCCAGGCGCAAAATTTTGATAACCCCGGCGAATACATCGGGTATATTGGTAAACAGCAGGAAGGAATCACCAAAAAATACCTTAGCTATGTGAGTGCATTTGCCCATGGCAAACGGGCAAAAAAAATAGAATCGCTCCGGGATAAATTGATGGATGAAGTGCAGGAAGCCAGGATGAACATCAGCGGTATGCCATCCTTTAGCGGAGATAAAAGCTACCGGGATACCACCGTTAATTTTATGAAGCTTTATTTCAACTTATTGAATGATGATTACAGCAAGATCATCAATATGGAAGAAGTGGCTGAACAAAGCTATGATGCAATGGAGGCTTACTTTTTAGCCCAGGAGATGGTGAACAAAAAATTGGATGAAGCTAACGGACAGCTTAGCAAAACCCAGCAGGATTTTGCAAAAAATCACAATGTTAACCTGGTAAAAGGCGGCAGTGATATTGAAGATATGGCGGAACAGGTAAGTGAGATGAACAAGTATCACCATGACGTGTATCTTATTTTTTTTAAACCCTATAAGCAGGAGGATTATTTGCTGGATGCAATTCAAAAAGGCAATATCACAGGCATAGAACAAAATAAAAGCTCCCTGCTGAAATATTCAACTGACGGGCTTACCAAACTGGCTGCCATGAAACCGTTTAAAGGAGATGGCAAACTTGTAAAAGCTTGTACAAACCTGCTTAAATTCTATTCCAAAGAAGTTGAAAAGATGGGTGCGGTAAGCGACTATTTTTTAGCAAAAGAGGCTTTTGCAAAACTGCAAAAAGACTTTGAAAAGAAAGACGACCATACCAAAGATGAAGTGAATGCATTTAATAAAGCGGTTGACAACACAAACAAAGGTGCCCAGAATTATAACAAATTAAACGAAGCTTTATTCAACGAAAGAAAAGGCGTGATGGATGAATGGAACAGTGCAGTTGAAACTTATTTTGATGAGCATGCGCCGCATTATTAATTTTTTATGGCTGTAAAAACCTTTTGTTTTTTTGTATTGATGCTGTTCTTCAAGAGCAGCGAAGCACAGCAAAACTTTGCTGACAGCTTTAATATCAGAAAGCAATTGATCAACAAACGGGGTATGGCAGTTTTGGGAAGCTGGGCAATAGCAAATATTGCCTATGGAGGCTTTGCCCGTTCCGGGGCAGCCGGCAGCATCAAATATTTTCATGAAATGAATATGATCTGGGGTGGTATCAACCTTGGTTTGTCTGCCTTCGGCTATATTGGCAGCCGTAAAAGAGAAATGTTGAATACAGCCTCCACACTGCAAAAGCAAGCTGCTGTTGAAAAGACTTTTCTTTTTAACGCCGGCCTTGATGTCGCCTACGTCGCCGGTGGTTTTTATCTTACTGAAAGAGCAAAAAATGATCTCGCCAAACACGAAAGGTTAAAAGGCTACGGTAACAGCATTGTGTTGCAGGGAGCAGCCCTGCTGCTCTTTGATGGGGTTATGTATTTGATTCATAGCAGGCATGGTAAAAAGCTGTATGAGAAAGGAGGTAACTGGCAGCTGGCTGTTGTTGGAAGCGGGGTGGGAGTGGTGATGAAATTTTGAAATTGAATTTTTCAGGGAGTTTATTAAGGTAGATTTGGACAGTTTTCTGAATAGCACTCTACCCTGCGACTTTGCTGCAAGAATGAGAGAGTAGACTCAAAGCAAAATAAAGGCGGCCTTTTTTATGAAAATAAAATAGTTAAATTTGATAGAAAATAGATTGATATGCCAGAAATATTTCGCTTTTTCGGAATCAGATTTTTCTATTTCAGCAATGATCATCTGCCCGTTCATGTTCACATCAAAACAAGCGATGGAACTGCTAAGTTCGGGATTGATCCCCTGGTATTGATCGAAAATAAAGGTGTAAAAATGAAAGACATTTACTTAGCGGAAAGTATTATTGAAGAGAACAGGGAATTAATTATAAGGCACTGGAATGATTTTTTTAATAACAATCAATAGTATCGATGGAAGCAAAGAAAATTTGGTTTGACGAATTAAATATTTATGTGGAAACCAACGAAAATAAGATTGCTAATATGCCATTGGCCTGGTTTCCCCGTCTGTCTAATGCCAGCCAGGCCGACCGGAATAAATTTGAATTATGGGCCGGTAATAGCTGGATTCATTGGGAAGATTTGGGAGAGGATTTATCTGTGGATGGTTTTTTTACTTTTAAAAAGGAAAATGTGGATATTTAATTTCACTGCCTATATTGACCACTTATTGGTGCTGTAATGACTCACAGTCTTTTTGATTAGTATTTCAGCGTCGGTCATTTAGTGTAGCTTGACGGCAGCCGCAAAAAAGAATCACTAAATACCGCCGGTACACTGCAAAAGCAAACAGCTATAGAAAAAACATTTTTGTTCAATGCAGGTCTTGATATAGCCTATATGGCCGGAGGATTTTATCTCTCTGAAAAAGCTAAAAATGATCTCAGTAAAAGAGACAGGCTGAAAGGCTATGGTAACAGCATTGTGTTGCAGGGAGCAGCCCTGCTGCTTTTTGATGGGGGTTATGTATTTGATTCATAGCAGGCATGGTAAAAAGCTGTTTGAGAAAGGAGGTTATTGGCAGCTGGCTGCTGTTGGAAGCGGGATGGGAGTGGTGATGAGATTTTGAAATTGATTTTTTGGGGGAGTTTAATAAAATAGACTTGGCCTATTTTTACTAACGCCGGATACCTGCCTAATGGAACTAATGAGCCTAATGTGTAACCGTAAGTGTAAACCCGGGCAGCACAGCAAATGATCCGGGTCGTGAAACTGAGATACTTCTGCAATTGGCATCAGAGCCCACCACCACATTACCACTAAATATTATAACGTCGGTATTTCCGTCCGGGGGTGTATTACAGCTCCAGTTAGCAGCGTTTTCCCAGGTTGAATCCATTGAGCCAATCCAGGTATTTTTAAAAATAAGTTCCTTCGGTATGTCAAATTTTCCATCTGTTAAACACCTGTAGCGGTAGCCATACATGGATGACTTTGAGTTATTTATAACAAGTTTGCTGGTGTGTGAGCCGCTGTAATTGGTATTATCATCAAGGTTTAAAAAATTGATGCTGTCTGTACTTAACTGCCATTGGTAATTATTGCCTGTTAAACTACTTTGTAAAGAGTAGTTTGCAATAGACGGACAAAGGGTGTTTTTTACCGGAGTGCCAATATTATTCATTAATATAATTATCCCTTTATCAAAAAAACCAAGCCCAATCACCAGATCCTGACGGCCATCTCCATCAAAATCAACAGCAGCTATGCTGGAAGGAAAGCCGGGAATATTATATTCAACTTTGGAAGAAAAACTGACGTTGCCCGGGGTGCTTAGGTTTTTAAATATTATTGCAAGTTTTTTTTCTGGCCTGGGTTCCCAATCTCCTGCAATACAGGCAATATCCACTTTGCCATCACCATCCAAATCACTTATTTCAAAATCGTACAGAGATCTGCCTGCCGCAATATTAACTGGTGCAGCAAATGCAATACTTGATAAAGTACTTATATTTCTCAATACAGCAATCATTTTACCATGCCCGTTACAGGTTAATATATCGGTTAGGCCGTCATTGTCAACATCAGCAAAACGGATTTGCTCTATTGATGGTGACCCGGAGAAACTGAGTAGCGGCGCAAAGGAAATGTTTCCAATGGTGCTTGTGTTAATAGCAGTAAAATAATCATAGTAGTACTGACCAGAAATGTAATTCCATGTATTAAAAAAAATATCAGCCTTTCCATCATTGTTGAAATCTATTAATGAAAGTGATGAGCCTTGGTTGCTCCCAGCATGGGTCAATAGGTCAGGCAATGGGGCTAAGTTAATTACTCCATCTGCCCCGGTTGCATTTTGAAAGATCTTAATTTTTAAAGTATCTGTATAAAAGTTTATGCTGTGATATGCAATACATGCAAGATCAGTCTTTCCATCTCCATCAATATCTCCTGCAGCTATCCCCTTAAAATGTTTGCCGGGCAATATACCGCTGCTATCGTTAAAACTTATATTAAGACCGGAAGTTGTATTCTTAAATATTTTCATCAGTGTATCATCAATCGCCAAATCTTTTTTTCCGTCCCTATCAAAATCAGCAATTATAAACGGATTATTCCCGTCGTATTGTGTTTCTCCTATATTTCTAAAAGTGGGAGCAGCAAAGGAGGCGATACCTGCATTATTAAAAGCAGTGATGTTCCGGTAAAATGAAATGGAACTGCTGCCGGTGTCAATTACAATAAAATCTGTTTTTCCATCTCCATCGGCATCGTACACTTTTAATGATTCCGTATTTTTGGCTGTATTGCCTGCAATAGTAAATGGCTCCTTGAAACTGGAGTTGTCAATTGGATAGCCTGCGGCATTGGATAGAGGCGTAAAAAATTGATCGCTGTATCCAATGAGCCTTCCTTTAGTGATTGAAAGAAAAGTATAAGTAGCACCAACCGGCACTTGTACAGTTAAAATGTTAGCCGTTGCGTTTAAAACTTTCCCTTTCACCGGACCAAAGAAAACAATATTGCTGTCAGCGGTTGCTGAGAAGCCACTGCCTGAAATAGTTACTGATGATAAAGGCAATGCTGCCTGTGGTGCAAAGGAATTGATACGTGGCTGGGCCAAACAAAACTGTTGAATAAAACAAAGGGCAGAAATAAGAGTGATTTTTTTCATTGTTATTATGTTCTGTAAAATGCAAAAAAAAATAAGGGATGCCACATAAATCATTCTTCTTAGTACCTCGACAAATGGGTGAATGGTTATTTATTTTACAGCCCTTACGCCAATAATAGTTTGGAATGTGCTGTAATCTTTACACCATCCTGGTTAACTCAAGAGCAGTACCCTCTTTAATTCATCATCAGCACCTTTACACTCCGTTGCAAAATATAAAAGCGATCTCTGCCATCAGGTTTTCTTTATAAAGGGTGGGGTTTACTTCAGTAATTTCAAAGCAGCATATTTTCCTGTTTTGCATAAACTTACTTATCAGGTCTTCGGCTTCTCTTTCCTTGAGACCTTTGCTTACCGGCGTGCCGGTTGCTTTTGAAATTGAAGAGTCAAGACTGTCCACATCAAAACTTACATAAATATCTGTGCAGCGCCAACTCCAAGACTGGCACCACGGGTACCTGCACCAATTTCACTGGGCACTTCAATCAGTTTAATATTTTTCATATTCATATATTTACACAAAGCAGGAATTAGAAATACAGCCGCCAGTTATTGCTGTATGCACCGGAAATTGTAAATGATTAAGGGATGGCAAATCTATAACATTCCATTCAAAGGGTTTATTCCCCTGATTGTGCCAAATGCCGCCGCCGTGGCCGGTGTCCCACCGGCCACTACCTGCCTTCCTGGTCGAAATTTCCCCTTTTTCCTTCTGTTGCCATGAATTTGTTATATTTTTTTTGTTATTTATTTTTTATAACAAAAAAAGTATAACAGTGTTTGTTAAGTTTGTACCGTTATTTTTTAAAAATAACAAAAAAAGTATAAAAGAAAAAACCAGCCGATGGAACACCTGAAAAATTTGCGTCAGCAACTGGGCGTATCGCAAAAAGATTTTGCAGCACTGATGGGTTGCAGCACCGGGCAACTCGCCATGGCAGAAGCCGGGCTGAGAAAGCTGCCATCCGCTGCACATACCAACATGTTGCTGCAGCCTGCACCCACCAAAGCCAGTGCAGCAAAAAGTGTTGCACCAGCTCAATCAACCAATAAAGCCGCTCTGGCGGCACTCAAAAAAATGGGGAGGGCCGCCGGCACTAAACTGATGCGGCAGCAGTTGCTGGCAGAAAGCCTGGAGAAAGCCATCACTGCCGCAGACAGCATGCACGCCTTTGCAGCAGTGTACCAGCAGCAAAAAACTTTGCCGGAACTCACACGTATGCAGCTGGAAGTATTGCGGCGAAAAGCCGGGGAGAAGAAAGCCCGTTACCAGCTCCGGTTATTAAAATGCCAGCTGCAGGTGGCAGGCCTGGAAGCTATGATCGCAAAGGCAGCCACGCTTCAATCACAATTATGATTTCTGTATGTTTTAATTAATATTTCGTGGCAGGCGCAGGACTCCCGTCCTGTGTCTGGCCGTTACTAAACCAATGTGTCAGCGTAAGCTAATTTTTGGCGAAGTAACAAATGGCAACAGGCCTGTAGTGCTCCGCTTATTCAAATGCCAGCTCCAGATGGCAGGGTTGGAAGCGGTGGTTGTAAAGGCCGCCACGCTGCAATCACAATTATGATTTCCTTAAGTTTTAATTAAGATTTCGTTATATATAACCGCTCCTTAACCTAAAGCAGGTGGAGAATGTATCGCTGTGTTTGAGCTTTATGGCCATAGCATAAAGTTATTAAATTTCAGAGGTTGGCTTTATATAGTGGTAGCTCTTTTAAAAGTCGGGGTTTCGCTGATGATTCTTTTTAGGTTGTGGTTACTGAGGCGAAAACCCCGCCGGGACAAAGCAGCCTCCTGATTATGGCTGGCTTTTTAAATTCCAAAACTTCGCATTTCTGTTTGCCAAATGGGAGCCCTGTTAGTAAAAATTTAGTTTAATTATCTTAAAAGAGTACATTTATTCTGCTTTTCTTTTATACTTTCTAAAGCAATTATTTTCAATAATCAATTATTCAATAACATGAAAAAAGCACGATGCAATTTATCTGTTTTACTTTATGTAACGTTTATTATTGGCTTGCAACCCGCCTTAGCCCAGGCACCCACTATTACTTCTCTTGCTCCATTAAAAGCCCATGTCGGTAGCTTAATAACTATTAAAGGAAGTAACCTGGCAAATCCACTCACTGTGTTTTTTGGAGCTACTCAAGCTTTGGTGGTTAATTCCAGTAATACAGTATTAACGGTAATGGTTATGCCCAATAGCATAACGGGTGGTATGAGTGTCGCTACCGCTTTTGGAACAGCATCATCAAGTCAGAATATTTTTATTGATACAGCACGGGTTCCAAACAGGCAGGCGGGTAACAAAATATATGGAACCAATACAGAGAACACGGTGAATCCATCTGAGCAGGGTTTCTCCGTTGCCATAAGTGCAGACGGTAATACTGCGGTAACCGGGGGAGATTTTGACAATAATCACGACGGCGCAATATGGGTGTACAGCCATAATAATAATCGCTGGTTACAGCAAGGTAATAAACTGGTTGGCACCGGCGCAACCGGATCGGGTGCGGCACAGGGATATGCTGTTGCAATTAGTGCAGATGGTAACACTATCATCGAAGGTGGCATAGGTGATAACGGGTTTATGGGCGCTGCGTGGGTATTTACCCGGGATGCAAATGGTGTGTGGACACAACAGGGGAATAAGTTAGTTGGTTCCGGCTCTTTGATTACAAATTTTACTACCCCGGAGCAGGGCTATTCGGTAAGCCTTAGTGCCGACGGCAATACCGCCATCATTGGTGGGCGCAGGGATAATTATTATATCGGAGCTGCATGGATATTTAAAAGAAATAGTGGCGCATGGGCTGAGCAGGTTAAGCTCGTGGGCAGTGGGTATATTGCCACAAAAAATACGCAGGGAACCATTCAATATCACGGCGTACAGGAAGGAAGCGCTGTGTCTGTAAGTGCAGATGGCAATACAGTTGCGGTTGGTGGAGTTTCAGACAACAATGACACAGGTGCCGTGTGGATATTTACCTCAAGCGGCAATACCTGGAGCCAGCAGGGAAATAAATTAACCGGCTCCGGAGGAATACGTTCTCTTAGCGGTGGAATTCAACAAGGCAGTTCTGTCGCGTTAAGCGCTGATGGCAATACATTAATTACTGGTGGTCCATTTGATACAGACGGACAAAGCAACTCTAGTGGAGGTGGTGCCTGCTGGATATTTACCAGGTCTGGCAATAGCTGGCAGCAGGAGGGCAATAAATTATTTGCTATTGATGCCACTTTAGGTGCCGGGCAGGGATGGTCCGTAAGCCTCTCTGCAGACGGCAATACCGCATTGGTGGGAGCACCAACAGACAGTAGTTATACCGGGGCAGCGTGGACATTTACCAGAACCAATGGCAACTGGGTGCAGGATGTACATAAACTGGTGGGTACCGGTGCCGTTGGTGCTGCTAAACAGGGCTGGTCTGCGGCGTTAAGTGCCGACGCCAATACGGTGATTATTGGCGGGCCGGGGGATTATTATCAATCGCAGGGAGCGTCGTGGGTATTTGCTGATTCCGCTAATGCCGTTCTGTTGACACAGGCCGTTAAATTTTGTCCACTTGCTTCCAGCAATACGCTTACTGCTGACCTTTCAGGTACAAGTTACCAGTGGCAGGTAAGTAATGGAAATGCTTTTTCAGACCTTTCAAATAACAGTACCTACAGCGGTACTACCACCAACCAATTAGTGATCAACCAACTTTCATCATCGGCTTACGGATTTCGTTATCGTTGCAGAACAGACGGTGTTTACGGCTATGAGTTTATTGCAAAATTTGAAGATAGCTGGACAGGAACCTCCGGTAATACCTGGGAAACCGCAGCCAACTGGAGTTGCGGTGAAGTACCGGATGGAAACACAGATGTGATCATCAATACCGGCCACCCGGCAATAAATTCAAATGTAGCTGTTAGAACGCTTAGTGTTAGTGCTCCGGCCGTTCTCACAGTAAACACAGGATTCAATCTTACCATTCAGCATTAGTAATCGATGAAAAAGCGGCTATAAAAAATGATTTTAATAATTATCGCAAATTTGTATTTTAAACAGTATTTTTATTCCTGTGCCTCCGTGGTTTTTGCATTCCTCCACTAATATTTAAAAAGCAGCTGCCCTGCAAAACCCCAACGCTGAAAAGCACTGCCTACTAAAGCCATCCACCCGTACAATTATGCAGCAAGCAGGATAATGTAAAGGGCTGAAATGTTTTACCCATTAAGCACCTATAAATATGATACAACAAGCAGCCAACGCATTGCCGTGTGTTAGCTTTATGGCCATTGCATACAATTATAAAATGGAGAGATTGGCAATCTTATGTTGATGGCGATTTTACACGTTGGGGTTTGGGTGGTGGTTCTTTTATAGTTGTGATTACTAGGAAAAAAACCTACAGAGACAGATTTAAGAGTACTAAAATGAAGGAATTATTAAGTTATCAAAAGTTGGAGTGCAGATTTATAAAAACTGAAAAACAAATTTTTATCAAAACATTAATTAGCCTACTTTCAATGTATAACTAATCAAGAACCCCAAAAATACTAAACATGCTACACAAAGATTCTTTCATAAGCACTTTATTAACTCCCCTTTTACAATCCAGCTTTCCGTTTTTTAGTCAGCCATGAACAAATATCAAGGCAGTCATTAATCTGTTTCATATTTTTATAAGCAAGTTATATTTTGGTAGGTATAAGA
Source organism: Ferruginibacter sp. (assembly GCA_965247025.1). GTDB lineage: Bacteria > Bacteroidota > Bacteroidia > Chitinophagales > Chitinophagaceae > Ferruginibacter. Next base: position 1,088,448 of record OZ252000.1, on the reverse strand, counting down.
GTACGTGCCTGCATTTTACTTTACTTACTTTTTGTTTAGTTAATTCTTTTTAAACCCTAACAACAATAAATGAAAATCAATAAAAAGCTCATTTTCTTCATCTTTTACTTTCATCGAAAATGAAAAGGGGAGGCCATTGGATGAACCTCCCCCTCGGAGCCTTAAAAAAAGCCTGAGCAGCTTAAATATACTACGGCTAGGTAGTATATATTCCATAAACGACAAACATCCGTTACGATTCCGTTTAAAACTTAGTAAAAATACTATTTTATGATGAAGCCAAATAATGTATCACTTACAACGTTTAAAAGTGTTAACAAGCGCTTTTCATAAAGTAATATCAAGAGGGTTCTATGACTAAACGGCTTTGTGTTTATTAATGATCCAGACAGATCTAAAAAATCTAAAGATTAATAAACTTTTAGGAAAACAAACTGATATGAACATCTAAAAAAACTACAAATAATGAAAACACTTTTTTCAAAAAAACATATTGCTATACTGGCATTTTTTGCGCTAAGCATTATCGCAATTTTAAATAGTTGCAAAAAAGAATCCTCCATTGTTACTACTAGAACGATGGAAAAGGAAACCGAAGCAGTCATGAGCGCTACAAAAGCCCGGTATGGCAGTGTTTCTTCAGATATAATATATCCGGTAAATAAAGTGGCAGGCAGGTTGGATTATGATGCTAATGGAAATGAAATAATAGTACAAGGCAGAAGCGCTGAAAGTGCAAGGGTATTATGCACCGGTTATACTTGTGCCGATGCCGTAGCCCTTGGTTTAACCAGGGGCGATATTGACGAAGTGTACACACTTACATCTGCGGAAATTTATGCCGGGTGTGGAACACAAAATGGTACAGAAGTTAGGGTGACGTGGAATTTAAGTGTTCCGTATACTGTTTTAAAGCAAAATAGTCCAACTCTGCCAAGCAAGGGCAGAATAAGATTTGTTAGTAGCACAGGGACAGTTCTTTATAGCAATATAAATATCACCCCAATTGCAATTGTGAGTTTAGGTACAGATCCAACTTGTTCAAACAACAAATTATTTACAGTTACTTACAAATTGGCAAATGTGCCGGATAGTTATTTGAGCAGCGGAAATAAGTTAGAGTGCGGCTTATTCATCTACACTGATTGCACCAGTCTTGCACCAAATTATGTTACTCAATGGACACAGGCAACCGTTTTTCAATCGAGCAATACTTACGCCTTACCTTGCAGCCGTATTGATAAACTTTGGATAAATCCATCTACGGGTACTGCGTTAAGCCAATGTGCTACTGTGGCGGGTGCTTACGTAACATGCCCTGCTCCTCCAGCCAATTTTGTCCGTACAACATCACAACAGGTTGAATACAGAAAGCGTAATACTGCAAGCTATGTTTGGACAGCACAAACATCTACTGTATATAACGGCGAAAATTCATTTACTGTGCCTGTGTCATATCCTCCTATTTTGAATGCCAGTACAGGCTTTCTTTACTTACGGGAAATGAGGCAAGGCCAATCAGCTACAGGATGGCTTGTACGTTACAGAAATGTGTATAGTACAACCTGCACGGTCATTACACCAATAAACAGTACATGGGTTGCCGGAACATACGCAACGGAATACTGGCCTTATTAAATAAACAGTGTAGAAGGTTGGGCAACCAGCCTTCTACTTTTCTATATATCCAATGTTTACTATTCAGTTGAGAAATAAACTTTCATTTTTATTAATTATCCTGTTGAGCATAGGAGGCAGTATTACTGCCCAGCAGCAGGGAAATAACTGGTACTTTGGCGACCATGCTGGCATTACATTCAATACAGTACCACCATCACCTCTCTTTAACAGTGCCCTTTATACAAGTGAAGGTTGTTCAACAATTTCTGATGAAAATGGTCAATTACTATTTTATACAGATGGCGTTTATGTTTACAATAAAAACCACCAGGTAATGCCGAATGGTACCGGGTTAATGGGGAATTTTTCTTCAACAAATTCAGCCATAATTGTTAGAAAGCCTGGCAGTAAAAGCTTGTATTATATTTTCACGGCTGATGCAAATGAAAACAATTTTGCTAATGGTTACAGGTACTCCATAGTTGATATTAGCTTAAAAGCCGGCCTTGGAGATATTACTGCTAAAAATATTTCTTTATATGCAAAGGGTACTGAAAAGATAACAGCGGTCAGGCATAATAACGGAAGAGATATTTGGATAATAACCAAAGATTTTGACAGCAATACATTCAAAGTTTTTTTGCTCAGTTGCAGTGGATTGAATTTAACTCCTGTAATCTCTAATACCGGCTATAACTATAACAAGGCAGGAGATCCCCGTTTTGGTTCAATAAAATCATCCCCAGATGGAAGTAAAATTGCAACAGTTTACTATTCAAAAGGCTGGGAAATATTTAACTTTAATAAAACAACAGGGCAACTTAACAATTCAATCTTTATTTCATTCCCTTATGCCGACCTCTTTGGTATAGAGTTTTCGCCCAATGCTAAGATAATGTATTTGTCATCAGAGGGTATCTTTCTGGATAGCAATACAACAACTAGGGGTGGTACTGTTTACCAGTATAAAATTGATGTGTATGATTCATTATTAATAACTAATTCAAAATATATTGTTGCTCAATCAGAAATTCGAAATGCAGATATGCAGTTAGGTCCAGACGGTAAAATTTATGTACCGAATGAATTAGACTCTTTTTTAAACATTATAAGCAACCCCAACAGTCCCGGTGCTGCATGTAACTATTTGTATAAAGCTATAAACCTGGGCGAAGGGAGACTGGCTATACGATGTTTACCTGCATTCTTAAAAGACGATATTATTAATACCCGTACCGATTTTACTTATACTACTTCTTCAGATTGCAGGTCAGTTACATTTATTGGCTCCACATCTTTGCCACAGCCGCTTACATGGCAATGGAGCTTTGGTGACGGTACAACCGGAATTGGTAAAACAGTAAGTCATTCCTATCCTACAGATGGAAATTTTACCGTAAATCTTTCAATTAACAGTGACAGCCTTTGTGAGGCCAGCGGTACAAAAACCAAAATAGTAAATATCAATACTAGCACCCCCGTTGCGAATTTTGGATATGTTTTACAATGCGGAAGCAAATCAATTCAGTTTGTTGATTCTTCTTTTACAAGTTCTGGTAATATAGAAAGTTGGGTGTGGCGTTTTGGCGACGGAGAAACAGATACATTGAAAAACCCTATGCACACTTATACTAACTATGGATTATACAAGGCAACACTTGAAGTAACAAACAGCGGGGTTTGCAAAAGAAAGGATAGCATATCTTTTTTGATAAATGTTGTTGCACCAGGCAGGCAAAAGGTTTTTTTAGGAAATGATACAGTATTTTGTAAAACACTGCCTTACCTTTTAAATGCTGGTGCCGGATTCAAAAATTATCGCTGGCAGAACGGATCAACCGATTCAACCCTCACCGTTACCCAATCAGGCAAATATTTTATAAAAGCAAATGATTATTGCAACAATGAATACTCCGACACAATTAATATTGTTTATGGAATAGCTGATGCAATCATGCTTGGCGATGACACCAATATTTGCATCAATAATCGGTTATCACTTGATGCTGGTAAAAATTTTGTGAAATATCTTTGGAACACAGGAGAAACAAATCAAATAATAAATGTAAACAGTACAGGACAGTACAGTGTTATTGCCATAAATAATTACGGCTGCACATCAAAAGATACCTTGAAAGTACTCAGTGTTTTCCCTTCACCCTTTGTAGAAATTAGTAAGCAATCAAGGCTATGCCTTAATCAAAACAATATCATAAAAGCAGGAAGCGGCTTTCATTCCTGGTTGTGGCAGGATGGCTCCACAGATAGCAGTATAACAGTTAAAAATCCGGGTGTGTATAAGGTTACTGTAAGTAATGCTTACAATTGCTTCTCATCTGATAGTGTAACAATAATTAGGGTTGTCTCACCACCAGCAAACTTTGTAGATACTGGTATTGCAATTTGTAAAGGTGAAACTATTATGGTTTCTGCAAATCAGGTTTTTAACGAATACAACTGGAGCACAGGGTCTGTTAACAAAGTTGTATCTGTGAATTTTCCCGGTCAGTACTGGTTGTCAGTAAAGGATATTAATGGTTGCGTTGGTAGAGATACCGTAAATATTTACAATAAAGAATGCAGCCCATATTTTTACATTCCAAATGCCTTTACTCCAAACAACGATTATAAAAATGATGTTTTTAAACCTGTCATAAATGAACAGGTTACTGAATATGTTTTCTCAGTTTATAACAGATACGGTCAAATTGTCTTTAGTACTAACCAATCCAATGCCGGATGGGATGGTACTTTCAATGGAAGACCTCAGGGTACAGGTACGTTTATATGGCTGTGCAGCTTTAAACAAAGAAATGGCTTTGTGAAAATTAAGAAAGGCACAGTAGTATTATTAAGACAATAACAAAATTGCTTACTATTTTCCCCCTACCAGCGACGTCTCCTCCCAAGCCGGTGCTTTAGTAAGGATTGCGTACTGCCGAGCATAATCGAAATCAACAAATCGTTTTTACAACGCCACATCCTCAGGCCTTGCCTAAAGCTCATGGAGAGATATGGCCGGCAACGGACGTTTTATAGTGATATTGTGATAAAAGCCCAACAAACCTCTTCTGCCCAATGGATGCCGGATAGGAGAGGAAAGCCCGGTGAGGATTTGTGCTGCGGCTTCTGTGCCGGACTTGGAACGAATAGCCGGTACCAATGCTCATCAATGCTTGTCTGCTGACAGCCTCAAATAACTAAGACGCAAACAGCCACCGCAGCTTCACAAAGCTTCCTCAGCCCGGCCCAAAAATGTATTTCAAAACTTCAACGCAAAGAGCTTTATAGAATTTACTCCTTAACTTAGACCAGCTAAATTTTCCTGCTTAATTTATTGACGAATGCGTTGTTTTAATAAGCCTTGGTTGCTCTTGCTGATGGTGCCGGTGTGGCTGCTGTCCTGCTCGCCGGATTTGCCGGATGATGTGGCGGCGGCGTACAAAGAGCTGCCCGATAAAATAGATTACAACCTGCATGTAAAACCGGTACTGAGTGATAAATGCTTCAGCTGTCACGGGCCGGATAAGGCCAAACAAAAGGCCGGGCTGCGGCTTGACATTGATACCTTCGCTTACGCCGCATTGCCGGAGAGCCCCGGTAAGGTGGCCATTGACCCGGGCAGCCTGCAGGGCAGTGAGTTGTACCACCGCATTGTGAGTGCAGACCCGGAGTACAAAATGCCTTCGTTGAAATCGCACCTCACGTTATCGGCCAACGAAAAAGCCATCCTGATCAAGTGGATTGAACAGGGCGCCAAATACAAACCGCACTGGGCTTTTGTGGCGCCGGAAAAACAAACCGTTCCTGCATCAGGTAAGGCCTGGGCCATTAACCCCATCGACAATTTTGTGGTGCAAAAACTGGAGCAGGAGAAAATGAAACCTTCGCTGCAGGCGGATAAAGCAGTGTTGCTGCGGCGGCTGTCGCTGGATTTAACCGGCCTGCCACCCACTACAGAAGAGCTGGATGCTTTTATAAACGATGCCCCGGCCAATGCATACGAAAAGCAGGTTGACCGCTTATTGCAGTCGCCGCACTATGGCGAAAAAATGGCGGTGGACTGGCTTGACCTGGCTCGCTTTGCAGATTCACACCGCTACACGGTGGATGCGGTTAGGGATGTGAGCAAGTACCGGGATTGGGTGATTGGTGCGTTCAATAAAAACTTTCCGTACAACCAGTTTATACAATGGCAGCTGGCCGGCGACCTCTGTAAGGCATAACTCCACTAAATCAATGAATTTGTGCAAGCTGTTTTTATTATATTAGTATAGTAACAAGCAGCAGCAGGGCAGAAGCAGGGCCCTTGTTGGTGTATTCGCTAGCCACCGGGCACTGCGTCATTTATATACACCATTACTAACTCTGTGAATGTCAGCCGAAATGTGACAAATAATTTTCGGAATTAAGCTCCCCTCTCTTTTGCAGAGAGCCTGTCCCGACAAGTCGGGAGGTTGGGGGGTGAGGTGAGAAGTTGGGTATATGAACATCTTTGTTTGCAGCCACACTGCATAGCTAATTTGAAATGCATATGGCGGCAGCCCAATATTTTATGACAGTTTTTTTTACCTTTATTAAAATTGATTTTAAAATTTCAATCATAAAATAAAATGGAAAAAAATAAGAAAACAACCGAAGAATTAAAAAAGGAGCTTTCCGGAAATACTGCCATGCAGGAGTATCTGAAAAAATTTCCTGAAGCTTCCGTTACAAGTTTTATTGACTCATTTACAACTTATAAAAGCATGTGGTTACAATATGGAGATATGTATGCAGCCCAACGGGAGGATGAGTCTATTAAATGGGTAAGCAGGGCATCAGAACATTTAAAATACATACTGCAGAAAAAAATGTTTGACATGCAATGTTTATGGCGTGCCGAAAAAATAGAAATTGATGGTGTTGCCCTTTGCTACGACTTCCAGGTATGGGAAAAAGATGTATTGAATTGCCCGTTCCTGGAACCGTTAACAGCGGGTGATATCGCTCTTTATAGTGAGTTCCTGCTTACTTCAGGCAACGGTGAGGAGGAGGATTTATTTAGTGAGAACTGGCAGGATTATGATGAAATAACAGAGGCGTATAAAACTGACAATAACAACAGGGATTTTCCTGAATGGTACCACTTTTATAACAGCAGGCGGGGCACGGGGTCTTACATGAATCTGCCAAACATCAGGGGTGAAAAAGAAGAGTTTTATATGGATCTTGGCAGGGAATATAACCGGAAGAAAAATGAGAACAGTAACCCTTTGCCGGTTCCTGTTGCGGGGCCGGAATTTTTATTTTATTATGATAAAAAACAAAGAGACTGGTTTGTAAAAACTTTTGAAACTAAAGAAGTTCAGCAGCAATACGAGGCATTTGAATGGAATGCTGATAACAATGATATAAGGGAAGATCTGGAAACTTCCCTGAATACCTTATACACTGCAGGGGAGCCGGTAATTATGGAGGCAGGGTTAAACTGGGCAGAAGCTATCAAAAAAACAGCCGCAAAATATGCCTGCAGGAAAATTGCAGAAGCCTTACCCGAAGCATGGGAACAGTACATGATGAATATCCAGATGAACATTGCTTTTCCAAATGAAACAGACCACCATAGAGCTGGAAATCACATCAGGAATTTATACAAAGAAGGTATTATGCTCGGGCGAAAACTTAATGGCGAATCAGAAGACTTAAATTTTTAAAAGTTCGACTATTGAAAATATGCCCCTGAAAATGTGTTAGCAACCCAAACTCTTTTGCATTTTGTTCTTAAACCCAGATTTTGCAGTTGAAAATCTATTGCGGCTTCCAACTACTTCACAGCTAAGCATTTAAGAATATTTTTTGATTTCAAAATAGTTCACTATTTCCTCAGCCAAAAAATAACCTGAAACACTTATCAATATTGTATTTGAAACCCTCTTAACGATTTCAACTGCAAAATCTGGGTTAAAATACATCCGGAGAATATCTGTACTCTAAAAAGTGCCGGACGGTCTCCAGCCCGGCTTCTCACACTGTCGCAGGTATCGGCAGACCTGCGCAACTATAATGCACTTCTAAAGACAGATTACACACAAAGTTATATCTCCATTTTTTCGCCCTCGTGGGTGCGGTAATTTTGTTATACTTTTTTTGTTATAAATTTTTTATAACAAAAAAAGTATAACACTGCCTATTATTTTTTTACCGTTATTTTTAAAAAATAACAAAAAAAGTATAACATTTTCAAATCACTTTGTAAAAGAGGTAAAACATATCCACAAAAAATAGGAGTATTTTTTAAATTTTGCAGCTTTGGCCCCTGTTCTAACCGAACAAGGCATACGTTAAACCCAGATTTTGCAGTCGAAAATCAATTGCGGCTTCCAACTACTGCACAGTTAAGTATTTCAGAACATTTTTTGACTTCAAAATAGATCACTATTTCTTCAGCCAAAAAATAACCCGAAACACTTATCTGTCTTGTATTTGAAACCCTCATAACGATCTCAACTGCAAAATCTGGGTTAAATCACATTTATTTGCAGCTTCATACTGCAAGATGCTTGTCGGTGAGACACCAGTGAGGGAGAAAAATATTGAAATGCTGGCAGCCTTATGTTGTTATATCTTTTACACGCCGGGGTTTCGCTGCTGATTTTTTTTAATTGTGGTTAACGTGGCGAAAACCCCGCCGGTAAAGAACCTGCTAAACAGAATATCCCATTAATTCATCATCAGCACATTCACACTCCGCTGTAAAATATTAAAAGCAATCTCTGCCATCAGGTTTTCTTTGTCGAGGGTGGGGTTTACTTCGGTAATTTCAAAGCAGCAGATTTTCCTGTTCTGCATAAACTTGCTGATCAAATCTTCGGCTTCTCTTTCCCTTAAACCGTTGCTAACCGGGGTGCCTGTACCTTTTGAAATAGAGGAGTCAAGACTGTCCACATCAAAACTTACATAAATATCGGTGCAGTCGGAGAGATAGCGTATCACTTTCCGGCTTACACTTTCTGCGCCGTTACGTCTTACTTCGTTGGTGGTAATAACCTTAATACCATATTTTTCAATCAGCGCTTTTTCTTCTGCCTCATAATCTCTCAGCGAAATAAATACAATGTCTTCCGGCAATACTTTTGGAAAGATCTTGCCAATATTTTTTAACTGCTCCCAAAGTTTGGCTGTTTTGTCATCAAGGTCATGCGCTTTGCAGGCTTCATTGTCTTCACCTATTGCAGTGGCAAGGCACATACCATGCATGTTGCCGGTTGGCGTGGTGTAAGGTGTGTGAAGATCTGCATGAGCATCAATCCAAATGGCGCCCAGTTTACTTTTTGGCTTTGCCATTTTAATACCTGCAATAGTGCCACCGGCTGTGCTGTGGTCGCCGCTTAATACAACTGGAAAAAAATTTCCTTTAATTGAATCACTCACAGATTTACTCACCCTTTCATACAGGGAAACCATACCGGCTATTCGTTTAGCATAAGGAGACTGTATTGGTTCAAACAGTAAATTGTTTTCTACCTCAATTTTTTCAGAAGGAAAATGAACAAAGAAATTGCTCATAAAATCGAGAGCCGCAATTTTTATAGCATCCACGCCAAGGCTGGCACCACGGGTACCTGCACCAATTTCGCTGGGTACTTCTATCAGTTTAATATTTTTCATGCATGTTGTTTATCGGGCAGCATCAAAAAGCTGGTGAGCGGGGGCTTAAAGCCAAATTAAAACAGCAAATCTATAACATTCCCTGCAAAGGGTTTACGCCACGGATGGTGCCATGGGAATGCAATGGTTTAAAACGGGTGAACATATCTTCACTGTACCAGTTTTCTTTCCTCGTCTTTTTTATTACTTCCTGGTGCTCCCTCATCTGGTAAGCAAATGCCTTCATGGCATCTTTGCTTTGCCAGATGCTGAAGGTTGCCTGCTTTATAAATGGCATTTCACCAATACCCACTGATGTTACAAACCCTGCTGCGCCATTCATCTGGACAGCAACACTGCCTACGTTTTTCCAGAAGTCAGCAAGTTTGCTCAGCCGGATGGTGGCCCTGGTAAGTACCGCTACCGGACCGGTGTAACTGCTTTGCTTTTCGTATTTACCAAACGCTTCTTTTCCATCCCATTTACCATGGCCTTCAATTGGCTCCAGCAAAATCGTCCAGGTTTCGGCGTTAAAAAATTTAAACCAGTAGCTGATAAAGCGGCCATATAAAATGCCTGTAAGGTCTGATGCATTCCCCGTGCTAATGGCAGGCTCTTCTGTTGTTGCAGTAAGTATGCCCCATTGCTGCCAGTCAGGATTTTTATCGAATGTGCCGTTTCTGCCACAGCCCAGTAATTTGTAAAAACTGATCTTCCTGTTAAGCCACAACGGGATATGGTGTACTGCCATGGCCAGTATTGCAAACGGAATAAATCTTTTCCGGTACCTGATGATGGTTAAGCTTACTATCATGTTGCAACAATAACAAGATTTTGTTTAGGAATGTTGCGGCAAGTTAAATTGCCAAACTCCGGGCAAGCATTGAACTGGCTTTATACCATAGCAGAATAATTTTCAATGAATGTTCCGGCTGTGTAAATAATCTTCAGCAACAGTGGATTTTCTTTAATTTTTCAAACGGGAAAATATTTATTTCCTGTAGTTTCGCACTTCAAAAATTAAACCATGCAGTTATCAAGTTTATTAGATCGTTTTGCTGAACCGGAAACATTGAAAATGGCCAAATTGGGCAGGGAGTTAAGGGCTAAAGGTGTTGATGTAATTGACCTTAGTTTAGGGGAACCAGATTTTGACACACCTCAGCACATAAAGGATGCTGCGGTTAAGGCAATTCATGATAACTGGAGTCATTATACACCAGTAGCTGGTTTTGCAGATTTAAGAGAAGCTGTTTGTACAAAATTGAAAAGGGACAACAACCTGGATTATAAGCCGGAAAATATTGTGGTATCAACCGGGGCTAAGCAAAGTTTGGCTAATACACTTTTAGCATTGGCTGAAAAGGGTGATGAGGTAATTATCCCTACTCCTTATTGGGTTACTTACTCTGAGCTGGTAAAAATTGCCGGTGCAAAAGTGGTTGAGATCAGGTCTGCGCTGGAAAGTGGTTTTAAAATAACGCCAGCCGAACTGGAAGCAGCTATAACACCGAATACGAGGGTGTTTATGTTTTCTTCACCTTGTAACCCTTCAGGTTCAGTTTACAGCAAAGCAGAGCTGGAAGGCCTGGCCGAAGTATTTAGAAAATATCCGGACATATATATTATAGCAGATGAAATTTATGAGTACATCAATTTTGTAGGCAAACATGAAAGTATTGCCCAGTTTGATGACCTTAAAGAGCGGATTATTTTGGTGAATGGCCTTAGTAAAGGTTTTGCGATGACCGGCTGGCGCCTTGGCTACATTGCAGCAAACACAACTGTTGCAAAGGCCTGCGAAAAATTACAGGGGCAATTTACAAGCGCCACTTGTTCCATTGCTCAAAAAGCTGCAGTGGTTGCCCTTACAACAGATTTGAAACCTTCTATGGAAATGGCTGAGGAGTTTACCCGCCGCCGCAAAGCTGTACTTGAATTAATTAAAGATATTCCCGGGTTTAAATGTTTTGAGCCGGAAGGTGCATTTTACATTTTTCCAGATGTGTCTTATTATTTCGGCAAAAAGGATGGTGATAATGTAATCACCAATTCTGCTGACTTCTCCATGTACCTGCTGAATACGGCCCACGTTTCATCTGTGATGGGAGAAGCTTTTGGTGAACCAAATTGTGTGCGCTTTTCTTTTGCGAACAGTATGCCCAATATTGAAAGGGCCTGGGCGAGGATCAGGGAAGCATTGTCTAAACTAAAATAGTTTGAATTTGAATTTTTAGCAAGGCTGCTGCAAGGCGGCCTTTTTTTGTTTTAGTCCATAGGCCCAAATTTATCCTGTCTGATTGTCTTCTTTTCTGTTTTCATTTTTGCCGTGCCACAAATATTAAAATTGGAATAAATACAAATTATTTTTTGATTAATTTTTTGTTTTATACTAAATAAGGTTATTTTTGCAACAGTTAACTACGCAACTATTGATATATGACCTGTAAGGAACTCCCAGATACATTAGGCTTTAAGATTATGCATACAGGGAAGCTGTTACTTAAAACTATTAATTTAATTTTTGCTGGTATCACTAAAGAAATCACCTTTGAGCAAATGGGGGTGTTGTACTTTATTTCCAGGAACGGCGAAAAGGAAATGATTCAGCAGGATGTTGCAGAAATAATGGATAAAAATAAATCAGCGGTACTAAGGTCGCTTGATATTTTAGAGGAAAAAGGTTTTGTAAAGCGGCTAAGAGTAGTTGGGGACAGAAGAAAAAATGTACTTGAAATCACCGAAAGCGGGAAAGCGATTATAGAAAAAATGCATAAAATATTCCTTCGGCAGGATTTGGTTCTAAAGGACGGAATTGACGAAGAAGAGGTTGATACATGCATTAAAGTTTTACGTGCCGTACATAGAAAGTGTAAATAATAAATCCATTGCAATACGATAACAATTAACAAATTAAGTAACAGTAACAATTTGATAACTTTAGTTTAAATTTAATTTTATTTATCAAATTCATAAATCTTAAAGATGACCAACAGCGCACTAAAGAAAAAAATTGATGCATTTAAAACTGTAGATCTTTTGAAAGCGGCGGATATTTATCCGTTTTTCAGGCCATTACAATCGGACCAGGATACAGAAGTAATTATTGGTTCAAAACGTATATTGATGTTTGGTTCTAACAGCTATCTTGGACTAACCAATCATAAGGATGTAAAAGATGCTGCAAAAAAGGCTATTGATAAATACGGAAGTGGTTGCGCTGGTTCCAGGTTTTTAAATGGAACATTGGATCTGCATATAGAATTAGAAGAAGCGCTGGCGCAGTTTGTTGGTAAAGAAGCCGCCCTGGTTTTTAGTACAGGTTACCAGGTAAACCTTGGTGTAATCTCTGCCTTGGCTGGCCGTAACGATTATTTATTTTTAGATGAGTGGAATCATGCATGTATAATTGACGGAGCCCGTTTGGCTTTTGCAAAAATGTACAAGTATGGTCACTCAGATATGGCTCATCTTGAAAAATTATTAGCGAATGCTCCCTATGAAGCTTTCAAATTAATTGCAACAGATGGTGTGTTTAGCATGGAAGGCGATGTTGCCAAATTAGACGAGATAGCCACACTTGCAAAAAAATACAATGCCACGCTTTTTGTAGATGATGCTCACTCTTTGGGTGTTTTCGGTCCGGCAGGGCAGGGTACTGCTGCACATTACAATATCACTCATAAAGTGGATCTTATAATGGGTACTTTCAGTAAATCTTTAGCTTCTATCGGCGGATTTATTGCGGCAGATAAACCTGTTATTGAATACCTGAAACATCACGCCCGTTCATTAATGTTTAGTGCAAGTATTTCTCCTGCGGCAGCAGCAAGTGCTTTGGCAGCTTTGGAAGTATTAAAGAATGAGCCTGAAAGAATTGAAAAATTGTGGCAGAATACCAACTATACGCTTGAGAAATTTAAGGATGCCGGATTTGATGTTGGTCCTACAGAATCTCCCATCATTCCTATATATGTAAGAGATAATGAAAAAACTTTCCTGATGGCTAAAATGCTGATGGACGAAGGCGTTTTTGTTAACCCCGTAGTTTCACCAGCAGTAAGCAGCGAATCATCCATGATACGTTTCTCCCTGATGGCAACACATTCATTTAAGCAGATAGATTTTGCTGTAGAAAAGTTGAAGAAAGTTGCTTATAAACTTAAAATACCCCAGTTAAATACTGTAAAAGCATGATACAGATAAAGAAGGTTAGTTCTAAAAAAGATTTAGCCGCTTTTATTGATTATCCGCACTCATTGTATGAAGGTGATAATAATTATGTGCCTGAACTGCATATCGCCCAGCGGGATCTTTTAACCCCGGGCAAGCACCCTTTTCACGAACATTCAAGCCTGCAGTGCTTTTTGGCTTATGATGGCGACCAGTTAAAAGGAAGAATTGCGGCGATAATCAATAATAATCATAACAGCTTTAAGCATAAAACAGATGGCTTTTTTGGTTTTTATGACCTTGTAAATGACGTAACTGTTTCAAATGCATTGCTGGATGAAGCAAAAAAATGGTTACTGGAAAAAGGGCTTACAACCATGATTGGTCCAGTAAGTCCGTCTACCAACGAACCTTGTGGATTACTGGTTGAAGGTTTTGATATGCCGCCTGTGGCTATGATGACCTATAACAAACCGTACTATGCGGCTTTGCTGGAAGGTTACGGCCTGCAGAAAAAAGATGATCTGCTTGCTTATAATCTCCCAACGGCTACCACCAGTAAACGTACTATTGAGCTGAAACAACTGTTGCTGCGGAGGTTAGAGGTGCAGGGAATTACCATCCGCCCGATTAATTTGAAAGATTTTAAAGCAGAAGTTGACAAGATACTGGTAATTTATAATGAAGCCTGGGAAGCCAACACTGGCTTTGTTCCTATGACAGAGAATGAATTCAGGTACCTGGCCAAGGACCTGAAAATGATACTGGATAAGGATTTTTGTTCTTTAGCAGAACATAACGGAAAGGTAATAGGATTTGCACTGGCAATACCGGATATTAACCAGATATTGAAAACCATTAAACGTGGCCGCCTTTTTCCGACAGGAATTTTTAAACTACTGCTGGGTTTGAAAAAGATCAACTATGTAAGAGTACTGGCGCTTGGAGTTATTGAAGGTTACAGAAAAAAAGGAATTGAAGCCTGCTTTTATGCTTCTATCATAGAAAAAGCAATGCAGAAGAATATAAAAGGAGGAGAAGCATCATGGATTTTGGAACATAATGAACTTATGAACAATGGGCTGCATAAACTGAATGCTGCTGTTTACAAACGCTACCGGATCTATGAAAAAGCAATATGAAAGAAAAAGTATTAATTACCGGTGCAAGCGGTTTTTTAGGGTTTCATATTATTAATGCCGCCCTTGATGCCGGGCTGGAAGTGTTTGCGGCTGTGAGAAACAGCAGCAACCTGAAACACCTGGAGAGCTTGTCTGTAAAATTTATACAGCTCAACTATCAAAGTGTTTCAGAAATGAGCAGTTTGATCGATAAGGGAAATTTCAGTTATATTATACATGCTGCGGGAATCACCAAAGCAAATACGCTTGAAGAGTACGATTTAATTAATAATGTCTATTCCACCAATCTGGCGCTGGCAGCTGCACAAAACAGCGAATGTGTAAAGCGGTTTGTCTTTATAAGTAGTCTTGCAGCAGTTGGACCAGTAAAAATGTCCCGGCAATGCATTGATGAAAATACTGTTACAGCCCCTGTTACGGCCTACGGAAAAAGTAAGCTTGACGCAGAAAAAAATATTCTAAAGCAAAATCTTCCGGTAACAATTCTGCGGCCAACAGCTATTTACGGCCCAAGGGAAAAAGACATATTTATAATTGCCAGCCAGGTAAGTAAAGGGCTGGAATTATACATAGGGAAGAAGCAGCAAAAATTAAGTTTTGTTCATGGAAAAGATGTTGGGGTATTGGCAGTAAATGCATTGTTTGCAGATAATAAAAATGGAATCTACAATATCTCTGATGGCAAAACCTATAGCCGGTACGATTTTGCTTCAATAGTAAAATCAATTCTCAGCAAAAAAACAATTCAATTGCATTTGCCGGTTGGGCTTGTAAAAATAATATTGTTCTTTGTGGAAACCGGGCACAAAATGCTCAATAAAGTTCCGCCTGTAAACCGGGAAAAATTACAGGAACTAATGGCAGAAAATTGGATCTGCGATATTTCAAAAGCTAAAGAGGAATTAAATTTTTTACCCATATACGATCTTGAATCAGGTTTAAAAGATACTATAAAATGGTATCGTGAAAACAAATGGCTTTAAGCTGATTTAAAACTAAAAACAAAATTTATGAACAAAACAGTCATGCCTGCCCATGGTAAATTAGGTATTTTGATACCGGGCCTCGGCGCAGTTGCTACAACTTTTATCGCAGGTGTCGAGGCAGTAAAAAAAGGGATTGCTCAACCAATAGGCTCTTTAACCCAGATGGGTAATATACGTGTTGGTAAAAGAACAGAAAACCGTAACCCATCCATCAATGAGTTTGTACCACTGGCGCAGCTGAATGATATTGTATTTGGAGGATGGGACATTTACGAAGACAATGTTTATGAAGCAGCTCTGAATGCTAAAGTGCTGGAACTGCCATTGCTTCAGTCAATTAAATCTGAGCTTGAAGCAATTAAGCCGATGAAGGCAGTATTCGACAGATCTTACGTTGCTAACCTTGATGGTGTAAATGTAAAGAAGGCAGCTACCAAGTACGATCTGGCAATGGCGGTTATTGATGATATCGAAAATTTTAAAGCTATAAACGATTTGGAGAGGGTTGTAATTGTATGGTGCGGCAGTACAGAGAAATACATAGAACAATCTGAGGTGCATAGCAATATTTACAGCTTTGAACAGGCACTCCGGGATAACGATGACCGCATAGCACCGAGTATGATTTATGCTTATGCAGCACTTAAAATTGGCGTTCCTTTCGCAAACGGAGCACCTAACCTTACCTGCGATATTCCTGCATTAACAGAATTGGCAAGAGAAACTGAAACTCCAATTGGTGGTAAAGATTTTAAAACAGGGCAAACCCTGATGAAGACAATACTGGCACCGGGCCTGCATGCAAGGGCATTGGGTGTAAGAGGCTGGTTCTCTACCAATATTCTCGGCAACCGGGATGGTTATGTTTTGGATAACCCGGAAAACTTTAAAACAAAAGAGGTTTCTAAACTAAGTGTGCTTGATGAAATTTTTAAACCGGAATTGAATCCGCAGCTATATGGCGAACTCTATCATAAAGTAAGGATCAATTATTATCCGCCGCATGGCGATAATAAAGAAAGCTGGGACAATATTGATATTTTCGGCTGGCTTGGTTACTCAATGCAGATAAAAATAAATTTCCTGTGCAGGGATTCAATACTGGCTGCGCCGATTGTGCTTGATCTTGCTTTGTTTCTTGACCTTGCAAAAAGAGCAGGCATGAGTGGCATACAGGAATGGTTATCATTTTATTTTAAATCGCCCCAAACATTACCGGAACTGGCACCGGAGCATGATATATTTAAGCAGTTGATCAAGCTCCAGAATACCCTCCGGCACATGATGGGAGAAGATTTAATTACTCATCTTGGCCTGGATTATTACCAGGAACTGGTAGAATCAATGTAATGAAATTACACATTGCAATAGCATCCGTTTTTGGAATTGGTTTTATTAAAAAAGGCGGGGGAACCGTGGCTGCTGTTGCTTATTGTATAGTTTGGTATATGCTGCCCGCCAGTTTTGTGCAACAATACCGGCAGGTAATTACCACATTGCTGGTTTGTGCAGCAGGTACACTCAGTTCACAAAAGGTGGATGCTATTTGGGGTAAAGACAGCAGCAGGGTAGTTATAGATGAAGTTGCAGGTATGGCCATTGCTTTATTGTATGTGCCGCACAACATAAAGTTTTTGCTCACGGCACTTTTCCTGTTTAGATTGTTCGATATTTTAAAACCTTTTGGAATAAGAAAGCTGGAAGATTTGCCGAAAGGATTGGGTGTAATGGCGGATGATGTAGCGGCGGGTTTATACTCATTGGTGGTTTTGCAGGGTATTAATTATTTAAAGTTACTGGAATAATTAAATTAGGTTATGAAGGTGTTTTTGAAAGCAAATACGGCTTCTTTAATTGCAAGTTTTTGTGATTTTACATCTTCAGTAACGCTGCACCAGGTTTTTAAAGTACCTGTAGTTGCTGCAAGCATTACAGGAACAGTTATTGGAGGCATAATTAATTTTATTGTTTGCAGGTATTGGGCATTTAATACAAGGAACATGCCTGTGCATTTGCAGGTGAAAAGGTATTTGCCAACATGGCTGGGTAACCTTTTATTAAATTCGGCAGGTGTTTATTTACTGATTAGTTCAGGGTTAAATTATATAATTGCTAAGCTGATTACTTCTATTACTGTAGCTGTTGCTTATAACTATCCTTTGCAGAAAAAGTATGTGTTTAAAAATAATGAATGAATAAAATGACTGGAAATATTGTAAAGAGAAGCTTATTGCTGCTGTTTACAACATGCTGTAATATTTTTCTTTTGCAGGCACAAACGGTGGTGAAAGGTTTTGTAAGGGATGCCATTACAAAACGTGCCATGCCTTTTGTATCTGTTGTTTTCAAAAATGGAAAAGGAGTTTCTACAGGTGAAGATGGCAGCTATTCTATAGAGACCAATAATAATAAGTACACCACGCTGGTATTTTCATATGTGGGTTATTTAAGTGCAAGTAAAGCAATAGCACCCGGCGTTTTGCAAAACCTTGATATCTTTTTAGAAATGAACTCTTCCCTTAAAGAAGTGGTTGTAAAAAGGGGGCGTGGCAGATACAGGAACAGGAACAACCCGGCTGTAGAACTCATTGACCAGGTGATTGATAACAAAGAAAAAAATCAAATCACTTCTTACGATTATGTGCAGTTTGAGCAGTACGAAAAACTTGGGTTATCGCTGGCGAATGATCCTGAAAAGCTTGCAAAGAACAAACTTTTCAGGAGTTATAAATTCATGATGGAAAATATAGACACAACCCTGCTTCAGGGTCGGTCTGCTTTGTCATTTTACCTGGAAGAAAAATTGTCGGAAAAATACCTGAGAAAAAATCCACAGGAGGAGAAAACCAGGATACTGGCGGAGAAGAAAGTGAATTACGGAGACCTGTTTGATAATAACGGCATCAGTACCTACATCAACAACCTGTACCAGGATATAAATATATACGACAACAATATTTTCCTGCTAAATAACCAGTTTCTTAGTCCTATTGCCAACATAGCACCAGCCTTTTACCGGTATTACATTATTGATACACTGGAAGTTGACAGCACGAAACTCATCCGGTTAAATTTTACTCCCAAAAATCCCAATGACCTGCTTTTCAGAGGTACGATGTACATAACACTTGATGGTAATTATGGCATCCAGAAAATAGATCTTACTATCAGCAAAAAAGCCAATCTAAACTGGACAAGAGAACTGAAAATAAGCCAGGATTTTGAAAAAGGTCCTGATAAAAGATACCATGTTGTTAAAAGTGATATGGTCACAGAGTTCGTAGTAGTTAACAGTTCTTCAGGCGGGGTAATTGGTGAAAGGGTGGTCTCTTACAAAAACATGCTGTTCAACACTCCTGCGCCGGACAGCATTTATAGCGGCAAACAGGAAGTTTATGTACCCGGTGCTGTTGAACGGGCAGACAGTTTTTGGCTTCAAAACAGGCATATGCAATTGTCTAAAACGGAATCAAAAACTTATTCAAATGTAGACAGCCTCAGAAATACAAAATCTTTTAAAACCTTTAGCACCGTTGCACTGCTCCTTTTCTCCGGTTATGTTGTGCTGAATAAATACGAGTTTGGTAACACCAATACTTTTTACAGCTTTAATCCGGTGGAAGGCTTCCGGCTTAGGGCGGGCGGCAGAACAACTCCTAAATTTAATCAGAATATCTACCTTGAGAATTATATTGCCTACGGCTTTAAAGACAAACAGTACAAATATTTGGTGTCAGGCACTTACTCTTTTAACCACAAGTCGGTGTATTCTTTTCCGCTAAATTATTTAAAAGCAAGCTACCAGTACGACATGAAAATTCCTGGGCAGGAGTTGCAGTTTGTACAAGAAGATAATTTTTTGCTTTCTTTTAAAAGAGGTAAAAACGACAAGTGGTTATACAACAATGTTTTCAAGCTTGAACAAATGAGGGAAGTAGCAAAAAACATCTCCTATTCTTTTGGCTATAAGTACTGGAAACAAACTCCTGCCGGTTCTATTTTATATGTAAAGCCGGGAACTTCTAATGAACTGATTCATGATATCACAACATCTGAACTTTCTGCGGAAATAAGGTGGGCTCCCAATGAGCAATTTTACCAGGACAAGGTTTACCGCATCCCGATTATAAATAAGTATCCAATTTTCCGGTTGAGATATATAACCGGCGTAAAAGGGCTTTTTGGCGGACAATACAATTTTCAAAACGTGAACTTGTATGCTGAAAAAAGATTTTACCAATCACAATTAGGTTATACAGATGTTACACTTGAAGGTGGATATATTTTTGGCAACCTGCCATTTCCTTTGCTCACAGCGCACAGGGCAAACCAAACTTATGGCTACCAGCTTAACTCTTATAACCTTATGAATTTTTTGGAGTTTGTGAGCGATCACTATGCTTCAGCAAATTTTGATGTTCATTTCAACGGATTTTTTCTTAACAAAGTACCTTTGCTTCGCCGGTTAAAATTAAGAGAGGTGGCAAGTTTTAAAGTGTTGTACGGAGGTATAAGGGATGAAAATAACCCGGCCAAAAATGCAAACCAGGTTAAATTTCCAACGGACCCGGCAACAGGCAATACTTCTACTTTTACGCTTAATAACAAACCTTACATAGAGGCGAGTGTTGGTGTTGGTAATATTTTTAAACTTGTAAGAGTAGATCTTGTAAAAAGACTTACTTACCTGGATAACCCGTATGTAACATCCTGGGGCATCAGGTTCAAATTTAAATTTGAATTTTAAACAAAAAATGATGTTGAGAAATAAGCTGCAGCAGGGAATCTATTTTGTCATTAACCCGTTGGTAAAAGGGATGATCAAAATAGGTTTTACACCAAACCTGGTTACAATAACCGGGTTGGTGCTAAACATTGGTGTTGCAATAATTTTCATTAAAGGAGCAGAGCAGGGTAACAGGGGAGATTTGTCTTATGTAGGTTGGGCCGGGGCTTTAATTCTTTTTGCAGGCTTATTTGATATGCTCGACGGCCAGGTGGCAAGACTGGGCAACATGAGCTCAACATTCGGCGCTCTTTTCGATTCTGTGCTGGACAGGTACAGCGAATTAATCATGTTCCTCGGCATTTGTTATTACCTTATTTCACACCATTATTTCTTTAGTTCTTTATTTGCTTTTGTTGCCATGATGGGATCCATGATGGTGAGTTACACAAGGGCGAGGAGTGAGGGACTTGGCATTGAAAACAAGGGAGGTGTAATGCAAAGGCCGGAAAGGGTAGTATTGACCGGGCTTTCGGCAATGGCCTGCGGCATTGCAGGCCACTACATTGGGGGCAATTATAAATTATTTGTACCCATGTTTTCTTTTCACATTTTTGAAACCATTTCTATTTTTACCATACCATTGACGATCATGTCAATACTTACCAACATAACTGCCCTTAAAAGATTGGCCCACGCCAAAAAAGCATTAGCAGGCAGGTAGAAAAATGTTATTTTATGTTTTGCAGAAAGGCTCTATTTATTGTAATGCTATTTTCAATGCTATTACCAGGTTTATTAATTGCCCAGCCAGCTAAT
Source organism: Ferruginibacter sp. (assembly GCA_965247025.1). Taxonomy (GTDB): domain Bacteria; phylum Bacteroidota; class Bacteroidia; order Chitinophagales; family Chitinophagaceae; genus Ferruginibacter. Next base: position 1,067,353 of record OZ252000.1, on the reverse strand, counting down.
TTTCCTGTACCTGTTAGTAATGACAACCAATTGTTTTACCTGCAGCGTACGCCTAATACCAATACAATAATGTATGAGGTGAATTTAAAAAATGGCAAGCCTGATCCTGAAGAACCAGTTCATGTTTTTTGGATACGCTACCAGGAACAGGGACAGAAACAGGACCTGAGTTATATTCAGCGAAAGTTTGCCTATGGCATCAGGTCAAAGAAGCTTACAGAAAACCAATATGAACTTACCTTTGTTTCTTATAAGAAATACAAAATGTATTTACAGGCCGGGGCAGATGGGAAATACCATGTTTATTCCACCATTGATAAAAAAATGGGACTGCTTCTTAAAATATATTTGAAAATAAAAGCGGGTGGTTCGTTTTGGTCGCCCAATATTGAATACGTTGAAATTTCAGGATCAGATCCTGGTACAGGACAAGTGATAAAAGAACAGATAAAGATCTGACGGAACTATAAAATATTATTGAAATGAAAAAGAATTTTGTATCCAACAGCGAGGAAAGTATCCGGATGTTTAAGAGTGGCTTTTTGGAATCTTTATCCAAGGTGCATTACTCTGTGCCACTGTTTATTTTTGTACCGGCTATTATAATATTTAGTGCGGAGGCTTTTATGCATGCAATTGGTCTGCCTGCGTTTCTCTTATTTTTTATTATTGGCCTGGCAGTGTGGACTGCTACAGAGTATGTAATGCACAGATTTGTTTTTCATTATTATCCCACATCGGAGTTTGGTAAACGCATACATTTTATATTTCATGGCGTACACCACGATTATCCAAAAGATAAGAAGCGGCTTGTGATGCCGCTGTCTGCCAGCATTCCATTGGCTACAGGGTTCTACCTGTTGTTTTCATTGTTCTTTAAACAGAATCAGTTGTTTGCATTTTTTCCAGGCTTTTTATTGGGCTATCTTATTTACGATATGCTCCATTATGCAATGCACCATTACAATTTTAAGTCGGGCATAATGAAGCGGATTAAACAGCATCATATGCTGCATCATTATCACGATCCAACCAAAGGTTATGGTGTAAGCTCTTCCCTGTGGGATAATATACTAAAGTCTGATTTTACTAACAGTCCAAAAAATGTGGATGAGTAAAAACGAAGGCCGGGGATTATTTTCAGGCCGGGATATCATCCTGGCATTATTGCTTTCAGCAGCTTACCTGCTTTTATCTTCTATTTTAATTGGCTTTAAAACAGACCAGTTATTTTTAATTGCGTTCTTTAACATTTGCTACTTTTTTAATTTTTCAAGCCGCAGATTCATTATTGGCTTTTCAATATTTATAGTTTACTGGATCATATTTGATTATATGAAGGCCATTCCGAATTACAGGATCAATACAGTCCACATCCAGGATTTGTACGATACTGAAAAGAGTCTCTTTGGCATAAATGCAGATGGAAAAACATTTACACCCAATGAATATTTGCTCACCAGGCAAGGTGCATGGAAAGATGTGATGGCCGGGCTTTTTTATCTCTGCTGGATACCGGTGCCGCTGGCTTTTGCCTTTTATCTTTTTTTAAGAAGCAAAGCGCTTTTTCTGCAATTCTCTTTCACATTTGTACTGGTTAATTTTATTGGCTTTGTAATTTATTATGTCTACCCGGCAGCACCACCATGGTATATGCAGTTATACGGCAGCCATTTTATACAGGCAACCCCGGGCAATACAGCAGGTCTTATCAGGTTCGATAATATAACTGGGCTGTCAATTTTTAAAAACCTTTATGCCAAAAGTTCCAATGTATTTGCAGCAATGCCTTCGCTGCATTCTTCTTATCCCGTAATTGTTTTGTACTATGGATTAAAGAAAAAAGTTCCCACAGTGGCGGTTGTATTTTTCTCTGTTGTAATGGTAGGCATTTGGTTATCGGCAGTTTACACCAGCCATCACTATGTACTGGATGTTTTAGCAGGAGTAAGCTGTGCTCTGCTCGGCATTTTACTGTTTAAAAAAGTGCTTTTAAAAACAAGCTGGTTTAATAATTTTTTCAACGCCTTTCTTTTAAAGATCAGCTAAGGCTTTACCTGTTTAGATTTAATTACCTTCTTTATAAATTTTCATGCACCTATTTTTTTATCTTGCAGGCAGCAATGAGAAAATACGAAGATACCTACAGGCACAAGGGACTGAGAAAAAAATTAATAGAGATATTAAGGGAGAAAGGTATAACGGATGAGCAGGTGTTGCAGGCTATCAGCAGCATTCCAAGGCATTTTTTTTTAGACAGTGCCTTTGATGAAATTGCCTATGAAGACAGGGCTTTTCCCATTAGCGAAGGTCAGACTATTTCTCAGCCATATACTGTTGCATATCAAACCCAGCTATTGCAAATAAAACCCTACGAAAAAATATTGGAGATAGGTACGGGCAGTATTTACCAGGCTTCTGTACTGGCGGAGATGGGAGCCAAAGTTTTTACCATTGAAAGACAAAAAGTACTTTTCGAAAAGACAAAGCAATACATTTTTAAACAAAGGCATGGCAACCTTAAATTCTTTTATGGTGATGGGTTTGAAGGCTTGCCAACATTTGCGCCCTTCGATAAAGTTTTGATAACTGCTGCTGCACCGGTAATACCGCCTAAACTTATTGCCCAGTTAAAAGCAGGAGGTAAGATGGTAATACCGGTTGATGAAGGCGAGCACCAGCGCATGTTGCGGCTTACAAAAAATAGTGACGGGACCGTTAGTGAAGAGGCATTTGAAAATTTTTCTTTTGTGCCGATGCTTAGCGGAAAGACGGGGTAGAAGGATAGAGCAGTTAGTTATTAGTGGTCAGTCGTCAATCTGCTTCTCTGATTAAAAAATCGAAAAATCCTCATGCGTTTTTTTTCAAAATTTACTTTTATTTGTAACCTGTGTTTTGTGCTGGCAGTTATTTTGCGCTGGGTAGAAAACAGCAACAAAAAGAAAGGTTCGTTTGACGGAGCAATTCAACTGCAGCCGCTGGAAAGTACGCTCGTTGTACTTGGATACGGTGCTATTGTAGTAAACCTGGTATTCCTGTTATGCTGGCTTGCGTTACGCATTTTTAAAGTACCACAAACGCTTCCAAGATGGCTAATTAGAATTAACTTACTTTTTTTTATAGCTCAGTTTATTTATTTTTTTCTTCTTTATTAATTAGCCAATGATCCATAATATACTTAAGAACAAGGGCACCATTTTATTTATTATTCTTGGTGGATTTTTTATTGCCAATGCGATGATCGCAGAAATTATCGGTGTTAAAATATTTTCACTGGAGGATACCATTGGTGTACCGAGAGCTAATATTAACTTGTTTGGAAGCCCTTTTAGTTTTCACCTCACAGCGGGGGTATTATTGTGGCCTGTTGTATTTATTATGACGGATATTATCAATGAATATTACGGGCCGAGAGGAGTCAAATTCCTGTCTTATTTAACTATTGGATTAATCAGCTATGCTTTAGTTATGTTCAACGGCGCTATAAGTTTACACCCGAGTGAGTATTTTTCCATTGGTAATAATATTGATAAACCGAATGATGCTTTCAGGGGCATCTTTGGCCAGGGAGCCTGGATAATCATCGGGTCAATTATTGCCTTCCTGATTGGGCAGGTTTTAGATGTGGTGGTTTTTCACCGTATAAAAAGAGTAACAGGAGAAAAATATATTTGGCTCCGGTCAACCGGTTCCACCATTGTATCACAATTGATAGACAGCTTCGTAGTATTATTTATCGCTTTTTATATTGGCAAGAGAATTCAAACCGGGCAGGGAGATCCCTGGAGCCTTCACCAGGTTTTGGTAACAGGCACCGGTAATTACATTTACAAATTTGTGGTTGCTATTGTGCTTACACCGGTTATATACTGGGTGCATGCTTTAATTGAAAAATACCTGGGCAAAAATACTGCTACCGAAATGCGCCAGGCGGCTATGACAAAATCAAATGAATAAAACAGCCCCGGAAATTATTTACGGGCATCGTTTATCTCTATCCAGTAACCGTCCGGATCTTTAAAATAAAGCTGGTGTACGGCATCAACTCTTAAAGTAACATCAAACTTTTTTCCTTCCCAGCTTTCAAATTCAATTTGATTGGCTTTTAAATTTTCAATGAACGGAGCCATTGATGGCACAGTAAAACAAAGGTGATTGAATTTGTCATGAGGCACAGCCGTTTCAACTCCAGAAATAAGATGCAGGTGGCTGAGCGGACCAATTTCGAACCAGGTATGTTTTCCGTCATGGAAGGGTTCAGGAATGGTATCGAGCCCAATTATTTTTTGATAAAATGCAGTACTTTTTTCAAGTGATACTACATGCACTGCAATATGGTTTAACGTAGGGGTGATTTTTCCAGTTTTTCCTGTCTGTGCAAAAGCTACAGAACAGCAGATGATAAACAACAGGCTAAGTAAAGAGTGGAGGCAAGCTTTTTTCATATGCGTTTGTAAAATTGATTTCTGTTAGTTTTTATACAACCGTAATGTATGTTTTTTTTGGATAAAAACTATTTTATTAACAGCTTTGAAATTAGATATATGCTGGAAAATAGTTCCGGGGCAGCTATTGAAAACACTTTAAAGACAGCCTAAGCCTGGGTTATGAAGCAGCTAAATTTCTCCTGGGGAAAAATGATCAATAGCTGTTTTTCAGATCGCCTACCAACTCAATTGTAAGAGGCTTTTCAAGGTAGGCAGTTAAGTGTTGGTAGCGCAATGCCTTATTTTTATCGTTGATATTATCAGATGAGGAAAGAATAAAGATGATATCCTTATCTGGTTTACCACGGTATTCCTCCAGAAAGCACCAGCCATCTTTTTTGGGCATATTAAGATCAACAAAAATTAGCCGCCTGGTTTGTGAATTTGCTTTTAAAAAATTCAATGCATCATCAACATTTTCAAAACTCTTCAATGAAATACCAGGCATCTCATACTCCAGTATTTTTTCAGCTAAAAAGATTGCCATTGCGTCATCATCAATAATACAGATCTCTTGTATGTCGGCTAACTTTAAAATTTTTTCCATTAAAATTTTTGATCTGATATTAAAGCTAACCTTTTTTTTACCGTATTAACAAAACGGTTAAGGTGATTGTTTCCGGACCTTGCAACAGCAAACAGCCATTGATAAAATAAGGCTGCCACATTACAAAATCTGTCCCTCCAAAATGAATATTTTGCTTTGGCGGGTTGAATTAATTATTTTCAAATTCTCCCTTATCTTTGCGGCCTAAAAATAAAACCATTGGCTACAAAGTTTTCTAAAGACACTTATTTGTATTGGTACGAACTTATGCTGTTGCTCCGCAAGTTCGAGGAAAAAGTCGGGCAATTGTATGGCATGCAAAAAATTAGAGGCTTTTGTCATTTATACATAGGCCAGGAGGCTGTTGCAGCAGGTTGCATGACTGCAACAAACCCGGATGATAAGTTTATTACAGCTTACCGTTGCCATGCTTTGGCAATAGCAAAGGGCGTTACACCAAAATCTACCATGGCTGAATTATATGGTAAAGCAACTGGCTGTAGTAAAGGGAAAGGTGGCAGTATGCATATTTTTGGGGTTGATGTTGGCTTTTTTGGCGGACACGGAATTGTTGGAGCTCAGATTGGAACGGGTGCAGGCTTAGCTTTTGCTGAAAAATACCGTGGTACAAATAATGTTGCGCTTTGTTTTTTTGGAGATGGTGCGGCAAGGCAGGGTATGCTGCATGAGACATTTAATATGGCTATGCTCTGGAAATTGCCTGTTGTATTTATTTGCGAAAACAATCATTATGCTATGGGCACTTCCGTAGCCAGAACAAGTACTGTGCTTGATTTGTATAAAATTGCAGATGCTTATGATATGCCGGGTGACAGTGTTGACGGTATGAGTCCGGAAGATGTTCACAATGCCGTTTTAAGATCAGTTAACCGGGCCAGGGAAAAAGGCGGACCAACTTTACTGGAGGTTAAAACATACAGGTATAAAGGACACAGTATGAGTGATCCTCAGAAATACAGAACAAAAGATGAAGTGGAAGAATACAAGCAGAGAGATCCGATTGATCACGTGTTGAAAGTGTTGAAAGAAGAATTTCAATTATCTGATGCCGATGTGGAAGTGATCGATGACCGTGTAAGGGCACAGGTGGAAGAAAGTGTAAAATTTGCAGAAGAAAGTCCATGGCCTGCGGATGATGAATTGCTGAAAGATGTTTACATCCAGCAGGATTATCCTTTCATAATGGATTAATGGTGTTTACCAAGATAGTGAACATCAAAAACTAAATTAATTTTAATCAATAAAATAACAATGTCGGAGAAACAAGTAGTTGCAGAGCCAGTAGAAGTTAATGAAGCCGTAGAAAGAGCAAAAGATTTTTGGGCTAAATTCAGTAAACCAATTATTTACGTGGGAAGCGCTTTGATTCTGCTTATTGGCGGATGGCTTGCTTACAAAAATTTTGTAAAAGCACCTAATGAAGAAAAAGCAGCAGAGCTTATATTTCCTGCAGAACGGCTGTTTGGTAAAATGTCCCAAAGCGGATTTAATAAGGATTCTATCAAAATGGTTTTAGATGGTGGAGGACCGGTTTCTTCAGGAGTGCTTAAGGTTGTGAATACTTACGGAAGTACTGCTGCAGGTAACAGGGCAAAATATATTGCCGGTGCATGTTATTTGTACAACAAAGATTTTAACAACGCTGTTAAGCAGTTAAAAGATTTTTCTACCAATGCAACACAAATACAAACATCTGCCTATATTTTATTGGCAGATGCATATTCTGAATTGAAGAAAAATGATGATGCGCTGGATTATTATAAAAAAGCAATTGCGGTTAACAGCAAAGATGATTTTATGACCCCGGAAGCATTGTTTAAAGGAGCTTTATTTGCAGAAGCAACTGGTAAAACAAAAGAAGCAATTGAATTTCTTAAAAGAATCAAAGACGAATATCCTAAGAATGGGCATGCCAATGAAGCAGATAAATATCTTGCAAGATTGGGCGTGGCAGAGTAGTAGTTAATGTGTTTAGTTTAAAGTGAACTTGAATTATGTCGGCTAACCAGGATAATTTATTAAAAACAACAGGCATCCATTTTTTAAAGGATGCCTGTGTTGTTATTATACGAACGGAATGGAATGCAGCTACGCTGGATGCATTGGAAGCAGGCTGCGTAAAAATTTTAAAGGAGCACAATATACCGTTTACGGTAGTGACAGTACCCGGAGCATTTGAGATACCTTTTACCATAAAAAGTTATTGGGAGGCCTTTAAATACCGGGATAACAAACCGCATGCTTTTATAGCGCTGGGCTGTGTGCTCCGTGGTGATACGCCTCATTTTGAATATGTTTGTAATGCCGTTACTGATGGAGTGCTGCAGCTAAATCTTTTGCTGCCGGTGCCTACAATATTTGGCGTGCTTACCGTTAATACCCAGGAACAGGCAGATGAAAGAATTGGTGGCATTCATGGCCATAAAGGGGAGGAGGCCGCCATTACCGCTATAAAAATGATATCCATTAAAAAGGGTTTTACTTCACCAGTTGAATAGCAACTTCACTTTCCTGAATGAACTTTCATTCAAATAAATAATTAAAAAAGGCTTGGGACAGAGGATATGAAAGTGCAAATATTTATACCATGTTTTATGGATCAGTTGTATCCGCAAACAGCCTTTAACATGGTTAAAGTACTGGAAAAAGCATGCTGCGATGTGCTGTATAACGGGAATCAAACCTGTTGTGGCCAGCCTGCATTCAACGCCGGTTTTTGGGATGATGCAAGAGAAGTCTGCACCAAATTTTTGAAAGATTTTGACAATGCTGATTACATCGTTTGCCCTAGTGCCAGTTGTGTTGGCTTTGTTCGTAATTACTATTCGAAGTTGTTTGATAATTCCGCCTTCCATAACCAGGTGAAGGATATTTCAAAACGCATTTATGAGTTCACTGAATTCCTGACTGATGTACTGCATATCGAAAATTATGGTGCAGTATTGAATGGCCGGGCCACATACCACGACAGTTGTGCTGCATTAAGGGAATGTGTAATTAAGGAGGGTCCCAGGAGGCTTTTATCTTATGTAAAAGGGTTGAGTTTGGTGGAGATGGCAGATGTTGAAACCTGCTGTGGCTTTGGTGGATCGTTCGCTGTAAAATTCGACAGCATCTCTGTTGCAATGGCTAGCCAGAAATTAACTAATGCTGTTGCAACGGGTGCTGATTATATAATATCTACAGATATCAGCTGCTTAATGCATCTCGATGGCTACATAAAAAACCAGGGATTAACAATTAAAACGATGCACATTGCAGATGTGCTTGCTACTGGTTGGGAGGAGTTATAAATATCAAAATTATTGCTCAAATACCTGCTTTCATTTGCTGAACATTTTTTTGCAAACAGTCCCAGCAAAAATCATTAACCGTTTTTTCATCCAAACTTTTACCGCCAGCAGTATCCACTTCAAGCTGCAATAATTTGTTGTTTTTGTAATCCAGCGAAAGCAGGTTGTCTTTTAAAACGATGTTTTCAAACTCATCCCAATCATGCACTGCATTACCTTTTGAACTTGTAACTGTTATACCTTTTTCGCTCAATAGCACAGAGGGTTTTTTATAAATTAGTGAGGAAACCATACCGAACGCAACCAGCAAAACAGCAAATGTAATTGCTTGTGTTGTCACAAAAAGCAGGAGTGCAGCTGAGCCTAACAAGAGTATTTTTTTTACTCTCAAAATTGAAATAATATAATTTACTCCAACAGCCGTAGCAAGCAAAATAAGTGAAATAATTATGTTGATAAAAACATAACTGCTGCTTCTATAAAAGAAGGCTGTAATGCCGGCGAGGGCGAGCAAAGAACGGATCACCACCAAATCAATTTCTTTACTGTTATCTTTTAGCGGAATAGTGTACATGTGTTTTTTGAGGCCGGTTGCGGTGCAATAAAAAAACGTAAACTTAATTGGGCGTGCTTACCGGGTTAGAAGCTACCAGCAGGTTACAAAGTTTAAAAAGGCAGCGGGCACCCACGTTTTCGTCCCATTCGTCCCTGCTTATGCCAACTTCATTTAAATCAAACCCAACAATTTGGCGGCCGCTTTCAAGCAACTTTTTAAAAAGATAAAAAATTTCTGAAGTTTCAAATCCACCCTGCACCGGCGTACCTGTGTGCGGACAAAGCTTTGGATCTAATCCATCAATATCGAAACTGATAAAAACCTTTTGCGGTAATTGCTCAATTATCTCATCAGTTATATTTTTCCAGGTATCACCTTCGTAAAGGCGCTCTTTTATTTTTTCGTCAAAGAAAGTTGTAACCCTTTCCTTGTTAGCTTCAATATAATCCCATTCTTCTTCGCAATAATCTCTTATGCCAACCTGTACCAGTTTCTTAAGCCCCGGTATTTCATTGAGTGCATTGTACATTATAGATGCATGAGAGTAAGTAAAGTTTTCATATGCTTTTCTCAGGTCGCAATGTGCATCAATCTGTAATATGCCAAAATCACCAAACCTGGCCTCGATAGCTTTAAAATATCCCAATGGCGTACTATGATCACCTCCTAATAAAGCAACTAATTTATTTTGGTTCAGCAAGTCTGTTGTTTGATCAAAAACCCATTCGTTAAGATAAGCTCCGCCGGCGTTCACTTCCTTAAGCGTCTTGGTCATGAATTTGTTGTCGTTAACATCATCACCCTCAGCAATATAATTAATGTAGAGTTCGGCTTCTTTACGCAGATAATCACTTTTCATCAATATCTTCCTGTCGCTGGTACGCATAAAATACCCCTGTCTCCAGGCGTCCTTAATTTCAGGATCAAAAAGATCAACCTGGAGGCTGGCCTTAAACATATGCTCCGGAGCCCTTGCTGTGCCTGCGTTATAACTAACGGTAACCTCCCAGGGTACCGGCAATATCACAAGCCTTGCATCAGCTTCACTGAATGGAAGTCCAAAAATGTTGTTATTAGGGTTGCCAACAAAGTTGGGATCAAATTGAGAAAGATCGGTCATTACAAATTATTGATGATAAACCCAACATCAAAGGGTGTTGGAAAAACGGTGCAAATATAAGCTTGCCGGAGGCAAAGCATAAAGTGCGGAAAAATATAACCAGCAGTTTGCAAAGCAAAGGTTTGTCTTTTGTTAAAAATGTTTTTTAATGCCTGTTTTTTATCAGGAGAGTATTAAACTTATGCAGGCCCAACTCACCTGTTTACATTAACTTTGCGAAGCAAAAATTAATGCGCTGTTATGAAGAAAACACACATCATAGTTTTAATAGCAATTGCTTTCGCTATTGGTGGATTATTGGTTTATTCGGTAGATTTTTCAACCTATGATACCATCTCTTCCGCAAGAGAAAAGCAAGGTAAATTTGTTCACCTCATTGCAAGGTTAGACAAGTCTTCACCTATAGATTACAACCCGGCAAAAAATCCTAACTACCTTTCTTTTACTGCAACTGACAGCCTTGGAAGCAGCACAAAAGTGGTGTATCATAATACAAAACCAACTGAACTTGAGCAAAGCGAAAGAGTGGTGTTAAAAGGGAAAATGCAGGGAGAAGTTTTTGAATGCAGTGAAATATTACTAAAGTGCCCGAGTAAATATAAGGATGATAAAAAGCAGCTTGAAAAAACAGTAAGTACCACCGCCAGGTAAATTTACACCTGAGTTTGATAATATAAGTCAGCGCATTGTAAGAATAAATTTAAAGTAATGGAATTTGCAGGGGAACATTTGGGTATTGGAAAATTAGGTCACTTTTTTGTATTGCTGAGTTTCATTGCTTCACTCATTGCAGCTATATCCTTCTTTATAGCTTCCAATAAACAGGATGCAGCCGAAAAAAAATCCTGGTTAAATTTCGCAAGGATAAGTTTTTACGTTCAGGTACTTTCCGTCTTCACCGTTTTTGGGTGCATATTTTACCTGTGTGCCAATCATTACTTTGAATATTTTTTTGCTTATAAGCACACTTCAAACGAACTTGAATTTAAGTTTTTACTGGCCTGTATTTGGGAAGACCAGAGTGGCAGTTTTTTACTCTGGACCATCTGGCATTGTATACTCGGGCTGTTCCTTATCAGGAATGCTAAAAGCTGGGAAGCACCTGTAATGACTGTTATAAGTGCTGCACAAGTCTTTCTGGCAATGATGATAATGGGTGTCTATATCTTCGGCATCAAGATTGGCAACAGCCCTTTTGTACTAACAAGAAATGAAATTGAAGGCCCATTATTTAGTGAGGCAAATTATTTGAATAAACTCTCAATTTTTCATGATAAAAATAATATGGGACTTAATGTATTGCTCCGCAACTACTGGATGGTAATTCATCCGCCTATTTTATTTTTAGGTTTTGCTTCTACTATTGTCCCTTTTGCATTTGCTTATGCAGGTATGCAATCCAGGCGCTTTGGAGATTGGGTGCAAACAGCACTTCCTTATGCATTGTTTAGTGCCTGTGTTTTAGGAGTTGGTATAATGATGGGAGGAAAGTGGGCCTATGAATCACTTTCATTTGGTGGCTACTGGGCCTGGGACCCTGTTGAAAATGCCTCGCTGGTGCCATGGCTTATTTTAATTGGTGGTTTGCATACAATGGTAATTTACAAAGCCACCGGCCATTCCTTAAGAGCCAGTTACCTGTTTGTTATTCTAACCTTCCTGTTTATTTTATACTCAACTTTTTTAACCCGTACGGGCATTTTAGGTGATACCTCTGTACATGCCTTTGCCGATGCAGGCAAACAGATGAATCTGTTGATATTCTCATTTATGATGTTTTTTGTGATTGGCTCCTTAACAATGTATTTCATCAACCTTAAAAAAATACCTGCCGTTGTTAAAGAAGAAGAAACGAGCTCCCGAGAGTTTTGGATGTTTATCGGCTCACTGGTATTTTTTCTTTCCGCCCTTTTTATAATTGCAAAAACATCTTTGCCGGTTATTAATTCTGTATTTGGAACAAAGCTTGCACCGCCTGAAGATGTTGAGTTTAGTTATAATAAGGTGCTGGTGCTGGTCGCAATAATTATTGGCTTGTTGAGTGCCATTACACAATATTTAAAATATAAGAGTACAGCACCATCTTTCTGGGTTAAAAAAATCGCCGGGCCAACCATTGCAGCGGCAGCTATTATTGTTCTGCTGATAATTTTTTATCCTATTGAATATTCTAAGCAGGGACCTGGCTTTTTGGTAGCACTTTATCTTGCTTTGTTTGCCACCATTTATACCGTGCTTTCAAGCGGAGCGTATATTTGGTTGGGACTTAAAGGTAAACTCAAGGCAGCAGGCGGTGCTGTTGCACATCTTGGTTTTGGTTTGATGATTGCCGGCATGCTTATATCTGCAGGTAATAAAAAAATCATCAGTGAAGAAAAAGTAAAAAACTTTGCCTTGCCACCCGGTATCGATCCTCTTACAAAAAAGCAGGATAACCCTTTAGAAAATATCAATCTTATAAAACAAGTCTCCAATAAGTTAGGCGATTACGATGTAACTTATTTGCATGACAGTACAGGTAAGGAAAAGGGCAGGAGGTTTTACAAATTATTATTTGAAAGAAAAGATGAAGCAACAAAGGCTGTTACTGAAACTTTTGAGCTGAACCCGGATGTTTACCTCATGAAGGATAATAACATGAGCAGCAATCCTGACACTAAAAATTATCTTACCCATGATGTGTTTACCTATATCACTTATGCACTCAATCCAGACAAGAATGCTGATACAGCCTCCTTTAAAATAACTGAAGTAAAAGAAGGAGATTCTATATTTTACAGTAAAGGCTTTTTGGTACTTAACCAGGTTATAAAAAATCCGCCAGAAAATAAATTTAAAATAGTTCCCACGGGCCCCTCTGTTGTGGCAAACCTTACAGTGCATGGCCAGGACAGCATGTTGTATAAAGCCACGCCCATGCTCATGATAGATAGCCTGGGAGTAGTGATGGTCGATGATACCATTTACGCTCAGAATCTTTTTGTTAAATTTTCAGGCGTAAGTGATGATAAAACAAAGATCAGGATAGGGGTTAAAGAGTCTGACTCGATGATCGATTTTGTTACCCTTAAAGCGTATGTTTTTCCATACATAAACCTTGTTTGGATTGGACTGATCATTATGGCTGTAGGGTTTTTAATGAGTATTGTCACAAGGGCTAAATTGTCTGGTTTGCAGGGGGCACTATTGATGGGAGCTGCGGCTGTGGCGTTGTTCTACATGTTTCTGCTGGCTAATTAATCACATCTGAAAAGCCTGGAATTTTCGACGGGCAATCTAAATCCCTTAACAGCGTTATAAACATTAACATCCAAAAAGGCTAAAAATCGTAACTTACCATACATTTATTGCACCAATGTTCAAATCAAATACATACAGGTTTCTTATTGCAGGGTTGATGCTCCTTGCTTTTAAACCAGGGTTTGTAGTTGCACAAACAGGTGCTAATGATACGTTGCTTACTTATGCTATAATTTACCAGGGTGATACTATTGAGGCAAAAACCCTCATGACAGTTGCAAGATATTCACGGCTGAATGATGCCCAGAGAAGGGCTTTTGCCGAATGGACAAGATTGAGAAATGCCATTTATGTAACTTTCCCTTATGCCAAACGTGCAGGCCTGGTAATGAATGATGTGAATGCTCACCTTGTTGGTGTAACAGATAAGGAAGAACGCAAAAAGTATATAAAATCCAGGGAAAAGGAATTAAAAAAAGAGTTTGCAGATCCGCTAACCAATTTGTCCGTTTACCAGGGTAAAGTTTTAATGAAACTCATCAATCGTGAAACAGGTAATAACTGTTACGAAATTATCAAGGAGTACAAGGGCGGATTTGTTGCAAGGTTTTACCAGACAGTAGCTTTCTTTTTTGGCAGCAATTTAAAGCAGCCTTACGATAAAAATGGTGATGAGGCAGAGATGGAAAAAATAGTTAAGGAAGTTGAAAGAATGTATGGATACCGAAGTTGATCAGCTGAAATTGTTATTGCCTTCTCACAATTATTGCTACAAATATCTCCTCAGAAATTTTCTACTAAATCCAAACAGACAACCGTAAACCACAAATAGTAAAATGAAGCTTGATATATTGGCCTTCGGCGCTCATCCTGATGATGTGGAACTCTCCTGCTCAGGGGTGTTAATTACAGAAAAGGAATCTGGAAAAAGAACTGGGGTGGTTGATTTAACAGAGGGAGAGCTCGGTACCAGGGGCACGGTTGAAACGAGACGGGCCGAAGCAACGGCCGCAGCCGGAATATTGGGTTTGGATGCAAGAGAAAATCTTGGCCTGCCTGATGGGTTTTTTGCCAACGATAAGGAATGCCAGCTGGCTGTTATAAGGGCAATAAGAAAGTACCAGCCGGAAATAATTATTTGCAATGCACCGGAAGACAGGCATCCTGACCATGGACGTGCCGCAGCTCTGATGTATGATGCGACCTTTCTTTCCGGCCTCTCAAAAGTAGAAACTTTTGATGCGGACGTACAGCAAACGGCCTGGAGGCCAAAATATGTGTTTAACTATATACAAGACAGGTATTTAAATCCTGATTTTGTGATTGATATTTCCGCTGCAATGGACAAAAAAATAGCATCCATCAAAGCATATGGAACCCAGTTTTATAACCCTTCTCTTGGAGGCACCCAAACCTATATTTCAACTCCGGATTTTATTGAAAGCGTAATTTACCGGTCTAAAATGTTCGGTAAAATGATCGGCGTGGAATACGCTGAGGGGTTCATCAGCAAGAAGATGATTGGCATCAGGAAATTTGATGACATTATTCAACGAAATACCTGAACTTTTACTAAACAAATAACATCTTCATCAGTAATAAAACAGTAATTTGCGTTCAAATTCAAAATGCTAAATGGCCACTCCCAAATTCATCAATACCAACAGCACATTTCACCAGGAGCTTAAGAAAAGGGTAAACACTTATTTTGTAGACAATCAAAAAGCTTCAACAGGCAATTTTGGTCTTTTTTTTAAAGCAATTTTTTTCTTTGCATCCTACATAGCACTGTATGTCCACCTTGTTTATTTTACACCTGCTGTTTGGCTGGCTGTTATTGAATGTGTGCTGATGGGTTGCTTTACCGCAGCTATTGGTTTTAATGTTATGCATGATGGCGGCCATGGCAGCTTTAGCGAAAACAAAACTGTAAATAAGCTGGCTGCTTTTTCTGTAAATTTTTTAGGTGCAAGTCACATTATGTGGAAAATGAAGCATAACATTATTCACCATACTTATACCAATATCGACGGTGTTGATGATGATATTGAAATCAAGCCTTTCCTTAGAATGTGTACCACCCAAAAATGGTATAAAATGCATCGTTTTCAACACTATTATGTTTGGTTTCTTTATACGTTGCTCCACCTGATCTGGGTTTTTCAAACAGACTATAAAAAGTATTTTTCTAAAAAAATTGGCTCCGTTCCGTTAACGAAAATGAGCATGAAAGAGCATGTTGGCTTTTGGGCAGCAAAGGTTGCTTATGCAGTACTTTTTATGGTGATCCCAATTTTTACAGTTGGCTTTTGGCCATGGGTCGTTGGCTTTTTAATTACAAGTATGGTTACGGGTTTTGTTATCAGCATTGTATTTCAGCTGGCCCATACCGTAGAGCATTTAGAATTTCCTTTACCTGCTGTTGATACCAACAAATTAGAGAATGAATGGGCTATACACCAGGTGCAGACTACAGCTAATTTTGCTACAAAAAACAAGTTACTCAGCTGGCTGGTAGGCGGATTGAATTTTCAGATTGAACATCATTTGTTTCCAAAAGTGTCGCACATTCACTATCCGGCGATCAGCAAAATAATTAAACAAACATGTGTTGATTTCAATATCAAATATGTCGAGTTTGGTAAGATGAGGCATGCAGTTATATCTCATGCCATGTACCTTCGTAAAATGGGGAGAACAGTTGCTTAATAATACGGAAGATTTTTTTTGTGCCTTTGTACCTTTGGGTATAAAGGCTTTTTTATAATAATCAATTAAACAATTTTTATGGATAAACTTGACTGGCACAGCCGTCATACGAGCTCACTTAGTTTCGGCGATAAAATAGCAGACAAAGTTGCCAAAGGGATGGGATCATGGTCCTTCATTATTTGGCAAACTGTAATTGTTATTATATGGATGCTGATGAATATAATTGGCTTGGTGCAGCATTGGGATCCCTATCCTTTTATTTTGCTTAACCTTATTTTTTCAACCCAGGCTGCATATGCAGCTCCCATCATTATGATGAGTCAAAACAGGCAGACGGACAGGGACAGAGTACAGGCACAGGAGGATTACACAACCAACAAAGAAGCCAAGCTTGAAATTGAAGCACTTCAAATTCAACTAAACACAATAGAAACAGAAAAGCTTGATAAAATCCTCCACCTTCTGGAAGACTGGAAAAAAACATCCGGAAAATAATACAATTCTAACCCGGTAATCAAACCTCACACTTCAAACTGAAACTGTAAACCTCAAACCCCAAACTGTAAACTTCAAACCGTAAACTGTAAATTGCAGCCCAAACCGAATATGATGACTGAAGAAAAGAATTTAAATTTTATTGAAGAAATTATTGAAGAAGATTTAAAGAATGAAAAATACACAAGCATTCTAACCCGTTTTCCGCCTGAGCCAAATGGTTACCTGCACATTGGCCATGCTAAAAGTATTTGCTTAAATTTTGGACTCAGTTTAAAATATGGCGGCGCAACCAATCTCCGCTTCGATGATACCAATCCAACAAAGGAAGATACAGAATATGTGGACAGCATAAAGGAAGATGTACAATGGCTGGGCTTCAGCTGGGCAAATGAGTTGTATGCCAGCGACTATTTTGATCAGCTCTATGCGTTTGCAGTAAAACTTATAAATTCTGGTCTGGCGTATGTTGATGATTCCACACCGGATGAGATTGCAACTTTAAAAGGAACACCAACCAGGCCGGGAACCGACAGCATTTTTCGCAGCAGGAGCGTGGAAGAAAACCTTGAATTATTTGCGGCCATGAAAGGTGGCAAGTATACTGACGGTGAAAAAGTACTTCGTGCCAGGGTGGATATGGCCAGCTCTAATATGCACATGAGAGATCCGATCATTTACCGTATTAAACATGCCCATCATCACCGCACTGGCGATGCCTGGTGTATTTATCCCATGTACGATTTTGCTCATGGCCAGAGTGACAGCATTGAAAAAATCACCCACAGTATTTGTACGCTGGAGTTTATACCGCACCGGGAATTATATGACTGGCTGATAGAAAAGCTTGACATTTTTCCTTCAAAACAATATGAGTTTGCAAGACTGAAAATGACTTATACAGTGATGAGTAAACGTAAACTGTTGCAACTTGTGCAGGAAGGTTATGTAAAGGGGTGGGATGATCCCAGGATGCCCACCATTAGCGGCATGCGCCGCAGAGGATACACAGCAGAAAGCATCCGCAACTTTTGTGATAAAATAGGCATTGCCAAAAGAGAAAATATGATTGATGTTGGCCTGCTTGAATTTTGCGTTAGGGAAGATCTGAATTCAAAAGCACTGAGGGTAATGGCAGTGCTTGATCCCTTAAAACTAATCATTACAAATTACCCGGAAGGACAAACAGAAGATTTGGTAAGTGAAAATGGTCCTGATGAAACTTACGGTACCAGGACGGTACCATTTGCGAAGGAACTTTGGATTGAGCAGGAAGATTTTATGGAGGAACCCGCCAAGAAATATTTCCGCCTGGCACCTGGTGCAATGGTTCGGTTAAAAAGTGCCTACATAGTAAAGTGTGATAATTTTGTAAAGGATTCATCAGGTAAAGTGGCGGAAGTTCACTGTTCTTATATTCCTGAAAGTAAGAGTGGCAATGACACCAGCGATATTAAGGTAAAGGGTACCATTCATTGGTTAAGTATTAAACATGCAATTACAACAGAGGTTCGTTTATACGACAGGCTTTTGAAAGTAGAAGACGCATCTTCTGAAGAAGGTGATTTTAAAGATTATATCAATTCTGAATCTTTGCAGGTTTTGCAACAGGTATATGTTGAACCTTCATTAAAAACAGCTAAAGTTTTAAATACTTACCAGTTTATTAGAAAGGGCTATTTCTGCCTCGACAAAGACAGCGCAACGGACAAACTGGTTTTCAACCGGACAGTTACGCTTAAAGATGCATGGGCTAAAGAAGTAAGGAAAGCGTAAAAAAATTATCGATAAAGCAAAAGGGCGGAGAATTAATTTCTGCCCTTTTACTTTATTACAGACTACGCATTTAATAAGAAAGGCCACCCCAGGAATGGAGCGGCCTTTTTTAACATTTACTAAAAAACAGACTTTAATACTATTGCATTCCCTCGGTAGCACCGCCACCATTCTGGTTATTATTTTTTCTTTTAAATAAAGACATATCGAGTTTTCCAAAACGGTAACTAACATTCAATCTTATCATTTGCGGATCACGGAGACGGCTGTAAGTCTGGATAAAATAATTGCTGTAAGAATATTGTTCAGCAATACGGGTTCTAAAAATATCACTTACATTTAGTGTAACTGCCAAAGCATCATTCTTCATAAAAGTTTTCTTTACGGCTACATCAGCACCCCAGGTTGGTTTGTTATAACCCTGGGATGAACTCTGCGCTTGCTGCGGACCACCAGGTCCCATCATACCACCACCTGAACTAATTGGCAGGTTGGTTTTTGACTGGTAAGTTGCAGAAAGTTGTAAAGAAAATTTAGCAGGCAGTTTAAAGTTACTGTTGAATTTTCCGAACCAGCTCCAGATAGCAGCCTGCGAAGTGCCGGTTAAATTATTGGTGTTGATCTTTGCATTGTAAAGATTAAGATTGGTACTAATATCCCACCAGTTGGTAAGATAATTTATGGATGTTGCTTCTGCACCATAAGACATACTTGAATTGGCGTTTACAAAGGTGTTGATCAGCACAGTGTCTAATGCAGCAGGGTTAGCAGGGTTGATACCTTTTTCCTGGAAACGTGTTATAAGATCTGTTGTATGCTTGTAATAAAGAGAAACCAGTATGTTATCTTTTTTTGCTACTGTTTTAGAATAAGAAGCTTCAAATGATTGCGTAAACTCTGGTTTAAGATTAGGATTTCCCTTTGTAATGTTAAGTGGATCGGTAAAATCAACAAAAGGAATTATCTGGAAAAAATTAGGACGGTTTACTCTTCTAGTAATACTAACCTGTAACTCCTGCCTGTCCTTTAGTTTTTGGCTGAGGAACAGTGAAGGAAACAGGCTTATTGGATACTTGTTCCCGAACTTGTTGTTATTACTCAACAGTGTTCCTGTGTACTCTGAACTTTCTCCCCTCAACCCCAACTTGTAACCAAAATCTTTGTAACTGCTGCTGACAGAGACGTAGGCAGCATAAACATTATCGTCGTTTTTGTAATTGCTGGTAGCTGATTTAACCAGCGTATCTGCAAGGTAATTATCATTAATATTGGTAAGCTTTCTTAATTGGGCCCTTACACCTGTCTCTAATTTTATTTTGTTGATTGGTTTTACATAATCTGCCTGAAATGTAAAATTCTTATTGGTTCCGCTGCTGATAAGCTGTTGAATTCCGGTACCTATTTTTGTGCCGCCCTGTTGTGTGAATGTATCTGTTACAAAGTTATTATTTCCATTATTTTTTCCGGAAAATACATTCAGATCGGCAGTAAATTCTTCACCCTCTTTCGGAAACAAATGCTTCATGCCTAATTGCAAACCATAAGCATTAAACTCTCTTTTGCCGCTGGAAACCCTTTCACTATAGCTGCTTACTTTACCTGTATTGTATAAAATGTCAGTAAATTTATCGATGTTTTCGCCTGGCTTAAACTCACCATGCACCCTGATACCTGCTACAGATAGCGTAGTACGATTCGTTACAAAATAATCAAGCCCAAGGCGGCCAAATATAAACTGCCCGTTTGTTTTATTTGCATTGGTTTGGTAAGTATTAGTGTAAGGCTCTTTAAAAAAATCTTGTCTGTCTGTTGTGCCGGTAGTTCTTGATTTATTTTGATTAAGCATAGCGCTTGCAGAAATATTAATCTTGTTCTGACGTACATTGAAATCGCCGCCACCATTAACAGCACCACGTTTATCAACACCAGCCCTCAGGTTGCCGTTGTAGCCACTTTTTTTATTCTTTTTCAGGATGATGTTCAGGATACCTGCGTTACCACCGGAGGCATCATATTTTGCTGATGGGTTGGTGATTACTTCCACACTTTCAATGGCATCTGCCGGTATCTGATCCAGCGTTAGGGTAGTAGGACGACCTTCAATAAATAGTTGCGGTGCAGCATTTCTCAAAGTAACGTTACCATCAATATCTACCTGAACACTCGGTACATTCCGCATCACATCCAGTCCTGTTCCTCCTGCGCTTGTAATATTCTTTTCCACATTAAATACCTTCTTGTCAATATCAAGTTTCATTAATGGCTTTGTAGCGGTAACGGTAACATTGCTTAGGTCCTGTATATCTTTTGTCATTTTAAGATTTCCCAAATCCTTATCAAATGCGTTCATCATTGACCCCATTCCCCCAGCTTGTCCGGCTGCAGGAGCAGCCCCGCCGGCTGCCGGCATTTTCATTTGGAAAGAAACAACCTGGTCGTTGGCTTTATAGCCAATTGCTGTAATCTTCATCTTTAGCTGTCCCATAACCGGAAGATCAGGAAAATCAAAATCTCCGTTACTTTTTGTAACAACAGCCTTCAATAAAATATCTTTTTTCTTTTTGCTGGCAGAATCAAAACGGCTTTGAAGTAATACCACAGAAGCTTCATTTACTGGGCTGCCATTATCATCAACTATTTTACCATAAACGTGACCAATATTACCAGGACCGTTTCCACCTGTTTTTCCACCAGCACCTGGAAATTGTGCAAAAGCAGCCATTGTCATCATCCATGCAGTTATAATTAGTACAAACTTTTTCATAAACATCATTTTTTAATTAGGACACAAATTTATCATCCAACAGCTTTGTATTTATTTCAAATGAGACAAGAGGGTTATTTGTTGCGACGAAGGGCTTTGATTTGTTTTTAGTGGGAAAAACTTACAGATAATTAAGTTTAATGTTTTAGTTGAAGCCGGAAATTGCTATAAATAATGATGCCTGTAAGTATGGATTATATTATTGTCACCTTCTGGAGGTCTTGTAAAGTAATCATGCATTAATATCAGTGTAACCACTGATTTTTTTAATATTTCATAAAAATACTTCAGATAAAAAATTGCACAAGGGAAAATTTATTGATTGGGGCTATTTAACTGCTTGTTAATATTGATTTATTAATAATAAACCGTGTAAACCTGATAACAAACTTGCTTACTTGATAATAAACTATGTTTACTCAATTGCAGCCCCTGTTTACTCAGCAACAAACCTTATTTACTTAATAACATACCCTGTTTACTTAGTAAATAATCCTGCTTACCTGATATTAAACTATGTCAACTTAATATCAAACCCTGCTTACCAGGCATTAAACCTTGTCTGCTTAGTAGCCAACCTTGCTTATTCAGTTTTAAACCCGTATCTTTAATAAGAGAACCTGATTACTTAATAACCAACGCTGCTTACAGAATAACGCCGCCAATAGCCTTCTTAACGGTTGTCATCAAGGCAAATAATTTTGGTTAATCCTTATAACTCCAATTTAGATTTGGGAAATAAACTAACAGAAGCCTGGTCGTAAAATAAAAAGTATAAATATTGGTAGAATAGAAATAGAGAGGGGGCCTGATGCTTTTTTTTTTAATAGTTTTTCCTGCAGTTTAAAAAGCCAATTTTTCCTAAGACTTTAAATTTTTGGCAGATGTAATCTTTTTGTACCTGCCGTGTATGTTTTGTAAAAAATCAATACCCCGGTTTCCCAGTAATGTCCCAACCACATCCCGATAATTGTCACTGATGGGCAGTACAACCTGGCCAATGAAAACGCTGCTGGCGCTCTCATACATCAAAACTTAATAAATAATATGATTTTTTTATATTCTCTGTTCTTAGATATTTTTGAGATACAGGTGAGATATAATCGCTTATAAACAAACGCTGGTAACATTACTGGATTATATCAGGGTATGCGTATAAAGCCAAATAATTTAGTGCTTATACCTCTCAAAAAACTCATCAACACTTATACCTGCCTGCTTCAAAATACCTCTCAGTGTGCCATCTGCTAACTCTTTATGATCTGGTACTACTGTTCCCACACTTCCATCTGCAGTGGTTTTCTTTAAAACAATATGGCTGCCCTTTTGCCTTATTTCAACAAAGCCAAACAGCGCAAGAATTTTTATTAATTCACGCCCTGAAAGCCGCGGTAATTTAGGCATAAACATCTGCTGTAAATGTTGTGAGAAAAACCGGTGTTTTAGCTGCTACAGGAAACTCCTCAAGATATAAGGATGTTGCCTCTTGCAAGTTTGCTACAGCTTCTTCAACAGTGGCTCCCTGGCTTACAGTTCCAATCTCCACACAAGTTGCCACATACAAATCATCTTCTTTATGTATGGACGCTGTAAATGTATTTTGTACCATTAAAATGAATTTTAATTATTACAAATCTACCAGAAGTTTCTAAGAATTTAAAAGATCGTTTTACAGCAAAATGCTGTTTTTATAAAAAAGATATTTTCTGATTGGTATTGGATAAAGATTGATCTTACTCAAAAAATCAATACCCCGGCTTACCCGTAATTTCCCCAACCACATCCCTGTAATTGTCGCTGATGGGCAGTTCCAATTGTTCAATAAATACACTGCTTTTGCGGATGGAGGTTATTGCAGCTATTGAAATAATGTATGATTTATGTATACGTATAAAATTGGTGCCGGGAAGTTGCTCTTCCATCAATTTCATGCTCATTCTTGTAACCACCGGTTTCGAAGAACTTTTCAGGTGAATCTTGATATAATCTTTCAAACCTTCTATGTACTTAATATCTGAATAAATCACTTTAAGCAAACTATATTCAACGTTTACAAAGAAATAGTCAGGCGCAGGAACTGGGCTCACTTGCAGGCTGCGGTTTTTTAGCTGGAATAATTCGAGCGCTTTATTGCAGGCTTTCACAAATCTGTCCAGCGGAACAGGTTTTACCAGGTAATCCACCACATCTAAATTAAAGCCGTCCAATGCAAATTTCTCATAAGCCGTTATAAGAATGATCATTGGTTTTATGCTCAGGCTTTGAATAAACTGGAGGCCTGTAAGCCCGGGCATTTGTATATCAAGAAAAATCAGGTCAACCGTTTGTTCTTGTAACACTTTCATAGCCTGCATAGCATTGCTGCAGGTAGCAACCAACTGTAAAAATGGCAACTTGCTGATATTATCTTCCAGCAGTTCAAGGGCCAGCGGCTCATCATCTACAGCAATACAACGAAGCATTAATTGAGGTTTAGTTGGAGAGAAATGGTAAACCAGTTATCCTTTCGGCTGATAAGCAAATTCTGCTTATCCCCATACAATAAATTTAGTCTTCTTTTTACATTGGCGAGACCAATCCCTGAAGTTTTATCTCTTATTTCTATTGAAGTTGGATCGTATTTGTTTTGAACATTAAAATATAACATTCCTTTTTCGGCTTTTAATTGTACAGTAATGGCAGCATCTTCAATAATGCCGGTTCCATGTTTAAAAGCATTTTCAACAAAAGGTATCAGCAGCATGGGTTCAATTTCATAGTTGTCATCAAACTGGTGCAGGTTTACATTTATCTGTACGTTTTTGCCGAAGCGTTGCTGCTGCAGGTCAATATAGCTCTGCAGGTAATCGATCTCCTTTTCAAGCACCACTTTTTCTTCATCTGCATCGTACAGAATATACCGCATCAGTGAAGAAAATTTCAGCAGGGATGGTTCCAGCAGATCAGACTTTTTTCTTGCAAGTGCCACCATATTATTCAACACATTGAACATAAAATGAGGACTAGCCTGCGACCGCAACAGCGATAATTCTGTCTTTAAATTTTCATTCTCTTTCTCTCTTGCAATTTTGTCAGCAAGTGTTCTGTCTTTAACCAGTTTATAGGCTGTACTTCCTGCAAAAAAGAAAAGAAAGAAAAAGAAATTAAAAAGAAAATGTTTGCTGAGAGAAAAATTTTGTTGCGCCATCATTGTAGAGAACAACACCCAGGTTATAAATAAAATAACCACGAAGCAGGCAATTATTATGGCAGTATACTGCTTGTATCTTCTCTTATAGATAAACTGAGCAATCAGTACCGATGCATTCAGATAAAAAAAAGTGATATAAACAAGATCATTGAGGACGTAACGAATATGTACAATTGCCGGTTCTTTATGCTCTGTGGCCGGCCGGCCTTCATTTAAAGAAGGTCGTAAGATATAGGGCAGGGAGAAAAGCAATACCCACAAGCAAGTATGCAGGAGAACTGTCACCCATTTTTTTTCGTGCCATTTCAAACTCATTGGAGGCAAGTTACCTATTAAATAATTCTACTATTAAAAAGTTGCGACGAAAAGGCGCTATCCGGCTACCAACTGAAAAATGGCCGGTATAAAATTAGTTTCACACAAAACTCCAGGATAGAAAGCGGAACAGCATCCACATTTTAACATTCCTAAACTGCATTTTGCCCTATTTTTGCAATCCCAAAAGAAAAACCAATTATCAATGACGGTAAAGAAAGTATACCTGTTTTTTTCCTCCTTATTCCTTTTCTTCCTGCATTTACCTTTTGTTTTTGCTAAAACAAAATCTGTTGTTCAGTTATGCAGATCTAATATTTCCGATCCTGTGCCTGTAATAGCCGACAGTTGTTCTGTCCAAGTGCCTTTAATTGAAAGCCTTAGAGATGTTTCAGATCATTCCTTGTATGATAGTTTAAAGCTGGGCTCCATGGGGCTAGGCAGGCAGGCTTTTGATTACGCTATTGAAGGTTTTAATAAAATAAAAAAGCTCGGAACTATTGAAAATCAGAACGTTATATCAATCGTTGATTTTAGTAAGGCTTCTAATTTTAAAAGGCTTTTTGTAATAGACCTGAAAAACTACAAAGTGCTTTTCAATACTTATGTTGCACATGGCGTAAATTCTGGAAAAGAGTTTGCACGTCAGTTTTCTAACATAATGGAAAGTAACCAAAGTAGTCTTGGTTTTTATAAAACTACCGATACTTATTCTGGCAAACATGGTTATTCCCTGCACTTGCAAGGATTAGAAAAAGGTATAAATGACAATGCTTACCGCCGTGATATTGTTGTGCATGGAGCTGATTATGTTAGTGAATCTATGATTGCAGCCAATGGATGCATTGGGAGAAGCCACGGATGTCCGGCTATTCCTGAGCCGCTGCTTAAGCCAATCATTGATAAAATAAAAAATGGAACCTGCCTTTTTATCTACGGTGCTGACAGAAGATACCTTTCCACATCCCGGCTCCTGTCGCAAAATACAACCTACAGTCTTGCTAAAAATTGACACAGATAAAATACCATAAACACCACCATTAAGAGGAGGCTTTTTTGTTTTTTTAGATTTCCGTGTATAATAATACCTTCACAAAAAAACTTCATGAATTTAAGACAGCAATTAAGAGGCACTGGCGTAGCCATTGTTACGCCGTTTAAAACAGATGAATCCGTAGATTTTGACGGATTGGGCAAGATGATTGATTTTATTATTACAAATGATGTTGAGTACATTGTAACCCAGGGTACAACAGGTGAAACGCCAACACTTGATAAACAGGAAAAGCTGGATATTTTAAATTTTACCTATGAGAAGATTAATGGCCGGGTACCAGTAGTAGTAGGAATAGGTGGTAATAATACAAAGGAAGTTTGTAAAACATTAGAAGAGTTTCCGTTAGAGAAAGCAACCGCTGTGCTCAGCACTGCTCCATATTATAATAAGCCATCCCAGGAGGGGATATTTCAGCATTATAAACACCTTGCTGCTGCTTCGCCCAAACCAATCATCTTATATAACGTGCCTGGCCGTACTGGTCGTAATATGGAACCTTCCACAACTATCAGGCTGGCGACAGAAGTAGATAATATTGGCGGTATAAAGGAAGCTGCTAACAGCATACCTGAATGCATGCAGTTATTACGAGACAGGCCAGAAGATTTTTTAATTGTGAGTGGTGATGATGATCTTGTTTTGCCAGAATTATCGGCGGGTATTGATGGTGTCATTAGCGTGGCTGCCAACTGTTTTCCAAAGCAGTTCTCAGATATGGTTCGGTTTGGGCTTGCAGGCGATTTTAAAGCAGCCAGTAAACTGAACTTTCCGCTAATGGATGCTTACAATTTATTATTCGTTGAAAACAATCCCGCTGGCGTAAAAGCGTTTTTACATCAAATGGGGATAATTGAAAATAGCCTTCGCTTACCCTTGGTTCCTGTAACTGAAGGTCTTTATAAGAAAATAGAAGTCTATCTTAAAAATAATCAGTAAGCTTTTCGAAAGATTAAGCATTTTTGGTCCTGCCACTATAATCATCTTTAAAATGAATACGATGGCAGGGCTTTTTTTTGTCAATGAAAATAAACGATTTACTACACTAATAGCATTCATGCTTACTTCAATTGCTGTAGCCTTTGGGCAATTTGAAGTTAAATTTATAGTTCATCCGAAAACAAATCTTCACCCAAATGATACCGTTTATCTATCAGGAAATTTTAACGTATGGAATCCATCATCTGTTGATTACCAGCTAATTAGAAAAAATGACAATTATTTTATTACAATCAAAAATTTGCAGCAGGGAGCATACGAATACAAAGTGACAAGAGGAACCTGGGCCACTGTAGAAACAGAGTTAAATGGCGAACCTGCAAATAACAGAATATTGCAATTAGCAGGCGACACCAGCATAGAACTGACTGTTGCTGGTTGGAGAGACGATTTTTTAAGACAGGAAAAACCTCATACGATATCCTCACATGTTAGCCTGATGGATTCTGCTTTTGAAATGCCTGAATTGCACCGGCAAAGAAAAATTTGGCTTTATCTCCCGGAGGGATATGCAGATAGTAAAAAGCGATACCCGGTTTTATACATGCATGACGGGCAAAACCTTTTTGACGAATACACAGCCAGCTTTGGTGAATGGGGGATAGATGAATGGATGGATTCCATGGTGGCATCTGGCAAACCGCCTTGTATTATTGTGGGAATCGAAAACGGACCAGAGCGGATGAATGAATACAATCCTTTTGATAATGCAAATTATGGCACAGGTGAGGGGAATCAATACACAGATTTTATCGTAAAAACATTGAAGCCATATATTGACAAACATTATAAAGCACTCACAGGTAAAGAAAATACCATCATTGCAGGAAGCTCAATGGGTGGACTTATTTCTTATTATGCAATGCTGAAATATCCGGATGTGTTTGGAAAATCAGGCGTTTTCTCACCGTCATTTTGGATTGCGGATAACATTGGCCCATTTACAGATTCCGCAGCAAAAAAAGCAACCGGCAAATTTTTCTTTTATGGAGGCGGGGACGAGGGAGAACATTTTATTGATGATATGAAAACCATCCAGGAAAAAATGGGTAGTAACTCTGGCGCAATGATCTACTCTGTTATTGACCCAAAAGGAAAGCATAATGAAGCAGCCTGGCGCAAATGGTTTGGAGAATTTTATTGCTGGATCATGGCATCTGGCTTTAACAGGGTTACAACGGCAGAGGATTAGATCCGGTAGGTAACGCCGTCAATTGCAAGCTCCGTGTTTGGAAAAACTGTTACTACTTCTTCCAGAAAAGGGTCCAACAATTCATACTTGGCAGAGAAATGCCCGATCAGCAATTTCTTTACACCAGCTTTTTGAGCAATGGCTCCTGCCTGTAAAGTTGTAGAGTGAAACCTTGCTGCAGCCTTAGCCTCATTATCCTGCAGGTAAGTAGTTTCATGGTATAATAAATCAACTCCCTTTATTTTATCAACCAGGCCTTCATCATAAATTGTGTCTGCACAATAACCATATGTTTTTGGTTTTGGTGCAGCAATAGTTACTTCTTCATTTGGTACAATGGTACCTTTCTTTGTAACATAATCTTCCCCTTTTTGCAACTTTTCATAAAAGGAAGAAGGTATTTCAAACGACTGAATTCTAACAGGGTCAATCTTTCTCGGATTTCTTTTTTCACTGAATAGAAAGCCCCAGCATTCAATACGATGTTTAACAGGAAATGCCCGAACGAGTATCCTGTTATTTTCAGCAATTAAACCTTCTGTAGTTATTGCATGAAAGTAAAATTTAAAGCTCAATACTGTACTTGCAGCATCCAGTTGTAATTGTAAAATTGTCTGCAAAGCAGGCGGTGCATAAATATGCAGATCTTGTGTGCGGCTCATCAGGCTCATACTGGTTATAAGACCGATAAGACCAAAATAATGATCTCCGTGCAAATGCGAAATAAAAATATGATTGATTTTGCTGCGTCTTATTTTATACCGGCTCAATTGCATTTGTGTACCCTCACCACAGTCTATCAGGTAACTTTCTTCCGGCGACTGCAGCACCTGGGCAGTGGGGAACCTGTCAAAGGCAGGTATCGCAGAATTGTTGCCCAGAATGGTTAATGCTAACATCTTTGTTGGTTACTTTAGGGATAAAATTATAGGACAACCTTGTGGGTTGAAATGTTGCATTACAGGCCGTACCTTAATGCTGGTGCGGCTGATTAATCACCACTTAATAATTCTCTTTCAATTTCTTCCATTTGCACAATATCCCAGGCTTCACTTTCAGATGGTGTTGTATTCATTATCTCCAGCAGTTCCAGCTGCTCCATTAAATCTTCGGGTTGGTGTTGCATACAGCATATTACAAACGACCGGTCATTCTCGTAAAATGTTTGTTGAATATCTGCTAAAAAATTTGCAGTATCTTCATCTATCTTTTTTACCTCCTGCAGATTAAGAACAATGTGAGGTATGTCTTTTTGAATGTATGGAAGCAACAAATCGTTTGCATCTGCTGTCATAATAACAGTAAGTTCCGTTTCTGTCGGTGTTATAACAGTGAATTTCTCTTTGGTATCTATTTTGACATTCATTCATCTATAGTTGATTGTGTTCTTTACACTAAATTGAAAAAAGTAAAATGCCGCCAGCATATTTTTTGTAAAGAAACGATTTTTTGCACCAGGAAAAGCGCAACCCTTTGCATCTTATTTCAGTTATAAACATACAGGTTGAAAAGTCTTTAAAATCTTCTTTAAAAACAATGGAATTGAACGTGTTCAGGCAACTTTTCAACATATCAACATTTCAAAACTGGTACAAACTAAATGTACCAAATAATCGTTATTATTGTACAAGCTAAATTCAATATAAATGGATAACAATTTTTCAGCACAGGTAAAAGAGATAATTTCCTACAGCAGGGAAGAAGCATTGCGTTTAGGAAATGATTTCATCGGGACAGAACATTTGGTATTGGGGCTTATCAGAGACGGTGAAAACACCGCTATCAAAATACTGAAATCTCTCAATGTTGATCTTTATGAATTAAGGAAAGAAATTGAGGTTGCAGTAAAAGATAAAACAGGTAAGAATATTGCCAATATCAACTCCCTTCCGCTTACAAAACAGGCGGAAAAAGTTATAAGAATAACAGTGCTTGAAGCCAAAGCTCATAAGAGCACCCTGGTGGAAAGTGAGCACCTGATGTTGTCAATTCTTAAGAATAAAGAAAACATCGCTACACAAATTTTAAATCAATTCGACGTGGACTATGATATGTTTAAAAACGAGTTGGGTTTTGTAACAAGCAATCCACCCAAAGCCGAGTTTTCAGAAGAAAATGAAGATGACTTTGATGAAGAAAGAAAACAATACAGCCAGCAGCAAAAGGCACAGCGTGGTGCTGCTAACCAGCCAAAAACAAAAACACCTGTACTTGATAATTTTGGCCGTGACATTACAAGGCTTGCTGAGAACGGTTCACTTGATCCAATTGTAGGAAGGGAAGTTGAAATAGAAAGAGTATCACAAATATTATCACGCCGTAAAAAGAATAATCCAATCTTAATAGGTGAACCAGGTGTGGGTAAAACTGCCATTGTTGAAGGGCTGGCATTAAGAATAGTTCAGCGTAAAGTCAGCAGGGTTTTGTTTGATAAAAGAGTTGTATCGCTGGATCTTGCAGCACTTGTTGCCGGCACAAAATATCGTGGCCAGTTTGAGGAGCGGATGAAGGCTATTATGAACGAGCTCGAAAAGAATCGTGATGTGATTTTATTTATTGATGAGATACATACAATTGTAGGCGCAGGTGGTGCAAGCGGATCTTTGGATGCAAGTAACATTTTTAAACCTGCTTTGGCAAGAGGTGAGCTGCAATGTATTGGCGCATCTACTTTAGATGAATACAGGATGCACATTGAAAAAGATGGTGCTCTTGACAGGAGGTTTCAAAAAGTAATTGTTGACCAGCCCTCAGTTGAAGAAACGATACAGATTTTGATGAACATCAAAAGTAAGTATGAAGATTACCACAACGTTAGCTACAGTGCGGATGCAATTGATGCATGCGTAAAGTTAAGTGAGCGTTATATGACGGACAGACTTTTACCAGATAAAGCTATTGATGTATTAGATGAAGTTGGCGCCAGGAAGCATATCAAAAATATCAATGTGCCTGAAGAGGTTATTGAACTGGAAAAGAAAATTGAGGATATTAAACTTGAGAAAAACAAGGTTGTAAAAAGCCAGCGTTTTGAGGAAGCAGCCTCCCTGAGAGATTCTGAGAAGCGTTTGCAGGAAGAACTGGAAAAGGCTAAAAATGATTGGGAAGAAGAAAGTAAAAACAAGCGTTATCCAATTGAAGAAGAAGATATAGCTGAGGTGATTAGCATGATGACCGGGATACCTGTTAAGCGTATGGTACAGGC
Source organism: Ferruginibacter sp. (assembly GCA_965247025.1). Taxonomy (GTDB): domain Bacteria; phylum Bacteroidota; class Bacteroidia; order Chitinophagales; family Chitinophagaceae; genus Ferruginibacter. Next base: position 1,036,387 of record OZ252000.1, on the reverse strand, counting down.
TGAAACTGACAAACTTCGCCGCATGGCCGATGATTTGAAAGGCGCTGTAATTGGCCAGGAAGAGGGGATTCAAAAAGTGGTAAAAGCAATCCAGAGAAACAGGGTAGGGTTGAAAGATCCTAAAAAACCGATAGGAACATTTATTTTCCTGGGACCTACAGGTGTTGGTAAAACCGAATTGGCGAGGTCGCTTGCACGCCATATGTTTGATAATGAGGATGCGTTGATCAGGATTGACATGAGTGAATACATGGAAAAATTCACTGTCAGCAGATTGATTGGTGCTCCTCCTGGCTATGTTGGTTATGAAGAAGGCGGACAACTGACTGAAAGGGTTAGACGTAAGCCATACAGCGTAATATTATTGGATGAGATTGAAAAAGCTCATCCGGATATTTATAATATTCTGTTGCAGGTGTTGGATGACGGGCAGCTTACAGATGGTATGGGTAGAAAGGTTGACTTTAAAAACACCATGATCATTATGACTTCGAACATTGGTGCCCGTCAGTTAAAAGATTTTGGTGAAGGTGTAGGTTTTGCTACAGCAGCAAGAGTGCAAAGTACAGATGAGAATAACAAGGCTGTTATTGAAAAAGCTCTCAAACGTACATTTAGCCCGGAATTTCTTAACAGGATTGATGATGTCGTTATTTTTAATTCATTAACCAAAGAAAACATTTTCTCTATCATTGACATTTTGATGAAAGGTGTTATGAAAAGGCTTGTTAACCTTGGCTTTGGAATGGAACTTACAGAGAGAGCTAAAGATTTTATTGCTGACAAAGGATACGATTCACAATTTGGAGCAAGGCCGTTACACCGGGCAATCCAAAAGTATTTGGAAGATCCTTTAGCTGAAGAGATTTTGAACATGCAGGTTAAGGGCGGTGATATTTTAATTGCTGACTTGGATGAAAGCAAAGAAAAGATCATTTTTACTTTGAAGCCGCAGGAGCTAAAAGAAGAAGAAGCTGCAACAGAAGTTTAAGTATTGAAATTTAATTATAAGGCCATCTCAAAAGGATGGCCTTTTTTTATTAACCAAACCAGCCTGCAACGGGCTAAATTATTAACTTTTTTACCGCAATTTTTATAGCACCTTTTTTACTTTGAATGATAATTTTTTTTGCTCATTTTTGTACCGATGAAAAAGATAATTATAACGATTGATGGCTGGTCATCTTGTGGCAAAAGCACACTGGCCAGGCAATTGGCAAATGAACTGGGCTATGTTTATATTGATAGCGGAGCTATGTACAGGGCCATTACACTGTATTTTTTGAGAAACAATATTGATTTTTTAAGTGACGGTGAAGTTGAAGAGGCTCTGAAAAACATTACTATAGAATTTGCGTTTAATGATAAATCCCAGCAGTCAGAAATTTTATTAAACGGTGAAAATGTCGAATATTTAATTAGAGACTTAATTGTTGCAGAGAAGGTAAGTGAAGTTGCAACTATTAAACAGGTTAGGACATTTGCTGTAGACCAACAGCAACAAATGGGTAAAAGTAAAGGTATTGTGATGGATGGCAGAGACATCGGCACAACGGTGTTTCCAAATGCAGAATTAAAACTATTTATGACCGCAGATATAGCCACGAGAGTTGAAAGGCGGTTCAAAGAAATGTTCCGGCAAAATCCAAATATAACTATCGAGGAAGTTAAGAATAATCTTGAAATGAGGGACTACATAGATTCAAACAGGGAAGTAAGTCCGCTTAGAAAAGCATCCGACGCTATTGAATTGGACAACACAAATCTCTCAATGGAACAGCAATTAAAGTTTGCATTACAATTGCTGAGAAAATAAAAAAACTTCTTTTTCGTTTTAACTCCCACTCCTGTTGCCAGTTGGCAGGACAGGTATGTTTATACGCATCTAAAATTATTAACTCTATTTATTTTTTAAAGGCCTGTTAAACTATTTTGACGGTAACCGGTCTTTAAGGAGTAACAAAATTTTTAAAACAATACAACACAATTATGAAAAAGCAAATCAGCTTATTTTTATTAGCTACCTTATCCGTAGGTTTATTTTTTTCTTCCTGTAAAAAAACAGATACCCCCGCTTCTATGGATTCCGGAACAGAATTGCAGGTGCAGGCAAATGACCAGGCAAGATTTAGTAATGAAACAGATGCAACTGACAATGATGTAAACGCCACCTTAGAAAATAGCGGTGGTTCATATGCAGGAGAAAGACCTTTAACACCCGTATTACCAGCAGCCTGCGATGCCACTATAAGTGTTGATACTTTAAGCATTCCAAAGAAAATAACTATTACTTATACTGGTGCCAGCTGCATTGGAAACCGAACTCGTACAGGCGCAGTAGTTATAAGTTTTTCACCTGATTTTAGATGGAGTAAGCAAGGTGCCCAGTTGACTGTTACCTACCAGGATTTGAAAATTACCCGTAAATCGGATGGCAAGGCGATAACGATTAATGGCAGTAAAACAATAACAAATGTATCTGGTGGAAAGCTACGCAATCTTGCAACAAGCGCTAACCCTATTGTGCATGAAGTTAAAAGTACTGGTATGAATGTTACATTTGATGATGGCTCCCAACGCAGCTGGCAGATTGCTAAGCGCAGGACTTTCACCTATAACAACGGGATTGTAATTTCTGTAACCGGTGTTAGTTCACTGGGAGGCGGTATTGCAGAATGGGGTTTGAACAGATTCGGTACCAGTTTTACAAGTGCTATACTGGAACCATTTGTAGTAAAACAAAGCTGCGACTTTAGATTGGTGAGCGGCAAGTTACAACATACAGGCCCGGTGTTTACTACTACAACCACATTCGGTCTCGATGCAAATGGCAATGCAGTATCAACATGTCCTTCTGGCGATTTCTACTATAAGATAGTCTGGACAGGTGTTAATGGCACTGCACATTCTTATATTGGTTCTTATTAAAAAAATATTTTATTTAAATAAATGAGACTGTTGCTAATTGCAACAGTCTTTTTTTATTTACTCACTTTTTTCCGAAACAAACATTTTTAAATCTCTGTAACCGCACCATAATTATTCAAGCGGAATTAAGGCCCGGGTAATTTTATTAATAGATATTTTGTCAAAATATTTTGACAAAATCAACTCCGTATAAAATATTTTTTAACGTACGGCGTTTAATAGCAAACCCCACGGATTCAAACCGCTTGTGCTTGGTAAACAAGATGTTTTCTTTGGGGGTTACAGAACCGAATTAGGTTCGTAAACAAAGGCTCGATTTCTATCGGGCCTTTTGTATTTTATAAATGTTTGTCTTAATTGTGAATGTTAGGTTTTGAAGGAAAGAAACGATGCAGGGCTGGCAGGCAATGTGCTTTATTAGTAACGGGAATTATAATTATCTTTACGGCCGGTTGCCGGACGGCTATTCTGTTGGCTGCAATATTTCTAATTTAAAAAGCTTCAAAGTATCATATGTCTTTAGTCGATTTGATAATGCCAAAACTGGGAGAAAGTATTATGGAAGCCACTATTTTAAAATGGCATAAATCCCCGGGTGATATTATAAAAGAGGATGAAACGGTGCTTGATATTGCAACCGATAAAGTTGACAGCGAAGTACCTTCAACCGTTAGCGGCGTTCTCGAAGAGATTTTATATAGAGAGAATGATGTTGTTCCGATAGGTGCCGTCGTTGCGAAAATAAGGGTTGGAGCAAGCGCTGCAGTTACACAGATGAACCAGGCACAACCATCTCCAACGCCTGAATACGAAGATGCAAATATAGAGGAGCATGTTCCTTTTCAACCTTCAGTTTATATACCGGCATTAACAGGTAATCAGAATAGTGGTCAGTCTTCCGGGTTAAAGTTTTACTCACCATTGGTTTTGAACATTGCACAGCAGGAGGGCATAAGTATGGCTGAGCTGGAACATATTGAAGGAACCGGGCAGGATGGCAGGGTTAGCAAAAAAGATATGCTTGCCTTTGTGGAAACAAGAAAAAATAAACCTGGAATAAGAGAGCAGTTAAGCGAAGTTGCAACTGTACCAGTTCCAAATATCCAACCTGTTATCAGCCAGCCTGCAATAACAAAAGACGCAGCACCAAAACCCGAAACATTGCCGCAGGTATATGAAGGCAACGTCGAAATTATTGAAATGGACCGCATGCGGAAGCTTATTGCAAAGCATATGGTAGATAGTAAACACACAAGTGCCCATGTTACAAGTTTTGCAGAATGCGATGTAACCAATATGGTAATGTGGCGGGAAAAAGTTAAAAAAGATTTTGAAAAAAGAGAAGGTGAAAAAATCACTTACACACCGATATTTATTGAAGCAATTGTTAAGTGCATAAAGAAATTCCCATTAATGAGCAGTTCTGTGGATGGGGACAGAATTATTATCAAGAAAGACCTTAACATTGGTATGGCAACAGCGCTTGCTTCAGGAAACCTAATTGTACCTGTAATTAAAAATGCAGATCAGCTAAATTTAACCGGACTTACAAAAAGAGTTAATGGCCTTGCAAATGCTGCAAGATCAGGTAAGCTAAAACCCGATGACACAACAGGCGGAACCTTTACCCTTACAAATGTTGGTACGTTTGGCAGTATTATGGGTACACCGGTAATCAATCAGCCACAGGTGGCAGTAATGGCAGTGGGAGCCATAAAAAAGCGCCCTATGGTAATAGAAACGCCGCAGGGCGACAGTATCGCCATACGGCAGATGATGTACATTTCTCTTAGTTATGATCATCGTATTATTGATGGAGCGCTTGGTTCAACTTTTTTAAATGCAGTATCGAAGGAGCTGGAAAATTTTGACAGCACCAGAACCATCTGACAGTTAAAAACTTTTCAAATAATTAAACTGTGTTTAAAAGGTGAATTTTGATTGGCCAGACAGCTACTCATATAACCGTTTAATTCTTTCCGTTAATTTTGATTTGTAATTGCAGGCCGTAGCCTCTTCAAATTATTTATACTTAGCGGACTTTTCAATTTAATCCTGCCTAATTTTACGGACTACATGCAGTCTGAAAACTCCTTATACACAACAATAACCAGGTTTAGCAATTTTAAGTTTGATGCACTAACTCATGCATTTATTTTAGCTAACTGTACCGATATGCCAGATACCGGATCTTCACGGTTCTTTACTGTGCAGCCTGTAGCTATTGTATTAAATGCTGGTTCTTTTAATAATCCCGGCGGAGGAATTGAGTTTCCTACCGTATTGGTGGAATATAGCAATGAGAACCTTTTACTTGGCTGCAGCTGTGGTAAAAATACAGTCAAAATGTGCAGCCATCAAACGCAGGTGCTGTATAATATCATGGAACGCAGCGATCTGCGTATTTTCTTTGATACGGAAATGCGGCACAAAGCTATACTCCGGGTGGCCGCTGCATTTGGTCTTGAAAAGGAAGCTGAACCTGATGATCATTTTGAATTAAAGTGGAATAATAAATTGGTAGACATCAGCCCTAAAATAATGACGCTGCAGCCCGTTAATGAAACAGCAATGCAGCGGCTGAAAGCGGAAATATTCCCAGAAAAAATGGCAACCTATTTAAATGAAATCGCCCCGGGAAATAGCAAATTAATTGTATTTGGAGAGCACAAATATTATAAGCATCTACAAATAGGTTTTTACCAGGCTCCTGTAACCGGAAGTGGTAAAATTAAAAACCCTTTAAAGCAGCTTGATCCACAGGAGTATGCATGGCAAGCGAATGAAGCTGCTGCGATAAAGTTTTTTACTGGCATAGGAGTTTTTGTAAATAACCACGATAAATCACTTACTGAGCAAGGGTTACTGGCATTGAAAGCAATTGTAGTTAATCCATTAGCTGTACAGGCATTTTATCATAACGCCACTATTTCAGAGACAATGACGGCCGCAAGCCTGGTACCTGTTCAACTAGATTTGCTAAAAGATGGTTTGGAATTAAATGTGTTTTTAAAAGGAGATTTTTTTGAGATCAGCGGGCAACTGATGGTTGCTGACAAAACATTTTTATTGAATAATCTGCCACTTAAATTTGGTGCTTTTATTCTTGCCGAAAGTAAACTTCACCTGGTGGCAAATTTGGATATGCTGAGGGTAATGAATTACTTTAAAAAGTGCAACAATATCGTTGTTGTACACAAAAGTAAATTTGATGAATTCAGAAAAACGATCCTGGCAAAACTGGAAGATAAAATTCGTATCAATTATTCGTGGCTGGAAGCTGCTACGCCGGAGCAGTTGGAAGAAAATGGTTTTGACCAAGCACCACAATGCCTCATCTACCTTTCTGATGGCGGTCAGTATGTGGTGATCAGCCCGGTTATGTGTTATGGAGAGGTGGAAGTAAGCGTGCTCAGCAAGCGGCAACTTTATGCAAGGGATCAAAAAGGAAATGCATTTTTGGTAGAGCGGGATGATGTTGCAGAGGATAGTTTTACTGCTTTACTGTTGCATCAGCACCCGGCATTTGAAGCACAAACAGAGCTGGAATACCAGGACTCTTTTCATCTTACCAAAAAACAATTTTTAGAAGATGCCTGGTTTTTAGAAGCCTTTGAAACCTGGGGACTACAACACATAAAAGTGCTTGGTTTTAACGAGATCAGTAAGAACAAACTCAACCAGCATAAAGGGAAAGTTTCGGTAAAGGTTACCAGCGGGCTGGATTGGTTTAATACAGATTTGCAGGTACGGTACGGTGGTCAGAAAGCAAGCCTGCGGCACTTGCACAAATCATTAAAGAACGGCAGCAAATATGTTACGCTTGATGATGGCACACTTGGATTGCTGCCTGATAATTGGGTAAAGCAAATGAAGAGCTGGTTTGATGCTGCCGGGATAACAGGAGAGGAGCTGCATACACCAAAGATCAGTTTCGCATCTGTTGCTTCTCTCTACGAAAAAGAAATGCTGGATGAAGGAGTTGCTGATGAACTGGAAAATTATAAAACAAAGCTCACCAATTTTGAAAAGATTGAACCTGTGCTTGTACCGGATGGTTTACAAACAACTCTTCGTTATTATCAGCAACAGGGATTAAACTGGCTTAATTTTTTGGATGACGCTGGTTTTGGCGGATGTCTTGCAGATGATATGGGGCTCGGCAAAACCATCCAGGCTATAGCATTCATGTTGCTGCTGAAGCAAAAATACGGCGAACAAACACACCTTGTTGTTGTGCCTACTTCACTGATATTTAACTGGCAGGATGAATTGGAAAAATGGGCGCCTTCATTAAAAGTACTCACCATTCATGGGCAAAGCAGGCCAAAAAACAACAGCCAGTTTCACCAGTATGATGTAGTGCTTACCAGTTATGGCATGCTGGTGTCCTGCATTCATTTTATTAAAACTTACCGCTTCGCTTATATTTTTTTAGATGAATCCCAGGCTATTAAAAATTCCGATTCTCAGCGTTACAAAGCTTGCCGTTTACTGCAATCCAAAAATAAAATTGTAATTACTGGCACTCCGGTAGAAAACAATACGTACGATCTGTATGGTCAGCTGAGTTTTGCTTGTCCTGGGCTGTTGGGCAACCAGCAATATTTTAAAGATATTTATGCACAGCCGATAGATAAATTTGGCGACAGCAAACGGGCTGTTGAGTTGCAGCAAAAGGTGCATCCGTTTATTTTACGCCGCACCAAAAAACAAGTGGCTGCCGACTTGCCGGAAAAAACAGAAATGATTATTTATTGTGAAATGGGCGATGAGCAACGTAAAGTATATGATGCCTATGAAAGAGAATTTCGGCAGTATCTGCTGCACATGCCGGAAGAGGATTTGCCCAGGGATAGTATGCATGTACTGCAAGGTTTAACAAAACTGCGGCAGATATGCAACTCACCGGCGCTGCTAAGTGACGTGGCTTACTACGGAGACGTTTCGGCAAAAATAGCTGTGCTAACAGAGCAGATTCAACGAAAACACAAGGACCATAAAATTTTGGTATTCTCTCAATTTGTGGGTATGCTGGATTTGATACGCAAAGAACTGGCAGCAAAATATATTCCGTATGAATATCTTACCGGGCAAACAAAAGACAGGGCAGCTGCTGTTGCCAATTTTCAAAACAATGATGATGTACGGGTATTTTTAATAAGCCTGAAAGCCGGCGGCACAGGGCTTAATTTAACTGAGGCAGACTATGTGTACCTGGTGGATCCGTGGTGGAACCCGGCAGTAGAAAACCAGGCGATTGACCGAAGCCACAGGATTGGACAGGGTAAACATGTTGTGGCAGTAAGACTCATTTGCCCCGGTACCATTGAAGAAAAGATGGTGAAATTGCAAGCTGCAAAAAAGGAGTTGATAAATGATTTGATAAAAACAGATACCGGTGTTTTTAAACAGTTAAGTAAACAGGATTTAATATCCTTAATCAGTAATACCCATGTAACATAAATATGCAGCTTAGAAACGAATAGACACAAAATGAGCGCTTTGCCATAAATTGCGATTAATACAATTTAAACCATATTCACTTTACTTAACCAACTGTAGTATGAAGACATCTCTACTCTTTTTTTTTATTTCAATTTTTATCGCCGGTAATGTTATCGCCCAACCGATTATTACTGCCACAGACCGCCCTGTTGCTGGCGACATCTTTAACTACCAGCAGGTGAAATCTGTCGGAGTTATACCAGGGTCTGCAGGCCCCAACCAGGTATGGAATTATAGCGGGCTGGTGGACAGTGGTAGTGTACGGCTCGATAGTTTTTTGTCGGTGGGTGCGGCACCTGACGTTTCCCTTTTTCCGGGAACCAATCTCGTTGAGCATGGTGCAGGAGTAAGCGGGAATTATAGTTATTATGCAACTAACGCAGCTGGTCTTAATATTTTGGGTTTTCTTGCCAACACCGATACTGCTTATTATCAGCCACCATTGCAGTTTTTTAATTACCCTTTTACTTTTGGTAGTATTTTTATTGATAGCTCCATACTACAAATACACTCTACCGGTTTTGTAAATTCATCTACTTACCTGGACTCAACTTTTGTAACCGGGTTCGGCACTTTGCAATTGCCGGCAGGGGTAACGTACACAAATGTGTTGCAGTTGATTCATAGAATAACACTGAGAACATTTTTAGGAAACGCAACGGGCACCAGCATCAGTTATTGGACACCAGGTATTCATGCGCCCCTATTGACTGCCAGTGGCTCTGTGTTAGGCAGTTCACCCACAATTGAATACCTTAAAAATTATATCATAATCGTTCCGCTTAAATGGTTGAATGTTGCTGCCAAAATAACTGGTAACAAAGCGGTAATTAATTGGCAAACAGTAAATGAAATAAACACCAGCCACTTCTCTGTGGAGAAGAGTACTGATGGTGTTCATTTTACTTCTTTAGTAAATGTAAATGCCTCAACAGAGCTGCATGCCTACTCGGCAATTGATAACCAGTTGCAGTATGGGCAAGGATTTTATAGAATTATGCAAGTTGATAAAGATGGCAAATTCAGTTACTCGCCGGTGGTTAGCGTAAACTTTATTAATAAATTACAAATAAAGATTTCGCCAAATTTGATAAGGAATCAATTCTTAAATTTCACAACAAAGAGCCCTTCATCAACAGCAGCTCAGCTTAAAATAATCAGCCTAGATGGAAAAGTACAGCTTACAAAAACGCTTAGTATTGCAGCTGGTTTAAATCAGCAACAAATTGAAGTAAATAATCTTGCCAAAGGCATTTACTTTGTTGAATTAAATACAGCCGGAGACAGGCAGGTATTGAAGATAATTAAGCAATAGAAGAAATAACAGGCTATAAAAAAAACGGCCAACCGGCCGTTTTTTTTATAGCTAAAGTTGGTCTTATTTTATTGAATATTTATACTTGTATTTTTCAAAAAGCTGCGTTTGCTTATTATCAAGATTTATATCCCGGCCCTGTATGTAAGCCTTGGTAACCTTGCTGCTTTTCATATCCAGCAAATCTCCTTCGCTGATAACAATATTGGCATCTTTCCCTTTTTCAAGAGAGCCTGTAATATCATCGATGCCTAAAATTTTTGCGGCACTCAATGTAATGGCTGTAAGGGCTTCTTCTTTCGTTAATCCATAAGCAGCCATTGTGCCAGCCTCGAAAGGCAGGTTTCTTTGCTGCCAGTAACCGCTGCCTTCGTCTTCACAAATTGTAAATAATACGCCTGCTTTTTGCAAGGCTGCTCCTGTTTTATAAGGCTGATCAACATCGTCATCGTCGGTAGCCGGCAAACTATGCGGAGGATACAAAATAACAGCTGCATTACCTGCCTTTAAAAGGTCTGCAATTATCCAGCTTTCGCCGCCGCCGATGATTGATAATTTGAATCCAAACTCTTTTGAAATATCCATCGCCATGATCATTTCTTTAACCAGGTCGCAATGCACAAAAAAAGTTTGACTTTTATCAAACAAACCTTTTACAGCTTCAAATTTTAAATTGGTGCTGGTGTGTGCCGCCAGTGCATTATAAGCTTTTGCTTCCCTGAAAAATTTTCTGACCTCTTCAATTTTTTCAAGGCTTTGTTTTACAACATCAACATTTGCAGCTCCACGGCGGCGAAATTGATTTGGCCTGTTAATAAGTACCGGCATGTTAAAATGTATCCCGTTGTCAGTTTTGTAAGCAGCATCTTCCCAGTTCCAGGCATCAAGCTGCACAACAGAGGAAGCGCCGCTGATAGTGCCGCCACCAGGCACTATATTGGCCAGCAAAACACCGTTTGTCCGCAGCGTATTAATTACTTTACTGTCGGTATTATAAGCCACCAGCGAATGAACATTTGGATTAAGATCTCCCAGCTCTGTAAAGTCTGCAGTGGCACGTACAGCACTGGTTTCTATCAGTCCGAGATTTGTTGCTGCCGCAATAACACCCGGGTAAACATGCTCTCCTTTTGCATCAACAATTGTGGCACCGGCTACGGAAATATCTCCTTCACCAACTGCAGTGATTTTACCTTTGTCAAATACAACGTAGCCATTGTTTAATACGCTTCCATTTCCAATATGTATTGTGGCATTTTTTATAACTACAGGGGCTGCCTGGGCCGGGGAAGGGTGCATGTTTTCCTGGGCTGCTGCATTTAGTGCAATCAGAATAGAAATGAAAATGAATATTTTTTTCATAAACTTTTTTTAGTGAGTGGTGAGTTGAAAATTATCAAGCTGTGAAATAACACCGATGTTATTTTGATAATCAATTGTCAATTGTGGTCAGTCGCTGTTCAATTCTATCCCATAAACTATTGCTTTCCTGGTGGTCATCTTCACAATAATTTCGTTGCCTGAATGATGGTACCGCCGGCACAGTTTTCTCACCGCCTTTTTTTGCGCCGATCATTTTTTGAATCAGCCGGTTTCTTTCTGTAATGATCTCTTCTCTCAGCTTACTGTCTTTTTCCCGGTCAAAATAAACAATACCGTCAACGATGGTTTTTTCAGCCCTGGCATAAATACTTAAAGGATGATCGCTCCATAAAACAAGGTCTGCATCTTTACCAACTTTTATACTGCCGGTTCTGTCAGCCACATGCAGCATAAGTGCCGGATTAAGTGTAACCATTTTCAACGCATCCTGCTCATCCATGTTTGCATATTTAATGCTCTTGGCAGCTTCCTGATTTAGCCTTCTTGCCATCTCGGCATCATCACTGTTTATCGCAACTGTGAGGCCTTCCTTTTGCATAATGTATGCATTCTGCGGAATGGCATCCACCACTTCCATTTTGTATGCCCACCAATCACTGAACGTGGAAGCTGCGGCACCATGGGCTTTCATCTTATCTGCCACTTTATAACCTTCAAGAATATGAGTGAAGGTGTTTACGGTAAATTTAAATTTATCTGCCACTTTTATCAGCGCATTTATTTCGCTTTGTACATAAGAGTGGCAGGTAATAAAGCGCTTCTTATTCAGGATTTCAGCCAATGCTTCCAGTTCAAGATCTTTCCTTTTTCCGGAGCCCATCCGCTGGTATTCCTGCGCTCTTGTAAAGGCATCCGTCAATACTTGCTCAACGCCCATTCTTGTATCGGGAAAACGTGGGTTATTGGAAGTTGATGAACGTTTTACATTTTCTCCCAGGGCGAATTTTATAAACGGATCCCAGTTGGCAAATTTCAACTGTTCTGCATTAGCACCCCACCGTAGTTTTAGTAATTGCGTTTGGCCGCCAATGGTATTGCAACTGCCGTGAAGTATGTGGCTGCAGGTTACGCCACCGCTAAGCTGCCTGTAAATATCAACATCTTCAGGATCGATTATGTCTGCAATTCTTGTTTCTGCAGTTACACTTTGGGAGCATTCATTAATGCCGCCTGTGCCTGCAATATGTGAGTGCTCATCAATAATGCCCGGCGATAAATGTTTGTTTGTACCGTCAATTACAAGAGCAGACGGGTCAGATAAATTTTTGCCGATAGCAACTATTTTTCCATTCTTTATGAGTACATCGCTGTTAAGTAATTTGCCATCTTTTTCGTTTGTCCAAACAGTGGTATTTTTTATTAAGATATCTCCCTGCTTTGGCATTTCCCTGTAACCATAACCGTTAAAAGGGTAACTGATAAACCCTGCAATTTTTGATGCAATGTCTGTTTTTTTCTTTTTAGCTGAATCTGTATTGATAACCAGTTCATTTGTTTTTTGTGCGGTCCAGTTAATCCATCTGCCATTGGCGAGCTGGCCGGTTCCATTCCATATAGTATCACTTATAACACCTGTTAATCTTATGGCAGCGGCGCTGTCTTTTTTAAATGAAACATTCAATTTTACGAGGTTATCATTTATTGAAAGATCAGCTTTTACAGTGTCTTTTGAAATGAAGGAAGCTGTTGGTTTTGATGGCTCTCCTTTTATTTCCAGCTTATAATTTTCATTGTTGAGCGTTATGTTGTAAATGCCCCGGTAATCTTGCCAGCCGCCTTCTTTAACGGCGTACTTATCGCCCTGTATCCAGTTTTGGTATATGACTGTTTTATCGCTAAACACGGGCCCTGATGTGATTAAAAGATTGGCGATTTTGCCGGGCTCTATGCTTCCAACTTTATCATACATACCAAGCAGTGTTGCCGGTGTTTTGGTAAGTGCTTCCAGTGCCCGCTGTTCGCTTAAACCTTCTTTAATAGCCTTGCGGAGATTGCTTAAAAAGCTCCCTGTTTCTTTTAAACCATTGGCAGTAAGTGCAAATGGAATATTCGCTTTTTCAAAAGCGGCGGGGTTAGTTACCGCCAGCTCCCAGTGTTTTAAATCTGCCAGCGAAACAAACCTTGCATCAGCAGGGTCTTCCACATCCATTGCGTCAGGAAAATTTAACGGAAGTATAAAAGTGGCATTAGTAGCCTTTACTTCAGTCATGCGCTGGTATTCATTTCCACTTCCTTTTATTATGAATTGCACCCCAAACTCATCTCCAATTTTATCGGCTCTTAAATCGCTCCATTTATCATTGCTTTCAAAAACCTGCGGCAGTGTTTGGTTATCAGTAAAGGCTTGCAGGGAAAGATTTGTTCCTTCTTTAGCTGGCTTTGTTTTGTACCATTGTGCATCCAAAAAATTTTGTCTTAAAAGATAAATGGCACCCATCAGCGAAGTTGGATAATCCTGCGTACTGCTCCCCTTATCAAAAGAATAATTGGCAGTTGCTTTTTCTTTTAGCAGTACCAAATTTTCCTTTTCATTTGCCAGTGTTACCACGGCTGAAGTGCCTCTTGAAATGCCGTCCATCTGGTGAGTGGCAACTGTGCCAATGCCTATGGCCCGGAACTCTTTTGCTTTACTATCGTTTGCCGTAAATATTTTAGACATATCTGTCTCGGATTTGATGGCCTGGTTCCACCCAAAAGCACCTTTGGTATTTGATAACATTTGAGTTGATCGCCCAAAACCTCCGGAAGATTCAGGCCTGGCAGGCGTTCCGTAATCCGAGTACATGTCAATAAAGGATGGATAAATATATTTTCCCTTGCAATCCACTACCACTGCATCTTTTGGAATGGTTGTTCCGGCACCAACATTTTCTATTTTACCCTGGCGGATGACCAGTGTTGCGTTTTGTAAAGTGGTTTGGGGATCTTTAACAATGGTTGCATTGATAAACGCATAGCAGCCTTCAGTTGGATTTGCCACATCGTTTACCGGGTAAGTGGTTTGTGCTTTAGTTTGCAAGGTTGTTATGGCCATTGCAAAAAGCAACAGGGGTGTTATCTTTTTTCTCATCAGCTTGGTTAGTTTACAGTTGAAAGCTAAAATAAGCAAACATTTAATAAGCACCTTGCCCTGGCTGCAGTTTCCTCAATTTATTTAAGCGTTTTCATTCAGTATTTTATCGCATTTAAATACTTTTAAAATAAAAAAGCAACGCAGTTATGCATTGCTAATCAATAATATAAACCCGGTAGTTTTGATTTACTTTTCAGTCCAGTAGTCTATCACAAGCACTTTATCAAGGATTGGCTTTAAAATCTCGCCAAATGCTTTATGGTCAGGATGAGGCAGGTAAACAGCACGATCTTTCTCTGATGCAAAAGTTACAAAGAAACAATGTGTAAAGCCCTGGTTTAAACTCTCAGGACTATTGTTTGTGCCCCATTCCAGGCCTTTGATTTCTTTGATCTTTTTTGGCAATGCAGTAAAAGCATTTTCTACTGCTTTTATTTGTTCAGGAGTACTGCCTTCTTTAAAGCTAAACAGCACTACATGCCGTAACATTTTAGGGGACATTTTTTTTGATTGAGCTGAAAGCGATAGAAGACTGAAAGATAAAAGGCAAACAAGCATGCTGATTTTTTTCATGGTATTTTTTCTTTAAAATTACTGCATGAATCTTCAAGAAAGAAATTTGATTAGAGAAAATAGAATGAAGAAACAACCTACACTATAACTGTCCAGCCTTCAATCGGACAGGCGGCATTTCTTTTTTCTCTTCCTTTAAAATATATACAGCGTTTTCATGGGGCTTAATACCATGGCCTTTTCTCAAAGCATACACTTTGGTAAATTCGGCTCCAAAGTAAAGAATTACAGAGGTATAATAAATCCACAATAGTAGAATTACCAATGATGCGGCAGCACCAAAAACAGCACTCGATTTGTTGGTGCTGAGAATGTACCCGATCAGAAATTTGCCTGCTAAAAAAAGTAATGTGGTGAGCAATGCGCCTTTCATGGCATCTTTCCAATTAATGTAAGCATCGGGTAATACTTTAAATATTACTGTAAAGAAAAATGTTACAATGACAAGGGTAATCAAAATATTAATCACATACATCAGGTAGTAGGTATCTTCGGAAAAAACAGACCTAAGCTTTTCATTTAAGAAATCCATTGATGCACTTATGACCAGTGACACCAGCATTAAAAAGCCGAGGCTGATAATAAGAGAGAAGGAGATAACCCTGTTTTTCAAGAATTTTAACCAGCCTTTTTTTGGTTTTGCCTTAATGCTCCAGATATAATTTATACTGTCTTGTATCTCTGTAAAAACTCCCGTGGCACCGAGCAATAAAATAACACCGCCCACAATGGCACCAGTGGTACTTTCATTTTTTAAATGCGTATTGGCAATCATATCCTGCACCTGCATGGCAGCATTGTTTCCCAGCAATTTGTTTAATTGTCCAAACAGCCTTCCCTGCACTGCATCAGTACCATAAAAAGCTCCGGCAAAAGAAATGATCAGGAACAACATAGGTGCTATGGAGAAGACAGTGTAGTAGGAGAGTGCAGCACTTAGCTTCATAACATTATCATTACTAAATTCAATAAATGTTTGACGCAGTAAACCAATATTGCCTTTTATATTTTTAAAAACGAGCATAATTTAAGACATGATTTTTAACGTTGAACCTGAATACAGAACCACTTGCAAATGCAAGTTACAATCAGGAAACGTGCTTGCTGTAAATAATAAACCTGCTGCAAGTTTCTTGCAGCAGGTTTATCTTTTTTTTGAAATTAATCAAGACTGAAAATTAATTGCTCATCTCTTTCATGAACCTTAATCTTTCGCATAAATTCATCGTAATCATTTTCATGGTTACTATAAACACCATATGCGTCAATACTATATCCAACAAGCCCGTCATCAGCTTCAATTACATACAGTATTGATGAATCTGCAGGGTCTGACTCACCCTCAAACCGGTAAGTTTTAATGATAGTTAATTGTTCAGCAGTGTACTTTTTGCCACTGGCGGTTTTAAAGTAGCCGTCTTCCATTTGAAAGTCGTTGTCCTGCCGTTTTAGCCGCAGCTTTTCCAGTATGTAACTGAGTGTCTGCATTTGAATTTTATCTTCCATAAAATAATGTTGGTTAGTGATAAAATGTTTTAAGTAACGAGGCAATTGTGATGCCGCAAACATATGCGTAACACTGACTAATTTGTATGGGAATATAATTCTACAGCGTGGGCAAAACGATAAATGTGGGATAGTTTAAATAAAAAAGGGTCACAAATTGTGACCCTCATAATTTCTTATTTTATTGTAAAGTGTTTTACGATCAATCTTAAGAATGTCGGCCGCCTTGGTCTTATTAAATTTAACCTGCTTTAACACAGTCATTATTGTTTCATATTCGGCATTGGCTGCAGCATCTTTTAAAGCCGCCACCTGGTGAGAAGCTTTATCAGGCGCAGGAGCAGCCTTAAACTGAGAAGGCTCATCTGCAACCGGTCCGCTTACAATTTCCCACGGCAATACATTTTTGCTGATAAGGCCGCTGGTAGTCATTAAGCAGGCTCTGCGATAACATTCCTGAACTCTCTTAAATTTCCCGGCCAGTTGTATTCTGTAAATAACTGCATAACATCTTCTTCAAAACCGTCAAGGTCTTTGTTCAGTTCTGATATTGTTTGCTTTAGAAAGAAATTAGCAAACAAAGGAATGTCTTCCTGGCGATTTCTTAAAGGTGGAATGTGAATAGAAAATTCATTGAAACGATGGTAAAGATCTTCCCTGAATTTGCCTGCTGAATAAGCATCTTTTAAATTTTCGTTTGATGCCACTATAATTCTTACATCGGTTGCTGTTTCCTTTACACCTCCAACTCTTTTAAACTTTCGCTCTTGAATAACTCTAAGCAAAGCTATTTGCACATCCATTGGTAAATTGGCTACCTCATCCAAAAACAGTGTGCCGCCATTTGCAGATTCAAAAATTCCTTCCTTATCATTTAAGGCTCCTGTAAATGATCCTTTTACATGCCCAAAAAATTCGCTGGCGGCCAGCTCTCTTGAAAGTGTTCCGCAATCAAGTGGTATAAAAGGTTTGTTTTTTCTATCACTAAAGTTGTGGATTGTTTTAGCAACTACTTCTTTGCCTGTACCACTTTCACCGTAAATAATAACGCTGTAATTGGTTGGTGCAATGGTTTTTATCTGTTCAAATACTTCCTTTATGCCGGCAGACTTTCCAGTCATAAATTGTGAACCATCTTCCTCTGTACCAGAATTAACTTTTGTATTTTTAGAGGAAGGAGATGATGCACTTTTTTTACCGGGATTATCCTCATTAAAAACCCTGTGTACCAGGTTTAGAATTTCATCCGGAACCAACGGTTTTGTAACATAATCATAAGCGCCCTGTTTAATTACTTCTACAGCCGTTTTAATATCCGAGTAACCAGTAACAATGATCACTACAGCGTTACTGTTAACTTGTTTGATCTCTTTTAATACTTCAACGCCTTCTTTATCACCCAGCCGGAAATCACACAGTACGAGATCAAAAGTGATTTCTTTGTACTTGGCAATGCCTTTATTCCCACTTGTTGCAAAGTCGGTTTCAAAACCTTTTCGCTGGAGAAACCTGCATAGCAACTGGCACATATCAATGTCGTCGTCTATGATCAAAATTTTTTTCATAATAGAAGTATGTATTTTTCTTTAAAATAAAGTTATCCAATGTGAGTAAGTCCGCATGAATTGTTACCAATTTTACAAAGGCATATTTTTTTATATTTTTAATTGTTATTAAATATGATGCCAGTTGTAAAAGTAAATTTTCAACCGTAAAAAACAATCGCTTACAAAGGTATTAAAAGAACTATTACCAATAAATGGCTAACTATTTGATGAATTCTTTTGAGGAATTTTTGGCTATTAATTTAACTGCAACAATATAATGCTTACTGCTCTGATTATTGATGACGAAAGAGACATTTGTTTTTTATTAAGTAATATTTTACGTAACAACAATGTTGATGTAAATTATGTGAACACACTGGGAGACGGTAAAATCTATCTTCAAAACCACGAACCTGCTGTGTTATTTCTTGATAATCACTTACCAGACGGATTGGGAATTGAATTTATAAACTATGTTAAAGAGCAGCATGCTGCAACAAAAATTATAATAGTTACAGCACATGACACACCGGAAGATAGAAGCAGGGCTCTAAAACATGGAGCAAATCTATTTATTTCCAAACCATTTACAGCTGCTGAAATTTTGAATGCACTTAGGCAACTTAATTTAGAAACAGTGTGATCTGTACCTTTTGTTGGGGAAAAAAATACCCGTATTTTATCCTGAGAATACAAAATCATATTTTACCAGACTCCTCACACAACCATTAGCTCAATAATGAAGGTTGTTCCCACGCCTGTTTGGCTTTGCACATTAATGGTTCCCTTGTGATTAAGAATGATGTTTTGTGTATTCGTTAATCCGAGGCCATTTCCCTTTTGCTTGGTAGTAAAGTAGGGTTCAAAAAGTTTGCTTAGCGCTGCCTCATCCATACCGGCGCCATTGTCACTTATTGTAATTATGCACTTGTTGCCTTCTTGCCTTGTCTTAATTTTAAGTAACCCTTTTTTTTCATCCATAGCCTCTATGGCATTTATAATAATATTTAAAAATGGAATTTTAATTTTTTCCATGTCAACTTTTACAAGGCAATCTGTACCAAGTTCTTTTTCAACTGTTATCTCTTTCAAATTAATCCTGTCTTCTGCCATTGCCAGGCTTTCTTCCAGTATCCGGCTTACAGGCACCGTTGTATAAGTAAGTTCGGTAAATTTTGTAGACTGCAGGAGGTCGGAAATCAGTTTATTGATCCGATGACTGTTCCGGTCTATTATATCCATTAAGTGATGTATATTTTCATCAGGATCAATAATGTCAGTTTTTAACTGGCTGTTAGCAAGGTTGATATTGGTGAGGGGATTTCTTACTTCATGTGCAATGGTCCTTGCTATCCTGCCGGTGGCTGCAAACTTTTCCATCCGCCTCATTTGAATGAGGGCTGAGTTTGCTTCGCTTAGTTGGTTTATCCTGTTACTTAATTGTTGCTGGTACACTTTAATATTACTCATTGCAACCTTTTTATCTTTATTTTCTTTGCTGTAAGTTATAAATCCAACTATCACCAAAAAAATAGTTAACACCAATGACACAACCGTAATAGTGTCCACCTTTTTAAAAACGCTTTTCAGTTCTGCATCTCTTCCTGCAAGATCCTTTCTTTCTTCTTTTTGAATAATGTCAACATAATACCGGATGTTGTCCATAAGTCGTTTTGATTGCATCTGCAAATCCTTTGTGTTGTACGAAGCATCAGAAGCATTTTTTTTATAGTATTCAACCGATTTTATAAAAATATCAAACCTGTTTTCAATCAGCAATTTCAACTGGCTAAGTCTGTCAACCTGCGCCTTATTGGTTGCAGACATTGTAACAATAATTTTGAAAATAGAATCAGTGGCAGATTTACTGTGCACATAAGGCTCCAGGAAAGCTTCATCCCTGGTGAGGGCAAAGCCTCTGACACCGGTTTCAGCATCTTTAATTTTTGATAAGAGAATTTCAAGATTGGAGATAAGGCGGAAAGTATGCTCAAGGGCTGAAGTTTTTTCTTTAAGCCTGCTATTAACGGAGATCGTAAAAAAATACGTGATCAGTAAAAACATAAGTGATGTGCCATACCCAATCAAAATTCTCTTATCGGCTTTTACTTTCTGAAAAACCCTTTTCATCATTATTATATTTAGGCTGTAAGTTAAGGTGCACAAAGTTATTGACGCAACAAACACTCAGCTAATAAAACTACCACATGCTGCTACTGTTTTTTCCCTGCTGGGCAATAATATACTCATCATTTTCATAATATTTCATTATAGCAGGAGCAGGTTTGATGGCATAATATTTTATATACCTGTATCATCTAAGGTATTTTTAACCATTAAAATTATTATTATGTTACGCTGGTCTGTAGGATTTTTAATCATCGCTATTATTGCCGCAGTGTTTGGTTTTGGCGGTATTGCAGCCAGTGCTGCTTCCATTGCAAAAATCTTGTTTTATATTTTTGTAGTGCTGTTTGTCGTGTCACTTTTTTTCAGAAAATCGGCCTGATTTTTTGCACTGAATGCAATTTGTTAACTTGCTATCTGCGGCGTTTTTAGCAGCTATGATGTAACTATTTTAAATAAACCCAATCATTTATAATAACAAAAAATCAAATTTTATGAGTAACACAAAAACAGTTTTAGGATTTGTAGCCGGTGCGGCAGTTGGTGCATTAGCTGGTATTTTGCTTGCCCCAGATAAAGGCTCTGAAACAAGAAGTATGATCAAAGGAAAAGCCGGAGACATATCTGACTCAATTAAAAAAGCTTTCACAGATTTTGTTGATGATGTAAAAACGACTTATACCAGTACAAAAGAAGAAGCAGACGAATTAAGCCAAAAAGCAAAAGCTACTCTCGAATCTTTGGAGAACAGCAATACTGAAGCAACCTATTCTTAATCATATTTATACCAGCCAGTTTAAAATTTCCCGGATGAACTCTGTCATTGAAAATTTGGAACAAATAGCAGCAGCTGCAACTTCGGTAGCTGAAACAAAATTTGAGCTTTTAAAGTTAAAGACAGCGGATAAAATATCAGCATCAATTTCAGGCCTTGCGATTATTGTCGTCACTGCCTTAATTGGGGTTATTGCAGTCCTCATTTTGAGTTTTGGGTTGGCTTATTTTATAGGCAACAAACTCGGTGACGTGAGTTATGGTTTTTTCATTATGGGCGGGATTTTTGTGCTGGCTGGTCTTCTTGTTTATGCAAACAGGCAGGCTTGGATACATCGTCCGATAACGAATATTTTAATTGATAAATTTACCAATTGATGGACAAAAGCTCTCCCCGCCAGGATGCAATTTCTGAAAAAATAAAAGCACTGGAACTGCAGGAAGCTATGCAGATGATTGAACTTAAAAAAAGCTTCCAGGATTTTAAACATAGCATGGCTCCTTCCGCACTTGTTGCTACAGCCTATAATGGCATAAAGGAAAATAAACAGGTGCAGGGCAATATCATTGACCGCTCCGCAGGGTTGGCCGCAGGTTGGCTTGTTAGAAAACTTTTTGCACGTAGTGCAGGTGGGGCTCTCACTAAACTGAGTGGCTATGCATTACAGTATGTTGCTACTAAGTTTATCACCAAAAAGATGCCTGCTATCAGAGATAAGGTTCACCTCCAGAAAACCAGCGAATAGTAGTCATTTCATTAGCACTTATGTTTTTTATCCCTTGTACTTCCATCCGGCAAAGCAATTAATGCCTGATCTCCTGTTTCTGAGATTTTGGCAATTGTGTTTTTTCAACATTCTTCAATATTAGCCTGCGATGCAAAAGACTTTTAATCAAAAAGTGAAACAAGTTGTCTTTTTGATATTGCTGGTATTGCTGATTGGGTTGGTATTTAATGAACTTAAGGATTATTTCCTGGGCATACTGGGAGCAATTACCTTGTATGTTGTAAGCCGGGAAAAGTATTTTCAACTCGTTTATAAGTATAAATGGCGTAAGGCATGGCTTGCCATGGGATTTGTTCTTTTTTATCTTCTGTTAATAGCCGTTCCCATGTATCTTGCCGGGAGGTTGATAACGCCCAAAATTGAACTCTTACTTGTTGATCCTGGTGCAACAATTAACAGTATAAAAAGTGCGTTGGCTGTAATTCAGCAAAAGGCAGGTTTTAACCTCACAAGCCAAAATACCATCAATGATATCCTTTCCCGGATCAGTAATATCCTTCCTTCGCTGTTTAACAGCACGGCAAATCTTTTGACAAACATTGTGCTGATGCTTTTTCTTCTTTATTACCTCTTGTATTCCGGGACAATTATTGAGAAGACTTTCTACAAAAATATTCCATTAAAGAACGAGAATATTACGTTGCTGGCTGCTGAAACAAAAGTAACTATTAAGTCTAACGCAATTGGTATTCCACTCATCTCTCTTATACAGGGTGTAACAGCCGCCATTGGTTATATGATTTTTGGTATTGCAGATGTTGCTTTGTGGGGCTTTCTTACAGGCTTGTTTTCATTTTTGCCAGTGCTGGGAACTATGATAGTTTGGATTCCGATCTGCGTTTATCAATATGCTGTTGGTCATACTGGTGCAGCCATTGGACTTGCATTGTACAGTGCTATTGTAACAGCCAATATCGATTATTTCGCCCGGATTACAATAATGAAAAAGCTGGGTGATGTACACCCTGTCACTACGCTTCTCGGTATAATAATCGGTCTGAGTCTTTTTGGGTTTATAGGGCTTGTATTTGGCCCGCTGATGATTAATTATATTTTGGTGCTTTGTAAAATTTACATTAATGAATATGTAGATGTCGACATTCACAATCCAATAATTTCCGAAGCTAATTTAAAAACCGAAACTGCCGGTATCAAAAAGGTGGATTTGCAAAACAGCTAATATTTTCTAACTATTTTTTTCAGTTGATGCAGCGCCCTTTTCTACCTCCACCTCCGGCCTTGAAACAATGATAGAATGATTAAATGGCAAACCCATTTGATATTTTATGTTTTCATCATTAACTCCATCCAGCGTATCAATCCCGTAGGTTATCTTTTTGGTATCATCATACACCAGTGTTCCAAAAAACCGGTCCCACAAAGAGAAGCTGTTGGCGAAATTACTATCCGTCCAGGGGCGCTTGTGATGGTGATGAAATTTGTGCATATCCGGTGAAACGAAGACTAACCCGATGGCCCTGTCCATCCATTTAGGCAAGCTGATATTTGCATGATTAAAATAAGTAAACAGCGCCTGGAAACTACGGTGCAGAAAATACAATCCAACAGGAATTCCCATAATGATCACGCCTGCAATGGTGAATGCTTCTCTTATCAGCCATTCTCCCGGGTGGTGGCGTGTACCGGTACTAACATCTACATGTGTATCGCTGTGATGCACCACATGGAAACGCCATAACGGCTTAACCTTGTGCATTAAATAATGCGGAATGTACTGGGCGAAAAGATCCATCACAAATAAGGTAATTATCACCTTAAGCCACAGCGGGAATAGCACATAGTTGAGCAGACCAATATTATTTTTCGTAACCCAATTACTAACGGCAACAGTTGCAAGCCCCAGCACTATGTTCACAATAAATGAAGTACCTAAAAAAAACAGGTTCACACTGGTATGCCTTAGCTTTTTATACCTGGTATCAAAGTGTACAAGGGGAATAAGATATTCGATGAGCCAGAAAAAAAGAAGAGGTATTAGTACGGTGACGAGCCGTTCCCAGGAATTGATATGATCCCAGAAGTAGATAAAGTTTTTCATACAGCAATTTTTCGAAGTTAAAAGTTACGAAGATTGCATGATTAATTACCCTTTGCATTGTACCACAAATTGAGTATTGATTACTGGCCGCTTTAATTGCAGATTTGCTTATATCCGGTACTTGTGATTACCCGATTTTTAGCCCGTGCTAAACCAACTGTTACCAAATTTTATTCAACCCGAAATTTAAAGTGGCTTTAAACCTGGTTTCATTTTCAACTGCATTCAAACAGCTGCAAACACTAAAAAGTTTATTGGCTTTTTTATTTTTTTGCCCTGTAATGGTTTTTTGCCAGGCACCTTCAAATGATGATTGCACTAATGCTCTCAACATTCCTATACCTGCCGCTGGATATGGTTTGGGAAACTTTACATCGGTAGCAACTAATCTTACAAACGCATCTGTGCAGGGCACAGAAACTTTTGCGCCTGCCATATTCGTTGCCGGGCTCGATAAAAAATCTGTGTGGTATAAATTCAGTATTCCCACCATCAGGGCTGTTAGAATTACACTTTCACAACCAGGGACTGTCATCACGGCCGGTGATGCAGGTTTTGCGGTTTACAAGGCCAATACCTGTTTACCGGGTAACACTGATATAAGCACAAAACTTACACCCATTGTTACGTTCGGAAATACTTATCATCCTTGTGTACCAAGTGGTGATTACCTGATCCAGGTTTCTTCTAACCTGAATGCAAAAGGACCAATAACAGTACAGGTAGAAATATCAGATCAAACTGGTGCAGCTTACGATCATCCAAACCAGGCTTACGCTTTTGGAACGGTGGGTTACTATGCTCACAAAATAGATTTTAATACCGAGTGTCAGTCCATTGAAGATGCTACGGAAATCTGCAGTGCTTACGCAGATCCAACCCAATACAATAAATCTGCCTGGCTTACTTTTAAAACAGCATCTTATTTCGATTATATGGTGTTGGAATTATCCGGTACTGGTGTTCAGTCATACTTCCCTTCTAATAACGGACAGGATATAAAACGTTCCTTCGGGATGTCAATTTATAAAGGAGATGCAGTTA
Source organism: Ferruginibacter sp. (assembly GCA_965247025.1). Taxonomy (GTDB): domain Bacteria; phylum Bacteroidota; class Bacteroidia; order Chitinophagales; family Chitinophagaceae; genus Ferruginibacter. The sequence continues at coordinate 1,011,762 of OZ252000.1, read as the reverse complement.
CCAAACCCATCAGCTCACTTCAAAAAATCAGCGGGTGCGATTCACTTTCAACGAACGGTTATTATGGTGACTACAGGATTTTTAAATGTGGCGATCTTGATACCGGTTCAGTTTACAGCGTGCAACTCTTTATAAAAAAAGATTTTTCCGATGATATCCGTTTTGGAATAATGACCGGGGGACAGGGACCAACCAAAGCACCCAAGCCAATTTTAGCAGGCGTGCCTTCTCCCAATGCAATTGGTGTTTTAACAGCTTCTCCCGCAGGTATCCAAACGTTGGTGGATGATGTGTGGGCTTGCAACAGCCGCCACAACACAAGTGTATGCGGACCTGCTCTGCCAGATACCGGTATAGTTTACAATGGCGGCAAATTTAACCTGAGCAGCTTTTTTACTTTTACATTAACCGGGGCAACGGCTGTTTCTTTTAGTGCTTATGTTTTACAGTGCGGACCCCAGCCGTTATTACGGGTTTTTAAGCAAGGCCTCACCAATAATTGCACAGGGTTGGATACTTCAAAAATTATTGGTGTATTCAATTACAGCGGTACGCTTGATTGCCTGCAACCAGGTAACTACACAGTGCAGGTTTCCGGCCAGGATGTTTCTGAAGGATATAGCAGGTTTAATTATGGCATTCCCACTTATAATAGTGAACAGTGTTTGAGCAACAATCTCGGTACAAGTTTCCGGCTGGATATGAGAGCCTATTCCCGGAATGCAGCCAACAAATATTCACTTGCTTCAACCGGCGCTTTCGATAGTATTAACCGTGTTGGCAATATAATGCAGCCGCTTGCTGACCGGGTTGCCTATTCGTCCGTATCAGATACAATTGGCTGCCAGCCTACATTACGGCCGGCTGATACAACCTGCAGTCCTGATAACGACAAAGTGATTTACCGCCAGTTAGTTATAAACGATAGTGGTGTTGTTGACATGTCGAACTTAACTTACAGTTACAATTCGCCTATGCGTTTCCGGATGTATAAGGGCGATGCCAATGCTTTGGCAAAGGCTCAAAATGTTTTTGCTTTTCCAGATAAAATAACCGGCCTGAAACCCGTAACAGAGTGCATGGATTTTAATACCAATTGCACCAATAAAACTGTTTGTGTAACTCCCGGCACTTATACATTTACCACTATGGCGGGCAATGCAGATGTGGGCCGGGCAGATAAACCTGTATTCACTTTTGTAAGAACAAGAACCAAACACAATACGCCTTTTGCGGCTCAAAATTTAGGCAGCCTCTGGGACACACTTGGCGTTGGCGGAGGTGGAACAACAACTGATGTGGATGACTGGGGTTGTGATGACAATGCTGTCTCCATTAGCGGTACACCGCCAAATACAGTTGGAGGTAATGTTGCCACTAAGGCAATATACCGGCAATTTTATCTTAACAAGCCAAGCCTGCTAAGGATAGAAAATATCTACTACTATTATTGCTATGCACGGGCCTATGGAAGAAAAAAATTGTTTTACGGAAAAGCAACAGATGGCTTTAACGGCTTATCGCCAGTGGGCGGGCAATGGAGCGATTTTGATAATGCAGGAGCCACTGCCGGTTGCGACTTGCTGCCCGCCGGATGGTACACTGTGGTTTCTTATAACCAGGGACCTAATTATGATAGTACATTCAGAAGCCTTAACCTTGAGGGCAGGTACAACAGTTCCGTCAGTTACAATGATGAGTTTAAGGTAATCATCACGCCAACCTGCCCCGGGCCAGTTTATAACAGGCCTTACAAAGCATCTGTAGCAACAGGTAATTTGCCTCATTCAATAGTACTGGTTAACCGCACAAACAGCACACCGGCCTATCCAAGAACGGATACAACATACATACTTCCGACAGAAAACTTTAACTGCACTGTAGACACACCGTTTACAAAAATCCCTGTAAAATCCTGCGAAGCGGCCTCTAACAGAGTTGCGTTCTATGTTTTTAAAACAACACAGCAATGCTTTTTGGAAATCAATACGGGTGGTTATTACGCTGCTGTTTATGATAAAGATATACGCATTGATTCTGCACAGTTTCTTACCAGGCAACCAATTCAGGCTTGCAATAATACGCCGGGTTATATTCAGTTTTGCTTTTTTCAACCAGGTACTTACACACTGGTGGTTTTTGCAAAAGATGCAGATGTGTGCAAGTCTGTAACCCCATCAATTTATATTGATGTTACAAACAGGTATTCCCGTTTTGATTTTGCAGCAAAGGCTTATGATTTTGGGGTAGTACCACCAGATTCTGCCTGGCATTATGGTAAGGTTGGCGATGTTAATCCCTTGAACAGCGGCAGGGCACCAAGCAATGATATTTTTTATTGCACAACGGGAGCATCATCTTCTGATCCGGCAGATCCTGTATGTTATGTATCTGTGAATCCAAACGTATATAACAGCGGACCAAACAGGCCGGTATATGACACCACTTTCCCCAGTAATATTTACAACACTACCCGCCGCAATATCTGGTACACTTTTGTAATTGCCCAGCCCGGCTATGTAACAGTAAAGCTGGAAAGTAAAACACCAGCAAGAGAATACCAGCAAAAGTTTTCTGTTTACAGAAGCAACGTAGATGGCACACTGGACTTTAGTTCTGTTGTAAGCAGTGGCGAAGTAGATTCAACTGTTTCACAGGGCTTGACGCATATTGCCACAAATCAGCAAAACTGGTACTATTGCGCCAACCTTAATAATTCATTGCAGTTTTACCGGGATCCCTGCACATCTGTGCCGACAAGATATTATATACTGGCGGAAAATGTAAATTCAGAACCTTTCGAGGCAGGCGGTACATTGCCAAATACCCAGACAGAGGTTTCTATTTTGATTGATTCTGTAAATCTTGTGTTACCCAAACATGATCATTATTCACAGGCCGGAGATTTGGGTACAGTTGGTGTTGGTAAATACCAGGGAGATATAGACAACTATTCCTGCGCCACAAAAGACGCAACGGATCCGTTTTACTATTACGGCTATGACTCCCGTTGCCAAAAAACATTGTGGTATAAATTTACTCCAACCATTACAGGCAATGTTCGTTACCGGGTATATATTGCCGGGGTTAAATACCAGGATTACTGGCAGGTACAACTTTTCCGGCAAATCAAACCCGGAGATTCTACGGTCAATGGTCTGCAGATACAAGGTTATCACGGAGCGTACGGAGCAGACAATACTTATTGGGCAGAAACCTGTGTTTCCCCGGGCACTTATTATATCATGATCACCGGCTGCGGACAATTGAATGAATATGTTTATTCCGAGATTGAACTGGTAGAAGCTGTCGGAGATTTTTGCAGCAGGGCAGTGCCTTCTGCCATCAATGGGCCAGGCGCTGTTACCAGTACAGTGTTGGTTGATTGTCATACCATCGGCACAGATTATGGCGAGTTCGGGCCTCAGCTAACCTGTCCGCAGGGAGCAAATACAGCCGATTATAAATCCAGCTGGTTCCGTATGGATATTGGCGGTACAGATACCCTTGATGTAACAGCTTACCTGGTGGAAAATACCAATGCCGCCAGCAGCGATATCAAATACCGTTTAATGACCGGCGATTGCGGCGCCATGCAGGAGCAGAGTTGTGTGCTGGATGCACTTACCCAGAATACATACCAGTGCCTTGTGCCGGGGCAGAGTTATTATGTGCAGGTGTTTACGCCCATTACAAAATTTAACCAGCAGGTAACAGGCACCATCGACCTGAAACTCTCTGCTGTAGCGCATGCAGATACTTGTGCGCCACTTACCAATTGCCTGGCCACTGCAAACTTCAATACCATTTTCGATTGTAAAACAGATTCGTCAGTAAAGTTTGTCAACTTCTCAACCTATGGCACCAGCATAAGTTATAAATGGAATTTCGGGTATAACGGACAGGTATCAACGGATGTGTCACCATCCTTCTTTTATCCTGCACTGGCAACTGATAAAACATACAGCGTTAAATTGGTGGTTGAAAATACCAGTTTTGGTAAAAAAGATTCTGTCACAAAAACTATAACCGTTCCCGGCAGACCGTTCATTAATTTTGGTGCCGATATTTCAAGTTGTGATGCTGCACCAGTGACCCTGAAAGCAACTTCTTATGCAGCTGCAACTTATACCTGGCAGGATGGTTCAACTGCTGATACATTCAGGGTTTCTGCCAACGGCAGCAATAATTACTGGGTAAAAATTGATTACAATAATTGCAGCAGCAGGGATACAGTTAAAGTTGTTATCAGCCCCATAAGCTCAAGACCTTTGACAAATATTATCCTTTGTACTGATTCAGTTTCAGTAAGTGCCAGCAGGGGCCAAGGCGAAACTTACCTGTGGAACACAGGAGCTGCAAGCTCATCAATTTTTGTAAGTAAGCCCGGTATTTATTGGGTAGATGTTTCCTATTTTTCCTGCACTTACAGAGATTCTTTCAACGTAAATAATGTGGCTACCGCAAGGCCACTCGGTAATGATACTACGGTATGTTTATCGGGTACCGGTTATGTGCTGAGTGCAGCAACAGCAGGTGCTGTATCCTATGCCTGGCAGGATGGAAGCACAGGGGATACCTTGCTGATAAAGGCTCCCGGCCAATATAATGTTGCTATTAATTTTGGCAGTTGCAATGTAAAAGATACAGTTGTTATTGGTGGTTATCCTGCGGCTGTTGTCCAGAATATTGATACTACCATTTGTTCTGGTAGTTCGCTGCTGCTGCCATGGGGCGGTACAGCAACAACACCTGGCGTTTACAGGGATACTTTGCGTTACGGAACAGGTTGCGACAGCCTGGTAAGGAAGGTAACGGTAACGGTACTGCCAAAAGTAAGTATTGGCAGAGATACAATAGTTTGTCTGGCGAAAAAAGTTTTCCTAATAAACGCTGCGACAACCGGTGCGGTTTCTTATACCTGGCAAGATAATTCTGCAGGACCAACTTTTACTGCAGCATCAGCCGGCTTGTATTGGGTGAATGTGAATTTTGGCAGCTGCAGTTCCAGAGACTCGGTCACCATCAATGATTTTCCTGCGGCAGCAATTATTAATACCGACACCAGTATTTGTGCAGGGGCTTTATTTGTGCTGCCATGGGGTCAGCGGGTGAATGCTTCGGGTATTTACACTGATACAACAGCATCAGTCAGCGGTTGCGACAGTATTATCCGGATTTTTAATGTATCCCTAAAACCGGGGCCGGCACTGGGCAATGATACCACCATCAGTATTTGCGGTGGTAAAAACTTCGACCTTACAGCTAGCTATAATACTACTGGCTTCACAACAAACTGGACTATAGGAGGTGCCCCGGTTACCGATCCGGCTGCTGTAATTGCTTCAGGAATTTATACCCTTACCGCTGTGAATCCAGGTGGTTGTTCTGACACGGCCATACTAACACTTTCGAATAGCCCAAAACCAGGTTTGGGTATTGATAAAACAGCTGGCATTTGTGAAGGCAATTCATTTGATCTTACCTCCAGTTTTAATACAACCGGCCTTACAAACAGCTGGAGTTTGAGCAATGTTTTAGTGAGTACAGCTTCTGCAGTTAGCACAAATGGACCTTACCAATTGATTGCAACCAACAGTTTTGGTTGCAGCGATACAGCAGTGCTAACATTAACAATAAACCCAAAACCTGTATTGGGAAATGATACCGCAATTAATATTTGCCGTGGCAATATTGTTGATCTTGGCAGCTTTTATAACTTATCAGGTCTTACACCAAACTGGACTATAAATAATGTTGCTGTAAGCAACCCTGCAGCTGTTACCGGGAACGGCCTCTACCGGCTTATTGCATTAAGTGCATCTGGCTGCGCCGATACGGCCATTGTAACAATTAATTTTAACCCTGCACCGGTTTTGGGCAGTGATACTATTGTGAGCATTTGCCAGGGCAATAATTTTAATTTGACTGGGGTTTATAATATAGCAAACCTGACTACAAACTGGACGCTGAACAATATACAGGTGGTAAACCCAGCCACTGTAAATGTAGCAGGCAGTTATCAGTTAGTTGCCAGTAATAATTTTAGTTGTGCTGATACCACATTAATCACCATTAAAATTAATCCTAAGCCAGTTTTGGGCAACGATACAACCATCAGTATTTGCCAGGGGATTTCTCTAAATCTGACAACCGTTTTCCCTTCTACAGGTTTAACTAATAATTGGACGATCGGCAGTGCTGCTGTAATAAATCCTGCGGCCGTTTCAATAGCAGGGTTGTACACACTCATCGCTACTTCTCCTGCTGGCTGCAAGGATACGGCCCTTCTTAATCTGAAAGTCAACAATAAACCAGTGCTTGGGAAAGATACAAGCCTTACCATTTGCAAGGGAATGTCTGCTGATCTCACAACTTTGTATGCTACCAGTAATTTAACTGTGAGCTGGACCAAAGGCGGGGTGCCAGTCAGCAATATTTCAGCAGTTGCATTGGCCGGAGTTTACAGGTTAATTGCAAGCACAAATTTCGGTTGCAGCGATACAGCCCTGGTAACGTTAACGGTGAGCCCAAAACCTTTACTTGGCGCCGACAAAGCGCTGAATCTTTGCACTGGTAATACAATCGATCTCACTAAATTGTACGCTGCTGGTTCTGCAATAAATAGCTGGACAAAAGCAGGTATATTAATTACTTCTCCGGCTACTGTAAATACTGCAGGTATTTACCAACTCATCAGTACCAATACTTCCGGCTGTGCCGATACAGCCAATGTAACTATTACAATTGTAGCCAACCCTGTTTTAGTCATCAACAATCCGGCAACTGTTTGTATTCCGCTAACTGTAAATCTTACAGCTGCTACTGTTACTGCCGGTTCATCGCCTGCACTTACCTACACCTATTGGAAAGATTCTGCAACAAGTGTTTCATATAGTTCCCCTTCAGCTGCACTATCCGGTTTATATTTTATAAAAGGTACAGATGCAAATGCCTGTTATGCAACCCGACGTGTTACAGTCACAAACTATACGTTCCCGGTGGTGAAGGCAGGCAGTGATGCGACTATCTGTTACCTGGATTCATTTATAACCCTTACTTCCAATGTTACCGACAGCCCGGTACCTGTTACCTATCAATGGGAGCCTGTTGCCGCAGGTGGAATTGTAACGCCACAATCGGCCACCACTATTGTGAAACCAGCTACGCCGCAGGATTTTATTATCACTGTGAAAGATGGTTACGGATGTAATTATTTGGTAAGTGATACAGTAACTGTTACAAGGCTACCTGCCGTTCCTGCCTTTGCAGGCAATGATACTAATGCCGTGGCAAATGTGCCGCACCAGTTGCAGGCCACAGGCGGTGTACAATATTTATGGTCGCCATCTTTTGGCTTGAATAACCCTGCTATTTCAAATCCGTTGGCAACGCTTAATGTCGATAGCATCCGTTATGTGGTGGAAGTGAAAGATGCTGCAGGTTGCACAGGTTACGATACTGTGTGGTTAAGGGTTTATGAAGGAATCACCTACTATATTCCAAATGCATTTTCGCCCAATGGAGATGGCTTGAATGACATTTTTAAACCCATCGGTGTGGGAATTGTAAGCACTTCTTTTTTCAGGATATTTAACCGTTATGGTCAGTTGGTTTTTGAAACCACGCAATGGAATAAAGGCTGGGATGGAACTTACAAAGGCACACCCCAAGCTGTTGGAAATTATGTTTGGGTAATCCGGGGCACCGGCCGCAATGGCAAAACAATTGAGAAGACAGGGAATGTGGTGCTGGTGAGGTAGATGGTAAGTGTGTAAATGTGCAGACTTGCATATTATTCAAATGGTTAAGAAAGTTGCCGAAATAAAACCTTGTCAGGGACTAAGGAGTCCGAAGATAGAAACCAATTTGAAGTTTGCTGAAAAGGATTTATCCAAAAAATAAATAGCACAGTAAAATTGAAGTAATTACGCCAACCAAATCTGCCAATAACATTGCCCCGATAGAATAACGAATGTTTTTAATATTAACTGCACCAAAGTAAACAGCTACTACATAAAATGTCGTATCAGACGAGCCCTGCATAATGCTGCTTAGTTTACCTGGAAAAGAATCTGCTCCAAATGTTTTCATTGTGTCAACCATCATACCTCTTGCACCAGCACCACTTAATGGCCTTATGATCGCCGTAGGTAATGCATCTACAAATCGGGTATCAGCACCCAGCATAGCAAATAAATTTTTAATGCCATCAATGATCACATCAAAAATGCCACTGTTACGCAACATGCTGATGGCAACCAGCATCCCAACCAAATAAGGAATGATCTTGATAGCAGTTTCAAATCCTCCTTTGGCGCCTTCAATAAAAGCATCAAATACATTTATTTTTTTTAACCAACCTCCAATTATTATCAGTAAAAAGATTAATAGTAAAAAAGCATTGCTGAAGATGCCGGAGAACTGTTCCATGCCTTCCCTGTTGAGGGTAGTTAAATACCAAACCAATGCAGCTATCACTGCCGATAAACCACCAACCCACATCAATATTACCGGCTGCAGTAAATTAATTTTCTGTTTGAAAGAAACAATGAACAGTGCTGCCATCGTTGCCATAAAAGTGGCGATCATACAAGGCAGGAAAATATCCGTTGGTACAGTTGCTTTGTTGGCAGCCCGTAAGGCAATTACACTTACCGGTATCAACGAAAGCCCGGAGGCATGAAGGCACAGGAACATGATCTGTGCATTGCTGGCCGTTTCTTTATTGGGGTTTATTTCCTGCAGGCTTTCCATTGTTTTTATGCCGAATGGTGTTGCTGCATTATCCAGTCCTAATAAATTGGCAGAAAAATTCAGCATCATGTGCCCGAATGCAGGATGGCCTTTTGGTACATCCGGAAAAACTTTTGTAAAGAACGGCCCGATAATCCTTGATAAAAAACGGATGCCACCTGCCTTTTCAGCAATACTCATAAAACCCATGAACAACGCCATAATGCCGACGAGGCCAATACAAATATCAACTGCATCCCTGCAGGTAGATAAAATTCCATTTGCATTTTGTTCTTTATAAGTAATGAACTTTCCGCTATCTGTTTTTGCATATTTTGTTTCACCGATTTTTACTTCTTTGCTGCTGAGTAAAATGGTTGCCAATGCTTTGGGAAGGGTAGTGCTGTCAATAGTTTTGGTGTTGGTGGTATCGCCGCTTTTGCCCACCACCATCTTGTTAAAAATCATTTTACTGTCCCCGGAACTGATACATTTAATGCTGGCAGCAATAATTGAGATGATGATAAATGCACTCCAGATTCTGCTTAAGGCCATGTTGGTTGGTTTACTTGTTAATCCTGTTTGTTGCAACAGCAAAAGTCTGCCTTGCCTCAGTTAGTTTTTAATGCTTCCAAGGCCAATCAAGGTAATGTTTTCATTTCAAAATTATCATTTGACTGCATCCCTTACCTTTGCGGCGCTTAAAAGTTGGTAAGATACTAAATGGCAGGCTTATGGGTTGCAATTTTAAACGGATAAGCATTAAACAATTTAACCAATAAATAGAATCAACATGGCATTACAAGCAGGCATTGTGGGGTTACCAAACGTAGGAAAATCAACTTTATTTAATGCAGTGAGCAACAGCGCAAAAGCCCAGGCAAGCAATTACCGCTTTTGTACAATTGAGCCAAATGTAGGCCTGGTAAATGTTCCGGATCCAAGGCTTGAGAAACTGGCAGAGTTGGTAGTGCCTGATCGTGTGGTGCCTACACAAATTGAAATAGTAGATATTGCCGGGCTCGTTCGTGGCGCCAGCAAAGGAGAGGGGCTGGGCAATAAATTCCTGGCAAACATCCGGGAAGTAGATGCCATTATACACGTGATCAGGTGCTTTGAAGATGAGAATATTTTACGGGATGAAGGCCCGATAAACCCGGTTGGGGATAAAGAGATCATTGAAACTGAACTTCAGTTAAAAGACCTGGAAAGTGTTGATAAAAAAATTCAGCGGGCTGAAAAAATGGCGAAGACGGATCCGAAAGCAAAAGTAGAACTTGAAGTGTTGCTGAAGTGTAAAGAGCATCTTGAAAAAGGGAAAAATATTTTGTCACTTGATTTATCTAAAGAAGATAAATTAGCCGTGGCCGATATTTTCCTGTTGACCGACAAACCAATTTTATACGTTGCAAACGTTGATGAAGCCAGCATGCATACGGGTAATAAATTCAGTGATGCATTAACAGAAGCTGTTAAGAATGAAGGCAACCAGGTGATTGTGATGACGAATGCTATTGAAGCCCAAATAGCTGAATTTGATAATGCCGATGATAAGGCTATGTTTATGGAAGAATATAAAATGACTGAACCTGCACTGGACCGCCTGATTCATTCAACTTATAAGTTACTCAATCTTTCAACTTATTTTACTGCAGGGGTACAGGAAGTGCGTGCCTGGACAATTCATCATGGGTGGAAGGCACCACAGGCTGCAAGCGTAATTCATACCGATTTTGAAAAAGGTTTTATCAAGGCTGAAGTAATTGCCTACAATGATTTTATCCAGTATAAAAGTGAAGCAGCCTGCCGTGAAAATGGTAAGCTAAGAATTGAAGGAAAAGAATATTTAGTCCATGATGGTGACGTGATGCACTTTAGGTTTAATGTATAAATCAGAAGAGACAAGCAAGATAAAATATAACTTTTCATTGATAATCAAATTGATCAGACAAGCGCTAAAAATCTCAACTATTTCTTTGTTTTAATGCAAAAAGCCGCTCAATATACAGTTGGAGCGGCTTTTTTACAAACTATATCTCAATCTTTATTTCATCGCTGCTTTTAAAGCTTTTGCATGATCCAGATGGCCTTGCAATGTTGGTAATGTTTTAGCTGCAAAAGCTCTAACATCAGTGTCTTTACATTTATCCGCAGCATCTTTAAATTTATCCACTACTTTCTGATGATCATCAACCATCATATTTATATAAGCCTTTTCAAAATCAGGATCTTTCTTGTCACCGAGATCAGTAAGTGCTTTTTGATGATCATTTCCGACAGCGGCAGGCAAAGTTACCATTTTTTTAGAAGCAAGTGATTTTACTTCATCACCGGCAGCCGTGTGATCTTTTATCATCATATCAGCAAACTCTTTTGCCTTAGCGCTTATTGGCTTTACTTTGGCCAATTTCGCAGCTTCAACTTCGGTCATACCAGCGTCCGCAGCAAAAACAAGAAATTTAGAATCATCTTCATTTACTGGCATGGTGCTTGAATCTTCTTTTTTGTCGTTTGAATCTTTTGCAACTGTCACAGGATCTTTTGTTTCTGTACTGCCACTGTTGCTACATGAATACATAGCGGCTACGCTTAGAGCAGCTGCTAATGCAAGAGTTAACTTTTTCATACTAATAAGTTTTAAGAAGTAAAGTTTTTATTAATTTACCTGCACGGTAAAACCAAATGACGTGCCGTGCAACTGCCAGCTATTATTTATCTATTTTTCCACAGTTAATTGTAAAATTCATGTTCCCAAAATGCCCCATGCTGTGTAAATGATAAACCAATAATGGCTGAAACAGGGCTCATATTTTCTTATACTTTTATGCTTCCTTCAATTGAATCATCCAGCGTTTTACCCATTGCTGCACCAGCCAGGCGCTTAATGAAACCCACAGCTGCATTGTGCTTGGTATCCCAATAATATGCTTCTGCCGGAGATACCATAATAACAGAAATTCTTGGATCATTCTCCCCTTCTGTGAACCATGTTTTTAACAGCGGATTCCATAATTCTTTAATTGTGCTTTTGTCCTCAGTAATTACTGCACGGCCGTATACGGTTAAAAAATCTGAATAGCCTGATCCCTGAAACAACAACTGAACAAAGGGATCTTCGGTAAGCTGCTGATTTTTGTGGCTGTCATTTGCACTTAAAAACCAGAGGTTGCCGTCATCGCTGGTTTTCTGCACAGCCATTGGTCTTGTAGAAAAGCTTTGGTTACTCGTAATGCTGGTGCAAAAAAAGCAACTGCCAGCTTTGTCTATAAGTTCTCTGAGTTTTTCAACTGCTTCTTTGCCAATAAGATCTTCGTGATTGTCTTCAGGCTGATTTTGATTGATGCTGTCCATAATAATATTTTTGAACAGTAAGTCAAACATCGCTCCATTTGGGAAAGGTTGGTTTATGCAGCTATTGTTAATTTATACAGGATTATTCCTGTCCAAAATTTAAACATCAATTATTTCGCTCAGGCGATTTATACTATCATGAGTAATTACATCTACGATATTTATCAGGAGAAAATTGAAATTATCACGTTTTGAGATAAACCATTGAATCATGTACAGTGGCAATCATTACCAACGCTCCATCATTCATATTCTCCTATCAATTGCCTGCTAATATTTTTTTGTTCATGACATGATTGTGTCTGAATTTCCTGGAAGCTTTTTTTAGGAATACATGTTTATTGTTGCAAGAGTGTGCAAGCCAATTATGACCATCATTAAAACTAGCAGGCATAAAAAAGGCTGCCTCACTTGAGACAGCCTTTTTCTTTCAAAGGGTTTCGGCCAATTAATTATTAGCATCAAATTTTTTAAAGATGGATTGAACATTTTTACTGATCTCTTTATCAGAGATATTATTCCTGCTCAGTTCGTTTGTGGCCCATCCCTGCCAAACAGCCTTATCTGTCTTAGTATCTATCATGGTAACGGTAACTGTGCCTTCCTTTATAGTGGTGGAGTAGCGGTCATACCCCATAAACTGGGATGGATAATAGAAGCTATTAAACCTCCCACTGTACCGGTTATAGTAGCTTCTTGTAAACGGTCTTGAATAAACAGGATCTGTCGACTGTTTCCTGTTCTTTTCAATTACCAGATCAGTACTTACCAGTACATCAGGATTGTTTTCGGTGAGCTTCCAACCGCTTTTTTGCAGCTGCTCATCTACAGCACTCCGGATATTCTGATCAGTGATTTCCTTACTTCTTTCCACTTTGCCGTTAACAGCTTTTTCAGGCTCTACCCAGCCGTAGCTTTTATATTTGCTCAAATCTGTACCCTTAGCTTTTTCCACATGTGCCGTACTTGCACAGCTTACTAAAAATAACATGCCTGCTAAAACGAATGACGCCAGTTTAAATGATTGGGTTTTCATTTTATATGCTCCTTTTTTGATTTGTTTAAAAAATTGTTCATAATGATAAACGCAAATAGTATGCATTTGTATTCAGCAGTATGTGAAAGTTTAGTGAAAGAATCATTTTTGTGAACAGAGAAAAAGAAGCTTACAACATCCAAACTTAGTTACTACGAAAAATTTAAAAAATACACATTCGGAAACCTGCAAATCGTCAGTCAGGTTGTTGTTTTTTGGGAGGCTGCAAAACAATTTCTCCTCCACAGGTGTATATTTTGAAAATATAGCTGCATCACCAGCTGCCGGTATCTCTTAAAAACAAATGCGCAGAGGACTACATGCAGCACAAATAAACCAGCCTTTTGCTAAAATAAATCCACCTGTTTTATTTTAGTTTTGTACACTATATTTACTTTACCGCAACACTTTTACAAGTAGTAAATTCAGACTGTATTGCAGCTAGTGAAAATAAAATTATGCTTAAACCACACGTACTTTTTATATGAGCAATCAAAATGCTGACTACTACTTTTTAAGGGGTGGCGGGGAGATGGGGGAACTTATAAGAGCTAAAGACTGGGGCAAAACACCGTTGGGAAACCCGGCAGACTGGCCTGGAAGCCTTTGTACCATGGTTTCTGTTATGCTTGATAACCCTTTCGGTATGTACATTGCCTGGGGACCCGAATATACCCAGTTGTATAATGACGGGTACCGCCCAATCCTGGGCACTAATAAACATCCGGGAGCACTTGGCATCAGCACCCGGGAAACATTTGCTGAAATATGGCATATCATAGGTTCCATGTTTGAGGGCGTGATGAAAGGAAAGGCAGTAGGTTATCCTGATTTAATGTTACCCATCAACAGGAATGGTTTTGCAGAAGAATGTTATTTTGATTTTTCGTACAGCCCTATCAGAAAAGACGATGGCGAAGTGGGTGGGATTCTTGTTACCGTAATAGAAACCACCCACAGGAAAAAGGCAGCAGAACAAATACAATACAGCGATCAGCGTTTTCGCAATACTATGAAGCAGGCACCTGTTGGTATTGCTATTCTGAGAGGACCCAGTTATATCGTGGAAATGGCAAATGATGCCTACATGCAGCTGGTGGATAAAAAAGAAACTGACTTTGTGGGAAGTTCTTTATTTGCTTCTTTACCTGAAGTTGAAGCGGTTGTTCACCCCCTGCTGGATAGTGTATTAATCACAGGTTCTCCTTATCATGGAAACGAAGTGCCCATTCCCCTGAACCGTTACGGAAAACAAAATGTCTTCTACTTCGATTTTCTTTATCATCCCCTCAAAGAGGAAGACGGAACAATTTCTGGTGTGGTGGTAGTAGTTACCGAAGCAACGGAAAAAGTTGAAGCAAGAAAAAAGATAGAGGAAAGTAAACGGCTTTACGAAACAATCACTCAAAATACACCCGATCTTATTTATGTGTTTGATTTAAACTACCGCTTCTCTTACGCCAATGAAGCATTATTAAAAATGTGGGGCCGCTCCTGGGATGAAGCCATTGGAAAAAGCCTGCTGGAGAATGGTTACGAACCCTGGCATGCCGAAATGCATGAGCGGGAGATAGACCAGATCATTGAAACAAAAAAGCCCGTACGGGGAGAAGTATCTTTTCCTCATGCCGAATTTGGCAAACGGGTGTACGATTATATTCTTGTTCCCGTAATAAACCGGGAAGGTAAGGTGGAGGCGATTGCCGGAACCACCCGTGACATTACACAGCAAGTGCAAGCCCGTGAGCAAATAGAAGAAAGTGAAATGCGTTTCCGCAACATGGTGGAGCAGGCGCCCGTGGCAATATGCGTATTGCGTGGAGAAAATTTTGTTGTAGAAGTAGCCAATGAAAAGCAACTGCAGCTATGGGGCAAAACAAGGGAACAGGTTTTGAACAAACCTATATTTACCGGCATACCTGAAGCGATTGAACAGGGCTTTGAACAATTGCTTGAGAGTGTGTTTACCACGGGCAAACCCTTTGTTGGAAATGAGTTTCCTATTACACTTATCCGCAATGGTAAAAATGAAACTTTTTTTACAAACTTTGTTTACGAACCATTGTACGATAAAGAAAATAAAATAGGAGGCGTAATATCCGTAGCTACAGATGTAACTGAAAGAGTAATTGCAAGAAAACAAATTGAAGATAGCGAAGAACGGTTCCGCTCACTTGCACAAACCTTACCGCAGCTTACCTGGGTAACTGATGCCAATGGAAATTTAGAATTTGCATCTTCCCGCTGGAAAGAATATTCTGGAATAGAGCCCGGCGGGGAAGAGGAATGGAAAGCAATCGTTTACCCGGATGATTATGAAAATATCAATGCCGCCTGGCAGCAAAGCCTGGCAACAGGCAATATTTACCGGCATGATGTGCGCCTTAAAAATAAGGAGGGTGAGTACAGGTGGCATACCGTAAAAGCAGAGCCGGTATCAGATAAGGAAAATAAAATTGTACAATGGGTAGGCGCATTTACTGATATACAGGATCAGAAAATAAGAGAAGAACAAAAGGATGAATTTATAAGCATTGCCAGCCATGAAATGAAGACGCCGCTCACCACTGCAAAAGCGTATTTACAAATGCTTGAACTTTTATTAGATGAAAAAAATGAAGATGCCACGCTGTATGCAAAAAGAGCCAGTCATTCAGTCAACAGGTTGAATGACCTTATCAGTGAATTGCTTGATGTAAGTAAAATACGGCTTGGAAAATTAAATTATACTATCACTACTTTTAATTTTAATGAACTTATCCAGGAAACTGTTGATAGCGTACAACTGACTTCACCCGGTCATACTATTATAAAAGCAGGGCTGGTACATAGTGAAGTAACGGGCGATAAAGAAAGGTTGCAGCAGGTTGTTATTAATTTACTTACCAATGCTATAAAATATTCCCCCGGCGCCAGCCGTGTTTTTATAGATGTAGTGCAGGAAAATGATGACCTGTTGGTATCTGTAAAAGATACTGGTATTGGCATTGCAAAGCAAAGCCTCGACAAAATATTTGAAAAGTACCATCGGGTAGAGGAGCATGCATCTCATTTTCAGGGTTTGGGAATAGGCTTGTTTATCTCCTATGAAATTATACAACGCCACCATGGTAAATTATGGGCAGAAAGCGAACCTGGAAAAGGAAGTTCATTTTATTTTACCATTCCGGTAAGCATTCATTTAACTCAAGTGTCCCCGATGACTCAGGCAAAATAACCAGGGTATTTTTATGTTTGTTTAGAACAATTTATAAATGCAATGGAATTAACGCTTTTATGACGGCGGCAGATGGACGAAAAAAAACAGCAGATGCAGTCTGTTCTGCATCTGCAGGCTATATTATTACAATATTTTTACTGCTCAGGTAATCTGATATAGCTCTTGAAATATCACTCTTGGCAATATCTGTTTTTGTGACATCAATACACCAAAACAAAAATGAAAGCTGAATACCTTTATTGGTGAGGCTGTTAACCAATATTTCAGGCTCCCTGTTTTTTACCACAATCTCATTTGATTTAATAATTTCTGTGATGTCCTTTTTAACCTGTTCTTCATCCGGCAGGCTTTCTACCGTAAAAGTTATTATAGATCGTATCTGGTTATTGGTCAGCGTCCAGTTTACTATATTGTGGGAGAGGATATCACCGTTAGGGATAATAACTTCTGCTCCATCCGGTGTAAGCAATGTACTTGCCCTTATCCCAATCTCTTTAACCCTTCCTTTTTTATCGCCTAACTCCACAACATCTCCAATGCGTAACGGTCTGTCAAAAATTAAAATGATACCTGATACAAAATTATTCACAATGCTTTGCAGGCCTAACCCAATACCAACACCAAGGGCACCCAGTACCACGGTGATTTTATCAAGCGGCAGCCCGGAAGCAGCAACAGCCAGCAGAAAACCACCAATTAATAACACCAGCCTTGTGATAAGTAAACGTGACCTTGCCCCTTTATCGCTTACGCCGGTATCTTCGCCGGTATCACCAAAAAAGTAGGCTATATATTTTTGTACAGCATTGGCCAGCCATATTATTCCAAGAAATAAAACGACACCCCAAATAGTAAAACTAAGGCTGCCAATAGCTCTTGGACTAGTAAAAAATGTTTGCAAGTCATCTTTTATTGTATCGTATACATTAAGGTTTGTAAGAAAAAAAACGAGCCACAATAAAATAGAAAGGGTAGTTGCAATTCTGTCAATCTTTTTTTGTACCGGGGCAAAATTAAACATCTCCGGATAGTATCTTCTTACCCGGCTTCCCAGCATTTGCAATAAAAAAGCTTCAGTAATAATTCTTACAAAAACTGTTAAGCTGATCATTTGCGCAAAACCATATACTGCGGTTGTACCCATTATTTTAGTGAGCGTTAGCCTGCCAGATAAATTTGCGACGGTTGCTGCAAAATTGAATATCGCATAAAAACCAGCGGCTGTTAAAAGGTTGAGGCGTATTCTTAAAGTAGTTTTTGCTATATGCCGGAAGAAGTAAATACCAAACAAACAGGCAGTAGCATCCACAAAAAGCATCAGCCATCTTTGTACAATAAAAGAAAGTGGCAACAGGTTGCCCAATGGAATAATTAAAAATAATCCTATGATAGTACACCAACCATAAAACAGATCCCTTGGCCACCGTTTCCAAAAAATACCCGTAAGAATAATCATTAAAAAAAATTGTACGCTTTCCAGGTAAATGGCTGGTGCATTCAAATCCAGCAGGGGTGCCATTGTAAGCATTACGATAAGTGAAGTAGTAATGGGCAATGGGTTCACAAAAATAAAATAGAAGGGGGCTGCTGCCTCAAGCTTTTGATGGCGCTTAAGGCTTTTGTAATTATAAAATACCCAAAAGAAAAATACCAGTCCACCTATCAGTAACCACAACCTGTCGCCCCTGGTAATTACAAAATAAAAATGGGCAGCCGCACCCAGGTTATCTGCAGATCTTTTGTAATCGCCGTTTAAAGTATTTCCTTTTTGGCCCTTTGCAGGTTCCCACAGGTAAGGCACTTCTTTCGAAAATGTCCGTGGCCCCAGCTTTTCGAGCCGTGTATCTGCCTGGTATTCCAACTCTTTTAAAGTGATATCATTTTCAGATGCCTGTGCTTTAAGATCATTGATGTAAGCAGTAGCACTTCTTACCAGCGAATCTGTGCTCATCCATTTGGCACGTATTGGCTTCAATTGTTCAGCAAACATTTTTCGTAAAATGGAATCACGGAATATATGCCGGAGAATGGTATCCTTGCGTATATCAAGTATTTCTTTCTTCAGTTTATCAAGCCGGGTATCGTATGCATTGATTGTTTTGATGTATTTATCATTGCCTTCCAGCAGATTGTCTATAAGCGTTTGAAACATTTGGATATTACGCAGGCTT
Organism: Ferruginibacter sp.; assembly: GCA_965247025.1. Lineage (GTDB taxonomy): Bacteria > Bacteroidota > Bacteroidia > Chitinophagales > Chitinophagaceae > Ferruginibacter. The sequence continues at coordinate 993,248 of OZ252000.1, read as the reverse complement.
AGTACACGGATATCGAATGCCAGGCCTTGTTTAATTACGCTGATTGCAGAATCTGCCTGTACAATATTCTTTTGAATTTCGACACCCTTATCAAATGAAGATGTTATAAAGGGTACTTTATTTAATATTTGCTGCACCTTTTCAATGCCCAGCAAATAATCACTTGTGGTAAGTACATTGGCATCCGAAAATAAGCTGCTGTCGAAGTAGCGGTTGTTGCGCCGGCTCGTATCCGTCTTTTTTAAAGAATCAATTTTCTTTATTAAAGTATCCTGTTGTGCTTGTGCAAATAAACCACAACCAGCTAAAAAAAATGTTAAGAGGTAACGCATAAGCGAAATTAACAGTTTTCTAAAAAATGAAATGTTAGTTGTAGTATAAAGCGGGTTAGTATTAATTTTAATTTCTGATCCATTCATGATAAATTATTCACGAAAACTACTATTGCAATGCCGGTTGATCTAATGCGTATTTCAAAAGAATACTCAGCATGCTGCCTGCTGATTGAAGAAATTTTTTAAGGGGTCATTAATAAAACTCCGGCTGCATTAGGTTGCAGCCGGAGTTTTGGATTTATATTTTCTGTTGCTATTGCAGCAATTTGTACATCTCTTCCAGTTTAGGCGAAAGAATGATATCTGTACGCCTGTTTTTGGCTCTTCCTTCAGGAGTTGAATTACTGTCAACCGGATCGAAATAACTATGGCCTGATGCAATAACTTTTAAAGGATCAACCTTGTAACTGTCAACCAGTATCCTAACAATCGAGTTGGCTCTTGCAGTACTCAGGTCCCAATTGTCTTTGTATTTACCACGGATGGGAATACTGTCTGTGTGCCCTTCAATATCAACAGATACAGCAGTATCTACCACCAGTACTGCTGCCAGTTTTGATAAGGCATCAACCCCTTTAGGATTTACAACAGCACTCCCTGACGGGAACAATAAATTTTCTGACAGGCTTACATACACTTTACCATTTTTCTGAAATACGGTAAGATCGTTCTGGCTAAGTCCTTTTAAAGCCTCAGCCATTTTATTCTTTAATTTGTCTGACTGTTCTTTTTGCTGGTTAAGCAAATTCTGCAGGTTTTGTAACCTTGCCTGTTGCTGTTCCAGCGTCAATTGGCTTTGGCTTAACTGATTTTGGCTTTCAGATAATTTATCCCTGTTAGCGGCAAGCATGCTTTGCTGGTCTGCGGTTTGTTTGCCAAGCTGGTTGTTTTGCCTGTTGAGAGAGTCAATGCTTCCATTTAAATTACTGATGCTGGTTTTTAAACCGCTAATCATGTTTGCCATGTTGCTGCTGTCTGATCTCAGCACCGCAGTTTCTGCCATGGATTGGTTTAATTTTCTTGTGGGTACACAGCTGGTGAGGAAAGAAACAGCAGCTACGAAGGCTAAGTACTTTTTCATGTTGGTTGTTTTTTCCTACATTATAAAAAAACATGCCATTTGCCGTGAGGGTCTGAAATGCAGCATGGACCTGCTAACACAAAAAATGCCTGGTGAAAATATTACTCAGATTGGTCAGCGGGATATTTGCTCAAGGATTCCGGTCTGTTGATTTTGCAAAAAATGCTTCAGTCCTGCTACCCAATACAAAAAGCACCTGCTAACAAAAACACAGGAGTTTTTCTTAGCTCAGCCCTAACTCCATTGCAGCTCCGGCAGTGATATTTTAAGGATACTACCACCAATAATTGTCAAGGCAAATTATTTGCATGCATCCTTTTTTGTTGATCCAGCTGTCCTGGAAATACGATGATGAAACTGCAATCATCATGCATATACTCTAAAGTTTTTTACAGCAATAAGATCCACGATTGTCGCTAAAAAATTATCCTCTTGTAGTAATAGTCCTAATCCGGTTGTAGCCGTTTTCTGCTTCAGGATTTTATTCTTTCAGAAGCTGCTTTTGTTGTAATAAAAATAAATTCGGGGCGTTCAATCAACACTGAGTTAACAACTCAGATGAACAGTGCTATTTAAAAAAGCACTCTCATCGCTTATATCAAGATCCAAAAAACACCCTGTCATGAAACGCTGTCCACGTTTAAAATTTCCATTTTTCATAATTGCTTTTTTGATTATTGAATTGTTGGGAATCAGCGTTACCGACGCTCAGAATTACCGTGCAGGTGCTTCCGCCGGTGCCACTTCCGGCGTTTTAACACTCACTGTAAATAAACCCTCCGGCACCGTTAGCGGAGATGTGATGATTGCGTCTGTAGCGGTAAGGCCATACACCGCCACCATTACAGCACCTTCCGGTTGGACACTGATAAGAAGAACCGACCAGACCTCAGGCAACAACAGCTCCCTGGCTACTTACTGGAAGGCCGCCGGTGGCAGTGAACCTTCAAACTACGCCTGGACCTTCAGCAGTTCAGTCGGTTCAGCAGCAGGGATCACCAGCTTTTATAACGTAAATACAACTAACCCGGTTAACGCAGAAAATGGCCAGGCAACAGCCTTGTCATTTTTTCATGCCACACCATCTGTTACAACTACAGTAGCCAACACACTGGTGATTGCGACTGCCAGCTTTGCATCATGTGCCACCTGGACGCCACCCGCCGGTATGACGGAGGCTGTTGACGTAGCTTCTGATGCTACACCAAACGCTGCAGGTACCTCAATGGAAATGAGTTATGTAAACCAGGCTTCAGCGGCTGCAACGGGAACAAAAACAGCTATTGCCGCAAATGATAATGATAATGGTGTAGCGCAAATTGTTACACTGGTATCAACATCATCTGCAACTATAAGTTATGCAGGATCACCATTTTGTATTGCGGCCGGCACAGGTGCCGTGACACTTACGGGAACGGGGAGTGGTACCTACAGCGCCGGCTCCGGTCTTTCAATTAATTCATCCACAGGTGCCATTACACCCGGCACAAGTACTGCCGGAACTTACACCGTTACTTATACTTTTGGCGGAAGTTATACCACCACCACTTCGGTTATCATAACAGCTTTAACAACTTTATCAGGAACACCAACAGAATCATGTGTTGGTGGCAGCAGCGGCACCATCACTGCTTCGGCCAGCAGCGGACCATCTCCTTATACTTACAATTTAAATGGCGGAACTTACCAGTCATCCGCAACTTTTACGGGGCTTGCTGCAGGCAGTTATACTTTGACTGTAAAAAATAATTCAGGCTGTGTTACAACCGCAACAGTACCCGTGGTTGAATATGCCGCATCCGCAGATGACCAAAATGCAACTTCTACTGATACGTGGACTGCTCACATGTACGATGGCATGAACTTTTCAACTTACTATGGTCACTTTACAGAAACAGAAACCTTTAATGAACTCTTTGGCGGAGATTTTAACTGCTTTAATGTTGTGTCTAGTTCTGTAAACAGATCGGTGTACACTGAAACATTTTCTGTAAAATTTAAAATGAATTCTACAAAGAAGGGGTTGTATACTGTGGATCTGGGATCAGATGATGGAAGCCGGCTCACCATTGACGGCACCATGGTTTATAATAATTGGGGCGACCAGTCTTTTTCTACAAAATCATCAGTTTTAATGAACCTGAAAGGGACAAGCAGCCTGCTTTATGAGTTTTACGAAAACGCAACAAATAACAGGGTAATATTTCAAAATCTCACATTGGTGCTTGCTAACACACTAAGCACAAATACAACACAGAGTTTTTGTTCCTCAGCCTCAGGAACTGCAATAAGCGGAGACAGCTATGGCACACTGCCAACAGGAATTTCATTGTCAGGCACAGGATACCAATGGACTTACAGCACTACACCCGGCGGAGCAAGAATAGCCATAACGGGCGCCACAGGTGCAACATTTACTCCATCTGGAACTACAGCTCCATTTAATACAGCAGGTACATATTATGTTTACAGGAACGCCATTTTAAGCAGCGCAAATAATGTATCTCCTAATCCTTACACAGCCGCCAATGAATCCAATGCCGCTACCATTACAGTGGTGGGCATTTCGCTAACTCAAATTCCTGCTTCAGGCATTATTGCCAATTATAAGTTTGAAGGAAATGCAAATGATGCACCAGGTAACAATACGGGTACACTTCAAAATTCACCAACGCAAACTGCTGACAGGTTTAACCGCTTTAATAAAGCATTTACTTTCAACGGGACTTCTCAGTATGTTTCAACTGCAAATCAATATATCAACCCCACAAATTTTACTGTTTCCATCTGGTTTAAGACAGCCACCACAACAGGCGGCAAACTAATTGGTTTCGGTGCCAGTCAAACAGGACAGAGCGGCCAGTTTGACCGCCACATTTACATGAATAATGCAGGGCAGATATTTTTTGGTGTATATGCCAGTGGTGTGTATACGATAAATTCTTCTTTGTCCTTCAATGATAATACATGGCATCTTGCAACTGCATCCCTCTCATCTTCAACAGGTATGGCTTTGTATGTAGATGGTTCGCTTGTTGGCTCAAATGCAGGCGTTACCACAGCGGAAAATACAACGGGTTACTGGAAAATCGGGTTCGATAATCTTGGAGGCTGGACATCTCAACCCACCAGTTTTTATTTCAACGGAGCGCTGGATGATGCATTGATCTATCAAAGGGCTTTAACTGCGTCAGAAGTTTCAACCGTATACACATCACCAGACGGTGCAGGCAATAACGGGCCGGTATGTTACGGTTCAGCCATCAGTTTTAGCGCTACAACAATTGCCGGTGCTACCTATTCGTGGACAGGGCCCAACAGTTTTACATCCACGGCTCAAAATCCTTCGTTTTCATTTACCACTGCTGCCGCAGGAATTTATACGCTGAGGGCTTTATTATCCGGTTGTTCTGATTCTGCATACAGTATTTTAAAAGTTTCGCCCAATGCAGGTATGTGGACAGGTAACACCAGTACAGACTGGACCGATGCCACCAACTGGTATAACAATACAGTACCAACAGCTTCAACAAATGTAGTGATACCATCTACCGCAATAAGAATGCCGCTGGCAGCAACCAGTGTTAATTGTAATAACCTTACCATCAGCAGCGGCGCCACACTTACCACAACCTCTGCAGGAACTCTGAATATTGCAGGCACCCTTGCCAATAGCGGTACAATGACCAACAGCGGTACAACAAATTTTAACGGTACTTCTGGTCAGCAATCGTTTTCTGGGGTTACAGTTTTTAATAACCTCACGCTTTCAAATACTTCAGGGCTTTGGTTGCTATCAGCAATTACTGTCAGCAATAACCTGCAGATAAGTGCCGGGATACTTAATGCAAATAATTTCAACATTGCAGTTAATGGTAACTGGATAAACAATGCAGCAACAAACGCATTAACCGGCGGAACTGCAACAGTAACTTTTAGTGGGGCTGCCGCTCAAACAATCGGCGGCACATCATCAACAACCTTTAATAATTTAACGATTGCTAATACAGCCAGCACTGTTACGCTCACTTCAAACATGAGTGTGGCTGGTAACCTTAGTGTTAGCGCCGGCATTTTTGACCTGGCAACTTATACCTGCAACAGGGCCAGCAACGGCGGTACATTGTCCGTATCAAACAATGCTACATTAAGAATTGGCGGCACCAATACTTTTCCATCTAACTACAGTACAAATACCCTTGTGGTAGCCAGTAATGTTGAATATGCAGGGGTTAATCAAACCGTTTCCAACCAGCTTTACGGTAATTTGATTCTTAAAAGTTCAAGCGGAGCGGCAGTAAAAACTTTTCCAGGTACAGCACTAACGGTTGTGGGTGACCTTACAAGCACAATAGGTGCAGGTACTTCCGTTATCTTTACGGCCGCTGCAGCCATTACAGTAAATGGCAACATGAACATTGGTGCATCTGCAACCTTTAATGGCAGCAGCTATTCACACTCCATTGGTGGTAACTGGGTAAACGCAGGCACCTTTAATGGTAATACCGGTACAGTTACTTTTATGGGTACCGGAACCAACGTGGGAGGGGCAGGCACACAAAATTTTAATAACCTTACAGTTGCCGCATCCCTGGTAACTTTTTCAAATGCAAGTGTTAGTCTCACAGGTAATCTTGCCACTACAGGTGCCGGCTCTTTCGTGCAGGCATCCGGTGGAACATTAACTATGACAGGTGCAGGCACCACCATCAGCGGCAGTGGAATTTCACTGGATAACCTTACTGTTAGCGGATCTGTAAGTACTGCAATCTCTTTAACCCTTACCGGAAATTTATCAGTAAGCGGCAGCTTTACAGCCACCTCGGGAACTATCACAATGAGCGGCACTTCAAAGACGATGTCAGGATCAGGGACTAAAAGCTTTACAACACTTTCAGTAAGTGGCTCTCTTACCACTGATGCAAATTTCTCTGTAAGTACTGGCCTTACCGTGGCAGGAAGTTTTACAGCTTCTGCAGGTACGGGTACCTTTACCGGCACTTCTACACTAAGCGGCACTGCTAATCTATATAATGTTACCATCAACGGAACTTCCCTGCAGCTTTCAGCGAGCGCTGTGCTGGGGATTGCCAATACTTTTACTATTACTTCAGGTACTCTGGATGTAACAACCTCTACTCCAAATACTGTGAATTTTAACAGTAGCGGAGCACAAAACATTAATTCGATTACTTATAATAATTTGATACTTTCCAATGGCAACAGCAAAACAGCCCTTGCAGGGTTAACAATAAATAACAATTTCACTATCAATACTGGAACTACTTTTGTTCCAGGAAATTACACCCATTCTATTTACAACAGCTGGACGAATAACGGTACTTTTTCTGCTGGTACCAGTACGGTTCAGTTTCTTGGCAGTCAGAGTTCAACCATCACAGGTGCAACAACTTTTAATAACCTGACAGTTAATAAATCCACGGCCGCAACAACTGTAACTTTACAAAACAGTGCAGCTGCTTCAGCACTTACAATGACGCAGGGCTTAATGCTGACCGGTAGCAATACCATTACGATTACTTCTTCAAGAACTGGCAACGGAATTATATTAGGCAACATCACCCGTAATCATACTTTTTCGGCTGGCGTGGCTTATGCATTTGAAGGACCGGACAATACGATCACTTTTACTATCCCGGTACTTATAACCAGCGTTACTGTAGCTGTAACGAAAGGAACAATAGCTGATTTTCCTAATGGAAGTTCTATAAGCCGTGTATATAATATTTCCATACCCTCTGGTACATACGTTCTTGCAAAACTCAGGCTCCACTATGAAGATAATGAGCTAAATGGTAACGACGAATCAACAATGAGTCTCTGGAACTACAATGGATCTGCCTGGGGATATGTGGGTAAGTCTGCCAACAGTACCACTTCTAATTACGTTGAGCAGTCTGGTTTGCTAAGTACCACCAACAGGTGGACCTGCGCCTATACACAAAGTGTGGTGCAGTGGAACGGAAGTATAAGCACAGACTGGAATACAGCCGGCAACTGGACTGTTACACAGGGATCTGGTTCAAGGCCCCCTGCGTCAGACTGTGAGAAAACTAAAAAAAGTCAAAAAACCGCCTCGTAACTTTTCACCACAAGCCAATAGAAGTTGATTCAGGCAGTCCTTAAAAATACCACGCAGTAATTATTCAAAAAAAATGGAGGCTTATGTTGTCTGTAAATCGGCTTAATAGAGGCGCTTTTTAAAAGGCAGATTACTTTGGTGTAATCTGGTTGCCAGTTTTTGATTGTCTGCAGCATTTTTTCAAAGCCGAGTATGTTTTTGGTTCGCATAAAGTTGTAACAAAACATGATGAGGTTCATTTCACCATTTACTTTTTGCAATCCTTTCAGCAGTGTATGTGTGTAACCCCAATGCCTTTTTATACTGCCAAAGGGATGTTCACAAATGGCTTGTCTTCGCTTGTAATATTGAGGATTTTTTTTGATGTTGTTATCATTGAGGTCTACCGCATCCTGGTATTCACTACGCTGGATAATGCGCTTGGGAAGTTTGGTACACTGGCTTTTTAACGGGCATGTTTTACAGGCACCGGTACGGTATGTTTTAAAGCGGTAGCTGGTTTCATTTGCTTCACCTTTTTTATTGTGCCAGGTACCCAGTGACGTTAGTACTGCACCGGCGGGGCAGGTATAGGTATCTGCCAGTTTATTATAGTTAAAGCTTTCAACTAAAAATTCGTTGGCAATGTGTTTGACACCAGGCTGTTCTTTATACGCTACATGGGTGATCATGTTTTCCTGCTGACATTCGAGCAGCTCAGCACCGGTATGGTAACCTTTATCTGCCAGCACCATCAGGCTGTCTTCTTTTTTTAATTGCAGATTTTGTTTGGCTTGTATAGCTGCTTTGTGTAGAGCCTTGCCATCATTGGTATTGGTGGCTTGTGTATGTACTATCAGGTTGTGTTTATCGTCCACAGCATTCTGTGTATTATAGGCAACTTCTACAATACTTTTGGTTATAAGTATGCTGCGGCTGTCAGCATCAGTGGTGCTAACCTGCTTATCATCCGTAGCATCCAGTTGGTGCTGAAGCGTATCGTATTTAATGGTGCGTTCTTTTAGCCTGGCGAGGCCCTGTGCTATCTTTTCTTTTTTTAGCAGGAGTTCATCACTGGCAGCCACGTTTTCCTGCTGATCCAGTTCATCGAGTTCCTGTAAATATTTCGCAGTTTTGTCTTCAATAAACTGGCGGTGCTTATCTATCTTTTTTTGGTTGTAGTTATTCTTTTTACTGTTAACTGCTTTAAACTTACTGCCATCTATACCGATGGTTGTTTTGCCCAGCAGGCCTGCATCGCTAAGAAACTGTACATACAGTTTAAACATGGATTGTAAAGGCACTGCATGTACTTTACGAAAATCTGCAATGGTGTGGTAGTTAGGTTGCAGTCCCTGCAACAGCCACTGCAGTTCAATGTTTCGGCTGCATTCCTTTTCGAGCTTCCGGCTGCTGCGGATTTTATTGAGATAGCCGTAGAGGTACAATTTTAACAGCACTCCGGGTGCATACGGCGGCCGGCCTTCACTTTTATGAACCGTGCCGGTAAAGCCTAATTTTTGCAGATCAAGCTTATCAATAAAAGCATCCATGAGCCTTGCTGCATTGTCAGCACTCACCTGGTCGTCGGGTGTGGTGAAGTAGGTTTGATGTCTGTTGTTTCCTTGTATAAACTGCATGCCTTTTTTATAACAAAAATCATACGCTGTTTACGCTATTCACATTGTGTGTATATTTGGCTAAAGGAGTTTTTTCACAAACTCCCGTCAGGCGATATCGTGAATTTAGGAACAGGAGCTTTTGTTAATCATCCAACCATCAGTAACGCAGTCACCGTAAAAAATATCAATTTTGGCAGTGTGCAGGCATTAACGCTTTCTATGGCCAGTGGAGGTTCTCTTACATCCGGGGATATAAACGGATTATGGAGTGCAAATGCAACGCATACTATTAATGCAAATAATCAGGCAATAACAGTAAACGGAGATCTCATGTTGAGCGATGGGACATCCGGACATGCAATTAACCTGAATATTGGGACGGGAACTGTAACCCTTGGCGGGTCGCTTACGGAATCCGGCGCAGCAAACATCAACTTTAGTGGTGCAGGAAGCCTCGTAATCGCAAAGGATTTTAATTATACCAACGGAACCTTTACACCGGGTGCAGGAACTGTTACTTACAGTGGTTCAACAAACCAGGCAGTTGGTGCAGTGAGCTACAATAATTTAACCATCAATAAGTCTGGAGCAATCGCTTCTATAAACAGTAATCTTTCTATTGGTGGTAATTTAACAGTATCCGCAGGTGAAATGGATAACAATGCTACAACCACTATAGCAGGAAATGTATCAGTTTCTCCGGGCGCCACTCTTTATAATACAAGCGCTCTTCATGTTGGAGGTAATTGGGCTAATACCGGTAATTACACAGCAAATGGCGTATCAACAAATGTTGTGTTTGAAGGCAGCGGTACACAAACAATATCTTCAACCACTTTTAATAATTTAGAGTTTAATAAGCCCGTGGGATCAGCTGCAGAGCTAACCGGTGATGTTACCATAAAAGGGAATTTGGTTGGTACTTCCGGAACGCTCGATATTAAATCTTACTTTTTTAACCGGGATGTGGTGGGCGGATCTGCCAGTATGTCTAACAATGCAACACTGATTGTAGCTGCAGATAATGCCCCGACAAAATTTGCAACGTATTCTATGGCAGCCGGCAGTACGGTGATATTTAACGGTACAGGCACCCAGCATTTATTATTGCCGGGTATGGAATATGGCAACCTGGTTTTCCGAAACACAGGACAAAAAATATTGTACACAGATACCAAAGTAAATGGTGACTTAACAATAGAAAATGCTTCCAGCTTTGATGCAGGTTCAAATACGATTACTTTAAATGGCAACTGGATGAACAGTGGAACATTTACACCATCCGGCAGCACTATAATTCTTAGCGGTGCCTCCAAGACTATTTCTGGTGTAACCACATTCAATAAAATGACAATTACCGGCAGTTATACTGTTTTGAATAACCTGACGCACCTTGATTTTGTAAATGTTGCAAGTTCTGGTTCTTTAAGTGCATCATCATCAGTTAACAGTACATTGTATGGAGATTTAATAAACAGGGGATCGCTGTATATGCTTGGAACAACTACGTTTGCGGGCACTGTTGTACAAACGCTCAGCTTAATAAATGCAGTACAGTCAGTTGCGCTTACGGTTAACTTTAATGGAAATGTTTCACCTGTACTCAATTCAACATCAACTCCGCAATTCGGGTATTTAAATATTAATAACACAGCTGGTGTAAATCCAAGCGTTGGCTGGAATGTGCTTTACACAACGAATGTTAGCACGGGAGCTATTTTTAACGGTGGTACCTCCACACATAATTTTATTGGGGCTGTAACAAATACTGGTACAATAACCAGTACGGGTACGTTAAATTTTATTCCTTCTGCTACGGTCACTGAAAGTTTGGGCAACAATTTCTCAAGTACCGGTACCGTAACATTTGGAGGCGCCGGGGCTTTAACAATTACTGGTACCCCATCATCATTAAATAACGTAACAGTTTCAAACAGCAATGCTGCAGGCATCACACCTTCTTCTGCCTGGAACATGACAGGTAATTTAACTGTAGCCGCCGGAGCAATATTTAATGCCGGCAGTTTTACTCATACCCTGAGTGGTAATTTGCAAAATAGTGGAACTATTAACAGTGGAACTTCCACATTCACGCTTAACGGAACCGGTTCCCAGGATATTACGGATAGTTCTGCCTTCAATAATCTTACTATCAATAAGGCATCCGGTATCACAAAACTTTTATCTAACGTCACTGTAAATGGCGCACTGAATTTTGCATCAGGAAATATAACTACCGGCGTTAACAGCATTATTCAACCTTCTGCAGCAACCATTACAGGAGCTGCCCAAAACACTGGCTGGGTAAATGGCAATCTGCAAAAAGGCATTGCAACCGGGGCCACAATTAAGTCCTTTGAAATTGGTGATGCTTCCCGGTATGCACCGGTGGCACTTACATTTTCAAATGTAAGTGCGGGTGGCAATTTAACTGCAAACACTAGTGCCGGCGATCATCCAAACATTAGCAGTTCCTCTATAAATGCAACAAGAAGTGTCAACCGCTATTACAATTTATCAGGCAATGGAATTGTGTTCACAAACTACAATGCCACATTTAATTTTGCTACTGCCGATATTGATGCAGGAGCAGATACCGCAAATTTTAATGTAGAACTTTTTACTGGTTCGGCGTGGCTTGTACCTGCAACAACATCACCGCTATCAAAAAGTACACAGGCCTCCTCAGTTACTGCATTTGGTGGATTTGCCATAGGAGAGATCTGTAACAAAGGAACAACGATTGTTTATGCATCATCTCCTTACTGCACTAACGGCGGCACCGCAGCTGTTACACTTGCCGGTAGCACTGGTGGTACTTTTGCATCAGGTGCAGGACTCTCAATAAATGCTTCAACAGGGGCCATTAACCTCGCCGCAAGTACAGTGGGAACTTATAATGTAACTTACACTATAGATGCATCTGTGAACTGCGGAGCCTATATAACGTCAACAACAGTAATCGTTCGTTCGGGTAATATCTGGGCTGGTGTAATTGATAACGACTGGAATAACGCTGGCAACTGGTCTTGTGGAGTGCCTGCATCTACAGCAAATATCTCAGTACCAGCCGGAGTTAATGTTTACCCAATAATTACAGGTACCATTTCTTTAAACAATTTAACAGTGGAGAGTGGTGCTTCTGTTATCTTATCTGGCGGAACTATTAAAATAGGCGGAACTATTTCCAATGCTGGTATCCTGAATGCAACTGCCGGAACAATTGAAATGAATGGATCATCGCCACAAATTATTCCCTCCGGCACATTCGTGAATAATACAATCCGCAATCTGGTTATCAGCAACCAGGTTACCTTGATGGGTACACAGTATTTAACGGGAACACTTTCCTTCGGGGCAAGCAGCAAAGCGCTTTATACCAATGATCTTTTAACCCTAAGGTCATCTGCCACAGGAACAGCGAGGGTAGCAGACATCACAAACGGCGGTGTAAATAATGGTAATACAATTCAGGGTAAAGTAACCGTTGAACGCTACGTGCCGGGCAGAAAAGCATGGCGGCTCCTTTCCGCTCCTGTAACAACTTTAAACGCTCCATCTATAAACACTGCCTGGCAGGAGGGTGTAACTGATGGCGACCCTGTGCCTGGTTATGGCTTGCAGATACCAGGCGGCATTGCGGCTGACGGCTTTGATCATGGCATTAATAGTAATTCCTCATTAAAGGTCTATGATAATATTTCAAACGGCTTTGTTCCATTAACCTCAACCTATGGAAGCATTACTGACTATAGCGCATATCTTATTTTTATCCGTGGTAACCGGAGTACCAATCTTATGCTGGGAACAGGTTCGCCTGTTTCGAATACGGCACTACGTATCACGGGTAACCTGAATACCGGTGATGTTACCATACCTGTTAATAGCCTGCATGGTTCAATGGTTGGTAACCCTTATGCTTCCTCCATAGATTTTCATTCATTGACAAAAAATAATGTGAATGATAAGCTTTACATGTGGGATCCTAAAATGGCTGGTGCAAAAGGCGTTGGCTGTTATGTAACACTTGCATGGGATGGTAGCAACGGGTACGACGCAACTTCGTCTGTAAGTGGTATAACCAGGTACATTCCAAGTGGCGAAGCTTTCTTTGTTGAATCACTTGATGGTGTTAATTCCGGCACAATCACTTTTAAAGAAACTGATAAAACTTCGGCTGGCAGTGATCTGTTATTCAGGCCATCTGGTGCAAATGAAAGATTGAGAGTGGATTTGTTCAACGTGAGCAGCGATACATCGTCCTCTTTACAAGATGGTGTGCTTACTACCTATGGAGATAATTATAAAAATACTGTTGACAGGTATGATGCACTCAAATTCTATAACGTTGGAGAGAACATCTGTCTGTACAGAGATGGTAAAGATCTTTCAATTGAAAGAAGACATATAATTGATGCTGATGACACGACTTTTTTAACAATGTACCGGTTAAAAAGCCAGGATTATAAACTTCAGATCACAACTGAAGGAATGGAAGCTTCAATTATATCAGGAGTGCTGAAAGACAAGTTTTCCTCAGAGATAAACAATACTCCAATTAACATGAACGGGGTTACAGATATTTCTTTCAATGTTAGTAATAATGCAGCATCTTATGCGCCAGACCGTTTTAGTATTGTATTTGCCCGGCAGGGTGTATTGCCTGTAACATTTATCAGTTTACAAGCAGTGCTTCAGCAACAGCAAATTGTGGTTACCTGGAAAACCACAAATGAATCAGGGATAAAAAATTATGTGGTAGAAACAAGCGGTGATGGGGTGAACTTTAACAAAGCTGGTATGGTCGCATCAACTCAAAATGCAGCCGGCAATAATACCTACAACTGGATTGATTCCAACACATCTGCCGGCATACATTACTACCGTATTGTTTCAATTGGTATTGATGGCACTAAGAAAATAAGCCCTGTGGCAAAGGTAAAAGTTGGTAAAGTTGAGTACAGTGTTGTGGCTGCACCAAACCCGGTTTTAAATGGAGTGATTAACCTGCAATTTGATAACATGCAGACCGGGCAATATTATGCAAAACTTGTAAACTCTGCCGGGCAGGTTATGCAGGCGAAAAAATTTAAACATCATGACCTGGTTGCCAATGAAAAAATAGTACTCTCTCCCAATATAATTCCGGGCATATATAACCTGGAAATTACAAACCCAGATAACAGTATTGCTATCATTCAGCTATCAATAAGATAAGAGAGGAATATCTATAATTTTTACAACAACTATACCGGGCGGTAACAGATTTACTTTACCTCTGTTATCGCCCTTTCTAATATTTTTCCGTTGCCGGATTTTAAGGAGACAATTGTGGTGGTAGACAGATCAACGGCACCCTTGTACAATTCGTCAGCTGTGCCATCTTTTACTTCCATCACAATTTGAAATTTACCCGTGGCTTTTGTTTTTGTTTTCAGAAAAAAGTTATCAGTTGGTGTGGCTTCTTTGTAATTTGATGCTGTGTCTTTTGTTTTGGTTTGCCATTCTGCAAGCTGGCCCGGAGTAAAATTCTTTGTTTCAATTTCGCCTTCATATAATGCATGGCGTTTGTCGGCTTCACCAGGTTTTATCTCAATTGTTTTAGCAGGCACAAAAATATTATCAATAAAGTTGCCGGTTGTATCTTCTGTCCAGATAGCGATTACAGGGGTAATTACAGCGGCATTTTTTTCAATAATGAAGCTCAGCGAAGTGCCCTGCTTTTCCGTATTGGTTGTTATATTGTCAAATGATATTTTATCAAAACCACCACGTTTTTCACCACTCCTGGTAAGGTTTTCACCAAAATGTTGAATTTGCCCAAACGGAGGCAAGCTAAAACCGGCGCCCACCAAAAAAATAGCCACAACAGCCGCTGCCAACAGAAATTCTTTTTTTACACCACCGTCTTTTTTGTCTTTGGTGTATACTTTAAGCGATGCCCAATTGTTGCGGATATGAAAAATGGCGAAGCCAGCAAACAGCAGCCCGAGCAGTACATGAATAGCAGTTACAGGTTCTGGCTTTATGCCAAAATAAAGCATTAGCCCGGTGACTGCCAGTGCCAGAAAAGATAGTGAAACAGACAGACTGATGAGGTTCTTTTTCTTCATTTTACTTTTTTTGGTAAATATAGTTTTGAGAGATGATTGTGGTTTAGTTAATCTGCCAAAAGCCAAAACACTGATACCAAATTTACTTTACAACAAGAACACTTTTTAAGTTTTAAATACAAGTATCACTATGCACATTTACAATTTTGACAAGGATAAAAACTTAAATAGTATTTCACTTAACAGCAAATAAACAGCAATTGCAATAAGAAAAAATAACCGTTGCTTTGCACCTCAAATTTGCTATAGCTTGAGAAAAATATTTTTGCTGCTTGTACTGCTGAACGGTAGTGCAAAAATCAGCCACGCCCAGTTTTTAATGGATATGCCTGATACCACGAATGAAGCGGGGAGGGGCCTGCCCGGCATTTATAAAAAGTTTGATAACCTGCGTATCGGGGGATATATTCAACCGCAGTTTCAACTGGCGCAAACAAATGGTACCAAAACATTTGAAGGAGGTGATTTTTTAACTCATGTGGATAATCGTTTTATGCTAAGGCGCAGCAGGATACGCATAGACTATGTTCATCTTAACAACGGAGTGAGCCGGGTATACAGATTGTATTTCAAATAGATGCCACTGAACGGGGATTTACTGTAAGATATGTGGGGCAGGATTTTTGAAAACAAGTTCAAGCTTTTTTCATTTACCATCGGCATGTTTCCCCGCCCTTTTGGTTACGAAATAAACCTTGCAAGTGTGGACAGGGAAAGCCAGGAAAGAGGAAGGATGAGTCAGTTGCTGATGAAAGGAGAACGTGATCTTGGTGCCATGGTTTCTTTTGAGGTACGCAAAGAGAAACATTTTCTGAACCATTTTAAAATTGATGCCGGCCTTTTCAACGACCAGGGTATTGTGGCTAACGGCGACTTTGATAACAGGAAAGATTTCACCGGCAGGGTAGCACTGAAGCCAGTTTCGATAGACAGCCAGGTTTTTATTACTGCTGGTGCTTCAATGCTTTACGGAGGTTTTACTCCAGGCTACCAGGTGTGTGTACAATCCTTATTTTCCCTGCGGCACCACCTGGTGATAAAATATGACTGGTATGATCCTAATACAAAAATTGCTGGAAAATCTATTGGTGTTAGCGATACCGGTTTTTCGGCTGCGGATGTTAAATATCAAACGCTGAATATTGGCTACAACTTCGCCGTAACACCTGTGGTAAGATTAAGTGTTTTCTACGCTATTGTAAAAAATGAAACTACTGCATTGCCAGGTTTGGAAAAAGATGTTCGGGATAATATATTAACCGGCCGGCTCCAATTCAGGTTTTAAGCTGAAGATTGTTGATATTTAAATTTTACAATTTAAATATCACACTCTTACAAAATAGCCAACCTCCCACTCATTAATAATTGACACCGAAATTTAGTTTTAAAATAATTAATTGTATAAAAGACGTTTAATAAAAAACTTACTTATATTGGATTTTTAGTTGTGCTCTTTTACCAAACAGAGTTAACTGATAAACGGATTGCTTTACTAACTAAATGCTGTATGAATATGTTAAGCCAAATTGCTCCCAGGCATCAAATTTTTCAAGTTGGTTTATTCTCTTTAATGCAATTATTGGTTATTGTTTTTGTACAGCTTTTTAAGCCGTAAGGATTGTTCTTATCCGGGCTGTTTAAATTTAAATGCTGTTTAAATGATTTTCTTTTGCCTTTTTTCTTAATTGTATGATTGACACTTATAAATAACAAAAACAACTATTATGAAATGTAACAACCCTTTTTTTCTAAAAAAGATTATCAGCAGGCTGATGTTCTTTTTTGCCCTTTTATTATCGGGCTATGTTCATGCACAAACGACTATTGCGGGTGTGGTTTCTGATGATAAAGGTTTACCCATCAAAGGAGTGACAGTACTTGTAAAAGGTACAAAAACAGGAACCAGCACCGCCGATAACGGTAGCTTTTCTATCTCGGCATCAAGTAAAGATGTCCTCGTTTTTTCCGCTGTTGGTTATCCCAACCAGGAGGTTAAAGTTGGTAATCAAACTTCTGTAAGCATATCGCTTGTCGCCGTGGCCGGTAAGCTGGATGAAGTTGTTGTGGTAGGATATGGCACACAAAAGAAAAGGGAAATTTCTTCGGCAGTTACCAGTGTAAAGGCTGAGCAGTTTAATAAAGGAAATGTTTCAGATGTATCACAATTGCTGCAGGGAAAAGTATCAGGCTTATCTGTTTCAAGACCAGGTGGAGATCCAAATTCAGGGTTTGCAATAAGGCTTAGAGGGCTTTCAACACTTGGCGCTAACGCCTCGCCGCTTGTAGTTGTTGATGGCCAGGTTGGTATTGATATTAACACGGTTGATCCAAGCGATATTCAATCTATTGATGTATTAAAGGATGCTGCTTCAGGAGCTATCTATGGTACAAGAGCTTCAGCTGGTGTGATCATCATCACTACCAAAAGAGGTACAAGAAGTGGTAATCCGCAAGTGGCTTATAATGGATTAGTATCCAGCGAAAAAGCTGTAAAATTTACTGATCATTTTGGCGCTAAGGATTATGTCGCTGCTGGTGGGTTTGATTATGGTTCTGCTACTGATTGGAATAAAGAAATTACCCGGACGGCAGTATCCCAAACGCAAAACCTTTCTTTATCTGGCGGCAATAATGGCACTTCTTATACTGCATCAGTTAACTATCGGAACAATCCAGGCGTAGCCATCAAGACTGGTTTTGATCAGTTGAACGGACACTTTGGACTAACTCAGAAGGCATTAAAAGATAAAATGGTTTTTACTATTGATGCCAGTAACACAAAAAGAAACTCTCAATTTGGCTGGAGCGATGCTTTTAAATATGCGACCATTTATAACCCTACTGCACCAGTACACACCACAGACCGCACCATCGACCAGGTTGGAAGTGGTTATTTTGATCCTGCTGGTTTTGTTGATTACAATAACCCGGTGGCACTTCTTGAGCAAAACACAAATGAAAGAGTTACAAAGCGCAATACGTTAAATACTTCGGCTACTTATGAAATAATTCGTGGCCTGAAGTTTTCTGCAAGGTATGCCCAGGAAAACAGTTCCTATTATAACTGGGTTTATCTGCCTAAAACATCAAACTATGTTCGTAGCTTTTTGGGAGCAAGCGGCTCCGCAAGAAACGGATATGGCTGGAAGAGAGTAGATGAAGCTACCAACCAGTTATTTGAGGGTACACTTGGTTACAACACAAAAGTTAAAGGACTTGAAATTGCAGCAATTGCCGGATACACTTACCAGGATTTCCTGAACAACGGTTATGCTATCCAGGCAGGTAATTTTTTAACGGATGCTGTCTCAGAAGATTTTTCAGCTTCGCAAGACTTTAAAGACGGTAAATCATTTGCATCCAGTTACAAAAATGGTTCTAAACTGATTGCATTTTTCGGCAGGTTAAATCTTAATTATAATGACCTCGCTTTTTTGTCAGCAAGTCTGAGGCGTGAGGGCGCCACCCAGTTTGGAGCCAATAATAAATGGGGTATGTTTCCGGCTATCAGCGGCGGTATAGATGTTAATAAACTTTTTATAAAGTCTTCGCTTATCAATAACCTTAAAGTAAGGGCAAGCTATGGCGTTACAGGAGCACTGCCTCCCGGGCCATATTTATCACAATTTTTGTGGGGGCCGTCCAATACTTTCTTCTATAATGGAAATTATGTAAACTCTTACGCACCTACTCAAAATCAAAATGCTGATTTAAAATGGGAGAAAAAAGCTGAGTTTGATGCAGGGCTTGACTTTGTTTGTTCAGCGGCCGGCTGACAGGTAATTTCGATTATTATAACCGTACAACTTCTGATCTGATCTTTGGAGTTAACGTTCCTGTTCCGCCAAATTTAACAAGCCTTCAGTATACAAATATAGGTACGCTAAAAAGTAAAGCATTCGAACTCCAAATTGCTTACGACGTAATAAAAACAAGGGATATAACCTGGAACAGCTCAGTGAATTTTTCAACTTATAGTGTGAAACTCCAGAGTTTAAATAAAGATCTTGCAGGAAGCTATGTCGGTGCATCTAACCTGGGAACTCCAGGCCAGGAACAAACACAGATTACCCGTGCTGTTGAAGGACAGGATATCGGCCTTTTGTGGGGTCCGATTTACAGAGGATTGGATAAGGATGATAAATTTCAGTATGATGATGGCCGGGGTGGGATCTCTACCAGGGATACTTTCAAAACCGTCATTGGTCATGGCTTACCAAAATTTGAATTAGGCTGGTCGAATACTTTTAAGTACAAGAATTTTGATTTAAACTTTTTCTTCAGGGGATCATTCGGACATGATCTTATCAATACCTACAGAGCGTTTTATGAAAATGCGACCGTGGTTAAATTTTACAATGTGGTTAAAACCAAATACTATGATCCCAATCTTAAAGATGCTCAAAACTTCAGCAGTCTCTTCGTAGAAAAAGGAACTTTTGTAAAGCTTGACAACGCTACTATCGGATATAATTTTAAAATGCCTTCAACCAGCGCATTCAAAAGTATCAGGGCTTATGTAACCGGCCAAAACCTCTTTACCATTACAAATTATACCGGTGTTGATCCTGAAGTGAGGTACCAGGATGGTTCAAATATTTTGGCGCCTGGTATTGACAGAAGGGAGACATGGGTGAGAACCCGTACCTTTTCTTTAGGTGTTAACTTAAACTTTTAATTATCTAAAATATTATTAAGATGAGATATTTTTCAATTGCAAAAACACTGGGGATATCCCTTATCCTTTTTTCATCATGTACAAAGCTTGATGAAAAGGATGTGATTTACGACAAGGTAACCGGAGACAATTTTCCTAAAACAGATGAGGAGTTTATAGCAACCGTTGGTGCGGCATATACAAACCTTTATGGCACTTTTGGAAATGCAGATAATATTATGCCTCTGCAGGAAGTTACCACCGACGAAATGGTTGTGCCAACAAGGGGCCCGGATTGGGGAGATGGAGGCCACTGGGTAAGATTAAAATTGCATACTTACAATCCGCAGGATCCAAGGCCGGGAGGATCCTGGAGCGTCCTCTTTAAAGGGGTTAATATTTGTAACAGGCTGTTGGCTACACTCGAGCCATTGGGTACTGATGCGTCCAAAGCTTATGTATCTGAACTAAAGGCGCTCAGAGCTATTTATTATTATTGGCTGCTTGATCTGTTTGGCAATGTGCCTATCAGTACAGATTTTTCTAAAACAGAACCGCCTGCAAATAATACAAGAAAAGAAGTGTATGATTTTGTGGAAAAGGAATTGCTGGACAACGCTCCAAACTTGAAAAAGACAGGTCCTAATGATGGATCAACTTACGGCCGTGTTAATTATTATACTGCTTATGCAACACTTGCAAAATTGTATTTGAATGCGGAAGTTTACACAGGTACACCACAATGGGATAAGGCGATTGCAGCCAGTGATGAAATTATCAATTCAGGAAAGTTTGCACTAACGGCGCTTTACAATGATAACTTTAAAACCGACAACCAGGGATCTACAGAGTTTATCTGGGTAATTCCTTATGACGATATCAAGGCCCAGGGCTTTACTATGCCACTTATCACTTTAAAGCCAGAATCACAAGCAGCCTATAAACTCGGAACCCAACCGTGGAATGGTTTTGCAAGTGTGCAGGAATTTTATCAATCTTACATTGACTCTTCCCAAAACCCGGGACCACAGGGTACAGTTGTTGGGTTAGATCCGGCTGGAACACCCACACGGGGAACAGTTGATAAAAGGCTCTCTAATTTTATTGTTGGCCCGCAATACCAGTATGATGGAGTAACGCCACTTACAGATGCAACTTCAGATGATCCGGGTGGGGCACCCATTGTTTTCACTCCTTATATGAATGAATTGCAGCCGGGTGCCTGGAGGCAATCAGGAGCCAGAATTGGTAAATGGGAATTTAAAAAAGGCAGCCAGGGAAGTATCAGTAACGACTACTGTATTTTTCGCTATGCAGATATTATCCTGACTAAAGCAGAGGCAGTTGCAAGGAAAAGTGTAAACTGGAACGAACCGATTGCTATGGCTATTGTAAACCAGATCAGAACCCAGCATGGTGGTGTTGAACCGTACACAACAATGGATGCTGCCAAATTTTTGGCAGAGCGTGGTAGAGAAATGTTTGCAGAATGTACCAAAAGGCAGGATATGATTAGGTTTGGTACCTACAATGGAGCTTACCGTTTTCATGCCCAGGATCCGTCAGATGCGTTGGGGCCAAATGGCATCAATCACCTGAATGTTTTTCCAATACCAGCAGACCAGATAAATGCTAATAAAAATTTGAAGCAAAATCCGGGTTACTAGTTAAATTAACATCATCAAATAAAAGACAGGCGAAGTTTTTTCGCCTGTCTTTCTTTAAGGTATCACTCGAAACTTTCTATTTTAATTTTGTTTCATTTTGAATAAAGGTGAGGAACTTTGAATAGCTTTTAAGAGGCAAAAAAAAGACGGAGTATTTGTATTTATGAAGTATACCTGCAAAATTAAAATGGTTAAGATCACTTTGCTGCCACTGGTATTTTGCGGAATATGTGTTATGGCGTTTCAACTTATTTCGTGTAAACATAAAAAAGCTGATACACTTTTTACAGCGTTGCCTGCTGCAGAAACTGGCATTCCTTTTTCAAATACGCTGACTTATGATGAGGAATTTAACCCTTATACGTTTCGTAATTTTTTTAACGGTGGCGGAGTGGCAACAGGAGATATAAATAATGATGGCCTGCCGGACATTTTCTTTTGCAGCAACCAGCACTCAAATAAGTTATACCTGAACAAGGGTAATTTTAAATTTGAAGATATTACTGACAAGGCAGGTGTTGCATCAGCAGGAATTTGGTCAACGGGAGTAACGATGGCTGATGTAAATGGTGATGGATGGCTTGATATTTATGTTTGTAAATCGGGAGATATCAATGGTAAAAACAGGAGCAATGAACTCTTTATAAACAACGGCGCCAAAGGTGATTCTGGTATAAGCTTTACAGCGAGCGCAAAAGAATATGGGCTTGATAATCGTGGCTTATCTACCCATGCAGTGTTTTTTGATTACGATAATGATGGCGACCTGGACTGTTACATCCTTAGCAACTCTTTCAAATCGGTTGGTAATTATGACCTCGTAAAAGATCAGCGCAAAATACCGGATTCAATTGGCGGTAATAAGCTTTACCGTAATGACAATAATCATTTCGTAGATGTTACTTTACAATCAGGTATTTATAGTAGTAAAATTGGTTTTGGACTAGGCGTGAATATTACAAATATCAACGGCGACGGCTGGCCGGATATTTATGTTTCCAATGATTTTTTTGAAAGGGATTATCTGTATGTTAATAACCACGATGGAACATTTAAAGAAGAATTGGAAGACTGTATCCATGAGCTGAGCATGAATTCTATGGGAGCTGATATTGCTGACATTAACAATGATGCTTTACCCGATATTTATGTAACGGATATGCTTCCGCAGACAGACGACCGGATAAAAACCAAGACTAATTTTGAGAACTGGGACAAGTATCAAAGTAATGTAGGTAATGGTTATTACAAGCAATTTGTAAGGAACGTTTTGCAATTAAATGCCGGAGCCTCACCGGCCCAGCATGGAGTAATAAATTTTAGCGAAATAAGTCGGCTTGCCGGCGTAAGTGCTACCGACTGGAGCTGGGGTGCTTTGATAACGGATTTAAACAATGACGGCTTAAAAGACATTTTTGTGGCCAATGGTATTTATAAAGATATCACCGACCAGGATTATATTCAGTATACGGCCAATGCGGAAGTAGTAAGGGAAAAGATATTGAGTAAAGAAAAAAATATCATCAAGAATTTGATTGATTTAATACCCTCCCATCCAATATCGAATTATGCTTTCAGCAACAATGGCGATTTAACCTTTACGAATAAGGCAAAGGATTGGGGTTTGGATGAACCCTCCTTCAGCAATGGCAGTGCCTATGCAGACCTTGACAATGACGGTGACCTTGATTTGGTGGTGAACAATGTAAACATGCCCTGCTTTGTTTACCGCAACGAGAGTGTGCAGCAGCATCCGGAAAATAAGTTTCTGCAGGTAACGCTGAAGGGTACCGGAAAAAACACATCTGCCATTGGCGCCAAAGTAACGGTGCATTACAACAATACCCTTGCTTACCAGGAGCAAATGCCTATGAGGGGCTTTGAATCCACGGTAGATAACAGGCTCAATTTTGGCCTGGGCAAAACACAAAAAATAGATTCTGTAACCGTTGCCTGGAACGATGGTAAAACAACGGTTTTAAAAAATGTACAACCCAACCAGCACCTGGTTATCAGCCAGGCCGATGCTGTCAGCAGCAATCATTTACCACCAGCCGTTCACCCTTCACTGTTCACCGAAAGTGCTGTTAATTACGGCCTTGATTTTATTCACAAAGAAAATGATTTTGTGGATTTTGACCGGGACCGGCTCATCTTTCAAATGCTGTCCACACAAGGGCCGCACACCGCCAAAGGCGATATAAATAAAGACGGTCTGGATGATATTTACATCGGCGGGGCCAAGGGGCAGAGCGGTGTTTTATACCTGCAGACAAAGGGTGAAAAGTTTATAAAAACCAATGAAGCCTTACTGCAAAAAGATGCCGGCAGTGAAGATACCGACGCCCTGTTTTTTGATGCCGATGGCGATGGCGATGAAGACCTGTATGTATGTAGCGGCGGCAACGAATTCTCCCCCAACTCAACAGAACTGATAGACAGGCTTTACATTAATGACGGCAAAGGAAACTTTACCAAATCACCGCAGGTGCTGCCCTCCTTTATATTTGAAAGCAGCAGCTGTGTAAGAGCTGCAGATTATGACGGTGATGGCGACCTGGATCTTTTTGTAGGCGTACGGCTTACACCCTTCAGGTATGGTTATCCCTGCAAGGGTTATATTTTAAACAACAACGGCAAAGGCATATTTACCGATGTAACGGCAAGGGTTAGCCCGGAATTAAAAACTGCTGGTATGGTAACGGATGCAGCCTGGTTTGATTATGACAAAGATGGCAAACCAGATCTGGTACTGGCCGGCGAATACATGCCTATCAGGATCTTCCACAATCAGAATGGCGTGTTGAAAGAAATAACAACTACAGATGGCTTAAGTAACAGTAACGGGTGGTGGAACCGGCTTGATATAGCAGATGTAAACAATGACGGTTATCCCGATATCATTGCAGCCAACCATGGTTTAAACTCCATGTTTAAAGCCACGGCCACAAAGCCGGTAAGTATGTACACCGGTGATTTTGGCGGCAACGGCACATTTGAGCAGGTAGTAACCTGTTACAATGGCGACAGTGCTTACCCGGTATCACTGCGGCACGATTTGGTGGCAGTGCTACCCGGGCTGAAGAAAAAGTATTTGAAATACGAGAACTACAAAGAGCAAACGATCGGCGACATCTTCAGTAAAGATCAGCTAGGCCCGGCGGTAAAAGCAGACACTTACCTGATGCAAAGCTCGGTTATCATCAACAATAAAAACGGGACCTTTACAATTAAAGCCCTGCCGGTGCAGGCACAGCTTTCACCCATGTATGGCATTGCAGTGACAGATGCAGACAAGGATGGTAACCCCGATATCATCATGGGAGGTAATTTTTATCAGAGCCAGCCACAAGTTGGTATTTATGATGCCAGCTACGGAGTGTTTTTGAAGGGCAACGGTAAAGGAGATTTTACAGCCATGCCGGCAGCCCAAAGTGGTATCAATATCCGGGGTGCGGTAAGAGATATACAAACAGTAAATGTGGGTAAAAAGAAAGTACTGGTAGTAACTAAGAATAATGCAGCGATAAAAGTAATTAACCAGGAATATAAAAATTGAAACACGAGTATCAAACCAATTATAAAGTATTTTTCATTTGAGTTACAGTAGCCCTTTATACTGCTTGTCTATTATTGGTTTGTTGTACAGCTGTACAACAAAAACGGATACATTATTTACGTCACTCAAGGCAGGAGATACTGGAATTGATTTTGTGAACCGTTTGGCTGACACCGATTCTATCAACATTGTTGAGTATCTCTACTACTATAATGGAGGAGGTGTTGCCGTGGCGGATTTCAATAACGATGGGCTGGCTGATATTTACTTTACTTCCAATCAGCACAGCAATAAATTGTACCTCAATAAAGGCAATTTAAAATTTGAAGACATAACCGAAACAGCTGGTGTGCAGGGCAAAGGAAATTGGAAAACCGGCGTAACCATTGCAGATGTAAATGGAGATGGTTTATTAGATATTTATGTGTGTGAGGTTGGTAAGTATAAAAGCCTGCGTGGCAGAAATGAACTTTTTATAAATAATGGCAATCTCACCTTCACAGAAAAAGCACATGAATACGGGCTGGATGCAGAAGGTTTTAATACGCAATCCGTGTTTTTTGATTACGATCATGATGGCGACCTGGATATGTTTTTGGTAAATCATTCAGTGCACTCAACTGATACCTATGTTAGCTCTGCTGCCAGGCTGGTAAAGAATGAAGTTAGTGGTGACAAATTATTTCGTAACGATTGTGGCCATTTTACCGAAGTAACCGAAGCGGCAAATATTTACAGCAGCATTATTGGTTATGGATTAAATGTTTCCGTTGGAGATTTAAATAACGATGGCTGGGATGATATTTATGTAACAAATGATTTTCATGAGAATGATTACTATTATCTAAATCAGCAGAACGGTACTTTTAAAGAAATGAATACTGAAGTATTCGGGCATGAAAGCCGCTTTTCAATGGGTAGTGATATTGCAGATATCAACAACGATGGCTGGCCCGATATTGTTAGTCTGGACATGCTGGCGGAAGATGAAAAGGTATTAAAATCATCTGCAGGCGATGACCCTTTGGAGATATTTAATTACAAACTTGGTTACGGCTATCATTACCAGTACTCAAGAAATTGCTTGCAGGTAAATACCGGCGGCGGAAAAAAATTTAGTGAAGTTGCACTTGCCGCAGGTGTGGCCGCAACCGACTGGAGCTGGGCTCCGCTGATGGCAGATTTTGACAATGATGGTATAAAGATCTGTTTATAACAAACGGCATTGTACGCAGGCCCAATGATTTGGATTATATCAGGTTCAGTTCAGCGTCTTCATTTGATAAAGACCTTACAACCGGCAAACTTTCAGCGGCTGTCACCATCACAAAAATGCCCGATGGCAAGATGCACAATTACATGTTCCGTGGAACTGAAAATCTTATCTATGAAAACAGATCAACTGACTGGGGTTTTGAAACTCCCACATGGTCTAATGGTACTGCCTGTGCGGATTTAGACAATGATGGCGATCTTGATATTGTGGTCAATAACATTAATGAACCTGCTGCCATTTATAAAAATAATTCAGTTGAAAAAAGTGGTAATCATTTCCTTGATGTTCAACTTAAAGGCACCAAAGAAAATCCATTTGCAGTTGGAGCCAAAGTTTTAATAAAACAAAAAAATGAACTTCAACTAAACTATATAACTACTACAAAAGGCTTTGAAAGCAGCTCATTACAATATGTTCACTTTGGCCTGAAAGAAGGCGGAGTGATTGACACAGTCCAGGTTGTATGGCCAGATGGCAAACTACAAACTTTACTGAATGTAAAACCAGGCCAACGGATAATTATCTCATACCATCCGGATATAAATCCTTTTGGGAAACTATTGCCTTCGGCAGATTATGATGATAAGTTATTCACTGATATTACAGCTTCAGTAAACCTGGATTATAAACACCGGGAGAACAGTTTTAATGATTTTACCGTGCAGCCTTTAATGCCTCATTCGGTTTCCACCCAAGGGCCAAAACTTGCGGTTGCAGATGTGAACAATGACGGCCTTGATGACTTTTATGTTTGCGGCGCAAAATATCAGCCGGGGCAATTGTTTGTGCAAACTGCCGGTGGAAAGTTTTCAAATACAAACGAAAAAATATTTGCCAAAGACTCTTCGTCTGAAGATGTAAATGCAGTTTTTTTTGACGCAGATGGTGATGGCGATAAAGACCTTTATGTTGTTAGTGGCGGAAATGAAAGTGAAAAAGATTCAGCCAATTTGGACAGGCTTTATATCAATGAGGGAAAAGGAAATTTTAAAAAATCAACTCAATTGCCGTTTTTGTTTGGTAACAAATCTGTAGCCATAGCTGCTGATTTTGACCATGACGGGGATATGGATTTATTTGTAGGCGGAAGGGTAGTGGCAGGGCGCTATGGAGATATTCCAATGAGTTATTTGTTGCTTAACGATGGCCAGGGTAAGTTTTCAATTGCGGGTGATGCCACGGCCGCCGGGTTGCAAAAAATTGGAATGGTTACAGATGCGGAATGGGCTGATCTTGACAAAGATGGCTGGCCTGAGCTGGTGATTGTTGGCGAATGGATGCCAATAACCATTTTTAAAAATGAAAAGGGAAAGCTGACCAATGCAACTGCAACGTACGGACTCACTGCAACAAAAGGTTTATGGAATACACTGAAAGTAACAGACATCAACGGTGATGGCTTTGATGATATTCTTGCAGGAAACCTCGGCGTTAATTCAAAGCTGCATGGAAATGAAAAGTTTCCGTTGGTATTGTACGTTGGTGATATGGATGGTAATGGTGACCTGGACCAGTTAATGGCTGTAGAAAAACTGGGCAATTATTATCCATTTGTTGGCAAGGAAGAATTAGAAAATCAGTTGCCTTCTCTTATCAAAAAGAAGTACCTTGGCTATGCATCTTTTGCCGGGCAAACCATGCTGAATATTTTTGGAGAAAAGCTGGATGCCTGCAAAAAAATATTGCTGAAACCTTGTCTTCCATGAGCCTGCTCAACAATAAAAAAGGTGGTTTTACTGCTGCTCCGCTGCCGCAGCAGACACAGTGGTCGCCGGTGTTTGCATTTTACACAGCAGATTTTAACAACGATGGCACAAACGATATTTTGACAGCAGGGAATTTTTATGGAGTGCATCCTTACGAAGGGAGATATGATGCCAGTTATGGCAATGTTTTTTTAAATGACAGGAATAAAAAATTTGAAACAGCCGGCAATTTACAAACAGGATTGCTGATTGAGGGAGAAGTACGAGACATCAAAAACATTAAGACAAAAAGTGGAAGCATGATCGCTATTGCAAGAAACAATAAAACTATACAGTTTTATAACCTGACAAAAAAGAAGCCATGGCTTTGACTATAAATATTGGAAAGTATTTGAGCTGCTTGAAATTTGCAATGGAACTGGAATTTGAAGGCAGAAGCTGCTATGGAAAACAACTTTTAAATGGAGCGTCGCCAATGTCCATGCCATGAAAGATGAAGCTGGTAAACCAAAAGATTTATACAATAATTTAAAAAATATTTTTTATTCTAAAAACGTACAGCCATGGCAAATACTTATGATGCAATTGTAATTGGTTCAGGAATTAGTGGCGGATGGGCTGCTAAAGAACTGTGTGAAAAATGGCTTAAAACACTAGTGCTGGAGAAAGGCCGGATGGTAAAACATGTGGTGGATTATCCTACGGCCAATATGGATCCATGGGATTTTCCCAACGGTGGCAACCTGACGCCAGATGAATTGGAGAAGCATCATGTACAGATCCGAAGTGGTTTTATCGGGGAGTCAACTAAACATTTTTTTACAGACGATGAAGCCAATCCGTATGATGAGGTAAAACGTTTTGACTGGATTCGTGGTAACCAGGTCGGCGGCCGGTCGCTCACATGGGGTAAACAATGTTACCGCCTCAGCGATCTTGATTTTGAAGCCAACATGAAAGAGAAAGTTGGCGTTGACTGGCCTATCCGTTACAAAGACATTGCAGACTGGTACACTTATGTGGAGAAATATGTTGGTGTGAGCGGTGAAAAATTAGGGCTTGCACATTTGCCGGATGGTCATTACCTGCCGCCGATGGATTTGAATACGCTGGAAAAACATGTGAAAGAACGAATTGAAAAACAGTATCCCGGCAGGTATTTAACCATTGGACGTATAGCTCATTTAACTGAGCCGCTAAATGGTCGTGGCAAATGCCAGAGCCGCAACCGCTGTTCCCGTGGATGCCCGTTTGGCGCCTATTTCAGTAGTAACGCCGTTACATTGCCTGCGGCAGAAAAAACGGGTAACCTCACCATCAGGCCGTTTTCAATTGTGCATTCAATTATTTATGATGATACAAAAGGGAAGGCAACCGGTGTAAGGGTTATTGATTCTGAAACGAAGGAAATGACGGAATTTTTTGCCAAGATAATCTTTTGCAATGCTTCCACGTTAGGTTCAACATTTATCCTGCTGAATTCAACTTCTAAACGTTTTCCAAATGGTATGGGAAATGACAGTGGTGAGCTGGGACACAACCTGATGGATCATCATTACCGTACGGGTGCTATGGGTTCTTATGACGGGTTTGAAGATCATTATTACAAGGGAAGAAGGCCTAACGGCATTTACATTCCACGCTATAAAAACCTGGATGAGAAAACAAAGGCAACCGACTTTACCCGTGGCTACGGCTACCAGGGCTCCGGCGGCCGGGGCAGTTGGTCAAGAGGTGTGAATGATGCAGGGTTTGGTGGTGATTTTAAAGATGGATTATCCAGCCCTGGTGGCTGGGGAATGGCGCTGGTTGGCTTTGGCGAGTGCCTGCCTTACCATGAAAATAAAGTAACGCTAAACCATGATAAAAAAGATAAATGGGGGCAGCCGCTTTTATCTGTTGATGCTGAATTTAAAGACAATGAAATGGCCATGCGCAAGCACATGATGAATGATGCTGTTGAAATGCTTGAAGCGTCGGGATTAAAAAATGTGACCCCGTTTGATAACATGGGTGGCATTGGCGTTGGTGTGCATGAAATGGGTACGGCACGTATGGGGAGAGATCCCAAAACATCTGTGTTAAATGCAAATAACCAGCTGCACTCGGTTTCAAATGTATTTGTAACCGATGGTGCCTGCATGACGTCTTCTGGTTGCACCAATCCATCCATCACCTACATGGCGCTAACTGCAAGAGCCGTAGACTTTGCCGTTAGTGAAATGAAAAAACAAAACATTTAATTCCCAACTTTAAAATATATAATTATGCAAAGGAGAGAAGCACTTAAAAATACACTGGTGGCGATCGGTTGCACCATTTCTGTTCCATCATTGATCAGTATTTTCAGCAGTTGCAACAGCAACAAAGGTCAGTCATGGAAACCACTGTTTTTATCGGCAGACCAGGCTGCAGTTGTTGGCGAACTTGCAGAAACAATTCTTCCAAAAACAAAAACACCCGGTGCAAAAGATTTGAATGTTGACCAGTTTATAGACAAGATGCTGCACCAGGTTTTTTCACCGGAAAAGCAGCAGCTTTTTGCAGCTGGCATTGCTGAGTTTGATAAAAAATCAAAAGACCTCAACGGTAAATCTTTTGTTGATTCATCCCCTGAACAAAGGGCAAAACTGCTTACTAAACTGGAACAGGAAACAGAAAAAACACCGCCGTCAGTTTGGGGTATCAATCTTAAAAAAGATGCAGGTTCGCTGCCATTTTACAGGCAAATGAAAGCGCTTACTTTGCTGGGTTATTTTACATCAAAAGAAGTTGGAACAAAAATATTGACCTACGACCCGGTGCCCGGGCCATTTATAGCAGAAGTGCCAGTTACAGCTGCAACAAGAATCTCGTTTGAATAAGTAAGATTGAAAAGATTTTTTAAGACTTTAATATAACGGTAACCAACAGCCCTAAACTTGTTTTATTTGTATTGCTTTGATAAAATTCAAGTGGCAAAATACAGAATGTAACACAGGTTTAGAGCTTATTTTTTTGTGTATGCCTTTCGCTATTTCACCATTTGAAAGGTCATCAATACAATTCGAACAGCGCTTCGATCTCTACAGGAATGTTGCCAGGTAAAGAGCCCATGCCCACAGCACTTCTAACACCCACTCCATTTTCTTCGCCCCAAATTTGCCTGAACAATTCACTACAGCCGTTGATTACAAAAGGGTGCTGTTCAAAATCATTTTCACAGGCAATCATTCCCAATACTTTTATCACCCGTTTTACTTTATCAAAACTGCCAAGTTTTTCTTTAATGGTTGCCAGCATTGAGAGGCCAACCTGTTGGGCAGCCAGTTTTGCTGCATCTAAATCCAGGTCCGTGCCAACCCTGCCAATAATTAGTGTACCATCAGTTTTAAAAGGGCCGTGGCCGGATAAGTACAAATATTTTCCATCAATTAAACAGGGCTTGTAAACCCCTAAAGGCTGTGGTGGTGGGGGAAGAATTAACCCTGTTTGTTCAAAGTTTTTTTCTGGCGTAAGCATCGTAAAAATTTTAAATTATACAAAGAGATTTAGTAGCAGTACGCCAACCAAACCAACAACGGCAATAATAGTTTCCATCATTGTCCAGGAACGAAAAGTATCTTTTATGCTAAGGTTAAAGTATTCCTTAAATAACCAAAAACCGGAATCGTTTACATGCGAAAATGAAAGACTGCCGGCACCGATTGACAATACCATTAAGTTAGGGTTTACGTGGCCCTGCATTATCATTGGGGCCATAATGCCTGCCGTGGTTAAACCGGCCACAGTGGCGGAGCCAACACATATCCTGAGAATGGTTGCCATTACCCAGGCAAGCACCAGCGGATGAATACTTGTGTTATTCATGTGTTGGGCAATTTGTTCACTAACGCCACTGTCTGTTAGTACCTGTTTTAATGACCCGGCGCTGCCAATGATGAGTAAGATCATAGCAACTTCTTTCACCGCATCTGCATAAATCTCCATGATGGCTTTTATCTTTTTTCCATTATTAAGACCAAGAGTTACTGTGGCAACTCCAAGTGAAATCAGCATCACAACAGATGGTTCACTTAAAAAAGCCATTACAGGTTTAGAGCTTTCCGGCAATGTAAAAAGGAAAGGAACAGCGGTTGTTATTATGAGTAATATAACAGGCAGCAAAGCAGATAAAAAACTACTGGCGGCTCCGGGCAATTCATCAGCAGATAGAACAGCCGGTTGAAATGCCTGCAACGGCAC
The DNA here is from genome assembly GCA_965247025.1 of Ferruginibacter sp. GTDB lineage: Bacteria > Bacteroidota > Bacteroidia > Chitinophagales > Chitinophagaceae > Ferruginibacter. The sequence goes on along the minus strand of OZ252000.1, from coordinate 960,926 downwards.
CGAATTAATGTTTTTTAAAGTTTTTGAAAACAACAACCCGGCAATAAGTATGGCTGGTATTGCAATCATCAATCCATACAATAGTGTTAAGCCAAGGTTGGCTTTAAATTGTATAACAAGTGCGGTGGGGGATGGGTGCGGTGGCAAAAATCCAAAGGTTACTGAAAGTGCTGCCAGCAGTGGTACACCGATATAAACAGCATTCAATTCATACTGGTATGCTACTGAAAATATCAGCGGCACCATCAGTACAAAACCAACTCCGTAAAACAGTGGAATACCAATAATAAATCCGGTGACCATCAATGCCCACTGAATGTATTTTTCACCAAAAGCAGTCATCATTACTGAAGCAATCTTTTGTGCTGCACCAGACTCAGCCACCAACTTACCTAGCATGGCACCAAGGGTGATAATGAGGGCAAGTGAACCCAATGTATCGCCTAAACCTTTTTGTACAGAGCCGATAATTTTATTAAAAGGAATACCGAGCAGCAGACCTGCGGCAATGGCAATAATTAAAAATGCCAGCAGTGGATTTAGCTTTGCCCATGAGATCAGCAGCACGAGGCTCACAATACAAACAGCGATTATTAAAAAAGTCATGAATACAATTAACAGACGAAAAATATTTTGACATCCGAAAGATATAAATTCTTTCTTCTAAACGTATTTATTGCTTTAAATAAATGAAGGACAAAGGCAGAATTAAATTCTTTTTTGGTCGGTGCTTATTTGCAAAAGGATATTAAATTATACGGTATTAGTTTATAAAAAAAAGCCAGTCAACTTTCATTAACTGGCTTACTAAGAGCGACAGAAGAAATATATAAACCTATTTAAACTTGAGGTTTAAAGAGACCACATCACTATTCATTCCTATGTTTTTATTGTAATGTCCGTAGCGTATTTCAACCATGTTTATATGTTGCATACCCAGCACACCTTTGGGAGGAACGAGCCTGAAACCAGCTCCAAAAAAATTACTGTTAAATGCGGAAAGATCATAGTTGCTGGTGTAGTAAGCATCTGCGGCAGTATGCGCTTTATAAGCATTAAAATATTTAGTTGCCGTTTGCTGATAGAACCTGTAGAAGGGGCTTATCGAAAAAGAGGGCGTTATTTTTACAGAAGTTTCCAGGCTTGCGGTATTGGCTGTAAGTCCCCAATCATCTGTATAAAACCGATAGTATCCACGCAGAATAATCCTGTCGCCTAAAAAATAATTTGCCCTTAAACCCAAAGGAATTTTTAACCTTGTTGAAGGCAGATTTTCCTGGTGCACTGAGCCATCTGTAAAATAAACCCTGTGAAAAGGCAGGCTGAGGTAACCATTTTGTGCCACAACATCTGATAGAAACATTAACTGCAGCCGCTTGTTTACAATCTGCGAATAAGACAATGCAAGATCAAAAGTATTCCTTGCTGCCGTAGGGTATTTGGTGTGATGCCCTCCGCTTGAAGCACCTGTAGTTGTAGCAACTGTTGAAACAAGTTCTGTTGGAAGTACCTGGCTTACCTGGTCGAGGAATGTTTGAAACCGGGCACTGAATTCACCGCTCCGGTTTTTTGTTTTGGCGGCAAAATTAATGTTGCCGCTGTAAGAAGTGTAGTCAAATTCTTTGGAGAATGAAACGCCTGCGCCCAAAGTAATTCCGTTTTTTTCATTTTCTCTTGTCCAGTTTACAGATGGATAAATTCTTGTATCTGCATGGGAGGCGGAAGAGTTTGCTTTAAGATCAATCATGTCTGATGAAGCCGATGTATAGTGATCGATACCTGCCTCAAAATTCCAGGTGTGCTTACGCAACAAGTGATCATACTTATAAAACTTCAGGTCAAAAGTGTTAGATAAATCGGTGAGCTTTTCAGTGCCGATGCCACCGGTAACAGCGGAGTTATTGCCATCCTGGTGGTAATAACTGGAAACAAAATTCGCTTCTTCAAAAGTAAGCTTGGTGGGCTTGTAAGCAGAGGAGTCAGCCGTTTGGGCAAAGCCTGCAAACATAGCAATATACAGACCCGCTGCGGTTAAACATATTTTTTTCATGCAAAAAGATAAAGGATGATCAATAAGGTTGAAAAGGAAAGGCAGTTATTTTTTTGACATTAATTGCAGCCGCAGCCACCGCCGGTTTTGCCGCCGTTAGCGCCTGAGGCTCCTTCACGGTATGTTTGAAAACTGTTTTCTGTCTTTTCAATTTTGCGGCTGCCAAGTACCATTTCACCATCGTTCAGCCTGTTTTTCTGATACTCTTTTACAGTAGCGCAGGAGGTGGCCATAGCCGCTACTGTTGCAGCAATGCCAATTGTTTTTAAGTGTTTATTCATTTGATATTGATATTGTTTGAGGTGAAGATTTTGTTCTTGTCATCGATGATGATGCAGGCCATTCCTTTTAATTGGTTTATCATGTAAAGGCCTGCTTCAATCCCCATGATTGTTACCGGTGTAGCCATGGCATCAGCCATTTCTGCATTAGGGCAAATGATGGTTACGCTTTTTATGCCGGTCACAGGCAAGCCCGTTCTGGGGTTAATAGTATGAGAATATTTTTTTCCGCCGATGACTACAAATTTTTCATAGTTGCCAGATGTGGCAACAGCCATATCGCTTATGTTTAAAAAAGAGAAGGGGAGTGAGGCAACATCAGGATGAGCTATGCCAACCGTCCATGGGTTGCCGTTAGGTTGCAGGCCCCATGCTGTAAGGTCGCCGGATGCATTCACAATACCACTGGTAACGCCATTTTGCTGTAACAGGTATTTTGCTTTTTCTGCTGCATAGCCTTTGCCAATACCTCCAAATCCAATCCGCATACCTTTCTCTTTTAAAAAAATGGTGCAGTCTTCATTGTTCAAAATAATATTGCGGTAGTTGATCAGCCTCACCATTTGTTTTGCCACACCAGCATCCGGAAGGGCGGTCATCGTTCTTTCAAAATTCCACAGCCGCTTGTCTATTGAACCGTAAGAAATATCAAACGCACCTTTTGTTAATGCTGAGATGCGGAGCGATCTTGCAATCAAATCAAATGTTTCCCGGCTAACTTTTACAGGCTCTACACCTGCGGCTGCATTTACCTGGCAAGTTTCGCTTTCAGCATTAAATGTGGTGAGTAAATTTTCAATTCTTTGTATCTCTTCAATGGCGGCGTTTATCAGGTTATTGGCCCACAGTTCATCAAAGCCGCAAACGGTAATCTCAAAATGATTGCCCATTAATTTTGCTGACTGCTTATACAACTGTTCGCAGGCGGCGGATTCAATTACTGCTTCCATGAATAGCCTGTTTTATTGCACTGGTAAATTCTTCGGGTGTTGATGAAGGTATACCATCCCAGGTTTTTAATATTTTACCATCTGGTGAAAGTAAAAGCGTGAGTGGAAAATTGCCATTGCTATTGTACCTGTCTGCCAGGCCATCATTTTGTTTTTGCATTTCTTTCGATAGCTGATTCTTTTTCAGACGTGGAAAATCTGCATTTACAAGCACTAATTCTTTGTCAGCAAATTCACTGAAAGCTGCAGCATCAAAAAACTCTTTGTGCATTCTTATGCATGGTATACACCAGTCGCTGCCAGAAAAATTTAGCAGAATATATTTATGTTCAGCAGCAGCAGTTTGCTTTGCTTTTTCAAAATCATTTTGCCAGTTTGGTGGCGCAATGGTAAAAGACAATAATCCTGCTAGCACAAAAATTGGAAGGAAAAATTTCATAAGTTTGGTTTTTTGAATGTGGTTAAAAGCTGAACGAAATTAACCTTTTACATGAGTTTACCATATTACTATTTGTTAAATATCTGTTTGCTTTGGTTGTGCGTTTGTTAATGCTGGTTAAATCAATTTAATATGTTGTGTTTCAGGTTAACTGCTTATTTAAACTATATTAGCCATTGATTAAATTAAAAATGCTTTTATGAATAAACTCCTTCCATTGGCGCTTGTATCAATGTTATTTTCCTGCTTTACTCCAAAGAAAATTACCTGGGTTGCCATTGGTGATTCTATAACTTATTTAAACGATCATACGGACGAAACTGGTAACCGGGTTACCAAGGGCTATATGACAAGGGTAACTGAAAACCTCCCGGATGTTAGCTTCATCAACCAGGGGCATAACGGCTGGACCAGTGGGGGGATTGCAGAAAAAATTGATGAGCTTGGTATAACAACGGCTGATGTTTATTCCATTTTTTTAGGAACCAACGACTGGTGGCAGGGAAGGCCCGTTGGCACTATTGAAGATTATAAAAACAACGCTGGCAACGCTACTGTTTATGGAAGTTTCCGCATCATTATCAATAAACTACGCAGTCTTAGTACGACTGCAAAAATTATATTGATCACACCAATGCAGCGTGGTGACTTTGTTTATATTGCAAATATGGATAACAATGCCTGGGGTTCTTATAAAGCAAAGAATAACCAGCAGCTTTCACAATTTGCAGATGCAATTATTGCTATTGGGGGCTATGAGCATTTTGCAGTTGCAGATTTGTATCACAAGAGTGGCATGAGCCTGCAAAATATGGTACATTTCAAACGGTTAAAAGATCCTGAAACCGGCCTTTATAAAAACTATACTTATCCATCTTATACCAGCATTTCATTCAATCCAAAAACAGATGAATACCCTTACCCGCCGGAAGCTATCGACATGACCTTTGATGGGCTGCATCCATCCGATAAAGGAAATGCAGTAATTGCAGAGATGGTGGCCGGGTTGATTAAACCTGCTTTGCTTAAAAAATGAAATTTAAATTCCCATCACTGTTCATTAAATTTGTGCTGGCCTTCTAAATCAGGCTTTATAAAAGCAATATGAAAAAATCACCTGTCATTAATGTACAATCATTTTGTCATTACCTCTTGTTACCAGCTTTGTTTTTAATGCTTACTGTTATATCTGCAAAGGCTGCCCTTAAGCCAACTGTGCTTGCAGATTCATCCCTTGAAGGTCGCTGGGATATCACGATCATGCAAAACGGTAAAGAAGTTCCATCATGGCTGGAAGTAAGACATTCAGGCTCTCACAGGCTTAACGGTCAGTTTGTTGGCGGCGGCGGAAGTGCCCGTCCAATTTCCAGCATTAAATTCAGCAACGGTAAAATGAATTTTACAATTCCCCCGCAATGGGAACAGGAAGATAATGACCTTGTGTTTGAAGCTACGCTTGACAATGATGTACTTACAGGAACAATGGTTGCAGCTAACGGAAAAACTTTTAGCTGGACAGGTGTGAGAGCACCAAAATTAAAGCGTACAAAAGCGCCTGTTTGGGGAAAGCCAGTGCGTTTATTTAATGGGAAAGATATGACTGGCTGGCGCACAGAAGGGCCTAACCAATGGATTGCGAAGGATGGCGTGATAAGCAGTCCGAAGTCCGGATCTAATCTTATCTCCGAAGAAAAATTCAATGATTTTAAATTGCATATCGAGTTCCGTTATCCAAAAGGAAGTAATAGTGGCGTTTATCTCCGTGGCCGTTATGAAATTCAGGTTGCAGATACCAAAGGCATGGAACCATTGAGTGATAATCTCGGTGGTATTTATGGTTTTATCGCACCAAGAGAAATGGTTGCTAAAAGCCCCGGGGAATGGCAGTCTTACGATGTGACACTTGTTGGCAGAATTGTAACGGTAATTGCAAACGGTAAACTTATTATTAACGACAGGGAAATTCCTGGCGTAACAGGTGGAGCGCTTGACAGCAAAGAAGGAGAACCGGGTCCGCTTCAGATGCAGGGCGATCATGGGCCTGTTGAATACAGGAACATAATTATTACGCCAGCTAAATAGTTGTACTAACTATAACATTATTCCAGGTGCCGGCATTATAGCCGGCATTTGTATTCTAAGCCATCCATCATGAATCGTTTGGAAGTTATTGTAGAAATATGTACCCGAAATTATCCTTTCAGGGATGACGGATGCGTCTTTCAGTGCCTGCGATATTGTGGCAAGTGTATTGCCTTTCTGTTGAAGTAAGTAATTCATTAACATTAAAACGAAACAATCATGGACGGAACAGGTATCATCATCACATTAATTTTGGGCGCCATAGCCGGATGGCTTGGCGGTCAGCTCTTTAAGGGCAGTGGCCTTGGTTTGATAGGCAATATAGTTGTAGGTATCATTGGTGGATTTATAGGTTACTGGTTATTCGGTGTTTTGGGCGTAAGCCTGGGTGCAGGATGGATAGGCTATATTTTAACGGCAGGCATTGGGGCATGTATATTTTTGGCCATACTGAACCTTGTTATTCCAAGACGAATTTAACAGGGTAAAAATTTAAAGAAAAAGATACCCTTTGAGGTATCTTTTTTTATTTGAAGTAACCAGCGCCGGAAAGCTGGCGTAAATAATTATTATGGAATCAGCAAACCAGGTGCAGCAGTTATTTTTATTGGCAATACCAGTTGCATGTGTTGCATGGACAGTAACACATGAGCAGCTTTTTGCGGAGCTTAACGAGTACTGTGTTGACAAATCTAAAAACTGTCACACACTGCTTCAGCGAAAATTCTTTTACCTCTTTACCTGCGAATATTGTTTCAGTCATTATGTTACCGCCTTCTTTATAATCGTTACAGGTTTTCAACTTTTTTTTACAGACTGGCGGGGTTATCTAATCAGTGGTTTCTCATTGGTGTGGGTCGCCAATTTTTACATGACAATTTTTGGCCTGCTCAGGCAAGGCTTAAAAAAAGAAAGAATCGAGGCTACGCTAAAAGAAGAGGAGTTGAAAGAAGTTAAAGAAGAAAAAGAAACAACTCCTTAATATCTTTATCAATCAGCAACTACTCATTTTACCTTCCGCCCGGAGGGCAATTTTTTCTTAAATATTCAGTATATAAAGTTGATAGATGTTTCCTGGTGCCTTCACCTTCAGAAATGCTGTGCGTACGATTAGGGTAGCTCATTAATTGAAATTGTTTGTTGTATTTCACCAGTTCATCAATTAATAATTCAGCATTTTGATAATGCACATTGTCATCGCCGGTACCATGAATATAAAGCAAATTTCTCCTGAGGTTTTTTGCATAAGTTATTGGTGAACCAGCTATGAAATCCTGCAAGTTTTCCTGTGGCAGGCCCATGTACCGCTCCTGGTAAATATTGTCATAAGTAAGCTGGCTGCCCACTGCAGCAACTGCAATTCCAGTTTTATAAATTTCAGGATACTGAAACATAAGATTGAGGGTAGCAGAACCACCGCCGCTCCAGCCCCAAACAGCCACACGGCTTGTATCTGCAAATGGCATGGCAAGAATTTTTTTTGCAGCCATTACCTGGTCACGTATGTTAACAGATCCAATTTTTCTGTACACAGATTTGCGCCATTCTCTGCCTTTTGGTACTGGTGTTCCCCTGTTATCAATTGACACATAAATGTAACCGTCACCCGGCATGTCGCCGTTGTATAGAAAGTTACGGACAGCACCATATTGATCTTTTACATTTTGCCCCCAGGGCTCTGTGTAAACATAAAAAACAACGGGATATTTTTTTGATGCATCAAAGTTTTTTGGCTTTACCATCCATGCATCCATTGATACGCCTTCATCTGTTTTAACGGTAAAATATTCAACGTTTCCAACCGGGGTTTTATCAGCTGAGGCCACCGCCTTATTTACATCACCCTGCACAGATTTATGGGCTGGTAATGAGACAACATCATTTGCCGGCGCAGTATAGTAATTTGAAAAAGAATTAAAAGCAAAAGTGCCAGTTGGTGATACTTCGTAATCATGAGTGCCTGCCTGGTTTGCAGGAGAAAGTTTTTCTGGCTTGCCTTTACCATCAAGCGTTATGCGGTATAAATATTTTTGAGTTGCATTTTCTGGCGAAGCCATAAAGTACAGGTAACCGCTTTTTTCATCAATAGCACAAATGTCCATTACATCATAACTGCCCACTGTTATAAGTGTTTCAGTTTTTCCATCAACTCCTATGCGGTACAAATGCCGCCAGCCATCTTTTTCACTTGACCAGATAAATTCTTTTCCTTTGTTAAGCCAGTCCCAGCCACCGTATTGGTAATCTTCATCCCATAATTGCTGAATATCAATCCATGCTTTGTCTGTTTCATGATAAATAACTGAAGCTTCACCGGTAGTTGTATTGCAGAGCATAACATCACTCTCATTTTGTTTGCGGTTCAGGTGCTGAATAATGAGTTGTGAATTGTTTGCCGCCCATTCCATCCTGGGAACATAGGATTGTAAAACCGGATCAGTTGGAATATTCATCCAGGTTGTTTTTGCAGTGGCGATATCTACCACTCCGATTTTAAAAGGAGATGGTGGCTCACCCGCAATTGGATACTCAACCGGGTTTGCAAATGGATAACTGCTGTCAGTATTATTCACCATTAAATAGTTTTTTGTACCCGTTGCATTCATTTGCCAGTAAGCGATCTGCTTTCCATCAGGGCTCCACCTAAAACCGTCCCTGCAAAAAAATTCTTCTTCATACACCCAGTCAAATGTTCCATTTATAATTTCCCTGGTACCATTTGTTGTAAGGGCTGTAACGGTTGAGGTTGCAAGGTCTTTTACATAAATATTATTCTTGCTAACATAAGCAGCCTTGGTGGCGTCGGCATTTAATTTGGCAAACATTAGCGATGAGGCAAGCAATGATTTGCCAATTTGTGCAATAGTGTTTGCCGGGATGTTTACCAGCCAGTAATCGCCCCTGGTATTATACCGCCAAACTTTTTTTGTATTTGTGAAGATGAGTAGTTTTTTGCTGTCTGCAGAGAAGGCAAAATTACTGACATCAAGCGGCAAGGCACTCCCGGCCGGTGTAAGCAACGCTTTCGGCACGATAACCTGTTTGGCAAAAGTTGGCAACTTATACTGGATTATTTCTCCGTTCTCCACTTCAAAATAACTGTTACCATCTTTACTCCAGTGTTTAGAATTTTGAGATTGAACATCGCTGGAAAATAATACCATAGCAACCAGCAGATAATAAAGACGTTGAAGCATACAGAGGTTTGTTTTAGATTATTAAGATGCTAAAGATATAGATTATCATGCTAACAGTCCGCTCATTAATGGGCCGTGGAACCGGGCTTTCCTCACAACAAAAAAGCAGCATTACTGCTGCTGACCGTTATATAGAATAACAATAACTCTAATCATTCAGATGCTTTGCTGTTGCAAAAATATTTATAAGATGATGGGAGTTTTGGACAGGTACCTGCTGAAGGTTAATGTTTGGATTGCTCTTTTTAATTTTTATTTATAAGATAAGAAACTGCATTTGCGAAGCCTGCAGCAATTGTTGCAGCAATGATAATTTTCTTTTGCAAAAAATTGTCTTTAATAAATGAGCTGTTAAATTAAATGCCGGATAATCCGGCATTGCTAAGCAGATAGAAAGCTGCTTTAATTAATCATTTCTATCTTCATCTTCGTAAGAAACAGCAGTGCCTTCATTTGCCAGTCCTCTTCCTGTATGAGCTCTTGCCTTTTTACTGGCTGGTGCGGTATCAATTGAAACTGGCTGTGTTTTGCCCGCTGTCTTTTGGGAAGTCAAGCCTGTAGCTCCTTGTTTGCCCTTTGTGTCTGTTAAGTTTTTTTTGTCTTTCATTGTTGAAAATTTTTAATTAGTGATACAATGAAAGGACTAAACTTATGCCACTAAAAGATGGAACTATTAAAGGATTTTACTGTTGATTTTGTGCAACTGTTTGCACATTGTTTGGAAGTATTGTATTTAAAATATGGAGTAAAAGCAACAATGCAGGAATGGTTAATTTTTAATATCAGGCTCAATTATCAGGTATCTTATCAGGGGAAATTCTTTTTGAATAGCTGACTTTACGTGGTCAATGGCATCATGAACTTCCGGCATAAGGAGCGAAGCTTTAAATTGTACATCCATTAACATCAGTACTTCCTCCGGCCCAACATAAATTGAAAAAAGCCTCAGCATTTTTTCTACATCTTTGTCAGCTTCTGTAATTGATGTGACTTTTAATTTTGTGATTTTTGTTACACCTTCTCCCATTAACAGGCTTCTGCTTTCCCTGGCGAGTACAAGCGAAACGGCCACCAGTAAAAGCCCCACAAGCAAAGATGCAAATCCATCAAGCCAGGGAATATTGTATGTGTGCCCGGCCCATACACAAGTGATTACAATTAATAAACCTGTTACAGCTGCGCCATCCTCAAAAAGCACCAGGAAATCTGCCGGGTCTTTACTATTTATAAATGTTTGCCACCAGCCCTGGCCTTTGCGTACTTTATTAAATGCCTTCGCCGCAATCAGCAGTGATATACCTTCAAAAAATATTGAAGCTGTTAATACGATATAACTCCAGAAAGGATCTCTCAATTCTTCGGGGTGCATCATGTGAATAATTCCCTGGTAAATTGATATGCCTCCACCTAAACCAAAAATGAGAATTGCAACAATAAAGGACCAAAAGAAAAGTTCTCTGCCATTGCCAAATGGTTTTGCCGCATCGCCTGGTCGGCTGCTTTGTTTTATGCCCCAAAGCAATAATAATTCATTTACAGTATCCACCAGCGAATGGATTCCTTCGGAGATCATGGCAGAACTATTACTGACACTTCCTGCGATAAATTTAGTAACAGCAATTAAAATATTTGCGGCTAAGGCGCTGTATATGGAGAGATAAGGTTTTTTCACACAATGCTATTAACAATAATAATTCCTGAATCTGTTCCAGGAATTATTATTGAAAAAAGTTGTATGCAGGAAGGTGAAATTATTTTTCCAGTAAGCCGCCTTTTTTCCAATCAACAAAGGCAGTGATTGCGCTGTCAGACATCTTTGGATGCCTCATCGGCATAAAACCACGTTCGTCCGGGTTCATTTGAATTCGCTTAATTATATCATCTGCTGAGCTTTTTGCATCAGCGTAATTGTCAAGTGGTTTTTTATTTCCCTGTCCTGCTACATGGCAAGGTCCGCATGAAGCCTGAACTACAGGAAGCACATCGTGCTGATAAGTGACAGCAGCAGGGGCTGAGGCAGCCATGTGTTTGGAGTGATTACAAAACTGGAATAGCATTACTGAGGCAAGCAGTAAAACCGAAGTAGCTAGTTTACGCATGGTAAAATGGTTTTAATGATAAAATATTAATTCGCACCTGAAGTAAGGTATTGAAAAAATAACAAACAAAAAAATGAGATGAAAGATGGAAATGTTGCGACCAAACAACTATAAATTAGCAGGCCGAAATGGAATAATTTTTGCCACCAGTTCAGCGTGAAACAGGAAGCTGCCCCCATACGGTCTTTCATCCGGGATTACAAGCTGGAAAAACCTGGTGGAATTATTTGTTTTACAGCGAGTATTCACTTTCATGCTCCCCAAATTTCTTATAAGTTTGTGAGTCATGTTCACATCATCACTATTGCATACAAGCATCTGGATGTAGTGTATCTTTTAAACCCGGCTATAGACAAACGAAAAATTAAAACCATGTTTACTAATAACCAGCGGTTTATTTATTCAAAAACCCGGCGCTTTGAAATAAGAGGGAAGTCCAAAACTTATGGACCATATTCGATTTTTATAATTCCTGTTAACAACGATTGTGGTGAAGCAGCTATAACAGAGCTTAACGCAAAAATGCATAATTAAAGTGATTGCAATTCTCTAGACCCATTGTCGTTTCTGAAGCACAGCTAACCGTTGTTTCCATTTTTCAACTGGTTGAAAGTTAAAAGTTGGTTTTCCTTTTGCATCTGCAAGGCCGGTTAGTTTTAATAAAGTTTTGCTGATAGCTGCAACTTTGGAACTGGTGCTTGCTTTAGCGTTTAAAAGCTTTTCAAATGCACCGATTCCTTTCCTAATTATCAAAGCTTCTTTGCTGTACATTTTTTGTTTGCGGTACAATATCATAAGCCGTGTGTAGCAAAATTCATTTAAAGGCCGTTGTTTTAAACATTGCAGATATATCCTCGCCGCTTCCTTAAGATCTCCGGTTGCTTCAAGTTCTTTTGCTTTTGCAACCAAGTCAGCAAAAGAAGATTGGGTTGCCTTTTCTGACTGTTCAAAGCTTGCTGTTTTCAGGAAACTCACTTAAAATTAATTATACAGTTTAGATTTTATTTCATTGATTGTCGGCTCTGCACAATCATGATTAATTGGTTCAAGTATTAGTTTGAACATACCGTAGAATTTTGATTCACCTTTTATAATCAAACATTTTTTAGGTTCAAAACTAATATCTGCAGGTTCCGGTTCAAACTCCGTTGGAAAATTTCCAATTCCTAATTTGGGATTGAGAAGAGAAATTTTATCAATGTTTGTTACACCCACATTTATAATGTGAACTTCACTTTGAACCTGGGCGAAAAGACTTTTTGTAAAAATTAAAAGCCTTGAATCAAAACAAATTCCCTCTTCGCTGACTTCCAGTTTATACTCTTTTACAAATTCAATTACAGTAGCTGAAACGTTGTTCATAGCTGATTTGTTTTAAGGGATTGTTGCCTGATTAATCTGTTTAAAATACTTTAAAAAAAATTATGCCATATAACATTGCTTACTAACTGTACTAATAGTAATCGTTTAAAATTATTTATCTGTTCCTCAACATGTAGAAGTATTTACGCAGCATATAATTTATTTCGGTTTTTATCATCGTTTTGTTTATCCACACGTTCGTCAAATGACCGTGTAATTGATATTTCTGGTGGCATGATTTTTTGATTGATATATTTAAATCATTCAAAGTATGAAAGAAGATCTGATTTGTTTTTGTCATTTACGCTGGGATTTTGTTTATCAACGGCCACAGCACTTGCTCACAAGGTTTGCAAAGCAACAGCGGGTGTTTGTAATTGAAGAGCCTTTGTTTGATTCGCTTCCATCCTATAACAAAGTGAAGTTTATGGAGGAAAGTGGATTGTGGGTAATTACGCCGCATATAGATGCAGCAACAGACCATGAAAAAGTATTGGGCATTCAGAAAAAATTGCTTGACATGCTTATAGAAAGTATGGAAATAAATCAATACATACTTTGGTATTATTCTCCAATGGCATTACAATTCAGCCAGCATTTAACGCCGGTTATTATAATTTATGACTGCATGGATGAATTGTCTGCATTTAAATTTGCACCTGCTGCATTAAAACAAACGGAGGCGATTTTATTCAGGAAAGCTGATATTGTTTTCACTGGCGGACATCATTTATATGAAGCCAAAAAACATCTCCATTACAATATCCATCCTTTTCCAAGCAGCATTGATAAAACGCATTTTGCCGCAGCAAGGTCAGCGATAAATGATCCTGCGGATCAGCAGAATATTCCTCATCCCAGGATAGGTTTTTATGGAGTTGTGGACGAAAGGTTTGATATTGAATTGCTTAGTGAAGTGGCTCAGCAAAAACCTCAATGGAATTTTGTAATAATAGGCCCGGTGGTTAAAATAGATGAAGCATCACTCCCTCATTTTGACAATGTGCATTACCTTGGCGGCAAGACTTATAAGGAATTGCCCGGGTATCTTGCTGGCTGGGATATTGCAGCCTTACCTTTTGCTTTAAATGATTCTACCAAATATATCAGCCCTACGAAAACTCCTGAATATCTTGCTGGTGGTAAGCCGGTAATTTCAACTTCAATAAGGGATGTTGTGAAACCTTATGGTGAAAATGAACTCGTTTTTATTGCAGACACTGCAGAAGAATTTGTAGACGCAGGAGAGGAAATACTGGCAACTGAAGACAAAACTGAATGGCTTAGCAGGGTTGATAAATTTTTAGAAAATAATTCCTGGGATATTACCTGGAGCAAAATGAACAGCCTTATTAAATCAACTATTGAAAGAAAAGCAGCCGCATCAAATACGGCTGAAGTAATGATGAGTATTTCGAAGATTGCATAATTCTTTTATAAATTATAAAAGACCTGCTGATAGTAATATCAACAGGCTTTTTTATATAGTTGAGGCAGTTTTATACAAACTTATCTTCAAAAAATCTGGAAAGGGCATTATCAAGTGTTGGTAACAAGATTCCTTTTTCACTATTTAAAACCGTGTATAAAGGACGCTTGGCAGATGCATTCATTTCAGCAGCTTTAACATTACGAATTACCTGCTTGCTGTAACCTCCACGTTCTGCAATTTCTCTTGCCATAGCAGCCCAGCTTATGTTTCCATCATTGGTTATATGCCATATGCCGGCTTCTTCATCCAAAAAAATATCCAGTGCTGTATTTACAAGATCAGGAACATATGCAGGCGATGTGAAAACGTTATCCAAAGCAGTAACAGGTTGATTCGCATCCAGTTTTTGCAGCAAATCGTAAGCAAAATTATATTTGTTCCACGGACCAAAAAATGAGCTTGTGCGAATGATTAAAGAGGAAGGATCTTCAGCTAAAACCCTTAACTCTCCCTGCACTTTACTGGCACCATAAACATTTACGGGGTTTACAATATCCATTTCAACATAAGGAGTATTTTTACCACCGTCAAAAACCATATCAGATGAAAAGGTCATGTATTTTATTCCATTTTTCCTGCATGCGCCGGCGAGCAAACCTGCACCCAATGCATTAACTTTCATACACTCTCCTGCAAAATTCTCAGCCTCATCAACTTTAACGAAACCAGCAGTATTTATAATAGCCCATGGTTTAAAAATATTAATTGCATTAGCAATACTGTCTTCATCACAAATATCCATTTCCTGTCTCGACAGCAGTACATGTCCTACAGAGCGGAGCTTGCAAATGCGGCTGAACGCCTGGCCAAGCGTTCCATTTTTGCCGGTAATCAACACAAGCTTTTTGCCTGTAAAATTTTGTTGAACAGACTCAGCTGATTCGTTACAATTATGCCACCATCCTTTGCCCTCCAAAATTGGATGAGTGTAATCACCAGTGGCAGCAAGTGAAGTAATTATCTTTCCTAAAACAGTCTTTCTTACATTGTTATTCCTGATGTCAAACACACCAGACTCGTAGGATTTGTTATCAGCAGTGATAAGACTGTTCCAGTCGTAACTTCCAAGCAATGCCCATGCTGTGAGTGCCAGAATGTTTACGCCTTCGTTTTTTAAAATGCAACAGGTATTCCAGGCTTCCATGATCCACCGCATTTGTTCCTCTCTTGAACAGTTTAAATGTATCTCAGTGATGGCAACAGGTATCTTGTACCGATCCCAAACTTCTTTTAAAAGAGTTTGCAAGCCAAGCATTTTATTAACCCTTACACTTTCGATATCCGCATACAAATGTTTGCCATTATTGCCATGACACCTTTCAGGGTATTTATCAATATCCTCGTCTAAAAACCGTTCAGAAGTGAGGTAGTAATTGCATCCGATTATATCAGGCGGACATGGATGCTCAATAAAAAAATTTAGTTGATCTGTTGTGATGCCTTTTGCAATACAAAAACTCCACATGGGATTTGCAACATTTACTTTTGCACACAGCAAATCATAAGTAAGCCAGCGTCTTTGATTTTCAAATTCAGCCTGATATTTTAATAATTCTGTACTTTGAATTTTTGTCAGATCTTCTGTTTGTACAAGCTTTGCGGCAGGATTATGCCGGCGTATTTCCTGCATGGCAAGAACGGTAGCTTTTAACTCATTAATTAAAATAGTTAAAAAAGTAAATGAGTCTTTTTTATGCGGATACCAAAACCCATACAGACCACTAAACCGGGCCGTGGTAAGTGGTTCATTTACAGGTGTATAATATTCTATCCACGGAAACTTGGCAGCCACCTTACCTGCATAAGCAGCAAATTTTTCAGGAAATTCCGGGTCTGCAAGGTTTGTGTAAGATGGGCCGCTGCCATGATGGATAAGCCCTGCAACAGGAGCAATTCCATGATGCTTTAATTGCTGTAGTTTGTATTCTGTTTCATGCCAGTCAGGTTGCGTTTTCTCCGAAGACTGATGTTTCTCCCAAAGAATTGGGTACCTCATTTTACGGATACCAAGCAATTTGAATTGCCTGATATCATCCTCTCTTTCATAATGCCCGGTTTCAGCCGTCTGGTCTCTGAAAAGGTCGTTTACCCTGTTAATGGTGCATTCAATGCCACCCCACAGTTCAGGCTTCAATTTTTGGCCGGAGGACTGTTTTTGAGTTAACATGATTTTCTTTTTCGTGAGCAGTAATTTTTTTGTACAAGGTGAGTGCCTGTGCAACCACCTGGTCCATATTGTAATATTTATACGTTGCTAAGCGGCCAACAAAATAAACATCCTTCTCGTTGTCTGCAAGTAATTGGTAACGTTTATACAACTCAGCATTTTCAGGCCTCGGAACGGGATAGTAAGGGTCGCCTCCATCTTTAGGATATTCATAAACGATAGATGTTTTTGGATGCTTTTGACCTGTGAGGTATTTAAATTCTGTAACCCTGGTATAGGCATGTTCATTGGGATAATTTACAGTGCCTGTAGGCTGATAAACTTCTGTTTCAACTGTTTCAAATTTAAATTCCAAAGACCTGTAAGGAAGTTTACCGTAACAGTTGTCAAAGTAGTAATCTACCGGCCCTGTATATATCATTTTATCAAATGCAATTGTGTCAATTATTTCTTTGTAATCTGTATTCAACATCACTTTTATATTTGGATGCCGGAGCATATTATCAAACAGACGGGTATAACCATTTAATGGCATTGCCTGGAAAGTGTCAGTGAAATACCTGTTATCCCGGTTGTTACGGGTGGGTATTCTTGCTGTTACAGAAGCATCCAGTTCAGACGGGTCAAGATTCCACTGTTTTTTGGTGTAGCCTTTAAAAAACTTTTCATAAAGTTCTTTTCCAACCTTGTTGATCACCACATCCTCGGATGTAACTATATTGCTCCTTTTCTCAGCCTTTGATTCAAGAAATGCATCCACTTCGCTGCTGTTTAAACGCAACCCGTACATTTCATTAATCGTATTCAAATTTATCGGGATTGGCAACAGCATACCATCCACGCTTGCAAGTACACGATGCTCATACGGTCTCCATTGTGTAAAATGTCCGAGGTAATCAAATATATCTTTACTGTTAGTGTGAAAAATATGGGGCCCGTACTTATGCACAAGTATGCCATCAGAATTATAATAATCATATGTATTACCACCCACATGATTTCGCTTATCAATCAGTAATACTTTTTTACCTGACTGAGTAGCCAAACGTTCAGCCATAGTGGCTCCTGCCAGGCCTGCGCCTACAATTAAATAATCAAACATGTGTTACGATTTAATTTTAAAAAGTGCTGGTTAAATTGAAAGCATTCCAGAGTTTATTTCTTCATACTATACACAAATAATGATAAAATCATGCCATTACAACAGATTGTAATTTTGAAACGGTGGCTTGAGTAAGTTCAAATATTATGGTATAAAATAGCCTATAATTTTATATACAGCTTGGGGATTTTATTGTACAATACACAGTGTTAATGTGATATTTTCATTTTAGAAGTTTATCCGGGTCAGGTGTTTGTTAACCTAACTTTCTCAATTACTCTTAAGAATTAAAGGGTGTATGGTCTTATGTTTGATTGGGTATAAAAAATTCATTTATGCCTGGACCTAAATTTATGTTTGCTACGGGAATCGAAAATAGCTATCCAACAATCAGACTTCCAAATGGTGAAATAAAAAGGATAGATGAAATGGAAAAAACGGGGCACTACAAAAATTGGAAACAAGATTTTTTATTGCTGGGAGAATTGGGCATCGAGTTTTTGAGATACGGACCGCCATTATACAAAACGCACATTGGTCCGGGAAAATACGACTGGGATTTTACAGATGAAACCTTTAATAATTTAAGAGACCTTAATGTTACCCCGATTGTTGATTTGTGCCATTTTGGGTTACCTGATTGGCTGGGTGATTTTCAAAATCCTGATTTTCCAAATTACTTTGCCGAATATGCGCAGGCATTTGCTGAACGTTTCCCCGATCTTCATTTATACACGCCCATTAATGAGATATTTATTGCAGCCATGTTTTCTGCACAGTATGGCTGGTGGAATGAGCGGCTGCAATCTGATAAAAACTTTGTGACTGCTTTAAAGAATCTTTGTAAGGCAAATGTAATGGCCATGCATGCTATCCTTAAAGTTCAGCCTGATGCTACCTTTATACAAAGTGAATCCTCTGAATATTTCCATGCAGTAGATCCTGCTGCAACACCACTTGCAAGGTTCCTGAATCAAAAAAGATTTTTGTCCCTCGATCTTACTTACGGCTATCCAATCAATGTAACAATGTATGAATACTTATTAAGCAATGGCATGACGCCGGAAGAATATCAATGGTTTATCAAAAACCAGGTAAAGGCAAAATGTGTGATGGGCAACGATTACTATGTTACTAATGAACACATTGTTCATGCAGATGGCAGTACCCAGGCTGCAGGAGAAATCTTTGGCTATTATGTAATAACCAGCCAATATTACAGACGCTACAAACTGCCTATTATGCATACTGAAACAAATATCAGGATGCCTTCCTGCAAAGAATGGTTATTAAAACAATGGGCAAATGTTCACAGGCTCAGGCATGATGGAATCCCTATAATTGGGTTTACATGGTATAGCTTGCTGCACCAGGTTGACTGGGACTCTGCTCTTCGTAATGATGATGGAATAATAAACGAGCTGGGCTTGTATGATCTCAACCGCAAAATAATGCCCGTTGGTGAAGCATACAAAAATTTAATAGCAGGATGGAAAGATATACTTCAGGAGGAAAGTTTTGGACTGTTTTTTCAAAGCTGACTTTTCAATTGCTATCTTATGAATAAGACATTTGCATTCATAATATCTGCTGTGAATCGTGTGAATAAATCAGCTGCACAATTTTGCTCCGCTTCCTTCTCAACATTTATTTGCCGATCAAGCGGGGGCATTTCTATAAATGGTTTTATTGTGTCGTAAACGATTTTTGTAGAAAGGCGGTTAATCTGGTTAAGGACTTTGTAAGAACGTTCGAAATACAGCATAGCGTTAAATTTTAGTTTTCTAAGAATATTTGGAGTAAAAAACATGCCGTGTTTTTGGCAGTTGATAATCAGCAAATATGTAATTTTTTCAAATTTTAATGAAATGAAGTATAGATATATAATTCTACAAACTGTGTATTTTTTTTACCAGTAATTGAGAATATAGATTTTTTATTCCCCACAATAAATTAAACAATTTACTGAACAGAATTTTTTAATGAAGCTATGTCAACAATATACGTGGATGGTTCATCAATATCTTTAATTTTATCAAAAGAATCATTTATTTGGTACAAGTCTATCATAGTCACTCTTGATACAATATTGTGCAAGGCACAAAAATCCACTACCTCTTGTCTTTCAGTAATGTTTCCGATAGATGACCCAGTGGTAGTGCGGTTGTATCTTGCAACTTCCAAATTATTTGTCGGTTCTGGATGAGGACCAAAAAGTCCCACCGTAACCAGCACACCATGGGGGTTAAGCAATTTTACATAGGGGTTTATATTGAATGAGACGGGTATTGTACATAGCAAAAAATCGAAACTTATTTCTTGCCTCAGCATGGCATCATAATCTTCAGATACTAACACCTCATCAGCTCCAAGTTCAATAGCATCCAGGCGTTTTGCTTCATGAGTGGCTATTGCAGTAACATGAGCACCCATCGCTTTAGCCATCATAACAGCCATATGCCCAAGGCCTCCAATTCCTATAATACCTACCTTATCACCTTTTGAAATACCCCATTTTTTTAGCGGAGAAAATGTTGTTACACCTGCAGATAAAATATGTGCCACAGTAGTAATATCCATCGATTCCGGAATACGCAGGATAAAATTTTTATTGGCTATTACATGTGTGGAAAATCCACCGTATTTGTTGTAGTTAGTTTGGCCTGGTTTAAAGAAACGATTATAAGGTACACCCATGCCGACCCGGCCGTGGGGGTACTGTTCTTCACCATTTAAGTATGATTTGCAATGGTTATCAGAGCCTGCCATATAACCAACACCTACGATTTCATTTTCAGTAAAATTTTTGACAGCTCTTCCTTTTGTAACTATGCGGCCAATTATTTGATAGCCCGGAACACCCGTATAAATAGTATTTGCCTGATCGTTTTCTACCTGGTTAATACCTGAGTGGCAGACGCCGCAATACAACACTTCTATCAATACTTCTTCCGCCCCTGGCATTGGCCGTTCAATGTCAATTTCCTGCAAACTCTTCCTTCTTAAAAAGCCTCCTGAAAACCCATACTTTTTTATTTTTAATAATTTCTCCATTGATAGTTCAATACTCATAACCTGAAAAACTTTATTTTTTTGGAGGAATCAAAAAACTTCATGCCATTAACAAGGCTGGGTGGCATGTTTTAAAGTTTTACTCCGTTTTCAAGGTGAAATGTGTATAAAAAGATTTCAATTCCAAATTATGGACTCCTTGTACAATATTTTTTGTGTAGTTCGCTATATGAACTGGCAAATATTTGCACAAAATATTTGTATAGAATTTATTTTAATTTAAATAGAATAGTTAATAAATTGATTGGCAAATGATTTAAATAAAAATGGCCCCGTACAGGAGCCATCAATATTAAATCAGCGATGTATTTTTTGGTTACTTAGCAGGATAGCCCGGGCTGGCTTTCACTTCTTCAATTTGCTTGGTATGTCTTACGGTATGCTGGGCTAATAACAAAATGATCTGGTAGGCATCCATTGGTCCCATTGGTCCCTGTTCAGCAATATGATTTCTGTAATCGTCTTTTGAATCTTCCAGATAGGCAATATGTTTGGCCCTTTCAGATTTTAAAAAAGTCATTGCTTCATCTTTGGATGTCCATTTGGCATTCTTCGGTTCCAACGGTTCGCTTGTTTTCACTTTGTGGCTTCTGTCCTCCACACCAGCCATTACCTGGTCATCGGTTGCCTTTATAGCAGCCTTTTTATCCGGGTTAGCAGGGGCTGACATTACTCCCTGCATCCAGCCCCAAATATTTGTTTCAGAAAGGGCCAGGTGATAGACACATTCTTTTATCGACCAGCGGGTACTGTCGGCTTTAAAATTCAGTTGTGCGTCGCTCAGTCCGTTTACAGATTTGATTAACCCATCCAAACTTGAACTTAAATGTTCGGCCGCTTTCTTTTTTTCATCTGCTGAAAGCTGGGCAAAAGCTGCTACCGAAAACAGCATTACCGAAACGATCATTAATAGTTTTCTCATACTAAAAATTTTAGTGATTATTTTTTAAAGATCTGTATGGAATAAATCTACGGCGATTATTGCTAAAATGCAATATTTCTTAATTTCAAACACCTGATTTTTACCCACAGCACGCTGCATTGCCGGCTGCAAACAACTGCATATTATTTATTTGTAAAAGGTTTTAAAGCAGTATAAATCGACAGGATTAAACTACATTAGCTGCGGTTAAAGTCGCACACCAAAAACTAAACTCTGCTGAACATGAGAAAAACGCTACTACTTTTCTTGCTTGCATTTATTTCTTTTACTACCATGCTTGGCCAATCTGGCAATGCTTCTGTAATCACTTATAAAACGGATGTTCCTTTTACGTCCATTGCCATTGATGATAAGGGCAATGTATTTGCCGGCACCAATGGCCGTGGCCTTTGGAAATTTGATCAAAGCACCTGGAAAAATTTTAGTGGTTTCGGTGTCGCTTTGTCTAAGAGCAATATGCGGCAGATATTTATTAAAGGCGACAGGATTTGGTTAGCTTCTTCCGGTTATGTTTTTTACCTTGGCAGCGGTGAAGCCGGCAATAATAATAATTTATACGGAGGTGTTCTTAGTATGAGCACTACTGTTCCCAATGCCAGGATTTATTACAAAGGAAAGCCTGTGCTTGGACAAAATCCGGCATCTGGTCCACCTACAAGAAATATACTTGGCTTGTATATCGACAGTACCGGAAACCCATGGTGTGCAGGCTCTTACCATGATTCAATGACCTATCCATCTTTTTTAAACTATAACGGCCGTTATCATTTTGCACCGGGTGCAGTGGGGCGGTTTAACGGAACTAATTTTTCATTTATAACTGGTGCAGACCTACCGGACCCTACTGGTATTTTAATTGGCGTTGGAAACAATTATAAAGATGAAAATTACAGCATTGGCAAAAGACGCACCTGCAGAAGTATTGCACAGGCAGGTACAGAAATGTGGGTTGGCAGCGATGGCTATGATGCAACAAATGGCACCATAACGGCAGGTATTTTACGGTACAATCTTGCCGGTACTTATATAGGTAAATTTGATCAGAATAATACCCCAATTCCTTTTGGCATTACCAACAGCGACTTTGGTGCCTGGGCACTTGCGAGGGATACTAAAAAGCGCATGTGGGCAGCTATGAACGGGTTTAAGGGTATTGCAGTTTATGATACGGGATGGCATTATATTGGGGTACCTTCTGTGTTGTCTGCCTCCACAATTTTTAGACCCAACAGTATTGCAGTTGGTAAAACAGGCCAGGTGTATTTTGGTACAAGCAACGGTCTCCTTGTTTATAAAGGCTCCGGCGATTATTCAAATGATTCTTCCTGGCAGGTTTATACAACTGTACAGGGGCTTTCTTCCAATTCCATTTTTAATATTGCAGTTAGTAAAGATGGTACAATCTGGGCTTGTACCGCCGCTGGCGTGAATAAAATAAAAACGGGTGACCTCGCAATTTATACGCTTAAACCAAACTCCACCAACAGCACTATAACAGATGATGATAAATTGAGGCGCCTTATTACCGTGTACGATTCTAAAAAACCACAGGAGGAAATTGATAAGGATACATTATTCATTAGTGCTGATGGCAGTAAGGCCACCATATTGAAATGGACAGGCAGCGATCCTAAAAATTTGCAGTTCAGGATAAAAGATGGCAATGCACCAATCGATCCTGAAAAGCATGGCTATTTTACAGTGAGATACCTGGACCCGGTTGCAAACGACAGCATCCGCCTGCAGTACACACATCCAAAATATATTGATGAATTTTACACCGTGAGCACACAATTTAATGGAAAGGCTGTACGTATGCAGGTAGTTGATACGGTTGCTTCTCCTGAAAAAATTGTATTGGATATTCCGGTTAAAATAGTATTGCCGCCGGTGCTTATGGTGCATGGTTTATGGAGTGCCGGAAAAACCTGGGACGATATGAAAACTTATCTTTTAAGCAATGGTATTTATGCTTATAAGCCTTACGAAATTCTTACGCCAAGCTATGCCGGTGCCCGTGAATTTACTTTTAACAGGGCGTTTATTGCAGGGTATATTGATCAGTTAATAGAGCAGTGCGGCAACAATCATTTTAGTGCCGGCAAGGTTGATATTGTTGGTCACAGTATGGGCGGTATTCTCAGCCGCCTGTACCTGCAGGAAGGCGATGGTGCAGGCCCTTACAAAAATGATATTCACAAACTGGTTACCATCAACACGCCGCACAGTGGCTCGCCCCTGGCCAATATTGTTGAAAGCAAGGATGACTTTTTTAAATGGATATTGAAGAAGGTTGGTAAAGATCCTTACCAGGGCGCACTGAATGATTTGGCTATTGGCAAAGCGCCAATTGACAGCTTGCTGAATGGTCCGGATTTAAACAAAAATATTGTACCGAGCCATGCTATTCACTCCAACGATGAATTTTCAGCCTGGGCCGAAGCTGCAAATGGAGCCATCAATAGTTTTGTTACTTCACCGGTTAAAATTAAGCAAACACCTTATTTTAGTTATGAAGCTTACGAGCCACTTTTTGGTAAAACAAATCCCTGGGTATTTCTAGCAAAAATGACGATATTCTCTGCAAAATACTGGTTAACAAAAAATACCAGCTGCCCATGGAATACCCCTTTAAATGCTTGTCTTGAAAAGATATACAATGGCAAGAATGATATGATTGTTTCTGATGTAAGCCAGGTTGGCGGCATGACGGATGCCAATACACTTTTCACTGGCTACAATCACCTTAATGTAAATACAGTACCACCCGTCAATATAAAAGTGCTCAGCCTGTTCCGGGCAAAAGCCAGTTCAGATCAATTTTCTGAGAATGGTTTTCATCCGGCAAAATTAAAATGGGATGATGTACTGGGAACTGTGGCGGCGGGCAGGGCCGCAGCAGCGGATTCAATAAAGATTATCAGCCCGGCTTACGGAGCATTTTACAACCGTGGGGACTCTGTTTTGGTAATTGTAAAAGCCAGCATTGGTATCAAAAGAATTTTGTTTGGAATGGGGTATGAAAGTGATCTTGATGCTTTTGCTATTGAGAGTCCGGACTCATTGTTCCGGTTTAAAGTGCCTGCCGATGTCGCTGATGAAATCGATTTCAAAGTATTTGGTTTTGATGACCTCGGCAATGAATCAACCGATACTTCACTGATAAAAATTAACGCCGGAACCGCCGTGCTGGATAGCCTGCAATTTTTAAAACCAGCCGAAAACATGCAGGTGTTTTTGGGCGACAGCACGAGCATTGCTGTGACTGGTTACTACAATGATGGCAGCGTCCGTAATATCACAGACCTGAGCGGACTTACTTATACTTCAGGTGGTGGCAGTGTAGCTTACGCCAGACCAGCTACCGTGAAAGGGCTTGCAGCCGGCTTCGATGAACTCTATGTTTCTTACCAGGGAAAAACTGATACTCTTGAAGTTGAAGTACTGCAGAAAGCCGTTTTAGATTCTAATTCAACCACTTATACTTTTACAGGTAACGGCAACTGGAACAACACTTCTAACTGGAAGAACAACATTCAGCCACCATCTGTACTTCCGAAAGGTGTTCTAATTATCATTGATCCGGTTGTTTCCGGTCAGTGCCTGTTGAATGTAGCGGTAACAATTCCGGCCGGTTCCAGGATTATCATCAACAGTGGTAAAAAACTAACGATTGCTGGTGGGGTTATTATACATGAATGATGGATTAGAAAATATGCTGTGGGGATTGAATAAAATGTTCAACTATTATTGGGCTTAGGAAAAACTGCTTTTTTTTAAAGCGGTTTTTCCATTTTCACAAACATGCGTCTCTCAGCAACTTCATGTACACGATTCCTTTGTTCCTGGCAAATTCAATATTGCGGTCGGGGATATTTTCCGGATGTTTATAATGTTCCAAAGCCTTATCAATGCTGGATTCCCGGAGTAAGTGCAGCATGGGGTATGGGGACCTGTTAGTGTAGTTGGCTGCATCATCTGCTGGGGATGCTGCGAATAAATAATCAGGATGAAAGCTTGCCAGCTGGTAAATTCCTTCGTAACCATTTTCAATTAACAGGTCTTCAGCAGTGCCGGTCAGTTCAACAAAATCGTCAAAATTTTCAAAGCTTGCTGGCAATATCAAAAAGATAGTTTCGATTGTTTCGTCCTCATCAAGCCGGGTTGTTTCCTGTAAAAGCGTTTCCAGGCAAATAGCTGCATCGCTGGTTAATTCTACTTTGTAAAAGACAGATTTTTGTTGCATTACCCTCGCCGCAAACGGGCAAAAATTACAGCCCACCACTACATCCGTTATCCATTTTTTTGTCTGGTCGATAATGACCCCATTTGTGATCATGCAATATTTTTTATAGGTAAAGCTACCAGAATTTAAGTTGTGATTTTTAATGGCATGGATTAATTGGCATCTGTTTACCGGTTCCGAATAACCTATTTTTGCGGTGCAAAAAATCAAATTTACATTTCACTAAATATCGATAAGCATGAGTCTATTATTTTCTTCTTTAACCATAAAAAGTATAACACTCAAGAACAGAATTGTTGTTTCTCCCATGTGTCAGTATTCTTCTGTAGATGGCTACGCCTCAGACTGGCACCTGGTGCATTTGGGCAGCCGTGCAATTGGCGGTGCTGCACTCATTATCCAGGAAGCAACGGCTGTTGTACCAGAAGGCCGTATTACTTATGGTGACCTTGGCATCTGGAAAGATGAGCACATTGAAAAACTAAAATCAATCGTTGCTTTTATTCAGCACCATGGAGCAGTGGCAGGTATTCAGCTTGCACATGCCGGCCGAAAAGCAAGTTGTGAAAAGCCATGGGATAATGGAGGGAAGCAAATAAAGTCCGGTGATCACAACTGGCAGACGGTGGCCCCTTCGCCACTTCCGTTTTATGAGGGTGATATGATACCACATGCACTTTCAAAAGAGGAAATTATTTCGCTTGTTGAAGCCTTCAAACAGGCCACTGTACGGGCTGTTAAGGTTGGTTACCAGGTAGTTGAAATTCATGCGGCACATGGCTATTTGATCACAGAATTTTTATCGCCGCTAAGTAACCAGCGCACGGATGAGTATGGCGGAAGTTTTGAAAACCGCATCCGGTTTTTGCTTGAAATAATTACAGCAGTTCAAACCGAATGGCCCGCTGACTTACCATTATTTGTAAGGATATCTGCAAGTGACTGGATGGAAGGCGGATGGACAATTGATGATTCCGTAGCACTGGCAAAAGTTCTGAAAGAAAAAGGTGTTGACCTGATTGATGCCTCCTCGGGTGGTTCTTCAGCGGAAGCAAAAATACCTGCAGGTCCGGGTTACCAGGTGCCGTTTGCAGCTGCAATAAAAAAGGAAGCAGGAATATTAACCGGCGCAGTGGGCATCATCACAACCCCGGAACAGGCGGAGGATATCTTACAAAATGAACAGGCAGATGTTATTATTATGGCAAGAGAATTTTTACGGGATCCATACTTTCCCCTGCATGCAGCGAAAGCTTTGGGAGAGGATATTGAGTGGCCGATACAATATGCAAGGGCGCAGCGATAACAGATCCGTTTACAAAATTTTAGCATCACATCATATTTTAAATCGAGTTTTTCGCAACTAAAACAGCGATTTTTTTTTAATGGCGAATAATCCGCAGATAAAAATCCTTCTTCAATGCATTGAGCTTGAAGAAAAAGAGCAGGTAAAAAGATACAGTCTTGATCAGCAGCATACGTTGAAATCATTAAAGGCCGAAGGCCTGGCGCTGCATCCTATTTCTATCACCAGGAAAAACTTTGGCTACGCTGATTACCCGGAAATAAGTTTTAGATTAAACTTTCCGGCCGAGACAGGATTGTTTAAAGACGGCGCTGCCATTGAATGTTTTTGTTCCGGCGAGGAGCCCGTAAAAGCTGTGCTGATGAACCTGGAGGGGAAGGTTGGTGAGTTCAGGTTATTTGCGCCAGATTTTCCAGACTGGATTGAAGAAGATGGCGTGGGAATCAAGCTGGCGCCGGACCAGCGCACCACTACCATCATGAAAACTGCACTCAATAATCTTGAAGCAAAAAAAGAACTCTTTCAATTATTTGAGCAACTGCATGGTGAGCTTGTTGATAAAAATGTGGAGGCCCGGGCATCAGTAAACTTATCTTTCAGCAACAAAAATTTGAATGCCAGCCAGCAGCAGGCAATTGCAGCCATCACACAAAATGAACAGGTAACTATAGTGCATGGTCCTCCCGGTACGGGCAAAACAACCACTTTGATTGAAGCTGTTTTACAACTTGTAAAAGCAGGGGAGAAGGTGCTTGTTTCGGCGCCAAGCAATACAGCGGTGGATAATATTGCGAGGGGGCTTATTGCACAAAACCTGCAGGTGTTAAGGGTTGGTAACAGCAGTAAAGTTGATGAAACAATTTTTCAGTATACACCAGAAGGCAGGCTCAATAACAGTAAACAACTCAAAGAAATAAAACAGCTTAAAATGCGGGCTGAGGAATTCCGGCGCATGGCATTAAAATACAAAAGAAGTTTTGGCAAATCTGAAAGAGAACAGCGCAACCTGTTGTTTAAAGAAGTAAAAAATATCCGGACGGATATTAAAAAGCTGCAGGCATACAATGAAGAAAAATTATACACGGAGGCGGATGTGATTTTAGGAACACCGGTCGGTTTGTATGATGCAAAGATCAATCACATTACTTTTCATACCCTGGTAATTGATGAAGCCGGGCAATGCATTGAACCGCTGGCCTGGACTATTTTTCCGCTGGCGCAGAAGTTTGTGTTAGCGGGAGATCATCTTCAACTTCCACCAACGGTTTTGAGCAATGAAGCTGCCCGGCTGGGGCTCAATCGTTCCATTTTGGAAGTGGCAGTTAAAACAGTCGCCAATGTGTTTTTGCTAAACACGCAATACCGCATGAGGGAGGCAATTGCTGGTTTTTCCAGCAACTATTTTTATAATGGGTTGTTGCTGTCTGCTCCACATCTTGGTAATATTGCAACCCACATAACATTCATTGATACAGCCGGTTCTGGTTTTAATGAAAAACATGGTGCTGATGGCAGCAGCCTTCAAAATGAAGGGGAATTACGGATAGCGCAAAAGTTGCTGGAAACTGAAGTCCTTGATCCGCTGCATACTGCGTTTATATCACCTTATTCCGGGCAGGTGACTGCCGCAAAAGAACTATTGCCAAAGCCTTTACGCATTAGTACTATCGACAGTTTCCAGGGGCAGGAAAAAGAGATCGTCATTTTATCGCTGGTAAGAAGTAACGATGATGGCGTCATCGGTTTTCTTAAAGATTACCGGCGCATGAATGTAGCTATAACAAGAGCCAAAGAACAATTATTTGTGATCGGCGACAGCGCTACAATCGGAGCCGATGCATTTTACAATTCCTTTTTAATCTACATAGAAAAATTTGGTTCCTACAGAACGGTCTGGGAGTTTAACCTCTAGAAATTGGCAGCACTTTATTAATGCCCGGCATAAATCTGTGGCACAGTTTTCTTACCAGTTTTTATAAAACTATACAACATGAAAAATGATAACGAAACAGACGTGACTGCATTAGAGCCTTCCATCCGGTCCAATGCAAAATTACATTCATCATTAATGGGAGATGAGAATGCCGGCACAGACCCTGCCACTGATATTACAGAGGAGGAATTGAAATTGTTAGATGAAGCAGATGTTGAAAAAGATGATGATATGGAGCAGGCAAGGGCAACACTTGATAACACGGATAATGACGGCGAGGCATTAAATGAAAGCATTGACGAGAGTGGTGAAGACCTGGATGTACCGGGAGCTGAGCTGGATGATGAAGATGAGGCAACCGGTGATGAGGATGAAGAAAATAATAATTACAGCCATGACAAACAGGACAATAAATAGTTAACTATTCAAAGTGTATATCGCTATGGCAGTTAATGCAAGAAGCAGCGTTTTACAGGTAAAATTAAAACCTGTAAAACGCTGTTGAATTTTAAAAATTACTGTAGATTTATTCTCTCAAATTATTGCGATGAATGACACTAACTGGGCTGAAGCCATAAAGCCCTTACTGAAAAAATACAAAGGTAATAAGCACCCGCTGGAGTATAAAAATATTTACCAGTTAATGGTGATGGTAGTGCTGTCGGCGCAGGATTCTGACAGACACATTAATGAAGTGGCGCCGATATTTTTCAAGGCGTTTCCAAATATGGCCGCACTGGCTAAAGCTTCACCTGGCGCAATCCAGGAACAAATTTCAGGTGTGAGAAATTTTGGCAATAAAACAAAATGGCTTAGTGGTGTTGCAAAGCAAATTAAAAAAGATGAAAACATTCCGCTCACGATGGAAGGTCTTACAGCTTTAACAGGTATTGGCCGGAAATCAGCCAATGTAATTAAACGGGAAGCCGGGGCAGAAGCGGAAGGCATTATGGTTGATCTTCATGTGGTGAGAGTTGCTCCAAGACTTAGTATTGCAACTGCCACCCAACCCGATAAAATTGAAAAACAATTGATGGAAGCTCTTCCAAAAAATGAATGGGACGCAGGCATGGCTATGTCTTTTCTTGGCCGTGAAATATGCAGGCCAACACCTAAATGTGAAAGCTGTATTATGCAGACGGTTTGTGATTATTATAAAACTGTAATAGCCGGCAATCCGGCTTAAAATACCTCCATCATTTCCATGCATTCTTCTGCACAGTGGCGGCATGCTTTAGCACATTCCCGGCAATGTTCATTGTCGTGGCTATCACATTCATCTGCACATTCCCTGCAAAGCTGGGCACAAAGTCTGCAAATTTCCTGGGCCCTGGTACTTCCAATACTCATTAATTGTGCAGCGCTGTAGCAGAGTGCAGCACACTCCATATCCAGCTGAATACAGCGGGTCATCATTTTTACGTCATCCTCTTTCAGGCAAGATGAAGCACAATGATCGCAAAGTGCAGCACATTTCAAACATGCTTCAATACAGCTTTTATTTTCATGATATCCCATGGTAGTAATTTTTAAAAATCCTATAAGCAATATTGTGCCATAGCCGTGTTACTGTTAAATAGGAATTTTTTTAAAAAGCCAGGTTATTAATTTTCTCACATTAAGAAGTGAGTAGTACAAAAAATAAAATTGGGTATTTTATTGCTCAGTTTACAAAATTGTAAGCCGTTTAACTTACTAATTTTAATTTATACAGACATTTATTACCGGGGCAGTCATCCCAATTGAAGAGTAGCGAACATAAGAATTATTCTGTTGGGGTTGAAGCAACAATTCTCCTTACTTCAACACTATTACCCTCGCCCTGCAATACAGGGCATTCTTTGGCAATTTTTGTAACTTCTTCGTGGCAATCTGCTCTCACTTTTATTATACCTCCAATAGTTTGTTTCCTGTCACCAAAGGCACCATTTGTAACCATATGCTCAGGCCAGATTACCCAGGCACTTTCAAAAGGCAAACCCACACTGGAAATAAATTTTCCTTTTTGCTCAATGGATTTAATCCAGTCCTGCGTTTGCTTCATCCATATTTCGAGCTGCTCCTTCGGAACCACTTTGGTACCGTCTTCATGACGCATAATTAATAGATATTCATCCATAGTTGTAAATTTTTATTATTTAGAAATTGTTCCGGAACCATCGTTGTCCTTAAAAAACTGGCACCCATATAGTTCCTGAAACTTTAATCTTGTAACCAGTGGTTAAACACAACATTTTAAAACACGAAGAAGTCACCATTTGAGTCATGAAAGAAGAAAGCCGGCCAGCATCGTAAATATTCATTAACAACTCAAATACCATTGAAGCAAACAATAAGCCAGTCATCTGTAAGCGCCTCTTGTGTAAAGAATGTTTTGTTCAAAAGAGGGATTAAACTTATGGGTAACCGTTTTGAAATTTCAGTTGTAAGTACCGATGAAGAAGAAGCCAATACCAATATCGACAAGGCAATACAGGAAATTCGAAGGATAGAAAAACTCTTTACAACTTTTAGCGACGACAGCCAGGTAAACCTGGTAAACAGGAACGCCGGGCTAAAACCTGTGAAGGTTGACAGAGAAGTATTTGACCTTATCAGCAGGTCCATCAGAATTTCTTCAATTACCCAGGGCGCTTTTGATATTACTTATGGCTCCGTCGATAAAAAGCTTTGGAATTTTGATCAGAAGATGACCGCATTACCAGATGCTGCAACGGCAAAAAAAATGGTTCGTCTCATCA
This sequence comes from Ferruginibacter sp., assembly GCA_965247025.1. Classification (GTDB taxonomy): domain Bacteria; phylum Bacteroidota; class Bacteroidia; order Chitinophagales; family Chitinophagaceae; genus Ferruginibacter. The sequence goes on along the minus strand of OZ252000.1, from coordinate 929,464 downwards.
ACTATAAAAATATATTACTTGATGAAGAAAATTGTACTGTAATGCTAAAAAACGTTGGGATGAGAATTGGCTTTGGCGGCATTGGTAAAGGGTATGCTGCTGAAAAAGCAAAGCAACTGCTGAAAAGTTTGGGTGTTGAAAATGGTATTGTAAATGCAGCTGGTGATCTTACAACCTGGGGCTTGCAACCTGACGGAAACCCATGGACGATTGGTATCGTTGATCCTAACGTTGCTGACAGTATTTTTTCCTACCTCTCTGTAAGCGACATGGCCGTGGCAACTTCCGGCAATTATGAAAAATTTGTGATGATTGGAGGAAAGAAATTTTCCCACACCATCAATCCAAAAACAGGCTTACCGGTAACTGGCATCAAGAGTGTAACTATTATCAGCCCCAATGCCGAAATTGCTGATGCAATGGCAACACCGGTCACCATTATGGGAATTAATGCTGGCCTGGATATGATAAACCAGATCAATAATATCGAAGCAATTATTATTGATGACGATAACAAGATCTATACATCAAAAAAAATATTTCTAAAAAAATAAATTACAAACATGTATGTCGGACACTTTTAAATATTAATTTGGTTACACCTTAAATATTAATGATTTAGGGAAATATTTTTATTAAAAGTTACGGTTTAAATATTAACATTTTAGGATGGTTAAGCTGTAAAAATAGTTCAAGTGAATTAAACCAAAATAAAACCTGCAAATAGTTAAAATTGCAGGTTTTATTTTTTTGATTTTACCGCTTATCTCGGGTCTCTAAACGTTGCGATTTCTTCAAACCTTAGTTGATAAGGCCTTACACCAACGGCTTGAAAATTAGACGGTTGAGGCTCTACGAACTTTTGCACTATGCTTGGTATATCAATTGCCCCATCTCCAAAATACTCAGCTGCTGCTGAAATAACAGCCTGTGCAAAATTGAAGGCTTTAAGGTGTTCAGCATTGGTTGCATAAAGCGTATGACGTTCCCTGATCTGCGCTATAAGCGCAGGTTTTAAAACAGCCTCACCGTTTACTAAATCATAGTTGGAAAGATGCCACACATAATTTGGTTGTGCTTTAATGGAGTCAATCGCATTAACAAGGTTATCATGACCATCTGGCTTTTCTAGTAAATCAAATGCTTTGTTTCGGTCGATTTTAAAGCCATGAAGCTCTATCTGGTCACCCATAGTCATCTTATCGTAAATAAACGCCTGTGGGTTACTTAAAAGCTCCGATACATCGTTATTTACAAGTTCAGGCAACTGCATACTGTTGTAAGCTGCAATTAGGTTACCAACAAGAGGAAGCAAAATAGAATAGCTTTCTACTTCGTCGTTAAAATCATTTTCTTTGAATTTCAGTGTTTGCTTTGTCATATTTAATTTTTATTTATCCAATAAAAAAACTATACTCTTTACTTAAGTGCTTAACCTCCGGCTTTTCATGAACGACCCTACTTAACAAATTCTGGTCAGCCTGAATGATGTTTGAAATAGTACGATGTTCCAAAAAAAATTCTTTTGAAAGTTCTTTCATTACGTCCTCAAATCGCAATCTGCATATTTTTGCATGATAGTAGTACCTGTAAGCAAGGCAAACATTTCGTCTATTTATTTTATCAATGCTGCGGCCTCTTTTCTTTTCGATGCTGCTAGGTACCGGACTATCATCAATCATTTTATCAAAAATTCGTCTTCCCCTTCTCATAAGCAGTTTGTTATTATAATTTGTTACTAAGCCCAACCAGTCTTCTAAATCCGTTGGTTCCATAGGTCACTTCAGTACTATCTACTAAGTAATGCCCTTCCCTTTCCTTGTAAACATTATCAGTAAGAATTATTCGATAACCAGGCTCACAATAAGGTTGTCCAAAAGCTGTTAGTTTTCCCTCATAGCCCTCATAAGAATGATTTGAATTATCCTTATCACACATTTTCTGTAAACTTTTTTTTTCAGTTACCGCATGAGTTGATTTAATCTTTTCAATACCTTTTCTACCTGTTTGAACACGGGTTGTTGTACCGTCATTGTTATGCCCAATCCATACAGAAATAACTTCATTTCCTGCCGCCTGCCTCTTTTTAAGATTATTATCCTTAATCACATTCCAGCCAAATTGATACTCAACATCAGGCTTAATTTTATTATACTTTAAACCACTATACAAAGAATTACCATTAAAACAAAAGGTTATATGCCCACCAGTGATAGAATTTATAAGATGCAGTGCGTCCATCCCGTCCATTTTTTTTAGTGCAATTTTTGCAATTTCAAAATCTGTTATTTCATCATCTAAAACAATATCAGTTCCCTTTATTATTTTCTTCAAAATATCCTTCAACTGTATTTTATAAAACGTTCCAACAGGCTGCACCCGTCTTAGCTGATAAGAATAACCTTCACATTCAATTTCAAGTGGTTTGGTAAAATTTATCCTGGAAACAAACCCTTCAAATTCAGTTTTTAAAAGGCCATTGTACCCTAATTTAATAACAACCTTGTCACCCTCTTTAAATAGCTTGGCTGTTTCATTAGTTACAGTCATTAACTGAAACTTACCGTCCGTGTGCAACCTTGCGCTGATAGGTAGTTTAATAACTGCCCGGTCAACAGGATCAGAGATACTTTTAGAAATTTTAACATCGTACGGCTTAACATGGACAAACTCACCGATACTAATATCACTGTGTAATACAAACATTTTTATCTTTTTATCAGGTCATAAATTAAATCGCTTTCCAAATCCATTTCAAATGGTTTTGCATGCTCTACACCACTTACAGCAGGCCGTTTAATTTCTTTAATTATTACCTTGTGGCCATCGGTATCACTCGAAGACCCCCACTTGTCACCTCCGTTTATATCCCTACTATTCCCACTTAAAAAAATATCAGTTAAAGCACTTCGCATTGTAAGGCTTTCGTTTATCTTAAAAAGACTAAACATTTCCAACACTCCGGCCTCCGGCCAATCATCTCCAGGGTTAATTAAAATCCCTTTTATATTAATAGGATAATCATCAATGCTAATCATCTCTTTAACAGTTCCACCCCTTTCAACCAGTGGTGTGCTAATAATTGTTTTTTTCCAGGAGCATGAAATAACAGCAAACGGAATCAGCATTCCGTTAATCCTTACCGGCATAAAAAATTCACGGCCAAACATATCCTCATCATAATAGGGAGCGCCCAAATTGCTGAACTTGGCCCTTTCTGGCTTTTCCTCAATCTTTGGGTTTTGGGATTTATATACTGCGGGTGCATCATAGCCAAAACTATCCCTGAACATTTCTTTAAAATCAAATATTGATACCATAAATACTAGTTTAATTTGCTTTATAATTAAGTGCCAACAGTTCCCGTTTTAATGCTTCCCTTATCTCAGCTGCAAACTCACCAGCAGCCTCACGCCCACCTCCAATAATATGCTGTTCTATTTTGTCCATTACCTTGTTAATATTGATTACAATGCTTCGTTGACCCCCACTATTAATACTACTGGCATTTGTTTTTGCAGTATCACCCAAATCAACTTTTTTAGGAGGTTGAACAACATCCCCACCAGCATTTTGGACAATAGGATTTGTGCCAGGCATACCAACTACAGGCATTTTTATAAACGGTAGCCCATATACCTGATTTTGATTTGGAAGGCTCATAGGCGTAACTGGTGCAGCTTTGGTGCCGTCAGTCACTTCTATCTGTGTCTTACCGCCACCAAATAAACTTTTGGTTGTACTGTAAAAAGTATCAACTATGTCAAGTATTGGCTTTATGATGTTTTCAAAAACCCACTGTATTTTGTCTCCAATCCATTTAATGATGTCGAGTATACCTCCAGCAATTTGCCCTATGCCTAAGAAGAGGTCTTTCAGTAATTCACTTTTCCCCATCCATGTTACTACTCCACCCACAATTGCCCAGATGTTGCCGAATAAAGATTTACTTGTTTCCCAAAGTTTCAGGGCATAGGATTTTACCACATCTATATACACCGCCCAATTACTGGTGCCGCTTGTTATTTCAGTTATCAAAGCAGGCAATGCGTTTATACCATCTATCACCGGTTGCAGGTAAGGCATGATGCTGCCCATGTTGTTAGTGATGGCAATTCCCATGTCAAGCAAAAAGTGAAATATTGGTTGCAAAGCTGTGCCGATATCAGCAGCGGTATTCATCAGGTTATCCATAAAAGTGCTCCACTGTCCACCAACTGTTTTACTTTGTGCCTCCATTGCGCCAAAGTATGCGCCGCCCTTTTGCCCGGCATGCTGTAAAGATTTGCTGAGTAAATCATAACTAACATCCATATCCTTCACCTGGTTAATATTTTTACCCGTGGCATCTGCCAGCAGCTGGTAAATATTAATACCTGCAAAAGCAAACTGCTTTATATCCATAGCACTGGCTTTGCCAACAGTTTTTATCTGTTGCATATTAACAGCCATGCGTTGCAATTCATCATTGCCACCACCTATAGCACTTATAGCATTTGCTAAATTCAATGAATCATTCCTTGCATCTTTAGCGTTTAGCCCTGCACTGATCAACGCCCTGTTAACAGAAAGTAAGCTCTGTGTATCAAATGGAGTAACAGCTGCATCCTGCTTAATATTTGCATAAGCATCATTAGCACCTTGTGCCCCCAAAAAAGTTTTCAGTCCGACTTTATTTTGTTCCTCTCTAACTGAAGCTGATATAGTTTCTTTACCTCCTTTCATCACCCAACCGCCTACCGTGCTTATAGCAGAGCTGATAAGATTACCTCCGACAATATTACCTAGCATACTTCCACCGCCACCGCTTTTGCTACCTTTATTTTCCATCTTTTCAATCTGGCTTTCTAACCGCTGTGCAGACCTGGTAGCAACATCAAATTCCCGTTGTATAGTTGTGCTAAAGCGTACCTGGTTAACTGATTGCAGCCGGGCTCTTAACTCATCAACACTTGCATTCATTCGCCTGCCGCTGCCCTGTATTGCTGCAAACTGGCTTTGAATTTGGTTACTAGCTGTGTTACTTATTTGTGCGGCTTGCATCATTGCTGGAGACATGAGGTCTGTAAGTTTAATAAGAAAATTTAAGCTTGTATTCATTGTTTTTCTTCTTTTAGAAAATGAAAAAATTAATTGTTTGCTTCCATAATGGGAATCATTTGATCGACCAAAACCGAAAGCAGTAATTCCAACACATAGAATTTAAGAGCCGGAAAAGGAGTTGATATTTTTACCATACAAACTGGGTTCACTGCTGAAATCTCATCAGTCTCATTATTGATTGTTCCTTTCTGTTTTAGATAAGCGACAATCAATTCATCATTTTCTATTGACTGCAAAGGAGCTGTAATTATCTTCAATGAAAAAGCGCTATCGTATATAACATGAAGCAATTTTTCAACACTAAATTCTTTCAATGCTGCTAAAACAATATCAAGCTCAGCCGGGCTAAGTTTTTTCATTTTATCAGTCCGCCCGTTACTATGCCTTAAAGCAATTTGCTTTGCCCTGTAAGCAATTCCTTTTTGAGTTAACAAAACTGTTATTGATTCTAATTTTTGATGATTATGCACTTTGCTGATTTGATACTGTTAGCGATTAGTATTGATACTCAATTCCAAATATTCTCTTAAACCGTAGCTTAAATTCAGCGGGGCTTAAAGCCTTCAATCGCTCTAATTTACCATCAGAATGATACAGCTCATCATCGCTAAGCGTTAGCAAGGCTTCTATCTCATTTTTGTTAGTTTCGTTAAATTTCATTCCCTCTAAAATGTCGACTGTTTGCTCAAAACTACTTGTAGCCAATTTTATGTAGAGCTCCTTTTCATTAGGATTTATCAAAGCATCAGCAGCATATTTGTTAACTACCAAAGTGGCTCTTTCTCTTTTAAGGCCTTCAAAATGCTGATTTTCATCGGTCTGCCCTGTTAAAGCATTTGAAAAAGAAAGTAACAATTCTTTATCAGTTGTGGATTGGTTAGCATTGAAGGCTTTCAATAAGATTGCTCTTGCATCTGGTGTCAATCCTGTGTAAGAAAGTATTTCTGTTTTTGTCATTTTTGCTTTTTTATCTGTGTTTCTAATTAAAATTTATAAACTTTTAAGAAGCCATAAGTATAGAAATACCAGGCTGTTTTATGGATGAAAACTAAAGTTCAATCAGTTGTTAGTTTTGGTAAACATTGCCCTTAAACCGGAGCAATTAAAAAGAGTTTCTTTCTGCAATAATTGATGGTAAAATGTTGCTAATAGTGCAACTATTAAGTGAGGAATTTCAAAACTAATTGTTTGTTATGTGAAAATCAAAAAAAGATGGCAACATTAAAAGCAGACAAAGTAATAATTATTGTACATTTGTATTTCAAGGGCGGTCTACGGCTCGCCCGTCCCCGGTAGCAATGCCGGGCTTTTTTTTTGTAAGAAATCTATATTTGTATGTGACGGGGCTACGGCTCGGCTCAACCCCTTTTAATAGTAATGTTGAAAGGGGTTTTTATTTCTGGCATGGTGGTAAAAATAAAACCCCTTGTAGAAACAAAGGGTTTTCCTCAATTACCATGCAATTACTGCACGATGCTTATACTCATTTCATATCTGTTTCAACCATTTTTTAAAAAGCTGAAGCATAGCATTTTCTTCCTGAGTTTTAGGTTGCTGTAACGCTAAATTGGCAAAGCCTTTTTGTCTTCTTATTTCAGCGGAAAGCTTCTTTTTTTCAACCTCATAATTAGCTGGCTTTCTTAATCCGGCAATCTCATAAATTTGATTATCATTTAAATCTAATCCCAGCTCTACCACTTTACCAGCTACTTCAATTTGCTTTTCAGCTGTGTTAAGGTTTATAGAATTCTCGTAAATTAAATGACCACCGGCAGGCAACAATCCAATGTCAATTAACACCGGCAATACAAGGCTGTTAAGCGTTGCTAACTCATCTTGCATGTCATTGTGCTGCTGCTCATCTACAGTCTCCTTATGTGTTTTAGATTGAGCGTAGCCGCTGCTGCTACTGGTCACAGTGGTTTCTGTTGCACCCAATATTAAAACGGTCATTTCTTCATTCATTGCTTTTCGCAGTGTGGAAAATAATTCATTGCTGCCAGAAGCTCCTTTAGCTTCATGCAGCGTAAATTCTGCATCCTTTGGCAGCACCGCCCAGGCTGCACTGGCTGCTTGCTCTAATGCTTTCTCAAGTTGTATTCTTACCACTTCATTAAATCCATCATAACGAGCCTCTCTAAACGGCATACCAAAAATTTGTGCGTAGTTTGCCCAATCTGCAATAGCACCCCGTTTGTAAAGAACATAAGCAACAGCAGAAAGCAGGTACCCTAAATCATCATGCCTGCCAATTTGAATAACGGTTCTGTTGTAGGGAGGTACCTTATAATCAATGCCCGCTCCTCCATACTGATTGTAAAGTATTTTACCCTCTTTTGGATTGATATGTTTTTTAGGAACGTCAAAGAATCTAAATTTCCCGTTATCGTTAATCAATTCAAACACGCCAATACCCCAGGCTTTACAATTTTGGATTGCCTCCCTTAGTAGTTTGAATTGTAGCAGGTCGATCACATTATTTTTAACAGGTATTTCTTTAAGCTGGCTATCAACATATTTGAGCCTGTTTTTTGTAACCCCTAAAATCCGAATTGCAACCAGCCGTGTTAAAAATCCATCTAGCAAAGCATCATTATACAAGTCATAAAGATCTATCCTGTTGCCGGTAATAGCCTCTGCATGCTGGTGTGCAATCCTCCAATCCTGTATATCTTGCTTTGTACGGTGTACCGGCCTGATTTCAATATTTTGGATTAGAAGACCACTTTCTAAAATTGCACCCTCTTTTTTTGTAACGCCAATTTTTTCCATGTTTCACATTTATTTTTTTGTAGAATTTATATTTTTTCAAAGGGCATAATCCCTAACCAATATCCTTTTCATGTGCTTTTAAAAAGCCATTCCAAAGGCTATTCACTGACTTTAAAAGCTCTGGAGACGTAGACCGTACATATTCAAAAAAATCTTTCATGTAAACGGCTAAACCGCCTTTTCGTTTTACATGTTTTGTTTCATCGTCTGCCCATTCATAATATTTATACCAATCGTTCATGGTCTTTTTTGAAACGCCGACAATTTCGGCGGCTTCTTTTTGGCTAAAGCCTTTTACTACAATAAGATAACGAGCTCTTAACCTTATACTGGTTTGCGCTCTGGTAGAGTGGAATGTTTTCATTTTTTATAGTTTAAGTTTTAATCTACTAATTCAAACCTGCCATTTTCATCTATATGGCATTCTTTAAATTCATCATCTATTTTTACCATTGGCGTAAAGCTTACCGACTTTTTTACTATATTATCCTGAATGCTGTAAGCTGTAGCCCGGTATGCAAAGGCACTGGCATCTTTTCGTAACAGCTCCATGATTGCTCCGGCAAACATGCCTTGCACCTCAGCAGATGTAAAATCTTCCGCTGCTCTCCATTCATCCTCCATGTTAAAAAGCAATAAAACATTTTTCTTTCTCCGCATTCCATCAATCATGGTTAATTCAACAGCTGCTGAATAATTTGTATCGTTGTTTAATAGTTGTAAATGATACATGTTTACTGGGTTTAAACAGTTTTTAAATGAGGTTTACAAAGGGTTTTTAGCCCCTTTTTTGTTGTTGCTATTCCAAGGCTTGAAAGCATTTCTTTGGTATCCTTTGACACAACACTTTCTTGATTATGCTTTTTAATCATGGTGAATTGACTTACCACTTTTGAAAGTTCCTGGTGATTCATTTTATTCAGCTCCTTTTTCACAGTTCCCTTTTCCAGTAAAAATTTATTGAGCTTCGCAATGTTCATTTGCTTGTCTTCTTTAGTATCTCCCCAAATAAGACCGGCATCATAAGCCAGTGCAAAGACTTTCCTTCGCATTCTATCTAATGGGTCTGCCTGGCTTAGATATGCAAGCAGGCCTTTAGCCTCATCAAATGTTAGCTTCTTACTGCTTGTCTCCCTGCCATTGGTAAACTCCTTTATAATTTCGGGTTTATCAGCTATAAGCCCAAACTGGTTAAGCAATACATGTATCTTGGTTAGCTGCTGTGGTGTTATCGGTCTAAGGTTCATGCTACTTCATTTTGAATGTTATACAATAAAATTTCATTGTAGAGGTCTCCAAAGCGTTTTTTACCCTGCATTTCTCTTACAACCTCATTATCTTCTATGCCATATATTTTGCAAATGCTGGCAATCTCTGTACGGCTCAAGCCCTTTAATTCCTGCCAAAGGTTTATACGCCGGTTAAATTCAGCATAGCCTTCTTTTCCTTTATTACTAAGTTTCGCAAGATTGCTCTTAAAGTAAGGCATACCAGCCAGCACAACACCGCAATTTTTACAAGTCTTATCCCGTAAAACATGCAGGTATAAAATCATTGTGTGAGTGAGTTTGCCCGATTCATCAATAATTATTAAAGGATTGTTGATTGTATTAAGTTCATCAGCTATCCGGTTAATCATTTCATTGATATTGCCTTCAAAGGGAATCCCCATTTCACGAAGCAGGGAGAGAAAGAAATGCTTCGGAGCCATAGTCTTTATCATACACGATATAAAAACGTTTCTACGTAACGAATAAGCGTTGATAGCTGTTGTTTTTCCCATTCCGGTATCTGCTATCAAACCAATCATAAAATGATTTTTTTGAGCTGATAAACAAACAGCCTCACAAGTGGAATAATCATTGGTTTTAATCAATGGCGTTTCATTGCTGTTGTTGACTTTGTTCCAAATTTTTCTCCAGAGCTTTTCATCAATGCTCTCCCATTTATGATTTTCAATATTGCTGAGTGTGGCACCGCTAACACCGGCTTGCGTTGCCAACTCATTTTTACTTAATCCCTTTGCCGTGCAATACTCATTGATTGCATTTCGGATTTGTTCTTTTTGTGGTAAGTTTGTCATGGTTTTTAGTTATTCTTTTTAAGAGTGATTAAATGAAGCTTCACCGTGCCTGGTGAGGCTTTTTTATGATAAAATTTGTTTTCAATTCGCTTAAAACCCTTGTCTGTATTGATTTTTGGTATAAATACACTACTTTTTAAAATCAATTTTTAAGAGTGAATTATTTTTACATTTCCCCTGTAAACCTTTACTGTACTGCATTTTAGCGTATTTTTCAGTTTGTAAAAAAGGACTAAACCCCCTCTTTAGTTCACTATTTCGGTACAAAAACATGTTGATTCAGCACTACTTTTTGCACTTACCCTATGGGTTGCAGCCATCAAACCAGTTCAAAACCTATTTTAAAAGCCATTTAAAGCGGCTTACTCATTATCAAGGAACTTAGTAGGATCAATCACTTTTGTTTCGCTATTGGTCACAGTAAAGGGGTTGCTGTTCTTTTTTACTGGCTTTAAGGATGCAGGAATATCAAAGTCAGCATTATCACTGTGTAACTCATTAATAATTACGCCGTTGTTTTCTGCTTCAATTCTAAGCATTGCGTTGCCTTCCATTTCCTTGATAACATCTTTTTTGGTTGTGCGTGGATTAAGCAATAGATAAGCATCCGGGTCATAGTTTAGGGCTTTGTCCCTTACATCTTCAAGCTGCTTTTTTGATTGTGCCATAATACCGGCTCTTTTGCCTTTATTCTTATTCAGGTTTAGCAGGTCTTCGTCTGTTTGTTCAGCCTTGGCATTGGCAATCTTTGTTTTTAAATGCAGCATTGCAATAGGCTGCTCTGTATCACAATCAAAGCAAAAACACCATCATTTAACTCATCGTAGGTGATCAAAACAGTTTCATCATTGTACCGCTGCCATAGTGCCGCAGGTAGTTGATACTCAAATTTTACTGCACCATCGCTAATAGTTATTTGCCCGTTTCTAACCTGCTTTGTTTTTTCATTAGGTAATAGCTTTGCCCTCTGGAACTGGTTTAAAGTTATTGGTGAAGGGTGCGGATTTTCATCAAAATATTGTGCTGGAGACTTACCTAAAATTCTTTGAACTTTTGAATTATATTCAGCAATAACGATAGTCGCAATACCAATTACTTCTGAATGACTTAAAAAATTCTTAGCATAATCTGTTCTCAGTTCATCGCTTGAAATGTCCTCAATACTTTTACTTCTAATCCCTTTACCCAGGTAACCATAAAAAGGCCTGCACAAAGCGTCAATATTTTGGTTATACCTTTCAATAATAGCCTTGTGTTTAGGGTTTGATGTCTTGGTAAGAATTGCACCTACTGTATTAAGATGCCGCTCAAAATTGAAAGCCTCTTTTGTCTTGGTAAAAGAGTGGTTATCCATTACAACCTCAAAAGGAAATACACCGGTTGAATCTACTGCCTTCCTGATGGCTGCTTTAATCACTTCGCCGTTTTCAGTATGGCCTACTGCATACCCTGTTATTTTTTTGCTGCAATTGTCGATTACATACACTAGAACACTCCTAACCAATCCCCTTTCTCCTTTCTCCCAAAATGGCAAATTCCATCCGTCAACCTGCCATTGTGTATGCACATAGCTGGCACTTCTCATTGAAGCATAAGGTAGTTTCTTCTCCAGTTCATTTGCACCATATCGAGCTTGGTAAACCACTGCATTTTTAAGCCACTCACGGCGCTGTTTCTTCATCCATGACAGGCTAAATTGTCCGTAGCCCTTCTCTTTAAAAAAAGCATTGGCACGCTCCAGCATTTCAGCATTGGTGAACTTACCATTGCAGGAAACTAAGGCGGTTATAACATAATCAATTTGGGGAGTTACCTGCTTTCTGTCTCTGTTGTTATTACCAAAGGTTCGCTTATCCATGGCTACACTCATTACACCGTCAACAGAAGCTTTTAAAACGGCCTGGCTGAATGCTTGCTTAGTTTTGTACTTGCCGGGAAACAGTTCATTAAACTCACTTTGAAGGGTTATTAAATCCCTGTAGCCTTCATTTTTTTTGAGGTCTATAATTGATTGAAAAACAGAATGGAGCTTGGCAAATTTTGTGATCTGCTCACTGGTAAAAGAAGATTCTGTTTCATAAAGCGACCGGTAAGAGCTGAACTTGTAATAAAATGCCTCATGTAGCAATTCCTTTACTTTGGATTGGCTGGAGCCTTTGGCATCTGCGGAAATAATCTTGTCAGCAGGCAAAAGCTTTTTTCTTGTCCGGAACGGGATAGATTTATAAAGAAAAAATAACTCGTTTTCATGTTCTATTCTAACAACTTCTTTAATGCTATTCCATTTCTCAATTGCCTTAATTGTAATAAAGCTTTTCAAGTACCTCTTTGAAAGATACAGGTCATTACCATCAATATAAATCGCTTTTGACATCAAGAAGCTGTTTCTAATTCAGTAGTTAATGCGTTGATCTCGTTTTGTGTTTTTTGGATTTCCTCTAAATATTCTTTGAGTACAATCAATATTTTAGGGTTTTTTCCCCCCTTGTTAATCACTCTTGAAACCGTGTAGATGCTTTTTTTTGACCTAAATGCTATCTCTTTGATAGCCCCGTAAGGCAGTGTTTTTTTTACCGCTGCTTTATTAATGCCCTATTTTTCCATAACTTAGCTTTTGTTTAGAGCAAAATAAAGCAAAGTTTCTGATAAAATACAGTTTTAATAAAATTATTTTAAAGCATTTATAATGGAACCGAATTTAAAATTTAAAGAGTACCGTAAGAGTTTAGGCCTTACCCAGATTGAGTTTGCAGATGAATTAGGAGTAACGCAAGGCACTATTACAGATATCGAGAGAGGTAAAGTAAATGTTAGCAAAAATGTAAAGAAAAAAATAATTGAAAAATACGGTGCTGAAGTAGGGGACTTTACAGTATTAAATACGGCAAAAAATACGGTTTTAAAAGAGGGTGTCGAAAGAGGGGTCAAGGAGGGTTTAGACAAAGAAAATGCCTATTATTCAACCCTAAAGGGTGAAAATAAAGCGATTTATGACACCTTTAAGCTAATTGAAAAGCTGTCCACAGGTAACTTAAAAACGGCTGAAATACAGCAGTTGGCTATTGATGAGGCCGCAAAACTTGCTGATAAGCGATTGTACAATTACCTATTGTCTACAAGGGAAATCATCAATAACAGAAGTGATCTAAATGAGGTGAGATACTTGGTCAGTTACTTTGACCAGGCATTGCAAACAGTCATTAAAGTGTTTAAAAACAACTACGATAACCTGCTTGAGGATGAGATAAAAGCAGTTGATTATCAGGAGTTTAGAGATAAGCGCATTGAAAACCTAAGCAAATTGAAGCACTATGCAGCACCTTTGAAAAGTCTGCACGAAGCGATGCTAAAATTTATTACTGCATTTGAAGACATCAAGCAAAAAGACACTGGAGATACAAAATACAAAGCTGAAAATGAACTTTTTAACTACTCGTTACAGCAAAAATCCACTTAAAACAACCATAAAGCACTCTTTTTGCCTTCAAAATGGAAGCTGAATTGAACGTAATTAACCCTCAATCCAAGTAAATCCAAGCAATTAATATTTAAACCGTAACTTTTTACACGTCAAAATTAAGCCTAAAAAACCGCTACAATTCAATACTGTATTGGTTTTCCTGTGCAATTTTCGCACATTTTTAAAACTATCTTCTTATTAATATTTAAAAAAACCCCCCATACATGACAAAAACCTCCGCCTTAAAGTTATGTGCAGCGCTCGTTATAACGGGTTGCCTCACGGACTCCTGCACCACAGTAAAGGAATATCAAAAAAATAGGATCAATGATTCTGAAATGGCACTGCACAATAAAAAAGTTGAAAAAAGCGAAATGAGTTTCCAGGGGTACCGTGAAGGTTCCTCAGGAGCAAATGGCGGCAAAACAGGTGGCGGTTGCGGCTGTAATTAATCTCATAAATTTTTAGACTCAACCATAACGATGAAGAAAATATGTTTAACAACGCTGGGCCTTTATTGCCTTCTGCTCAGCGGTTTCTCCCAGACTTCGAATGATACAACGGTATATACAGTAAAGCCACTGAAACTTGATGAAGTAAATCTTGTTTCCAGCTACTATAAGCAGGATGGTGAACACTCTGCTGTTACAGGTGGCATCGGTACCGAAAAAGTAACCGATATCTCCAACTCGCTGGAATTAAAATTTGTTGGCTATGATGATATGTCCCGGAAACACACGCTCAGCCTCGGGCTTGGCGTAGATCATCATACATCTGCTTCAAGCGCTTATGTGTCAAAAACAGGCGCATCAAAAACAGGTGGTTCAAGGGTTTATCCATCTGTTAACTGGGACATGGAAAATAAAGCCAAAGGAACAAGCATGGGTTTCGGTGCATATTATTCCGGAGAATATAATTATCATTCTTTTGGGCTTGATGCTGCGTTTTCAAAAAAGAATAAAAGTAATGGCGAGTTTGAAGGAAAGGTCACTGCCTATTTTGACCGGGTGAAACTTATCTATCCTTCAGAATTAAGGCCAGTTGCCACGGTTGTAACCACTACAACTTCGGCCAGCGGCGTAAGAAGCGGAGGCGGCTATTCAAGCAGTGAAAGTTCCATTCCGGTAAGCCCGAGAAACACCATCACAGGATCATTTTCTTTTTCTCAAGTGATCAATAAAAGATTGCAGGGTAGCCTGATGCTTGACCTGGTTGAGCAAAACGGTTACCTGGGCCTGCCGTTTCACAGGGTGTATTTTAATGATGGAACTGTACAGGTGGAAGCACTTCCTTCCAGCAGATTTAAACTGCCTGTCGGTGCAAGGCTTAACTATTTTCTTGGCGACAGAATTATTATAAGGTCTTACTACAGGTTTTATACCGATGACTGGGGATTAAAATCCCACACGGTTAATCTTGAGGTGCCGGTTAAGCTATCACCCTTTGTAACAGTGTCTCCGTTTTACAGGTATTACAACCAAACTGCCGTAAAATATTTTGCGCCTTATGCAGTGCACAATCCCAAAGATCAATTTTATACCAGCAATTATGCCCTGTCTGCCTTCTCAAGTAATTTTTTGGGTATGGGATTAAAAATAGCACCGCCGAAGGGAATCTTAAGATCAAAACTTAGTGCTATTGAAATAAGGTATGGTCATTACCTGCAAACTACAAATTTGGTTTCAGATGTAATAACGGTTCACTTTAAATTTAATTGATAACGGGGGTTCTTTAATTAGATGACAGTGCAAAATGCGTCAGCTGCTGTAAAAGGCAGCTGATTTTTTTTGGATGCATTCAGCTTACTGGCATAGTCTGTGCAACATTCTGTCTGCCATTTACAAAAGAGAAGCAACATACAAAATGAAGAAAGTACTATTTGTATTAACCAGTCATGAAGCACTTGGAAATACAGGAAAGAAAACAGGTTTTTGGATTGAAGAATTTGCAGCTCCATATTATGCTTTGCTTGATAAAGGTGTTGAGATTACCATTGCATCTCCAAAAGGTGGGCAGCCACCAATCGACCCCAAAAGTGATGAACCAGGTGCCAGCACCCCGGCAACAGAAAGATTTAAAAAAGATAAAGCTACCAGGGAAAAACTTTCAAAGACCTTGAAACTAAGCGAAATAAAATCCGGTGATTATAATGCGGTATTTTATCCCGGAGGTCATGGCCCCCTTTGGGATTTGGCAGAAGATAAAGATTCTGCAAAACTCATAGAATCATTTTATAACAATGGCAAACCGGTTGCAGCTGTGTGCCATGCACCTGCTATATTTAAAAACACGAAACTTCCAAATGGTGAGTTTTTAGTACAAGATAAAAGAGTAACAGGCTTCACCAATGAAGAAGAAGATGCGGTACAACTCACAGATGTTGTTCCGTTTTTGGTTGAGGACATGCTCAAAGAAAACGGGGGAGATTACAGCAAGGTTGATAACTGGAAGCCTTATGCGGTGAAAGATGGTTTATTAATCACGGGGCAAAATCCTGCATCATCAGAACTGGTGGCTGAGAAATTACTGGCAGAGTTGAACAATTAAACCCAGATTTTGCAGTTGAAATCGTTAAGAGGGTTTCAAATACAATATAGATAAGTGTTTCAGGTTATTTTTTGGCTGAGGAAATAGTGAACTATTTTGAAATCAAAAAATATTCTTAAATGCTTAGCTGTGAAGTAGTTGGAAGCCGCAATAGATTTTCAACTGCAAAATCTGGGTTAAAATGGTCATTATTGGGGTGAGAAATTTCGGCCCTTTTCTGAAGTTGCAAATCAAAACTCCCAAATGAGCGAATCATTTGGGAGTTGTTCTTTAAGTAAGCATCTGCCGGGTTTTGCTGCCAAATATCAACCGAACTTATTTCTTCCAAACTGCCCCTACGCCTGCATCCCACAGGATTTTGTTTAGCGCTGGCAAGTTGCTGTTTAGTATTTCATCAGCCCGGCTCTTTAACAACGCCCAGGTTGCATTTAGCTCTTTCATCCTGTCAAGGGATGGTTGGTTTACCCTTGGAATTTCACTTTCCGTCTGGTTGATAAGGAAGAGGTAATTAGAAGTGAATTTGTTATCAAAATTTTCTGCATCATCATAAGCCTTTGATTTTCGCTGCACCATATCTTCATCCCAGGCTTTCATCTTTTTAACAAGTACATCACCTTCTTTTTTTATGGTGCTGAACTTTGTTTCTGAAGGTAATGATGCCAGCAAACCAGCCAGTTGCTCCCTCTTTGCATTCATACTATTTACAGTATTGTGCATCAGCGTTAGTGCCTGCTCCATACCATGCATGGTTGTGTGATATTCTTTATATTCTGCAGGGGTTGTTTTATATAACGGGTTGGCTAAAATTGTAACTTCTGCAGTGGTTGTTTTGCCATCATCCGTTTTTAAAGTAACTGTATACTTTCCCGGACTTGCTTTGTGGCCACGATAGCTGCTTTCTACATAAAGATCCGGTACAGCAATCATGGTTGCATACCGCATATTCCATACAAAACGGTTAATGCCTTTGGCTTTCGATAATGAAGGTTCTTCGGGTGGAGCTCCGTCATACTTTCTGTAGGTGCTGTCTGGTTTTGAACTGTAGGTGTGTACAACAACGCCATCTGCATCTTTTATTTCCATTGTTATAATGGAAGAGTCTTTTAATTCCGGTAACTGGTAATAGATCACCGCACCGGTTGAGGGGTTTACACCCCGGTAATTGCTCATGCCGGTAAAATCAGGAGAAGTGACATCCAACTCACTATAGCCGTTTACCAGGTAAGCAGGAGTGGGTTGAAAAATTGCAAATGTGGGTGCGTCTTTTTTATACTGGCGGATAAGGTCCAGGTCGTCCAGTATCCAGTAGGCACGACCAGAAGTGGAAGCGATCAGATTATCCCTGAATATTTTGAGATCGGTGATGGGCGCAATGGGCAGGTTCAGCTGAAAATCGTTCCAGTCTTTACCTCCATTCAGAGAAATATACAAGCCGGTTTCGGTTCCGGCAAACAACAAATCTTTTCTTTTTTCATCTTCCCTTACCACCCTGGTAAAAGCTGTGCCCGGTATACCGTTGGTAATCTTCGTCCATGTTTTGCCATAGTCGGTTGTCTTGTACAGTCCCGGCGTATGGTCGTTGAATTTATACCTTGTTGTTGCAATGTAGGCCGTGGCTTTATCATGTGGCGAAACCTCAATCGCATTGATCAAACATTCCTTTAGCCCAGCTGGTGTTACATTGGTCCAGTGTGCACCATTGTCTCTTGTAAGGGACACAACGCCATCATCACTGCCTGTCCATATTACGCCTTTTTCATTGGGTGCTTCAATAACATAACTAAGGGTTCCGTAATTTTCTGCGCCAACTGATTCGTTGGTATAAGGCCCACCAGCCTTGCCTTGTTTTTCTTTATCATTATGGGTTAAATCCGGGGATGCTTCGGTCCACGTCTTACCACTGTCTGCGGTACGTAACAAAATTTGTGAACCATGGTAAAAAACATCTTCTTCATGCGTACTTCTTATCAGCGGCGCATTCCAGTTAAAGCGGTACTTCATATCCTTTGAGTCCATGGCAAGGTACTGGATGGGTGCAGCCATTACATTAGTTGCCGCTTTTGCTTTTGTATCCAGCATTTCAATGGTACCCATATAACTCCCGCCCATTACAAATTGCGGATCATCAGGGTTAAATGCAAGAAAGGAGCTTTCGCCTCCGGCAGAATTTGTCCAGCTGCTGATGCCACCGCTTCCTAATTCACGACTGGGGATATTGACTGTTCCATCATCTTGCTGGCCGCCATAAATATGGTAGGGAAACTGGTTGTCTGTACTAATCCGGTAAAATTGCCCGGTCGGCATATTTTGCTGGCTGCTCCATGTTTTTCCCTGGTTAAAACTGATGGCCGATCCGCCATCATCAGAAATGATCATGTTGTTTGCATTAGCGGGATTGATCCAAAGATTGTGGTAATCCCCATGCGTATTGGAAATATCTTCCCAGTTTTTACCCCCATCAATAGATTTCATGGCTGGGGCACTCATCACATAAACGGTGTTGTCGTTTGTCGGGTCTGGAAACACTTCAATATAATACCAGGCTCTTTGTATCAAACGATGATCGCCTGTTACCTGGCTCCAGCTTTTTCCAGCATTGCTGGATACATACATGCCCCCGGCTTCTTTATCAAAATCACTTTCAATTAAAGCGTACACTTTCTCTGAATTTGACCGGCAAACAGCAATGGCCATCTTACCCATATCCTTCGGCAACCCTTCTTTCATTTTCTCCCAGTGTTCACCGGCATCTGTTGATTTGTACAGGCCACTGCCCGGGCCGCCGCTGATTACTTTCCAGGGCAGGCGCCCATGTTCCCACATCGCAGCATACAAAATATTGGGGTTGTTCATATCCATTGATAGTTCAGAACAACCGGTTTTATCATCAACATACAATACATTTTTCCAGGTAGTTCCACCATCGGTACTTTTATAAATACCCCGTTGGGTTGAATTACTGTATAAGGCGCCCTGCGCTGCCACAAAAACAACGTTAGGATCTTTGGGATGAATAGCGATCCGGGCAATATGCTGTGTGAGATCCAGCCCCATTTTTTTCCATGATTTTCCTGCATCCATTGATTTGTAAACACCATCTCCATGATGCGTCATCACGCCACGAACGGCATGCTCACCCATGCCGACATATACAACGTTTGGATCACTCTCGGCAACGGCCACGGCACCAACTGAACCTGTTTTAAAGTAGCCGTCAGAAACGTTGTTCCAGGTAATACCCATATCTTCTGTTTTCCACAAGCCGCCACCCGTTGTGCCCGAATAATATGTGGAGGGGTTACCTACGACACCAGTTGCAGTTACAGAACGACCACCCCGGAACGGGCCTATACAGCGCCATTTGGCCGGTTTAAAATAAGCAGCAATCTCAGAACTGGCAGTGTCTTTTTTAATTTGTGAAAAAGTATTTGTACAAAGCGTAAATCCGCAGAGGAACAGCAGGAGTTTGTTAGTCATGGAAAAGTATTGAAACCGAAATATAAAGCATATTTGGAAGATAACAGCCTTTATATAATTGTCCGGCAGCAAGAAATCTATAAAAATGGCAACTTATCTCAACACAAAAAAAAACTGGCAGCAAAATAAATTGCTGCCAGCCGTGGTTTTTCATTTTGAGAGAGGTTAATTATTTATGCAGTGTAACAATTGGAATTTTTAATTCACCGCCACTGCTGAGTGAAAGACCGCTGATGGTGGTGTCTTTATAACCACCCGCATTTGCTGCAAAATGCAGGCTGAAGCTGGTGCTTTGTATCCCCCGGATTTTGAATTCTCCTTCTCTGCTCGCTATTGCTGTAAGAGAGTCTTTATTACCTGTAAGGGTAACAGTTGTTTTTGCACTGCCCGGCAAAACCATGCCTTCTATTTTTGCTGCCTTTTTATCGTTAAAAGATTTGATCCTCGGCCTTAATTCAAAACGGCTGTCCTTGAACTCAATGGATTGAGCAAGATCAAAATCAAGGTGCAGAACAGAATGGTTAATATCGGTTATTTCCAGGTCGGCGATTTTAAGCGTGACCTTTTTATTTTCTTTTAGCTCCATTGGATGACTGATGCTGTCAATAACTACTGAGTTATTATTACCCAGCGTAAGTCGAACAGCTTTTACCTGCCCTTTGGGAATATTGTTGCTGGCCAGCAATGCATCAACCCCATTTCTAAATTTCAGCAGGTCATAAACACCTGCGTTGATTTGCAGCGTATCCCATTTTTCGCAACTTGTGTTATCCTCAATTTCAGAACTGCTATTGTCATTAGTGCCGGAATTACTGCTGTGGTTATCATCACCAGCGTCACTGCCATGATCGTCATTACTATCATGAGAAGTTCCGCCGCAGGAGTCATTTTCAATTTTTACTTCCAGCAGCTGAATGTCAATAAAAGCATTATCAAAATTTACGGGTCCGTCAGTGATATAAACTGAAAGATTGGTTGTGCCGGCTGGGGTATTGGTTTGTGTTTCCTTTTGGCATGAAACCAGGATTGCAGCAGCTACAAAAGCGGCTGCGATAAGCTTGCGGAAAGTTTGATTGTTTTTCATTGTTGAGTAAATTTAAAGTTGTGAATTTTATAGGTTGACTGTCGTTCGATTGATGACAGCACAAACATAAAAACCAGTATTGCCTGTAAAAACTTTATATCACCGAACGGTAATAATTGTAAACTCAACCCGCAGAAAAGATACCTGGCCTCCATCGTATTTTAACACAAAACCATCACCGCTACCCGGCAACTGCATGGGTATGGGAACCAGCCTTTACAATTTTATCTGCATTTTTTGTTGGTAAATTGTGTTATAATTTGAAAGAAATACGATGCTGTCATTTCTACAGCAACTATTAAAAGCTTACCTTTGAGGTATTCCACCACAATTATTGATACCATCTCCTCTGGAAAGCCATCACCGGCAGTTCAAACACGTAAACAATTAATTTAAAAATAAATATGGCAGAAACCTGGAACAAAAAAGAAAGGGAAAAGAAAAAACAACAGAACAAAAAAGAGAAAGCTGAGAAAAAGCAGGACAGGAAAGAGAATGTGAAAACGAAAACGCTTGATGACATGCTTGCTTATGTAGATGAAAATGGCAATTTGTCGTCAACGCCTCCGGATCCTAAAAAGATGAAAAAGATCAGGCAGGAAGATATTGAGATCGGCGTACCAAAGCAAGCAGCTTTTGATCCTGCAGATTTAATAAGAACGGGTATCGTTACCTTTTTTAATGAAAGTAAAGGATATGGTTTTATTAAAGACATGGAAACCCAGCAGAGTGTTTTTGTACACGTAAATGCGCTTAAGCAGGCCATTAAAGAAAACAACAAAGTAACTTTTGAAGTAGAAATGGGACCTAAGGGTGCAAATGCCGTAAACGTTCAGCTGGCTCCTTAAAATTATATAGCCTGTATACAAATCCTGAAGGCAGTTATTGCTTTCAGGATAGTTTTTGCTTTATATAGCATATAGTGCAAAATCAGCCTTTAAAAGCAACCAATATAATCTCCCAATGGAATTTATAGATTATTACAAAGCTTTGGGGATAGAGAAAAATGCCTCCGAAGACGATATCAAAAAAGCTTACCGCAAACTGGCAAGAAAGCTGCATCCGGACCTAAACCCAAATGATAAAACAGCCCAGCAAAAATTTCAGCAGATTAATGAAGCCAATGAAGTATTAAGCGATCCCGAAAAGCGTAAAAAATACGATCAGTATGGCAAAGACTGGCAGCATGCTGACCAGTTTGAACAACAACGCAGGCAGCACAGGCAGCCGGATTTTGGAGGCGGTCAGCAATTTGGCGCAGATGATGACAGCGATTTCTCAAGTTTTTTTGAATCTATGTTTGGAGGATCAGGCCGCAACAGGCAAACAAAATTCCGTGGACAGGATTATACGGCCCAACTCAATCTTAGCCTCGTTGATGCGATGGAAACGCACCAGCAAACGATGGCTGTAAATGGAAAAAATGTCCGTATTACAATACCAGCCGGAGTTGAAAACGGCCAGGTGATAAAGCTGCGTGGGTACGGAGCTCCCGGCGTAAATGGCGGTCCCGCCGGCGACCTGCTAATTACCTTTATACTCGGTACACACCCTGCATTTAAAAGGTCGGGTAATGATCTTTTCACCACGGCTGCTATCGACCTTTACACCGCACTCCTGGGCGGTGAAACTACCATTGATACATTAAAAGGAAAAGTAAAACTTAAGGTAAATCCTGAAACCCAGCCCGGAACTAAAATAAGACTTAAAGGAAAGGGTTTTCCTGTTTATAAAAAAGAAGGGGAGGCCGGTGATCTTTACGTTACCTACGATGTAAAACTCCCAGTTAAACTTAGCGAAAAACAGAAAGAACTCTTTATTGAACTTCAAAAACTTTCGTAAATCTTAGCGTATGCAAACAGCTGAAATGATTCCGGCCGAAGAGTTTTGTCTTCATCATCATATTGAGTTGTCTTTCATCAGTTCCCTGCACGAATCAGGATTGATTGATCTTACAAAGGAAGATGAACGATTGTTTGTTTACAGCAACCAGCTGGATGTTTTAGAGCGACTGGTGCGACTGCATGAGGAACTTGATATAAACCTGGAAGGGATTGAAACAGTAACCTACCTGTTAAAGCGCATGAATGATATGCAGCAGCAGATTGTGTCGCTTTCTAACCGGCTCCGGTATTTTGAGGAGGAATAGATCTTCTGCTATTCCGTTAAAGCTGGTCGCTGCCGCAGGCCACGCCAGTAATTCTCCAGATCATTTATATTTGCACCAAATTTGGTTTGCCCTGCAAGCATCCAATCCATGTTCAGCCACCATCCCGGTAGTTTGGTTTAACGGTTTCCCTTAACAGGGATCAAATTAAAATATATGGCAGTTTTACACAACAGGGTTTCCCAGTCGGAGCTCAAAAAACGATTGTACGAAGAAAAAGAACCACGTACAACAATTTCCTTTTATAACTATTTCCTGGTTAAAGATCCTGCATTGTTTCGGGATGATTTGTACATAAAGTTGACAGCATTACAAGTGTTCGGCAGAATTTATATTGCTCACGAAGGCATGAATGCACAGGTAAGTGTGCCTGACAGTAATGTTGAAAAATTGAGGGAATGTTTGAGTGCAATAGAACCGCTGGATGGTATCAGGCTCAATATCGCTGTAGATGATACTGCAAAAACAGACAGTTCTGCAAAAGGCAAATCATTTTGGGTGCTCAAAATAAAAGTAAGAGAAAAAATAGTTGCAGATGGCATCACCGATCCTTTATTCAGCATGGAACAGAAAGGCAGGTATGTTAATGCAAAACAAATGAACGAATTGCTGCGGCATGACGATACGATAGTGATAGATATGCGTAACCATTACGAATACGAAGTGGGGCATTTTGATAAAGCACTGGAGATTCCAAGTGACACTTTCCGGGAACAGTTACCCATGGCGGTGGAGATGATGAAGGAAAATAAGGACAAAAATATTATCATGTACTGCACAGGGGGTATCCGTTGCGAAAAGGCCAGCGCTTATATGCTGCACCATGGTTTTGAAAACGTTTTTCACCTGGAAGGAGGCATAATTAATTATGCAAAACAAGCCCGGGAGGCGGGGTTAGAAAGCACGTTTATTGGAAAAAACTTTGTATTTGACGACAGGCTGGGGGAGCGGATTACACCGGATATTATTGCGAAATGCCACCAGTGCGGCCAGCCCGCTGATACACATACCAACTGTAAAAATGATGGCTGCCACTTACTGTTTATACAGTGTGAAAGCTGTGCAGGAAAGTTTGACGGTTGCTGTAGTGCCGAATGCACAACTACCTACCATTTACCATTAGAAGAACAAAAAGAATTAAGGAAAGGCCTTGATAAAGGGCAGCATATTTTCAATAAGGCAAAGGCAAGGATCAGGGCTGATATTAAAAATAAAGTGGGGTGATTTTAAAATTCCTAATCATTGATCACTGGTACCAACAAAAATATTGCAGTTAGCCAAAGCATGCCCTGCCCATTAAAGTTTTACAAAGAAAAAATTGTTGGAGAAGAGGGCGGGAACAGCGATTATTGAAACCGGTTCCTGGGTTTAAAACCACCTGGTTTATCATAACCGCCGGGTCTGCCGCCCCCGGATGGGGCACTGCGTTCTTCAGCTTCTTTAACAACCAAAGGCTTTTTACCAAGCGATATATCATTCAGCCCTTCAATAGCATCCCGGGCTTCAGAAGTTACAAGCATATCTACAAAACCAAAACCTTTGCTTTTACCTGTCTCTTTATCCATGGCTACTTTAGCGGAGGTTACAGTACCAAATTTTTCAAAAATTTCTTCCAGTTCAGCATCATCTAAATCGTAAGGAAGGCCGGCTACAAAAATTTTCATCAGAATTAATTTTTGTAAAAGTACGGAACTTTAACGTTGTTTTGGAACCCTTTTCTTTAGAAAATTTTAAAGCTTATTTGTCATAAACTTTAGTAGAATAATAACGTCCAGACAAATTTTTACGGGTTTCTAACACTAAATGTGCACAGCAAACCACTTTATAAATATTTGACGGTCAGCATCAACAGAATCTCTTTTATTTTTTTAAAACAAGTAGTTTCAACTTATCCTTATAATTTTTTACTGATTGTTTTAGATAAACCTGCAAAAATGAAAAAAGCCCCATCCCTGGGGCTTTTAATTATCCAAACAATCCATAAAAACAAAAGCTCTTGTCTGTTAGGCTACGACTTTTGAATTTGGTTTGAATGAATAATAACTAAAATCTTGGACACCTAACAGCTTCTTTGCTGGTGTTGTCCCTGTTAATAAATTTTTGATAGGTAAGGGCCATTTCAAAACCGCCCCTGCCATTTGTTGCTGCTGATAATTGTGAGATGTTTGCATCATAACTCACTGATATTGCCAATGGTCTCATCTCCAGTTTTGCTACTGGTATAAAAGCATCTTTCCAGCGTAATACAGCACCACCATGAATCAGGTATTTGGGCTCATCAATATCATCCAGTTTATAAGTGTACATTACGCCCCCAATAATTTGAGTACTTGGCCCCTGGGTAACATAATCGCCCTGGAATGTTACATAAGAGTTTTCAGAAGCATTCATTCTTATACCTGCAGAGTAAACCCATTTAGGTGTCATTTCCAGTTTTGTATTTCCGTAAAAACTAATTCCGGAAGGTTTATTGAAATGGTGATAAGCAATACCGACATAAAGGTTGTCATCTTTGTTTTCTCCAAGCTGGGTATTAAAACTCATGCCTGCGGTACCATCAAAATAACTGTAGGAAGGGTTAGTGAAATTTTCACCATCAGAAAGGCTTCCGTTATAACCTGAGCCATCGAACTGGCTGTTGGTGGTTACTTTACTTCTGTCAAGTCTGCGTTGTACAAATCCGCCCATAAAACCAAGTGACAGGTACATATTTCGGTCGGCGCTTAATGATTTGTGGTAATTGGCAGCCGGTAAAACATGGGTAGATGTCATTGCCACTGAACCTGCTTTATCATATAATATTTGCCCTCCAACTGTTAAAAAATCTTCACTTTTTCCAATGGGGAGTTTGTACTCACCATTTAAAGAAGTTGTTTGATAAGGTACTGTAACGCTTTGCCATTGGGTGCGGTAAACAGCCTGTATTCTCAAATCTCCTGCAAATAAACCGGCCAAAGCTGGGTTGCGTAAAAGTGGTGTTTCAAAAAATTGTGAAAAATGAATGTCCTGGGATTTTACAGTGTGGGAAGCAAGAAGGAATACTATGCCCCACACATATCTGTGTAGTTCAGTTTTCATAAAATAGGATCTTTTGTTTAGATGTATGGATTGGTGACTTTCGTCGTATATGAAACGTGCAGGGGTAAATTTTATTATTTCAGCAGTAATATATTTCCGCTAAAACTTAACACCTCATTGTTGTTGCAGATCACTTCAATAACATAAACATAGTTGCCTCCCGGGGCCGTTACTCCTTTGTAACTTCCATCCCAGCCAGCGCTGCTTACGTTCGGGGAAAAGCTTGCATTTATGAAGACAAGCTCACCATTTCGGTTAAAAATTCTTAAGCTTTTTATTTTAAAAACACCCTTACTCATTGGATAAAATACATCATTGAGATTGTCATTATTGGGTGTAAAAGCTGTAGGTAAAAATAAATTGCTTTTATCACAAGTTAAAAGCAGTTGCACCTGGTCTGTTTTAGTACAACCGCCGTTGTTAGTAACTGTAACAGTATAAGTTGTATTGAATTCAGGTGTTGCAACAGGTTTAGGGCAATTCGTGCAATTCAGATATTGTCCCGGGCTCCATTGCCAGGTTACCACATCAGCGGAGTTTTGAGAATTGATGGTTACAGACCCGCCGTAAGCAAGGCGAACATCCGGCCCGGCATTTACAGTTGGAATTTCAAACACCCGCAGATCTATAAAGGCGCTGTCTTTAAAACAATTGCTGCTGTCAAAACCAATTACTTTATAACTGGTGGTGGTTAAAGGCGAAGCAACAGGATTTCCAATTGTAAAAGAACTGAGACCGGATGCTGGTGACCAAATATAATTTTCAGCGCCAGCTATATTAAATTGAACTGAGCTGCCTTTACAAATAGAATCAAGTGGCTGTGGTTTTGTTATTGTAAAAGGCTTTTTAACCCTTACAGTAATTGTGTCAGATACCCTGCAACCCTTATCGGTGGCTCCGGTTAGAGTAAAGAAAGTATTATTTGTCAATGGCACCGTTTGCGGATTAGGGCAATCTGCACAACTAAGAAGCGCTACAGGCTGCCATTCGTAAACATCAGCTCCCGTGGCGTGCAAGGAGGCCGCTGTGTTTATACAAACTACTGTGTCTTTACCTGCATTGGTTGTGGGAAATGGATTGATGTTTACATTAACATCTTCCGTATCAATGCAACCGCTGCTGTTAGTAGCAGTAAGAATAACCTGAAAATTACCTATAGTTGAATATTGTTGTACCGGCGGGTTTTGAAGTGCAGAACTGTTACCGTTTCCAAACTGCCAATGCCATTGTATGGTGGAAGTATCGGTACTTAAAAGTAGTGCCTGCAATTGCACGGTTGATGGTCCGCAAAATGAAGTGTCTCCGGTAATACTTGCTTTTGGCCTTACAACGGTTTTAATAAAATTGGTTTGCGTTATAGAATCTTTGCAGCCATAAATAGTTTCGATGTTTAACGCAACGGTATATAACCCGGGTTTGCCATAGAAATGCACAGGGTTTTCCAGCGGAGAGGTTTGCCCGTCACCAAAATTCCAGGTATAAAATGAAATGGAACTTCCAGAGAAAGTTGAGTCAATAAAAGCAACGCTGCCGCTATCACACAATATGCTTTTGTCTGCGCCAAAATTAACTTTGCTGCTAAAAATACGAACGGTATCTTCTCCGAATACAGGAATGAGGCAGCCAGTGGAATCTTTCAAAATTACTTTAGGTAAAAAAGCACCAGGTTCAAGATAATAGTGTGTAGTTACCGAATCAGTGGTTTCAATTGAAGTACCATCGCTGTAGTCATAGATGTAGCTCACTTTGGTTGATGAATTTACAACAAAAGAAGTAGTAAGCGGGGCACAACCTACAACCGGATTATACTGAATAGTTCCGGTGGGAGCAAATACCTGGATCTTTTTTGAAATTGTATCAAAACAAACATTATTTCTTTTTGCGGTAAGCGTGGCATAGTAGATTCCCGGCTCATTATAAAAATGTTTTGGACTTAAAGCACTGGAAGTGCCACCGTCTCCAAAATCCCAAATTTGTGACAAAGCAAATTGCGATTGATTTTTAAACGTAACTTCAAATGGCACACAGGTACCGATAGAGTCGTTGATCGTAAATGATGGCAACACATCCTGTACATGAAAGTAATTAATTCTTTCTATCGAATCCTTACAACCGTACACATCAGTTACAACGAGTTTGGCGCTGTAATTACCATTAGCTGAAAAAGCTTTTACAGGATTAATATCGAAACTGTTGGTACTATCACTAAAAAACCATTCACTAGTAATGTTATTGCCTTTTGAAAAATTCTTTAGCTGGATATTTTCTATTCTGCAGGTATTGGTTGAAGCACTGTTGAAATTTGCTACAGGTTTTGATACAATTAAAGGTGTACTTAATTTAAAGCTATCGGCACAACCTGCGGAATCTATAATTTGCAACATCGGAATAAATACGCCGGTATCACCATAAACATGAGATACGGGGTTATTTGCAGGAGCCGTTAGAGTATCAGACCTGCCGTCATTATAGGTCCAGATATAAAATGCAATATTGTTAAGCCCGTTGGCAGTTGCAGAACTATTAGAAAATAATACTGTAAGTGGTTTGCAGCCGGATCCGGTACTTATTGAAAAGTTGGCATTTGGTGAAAAGACATTTATAAAACTTAATTTTTCCGTTGTATCCCTGCATCCAAGCGTATCAACTGTTATTAGTTTAATGGTAAAATTTCCCGTTTTGCTATAACTGTGGAAAATGTTTCTCGTTTTGGTAAAAACAGTAGAGCCATCTCCAAAATCCCATGTGTAGCCCGTATATCTTGCATTGTTATTTATGGTAGCGCTAAATTGTACAGAATCTTTAAAGCAAATATTATTTTTAGATACCGTAAAATCGGGGGGCAGATCATTAACAGGAACTATCTTGGTAATACTGTTTGTACAAGTTCCGTTAGTTACAGTCAATGTAACCAGGTATGATTGATTTGGTAAAAATGTATGCACCGGATTTTGTTGCGTATCGGTATTACCATCTCCAAAATCCCACAGCCAACTTTTTGGAAGTATGGAGCTATCTGCAAAAACAATTTTTGAGCTGGCAGCGCAATCATAAGTTATGCTGAACTTTGCTAATGGCGGCAGAGCCTGCACATAATTGGTTTTAATAACCGTGTCGCTGCATCCCTGCTTAAAAGCAATAAACCGGATGGTGAAATTCCCGGTGTCTTTATAAATGTACTGGAAGTTTTGTTGGTTTGATGTTTCACCGTCACCTGTGCTCCATATCCATTTATCGGTAACGTCAGGCGATAAATCAGTAAATTGAACAGGTGACCCGATGCAAATGGAGGTTGGACTAACCGCAAAATCAATAGCTGGTTTTATATTAGTTTGCACTGCATTACTAATCAATACCGAGTCTGTGCAACCATCATTGGTGGTTATAACCAATTTTATATCGAATTTTCCAATCGTGGTATATGTTGCAGTTGGGTTGGAGGATGTGGAGGTTTCACCGTTTCCAAAATCCCAGGCGTAGCTGGCAATACCATCTGTGGAGAAAGGATTTGCCAGCGGTTTAAAGGAAAAAGGAATGCAACCAGAAGCCGGTAAATTTGATATCCTTGCAATTGGTTTTAAAACCCGGATAAAGCTTGTAACTGTATCTGTATTACTGCAGCCGGAAGCACTTGTAACGGTTAGCGCAACCGGGTAAGTGCCGAGGTTATTATAAACCGTCGAAGGATTCTTGATTGTATCCGAACTGCCGTTCCCAAAATCCCAATTCCACTTTATTGCATTGGGAGTAAGATCATTAAATGAAGGAGAAAATGGAAACTTGCAGGATCCGCTGTCAGTAGCACTAAATTTTATAACAGGCAGGGCAAGTATTTTAATTGTTTTAATTACTGAATCCACGCAGCTTGCATAAGTATTTATTAATTTGATATTATAAGAACCAGTCCTGTTCCAAACTTTTGTGGGCAAACTATCCGTTGATGAAGTGCTGTCTCCAAATTGCCATACTGAACTTAATGGCGCAGGGGCAGAAAGATTTGAAAGCGTTGTAGTTGATCCTATGCATACGCTGTCTGCAATACCGATTAAAGATTGCACGCTGCCAACCCTTAAGGAATCTTTTTGAAAGAGCGTGTCACTGCAGCCCTGGTTATCAGCCACAATTAATTGAATAGAAAATGTGCCACCAGTATTGTATGTACTTGATGGATTTATTTGGTTTGAGGTTGTTCCATTGCCAAAATCCCATTGGTAATTTAGTGTTCCCGTTCCGGTGGAAAGGTTGTTGAAAGCAATTGTTTCAGGAGGTCTGCATTTAACTCCATTGTTAAATGTAAAGGCAGCAGCCGGTGATTTTAACGCTTTAATATACCTGCGCTTGCTTTTTGAGTTAATGCATCCTCCGCTGTTAATTACTTTAAGGGTAACACTAAAGTCTCCGTCCAGCAGGTAACTGTGAGAGGGATTTTGTTCTGTTGAAATATAACCATCACCAAAATCCCATTCCCAGGAGGTAATACTGCCAGCGCTTGTACTACTCAGGTCTTTGAAAACCGTTGCTAGTGGAGCACACCCACTTGAGTCATCCACCAAAAAATCAGGCGATGGTTTATCGTAAATACGGATGAATTGGTTTTTCCTTATGGTGTTGCTTCCACTTGTATTGCTAACTGTAAGTGTAATATTGTAAAATCCAGATTTAAAATAGGTAGTAACAGGATTCTTTAACCCTGAAACGGTACCATTACCCAAATCCCAGCTATATTTTGTTGGAGTTCCAGTAGAGTTATCGGTAAACCGTACAGTTAAAGGGGCACATCCTGAAAGAGGGCTTGCTGTAAAGTCTGCAACAGGCCGCTGCGCCGAAACCTTGCATGATAAAAATAAAAGAAATATACCTATCAGATACGAGGTATTATAACTATGCAAACCCTTTTTCTCTATCACCATCACTGTTATTTTAAAATAACATATTTATTTATTGTTGTGTGGTTAAATATTCAAGGATTTGTCTTTTATAGCAACTGATATGTTTACCTGCAAACCAATTTGCCTGCATTTAAAAATGTTGATCTGCGATTGGCGAAGTACGGAAATAAAAACAAATTGGTTGTATGCTGGCGCAGTTCTGGTTATTTAACGGTAAAGATGAGAAAAAGAAAAAACTAATGCTGGCATTTAACAATTTGTACTGACGACTAAATTGAAAACAAAAACAACGCCAGCTTTCAGGACCAGCTTTTAAATTAAGTAAAGGGAATTCATTTAGCGAAGCAGCAATATGTTGCCGGTGAAGCTTAACTGTTCGTTATTATTACAAATAATTTCCATGCTGTATAAATAGTTGCCTGCATCTGCTGGTTGTCCCTTATACTTTCCATCCCATCCTGCACTGCGTAAATTAGGAAGGAAACCTGCATTGGTAAATACCAATTCGCCGCTGCGGTTAAAAATTCTAAATGTTTTAATTTTAAATACACCTGTGGTTATTGGGTAAAATAAATCATTCAAGTTATCGTTGTTTGGAGAGAAGGCTGTTGGAAGAAATAAATTATTCCTGTCACAGTTAATGGTAAGTTTTACCTGGTCAGTAGCAGTGCAACCTGCGGCATTGGAAACCGTGACTGTATAAGTAATATTAAATTCAGGCGTTGCAACCGGATCAGGACATTCTGTGCAATTCAAATAAGTAGAAGGAGACCAATTCCATTTTATAATACCCACCGAATTTTCTGTTTTAATTGTTACAGGTTTTCCATAAGCTACCTTTTGGTCGGGGCCAGCGTTTACTGCAGCTTTCGGAAAAACAGTCACCTCAATTTCTGCGCTGTCGGTAAAACAGTTGCTGCTGTCGAAACCAACAACTTTGTAAATAGTACTAACCGCAGGAGAGGCTGTGGGATTGGCAATAGTTGAAGAATTTAGTCCGGTAGCCGGAGTCCAGTTATAATTTTCTGCACCGCCTGTGAAAAACTGGATTGATTTCCCTTCACAAATAGAATCTAACGATTTGGGCTTTAAAATGCTAAATGGTTTTTTCACAAACACAGTAATTGTATCTGTCTTTTGACATCCTGCGTTGGTAATTCCTTTTACAATAAAAGTGGCATTTTCTGCAAGTGTTGTTTTAGGCTCAGCGCAATCGGAACAACTTAATAACGCTGCCGGTTGCCATGCATAAAAATCAGCCCCGGTAACATGTAAAGCGAAAGTAGCGTTAACACACACAGCTGTGTCATTTCCTGCATTTGTTGCAGGAAATGGGTTAATAGTAACGGTTGTCAAAGCTGCATCTGCACAACCGCTGCTGTTTGTGCCTGTAAGAACTACCTGGTAATTGCCGGCGGCTGTATATTGTTGCGCCAATGGATTTTGCAAGGTTGATGTGCTGCCGTTGCCAAATTGCCAAAGCCAGCGTATTGCTGCTGTATCTGTACTTAACAAATCTCCAGTCAGCTTTACTGATGACGGACCACAAAAAATAGTTGTTCCACTGATGCCCACAACAGGATTTACGACAACCTTTACCAGGTGATTTTTAATAAGAGAATCAGTGCAGCCATAAATTGTTTTTATGTTTAGTGCAACATCATAAAGCCCCGGAACAGCAAAGTGATGAACAGGGTTTTGTACAGATGAACTTCCCCCGTCGCCAAAATTCCAATCGTAGGCTGAAACCGGGCTGCCTGAAAACGTTGAATCAGTAAAAATAATGTCGCCAGTTCCACAGACTATTGGACTACTTGCCCCGAAATTTACGAGGCTATTGTAAAGCCTGATAGTGTCCTGGCCAAAAATTGGAATGAGGCACCCGGCCGAATCTCTCAAAATTACTTTTGGTAAAAACTTACCTGGTAAATTGTAAATATGCTGAAAACTGGAATCAGTTGTTTCAACAGAGGTTCCGTCATTAAAATCATAAATATAGCTTACAGTGGCAGCCGTGGTTACCTTAAATGAAATAGTTAAAGGTGAGCAACCATTTAAATGGCTGTAATCTATAGTGCCAGACGGTGCATACACTTCAATCGTTTTAGAAATATTGGCAAAACAGGCATTACTTCTTTCCGCTTTTAAGTTTGCATGAAAGCTGCCGGGATCATTATAAAAATGTACCGGGTTTGCAAGAGTGGAGGAG
Source organism: Ferruginibacter sp. (assembly GCA_965247025.1). Taxonomy (GTDB): domain Bacteria; phylum Bacteroidota; class Bacteroidia; order Chitinophagales; family Chitinophagaceae; genus Ferruginibacter. The sequence goes on along the minus strand of OZ252000.1, from coordinate 896,595 downwards.
GAGCCATCACCAAAATCCCAGACTTGCCCAAAAGCGAATTGTGAGGTGTTGGTAAACGAAACTTTAAATGGAACACAAGTGCCGGTTGAATCGTCAATTGTAAAAGAAGGAACTACATCTTTCACCCGGAAATAATTCAATTTTTCGATTGAATCTTTGCAACCATATACATCAGTTACAATAAGTTTTGCATTGTAATCCCCTTCAATTGAAAAACTTTTGGCGGCGTCAGTAACATTACTTGCCGTACTATCACCAAAATACCACTCGCTGGTCAGGTTTTTTCCAGTTGATTTGTTGATAATTAAATTGATCTTATCCCGGCAGGTATTTAAGAAAAGACTGTCAAATTTAGCTGTTGGTTTAGAAACATATAATGGAACTGGTAAGATAAAAGTATTTGAACAACCAACCGAATCGGTTATTTTTAAGGAAGGCCTGAAGTATCCTGTGTCATTGTACACATGGCTTGATGCCGTTGAATAAGGTGCGGTTACCAATTGGGACTGCCCGTCGTTAAATATCCAGGAATAGGAAGCAAGATTATCCTTCCCGTTAGCAGTGGTGGAAGCGTTGGTAAAAGCTACAGACAATGGAAGGCAGCCCGTTGAAGGGGTTATTGTGAAATTCGCTTTTGGAGCAAAAACCTCAATAAAATTTGACTTGGTAATTGTGTCACGACAGCCATTTACCTCTTCAGTTAAAAGAGAAACAGTATAAGTTCCTGCATTGGAGTATTTGTGGTTTGTTTTTGTCAGCACATTTGTTATCGTCTGCCCATCCCCAAAATTCCAGCTGTATTTATTTAAGGTAGAACCAGCCGCTCCGGTAATTGTAAAAAAGGCAGAATCACCTTTGCAAATATTGCTCCTGTTGATTGTAACTTCCGAATGTGGCCCGCCAATAATTACCTGCTTTGTAATGCTGTTGCTGCAGGTATCATTACCCACCGTTAATGTAACGGCGAACGTTTGGTTGGGAAGAAAAATATGAACCGGATTTTGGAGCACAGATGAACCTCCGTCACCAAAATTCCAAAACCATTTTGTTGCAGCATATGAACTGTCGGTAAAAGTTACTTCCAGCTTGTTTGTGCAACTTACGGTCGCTTTAAATTTTGCGACAGGACCATTAATTCTTACGTAGTTTATTTTTGTAATTGTATCGCTGCAGCCGTTTTTCCATCCCGCCAATTTAACGGTATAGCTGCCGGTATCTTTATAAACATGCTGAAAACTTTGCCTGTTGCCAGTGCTGGTATCACCTCCAAACCATACCCACTGATCCAGTGGATCCGGAGACATATCACTGAACAGCACTGGCTCGCCAAAACACTGAACAGCTGGCGTTGCTAGGAAATTGATAATTGGCTTAACCCCGGTTTTTACGGCGTTGACCACACTTGCAGAATCGACACAACCATCTTTTGATGTAACAGTCAATTTTATTGTGAAGTTTCCACTGGTAGCGTAAACGGCAGTAGGAGTGCTGTTATTAGATGTTGTTCCATTTCCCAAATCCCAACTGTAGGTTGCAATGCCTTCCGCAGAAGTTGAACCAGACCGTGGCTGAAAGGTGAATGAAATGCAACCGCCTGCAGGCACATTCGCTATTGCAGCAACTGGTTTTAATACCCTGATAAAGTTGCTGTAGGCAGCAGTATTTGTGCATCCAAAAAGATTCGTCGTAGTTAGTTTTACGGTGTATGAACCGGTTGCATCATAAGTGTTTGAAGGGTTTTGCAGCTGAGAAATTTTCCCGTTGCCAAAATCCCAGCTCCATTGCGTGGCAGTAGTGGTAAGGTCTGTAAAATCTGCGTTAAAAGGAGCAAGGCAGGAGCTGCTGTCACTTGAACTGAATTTTGTAACGGGAGCACCAAGCACAGTTATAGTTTTTGAAATCGAATCGGTACAACCCGGATAAGTATTAACTAATTTTACTGTATAACTGCCTGGCTGGTTCCAGCTTTTGGTACCTGAAGTTGCGCTTGAAAAAAATGTATTACCCAGGTACCATTTGTTTAACATGGGAGCCGGGATAGAACCATTTGAAATAATAACAGGCACACCGGTACAAACACTATCTGTACTTTTTATTAAAGATGTAATTGTATTAATTACTACAGAGTCTTTTTGCAGCAACGTATCTGAGCAACCGGTATTGTCAGTTACCAGCAGCCGTACTGAGTAAGAACCTGCTGTATTATAAACGCTGGAAGGACTTGCTGCAACAGAACTGCTGCCGTTACCAAAATCCCAGTTATAAGTTAAATTACCGCTGCCAGAGGAGAGATTATAAAAACTGATTGTTTCCGGCGGTTTGCATTTTATGCCGTTTATGAAACTAAAATTCGCTAAGGGCCGCTTTAGGGTTTTAATGTATTGTCTTTTAGTAAGGGCATTGATACAGCCACCTTCATTAATAACTTTTAAAGTGATAGTGTAAACTCCATTTGTGTAATAATTGTGAACAGGATTTTGTGTTTTTGATGTGTCACCATCTCCAAAGTCCCATTCCCAGCCGGTTAGGCCACCTGTACTTGTATTACTCAGGTCCTTAAACTGGCAAGTAAGGGGTGTGCAGCCTGCTGAATCGCTTACTGTAAAAGCGGGATTTGGTCTGCCATAAATCCTGATGTATTGAGTTTTTGTAATTGTATTTGATCCCTTGCTGTTTGTAACGGTAAGTGTAACACTATATACGCCCGGGTTAAAATAAGTTGTCACAGGGTTTTTTAATCCTGAAAGGGTGCCATTGCCAAGATCCCAGTTAAAAGCAGTTGGATTGCCTGTTGAATTATCTTCAAAGTGAACCGTTAGGGGAGCACAGCCGGTTAAGGGGCCTGCGGTAAAATTGGCCACAGGTTGCTGTGCCAGCAGATTACCGAAAAATAAAAAAAAAAAAAGATTACCAGCCCGGTTAACCGGACTGCTCTTAAGACAGTTGGCTTCATTAAAAACTCAGGATATTGAAACTACCAAATTACCTTCTGCATCTTTTTAGCAATCATTAAGATGTGATCAGCTTTACCTAGTTCTGCTTTTTTAAGATTAATAAATTGGTTTGCTAATTAACATAACAACAAAGCCGGCATAATTGCGGCTTTGATTATTAGTAATTTTTTATATGGCGTTATTTTACAAGGGCTACGTTTCCGTGGTAAGTTAACACACTTTGGTTATCACACAAAATTTCTATTGTATAAATAAAAATATCTGAATTTAATCTGGCCCCTTTAAAAGTACCATCCCAGCCATCAGAAGGGTTGTTTGCATCAAAACTTTCTTTTTCAAAAACAACCTGTCCCCAGCGGTTAAAAATACGGAAGGTTTTTATTTTGAACAGTCCCGAACCACGTGGATAAAATATCTCATTTACCCCGTCTCCGTTTGGTGAAAATGTATTCGGTATAAAAACATTTGATCCGTTGCAGATAACAAAAACTGTAACCCTGTCTTTTGCGGCACATCCGCCTCTATTTTTTACCTCAACTGTATACTCCGTATTTTGAGTGGGTTTAACTGTAATGCCCGGATAAATATTCCGGAACAACCCTGATGTAGGCTGCCAGAAAACATAATCTACATCGGGTGAAAATTTTGGCACAAGGTCGTAGGATTGTCCTACATTAATTGTTTTATCCGGCCCGGCTTCCACAACAGGAATAGGATATACTTTTATTGACACAAACCCGGTATCCTGGAAACAGTTAAAACCATCAAGGCCAATTACCCGGTACTTAGTGGTTGTGTCGGGGCTTGCTGTTGGTGTAGCGCTCAAAGGATCATCCAGCCCGGCTGTTGGCGTCCATGAATAAAGATTGGCACCGGCGGCCGACATTTTTTTGTTACTGCCTTTACAAAGTGTATCAGGCCCACTTACCGTTAAATTGAACCGGTTTTTTACGATGATGCCTATACTATCTTTAGAACTGCAGCCATGAGCATCTGTACCTTTTACCAGGTAAGTAATATCCTTATAAGAAGTTGTAGTTGCATTGGCGCAATTTGTACAACTTAACCCTGTTGAAGGAGACCAGCTGTAGTTCACCGCTCCTGTGGCGCTTAGCAAAACGCTTCCTCCTTTACACAAAATAGTATCGGGCGGGCCTGCATTTACATTTGGAAGAGCATAGGCTTCCAACTGGTGCACTACTGTATCTGTACAACCACTACTGTTAGTTGCGATTGCAATAATTTTATAGAGGCCTCCCGTAGTATAAATTTGAGCTGCAGGATTTTTGACTGCGGCAGTAGATCCGTTTGCAAAATTCCATTTCCAACTTATCAACGATGTATCAGGTACTAATAACTGGCCCGTAAAGTTTGCTGTCAGCGGCACACAACCATCTGCGGAAGAATTTAATTTTATTTTGGGAGATGCCACAACCCTTACCGGTACTGATGAAACAAATTTATCGCTGCATCCATGCAAACTTGTGATTGTTAGAGAAGGATAATAGATTGCTGTTGCAGTGTACTGGTGCGATGGTGATTGCAGTGTTGAACTTTTTCCATCACCAAAACTCCATTGGTATCCTGTTATAAGGTCATTACTAAAAGAAGAATCTTTAAAAGCGATCACGCCTGAATCGCACAGCAATGTTTTTCGTATGGAGAAACTGGTGGAAATTCCATTTACGATAATGGTATCCTTACCTCTTACCGGCACAGCACAACCCTCATTATTTGTAAGAATCATTTTAGGAACATAGCTGCCTGCAAAAGCATAAGAATAGCTTACAACTGAGTCCATTCCGCTTTCAGTATTACCGTCATTAAAATCCCAAACTATAAGAGCGGCATCAACAACATGGGCGGTAAAGGAAGTTGATAATGGTTTACATCCAATCAAGGGATTATAAGTAAAAGTTCCCCTCGGGCCTTTGATTTCAATTGTTCTTTCGGTAAAATCTGTGCATCCGCCATGACTGGTAACTGTTTGTCTTACGGTGTAAGTGCCGGGATAAGAATAAAAATGAGAGGGATTTTTGGTTGTTGAATAAGTACTGTCACCAAAATCCCAAAAATAACTTATTGCATTGTCTGATGAATCCGAAAAGTCAACTATCAGTGGCGGACAACTACTGATTGAATCGCTCATCAAAAATCTTGATAACGGGCTTACCACTTTTACAAAATCAGTTTTTGCAGCCGTATCCTTACACCCGTATTGATCTGTTACGATCAAAGTTATGGAGTAGTTACCGGGAGTGCTATAAGAGTGGGCTGGGGAAATAGCCGCCGAAGGAGTTGCATTGTCACCAAAATTCCAGTTATAAGTAAGATTTAAACCAACAGAAGTATCTTTCAACTGCACCTGTTTTCCGGGGCAGTTGATAGTGTCAGCAGATTTAAAGCCTGCAAAAGGTTGAGATACAATAACGTTTGATGCAAGTTTTGCGCTGTCTGTACAACCGGCTGCGTCGGTTATTTTAAGGAGTACAGGATAACTTCCGGCCAATAAATAATTGTGCTGGTATGGGGGCGAAGTCAGGGTATCAATTGTGTGATCGCCGTAATTCCAAACCCATTGTGTAATGGCATGAATGCCATCAGATTTACTGCTGTCTTTAAAACCTACGGCACTGCTTAAGCAAGAGCCCGGTGTAATTGTTGCAAACTTTGCAACCGGTCCATTTACAGCAATATAGTTTGCTTTAGTTAACGTGTCTTTACACCCCAGTAAATTGGTTATAATTAAACGAACTGAATACAAGCCTGATGTAGTATATATTTTACTGATTGTGTTTCTGGTAGAAGATACTGTGAGGTTGCTGTCCCCAAAACGCCACTCAAAAAGATTTACATCATTCAGGCTGATATTCGTTGTAAAGCTCACCGTACTTTTCCTGCACACTACTGTATCTGAAGCAGTAAATTGTGCCTTTGCATCAATGATCTGAACATTTTTGGTGGTTGTATAATCACAACCTGAAACTGAATTAAACACCGTTAAATTGACTGTATAAGTACCAGCACTGCCGTATACATGCACGGGGCTTTTTGTTGTTGAAGTTGTATTGTCACCAAAATCCCACAACCATTGGTCTGCCCCGGTTGACTGGTCTGTAAAAACCCTTTCGTATGGCTTACTGCAGGTTGAAGCAACAGAATATTTTGCAATTGGCGGGCTTATGTGTATGTACTTTAAAACTTTGACTGTATCAGGGCATCCCTTGTTCCAGGCAATAAGTGTTACATCAAAAAAACCGGTGTCAATATATTGATAAGAAGGGTTTTGAAATACTGAAGTAACACCGTTGCCGAAATTCCAAAGCCATTTATTGGCAGCTGGCCTGGTTGTGTCTGCAAACTTTACAGGTACTTTTGCGCAGGTGCTTAATGGTGTGGCAGAGAAACCCGCTACTGGTTTGCTGTTGGCAATAATACCTCTTGGTAAAATGGCGGTATCTCCGCATCCCCCCGCTGTATTAACTATCAGAGAAACGGGATAAGTACCGGGGTTCGTGTAAGTATTTGTGGGTGAGGCAAGCGTTGAAGTGCTGCCGTCGCTAAGATCCCATAAATAGCTTGTAACAGGATCAACTGCATTTACCGTTGCTGAAAAAGTTTTTGTAAATGGAGCACAATTACTGTCCGGCAAATTTGTGAAAGTGATCTTAGGTTTTTTAATTACGATAAAACTTTGCTTGGAGAGACTATCGGTGCAACCATTTGCATTCGTTACTTTTAGTTTAACCGTATAGTTGCCCGCTTTTGTATAGGTATGACTCGGTGTTTGCCAGGTGCTGGTGGCAGTTCCGTCGCCAAAATCCCAAACATAACTTACCCCGCCGGTAGATTGATTACTAAAGTCAACTGCAAATGGTGCAACACAATTATTACTATCAACGGCAGAAAATTTTATAACAGGTTTTTGTAAAATTTGAATCGGCCTTGTGATTGAATCCATACAAGCCCCGAAATTAGCCACCATTTTTACGGAATATGTACCGGCAGTAGTGAATGATTTGGTGGGATTGAACAAGACAGAACTAGTATTATCTGCAAAGCTCCATTTTACAGATGCCGGGGTGGGAGAAGATGTATTTGTAAATTGTATAATTGTATTTGGGCAAGCAGAGTCTGGCATTTGGAATGATGCACTAACGAGACCCAGAGAAATGGCATTTGCTTTTACAAATGTGTCGGTGCAACCATTACTGTTAAAAACAATCAGCTTAATTGTATAATTGCCGGCAGCAGCGTAAGTATGCACCGGATTTACGTCAGTACTTTCTGTACTATCTCCAAAAAGCCATTGGTAACCCAAAGTTCCTGTACCCGTAGACTGATTTTGGAAATTAATGGTTACCGGTGCCGTGCAATTACTTGGGAGATTGTTGGTAAACTTCGCCCTCACACCTGTATTGATTTGTACATAAGGTGTTTTTGATAATGAATTTGAGCAACCGCTGGCATTTTTTACAAGCAGGGTTACATTAAAATTCCCCCCCGCCGTGTACGTATGCGACGGGTTTTGAATGTTAGAGGTTATGCCATCTCCAAAATCCCATAGCCATGTGCTGACATTGGTTCCGCCACCTGTACTTAAATCTGTGAATTGCACCGGCAATGGAAAGCATCCGGTTGTATCAGTTGAGCCAAATTTTACTGTTGGTTTCCCAAATACTTCAATATAATCTGTTTTAATAACTGAGTCTGCATTGTTCCAGGTTTTCACCACTAATTTGATAGTATATTTTCCAGGGTTGAAATAGGTTACAGAAGGATTGCGGACAAATGAAATAGTACCATTTCCTAAATCCCACTTCCAGGCAGTTGGGGCTCCCGTTGATGAATCTGTAAATTTTACCAGTAATGGTGCACATCCGCTTATTGGAGTTGCAGAAAAATCGGCTTTTAGCTGGGCTTTAACCTGTATAAAGCTTACAAGTGTTAGAAGAATAAAAAAGAATTTTGCTTTTGGCGCAATCTTCGGTGTCATAGGATTTTCTTTTGTTACAGGAATGCCAAATGGCTGGATAGGCCATATGCTATTCTATAACTCCGAAAACATGAAAAAATTGTGGAATATACCGAATTGGAAAAGCAAACGTTTTTATAAACGCCGCATGTTTAGTATTTTGGGATCGTTTCCTGTGTACGGAGCAAGCTCCATTACAGGAAGTGCTTTTTTAGTGAACCGCCAGGCACGGTTTATAAAGGAAAACTCAACTGGTATTGCTGGGGTAGTAAAGTTTATCTCTAATTTGCTGTAGTCCGCATTACACTCCCATGTACCGGAATAGGTGGTGCCATCTTTTGTTCCTGTTATAGGCCCTCCTGTTAGGGAACTTCCTTTGGTAAGAACAAAATTATAGCCTGCGTAAACACTGGTTTTATCAACTGAGGAGTCCTTTGCCAGATCAACTATAAACGTCCTTGTAAGAATGTTTTGCTCAAAATACTGCTGATACTGGTTTGCAGTAACGTTCTCAATAAACTTTTTACACCCTGTAAATAACAGGATAGCTGCACAGAGAATAGCAATTATGAAACGCTTATTATACATAATAACAGGAATGGCTTCAAATTTACGAAGAATTTCGGTCGATAAATATTTCTGAAAATTATCCATTCAGGGTAATAGAAAAGTTACGTCTTTTGTATATGAACGGATTTAGAAATCAAAAATTGCGGTGTATTGATCAAAAAGCATTACTTGCTGTTTTAAATATTTACTTCAAATTACCAGCGGCATTTTACTACCCGTTGTCATTTTATAATAAATTGTAGATCATGACGATTCAAACGGTAACAACTTTTCTTGAAACAGTAGCACCTGTTTACCTGCAGGAAAATTATGATAATGCCGGCCTGCTTACAGGTAACCCTGCTTGGGAATGTAGGGGTATAATTACTACACTTGATGTAACAGAAGCTGTGATTTTAGAAGCTGTTGAAAAAAAGTGCAACCTCATTGTGGCTCATCATCCTGTAATTTTCAGCGGGCTAAAAAAAATCACCGGGAAAAACTATGTTGAAAGAACAGTAATAAGTGCAATAAAAAATGATGTCGCTATTTATGCTATTCATACAAATCTCGACAATGTATTGAAGGGTGTAAATGGCGGGATTGCTGATAAATTAGGTTTGATAAAACGGCAGGTATTGAACCCTAAACAGGATACAATGAAAAAATTATTTTTTTTTGTACCTGAATCTCATGCCTCGCTGGTGAAAGATGCTGTTTTTGCTGCTGGCGGCGCCCAGATAGGAAATTACAGCGAATGCAGTTTCAGTACTGCAGGAAAAGGGAGTTTTAAACCCGGGCCAGGCGCAAATCCATTTACCGGTAAAGAAGGAAAGCGTTTATTAACGGATGAATTAAAAGTTGAGTTTATTTATAACACTTGGGTTGAGTCAGCGGTGTTAGGAGCCTTGCGGCAAAGCCATCCTTACGAAGAACCAGCCTTTGATATTATTCCATTGCAAAATGCTGAAAGATATACCGGGAGCGGTTTGACAGGGGAATTTGAAACAGCTCTGAGTGAACAGGATTGTCTCAAAATAGTAAAACAGCAATTCAATTTAGAAATTATCAGGCATACTGCATTTACCGGTAAAATGGTGAAAAAAGTAGCGTTGTGCGGTGGATCAGGTAGCTTTTTAACCCGGGCCGCCATCGCCTCCGGTGCACAGCTTTATATTACTTCAGACATTAAATACCACGAGTTTTTTGATGCCGAAAACAAGTTACTGCTGGCAGATATTGGCCACTACGAAAGCGAACAGTTTACAGCAGACCTGCTCCATGATATTTTAACAGAAAAATTTCCTACCTTCGCCACCCTAAAATCGGGAACAAACACTAATCCTGTTTTTTATTTCCGATAATCATTTCTAAACAAATTCAATAATAATGGCTGCAGTAAAAGATTTCTCGGTAGAAGAAAAATTAACATCCCTTGTACGTTTACAAAAAATAGATTGCAAGCTGGACGAAATCCAGGTTTTAAAAGGGGAGTTGCCTATGGAAGTGAAAGATCTTGAAGATGAAATTGAAGGTTTGCATGCAAGGCAAACAAGGGTGGAAGAAGAGATCAACGGTATGCAGGAATTTATCAACCAAAAGAAAGAGGCTATCAAAGAAGCCGAAGCTTTGATTGTTAAATACGAAAAGCAGAGTGAAAATGTAAAAAATAACAGGGAGTTTGAAGCTATCAATAAAGAAATTGAAATGCAAACCCTTGAAGTGAAACTTTGCGAAAAGCATATTAAAGATGCTACTGAAGAAATAAATGAAAAAGCAAGACAATTGGAGTCTGCTAAAAAAGCAGTAGCCACTAAAGAATCAAACCTTAGTGGAAAGAAAGGTGAACTTGAAAAGATCATTTCCGAAACAGACAAAGAAGAAAAGCAATATAACAAACAGGCAGAAGAAGCAAGGAGTCATGTTGATGAGCGCCTGATATTAAGTTATGACCGCATCCGCAAAAATTATCGCAATGGCCTTGCTGTTGTTCCTGTTGAGAGAGATAGTTGTGGTGGATGTTTTCATGCAATACCTCCGCAAAAGCAGAGCGAAATTAAACTTAGAAAGAAAGTAATGGTTTGTGAAAACTGCGGCCGTATTCTGGTTGATGCTGATTTGAATGACAGCATCGAAATTAAATAAGCAGTTAGTTTTACGCAATAGATAACTGAAGCACTTCAATTTATTTTGAAGTGCTTTTTTTATATCATTATTTTTGTTGCAGTAGTATGTCAGTTTGCTCTTAAAGTGTTATTATGTTACAAAAAATAGATATTGAGAACTACGCCATTATAAAGGCCGTTCACATTGACTTTTCAAAAAACCTGAACATTATCACGGGTGAAACAGGGGCGGGCAAAAGTATTCTTGTTGGAGCACTTAGTCTTGTATTGGGCGAAAGAGCCGAGAGCAATATTATAGCTGCCAATGAAAAAAAGATGATGGTGGAGGTTAGCTTTTTAGCCGGGGATAATGCTGCCGTAAAATTATTTTTAAAAGAAAATGACCTGGATGTTGAAGATGAAATTGTTTTAAGAAGAGAAATAACGCTAAACGGAAAATCACGGGCTTTTGTAAATGATACACCTGTAAACCTCTCACAAATAAAAAAATTAGGTTCGTTACTGGTAGACCTTCATCAGCAGTTTGATACACTTGAAATTGGAGACAATAATTTTCAACGGGAAGTGGTGGATGCCTTTGCTGATAACGCTCCGCTTTTAAAAGAATACCACCTGCATTTTCAAAAATATGGGGTTGTAAAAAGGGAGCTTGAACAACTTTTATTACAACAGCAAAATGCTAACACAGCTGCAGATTACAATAGCTTTTTATACAACGAACTTGAAGAAGCAGCCTTGCAACCGGACGAGTTAGAGCAACTTGATGACGAATTGAAATTGTTGAGTAATGCTGAAAATATCAAGCTACAGCTAAGCAGTATTTATTACGAGTTAGTGGAGAATGAAGATCCGCTTATCCCTCACCTGAAGGCGCTTGCAAATAAATTATCTGCAGTTCAGCAGTTCCATACTGGCATAGGAGAGTTGAGTAAAAGACTAACGAGTGTTCAGGTAGAATTAGCAGATATCAGCGACGAGTTGGATAGTATCAACAGCCAGGTACAATCCAGCCCTGAGAGAATTCAAATTGTTAACGACAGAATTTTATTGGGCTACCGGTTGCTGAAAAAACACCAGGTTCAAACTACCAGTGAGTTGCTGGCAATAAAAGATGCTCTTTCAGAAAAATTGAAAGATATTCTCAGCATTGGCGACGCTATTGCAGAGCGGCAAACTTTAGCAGATCAACTGCTAAAGCAATGTACAGAGCTGGCAAAAACTATTACAGCCAACAGAAAAAAAATCACAGCCGGCTTTGAAAAAAATGTTAACGATTTACTTATAAAAGTAGGCATGCCCAATGCCCGGTTTAAAGTTGCGATTTTGGAAACACAGTTAAATGAATATGGTGCCGATACTGTTGAGTTTTTATTCAATGCCAATCTGCCGCCAGGTGAAATAACAATTGATAAGAGGTTTGAGCCACTAAGGAAAGTTGCAAGCGGTGGCGAGCTGAGCAGGATTATGCTTTGCGTTAAATCGTTAGTTGCCAGAAAGCTACAGCTGCCAACTTTGATTTTTGATGAAATTGATACAGGTATTAGTGGTGAAGCGGCAAAACAAGTAGGAGAAATTATGAAATCACTTTCCTGGGAACACCAGGTTATTGCTATAACCCACCAGCCCCAAATTGCCGCAAAGGCAGATGCTCATTATTTTGTTTATAAAAGTATCAGCGAAAACAGAGTTACAACCTCCATCAAACAACTCACCAACGATGAAAGAATTACAACCATTGCACAAATGCTGAGTGGGGAAAAGCCAACAGCAGCGGCTATGCAAAATGCAAGGGAAATGGTAAGTAATTAATCAGTTAAACTCTAACTGATTATGCATGATAAAAAAGTATTTGGCAATGCGAAAACAATTATTACTTTTGCGGCTCATAAAAAAAAACTTAAAACAATAACAATGAAAAAATTACTTGCTGTTCTTGCAATCGCTGGTTTTATCGCATCTTGCAACAACGGTGCTGAAGCTCCTGCAACACCAAATGCTGATTCAATTAAGATGGCTGATTCTACTGCTGCCGCCGCTGCTGCTGCTGCAACTACTGCTACTCAGGCATTAGATTCTACAAAAAAAGTTGCTGATTCATCTATCAAAGCTGTTACTGATACAGCTAAGAAAGTTGTAAAGGAAATGAAAGAAAAAGTTGAAGAAAAAGCGAAAGATGTAAAAGAAGCTGTTAAGCATTAATACAACTTCAAATTATATAAAAGCCCTGATTCATCAGGGCTTTTTTTATGTACTGCCCTTAAACTTTTACAGTTGTAGCCGGGTAGCTGCAGAAATATATTGATTGTGTTATCTTGCCCCCGTATAACTATAACTCAGCAGCTTGAAAAATGAATGAACAGCAACAGGAAATACGAACCGTAGATGTTATTCGGTATATCACGCCGCTCCGTGAGGGCGGTTCGCTGCCCGCCATCGCCGAAGCGGATGACGGCTTCATGTATGTAGTAAAATTCCGTGGGGCAGGGCAGGGAACCAGGGCATTAATAGCAGATCTTATCGGGGCAGAAATGGCAAGAGCCGCCGGCCTTAAAGTGCCGGAGCTTGTTTTTGCTACGCTTAATGAAGCCTTCGGCAGAACAGAACCTGATGAAGAGATCCAGGATCTTTTAAAAGCGAGTACAGGCATTAATCTCGGTGTACATTTTTTATCCGGATCTATAACATTTGATCCTGCGGTAACCAGTATTGATGAAGATACAGCATCGCTGATTGTTTGGCTTGATGCTTTTTTAATGAACGTTGATCGTACTGTCCGTAACACAAATATGCTTAGCTGGCACAAAGAGTTATGGCTGATTGATTTTGGTGCAGCCTTATATTTTCACCATACCTGGGATAATTGGAAAGAACAATCCATAAAACCATTTGTACAAATAAAAGAGCATGTATTACTTTCCCGGGCTGGCCATTTAGCAAAAGCTGATGCTAGAATGAAGCAGTTGTTTACCGAAGAAAAAATAGAAGCAATTATTTCCCTGGTGCCGGATACATGGCTCAACCGGAAAGACAGCAATGAAACAGCAGCTGACAAAAGAAATGTTTATAAAAGCTTTTTGGTGAACAGGTTAAAAGAGTCCGCAATTTTTCTAAACGAAGCACTGCATGCAAGAGAAGCAATTATTTGAGTATGCCATCATCCGGGTGGTGCCGAGGGTGGAACGGGAAGAATTTCTTAACGTAGGTGTAGTTTTGTTTTGTAAAAGACCCCCTTTTTTGGAATCGCTTTTTTCAATTGATGAAGTAAAACTCAAATCTCTGTTTCCTGCTATTGATGTTGAACTGGTAAAAGAACACCTGCAGTCATTTGACAAAATTTGCAGTGGAACATGCAAGGTTTCCGGTATAGCCAATCTTGACCTTGCATCCCGTTTCCGGTGGCTTACTGCAAAGCGGAGCACTATATTGCAAACATCATCAGTACACCCGGGTTTCACTAAAGATCCATCAGCCACTTTGCAACGCCTGTTTCAACAACAGGTACTCAACTGAACGGATGCAATAACCAACAACCTAATCAGCAAACTCAATGATAGAAGTATTTAACAGCTTTACCTTAAGTAACCTTTTACTGATATTCGCCGCAGCCTTTATTATTGGTTTGGCCAAAGCTGGTCTTAAAGGTATTGACATGCTTAATGTAACCATCATGGCAATAGTGTTTGGTGGCAAAGCATCAACCGGTATTGTGTTGCCTTTGCTTTGTGCCGCCGATATTGGAGCTGTAATTTATTACAACCGTCATGCCCAATGGAAACATTTTTGGAAGATGATTCCCTGGATGGCGGCAGGTATTTTAATTGGTGTATATGTTGGTAAAGACCTTGATGAAGCAGTGTTCCGGAAAATGATGGCAGTAATTATAATGATAACGGTTATCCTCATGGTTTTTATGGAACTGCGAAAATTTACAACTGTGCCAACTCATCCTGTATTCGCAGCCACAACAGGTTTGGCTGCAGGCTTCACAACTATGCTTGGCAACCTTGCTGGTGCATTTGCCAATATTTATTTTCTCGCCATGCGGATGAATAAAAATGATTTTATTGGCACAGCCGCCTGGCTGTTCCTGGTAATCAATTTATTCAAACTGCCCTTCCAGGTATTCTTCTGGAAAAATATTAACACGATTACATTGCAAACGGATCTTATGTTGTTACCGGCCCTGGCAGCCGGTTTTTTCGCCGGGCTAAAAATTGTTGCGGTGATAAAAGATGATCAGTATCGCAAAGTGGTAATCATTCTCACGCTTATTGGCGCTGTTGTTATTTTTATGAAAAAGTAATGGGGATTAATCAATGGCTTTACTCGCTTTTGTCAACCTCAAACCGGCAAGGGCTTGCAACGGATTAATTAAAATACAATGATGCGTTTCTACATTTAAAAGACTGGTGTGTACTATTGTTTCCGTCATTTTTTGTTTATCTTGATTCTGCAATACAACCTGTCATCTCAAAATATTTCATCATGAATTCACGACGTGTTTTTTTACAGCAGTTAACAGCATCTGCAATTGCATTGCAGTTACCTGGTTTTGGTTTTGGGCGGGATAAGCAAATGCAAAAAGGTACGGAGCCAATACTGAGGGTGGCGATTATGGGGCTGGGCAGTTATGCCACCAGGGTTGCAGCGGCAATGCTTGATTGCAAAAAGGCAAAGCTTGTTGGGCTGATAAGTGGCACACCATCTAAAATAAAGAGTTGGCAGGAGCAGTTTAGTATCCCTGATGCTAACTGTTACAATTATGAGAACTTTGATGCTATAAAAAATAACCCTGATATTGATGCGGTTTATATCATCACACCAAATGCCCTTCACCATCCACAGGCAATAAGGGTGGCTAAGGCAGGCAAACACGTAATCAGTGAAAAACCCATGGCGCTGAATGCAAAGGAAGCCACAGAAATGATTGCTGCCTGCAAAGCTGCCAATGTGCATTTACTGGTAGGGTACAGGATGCACTTTGAACCCAAAACACTTGAGATCATCCGTATGAGGAACGACGGTGAGTTTGGGAAAGTTTTATTTTTTCAGGGCCTTTGTGGTTTTAAGATTGGTGACCCCACCCAATGGCGGTTGAACAAACAGCTTGCTGGCGGCGGATCTGTGATGGACATTGGCATTTATGCGGTGAATGGTGCCCGTTACATGATTGGTGAAGATCCCATTTGGGTAACTGCCCGGGAAACAAAAAATGATTTTGTAAAATTTAAAGAAGGTATTGATGAAACAATCCAGTTTCAGTTTGGATTTCCAGGTGGGGCAACTGCCTCCTGCCTTTCCACTTATAGCATGAACAATCTTGACCGTTTTTTCTTGAACGGCGAAAATGGATTTGCAGAATTACAGCCTTCCACGGGTTACGGGCCAATAAAAGGCAGAACCAATAAAGGTGAACTAACCCATCCGCATGTAACTCACCAAACAGTTCAAATGGATGAAATGGCTGGCATTATTTTGCAGGGCAATAAACCTGTAGTTCCTGTTGATGGGTTAGAAGGTTTAAAAGACATGAAGATCATTGATGCAATTTTCCTGGCAGCAAAAACAGGTAAAAAAATTGATCTGAAATTGTAATTGTGATCTTACTATCAAACAATCAACTGATGCATTAACTTGCGGCACAGCATCAGAATCAATTATAAAATCAATTTCAATTTCTAAATAAGTCTTAATGTCCAGTTGCCTTTCAGCATCATTCAAAGTAAAAAAATATATTTTAGTAATGGCGGTTTTAAGCTGCCCGTTTTTTACAATAGCACAATCGCTAAAACCAACCAGCCTCCTTTGTGAATACATGGAGAATCCGCTGGGTATTGATGCTGCTCATCCGAGGTTACACTGGCAACTTTCTGATAACCGTGCCGGGGCAACGCAAATTGCTTATACCTTGTTTGTTGGGAAAGACTCCATTGAAGTTAGCCATGCAAAAGGCAGCGACTGGCAAACACCAAGAGTTGCTTCAGCCAGTCAGTTGATCACGTACGGTGGTAAGCCCTTACAGCCATTTACAAAGTATTTTTGGTCGGTAAAAGTTTGGGATAAAGCTGGCACAGCAACAACATCTTCAATTGCCAGTTTTGAAACCGGCATGATGGAAATGAAGAACTGGAAAGGCTCCTGGATCAACGATACAAAAGATATTAAACTGCAGCATGCACCATATTTTAGAAATGCTTTTAATCTTACTAAAAAAATAGTTTCTGCAAGGGCATATATTGCTGTTGCCGGTTTATATGAACTGTACCTGAACGGTGTTAAAATTGGTAATCACCGGCTGGACCCAATGTACACAAGGTTTGACCGCCGCACATTGTATGTTACACATGATATTACAACCCAATTGCAGCAGGGAGCAAATGTTGTTGGTGTGCTGCTTGGCAATGGCTGGCTTAACCATCAGTCTACAGCTGTTTGGAATTTTGATAAAGCTCCGTGGCGTGCCCGGCCATCTTTTTGTATGGATATCCGAATCACTTACAGCGACGGATCTGTGGAAACAGTAAGCTCTGGCAAGCATTGGAAAACTGCACTGAGTCCGGTAATTTTTAACAGTATTTACACTGCGGAGCATTATGATGCCCGGCTGGAAATATCCCATTGGAATGAAGTTTCTTTTAATGATTCTGCCTGGAAGAACGTTGAATATTGTGCCGTGCCTTCACCTAATATTGTTGCCCAGTTAATGCACCCCATCCGCAATGTGGAGGAAGTATCTGCAGCAACGCTCAATAAATTCAGAGATGCAAATTATGTGTTTAACCTGGGCCGGAATATTGCCGGCGTAAGCAGTATAAAAGTTACTGGGGTAGCAGGCACCGTTATCCGTTTAAAGCATGGGGAAAGGCTGTATAAAAATGGCCATGTTGATCAATCAAATATTGATGTGCATTACCGGCCGACGGATGATAAAGATCCTTATCAAACCGACATCTTTATTTTAAAAGGCACCGGCAGTGATGAATCATTTATGCCTAAGTTCAACTACAAAGGTTTTCAATATGTTGAAGTAAACAGCAGCAACCCTGTAATGCTTGCCAAAGAAAGTTTAACGGGTTATTTTATGCACAGCGATGTGCCGCCGGTCGGTGATATAAACTCCTCCAGCACTACCGTCAACAAAATTTTTAAAGCCACCAACAACTCTTATCTCTCCAATTTATTTGGTTATCCAACTGACTGTCCGCAAAGAGAAAAGAATGGCTGGACCGGTGATGCACAGATTGCGATTGAGACTGGCCTTTATAGTTTTGATGGCATTACGGTGTATGAGAAATGGCTGGCAGATCACAGAGATGAACAACAACCAAATGGAGTGTTGCCATCGATTATTCCAACCGGTGGCTGGGGCTATGAATGGGGTAACGGGCCAGACTGGACCAGTACAATTGCTATTATTCCCTGGAATATTTATCTTTTTTATGGTGATGATAAATTACTAAATGATTGCTATGGAAATATAAAAAGATATGTTGATCACATTGATGAAAATTATCCTGCCGGGCTTACCACCTGGGGACTTGGTGACTGGGTTCCGGTAAAGTCTGTTTCACCTGTTGAATTAACTTCAACAGCTTATTATTTTGCAGATGCAACTATACTTGCAAAAGCAGCAAAGCTGTTTGGTAAAAAGGAAGATGAAAAAAAATACCTGGCGCTGGCTGAAAAAATAAAATCAGCATTTAATAAAAAATATTATAATTCCGCCAACGGCGTATATGGCTCAGGTTTACAGACTGAGTTGAGTGTGCCGCTTTACTGGGGTTTGGTGCCTGATAGTCTCAAGTCAACTGTGGCTGAAAGTCTTACAAAAAAAATAGGAACCGATAGTTTTAAACTGGATGTTGGATTGCTTGGTACCAAAGCAATATTAAATGCCCTTAGCGAAAACGGTTATCCGGATCTGGCCTACCGGTTGGCCTCCAGCGAAACCCAGCCTTCATGGGGTTGGTGGATTGTAAATGGCGCCACAACTTTGTATGAAAACTGGCCAATAAATGCAGCCTCAGACATTTCTATGAACCATATTATGTTTGGTGAAATTGGCGCCTGGTTCTATAAAGGAATTGGAGGAATAAAGCCAGATGCGGCAAGTCCCGGTTTTAAAAATGTATTACTGCAACCCAATTTTGTGCAGGGTTTATCTCATTTTGATGCAACCCATAACGGTCCGTATGGCGTTATTTCATCTGCATGGAAAAGAACGGTCAATGGCGTTTTATATACAGTGATCATTCCACCAAACAGCACTTCAACTGTAAAATTAAAAGTTGAGGCTGGCCAACAGTTGTATAAAAATGGAGTAAAACAACAAGAACCAGAAGATAACTTTTATACGACAGATTTACCCGCCGGTACATACCGTTTTGAAATAAAATAGTGGCTTTTTAAGCAGGTAAATAATCCAGCGCATTTTGTACGCTGCCATGCTTAATGAGAAATGATTTGGCTTTATCATAGCTCCCAATGTTGCCCAATTCCATCAGCATTTTTACTGCTCTGTCGGTTATCTTTTCATTGATCAGCAGCACATTTACCATGCGGTTATCTTTTACTTTTCCCAACTGTATCATAGTGGTTGTACTGATCATATCAAAAATCATTTTTTGTGCTGTGCCGCATTTCATCCGGGTACTTCCGGTTATAAATTCAGGACCCGTAATTACCTCTACCGGAAAATCAGCAACGGAAGCAATGGGTGAACCTGGATTACTGACAATACATGCAGTGGTTATGCCCTGCCTGCGGCAATGTGTTAACGCTCCTAAAACAAAGGGCGTGGTGCCACTTGCAGAAACTCCCACCACAATATCTTGCGGCGAAACCTGGTGTTCAACCAGCTCTTTCCAACCCGTTTCAAACTCATCTTCTTTTTGCTCCAGGGCATCCGCCAGCTTTTCAATACCTCCGGCAAGCACAACATTAACCAGGCCTTTTGGTACACCAAAAGTGGTGGGTAATTCTATAGCATCCAGCACAGACAATCTGCCACCGCTGCCTGCACCTGCATAAAACAATCTGCCGCCGGCTTTTAATTTTCTAACCACGGCCTTAATCAAATCATTTATTTGCGGCATCGCCTGCTCTATTGCAAACGCCACAGTCTTATCCTCACTGTTGATCAATGCAGTTATTTCTTCAATCGATTTCGTTTCAAGATGCCGGTGAAATGACGGCTCTTCTGTAAGGCGGGACATTGGAGTTAGTTTAGTTAGTTGGTAAATTCAAAGTAATTAAATATAGGACAGATGTTTTTAAAAAAGCACAACTACAGCATTTTTTTATTGTAGTGATTTATCTAAATACTGGTTAGGATTAAAAATATTTGTAACTGAAGCAGCTGGTTATTGTTGCCGGCTTTACCATATAAAATGACTAAATTCATTGGCTTGCCAATTGCTGTTATTAAATATCAATCAATAAAAATTATTGTATGAAATTTAATGAAATAATTGCCACTGATAAACCTGTACTGGTAGATTTTTTTGCTGAATGGTGTGGCCCGTGTAAAACAATGGCCCCCATTCTTAAAGATGTAAAGCAAGATATAGGTGAAGCTGTAACCATTATAAAAATTGATGTTGATAAAAATCCGCAAACGGCGGCGCAATACCAGGTGCAGGGTGTGCCAACTTTAATACTGTTTAAAAATGGCAAAGTACTTTGGCGGCAAAGCGGTGTGGTACCCAAAGCCAGCCTTGCAGAGGTTCTAAAAAGCCATGTTTAAATTTAAATCTTGCAAGGTTAAGCTTGTTCTGGTATCAAATTTAATTTATACCTGTGTATTATTTTTATTTTATTCTCCCACTTTTAGGTTGCTGAAATGTAACTTTAACCCATACATTTTTTCATGGATAGCATTAAGTTTAATCACAAATGGCATCTCTGAAAAATTTTCTTTTTTCTCTCTTTTGGCTGAGGTCAAAAAGGAAATAGGCTTTCGGAGGGGTCGTAAACAATCCAATATAAAATGGATCTGAAAAAAGAAGCTGCTGCAACTGCCGTGGGGCTTATTAAGCCAGGGCAGTTTATAGGATTTGGTGCCGGTTCAACCATTGCTTATATGATAGATTTGCTGGCGGAACAAACCAGTAACCATCAACAAACCAAGGTAATTACCTCTTCTTTTACAACCCGCCAGTTACTTCTGAAAAAAGGATTTACTGTTTTGTCTGCTGCCGGTATTTATTCTATCGATATTTATTTTGATGGCTGCGATCAGCTAAATCATCAATTCCATACGTTGAAAAGCGGGGGCGGAATTCACACACAAGAAAAACTGCTTGCTTCAATGGCCCAACAGTTTATAATTGCAGGCGATGAGGCCAAATACGTATCATCGTTTACCACAACTTGTCCGCTGGTGGTTGAAATGCTTCCGCAGGCGTTTCAGTTTGTGCCTGTAACACTCAAAAAATTATTTGAAGGAATAAGGGTTGTAATGCGGATGGCAGACAAAAAGGATGGCGCTGTAATAACAGAGAATGGAAACTACCTCCTGGATCTTTATTTTGATAGCTGGCCGGATTTAGCACCACTAAATCCAATCCTTAAAAATATTGCCGGCGTGGTTGAAACTTCCTTGTTTTATAACATGGTTCACAAGGCAGTAATTGCAGGAAAAGATGGTACAAGAATCATTGAAAAATAGGTGGTCTGTAAAACCACCGACCGAACTAATGATGCAGTTTGTAAGTTCAGGAAGGCAAACCTCTGTTGATTTTAAAATACCAGCCAAAATAATTTCAAATCAAAATATTTAAACAGAACAGACATTATTAATTAACTTCCACGCCATTAAAATAAGTTTTAAAAAAAGGTATATGAAATCAACCGTAAGAGTGCAGCTTTCAGCTATGATGTTTCTTGAATTTTTTATCTGGGGAGCCTGGTATGTTACCATGGGAACCTACTTAGATAAAGTGTTACACGCCGATGGAATACAAGTTGGTGCGGCCTACAGTGCCATGGCCATAGCAACGATTATTTCGCCTTTTTTTGTAGGGATGATTGCAGATAAATTCTTTGCTGCTCAAAAGGTGCTGGGCGTTTTGCACCTGGCGGGAGCAGCGCTTTTGTATTATCTTACCACTATTGATAATGCCGGTAGTTTTTATTGGATATTGCTTTTGTATTCACTGACTTATGCACCAACACTGGCACTGGCAAATTCTGTTGCCTTCCGGCAGATGAAAGACCCCAGTAAGGAATTTCCTTCCATCCGTGTATTAGGCACCATTGGCTGGATCGCTACTGGCTGGCTGCTTGACAAGGTTTTTAAGATTTCTACCGATCAACTTGTATTCACTTTTAAAATGGCTGCAGTGGCATCTTTGGCGTTGGGACTGTTAAGCTTTTTTCTTCCTGATACACCTCCAAGATCGAAAGGAACCAAAACTACTTTTGCTCAGATATTAGGAGCAGATGCGTTTGTGTTGTTTAAGGATAAATCTTTTGTCACCTTTTTTATTGCTTCTGTATTAATATGTATTCCGCTTTCTTTTTATTACAGTTTTACCAACCTTTATCTAACGGAAACTGGTATGTCGAATGTTAATGTCAGTATGTCTTTTGGCCAGTTCTCCGAAGCTTTTTTTATTTTATTGATACCTTTTTTCTTCAGAAGTCTTGGTGTTAAATGGATGATTGCCGTTGGTATGATAGCCTGGGCGATACGCTTTGTATGCTTTGGTTATGGCAATGCAGGCCCCGGGGAATGGATGCTTTTTGCAGGCATTATTTTACACGGTGTATGTTTCGATTTCTTTTTTGTTACAGGCCAAATTTATACAGACAGCAAGGCTGGAGAAAAGATCCAGAGTTCTGCCCAGGGCATGATCACCATGGCTACTTACGGAATTGGAATGTGGATCGGTACCTTGCTTTCCGGTTACGTAAAAGATTATTATACGGTTGATAAAATTGTTGCCTGGAGAAGCGTTTGGATGGTGCCGGCAGGTATCGCAGCAGCGGTACTGGTATTGTTCCTGCTGTTCTTTAAAGACAATAAAAAATCAGCATTACATGCAGAGCCTGCTGTTGCTATGGTGTAAAACATCAGGAGGTTCTCTTAACAATCGTTCTTATAAAAATCACTCAATACAATGAAACGAATTGCTATGCTTGGCTCCGGTTTTATCGGCCGGTTTTATGCCGATTCTTTGCAGGGGCAGAGAAGCAGGGATAAAGTTGTAATGGTTTATTCCCGCCGGGAAGAAGCAGCTGAAAAATTTGCAGCCGATTATAAATGCGATCATTTCACCACTGAAATGGAAGCAGCTGTTGCCCATGCTGACGTAGATGTAGTGTGTATAGCCTTACCAAATAACCTGCATGAAGAAGCTGTAATGCTTTGCTGCAAATACAAAAAATCGGTGATCACTACCAAGCCTTTGGGCCGCAATGCCGCAGAAGCAAAGCGCATGTTGCTGGCAGTTGAAGAAGCTGGCGTTTTTAATGGCTACCTGGAAGACCTTGTGTATGCACCCAAATTTTTAAAAGCTTATGAAAGTGTAAAGAATGGAGCGTTGGGAAGAATACTCTGGGCAAAATCAAGAGAAACACACCCCGGACCACATAGTGACTGGTTTTGGGATATTGAAAAAGCTGGCGGCGGTTGTATTCTTGATTTGGGTTGCCACTGTGTTGAAATAACCCGGTCATTTATTGGAAAAGATATTAAACCGGTAGAGGTAATGTGCTGGGCGGATACACAGGTAAAACCGATAGATGCTGAGGACCATGCCATAGGTTTGATTAAGTATGAAAATGGCGCCATGGCCCAGTTTGAAGTGAGCTGGACATTTCGTGGCGGGCTTGATTTAAGGGATGAAGTTATGGGTACTGAAGGCACGATTTGGATAAACAATTTTTTACGCACCGGGCTGGAAATGTTCACCACCGGTAAAGGCGCCGACTATGTTGCAGAAAAAGCCGAAAGTAACCAGGGCTGGCTGTTCCCGGTAGGGGATGAAGTGAATGACCTCGGCTACAACCACATGTTTGCAGAAATGTTCAACTGCATGGAAAACGGCACTGCACCAAGGGAAACCTTCTATGATGGCTATGTTGTAAATGCTGTGCTGGATGCTGCCTACAAATCTGCTAAAACAAAATTATGGGAGCCGGTAATGCTTGAAATCTGGCGTGGCCAAACCGGCCTCAGCAAAGCCAGTCATTTAGTTGAGTATGATGCAGAACATTATCTTATTAAAGAAGAAATGACGCATTACGGCACAAAGAAACTTATCCTGAAAAATAAAGCTTCAGGCAGTATCATCGAAAAAATTATGGAATAGAAATATTCAGTAAAAGTTTTTTGTACAGGCTGTCTTTTAACGTGACAGCCTTTCTTACAACTTAAGATTTATTTTTAACACATCCCAATATTGCTTGCCGTAACCCACAAAAATTTCACCACCGGGTTCTATGTCTTTTGTTGCAACAATGAAAACTCTTTTATCTTCCACCACATACCTGGCATTGTTTTTAAAGCCAGCAATACGGGTGAACCCTGTAGCATCATTTGCATAACGTGCCAGCATCTTTTTATCGTCTTTAGCGTCTATTACATGATTCCGGGCCACATAAAAAAGATAGGCATTGTTGCGGTCTTCCTTGTCTGCTTCTTTCATGGAAGTTATCTTGCCCGTATGTTCTGTAATCAACATTCCCTTGGGAATAAATACTTTGGTAAAGAGGCCTTTGCCGCAGTTAGGCAGGGTAGAAGGTTTAACCTTCAGGTAGGGAGTAAGTAAATCCACAGTTAGTTTTGTTTTGCCTGAAGATAATGTTTTATTGAATTGCACTCCTTAAAACTTAAAGGCTTCACTACATTTATTACAGTTTTTAAATTGCTGATTGGGTGTTTTAATTCGATAACAATTGGCCTGACTGGCAAAGGTTCAGTCGATCAACAATAGCTTCGGGGTTAAGCCGAAGTTTCGCTGAGATGCTTTTTGTTTAAACCATATAGGTTGCAGGCACTGCTTTCAATTAGTGAAAGCTCCAGCCCATTTCAAAAACTTCGGTCAGCTTATTTAAAATCATTACATAGCCTGCATAATTATTAAGCCTGCACTGCAATATTATTTAACTGATATACTGGCTGTTACAAGCATAAACCAAAAAAGGACAAACCAGTATAAAAACTGATTTGTCCTTTTTTTGTTGGGTTACAAGGATTCGAACCTTGAAAGACAGAATCAAAATCTGTTGTGTTACCATTACACCATAACCCAATCATTTTTCCAAATAATTATTTGGAATGCAAAAGTAGGGGATAGCGTTAAAACACCAAAACATTTTTGAAGAAAAAGCTGTTACCAGAAAAGCCATTAGCCTTTTGCTAATAGATAGCATTTTTAACAGGCAGCGTCTAACGGCTTGTATTCCTAACAGCTAAAAACTTTTTTGTAAACCTCTAACCTCAAAAACCCAAACTTCAAACCGTAAACCCCAAACCGTCAAGCCTCAGAACTGTCTTCCGCTTCTTTTAATCCCTTTATCATATCAAGTGCTTCTGCAACTACATCACACATAATAGTGATGAGGCTACCGGGTTTTGCGTTTTCATAGGCATACATAATGGCCTCTTTCTCATTGTAAATTATGTGCACCGGTATGTCTTTTGTTTTGGTTTGATTAATTCCCTCCACCAGCAGATTTACAATTTCTTCGGCAGTTCGTCCTCTTAAATTTTTATCCTGGCGGATAATGATCTCATCAAAACAAGTGGCAGATATTTTACCTATATCACGAATGTCTTCATCCCTTCTGTCGCCGGTGCCACTGATGATACCAACTTTTGGTGTGCTGTTAAATTTGCCAATAAAATCAACCAGTAATTTTAACCCGGCCTGGTTATGGGCAAAATCCACTAAAAATTCAAAGTTTTTAAACTTGAAAAAATTCAGCCTGCCAGGTGTTTGAGCGGGTGAAGGAATAAAGGTTTGCAGCGCTCCTTTAATATCATCAACCTTAATAATCCGGTAGAGATAAGTGGCCAGGATAGCCGGCAAAGTATTCATAATGTTATGAGTGGCTTTTCCATTGTAAGTAATCGGTATATCCACCACTTTTTCAACCCGTATTTTCCAGGTGCCTTTAAGTATTGTTACATACCCATTTTCATACACTGCTGCCAGCCCGCCGCCACTGCAATGTGCTTTTATCCTGGGATTATTTTCATCCATGCTAAACAAGCCGATGTTGCATTTCAGGTCGTTCTTCATTGCATAAACCAAATCATCATCGGCATTTAAAATGGTGTAACCATGCGGAAATACAGTTTCAGCAACCACTGCTTTTACCTTGGCCATTTGTTCAATACTATCTATGCCACCGAGGCCTATATGATCTGTACTTACATTTGTAATGATGGCAATATCACAGTTTTGAAACGCCAGGCCATTCTTCAAAATACCGCCTCTTGCACATTCCAATACAGCAAAATCAACCGTTGGATCTTTTAATACAAACTGTGAACTCAGCGGGCCGGTGCAATCACCTTTCATCAGCAACTGATTTTGTATGTACACACCGTCACTTGTTGTGTAACCTACTTTGTAACCGGCACTTTTAGCAATATGTGCCACAAGTCTTGTAGTGGTGGTTTTACCATTGGTACCTGTGATAGCAATAATCGGAATCCTGCCTTCGCTTCCTTTTGGAAATAGCATATCGATAACCGGTTCTGCTACATTGCGGCCAATGCCAACCGCAGGGTCAATGTGCATGCGGAAACCCGGTGCAGCATTTACTTCCAGCACAGCACCGCCATTTTCACTGATTGGCTGTTTTAGGTCAGCTGCCATTATATCAATGCCGCAGATATCAAGACCAATGATCTTCGAAATCCGTTCACACATAAAAATATTATCAGGATGTACCTCGTCTGTAATATCAGTTGAAGTACCGCCGGTAGAAAGATTTGCTGTCGGCTTTAGTAAAACCAGTTCGCCCTTTGCAGGAATTGTATCCAGCGTGTAACCTTTTTCATCCAGCATTATGGTACTGAAATCATCCAACTTAATGGAAGTAAGCACTTTCTCATGACCGTAACCACGGCGTGGATCTTTGTTAGTCTCATCAACCAGCCACTGAATATTGTGCTCACCATCGCCAGTTACGGCTGCTGGTGTACGCAGGGCCGCACATATAAATTTATTATTGATCACCAGTACCCGAAAATCAAACCCGGTAATAAAGCGTTCGCAAATAATACTGCGACCATACACTTGTGCCGCCGCCAATGCTTTAACTGCCATAGGCCAGTCAATAATATTGGTGGTGGCTCCTTTTCCGTGATTACCATCCACCGGTTTTAACACCAGGGGGTAACCTAACTTGTCGATGGCAGCTTTTAAACTTTCTTCTGCCCGCACTATAACACCTCTTGGAACGGGTATCTCTGCCGCTTCCAGAAGGTTTTTTGTTTCTTCTTTATCGCAGGCAATATCAACCCCAATATTAGATGTGGTGGATGCTATAGTTGCCCTGATCCTTTTTTGGTGAATTCCGTAGCCTAACTGCACCAAGCTATGTTTATTAAGCCTGATAAAAGGGATATTACGTTTGGCAGCTTCTTCCACAATACAGCCAGTGCTTGGGCCAAGACGGGTATCCTCCCGAATTTCTCTCAGCTGCATTATATCTTCCTCAAGATTGTAATCCGTATTGTCCGCAAGTGCCTGTGTAATTTTAACGGCGGCCCTTGCAGCATACACACCGGCATCTTCTTCCATATAACTGAACACCACATAATATTCGCCTTCTTTACCTGTGCCACGGGTGCGTCCAAAGCCGGTGTCCATGCCGGCTAAAGTTTGCAGTTCCAGAGCCACATGCTCAATAACATGGCCCATCCAGGTGCCTTCTTCCACACGCTGAAAAAAGCCACCCTCTGAACCAACACTGCACCTGTGGCTGTACATGGAGGGAAACATTGCCTGCAGCCTTTCCTTAAAGCCATCGATTTTATTAGTGGGCCGCTGTTCCATTTCTTCGAGATCCAGCTTCATCTGTATGAGTTTGTTGCGGCGCACACTCCAATAGTTTGGGCCTCTTAAAATTTTTATCTCTTCAATTTTCATCTGCAGTGTTTTTGATTTTGTAGTGAAGCAGCGGCTGCTTTAGATAAGGTGGAAATTAAGACAATCAACCTGCTTTTCAAAACAAAGATTTGTAAGGAGGAAGCGACTAAAGAAATGCAACAAAATTGGCTAAGGAATATCTAATGATTAAGCAGAGAGAGCAGCTTGCAATTTTTTAAATATCGTTGGCTGAGTTTTGGGAAGAAAGAGAAACTCACAAGATTTACCAACTGCTAAAAAGGGTAACTTAAACCAATTGAAAAATTAAAATTTTCATAACGCCATTTGCGGAATTCATTGTCGTTACCTCTTCTGAAAATTTTAGAATAAAGGTCATCGAAACCAATCGAGGGAGCCTTCCAGCCATTGTTTTCAGAAAGCTCCGGCCTCTTAAATCTAAAGCCAAGATCAATTCTCAGTAATACATAATTAAAGTCGAAACGCAGACCTGCACCACCTGTAACTCCAAGTTCTTTATAAAAATCAAGCAGGTTTAATTTAAACTGGGCACTGTCAAAGCCTCCGCCAGGTTGTGTATTTCTAACATTCCAGATGTTGCCAACATCAGCAAATAATGCCCATTTTAATGTAAGCGAATTTGGTATAATCTGGAAAAGTGTGCGGCGGTATTCAATATTTGCTTCAAGCCTGATGTCACCAGTTCTGTCGGCAAAAGTTCGGGTGTCAAAAGGTGCCAGCTTTTTAGATCCCGGCCCCAGGCCTCTTACCGGCCACGCCCTCATGCTGTTGGCGCCGCCTGCAAAGTATTGTTTAAAGAAGGGCAGTGTTGTATCGATGTTACCTATGGGAACACCAACACCCCCAAAAAAACGGACGGCAACAGATGACCTTGCATAGCTATAATTAAGCGTTCTTTCGAGGTCTAACTTTATATACTGCCGCAGGTCTTTTTGTAAACTGCCAATTCCCCCCAGGGGGATACCCAGCAGAAAACCAGATTCTTCTACATTGATCTTTAGCGTTCCAATTGTATTGGCTGCATTTATGTGGGAGGATGAATAACTAAAGCCTGCACCCACTACCAGCGCTGTATTGAATGAATACCGCAAAAAAGGATTGTCTTTCAGCGTCTGGTCAAAGGCGGCAGTTCTTCCATACAAATTTGTGTACTCAATATTAAAGGGTCTGAAAGTTAAAATCCGGCCATTCCGTTTTACAAATTCATACCCCATATTAAACCCGAGTGAGTTAAGTTTAAAGAGGCCTATCCTGTTGGTGTTTGAATACGTTGAGTTGAAAAATGTTTGCTGGGAAGCATTCCTTTCTTCTTTATAAAACTCTTGCTTTTTCAGCCATTTAAGAACAAAATTCGGGACCACTTTCGGGACAGATATAGTATTTGTAAAACTGAATTCATTTGAGTTGATCCGTTCTGCAGAGGTTCTTGCAGCATTGAGGTTCAGCTCAACTCCGGCCCTTACAGCATTGGTCATTTTAATACCTCTTTTGCCAACATTCCGGTTTTGCAAAGAGAGGTTACCCGATAACCCTAGCAGGTTACCGGCATTGGCAATACTAACGCTGTTGATGTTAGAATTAACGGAATAGCTGGCTTCTAATTTTGCCTCAAACCCATATTTTTTTGCCGGTACCAACTGAACGTAAACATCCAGCAAACCAAAGCTGTCTTTAATTTCTTTAAGCTGTACGTTCACATTTTGCCAAACCCCAATGGCCGCAAATCCGTTAACTGTTTTTGTATAAAGTTCCTGGCTGTAGAGACTTCCCTTTCTAAAAAAAATATAACGGGATAAAAAGTTATTCTGAATAATATTTTTATGATAACGGATAGTGTTGCCAAGCGAATCTTTTGCTTCATTAAATGTTGCCACACTGCTGTTATCTTCTGCAGCAAAATCCGGGTAAATAAAAATATTGTTGATGTAGTATTTTTTCAGGTGAGAACTGTCTGCAGCAGGGTTAAGTACCAACGCAAGTTTCACGGTCGGTTTGTTCCGTTGTTCATTTGCCTGTGCAAGCAGAATAAGGTTTTCAAGCTGGTCATCAGAAGTGTTTCTTAATGCTTCAATTGAACTGTCACCACGCATTTTTAACTCATCCGAAGTAAACTTGTAATAACCGTTGTTGCGGAAAGTATCAACCAGCCTGCTTATCTCACTTAGTACGCCTAACTTGGTTACCGGTTTGTTTTGAACTACATAAGATTTTTTCTCAGACCGGAGAGCCAGGTTTTGCAGGTCAGGTATTTTTAACAGGTATCTGAAAGTGTCGATTAGGGTAGGAGTGCCAGCCTCAATAAAATATTTTACCCGTACCCTGTTTTGGTGATGAAAAAAAACAGTATCGATTGAAATGCTGTCTGTGGACCTGTTGTAGCCAAGATGCAGCAAATAATTTTTCATGTTAACTGCACTCTTTTTTACATAGGCCGTATCAAAAATAGCCGGGTTTTCAATGCGGTGAAGTATAAAAAAGCCATCATTAATATTTACCCTGGCACTATCATCTAATTGTGTGTACAGCTTCTGAGTAATATTTGTTCTTTCGTCATTGCTAAAGTTTCCGCCTTTTAAAGAAATTGACGTCTCGTACAAAAACGGAACCTGGCTATGCCTGGGAAAGGTCTTTTTTTTGGGGTAGGTAAGTAAACTTTTTATTTGAAAACATCCCTGGAGAAGCAGCACACATATTAGAAAACTGGCTGTACTTTTGAACCCCATCATTTTTCGGGAAGGTTTTAAACGCATAAATTATTCTGTCTGCAATGGTTAGCAAATCAAATACCAAGTATATTCAATCTCTTCACCTGAAAAAATTCCGGGAAATCGAAAACTGTTTTATTGCCGAAGGTAGTAAAGTAGTTCTGGAATTACTGCAATGCAGCAAATTGGTATGCAGGCATGTGTATGGTTTGGAAGATTGGTTGCACCAGCAGGAGCCATTTATACGCAAGTTTTATAATGGCCCGATGGAAATAGTTTTGCCGCATGAACTTGAAAAAATATCTGCTTTGCAAACCCCGGCACAGGTGCTGGCAGTATTTGAAAAAAGTATTGTAAAACCTGTGCAGCCGGTAGGAAAATTCACGCTTGTACTTGATGACATCCAGGACCCTGGTAATATGGGAACGATTATCAGAAATGCAGACTGGTTTGGTGTTGAACACATTATTTGCTCACTGCATTGTGCAGATATTTATAATCCTAAAGTGGTGCAAAGTACTATGGGCAGCCTCGGAAGGGTAAATATTTTTTATACTGATCTGCAGGACTGGCTGCAAAAAAATAACTCAATGAAAAAATACGCAGCTGCATTAAATGGTAAAGCTGTGAGCCATCTAAAGGGGTTAAAGGAAGGCCTGCTTATAATTGGGAACGAATCAAAAGGCATTAGTACAGCATTGCTGGAAACTGCAGATGAAAAGATCACTATCCCCCGCTCTGGCCATGCTGAATCGTTGAATGCGGCAGTAGCTACAGGGATTATTTTATCTCATATCTTTTAATGAATATTTAAAGGCAACCAAAGCGGGCATTATTGTGTTTTCAATTTATTTTTCTGCACCAGGTATAAACCGGCAATTACAAATAGTACACCCACTAGGGTGTAGAGGGTTAAAGGTTCTTTCATAATAACAGCAGCCAGCACAAACCCAAATACAGGGCAAAGAAAAAGCCAGAAGGAAGCATTCACCGGATTATCTCTCAATAAAAAAAGCCACAGCTGTACAGCAATAATTGAAACTGGTAAAGCCAGCCAGGCTATCATTTCAAACAACGTTAATGTAAAAACATTTTTACTACCATCAAAAATAAAAATAGCAAATGGCAACAGAAAGATTCCACCTAAAATTGTTTGCCATCCATTGATTGTAAGTATGTGCATGTTCTCCCAATTACACCTGGAAAAATAGATTGCGCCAACCGAATAACACAACATACTGATCATAAGCAAACCAAGCCCCGCCGGAGTTGCATAGCTATGAGCTAGCAATGGCCAGGCAGCAATTGTTACGCCTGTAAAGCACAAAACAAGGCTTACTATAATGAATGGCTTTATTTTCTGGCGAAGCCATACAGCTGTTATAATACTAATAATTACAGGATTAGTAGCGATAGCAAGCGAACCCAACCCTGCCGAAACCTGCTGCATGGCAACCACATAAAAACCAAGGTAAGTTGTGATATTTAAAAACCCGTAAATGGCCAATTGTTTCCACTGCCGTTTTGCAGGTAACGGGGATTTAAGTATGGTATGGGAAATTGTGAGCATGGTAACGCCAGCTATAAAAAACCGGATAACTGCAATTACAAATGGTTGAGCATAGCGCAGCGCAATTTTGGTTGTTACCGAAGCTGATGGCCACAATAATGCAAACAGGATACCTGCTCCAATTAATTGAATTTTTGTATTGCTGGTTGCTTTCAACTTTTTTAAATAGTCGTCCCTCAAAAAGTCGATTTTACTTTTTGGGGAATAGAAATCCAGTAAGCATTTATAAGCAGTTTATAAATAAGTGACCAACATCTGATTGCCTCTGTACGCCAGAGGTTGATTCGTCGTTTAAAGTTCATGGCAGCAGCGGCTAAAATTATATTCATATTATCTCCCAATATTCCTTTCAAATAATTTCTACATAAACGGTAGTCGTGTTTCAGGTGTCCGATGACAGGTTCAATGGCTGCCCTTTTACTATGTTTGCTGCATTGTGTTTTGGTAATATTTTTATCAGGTTTGGGTACCAGGATAACTGCATCTTTGTATTGCTTTACTCCTTTGTATCCTCTGTCTACAAACACTTCTTTTGGCTGCCTGCCGTTGAGTCGTTCATATTGTTCCAATACATCCGGCAATGTTTTTGAATCGTGTAATGTTTGAGTAAAATTAATGGCTCCCATAATGATGCCTGTGTGCTGATCAATTAGAACAGAGGCTTTACTGCCAAACTCAAGCTTCTTATGCTCCTTACCTTTTGAATAACATTTTACATCGGGTTCATGAAGGCTGTAAATTTTATCACTGTCACTCCGCTTTTGGGATAATACTCTTTGATACAGCTTTAGATCCGGCAAATATTTGCCAAGGCTTGTTAGTGGTAGCTTTCGGGCAATATCCCGTACCAGCCTTCCTGCTATGATTTGTATTTTTTTATTGGCTTTACGGGCCGCTTTGGCTCCGTTCTTGGTTCCTTTAAACCGTTGTAAATTACTTAAACGTTTAACTATCCTTGTGTAAGACTGGCGAAGATCTATTGCCTCTTTGTCTGCTATTGCCCAACACTTTTTAATAATTTTTTTGTATAGTTTATCATCTGTCGGGTAGGTGATATTTTTTTCCTGCACGGTCGTATCAACACTCACCACAATACCTGTATTGTTATCTTCAGGAGGCTCATTTACACGGATACTTTCCTGTAAAATTAACTCTACGCCAGGTTCGCCTATGCGTTGACGGAAAGCAACCAGTTCGGTTGGTACACAAGGGATATTGGCCTGAAAATGCTGCTCACCACTAAAGTACTGGAAATAGATATTTTCAGACCATTGCTCCACCAGGTTTTCATCGCTGATGTTGCGGACATATTTCAATATCAGCAACGATACCATCAGGCGAATCGGTTTTGCCGGCTTACCCATTTTTTCACTGTAATGCTTTTTAAAAGCATCTTCAAAAAATGACCAATTGATTTTATTGGCCAATTGATACAAAGGATGCTTTTGATCAAGCTGATCTGCAAGACCATGAAACAAATCCTAACTGAGGAGTATGTTTGGGGGTAGAAAGCATTCATAAATTTGCAAGCTTTTTTACCATTTTGCAAATATCTGGTTACTATTATTCAGCCTGGAATCTCTCAAATCAAATAACAATCAACTTTTCTCACTTTTTGAGGGTCGACTAAATAGAAATTATTTTTTGCCGGAGGCGAAAGTAAACTGGTTTTTACAAATAACTGTTTAGAAGCATAAAATACTCTGCTCAGTAATGTTGCAACCGTTGCAGTTAATAAGAAATAACAGGCAGAACGATTTTACAGTTCAACGCTATCTTCCTAATTTTAGCCGCCTAAACCAACTGTATGTATAAAGCTGCTTTTATTGACATGGATGGAACGTTGCTTACCAAAGCTCACACCATATCTGACGTTACCAAAAAAATAATTGAAAGACTAATCAGGCAAAATATTTTAATTGTTCCTATTTCGGCAAGACCGTTGCATGGCATGACGCCCATTATAACAGGCGTAATTCCAGCAACAACACCCATTGTAAGTCTGAATGGTGGCTATATTTTTCATGAAGGTGAAATCATTTTCCAATCTCATATTTCATTGAACGAAGTGCAGCGTGTTCATGATGCAATTGTTGGGGAAGACTTGTCTGCCATGT
This sequence comes from Ferruginibacter sp., assembly GCA_965247025.1. Taxonomy (GTDB): domain Bacteria; phylum Bacteroidota; class Bacteroidia; order Chitinophagales; family Chitinophagaceae; genus Ferruginibacter. Next base: position 862,509 of record OZ252000.1, on the reverse strand, counting down.
ATTACAGCCAGATGGACTGGTATACAGGTGAAGACACTGATGCTGTGAAAAAAGAGCAAAAGATAACTTCAGTGCCTATCAAAATTCTGCCATTTTTTGAAACCATAGAAATTTGGAATACACAAAAAAGCGGGCCTAACAAAATTTTAATAGCGGGAGATGAACAATTGATACTTGGTACCGAAAGGATATTGTTAGCGCTTAACGACAGTAATCTGAATATTTATAAATCTCAGCCAAGGTATCTTGAAGTGATGAATAACCAGGCCTCAAAAGCGAAAGCAATGCAGTTGCTGATGGATAAGTACGGCCTGCAAAAAGAAGAAGTAATTGCGATTGGAGATAATTACAACGACGCAGGAATGATTCAGGCTGCCGGTATGGGCGTGGCAATGGGCAATGCGCCTGCTGATATAAAAGCAGTGGCAGATTATGTTACTGATACCAATATGAATGATGGTGTTGCAAAAGCACTGGAGAAGTTTTTTCGGTAAGATAAAAAATAAAACAGGCTGAACTTTTTATGTTCAGCCTGTTTTATATCTATAAAGAACGTCTCCTAAAATTTATAAGCAGCAGTTACCGCAAACTGCCTTGGCGCAATCGGGCTGATGCTGTAATTATCATGTACAACATACTGAAGTGTATTAAAGATATTTGACAGTTTTGCCAATAAAGAATATTTACCGATGGCATATCCTGCGGTGATATCAACTGTTGTAAAACCTTTCAGTGTTAATAGCCTGCTGCCAATTTGCGTTTGACCCACAGTGTTATTATAGCCACCCAGGCGGTTGCCGGTATAGAATGCTGATGCTCCTAATTTTACGCCGGAAAGCTTTCCTTTTGAAAAAGTATAGAACAGCGCTGTATTAGCCGTGTGCTGCGGATTATTAACCAACTTTTCACCTTCAATATTGCTGCCTTTTGAACCTTTAGTTTTAGTAAAACGCATGTTGTTGTAGCCATAACCGGCTATAAAATAAACATGCTGAGAAATAGCTCCATTCAAATCAACTTCAAGGCCGTCACTGGTTGTTTGGCCCCTTAATTCTCTTACCGTGGCATCGGCATTAGCGGTTCCATCTGCCCGGAATTCAGCCTGCTGTGCCAGGTTACTGTTTAATATACGGTAGATGCTTACGTTAGCTGAAAGCTTCCCTTTTAACAGTGTGTTTTTTACACCCAGTTCATACTGATCAACCAGCGAAGGAGCCAGCAACTGACCATAAATATCGGTACCCGTATTAATCGTGAAATTTTTTGCGTAGCTGGCAAAAACGGAAGTGGTTTTTGCTGGCTGGTAAATGATGGCGGCTTTTGGTGAGAAGGCTTTATCATTAGCGGTAGCGGCTGTTCCGTTTGTAATAACGCCTGTTGCAGCAGTAAGTATTTTTGTACGCACCGTTTCCTGGTAGCTCCACCTTATTGCACCCAATAGTTTAAATTTTTTCGTAAGACTTATCAGGTCTTGGGCATAGATGCCGAGCCTGTTACTTGGTGCAGTAGTCACCGTTGTTACAGCTGCATCCGGTACATCGTTCCTGCGTGTGTACAAGGATGGGTCAAGAATATTTATCTTATCGTATGTTGTAACAGTTGCACCGTTGCTGGTTATTTTAAACGCATTGGTTTCCGTTACCAGCCTTGTTACATCAGCTCCAATCAGTGTTTGGTGGACTATACCGCCGGTATTGAATTTGCCAGTCAAATTAACCTGTGTTGTATAATTATTTTCAATTGTGTGTGCCCTTACCAGGTTACGGTTCCAGTCCCCTGTTTTGCTCACAATGTTGGGCAGACCTGCACCGTAAGAGCTGACATCTGTTTTTTGTAAACCGCCGGAAATATTTAATTGCAGGTTGCCGGTAAAATCATGCACCAGGTTAAAAGATCCGGATGATTGTTTGATGTTATTGTAGGCCCACAGTACATTCAAAAATCTGGAACGGGGAACACCAGTTGGCAAAGCCCGGCCACTATCCAGGGCGCCAATACCAAAGTCTGGTGTAAGCCTGGCGTCCAGATAATCGCCCTGTACAAGCAAGCTTGTATTTGTACCCAGCTTGAATAATAGGGAAGGGTTTACATAGGTTCTTTTTGTCTTTACAACATCACGATAACTGTTGGCATTTTCGTAAGTGCCAACTACACGAAAGGCAATATTCTTTGAAATGGGTCCGTAAATATCAACAATCGGTTTATACTGCTGGTTGCTTCCGGAGTACATTTTTACTTCGCCGCCAAAATCAAATTTTGGTTTTTTTGTTACGAGGTTTACAATGAGGCCGCCGGAAACATTACCGTATAACATTGCTGTACTGCCTTTCAAAACTTCAACAGATTCAAGCGTTGCTGCTTCTGGCATGCCGGAAGTATTTGTTATTAAACCATTTTTTAAAATACTACCGCCGGCACCATTCACGCCAATGCTGTAGCCCCTGGCAGAATAGGTTTCATTCACGCCCAGTCTTGTTTGTGTAAGACTTACACCACTCACATTTTTAATTACATCACCCACACGAATCGCCTGCTGGTCGCTGATTACAGCATTGCTGATGGTTGCCACCGTTTGCGGAAGATCCATGTTGCTGATCTCCATTTTGCCTGCAGATACCTTTCTTTCATTAAGCGTTTTACGGCTGTTGATGATCACCTCATCTAACCTTTTTAAAGTTTCTGCCAATTGAATATTTACTTCTGCTGCCTTACCAGCCGAAACAATTACTGACTTTTCTTCGGGCTTCAAACCTGTAAATGAAATTACGATCAGGTATGGGCCAACCGGAACTTTTTTAAAAATGAAGTTACCTTCACTGTTAGCCATGGTTGCAAATTTGCTGTCCTTCAGCACTACAGTTACATCGCCTGCACCCTTGCCGTCAGCTGTGGTAACCCGGCCTTGTATGCTACCTGTTTGCGCTGTTGTTATTTGGGTAAAAATTGACAGGAAAAGAATGGTGGTAAAAATTTTCATAAACCTTTTATATTGTCTCATAAGTGCTTGTTTTGATGCTTTAAAATAAAAAGCAAAAGAAGTAAATCAAACAATTAATAAAGTGCCGTTTCGGGAAATGGATTTACAGAATACGGAAAAGGATTTTTCCAATTCTATAAAAAGAAAGCGCCCTGCAACCGTTAAAAGTTACGCAGGGCGCAAATGATTATCAACAAAATTAAGATTAGTTCAATTGGGCGATTGTATCTGCATCAGTAAGTTCAGCAATACTGTAATCCTTTACCACATTGTAAAGTGTATCCCTTTCTACGGGGCGGCGTTTAACCTGCTTTATCAGTGTTACCAGCTCTGCCGTACTCATGGTGGGTGTTTGTTCCTCACTGCCAGCCATGCTGTAAATCTTTGTACTGTCATCAATCGTTCCGTCAATATCATTTACGCCAAATGATAAACTTAGCTGTGCATTCTCCCGCCCAAGCATTGGCCAGTAGGCTTTTAAATGAGGGAAATTATCAAGGTAGATCCTGGCAATTGCATACAGGCGCATATCTTCTGTAATGGTAGATTCCGGTACATGACTCATGTCATTATCATGGTTGCGAAACTTGAGCGGAATAAAAGTGTTAAAGCCGCCGGTCTTATCCTGCAATTCTCTTAATCTCCGCATGTGATCAATGCGGTGCTCATATTTTTCTATGTGGCCATAAAGCATTGTTGCATTGGTATGCATGCCAAGCTGGTGAGCTGTTTCGTGAATTTTTAGCCAGCCGGCTGCATCTACTTTATCTGCTGCGATCTGCTCTCTTATTTCAGGATGAAAAATTTCTGCACCACCGCCGGGCAGGCTGTCGAGGCCGGCTGCATTCAACTGTTTCATGCCTTCTTCCACAGTCAGTTTTGCCTTGCGGAACATATAATCAAGTTCAACCGCTGTAAAAGCTTTTACATGCAAAGAGGGTCGGTGATTTTTTATTTTTTGCATCAGCTCAATAAAATAAGCCATGTTCATTTTTGGATGAACACCGCCCACAATGTGAACCTCGGTAATTGGTTTACCATCGTAAGTTTTTACAATGTCCAGCATCTGCTCAATACTCAGTTCCCAGCCATCTTCTTTGTGGGCATACAGTTGTGAGTAAGAGCAAAACTTGCAGCTGAAAACGCACACATTGGTAGGCTCAATATGAAAATTCCGGTTAAAGTACGTTGTGTCGCCATGCATCCGCATCCGGATAAAATTTGCCAGGGCACCAACAAATGGCAGGCTTCCTTTTTCAAAAAGAAGAAGGCCTTCTTCATCTGTTATCCGCTGCTGATCTTTTACTTTTTGGGCAATTTGCTTTAAATCTTTATCGGTTGTAAAGTTGATAAGGGTATCTGGTGAAGTGGTCATTTATTTTTTTTTGCAAAGTTAAGCTGATGTGTTTTATCCGTGACAGTTTACAGTAAATCATTTACATGACTGTATTTATAAAAACAAAACGGTCTGCCTTTTGTTGGCAACCCGTTTTATTAATTTGTCAGCGTACTGTCTGTTAGTGCTTAACCAATTTTTCCAGTATCGTTTTATTGGTGTAGGTCATCTTTAAAATGTACAGCCCGCTTGCTAATTGTTTTAAGTCAACCGTAATCTGCCTTGCAGCATTCCCGTTGTAACTCTTATCCCAAACCAGCTGGCCTGCAGAATTGAAAACCTGCACTGATTGAAGATCTACCGGTGGCTCAACCGCAGAATGATGAATGAGGAAAGTGCTGTTGAACGGATTTGGATAAATAAGATATCCCTGGTCCTTTAAACGCTGGGGTAATTTTTGGCTTGTAATATTGATGTTATCAAGCCAGATACTATTTTGCTTATTTCCTTTTGATGCAAAGTAAAGCTGGAAGTTAGCCCCGTTTAAATAAGGCAACAAGTTAACCCTGTTCGATTTCCATTCTTCAGCTCGCTTTGGTACAAAAGCCGGGGTATACGTATAGTTTGGATCATTAACCGTCTGCAGTTCGTAACCAAATTTTTTCCATACGGAAACAAAAGTGGCTCCGCAATCAGTAGTTGCCAGCACCTCAAGCGTATCAAGTGGAAAAACCGTTGAGCCGGGATATTGCGGACCAGCCCTGTATGCAACATCAAAATCTACAAATAAAGAATCAAAAGACGGACTGTTAGCAATTAAAGGGCTTATAAAATAATCAATGGCGCCATTGGCATTACCGCTGCTGCCGTTACTGATCATCATAGATTTGGCACCGGTTTTAGCTGAGTTTGACGAAGACACCCATGTGGTGCCGCCATTTAAATTGGTAACACCCCAGTTGCTTACAGGAAACTGGCTTTCTTCAAAACCCTCTGTAACAGGGGTAGCAACTGGTGTGGTGCTAAACACTGCAAAAGATTTTACCAGCGTGTCATTTACGCCATTTTGATCAGGGCCGCCATTGGGCAAAGATGTATAAATGGTAATGATGTGCGATCCCACAGTTGTTGTTGCAGCAGCAAGCGGCAGGGTGGCCGTACCGCATTTGGCAAGATTGCCTGTCCAGTTATAAACCACAGCTGAACCACCATCAATATTGTAGGTGATTTTTACAGATTTTAAAGAGTCTGTGCCCCTGTTAGTAATTGTAACAACTGGTGTTAAGCCAGGCGAACAAATAGCTGGCAGTGGCTGAAAAATCGTGTCCAGTGAGGCATCTGCCGGAATAGAATTAAAGCCTTTCACATTAATACTGTCAACATAAATATTGTTACCGTAATCATTTACAGATTCAAAACCAATAACAAGGCTTTTTATATCACCAGCACAAAAATCTTTCAGTATCAGTTTTTCTGTTCTCCACTGCCGGGAATTTGCCGGTTCAAATGCCTCGGTTGTAAAACCGGGAACCGTACTTAAAGAGGAACCTCCTTTGCTGTAAGAAGTTCTGTTCCAGGTAACACCACAGTCTTTTGAATAGACAATATTAAGTGAGTCATGGGTATCCGGGTAAGGCTGGTAGGCCACGTTAAATGCCAGTTCCAGGGAATCGAATGGAAAAGTGTTTACTGCGGGTAATCTATAAATATCCCGTTGGCCAACTTTATTGTTGGCATCGGGGCCATAATCAAAACAGTTCAACCACATGGAAGATGTACCGGGTCTTCCTGCTGCAGTTGTCCTGGCCCACGTGGTTTCCGGCGCATCAGGATTAATTATATCCGAGCCATTAGCCGGGGGAAATACTGAAGACTGGAAACTTTCTATATATGGTAAAGTGAGGGAAGCGGCAACCGTAAAATTTACTGTCAGGTCGTTATTCGTTGTATTGGCATCTGTACCATTATTTGGATTTGATAAAGAAAATGTAAGTGCGTTGGCTCCTGTGACGGCTGTTTGGGCAGCCAGCTCTACCACTGCCGATCTGCCTGTGGCGATATCAACTGTATAAGTTTGAGTAGTAGCGTTTGCGCCATTAATCGTTGTTGTTACTGTAATTGAAGTTAAACGGCTTGTTCCTGCGTTTGTAATCCTCAGTTTTGGAATAAATTCTCCGGGGCAGGTAAGGGCCGGGTAAGTTAAAGGGCTGCAATTACTTATGTTGAAATCGAAACCGCCGGGGCTAACAATACTGTTAACCGCTGCATCGAGTGCAGGCATATTATCAGGATATTGACCGCCGAGTGTTGTAAGATAGCCGGGCCTGCAATGTTCCAGCACCCATTCCATACGTTTAACCTCACCGACGGTAAACATGGAGTAACAGGCATCGTCCGTATAATCCATATAGTTTTGAAACATCCTTGGAATGGCAGAGCAACCGCTTGCCGCACCTGGTGAAGGGCATCCGCTGGTGGGGTTGCTCTGACTTGGTATATCGTCTGCAGGAGATAGTAAATTGGCAGGTAATGAACAGCCTGCAGATAAAATCTGGGCAAAATCATTGGAAGCACAACCATTATCAAAAGGATGGTACAAGCCAAAATTGTGGCCTATCTCATGCACCGCAGTTCTTGATAAATTATATTCAGGATAAGAAAAACAGAGATCAGCAAAAGACCTGTAGTCAACACAAACACCATCGGCATTTGTGGTGCCTGCTGCAGTGCCGGGGCCGATGGTTGGCGCAATACCCAGCAGACCTGCCGTGCCACCATCTCCAACATACATGTTGTAATATTTGGTTACATCCCAACCGGTAGAGCCACCGGTTGCCGTATTTGAATTTTTTATTGGCTGAGGGTTAGTTTGCAGTATTTCTGTTGTGCCGGAAACCCTGACGATGCCGGTGGTAAAATTTCCGGCTATATCCCTTTTGGCAAGTGTAAATCTTAACAATGAGTGGCCTCTTACAGGAAAATAAGCAGCCCCATTCGCACTGTCGGCATTAATACCTGCATAATCTTCATTAAGCCTGTTTATAAAAAATTGTACTGCATCATCAGAAACGATCCAGGGGTTTGGTAAAACAATGTGAACAACAACCGGTATTTCAACCGGGCCGGGCAAATCAAGCGGCCTGGCAGCAGTACCAGGGGCGGGTTTGTACAACAAGGATTGCTGGTAATCAATTTCTCCCTGGCGCATCCGCTCCCTTAATGCAGGATCGTTCTTCATGTCATTTGCAACAGCTTCCATTGTACCACAGCGGATTAAAGCTTTTTTAGCGGGATTTTTTTTCTGGGCACTGGCACTGGTCAGCATCAAAACACTCAGCAGCACTAAGGTAAACTTAAAATACATGGTATGCAGTTGAAGAAAAACAGTCGGGAGTTTCAGCATGTTCAGGCAGTTTATTTTCATTGTCAATTTAAAAAAGCAATTATAAATCACCTGTTAAGTGGTGGCATAAAAGCTTTGTAAAAAATTATCAGGCAACAGGGATAAAATCATTTTTTTAGCAGTTATAAAAAATAGCCCCAACTGACTTTAACTATCAAAAAAACGCAGCAGTCAATTTTTTGAAAAGTCTTCAAATATACAGCCGATTGAGTGGATTTTAAAATTTTATAAAACTCAATATCCGGCTTAATGATCGCTGCCTAAGCTGCCTCAAACTCATCCTGCAAGGGTTTGAATTCAAAATAGAAAATTTGGTTTGCGTTTTTTGTATATCTTCCAATTTCGTTTTTTGCTATTTATTGCCATCCCCCAGGCATTTATTAAAACCAATTTAAACTAACGTTAAACCAACTAACCACAATGATGAATTTAAAGTACCGGCTAATCCTATTGAATTTTTTGCAGTTTTTTATTTGGGGATCCTGGTTGATCACAATTGGCGCTTATTGGTTTCAATACAAACAATGGTCTGGCGCAAAATTCGGCGCCATATTTTCAACCATGGGTATTGCCTCAATCTTTATGCCTTCCATTGCCGGAATTTTAGCTGATAAATATATTAACGCCGAAAAGCTTTACGGCTTTTTTCACATTGCCGGTGCAATTGTATTGTTTACCATTCCGATGGTTGACAATCCTGAAACTTTCTTCTTGGTGATTTTGCTGGCAATGATATTTTACATGCCGACGATTGCACTGGCTATAACAGTGGGGTACACCTCCCTCAAAAATCGGAATCTTGATATTGTAACTGTTTATCCGCCAATAAGGGTTTGGGGTACAGTTGGCTTTATTGCTGCATTGTGGACGGTGAGCCTGCTGCATTTTGAAACATCGCCCAATCAATTTTATGTTGCTTCCGCAGCCTCACTTTTACTGGGTATTTATGCATTTACCTTACCAAAATGTCCGCCGCAAAATGTAACGGTTCAAAATAAATCATTGTCAGATTCCCTTGGCCTTAGCTCTTTTAAATTGCTGAAGGATAAGAACATGGCGATCTTTTTTATTTTCTCCTTATTACTTGGGGCGGCGCTGCAATTGACCAATGCCTATGGCGATACCTTTTTGCATGACTTCGCAAATGTGGCTGCCTACAAAGAAACCATCGCTGTAAAATACCCGGCAATCATCATGTCTATTTCGCAGATATCTGAAACGCTTTTCATCCTTACCATTCCGTTCTTTTTAAAACGCTTTGGTATTAAAAGCGTGATGATATTCAGTATGGTGGCATGGGTACTGAGATTTGGATTGTTTGCTTACGGCAACCCGGCCGATGGATTGTGGATGATCATCCTTTCTTGTATCATTTACGGTATGGCCTTCGATTTTTTCAATATTTCCGGTTCACTGTATGTGGAAACTCAAACAGCACCAGGCATCAGGGCAAGTGCCCAGGGGCTTTTTATGATGATGACAAATGGCTTTGGCGCACTCATTGGCAGTTCTGTAAGCGGACTTGTAATTGATGCTTATTATACCAATGCTGATAAAAGTAAAAACTGGAATGGCATCTGGACGGCTTTTGCATTGTACTCACTTGTGGTAGCAATTCTGTTTGCTGTTATGTTCAAACACAAGCATGATCCGGCGAAACTGGTAGACATAACACACTAAATGTTTGGAATTACTTGTTTAAACAGAAATAAAACCGAATGAGAAAAAGGCTCAGCTTACATCTTTTATCGGTTGTTTTTATAGCTGCACAAAGTTGTAACTCTCAGTCCGCTTCTACGGGCTATAATTTAACAGAAAATGAGCGGCAGGTTTGTGACAGCTTACATTTTGATACATCAATTATTCAGGGTATCAGGTTTTACAATAAAAACAAAATAGAACCCTTTCACTATTCTTTAGGAAAGTTTATAGAAAAGGATGCAGCAATTGAATCTGATTCAATCTTTTTAAAAGGGCTGGTTTTTGATGAAATAAATTCAAAATCTTACGACTTAGTATTTTCACTTAAAGATAAATTCAAAAAAAAGGGTTACAGCATATTTATACTTGAAATTGCCGGTAAAGATCTTGACAAAATTGCAATTCTTAATACCACCGATAAACTAACCATCCTAAAGCAAGTGGGGACTGATGGGATAAACTATGATATTACAAATGACAGCCTGATTTCCATTATCAAAAAACTGGACAGGAAATATTCGCTGGAGATTATAGCAGCATCAGGAGATTGGTGTGAATTTATCATTCATAATGAACCAAAAGATTGGATGCAGCTTGCTGAAGAAGCGTATAAAGTTTGCCCTGATATAGTTGACCAGGGCACAGGTACAATCAAGACGCTGGCAGCAGAAATGAAACGAACAAAGCGACTTTATTTTTGGTGGGATTAACATCGCAGATTAGCTGGCTCTGGGCTTTAAATGTAACTGCCACATAAATAACTTCATTTGTTTCACGTACTTACCTGCACTCTTCATCTTTGAACAAACCAATAACCATGCATTCTGCCTTTCCAAAAAACAAGCAAACCATCACTACAGAAATACTGGCGGGCATTTCTTCTTTTTTAGCAACGGCCTATATTATTGTTGTCAATCCTTCCATACTTAGCCAGGCAGGCATGTCGTTCCCGGCGGTACTAACAGCAACGGTGCTGGTATGTTTTTTTAGCAGCCTTGCCATGGGCCTGTATGCCGGCAATCCAATATTGGTGGCACCGGGTATGGGGTTGAATGCCTTCTTTACTTTTACTGCGGTTCTAACACTCAAAATATCCTACCAGGTGGCGCTGGGTGCAGTTTTTTGGTCAGGCATTGTGTTTTTGCTTTTGTCAATTTTTAATATCCGGACATACATTGTGCAGGCCATACCAAAAACATTACGGTACGCCATCGCTGCCGGTATCGGTTTGTTCATCACACTGATCGGGCTGGCTAATGCAAAATTTATTACTGCTAACCCCGCCACAATTATTGGCATAGGCAGGCTCAATGCACCTGTGCTCACTTTTGTTGCAGGCCTTGCTGTAACAGCGATTTTTGTTATTAAAAAAGTAAAGGGTGCCATCCTCGCCGGTATTGTTTTAACCAGTTTGCTGGCCTGGCCCATTGGCCGGTGGTGGGGAGGGCAAGTACCGGTTATTACCGTAAACGGAATTATTTCCATGCCGGATTTTAGCCTGCTTTTTAAACTCGATCTGCTGCATTCGTTGCAGTGGAGTATGGTGCCGGTAATATTTGCATTTGTATTTACAGATATGTTTGACAGTCTTTCCACGTTTGTCGGCCTTGCAGAGGCGGCGGGATTAACCGATGAAAATGGCGAGCCCCGCAATATTAAAAGATCATTGCTGGTGGATGCATTTTCCACCACCATCGCAGGTTTGCTGGGCAGCAGTCCGGGTACGGCTTATATAGAATCTGCCGTGGGTATTGAGCAGGGCGGCCAAACCGGACTTACCGCTATTACCGCTGCGGTGCTGTTTTTGCCATTCCTGTTTTTATCGCCGCTCATTAGTGCAGTGCCTGCTATTGCTACAGCTCCGGCGCTGGTGCTGGTGGGAGTTTTTATGATTCGGCCAGTTACAAAAATCAACTGGATGCAGATGGAAGAAGCCATCCCTGCATTTACTTCTATGGTGCTGATTCCTTTTACTTATTCAATTACGCAGGGCATCATCTGGGGCTTTTTAAGCTGGACGGTTTTGCAGGTGGCAGCAGGAAAAATAAAACAGGTGAGCCCGGCGCTGTGGGTTATTGATTTGTTTGCAGTGGCAGCGCTTATTGTTTGAGGCCGGAATACAAATACTTGATATTCAGTGTTCAAAAGACCCGCCGGTACATTTCATCCGGGCGGGCAATTATCAATGAAAATTTTAGTCGTTGTTTGTACCTCACATTGAGCAATGAAAATTAATAAATACAATAATATGCTAATAAAAAATCTTTTTATACCAATCGCCTTTTGCTTTGCATCAGTCATCCTACATGCCCAAAAACTAACAGGTTTGCTGGGCGCCTTTCCTCCGGAGCTGGTGTTATTACAGCAACAGCTCACTCAAAAATCGGATACTATTATTCAGCATATTCGTTTTACAAAAGGCCTGCTGAATGGCCGCTTCGTTGTGCTGGCCCAAACAGGCGTTGGTAAAGTAAATGCCGCTATTACCACCACATTGATGATTGCTTATTTTAAACCCGAACAAATTATTTTCTCCGGTATTGCCGGAGGAATTGATACTACGTTGTCACCGGGAGATATTGTGATTGCTACCCAGGTTGCCTATCATGATTATGGTATGATTACCGATAGTGGCATGCGTTATAATCCCACCCGTAACCCGGCCACCATGCAACCTAATCCAGTGTATTTTGCCTGCGACACAACTCTTATAAATAAGGCAATCGTTGCTACCAAAAAACTTACGCTTGAAAAAGTTACCAGGGAAGAAGGTGTTTTTGTGCCTCAGATAAAAAAAGGAATTGTGGTTACCGGCGATGTATTTGTTGCAGGAGAAACTCAAACGCACCGGCTACTAAATGATCTGCATGCTACCGCCACGGAGATGGAAGGTGCCGCTATCGCTCAAACTTGTTACCAGCAAAATATACCTTTCCTTATTATCCGCAGCCTGAGTGATAAAGCCAATAGTAAAGCCGCCACTGACATTAAAGCCTTTTATGAAGTGGCTGCTAAAAATGCCGCCATGCTGGTGGTGGGGATAGTAGGGGAATTGGGGAGATGAAATTTTGCAGATTATGCCGGTAAAAGCTCAGTAAAGAAAAAACAGTAAAAGTGAGTGACACAACGATGCTGACCAAAGAACCACTGCTGGTCTCAAAATGCATTTCGAAAATTTAAACCTCAAATAAAAATCCTCCCTGCTATCCATACAAAAATAAAAACGGTAATACCCATGAGTGCCGTGGCGGTGGAATAAACCCGGAGGGTAACATCGGCATGCAGCCCGGCAAATTTGGTAATCACCCAAAAGTAGGCGTCGTTGGCATGGGAAATTACCATGGAGCCTGCACCCATAGCAAGCAATGTAAATAGTTTGCCGTTTTCTGTATCCAGCCCCAGCGAAGGCAGCATTGGAGCAACAATGGAAGCGGCAGTAATAATGGCAACTGTTGAAGAACCTTGTGCCGTTTTTAGCAGCACTGCAATAAGAAATGGGACCACCAAACCGAGGTGCATACTACCGAGTTTATCCCCGGCCACCGCACCAATACCTGTTTCTTTTATGATGCCACCAAACATGCCACCAGCTGCAATTACAATAAGAACAGGCCCGGCTTTTTCTATGGCAGCTTCCGTAACACTGTTGATAATTGACATGCTTTTTTGCCGCAGCAATAAAAGGGCAAACAATACGCCGATCAGCAACGCCATTACTGGCTGACCTGCAAAGATTAAACTGTTTGCGATAAGGTTTTCCGGGTTCAGTTTTAATATTTGTAGCAATGAGCCAACAGCAATTAACAGCAACGGCATTACAACAGGCAGAAAAGAAAGTAACACGGAAGGATATTTTATTTCGGCGGTTTGCGGTTGAGAAAGATTGCTTTCTGCTGCCGGCGGATAGTTTTTATTGACGGTGATTTTATGCACCCACCAGTAAGCTACCAACGCTCCCGGTAAAGCGAACAATGTACCAAGCAACACAAGGTGACCGATGTTAGCATTGAGTATCCCGGCAGCAGCCAGCGCACCGGGATGAGTAGGAATAAGACAGTGCACACTCAGCAGGCTGCAACCAAGCACACCTGCAATCAGCGCCATGGAAGTTTTGGTTTTAGCACTAAAAGAACGGGCCAACCCGCTGAGGATGATAAAACCTGAATCGCAGAAAATTGACATACCCGCAATAAAGCCGGTAATGGCAAGTGCAGCCACAGCATGCTTTTCGCCAGTTTTTGAAATAACATAACGGGCCAGGGTAACAGCAGCTCCGGTAGTATCTAAAATGATGGCGATCACTGTCCCAAAAATGATAAGAAAGCCAGTGGCGCCCATGGTGTTTCCAAAACCATCTTTCATTATCTGCAATATATTTTTGGCTGGCAGTACTGCCAGCGCCAGCAACAGCGAAACAATAAAAAGTGAAATAAAGGCATTGAGCTTCCATTTGGAAGTGAGTAAAATAATGGCAACAACCGCTGCAATTACAAGTACTGAAATAAGGAGGGTGCTCATGCGGCAGCATTCGTTTTAATGGTGTTTTATTAGAAGCAATCAAACACGTTGTTCACAAATAAATGTTGCTTCAAATCTAATCATTTATCAATATCGGCAGCAATTTATAAATGGTTGATTGCAGGTTTAATTTTTGGCCTGGTTTTATCTTTCTGATGCACACAGTAATCAAATTAAAAACAAACTGATCTTTAAAACGTTTTACTCAACTTTACTGTATGGCAAAACCCTTTCAGCGCACATTGAATTTGTTCAGCATTTATAAACAGTTGCAGCCATTTATCCGTGATTACAGGGTAATGATCTATGGCACGCTGGCACTTACTTTTGTTGGTGCATTTGTGGCACAGGTAAACCCCGTTTTGTTAAAGTTTACTGTTGATGAAGTGGAGAAATTATTGAAAGAGCCCCAACCATTGCAACACGGTGCCAATTTGTTGCTGATTATTTCTGTGATTTTATTTACCAAAGAACTGGTCAATATTTTTATACAGTATGGTCAAAAGTTTTATGGCGAAAAGATCCGCATTAATGTAAGCAGTGAACTGAGCCAGGTAGTAATTGAAAAAGTGCTTACCTATCGCATGGCTTTTTATGGCGAGGACCAACACCAATCCGGTAAGCTGCAAACCCGTATTGACAGGGGGATTGAAAGCCTTACCAAACTGGTACAGAATTTTTTTATTGACATACTGCCATTGTTCTCCAACGCCATCATTGCGCTGGTGATTATGTACATGGCCAATGTGTATGTTGGCCTTGTGGCGACGGTGATTGTGCCCGTGTATTTTTGGGTGAGCATGAAACAGGCTCAAAAGCTGCAGGGCGTAAGGCGGCAACTCAGGAATTTGAGAGAGGAGAAAACCAATGGCCTGCTCAACATCATAAATTCCATCACTGTTATTAAAAGTTTTGTAAGAGAAAAATACGAAAGCAAAAAACAGTATGATATTCAGCAGAAGCTGATGAACAGCCAGCTGGTTACCCGGCGGACCAATTTTTTGTATGATGGTATTAAGAGTTTTTTAGAGCAAATTGGTGTGGTGCTGATTATTATTTTAACTGTTTACCTGGTACTGAACAGGCAAATGAGTATTGGTGCAATTATGCTGCACATTATGCTGTTCGTTAATGTGAGTGCGCCTATCCGCCAGTTGCACCGCATTTATGATGAGATGAACGACGCTTTTATTTACGCAGAAGGCTATTTTGATATTTTAGAAGACGATGCTGAAACAGAACTTTCCGGCAACATACAGGTGGATGATATTAAAGGCAGGTTTGTATTGGACAAAGTGAATTTCACCTATCCCAACGGAACCAAAGCACTGCACCATGTGAGTATGGTTTTGGAACGTGGAAAAACCACGGCGCTTGTTGGTTTAAGTGGCGCCGGTAAAAGTACTGTGATCAATTTGTTGTGCAAATTTTATGCACCAGATAATGGGTCAATAAAATTGGATGGAACCGATCTTTCGCAATACGACAATACTTCTCTGCGAAAAGAGATTGGACTGGTATTGCAGAAGAACCACATTTTTAAAGGCAGCATTGAAGAAAATATTCGTTATGGCGATATGCAGGCTTCTGTTGAACAGGTGATGGATGCGGCTAAAAAAGCTTACCTGGATACACAGATAATGGAACTGCCGCATCAGTACCAAACGGATGCACAAATGCTGAGCGGCGGCCAGCAGCAAAGGATTGCCATTGCCAGGCTTTTCCTGAAAGATCCACCGGTTATTTTTTTGGATGAGCCAACGGCAAGTCTTGATGCGATTGCAACTGAGCAGATAAAAAATAGTTTAGATGCCATTAAAGCAAACCGCACCGTTGTGATTATTTCCCATTCCTTATCACAAATCATCGATTCAGACATGATCTATGTAATGAAAAAAGGCGAAGTGGTGGAGAATGGCACTCATGAAGAGTTGTACGAGATGGCTGGCACCTACCGGGAAATTTTTGAAGCTTCGGCAAGGAGTTTGAATTTAGGAAGGTTATTGCAGACTTATAAATAAACCGGGAAAAAGATTGACACTTTATCAAGTTGATAAAAATTTAGCAGGTGTAATTACCCTTTATCAAAACACAATTGACAATAAACTATCTTAGGTTAAATTTTGAACACAAACCCCAATTTTATGGAGTATTCAATTCTCTTCGCTGTTACCTGTATTTCTGTTGCTCTCTTTTCCTGCAACAACGAGCCCAAAAAAACTACTGAAGATGTGCCAACAGTAACAGCTTCCGATACAACAGCCACAATGCATGTAATGATACCTAACACTGCATGTTATGCAGCCGTAACCGGTAAGGATAGTTTTAAGTTAAAACTCGAGAAATTTCCCAATGTTGTTACCGGCAGCCTCGTTTATAAATTTCATGCAAAAGACAGCAATACCGGCACTATAGATGGAACGCTGTCCGGCGATACACTGCTGGCGGATTACACTTTCACTTCGGAAGGAAAAAAATCGGTGCGACAGGTTGTGTTCCTGGTAAAGGACAGCACCGCAACTGAAGGTTACGGATCTATGGAAGAAAAAGATGGCAAACTGGTTTTTAAAAGCTTGAAGAAAATTGAATTTGTAACTGGTGCCAAAATGGTAAAAGTTGACTGCACAGTGGAGTAGGGGCGGCTGCAAATAAAAAACGTTTTCAAAGCATTTATTTAATGCTTTGAAAACGTTCAGTTTTTAATAAAAATAGTTGAGTTTGATTCTCAATAACCCCAGCCCTTCATTATCTTAAAATCTTCCTCCATGCACTCCAGTGGTGTTTTGCCCTGGTAAGATTCCTGCTCAATTATAAACTCGGTGGTGCCTCCTTTGGCTTTGAAACTGTTTACAATTTCTTTTACCGGTACAATCCCTTTGCCTAAAATGGTGCTTTCATAATCATCATGCATTTCGCCTTTACCGGGCACATGTATTTCATCTTTTACATGCATGCTTTCAAACCTGCCGGGATGTTTTTTCAAAATGTCAAGGGCTCTTCCTCCTGCACCGTACATATTGCCAATATCAATTTGCTGCACCACCAATGCAGGGTCTGTAAATTCCAAAATAAGGTCGTAAACCAATTTTCCGTCAAGGGAATTCTTAAACTCAAAATCATGGTTGTGGTAGCCATATTTTAAACCAGATTTTTTACAGAGTTCACCAGATTTGTTGAACACATCCATAAATGCTTTAAGCCCATCAATGTCTTTTCTCAATTTTTCATCGAGCCATGGGCTTATAACATAACGCTGTCCAGCAATGGCTGCATCTTCAACAGTTTGTTTCCAACTGTCAGAAAAATCTTTGGCGGTGGCATCCCAGTGTTGATTCAGCATTACTGTGTGACCACTTGGCATATTCAGGCCCATGTCATCCAGTATTTTTTTGAATTCAGTTGCCGAATAACCATAAAATTTCCTGTTTACATAGTTTGCATGTTCTACATTTTTAAAGCCTATGGCGGTCAGTCTTTTCAAGGTATCCAGCGGATCTTTTTTCATTTCATCTCTTACACAATAAAGCTGTACCCCAAGGATGGTGGCTGCCGTAGTTGATTGTGAAAAGATATTGTTTCGCAACAGCATGGTTCCTGCCGCAGCAAGGGAACCACTGACTAAAAATTTTCTTCTTGACAGTTTCATGTTGATTTGTTTATAATGTAAAATGAGTGTTGCAATCGCCGTTGAAAGGTATTACTTATTTGCAAGATGACAAACCTGCGCCGGGTAAGTTTTTGTGTAGATTTTAAGATATACGATGATGGTTTTCATATCAGTCAATAACAGTTCTGAAAGTTAAGTTGATTCTTGGCCGTTGTATGGACCTGGTGGTGGGTAACCTGTGCAACCAGTGGGTTTGCGTTTCATCTTTCATTACCAGCAGGCTGCCGTGTTCTAAATTTACTGCAACCGTTTCTTTGGTTTGCTTATGCCTGAACAGAAATCTGCGTTCGGCACCAAAACTTAATGAAGCGATGGCACCGTTTTTCTTTAATGCCGTTTCTGCATCGCTGTGCCAGGCCATGCCTTCATCGCCATTATGGTAAAGATTTAAAAGGCAGGAGTTATAATTTTCGCCACTCGTATTTTCTGCGAGGATTTTTATGGCCAGCAATTCGCTTGTCCATGGTAAGGCGGTTTTGGTGCTTTTGCTGTAAGTGTATTCAAATGTTTTGTCGCCGTACCAGGCTACTTTACGTTTGGTGATTATCTTCTTTCCAAAAATAATGGCTTCATCATTTTTCCAGTCAATTGAATCCATCAAATATTCTAAGTAGTGATTTGCCTGGGTGGAAGACATTATTTTTCCATGATAGAATACTGTACCATCTTTTGGCAGCAGGTTTATATTTTCCGCAGGGGCATTATTAAACAAGTCCATTTTTATAGGTTTGGTAAGCGGCTTTCATACAGTTGCCACAGGGACGAAAATTATACTCCAGCGCCTCGTTTTCGTTTACAAAAAATACCCGGTTTTGTTTAAGCATGCGCTTGCCTGATGAACAATTCAGCCTCCCGTAAATCTTTAGTTTTGCATTGCCTCCAAAAGTAATCTTTTGCTGCCTGATCAAACGTCTCAGCGCTAAAGGCTTAATTTCATTATGTAAAAGCATTGGCAATTTTTTAAACATTGCATTAACCTGCAATTGGCAGATTTGTTCTTGCGGCTTCCCAGCCGATGATTGCCTTTTTCCGGGTGCTGCCCCACATGTAGCCACCAAAAATTCCACTGGCTTGTATAACCCTGTGGCAGGGAATTAAAAACGCAACCGGGTTACTTCCAACTGCCGAACCCACTGCTCTTGAAGCGCCGGGGCTTTCAATTTCCGCAGCAATATTGCCGTAGGAACTTAGCTGCCCCATCGGGATTTTTAACAATGTCTGCCATACTTTTAACTGGAAATCTGTTCCTTTCAAATGCAGTTTTATCTTGTTGAGTTTTGTAATATCATGAGAAAAAATGTACAAGGCATTCTGCTGCACAAGATCTGCCATTTGTGTTATTGAAGCGTTTGGAAATTGCGCCTGTAAATCTGCAAAAGCATTGTCCCTGCTATTTATAAAAGCCATGTGGCAAATTCCTTTTTTGGTTGAGGCAACCAGCAAATCGCCAAACGGGCTTTCTGCAAAACTGTAATTGATCGAAAGATTCTTACCACCATCCCTGTACTCTGCCGGCGTCATACCTTCAATATTTATAAACAGATCATGCAGTCTGCCGGTGCCGGAAAGGCCGGTCTCGTAAGCAGCATCAGGTACAGACGCTTTGCTTTGAATGAGTAATTTTTTAGCGTGTTCAATACTTATGTATTGTAAAAATTTCTTAGGGCTTGTGCCGGCCCATTCTGTAAACAACCTTTGAAAATGGAACGGGCTCATGTGGATATTTTCCGCAATTTCATCCAGCCCCGGCTGCTCTTTAAAATGCTGCTGAATGTAATCAATAGCTGCTGCAATGCGGTTGTAGTTGATTGTTTCCTGGTGTGTCATTTTTTAAAAATTTTGTACTGCAAATTTCAGTGACAAATTAATTGTTGCAAACCCGGTTCTTGCTCAGTTTTCAAACCTGTCAATACAATTTTTGAATACTGATCAATAAGAATGACGGCAAAATATTAACAGCTTAAAGATAGCGGGAAAATCATTTTTTATATCGGGTAGTATTTGTATGTTTGATGCTCTATCTAAATTCTTTGATTAATAGCTGCTTCCTCACTTCCGGCTTCTGAGCTATTGCAATGTCAGGATATCATTAAGCATTTCTTAAAGATGTTCTTATTTAAACACAATAGGTTATGCCTGCTACCGCCACAAAAAAAGGGTTTTCCCTGTCAGTTAACAGGGATTATTCTCTTGTAAAAAAGATGTTTTAATGCTTGTTTTCACAACGGAATTTTTAAATATTTGTGTTGAATTATCCGGTCCCTGTAATTACTCCTGGTTAGCCGAAAACAGGATCATCGAGTAGGCTTTTTTAACTTGATTGCTATGTTTAACAGTGTAGTGCTGGATGTATTTATCGGGCTTGTATTTATTTTTTTACTGTACAGCCTGTTGGCAAGTATTTTACAGGAAGTGCTGGCAAGGTGGTTTCACCTGAGGGCAAGGATGCTGCAAAAAGGCATCAGGCGAATGCTGGAAGATGATAAAAAAGAATCTGGTTATACCCTTATAAATGCCGCCTATGAAATAAGAAAAGCAGCAATACGTTTTTTCGCACCCGGCAAGGGTTCAAAAAGTTGTTTTACCAAGGCTTTTTTTGATTATCCATCCATAAAATACCTGGCTGAAAGCACCTGGAACAGTAAACCGAGTTACCTGGAATGTGGTAATTTTTCAACAACTGTACTTTACTTGCTGAGAGGCAATATGTACGATGGAACCATGCCGCAAATGAACCTAATAAAAGATGCCTTATTTGTAAGTAAGCGGTTTCAAAACATTTCCGGCGATCTTAATAAGATTGACAATGAAACTTTGCTTCAACTGCAAAAATTGTTCATTGATTCCAATAATGATATTGATCGTTTTAAAACCAGCCTGGAAAAATGGTTCAACGATACAATGGACAGGGCTACCGGTTGGTACACCCGCCAGAACAGGCTGATGTTATTTCTTATAGGCCTTGTTATCGCTTATAATTTTAATGTTGACAGCATTGCTATTTATAATTTATTATCGAAAGATAAAAAGGCGAGAGAAGACCTGGTGCAGCTTGCAATTGCATCCATACCTAAATATGATTCACTTACAAAAGAGGTTAATAAGATAAAGACGACGGCTAACTTAGATACCACAACAATTGCCGGGACATCCGATAAACTTATCAGGGACACAACGACTGTGTACGTTGCGTTGCCAGACAGTGCATTGGCGGCGGCACAAAAATCAATTCAGTCTGATATTGATAAGGCTGGCAATATTGCATCCCTCGGCTGGCCCGATAAAGACAGTTGTAAACCCTGCAAGATTCTTCAGCAAAAACTGGAGGCAAATGCAGGCATAGACAAACAGCTGCAAAAACAGCTGACAGACAGCATTCAATATTACAATGCAAAATTCCAATGCGGTGGCAACCCTTATCAAAATAAAAACAACCGGTGGGCGGGGTGGATTTTAACAGCCCTTGCTATTTCCATGGGTGCTCCGTTTTGGTTCGATCTGCTGAACAAATTAGTAGCGTTGCGTAGCAGCAATAAGCCTAAAGAGGACGACAGCAACAACAACAGTAGCGGAACTACACCGGCCTCTTCACCAGTAAAAAGGGTAGGATGAAACTGACAGTGAACAAATACCTGAATGCCCGTATCGGCGAAGCATCTACGGAGGCTGCCTGCCAGTTTTACCGAAGTCCCGGAGATAGCATTGAAGTTACAGCTGTACTTGTTGGAACAAGACTTGACGGCAACAGCATCTGGTATAAAAACAAAGCTGATGATTGTTTTTACTGGAGTGGGGGAGTAGAGGAAATTGATTTTAATTATGATGCACTTAACCCGGATTTGCTCAATGAAAAAGACAGGATGGCGCTCCTTGCAGAAGCTAAGGATTACTATTGGGAGTATTATTCTGCAAGGCTTGCCAACTTATCTGGCATTAGAATCGGCGATAAATATATTGATGCAAATGCAACGGCTCATGATGATACACTAGTGTTCCAGGTGATAGAAAAAATAGCTGATGTACCGGGTAATGAACTTATACCAACTGTATTGCACTACCGTGGCTTTGCAATTATGACGGATGTTGTTCAGGCAGATATTGCAGATGCCCAGCTTGCCCGGCCGGGCGACAGCCTGTCGAGAATAAATTCGCTAAACGACTGGGGCTCAGTCGGCGTGAAAGTTTTTCGTACCGAAGATGATGAAACTGATCATTTCCTGCTCACGAATTATCATGTTGCCTGCAACGATTTGCTGAGGCAAAATAAATTTTCTTACAATCTTTTTACAGACGGAGATATTGACCACAGGCAAATTCTTGTGGCACAAAATTTTTCCGACCTTAAAAACGAAACGGCCATCGGTGGCATGTCTGAAGGCGTGCTCAACGTTTTATATGATGTATCCCTTTCATTACTGAACAGTGATGACCTGGCAACCAACACAGTTTCCCCACAGGTTTCTATAAAAACTCCGCTTGATATTTTTAATGATAAAACCTTTAAAGATGCAGCTGTAAAAATGTATGGAGCAAGGAGCGGAGAACAAAGCAGTACCGTTGTATCAGTAAACTCAAGCCAGGTATTTAAGTACAATAATGGCGCAATAAGAAAGAAGATAATTAATTTAATAGAACTGGAACGCTGCAGCAATCCTGGCGATTCAGGCAGCCCGGTACTTATTGGAAATGCCATCATCGGCATACTTGTGGGCGCAGATAACAAGAGCACTTACATCATCCCCATCAAAAGAATTCTTGATTTCTTAAATATTAAAATTGCATAATCATGTTACCGAAACTATCTGTTACTGTGCTGTTTATAATCATGACAGTTTTCGTTTCTGCACAAGGTATTTACAACACCGCCACGGTGAGAAATGCTTCACTTGCAGTAACCAAAGACAAAAAATTTATCATTGATTCAGTAAAACCGGCGGCTGTAAAAAATTATGATATTGAAGCCGGAAGCGAAAACAAAACTATTGAAGCCAGGTTCAAAAAATTTGAAAATGGCAGGCTAACTTTCGATTTGTCCTCTGTCGGTAATGACTTTTTTCCGGTTAATCTCGTGATAAAAAAAAGCAATGGTATTGCCAAATTCCCAATAGCAAATAAGAGTACAACAATTAAGAAGGATGCAAGCCCACAAAGTAGTGATGAACCAATGGGAGACCGGTTTACAGGGATTGCTTTTTGGGACGCCGATGTTATCTACAAGCAATTAGAGGCAAATGCTCCTGACAAAGACACACTCATTCTAAATATTATTCACCAGTATTCGGAAAAGCGTTATGGCGCTTTAAAAGATCTTGTGGTAAATCCCTTTTTTAAAAAGATAAATACTTTCTCAAACCAGGCAGATACCTTTCTTAAAAATACAAAAGGTATTGGCAGCCTTACTCCTTACAAAAATGAAGCTGGCGCTCAAAGCAATGCTACAACTCTTGTAAGCAGTATTCTCGGTTCCGCCTCCGGCATTGATGTTACCAAATACGTACAGGCTTTTGCAGATTTTTTAAAAGGGAGAATAAAAGAAGAGTTAACGGTAGCTTACATCTCCCGGCTTAAAGATACCCTGCAGCATTATGTAGAGCTCCAATATTTATTACCCAAAACATTCGGGGTATTTACCAATAATGATGTGTTTGCCATACCCAGCATGGGGCCCGTTTATAAAGCTGCATTTGCAGAAGACCTGGCTGCTATGGCACCAAATCTCATCAATCTTGTTTACTCAGAAGAAAAATACAAGCATTTAAGAGACAACGATGGGTTCATTAGTTTCATGTTTGCTTACCAGTTCGCCGATCTTTCTGCAAAAGGGTATCATCCGGCGGATATTCTGCACCGCATCAACAACAGCATTGGTTATTCAAGAGATTATTTAACGCCCACAAGATCCGGTTATTTAATATCAGCACTTAGCATGTTCTCAGACAATCTGAGAGATACAACCGCTGAGTCGGGCTGGATAAAAAAAGAAAATATAAACCTCGTAAACAAAGATTTTATCAATCTTTTCCTTGGTTTATTATATGAAAAATACGAGCCGCTGTTTACAGATACAACAGTTACCGGCAAACGGAATTTGCTGACTATTTTTCTTTCAACATCTTTTGCAACTGATAAATTATTTGATGTGCTTACAGTTGCTAAAACCCTTGATGCAAGGATCAAAGAATTTACTTCGGCAGCCGAAGAAATTAAAAAAGCAACAGCAGTAGATGTTTATATTGAAAATGCTGATGCTATCCTTGACCTGGTGAGTACCACTGCTGTACTTACAGGTATTGATCAAAAATATCCGGCTGAATACCAAAAATGGAATAAGATAATTACCAATGCGGTTGGCATTGCAAAATCCCTGAGAGATACCAGCAGCAACGGTATTGGCAGTGTGGCAATTAACAGCCTGGCCATTATTAGCGAGTTTTTAAAAACAGACAACACCTCAAACCTGTTTTCACAAATAACAGAAATAACAAAGTTTATCAGTGATGTTGCTGTTGCCAAAACAGCTGAAGACGTAAGGGCCATCATCGATAAAAATGCTGCGCCGCCGCATTCTTACAGGGTGGTGAGAACTGCAAAAAGTTCATTCTCTCTTTCATCTTATCCTGGCATTTATGCAGGCCTGGAAAGAAACAAACAAGTTGAAGCAGGTAAACTTAAGGATAAAGCTTTTGGTGTTACGGCTCCTGTCGGCCTGGCTTTAAACTGGTCATTAAAACCCGGGGCTTCTGGCAAGGCTGCTTCGCTGGGGTTATTTTTTAGCATGGTTGATATTGGAGCAGCCTTAAGCTACAGGTGGAACAATGATTCATCGGACATCCCAAATAAAATTACGCTGGGCCAAATTTTTGCTCCTGGTTTGCATGTGGTTTATGGTTTTAAAGAGAGTCCGTTGGCTTTGAAAATTGGCTACCAGTATGCACCCCAGTTAAGGCGCATAAAAACTGATGCTAATGATGTGATGGACAAAGCAGATGTATGGCGCTTAAGCATCGGGCTCTCTGTTGACATACCAGTATTCATTTTCGGATTTAAAAAATAATCACCCCAAAAATTAAACTCATCATGGCAATCTCAGCAGTACAAAAAACAAAAATTGTTCAAATACTAAATGTATTTGAAACCGGCAGCATTGAAGGCAACTACGCCGATGTAACAATTTTTGCAGACGGTCCAAAAGGACCAGATGGAAATTCCATAAAACAAATTACTTATGGCCGGAGCCAAACAACAGAATTTGGTATTTTAAAAATCTTGTTACAACAGTATGTTGACAGCAATGGCCTTTTTGCAGACACCATAAAACCTTTTGTCCCCAAAATTGGTAAGCAACCCAGTTTGTGTACAAATCAAGTTTTGATAAAAGCATTGAAAGATGCAGGCAAGCAAGACGACATAATGAAAAAAACGCAGGACAAATTTTTTGATCAGTTATACTACCAGCCTGCATTTAACTGGTTTACGAGTTTTAAGTTTACCATGGCGTTAAGCTTGCTGGTAATTTATGACAGTCATATTCACAGTGGTGGTGTGCCCGGTTTTTTAAGAGAAAGATTTGCCGAAGCTGTGCCTAAAAATGGCGGCGATGAACAGACCTGGATAAAGGCCTATGTAAATGCAAGACATGATTGGCTGGCAACCAATGCAAGGAAAGTACTGCGGAATACCATTTACCGTACGCAGACTTTTAAAACTGCCATTGCTAATAATAACTGGGATTTAGCCCAGCCAGTAAATGCAAACGGAACCATCGTTACGTAATAGTTTTTGTTTCAATACAATAACCGTCAATAATCAAATACTATGAAATTATTTACCATCGGCGACAGCATTTCACAAGGCTTCATGTCACTTGCTGCAGCAAGAACTGATCAGTGCTATTCAACCCTGCTGGCTAATATTTTGAATGTAAAAAAATATAATTATCCAACATGGCCAAAGGGCGGCCATCCGTTAAACCTGGAACTGCTTTTCAGAAAGCTGGAAAAGCGGCTTGGCTCTGATATCTCCGGCGTATTTGAATGGCCGATGGCCTTTAGTATCATCAGTGCTTTTTTAGATGAAGTGGAAGACTATTATGAAAGGGGAGAAGGCAGCCATTTAGTACCACCTCAAAAGAATTTTTTCAACAATATTGCTGTACGAGGATTTGATCTGGCGGCTTCCTGGATGATAAAACCAAGCCTTTGCCGTGACCATATTGAATCATCAAAAAACAAAGTTGATAACGTACTCGGTATGGTGGATAAGTCATTGCTGCGGACGGCGCTAACTGTGCTGGAAGCCGGGTCACAGCAAGGCCCTGAAGATCCTTCTCAACTGGACTGGCTCAATTATCATCATCAAAAAGAAGGAGTGGAAAACCTGGTTTTGTGGCTGGGTGCTAACAATGCCCTGGGCACCATTCTTAATTTAAATATCAGCCAAACCTCCCCGGATGGAACCGCTTTTAAGGATGGAGACAAAGATATTTCACCAGATAAAATATCGTATGAAAAAAGAAGCGGCTGGAACCTTTGGCATCCTGAAGATTTTCGGGTTGAGTACAATTTTATGTTTAACAAAGTACTTGATATAATGGAGAATAATCCCAATGGTACCGATTATAAAGTATTTATTCCCACCATACCAATTGTTACAATTGTGCCGCTCACAAAATCTGTAGGCGGGCCGGAAGACAGGGAAATGGTTAAGGTAAAAGAGTGGCGTGTTGATTCTAAAAATCCTGCTCCGTCCGGTGAAAAAGAAGTGCCCAGGCCAACTGAGCACCGTTACTCTTATGGCCGCTACTATCCTTTTTTTGTTTATGCCGAAAGCTTCGATATAAGCATGCCGCACTTAAATACGATGCAGATCATGCACATTGATAACTGTATACGTCAGTACAACAAAATCATTATTGAAACAGTGGCAGCCGCCAACGAAAAACTTGGAAAGAAAAGGTTTTTCCTGGTGGATATTTCTTCTGCGCTGAGCGATATGGCATTAAAAAGAAATAATTACAGTCCGTGTTATGAATATCCGTCGTACTTTGATTTTGTTTATCCACGGGTTGATACACGGTATTACGGCGTTACCAAAAAAGCTAAGATCATGTCGGGCGGATTGTTTAGCCTTGATGGAGTTCATCCAACGGCAATTGGCCAGGGTTTAATTGCATGGGAGTTTTTAAAAGTGATGAAAGTGGCTGGTACATTTAAAGGTGATGTTGACAAAGCGATAGACTGGAAGGCATTGTTTGCAGCAGACAGTTTGAGGGCCGATCCTATTTCGCTGATCGGTGAAATTTATGATAATATGGACCTAAAAAAATGGGTGGTTAAAATGCTGATAAAATAAATTTACAGATCTATTAAATAAGTCAGAAATATTAAAAAACAGATGCCAACAATTGAAGAAGAACTGGAGAAAATAAATGCTTTCATCAGCCGGCAGAATGATACAAAACTTGATACTGTTATCAGCAGTGTAAAATCTTTGCAGGAAGACAAAAGCAAGAACAGTGGTTTTGAAAAAATGATAAAACTCTTATCTGCTGCACTTATACCGTTAGCAATCGCCCTGGCCGGGCACTTGTTTGGCAAGCAACTTAAAGATGCAGATATTGCTTCGCAGGAGAGCCGGAGCAATGCGGAACTCGATTTTCAAAAAATAAAAAATGTGTCAGCAGAAAAGCAACAAAAAGCTGAGATGATTTTAAAATTTATGTCAGAATTGTCGAGCGCTGATCCCTTAAGAAAACAAATTGCCCTGCAGGCAATAAGTATTGCTTTGCCAGAGGAAGGACCAAGATTTGTTGAAATTGTATTGAAGAACGAAACCGATCCTCAGGTGCAGCAAAAGGCAAAAGAAATTTACCAGGATGCTTCGCAAAAGCTTATTGACAGTATGTTTAGTAATGACAAGGATCAGCGGATACAAGCTACCGGCTCATTGCTCAACAGCTACTCCAATAATATCGATATTTACAAACGCATAATTGACAGGGCTAAAACTGACAGCAATGCTGATGGTGTTTTCAACAGTACCTTGGTACTTGCGAACGCCAGTAAACAAAATCTTGCAGCATTGCATCCTGAATTGCAGACATTGAATTCAGTATTAGAGCAAAAAGGTTTTACAAAATCAAGAGCATCTCTGCAAAACAAAGTGATTAGTAAAATGCAATAAACTTTTACTTTTTGCCGGCTACAACGTAAGTCACTTTTTGACTGATGTTATTGTAATAGAATGGCGCTGGTTCCTTTCTCCAGATTTTTACATACTGCGAATTATTACTGACTGGCCTTGCCTGAACAAACACCGGAGTTTCTGTTGCTACAATTTGAACCACACCATTCACAACAGGTACAACCTGTTGCTGCATATTGTCACCCGGACTTACAGGTGTAAATACCGTTACAGAATCCGTCCCAGGGAAAGGCAAACTACAAATTGCTGTCGAATCTTTTTCTGTGGGCATCCATACTGCATAAATCAACCCATCGCCGTTAATGTATTCATCTGCAATAGGAAATTGCTGTACAGTTTTATTAAAATGATAATTGCCAAGCAACTGGTTTACCTGGTACAGGTAATCCATTGCAGGGCGCCGCTGAAAGAAAGTATCAGTTAAGCCCATTGAAGCGTATTTGGTGGCGTTGTTTGCATTGTAATCTTTCAGCTCATAAAAGAAAAGCCGGTTAATGCCCTGCCGCAGAGTTACCAGGGAAGAGCGGAGCGTCCAGTCTGCCTGGGTTTGCAACGCCGTTTTGCTGCCGATGGTAATAGCTTTTTGTGTACTGCCCTGGTTAATATCAAATCCCAGCTCACTTACCCAAACAGGCATGCTGTATGCATATTTTTCTGAGAGTTCTACAAATGCTTTGGCGATGTTTTGAGCATCAGAAACTTCTGGCGCTGCACCACGGGTAGAAGAGCCTGTTTGTGATTGCGATACATCATTTGAATAATGGTGGTAGTTGATCACATCCCAGCATAAGTCTATTTTTCCGTTGGCTTTGTAGCCCCTGTTTTGGCGGCACCATTCAATCATACCTCTCACATAAGCCGGGTTACTAAATGCGATACCACCCATAACAACCTGCATGGTGCTATCTGCATTTTTTACACCAATTGTATCGCCCAGCAGCCCTTTGTGCCCATCATAAAAGGCTGAAAGAAGAGCAGCATATTCATAACAGTTCATATAGCCGTTGCTGCCTTTCCACCATTTATCAAGTTCGTTACCGCATTCAATGTATTTAACCAGCTCAAGACCCACTTTAACAACATTGGCAGGGTCGTATGGCCAGCGGGGTTGTGTGTTTACCTTTATTTTTGATAATGGAATATTTTTATTGGCACCATATCTTGCAGCAAACTGAAAAGCAGCCCTCCCTTTTTCAAGATACGATTGTACTGAATCTCTGCCCCGTCCATATCTTACCGGAACATTATCAACAGATCTTTCAGCAGAAGGGTAGGTGTTCACCATCCATGGCGGCAAATTTTTGATACAGGCCAGTACTTCAATGCTGTCTCTTTTGCAACGTTCATAGGTCATGTCATAATCCCAACCACCGGAGTGCGTAGGATTAAAAGAAAATTTTCCTTCGTTGGTTTCAATCTGGTACCAGTCAAGGTAATGGCGGAAGCCACGGAAGTTTTTAATGGCTGCATATTTATCCTCAGCTATTTTGCGGGAGTTGACACCAGGCCTCACAAAATCCCATTCAAAGGCATTCATACCAAGCGTTTGGCCAAATGGAGCATAGCTTCTGTTTGCAGGCATTGCTGCAACAGGAGCCGTGTAGCTGCCATAAAATTCGATTTCTGCAGGAAGATCATTTTTGGTGCAGGTAATGCCGATGTATTGAATGCTATCTACGGCATTGTCAAGATTGAACATGGCTTCGCCGGATGTATTTCTGTCAGGATAAGGACCAACCCATTGGTTGTATTTACTGCCGGTAAAAGTTGCCAGTAGCAACCTGCTGCCATCTTTTTTAATGGCAAATATTTTAGCCGGGTTGGCACTAAAATCGCCGTTATAGTCAAACATTTTAATTTGCTTCAGGGTAATTTTTTCGCCGTCATTCAGTGGATAAATACAATCGTAAGTTTGTTTAAAACTGGCGTAGCCGGTGTTTATGGCGTCTGTTGTATTTCCGTTAAAAAGTACACCAATACCTTTTGGTGCGTAGTTAAGTATAAACCACCTTTTGGCATCGATGGGTATTTTAACCAGCGCTGCACTATCTGTTGTCACCGGCGGAGCAGTGTTTAACGGTTTTCCATAAACCTGAATTTTCTGAGGAATATTATTGCCGTATTTGTGAATCACAATTGCGTTTGCTATTGTGCTATCAGTGATATCAAAATTTTTGAATTGTAAATATTGTGAACCATCAAAGCTTCCAATCAGTTTCAGTGTAGTATCATTTTTTGTGTAAACAAGGGCAGGGTTACCATTAAAAACGCTTATGTGATCGAACAGGCATATTTTGCTGATCCTGTAACGGGCCGGCAATGTTAAAGTAACATCTACCCACTGCATATTACTGGCTGCATTGTTATCTGCCACCAGGGAGTCAAGGCTTTCAACCAGCCAGGGTTGATAGTTTTGCCCAGTAACAAATGCCGGATTAACAGAGATGATTGGTATCCGGGGATCTGTGCCTGGCGCAAGTCCCGGCAATACAGTTGCAAAAGGATCAGTTGGTAACGGCCTTCCATATGCCCACACTTTCTGCGGAATATTGTTGCCATATTTTCTTACTATGATCGCATCTGCCTGCAACCCTTCAGGTATATTCAAATACACAAAATCTTTGTAAAGCAGACCCTGGAAGACGGCGATTTGAGTAAGCGAAGTATCTTTTTGAAGATAGATATAAGCAGAGTTGGTTGTGCAGGTTCCAGCTTCATCATACAACGCAATTTTATACACCAGGCTTCTTTTATTTAGTTTGAGCCTTACATCCACATACTGGTTATTTACGGATGCCCACACACTTGCTACAAGGCTGCTTAAATTATCATTTAACCACGGAGTATAATTCATGCCGGTATTGATGGATGCCGTAATTGTATCCACTAAAAGCCTTGCTGAGCCTGCATCCGTAAAGCTTGATGACCATGGCAGGCCAAACACCTGCAGTTTTTGAGGGATATTATTGCCATATTTTTTTATAGCAATTTTTGCTGCAATAATCGGGTAGGCTGGTACAATATCACTAAACTGCATATTTAATTCTCCCGAAAATTTGCCAATATAAGTGGTGTCTTTACCATTTATGGCATAAATAAAAGCGGGGTTATCTGCGAAAGTTTCTGCGCCATCAATCAGGCTTATTTTGGATACAACAGCCTTAGCTTGTAGTGTCAAAATAACGGTGGAGTAAGTCTGTTGCTCAGTAAAATATTCTGGTACAAGACTATCAAGATTATCAGTGAGATAACTGGAATAATCCCATTGAGGAAATTTGGCATCTGCGGCAGCAGTAACTGGAATTCGCTGTACAGACTGGCCGGAGCTGGTAAATATGCAGGTACACAGCATTAGTGCAAGAAACAACAACTTCATATTTTAAATTTAAATTATGAGAAATTGGTCTTGCTCGAAGGATAATTGAACTTAAGCCGGAGGCATTTTAAAGTACGAGCAAATTAGTCATGCTTTACTTGCCCTATCTGGATGAATACTGTTGTACCGTTAGTAATTTTTCTACAAATATTTTTGCAAGAAAATTATTGAAACCGTTGGTCAGCCTTATTTTGAAGGTGGCAACTCCTTTTAAGAAAATGCATAACTTCAATTATACGGCGGCATATTGATTTTTTTCTTTCAGAAAATTTGGGTGCCCTTGCCTTTTTATTTCACTGGTAAATCGTAATTCTATTGATTTTAACCGATAGAAACCTACAATGAATTGCAGGTAATTTTACATTGGAAGGCTTTTTCTGAACTTGAATTTGATAGTAAAAATAAAATGCCTGAAATTGCCTTAAAAAAATTCTGATACTGACTTGGCCTTAAGCTGTAGGATGAGTGGGAAGGATTAAAAAAAAGTAAATATATAAAATTTTACTACGGAAAAAAAACTTTTCAAAAAAAGTATTTTATTTTTTTACTTAGATGACTGAAATTTCTGAAGGCAGAAATTTTTATAAATGCCAATACAAGTAATTAACTCATTTAACAATTGGCCTGTATCATTATTAATTGTCTTAAAATAAAAAATTAATGCAAATCACAATAAGGAGAATTTGTTTGGAAGATGCTGAAGTGTTGGCGCAATTAAGCAGAACTACTTTTTATGATACTTTTACAGGCACATGTACAGAGCAGGATATGGAGGAGTTTTTAGAACAAAATTTCAATTTACCACAAATACAGGCCGAACTGAGTGATGCAAACGATAAATATTTTCTTGCAGAAATTGAAGGTAGGGCCGCTGGTTATTTGAGGCTGATGGAAGATTACTCAAACTTCGATCTTATTAAAAAATGGAAAGCGCTGGAGCTAAAAAGGATTTACGTGGATAAGGCTTTTCATGGAAAAGGGATAGCCCAAATGCTTATACAATTTGCTGAAAATTATGCAAAAGAAAATAGCTACGAAGTGCTGTGGCTGGGAGTTTGGGAACACAATCTAAGGGCTAAAAGATTTTACGAAAAGTCCGGATTTACAGATACTGGTAGCACTCACGACTTTCCAATTGGCAATACGCCACAAACCGATAATTATCTCTGGAAATTTTTGAAATAGTATTTTCTAAAATTATCGGCCAAAATATTTGTTGACGGCTTCCACACGGTTTGTAACATGCAGTTTATCGTAGATCTTGTAAAGGTGTTTTTTAACCGTTTCGGAGCTAATGCCCGTTTTTTCTGCAATCTCTTTGTATAACAGGCCACCAGAAAGCATTTCTAATACCTCTTTTTCTCTTTTGGTCAAAGATTCCAGGGCTTTAAAATTGGCAGAGATTTCCGGAGCTACTTTTTGTTGAAAAACAGCAACTACCTTCCTTGCAATCTGGCTACTCATTGGTGCTCCGCCTTCAAATAATTCTTTAATGGCATCCAGCATTTTGGAAGGTGCAGTCTTTTTAAGCATGTATCCATT
Organism: Ferruginibacter sp.; assembly: GCA_965247025.1. Classification (GTDB taxonomy): domain Bacteria; phylum Bacteroidota; class Bacteroidia; order Chitinophagales; family Chitinophagaceae; genus Ferruginibacter. Next base: position 829,786 of record OZ252000.1, on the reverse strand, counting down.
TGCGCCGGCAATCAAAGCTTTAAAAATTTTATCATCTTCTTCAAGCACCGTACACATCATAAACAATATTTGCGGATTTGATTCTTTTAGAATTTGCACACATTCGATACCGTTAATGCCACCAAGATTAATATCCATCAACACAACCTGGGGACGCAATAGCGGGATGACTGAAAGTGCTTCTTCACCATTAATACAAGAGCAGCAGAGTTTGTACCCTTCAGCCATATTAATAATTTGCTCAAGTGCATTCCTGATGTCCTTATTGTCTTCAACAATTGCCACTGATATTTCTTCCATCCTGCAAAGTTGTACTAAAATATATTAAGTCACAATACCCCAAACTGGTAATAAAAACGCTACACATTCTCAATATGCAATTTGTAAAAGATATTTTTCAGCAAAAAAAGGTTCATTAAATATTTTGCTTATTTCCCAAATTCTGGGTCGGCAATTACTTTCAGAAATTTCATTTGTTAAGTCTCCGCCTTTCAGGCAAATCAGGCCGTTGGGCGATCCGCCTTTTTTTAACAGGGGTCGGCTCCAGAACCAAAGATCTTTTAATGGTGCCACTGCTCTTGACACAACTACATCAAATTTTTGATCCTTAATTTCTTCCGCCCTCGTATGCCGTGTACGAACATTTTGTAGTCCTATAGCATTGGCAACTTCTGCTGCCACTACAAGTTTTTTATTAATACTGTCAGCAAGTAAAAAATCGGTTTCCGGAAAAAATATTGCCAACGGAATACCAGGAAATCCACCACCGCAACCAAGGTCAAGAACTTGTTGACCCGGTTTAAAATCAAACTGTGTAGCAATTGCCAGGCTATGCAGCACATGGTGTTCATAAAAATGATCCATATCCTTCCTGGATATTACATTGATCTTTTGATTCCATTCGGTGTATAAGGCATGCAAACCAGCAAATTGTTCCAACTGTTTTTCGGTAAAATCGTCAAAATATTTTTGTAAACTATTCATGGTTAATTAAAAATCTATTTCCACTGCCGCTGCGGCTTTCTTACAATGGCAACAGAAAAAAGAAGGTAATAAAAAAACATAAAAATGTCAAAAAAGAGTACAAGTGGAAACAGGTCGTTTTCCTGTAGTTTTTTTGTGACCGGATACAATATAAATAACTGTGTTAGCAGCCTGGTACAGAACACTATTAATGCCAGTTGCCAGTTAAAAAAAATGATCGAACAAATGAACAAAGGGTAAAAAAGAAAATGAGTAAACGAATATAAACCAAGCAAAAATTTATGACCAGCCTTGTAATGCTTACCCGTACTGTAATGCCTTGTTTTTTGTTTTACCCATTGTGCCCAGCCTGCTGGTGTATCGCTTAATGTAAATGTTTCGGGATCAATATTTATTGCAGTATTTTTTTTTGTAGCAGCCATGTTTATAAATAAATCGTCATCACCGCTTGCCACATGGTTGTGTGCTGAAAATCCTTTGTGACGAAAGAATACAGTTTTTTTATAACTTAGATTTCTGCCAACACCCATATAAGTTAAGCCTGCCCGTGAATAGCTAAAGTATTGAAGTGCAGTATGTAATGTTTCCCACCTGATTATTTTATTGAGCAGCCCTTTCTTTTTATGATAAGCACCGTATCCTAAAACGATTTCAGTTTCATCATTATAGGTTGCCTGCATTTTCTCTATCCAATGTTCGCTTGCTGGTACACAATCGGCATCAGTCATTAAAACTATCTCATACTTGGCAGCTTTAATCCCCATGCTTAACGGAAATTTTTTGCCGGGAATAAGCATTGCCTCCTGCTTAAGTTCAACAACATGCAGTTGCCTGAATTCTTTTTGAAAAGATTCCAGCAAATACTTACTGTCGTCAAAGGAATTATCATTAACAACTATTACTTCATGCGTAGTTTTATATTCCTGTACAAGAGCACCCGGGAGATTTTTTGCAAGATTTGCAGCTTCATCTCTTGCGCAAATAATTACAGAAACAGGGTGGGTTTGTGTAGTGTTTTTTTGTAAGGGTTTATAAACAGCCAGTCTAACAAAAAAAAAGAGGTAATAAAAAAGTTGTATTAAAGTAACTGTACAAAATACAAGAAACAATATCCAATGCCAATGAAGGAAGTTTTGGTTTAAATTCATTGCTGCAAAAATAAGGGTTCCCTAAAAAATACAAAGGCTATTGTTTGCCTGGCAAAGTTTAAAATAAACTGCTTAGGTTGATAAATACTTAAAGGGGAAAGAGAAGGGAAGGGGATAAAAGCAAGAACTTCCACAGTGTCTAGTTTTCATAGTCTGTGGAAGTAAGCTTGGCGAAATTTCCTTGCGGAAACTTCTGGGATCTTTAATTTTTTGAGGGGTTTCCTCGCCAGAAATAATTTACTCCTGGGTTTCAGTGTTGGTCTTTTTTGCCATTACCGCTTTTTAAGGCATAGGCTCAGGATATTGGTTTTTGTTGGTTTTTCGGGTCATCATCGCTTTTTATAGCATAGTCCCTGGATTTGGAATTCTGGTCTTTCTTTTAGACATTGGATTTGGGTAGTTTTCAATAGGAAATCGCTGATTGTTTTACTCTTGTTTGGAACTATTGTATAAACGACCAATTGATTATTTTATTTCAAACTAATACATAATTTATTATTTATATTTTATAATTATTTATTTTATAAATAATTTAAGATATTATACTAAAACCCTTTACTGTATTATCTTTAAAGCCATTTATTGGAACAGAATAAATGCCTTTGTCGGGAACTTTTACGTGTTTTACCCCTAATAAATCCGTGAAACCGCTCTTTTTTAACGATGTTGAATTTACTATCGACCAGGTAAAAAACCACCAGAAAAAATGTAATACTTCGTTAAAACAAGAACTTCCGCAAGCACTGATTTTTTCAGTAGCTGCGGAAGTAAACTTGGTGAACATTCTGGTTACAGAATCTTCGGGGATCAAATTTTTTGAGGGGTTTCCTCTCCAGAAACAATTCATTCCTGGTTTCAGTGTGTTGGTCTTTCTTAAGCCTTTGTTGCCTATTATTAATAAGCGCAGGCGTCAGGATATTGGTTTTTAAATGGCTATTGAGTTATCATCGCTTTTTACGGCATAAACTCCTGATATTGGATCTGGTTTTTGGGTCATTATCGCTGTTAAGCATAGTCCCGGATATTGGATCTGGTTTTTTGGGTCATCATCGCTTTTAACAGCATAGTCCCAGGATTTGGTTTTCGGCCTTCTTTAGAAATTGGATCTGCTAGTTTTTCAAAGGAATTCGTTTACTTTCTTTTTTGTTTGGATTGATGGATAAACGAACGGATTTATTTTAATGGTTAATAATTAAATCAAAAATAGAAGTTGACTGATATTGGATTTTTTCAGCTTTTATAAAGATCTTGGATAGAAATCTATATCGGTTTTTAATTTGGATATTGGACAGGATTGATAATTAATAATATCAATCAACTTCTTACACAAATATCATTAACGCTCCATTCATAAAAAAGAGAAGAATTGCTCAGTTTTTAAATCAGTATAAATACCGTATTGGTAGTAAGAGTACATCTGAAGAATTCCACGCTTTTAGTTCCGTTTGGTGAGTTTTAACTGCTTACTTTAACAAGAAATACTATGTTTTCATGTAGTTATTTTATGACTGTCTGTAGAAACTTATTTGATAAAAAATTGCAACTATAACTCCTGAAACTCCTTATAGCACTATATTTCTGCAAATAATTTGCAAGATTAATACTTGTTTTGAAAGGAACTTAATTTAATTAAAAAAATGTTTTTAAGATTCGTCATATTTGTATGTGGAAAAATATTTTTTAACTAAATTCTATTGTTGCCTCGTTAGTAGTTTTACTTAGATGACTGGATTTAAAAAATTGTTCTAATAAAAAAATAAAAAATTATCTCTTTGCTTCGAATGAAAATAGTGGAAATGTTCTTAAAAAAGATGAATGAAAAACAACAAGGTTCGGATTGAAATGGGGCAAAAAAAACTTCCACAGCTATTCATCAATAAACTGTGGAAGTAGAATTTTAACCAGTCTGTTAAAATTCAAAAATGTTCTGGTGTGAGGTTTCCGGGCGTGTGTGTAAACATAGACCCTGCCTGGCTTTTCACTGCATAACTATTGTGTTAAACAGTTTGGATAATGGATAGTTTTGTTCAGGTTTCTGTGTGTATGGATAAAAGGATTTCAAGCGGTACTTTCATCTTCAGGAGGTACAAGTATTTTGGTAGTCTTCAGCAGGATTTGGATCAGGAATACTTCTTTTCGACAGGCAGCAATCTAATTAATTGAAGTTGACTGATATTGGATTAGAACGTTTTTGCTTTTCATTGATATCAGGTTTTAATTGGGTTTTGGTTTATCAGGACTCATGGATAGATTGATAATCTTTATCAATCAACTTCCTTACAAAGATTATACACAAATTATTAACAGCAAAGAGCAAGTTTGCGCTTTTTTTAACAGCAGTAAATACTTGTCAACAGGGGTTTGTACAGGGAAGTTGCTGGGGCTTTACGTAACCACCATTAGTATAAATACGTTAATTGTTACAAATTTTTTGCAAAAAAAAAGCGCTGCATTTCATAGAATGCAGCACCAGTAAATATTTCAGCACATCGTATTTTTTCTATCTAATTTTTGCTGATGCTTTGCAAAATGTCATACTTGGTTACAATATGGTAACTACCCATCTCGTCTTTGCTCAAAACTGCTCCGTTCTCTTTGTTAATAAACTTGCTTAATTTTTCAACTGGGGTATCAAAAGCAACTTCCGGATAAGGGGCTTCCAAAATACTTGCAACAGATTTATCAAGCAGTGCCTGGTCTGCAAGCAATCTGTCAAATAACCCGCTTTCGGATACGGCGCCAATACTATTTCCTGCATCCATCACCGGTATGTTTTCAATGTCATATTTTTTCATCAGCGAAATGGCTTCAGAAACTGTGTTTGTCTTGGAAAGAACCACAAGTTTTTGGCCACCACGACCATTGATCAGATCCTTAAAAGTTTTTACTTCAAAGAATCCACGTTCCATCATCCATTGATCATTGTAAATTTTACCCACATACCTGCTGCCATGATCGTGAAAAATACAAACAACCACATCTTCCTTTTTTAATTGATCTTTAAGCTGCATCATTCCCTGCAGGCAGCTTCCGCAACTGTAACCGCCAAAAATACCTTCCTCTTTTGCAATACGCCTTGCCATTAATGCACCATCCTTATCCGTTACTTTAGTAAACTCATCAATTACTCCCATGTCATAATTCTGAGGTATAAAATCTTCCCCAAAGCCTTCACTTATATATGGGTAAACTTCCTTCTGGTCCAGTTCCCCGGTATCAAAATATTTTTTAAGTAAACTGCCGTAACTGTCAATTGCCCAAACCTTAATATTTGGATTTTTTTCTTTCAGGAATTTTGCAGTTCCAACGATAGTGCCCCCCGTACCTGTGGCCACCACAAGATGTGTTACCCTGCCTTCTGTTTGTTCCCAAATTTCGGGGCCAGTTTGTTCATAATGCGCCAGCCTGTTAGCGAGATTATCATATTGATTTACATACCAGCTGTTGGGCACTTCTGTAGCTAATCGCTTACTTACAGAATAATAAGAACGGGGATCTTCCGGCTCTACATTTGTCGGGCATACAATTACTTCTGCACCAACCGCTTTTAATATGTCTGCCTTTTCTTTTGACTGTTTGTCTGTAGTGGTGAAAATACATTTGTATCCTTTTACAGATGCAGCCAGCGCAAGTCCCATTCCTGTGTTTCCACTTGTACCTTCAATGATAGTTCCTCCGGGTTTAATCTTGCCCTCCTGTTCAGCCACCTCCAGCATTTTAAGTGCCATCCGGTCTTTGATGCTATTACCAGGATTAAAATATTCAACTTTTGCAAGTACTGTGCAGGGCAGATCTTTGGTTATTTTATTTAAACGTATCAGCGGTGTATTGCCAATAGTTTCCAGGATGTTATTTAACCACATAATTGTAATTCGGTTTTTTGAAGGGCAAAGTTAATTTTAAAATCTGATGGATATCTGTAAAGGCAGGCTGATTAAGTGCAATTTAAAAATCGTAAAATTGACATCCATTAATGATTGGCCTTAAAAGAACATTTCCCCGGTTTCGTTTTAACCTTCTTCTTTATCTTTGTCACCAAACTAACATTAAATATGGCATTGATAAAAAGTATCTCCGGCATACGTGGTACTATTGGGGGAAAAACTGGTAATAACCTTACGCCTGTTGACATAGTTAAATTCACTGCTGCTTACGGTGCCTTATTACCGTCCTCCGGCAAATCTCAGGGGAATAAAAAAGTGGTTGTTGGCAGAGATGGCCGTATAAGTGGTGCCATGGTAAAACAACTTGTTATCAGCACACTTACAGCATTGGGCATAGATGTAATTGATGCAGATTACAGCACTACTCCAACCATCGAAATGGCTGTTATAAGCGAAAACGCTGACGGTGGCATAATTCTTACAGCCAGTCACAATCCAAAAGAATGGAACGCACTTAAACTGCTGGATGCTAAAGGAGAATTTATCAACGCAAAGCAGGGACAAAAGGTATTGGAACTGGCAGCAAGTGAAGATTTTACATTTTGCTCGGTTGATAAACTCGGCACTGTTGTAAATGATACTTCAGCATTACAAAAGCATATTGATGCTATTATAAATTACGACCTGGTTGATATAAACGCTATTAAAAAAGCAAAGTTTAAAATAGTTGTTGATGCCGTTAACAGCACCGGTGCCTTTGCAGTTCCGGCGGTATTACGGGCACTGGGAGTAAAAGATATTATAGTTTTGAACGAGGAAGTAAACGGCAGATTTGCACACAACCCGGAGCCGTTGCCGGAACATCTCAATGAATTAAGTAATGAGGTTGTCCGGCACAACGCCAGCCTTGGCATTGCTGTTGACCCCGATGTAGACAGACTTTGTTTTGTATGTGAAGATGGAAGCATGTTTGGCGAGGAATACACTTTGGTAGCAGTAGCTGATTTCGTGTTAGCAAACCGTAAGGGCAACACAGTTTCTAACATGAGTTCAACAAGAGCATTGAGAGATGTTACGGAAAAACATGGCGGTCAGTATTTTCCAAGTGCGGTTGGTGAGGTAAATGTAGTTACAAAAATGAAGGCCGTAAATGCTGTAATTGGTGGCGAGGGAAATGGTGGAATCATAGTGCCTGATCTGCATTATGGCCGTGATGCATTAATTGGGATTGCTTTGTTTTTAACCCATTTGGCCCAGAGTAAAAAAAGTATCAAACAGTTAAGGAATACCTATCCCGATTATTTTATCAGTAAAAATAAAATATCGTTACCTACTGGTCCCGGTGGTGAATCTAACGTAGATGTAAATAAAGTTTTTGAAAAGATCAGGGATAAATATAAGAACCAGCCTATTAATAATGAGGATGGTTTAAAGATAGAATTCGATACTGACTGGGTTCATTTACGCACCAGTAACACAGAGCCAATTATAAGGATTTATGCTGAAAGTAATTTTGAAACAACAGCAGAAAATATAGCCAAAAGGATGATGAAAGACATTAAAGAAGTAATGTAACAGTTACATTTTATAGAAATGGTGAGTATATTGTTTTAAAATGATTGACCCGGCATTTACAGCCCGGGTTTTTTAATATAGTTTACAAATGAGAATTTATTTAGACAACGCTGCAACCACACCACTTGACAAACAAGTACTGGACACGATGATGCCTTACTTAACAGAAAAGTTTGGCAATCCTTCTTCCATTTATTCTTATGGCCGTGAAACAAGAATGGCGGTGGAGCAATCAAGAAAAACAGTTGCTAAGATTTTAAACGCACATCCTGCTGAAATATTTTTTACTAGTGGCGGTACAGAAAGCAGCAACACTGCTATCATGGCGGCCGTAAACGATCTCGGCTGCAAACGCATTATCACCTCAGCAATAGAACATCACGCCACGCTGCATACGGTTGAGTTTCTGGATAAACTTAATGTAGCCAAAGTAAGCTATGTAAAACTATTGCCCGATGGGCATGTAGATTTGGAGGACCTGGAAAAATTACTGGCTGCATCTTCCGAAAAAACACTGGTCACCCTCATGCATGCCAATAATGAAATTGGTAACCTGCTGGACATTAAAGCCACCGGCGAATTATGTAAATTGTACAGCGCCATTTTTCACAGCGATACCGTGCAGACAGTTGGTCATTATCCGTTCGATCTCAGAGCAACTCCCGTACATTTTATAACCGGAGCAGCACACAAATTTCATGGTCCAAAAGGAGTGGGGCTATTGTACATAAATGAAAATGTACGGATTAATCCATTTATACATGGCGGGGGACAGGAAAGAAACATGAGGGCCGGAACGGAAAACTTGTACGGCATTGTTGGTTTTGCGAAAGCGCTGCAGGTAGCAACCGACAGTTACCTGGAAGATAGTTTATATATCAGCAACCTGAAAAAATACATGTACGACGAATTGAAAAAGCATGTCAACGGAGTAAGCTTTAACGGTGATATACTCGGGCAAAGTTTATATGCAGTGCTAAATGTAAGCCTTCCAAAAACTGAAAAATCTGAGATGCTGCTCTTTAACCTGGACATACATAATATTTGCGCCAGCGGCGGAAGTGCCTGTACTAGTGGTGCTGATGCCGGCTCACATGTAATAAGAGCAATCAACAACAACCCTAATAAAATTGCGGTACGTTTTAGTTTTAGCAAACACAATACAAAAGAAGAAATTGATACAGTGGTTAAACTGTTGAGTGAGCTGATGTAGATCAGCTTACCGGATCAGTACTGTGGCACCCTTTAAATTAAATCGCTGGCCTGTTTCAATATGTGTGTAGTTCAAAATCCAAACATAAGTTCCGGGGTCTTGCGGATTGCCCTTAAAAGTTCCGTCCCATTTATTTGTCCAGTCTCTTGTTTCGAATAATTTTTGACCAACCCGGTTGTACACAGCAAAATACAAATCCTTTGCTTTATAAGCATTTGTGGGATAAAGAAAATCATTCAATCCATCACCATTTGGTGTAAATGCTTTCGGTATAGCGATATAACAATTAGCAACAACCCGGATGGTGTTAACAGCTGTATCTGAGCATCCAATATCATTTGTTACAATCAGCTTCACCGGCAAATCCTTTGTAGTACTTGAGGATTGATAATATTGCGGCGCAGGAGTTTGAAGGTTACTGGTGCCGGAGTTTCCAAAAGACCAGTCCCAAAATTTTACCCTGTTTAAGCTATTGTCCTTAAAAACAGCCGGATCACCAGGGCAAACCACCGCAGTTGACTCAAAAATGGCTTTAAGAGAATTATCCAGAATTATCGATGCAACCGCAGATGTGCTATTGCAAACACCATTACTTACCGTAAGCTGTGCGGTTTTAGTGTTGAAAACATTATAAGTAATTGCCGTATCTTTTGCATTACTGGTAATGCCATTATCGAAAGTCCAGTGCCATGAGTTTACGCCATTTCTGCCATCATGCAAATACTGGATTGTATCTGTTTTACAACCCAGGCTAACTTTATAAGTGAACTCGGCATTTACAGTATCTTTTGTAACAAAGGAAAGAAAAGAACCAGCAGGCGTCTCAAGGCCACATTCATTATAAACAGTATTGCCATCTTTTCCGGTGGTGAGGGTAACTCTATACCTGCCGGCAAGCTGAACAGGTCCTTCTAACTTCACCCTGATCACATTCGTTAGTTCCCCGCTGCTGCAAATTCCAGTAGCACCGCTCACTTTAAGAAGACCTGATCCGCCGCTTATGATAAAATCAGACCCATCTGCGGCTATACTGCTGCAGAGCATCGGCTTATTAAAAACCAATTGCAATTCATCAGGTGCACAGCCAACCGGGCTGATACTGTCCATAGGGGTTGGAAACAAAGGATATACTGTTACCGGCAAAGTTTGGTCTGCAGGTATAACCCTGTTACAATTATCAAGCAAATTGATACCACTAACATCTGTTTTTATCGCTATCTGGTAAACACCAGGAGGTAGTGGTGCTCCTAAAGTCAACACAATTGAATCCATATCAAACTGACCACTGCAATCAACACCTTCGGCAGCAATAATGGGTGCAATGGCCGGTGAAATCGTAAAGTCACTGCCATCAGCATTCAGGCTGCTGCATTTCATTTTCTTTTTAAGTTTCACGGTCATTCTTGTGCCGTCACAAATTGCCCTTGCGCTGCCAAGCCCCGGCTGGGTAGTATCTGTTATAACTGCGGTGGAGGTAGTATCGTTTCCAAATGAAAGATTATAACCGCTCTGATCACTTCCTGAAAAATGACTGACCAGCATAACATATTCATGTTCAGCTTCCAGGGTTGGCATAGCGGTAAATAAAGGGCGGTAAGGCCCTCCAAATGATGAACCGCAAACAATAAGTGAATTGGCGGCACCCGCAGAAGAAGCGCCGGTAGCGCCGGGCTCACCGGACCAGTTGCATGCTACAAATAATGATGGATCGGTATATACATCGCTGGGATTGTGGCCAGTGATATCAAACAATTGCCAGTCATAATCATCGCCTAAATTTTTCGGTATAATTGAAAAACTAAACGTCCCCGATTTGAAACAGGTAAAACGGTACCAATAGGGATTTACATCCGTTAAGAAATCATCACAGCCCCGGGTGGGGATTTGTTTACCTCCGCAAACCGGAACATTTTGTTGTTCAAAGACGGCCGTGCCACATACTGGAAATGCGGAGCCGGGGTTTTGACCTAATCCCCCGCATGTTTGAGCGTTTACCTGGCCTGACGCCAATACCAGGGCAATAAAAAATAAAATAGAATTTCTAAACATAAATTAGAGCACAAATTTAATCATTGACACTTAATGATTGGTTTCCGTTGCTTAAAAGAATGAATTTATGATTAAGCTATCAGGCGGTTTTGTAGTAAGCCGCCTGAGCTGTATATATTTGCATTTTTATAAATTATGCAAACTCACACAGGAAATGATATTACGGTTGCCCGGCAACATCTTCTTAATGGAGAACTGGTGGCCATTCCTACAGAAACAGTGTACGGCCTTGCAGCGAATGCACTGGATGAAAAAGCCGTCATAAAAATATTTGAAGTAAAGAACCGGCCAACATTTAACCCATTAATTATTCATTGCGCCAGCTGGCAACAGGCACAGCAATTTGTAAAAAATGTGCCGGTGAAGGCTATTTACCTGGCTGAACGCTTTACACCCGGTCCGTTAACTTTTCTGCTTGATAAGCAACCCGTTATTCCTGACCTTGTAACCGCTGGTAGCCCAAAAGTTGCTGTAAGAATACCAGTGCACCCAATGGCGCAGGCATTGTTGCAATGCCTAGAATTTCCCTTGGCTGCACCCAGTGCCAATCCTTTTGGTTATATAAGCCCGACAAGCGCCCAACACGTGCTGCAAAATTTGAGCGGAAAAATTCCTTATGTTTTAGATGGAGGACAAGCTGATGTTGGGGTGGAATCAACAATTATTGGTTTTGATGAAGCAAACAGCGTAGTTGTTCACCGGCTTGGGGGTATTAGCATTGAAGATATTGAAGCTGTGCTGCAGGAAAAAGTGTTGCTGCCGGAAAAGCAATATTCCCATAACCCGATAACCCCCGGACAATTAAAATCTCATTATGCACCATCAAGACCATTGTTTGTGGGGGATGTGGAAAGCCTGCGCAAAGACAGCACTGGTAAAAAATTGGCGGTAATCAGTTTTATAAAACGATACAGTGGAGTAGCTGATGAAAATCAATTTATTCTGTCGCCATCCGGATTAATAAGCGAAGCTGCTACAAATTTATTTGCTGTTTTAAGGGCAATCGATCAATTGGATTTTGATCTAATAATTGCTGAAAAATTTCCAGTGGAGGGCCTTGGCAGAGCAATCAATGACCGGTTGCAAAGGGCATCATCTATTTAGTTATAACTAACTGATAACTAATTAGTTAATAGAATCAACTATATTTTATTTATTAGATAATGTAAAAATTTATCAGACTTGTTTGCAATCAGCCCAATTATTCTATTTTTTATAATTAGATATTTATTGTAATTGATTATTTATCAGCATATTATCATAGATTATTCATAAAAGTTTTAAGCTAATGATACTCATTAAACTTCCCTAACTGGCAATATCAATCTTAACCTTTTTATTCTTAATCTTCTCATTTTTAATGAGTTCCAGTACATTGTTTACTTTTAACTTTCGGATGGCAACAAAAGAAGAAAAATCTTTCACGTCTATCAAACCAATGTCTTCTTTTTTCAGCATGCCAACGTGAGATAAAAACCCTACAACATCAATTTTATTTACTTTGTCTTTTTTTCCAGCTGCAATAAACAGGGTAGTCCAGGCTGGCATTTCTGGCTGTTGAAGGTGTTCGGGTAACTCAAGTGCGGAAATATCGGGTGTCACATAATTTGGTAGCGTTTCTTCTTCAGAAAGGATCAGCACAACCTTTCCGCCATTTTCCATCCTCGCTGTTCTGCCATTTCTATGGGTGTAAACTTCCTCTGTCGGCGGCAAATGGTAATGAACTACGTATTTAATAGTTGGAAAATCAATGCCACGAGACGCAAGGTCAGTTGTGATGAGCACATTGGAAGTACCATTTTTAAACTTGCACATAGCAGCTTCCCGTTCATATTGCTCCATGCCACCGTGGTAAAATACGTTCACAATGCCTTTATCTTTTAGTATTTGGCTGCACCTTTCTACAGACTCCCTGTGGTTGCAAAACACAATGACTGACTTATTATTTATATAGCACAACAGCTCATAAAGGGCCTCTGATTTATCTTTATCAGATGAACGTAAGTACATGGTAACCAGCTCTTCATAAACGGTTTTCTCTATTAAAACCTTCGATGAATAATCTAATTTTACAGGATTTGAGAACCCCACAAAATCCGGAATTTCAATAGCCGGTGTAGCAGATGTAAGGATGCGTTTTTTTACGCCTGGCAAGCTCTCGATTATAAATGCCATCTCTTCCCTAAAACCAAGTTCCAACGATTTATCAAATTCGTCCAGCACCAAAGTTTCAATTAAATCCAGGGAAAAATTGTTTCTCCGGATATGATCAGCAAGGCGGCCTGCGGTTCCAATAATTATTGCCGGAGGTTGAACAAGGTTGATCTCTTCAATTTCTCTTTTATGCCCGCCGTAACAGCAGGTAACTTTAAGGCCGGTGCCCATTTTCCTGAAAACTTCGTCAATCTGTAGCGCCAGCTCACGGGAGGGTACAAGCACAAGCGCCTGAACCTTCTTCAATTCCGGCTTTAGCATCGCTGCCACTGGTATTAAAAAAGCCAGCGTTTTACCTGTACCTGTTGGCGAGATCAATTGTACATGATCCTCATATTCAATGGTTTGTGCAGCGTCAACCTGCATCTCATTTAATGATTCAATCTTTAAATTCTCTAGAATTTTTGACGTGGGGATATTTACCTGTTGCATTTGGGTAAAATTAGTTTTAAATTAGCTACAGTTCTTTTTTATTAAAGGTAAAACTTAGCTATATGGATATCCTTCACCGCTTTGAGCATTGGGGCAATACACACCATCCCAAATGGCTCGACATCATCCGCATCGTTCTTGGTGGATTTCTTTGCTACAAAGGCTAAAAATTACGGCTTTGGATACCAGCAACGTTTTTCATAACAGCATCCTTGTGTCACAAACCTTTCTCCGGCAAACCATTGTGGAACTTTAACAAGTTGGCAATTGGTTTATTCGTTTACAATCAGGCATTTTTTTGCCTATAATTAATATTATGTTAAACAGGAGTACAGCCTCGCTTTCAGCGTTCCGTGTATTTTCTTTTTTTCTCTCCCGCCGCCACCGGCAGTATTAGATTATGCAGTAGATTGTGCAACTTAAAAAAAGACGTCTGTTTAATGTATTTGGAATTTAAAAAGTTTTTGTACATTTGCAGTATTCACCAAGGGTTTCTTGGTAGTCCCTCCCGGGAAGGATTGTTCCTGAAGTTGAGCCTGAGCCTCACAGCAACATTTGTTCACTTCAGAAGAATTACTACAAACTGTAGATAGCTAAGTAATAAACCCTTTGGGCTTACGTTTAATAATTTTATCCATCAACTATAATCGATTTATCATGACTAGAATAAACATAACAAAAACAAACCCTGCTTTTGTTGAAGCGGTTAAAGCTTCAAAAGAAGCAAAAAAGGAAAGATTTGAAAAGTATTTCGCTGAAATTGCTACATCTCCTTCTACTGAAAAATTAAAATTAATGAAGGTTGCTTAGTAAATACAAGAGCTCCTCAAAATATCCAACTGCCCTGCTTGAAAGTGGGGCTTTTCATTTTGCGCCGGATGACGGTTGTCACTTTATAGTTGAAATAGCTCCAGCTGGATATAAATTGTGGCAAAGTGACCTTTTAAGTGGCGATGAAAAAATTTTTGAAATTGAGTTTGAAAGGAAATGGTGTGAGCAATTCCTGGATTTTGACGACGCCACTTATAATACCCTGTTTAAAATAATTACTAGCAATATTCTATCGAAAGGTGATTTATGTGTTTTTTATCATGTTTGGGAAAATGATGAGTATTGTGGTAATTTTTATGAACATTTCTATAGTGAAATAGAAGGAATACTTGAGGATTTTGAAGCCTTTGACTTTCCTGCTCCTGATGGAAATGGCGATTTGATTATAACATCATTAATAATTCACAAATTGCATCCAGATAAAGATTTAATTTGGTATGAATTTAAAAAACATATAGGCACAGAAGATTAAAATTATTAATGGGTAGCTAACCGCTACCCTTTTTTATTCCATATATCCAGTATATTTATAGAATTAAAAACCAGCGTTCGTCTGCAAAACTAAAACGCTGGTTAAACTATAAAATGTAAAAAAGATGGCTGAAAATCAATTTCAAGTTGGTGATGTAGTTACTACAAAAGCAGGTAGGCATTTTTCTTCAACAATGGTTATTTCTAGGATTGAAGGCGAAGAATATCTTTGTATGTGGTATAACCAAACAACACACCTCTTTGAGTATCTAGCACTCCCCGGTAAAATTTTAACTAAGGTTTCGTAACCCAAGCAAAAATCTCTTTTGCCTTATTTTCAATATCCCCATGCGGGGCTATTTGTTGTGCAATTTCAAGACACTTAATCTTGAAGTCTGCTATTTCTTTTTGTGTCATAATTATTTAAATTCATTTATAGTAGTTGGCACCACCCTTTTTTATTTTATTAAACTGCGTTTAATCCTTACTTTTAAATTGCAAAACGGCTACCCTTTAAGGATAGCCGCCAATCAAAAACAAAGCTGGTAACTCGGGAGTAAGACTTTCGAAAATGATGCCTTTCTAAGAAAGCGCCATGTAAGATTATTTTACTTTGTTTCAGCGGTCAAGTACTGACATACTTGGCCGCTTTTTATTTAAACGAATGTACAAAATTATACAAAGTGTATAACAAATTTCATTCGTTAAAATTACGCTGTGGTATCCCGCCAGTATTAACTGCGCCTTGAGGGCGCAAAGAGGGCTCCGCATCTCCAGAAAAAAAACAAAATACACTTCACGCTGAGCCGCCGCACACCTTAGCACATTTGCCAACGCACAAGTAAAAGGTTACGCTTCGCTAAATTAACCTTTTACCCTTACCACGGCTAACCTGAGTAACATAATACATGTTATACTCGAACCATTAGCCTTTCTTTTTTATATGCGCTAAGGCGCTAATACCGCATTCGCTTATTGCGATTTTTCTTTTTCTTTTATTGCCTGTTGGCATAAAGAAAAATCGCAATAAGCGAATGTTTACAGCTAACGGTTAAGTATAACAAATTTTATGTTAAACAGGAGCTGCAAGCCTTACTCATTGTGCATGAATTTCATTGCATTTTTTTTCCAGCCCTGCCGTGAGTATTAGATTATGCAATAGATTGTGCAACTAAAAAACCAGCTTAATTTTATGGAGGATGAAATGAAGGGAATCATTGAAGAAGTGATTTCAGAAATAAATAAACATAGCGGCCATGTAAAGATGAAAGACTTAGACTATAGAATTAAGTATTTAGACAATTGGGGTAAAATAGTAAGCGTTTTAATTAGTCAGGGATTTTTGACTAGCGATGGACAGTATTTAACGTTAACAGAAAGGGAAGTAAATTCACATCATTTGAAAAGGAAGATGAAAAATTATTAAAAGAAAAGTAACTATTCAGTTCCAAAAGTAGCAATAAGCTGTAAAGCGTTCAAAACGTTGTTTGCATTTTTGATAGTAGTATCAATGACAGATCTGAGGATAGCAAATACGTTTGCACTTTCAAGTGTTTTAAACTGCCCTGATATTTTTTGTTTTACTTTAATGTTTCTGATGGCTCTTTCTGAGCCATTGTTATCGGGAGCTACATTTGATTGCTGTAAAAAATAAAGGATACACTCCTGTTTTGCCAACAGCTTTTTCTGTAGCTTTTTAGATTTCAGGTGCCCTTCATTTATGGGATAGATCAGCCATTGGTTTAACCTTTCAAATAGTGCCTGCCGTTTTATGTTTGGGTAATAGTAGTCAGCGGTGGTTAGTTCTTTTTTCAGCAAAATGGCATCCTGCAATAATGCTTTAAATGCTGTAGCCCAGGGGCAGTTATCTTTATAAAGTTCATTGATATAATTGAGTTCTCTTAATAAATGTGCGGTGCATATTTGGTGTGCTTTTGCATTCATCTGAAAATGACATGGCCATCTGTCGTGTACCAATGTGGCATTGGGTAACCCGTTTTTAAAAGTTTCCTGTATTGTTTTAAATCCCCTGCTGGCGGCACATACAATATAAGTAAGGTTATGGTTTTGCCATGTCCATGCCCAATGGTTTTTACCATTGATGTTTATGCCTGTTTCATCTGTCCCTATGCAAGTGGCCTGTGCTATTTTTTCTTTTATTGTATTATACATGGGCAATGCTTTTTGTGCTATGCGGTGCAGGATATTATTAATACCGCCTGTACTTATGGGCAGGCCCATTACACCGTTTAAAAATTCTTTGGTTCTGGCATACGGCAAGTATTGTCTTGCATGCAGATAACCTACCAACGATTCTACATTTGGCCCGTACTGCACCGGGTTTGCCACATGCTTTGGAAAAGCACTTATGGTTGTATGCCCGCAGCTGCATTGCTTTTTATATACCTGGTGTGCTGTACATTTTAAAACAATGGCGGGTATATCTATTAACTGCCTGGTGCTTACTAATTGTTCGGTGTAGTTACTGAGATTGCTGCCACAACTGCTGCATTGAGCAGGGCTGTGCTTGATTGTTTCATCTACGTTGCTGCGGTACTCCAGCGTGGTGCCCTCATGTCCGGGTTGTCCACCTGCTTTTCTATCTGTTGGTTCCCGTAAACTTTGATTTTTCCTGGGCCTGTTTTGATCCTGCGATGGAGGTAGGTGGCTGTTGTTGCTGTTTTTTTTATTTTTTAAAAAAGCATTTTCTGCTTCAAGGATTTTTACCCTTGCTTCTAATTGTTCTATTTTTTGCAGTAATGTTTGTATGAGTATTTGCAGATCCAATGTAAAATATTGAACTGCAAAGTTGAGTTACCAACAGGCTATAACCTAATGGAGCAGCATATTGTATTGCACAAATCAAAAATGTTATTCACAAAAAAAGCACCCGAAAAGCCGATTTTTTAAAACAGCGCCAAATGCAGCCGATAAAGCAAAAAAAAGTAAAAGCAAAACCAAAGAATCAAAGGAGATGGAGTAGTTTTATGACTGAATAGTTACAAAGAAAAGAAGCTTTCTGATATTGAATTTAAATCAAAATCTTGGAGTTATAGATACAGATACCTTCCTTTCATAATTTCTGCTGGAGCATTATTTGTTTCTATTTTTTCATACTTTAAGCCCGAAAAAAAACCAGCAGACTTACAGTTAATGCAACAAGAGATACAAGGCATGAAATCCAAAATGAAAATAGTAGACTCTTTGTTTCACTTGGACAGTCTTTTGAAAAGGCATATCTAACTATATCTAAAAAGGAAACTTTCATTGAACCTACACATTTAGCGATTTTTAAAATTGTGTTGTGGTTCCTTACTCGCTATCGCTCGTTTTAATGGGCTCCGCATCTCAAGAAAAAAACAAAATACACTTCACGCTAAGCCAACTTAAAACCGACCCCTAGCAGCCTACACAAATGTAAATTGAGGTTGTGCTATAGATTAATATTAGCTTAGGAATAAAAAGAAAAAATGGAAATAAAAGTAAATGTAATAGATAAAGAACCTCACGGAACCACTGGCAATAGCTTTGATGCCTTGCTAATAATAGAAACTATTCAACCCAAATTTTGCAGTTGAAAATCTATTGTGGCTTCCAACTACTGCATAGTTAAGTATTTCAGAACATTTTTTGACTTCAAAATAGATCCCTATTTCTTCAGCCAAAAAATAACCCGAAACACTTATCTGTCTTGTATTTGAAACCCTCATAACGATCTCAACTGCAAAATCTGGGTTCAAAAGATTTTTCCTAAGCAATCAAATTTTATTTTTGAAAAAATGAAAACAGAGCCAGCAGTATTCTTTATGGAAAGGTATGCTCAGTTCATAGTTTGATTTCAGTTTAACAAACCATCCTCAATGCTTCTGTTTTTAATGGAGTTTAATGATTTATCGGCTGATGCTGCGATAGATATTTTTCAAGAGAAAATTGCTGCTGGTTGGCCCATAGAGATCGCAAGAAAGTTTGCTTCTTTGTTTCAGGAGATTCAAAATATACCCCGAACGGATTACGCCTGTCTGGTCGAGGTGGAAGGCAGTAAAAAGTAAAGAGACTTATAGTAATTCTAATCGGATCTTACTTCCGCTAGCAGCCTGAGTAACATAATATAGTATACTTGAAAATGAAATCGTCAATAGTTTTACTATTGCGCAGAAGTTCTAAGCTTCTTACAAACCACCAAAATACTCCCCTTTCACCTCCTCCCATTCATCTTTAATAAAACTAAAAAACACCGAATCTCTTACGGAGCCATCGTCATTAATGGAATGCCTGCGGAAAATTCCTTCCTGCACAGCGCCAATATTTTTCATGGCTTTTTGGGAGCGTAGGTTGAGCGAACTGGTTTTCAGCTCTACCCTGTTGAGCAGCCATTTTTCAAAGGCAAAACTCAGCAGTAAAAATTTGCATTGGCGGTTAAAGCCCGTGCTATGCAGCGAAGGATGGATCCATGTCCAGCCAATCTCTGCTCTTTTATTTTTTTGATCAATGTTGCCAAAACGGGTGCTGCCGGCATAACGCCCTGTGCTTTTATCAAAAATAGCAAATGGGTAAGATTTGTTTTGCTGCCTCTCCTGCAACGCAGCATCAAAGTAATTTTTAAAATCAGCCTCGCTGTAAATATCTGCAGAGGTAAATTCCCACAACATATTTTCCATCGCCACGGGCAGCAGCTCTGCAAAATGTGACTGGTTAAGCGATATTAATTTCACTAAATCATTTTCAAGCACAAATTCATCTTCAAAAAGATTACCCGGCTTTTTAGGTTGTCTATCTTTTTTAACCATTTCTGCCGCAATTTTATCCAGCGGCAGCGTTAATGCATCTCCAGAAAAATCATCCCACTCAACCAGCCTGGCTGTTTCTATTTGTTGTGTGGCTTTATAAATTTCCAGCTGGGCTGCATCAAAATCAAAAGGTTTATTGCGAAGCGGAACAGTAATTGGTTCAAGCGCATGCACCCGGTAATAAATTGCCACAATCTGGTGGATGGGATTAAAAACACTTTGCTGGTAAATATCTGTGGTGTAAATATGTTCGCCCACTTCCACTTTTAAATTGAGCTCTTCCATAAATTCACGCTGCAGGCATTCCCTGGTGCCTTCACCCAGTTCCATTCCGCCACCGGGAAATTTGGTAAAATAATTTCCGCGGATGTATTCGTCACTTAATAATACCTGCCCACCTGCGTTAATGAGGATTCCGTACACACGGAGTGTAAAAACTGTATTCATTTAAAACCATTTTTTCTTCATGAAGTATGCGCTGATAACAATGGAAAGCAAGATAGAAATAATGACCGGCACATAAAAAGAATGCGGCAAATTCTGTCCCGGGATGGGTACGTTCATTCCGTAAATACTGGTAACCAATGCCGGCAATGATAAAATAATTGTGATGGAAGTCAGCCTTTTCATCACAGCATTCAGGTTGTTGGAAATGATGCTGGCAAAGGCATCCAGGGTGCTACTTAAAATATTAGTGTAGGTATTTGCCATTTCAAGTGCCTGGCTGGTTTCTACTATCAGGTCATCTAAAAACTCTTTTTCCTCCTCGTTCAGCTGCAGCATATTGGTGCGTTCTATTTTAATCATCAGCAGTTCGTTACTGCGTAAGGCTGTAATAAAATAAACCAGGCTTTTTTGAATTCTTACCAGCTCTAATAATTCCGCATTCCGGTTACTATCGTATAATTTTTGCTCCAGCAGGTTACGCCGCTGGTTAATCTCTTTCAGGTAATCTAAAAAATTTGTAACCACTTTTTCAAAGATTTTCAGCACCATCATATTCTTTTTATCAGGGCTGCGGTTTTGAAAAGTATTCAGGAATTTTTTGATAGCCTCGTTTTCAAAGGAGTTTACGGTTACAATATGGTGATGCGTTAAAATTATACAAATGGGGATGGTGATGTAATAGGCATCACTTTCGTTGAAAGAATTGTTTTCTGTAGGTGTTTTTATAACGATGAGCTTGGCATTATCATCAATTTCATAACGGCTTCTTTCATCAATATCCAGTGAATCTTTTAAAAAATCGATGGGTATTTCCAGCTTTTCGCTCAGCTCCGTAAATTCTTCCTGTTTTAACGGCGGCAGTACATTTACCCAGGCACCCGGTTCAGGCTTGTCTATGGCTATTGTTTGATGCGCTATATTTTTAAAATACTGTATCATGAAGGGTTATTGGGTTACTGGTTATTGGTGTTAAACGTCTATCTCTCCTTTAAAAACAAATTCCGCAGGACCGCAAAGCCAAACATTTTCAAAATGCTCATCATCAATTTTATCAAACTCAACGCTCAGGTTGCCTCCTTTTGTTTTTACCTCTACCCTGTTAAAACCTTTATCATTATGGGCAGATAATAGTGCCGCTGCTGTAACACCGGTACCGCAGCTAAGGGTTTCGTCCTCTACTCCCCTTTCATAAGTACGTACAAAAATCCGGTCCTCATCCAGCGTTTCAACAAAATTCACATTGATACCTTCTTTGACAAAGCTGTTACTATACCTGATCTCCCGGCCAGTTGCCACAACATCAATTTCTTCCACATCAGCTGCAAACTTTATAAAATGCGGTGAGCCCGTATTTACGATTGAATAGCTGGCGTGTACATCCACATTATCCACATCCTTCATCCGCAAGCTAACGGTACCGTCCGTATCTATTTCTGCTTCATGCCCGCCATCAACAGCATAAAAATGATACATACTCTTATGAATACCCATTTGGTGGGCAAATTTTACGAGGCACCTGCCACCATTGCCGCACATGGTACTTGGGTTTCCATCTGCATTAAAATATTTCATATTGAAATCGTATCCTTCTTTTTTACCAAGATACATCAGCCCATCAGCGCCAATGCTAAACTGCCGGTGACACAAATGCGCTATTTGCTTTGTGGTTAATGACGGCGCAATTTGATTGTAATCATCCAGTATGATAAAATCGTTGCCAGTACCCTGGTATTTATAAAATGTAAGCTTCATGTTAAATGCTTGAGTGGGCTATTACAGCCAGTGATTGCGAAATCAAATCCTCCACTGCTTTGTTTCCATCTGCAGAAAATTCTTTTTTAATGCGGTTTGCAACAATTGCACTAATGCTGAGGCAGTGATGGCCAAGTGCTTTGCCAAGGCCATAAATGGCCGATGTTTCCATTTCAAAATTAGTGATATGATGATTGCCAAAATGAAACGAAGTAAGCTGATCTATAAGGTTTGGAAAAGCAAGCCCAACACGTAACACACGGCCCTGTGGCCCAAAAAATCCCGGGCAGGTTGCAGTAATACCATGATGATAATTGGTGGTAAAATGTTTTAATAAGTGGCCACTTGCCATGTTGATGTACGGAGATAAATTTCCGGCATTGAGCTGGGTATGCCCGTTAAATGCCTGTAGCAATTGTAACTCCTCCGGGTTATTCTCCGCCTGGTAAAAGTTCATCAGGTTATCAAGACCAAGTCCATGAGTGCTTACTACAAAACTATCTACGGGTATGCTCTCCTGTAGTGAGCCGGAAGTGCCGAGACGAATAAAATTCATGGCCGTAAGCTGTTCCTTTATTTGCCTTGTTTCAAAATCAATATTTACCAAGGCGTCCATTTCATTGAGCACAATATCAATATTGTCTGGCCCGATGCCGGTACTTACACAGGTAATTCTTTTATTACCAATATAACCTGTATGTGTTATAAATTCCCGGTGCTGATTTTTGAATTCAATACTGTCAAAGTGTTTGCTGACGGCTTGCACCCTGTCAGGATCACCGACGGTAATCACTGTATTTGCTACTTCTTCCGGCCGGCAATCAAGATGATAAACGGCGCCCCTGTTATTAATAATTAATTCTGATGCTGGTATGGGTTGCATATATTTTTATTGGATGCTCAATTTCGTACTTAGATTTATATTTTCTAATAAAAAAATCCCTTATTTTTGCTGCCTCTAAAATAAAAACCTGATAAAAGCGTCTTAAGCAGGATTAATTTAGTTACAAGGTTCTGTGGCCGAGTGGTTAGGCAAAGCTCTGCAAAAGCTTCTACAGCAGTTCGATCCTGCTCGGAACCTCTTACAACCCTCTCCCTTTACGGAGAGGGATTTTTTTTATTTTATGTTTACGAAAGTGTTGAAGGTGGCAGGCATAATTGCCTGCGTTACCCTTGTTGTTTCTTGTTTTATGCCATGGGCGTATTATGATGATCTGCACCAGACTTTTACTGGTTTTTACTCTTACAATAACCAGTATGGTAAGCCCGGTAAATTTTTATCGCTGATTGCAGTTGTTGTACTGGCTTTTATTTTTCTTCCAAAAATATGGGCTAAAAGAAGCAATATTTTTATAGCAGCTTTAGGCGTGGGTTACTCCGTAAAAACATTTATACTTTTTACTTCCTGCTACAATGCTTACTGCCCGGAGAAAAAACTTGGCATTTATGTAATGCTGCTGTCTTCCCTGGTGATTTTGTTGTCTGCTATTTTTCCTGATATGAAAATGGAACCCGATCCGTCAGCAATCGCTAAGGCTGATGGGGATGTTAATGGCTAAGCCGCCATCAGCAGTTTCTTTGTACTTGCTGTTCATGTCTTTTGCGGTAGCCCACATTGTTTTTATAACCCCATCCAAACTTACTTTTGCAAAATCGGGCGTGCTTTGCAAAGCCAGCTGGCTTGCGGTGATGGCTTTTATTGCTCCCATGGTATTGCGTTCAATGCAGGGTATCTGCACCAGGCCACCGATGGGATCGCAGGTAAGGCCGAGGTGATGTTCCATCGCAATTTCCGCAGCCATTAAACATTGCCGTTGGCTACCGCCTAAACATTCGGTTAATGCGGCGGCGGCCATTGCACTGCTAACACCAATTTCTGCCTGGCAACCACCCATTGCAGCAGAAATGGTCGATCCTTTTTTAAAGATGCTTCCAACCTCGCCTGCCGTTAACAGAAACTGAATTATTTTTTCTTCGCTGGAACCGCCATCACAAAATGCAATATAATAAAGCAACACAGCGGGTATTACACCGGCAGCACCGTTTGTTGGTGCAGTTACTACCCTGCCAAACGATGCATTCTCTTCGTTTACGGCAAGTGCAAAGCAACTTACCCAATCAAGAATATACGTAAAGCCGTTACCACCATTTTTAATGGCAGCAAGCCATTCATCAAAGTTTGTGTATGGAATATCTTTTAGTAATCTTTTGTTTAAATCGAATGCCCGCCGCTTAACCTGCAAGCCGCCGGGCAGCATCCCTTTTGTGTGACAGCCTCTGTAAACACAAGATTTCATCACCTCCCAAACAGCGAGCAGGTAATCCCTCGTCTGTGTTTCCGGACGCCAGCTTAATTCATTTTCCTGCACTACTTCGCTAATACTCATGCCCGTTTTCATGCACCAGTGCAATAACTCATTTGCCGTATTGATGGGAAAAGGAAGTGTTACAGCAGCGTTGGAATTGTGGCCCTGCCCTTCTTTAATTACAAAGCCCCCGCCAATTGAATAATAGGTTTCAGCAATGTTTTCGCCGTTGCTTAAACTGGCAAGAAAAGTAAGTGCATTGGGATGAAATGGCAGTGTTTCAGTAAATAGAAATTGTATGGCTGTTAGCGGATCAAATGCAACAGGATATTTACCGGAAAGCATTATTTTTTTATCGCAGGCAATTTCCTTTACGGTTGGTTGAATGCTGTTTATTTCAACCGTTACCGGATCTTCCCCGGCTAAGCCTAGTTGAACCGCAACATCGGTTCCATGGCCAATGCCGGTTTTTGCCAGTGAACCATACAGCAAAACTTCCACTCCCGTAACATCCTTAATAAGCCCCCTGTTTTCAAGTGATTCGACAAACATCAGTGCAGCCTTCCATGGGCCAAGTGTATGGCTGCTGGATGGACCAACTCCAATTTTAAACATGTCAAATATGGAGATAGATTCGTGACCCATTAAATTATTTAAAAGAAGACCAGTTCAATCCGGAAGATAAGCATGGAATTTTGAGGAATTTTAGCAGTTGGCGGGCTACAGCCATAAGCAAGAGATGCCGGAATATAAAGATCGATAACACCACCTTTTGTAATTAAAGGTACTCCAATCGTCCAGCCCCTGATTACGCTGCTGAGGTTGAATAACACCGGACTACCAGTTACTGTAGAATCGAACACAGTTCCATCTTTTAAACTCCCCTTATAGCTTGCTGTTACATTTGATGTTACAAAGGGATGGTCAGTTCCATAACCCATACTTACAATATTATAGAACAAGCCGCTCGTATCTTTTGTGGCTGTCAACCCTTTAGAAGAAAGATAGGTTTGAACTTCTGTAATTTCTGCGGCGGTAGGTACGCCGCCGGTTGATACGCAAGTGTTAGCTGCGGTTGTAGGTGTTTTGCCGCATGAATACAGGGCTACAGGTACTAAAAGAATAAAAAAAATCCTCTTCATCATATTATGTGTTGGTTTTGGTTGTCATCATTAATCGGTAATGTTTGATTAAAACTTTTTTCTTTTGCCTTCAGTTCTTTGTAATACTGTTCATTATTTTCCCATTTAAACTGCATGCGGAAAAAAGAGTAAAAAAGAACGATGATAAACATGGCGAAAACTGCGGTTACAAACATTCCCGGGCTGGTTTTAGATATTTTAGTATACCAATCCGGTATAAAAAGCCAAACCACTATCACCAGTAATAAAATGGGTGCAGTAAACAAAACCGCCATTGGTAGGCCGCCGGTTATCTTTCGTACAGTTGTGTTCTCCCTATCCTTATTCTGCTCCCAATACTTGAGAAATGCTATTTCTTTTTCTGTGAGCATGGCGCAAAGTTAAAGGGTGAACTTATTAAAAGTACCGCCTTTAATAATACTTGTAAATTTTATCACAATTTTAGGAAAGGCATTTGCATTAACAGCAGCATAGTTATAAAATTGATCAACCCGGCTGTTTCGTACTTTAAGGCCAGGCTTTATCAAGGCCGGTTTTGAAAAGTGAGCAATATTAGGTAGGTTTGTCCCCTATCAAACAGGCTATTTTGAAAATAGAACAACTTATAGTTCAACATCTGTATAATCAAAAAAAAGTAACACTCCAGGGCATTGGTTCCATAAGTTTAAATCCGGCAGTCGCTTTACCTTCTGAAGGTGAAAAGGATTTCCAGATGCCTGACAATGCTTTTACTTTTGAATACAACCTAAAGGCAGAGCAGGATGAACCTTTGATCAATTTTATCATTCAGCAAACAAGGAAGATAAGGCCGCTTGCGACAGCCGATCTCGAATCATATTCTATTTTATCAAAACAATTTTTAAATATTGGTAAACCGCTGGTTATTGATGGTGTTGGAACTATACAAAAAAACCAGGTGGGAGATTATGAATTTATACCCGGTCATTTCATCACTCCTAAAATTGAAGAACAACCCAAACAAGTTAAAGACAAACCTGAAGAAGAAATTTCTTTTGAAAGTGAAAGTCGCCCAAACAACAGCCGCCGCAATATGATGATCGGCTTTTTTATAATTATTGCTGTTTTAGGTGCATTGGGCTTCTATTATTTTATTGGGATGAAGAAAAACCCTACTATGCCGGAGAAAGAAATTATAGCAACTCCTGTATTGCCTGATACAATAAAAACTGACACCATAAAGAAAGACGGTGTGCAATTAAAACCAGTTGATACACCTGCTGTAACTGTTGCAGAAAAAACATTGCCAATGCCAGCTGACACTGACGGATTTACAATAGTTATTAAAGATTACCCAACGCAGCTGGCAGTAAATAAAGCTTACGCCAAGCTTACAGAATACGGCCATAAAGTATTGATCATTAAGCAGGATTCTTTTCTTTATCACCTGGCAATGCCATTTAATACAGCTTTGTCAGATACCATTAGGGCGAAGGATTCTTTAAGAAAATTTTTTGGTGGAAAACCTTATGTTCTTAATAAGTAAAAATTATCTTCCTGCTACAAGCATAAAAACAGGAGGAGGTCTATATTAATTTGCAGAACATTCACAAGAAGGATTGTTTTTGGTTTGATTGCTTACCAGCATTTTTCCTTTTTAATTACTATGCAAAAGCGGTGTTGCAAGATGAACATCACCGGCTCATGTGAAATGTTTAAATCATGACACATGAAAAGTTCTTTTTTTTCTTTTCAGACATATTTCAAAACATAATTAAATAATCTCTATATTCCCGTTATGAAGAACAAAACCAAGTTTGTTTACTCAGGAGACTCTGAGCCACACAGAATCAGAACAAAGGAAATTTTAAAACAGCATCCTCACGTTAGAAAATTAATTGGCAAAAATCCTTACACAATTTTTGCGATACTTGGCCTGGTTGCCATACAGGTGGTGCTCTCGTGGTATGTAGCAGATAAATCCTGGTGGTGGGTAGTTGGTGCCGCTTATATCATTGGGGCATTTGCAGATCATGCATTGTTTGTAATGATCCATGAGTGTGCTCACAAACTGTTGTTTAAAAAACCAGTAGCCAACAGGCTGGCCGGCATTTTGGCCAATGTACCGCAGTTATTTCCAAGTTCAGTTTCATTTGAGCGCTATCATATCAAGCATCACTCTTTCCAGGGCGTACATGAGCTGGATGCTGATTTGCCAAACCATTGGGAGGCAAAACTTATTAATAACTATTTTATAGGTAAACTGGTATGGTTGCTTTTTTATCCGCTATTCCAGGTTTTTCGTATTTCAAGATTGAAAGAAATTAAACCATTCGATGGCTGGGTTGCATTGAACTGGGCTGTTCAGATCGTATTTATTGTGGGCATGTCGCTTTGGCTGGGGCCGAAGGCAGTTGTATTTTTATTGCTGAGTTTTTTCTTTTCGGTGGGCCTTCATCCATTAGGTGCCAGATGGATTCAGGAGCATTATTTAACCCATGGTGAACAGGAAACTTACAGCTATTACGGGCCATTGAATAACGTGGCTTTTAATGTGGGTTATCATAATGAGCATCACGATTTTCCATCGGTTCCCTGGAACAAACTGCCGCAGATAAGAGAAGGTGCTCCCACATTTTATAATACGCTTTTTTATCACACTTCGTGGACAAAACTCTTGTTCCGCTTTTTATTTGATAAAGAAATTTCCCTTTACTCAAGGATTATAAGGAACGACCGTGGTAAAGTGAAACTGACAGATGAATCTAAACCCGATGTTGAAATGGTAGTTATGAACCATTAAATTTCCTTCATCTTGATGAGCCTGCAAACGAAATCATTTCTACTAATAATATTTAACAACGCACCGATTTTATCGGTGCGTTTGTTTTATAGATAAGCTGAAAGTATGGTTAAAAAATGCAAAGCTGTATTATCGACAGTTATTTATTAAAAGCTAAAACTCACAGTTCCCCCACCTTTACCCGAAGTATTCATGTTGCCGCCTATAAGTCCCCCAAAGCCCAAACGGAGTGCTGTAGCAGGTTTGTTGCCTTTTACAAAAGCGGTGACGAAATCTATCCTGAAAACTTTTAAGATATTTTCAATACCGGCAAACAGTTCAATGTGGTTATTATTACTGTTCACATAAAAGGTGTTGGTACCCGCCACCAGGTGCCAGTTTAGTGTTCTGAAGTAAGGGATTTTATTGGTAAGCAAGCCATTGAAATGATGCTCTAAATGTGCTTCTGCAAAAAATGGCGCAGTGGTACTATTCACATAGTAGCCAGCCATCTGAAAGCTGTTAAGATATTCACTGGCAACTGCGGTAAGGTTGCCGTTAAAGTGAATATAATCCTGCAGATACACAGTGTTGTTGTTTAAAAAACCACCCACAACAATTTTATATTTTAGCAAGCCACCGATCTTTAGATTAACATCATCATCAATGCCAGCCTTCCACTTATCAAAGTTTACATTACTGCCAAACAAGCGGCTGATGCCCTTTGTGTAGTTAAAACTAAATGTTGGATAGTCTGAACCAATAGCCACTTTATTCCTGGGAAACTGGATGTATTTCTGCCCTGGCTTAAAGCTGATATCAATACCAACTATAAAAGCTTTGTGTGGCGGAAATTGGGTGCTGATTCTATCCTGGGGGAAGTTTGGTGTTATCCTTACGCTGTCTTTTTTAAAGAGGGTAAAATTTGTGGTGTTGTTCAATGGCTTTCTATCTTCAAACAAACTGGTTACTGCGATTTTGAATCCGCTTTCAAACTGTTTATTGTAACCTGCCTCAACAAAACTGTTCTCGTACGTCTTCATGTAATTATCACCGTAAAGTAATGTGCTAATGCTGTTGATCAGCGGAGTGATGGGGCTTTCCCGATTAAATTGTGTTACCCTTTTACCGGCGGCAAAGTTCCAGTTATGCCGCTTTAATTCACCATCCGGATCAAAATCGTTGTTGTGCAAATTAACTGCCAGCCAGCCATTTAAATGAGTGTTATTTAAACCGTAACGGAGGTGAGGTTGTATAAGCAAATTTGTTTTAGACTTCTTTAAATATTTATTGTAAGTGCCTGTTGCATTTACCACCAGGCCCTCCGCAGGGTTGTATTCAAGATCTTTCAACAAAGGCTCCGCACTCCAGCTATATGGATTCTTATTGCTGAAATGTTTACGGTAAATGCCGGTCCAGAAAATATCCAGCGGTTTAATATTCCCCTGCTGTTTTTTCAGTGAGTCAAGCGTTACTTTACTGAGCACAGAATCCTTATGCACTTCGTACAAACTATCTTTTACCTGGTAATCTTTTATCTCTTCTTTTTCAAGCGGAATTGGCCGGATGGTATCCCAATATTCTTTTGGGCGTTTGTTTACAGCCGTGTCATATTTTATCACCACCCTGTCAAAATAGTTTGGCGCAAAAGTTGGCTGCAGATTGTAGTTTGAATAAACGCTTACAAAATTTGCCAGAGCATCAATCCCCAACTGGTTAAACGTAAAATGGATCAGTTGATTTTTAACCCGCCAGGTATCATCGTTTACCGGCACATGCAGTTGTGTTATTTGCAGCGTATCTATAATTTCAAGCTGTGATTTTTTTGTGAGCTTTAAATCAAAACTATGAATGCGCCAATCACCTTCTGTAATATTTATAATTCCTGAAAACAAAGGCTCATACACCCGCCTGGGAGTTACCTGTATGCTGTTGATCTCTTTACCATTTTCCCAATAACTGCCTAAATATTTATACCGGTAAAAATTTAATGCGCCATCTGCAATGGGCGAAATAAAACCACGGGGATTTAGCTTTTTTGTAAAAATAATTACGTTGTTTTGGTACAGGCTAATGAAGGTCGGAAAGGTAAAACCAAAGCCTCCGCTCCCACTCACACGACTGCTTTTAATTTCGAGTTTTAGTTTATCTGGCTTTTGAGAGGCAATTTTTGCTACAGACTCAGAAAGATATAAAATGCCAGCGCCCATGGTGTCAAGCCGCATATCATTCCTGTCTTTTTCCTCAATCTTTTGTCCCAGTATTTTTTTTGGTAAGCGCCTCAGTTTGATCATGTCTTTGGTGTACAAGTCACAGGAAAAAGCATTTACATCTGTGTTATAAAACGGCCTTTTTTGTATTGCTTTACGAATAATATTGTAAGCAGGATCCTCTGCGCCGGCAGTTACAATTACTTCTTTTAAATCCAATTTTTGTTCAGTCAGGGTAAAGATGAGCTCAGCATCGGTATTACCAATTACAATTGATTTTTCCTGTGCTGCATAGCCTATGTACTGGCATACGATTGTGTAAGTGCCCGGCCTCACAGCAATAAGATATTTAGCCCTGTTATTTGCGCTGGCGCCGAAGGTTGTTCCCTTAATTGTAAGCGATGCATAGGGTAGCAAATCTCCTTTATCATTAAAAACAGTTCCGGTAATTTTCTGGGCAGTTACTTTCATCGAAAGAAAAAAAACACAGAATAGTAAAACAAATTTTCTCATACAGATTTTGTTGTCACGAAATTAAAGTTGTGCATGTTACTTAAAAATTAAAACGCTGTTTTTCCGAATAATCAACCCTTCCGGTAAATAATCTTAACCAGTTCTCTCAAAGATAGCATCACCGCAAGAGTCAATAAACATGCAAATAAAAGGAAAACCCCTCCATTTGAGGGGCTTTCTTCTTACTGGTTTGTGATTTATTATTAATGCCTTCCACGGTCGTTATCAAAGTGATCGTTTGAATCATGGAATCTCATATAAACTCTCCTGATTTCATCCCTGCGCTGGCCGTCTAACTGATAGATCCAGTCCTCTCTTTTTGACCGGCTCATAAACCATTTGCGTCTCACCGATTCAATCTTGCGGTCATACTCCTGGTTGATCGTTGCAATTTTCATATCCCTTTCTCTAAAATTATTGCGGTAGCGGTCATCCATTCTATCGTCACGCCTGTCATCATTATGGTTGTAAGAACGGTCGTTAACAGCTATATCCCTGTCACGATCATTATTACCATAACCGTTGTGGTTACCATTGTCATTTTGTGCAGAAGCAGAAGCAACAATTATTACTGCTGTCATAAGTGTAAAAATCTTTTTCATAATTTGTAAATTTTAAAAGTGATTCAATGATTATGAGATAAGATTATTTCACCACAGTTTACAAAAGGAATGTTAAAGGGGTAACCGATTACTGTTTCCTGTTTTGGGTATAGATTGAGGGTATTTTTGCGCCTATATGTTTAGTAATAAGCCGGTTAAACATTTGGTTAGTTGTTGGATGATTGCCCAATTTTTTTTCTTTTCTCCATTAACTCACGCCAGGTGATGGTGATAATGCTTTCTTTTTTTATTGCAGCTTTAAAAGCCGGATCAAGCATAGCAAGCAAGTCACCTTTGCGGACGACTCCTGAAGAAGTTATTTCTTTGAAAATTTCAGAAGGGCGTGTGCAATGCATTATCATCATTGTTACGCTTCAATATATTTGTTAGTTTTAAACGCCTGCAACTTTTTATCGTTACGAGCAACACTGTCGGGTATTGGCCAATCATAGCTGAAATTATGCAAATCGTCAAGTACCGGCAATCCGCTGCTCCAAAGCGTTTTACCAAGTAACCGCAGCGCATTCAGCTGTTCTTCTGGTGCATGCATCTGTTCTTTTATTAAAGCATCATGGCCGCCGGGCAGCATAATAGGCAAATGGTTTTCAATACCAACGGTAACATAAGCTTTTAAAAAATCCGGTGTTGCAAACAGGGTACCCATATGTGAGTCAAGATGTGTCGGTTCAAAACCCATGGCCCTTGCTTTCTCAAGTTGTGCCCTTATTTCTTTTTCAACTTCCGCTGCAGTAGCATGCGCCGCCACCTCCTGCACAGAAGGCCATAAATTCCCTTCCTTATCCGTAAGGCCTGGTGTAACGGCTTTGCCGGATACAGAGCCCCAGCGGTATTCACTCCATTCAGATGTTAGGGTAAGATGCAGTCCAGCATCAATACCCGGATGCTGTTTTAAGTAATGTACAAAAGACGGCACCCCGCTGCAGGGCATCATAACACTGCAAGAGTTAGCAGCGCCTTTTGTGATGGCTTCAATAGCGCCCTGGTTGGAGTCGTAGCTCATACCTGCATCATCAACATGCAATATCAACAACCTGGTGCCTTTTGGATAACCAAGCTTTTCAGCATAAGTGCTGTCAGGCTGCTGGGCAACTGCTGCTGTTGATAACAGCACTGCAATTAAAAATGGCAGAAATTTTTTTTTGCTCATTAGTGGTCTGTCGCTTCATAGTTTTTGGCAGTGGATCAATTATAGCTAAGACTTTTCTTTTAAAACAATTAAACGGCAGTATTCTCAGTGTACTTTTTAAAGTTATCAAGTATTGCCTGCCATCCGCCCTGCTGCATTTCGACAGGGTTCATATCTTCAGCCTCAAATGTTTCCAACACTTTTACGGCGCTGCCCTCAGGGATAAAACTTACTGAAACAATCCGTCCGTCAGCAATTACATATTCAAGGTATTCATGTTCTTTTACTGCAGTGTATCGACCAGTAAAATCAAAACCCATACTCCCGTCCTTCGCTTCGATCCTGTTCATGAAACTTCCATCAACCTTCAGATCGTTTTCTGCCCGGGGTGTATGCCAGTCGTCGGATGCATTGCTCCATTTAACAATATGCTCCGGGCTTGTCCAGTAATTCCAAACTTTTTCCATCGGTGAATTAACCAATGCTTCTACGGTGATTTTTGTTTTGTCTGCCATGGCAATAATATTTAGTGTTTTTAATGGATTGCAAACATCTGTAATTTTTTAACTGAATACAATGGTTTTTTTTGAATGAAGAAACAGTTTCTTAATTGAAATATTTTCAGCGGTGTCATTGATCGCTCAGTTCACTGTATTTTCTTTATATTACTTTTTCAATGAGATACCTTCCTTTTCTTAATGGCATCTACAGCACGGCACCTGGCCTGGTGCCGGTAGCCCGTAATGGTGAGGGCTATAATCAGTCCATATTTCAAACTGATGATTTATACAACCAGTACATCAAAAATAAGTTTGATTGCCGCAAGGAAAACATCGCCAAATACTATCTTGAAGAGAGTGCATCTGCAATAACCATGCAACGGATAAACAATTACATGGTGAAGCAATTGCAAAAAGAACATCCTTCACATTGATTATTCGGAAACAGGTAGCCACGCAATTCTGCTAAACCTTGTGACTGGAAAATTATTGCAATGGGATAAGTTTACGCAAGAACTTAGTGGTACCGAATATCTCTCGTTGTTTGATGCATTGTGTTGCCAGGTTCAGGAGGATATTGCCGTTTGCCAGCTGCAGGATGATAAGGACTGGCTTGCTGCGGTGCATCTTTGTGCTCCAAATCACTGGGCGGCTGCCGATAAAATCGGCAGGCCCTTTAATAAAGTACATGCTCCCGTTCCGGGAATGGAAAAGACGATGCCGCATTATTTTAAGATGCTCCAATCGGTAATTCAAAAAGGACCATTTACAAGATTTGCCTGGGGCATTGCAACAGACGACCGGTTGAATCATCACCCCGATCCGCCACCAGGAATAATGCAGGAAGATTGGCAGGGGCGGCGAATTGATGAAGCAGCACAACTATACATAAGAACTGAACGACAGAACCTGTTAGGCTTTCCGGATTGTAATGCCTTTCTCTTTACCATACGCACCTATTTCTACGAAGTTGACAAATTGGAGAACAATGAAAAAACTGCTTTATGGTCTGCAGTAAGAAGCATGTCGCCTGAAGCGCTTGCCTACAAAGGACTCACAGGCGTAACCGATTTTTTGATGCATCATCTTTTTGACTAGCCATGGAGCGACTAAGCTAACATCCTTGCTTTAAATGCAGTAGGTGTATCACCGGCAAATTTTTTGAATGTTTTTATAAAATGAGAAAGATTTTCAAAACCAGTTTCATAGCAGGCCTCTGAAACCTGTTTTTGCTGCATCAATAATTTCTTTGCCTGGTTAATACGAAACTGGTTTACAAAATCAGTGAAGGTGCAATGGGTTGCTTTTTTAAAATACCTGCAGAAAGCCGCCGTAGTAAGGTTGGCAATTTTAGCAGCTTCTCCTACTTCAGGCTTCAGGTGATAATTTGCATCAATATACTGATACACTGCATGCAGTCTTTGCTGCTCTTTTGCAAGAGCAATGGCTGCAACAGGCCTTGCATTCAATTCAATAAATTCTTTACTCTGCGCCAATAGTTGAAAGGTTTCTAACAAGCTGATCAGCTGGTTAAAATTAGACCTTGAGCTAAGCAGTTTTAACCTCTCCCCTGCCAGTCTTTTTGTTTCTCCAAAAAATGCCAGCCCCGTTTTAGATCGTTCAAAAAGATTGTTGATGGCTTTTATTTCCGGCAGTTCAAAAAACCTGCTGCCTAAAAAATATTCTTTCATTTGGACTACCACGGTATCAACTGTTTTTTGCACACCATAATCAAAATTTAAATGCGGAATATTTGGGCCGATTAATGCCAGGTCGCTTTCTTCATACTTTGAAATATGATCGCCGATATGGCGGATGCCACTGGCACCTTGCACATAAACGATCTCATACTCCGCATGAAAATGCCAGTAAAAAACATCGTTTAAATTAGGGGTGAGCAAGATCTTGAACGAACTGTCAGCATCAGGTTGTATGGCTTCTAATTTTATTTTCATCTCAAAACAATCAGCTTACAAAGTAAGAATTTTTCATGCAATATTGGCAAAATCCATTTCAAACCTGTGGTCAGTATTTAATGCTCATTTAACCAATTGTATCAAAATATTTAGTAAAAATATCAATACAGTGCAAATACTGGGTATTACAGCTGTACTCCAGCATTAACCTGCTGCCTAATTTTACAATATCAATTAACCTAAAAATATTGCTGTATGGAACATCAAACAATGACCCCGACGATGGCGCCAACCATGACCCCGACAATGGCAACCAACAATGCCCATAAAGATATTCCGGGCAACCCGTCAACTGCCAAAAGCAGTATAAGCCAATTAAACGATCGCAGTAATGGTGACCCGCTTAAAGTATTGAGCGAAGCCGATTGGAACTTTTGGATCACCAACGGGTATATAGTAATTAAGAATGCAGTACCCAAAGAGCAGGCACTTGCAACAGCGAAATTTTTATGGGAGTTTGAAGAAAAGGATCCAACCGACCAGTCTACCTGGTATACTGCCCCCCGTGCCGAAATGCAGATGAAAGAGCTCACCAACACCGGCATGGTTGAAGTATATA
Organism: Ferruginibacter sp.; assembly: GCA_965247025.1. GTDB lineage: Bacteria > Bacteroidota > Bacteroidia > Chitinophagales > Chitinophagaceae > Ferruginibacter. The sequence continues at coordinate 794,304 of OZ252000.1, read as the reverse complement.
ATAACCAGCATTTGTGGAACAACCGGCAAATGCAAAAAGTATATGATGCCTTCACAGATATATGGGGAACGGAAAAACTTTGGGTAACTATTGACAGGGCCAACCTGAATTTTCCTATCCGCCCTGGGTTTGAATACAAAGGATTTATTCATTGGGATTACGACCCTGATACAAACCCGGTAAATGTACAGGGCGCACTTGCACTGGCAGATCAGCTGGATGAAAATATGGGTGGTTTCCAGTGCATTCCAGACTTGTTCCGCAACTATGACACATGGAAGCTTACGCAGCCTGAAGACCGTAATCATTACCAGCCGGACACAACAGGTTTTAACATGGAAAAAGTAAAAATGGAAGCCGGCGACCTGCTTATCTTCAACAGCCTTCAACCGCATGGTATCAGGCCAAATATAAGTGAAGATAAAGTGCGGATTGCGCAATACATTTCTATGATGCCGGCTGAAGAAAATAATGAAGCATTAAGACAATGGCGCATTGATTCATGGAAAGATAGAATTGCTCCCGAAGGTTATGCTTTTCCCGGCGACCCAAGAAAATGGGAACAAACAAAATATGGCACGGCCGTTTTAAATGAACTGGGCGAAAAATTGTTGGGATTCAAGAATTGGTGATATTGATCTTTATTTAAATAGCAATTGAATGACTGGCCGGGCCTGTGTGCTTCGGGCAGTTATTTTACTGATATCTGATTAACAGGTAACTCCGAAAAATATTTACTGAAAACCGTCCGAAAAAAACATGAACAACCAAATATACACAACCCTCTCCAACGGAATAACTATGCCCTTATTAGGTCTTGGTGTGTACGACATGTACAACCAGGAGGCAGAACAGGCTGTGGTAAACGCCATTGAAATTGGCTATCGCCTGATTGATACTGCCGCACTTTACCGCAATGAAACCGAGATTGGCAATGCCCTTCAGCAAAGTGGTATAAAAAGAGAAGAACTTTTTGTAACAACAAAAGTTGCCGACGCCGATCAGGGCTTTGACAGCACTTTAAAAGCTTTTGATGTAAGTTTAAAAAAACTGAAACTGGATTATGTTGATCTTTATCTTGTTCACTGGCCTGTGAAACACAAACGTAAAGAAACCTGGCTGGCGCTGGAAAAATTATACAGTGAAAAAAGAGTTAGCTCCATCGGTGTTGCCAACTATCTTGTTCCGTTTTTAAAAGAACAGGAGAGCTATCGCTCTGTCGTGCCGGTGCTTGACCAAGTGGAATTTACACCGTGGCTTTTTAATGCTGAATTACTAAAGTATTGCAGTGAAAATAATATCCAGTTGCAGTCCTACTCCCCTATTACACGGGCCAAAAAATTTCATGATCCAAGGCTGGTTGCACTCTGCAAGAAATACAATAAAACTCCGGCCCAGGTTATTTTGCGCTGGAATATTGAGCATGGTGTTTCAACCATTCCAAAATCTTCCATCAAAGAAAGATTAATGGAGAATTTTGATATTTGGGATTTTAGTTTGAGTGCAGCAGATGTCGCAGCAATGGATGGCTTCGATGAAAATTTCAGGATATGTGAAGACCCGATGGAGTTGTTGTAAGTACTAAATCTTACTCCGCCTTATAATCATAGGGCAAATTGTTCCCAAGCTTTTCGAAGATCCAGTAACCGTGATACTCTACACCGGAAATATCAGTTAAAAAGCCGGCGGAGCTTATGCCTGTTGGTGTCTTTTTAAAGCTGATGTAGCATTCAATGCCTTTGTCGAGAAAGCCTTCAGACAAGCCTTTTAGAGCAAGATAATTTTTGGATCCGGGATTTTTACCATACTGCACCAGCAGTTTGCCCTGGGTGCGGATTGAGAGATTATTAGTGCTGTCTATATATAAAATTTCGGACGCATTAATTGGTATAAATTCGCCGGTTCCCAGCGCCAGCAGTAAGGAATCTTTTAAAGTGTTTGCCACAAAATCTTTCGCAGGTTCTTTTGCATAAAAAACATTAAAACCATCCTGTAGTAATTGGTTTGATAACAAGCTCCGGTAAAAATGCAATGAGCTACCCTCGTAACAGTCTTTGCGGTTGGCCAGGTATTTCTTTTTATTTTCTGACGCAAGATCTTCATAAAGCGTAAAGGCAATAAGTTCATGCTGGCCGGTAGCCTCGTTGTACAACCCTTCGGCAATGTCGAGGGTTATTTTATAACCGAGCATTTTGTTAATTATAATCAGTGGTGTATCAGCATAATACCAGAATGAACCTTTTTCTCCGGCTGTAAAATAAACCTTATCAATATTTTTGAGGATGCAATTGTCAGCTTCTTCTGATGCACCTAAAATTTGTCCTTTAAAATAAATCAACCACTTATTCTTAAACTCGTCTCCCATAATTAACCTGCCGGGCAAGCTGTCTTTTACCTGCAACTTAAATACATACTTTTTGTCACTTGCGAAATTCGATTTATAGCTCAAAATTTCATAGCCGGCGGCTGCAATAATCAATGTGGTGTTTAAAGATTGAGGCACGGTTATATCAAAACTGCCATCATTTTTAGAGCGGGCAACAATAGTTGTGTTGTCGAAATACAATCTTGCATTCACAACAGGTTCTTCAGTTTTTTCATCCATCAGTCTGCCACTAATATTTATTTGGGCTGAGCCCGAAATACAAATTAATACCAGTGTCACCATTAAAATATTCCGGAAAAATAATTGAACAATATTCATAAGCGACAGATTCTGTTGCACTTAAAAAGAAAGGTTTTCTTTTGTAAACAAGCCTGTATTTTAATACAGTTGTTCATCGAAATTCTCCACCGGAACCAATGTTTTTTTCCTTCCAAGAAACTGGTTGCGCCAGCCAACAAATGCTGCTACCAACGCCATTAATATTAGCAGTGAAAGGCCTTTTGAAAGGTTAGACCTTTGGGATATAAAACCAATTAAAGAAGGTCCTGTTAAAAAGCCTATAAGGCCTCCGGTTGTTACCATGGCAAAACCTTCAACCGTGCTTACGCCTGGGATGTTTGCGGATGCAGTAAACAATACCGGCACAATACAGGAGCAGCCAATACCCACCAGCACATAGCCTGCAATGGCCAGCAAAACCCACGGTGAAAATACAACAATGCAAAATCCCGCTGCCGCAACCAAACATCCTCCGATCACAATTTTTTTATCACCAATCCGGCCTATCAGCGAATCACCGTTTAGCCGGCCAATCGTCATTGCAATTGAAAAACCTGCATAGCCCAGGCTCCAGAATGCCTTTGGCGCCAGCATAATTTCTTTCATGTAAATAGCACTCCAGTCAGCCACACAACCCTCTGCCATAAAGGTTACCATGCAAATAAATGAAATGCCCAGTATTGATAAGGAAGGCAATTTTATCCCGGAACGGGAATGAATTATTTGTGTATTGGCGAGCAGGTGGTGGCGGTTAAAAAACATGACGATCCAAATTACAGCAGTGATAATTACAATCTGTATCCCTGATGGTACATGAAGCGAAAACATCAATACGGCAATACCTGCACTTACAAATCCACCCAAACTATACATGCCATGGCAGGTACTCATAAACAACCTGTTGTATTTTTTTTCCAGCGTATTTACAGTGGAATTGGAGGAAACTCCGTTTAAAAAACTGCATAAACCATACAGGTATAATGAGACCCAAAACATGGGCCGGTTAACGGCATTGATCTGGGCTATCATTATTATACATAAAGTGAGATAGCCGCCAAACATCCATTTGCCAACAGGTATTTTACTGAATACCCTTGTTGAAAGCAGCATGCCGCTTATGGCACCTAAAGGTGATAGCAATAGTGAAAGCCCGAGTGAGCCATCGGTAAATGCCAGCCTTTCTTTTATTCCCGGAATGGCTGCTACCCAGGTACCAAAGAGCAAGCTTGATGTGGCGAATAAGAAACCTACCGCCAGTACGGGTTTTGTTTTAAAGAAGGAAATGATATTCTGTAACATGATTGCTTCAAAAGTACAATTTGTACCGCTGACGTACCTAAATTAATGGTGCAAAAAAATAAAGAGCATCAATATGTTTATACGTGTAATTTTTATATTTTTGTCGTATAAAACGATCGGTTATGGATGCAAAAATTACTTTAAGCTTTGATAAAGATGTGATTGCCAAAGCAAAGAAATATGCTGAAGCAAATAATATAAGCTTGTCCAGGCTGGCCGAATTTATATTTAGAAACATGACTGCAAAAAACTACACAAGCCTGGGAGAACTTCCGGTTGCGGATTGGGTTTCAATGGTTGCGGAAGGCCCTGCCGAATATCAAACCAAAGCAAAAACTAAAAAGCAATTAAAATCAGCTTACTTTAAATCTAAAAAATGAAACTTTTTTTAGATGCTAATATTATAGTATCCATTTTAAATAAAGAGTATCCGTTGTACACTTACACATCCAGGATACTCAGCCTGGCAGACAATAAAAAATTCACCGTTTACACATCACCCATTGTTCTTGCAATTGCATTTTATTTTGCTGAAAAGAAAAGCGGTACAGAAGCAGCCAAAAAAAAGATTGAGATCCTGGCTCAAAAAATGGTAATTGCTGCAACAGGACAAAAAGAAATTTTGCAATCTTTACAAAACAAAAAAGTGCTGGATTTTGAAGATGGTATTGAATATTATTCGGCGGTAAACAGTGGCTGCACGGTGATTGTAACAAACGACATCAATGATTTCCATTTCTCAGTTATTGAAATATTAAAGGCTGAAGCTTTTTTGACGAAATACCTGCTTTAACTCAGCTTTTTAATAATAATGCTGTCAGCTCTTTCACACCTTCAGTCGCAGGTTTTTCAATGAATGTGATAGTGTCAGATTTTCTCACTTCCGGTATTTTTTTATCCACGATAAATTTTGGTAAATATGGCGGAGCATAATGCAGTAAAGATGCGGCCGGGTAAACCTGCAGTGACGTGCCAACCACAGCAAAATAATCACAATCATTCATCAATGCGGCTGCCCGTTCAATCATTGGTACAGGCTCTTCAAACCAAACAATATAAGGCCGTAGCTGTGCTCCATCTCCTGCTTTATCACCCAGCTTAATATCTTCCCTTATTTCATAAATCATTTCTTCATCAAACTCACTCCGCATTTTAAAAATCTCACCATGCAGGTGGATAATATTCGTTGAGCCTCCCCGTTCATGCAAGTCATCAATATTTTGAGTTACAATGGTAACCTTAAAATCTTTTTCCAATGCTGCCAGTCCGGTATGTGCCGCATTTGGATATGCTGCAGCAACATCTCTTCTGCGGTCGTTGTAAAAGTCCAATACCAGCTGTGGGTTTCTTTTCCATGCACCGGGAGTTGCAACGTCGTATACGTCATAACCGTTCCAGAGGCCGTCACTGTCACGAAAAGTTTTTAAACCGCTCTCGGCACTGATGCCTGCACCAGTGAGTACAACGAGGTGTTTTTTCATGAAGCTAAAATACAATTCAGATTTGGAACAAATGACAAGCAATCGCTTTTTTATCTTTGGGCAACAAGTAGGTTACTGACTTGCTGAACCAACTTAATAAATTCGTGTCTGTAACCGTTAATGTCAGTGCCAGTTGCATTTTTGGCAAGGGCAATCACCTCTTCATAACTGGCACTTTGCTTATATTGAGAATCTCTTAAAAGCATTCCGAAAGCTGCTACTGCAGCGGAAAAACGAAAATTATCTGAGGTATTAGCAAGCCTTGTTTGCTCATCAATTACGGATTTAGTTATAAGTCTGCTTTCATCCTCTCCAGGTTTTTTATACCTGATTTTTACTGTCATTATTTCATTTGATAAAAAATCGGTGTTTGAATTTTTTGGCTGATATTTTAAATCATCAACTTTGCCTTCAAAATCATTCTTCACCCCGGCAGGAATAACTTCATACAATGCAGTTACTATATGACCTGCTCCCATTTCTCCGGCATCTTTTTCATCATCGTTAAAATCTTCTTTTTGTAACATCCTGTTTTCGTAACCTATCAGCCGGTAAGCACCAACCCGTCCAGGATTAAATTCCACCTGAAGTTTTACATCTTTTGCAATAGTAAATAATGTACTTCCAAATTCTTTTACCAGTACTTTTTTTGCTTCATTCAGGTTGTCGATATAGGCATGATTACCATTTCCTTTATCAGCCAGCTGTTGCATTTTATTGTCCTTGTAGTTCCCCATTCCAAACCCGAGAACAGTTAAAAATACACCAGATTTACGTTCTGTTTCAATCATGGTTACTAACTCATCATCTGAACTTGCACCAACATTAAAATCACCATCGGTAGCCAAAATAATTCTGTTATTGCCTGTTTTAGAAAAATTCTCTTTTGCAATTTTATAGGCCAATGCAATACCCTCTGCTCCTGCTGTAGAACCTCCTGCCTGTAAATTGTCAATGGCTTCTTTTATTACTGCTTTATTTTTCCCGGAAGTAGGAGGCAAAACAAGACCGGCAGCGCCGGCGTAAACAACAATGGCCACCTTATCTTTTTCTCTTAACTGGTCTGTAAGTAATTTAATAGAAGCCTGCACTAATGGTAATTTATTAGCTTCATTCATAGAGCCCGAAACATCAACTAAAAATACCAGGTTGGCTTGCGGAAGGTTATCTGTTGCAATGTCTTTTCCCTTTAACCCGATATGAACCAGGCGATGTTTTTCATTCCATGGACAGGGGGCAATTTCAGTATAAACTGCCAGCGGATCCTCATTTTGGGGAGCAGCATAAGAGTAGTCGAAATAATTAATCATCTCTTCTATGCGTACTGCACCTTTGGGCGGCAATAGTCCATCTTGCACAAACCGACGCACATTCGTGTATGCAGCGTGGTCAACATCAATTGAAAAAGTAGAAAACGGATTTTGATTGGCAGCAAGAAATTTATTTTCAACAATATTGTCGTAGTCTTCAGTATTGTTTTCCTGTTGAACAATACTATCTGTATTTGCCTGGTTTGATTGATTTAGTTTTATTTTTTCGACTGAGCCACTTGGCATCGAATTGGTTTGAATTGGTTTAATTTCAGACAAAAGGCTTTCCTGAGCATGATTTTTATTTGAGCGATTGTTACAGGAAAAGACAGTGGAGATAGCAATTGCAACAGCAAAAAATAGTTTAAGTTTCATAACAATGGTTTAAGTTTTATAGATGTTGATTGATACAAAATCCACAAAAAAAGAAACCTTCAGCATTTGTTAAATGAAACCCAACAAATTATATTTTAAAACTGGATACAATTAATTACAAGCATTCATCAATCATCACAAATCCAATATCATCTGTCACAAATCATTTAAGCTTTTCGCCTGCATACGCCATCACAATCCGCCACTCTTCTTCTTTCACTGTCTGTACAGATAAGCGGCCCAATCTTACAAGATCCATTTGGGCAAGCCTGGGATCTTTCTTTATAACATCTAGCGGTACTGGTTTTTTTAATTTTCGTACAGGCTTAAGATCAACAACCAACCAGGCAACTTCTTCCGTTGTCGGATCCTGGTAAGCTTCTCTTCCAACTTTTGCTATGCCAACAATTTCAACGCCTTCATTGCTGTGATAAAAAAATACTTCATCACCTTTTTTCATGGCCCTTAAATTATTACGGGCTGCGTAATTTCTCACCCCATCCCAATGAGTGATCTTATCTTTTACAAACTGATCCCAACTGTATTTGAAAGGTTCTGATTTTACTAACCAATAAGCCATAATAAAAATTTAATTTTTTATAAAATGCCTGCCAGTAAAGGCTATCATCAAATTGTTACATTTCATTTAATCGCATATAAATCCATGTAACAGCTAACATCGTAATTGCCAAAAAACAATATTAATTTTTTTAACCTACAAAATCAAAATTCGTTATGCTATTAAGAAAAACAATTGACACCAACCTGGTGGAAACAGCGGCAAAAAGCGAAGCAAAAGGAGTATCAAGAAGAAATTTTCTTGGTTACCTTGGAGGTGCTTCTGCATTGCTTGTAACAGCCGCAGCTTGTAAAAAAGACACTGTAACCACAAACACCGGTATTGATTTAGGAAGCGGTGACACCGGTATCCTTAATTATGCTTATGCACTGGAACAACTGGAAGCTGCGTTTTACACCCAGGTAATTATGACACCCTATACTGGCATTACTGCTGCAGAATCAGCGATGCTTACAGACATCAGGGATCATGAAATTGCCCACCGGGAATTTTTTAAGGCTGCTCTAGCAACAAAGGCAATCCCCGGCCTTGAAGTAAATTTTACAACAATTGATTTTACAAGCCGGGACAGTGTATTAGGTACTGCTAAAGCATTTGAAGATCTTGGTGTTACAGCTTATAATGGAGCAGGTAAACTAATCACCAACCCTGATTATTTAACACTTGCAGGTAAAATAGTTTCTGTAGAAGCAAGACATGCTGCTTACATCAGGGATCTTATCAGCAACGGTACTTTTGCAGACAATACTGCACTGGATACGAATGGCCTTGATATGAGCCGCACGCCTTTAGAGGTTTTGGCCATTGCTAAGACCTATTTAAAATCTACACTTAACGCAAGTAATTTACCAACCAATTAAAAACTACAAGTATGAACTTACAAAACATAATTAACGAAATTGAAAAAGCAGACCCGGAAGTTTACGAAAGGCTTAATGGCAGAAGAGACGTTATGAAAGGCTTTGCTAAAACAGGCGGACGAATTGCGTTAGCTGCATTACCACTGGCTTTTGGAGGTATGCTGCAAAAGGCTTACGGTAAAGGAACAGGTGTTACAGGCATAATTGAAGATACCTTGAACTTCGCTCTTACCCTGGAGTACATTGAAGCTAATTTTTACATTAAAGGCGTTGCAACCGCAGGTTTAATTCCTGCAGCACCGGCCATGGCAGCACTTACAACTATCCGTGATCATGAAAATGCACACGTTAAGTTTTTAACAGCTGCTATCATGGGCCTTGGTGGCACACCTGTAACGTTTACAGCGGATAAGTTTGATTTTACTGCAAAAGGCACTTTCCCTGATGTATTTTCAAATTACAATACTTTTTTAGCCGTAGCTCAAACATTTGAAGATACCGGCGTAAGAGCATACAAAGGGCAGGCAGGTAACCTGATAACCAACAATGATATTCTTACCGCTGCTTTGAACATTCACTCTGTAGAAGCAAGGCATGCAAGTCATATACGCCAGATGCGTAAGGCAAGAGGTGCAGACGTAAAGCCTTGGATAACGCTTAACAACTCTGGCATTGGGCCTGTAGTTGCAGCGAGCTATGCAGGTGAAGAAGGAACAACACAGGCTGGCGTTAGCATCGTTAATATCGGTGGTTTCACTATCTCGGCAAATGCGGCTTCAGAAGCGTTTGATGAGCCGTTAACCAAAGATCAGATCCTGGCGATCGTTACCCCATTCTTTTCATAATATTTCTGTTAGATTAATGGCGGCAGCAATGCCGCCATTAATTTTTAATCTTAATCTATAAAACATCAATTTATGTTAACAAATTCAGCAGTTTTTCTTGCTATGCCGGGAGGTATGGAATGGGTAATGATTTTAGTGGCCGTTGTCTTTTTGTTTGGAGGTAAAAAAATACCTGAACTTATGAAGGGTTTGGGTAAAGGTGTTCGGGAATTTACAGATGCAAAAAATAATATTACCGAACAACTGGAAGAAGGGATGAAAGAAAAGGATATGCCTAAAGCTGCAACATCGCCTGTTAAGTAATACGCATACAAATGATCATTTTAATAAATCCACCCTTGTAATATTTTGGCTGAAGTAGTTTCTCAACGCAAGTATTTTTTCAAAACCCTGTCAGGTAAAAAGAAGGAGACTCCTCAACAGATGTCTTTCTTCGATCACGTGGAAGATTTGCGATGGCATATCATCCGTAGCGTTGTTGTATGGCTGGTGGCAGTTGTTACTATTTTTATTTACATCGACTGGGTTTATGATAACATCATCCTGGCGCCAGCCAACCAAACATTTTTTACATACGGTGCCCTTTGCCGTTTAGGCAATTGGCTGCATGTTGGTAACAGCCTTTGTATGCCAGCAGTACTGATCAATTTCCAGGTAACAGAAGTAAACGGCACGTTCACATCTGCAATTAATATTGCCATGATGGGTGGTTTGATTGCCGCTTTTCCGTACATCTGTTGGGAACTATGGCGTTTTATAAAGCCTGCACTTTCTGCCAAAGAAAAAAGGATGGGTAGAGGAGGAATTTTTTGGGTTAGCTTGTTTTTCTTTGCCGGCAGTATTTTTGGCTATTATTTACTGGCGCCGTTCACCTTCAATTTCCTGGCAAGTTTTTCACTCGGCAAATCAGGAGCTATCCAGTATCGTCCTTCTATCAATGATTATATCGACAGCTTAACCAGCCTCATAATTGGCTGTGGACTTGCCTTTGAGCTGCCAATACTTTGTACGGTGCTGGCAAAGCTTGGTCTTATAACAGGGACGTTTTTGAAAAAGTATTTTAAATTTGCCCTTATCATTATTTTGGTGGTGGCTGCAGTAATCACACCCTCACCCGACTGGACCAGTCAATTTCTGGTTGCCATACCACTTATCTTTTTATATTGGCTCAGCATACTGCTTGCTTCCAGGGTGGAGCGGCAAAGGAATAAATTATAATTTCAGTTTTGATTCTAAAAGCGTTCATCTTAGCTGGTGAACGCTTTTGTTTTCTTTATAGTTGAAGTTTGGCAAAAGTTTAATAATCCCCGGACCGACATCTTTGCCATCCTTATACAAAATCGCTGATAGCTTTAGAATAAGATCGTATGCTATTTAATAGCCTAAAAAAACAGGTCCGATATTCCCCCGATGAAAGTAAACCCACTACCGTTGCTATTAAACCGCAATAATAAGATTAAAGGTGCAAAACTGACTAACAAGTATTTACATCTTTAAGCTTTAGGGTAACTGGAGAAACGCTCAAAAAATCCATCGCAACTTTATATTTGACATTTACTTTTTTAACCCAGATTTTGCAGTTGAAAATCTATTGCGGCTTTCAACTGCTGCACAGCTCAGTATTTCAGAACATTTTTTGACTTCAAAATAGATCACTATTTTTTCAGGCAAAAAATAACCCGAAACACCTGTCTGCATTACATTTGAAACCCTCATAACGATTTCAAATGCAAAATCTGGGTTTAAAGTAGCTATTGGCGATTAAATACTTCCGGGAATAGAAAAAAATATTTGAAACGATTGTTACAAAAAGGAATGATTTGCAGCGTCAGATAATATCAAGCGAACCAATAATTACCAGGCTTTTACCTGCAGCCACAATAATACTTGAACCAGGCTGTGCATGTACTGCAATATCGAGTATGCAATTTCCATTAATAACCACGGTATAACCGGATGGTAATGTAGATGGCGGAACCACACCACCAGCCCAGTTAGCGGGATTGCTCCAGTTACCTGAGCCTTTAAATGAATAATTTGTAACTACACTTGCCGTCACAAATTTCAACGGTTCAAAGCTTGGCGACACAGAAAAACAACTTCCGCCAAAATACAACGCTGAATTATAAGGCGTAAGAGCTGGGTCAGTAGCGAAAATATAAATGATGTCGCTGGTATTGCTTGCTGTTGCATACCGTGTACCGGTTTTGGTGCCATCACTTTCCCAGAGATATTGGTTAGTACCTGAGATAATGTACATTTTATTATTCCATACGGCGCCAAACCTGGGAATTTCAGGGGCCGTTGCCACCAGCTCTGTACCAGCAGTAGTTCCATCACTTTTCCACATTTCCCTGTTGTAATAATTCAGTATATACAAGAGACCGTTAAAAATAGTTATTTGATTGGGTACACTTCCGTCAGGGCCGGGCAGCATATCCTTCACCAATACAGTACCGGCTGCTGTACCATCCGTCATAAACAATTCCTGGCCATGGGTATCATCTGATGCGGAAAAATATAGTTTACTTTTATATACCGTCAAGGCCATTGGTGATCCACTGTATAAAATACCTCCGCCATCTGCACGCATGTTAAGGACTATATGTGTGCCAACCTCTGTTCCATCAGTTACCCAAAGTTCACCACCATTTGTATCATCATAACCGCTAAAATACATTTTGTTGTTAAGCACAGCATAGTTACTGCCAAAAACTCCGGGAGCAAATCCTCCTGCTTTTACCAACTTAGTGCCTGCTAAAGTACCGTCACTTTTCCACATACCATTAGGATATAATGGTTGCCCGTCCCCGGTAAAGTATACTTCATTATTAAATACTGCAAAATTGGAAAAGCCATTAAATAAATTAATGCCGCGGTTTTGAACGATGAAGGTGCCAGCAGGTGTGCCGTCACTTACATACAGCCTTCTTTCTCCATCTACTCCGTTACCCATAAAAAACAATTTTCCGTTGGCAATGGTAAATGCTGAAGGGAAAGAACCAGTTGCACCCGGATACAGATCTTTAAATAATACCGTGCCTGCAACTGTGCCGTCACTTGTCCACAATTCCTGACCGTTTACGCCATCATTACAGGTAAAAAATAATTTACCATTGTAAGCAATCGTGTTGTAGATAGTTGCATTTTGTATTGCTGGAGACCCGAGTAAAAATTTAGTTGTAGCGCTATCCCCTTTTGTAACATACAGATTGAAATGATTTGCATCATCTTTTGCAACAAAAAATAAGTTGCTTGCAACTACCGTAAAGTTATAAGGATTAGAGCTGCCATAACCACCACTGATCTCAGCTACTTTTACAAGCGTTTGGCCAGCGGCGGACAAACAAAAACAGCCGAATATGATTGAAATGAAAATTAAACGCATTGTAAGAATTTATTCGTAAAATAATGGTACAATGCAACAATAAAAATAGAATTTATTGTATTACTTTTTCCAATTTGAGTATGTGGTTGTGTTATGGCTGTAAGTGGATTGAAGTAGCATAATAATCCAATCTATTTCAACTCTATCAATATATCTTCTGGCATCCTCATTTATGCCGGAACTGGCAGGTATGTTTATATCAAATAAAACACACAGCATGTTAATGAGAAATAGGTTTTAAGTTTTCTATTGAGGATATTCTACTCTGATCCTGTATTTTTTATTTCCCTAAGCCTGATAAATCCACCGCTGAGATGATCGATTTTCATATCAAAACTGGAAGTTGCATCAGAGGCAAGCAAACTTCCAATTATACCAAAGAAAATACCTGCTGCAATTACGTCTCCGGCATTGGCAGTTACTTTTGCCTTGCCTGTAAAAAATAATTCTCCATTACTTTTTTCAAGCGGATAGTAGCCGTAATCTGTGGCTATAAATGGTAAGCCTTTGTAAACCACTGCGTAAATATTTTTCGATTTTACTTTTTCAGGTTTGCCGTTATCGCCATTTATCTTTAGCGATTTCAATTCCCCATTTTTCACGACAGCTTCGGCAACAGTATTATCGGCCAATTGTTGTTTGAAGGAATTCCAGGTAAGGTAAATACCATCCTGCCAGGCAGTGTCAGTATATATTTTTATAGCTGCTTTTTCAATACTGTCAATCTTTAACACATCTGAAAAAGTAATCTCACTTGCAGTGGGTGCCGGCGTCTGTAAAAGATTATCAGTTACAAAACTGCTCACCAGTTTACTACCACTTCTGAAAATTCCTCTGGTTACATCCCAGGATGATTTTAAAATAACAGCTGTGTCAATAAAAGACAATAGCGAATATCTGTCAGCAACCTTTTTGTAGAGCATCGCCCTGAAAAAGGAATACCCCTTTTCGCTTACTGCGCCGGTTATCTCAGCAAAGCTAAGCTGACGTAACTGGAAAAGTAATTCACCACCTTTTGCTGAATTATCAATAAGGCTGGTCATTAAATTATTAAGTTGAGCAGCGAACGGCTTTTTAACAATCACGTTTGTTTTCCTGTTAAAAGCTCCCGTTTGTATTATACCCATTTGAGTGGTATCATCTCTTGAATCGAGGAATGAAATCTTGTTGTAAAGGCTGTTTGCAACTTTTGTTTCAGGTAAACTAATTTCAAATTCACGACTGTGGTTTTGGGCATTAAGGTTGATGCTGGCTGAGCAAATTAATAGGGCAAAAAACAGAAAAAATCTGGCAATCATGCTGACTCGTTTCACATAAATGTACAGAAAATTTATATCGGTTTATAACAACGATTCCGCACATTTTTAAGATCGCTTATTTGCTGCCACAAAAAAGAGGTGCATGAATACATGCACCTCCAACCAAACTTAACGACTCTTTATAATAACCAAAAACTATAAGGGCACGGTTATAAATTTAGAAGTGGCAGTTTTTGCTTCCGGTATCTGGCCTACCTCTGCCCAACCCGAAGTTGATTCAACCAAACTAAAATGAACAAAGTTTTTTGTAGTGCCAAGCACAGATTTTTTCAATGAAAATTCTATTATATTTCTGCCATTCGCTGTGGAAAGGGCAGAGAATTTTAATGCATCAGCAAAACCTGCAACTGAGGTCCAGCTGAAAGCACTCTGGTCGCCACTGTGAACAAATACATCGCCCCAGCCGCCAACCGGGCTGCCTTCAATCAAATTATCAGCTCCGGCATATACAGGATAGTACCAGGTGTTGTAACCTGTTGCAGGGTTATTATCTGCGTCCATATATATATCGATGATCTCCATTTTCATGTCGGCTGTACCTTCCAGGTAAAAGTTGATCTGATCACTTGAAGCAAAAACTTTTACTGCCAGGAGGCTACCACCATAGGTTACCGCATTCTCGTAGGTGTAGGGAACATATTGCCAGTCAGAGAAGTCGCCATCGATCCTGATATTTGGACCAATGATGCTGACAGTATCTATAAATGTACTTGATTCGCTGCCGCTTTTTGCTGTTAGTGAAACAAGAAAATCACCCTTTTTTGTGAAAACGTGCTGCGGTGCTTTAAGAATGGATGTCTGCCCGCTGCCGTCACCAAAATCCCAGGTGTATTCTTTTGCATCAGATGAAAAATTGGTAAAATTTACTTTATACCCATCCGCCACATAACTGAATACGGCTTTCAGGCCACTCCCTGCTTTTTCCTTTTTACAGGAAGAAACAGCCACAAGTACTGTAAGCAATCCAAATAAATAGATGATATTCCTTTTCATACTTTTATTTTTAAAGTGTTAGTTTTTTATTTAATTATCAATTGATGTTTCAGATTATTCATCCCCCCATTTTCCTCCACCCATACATCTGTGTTGGCAAGTCTTACAGCATATTCAATTCTTGATTTTAAGCTGACGGCGTTGTCAGCAATACGCAGGTACATGTCGTAAGTTCCTGCAGGTATGCCGGTTAGAGAAGGAGACTCATTAACAGAGAGTGTTCCTCCCGGCTTACAGGCACGGAGATCTGCCGCAAGAGGAACCTCGTAAAAAGAACCCGAGGTTTTATCTTTCAAAATTATTGAGCTGTTCTTTTTATTATAAAGTGGTGCATAGCCTTTGTCGGTAATATTTATAGCAACCGGCAAGGTTCCACTTACTGCAACCTGCTCCGGAAACTTTGCACTCACTAACGCCAATCTGTAGCCCAAATATGTGTGAAACTCATCAAAACAGCCAGAGGTTCTCCATGCATTGATTGTTGCAGGATACCAGTCCAAATTCAGGTAAGTCCATTTCAGTAATTTCATTTCGTTCCTCCCCTCGTTGCAACTGGGGTCATAGCCTGCAGTTGGCGGGCATGTTTCTCCACCGGTGGGAACATACAATGCTTCATCGCTTATGAATTTCTTTTCAGTTGTGATATTGTTGTAAGTACCATAATCATTTCCGCCTGTTAAAAAACAATCGTTGTGATGCCCTACCCTTGCCCTGCCCTCATTGGTATAAGCTATATCAGCAGTCACAGGCAAAGTGCTGTTAAATATTTGCTGCTTTGCTGCCGGAGTTCTTACCTGCACCATAATCCCTTGCGGCAGTACACTCAATAATTTATTAAGTACTTTTGTTTCATTTTCCGCTGTTGCCAACCCGTTAGTAGAACTATGCCATTCACCCCAGGCGCCAATAAACCCGGTCTGTACAAATGCTATCACATCCTTATTGGTTTCAAAGATGGGTTTAAGCTGATCAATATGCCCCTCGATTATCGCATAAGGGGCATCCGTTCCACCAATACTGTCTGTGTAAGCAAAACGAAGGATTGCTTTTAGCCCGGCATTCCGGATTTTATCAAGATCGCCTTGTATTAAAGTGAGTTCAGCGGCGCTGAGAGGTTTGTCTTTAAATGCCTCCAGGTAAAAAAAGCGCAACACCATTGATACATTCTGGTTACGCATAGTCGCCAATACGCTGGTGCTTAAAGGTGCACCCTCTGAATGCACATCCATGTTATGAATAAAGCCCCGCTCAGGATTTGGAAAAATTGTATTTGAAATTTCATAAGTGATACCGTTATCAATTAACGGCGGCACAGTATCTGTCGGGCTCTTTTTGCAGCTGATGATGCAACAGCTTGCAATAGCCATAAAAAATATTTTATAACACCTGTTTATCTTCATAATTAATTTTGTGAACGGTGATTTATTTGCAACTGGTACTTTAAAGATTTTTACGGTTGATGACATACTAATTGTAGCCGGGATTCTGTATAAATTTTCCTTTGCCTTCACTCACTGCTTTAAGAGAGAAAGGATAAACAACTTTATTAGGACTGGTATAACTTGATTGTGTCACTTCCTGGCAGCGGCTCATAAATTTTCCATGGCGGATAAGGTCTGCCCTGTACTGACCGTTCTCACACCAGAATTCATGACTTCTTTCCAGCAATATAAGGTCGTTAAAAGTTGATAAAGTTGAATATTCTGAAAGTTGTTTGTCAGCAAGCCCGGCCCTTCTTCTTACTACATTTACCATCTCCATTGCTTCTGCCGTAGGGGCACCGGCGTTAGCAATTGCCTCGGCTTTTGATAACAGCACATCTGCATAACGGTACATCACAATATCAACAGTTGTTAAACCTGTTGTTCTTGCCGCATCAGGATTAATTTTTAATGGCAGCGGCCCCCAGTCTAATATGCTTCCCGGGCTGGCCCTGTTATAAGTAATGCCATCAGTTCCGGTATATTCGGCAATCAGCATTTCCTTTCTTTTGTCATTGGCTTCAAACCGGTCGTAAAACCACCAGGTACTCGTGATGGTTCCAAATCCTCCCAGCGGTGCATAGTTGGAAGGCAACACCATCAGCTGCCACTGGTTTTCACTGGTGCCTGCATAGTCGCATGGAATAGCCCAGATAACTTCATGACTTTTTTTAGCACCGTCTAAATCCCACATGCCTTTGTAATCCGCATCAAGCGAATAAGCTCCATAGGCTATAATATCGTCACTCAAAGTTTTTACTTTGGCCCAGTTTTTTTCGTGCAGGTTCAGCCTGATATCGATCATTTTCGCAAGAGCCTTATTAAATCTTCCATACTCAGCAGCCTGCGGCGCAGGCAAATCAAGAGCAGCTGCTTCAAGATCGGCTTCCATAAAAGCAACCATTTCATCGTTGGTCAATCTCGCCAGCGGTGCCTCCTGCAAGGGGTTTTTTAACACTTCAAGCGGAGCTATAACCAACGGACCATACAGATCAAATAATGTGTACACCAGCAAGCCCCTGGCGCAGCGAACTTCTGCAATTGCTTTCTTCTTCAAATCATCAGTTACGGAAGAGTTTTCTATCAGATCGATGGTAATCGTCATCCTGCTTATCTTGTTATAAAAATCATCGTAATACCTGGTGAACAGCCCATCGGTTGGACGGAAATTCTGCAGCGATGCTGTTTGCTGATCACCATATTTTCCATGCAATATTTCCGTGGTGGCATCACTCAAAAACATAACGCCTCTTTCTGATGTGGAAAAGATTCCATCAGACCAGGCGCCCCTCAACGGATAGTAACAGGCATTTACCATTGCTTCAAGATCTGCAGCCGATTTGGGAAATATATTTGGATTGATCTCTGAATAATCAATTGGTTTTAAATCTTTGGTACAGCTATTAACCAGGAAGAGAAATGGTAATAATAAAAAAGTATAACGTCTCATAAAATTTCGTTTTGGTGTTAAATTAAAAGCTCAGGTTAAGGCCAAAAGTGAATGTTCTTATATATGGATAAGCTGCTGTGTAAGAGTCTGTTTCAGGGTCAACACCTTTGTATGGAGTGATTACAAAAAGGTTTTGTGCATCAACATGTACCCTCGCTGCAGTAAATACATTTTTTAATATTTTGCGTGGAATATTGTAACCCAGCGAAACGTTCTGTAGTCTTATAAACCATGCATCCTGCAAAAAGAAATCACCCACACCGTAGGGTGAGAAGCCCCAGAACGAACTTGGAACTGTAGTGGAAGGATTTTGCGGTGTCCACCTGTTTTTTACAGTTCTTAAAGCGTTGTAGCCATTTGAGTAAATACCATAAGCACTGAAACCATATTCCATATAATTAGGGTCAGCAATGCGGCGACCAAACAGTGCATTAAAATCGAAATTAATACTGAAATTTTTGTAGGTGATAATGTTGGTGATACCGGCCATTGCACTTGGGTCAGTCGTTCCCAACAGCCTTGTATCTGCATCATCAATCAGGCCGTCCGCTTTCCCGGTTCTAATAAACCTGCCATTTGCATCCACACTCGGGTTACCAGCAGCGTCTCTTTGAAAGCCATCAATGTCTTTAATTTTTATCATGCCGGGTTTTAGTTCTGGCTGTGAGGCTGGCTTGGCTTCACCAACCTGCAGTATCCCGTCAGACTCCCTGTAATACATTGGCCTTAGTGGATCATTATAACTTTGATAAACGGATGGCTTCCAGTCTGGCGCTCTTTCTTTCCAATTGTCTTTATGGTGTGAGAAAGTAAATATTGTTCTCCACATAAAATCTTTTGTCTGCACATTCCTGGTGCTGATAGTTACTTCATAACCCTTGCTTTGGGTTTTGCCTACATTGTAAAAAATCTGGTTTACATCCTGGTAAGAATTTAGATTTTTGACGTCGAGCAAATCTGATACTTCATTGTTGAAAAGTTCTAACGAACCATCCACTTTACCATTTAAGATAGAAAAGTCTAACCCAAGATTTTGTCCTGTTGATGTCTCCCATTTCAAATCAGGATTTTCAAGTCTTGACAGCGACACACCAATCATCTTTAAATCATTTCCAGAAAGCCAGGCGGGGTAAGCACCATAAGCAGCGAAGGCACTGGCTGCAATCACGTTACCACCGTTGATAGATGCGTTTCCGGTTTGTCCGTAACTCAATCTTAACTTAAGTTGTGAAACTGTGTTTTTCAACTTGCCGAAGAATGGTTCTTCCGCCACATTCCAGGCTACGGCCGCAGAAGAAAAAGTACCTGATTTATGATTGGCAGCAAAAAGGGAAGCATAATCTGTACGCACACTTGCTGTTGCAAAATACCTGCCTTTGTAATTATAGTTTACCCGTCCAAAAAATGAACGAACCTTATTTTCTGAGCCTGCAGAATTGCTTGGCAAAGGAACACTGCCGGCATTAAGGTTGTTCCATAAAAAAGCATCGGTAATAAAGCCGGTTGCTCCTTCGCTGTTAAACCTGTTGATGAATTTTTCCTGGGAAGCTCCTGCAAGAAAATCAAATTTATGAGCCGTTTTAAATGTTTTTGAATAAGTGGCGGTGGCTTCCATTAAGTAATGGTCGTTATCAGCATCAGAAATAAACGCTCTTCCATGTTCAAGTGCTCCATGCAAAGTTGTTGTTGGAATGTAGCTGTGCCTTTGCAGATAGCCCCTGTCCATGCCAGCTTTTAGCCTGACGGTAAGATCTTTAACTGGGTTGATGTCAACAAAAATATTTCCCAGCAATCTTTCTGTGCGGCCTTTATCCGTAATTGTAAGTAAAGAATATGGGTTGGGCTGCAGCGCTAATTGCGGATTTAACGGATAATTTCCATCTTCATCAATCGCCTGTATGTGTGGGCCCTGTTGTATTGCCGCCCTGATGATGCCTGAGTTTTCAAAATTATCATTGCCGCCTTCTGATCCAAGCTGTGTATTGTCATTGTCAATTCTGCTTCCTGTTAAGCTTAATCCCACCTTAACAAACTTGCTGATCTCCTGGTCGATATTTGCCCTGAAAGAATACCTTTTAAAGCCTGAATTTTTGATGATCCCATTTTGATCATACACATTTCCCGACAAAAGATATTTTGTGTACTTGGTACCTCCCGACATAGAAATATTATGCTGTTGTGTTGAGCCATCTCTTGTAACAAGGCTAAACCAGTCAGTACCTTTTCCTACATTATTAATTGCATTTTGGGTATATAGTTTTCTGTATGGTCCATTCACAGGGTTTGCTTCAGCTTCTGCCTGCGTTCTTGTTCCATAAGGTGCTACGTTATTTTCAAACTGCCACTGCTCAAAACCTGCCTCGTTGCGTACCTGCATCCATTCATTTAGTGGCAGTACGTCAAAACGGTTGTTGTATTTCTGCATGGAGAAGTTGTTGGAGTACTGCACTTTAAGTGCACCATCACTTCCTCTTTTTGTTGTTATAAGTATTACCCCGTTAGATGCCCTGGCACCATAGATTGAAGTGGCGCTTGCATCTTTTAAAACTTCGATTGATTCTATGTCATTAGGATTTAAAGAATTCAACGGGCTTTCTGAACCGGCAAAATACCGGCCCCCACTTTCGGGCTGGTACATTTCAGTAAGCGGAAAGCCATCCACCACATATAACGGATTGGCATTTGTGTACTGGGAACCACCTTTTCCCCGGATCAAAATATCAAGCCCGCCCCCAGGCTGTGCACTGTTTTGGCGAATGGTTAAGCCAGCCACTTTTCCTCTCAGCATACCACCAACTTCAGGCCCGGAGGAAATAACCAGATCCTTTGCTTTTACAGATGAAACGGCACCGGTTAAATCTCTTTTCTTTTGTGTTCCATAACCAATTACAACTACTTCATCCATCGCTTTATTATCACTGGTAAGCACAACATCAAATGACTTTTTGCTTTTTACATTCACCTCTCTTGCTGTAAAACCAACAGACGTAAATACCAAAATATCCGCCTCAGCGGCTGTAATAGTAAAATCACCTTTTCCGTCTGAAATCGTTGTTGCTTTTCCTCCTTTTATTTTTATTGTCACATCCGGCACCGGATTTCCATCACCGTCTGTGACTTTACCAGAAACTGTTTTTTGTGCTTCTGTTACACCGGCAAAAAGAGCCAGTGCTATAAACATTGAAAAACACTTTTTTAATAATTGTGGTAACATACAAATTAAGTTTTGGCTAGTTGTGAAGAAATATTACTGTCGTAAGATGACTACTTTTTTTGAAAAAAATGCAGGTGCCAAAGGCGCAGAAAAAGAATGGGCATTATGCAAACGCTTGCTTAGACCGGTCAAACGGTTGCGTGATTTTTAACAAAAGTTTTTGGCATGCAAAAAACACTTAAGAAAACTATGGTGTTGCTGGAACTCTCCTTCAAAGATGTACCCCTGGTGTGCCTGTACCATTAACCTGGTTAAGCTTTATGCGGAATTATAGTAGCTATTATTTTGCTGTTTTACAAAAATGAACCTGGAGATAACTGAGGGATAAGGACTGGTTAATGATCAATGCAAGTAGATGTAATTATGGATTATACTGGCTTGTGCAGCAGTTATTAAACTCAATTATTGATTTAAAAAATAAATGATCGCTGGATTTTTTTTCACTTGTATATCTCAATTGATTTTGCCTCAACAGTAATTACAATTTTATCTTGCTGAACAACTATTGCAGTATTGGATTTCCAATGTTTTAATCCTGGCACTTTATCAATAACCCGTTGCGGCAGCACCGCTTTATTAAGCAACAATTGAATGGGTTGTTGCATTGGTTGGTACCCGTTGTTAATTATTACAAATACAACTTCGTCAATGGCAATTCTCAGGTAAGCATACACCAAATCATCTGACCAAAGTGTAATTGTTGTTCCAAATTGAATAGCCTTGCTGGCTTTCCGGAGCTTTATCAAATCCTTCACCCAGTTGTAAATAATTACTTCGTTTGCAAAAGCAGCTGCCGGGTGATTTGTAGCATCGATCTTCTCCCAGGGAAAATCCCGGCGAAGATCTGCATCATGACCATCCTGCTTCCAGCCTTCAAGGCCGAGTTCTGTTCCATAGTATAATTGCGGTATCCCACGCATTGTAAACATTGCCGCAAGACAAAGCTTTGTAACACGTACTGCCCAATCAAGCCCATCCCCATTCCCGGTGTGTTTTGAGCGGGCGTGGCTCATAATGCGTTTTTCCAAATCATGGTTATCAAGTAGAGTCACAAGGCCATTGGCATTTCGGTAACCACCTTTAAACGGGTTGTCATCATCAAGCACCCCTAACGGTTCAGCATCATTCAGCCGTGGCCTGGCAAGCCATTGGCTTATACTTTCATCGTAAATAAATGTTGAACGCAATGCTGTGCAGAGCGGAAAATCAAAAATGGAATCGAAGTCGTGGTAATTTTGGTACTGCAGTAATTTCTCCACTTCGTCTTTCCCTTCAAACAACACCTCTCCTATTAACTTTATATCCGGAAACTGGCCACGTACCTGGTATTTAAAGTAATGCCAGAATTTGGGCTCCACATGTTTCACTGTATCCATCCTGATATTGATGATCTTGCCTTTATTCTTCCAGCGCACAATATTGCCTATGAAGTAATCAAGCACTTCGGGATTATCATGATTAAAATCGGGCAGTCCTGCCAGCTCACCTTTAACATCACCTGTGCCCCCTACATTGAACCAGGCTGGATCAAAATTTACCTGGGCGCCATAGCCGGCATGATTAACCACCATATCAAGGATCACTTTTATGCCTTTGCTTTCGCATGTACTTACAAATTGCGCCAGGGTTGATTTACTGGTGGAACTGGACAGTTTAGTACCGTCTAATAAGCGATCATCAATCTTCTCAAAATCGGAAGGCCAGTAATAATGATAGGGCTCTGCTTCGCCGGCGCTTACAATATTTTTATAAACTGGGGTTATCCAAACAGCCGTAATGCCGAGTTCAATAAGGTAATCAAGTTTTTCAATTATGCCATCCAATGTTCCACCATGAATTTTATTGTCTGCAACCTGAACACTGGTTTTGTTACGGCCAAAAAAACGGTCTGTGATGATAAAGTAAATAATATCATCCTGGGTTAAATGCCTGATCATGATGTTTATTTAATGGGAATGAAAGGAAATACATGGCGGTATTACGAATGTAAAAAAAGTATCCCTCAAATGCAATAGCAAAATTGCGGCTTGCAAATTTTTGCAAAATAATTTGAAGTTAATATAATAAGGGCTTAAAATATTCGTTGAGCAACTTACTACCCTCTGATATTTCCTTCATTAAGCCTGAACAAAATTTAATTGCCATTGAGCCAACAATATGCTATAAACTATTTCACAATCAGCTAAAACCAACAACTATGACATCCAAAAAAAATATCCCATTTTTTACTGAATTGGGCGTACTGCTGAATTTGATACGAAGCATTAGCTCTGCTCTTAATGAGGATTTAATTGAAACCATCGCCAACAAAAGCGGTCTTGGAAATATCAGGTACATAAACAATACACCTGCCGACAGGTTGCAGGCTAATTTAAAAAAACTTGAAAGTGAAGTTGCTTTTTTCTTTACCGACAATGGTGCCCGTAAAACAACCGACACCAATTTTAATCCCAATATCATCAGGCAAATATTTATTCCTGCTTTCAAAATTTTGTGCGATGAATACTTCAATATTAAGGCTGCCCGCAAAAACAAAGTGGCTTTAAGGGATAAGACAGATGTCACTTTTAAAGGAGAAGTGTACAAACTTACTACTCAACACCCTTCAGTTGTGAATTAGCTGATGCGATAGTGTACAAAAAGGGTTTTGCCGGTTCGCTGGTTAGCAGCAGCCGGCCTGGAAATTAAAGAAAAGTGCACTGGTCTTATATCATTGCCTTTTAGACCAGCACTTTAAAAAAATATAAAGGTTTATTTATTTAGCCAACGCTATAGTTTTAAAAATGAAAAAACCTGCTTTCAAAGGCAGGTTTTTCGTTTTATTAAGCGATGATTATTGTTTTATTACCTTGATCGTTTTTGTAAAAATGCCCTGTTTGATATTTACTAAATAAACTCCGGGAATAAAATTACCAGCATCTATTGCCACCACTCCTTTTTGCTGGTTAACTTTTTTAGACAATAATTTTTTTCCTTCAATACTATAAACATCAACATTTACCGGCTTATCAGTTGCAAGAGCCAAATACAGGTTAAATGTTTTTGTTGATGGATTGGGGAATATCTCAGCCAGGTTTTCATTTACTTCATCCGTAATAATGGTTGTTTTAGGTTTATTGGTTATTGACTGATCGCTGTTTCTTGCGCTAATTTCATCCCTGCCACATTTGGCCATGGTACTATAAGCAAGGTCAAAACGGGTAAATTCAAAATTATCCTTCCAGCTCAGTATGACTAAATTAGCCACGGGACAATTTGATGACTTAATGGTATTCGTGCTAAAAAAGGTTTCTCCTTCCTGTGCATTTATACAGCCATGCTGATCAGATCCTTTTAAAAACCAGTTTACCTCAACAGGAAAAGGATTGGGATTCACAATTTTCCATTTACGAACCGAGGAAGGATCGTCTGAACAAATTGCTTTTAAATTTAAATTTTTGACGTAAAGATTGGGAAACTTCACTTTACCCACGGCCTTGTAGGCATTGATCAAACCATAGCCGGTATTAAAATCAAATCCTTTATCAAAATAGTCTGTGTAGTTAATATCATCCATATCCACGGCCGTAGCAGATAAAATACCTTTTATCTGATCTGGGGTAATATTATTCAGTCGCTCGGCATCTATCATAAGGGCGGCCACACCGGCTGCATGCGGCGCTGCTGCAGAGGTTCCAAAAAAGTTAGGATAACTGTCTGCATCCTGGCGGATATCGCCCCCGCCAAAGGGATCAAAAAAGGAAGTATTGGCACCGTCCGGGGCGACAATATTTGGCTTTTTACGAACCACCGGCGCAATTCTGTTTCCATTAATATCAAAGTAATTTGCTACGCCCCCTTCAGAAGAATAGTAATCAACATAAGGTGTATCAAGACCATATGCCGGCGTATTTAAGTACCATGCAGCGCCAGTCGCAATAGCGCCTTCAGCCTTGGCATGGCCAACAAGTGTTGGCGCCAATATGCCCGGTATCGCCGGATCTGTGAGATAAAATTGAGCATCGTTGTACATCACGTATTTTAAAAACTTGGGGTCAGGTCCGGCATATTTTACAATGGTGAGAAAGAAAGTATAATTATTTGTAAAATTGAAATAGCCTAACAGCTCAATGGGTTCACCGCTGACAATATTATCACTGCCACCCACCGCCACAATGTTCCCATAAATGTCCGTTAAATAAATATCAAAGTCTGATGTGGCGCCGACGCCACTTGCAGCAAATGAAGACTGATCCCATTGAAAGGACATGGTAATATTTCCACCAGCAGGAATATACAGCGGCTGATAATAGCGGGGTGCATCCCCCGGCCCGCTGAAATTATGGGCTGTGCCATAATCAGCACCAAAAGGTTCATATTTTGATGGATGATAGGTATTTTCATATGAACTGATACCCTGGTTACCAGCAGCTGAAAAATAAGTAACTCCTTTTTTCTTTGCTACGTCAACTGACTGTGCAATTATCCCGTCCTGGAAAAAAGGCTCATCAAAATAAAAAATATCATCACAAATAACGCTGCAACCTTTTTTAGCGAGGGTTTGTATTCCCTGTGCAAAATCTGCTTCTCCATTGAAAGCAGAATAAAAAGCAAGGTCAGCAGCAGGTGCCACATCATGAATTATTTCCAGCATAGCCCTGCCTTCATCGGTACCGTTGGAATCAAGATCTGATATTACCTGCACCGGCCTTTTGAACTTGTCAGGATTTCCTTTTCCCGGCAACTCTCCATCTTTTACTCCTATGGAAGCTGTTTGTAAATTGTCATAACTGTCAGACAGTACGCCAACTTTTACACCATCTCCATCTGTATGATATTTTTTTCTTGCCAGGTAAGAATATTGTGCTGTATCACCCTGGCTTATCACCTTTCCACTTTTTGAATCACCTGGCTGTGAACCGCCTTTACCGTTTTGCAGCAATGCCGCAGGAGTTTTAAGAGGTTGATGCATTGGTTTGTAAGCAGGTTTAACATAGCGTAAGCTGCTTACGGTTTCCAGTTGAGGTAATAAGGTTACAGGCACATAACCTGAGATAACACGCCCATAAACTCCTGTGATTCTGACACCCATTTTTTCTAATGATGTCTTAGTTACATTCACATCATCTTTGGCAGTAAAATCAACCAATACTTTATCTCCCTTTACCTGCATGTAGTTTTGCATGGCATCCGGTATGCTGTTCGGGTTCGCCCTGTTTTGAAACCCGGGAACAGATTTTTCATGAAGGCTAATTAACGCAGGACTTAGCTTTGATGAAGTTTTGGGAATGTTTAATTGCTGCATTTTCCCCTGCATTTTAGGGTCGCCTTTAATTTGTGAAAAGCCTGCGTTTACGGAAAGGAGCATAATAGCACTCCCGCAAAAAAAACGTAGTGATGTAATCATAAAATTGATTTATGTTTTGAAAGATGGGATTACAAAATTAAAAATTGCAGGTAACGGGATCTTTTACAGGAATTGGGGGGTTAAACCCAGATTTTGCAGTTGAAAATCTATTGCGGCTTCCAACTACTGCACAGTTAAGTATTTCAGAACATTTTTTGACTTCAAAATAGATCACTATTTCTTCAGCCAAAAAATAACCCGAAACACTTATCTGTCTTGTATTTGAAACCCTCATAACGATCTCAACTGCAAAATCTGGGTTAAACAAACAGTCAGTAAATTCTTTGGGTTTTTACCTGATACAAGCTAAACAATATTTAAACAGCAATGAAAATTAACAACAGAAATTATGTTTTAGAGAAATATTTTTTCAATTAATATTTAATTTTTTTGTGCTTACTGTTTTTGGTTTTGAGCTGGTAACTTCAAATTATTGATAACCAGTGGTACAGAATGGGCAATGGTTAACGGGATTCAGTTAAATCAATATCTGCCAACAAAATAACTCTTGGATCTAGAATTACAAGGTTTGGTTTTGCACCGGCTGCAATTTTAAATTCAGCCTGCAAAGTGTTCATGCTGAATTTTTCCATTTGAGGCGCAATACCATCCGCCTTAAACATCGCAATTTCAAAAGGGAAATTGAAGAGTAACCCTGATGATTGAACCTGTTTTAATTTCACAACAACTTGCTTAGCAGTTCTGTCATATTCCCAGGTGCCCTTTAGTTTAGGGTTGTCCGGACGGTAAAGATACTGAGCAAAAAAAGCCTGTAGTTTTTTACCTGACGCTTTTTCCATTTCAGTAATAAAATCATTGGTGGAAGCATTTGAATTTATGAATTTTTTATAGTATGCCTGTATGCCATTTCTAAAATTATTAGGGCCGATCATTTCCCGTAACATGTGTAAAACCCAGGCTCCTTTTTGATAAGTTATACCACTGGTAACGGGTTCCTTTTCGGCAGATCGGTTACTAACAATACTAAAAGCAGAATCCTTCTTTTCAAGTTCATAAACTGTTTTCCTCGCTTTGGTAATCCCATCCAAAAATTCTTCATAGCCGTATGCGTTTTCAATAAAGAGCAACGTAAAATATGTGGCAAAACCTTCACTCAGCCATGCATCATCCCAGGTACTTTCTGTAACGGCATTACCAAACCATTGGTGTGCTATTTCGTGTATTACTATATTTCGCAACCGAACCGATTGCGTCCCGGTCACCAGTTTTTCATCATAAAAAATAGCAGAAGATGTTTCCATCCCACCTCCTACACTCTGTGTTTCTACGTTGGCTAATTTTTCATAAACATAAGGGCCGGCATAATCTGAGTAAAATTGCAATACCTGTTTTGTTGGTGTTGAAAAATCAAGAAATCCGGCTTCCCGATCTTTGGGAAAAACCCAGGTTTCTATAGATTTTCCCTGAAATTCATCCACATATTGCACAGCGAAATCTGCAATGCCCAACACAAATAACCAGCAGGCTACTGGTACAGATTGTTTCCAGTGAGTGAGTTTTCTGTCTTTATCCAACAAAGATTCTTCCAGCAGTAAACCGTTTGAAATTACTTTATAATGTGCCGGTGCAGTTACTATAAACTCGCTGGTAGCCTTGTCATAAGGATGATCTACAGTGGGTAACCAATGCCTGGCATTATTTGGCCAGTTTTCACACATAAAACTTCTGTCTCCAAATTTTGTTGGTTGTATTTTCATTCCACCTGCCGGGATGCCTTTGTATTCAATGACGATAGTGATGAGTTGATCTGCAGCTGGCACCTGTGCCAGCTTTATAATCAGTTCGTCGTTAGTATGTGTGTAAATAAGTTTCTCGTTGCCTGTGGTTACTGCACTAACGACCATGCCGTTTCCTTTCCATTTTTCTGATTCATTCACAAGGTCCAGCCGGACTTGCCTGACACCACTTTTTTTAAATTGCAGCGTAATGGAGGCCTTTCCAAACATTACGTCTGAGCTGTCTGAGAAATGCAGATCAAAAGAATAGTGTATAATATCTATAGCATAGTTACGGGGATAATTATCAGCAAAACTGGAAGTTGAAAAAATTAAAAGGATTAAGATGCTCATCAACAAGTTTGGCAAAAAATTGAACTGTTTTTTCATGATATCTGTTTACAGGCAACCGACCTCGCCATGATTTTATTTTAGATTTATCAGCCTTGCTGAGACCGGGGTAAATAATCTTTTAGCATTATTTTTTTTGATTTTATACATGTGCCGCCAAGTAGTAACGCTGCATTTTACCCATTAATGTAAAAAAAGCTCAATAAAGATAAACAAGTACAGGAGAGTAACTACCGAAAAATCGGGACAGGCCAATAATTTTTCACATAGTTTTCTGCAAGAACACAATTGATAATAAGATGTTCGATAAAATATTTCAGGATGGGTATTCAGAAGCTGAATGGAGAGGATAATACAAAATCGTATGGTCGTTTTTTGAAATTTAAATTTATGCTCACCTTTCTGCGGCGGCGAAGCCAACAGTGTCACGGTATAATTGTGGCGATACATCTGCATTGGTTTTAAAGAAGCGGCTGAAATAATATTCATCTTCGTAACCAAGTTCCCAGGCAATTTCTTTTACTGTTTTTGAAGTAAGATACAGCTCCCGTTTTGCTTCAATGATGATGCGTTCGGCAATCAGGTCGCTCAGCGTTTTATTAAAGTGTGTTTTTGTGATTCTTGCAAGTGCCTTTGAAGAAATATGCAGTAATTCTGCATATTCGCCAGCAGAGTGTTTCATTTTAAAATTAGTTTCAATAGCATCTTTTAAATTTTGTAAAATAAATGGTTGCTTATCACCTACTGCATCTTGCATTGCTTGCGGATGTTGTTCAGTTTTAATCCTGGATAAATGGATGAGCAATATTTTTAAGTAAGATACCAGCATCTCATATTGTGCCAGGGTTGCTTCCTGCATTTCAGTTATAAGCTGGCTGATCAATGTATCTAACTGATGTTCATGAGCAGCATCAATTGTTACAAAGGGCGGATTGTAAATATTATTAAAAAGTACCCCATTGCATGCAACTTCTTTTTGATGTTTGTGGATACAAAAAAAATCCGGGTGAAACTGGATGGCAACGCCCCTAAAGGCTGCATTTACAATAAACATAAAAGGCTGATAAGGCGAAAAGGAAAACAACCGCCCGGCATGCAGGTCGTACTGCGTAAAGTCTGCCTTTACTAAACCACTACCCTGCCTCACAAAAATGAGTGAATAGTAATTGTTGCGCTGCACATGATCAAAATAACTATTGTCGTCAAAATCAAAAATCTTAAACGCAAGGTTACCATTTTGGGGATTTACCAGCGTGGAAGTGTTGGGCCTGCTCATTGTCCAAATTGTTGTTATAATTTTCTATCGTTTTCATCAATTTCCAGATCGTTAATGCTGGCAAATCTTTTACGCATTAATCCATCTTCATCAAACTCCCACAATTCATTGCCGTAGCTTCTGAACCACTGGCCGTCACTGTTATGCCACTCATACTCAAACCTTACGGCCATGCGGTTTTCCCGAAAGCCCCACAATTCCTTTTTCAATTTATAGTCCAGCTCCTTTTGCCATTTTCGCTGCAAAAATTGTTTTACTTCCTCTCTTCCATTAATGAATTCAGTCCGGTTGCGCCATTCAGTATCAATTGTATAAGCAAGGCAAACTTTTTCAGGATCTTTACTGTTCCAGGCATCTTCTGCCAATTGTACTTTTTGCATGGCTGTTTCCATAGAAAATGGAGGCAGTGGTGGCCGTTGTTGCTGCATTGTAACAAAGTTTAAACATATGCCGCAGGCACAATGCCTGCAGCAATGCTGATGAAAGATTTTATACCATTGCGATTTCCTCTTCAAGCATTTTTGCCAGGGGGAAATCGATTGGAATTTGAGTGAGGTTGTGAATGTAGTTCATTACTACTTTATCTGCAATAGCAACAATTACATCCACCATACTTGCCTTGTTGTAGCCGGCTGCAAAAAAGTTAGTTAATGTGTCTTCGCTTACCCTTCCTTTTTTTGTGGTAGCTTCTTTTGCAAATTTTACCAAGGCATCCAACTTCGGATCGAAGGAGGCGTAACCTTCTCTCAGCTCAATTGTTTGCTCTTCTGTAAAACCATTCATTTTACCCAACATGGTATGGGCAGATAAACAGTAATGGCAATTATTTACCTGGCTTACTACAAGGTTGATTACTTCTTTTTCCTTTTTGCTTAAAGAAGTTTTGCTGTTCTGCAGAGCAAGATAATTTTCCAGCGCTGTGTCGCTGTAGGCAATGGTTGCGTACAAATTAGGTACGATGCCCAGGGCAGTTTTAAGTTTATCAAATAGCTGCTGGTTGTTTGGAGAAACGTCTTCTCTTTGCGGAACTGTGAATGTTGTCATTGCTTTGAATTTAAATTTTGTTGGTCGTTATTGACAATGCAAAGCTGCAAACAAATCAACGTTCTAAAAATGGAGGATCGGCGTAATGTGATGGATAATTTTCCCATTTCTATATCAAAAGCCAGCCAGCACCATATTACTTACATAAACCAAAAAAAATGAAAAGAATTTTCCTGGTACTTTTTTGTAAACTTTAATAGCCCAGCTAACGGCCCAAAAGAAATTATGATGATTGGCTGATTGCCAGGAAAGTACTGGATAAAATGCCTGTGTATGTTAATACGTCATTCACACCGGTCAAGCCACCACCGTTAAATAATTGAACTTTTCTTCATCTCGCTATAAAAATATCATTAGTCTTAAACCCAGATTTTGAAGTTGAAAATCTATTGCGGCTCACAACTACTGCACAGTTAAGCCTTACAGAACATTTTTTAGCTTTGAAATAGTTCACTATTACTTCAGCAAAAAATAACCCGAAACACTTATCTGTATTGCATTTGAAACCCTCATTACGATCTCAACTGCAAAATCCGGGTTAAAGCCATAATCGCAAATATACCTGTACCCAACATTTTTTATTACAATTAATATTTTAGAAGTTTCCAATACGCAAGGCCTTATTGCGGCAAAGCTTGCAAACTTCGCCAGCTAAACTATTTTATGTTCAACATTATCTTTGCTAAGCCCGACTATTTTTCTTTTTTGCAAATACATCATAAACATCCAAAGGCCAATTGCTGTAACGATATGTTTAAAAAAATGCCCTGCCATTAGCTCCCCTGTTAGTTTGTAAATACCTGCATCAAAATGCTCGGTTAGTTTTGCCAACAGGTAAGCACTAAATAAAGAAAGATAGCCCCATTTTGAATTATAAACGCAGCACCCAAATAAAAGCAGCAACAGTAATAATATTACCGGTAAAAACTGTACAAGTGCATACAGCCGTAAATCGCCATGATTGTGCTGCTCACCATAATGCCACCACGCAATTGAAAATATCCCGGTTAATAAAAAAGGAACTAACCCAGCTTTTCCTGCTGCAACGCTAACAAACTCTGCCAGCGCAATACTTAGCAGGCTCATAAATGCAATCGTCATTGGGAGCCTGTCCCACACCAGTGTTGTATTATTGGGGTTGTAATGATACCAGGCTGATCCAAAAGCTACCAACAATACACCGATGAAGAAAATATAGCAGGCTGCTATTATTTGTGTAATCATTACCAATTCGTTACGTCGTAATTTTTGCAATGCTATTATACCAACCAGTAAAAAAACAAAGTTTGAAATTACATTCCAGCAATTGGGAATAGAAAATATAATACGGTCGTCAGCAAAGTTGTAAAAACCTGGATCTTGTGGAATGGGTTTCAGAAAAGACACAATTATGATACTTACAATGGAGATCCCAATCAGTAAAAATTTTATTGCTCGTGTTGATAACTTCATAATGCAAGATTTTATAACAAATCTATCAGCACAATATGGATATAGTTTTGACTATTGTCAAAAAAAATCCTTTTGCCAGGAAACCGAAATTTATTACAGAGTTGTGGAATTAACACCCCTTTCCAGATATATTAGTTCAACTTTAAATTTGCTTTTTCTATTAACTATCGCAGCGACCGGGCAAAAAAATTTATACATTTTTAATTGATTAGTCGTTATAAATGAAAACGCAGCCGCTATATTTTAGCCAATTTAAATAGATGGTATAAATATTGGTTATTGAAATTGTATCAGCTTGGGCAATATCTTTTAAAAAACCAGATCAACAACGTGCACTATAAAAACGTATACGACTTATATTTCAATTTACTTAAGCCAGGTAACAGACCTGCTTATTTAAAATCTGCCCTGCGCCTTTGGTTGCTTACATACATATTAATTTTCATAACAGTCTCCCCTACTTTCTCTCAAACCAAAAGAGTTGTTGTAATTGGTTCTTCTACTACGGCGGGCATGGGGGCTACTACGAAAGATAGTTGCTGGGTAAGTCTTTTAAACCAATATTATAAGTGCCGGTTGGGCATTGCTGATTCTGCATATAATCTTGGGGTTCCGGGTGCAGATGATTACAGGGCCATGCCGACGGGGTATGTTCCGCCAGCTTCGAGGCCCTTCCCGGACACAAGTCACAATATCACCAAGGCTCATGCTTTATTAAAAACCTTATCAAATACTGATAATGGTGTTATAATTGTAAATTATCCAACTAATGGTTATGATACATATAGCATTAAAGAGATAATGAGCAGCCTGCAGCTTATTTATGATTCTGCAACAAGTTGTGGCAACCGTTGTTTTATCACCACCACACAACCCAGAACCGATGGTGGATTTAATAACGCTGCTGTAAAAAGAAAATTGGCTGATATTAAAGATTCTATCATCAACAGGTTTGGTACTGCTAACACCTTAAATTTCTGGGATGGTATGTTCAATCCTGCGGACACCAGTATTCTGGAAAAATATTCCTATGGAGATTTGATACATTTTAATAACGCCGGTCACCGGGAGCTGTTTGACAGAGTTGTCGCAAAAAATATTCTTAGTCTGCCTGTCTGGTATTCAAAATCATCCGGCAGTCTTAATGCACTTTCTACCTGGGGCAGCAACCCGAATGGCAGTGGTAACAACCCCACCAGTTTTTCTGCAGACTATCAACTGTTTAAAATTGTAAACAATCCTTCACCAACTATTACTTCCAACTGGATGCTTAGCGGAAATAATACCCGCCTTGTAATTGGCGATGGGGTTACTCCTGTTAATTTGATCATACCATCAGGGCTGAAGGTTTCCCTATCCAACCCGCCGGTAAATAGTTGTTATTAATAAGTTTGCTATCCTGCATTGAATTATTTCCCCTGTTTTATGATTAATTAGGAAAGGTAATTGGCATCTGTGATTTCCGAGGCAAATGCCGTTGATATATGTACCATATTTATGGCATAAAATTACCCTGGAATTTTTCAGAAACTTGGAAAGAAGACCAGTTCTGAAAGAAGGGTGAAAAATTAAAGGGAAATGTTAAGAGAAAAGTATATGATATTTCTTTCCTACCGCAACTTTTTCCGCAGCCACTCCCTTACAGGTTCATCATACAATTTTAAGCTTGCATAAGCCAGCACAACAGCTCCTGAAAAGGTGAGCAAGGCATTAGGCCAGGCCTGCCCTAATGTAATGCCGGGGTGATTGCTTACCCATGCCACATAAAAATACACAAGCACATAATGCGACATGTATAAGGGATAGGAAAGATCGCCAAGGAATTTACAAATCTTATTTTCCTTTTTACCTGAAAATGTAGCACTGGAACCGATATATACAATTAGTGGAAAGATAATGATGATGCAAAAAGCTTCGTACAAACCATTCATCCAGCCATGTGCTGCGCCGCCGATTCTTGGCATAAATAAAACAGCCGCAACCAGCAGGCTGCACCATACAAAAGCATTTTTTATATAAACGGGTTTTGCTATCCTTGATAAAAGCAAACCAGCAAAAAAAGGAAATATGGTACGGGTGATCCCAATACGCATGTGTTCAAAATTAAGTGTCCAGCCACCGGTAATGTCTCCGTTCGGGCTTGTAACTGCTAAGTGCAACAACACTGCAGCTGCTAATGCTACTAAAACGGCCAGTGCTTTATTGGATAATTTCCTTAAGCCAAGTGCATATAAAATATTAGCTATATACTCGAAAAACAATGACCAGCCAACACTGTTGAGGGGATGCATTTCCTGCCAGCCACGGATATCCATAGAAAGTGGAATGGGTAAAATCGTACATCCAATCAACCAGACAACGATGAGCTTCCATAAAGGAACGGTGTGAATCAACGGCCATATCGTTGAATCAGTAAAATAAAAAGTTATTGCACCTAGCGTCATGCCCAATACAACGAGTGGTTGCAGCCGCTCCACCCGGCGCCGGAGAAAGCCGCCGATGGTTAATTTGTTCCACCTGTCGTCATACGCATAACCAATTACAAAGCCGGACAGGAGAAAGAAAAAATCAACCGCCAGGTAACCATGGTTTACAACATTATTGAGGTGGCTGGTGGAAAGAGGCTCGGCAAGATGAAAGCATACAACGATAATAGCTGCCACACCCCTGAGTCCGTCTAAAATTTGATAGTGTGGCTTTGCGGCAAGCTTGTTATCGTCCATTCTTACTTAATTAAATTTTCTTCTCAGTTAATACCACTTTGAATGGAATAGGTCTCTATGTTATAAAATGTTAGATTGTAAATGTAATCTACTGCCGGTTAGCTGTCATCCTGCAATGATATCCAATCAATACAGTTTTACTTTGACGGCTTATTACATTCTTCCCTCATTTTGTATCTTTTTGTTTGAGGCCTCCCGCTATCACGGATGACCTCGTCTGGTCTCCAGACCAACAGGAACCTGATATTCGCTGTTTTTAAGTGGGATGTTCGGAATTTAATGCTGGCTATCTAGGATGACTGCTGTTGGTCAGGAGACCAGCCGGCGGCGCTCATTGGAGGCATTGGCTTACTGACGGACGGGGGTAACACCCAGAGCTGCACAAACACTAACGGAGGCGAAAATGTATTATGCCTCCTCTATATTTTGGTATTGCCTGCTTTTTTATCCCAGTGTTTTCCAAGCGTTATATAACGCTGGGATAACGCTGGGATGAAGAAGAAGAAGTGAATGAAATATGAAGCTGGTATACGGGGGATATCCCATCCCGGAGGGCCAGTACAGTAAGGCTGGTATTACATGTGGGAGGAGGGTAAACAGCAAGAAACCTGCAGGTGAAAGCACCTGCCCGGTTTCTTTTGCTGGTATGGATTGTTGGTTATTGTGCAAACTTGGTACTCTCCGGGCTGTAAGCAACCTGCTTACGGGCACCAACAGCCGCAACCCCTACCCAATATTGCTTACCAGGCGTAAGGTTACTATAAGTGAATTTGGAGGTGGTGGTGGTTACACTTGTCCATACAGTGTCTTTTTCAGGCAGTGCATCCGTAATTTCATGTACATAACCACTTGCACCGGCAACACCCCTTACACTGGCCAGCATTGTTACTGATGTATTGCCATTCACCAGCGTAACATTGCCCGGGTTATCAATTTTCAATCAGGCGCAGGGCTCCAGCCCTGTGTCTCTGCGTTACTAATGCAACAACTTTGTGTAGGCTAGTTTTTAGAGTAGTAACAAATGGCAACAGGACAGAGTCCTGCGCCTAACTAAACTTGCAGAGAAAAAATCTCAACATCATTATTTGTCAAAGCATTTAAATAATGCCAATCACAAAACTTCAACAAGCGTGGCGCATTTGCCATTATAAATTTATCTCGTAAAAATATACTTCATGAACCCAACTGCAACAGATGCCTACAGGAGACTACTGGCTCTAAAATATTTAATTAGTTATGCTTATCGTAGTATACCGCCCGATACCTTATAATAGGTACCAGCCATTGGACTGCTGCAGAAATTTCACTTTATGAGCAAGAGCTTGAAAGTGAAAGAAGTTCTGTTATTGCTTCAATAAAGGCATTTGAAATATGGGATTATGCTTCAACGTTTAAGAAGGACTTTATTTCGACGTTGGCTTCACAAATTGACGAAAGATCTCAATTGAAAGCCATTTGGAGAATAAAAGCAGCAATCATTTTGATGTGGGCGTTAATTTTAATCGACACATTCCCTGGCATTGATGAGCAAACAGATCCGGATTATTTGAAACTGGCTGAAATTAAAAAAACTGAATCATTCTCTAACAAAATTCATGCTGCGGCCTTCTAATGAAATTAGTAAGATGAGAGATATAATGGAGTTATGGCATTGGAGAGTAAATACACGCCGGTTAATTGAAGACAACTATGATTTTTCAGCGCATGAAAACATGATTCAAAATGGCATTACCAGCCTTGATGACATTGTTAAAACAGCAGCCAGATCTGCCCTTTCAAAGGGCGACATAAAAGAGCTAATTGACAATGATTTTGTTTTTAGAAGAACGGCCTTTCGGGATCTGAACGCTAATGAATTCAATGAAGCCACGTCTATAATAATAGAAAGACATTACGCATTAAACTGGTTATGCGGCTATGTCCCAAATAATAACTGAGACGACACGCCAACTGATACTTAAAAAAGATTTTGGACCTCCAAGCAGGCAGGGCTCCAGCAATGTATCTCAACGTTACTAAAGCAATGGATTTGTGTAAGCTAATTTTCAGCGTAGTAACAAATGGCAACAGGACAGCGTCCTGCGCCTGACTAACTTCATTCCTTCGCCGGAGGTGAATAAATGGTTAAAATTAAACCCCCTATATTTATAGATATTTTAAACACCCAGGTATTGCCTTCTTGTAAACTATTAAAAAGCTATTGTTGATTATGAAAAAGAAATTTCTCTTAAGTGTATCACCGCTGTTACTGTTTGTGATGGCTTGTACTGCACAAAAAACTAAATGGATTACCTTATTTGATGGCGGTTCAACAGACAAACTTCGTGGCTATAACATGCAGTCTTTTCCTTTAGAAGCGTGGAAGGTGGAGGATAGTGCATTGGTTACACAAACTGGTGTACCAAATATTGACCTGGTTACTAAGGAGAAATTCAAAAATTTTGAACTTGTGTTTGATTGGAAGGTTTCCAAAGCTGGGAACAGTGGTGTTTTTTACCACATGCAGGAATCCTTAAGCCATGAATCGAACAACGGCAACAGCCCTAACTGGCTGGATAATTTTGAGATGCAGCTGTTGGATGACATTGATTTCAATGATACTGCTGCCATACGTTCTGCAGGTTCTTTATATGATCTGATTATACCAAAAAATAAACACCTTAAACCGGTTGGCGAATACAACACTGCAAAGTTGATTGTAAAAGGAAATTATGCAGAGCATTGGATAAATGGAAGCAAAGTAGTGAGCTATACAAACGGTTCTCCGGAAATGAATAAACTGCTTAAAAAAAGCAAGTTCAGCACCAACCCTGGTTATGGTAAATCGATGGATGGTCTGCTTATGTTTCAGCACCACGGCCAGCAAGTTTGGTTTAAAAATATAAAGGTCAGGCGATTGTAAAGCCTGGTAATTTGCGTTGCTCTTAATGCAAACTTATGCCGATGTTGGTCTTACAGACCAAGATTGGTATTGTATATTTTGCTTCGTTTATTGGTCAATAAGACCAAAAAGGGCCTCAAAAAGATCAAAAAAATAAAGGATTGGTTACCAATTAATGGATGATTCTTTTAGAGGCACAAGCGGACGCTTGCGCCAGAGTGGGGAAAAACCGGCCTATACTGCATGGTTGATTGCTGTTATATGTTTAATCATTACTTTGGGGTTGAATTGTTGCTGCCGTTTAAGATCGTCTTTTATGATCAGCCGCCGCCAATTGCGCCAGGCAACGATTTATGCCTTGTTTAAAATCAGCATAATATGAAAAATAGATTGTTTCTCTCAACAGTACTTGCCTTTTTAATTGCTGTTGCAACGTTACAGGCACAACAAGTTATCCGCCTGTATCCCGGCAAAGCTCCCGGTTCTGAAAACTGGGCCTGGAAAGAGCAAAATTTGGGCGGTTATCTAAGAGATGTAACGGACCCGACTTTAACGGCTTTTGTTCCTTCAAACCCAAATGGTACTGCTGTTATTATTGCACCTGGTGGCGGTTTTCATTACCTTGTTTATGAGCTTGAAGGCACTGCTGTAGCAAAGAGACTGAATGAAAAAGGAATAACTGCCTTTGTTTTGAAGTACCGGCTGGTGCATGAAGATCCGGCTTATCCTTACTATGATAAGATAATGAAAGTAAAGAATTTTAAAGTGCTGGATTCCGTGAGTGCACCTGTAATAAAACTTGCACTTAATGACGCATTAACGGCTGTGAAGTATGTGCGCCAACATGCAGCAGAATATAAAATTGATGCTAACAAAATAGGCTTCATAGGCTCTTCTGCCGGAGGAACTATTGCCATGTCAGTCGCTTACAATGCCCTGGAAGAAAGCCGGCCAAATTTTGTGTCCGTTGTTTATCCTTATGGCAACGCCATAATAGGGTCCAAAGTTCCATCTGTAAAGACACCCATTTTTATTGCTTGTGCCAGTGATGACGAGCTGGTTCCTGCTGCCCACAGTGTTCAAATCTATTCCAAATGGTTAGCAGCTAATCAACCGGTTGAATTGCACATGTACGAAAAAGGAGGGCATGGGTTTGTAATGAAGCAACAAAATCTTCCGTGTGATGCATGGTTAGACAGATTCACAGACTTGCTTTCAATCCAATATCTCAAGTAATAAAAATGCACAAATCAACCCTTGTTTTTTAATTATGGCGGGAGTTGCTCCGTGGGTAGGTGTCCTTGTTTGGTGCAAGCATCTGCTTGTGCTGTTGGTCTTTTGAACAATCATCAAATGCAAGGATTGGCAAGCAACTAATGGATGGTTCTTTTAGAGTCACAAGCAGACGCTTGCGCCAGGTAGATTATTTTAGTTGGAAGATATGCTTGCGCCAAAAGGTAACGAATGGAGGAATACTAATTACCTGAAAAATGTGTGAGCATTTTAAATTCATCGGTTCCACTATAATAAAACCTTGCAGAGGAATAGTAATAATCTTCCGGGTTTGTGCATAAACCGGCACGTACAGGATTGTAATGTATGTACGCTAACTTTTGCATAAATACTTCGTGTGTTCTTAACTCAACACTTAGTGGCTCTCTTTTCCATAGCTGGTAGGTTCTGTCGTACTTATTTACTTTTAGTTCTTCAAGCATGGCTGAATCATTGATAACTAATGAACGTTTTAATTGGTGTGCTGTGTACTTCATAAATGAGGCCTGAACATCAGCAGGCGTATACCCAAACATTGGTTGCCAAATTAAATGAATATGGTTGCTCATTATTACAAATGCGTTTAAAACGATTCGTTTTTCTTCCACTAAGAACCGGAGACTTTCTATTATGATGTCTTTGTATTTATCATTGGCCAATACATGTTTCCATTCAAGAACAGTTGCAGTATAAAACTGTGGAAATTCAATTGGGAAATTTGGTTGCATGATACTAATGTAGAAAAAATATGTGTGGCTTTGTAATTAATACGCTTTGCTATCACGGATGCCCCCGGTCTGGTCTCCGACCAACGGGAACCTGATAATGGTTGTTTGTTAAGTGAAGGCTGTTGGGAATTCAATGCAGGCTGCCTTCGGATTAATGCCGTTGGTCAGGAGACCAGACGGCGGCGCTCACGGATGGAGGCGTTGGCTTATGGATGGATAGGGGGAGACATATTTTGATGGAAGATTGCTATCACGGATGCCCCCGTCTGGTCTCCGACCAACGGGAACCTGATAATGGTTGTTTGTTAAATGAAGGCTGTTGGGAATTCAATGCAGGCTGCCTTCGGATTAATGCCGTTGGTCAGGAGACCAGACGGCGGCGCTCACGGATGGAAGAGTTGGCTTACAGATGGATGGGGAACACCCACGGCGGCGAAATATGTGTGCCTTTGTAATTAATACGCTTTGCTATCACGGATGCCTCCGTCTGGTCTCCTGACCAACGGGGAACCTGATAATGGTTGTTTGTTAAATGAAGGCTGTTGGGAATTCAATGCAGGCTGACTTCGGATTAATGCCGTTGGTCAGGAGACCAGACGGCGGCGCTCACGGATGGAAGAGTTGGCTTACGGATGAATAGGGGGGAGACATATTTTGATGGAAGATTGCTATCACGGATGCCCCCGTCTGGTCTCCGACCAACGGGAACCTGATCTTCGTTGTTTGCTAAGTGAAAATTGTTGTGCATTTAATGCAAGCTGCCTGCGGATTAATGCCGTTGGTCAGGAGACCAGACGGCGGCGCTTAGGGGTGGAAGCGTTGATTTACAGGTGAATGACCACGGCGGCAAAATATCACACTGGCAGAAGCCGAACCTTGTGCCAGTGTTATAAGACTTATGATGAGAATACTTTGAGGCAAAAAAATTATTTGCAATTTTCGTTATAGTCCTTTGCAGCTAGTATCACCGCATCTTTTCCAGAACCGTAAACTTTATCTGCAGCTTTTTTAGAAACCAGTTCACAATCCTCAAAAAGTTTTGTCAACTGCTTTTTAAATGAAATTAGCCACATGCCTCTTTGAACATCTACAGGCTTTTTATCGCTAAATTTATCTACTAGCAAAGTCTTATAATAGGTTTTTTCTTTTTTATCATAAGAGTATGCGTAGTAAACTGCAGCCTTTGGCCCATTGGCCAACATTCTTACCAGACTCATCTCAGATTCCGACATACTGGTAATTCCTCTTTCTTCAAAACGTGATTTTGTAAAAAGCAGATCACCGATTCTTATGCTGTCTATTGCTTTGAAATCAATTTTTTCTGATTTACCCTCTTCATCAGTAAATTCCTCAGCCATAACCTCTGCCGGTATCCCATCATTATGATAATCCTGCTTATACATCTTTACATTTCCTTTTGTTTCTTTCCCCGCAATATAAAAGCTTGCTTTAGCAGTTGTATCAGGGCCAATAGCAAAAACGGAATTCGTCGAAAATGCTGAAATTAAAAGGGTTGCGATTGTAACAAATTGTTTCATGAAATAATTTAGTTTTTGATGAATGATTGTTGAGATAAAAAACATAGTGCCAAACTAAGGAAAAAAAAATAAATAGATCGATACAAAAAATAAATATCCATAATGCATTTCCAGTAAGTTGGCGAGTATACTTACCAGGTAAAACATTTTAATTCTACGGTAATTATTTTACAACTCCCCGTTAGCAACAAGTTCGTTTATCAATGGAGTATCCATTTGGTTGTAAGGGCCGGGTCTAAATTTGTAGGTCTTCTTACCAGCAATTATCACCAGATCAACCGGGAACATTTCACCTGCTTTAATAGTAACCATAGCCAGGGGAGATGATTTCAGCGCAATACCGTTTACCGTGAGAGGTGTAATTGCTTTCCAGAAAATATAGTCTGCCTTGCCAAAACTGCCGCCCGTCACCTTTTTCTGCAACTTTCCCAGTAGTATATTGTCTTGCGTAATTTCATACACTTCATTTACTTCATTCAATTCCGGATGTGGGTTACTAATGCTGTTATCGATAGTTTTTGTAAATAAAATTGGTTTCCTAAA
Source organism: Ferruginibacter sp. (assembly GCA_965247025.1). Lineage (GTDB taxonomy): Bacteria > Bacteroidota > Bacteroidia > Chitinophagales > Chitinophagaceae > Ferruginibacter. Next base: position 752,114 of record OZ252000.1, on the reverse strand, counting down.
ATCCCTTTTCAAAATTACCCGGTTTACCCTGGCAAGGGTGTCTTCCACTTCTTTAATAAAAGACAAGTATTTGTTGTGGTTGTATTCTTTGGTTTTTCTAAAGGCTTTTAAAGAGTCATCGTTAAGCTTGCCGCTTTGTATTAACAAAGGCACACTATCATTAAATATTAGAGGAAGCAGGCCTTTTTCAACAAGCCGGAAGTTATAGGGGCTCTTAATATCAAAAGTTGTTTTAGCATCATCATTGAAAGAAAGCTTGTAACCGTTAACCGGGTCAAAGAGCGGATTTTGAGGGTCAAAATTATACTCATGAATACTAAAGATGGTATCCTTGGAATCTGGTGCAAATACGCCTAGATGGTAAAGTTTAAACGCACCACCCTTGCCATCATATTGTGCCGTGGCTGCATCATTTACAAAAACTTTCCCTTTTTTACAAACAACTCTTTTTTGGGCTGCAGCAAGTAAACTGCAGGATAATAACAGAAAGCTCAATACTAATTTGTTCATTGTTTTTTGTTTAATATAAATGTTTAATCAGATTACAATCTGTGCTGTTTAAATTACTTACATCGAAACACCAGCTATGTTTTTGCAGGCTACACTTTTCAACACCCTACGCCGCTAAACTAATCATATATCATCTGCAAACCAGCGCATTTAAATTGCCTGCTTTTCAATAAAAGGGAGACCTAGCACGGAGGCAAAATATTGAGTAGGTAATCTTAAAAATTATTACCTATTTATTACCTGATATATTTAATGAAAAATTTGCATTTACTGTAACACTAGTTCCCTTTTTGATGTCGATGCTTCTGCAAGCAGCATTTGTAGTTACAATAGGAGTTCCTGCTCCTACTTTTACATCCGTATTAATATCTGGTACTATTCCACAACTCCAGTTTGCGCTCTCTTCCCAAATATTACTTGCCACACCTATCCAATTACTTTGAATCTTTATGTTAAATGAGATACTTGTGTCACTATCAGAAAGGCAGCGATACCTATAACCATACCATGAGGACGAAATATTCATTAATAGTAATGCATCCGTGTTAGCACCCAAATAATTTATGCCATCAGTAATATTGCTAAAGGTGCCACCTTCATCTATGCTCACTTGCCATTGATAGGTCACAGCATCAAGATTTGAGCAGATAGTTCCTTCGGAGCCAGCACATATAGCCGCTACTCCATTCAAAATTTTCGCCGCATATAAATCATTATCACCATTATTTCTTTTGTCTTGCCATACTGCGATGGCTCCATCAATGTTATTGCTGATTATTTTAGCGTACTCTTGATCACTGGTTGTTTTACTGATTGCAATACCATCTAATTGCCAGAGAGGAGTGCCGTCACTTTTAATAGCTTGTGAATAAATATCTTGGTTACCGTTTCGGTTGTCCATCCATGAAATTATTATTCCATCATTATTATCGCTTGCTAAGCCCGGGTATGATTGATCTGAAATATTTGTACAAACAGGAACGCCATTTGTTGTCCATATATTTTTGCCTGATGAATCCAAATGCTGAGCGTAAATGTCATGATTTTCATACGCTACACTTTTTCTTAAATCTGTAAAAGCAATATAAAGTCCTCCATGATTATCACTAATGATTATCTGTTGATCTTGATTTTTTGCAGTCTTACAAACTGGGGTTCCATTATTAGTCCATGTGTTTATACCTAATGAGTTTAAATGAGCGGCATAAATGTCACTTGGGCCACTCCGATAGTCATGCCACACAATAAATGCACCACCAAAATTATCGCTGGTAATTACGGGACTACCCTGGGAATCAGGAGCAGTACAAACTGTTACACCATTTGATGTCCATAATATGTTGCCTAAACTGTTTACCCGCTGTGCGTAAACGTCATAAGTGCCTTGCCCCGCCCTATTGTCAAGCCAGGTTATAATGGCGCCATCATTTTTATCACTACATATTACAGAACCTATTTGATAGCTAATGGCATTACATATTACTATACCCTGATCTTTCCATACTGTATTCCCATTTTCATTTATCTTTTGTGCATATATGTCGGATGTGCTTCCATTCCCATAATCAGACCATGTAAAAATAAAAGATCCTGCCTCACTAACAGTTATATCAATTGAATTTTGATCACCGCTGGCAGTACAAACTGGCACACCATTCTCTGTCCACTTGATTTGACCAGATGAGTCAATCAATTGAGCATATATATCACTATTACCGTTTCGAAGATCTGTCCAAGCAATCACAGCCCCACCATTTCCATCGTCCTTTATCCAAGGTGTATAACGCAGCCCATTTAAAGAGCAAATAGGTAATCCGTTTTTTAACCACTTAATGTTTCCTTTTGCGTCTATTCGCTGAACATAAATAGTATTATTGGGTGCATTTGATACATTTTCATACCATGCTATAATAGCTCCACCTTTGTTATCGCTTACTATTGATTGTCCTCCCTGATAGCCTGTTGCATTTGTTATAACATTATTTGCTGTAGGACTATTATTCCATTGAGCGGATAATCCTTTTGCTGTAAGTACAAGTACAATAGATAAAAAATATTTCATGGTGCAGCTAAATTTCTGAAAAGCCGTAAATGTAGATAAAACAAGGATATAAAAACTTGTAATTGGCAAAGTATTCTGCCTACCAGTTAATAAAAGCTCAAAAAGGATATACTGTACAAGAGTGCGACGCCAATGAAGATCCACATGGCTTCTTAGCCGGGCTCAAAATTGTATTATTGCTTCTTCCTTCTCCCCTCCAAAATCCGGTAGAAAGAACGGGTTTGTATTTCCTCTAAACTGAGGCCGGTGGCGGTGGCTTCTTCTTCGGTGATGGCGCCGCAGTTGATGGCTTTGAGGAAGAAGTTGAGCAGGCCCTGGCCGGTGGCGGCGTCGTCAAAAATGTCGCCGGTGAGGGTGCTGATGGCGGCACGCTCTACAAATGTTTTGAGGCGGTGGGTGGCATCGGTATAACTGCTGAGGAAAAAATTGTAGGTGGCGGCATAGCGCATGGGGAGCTGTGCAGGGTTGAGGTCCCAGCCCTGGTACAGGCCGTTAATAAGTGAATGTGTGGTGTGGTTGAAACCAATGCGCCAGGCATTGTGTACACTGAGCTGGTTTTCATTTTGTTGTTCAAAGCTGAGGTTGTCGCCACGGTGCGGTGCCACGGGCATTACGTTGGTGGCGCCATCGCTGAGGAAGATGCCGGTGTGTGCAAGCGCCACTTTGGTCATGTGGTGTGCAAAGTCGCAAACAGGGTGGGCCATGGTTTGGTACTTAGCCGTGATGCCGCAGCTGGCGGTGTAATCGTAGGTGCCAAAATGTGCATTGATGAGGCGCCCCTCTCCTGCCCTTACAATACGCATCAACGGATTGCGGCCTTCATCGTCCATCACAATCTGGGTGGCTTCTACCATGGTTTCCATTTTGAGTGTGCCGGGTGCTAGGTTGAACTTTCGCTCTATAATTTCAAAGAACCGCACCATGGTGGTGACCTGCTCCGGGATGGTTACTTTGGGCAGCATCACTATAAAATTGGGCGGCAGGTTACCGTTAGTTTTGGTGAGCAGCGTGGTAAGAAAAATATCGAGGGTGCGTACGCCTCTTGCTTTCAGGTCTTCTGTAAATGGTTTGATGCGGATGCCGATGAAGGGTGAAATGGTGTTGTTGGTCATGCCTTCGGCGAGCTCGTTGGCGGCAGTGATGGCGGTGGCATCTTCTTCGTCGTTGGGGCGGTTGCCAAAGCCGTCTTCAAAGTCAATTCTAAAATCTTCCACTGCTTCGGTCTGCAGTTTTTTAATCATCTTATTGTACACGGAATAAGCCAGCCACGCAGGTTCAGCCTTGCGTTCTGCTTCGGTCATTTTATCCAGCTTCGCTGTGAGTGTTGCTATGTCTTTTTGCAGGGTTGGGAAATGCTCGTGGTTTTCGAGCTTTAAAACTTTGGCGAGGATGACGAAGTTGGGGGCGTAGTTTTTTAAGCTCCGCAAAGCCACTTCTCCCATCTTTAGCGTGGTGTCGCTTTTGAACAAGTTGGCGCCGCCGTATACGGTGTGTACGGGCTGGCGGTCGGGTTTATCGCCGGGGTAGGTGTGCTGGAATTTTAGGTTGGCTGTTGCTAAGGTTGACAGCAGGGAGTTTGTTTCTTGTTCGGTAATGGAGAGGTTCATGGTTATGTTTTAGGCGACGGGCTGTGCCCGTGGTTGTTAGTTCGACGGGCTGTGCCCATCGTTATGATATAGCGCCCTTGCAGGGCTTGGTTGGTTTGCCACAGATTACAGTGATTTTCACGAATTGATTTTTGTTTGTATTGGTCTTATTTTGTGTATTTTATTCGTGTCAATTCGTGTAATTCAGGGCTTGGTTGGTTTGCCACAGATTACAGTGATTTTCACGAATTGATTTTTTTTTGTATTGGTCTTATTTTGTGTATTTTATTCGTGTCAATTCGTGTAATTCAGGGCTTGGTTGGTTTGCCACAGATTGCACTGATTTTCACGAATTTATTTTACTTTATTTAGTAGTATATGGCTGTGTATTTTTAATTCGTGTCAATTCGTGTAATCTGTGGCTAACTAAGAGCCCCGGTAAGTGCTGTAGCCAAAGGGGTTTAGTAATAGTGGTATGTGATAATGTTCTTTGCTCCTTATCTCAAAGATGATCTCGACACAGGGATAGAAAACTTCCATGCCGTGTATTTTAAAATATTCTTTGGTAGAGAATTTCATTTTATACGTTCCCATCGGGAGTAGCACATCGGGTTTCAGCAGGTCTTTTATTCTGCCGTCGCTGTCGGTGATGCCGGCGGCCACATCCACCCATTCCATGCCTGCTTTTTTATACATGCTAATGGTGACGCCTGCAGCGGGGCGGCCTCTTGTTGTATCAAGAATATGTGTGGTTACCTGGCTCATGCTAGTAATTTTTGTAAACGTATTAAAGTGATCTTGTTCTGTTCTTCCATGGCATTTATAATTTCCTCTGCCTTGCTGTTAGGCAGGCGCTGCTGCAGCAATTGCAGCATTTCTGCGGCTGACTTACCCGTGGCACAAACGATAAATATAAAGCCAAATTTTTGTTCATAATCTGTATTGCCTTTTGCAAGTGCTTCAATTGTTTGCCGGTCGGCTTCTGCAACTGCTGCCTGCTCGCCACCAGCCCACTCTGCAGTGGCTGCAAACTTCTTTGTGAGTGATTCCACATCGCCTATTTTGGGATGCTGGGTAAAGGCTTCCAACCAGTCAGTCCCGGTACATTCGTACCATTGATCTTCCGCATCGTTCAGCAATTCCACCATATCATCTGCAGGAAAAAAAGGGAGCATTTTGCTGACCCAGTTTTGGCTGCCGCAACAATTGAACAACGCTGTTTTTAGTTGCTCTTTGGGGAGTGTGTTAAGTTCGTGTAATGTCATGATGACCTCACCCTCGTTCCCTCTCCAAAAGAGAGGGAGGCCGGGCTTTTGTTTTATTATTTAACTTTTGAAATTCAGCATTTGTTCATTTATTCTTCGTTGAACAGAACAGCCATGCATTTCTGTGAGGCAGGCCCTTTAAAATATTTAGTTCTTTTAATCCCCTACTGCGGCGGGGTTTGGGAGGCTATCCCACCCAACCTCATCCTGCTTATTCCTCCGTCAGGAAAAATCGTAAGGCGTACATGGTTAAAGGTTTGATCACAGTTTAATATTTCCTTTTCAAAAAAATGTTCTGTATCTGCCTGTAGTTTTAATTGTGGTAAAATGGGAAGCCACTCTATCTTATCAGTTTCAAAGTCTGTGCCTGGCGGAACAGTGCAACCTTCTATCATGCAACTGTCAGGGAAATTGCCCTTGAAATGACAGGTATCAATTAATGCTTTTTGTATACTGCCGGCATGTGCCAGCCGTACAATCAACCAATCTTTATTATTGGGTGTGCGGTTGCGTTTTGTTTCCCAGCCATCTCCCATATTTACGCCCCGGCCGGGCATGATGAGGTTATCCATGTGGGAGAAAAACATGTCGTTGCACAGCACTGACTTTGCTCCGTTGAGCGCTGCTGCCAAATCAATTATCTCATCCCGTTTAATGGTTGCCCAGTCTTTTACCACTTCGCCAAAAACTTTTAATCTGGCCACGCCGCCATCGGGATAAATGTTTAACCGCACATGCGAATAAACACTTTTATCCACTATCTCAAACAGGTGTTGTGAGCCTGGATTGAGCGCTGATTTTGGCAAAATTTCTTTCCACTCAACGGCATCAAAATTATTTATTTGATAGGCCGGAGGAAGATTGGCTGCTTCAAGCGAAGCAAAGGGTGGGTGATTGCCCATAAAAAATTGGTATCAATATCCACTCCGTGAATAATGCCGGTGGTTGCCAGTTTTACCACACACCAGTCGTAGCCGGGGCCTCGTTTGCGGCGGCTCTCCCAGCCATCCATCCACTTACCACGGTCGGTGTATTTATCTGCTATAAAAATTCCCCTGCCGGGTTTTAGCAGGTTTTCTTTTTCTGCAAAAAAATCATCTGAGCAGAGCAGTGCCTTACCACCGAGACGCTCCGAGGCAAGATCAATTAATTGTGTAAATGCAGGTTGATAAATGTTGCTCATGATATGGAAATTTCGGTTTACTATTTTCTAAAATCTCAGGGTTGCACCCCGGGTTATTCACATTCAACTGCTACGCAATTTGTTTTTTATGAAATATAATTTTGCCTTTATTCAATTGTATAAATTCTCCGCTGTCATAAACTTTTTCTCCTGCCAGGTAAGTTTGCTCAACCACTCCGTACAAGGTTTCACCCATGTATGGTGATACTTTATGTTTGTGATGGCAACATGCTTCATCCACTACAAAAGTTTTTTCAGCATCCACCACAACTAAGTCTGCATCAAAACCTTTGGCAATCTTTCCTTTGCTGTTTTGCAAGCCTGCTAACTTTGCAGGATTTTCGCTCAACCATTTTGCAATATTAAGGAAACCTATGTTTCTTTTTTTAGCTGCTGTCAATAAAACGGGTAATGCAAATTGTATGCTGGCAATGCCGCCCCAGGCTTTCATAAAATTACCGCTTTCTATTTCTTTTAAGTCCGGCGTGGCCGGAGAATGATCTGTTGCTACAAAATCAATGAGCCCGTCGTCCAGCGCCTTCCAAAGCTGTTCATTGTTTTCTTTTTCCCGGATGGGTGGTGCACATTTAAATTGTGTTTGCCCGTCCTTTATATCTTCGGCATTAAAGTATAAATAATGCTGCCCGGTTTCAACTGTTAGCGGCAAACCTTTTTGTTTTGCTTTTGCAATTTGCTCCAGCGAGTCTGCAGATGAAAGGTGAACAATATGTGTCCGGCAATTAAACTCCTCACATAGGCGGATCATTAAAGCAACCGCATCATCCTCCCATTTTTTTGGGCGGGTATTTAAGTAATTGTTGTAAGATTGAATCTTGTCAGCGGAGCGTTGTTCGCTGTCTGTAAGTTCGCAATGCACCAGTAAAGGCAGATTGTATTTTGCAATAATCGGCATTGCTTTCCGCAGATCTTCTTCTGTTGCATTTGGGAATTCATCAATGCCGGAATGTGTAAGAAATGCTTTGAACCCGAGTACGCCCTTTTCAATAAGGCCTTCAATTTCATTTTCGTTGCCAGGAATAATACCACCCCAAAAACCCACATTTGTATGAAGTTTATTTTTAGCTGCGGAGAGTTTTTCTTCAAAGGCTTTTACGGTTGTTGTAACCGGCGATGAGTTTAACGGCATATCAACCAGTGTTGTAATGCCGCCGGCAATGGCCGCTTTAGTAGCAGAATCAAACCCTTCCCATTCTTCCCGGCCGGGCTCATTGATGTGTACATGAGTATCAATTACGCCGGGCATTAAAATTTTATCTCCCAGCTCAATCAACTCCATTGTGTTAGCCGCAGGCTTTAATGTAAGCACTTCTGTAATAATTCCATCGTTTACCACAACCCAGGCTTCCTTAATTTCTCCGGGCAAAACTACGCTGGTGCTATGCAGTGCTTTCAAACAAATTATTTTTATTGGTTAACAAGTGAGCCAATTTACAAAACAATATTTTAAATTGTGGCTTTTGCTAAAAATGGTGCATTTCAAATTGTCGTTCTAATTCAGGTCGGTGGAGACACCGACCGGGGCTGAGTAGTGGTTTTTGTCTTCACAAACCACTTAAGGCGCTACAATTTAAAATGTATCCATAAAAACTACTGAAACTTATGGTGAATGTGCTGGTTTATGCTGTGCTTGGTTTTATCCTTGTATTATTGGTTGTGATGACATACCAGTTTAATGTGTTGCATAAACAGTCTCATGAAAACGCCTTGCCAGAAGATCATAAACAACACCTCACCATTTCCCAGGGATTTATTTACACCTCATTGCTGCTGGTAATTGTGATGCTGATCGCTTTTACGTGGTATATTGCCAAAGGCACGCCGTGGGAAGGGCACTTGATGGAATGGCTCAATATTGTTGTTCGGCTTATGCACATCACTTTCGGTATTGCCTGGATAGGCGCCTCTTTTTATTTTGTTTTTTTGGAGAATGCACTCAACCGGACAGAGGATGTAAGAGATGAACTGGCGGGCAATTTATGGGCAGTGCATGGCGGTGGTTTTTATTACGTGGAGAAATACAAAGTCGCTCCTAAGACCATTCCAAAACATTTACACTGGTTTAAATACGAAGCTTATTTTACCTGGCTTTCTGGTTTTTCTCTACTATTTGTGGTGTATTATTTCAACAGCAAAGCCATGCTGATTGACACCAATGTTCTAAACATGAGTCCGGCGGCAGCCATCAGCATTGGCGTTGGCTCATTTATAATCGCATGGCTGTTGTATGATGTTTTGTGCAAATCTCCGCTGATCAAAAACATGGGTTGGTTTGTCGTTGTTGGCTTTATCATCCTTATTGGTTTTGCCTATTTCTATGCCCATGTTTTTAGTGCCCGGGCTGCCTATATTCATTTCGGCGCTATGATAGGAACGCTGATGGTTGGCAATGTTTTTTTTGTGATAATCCCTTCTCAAAAAGCAATGGTGAAGGCTGCAACGCTTGGTCTGCCGCTGGATCCCTCACTTGGTAAAAAATCGCTGGCCCGTTCGCTGCACAATAATTATTTTACATTACCGGTGCTGTTCGTAATGATCAGCAATCACTTTCCCAGCACATTTGGCAACCAATATTCCTGGGCGGTTTTAGGTGCCATTTCATTGGGTACAGCAGGTGTAAAACATTACCTGAATCTTAAAGAAAAAGGAAAATACAATATTTATATTTTGCCGGTATCCGTGTTGATTTTACTGGGGGTAGCTTTTATTACAGCCCCGCCAAAAGAAGCTGGTGCCTGTACCAAGACAGTGAGTTTTACGGAGGTAAATGCCATCATCGCAAAGCGCTGCATTACCTGCCATTCTTCTAAACCAACTGATGATGTTTATACATCGCCGCCTAACGGTGTGGTGTATGACACACCGCAGGATATTGTAAAACTGAAAGATAAAATTATGCAGCGGGTGGTAATCACCAGGACGATGCCGCAAAACAACAAGACTAATATTACACCTGCTGAAAGAGATATGATCAGGTGCTGGATTGACCAGGGAGCTACAATAAAGACCCCCTAACCCCTGAAGGGGAACAAAGCAGGGAATTGAAGTTGCTTTTAACGCAACTTATCCAGCTGCCGTAAATAATCATACTGCAGATCTTCATGTAATGTGCTGATCACTTTTTCAATCTTTTTTAACTGTGATAAATACAGGTTATTAAGGGCTGTATTTTTTTTGTAGCTAATGCCGGAGTCATCCAGTGTTGTGCAAAAATGCAGCAGCAGTTGCACTTCTGTTTCTTTAGAGCCGCTGTACTTAATGTGCTTGTTTACAGTCTTTAAAATTTTGCGGATTGTCTTTTTTGCAAAATAAAGATTGAACCTGTTTACTGTTGTAAATTCTTCATTCACCATTTCTTTTATCTCTTCAATAAAACCATCCTCATCGCCAGATTGATACAACAGGTAGTTGAGCAGTTCTTTGTTATCTTTTTTATACTTCACCAGCCTGGTACACATTTCCAGTAACTCTTTGTGGGTAAGGTTTTCAAGTGTTTGTTTTATATCACTAACGGATGCAAGTTTCATAATTGGTAAAATTAATTGTAATGCTTCAGTGTTAAAAAATATTACGGGCATTTTATTTGGCAGTATAAATTCGCTTTAGCCAAAAATTAGTTATCAAATTCGGGGCTGTAAATTTTTATAACTGCTTGCCTTAATATTGCACAAAATTATACCAATGAAAAAACTACTGTTATTCTCCTGCTGTGTTATTGGAGCCTTTTGTTCTAAGGCACAATTCTCTAAAAATTCAACAGCTAACGAAGCGTTTAGTGCTGCTTTATCAACAATTGTTCTTGATTATAAAAACAATTTTATAAACGTACAAAGCAAGGAACTGGCCGGGCAGGCTGCTGTAAATACATTTGTATCTGCGGTATGTTTGCCTGCGGCCACTCATTGCTATATTGTGAGGTACACATCAGAAGAAGATAAGACTGCAAGCTGGCAGGCGCTGATGTACACAGGAGACAATTACAACGCAGCAGTGCGGATGTACAAAAATACTTTTAGGGATATTAAAGCAACCCTTGTTGCAGGTATTGATAAAACGCCTGATGCCTTTACCGGCAAGCTGGAAACACCGGATGAAAGTTTAAGATTTACAGTTTCTGCCCTGCGGCTAAAAACCGATGATGCTGCCTACAATAATTTTGAAGTAAGTGTTGAACTTACCAGTACCCCCGGCGGTTGGGAAGTTAATGTAAACCTGTATAAAAAGAAACCGGATACAGAAGGTAATTTAGATAATTAATCTTACTTCCCTAAACTAAAAAAACCTCCGTCGGGAGGTTTTTCATAGATCCGTAAATGATTAATTTACAGTGGTTTTTTCGGTAGTATAGGATTTTAAAGCGGTGCAATTAAGACAATTCAAAGATGCGCCATCATGGTTGAATTGTTTGTACATTATTGCAAATACTTAAAGTAGTTACATTTCTATTGCTTGAATTATTTTTAGCCAACGTAGTACGAATGTTTTGAGACATAAGCAAAATTGTTTCTGTTTTTTTGCTTACGGCTAATGTTGTATTTTTAACAAAATCCAACAGCGTACTTATGCTGTGCACTGCTTAAAAATTTTTCATGGTTTCTAACTTTCAATCACCTCCTGTTTTACAAGATTACCTGAGCAATCAATATTCGTATAACGAAATGATTGGCCAGGATGGCACGCTGCGTCCGCACTGGGAGGCTTTTTTTCAATCTTTTAATAAACTTGGTACTGCAGAAATGCAGAACCGGAACAGCGAGATTTTTCGCCTGTTAAAGGAGAATGGGGTTACTTATAATATTTACGGTGACAGTGCCGTTGAAAACCGGGACTGGAATGTTGACTCAATCCCATACCTGGTAAGCAAAGAAGAATGGGAAAAAGCAGAAGCCGCTTTAATACAGCGGGCAGAATTATTAAACTTATTGTTGCAGGATATTTATGGTGCACAAAAGCTAATTAAAAGTGGTATTGTTCCGCTGGAACTTATCTACAATCATACAGGATTTTTGCGGCAATGTGCAGGCATTAAAACTCCCGGCAAACACAGCCTGGTACTTTATTCTGCAGATATGGCACGCAGCCCGGATGGCAAACTCTGGATAATAAGTGACAGAACACAAGCCCCATCCGGCTCCGGCTATGCCCTTGAAAACAGGGCGGTGATGACACGAGTGCTACCGGAACTTTTTAACGGCCTCAAGGTTCGCCACCTCACGCCATACTTTGATACGCTTAGCAATTCTTTAAATGAACTCGGGCAGCGGCACAGCAGCGGGCCGAGAGTTGTAATTCTTACACCCGGTCCGGGAAATGAGACCTACTTTGAACACTCATATCTTTCCAGCCACCTAGGTTACACTTTGGTGCAGGGAAATGACCTGATGGTGAAAGACAATTTCGTCTGGCTTAAAACTTTAGGCGGACTTGAAAAAGTAGATGTGATCATCCGCCGGGTAGATGATATTTATTGCGATCCGCTGGAACTGAAAGAAGATTCGCAACTTGGAGTTGCAGGCCTGCTGCAGGTTGTACGAAGTGGCAACGTAAGTATTGCCAATCCTCCCGGCAGCAGTATTCTTGAAAACCCCGGGCTTATGCCATTTCTGGAGAATATTTCAAAGTACTTTTTTGGCACCGGGTTAATTATGCCAACCATCGCATCCTGGTGGTGTGGCCAGCCGAAGGAAATGAAATATGTCCTCAATAATATCCCATCGCTGGTGGTGAAACGAATTTACCGTGGCACCAGCAGGAGCACTTCAATAGATGGCGCAAGCCTTTCGCCTTTAAAAATTGAAGAGTTAAAAAAGGAGATTAGCAAAAATCCATTTTTATTTGTTGGCCAGGAAAAGATAGGTCACAGTTCCACACCGTCTCTTATCGATGGCAAAATCGAACCCCGTAAAACAATCTTCAGAAGTTTTTTGGTAAGCAATGGCAACAGTTATACGGCTATGGCCGGAGGGTTAAGCAGGACTTCTTCAGATGCGTTGAATTTTGTTGTTTCCAACCAGTCTGGCGGCCATAGCAAAGACACCTGGATAATTTCTCCGGAACCGGAAGCGCCCATAAATGTTCCGAAGAAATATGCTGATAATATGAGTGTTGCTTCAAAAGGCATCTTACCAAGCCATACGGCAGAAAATCTTTTTTGGGTGGGCCGGTACACAGAACGTTTGTTGGGAAATGCCCGTTTTCACCGCACCGTAATTAAATTTATTGCGGAAGGTAACAGGCTGATGATGGACAATGATATTACAACTGAACAAATTTTACTGAAGGCATTAACACAATACACTTTTACCTACCCGGGTTTTATTGATGAAGAAGATGGCGAAGAAAAAATACAGAACCCGTGGCCTGAGCTTACTGACATTATGTTGAATGAAACAAGGGCAGGGAGCCTTCGTTATAATTTCCAGTTGTTCATTCGGGCAGTTCATGCGGTAAGGGATCACTGGAGTACGGATACCTGGCGGGTTTTGAGGGAAATGGAAGCAGCATGGCATACTATCAAAGGCAATGCAAAACCAGGGCATTTAAAAATGCAGCATGTGCTGGATGGGCTTGTTACATCGGTGGTGGCATTCATTGGCCTTAACCGTGAAAGCATTTCAAGGGAGCAGGGCTGGCTTATGATGGATATGGGCCGTAAGACAGAGCAATCATTGCTGCTGGTGAGTATGCTAAGAGCTACTCTTGTAAATAAATTTGATGACCAGGTTGGTTATAACCTGCAGGAGTCTGTGCTTATAAGTAATGAAGGGCTGGTAAACTTCCGGTACAAATACCGCACTTTTTTACAACTGCCGCTTGTACTTGAGCTTATGATATTTGATACCAATAACCCAAGAGCTCTTGTGTACCAGCTCGACAGGCTGAAAAAGAACCTGGGCAATCTTCCAAAAACAACACCGGAACTTTATCTTTCTGAGCAAGATATTTTAATGGCTGAGGCATACAATGTTTTAAGACTTACCAGCAAAGAAAAGTTGTGTGTGCTGGATGAAGGTGCAGCCCAATATACTGCACTTGATGAATTTCTTGAAAAAATGTATGATCTGTTGTCAGGAGTGCAGCACGCTGTTTCCAAAACTTATTTCAAACATGCCCAGTCGCAAAAACAATTATTTTCAACTAATGGTTATGGTGAAGAAACTTATGAATAGAAGAAGGTTTAAGGATCAGGGTTTGGAGTTCGAGGTTTGGAGTTTGGAGTTCACTGTCGGAATACGGAAACTCAGAAAAAATCAACCAAAGATGATTAGTGCATACACACATTAAACATCAGCCATCATACATCACATATCATACATCATACATCAGCCATCTCCCCCATGTATCATAAAATAGTTCATAAAACTGATTACACTTATAAAGACTCGGTAACGATCTGCCACAATATTGTGCGGCTTACCCCAAGAAATACTAACGCACAACACTGCAGGCAATCGGTAATAGTTATTGAACCCGAGCCTGATGTAATGATACGCTACGACGATTTTTTTGGTAACAAACTCATTTATTTTTCCATTGAAAAAGAACATGAAAAACTGAGTGTACATGTAATTTCTGAAATTGAAAAATTAACCCCGCAGTATACCGGTTACGTAAATGATAACCTGGTTACGTGGGAAGAGGTTTGTGCTCAAATGGTAATTTTTAATCCGGAGAACCTGGATAAAAAGCAGTTTATTGCTTCCACCCCAATGACGGAGGCAGATGATGCAATCGAAGCTTTTGCCAGGCTTTCTTTTGCACCGGGGCGGCAATTGATGGAAGCCTGTAAAAACCTGATGACAAGAATTTTTACAGAATTTAAATTTCAGTCAGGTTTTACCACCATTTCCACGCCGCTCTCGGTAGTTATGAAAGAACGAAAAGGCGTTTGCCAGGATTTTGCTCACCTCGCCATTGCCTGCATCCGGGCAATGAAATTACCAGCCCGGTACGTAAGCGGCTATATTGAAACACTAGCCCCTCCCGGTAAGGAAAAACTGGCTGGCGTTGATGCGTCACACGCCTGGTTTGCAGTATATATTCCGGGTAGCGGATGGGTTGATTTTGACCCCACCAATAACATGCTTCCAGCCGACCGCCATATCACTATTGGGTGGGGCAGAGATTATGCAGACATTACTCCCTTAAGAGGCGTAATATTGACAAGCGGAAAGCATGAACTTGAAATATCTGTGGATGTAAGAAGAGCTTTTTGAACAAACTCACCTGCATGCTAAAATTACCAGTATAATAATATTACAAACGATCGCTCAATTATGGAATAGTAATTGAAAACAGGTTAGCAAATCAAATAAAAAGATGAAATTATATACCTGTAACAATTGCAATAATTTACTTTATTTCGAAAATTCCATTTGCCTTAAATGCAATCATTCCGTAGGTTTTCTTCCTGAAAGATTTTCTTTTACCGCCTTGAAAAATACCCCCGGCGGTTATGAATCTATCAGCTCTAAAAATAGATTTTACCGCTATTGCTCCAATGCTGTGCAGGGTACCTGTAACTGGCTGATACCAGTGGAAAATACCAACATGTTTTGCACTGCCTGCCAGCTGAACCGAACAATACCAGCACTGATAAATTTTGATAACCAGGAAAAATGGAAACGAATAGAAATTGCCAAACACCGGCTGGTGTATTCACTTTTACGGCTTGGGCTGCCTATTAAACCTAAATCGCAGGAAGACCAGGTTGATGGAATTGCATTTGATTTTATGGGTGATACATCCTCAATAGAAAGGATAATGACCGGGCATGATAACGGGGTAATTACACTCAATATAGAGGAGGCAAACGAGGTTATCAGCATAACACACCGGTTGAATCTTGGTGAAAAATATCGTACACTGCTGGGGCATTTTCGCCACGAAATTGGTCATTACTATTGGGACGTACTAATACAGAACAGTAATCTCCTTCAAAAATTCAGAAATATATTTGGCGACGAAAGTGCTGATTACACAAAAGCACTTGAAGTGTATTATCAAACTCAAACTCCTGTTAATTGGAATGATAACTTTATAAGTCCTTATTCTACCGCACACCCTTGGGAAGACTGGGCAGAAACCTGGGCCCATTACATGCACATGATGGATACGTTAGAAACAGCATGGTCTTTTGGAATTGGTGTTCAACTGCAGGCAACAGCTACTATTATTCATGATGATCCTTATACGATACAAAATTTCAATTCGATAGTCGAACGCTGGTTTCCGCTTACGTTTGCTGTTAACAGCCTTAACAGAAGCATGGGGCATCCTGATTTTTATCCCTTTGTGATATCTGCGAAGGTGGTGGAAAAACTAAAATTTATACATGATGTTTGCTGGCAAAATAAGCATCGTTTTGCACAGGTTGCAACAGCCTGATGAATAATTGATGCTGCATTATATATCTTCTTAAAATTTTTAATGCGGTTGTTAAATTAGCGAATGCTTGAACCCGGATTTTGCAGTTGAAAATCTATTGCGGCTCACAACTACTGCACAGTTGAGCCTTTCAGAACATTTTTTACCTTTGAACCCAGATTTTGCAGTTGAAAATCTATTGCGGCTTCCAACTACTGCACAGCTCAGCATTTCAGAACATTTTTTGACTTCAAAATAGATCACTATTTCTTCAGCCAAAAAATAACCCGAAACACTTATCTGTCTTGTATTTGAAACCCTCATAACGATCTCAACTGCAAAATCTGGGTTGAAATAGTTCACTATTACTTCAGCCAAAAAATAACCTGAAACACTTATCTGTCTTGTATTTGAAACCCTCATAACGATCTCAACTGCAAAATCCGGGTTGAATTATCAATGTTAATTAATTTACAGCAGTTGCTAAACTACGCCGGATAGAAGCGTATACCACGGTGAGGCCAGGTGTGTTGGCTTTTGTGCCGTAGTAGCAGCGTATAGCCAGAATGAAACTGAATTTTGCTGTTACTGCCGGCGTTCAAAAAAAACATTACTTCTTCCAGGTTTGCCTCAGATCAAGTGTATAAGGATACTCTTTATTGATCACAATTACAGGTGCATCAAAAAGGAATGGCTCCCTGTTTTGCTCAATATAATGCTGCACCACGCTAAAATTAGGCGATGGCCGCAATACCTCCTGGGTGTAGCTTGTATCACTGAACCTGTTCCAGCGCCTGCTCTCTGCCTCGTAACTGTTAATGGGAAAGGCATCGTAACTTCTGCCACCGGGGTGAGAAACATAATAGGTGCAACCGCCAATTGAACGGCTGTTCCAGGTATCTACAATATCAAAAGTTAATGGTGCATCAATACCAATGGTGGGATGCAAAGCAGAAGGCGGTTGCCAGGCCCGGTAGCGGACTCCGCAAACATACTCGCCTTTAACACCGGTTGCTCTTAACGGCACCCTGATGCCATTGCACATTAAAATGTAACGGCTTTCATTTAACCCTGTCAATTTAAGCTGTACTTTTTCAAGAGACGAATCAACAAATCTTGCAGTTCCGCCGCTGGTCATTTCTTCGCCCAACACATGCCATGGCTCAATACCCATGCGTAATTCCATTTCCATATTATGCAAGTTCACTGTGCCATAATGCGGAAAACGGAACTCAAAGAATGGCTCAAACCAGCTCATATCAAATGGATAACCGGCACCATTCAAATCACTCACTACTTCTTTCAAATCTTCATGCACATAATGGCTCAGCATAAATTTGTCATGCAGCTCTGTACCCCATCTTACCAGGTTATGTTTGTATGGCTTTTTCCAAAACCACGCAATCAATGCTCTGATCAACAGCATTTGCACCAGGCTCATTTCTTTGTGAGGTGGCATATCAAAAGCCCTGAACTCAAGAATACCGAGACGGCCGGAAGAAGAATCCGGAGAATATAATTTATCGATACAAAACTCTGAGCGGTGCGTATTACCTGTGATGTCCGTGAGCAAGTGACGGAAAATGCGGTCAACAATCCAGAACGGAACAGGGCCGTTTTCAGGTACCTGGCTAAAAGCTATTTCCATTTCATACAGCTTCTCGTCACGGCCTTCATCAATCCTGGGTGCCTGGCTGGTTGGGCCAATAAATGCACTTGAGAAAAGATAGGAAAGTCCCGGATGATGCTGCCAGTAAGTGATTAAACTCCGCAACAGGTCTGGCCTCCGCAGCAATGGACTTTCTGAAGGGCTGGCACCACCAATGGTTATGTGGTTACCACCGCCGGTACCTGTATGCCTGCCATCAAGCATAAACTTTTCTGTACCAAGGCGGGATAAAAATGCCTGGTTGTAAAGTGTGTCAATTATACCGGTAAGTTCTTTCCAGTTTTTTGCCGGATGAATATTTACTTCAATCACACCTGGGTCAGGCGAAACAATCAACCTTTCCATGCGGTAGTCACGTGGTGGCTCGTAGCCTTCGATCCTCACAGGAATCTGCAACCTTTCCGCAGTGGCTTCAATTGATGCCATCAGGTCAAGGTAATGTTCCAGGTAATCCATCGGCGGCACGAAAATATAAATGATGCCTTCTCTTGCTTCAATACAAAGAGCAGTTTTGATGGTCTCAATTTTAAAAGCAGGTTTTTCTTCAGGTTCTTCTTCCTCTTTCTCTTTTTTCACCGGCTTCAGATGGTCTTTTACCGCCGCCGCTTCATTGTATTTTATTTTTTGTTTTAGCGCAGGGTGCTCCGTTACTGTGTCATACCGGGAAACGATGGTTTCATCAAAATGCTCAAGTGCAGGCAATTCTTCAAACAGGCTCCGCTCAACTTTTTGTGGCTCATCATCTTTTGCAACGGCTGGTAAGGAGTCTAACGGTAACCTCAGTCCCATGGGCGAGTTACCGGGTATTAGAAAAAGCTGCTCTCTTTTTAATATCCACTTACAACTTTTCCAGCGGCTGTTCTCGTAATTCCATCTTAAAGGTAACGCATAGCCAGCAGGCGTATTGAGGCCCTTATCTAATAATTGTGAAAGCGTCTTTCTTTCCAGGTCATCTTTTAAATTTATTTTGCCAAGATCAATGTTGACGGGTGCTTTTCCTTCGGCCCACAAAAAATAAAAAATATCTTCATAAGCGGTGCTCATGTTTTCCGGGCTTACTGCCAATTGCTTTGCCAGCTCTTTTGTAAATGTGCCAGCCTCTTCGCTGTTATACTTTTTGGTTGATTTTTCTCCTGCAACCAAATCAATATTTTTCCAGATGGGATAATTATCTTTTCTCCAGAACAGGCCATATTGCCAGCGTGGCAAAGGCTCGCCGGGATACCATTTACCCTGGCCATAATGTATCATTCCACCGGGGCCAAATTTCTCCCTCAGTTTATAAATGAGCTCATGCGACAGTAGTCTTTTTTCTTTTCCATCGGCAGTGGTATTCCACTGGTCAGATTCCATATCATCGATGGAAACGAAGGTTGGCTCCCCTCCCATTGTCATCTTTACATCTCCTTTGGCAAGGTCTTCATCTACCTTGTAACCTGTGGCATTTATAACTGCCCACTGCTCTTCGTTATATGGTTTTGTAACCCTTGGATCTTCATGAATACGGGTAACGGTGTTGGAAAAACTAAAGGTAGTTTCGCAAACATCTGTTGCACCAACTACCGGTGCTGCACTTGCAAAATCAGGTGTGCAAGCCAATGGAATATGGCCTTCACCGGCAAATAAACCAGAGGTTGGATCTAAACCTATCCAGCCGGCACCGGGAATAAATACCTCCGTCCAGGCATGCAGATCCGTAAAATCTTTTTCAGGTCCGGAAGGGCCGTCAAGCGATTTAATATCTGCGGTTAACTGTACCAGGTAACCAGAGACAAACCTTGCAGCCAGCCCGAGATGCCTTAAAATCTGCACTAACAACCAGGCAGAATCACGGCAGGAACCAAGTGCCTTGCCAAGTGTTTCTTCGCAGCTTTGTACTCCCACTTCCATGCGGATGGAGTAGTTGATGTCCCTGTTAAGTTTTTGATTAATGTAAACGAGGAAATCGTTGATGGATACCTTACTCCTGTTAATACCCGTCATCCATTTACGCAGCAATGGTCCGTATTCTTTCAATTCAAAATAAGGGATCAGTTCTTTACGCAATTGCTCATCATAACTAAAAGGATAATTCTCTGCATAATCTTCCACAAAAAAATCGAATGGATTGATGACCACCATATTGGCGATTACTTCTACCTCCACACTTAACTCCGTGGTTTTTTCAGGAAAAACCACCCTTGCCTGGTAGTTGCCAAACGGATCTTGCTGCCAGTTTATGAAATGATCTTTTGGAGATATTTTAAAAGAATAAGACTCAATGGGTGTACGTGAATGCACAGCGGGACGTAACCTGAACACATGCGGCGATAAATTAATTAACCTGTCGTATGTATAAGTGGTTTTGTGATTGATTGCAACACGTATAGCCATAGAAACAATTATAATTTTGGTTGTGAATAATTACTGGCAGCAATCTTTATAAAAATAGGCGGTTTTTAGAGGGTGGCAAAATTTAATGTAAAAGTGCGAAAGGTTGATGGTTGATGGTTTGGGAAATGTGCTGTTGCAGATATTTAAAAAACTATTTTTATACTACCGGGAGTTGCGGCAATAAACGAAGTGCTCAATACGCCCAAAAGACTTCTATGATTGAATTTCTCACCAATCTTCTCTTTGCAAATTTAAAACTTATCATCCTTTTTTTGCCAAATGACAAATGCCTCCAAATTAACTTTCCCTACCTTGCCTGCATGAAAGAATTACTGGAGTACATTTTGCAATTCGGCAATTTAAACCAGCAGCAGATAGCATTACTTTCAAGTAAAGCAACGGAATTAAATCTCCGGAAAAATGACTATTTTTCAGAAGCGGAGAAAATTTCCCGCCAGGTTGGTTTTATATTAAACGGTATTGTAAGGGTTTGTTATTACAACAATAAGGGCGAAGAAATTACCAAATACTTTATTGAAGAAAACAATCTTGTGGTTGACTTAAACAGTTTTGACAATAACATCCCTTCATCCTCTTATGTGGAGGCCATTACTGATTGCAGGCTCATCATCTTTTCAAAAAAAGACTGGCAGGATCTTTCAGACACCAACGTTGGCTGGGACAGTATTGTTCATAAAATAATTTCAAAAGCATTACTGCAAAAAGTGGCAAGAATCAGTCCTTTGCTTTCTGAAGATGCCACCACACGCTATTTAAAGTTTCTTGAAATATACCCCAATGTTGCCAACCGAATTCCGCTTGCTTACATCGCTTCTTATTTAGGCGTTACACAATCCTCACTCAGCAGGATAAGAAAAAACATCCGCTAAATTACTTTTTGCCAAATGGCAAATGATTCCATTTTTGAATGATGCAGTTTTACATCATTAATCAAAAACAAAAAAAATGAAATCAGTACTAATTACAGGAGCCAACAGAAGCATTGGATTGGAGACGGCAAAACAACTGTCAAAAAAAGGATTGTTTGTTTACATTGGCAGCCGTGACCTTGAAAAAGGCGAGGCCGTTGTAAAAGAGTTGAACAAAGATGGATTTGAAAACATCAGGGCTGTTGAAATTGATGTTACCAGGCCTGAAAGTATTTTAGCTGCTAAAAACACCATCGAAAGCGAACAGGGTAAACTGGATATCCTGATCAACAATGCAGGCATCAGCAAAGGTTTTCCTGAAAGTATTTTAACCACTTCCATCACAGATATCCAGGAAGTATTTGATACCAATTTCTTTGGTGCCATCAGCGTTACGCAGACATTTTTAGAACTGCTTAAAAAGTCTGCCAGCCCACGAATCAGCAATATTACTTCCGGGCTTGGATCGCTAACCCTGCACAGCGATCCGCAATGGAAATACAATGCTGTTAAACTGGCAAGCTATGTACCTTCAAAGGCTGCTTTAAATGCCTTCACTATTCTGCTGGCTTACGAATTGAAAGACCTGCCTTTTAAAGTAAATGCCATTGATCCGGGTTATACTGCTACAGATTTCAACCACCACAGCGGCCCCGGAACGGTAGAGAGTGCGGCAGGCTTTATCATTAAACACACACTAACGGATGAGAATGCCCCAACAGGAAAATTTTTCAGTAACGATATAGAGGATGGAACTGAAGTGAGCCCGTGGTAACAAAGCAGCAAACAACATTTGTACTTTGTTGCACAACCATAGGTTCATCTATAATTCCGGTTGCAATTTTTTGCTGACTCAGTTTGTTTTCAAAAGCTCCTCAAAATTTATCACCGGAGCCACACCATTTGCAGGCCTGGTAATTTTGTCTTTTGCAGCTATATTATTGGTTTGCTCAAAACCTCCCGAATACAGGTAAAACAATTTGCCATCTACGCCAGCGCCATAATCATAGCGCTGGTGTTTTTGCGGACTGGCTGTGGTAGAAAAAACAGCATCTGTTAACTCTACCCAATTGCCTGATGGTGTGCATATCCACTGGTTACCATAATATGCCTTAAAATAATCATTTCCGTTGCCACCAAAATTTTCAACAAAAGAATATAAGCCTTTAAAGCCTGTTTTTGTATCAGTTTTATGCTGTGTCCATTCGCTCATTAAATGCCATTGATAGTTATCATCGGGCGTGGCAAAGTAAGCGATGTAAGTTGTGCTGTCGCCAGCCATGGATTTGATGCCATTGAGCAGGCGATACGTTTTACCGGCCTGCCAGGGATACACCAGGTGGCTGTGCCCGCCTGAACCTTCATCGCCAAACTCCCCTGAAAAAACGCCGTTACCTTTACGTTTTAGATTAACCGCATAGTCAGTTGGAATTTGTTTGGGATCATCTGTTTTATACAAACTCCAAATTGAGAAAATAAATCTTCTTTCAGTTAGTGAATTGATTTGGATACCCATGTATCCGCTGTTAAAACCATTGGTTTCATAGTAGGCATTTACAGATTTTTCTACTTCCTTTGGCACCACCACTTCACTGTAAAACCATTTAACAGTGCTGTCTCCCGGTACCGGATAACGCAAATGAACGGAAGCCGCTCCCCTGTATTCACTTTTGTTGAAAGCAATGCTGTCAGGGGTTATGCCAGTAATATCGATCGATTCTATGTCCGGAAAACAGGAACCGGTTTTGCCAACAGCTTTTATAAAAAAAGCATGATAACCAGTCTTTGTAATTTGAAATTTACCAACGGGGATGATTTTAAAACCGGTCGTTTTTTGAATGCTAAACGGATACAGTTTTGTTGCAGCATCAATACCAGCTATCAACCGGCCTGCACCAAATGCGGCCTTACATTTTACAGAAATTTCAACGGTTCCTTTTTCCCTGCAAAGAAAAAATACTTTAATAAATGCCTGCTTATTCTTCCAGCCATGCAAACCTTTTTCATCAATTACAGCGCCCTTCGCAGAATCTCCGAAAGGATATAAATAACCGTTGCTGGCAATTGAAATGGTGACTTTATTTTTGAGTATATCAACAGATTGTGCTGAAACATCTCCACAAAAAGTTCTGATAAGCATCCAACTGGCAAAAAAGATAATATTTTTCATACAGCATATTTAAAGCAGAAAGATAGTTGTAAAATCTCTTTCCGTTTTATCAACGGGATAAGTGGCCTGCAATGAATCAGCATACAAAAGAAAAATGTGAAACAAAAACACTTTATCAGTGTGTTTGTTTCACATTCAACTTATAATGATAAAATTAAATTCTGCCTAAAAAACTAACATTTCTATCTATCGTAGTACAACAAAAAGTAATTGCAGTTTTAAACTTTATTAACTTAAAAGTTCGGTCCACCTGTATCCCACCACAAACGGGTAGCGATGTCATCTTTAGCACCTGTACCCATTTTGGTAATTGCATCAGTAACAGCCGCAGTGTTACCGGTTCTTTCAGCATTTACAAACGGCATCCTTTTAATCCACTCGGTTGCAGGAATAATACCCCAGTCAGGTCCGCTGTCGTTTTTAGCAACATGCGGTATTTTAGGATAACCAGTTCTTCTGAAATCTACCCATGCTTCCAGTGTATTTGTAAAAGTATTCAGGTATTTCTGCGTAATAATCTTTTCTAATTTCAATTCTTTGCTATCGCTTTCTTTCCAGGCAATAGTTACTGTTGAAAGTGAAGTAAAATTATTTCTTGCATCTGCAGGGTCAACATAGTTTAAAGGAGTACTTGTGCTATCGGCAAGGTAGGCATCAACACCACCTGCTCCCCAATCTGAAAACGAAAGTTTTACTCCATCTTCATAATCTGTCATAGCATCACCTGCTCCTGCCCAACCCCTAAGAGCTGCTTCAGCTTTTAAAAACTCAGTTTCGGAAGCCGTGAAACCCCTTCTGTTACCTACTGAATTGAAGTCATTACTTACTTTTGAATATTTAAGCATTTGAGGCTTAGTTGTTCCGCAATAAGCACCATTGCGAATTCCTTTGTACTGGAAAGTTGGATGAATAGGATCAGCAGCTGATTCAGCGGGTTCAAACATTTTTGAAACCCGTCCATCATTAAATCCAGCCATAAAAGACTCGATTACGCCCCCCATTCTTGTATCATCCCATTGATAGCAAATTTGCGCTACCGGCATAATATTTCCTAACAAAGCAACTTTAAAATTATCTGCGTTGGTTTCAATCAATCCTGCGGCATCACTCATTGCTTTCTCTCCTTGTGTTTTTGCCAATACAGGATCAACTTTTGAAATCCTCATGGCTAATCTTAAGCGAACTGAATTCACCAATTTCATCCACTGCCTGATATCCCCTTTGTAACTCTGATCGAATTTTTTAAAGCCAGGATAATCTTTATTAGCTCCAAAAGTTGTTTGAACAGAATCTAATTGTAAGAAAAGCTGGTTGTACAAATCAGATTCTTTATCGTAAAGAATTGAATTTGCACTGGAACCATAGTTAGAATAAATCACCGGACCATGAACAGCTGTAAGTTTAGATATAGAAAGTACCCGGATTAATTTTGCCCAGGTAGCAAACATTGGTAAGTTATACTTTGCAGACAGTTCTATCACTTTCTTTGAAGGTGACATTACGCTCCCGTACACCCTGTCCCAATAAACATTCCAACGCATGTAATACGTGGTATTATTTACGTTGCCAACAAAATCAGTTGGTGTATTCATATAGCCCATCCAGGAATCATAACACAGATCTTCTTCAATCTGGTGCCCAAAAAGATTGAAAACCATGCTGGAAAATGACGAACCTACCAGGTTATTATCTTGTGTAAGTTCCTGATCAGAAATTTGGTTTGGATCCCTGTTCAAGTTTTCGAAATCCTTGGTGCAGGATGCGAAAATGGTCAATAAGAGTAATGCACTAATTATTTTTTTCATGCTAATTATTTTTAAAATTTAGAAAGTAAACTTTAGGTTGATACCATAAGACCTGGTTGCAGGCACACCAAAAACGTCATTTGATTGCATTGAATTACTTGTACTCATTGCTTGTTCCGGATCGTACGGAGCCTTTTTGTAGAAGAAGAATAGATTTCTTCCAATCAATGAAACTGAAGCAGCTTTAATTGTTGAATTAGCACTTCCTATTTTTAAGTTATAACCAAGAACAAATTGACCTAATCTAACATTTGTCCTGGAATATATATAGGGCTCCATAATCTTATTTCTGTCACCAATAGCTGAATAATAAACAACAGGATTAATCGAAGTCACTTTACTTGTTCCCTGAACGGCATCGATAGGAATAGTGCTTGAAGCCCGTGCATCTGCACTTCTCTGGCTTACACCGTATGAATCAAGGAACGCTTCCGTTTTTGAAAATGCAACACCCCCAAATTTTCCATTGACAAGCACGCTAAGAAAGAAGTTTTTATAACTAAGATTATTATTCCAACCCAAAAGAAAATCTGGATTAACATTACCAACCTTTGTTTGAGTAGCAGCCTTTGTAGGTACACCGTTTCCGTCGAGGATTATTGCACCTGATGCATCTCTTGCAAACTTATAAATCCAAACATCATTAAAAGATCCGCCGGCTTTTATTATAGAAGCAAAGCCTTCGTCATCTCCTCCAACCTGGTAGTCTGGGTTAGAAGGTATCAATTCAACAATCTTGTTTTTATTCTGCGAAAAATTCACTGTTGTTTTCCATTGAAGATCTTTACTTTTTACAACATCCGCATTCAAAGAAAGCTCGAAACCTTTGTTCACAATTTTTCCAGCATTTATATACTGAACTGTGTAACCAGAACCAGAAGGCGCAGGTAAGGTAAGAAACTGATTAGTGCTTACATCATTGTAATAGGTAAATTCAAATCCGATTCTTCCATTGAAAAATCTCATTTCTGTACCGTACTCATTACTTACAATTTTCTCAGGTTTCAAATTTGTAAAAGGGACCTGCGTATTGTAGTTGATACCTCCAATGCCATCAGCATTACCAGCACCACCGATGCTATTAAGAGGGTTTACAACATTAAAGGGTACTTCATTTGCTGTTTGTGATATAGATCCTCTAAGTTTAAAAAATGAAATAGCTTCAGGCATTTTTATCATTTGGCTAATGATGGCGGTAACACCTGCTGAAGGATAAAGATAAGATTGGTTACCACTGAGTGCCAGAGTAGATGCCCAGTCGTTACGACCGGCTAAATCTACAAATAACATATCCTTGTAACCCAAAGTTACATTTGCAAATGCTCCTTGTTTTAAAGTGCGGCTAATGGTTTGATTAAATACCACCTGGTAGGGCATGTTTGCAAAAGTGAAAACATTAGGATACTGTAAGGTATACTGGGCACCACCGTTTGACACGTTCATACCATCATTGAAAGTATTTTTCTGATAGCTGGCACCTGCAATTGCAGTAAGACTTAAATTACCGAATGTATTGTTGTAACTAAATATTCCATCTGCATAAAGTGCCTGATCAGTATACTTACTATATGCCCATGCTCCGTTAGGGCTAACACTTACAGAATTTCCACCAGCTGCAAACCGGTTATCAAATGATTTATCTGCATAATCAATATTTGCCCTTGTCTCAAATTTAAGATGAGGCGCAAGTTCATAAGATGCTTTTACACTGGCTATCACACGATTTGTTTTCGCCAGTTTTGTATCTTTATTGAGTTCCCAGTAAGGATTATTCTGTTTTTCTTCCGTTGAATACCAGTTCATTTTATTCAAATTCCTTCCAGAATCAAATACCTGGAAGTTATTTCTATAACCTGCAAAATCCAGCTGACGGGAAAATAGGTACAAACCTGTAAGAGGGTTATTATAATACCCTGCACCTGGTCGGTTGTGTGAAATTTCATTTGAAAACATCACATTTGAACTGATAGTCAATTTATCATTTAACATTTTTGTTGAAGAGTTAAAAGAGAAATTATTTTTAGTGTAAGTGTTTGTTGGCATTACTCCTTTGGCAGAAACATTGGAATAAGAGAAATAGGCAGTTGTCTTGTCACTTCCCCCAGCAACTGAAACTGAATTTGTAGTATTAATACCAGTTTGAAAGAAATCCTTAATGTAGTCTTTTTGATAATTTCCTTTTGTAGTTGACCAGTTATAAACTGAACTTCCTTCTCCGCCATATTCATACTGAAAAGCTGGAAGGTTAGACACCTTATCGAGAATTGTACTTGTACTTAGCCCAACCGTAGCCTTTCCTGACTTGCCTTTTTTAGTGGTGATAAGAATTACACCATTGGCACCCTGACTACCATATAATATAGCAGCATTAGCGCCACGAAGAATATTGATCGTTTCAATATCTTCCGGATTTACTGACGAAAGTCCGTCTCCCTGGTCTGACCCGCCATAAGAACCTGGTTGAGATCCTTTATTGTTGACCATTGGTATACCATCAATTACATACAGTGCTTCGCTAAGGCCAAGAAGAGATTTATTACCTCTCAACACGGCCTTTGTAGAACCTCCTGCTCCAGAGTTGCTCACTTTAATGTCAATACCAGCAGCCTTTCCACTTAAAGCATCTACAAAGTTGATATTCGATGCTTTCCTGAGGTCGTCGCCGGTGACAAGTTGGGAAGCGTAGGTTAATGCTTTTTTGTCTCTGCGAATACCCAGGGCTGTTACCACTACTTCACCAAGAGAGCCAGCAGCAACAGTCATAGAAACTGCAACTTCATTTTCTGTAGCTGATACTTCAATCTCCTTCGATTCAAATCCGATTGATGTTAATTGCAATACTACTTTGCCTGCTGGTACGGCTAAAAGAAATTTACCTTCGCCACTTGTAATAATTGCGGTTTTGGAATTTTTGACTTTTACTGTAGCTCCTTCTACAGGTTTGTTGGAACCATCCGTAACTGAGCCGGAAAGTTGACGAGTTTGTGCCATTGCGCTAAAACTTACTAATAGTAAAAGCAGGCCAATTGAAAATTGGTCATAAGCATGATTGATTTGTTGTTAGTTTTTGGTAGTAAAACAATTGGTAGTGTTCTCTCCTGATGTAACGGATAGTCACAGCAAAAAAGATTGATAATTTACAACGGGGAAAGAAGTTTTTTAAATATTGGCAGCTTAGTCGTGAGGATAAAAAGTGTATTATTATACAGCAGAACGCAAATAATGAAATTGCTTTTAACTTCCTAAAAAAAGGAATATTAACTACAAAAAATATAAATTAGCGTTAGTCTGGTTGTAAAAAAAAACCTTTTACAATTTGCTAAGTTGCAGGAATATTTCTTTAAAACCTATTTCTTTTATCAAATTGTTAAATAAAAATCATTTCAAACGATTGCAGTACTTTAGTCAAACGATTGCGTAATAACATATTCGTAACCGGTATCAGCATATTTTAAAAGGCTGAAAAAGTTACTGCACCTTTAGCTGATTACTCCCCTCTTCCGGTACATTTCTAATCGTTGTATTTCCGCCACCATCAAGGGTTAAGTTCACAGGTTTATTGGTTTTCCAGTTACCTTTTGTAAAGTCTGGGATGTCCATTTTTTGAGAGCGGTTGGCCACCGATTTTTCACTGAGCGGTGCGATGGAACTCCACAAGGCTGCATCATACACGTCTTCATCAAGCGGAAGTCCGTTACGTAAACAATCAATCAGACGCCAGTCCATAATAAAATCCATGCCGCCGTGGCCACCAACATTTTTTGCAATTGCCCCGATATGTTTTACAATTGGCGGTGTAAACTGGTCTTCAATTTTTTTGTATTCAGCCTCATCAAGCCAGCCTTCGCCAAAGGAAATTTTCTGAGGTTCAGGCCATTTGCTGGCTACACCTTTTGTGCCACTGATTAAATGTATTCTTGAGTAAGGCCTGGGTGATGTTACATCATGCTGCACCATCATTGTTTTACCTTTTTTCGTTTTGATAATGGTAGTATTCATTTCCCCTCTGAACTTTTTATCTTTAAAAGGAACGAAGAACGGATCAGTCAATGCCTTTTCTCTGGCCATTGCTCCCATCATAAAATCTGCTGAGGATGTTGAGGTAAGATAGTCCATCATGTCGCCACGGTTAATATTCATACACTGTGCAATTGGTCCCAAGCCATGCGTGGGATACAGGTTACCGTTACGGCTGGCATTCTCTTTTAAACGCCACATTTCTGCATAACCGGTTTTACTGAAATTGAGTTCTCTCAGGTCGTGGATATAAGCTCCTTCTGCATGCACTAACTCGCCGAACATGCCATTTCTTGTCATATTAAGGGTTAGTAATTCAAAAAAATCGTAGCAGCAATTCTCCAGCATCATACAATGCTTTTTAGTTTTTTCAGAAGTAGCTACCAACTGCCAGCACTCTTCCAGCGTTTTGGCGGCCGGTACTTCAGAAGCTGCATGCTTGCCATGTTCCATAGCATAAACCGCCATTGGAGTGTGCCAGCTCCAGGGAGTCGTAATGTAAACCAGGTCTATATCCTGACGGTTGCAAAGTTCTTTCCACACTTCCTTACTGCCACTATAAGCTGTTGCTTTTGGCAGGCCTTTTTTATCCAGTATTTTTTGCGCTTTCTCAACCCGGTCCGGGTACTGATCGCACAATGCTTTTATTTCAACCCCTTCAATAAACGACAATCTTTCTACGGCCCCGGGTCCACGCATGCCCAGCCCGATAATGCCAACACGTACCTTATCTAATTTTGGAGCAGCATAACCACACATATTAAAACCCACCGTTTGCTCTTCCAATTTTTTAAGCAGGGATAAACGGTCAGTTTCATCTGCCACCACTTTAGAAAAAGATGGCAAGCCTGTTACAAGTGCACCAGTTCCAATGGTGAGTTGCTTAATAAAATTCCTGCGTTTTGAAGTCATAAAAAAATATTGATTGTGAAGAAGCAAATTAAAGATTGCTCAAATTAAGATAAAACGTTTCTTAAAAAGTTATCAAACGATTGCACCAATTTCTGGCAAAAATATTTTACGGAATTAATGTTGCCAGGTCTGCAGTTCTTCTATAATTCTCACCTCACCGTTTTTCGGCCCTGGCAACAGATTTATATCCTGCTTTTTCTCATAGTTATGCAAAGCCCATTGCACAATCGTGTTTGAAGGAAAAATGCCAGCCTGCTGCTGCAGCCATTCTGAAGCTTTAACAGCGCCAGATTTTTTTTCTATTGCCCATGCTGATATGAGCTGATTTGCCGGCAAAAAATTCAATACTGTATTGTCAATTTTTGGTGTAAAGGCCATAATCTTATCAAGTGAACTTGCTGCTTTTTTAGTATTCCCGAGCTGAGTAAAACAGCAATAGTTCAACCATTCTTCCAGCCTTTCGTCTATCTCAGCATCTTAAGGTTTACCAACTCCAAGATTGGCGGGCCAAAGCTTTGCACTTGCAATAAATTGCAATGCTTTTTTATATTGGTTTGATTTTATGGCTGCAACGGCCTGCATCAGTTTTGCCTCATGGTATAACTGCCGGCCATCTGTAGCTCCTTCAAAAGGCAAAATTTTGATATTGGTTAAAAGAGCATCTGCATCGGCATACCGTTTTGTAAGCAGCAAGGTTTTGGCATACAGCATACCCATGATATAATCACCGGGATTTGTCTTATAAAATGCCCCGGCAACTCCACTTGCACTGTCATATTTTTCCTGGAGAATAAAGTGCTCGTCCAATAGCTTTTGGTAGCGCCATTTTGCCGGTGCTAATTTAATTGCCTTCTGCAGATCATTTTCTGCAGCCGTTGGATTAGCTTTTATTAACGATGCTCTTGCAGCGTAAAAGCCCGGGTCGGCTGGCTTTTCGCCGCATGCTGCAAACAAGTCCGTGGCCTTCTTTATATCATTCCTGTTCCAGGCAATAAGACCGAGATGATATTTAAATATCCAGTCTTCATTCGATTTTATCAACTCCTCAAGTATGGCGGCGGTCTCAGCTCTAAAAGGAAAAGTGAGACCAGGTTCGATGGGTTTAAAATCGACGGCAGTCTTTCCCAGGTATGCCTTCCAATACATAATTTCCACTTCTGGCCCAGCCATAGAAAAAACTTTTAACGCTTCTGAATCGCAGCCAATTACATGATACCAGGTGCCCAACTCGAGGTAAGTTTGCTGAGGCATTTCATTTTTTATTCCATTGGTAAACCCTTGCTTTGATTTATCAGTATTATCCAATAAATATTTTTCGAAAGCAGCGAAATGATTTAGCGGATCAAGGTTTAGTATCTCATTTAATTTTGCAGTTGCTTTCGCTGCATCATTTTGCAAACGGTAAATAACTGAAAGCAACTGAAATGCCTCAACGTTGTACAGATTGTTGACCAGGCTTTTTTCTGCATACTCAGTCGCCTTTAAATATTCCTTTGAACGAAAATATATTTTAGCTAATTCCGTATATGCCGCAGAACGATATTCTACACTTGAGGCCGCAATATCAAACCCATCTTTTGCATCAGTGATATTGCCAAGTTGTAAATTTGAAATGCCATACCAGTAATTGGCAGCCGGCTCATAAGTATTGATGGATAAGGCTTTTGCCGCATTTGATACAGCTTCCCTGTACTTAAATTTCCTGATCTGCAATGCAGCCATATCGCAAAGAGCAGGTACATGATTTGGATCTTTTTGCAGGCAGGTTGTTAATTTTTCTTCCGCTGTTTCATAGTCTTTGCAGCTGATAAAATTTTTACCCTGCAGGTATAATCCATACACAGAATTATTATCAAAAGAAGCCGGGATATCCACCGGCCTGCTTAAATCTCCTTCGACTGGCGCTGCGTCCCAAACTAATTTATCGTTCCCTAATGTAAGTTTCAATTTATGCTCATCTGCTTTCACTTTTATTGAATCTGCAAACAATTGCATTGGCTTTACAACAATTTGTTTTGAATAGATAATTTTACCTGCTTCAAAAATTTCCAGCTTATCATTTAATTCCTGCAAAGGAGAAAAAAATACTTTCAACCAGCCATTTTCATTTTTTACATTAACCGCACCATAGTTATTTGCTTTTACAAATCCCCGGGTTTGCTTAACAGGAAACCAATATTCCGTCCAGGTATCGGTTTGATAAGGCGCAAAAGAACGATGTTTAAACGGAGTGTAAATGCTGCCTTCAGCTGATTGATTGAAGAGCCGGCCGCTCTGCACTTCCACATACTGGCCATCCGTATCCGTTAGTAGTTTTTCCCAAATCATGCCCTGTTGAGATAAGCCCCAAATCCAGATCTTTTTACCGGCCTTATCATCATGATTGCTGTATCGTCCCATCCCAAATTGTTCATCGTACCAGTAACCGCCAAAAAAATCAGTGTACTTTCCAAATACATCATAAGATTTATAGCAGCCAAAATTATTGTTATTATAAAACCTGATATCCTTTCCATTTTGTTTATTGGTGGGCCAGTCATTGTGTTCGCCTTCGTGGCCAAGATAGCTTTTGCCGGGGTAGACAAATTCAAGATTTCCACCTGCCCGGATTCCTGTGTTCATCCACGTATAGTAAGGCTGCTCCAGCGATGTGGAGTTTTGCCAAAACGAACTTGTTGTAAAATATGCCTTATCCTTTGGCAGGTTAATATCCAGTCTCCAGGAAGTTCTGGTGAGCAAATCCAGCACACCAATAACACAACTTACACTCCCATCGCTTTTTGTGATGGTAGTAAAATCCACCGGCGTTGCACAGTTTGGTGTGTGACCGATAATGCTGTAATTGGCTTCTACGCCACCGCTGGTCCACGGCCCACGCATGGCGATATCCCGGAATTTAACTACATGGTTATTATACACAAAGTCTTTACCTGTCGACTTTTCTACTGCAGACCAAACCTTGCCACCAACTTCAGGCAGTATCATTAGCTTCAGGTATTCGTTCTCTAACTCAACCACTTTCCATTCTTTTTGCACCGGGATATCTGTAAAGCCATCAAACCGGTAATACGGGTATATTTTGGCATCTGGTTTTGGAATGGGATCCGGATCTGAAAACGGGTAGGTTGTAAAAATCTTCTTGTATTCCCTGATGGTTGGTTGCTGCAATTGTGCTGCTGTTGTGAGCGCAAATAATAATGCAGCAGCAAGTATAAAAAATGATCTCATCGTAGTGTTAGTTTTGAAATAGTTTGCAGTTTCCGTCACCTCATTGAGTAACGCCAAATTAATGTTGCTTTATAACCAGCAACCATCCTTTATTTTTTTCAACAGGAATTTCATCCGTTAATTTAAATATTGCAGCAGGCTGAAAATTTTTGATAGCTGATGCAGTGATGGTTGCTTTCAAAGGGTCAATACCCAGTTTTTTCCAGTCAATAATAAGCTTAATATTTACAGTAGTATCAGCCCAGTTGGCGATTGAAACCAATGCCGAAACTTTCTTTTTATAAACAGTAGCAAGCACCCGTTCATTACTGGTTTTTACAGGGCAATTCTCACTCCAGTAACCAATCATTGCCGATCCTTTAATTCCAAATTCGTCCCACTGTTTCCAGATTGGTCTTGGGTCTGCATTGTCGCTCCAGGGCATTCTGTTTGTTATGCCATAGATCATTCCACGCCAGGCATTACCGCCATCCTGCAACATCTCTCCCATCAGTCCAAATGGAATTCCGCTAACCTCTGTGAGAAAGAAATCTGGTTTGTTTTTTTCATAATCAAAGTATTCGCCAAACCACAATTTATTGAGATAAGGAAAGTGCTCCATATACAAATTAGCGCTGTTATTAAACCCGTCACTTTTATTGTACTGGTTGGCGCTATGAAGATCCAGGATACCCGGGTGACCATCTTGCGTAAGCACTCTTTTAATTCGCTTCATAGTGATCCTGTCGAAGGCAACGTCATCTAAATAAATCCCGTCAATGCCAACATTTTGCACCAACCAGTTCATGCCTTCCACATAGTAATTGTGCCAGCGGTTCATGCCACTGTTAACTATGGCAGCATCTTTTAGTTCAGGCACAAACCAGGCTGCAATATAATCGTCGCCAAGATGCTCCTGTAACCAACTAAATCCACCGCCCTTTCCTCCGGAAAATATTTCATGATTTAAACTCCGTAATGCATGAATTTCATACGCTTTATTACTCAGTTCACGGATCGTGTTGTAGATCTTTACTTTCAATCCCTTGCTGTGAGCTGAATCAATATATGCCTTCATCTTTTTAAATTCTATAAAAGGATAATTGATGTAAGGATTGATAGCCGTGGCATGATGGATATTTACGATTGTAGCGCCGGCAGCAGTTATGGTATCAATTGGCTTGTAGCTGTGAAAGAAGCGACTGCTCCACTGAAACTCTGTATTTATGGGATGAAAAGGCGTGATGAGTAAATTAAAATTATAGTAAAGCACATCTCCTTTTTTCATGCTGCGGCTGCCACTGTAAGCGTTTACCATTACTAATGAATCTTCTATCGGATAAATGTTGATTCCTCCCTTATTTTCATTGCCCCACGATGATGGCAGCAGCAACGGCTTTTGCAAATAAAAATTGGTGTTCAGCGGGCGGCTGTAGTGCTCATCCCTGAATGAAAACTGCACACCTGCGTTTACATTTCCGATCCATGCGCCATCCTGGTTTTTGTGTGCAACATCCCATTTCCAGTTCAGCGTATCGGGGCGATAGCCTCCTTTAAGACCAAGCCCCATCATGTATTTAGCCGCCTGCGGCAGCATGGGCAGGATAAAGTTTATGTCAGTAAAACTGGCATTCTGCAACGCAGCAATTTTTACGGTGTAGCTCAAAAAACCATCAAACTCAAGTGTTGCATTTACAGTCATTTGCAAGGCCGATGAAGTACTGGTGGATTGCCAGGCAACAGTACCCTGCTCCTTCTTTAAAAACTCCACACCACCTGCGGTCCATTTCAAGCTTTGTTTACCATTAGCATCCAAAAAATTAAAGTGCAGCGGTGCAGCAAACAGGTCATTGGCTTTGGTACCGATACTGGTCATTTCGGGAGTAAAAAAAGTTTGTATCTGCTTCGGAAATCCGTTATTATCCAGCAGTATTTTTCTGCCCAGTAATTCAATTAAATTTCCGTCAACTATCAGTGGTGTATAAGGAGCAATCACAGTATTCTCCTGGGCCATGGTTGAGTTAAGCCATTTTAACCGGGTCATGTTTTCCGGCTTGTCAATGCCGCCATTTTTTGTAAGCCCTGGTTCCACTTTTATTTGCAATGTTAATTTACTAGTATCATCTACTTAGCTAACGGTTACGGTGGAACTATAAGTGCCGGGCAGGGCTGTTTGCGGCACATCAATAGCGCACCACATGGCCTGCACTTTTCCTTTTGCTACGTTAACGTTATTGCTATAAATACTTCCATCATATTTTATTCCATCGGTATTAATGCAGCTCATGTTTTTTGCGCTGATACTATTGCCGCTTTTACTTTTTAAATCAGAAAAATGAACGCTTACATTGCTGATGTCTTTTAAAGGAAAAATTCCCAGTTGAAAGGCCAGGTATTCGCCCCGTAAGGCTGTTTCTGTAAAAGTTTTTTGCGGGCCTTTTATGACCCAGCGCTGAGGAAGATCATTCTTCATCCTTATAGAATTGATGCGGTTTTCAGGAAAAACTATAAAAGAATGTTCACTGTTTTTGTCTATGATATTTTTGGTTTCGGCGGCAGTTGCAATTACTTCCATTGGGTAAAAACTGTTGAACGCATTGATACTTTGAAGTTCCTTTACAACACAATTAGTCTCAACAGCTGACGGTAAATTATTAAGCCAGTCTTCAGCTGCGGTTTGCTCAGGTTTATAATAAACGCCTTTGGGATAGTAGGTATTTGGGCCTTCATATTTATATGGCATATAGTAAATATAGTAATTGCCTTTGCCGGAAACAGGATCAAAAACAACCGTTCCTTCTTCCCGGTTTATGGCCAGCACTTTTACATTTAAAATCTTTTGCCCGGTGGCCGCATCCTGAATAATGATCCTTTTATCTGCCGTATTTTCATCTCTTCTGCGCCAGCAAATAACGACTTTTGCAACAGCACCTGTTCCGGTAAATTCAACAACAGCCCGGTGATTACCAAGCGAATCCGGGTTCCAACTATTGTTACCATTTGTATACCGCAATTGTTGGGCGCTTGCTATAACCGACAGGAGCATGAAGTATAACAAGCTACAAATTTGAAGATGGATTTTTTTAAAATTGACCATAGTTAATCTTACTAAGTTAGTCGTCGGTAAATTCCGTTTTAAAATTTTTTGGATAATCAGTGAGTAATATTTTTTTCCAGAAAATGACTCCTTTTTATTTATTAAATGCAGCTATACCCGGATACCATTTAAATGCATTCTCCCGGTAAATTTTATTAACAATTCCTTTTGGCAATTGCAAACCTTTGAAGTTACCCGTAAATTGATCGGATGCCATAACATCATTGCTGGTAAAAAATTCCCAGTCTTTAGTCCAGGTTGCATGTATGCCTTTTTTCATGTCATTAAAATTAGCTGATTCAGATACAACATCGTCCGTGGCATACAATAATCTGTCCTGATACTTTATTATGAAGTCATGGACCTTTTGCCAGTTTTTTACAGACTGGTATTGCAGGTGAGAAATTCTTGCTGCCATGTCAACTGCCATATTTGGAAACTCGTTAAGTCTTTTTGCAAGCTCATCAACACTTCATTCCAGGCTGCCGAGGTGTGCGCCAATAAACCTCAGGTCTGCATGTTTTTTTACAAACCGATCCCTGGCAGCAATCTGCTCTTCGTAGGAAGGAAACTCGGGGTGACGATACATGTGGTAAACCGGAAAATCTGTATAGTAAGTTTGATCACCCTTGATGGTCATTTCATTTACAGGTAGCCAGCAATTTTTGGGCTCCCCGAGATGACCCAGCACTGGAATATGATGTTGCACAATAAATTTAACTACCGAATCAAAACGGGCATCATCAATCATTACGGGTTTGCCGGTTTTATCCTTTAATGCCATGCCAATTACTTTGTATATTTTAACTGCAACGGCGCCTTTTTCAAAAGAATTTTTCAGATACGCAATGGTCTCTTCCTGCCACTGAGGAGCATTAAAATTTCTTACCGAAATGGTAGTGGCATAAGCAACACGATCCGGGAAAGCCTTTACCTGCTGAAGGGCAAATTGCTGTTGCTCTTGCATGGGTGGCGGCTCATTTACATCATCAAGCGTTATTGTGATTAAGGAAAAATTATCCGCCTCAGCAAGTTTTGCAAAATCAGTTTTGCCAGTGTACAAATGAACATGAGCATCTACCTTTTTTACTTTAAAAAAATCAGCTGATGTATAAAAGACCGGTTGGTCACTGGCAACTATTTGGGAATTATTTTTTGATTGATTGCAATTGAGCAATAATAATACTGAAGCAAGAAATAAAGTTGGTTTCATCATGAAGTGATAATCTGGTATTGGAAACCCATTAGTGTTTATCTATGCCGGGGAACCACTTAATAGCATTCACCCGGTAAATTTTGTCTATTACTTTTTTTGGCAATTTAAGGCCACTGAATTTTTCTTTAAAATCTCCAACATTCATACTATCGTTTGATGTAAAAAACTTCCAGTCGCTCAGCCTTACATCATGCACACTTTTATTAACTTCGGCAGCGTTTGATTTCGCATCTATTCCATGATCGGTGGCATATATCAACCTGTCCTGGTATTTCATCATAAAGTCATGTACTTTTTGCCAGTTCTTAACTGATTGTACCTGCAGGTGAGGAATCCGGGCGGCCATATCCACAGCAATGTTTGGAAACTCATCCAGCCTTTTTGCAAGCTCGTCAACATTCCATTCCAGGCTTCCCAAATGTGCTCCCACAAACCTGAGTTTTGGATGTTTACGAAGCATGTTATCTCTTGCATTTACCTGGTCTTCATACGATGGGTTGCCCGGATGTTTAAACTGGTGATATTGCGGATGCTCTGTAAAATATTGCCTGTCGCCGGCAATCGTCATACTATCTGCTGGCAGCCATGCATTCCGGGGCTCACCCAAATGCCCGAGAATTGTAATGTTATGTTGTTCAATAAAATTGATGATTGTGTCAAATCTTTTATCATCAATCATCACCCATTTGCCATCGGCATCTTTTAATTCCATGCCAATGTTCTTCCAGATCTTTACAGCAATGGCTCCGCTATCAAAGGATTTTTTTAAATAGGTAATTGTTTGAGGCTGCCATTTGGGAGTACCCCAGTTATTTAAATTGAACGTGGTTGCAAAGGCAACAGTGTGCGGAAAAAGCTGTGTAAGTTGTATAGCTACTGCACGCTGTTCTTCTACCGGCCTGCCGGAATTTACATTAATAGTAAGCAAGCGAAAATTATCCTTTTTTGCTTGTTGCACGAAAGTGCTTTCTACTGCATTGATATGTACATGTGTATCAAATTTTTCTATCTTCTCAAAATCTGCTGAAGAATAATATTCCGTTGCAGGTACAGTATTTTCCACCTTATTAGCCTGGGTTCCGTTACCACAACTCTCTATTAAAAGACAAGTGAAATATGCCGGCAGTAATTTCAAAAATATCCTGTTTTTCATATCAATCGTTGTTTAATCATGAGCAATTTTTTGCAAAAATTATTAATTGAAAAACTATGTCTAAAATTAAATTCTGATAAAGATTTTCTTGCGGTACATCCAATTTAAAATTAGCCAAAGTATGAACAGTGTAATACCACCGCTAACAAGTGTGGCGTAAGGTGCCCCGAATATTATATCAAAGTTTTCACCCAAATGAATATAAAGTGAGCGATGAATTAAAGACCTTATTCCGCCGTCTGCCATCACATAAGCTACAATTGAATTGGCACCAATCACCATCAAAAAATACGACCATTTTTTATTACCTGAAACATCGATAACACCATAGAAAAACGCCAGGAACAGAAAGCAAATACCACCGCTGAATATTGTCCAGGCCGGTGTCCATATTCGTTTTACAATTGGATTTACGCCTGTTACATGCAGCACAATTCCAATAGCAAGCAACAACAATCCCATCTTTATAAAGAAAATCAATTTGTCTTTAGGCGCTTTAGATGAATTTAGTGCGTTACCCGCCAGCAAGCCGATGATCATTGTGCCAAGGGTTGGAATAAAGCTTAATGTGGAATAACCGCCACCGTTATTGGTGAATGGAGATTTGCGTGGAAATAAATTCAGGAACCAGCGGTCAAAAGCCCAGGCCAAATTGGTGTTCTTATTCCAGTGAGCAGCAAAGCCGGTAAGATTGTGTTCCCAGTTTTGGGTAACGCCTGCAGCAGTATAATCAAAGCCGGGCCCTGGCAGCGGATACAAAGCAAAAGCCGCCCAATAACCAACTAAAATTACTATCAGTGCAATCACCTGCACCCTTTGAGAATACAAGCCAAGCAGCACCAAAAAAGTGTAACCTAAACCGATCTGCGAAAGTGTATCTTCAAAAGTAAAGTAGGTTTGTGTTGCATCCATGGAACGCAAAAAGATGCCAAGAAATATCAAAATTAAAGACCGCTTAATTGTGTGCATCATCAGGTTGCCCGTGGTGGCACCTTTGTTCTTCCGGCTTGCCATTGAGAATGGCAATACAACACCCACCAAAAAAGTAAATGATGGCTGAATCATATCATGCAGAGCAAGCCATGTCCATTCCACATGACTCTGGTGAAAGTTCATAAAACTCCAGAACCCATTTCCGGGCAATGCTTCAGACACTGACTGAAAGGACAATACTTCACCCATCATCAACAACATTACAAAGCCACGGTAAACATCGACAGAAGCAATTCTGCTGACAGGCAAAGATCCAAACACCGATTTAGTTTTAGCTGCAGTTGCTTCAGCGGGGATAGTTAAATTTTCCATATTTCTATTTACTATTTTTAAAAACAACGTTCATTTTAATTGGCATAATGATCATCTAAAACATGAATACTTATTTCGCCGCTTCTTAAATAAGCCAAGGAGTTCTATTTAATTTGACTGGCAATTTCAAACAGGGAACAAATTAGGTTTGAATTTATTTATGGTGTTTTCAACAAATAAAAATTAGAAACCAGTGGCATCTGATGACTCTTAAAAATCAAAATTTTAAAACAAAAAATATTTAAATAAATCTACGGTTTAAATTTTGAAAATATGGACTACTTACAACTGCTTTCAGCAGATAATTTTTACGCAAACGGTTGATAAATATTACGAGGGTTTTAGAAAAATCATTTTAGTTTATTAATTACAA
Organism: Ferruginibacter sp.; assembly: GCA_965247025.1. Classification (GTDB taxonomy): domain Bacteria; phylum Bacteroidota; class Bacteroidia; order Chitinophagales; family Chitinophagaceae; genus Ferruginibacter. The sequence continues at coordinate 711,898 of OZ252000.1, read as the reverse complement.
ATTCACCTACAGCTTTGCCTTCCTGCATGCCATAAGTTATAGCTGTTAAGAAATGAATACCACCATACATTCTGCTGATTGAGGCTTGGTTAGAAGCATCATAAAATGATTTGAAATGCCTGGTTGGCCGGCCAAAAGGGACCTCCGCAGAATCAGTAAATGCATAGTTTTCTCCAACGATATTTGTAAGTACAGTTGCAGCGCTTGACGATATAACACTATGGCCGCTTGGGTACTCCGGGAAAGGTGGCGTTTGAATAAGTGGTACCCAATCTTTATCAATATACTGGTTGATAAAAGTTTCTGGCCGGATGTAATTATAAATGTATTTAGCATCCCAGCAAGAAATAAAAGCATCATATAAAGCAATGGCTGTTTTCGATAAAAGATGCGCTGTTTTAATAGCATCATAATTTTCTTTTTCTGCTATTGAGCAACCAATATGCATCCAATGGCCCGGAGGTGAATTTTTTTGAATAAAATAAGTAATATGGCCATCTGTGACTGAAGTATTTGGGTTATCATCCCAATACCAGGCCGTTGCAGAATCACCTGGATTGGGCTTTGCTACAGCAGTGTACACATTATAACTCTCTTTATAGAATTTCGAATTTTTATTGGAGCTATATGGCGTAGGGGGCGAAGGCCGGAATTGTGATGCAGAATCTAATGCCATTGTACGCAACCTGCCCCAATTATTTTCTATTGCATCCATATAATCCGGAGGCGTGGGTACCCAACGGCTGGAGTCTCTTTTTACAATATAACCACCGAAAGCTGTCCGCTCCGGATAGCCATCCTTCTTTGCCCATTCTAAAATAAAATTGCCTACTTTCCTGCCATAATTTAATGAACTTTCCAATAGTTCTTTTCTAATACCCAGACTGTCTAACTGATGGAGATATTCCTTCTCCTTTGCCACTACCCCATCACTATTAAATACCAATTTTGCGGCCACCGATGTAAATGCAATACTGGCCGCTAGAGGATAACAAATGGTTTCTCCGGCATTGGGCCGGGGTACTGCTCCCAAACCATTTAACCTGCCTGCATACGTTTTATATGCTTTATTTTGAGGCACCAGCGCTTCATACGAAGCTATGTTTGGATATACATAAATACGACTGCAAACAGGCGGAGAAAATATATCAGTCATAATCACATAAGTGAGCTTTTTGTTCCATTCGCCAAAATGAGCACTGCAGAATTTTTCAATGTCAGCATCCTTTGCTTTTTCCTTTTGTTTGCAACCTATGACTGTAACCAAAATCAGCAGGGCTGTAAGAACCTTTTTCATTCCTTAATAATTTTAGTTTTGTTTCCATGAGCATCATAGATCTCAATCATTGTTGTATTTTGTTTATCATACCAAACCAAACGGTCTGATGATGACAGATAAGCATTGCCCCAATAAAACTCCTGCTTTACTTTTTTTCCATTTTTTAAAGTAATAATTGCATATACACCCGAACTGCCTGCTTCATAAAATTCCTGGCCGGGCATATTACAACTAAATGTCCGGAGCCGCCCTGAGTTGGCAGCCGTCAATAACAATAAGGATCCATCTGCGTTTTTCAAACTTGCAATTCCTTTCATATCTGCCGGCGTTTTTAAACCTGTTTGCACAGAGTTTTGTACTGCAAAATTTCCTTTGCCATCTCCAACCAGCAATATGCCATTCATAGCATCATAAGCACCGGTTGATACTTCGGTGGAATTCGAATTGCCGGTTATAAGAATGTCTAAATTACCATCGCTGTTATAGTCCCCGGTGAGCATCCCAAATATGGGTGATTCCTGGCAAAGCATGGGTAGGGCTCTTCTTTCAAAAACACCATTTCCTTTATTTTCAAAATAACTGCTTTCCATACATTCGCTTTTTACAATGGTTGCATCCTTTAACTCAGCTGAAGTAAAAGCCTCTTCAAAAGTAACCGAAGCAAAATCTTTATAAGTTGGAAACCGGCCCCTTGCAGCAGGCATCTGTTTTATCATTTCATCACGGCTGGGATAAATATAATTTTTGCCGTCAATATAGTAGCACATTATTGGGTCAATCCTTCCGTTCTTGTCAAAATCTTTGGCATAGATGCAAAGTGGTTCTTTAGCAGATGCATGATGCCTGCTGTTTAGTCCAAGATTTCCCACCACATAATCTATATCGCCATCATTGTCAAAGTCTCCCGCAGTTATGCTGTTCCACCAGCCCGGGGAATGGGCTAGAATAACCGGGCTCTTGAAATTTAGTTTTCCAGCTTCATTTTTTATAAACATTACAGGCATGAACTCACCGGTTACCATCAGATCTGTCCAGCCGTCGTTATCATAATCTGTCCATAACGCTGCAGTCACCATACCCATTTTGCCTGCCTGAGGTAATTCTGTTGCGGAGGCATCTGCAAATACACCGCCCTGGTTTTTAAGCAAATAACTTTGGGGAGACAAAGGATAACTGCCCGGACTTACCCTGCCACCGACAAATAAATCAAGGTCTCCATCTTTATCAAAATCACAAGCAACCACACAGGACCCTGCAGATAAAGTATTGGGCAGCGCATTAGGTCTGTTTTCAAAATTACCTTTACCATCGTTTATGTATAATCGATCCTGCAGCAAATTACTTGATGGAGAAAATTCGCTGCTACCGCTTACCACATACAGGTCTGCATCACCATCATTGTCTGCATCGAAAAAGAGCGTGCCCATATCTTCACAGGAGCTGTCCTGGACCAATGGTCTTTTTGTAAAATTGCCTGCTGCGTTTTGTATAAAAAAACATCCGGGGTAACCTGCTCCGGCACCTGCATAAACATCACTTAATCCATCGTTGTTAATATCGGCTATTGCAAGCCCGGGCCCAAGGCGGGAGTGCATATGCGGTAACAATGGTTGAATCTTAAAATCGACAAATTCGTTTTCGAAATGATTATAAGTAAGTCCGTGAGTACCTGTTATTTCTGTAAATAAATCTGCCTTCTTGAAGTCAGCGTTTTGTGTGGCCGGTTGTTTAGTTGGGCTATCATTCTCTGCTCCATAGCTTATGTTTAGGCGCTGGTTGGCTTTGATATTCTTTTTGAGTTCAACCTGTCCGTTTGGCCAAATAATTTTAATGCTGTCAATGATTTTATACTGATTGATTCCAAAATGAAGCACAGGATCTACCGATGATTCAAAGCCCCTGTATGGATTCATCTCCTGCATTTGTAAAGTATGCCCGGTATAGATATATATTTTAGTACCAATGGCCTGCAGGTTTGGTGATATGCCCTGCAGCTTTATACTGATGTAATTATTGGTTCTTACTTTTTCCGCATTATTCCGGTAAACTTTTGCGGGACCATTAAATTGGTTAATGATTATTTCAGGATCACCATCATTGTCTAAATCTGCATAACAAGCCCCGTTGGAAAAGCCGGGTTGGCCGATGCCCCAGTCTGCAGAGCGTTTTGTAAAAGTCAGGTCATTATTATTTTCAAACAGGTAGTCTTGTAAAGGTATTTTGGCCAGGTCTTTTATGGCTTTTAATTTTTGGTTGCGTTTGGCCGCCTGGTTGCCCATGGGACTATTTAACCGGCTTTGATAATTGATATAATCCAGGTTGCCCAAATCACGGTAAAAGCCGTTGGTAACTAATAAATCTTTGTCGCCGTCATTATCATAGTCGGCAAAAAGGGTGGCCCAGCTCCAGTCTGTACTGCTTACACCTGCCATAAAAGCAATATCGCTAAATGAACCATCGCCGTTATTAAGTTGCAGTGCATTACGTGTATACTGCGGCTCATAACCACCTTGAAGCAACAGCTGGAACTTATCATAGCTGGCAGAAGGGATAATCATTTTTTTTCGAAAATTATCTTCTGGCAGCATATCCAGTGTATAGATATCGGGAAGGCCATCGTTATTAAAATCGGCAACATCGCAGCCCATGGATGCAAAGCTGCTGTGTTTTAAACACTCCCTGATTTTATCGGTAAAAGTACCATTGCCATTATTGATATAGAGAATATCGCTGGTGAGAAAATCGTTGGTTACGTAGATATCCGGGTAACCATCGTTATTTAAATCGCTGATGGCAGCACCAAGGCTGTAGCCACCTTTTGCAATTCCTGCCTCCAGGGACACATCTGTAAATGTGCCATTGCCATTGTTCCTGTAAAGAATATCCACACCAGATACGTCTTTGGTACTGTCCGCTTCGCTGATAACGTTTACAAAACTTGTCCGTTCATCAGCAGGGTTAGTAATTAAAAACAGATCAAGATCGCCATCTTTGTCATAATCAAAAAAAGAGGCATTCATAGTCAATCTTGTATCGGCGATTCCATACTTCGCTGCTTCCTCAGTAAAAATGCCATTTTTATGATTGATGTAAAGAAGGTTTGCTGTACTACCAAATTTGCGGCCCCCTGCAACATTTATGTATATATCCAGTAATCCATCCTGGTTGACATCTGCAAAACTTACTCCAGTACACCAGCTTTTGGTTAGTAAGCCAGCTTTTGCAGTAATGTCTTCAAATTTAAAATTGCCCTTATTTAAATACAGTTTTCCCCTTGTTTGATTTCCGCTGAAATATAAATCAATCAGCCCGTCGTTATTTATATCGCCGGCGGCAACGCCGGCCCCTGTATAAATATTCATGTATTCCAACACGTTAACTGTATCGTTCTCTTCAACTTTGTTTACAAAGTCAATCCCTGTTTGTGATGAAGGAAGCAGCTCAAACAAAGTGTTTTTATTTGTGCAGGAAATACAACAGCTTGTAATCAGAATTAGCAGTATAAGATTTTTTATACGCATTAAAATGTCAATTCCCTTTTAGCACCGGTAACAGAATAAATTGTTACCGCCTTAACCTGCGGTGATATAAATAATTTTCTGCTGCTTTGCGATAAATAAGAATTACCAAATTGAAATTCAGCTTTGGATGATTTTCCGTTTTTGTATAAGATAATTCCATAAGCATCGGTGTCTGCAAGCGCTATCTGTCCGGTTTTTTGTTTTGCTTTATAAGCCTTCAGTTTTCCGCTATTACTGCTTACAAGATACAGCGGGTATCCATCGGCAGTTTGCAGGCAACTTATTGCTTTGTTATCGCTGGCAGAATTATACTCGTTGCGGTTTACTGTAAACCCACCCTGGCCATTTCCCTCCAAAATCAACATGCCCTGTGCATCATTTCTTCCAGTCTGCACTTCGGGTGCAAAGGAGTTGCCAACACAAACCACATCCAGGTTTCCATCTGCATTGATATCGGCGCAATACATTCCATAGATTGGTGACAACTGAGCACCTGCCGGCAAAGATTTTACATCAAATTTACCATTGCCTTTATTTTCAATATATATGCTGCTAAATGTTTCGCATTTTAGTTTGTAAGCATCCTTTATTTCGTCTTCTAAAAAGGCATCTTTAAACTTTACGTCAGCATAGGTTGCATAGTCTTTAAAACGGGCTTTCATAGCGGTCATTTGCAGGTTAATATCATCCCTGGCGTGAACCATATATTCAGTTCCATCAAGATAATGGCAGAGTATGGGATCTATTCTTCCGTTTTTATCAAAGTCTTTTGCATATACGCATACGGGGTTTGATGGTGATGTTTTCAGCCAGTTATTCAAACCCTGGTTTCCGGCTATGTAGTCCATATCTCCGTCGTTGTCAAAGTCGCCAGCCACGAGACTATTCCACCAACCATTTGTATTTTCCAAAGTAATGGGTTGTGATGGATTTAATTTGCCTTTATCATTCTTAATAAAAGTGATGGGCATAAATTCTCCCGCCAGTATAATATCTGTCCAGCCATCGTTATTGTAATCGCTCCACAATGCAGTGGTTACCATACCCATCTGTCCCTGCTTTGGCAACTGATCGCTGATATCGGTAAACTTTGGCTTGCCGGCCATGCCATCATTACGAAGCAGGTAAGTTTTAGCCGGTAATGGATACTCGCCGGGGCTCACTCTACCGCATACAAGCAAGTCCAAATCACCATCTTTATCATAATCAGCCGCAGTAATGCTTGCACCGCTATTGGCAGTATTAGGCAACACATTTTGTGCAAGGGCAAAATTGCCTTTTCCGTCATTCAGGTAAAACCTGTCCTGGTAAATTGGATTGTCTTTTTTTGCAGCAGTGGTTCCTCCACTAACAATATATAAATCCAGATCTTTGTCGTTGTCTGCATCAAAAAGTAAAGCTCCCATATCATCAGCTTGCGCTGATAGTGGCAGTTGCTTCTCAATAAATTTCCCGTCTGGCTGCTGCATAAAAACAGAACCATTGAACCCGGCGGCGGCACCTATAAAAAAATCATCTAACCCATCATTGTTCACATCGCCGGAAGCCAGCCCCGGCCCTTCATGTGAGCAGGTATGAGGCAAAATGGGCTGGGCCTTAAAGTCAACATATTCATCTTCCTGATGCTGGTAATTTATTTGCAAAAGAGAGTCAACTTCCTTAAAGTATTTTGGTTGTTTTACAATACTAATTTCTGCCGCTGAGGGCTGTGCATCTGTGTAATTCAATGTAAGCAACTGGTTCGCCTCAGGTTGCTTTATCATTTGCTGGTGGCCATCGGGCCAAAGTATTTTTAAGCTGTCAATTGGCTTATCAGCAAGACCAAAATGCATTATAGCGGGCACACTGGAAATATACCCCCGTACCGGCGCACAATAATTGAATTGTACCATTCCATTTTGCCAAAGCCAAACTTTGGCTTCAAGACCATCCCTGTTTCCCTGCGGACCTTTACATTTTACTTTGAGCCATTTTGCACCTGGTGATAAAGTATTGCTGCTGTTTTCGTAAACCATCGCTGGTTCATCAATGTTATTGATAACCAGGTCAAGGTCGCCATCATTATCCAAATCTGCATAGGCACTACCGTTTGAATATGAAGGTTTATCCAGACCCCAGCTTTTTGAAACATCAGTAAAAGTGAGATCCTTATTATTTTTGTACATATAGTTTCCTACATGTACACCGGGATATTTTTCAAGCAATTTAAGCCGTTCCCTTCTATTGGCTTCAGGGATACCCATAAAAATTGCCCGCTTGCCATACACCATAAAATCGAGATTTGTAATATCTGTTCTGTAACCATTGGCTATGAATAGATCTTTCCATCCATCGTTATCGAAATCTGCAAATAGCGGCGCCCAACTCCATTCAGTTGCATTTACGCCGGATACCTGGGATATCTCACTAAAACTTCCGTCGCCATTATTCAACTGCAGGGTGTTCCGGATATACTGTGGGGCATAGTTTAACCGCAAAGTGTTTTGAAATTCATCGTAGCGGTTTCCTCCAATCGTAAGCTTCCAGCGCTTGTTGTCGGGTGGTAACATATCCACAGATACCAAATCTTCAAAACCGTCATTGTTAAAATCGGCCACATCGTTTCCCATTGCATTATAAGTTTGATGGCGCAGGTAATGTTTGGCTTTGTTGGTAAATGTACCATTGTGATTATTTATCCAGATCAAATCATTTGTAATAAAATCGTTGGATACGTATATGTCAGGCCAGTTGTCGTTGTTGATATCGCAAACAGACAGTCCCAGGCCAAAACCTTCTACCTCTATTCCGGCTTCTTTCGACACATTGGTAAAAGTAAGATTACCATTATTTTTATAAAGCCTGCCTGAAGTTGAGGGTGTTGCAACCGTATCTTTTAGTATTTCCCGTGCATTGTTCCGGTTGTAGTTTACAAAGGCGTTTCGCATAAGGTACATGTCTAAGTCGCCGTCTTTATCATAATCAAAAAAGGCGGCCTGCACATCGTAGCCATCATCATCCAGCCCCATTTTTGCTGCTGATTCTGTAAATGTATTATTACCGTTGTTGATGAAAAAGAGATTTTTCCGTTTATCTGGCGCAGTATTTTTGTTACCGGATTTGCACACATAAATATCCTGGTAACCATCCTGGTTTATATCAACCACTGATGCTCCGTAGCACCAGCCTTCAGTTGTGATACCAGCATTTTCAGTAATGTCTTCAAACTGGAGATTGCCTTTATTGAGGTAAAGCTTTGCAGAAACCATGTTACCCGTAAAAAAAATATCCTGCAGGCCATCATTGTTAATATCTAAAACAGCCACTCCTGCCCCGTTGAACATATATTCAAAATCAAGTACAGTAAGGCTATCAGAATAAGTAAGTTTATTGATGAATTGAACACCACTTTTTGAAGCTGGCACTTCCTTAAAAAGTGTTTTGGATTTGTTACAGGCGAGCAGGGTAATTAATAAGAAAACAGGGCTGATCTTTTTCAAAAATGTAATTTTTATACGCATTAGACACACATGATATGAAATTGCTTGTTGTTTTAAATTACTTCTGAAAACACAACAACAGGCAGATTAATTGCCTGTTGTTGTAATGATAAAGAAAGAAAGTTTACTGGCAACTCACAACTTTGAGTAGCAGTTAAAATGAACATTAATTTTGTACTAACGAACCATGTTTCCTGTCTATTTCATCCTGTGGGAAAGGGAAGATTTTTGCTCCGCCAATATTCCAGCGGATCATGTCAAAATACCTGGCAGGCTCAAAACAAAGCTCCTTCTGTTTCTCTTTTTGAAGCTGTGCTACAGTTACCCCAGTCAATGGGGTTAGCCCGGCCCTCTGCCTTGTTTTATTTACGCAGGCATCTGCAGTTTGAAAGGCACTTCCTCCTTTAGGTGTGCCTCCACTCAGCAAAGCCTCCGCATGCAATAACAGTAATTCCGGATACCTGAAAAAGCGTTCGTTGTTAAAGCTGACACCTTGCCTGTAAAACTTGGGATCAAACTTGGCATTTTTAGGGCCCAAATATTTTTTTATGGCAAGGCCTGTAGGTGATTGCGCTTTAGGATCAGGTGGAAGAACTGTAGTAAATACACCTTGAGTAGTATCGTTCCCACCTGTTGCATAAACGGTATAATCTTCTCCTTCTTTATAATATATGGCTGCATCCAGCCTCTTATCACCGGGTTCTTCATCAAATAAGGCTTTCAATTTCCTCGTGGGTACAAACCAGCGGTTTGCCCCTGCATCGGTACGGGCAACAAAGAATGATGGGCGGGAAATACCCTGCGTAGATTTAAAATCCTCATTTCCGTTATCGTCTAATATCCAGCTGTTATCATCTGAATAAGGGCCACCAAACTGAACTTCAAATATAGATTCTATATTGTTCTCGTTTGTTACAGCAAAAACAGTATCATAATCTTTTTCCAAATCATAACCGGCATTTTTTTCAACATCTTCAAAAGCGTCAACCGCCTCATTCCATTTTTTCATCCACACATTTACTTTTCCTTCATAAGCCCGTGCTGCCCATTTCGTAGCCCGTCCAAAATTGGCATCATCCCAGAAGGGCGGCAAATCTATAGCTGCTGCTTTAAAATCATCCAAAGCAGCCTGCAAAAGTGCTGTCGCATCGCTGTTTTTATAAGTTTGATTAAGGGATTTAGCTGTTTCTGTTACAAGCGGGGCTGTCTTCCACATTTGGGCCGCAATAAAATGAAAGAACCCCCTTATAAATTTTGCCTCAGCAACAACTGCTTTTTTTTCATCAGCAGTAAGGTTGTTTCTGCCGTTCTCAACCTGTTCCAGCACAATATTGGCCCTGTTGATTCCTTCATAGGTTTCTGCATAAACAGTGTAAATAAACCGGTTGTTTGCTTTTAAATTTAATGCATCTACGTCCTGTGCATCAGATACGGTATTGTTCTGGGAGGTGTTAAATTCGGCATCGTCGCTGGCGAGCATACTTACAACCCAAAATGAACCCCAGCCGTTATGTCCGCCAAAAGAAGTGGCACTGTTTACTGCCCAATAATCCTGCATGGAGGAATAAGCTCCAAATAAACCTGCGTCAAAATCAGCTTTTTTTGTAAAGAAAGTAGCAGTGGTAGTTTTGTCCAAAGGCGTTAAATCGAGCCTGTTGCAGGATACAATAATTGCCGAGGCTCCGGTAACAATTAAAACCACCATGAAAATCTTAATATAGAATCTTTTTTTCATTATAATATTTTTAAACGTGTAGTTGATGATGTACTTTAAAAATTAATTTGCCATCCCACCTGTACCATTCTTGACTGCGGCGCATTACCGTTATCATACCCATTTAAAAACTGGTTTTCTCCACCTGCAAAACTTTGCTGCCTGGTAACTTCAGGATCATACCCCTTGTATTTAGTAAATGTAAAAAGGTTAGATACACCTACGTAAAACCGGGCATAAGAAATAACACCATTAGTCACTTTGGAAACTGATTTTATATTGTAACCTACCTGCAGATTTTTTACACGGAGAAATGCTGCGTTTTCTAAAAATCTATCATTAAATCCAGCACCATTATTATAGCTACTATTGGCTCTCGGTATGGTATTGCTTTTATTAGCAGGCGTCCATCTGTCTAACACAGTAATGCTTTGATTATCTGATCCGCTCATACTTTCGAGGGCTGCACGGGGACCGTCATAAACAGTATAATTACCTACGCCCTGTAAAACAATTGATAAGTCGAACAATTTATAGTCAGCTCCCAGGGTCACTCCATAGTAGAATTTTGCAATTGGGCTACCCAAAAATGTGCGGTCAGCATCGGTTAATTTTTTATCTCCATCCAGATCTACAAATTTAATATCACCCGCCTTTGCACCTATGTATCCCTCGGTCTGTGGCACTTCAGCATCGGTTTGGTAAATACCATTGGTTTTATAGCCGTAAAAATACCCCAGCGGTCTGCCCAAAGAAATTCTTTTATCATTCAGCTGTATATAGTCAATGCCTTCTGGTAGTTTGGTAAACTCATTTTTTACATAGGTAAAATTGCCACTTACGTTATAACCGAATTCTCCAATTCTGTCCCGGTAATTAGCGGTAAATTCAAATCCTTTGTTAGTTAAACTGCCTGAGTTTAAATCAGCAAACTGGTAAAAGCCTGTAGTTAATGCTACAGGAACACTTATCAGCAAATCCTTTGTCGTTCTGCTGAAATAATCAATGGAACCACTCAACTTGCCTTTCAGCATGCCAAAATCGACACCAATATTTGTTTGAATGGCTGTTTCCCATTTCAGGTCTTTATTGGCAAATAAAACCGGTGCATAACCAGTTGCAATTGATTGCCCTCCTTTGCCAAGGACATACTTAACAAAGCTGCTAAGTGCCGGAAGGTAAGAGAAGTTGGTGCCTGTAAACTGGTTACCAGACTGCCCCCAACCTGCCCGGATTTTCAAATCACTAAACAGGTCTGAGTTTTTCATGAATTTCTCTTCTGACAGTCTCCATCCAACAGAGAATGATGGAAAAGTTCCTGAATTATTAGCTTTTGCAAACCGGGATGATTTATCCTCCCTGACAGTAGCGGTTAACAGGTAACGATTGTCATAAGAATAAAATAAACGGGCCAGTTTACCCTGTATATTCCAGTGATCCGCAGTTTCTGAAGATCCAAATGAATTTGCGCCACCTGCCAATCCCAGGGGGGGATTGAAGAGGTCTTGCCCCTGCACCCTTAATCTACGCAGCAAATAGCTGGTTTGCTCATACCCAATTAATGCTGTTATTTTACTTTTTCCAAATGTCTTATCGTAAGTAAGCGTATGCGTTAAAGTTAGTGTGGCTTCTTTTGGTTGTTCATTTACAAGCAATGAGGGTCTTGGTGAGCCAATACCGGTAAAATCTACAGCGTTCTGAAAAAAAACTCCTGTTGCTTCATTATAATCAAGGCCCAAACTTGCTTTGTATTTCAACCCTTTAACCGGCTCAATTTCTCCGTACAGGTTTCCTAGTATTTTATTGTGCATCATTTTAGTGTAACCAACATTAGGATCTGCACTCCATAAAAAATTTTGTGATGTAGCACCGCCGGAGGTAGTTACATTGGATGGGTTATATTCTCCGCTGGCTGTATAAGGCTGAAAAAAAGGTGCGTTTCTTGCAGCACCAGCTCCAGCATTCGAAAAATCCTCTGATTGGGTCTGTCTTTCAGCCCTGCTCAATAATAAGGACTCTCCAAATTTAAGGTACTTGCCAACTTTTGCATCTGAGGTTGCCTTGGCGGAATACCTGGTAAAATCCTGAGCTAATTGAGTACCTTCCTGTTTAAAATATCCAGCGCCAAAACTGTAAGTGGTGTTTTGGCCACCACCAGAAATAGTTAAATTATTAGAAGTTGCCAAGCCTGTTTTGTACACTAAATCCTGCCAGTCAACTGTTGGTTTTCCAGCAAATGCAGAATAATCGTTACCAAATCCTTCTTGCTGGTATTTAATATACTGCTCTGTGTTCAATACTTTAAACAATTTATCTTTCGGCACAGCCTGCATACCCACATAGCCATCGTAAGACAATGTAGCTGCTCCTGCTTTACCCCGTTTAGTAGTTACCAATATAACGCCGTTGTTTGCACGGGCACCATAGATAGCTGTGGCAGAAGCGTCTTTTAATACATCAATACTTTCAATATCGCTCGGGTTAATACCAGCTAAAGGATTCGATTCTGTTTGACTTCCGGTGTTAACTGTTATAGTTGTTGAATTTGTTGCAACTGGTACCCCATCAATTATCCAAAGCGGCTGATTATTACCGGCAGTACCTACACCACGTATCCTCACTTCGATTGGAGCGCCGGGGTCTCCGCTGCGATTGGTGATATTAACGCCTGCTATCCGGCCGGTTAAAATCTGATCAGGACTTGTAAAAGGCTTATTTGCAAAATCCTTTCTTGATATAGATCCTACAGCACCGGTTAAGTCAACCTTTCGCTGTGTGCCGTAGCCCACCACTACAACTTCATCAAGGCTTTGTGCCTTTGCTGTTTTGGTCATCTGCACATCTATAGAAGACTGGTTGCCTACTTTAATTTCCTTGTTGGTGTAGTTAAGGGAGCTAATCACCAAATCAGTATTGCTGCCTGGTACATCAAGGGAGTATGCGCCAGCAGCATCTGTAATAGTCCCTTTGCTGCTTCCCTTAATTGTTACACTTGCTCCTTGCAACGGAGCTCCGTTTTCGTCCGTAACCTTTCCGGTAATTTTTTGTGATCCCCCCTGGGCCATTGCAAATTGAGATGTAACAGCATGCCAACTAATCAGCATAAAAATCATAAATACCTTAAATGAAAATTTAATCGGCATAGCATCAAGTTTTGGTGTTAATAAAGTTAATAGATAGTAGGAAAACTGGTACCGTTATTATGGCAGTCTTTATAAGTACGGGGTTAATTTAAAATTTTCGGCAAGAGTTATTTATATGACTATCGGCCTGCAATTTTTATTGATCATTAAATATAAGGAACATTCCTTTTTAAAAAATTGAACAAACGGTTGCATAAAATTAAAATACCAGCAGTAAGAATTTTATCAAAAACAGGACAAACGGTTGCATACTTTTTTTTACTTTACATTTATCAAAAACTCGCTATTCCGATGGATAATAAGGTTGTAACAATAAAGGAAATTGCCAGCAAATTAAATATCTCTCCTTCCACAGTGTCCCGTGCATTGCACAATCATAAAAGCATTGGTTTGCGAACCCGTACTAATGTTCAACAGCTTGCCAAGGAATTAAATTATGAGCCTAACCAAACAGCAATTTTCTTTCAGCAACGAAAAACATTTACCATTGGTGTTATACTCCCGGAACTATCAGAAGCATTTTTTTCGAGTGCCATCAGCGGAATAGAGGATTGTGCCAATAAACATAATTACACAGTGTTAATGGGGCAGTCTCATGATGATGCTGAAAGGGAAAGACAACTGGTGGAGACAATGAAAAATCACCGGGTGGATGGACTAATAGTATCAATTGCTAAAAATACCGTTACCTATGAGCATTTTGAAGTACTGAAAAAATACGATATCCCCATTGTTTTTTTCGACCGGATACCAAGTATGCAAAACATCCACTATGTAGCATGCAACATGGCTTCCGGCACAACACAGGCATTTAATTTTTTAAGAAACCTGGGCCACAAAACAATTGGGATGATCAATGGCCCTATGAACCTGCTGGCAAGTAAAGAACGGGTAGAAGGCTACCGCAATGCATTAACCAAAGCCAGGCTTAAGTATGATCCCTCGCTGATAATTCCTTGCGATTTAACAACTGCCAACATTCATGTGGTAACAGAAAAATTGCTTTCACTTAAAAATAAACCGACAGCAATAATTGCTTTTAACGATTACGTATTGCTTGATGCAGTGCAGGCTGTTAAAAAAATGAAATTAAAAATAAACAAAGACGTTAGTTTTGTAAGCTATGCCAATCTCCCCATCAGTAATTATTCTGCTTACCCGCCGCTGGCATCTGTTGAACAGTTTTCTTACCAGCAGGGAAATAAAGCAATGGAAATCATTCTTGATCTTCTTTCAAAAAGCAAAACAGATAACGAGAATATTACCTTTTACAAAATAATACTCGAACCGCAAATGGTGGTACATATTAACCAATAATCATTTTACTATTTACCATTTTGAAGCTTAAAGCGACCATTGCCAAATACTTTTTAACTAAAACAAATAACGCAAACGTTTGACGGCATTTTAATCACAAGCCTTCACTATGTTTGATCATGAATAATCAATAACCTGGCGGCAATGCTTAGCACCCTTTTAAAAATATATGGCTTCCCGCCAGCTGCATGTGTAGTCATCCCATTTGGTAATGGGCTCATAAACAACACATGGCAGATGAAGTACCTGGAGGAAAAATTTATCATTCAAAGAATAAACAATACCGTATTTGCAACACCAAATTTAATTGCAGAAAATCTCCATTTGCTGAATGAATATTTCAAAATAAATTTCCCGAACTACCTTTTTGTACATCCGGAGGCAACTCCTCAAAAGCAGGAAATGGTGTATTTGGAAGGAGAAGGTTATTACAGAATGTTCCGGTTTGTGAAAGGATCAAACACTTATGATACACTGAATAACACGGATGTTGCGTTTGAAGGAGCAAGGCAGTTTGGGAAATTTACTAACCTGCTTGCCTGCTTTGATATTGATAAACTTAATATTACCTTAAAAAATTTCCATAATCTGAGTTTGCGGTATCAGCAGTTTGAGACAGCGCTTGAAAATGGTAACAGGCAAAGGATCGATGCTTGCAAAGGCCCGATTCAATTCATCAAAGATCACAGGAGCATTGTTGATACTTTTGATGCGATTCAAACAAATCCAAATTTTAAAAAACGGGTTACTCATCATGATACAAAGATCAGCAATGTGCTTTTTGATGATGACGGCAAAGGTTTGTGTGTAATTGATCTCGATACAGTAATGCCCGGGTATTTTATCAGCGATGCCGGCGATATGATACGTACTTATGTTTCGCCTGTGAGTGAGGAAGAACAGGATGTTTCCAAAATAGAAATCAGGGATAATTATTTCCGGGCCATTGTTAATGGTTACCTCAGCGAAATGAAAGATGAATTAAGCGACGAAGAAAAAAGCTATTTTGTTTACGCAGGTAAATTTATGATCTACATGCAGGCTATACGTTTTTTAGCAGACCACATCAATAACGATATATATTACGGAGCCAAGTACGAAGGCCACAATTTAATGAGGTGTAACAATCAGCTTGAATTGTTGAGGCAGCTAATAGAAAAAGAAGATGTATTGCAGGCCCAGGTTGCAGTCTATTATAAAAAACCGGGCATCACAGCTTAATTTATACCCGGCTGAAGTACATTCATCTGCTGAATGCAGTTTTATTTTAAGTTTTACTAAACCAACAAACTTATGTCTGCACAAAAAAGTCCGGCTTATGCCATTGTAATTATTGGTATTTTATTTTTCGTTTTCGGCTTCGTAACCTGGCTTAACGGCACGCTGATTCCTTTCTTAAAGATTGCCTGTCAACTTGAAAATGATATACAGGCTTTCTTTGTGACATCTGCTTTTTACATGGCTTATTTCTTCTTAGCAATACCATCATCTTACATTTTAAAATCGACAGGTTTTAAAAATGGCATGGCGCTGGGCCTGATGGTAATGGCTGTGGGTTCAATCATTTTTATACCGGCAGCCAATACACGAAGCTTCCCTTTATTTTTGGTTGGGCTTTTTGTTCAGGGCGCTGGCCTTGCTTTGCTGCAAACTGCATCTAATCCATACATAAGTATTGTTGGCCCTATTGAAAGTGCTGCACAACGCATCAGTATTATGGGCATTTGCAACAAAGCCGCCGGAGCTTTAAGTCCCTTGATATTGAGTGCTTTAATATTAAAAAATGCAGCACCGTTGGAGCAGCAGATTATGCACACGACAGATAAAATTCAAAAGGAAATCCTGTTGGCCGACCTGGCATCGAGAGTAATAACGTCTTACATCGTTATGGCGGTAATTCTGGTTTTGCTGGCGCTGATGATCAAAAAATCTTCGCTGCCGGAAATAGAAACGGGGGATAAACCAGTAGCATCCGAGACTAAAAAAACTGCTAAAACAAGCATACTTCAATTTCCTCATTTACTGCTGGGGGCAGTTTGCATATTCGCTTATGTTGGGGTTGAAGTGCTGGCTGGTGATGCAATTGGCACCTATGGTAAAACAATGGGTATGAGCATTGATAAAACTAAATACTTTACCACCTTCACACTTGTATCAATGCTGGTTGGTTATATCACCGGCATTTTTACCATACCGAAATACCTCAGCCAGCAAACTGCTTTAAAAGTATCAGCCTTGCTGGAATTTTATTTAGTGTGATTATTTATTTTACCAGCGGCTATACAGCAATTACGTTCATTGCATTTCTGGGCCTGGCAAACTCATTGATGTGGCCTGCTATATTTCCCATGGCCATCGACAGGCTTGGAGAATTCACCAAGATAGGTTCAGCATTGCTTGTAATGGGTATTGTAGGCGGCGCAGTTGTCCCTTTAATCTATCCGCTTTTAAAAAGAGATTTGCCCAATAACATGGCGTTCTTTTTATGCACACTTCCCTGCTATTTGTATATTTTATTCTACGCTGTAAAAGGTTATAAAGCCGGGAAATAATGTTATTATTCTGAGACAAAAAAATCCAGGCGCAAACCTGGATTTTATAATCTTTAAATCCCAATCCTTAAACCCAGATTTTGCATTTGAGATCGCTATGAGGGTTTCAAATGCAATGCAGATAGGTGTTTCGGGTTATTTTTTGGCTGAAGAAATAGTGATCTATTTTGAAATCAAAAAATGTTCTGAAATACTTAGCTGTGCAGCAGTTGGAAGTCGCAATAGATTTTCAACTGCAAAATCTGGGTTAAATATACCTGTTAATTATATTCTCCAGATACTCTTGCTTTCCACTAATTACGGCAGGTTCACCATTGTCAATTGCAAATTGCCGTAAGTCTTCAAGTGTCAATTTACCTTCTTCAAATTCCTTCCCTTTTCCGGCGTCGTAGCTGCTGTAACGGTCTGTTCTTATTTTTTTATAATCACTATTTTGCAGCACATTATCAGCCGAAATTAAAGCCCGGGCAAAAGTATCAATGCCGCCAATATGGGCATGAAACAGGTCCGCAGCATCTGTACTGTTACGGCGTATTTTAGCATCGAAGTTTATTCCACCTCCACCAAAACCACCAGCTTCAAGAATGATCAGCATGGCTTCAGTAAGTTCATTAATATTGTTTGGGAACTGGTCTGTATCCCAGCCATTCTGATAATCGCCGCGGTTGGCATCAATACTGCCAAGCAAGCCAGCATCAGCCGCAGCCTGCAACTCATGCTGAAAAGTATGACCGGCAAGCGTTGCATGGTTAACCTCAATATTCATTTTAAAATCATCAATCAAACCAAACTGGCGTAAAAAACTAGTGACAGTTTCAACATCATAATCGTACTGGTGCTTGGTTGGCTCACATGGCTTTGGTTCTATAAAGAAAGTGCCGGTGAATCCATTCTTTCTTGCGTAATCTTTTGCGGTGTGCAAAAATTTGGCGAGGTGTTCTTTTTCTCTTTTCATGTTTGTGTTCAGCAGGGTCATATAACCCTCACGGCCACCCCAAAAAACATAATTCTCCCCACCCAACGCAATGGTTGCGTCCAGGGCTGCTTTTACCTGTGCACCGCCATGTGCCAGTACATGAAAATCAGGATTGGTAGATGCCCCGTTCATGTATCTTTTGTTAGAAAACATATTAGCTGTGCCCCATAATAATTTCACGCCGCTGGCCTCCTGCTTTTGTTTTAAGTAGGCAGTTACAGCTTGTAAACGGCTGTCATTTTCAGCCACGTCATTCCCATAATCCACCACGTCCACATCATGAAAACAGTAGTAGGGCAACCCAAGTTTTGTAATAAATTCAAATGCCGCATCGGCCTTATCTTTTGCCCGGTCAACAGCATTTGCTTTTTCATTCCATGGATGCAAATGCGTAGGTTCGCCGAAAGGATCGCCGCCATTGCCCACAAATGAATGCCAGTAAGCCACCGCAAATCGCAGGTGCTCTTTCATTGTTTTGCCGGCCACTACTTTCGTTTCATCATACCAGCGGTAAGCGAATGGATTATCGCTGCTGACACCCTCAAATTTTATTGCAGGGATATCTTTAAAAAAGGCTTTGTCTCCTGTTACAATCGTTGACATAAAATCGATTTTATTGTTTTGGTTATGTAATTACTATTTAAAATTATGGGCTGTCAAATTCAAAACTTTACCTGGCCTTTGCTCCGGCTATTCGCTGCAAGCCCTGCACTGCACTTCGTTTCACTCCGTTACGTTCCGGGGCTTTTCGCTTCTATCCGGCAGCTTTTCAACTATTCTTCGTTACTCAGTTTGACCACAACTATACCACACACGTTAAACTAAATCAAACAAAAAGCCACTTCTCTTTACTTAAACCTGAATGTTAAACATTGCTTATTTAATCTTTGTCAATTCCTTTTCCAAACACTCCTTCCATTTAAAATACAAATCATCGTAAGCAGCTGCGTTGGTTGGCTCAATAGTTTTTTTAGCAACAGTGTTTGCAAAAGCTTCCGCTGCATTTTTATAATAGCCCACACCAATGCCGGCTCCAATAGCTGCTCCCACACTTCCATCCGCATCGTATAATTCAACAGGCGTATTGGTAACATTTACAAATGCATCCATAAACACGGGGCTTAAAAACATATTGGCATTGCCCGCCCTTATCACTTTTGGAAATAGTTGATTCTCCCTCATAATATCCAACCCGAACCGGAAAGCACAGGCAATACCTTCCTGGGCCGACCTGAACAAATGAGCATTGCTGTGTTTGTTCAAATCAATATTGTGAATGTGTGCATTGAGCACTTTATTATTTAACATCCTTTCGGCGCCGTTACCAAAAGGCAGCATCAGTAGTCCTTCGCTGCCAACGGCAATCTCTCCTGCCATTTCATTCATTTGGTGATAAGAAACATTACCTGCAATTTGTTTCATCCAACGGTTCAAAATACCAGTTCCATTAATGCACAATAAAATACCAATGCGAATATCGACAGCCGTTCCGGTTTCTTTACCTAAAGCTTTATAATTTACGTGGGCAAAGCTGTTGATCCTCGATTGCTGATCGTATGCCAGCTTATCACTTACGCCATAAATTACACCGGAAGTTCCTGCCGTGGCAGCAACTTCACCCGGCTCCATAACATTGAGTGAAAGTGCATTGTTTGGCTGATCGCCGGCTTTATAAGTGACAGGTATGCCAGGGCTTAAAGAAAGTTCGTCAGCGACAGAGTTTTTTAAGTTGCCGTAGCTGCTGAAGGCTGGTGAAATAGAAGGTATCAGGGCTTTATCAAAACCATAATATTCCATTACATCTTCAGACAATTCATTGCTTTTAAAATCCCAGAAAATTCCTTCTGATAAAGAAGAAATGGTGGTATTGATCTCACTAGTAAGCTGCATGGAAATATAATCTCCCGGCAACATTATTTTATCTATTTTTTCATAAATGTGCGGTTCATTTTCTTTTACCCACGCCAGTTTAGACGCAGTAAAATTACCCGGTGAATTTAACAGGTGACTCAATGACTTTTCTTCCCCAATGGCGGCAAAGGCCTTGTCACCATAACTTACTGCCCTGCTGTCGCACCAAATGATGCTGTCCCTCAAAACCTGCTGTTGCTCATCAATACAAACAAGCCCGTGCATTTGGTAAGCAATACCAATTGCACCAATTTCTTTTGGATCGTATTTGCCAGATTTATTTGCCAGTAAAATTGCCTGTTGCACATGGCTCCACCACATGGCAGGCTCCTGTTCTGCCCACCCCGGTTGCCGGGCAATTATACCTGTTTCAATTTCAGGGTATTGTGCAGAAGCGACACAGCGGCTTGTTGCAGCATCAACAACGGAAACTTTTATTGAAGAGGTTCCAACATCTATTCCTAATAACAGCATAAGGCGTTTATAAACAAGGTTAAAAACAATCGTTTTATCAATACAAAATTTCCCAAATAAATGTTGATTAGCAACTGCTAAATTCAAAATAAAATCTGCTATCTTATCACCATTTTGTAGTTTTAGCCAATATTGTTGATAAGATAACAGTTTGGCAATGAAAACAATCCTACAAAAAATACAGGTTGAAGAGCATCAGTCATTTGCCTGCCGCACCTACCGAACGCCACAATTTGAGACCAACTGGCATCAGCATGAAGAGTGTGAGCTAATCCTGATTTCTGAAGGTCATGGAACTGTAATGATCGGCGATTTTGTAGGCGATTACAAAGCCGGCGATATATATTTTATTTCATCGGGCCTCCCCCATTGGTTTAGAAAACAGCACCAAAAAATGATTGGCAATGTGCTGGTTGTACATTTTAAACCCGGTGTATTCGGCGATAAATTTATGACGATGCCGGAAATAAAACCATTGGCAATTTTTTTAAACAGGCAGCAAGGTATTCAGTTGCAACAACAGTTGAAAAAAGAAATTATTCCGGCTATTCATGACCTGCAGACCGCAAAAGGATTTCAACGAATTTTCCTCCTGCTGCAAGTGCTGCAAAAACTTTCCAGCTCTTCTAAATATCGCACTGTTTCTGCAGATTTTAGTTCGGTGGCGCTGGATGTAAACCCAGCCATAGAAAAGATCATCGACTTCTCTTTTAAAAATTATTTGGGTACAATTACGCTGCTACAAGTTGCCGCTGTAGCAAATATGAGCATCCCTACTTTTTGTCGTTTTTTCAAAAAAAATATTAAGAAACCTTACTTCGATTTTTTGCAGGATGTCCGCATTGGCCATGCATGTAAAATACTAACCAGCACCGATAAGCCCATCATGGATATTTGCTACGAAAGCGGCTATAACAGCTGGGCGCATTTCAGCAAGCAGTTTAAAAAAGTAAAAAAGATGACGCCGACGGACTACAGGAAACAATTTGTAAATATGTAATTGTTGCGGTGGCTAAAAAGGCAACGGTGCTCCGTCTCCGCCAGCATTTTTATTTTCATCATCCGGCGTAAAATCTTCAAAAATATCATCGATATCAGCATTGGCATTTTCTTCTTCATTCGTGTCATCATCCTCTTCCTCATCATTGTATAAAAGGGCATCTTCAAACTCCATAACAGTAATATGTTTTAATGCAATAAAATTTGCCTCACCATCCATATCCATCAGGTTAATAAATTGCCGTATGGGAACAAGATCATCCTCAATTTCCAAATCAAAAATATCAAGGCAGCCAGCTTCCAGATCGTAATATAACAAAGGGTTACTGTCGTAACCGTCATCGGCAGCATCACCGCTGTGAAAAATAATTGCGGAAGGTAAAAACTCTTCAGTTACTACTTTCAACGCAACCTTTCCTTCAGGCGTAGATTCCTCAACAAGGTTTGTATCTTTTTCAAGTACCTTAAAATTATCGTAATAAGCATTTGGGTCAATAACTTCCTGCACAGGATCAAAACAAAAAATAACCCTTATTATTTCTGAAACTTTTATCACTACATTTCTTTGCAGCGATGTTTGAAAATACAAAAACTGCAATGGCCTGGTTGTATCATCCCCTTCGGAATTAAGTCTTAACTTTCCAATCAACCGCTGCTTTTCTGCCGTACTTACCCGGTATATTAAAACCATTCCGCTAAGTAATTCTATCCTTAGCGTATGCCGAACAAGCTCATCAAATTCTTCTTCTGTAATATCCATAGCAAATGGCTTTTAGCAAAGTTATAATAGCAAAGAAGCTGAAACAAATTATTTGAATGGTACTATTTATCTCTCTGGATAAGAAAATTTGCAAGCTCTTTCAATGGTGTTTTTCTTTTCTCGGTTACCGCAATTTCTTCCAGATGCTGCAGCGCCGAAGCCAGGTATTTCTCTTTCAGTTCAGCCGCCCAACTATCCACATTGCACTGCCTGAAAATATTTAATACCCTGTCAACTTTATCAGCGGGGTTTGTTTGGAGTAAGCCCTGCAATTCATTTAAAGATAATACATCCGCCACTTCCATAGCCCTTATCATAAGAAAGGTTTTTTTGTTAGCAAGAATATCGCCACCCACTTGTTTGCCAAATTTTTCCGGGTCGCCATAGGCATCAAGATAATCATCCTGCACCTGAAAAGCAATACCGAGGTTTAGCCCGAACTCATAAATATGATGCTGGTTTCTTTCGCCGGTGCCACCGAGTATGGCACCCACCTGCAGGCTTGCAGCAAGCAGCACTGAAGTTTTAAGTGTGATCATGTGAACGTATTCCTCAAGGCTCACCCTTTCTCTTTTTTCAAAATCCATATCCAGCTGCTGACCTTCGCAAACGGCTTTGGCTGTGTTGTTAAACAGCGCCAGTACTTTTTGAAGATGTACCAGGTTCATTTTGTTGAGGTACTCATAAGCCATTACAAACATTACATCACCAGCCAGCAATGCAGTTGGCTCGCCATATTTTGCATGCACTGTTGCCATGCCACGCCGCACAGGCGCTTTGTCCATTATATCATCGTGAATAAGACTGAAGTTGTGAAATAACTCTATTCCTGCCGCAGCAAAATAGGCGTCCTCATGCAACTCATCAAAAAGTTCATTACCCATTAATACACAAACCGGCCTCACCCTTTTGCCACCTAACTGCAATATGTATTGGGCCGGGTCGTAAAGAGATGGAGTATGTTCCGGAAAATGCCGGGTATTAAATTTTTCTTCAAAAATGGAAGAGAGTTCAATGAAAGAGTGCATGTCGTTTTGCTTTTATTCTTGCCAGTGCCTGCTTTTAGCAGTGGAATAAATTTAATCGTCGATAATTAACCCTTTCCGATGTTACCATTATCAAGAAAAATTAATTAATAATAGACCAGCCTGAAAATTAAATGGACTGGACTGAGATTTATATTGAATTTCTTCTGCTTAATATACTCCACACCCTTCCCATAAAACAAATTTCATATCCTCATTTATTGCATAAGCATATGTAGTTTCGTGCCCTGCTTCCTTGTTTTTGATTCTAACCAGGTTACAAGTTTTTCCGTTTTCAGACCATTGTCTTTCCAATTCAATTGTATCTCCTTGAAAATTTATTTTTTTAGAAAGTTTTATCTGTTTATTTTTTTGAAACATTTTTTTTGTAAATATGAGTTTTGGAATATACAAAGCTTGAGTTTCTTCTATTTTATGCAAACTATCTAATTGGGCCTTGTATGTTACCTCATCAATTTGTTTCTTAAAAAAATATGCGTTAAAAAGTTTGATTAAAGGTTCTGATGGTGTCGGATTCGAATTCTGTATTTCGTAAAGAGAATCATTTCTGTAAATAAATTCTGTTTGATGATATGAGGAAACATAAACTCTGCCATCTTGGTCAATACTTTTAGCAAATTCAGTTACTCCATAATTTTTACTTTTAATGATGTTTTTAAATTCGCCGAGAGTCTGATACCAGTCCATTGCCGACGTCCATATTTTTATTGTGTCACCAAAAATTCCTTTCATGAATAGTAATGAATCACAATTATAATAAACCTTAAAACCTGTCGGTGGAGTTACTGTATTTAGTTTGATTCCTTGTTCTTTAAAAAAAGTTAGCGTCGAGTCAAGCTTTGAGCTGGTTTGTGAATACAACAAAGTTGTTATCAATGAGGGTAATATTAGAAGTAGATTTTTAATTATAAAATGCATAGAACAAATACTTACGGCACCCAATGATAATCCAGCTGTCTCTTATCTAAGTTTGCAGCAACCACCTTTATCTTAACAAGGTCGCCCATCCTGAATTTTCTGCCGGTACGCATGCCAACCAAAGCATAATCTGCCTCATCCAGCTTGAATTCATCCACATCACTCAGGTCTCTCACTGTAACCATGCCTTCACATTTATGCAGCACTGTTTCTACAAAAAAACCGAAGCTTGCCACCCCGCTGATAACCCCGTCAAATTCATCTCCCAGGTAATCCTGCATAAACTCAACCTGCTTGTATTTGTTACCCGCCCTTTCTGTTTCCATGGCTTTGCGTTCCATGTCACTGCAATGGCGGCATTTGTCTTCCATTTTTTTATCAACAGTAATATTCTTGTCAAGGCATTGTTGCAGAATTCGGTGTACCATTACATCGGGATAACGGCGTATAGGAGAAGTAAAATGGCAATAGTGCTCAAAACCTAAACCGTAATGCCCTATATTTTTTGATGTGTAAACTGCCTTTGCCATGGTGCGGATGCCGAGTTGTTCCAGCACATGCTGCTCGGGTTTACCGGTAACATCCTTCAATAAATTATTAAACGATTTTGCCACAGCTGCTTCATCTTTCATGTCGAATGAATAGCCGAATTTTTTGGCAAAAGCCACAAATGGTTTCAGCTTCTCTTCGCTGGGCGTATCATGTATCCTGTACGGAAAAGGCAATGGCTCCTGGTTAATCTTGATCTTGGAAACATATTCTGCAACCGACCGGTTTGCCAGCAACATAAACTCTTCAATGAGTTTATGCGCCTCTTTGCTTTCTTTTACAACAATGCCTAACGGCTTTCCTTTTTCGTCCAGTTTAAAGCGAACTTCCTGAGAAGAAAAATTTATAGCGCCATTATTAAAACGTTCTTCTCTGAATTTTTGCGCCAGGTTATTCAGTAATAAAATCGCCTTCTCATGAGGACCTTCTTTTCCCTCAATTATTTCCTGCACTTCCTCGTAAGAAAAACGATGGTTACTGTGGATCACCGTTCTGCCAATCCATTGTTGCTTTATTTCTGCCCGGTTGGTTATTTGATAAATAACTGAGAAAGTGTATTTGTCTTCATTGGGCCGCAGTGAACAAAGTTCATTGCTTATCTTTTCAGGCAGCATCGGGTTTACCCTGTCTGGCAGGTAAACGCTTGTAGCTCTTTCATAAGCAGATTTATCCAGGATACTATCTGGCTGGACAAAGTGACTTACATCTGCAATGTGTACACCTATTTCGTAGTTGCCATTGTCCATATTGCGGATTGAAATAGCATCGTCAAAATCTTTTGCATCTACCGGGTCAATGGTAAATGTTAGTATATCACGGTAGTCTTTTCTTTTTCGTAATTCTTCTCTTGTAATTGATTCTGAAAGCTGATCGGCAGCTTTTAAAACTGCTTCATCAAACAAGAGTGAAAAACCATTGTCGATAAGCAATTCCTTCATCGCCATATCATTCTGATCACTCGCCTGCAGAATTGTTACCACTTCACCGGTAGGTTTTTTATCCGACTTGTCCCATTTTGTCATCCGGGCTACTACCCTGCTGCCGTTTACCGCACCGTTTAGTTTTTCAACCGGTATGTAAAAATCCGGTATTGATTTTTCTGTGGCAGGAACAAAAAATGCTGTGTTCTTAGCCAGTTCAATATTGCCGATAAATGTTGTTTGCTTTCTATCCACCACCAAGGTTATTTTACCCTCTGTCCGGCGGCCGCCGCCACCCTCTTTGCTAATCTGAACTTTTACTGTGTCGCCATGAAAAGCCCTGCCCATGTCATTTGGTCTAACTATAATGTCTTTTTCCATTCCTTCCACAATCACGTAGCCCATTCCTCCTCTTGCCACATCCAATTTGCCTGTTACTGAAATTGTTTCTGTCGATTTTTTTCCTGATCTCTGTTTTTCTTTACTCATACTTAACTGCTTTCGCAGGGTTGTCTTTAAACTATAATTTTATTTTAACGTGCAAGTTACCAACAAAATGCTGTAATGAAATATTTGAAGCAGTTTTACAAGATTGTCCATAAAAATGCAATCACCTAAAATTCATTCTGTTATAACTTAATTCAATGCTTGTGTGGGTGCAATTTGCTCACGCAAATCTTTAAATAATACTGAATATCTTGCAACGCAGGAATTAAAAGAATCAAATGCATTATTATTGCGGCCGGTTTAGATTGCAGACAAAAGAATACAATGATATACAGAAGCAAAGCACCCCTGCGAATTGGCCTGGCTGGCGGCGGTACAGATGTAAGTCCTTATAGTGACAATTACGGCGGCGCTATTTTAAATGCCACTATTTCCTTATCGGCGTATGCCAGTATTGAACCGCTGCAAAATAACCAGATCATCATAGAAGCACTTGACAGAAAGGAGCTGCAGGAATTCGACATTTCGGACTCGTTACCAATTAATAAAGAACTTGATCTGCTTAAAGGTGTTTATAACCGGATCCAGAAGGACTTTCCTTTTTCCCACACAGGGTTTCGGCTCAGCACATTTGTAGATGCGCCTGCTGGCTCGGGTCTTGGCACTTCCTCCACCCTGGTAGTTGCCATTTTGGGAGCGTTTGCTGAAATGCTCAAACTGCCGTTAGGAGATTATGATATTGCACATCTTGCATACAGTATTGAACGGGAAGATCTGCTGCTGGCTGGTGGAAAGCAAGACCAGTACGCTGCCACTTTCGGTGGTGTAAACTTTATGGAGTTTTATGGTGGTGATAAAGTAATTGTTAATCCGCTACGTATAAGACCGGAATACATGCATGAACTTGGCAATAACCTGGTACTTTATTTTACCGCAACTTCAAGAGAAAGTGCGGCCATTATAAAAGAACAGGTAAAAAATGTAAATGATAAGAACGAGAAAAGTATTGAAGCCATGCACCAGCTTAAAGAGCAATCAAGAATGATGAAGGAAGCATTGCTAAAAGGCCGCCTGCATGAGTTTGGAGAAATACTTGATTTTGGCTTTCAGCAAAAAAGAAGAATGGCCGATAATATTAGCAACAGCAGTATTGAAGAAATATATGAAGCGGCAAAAAAAGCAGGCGCTACTGGTGGTAAAATAAGCGGCGCCGGCGGCGGAGGTTTTATGATATTTTATTGCCCGGGCAACACCCGTTTTAAAGTGATAGAAACATTAAATACATTTGGCGGCGAAATAAAAAATTATCTTTTTACCAAATATGGTTTAACAACCTGGACGATGTGACAGATGTATTTTAAATACCTGATTATTCAAAAAACCAAGGCCATTTTCAGTTTGCTGAAACTGCATGTGCTGGTAGAACCTTTTACCGGCTTTTTTATCAACCTGGCTTATCTTTCAAAACAGTCCAAATGGATCAACCAGCAAAAAGGGCTTGCCTTCAATGATTTTTTCAGTGGCAACCGAAGCAGGGATAAGCGGCTTGGCCTGTACCAGCACCTGCAGGATAATTACATTAAAAATAACAGCATAAACTACCTCGAATTTGGTGTTGCCAACGGTGGCTCATTTTACTGGTGGATGAAAAAACATACCAATGCAGGCAGTCATTTTCATGGCTTTGATACATTCAGCGGTTTGCCGGAAGACTGGGGCTCTTTCAAAAAAGGCGACATGAATAATGGTAATGAAGTTTTAAAAACCACTGACCCAAGGGCTCATTTTTACCAGGGCCTTTTTCAGCAAACGTTGCCAGGTTTCGTAAAAACTTTTGATGCATCCAAACAAACCGTCATTCACATGGATGCCGATCTTTACTCTTCCACTCTTTTTACGCTAACAACCCTGGCACCGTTTTTAAAAAAGGGAGATATTATTTTTTTTGATGAATTTTGCGTACCGACACATGAATTTTTGGCGGTGAAAAATTTTACCGAATCTTATTACATCAACTTAAAAGCAATAGCGGCCTCAAACAACTTTTTATTTACCGCTTTTGAAGTACAATGAATATAAATATAAAAACTATTATCAATAATTCCATTGCTGTAAAACAGCAAGTTCTTGCAGATGAGATGATGATTGCCACAGTGAAACAATGCGTTGATGTGATTGTTTTTGCTTTCAAATCCGGTAATAAAGTATTGTTTTGTGGCAATGGTGGCAGCGCTGCAGATGCACAGCATTTGGCGGCAGAATTCAGCGGCCGGTTTTATATAGACAGGGATGCACTGCCGGCTGAAGCGTTGCATTGCAACACCAGTTATTTAACGGCAGTTGCCAATGATTACAGCTACGATGAAATTTATGCCCGCTTGCTGAAAGGCATAGGTATAAAGGGGGATGTGCTAATCGGTTTAAGTACATCTGGCAACAGCAAAAATATTGTGAGGGCTTTTGAAGTTGCGAAGCAAAAAGAAATGACAACCATTGGATTTACAGGAGAAACCGGTGGACACATGAAGCCCCTCAGTGATCTTTTAGTAAATATTCCCTCAACCGATACACCCCGGATACAGGAGTGCCACATGCTGCTGGGCCATATAATTTGTGAATTGGCAGAAGCTGAATTATTTATTAAATGAGCCATAAAAAAGACGATATAAATGTACAAGCCATTGTACTTGCTGGCGGCCTTGGCACAAGATTGCAGAGCGTTGTGAGTGATGTACCAAAATGCATGGCCCCTGTTGAAGGAATCCCTTTTATTCATTTTATTATTAGCTGGTTAAAGAATGAAGGGGTAAAGAGTTTCATTTTATCACTCGGCTATAAAAGTGAAATTGTAATTGAATATATCACTAAGAATTTTGCTGATACGGAAATTGAGTTTGTAATTGAAGATCATCCACTGGGCACTGGCGGCGCAATAAAACTGGCTTGCGGAAAAGCAACAACTGAAGATGTAGTAATTGTAAATGGTGATACACTGTTCAATATTAATATAGAAAGGTTGGTTGAATTTCATCAGAGCAATTCAGCAGACTTTACTTGTGCGTTGAAACAGATGTATAATTTTTCCCGGTACGGATCGGTAGAGATTGATGACCAATTCGTGGTTAAAGCTTTCAATGAAAAAAAACTCTGCGAAAGAGGATTTATTAACGGCGGAATATATGTGCTAAAGACAGCCGCAATGCAGGATGGATTTCTGCCACAGGAGTTTTCTTTTGAAAAAGATTTTCTTGAAAAGCAAACACCGGTTCAAAAATTTATTGGGCTTCCATGCGATAATTATTTTATTGATATTGGCATACCAGATGATTACAGTCGCTTTCAAAACGATTATCACTTGCTCTCATTAAAGCAACAGGCTCAACAAAAGAAAGCAAATAATAATAGTGGTGGGATCAACCTGGTTGAAATCGTTAGCAGTTTTCTAAATGGATTATCTGAGATTGGGGAATATTAATTTAGCTTTTTAGTAGTAACCTCTGATAATTATTCCCAGCTTCATAATTGTTTACCCGTAATGGAAAAAATCAGCATAGATAATTCCTGGACACTTTTTCTTGACAGAGATGGCGTCATCAACCAGCAAAAGGATCCCGGATACATACTTAACTGGAATGAGTTTGTTTTTTTGGATGCTGTATTAGATGCATTGCGCCTGTTGGCTGAAAAATTTCAGCACATCTTCATCATTACTAACCAGCGTGGCGTTGGTAAAGGCGATATGACAATTACTGATCTGGACATCATTCATAAGAACCTTTTGCTGGAAGTATCTGCCGCTGGTGGCCGGATTGATAAAATTTACTTTTGCCCGGACGTATTATCAGCCAGCCCCTGCCGCAAACCCAATGCAGGCATGGCCCTGCAGGCAAAAGAAGAATACCCGGATATTGATTTTACAAAAAGTATCATGGTTGGCAACAGCCTCAGCGATATGGAGTTTGGCAGAAATATCGGTGCGGTAACAATATTTTTATCCACCACTAATAAGCATATTGACAAGAACACCCAAAGCATTGATCATCATCATTCAACCCTTATTGAGTTCGCTAAAACCTTGTAGGTTTCGTTAATTTTTCGCTCCGGTCCTTTACCATTAAGAGTTATATACAAGTATTGAATTAATTTTATCAAATGAAGAAATGCCTTTTAATGGTTTCCGGTTGTTTTTTATTTGCGGTTGCGATAGCACAACCATTCAATAAACAACTGTTGCAAATATTGTCGCATAAGGAAGACACAATGCAATTGTATGCAGATAAAATGGTGAATGCCAGCCTGCCGCTGGTGCGTTTTCAAAGCGACAGCTCTTTTACAAAACTGTTTGTTTCAGCCCTTAAAACGCCCTACTCTTTTTATTACCCGTTCGACTCTTTGCAAACAATTTCCAAGTTGTATGCACCGGACAGTGCTTTTAGAATTTTTACCTGGCAGCTGGTTGTAAATGAAAATCTTACCCGCCAGCATGGTGCCATTCAAATGCGTACGCCTGATGGATCTTTAAAACTTTTTCCGCTCATTGATAAATCTGACATTACCCAAAATATAGCTGATACCACGGCCAATAACAAAGGCTGGATTGGTGCAGTGTATTATAAAATTATTGAGACAAAAAGCATGAACCAGCCGTTTTACACCCTGCTGGGTTATGATGAAAACAACATCCGCAGCAACCGTAAAATAATTGAAGTGCTGAGCTTTGCGAATGATGAACCCTTGTTTGGTGGACGTTATATAAGTTTTGAGGGTGACTCCATTTTTAAATCTGCAGCCAGCAGGTATGTAATGGAATACAAGAAAACAGCCGGCGCAAGGCTGACCTACGACCAGGATTTAAAAATGATTATTTCAGAACACCTGGAGTCTGAAACCGGTGAAACCAATAAAAAATGGACGTATATTCCTGATGGTGATTACGAAGGTTTTAAATGGCAGAACGGTAAATGGATGCACATAGAAAAAGTTTTTACTCAAACAGTAGAAGAAGGCGGCGAGCCGGTGCCAAAACCGGTAAAAGATGCATCCGGCAATACCGTTGAAGATAATCTTAAAGATAATCTATCAGGTGAGAAGGCCGCTAATACAGAGGATTATACTTCGCCAGTAAAGAAAAAAGCTGTTGTGAAAAAGCCGAAGACAAAAAATAATTGAAAGGATATTCTAATTAATATCCGTAAACAATTTTTAATTTACTTTCTAATTTCTCAAATTCACCTCCAACGTATCTCCCTATAATTTTCCCTTTATCATCTACCAATATTTTTGTAGGTAAAAATTCTACATAATATAACTTATTCAAGTCCGCTGTATTATTGGGCAAAGCATACTTATGCCCACGCAAAAGGTGCGGCCAGATAAAAACACTATCATCATTAATTGCCTTTTTCCATTTTACCGAATCTCTGTCATCATCCGCTATACCTATTATATTAAAATTTTGCGAGTGGTATTTTGTAAACAATTTAATTAAATCTGGATGTGAATCTCTGCAGGGCACACACCAGCTCGCCCAAAAATCCAGCAGTACATAGCTGTTCTTGTTGATTTCCTTTAAAGACACTGAGTACCCTTTACTGCTGATCCTCGTGAAGTTTGGTGCTGTTTTGCCTGCTTGGTTATCACGGCGCAAATTGAAGTCAATTGTATTGTTCAACTTAATACCATAAAAACTTTCCTGCTGAAACTTGTCTTGCAAGCTATACAATCTTGCTACCTCTCGGCTATTAAAAAATCTCTTTTGGGAAAACAAGAAGTATGGAGCAAGACTGCTTTGCTGGTTTTTATTCAGCCATTTAACCAACGCCTTTTTCAGATTAACTATATTCAGCGCTTCCAATTTTTCATTCCTGACTCTAGCTGCATCGCTTAGTAGTGGATCTTCTAAAATACTGGCGTACCTGGAGATATTATCATAAAAGCTAATAAAACTGCTATCCGTTTTTTTCTGCAAATTACATGACTTGCATCCTGACAATATATATTTTGAAAATTCGCCTTCTTTTAGTTGTATATGCATATCAGAGTTGTCAATAGGCACCTGCACACTGTTACTGGTATCATTCACACGCTTATTGGTGTAATCCGATTTTATGTAAAATCGGTCGAGATATCCTTTGCAAACACCACGAAAGATAAATGATCCATTGGTAACTTTTGCGCTATCTATAAACCTGTCCTCATTGGCACTGTACCACACAAAATAGATGTACCTGTCTGTTTTAAAATTCACATTACCTGTTATCGAAAAATTACCAGCATTTCTAACCTGGCCGAATAAGCTGTTGGCAAAGAACAAGAGGAAAAAAAATGAAGGTTTCATATTCACCAATGAATATAAGCTTATTGATACAATTTTAGCAGGACATCAATATCAACCCATAATCTTCACCACCAACTCCTTCAGCAGCGATGCATCTGAAACCGGTGCAGAATTAACTCCCACACTCCGCAGGTTGTATTCATGGAGCAACAGCAGAGCTCTTTCAACACCTTCATACTGGTATTTTTTAATTGCCGTTACAGCGTCTTTAGCAGCAAAACTATTGTTGTAAAATAGCGGCCGGATGGCGGCTTCGCTTTTATCGGCCATGCCAAAAATAGCGTACAGTTTGCTAAAGTAACCATACAGCGCAGGCAATATCAATTGTATGGGGGCCGCTTTGGGGTTTCCTTCAAAGTACTGGATAATCTTAAATGCTTTCAACATGTCTTTTTTTGCCAGGGCATCCTGCAGTTCAAAAGCATTGTATTCTTTGCTTACGCCGATAAATTTTTCGATATCATCCTCCGTAATGCTCTTACGCTGACCGAGGTTTACGGTTACTTTTTCAATCTCGTTTACCAGGCGGCTGAGATCACTGCCTACATGTTCGGTGAGCAGTGCGATGGCTTTGGGTGTCATGGTAAGCTCCTGCGTTTGCAGATAACTGGTAACCCATTCGGCCAGCTTGTAATCCCTTATCTTTTCAGAAGTAAATATTTCGCCTTTTTTCTTTACACTTTTATAAAGAGATTTTCTTTTGTCGAGCGTTTTTTCTTTATAGCTTACTACAAAAATGGTGGAGGCTAAAGGGTTTTCTATGTAAGGTTCCAGCTTATCAATGTCCTTCATTTGCTGGGCCTCCTTTAGCAAAACAACCTGCTTTTCTGCAAACATCGGGTAACGCATACAAGCATTTACCACATCGCTCCAACTGGCATCTTTACCATAAAAAACAGAAAGATTAAAGCCTGCCTCACTCTCCGGCAATATTTTATGCTCTGCAAAGTCCATTATTACATCAATGTAATAATCCTCCTCTCCTTCAAGCCAGTAAAGGGGTTTAAAGGTCTTTTTTTTCCAGTCGCTTATAATTTTTTCTGCAGACATATACCCGGCAAATTTACCATTTGTGCCATCAAATGCGGCGCACTTAAAAATTTGTTGACAACTTGCTTCTTTATTTTATTTCTGTCGCCCTAAATTCAAAGGGGATAATGAAATAAGGTTTGTCAAAATAGAGTTTTAATTTAGCAGCAAACCAGTTTTGTTAGTGGCCACCGATTTAAAAAACAAATTTGTTTACCAGCTTATCCTGATTGCTTCCCAATCGCTGCTGCCGCTTATTTCTTATCCGTATATAACGAGGATATTAGGACCAGGCAATTTGGGAAGGGTAAATTATGTGGATTCTCTCTCACAGATAGGTATTATGGTGGCGGCTTTTGGCATACCGCTTTATGCCATACGGGCCATTGCAGTGGTAAGAAATGATCCTGAGAAAAGAGCAAAGCTGATAAAAGAACTTGCTGTACTGCATATTTGTTTTACGCTGGTAATCGCTGTAGTATTTACGTTGCTTACCTACGCTAAATGGCATGAATACCCATTGCTGTATGCATTTGCATTGATAAATATTTTATTAAGTTCCGTAACTTTTGAATGGTATCTGCAGGGCATGGAGGCCTTTGGATATGCAGCGGCTAGAACGGCTGCAGTAAGGTGTTTAATGTTGCTTGTAGTTTTTTTACTGATACAAAAATCTTCAGATTTTCAGTTGTATATGGGCATATTTGCCGGAGCTACCGTTCTGTTTGCCTTGATCAACGGGCGTAAAGTTTTTGCAGATAATACCTTTATCAAACAACCACTTCAGTTAAAAAAACATTTAAAGCCTTTATGGCATTTTTTTCTAACAAGTTCCGCCATCAGTATTTATATTTTTTTTGATACAGTGATTTTGCAGCACATTACAAACAATGCTGAAGCAGTTGGTTTTTACACAACCGTACTTAAACTGGTAAAAATCTGCCTGTCGGCTTTACTGGTGATTGGCACGGTTATGTTGCCACGCATGTCTTACCTGGCGGGCATTGGCGACAAAGTTTCCATTGCCAGGCATATTGACAAATCGCTTTTGTTCATCATTACACTGGGAGTTCCAATCTGTACCGGTCTTTACCTGCTTGCGCCGGAAATTATCCAGGTGATTGCAGGCGACGCTTTTCAGCCTGCTGCCAGGTTACTGCAGGTGCTGGCTTTTCTGCCAATTATTATCGGCCTCAGTAATATTTTTGCCTTCCAGATATTGGTACCTTTTGACAAAGAAAAAAAATTTTTAGCAGCTGTTATATTGGGTGGAGTTCTCAGCATAGTACTAAACCTTTTATTGGTGCCCTCCCTTGGAGCAACAGGATCTGCCATGGCAAATCTTATAACAGAAATTGCAGTCACTATCGTTACAGGATTGTACGCTTACCAACTGGTAAGTTTTAAGGCTGACGTTGGTGTGCTGATTAAAACCATCCTGGCAAGCAGCTGTTTTATTCCGGTTATTTTAATTTGCCGGATGTTTTTTAAATTACCGCTGAATGTTATGATCTGTTCCATGACAGGATGTATAATTGTTTATGGATTGCTTCAGCTTTATATCTTTAGAAATGAAGCAGTAAAGGATATATTTTCTTACCTCATTAATTTTTTGAAACCTTCAAAAGTGCCGGGTGCCTGACAAATTAAATTATTATATCGCTGAGGCTTTTGACGGGAATATTTTTACCGCCGGTATTGTAAGAAAACACCAGGAAGTAATCATGCATGCGGAAGGATTTAAACCGCTGGTATTTAATTATAATTCTCACTGGGGCATTTTGTTTAAAGGTTTTCGGGTGCTGCAATCGGTAAAGATGGCTTTTTCTATTTCAAAAAACAGCACCGTCTATTTTCACTTTCCATTCCTGGCCGGCATTTACAGCCTGCTTCAAAAGTTGTTACACTGGCGTGGAATAAAAACGGTAGCCTTGATAATAGACATTGATGGACTAAGAGACAGAGATGCTGTTTTACTGAAAAATGAGCTCAATGAACTTAGCCGCTTTACTTGTATTATTGCCCACAATGAAGCCATGAAAGTGTATATTCTTTCTCAACTACCCGGAGCCACCATTCAATGCATCCAATTATTCGACTACGAGTTTAAAGGCAATGCTGGTGAAAAAGAATTATCCGGTAGTGTATGTTTCGCCGGCAATCTCAAAAAATCTTCTTTTGTCTACAATTTAAATCAGCTGATTAAACTTGAATTTTACCTGTACGGGGAAAGTTATATTCCTTCCGGAGGCGTTGCTGATAATATATTCTATAAAGGCAAGGTAGATCCTGCAAAATTGCCTGCCGTACTGCTTGGAAGCTTTGGACTGGTATGGGATGGCGATTCTATTGAAACTTGCAATGATTATTTACGTTATAACAATCCCCATAAATTATCCCTTTATCTAGCCGCAGGCTTACCTGTTATAGTTTGGAAACAAAGCGCTGTTGCTGCTTTTGTAGAGGAGAATGGCGTTGGCATTGCTGTAGATTCTTTAACAGCACTGGATCATTCAATTGAGCAGCTCAGCAGCGAAGAATACAACAAGATGCAAAATGCGACAGCTGCTATTAGTAAAAATATTAAAGAGGGATATTATTTTAGAAATGTGCTGCTTTCCGTCGCCCCGTTGTAGTGGTAATTATTGATCAGGTTAAAATTCCTTTGTAAATATTCATTAGCTGCTGTCCCACTGCATTGTAGTTGTATTTTCTTGCGGCCTCAAGGGCAATGGCTGTTTTATCAAACCTATTTTTTTCAGCGTTGAATTTTACGAGTGCAGCTGCAAGTGCTTTTGCATCATTGCCAGGAACAAATACACCATTGTCACCCTCCCTGATAATCTCATGAAAAACAGGAAGCTCACTAACAATTACTGGCAGGCCACATGCATTTGCTTCAATCAGCACACAACCAAATGTTTCATAGCGGGAGTAAAGCACCAGCGCATCTGCCTGTTGCATGGCCGGCGCCAAATCCTTTTGTAGCACTTCTCCCTTAAAAATAATTTTGTCTTGTAATCCGGCTGCAATCGCCATTTGCTGCACATCTGCCTGCAGCGGTCCGTATAAATCCATGATGAAAGGAATGCCCTGTTGCTTCAAGATTTTTAATGCACTGAAAATAGCTTCCATGTTTTTTGGGTAGCCCATGCCAGAAACATGTATCAACCTGAGAAATGCCTTTTGCTCAATAATTTGAGTTGGAAAGAAAATATTTGTGTCAACAACATTTGGCACAACTTTATAAGGCACATTTACCAGGCCTGTACAAATAGCTTTTCCCAAAGTATTGCTAACAGGAAGCACCATGTCAGCAAACTGCAAAACCTTTTTTGTTAAGTATCTGAAATACCAACTAGTATCTTTCAATGAAGGCTTTGCGTCTGCGTAGTAAACGGAAGAATGTTCTGTAACAATGTAGGGAATATTGAATTGTCGTTTTATCTTTTGAGCAAACAATCCTGCTTTCATGGCAACATGCACATGCAACATATCTGGCAGTTTATATCCAGCTACTATCTTATCAAAAGCTTGCTGGTAAAGGGAAATGTTGCGGCGCAAAGATAACAGCCTGTCCACTGCCCCACCCCATTGACTGCTGCCATAGTAAACAAGATGAACATCAATATTGCCAGAACTTTTTACAACAGTTTCAACTATATTAACAGGCAGAGAAATATCCTTTACAACAGAGATGATTACAAGTTTATTTAGAAAAGGAGCCACAGCGTGTGCATGCCGTTCAATAAAATCACCCAGGCTGGGATCAGTTCTATTGGGAAACCAGCTGGCGAGCCAGATAACATTCATGCTTATAAATATATACAATGCTGCTTAATCAGGTAGCATAAAATTTTGGTTCGGCTGTCAGTAACATGAAATTACAGCCTGCGTACGAACCGGCTTTAAAATGAAAAGCAGCCGCCTTTGTTCGGCTGCCGAATGGTAACAGTCCAAAAATTAAAATGTAAATCTTGCAGATAAGCCAACGCCTGAGGCTTCAAACGCAACCTTTGAAATTATATTTAATTCAGGTTTCCAGTCAAGGGAAATGTTTAAAGGAATCTCTTCAAACTTATAGTCCAGCCCAATGATACCAGCGCCGCCTAAGTTGGTATTACTTGCAGCGCCGCGGTTAAAAGCAACATAACCACCAAAGCCTGCAAACCATTGAAGGTTATTCACCGCCTCAATATTAAAATGCTTTTCATACAAACCGCAGATGCCCAGGCCATTGTTAACGCCAACAATTCCTTCCAGTGCAGTTTCTTCATTAATGAAATGCTTAATAGTAAAGCCTGACGTGATGGCTGAAGAATTTGAAGTAAGCCTTACACCTACTGCTGTAGTATAACTTTGGGCGTTTACTACAGTAACTGTGAGAACAATAATTGCCAGGGATAAGATTGATTTTTTCATGTTGATGTTGTTTTAAGATTGTTTTATTAACGGGTTAAAAGTATGCCATGCTGTAAATCAGTTGCAAAAAAAATCGCTAAATTAATGATAAAAAAATATACTGGTCACTGAGATGATGTCCGTTGCAATAACCATGTGTTAAGAACTATTCAAAAAAAATCTATCAGCCGGTAAGCCGGATTCTGTCGTGGGCTATCATTTATCTCGCTGCAACATTACTGTTACAATCTTGCTGCCTACCCTTCCTGCCATCACCCCTGGGTAATCTTGAACGGGCCGCCCAATACCGGTAAGTAAACTTACCATGAGGCAGGATGTACATGGCATTACAGCGCACAAGGTTTACCCACTAATTACATTACTGCAACCAGCCGTAAGCTCTTACCTTACGTTTTCAATTTTACCTGCCGTTGAAGGACTCATCCTGCTGTTGCAGGATTCAGGAAACTATTTTCTGTGGCACTATCTTCCCGGTAAAACCAGGACCGGCCGTTAACCGGTGTGTTACCCTTTGCTGTCCGGACTTTCCTTTCCTCCCTTAAAGCGGGAAGAACGATAGCCTGGCTGATAGAACTGCAAAGATAACAGCTTAGCTGCCGTGTTGTACGCATTAACCAGCGATATGTTACTTCTTATAATAAATGATTGTAATAGCAGAAATGTTGATAAAGGCCGTTTGAGTTTAGCGATCCTGAATCAGCTAAAATGATAAACCATTATTTTTGAAGATATTATGGACAAGAGTGTAAACAAATACATTAGTGAAACCGGCTTTTGTTCAAGGCGTGAGGCAGATGCCATGATTGACCAGTGCAGGGTAACTATTAATGACAGCATAGCGGTAAAAGGCAATAGGGTGAATCCAGGAGATGTAGTGGAAATAGACGGGGAACCGATTAAGAAAAAAGATAAAACTGTTTACATCGCTTTCAACAAACCAGTTGGGATTACCTGCACCACCGACTTAAAGGATAAAACCAACATTGTTTCGTTTATCCGTTACAAAAGCCGCATCTTCCCCATTGGCCGGCTTGATAAACCATCAGAAGGACTTATATTTTTAACGAATGACGGAGATATTGTTAATAAAATTTTACGGTCAGGGAACAATCACGAAAAGGAATATACCGTTACAGTAGATAAACCTGTAACCACCCAGTTTATACACCAGATGGGAAACGGGGTTAAGATACTTGGTATAATAACAAAGAAATGCCTGGTAAAACAGGAAGGAAAAAACAGGTTCAGCATTATTTTAACGCAGGGCCTTAACCGCCAGATAAGGCGGATGTGTACTGAACTCGGTTATAATGTTGTTGCTTTAAAACGCACAAGGATCATGCACATTGGGCTTGGTGGTCTTAAACCGGGGCAGTGGCGGTACTTTACACCTGGTGAAATAAATACAATGGAGAATCTTGTTTCAAATTCATCCAAAACTGCCGGCAATATCGATGACTTTGGAGAATAAGGTTCTTCTTTGGGACCGGTGATAGAATTTAATATCACGGTAATTTGTAAAAACTGCTAATTACCCTGTTATTTGTTATTTTGCAATCTTTTCAATTACTGAACATATTTGCCGGTAAACAATTACCGGAAGCCAGTTAACTGTTAATGCCTGAAATCCAATCAATGAAATTAGTATACCCGGTACTGCTTATTATAATACTTCCATTTATTGCCCGGGCACAGTGCCCTGTTATAGAAAGCGCAATGATCAACGCTTGCGCCACACCTCCATCCACATCAGAAGGAATTAACGAATTTGTACTATTTGGCACAACTGCAGCAGCAACAGCAGGTTCTTATACATTATACTACGGCAGTAACTCAAATCCATTTTCAAGTCCCTCTAATGTTTTATCCGGATTAAATGCAGCACCAAAAAATGGTACCGGAACAATTACTTCTACAAACGGCTGTACGATAATGCCTGTAACTTCTCCGGCAACTAATATCCCAAACGGCAGCCAGGTAATTATGATACCATCAAATTTTGATGCTGACTATGATGTTACAGGGATCTGCGGCACAGGTACGCTTTACGTTATGTATCTTGACATAACAGCAGCACCAAGCAACGCCTGGAATGCCAATGGGAGTTTTGCAAACAGCCCCACAGGCCCAAGATATATACAAATAAGAAACGGGAGTAATTGTACTTCACAAATTCAATCTTTCGATAATTTATGGGGCTCAAGTGCAGATGGTAACTCCGTTTGGTGGGGAGGTGCAGGTGGCACCAGCTATCAAAACAATGGGTGCTCCATCATCACTCCGCCCGGGCCAACCATTACGCCAATAGCAACGGGCGGTGTGTGCGAAAATGTGCTCACAGACACTTTATCCTTTACAACAACAGGCAGTCCCGATCAATACAGCATTAATTGGGATCCGGCGGCCACTACTGTCGGATTTATCGACGTAGCGAATGCCGTACTTCCTGCTTCACCATTAAGTTTTGCAATGCCTGCAGTTGTGGCTGCGGGGGTTTACAACGGAACTATTACCGCCACAAATACCGGCGCAGGTACTACAAGTTCTCCCCAAAGCTTTTCAGTTACAGTAAATGCTCCGCCGATAATTACGGTACAGCCAATAAGTACAACAGCCTATTATTGCCAAAACACACCTGTTCCATCGATTTCGGTAACAGCATTGCCTGGCAGCGGAACGATATCTACATATCAATGGTATTTGGTTGTAGGGGCTTTCAGTGCAGCCCTTCCTGGTGCTAATTCAGCAACTTACACGCCTTCATCTTCTGGCCTGGGTACTTTAAGATTTTTTTGCGTGGTAACTAACTCAAATACTTGTAGTACCAAAAGCGATACTTCCGGCGCTTTTATAATAAGTGCTAACGTAGCCAAACCTGTTGCCACAGCAACAGTTCAACCGGATTGTACCACAGCAACCGGCACTATTGTAATTACATCACCCGTCGGTATTAATATTAATTATAGTGATGGCGGCCCTTACCAGGCAAGTAACACTTTAACCGGTCTTGGTTCTGGCACTTACAACATTACAGCTAAAAACATTATTACAGGTTGTACATCTCTTGTTACGCCGGTTACCATTAATGCTGTACCCGTTCCGCCGACAGCACCAGCTGCAACGGTAACGGTTCAACCAGATTGCATAATTACAACCGGAACAATTGAAGTTAGTTCACCAATTGGCGCAAATTATCAATACAGCGATGGCGGGGCCTACCAGGCAGGCACAACTTTCTCAGGCCTCACCAGCGGCACTGCTTACAACATCACAGTAAAAGATATTACTACCGGATGTATTTCACCGGCATTGCCGCTAAACATAAATGCAATACCGGCAGCACCAGCAACTCCTGTTGCCAGCATAACAGCCCAACCAACCTGCACAATACCCACGGGCACCATTACCGTTACGGCACCAACAGGCAGCAATTATATTTACAGCAATGGCGGATCTTACCAGGCGGCCCTGACATTTACATCATTAACACCAGGAACAACTTACCCGGTAACCGTAACGGACAATACAACCGGCTGTGTGTCAGCGCCGCTTAATTTAACGATAGATGCAATACCGGCAACACCAACAGCAATAGCAACTGTTCAGCCATCCTGCACAGTTAATACCGGAACCATTGTTGTTTCTGCACCGCTTGGTGCAAACCTTGAATACAGTGCCGGCGCCAGCTACCAGGCAAGCACCACCTTTGCAGGACTTGCAGCAGGAACCACTTACACTATCATGGCCAGGGACATTGTGACTGGTTGTATTTCCCCTGCTGCCAGTGTGATTGTGAATGCTATTCCATTGCCACCAGCAACACCTTCAGGCACTGTAACGGTACAACCTACCTGCACTTTGCCAACGGGGACATTAATAATAACATCGCCAACCGGCGTAAATATTGAATATAGCACCGGCGGTGCATACCAGGCCAGCAGTACTTTTATAGGACTTATTGCAGGAACCACCTACAGCGTTACCGCAAAAAATATAACCACGGGCTGTTTATCGGCCGCAGCAATTATAACAGTAAATGCTATTCCGCCACCACCACCAGCTGCGGTTGCAAGCGTAACGGTGCAGCCAACATGCGCCCTGCCAACAGCAACAATAGTTATCACATCACCAACAGGTATAAATTATGAATACAGCACTGGCGGGGCATACCAGGCAGGATTAACGTTCACCGGGCTAGCCGGGGCAAGCAGTTCGAGCATTACTGTAAAAGATATTTTGACAGGATGTATTTCAGCAGCATTGCCGCTATCTGTAAATGCAGTACCGGCAGGACCTGCCACACCTGTGGCGACTGTAACAGTACAACCAACCTGTATCGCCACAACTGGCACAATTGTAATAACCTCACCAACCGGTGCAAACATTGAATATAGTAATGGTGGCGCTTATCAGCCAGGCACAAGTTTTACAGGTTTAACTGCCGGAGCAGCTTACAATCTTACTGCAAAAGATGTTACTTCCGGATGTGTTTCGGC
The DNA here is from genome assembly GCA_965247025.1 of Ferruginibacter sp. GTDB lineage: Bacteria > Bacteroidota > Bacteroidia > Chitinophagales > Chitinophagaceae > Ferruginibacter. The sequence goes on along the minus strand of OZ252000.1, from coordinate 669,609 downwards.
AGTTGCTTCTTTAACCGTTGATGCGATTCCGGGGGTGCCAGCCACACCGGTTGCAACAGTCACGGTTCAACCCACCTGTACATCGCCAACGGGCACAATTTTAATAAACTCTCCGCTGGGCGCAACCTTACAATACAGTGACGGCGGAGCTTACCAGGCTGGTACCAGCTTTTCCGGATTAGTCCCGAACAACTATTCGCTAACCGTTAAGGATAATATTACTGGTTGTGTTTCAGCTCCGCTGAGTTTAACTGTAAATATGCCACCTCCTATACCTGCAGCGCCGGTGGGATCAGATATTACAGTTTGTCAGAATAAACCTGCCGGAACACTTTCCGCAACGGGAGCAAGTCTTTTATGGTACACGGCAGCAACCAGCGGAACAGGCACAGCCTCCGCACCTGTTTTATCATCTGCCGCAGCAGGCAACACATTGTATTATGTGAGCCAAACAGTGAACGGATGTGAAGGACCCAGAGATACTGTCTCGGTCACGATAAAACCTACTCCCCTTATACCGGTTGTGACCACGCCATTGTTTTACTGCATTAATACGCCTGCAGCCCAGCTTTCAGCTACCGGCACAAATTTACTTTGGTACAGTGGATCAACCGGGGGAACCGGAAATTCAACTGCTCCAACTCCTTTAACAACAGCAATTGGAAACTCATTTTATTATGTAAGCCAGACAAACAACCAGGGTTGTGAAAGCCCCAGAGTAGCTATTACTGTAAGCGTTAGTACGGTTATTACACCGGTAACAGGTTTTAAATACAGCCCTGATACAGTTTGTAAGAACAGCGCCATAACACCCGGCCCAACTTTCGATATTGGCTTTAAAACCGGGGGTATTTTCTCATCAACCACCGGCATATCTGTTAACGCCGCCAACGGCAATATTAATCTTGCGGCAAGTACACCCGGCACGTATGTGATCACTTATAAATATACTGCTAATGGATGCATACTTGGCGGTACATCAAGTTCGTCCATTACTATCAATCCGCCGGTTAGCACCAACACTATTTTTTCCTATACTTCGCCTATTTGTAAAAATGACCCCAATCCGTCCCCCGCTTTTGCAACAGGCTTTACAACCGGCGGCCAATTTAATTCTGGCGCAGGCCTGGCAGTAAATATCAGTTCCGGAGCTATCAACCTGGCAGCCAGCAATCCCGGCATTTACCAGGTTACCTATTCATTGCCAACTGTTGGGTGCAGGCTTGCTACAAGTAACTTCGCTTTTGTCAGCATCAATGCTAACACGGTGCCGGTTACAGGATTTAATTACAGTCCTGCCGCTGTATGTCCGGGACATGATAACCCGGTATTGATGATGAGTCAAAACTTTAATGGCGGAGGTACTTTTTCATCAACACCTGCGGGCCTCAGCCTCGACTCTGTTTCTGGCGATATAGATATGACCAACAGTATTCCCGGAGGATATATTGTTACTTATAGCCGGCCAAAACTTGGTTGCAGATTGCCCGGCAGCAGCCGTGATACATTTATTATCAGGTCGACACTACCGCCAAAAACAAGTTTTGCTTACGCCGGGCCGGTTTGTAAAAGCGATTCAGCTGTATTGCCGCTGCCGGATTCAAGTTTTACAATCGGCGGGGTTTTCTCTTCTGATACGAGCCTTTCAATAAATCCTGTTTCCGGTCTGGTAAATGCTGCCGGGAGTTTGCCGGGACTTCACCAGATAAAATACGTGCTGGATCCAACCGTCTGTAGTTTGGGAGACAGCAGTACTGCTCCCTTAGAAATCTTTGTTCAACCAGCGCCACCTGCGCTTAGTACAGACCCAATTTGTAATGCAGGTGCTGTTACTTTAAAGGCAACAGGTTCCGGTACAATACGCTGGTATGCCGACGTTGCCGCCAGTATACTGTTGCATACAGGCAATAGCTACGATACAACTATTACGCAAATTGGCTTAAACTATTTCTTAACCTCTGCAGTTGGAAGCTGCACAAGCCCCGCAGTATCTGTAATTGCCGCTATAAGTCCGGCGCCAGATGCACCCTTTCTCGGTAATGATACCAGCATTTGCAAAGGTGATGTGCTGAGGATTTCTGCAGGAAATTATGCTGGCTATCTTTGGCAGGATGGCAGCACGGCTCCTGTTTATAACGCAACTGTATCCGGCACTTATACAGTTATTATAAAAAACGCCGGCGGGTGCACCAATACAGGCAGCCTTAATTTAACTATTGTTGATAATTGCGATGATATCGTTTTTCCTACAGCATTCAGTCCCAATGGCGATGGTAACAATGAAAAATTTGGTCCGCTGGGAAACCTTTTCGTTGTGAAGAATTATACTTTTACCATCTTTAACCGCTACGGTGAAACAGTATTTACATCCAATAACCCTTATCAAAAATGGGATGGAATGTACAAAGGGAAAATGTTTGGTAATACCAGCTTTGTTTGGGTAGCCAGTTATTTATTCAGGGGCAAACAAATGAAAACACAAAAAGGTAGTGTAATACTGCTTAGGTAAATATAAGCTTACAAAATAAGCATAGGCAGATTTTAAATATAAAAAGGCAGCGTTTCTAAGCACTGCCTTTTTGTTGCCGATGATGTTATATTTATTTTATCACCTCAGGTATAACCTTTCCCACACAGCCGCTTGGCATTTGAATATGAAGCATTGCAGCAACTGTTGCGGAGATGTCAGTCATGTAGGTTTCACGGTAAATTCTGCCGGGCTGAACTTTCCAGCCAAAGAATAACAGCGGAATGTGTGAGTCATAAGGGTTCCATAAGCCATGGGTAGTGCCTTTAGAACCACCATCAAAATAGCCGGGTTTAAAAATAAACTGGATGTCTCCGCTTCTTGATGGTGTATAACCATTTATCATTCTTGTTTTTTGTGGCTCCGGAAGAGAAGATGAATTGATCGCATCCAGCGATACAGCGTCAGCGATAAAATCTTCACTCTTTAATTCACTGATGATGAGCTGGGTAACGGAATCTTTCTTTGCAGTAGCTGCAGCACTTAAATATACCTGGTAATTCATAACAGTTGTTACAGCTTTTGCAATACCAAATTTATCCGCAATAACTGAATTAAGCTTTTTTAAAATGTCGTCATCTGCCGAAGTGCCGCCGGGTATACCGTGCTCTTTTAAAAATCCTGGCACATGTGCGGCACCATGATCAGCTGTTAAAAACAACAGGTAATTGCCTTTGCCAACTGTTTTATCTAAGTAAGAAAGAAAGCCTGCGATATCCTGGTCAAGTCTTAAATAAGTATCTTCTGCCTCAATCGAATTAGGGCCGAAAGTGTGACCAATATAATCAGTTGACGAAATGCTTACTGTCAGAAAATCGGGTACCGAGTTCTTACCCAACTGCTCATTTTCAATCACAGCTTTTGCAAAGTCAAATGTAAAAGTATTGGCAAAAGGAGTCGTTTTAAAAGCTGAGTTTCTTGACTTGGTGATAAGCGATAGCTGGTGCGGAAATACCGGGCTCTTCTCTCCGCTAATTGTTCCCTCGTATGATTTGTCGTCGCCGGTGCTCAATGTATAATCTTTAATTGGCAGTAAAGTGTTCCAGTCTTTCTGCATGTAAGTTTCAGGATATTGTTTGGCGTTGAAAGCTGTAACCCAGGCAGGCAGGGCATCCATGTAATGTGTACTGGTAATCCAAGAACCAGCAACATCATCATACCAATAAGCAGCATTTGCACTGTGCCCGGCGGGCAAAATGGCGCCCCTGTCTTTAAGTGCAATGCCGATAACTTTGCTTTTAAAATTGTTGCTGAGTCTTAACTCATCTGTAATGGTGGTAGCCCACAAATTTTTAGGGCTCATCTTGCCAGCATTACTGGCACTGCCGACAGTATTTACAGAATCATCTTGTGTACAATACATACCGCTGCCTGTTTTTTTATTGTACCAGTTATTGCCAACAATTCCATGTACAGCCGGTACACTTCCGGTGTACACACAAGTGTGGCCTGGCGCTGTGTAAGTTGGCATATAGGGAATCATGGTATTTTCACAACTATGTCCTTCCTGCATCAGGCGTTTAAAACCGCCGGTGCCATAAAGAGTGTTGTAGCGGTACAAGTAATCCCACCGCATCTGGTCAATTACAATGCCCACCACCAGTTTAGGATGACCTGGAGCAACAGTCCTGGTAGTAGTTGTCTGAGCAGTTACATTAATACAAACAACCAGCATCAATAGTGTGCTGAGCCGGGATATCTTTTGTGCCATACATAAAATTTGCTGCAAAGATATACGGAACAAGGGTTAGCTTTTTTTCAACTAACGGTTATCTCAATGTTATCAGTTTTCTTATAATCGCTTACTTTTGCCGCAATTTAACTTACAGGTTTCAACTATAGCTTACTACTTAAATTTTATAAGTGGACACAACTTATCCTTTTGTACCAAAAACAAATTCAAAGCTAAGACCAGGACACTTCTGGCCAATTCAATTATCGGATGGTAAATTTGGCTGTGGAATAGTTTTGTCTGTTCCTGCAGAAAAGGGCCCCAACAAGACAAAGATCTTTTATGCTGGCCTTCTAAATTGGACCGGCGACAGTAAACCTACATCTGCAAGTTTGTCGTTGACACATTTGAAAATTCTAGATAGTGGGGTTGCAGGCATAATGACAATTCTTACTCAAGGTGAAGCGATTGAGGGCCACATCGATCTCCTCCCAAATAATTTAGAAATTGATGTTACTGTAAGTAGTCAACATTATTCTACAAATTCAATGGCCTTAAAAGGATTTGAAATAGTCCGAAAAGCGACCGGAGAAGATTACGCAACATTAAAGTTAAATTCGACCTGGGGCTGTGAAGTGATAGTTTTAATGGCAAACAGACTATTAACATGAACCAGGGCAAACACTGTTATCTTATGACTACTGTAGCAAAATAAGAACTTATTTAATTGTTGCCTACTAAAACAAAAAAGACTAATTAATTTAAAAATCACAATAAATTCAGATGGATGTTTTTGAAAAGCTAGTAAAAGATGGCGGGCCAATCGGTCAACACATGGACAGGGCACATGGTTATTTTGCTTTCCCGAAGTTAGAAGGCGAACTGGGCCCGAGAATGCAGTTCAGAGGAAAAGAAATGATTGTATGGAGTTTAAACAATTACCTCGGCCTCGTAAACCATCCTGAAGTAAGAGCAGCAGATACAGCAGCGGCCGCAAAATACGGTATGGGCAACCCGATGGGTGCAAGGATGATGAGCGGCAACACAGCACAACATGAAGAACTTGAAAAAGTGATCAGCAAGTTTGTGAGCCGGGAAGATACGATGCTGCTGAATTTTGGTTACCAGGGCATTATGAGTTGTATTGATGCACTGGTAAACAGAAGAGATGTAATTGTGTACGATGCAGAGGCACATGCCTGCATCATGGATGGAATAAGACTGCATATGGGTTATACCTATGCCTTTAAACACAACAATATTGCTGACGCAGAAAAGCAACTGCAGCGGGCCACAAAGATGGCAGAAAAAAATGGCGGTGGTATTCTTGTAATTACAGAAGGTGTTTTTGGAATGGATGGCGAGCAGGGAATTTTAAAAGAATTGGTGGCATTAAAAGAACAATATGAATTCAGAATATTAATTGATGATGCTCATGGTTTTGGTTACATGGGCCCAACCGGTGCCGGTGCAGATGAAGCCCAGGGCTGCCAGGATAAAGTTGATCTTTACTTCAGCACTTTTGTAAAAAGCATGGGTAGCATCGGGGCTTTTATCAGCGGACCAAGAGCTGTACTAAAATACCTGCGGTACAATACCCGTAGCCAGATCTTTGCCAAGAGCCTGCCGTTGATGATAGTAGACGGTATGCTAAAAAGAATGGACATGACGATCAACATGCCTGAACTAAGAGAAAAGCTGTGGCACAATGTTGAGCAGCTCCAAACCGGTTTAAAAGAAAGAGGTTTTGATATTGGCCACACCAACAGCCCCGTAACACCTGTGTACATGAAAGGTGATGTTCCGGAAGCCACCAGTATGGTGATGGACCTGAGAGAGAACTACCATATTTTTTGCTCAATAGTAGTTTACCCGGTAATACCAAAAGGCGATATCATTTACCGCATCATCCCAACAGCTGCCCACAGCGATGAGGATATTGATCTAACGCTCAAAGCATTTGAAGAAACGAAAAAGAAACTGGACGCAGGCAAATATAAAGCTGCAGATATTCCTGATATGGCAGATATAGTTGCATAAAATATTGCAGTAAAATGTAGGTGCCTTTGTTACGGATCTTTTTCGGAAAATGTAGCAAAGGCTTTTTTTGTAGGTTTTATCCAATCAAGGCTGTATCCTCTTCAGTATGTTATTTTTCCGGTTAGTAAAGCTGCCTAAGCCGCATAAATTTTGTTGGTTGTAATTAATTTGATAAAGGTGCGGTATTGTTTTATCGCATCTCTGTCTGGAAAATTATGAAGCCCTCTAAAGCTGCAACTGGAAAAACTGCTGCTTTTTTGCTTAAGATATTTAAACTATTTTGCAGCCTCTTAAAACAGAGCGAATTCATGAAGATTAATTTTAAAGCATTATTACCTCATTTTATTGCGGTGGTGATTTTTTTACTGGTAGCGGTTGTTTTCTGCAGGCCGGCATTGGAAAGTGGTGTGGTGTTGCAGCAAAGTGATGTAACCCAGGTGGATGGCATGAAACACCAATCTGTTGCATACAGGGAAACTCACGGTGTTTATCCATTGTGGATCACCAGCATGTTTGGAGGTATGCCCGCTTACAATATTATTTATGAGGGTCACTGGTCACCGCTTATTTATGTGGATAAAGCATTTCAGCTCTGGCTGCCAAAACCACTGAACTTCTTCTTTTTATGCTGCATCAGTTTTTACTTTCTATGCATTTGTTTACGCATCAGGCCATATATAGCAATCCTTGGGAGCCTCGCATTTGCCTACAGCACTTATAACCCGATACTGGCAGCTGCAGGCCACGATACAAAACTGCTGGCACTCGCCTATGCACCGGCACTGCTTGGTGGCATTTTGCTAATTTTTGATAAAAAATATATTTCCGGCTTTGTAGTCACCGCCTTATTTGCTGCCATGCACCTTATGCAAAATCACCAGCAGATCAGCTACTACCTGTTGCTCACTATATTAATAATGTCGCTGTTTTTTGTGGTAAAATGGATAAAGGAAAAAGATACAAAACACTTAATTAAAGTGATACCAATTGCGCTGGGTGCAGCCATTATTGGTGTGATGATCAATGCAATACTTCTTTTTCCCGTGCTGGACTATGCAAAATATTCTAAGCGTGGCGGTCAGCTTGTTTTAGATACTAAAACGGCAAAAAATCCGGCAGCATCAAATGATAATAAAACAACCGGCCTTTCAAGAGAATATGCTTTTCAATGGAGTTATGGCCGGCTTGAATCTTTGAGCCTCTTGTTTCCGGGAGTTACTGGTTACGGCACCTACTTTTCGCAACGTGATGATGACTACAATATGTTTCCAAAATTGTCAGAAACATCCAATGTCACAACATACCTCCAGGAAAAACTCAATGTACCCGAAGACCAGGCGGCTAACTTTGCAGCCAACCTTTCCGGCAGCATCTATTGGGGTGATAAACCCTTTACTGTCGGCTCCAATTACCTCGGGGCATCCATCTGTTTCCTGTTTATTTTAGGTTTGTTTTTGCTCGATAATAAACACAAGTGGTGGCTATTATCTGCAAGCATTTTTGGGATAATATTAGCCATGGGCAAAAATTTTCCGGCAATTAATAATTTCCTTTTTGACTATCTCCCTATCTACAACAAGTTCCGCACACCGGAAATGGCACTCGTTATTCCCCAGCTGCTTTTCCCGGTAATGGCTGTCCTCACAGTTCAACAACTAACTAGCCAGGACAACACAACATCGTTAAAGAAATTTAAAATGGCGGTAATTGCAATGGCCGCTGTATTTGCAATTGGCGGAATGCTATATTTTAGTTTAGACTACAGTAAAGAAAACAAACAAAGAACTTCGGCTGTTAATGCCGCTTTTGCAACGCCAGACAGCACTCTTGGCAATAAAATGCAGGACATCAATCAAAAGTTTGAGGCACTTGCAGATAACAGAGTTTACGAAAATTTTCTGCAACAAACTAAAGGTGACCTTGGTAGTTCAAGAGCTATGCTGACTGCTCTCCGCAAAGACAGGCAAGCTTTTTTTGGAGGCGATATCTTAAGAGCTTTCATATTTGTTGGGCTCACAATATTGTTCATCGGTTTGTTTCTTTATAACAAAATAAACGAGACAATATTACTGGTAGCGTTGCCACTGCTTACGCTGTTTGATCTCATTCCGTTTGATATGCATTATATCAATGCAAAAAGCTTTGACGACGCCGATAAATATAAAGCCACCCAGTTCAATCCTTCTGATGCGGATGTTCTCATCAGCAAGGATAAGGATCCAAATTTCAGGGTATTTAACCTTGCAGGAGGTGATCCTTTTAACGAAGCAAAAACATCTTACTTCCACAATTCCATTGGAGGATATCACCCGGCAAAATTGGGTATTTATGATGACCTGATTACCTACCAGTTAAGTGGCCAGCCAAACCCTTCGGTACTTAACATGCTCAATACAAAATATATTATACAGGAAGATCAAACGGGCAAAAAGACAATTGCTTATCCAAACATGCAGGCGTTAGGAAACTGCTGGTTTGTAAAAGGCGTTAAGTTTGTAAATGGTGCTGCAGAAGAAATGAAAGCACTGGATAATTTTGATTCAAAAGATACAGCAGTTATCGACAATAGTTTTAAGACAGCAGTAAATGGTTTTGTACCTGCTGACAGTTCAGCAACTATTAGGCAAACGGCTTTTGATAACATGGATATAAAATATGAAAGCAATAGCAGCGCCGCCAATCTTGCAGTGTTCAGTGAAATTTACTACCCTGATTGGAATGCTTATGTTGATGGTAAGCAAACACCTGTTGCTAAAGCTAACTATGTATTACGTGCACTTTTGGTACCAGCAGGAAAACATAGTATTGAATTTAAATTTGAGCCAAAAGTTTATAACATCAGTAATACCATCTCACTTATTTCAACCTGGTTTTTAGTACTCCTGCTAATTGGATTTATCTTTTATACTTTCAAACAGAAAAATAACCAAATAGTGGCCTGATGGTTATAAAGCAAGAAGGTTCTTTCAACTTTGTAAATGCAAAAGATGAGTTGGGCTTATTGATAAACGATAAGGCTAACCGGCTTTTTACCACGTTGAAAAACCTGGATACCAACAGCTTAAAAATCGACGACAGTTTTAAAAACTATTTCTTAAAGCATCACTTAGGCGCCAGGCTTTTTTTCTCTCTGCAAAACAGTGCTGGTATTATCTATCAATCAGTAAAAATTAGTGGTAAAAAGCCAATTGAAATTAACCTTGTTGACTATGGAGCAGGCCTCGGTACACTTTATATGCTTGCCGGGATGATGGGTTTTAAACGGGTAGTTTACAATGATTATTTGCCAGACTGGAGGGATACAGCTGCATCTATTTGTAAATCGTTGAATATTCCAATATCGGTTTTTATTACTGGTGATATTGATGCTGTGCTGGCTTACGGCAACGATCAGCATTTTAAATATGATATCGTTGCCTCCAGGAATGTAATTGAACATATTTACAGCCTTCCTTCTTTTTTTGAACAGGTTTATCACCACAACCCCAAAGCTGTTATCTTTTCAACAACAACGGCTAATTTTCACAACCCTGCCATGCGGCTTAACCACTACCTCATACATACTAAAGTTGAACGGCAGCAATATCTTCCACACAGAAAAAACCAAATCCAGGCCCTGTGGCCTGGAATAAATCCAACGCAGCTAAATGAACTTGCAGCAGTTACACGAGGCACAGCCAAAATTGATTTTGTTGAAGCAATTGAAAATTATCAAAATAATAAAGCAATTCCGCCTGTACCTTTTCTGCGTAGCAACACCTGCCTTACAGACAGCGGCTACTGGTGTGAGCACCTGCTAACAAAAGATGAATATAAATCTGTGATTCAAAATGCAGGATTTAAATTCATTTATTCCGCAGGTTATTGGGATACAAATTACAATTCGTCCATAATGAATATTATCGGGAAAATAATGAATAAGGTGATAAAAATTTTTAGTAAAAAAGGGTATGTGTTTTCACCCTTTATTAATATTGTTGCTTATAATTAAAAATAACTCATCACCTGCTTTCATATTTGCCGGCAGGTCTGCACCTGAATTATAAAATGCCTATTGCGCAAAAATATTATGAATCCAGTGCTTAAAATATTACAAGCGGAGTTGCTACCAAAATATGTAGCAGATTTTGACCAGTTTAAAAAACAGGAATTTGAAAGCCTGCAGGATAGTGAATTAAGCATTGCTACATTTAGTTTTTATATTTCAGTTTCAGCAGTATTCTCTTCAAAAATTGAAGGAGAAAATATAGAATTGGATTCGTTTATAAAACATAAAAGATTTGGAACAAAATATCAGCCTGATTATACAAGAAAGATAGATGATCTGTATAGTGCGTATTTATTTGCACAGCTAAACAGGCTTACACCAAAAGCTGTAAAAAATACTCATGCAAGCCTTACTAAGCACATTTTACAAAAGTCTCAGCAAGGTAAATTCAGAAAAGGAAATATGTTTGTGATAACAAACAATGGCAGGATAGAATATGTGGCAGCAGGCCCCCAAAAAGTTAAATCGGAAATGAAGAAATTCTATGCCGATGTTGAAATACTGTTGACTATTGATTTAAGTTTTGAAGAGGTTTTCTTTTTTGCTGCGATGCTCCATTTGGTATTCATCAAAATTCACCCGTTTGAAGATGGTAACGGCAGAACGGCACGACTTATAGAAAAATGGTTTCTTGCTGAAAAGTTAGGCGCAAAAGCTTGGTTTATTCAATCAGAAAGTAACTACTACAAGCACTACCTTGCGTATTACACCAATATAAGAAGTATTGGATTGGAGTACGAAAAATTAAATTATTCAGCAGCACTTGCACATTTTTGCAAATGTTACCAAACGCTCTTCTCTAAAATAAAATCCGAATCAAAAATTATAAAAAAAGGAATTTTGCAATGGCTGCGGTGGTTATTTCAAGCTAAAATTCTATCAATAATTTTTAATAAAAAATGGATGTATCGATCATCATAATAAATTATAAATCTGCCAAACTGATAATAGATTGTGTGCAAAGTATTCAAAAAGAAATGCACGAGCACATCTATGAAATAATTGTTGTTGACAATGATTCCCAAGACGATTCCCAACAAAGACTTGCAGCTGTTTATCCAGCTGTCCGTTGGTTGCAAACAGGTTATAATGCTGGTTTTGCAAGAGCCAACAATGCCGGAATCCGCATCGCAACCGGGGAATTTATTTTGATATTAAATGCAGACACAATCATTTTAGATGGCGCAATAGATAAAAGTATTTCATTACTAAAGCAAGAGCAAGATGCTGTTGGATGCGGTGTTCAGCTGCTGAATACAGACGGTACCACACAAATATCCGGTGCTCATTTTGTGAAAGGCGGACTTAATACATTACTGCCACTCCCCTATTTTGGCAAACTGATCCGTTGGCTTGGCTACCGGTTTAAATCGATGGTGCCAAGTGTACGAACTGTGGAAGATAAAGTTGCGGTTGATTGGGTGGTGGGTGCTTACATTCTCGTGAAAAAGGATGTTCTTTCACAAAGCGGGCTGATGGACGAAGACTTTTTTATGTACGCTGAAGAGATTGAATGGTGTGGAAGATTGCGAAAATACGGGAAGCTATTTCTATTTGCTGAACCGAAGGTTATTCATATTGGAGGAGGCACCAGCAGCGACTTTTACGCAACAACGGAAAATGAAAATGGTAAGAATCTTTGGAATAGAAAAGGCAGGCAGATAATTATTTCCAACATGCTGAGGATAAGAAAGCAATTTGGTAAAGCTTGGTTTTTATTAATCACAGCGGTATATGTGGCAGAGGTTCCAATATTTTTTATTTGCCTGTTATTGCACAAAGTTTTAAAAGGAAAACGTGCCTGGTACAGTTGGAAAAATGCGAAGGATTACGCTGGCAACATAGGCGTGTTACTATCTTATTTTTTCAAGATGCTTTCTAACAAACCATATTTTTATAAAGTAGCCTGATGCAACTATCTGTTATTATAATCAATTACAACACATTTCAACTTACCTGCAATTGCATACAGTCTTTGTATGACAAACTGATTAATGTTGATTTTGAAATTGTACTGGTTGATAATGCATCGGTGGAATGTGATCCAAAGCTTTTTCAGGAAAAATTCCCTGGTATAAAGTTGATTGCAAGTGCCGAAAACACTGGCTTCACAGGCGGCAATAATCTTGGAGTGGAAAACTCAACCGGCGATTATTTGCTGTTGCTCAACAGTGATACAGAACTCATCAATAATGCTCCAAAAATTTGTCTTGATCATTTAATAAAACATAAAAAGGTTGGGCTGGTTACCTGCCAGTTAACATATCCCGATGGCAGGATACAATACAATTGCAGGCGCTTCAGAACAATTGGTTGGGAATTGTTGGAGATCTTTCCATTTTACAAATTATTACCCAAACCCAAAAGAGAAGCATTGATGCTGCATCATTATTTCGATCATCAGAGTTTTATGGATTGTGATTGGGTTTGGGGAGCTTTTATGCTGTTTCCAAAACACATTATTAATGAGCTGCCATCAAAAAAATTATCTGCAGATTTTTTTATGTACTGTGAGGATACGCTGTGGTGCTGGGACTTTAAGGAGCTTGGTTACGACATTCATTTTCTGCCGGAGGCGAAAGTTATGCACATCCACAAAGGCAGTGTAAGCAAAGATAAATGGATAAAAATACGCACTACTTCTATCCGCAACCATGCAGAGTTTATGCATAAATTTTATCCCGATTGGCGCTGGTATATTTTTGCTGCTATCTATTTTACCAAGCAGTATGGAGCGCTGTGGGTGGGAAGACTGTTCAGGTGATTTTACTACTTTGAAACCGGCTTAGGGACAAGTTTTTTAAACGCCAGGAATAACTTGCGTAAAATACTGCTTTGGTCTATCAGTCTGGCTAATTGAATCGATCTTACTTTTTCAGGATGATAATTATTAACACCGAGTTGCAAAGCAAACTTCCTGGTTTCTTCAATAAAATGATCCACAGTCAATCCGTTTCGTTTTTCAATATCTGTCCTTAATAGCCTGTGTGAAAAACCCTTACAATAAAACAATAACATCGTGCCTGCATGATCTGTAATTATTTTTTTTGCAATGCCGTTTTTCACTGTTAATGATTTTAGAAACTCAACATAAATGCCCAGTGCTTTATGAAGTTTTACATCCTGCGATGTACCTGTAGTACTTTGATGTATTCTGAATGCAAAGCATGTTTCGGATGCAACAGCCATTCCGCCTTTTTCAGCAAGGCGCAGCCAGAGGTCAAAATCAGCAAACAGCAGACTAGGGTATTTAACAGGTATGCCATCCATAGCGTCATAGTCTTTAGCCCTCATCACATACCCTGTACCCATCGAATCAATTTGCTGAGTTAAAAAGCTTTCCAGTAACTCATTAAAAGTAAAATACGCCTGCATCTTTTTACTTGGCCTGATTATCTCACCACCAGCATCTATCAAATTAAAGTGAGTGTGATAAAGTCTGGCATCGGGGTATTTATTTACTAAGCTGTCGATCTGCTGAAGAAAGTCAGCATAGAGGATGTCATCGTGCCCGATAAGTGTAATGAATTCGTTTTTAGGAACACTGGTTATTCGTTGCCAATTCTCTTCAATGGTTAATAAGCTTGTTGAAGGAATAATAAGGATCCGGTCGTCTTTTAAAGAAGTCAACCAGCTGAGGGTGTCATCTGAACTTGCGTTTTCAAGTATGACCAGGTTAAAATTTGTATAGGTTTGTGCAAGAATGCTTTTTACACAGTCTTTGAGATAGTGACCCCCGTTATGCACGGGAAGTATGACGCTGTATTTTGCCATGGGCCAAATAAATATTAATTAGCTTTTAGATTGCTGCTTTAAAGCTACAATCCTGTCATGCACAGACGGAAAATGTCTTTTCAGAAAGTATTTAATCTTAAATTTTTTCATGTAGTCCAGCTCAAAAATTTCTTTTTCAGCTTGCTTTAATGTTGCTCCTTTGTCTTCGGCATATTTGTGAAGAAATGACAAATGACCAACCAACCAAACTCCTACAAAATTGTCAATCATCAATTTTATAGTTGGCCATTCTTTTAACCCCGACATTTTTGAAGCAAGATAATCAGGAAAGTTTTTTGCAGCTGTTATCAACTGATCGTTTTGATTGCGGCCGAAATTTTCATTATGCAATGTTTGACAACCCAATGATTTATTTATAATTGCGCATCCTGAATGTGATCCCATAATACTCATGTAAGCATAATCTCCCAAAAACGGTGTACCATAATCTGGCACGCCGCCTTTTTCAATTAGTATCTCCCGTTTTACCATTCCGGTCGACCATAAGTAATGTTGAAATATCTTAAAAGTAAAAAGGCTTTTTACAAACTCATCAGGCTTAAATGCTTCGGTATAATTTATATCATGATTGTTAGAGAGGCAGGTGTTGGTGCCAACTTTTAAACCGTATAACTTACCCACTTCGTGATGAGTGCAGTACCAGTCGCAGCCTCCCAGGTACATTCCGTAGCCCGGATATTGATCTTTAAGGGCAACCAATGTTTCAAGCATATCAGGATAAACAGGATCATCATCAGCGATCATTACAATATACTGCCCTGATGATCTTTCAAGACTTTTGTTAAAGCTCTTTTTCATTCCAAGATTTTCTTCATTGGGAAAATACCTGAAACGTAAATCGTTCATGCCTTCAACAACCTGTCTTCCACTTTGCGCCGGATCATTGTCAGATACTATTACTTCGTAGTCGCTTACGGTTTGCTTTAAAATGCTTTGAAGTGTTGCATGCAAATGATCATGCCGTTTAAATGTTGTAAAGCAAAAGCTTACAAGAGGGAAATTTTTGTCTGCTGACATTTATTTCACCTTTTTTAGATACCCATCAGGCGCCACACTAATTAATAATTTGTCATTAAAAGCAAGATCAATTTCAAACTGGTCATTGTGGCTGATAAATTCCTTAACCGCAGTCATTGGATTATCGCCTCTGCCCCAAGGCCTTACATGGCCCGGCAAATAATTGTCGGGAAGGTTTTCAACTATCGTATCAAAGGCAACAATGTAAGAGTTGAGCGTAACAAAAGGCGAGTACATTTCCAGTTCAGCAAGCACGTGATCATGCGTATGATTAGAATCTAAAACCACCAACACCACCTGCTTACCTTCCGCATGTTCTTTTACCTGTTGTACAATGCCGGGATCAATAGCAGATCCCTGGATCATATTGATACGCTTGTACATAGGATGAGCCTCAATGGCTTCCTTGTTATGCTGACGAATATCGATGTCAACTCCAAGCACTTCTCCTTTACCAATCAGTTCAAGTAAAGATGCATAGTATATAAGTGAACCGCCATGCGCTATACCGGTTTCAATAATCAAATCAGGTTTTATTCTCCAGATAATTTCCTGCATCGCAATCATATCCTGCGGATATTGAATGATAGGCCGTCCCATCCAGGAAAAGTTATAAGAATATTGAGATTTATTTGATGCCTCATTGAATGCAGCCGCAGCTTCCTGGAGTTCTGTATTGTTCCTGTTGGAATAAACCCGTTGTGAACACTCGCTGGCAAAATCCTCAATTGGATTACTCATTGTATCTGTTTTATTGTTTTAAATTTTAAATCACTTCCCCAAAAGCACATCGGTTCATAATCGGCATAAGGATAATAACCAAGGTTCAGCTGTATCTGTTGTTCCTTTGTTTCCAGGTAAGCTTCCACAAACGCTTTAACTGTAACCGGTACGCCGCTGCAACAATTAATAGTACCTTCAATTTCTGTTTGTCTGGCTGCGGCAACAATATTTGCAGCAACCTTCTCAACAGGCAGAAAATCTCTAACCTGCTCTCCGCCACTCATGTTAAAACTTTCTTCTTTTGCTTTCAGTGCTCTGTCAAGCTGCGAAATTAGGGAATTTGCACTTTGCCTTTTTCCATACATATAAAACAGCCGCAACCATTTAAAACTGCAACCGGAAATGGCGGTAAGTTTTTCCAGTTCAATCCGCAATTCATTCTTTGCAATAGCGTAGGAATTTGCTGGCTCACAATCCATTGTTTCAGTCAGACAACCTTCCTTCATACCATACTCAAAACAAGTACCTGTTACAGTTAAATCCTTCAGGCCGTTTTGCAACAGATTATGCAGGAAAGATTTTTGTAAAGGAAGATTTTTTGTCAGATGAAAATCAGCTTTATAATTTGGTAAGCCCTGCCATGTCAAATGAATAACTAAATCCGGCTGCTGAAAAAAATCGAAATAATTTATGCTTGCATCAAAATCATTAAAGTTGAAAGGGATATAAGTTACATCGCTGAACCACACGGCAGTCTTGGCTTTTTCTTGAAATGAAGATGTTGCAATAACAGTAAACCCCTGATTCAACAATTCTGTTACAACATAATTGCCGATAAAACCTGTAGCGCCTGTAACCAATACTTTCCGTTGCATCTTAAAAGCTTTGTACTGCTGGTATAGGTACAACAAACTGTCCGCCCCATTCTCTTATATAACACAATTGGTCCGTTATTTCATCCTTCAAATTCCATGGCAGAATAATTACATAGTCTGGTTTTGCATCTTTCAAATATTGTTCATTCATCACCGGAATATGGCTGGCTGGTAAAAATTTATTTTGTTTGTGAGGATTCACGTCAACCACAAAACTGACTAGGTCATTTTTTACACCACAAAAATTCAATAAAGTATTTCCTTTGGCAGCAGCGCCATAAGCAGCTACTTTTTTTCCGGCATTCTTTTGCTGTATCAAAAACGAAAGCAGATCAAGTTTTACCCTCATAGCCTTTTCCTGGAAACCATTGTAATAAGCCAGGCCATTCATTCCTTTTGCGGCTTCCATGTTAAGCACTGCTTTTACATTACCGCTTATTTCTTTTGTAGAATCTTCTTTATGTTTTGCATAGATCCTTAGTGAACCGCCGTGTGTAGGTATCTGATCGACATCAAACATTTCTAATCCCTGCGATTCAAAAATTTGTTTTACCGTGGTAAAAGAGAGATAAGAAAAATGCTCATGATAGATGGTATCAAACTGGTTGTTATCCACCAACTGCATCAGGTGAGGGAACTCCATCGTTACCACTCCATTCTCTTTTAAGATCACTTTCATCCCCCCAACAAAGTCAACAATATCCGGCACATGTGCCAGCACATTGTTACCCAGCAGCAGATCAGCTTTAATGTTTTTTGCAACCAATTCCTTCGCTAATCTCACCCCAAAAAAATCTACAACAGAGTCAACACCTTTTTCTTTGGCGGCTTCAGCTGTATTGGCCGTTGGTTCAATACCTAATACAGGTATATTGTTTTGATAAAAATATTGCAGCAGGTAACCATCGTTAGAAGCCACTTCAATCACCAAAGAATCTTTGGTATAACCAAATTGTTTGGTCATCATTTCGGTGTAGGCCTTTGCATGTTTCAGCCAGCTTGTGCTGTAGCTGGAGAAGTACACATAATTACTGTCGAAGATGGCATCTGACTTTTTATACTCATCTACCTGTACCAAAAAACACTTATCACAGGTATACACTTTCAGCGGATAAAATGTTTCCGGTTCATTTAACTGCTCTGTAGTCAAAAAAGAATTAGACGCCGGTGAATTTACCAGGTCGATAAAATCGTGAGTTAGTTCCGTTTTACAAAATCTGCATTGCATAATTAAATTCCTTTGAAATTTACACCCGCTATTGGCGGGTGGGCATTATCTCTTTCTGAAACATTTATCACTGGCAAAGGCCATTGAATATTTAAAGCATCATCATTATATCTTAATCCACCTTCTACTCCCGGTTGGTAATATTCTGAATGATGATAAATCAGTTCTGTATCATCAGCAAGCGTTTGAAAACCATGAGCAAAACCTGCAGGTATATAAATCATTTGTTTGTTTGTTGCCGATAACTCCATACTCACATGCTGTAAAAATGTGGGTGAATCTTTACGAATATCAACAATCACATCCAGCACTGCACCGGCAATGCAACGCACCATTTTTATTTCACTAAAAGGCGGATGCTGAAAGTGTAATCCTCTCACTGTTCCTTTTGCTGCAGTAAATGAATGATTGATCTGCACCCATTCCTTATCATGCCCAATTGCAGCGAATTCATTTTTACAATACGTTCTTGCAAACCAGCCACGTTCATCACTAAACGGCTTCAATGAAATGATATAGTTTCCTTTGAGTGCTGTTTCAGTAAACGTCATTGCTGGTAATTATTTATCTGCTGCAATGTAAAATCATACACTTCAGCAAGGGATTGTTTATACCAGTCAATTGTCCATTCAATTGCTTCCTTACTGTTTAGTTTTGGCTGCCATCCTAAAACCTTTATTGCTTTTTCGATAGATAATTTCAACAAGCCGGCTTCATGCGGTTGTGAGGCATCATATCCATCGATCCAGTCACCACTTCCCCAACAATTAATAGCAGTTTCTACTAATTCTTTTACCGGCACATGGTCATTAGCTAATGGACCAAAATTATAAGCACCGGAAAAAGCCACCGCATCTTTATCTGTTAACTTACCAACTAACAAATAACCACCCAATGGCTCCAGCACATGCTGCCATGGACGCACTGCATGAGGGTTTCTAACAAAAATCTTTTCGCCACTTTGCAATGCTCTTACAATATCTGGAATTATCCTGTCTTTACTCCAGTCGCCACCACCAATTACATTACCAGCCCTTGCGCTGATGATTACCTTTTGATGTTTGCTGTAATCTTTGATATTAAAAAAAGAATTGCGGAACGAACTGATCACAATTTCTGTCGCTGCTTTGCTGGCACTGTAAGGGTCGTATCCACCGAGCCTGTCATCCTCTTTGTATAAATAATCAGCCTCAATATTTTCATACACTTTATCAGTAGTGATAACTACAACAGTGCATTTCTTTTCTAATTTATTTACTGCCTCCAACACATTAGCTGTTCCTACCGCATTTACTTCAAATGTTTCTGATGGAATTTGATAACTCTTTCTTACCAATGCCTGTGCGGCTAAATGAAAAATAAAATCAGGTTGAAAACTGATTATCTCTTTTTCCACCAGTTCCTTATTTCTTATATCACCAATAACATGCTCAAAAGAAAATTTATCCTTTACAATATTGAACAAACCATTTTCATCTTCCGCCGCTAAAGCATAACCTTTTACATCTGCACCTAATAAATACAGCCATGTAATAAACCATGCACCTTTAAAACCAGTGTGGCCTGTTACAAAAACTTTTTTGCCTTTATAGTAGTTGGAGAAATGCTCTTTCATTACCAGGTTTTCCATTTTGCTTTGCCTGTTTGCCAAAGTTGTTCCAGTTCAATTTTATCTCTCAATGCGTCCATTGGTTTCCAGAAACCTGTATGGCGGTAAGCAGACAACTGACCGTCTTCCGCCAATTTTTCCAATGGTTCGTCCTCCCACATCATATCATTCATATCTGCTTCCAGGTATTTAAACACTTCAGGCTTCAACACAAAAAAACCACCATTGATCCATTTGCTTTCGTCCTTTGCTTTTTCCCTGAAAGAAGTTACTGCCCCTGCTTCATTCAAATCCATGCCACCAAATCTGGCATCCATTTGCACTGCAGTAACCGTGACAATTTTAT
This sequence comes from Ferruginibacter sp., assembly GCA_965247025.1. Lineage (GTDB taxonomy): Bacteria > Bacteroidota > Bacteroidia > Chitinophagales > Chitinophagaceae > Ferruginibacter. The sequence goes on along the minus strand of OZ252000.1, from coordinate 649,729 downwards.
TACTTTTTTTATGATGCTCCACCAATGCTTTAATATTAACATCGCCTACTCCATCACCGTACGTAAGCATAAAATCCTCTTCACCTACATATTTTTTTACCTGTTGCAAACGGCCTGCAGTTTTTGTGTTGGGGCCCGTTTCCACCAGCGTTACTTTAAACGCTTCTGAATTAGCTCCATGAACTTCCATTTTATTGCTGGCGAGATCAACCGTAATATCGGCGTTGTGCAAAAAGTAATTCATAAAGTATTCCTTTATGATATAGCCCTTATAACCAAGACACACTACAAAATCATTGTAGCCAAAATGGCTGTAAATTTTCATGATATGCCAGAGTACCGGCTTACCACCAATCTCCACCATGGGTTTTGGCCTCACATCCGTTTCTTCCGAAATTCTTGTTCCAAGCCCTCCTGCAAAAATTACAACTTTCATTCAGCATATTTTGGACGCAAAAATAGATATATTAATTTCATGTAACTGAACATTAATATCACATATACAGTATGAAAATATCCGGTAATAATTTTTAAATACAGTTGCCAGATATAATTTTTACCAACAATTTTGCCATGTTGTACCATCAAAAACTCTTAGTTTTTTTAAACTGCTGTCGAAGTAGATATCACCCATAGAAGGAGAAGGTGGCGCAAAACTCCTCAGTTCTAACCTCAAAACATCATTTACATGTAAATTTCTTTTAGGATTAACAATATTAATTCCCACATTTCCTTTGGTGCTTGAAGATGCATTATACAGTTCAGATATCTCGTTATCGTTAAGGGCTCTATTCCAGATTCCGATATCATCAATAATTCCGGTGAAAGGATATCCTGTGCTTGCAGCGTATCTAAGGTGGCTAAACCCAAACCTTACTCCGCCATCTATACAACTATCAATCAATCCGGTAATATCGGTTTGTTTTTCATAAACTCCATTTCTGTAAATTTTCAGAGCTATTCCATCGTAGGTAGCAACCAGATGTTCCCATGTACCCAAACTAACAGGCTGATCGTAACTTGAAGTATTCCAGCCAGTAGCTGGAATACAATTACTGTTGATTTTAACACCTGCGAAGGGTCCGGAATGTAATGAATAAGCTTCTCCCTCTGCGCTCAAATCTGATTTATAAATTATTTGGCCAGCTATTGATCCTGTACTTTTTATCCAGGCACTCATAGTAATTTTCCTGCACCTCAAACTTGGAGCGTCCGGCACTTCTATGCGACTGGTTGATCCATTAAAATTATAAGCAGCATTGAAGTTCCCAAATCTATCTGCAGTCAACGTTGTACTAACTGTATTTCCATTGTTTCCTTTACCACTGCTATCATTTGTATTACCAGTAAACGGCCACCCATCCAACAAGACCAACTTTGGGTAAATAATCAGGTAGTTGCTGACCTTCAATTTTTGAAGAAAAAAATGATATAAGAAGAAAGAAGCAAGAGATTTTCATTTGAAATGTATTCATTTAAAGAAATTTAAATTTATGTTTAATTAATAGTTACTTTTTTTCACAATTATATATGTTAAATTCAACAAAACATGATGACAAAGAATTTATTTAAAAAAAAGGTAAATAAATCAGGTTTATATTTATTGATACAATGATAAGTTGCAAACTTATATTTGTAAGCATTAATAAAATATGAGTTTATTAATTCTACTTTGACAACTCAAAAATAGTATTTGTTGTGAAAGTAAAAATTTCAGAACTTGTGTTCATGTAATTATCACCTCTAAATATAGACCATGAGCGAATCACGCCGTTACCTGCCGAAGTATCCCGGCTTAAGAAGTATCTCAGGTCGTTAAAACTTATTTTCAAAGCTGGCACACATGATAAACTACAGCATGCCACTCAATATCTTAAAGGCCTTTTTCAAGGACAGAAACGAAATATAGAACGTATGGTAGAGCGTGTACCGGAGAGCGATTATTACCAGATACAACATTTCATCAGTGAATCACCCTGGGATGCCAGGGCAGCCTTTGATAAGGTAGCTTCCGATAGCAGCCAGCTATTTGCAGGTCACCAGCGAGTAGGGCTTTTAATAGATGAAAGTGCCCATCGTAAGAAGGGAAAAGAATCAGTAGGCGTTGCCCGCCAGTATTGCGGCACTATTGGCAAGGTCGATAACTGCCAGGTAGCAGTATACGGGGCGTTGAGTGCAGAAAAATATTACGGCCTCATAGACACAGCCCTGTACTTGCCAGATGAATGGACATCCAATGAAGCAAGGTGCAAAAAAGCAGGTGTACCCCCGGTGCCGGCTGGCGAAAGCAGGGTTTGTAAAACCAAGATAGAACTGGCCTTAGACATTGTACGGCATCAAAAAGAGCTGGGTACCTGGTTTCATTATGTAGGTGCCGACGGGCTGTATGGAAACAGTTACTACTTTCAGCAGGAGCTGGATAAAATGGGGATACTTTTTGTACTTGATATCCATAGCGATCAACACATATACACCGAACCTCCGGTAATAGCCATACCTGAAAAAACAGGCGCTGCAGGCCGTACCCCCAGTCGTTATAAAGCAACAGGCAATGCCATTGAAGTAAGGCAGTTTGCAAAGAATATATCCAGCGGGGCCTGGCAAAAAATACGGCTTCGCCAAACAGGCAAAGGCGATTTAAACTGCCTGGGCTATAGTCAAAAAGTATATCTGTGGGATGGCGAATCATCCAATTATATGGAACGCAAACTGGTGTTGAGGATAACAGAAAACAAAGATGGCATCTGTGAATACAAATACGCCATCAGCAATGCTTTTGATGGAGAATGCACCACAGAGGAACTCGTTCATATGCAGTCTCAACGCTACTTTGTAGAACGCTCTTTTCAGGAAGCCAAGCAGGAAGCAGGCATGAGCCAGTACCAGGTAAGAGGCTGGCTGGCATGGCACCACCATATGGCAATGGTAATGATGGCACTCCAATTTATACTAAGTGAGAAGATGTTACTAAAAGATAAGTTGCCATTACTGAGTGCTTATGATGTGAGGGAAATGATACTGAATACATACGCCCAAAAAGGAACAACTAAAAAAGAGATCATGGAACAAATAAGCATACGCCATCAGCAAAGAAGCAGTACGCAAAATCAAAATAATTCAACATGACTTGTCAAAGTAGAATTAAACATCCATAAATACTGCAGAATAATAATTTCTATTTTTCTTTCTTTTATTATAAATATTTCTAAAGCCCAAACCTGCAATAACTGGCTTTATACACCCTCCAACAATTCATCTGTAAGTATTACCGGTTTAAATATCACTGGTAATAAAATAACTGTTGAAGCTCTAATTAACAGGACACAGCCATATTTACCCGGTGGCGGCAACAACACTGAAGGAGATGTGGTTTCAAAACATAATGATTTTTCTGATGTAAATTATTTACTAAGACCCAATCATGCGTATATAACAACAACCAACGGCTTTTTCGCAACGCCTGACATTTGCGATATACAGCTAAACAAAACCTATCACGTAGCTTTGGTTTATGACGGCAGTACACTAAAATTTTATCGGGATGGACTTTTAATGAGCCAGGTAAATGCCACGGGTGATCTGATTCAGAATAATTGGAAGACAAGAATTGGACTGTACGAACCCTCTGCTTTCACTACACAGTTTATTGGTTACACAAATGAAGTACGTATTTGGAATGTCGCCAGAACACAGACTCAGATAATGGCAAACATGACTAATTCTTTGCCAACCCCGGGTACACAAGTTGGTTTAAAGGGTTACTATACTTTTGACAATTTACTGAATAAACAGGGTAACACCACTTTTAATGGAATACTGATTGGTTCTGCAACTATAAACCAGTCAAATCCAAATTGTAATTTAATTTTAGATTCTTGCAGTGTTGTTCCAACAGCTTGTCAGGGTTGGCTGAATACGCCATCTACGCCATCTTTCGCAGATGTGGGAAAGATTGATATTCCTGGTGACAAAATAACTGTGGAGGCGACTTTTAACAGAACCACGCCATACACTGGTGGAATATTATATGCCGGTGATTTAGTTTCAAAACATAATACACCTGCAGATGCCAATTATTTACTACGTCCTCATGATGCTGAGATAACAACTTCCAATGGTTACTTTAGAACACCTGATATTTGTGAAATTGAACTTAACAAAACCTAACATGTTGCCATGGTGTATGACGGAGCCACGCTAAAATTCTATCGGAATGGATTTTTAATGAGCCAGGTAGCTGCAACCGGAAATTTAGTTCAAAATAATTGGAAAACACGTATCGGCTGGTATGAGCCCCAAACTTATAATACAAATTTTATAGGTTTTATTGATGAGGTGAAAATTTGGAATATTGCCCGAAGCCAGGTGGAAATAAATACCTTCATCAGCACTCCCCTCCCAAATCCTGCAAGCCAGCCGGGTCTAATTGCTTATTATACTTTTGATGACCTTAAAAACAAACAAGGTAATTCAGCTTATGATGGCACTTTGGGAGGATCGGCAACTGTAAATCAAACTAATCCTAACTGCATACTTGTAAAAGACTCATGTATTATCACAGAGGAAAATAATTGCAACTTTGATTTCTCCTACAGCCAAAATCCCTGCAATCCACTAACTGTACAATTTTTTAATGTTGGTGCTTCTGCGGTAAATCCGGTGTGGTTATTTGGTGATGGAGCCAGCGCTGGCAATAGTGATCCTTCACATACTTACGCAACCAGCGGCAACTACACAGTAAAATACAGTGTTCAAAATGGAAACTGCACAGACACGGTTGTAAAAGTAATTCCCGTAAATATTATTCCGGACGATATAATTCTTACAAAAGACACCACTATCTGCTTTGGTGCTGTAAAAAAATTACTAACAGCGCCATCACTAAGTTTTTGCTGGACGCCGGTTACAAGCCTTGATGATCCTTTATCTGCAACGCCAACAACAATACAACTGTTCCAATCACCTATTATTTTACAGCTGAAATACCCGGCAATAATCTTATTACAAATGGAAATTTCAACTCCGGAAACACTGGCTTTACCTCTGAATATAATTTTGCAGCCAACAATACCACCGAGGGAGAATATTTTGTAGGGACTGCTCCACAAAGCTGGAATGGCGGATTGAGCCCTTGCTCCGACCATACGGGTGCTAACGGAAATATGTTGTTGGTAAATGGTTCACCGGTGCCAGACGTAAATGTGTGGAAACAAACGGTAGCGGTAGTTCCCAATACTAATTATGCTTTTGCGACCTGGGTACAAGCCCTGTATCCCCCAAACCCGGCGCAATTATCTTTTTCAATCAATGGTAAAGATGTTGGCAGCCAGATTACGGCCTCCTTGCCTACTTGTACCTGGGACAGGTTTTTCACCACCTGGAATTCAGGAAGCAATACAACAGCAACTATATCAATTGTAAACAAAAACACTTTTGTGCAGGGAAATGATTTTGCGCTGGATGATATTTCTTTTTCCGCAGTAATCATTAAACAGGACAGTGTAAAAATCTCGATAGATAAGCCAGCAGTAAAAGCTGGCAACGATACATTGGTATGCGAAGGATCCGGTGCTCAACTGGCCGCCAGCGGGGCTTTAACTTATTCCTGGTTACCTGCGGCAGGTTTAAGTAATGCTGCTATCGCCAATCCCATAGCAACAGTATCAGGTACAACGCAGTTTGTTGTAAAAGGCATTTCAGCCTTTGGATGCTCGGCTTTAGATTCTGTGATCATCAATATCAAACCAAATCCTGTTATCACAACCAATCCCGATACTGCCTTTTGCAAAGGAGCCAGTGTGCAGCTAACCGCCACAGGAGGAACAACTTATTCATGGTCACCTGCAACCGGCCTTAATAATACCGGCATCTTTAATCCCGTTGCTGCTCCCGCAGGTACAACAAAATATATTGTAACTGGTACCGGTATTAATGGCTGTAAAAAATCAGATACTGTGACAGTTACAGTAAATCCTTTACCGCTTGTAAAAACAATTGCAGATATTGCCATCTGCCTGGGTAACAGCCTGCCGGTAGCCACATCGGGTGCAGCAAGCTACAGTTGGTCGCCTGCTGCGGGTGTGAGCAACACTACCATCAGCAATCCGGTAATTACTCCCACGGACACGGCTCAATATATTGTAAAAGGAGCAAGCCTGGCTGGCTGTATTGCGTTTGACACACTTAATATTTTTACCCGGCAACTTCCGGTGGTGAAAGCCGGTAATGACACAATCATCTGCGCCAGCACAACCATACAACTGTTGGGATCGGGAGGATTAACTTACAGCTGGTCGCCGTCAGCTTCGCTTAACAATGCTGCTATTAACAACCCCATTGCAACACCGGCTGATACTACTGAATACATTGTAAAAGGCACAGATGCTTTTGGTTGCAGCAGCAATGATTCCGTCACAGTATTTACCAGGCCTTTGCCCATTGTTACACTAACCGCAGATACCTCAATCTGCAAAAGTATTCCTGTGCAATTGACAGCAGGTGGCGGTGTAAAATATCAATGGTTACCAGCTACAGGGCTCAGCAACCCTGCTGTGCAAAATCCAATTGCAATTATTTTATCAACACAAATTTATAAAGTGATTGTAACTGCGGCCAACAATTGCACCGCACAGGATTCTGTAAAAATAACCGTGAAAGCAGATCCTGTTTTCAGTGTTTCTCCAAATGACAGCACCTGTTTCAATTCCCCTGTTCAACTAAATGCGTCCGGGGGAAACAGTTATAGCTGGAGCCCTTCATCACTTGTGTCAAATGCAGGCATCTCAACCCCTGTTACAGTCGGGAACAGTACAACAGTTTATAGCGTGATCATCAAAGAAAACACCTGCAACTTTACTGACACGCTCACTACAACTATTACAGTTTTTCCATTACCGCCTGTAAAAGCTGCAAAGGCAAATGATGTGGATTGTGCAGTGATAAGCACCCGGCTAATTGCAACTGGTGCTACCCAATACACCTGGTCACCTGCTGCCAGTCTTAGTAGTTCCACAGATGCTAATCCGTTGGCTTCGCCTGAGAATACCATACTTTACAAAGTAACAGGAACCGATGTGGCAACAGCCTGCTCAGCCGCTGATACAATCACTGTTTTCGTTAATAAAACAGGTAGTGCTAACCTGTTTGTTCCGGGTGCTTTTTCGCCAAACGGCGATTTGTTAAATGAATGCTGGAAAATAAAATACCAGGGAAGGTTTACTGAATTTGCGATGTCTGTTTACAACAGGTATGGAGAGTTGGTATTTTTCACGAGAAATCCGGATGATTGCTGGGATGGTACTTTTAAAGGAAAGCCGCAAAACCCAGGCAACTTTGTGTACATGATAAAGGCTAAAAATTTCTGCCGGGAACAGTTTAAAAAAGGCAATTTATTATTGCTAAGATGACCGGCTAATTTCACGGAAGTATAATTTAACCCGTTAGCTGCCGTTATTAATAATGAACAAACCGGCAATTAATTGAGCTACCACATAAGTTATACCTGCAAGTTTCTTTTAATGATTTTTCCTCTTTTTTTTAGCCTTCGGCTGAAAGCACAACTGGTGGGTTGCACCGATCCGATGGCAAATAACTATAATGCTGCAGCTACAGTAAATAACGGCAGCTGCACTTATAATGGTACTTCCTATACTCCGCCGGTAAAAGTAGATCCGATCAATGATACACTGAATGAATCAAGTGGGTTACAGATGGCTGATGGCAACCTCTGGACTTTTAATGACCGGGGCGGCGAGGCGGCCATCTACAAAATAGATACGCTTTCTAACAAGATCTTACAAAGAGTTTACCTCGGCGGCGCCACTAATACAGATTGGGAGGACATTGCTTTTGATGGCACTTTCTTATACATTGGAGATTTTGGCAACAACCTCGATGGCGCAAGGACTGACTTAAAAATATATAAATTTCCGGTTGCCAGTATACCACCGCAGGCCGGTAACCCGGTAGTAACGATACCTTTCTCAATGATCCAGACCATCAATTTTTCATACGCTGATCAACTTCAGCCGCCGGCACCTGTTGCGTTAAATACAGCTCAATACGATTGTGAAGCGATGATTGTGGACAGTGGACAGATTCACCTTTTTTCTAAAAACTGGGTTAATCAAACTTGCACACATTATATAATTCCTTCAACCGCAGCTGGTACTTATAGCCTGTCTCCAAAAGAAACACTGGCAACTGGTTTTCTTGTTACTGCTGCAGATAAACCAACCGGGCAGGATATTATTGCGTTGTATGGCTACCAGAAAACCGGGGCAGGAAATCATTTTATAGAACTGCTGAGTGCTTATAGCAACGGCGCATTTTTTAATGGCAATAAGCGGCAGCTTACTTTACCAAATGCTGCTGTTATGGGCCAGGGCGAAGGCATTACCTTTAAAGACGACAGTACAGGTTATATCAGCAATGAAAAGTTTAGTTATAGTTTTGCAGGATTCACTTTAACAGTTTATCAAAAATTGAGAACTTTCAACATCGGCCCTTACGTTAGCAACTTTGTAAAGCAATATATTTTTACTGGAAACGGTAACTGGTCTGACAATTCCAACTGGAAAAATAGCGATCCGCCGCCGGCTTTATTGCCCATGAACAGCAGCATTTATATTGATCCGGTAGCATCGGGAGCATGTGTGCTTGATATTCCTTACACCGTTTTGACCGGCAAAAAAATAACAGTAGCCCCCGGCAAAAACCTGGTTATTAAAGGAACATTGCAAATCAATCAATAAAAAAAGTCACGTGCATACCTTCAAAACCTAACCTGCTTTGCCACCGTTTTGCACAGGCCTGTCCGGCATTAACAATACCACATTATTATCTGCGTTATAAATGCCCGGCACAAGGCATTCACTAAAAAAGTTTGCTATTTGTTTTGGGGGGAAGTTTACCACAGCGACAACCTGTTTACCGGGCAATTCATCAACTGAATATAAAGCAGTTATCTGTGCAGATGATTTTTTTATTCCGGCAGGGCCGAAATCGATTGTGAGCTGGTAAGCTGGTTTACGGGCACCTTTAAAAATGCTGGCTGTTAAAATGGTACCAGCCCTCATTTCAATTTTTTCAAAATCTTCCCGGTTAATCATGGTTACTTTTTTATGTAATCGAAATAAAGTATTATTGATTAATTAAACAACTATTATGATTTTGGATATTAAGAGAGTTACGAAAGATGATGTGGCGCTTGTGGCGTTGCTTTTTGATGCATACCGGGTGTTTTACCAGCAGCGGTCTGATCTTAAAGCAGCCTTCGATTTTTTGGAGCAGCGGGTTAGTAAAGATGAGTCCGTTATCTATGTGGCAATAATGCATGGTGAGGCGGTTGGCTTTGTACAATTGTACCCGATCTTTTCGTCGGTTTCGCTAAAGCCAGCCTGGTTGCTGAACGATCTTTTTGTAGCGGAGCAATCCCGTAAACAGGGCGTGGCAGAGGCTTTGCTGCAGCAAGCCAAGCAATTCGGCGCTGAAACCGGTGCAGCCTTTATGTTGTTGCAGACGGCTTATGATAATTACAAAGCACAATCTGTGTATGAAAAAAATGGCTGGATAAAAACGCAGGATTTCTTTTTTGAATACAACTTTTAAATCGCTGTTACCTCCACCACTGCATCCAGATTTAAAACGCCAAAAAGGTGTGGAAATAATTCGTTGATTGATGGAGACATTTCGTATTTCAATTCATGTGTAAGCCTTGCCTCATCCACATGCAGTAACAAAAGATTCTGCTGATTTTTGTAGTAGCGCTCCAGCACGCCCCTCACCTGCCCTTCCCGGCTTAAATGTATAAATCCCTCAGCGGCGAGTGAAGCTGCTTCATAAAAGCCTGTTGTTAAAGCTGCTGACCAGGCTTTTTTTTTACAACGTGGTAAATCATTCATCAAGTAATTTGGCAAGCGAAAGCAACTCTTCCATTTTGTACCTGTTGAGGTCGTCTTCAAAACATTTACTCAACTCTTCCAGTAAAAATTGGATGATGCGTTTTTTACTCAGCTCCCTGAAGTAGGATGTGGTGGGTGGAACAGAGATGCGTTTAAAATAATTCTCTACATCTTTATGCGAATAGATCTGCCCGTTTAAAGGATCGATATAAAATTTTATTTTTTCTGAGTTATGTGCATGTGGGTGAATCAACGCATGTTGTGCATCAACGTAAGCCAGCAGGAATTGCCGCGGAATATTGATGGCACTTACGGAAAGATCAAGCATTTCACAAAGAATAAGGTACAATATGCCATTGCTGATGGCGTTGCCTTTTTTTGTGTCAAGAATTTTATTGATAAAAAAATCTTCCGGCCGGTTGTAAGCGATTTCTACTCCTTTCTGTTTGTAATAATTATACAGGATGCTGTTCACCACATTTACCTGCTCCAATGCTGTGAGGTAATTATTAAGCTCGAGCCAGATGTTGCGGCGCAATTTTTCAAGTTCCTTTTCTACCTGGTTGCGTTGTATCTCGGGGTAATGAAAACGGGCAATCAGCAAAGCGCCATCCAGCAAGCTTCCGTTGGTATCCCGCCACTCAATAAAATCCGCAGTCAGTTCCCTGAAGTGCAGCTGATGGATCATCAGTTCAATCCTTTCCTGCACATCCTGGTTAACGGTATGCTCCCATAAATTTTCCAGGTTTGGAATTATTTCTTTTCCAAAAGAAATAAGCTTATCGCTTACAGTTGCGTAAACATCCTCATCGGGATCATCTATCAGTTGCAGCAGGGCTTGTATTTCGGTGTTTTCTGTCAATGCTAAATCTTAATAATATTCAATTTCGCAAATGCGGTATAAAAAAAATAATATTATTTTCCACAGGGCTGCGATTAAACAAAATTTTATAATAAATCTGCCAGTTAATTATTGAAATTGAATCAGGAAAAGATATATCTGATAAACCGATGTTGATATTTTGTAAATAAGTAAAGGCTTTTATTTATTTACCAGGCTATCCAAAACAAAGTGTAAAGGCCTGTCGTAGTTATCAATTACGTCTCTGATGGTTAGTGGAATGTATTTATCTGGCTTTACACCGGCATCACCTTTTTGATTTTTTACCGGCTGATAATACCTTTTCGTTGGTACATCAATCTTTAAATGTGAATTAGGAAGTTCATAGGTTATGGCACCCGAATTATGCACCGCACTACTGCCGTTTGTTTCTTCTCCAAGAGTATAGATTTTTGTTTTATCTTTCAGCACAGATGCCAGTGTAGAAGCCGCCGAAGCAACATGGCCATCAATGATTAAAAAAAGCCTGCCTTTAAAAAGAAATTCATCAGGCATCCATTTCGTAATTTCCTCATCTTTCTCCGTAAATAATCCGGCTCTTAGCTTGGTGAATGTTTTGCAGAGGGAATCTTCCCTCTCAATATCGGCGGTATCTGCAGCCGCAACATATTCCCTGTAAGGAAGCTTGTCATATCTTTTGATGGCACTGTCATATTCCGGCAATTTTTCAGGCACCAGGTAAGATAGCAGATCATAAGTGGAGGAGTAAAAGCCACCACCATTGTTACGGCAGTCTATTACAAGATTTTTAATTTTTAATTGCCTGATGAACCTGAAGCTATTTCTCACAAAATGGCTGAAAGCCTGCCTGGTAGCGTAAGTGGTAAAATAAAAAGTTCGGACAGATAACACCGCTGTACTTTTATCATCAATTATTTCGAGATCGTAAGGGGCATCCGTGGGGTAAGAAAAGTAAGTATCGCCATCAAGATCTTTATAAATCGTTTTCAGTTTTTCCGGCCGGTAAGTTACTGATTTTTCCTGGCCACTATCTGGAATATACCTGATAAGAAATGAATTGGCTGCTCCATAAGCCAGGTAGTAATCAAACGCAAAATCATTACTGCTGATCAGGTTGCTTTTATTTGATCTGAATCCGTCAACATGGTTGTAGGTACTCAATTTTGAAATGATCTCCTGGGCTGACCAATTGTTTATAGCGGTGATCTCTGCACCCAGCGGTATATCGTAAATATTGGAATTAAGATAAAGCCTGTTATTTATTGCTATCACTGGAAATCCCATAAACATTTTTTTCACACTTATACTGTCATACAACTCCTCGGGCAACACCGTATTGCTGTGAACGCACCCTATCCTGTCTATTATGCAATCCACTTTATTATAGAAAGCTGCAGTGGTTAAAGGCCCGGTGATAGTTTTGGAAACGCTATCAAACAAGCCGTTAATTTCTTGTTTTGTATTATAGGCATAGATGCCGGCATGGGTTGAAACAAGGACGTTCTTTAGCACGGCCAGATCAACCTGCAATTTTTCGCTGGTAATTGTTTCGGTAATAATATCCTTTGGATATTCTATGCAGGATTGAAATAAAAAAATCAATACAATAAGACCAGCGATTACTTTCATTAATGATGCTTTACTGTAAAAGGTTTATCGGGAATATGTGCTGTAACGAAATATTTTCGATTTAAATATAGCCATTCAGTTAATATGCCGTGTAAAAATAAACCGGTCATCTTTTGATGACCGGCCTCTTTTAAAAATCTGGTTTGATTACCACTTATATTTTCGGTAATTCGTACCCGTTGTGATATTCTTTCAGCAAGTATTTTTTATTAATGGCTTCATCTGTAAACGCTGCCTTATTTCTGTCCCACAATAATTTTTGACCGCTTCGGAAAGAAATATTACCCATTTGAGCAACGGTGGCAACATGTGCTCCGGCCTGTATGGAGCAATGCAGATCGGCCATGTTACGGGACTTAACAACCCCAACAAAATTCTGCCAGTGCTTTTCAAGTCCGTTGTCGCTTGGTTTGGCAAAAGGCACCACCACTTTATTTTTGCTTTGCCTTTCTTCAATAACTTCCCAGCCGCCGCGGTTTAATATTAAAGTTCCGTTGTTGCCAATATAGGCAATTCCGTGATCCCTTCCGTACGAGCCATTGTCTATTCCCATGGCACTATCCCAAACCATATTAAATTTATCAAACTCATACAAAGTTGTAAGGGTGTCAGGTGTTTCCTCATACAAATCCGGGTAGGCAAACTTTCCTCCAAGGCCAACGATGCTGATAGGAAGATCAGCCTTCATTCCAATCAACGCATAATCCAGCAGGTGAACACCCCAGTCAGTCATAAGCCCGCCGGCATAGTCCCAAAACCAGCGGAAGTTAAAATGAAACCGGCTGGCATTAAATGGCCTTGTGGGTGCAGGGCCAAGCCAGCTTGTATAATCTACGCCGGCAGGTGGCGCACTGTCCGGCACAACAGGTCCGGGTTTCATCCAGCCCTGGTAACACCAAACTTTAACTGTGCGGATATTACCCAACTGGCCGCTCTGCACAAAATCAACTGCATCTTTAAAATGCTGCTGGCTGCGTTGCCACTGGCCGGCCTGCACTACTTTATTGTAGCGTTGCTGAGCCTCCACCATTCGGTTACATTCTATTATTGAATTACCAACCGGCTTCTCACAATAAACATCTTTACCAGCCTGGCAGGCGTGTATCATCATTAGTGCATGCCAGTGATCCGGGGTGCCCACTATTACTACATCAATATCCTTCTGTTCCAGCATTTTACGGTAATCACCGTAAATTTTTATTTTACTGGCATCAACTTTTAACGGAGTGAGTTCAGCAAGGCGCTTATCAATAGCATTTCTATCAATGTCGCAAATAGCCACAAGATTTACACCCGGCACTTTTATGGCTGCCATTGTATCGGCCCAGCCCATGCCGCTGATTCCAATAACGCCAACATTAAGCTGGTCACTTGGGGCAAGGCGTTGTTTAACAAAACCAAAGGCACTATTTTCAAAAGCTGGCAGCAATGCGGCTGCACCGAGCATTAAACCTGATTGGTGTAAAAATCTTCTACGGGATGGCATACAAGTTAAAATTTAAGCGGTGAATGGTTAAGTAATTTTATATGGCGAATAATTGTAAAAAAGACAATCATTTTAACGATGTTAAATTACGGGTTAAAATTAAGTAATCAAAAAAATGAAAGACCTGCTTAATATATTATTTAATGCTATTTAAATAGGTATGACTGATTATTATGGAGCAGCACACAATGCAATTGCCTGTTCCAAAATATTGCGGATTTTTTTGACCGGAACATCAACAACTGGATCGACCATTAATATTTTCATCCTGCTTCGCTTTTCTGAGATAAGATCAGCATCCTGTACAAGCCTGCCTTCCACAATGCCAAGGTAAGGCATGTGATATTTTTTGTGTACCCACAAATAACAAAATCTTTTCCCTTTTAAACAGTAAAAAGGCATACTATAACTCCAAACTTCAGTTACATACTCATGCCTGCTCATAATATAGTCCCGCAAAAACAACAGGCAACTTTTATTGGGTTCATCCTGCCTCAAAAAATAATTATCTGCCGGCTTTAACATCATAAATTAATTTGATTGCTTTATTTTTTGTACCGCAAGGCATGTTGCCAGTTATTTAATTGAAGTGGTAACAAATCTGTTAAACTAACTCCTTTTGGTAAAACACTGTTCAAACAATAATCATTTTTTTATATTATTGCTGATGAAAAAAATTCTGCTGTCTTACTGTATTTTATTTTTTTACCTGCTTTCCTTTGGCCAGAAAAAGGCCGGGCCTGGCTGGCATTTAAAAGATTTTCAGCAAGATAGTTTTTATGGCATCAGCCTGGGTAAAGCTTACGATTTTTTAAAAGAAAAGAAACTGCAACCAGTCACTATAATTGTTGGAATTTTAGACAGTGGCATTGATACAACTCATGAAGACCTGATTGCAAATTTGTGGGTGAACAAAAAAGAAGTACCCGGCAACAACAAGGATGATGACAATAATGGTTATGCTGATGATGTGCATGGCTGGAACTTTTTGGGTAATGCAGATGGCCGGAATGTGATGAGCAACAGCAGCGAATGGATAAGGGTTTACTGGAGGTATAAAAAAGATTTTGATGGAAAAGCTATTGACACCGCCACACTTTCACAAGCCCAAAAATATGCTTATGCCTCGTGGCAAAAAGCCAGCAGCGGTGTTGTGGGACGAGGACCATCAGCGGCAAAGCTGGATACCATCAGGCAATATGTACAGTCGGTAATTTTCTGCGACAGCATATTTAAAATATTGGATGCTAAAATTGTTTACAGTGCAGCCGATCTAAAAACTTTTAAGGCAAAAGGAGATCAGCAAAAAGCAATACAAGATTTTTTGAAAGATGTGTTCGGGCAGTTTGAATTGCCTGATGTAAAAAATGATTTTGTTGTGTCTGAAATCAGGGCCTACCTGTCTGGCGAAGAAGCAAAAGCCAGTGGCGATAAAGTGCCGCCGCAAACCACCAGGAAGGATATAACCGGCGATGATGAAACCAATACCAGTACAGCCTTTTACGGCAACAATGAAATTGCTGCCGGAGAAACAATGCATGGCACCCATGTAGCTGGAATTATTGGCGCCGTTCGCAACAACAAATTAGGCATGGATGGTATTTCGGATAATGTACAGCTGATGGCCGTTAGAACAACACCGGAAGGCGATGAATATGACAAGGATATTGCCATTGGTTTACGATATGCTGTTGATAACGGAGCAAAGGTTATCAATATGAGTTTTGGCAAAAGCCTGAGCCCTGATAAAAAGATGATTGATGACGCCGTGAAGTATGCCGCAAGCAAAGATGTATTATTGGTTCAGGCAGCAGGTAACAGCAAAAGAGACATTAGCAACTTTGATAACTTTCCTAATCCTAAATACCTGTTTACAGATTCATTGGCATCAAACTGGATAACGGTTGGAGCCTCTGACTGCAATGGCAACGCAACTTCTTTTAGCAATTACGGAGCCGGACTGGTAGATGTATTTTCACCGGGTGCTGCCATCTATTCAACCGTACCTTTCAACAATAAATATATGAGTCTTGACGGCACCAGCATGGCCTCGCCAGTTGTAACCGGAGTTGCAGCATTGCTAAGAAGCTACTTTCCAAAACTAACAGCAGTGCAGGTAAAAAAGATTATTGAACTATCTGTTGTAAAGCCAGCTGGTACAACCTTACTTCCCGGTACGGATAAAAAAGTAAAGCTGGCAGACCTTTGTAAAAGCGGAGGAATTGTAAATGCATTTGAAGCTGTAAAACTGGCTTACACTTACAAGTAATTAAACGAAGTTAAAGGTGCTCTTTTATTTTTTTAAGAATAGATAAAAAGAAGGTTGTTCCTTTTCCAAACTCAGACTCGAGGCGGATTGTACCACCGAGATTTTCGACAATTTTTTTTGTAATGGCCAGGCCTATACCGGTACCGGAAAATTCTTGTTTGGTATGCAGGCGTTGAAAAATAATAAATATTCTTTCAAAATGATGCGGCTCAATGCCAATGCCATTATCGCTGAATGCAAACTCCCAGTCATAGTACCTTTCCGTTGCCGTTACTTTAATTACGGGTGGTACCAGTTCACTCGTATACTTTAAACTATTGCTAACCAGGTTTTGAAATACTTGCCGGAGTGGTGCCTTCAATATTCGCAATGAGGGCAAACTATTATAAGTTACAGCTGCCTGCTTTTCAGTTATGATGTGGCCATAGAATGAAATAATTTCTTTCATTAAATCCTCCAGGTTAACAACCTCCAGTTTATCTTCTGTCCGGCCTACCCTGGAATATTCCAGCAAATCAAGAATAAGCTGCTGCATTCGTTTGGCACCATCAACTGCATAACGAATGTATTCCATACCCTTACTATCCAGGCTGTCGCCATATTTCTTTTCCAGTAATGATAAAAAATTTGCTACCATTCTAAGTGGTTCCTGCAAATCGTGGGAAGCTACGTAAGCAAATTGCTCCAGGTCATCATTGCTTTTTTGCATCGATACCAAGGCTTCGTTCAAGTTAATCTCTGCTCTTTTTCGGTCTGTAATGTCACGGTGAATTGATATCCAATGTGAAAGATTGCCAACCTTGTCAAATACCGGATGCAGGGAAATATCCATCCAGAAAGGTTCTCCATTTTTGCGGTAATTAAGAATACTGGTTTCAAATGGTAGCTGAAGGCTCACAGCTCCGGCAATTTTTTTCACCGTTTCAGGGTCTGTATCCGGCCCGTGCAGGTATTCCGCTGTAAGGCCAAAAACTTCTTCATTTGAGTAACCAGTTATTTTGGAAAAAGCCTGGTTTACATAAGCGGTTACGGGAGCATTATCAATAGCTCCGTCATCCGGAAACAGTTGCTGTGTTATTAACACACCCTCATTCACATTTGTAATAACTGATTCAAGCAGTTTAAGCCTTATCTCCTCCTGCTTGCGTTCTGTAATATCTTGAATAGCACCCACCATTCTCAACGGCTCACTATCTTCCCCCCTTAGCACAAAACCCTTATCAAGCACATATGCGTAACTGCCATCACTTTTTAAAAACCTGTATTCATGCACCCAGTTAACTGCATCGCTCCTTATGATATTGTCAATGCTAAAGATAATGTTGTCAAATTCTTCAGGATGAATGTGCTCCTTCCAAAAATCCATCCGTTCTGCATTGCTTCCGCCGCTATGCCCGAATAATTTAAAGAATCCTTCACCCCGGTATAAAGTTCCTTTCGCAATATCCCAATCCCAAATGGCATCTGCTGTGGCCCTTGATACATAGCCAAAACGCTGGTTGCTTTCTTCAAGCGAAGCTGCTATCTTTTTATTTTCCTGGTCAGCAATTTTTAAATCTTTTTTTTGCTGGTTCACTTTATTCAGTAACTCTGTTAAGTCATCATTTATTAATTCCTGAATTTGTAATAAATGAAGCAGATCTACAATTGAATCGTGGGTCGCAAAATCATGATTGGTTAGGGTGGAAGTTTTAAGATCCTGGAGCGAATTAAGCCAGAGTGAACCGGTAAAAAACAATTGGCAGGTATCGTCTAAAAATTCAAATTCTCCCTTTAAAGTATTACGGCATTCATTGAAAATTTCAATCAGTACAAGCTGGTGGGTCATGGCCTTCAGCACCTCAAAATTTACTATTTCGCATTCCGGCCTTTTAATAGAAAAGAATTGACGAAATGAACTTCCACAACACTCCCCCAGCAACTTAACCAACGACATTCCTGCAGCAACGATAGAAAGATCGTTGTTGAGCAGAATGTAAAAAGGAAATTGCCTGTTTAACTGAGTACTGCTGAAAGTAAATTTTTCAGGAGTCATTTTTATATGCTTTCACCTGGTTAATCATTAGTTTACAAATATTGAATTAAAATTTTTAAAGGCAGCCTTGCAGGAGTAGAATTTTTATACATCCCTGTGTAGTAAAAGTATTCTTATCCTGCTGACTGCAAGCTGTAATTATTTTTCTACATCAAAGTTTCAATTATCATTTCAGATTTTAATATTATTCATTGTTTAAATACCTATAATTGTACTTCGGGAACGATAAGAATTTTATCATAGCCGTTTTAGTAATACTGGTGCCCTATTTTAAATTACCAGGCAAAATAATTTGAAAAGAATCCCTGATAAAAGTTGACATTTTTAACCCCTGACATCGGTCTGTAAGATAGCCGGTTGATTAATACTGCAGTGTTACATTCAGTTATGAATTAACCCCGTTTATATTATTTACTGGCGTTGCTGATATTTTGTATTCCAGTTTTTTCACAAATAAATAATGTTAGTTTTAAGCATTTATCTACCCTCCAGGGTTTAAGCCAGGCCCATGTGAACGACATTATTAAAGATGCGAATGGTTTTATGTGGTTTGCTACAGATGGAGGACTTAATAAGTATGATGGTTATAGTTTTCCGGTTTATAAAAACATGCCCGGAGACTCCACGTCTCTCAGCAATAATGCTGTGTTAAAAATTAAAGAAGAAGGCGCTGGTATTTTTTGGCTTGGCACCGGAAGTTGCCTTGACAGATTTGATTCGAAAACAGAAAAATTTACTCATTACAGTCCGGGTAAAGATGTGATTGTAAATGATTTGCTTCCCGGCAAAAACAACACTATCTGGCTGGCTAGCAGCCAGGGCTTGTTTTCCTTCAACAGAATCACCAGGAATTTTAAATATTTCTACCATCAGCCGGGGCAGGTAAACAGCCTTAGTAATGATCATATTTACAGAATTGTTGCCGACAACCATGGCCTGTTGTGGCTAGCTACTAAAGATGGCCTGAACCTTTTTGATCCGGAGAAGCAACAGTTTACTATTTACAAAAAAGGAAGCTCAACTTCAGCCGGGCTGCAAACAAACTGGATAAGGTCACTCTATAAAGATCACAACGGCGTAATGTGGGTTGGCACTATTGGCAGTGGTATTGGCATGTATAACGAGGCAGCAAAATCTTTTACATTTTTTAAAAAAAAATTATCTGATAAAAATAGTCTTATCCATAACGATGTTTTGTGCTTTGCGGAGGATTGGCAAAATAACCTTTGGATTGGAACGGAAAATGGTGGCATCAGTATCTTGAACAGGCAAACTATGCAGTTTTCTGCGGCAGTAAATGATGCAGCAGATCCACAAAGTTTAAGCAATAATTCCGTGTACTGTTTATACAAAGAGAATAGCGGCAGTATGTGGGCAGGTACATGGTCTGGCGGTGCCAACTTTCTTGCTGCAGCTGGTAAAAAGTTTGAGAGTTGCATGCAACTTCCCGGCAGCACAAAAAGTTTAAACAACCCGTTTATTTTATCAATTGTTGCAGATGAAAATCAGGATGTTTGGCTGGGAACTGATGGCGGCGGACTTAACCGTTTTAATATGCGGACCAATAGTTACACTTATTACACAAATAAGCCAGCAACCAAAAGCCCCGTAAACAACAACTACATAATCTCCGTTATAAAAATTGGTAACGGATTGCTGGCATTAGGAAATCAACGGGGCGGCATTGATATATTTAACACCAGGCTCGCCACGGTGGTTCGCCACATCAGCATTGTTAATAACGAGGACGCAACATTTGAAATTTCAGCTAACACTTTATTCAAAGATCACGAAAACAATCTTTGGGTTGGCACCTGGGGCGGCGGAGTTTATGTATTTGATTCAACCTTTCACCTCAAAAAAAAGTTTGTACACTCCAATACAAACAACAATTCTCTTAATAGCGATTTTATTAATTGCTTTCTGCAAAAAAAAGAATGGTGAAATGTGGATTGGAACCGACAATGGCCTGAACCGTCTGCAACTGCCGGAAGAAAAATTCACGTCCTATGTTCATAATATTCTTGACAAGAAAACCATTAGTCACAATGAAATAAGCAGCCTGTATGAAGATGGTGAAGGCCAGCTTTGGATAGCTTCATCGGGAGGATTGGACTTGTTTGATAAAAATAATAATCAACTGGTTTCTTATACGCAGGAAAGTGGGCTTCCAAGCAGCATGATAATGGGAGTTGAAGAAGATAAGCACGGAGTTTTGTGGATAAGTACCAGCAATGGAATTAGTTCTTTTAACAGGTTAACAAAACGATTCAGGAATTACAGTATGGAGGATGGTTTGCAGGGCCCTGAATTTAAGAACAATTGTTCTTTTCAAACTGCAGATGGTTATATCTTTTTTGGGGGAAATCAAGGTTTCAATTATTTTCATCCAGACAGCATAAAAAACAATCTAACCATACCCCGTGTATTTATAACCGCATTCTCTATCTCCAATGTATTGCAGCATCCAGGCAGCGGCAACAACATTTTAAAGAGTGTAATACCGGATACTAAAGAAATCATAATCTCCTATAAAGAAAATGTAATCTCCTTTGAGTTTGCTGCCCTTAACTTTATTTCCAGTGGAAAAAACCAGTATGCCTGCATGATGGATGGTTTTGACAAAAACTGGATCAATTGCGGAACAAACAGATCTGCAACGTACACCAATCTTGATCCGGGTACTTATACTTTTAAAGTAAAAGGCAGCAACAATGATGGCCTGTGGAATGAGACTGGCACCTCTTTAAAACTTATAATTACCCCACCTTTTTGGAAGACTTACTGGTTTATAACTTTATTGATTTTTGGTGCTGTCAGCTTTACACTTGCACTTTTCAGGTACAGAATGAAGATTATAAAAGGGCAGAAAATACTATTGGAACAGCAAGTAGAAAAGCAGACAGCACAGCTTGTTAAATTGAACCAGGAGGAAAAAAATGCAAGGATTGAAGCGGAAACTTCCAGGGCGTTGGCAGATGAAGCAAATAACAAATTATTAGCCAGTAACCAGGAGATGGAGCAATTTGCTTATGTGGCATCTCACGACTTAAAGGAGCCTTTAAGAACTATAACAGGCCTTATCCAATTGCTACAAAAAAAGTACAAAGGAAAGCTGGAGGGTGACGCTGATAAATATCTTTCCTTTATCGCAGATTCATCTAACAGGATGAAAGTTTTGATCAATGACCTGCTCGATTTCTCCAGTATCGGAAGCTTGGCAACCCTTTCTGACATTGACACGACGGCTTTACTAACTACAATTATTGGTGACATTGATGCAGCTATAAAGGAAAGTAACTGCACAATAAACTTTGGCGCCCTGCCTCCTATTAATGGCTATACAACAGAGATAAAATTGCTTTTTCAAAACCTGCTGATCAATGCCATTAAGTTTCGTAAGAAAGATGTGAGGCCGGTTATAAATGTTACAGGATCAGACAAAGGCGAATACTGGCAATTCTCTGTATCAGACAATGGCATCGGCATTGCACCACAATTCAGCGACAAAATTTTTAAAATATTTCAACGGCTTCACACAAGGAGTGAATACGAAGGCTCAGGTATTGGTCTGTCACATTGCAGTAAAGTTGTGGCCATGCACAATGGTAAAATTTGGGTTGATTCTGAACCAGGTGCAGGAAGTATTTTCTATTTCACAATCTCTAAAAAAATCATGCAGGTATAAAGCAGTTGTTTCAAAATTTGAATGTTTTACAAACATCAACTTTAAGAACCAAATTTCCCTGGTGATGTTGGTATAAATTCTAAAGTGCTTAATAAAAAATGCCTCAAAGTTCTTTGCCTGCTGTTACTTTTTCTCCGCTACAAAAACAGGTGTTTCGGTAGCAGTTATAATTACGGTGCCGTTAACAACTGGTGCCGTTGTCATTTTTAGCTGATCACTTGCTTTTTGAGGTGTGTAAATTACAACCGATTTTGCTACTGGAAAAGATAGTGTTACCGGCTTGGTATTGCCCTTTTCATCCGGCATCCATACAGCAAAAACTTTAGCGCCTTTATTTTCGTATTCATCAACAGCAGGTGACTGCTGAAGTGTTTTCTTAAAATGATACTTTCCAATGAGCCCGTTAACCTGGTACAAATAGTCCATCGCCAGCTTTCTGTTATGTAGTGAATCCGTAAGGCCCATGGAGGCAAACTTGGTACTGCTTGAAATATTAAAATCCTTTAACTCATAAAAAAATATCCTGCTGATCCCTTCTCTTAAATCTACAAGTGCCGATCTCAATATCCAGTTTGCCTGTGTTTGTTCAATTGATTGGCCGCCGATGCTTACTGCCTTTTGCGGACTTCCCTGGTTAAGGTCAAAACCAAGTTCGGTTATCCATACAGGCATTCCGTTGGCATATTTATTTGAAAAGTTAACAAAGTTTGCGGCCGTAGTGGAGGCACCTCCAAGTTCTGGTGCTGCTCCCCTTACAGAACTCCCGCTCTGCGATTGCGCCGCATCGTTTGAATAGTGGTGATAATTGATTACATCCCAGCAAATGTCTACAGT
Organism: Ferruginibacter sp.; assembly: GCA_965247025.1. Lineage (GTDB taxonomy): Bacteria > Bacteroidota > Bacteroidia > Chitinophagales > Chitinophagaceae > Ferruginibacter. Next base: position 627,024 of record OZ252000.1, on the reverse strand, counting down.
TCCATCTAACCTGAGGCCACGGTGTTGCCTGCACCATTCAATCATTCCCCTTACATAAGAAGGATCGCTGAAAGCCAAACCACCAATAACAACCTGCATATTTGGGTCAGCTTTTTTTACACCGGCATCGGGCCCCAGGGAGCCTTTGTGCCCATCATAAAAAGCAGATAGTAATACTGTATAATCATAGCAGTTCATAAAGCCCTCTGCACCACGCCACCATTTATCCATTTCATTACCGCACTCCATATATTTTACGTAACCAAGGCCACGTTTTATGGTGTTGGCGGGGTCACCATTCCATCGTGCTTTTGTATCAACTTTTATAAGAGAAACAGGCACCGCATTGTTAGATCCATATCTTGCTGCATATTGAAAAACTGCTTTTGAAAGTGCCGAGTAAGAAGATGGCTCCTGGCGGCTGCTGCCAAATTTTAGTGGCGCATTGTCAACTTTTCCCAAACCAACCGGGTATGTTTTCATCATCCATTTTGGTAAGTTTTTTATGCATGCCAGCACTTCAATACTATCTCTTTTACAACGTTCGTACATCATATCAAAATCCCATCCACCGTAGTGGCATGGGTTAAAAGTATATTTACCTTCCCTGTCTTCAATCCGTTCCCAGTCTAAATAATGCCTGAAGCCACTAAAGTTTTTTATTGCTGCATATTTTTCTTCAGCAATTTTTCTTGAGTTAACTGCAGGGTTTACAAAATCCCATTCAAAACCATTCATACCAAGGGCGTTTCTAAAAGGTGCATTCCACTCTTTTAGTGGTGGTTGCCGGTACGGCGAATTTGTATAAGTTCCATAAAATTCTATTTCAGTCGGCAGGTTATTTCTGGTGCAACGTATGCAGATGTACCTGATATCAGCTGCTGGTGAAGCAAGATTGAATTTGGCTGAACCTTCCACATTAGTTTTTGGGTTCGGCCCAACCCACAGATTATATTTATTCCCGGTAAAAGTAGCAAGCGGTATTTTTTTTCCTGTGGTTGTTAAGGCATAAATCTCTGCAGGTGTGTCCTCAAACGAACCTGTAAAATCGAACATTTTAATTTGCTGAATTGTCATAGCTTCGCCTTCATCAAGCGGATAAATGCACTCGTATTGCTGCTGAAATTCTGCATAGCCTGTATGGATACTCTCATTTGTTATACCGTTAAAAAGAGCAGCAATGCCAAGGTGTGCAGGTGCCAAAATGTACCAGCGGGAGGATTCAATGGGAATTTTAACCAGTCCGGGATTATTTAAGGATATTTCTTTACCGAGATTTGATATTTGCCCCTCACGATGTTGCTTAAAAGTTGAAGACCCTAATGAAAAAAAGATGAGCAGAAAAAAAAATGCGGTTAAAAGTTTCATAGCTGTAGGATTGCTGCTCTGCAAAAAACCAGGGTTACTGGTACAACGCAAAAAGCCTTTACAAAATATACAGTTATAATAACGCAGAAAACTGCTATTTGAATACATGCTTTGTTATTCGAAAATTTTCTACATTGTTAAGGCACCAACTACAAGAGGAAAGCAGATGCTGATAGTGCAACCGTGGCCGGGAATGGAATCAATTTCAAAACGGCCATTATGCACTTCTGCTCTTGCTGCAATATTTTGCAATCCAACGCCGTCTGGCTTTTGCGTGGTATCAAATCCTACTCCGTCATCCTGGATTTTCAGTTCAATTTCGCCTGGTTCCTGGTTAATAGTGATGATAACATTTTTAGCTTCTGCATGTTTTAAAATATTATTGAGCTGCTCCTGCACTATCCGGAAAATGGAAAGTTTTAATTTATCGTTGGTGTCTGTTTCAGTATAACTTGCCCAGTCTGTAACAAAATTAATATCATTTACCCGCCTGATGCCTTCTATCAAATCTTTAAGGGCATCTTGTAAACCAACTTCTCCCAATGATGGTGGCAGCAGTGTTTTAGACAATTTACGCAGCTCCATAATTGCCGTGCTTATATAGCCTTTACTGTCTTCCAGCAGCTTTGGCCGCAATGTTTCATTAGAAATAGCGCACTCAATATACAGCCGGGATGTGGCAAGCAGCTGGTTTATATTGTCATGCAGTTCATTGGCAAGTTGTCTCCTTTCTTTTTCCTGCGCTGTAATAACTGCTTCTGTAATTTCCTGCTGCTTTTTTTGCTGTTCCTCAGCCAGTTGCTTTTCAAGCATTACCTTATCTGTTACATCGCTGCCCATGGCAAGTATGCATTGCTGTTCGTCATATTCAATATCATGTAAAGAGAATCGCAGGTACATTAATTCACCATTTTTTTTACGGTGCTGCCAGGTAACATCACTGCTGCCCTGTTTTGCAAGCTGTATTTTTTCAGTAAAAATCTTACTGTTATTCAGGTGATAATTGTGCGGCGCTAAGTTCATAATACTAAGCGCTAAAAAGTCTTCTCTCTTAATTCCAAATTTTTTAATAGCAGTGTCATTCACATCCATTATTTGTAATCCGGTACTTTCCCAAATAAATATACTTTCAGGGTTGTTGTTAAAAAAATCACGGTATTTTTCTTCTGATAATTTTAGCTGCTCTTCACTTTTTTTACGGCTGATGCTGTAGGTAATACTTTTAAAAATAGTTATGGGATTTACTTCGGATTTTACAAGATAATCCTGCACACCAAGTTTTAAACTTTCAATACCAACCTGTTTATCATTGAGACCTGTTAAAACAATTACCGGCGTACTCCCTGCCAGTGAAATCACATTTTTTATAGTAGTTGCTCCCTCGCTGTCGGGCAAGGTAAGATCAAGTAGTATGACATCAAAATTGACTGTGTTTAAGCTCACCACAGCCTGGTAAATATACTTATTGTGGGTAATTATAGCATCTTTAAAAACATCGTGTAAATAGTCTTCCACAAGAATGAAATCACCCTCATTATCTTCAACCACTAATATTTTCATTTGGTTAATCATAGTTATTCACTGAAATTTTCATCATCACTTAGCAGTGACAATCTGAAATTTTTTATTGTGCCCAAAGCAAGGAAAAAGTTTGTAACATCAAGCGGCTTTATAAAGTAAAATGCTGCATTTTTTGCCATGCAATCATCCATATCTGTTTGGGAAGCAGAAGTGGTAAGCATCACTGTGGGTATATGTTTAAGGTGCTCATTATTTTGGAGATAATCCAACAATTCTTTACCATCAATTTTTGGCAGGTTAATGTCTAAAAAAATAATTCCAAGTGTTTTGGCTCCTGCAAAAACACCTTCTTTATTCAGGTACCGTATTGCCTCCTCCCCATCTCTTACCACACTTACCTTATTGGTCAATAAAAGGTCATTAAATGTTTCAAGCGTAAGCACAATATCGCCCTCATTGTCTTCTACTAAAAGTATATTTATTTCTTTCATTTTTTGTAAAGAGATTGAAGGTAGTACTTAAAATGCTTTACTTATAGTAAAATAAAATGTACTTCCACCTGCCTTGTTTTGCTCAACCCAAATTCTTCCACCATGCATTTCAACTATCTTTTTACAAATAGAAAGACCAATGCCAGTACCACTAAATTCATCTTTATTATGCAAACGCTGAAAAATCACAAATATTTTTTCTTCAAAAGCAGGATCGATTCCAATACCATTATCTGTCACCGAAAATACCCAGTTGCTTTCCTCTTCATGAGCCTTTACTGTAATAACCGGTTCGCTGGTGCTGTGATATTTTAGTGCGTTGCCAATTAAATTCTGCATCAGTTGAATCATAAGCGTTTTTTGGGTGCCGGGGAGCACTGGCAAATGGTCGCAGTGTATAACTGCGCCAGCCTCTTCTATGCTGATAATAAAAATTGCTTTTACTGTATCCATTACCTCATTCATGTCTGTATTACCCGATGCATCTTTGGCTGTAGATACCCTGGAATATTCCAGCAGGTCATTAATGAGTGTTTTCATACGGTCTGCACCATCTACAGCAAAATGAATGTATTTACGAGCAGTATCGTCAAGTTGATGCTCATATTTTCTTTGAAGCAATTGTAAAAAACTACTGATCATCCTCAGGGGTTCCTGCAAATCGTGTGATGCAACGTATGCAAATTTTTCAAGCTCATTGTTAGAGCTGGACAAAGCAAAAGCTTTTACTGCCAGTTGTTCATTGAGCAGCTTTACTTTTTCTTCATCCCGTTTTTGTTCTGTTACATCATGCATGGCCCCTATCATCCTGATTGCTTTGCCATTACTGTTACGGATGGCAATACCCCTGTCCTGCACATAAGCATAGTCTCCGCCAAACCGCCTGAACCTGTACTCATCAACCCAAATATTCTCCGGACCTTCAATTACTTTTTCCAGTGAATTGCTGATCCTTACATAATCATCCGGGTGAATATTATTATTCCAGGTAGACAAATTGGATTTAGTTGTACCGGAAACATAGCCAAAATATTTTCCGAAGTTTTCTCCTAATACCAGTTCCCTGTTTTCAATATCCCAATCCCATACAGCATCAAAAGTGGCTTTACTTACATACTCAAAACGTTCATTACTAATTCTTAATTTCTCCTCCTTTTCCTTCCGGTCTCTTATATCAAAGCCCATAACTATAATGCATTCTTCGTTTGCTACGGTAAGGGAAATAGCATTAAAATAAAATGGTATGGCTTCGTTTTGTTTTGTAATAAACAAGAGTTCCGTTACTGTGGTTGTTTCATGTTGCGATCTTGCAAAAAAGGCTGCGGCGCTACCTTTATGTTGTTCAGTAAAAAGATCAACAGGCTGCAAATACTTAAGTTCATCCGGTGTATAACCGCATAACACTTCAAAATTTTTATTCCATCTGTACAGCCTGTTATTAATAATTTGAAAAAAGATTCCCGGTAAATTATTTATAAGTGAATCTGACAAATCTTTTTCAGTTATGATCCTGTTTTCGATTATGAGTTTTTCAGTAACGTCCCTGAAGTTTTCAATAAAACCATTAATGGCCGGCACATGCAACATGTTTGTGATAGTATCATCCAGCCAGCGCCAGCTGCCATCTTTGTGTTTTATACGAAAAGTATAACCTTTTACAGCCAATCCCGGGTTTTGCACGGCATATTGAAATGACTTTTCCATTTCAATCTTATCGTCTGGATGTACAAGGGTAAACTTGTTCAACACCATTCCTTCTTCAACAGAATAACCAAGTATTCTTTGCATTGATGGCGATAAGTAATTGGGTTGGCCATCTTCTTCCAGTATTGCAATTCCATCAGTGCTGTTTTCAACCAGGGCTCTGAAGCGGCCTTCTGCCTCCACCAATTTTTGCTGAACGTGCTTTTGCTGTGTGATGTCCTGCATGGCGCCAATCATTCTGATGGCTTTGCCAACGTTGTTGCGGATAATAATGGCCTTGTCTATAACGGTAGCGTATTCCTCATTGGCTTTTTTATACCTGTATTCATTTTGCCAGTTTACAGCGTTGCTTTGCAAAGCTGTTTCAAATGAGTCTAGTACCCTTTTTATGTCATCCTGGTGAATCAGTTGTTCCCATTCCCCTTTCTTACTGTCGTGCATTTTTAAATCATAGCCAAAAAGAGTTTCAAATCCTTCTCCACGGTAAACGGTACCGGCTGATATATCCCAATCCCATACAGCATCAAAAGTAGCCATGGTAATATATTGATACCTCTCATTGCTTTTTACCAGGGCACCTTCCATTTGCTTCCGGACGGTAATATTTCTTCCAATACCAAGAACGCCAATAACTTTTTGCGCCGCATTTTGCAATGGAATTTTTGATACAAGCAGCCAGTGCTCTTTGCCATTTCTATCCGTATAAAAAATCTCTTTTTCGTATTCTGCAATACCTGTTTCCATAACAGCTAAATCAAAAGCGTGGCCCGCCTCTCCCCATTTGCCGGGATAAAGTTCCAAGTCAGTTTTACCAATTGCATCTTCTTCGCAAGCCAGCGCCATAAAAATCTGGTCTTCTTTATTGGCAATTATTTTTCTGCCCTCCACATCCTTTACATAAATAGGATCAGGTAAATTATCAATCAGGGTCCTCAGCAAAAGTCTTTCAGCTTTTAAAAGTTCTTCGGCTTCCTTTCTTTCGGAAATATCCTGGTAATTTCCAATCAACGCATGTATGTATTCAATATCAAGCAGGTTGGTAACCGTACCTTCCAGCCAAACGTAATGGCCTTGCTCATGTTTAAAGCGATACTGCCCCGTTACGGTACCTCCGGGAGTCTTTAATATTTCACCGAGTTTGTGCAGGAATGGCTGTTCATCATCAGGATGTATAAAATGGAGCAGGTTTGAGTAGGAAGCCTCAGAACCTGGATACCCAACTATTTTTTCTACAACAGGGCTTTGGTAAATAAAATTACCGGCTGCATCAAACAGAATTATCGCTGATGAGCTGTGTTCTATCAGGGTCCGGAAATACTTTTCTTTTTCCAAAAGCTCCACTGCAGCTTTCTTTCTTTCGGTAATATCCCTGGAGTTATACAGAAACACTTCTTTACTCCCAATATCAATCAACTGAACGTATACTTCCGCAGGGTATTTTGTTTTGTCTTTTCGCTGATGATGAGTTTCAAAATATACCTTTTCTTGTTCTCCGTTTTTTAACGGTGCCAGCACTTCGCTCAATGCATTGGGCGGATAATCCCATTTTATTTCCGCCGGCGTAAGCTGATATAATTCTTCAGCATTGTAACCGACTGATTTTAATGCAGCGTCATTGGCATATTCAAAAAGGAGGGTTTCGGAGTTTAAAAGAAATATTTCATCCCTGCTGTTCTGTATAATTTTAGAGAGTCGCTGCATTTCTGCCGCCTCTTTTATTCTTTGTGTAATATCTCTTCCAAAAACAATGACGGTTCCATCAGGCATCATTTTGGAGTTGATCTCCATTTCAATACCAGTACCGTCTTTCCTTTTAAGTTTGCGGTGGTCAACCACTGCCTTGCCTTCTTTTAGTTTATTAAAAGTTATTGGGTTTTTAGCAATATCCTCATCGTAAAACAGATCAGTAAGTGTTAGTTTTTCAAACTCCTGGTGTGTGTATCCAAGATAATTGTGGGCCTTGTCATTAAAGTCCAGGATAGCACCTGTAAAATCATAAATAATAACACCATCATATGCCTGCTCTATCAATGTCTTATACTTTTCCTCACTTTCCCTTTTTCGTTGTTGCTCTTGTGTGTTTTGAAGAGAAATATACAGCTTGGCGGTATTGGTTTCCTGGCTGGTAAAAGCCTGTATTTCAATAGTGGCAACCTTATTGTTTTGAAGCCTGAGCTTAACCGGCAGATAAAGTTCTGTATTGGTAAGCCATGCTTTTTCTATCCAGGAATTAAAGATGGCTGAGTCTGATGTGTCCAGCAGGTTTGCAAAAATTGCATGCGGAAGAAAGGCTGGTGATTTTTCTAAAATTTTTGCTGCTACAGGATTACAATCAATAATATAACCTGCCCTGCTGATTGTTAAAAAAGAAGTATTTGTGAGCTGCACAAGGTGATTGTACTCCCTCGCAAAGTAGTGGTGTTTTTCATTGAGAGCATTAAGAAGTTGCTTCTGTCTTTCCAGGCTTGATTGAAGAGAATCATGGACTGTAATATGCTGTGATATATGCTTACTCTCAGCAAATATAGCTTTGGTCGCTGATTTTTCTGAAAACCCGGATGGTGATGATGACGGAGGCGTACTGCCACTTTTTTCATTGTTATCCATAGCTTGAAAAATCTTACATGTATGTGTAAGGTATTTCTTTTTTAAGATAATTAAGGGTTAACATCAACTTATTTAATGAAACATCTTTTGAATTCTTTAAACTGTGAGGCCCTTCAAATTGAAGCTGCTTCTTTATTCTCCGCAATGTATTTATTGTTTACATTTGTTAACGGCAAAACTATCACCCAACCACCTGGTTGGTTTACATCTCAAACAAAATGGATTCAAAAAGATTTTTATTAATAGATGATCATGAAATTGTAAGATCTGGTGTAAACGTGGTATTGACTGAATTGTACAAACCCGTAGAAATACACGAGGCTTCTGATGGTGACAGTGCAATAAAATTATTGAAGAAAAACAGTTACTCTCTTATACTGCTGGATATTCAAATGCCCAATACAGATACATTCGGCTTGCTTGAGTATATCACTATAAAGTTTCCGCAAACTAAAGTGTTGATATTTTCAATGAATTCAGAAAATGTTTTTGCAAAGCGGTTTTTAAAAGCCGGTGCAAAAGGTTTTGTATCAAAAAACTCCCCGCTTGATGAACTGATAAAAGCCATTGACCTTGCCCTCAAAAATAAAAGATATATTAGTGAGCAATTACAGAATCAGCTTGCAGATGAACTTGCTTCGGACGAAAAAACTGCTAATCCTTTTGATAAGCTGCATCCTAAAGAATTTGAAATTGCATCTCTTTTTATTTACGGTGAAACAATAAGTGGCGTTAGCAAAATCCTCAACGTAAAATCATCTACAGTTGGATTGTACAAAAACAAAATATTTGAAAAACTTGGTGTTTCCAGCCTGATAGAATTACAAAATCTTTACAATATGCACCACACCAACAGGTAAGTTTTTCCTTCCAAATCATATTACCTAACCAGTGTAACATTGCCCTTCAATGTGAGAATACTGTTGTTGTCGCAGATAAGATCCATTAAATAAATAAACGTATCAGAGCCTAACGGAGCCCCTTTATAAGTTCCATCCCATCCGGAAGAAGGATCATTTGCATTGAAACTGCTTTTTTGAAAAACAGCCTCTCCCCAACGATTAAACACCCTCAATGTTTTTATTTTGTAAAGACCGGTTCCCCTTGGATAAAATATATCATTTGAGCCATCCCCATTCGGGCTGAAAAGCGTTGGGAGAAACACATTGCTTCCATTGCAGACAACCAGTATATTCACCCTGTCTCTGGCAGCACAGCCCCCAGCATTTTTAACATCAATTGTATATTCTGTATTTGTGTTTGGCTTTACTGTAATAGCATCCTGGTTGTTACGGAAAATATCTCCCGTAGGGGTCCAGTTCACTTCTGTGACATCACTTGAAATTTTTGCTTTAAGATCTACAGAACTGCCAACATTGATTGTTTTATCCTCGCCTGCATCTACTGTCGGTAAAGGATGTACGGTAAGGCAAACATAACCGGTATCCTGGAAACATCCAATTTCATCTGTGCCCACAATTCTGTAAGTAGTGGTTGAGTCAGGCCTTGCTTCAGGCGTTGGCGATGTTGAACTGTTAAGTCCTGTGGCTGGTGTCCAGCGGTAGATAGTTGCCCCGGAGGCCTGTAATCTTTTTGTTTGTCCGGCACATAATTTATCAGGCGCACTGTATTTCATTTTGAATGGCTGCTTTACTGCAATTGATACCGAGTCTATTTTTATACAGCCCCGGTCAGAAGTTCCGGTAACAATATAGGTAAAAGATGATGGCGGCTTTGCAAGTGTTGTATGACAATCAGTACAGCTAAGGTTTGTTGCAGGGAACCATTTGTACGTTGCGGCACCGCTGGCATGCAACATCATTGTGCCGCCCCGGCAAATCGTGCTGTCGCCAGATAACCTGAGCACTGGTATTGCAAAAGCCTCCACCGGTTTGGATACAGATTTTTTACAACCGTTGCTATTTATTGCGGTAAGTATCACATTATAAATGCCTGCATTGGTGTATAGTTGTGGAGCAGGTGTTTGAGAGGTATCTGTATGCCCATTTTGGAAGTCCCAGTTCCAGTGAATAGCGGCGGTGTCGCTGGATAATTTTATTCCTTTAAGTGTAATATTGATTGGCACACAGCCATTTGCAGTAGCCTGTATTTCTACGTTGGATGATCTTGCAACTTTAAGCGCTATCGCAGCTGTAAAAGTATTCGTGCAACCAGATTTGGTTATAACCTTCAAACTTGGAAAATACAAACCCGGTGTTGTGTATTGATAGTCCGGCTCTTTTTCGGCAGAGGTATTTCCGTTTCCGAAATTCCATTGATAAGTACTTATTTCATCATTACTAAAAGTAGTGTTGGTAAGATGTACGGCATCATTATCGCAAAGCGTCCTGTCTGGAAATGTAAATTTAGCAGTTGCAAAAATATTGGTAATTGTGTCTCTGCCTGTAACGGGAACACGGCAGCCTATGTCATCAATCAGCATCACTTTTGGAGTAAATATTCCGGAGTCCTGGTAAACATGCTGTACAACAGAGTCTGTATTGTTAAGGGTAACACCATCACTAAAATCCCAAATATAACTAACAGCGTCAACGGCGTGTGCCCGCAGGTTTACTTTATACGGCCGGCACATACTTAGCGGATCGTAACTGATAGAACCCTTGGGACCTTTTACAGTTATTGTCTTTTGCGTTGTGTTTACACATCCTCCGGCAGACTTGGCATAAAGAGTAACAGTGTAAACACCCGGATATGTATAGAAATGTGATGGATTTTTTGCGGTACTGTAAGAACTGTCACCAAAATCCCAATACTCCTCAACTGTGTTTAATGAAGTGCTGGTAAACTGCACCACCAGCGGCGGGCAGGTACGAAATGAATCACTCATTGTAAACCTTGCAATTGGATTTATAACCCTCACGGCATTCAGTATAGTTGCTGTATCAGTACATCCCAAATCATCTTTCACCCAAACTTTTACATTATAGGTTCCTTCATTTAAATAATTATGCGTGGGTAACTGAAGATTAGAAGAATCGCCATCCCCAAAGGAATATCCATATTGAACTCCAGGTTGCCAGTAAGTGCAAACAAATCTTACTGCTTTGGTGGCACAAGTTGGAGCATCATAAACATAAAACCTGGCGCTTATTTTTGTTACATTCACCAACTGCTGTAAACTAAATGTATCTGTACAGCCTTTGGCATCAGTTACTTTAAGAGACACCATAAAAAATCCCGGGCGAGGATAGACATGCTCAAAAGGACCAGAATAAGCTGTATCAATTTTGCCATCTCCATAATTCCATTCCCACTTATTAAGCTGGCTTTGCACATCTGCTTTAGAACTGTCTGCAAAAATAACCGGGGTACCAAAACAGGTATTTTTTACAATTGAAAAATTTGCTTTTGGGCCGTTCACATGTATATAGGCTGATCTTACAAGCGTATCACGACAATTTAAAAAATCAATTGTGATAAGCCGCACCGTATAAGTTCCTGATTTTTGATAGACATGTGCTATTGACGATTCCTTGACATAAATATATTCTCCATCGCCAAAATCCCAATAAAACCGGGCTACTTCAGATGTGCTTAAAGGAGATGAAAAAATAATTGAATCTCCTTTACACACATTGGTTTTATTAGCAGCAAACGTTGCTTTTACATTAAGTACAGTTACCTGTTTTGTAATAGAAGACACACAACCCGTTGAATCATTCTTCACCGTAATTTTTACAGGAAAAACTCCGGTGTGAGGGAAAGTGTGAACCGGCGAAGTGTCACTTGAAAAAGTTCCGTCACCAAAGTCCCACTGAAAGCTGGTAGCACTAACGGAGTAATTATAAAAGCTCCTGACAAATGGTTGAGAACAGTTTAAAAGCAAATTGAATTTTGCAACAGCTGGTTTTATGTAAATAAAATTTTGGATTTTAGCCGTGTCGGCGCAACCTCCGCTCAGTGCAATAATTGTCACTGTTCTGTAGCCAGTATCTCTAAAGGCATGCTGAGGTGTTTTATTAAAATCCAATGTATTATCTCCAAAATCCCAAACCCATGCATCTGCGGAGCCGGTTGTTAAGTTTGTGAAAGTAACAAAAGAACCTGCACATGAATTACTTGAATTTGCCGAGAATTTGGCAACAGGTTTAAGCGATACTCTTATTGCAGCCGGCATAACGAATGTGTCTGCACAACCATTTTCTGCAGTGGCTTGCAATGTTATGGTGTAATAACCAGCGTTTACGTAAGTATGAGTGGGGGTTTTATCTGCGGAGCTCATGCCATCTCCAAAAAGCCATGTATAACTCACAATTTTTGAAGCTGGATTTGCAAAAGCACTCATTGTTTTTGTAAATGGCGAACAACTGCTATCTGGCAAATTGCTGAATCCAACTATTGGCTTATTGATTACAACGTAAGCATCTTTTTTTACTGAGTCAACACAACCATTTGTGTTCCTGATAATAAGCTTTATGGAATAGCTGCCCGTATCTGAAAATTCATGAACGGGGTTGGATATATTTGAGATCGTACTATCGCCAAATTGCCAGTAATAGTTGTTACCTGTCAGGGTTTGATTAGAAAAATTTACTCTAAACGGTGCTTTGCAACCTCTCACATTATTCGCCGAAAAATCTGCACTTACTTGTTCAGTTACTTGTATATCGCTACTCACAGCATCTGAACACCCCTGCTGACTTTTTACAGACAGCTTAACTGTGTAATTGCCTGGCTTTATGTAGTTATGTGTTGGAGCGGCCTGGCTTGAGGTATCGCCATCACCAAAATCCCATGCATAAAACATATTCCCGTTACTAACGGAAGTATTTTTAAATACTATTTTCTTGGGTGTACAGGTTGCAGCTGCTGCATTTGTAAATGCAGCTTTTACACCATTATTGTTTATATAATTTGCAAGTTTGATAGTTGAGGAGCATCCTGCAGTATTTGCAACTTTTAAAGAGACACTAAAATTACCGGAAGATGTGTATTGATGAACAGGGTTGTGTTCCGGAGACAAAATCCCATCGCCAAAATCCCACTGCCAGGCACTTAAACTTCCTGAGGTTGTTGTGGATATATCTGTAAATTTTACTGTCAGCGGATTGCACCCGGTGGTAACATCGGCCGTAAGATTTACCGAAGGGCCCTGGTATACAGTTATATAATTTATACGTTTAACTGAATCTTGCCCCGCCGCACCTTTTACTATCAGTTTTATTGTATAAGTTCCGGGATTGAAATAGGTTACTGAGGGGTTTTGCAAATTTGAAAATGTACCATTGCCAAGATCCCATTTCCATTCAGTTGGGCTGCCTGTAGAAATGTCGGTAAAATTTACAAGTATTGGTGAGCATCCTCCCTGGAGACTTGATAAAAAATTAGCCTGTAGTTGAGAAAATGTATTTGTAGCACAGCAAACTGTGAGAAAAAATAGCAGGCAGAGGGTAGAAATTTTGTTTTTTTTGAATTTTGGTTTCATAATAGTACTCACTGGATTTGGAATAAAAAGAGCACATCATCAATTTACAAAGACAGACAAGCCCTGATTATTATTGAACGGTAAGAGGACGAGCAAAAAACTTTTGACTTGCAGTTAAGCCTAAATAAGTTCAGCGCTTCCTTGTTTCAGTGAGGGATACTTTTAAAAAACGGGAAAAGAGCTTCTTTAGTATATCAGAAATAATGTTTTTTGAAGGAGAAAGGCGAGAAAAATTTGGATAATCATGTACAAAGCCAGGTTGACTGAAAAAGAATTTGCCTGATGGAAACAGGATTGTAACTGGGACTGACATGCTGAAACCGCAGTTGCAAAGTATTTAAAAAGCTTAGGCGGCAGAAGTAGAAATAAAAAATGGAAAATCCGGGCCAACGGGTTTTGAATGCCCTGTTGCCCGATGTAAAATATTTACTACGGAAGTTTATTAAAAATATCCATAGGTAAAAGGCATGAAAAAAAACGGTTGCAAACACCTAAAAAAGCTTGGACACAATTATTTCAATATTTAAATTGGATAACTTCTTATAAAGTTGACTGACTTGATCATATCGTCATGCATTATCCTGTCGGCGGTATTGAATGAAACCTCTTTTCTAAAAGCTTCCATCACAGCTTCAATAATGGGTGAACTTTTTAATGGCCGGCGAAACTCCAGCGCCTGTGCGGCAGTGAGCAATTCAATAGCAAGCACTTTTTCAACATTGTCTATCACACGTTTACATTTGGTGGCTCCGTTAGCCCCCATGCTTACATGATCTTCCTGGTTATTGCTTGATGAAATAGAGTCAACACTGGAAGGTGTGCAAAGCTGTTTGTTTTCACTTACTATGCCGGCGGCAGTGTATTGTGGTATCATAAAACCTGAATGCAAGCCTGGTTCATTTACCAAAAACATTGGGAGTTTATGTTGGCCGCTGATAAGCTGATAAGTTCTTCTTTCTGAAATACTGGATAGTTCACTCATAGCTATCGCCAAAAAATCCAGTGCCAATGCCAGCGGCTGACCATGAAAATTCCCGCCACTGACAATAACATCATCCTCCGGAAAAATATTGGGATTATCTGTAACTGCATTCATCTCAAGGATAAAAATATCTTTTACGTAATTGAAAGTATCTTTTGTAGCTCCATGCACCTGTGGTATACAACGGAAGGAATAAGGGTCTTGAATTTGTTCTTTTGGTTGTCCTGCAATCTGGCTTCCGGCAAGATAATCACGAATTTGTTTTGCTGTGTCTACCTGCCCTTTGTGTGGGCGGATTGCCTGTATCTTTTCATGCATAGGAGATAACTCGCAATCAAATGCATCAAACGAAATAGCTGCAATCAGGTCGGCCCATTTTATAAGCCGGTCTGCCTGCACCAGGCTATGCAGCCCGTATGCACACATAAATTGTGTACCATTTATCAAAGCCAGTCCTTCTTTACTCTGCAACTTTATAGGTTGCCATCCTAGCATTTCGAGTGCTTTTGCAGCGGGCATTTTTTCACCTGCATAATTAACTTCACCCAGTCCAAGCAATGGGAGGCTAAGGTGACTCAATGGCGCCAAATCACCTGAAGCACCCAAAGAACCCTGCGTATAAATTACGGGGAGCACTCCATTGTTATACATATCCATCAACCGTTTTACAGTATCTATCTGCACACCGGAATAACCATAGCTCAGCGATTTAATTTTAAGCATTATCATCAGCTTCACAATATCCTGCGGCACTTCCTCCCCCAACCCGCAGGCATGAGACTTTATTAAATTCACCTGTAATTCTTCGAGCTGGTGATTATCAATACGAACATTCTGCAAGTAACCAAAGCCAGTGTTTACGCCATAATACAATCCTTCACCACTTTTAATTTTACCATCTAGATAGCTCCTGCATTCGGTAATGCGGTAGTGTGCATCAAAAGTAATTGACACCAACTGATCGAACTCAAGCAGGTTTTTTACCTGTTGAAAATTAGCAGGTTTTTTATCTAACGGCAAATAATTGTAACTCATAAATCAACTTTAAAGAAACGTGTTGGAGGTTTGATTAGAATTTTTCAAATGTAGTTAAAATACATTTACAGGGCTGATGTGCAAAGCGAAACCGGTATCTCCAATTTTTAAACCTTGTCTTCCATCTCATATAAATCCCTTATTACCACGCTGGCAACCATACAGCCAACAATAGCCGGCATGTAAGATATTGTGCCGATGATGGACTTTTTTGGGAATGCTTTTTCTGTAACCACCACTTTATCCTGGTCAATTTCTTCAGGAGAAAAAACAACTTTTACTCCTGTTGTAATGCCAACTGCATGCAGGCGTTTCCTGACATAACGGGCAAGCTTACATTTATAGCTGTCTGCAATATCCGCAATTTGAATTTGCATGGGATCAATTCTGCCGCCTGCACCAAGTGAACTTACAATGGGAATATTTCGCTCTTTACAAACTTTTATAAACCAAACCTTTGGCGTAAGCGTATCAATGCAATCAACTGCATAATCAAATTTTTCGCTCTCAAGCAGTGCTACTGTTTTATCCCTTTCAATAAAATCCGTTACCACATTCAATTTAATTTCCGGGTTTATATCACGAAGTCGTTCCGCCATCACAAGCGTTTTACTTATTTTTTCTTTGCTGTGCAATGCAGCAATCTGCCGGTTGCAATTGCTCAGATCAACAGTATCGCCATCCACAATTGTCATGCAGCCGATACCTGCACGGGCAATCATTTCTGCACAAATACCTCCTACCCCGCCCAGGCCAACTATCAGCACATTTTTATCAATCAGCTTTTTTACGTTCTTTTCACCAAGCAATAGTTCGGTTCTGCTCATCCAGTATGGAATCATGTCAAATCTTAATTTATATTTTATATTCTCTGTACGTTTTATAATCCGTGAGGATTGAGATTCTATATTTTATTTTTTATAAATTACCGCCGCTGTTTCAGCCGTTACCTGTAACTTGTTCCTGTAATTAAAGGTTGATAAATTAGATAATCAGCACGCAAAAATCATTGTATGAGATTGGAAATCAAAAAAAATATTATTGCAGTTATTTTGTCGCTGATGATTTTGCCTGTGTTTGCTCAAACAGTTAAGGTGATTGAATCCGGGCAAAAAATTTCTTTAAGAGGACTAAGTGTTGTGGATGATCGCATTGTTTGGGTAAGTGGAAATAACGGAACAGTTGGCAAAAGCGTTGACAGCGGCAACACCTGGAAATGGATTACCGTAAAAGGTTTTGAAAAGGCTGACTTTCGGGATATTGAAGCCTTTGATGAAACCTCTGCTGTAATTATGGCCGTAGCTGATCCTGCATATATTTTACGAACATCAGATGCCGGTGCCACCTGGAAAGTGGTGTACGAAAATAAAACAAAAGGAATGTTTTTAGATGCGATGGAATTTTGGAATGAGACCAGCGGCATTGTTATCGGCGACCCTATCGATCATAAAATATTTATAGCCAGAACTTTTGATGGCGGGATGAACTGGCGGGATATTCCAAATGAAAATCATCCCTCAGCCGATAGCGGCGAAGCGATGTTTGCCAGCAGTGGTACTAACGTAAGGAAACTGAATCAGCAGGAAGCAGTGTTTGTAACGGGAGGTTTGCGAAGCCGGTTATTTATCAGAAACAATAAAATTGATTTGCCATTGCTGCAGGGTAAAGAAAGCACCGGTGCCAATTCAATTGCTGTAAAAAACCCTAAAACAATGATTGTAGTTGGTGGAGATTTTACCACCAAAGATTCTGTAACCCGTAACTGTGTAAAAACTGTAGATGGTGGTAAGACCTGGATTTTTCCGCAAGAGCCGCCGCATGGCTACCGGAGTTGTGTTGAATATTTGCAAAAACAAAACTGGGTAAGTTGCGGCCTCAATGGTGTTGATTACAGCACCGATGAAGGTAATACCTGGCAATGGATAAGTACACAGGGGTTTCATTCCTGTCGCAAAGCAAAAAAAGGAAAAGCTGTATTTTTCACCGGCGGAAACGGGAAAATTGGGAAACTGCTGCTGCCATAATACGATGTTTTTAAACTCATTTCAGGCCACCGGGTAATTTTCTAAAAACCGCATTGATGCCCGCTGGCGGGGCTTATATTTAAAGCAATCCATTGCTGTCTGTTATTTCAGCCTCCAAATGTTTATCACGGCATAATTATTTCTTGGAGGTAGAAAAAAAATTACATTATTTTAGTCTTTCACTATTAAAAAAACGAAAATTATGAAACTGAAAAAATTATTCATGGTAACAGCAATTGCTGCTACTGCAGCAATTTTTACAGGCTGCTCGCCAAAAGATGCAGACATTAAAACTGCGATTGAAGAAAAAATTAAAGCCAGCGGTGCATCTGCCGATGTAAAAGATGGTGTTGCAACCCTTACAGGGGAAGTAAAAGATGATGACACAAAAACCATGGCAGAAAAAGAAGCTCACGACGTAAAGGGAGTAAAATCTGTTATAAATAATATTACAGTTACTCCGCCTCCTCCACCACCAGCGCCACCGGTTGTTGTTACTGCCGATGACCCGTTAAAACAGTCAGTAACAGATGCCACCAAGGATTATCCAACTGTAAAAGCAGAAGTAAAAGATGGCGTGATAACACTTACCGGTGATATTAAAAAAGACGATTTAAAGAAATTGATGCCAAGGCTTCAGTCTTTAAAACCAAAAAAAGTTGAAAGCAAACAATTAACCGTTAAATAAAATTACAGGAGGAACCATATTATGGCATTACAGGAAAAATACAAAGAACTTACTGATGCAGCTACTGCTGCCGGTATCAGCGATCTCCAGGTAAAAGAACAGGATGGGGTGCTTTATGTTGATGGCACAGCGCCAAGTGGAGCCGTTAAGGATCAGCTATGGGCCATCTATGATAAAATAGATCCAAACTTTGCAGGCGGTGATCTTGTACTAAACGTAAATGTTGACGTGGCTGCTACTGTTACCAAAGTAAAAGTGACTACGGAAAGCAGCAACCTGAATATAAGAAAAGGTCCGGGAACAGATCAGCCAATTGTTGGCAAAGCTGCCCATGGTGAAGTAATTACGCTGGTGAGCCAAACCAATGACCAATGGTGGCTGGTACGCACCAACGATGGTGAAGAAGGCTATTCTTATACACAATATTTAACGCCTGAAGCATAAATGACAAGTAACAAAATTGAAAGCCATCTTTTACCGGATGGCTTTTTTGTTGGGTAAATGAGAATGAAGCCGCACCTTTGCATAAACTTTATCGTATGAAAAAAAATGCCGCTTTCTTACTAACACTTTTTTCCTTTATTTACTTCGTTTCATGTAAGGCACAGGATGGTCAAAAGCTATCTGCTATTGCTTTTGAAAAGGAAATTAATACCGATACCTCTATCCAGCTCCTGGACGTAAGAACGGATGGAGAATACAAAACCGGGCATATTAAAAATGCCCTGCTGGCAGACTGGAATAACAAAGAAGAATTCAACCGCAGGATAGCCTTTATTGATAAAAAGAAACCAGTTTATGTTTACTGCCTTGCCGGCGGAAGAAGCGCTGCAGCAGCTGAAAAAATGAGAACTGAAGGCTTTGAAAAAGTAGTGGAATTAACTGGCGGAATGAACGCCTGGAAGGCAGCGGAACGGCCTGTTGATGGCAAAACTGCAGTAGCAGAGATGAGCACAGAAGCTTTTAACAATGCCATAAATGCAAGCCCTGTTGTACTGGTAGATTTTGGAGCAGTATGGTGCCCGCCCTGCAAAAAAATGGAACCCGTATTGCAACAGGTTAAGCAGAATCTGCCGGCAAAATTTGAATTGGTAAAAGTGGATGGCGGCAACGATGCAGCTGTAATGAAAGCATATAATGTTACCGCTCTGCCTGTGTTTATTGTATTTAAAAATGGTAAACAGGTTTGGCGCAGGGATGGCATTGCCACAGCTGAAGAGCTAACTGCACAGTTAAAATAGTTAGCTCAGTTGCTGGTGTTCCTTAATAAAATCACTCACCAAAAAGCTGATCAGTTTACCGGTAGATTCGTTTCTTCTTCCATCTGATAATTGTGTAGCGCCTTCGCAAATATGGAGGTAAGCAGCCTTAGTATCCTGGGCTGCAAAACAAATGTACTGCCTTGCCTGCAGCATACTTACGCCCGTTGGTGAAATGCTGCTGCTAAGCACATTTTCAATTACATCGAGGTCAATCTCTATTCCCGTATAACTATCTTCGGTAAACCCGGTAGCGTGTGCAATAGCCTGGATAAAAGTCTTTCGTTCTCTTATAAAAACATCCTCATAACTGATGTAATCAATAAATGGATCTGAGTGAATATCCATCAGTACGTTTTGCGGTACATAACATTCGTGCAGACCGATGATACAATATTTACCAAGGTAACCATCCACACCTGCATACCGGAATGCGTTGCCGCTATGTCTTCCTTCAGCCGTACGAAAATCTGCATGAGCATCCAGGTTAATTACATTTATCTGCGCCAGCGGAATAATGTCTGCTTTGTGCAATCCTTTTGCTACACCTTTAATTATTGGGTATGCGTTATTATGGCCGCCGCCAATTATAATCGGGATTTTTTTGCAGCCTGCAATTACCTTAATTACATTTTCCACTTCATCATCAACCAGGTTTACAGCGTGGCGGTATGCATCTATCAATTCTTCCTGGCCGTAAGCATTATTTTCAATTAAATATTTTACATCTCCAAAATCAAAATGACCCAGCAACAACACATCATCTCCCGACAAAAAATCGTTGCTCTGCAAATTTAAAAAGGATGATAAAAACGGCAGCCAGTTGGTGTCTGCACCGCCTGTGCCATAGTTTGCCTTTACACCAATATCTTCCGGAATGCCTACCAGCACATACTTTGCAGCCGAATGCCTTAGCTGCTCCGTCCAGTCGCCGTCCGGTTTCAGGGTTTGTAAGCGCTCCCCCAGTTTAGTTTCGTAGCGGCGAATTTTTGTGAGGGTCAGCAAGTCTTCTTTTCCATATAGCTTTAAGTGTTTCATCTACGAAAGGTAAATGAAATACGAGTTATCAAATCAAAAAATTATTAGAAAAAATGGCCAGATAATACACTTGTTTTGCGGAATATTTCAGTAAAGAATTATTATTGGCAATTTTATAAATTTCCCCAATCTTTGCATTCTTCAACATAAGTTTATGAAAATCTGTTAAGGTAACTGCACTGCAGTTTACCAAATTCACTCTTGCTTTCTCCTGCTGGTTTCCTGCAGGATATTATCTGTTTCATTTTAATCAACAATTTCATGACTTCTACATCCATAAAAGGCAACCGCCTGTTATCAATATATAATTTTATCCGCCAAGCGCTAAGTGGCGAAGAGCAGGATTACACAACCGGGAATATCCGCAAAGCTATACTGCTGCTGGCTATCCCAATGACGCTTGAAATGTGCATGGAGAGCGTATTTGCAGTGGTAGATATTTATTTTGTAAGTCATCTCGGCAAACATGCAACCTCTACTGTTGGCCTTACAGAATCTGTCATTACCATCATCTATTCATTATCCATAGGTATCAGCATGGCTGCAACGGCTGTGGTAGCCCGGCGTGTGGGCGAAAAGAATTATGAAGATGCTGCAAAAGCTGGTATGCAATCTATGCTTATTGCAATCTTTATCACCCTCCTGATCAGCATTCCCGGTGTTTTTTACGCTGCTGAAATATTACAATGGATGGGAGCCGAACCGGCTGCGGTGCAAACCGGCAAAGGCTACACCCGTATCATTATGGCCGGCAGTATTGTTATCATGATGCTGTTCCTCATCAATGGTATTTTCAGGGGTGCAGGCAATGCAATGATGGCGATGAAAAGCCTTTGGCTTGCAAACATCTGTAACATTATTTTATGCCCGGTTTTAATCAGGGGGCTTGGGCCGGTACCTGCATTTGGCATTGAAGGTGCAGCTATGGCAACTACTATCGGCAGGGGCATTGGTGTGCTTTACCAGCTTTGGCATTTGTTTAATGGAAAGCAGCTGGTAAAATTTACAGGGAAACACTTAAAGCCGGTTTGGAGTCTTATCAAATCAATCATTGACATTGCCTGGCCCGCCACGCTGCAATTTTTAATTGGCTCCGGCAGCTGGATTGTGCTGGCTATTTTGGTAGTGAGAACCGGTCACAGCGACGCATCCGCAGGCTACCAGGTTGCTATAAGAATTGTGATGTTCTTTATTTTGCCTGCCTGGGGTTTAAGCAATGCAGCTGCCACTTTAGTTGGTCAAAATCTTGGTGCAAAGCAACCTGGCAGAGCAGAAGAATCTGTATTAACCACGGCAAAATACAATGCAATATTTATGGGTATTGTATCAACAATACTCATTGTATTTGCACCTGCCATCAGCAATTTTTTTACAAGCGATGCAGTTGTTGCAGGCTACGCAGTAAAAGCCGTGAGAATTATAAGCAGTGGATATATTTTTTATGGGGTTGGCATGGTGATGGCCAACTCTTTCAACGGCGCCGGAGACACAAAAACACCCACGCTCATCAACCTGTTTGGCTTTTGGGGTTTCCAGGTTCCGCTGGCTTATGTACTTGCAGTAACGCTGCAATGGGGACCAACAGGCGTTTTCGTGGCTATACCTGTGGCAGAGACCGCCATTGCAATTGCAGCATATTTTATTTTTAAACAAGGGAAATGGAAGTTAAAAGAAGTGTAAACGGTTGACGGTTTACAGTTTACAGTTTACAGTTTGTTGGAAGTTTGGGGTTTGGGGTTGAAAAATAAATGATCGAATTAACGTTCAATATTTAATGTCCAATGCTAATCCAATATTACATTCAAAAAGCTAATAGCTTATGGCTAAAAGCTAACCGCAAACAACAAACCCGAAACATTAAACCTCAAACTGTAAACTGTAAACCGTAAACAGCTACCCTTAACTTCGTATTTTAAAAAACACCGGTGATAACTATGACAAATCATTTAGAAGTCTGCGCTTTTGGTATCCAGACTTGTATCATTGCTGAAAGAGTTGGTGCAACAAGAGTGGAGCTTTGCGATAACCCGATCGAAGGTGGAACAACTCCCTCCTACGGTGCCATCAAAAGAGTGAGAGAAGCCATCTCCATCCAGCTCTACCCAATCATCCGGCCACGGAGCCTTAATTATTTTTATGATAATTACGAATGGGAAATGATGCTGTCAGATGTAAAGATTTGTAAAGAATTGGGGTGCGATGGGATTTCAGTCGGCGTACAAAAAATTAACGGTGATGTGGATGCCGACAAAATGAAACGCATTGTTGAGCTTGCTTACCCGATGGATGTAACCAGTAACCGGGTTATTGATGCAGCAAGAGATCCGTTTGAAGCATTGGACATTTTGATCAATGCCGGCTGTTGCAGGGTACTCACATCTGGCCAGGCTGCCACAGCACCAGAAGGTGTTGATGTGCTCACCCAGTTGGTTAAACAGGGCGATGGAAGAATTAGCATTATGCCCGGTGCAGGTGTAAAATCCGGGAACATCAGGTTGCTGCAAACAACCGGAGCTTATGAGTTTCATACCTCTGCAAGAGTGGCCGTGCCCAGCCTGGTGGAATATACTAATCCAAGAGTAACAGACTCGGGCAATATGTTTGTTGCGGATGAAGAGGAATTGAAAAGGATTGTGGCGATACTGGGAGAATGATTTGATGTAGTTGCCTTCGGAAACGCTTATTTCTGCTGGCTCATTCATTTGTACCTGAGCATTGAAAATTGAAAATTAATTATTGAACATTTACTGATCATCTGAGCCAAAAGCATCTATTCATTGATTTAAGTATTTGCGTTTAGATGAATGATATAACAAAAATCAAATTCATTCTTTGCTAAGCAATGTTAAGACAGTAGCTTCGCCGGACAAAAATTAACCACACATCATGAAGAAAATGCTAACAATTGCTGCAATTGCTATTTGCAGCTGTACAATGGCGCAAACGCTTACAACGCCGCAGCCAAGTACAACACAAACTATCAAACAAAACTTTGGCCTTGCCGCTATCGAATTATCGTATTCACGGCCAAATGTAAAAGGCAGAACAGTTATGGGAGACCTGGTGCCTTACGGAAAGGTTTGGCGTACAGGTGCCAACGGCGCAACCACCCTCACTTTCGGCGACGATGTTACCATTGGTGATAAAAAATTACCGGCTGGTAAATATGGCCTGTTAAGCATTCCCGGCAAAGAGAGCTGGACGCTGATCATCACAAAACAACTCGATGTTACTTCGCCTTCGGCCTACAAAGAAGAAAATGATCTTGTACGGGTAATGGTAAAACCAGTTGCTTTAAAAGATAAAGTAGAAACATTTACCATGCAGTTCGCCAATATTAAAGGCGGCAGTTGCGACCTGGTGATGATGTGGGAAAACACCGCTATCACCCTTCCAATCACCAGCGATGTTGATACTAAAATAATGAAGCAGATCGGCGACATTATGACCAAAGACAACCTGCCGTATTACAGTGCAGCTATGTATTACATGGAAACTGGTAAAGATTTGAACCAGGCGCTTACATGGTTTAATAAAGCTGTTGAAGGTAACCCAACGGCCTATTGGATGCACCACCAGCGTGCCAATTGCCTGGCCAAACTTGGCAAAAAAACGGAAGCAATTGCCGCAGCCACCAAATCGATGGAACTTGCTACGGAAGCAAAAAATACAGATTATGTAAAGCTGAACGAAGACCTGATTAAAACGCTGAAATAAGATCTTCTATCATTGTAAAAACAGGATGCCGGAAAGCATCCTGTTTTTGTTTTAACCATCGTTAATTCAATGCTAAGCCACAAAATTTCACATGCTGCAAATTTTTTAATGAGCAGATTTGCGTACTTTTATAACTCATCAAATAAAAAGGAGGTATTCATGCAATCTACAGATCAGTCATGGACAGCTCCGGTGAAATTCAACTAACCGGTAGGTCCAAAACAAATAATCTGCCCGGCAATGCAGCCGGCAGGAAGCCGTCTCAAAAGGACGGCTTCTTTTATTTTGGTGGAGGCAGCTAAAAATTGGCAGCGCTTTATATCTTCTCTTTCAAATAGCCGGTTCTGCCTGAATAAATCTTCTTAACAAACCCATAAAAATATACAGTCTGTTTCCATTATAAGGGCTGGGTATAGTTCCCGGGGCAAGGCTTATTGCTTTCTTGTTATAATTTTTTCAAAAAAAATATTTCTTAACAGCTTGCGTTAAGTTTTTTCTGTTATTTTTAAAAAATAACAAAAAAAGTATAACAGCACTTGTTACGTTTTCACCGTTACTTTTAAAAAATAACAAAAAAAGGTTAATAAGCCGGAAAGCGGCTCAACAATATATATTTGGGCTGGATAAAATATGCCCTGATTGTTACTCCCCATCCTGCTAATCCATTATTTGCCTTATATTGTCCACACAAACGCAAGCCATGAACAAACTCCGTACGGTAACACTGCTGTTACTGATTACTGCAAAGTGGAAAATAAACAAGCGACGGTAAGCGTACTGTATGGTAAAATTGGTATTAATAGTTTTAGGCTGGAAGCTGTGGGAACCGTGAAAGTGGCAGGGCTAGTGTTGGGTAGTGACGGGAAGGCGGAGTATGTTTTTAGGATGAAGTAACCATATGTTATGAGTTTAAAAGTTCCCAGCCAGGTCTCCACAATAAGCATGGAGCAGAGCTGTGGGACCCGGCGCTATTCAGAGAAACTGTTGAAATTTATGTTTAGTAATTTAGGAGATAAAAAAGTGGTTTTGAATGTGTTTAGTTTATGTTTCCTGCTGCATTAGCGGCGGGTCGCCTAAAGGGCAGACCCGCCTGAGAACTTTTTATTTTAGGGAGAAGACTCAGATTGTAATAACGAGCGCTATAATTTCAAATCGACACCCCTTGCCAAAAAGAAGTCACTAACACCAGCTTGTAACCTTTGCATCCCTCTGTATTCTACACCATTAATATCTTGCTTTCTTTTTATCTCCGTTTTGATGAACATTCCAATTTCACTGCAAAACTCAGGGTCAATCAAAGAGGACGCCAGTAAACACGAAATGATGAATTCAGGTTCATCGATCCTGTATAATATCTTTTCAGGTATCAAGAAATTTTTTTGAAAGTCAAGTAAAGAAGTGTTAGCATCAATTATTGGTAAAACCTCATTTTCCAGGATCTTGGAAGTTTGATCAAGAGCAATCATTAATTGCTCTTCAGTTTTTAGCTCGTTTGTATAAAAATTTTGAACTTTTTTTTCTTTTGTTAATAGGTCATAAATGAATTCTCCTTCATTTATGAAGAGATTGCACAACACATCGAATAATTTACCTTCAAATGAGTTGTAAGCATTTACTAAGTCGTCCAGCTCTTTGAAATAAATACCACAAGAGAAACTATACTCATAATGAGAAGGGAAATATGAATATGTCTTAAAGCTTATGGTGGTTATCGTCGACTTGTTATTCCGTAAAAATTTAAGTTGAGTTCTTTTTAACTTAAATCCTTTGGTGCTCAAAAAGGTTTGGAATTTATTGATGATTCCATTTTTTACATCATCTATTTTAACTAATTGATTCATCATTTTTTTGGTCTGTTACTTTTTGTTTTTTTTAGCGTTGCATTCTTGTGTCCCGGCAGGGATTTCGCACAAGTAAACTACCCATTAAAACCGTTGTTTAATCGCCCCAAGCCATTCATGTATCACCACATCCATTAAGGAAATGTTGCCAGTCTTCGGCACCCACTTCGGTTCGCCTGCCCGTTTTTCAAAGGGCGCCCGGTAGTTGGCAGGTGCGGCGATTGGGTTAAAACCCTGCTGTTTGAAAAGCTTCATCGCCCTTGGCATGTGAACCGCATCGGTGGCAATAATCACGGTTGATTGTTTACCGATAAGTGCTGCCAATGCCTGCGCTTCTTCTACAGTAGTAAGCGGCGTGGTTAGGGTAGCCAGGCGATTACTATCCACACCAAGCATCAAAGCAGTGTTACGAGTCACTACGGCCTGCGTTTCCTCCTGGTATTTAGAACCTCCTGAGCACACAATCACACTGTTGGCAACCTGACGGTAAATGCGTAATGCTTCTGTTAACCTGATTATGGCTACAGGCTCCATTCTCGAATTAACCGGAAGACTGCTATCCAGATTACATCCACTACCTAACACATGGATGTACACTTTGCCCGGCAGCTGTTGCACCCTGGCAATATCCAGCGGTGGATACTGGCCCTCCAGTTTCTGAGCAAAATAAGTTGGCAAATATGCAGTAGAACAAAGCAGGAAAAATACGATGTCGACTACCAATAACACAAAGGCAACTTTTCGTTTTTTAAACTTGTAAAATGCGAATGCCAATACAAGGCCAATCAGCACCATTGACAATACATTTAGCTGAGCTTTCAACAAGTCGACAATGAAATTCATATTGATTTTGGTATTGCGATTACTTTTTCTTTAAACTGTTAAAAGACAATTCATTAGTGTACTGAAACAAAATAGCTCAGCTTTCATGACAATAAAATTGGTTTACCAGTTTAACCAAGCCGTTCCTCAAAACCACTTACATCAAACCAGTAAACCAATAAACTAATTAACCAGTAAACTAAACGTACTTAGTAACTCCTGGCACAGCTACAGGATAAAACCCGTCTGCATTTGGCACCAGTGGCGGCAGTGCATTCCAGTCGTACACTTTGGGATGCAGATCTAAACCGGAGTTGAGTGCTTTATCAAATTCAACTATCTGCCCGCTGTAAGTTGCCATTCTGCCAAGGATTGAAGTCATAGAACTTCTTGCCCCATTCTCAGCATCTGCAAACTTATACTCCCCTTTTGCTATAGCTGCAAAAAGTTCATCATGTTCTGTCTGGTAAGGATTATTCTCTGTTGATTTATCAAACTGGTACAGCACTTTTCCTTTGGAATCTTTAATGTTTGCTTCGCCTGCAGAAATCCTTCCTTTGGTTCCTATCCAAAGTTCATCCACCCTGCTCATGGTGCCGGGTATATGACGGCATTGACTATTCAGTATGCTGCCATCGGCGTAAGTAAACTCTACATAGTGATGATCAAAAATTTCACCGTTGTCTTTTCCCTTGCGTACCTGGCGGCCTCCAAGCCCTTGTGCACTTACGGGGTAGCCGCCCTTAAACCAGTTTACTGCATCAAGATTGTGAATATGCTGTTCAGTGATATGATCACCGCAGAGCCAGTTAAAATAATACCAGTTACGCATCTGGTATTCCATTTCTGTCTGGTTGTATTTACGTGGTCTTACCCACACGCCGTCATTGTTCCACCAGGCCTGTGCAGAGGTGATATCGCCAATTAGATCTTTGCGTTTAAATAGTTCACGGTAGGAGTTTTGGTAATGCCTTTGCAAGCCCACAACAACATTTAACTTCTTTTCTTTTGCAATTGCCGCAGCCGCCAATACTCTCTGAATTCCAACAGGGTCTGTTGCAACCGGCTTCTCCATAAATATCTGTTTGCCCTGGCGCACAGCTTCTTCAAAATGAATTGGCCTGAAACCTGGAGGCGTTGCCAGCAATACAACATCTGCCAGTTCCATCGCCTTTTTATACGCATCAAAACCTGTAAATTTTCTTTCTTCGGGTACATCAATTTTACCTTTTAAATCACCCCGGCCGCCGGTGGATTCGGCAATGCCCGGGCTGTTTAATTCTTTGTAGCAGGAATCTAAATTGTCCCTGAAAGCATCAGCCATGGCTACCAGTTTTACATTCTGTTTGCTGAGCAGGGCCTGCGTTGCTGCCCCGGTTCCACGGCCACCACAACCCACCAGTGCAATTTTTATGGTATCATCGGCACCGGAAAAATAATTGGCATTGGACAGCAATGGCGCGGCAAGCAATCCGCCTGCTAACACTGATCCGTGTTTTAAAAATTCTCTCCTGGAAGAGTTGGTTGATTTAGAAGCATCGTTGTTCATAATTATTGTTTATGTGTTTAGTATTGAGATGTTTAGTATTCAGTATTTAGATGTTTAGTATTCAGTATTTAGATGTTTAGTATTCAGTATTTAGATGTTTAGTATTCAGTATTTAGATGTTTAGTATTCAGTATTTAGATGTTTAGTATTCAGTATTTAGATGTTTAGTATTCAGTATTTAGATTTTTAGTATTCAGTATTTAGATTTTTAGTATTCAGTATTTAGATTTTTAGTATTCAGTATTTAGATTTTTAGTATTCAGCATTTAGATTTTTAGTATTCAGTATTTAGATTTTTAGTATTCAGCAGTATTCAGATTGAGATTTAGTATTCAGTATTCAGATGTTTAGTATTCAGTATTTAGATTTTTAGTATTCAGTATTTAGATGTTTAGTATTCAGTATTTAGATTTTTAGTATTCAGTATTTAGATTTTTAGTTTTTAGTATTCAGCATTTAGATTTTTAGTATTCAGTATTGAGATGTTTAGTATTCAGTATTCAGATTTTTAGTATTCAGTATTTAGATTTTTAGTATTCAGTATTTAGATTTTTAGTATTCAGTATTTAAATTTTTAGTATTCAGCATTTAGATTTTTAGTATTCAGTATTGAGATGTTTAGTATTCAGTATTCAGACATTTAGTATTGAGATGTTTGATTCAAGTTGAGCATTGAAAATTGAGCATTGATTATTGAACATTAAAATGCTTTAATCCGGAGCTTCCAGCCCACATCCAACATCAGAAATCCACCATCCTACATTCCAAGGTATTCCCCATAAAATTTATTCGCCTGCTCTGCCGTTGGCTGCTCCAGCGGACATAAAATACGGAAACCTACAGCCGGTGCATCCGTTAACCACCATTTACTTTTTGGTATTTGTGGGTCACGCTTGTTCCACAACGGGTCAGATTTAAACCTTGCAGCACAACGCATGGCAGCCGGCTCATCCAGATAGCCCCCACCCTTTAATGCCTTTGGATACCTCGACATATTGGGTGTTTCAAAAGGGTTTACTGCATTGTCAGCCATTTTTTCCAGCCGCTTCTCATCATAGTGATCAAGCGTCCATTCGCTTACATTACCCAGCATATCATACAGGCCCCATGCATTGGGTAGCTTGGTGCCTGTCTTTTGAAACTTACCACCACTATTGCTCTTGCTCCAGGCATAATTATCAAGTTGCTTTTCATCATCGCCAAAATAATAACGGGTTTTGCTACCTGCCCGGCAGGCGTATTCCCATTCTGCCTCTGTAGGCAAGCGGTAAAAAACGCCGGTTTTATTATATAACCAACGGCAGTACATCAATGCCGCATACTGACTCATACTGTTTACCGGGTAACCTCCTTCTTTTCCCATGCCCAAACTAAAATCTATGTATTGTGGGCTGGGCCTGGTTACTGCATCTACTTTTGAATTTTCACTGGTGGTTTCATCTTTGTAAAATACATCAAACTCATCTCTTGTAACCTCGTATGCAGCCATCCAAAAAGGCGCAACTTTTACTGAGCGCTGCGGACCTTCGTCGGGCTTTCTGTCTTTTTCCTGGCTGCTGCTGCCCATTAAAAAACTACCACCATCAACAGGCACCATTCGGCATTGCAATGCCGAGCCGGGAATGGGAAATTTATAGGCTACAAATAATTTTATGGAATCCTGGGCAAAAGAAAACTTGCTGCTGACTGCAATTATTAAAACAAATAAAAATTTCTTCACTTGTATCGTCCTTTTTTGATGGTGAAAAATAGTAAATAAACGGTTGCAACACTCTATTTTTTTCCGGCATTCCAATATTTTGCAAATCCACTGGTAGCATGAAAAACAAGCTGCCCCTTTTTAACCTGTGCGATCAGTACTTCCGCATGTAATTGCTCAGCCAGTTTTTTTGAGGCACTGATGGAAAGAATACTGCAGGCTGTGGCAAGCCAGTCGGCCGTGGTACCGTCATCAGCAATCACCGTAACATTTCGTTGAGAAGTAACGCCATAGCCTGTACGGGGATCAATGATGTGAGAATACCGTTTCCCGTTGTGATCGGTGTACTGGTAGGCATCTCCGGAAGTAGAGACAGATTTGTTTTGAATTAGTAATGTTTGATTTAATAATTCCTCTTTTGTTTCTGGCACATTAACGCCAATCGACCAGCCGCCAGTGCCTGGTGGCGCTTCGGTCATTATTATATCGCCGCTTACATTTATCAATGCATGGCTAATGCCTTGTCCTGAAAGAAATTGAACTACTTTCTCACCGATCCAGCCCTGTGCAATGCCACCAAGATCTAACCGCATACAGGGGCTTTTTAGCAAAGCTGTTCTGTGAATAGTATCCAGCTCCAGTTTTTTTAAGCCAGTTATTTTAAGTGCTCCTTTTACGGCACTATCTTGAGGAAACTGCTTTAATTTTCGCATTCGCCGCCAGAGTTTTGATAGCGGGCCAATGCTGATATCAAAGGCTCCGTTACTTTGCTTAAAAGCTGATTTTGCGGTTTGCAGCATATCGAACAATGCCGGAGAAACAGGGTTTGCTCTATTGCTGCCAGCGGAAGCGCTCAACATGGAAAGCTCACTGCTATCAATATAATCGCTGAAAATAAGATTGAAAGAATCAACAAGACTGAAGCATCCGGCTGCTAGCTTAGTTGCCTTTAAACTATCGTCACTATAAAAGATAATGCTGAACGGTGAACCCATTTTCGGTTCGGTAAAAGAATATCTTTTTAATTGTGCAGAAGCACTGAAAAATGAAAGTAAGAATAAAGTGAAAATGAGTATTTTAAAGGAAGCTTTTCTGTAGCAGAAACTCATTTCCTGCGAAGCAGTGTTATAAAAAAATGGCCTGCTGCAATTGTGCAATATTAGCTGAAACAATATTTAATTTTTATTGATGATTGTCGGTAAATTTAACGCACAAAAAAAATAAAACATGCAAAGAAGAAATTTTATTCAACAGTCTTTACTTACTGGTGGTGCATTGCTAACTTCTGCAACTGCTGTAAAAGCAACAGAAAAATTACAAGCATCGCCACCGGATGAGAAGACCTTTAACCTGCAGTATGGTATTCACGACGGAATGTTTAAACACCATGCCGGCGATGATTTTATTGAGCAGATCAAATTTGCACACAGCATGGGTTTCAGGGCCATTGAAGATAATGGCATGATGGGCAGACCAGTTGAAGAGCAAAAAAAAATTGGAGATACACTGGCAAAATTAGGCATGCAGATGGGTGTATTTGTGGTAACATCTGACAACTGGCACTGGAAAAAATCGCTCACTACGGGCAAGCAGGAATTTATTGACAGGATGGAAAAAGATTGCAAAACTGCAGTGGAAGTTGCCAAAAGATGTAATGCAAAATGGATGACTGTTGTGCCGGGAAATTATGATACAAGTTTGTCACACGACTTTCAAACGGTGAATGTTATTAGTGCTTTGAGAAAAGCCGCTGCTATTTTAGAACCCAATGGTTTGGTGATGGTACTGGAAGCACTAAGCGATAACCCGGACCTGTTTTTACGCCACACGGACCAGACTGCGATGATCTGCAAAGCTGTTGCCAGCCCGGCTTGTAAGTTCTTGTTTGATATGTACCACATGCAGCGCAATGAAGGTGATATCATTGTTAACATTAACAAAACCTTTGATGAAATCGGCTACCTGCAAATTGGTGATAACCCCGGCAGAAATGAACCCGGTACCGGCGAAATGAATTACAAAAATATTTTCAAACACATCCATTCAAAAGGATACAAAGGTGTTTTAGGAATGGAGCATGGTAATTCAATTGCTGGCAAAGAAGGCGAAGTTGCGCTTATAAAATCATACAGGGATGCAGACAACTTTCTCTGATTAATTTAAAAAGAGAAAGCATCAAGAGCGGCTCGCCATAACAATATTAAACTACTATCATCCAAATTATTTATAAGATTTTAGCCTGATGAAGTGTCTCACTTTTATGTTGTTGCTAATTGCAACAAGCATTGCTGCTCAGCAAAAAAAAACCGACTGGCTGGTAACCCCATTTACACAAAAAGCTGAGGTACACATTGCCGGAAAAGACATTGTGCTTACTAACGGCCTGGTGCAACGCAGCTTCCGCATTACGCCAAATGTTGCCTGTTACGATTATACCAATCTTAGTAACAGTCAGCAGTTAATACGTGCTGTAAAACCTGAAGCAAAGATTGTAATTGACGGTATAACTTACAATATCGGTGGCCTGCAGGGCCAAAAAGAGAATGCCTATTTATTGCCAGCCTGGTTAGACAGTATGCAAAAAGGGGCAGCAGATTTTGTGCTTGTTAAGCATGAAGTAACCGAAATAAAACCTTTCATAAACTTTAAGGCAACTACCTGGGGACTCAACAAAAAGCAACCTACAGGAAAAACACTTTCCTTTGAATTTGTTTCACCGATACCAGCGCTTAAAGGCATTGTGGTAAAAGTGAATTATGAATTGTATGACGGGCTGCCCCTTATAGTAAAGTGGTTATCTGTTGAAAACAACAGTGAAAAAACTTTTAAAATTAACAGGGTTATAAATGAAGTGCTTGGCTTGGTTGAAGAAGAAAGTGCGGTAGTTGGCAGGCCGGAAGAAATGAAAAAACAACACGGCATTTACGTAGAGACAAATTACGCATTTAACAATGCTATGCGGTATGATATCAGCGACCAAACAACCCATTGGAAAACGGACTCGCTGTATACATCGCAGGTAAATTATAATTATGAAACGCCCTGCCTGCTGGAGATCTATCCTGAGAAAGCGCCGGGGATTGATCTAAAACCCGGTGAACTTTTTTCTTCTGTAAGAACCCACGAATTACTGATGGATAGCTATGACCGCCAGCGCTGTGGATTGATGATAAAAAGAATGTACCGCACAGTTGCTCCATGGACAACGCAGAACCCAATTTTCATGCACCTCGTTAGCCAGAATGATGAAGAAGTAAAGGGTGCAGTTGACCAATGTGCTGCTACCGGTTACGAAGCTGTGATTTTAAGTTTTGGCAGTCACCTTAACATGGAAGACAGCAGCGCAGAAAATATCAGGCAATGGAAAACGCTTACAAATTATGCACATAGCAAAGGGATTTTATTGGGAGGATATTCTCTTTTCAGCAGCAGGCGAATAAGTGACGAAGATGATGTTGTGGATATAAAAACAGGTAAACCCGGCGGAGCCTTTTTTGGAAATGCTCCCTGCTTTGGAAGCAAATGGGGCCTTGCCTACCGGGATAAAATAAAATATTTTTTTACACAAACCGGTTTCGATATATGGGAAAATGACGGCCCCTACCCAGGCGATGTTTGTGCCTCAACTACTCACCCCGGCCACAAAGGCTATGATGATTCTCAATGGCGGCAAATGGAGATACAGAAAGAGTTGTATCACTGGCTGAATGAAAAAGGTGTTTACATTAATGCTCCGGACTGGTACTTTTTAGATGGTACACATAAAATTGGCATCGGCTACCGGGAAGTAAATTTTTCGCTGTCGAGAGAGCAGCAAAAAATATTGAACCGCCAAAATATTTATGATGGTACACTTGAAAAAACCGGCGCCATGAGCTGGGGTTTTGTACCGCTAACAAAATACCAGGGCGGCGATGCATCTGCAGTGCTGGAACCCTTAAGTGAGCACCTTAAAGATTATGAACAACTGATGATGCAATATTATGCAGCCGGTGTGCAGGCCTGCTACCGTGGCCCCAGACTTTATGATACAGAAAAGATCCGGCTACTCGTTGCAAATACGATAAGCTGGTACAAAAAATACCGGGAAATTTTAAATGCAGATATGATACAATTGCGCCGTGCCGATGGCCGTGACTGGGATGGTTATCTGCATGTAAATGCGCTGCTGAAACAAAAAGGGTTGCTTATGCTGTACAACCCGCTAAAGGAAAAAATTAAACGTACAATTACAATTCCGCTTTATTACACAGGTCTTACAAAACAGGCTTCTATAAAACTAAAAGACGGCCCTGCGGTTGTAATAAATTTAAACAGGCAATATGAAGTGGAGCTGACGGTAGAGATTAGCCCGGAAAGTTATATTTGGGCAACTATTGAATAGACTCAATGCGGATGAATATCATAAAAAATATTCAACACTTTATTTTCTCCGGGTACCGTTTCAAGCATATAACTCTTTCTTTTTTTACCATCAATTATTTCCAGTACAGATGTGTTTGGAGGAATAGAGCCTAAATTATCCGCTTTAAAAGCGATGGCATTAGCGCCTGATTTAAGTTCGATTGTAATGAACTGCGGAATCTTTTTTACCGGAAAACCCCGGGTGATCCATTCACCATTGATACTGATGGAAATGCTGTCACCATCTTCAACAGCATCGTCCCAAATAGCAAAAGTAAGTTTCCTGCTTACAGAGGTAATACTTCCAAGCTGGGTCTCATTTTTCTGTAACGGCGGGTTTGGTACGCCGGTATTTTCCTGGAAGTAAATTTCTTTTTCTTTGTCCTTATCCACAAAAAGTTGAGCCACTATAAAACTGGCAGCACTATCCCGGCGGTTATTGAAATCAAGCTTTAATTTTTTATTTCCAAATTGCAGGTTCATCATGCTCTGGCTTGGCAAATCGCTGCCAAAGTTCTCTGCAAATAATACCAGCGTATTCAATCCTGTATCCAGCAAAATATCGCCTGGCTGCGGCTTCTTTTTATTGATGGATATCTGCTCCATCAAAGGTTTACCGTTTAAAATAACTGTAACAATATCCGTTTTCTTAAAGCCTGCTAAATTAACAATCCCATCTTTTACCGGCAGGTAAATCGTGTCAAGCAAACCAAAATAACCCGCCGAAACTGAAGGGCTTAAAATGTGGCTGTTTTCATCTTTCCAGGGGATCGATTCAGTTTTATGAAGACTGATTTCTGCATCTTTTAAAAAACGATACATTACCGCAGCAGAAGCTTTGTTGGCAACGCTCAAATGAGCTGTATCGGGTACAATTGGTTTAGGATTAATGCGGTTCAGTGTAAGCTGTTGCCGGCCTTTCAAATCCCGGTTAAAATCAAAAATGCCATTGATAAAATAAGTGGCCTGGTCAAGGCTGAAAGGAGTTTCAGAAACCGCATACTTGTATTTGCTAATGCCCGTTTCCCTGCTGTTTTTTTTAACCAGTAATAAATTATAAACCGCCAAAAAACTATCGTAGTGAATAGTTAGTTGAGCAGGATAAAGCAGGCCTCTTTCTGCCTGGCCAATATGTAATTGAAAGTGCAGTTCTTTACCGCTGCTGTCTTTCCAGTCATTCATACTCCAGGTTCCGGGATAAGGATCAGGCTGTGCAGACAATGACGCTGTAATCAGCAGCGCAAACAGCGACAGCTTTATTTTTTTACAAAGAATTTGAGCCAGGTTCTGCATGGTTGTGTTGTAAAGCTTCGTTGGGTAAGCGGATATGCAAACGAAAATAAGCTGTAAATTTTAAACAATTCTAACAGAGTGTTTAGCGCAATGATCTGCTGCACCAGTAAAAAATCAGCGCAGTTTATCCTATTAACAATTCAGTTGAATTTCTTGAACCCATTTTTCAGGTGGCCTGTTTTGTTGCAATGATAAAAAGCTATTAGTCTCTGAAATAATCCGTTATTTTTAAAGCTGAATAATTACAAAAGATGCCGATTCAAAATATACCTGAGAGTTTTATAAGTGAGCATCTGCCATTGCCGGAGTTGTTTGTGTACGATTACAGGATGACGGCGGATGTTGTTAAAAGCAAGGTAAACATCAGCCTGAATCTTTTCAGTTTTTTACAAACAGGTCAAAAAAAAGTACACTTCGCAGATACGTTTGCCGCAGTAAATGAACAGCAATCAATCCTTATAAAAAATGGTAATTGCCTGATGACCGAGTTGCCGAATGATGACATGGTTTATTATTGCAAGCTTTTCTTTTTCTCACAAAATATGGTGGCTGATTTTTTGGAAAAGTATGCAGGCCCATTTGCCAATACCCATCAATCATCAAAAAATAACCTGCCTTTTTTTGTAATTGAAAATGACGATTATATAAAGTCTTTTGTACAGTCTTTGTCATCTTTACTTTACTTAAAACCGATTTCAATTACACCTTTACTGGCAGTAAAGTTTGAAGAGATTATGTTATACCTGCTTCATAAATACGGCGACTCATTTCTGCAGTATGCATCCACACTCACCGGCCCTGCAAACAATTCATCATTTAAAAAAACGGTGGAAAACTATGCCTGCTCTAATTTAAAACTGGAAGAGATCGCCTTTCTGTGCAACATGAGTCTTTCAACATTTAAAAGGCATTTCGTTCTTGAATACAGGGCTGCTCCGGGCAAATGGCTGCAACAAAAACGCTTACAAAAGGCCAGGGAATTGCTTCAAAAAGGTAAGCTAAAGCCATCAGAAATTTATGCAGACTTTGGTTACAATAACCTTTCTAATTTTAGCACTGCATTTAAAAATGAATTTGGCAGCAACCCGAGTGAATCGGTTTTGATGATTCCCAAAAAGTGACGAAGTGCTTTCAAAAAAAATCTACGCCCCCGTCTTATCAATCCGCCAAAAATTGACCTTTTTTCATAAAACATTGAACCGTTGAAGTAACCCGCTATTAAGTTGCCGGTATAATTTTGGAGTTATAAACTGAAAAAATATACCATGAACATTACACTTGAACAGGCAGAAAAAATAGTTGCTGCCGCAAAATTAAAAGCGCTGGAAATTGGAACAAAAATGAATATCTCCGTGGTGGATGCCGGGGCAAACATACTTGCATTTGTACGTATGGATGGTGCCTGGCTTGGATCTGCAGATATTTCTTTAAAAAAAGCAAAGACTGCCAGGTTCTTTGATATGAATACAGGAATAATCGGAAGTCTGTCTCAGCCCGGCGGATCATTGTATAATATTGAACATTCAAACGGAGGTTTGATTACCTTTCCGGGCGGAGTTCCTGTTAAAAATGCGGAAGGCGAAATTATCGGGGCCATTGGCGTAAGCGGAAGTACAGTTGAAAACGATCACACTGTTGCCGAAGCCGGTGCTGCTGCAATCTGATTCAATATACTAACCAAAAGGCTACGGGCTGCCCTGATTCAAGGGCAGCCCATTTTATTTGTATCCGTTTATGCTTTCACCAAATCCTCTCAAATCTCCTTCTTGCCGCAAGGCAGGTAAAATAAAAAAATTAAAACGACAGTTATTTGAAATTGTACCGTCATACGGGCAGATAATCTAATTGTATGAATAAAATAATTTGCATCTGCCTGTTACTTTCCATTGGCACAATCGCAGCCAGGGCTCAATCTTCCAGTATAGAAGGCACTGTAAAAGATGCAGATAAACTAACACCTGTTACAGGTGCAACTGTTTCAATATTTCTAAAAAAAGACACTTCAAAAAATGCATTGAAATCAACAGTTACAGACAGTACAGGAACATTTATTTTCACCGGCATGGCCAACGATAGTTTCCTGGTAGAACTCAGTTCGGTTGGTTATCAAAAAATTGTATTGCCAGTTGCAGCCAAAGATTCTCTCACAGAACTTGGCACTATCCCGTTTAGCAGAGGCGGAAAAGAATTAGAAGCAGTAACCGTTATTTCAAAGGTTTCTCCCGTATTGCAAAAAGCAGATACAACTGAATTTAATGCCAAGCAGTTTAAAGTAAACCCCGATGCTACTACGGAAGATCTGATTAAAAAAATGCCGGGGATAACTGTGGCGAAAGACGGTACAGTAACCGCCCAGGGAGAGCAGATAAAAAAAGTAACCATTGATGGTAAGGATTTTTTTGGTGATGATGCGTCTGCCGCACTTAAAAATTTGCCTTCGGATGTGGTTGATAAGATCCAGGTATTTGACAGGTTGAGTGACCAGGCTAAACTTACTGGTTTTGATGATGGCAACTCGGTAAAAGCACTGAATATCGTTACAAAGAGTGGAATAAAAAATGGCCAGTTTGGCCGTGTGTATGCCGGCTATGGTACTGATGACCGGTACAGTGCCGGCGGCAACGTTAGTTTTTTTAATGGCAACAGGCGCATTTCACTCATCGGCAATTTCAACAATATTAACCAGCAAAATTTTGGCTCGCAGGATCTGCTGGGCATCACATCTGGTGGTGGCAGGGGCGGTGGCGGACGTGGTGGCGGCGGTGCAGACAATTTTAGCGTTGGGCAAACGCCGGGCATAAGTAAAACCAATGCATTTGGTATAAACTATTCAAACCAAATCGGCAAAAAATTAACCATTACAGGTAGTTATTTTTTTAACAACAGCTCCACCAGTAATGCTTCCCTTGTAAATACCGAAACTTTCTTTAGCCCTAAAAATCAGTTGAGTTTACAGAAAAGTAATTCAATGGCGGTGAACAATAATCACCGGGTAAATTTGCGGCTTGAGTACAAAATAGATTCTTTTAACAGCATCTTTATTATTCCAAGCATTAATTTCCAGAACAACAACAGCAGCAATTTATCTTCTGTGCAAAACTATTATGGCACGGATGATTCATTGAACACTTCGCTTAATAACAGCCGTTCAGACAGGCAGGGATATAATATCCGCAACAGCCTCCTGTTTCGTCACTCCTTTAAAAAGAAGGGCCGCAGTTTATCTGTTGCATTCAATACAAACTTCACTAAAAATGATGGCGAAAGTTATACGAATGCCAGCTATAGATTTTTCAGGGATGGTGGTATAACAGACTCTTTGCAAAACCAGTTCTACGATAACAATACCGATGGAAATACACTCGGTGGTAACATTGCTTACACAGAACCCATTGGTAAAAAGGGGCAGATACAAATTGATTACACGCCATCGGTACAAAAGAATAATGCAGACCAGCAAACGTTTTTGTATGATGGAACGAAGTACACAAAATTTGATTCTACACTCAGCAACAGGTTCAATAACGTTATCACCACACATAATGCAGGGCTTAATTACAGGCTTGGCCAAAGCCGGGACAACCAGTTTTCTGCAGGTGTAAATTTTCAACAGGCTACACTGGAAAGCCAGCGTGTATTTCCGGTGAGAAATTCGCTGAGCCAGGATTTTAAAAGTGTGCTGCCCAATTTAAGGTGGATGAGAAAAATTTCAAAGAGTTCCAGCATCAGGATGTTTTACAGGGCTTCAGTCAATTTTCCATCGGTGAATCAATTGCAGGATGTTGTAGATCTATCCAATCCGTTGAGGGTAACAAGTGGAAATCCTGCTTTAAAACAATCTTATACAAACCTGGTTTCCGGCCGGTACACTTATACCAATTCGAAAAATGCAAGCAGCTTTTTTGCAAACATATTTTTACAAACAGCCAGCGATTATGTAAGTAATGCAACCTACCTGGCATCTACAGATTCAGTAATACAGCAAGGCATTGTTTTAAAACGTGGTTCACAGCTTTCCAAACCTGTAAACTTAGATGGGTACAAAAGCCTGCGGACATTTTTTACGTACAGCATACCCGTTACACCAATTAAAACCACCGTTAACTTAAATACCGGTTTTACTTATTCCAAATTACCGGGGCTGCAAAATTATCAGCTTACAAAAACAAACAGTTATGCTTACAACGGCGGAATAGTACTGGCAAGTAATATCAGTGAATATGTGGATTTTAATATCTCATACGGGGTAACTTTTAATAATGCACAAACGATTGCTGCTGTTAGAATCAATAATAAATATGTAAATCAATCAACCGGCATGCAGTTAAATTTACTCAACAAAAAAGGCTGGTTTATAAGTAATGACCTTACTAACCAAAAGTACACTGGCCTTAGCAGCGGTTTTAACCAAAATTATTGGTTGTGGAATGCGGCAGTTGGCAAAAAGATGGGCAAGAAGAAAGAAAAGGAAATTCGTTTGTCAGTATTTGATTTGCTGAAGCAAAACCAAAGTATTTCCCGGACTG
Source organism: Ferruginibacter sp. (assembly GCA_965247025.1). GTDB lineage: Bacteria > Bacteroidota > Bacteroidia > Chitinophagales > Chitinophagaceae > Ferruginibacter. The sequence continues at coordinate 587,010 of OZ252000.1, read as the reverse complement.
TTACAGGTGCTTATATTGAAGATGCACAGAACCAGGTTTTGCAGCAATATTTCATGCTTACGTTTGCATACAGTCTTAAAAATTTCGGCGTGGCGGCACGCAACAGCGGCGGCGGTGGCTTTAATCCAAACCGTGAAGGGCCAGGACGGCCAGGTGGTTTTTAATCCATCATTTTAAGTACTTTTAAGACCGGATCATAAACGGCATTTAGTGAATCAAACGGAAGTACTGACAGATCAATTAAAGAATGGAGAACCTGCGGCATTTGCCAATATGGTTAATATGTACCAGGATATGGTATACAATACGGCTGTTAGTATGGTGCAAAACACCGCCGATGCAGACGATATTACACAGGAGGTTTTTGTGCAGGTTTTTAATTCAATTAAAGAGTTTAAAGGAGAATCCAAATTATCAACCTGGATATACAGGATTACGATTTCAAAAACGCTTGACCATGAAAGAAGAAAAAAACGAAAAAAACGTTTTGGTTATGTACAAAGCTTGTTTGGCAATGATACCGATCAGTCTGAACATCCTGCAGAATTTAATCACCCCGGTATACAGCTCGAAAAAAAGGAAAGTGCCGCAGCACTTTTTAGCGCATTAAAAAAATTGCCGGGTAAGCAACGCACTGTGTTTACCCTGCATAAAATTGAGGGGCAGAGCTACCAGGAAATTGCTGTGATATTAAATACAAGCCTTTACGCTGTTGAATCTGTGATGAAAAGAGCAAAAGAGAATCTGCGGAAGATATTGACGGAATTTTACAAAGGAAGAACCAATCAAATATAATTGGTAATGGAAAAAAAATATAACATAGAGCAACTAATTGAGGATACATTAAACAGTACCGACGGAGCCGCAAAGGCAACAGCTCAGCCTTTTTTGCTCACCCGTATTAATGCCAGGCTGGGTAAAAAATACCAGGGCACATGGGATAGAATAAGTGCCTGTATCAGCAAACCCGTTATCGCCATCCCGGTGCTAACAATAGTGTTGGCTTTAAATGCAGCAGCCATTTTTTTTACCGGGGTTGATAAAAGATCCGCCAGCACTGAGCAGTTGCAAAACGACACTGCGGATGAGTTGCCATATGGCAGTGGTTCATTTTATGATATTGTAAATACAAGCCCGCAATGACACCAACTAATAATCAACGAAAAGTTTTTATCACAATCATTGCAATACTACTGCTTGCAAATATTGCAATGATTGGTTTTATATTAAAGAGTAAAGGGCCACTGGACCAGGCAAAGCGGCCGGATAAAAAAGAAATGATTACAGCCTTCCTAAAAAATGATGTTGGCTTTTCCCAGCAGCAACTGGTGCAATTTGATTCGCTTAACAGCCAGCACAGGCAGAAAATGGGAGGATTGTCGGACTCTGCAAGAAACAGCAAGAATGCAGAATTACACCACCTTGCCGCTGATAATTTTAGTGACAGTGCTATTGAACTGGCCATTGAAAAATCATGCACTGTTCAAAAACCCGTTGAGAGACAGATGCTCAGTTATATAAAGAGTATAAGGCAGCTTTGTACAACTGATCAGCTTCCGGCATTTGACTCATTGTATGTTAAAATTTTCACCCGGAGGGGAAATGGAAAAAGAAAAAATTAAAAGGGCGACTGCTATTTTAAAAACTATCGTCCTATAACCATTATTTAATTTAAAACTCAACAAATGAAAAAACAACTTGCGGTAATGGTAATTGCTTTGATGGTTTGCATTGGAGCAGTAAATGCACAAGGCGGTGGCGGACAACGCATGACTGCTGAAGAAAGAACAAAAGCGGCAATGGAAAAACTTGCACCACTTAACCTGGATGCTGATGCTAAAACCAAAACAGAAACTGTAATGACAGAATTTTATACATCTCAGCAAAAGGCAATGGACGATATGCGTGCCAGTGGTACTATGGACAGGGATGCAATGATGGCAAAACGCAAAGAACTGGCTGATGCAAGAGATGCTAAATTAAAAGCCATTTTTAGTGAAGATCAATTAAAAAAATGGAAGGATGAGATTGAGCCATCATTAAGGCCCCAAAGGGGTAATGGCGGCGGAGGTGGTCCGCAAGGCAAGAATTAAATCATTTGCCATATCTATTGCAAAAAACGGGAGGTCTCCATTAACAAAAGTTAGTGGACCTCCCATTTTGTTTAAGCCATTTTAACCCAGATTTTGCAGTTGAAAATCTATTGCGGCTTCCAACTGCTGCACAGCTAAGCATTTCAGAACATTTTTTGATTTCAAAATAGATCACTATTTCTTCAGCCAAAAAATAACCCGAAACACCTATCTGCATTGCATTTAAAACCCTCATAACGATCTCAAATGCAAAATCTGGGTTTAACTTTCTGCTTTCGTGTAATTTTGTTTCAGTTATTTTTTTTGCAAATTCTTAAGTTTTTAAAAATCGCAATGGCATTGTAATTGAACCTCTGGAATAAATTCATTCCTATACCATATTTCTACTTCAACATTTTTATTAACCAACCTTAAAAGTAGATTTATGAAAGTACAATCAAAGCACCTGGCGGCAGGAGGCACTCTCCTCTTTTCAATCATTTTATTTTTAAATGCCTGTCAAAAAGATTTAACAACGGCAACTGAAACTGTTCCAACCGGTCAGTCCAGGCTTTCCGTTTACCTCACGGACGGACCTTATGATTACCAGCAAGTATTGCTCGACATTCAACAAGTTGCTGTAAAGCTTGATACCTGCGAAAGAAACAGCAATGAAGACAGGGATCAGCCGGGCTGCGATGGCGATCATGATCAGCGCAACAGTGATTGCGAAGTTTGGGACACATTAAACATTCAGCCGGGCCTGTACAACCTTACCCAATTACGCAATGGAATAGATACGTTGCTCGGCAGTGCAGTTATGCAGGCTGGGAAAGTTAAAAGAATAAAATTTACACTTGGTGATAACAATAGTGTAATGGTTGATAGTGTAACTCATCCCCTGCAGCTCATAAACAACCAGCACTTTGTTTATCTCAATATTAAAAGAGAACACCTGGATTCGACATCTTCAGCTAATTTTCAATTACACCTTGATGCAGATCTGGCAAAATCTATCCGTTATATCAATGGCGTATACTGGCTGAAGCCGGTTCTAAAACCCTTTTCGCAGCAAAGCTTTGGTGAAATAGAAGGTAAGATTCAACCGGCCAATTCATTCGGGATGATAAAAGCCTTTAATGATGCTGACAGTTCATTTGCAAGTCCATGGCAAAATGGAGAATTTAAAATAAGAGGCTTAAAACCGGGTACTTACAATTTATTTGTACAGGGTGCCAATGGTTACCGGGATACCACGATAAATAATGTTATTGTAACCAACAATAAAGAAGCACAAATCGGTACGCTGCAACTTAACCAGTAATGTATCCTATGTAAAAAAACTGCTCCGTTTAAAGGGAGCAGTTTTTTTATAAAATTAAATTTTTGGTTTAGAAGGCATCCGTAGTTTTTGCCGACTTCATGTCTCTTGTATTTTTTTGTACAGCAATTGCTGCAAATAAGCTTAGCAGGAAAGACATTCCATAAAATCCTTTTTCACTTCTGTCCAGGTTGGCATTCCATAAACCCACCGTGAGTAAAACGATTGAAAGAAGTGTGGCAAACCAGGCAATACCATAATAAAGGTTGGATACGGGCACGCCTTCGAGTTGGTCCCTTACAGCTTTTTGAACTGAGATCGCTGAAAAAAGTCCGAACATTAGTACTGTGAAATAATAGCCCTTTTCATTTAACAGCATACTGGCATTCCATAAGCCAATGATAAATGCAATGGTGCCAATAAAAAGTGCTGACCATGATGCTGCAATAAATGCTGATGATGGTTGAAGAATTTGTTTTTGTTCCATAATTGATTTTTATAGAACAAAAATATAGGGCCATAATTCTCCAATATTTGACATTAATCAAAAACTATAATTATATCTGTTAATGCCTTGCCCGGATGCGGCTCAATGTCTCCTGGCTTATGCCGAGGTAAGATGCAATATAACCTAGCGGCACTCTTTCTAACACATGTGGCATTTGATGCAGGAGTTGCTGGTAGCGTTCACCGGCAGTTTTAAATTGAGCATTTACAAACCTTTCTTCCAACCGGATATAATATTTTTCATACACAATTCTTACCAACCTTTCAATTTAATGGTGCTGATTGAATAAGTCTGTCAGGGTCTCCTTTGAAATACTCCATAAAATGCTTCCTTCAATCAACTGGATATTTTCCACAGCAGGTTCCTTCGTAATAAAACTGTGAAACGAAGTAACAAAATCTTTCTCAAAACCAAACCAATGTGTTATCTCCTTTCCATCCAGGTTGTAAAATCCCCTCAAGGCACCTTTTTCAAGAAAATATAAATGCCGGCAAACCTGTCCTTCTCTCAAAAGAAATTCATTTTTGGAAAGTGTTATCTCCTCAAAACAATTTTGCAGAGCCTCCAATGCCTCGCTGCTTAGTGGCGAATAGGCTTTTAATTGGGCCAGAAGTTGCAGCATAAAATTTATATTTTCCTGCTAAAGATAAGCTGTTGAGAGTATCAGGCATAACTCCTTTCGTATAAATATCCAGCCAGCCAAAACTGTATTTCTGGTATTATAAGCTACTCCAAAACTCCAAATTTACCGGCATTAAAACTACACTTCATCGTAATTTTCTTACAATAAAAGATAATATTATCGGGTTCCCGTCGTTTGTTGTCTACACGACTGTAGGCATATTTCTATTTAATCTGGTTATATGCCTTCTGCCGTCGCAAAAGTTTAGCATGGGAAAAACAAAAGATAACCGCTGAACTTTTGCAATTAGTCTCTATCTATCCAAACCAATTAGAAAAGTACCATGAAACAATCCCAAAGGCTGTATCCGAAAGCTTCGCTTAGCCAAAAAAGTAATTCAACAAGATTTTTTAAGACACTTATTTTGATGTTCCTGCCCCTGCTTTTTTTGATGGCAGCAAACGCCCAGGTAACTGTTACTTCCACCACCGGCACAGGTTCCGCAGGTATTACGTATTCAACCGTAACTGCAGCTTTTACTGCAATTAATGCCGGGGCAATTCATACCGGTGTAATAACAGTTGCTATAAACAGTAATACCACAGAGACGGGCTCTGCTGTTTTAAATGGTTCAGGCGTTGGAAGCGCAAGTTATACTTCGTTGCTGATTCAACCTTCTGCGGATGGGGTAACTATCACAGGTAATTTTGCAACTACAGGACGTGGTGTATTAGAGTTAAATGGAGCAGATAATGTAACCATTAACGGAGATAATCCAAATACATCCGGTACAAACAAAAATCTTACTATTACTTTTTCAACCGCACAAGCAGCGGCACAATCATTAGTAAGACTTGTTACAAGTGCTTCGCTGCATTGCAACAATGTAACTGTTAAAAACTGTGTAATTAAAGGGAATGTAACAAACGGTAACAGCGGAGCTATAACCAGCTCCACCAGCGCCGCTGCATTATCAATGGGTATTGTGGCTGCAGGCGGTGGAAATACTGCACCAACAGCTCCTTCAGCACTTGCGACAAGCGGTATTGCAAATATCGCCACTATTGGAAGTACAGCGGATAACTTTACTGTTGATAACTGCACAATTAATTTTGTTGGCGTGGGTGTACATTTTTATGGTAATACAACTGCCAGCAGCAGCCAGGTTACCGTTACAAACAATATCATAGGTACAGCCGGCAGCCTTACAAGTTTTCCAGGCGGCCCTTCAAGTACAGTATATTTTAAAGGAATATTTTATCGTGGTATTAAAGCCCTTACAATAACCGGCAATACTATCCAGGGCATTTGCTCTTATTTTATTGCGGCGGCTACTCCAAATTTTATTACAGCAATTGAATGCAACAGCACTTTTAACAACGGAGGCGGCACATTTAATATCTCTAATAATACAGTTACTGGTGTGTGGTGTAACAATGCATCGGCTGTTGCTACTTCAACGCAGGCGGCGAGAGGAATTATGATGCTAGGCAGTGTTGCTTCAACAAATATTATTTGCAATAAGAATACTGTTTCAAGTATTAAATCAAATACAATTTCATCAACCACCATAATTGGCGCTGTTGCATTAGATTTTGGGGTTAATGCCACGGGGTCAACCTTAACAATAAGCAATAACAATGTTAGCGGAATCTATGCAGCAAAAGCCAGCGGAGCAGCGGGAGTTTCATTATCATCTGCAGGTAACAGTGGCAATGTTTACAACAATGTAATAAGAGATATTTCTACAAGTGGCGGGGGTACAACAACCAATTCAATCGTTGCAGGTATCAGGGTTGAGGTGGGAAAGACGCACAAGATTTACCACAACTCTGTATTCTTAAACGCGGCAAATGGCAACTACCAGCATCTGTCAGGATGTTTTGTGGGGCTGGCTACTACAGCAGCTTCCAACATAGATGTACGTAATAACATTTTTGCCAATTATTGTACAACAACAAGTAATACAACCAGTGCAGATGCGGCTGTTATTTTAAATTCAGCTCTTAACAGCAGTATTGGTTACACGCTGAATAACAACGCTTATTTCGGACCAACATCCACAACTACCAACTACCTGGCGTATTTATACAATACCAGTTCATTTACCAATCCGGGCAGCAGTAACAGCTACAGCTATTTTAATTTTTCAGCATCAGCAAATTCTCCTTCAACAAATTACAGATCATTCAGCAGTACGCTTAGCGCAGGAGGCACAAATGACAATGCCTCTTTCACAGCCACATTGTTAAGTCCCAGCCCTTTTGCATCTTCAACAGATCTTCATATCAGTTCAGCTTTTGCAGATAATCCAAGCGGAACACGTTTAGAAAGTAAAGGAGCAACAGGGCTTTCTGTTACAGGAGCAGGACTTGCCACTGACTTTGAAGGTGATACCAGAAACGGTCCTTCGGGATCTGTAAATGGTGGTGCAACGGCACCTGACCTTGGTGCAGATGAATTTGACGGAAAGCCTTTTGTTGCAGAATGCTCCGGTACACCAGCGGCAGGAACAATTACCAGTGCCAGTCCGGATGTATATTGTGCCGGAAGTTTACCAGCTTCAAGAACATTCACCATTGCAGGTTTTGTTAACAATGTTGAGAGTATAATAATTCAATGGCAATCTTCAACAACCAGCAGTAGTACCGGGTTTACGGCTATAACCGGTGAAAACGGAACATCGTATACAACTACGGTGGCGCCAATACAAACAACCTGGTACAGGGCTGCAATATATTGTACTAAATCTGCCTTAACTGGTTACCAGGCAGTGCCCGGGGTTACGCAGTCAAGCATTCAAAAAAGATGGATAGGCGGGGCAGGCAACTGGAGTGCTGCAGCAAACTGGACCTGCGGTGTTCCTTTAAGCACAGATGCTGTAGTTATTGATAATGGAAGCCCGGTAATGGATGTTAACTTCGCCGTGGGTAATACGCTGATGATCAGCGGCACCGGTGAACTTACCGTAAGCCCAGGTTCTACACTTTCAGTATTAGCCGGCGGAACTGCAGACTTTGGCGGCCAGTCTGTTACGTTTTTGTCAACAGCAACCGGTACGGCTTCACTTGGCCAGGTAGCAGGTATGTTATTAAATGCGACAAATGTAACGGTTGAAAGATACATTCCACAAAACACTAACAGAGCCTGGAGACTTCTTTCGGCACCAACTCACGGACAAACTATTAAAGAGGCCTGGCAGGAAGATCAGGGTGCTGGTGTTGATGGTGTTGCCGGCTATGGTACAAATATTACCAGCAGTTCATCTGCCTGGGCAGCAAATGGTTTTGATTTTAAAACAGGAAGCCCTTCCCTGCTGTATTACGACGCAACTGCCAGTGCTTATGTTGGAGTTGATAATACAAGTTTGCCTATTGATAATAAGCCCGGCTACCTTGTATACATAAGGGGAAACAGAAGTATAACACCTTCTACAAGTATTGCAGCCGGAGCGGCTACGGTACTGCGGACTACGGGTTCTTTAAACAGCGGTACTCAACCCATTATTAATGTTGCAGCAGATAAGTTTGCCCTTGTAGGAAATCCATATCCATCCGCATTGGATTTAAGAAATATAACGCTGGGCGGCGGTAGTATAGGAAGTTCTTATTATGTCTGGGATCCAAAATTATTGGGGTCATATAATGTGGGTGCTTATCAAACCTTAATTGAAAGCGGCGGAAGCTATATAGTTGTACCAGGAGGTGGAAGTTTTGGTGGTTCAGGTTCTGTAAACAATACCATTGAGTCAGGGGCAGCATTTTATGTGCAGGCAGTAGGCTCCGCAGGAACAGTTACCATCAGTGAATCAAGTAAAGCTGCCGGCAGCAGGATGGTGTTCAGACCAACAGGTACAACCGATGAAGTTCTGGGAGCTACTCTATTTGCAAAAAACAATGGTGTGTTTACGGTAGCAGACGGCGCAATGGTTTTATTTAATGATACATACCAAAATAACATCAATGGATTTGACAATAAAAAAATAAATAACCTGAGCGAAAACTTCAGCATTCTTGACCATGGATCAAACTTAGTGGTTGAAAAAAGGCAGCCAATTGTTACTGATGATACCGTGTTTTTCAAATCTATTTACTTAAAAAAGATAGATTACAGGTTACAAATTGCTGCAACAAACCTTGATCATCCGGGTATGACCGGTTTGCTGGAAGACAGCTATACAAACATCAGTACAAGCCTCAAATTAAACGACACTACTTTTTATGATTTCTCGGTAGATAACAATGCTGCATCTTCTTCAGCAAGCCGTTTCAGTGTAGTATTTAAGCCGTCTATTGTCTTACCTGTTTCATTCACAAATGTCCGTGCTACGCCGCTGGGTAAAAAAGTTTCGGTGAACTGGGAGGTGAGCAACCAAATAAATATCACCAATTATACAATTGAAAAATCTGTGAACGGACATGACTTTACGACGGCAGGCACAATAACTGCTACCGGCGCAAATAGCAACAGCTCGATTTACAACTGGCTTGATGCATCGCCCCTGAGCGGATTTAACTACTACAGGATTAAAAGTAATGACATCAGCGGAAGCTTTAAGTACAGCATCATTGTAAAGGTGCTGGTTACCAAAACAAACCCGGTTATCAGTGTTCTGCCTAACCCGGTGCAGGGAAACATTGCCAATGTAAAATTAACGGATGTAGAAAAAGGCAATTATACCTTTAGCGTAAGTGCATTGAATGGAAAACTATTGTACACTTTAAAACAATATCATAATGGTGTTGCGCAAGCTTATCAGTTGGAACTGCCAAAATCATTGTCAACCGGATTGTACCAATTAACGGTAACAGGAGCAGCAGATTTAAAACTTACACAAAAACTTTTGATCATCAATAAATAAGTAAACCCTTACTACCTGAACCTGCAAAGTGTGTCGCTAAGACACACTTTTTTTATTGGTATAATTTCTGTTGATAAAAACTAGGATTGCCTATTTTTTTCCGGTGCCAGTCTTTCTATCAAGCTCCATATAATCTGTAACAAGGTTTGACAACGCTTCAACACCCAGCTTCAAACCACTCTCATCAATATAAAAATCAGGTGTATGGTGCGACGGAGTTGTAAGCGGATTAGCACCTTTCTTCATCCCGCCAAGAAAGATAAAAACGCCAGGTACTTTTTGTTCGAAGAATGAAAAATCCTCAGCACCGGTTATTGGCGTCATCAACACAACATTGCTGTCTCCGGCTGTGCGTTGCAATGATGGAAGCATTTTAGCTGTTAGTGCCGGATCGTTATAGGTAACGGGATAATGTGAACTGAAAGGAATAAGCACTTCGGCAGTAGCCCCTGCAGCCTCGGCAGTTTTAATAGTTACTTCTCTCACCCGGTCAACCAATAACTTTTCATCACTCGCTGTTAAGGACCGGATAGTACCCAGCATTTCTACTTTTTCAGGAATGATATTCCCTCTGTTGCCCCCATTGATAGCCCCAATGGTTACCACACCAGCATTTTGTGTAATGTTCAGATTGCGGCTCACAATAGATTGCAAACTATTTATAATCTGAGCTGATACAACTATTGGATCTATGGCGGACCATGGTGCAGCGCCATGTGCAGATTTTCCTTTTACAATAATTTTGAGATCATTTACTCCGGCGCAAATTCCACCGGGCTTGTATTTAATGGTCCCCACTTCAGTCTGTGAATTGATATGAAGCCCAAAAATTACATCCACTTTTGGATTTTCTAACACGCCTTCTTTAATCATCAATTCTGCACCGCCCTCCTCTCCTGCCATCACGCCTTCTTCCGCAGGTTGAAAAATAAATTTAACCGTTCCCTGCAGCTCGCTTTTCATACCGCTTAATACCGTGGCCACGCCAAGTAAAATAGCAATATGGGTATCATGTCCGCAGGCATGCATTACACCAACTTCATTTCCATTGTAGGCGGTTTTTACTTTAGATGCAAAGGGTAACTGAACTCTTTCAGTAACAGGCAATCCATCCATATCAGCTCTCAGGGCCACAACCGGTCCTGGTTTACCACCTTTTAAAATACCAACAACGCCGGTATAAGCTACGCCGGTCTTAACTTCCATGCCTAGTGCAGTCAGTTCTTTTGCAATGATGGCTGCAGTTCTTGTTTCATGATTGCCCAACTCAGGGTGTTCATGAAAGTCACGCCGCCAGGTAATTACTTGCTGTTCTCCTTTATCAGCAGCGTTTGTTACTTTTAGTCTTAGTGCGGAGGTTTGCGCCGGGAGACTGGCGGCTATAAATAACGCAGCTGTGGTTAAAATAATTCTCATCAGTTAGTTTTAGGAAAGGAAATTAATGGAATAAAGCCATAATTTGAAATACAATCTAATGGATTTTGTTTCTTTTACTTCGTTAATCTCCATAAGATGAGATTTGACACACCGGATTGCTAAGCCTGGTTCAATATCAAAATCAGTTAGAAATATTGATGTCGGCCACAATGGGGTAATGATCAGAGTAAGGCACTTTTAAACAATTGTACTGATCAACCAGGAATTTTTTATCAGCTAAAATATAGTCAATGCGGAGAGTTGGCGATAAATAGCGGAATGTTCTGCCAATACCGGAACCTTTTTTTAAAAAAGCATCCTGTAAATTTTCACCAATTGTAAAATAGGTAAACGAATTGGGAACATCATTAAAATCTCCGCAAACTATAACTGGGTAAGGACTTTCATTGATCTTTTCCTTGGCCAGTTTTGCCTGGGATTCCCTGAACTTGTAGGCCATTCGTAATTTTTTTTCGATAACTTTTGAATCAGTCAACCCGGTGCCATCCCTTTTTTTTATTTTGCTGATAGCATCATATTCCCTGTCGTCAAACCGAACGGATTGGAGGTGTGTTGTAAAAATTCTTACTCTTTTATTTTGAAACTCCACATCTGCATAAATTAAATGCTCGGCATAGCCGCTAATCACCATAAGAAAATTTCAATGTATCCAGAAAAGGATATTTTGAAAAGATTGCCACACCTACTTTTTTAGGTTCTCCTCCCGCAAATGATTCTACAAAGTACTCATACGGATACCCCATTTCTTTAAAGCCGCTAATGTTAAGTAATTTAGAATAACCATCTTTTTTATTCTTGTATTCCTGGAAACATAGTATATCAGCATCCTGCTGCTTAATAAGATCAAAAGTCAACTCCCCATTGTCTCCCGGCGGAGCCGCATACTTATTGCTTTCTCCCCAACTGGAAACATTCCAGCTCATGATTCTCAGCGTGCCTGCTTTTCGGTTAACATTAAATGCAACGGGCATTTTGTAAGCAGCCATAACGCTGAGCTGTTGCCAGCTCACGACGATCGCAACCAGTGCCAGCAGGCTCCAGCGCCAGTTTACAAATAACCAAATCACAAAAAAAAGGACTACAAGGGCAAACAGTATCGGGAAAACCAGGCCTGCAAGAGCGGATATCCAAAATTTTGCCGGCAAAAGAAAAGGTGTGAGACAAGCAGAAAGGTAAATTAATAGGGTGATGATATAAATTATCCTGAAAGATGCAGCGAAAAATTTCTTCATGCAAAAAACTTACTGTTTCGGGTTAGCAACAAAAATAGGCAACTTCTCAATTACTCCTTAGCCTGCAACACTTTGACCGTCTATTTTTCTGGCAACATAAATAATTTTAATATTTGTTGGTAACCAGATTTTTTTTTTTCATATTTTACACCAGCTGTCAACAAGGCTGTCAGGTCTGGTCATAAATCCTGATTCTTGCTAAACTTTATAACCCTGTATGTGCTATTGAATTTTGATTAAAAAATGCTCACAATTAAAAAAGAATTGTATGAAAAAAAGCCAGGTGATGTTTTTTGTACTTTTATCCTTAAGCCTTTTGAAAACCTTAGAGGCACAAGTTATTGCACCCTCCCGAAGCTGCCCAAGGGTTAACATAGCAAAAATGAGTGATACCATTTGCGGGTTAGATAATGGTGGTGAATATTCTGTTGCTGCTGATATCCTTGGCTCAAATTTGTTAATTGAGTGGTCTTCCGATGGATTTGGCTACTTTGGAGGAAATGAAGCCGGCACGATTTATCATTATGACAGGAGCGATGCAGGCAGAGGTTCAGTTTGGTTATACGTTGTTGTTACGGACACATTAAGCAGGTGCCCCAAAGCAATGGATTCTCTTTTTTTGAAATTAAATGATCCGGCAAGAATCAGCTTTCAAAATGCAGACCTCCCTGCCTGTGGCAATAGCCCTGTTTACATAGAAGCAGATATGAGTGGAACAGCCACAGAAGCTTACTGGCATACCTCAGGTACTGGTTATTTTGGTGGCAATACTTTCAATAATATTGTCTATTACCCATCTTTGCAAGACCGGAGAAATGGTGTTGTAGAAGTTACTGCAACTACCAATGATCCGGCAGGCCCATGCCCTGCTGCCAACGCATCTGTCTTTTTGGTTTTTACAGACGGGATCATTGATGCAGGACCCGATCTAAAGATTTGCAGTGCTGGCAATGGCGGTATAATAGAACTGAATCCAACTGTTTATGGAAACCAGTATAATGGCACATGGACAACAAATGGTACGGGAATATTTGATGATCCTGCGTATTTGTATACCAATTATAATTATACTGCTAAGGATGTCGCCAGTGGAAATATAGAGTTGTATCTCACTACAAATAATTATGACTGCGGTATTTATATTGACACGGTAAAAGTTTGGCTTCAGCAACCTCCTGTTTTTACCATTCCACGTGAGTTTGTAAGTGCTTGTGGAAAACGTCCTGTGGTGGCAGCTGAGGTGCAACTTACAGGATTGATAAGCGGCGGAAACTGGACAAGCACGGGTAGTGGCGTATTTGCCAATCCAACTAGCCTTGTAACAACTTATAAAGCAAGCAGACAAGATTTGCTGACAAAGTGTGTGCAGCTTATTTTCAAAAGCAATTCCGAAGATCCCTGTGGCTCAGTAAGCAGCAAACCAATCAAAGCTTGTTTTTATGAACAATGCAACGGAAGGAGAGAAATTAGTTCAATGACTTCAGAAAGAAACACAATTTCCTTGTATCCAAATCCGGCAACGGCTGTTCTCAATATTCGTAACCCTACAGGCTCCGAAATTACAGGCTTGAATATCACAGACATTACAGGGAAAAATATCCAGGTTATCCAATCTGGCAATAAAAGTTTAAATATCGGTGCACTCAGGCCGGGCATGTATTTTCTTCATGTCGCTACTGAAAAGGGGAATACCATTTTTAAATTTATTAAATTATAAGTCACGCTCATTAACCTCTAAAAGTTGTGCCTGCATTTTATTTTTCCGAACGCTGAAATCACCATTTGTTATAGTTATGTGAAAGGAGTCTTTCTGGTTAAATTATTGTACATTTAAATAGTCTGCTATAATGTTAGTTTTAAAAAATTACATCAAAAACAAATCAAATGAAAACAAATAATTTTATGATAATGCCGGCTCTAAGCAGGTATTATAAAATCGCAGTTGCTGTTGTATTAACTGCAGGAGCGCTGTATGCCGGTTCTGTAACAGCGCAGGATGGCAGACGTGGCGGTGGCGAAGTTAGACAAAGCACCAGGAGAGATATGCCTGTACGAGGCGGCGGACAGGAGCGAAGGAATGATGTAGCAGTTAACAGGGATAACAGGGGAGGTTTCGACAGAGGCCAGGCACCTGTTGCATCTCAGAGAAATATTGAGCGGGACCGGCCGTCTGTAAACAGAAATTTTGATGGTAACAGAAATGTCCAGGCTCCCCGGATCAACAACAGGCCGGATAACCGGAATTTTAACGGAGACAGGAATGTAAACCGTGATTTTAACCGCAATAACAATGGCATTGCAGGAAGGCCTTCACCTGCTTACAATAATAACAGGCCTGGATTTGCAACTGCCAGCAGGCCAGGATACAGACCTTTTTACGGCTACAACAGAAATCCTGTATATAGTGCTTATTCACCAAGCTGGAGATATTCATTTTTGCCACGTCGTAACAGTTATTTTTACAGTGTGCCGGGTTCTTACTTCAGTTTGAATTTTGGTGGCATTGGTTACCGGTACTGGGATGGGGTATTTTACCGGCCTTACAATAACATGTTTACTGTGATAGCGCCACCTGTTGGTATTTTTATTAATGTACTGCCATTTGGTAACAGGAGAATTCTTGTAAATAACTATCCTTATTACTATTACAACGGTACGTATTATGATCAGCGTGGAAGTAACTATTATGTAGTTTCTCCACCAGTAGGTGCAGTAGTTGAAAGTTTACCGGAAGGATATCAAACTGTAGTGATTGATGGTGAAACTTTTTACACCATAGACGGAGCCCAATACAAACCTGTAGTGCAGGAAAATGGAGAAATTTGGTACGAAGTAATCAAGGCCAACTAAATAGTTTTTGATGTTTCAAAATTTGACCGCCCGGAGGCCTTTGCGTCCGGGCTTTTTTTATCAATTATTCAGGCTAACCAATAAAATGAATCTTGGCAGCTAAGTCCTAAACAATACTAATTGATAAAACTCAGGGCTGCTCTTGCAATTATCTCTGCCAATGTTTTAAATTGTATCTTACCTTTTTTAACAACAGCCGGCAATGACCCAAACTTCTCCTGGAAAAAATAAATTGGGCTTATGGACGAGCACATCCCTTGTGGTTGGAAATATGATTGGTGCCGGTATATTTTTAATGCCGTCCACGCTGGCAATGTATGGCGGAATAAGCCTTGTTGGATGGGTGTTTGCTTCGTTGGGAGCTTTTTTACTGGCAAAGATTTTTAGTAACCTGAGTAAGCTGATGCCAACCGCTGACGGTGGCCCTTACGCCTATACCCAAAAGGGTTTTGGAGATTTTGCAGGCTTCCTGGTAGCCTGGGGTTACTGGATTTCGATCTGGTGTACCAACGCAGCAATATGTGTATCATTGGTTAGTGCGTTAAGTACTTTCTTCCCTGTCCTCGCCACCAATTCTGTTGCTGCGGTGGCAACAGGTTTGGCAGCTATCTGGTTACTAACCTGGATCAATACTTTGGGTGTTGTTACTTCAGGAATTGTTCAGCTGATTACAACAATCTTAAAGGTTATTCCACTTCTGCTGGTGGCTGCAGGCGGCCTGTTTTTTATAAAACTTGAAAACTTTGCCCATTTTAATACCAGCGGACAATCTGATTTTGCAGCTATTACTTCAACCACGGCCTTTACTTTTTTTGCTTACCTGGGTCTCGAATGTGCAACTATTCCTTCGGGCAGTGTGGAGAATCCTGAGAAGACAATTCCTAAAGCTACGATGCTCGGTACCGGCATTGCAGCAATCATTTATATTGTGAGCAGTATTAGCGTGATGGGAATGATCCCGGCAAAAGACCTCCAAAAATCTGTGACACCTTTTGCTGATGCGGCAGTAATTATCTGGGGCAGTAATGCCAGTTACTGGGTAAGTGCCGGCGTTGCTATTGCCGCTTTTGGCGCTTTAAACGGGTGGATATTAATACAGGGGCAGGTTCCATTTGCAATCGCCAAAGACAAATTATTTCCTGCGATCTTCAGCAAAACAAATAAAAAAAATGTGCCTGTATTGGGAGTGGTAATTGGCAGCGTCCTGATATCAATACTCATGATAATGAACTACACAAAAGGGTTGGCAGAACAGTTTAAGTTTTTGATATTGCTGACAACTATTACTGTTCTGGTGCCCTACCTTTTTTCGGCAGCCGCTTATATTTTAATACGCATGCAAAATAAATATTTTGCTGCAGTCCCCGGTTGGAAACAAGCAGTGCTGTTATCATCGCTGGCCTTTGTATTTTCGTTGTGGGCATTGGCAGGCTCTGGCCAGGAAACTGTTTACTGGGGATTTATTTTGCTGATGGCTGGAATTCCATTTTATGTTTGGATAAAGGCCCGGAGAAATAATAGTAAGGAAACAGAAAATGAGCAATAAGTTTTATCCAGCTGAGCAACAGGTTACAAAATAACTCAGTGTATAATGCACCCGGGCTAAATAAAGTATCAATAATTTCATAACTATTTATCAGTTTAAAAAATGAATTACACTTGCCATTCCGATACCGGGAAAATAAAATCAGTGTTTATCAAAAAAGTTGAACAGGCATTTATTGATGATGATCACATCAGTAAACATTGGCAGGAATTGAATTTTCTCGGTAAACCAATCATCGGCGAAGCTATTAGTGAGTACAACAAGTTTGAAGCTGTTTTAAAACAGCAGGGTGCGGAATTGATGTATTTATCAGAAGATAATTCTGTAAATATGGACTCTGTTTATTGCAGAGATTCTTCTATTGCCACAGATGCTGGTATGATTATTTGCAATATGGGTAAGGCTGCAAGAAGCAACGAGCCGGCTGCAGCAAAACAAGCTTTTGAAGCTGCCGGGGTTATTGTATTGGGCTCCATAACAGCGCCGGGTACATTAGAAGGCGGTGATGTGGCCTGGCTTGACAAAAACACATTGGCAGTCGGCCATACTTACCGTACAAATGAAGAAGGTATACGCCAGTTGAGTGATCTGCTCAGGCCATTGGGGGTGACGGTAATTACCGTACCCTTGCCGCATTACAAAGGTCCTTCAGATGTGTTTCATCTAATGTCTGTTTTAAGCCCCGTTGATGTAGACCTTGCAGTAGTTTATTCGCCGCTGCTGCCAATTGTATTCAGAAACCTGTTACTGCAAAAGGGTTACCATCTTATAGAAGTACCGGACGGCGAATTTGACAGCATGGGCTGCAATGTGCTGGCGCTGGCTCCCCGCCACTGTTTGATGGTTGATGGTAATCCTCAAACAAAAGAGTTACTGGAAAAAGCTGGCTGCATTGTTACGGTGTACAAGGGCGAAGAGATCAGTGTAAAAGGCGGTGGCGGTCCCACCTGCTTAACGAGGCCGGTGTACAGGGAAGAATAATTAGCTGTTACATTAAACTATTGATAAACCATAGACTCTATACCAGCCAAACGCAATTCCTTAAAAATAGGGCATGTTTTTTTCATTAGGTTTCAGCGCATGAAAAAGATCAGGATTTATTTACCGGCGATTTTATTATTAACAGGCATTTCTGCCAGGGCGCAAACTATTGACAGTATTTATATGAACCTGTACACTGACAGTCTGAAAAAAGGAACTTATAATTATATTAATGCGGATGGATTGATGAGCAACGGCCGGTATCTGCCGCTGGACACTACTAAAATAATATTAACTTCCTCAGCCGGTCATTTCCAAGGTAACAGCCTTTGGATAGATGCTAACTTCAGCCAAAAAAAAGTAATGGTAACCGCTACAGTACGGTCAAATAAATCGCTCACTAAAACAGTAGAAATTCCCATTAAGCAATTGCCGGACGGGCCGTTAAAAACACAGGAAGAGCTGATGAGAGAAATGAAACAGCAGCCAAAGAGAAAAAATTAAAATTTTCTTCGCACATTCACCAGGCAAAAAAGATACCTAAAACAGTTAGCAGAACCCTTAAAAAATTGTAACAGATATTTTGCTTTAAGCTCTAAAACTAATTATGTAATCTTCCGCCCCCTATAAATTTCCTGTTGTAATAGCCATCAGCCATGCTGCTGATTGTAACGCCTGATTGCACACTGCTATGTACAAAATAATTATTGCCAAGATACATACCAACATGGCTTACACCACCACGGGTATTAAAGAATACCAGGTCTCCTTCCTGCAGATTTGATGAGTCAATTTTCTCACAAAGATCATATTGTTCTTTCGCAGTACGGGGTGCAGTTATATTGTAGGCCGCAGCAAGTAACTTTCCCGTAAATGCGCTGCAGTCAATACCGGATTTAGTTGTACCACCGTAATGATACCTGGTACCCCACCATTCATCAATGCTGGTGAATAAAGCTGTGTTAGTAACCGCTTCCACGTCCCTGTCCATCAACAGCGCATATTTAAATTGCAATGATTTGCAGGTTTCTATACTTGTGGAAGCTACTGTAGAAGCCGGGATAAAGTATGATGACTTTTCAACCACTGGTTCAGCTATGGCTATATCATTGTATGCCACATGACCATCGGCTGGGCTAATCTCTATGTCATCAATAAACTTGAGGGAAATTACTTGCTTCTTCTTTTTTGAAGTTTCTTTTGCAGTAAAACTGCTCTGGGCCTTCACTGCATTGATTGTTCCTGGAAATATGCCAAAGGCAACAGCAACAAAAAATAAGTTTTTCATACGTAAAATGTATTTTACAATATGTACGACTTAGTCTTGTGTTATTTACTCTTCTGTTATTTCTTCCTTTGTTAACTGTTTAGCTTTAATCTTCTATGAGTCCTGTCCTACAAACAAATTAATAAATAATGTTTCGTGGTGATTGCAAAGGTACTGTCTCATTCCTTAATATGCAACCTTTATTATTGTTTTACAGATACTTAACAATAATTGCAGCTATGAACGATATATTTTTTTAATTATTGCCGTGTAAAAAATTTATATAAATACTGGCAAGCTTATAGTTTGCAGATAGTATAAGTGTGGCATAAAACAAAGGGTGCTATTTGCCTCTCACTGCTTTTTTTATGCCCTCAAGAATTGTTTTCCAGTTAAGATTAAAGAAAGACTTTTGTTTATCCCGTATGTACGAGACTTCATATTCTTTAACAGGATCGCCAGCCTTTGAGGGACTTGATTTTTTGAGCAAAAAATTCTTTGCGATAAAAGTAAGCAGCCCCCGTTTCTTCATCTTGCCTTCGTTATCTGCTTTCAAAATATCAACAGAAAGATTGTGATAAGCGAATTTAATTTTACCCGATGCACCTAGATTTGAACCTTTAATATTTGCTTCCAGTTTATCTATATCGAGGTCATTTATCTTTATAAGACCCAGCCCTTCAGTAGTTACATTCATTTTTTTACCGTCCATTTTAGATAGCATCACATTTGTTTCAAAGTCGCCTGTTGTAAACTTGTCGAGATAAAAAACAAAACCGGCATCCATTTGCCCGGCGTCCATAAGGTTTGCCGATGCTTTAATTTTCAGCACATTATTTTTAGCAATATGCTCCGGCATATTAGTTACATTTTCTATCATTCCATTCACATGATTAAATTCAACTTTACCAGTAGTGGATGATTTAGGATTAAATTCTTCGTACACAATCTTCATATCATGCATCAAAACTTTGCCCATGAATATTGGGAACTTCACTTTCATCAGCATCTGGTGAGGATAATTTCCTTCTTTACTTGCAGGTGCCGGTAAACGCCTGTCATCATAAACACTTATGTTGCCTCCTTTTATCTCCATCTCGTCTCCAAATAAGCCATCTTCTGAAAGAAGGCTGAACCAGTTTATATTTTTTACAGCTGCTTCATTCACACGAATGTTATACTGATCATCCATAACATCCAGTTTAGCACTAAACTGATCTCTTGTTCCAATAGGTTTTAATGCAAGATCAAAAACATCCATTGTGCCGTTCTGCGGCCGGAGGGCAACGGAATCAATGGTAAAATTATATTTGTTTTTTGCGCTTGCGGCGCTGTAACCTTTCAGCACAATTAAAGCATCCCTTGCAAATAAAAATCTTGTGGAATCAGTGACTGTATTTGAATCAATTTTTATATCCGTAAATGAAGCGGAAAGATTTTTAAAAGATGAAACCTGCCCTTCTCTTCCTTCATTAACTACGGTGAGGTGGATATTTTTAAGGAGTAGTTTACCGATACTGTAAGACTGACCTTTAGATGCAATTCTTTGGTACAAATTGCCTGTATCAGTTTTTACAACAGACCGCTTTTTATAAGTAATTTTAATGTCGGGTGAGTCGAGTACCAGTTGATCAAGACTTATACTTTTATCCTTCATCAAGTCAGTGGGTGTAAGGCCTGCCAGGTTTAATTTGGCAAGCGAAACAGTGAACACCATATTGCCCAGCAATCCTTCCTTTTCCAGTTGCATCATACGGGCAGAATCAGGCGTCAGCACCACATCTGTTGCATTAACCGTACCTGCTGTAATGTCAATAACAATGTGACCAATATCAAGATCATATAAGCCGTCTGATGCTTTTGAAACCATACTGGCAAGTTTCATTTTTATCAGCGGCTCAAAGTCATTTGTCTTTCTGAATTTGAGGTAAAAAAAGGCGCCGGCAATTATTACGCTCAGTGAGATGAGCAGGATATATTTCAACTTCACAATTGTATCTTTTTTGTTGAAGCCCTGCCCGTTTTAGATACTTCGTTTGTAACAGGCTGATTAGCCTCAAATGATGTATTACCAAGGTTTGATGATTCACGCAACTTTGCCGCATTTTTGTCATGGAAGGCCGTTTGCATTTCATCCTGCAATAAAAATATTTTTTTAACGAGCATAAATTCTTTTTTTGGATAATAATAAAAATCTATGCCATTAAGGTTCTCATCGTGATATATAAAAACTTGTTTGGCGATTTTTTTTATTGGGGAAAACCTTTCTCAAAATATAACAATACAGTTAAACTATAAAAGGTACAATAGTTGCAATCCTACACTACACATAGACTATAACACCAAATTTTACATATGCCAAAAGAATATCCAGTTGTTCCAGAAGAGATGCCGCAACCAGGTAAAAAACCAGAAATTAAAGAGACTGAAATACCGGAAGCACCGGAAACACCAGATGAGCCGCCAGTGGTTATTCCTGATGAAGAGCCAATGCCCGATATTCCTAATGAAGTGCCGCCGCCTGACACTGGCGGAATGATTGGTTAGGTTAGTTATTTCAATTGCCGCTGATCAAATAATACACACTTAAAAAGCAGGAATTTTCCGGTTCAGCATTCCGGTTATGATCCCGGGGAATTCCTGCTTTGCATTGCATAGCCATAAACCACAGCATAATTTTCATTTTTTTTAGATGGCATATGTAGACTGCTGCTTCCCGGTTTTCAGTGATTTATAATTATCTTCTTCTCCCATATTTATTGATTTAACAGCTATTCGATGTTGGACTTACTTTTTTAAGTGCATTAAGAACTTTGCATCAAAAAATAATTTTAAAAGAAAATCAAACATTCAGGCTAATGGTTTTAGTTTAACAATGTTATAAATGTTCCTGATAGTTATTAAAGTTATAAAAGCCTGAATCATCAGAACTGGGTTAAAATTACAGATCATTTTCTAAGGCTTTTATAAAACTTGCTTACATTTAAAGGGCATTAGAAACTCTTTATTTTTTGACAGATTACTATAACTCTTAAATCTTCTCAGCATGCCAACGCATCAAAAACCTTCCCGTAGAAATTTTATAAAACAGATTACCGGCACTACCCTGGCGCTTGGTGCAGGTTCTTTAACCGCCCTGGCTGAAAAACAAAAAACGGAAGAGCGCATTATTTATTACGAGAAAAAAATATCTGCCAACGACAGGATAAATATTGCTGTGATTGGCCTGGGAATAATGGGTAACAACAATTTAAGAACAGCGCTTAAAGTGCCGGGAATACAATTTGTTGCTGCATGCGATCTGTACAAGGGCAGACTTGATAGAATTAAAGAAGTTTACGGAAACGATATTTTTGTAACAAACGACTACCGGAAAATACTTGACCGCAAAGATATAGATGCAGTAATAATTGCCACAAGCGATCACTGGCATGGCCGGATCACCAAAGCCGCTTTACAAAAAGGAAAGCATGTATATTGCGAAAAGCCAATGGTTCATTTTATAAGTGAAGGACACAGCGTAATTGCTGCCCAAAAAGCCAGTAAAAAAGTGTTGCAGATTGGCAGCCAGGGCATCAGCGGGCCGGTGTTTGCAAAAGCAAAAGAATTGTATCAGTCGGGTGAAATAGGAAAGCTCAATATGGTAAACGCTGTGTATGACAGGCAGGATGCCCTTGGTGCCTGGGAATACACGATGCCAGACGACCAGTCTGCTGAAACAGTTGACTGGGATAAATATATTGAAGAAATGGCAGGGATGCCCTACGATTCAAAAAAGTTTTTCTGGTGGCGGAATTACAAAGAATTTGGAACCGGCGTGGCCGGAGATCTTTTTGTACACTTACTCACCGGTACCCATTTTATAACCAACTCAAAAGGTCCTGAATCAATCTATGCATCCGGCCAGTTATGTTACTGGAAAGATGGCCGCAATGTGCCTGATGTCATGACGGGCATCATGCAATACCCGGAAACACCGGAGCATCCATCATTTCAATTAACCCTGCAGGTGAATTTTGTAAGCGGCACCGGCGGCAACGAACTGGTGCGTTTTGTTGGTGACGAAGGCATTATGGATATTGGCGATGGCGAGGTAAAACTGCACCACAGTATTATGCCTAAAGCGCCAGGTATCGGCGGCTGGGACGGCCTGGAGACCTATCCAAAAGCCATGCAGGAAAGGTTATTAAAAGACTATTATCAAAAATACACCGCCGAACAACGCAAGAGGCCCCAAAAACCAGACATCGTTTACAAGCAGCCCGAAGATGCCGATGAACATCTGTTGCATCATGCCAATTTCTTTGATGGCGTAAGGATGGGCAAACCCATTTTTGAAGATGCTGCTTTTGGTTTCAGGGCTGCTGCACCCTGCCTTGCCTGCAACGCCAGCTATTTTGAAAAGAAGATCATTCAATGGGATCCGGAGGGTATGCAGGTGAAGGGTTAAACCGGCTTGTGCAATCTTTTTGAAGGACTGTTCAAATCAATGAACTGGTTTTGCATATTTTTTTTCTCCAGCATTTACAGCAATCTGCAATGCATTTTCTTTTGGCGGAATTGGGCAGCTGTAGCCAGCCTGGTAATTACAATAAGGATTATAGGCTTTATTGAAATCGATCTTTACTTTGGATTCCTTAATTTCCTGCATAGTAAGATCAAGATACCGGCCACCTTCATAAGTTGTTGTACCGTTGCTGGCATCTGTAAAAGGAATAAATAAATAATTGCTGTATTCTTTTGTAAGCATCAGGTCTTTCGCCTGATAAATAAAGAGCTGGCAGGGCTTACCATTGATTTTAAACCGCAGCTTTCCATACTTATAATATTGCTGTGATTGTTTAAGAGATGTTGGCATGCTGAACCCTTCTGCATCATTTAATTTTTCAAAATCGGCCACCACATTAAAACTTATATCCGGGGTAAAAAATTGCAAAAATTTGCGGTCAGCGCCTTTTACCACTTCATGTGAGTCAACATATTTTTTTTGAAAAAGATTTATAGTATCTGTATAAGCAGTTGATTTAGTTTGAGCAAAATTGGTGTAAGTAAGAAAAAGCAAGCAAATAAATAAGATATTTTTCATCAGTTTTTTTTGAACCGCTAAGATATTAAAAGCATTTAAACCGGATTGAATTGTTTCTCCCGGCTTGGCCCACCTTTATTATTGCTCAATTATTTGTGCCAGCCAGTTGATAAAACTGAAAATATTCTACACACTTGTTTACCATTCTTTCTCTTTCTGCGACAAAGCTTTACATAACCCATAAAATTATTCTCATGGCAACAAATTTTTTTATAGCAGTAATACTTCTTATTCAGTGGGGAAAAAATTGTGCTGCCCAGGCAAATTCAATAACAGATACGGTATCCTTGCAGTCGGTTAATAAAAATTCCAGCAACCAGTCGGATTCGCCGCAAACTACACTGGCCATGTTCCCGGGTGGCCCCCGGGCTTTCTCAATACACCTTATGAAAAATTTAAGACTCCCGGAAAATAATACCGAAAAAATGGATGTTAATATCGCAGTTACATTTACTATTGAACCAACAGGGAAATTAAAGAATTTTATAGCATCCGCCGGATCGAAGGATCTGCAGCAAGAAGCCATCCGTGTAATTAAAACCAGCGGTGAATGGATACCTGCTTACCGGGATACCAAACCTGTATCATCTGAGCGAACCCAAAAAATACGGTTCATGCGTGAGTAAAAAATGATTATTTAAAACAGTGAAGATTACACAATAATAATCACCGCACACCCTTCTTTTTTATCTTAAAAAAGATGTAACAAAAAATTGGACATAGTACTCCTGGTCAACTATAATTAGCAGTTGAAAAGTAGCCGGACCCCCCGTAATGAATACCTTAAAGTACTGTATCAATAACCTTTAAACCCACGATTATCAACGCTGTGGTGATGCATTGAACGTGTGCCGCTGCAGGCAGAGAAGAATAAAATTGTTACCAGGAACAAGGCCAGTAATTTGCCGGAATTTTTCATAGGGATATTTTAAAGTAAACTGATGGTGTACGGATTAAGAAATATTTAAGTAATTGAACGCTGGCAAAATTGGTTTATTGTAATTGCAGGGCTGCAGTTTTACACAAACCGGGTAATGTGTAAACTGAAAAAAGCAATGGCAAATCCTGCATTGCCGGTGAAGCGGCTGTAACGGGTGCATTCTGCACGATGCAACACATAGTCTTCGAGATTTCTTTTAATGCCCTCCAATATTTCCGTTTAATAAACAAAAACGCAGTAGGGCTAAAAGCGTGAGGCCTGAACCAAGGTCGCCTGATGAAAAAACGCTGACAGCCCCAAAACAGGTACAGCACACTCCTATTCATATTTATTTACGATTATTTTCAGCATTGCAATAAGCCCCAAAAATAATTTGTGGCAATTTTCTATTTTATTATTTAACACTCACTAGCTTAGCCCCTTCGCTGTATAAATTATAACTGTGTATGTTTAAAAATGAGCTAAAAATTATTCCTTTTGTTTTACTGATGAGTTTGATTAATTTCTTATTCTTTCATTTTCCTTTTTTCAGTTTTGTATTTAAAAACGTAGATTACAAAAGCCTGAATGGCATTATTATAATTACCAGTTTAATTATTTTAATGCTGGCGGCTGATGCTTTTGTTTTTTACCTGTTCTTTTTTTTGTCACGTTTTATAGGGAAGTTTTTGCTGGTTATCTTCTTTATTGCAAACGCCATCGCAGTTTACTTTATTAATACTTATGGTGTTATAATAGACGAAGCTATGGTGGGTAACGTACTCAATACCAGGTATGCAGAGGCCAGTGGCTTTTTTTCATTTAAATTAATACTGTACATCCTGCTGCTGGGTGTTCTTCCCGCCATTTATATCATTAAAGTGAAAATAATAAATGTAACATTTAAGCGGTTTTTAATCACAGCTTCTCTTACGCTTTTATTTATTGCAGCACTTGCATTTGCCAACGCCAGCAACTGGTTGTGGATTGATAAAAACTCAAAAACATTGGGCGGACTTGCAATGCCCTGGAGTTACACTGTAAATATTTCTTTGTTATATGCTCATAAGGCCCAGGAAAATAAAAAGGAAATTTTACTGCCGAACGCTACTATAAAAGATGACAAAAAAGCGGTGGTGGTTTTAGTGATTGGAGAATCTGCAAGAAGCCAGAATTTTTCATTGTACGGTTATAATAAAAATACCAACCCATTGCTTTCCGCTACAAAAAATGTTTTTCATTTTGAAGCTGCTTCTTGTGGCACTTACACTACAGCGGGTGTAAAATGTATTTTGGAACATACAAACTCAGGCGAGTTATATGAAATTTTACCCAATTATTTATACAGGAATAATGTTGAAGTTATCTGGCGAACCACCAACTGGGGAGAACCGCCGCTGCATATAAAAAACATTCAAAACACTGAATATTTAAAACCCAAATGTGCAGCAGGATGTGATTATGATGAAGTTCTTTTAACCGGCCTTAAAGAGCAAATACTGGCAAGTACAAAAAATAAAATATTGATTGTACTGCACACGAGTACAAGTCATGGCCCCACCTATAGTAAAAAATACCCCTCACAATTTGAAGTATTTAAACCGGTTTGTAATAGTGTTGAATTGGGCAATTGCTCTCACACAGAACTGATGAATGCTTATGACAATACGATTGTTTATACTGACTATATTTTAAGTAAGATAATTGAGGATTTAAGCCAGCTAAAGGAGTATAACAGTACCATGATCTTTGTATCTGACCATGGAGAATCTTTAGGCGAAAAGAATTTGTATACTCATGGACTACCTTTAAGCATAGCGCCCAAAGAACAATATGAGATACCTTTTATTGTTTGGGTGTCTGATGGTTCAAAACAATTGAAGCCTGAAAAAACATTAACCCAAAATCATGTTTTTCATAGTGTATTAAATTTTTTGGGGGTACAAAGTGCTGTTTATGATGAGGGGATGAATATTTTTAAATGATAAAGGCTTGCACTGTTTGTTAAGATCTTGTGATGACGATTACGTAGTTTTTAGACAATGTCGTTTACTTAAGGATGAGCCGCCGTCAGGGTTTTTAACCGCTGACGGGGCAGTGCTAACCCCGACGGCGGCTATCAGCCCCGTCGGCGGTTAATCAAAGCCAAACTAATTCTTAAGTAAACGACATTGAATTTTTAGAATTATTAAACCGCAAATATTTCTATTTGGTAGTTTCCATTTCCTTCTTTGCCTTTATGCAAACAAGTAACAAAGAAAAATCAAGGTTGCCCGGCTAAGGCCAGTCGAACCAGTCTTCAAATAATCTGCATAAACCTATAAATTGATCACCATGTTTTTCACGGATATCGTTATGATTTCGCATCCTGATACAATACTGGTTTACATAAATTTATTCTGCTAAAAATATCTTATCCTGGTTTATTTGTTGATATATTAAAGTGCCGGAGTTTGGGTGAGGGATAGAAGTGAAAAGCCCGGAGGCCGGCTTGCCCTGCAAGGCAAGCTGGGCGAGGACTTGTAACGTATAGCCCGACCCCGCTTTTGGGCGGGGGCACCCCCAAATTAAAATTACAGGTAGTTAATAATAGTTGCTAATTTTTCTCCCCCGGCAAACCTCACTATAGGGCAGTATTGTCTACACATTTGCACCTGGCAGTTTTTTATAAACGCAAAACAATCTGGCACTTTGGTTGAATTTAAATTAGTACAAAAACCTACACATATGTACAACAACGAAACAGAAAGAATTGAGCCTAAAGATGGCCGCACCGCCGACACGGATGAAACCCCTACCATGGGAACAGAAACCACTGACGATGACAGTTTATTACCAGAAGATGAAGCTGATGATAACAGTGAATTGCTGAGTGACGACGACGAAGATTTTATTGAAGATGATGAAAACCTGGATGAAGACATTGAGCAGGAAAGGGATGAAACAGGTAGCGGTGAGTAACTGGCTGATCAAATCTTTAAAGGGGTTGTAATTTTACAGCCCTTTTTTTGCATTAAAATATTGCGGCGGCTTTATCCAATGTTTTGTCAAGATCAATCCCTTTACCCAGCACACCTTTAAAAAGATCGCCTTCAACTTTAAGCCTGTCGGTGGCAGTGTGAATATTAAAGTCCTGCATTTTTAGCCCGGGCTTTACTTCATCCCAATGCAACGGCATAGATACGGTTGCTCCTGGCCTGGGCCTGAGTGAGTAAGGACCAGCAATGGTTGCACCGGGACGGTTCTGCAAAAAATCCAGGTACATTTTTCCTTTGCGGTGAGAGATAACTCTTTCGAGACTTGTAAAGCCCGGCAGCTGCTCATGTACAATGTTTACAATGAACCTGGCAAACATTTGGGATTGATCAAAACTGTATTTTGCACCCAACGGGATGTATATATGCATACCTGTTGATCCGGATGTTTTACAAAAACAAGGTATGCCTAACTTATCAGCAATATTCTTTACAGCCAGGGCTGCTTCCACTACCTGGTCAAAAGTATTTTTATCCGGATCGAGGTCTATTACACAATAATCAGGATTATCCGGCGACTGTACCCGGCTAAACCAGGGATTCATTTCTATGCAACCGAGGGAGGCGGCCCAAAGTAATACTGCTTCATCATCACCAACAAGGTATTCTTTCTTCTCTTTATCGCTGGTGGTGTATGGAAATGTTTTGGTGATCCATTCCGGCGCTTTTCCTTTGATATCTTTTTGATAAAAACTTTTACTGTTTATGCCACCGGGAAATCGGTTAAGCGAAAGTGGCCTGTCTTTTAAATAAGGCAAAATATATTCTGCTACCTGGTAATAATAATTAAACATGTCACGTTTTGTCACCTTGTCTTTTGGCCAGTAAACTTTACTTAGATGGGTGAACTTTAATTCGTGTCCATTAATTTTTCTCACCTGCGTATCTTCCGTAGGGTTGAGTAATGTTTTGCGTTCACTTGTTTTTGGCGGCTTAACTATTTTAGTGAGTGTGTTGTCATTTTTTTGCTGCTTAATGGTTGTTGCAGTTTGTTTGGCAACTTCCTGCACCACGTCTGTTGCTTTCTTATCAATCCGCATACCCTGGAAGGATGGGTGCCTGAAAACACCATCTGATGTAACCTCGGTAAAAGCTACTTCACATACCAGCACAGGCTTTAGCCAGGTAGCTGCTGCATTTAATGGTCCATGCTGAAAGCGGGATTGCTTGTTTATATCTGGTACAATTTCAAAAGGACTTTTCTTAATTATCAAAGGTTTAAATGTTGTCAGCATTTCTTTTTGATCTGCAATGGAAAAGCCGGTGCCCACCTTACCTGCATATTGCAGTTTCCCCTTGTTATAAACACCGAGCAGGAGCGAACTAAAATATTTACTTGTATCCTTATTTTTTGTATAGCCGGCAATTACAACTTCCTGGCGCTTTTGTACCTTAATTTTAAGCCATTCTTTTGATCGGTTATTGGGTGTATAAGTGCTGTCAGCTTTTTTTGCAATAATGCCTTCCAGCCCCATTTGCTTTGCTGCATCAAAAAATTCCAGTCCGCTGGTTTCGTATGCCTGGCTTATTCTAATTCCATCTTCATCCACTGGCAGCACTTCTTTTAAAATGGCCTTACGTTCTCTCAGCGTTAAGTTCATCAGGTTTTTTCCCTGGTACCAAAGCAGGTCAAAAATATAATACACCAGTTCACCATCAGCTTCGCTGCGCCAGTTTTGCAGATCACCAAAATTAGAAATGCCGTCATTATTTAACACCAGCACTTCACCATCAACCACTGCATTTATTTTCCATTTTGCAAGTTGCTGATGAACAGGATAAAATTTATCATCGAAAGATTTATTGTTCCTGGAGAGTAACTGCACTTTACCTGCATTTATAAAAGCGAGACAACGGTAACCATCCCACTTTACTTCAAATATCCAACCTTCCTC
The DNA here is from genome assembly GCA_965247025.1 of Ferruginibacter sp. Lineage (GTDB taxonomy): Bacteria > Bacteroidota > Bacteroidia > Chitinophagales > Chitinophagaceae > Ferruginibacter. The sequence goes on along the minus strand of OZ252000.1, from coordinate 557,378 downwards.
TTCAAAAGGTTTATCAACGAGTGTTGCCAGCATCGGGGTGATGCCAGACGGCATTTTATTTTTGGGCGCTTGTGCTAACAATGTTTCTACAGCTGGTATTGCCGTCGCCATTTCAGCTGCTTTGTTTATTGGGGCTTTTTTTTTTGAATGACTACTTTTCTTTGAAGCCGTTGTTTGTTCTGCAGTCGTACTCTTTTTGGGTTTAGCGCTTTTGGCTGGAGCGATGCCTTTTCCTGGAGATGCACTTTTTGCTGTGGCGGTTGTGGGTTTTATTTTTTGTGCCCTACCATCCTTCCAAATTTTGTCGCTTGTTTTTTCGATAGCTGCAATTGTTTTACCGGATAAAACAGACTTATCTTTTTTGATGATGTCTTTGGCTGATGCAAAATCATCTTTGTGTTTTATGAGCAGCCAGGCATTGTCTCCCATGCCCTTTGTTTTTACCAATGCAAATTCTCCTTTAAGTTTTTTGCCGTGCAATTTAATTTTTACCGATCCTGATTTTAGCTGTGCAAGCAAATGTTTTTCCTGTGCTTTTTTTCCGGTGATAGGTTCAATAGGTTCGTACGTTCCTTCATCCCAAACTATCACCGTGCCGCCGCCGTACTCACCTTTGGGTATAATGCCTTCAAACTGCCGGTAATCAAAAGGATGATCTTCCACCATCATTGCCAGCCGCTTATCCTCAGGGTTTGTGGAAGGGCCTTTCGGCACAGCCCAGCTCTTTAACACGCCATCCATTTCCAGCCGGAAATCGTAATGCAGCCGGGTAGCATCATGCTTTTGAATTACAAACATGAGCTTGCTCTTGTCCTTGCTTTTGCCAGCGGCCGGTTCGGTTGTTTTGGTGAAGTCTCTTTTGGCGGTGTATTTTTCCAGGCTCATAATTGCACATTTTCTTTTGTAACAAATCTATTTGATAGGATGAATTACAAAGGATGTGCCATGAGGGTTGGTTGGAAATTGGAAGAGAATTACCCGTCAGATTTCCAGCAGCATCGTGGCCGGTTTTGTGTGTTTGGCTGATGTTTATCGCCGCTTTATGCGGCTGATGGCAACTTGCAAACCTGTGCTATATTCTAAAAAATCTGGTGAAATTATTTAGCAGCAATCCTAAACAACGCACCTGTTATTGAAATAGCGGAGAAACAAATATATGCCCAGAAATATATTTTTGCAGATCTGTCTGCCGCTTCCTTTAGCATTTTTTCTTTTTCGTCTAACTTAGCCTGAAGGAACTCTAACCGTTGTTGGGTAGCTTCTAAAGACGCATTGATATTCCGTTCAATTTCATTTAATCCGGCTCTTGCTTCCGGAAGACCTTCTTTTTCACCGGCTGTTAAAACTTTTTCCATATCCGCCAACCCTAATTCATAATTATAGACCTGGAATTTTCTTACATCATCCGGTGCATTTTTAACTTTCGGGGCAATTGCTTCAATAGCATTAAATATAGCGTTGTTTGATTGATAAGTTTGATAAACTGCCGTTGCAGCGCTTATTTTACGCAGGTCACCGTTGTACTTTTCAATTTGCTTTTGCTGAAACAACTACAGGCCTAAAAGCCCAACTGTGCCAATTACTGGCAATATCTCTCCGGCTGCTGTAAGTAATTTCATAGTTTAAAAAATTGGGGTTACCGGGCAATGACTTTGTAAGATGTGGAGATGAAAACCTGGTAAACTAAGCATCGGCTTGCGAAATGTTAACAGGTTAAATGAGATCCTTTTCCGGTTACCGCGTTTAGGTTTAGCAGAAGCTTTTATTAGATGGAGCACACCAGTTTAAAATGTGTTCAGAACTACCTTACCACAGCAACAACAAAGGTTGAAACGATGAGTTTAAAATACAGAAGGCATAAAGGCAATAAAATTTTAATTTACAAGGATGGTTTTACTGGGCTGTTTAAGCATGTATAAAGTAAGGTTGTTCATAGCGGCAGATCTTGCCTTAGCAACTTCTATAGTACCGTCAATTGCTTTAAACACATATTCCCATTGTTTCTTTTTATCGGCCGAAGTTTCAGTATCTATTTTTTTAATAAGGCTTTTGGCTTCTGAAATGCAAACGCCTGTGGGATCTATCCAACTGAGCGTTTGTAGTGCGTTGTCAAAATCTTTTGCTGCTGCATAGGCCTGGGCCTGCTGCAGGTATTTCTTACATTCCAGGTTTTGAAATTCTTTAAAAACTGTTACTGCTTTTGCCTGCGCTTTAGCATAACAACCGTCAGCTTCTTCTGGTATTGTGAGTAAAATTGCAAGTGCCTGGCCGAATTCTTTTACCTGCCTGTTTTTCTCTGCCTTTTGCATCAGCACTTCACAGTTTTGCTTGTAATAAGCTATAATTTTGTCTTTTGCTTTTGCAATAAAAGCTATCGCTTTTTCATCTGTTGCATCAATCTGTGAAACTGCGTTACTGATAGCTTCTGCATCAGAAAAGCCTGAGCCTTTTATTGTTTTTGCGTATTGCGAAAATATGGCTCCTGAGTTCTGCTGCTTTACCGAAAGACTGAAGCTGCAATCCGCCACCACCACTTTCCGCATCCCACCAGCACTCTTTTGAATATCGGTGACCATAAATTTAGGTTCTATTACAAAGCTGTTGTTATAATCTGAAGATGCGATGCCACTTTCAGTAACAATGCTCTCTACTTTTGTTTCAATGCTTGCAGCCTGCACATCGTTAACCTTGTCATTTACGCTGGGCGCCATTACATGCAGCGATATGGATGAAAGTTTATTCTGATCGTCCTGTGCAGGTAATGCTGTTAAAAGCAATACAGCAAACAAAGTAACACCTGCACATTTTAAAAACTGTTTCATAAAAATGATATTTTAGAATTTGTTAGCTGGTGATAGTAATGTAAATAGTTCCGTTCTTAATCTGCTTACTGCAATTGATTGTTTTTGTTTTTAAAAACTGGTAAATCTTTAGTGCGAATTTTGATGGACTGTAGTTTTTCCCATTATCATCTTTCAATGGAATCCGCACTTCATCAAAAAATATTTTAACGTCAGTTGTACCCTGTATATGATAATTATTTTTTACGGCATTATCCCCCATCCAGGTTTCCAGCAAATCAGAAAATGGTATTGCATCCGGTTTTATCTCAGTAGAGAATTTATACTTACTGCCCTGCGCAATTGAAAAATTCACTTTTACCCCCCGGCCGTTTTCAACAATATCTGTAAATTTTATTTGCATCACATTCAGAAAATCTTCAAGACAGGGAGAAAGTGCTTTATCTGGTTGTGAGGTGCTGCTTGATTTTGAAATAGCCCTTGTTATTAAAGCTCCATAATCGGTAGTATTGAACTTTGGAGACTCACAGGTTTTATTAGATAGCGAAGCACCTGTAGAAGCATCGAATGCCTGCAGGATAATTCTTGCAGAATTACCTCCGGCGGTTTGTATCATTTCCGGAACTTCCACTTCTACAAAAATATCTGCACCAGACATTTCCACCAGCGCACTTTTAATATCAGATTGGTTTTCTGAGGTAAAGAGTTTGTCATCCAGCGCTGCTTTTAGCTTTGCGGAAAAATCAAACGTTGTAAAACCCCGGTTATCAAAACCTTCTTTCACTTTGCTAATGGCAACACGCCTGTTAAAGTCGCTTTCCAGAACAGTGCGTATGTCTTCATTTTCTTTGGTAAAGGGTATTACCATGATTGATGGCTGAACTGTATTTACTTTTGCTGCAGTGGACTGAGCATATAATTTACCATAGCCGGCAATACAAATTGCTACCAATGCAAAAGCGATTTTTTTCATACCTGAAATCTTAAATTTTATATATGGAATGACCCTGTTAGAAACCAAATTTTCTTATTACGTTGTTTTTTTCAAGAAATGACCGGAGCGACCTTATATTGATGGTAACATCAGATGCTGACTCGTAGCCATTTTTCACCTTTGTTTTTTCACCTTCCCTGGTAGCTTTTGTTAAAAACTGGCTATAGCATTTATCATCTTTAAAGCAGTTCATAACATCAGGGTGTTGCTGTACAGCAGTTGCTTCATCAGGAATGAGTGGTGTTGACTGAACAGACTCAGGAATGCCTTTATAAAGCAACATTGAAAAAGCGTTTTGTACTGAATTATAGTAAGCATCAGTTTGACTTTTTCCAAAGCCTGTTGCATGTATCCGGATCGTACCATCCTCTGTGGAAGAATCGCTTACAGTAGATGGGCTGTACAATTTTTTTGTGCATGATGCTAAAAGCACCAGTAGAATTAAGGCTTTGCAGTTTCTCATATTAATAACCTGTTATAATATTTTTACGAACATTTTCTTTTTTGAGTCAAGATGTTCCTGTATATCTTTTTCGCCATCATCCACTTTGCAAACAGAAAAATCACCTTCCACCTTTTCCAGTTTAAGCATGCCTATTACCTTTTCTCTTTTCATTTCTTTACCACCAACATCAAGTATTTCAATCTCAATAACCTTAAGTTTAACAACATCTTTTTTGGCAAAAATGCCACCTAATTTATCTACCAGTCCTGTTTCGCATTCATTGCCTTTTTTGTAATTCTCATCAAAAAAAGATGAGCCTGCACTTATGAGAACCTGCTCGGGCATACCATGCCTGTCTTTTTTTTCTACGCTTATTATTAATATCTCCTGTGGAAAAAGTTTCATCACCGCAGCCCTTACCTGCTTTTTTAATTTACAAATGGCATTATCCACAGCATCAGAAGATTGAGCAGCATGACCAGCTCCGTTTGTAGCCGATATATTTTCGGCGTATACTGCAGAACTGGTAGCCACATCTATTACCTGGAAACTAAACCTTACATCTGCACTCCAGGCCGTTTCAGTATTATAGGCTTTTGTGATGCTGTTTAAACTGGTTTTTGTTTCTTTTTTTGTCTCAATTTGGTTTAAGACACCAGTTACCATGTACTGAGCTCCCAGTAACCTTCCTTGCTCCACTACTTTGCTGTTTAAAAATTCTTCACTCTTTTGCACGTTCAATTCTTCCATCACTTTTTTAAATTTTGAACGGTCCAGTATAGCAAACCGGCTTGTTTTCACAAATTCTTTAGTAACCATGTCCTGCATAACACCTGTGTAATTATTTCCATTAGCAGTATTGTTAATAAAAGGCAAAATGGCAATAGATGTTTTTTCATCAGACTGGCAATAGCTGTAAGTGAAACAGCCAATAAAAAAACATAAAAAAGGGATTTTTCTCATAATTGCTGATTAAAGATTTTTATTGAAAACTCTTTGGAACTATAGCTTTAGAAATTAAGTTATTATCAAAATCAATGTTATTAGAATATATATCCGGCCAGTTTGCACATTGAAATGTTAGAATTTCTTGAACTAACCGGCACACTTTTCTTGACAATTTGCCACCGTCAGTATAGATATTTTTTGCTTTTAAACAAGCATATTTTTTCCATAAAGTAAACAGCAAAATATCATAATTATGTCGGCATTCTCCGGCAATTATCAGCAGTCTCCGGCAACCGTCGGAAACGATCGGCAAGTTTAAAGTGATCTAAAAAACTAAATTGAAATAATATCGACTAAAGAACAAATTGTGGGTAGTGGGGTATTAAAAATAATAAGATAAATTTGAATTGCTTTGAAAGAGACTTTACAATTTCTTACAATTAATATTAAAAATATATCATTACACTGTTTGAATTTTTAAAAAAAGGTTTATATATTAGTATATATGTTGCTACAAACATTTTAACCAGTACAACATAACATCCTTTGCAGTTCCCGCCTGTAAACGGAATGATTACCAAATATTTTATTAAACTTAAAACTCCTGAAGTATGGGTACATGGGAAGCTGATGCATTCAAAAGCAAAAATCCTGATCAAAAGGAAAAGCACAAATATTCCACACAGGAAGTGGCAGATAAATTAGAAGTGAGCATACGTACGGTTTACAACTTGCGTATCAGCGGGTTGCTACGCTATGAACAAGCGTTTGATAAAGCACCTGTTTATTTTACTGATCAGGATATAGAAGAATATAAAATCCTAATAAGAAGGGGCGGCCCCACTGCACAATGACTTTTATTGAAGACAAAAGGTTTAGCAGGATTTATGTAAATTCCAGACGTGATAATACCAATTAAAAGGTAGGAACAAACTGCTACAACGGCTTACGGCTTCTTTGTGTGTTGAATTAATGGAATTTGTTCTGATTTTTGAGTTTTATTTCGCAAAGCGGATAGAATTCTTTCACCGCTCACTCGTAGCAGCATCAAACACTCTGCAAAAATTACCACCACCTATTTTTGTGATGTCATCTTCGTTGAAACCTGTTTTCAGTATGACATCAATAACGGTGTAATTGTTTCTTCAATTTTATTTAAGTAACAAGCCCTTTTTTTATTATACCAACATTTGTTTTCATAGCAGCATTGTTGCGTCGCAATCCTTTCATCGGTATACCTTTTGGCTACTTTATAAATTGCGGACAAAGGTTCAATTATTAATAAAAAGATGAACGGATTGCGACGTAACAATGTTCCATCTATTTTACTGAAGCTTGTACCAAAATCATTGCACTTGTTTTTTAATCTTTCCCGCAGACAATCGCAGATTGAAATGCAACGCTGATTGACGCAGATGGTCTGCTATATCTGCGTAACAAATCAGCGTATAGCTGCGGGGAGATATTCATCATGGTTTTACTCTTTGAAGATCAAGATCATGAAAGTCAAAACTAAAATCTGTATCCGGTGATATAGCTTTCATCCTTATACTCTGAGCTTTGCCTTCTTCATCCAAAGTAAAAGATGCAAAAGCATCGCAGGGCATATCCTGGTATTCCCATTTAATGGCGAACGTATTGGCCTTATATAAACTCATTGCGCCATTTAGTTTTGGTGAACGCAGCGCTTTAAACCATAGCTGGTTTCCTTTCATGAAGATCTCGATCTTACCAAACCAATTATCCTGGTAAGTGCCAATAAAATCTGCTGTATTAATCTTTGTGGTTTTGGCAGCAGCAACAGTTTTCCATACAGCGGTTGTTATTGAATCAGCGCCGCTTCCTCTTGCTTCCATCCGTTTTGCGTAGCGATCTATCCAATCTATTTTTTCTACTCCCAAATAACTATCAGCAATGCTGTTGTTGATGGCACTGAATAAAGCGCCACCGCCATTTTCTGTATTGGTTAAAATGATGATGCCTAAATTAAGATCGGGCAGCATACTAACTTTCGATAACATGCCCGGCAAGCCACCAGTGTGCGATACAACGATATTGCCCTTGGCTTCATCCAAAAACCAACCCAGGCCATAGCCCGTAAAATGAGAATTATATCTTGGAGAAGGGTTTGATTCGAGTACCGTATGTATCATCCACATTTCCCGCTGCCTTTGTTCGGTAAACAATCTTTTATTCAGGCTGTCACCATACTTTCCTTTGTTCAGTTGCATCAGCACCCACTTACTCATATCATCCACATTTGATAAAATTGCACCGGCTGCACCATTCACCATTTCCTTGAACAATCCAATGGTTTTAATTTTCCCATCCGGTGTTTCTGTTGAATGTGGTGTTGCAAGGTTTGTCCTGTCTTTTATGTCATCAAGCGATGTAAATGAATTGGTCATTTTTAATGGCTTCATGATCCTGGTTTCAACAAATCTTTCCCAGGTCATTCCGCTTACCCTTGCAATTAATTCGCCGGCCACAAAGTAGAGCAGGTTATCATAGTCCCACTTTGTTCTAAACGGCGACACCTGCTTTAAGTATTTAAAATTTCCCAGCAGGTCCTTCATGGTAAAATCTGTGCTGTCAGGAAAAAACATCAAATCACCGGCACCTAAGCCAAGTCCACTTCTATGGCACAAAAGATCTTCGATCATAAAATCATCTGCTACATACTCATTGTACATAGTAAACTCCGGGATGTATTTTTTTACTTTATCCTTCCAGGATATTTTTCCTTCATCAACCAAAATTGATAAGGCTGCTGTGGTAAAAGCCTTGCTGTTAGAAGCGATCTGGAAGTTTGTATGTTCATCAACCGGCAGTTTGGTAGCGACCGATCTTACGCCATAGCCTTTTTCATGTATCACTTTTCCATCTTTTACAATGGCAACCGCAACACCTGCCACGTTGAATTTGGCCAATGCTTTTTCTACCAATGAATCTACCTGTTTGGAAGATAATTGTGCATTGGTTATGTTCATCCATAAGATGGATACCGATAAGAGAAAGGTTATTCTTTTCATGTTATTGATTGATTATAATGTATGTGTAAAGTTGTCAACCATTTAAAGATCGGCAACTTTGTTAAAGAGATCTACAAATAACTCAGCCACCACTTTTCTTTGTGCTTCATTTTATAATCAGCAAACTTTTTACAAATGGGGTATAATACTATGATTATGCCGATCCAAATTCCGTACACAGCAACTAACCCAAAGCCATAACCTTTCATTTCCGGCACAAAAGATATCCATGCTGGTAATACAAATAATTGCCAGCCATGACCGGTTAGCTGGGCAGCGATCATAGCAAAAAAATGAATAAGGTAAAGGTGCAAAATGTAGTAGAAGAAAGGCACTTTGCCAAAGGTGCTGAAGAAGTTAACGACCTTTCCTTTCAGGTTCTCTGAATTGGCTAAGAACACAATTGCAACACCCAATGTCATCAACAGGTAATCCAGTGATGGCGGGTATTTGGCAGGATTTAGAAAAGAGATAAGTCCTTGTGAAAATGAATTGCCCGGTAAAAATAATTTTGGATTACCATATATATTTGTTGCTCTTAAAATAATGAAAAATGCTATGGCAGAAAGCCCAATGATATTGAACAGTTTTCTTCTTTTTTCAGCACCAAATAATGGGTCATAAGAACCACCAAAATAATAACCCAATGCCATTACAGCTATCCAAGGAATCATCGGGTAACCAATGAGGAAATTTATATTTGCAAAGCGATACAGGCTTTGCTGGTGCAACAGTTCCCAGCCGAGATTACCACTATGAATACCATCCAGCAGGTTATGACCAAAGATCATAATACAACTAAAGATCAATATTCCTGTTCGGGGAAGATGGATCAATGCAGCTAACACGATCATGCTGATACCCAATACCCAGATAACACCTAGCAATATGCCCCTGAATTGTGGATCGAATGACCATGCAAATGCAACAATGGTTATTTCAATAAAAACCAGCCACAGTCCACGTTTTACAAGAAATGCAGACAATTCAATCTTTGTTTTTCTTCTGCCAGCCATGCAAGCTGAAAGCCCGGCTAAAAAGCTAAACGTTGGTGCACAAAAATGTGTTATCCATCTTGTAAAGAACAAGGGTAATGTTGATTGCGTTGGATCTGTAGGATCAAAATAGTTGGCAGAAAAATGAAAGTAATCCCTGACATGATCCAATGCCATGATAACCATTACAAGGCCTTTCAAAAGGTCTATGGATTCAATGCGGTTTTTTATTGGCGTGTTCATTGTTAGGTTGTGTTTATTTTAAATTTCAATGGATTAAAATCCGTTTTTACAAAATTGAATCGTTACATCAACGGATTGAAATCCGTTGGTACAAAATTGAATCGTTACATCAACGGATTGAAATCCGTTGCTACAAAATGAATCGATGCTACGCATCTACATTCAATTCATGGTCTATGCGTTTCATCGGTAGAGCCATAGGCTCGGTTCATTTTATAACGCCGGGTTTTAACCCGGTGTAAATACAATCTACATTCAATCACATGGTCTATGCCTTTCATCGGTAGAGCCATAGGCTCGGTTCATTTTGTAACGTCGGGTTTTAACCCGATGTATATTACTCAAGCTCACGGAAAATGTATTGCTCATCGTATGCAACTTCAAACTTATCCAAAATATTGAGGTATTCCTCTTTAAATGTTTGTTGTTTATGATGTGCCTCCTGGTTTTCTATATACTTGTAAACCGCACCTATTTGTGACCGTCCATAAGAGAAAACACCATATCCTTCCTGCCACTCAAAGCGTTCTTTAGTCAGCTCGTTATCATTGATGTATTTCGATGACATTGCTTTAACTCTTTTCATCAATTCAGCTATTGATACCACAGGTTTTAATCCAACGAAACAATGTACATGATCTTCTACCCCATTTACAATAATGGTTTTACAACCGGTTTCATTAATATGATTCCCTATTACACTCCAGATTGTTTTGCGCCATTTTTTATCCAGCACAGCATTCCTGTATTTTACAGCAAATACAAATTGCAGGTACACTTGGTGATAACTGTTTGCCATGCTTAAACTTTTACATAATTATCCTAACCTATATCCCCTTTACATCAACCCTCTTTATAAATTTTATCACACCATCCATATACACTTTTTGATCATCCCACATTGCCAGGTGACTACCATTAGGGCAATAGAGATAGCTGCCTTTCTGCACCAGTTTGCTTTGTTCTTCCATTGCTTTCGGATCCATCGTATCGAACTTTGCACCGATCATTAATGTGGGCACTGCAATTTCTTTTAGCCTGGCTTTTATATCCCAGTTGGCAAGGCGGCCGCTGATACCAAACTCACTCGGGCCCTGCATCATCGTATATACTTCGCCGTTGGCATGTTTAAAACTACGGTTCAATGCATCCGGCCATTCGGCTAAGCGACATAAATGTTCATGATAAAAATTGGGTAGCAACAACTCCATATAACGTGGATTGGCAAAGTCTTTCTTTGCTTCGATGGCCCTGAGCTCTGCAAGTATTTCAGGCTTCATTTGTTTGGCCAATACTTCGTCTGCATACTTACCGTATTCCGGCGCACTTGCCACCATGTTCGATACCAGTAACCCTTTTACATGTTGCTGGTATTTCAATGCATATTCCATGGCAAGTATGCCGCCCCATGAATTACCCAGTACATAAAAGTTCGAACTATCTGCACCGATCGCTTTACGCACCTGCTCCACTTCTTCTACAAAACGCTCTGTTGTCCACAGGCTACTGTCTTTTGGCTGGTCACTGTAGTAAGATCCAAGCTGGTCATACTCATTAGAACTCGAACCCTTCCCTTTGAAAAAATGTTTCAAAGCATTCTGTGTATTCATGTGTCATTGCAGGGCCGCCATGCAGTAACAATATTTTTATTTTTGGATTGTTTCCAAAGCGTTTTGTCCATACTTTAAAATCACCAACCGGTGTTTTTATTGGTATCATTTTTACACCGCCACCCTCTACCGAATCACTATAACTAAAGTAATCTTTTAGAGAAGTTGTGGCTGCTGTTGTTGTCTCCGTTGCAGGCTGGTGACAGGAAAAGATAGCCACAGCAAGTATCAACAAAACGACTAGTTGTTTCAAACAGAAAGCAAGTTTTTTCATTTTTAAATATTTAAAAAAGTAAGTAAAATTTAATTCCGTTTTATCAATGTTGAATGTAGCAGTTTTATCTTCCATCTTTTATGCTCCATTACCAACACCTGTGTTTCCAACCAATGTATTGTTATGTTCTTTCCATTCGTTGTTATGTCTGAATAAAGATCGTAGGTTGCCCATGCGATATTGCCATTGATAGTGGTTGTTACAAAATCGATCTTGTTCGTACGCTTAAAATCAGCGGCGGTATTTGTTGCAATTGCCAGCTTGATCATAGAATCTATCGTCCATGTTTTGCCATACTCGTAAAATTTTACATCAGCACTGCATTGATCTCTCAGCCCAACAGAATCTCTGTTTGACAAAGCATCAAAAGCTTTTATAATCGTTTGTTGCACTGCCTGCTCATTCTTTGTGAAAGTGGGTTGTGACTGTACCAATAATGAGCAACAAACAAACAGTAAAAAGATGATCGGTTTTTTCATTACGGTTTATTTTATGCGGTTGTATTTTTTCAGCAGGTCTGTAACCAATTTATGCGGCAAAGCATATGCTTTGTTTCCATTAATACCTTCCATAGTATCAGCCGCAACCATGGCATTAATGATGGCTTCTTCAACAGCTTGCACAGTTGCATCAAACAATGGATTGATGAGGTCATTTGGCAGCACATCAACAGAAGTAAAATCTTTTCGCTGAAAGGCGGTTGTATTGGCTGTTGAGAAGGCAATGAAAATATCGCCAGAACCATTTTCGCCACGGCCACCAACAATGCCAATACCTAGTGGAACCCTTGCTGCTATTCGCTTTAACTGGTGTGGTAAAAGAGGAGCGTCCGTTGCAACAACAACAATGATAGAGCCATCACCAGGCTGGTAAGAAGGTGGTGCTTTTAACTCATAGTTCATGCTATCTTTTAATTCCTTGCCAACCGGCACGCCTGCAATGTTCAGGTTTCTTTTAGCACCAAAATTTGATTGAACCAATACACCAACCGTATAAGTGGAGTCTTTCACTTTTACAACCCTTGATGCCGTGCCTGTGCCACCTTTAAAACCCAAACACATCATACCTGTTCCACCTCCAACATTGCCTTCTTTTAAGTAGCCACTCTTTGCACTATCCAATGCTTCATACGCATTGCTTTCTTTTACATGAAAGCCATAAATATCATTTAAGAATCCATCATAAGTTTCTGCAACTACCGGGTATGTGTACCAAAAATCTTCTTTGTACCAACCCGTCTTTACAAACCATTTCAACACGGCATCTCTTACCACACCAACACTGTTTGTATTAGTGATCATTACCGGCGTTTCTAAAAAACCTGATTCGGTTATCCAGGTAGTGCCGGTCATTTCACCATTGCCATTTAGTGAGTACCAGTTTGCATAAACAGGATTATTATTCCTGCCTCTTGGTAAAATAGCCGTAACTCCGGTGCGTACCGGGCCTTTGCCACGAATGTTTTTTCCACTGCCGGAAATGATAGTGCTATAGCCAACTTCAACTCCCTTCACATCAGTGATGGCATTAAACTTTCCCGGTGTGCCATTGAATGGAATACCAATATCTCTTGCCCTTGGCTTTTGTGCAAGAATCGTTTGGCTGAGGAGCAGCAATAGAATTGATAAAATTCGCAGCATTGGTTTTTCGTTTTTATTTAGTTGTAACTCTTTGCCACAGAACCTGCAACCGACAAAATAGCGAAATATCCTCAATAGTAAAACTTAAGGACAAGTATTAACTGAATAAATAATTTAAGTCGGGAGTTTTACAACCAGGGGCAGGGATGCGCTGAATTACCAGGTATTTTAAAAATTGCAGATCGGGTATGGAAGATACTGCAGGTAACGGTTAAACGCAGTTAAATGATTCGGCGGAATAACCTGTTAACCAGGTATTTCTTTTTTGCTTTCCTCAATTACAGATTTAACTATTTGAAGCATTGTGGCCAGGCTGTATGGCTTAGAAATAAATGCCTGGGCATTGTAGCCGTCAGTACTTTTTTCCATTTCCACATTGGCAGAAAAAAGAATGATGGGTATTTGCTGGGTTTCTTTTTGTGATTTTAACTTTTTGCAGATGTCCCTTCCATCTGCAGTGCCCAGGGCAACATCCAGTAAGATCAGGTCTGGTTTAAACGTAATTATAGATTTATCAATCTGTTGCCAGTTAGCGATTCCTTCAACAACATAATCGTTCAGCGTCAGCGTTATCTTAACCAGTGCAAGTATATCAGCATCATCATCAAGTACCAGTATTCTATACATCTTAATTATTATTGAGTATCGTTATTGATAATTGTTTCATTAAGTAATTTTGACGGGCCGGCATCTTTTTGCAGGGGCAGAGAAATAAAAAAAGATGATCCCTTCTGTTCCCTTTCAACCCATATTTCACCATTATGCCGCTGAATAATATCCCTGCAGATGTACAGGCCCAAGCCAAAGCCGGAAATGTTTTCTGCCGAACTTTTGGTTCTGTAGAAACGTTCAAATATCTGCGGCATTTCACTGGCTTCCACACCAAGCCCGTAGTCCCTTATTTGAATTATTATATTTGAATCCACCCTTTTACTGCTTACAACAATCTCTTCACCACCCGGGGAGTATTTAACAGCATTTGACAAAAGGTTGATGAGCACCTGTTCTATCCGCTGCTTATCCGCAAATAACACTTCTCCGTTAAGCTGAAACTGCCTGGTTATTTTGTGGGTTGATAACATCATCTGCAAAAAATCAATCGTTTCATTCAGCAGATCTTCAACATAAAATTCTTTCAGGTTCAGCTGCAGCTGGCCACTCTGTATCCGGGAAACATCCAGCAGGTCTCCTATCAGCCTTTCCAGTTTATGTACACCATCAAGTGATTTTTTTACAAACTGCCGGTTGGTCTGGTCGGTTTCAATTGTATTCAACAGGTCCAGGTATCCCTTAATGGTTGTAAGTGGCGTTTTTAATTCATGGCTTGCTATTCCAATAAATTCATCCTTTTTATGCTGGCTGTCTTTTACCTCCACCATCAGCATATTAAACGCCTGTATAAGGCTGCTTATTTCATCTTTCCCCTCATCTTTAACGGTAACATAATTCCCTGTTTTACCAGCTTCTTTCATTTTATTTACAAGGTGCAGCAAACGCCGGGAAATATAAGCCTGCAGAATAAATGCCACCAAAAAAGAAAATGCAATTGACCCTGCCAGTAAGAGGCTTACGAGCCCGTACCTTTCTTTTTTTATTTGCTCCAGTTCAGAGAGTTCAACCTGCAGGGCTACCTTGCCAATCAGTTTTTTCTGATCAATAATATTGTCAATCACAAAAAGATGGTTGCCGGAAAATCCAGTTTTTTTAACCTGCTGTAAGTTGTACAATCCGCTGCTGTCAAAGCCTGCCTTTGCATAAGATGCAAAATTTTTACCGTCCTTATCAATGATAACAGCATGACTTATTTCCGGAGCAATATTTCTCAGATCAGTCAGCATTTCAGTTGCAGTTTCATCATCCCGGAACTGTATTGCAGATATGCTGTTGGCGGCAATTACATGGGCCAGGCTGGTAATGCTGGCTTCCTTTCTTGCTTTATAACTTTCAATGTCTGATAAAATAAACACAACAAAAAATACGCTGAGTACAACCACGCTGGTAAATACCTGCATCAGCACCAGCTTATTCCTTATTGATATGTCACGAATTTTAAACAAAAAAAAATCAATTAATTATGATGGCTAATTTTAATAATTGTGAACTCACTTTCAACCCTTCTGCATCCAGTACTTTAAGGTTAGCTTCAAATTTAAGTTTCTCATTAACCAGTACAAAATTAAAAGCAGTACCCATTTTGGCATAGCCAGACTCCTCCCCTATAGTAAGTACACCCTTACTCGTTTTTTCCAGTATCGATTGCAACGGAAAAGTGGTGTTAGCCGGTATAAAAAGTATGTGGCAATAACTTATTTCTTCTGGCTTGCTAAAACGTTTAATAAGTATTTTCTTGCTGTTCACTGTGCTGGTTCTTGCTATCTCATCCAGCGAAGCGTCAATAACGGAATTGCCAACCACGCCTATTATAAATTCACTCTCATCTGCATTGAGCGTCCATTCAACATACCGGGTAAAATTATAGATGAACACAGCCTTAAGACTGGCCTCTTTTTCCAGGGTTTGAGCCACTGCTAACCTTACACTGCCGCAAAACAATAAAATGAGTAATACAACTCTTTTAAACATTACAGTTAAGTTAAGTGCCTGATTAAATCAGCGGTTGTTTAAATAAAAACAAATTTTGAACAAGCCATTGATACCCGGTTGTTCAAGTACAGTTGCATACAGCGATCCGTCTGCAGTCCTAAACCCCGGGTCGAGCCATTTTTTATCGAACAGGTTATGAATATTTATACTTGCTGATACCCTGTCGTTGAACAAGGGTTTTGTACCGATGGTAAAATTCATAAGAAGGTAATCGCTTACCGGCCCGTGAGGATTGGTTCGCTGAACCCGCCTTGCCCCAACCCAGTTGCCAGTAAGATTTACAATGATAAGATCTTTAATACTGGCTGTAATACCTGCGTTGGCTTTAAACGCTGCCACAGCGGGTGTTATAACAGAAGCATGGGTTACCAGGTTTTTGCTGGTACCATCCTGATAGGTGAAATTCACAAACCCGGAAAAGTGTTTTGCAAAAGCTGTATTTAACCCGGCCTCTATTCCATTTACATCAATGCTACCAGGGTTTTTATCAGGGTTTAACCCGGAAAGGCTGTTAATAAATATCACATCTCTTAACTGATTGCGAAAAAAATTCAGATACAGTTTAAGATTTTTTGAAGGTGAATAAATCGTGTTCACTTCGTAGGTTTTCAGCTTTTCTGTTTCAAGCTGAAAATTAAGGCCTGCCTGGTATATCTCTAAATTAGTTGGCGCCCTGAAGGCCATACCAAACTGCAGTTTAAAAGTTAGTTTTTCTTCCGGATTATTTACCAAAACAATCCGTGGGCTTACCGCATCGCCAAAATAACTGTTACGGTCGTACCGGAGGCCGGCAGTAAGGTTTGTTTTGCCAAGCAGGCTGGTGTTAAGTACATATTGAAAATAACTGCCGAAATTATTTCTTATATCGTATTGCCTTGGCAGAAAGCTGGAGCGGAGATTTAGTAAAGTGTCTCTTCCGTCAAGCAGGTAAACCGTGGAGTCGAAGGTTGACTTTCTAAAACCGGCTTCCACATTATCCTGGTAAAATTGAATGCCTGCAGACAGTTGGTGCTTTTCCGCCGGTGTATAATTTAGTGACAGCTCTCCTGATATGCGGTTGGAATAACTGGCAACTTTGTTACGGATGAGCTTTGTACCATCCGTGGTTGAGTAGGAATAGGAATTTTCGCCTGTTCCGGTTTCCCGGTAAACAATACGCCCCAGCATATTAAATTTTTTATTTGGAGTATATTCATGCTGAATAAAACCTGTTCTTAAATAAGAATCTTCAAGCCCGGCCTTTTGGCCTCTTATATCGGCGGATGCCATACCTATAACACCCGTATTGCCATTGCCCTGCGGCGGAAGGCCGAGGTAAACTGTAGGGCTGTTTGCGTAAGTTCCCCAGCCCATTGGCGTTCTGTAACTGCGGAAGCCAAGGGTACTTTTAGATTTTTTGCCATAATAACTTACGGTGCCATTAAAGGAATAAGCATTGTCAACATAAGATCCTTTATAATCAGGATCCCTGTTTTTAAATACAGGGCCATCGGTACTGTAAAGAGAGCCTGACAATGAAAATTCAATGTTTGATTTCATAAGGCCAAGGGCCACTTTTGTGACGGAAGTATTAAAAGAACCAGTGCCTTTTTCTGCATACAAACCGTTTATATCAGCACCTTTTTTTGTGATAATATTGATAACGCCGCCAAAAGCATTGGCCCCGTACAAAGCAGATGCAGGTCCCCAGATAATTTCTATGCGGCTTACGTTGTGCAGGCTGTAGGCAGGCCCGGCCATATCATTATTGCCGATAATGTTATTTTCCGCAATACCATCTATCATCAGCAGTGCCCTCAGGTTTTCTGCGCCATACATACCCCTGAAATAAAACAGCGTGGGTGCATAACCGTTTATATGGATCATATCTATTCCGGGAATATCTCTCAGGGCATCTTCCAGTTGCTGGTAGCCTCTCTCCCTTATTTGCTGGGCTGTAATAACCTGTATGGTTGACGGAGCTTCATTGGCAGATTGCAGGTAACCGGTGGAAGTAACCACCTTGATATTCATCAGCTCTTCTAAAGAAAGACCCAATAATTTTTGCACCTCAGAAGCTGAGTCTGCCTGCGCTTTTAACAGTAACGGGCAATACCAGCAAACAAACAGCAAAAACAGGCTGTGTTTCATAAGCATTAGATTATGGTGATATTTTTTAACTGTAATTCTGGCTAAAAAGCTAAATTAAAAACTAATGCCTTTATTGGGGCCAATATTAAAATCTTTTTTTAGAAGAAATCTGCCGTTGATCATAGTAAATAAAAATAGGGTAAAAATACTTTAATTACCCGCCACGGTTATTACTATTCCGTGATGACAGAGGATGCATTACTGCTTTTTTTTTAAGCAGGCTGCAGAATAAGATATTATTTCCAGCACTAACAAATCAAAAGGCTGTTACAACCATAAACTTAAGCATCTAAAGCTTATTGCCGTTAACAACATATTAAAAAACCAACCTGGTAAATAAACTAACTTAGGGCCGCTAACTTAATAACCCTTTCAATGCAAACACAACCATCAGCAACTATTTTAGCGGTAGATAAGCTCAATGTTTTTTATGGAAGTTTCCAGGCTGTAGATAATGTTTCGTTCCACGTAATGGCAGGCGAAATATTTGGATTGCTCGGGCCTAACGGCGCCGGCAAAACCAGTACACTCAGCTCCATAGAAGGATTGATAATACCGCATTCTGGCCTTATTACCGTGGCGGGTTTTAACACAAAGGAAAAGCCCTTACATGCAAAGGCCAATATGGGTGTGCAACTGCAATCCACTAATTTTCAACCGGAGTTAACCGTGTCTGAAATAATACAATTGTTTTCCGGCTTACATGCGGTAAATCTATCAAAGGAGCGGATGCAGGAGATACTCAATGATATCCAGTTAGGCGATGCAGCCGGCAAAAAGTTTGGCCAGTTATCCGGCGGGCAGCAGCAACGGGTATCACTGGTTATAGCAATGATACATGAGCCGCAGATAGTGCTGCTGGATGAGCCTACCACAGGTCTTGATCCGCAAAGCCGCCGCCAGCTTTGGGTACGCATGGAAGGCCTTAAAGCCGGGGGCCATGCCATACTACTTACCACACATTCAATGGAAGAGGCAGAATCTGTCTGCGACCGCATTGCTATTATTGACCATGGAAAAGTAATTGCGATTGATACGCCGGAGGCACTCATCAACAAACACCGTAATGATCCGGAAGTGATAGCAGCCAGCCGCCGCGGCAAAATAACCCTGGAAGATGTTTTTATCGGACTCACTGGTATGGCTGTACGTTCATAAAATAAATCAATTATGCAAACTGTAATACCTTCTGATATTAACGCCCTTAAGTCATTACTGAGGGCAGACCTTACAGCCCAGTGGCGTAACCGCCGCAGTGTGGTGCTGGTGGTACTGGTGCCGGTTATCATTTTAATTTCCTGGCAGGGCCTGGTGAGCAAATTTGGTGGTGCATTTGTGCTCTCTAACTGTATAACAATTGGCCTTAATGCTGTTGGGTTAATGGGTTATTCAAATGCCATTGCCCGTGACCGTGATAAAGGCATTTTTCAACGGCTGAGAGTTGCCCCGGTATCATCGCTCAATATTATGCTTAGCCGGCTGCTGGTTCAGTTAGCAATGATATTTTTGGTCACCACTGCTGTTTTTATTGCCGGTTTTTATGTAGATAAAATAAGCATCAGCCCGGCAGGCTATGTATTGGCAATGCTTACAGCAATTGCAGGCGGTGCTTTATACCTCGGGTTGGGCCAGGCAATAGTTGGGTTGATAAAAAACCCGGAATCGGTAAATGCTACCACCCGGCTGGTGTATTTTGTTTTTATTATGGTGGGCATGTTTGGAGAGCTTGGAATGCTGGGCGAACTGATTGGTAAAATAGTGAAATGGTCGCCTTACGGTGTGGTAAGGCATATCGTATCAACAGGGCTGCAGCCGGCCAGCTGGGATGGAGATGCCACAATGGCTTTATTGCTTACCCTTGGCTATGCGGCGGTATTTGCAGGTGTGGGCATAAAAATGTTTAAGTGGAGCAGCAGGTAGCATAAAATGCCAGTGAAAACTCCGTTTAGCTATCAGAAATTTACGACCCAAAAATAACAGGAATGTGAAACAGGAAATATGTAGATTTAATGTCTAAAACCAAATTATTATGATTAAAGAAGCTCTGTTGGGTGAATTTGAGCATGAAGCTGAAAACACCCGCAAATTATTGCATGCCATTCCGGATAGCGCACTGGATTACAAACCACAGCCGCATCTATGGTCGGTAGGCCAGCTTGCATCGCATATTGCCGAAACGTATAACTGGTACGATGGTACATTTAACCAGGATGTTTTTGATATGGGCACCTACAAATATGAAAAGGGAGATATCAGCAAAGCATCCAACATTATTGAAAAATTTGAAGAAAATGTTATTGCCGCAAGAGCTGTTTTGCAAAATGCAGACGAGTCTGCATTTATGAATATATGGCGCATGCAAATGGGTGGACAAGATATTATGCCCCCGATGCCGAAAATTATAATTGCCAGGAGTTTTTTATTTAATCATCTGTACCATCACCGTGGTGAGCTGGTGGCTCATCTGAGAGCAACAGGAAATATTATTCCTGGAATTTACGGACCGACTTATGAAGAAAGCCAGGCGATGATGGCACAAATGAACTAACCAATTTACTGTTAAATACTACCGCAGTTATTAATGATAGCTGCGGTTTTTTTTTGCTGTGACCGGAGGAGATAGTCTGAATGATCTTCACTCCTATTTAACGATCGGGTAATATCTCCATTTCATCTATTTTGTACTTCAATAATTTATTAGCTGCTTAACTTTATTCTGCGGCTGCAGTCATTGATCAAATACTGCGGCAGCATAAAACAAACAAGTATGAAAAAAGGAATTTATTATGGCTTTTTACTGGCATGTTTTGCATTCACAACACCAGGTAACCAAACCGGTAAATGGGAAGTGCTTAAAACAACCAACAGTATTAAAGGCCGCAGCGAATGCGGTTTTGCAACTGTAAATGGCATGCTGTATCTAATTGGCGGGGATGGCCCGGCAGCAGCTGTACAGGTACTGAATCCAGTTACAAAAACCTGGCAGAAAAAAGCAATGGCCCCGGTAGTGTTACATCATTTTCAGGCAGTGCCGTTGAATAATAAAATCTATGTGCTGGATGCATTTTCAGATGGTGGTTTTCCCAACCAGACCCCTGCTACAAATGTGTACAGTTATGATGTGCAACAGGACAAATGGCAACAGGAAGGAGCCATTGCTGACAACAGGAAACGGGCTGGCGCAGGTGCAGCTGTATATAATGGAAAGCTGTACCTGGTGGCTGGCATTACACATGGGCACTCCAGCGGTACCAACAATATGTTTGATGTGTACAACCCGGCAACAAGTACCTGGGACAGCCTGCCCGATGCACCGCATATTCGTGACCATGCCATGGCTGTAGTAGTAAATGACAAACTCTATGTAGTTGGTGGCCGTAACACAAGCTTTCGTGACCCTGAAAACAAACTTAATTTTTTCAGCCAAACTGTACTTGATGTTGATTGTTACGATTTTAAAACTGGCCAATGGAGTACCCTGCCGTATAAGTTACCCTTAGGCAGCGGCGGTGGAGCCCTGGTAAATTTAAATAACAAACTCTATTATATGGGTGGCGAAAGAGCCACTGCAACTGAGCAGAATGCTGCCCGGAAAAATGTTTACTATTTTGATCCTTCAGGTACAGAAGGCTGGTTAACAGCTGCCAGTTTAAATGAAGCAAGAAATGGCACCGGTGCATGCGTTCTCAACAATAAAATTTACTTAGCCGGCGGCAGTGGTGGCGGTGGTCCCCGTCCCGGTGGCCCCGGCGGTCCTCCTCCGGGTGGTCAGATGCCGGGTAATCCGCCTGCAGGTTTTAACCCAAATGATACTACGCATCCTCCTCCTCCCGGTGGTGGTGGTGGCAAAATTGTGGTGGAAGTTTTCTCGGAAAAATAGAGTTGATGTATTGGCCAAAAGCATTCATATCAACGCAATCTGTATAGCAATCGTGGCTTCAGTATCAGATTAAGAAACTTTACTATTGGTACAATCTAACTGCATTGCCACTATTCAATATTGCGCTTTGCGAAGCAATTCAGGAACCACTGATTATAAAAACTGGAAACGGTTTTCCATTAACTTCTTTGGTCACCTTATTTTCAAAATCGATATAAACTTCAGGTTCAATTGTGTGATCAGTATTTTTTAATTTCAGCAAATCAAGAATGGCACGCAATGCCCGGTTGAGCATAGCTTGTCCTTCCTCGCTAACGGATACATTCCCTCTACTTAATTCTATATTGAAGTTTGTTTTACCAGGAAAATGACTGGTAATAGACGAAGCGATCTTTTCTAATGAACTTTCCTCGTTGAGCATATAGGGATTGATGGCTATTAAATATTTATGCTGACCTGTATCCGGCAGTGACATGTTGAAAGTGTCTTGCATTGTGGTTCAGAAGGAAATCAAACTACGTTAGATTTTAAAGAAGCAGAAGAAGTTAAATCTGCATTCGATTACCTGAAAAATCGTGGAGAAAAAAACATTTATCTTTTTGGAACTTCAATGGGGTCAGTTGCAATTATGAAAGCCATGGCCGACTATTCCTTAAAACCAAACGGAATTATTATTGAGTGTCCATTTGGCTTTATGTATCAAACAACCTGTGCAAGGTTTAAAATTATGAATGTACCTACATTTCCAATGGCAGGGCTATTAGTGTTTTGGGGTGGCGTTCAAAATGGCTTTTGGGCTTTGGGACATAACCCAATAGAATATGCAAAAAAAATAGATAGTCAGACACTTCTGCTTTATGGCGAACAGGACAAGAATGTAAGCAGAAAAGAAATTGATGATATTTTTAAAAACTTACACGGCGAAAAAACATTGAAAACTTATAAACTTGCAGGTCACGAAAACTATTTTGCAAAATATAAAGACCAGTGGACAAAAGATATAACCGAATTTTTACAAAAGAACTAAACGTGTGAATTCATAAAGTATATGACGTATACAAGTCAGTGCTACCGGTACTGAGAACCGGGCATGAAGCAAATAGGAAATGACCCAAATGGCCGAAACAGAAAAGTGGTGTTTAATGTTTCTCATCCCAGAATGGATATCTTTCAGCCAAATGCTTCGGTGCCAATTTCAGGCACTGGCAGTGATTTGCCCCGATGAAAAATTTTAGGCATAGGAAAATACTTTAATACCAAACTCTGAATAAACCTGCGAATTTTTATTACTTTTAAAAAAGAGAATTGATGATGCCAATGCACTGCAACTCTTCCCAATTTGAAAACTAAAACTTGTTTCAATGCCTTTTGTTTCAATAACCCGACTCAAAGTAAAATCATTTTTTTATCTGTTGCCTTTTATGAGAGCCAACGAACGATCTGCAAAGCAACTCGTAAAAACCGCCGGGCTTTTACAGGGAAAGGAGTTGATTGATAAGGGCTTAACGTTTTGGACCTTAACGCTCTGGTCAGATGATGGACAAATGAAAGCATTTAGAAATTCAAATGCACACAGGCAGGCCATGCAAAAGCTCCCTTATTGCTGCAGTGAAGCCTCTTACTTTCATTGGAACCAGGAAGAGTTCACGCTGCCTGACTGGACAACAGCTTCAGAAAAACTTATAGGAAAAGGAAAAATAACAAAAGTGAGGAACCCGTCACCCAGACAAATTACCAATAATTTTGCGCCCATCAAATGGACCAAATTTGAAAGGATATTTAGTCCTGAAATCTAACAGGTTTCATGGTTTTAAAAATGGCCGTGGCTGTTTCGGTTAAGCTTCAAGTTTCGGCAAGCTAAAGAAGAACAGGATGCTACAATTGCTTATTTGAGACATTTTTATGCCGAACAAAAAATCTCCGCTGCAATTAAAATTATACCGGTATGGCTTACACCGATAATCTTGTTGACCTGGCAAGGGAAATTATTTCTGCAACTCATAATAATGTGGTGGAGAAAAAAATGTTCGGCGGCTTATGTTTTATGGTGAACGACAAAATGTGCGTGGGTGTAAGAACTGAACGTTTTATGTTTAGGCTTAGCCCGGATATATTTGATGAAGTTGTAGAAAAAGAAGGCTGTGAACCAATGGTTATGAGAGGTAAAGTGATGAGGAATTTTGTGTATGTTGACGTTACTGCTTTGAATACAAAAAAGAAGTTATCCTGGTGGATTAACCTTGCCCTGGAGTACAACAAAATTGCAAAGCCTTCTAAGAAAAAGAAAAGTTAAGTTATAATACATGCTGCATATTCATTTAAAAAATACCAACCCCGGTAAACTTTTATAAACATATATTTGCAAACACACTCAAGGGGTGCCTTACGGCGAAGTTTAATTTTAAATTTTTACGGTAAAAAAGGCTGAGATTATACCCATTGAAAAATGCTTCAGACATTTTTCATGCACCTGATCCGGGTAATGCCGGCGGAGGGATAAAGGTTAACCATGCAGGAATAGTTCCACTCTTTGGGTTACATTTTTCTAACTAAAAATTAATAATGCCTTTACAAGAATGGTGGATACTTTTTTGGCAGCAAATAAAGGAAACTGATGCAATTAACTGGACTGCAGTTATACTTGGAGTGGCAGAAGTTTTGCTGGCAAAGGCCAACAAAATTTGGCTTTACCCGGCCGGTATTGCAAGCACACTTTTATCAGTTTACATTTTAGCTATAGCAGGTTTATATGCTGAAGGTGTCCTGAATATTTATTATGTGGTAATGAGCATTTATGGCTGGTGGTACTGGATAAAAAAGAAGGACCAACCTGCAGTAGAGATCACCTTTAGCAGACGGAAAGACTGGTTGACGACACTTGCGATTGTATTGTTAAGTTTTGTAGTACTTGCCTGGGCGCTAAAACAATTTACAAGTTCCACTGTGCCTTACTGGGATGCATGGGTTAGCGCAACCGCCTGGGCCGGCATGTGGCTGCTCTCTAAACGTAAAATTGAAAACTGGATATTGCTTAATATTTCTAACCTGTTTGCGGTTCCTCTGTTACTCCATAAACAATTACCATTATTTGCCATGCTAACGGTGTTTCTATTCGTTGTTGCCATAGCTGGTTATTTTGATTGGAAAAAGATTGCTCACAAAAAAAATCCCTTAGTAGCATGAGCATCGTCAACCATCCATCTGCTTATATTGCTGCTGATCAGGCCGCTGAAATTCGTGGTTTTGCAATGGAGGCGGAAGAGCTAAAACAACTGCATCCTGCACAACTAAAAATAATTTATGGGGAGAAATGGTTTCAATTATTTGTACCTGAAAAGCTCGGAGGGTTGCAATGCTCATTACCAGAAGCTTTGCGGCAGGAAGAAGCCATTGCCTGGTGCGACGGTTCGGTTGGGTGGACGGTTACACTTTGTGCCGGCGCAGGCTGGTTCGCTGGTTTTTTGCACCCTTGCCTGGGTGAGAAAATATTTGATGGCAATAAGGTTTGTATTGCGGGCAGCGGCAAGGCTTCTGCCGTGGCAAAAAAAACAGATGGCGGCTACCGGATAACCGGATGCTGGGATTACGCTACCGGCTCAAGACATGCAACCGCATTCTCAGCTAATTGCCTTGTTGAACAGAATGGTACGTTAATTAAAAATGCAGATGGAAGCAACCAGGTAATGTCATTTTTGTTTTTAAAAGATGAAGTAACTGTGCTGGAAAATTGGAAACGTATTGGTATGATTGCGACCGGCAGTAACAGTTTTGAAGTGCAGGATGTTTTTGTAAATGATGACCGCAGTTTTATAATTGATAGTGACCATGCAATATTGAAAGACGCTATTTATCAATACCCATTTCTCCAGTTTGCAGAGACAACACTGGCGGTAAACAGCAGCGGCATGGCGATGCGGTTTTTAGATCTTTGTACTGCTATATTCGCCCAAAAGTCTGCAAGAATATTGCAGTCAGCAACAGCGGAATCAATTATAGCGATGGATTATGCCCGCCAGCAGTTTTATAATATTGCCGATTGCTCCTGGCAATTTTTTACACAACAAGCAGCAGCCGACAAAGCTTTACTATGTGAACTTAGCAGGGTAAGCAGAGAGCTGGCATTAACTTCCTTAAAGGTTGTAGATGAATTGTATCCACTCTGCGGTATGCAGGCTGCTAACCCGGATACAGAGATCAACAGGGTTTGGAGAAATTTACACACTGCCAGCCAGCACGCTATATTTAATACATAAATGGGGAACTTTCAAGGCTATTGCTTCTTTGGGTTTGCGATAGAATTTTTGAACATGGTAATCAAAACACCGGTATCAATATCTGCTAATTTTTGGATGTAAATACAGCCTTTGCCAGTTTTGTGTTTGCCAAATTTTGCCAGTAATTCGTCCCTGTTTTCAAAAGTGGACCCGAGGTATAAAGTAATGGCATTTGCCCTGGCTGCAAATCCTGCAAGTGGTGCGTCTCCTTCCCTTCCGCTTTCGTATTTGTAATGATAACTGCCAAAACCAACAATTGCAGGGCCCCACATTTTTGGTTTTATCCCTGTGTTTTTCGTTACAAGTTCAATTATTTTTTTACAATCCTTTTGCCTGTCCTCATCTTTTACAGCATTCAAATATTCCGAAACACTATTGTCATTTTCAGTTGTTTTATTTTTGGCCATAGCGTTTATTTTTTTATTGGCTTCGCATTTTTTTTAATTCCATCTTTTGGTTGTTTGGCTGGCCGCCGTTTGGCGGATATTGATTTTACAATCGTATTACCATGCACAATTTCTTTTTCATTTTTAACTTTTGCAAGGGCATTTGTGTAAGCCTGATTTACAAGCCTGGTAAGATATGCCTTGGGAAATTTCTTTTTGTCCGTCACAAGAATATACCTGTACTGGTTACCCTCTCCCAATAATATTTTATCCGGATCTGTAAGTTCATTTCCCCAATAAAAACCAAAATGAATATTCTTGCTGGAACGTCCGACAGCCATGGTGCAAATAGTGTGGCCAAGCCTTTCAGTAACCGACCAGCCAAAGGCCACAGCATTGTAATTATCATAAATCAGTTCATTTGCGCCAGGGCATAGATCCCAGGCAAAATCCCGGGCCCACATCACAAGGTCAACCGTTGCTTTATCAAATGGTTCCAGAAACTTTAAAAGATCTGTCGTTTGCTCCTTACTCATTGTAAAAAAAATGGTTTATTCCGGATGCGGCAAAAAGTGGCTTTCTAAAAAGGGTTTTGAACTGATACTTAAATGTAAAAAATAGTTTTTAAAGCTGGTAGTGAAAAATTGAAAATGGGCGACTAAATGGCAGCCCTTATTTAAAAAACATTTTAATTCTTACTCCATCACACTAACATTTAATACCGTACGCCGGAAAACAGGGTTGGAAACCGAAAGCTTGTATAACCCCGGAACCAATTTTTTGGGTGAGATTATTTGATAAGCTTTATTCAAGCCCTCATGCTGCAGACTTCCTTTCAAAACAAACTGGCCTGTAGCATTAAACAGTTCGTACCGGTATTTTCCTTTGGTAACCTGGTGAAGCAGCAGTTGTATTTTTCCGTTTTGTACTGGGTTCGGTGAAACCTGTAAAAAAGAAGCGCCTGCAATGATGTTGACCAGCACAGTGGTGGAATAATGTTCTGTACCACCTTGTTCAACAATTCTTACCCGGTAATAATTAATGCCAGGCGCTATGTTATTGTCAGATGCGTTATAGATGGCTTTACCGCTGTCTGCAAATGTAGCCGGCATTGTAATAAGGTCAGTAAAGTTTATGCCGTTGGCAGATTCTTCCACCACATATTTTACAACATTTTGCTGATTAGTTGCCTGCCACTGCAACTGTATGCCGTCCTGTTCCCAGGCTGTGAGGTTTATCTGCACAGGCATTACAACTGCAAGCGGACCAAATACCAATATGAACCTGTTTGACGCAGCAGATGCAGGATCGGCAATTACATCAACATCCACCAGTGTATGTTCTGTGAAGGAAACAGGTGTTTTCATCCCGGTAAACCTGTCTTCAAAAAATGCTTCCATAGCAGGCTGGCCCAGCATTTTAAAGAAGAGCTCCCACTTATAATTTCCAATTTTTAACCTGGCCGATTCAAATAAAACGGTGTCCCCCGCCTGGTAGCCTTTACGTCTTTCAATTGCCAGTTTCTCACCACCGTTAACGATGGAAAGGTTTTCGCCACTGCTGAATATCTTACGGATATCTTCATAATAACTGGTTGCGTTTTTATAAGCATCATTCATCAATGCTGCGACTCCATCACACCAGAAGAGAGGTTTTTTATTTGCATCAGTTCTAAACAAATTGCTTCTTAGGTAAATAAGGTTACTGGCTCCCGGCCGGAAAAGATTATTGTTGCTGCCATCCTGTTTGCTTGCTTCATGCATCACAAAACTACCCGTGGCAGTGGCTTTATTATCAACTATAAATGCAGCACCGGATTGAATGGTTCCGTCAATGTCAAATGCGTGGGCACTCTCCACTCCCACCACACTTAAAGACGGGTCGTAGGTACTTGTATAAACTCCTCCACCGCTGTAAGCAACAGGTATCCAGCCGCCTACATTAGTGGGTGTATTTTTAGCCGAACCTTTTAAAGGATCCCACAACCAGTAGCTTTGGTTTTTTAAGATGGCGGCATTACTGCTGAACATGGCATCATCAAATTTTATAGCTGAAGGATAAGGATTTCCGATCACCTGCAAACCAGTGTCTGCAGGCACCTGCACCATGCCGCTGTTTACATTTCCTTTGGCCCGCAGGTTTGCCTCAGCGGGTGTTACAGTGTTAGATGTTGTGCTGATGTCGTAGGCTCTGTCACCCCTGACAAATAGCAGGTATCCCTGCCTGCTGTTAACTTTTGAAGTATATGTATTGGTTACGGTTTTATAGCTGTTGCTTACAACATCGTAATATTTCATGGAGGAATTGTTTTGCGGACTCTGATCAAAGCCACTGTCTGTAACAACAATTGAGTACGGGGTACCAGCATTGTACGGACCGGTTATATGCGTTCCATAACCCGGACGAGGGTCTGGGTTGGCGAAGCCTGTAACACTTGGTGGATTTGCACCTTCCTGCCAGGCAGCATTAATAGTTGGTGCAGCCGCATCTGCCTTAAGTGGTGACGTAATTAACCGCCAGGCTCGTTTTGCAGGATAGTACCTTTCCACCACCATCTGCCCGCTGATGGTTGCCTTTGGGGTACCATCGGGATTTTCATCAATTATTCCAACACTGGCGGTTGCTGTGTCTGATGACAGGAGCGTAACATTATCACCGGTAGTAAACAGCGCATTGGTAAACCCAAACGACAGCTTCCTTGATATTTTCAAGGTATCAGCCGGTGTTGCTGCTACCACTACTCCTGCGGCGCTGGTATTGCTTATTACAAGCTGATGTATTGTGTGCTGAAAGAAGGTGTTTCCTGCAATATCCTGTTGCTTTGTACCAATAAGTTCGATGGTTCCCTGCACTGCGTTTAGTACACCCTGGTTGGCAATGGTGTCAGCGATCTGCAACGCCGCCAGTACAGTAACCGATGCGCCAGTTTCTATGGTAATATTTTTTGAGTAACCGGTTCCGGAACTGATGGTTGGGTATTTCAGCAAACCAGCTGGTATCAAAACGTTTTCAGAGATCAGCGGCACGCCGCCGCACCAGTTTCCTGCATCCTGCCAGTCAGTAGTATTACCAAGCCATGTTTTGGGGTTAGAAGCCGGAGAAATAATAGTAACGTTCGTACCGCTGGAACAGCCGCTGGCATCTTTTGTTGTAACAGGATAGGTTCCTGCAGCAAGTGTCCCGAAAAAATTACTCAGTTGAAAATTAACTCCGTCAACAGAATATTGGTAAGGTGCAGAACCCGCCGCCGCTGTGAGTGTAATGCTTCCGTCGCCACTGCCGCAGGTTGGATTAACATGTGATTCAGCCAGCGATAAATTTGACAGTGCAGGTACCACTATATTATTAAACGTACTGCTGCAGCCTTTGGCATCTTGCGCCGTTATATTGTACGTGCCTGCTACCAAAGCTGTAAAAATATTACCTGGCTGGAAAGGCGATCCATTAATACTGTACGCTAATGAGCCAGTACCACCTGCTGTCGTTACCGTAATAGTTCCGTCGTTTACAATACAGGTGGCAGGTGATGGCAATGCTGCCACAATTAGCGGCCCCTGCAGGTTTTGAACACTCACCGGCAGCTTTTTCACACAAAGGTTGGCATCTCTTACATACAACGTGTAATTGCCGGCTGGCACGGCGGTTATTGTATTGGCACCCTTGTAAGTTATGCCATCAATGCTGTATTCCAGCGGAGCAACTCCCCCTGTTGCCGTTGCAGTGATAACGCCGTTGCCTGCACCGCAAAAAGCATTGGCTACAACAGCAGTGAGAGACTGCGGACCGCTGGCATTACCAATCAAAAACTGTGTGGCGGCAAGGCAACCATCAGCACCTCTTACAGTTACAATGCTATTACCTGCGGCAAGATTAGTAATAATATTGCCTGGCAGAAAAATAGTTCCGTCAATGCTGTACTCATAAGGCGATGCTCCCCCGTTTGCAGTAACAGTAATGTTTCCATTATTGTTGCCGCAGGTGGCGTTACCAGTGCTGCCTGTGAAAGCAGGCGCTCCTGCATTTTGCAACACAACTCCGGTAGTATTTGTACAACCACGTACATCTTTTACAGTAACAGTATAAAGCCCTGCACTAAGGCCGGCAATGCTGGTGCTGCTCTGGAAAACCAGGCCATCAAGGCTGTACTGGTAAGGCAGTTCTCCGCCGGTTGCTGTAGTAATGATACTGCCGTCGCTGTTACCACAGCTTGCTGCAACAGTAAAAGCTGTTACCTGCGGCAAAGGCGTTGCAGCAACAGAAACCGGAACAACATTGTAGCAGCCGTTGGCATCCTTTGCATAAACCTGATAGCTTCCCTGCGCAAGATCTGTGAAGTTGCCGCCTGCCTGGAAATTAAACCCGTCTATACTGTATTGAACGGGGTTTACACCGTTGGTTGATGTTACTGTTATGCTGCCGTTGTTTCCGTTGCAGGATGCTGCTGTTGTGGTGGCAGTAACAACTGGCCCCGATGGATTATTAATGATAACCGCAGTGCTGCTTACGCAATCATTGGCATCTTTTAAATTAATTGTATAAATACCGGATGCAAGATTTCCAAAAAATCCGCCGGACTGGTAAGCACCACCGTTAATGTTATAACTAAGCGGCGCTGTACCGGTACCGGATGCGGTAATGCTTCCGTCATTCCCTGCACAGGTTCCATCAAATTGCAAAGTGGAAACAGATGGTCCGCCGATGGTTGGCACAGTGGCAAAAATAGTAGTAATGCATGCACCGGGAATATCAGGAGGACCAGCTGTAAAGTCTGCATCGTCAGCAATCATAATTGGGTGAGTACCGGGGGCCAGTCCGGAAAATGTAAAAGTGTTTGCACCGGGTGGAAAAAATGTTACCCAGGTTACTCCATTATCGATGCTTGCATGATAAGGCACATTAGCACCCACTCCTGTGATGGTTATGCTTCCGGTTGAGGTGCCGCAGGCTGTACCGGTTGCGGTGTGGGTTGCCGTAGCAGGCGTTCCATTTCCAATAACTGCCACCCTGCTTACAGTGCATCCGTTGTCATTGATAGCCGTAACAATATGATTTCCTGCCACCACATTTATAAAGGAGTTGGAGTTTGTGTATGTACCAAAATCGAGGCTGAACTGATAATGATTTCCACCTCCCGAAGGAACCCCTTTCAGGTTCTTAATCCTGATTTTACCACCCGTACAGGGCAAAGCATTCCGTAGCGTAAAAGTTACGTCAGTTGGGGCAGAAGCTGCTGCTGAATTGGTAATGGTGACGATTTGAGAAAAAGTACAGCCTCCTGCATCTTTAACTGTAACTGTGTGATCACCGGTTGCAAGATTTACAAAGTCATCGATGGTTGAAAATGCTCCGCCATCGATGTTATAAGTTAAGGGTAAAATGCCACCAGCTCCAAAAGCCATGATAGCGCCGCTGGCCGTAGCGCAACTTGCATTCAGCACATTGAGGTTTACCGATGGCGCCGAAACAGCACCAACAGTAGCTGGCTTAAACACTACGCAACCATTGGCATCTTTAACATACACAGTATAGTCGCCTGCTGCCAGTAAAGA
The DNA here is from genome assembly GCA_965247025.1 of Ferruginibacter sp. Lineage (GTDB taxonomy): Bacteria > Bacteroidota > Bacteroidia > Chitinophagales > Chitinophagaceae > Ferruginibacter. The sequence continues at coordinate 525,573 of OZ252000.1, read as the reverse complement.
GAATGTGTTGGAGCCCTGGTAAAAAACTCCGTCAAGACTGTATTGCAGTGGTGCAATACCGCCGCTGGCAGAAGCTGTAACTGATCCCGAGTTGCCGCTGCAGGAAGTATTAAGAGCGGACACAAACAAGCTTAACCCGGATGCATTTAGTACTGTTACAGTTTTAGAACGTGAACAACCATTAGCATCTTTAACCACAGCCGTATATATATTCGGAGCAAGTCCGTTAAAGGTGTTAGCCGCCCCAAAAGCAATGCCGTCAACACTGAATTGCAGCGGTGCTGCTCCGCCCGTTGCATTTATAACAATCGTTCCATCATTTGCTGTACAGGAAGATGCGGTTACCGGAACAGAAGACAATGCCGGACCACTTGTAGGTGGCACAACGATAGAGAAAGTGTTTAAGCAGCCTGCTCCATCTTTAGCAAAAACAACATTGTTGCCCGCTGCCAGGCTGCTAAAACTTCCGCCTGGCTGGTAAGTTGTATTATCCAGGCTATACTGATAAGGTGTTATTCCCCCCACTGCGACAGCGGTAATAGTGCCATTGTTAACGTTGCAGGCAGAGGCTGTGGCCGTAGCGGTTACCGTTGGCCCGTCTGAAACACTTGTTACTGTTACACTGGCAGAGCCAATGCAGCCTGCTATATCCTGCACAGAGATAGTGTATACACCGCCGAGCAAACCGTTGAATATATTATTGTTTTGAAAAGGGCCATTGTTGATACTGTATTGCAGCGGAGCAAGGCCGCCTGTTCCGGTAGCAGTGACAGAGCCATTGCTATTGGCACAGGCAGATTGAGTTAATACAGCCGTTACTGTTGGTGCAGGTGTATCAGCAACAATGGCTGTGGTTGTTTGAGAACAGCCATTGGCATCTTTAACGGTAACTGTATAAGTACCCGGCGTAAGGTTGGCAAATGTATTGGTGAGTTGAAAATTATTTCCATCTGCACTGTACTGGTAGGGAGCGGTTCCGCCACTCCCAAAAGCATTGATGAGGCCATTGGCATTGCCGCAGGTAGCGGCCGATGGAATAGCATTTACAGCAGGCAACGGCGAACTGGTAATGGTAACAACACTGGCATTGGTGCAGCCCGTTGCATCCTTTACCATCAGCGTATACTTGCCTGCCAGCAGGGCTGTGAAAAAATTACTGTTTTGATAAGTGCTTCCCCCGTTGATACTGTATTGATAAGGCGCTGTGCCATTTACCGCCGATGCTGTAACCGTGGCATTGCTGCTGCCGCAATCTGCATTGGTTTGTGTAAAGCTCAATGATGGACCATTACTGTTCAGGATGGTAACAGGGGCTGAAGTTCTGCAACCGCTGGCGTCTTTTACTGTAACCGAATAAACGCCACCAGCCAGACCAGGGAATGTTCCTGCGCCGGCAAAAGATATCCCGTCAATACTGTAGGTATATGGAGCCGCAGTGCCGGAACCTGTTGCTGTAAAAGTTCCGGAAGCAGCGCTGCAGGTAGCATCTGTTTTGGCGATACTAACAGTTGGTCCTGGCATTACAAAACTGGCAGTTGATTGTGTACCGCTGCATGCTTCGTTTATTGTGGCAACAATTTTATAACTAACTGCCGGGCTTAAAGCGTTAAAGACACCGGTAGTATTAGAAGTGATGGCAGTTGTTCCTGTGAAAAGTGCATAAGTAACTGTTGAACCTCCGGGGGGTAACGGATTTAAAACTGCTGCTGCAGCAGCGTTTACACAATCAGGCGTAACTGTGAGCCCGTACACGGTGCTGGCGCAATATGAAGCCACATCAATGGCGGCGACAAAGCCATCGCCGCTGGCATACAATATTTTCTGCGTTTCGTTGTAGGCCAGATCATAAACAGCCTTTGTAGAAAACCCGGGTATAGAGATATCCGGTGCAGTCGCATCATTAAATACTGTTCCGTCAAAACTATAAACTTTCACCGTTCCATTTACACTGCCCACAAAAACATTGTTGCAGGCATCTGCAATTATACCGCCCTGCGCCAGTGCAGTATTGCCGGTTGTAATGGGCGTTCCTGCCACAGCGCCGGTTGCCTTGCTCATTGCCTGCAGGCTTTTTCCATCCCAGTAAAATAAATAAGACGGATTTATGGCAAGCATGTTTGTTGAATTTTCTGAGAGAAAAGCTCCCGAGAGATAAGGCCTGTTATTGGCCTCCTGCAAAACACTGTAACCGGAAGGAACATTCCATACTTTGGTTGCTGCACTATATGGCTGGGTATGTTTGTAAACCGAGTTATTAAGCGTGGCTACAGAACCGGAAGCATAGATTGTGTACATGCTGTTTGTAAGCGGATCAATCACCATATCCGCCATATCCTGGTAGGCAATATCTGCAATGCCGGTTATATTTGCTGCCGATGGCACAACAGAGGGCGGTGCAAGCAAGCCCAGGTTTATGTTTGAATTGGTACCTCCGCCAGCCACTATTATCTGTGGTAAACCGCTGTTACAATTCCAGATCATTTTCCAGTTTTCCCTGAAGTTTGGATTGCCGGTGGTTACATAATTGTCGTATAAACCGGTTGTGCTGATACGTACAACAATAAAGCCCGATAGAAAATCAAAACCCTGCCCCAGATAAATATTGCCGGTGGTTTTTTCAACCACCCAGCCGCCAAAGTAGGGGCCGAAAGTCCATTTTGGATTGTTTACTGTGCCGCTGAAAGTCCATTGCAGCACACCGCTGGCATTATACTTTGCCATCTGGTACACATTACCATCTCCCCCACCCGTAACATACACATTGCCTGCATAATCAAAATCAACATCCTTTGCCTTACCCGCTACAGTACCCGTAAGTGAACTTGTTGCAGATACAAATGGGTCGATTACAAGAATTTTACTACTGTTATAATCGCCAGCAACATTAAAACTTACCTCGTTGTTATTGACGTTGAAATTTGTTGCAACCAGCTTTGAAGCGGCCGGTGCTTTCCTTTCAGTTGGTTCATTCGTATTGAAACTTGCTAAACCTGATTGAACGATTTCATCTATGGCTGTTTTAATAATCAGGCTGCCTTCTTTACTAACTTTAATCTTATTTACATCACCTGCAAATTTCATTTTTACCTGCCTCAAATCAGCCCCGGGATGAATGATTACACTGTATTCAAATCCACCTGCTGATCCCGGCTTAATAAAATAGACCACGTCAATTCCGGGATATAAATTCCTGTAAACAATACTTTTATACCCATAAGCCTTTCCGGGCATTTTTCCATAGGTATAATAGTCATGCGCTTTTTCCTGCAGAATAATTTCCGGATCAGCATTTGCACCCACCCATTCCATGGTCACTATTTTTTTTACCACATTTGTTCTGCGTTCTATTTCCTCTTCGGGAATACCTTTTTTCTCCAATCGTTCTTCCTCTTCATGCGAAAGTTTTTTTTCTTTTTTTGAAGAAAGATCACCCCTTTCTCTGTAAACAGCACCGGTGCAGAAAAGCCTTCAAACCCTGCATGTATTTTACCAAATTGCTCCAGGGCTGTATCAGCAGCATACTGGCCAATTTGCTCTGTAAACACAGCGGATCTTCCAAACGAGCCAGATAGTGCGGCTATTGAAGACTGGGGTAATGGTTTTTGTGCAGCCTTGCCAGGTTGCTTAAACAGTTGCGCCTTTGCCGCAGTAATGCAGGCGATAAATGACGTAATAAAAAGCAGGTAAAAAATGGCAGCCCGGTTCATAAGTCAGTAAGTTTTTTCAAATATTCTACAATTGTATGCCGGCTGCAATTAAACATAACTCAACCCGAAATTTTAACGACTGAACGGGCACATGGGTTGCCTGGAAAGATGAAGGGAAAAGATTATCTAAAATAAAAACGGCCATTTTTCAATGGCCGCTCAAAATAGTTTTGAACAAAAAGAACATACATAATTTTCCGAAAATTGGTTTTTTGAAAAACCAATTCATAATCCGTAACCGGGATAAAGCAATACAGATTTGTAGTGGCCAGCAAGTATCATTTTGGCTGTAATTTTTTCGGCTTTGCCTGAAAGAAAGAGCAAAAGTTTTGTACTGCACTATTATTGCTGCAGCATGGGGAAGATCTTTTTTAAATCCTCATCAGAAGGCTGCACTCCGTACTCACAAACTTCAAAAGCTTCAGCATATTTTACGGAAGCAGCCTTTTCTTTATCCATCCATTTTTCAAGCGATGTTTTAATAGCGGGTGTAATGGGCCTCTCCCATTTTTTTGACAGCCACGCTTCTCTTTCATTCTCAGCCGCAGGCACCTCCTGCAAAAAGTGACCGATCCATGGCAGCCACTCGTACACCTGTGAAACGTGGGCCGCAATGGCATGTATTTTTTGTTCATATACACTTGTAATGTCAATGGCCACATCCGGCCTGAACGGATTGGGCCGTTGAAAACCATCCTGGAAATATAAAAAAACGGGATTCTTTTTTAAAGCGGGCGTACCCGGCAACACATTGGGCACTGCTACCATATAAGCTGCATCCTGCACCAGCACACCCGTGTAGCGATGATCCGGGTGATAATCATTTGGCCTTGGTGCAATTACAACATCAGCATTCCACTCCCTGATCTTTTTTATAACCTGCAGGCGAACAGCCAGTACAGGCATTAATTCACCGTCGTGGTTATCCAGCACATCATATGTAACACCAAATCTTTTTCCTGCTTCCTGCGCTTCTGCAAAGCGGCGTTTTGCAAGTGGCAATCCTTTCATTTTTTGGTGCCCTGCATCGCCATTGGTTACTGACACAAATTTTACCGCATAACCAGGTTTCGATAAAAGTATGGCTGTTCCACCGCCGCCTAAATCGCAATCATCCGGATGAGCACCAATCATAATGATCCTCAATGGTTCATTTTTTATTTGTGCCGAAGCCTGGCGGGAAAAGATTGCAACTAAAATAACTATAACGAGAAATTTGCAGCAGTTGTTTTGCATGATGAAGCTATTGATTTTTAATATGGCTGTGTATTATGAAGATACATTTTTATTATATCAGCAAATTGGGAAAAGATTGCAGCAGGCTCACAACCTGGAGTTGATAAAAAATTAATGGTATTCCTTTAGAAACCCAGTTTTCAAATTGCTTTTACAAGCAATACTATTTGTCCCAGGTGGTAAGCATCATGCTGAATGATTCCATGAATGTGCTGGTAATAAGTCATGTTATTGTTGGGATAGATCTTTTCAAAATCTTCTTCGCTAAACTCATCAAAAAACCTAAGCCACTGATCCTGTGTTTCATTTAGTTCAATAAGTGTTTGTTCCCAAGCTTCATCCGAACAATCCTGTACAGGAAAAAAATAATTGTGCTCAGGTGTGGTAATCACGGCGCCGCCTACACGTTCCAATACATTTTGACGCCAGGCAATGATGTGATTTACAATTTCCCAAATAGTATTACCGCCGGTTACTACGTTTCTGTAAGCTTGCTCAGCAGTAAGGTTATCAAGGGTATCTTTTATTGTAACATCCAACCAGGGATGGCCATTGAACAAGTCTGCAAACAATTGTTTTATACGGGCTATTTCATTCATTCTGCAAAAGATTTATAGCTTATAAAATAGAATGTGAAGAATTATTTTTTCCTGCAATCTCATTCAGGCGAAGCTAAAATAATGCCGGGAAAATTATGACAATTGTTATTAGCTTACAGCACTCTCCCACTCCACCCTTATGCGGAGCAGCCTCAAAAGATAAGGCACTAAAAACAACAATTCGAGCCGCATCGAAAAATTAAATCCTTTTGTGGCAATTGTATAAACGATTACGAATAAACACAAGAAAATGCCGAGGCCGGCATCTGTAATACCCAACTTAATTGCCCATGATTTTTTTGCAATAAGCCCGTACGATGTTACTGCTTTAAGTATAAAAACAAACAACAGTAAAATACCAACAGGAGACCATATTTCAGTTGTGCTGAAGCCGTACAATGAAAGCACTGTTGAAAATTCAAAGATGCTGGCAAATGCAATTCCCACCACAAAAACTCCCAGAACCAGGAAGATCCACATGAAAACTTTTATCCACCATGGCAGCAACTCCTTCCTGCTTTTTGTTTGATCCAGGTAATCATCCGTCAGCAAATCTTCCTGTTCATCCTGCATGGGCTATTTGTTTTGTAATTTTAAAAACTGATTTTTTTTGAATTGATGAAATGGCTGTAAGCCAATTATCAAAGCTTCTTTAAATCTTTGAAAGTTGCAAAAGAAATTGTAAATTATTTTGTATGCAACCAGGAACAAACACAGTAATTGCGCTAGCAGGAGCTACAGTGCGGACACAAGTATGAGTAAGAAATTTGATCTTTGACATATGGTAGAATTAATAAATAGTTTTCCTGATTTTACAGGAGCCTTTGGGGATAAACGTATAGATAAGCGGGCTGGTCAGGTATTGCGAACATTAACAAAAGGCCGCAGCAGCAGTATACGCCAGGTAACAGCCAGTGAAGCAGAGCAAAAAAGCTTTTATCGTTTGTTCAATAACGATAGCTTTAGTGAAGACAAGATAACAGCAAGCATTGTAACCCGATGTGCAAGTCTGTGCAGTGGCAGGCACTTACTCTGCATACAGGACACTACCGAGTTTAATTTATCAGGGCAGGCAGGCAGGGTAAAAGCCAGCACAGGCCTGGGTAAAACCACCAAAGAGGGTATACTGGGTTTTATGATGCATAGCAGTATGGTGATAGATGCCAGCAAAGGCAGTGCCCTTGGATACACATATATCAAAGTATGGGATAGAAAACCAGAAACCCCCGACAGGCACGAACGCAATTACCAACAATTACCTATTGCAGAAAAAGAATCATACAAGTGGATAGAAGCCTCAAAAAAAAGTAAAGAATTATTATCACAAGCCCAAACCATTACTATTATAGCAGACAGGGAAAGCGATATTTATGATTTGATTGCCGCCCTGCCTGATGAAAAAACCCACCTGCTCATCCGTTCCAGCACAGATAGAAAAATAGCAGGCGGAAGTAAATTAAGTAAATACCTCCATGCAAAGCAAGAAGTACATCAGTACGATTTAGCAGTAAGGGGCGATGTAAGAAAAAATATAGCAAAGCACATAGCAAAAATGGAATTAAAGTGGGGTAAAGTATCCCTGCTAAAACCCAATAGCTGCAATGATAAAGAGTTACCAGCCAGTACATCCATGTATGTTGTAGAAGCAAAAGAGCGAAATAAAAAAGGTGGTATTTATTGGCGTCTTCTTACTACACACCCTGTTACCAATGCCAAAGAGGCCATACAAATTATTGAGTGGTACAAACATCGTTGGTATATAGAGCAAGTACACAGGCTATTGAAAACAGAAGGTTTTAGAATAGAACGAACACAATTGGAACAAGGCTGGGCCATCCGCAAACTTACGCTGCTGGCCATGATGGCTGTGCTGCGGATATTGCAGATGATGTTAGCCTATGAGGATGATAATGAACAACCAGTAAATGAAGTATTTGACAAGGAAGAGCAGCAATGTTTACAAATGATAAATGAACAGGTACAGGGCAAAACCGAAAAACTAAAAAATCCATCCAAGGCCAACACATTAAAATGGGCAACCTGGATAATTGCAAGGCTTGGCGGCTGGAAAGGGTATGCATCTTCCCGGAAGCCTGGACCCATAGTATTACAAAAAGGATTAGTCAAATTCTACCATATGTACGAGGGCTGGATACTGTTTAAAAACAATCAAATATTTGTGTCCACACAGTAGTAGCAGGAGGAGGAAACCTGTTTCAAAAGGGATTTACTATATTGCTGAGTAACATCGGTTATACCGTTCAACCAGGTTATAAAGATCTCAGGATATTTATGACTGCAATCAGCAATACAAATATGCCGCATATAGCATTGTTGTATTTAGAAAACGGGAATATTGCTGACACAATTGAAACGATTGAATGGCTGCATCAGCATTATCCAACCATTCGCTCACTTGTTTTACTACCTGAATTTGACGGAGAGATTATAACACAACTAAGAGCCGGCTATGCCAGTGGCTGGATTGAAATAACTGCAGAACCGGGAGAAATAAAGATAGCCGTAAATAAGGCAATGGATAATAAAAAATATTTCCCCAAGAGTTCCCGACTGCCGGTTAACCCAATGGTTATTTTCGGTAAGAATCAATTTCTCCCTGAGTGGTTAAATAACTTTTTTTCCCGCTAACAAACACGGCTCAACTTATTTTGCTCTTACTTCAATACCCAAATTTTTGCGCCTTGGTTTGATGATGTATATTTATGGGCCTTTATTTCAATAGTTTTCATCATTAAAATGCTTGCAAATGTCTCTACAACAAAACAATTCCCGCAATCAATCCCGTCGTGATTTTTTAGTAAAAGGATCAATCACCTCACTTGGGTTATTGCTGTCTTCCCAGGCTGCCCGGTCGGCCTCTTTTTTATCAGCTGCTGATCCTGGTTCCAAATTTTTTGGCGTACAGATAGGTGTCATAACTTATTCTTTCAGGAGTATGCCAGGCACCATTGAAGATTTGCTGAAGTATGTTACAACCAGCGGCATCAGCGCTATTGAACTGATGGGTGATGCCGTGGAAGATTTTGCAGGCAAACCCGTTAACCCGGTTAAATGGCCGCCTTATGTACCGGGCCAGCCGCCTAAGTTTACAGATGAAGAAAAAGCAAAAATGGTGGCTTATAAAAAAGACGTAGCGGCCTGGCGTGCCGGCGTTTCAATGGACAAGTTTAAGGAAGTAAAAAAAATGTTTAATGCAGCTGGCGTAACCATTTACGCTTTTAAACCTGATGCACTCGGGGCTAATAATACTGATGCTGAAGTTGAATATGCATTGAAGGCTGCCAAAACTTTGGGAGCCCGTTCTGTTACGATTGAACTGCCGGGAGATGCCAAACAATCTCAGCGCCTGGGCGACCTTGGCGCAAAACATAAAGTTTATATTGGCTACCATGCTCACACCCAGGCTACCGATACCGCCTGGGATACGGCCCTTGCACAATCGCCGTACAATTCCATGAACCTGGATTGCGGCCATTATATTGCCGCCGGGGGCAACAATACCAAAGAGACTTTGCTGGCATTGATTGAGGCAAAACATGACCGTATAACAAGCATGCATATAAAAGACAGGCTCAATAAAACAAATGGCGGTGCTAATAAACCCTGGGGCGAAGGCAATACGCCTTTAAAGGAAATTTTAAATTTATTGAAGGAAAAGAAATATGATATTCCGGCAACCATTGAACTTGAATACGATATTCCGGCTGGCTCTGATGCGGTGAAAGAAACGCAAAATTGCCTGGCTTATGCAAAGGCGGCGCTGGGGGCGTAAAGAGAATTATCACTCATTTACCAGTTCCTTAAAACTGTCAGTAAACTTAAGTAGTTCTTGCAGTAAGGGCTGGTAAATGATTTTTCCATCTGCATCAATTTTACCCTTTATACCCGGCACCAGCAATGTTGTGCCAGTTGTAAATTTTGCCTGTATCGTCTTCATCAGCAGTTGCAGCTCTTCATGTCCTTTTTTACCATCCGCAGCTGCTGTTATTAATCCAACAGGTTTTTCCGAAAACACAGTTGTTGCCACACACCATTCAATCAAATTTTTAAGACCACTTGGGATGCTGTACACATATTCCGGTGTACAAACAATAACACCATCAGCAGCTTCAATTTGTTGCCTGGCGGCCGTGACGATTGCAGGTGTGTTTTCAACTGATAACTCAGGGTTAAAATGTGGAAGCAGTGATAAGTCTTCCAGCAAATGAAAATTAAAATAATCGGTAGTTGCTGCAGCAATATGGTTAAGCAACCGCAGGTTTGAAGACTGCTGGCTTGCACTTCCGTTTATTCCAAGAATATTCTTCATTGGCCCTGATGAGTGATTAAAATAAGAAGGCTATTTTTTTGGTTGCTTTTTATGCCACATTGGTTTGGTTTTAAGCACCGCCTTATAAATGGCGCAACTTTCTGTATGGGCACCGGGTAAAAAACCAATGCTCATTAAAAACTCATTTACAATTTCACCACCAGTAAATTTAAAGGTGTTTTTAAACAGCTTTACCCACTCTTCTTTTGTTTTGGGGTGATGATGTTCTATCCACGCTTTAAATGAGCCAAACTCTTTCTGAAGCAGCAGAATTGCTTTGGCATTCTCAATAGCCGCATTTACTTTAAGCTTGTTGCGGATGATGCCGGCATCAGCTAAAAGCCTTTCCCTGTCTGCAGTTGTGTAGGCAGCCACTTTTTTTATATTGAAATTGTGGTAAGCCTTTCTAAAGGTAGTTTCCTTCTTCAGGATGGTTTCCCAGCTAAGGCCAGCCTGGTTTATTTCCAGTACCAGCCGGCAAAAAAGTTCGTTGTCATCATCAATAGGAAAACCATATAATTTGTCATGATAAGCTTTGTGTAAAGCCTTTTTATCATCAGACATAAATTCAATTGCACTGCAGTAAGACATAATTAGTTATAGATGATTTTGGTTAGATGAGCGTGCCAAATCAGGCAGTGCAAGATAAAGTAATACTTAAAATTTATGGCGTCTGTCACTATCCTTTTTCAAATATCAATAACTGATTAATAGTGAAACGATTTATTTTGGAGAACAAATGCAGTGAGCTTTTCGCATATAGGAAATTTATAAAAAAAATTGTACCTACAAATGCCCAAGACCCTCTGAATAATGCTGGCATAATTTTTTATCCTGTTCTACAAAAATGCAAAATGAATAACCCCCTGTTTGACCGGCGGCATTTAAAAGAATATATTTTGTTTGGAACGTTGGCAGCAATAGGTTACGTTGTCCCGCTACTAATTTTTCTTACAAAAAATCGCTACGAATCCCTATACCTTCTTTTTATGGGATTAATGATTTTTATGGTGCCGATTTTCTTTTATGGATATAAACTTTTATACACCAGGTACGATGAAAAAAGAGCAGTTTCAATGCTGTTAGCTGGTGTGATGACAACTTTTACAGGCATTGCCATAGCTGCAATTGCAAGTTTTATTTTAGTGTGGATTTATTACCCGGGCTTGTTCGGCAACGTACCTGTAGAAAAAGTGTTGCCGGGCACTGCATCCCAGTCGCAGCAGCATCCTCAAAGCTATTTGCTGATGATGGTATTGATCACGGCAACCATTGGCAATTTTCTTACAGGAACATTTATTTCCGTTGTGGTGAGTTATGCCGGCAAACGTGACCAAACCAGGGATAAACCTGCGGAAATTGGTCCACAAAAAAAGGAAACTGTCAACAGTATTTAGCAGCTGGGTAGAGTACAAATAAAAAAGATAGTTGTCTTTTTGTTTTTACTTCGTTAATGAAAAAAAATCTGGCAACGGCGGTAAAAGTCTGGTGCCATTGAGTTTTAATTTAAAATTACTTCAATCGTTGCAAATCAGTATCCTTCACTTCTTGGAATACATTTTTATAAACACCTCTACTACAATTCGTTCTAAATATTACTAAAATGCTTTCAGAATAAGTAATGAAACGGAGTGATTTTATTAAACTAAAATTAGTAAAAATGGTTCGGCCAGCAGTTTTTTTTTGGTATGATGGTATACAATTTGCAAACTCAATAATATGAAATACAGTCACTGAAAAAATAAGGCTGCCTCCTCAATTTTGCAACAAAACACCACTCACAACATAATTACCAGCACCCCTTCACACAATGCTGGTAAACGTATAAGTGTTCTTGAAATTATAGGCACTGCCACCCTTGGAGGAATGGAAAACCACATTGCTGGCTTCCTTAAAAACCTTTCACCCGATCAATTTAAAGTTACCTGTATCTGCCCCTGCGAAAGCCAGTTTACAGAAAGCTTAAGGCAACTTGGTGTTGAAGATGTTTTTATAACTCCCATTGCTGATAACCCGGACTGGCGCTCTATACAGATGGCCGCAGAAGTTGCCCGTTTGCATAAAGCAGATATACTGCATGCCCATATGCCCAAATCTCATGTGCTGGCCGCTGTGGCGGGAAGTTTTTTAAACAAGCCCGTAATTGCCACTGTTCATGGCATGCATGTTACAGCTCATGAACTTGGCGTAGCGCTGATGTGTAACTCACACCTTATCACAAACTGCCAGGAAACTTATATACAGGCTTTGGCCTTAGGTATTGATCCTGTAAAATTGAGCATGTTTCATAACGGTGTCGACACCAGGGTTTTTAATAGTACCAGGACCGGCAAAATATTCCGTGAACTAATTAGCATAGATAAAGATGCAACGTTGGTCGGCTTTGCCGGGAGGCTGGAATTTGACAAAGGCCCGGATCAATTTTTAAGAGCAGCAGCAGCTATTCATGAAGTGATGCCTGCTGTTCATTTTGCAATAGTGGGAGCAGGAAGTATGCTAAAGCAGCTTAACAAAATGACGAAGCAAATGCAACTGGAACGGCATGTTCATTTTGCAGACTGGTCTCTGGAGCTTGCAGAAGTTTACCCGGCTTTTGATCTGCTGGCACATACCTCCCGTAACGATGGTACATCACTTGTAATGCTGGAAGCCATGGCTTGCGGCCTGCCAGTTGTGGGCATGGCGGTGGGCGGCATAAAAGAAATTATAAGCAATGAACACACAGGCTTATTGACTGAACCCGGCAACTGCGAAGCTTTTGCAAGCGAAGTTGTAAAGTTACTGGAGCAACCCGGGTTGTTGAAACAAATGGGAGAAGCAGGACGAAAACGGGTAGAAGAACAATTTAATGTTGTAACCAACACTCATAAAACTGCAGGGTTGCTCAAAGACTTAGTGGCAGCATGGAACAATAAATCGCTCAATAGTAACAGCAATACAAACGGTCATTTCATGAATGGCAATGGTGCGGTACATTCTTCCTCTGAGCGGTTAAAATGATTTTTATCCGAGTTATTTTCGTAAACATCTTCAACTAACGATGAAAGAAAATTCGCCCTTTCAATTTACCACAATTTGTTTCTGTGTTATTGCTCATGCAGATGACTGGCAACTCTTTATGAGCGGGGAGATTTTTAAAAATCTTTTGACCCAGGATTGCAAAGTTGTTTTCATCATCACCACCGCCGGTGATGCCGGAATGAATGAAATGTTTTGGCTGGCAAGAGAAGAGGGATTAAAAAGTTCCATCCGCTTTTGCCTTGCTCCTTTTTCGCTTTTATTAGAATCTTCAGGCACTGCCACCCATAACGGCCAGGCTATTCAAAATTGTAAAGTCAACAATACTTGTAGCTATTTTCTTCGACTGCCCGATGGGAATTTAGATGGCAATGGGTTTGCGGTTAATAATTTTGCAAGCCTGGCAAAATTCAGGAAACAAGAAATCAGCCCGCTGAATTCAGTGGATAATAATGCAGTTTACAACACTTGGTCTGCACTTGTAAACACAGTGGAAGCAATCATACACTTTGAAAGCCAGGGTATTGAAACTGGATCAATCTATTATTTAAACCCTTCTTCGCTTGCCAACCCTAACGACCATCCAGATCATACCGCCACCGGGCAAATTCTCCAGGATATGCCAGGTATAAAAACCCTGCAACAGTTGCTTTTCAAAGGATACAGCACACGTAATAGCGCAGAAGAGTTACCAGCCGCTGATGCTTTTTGGAAAGCAGGCATGATGGCTGCCTATGATAAAGCTGTGTACGATGCCTGTGGCTACAGCACTTTAAAAGAAGATCCCGATCTCTATGCAAAATGGTGTTGCAGCCAATCCCAATTTATAATTTTTGAACCATAGAAATAATTGAACCCAATTATAATTGAAAACACTAATTGATGAATTATCCAATCCACATGTTGAACTTTTAAAAAAGTTAATTAAGAAGATCTGTTACTATCAATTAGCGCATTCCATTTCATCACGTTCACGCCCCTGATCAGCAGCCACAGGCTCATGGATAATTCTGCAATAAATACAGGTGTAAGAATGATTGAAAAAATCTTATCAGAGAGCACCGGGAAAAGGATTTGCACAAAACTATTTACCAGGTAACAAACGCCGGCAACAAACAACATGATGCCTAATGCCTTCGGTAAAAAGGTCGATTTAAAGATTAAGTATCCATCTATAAGGCAACTAAATCCAAAAAAAATAAGGCCGATACCAAAGCCGTAACCATGGGCACGGATGGCAATATAAGCAAGTGCCTGCAGTTGTTGCGGATTAAATGCCTTCAGGTACTCCTGGTCGCCCAACAAGAAAAAAGGCATCAGCAGATTCAACTTGTTTGCCACCAGTACTGCAGTTTGTATCAACCCAAAAAGGAGGGAAAGAAATGCCAGGCTTTTATTAACCTGTTTAAAAAGAGTATAATAAACCACTGCCAAAATAAGATCACATACATGCATTACAATATCGCCGGCAATACCAATACGCCAAAGCAAGGGCGAAGCCGCTATGTTGTGAGCTGTGGCTGCAGCATCGCCGGGAATGATCATTTTATTCCTGATGAATAATTCGCCAAGTGCACCTGCTATAATAATTATGAGGTAGGCAAGGCCACCAGACCTTGCATAAAATTGCGGAGAAATTTCAGATTTAGCAGCCATGCCAGTTTTAGTTTTGAGTGCCCAAAGTATTTTTTATATAATGAATATATGGTAAGCATTATATAAATGGCACACAAAAAGGTTTGCCGGTTTTATAAATCTTTACTGCAAATGCCGGAAACAATAACGGGTGGTTTTTTTCCTGCTCCAAGGCTTTCAATAACTGCCGGAGGAATAATTACTCCGGTTGCAGTTTTGCCGGCCGATAAAAGTGTGATTTTAAATTTATGCTTGCTCTTTTAAAATACTTTGGTTGATTCACCCGAACTGCTTACTGCTTCATAATTAAGAAATATTGTACCAGTTTCATATTGTCTTGTCTCCAGAAGTTTGAGATTGCTAAAGTCTATGGACGGGGGAAATAATGATCTTCCGCCTCCTGTTAAAACCGGACAGAGTTGTATGTGGTATTCATCAATCAAGCCAGCTTTCATTAGAGACTGGGCAATGAAATACTTCCCCACAACACCATGTCTTTACCCGGCATACATTTGAGTCTCTTAACGGCCTCAGCAGCATCTCCGCTAATTATTTACGCAGGCGAATAGTTACCCCAGGGTGCTGCAGTAAGCGTGCTTGAAAACACAACTTTTTTTATTCATTTAACTTATCCGCAATCGCTTCCTGTTCAATAGTAGCCCCCGGCCAAAAACCTGCAAACAGCTCATAGGTTTTACGACCCAGCAAAATCAAATCAATTATTTCCAGGAATTTCAGTTGTGCTTCATCTGAATATTTATTTTGATCGGGATTAATATTTGTAAAAAAATCCAAGCCGCCATTTTTATCTGTGGCAAATCCATCAGGTGATATCCATTCTATTAAAATAAGTTTTCGCATTGCTTATAACTTTAATTCACCAATGCTAATAATACTGCGTTTAAGAAGTACGGTTGTTTTCGACAAAAAGCGGGCAGGTCATGTAATAAATTTTAGAATATATTTGTAAAGCACTTTGTATACCATGGCTGCAACAAATCTGAATTTAAAAATGGAAACAATTAAAAATATTACCATTACGGATACCGAACAAACCCAGCATTTGGCTGTAGCCGGATCAAACTACACAATCCTTGTTTCCGGTGAACAAACTAACGGTAACTATGCTGTGATCGACATGCTGGTACCTCCGGGCAGCGGTCCCGGTCCTCACAGTCATGCAGCCATGCAGGAGATGTTTTATGTGTTGGAAGGTGAGGTTGAGTTTAAAATGGAAGGAAGAAAAATTACCGCCACCAAAGGCTCCCTGGTAAATATTCCGTTGGGTGGAGCGGTTCATTGTTTTAAAAACACTTCCGTTGAAACAGCCCGTTTATTGTGTACCGTTGTGCCAGCCGGGCTGGATGATTTATTCAGGGAGATAGGACAACCTGTAACAGCCGGCATATTTTTACCGGCGCCAGTTATGGATGCTGCACAACTTGAAAGGCTGAAAGTGCTGGCTGAAAAATATGGCCAGCAATTCTACCCTCCCGCCTTTTTAGATTGATTAATGTTGCTAATAGCTTCCCAGCAGAATATAAATTAGTTAAAAAATTAAGAGAAAAGCTTGATAAGGGTAATTCGGGTGTGCACCGGCCATCTGCCGTTTTATGCCGGGAAGGCAATTACCGTTTTCACTTCTCTTTAAACCCAGATTTTGCAGTTGAAAATCTATTGCGGTTTCCAACTGCTGCACAGCTAAGTAGTCGTCCCTCAAAAAGTCGATTTTACTTTTTGGGGAATAGAAATCCAGTAAGCATTTATAAGCAGTTTATAAATAAGTGACCAACATCTGATTGCCTCTGTACGCCAGAGGTTGATTCGTCGTTTAAAGTTCATGGCAGCAGCGGCTAAAATTATATTCATATTATCTCCCAATATTCCTTTCAAATAATTTCTACATAAACGGTAGTCGTGTTTCAGGTGTCCGATGACAGGTTCAATGGCTGCCCTTTTACTATGTTTGCTGCATTGTGTTTTGGTAATATTTTTATCAGGTTTGGGTACCAGGATAACTGCATCTTTGTATTGCTTTACTCCTTTGTATCCTCTGTCTACAAACACTTCTTTTGGCTGCCTGCCGTTGAGTCGTTCATATTGTTCCAATACATCCGGCAATGTTTTTGAATCGTGTAATGTTTGAGTAAAATTAATGGCTCCCATAATGATGCCTGTGTGCTGATCAATTAGAACAGAGGCTTTACTGCCAAACTCAAACTTCTTATGCTCCTTACCTTTTGAATAACATTTTACATCGGGTTCATGAAGGCTGTAAATTTTATCACTGTCACTCCGCTTTTGGGATAATACTCTTTGATACAGCTTTAGATCCGGCAAATATTTGCCAAGGCTTGTTAGTGGTAGCTTTCGGGCAATATCCCGTACCAGCCTTCCTGCTATGATTTGTATTTTTTTATTGGCTTTACGGGCCGCTTTGGCTCCGTTCTTGGTTCCTTTAAACCGTTGTAAATTACTTAAACGTTTAACTATCCTTGTGTAAGACTGGCGAAGATCTATTGCCTCTTTGTCTGCTATTGCCCAACACTTTTTAATAATTTTTTTGTATAGTTTATCATCTGTCGGGTAGGTGATATTTTTTTCCTGCACGGTCGTATCAACACTCACCACAATACCTGTATTGTTATCTTCAGGAGGCTCATTTACACGGATACTTTCCTGTAAAATTAACTCTACGCCAGGTTCGCCTATGCGTTGACGGAAAGCAACCAGTTCGGTTGGTACACAAGGGATATTGGCCTGAAAATGCTGCTCACCACTAAAGTACTGGAAATAGATATTTTCAGACCATTGCTCCACCAGGTTTTCATCGCTGATGTTGCGGACATATTTCAATATCAGCAACGATACCATCAGGCGAATCGGTTTTGCAGGCTTACCCATTTTTTCACTGTAATGCTTTTTAAAAGCATCTTCAAAAAATGACCAATTGATTTTATTGGCCAATTGATACAAAGGATGCTTTTGATCAAGCTGATCTGCAAGACCATGAAACAATCCTAACTGAGGAGTATGTTTGGGGGTAGAAAGCATTCATAAATTTGCAAGCTTTTTTACCATTTTGCAAATATCTGGTTACTATTATTCAGCCTGGAATCTCTCAAATCAAATAACAATCAACTTTTCTCACTTTTTGAGGGTCGACTAAGTATTTGAAACCCTCCTAACGATCTCAACTGCAAAATCTGGATTAAATCCAAAATCTGCGGGCCGTGTAAATGTAAAGTATTATGAGCATATCAATTCGCCAATTTACACTAATGCGTTACCGTTAGTTTACCCCCAATATTTACTTTTAGGGCTGAACCCGGAGACACATTTATTGACCTGCAAACTGCTGTTGAATTGATCTCCGGCAAATTAGGTGCCTCGATGTTTACAATCACATCTGTATTAGCATCCGGCAAAACGCCACAGTTCCAGTTAAACGGATTTTCCCATGATTTGCTCACTCCTCCCTTCCAGTAAACCGTGACCTTTAAAGTGTAGGCCGTTCCGGCGCCGTTGCCCGTGTTGCAGCGGTACCGGTAACCACTAAACGAAGCTGGAATGTTTTTTATCTGTAAATCTGCTGCATTGACACCACTATAATTAATGTTGTTGCTGAGGTTTGTAAAACCACTGCCGTCATCAACCTGCCATTGGTAATCCGCAGCTGCTAGGCCGGCGCTATAGGTAATGGAGCTGCCAGGGCAAATGTATTTATCCAGCTTCGCAGATTCAACTTTAAAATCCCAAATGCCACGACCGTAAGTGCCAAACCTTGCGATTTTTTGATCAGGCACATATTCAACCGTAAAATAATCCTGCACAGGAGTTTCTGCTGCCATCAGGCTGTACCATTCGCCGGTAGCTGTCACATATACATAAGGACCGGCCTCGGTGGCGGCAAACAATAATTGTTCATCTGGCGTAGCCACTATTTTATGTACCAGTGTGGGTGGCAAACCTGTATTCATAGAAGTAAAGGTTGCACCTCCATCCGCTGATTTGTACACCGCTGAGTTGGAATAACCACTTCCTGCATACCACACTACATTTTCATTTAACTGAGATGCTAAAATGCAGGCACCATATAACCAAAAGCCTGAAGGTGCACTAAAACCGGTCGTTTTAAGCCAATTAGCGCCTTTATCGGGCGAATTAAAAAAAGTACCGTCTTCAGTTGCAACAAATATTCTGCCGCTGATGAGCGAAGCTTCAATTGCAGAAATACCTGAAGTGCCATTGTTTGAATTGGCCCTGAAATCAAATGCATACTGCGAATCAACAATTGCTAACTGCGGAGTTTGCTGCAACTTAAATTTAATGAGATAAGAGCCATCACCACCGGTCATATTGCCGCCACCAACTAACAACTCATTGCTCAGCAGGCTGCCTGTATTTGCCGTGGGCAACATCCAGCCATAATTAGGTTTTTGTGTTCCCAACACTTTCTTGCCTGCATCAGGTGCCCGGTAAGCGGTAATGGCGGCAGGGTTTGCGTAAAGGCTTATGTCGCCGCCGGGATACTCAATCCATAATTTTGAAAGGCTGTCAGTAAGGGCGAGTTGTCCGTAATCCCCGGAATAAGCCTGCACAAAATCCATAGAGCCATTTGTATTGACTGCACCTGTGCCCACCTGAAAACCCTGGTCCTGGGCGCCAATATACACTGCATCACTATTATTGCGGTCTGTTAAAACATCCCAGGTTTGGGCTGTATTTAAATTTAGCAACGATTTATTCGACACCGTTTTAAGACTATCATACGATATATAATAGCCCCCATGACAGGTTACAGCAGTAAACTCTGTATTATCAGCCCTTAAAAAACTCTGCACCTGCATAATGTCTGCATGCAGCCTGGTAGCCTGGTTACCATAATAGGCGGCCCACCCTCCGGTAACTAATCTCCAGCTAATGCCACCGTTTGCACTGCGGTACGCATTTACACCGCCAAAGTACAATTGATTGGGATTGGTCACCGATACTTCCAGCCTGTCCCAGGAATTTTCAGGCAAGTCACTTTGCAGCGTCCAGTTGAGACCGTTATTTACTGATTTAAAAACTTTATTGTTATTGTTCAGCGCATAAAAAATATTACTGGCGCCATTCTTATAACCCTTTAATACACAGTTTACATTTACCGGCATGTCGGTGGAATTGTTGATTACAGTCACCATTGTTCCGGAAATACTGTACAGTGTACTCTGGCTGCCGGGACTGTTTACATCAAGAGCATACAGGTCAGCCGAGCCATAGGGTGAATAAAGCGAAAGCTGGTTATCATCTCCAAAATCAAAACTGTAAATTTTGGTGTAGGTAGCTCCATGATCAGCGGAGCGGTATAGCCAGTAACGTTCAGCGCCTTGTAATGGATCCCATGGACGGGTAAGGCAGTAAACTGTTTGACTGGCATCATTCATAACAGCAATGGTTGTTACAGAATTGCCGCCCCAGGCAACAGGAAAACTAATGCCGGCTGCCGGTGTAAAATTGGTGCCGTCATCATCTGAATAAAACATGTTTTGATCTGCAGCGGCAAGAATTCTTTGGCTACCTGCACCATTGCCGGTAACTTTTAAAATATTGGGAATAAATTTTTTGTTCTGATTAAGCACCTCCCAATTCCCTAGTGTTGCATTCCCCTTCCATAATGTACCCCCATCCGAAATGAGATACATTATATTGGTGGATGGAACATAATCCATATACCGGACATTCCCCGCAATGTTGCGGCTGCCTCTCTCCTGCCAGCTACCTGTAATAATACCATTGGCATATTGTGCCGAGGCCACCCGCAGACTTCCGCCCCGTTGCCGAAGGTTATTTTGCTTTGCTTTCAGCGCCATTTCCCGGTTGATCACCTCAGCCGCCCTCCAGTCTGTTCCCGGGGCAGAGCGATGCATAAGCTCAAAATATTTTAATTTTCTTTGTTGCATTTCTGCTTCGTCATCACCGAACGGTTCAGGAAAAGAGCCTTCTTTCTCTTTTTGCATAGTACAACTATGTATCACAAATACCAGGATTAGTAATGAAAACAATTTGGCGAGCTGCTTCATTTATGTTGGTTTATAATAATGTAAATTTACAACAGCTATGGGGGCTTGAATTATTAAATACTTCTCTTTTCCTTTTGGAGTTGTTGCATCAGCCATGATACCAGGAAATGGCCTCCGGGATTGCCTGGAAAATTGATCATTAGCCATAAACCCCTGAATTTTTCGGTTATTTTTAAATACTTTAAAAAAGCTTAATTATTTTTTAAAGGCACATGTTGGTTTTTTGGCAATGCCAATTGATTTTGAATCTTATGCAGATGAGCCATGCATATTCACTATGTAAATATTTCCTTCCCTTTCTCGGATTCCATCATTTGCCAGGTAATGTAATAACCAAGTTCACGGTAAGCTTCAAATTGCTTTTCATTAAAGAACTGGTCGGAGGTGGACTGGTGTGGAAATGCCGGGTTAACGCCTTTGTAACTGAATACATCGGTTGACATATCTTCAATCATTGCCAGCTTCAGGTAAACCAGCGTTCCTTTTGTTCCATCGGCATAAAAAATGTCTGCAATGGCAAAGCCATGTTTGGCAATATTATACTTTTTTTGAAAATCACCGGAGCCTGCAGTGCCTGGCAAAATGCACTCCACCTGGTAATCTTTTATAAAGGAAATTTTTGCCCCAAAATCCACCCTTACTTTTTCCACTGCATTTGCAAGGTCATCAAAATTAAAAGCAAGATCGGCGCCACCGTCGGAAACAATGATGAGGTCAAGTTTCCGCCGCACCAGCTCATACAATGCAAGGTTTTCATAATGGCCGCCATCAGACAACTGGAGGTTGCGGTTTGTTTCAGACAGGCCTGTACGAAACAACTCACTCGTAAGACCGGGGTTAAAAAAGTTGGGCGATCCAACGGTGTTTTCCATAGAGGGATTGCTCGTCCAAAAGCCCAGCCGCAAATTAAGCAGGGATAATAACATGGATACCACTACGTTTCTTGTAAAACCTTCACCGGAAACAGCAGCATTGGGATTTAGCGCTGCTGCCGAAGTAGCCATTGCCGTGGCCAGCGATATACCACTCCTGGTTTTATTTACCTGGAATTGTTCCGTTAGTTTCCAGCCCGTTGCATCGCAACCACAATAAAGCGGGGAGATTATAAAATTGTCTCCTCCCCTGCCGCTGTAATCAACTTTAGGCGAGTTGGAAAGTATCACATTTGTGTTAATGATATGGTATGGCCTGGGATTGAATTCATCACACATATCTTTTACAAGTGCCGAATCTGCCTCCGTTGCCGGCATCCAGCAATTGGTTTCAACAGCTGCTTTATTAGGCATAAATGCCTCCATTAACCTGTTGCGCCACATGTGGTGAGGGCCTATCAGGTTAAGGTTGGTGAAGTAGCCAAAAATAATGGTAATTGTAACCAGTGCAAAAAGCCAAAGCGGTTCTGCCACATTATACAGTTCATTTAAAAAGATCTTTGTAGTTGCCAGGTAGGCAAAAAGCAGCACTCCGTAAAACAAGGCAACAGCACCTGCATAAATCATTATATCTGACACTGTTCCTGTATTGTGCTCTTTCTGTTGTGCTTTTTTATATTGCCATAAACCTACCAGTGTACCAAATAACGTTGAACTGCTGGCTGTAAGTTCTGCCACGCCTTTTCCTAACCACATACTTACATAAGGCAATGAACCAAATACAAAACAGGTTAACCCGATTTTAAGCAATAAGCCGATGCTTACCTGCCCTTTTATAAAACGGGTGTAACGATATTTGTTGGCATTACTATTACTTAAAAAAGTACTGAGGGAATACAGGAAGCCCCTGATGAGAATGACCACTAGAAATAAAACACCCGCCACTAACATCACCCCGTATCTGAATTCTTTCACTCCTAAAAAAAAGCCGTGAGAATAATTTAGCGCAAGGCGGTTTAGCTGGTATAAAAGCCACAGGGCGGTCGTCATTGTAACTGTTAATAAACCAATATAAACAAACAGCGACATTACTATGCTTCGCAGTATTACCGCACCAAGCGATACAATATCCAGGCTGGAAGTGGGTGCCAGGTAAGAGCCGTGTTGCCTGATAAAATCCAGCAGCTTATTATCTTCCTCATCAACCGGGTTGTTCTTTAAAACAGTGTCCTTATCACGGTGCGTTCCTCTTTTACCCAAAGGGAAATTATCAGGTGTGAGGCCGGCATCTTTTCCTCCCTGCTTTAATGCCCATGTAAGGGCAGAGCCAAGGTAGCCGCCTCCCGACACCGTGGACATATAGTCTATTTTACTGAACTGGTTATTAGCAACCAGCGCCTGCATTACACCAAGACCAAAGGAGGCAGACCTGATACCACCACCGGAAACGGCCAGCCCCGTAACAGCGCCCTGGATCTGTAAATTTAAACGCTTACGTTCTGCGTATATCACATCTTCCGGGCTAATGGTTTGCGTTGGGTTAGGTTTTATTTCTTCAGGCATGCGTTAAGGGGTTTTGTTTTGGAAATACTAATATAATAAGATTAGCCTGAAATAAAATAAGAAAAAGGAAATGACGAATTGCTGCAGGGTGGGCAGCGGGATAATTTACAAACAAGTTATTGATAGAACTCCCCGGGTACTTACTACCATAACAGCGCTACCTGTTTTAATCAGCTTTTATCAAAACTCTTTTCCATGTTTTATTGTCTCCAATAATCAGCGTATCACCATGAAAGCTAAAAGGTCTTGGCTGGTCTGTATCAATATACCAGGGAATAGAACCGCCTTTTACATGGTGCGTTACCACAGATTTATCAACATCAACAGAATAGGTTCCAAAATATCCGACAGAATAATTATAAAGCCATTTCAGCAAGTTTACATTGTAATTTTTAGCAGAGTCTTCTGTAATGCGAAAGGCAGTATCAACTGAAATATTAAGATTAACTATCCCGGTTGTTGTGTAAGTAAAAAAGCCCTTTGGATGCAACCCGTAATCATAAGTCCATGTTCCGGTTGCTGCATTTAAATCTGCATACTCAATCAGTTGCCATGTGCCTGTTAACTTGCTTAAAATGATTTTTGAACTGTCCGATTTATTTATCACAGAATGAAGCTGTGCAAAAATTAAATGGGAAGCCATTAAGGCTACAATAACCACGACAAAAAATTTTACTTGCTGCATTAGTTATGTATGTTTGTTATTAACTCATTGCATGCCGCAACGAGGCAGTATATAAAAAAGAAAATTCGCCGGTTGTTCCTGCTTTAAAAATAGCAGATTAAAAGTAAGTATTTAATAGTTTTCATAATAAAAAGTAATTCTCTTTTATCCATTTTTTCCTTCAACGATGTTCTGGAAAGTGCAGGTTCTGCAAGTGCCTGGTCATTTTTAAAAGCCTTTAAAATTGACTTGTCTGTCCCTTAGTAAGTACTGTATTTAGCCGGATATTTTCACTGGCATATTTAATTGCCTGCAACAGTGCAACCTGGGGAGGAATGAATTATCAGGGCTGTCTGCATTAAAACCTTGAGGTGCAGTTGTACCGGCCATTCGCTTGTAGTCCTCCTTCGTCCGGGCTATCGCTTCTGTCTGGCATCCATTGGTTAGAAGATCTTTATTGTGCTTTTATCACAAAATCACAATAAAAATCTCATTCCCAGCAATGTCTCTCAATGAGCTTTGAGCATGGCCTGAGGACGTGGCGTTAGGAAAACAAGTTGCTGATTGTTGAGGCGTCTTGAGTCTTTCACTTGAGCATAAAGTGCCGGTGAGGGTATTGACTACGTAACTAGCTGAAAGGCAGTGAAGAATTCCCATAAAGCTTTGTCTCATTTACGGAGCATGGTTGAATACTATTTTTTAATAGTTAAAGTAACTCCCTGCTTCACATTCACAATTACTCCAGGTAAAGCTGTAATGCTGCGACAAACGGCATTAAAACTTAACTGAACGTTGTGGGCACAACCAATAATTACATCGGTATTTTCATCCGGCAGTTTATTGCAGTTCCAGTTGCCAGGGTTTTCCCAGGATGAATCAATAGTGCCGGTAAAACGGTTTACGAAGCTAAGTTTTGTTATGGTTGAAAAATTACCATCTGCTATACACCGGTATTCATATCCGTACCACAGCGATGGTACAGTCGACAATAATAATGTACTGGAATTAGTGCCCGAATAATTTGAATTATCTGATATGTTGATAAAGCCGCCGCCGGTGTTTACCTGCCATTGGTAATTCACTGCTGTAATGCTGGATTTGATTATGGTATTTTCTCCTGCACAAATCTCTCCGCTGATGGAAGTAAATTTGTTTAACAAAACCGAAATGGTGTTGTCTCCGCTATTCGCAGTTATGATATCTGTTTTTCCATCGTTGTCAATATCCCCGGTTGTAATGCCTCGTGGGTTACTGCCAACTATAAAATCTATTTTAGGGCTTAGGCTGATTAATCCGTTATTACTTGTATTTTTTAAAACTGACACAGTTTGATCGAAATAATTAGAAGTGGCGATATCTGCTTTTCCATCTCCATTAAAATCGCAAACACTTATACTAAACGGTCCGCCACCTGTTTCATAATCTGCTTTATTCGCAAAGGAGACTAACCCGGCAACACTTGTATTCTTAAGTACAGAGACCACCCCTGTTGAATAGGCAGCTACAGCAATATCCGGCTTGTTATCGTCGTCCAGATCAGCTGCAAATATTCCGGATGGCTGGCCGGCAGTTGTGTAATCTATTTTAGTATCGAATGAAATACTGCCAATGACTGTGGTGCTGTTTTTAAATACTGAAATGGTATTTGTTTGAGCGCTGGCCACGATAATGTCAGGTTTGTTGTCAGCATTAACATCCTGGATAAATATGGCACCGGGGCCAGTGGCTGATGGAAATGTAACAGGTGCATCAAGCAATATAGTACCAGATCCAGGGCTGATATTTCTTAGTACAGAAACAGTGTTTGTAGAATAATTTGTTACTGCCACATCTGGTTTACCGTCAAGATCTACATCCTGTACAAAGATTCCACGTGTGCCGGAACCTGTTGTAAAGTCCTTCCTCGCCTCATAAGAAATTGTATTGCTGGTACTGTTATTTTTAAAAACAGACATGTAGTTTGTTCCGGAATTAGCCAACACAACATCTTGCTTACCATCACCATCAAGGTCAGCATAGAAGATATTAATTGGTTGTGTGCCGGTTAAAGAATCAAGGTGATTGCTAAATGCCGGTTGCCCCAAAAGGCTGGTGTTCCTTAGTATAGAAAAACTGTTAGACGAAAAATTGGCTGAAGCTATATCCGTTAGACCCCCACCATCAATATCTGCTGCCACCAGGCTATAACCACCCTGCCCTGAATTAAAATCTTGTTTGGCTCCAAATGATGATGCCGTAAAATCACCGCATATATCTCCCCCCTTAAATGTAAGTTTAAAAGGTTTTGATGAATAGGCGGTAAGCCTGTTTACTGTGACAGTTAAAGGCTTGTAGGTGGCCCCATAAGGCACGGTAACGATGAGCAGCGTGTCACTGGCACTCAACACCGCAGCTTTTACGGCCCCGAAATAAACAATGTTATTGTCCTTTACAAGACTAAAGTTGCTACCCTTTATGCTCACCTGTGCTCCTGCGCTGCTGGTTGCAGGATTAAAAGAATCGATTACTGGCGGAAGTGAACATATACCAGTGTGGGTAAAACCACTTTTTGTATCAAAGCCATAAGCATTACTTACAACAACAGTTCCCGATGCACCAGAACCAACCACAGCAGTAATAGATGTGTTGGAATTAACAACGAAAGACGCTGCAGGCACACCGCCGAGTGTGACAGCGGTAGCTCCAGTAAAATTATTACCTGTTATAGTAATGGCCTTTCCGGCACAGGCATTTGTTGGTGAAAAAGATGCAATCGCCGGAGCCTCGACTTTATTTAAAAATAAAGAGAGACTTGACGAATTACTTCCTGAAATACAAATGTCTGGCTTTCCGTCCAAATCAATATCTCCAACACACAGTCCCAGGCTCACTATTTCCAGGGCTGATAAATCAATTTTTTGTGCAAAAGAAACAGTGCCTGGTGTTGACGTGTTGCGGAAAACACAAATGGTATCTTTAAATTGATTGCTTGCTACAATCTCTGGTTTGCCATCACCGTCAATATCAGTTACTCCCAGTGCATAGGGGTACCAGTTAAAGCCGGTTGTAATATCGATTTTACTATCAAAGGAAGCTACGCTCCCTGTTGTTACATTCTTAAAAACAGACACAGTGCCTATTGAATTGTTATTATTGTTTGCCACAGCTACATCCGTTTTACCGTCGTTATCAAAATCTCCAACTGCTACAGATTCCGGGGAGCCTCCTCCTGTGGTAGCGAAATCTGCTCTTGCAGCAAAGGATATGTTTCCGGGCGTACTGGTATTAATAAAAACCGAAAAGGATTTATTGGACTGATTGGCGACAATCAGATCTGGTTTGTTGTCGCTATCAATATAGGCTGTGGTTACCTGGCGTGGATAGACACCTGTTGCAAAACTTGTTTTTCCGGAAAAAGACACTACACCAGCAAAACTTGTATTTCTGTATACAGACATAAGCCTTTCATTATCAGTAGCGGCAAAATCAGGCATGCCATCTCCATCAAAATCTGCCACAGCAGATGCAAAAACGTAGTCATTGGTTATATTAACCGGTTGAACAAATAAAATGCCTGCTGCAGAACTAGTGTTTATTAAAACTGAATTCCCGCCTATTACATCTGGTTTTCCGTCGCCATCTATATCTTCGGAAATAGTATACCTGTTAAAGTTTGGACACTGAAAGCTTACCTGACCTGCAAGAGCAAGATTACCTGGAGAGCTGTTGTTTTTAAAAACCGAAATAAAATAAGTTGGGGGTAATGATCCCCCGTTTGTATTACCAAATGTACTTGTTACCAGTTCCGGTTTGCCATCATTATCCAGATCCTTAAGTGTAATTGATACAGGCGGCCCCCATAGCGTATTGGGTATATCATTCCTTGCAGCAAAAGACCCCCGGGTAATTGCACCTCCTCCGGAAAAAGTAAGTGCAAACGGCTTCTGTGAATATGTTGTGAGCCCCGCCCGGGTTACTGAAAATGGCTGGTAAGACGCTCCGGCAGGTACAGTAACTACAAGTGAAGTAGCTGAAGCACTTTGTACGGCAGCCTTTGTAGCTCCAAAGAAAACAATGTTATTGGTGGGTGTACTGCTAAAGCCTGATCCAGTGATGGTAACCGTGCTACCAATAGGCCCCTGTGTTGGCGAAAATAAACTTATTACTGGTTGACAAAACAACTGCTGCTGCAATAAACTCACAACAAGGATACAAGAATATAACACCGCTTTTTTAAAAACGGGTAATGCTGCTAAGGGCTTCATTTGAAAAACATTAATGTTGGCAAAAGTTATTTTTAAACACGGGGGCGTAACAAATGTAACGGAATAACTTTTAGCAAAATCTCATTTGTTTAAATTTCTCACTTGCATTTACAGGCACACGGATACAATTTTGTTTGTTGTGCCATGCCCCTGGTTAGGACGTATTAACTGATGGTCATTTAATAACTAAGCAGATCAATCCTTAACTATAAATGCTGTATTGAAATTGAAGGTTTTAAAAATTTCCTCCAGCTCCGGACGGAAGTCCTTTTAGGTCTCCCGATCTGTTGCCCCTGCGTCACTACTTCCTCCATTAATCATTCTCTCCAAAAATGTAATGTCAGGCAAGCCCTTGCTATTTACTATATAATCAACTGCACCGCTATATACACTCCCCGTTCATAAACTACCCTTCATCATACCATTATTTTCATTATTTTCCCGTAAATAAATGCTTCAGCACAATGCCAAAAAAGCCACCACCCAACAACGCACCTAAAAAAGGCCCCGGCGTATTCAGTTTGCTGGTGCCTTACAAAGGCATGGTTTTTCTATTGCTGTTGTTTGCGTTGTTAAGCAACGGCATCAACCTTTTTTTACCCAAAATAATTGCCAACGGCATCGATGCTTATCCAACGCAGTATCATTTGCAGCAGGTGCTCATCAAATATTTATCTGCTGCTGTCGTCATCTTTATTTTTACCTGGCTGCAGGGAATGGTGCAGGTGTACACGTCAGAAAAAGTAGCCCTTGACCTGCGTTCCAAACTGGCCCATAAAATCTCCCTGCAAAGCCATGCGTATGTGGAGCAGTCCGATCCCTCTAAATTATTAACCAATCTAACTGCCGATGCAGATTCCATTAAAACATTTGTGTCGCAGGCCATTGTGTCCATCGCATCTTCCATCATCATTATCATTGGTGCCTGCATCATGTTGTTTTCCATCAACTGGCGGCTGGCACTCGCCATCATCGCCATCATACCCATCATTGGCGGAGCGTTCTTTTTTGTATTGAAAAAAGTAAGGGTAATATTTTTACAAAGCAGGCAGGTGATTGACAGGCTCAACAAAGTAATCAACGAAAGTATTCTTGGGGCTGCCATCATCCGGGTCATCAACTCCCAGCAGCTGGAATATCAAAAATTTCTCGATGCCAATACAAAGGCCAAAAGCCTGGGCCTCAGCATTCTTAAATTATTCGCAGGGTTAATACCGGTGATCATTTTTACCGCTAACATGGCCGGGCTGGTAATCCTCACCATGGGTGGCCATTTTGTAATCGCTGGCACCATGTCGCTGGGAGATTATGCCGCCTTCAGCAGTTACCTGGCCCTGCTCATCTTCCCCATACTGGTGATTGGTTTTATGAGCAATGTAATTGCCCAGGCCACGGCCGGTTTCCAGCGCATCAGCGTGGTGCTGAATGTGCCGGACATACCCGATACCACCACACAAACAACAGTGCTTACCGGCGATATTGAACTAAAAGAAGTATCCGTCTTGTACGGCCAAAAACCAGCTTTAAAGCACATTGATTTTACAGTAAAAGCCGGCACTTCATTAGCCGTAATCGGGCCAACTGCCGCAGGCAAAACGCAGTTGCTCTACCTGCTAACCGGTTTAATAAAACCTGCAGAAGGCAGCGTTGAATTTGATGGTATTGATATAGAAAAGTATAACAAAGAAAGATTTTACAGCCAGGTAGGCTTTGTTTTCCAGGACAGTATTTTGTTCAACATGACCATCCGGGAAAACATTGCCTTCAGCAACGAGGTAACAGATGAATCCCTTGCCAAAGCCATTGCCACGGCGGAGCTAAACAATTTTATTGACTCACTGCCCAATAAGCTGGATACCATTGTATCAGAACGGGGCACCAGTCTTTCCGGCGGACAAAAGCAGCGGATCATGCTGGCAAGGGCGCTGGCCATTAACCCCACCATACTTTTGCTGGATGATTTTACAGCAAGGGTGGATACCAGTACCGAAACCAACATACTCGCCAACCTGAAGCAGAACTACCCGTGCATCACCCTCATTTCAGTAACGCAAAAAATTGCCACCGCAGCGTTGTTCGACCAGATCATTGTACTGATGGAAGGCGAGATTGTGGCCACCGGTATACATGCCGACCTGTTGAAACAAAGCCCCGAATACATCCAGATTTTTAACTCACAGCAGAGCACCAGTAATTATGAATTACAACCTCAATGATATTGCTGCCACACAGCAAAAAACATCCACGCTAAAAGCGCTGCAAAAATTGCTGCTGCTCATAAGGGAAGAGCGGAGCAACCTGTTGCTGGCGCTGGTGGCTATGCTGGCCAACTCCGGGCTTAACCTGCTGGGGCCATATATTATCGGCTTCACAATCGATAAATATGTAGTGCATAAAAACTACAGCGGTGTGCTGCAGTGGGCGGCCATTTTACTGGGCATGTACCTGGTGGCATTTGTGGCCAGTTACCTGCAAACAACGCTCATGGGCGGCGTGGGACAACGGATGTTATTCAAGCTCCGCAACACCATCTTTAACAAACTGCAGGAGCTGCCCGTAGGCTTCTTTAACCAGAACAAAGCAGGCGATCTAATCTCCAGGGTAAACAATGATACCGATAAAATCAACCAGTTCTTTTCACAATCGCTCATGCAGTTTATCGGCACCATTGCCACCATGACGGGTGCCGGCATTTTCCTGCTCGCCATCAACTTCCGGTTGGGCGTGGCCGCTTTATTACCCGGCCTGCTCATATTCATCTTTACCAAATTCAGCTCCCCGTGGATAAAGAAAAGAAACGCCCTCAGCATGCAGCGTACCGGCGGCCTCAGTGCCGAGATACAGGAGAGCCTGCACAATTTTAAAGTGATCATTGCCTTTAACCGCAGGGATTATTTCCGCAAACGTTTTGATGAAGCCAACCAGCAAAACTATACCAGCGCCATTGCCGCAGGCATTGCCAACAATGTGTTTATACCCGTGTACGGGTTGCTGGCAAGTGCAGCCCAGCTCATAGTGCTCACCTTTGGTATATATCTTATTTCTACCGGCAATTTTTCCATCGGGTTGCTGGTAAGTTACCTTGCCTACGCCACCAACTTTTACAATCCCCTGCGGCAGCTGGCAGCGTTGTGGGCCGGCTTCCAGGTGGCCATGGCCGGGTGGGACAGAATATCCTACATTTTAACCCTGGAAAACAACCTGCCCGTAATACCCTCCACCACGGTTGAAAACACCCCCGGCGCCATCATGGAATTACCCGGCCAGCGTTCGTGGCACACGAATGCAGAGAACAACCCCGGCACCATCACGGAATTACCTGGCCAGCCTTCGTGGCACACGAATGCAGCAAACAGCGCCATCATGGAATTCCGCAATGTTTCCTTTGGCTACGATGAAGGAAAAGAAATTTTGCACAACATTAATTTTACCCTGCAGCCCGGCAAAACCTATGCACTCGTGGGGCCAACAGGCGGCGGCAAAACAACCACCGCATCCCTTATAGCAAGATTGTACGATCCCGTAAAAGGGCAGGTGTTGCTTCACGGTAAAGATATCCGCAGCTACCAGCCTGTAGAACGCAGCAGTAAAATTGGTTTTATTCTGCAGGAGCCTTTCCTGTTTACCGGCACCCTGAGGGAGAATATTTTATACAGCAACGAACCTTATAAAGACTTTACCAACCAGCAGCTGAAAGACAGCATTAAAGCTGCCGGCCTGGAGCGCCTGCTGCACATTTTCGACAAGGGGCTTGATACAGAACTCAGTTCCGGTGGCGACAGCATCAGCCTTGGCCAGAAACAACTGGTGGCCTTCATGCGTGCCGTGTTACGCAACCCCGCCCTGCTGATACTTGATGAAGCCACCGCCAATATTGACACCATCACCGAACAAATACTCCAGGATATTTTAAATAAACTGCCCGCCACCACCACCCGTGTTATTATAGCCCACCGGCTCAACACCATTCAAAATGCAGACGAAATATTTTTTGTAAACGCCGGCGAAGTAATCCGTGCCGGCTCTTTTGACCTTGCGGTAAATATGCTGCTGCATGGCGAACGGGCGAGTTGAGAATGAAGTGTTTTTTTTATAAGTATTTGGGGCTGTCGGCAGAAAAGTATTGTGCAGCTTTGGTTTCATCTAACTGCGTCCACTTAGGGTCTAACTAATTTGTTACAAGCCCACCCATTGCTATATCTTCTGCTGTTAAATTCATTTTTCTCATTTTGTGTTGTATATTTTTAATGATGCTTTTTTTGGTTTGTTCATCATACTCTTTTTCATTTTGTGCTTTGTAGGGTACTTTACGTACCGTCATTATCCAAAAGATTTCTGCCAGTCTTCTGGCAAGTGCCGTAATGGCTGCAGCTCTTCCTTTTTTAAATGCTATGCGGCTGAATATTTTTTTTAACACGCCATCTTTTCGCTGGGCAATGGTATTGGCCGCAAGGCGGAACGCATTGGACAGGATATTTTTTCCTTTAGGTGTACGGCTGCTGATTACTTTGCCGCCTGTTATTTTATTATTGGGAGACAGTCTTAACCAGCTTGTAAAATTCTTTTTACTCGGAAACTTTATGATGTCGCTTCCAACTTCGGCTATAAAGGTCATTACCGTGGCGCCGCCAATGCCTTCCACTTCCAATAAATCAACTCCAAAATATTCCATACTTAATTTGGACACATCATAAGCGGCACTGTTTTTATTCTTTTTGATTTTTGTTGGCGTTATTGCGCCTGCTGCGCAAACAACATTTTCTCCGGCAGGTATTGCTGATGCATGCTTAACGGTAATGGCTGCCGTCATTTGTTCCAGTAATAATTCTATCTGTTTGTCACAATTGGTCATTCGTAGTTGATAATTTTTATAGCTTTCAAGTTCATCAGCTACAATATATAATTGCTCCGGTTTCCATTGCCCCTGCAACGCCTGGGCTATCTCTTCTTTACTTTTTTTTACTTTGTAATGAACCAGCGATGCCAGGGCTATGCCATCCCGCTGCCCTGTTACTATGGCCTCCAGTATAGCCATACCGCTCAGGCCCGTTATGTCACGTACTGCAATATCCAAACGTATATTCATCAGCCGCAATGCTTTCTGCATTTTTTGAATACAGGTGGCTGCCTGTGCTACCAGGCTGCTGCGGTGGCGGTGATAAGTACGTACCTGTTCTATTTGTGCAGCAGGAATAAAAGATGTTTTTAACAAGCCCAGTGTATGTAACCGTTGTAACCAGCGGGCATCTTTAGCATCTGTTTTCTTTTGAGGGTCTTTGATATAATTATTGCTGAGTACCACTTCTATACCAGCTGCCTGTATGCAGGCAAACAGCGGCTGCCAGTAAGTGCCGGTACTTTCCATTGCTACGGTCGTTATGCCCTTTTGCTGTAAATGCGTAACCAATGCTGCATTGTCTTTACTGTAAACACCAAAAGTACATACATCAGATGACTGCTGTCCGGTAGCTACATAATGTTCCCTGGAGCCAACATCGATACCGGCGGCATGGCTGTGGATGACTGTCATAGAAACTGTGTCAGGGGATGTTGATTTCTTTTCCATTTTTTTTATTTATGTGAAAAAATAAAATAAAAAACAATGCCCTAAATTGTATCTATAGCTTAAAAATTGTTTCATACGGGATACCCTGCATGCAGGGTTCTCCAATTGATTTTTCACCAGAAGAGGCCTGCATTAAAAAGGCATCTTCTTCTATACAATTTTGCCAGTGTTCCAGAGGGGCTATAACGCACCATTCAAAAGCAGGACTTGTAAAGCATTGTATCTGCAACTAAAGTTAGCTATTGATTTTATGAAAATTTTATATTGGTGTTTCATCTAACTGCGTCCACTTAGGGTCTAACTAATTTGTTACAAGCCCACCCATTGCTATATCTTCTGCTGTTAAATTCATTTTTCTCATTTTGTGTTGTATATTTTTAATGATGCTTTTTTTGGTTTGTTCATCATACTCTTTTTCATTTTGTGCTTTGTAGGGTACTTTACGTACCGTCATTATCCAAAAGATTTCTGCCAGTCTTCTGGCAAGTGCCGTAATGGCTGCAGCTCTTCCTTTTTTAAATGCTATGCGGCTGAATATTTTTTTTAACACGCCATCTTTTCGCTGGGCAATGGTATTGGCCGCAAGGCGGAACGCATTGGACAGGATATTTTTTCCTTTAGGTGTACGGCTGCTGATTACTTTGCCGCCTGTTATTTTATTATTGGGAGACAGTCTTAACCAGCTTGTAAAATTCTTTTTACTCGGAAACTTTATGATGTCGCTTCCAACTTCGGCTATAAAGGTCATTACCGTGGCGCCGCCAATGCCTTCCACTTCCAATAAATCAACTCCAAAATATTCCATACTTAATTTGGACACATCATAAGCGGCACTGTTTTTATTCTTTTTGATTTTTGTTGGCGTTATTGCGCCTGCTGCGCAAACAACATTTTCTCCGGCAGGTATTGCTGATGCATGCTTAACGGTAATGGCTGCCGTCATTTGTTCCAGTAATAATTCTATCTGTTTGTCACAATTGGTCATTCGTAGTTGATAATTTTTATAGCTTTCAAGTTCATCAGCTACAATATATAATTGCTCCGGTTTCCATTGCCCCTGCAACGCCTGGGCTATCTCTTCTTTACTTTTTTTTACTTTGTAATGAACCAGCGATGCCAGGGCTATGCCATCCCGCTGCCCTGTTACTATGGCCTCCAGTATAGCCATACCGCTCAGGCCCGTTATGTCACGTACTGCAATATCCAAACGTATATTCATCAGCCGCAATGCTTTCTGCATTTTTTGAATACAGGTGGCTGCCTGTGCTACCAGGCTGCTGCGGTGGCGGTGATAAGTACGTACCTGTTCTATTTGTGCAGCAGGAATAAAAGATGTTTTTAACAAGCCCAGTGTATGTAACCGTTGTAACCAGCGGGCATCTTTAGCATCTGTTTTCTTTTGAGGGTCTTTGATATAATTATTGCTGAGTACCACTTCTATACCAGCTGCCTGTATGCAGGCAAACAGCGGCTGCCAGTAAGTGCCGGTACTTTCCATTGCTACGGTCGTTATGCCCTTTTGCTGTAAATGCGTAACCAATGCTGCATTGTCTTTACTGTAAACACCAAAAGTACATACATCAGATGACTGCTGTCCGGTAGCTACATAATGTTCCCTGGAGCCAACATCGATACCGGCGGCATGGCTGTGGATGACTGTCATAGAAACTGTGTCAGGGGATGTTGATTTCTTTTCCATTTTTTTTATTTATGTGAAAAAATAAAATAAAAAACAATGCCCTAAATTGTATCTATAGCTTAAAAATTGTTTCATACGGGATACCCTGCATGCAGGGTTCTCCAATTGATTTTTCACCAGAAGAGGCCTGCATTAAAAAGGCATCTTCTTCTATACAATTTTGCCAGTGTTCCAGAGGGGCTATAACGCACCATTCAAAAGCAGGACTTGTAAAGCATTGTATCTGCAACTAAAGTTAGCTATTGATTTTATGAAAATTTTATATTGGTGTTCCAGCTGTTCGCTTGTAGCCTTCCTTCGTCAGGTCTACCGCTTCCATCTGGCATCCATTGGGCAGCGAAGCTTTGTTGAGCTTTTACCACAATATCACTGAGAACGTCATCCCCAGGTTTTAAATCACTTGTAAAAGCTCTTTTTAGCGCAAGTGCCCGCTTGTACTTTCATATATGTTCAGAAACATTGTAAGGGAGAGGGTAACAACTAATGATTGCATATTTTAAAAGCACAAATGTACGCTTGCGCCAGATGGTTGTTAATGTATAAACATCAGTGCAAGCACCGCAACATTTACAACTACAGCCGTTACTAAAAACACCCGTAACATTTTATGCCGGTAAAGCATTTTTTTAATGGGCAGCAAACTCAGCATGAGTGAGAGCAGCAGCGCAATTACCTGGGCTATAAAAATCCCGATGAACGAACTAATTGCATATTGCAACCGGGTCATCCCCATAAGTTTCAAAGTTTTCTCTGCAGGAATTGCATTGCCGGATAAATATATGTTTAGCGTCACCAGCACCAAAACAATGCCCAGGTAAATAAAGTTGTTCCGCTTTAAGAATACTATTTTGGGGTCTTCAAGACCAATAAGAACGTCTTCCATTTTGTAAAGTTGCAAGATACAAAAGCTTAGAACCCTGACGCACAGGCCTGGAAAGAGACCTTCCTTGAAAGCAGGCTTTTTACAGCATGGGTTATTCTCACCCGTTAATGTGTTGCTTTAGTCTTAAACTCGTCTGCAAAATCATTTACACCAAGTTGTAGAAAATAATTTCTTAAGTCTTGTATAGCATAATCACATTGCTCAAAGCGCTTGATCTTATCACTGCTAAATCTTGTTTGCTTACATCCAAAGCAAATTTCGATGTATTGAAAAACCTTGTCTGACTGGTCAAAAAATAAAATTGCGTTATGTGGCCGATAGCAAAAGGCCGGGCTTTTATCCCAGGCAGTCCACCGGAAGCAGGTATTGTACATGATATCTGTAAGCGTATCAACCTGGCTGATTTTTAAAGTGAGTGTTTGGGCCAGTTTTGAAAAACAAATGGTATCATTTAGAATGGGCAGCCCCCATCTGTATTCAACATGGCTGTATTTTGTTTTTACATAGCCCGTGCTGTCAACCCGTTTGTCAAATGAAACCAGCATGATTTTACTGGACTGGGCAAAAGGGAAAAAGGAAAACCTTGCTTTGAGGGGATATTTGGTAAAATTTGTTTTTTGAGGTTTAACTTCAACTCTTACCCTTTTCTGTGCATTAGCCTGAAGTGCTACAAAAAACAGCAGGGTTAAAACAGGTTTGATATTTAGGTTGGTCATAATTAAAGATTATTGCAATCAGGCCTTTTTTGCCTTTGTTCGTGTTCAAAACTCTCTTTTCTAATTACCTATCTACCCCCGTGAGCCGCCGTCTGGTCTTATGACCAACGGCAGCAGATATGACCAGCTTACATTTAAAAATACGAAATAACCACTGGATTACTAACAATGCGTAAGCATTCCAAAATCATCTGTACCTGTATGATAATATTTTGCAGATGAAAATAGTATTCTTCCGGTAAACTGCACAAGCCGGCCATTACCGGATTTCCAATGAATAAATATCCCACTCTTAACACCCATATCTTTTAAAAGCCTGACTCCGGCTGTTGGTGAAAACACCCAACAGCGTCCTACCGGAATAGCATTGCTTTTACATAATCAAAACAGGAAGACCAACAAGGGCGGAAATTTGTCTCCGCTGGTGTCTCCACCGGCCATTGCATGCGGCTGATGAAAATCTGTATTCACCAGCAATTGTTTGATCAAACGAAAGTTATAAAAATAACCTGATTGTATCCGAATTTTTTTGCTCCCTCATACTGCAACAGGCTGGTCGGTGAAGGACACCGACCAGGGAGGCAAACCTACACCTTGCTGCATTAACTGCAATCAAATTTGATCCCGAATTAAAAGCATACTATGAACGAAAGGTTTTAGAAGGCAAACCCAAAATGAGTGTAATAAATGCAGTACGATTTAAATTGTTAGCAAGGGTGGTAGCGGTTGTTAATAAAGATGAAGCGTATGTGAAAAAAGTAGCTTAAAAACAATTTGTTTTTGTCATAGAAATCCACGG
The DNA here is from genome assembly GCA_965247025.1 of Ferruginibacter sp. GTDB lineage: Bacteria > Bacteroidota > Bacteroidia > Chitinophagales > Chitinophagaceae > Ferruginibacter. The sequence continues at coordinate 487,977 of OZ252000.1, read as the reverse complement.
AGGCAAAAATAATGTATGATCCCAGGGAAGGTTACATTGATATGTATACAGATTCAATTACTGCAGTCACGCCATATTTTGATAGTATTCCCGTATTGACTATTACGCATTAAGTTGTCTTTTTTTGAATCAGGTGGCCTTGCAAATTTTATTTAAGGCTGTCTGTATATACTCTGCCTGTCACATTAAACCAATTATTTATCGTTAATTGCAGTAAAACAAAACTGGTATGAGGCTTTACGAAAAGTTACAACTGGCAAGCAGTGAAGAAGATGTAAAAGATGCTTACATAAAAGCGCTTGGGCTTAAGGAGTACCAGAAGAATTTGATTGATATACAAACAAGAGAGATTTGGTTTGAAGCAAAAGACAACAGCAAAATTTCCACCTATGCCAGGTTTACACAGCTGATGCATTATGTACAGCAGGCGTTGAACAAAGGCGAATACATTCCTCCGTTTTTATGTGTGATAGATACGCAGAAAGCTGCCATTATGAAGAGTGCAGACGTACCCTTTTTAAAAAGCAAAACATTTTATTTGCAGAGTTGACACCTTCCTAAAAGGTGTCAACTCTATGTGGAACTTTTCGGAGCAATGGCTGGTGAGGACCGACCATGGGTGCAAAATTACTCACAACTTTTTTGCCTCGATTTTTAAGCCGCTGAAGATAAAATATGTTTTTAAAACCTTCCCGTCGCCATCAGTTTGAAACTCTATCTGCCAGTCGTAATCTTTATTTGAAGAAAAGAATTTGGTGTTTGACTCAGGCAGCAATTTAAGGTCAGGTTCATTTGTGACAGTTAACCAAAGTGTTCTATCTTTTTTGTAAACCTTATAAGTATGGTCTAACTGGTATGTGCCAACATATTTATCAAGCAATAAAGTGTCAACAGAAACCTGCTTATGTATATAGGGAAGGACAACATCCCTGTCAAACATTATATTAGCTAAGGTTCCATTAATGTTGGAGGAAGACTTAGTCTTATTTGCAAGCGTAATGATTGTAACATCACCTTTTGCATATTGCATAAGCTGACCTATGTAACCAAGCGTTTCAGCATTTCCTATCTCTCTTTGTTGAACGTAATCACCGATCTGGTTTTTGCCAATCAAGATACCATAGCCCATGTACATCTTGCTTGCAGAGTCTTTCACCACTGCTGGTGTAAACATTTCCTTTTCTGTTGAGGCGGACAACAATTTTTGATTGCGCAAAGCATTAATCCACAAAAATAAATCGTGCGCTGTACTGCTAATGCCTTTGCCTCCAATCAAATTTTGAATTGCGTAATTTATTTCGTTGCCGAAATAAGTAAAACTATCTGCTGGTAAAAATTGCTGTTTAAATTCATCAAAATAAATGCTTTCAGTTTCATTAGGATATTTTGTTTTCTCATTCTTATTACCGGCGAACACAATAGTATGTTGCAGGTGCAAAGGTGTAAAAATGTGCTGCTGCATAAATTGTGCATAGGTTTGCCCCGACACATTTTCAATAACAGCAGCCAATAAGGGATATTCGGTGTAATAATGACTATGATCATCTTCGTATCTGGTACCAGGCTCCCATGCTAATGAAACCTTTGCAGCAGCAAGCGCCATTATCATATCGGCAAGCATTGCATACTTACTTGTTCCCCATTTGTTTTTCATTATCTCTTCGTAAACATCTGGCAAGCCTGATGTATGGGTGAGCAGATGCTTTATGGTTACATTGCTATAGGGGAGTTTAGGAAAGTATTTAGTAATAGGATCTGACAGCTTCAGTTTACCCTTATCCTTCAACAATAAAATTGCGGCTGCTGTAAATTCTTCTGTTATAACTCCTAACTGAAACGTCGAATTGCTGTCTAATAGTTTTCTACCGGCATAGTCTGATGTGCCAAAAGTTTTTTCATAAATAATTTTATCGCCTTTTGCAATCAATACAGACCCGCTGAATGGAATAAATTTCACAGCAGCATTCATGTAATCATCCAACAATTTTGGATAGTCTTTTTGGGCGTGTAATGTAAATGGTAAAATGAGCAACAGAAGCATTTTTTTCATATCCTTTGCTTTAATTTTTTCAAATGGAAAGACTGATTATGAAATGGTATTGCGCAATATCAACACCACGCCCAACATTCGAGTATTTGCGAAGGCAGAAATTTTATCAATTGGCTGGTCCGGTATAAATACCCTTTTGAAAATGTAATGTTGAAGTTAAGTACTAAAGTTGAAAATCATCACATACAGTACTACTTTTATATAAACCCTATCAGGGCTCCAGCCCTGTGGCTTCCTCAGGCAGGACTCTGTCCTGTTGCCATCTACTACTACTTTAATAATTAGATTGCACAAACTTATTGCTTTAGTAATGTTGAGACACAGGGCTGTAGCCCTGCGCTTGTATGGGTTGTTGTAAATTGATTTTTTAGAAAGCATTGGGGCTGTCAGCAGAAGAACATTGTGCAGCTTTAATACCGCCTGTCCCGAGTTGGGTGATGTGTGCTGACTCGGGAGCTATTCGCTGCAAGCCCTTCACTGCGTTACAGGGCTTTGTGTTCAGGTCTGCCTGTCCCGATTTTTTCGGGAGCATCCATTGAGCAGAGGAGCTTTGTTGGGCTTTTACCACATTATCACTTTATGATGTTTTCGGTTGAGTGGAGATTTAAGGTACGGAAGAAAATTAGGTTATTGCATTCGTGTGCCACGAACGCAGGCAGAGGAATGCAACAATTAGCAGCGTTAAAAATGACTTTATCTGCTAAGCTGAATACAAAAAAAACTCCTTTACGTTCGTGGTACACGAATGCATAAACTTTGTGTGCCACGAACGTAGGGAGGATTGCATTGTTTACCAATTAGAATAGGAAGCCCATTAATGGCAAAATCTAAGTGCTAGATGTGTCGTTGTTTGAAGCAGTCGGTGGTGGCGGAGGCGGCGGTGGAGGAGGTGGTGTATACTGGAAATCTGGTAATGAGTTTTGCCCCTTTTCAATTGAATTTCCTTTGTCATGTTGTGAAGGGATGTTTTTGTCGTCTGGCATAACTTAAAATTTATTTATTATTAACGGTTATGGAAATTTCATAATTAGTTTGCAGAAAAGATTTCATTTGTTCATTTGCCTTTTTTTTAATTGTCGGCGTCACTTCAAAGATTGTATCATCAGAAAAATTTAGTATTTCCGAAGTTTGTTTACGAAGTTCAAAATACATATCATCAGCTTGGTCCTCAGTTATTTTTTTAGTTTGAAGTTTATGCCAGAGTCTTTCAAATTCAATATTTATATTTTCTAGACGAATACATTTAAGGTTAAACTCTTTTACATATTTAAAATAAGGGAAATAAGGTTTTACGACAGTTAAGACTTGTGAAACCGCTATTATACTAGCCCAAACAATTGGTGTTACTTTCCATATAGCCCAGGCTGCAATACTTGTTGAAGAGGCAATAGCTAAAAAGACATTAATGTTTCTATCCCATCGCTGATATTTTTTTACTAAGAGAGCTAAGCAGTAGCTTTTAAATTGCTGATTACAAAGTGCTCCCCAAATTTGATTTCTCATAGTAGCAAGTTACAAATTATTAATATGAATGAGAATTCCAATTAAACTGACGCACAAATTGTAGCTTGCCACAACAGCTGGCAGTAAATATGATAATCATTATTGCTGTCAACAAAGTTGATATTCCCCCTACCTCACAAACAACCCCTCTTCCGTTTTCCTCAACAACCCCAACGTACTAATCGTTTCCAGCAAATGCCCGATCTGTTGTTCCCGGGCCGCCGTAGCAGGCTTGGGCACTTTTTTAAACTGCTTACCAATGTCACCGGCAGACACAGGATGCCGGTATTGTTGTATGGCTTTTTTAAACGGCTTGTGCCTGTTCTTCAAGATTCTTTAGCCTGTCGGGTAGTTTGGCAACGGTGTCGGGTATTTCTCTTCTGTTTCTAGCACATGATTGCATAAAGTTTGTGTGCCACAAGAAAGGGCGTTTAGTGTTTAACGTTGAAAATCACGAACATCTACAATGTTTCCCTCAATGTCAAGTTTAAATAGTTTTTCCTCTACAACATACCCACCAAATGCATTCTTTGCTCTGTACTTGTGCCTGACTTGATAGCAAGCAAAACCTTTCTCTTTTGATTCAGTCAATTTAACAACCTCACTCCAGCTTATTGACTTGTAACTATCAGGATCTGACAAGTATTTATTTTTTAAGTAGTTTTCTACTTGATAAACTGATGCGTCCCATGAGCTATTTGTTACTGTTGCATTTACAGCATTATCTTTTTTATCGCTAGTATGGAAAAATGCGTAATAAAAAAAGAAAGCTATAACAATTAATATAATCCATGTGCCCGGAGAATTTTTAAAGTCTGTTTGTTGTATTATTTCCTGGGCGGGTAAAGAATTAAGTTTGTTTTTACAAACGCCGCATTTCTTGTCATCTGCAAAATTCCTGGTTCCACATTTGGAACAAAATACAAACTGATTGTCCATATCTATATTCTGAATTTATTGAGTGAATCACAGCTTACTTATAGGCAATACCAGTTTTTATAAACCCAATAGTGTTTTTGTTACAATTTGGGAATAGAACTAAAAAAAGAACTATTTGCCACAACTGGGGTGCCGTGATTGGTGGGAGGCACTAACCACGGGGGCAGGGGCAACTTATTAATTTTCATGAGGTGGCATCAAATGTTTGACACTTTCGGGCAGAAGTGGTTGTATATAATCCTTTGCATCTTTTAAGAATTTTCTATTTTCTTCTTTTGTCAACCAGGTTATTGTCTTTGTTGCAAAGGATTTAAACCAACCTTTCTTTTTTACGGAGCCAAGTGTTGCTTTTAAAGTTTCAAACTCATTATGCAACTCTTCAATTTTTCTTTTTAATTCATTTTTATCATGGACTTCATTTTCGAGTTTTTCTTGAAACTTTTTTTCTAAAGAATCAATTTTTGATATTAGATCTTGCATTTCTGCTAAATCGAAATAAGAATCTGGTAAATCTTTTAAACGCTCTTGAATTTCATTAATAAATTTTTCTTGCTCTTCGATTTGTCTACTTATAGGGATTGCCAATAGTTCGTCCCATAAATTGTCAAGCCAATTTGAAATTGATTTATAAAGTTGTCCTTCGGTATAGAAATCTAAGTATTCGGTCATTGATAATTTACCTGGTGAGCAATGTCCTTTGAAATGATAATCTTGATAGCTACTATCTTTGGTCACAGTTCTTATTAAGTGTGTTTCTTTTGTTTCTTGATTTATAGTTGTTGTTTCGTTGGGAATTGAGATGGTGAAGTAAAACTTATCTTCATACTCGTACTTAATATCTAATTTATCTCCCTTAGTTTCAAACTTAAAGTCTGTAACAGTAAATCTTTTATGCTTTTCTACTAACAACCTTATTTCCTGGAGTGTCTTATTTCTAATCATAATACTTGTCAGTTTAAAAAATTTTTAATTTTAGCGGATGTCGCTATAGTCGTTGTTTATGAAGTTGTACTATTTCTTAACAATGCAAGTTTATACATCTCCATACTAACTATTCTATCTGTACCTAAAGCTTCTAAATAAAGATGTCGTAAATCATCTAATATTTTAGGATAGTCATTGTCAATAGAACCCAGAACTAAAAACTGAAATGAGTCAAACGAATAAGAAAAGTTATGGTCTGGATAATAACCACCTACCGAAACATATTTATTGTTCTGTATCTCAAAAAAACTAATAGACGCATTAAAGTTAGTTTGAAATATTTGCTGCAATTGGTCTTTGTTTGATATTGAAAAATGCATATTGTAAAGCTGATTAAAATAATTATATCTAAGCTTTATAAATTCTCTTTTCATACAAGGGTCTTTCTTTTCCATTTCAATAAATCTAACATCAAGCACAGTTTTCCATTCCGAAAATCTATCTTGTTTAAGTTTATCTCTGTTTGCGTCAGTTGCTGCTTTAAGTCTAAACAATCCGAAGTATGCAGCAATTGTTGCCACTGTTGAAGTAAACAAAGCTTTGTAGTTGCCAAAGCCGTTCAAATAATTATTTATACCAGTTGGTGAAAATGAAAAAGAATATTTTGTTGTATTAAAAAAACTCCAATGAATGGCTATGATTGCCAAAAGTGACATTGAGATTAAGATTAAGATTATTGGTACAAGTAATGTATTGAAAATGTTAGTCCTGTTTAGCATACCCTATTTCTTATTTAAAAAATCTTTCTTATAATGCATTTTCTAAAATAGCAAAACCCTTGAATAGCCGCCAATGTTGTGCGTATAGCTTTTTTAATAAACTCCTCCGAGTCCTGTATGTCCTGTTCCTTCGGGCATATCATAAATCTTGATGACATTTGAGCCATCAATGTTGCATGAATAGATATCATCTTTATTATTATTTATCAACATATCACGTCCAACAAAAAATATTTTAGTTCCATCTGGACTTAACCTTGGATCTAAATTAGCGATCTCCTGGCCGGCTGGCAATGTGATGTTTATCTTTGTTTGATTAGAACCATCATAATTCATAGTCCAAATTTCTGATTGACCTCCTCCAATGATTTGTTTTGCAAAGACTATTTTATGAAGCAAAGTGATAGCGCTGCCTGAAGCTCTTTTTGTTTCAATGCCGTTCCATTTTACTCCATCAAAATAGTAAAAAGTATTATCAGTGTTTTGATAGATTAATAAAGACTTTGCAGGGTTTCCTGATAAATTAATTGTGGTGGTATCAGTACGGGGTATTAATAATCCTTTGTTCGTTGCTTTTAGTTCTAGTATTGCACTTGTGTCAGGATTTAATGTACCGACTCCAACATTTTCGATAACGCTTTATTATTGATTGCCACGATTAAAATAAGAATACTGTAACATATTTTCATTATTGGTAAAATTTGATTTTTTTAAATTATAGCACTATCAATTCTAAACTTTTAAAAACACCCCCCTCTATTTAGTTAATAAACCAGTGATAGGCATTTAAATTAAAGTTCCAATATTGCTACTACTTATTTAAGCCAAATATATTTGGCGTTTGACTCTTTGTCGTCAAAAGATAGTTGATTTTTGTTTTAGCATTTTCAAATACTCAGCTAATTTTTTCTGATAGTCGAGATTTGAACAAGCTATTAATTTATCATATTCTTTGTTGTTAGTTACACTTATGCCTCCCTCTGCTAAGTTTGGTGATTTGTATTTTTTCTCCACAAAGTCATAGGTCTTATTTGAACCGCCAACAGAAATTGTTATGTTTCCGTTTTTCCAATATATTGAACTTAAATATAGGTGTTGTAATTGCTTGTCAACTGTTGGTGTTATTTTAACACCTTTAGCTTTATATTTTAGCATATTGTAATTGTAGCCGTCAAGAAATATTTTTCCAAAAGATTGCCCATATTTTAATTTTAAGAGGTCAGTGATTTTGCTGCGGATCATCAATATGTCGTGAAGTGTGATGTCAATCAGTTTGTTGTTGTAGTAAGTTAATGTTGCTGCATTTGTAAATTCAAACTCATCAACCTGAACATTGTCGCAATAGAATACCCTTGAGTTAGTACAAAAATTTTTTCCGCTATCGAGCGATCAAGGGGGGTAAAACAAATCATCCCAATTAATGTATTAAAAAAAGGTGCGAAAAACGCAGTGCTGATAAGGCTTTGAGGCCATTTGCGGCACTTTTAAAGAAAAAACAAAACGTCCTATCATGGTAATTTATAGGTTAATTGAAACGGCCCGGATGGTGCGCCGGTCTGCAATAAAGGTAAGTTACTTCTAAGAACTACTTAAATACCGCTTTAAACCTGCTTAAACTCCCTTTGGTAGCAGGTTTTCCCCAATCTTTTTTACCTCTTCAGTAAGTGTTTTTAGCTGCTGTAAAATCAGTGTGTTAGTGTCTGCTGGCTTGCCTTGCAGGATGGCGATTTCAGGCTCTTCCATCAAATTAGATGTACTATTGGATGTACTTTTAGATGTACATTTTATATCCTCCAATTTACTTGGCAAATTTTCAATTAGCTGTACATTTTCCTGCAAATTTAACTTTATAAGCCAATCAATTGGTACGCTAAATAAATTGCCAATGGTAATTAAATTGGCTATTGATGGCTGACTAACATCGTTCTCCCAATTTGACCAATTTCGCCGTGCAATGCCCGTCTGTACTTCGATTTCGGTTTGCGTTAGCTTTTTATTGTCTCTCAAAAAGGCCAAATTATTTGGCAGAAAACTATCATTCATAATTATTTTTTAAAAATATTTGGTAATATTATTGGCACTTCCAATTTTATTACCGTAGCTTTGTTGTCTACAAGGCAACAAAACAAATATAGGCAAAAAGATATGGCGAAACCAACGAAAAGAGATAATCAAAAAACATTGCTGGTAAAAAAATTGGCAGAAAAGCACGGGGTAACTCCCGAATATATTTGGATGGTAGTGGACGGGAGCCGGACAAACGAAAGCATTTTGGCCGATTACCTGGAACTGGAATCAGCATTGGAAAACCTCTTTGATGAATTCTGCCAACCCTGCAAACCTCAAATTTTATCCTTCAAAAACACTTATCCAGCACACTATGAAAAGAATTGATGGTGAACTATGGATTGAAAGCCAGGATATCCGGGATGCTGGCATCGATGAAAATACAGCCCTTACAGGCAAGGCCCGTAACAGTAGTATTTGGAAGGCTATAAAAGACCCGGACTATAAAAGTGCCAACCTGTACCATTACGAAAGCATGGGTGATAAGTATAAGAAAATGGTGTGGGCAAAGTTTGGTGACCCGTACCAGTTTGCCATTAAACAGCCGATTAAAAAGCTGGTGATAAAAGATTTTGCCGCCAATGCTTTTTATATCAATTACAAACAGGATGGTAAAAGCTTGACGGTAGAACAGGTACATGATTACACCACCGCTGCCAGCTGGATGAACATGCTACTGAACATTACCTGCCAAACCATTAAAAAAGATTTGAAAATTTCCGCTGCTGATTTTTACAAGCAGGTTGGTGACATCATCAAAGCGGAAAATATAAAGCTTCCATCTTCTTACAGGTATCTACGCCCGGCCATTGATGAATATAAAACACAGGGCTACAGTTATTTGATTGATGGCAGGTTAGGCAACATCAACCGGGTTAAAGTTAATGACGAATTGAGCCAAAGCATCCTGTTCGAAATGATTGCCCATCCTAACCAGTACGATGACCAGTTGATTAGCTGGCAATACAACGCCTGGGCTAAAAAAAATAACTACGATGCTATTACCGCCGCCACCGTTGGCAATTACCGCCGCCGCCACTACGCATTGTTGCAAATGCAGCGTGAAGGAAATGATAAGTACGTAAAAACCTACGGCAAATCAATAAAAGGTTTCCGGCCATCGCAACCAACCTTCCTGTGGGAAAGCGATGATAACCACACCGACTTTTATTTTGTGGATTGGAGCGATAACACCAACAGCAAGTATTACAACACCTTTAAAATGATGGTTGTAACAGACAGCTTTAATGACCTGGTGTTAGGGTATGCTGTTGGAAAGGAAATTACTACCGATTTAGTATTGGCTGCTTACCGCAATGCTATGCTTTACGTTAAAAAGCTTACCGGCAACTGGCATCTACCACACGAAACAAAAACCGACCGTTGGGGCCTTAAAAAATTGCAGCCTTTTTACGAAAGTATCGGGCATTACGCACCGACACCTGTGGGAAGTAAAAACCGTGGTTATCTGGAACAGTTTTTTGGAAGTGCCCACTTTGAACGTGGCCTGAAGGCCGGAACAAATAATTACACAGGCCGCAATATCACTGCTAAAAAATCAGGTGTTAACCGTGAGGTGCTGCATGCCAACCGCAAAGATTTTCCGACAGTAGAACAGATGCCGCAACACTTTGCAGACCTTGTTTATCGCCTGCGTACAATGCCACAAGGCGAAGGCAAACCAAGCAAGCAAGACGAATGGCTACAAGCTTACAACGCCATGCCTGATAATAAAAAGAAGATCATCGGCAACGAAGATTACCTGTTAAAATTCGGTATTGAAAAGCCCGAGACCAACCAGATAACCACAGCAGGTATTACCCTGGGTATTGACAACCGCAAATACAATTTTGAAATACCGGATGAATATTTCTACCAACACAAAGGCTGTTCACTATTTACTTATTACGACCCGGCTTGCCTTGACATGGTTTTGCTTACAGATAAAAAGAATATCCGGTTTACCGCACAAAAAACCATACTGCATGGCCGTGCAATGGCAGACATGCAGCCAGGCGACCGCACATTTATAAACGAACGCCTGGCAGGCAGACAGGCCCATGTTCAGCAGGTTGCAGACGGTATACAGGCCCGGCATAAAGTACTGCAACAATCAGGTGTAAGTATTGAAAAGCTGCTAACCGAAGGCATGCTGTTAAAAGAAGACCGCACCGCTGCCATTGAACAATACCAGCAACGGGAAATGGAGTACCAGCAACCACAGCAACGCCGCCTTATTAACCCGCTTGATAAAATGTAAACCCACTAAATAAAAATACAATGATCACCGCCACACAAAAAACAGAAATCACCGCCGCCCTTAGTTCTTATGTTGATACCTACAGCAGCCAGGCTAAAGCCGCTGCCTCCTTAGCAGGCATAAGCGAAGCCCTTGTTATCCAGGTATTAAAAGGCAACTGGAAAGATATCAGCGAAGCCGCCTGGGTAAGCATTGGAAAGCAGATTGGCTATTTCACTAACAGCAGCTTTGTAGAAACACAGGACGTGCGGACAATGGTTGAGTTTTTTACCGTGGCACGTGAGGAAGGTGCAAACTTCGCCATCATAGGTAACCCGGGTAGCAGCAAAACCAGCACTTCAAAATTCTTTGAAACCAATAACCGCAAAACAGGTGTTTACCACATTCAGTGCAGCGAATATTGGAACAAACGCCAGTACCTGGGTGCAATACTTGGTAAGATGGGCGTGGTTAATACCGGCTACAATGTTGGTGAAATGATGAGCGCCATTGTAAGCAACTTACGCAGGCAGGTACACCCGCTGCTTATTATTGATGAGATCGATAAATTAAGCGACCCTGTTTTCCTTTTTTACATCACGCTGTACAATGAGTTACACGGCCTGTGCGGTATTTGTATGCTGGGTACTGATTACCTTAAAAAACGCATACTGCGTGGCGTAGAACGCAATACCAAGGGTTACAAAGAAATCTACAGCCGCCTGGGTAGCAAGTTTATTGAACTGGACGGCACCGATGCCGGTGAGGTTGCAGAAATATGCCAGGCCCATGGCATTACCCAACAGCTGGATATTACAGAGATCATCAACAGCTATAAAGGCGACCTCCGGGCTGTAGACCGTAAGGTTTTGAAAATAAAAATGGCTAACCGTAAAAAATAACCACTCCAAAAAATTCACCGCCATGAATAAGTACACACAGCACATCCGCAATAATATGCACAGCGCAAAGCACCAGGTAATGAAGCTGCTTTGCTGGACAGAAATGGAATACCTCGCCTATCAGGAAAAGAACGGCAGGCTGTACCTGCAATACTACATCCCCCACAGCCCGGATATAATTGACACCATGCTGGACAGCCGGATATTTTGGAACTGGTTTAAAAACCAGTGGCTGCTAAGGGATGAAACCTTTATACGTGACCTGCAAGTACAGTGCGGTGATGTTGATTTTCGCCGGGCCGTGTACCTGGCATTAAACCACCCGGACAGGCTGGTGGATGATGTATATCCTTCCGGCATGCTGATGCAGAACGGCTACGCTGTAATGATTGGTGAACTCAATAATTATATGCGCCATGATTGAGATACCAGAACTACATAAGCATTATGTAAGAACTATAATAAAAGGTGCTCGTGATCATATTTCAGCAATAACAGGAATGCCCGACCTGCTAATAACTTTCACGCTAACAGAAACCCCATTGATATTTGGAGATGTGGCGGAACTGGTAGAAATGCACTTCGGTTATTCAATGGATGTGCTTAAGAGCAAAAAGAAAACAGACCCAATAGTGTTAGCCCGGCATAGCCTCATGTATTTATGCAGAAAGTATCTCGGAATGACGCTAAAGGACATAGGAATTAAAATGGGTAACCGGGAACATACAACCGTTATGTCTGCACTTAAATCAATAAGCGATAGCCTGGAAATAAACGATCCACAGGTAGTTGAAAAACTGCACCCATTATTAGATTCATTTAAAAACTTAGTTAATGAGAAAGTTAAAAGTAAAGATGGATATCGCATTTGTTAATGGCCTGCACCAGGCATTTACAAAACTGTTTTTAACAACCAAAACAGAGACGGATGATGATAAATTATTTTATGCCGTGCTTTTTGAAATAACGATTGAACTGCAAAAGAGACAAGCTAAAATGATGGACAGACATACCATTTCTTTTACCCCTTCACAGGCCATTGCCCTGCGAATATTTCAGCAAAACTATTGCACCGATGTAACTACTTACCTGGGTAATGAGATGCATAAAATAAGTAACCAGGTTGATCAAACATTTAACTAACCAGCATGGAGTATTTATTAGCAATCATAATGGTTTTAGTATTAGCGATGGCAGCGGATGATGCCCGTAAAGAGATGGAAGGTGAACAGGACAAAGATGTATCTAATAACAAAAAAAATAAACACAATGAACATTAGCCAACAAACAAAAGCCACCGGTACCTGGATGGATGAAGCCGGTAACAAAATCCCTTATGGCATTCTTAAAAAGAGTGAAAAGGAAAATGAAAAATTGATCTACAGCATAGCAAAGGAAGCTTTGAATGTGAGTGACAGACTTAAAAAGCTGAAGATATTTATTGCGGCCAAAATAGATGCCGCTGTAACAAATTTTCATGCTGACTACAGCGGCAAAAAGAAAGAGTTTAAAGGCAATTACACCTTTTTCAATTTCGACTATAGCATACAGGTAAAAGTAAAAGTTGGCAGGCCTGTAAAGCTGGATGACTTAATGATAGGCGAAGCCAAAGCGTTGCTGGATGAGTTTTTAAAAGATGGTGTTACCACTAAAACCACCGCCATTAAGGAAATGATAATGGACGCTTTTGAAACAAGCCGTGGCAAGATGGACACTAAAAAAATATTAGGACTTCGCCGGTATGCAGACCGCATTGAAGATAAAAGGTTTGCGGATGCAATGGCATTGATTGACAGAGCCATACGCAGGCCAACAACCTGTACTTATTACCAGGTGGCAGTACGTAATGAGCAAGGCAAATACGATGCTGTAAAACTATCCTTAAGCGATATATAAACGAATAAATTTTAGAGGGTTCTCATATAATCCGGCTGTTTCTACAGCTGGTGCTTTTAAAAATCATTTTCAATCATCAGTAAACCAACTAACAATGAAGATTTTAAACCATTGCCCCGGATGCGGCAAATTTTGGAACAAAACAGAATACGGTTTTCAAGCCTGCGAAAGCTGTAATTTCCGGGCATCCTTACAGCCACAAACAGAGCCGGTAACAAAACCTGTCCACAGCCTTGAAACAATTGCCACCGTTTTACGGCAAAGCTGCTACAAAGCAGCTGACGGCTCCGCCCTGGAAGAAACCAGCGTATTCAGAAGCCTGGAGGCATGGGCTAAAAAGCCACCAACAACTGTAAATATCAATATTGAAAAGCTGGTGGAAAATATATCTCTGTACACTGTTGATGGTGGGAGTGATGCAGCCAAATTAATAGGCAGGCAGCTGGCAGAATCCCTTAAAGGTTTTGCTGATTGTAGTATAAGTGGGCTGTAAATAACCGCTTAACTCCCATAATTGTTACCAAAAACAGGCGAATAAACACCCCCTTATTGCCCTTTTTAATCTCTTAAAACATCAATGGAAAATAACGAAAAGCAGCCACCACAGGCGGTTAAGCCTAAAAAGGTACGCTTACCACGCACTTTAGGCGCAAAACAGTTTTTAAATAAAAAGTTCACTACGCTTCAATTAGGTGAACCGTTTGGCCGCTGCCTGGGTGAAGTGGAAGACAACTTTAGTATGATCATTTACGGTGAAAGCGGACATGGTAAAACAGAGGTGGAAGTAAAGCTGGCTAAGGCTATGACAGAACACGGCAATGTATTATTCAACAGCAAAGAACAGGGAGTGAGCAAAAGCTTACAAGATAGCTGGCAGCGGAATAACATGGCAGAGATTGACGGTAAAATACAGGTATGCCACAAGGAAAGCTACGATACCACCATAGCCAGGCTTAAGCGCAAAAAAAGCGCAAAGGTTGTTTTGCTGGATAGTGTGCAGCACATGGGGATGACGTATGAAATGTGGCTGAACCTCCGGGCTATGTTCCCGAAAAAAATATTCATCCTTATAAGCCACGGTACTGGCAATAAACCCAAAGGAGCCGCCGCCGCTGCCATTGAATTTGATGTGGATGTAAAAGCACATGTACGGGATTTTGTAATGCATGTAGCAAGCCGGTTTAGCGGAGGCGGTGAACCTTTTATTATCTATGAAAAGGGCTACAAAGACAGGCTGGAAAAGCGAAAGAAAAAAGTAATTAAAATTAAAAAACCTAAAAAAGAAAATGGAAGATCAAATATCACCAATACCAGCCAGCCTCTTTCCGCTATACCTGCGGAATAACAACTGTTTCATTTGCCTTTTATCAGAACAGGATTTTGTTGTGGTTGAGATAAAAGAAAACACCTCCGGTTCTCTTTGTGGAAAGGATAGCCAGTTTGTTGAGAACTGCTTATTTGAAGAGGATTACCAACCCATTGAAAGGCCACTGTTTATTGAAGCCATTCTAAAGGCAAATGAAGCCTTTAAACAGTATGCCATTTTAGAAAATAAACTAAAAGCTTAACCATGATAAAATTTCTCGAAATCTACGCCTGCCTGTTCATTGTATTCACCTTGCATGAAACAGGCCACATTTTAGCCCTGTGGCGGTTTAAATGCCGTATTGGGGCCGTTACCCTGTTCTATGTGTCAATCATTAAAATTTGGTACCGCAATACGTTTATACGCATCGGCATTATACCAGGTGCTTATACGGAAGCGGCAGGTACAGAACAGCTGGATGATTTTCAATTTGTAATTGTATGCCTGGCAGGGATTATTGCCAGCTGCATTGGCTGCTTTATCCTGGTGATCACTTCGTTTTGGTACGAACCGGCGTTTCTCTTTTTTCTTAAACACACTTTTTTATTAGACTTAGCTGTGGGGATATTTCCGTGGGGAAACAATGATATGGCGAAGGCATTGAAAAGGATTAAATGCAAGAGTTATGGAAGCCCTAAAAGTAGGTAGCACTTATGCCGGTGCAGTTGATGCCTTTGGGTATGCAGTAAACATATTAGGGGGGGCAAAATATGTTTTATCATGGCAAATTGAAAATAAAAGAGAGGCCCATAAATACTTAATAAAAAATCATCCTGATGCAAAAAGATATTATTACGATGAATGGCACAAGCAGTATCAATTGGAGCCTGTTGACATCATTTGCGGAGGTGACCCTTGCCAGCCGCACAGCACAGCCGGGGACAGAGAGGGCGAAAGCGATTACCGTTTCCGCTGGCCTTTTATGCTTGACCTCATCAAAGCACAACGGCCCCCTTGGATTATTAACGAAAATGTTGTTGGCTCAATCAGTAATATGGTACTCGACAGAAAAATTACTGATTTGGAGAAAAATGGTTACACCTGCCAACCGTACATTATACCGGCTGTTGCCTGTGGAGCCGTCCATACCAGGAACAGAGTTTTCATTGTTGCCAACTCCAATGTACAAGGACGGCGAGAGTTACTACATAGTGACATTGGAACAGTCTTTAAAACGACAGAAACGGCAAAAACATTGGGGACACAGCGCAATGCGTTTTTACGGTTTGAAGAAAGCGAAGCTGAACCCCCACTTCTCCCTATGGATGCTTGGATTCCCGACCACATATTTAGACTTGGAGCCGCTGGCAACTCAATCCACGCTGCCATTCCAGTGATATTGTTAACCGCTATTTACGAAATCGAAAAACATATTAGATGATGGAAAGAAACACAAGAACAACAGCAGGAAAATTACAGGTTGGTGACCGCTTTTATTTTCAGACGGATAAAACAAAAACCGTCTTTCAGATTACCTCAAAAGCACACCTGGTTAAAGTGTATTACAACCAAATTTTCCCAAACGGAAAATCAGCCTGGAAGCATGATGTTGATTGTTTCATTAGCAGGCCGGTAACCTTTTTGAGAAATGCAGCTTCCGATGAAAACTGACACGAATTTTTTTATTATTCGCCTACATATACGAACCAAATGGAAGATGCACACAAATATCTACTAACCAAACAAGCAGAAATCAACCAGTTTTATCTACTCCGGGAAAGCAAAGCAGAGTATGAAGTAGTTAAGGGTAAATGGGAGTTGATCGGTAAGTATCACAAGCGGCTTTGGTTTCAAAAAACATGGCGCAAAACAGAGCAAGAGCTTATTTGGGAGTATCAGGATTATGCACGGCAAATGGAACGGCTACAGTTAACAATTGATGAGTGTTTATATAATCTTCACATGCATACCTGTGCAAAAGAATACATCCACAGCAGCAAGTGTAATACTCCTTTTATAGGTCTCAATTTGTCACAGCATAAGTTAATACAACAACAACTTTTTTAAATAAAAATCAAAACTTAAAAAATCATGAAGTCAGTATTACAAGATTGGGTAATGGAATTACCCTTAAGAGAACAAGGCACCATGCTTACTTGTGTTAGGGGTTGCGATTTAGAGCCAAAGACATGGACATCTGTTGGTGTATCGTATTCACCAGGCCGCAGGCTTACCGCCTTTATCAGATGGTGTTTTTTAAACCCGGCAGACCCTCGTGAAGTGGACAGCGAGGAAGGTGCATTTATGATGCATACACCACCACACCCATTTAAGCCTTCGGAATTCGGCCACTTGCCGGAACACTGGTATGCACATGCTATGCATGCTCTCGAAGTAATTGGATATCGGCATCCTGTATCGCAGGTTAGATTAGAGGCCTTTGAAATGTATTCCAGAATGGTAAACAATCTTCATTTGAATATTGAGACTAAAGAGCAAATGATTACAAGGTTGTCAGAAGATAGATTTATCACAAACACAGTTGTCAGCTAATGCTTATACTCCCATTCTCTTACAACTGGAACAATAAACTGGATTGCGATGCATTCACCACCATTCGCATCTACAACTACCAAAAACATATACCAGGTACAGCCGTTGACCCTCAATTAAAAGGAATCAGCAAGGGTATTGCAACCATGCTGGAAGTAAAGCCTTTCTACCTGCATAATCTTAACGCTTTTATCAGCTACCTGGATACAGGCTACAGCGTGGAAGAGTGTACTAAAGTTATTAAAACCATGTACCCAAAAGTTGACTTTACAAAAACACAACTGGCTTTATTATTAATCATAAAAAATAAGAAATGAGACCACGCTACGAAAGATCACCAACTGCCATTGGAGAATTACGAATCATAAAAACTAAACTAAACATGCCACCGACCACCGACACAGCTGCTGCACCAGTAGCTAAGTACAAAGAATTAAAATTTACCAGCGATGATGCCTTTAATGCCTGGTTAAATAAGACTGCTAAAAAATTGATCTGGTTTAAAGATGAAGGCCAGGATTGTATTTGTTTTTGGATTGACGAACATGGCGAAGTATTGCACATGTCTTATTCTCAAACAAGTATTTGGAATGGCAAGTTTGTAAACGTAGAAACCCTTAAACCAGGCGAACCCGTGCAAATGTATTTTGAACACGAAGGGTGGCGCACACTAATAAAATTAACTGTTGACGAAATAGAAACACTTTAATTATTCATCACTTAAAAAATCAAAAAGATGTCAAAAGAATCAAGTTCAGGTTCAGGAATTGGAATTGCCGGTTTGCTCGGCGTAGCATTCATCGTGTTGAAATTATGCAAGGTTATTACATGGTCTTGGCTGTGGGTGTTGTGTCCTTTTTGGGCATGGATACCCATAGTAATAGTTGTGCTAATCGGCTATGGTATTTATGCCATTATAAAGTATTACCGGCAAAAGAATAACCTGGAAAAACAAATTGCGGCACGGTTAAAAAAATACCTGTAACCATGAAAAGCTACCTGGTAACAAACCCAAACTTCACCGGTGAAATAACATTAATGTACAACGATGCTGATTTGCTGGTATCTATTGATCTGATAAAATCAACCATGAAGCCGGATACTATTGCAGCTTTTAAAAGAGCTGTTCCGGTTATTGGTACACCTGAAAACTTCGCTACTGCATTTAGTGCTGCCACTACCATTGTTGCAACTGATGTGACAATAACCTGGGAAATGTTTTATAAAAATTGGCCTCATAAGCGGAATGCTTTTGAAGGTAAAAAATTTTGGGCAAAAATGAGCAAGACAGACCAGGTAGAAGCCTACTATAATCAGCCCGATTACATCGCTTATAGCAAATGGCAGCAATCAAGGTTTGAGTATCAGCCAATGATGGCAGATAAATGGCTACGCCGCAGGGAGTACGAAACCAATTGGAAACAATTAATGAAAGCAAGATGAACGGCAGATTAAATAAAGAATTCCACGGGCTGTTAACCTCCACCGGCATGGCACCACAAAAGGCCACGCTGGTGGCTGCGTTTACCAATGGCCGTAGCGAAAGCAGTAAAGACTTAAACGATTACGAGGCCATAGAGCTTATTAAGTACCTGAAAGGCCAAAAGCCTGGTACAGATGATGCAAGCCAGAAAATGAGGCGCAAAATGATAAGCCTTGCACATGAACTGCACTGGCATGTGCCGGGCACCGGAAAGGTAGATATGGAGCGCCTGAATAACTGGTGCCGTAGCCCCGGAAAATATAAAAAAGAACTCAACGCACACAACTACACAGAATTAGTTAGCTTAGTAAGCCAGTTCAAAATTGTACACCAGAAATTTTTAAATAAACTTTAAACAACAACAACATGAAACAATTATTTGTCTTTTTAGCCTTGTTAATCAGCATTCATGCAGGCGCACAAAGCTTTAATAAAGTACCGTTAGATAGTATTGCCCCGCTGCTTGGTAAAGTGCAGGAAATTGCAGGTGTTAAACTTAGTATGCGGCAACGTACAGACAGCCTGCAAGATTATTTGTATTATGATTCAACCGGATATTTACGGATAAGGGTGCAGCTGAAGACAGGAACGCACTTTGAAGGTATGAAAGCAATATCAGCAAACTATGTTGATTATGTGAAAATTACCGGGCCTGATGCTGTGATTGATGAGGTTTTTAAATACCTGAAATCCGTTGCTGTACCATTAGAATCAGGTGCCGTTTTTGTAAACTCCAAAAAATGGGATGCCAGGCTTAGGGATGACGAAAAAATAGAAAGCCTGGAAGGTAAGCGGCTGACAGGCAAAGCAATTGGAATTATGGAACATAATTAACTTTCGTTGTTGAATTTTGAATTGTTATATCCTTTATTTTTGAAAGATGCGAATCAAACCGTCAGTGACTTATGAACCTGGTGAGTTAAAGATCACCTTACCCGAATCCAATCCAGCTTTTCTACACTGCAACCTTCTTAAAGGTTTAGTGAACTATTCTAAAACCACTACTAAGAAAATGAACGATGACGAAATTGACGGACACTTGGCCCTGATGAAACTTTTGGAATCATTGCTGCCAAATGAAAAGTTATTACAACAGTCGTTTAAGTAATTAACCTCATAAAGACCTGGTATTGTACCGGGTCTTTTTTATTGCCGGAAAAATTTTATATTTGTGTACCGCCAACTATGCCCCGTAATACCAGCCACACTTTAAGACGGAATAATGACATAAGGAAAAGGTTCGGTTTTCATAAAAAACGAAACCCGAAGTTTACCCAGTTTGCCATTATTGAATTAGTTGCCATTGAATTTTATTTAGAGCCGGTAACCATTGGAAAAATTTTGTACGCATGCGGCGAAGATGTACCGGTAACAGATACCATTGTTAAACACATGCGGCAAGCCGCTACAGCTTAAATTTATTGTATGAATTTTGAAACAGTACAGAGTATAGTTGAAGACTTTCAAAGGGACAATAATGGCCGTTGTGATGAAATACGTCTCAATCCAAACGACTATAAAGATTTACTTCAGAAGTTCAATAATATGATGGCTCCAGGGAATAGATTAGTTGAAGGCTGCAAAGTAACTCTTTTTGGTGCTAAATTACTTGATGATGAAAGCGTGGCATTTGGTGTTGTTGTTTGTAATAACTATTATGATCACGATGTTTATTATTATATGCATGGTAAACCTTTAGGTTTCTTTAAGACGGGCCTTTAAACCGGTGGTGTCCACGGCACATGCGGCACAGTAACAGGTCTTAAATGCCTGCTGAAAAATCTTGTAGAATACCCCAACACAGAAAACAACGTCATCCCCTGGAACTGCATAAGCGTGTTATTATTCCCGGCCACAAATTGTTCCGTCAAATTTTCTTCACCATCCATCGCAACAAACTGGTGCATCAAGGCATCAATTGCTTTTAGCTTTTCTTCGTGATCTGCAATTGCCGTTTCCTGCACTTCGGTTGTGGCAGCTTTAAAAGGTGCGTAACTAATGTAATGTATCTTAACCTGTGCAACTGCACTCCGGGTTATTTTATTGGTTACTGTAACCGGCACATCTTTCGGCATCTCAATGTATATAGCAGGTACCAGGTAGCTGGTGTTATTTTTACCCGGCAGGTATTGCCCAATGTAAAAAAAGGCAGGTATTTCCAGGCTGCTTAAGTGCTGCTTAATGGCATTGTAAACGGGATAAATAAACATAAATTATGTATTGAAAATCCGGGTTAAATCCCGGACGATTTTAGCTATTATTTTTCCATTAAGCAAATCACTGGCACCCATAAATTTGCGCTGCTTTATGGTAATCTTACTGCTTAAGGCCATGTATTTGTATTGGTTAGCAATATCTGTTTCGCCTGCCTCTCTTGCCTCCATGCTTTTCGCCCAAAAAAAACGTTTCATTTTTGGCGTTACTGTTATTTCGCCGCCCTCATTGTGTATTTGCCCATAAATTTTATCGGTGTAGATAATTACCATTTCACCTTCCACCCGGTAATCAATGCTGTCACCCAGGTGATCACCGCCGCCCTGCCCGGTAAGTATCTTTTTTTGCAGCCGCACCGCTCCACGCCTGGCAGGCCATTTTTCCCCGTCAAAACCTTCTTCCTGGAAAGTGTTTTTAAAATGGTTCACCGCCTCTACACCAACAACGGTGGTTACATCATTCCGGAGGTATTCTTTAGCCTCTGCAATGCGCCGTAGCATATCATCAGCACCGTGTATGTGTTGATTGTCCATACCGCCGCTACTATTGCGGTATCTTCTATCTTGTCCACCATCATTTCTAATTCTACCCATTTGTTTGTATATTTGCTTCAGAAAGCAATCAGCTAAAAAATATGAGCTGCATGCCACATCGGAAACAGAGCAGCTTTGCCCTCAAAACCCTCACTTGTGAGGGTTTTGACTTTTAAGAATTTTTGCCCCGGTATTTTAATTTTTCCTTTTCAAAAAACTTCACCCAACCATCCTGGTTGTAATGGCTCCATTGATTTTCATATTTTAAAAAGAGGCTGAAATCTTTATACTTCGGCTGTTGAAATTGCCCGTTAATATTCCGGTATAAAGTTTCATCAGCAGTATAGTTTTCAGGCACAATTAGAACAGCTCCGGCACCCTGTTCAACTGCATCAGCCAGCAGGTTTTTAATGGTGCGTTTGCCCTGTTTTGTGCCGGACGGCTCTTTAAGATCGTGTACCACATCATCAATCCGGTAATCAGGGTTTTTACTGCCTTTTACGTACGGCATTATTTGCTGCCGTAACACCGGGTCTGTAATGGTTGGCAAAATTTCAATCTTTTTAACCGGTAATTTGCTGTTGGCTAAATCCTTTGCAGCATTAAAACTTTTTTGATAATCTGCATTATCAAAAGCCAGCGGATGCACTTCTATTGCAGTACCGCTTTTGCTTTCGTAAACAGGCTGAAAAGAAATAGCAGCTGCTGCACCGGCATTTACTTCCTTGGTGGCTTCTTTAATTAATTTTGGTTGGTCTTTAGCAGGTACACTTTTTATATACTCACTATTTTTTAAGTCGAATATTTGCCCGGTTTTACCGGCATTAAAAGCGAATTCAGCAGGCACAGGCGGCAGGTTAGCCGGTACATCGGTGGCCTCTGCATCAGTAGATTCTACGCCGCACTGGCAACGCCACCTGTTGGGTGGATAATGAGCATTCCAAAAGCTATCACCAACGGGCCGGATGATACCAACGTATTGTAAATGCTTTTCATCAGGCTTAGCAGCTTTTGTAAGAATATATTTAAGGTTTGGATAAAGGCGTTTGTTCTTTTCAAACTTTGCCCACTGGCTTGCCATACGTGCCGTTCTTGTAGCTGTATCATATTCCACATCCAAATACCTGGTGCGGTAAGTGGCATCTACTTTTTTAGCTTCAATTATAAAGTCCTGCTTTTCCCTGCGATTGCCTGATTGATCTTTTAGCAATGCCGCCATTTCTTTTTGGCTTGCATGACTTTTGAAGATTGAAAAAACTGCAGTATTGGTTTGCAGCTGTTTCAGAAACTCATAATTGGGGGTTCCGTACTCAATTTTAGCGCCTCCAAAACCTTCATTCACAGCCATTTTAAGCGGCTCGTAATGGCTTTTAAATAACTCTTTTTTTGTTTTGGTTGTGATGGTGCCGTCGTTGTACAACTGGTTAATAGCATCATCCACCGCACCCTGTACATTAAGGCTGTTGTTGATCTTATCAGCCTCTTTTTTTGAGAGAGTGAAACGGCCATCCGTCATATCTTCATTTAAACAAAATTGGCACATTAGCGGCGTGGTTTTTTAGGGTCTTTTTTGGGATTGGCAGGGTCTGGTTTCGGGTCGCCGGGTGCCGGTGGTACTTCACCAGGCACGGGTAACATTGGCCCTTCAATTTTCTTTTTACGCTGCCTTATCAACTCCGGGTAATCGAAGTACAAGCCTTCGGGAATATTGAACCCTTTAAGCCTTAAATAAGGCAGCACAGTTTCCTTCATTTCGTCCACAATATTTTGCAGCCTGGCAGCTGTAAAATCTTCCATTGTACGCTCCTGTACCTCGGCGGCACCTACGAAAGCTTTTTGATCGCTGCTACTGGTTTGCCCGTTAATGATCTTGCTTACCTGTTCATCACAGTAAGCAATACTTTCTTTCCAGGATAAATGGAAGTTGTCAGACTTTCTTTCCAGGATAGAAGCTTTGTCACCTTTCTGCATTACTATGTAGCCGTCCGTTCCAAAGTTTGCCGCCTGGCGTTCAAGCCTGTCCAGTTCTGTATCGTTGTTGGTGTCTGCCTCAATGGTTAAAATAGGCATGGCCAACTTTTCATTGCCCCGGCTCCAATCGCTCCGGCTGTAAAATTTAAAGATCACGTTATAGGATGCTTCAAGCAAGCAGCCATAGTTTTCCGGATCACCAAATTCCAGCAAGTCCAGTTCATTCTTATAATCCCCATAAGGCAGGAAATCGCCCATTACAGTACCGTCCAATAATATCCACTGGTTTTCAATACTTACATATTCCCGGTCAATGTTCTTAACCTTACCAACCATAAATGTTGCCGGGTCTATTGCATCTAATTCCACCAGGCTAAATCCGTATAATTCGGCTTCTAAAATACATTCAATAACCAGCCTTAACCAACGGTTAGCCAACAGTTGAGAGGCTTTTAAATCCGGTGTTTCAGCAGATGAATACAGCAGCCACGGCTCACTTAGCACCTTCAGTTTTGCAACTTTTATCTGGCTTTGCAAATGGCCGTCTTTGCGGATGTATTCATAAATTTCCAGCAGCTTTTTGCGGTTTGGATTAATGGCATCCTTCGCCTGCATCAGTGCAGATTTTATATCTGCAATCTGGTATTGTGCTTCACGCTTTGATACTTTACGGATACGGCCTGTAGCCCGTTTGTTTTCCGGCTTTGCAGCCGTAGTTTTTTTTGCAGCCATAATTAAATTTGATGCGTTTTTTTAGTGGCACTTCCCATGCGGCGTAAGCCGGTACCTTCGGTGCCTGCATTGTCTGTTGTGCTATCTTCACCCTCACCGGTTACCACCACCTTTGGCGGCAATGCAACCACCTTGCTGCCGGTGCTTATTTTTTCCAGCGCCTTCATTGCGTCGTCGTAATCCTTAATCACCTTTTCGGGTATGGTTTCATTATCAGCACGCTGATAAATGAAGTAAAGACCGATACTTTTCGCCAGGCTTAAAATGTAGCCGTTACGGTCTGCACCTTCCTTTGCCAGTTCTCCGGCAATATCATACAGCACACCAATAAAAGTGGCAACTGTGCTTTCGGCTTCGCTGCTGGTGGCGCTTATAATGCCCTCCGGGTCTTCACTTATAAGTATATCCAGCAGGGCCATACTTATCCGGGCGGCATAATCTGTTTTAAGTAAATACATGGTTATTATTTGGTGGTATAAACAGCACCTTTTTCAAGTGTGCGGATTGAACAGTTTTTTACTAAGCCCCGTTTGTGCATATCCTTCAACCGCTGCTTTGCCACGGGTCTGAATTCGCCGCCGATGTACAACACCAGGTGTTTTTTAAAAGTGGTGGCCCGCAACCTGTCAGCCTCTTTAACAGCGGCTTTAAAGCTTCTGTAATTAGCCCACCTTTTTACGATCTTAAGCAGTAAGTTCATTAGTTAAAAAATTTTACAACGCCATCGGTAAACAATAAAGATTCTGTAGTACGCCTGGCTACAAGGCCCGGCAATATTTTTCGCTTACCATTTACAGTGGCTTTTATCCACTTCATAAATTCAGCACTGATAGTTTTTTTCCAGCCTGCATCCCACACGTTATTATTGATGATTTTTAGCAACGTGCTGTCTCCCAAACCTTCGGCAATGATGTCTGAATCAATATCACTGCCGACGTTGTAAGCAAAGCTTACCAGGGCATCAAACATGCATTGCTGAACATGCACTTTAAGCAGGCTGTTTACATCATTTTCAAACTGGATAACATCATGCTGTAAAAATTCAATAGCATCAGCCTCCGTAATTGCCGGGTCTGATAATTTTACCTTTTTGCCATCCGGGTAAATGGTGGTACCATAACCGATTGTTTGCACATTTGCCGGGCATAAATAGGGGTGTGCGTAAAAAGATTCGTAGTGTTTTATAACTGCTATGCAGTTGATTGATGCTTTCATAAATAGTTACATTGAACGTTGTGTATTCTTTTTAAATTTCCCGTTACGGGCCTTTGCATCCTTACGCCTTGGTGCGTACCTGTCAGCCATCCAAACAGCGCCTTCCAACGCATCAGGGCCGTCATCATTTACCCGGCTTCCCTTTTCAAAAGCAAGCATTTGCATGCGTAATAGTTTGATGCCGGTGGTTGCTTTTGTATGGATGTTCCAACGGAATAAACCACGTTCAAACAATGGTGCTAATGTGCAGATACGTTCATGCTTATCGCCTTTTGCCCTTCTATCCCAGCTTACCCGTAAAGCCCGGCCTTTATCTTCCTCAACACGTTCCAGTTCTTTGCTGTGCACCTCTTCCTGGATAAAGTTTGCCTCCATGCTGTGATTGATGGTAAAGCCATCGTATTGATCATCCACATCAAAAGCATGTTCCCACATTTTTTTACTGGTAGTTTTATCGCCCCATGCATCGATGATGTCATAGAACTTTCCGCACTTACCCAGCAGCACCCAAAATTTGTAATCGCTTTTATCGGTTGCTTTGTAGGAGGGGTCTAAGTAGTGGATAAGAAAGCTGTTGTAATCGTTCTTTTTGCAATCGGTGTATTGCTGCATCCATTCCAGCTTAAATTCTGTGCCTTCCTCAAAAGGTGTATTCATCCTTTCACGGGTGTAACCGGCTCCTTCACTGCTGGCTAAATCTGCTATTGCCTGTTTGGAGAAATCCGGGTTTTCCGGCCAGTTACTATTACCCTTCGCATCCGTAATATCAACCCGGTGTACAATGGTTTTTATCTGTTCATCATTCTCCAGCAATGATGTAACTGCATTGTCGTGAAACTTGTTTTGGAGAATCACCAGCCACCATTGGCGTGTCCATAAAGCTGGTTTAAATTCTTCCTGCACCCAGCGTTTATCCTCGTTGGCAATCACCGGGTTTTTCAATTGCCTGGCATCGTTCAAATCATCAATACTGCCAAAATTTGGCCGCTTCCACTGGAACCGGGTACCCCGTGGACTTTGCTTTTTACCGAATGAATAAAAGCCAACACCATCCTTGGTTTTAAACTTGCCATCTTCCCAATTGCCAAGGCTGTATTGTTCCCCAAAATCATGAATAAACCGGAGGTTGAATTGTAAGTTGGCCTGTACATCTGCAAGCCTTTCAGCTGCCAGTGGTTCATCGTGGCTACCAACCATCATTCCGGTAAGGAGGCCATTACATTTGATAAAAAGCGGCAGGAATAAACCACCGTGGGTACTTTTTGCAAAGCCACGGCTCCATTGGAAAAGAAAAATATTATTTGGCTTATCTGCAACCTTAGTCCCCAATGTTTTTTGAAAGGATGCCATTGCAGAATAGCAGTATTCAGGAAAGTAATACAAACAAAACTGTTCGTAATTTTTAAGCAGCATTGCAATGCGCTTTTTTTTATCACCAGCACTTTCACGGGTGTTGAATGATGTGGAAGATTTGATTACATCCACCAAGTCCTGGAAATCCCGGATTAAGCTTTTATCACCCGACTTTAGTATCATTGGCTAAGTGGCTTGCTTTACGTTTTAAAAAATCTAACATGTAGGGTGCAAACTTTTTTGCATCATCGGCATCGGTTACCTGCAATTCTTCTAAGAACTCCTTAAGTACCAGGTGATACATGCTTAAGTTGTTCTTTTTACTCAACTTCCAAATAGCATCTGCAATTTTTGAAAGCTGGTCTGTTTGGGCGGGATTGGGTAAGCCGTCCTGCTTTGTTACAATCTCATCATCCAGCCGCTTAAGTATCCCGTACCAGTTTGCAATAAGCTTTTCGACAGTGATGTTTTGGGCCTGCTTTTGAGTATCCCAGCTATCATCTTTACACCATTTGCTTAAGTGCCTTTGTGCCACTTTAACTATCAAAGAAATCTCTTTGAAGTTGAGGCCGGAGTTTACAAACAGGTCACGGGCCTGCTTTCTTTCCTCTGTTTTTTTAGCTGCCATGAGTACAAATTTCAATGCATTATATGCGCTATAAAAAAGCCGTTTTCTATATGGTCTGAATAATCGACCAGTATGGTCGAAATATTCGTCCACAAAGGATTTGCAATTTTTTTGAGGCGGTGAAGCATATCAATTTTACATCCGAAATAGCGACAGCAAACAGCGTAAAATGGCATACAGAAAACGGTTTCAATTATCGGATGAATCAATCAACACTTTCGGCTTTTGGGTGGTAAGTGCAGGTATTGATCTTTCCAACATTCAAAAAAATTGCCCCCTGTTTTACAACCACCGCACATGGGAATTACCCTGTGGGCATGTGGAAAATATCGCACTGGAAAACAGTAAGTTATTCGGCGATATAGTTATAGACGGTGGCAATGATATTGAAAGGGAATACATCAGGAAAATTGAAGCCGGTGATATTAAAGGTTGCTCCATGGGCTTTGACCCAATTGAATGGAGCGATGCCCCTGAATATGTGAAGCCAGGGCAAAGCCGGGCCACACTTACTAAGAGCCAGGGCTACGAAGTATCACTAACACCGTTACCCGCCAACCTTAATGCGCTTGCATTAAAAAACGGTAACAACCTGCTTACGCTGGATGCTAATAGCAAGTATGACTTTATACCTGACTTAAAAACTCAAAATTTAAACATGAAAGAAATTGCCTTGCTGCTTGGACAGCCAGAAGCCAGCACAGCTGAACAGCTTTGTGCAGTGCTGAAACCAATATTAGCCAATGCCAATGCAGTGGTGAATCTTCAAAAAACAGTAGAGGAAATGGGCAAGGATTTGCCGGAGGCACAAAAGCCAATTTTTGTAACGCTTTGCAAGCATGATATGGCACAGGCGGTTAATTTTCTTAACCTGAATAAGGTTGCTGAAGTTGCTGCACCTGCTGAAGCTGCCGCAACTGATAAAACAGTTAAGCTTACTAAAGTGAGTGACCTTATAAAAAAGGGGAAAGAAAAAGTTGAATTGGCCGCTGACGGTAAAGACTGTTTTGATTACCTGCAAAAATTTAAGCCATTAGAATTAGCCAGGCTAAAAAATGAAGACCCGGAAAAATATGCTGAACTGGCTGCTGATTACAGCAACGGTGTGCGGTACGTAAAATAAGGGCCTCACCCCCGGCCCCTCTCCAAAAGAGAGGGGAGAAAGAAACTGAATCCCCAACCCTATAGAAAAAACATTCCTCAAATCTCAAACTTTAATATGAAACAAAAATTTTCTCTTAAGGGCCTTGCATTAAACATTGTTGCAGGTCTTATGCTTGCCCTGGCATTTCAGGTGTCACCGCTGATAGGTGTAGCCATCACCGGCGGGTTGGCCATTGGTAAAAAAGTGTTTTGCGATGCAACTGGCTATGCCATGTTTGTTGATTTGGCCCCTGAGATTTGGACCAGTGATGTAAAGGATAACTTTTTTCCGGATACCTCCTTTATGAGTGAGCCCTCAGACTTTAGTTATGCAGTAAATGCCGATGCCATCAATATGGCTGAAGCTGGTGCAGACCCTTCTGTATTGAAAAATAATACCACTTACCCCGTTAGTACTGCTGATGCTGGCGACACACCCATCAGGAAGGTGTTAGACTATTACGATACCACCACAACCGTAGTACGTAATGCGATTGCTGTTGAATTGAACTACAACCAACGGCAGCTGTACACAGCAAAACACAAACGTGTATTGTTACAGAAAATAAGTAATGATGGTGCTTATGCATACGCTCCATTGCAGGCTGCAACGCTTAACCCGGTATTGGATGCAACTGGTGATTCTGCCAGCGTTATCCTGGACAGGATTATTGAACTGCAAACTGCATACAATAACATGGATGCCCCTACCGATGGCCGTATCCTGGTAATGCACCCCAACCACATCAGCATTGTAGCTAAGGAAGATAAAACGCTTTTCAAAAGCTTTGAAGCCACACCGGGCAAAATGTTGTTTGGCTTTAAAGTGTACCAGTACACAGCCAGCCCGCTGTATGTAAAATCAACCGGCGTAAAAGCTGCACAGGGCGTTGCCTTTAACGGCTCCATACATGCCAGGTGTTCATTCTCCTTTTTGAAAGATGAAACTATGAAGGCAATGGGTACACTGACAATGTTCAGCCTGATGAATGACCCGGCTTTGAAAGGTGACAGCTTCAACTTTCAGCAGAGAGCTTATGTAGATAAAATTCGTAACCGGTACGCTGGTGCGATACTGAAATAATTATTAATTCCCCTGGCGGTGATGCAATATGGTACCGGTTAGAATGCCGGTACCTCTTTTAAAACCTCCCCCTTTTAATGCAATGAAAATGCAGGATGTTTTACACGAATTAAAAATGATTGCAGGCTTTGTTTTTCTGCAAATACTAAACATCTGGAGCATAGTGGAAAGGCAGGATGTAACCTTTTACCTGGGTACGTTAGGAACGCTGCTGATGATAGCTTACTACGCCATCCGGATTTATAAAGACTTAAAAAGTAAAATCTGATGTGGGATAAAATAAACAGAATTAAAGGTGCGGTTGCACTGGCTGTAATAGGCACAACGCTCATAAGCATTTTCATGATGATCATGATTGCGGTTGCAGCACATGCAGATAAATGGGAGCTGGTTGATAAATGGCTGATGATGCTGTTTACTTCCCTGGTGTGCAATGCGTTTTTGGGTTTTCTATTTGTAAAATCAAACCTTCCACGTGAAGTTCATTAGAGCAATTTTATTCCTGGTAATTGTTTGCCTGCTATACAGTTGCAGCACTTCTAAAACGGTGCAGCATGTACAAACGGTGAAGCAATCAAGCCTTGACAGTACAGTGATTACCACTGACACTTCCAGGATACACACCATCACAACAAACCAGGTGCAAACCATATTCGGGGACACCCTCACCGGCTCACTTCAATTTACTGATGAACAGGTTTCAGGAATGGAGGCAGCTGGTGAGGCTGAACCACCGGCAGATGACAGTTTGGAAAGCGGTGGTATTAAAGTAAAAATTTCCTTTAAAAAAAATAAGGCAGGCGGCTACAAAGCAAGTGTAAAAGCAGTTGCAAAGCCTGTGCAAGTGGTAAGCACCAGCACGGTAACAAGTGATGAAAAGAAAGGCTTAACCACCGCTGCAAGCATGCAAAAAACAGAACAGGTATCAGTAACCAGTACTGATAAAAAAATAGTTGGATGGCCCTGGTATTTAAAGTTGGTTTTGTGGGGTGGATTGGCCATTGGTATTTCATTTTTCATTTATTACAAAATAAAAAATTATGGCTAAGGCTACCGCAAAAACTGCAACTACAAAAACCGAAAAAACAATTAAGGCACCAGTTGCCGCAAACCCGGCACCGGTAAAGGATATAACAGGTTCCGAAACTGAAACAGATCCTGCTAAAAAAGATGCCGCTGAAAAGCCCGCTGCACCTGCAAAGGAAAGTACAAAGGATGCATCGCCGGCGAAGGGTAAAAAGGAAAATTTTGTCAGCCTGCTGGATGCCGCAATGGAAGATTACAAAAAGGCTTACCCGGATGAAAAGAAATTTTATATCAGCACAGACGGACAGGTGTTTTTGGAGAAAAATAAAGGCGATGCAGCTGCACACCAGGCATTTTTGAAAGCAGGCACTGAACCGGCTGAATACATTGTTTAAGCCTGGCTTAACCAGTAGTTAATCAACCACATTTTTACAAAGCAACAATTATAATTTTTTTATGGGTGAAGTAAATATAACCAGGGCGGCAGGCCAATTAAAAATCACAAATCCGAGTGAGGATAATGTTTTTCTGTTGTGCCTTAGCGGCGTTGCCGTAGCAGATAAAATAGCCCTGGGTGAACCGCACCAGATATTCAGTATTGACGAATTGCCAGACCTGGGTATTACTCCGGATGATAACCCTTTGGCCTACCGGGACATTATGGATTTTTATGCACAGGCCGGTAACGGTGCTGAGTTAAACTTTATGCTGTTCAGCAATGCCACCAGCCTGAAGGATGTATGTGATGTGCAAATGAATATTGGTAAAAAGCTGGTTGATTTTACCGGTGGCCGTGCGGTGGTGCTGGTTGTAAATATTGTAAGGGATGGCGATTATGTTGCAGTAATTGAAGCCGGTTTTGATAAGGACATAAACGATGCAAAAACAAAGGCTCAGGCGCTTTGTGTGGCTTACCAGCTGCTTAATATTCCGCTGATAGTTATTTTACCAGGACAGGGCTTTAGCAAAGATGCTATAGCAGACATTCCAATGCGTTCGACGCTTTCTGATGATTATGTTTCTGTAAACACCTGGTGCCTTGCTGATGATGGCATAGTAAGCCAGGGCATGTTAGCCGGTTGGTTAACTAAATTCCAGGTACACCAAAATATTGCCCGTGTATTGAGTGGTAAAGTTGCAGACACTGCCTTTATGCCTGATGGCACACCGGCAGCAACGCTTACCTACCAATGGGCCACCCTTGCATTAAAGGGCTTGCTGTTCCCTATTAAGCGGCTGGGTAAATCCGGCTTTTATTACAAGGATGACCCCTGCGTAACTGCTATCAGCAGCGACTATTCATCTATAAGCTGGAACCGGGTTATTAACAAAGTGCAACGCCTGGTTGCGGCTGAACTTACCAATAAGCTGAACAGTGATTTTGATGTAAACCCAACCACCGGGCAAATTGAAAGCAGCCTGATCAGCGACTGGCAGGGTGATGCTGAAAATGCAGTTAAGAGCGAAATGGTAAATGTGAGTTACCCCAAAGTGGCAGAAATAAGCGGCATTAAAGTGCTGATTGCTGCTGACAGCGATGTACTCAATAACAGCATGGATGTAACTGTGGATGTGGTAAGGAAGGGACAGGTTAAGCAGTTTAATTGTAAGATCGGGTACACCGCTACCATCTAAGAAGCCTCACCCCCAACCCCTCTCCTGATGGAGAGGGAGAATAAAAAACGACAAAAATTTTTATATGGTTAATCAGATTGAATACGCCTGGGAAAACTTAACAGTAACTGCGATGGGTAGAACCTTTGAACGCATTACTGAAGTTGAATACGATGTGGAAGTTGATAAGAAACACATTATGGGCCGTGGCAGTAAACCGAAAGGTGTGCAGCCAGGCAGGCAGAAACCAACGGCTGGTATCACCATTGGGCAAAGCGAATTTGAGGCAATGATACGCCTGGCACAAAAGACAAATAAGAATGCAAAAGCCAGTGACCTGGTGTTTGATATTCATTGTCATTACCTGCTTGGAACTGACATTGTAAAAGACAAGATCGTACAGTTTACGCCAACCAATAACCCGAAGGCATTAAAGGAGGGTGACGGTGAAATGACCATTAAGTTAAAAGGCATCTGCACCGATATCGTCTACAACGCAGACTGATTTTTAAAACGAATTTTTTAATAAACCAATAACAAAACAACCATGAGCAAATTAACAAAAGGAGAAGTTACCCAGGCGGTGATAGATGAATGGAAACAAAAGCACGAAGGTGTTTTTTCATTTACTGCCAATGATGACAGCAGCTTTAAAGCTTTCTTCAGGTCGCCTACCAGGAAGGAAATTGAAGCGGCTACAGCTGTGAAAAATAACCCGATGGAAAGTAACCTGGTACTTGCAAAAGCTTGTTTCCTGGCAGGGGATGAGGAAGTACTTACCATTAACAAATACTTTTTGGGCTTAAGCGAAAAATTAAGCGTGATTATAAAGAAGATTGAGGGGGAGTTAGAGGAGCTGTAGATGATGCCCCGGCTACAGTGCAAAGGGGTAGTATAACGTACTGGAATTATATGCTGCGTTTTTATTACCCAGGGCTTGACCCGGATACACTCACAACAAAACAATGGGCTGAAGCAATAGCATATTTAGACATCATCCGTATAGATGAAGCCAAACGAAACCAGCAATAAAAAAAGCAAAAGCAGCCCAATTTTAAACAGGCTGCTTTTTTAATAACATGGTAACATTCGATGTAAGAGTTTTAACGGGTAACAGCAATTCCAATTTAGACGGAATTGAAAAGGGTATGAAGGGTGCCACCGGTGCCGCTACTTCGCTTACATCTGCCATCTCTCAAATTGGCACAGCGGCTTTTGCCTTTAATAATATTAAAAGTGCCATGCAGGGCATTGCTGATGATTTTAAAGCAGCTGTGCAGCCTGGCATTGAGTTCAATGATCAAATGCAGGATTTGCAGGCAATAACCGGTGTTAGTGATGCACAGCTAAAAATAATTAGTGCCGGTGCCAGGGATAACGCCAAAGCCTTTGGTGTGGATGCCAGTGCAGCGGTTGAAAGTTATAAACTCATTCTTAGCCAGTTAGGGCCGGAGATAGCAAATAACACTGTCGCCTTAAGTGCTATGGGCAATAATGCCGCCATTTTAAGCAAGCAGCTGGGCGGTGATATGGCAGGTGCTACAGGCATTTTAACAACAGCCATGAACCAGTATGACGTCAGTTTAAAAGACCCGATACAGGCAAGCAAGGTAATGGGTGAAATGATGAATATAATGGCTGCATCTGCCAAAGAAGGCAGTGCGGAATTACCACAAATAAAGGGTGCTTTGGAGCAAGCGGGTTTAATGGCTAAGACAAGCAATGTAACATTCGCCGAATTAAACGCCACTATCCAGGTATTAGATAAAGCAGGTAAAAAAGGTGCTGAAGGTGGCGTTGCCATCCGTAACGTTTTGGCAGAAATTGGACAGGGTGCAAGGATGCCAAAAATGGCAGCCGCTGCATTAGATCAATACGGGGTATCTGTTGCCGGACTGGCTGATAAAAACAAAACATTTGCACAGCGGCTTGAATTGCTGAAGCCCCTGGTTAAAGATAGTAGTGCAATGACTGCCATTTTCGGGAAAGAGAATGTAGCAGCTGCTATTGCAATGGTGCAAAGCACGGATGAAATAGCCAGGCTAAATAAAGCGGTGATTGGCACTAACACGGCTGTTGATATGGCTCACATTAAAATGACCAGTTACAAAGAAGTAATGGCCCGTGTAACTGCACAAATTAAAGATTGGGGCATATCAATTTTTAATGCAGCAAAACCGCTTATGCCATTTATGAGTATGGCCGGTGGTGCAATTAAAATATTGGGTGATTTTGGTATGGCTGCAAACGGCGTTGCCATTATTGCGGATACCAAATTCGGGGCGGCGATTGGCCGGGCATCGATGGCAGTTTGGGGATTTGTAAAGAACCTGGCATTAGGTGCGCTGGGATTGATTCGCCAGGGGGCTGTAATGGCCGGACAGGCGGTTGTAAGCGTTGTAGCATACATAGCGGGGCTTGTGGGTGCTACAGCTGCACAGTGGGCTTTAAATATAGCCATGTACGCAAATCCCATTGGTATCATCGTACTGGGTATTGCGGCAGCTGTAGCGGCCATTGTGGGGTTGATCTACTACTGGGATGAAATTTGGGCGGCAATTAAAGCTTTCGGGATATGGATTTGGGAGCATCACCCTTTTAAATTTTTGCTTGACCTGGTAGAAAAAGTTTTCCCTGGCTTTAAAGCGGCGCTGGGTGAATTGTGGGACTGGATAAAGAAAAAGTTTGAAGCCTTGCTGCAATGGTTTACCGATGCCTGGAAAAAGATAAAAGGGTTTTTCACCATGGGCGGCGATGCTAAGGATACCACTGCCGAACAGGCGGCGGCTATGCAGGCTGCTGTAAGCGATGCTGTTAGTACTCCGGTAAAGGTTACCATGACACCAGGCGAACAGGCAGCAGCTGAACATGCCGGTAAAAAGGATAAGCATAGCAAAACCAGTGGTGCTATGGCAAGCAACATCAGCGGCGGCGGTAACAGGCCCACAACCATACACCTCACCATTCACAAATTACAAGACCAGATTGTGGTACATACCACCAACCTGCAAACCGGTGCTAAGGAAGCCGGGCGGCAGATTGTTGAGGAAATTTTAATGGCTTTAAATTCTGTAAACGGTAAGGCTCAATTAAATTCTTAAGCATGGCAATAGTAAACGTGTTAGACATACTGGCAAAAGCATTCGGCCCAAAGGGTATTCCCTTTCCTGGTGCAAACCCGGGAAAGGCACACAGCATGATTGCCACCGGCTTTCATTATAATGGCAGTAAGCTGGATCAGCGCAATGATACCGGGACACCGATTAAGAAATACACCGATGAAAGTTTAGGCCAATATGAATTTTTACCGGCAACCATTGATGGCGTAGAGATACCCAACGCCCTGGTGATCATCTCCGGAGAAAAAGCAATAGTGGAAACTGATATAGTAGATGTGGGTACCGTGTTTGAAAAAGTATTTACAAAGCCTTATAACATCACTGTTATAGCCACGCTGGTAGGTGATAACGGCACATGGCCGGGTGGCAAAATAAGGGACATGGTGAAGCTTTGGAAAAAGGATGATTTAGTAACACTTAAGTGTGCCTTAACCGACTATTTTATCCAGGATAGAAATAACCTGGTACTAACAAATATTTCTGTTTTGGATGCAGAAGGCAGTGAAAGCGTAGAGGTGATACAATTTGATGGCCGTAGCAATATTGATTTTGAATTAGAACTGATTTAACCATGTACGTAAGACAATCATGCAACATTGACATTGCCGGAAAATACCGGTTGCGTGGGCTGCATGGTGTAGAGATAAAAAAAAGCATTCATCAAATTATACAGACTGCCAGGCTTCAACTGCCGCTTTCTGTATTGAAGCGAAACAATGAATTGCTGGAAAGAATAAAGCTCATTGACACGATTAAGACCGGTGATAAAATAACCATTGACCTTGGTTATAATGATAATAACAAACGGGAGTTTGAAGGTTACATTTCACGTATCAACCAAAAGCAGCCGCTGGAACTGGAACTGGAAGATGAGTTGTATTTGTTGAGGAAGATCTATTTTAAAAAAAGCTTTAAAAAGAACAGCGTAAAAGACATTTTAAATTATCTGCTTTCCGGTTTTTTTGATGCTACAGGAATAAGGGTTGAACTATACGCAAACATGCCGGAACTCACCGTTACAAATTTTGTGATAGACAACGCCAACGGTGTGCAGGTGCTACAGCAGCTGGTGGATGTTTACCCAATCTTCAACAGTTACCTGACAACCATTGATGGTAAAAAAATATTGTATTGCGGCCTGCAATACGGGCTGCAAAAGAACAGGACAAAGTTTGAACTGAACCGCAATACGGTGAGTGTGGATGACCTGAAATATGATGTAAGTGAGGTGCAGCAATACTTTGTAAAAGTTGTGAACATTAAACCGGATGGCACAAAAGAGGAATTCAGTTTTGGTAATAAAAAAGACCAGGAAAGAACAATGTATTATTCTGGTGATCACAGCCAGGCACAATTAAAACAGCTGGCTACTGAAGAATTACAAAAGCAGGTTACAGGGTACCGTGGCGGCTTTGAGACATTCCTGGTACCGGCAGCACAACCCGGAGATATCGCCTTGCTGACAGACAAACAATATGGCCGTGAAGGCAGGGGATATATCGGAACGGTTACCACCACATTCGGCACCGGTGGCGCCAGGCGAAAAAATGAAATTGACATCAGTTTATAAATGCAGCAAGCAAAACACTTAGTTACGGCCATTAAAAACATCACCAATCCGGGCGACCAGGTAATGATGGGACTGGTGGTAAATGTGGATAAGGATAAGGCGGTTTGTGATGTGGATATAAATGATTTGGAAATAGGCGAAGTGCGGTTACAGGCGAATATTAAATCCGGGCAAAAAGGATTGAAAGTTTTTCCCATTGTTGGCAGCTGGGTGTTGATACAAAAGTTAGGACAGCAGGGAAATTATTTTGTATCGATGGTGAGTGAGGTTGATGATTATTTGTTGGAAATAGCTGGTGTTTCTTTTCGTGTTACGGATGGCTTTCTGATAAAAAAAGATGATGATACATTAAAGCAGGCACTGACATTATTGATTGAGGCTGTGCAAAATATTGTGGTGATTGAGGGCCGGAATCCTGACAGAATTAAACTACAGGAGGCATTGGAAAAAGTGAATAATATTTTAAAGTAATGGCATTAGACAAGGACATTTTAGGGAATGATTTATACAACCGGGCGGCGGCACAAAATGATGTGGAAATAGCCCCGGAAGATTTAGAAGCGGCCCGCCTTGAATTTTGGAAAGGTGTTGCAGATATTATCATTACTCACTTTAAAGAAAACGGTGAACTGAATGTACCAGGATATGGATTGATGGCGGGTACTACACCAGTTTCGGGGACTTCAACAACAGGAAAAATATCATGAAAGATTTATTAACAGACAGCAGCGGCGATGTGATGATAAAGGATAACGATTTGGTTATCGGGTTCAGTGACTTTCAGCACCAGGAACATTTACTGGTGGCGCAAAAAGGAGATTTAAAAGAGTCTCCCACTGTTGGGGTTGGTATTGAAAACTTTATAAACGACAGTGAGGTTGACGGACTGCTGGCTGAAATAAAAAGTGAGTTTACAAAAGACGGCATGTTGGTAAAAAAAATTGGCTTTGATGAACAAACCGGCAATTTAAGTTATGAAGCGAATTATTGAAATAGGTGAAGGGCAATGCCTGATTGATGTTGCCATGCAGTATTGCGGTAATGCTCTCCGGGTGTTTGATATCGCCGCTTTAAATGACCTGCTGAGTATTACCGATATAATTGAACCAGGTACTTTAATAAGCATACCGGAAACCTGGATAGAAGATCAAAAAGCGGAAGCTGTTTATAGCGATACCGGTTTATATCCTGCAAGTGTTGATGAGGTGCAGGCAGAAATTTTAGACGGGATTGATTACTGGATTATAGAGGAAGATTTTGTGGTGAGTTAGATATTTAGAACGGGAGTATTTAGTACTTAGAAAAAAGCAATATGGCAAGAAGCATACAGACAATTTTTGACGAACAAAAAAACGAAGGCATCAGGCAGGCTACAGCCGCCGGCAATGATGAGATGTTAGGCATGTTCAATAATACCAGCAAGGTGGCGGTGTGGCGCATCCTGTTTTTTTCTGTAGCCTATTGCATCTGGAGTTTTGAAAATGTACTGGATAGTTTTAAAGCATTGATCACCGCCATCATTGATGCATTAACGCCGCACAACTTAAGGTGGTACCGTACCACGGCCCTAAAATTCCAGTACGGGTTTGATTTACTGCCGGAGAGTTTCAAGTTTGACAATACCGGTGCCACCGCACAGCAAATTGAAGACAGCATGCTGGTAAAGTATGTGGCGGTAAATGAAGCTACGGTGGATGGCGTTCGTGTACTGCTGATGAAAATTGCAGGCGTTGACGGTGACGGCAAATTAACCCAGGTACCGGAGTTGGTAGAGCTGGCATTTACGGCTTATGTGGAAAGGTTTAAAGATGCCGGTAATGTGGTATTGATTTACAACCGGGCGGCTGATACAGTGAAAGGCCTGGTGGATGTTTATTATAATCCATTGCTGTTAGATGCAGCTGGTAACAGGCTGGATGGCATTGGTGGCAAACCTTTAGAACTGGCTGCTGATGCTTATTTGTTGCAGCTTGATTTTAATGGCGAATTCAGTAATGCTGCCTTTGTGGATGTGTTGCAAAGTGCCTATGGTGTAAGCAGCCGTGGTGTGTTTATACATAACCTGCAAAAGAAAACTGGTGCCGGTGCTTACACCAATATCAACAACTCATTTATACCGGAGCCTGGTTATATAAAATATGAAACGCTGGGCTTAATATTCAATTACATAAGGCATGTTTAACCTGTTGTTGCAGCGGCTTATTAAATGGCTTACGCCGCATTATTTACGGAAAAACCGGTGGGCAATACTTACCAGTTCGGCAACATGGCCGGTGCGGCAGCTGTACAATGAGTTTGTTGTTTTCGCTAAGGCAAAACTTTACAGGCTGCAACATAACGGGCAAGTCTGTTTGTTTGAAAAGGTATTAAACGATGCTTTTGATGTGCTTAACAAACGGATTTACATCACCGATTTTGAAGGGTTACGCCGGATATTTTTTTGGCCGGAGGAAGATTTAAGAGATGTGGACTTTTCGGTTACCAGGTTCTTTTACACTAATGATCAATATGATGACAGCGGGATAGATTTTACCATTCACCTGCCTGCTGATATTGTACTAACGCAACCCGAAATGGATTACCTGGTAAGCCTGGCAGATGAATATAAACTGGCTGGTAAAAACTATAACATAGTAAGAATATGAACGCACTTGATTTTAATATTCCGCAGGGCTGGCCTGCAAGTACTGAAACCTTTCAATGGTTACAGGATATGGCTAACAATGCACAGCTGGCAACGCTGTTAGGCGGCAGAAACTTTATACTGGATGGCTGCCTGGAAGCCGGTGGCAATGTGGGTAACGGGCTGATGGTAATTAATGGCGAAGTATTGCCCTTTGAAGGCGGGCCATTGCAGCCATCTGTAATAGTTACAGACACTGCCACACAGCGGGCTTTTTTCGGCGGTGCTGTAAATGATTATTACCATGCCAGGAAAGTGGTATTTGGTACCGGGCCTGACAGCGTGCTGTATGCCGATATTAAAAGAAGTGTGCCGGAGAATGGCGTATTAGCCAGGCTGGATAAAGTAGAAAAAATGCTTGCGCCACTGATAGGCTATACAGCGGATGGTGCAACACAATATGGCAGCTGGTTATTTTGGGGAAGGCCCGCCAGTGAGATACCAGCAGGCTGGGAGCCGGTGCCGGATGATGATTGGAAAGGCCGGGTGCCGGTGGTGCTGGATGAGGGCCAAACGGAATTTGATGCTGTTGGAAAAATTGGTGGTGAAAAAACGCATACGCTTTCTGTTGGTGAAATACCGGAGCTGGCTGGCAGTATTCACTATGAAAACCAAGGAAGTGACGGCTCTGCTAATGCCAAAGTATTGTATAGCGGGGATACGGAAGGAAATGGCAGTGGTAATAAGACCGATGTGCTGAGAGTAAACATCGGCGGTGGTGCAGCGCACAATAATCTGCAACCCTTTAAAGTGGTTTTGTTCATTCGTTTTATTGGATAAAAAATTTAAAAATTAAAGATGCCGGTATACCTGACAGCTGATACAATTAAGACATGGTTTGTAAGCCGTGCCAAACCACTGGCAACGCAGTTTGCACAATGGATAGATGCATGCTGGTTAAAAGGGCAGCGCATACCGGCAGCTGATATAGAGGGGCTGGATGTGTATTTAGGTGCAACCGTGGCACCGGTGGCATTTGAATTTACCGGCGTTGCTGAAGTATTTATTATACCCGATGGTTATGCGACATACCGGATTTACGGCAAGAATAATGAAGGTGCCAGCAGCTTTAACATTGGCAGCTTAAGCGATGCAGTTGCTTACCTGGATGAAACTGAATTAACTACTGCAAAGCAGGCTTACGATGTAACAATAATTGCAGATGGTGCAGATAACCAGATAGTTTTTTATGTGAACGATGTAAGCGATGGCACTACCTGTTCTTTTACCATTTACCTGCAAAAAATTTAAATTAATATGAAAAGAAAAATTGCTTTTATAGTTGCCTTTACCTGCTGTGCTGTTTTGTTGAAAGCGCAAAAAGTAACGCAACTGGATGATCTTGTTTTGAAGACTTTGAAAGTTGCAGGTAAAAAGATAACCGGCATTACAGAAGACACATCAGCAGCCAGCAGCCATACTGATAAGCTGATGACTGAAAAGGCAACGAAGGATTTGATTGGCAGTTTTTTGCCAACCAAATTTCGTGGTGGGCTAAAGGCTGTTACTATTGATGGTGTTGTCTATGTTGGCATTGACCCGGATAGCATTGCTGCGTATGTTGGCGGTGGCCTGATTATTAATGATAATTACAGTCCGTTACCATTCAGGCCAAATTTAAATTTTGCGGGCTTTAATGTAAACGACGAAGGTGATGCAATATCTGTGAGGCCAATAACCGACACGAATAAAATTAACTACACTGATACGCTGCTGAGGTATAGCGGCAGTTTTTATATTGCGCTTTATGATGATCTCGGCGGCGGCAACTCAAACCTGTTAAATGCAACCGGCATAAACTATAACAGGGGTTATACCAATGAGCAGGATGGTGATGATGGGCTGATTGAAAGTTTTGAAAGTGGCTACCCAATAACTACTGTGCTTTCCACATCAGGCCAGCGAATGGTTACTCAGCGGCGCAAAGGCTTGCCCAATAAAATTGACACTGTTTTTTTACAGGTTAATGTATCCTCTTATGATGACGGGCACAGCTATTTACTAAGTCCACGCATGACAATGCCGCTTTTGCCTGGTATAAAAGTAACACTCCATGATTTGTGGAATGATGTTACTGTTGATATGACTACGAGTTTTTACGCAAATAATATTACAGCTGAGGCCGGGCTTTATACTGGTTTAGGTTATCAGTTTAATGTTGACAACAGTGACCTTGAAAATAGCGTTGTACACAGGTTTTATTTTACGTTTGCGCCTGCGGTGCCGCTGGTGGCAACGCCTGCACAAATACAAGAAGCATTGCCAGCGGTACCGGATTTGTCAGGTTATGCAACAGCAAGCCATACACATACATTTGCTTCGATTACTTCTAAGCCAACAACAGTTTCAGGGTATGGCATTACAGACGCAGCAACCACAAGCCACACACATGCATTTGCTTCGCTCACT
Organism: Ferruginibacter sp.; assembly: GCA_965247025.1. GTDB lineage: Bacteria > Bacteroidota > Bacteroidia > Chitinophagales > Chitinophagaceae > Ferruginibacter. The sequence goes on along the minus strand of OZ252000.1, from coordinate 446,042 downwards.
TCTAAACCGACAACAGTGGCAGGTTATGGCATTACAGATGCTGCTTCTGCTTCAAATACATTTGTTACATCAGGGAGCAACAACAGTATTTTTAATTCACTTACAACACATGGAGGGTCTGATAATACTGTAGCAATAGGAAAGCTTGCTTTGACAGCAGCTATAAGCGGGGGTTTTTCAACTTACAATACGGGTATTGGCGTTCAAGCCGGGCAAAGTTTTACTGGCTACTTTATAACAGGAAATACTCTTTTAGGAGCGCTTGCCGGATACCAGCAAACGTACGGTAGTAATAATGTTTATTTGGGTTATTTGGCTGCTGGTAATCAAACTCAGGGAGATAATAATATAGCTATTGGAAATGGAGTTCAATTTCCAAGCACAACAGGGTCTAATCAAATAAATGTAGCGAATTTAATCTACGGCATTAATAATTCCAGTGGTAATGGTTTAGTTGGCATTGGAATGAATAATCCCACACAAAAACTTGAAGTAAATGGAGCCATACAGTCTACAGGCTTCAGATTATCATCTTTAAATACTGCTCCTGCTACAGCTACATCAACAGGAACTACAGGAGATGTAAGAATAACTTCAACAGGTATTTTTGTTTGTATTGCAACAAACACATGGAGGAAAGCAACAATAGCAACTTTTTAAAATTAAATATAAAAACATCATGAAAAAGCTTTTGGTTCTCATTCTTGTAGTTGTTAGTCTTTTTTGCAAAGCACAAACAGACACTTCAATTCATTACACTGTAATTCTTTACATAACAACTCCGATCACGCTTGAAATCCCTGATTTGGTTATAAATAATACTATCCTTAAAAGGAAGGCAATATGTATTAGAATGACTTTTGAACAAAGTATAAAACAAGTGAGTGTAAGATGGGGAGTTAGATACTATGCTGACACTTTAGGCTCATACGGTAAAGAATTGAGTAACACTTTTGATCCCTATGAGATAGAAGCAGTGGCTGATAATAAAACATTTGTTGATCCTGCAACCGGAGTAATAGAAGATAATCCAACCGGGAATGTAATGGGCCAGTACGACTGGTTTTTTATGATAGCATCCATGCATCCAATTGTGGTGAACGAGATGATTCGTCAGTATGGTATGAGTGTGCAAAACTGGAATAAAAAATAAACTATAACATGAAAAAATTATTAATGATGCTGCTGATTGCAGCCGCTACGCTTGGCGCACAAGCACAGGTATTGAGCCCTTTAGACAGCGCAAAGCTTGATATTAAAAACCTGAAGGCGCTGGCAATAACAGCCGTGAAAAGAGGCGACACGGCGGCGCTGAATATTAAAAACCTGCTGGATGTGTCTGCTAAGAAAACTGACAGCATTAAATTTTTATACACCAGCCTTAAAAAAAGTGATAGTCTAATTTTTGTAGTCCGGGACAGCGTGCAAAAAGTTGTTGATTTGCTGGCTGTTTTAAGGAAAGATCACAATGGTTTATCTGATGTGATTAATGATTGGCCTGCTTATAAATTCAGCAAGGATATTAAAATAGACGGGGATAATAATTTCATTATCGACCCGGCCTATTTTGACAAAATAAAAGCTTTGCTCAACAGCACAAAGCTTGTTTTATCACTACAAACCCCTAACTAATGAAGCGTATTTTAATGTTCCTTTTTTTACCGTTGCAGTTGTTGGCAACAAACTATTGCATTGATAATACTTTTGATGGCAATGGCAATGATGCCAATCCCGGTACAATATTATTGCCCTGGAAAACAATGGCTAAAGCCAACAGCTTTACGTTTGCAGGTGGTGATATTATACAGCTGAAGGGCGGCGGTACCTATTATGGTTCACTTGTTTTTAACCGTGCCTTTATCAGTGTTACAAGCTACGGCAGCGGCAAAGCAATTGTAAGCGGCTTTACTACAGTAAGCGGCTGGGTGAATTTAGGTAGCGGAGTTTGGCAAAGCAGTGCTTTGGCAAATGTGAAAAACAAAGTTAACCTGGTAACGCTTAATGGCGGGCCTGTAGAGGTTGGCAGAACACCAAATGTTGATGATGGCTCCGGCTACATTACATACAGCGCCTTTAGCGGACAGACAGTAACGGCAGCTGCTTTAAGTGGCTCTAATTGGGTTGGCGGTGAATTGCTGATGGTAAAGGCCGCATATCTTAAGCACCGCTTAAGGATTACCGGGCAAGCTGGTGCAGTGTTAACTTATGTTTCAGCTACTGCCACTATAAACCCAATGAGTAATGGCAGTGCCGTACCTGCCAACTTTACGCCGGACGGTGCTGGTGCAGGGCTGTTTGTGCAGCGGCACAGGAATACACTGGATAAGTTTTCGGAGTGGTATTTTGACAGCACAAATAAAAAGCTTGATATGTTTTTTGGCACGGCTTCGCCTGCTGATTATGTTGTAAAAATTGCCAGTGTTGATACGCTGCTGAATATCAATAGCAGGAACAATGTTAACATCAGTAATTTGATTTTTGAGGGAGCAGGCATGGCTTCCATATTTGCCAGCGATGCCAGCAATATTTCAATTATAAATTGCCAGGGACTTAATAGCGGTGCTAAAGGAATATTTCTTTGGAACACCAGCAATGTAACGGTGCTGGATAATGATTTTGATAACAGCATGTGTAATGGCATTGATATTTCAGCCAGGCATGCAGGCAATTACGTTATAAGAGGCAACTGGGTTAATAATACTGGTGCGTTTGCCGGGATGGGTTCTTTTTTTGATAATGCAGACCATAAGGCCATGTATATACACTGCGATTCGCTTGCATTGGTAAGCCACAACAGGATAGAAAATACGGCTTATTCTGCTATTGATTTTCAAGGGAACAGCGTACATGTCGATAGTAATTTTATAGACAACTATTGCAATATTTGTGATGATGGCGGCGGTATCTATACAGCAGGACAAAACGACTTAACCAGGTATGGCCGCACCATACAAGGCAATGTTATTTTGCATGCAGGCGATGCACGGAAAGGCAGCAATAAGCCTGCACATGCTGAGGGTACTTATGTAGATCAAAATGGCGCTGGTATTGACATAATTGGTAACGTAATTGGCTGGGCCAATAAAAAGGGTATTCACCTGAATGACCCTTACAATGTGAATGTTTCCAACAACCTGTGTTACCTGTCTTCCACCTGGGCAAGGAGTAAGCACACTGCCAATACATCCGGCAATTTTATGATGCATTATAATTCATTTTTTACCATTGGCGATATTGTGAGTTATGTGCATGTGAACGAAGATTTATCTTCTGCTTATGAGCCTGTATCATCAACTGGCAATCAGAGTTTGCACAATATTGGAACTGTTGATTATAACCGTTACAATTTTACCACTTCAAAAAACTATGGATGGTATTATGCCGTTACCCTTGGCGCTGCTTATGTTTTTATGCAGCCTGGTGACTTTGTAAACTTTAGCCAATGGAAGGATAGCAGCGGGCTTGATCTTCATTCAGCCGTTACCAATATTTCAACTGGTCACCGGTTAGAGTACAATGCAAGCGATGTGGCTGTCACGGTTCGTTTTGATGGCTTTAAGCGTAAGGATTATGTTACTGGTACATCATACAGCGACTTTGTTGAAATACCAGCCTGGCAGGGGAAAATAATGTATGATGATGGTTTAAGCGACGGTGGTGGCGGGCCAACAGACCCACCGGTTATTGATTCAACAAATAAGCCGCAACGGCTAAGAATGAAAGTGATATTTTAAAGATTTCTCATAGCAGTTAGTTTTGGTTACAACGGCCCCTGTTTCTACAGGGGCCTCATTTTGAGAGTACAAGCATACAGATATTCAATTATCAATCTCAAAATATGAAACAGTTAATGACCACACCGATTAGCTATTACGGTGGCAAACAAAAATTAGCCAGGCACATAGTGCCGATTATTGAATCTGTACCACATACCCTTTACTGTGAAATGTTTTGCGGTGGTGCAGCTATCTTCTTTTCCAAACCTCAAAGCGAAATTGAGGTGCTGAATGACACGAATAAGGAGTTGATTAACTTTTACCACGTGCTTAAGAACCGCTTTATTGAACTTGAAAAGATGGTATCCGTTACTTTGCACAGCCGGTGGCTCCACCGGGATGCTGTTGTGGTTTATGAATCTCCCCACTTGTTTGACGAAGTGAAAAGAGCCTGGGCGGTGTGGGTGTTAAGCACTCAAAGCTTTTGTGCCCAGCTGGATGGCAATTGGGGTTATGATAAAGGCAAGCAGACCACTACCACCAAGATCACCAATAAACGTAATGAGTTTACAGAGGCTTATGCCATACGGCTGCAAAATGTGCAGCTGGAATGTGCTGATGCCCTGTACATCATAAAGAGCCGGGACACGGTTAATACGTTGTTCTATTGCGACCCTCCTTACTTTAACTCAAACTGTGGACACTATGACGGTTACAGTGAGGAAGATTTTAAAGGGTTGCTGGAGGCATTGGCAGGCATTAAGGGCAAGTTTCTGTTGTCTTCTTACCCATCCGATGTATTGAGTAAATACAGCAAAGCAAACGGTTGGAAAAGCAGGTGTTTTGAACAGGGTGTAAGTGTAAATGCTAAGGCAGGGTATATCAAAAAGAAGTGGGAGATGTTGACAGCCAACTTTGATATTTAATTAAAAAGTGGCCCGGAAGGATGGTAAAGATGCGAATCAGTTATCAGCCTGCGTAGTAAGAATACTGCGCTATCCGGGCCGTATTTTTGAGAATACAAGCCTGGTGATGACTGATAACTGATTCGCATCGCAAATATAGGTGAACTTGGGTATTGATTAAGAGAGGCTTAAGAGGTATTTAAGGCGTTGTTAGGCAACGGTTATTTTTAGGACATTTTGTTTTTTTTTTTAGGACATTTGGTTTTTGCGCTTTTGCGATTGATTTTTCTCAGACAGATTATACTCATTGTCGATAAATATTTCTCTAAAGTCATAACCATAGTTATTTACATGAGTAATTGTATCACCTATTTTAAAAACAAAAAAACCTTCAATCGCAATATTTGTCTGTTGAGCAAATGTATTTAAAGAAAATAGAAATAGAAATGGTAGCAAATATCTGTTCATACTGAATACCTTTAAAAAATTAAAAATAGAAAAGAATGTCGTTAAAAAGTGACATCCAACAAAAGGTCTTGGGGATATGGGGGTTTAGCATTTTGTCGGCCCAATACCTAATGTTGATAATTGCATTGTGCTGAACGTTTCGTTAAACCTTATTAATGCCAAGCCTGATGCTGTTGTATTACTTTGTCATCTTGCTGTTGCAAATTTTTTGTTGTCCTTATTATAAAATTCAAGTTCTCCATTTTTAGAAATAATATAGTATTCACTGTGTGTATCTTCCGGGTCTGTCAATTGTAGACCATTGCTAACTTTCTTTTGATTTATCTTAGCTTCCATAGAGGTACCATCTTTAAAAATTGTCTTCATAAAAAATTGGTTATCTTTTTCATAATATAAGTAAGTCGCTGATGTAGTTTGTTGCTCATACCATCTACCAATTTCCTTTCCTTCAACACTCTTAGCAATATCATTGGTGTTACTTTCTTCATTGGCTGTTGAACGAAGTATTTTAACTTCTAAAGCTGGTGTAAAATGGGTTGTTGCCCAAGCACCTAAACCAACTTTCATATTTGGCAAGGTGTAAAAAATCCAAACCTTTTTGTACTTAGTTCTTGTACCACGAAGCTTGTTTGCAAGATTTGTTAACTCTTGTTCACTTACTTTTCTATTTAGTTCTATATCCAAGTTGCACTTGTTGATAGATTCGTTTATACTTTCCTTTAGGATTTTAAAAGTCAAATTTGAAGGTAAAGTTGTGTCAGCCTTTGAAGTTACTGTGTCCGTTGGTTTTTCAGGTTTTTCTTTAGGTGAGTCTCCACACGATGTAAGTGTAAATAGTCCAAAATAAATTATAAAAAGGTGTCTCATATTTAAAAGTTGTTTTAATTTTTGGAGTGTAAAATATTGCTACCAATTTGTAGCTTGCCACAATTAGCGGCAGTGTTAAATATAAGGTTTATTTGATAATTAGTCATTTACAGGAGGCATATAAGAGAAGAAAAAAACGAAAAAGTGATTCACCATTTAAGTCTCAAGATTTGTAACTTCAGAGCTCCGAATTGATAGCTTTAATGAAAATTCCTTACGAACTAATTAAAAAACATTATGACGAACGCATTGGAGAAATATGTGTAGCATCAGCATACAATCAATGGAGTGACCCTTACTCAAAGGATATTGATTTTGAAAGCCTTATGTCACCAATTGAAAGAACAACCTGGCAAGCAATCAGACTGTTTGGAAAAATGCCTTTATACCCTCAATATCCTATAGACAGCTTTTGGGTAGATTTTGCAAATCCGTATTTTAATATAGTGATTGAATGTGATGGAAGGGCTTTCCACAAAGACACAAATAAAGATGCAATCAGGGATGCACATTTGAGAAATAATGGTTGGATTGTTTATAGAGTATCAGGGGCAACATGTTTTAGAGTTATTGATCTGGAAATGGAATATTTTGATGATGACTCTGAAGCCATCTATCGAGAAAAACTAAAAGATTTATATAGGTGTTCGGTTGATGGTTTAATAAGAGCATTAGCAATAAAACATTGTGGATTGAGTGTGACGAATATGAACTTGAGCTAGCAGAGGAATGCCTGAAAGATTGTGAATCCAAATTGATTGAAGAAGTACCTCGAGAATCTAAAGAAAAGGACTATCCTCTATTTTAATTAAGTTCTGACCCAGACACTTGTTGGTAAACAAGAGAGATAAAAAAAACTGACCCGGCCTTAGCATTACTACCGCAGCCTATACCTGGTTGTTAAAAACATTAACCGGGCTTTAAAGAGGCCAGTTTTCAAATAGTTAAGTATCTATCTGTAAAAGCAAAACAGACCAATCGCTTAGTCTGTTTCGGGAGCCGGTGGCTCTGTTTCTTATGTGGCGTGCCTCCGGCAAAACAAACATACAAAATAAAATGCAAAGCCATAGTTCACTTGCCCTGGGCTTGCGTGGTTAGTAATGTACTTTACTTAAGCAGTCATGGCAAAATAGTTATCAAAAATAGAATAACAAACAGCAACAAGCTGTCTAAATGCAGGTTACTGTTTGAATGGAATTACTGCTGCAGCTCCTTTAGTTTAGCATATAAGTTACCCAAAGACACACCCCTGCTTACAATAGTTCCAGTTTTATCTGTCACAATATAATTGGGCACATCCTTCACATTATAATGATCAACAGTAAGCTCATCAGCTAAAAGAGAACGCCAGGGAATACTGAGTTTTTGTTCGGCTGTTTGCCAGCCTGTTGCATTTTTATCAATTGAAATACTCAGGTACACCAAATCTTTTGATAAGGGTGCTGCCTGTATTTTTTTAAGCATGGGCAATGCCTTTATGCAGGGAAAACAAAAAAAAATTGCGGTACCCAGCGTAATTTGTGGTGCTTTAAACGGGCTGGTTTTATAACTCAGCTTTCCTTCCATTTACAGGCGTTACAAAATCATTGAAGCCGGTCCGGCAAATTTGCATTCTACTCCTCTTCAACGAGAGCAACCGCACCCGATCTACTGCAATCTTATACACTTTACTTAAAGTTTTATTCTTTTAATGATCTCCTTCTCCTTCCACATATCTTTCAGCCAGCTATAAAATCGATAACATTATTTGATAAAAGTTGCAATGTATTCATCCGGTAAATTGTACTGGTCATCAAACTCTAATTTTCCATAAAGAAATACACGTGATAATTTCTTATTAAATATTTGCCTTGCATAAGCCGACCGTGTTAGAAAATCATAAGGAATTTCTAGCGTTATTCCGTCAAAATTATTCAATTTTACTTCTAAGAACGGTGGCATATTTAAATCAGAAAAAAAAGCAAGAGTGATTGTTTTTATACAAGATTGAGTAGCGGAGTTTAAGTTTATAGACATTTTATCTTCAAATAAATCACCTTCAATTGAGAGGCATGACATTTGGGTTTTATAATCCGACCCACTGTAATTTGATGCAGTCATTTTGATATCTTCAGGGATTGTTTTCAAACTAATTTTGGCGGTATCTAATTGATAATTCACTTTGCCTTGCTGATATTGTAAATTTTGATTAAGACTTGTGCCTGGCGCAAGCTTCTGAACCTGAAGAAAACTAGAGTCAGCAGGAGTATTTGTTTGACGCCCCGTATCTTTTAATACCTTATCTCTTCTAAAAGAAGAAGAAGAAGAAAGAGAAAAAGAAAGAGAATCTTTGACTTCCAACGAGTCTTCCCGAAAATTAAAAGCCTCAATGTATCTGCTAATATATTTATCCTCGGGATCAAGTAAGCTAGCTTCATAAAAATATTTTTTCATGTTATCGTAATTACTTACGCAGGCACTATTCTCTGCTAAAATGCGATAACATACAACCCGAAAAGATTTACGCAATGTCTTTTCAGAAAGCAATTTTAGAATTGTTTTATTTGATTCATCAATCTTAGAAAGTCTTTGATAAATAATCGCAATGATTAGCTCACTTACATATTCTGTTTGCCCCTGTATATCTTTTATTTTAACTGTATCTGGAGTTTTAAAAATTAAAATATCTTTTCTATTAATCATGGGTATTTTTATGCTTAGGGGCAATTGGTAAATAAATAAATTGCAATCTAACGCCGCCGTTTTTTCCCAGTAGTCACCAAAAGCAAATATGCCCTTCATTGCATGGTTTTCAGTAAATATTTGTGCAAGCGTTTGCACTTGTGCATTATCTATATCAAAATAACTTTCTCTTTTAATCTCTTTTACATTTGTAAGTTCTCTTTTTAAAAACTCACCAGTTAGTGAATTTCTTAAAGTTATTGAAAACTCATCCGCCTGTGAATTATTTTGAAAACTGGATAATATCACCTTAATCGGTGTCTTATCCACTATTTTATTTTGTGCATGATTAAAGAAAATGAAAGACAGTGTTATCATACAAAATATGGAAACAATGCATCCGATTAAAGTTATTTTTGCAATTCTCCTTTGTCTGGAAGAATATTTTGGAACTATTGATCCTATATAAAATTCTGATTGCTTTTTCTTTTTAATTATAACTGTACAGATCGTTGCTAGGGGTAAAAGTAAAAACAAAAAACCCATCATAGAACTTAGCCAAGTGAGGCTTTCTGGAAAAATAGATTTAAAAGCATTTAGAAATGTCACTATTATAGTTAGGAATTCTACAAAAAGGGCAATAAGAACTCCCACCCCTTTTAGGTCACCTTTAACTTCTGTCAAAAATTTTTCCATTGAAAAACAGTTGATTTGATGAGTAATTTGTTGAAATAATTTAGCTCTAAATACCTTGACCTTCACTAATGATTTACAGTTACTACTTTGAAATTAAAAAGCGGCTTAGATACATCTTAAATGTTTCATAAGCTATTTGCATCCCGACAAATAGTTTAATATAAATTACTACTTTTGATTCTATTTTATTATAAACTATTGACAGCAAATATTCTTCTTGCTTCCTTTCAGGTTATGTAAATTTCTATTCACACAGGGCTGCACTTACCATAGTAAAACCAACGGAGAAACTTTAATTAAATTTGGCTTCAATCAAATGAGGCTTTTAAACGGCGGGAAATATTCATCACTAAAATAATTATTAAACATATACCATCACTAATCATTCGGCCCTTTTCCAAAAAAAGGGTGTTTTCACCTTTTTTTTAGGGTTAAAACACCCACCCAAAAACTTCATGCCTAAATGCCCTTTTCTTTTCCTTATTTGCTTTTGCCACAAGTCTTATATGTCTCTGGTACAAGTCCGCCAGGCCTCTGTTCTGCTGTTAATTTTGTGTCTTTGTTGGTATTCAAACCTCTCTTTACTAATTACCTAATTACCCCCGTGAGCCGCCGTTGTGTCTTATGACCAACGGCAGCATGACCATCCACTCCTGAAACTCACATCTTTTAAAAGCCTGGCTTCGGCTGTTGGTGAAAACACTGAACAGCGGCCTGCCGGGATAGCATTGCGCTCACATAATCAAAACAAGAAGACCAACAAGGGCGGAAAGAAAAAGTTTTTTATTCGTTGGAAATAATGTTTAATATCAGAAAAATAAACCGCTGAAAAGAGCCTAACAGGTGCTTTTACGCTACTGAATAAGCTGTGTTTATCATCAATATGAACATGTTTGCCAGTGCGTACGAACATGTTTGCCAGCCTGTATGAACATGTTTGCCAGTGGGTATTAACATGTTTGCCAGCCTGTATGAACATGTTTGCCAGTGTGTATGAACATGTTTGCCAGTGTGTATGAACATGTTTGCCAGCGTGTATGAACATGTTTGCCAGCGTGTATGAACATGTTTGCCAGCGTGTATGAACATGTTTGCCAGCCTGTATGAACATGTTTGCCAGTGTGTATGAACATGTTTGCCAGTGTGTATGAACATGTTTGCCAGCGTGTATGAACATGTTTGCCAGCGTGTATGAACATGTTTGCCAGCGTGTATGAACATGTTTGCCAGCGTGTATGAACATGTTTGCCAGCGTGTATGAACATGTTTGCCAGTGTGTATGAACATGTTTGCCAGTGTGTATGAACATGTTTGCCAGTGCTATTTTACATGATGCCAGTTGTCTTCCCTCACCCTGGCGCAGGTCTCCCGACCTGCTGCCTGGTGTCGCTAATGCATGCCACAATTTAATCTAACATCACCAAATCCAGCGGCCCCTTTTGATCAATCATATAATCAGCAGCACTGCTGCATTTCCAATGCCACGGCTCTGATACAAAACCGGCAGTAACTGGTTTCCAATGAAGATAGTTCAACCTTTGATTAAACATCATCTCGCTGTCTAACAAAATGGGATGGTTTTTCCCGTCACTTTGGTTACGGGACCACAATTTAAACCGATATTGCTGCTACTTTTCTTTCCTTCTGCCGCTAATAAATTAAGTATGTATTCACGCCTGCTCTCTTTAGGATTACTATTAATGCTGTCAATTAATTTTACCGCAGTAAAACTTTGCATGTGCTTCAATACTAATCCAGGGTCTTTTGCGCCCTTGCAGGAATGGATCATGTGCAGGTGATTGGTCATTAAAACCCATGCATGCACCCGCAGGCCCTGATTTCGCTGACAAAACCGAATACTTTCTAAAACAATTTCTCTATAAATATCTCTTGTAAATATATCAGCCATCCAACCGTGGTGGAAGTAGTAAAATAAACACCTGAGTTATCTGAAAAACGATACTTTGTACTTATCCGGTTGTTTTGGATTATTAAGATAATAAAAAACGCTATATCATTAAACTAATGGTATAGCTAATGTAATTTAAAAGTTGTGGAGTGCTTAAGATTTCATCCGGTGGGAATAAGTATGGTTGACTGAGCGACGACAGGCAGCAGGTCAGGAGACCTGCGCCATGAGCAGAGACTTATTTGAGCCTGAACTGACGCCAGAACAATTGATGTTGATCGGAAACCTTCTGCCTTGGTTCGTGCCTTCACGAACCATCCCTCGTGGTGAGTGAGGACACACACTACGGCAATGAACCGATCAATATCCTACATCAGCTTATCCGGCGTTAGCGGCAAACTTCTAACACGCTTGCCCGTTGCATTAAACACTGCGTTTGCAATAGCTGCAGCAACACCGGTAATACCAATTTCTCCAATGCCACGGGCCCCGATAGAGGAGATATGAGGATCCGGCTCGCCGATAAAATGAACATCAATGGGTGGCACATCAAGATGTACAGGAACATGATAATCTGCCAGCGTTCGCACCACAGGATTACCCCAGCGCTTATCATACGCTGTAGCTTCCATTAATGCAGCGCCTATGCCGAAAATAACACCGCCAATGATCTGTGACCGTGCCGTCTTTTCATTCATGATCCGGCCAACATCCTGCACGCTGGTAAAACGTGTAACCCTTACCGTACCCAGGTCTTCATCCACCAAAACTTCAGCAAACTGTGCCCCGAATGAATGGAATGAATAACGTTTAGCGTCACTGTTTTCTTCTGCCGGTATATCAGTGGGGGTGCAGCGTGCACTGGGTATGGTAAGCCCCGGACCAGATAGCGGCAGCGTGGTGGCGCAGGCTTCCATTTCTGTATGCTGGCCACGTTTCATGATGTCTGCATAGGAGTCCAGTGTCTTTTCATCACTTACAAGAAAAAGGTTGCCGCCGCCAAAACCGATCTCTTCTGCTTTACGACCGTTTAGTTTAGATCCGGGATCGGCTATAGCCATATTTACCAGGTCTTTGATCAGTAATTTGCAGGCTTCTAAAGCTGCCGGGTGAATACTGGCAGTTGTTTGAGAACCTCCGGCAAGTGGCGAAGGCGGTAAACTGGAGTCACCAATTTTTACGTCAATTCTTTCCACCGGCACACCCAACGCATCACTCGCTGTTTGCGCAAGCACAGTATATGTTCCGGTTCCAATATCTATTGATGCAGTCATCAATGTTACATCACCATTGCTTTTCATCAGCACCTTTACACTGGCTGCACTCCTGCCACCGGGATAAGTAGCTGTAGCCATGCCATGTCCCAAAAAAAGCTTTCCTTTTTTATTTTTCCGGGGTTCCATACTCCTTGCAGACCAACCAAATTTTTCAGCACCTGTTTTATAACAATCCACGAGGAAATCACTGGAAAAATCATAGCCTTTCATCGGATCTTTAGAGGCATGGTTCATAATGCGGAATTCAACCGGATCCATCTTTAATTGATAAGCCATTTCATCAATGGCCGACTCCAGCGCAAAAGTTCCCGGAGCTTCTCCCGGGGCACGCATAAAAGTAGGTGTGCCCCTGTTGAGTGTTGAAACGTCATAGGTTATTTCCCTAAGCGGAGCTTCATACAATGTGAGTGTTTGAATCCCACTCGGTTCAAAAAACTGGGTGAGGTTGTTATAAGAAGTATTCCTGTGACGAATTACATTTAATTTCCCGTTTGCGGTTGTGCCAAGTGCCACCTGCTGAATAGTTTCGGCACGATGGCCAACATTCGTCTGCATCATCTGGCGGGTAAGGGCAAGCTTTACCGGCCGGCCTGCTGCCTTTGCAGCCATCGCCACTAAAAGGGTATGCAACCACAAACCTTTACTGCCAAAACCCCCACCCACAAATGGTGCAATCACCCGGACGTTTTCTGGTTGTAGTCCGAGAAAATAAGCAGCTATGCCGCTGGTCATACCAACTCCCTGGGTGGCATCATATAAAGTCAATTTTTCTGTGCTGTCCCAAACAGCCACTGTAGCATGCGGCTCCATCGGGTGATGGTGTTCGGCAGGTGTGGTGTAGGTATGTTCCATCCGTTGCGCTGAAGCTGCCAGAGGAGCGGCCGCTTTACCGGTATTAACCTGCGCCTCCTCATTCATAAATTTTTTCGGCTTTACGCTATTTGCTTTTTCAATCTTCAAATCCGTTGCCGCCTTTTCTGCCGCATAACCAATCTTCAATTTATAAGCCGCAGCCCTTGCCTGCTCATAACTTTCAGCCACCACCACTGCAATAAACTGCCCGAAGTACAACACTTTATTATCCTGTAACGGCGGTAGGTACTCGCCGAGAAATGCCGCACCTGCTTTCATCTGTGCCTGCGGATCCAGTGGTTGTAGTTTGGTGGCATTTTTATAAGTAATTACACTGATAACACCAGGCTCTTTTTTAGCTGCTGCTTCATCAATGGACGTAATTTTTCCTTTTGAAATAGTTGCCCTCACCGGGAAGGCATACGCCATGTTGGGTTGGTTGAATTCCGCAGCATAAGTTGCTTTACCTGTCACCTTCAAGCGGCCATCAATGCGGCTGATTGGTTTACCTGTTTCACTCATAATCCAAAAGATTTGTCTGTTGAAATAAATTAGCTTTCCATCCTGGCTGCAAGCCCGTACCCTTCATTAACAAATGCATTTTGAAGTGCTCTTGCAATGGCTTTTTCTGCCATGGCCACTTTAAATTTGTTGTGTTCCAGTGGTTTGGCAGCCTTTAATTCCAATGCAGCAGCCGCTTTAAAATTGGGCTCAGTTGCTTCTTTACCAGTTAGCCATTTTTCGGCCACCAGCGCACGCCACGGTTTATGTGCCACGCCTCCCAGTGCAATCCTGGCCTTCTGTATGCGGTTGCCATCCACCGTTAGGGCAGCCGCAACTGAAATCAATGCGAAGGCGTAAGAAGAACGCTCCCTTACTTTCAGGTAGTAACACTTGTCGGCAAAACTATTTTTGGGCAACTCAATAGCAGTGATGAATTCACCCGGCTGAAGGTTGTTGTCTTTTTCAGGATGATCGCCTGGCAGGCGATGGAAATCTGTAAAAGCGATGGTTCGTTTTACATCATTACCACCCTGCACATGCACTGTTGCATCGAGGGCAGCAAGTGCCACCGCCATATCTGAGGGATATACAGCAACACATTTATCAGACCAGCCGAAAATAGCGTGGTTCCTGTTCATTCCTTTGATGGCACCACAACCAGAACCTGGCATGCGTTTATTGCAGGGCATACTTACATCATAAAAATAAGGGCACCGGGTACGCTGGTTCAGGTTACCCCCGTTGGTGGCCATATTTCTTATCTGGGCGCTGGCGCCGGCAAGAATTGCCATAGACAGCAATGGATAATGCTGACGGATAATATCATGGTTGGCAGTGGCAGCATTGGTGGCAGTAGCACCAATGGACACACCATTTTCGTTTTCCTTAATATCACTGAACTTCAGCCGGGTAACATCCACCAGTTCTGACGGATGCATCACATCCTCCTTCATCAGGTCGAGCAGGTTGGTACCACCGCCTAAATATTTTGCCCCGGAGTTGGCAGTAACAATTCCAATCGCTGTATTGGCATCACCAGGCTTTGAAAATTTAAACGATCTCATAATGGATGCTTTTGCTTTATTAGATAATCAAATAGTATCGTCCGCAAATTGCCAAACCTGTGCAACTGTTTTATCGCCATGCACCTCACGGATGGCGTTAACCAATGTTTGGATAAGCACCACAGCGGCAAATATTCCCCGACATTCTTTCCCGGATTTCCTCATCAGACAATGTCAGGTTCTTTTTGGTCTCCCTTACATTGTTTGTCACATAACTGGCTTCACCATTCTTTGCTTCACTCATTAATGCCACAGCAGAGCAGATTTGACCCGGAGTACAATAACCGCATTGAAATCCGTCATGCTTAATAAATGAGGCCTGCATTGGATGCAGCTCATTTTTATCAGCAAGACCTTCTATGGTGGTTACGGCTTTGTCATCGCAGGTAGCCGCAAGTGTGAGGCATGACAATACCCGGTGGCCGTCAACTATTACGGTGCAGGCTCCGCACTGGCCATGATCGCATCCTTTTTTAGAACCCGTTAGTTCCAGGCGTTCACGGAGTGTATCCAGTAAGGTCATTCTTGCATCCACCATCAGCTTCTGCGCCTGGCCGTTCACTTTAAAAGCTACCTCTACACCATTTTCAATGCCTGCAGGCGCCGGTGTTGCGGCAGGCACACCCCTAGCCAGCAATTGCTCCGTACCAAGCAAGTGTGCAGCAATTAACCCCGTACCCGTAAAAGTGATAAGTTTTAGAAAATGACGCCTTTTAATGCCCGATGTTATAATTTCTCCAATTTCATTGGGCATCAGATCTTCAAGAACTTTTCGTTCAGCATCTGTGAGATCCGGAAATTTTGGTTGATTGTCCATGATTTATAATGTGCTATTTTAAAAGGACGATGTATACTCCCCAACAACTAAACTGCGTAGAAATCAAAATCTTGTTAAATTTTTCCCCAATCATCATGCCATTACCCGGAAAAGAATAGTTTGATAATGGAAATATTTTAAAGGAGAATATAATATCAATCGTTTTGAAAAGCCGGTTTAATCATTTGTATAAATGTTATCCATTTTGTTAAACTACAGCATGTAGTTTTAAGGACGAGTTGACTGAAGTGCTTTATTAAAATAAGCAATTTGGGGCTGTCAGCAGTAAAGCATTTTGCAGCTTTTGTACCGCCTGTCCCGAGTAGGGTTTAGTGTTGCAGACTCGGGAGCTGTTCGCTGCAAGCCCTTCACTGCGTTACGGGGCTCTTCGCTCTATCCGGCATCCATTGGGCAGAAGATCTTTGTTGGGCTTTTATTACAATACTTCTTTGTATTCCGCTCAATGAAGATTCTAGAGTTGTAAAACTGATTTTGGAATTGCATTCGTGTGCCACGAACGCAGGCGGGGAAGACCAAAACAAGGGCGGAGTTTAATCTATTGGTTGCAGAACTGTTCCCATTCCAAAATCGTTTTTTGTTTCATTCATTCCTTCACCAGGAGCCACCATCAATTCATCAACAGACAATGATGCAATATGTAAAACTGTTTTTTTAATTTTTAGAGAAATTATTTTTTGGTCAAGTTTAAAAATCCAAGTTCCATTTTCCACTTTTTTATTTGAGGATATCCTTTTAAATGTTCCATCAACTAAGAATTCATAAGTTACTGATTCATTCATATTGGTTAATCGTTGACCACCCATTATGATAGCCTTAAAGCCCCACTTATGGCATAGCATATTTTTTAGACTATCACCAGGAACATCAATTTGTGCGGTTAAACCTTTAGCCAGAAAACATACAAAAGCAAGCGATAGAATTCTTTTTATTTTCATCTTTAAAATAGTTTAAACTTCAATTTTGTTGAGAGTCACTGTTAATTGCTGTAATCAACTGCGGTCTAAAAATAGGGGTTTTGCTGATGATAAGTATTTTACAGGAGTACATTTAAAAACTGCCGGTTACGGCATAAAGACACAGACTTTTAAAACACTGTGTTTAAACCCTTGCCTTAAACTTACACAACGGAAACTGCCGGCATCCTATAAATTTCTTGCCAGAGGTGACACCTTTTGAAAAGGTGTCACCTCTCGTGGAGTTGTTCCTTCTACCGTGAACCAAGGCAGGATGATGTGCAGGCACTGCAACATCAGGCAGCAGGACGGAAGACCTGCACCAGAGTATTAATAATTTGTCAAACGAGCTTTTGCAAAAAAGTCAGCAAACGTGTCAGCAATCTTTTCCATTCCGTGTTTTTCAATTTCTTCTCCTTCATCACTCACATCATGAAAAACCTGAAAGACTGGAGGATTCTCACCCTGGTTGCTTGTAGTGTAATACTGGTCACCAGAACCTGTAAGGTCAACTGCAATACAAAAATATCCTAAGCCTTTGATGGCAATACCAGGATAGCACAATTCCATTTCATCAACAATATCCTGCGGTGTCGCTAACTTTAAAGAAACACATCCATCATAGTCGTCTTCTGGTTCGTATTGAGGATATTCAAGCTGAGAACCGGAAAGAGGAAATGCAGCATATAACTCTATAAACCAGTTAGGAAGTGGATTGGTCAACTTACCATTTAGTTCAGTCAACTTGTCTGGGGTAACAATAGTTCCTTCACTGTCAGTGCCTTTTGCTTTAAAAACAAAATCTGAAACAGTCCTTATAACTTCTGAGTGCATGAATTATTAATTACAATCAATTCTTAAATATACGCAACTGCATTAAGTATAATCATTTAATGAGGTTGATATGCCTGGCACTTTTCGCCGCCGTGGGTGTTCATCCATTCATCTGTAAGTCAATGCTTCCACCCGTGAGCGCCGCCGTCTGGTCTCCGACCAACGGCATTGATTTGAAGGCAGCCTGAATTAAATGCCCAACAACTTTTACTTAGCAAGCAGCGAAGATCAGGTTCCCGTTGGTCGGAGACCAGCCGGGGGCATCCTTGATAGCAAGGCGTAATAATGAAAAAGCTTTTTTTAGACAGGTGCAGGACGCAGTCTTGTTGCCATTTTCGCCGCTGTGTGTGTTCCCTCATCCATCTGTAAGTCAACGCTTCCACCCGTGAGCGCCGCCGGTCTGGTCTCCGACCAACGGCATTAATTCGAAGGCAGCATGTATTAAATGCCCAACAGCTTTCCCTTAGCAAGAAGCGAAGATCAGGTTTCCGTTGGTCAGAGACTCCCGAAAAAATCCGGACAGGCGAGACGGGGGCATCCGTTATTGCAAGGGCGTAATAACGAAAAAGTTATTTTTAGGCAGGCGCTGGCCTCTGTCCTTTTGCCATTTGTTACTACTATAAAAATTAGCTTACACAAATTCATTGCTTTAGTATCGCTTAGACTCAGGGCTGGTACACTTAGCCTGTGTGGCGGAAGCCTTATTTCTAATCGTAGGAAATTACTCTTGCAATGGCTGCACCAGCGTCTTCTGATAGGTCGTACTTATCTTTTATAAACTTACAAGCAGCATTGTATCCAAAGCTAAGGTCGCTTAAGTTCCACATTTCATAGCCACTGACCCTGATCCATATTTCTCTAAAAATTTGCAAATGAGCAGAGGCAATTTCCTTGTCAGTCATCACATAATCATAAAAGGTCCAGGGGGCTGCCCAGTTGTCAAAAGCTAATATTTTTATTTCAAGATCTTTCACTTTTTTTCACTTGTAAAATAATTGAGTCAACCTTACATTCCAGCTCGCTCTCAATTAGCTATTAGCCGAGCTTGAGGCGTTATCAAAACGATTTGTTGACTAGAATTCCGGTTCGTACGACGCCCCTGGCTGACGCACAGGCTTGGGAGGAGACATGGCTGGAAAGGAGCTCCATGAAAATAAATAAGTTACTGGTCCATTAGGTGAACCTTATAATAATCCTCATCTAAACACTTTACTAATTCATGTAGAGAGATTCTTAATTGTTCAAGTCTTTCAAATCTAAAATCTTTTTCCACACGAAAATCTGTAAAAAAGGTTATTACGGGACGTAAGAAATTGGGCTTTTGTGTATTTTCAAAATTTTCTATCAAATTTTGGAATTTCCCATAACCAATAATATTTTTTTGATTGTTTATACTTTCAATCATCCCTTCACCTATAGAGCGTTGTTCTTCTCTAAAAATTAAAACATCCTTCCAATTTTTTCTGTCTTTATCAGTATTTAGATTTCCATCTGCTATAGTAGTCTTTAACTTTTCAACAATAAGACTGGATTTGACATTTTCAAGTTTAGAATATGAGTTGAGAAATGTTATGTCTTGTCTGTATAATTCTAACCATCCAAAAAATGCACAAAATCTGTACAGGGTGCTCAGAAACTTGTAATTTAAAAAGTAAGGATCGATAAAATTAATAGATTGCATGGTAGCTGATTTACTAAACAATACTTCTTTTTTAAAGCCCTTTGAGATCCACTCAGGATATGGCATTATCTCAGCAATGCGACGAGCTAGCTCGGACCCTGCTACGAGAATCGGATCTTTATATTTTTTTGAGATATTTTTTAGCGCCTTTGTTTCTCGAACCTCATCAAAATAACGAACTAATAAAAACTCTTTGATAAATAAGGCTAACAAAGTGCCCAGTGTTGTGACAACTGCAGCTAATACGGTAAGTCCTAAGTAAGATTTCATTTCTTTTGTTTTATTATAAGAAAGGCTTCAAGGCATGTCGGAATAGCATTCTGCATACATGGCCGCTATCCTCACCGGCCACTACCTGCGTTAATTTACAATTTGAGAATGTTTAAGCAGTTCAAACAAATCTGAAGTTTCTCATAAAGTGCCGCATCAATATCCAATGCTCCTTTGTAACCCAATTCATTTAAATTCATGCTGAATTCAGTTTTTGGAAAAGTATTAAGTACATGGTTTGGGTTTTATAAATGCTGAGACTTTACACAATTTCGGAGCAGTGGCCGGTGAGACACCGACCACGGTGCTAAAAAAGCAGGCTGCTTCACTAATGTGTAATAATAAAATTGATGCCTTGTAAAACAGTAAGATGTGCCCCCGGGCCGGTTAGTTGCAGAGAGTAACAAGTTCTGTTATCAGTAACAGTAATATTGTGCAGCAGGGTAACCTGTGCAGTTGGCGGAGGTACAACACCACCTTGCCACGATGCTGGGTTGTTCCAATTGCCATTAGCCCTTGTAACATAACTTTGCTGTGCAACATTAAACCCTATGGAATATATGCAGGCTTCTTCAGCAGAGATTTCAATGTTAAAAGTATCATTAGCGTTAGCATTAAACGATAATGTATCCGTAACAGTTGAGTCAAAAAGTATTTCTTTCCTGTTTATATATACAACATCTTCCTGGTTCAGGTAAGTAATCCATTTTCCTTTTGTATCATATAAATACACACTGTGGCGTGTATTATTTTCTTTACTTTTTACCTGTAAATAAACATTTGTTTTTCCGCTTGCAGGTGTAATTATTTGGTAATAGTCATATTTATCTCTTGTATACCTTGGACTTCCTATATCTGGCACAAACAAGTCGGAGCTGTAGCTTACCTGCCCGCTCTTTAGCTGGTTGAAGCCTAATGGTACCGGTGTTAAGTAATCATCATTTGGCTCTGCATCTTTTGGTGGAATGTCCGAAACATTATAGTTGAAACTATAACCAAATAATCCACCGTTTGACAATGTTTGTATATACATGCTATCCAGTGCAAGGCCATATACTTTAAATGAATAGTTTTCCAGGCTTGTACCGGGTGCCAGGTAAACATACTTATCAAATACACGGCTTGCATCACGTCTTTTGTCGTACCCGGTAATTTCAAAATAGGTGGTTGAGGTTCCGGTGTTGATCGCTGTAAAGGTTACTGTAAGCGTACCGTTGATGGCTTGGCTGGTTACAAAATAATCGGTTAGATCATTGTCGCTTATTGCTCCCTCGTTGGCAATGTTTTCCACCATTGGATTGGCGGTGTTAAAAGTATTGTTCGATTCAATTTCTACATTTTGTGCCCTGGCCGTTGAAGCATACACAAATAAACTTACCAAAAGGAGAGCTGGTTTCATAATACTTATTTAAACAGTTAGAAATTTATTCAGGCATATCAGTTATTCTCATGTAAAACTTACTTAGCCGGTACACAGCTGCACTTTTTGCCGCCATTGGTGTTTTTAACAACTGCATCCTTGGAGTTTTAAAATTAAAAATACTTTCTTATAACCAGGGCATCTTACTTCACATAATTATTGGAGGAAACAGCACCACCCTGGTGCAGGTCTCCCAACCTGCTGCCTGCTGTCGCTAATGCATGCCACAATTTAATCTAACATCACCAAATCCAGCAGCCCTTTTTGATCAGTCATATAATCAGCAGCACTGCTGTAATCTCCAATGCCACGGCGCTGATACAAAACCGGCTGTAACCGGGTTCCAATGGAGATAGTTTAATCTTTGATTAAACATCACATCGCTGTCTAACAAAATGGGATGGTTTTTCCCGTCACTTTGTTTATGGGACCACAATTTAAACCGATAATTGCTGCTGCTTTTCTTTCCTTCTGCCTCTAATAAATTAAGCGTGTATTCACGCCTGCTCTCTTTAGGATTGTTAATAATGCTGTCAATTAATTTTACCGCAGTAAAACTTTTCCTATTCTTCAATACTAATCCAGGGTCTTTTGCGCCCTTGCAGGAACAGATCATGTGCAGGTGATTGGTCATTAATACCCATGCATGCACCTGCAGGCCCTGATTTCGCTGACAAAACCGAATACTTTCTAAAACAATTTCTCTATAAATATCTTTTGTAAAAATATCCAGCCATCCAACTGTGGTGGAAGTAGTAAAGTAAACGCCTGATTTATTTGTGAAACGATATTTTGTGCTCATGCCGGTTTGTTTTGGCTCATTAAGATACCAAAAAAAAGCTACATTATAAAGCTAATAATATAGCTTTTGTAAAATGAAAAGTTGCAGGGTGCATAAGATCTCATTCAGTGAGAATAAGCATGGTTGGCTGAGCGACGACAGGCAGCAGGTCAGGAGACCTGCGCCAGTGAGAAGGATTTTAAACAGCGGGAAATATTCATCACTAAAATAATCATTAAACATATACCAGCATCATTCATTTCAGGGCTTCCCCAAAAAATGGGTGTTTTCATTATTTTTTTAGGGTGAAAACACCCTAACTATTTTATGCAACCTACCCTTCCTCTCACAAAAACCTTCGGTAAACGAAAGCAGGTTTCCGGCAAAGCTACCGGCCAGGGAAGTCGTATTGAATTCTTATCAGCGACAAAAAAAGTACATGCAGCAGTCTTGAGACAGGTGCTTTCCGCAAGTCAGCACAAATACCCTCAGCAATAACGGGCATCAATAACCGATGCCGGTAAAAATGCCGGCACCCTGCAATAAGCACCACCGGCAAGTTTATACTGCAGGCTCATGGCCGTAACCACCAATGCACCCGGCGGCAAAGCAACGGGCAGGTTAATAACCTGTGCCGGTATAGCAATATTGTTATAAGGAATTTCCAGTATGGTGGTGTAATTGCCCGTTGCCATGGCAGTTTGCAGCAGGCTTCCGGCTACTGTAATGGTGCAGGTAATGCTTATCGTATGTGCCGGTGCAGTGATGGCCAGCTTTGGAGTAAAAGCCGGTATCTGGAGCGTCAGCATGTTTGCCACTTGTTGCTGTACTGTAAGCGGCAGGTGCCATCTTTCTGCAATGCCGGTAGCAGTATTAAACTGGAAGCCGCATACATAAGGCACTGCATCCGTTGGCTGCAGGTTGGCTGCAGGTTCATTGCCGGGCCATTTGGCAATGGCCCCGGAAAATCTTAGCTGCATGTTCCGGTCTTTTGCATCCGGTAACACGGCCACCAGTTGCTGGCGCAGGCTTTTACCACAGGCAGAAGCCAGCCCGAAGTTGCCGGCCCTGAGCTTTGTTTCAGCAGCTACTTTTACGCTCACAGGCATTGCCCTTGCTATGTAAGTGCCGTTCCTTTTAAAGTAAACTATGTTTCCTATTTTCCCGGTGAGGTAGGTCTCCATTTGTAATGCCATCATGCTTCAGTTTAAAGTGAATGTTTTGTACCAGCTACTTATTTTGTTATTGTCTTCTTTTTTATCCCAGCGTTATGCCAGCGTTCGCTAACATTTACATAACACTTCCATCTTGGATAAGTAACGAATGAAATGCGAATGTAGTATAGATCACTCAATTAACTGCCAGTGCACCTTTATTGGTTGATGGTGGCAGTGCGGCGGATTTGCCGTGCTGGTGGTGGTAGGTGTATACTGTTGCTAAAAGGTCTTCTGGACGGTGAACAGTAACTTTCTCAGCCGGATTGCTAACGCTTAACAGTTGCTGTGAAAGATTTATTTTTTAAAAAGTTGTAACAAGATTACAGCGAAAAATTAATGTTCACCTTTTTATTCTATGTTTAAAAAAATGAAAGAATTTTCATTGTGCCTTTGTTGGTGTTAAACCTCTCTTTACTAATTACATATCTGTTCCCGTGAGCCGCCGTTGTGTCTTTTGACCAACTACAGCAAGGACATCCACTTCTTACACTAACATCTTTTAAAAGCATAGCTTCGGCTGTTGGTGAAAACACCGGACAGCGGCCTGCCGGGATAGCATTGCACTCACATAATCAAAATAGAAAGATTTCCGTAGGCAGGTCTCCTGACCTGTTGCCATTGCGTCGCTACTGCCCCCATAATTATTCACCAAAAAAAAATTAAAGTCACAAAAGTTCTTATAATTTGTTATACAATCAATCGCACTGCTACACCTCCCATGCCAGGGTTCTGCCACAAAGCCCACCGCTACAAGATTGCAACTAGTAGTGCAGAAGTTGTACAATATAAGCCCGGTTTATTATTTTAGCAGCATTGCAAATTGTTTTATTTATTTAACTTATTGTATGAGTGACGGCAGGCAACAGGTCGTGAGACTTGCGCCTGATACCGATGCGGCTGTAGTTTACAATTAAACTCTTGCTGCTTTGGTTAATGGTAACCTTTTCAATAAATTTGGCGTATGCATTTGCAAAACCCGGTACGCCTTTCTTTGCCTGGATACAACGGTGTTGTACTCTTTTTTGATAGTACTCATCTTTAAAAGTTTTTGGTGAACTTCTAAGATCTTACTTTCAGTGAAAAGGCAGGAAAGGCTACCATAGGTTTAGTTCAACATGGGGTTTTGTGCAGGGCTTGACGTTCAAACTTCGGCTGTTTGCATCGCTGTACTTTGGTTCGGGCTGGACGGAATTCTGGTGGGCTTTTGGTTGTTATCTTGTACTTTTATTTCTTTATTGGGCTTCAGTTCCGGGCTGGACAATCAACAATGCCCTGCCTGCACAAAGCCCTGGACGTTAGCGGCTATTATAAAGACACCCTACGAGCTAATATCTAATTTTTTAAAATGAGGCAACTTTTAATTTTTACAATTATTCTTCTTATTGGTTGCTCAGACAACTCGACAAATTCTGAACCTGAAACCTCCGAATCTACTCCTGCGACACCAATTATTAATTATTCGGTGACACACTATTTTGCCCATGACACATCATTATTTACAGAAGGACTTTTATTTCATAATGGACAACTATTTGAAAGCACAGGTTCGCCTGAAGAACTTACACAGACAAAATCAGTTATTGGTATATCTGACTTAGCAACTGGAAAATTTAGTTCCAAAATTGAAATTGATAAAAGCAAGTATTTTGGCGAAGGCATAGTTTTTTTAAACAACAAATTGTATCAATTAACTTATAAGAATCAAATAGGCTTTATTTATGACGCAAAAACTTTTAAGCAAATTGGACAATTTAAGTTTTCAAATACTGAAGGTTGGAGTTTGACAACAGACGGAACTAATTTAATAATGAGCGATGGAACTAGTAGTCTCACCTACCTCGACCCAATTAAAGTAACGCCAATAAGAGCTTTAAAAGTAACAGAGAAGGGATATCCTGTTGACAAATTAAATGAACTCGAGTTCATAAAAGGTTTTCTATACGCCAACATTTGGACAAGTGATATAATTGTAAAGATTGATCCCTCAAACGGAAATGTTATTGGTAAAATTGACCTGAGTTCTTTAACTTATGAAGCAAAAACAATTAATCCGAATGCAGATGTATTAAATGGCATAGCCTATGACTCAACAACAGACAAAATATATGTTAGAGGAAAATTATGGGCTAACATTTATCAAATTCAATTTTCGCATTGACGTAAAATAACAGCCGCCAACATTAAGAACAATAGCCGAAAGTCCCACAAAAAGAGTCCCGCCTTTAAATACTGCCGGCGGGACTTCTGGTTATTGTTTGTTGACCGGCGCCAGAAACCACCCTCCTGCCATGGTTCGTGTTTTCATGAACCATTTGTTGTGGTGAGTGAGGATATACACCACGGCAGCAAAGCTGGCTTTCAGCAGCTGGATGAGACTCAAAAAAACTCAGCATTTTTAATCAGCGTGTTTTGGAGTATTATTAAAAGTACACAGGGAAAGCCATTTCGTTACGCACTTTATAGCCGTATCAAAAATATTACAAACAAAAAAGCAAAAGAAAACACAAACGCTCCTTTTTAATACCTTAAGCAAAACGTCCACCCAGGCAGCGCCCAGTTGTATTGGCGCAAGTTTTTAAACATGCGTATTTTTTTATAAAGCATTGATAATAATTGATTCACAAAAATTGTTTAATTTGTTTTCCTTTAAAAACATGCGTCTATTTTTGAGTTAGCTGCAATTTTAGGACAACCTCAACTTGACAAAATAATTAATGAAATATCTTTTTTTAGTTGCGACTATTGCCTTACAATTTTTATCAGTAGTTACACTAAAACTGCTTGACAGTTTTTGGCTAATCATTGCAATATTTATTTTGAGTTTGGTTTTTGGTGGACTAATGAATTTTAGCAATAGAGAAGCTAAAATTACAAGGACAAGCAATATTGGTTGGGGACTTTTTTATGGCTCATTGACTTCATTGGGACTTGTTATAATATTTACAATTTGGCTTTCATTCAACTTTCCAAAATGACAGAAACAACTGCTAAAAGAAATTGGTTAAGACTTTTTTCGCCTTGTGTTATTGCTTCAATATTGACAGTTATTGCAATTATTATGAGTTTAACAGAAATAGAAAAATCTGGTGGTTGGAGTATGATTGGTGTAATAGTTGCACTTCCATTCTTAATTATCTTATTAATAATTGACGCATTAATTAAGACTTTTACAAAAGACAAAACAGTCTTCATTTGGCTTGTAGAAATTGGACTAATTACAATTATTATTTTAATTTTTCTCAGGTGGACAAGATAAAAACGGCACCCAACATTAAGAACAATAGCCGAAAGTCCCACATAAAGAGTCCCGCCTTTAAATACTGCCGGCGGCACTTTTGGTTATTGTTTGTTGACCGGCGCCAGAAACCACTCTCCTTCCATGGTTTGTGTTTTTACGAACCATTTGTTGTGGTGAGTGAGGATATACACCACGGCAGCAAAGCTGGCTTTCAGAAGCTGGATGAGACTCAAAAAAACTCAGCATTTTTAATCAGCGTGTTTTGGAGTATCATAAAAAGTACACAGGGAAAGCCATTTCTTTACGCACTTTATAACCGTATCAAAAATATTACAAACTAAAAAGCAAAAGAAAACGCAAACGCTGCTTTTTAATACCTTTAGCAAAACGTCCACCCAGGCAGCGCCCAGTTGTATTGGCGCAAGTTTTTAAACTTGCGTATTTTTATGCAAAACCTATTGATTATCAAGACATTAAAAAAATTGTTTAATAAGTATAAAAGGTAAAAACTTTCGCATATTTTTGAGTTGGCAGCAAGGCTAAATGACATTCCGTTTATGAAACAAATTTTGACATTCATACCTTTCCTATTTCTTTCAGTCACGCTTTTCGGACAAGACAATTATTTTAGGCAGACCTATGTTTTTGACGGTTCAATTAAGACAGACAAAGGGCAGGAACTAAAAATCAATATGAATTTTTTAGTTCTGCTTGACTCAACAATTGTTGGTTCATACTATTACAAACCTTCAAATGGTTCTTTAAAAGTTGTTGGACAGTTAAGAAATGACAATTCCTTTACGCTAACAGAAAGAAACGAAAAAGACAGTATTACAGGTTACTTCTACGGGAATTTGGCAACAGATAAAAAAAATGCAACGGGTCGGTGGACTTCTCCTTCCAAGGATAATATTTTCACTTTCCAGTTGAACAGAGAAGTCGGGAAATCATATTGGGATTATATAAAAAAGAATAGAAGCCTTCATGAATACTCAAACCTAGATTTAGCCATAAAGGAAAGTGACAAAGTATTAAGCATTGACGTGGCAAGCCAGAACTTAACTCAATTGCCAATACAGCTTAGCAACTTGAAAAACATTGTATCCATAAATTTACTCGGCAATGAATTTAATTCCTTTCCGACTGTTCTTTGTAAACTAACAACCTTAGATGAAATATCATTAAGTTCTAATAATCTGACGAGTGTAAGTAAAGAAATACGACAGTTAAAAAATTTGCGAATTTTAATCATGAATAACAACCAACTTGTTGAATTGCCAAATGAAATTGGCGAGTTGACAAATTTGTTATACTTAGAAGTTGGAAACAACAAACTGAAAAGTTTGCCAGAAGAAATTAAGTATTTGACAAATCTTCAAGAGTTACACATTGAAAGGAATGCATTGAGTGAAACAGAAAAATTGAAAATAAAAAGACTGCTTCCTAATTGTGTAATACACTTCTGACAAAGCCCATGCTGCCAACAAAAGGTTTTGTGTAATTGGGGCTCGACGTTGAAGCAATCATCGGCTGTGCATATCCAAGCTTTGGTTTCGGCGGACGTAATTCTGTTGGGCAGTAGTTCTAAACTTCGGCTTTTAGTTATAAATTTAGCTTCAGTTCCGGGCGGACAGTTGGTTAATTCCCCAACTGCACAAAGCCTCGAACGTTAGCTGCCACTTTATGAAGCCTCTAATATTCATATCATTTTTCATCGCATTTACACCTTTTGCTTTTTCGCAGACAAGGGAAATTAAATATTACGACAATGGTAAGGCAAAGCTTGAAGGATTTGTAAAGAACAATACTTACGACAGCACATTTATCTCATACTACGAAAACGGAAACAAACAATCTGAAGGCACTTATAAAAAAGTTACTTACAAGACAAGTTCAATGGGAATAGTGCAAGCCACTTGTGGAACAGGAAGAGATACGACTGAACCAGCAGAAGGCATAAGGAACGGACAATGGATGTATTATTATCCCAATGGACAATTAAAAAGTATTTCAAGCTATTTTGGTAATATACAAGTGGGACAAAGTAAGTTTTATGACACAACAGGAAATCTTTTAGAAAATGAATTTTATAGCTGGTCGTTTAATACAAAAACAAGAATATTTTGGAAATGGAATTTTAGAGAAATTCACAACAAGAACCTACGACGAAATAAAGAATGAAGGAGGAAAATCTTATACTACAATTTACTTTGACAAAGTATTTGAGTATTATCCAACTGGAGAGCTAAAAAGCATAATGACATTTAATAAGGACGAAGAACAAATAGGTAAGTTTGTTGAGTATTGGAAAAATGGATTTGTAAAACAAGAAGGAGAATATAAGGACGGCATAAAGAATGGAATATTTAGAGAGTATTATGAAAATGGAAACACTAAGTTTGAAGGGATAATAAAAAATGACATTCCCCAAGACAAACAGTATTTCTCAAACGATAAGGGAAAAAATATTAGAATTGAAACCTGGAAAAAAGGAAAGCTCATAAAGACCGAGGAGAAAAGCGGCAGCTAACATATATAGCTTAAACGAAGAGGAGCGATAGCGTAACTTCGATTTAAGCCTTTGTTGACTGAACCGGAGGCAGCCGGGATATTACTTATGGGGTTTGAATAATTGGTGGTGGGGCTTTACGGACGCTGGCGTGAGCAGGCTGTTTGAACCGGATGGGTAAACGATAGCAACAGCACTGCCCCATTTACTGCATTATAAAACTAATGGTATAGCTAATGTGAGTTGGAAATTGCTTGGTGCTCATATATTTCATCAATGAGAATAAGCATGTTGCAGGTTGGTAGACCTGCGCCATTGGAAGTAAAAAAAAGCCCGGCGCTGTGCACCGTGCTTTCTGAGTTTTGCCTTACCGGGCTTTTTTCTTTGGATCCGCTTTCCTTTGTGCTGAGCTTTTCTTTTTAGCAGGCTTATTCTTCCTGGGTTCAGCTGTCTTTTTTGCCATAAAATTAAATTTAAGTTTAGTGAATTATTTACTCATGGCTGCAGCGTATTTCTTCCCGTTCTTCATGTTGTTTCAGAAGCGTTAACTACAGCCAAACTCAAAGATATGCCTATAAGCGTAAATGCGATATTTGATTGAGGTTAGCCGCCCGGGCTGAGGCCCCGGCCTGGCAGGAGATATTGCTTCAAAGGAGAGCTCCACTTCAACTTTACCATTCTTTTGGATTTATTCAATCCTTGCTGGCTTCAAAATTGGTTCACAAATTATATGAAAAAGATATTTTTATCAGGCTTTACCTGCCTGCTGCTGGCGGTGGCTGTGCAGGCACAACAGGCGAAAGGTAAGTTGAATATACAACTCAGCAAAAACGTGCTGCAACCCGGAGATTCCCTGCTTATTACAGCAGCTTACAAAGACAGCAGCAAGCCAACACCGGCCCAACCGCTGGCCACACTGGAGCTGATTGTTGAAAACGAACAAGGCCGGCGAACCCGCCTTAGATGGCCAGTGGTTAACGGGCATGCTTACGGTGCACTGTACTTACCTGATTCGCTGCCCCGTGGAAAGTACATACTATATGCGGCTTTTCAGCAACGCTTTTTTGAGGTGATTGGCAAAATACGTGACCCAAAACACAATGGCACTATACAAGCCATGCTCCTCACTAAAACCGGCGACTGGGATCAGCAGGAAGTATCTGTTACTTCCGACGGCAGTTTTGCCATTCATAACTGGCTGTTTGAAGACAATGCATTGCTGGCTTTTTCCTCAGCAAAAAACAACAATCAACCCCTTGATATCCGCATCAGTACACAACTCGATTCAAGCAATGCACCCCTGGCCGTAGCAGGCCGGGCATTTTATTTTGGTAATCCTCCACTAGCAGAGCGGCAAGCCCTTAACCAGCCCGTTGAAACTTCCAAGGCGGCCTTTACCGACCAGGGTAACCTGCTGCCGGCAGTCCAGGTACGGTCTTCCGCTAAAACTGTGGCCCAGCAGTTCAATGAAAAATATGTAAGCGGCTTGTTCAAATCGGGCGACGAACGTGTGATTAGCATTATGGACGACCCTGGTGCATTGGGTTTACCCAATATTTTCTCCTACCTGCAGGGCAGGGTTGCCGGCTTGCAAATAACACCGAACGGCTTTAATGGGGGTGTTGCAAGATGGCGGGGAGGTCCTGTAACCTTTTTCATTGATGAAATGAGGGTTTCTTCCCAACAGGCAGCCACCATACCCATGACAGACATTGCCATTGTAAAAACTTATCCTCCACCCTTCCCGGGTGCTGCCGGTGGTGGCGGTGGCATCGCCATTTATACCCGGCGTGGAGATGAGGCCGGTTACCTTCCACCAAACAGGCAGGTGTTTAAAGTGAGGGGCTACACACCGGCTGCTACGGTGCTCAACATGAACAAGCTAAGCATGTGAAATACACGACGACAAAAGTTTTGATCACTAGCCAGTGGTTTATTTATTTGCTTCAACCCAGATTTTGCAGTTGAGATCTTTATGAGGGTTTCAAATGCAATGCAGATAGGTGTTTCGGGTTATTTTTTGGCTGAAGAAATAGTGATCTATTTTGAAGTCAAAAAATGTTCTGAAATACTTAACTATGCAGTAGTTGGAAGCCACAATAGATTTTCAACTGCAAAATTTGGGTTTAAGGATATATATTAAAGATAGGAAACAGGTAACTTTTTAAAGCAGGAACCTTTTAGTAAATAGCAGTTTCGTTCCTTTTTGCAAACATATTTTGCATCAAATGCAAGCCAATCCTGGCCGGCGGAGTTTTCGTTGAAGTTACCACAATTAAAAAAACATCACCAGCGAAACCCAGATGGGAATTTACTTTATGCTAGTGTTACATTGCAGCCGATGAAACATTTCAGACCATCAAATTATCCTGATCTCTGAATAACAATAGTATGGGTTTCTTAAATGGCAATGCTTTTCTGCGTTGGGATTTCGCTGAAAATATCTTTTATATTTTAGGGATCGCATGCGAAATACAGCCGGGAGCAAAAATTTTTAATTCGAGGCACGCCCTGCGGCCGACATAGTGGAAATAAATTATATCCTTAATTGGTGACCGTGCAATAAAACAGGAGGTCGTTAAAATCATTGTCGCAAATAGCATTTGTCCTGTCGATATCTTCAAAGCCAATCAATACCTTATGCTCAGGGGGATAATTAATTAAAACCGCATGTTTTTTAAGGTTGGGATCAACCTCGGGATTCAATACATCGTTAGAACAGAAATGCACCACCTTGTTATCAAGGGAATGTGAGGCTACATTCCACGCTTCTTGCAGGATCACAAAACCAATAGAAGTGCCTGCTTCAAACTTGCCGATCTTTACTTTATCGCCCTGCTTCAGGGTTGTATGGTTACCAGCGTTAGGAAAAATATAGATAATGTTTTTTATATCTTCCGGACTAGCCGGGGGTTGAGTTGTGGGATAGGTATAAAAAGCAAAGGCATTGGTATATCCGGTACCGCTTGAAACATAGGTTATATATACATCTGAAGACTTGGTGATTGCAATATCAGCAATGGCACTTGTTGTTAGTAGTTCCGGATGGGTTTGCCCCAGGTTTTGTGCAGCCGGCAACATGTTATTTATAAAAGAAGACAAATTAGCTGACACAGTATCAGGTGACAATAAATTCGCAGGTTTCCCCATAGAATCAAAATTTGCCAATGTTTGATAGGTGGTAGATTTAAATTCAACAACTCTTGTAACCGGTTCTTTTTTACATGAAATGAAGGCTGCAATGGAAATTAAGGGTATGAAACATTTTTTTAATTGCATAGAGTTTTTTTTCATCTGTTACAAATTTGCTGCCATTTCAAATTTTCCCAACATGTGGAGCACACAATTGTTTTTACCTGGTAGGAATATAAACTACGCATTTCCATGCAAATTCATGGGATGACAACTTATTCTAACTACTTCAACGTCTTGTAATGACGAATTATTTTAATTATCAATTAGTTCATTTTGCACTATTGGGTTCCATTTAACGCAGCATCCGCTTGTGCTTTATTTTTTTAAAGACAATAACGCAAGGCGGGCATCAATTAAATCAATACTTGTTTTACAGGCAAGCGGACAGCTTCATCTGTAAATTTTTATTGGTTGGGAGAAGCTGGTTAAAACGTGAGTTTCTTAGTTGAGGGTGCTTTTCAACGCCGGGGTTTGGCAGGTAAGATCTTTCATATTTTTTTGACCAAATGCAAAAACTCCGCCGGGACAATTGTTGGTCATCTTGCAATGCTGCATAACAGTTAAAACACCGGTTACTTCTAAAATCACTTTTATTTTAATTGTTTAAACCCAGATTTTGCAGTTGAAAATCTATTGCGGCTTCCAACTGCTGCACAGCTCAGTATTTCAGAACATTTTTTGACTTCAAAATAGATCACTATTTCTTCAGCCAAAAAATAACCCGAAACACCTACCTGCATTGCATTTGAAATCCTCATAACGATCTCAAATGCAAAATCTGGGTTAAATTGCAGGTGCTTAATATGAAAAAACAAATTTCTTTCCCCGCAATTATACTTTTACTAACGGGTTGTATGCTGGTTTTTATTACCTGCCAAAAAGAATACAGCTACGAAGGTGGCCTGCAGCCTGCCACCGCTGTTTATAGTTTAAATGCTGCAGGCGGTGTTTGCAGCAATGCTGTTGTACCCGGGAATTATTTTGCTGGCATTGCATTGAATGACAGTAATACTGTCCAGGTACAGGTTAATGTTACTGTAACCGGTGCATACGCAATTAATAGCAATTCAGCAGATGGTTTTAAGTTTTCAGCTTCCGGCAGTTTTACCCAAACAGGTGTACAAACCGTTTTATTAAAGACAAGTGGCAAACCTTTATCAGATGGGAATTTCGATTTTACTTTTTCTGGCGGGTCATCCTGTTCGCTTACTATTATTGTTAAGAAAATAATTGTTGAAAAAGTAGTTTTTAAATTGTCTGGTGCCCCGGATAGTTGTACTGCAGCAGTTGTAACTAACAATTATATAATGGATACAACCCTTAAAAGTTCCAATACCGTTACGCTGAATGTTACAGTAATTGCTGTTGGGCCATTTACCCTGAACACAGATACTATTAACGGAATGAGTTTTTCAGCTTCTGGTATATTTACCAGTACCGGCGAAAATAAAGTGGTACTGAAGGGGGCAGGAATTCCGGCACAGTTTGGCAGTTTTACTTTTACTCCGATAATAGATTCTTCTGCCTGCACCTTTGCCGTCTTTGTTAAACCTCTCCCAGCTGACTATGTGCTGGAATCGTTTACTGCAAATGCCGTAACCACCTGTAATCACTACGAAGAGGGAACCTGTATTGCCGGCCAGGCCCTTGCAGACAGCAATATTATTTTTATACGGGCATATTGTGTAACACCAGGTTGTTACACCATTAGCACCAACACCATTAATGGAATGACATTTAGCGGAACCGGCATTTTGTATACAGCAGGCTCACATGATGTGCCATTAACAGGAACAGGTACACCATCCGTTTCCGGGGATTTTTCTTTGTTACCAAAGATTGTGGGTCCTGCTCCTTTTGGCGGTGCATCCTGCGGAGTGATTGTAACTGTTAATTAAAATTTGGGTTGTTGAACTCAGATTTTGTCACCTTTACCCGCCTGTATAACATGATCACCACTTATCAAAACAAAAATGTTGTTTCATTTTGATGGCTACATTTGTATCCACTTCAACAAGCATTTTTGCCAACCTCAACTCAATGAAATAATCAGCCGGACAAATTGTTCTGCTTAATTATTTTACCGTCAAAACTATTACAATGAAAAAGTCAATTGTGTTATTGTGTGCAGTAACTTCCATCACCATTTTCTCCTGCAGGCACCGCCATGGTAATACCGATATTACCTACAAAGATGCTGGTCCGCATTACTCTATGGAAGCATATTTCAACAAAAATAAAAGCAGGGATGTTGAACATTACCTGGATAAGGCTATCGGCTCTGCAAGCAATATATCTTTTGTAAATACCCGTACGGATGCTACTATTACACTGGATGATAAAACAAAATTTTATTTGCAAAAAGAGCCCGGCCATATTGAAATAAAACTGGACAAAAGAGAAAACTCCGATGCCGCCTACCGCAACATAAAATCAATGTGTGAAGGCATAAAAGAAGTGTTGGCAAAATAAAAGTTTTTTAAACCTGGAAATGATTTCTGTGGCTGATTATTTTTCCGATATAGCCATGTTTGATCATTTCAATCTTTTTTTTATCAAAATCAGCCGGTTAACACATCTGAGGCAGCTTGATAACCTGTAACCTTCCATACTTTGCAGGCTTTAAAATTATTATAAAATTCCCTGCATTCTTTTTATCTTACAGAAACATTGTTGCACTGTGAGCTATACGCCCCGTTGTTGATCTCAATAAAAAGAAGAGCTTATTAACTTATCCCGGGCAAAAGAGTCTTCTTAAAAAAGATGTGAAGAGTGCCATTTTTGGTAAGTTGTCTATGGGCTGCAGTAAAGTGCATAAGTAAATATCCTCTATTTATTCTTTTGTAATGAAGTGACTTTTCTGTGAGTTGGAGTCTTGTTATTTTTTTATCGGCCAATCTGAAAAAAAATAATACTGATTTTGTTTCCTTACGTTAAGAAGTTACGACAAAGCTTATAGTTATTACCTGCTGCCGGTAAAACGGACTGTGGAATAACCTTACAAGTTTGACCCGCCACCCTGTTATTCATTTTGATCATTTTTAAATTTTAAACACAATGACCAACATTATTAAACTATTAAAGCTCCCTGTATTGCTGGGAGTTATTATTGGGAGTGGCTTTATTTTTAGCGCCTGCAACAGGTATGGCGTGCCTGTTAAAAAAGAAAATAAATGGGTGAACTGGCAAATTGAGTTTAAGGAAAACACCACAGAGGAGCAGAAACGGGAGACATTCTATGCAATACAAAATTCTATCTATCATTATTGTGATTCGCTAAACACCACTGTTTACTATATAAGATTCACCTCTAATCGCATCCCAAATCGACCAAACATACGTGGTTTCCAGGTTGATGCCAGCCTTTCCATAAAAAGTACCGGCGCAACCAAGTCACCAAGCCCACCTCCGCCATCCCCAATTCATCCTGGAGGACTTGTATTGCCAGAAAGAATTTGGAGGAATATTAATATAATTGATCAAAATATTGGAGGAAATATTAAAAGCCGGTGACTATGAAGTCAGGCAAAGGATAATTAAACAATAATTCAATACGGTTAATTTAAGATACTTCTGGTAGCGGGTAGAAATGCCCGCTACTACAGAGGTCAGCAGTGGTGTTCTCAACAAGACTTGAGCGGACACAGGCTTGCATCTTTATTATTTTTTATAAACAAGCTTCGATGGCAGTAAATACAGATAGAGCAGACCTTTTTTTTGCACATATTGTATGGCTGATCAGGATGCTATTTTTATCAATAATAAATAAACGTTCACGGATAATTATCATTTTGCAACTTAGCGCCTGTCATCTTTTTTCGCAGTGCCCTGGCAGAGATTCTTTTATTAGCCGGGTGAACACAATTTATAATTCCATACCAGCCAATACGGAAGAGCAATTAAAAAATTTAATTACTCTCCAGGAAAAAATGAAAGCCTGCCACCTGGAAAAAGATTCTTCCTTCATGTACCTGCTTCAAAGAGAAGGTGTGCTTTATTATAAACAAAGCAATTATAGAAAAGCCATTGAGGTTACCAACCAGTCTGTACAAATTGCAAAAAACTGCTTAAGTACCGGCAGATGCAGCACACTTGCACTGGTAAAAAATTACTATAACCTCTACAGCTATTATAACATAATGGGGGAGCCGGCAAAAAAATACAGCATGATTGACAGTTGTGTTGCTTACACATTGCAAGGAAATAGTGGTTATGAAATGACCCTTAAATTGCTGTGGCTAAAAACGGAATACCTGTTTAACAAAGGAGAATACAGTTTATGTAAAAAAGATGCGGCATTGGGGCAGGCAATGATTCAATATTATCATGAAAAAAAAGACAGTTTAGACTATGTTGTTTCTTTTGTAAATATGCAGGCTAACACACTCTATTTTTCTGACAGTATTGGCGCCGCAATAAATTTATTAGAAAGAAAAAAATTGCAATTCAGCCAATGCGGCAATAGCAAAAATACCGGCACTTTCAATAATGCTTTGGGATTGTTGTACATAAAAAGTAAAAATTATCTCAAAGCCCTAGCCTGTTTTCAACAGGCATATGAAGCAAATAAACAGATAGATTTCAGACCGGGTTGTGCACAGAATTTAGTAAATATTGGCACCCTGTATGCAAAGAATTTCAATAACTATAATGGAGGGTTAAACTATTGTTCCGCTGCATTAAAATATGCAGTAACCAGCGATGATTCACTAAATATTTTTAAAGCGACGGCAAGTATTTATGTACAAAAAAAGATGTTTGACAAAGCGTTCTTGCTTTTTCAGCAAGCTTTTAATACACAGCAGCCCGGGCTGAATGAAACCACTATATTGGGTAGTTCATTTAATTTTCCAGGTTTCAATATTTTACAGTCGCTCACAGACCTTATTATAGAAAAAGGAGACGCACTGGTGCAGCAATTTTACTCTACCAGGGAAGATGCCTGCTTAAAAAAGGCAATAGCAGTTTATAAAAAGGCCGACCTTTTTTTAGCCAAAATAAAAGCAGAGCAACAGTTACAATTTGAATCGAACCTTGTATGGCGGCACACAGCACACAGCCTGTATGAACATGCAGTAGAAGCCTGCTACGCAAACAATGATTTAGAAAATGCTTTTTACTTTTTTGAGAAAAGCAGGGCTATTTTATTGAATGACCAGATTAACCAGCAGCGCTGGATGGCTGATGCGGACATAGCCAAACTGGCACAATTAAAAATAAAGATTGAAGGCCTGGAAAGAAGTTTAAACGATTACGCCGCTGATTCAAAAGAATACATTGAAACTCAAAAAAATATTTACATTTCCAGCAAAGAACAGGAGGATCTATTACGCACTATCAAAATTAAAACTCCTTTATTTTACCAGGATTATTTAGATAGTTCTTTCATCACAATCAACACTGTAAAAAATAGCCTGCTGCAGAAGGCGAAAACACTGGTGGAGATCTTTTCCGGGGACAGCGCTGTGTATGTTTTATCCGTTTCAGCAAATAAACAATCACTTATAAAAATCAATAAGTTATTGTACGACAGCCTCACCAATAACTATACAAGTTTGATAAGTAATCCCGGTTTACTCAATAAAAAATTTGCAAGGTTTGTTACAACAGCGCAGGCTCTTTACAAGCTTATTTTTCCGCAGGAGGCACCAGCTTACGGAAGCATTATTATTTCACCCGGTTTAAAAAATTTCCCTTTTGAAGCACTCGTAACCAACAGCGACGCAGCTAACCCTGATTATTTTATAAATCATTATGCAGTAAGTTATACCTACTCAGCAAAATATTTAACCAATGAGTTTGCCAGGCCGGTAAACAACGGCGGTATGATGGGTATTGCACCGGTTCAGTTTAACAAATATAGCGGTCTGGCTGAACTCACTGGTAGTGATGCGTCGCTGCAGCGTATAAAAAAATATTTTACAAATAGCGCTATTTACACTTTTGATAAAGCTACCAAAAATAATTTTCTACAAAATTTTACCGACTACAATATCCTGCAATTGTACACCCATGCTGCAGTCACCAGCGACAGGAATAACCCGGTTATATATTTTTCAGATACTGCTCTTTATTTATCAGACTTGTTGCCGCCCCATAAGCCCATAACTCAACTGGTAATTTTATCTGCCTGCCAAACTGCCAACGGAGATTTTTATAAAGGAGAAGGAGTCTTTAGTTTTAACCGGGGATTTGCATCGTTGGGTATTCCGGCAGCCATTAGCACTTTGTGGGATGCCGACAATGAATCTACCTACGCCATCACGGAATTGTTTTATAAATATTTTCAGCAGGGATTGCCAGCAGATGTTGCCCTGCAAAAAGCCAAACTGGAATTTATCAGCAGCGCCGCTTCCTCGGAAAAAGCACTGCCCTATTACTGGGCATCCAGTATATTAATGGGCAAAGCTGCCGTGATAGTAAGCGATAAAAAGGATTACAAACTTTTGAGTGTTGTAGTAATTTCTTTATTGCTGATACTGCTTGCGCTGATACTTTTCTGGTTTAGAAAAAGGCTGTTAAAATCTAACTGACATACCAATTTAGTGTTTGATGCTTTTGCAGCTGGTTCTTACAAAGTGAGTTGAAATTTAATCAACAATTATACTGTCAACTGCTTTTTCCATCGCATG
The DNA here is from genome assembly GCA_965247025.1 of Ferruginibacter sp. GTDB lineage: Bacteria > Bacteroidota > Bacteroidia > Chitinophagales > Chitinophagaceae > Ferruginibacter. The sequence continues at coordinate 407,555 of OZ252000.1, read as the reverse complement.
TTCTTTTACACCCGGCACTTTTAATCCTTCGGCCCTAATTACCGTAACATCTGTCATCCCTAAAAAGCCAAGGAAGGCTTTCAAATAAGGAGCAACAAAATCGTTGGCCTTACCCGGACCTTCAGAATAAACGCCACCAGAAGACATGGCAACATAAACCTTTTTTCCTGTCACCATTCCTATCGGGCCATTTTCATTGTAGCCAAAAGTTATCCCGGCCCGGGTAATGTGATCTATCCAGGCTTTTAATGCAGTATGTATTGTGAAGTTGTAAAGCGGTGCACCAATCACAACAATATCTGCAGCCATTAACTGTTTTACTACTTTGTCAGAAAAGCGGATCGATTCTTTTTCACCTTCAGTTAACTGGTCTCCGGGAATAAAGAAAGTGCGGAGCACATCTGGGTTCAAATGCGGAATATCGATATCAACCAGATTTACTTCTTCAACCGTACTTCCAGGGTATTTGTCCTGGATTTTTTCCACGATGGTATGTCCCAATTTAATACTGTACGATTGGCTGCCTTGTATGCTTGACATTAAATGAAGAATGTGTTTCATGAGATTTATTTATAGTCTTATCATTTTAAAATTCCAGTCAGGTTTTTCCAAAAGGATTAACAAATGCAAAACTATATTTACCTACTGGTGAATGGTTAGTACTTACCTGAAGGAAAGCGGTTACATTTAAGTAAGCGGTTACCTTTGCATGTATGAATATGATTTTAAAAGAGCCTGTGCCAGGTAAGGAAGAATGTACGCATTCGCTTAGAAATATACTGGATGCGCTGTATGTTTTAAATGGCAAATGGAAGCTGGCCATAATCCTTTCGTTGGTGCAATCATCAAAACGTTTTAATGAAATACAACATGCAGTAACCGGTATATACTCCAAAGTATTGGCAAAAGAATTAAAAGATTTGGAGCTGAATGACTTTATTAAACGTAACGTTTACCCCACCATGCCAGTAAGTATTGTTTATGAAGCAACCGAGTACAGCGGCACATTAAAAAAAGTGATAGCTGAATTAAATATTTGGGGTGAACAGCACAGGGAAAGAATTAAACGAAGTATGCGGAGATAACTTAAATGGCCAATGTTTAACATCAGATGCGGTTGAGTTTTAGTTCTATCAAATAACAAATTTCACAGATAATAATGCTTTGATTTTCATCAGAAATAAGCGAGTTTTACTTCCCGCTCTCCCCCACTGCCTTTCTCTTTTTAAAATACTTTGTTACAAAACATATCACCGAAACCACCATTATAAAAATGAGGGTTGATAATAATTCCCATTTGCTTAAAATTGTTAATAACCAAATAATAGTGGCAAGGTAAATGCATGGAAATATCAACCCGCCGGTTGATTTGAAAGTAGCTTCTTACTCAGCCTGTTTTGTACGCTGCAATTTAATGGTGGCTAAAATAACAGCAACGTAATAGATTGAATACAGCAATAGGTGAAATGCTACTTTGTTTCATTCGCTTTTAAAACCCTTAAGAAATTATTACCCAAAATCTTAGTAACTGCTTCTTTACTATAACCTTTCTCAAGCAACGCTTTGGTAATTAACGGGTAGCTGGTAACATCATCTAACTGCTGTGGTGTATTACTGATGCCGTCAAAATCGGAGCCAAGACCAACATAGTCAACACCAACTAATTTTACGATATAATCGATATGATCAATGACCATGGAAAGCGGCGGCCTGATGCTGTTTCCTTCTGCTGCATATTTGTGGTACAGGTAGTCCAATGCATAATAATCCAGCATACCAGATTTCATGAGTGAATCATTTTCTGCCGCATGTTCCTTAAGGAATAATTCTTCCTTTTTATCAAAACTGCTGTCAATAAAACCAGGATTGAAATTTACCTGTATCACTCCACCATTTTTTGCGATTGCTTTTATCTGATCATCTTTTAAATTGCGGCGGTGCGGCACCAAACTGTAAACCGAACTGTGTGAGGCTATGATTGGTTTGGTAGTAAGTTTAATAACGTCCCAAAAAGTTTGCTCTCCTGCATGACTAACGTCAACCAGCATCCCAAGTTGGTTCATTCGCTGTACCACTCTAATGCCAAAATCTGTAAGGCCTTTGTGTGGCAGGTTTGGTTTAGTGGTTTCGTCGGCTGCACTGGTGGCCCATGCAGGCGCTATGTTGTGGGTAAGAGTTAAATACCTGGCACCACGTTTATAAAGTGCGTCTAATTTATCAAGGTCATCTTCTATCATGTGGCCGCCTTCCACACCAAACACAGCAGCGATTTTATGTTGTTTTACTGCCTTCATTAATGCAGCATAACTTGCAACTTTTACAATCTTATCCGGGTTACGTGCCACCGTTGCATCAAGGCTGTCCATTTCCCTGTTGGCATAGGCGTACGCATTTTTTTTATCGCCATCACAGTAAACAGAAAATACCTGCACATCCAGTCCGCCTTTTTTCCAACGGGCAAGGTCGCTATGCGTTTTACCGGAGAGGTCCTGGTCAAACACAATGCCCTCATCCGCAGCTTTCATCAATATATCATTGTGCGTATCAACTACAATCGCCTTATCATGAATTGCTTTATAGTATTGTGCCGCCAGGTGCTGAGCCAGCATAAGGACAGGGAATAAAAGTTTAAATTTCATGTTTAAATTTAATATCTTATAGAAAATGTTACTTTTTCAATTTACTTTCTTCATCAGCCGGGTGCTTCAAATAATAACAATAAATAAGCTGGCCCCTGCGTACGCTGGAAACCCGGAAAAATTTGGATTAGCGTAACCACTTAAATATATGGAATAAAGATAAGCCGGCAATTTTTAACCCGGCTAGTAATACCCTCCCCGGCTGAATAAAGCCTCTTTTTTAACTACTTGCCGTAATTTATTCGCAGCTGATCTCAAGCGATTTTTTAGCTGTGTAAACTTTTTAATACCAACTTTGTCCAAGCATAAACATTTTATTATGTGGGATTTCAGGATACTAAAAAACGTGTTTACCATTGTCTCCGTAAGATATATCATCATTGCCGGACTTGCTTTTTTAAACTGGTATGTTTGGCTGAGGAGAAAGATCGCTTACAAAAAGATACAGCTGCAATTTCCAAAGCTGAAAGACTATAAAAGGGAGATCATTTATTCACTTTTTACCATGGCAATTTTTTCCACCATTCCATTCCTGTTGCTGGGCAACAGCAACATAAGAAAACATACCACCTACTATACTGATATTCATGAACACAGCATGCTGTATTTCTGGCTGGCGTTCCCCCTGCTGCTGCTTATTCATGACACTTATTTTTACTGGGCACACCGGCTTATGCACCATCCCCGGCTATTCAAAACATTTCACTTACTGCACCACAAATCGACTAACCCAACTCCCTGGACATCCTTCGCTTTTCATCCCCTGGAAGCTGTGGTTGAAGTAGCTGTAGTGGCAGTATTTTTATTTACAATTCCTATTACCAAATTTCACTTGTTCTTTTTCTTTTTGTTTATGATGTTATACAATGTGTACGGTCATCTAGGGTGGGAACTTTATCCAAAAAACTTTCAACGCACCGCAATTGGCAAATGGATAAATACATCTGTAAACCACAACCAGCATCATCAATATTTTAAAGGAAATTATGGCCTTTATTTTTTGTGGTGGGATCGCTGGATGAAAACCATCCGCCCTGACTACGATGAACAATTTGACGAAGTAAAAAGCAGGAAAGCCTGATCTACCCAACCTATCAGCTTTCTTTTAAAATTCCTAAAAGCACAGCTGCCGGCGCAGAAGCATTCCGCTTTAGTTTGCCATATCTATGCATATTTGCTATTTCAAAATCACAAGTTAACTTTTCAGCAATGAAAAAAAGAGGTATGAATAACCAAAAAAGGATGGATTGGTTGCCCAAAGTATTATAAAAAATTAATGAACATTTCCATCTTTATCAGCTGAATGATTAATATTTTTACTGCTCATTCTTCCTCACAAAATATCTACCACCCATGCAGCAAATTCAGCCAATCAATATCATGGAGAAATTCTCCTTATTTGAAAAACAATGGACGCCGCACATCATTGGTGAACTTAATGGTCAATACGTTAAGCTTTGCAAACTTAAAGATGAATTTGTATGGCATAGTCATGAAAATGAAGATGAACTTTTCATGGTGTTTAAAGGTACATTGCTGATGGACTTCAGGGATGGAAAAACGGTGGAAGTTAAAGAAGGAGAGATTCTGATTGTTCCAAAAGGTGTTGAACACAGGCCGCATACCAATGGTGAAATAGTATTTAACCTGCTCTTTGAACCGAAGGCAACCTTACATACCGGTGAGGTTGAAAGTGAAATGACAGTCAGGGAATTAGATTGGATTTAAACTAACAGAAATTCATTTACCGGAATGACAATTGAAGCATTCATAGCAGCGCAATTACCGGAACGGCAGCAACTGTTAAGCAGCCTTCATAACATCATCATTCAAAACGATGATAGTATTAAAGCTGAGGTTGAACCAATGATGGGAAAGAAAATGATAGTTTATAAAAGTGCTGGTATTTTTAAATACGGACTTAGCAGTATGAAAAACTATCTTTCCCTTCATGTAATGCCAATATACGGTTCGCCGCAATTGTATGCAAAGTACAAGGAGCTTTTAAGTAATGCAAATTTTCAAAAAGGATGTATTAATTTTAAAAGCGCAGAAGAAATGCCATCACATATTGTGGCTGAGCTCATCAGGGATTGCTCAGCAATTAATCTGCTTAAAATAAAAGAAGACTATATTAGTTCAAAAAAGAAATCAACTAAATAAACAAATGATAACCGGTGAACAATTTGCAGCATTGGCGCTTTCCTTTACCGGCACAGGCCAAAAACCACACTTTAACAGAACTGGTTTTAATGTGACGGGTAAACGAATGTTCGCTACTTATTTAGCCGAAGACAATACCGCCAATGTATTTCTTACGCCGGCTGAGCAAACCATTTTTTGTAAGATGGACGCTAAAAACATTTACCCTGTTCCAAATAAATGGGGCGAAAACGGAGCCACCACATTTAACCTTAATAAGGTGCCAAGGGAGTTTGTACAGGAAGCATTGCTTTCAGCTTATAACGATATAGTTAAGCCTAAAAAATAAAGGGTTTATTCCTGGATTCAATTCGGAGTTGTTAAAAATATTAAACCCGGTTAGCAAAAATTTAATAAATATTTGCTAACGACCAATGCAATTTAAACAGCCATGAAAAAACTCATTGACAACAAAGATTATAAGGGCATAGAAGAGGCGCTTATAAATGATCCCGGTCTTGCAAATGAAGGCTTACCGTACAGTGAAAGCAATACTACCAAAGGCCATCCGCTCCACCGCCTTTGCGACGGCGTATTTTCTAACACATTTACAGATGAGGAAGCCGTTGAAATAGCAAAGATATTTATTAAGTACGGCGCAAATATTAATGGCAATGGCCTGAAAGAAAAAAAAGATACGCCACTTATTGCGGCGGCCAGCCTCACGGCAGACCAGGTAGCAATTCTTTACATTGAACAGGGAGCGGCTATACAGCATGCAGGCACACACGGTGGCACTGCACTGCATTGGGCCGCATGGTGCGGAAGATATAAAGTTGTTGATAATTTAATTGTTGCAGGAGCAGAGATAAATAAACTGTGCGTTGATTTTAAATCCACTCCCCTGTTTTGGGCTGTACACGGGTTAAAAAACGGAGGCACGGAAAATACAGACGACACTTTACAATGTGTAAAGTTGCTGATGCAGGCCGGTGCTGATACTGCAATTCCAAATGCTGGTGGTATAACTGTTTTTGATTTGTTAGGTGAGGAAGATTTAAAATTGGCGCAACAATTAAATGCATCAAGCTGAATATAATTTTACCCCCAATACTTACCAAACATCTATGAATTATGACATTTACTTTAAGAGCCTGGAGCGATGCGGATGTGCACAGCCTTGTTAAGTATGGCAATAAGATTGCTAAGCCAGAGGTTACGGGGCTACTGGTAATGAGTTTTAAGTACTATGAACTTTTTAATTAAAGGGTTTGCAACCAGCAACATAAAAAATGTACCCTTAGTACTCATCACGCTAATAAATAAAATCATTAAAAGCACCACAAAAAAATCTTATTAATAAAAACTTTGCTGCAACTTTATAGCCTGTTAAAAACCACAGCAAATGAAAATACAAACTACGATTGCGCTTGCATGCCTCTTCCTGGTAACAACCTGCGCCAGGGCACAAAACAACAATGCTTTTGCCGTACAAACCACCGTTGAAGGCGGCACTATTGAAGGTAACTATGATACCAAATCTGGTATTCAAACTTATTTTGGGGTCCCCTTTGCCAAACCGCCGGTAGGCAACCTGCGCTGGAAAGCACCGCAGCAGCCGGAAAAATGGCAGGGAGTAAAACAAACAAAAAAATTTGGCCCAAGGCCCATGCAGACAGTTGTATTTGGAGACATGAATTCCCGGAGTGACGGGGTGAGTGAGGACTGCCTGTATTTAAATGTATGGACACCTGCCACCAGGATTACAAAAGGCCTGCCCGTGCTGGTGTATTTTTATGGCGGAGGCAATGTGGCCGGCGACGCATCTGAACCGAGGTACGATGGTGAAAGCATGGCTAAAAAAGGCATTGTTGCTATTACTTGCAACTATCGTCTTAATATATTTGGCAATTTTGCCCATCCGGAGTTAAGTGCAGAGGCAGCTTATAAAGCTTCTGGCAATTACGGCTTGCTGGACCAGGTGGCCGCCCTGCAATGGGTGCAAAAAAACATTGCAGCATTTGGCGGTGATCCTAAAAAAGTTACCATTGCAGGTGAATCTGCTGGTTCTATTTCAGTGAGTTACCAGATGGCATCGCCGCTGGCTAAAAATTTAATAGCTGGTGCTATCGGCGAAAGTGGAGCAGGCATTAATCCTACACTGAGCCCCGTGTCTTTAGCTGAGGCTGAAAAAACAGGTGCTGAGTTTGCCATAAAAGCGGGTTATACAACCCTGGCTCAGCTAAGGGCGTTAAGTACAAGAGAAGTGTATGAGATCTACAACGAATCTAAACGGTTTGGATTTCCGGTTGTGCTGGATGGTTATTTTTTACCCAAGACAATTCCGCAAATATTTAGTGCAAAAGAGCAGGCGCAGGTACCGCTTTTAGTGGGCTGGAACTCCGCCGAAATACCTGCAGGTGGTTTTATGTATGGCCAGCCTTTTAAAGAAGAAAATTACATGGCCCGTCTTAAACAGGAGTATCCTACTGATGTGGATGAAGTTGCCAGATTGTATCCCCACAGCTCCGAAAAAGAAATTGAAGTATCCGCCACAGCGCTGGCTTCTGACCGGTTCATTGCTTACAGCACCTGGAAATGGTTTAACCTTCAGCGCAACAACAGCAGCCAGCCGGTGTACCGTTATTTGTATAGCAAGCTGCGTCCGCCATTGGCAGATAAATCACTAATGGCAGGCCTTGCAGGCGGTACCGTAAAAGCAGATCCGAATGCCTCAAAAGCACCGGAAGCAATGGGTGCGCCGCATGCCAGTGAAATAGAATACTGTATGGGTAACCTGCCGCTGGTAAAAGAATTTGCCTGGACGGCAGATGATTTTAAAGTGTCTGAAACAATGCTGAATTATTTTGCCAACTTTATTAAAACAGGTAACCCCAACGACCCTAAATTGCCGGAATGGCCAGCAGCAAAACCAGGTGATGCCCACCCGCCGGTGATGGTTTTAAATGTTGAATCAAAAGCTGTAAATGCCAAGGATGATGCCCGCTATGAGTTTTTAGATAAGGCGTATAAAAACAAATAACAGCCTTTGTTTTAATGAGGTTGTCTCAAAAGCTGAGCAGCCTCTTTCATTTTTACAGCGCTGTGGAGATTATATTGGAATGAGTTGGAGAAAAACTGAAGATTTGATTTTTTAATTGTCACCCGCTTTTTTGGTTAACAACAATTACTTGTTTTACTCCCTCTTTTGCAGTTTTCGCCCTCTTTCAGGCTGCTTTTTTCTTAAGGTTGTGTGCTATGGCCACCCAGCCAAATTCAGTAGTCACCTTTCCTTTACCCCGGAGCATAAATCTTCTGAAGCCCTTGTTCTGCTTGATGTTTCCGAACACAGCTTCTACATCCTGTGCCCGTTGTTTGCGGTGCCTGATGCCTTCTTCACTTGTTAATAAATCCCGTGCTTTTTGTTTGTGTTTATTGAGGGTATGATTTATCTCTATACTCCTGTTTTCTTTTGATTTGTGACAGGCTCCCCTTAACGGACATCCGTTGCAGTTCCTTGCCTGGTATTTTGTAAGTGTTTGCTCAAAGCCACTGTCATTTTTCTTTTTGTATTCAGCCACTTTTTCCATGTGCTGGCCCATGGGGCATACGTAAAAATCCTGCGCTGCATTGTAATATAAATGGTCTGCTGCAAAGGGATATTTTTTCAGCCGGATGCCCTGTTGCTGCTGGTGGAAGTAGTTAAACTTTACAAAGGCGGTGCAGTTATTTGCTTCAAGGCAGGCATAATTTTGTTCGGAGCCATAGCCGCTGTCGGCTGTTACGCTGTTGGGTGTGTGGCCGTAAAGTGCTTTAAAACTCTCAAGATGTGCAGGCAGTGTGAGGGTATCGGTGGGGTTGGGGAAGGTATCATAATTGGTGATGATCTGGTTGTTGGTGGTTATCTGAACATTGTAACCGGGCTTTAGCTGGCCGTTGCCCATGTGGTCTTCCTTCATCCGCATAAAAGTAGCGTCAGTGTCTGTTTTGCTATAACTTTTTCTGCCATTAAGCACTTCATCTTTGGCTTTTGTATTCATCAAGTTTAGCGGGAAAATTCTTCTTTACATACAGTAGCTTCTGCTTTACTTTTTGCGGCACCTGTTATCCCTGATGGCTTCTTCAATCTGCTTCACAGCCTGGGTTACTTTATCTGCATCAATGGTTTTAAAATCAAGCGGAGCAGTGTCATTCAGCTCCTGGTCAGCTACGGATTGGGCAAACTGCCATAGCTCATCAATTTGCTTTACCATCTTTTCTTTGTTTGTTTTGATGGCGTTGCCCCATACAAAAGTGTAGCGGTTGGCGTTAGCTTCTATTTTGGTGCCGTCCACATAAGCTTCTTTTAAACTTACCAGCCCCTCGGCGGCCAGCAGTAATACTATTTGTTTAAAAATGTCTTTGAGTACAGGTGCCACTTTCTTTGACCGGAAACGGTTGATTGTATTGTGATCCGGCTCGCAGTTGCCGCAAAGCCATACCATATAAAGGTTGCTTTTGATGGCCTCTTCCATTTTACGGCTGCTGTAAATATTGGTGATATAGCTGTAGATTACCGCCTTCAGCAGCATCTTGGGATGATGGGAACTGGTGCCGCCCCCTTTGTAGGTGAGGTAAAGTTCCGAAAGATTGAGCTGGTCTATCACGCCATCAACGATGCGGACAGGATGCCCCTGCGGTATTTTCTCTTCCCAGCTCTGCGGAATGAGCTGCAGCTGGTTGCGGGTGTAGGTTTTAAATTTTGCCTGTGTCATACTGCACACGCAGCAAAATCAATGCTCACCTTAAACTGATTTTTCCACAGGTGTGAATTAAAAAAAGGCTGCCCCTTTTGAGACAGCCTCTTTGTGTTTTAAGCATGAACTCTTTTTTTTGCAGGAAGGATTTCTCTCTTGGTGTTATATATGGCTGGCGGTTTCTTCAGTATGAAACGATGATGTTACTGATAAAAATAAATCCGGTTAAAGGATTGACATTGTTTAAGCTGCACAGTATGTTTACATATTAAAAATATTGCACTCAACTAATTGCATTATTTAAAAAGATAAAACTACACATCATGAAATCAGTTAAAAAACCAATTGTAACCAACCCGGATTTTGAATTAACCGACGATTCATTTTTACCTGCCGAAGAATACCGCCATGTGTACAACAAACGGGTAATATGCGTTACAGATTCTAAAGGTTACGCTCAGCCGGAAAATAAGAATTTAGCAGAAATAAGGTTAGACTCCAGTGCCGGGTTTATACCGCTCTGGGATAAAAATGTAACCTTAAACTGGCGGTTCAACAAATCTTTCAGCAGTAAGTTTAAAAAGCCTGATGTTGTAAAAGCCGCTATCAGGAAGCTTTTTGGGGAAGCTATACTTGCCTGGAAAGATGCCTGCCCCATAAAATTTATGGAAGTAAAAGATGGCTGGGATTTTGAAATTGCCATGCATGCCACTGATTGTGATAACTCTGGCTGCGTACTGGCCTCGTCTTTTTTTCCAGATGGCGGGCAGCATACATTCTATATTTATCCCACGATGTTGCAGCAATCGCACCTGGAGCAAAAAGAAACCATTGAGCATGAGATGGGACATATATTTGGCCTGCGCCATTTTTTTGCCAACATCAGTGAAACCCAGTGGAAAAGCGAATTGTTTGGTACAGACACGCCATTTTCTATTATGAACTATGGTGATAAAAGCAAACTAAAACCTGCGGATATTAAAGATCTCAAGCGCCTTTATCAAATGGTGTGGAGCGGCCAGCTTACAGAAATTAATGGTACCAGTATTAAGAAATTTGTTTCGTTTCATATGGCTAAATAGGAAAGAAGTGGTTGGCTTTTGGGATTGTTAAAATACCTGCAACTAAAATAGCAACTATGACAACAGACCAGTTTATTTCACTAATTGACAAGATAGCCTGGCCAATCTTTTTGGCAATCATTTATATATTCAATTTTAAAAACTTTAAAAGAATTTTTGAAGCTATTGTAAAGCGTATAGAGAGTGGAGCGGAAGTTCAAATTAGTACATTTAAAGTTGGACAGGTTCCTGTTTCACTTCCTTCACCAAAAGAAAACGAAAACGTGAATGAAAATCATTTGGCGTTATTACATAGCAGCTGGCGTTATCAAAAAAAGGACAAAGAGTTTCATAAAAAAATGTACGTAATTCAAGTTATTCTCCAGGCTAATAAAGAGGTACTTGACAGGGTTGAATATGTTCGCTATTCGCTGCATCCATCTTATCCTAATAAAATACAAACTAAAACTGACAGAGAAAAAAAATTTGAATTAAAAGAGCTTGCATGGGGTGAATTCAATCTGCGTGCAGAGGTAAAAATTAAAGATCAGGAAGAAACGATAAGTTTGACCAGGTATATCAATTTAACAGAAACTGGTGAAAACCTGCTAAAAAATTAATTTCCAGGTTAAACACACAGATTGCCTGTTGTAACTATGAACATACCTCCACCGGGAAGTAGTTGTGTATTTACTGTCTCAATACAATGCTGATCTCCTCAAATTACTGCGGATTGTAACTATTGCTTACATTAGCACCGCATTTATATTTCACTTTCATAAACCTTTTCCATGAAGTTAGCTGCTTTGTTATTATTGCTGGCAGGCAATTGCTTACCCACGGTTTTACCTGCACAAACAACTGCCCTGCAGGCCGGCGACAGTATTGAAAAAAAGTTATTAAAAGGAGAAACGCATATCTACACCATTGCTTTGCAAAAAGGTGAATATGCAGATTGTATTGTATTGCAAAAAGGCGTAGACCTTGCTGTTGACGTTATTGACCCTGCAGGAAAAAAATTACAGACAATAGATTCACCCAACGGTAACGACGGACCGGAACCTGTTAGCATTGTTGCTGATAAAACAGGTACTTACCAATTGCATATCTATGCCATGCTTGACCAAAGCAGTGTAACCGATTCCGTTTCAAGGGAAAAGTTTGCGGAGCAAAACCAGGGAGATTATGCGGTTAATCATTTCAGCAAGCTCTCTGTTTCAGCCTACAAAAAAAAGCTGGCAAAGCAGGAGGCGGATAAAACAGTGTTTGCAAAATGGCTTGGCAATAATGCCCGTGAACTAAAAACGGTAGACGCCGGCAACGGCTCTGAAGACCTGCAGATATTGAAGGAAACTTTTAAAAATGTTACTGTCGTAGGCCTGGGCGAGGCAACACATGGTACAAGTGAATTCTTCCGGATGAAACACCGCCTGCTGGAATTTTTGGTAAAAGAAATGGGGTTCACTTCTTTTTATATTGAAGCAAGTATGACGAGGTGCAGGTATATTAACGATTATGTTTTATATGGTAAAGGCAACCTCGATACAGCAACCGTAATACAGGGCTTTACCACCTGGCGGGTGGAGGAAGTAAGAGACATGATTGAATGGCTAAAAAAATACAATGAGCAGGTTGCCTCAGATAAAAAAATTAAATTCCTGGGCTACGACCTGCAGATAAATGACGTTGGCTGGAAAGAATTAAAGCAATTTTATACTGCGGTAAAACCTGCTACTGCAGTGTGGCTTGACAGTTTGAAAAAACAGGCGCAGCGGGTGGCAATGTTATCTAATGGCAACGCCATCAACCAGGCCGAAGGGGAACAACTGTTTAAAAAAGTGTACCAGCAGTCCCTTTACATTATGAATGATTTGGTATTGAACGGCGGTCAATACCAGTACACCACGGGCAAAGATTTGTATGATGAAAATCTTATGAATATTAAACTGATCATCCAGGAAATAGAATCTTATAAGGATGGTTATAATGACCGCAGGGATTACTATATGGCTCAGAATATTATGCATTTACTGAACCAGGAAAAAGCAGGCGCTAAAGTTGTGGTGTGGGCACACAACGCACATACAGGAAAAATAGAGTCGCCTGGCTTTGGCTCCATGGGGCATTTTTTATCAGAATACCTGCATCAGCAATACTATGCTGTGGGTTTTGAATTTTATTCCGGTTCGTTTAAAACCCGTAACCTTGATACCAACAGGAACGGCTATTACTGGGATGTGGTAACCATTGGTGAACCTGCAAAAGAAACACTGCCCTGGTATTTTAACCAAACAGGTAAAACAAAGTTGTTTATCAATTTCAGGAATGCAGGTGCTGACCAACTGGCTGTTTTCAAACAGGGAGTACAATTGCATTATTTTGGTTCAGGATACTCTCCTGCTTCAAACATAATAACCTCCTCAATGCAAAGCCCTGGAAGCTTTGATGGCATGATCTATATTAAAGAGTCTTCGGCTGCAAAGAGTTTTGATAAGCTGAAACCTTTTTAATTACTGTATTTTCTCCAAAACGCTACCTGTTGATCTGCTACTTTCTTTTACTGAATCTGCTTCAGTCATGTTGCGTAGTACAAAAAACAGTTCACTTGGCAATGGCTTTAATGTGAGTGAGTACAGTGCAAAAGAGGTTGAGATAATGTATTGCTTTGACCGCTGCTGTAACAAGGGTTTGTCAGTTATTCCACAAAAATTGTTGCATACAACTTTAATGGAGAATGAATTATTGCTAAACCAGATTCAAGCTACAAACAATAACCAAAACAATTTTTCGTATGGGATATGCAGGAAAGGAATTGCTGCCGATCAAAAGAATATACAGGACAGTATTAAAGCCCATCTTATTGGTCCGCTTGATTCAGCAACATTTTATAAAACATTATCTGATAAAAACATACAACTTACATTAATAAAATATTAAAGCGGTATTATTTTTTGCTCTTTTTCTTCAGCGCTTCAACGGATGATTTTAGCTGCGCCATTTCAGCCAGCATGGCTTTCAGTGTATTCACTTCATCTGTTAGTTTTTTGTTGTCATCATGCAATTTTTCAGTGCGTTGCTCCAAGGCTTTAATGCCGCTGTACGCTACTCCCAGCATATCCAGCGGACTAACAGTTGTATCATTGCCAATCTCACCAAATTCATCTTTGCCAAAGGCTACGAAAAAATCCTGGGCCATAATACCGTAGTGCCTGTATTGCTTTGTGTCAGCTGCTTTAAAATTCCACGAATAAAAGGGAATGCCTGCTATCTTTTTTAATACACTCTCCCCGTTGGTTTCCACAAACTTTTCTTTCTTACTCCTGTCTGATGTGTAAGCCCAGCCATTGCTTGCCGGTACCAGGTAAGCGTAGTTTGAAGCAGATACCCAGAAAGTATAGTTATCAAACCTCATCATTACCTGGTTATCAGTAGTGTTGTTGGTTGCTATGCCCGTGCCACCTATACTAAGTGCGTTTGTATGACCGTTAGTATTGGCATTGATGCCTAATGCGGTAGAATTGGCTCCGCTTGCCGTAGTGTTGCTGCCGGCAGCTAAAGCACCATAACCGGAAGCCTTTGTGTTTTTTCCCAGTGAAGTGGAGTAGTCACCGGAAGCTGTTGTATACTCCCCCATTGCGGTTGAGAAGTCTCCACTGGCTTTGGTATTATCCCCCAAACTGGTTGAATAGTCGCCACCTGCCACAGTAGTCATACCCAGGGCAACTGAGTGTTTGCCTGAGGCTGTTGTATTGCTGCCCAATGATGCGGCACCGCCTCCGGTTGCCGCTGCAAATTCACCGCAGGCCAGTGAGTAATCCGCAGTTGTTGCAGCATAATACCCCAGGGCAACAGATGCTTCACCGGCTGCGGCACTGTTAAAACCTGCTGCCAGCGAAAAATTACCCGAAGCATTGTTACCTGTTCCCAGTGAACTGGAGCCGGACCCATTTGCAAAAGATGCCTGGCCCACTGCAAATGAAAAATCACCTTTTGCTTTTGTATTGAACCCGCCTGCGAAAGAACATACGCCAATGCTATCCCTGTCCCAGTTATGAAAATTACTGGTATCCGGATCGGCAATACCAAACAGCGATGAATTGTACACGCCACCAGTTCTGAAAGCTGCTTTATCAGCATACCAAAACATACGGGTGCCTTTACCGCTTATGGGAGGCTTGGGTAGATTACCGGTTAAATAATCGAACCCGGAAAATAACACCGTTCCATTTTTAACATGCAGTAATGACAAAGGTGTGGTGGTGCCAATGCCAACATTTTGGGCAGAGAGCGGAGCGGCAGAAAGAAACAATACTGTAACAAAAAAGATGCTTTTCATTTTACTTGCAAAGTTTTAAATGATGGTTGATAAAAGGGTTTATTACTGCAGGCATAAATGTACCAGCAGGTAAATATTATTTGGGAGGAGTTTTTACGAATACCCGTGATGATTGTAAATTTACAGGAACACACCGGCTGTGGCGATAACAGTCAGGCAACGTTACCTGCTAATTAGTATCCGTGCTGTTATAAGTAATTTTGTTGCTGCTAAAAGCAAAAAAAGACTGCATTGTAAACGAAATATATTGAACGGTTATGACTTTTAATACAATACAACCCGGCCATTCAATTGCTTTATTTGTAAAGAGCATACTTAGTTTTGAAAACACTTCTAAAGAAAAAAAACCGTACTTCCTTTTTACGCAGATGGCTATCCCGGCATTATGTTTTAGCAAACTGACAATGGACTGTATGTGTTGCCGCATAACAAAAAAATGCCTGACCTGTTTTTATACGGCCAAACAATAAACCCGATTGAACTAATCATTGAAGGAACTTATAAGCTCATTGTTTTTCAGCTCTACCCTTTTGTGATAAACAGTTTTTTTTCGGTAAATCCTGCAGACCTGAATGATGGCTGGTATGACCTTACCAGCTTTAAAGAATTTAATGTTGAGCAGATTATTAAAGACCTGCATCGTAACGCAAATTTCGAATATTGGATTGAAACGCTGACAGGTTTTTTAAACGCCGTTTTTGAAGCAAAGCAGGATAAGATAGATTTTAAAATTCAGCAGGCCTTATAACTCATTGTAAAAAACAATGGCCTGCAAACCATCAAAAAACTAAGAGAAATTTTAAAGATAACAGAACGAACTTTTGAAAGAAGATTTGTTGCCCAGGTTGGTGTTACGCCAAAACAGTTTTCCAGGATCATCCAGTTCCAGCTTTCTTTAAACAGCCTGGTTGATAAAGACTATTCAAAGCTAACGGATGGGGTTTTTAATAATGGCTTTGCAGATCAGTCTCATTTTATAAGGGTTTTTAAAGCCTTTACGGGTAAAACACCCAAAGGTTTTACCACTGCTGCCCAATAATTCAACTGACGGTTTTGTTCTATTTTCCGGGGATGATGATGCCCATCTTTGTTGAAAATTATTTACCATGAAAGTATTAGTATTCGGAGCAACAGGCGGCACAGGTGCTGCCGTTGTTCAACAGGCATTAAACAAAGGGTTTGAAGTAACAGCTTTTATCCGTAACCCAGCTAAGTTAAAAATTGCTAACCCCATGCTGCATGTTGCAGAAGGTGATGTGCTGCAACAGGAAACAGTTGATGACGCAGTGGCAGGCCATGATGCAGTAATCTGCTGCCTGAGAGCGCCGGCAACAAAAGCTGGTACACTGCGAAGTCACGGAACCAAAAACATTGTGAAAGCCATGCAGCGCCATGCTGTGCAAAGGTTTATTTGCCAAACCTCATTAGGGTATGGAGACAGCCTCCCTGTGTTAGAGCAAACACCCTTCTTCTTTAAAAAAATAATAGTGCCTTATTTACTTAAGGAAACT
Source organism: Ferruginibacter sp. (assembly GCA_965247025.1). Lineage (GTDB taxonomy): Bacteria > Bacteroidota > Bacteroidia > Chitinophagales > Chitinophagaceae > Ferruginibacter. Next base: position 391,130 of record OZ252000.1, on the reverse strand, counting down.
TTTGCAGATTATTTACTACAGGAAAATATTATTAAAGAAACTAATTTAAACTGGACAATCATAAGGCCGGGAACACTGACTAATGGAAAGCTTACAGGTCATTACCAATATGGCTTTGATTATACTGATACTCCTTTACAAGTAAAAGTTTCAAGAGCTGATGTGGCAGATTTTATTGTCGGCCAGTTAGGCTCTGAACAGTATGAGAAAAAGGTAGCTGGTATATCTTACTGGTAATGGATTCTTGTTGCAGCGGGACTCAGGGGTTGTTTGAAAATTAAGGTTAAAAACTATGCGGCTCAAGTTGCAATTGTTTATTTTTAGCACTGTAATGTAATTGTGCTCCACTGGAACGGCTTGAAAATTTGCTTAAACAATTACATTGCTACATCGTAAAAAACGACGCTAAAAATCAAATTATGCAAAGAAGGCATTTCATAAAACTTTCGGCAGCAACTTCAGCCGCTCTGTTGTTTAACAGGATTACCTATGCCACACCCACCAGCGGCAGCACCATCAATTTACCGGATGAAGCATGGGTACAATCCGGTACTGAATGGTTTAAAATGAAGGCTTCCGGCAGCGCTGCTTTTACGTACAAAGACATTGAAGTTTCTTTAAAAGCGGATAAAAATGTAAAGGCAGTTTATGTAAGTTCCCCCGCTTTGCAGCTAAATGCTGTACGTTTGAAATGGGCTCATACTATTTCGCTAAACAAAAAGTTTTTAGGCGATCAATGGGAACGGTCTTACGGTGACCTTCAATGGAAAAGCGATATAGCAGCCGTGAAAAACCCCTGGTACATCCTTATTCATGATGCAGATAAAACCGCTTGCTTTGGTGTGAAGACTGGTGCCAGCAGTATTTGCTGGTGGCAACTTAACAAGGATAGCATTGAACTTACGCTGGATACACATTCCGGGGGCAACGGCGTAATGCTCGGGGTACGCAAACTGCATGCAGCAGATATTATAACTTACCAAAGTGCACCGGGTGAAAATGCTTTTTATACAGACCATCATTTTTGCGGACTGATGTGTGAAAAACCACGCCTGCCGAAGCAACCTGTTTATGGCATCAACGACTGGTATTTTGCCTATGGCAACAATAACTTCGACCTGATAAAACAGACAACTGATATGATGAGCGGGCTGGTAACGGATACCGGTAACAAACCTTTCTCTGTGGTTGATGCAGGCTGGGCAACCTACTCCCCTCTATTGCCGGGAGATGGCGGGTGGAACGATGATTTTTCGAAGCCCAATGATAAATTCAAAGACATGCATTTGCTGGGTGATGAAATAAAAAAAGCAGGCATGCGACCCGGTTTATGGATGCGTCCGCTTTGTGCCCGGCACGATGATAAGGCAAGCCTGCTGGCGCCAAAGATACCCGGCAGGGACAGCCCTAAAAATCCCGTGCTGGATCCTACCATACCAGAGAACATTGAGCGCATCAAACACAACTTTGACGTGTACAACCAGTGGGGTTATGAGATGGTGAAACATGATTTTAGCACTTATGATATTACCGGCCGCTGGGGCTTTGATATGAAGGACAGCATTACTTCGCCGGGCTGGAATTTTAATGACCGCAGTAAAACAACTGCAGAAATTATACTGTACCTTTATCGTGCTATAAGGCAGGCCGCCGGCGATGATATGTACATCATTGGCTGCAACACGATGAGCCACCTGAGCGCAGGCATATTTGAACTTTGCCGCATTGGCGATGATACAAGTGGCAACGAGTGGGCAAGAACAAGAAAAATGGGCGTAAATACACTTGGTTTCCGCCTGCCGCAACACAATAAATTTTATGCGGTGGATGGAGACTGCGTTGGCCTTACCACAAAAATAGAATGGGCAAGAAATAAACAATGGCTGGAGCTGTTAGCCGGAAGTGGTGCTCCTTTATTTATTTCAGCACAGCCTGAAGCTATGGGATCGGCTCAAAAAGAAGCCGTTAAAAAAGCCTTTGCCCGGGCAGCCAAAGTGCAGCCATTGGGAGAGCCGCTGGACTGGATGACAAACCCTGAGCCCAAACAATGGAAGTTAAATAATGAGATCGTCAATTTTAACTGGGACTAATGAAGGTGTTTTATTAAAGTTTGCTTTTTATAATTGCTTTTAATTCCTCCACCTCCTCCTGCAATTTTTTTACCTGGAGTTGAAGTGCTTCATCTATTGATTGCTGTGCGTTACCCTCAATTTTTACAGGACCGGCAGTTGCTGTTTTTCCACTGGCTGTTGTTGTAAAATTTCTCCAGGTATTGCCGTCAAATCCCTGGAAAATGCCGGCATTAAAACGGATATTTCCTGCCGCAGCACTATTACTGCTTCCCACCTGCAGTCCACCTTTAACTACAAGGTCATAAGTGCTGTTATTAATGGTAAAAAACGGGAAGGCTTTGTCATCCCTGAATTCCCAGCGTTGCAGATCTTCATTCATAAACAACCCTTCCTGCGGCATATCATCACATTGAATTGCATATTTGTTAGCAGTTACCCGGTATGCGGCGTTACCCGAAAACCGAAGGTTACCTGCACTGTCTATCCCGCCATAATCTTTATCATCGCCGGCCTGCATGCCACCCCTTGCAGCAATACCATATGTACTGTTGTTAATGGTAAAAAACGGGAAAGCTTTGTCATCCCTAAATTCCCAACGCTGCAAGTCTTCATTCATAAATAAACCTTCCTGCGGCATACCATCACAAAGGATTGCGTATTTATTTCCTTTAATGCGGTAAGTGGCATTACCGGAGAAAAGTAAATTGCCACTACTGTCCAGCCGGGCAAAGTCCTTTTCATTACCTGCCGTTACACCTCCTCTTGCAGCAATATCATAAGTGTTGTTTTTGATTGTAAAAAAAGGAAAGGCTTTGTCATCCCTGAATTCCCAACGTTGCAGATCTTTATTCATGAACAAACCTTCCTGCGGCATTTCATCACATTGAATTGCATATTTGTTAGCAGTTACCCGGTAGCTTGCATTGCCTGAGAAAAGCAGGTTGCCGGTGCTATCTATCTTTCCATAATCTTTATCATTGCCGGCTTGTACACCACCCCTTGCCGCGATACCATATGTACTGTTGTTAATTGTAAAAAACGGGAAGGCCTTATCATCACGAAATTCCCACCGCTGCAAGTCTTCATTCATAAACAAACCTTCCTGTGGCATCTCATTACAAAGCAATGCGTATTTATTTCCGCCGATACGGTAAGTAGCTTTGCCAGAGAACAGCAGGTTTCCACTACTATCCAGCAGGGCATAGTCTTTATCATTGCCGGCCTGCAAATTGGTTTTGTTTGCGGTAATGCGAAAGTTGTTTTGAGCAGCAGCACAGCTTATAAACATAATTGCTGGCAACAGCAGGGAGTAATTTTTTTTCATAATTTATTATTGGTTTGATAGTGATTGATATTACCCCGGGTTAATAATCATTACATTGAAATTAAAATTTACCGGGCTGCAAAAATATGCCTGTGTATAAGTACGGATGCACCATTTATCACGGGCATATTGCGGACTGTCTGCATAGTAGAAACTATTGGAGCCATTATAAAAAACAGCGCAGGATGTTGGAGACGATACCTGGGAATAAATTATCTGTCCGGGTACATAAGGAGTTTGTATCTCTGGCAAAGCCCCATAACCGGGCTGGGGATCTGTTCCGCCATAAGTGAGGTTCATTGTCACCATTACAATTGCAGCGGGATTATAATTACAGTAAACATTGTCAATAACGGTAAAGACTCTTGAATCACTGCCTGAAAATGGGGAATTGGCCAATGTGGCCTTATGTACAAACACGCTTGTATTGGTGTTAACGCCTGCGCCGGTTACAGCTATTTTACCTGTACCAAGTTTAAGAACCGTGGCCGCCGTGGATGTGCAGGCTGCAGCAATAGCAATACTGCCACTTGTTACTGAAAGCTGTGTGTTGCCGGCAGGTGATGTTCCCATACCGGTATGCCCGTTAGTAACATCCATCAAAAAAGACCACCCGGCGTCTTTTCCATAAAACCCGATATTGTTATCATCATACATACCAACAAAACCCGCTGTGCTTGTGTTGACGGCGTTATTGAACCATATACCGGCGGTTTCTCCATTGCTTTGTATCCGCATGCGCCCCCGCAGATCAAGCTGGTACACAGGGTCACTAACGCCCAAACCTACTTTGCCATTAGTTTTAAAAGTGGCAGCAAGTGAAAGGCCGGGTGCTATGGTAACAGGCAGGCCACTGCCCGATGCTGTGCCCAGCTCCAGCGAAGAATTGTTATACCACAGATAGCCTTTGTAAACACCCGGCTGATCAAAAAAACTGATGTAGGGCGTAGCACCCTGCAGCCGCATCACTTCTCCCCCGGTGGCAGAATATACATGCAGTGGCGCTGATGGACTTGCTGTATTTATACCGAGCCTGCCGCTATTGTTTACTGATATTAACGGGGTATTATCACCATTTTTTATCAGTAAAGTATTTTGTAACGGGTTAGCAGATCCCTTTACTTCCAGCTTTGCGGCGGGGCTTGATTCACCAATGCCTACATTTTGTGCGATACTTGATAAACCGGTGAAGAAAAAAATGAAGATGGTGATAATTGCTTTTGTCATGATGATTTTTATGAACCTGTTAGAGGAGTAAATTGATACAACCAGCTGCTGTTGATTGTCCTTGTTACCTTGCTGCATGCTAAAGTAAAATAGACAGTTGCGGTTGTTACAGTTATTGAGTAAACTGTTGTTCCTTTTGAGCAGGAAGCAGAAAAGTATCGTTGTTTAGCCGGATAAGATAGTGGCTGGGAAGGTACCGGTATAAAAGTAAAGACGGGCAGCCTGAGAAAGCTGTTAACGGCTCCTGTTAGTAAGCATATGCATTACTTCTTCTTTACGCTGCCGGGAGACGGGCAGTTGTGCACCATCAGTCATTTCAATAGAACCACCATCAGTTTTTACATACCGGCTTACCTGTTTAAGATTGATTACGTAAGAATGATGAATGCGGTAAAAGTTATAATGAATCAGCGTTTCTTCTACCTCCTTTAAAGTTTTCGATACAATCATTTTTGATTTGTCTATAAAATGAAGGATTGTGTAATTGCTGTTTGATTCACAATAAATAATATTTGCAGGGCTGATAAAATGAATGGCCTGCTGGGTGGTGAAACTTACTTTATCCGGAAGTGTACCAGGGTTTTTATACTGCTGCATTAAAACATCCAGTTGCTGTTTCAGGTTGTGCTGTAAAAATTTTTTCTGATACCTGAGCACAGCCGCGGCCAGGTCTTCCGCATCAATTGGTTTTAACAGGTAATCAAGGGCCGCAAACTTAAAAGCTTTTAATGCAAACTGGTTGTAGGCTGTAGTGAAAATTACGTCAAAAGCAGGATCAGGAAATTGTTTGAGTACTTCAAAACCGTTTTTCTTTGGCATTTCAATATCAAGAAAAAGTAATTGAGGCTGGTGTAATTGTATGGCGGCAATCCCTTCATCTGCACTGGTGCAGCTGGCTGCAATATGCACTTGTGTGCAGTAAGTATTCAGCTGCCAGGCAAGTACTTCCAGTGCATTTTTTTCATCGTCTATTAAAACTGCATTTATCATGATTATTTTTTTATGGAAACGGCATCTGCAGCCATTTCAATGAGTGGCAACTGCAATGTTACCCTTGTGCCAGCCGGGTTTCCATCTGCATTTACCATATCAGTGATAATTACGGAAGATAGTATTTTGTACTGTTTATTAATAATGGCAATCCGGTCTTTACTTATCTGCATTCCATATGATTTTGTTTTCAGCGCATCTTTACTTTTTAGTGCAGCCGATACTTTTCTTCCCACGCCATTGTCTTCTATTTCAACTGTAATAGCGTCTTCAGTAAGTTTGCTGAAACGCATTGAGAGGGTCCCCTTTACATCTTTATGCAACAGCCCGTGCCAGATAGCGTTTTCTATGTAGGGCTGAATGATCATTGCAGGTATCGCAGTGTTATCACTTCTCTCCAAACCGTCAGAACTTATTGTGTAATCAAAAAAGTTATCAAAGCGCAGGGATTCCATATCCAGTTATAATCTGAGTGTAAGTATTTCTGCATCCAGCGAAATAAATTCGCTGGAAGAGTTATCAAGAATCAGCCGGATGAGTTTTGAAAATTTAGTAAGATAAGCAGATGCAGTTTTGGTATCGCTGATAACAATATACCTGTTTATACTTGCCAGGCAGTTGAATATAAAATGAGGGTTCATCTGGGCACGTAATGCCCTCATTTCTATCTCTGCAATTTGCTTATTGAACTTTGTTTGCAATTTTGCCCGGTAGGTAATACCTGAAATTACCAATAAGGTTATAAACCCGGCGAGCACATAAATCTTCAACAATGCATTGTTTCTGTCCTCCAGCGACTCGGCATCTTTTAACCGCAGCTTTTCCCGGAAAAAGATATCATGCACCTGTTTCTCCTTATCAATAGTAAAAAGGCTGTCTTTTTTTTCGCTTACCAGTTGCTGGTAAAAGAAGGCGCTGTCGAATTGTTTTTCCTGCCGGAACAGGCTCACCAATACAGTTCCGGTACTTATCGTTAATATGGGATTATTAAGCCGCATAGCGACAGCGTAAGTATTTCTGGCATAATAAAAAGCGCTGTCCTTTATACCAAGGTCATAAAATGCAACCGCCATTCTTTTATAAATTTCGGCGTAGTTACGGTGAAGGTTGTCAAGATTCTTTTGCTGAAAATTGGCTCTAACCGCTTTCTTGTACCAGGTAAGAGCCGAAGACTGGTCAGATTTTTTCCCTGCTATATCACCAATCAGCAATATAGCATCCACACAATCTTAATCCAGTTGCAATGCATTGACAGCATACTTTAAGGCTGAGTCTTTTTTATCCTCATTAAGAAACAGGTTGCCAATTTTTGTCAGCGGCGGGCTTTGCATGTGTGCCAGCGCAACGGTTGTCCATTCAACTGATTTTTGATAATTATTTTTTGCTTTTATAAGGTCCTGGAGATCTTCGTACAACTTACCGATATTGTAATAGGTAGCTGCAGCACCAGAAGAATCGTTCAGTAATTTTTTTAGCTGCAAACTCTTATATAACAACTCCAATGCCTTTTCGCCGTTGCCCTGCAGGCTAAAAACAAGCCCTTGCATATTCAGCGCCTGCGCTTCTTTAGCCGGGGAATGTAACTTTTGAGCAAGGCTGTACAACCGGGTGGCATAAACATAACTGCTGTCAAGATTTATGGCTGCATAATAAGCTGCTCTTGCCATAGTGGCTTCAAACAGCTCTTCGTTGCTTAATGCTGCATTATTAAAATAATCATCTGCCCACGCACTGATTGTATAATAAAGAGTAGTATCACAACGGAGACGAACGGAGCGGCTGATAACCGGTATCCCATTTTCATTGCATTCAATAGTTTCACTATTACCACGGTTAAAACTAAACTGATAGTTACCCGCTGTAAAGTTGCTGATGGTTACCTCATGATTTATCAGGTATTTGGCGGCCTTCTTCCTGCTGCTGCGGAAACTTAAAATTTCCTGAAACAAAAATAACGTTCGTTTCAGGCGGCGTTGTTACTATTATCCTGCAAAAATATTGCGCTGCAGCCCGGGTGCATACAAGAATCTGCAGCACAAAAAAAAGCAGCAATTGCCTGTAAGCAGCCATTTTAATTAATTAATGGATGAAAAGCTGTTTTGATGTTAAAAGATAAAGATATTATTCCATCACATCAAATGCAGCGGTTTTGAGCGGGCTGTTGCTGCGGATGAGTAAATACACCGGCATATAAATTATGCAGCTAAAAAAGCAACAAGCCTTTGGAGGTGATCTCTTAAATTTCAGAAGATTTTTATCGCTTGATAATTAAACCCATAATAAACAAAGTGCTGAAAGATTGTTTGATAAAAAAACGTCCGTTTACCCTAAACCTGAGTTACGGTAACCAAGCCTGTTGGCTTTTTAAAAATGGTATTATTTAAAATGAAGGATGCTGACTGTTAAACTATCAGTTTTGGCCAGCGCTTGCCGATGCCGCTAATATAAATTTTTGTTTCAGTTCACCTTTGTCAAACAGAGCAGCCCTGCTGCCGAAAGGCTGACCACCTGCTGTTTCTTCGGCGGCTGCATTGCCCCGCTGCCGGCCCATTCCACCTCCTCTTCCCATGCCTCCTCCCCTTCCCATACCACCACCGCCCATTCCGCCTCTTCCGCCGCCGCCACTTGAACGATCCAGCTTTTGCACCGCATTTATTTCAACCTCCATGGTGACATATTTCGATAAATCTTCAGCGCTGATTTGCTGTCCGTAAAACTCTGCAAAAGGTATCGCAATTTCATAAGTAAGCTGACCTGCATCATCCCAGTTAATGGCTGCATTAATACCCGAGCTGTCATTAACAGCAATGGTTCCGTTTTTAGTTGCAAAGCCTTTTACTTCCATAAGGGTATTTTGCGCCAGGAAATTATTTTTAAAATCTTTTCTGTCAAAATGTTTGGCTGTGCTGTCAGCACCTGCACCGGGCTTTGGCTGCAGGTGTTGTTGTGCCAGCGGAAAACTGATAGACACTTTACGCTTATCTCCTGTTTTGGAAACCAGGCTAACCTTCATGCCTGCCTGCATAATTTTTTGTTCGTTTATTTCGTCTGAAGTTTGAAAACACAGGTAGAGGTTTTTACCATCGTTGGCCATAGCATACAAAAGTTTTGTACTGTTATCATAAAAACGCAATGGCCGGTGCCATTCAAGCGGGTTGCCATCTGCTTTTACCGGCGAAGAAGTCCATACAGAAAGAGGAATATCATCTTGTGCCCATAAGAAGCAACTTGTTAACAGGCACATTAGCGTAGTAAAGGCTTTCTGCATAAACATATTTTTAGGCCAAAATTATTGTTCTTAAAACTGCTGCCTGCCCCTGCCACGGTAATAATAAGTTAATGGTGAATTATTTAACAATCAGGTCAGCCTTGCATGGCTCCCACATGCAATTGTTACAGCAATCGCTAGCAACTAAACTATAAATAAGGCCTGTTTTGTCTGCTCGGCTCAATTGGCTATTTTTAAATGGACTGTGTGAAAGTTTGCCAGAAAAATATCGTTTATCCGGCAACAGAAAGATGAAAAAATTCGTAGGTAAATAACATGTCTTTGCAAAATATTGTACCATTGACTTTGCATTGTATAAACTATAATGATGAAGCATGCTTTTCTAACCATACTGATCTGTACTGTTGCCTTCTCCTGTAAAAAGGAAAGTTCAGCGATTTCTCCATTAAGCCCTGCAGGCTCAAATTCAAATGCTGATCCTGAAAATTTTACCTATCTCGCCCTTGGCGATTCTTATACTATTGGCCAGGGTGTTCCTTTGCAGGATAATTTCCCCAACCAGGCAGTAAACCTGCTGAAAAAAGACAACCTGTTTGGTCAGTTAAAAATAATTGCAACAACAGGATGGACAACTGCTGATCTTGCCTCAGGTATTGCACATGATCAAAACATTTTGCCTGCATACGATATTGTGACTTTACTGATTGGTGTAAATAACCAGTACCATGGTGAATCTCCGGAAGACTATAAACCCGCTTTTGAGGCCTTACTGCAAAAGACCATTGCATTGGCTGGCAATAATGCAAAACGGGTAATTGTGTTGTCGTTGCCAGATTGGGGCGTAACGCCTTTTGCAGATGGCCGGGACAGGGCAATGATTGCTACCGGGATAGATGCTTACAACGCTGTAAACAATTCACTTTCACAGCAGTATGGCGTAAACTATATTGATATCACTCCGTGGACAAGAGAGGCTGCAAATGACCCTTCATTGCTTGAGTCTTTTGGCCTTCACCCTTCAGCAAAAGAGTATGCAAGATGGGCGGGCAAGCTTGAAGAAATTATAAAGGAGGCTTTAAGGTAGTAAATAAGAGTTGACTATAAAGTACCGTGGTTGTTGAGCTAACAACCACGGCCAGTTATAAATATTATTTTATTGCAGCAATGGCAGCCGCATAATTTGGCTCCTGCCCTATTTCTGGTACCTGCTCTTCGTAAACAATTTTACCTTCGGGATCTACAACAACAACTGCACGGCTAAGCAACCCTCTCATGGCGCCATCAGCAATTTCAACACCATAGCTGTTGCCAAAATCAGTTCTAAAATCTGAAAGCATTACAACACGCTCAATACCTTCGGCACCGCAAAATTGCTTTTGTGCAAATGGCAGATCTTTGGAAACGCAAAGCACTGTTGTATTGGTAAGGCCCGCCGCATCTTCGTTAAATTTCCTGACTGATTTAGAGCATACACCAGTATTTACACTTGGGAAAATATTTAGTATCACGTATTTACCTTTGTAATCTGTCAACGTTTTTTCCTGCAGATCTACACCTGTTAATGTAAAATCTTTGGCCTGTGTGCCAACAGCAGGTAATTTGCCAACTGTATGAATGGCTTTGCCGCCCAATGTAATAGCTGTTCCGTTTGTAGTTGTCATGTGTGTTCTTTTTGTACTATTGTGTGAAGATTTTTTTTGTGCAAAACAACCTGTGGTTATCAAAGTAGCGGCTAGCGCTATGCAACTTATTTTAATGGCTGATGAAGAGCTTGTATTGTTTTTCATAAAATTTAATGGTTATGGCACGAATGTACAAAAAAGCAGTTAGCAATTTTTATTGTGTTTAATTGATTATTGATCACAGGGAGTTTAAATGATATTTCTCTTTTGGCCTGATTAGATCAATTGTTTACATTCAACCCTGTTAACACACACACCAAAACATCATCTTCATTATGAAGATTATAACATGGAACTGCAACATGGCCTTCAGGAAAAAAGCTGCTGCTATACTGGCGCAGAAGCCTGATATTTTGGTTGTACCAGAATGTGAAAAATTAGAAAAATTAGTTTTTGCTGAGGGAACGCCGGAGCCGGGGGACATGCTTTGGTTCGGCACCAACCAGCACAAAGGCCTTGGCATATTTGCTTATGGCAAGTTCAAATTTAAATTACTGGATACACACAACCCTGCATTGAAAATGATTATACCGATTGCAGTAACAGGCGGGCAGTATGATTTTACACTTTATGCAGTTTGGGCCAATAACCCTGCAGATCCTGACGGGCAATATGTAGAGCAGGTTTGGAAAGCAATGAAGCATTATGACAACAATTTAACCGGTAGTAAAATTGTACTGGCAGGTGATTTTAACAGCAATACAATTTGGGACAGGAGGAGCAGGGAGGGCAACCACTCTGCTGTTGTAAAATACCTGGAGGGCAAAGGCATAGTTAGTTCGTATCACCTTTACCACAAGCAATTGCAGGGCAAAGAAGAGCATCCTACCTTTCATTTATACCGCCATCAAAACAAGCCCTATCACCTTGATTATTGTTTTGTATCAACCGACCTGGCTGAAAAGATACTCTCTGTAGAAATTGGCGATTTTGAATTTTGGTCTCAGTACAGCGATCATGTGCCCTTAATTGTAAGTTTTGATATTGCCTGACAGGCAACCGCCATCCACCACATTTAACAGGCACAACATAGATACTTATTTATATTTGGCAATTCAATACCATTCACTGAATCCCTGATATAGTAAGCCATGAAATTAAGCAACCCGGTTAAAATCTTGCTGGTCATAATATGTTTTGCAATATCGGTTGCCGGATTTTTAATAAGGCTTCCATCTGTTTTTAGTCACTACGATAAACAGCTGCATTCATTATTTTACTTTTTAGCAGCAGGTTTTTTAAATATACTTTTCACCAACAAAAAAATTCTGCGGCATGCAATAATTTTTATCTCACTTTACTCATTTGGCGTATGCATTGAATATGCCCAGGAATACTCCAATAAATTACTCCACAAAAAAATACACGGTCGCTATGACGTTGAGGACATTCATGCAAACCTTAGAGGCTTGATAGCATTTTCCATATTGTGGCTTTTATTCGCTGCCATTAGTTTTTTATACAACCAGGCAAAATCTAAAACAGACTGATCTTTCTGCAGCAGAGTGAAAATACTATTGCCGGCTTTGCAAATACCTAAAGGCCCCGGTTACCAAAGGTTCTAATACCAAGTTTCGCCTTGTGCCTTTTCTCCCCCGGCAGTATTGCCTATATTCAGTAAAACTTCGTTTATGGCAAAAATCAAAAACAATTGTATTAGTACACGGAATGTTTGTAAACAATACCAGTTGGGCGCTATGGAAACAATAACTTGAACAAAAAGGTTACACTGTTTACACACCAACCAACCCCGGGCATGATGGTGACCCAGCCAGCCTGAGGGCAAATATTAACCCGGAGCTTGTGCAAACAGGTTTTATAGATGTTGTAATGAAGATTGCAAAACTCATTGACACTTTGCCTGAAAAGCATTTGGTCATCGGCCACTCCATGGCAGGGCTTGCAGTCCAAAAACTTATTGACCTGGGTAAGGCGGATGCTGCCGTGAGCATTGACGGGGCTCCGCCAAAAAATGTATTCCCTCCTTTCTCAACCGTTAAAATTGTTTGGCCGGCAATTAATTTCTTTTCCGGTACGGGTTATTATTTAGGTTCAAAGGATTGGTATAACAGGGCCTTTTTTAGCACCCTTTCTAAACCAGAACAAGAGAAGGCTTATAATGCTATAGCCGTTCCAGAGAGCAGGAAGACAGGCAGGAAAACATTATTAAAATCATTCTCCAATGCTCATTTTAAAAGTCCACATCAGCCTATACTTTTTATCGGTGGAGAAAAAGATAATATTTTTCCACCGGCACTTACTAAAAAGATAGCAGGTAAATATACTGATGACAACAGCCGCACAGGCTTAAAGATCTTCGGCAACAGAAGCCATTTTATTTGCGGTGAGAGCGGTTGGGAAGAAGTTGCTGATTATATTCTTAACTGGTATGAAAACCTGTAAGCTGTAGTTGAAAATAAACGACAATTTGAAGGTAGATCAGGAGCTTTTCCTGGCCGGTTTTAATACCTTTTGTCAATATGTTTATACCAAAATAAAATGCCTAAACTACCGAAGCATATTATTTATACATTAACTCAACTTGATTTTCCGTCAGGAATTTATTTTTATAGAATCTAACTGTTTAATTATCCATTCTTTTATATCAGCCATTACTATTTGTTTGCCGGTATCCGTTAAAAGAGAATGATAATGCCCTTCGTACAATTTCAACGTTTTATCGGTTGATGCAGCGTTATCATAAAAGAACTGGCTGCCTGTGTACCGGGCAGCTTTGTCGCTGGTTCCATGCAGTATCAAAACGGGCATTGTTATTTGCGATATCTCTTTTTTCAGCCTTTCATCTGCAAGCACCAGTTGCTCCATTGTCTTTGTTGGCTGAGATTCATGTGCAATTAATGGATCGTTGTTCATGATGTGTACTTCTTCCGCATCACGGGAAAAATCTTCGTTCTTCAGCTTTATGGTATGCAGGTGTGGTGCCAGGTGACTTAATCCTTTTAGTACCGCCAAAACAAAATCAGGTGCAGGAATCTGAAAAGCAATACTTACGCTGATAAGTCCGTTTATTTTTTTTGGATTGTCTAATGCGTAAAGTGAAGCAACCACGCCGCCTGCACTATGGCCTAAAAGAAACAAGGGTAAGTTTTTATGTGCAGCTGTGGCAATATCAACCAGTTGGTTTACCTCTGATACATAATCATAAATACTTTGCACATAAAAACGTTCACCTTCCGATTGTCCACGGCCTTCCAGGTCCAGGGAGTACACCGCAAAATCTATAGCGGTTAATTGGTCAGCAACCCATTGATAATAGCCACTATGAGAATTAAATCCAGGCACAAGTAGTATCGAGCCTTTTATATTTTTTGTGGCAGCCATGTACGGGTAAAAATGTTAAGGCCTGTTTTGTTGGTGAAACTTGAAATTGTTGGTTCCATAATTTTAATTTTTAATGATGATAAATGTGATGAAGTGGAATTAATTATTTTAAATGTTATTTACGCCGCTAAAGTTTGCTGGCATATTTAGATTTTTAATGCCTGTAGTTGAATAGCTGCAGCCATTTTCCCCAATAATATCTCTGCAATGGCTGTTGGCCTGAAAAATACATCTACATGGTTTATTAAACTGTTTTCATCAAGGTAAACCTGGTCTACCAGTTGCACAGCGTTGCCATCAATTTGTCCTTCAAAAATGATGGCCGCCCAATTCCTGTCGTTTTCAAAAATTCTTACCAACTGAAAATTATCGATAGCAATTGCGGCTGCACTAAGCATGGTGGCGGCTTTAGCAATCCCTTCAACAGGTTGGTTGCCTGCAGGTGGCATTACTTTAATATCGGTAGTAAAAGTAGCGGCTACATTTGCTTTGTTGCCTTCTACTACTGCAATGGCGTAATTGTTTATTGTCTGGTTCATTGTATTGCTTTTTTATTTTTAATTGTAAATGATTAATCTTTCAACAGCTTGCGAAGCGGACTTAAAGGCGCCAAAGGAATAAGCTCAAACTCCATCATACCGGCAACGCCTAAAGGAAGTGCATTTAAAATTGCAGTCGCCTTGCTAATATCGGTAAGGCTAAGTAAAAACAGCACGCCGCTGGCATCAGGTTTTACCCACCATTGCTCTATTATTCCATCAAGATATAGCCTTACGGTTGCAGTAACTTCTGCCTGCATAACAGGCATTCTTGTTGCCAGGTCTTTTGCTTTTTCTGTTAAATGCCCAACGGCAAGTATTTTTGTTGCGGTAGCAGTGAACGTTACCGGTTTGATTTGTTCAGTTGACATAATTGTAATTATTTAAGTGGTTGTGATTGTTAGGAAGTGATAATTATTTTTTTAGCAATTGTTTTATGGCGGCCACTGTTGACAGCATTACCAGCGGTACTAACACTGCAGGCAGCAATACAAAAGGGAAATATCCAAGTGCCAAAGTGGGTTGTTCAAATCCAAATTGCGTAAACCTCGCTGGCAAAGAAAGTATGGCAGCAGATACAACGTTTAGCAGTAATGCCAGGCAGATTAAATTCCAGGCTATGATTATTGGCTTGCTCAATTTCTTTTTTACAAAAGCAAAATAATAAACAACCGGAGCTGAAATACCAGAAAAAATATCGAAGTTTCTTCCGTGAAATGTCAATGCTTCAGGAATGGTGTTGCTGACGAACAGCCAGAACAAAACAAGTTCAACAGGGATCCTGATGATGTGAAAAATGGTCAGCGTTTGCAAGTTCAGGCCATCTAAAAAAGCCCTTCCTTTTTTTGTAGCAAACCTGGAAATTAAAAACAACAGGGGTGGAAGAATCAAAAGCGGAAAGCGTGCAGTCATGGTGATAGGGTTGCTGTAAAACCCGGCAATGCCAAGCACGGACTGAATAATTATCCATGCGGATAACCCAATTAAAAATTGTTTTGAATTGTTGGTGGCTTTGTAAAATAACCAGATGGCAAATATTGCCGTTGCACCGAAGGTTAAGTAAACGTAAGTTGGTAAGTGTTGCATTGTATTGTTTTTTGTTACAACACAAAGAACGCTGTGATAACGTTAAACCTGCTTGCCATTTGATATGAAACAAATTGCCAAATGACAAGAAAAACGAAAAGCTATTTTTTAGCAAACTCTTTTCTAATGCGGCTAAGGGAAGTGTCTGTAATGCCCAGGTAAGAAGCGATATGCTTTAGTTGGGCGTATTGAAATATCTCGTTGTTATCTGCTATTAAATTGGCGTACCGCTCTTCTGCACTTTTATTGATCATTGATAAAGTACGTTGTTTGTAGGCAACAAATTCCTTTACCAGCATGGCCCGTGCAAACTCTCTAAACTCCGGTACTGAATGAAAAAGCATATTTAGTTTTTCGAAATTGGTGACGTATACTTTACAATCAGTTACAGCCTGCAAGTATTCTGTAGAAGGCTGGCGAAGAAAAAAAGAGGCTGCTTCAAATGCTACCCTGTCATGCGGATAAAAAAATGTGGTGATCTCGTTGCCGTTAGTATCAAAAGTAAAAGCCCTCACAAAACCTTCTGCCAAATAATAATAGCCACTTACTTTACCCTGCTTTAAAAGGTATTCATTTTTTGAAAAATCAATCTCCTCAAAATGTTCAGCAATAGTGTCAAGACCCACTTGCGTTACAATTATATTTGGTATGTTTTTTTTAATAAAATTTATAAGCTGTTCTTTTTCCATCAGCACAATATAAACTGATTAGTTGGTTTTAATTTTTGACTGTAGCCGCTAGTTTAAACAAAGGATAAATTTTATAGAATGTAACAGCTGCAGGAACAGCTTGCAGTGATGCCAGCAAATAAGCATTTGATGTACCAGCCAGTACCAGGCCTGCACCAATGGCCGCAAAACAAACCAACAGGAGTAATGCATAACCGGCAGTTCCATTTCTTTTGAGTTGATATAATCCTGCTATACCCCCGATGGCAAAAAATAAGTTGTAAAAATCCTGGTTCACAAACAGTTTCTTTAGAACCAGGGCGTGCACTTCATAGCTCAAACTTTCAGGCGGATTGTTAAACCAATCAAGCAAAAGATTATGCACAAAAGGCTGAGTCCAAAAAACAGCTTCTAAAATAAAGAACATAAAAAAAACGATGATGACAAAAACAACCAGGGCTTTTGTAAAGCGATTTAACTGCATAGTTTGTGGTGATTTAAATTGAGGAGCAAAGATTCTGCATTAACGCAGCATATTCCCACACGGTTAAAATTATCCCGTACTGATAATTTTAGCAGTACAACAAAATAGTGTTTAATGATTATGTTTGTTGTGAACAAAAATGTATGAATAATGTATGAAAAGAAAATACCTAAAGACCTTACTTGCGGATTAAATATTGCCATAGAAGTTATTGGTGGAAAATGGAAGGCCAACTTATTAGCAAATATCAGCAAAGGAATGCTGCGTCCATCTGAGCTGCACAAATCTATTCCGCAAGCTTCTGCAAGAGTCTTAAACCAGCAACTTTCTGAACTGGAATTTCATGGTATTATTGAAAAGAAAATTTACAATGTGTTGCCACCAAAAGTTGAATATTCTATAACTAAAGGTGGAAAAAGTATTTTAGAAATACTGTATGCAATGAAGGGTTGGGGCGAAGGTTACAAAAAGACTTTTCATAAGCTATTAAAACAAAAGCAAGGTTAAGAAGTTCTTCTTTTTTGCTGTTATAAATGTTGAAGTAATTATCAAATGGCGGCAGACTCGGTTGCGGTAAATATTTGTACCCTGCGATTAGTTGTTTTGTTTATAACCAAGTATCATTTTTTTAATTTTAAAGCAATAGCCCGGCTTGATTACCAAATTGCTCTACAATTTGTAAACAAAGCTGCGATGCCTTTTTCTTCATTTGAACTATACACATGGATGTTGAATTTTCGACTCTCTCTGTTTAACTATGCTTCTTCCTTTTTTATTTCGTAGCATAATTCCACCATTCCATTCCGGTAGGCTGTTACGCCGTTTAAGTGTAATGCTTGTTCCTGCACTGCCTGGTCAAAAAATGGCGTTCCTTCTCCCAAAATAATGGGTAAGACTGACAACCTTATTTCGTCCGCCAATTTTAAACGAATAAATTCCCTGGCAAGCATAGCACCTCCGGCAAGCCAAACATTTTTGCAAGTTGGCCTTAGCCGCTCATTTACAAGTTTGCCCAGATCACCAGCATAAAATTCAATGTTCTCCTTATCGTTTGGCAAATTCCTGTTGGTTAGTACAATGGTGGGAGTATCTCCATAAGCCCAGCCGTGAGACTTGGAAAGCTCCAGGGCGTGTTCGTAGGTTTTAGCGCCCATTACATAGCAATCTATTTTTTTGAGAAATTCCTCTGTTTCTTCTGCAGTAAGATCAACTCCTCTATCATAGTGGTCAGGTGTGTCAAACCAAGAAATGCTATTGTCTTTTTTTGCTATAAAGCCGTCGAGACTTGCCACCATATGTATTGTCAGTTTAAAGAGATTGCTGTCCATTTATTTGTTTTTAGAATCAGGGGTGATGTATTATTTCAGTCAGCCAATACTGGCTGATTAAAAAATAAATTGGTAAGTAAACTTCCAATAATAATCCGGTTACCTGCGGCTTTGTAAACAAAAATTTAACCTGAAGTTCTGTTATTGACCATATATTATGCTGTAATTTCTGCATATTTTTAAATGCCGCAACTCCGGCAAAGTTAATAACAGGGTTCATTTTGAATATCAATCTGTTATACAGGTACATTTTCAGATTGCGGTTTCCGTTAATCTCTGCATCAATTTACAATAAAAAAATATGAAAAAACTTATTACCTGCGTATTGCTTAGCTGCAGCCTCACAATGTTCGCCCAGGAAAAAAAGACTGACTTGCGTAGCCTTTTACTGGAGCAATTGAAAAGCACCCGTTCTGTAAAAGACTGGTTTGTGCCAACAGACACTGCCATTGCCGGCCTTACGGCCAAACAGGCTATGTGGAAAGACAGCTCAGACAATCATTCTGTTGCCCAGCTTACAAGACACTTAATTTTTTGGAACGAACAAGTGCTTGCACAATTGAAAGGGATTAAGCCAGCCGCATTTAATGGCAATAACAAAGAAACATTTTCTGGTGTGGATGAGGTTAGCTGGCCTGCCAATGTGAAAAAATTGGACAGTGTACTTACGGCCATCGGGCAATGGGTAATCGCAGCAGATGAAGTAAAATTGATGAAGGCTGCCTCCACCATTATGCATGTGGGTACTCACAATGCTTACCACACCGGGCAAATTATTTACATAAGAAAAATGAAAGGCTGGTGGAATGATGCCAGTGGCGTAAAATAATTTATTGTTCGCTTTTTTTATTTTTCCTTCATCACAGATTTAGCAAGCACCAAAGCCAGCAACGTTATCGCCGCAGCGGCTGATAAATAATAACCAACATAGGCAAGGCCAAATTGTTTTGCAAGTTTAGTGGCAAGAAAAGGTGTTAAAGATGCCCCTAAAATTCCCGCCAGGGTAAAACATAAGGAAGCGCCAGTGTAGCGAACTTCCGGCGGAAAGATCTCTGCAAGTGCAGTGCCCAGCGGACCGTAACACAAGCCCATCAGGAACATACCAAAGCTTAAAAAGCCAATCAAAATTGCCAGGTGACCTTCAATAAATAATTGAGAGAAAAACAGCCCGAACACCAATGCCGCTGCAGATGCGATCATAAGGATATTATTGCGGCCATACCTGTCTGCAAATAGCGCCGAAACCACAATGCTTAATCCAAAAAACACCATGGAAATCATCTGAGCAATTAAAAAGCTGGAGTGGGAATAATGGAGGTTAGCGGTACCATAACTAAGTGTAAATACCGTCATTAAATAAAAAAGTAAAAATACAGTTATGGAAGCAAAAGTTCCCAGCACCAACACTTTTGTGTACTTCACAAGCACATCTTTTATTGGCAGGTTCACCCGTTCATTCTTTTCCATTACTTCTAAAAAGTCAGGCGTTTCCACCAACTTTAGCCGTACATATAAACCAACCCATACAAGCAGGGCGCTGGCAATAAACGGAATGCGCCAGCCAAAGCTAAAAAATTGCTCATCGCTCATTATATTCCCCAGCAACAGAAACAAGCCGGTTGAGAATAAAAATCCTATCGGCGCCCCCAGTTGTGGGAACATGCCGTACCAGGCTTTTTTACCGGGAGGTGCATTTTCTGTTGCCAGCAAAACTGCTCCACCCCACTCGCCGCCCAGGCCAAGCCCCTGGGCAAAGCGCAACAGTGCAAGACAAATTGGAGCTGCTATTCCTATTGATTGGTAAGAGGGTAACAACCCGATAATAACAGTTGAGCAGCCCATCGTCATCAATGCTGCTACCAGTGTTGCCTTTCGGCCAATGCGGTCACCAAAATGGCCGAACAACGCCGCTCCCACTGGCCTTGCAAAAAAAGCCAGGGCAAAGGTGGCGAGAGATTGCAGCGTGGCTGTTGTTGCATCTGATGATGGGAAAAAAAGTTTTGGAAATACCAGCACTGATGCGGTGGCATAAATATAAAAATCGAAAAATTCAATGGTAGTACCGGCAAGGCTCGCTACAAGCACTCTGCCTGCTGAATTGGTTAAAGGCTTATTCACTTCTGCACTCATGCTTTAATTCTTAAAAGTTGTTTCATCAATTAATCTGCAATGGTATCTGTTTTAAAAATTGCCACCAAAAATTAGTAGAGACAAAAATCAATCTGCACCAAAAAATTGCAGAGGCTGGCACAAAAAATAAATAGGGGAACTTACAAAATACAAAGCCTGATTTATATGCGCTTGTACATTTAAAGAAGGTGAAAAATTTATACAACATTCTCAAACTTTGTGGGATTCGCCCCCTCAAAATCCTCAAAGAATTAGAGGAAGTAAAATGACACCCGGTATTAATATTGGCACCCAACGTTGTGTAAGTTGAAGGATTTACAATCAGCTTACTTTTAAATTTTTGAATTGGGATGATCATCTTCGAAACCTCAAAGACACCAGCAACAAAAGTTGGATAATCTTTTTTATGACCAGCGAATTCGCTTTGCAGCCGCAATAAGTTGCCGCCTAACCAAATGGTATTTATTAATATTTATTATTACCTTCCTTTTATATTTGTAGCATGTACACCAGCAGGGTTATCAAACCTCCTGATCTGCATAACCACACATAGGTACCAATCAGCATTACCCACATAATAAATACTATAGAACCCGGCAAAATGAGAAATACAGATTGTAATATTTGTCAAACCCAAAACATTCCAATAAATGAGACTATCAAAATTGATTTGAAAGTTTATTGTACCCCCTGTTTTGATAAGCAATTTACAGATGAAAGCCAGCTGAGGGGAAGGTTGGTTGAAAAGGAACGGGATCCAACTGTTTGTTTCAATTGCGATAAAGACTTTGATGAAATTGAACTTAAAAAACTTTCTGTTTATCCAGTGTGCCCGGCATGTGAAATCACTATAAAAAATAAAACGTTTCCTGTTTGGGTAAAATGTTTTTTAGCAGGGCTGGCTGCTATTGTAATCATTTCTTTCATTTGGAACTGGAAGTACTATAGTGCTTACAATAACTTTAAAAATTCAAACCAGTATTTCGAAAAAGGCGATTTTGCCAGGTCAGCTGCCACTATGGAAGCAGCGAGTATTGCAGTGCCTGAAGTGGAAGATTTAAAAATTCTTGCTGCATATTCCCGGGGCGTCGATTTGTTAACAAAAGATAGCTCTGAAAAAGCATTGAAAGAACTAAATATTTGCAAGGGTGCTTTGCCTGAAAGCTATGGCGTTAACGGTTTAATTTTGAAAGGCAGGATTGGCGCCTCATTCGATAGCAAGGATTATGAGGGCTTCCTGGCTACAACAAAAGAAAATCTTGCGCTCGATTCCAACAATGCAACATCAATGACTTCCGTAGCTTCTGCCTATGCCTGTATTTACGCAGATAAAGGAACCAGCGAGGCAAAGGAAAATGCGGTTGCATATCTTAATAAGGCAAAGGCGGTAGATGATACGACTACTGACCTTATAGCCTATTACAACATGGTTGAATACAGGATAGATTCAAGAAAAATAATCAGAATCGAGGCATTTAAAAAATTATTCCCAAACGGCTGGACCAAAATTAATTAGTATGTTTTTTATCCCGGGTGAATTTATTTCAATTGTTTCCTTTCCAGGCATTATTGTACACGAGTTTGCACATATGCTTTTTTGCAGGATCAGAAATGTTGCAGTGCTGGATGCCTGCTATTTTAGAATAGGAAATCCAGCCGGATATGTAGTACATGAAAGCACAACAAATTTTACCACTACTTTCCTGGTATCTATGGGGCCATTTTTTGTGAACACGTTGCTATGTTTATTAATTTGCCTGCCTGCCTATATGCCTGTAAAATTTTTCAATTTGGATCATCCTCTCTCTTATTTTTTAATTTGGCTGGGTGTCTCTATTGGCATGCATGCTATTCCATCTAACCAGGACGCCAACAATGTTTTTAACCAGGCCAAAGAAAAGGTTAAAGAAAAAAATATCCTTGCAATATTGTCTTTTCCGCTGGTGGGGCTAATATACATATTCAACATCCTGCGCTTTTTTTGGGCTGATTTGATTTATGGTGTTGGAATTGGAATTGGCATTCCTTCATTGATCTTTAGTTAGGTAACTCAAGTCATCGCAAAACACTTATAATAAACCGGTTTGTAAAAAGTAAGTAAGGCGATCTGCTGAGACTATCCCTTGTGGCTGGTTAACACATGTAAATATTCCGGTAATGTTAGCACGAGCTTTTGTACTTTTATGCCGCAACTTAAAAATTGTTGCAATCATACAATAAACCACCAAAAAAACAATCATGAAATCAATTCAATTTTTTACAACCTTTTGCCTGTTGTTCTGTACGCTTCATTTTGTAAAGGCCCAATCACCCGTAAATGATGTAGTTAAGGAATGGGAAAGAGCAAAAGCCTACACCAAAGAATATCTTGACACGATGCCTGAGACAGGATATGCCTTAAAGCCAACTCCTGAAATGCGTTCTTTTGCAGAACAAATGCTTCATCTTACAGATGGTAACTATGGTTTATCTTCTGCCGCCACCGGCGAAAAAAGTCCTTTTAATTTTGGAGACCTCGAAAAAACTGCGGACAAATCAAAAGCCAATGTCACAAAGATTGTAATGGATGGTTATGATTTTGTGATCAATAGTATTAAAAAATTAACACCCGCACAACTGACTGAAACTGTAAAATTATTCGGCAAATATGATCTTACCAGGCAAGCCGCACTGGCTAAATGCTTTGAACACCAAACCCATCACCGCGGCCAAACCACTGTTTACATCCGTTTAGCAGGAGCCAAGCCACCACAGGAAAAACTATTCTGATACTCATCAAAATTTAAGTGTGCAAATACGCCGGGCAGCAGATTGCCCGGCATTTTAAATTACTCCGGCGTAGTTGTGAATGCCGCCATTATAACTTTTACTTAAATGACTACAGATCAGTTTGCAAAAGAATTTAACCAGGCCGGCAGTCATTTAAAATCTTATATTCTGCGTATAACAGCCAGCGTTGCTGATGCTGAAGATATTGTGCAGGATACTTATATTAAGGCTTTGGAAAAACTTGACAGTTTTAAAGAGCAGTCTTCTTTAAAAACCTGGTTGTTTGCTATTGCCAGTAATCTTGCCAAAGACAATTTACGGGCTCAAAAGCGTTGGGTCGAAAACGTGACTGATATCACAAAACAGGCTGCATTATCAGATCAAGATTTTTTTCAGCAGGCAATGAACATTCACACAACCTCACCGCAGGGGCAGTTTGAAATAAAAGAACATATTGCATTTTGCTTTACCTGTATTGCCAAGTCGCTGCCACTTGAGCAGCAGATAGCTGTATTATTAAAAGAAGTGTATGAATTTAAGGTAAATGAAATTGCACAGATACTGGCTACATCAGAAGCCATGATTAAATATTACCTGCATACAGGCAGGGGCAAAATGATCCATATTTTTGATGGCCGGTGTGCCCTTATAAACAAGGAGGGTGTTTGCCACCAATGCTCCGAGTTGAACGGCATATTTAATCCAAAACAAAAATTCCAGGAAGAAGCAGTGAAAATTGAAATGGTGAAGGCTGCGGAAAGTGCATCAAAGGAACACCTGTTTGATTTGCGGATGAAAGTATTGCAGGGTATTGATCCTTTTGAATCGAATTCGGCTGAACTCCAACTGCACCATTTAGATCATAACAGGAAAGTAATGGAAAAATATGTAGAAAAAAATCCTGTTTAACCCTATCATTTTGTTTTGCCGGAACGTCAAAGAGTTGAACAGCCATTAAAGGCATTTTATTTTCAACTCTAAATATTATGGCAACAACAAGTAAAGAACAAAGCGGTAAAGCCTCCACGCTTAAAAAAATATTCAGCCGTCAAACAACGGTGAATATTGAAATTAAAGCTCATCCTTCAATCATCTGGAGTTTATTAACCACGGCTTCGGACTTTTCCCGCTGGAACAATACAGTTTTGTCAATAGACGGAGACATCGCCGAAGGCAAAACAATAAAATTAATTGCTGCACTAAGCCCGAACAGAGTTTTTAAATTAAAGGTGAAAGTATTTGAACCCTGCAAAAAACTGGCCTGGGGAGATGCGATGGGCACAAGAGTTTTCACCATTACAGAAAGGAAAAAAAACTGTGTGATTTTTTCGATGACAGAAAAGATTGGAGGCCCTTTGTTTCCGCTTTTTGCAGGCATGATTCCCCCGTT
Organism: Ferruginibacter sp.; assembly: GCA_965247025.1. GTDB lineage: Bacteria > Bacteroidota > Bacteroidia > Chitinophagales > Chitinophagaceae > Ferruginibacter. The sequence continues at coordinate 366,870 of OZ252000.1, read as the reverse complement.
TGATAATGCTTTTGAACAGTTTGCGATGAACCTGAAAAAAGAGGCTGAATACATTATGAACACAAAATAACAACATGAAAATTATAAAAGTTACTTACACAACCACCAGGTTGTTTTCAGAACAAAACCAGTTGAATATAAAGACTGTAATGACTGACATGCAAAAGATCAATAAGCCTGGCATCAACTACACGGCTTGTTTATGCCCGGATGATAAGACATTTATTCATACCGCTTTTTTTGAAACTGAGGAGGCCCAGCAAACGCTGAATGAATTGCCATCTTTCAAAGAATTTCAGCAAGCCTTAAAAAACAGCGGATTAAAAGCTGCCCCAAAACAGGAATTACTATCTTTAATAGGCGCATTAAAAAACATTTTTTAACAAACGTAAACCTCATCAAATGAAAAATAAAATTGGCACAAAAGAAAAACCTTTGGTTTTAAAAACACCCCCGCTCAGCTCTGAATATACCATGCATGTTGATGAGAAAGACGGCAAAGAAGTGCTGGTATGTACAGTTGGTAAAACTGTACTGCTCTACAATATCAATTGCCTGGATGATTTACATGCCATGCTAAAACAACATGGTGACTGGATGGAACTGGGTAGTGCAGACGAACAAAAACCTGCAAAGGATGGCACGGTGGAAGCATGGGGCAGATCTCCCGGCAATCCCGCCGGTGGCTGGTACGGACTTAAAAAGGGTCTTCGCGGCAGGTTTGGAATGTACATTCCGCCATTGATGGAAGAGCTCGGCCTGGCTGAAGTAACTCATGAACCGAAGGGAAATAAAATGAAAGTGAAATAAAAGCGCCTGAGGCACTTTTATTATGTTAGGCTGAAACAATATTATCATGGTAAGTACAGCGTAATTTGGCATCACTGCCACAATGCATTACATTTAGTCTTCCCTTAATAACGAAACCAACGCTTACCAGTATGACAAAAAAGCTCCGCCTGCTGCTTGCTTCATTTGCAATCTTATTTTTTGCTAATGTTGTTAAAGCACAAGATGCCTACAACAATGAAATAAAACAACAAGCCACCACGCTGTACAACTCTTTCAGCAAAATGCAAAACGTTGCAGGCCTGCTTAAATTTAACGACACTGCCCGGCTTAAATGGAACAACCTGCCTGTTGGGCTAAGGGCAAGGGCAGGAACCAGTATCGGCAATATGACTGACGAGCAGCGAAAACTGGTTCACAGAATTCTCTCCGCTTCTCTGAGTTCGCAGGGTTATCTTAAAGCCACAAGCATCATGCATTTGGATGACCTGCTAAACAAATATTACGATAATCTTTTCGACAAAAAAATAATTGACGATAAAACCCATGGTTTTATGAGGGGGTTATTATGGTCGCATAAAAATTTTTATTTTGCATTTTTTGGCAAACCGGCAGACAGTACCTGGGGTTATAAGTTAGAAGGTCATCACCTGTCTGTTAACTTTACTTTTGTAAACAACCAATTATCTGTAACACCATTTTTTATTGGTACCGACCCTGCCGAATATCCTGATACCGAATACGCAGGCTGGCGTGTGCTTGGGCAGGAGGAAGACCTGGGCATAAGACTGATAAACGAGCTAACGCCTGCACAACAAAGTAAAGCCACCATGAGTAGCGCTGTTCCCGGGGATATTATAACTGCTGCAGAAAGTGGCAAACGCCTTGTTGATAACTGGGGCCTGCTGGCGGCTGATATGAATGCAGCTGAGCAGGAAGTTGTAAAACACATTATAAGGGAATTTGTATTTAACCTTGAGTATGAAAAGGCTGTTATTGAATTTGATAAAATTGAAAAGGCCGGCATTGGAAATGTTTATTTTGGATGGATTGGCCCCTACGATGAAAGTAAACCGCATTATTATGTTTTAAACGGCCCCACGTTTATCATTGAATTTGATAACAATGGAGGCCCCGGCAATGGCTCCAATCATATCCACGCCATTTGGCGGGAAAAAGGAAATGAATACGGAGAGGATGTTTTGAAAAAGCATTACTTGTCGGAGAAACATTAAGCAGTAAAACCACACGAATGCCGGCAAACATAAAGCGCCTGATCCTGAATATTACCATGTAGATGATAAGATTGTAGAATAAGTTGCTGGATTGAATTTAACAGAAGACCTGGTATTGTGCAGGTTGCTAAATTACATTTACAAATTAACCAGCTAGAGGAATACATATTTTTAAAGGGCATTAAAATATTTTTATCATCTTTTTTGGCTTCAATTTATGCAAACAAAAAAAGCAGCTACAGAGTAACTGCTTTTAAATAGTCGACCCTCAAAAAGTGAGAAAAGTTGATTGTTATTTGATTTGAGAGATTCCAGGCTGAATAATAGTAACCAGATATTTGCAAAATGGTAAAAAAGCTTGCAAATTTATGAATGCTTTCTACCCCCAAACATACTCCTCAGTTAGGATTGTTTCATGGTCTTGCAGATCAGCTTGATCAAAAGCATCCTTTGTATCAATTGGCCAATAAAATCAATTGGTCATTTTTTGAAGATGCTTTTAAAAAGCATTACAGTGAAAAAATGGGTAAGCCGGCAAAACCGATTCGCCTGATGGTATCGTTGCTGATATTGAAATATGTCCGCAACATCAGCGATGAAAACCTGGTGGAGCAATGGTCTGAAAATATCTATTTCCAGTACTTTAGTGGTGAGCAGCATTTTCAGGCCAATATCCCTTGTGTACCAACCGAACTGGTTGCTTTCCGTCAACGCATAGGCGAACCTGGCGTAGAGTTAATTTTACAGGAAAGTATCCGTGTAAATGAGCCTCCTGAAGATAACAATACAGGTATTGTGGTGAGTGTTGATACGACCGTGCAGGAAAAAAATATCACCTACCCGACAGATGATAAACTATACAAAAAAATTATTAAAAAGTGTTGGGCAATAGCAGACAAAGAGGCAATAGATCTTCGCCAGTCTTACACAAGGATAGTTAAACGTTTAAGTAATTTACAACGGTTTAAAGGAACCAAGAACGGAGCCAAAGCGGCCCGTAAAGCCAATAAAAAAATACAAATCATAGCAGGAAGGCTGGTACGGGATATTGCCCGAAAGCTACCACTAACAAGCCTTGGCAAATATTTGCCGGATCTAAAGCTGTATCAAAGAGTATTATCCCAAAAGCGGAGTGACAGTGATAAAATTTACAGCCTTCATGAACCCGATGTAAAATGTTATTCAAAAGGTAAGGAGCATAAGAAGTTTGAGTTTGGCAGTAAAGCCTCTGTTCTAATTGATCAGCACACAGGCATCATTATGGGAGCCATTAATTTTACTCAAACATTACACGATTCAAAAACATTGCCGGATGTATTGGAACAATATGAACGACTCAACGGCAGGCAGCCAAAAGAAGTGTTTGTAGACAGAGGATACAAAGGAGTAAAGCAATACAAAGATGCAGTTATCCTGGTACCCAAACCTGATAAAAATATTACCAAAACACAATGCAGCAAACATAGTAAAAGGGCAGCCATTGAACCTGTCATCGGACACCTGAAACACGACTACCGTTTATGTAGAAATTATTTGAAAGGAATATTGGGAGATAATATGAATATAATTTTAGCCGCTGCTGCCATGAACTTTAAACGACGAATCAACCTCTGGCGTACAGAGGCAATCAGATGTTGGTCACTTATTTATAAACTGCTTATAAATGCTTACTGGATTTCTATTCCCCAAAAAGTAAAATCGACTTTTTGAGGGACGACTAAATATAATGCAGGATAAAAACGTTTACTATGCAACCTCTTCTTCTGCAGCTTCAATGTTTACGGCGGCAACAGCCACTTCAGTCAGCTTTACATCAGCAGCCTTTTCTTCGTTAAGTGTTTCCTCCAATAAACTTACAGCTTCAGGCAGGCCAAGGGTATCTGCAAATTGGCGCAGGATACCATAAGATGCAATTTCATAATGCTCTACTTTTTGCCCTGCGGAAATAATACCGGCGTCACGCATTGCACCAGCTTCACATTCGTCCATTATTTCACCAGCTTCTTTAATGAGGCCTGTCATAGCTTCGCATTTTACTGCAACCGGCTTTTTGCCAATAATTGCGAAAACTTGCTCCGCTCTTGCAACTTGCCCCTCAGTTTCTGAAAGATGATTTTTTAATGCATCAACCAGCTCAGGCGAAGTTGCATTTTTAATCATTTTAGGTAATGCTTTTGTTAATGCTTTCTCTGCCCAGTATATGTCTTTTAATTCATCTTCAAAAAGCTGCATCAACTGTGAATGCTGCATGCTTGTTGGCGCCGCTGCCTTTTTCTTTTTTAATCCATTGGTTGCTGGCATTGTCTTCGGGGCTGTTTTTGTAGTATTCATTTTTTTTAATTTTTTATTGATGTTTTAAATTTTACAGGCTGTTATTACAGCCACTGATGAATGTCCAAATATGTGCCGCAAAAATCTGCGTTATAAAATTCATTATTACAATAAAAGCGGGTAAAAAGGGGCATGTTCATACACAATTTTATAGCCTGCGTTTTTTACTATTGTTATTTTTTCTCTTCACCATAAAAGTCCGCTTTAAGTTCTACCATCCGGGCAGCAGGTCAACACCGCTCACTGTTCTTTTTATTGTATATCTTTATCTGCCCCCGAACTTATTGCCTTGATTTATTTGTATTAAACTGACCTGAACCATGGATGTAATAAAGCGTAATAATGTTATAATTAAGGGAGCAGGATCGCAGGTAATGATGTTTGCACATGGCTTTGGCTGCGATCAAAACATGTGGCGCCATGTTACTCCGGCATTTGAAGACGATTATAAACTGTTATTGTTTGACCATGTTGGGGTCGGTGGTTCTGATCTTACCGCATTCAACACAAATAAATATGAGCAGCTGGAAGGTTACGCCGCAGATATAATTGAAATTGCTGCTGAACTTCAGTTAAAAGATATAATATTCGTCGGCCATTCCGTAAGTGCACTGATGGGTATTATTGCAGCTCAAAAATCTCCGGCTTTGTTTAAATCACTGATACTGGTTTCCCCTTCTCCCTCTTATATTGATGATGGAGAATACATTGGAGGTTTTACCAAACCGCAGATTGAGGAATTATTGGAATCACTTGATAACAATCATCTTGGTTGGTCAACACAAATGGCACCACTAATTATGGGCAACCCCGACAGACAAGAACTTGTTGAAGAACTAACCAATAGTTTTTGTAAAACAGACCCTGTAATTGCAAAACATTTTGCCCGTACAACTTTTCTTTCTGATAAAAGAGAGCTTCTATCCGCTGTAAATATACCAACACTTATTTTGCAATGCAGCGATGATGTGATAGCACCTGAAGTTGTTGGCCGGTACATGCACAGAAACATTAAAAACAGCAAATTTGTTCTGATGCAGGCTACTGGCCACTGCCCGAACCTTAGCGCCCCCGGTGAAACCATTAAAGGAATAAAGGACTTTTTACTATGGCTGAATTAAATGCAACGACCGGCACCGGTGATTTACAGGAAGATTTTGAAGATTTTTTTGATGAGGCTTTATGCGGTTATGTAACGGCGAATGCACAAGGCCGCATTATCAGGGCCAATAAAAAAATTGCTGCCTGGGCAGGCTTTACACCCGGTGAACTAACGGGAAAGCGATTCAGCGACCTGCTTACCATTGGCGGTAAAATATATTATGAAACACATTTAGGGCCTTTGCTGAGGTTGCAGGGTTTTTTTGATGAAGTGGTGCTTGAAATCAGCGGCTCCGCTTCAAAGAAATTACAGGTAATGGTGAACGCACTTGACTGCAGGGACAAATCTGGCAAATCTTCTTTTATTCGTTATACTGTTTTAAAAGCAACAGACCGTTTGCAATATGAACAAAACCTGCATGCCGCCAAGCTTACAGCTGAAAGAGAACTGGTGGAACAAACTGCAGTGGTGGCTTTAAGGGAACAATTAATCGCTGTACTTGGCCACGACCTGAGGAATCCGCTTTCTGCTTTAACACTGGCTGTGGAAATGTTATCTCCTTCGGCAGTTAAAGGTGACGATGCTTTACTTGCCATAGTTAAACGCAGCAGTTACCGCATGGCAGAACTTGTAAATAATATAATGGACTTTGCAAGAACAAGGCTGGGAGAAGGAATTATATTAAACAACCAGCCTGCATCTTTGCAACCAGTACTTCAACAGGTTGTATCTGAGCTTAAGCTTGTATACCCGGAAAGAGAGATCATTACTATTTTTGATATTGACGGTCTTGTTAACTGCGATGCAGACCGGATTTCACAATTACTTTCAAATTTGATCGCCAATGCACTTGCCCATGGGGCAACTGAAAGTCCGGTGTATATTAATGCTTCTTATAAAAGCGGCCATTTAAACATCTCAGTAACGAATAAGGGAATACCTATACCGGCATCTTTACAAAAAAATCTTTTTGAACCCTTTACAAGAGAAGACAACCGCCCAAGCCAGAATGGGTTAGGCCTGGGCCTTTATATTTCTTCTGAAATTGCACGGGCACATAACTCCACGTTAAGCTTTACCTCCAATGTTGAAGAAACCCGCTTTACTTTTCAATGTGAGTTGTAGATGAGGTTAATTAAGTTTTTTGCTCCGATACAAAATTGTATGACTAAGATTTGGATTTTTTGTGACACTTCAGGAACTTTCAACCCAGATTTTGCAGTTGAGATCGTTAGGAGGGTTTCAAATGCAAGTCAGCTAGGTGTTTTGGGTTATTTTTTGGCTGATGAATAGTGATCTATTTTGAAGTCAAAAAATGTTCTGAAATACTGAGCTGTGCAGCAGTTGGAAGCCGCAATAGATTTTCAAATGCAAAATCTGGGTTCAAAGAAGCTATAGCAGCTCTGATCTTTAGTTCGCCTTGCAATTGTTTGAATGTAAATTCCTGGTTAGCCAGCAGGCTCCCATAGTTCAACCTTATTACCTTCTGCATCCATAATATGTATAAATTTTCCGAAGTCGTAGGTAACGAGTTCATCAAGGATTGTTACGCCATTTTCTTTCAGCTGACTTATAAGTGCTTCAATATGCTGAACCCTGTAGTTGATCATAAATTCCTTTTTTGAAGGTGCAAAATAATCACTGTCTTTTTTAAAAGGACTCCATTGCAGCGGAATAACCTCCCCGGGTTTGTTAAGGTCCCTGTACTCAAAACTTACAGATCCCCATTCATTTACCTCAAACCCTAAATTTTTCACATACCAGTCTTTCAACTCTTTTGTATTGTCTGAAAAAAAGAAAACTCCGCCAATACCAGTTACTTTTGGAGTTGTATCAGCAGCGGAGGCTGGGTTGTCTGCATTGTTTTTTTGATCTTCCATGGTCTTTAGTTTTTTGCTGTTTTTCGTTTTAAAATTAAGGAACTAATCAACGTCACAATCAATCCTGGCGGTAAAATTTCCACGTAAGTCATCATCGCATTAAAAAACGGATTTTTATACATACTGGCAAAACCCGCCATTTCTTTTGTTTGCTTATCTATCTCTGTTTGGCTGGCTCCGCCTGCTTTTAGTTCATCAAGCATATGGGCCGAATATTTTTCCATAAAATCGGGAATGAAAAAAAAGTAATCGACCAGCCAGGCAACAACATAAATGGTGGAGGCAATTAAAACAATCAGTATTCCCGTTTTAAATGCTTTGCCAAAACTCACAACGCCCCCATTGTATTTGTCCCGGTAATTGCGGATGCCGACAAACACCAATGAAAAAGCAATGAGCATGGAAGCATACCCGATAAGCATACTTGTGTTGTAATCAACCTTACCATCACTATGGCTTAAGTAGTTTACAGAGGAGAGCATTAAAACAGCAACAATGAAACCTGCAATTAGTCCGCAGACTACAATGTTTTTTGTGACAGCTTTTTGAAATTTCATTTCGTTCAACATTTGTTTAGATTTTTGTTGCAACAAATTTGGCTGTTGAGCCAGTCTGTTCACTCATACTTTCGGCTATTTTTTATTGTGCTGTTTGTAATCATAGTAAAATACCCGTTTTTTACGGGATAAGATTTAATCGCCTTGCCGTTTCAACTGCTTGTATTCGTCTTTTCACATCCAATTTTGCAAAAAGGTTTTGAAGGTGTGTTTTAACGGTACTTACTGAAATGAACAATGTTGAAGCAATTTCCTGGTTGCTGTGCCCAAGGGCGAGCAGGCCCAATATTTCGAGTTCTCTTTTACTAAGTTCAAGTTGAGAAATAAGAGACGTATCGGCGACAAAATCTGCCCGGCGGCCATGCTGATTTCCGTTGCTATCTATATAAACTTCTTTTTCGACAACTACTGTCTCAATGATTGGTTTAGAAAGTTTCAAGGCCAGCCATATACCGAGTGCAGTAAAAATTAAAGCTATAAACCCAATGTAAATTTCAAATGAATGGTGAAATATGATAAACCGAAGTTCCAGCCATTTTAGAAAAAAAAGCAGCAAAGCCAAACTGACGCTGTAAAGAATAGTGGCTTTATTCCTCAGCAAAAAGTTTTTGTTACCTGTCATAGTATTTGCCCGGCATGTGCTGCCTTTTAACCGGCATGCAATAAAGATACTAAATGAGTTGTGTTTTGAAATGACAGCAATATGCGTTTAGTAAAATGCCTGGCAAATATGGCTGCCTTCCATCCTGCGGAGCCAACTTGTTTTGATAAAGAAAATTAGAATTTAGCTATACTTTTTTGGGTATTAGCCCAATATTGCCAGATGGTTGTATTAAAAATCCACTAAAGTTCATAGCCGGTCTTGCTATGCAGACACACCAATTGCTGGTTTTACTGGTTTAAAATTTCATCAAGATAAATGCTTACCTCCTTTGCCCTGTTCATAATCATAAAGTGGCCAGCGCCTTTTAAAATATGTGTCGGGGAAGTTTTGCCAATGGGAAAGATTTTATCATCATCGCCATGAATGTGAAAAAATTTTTGAGGTGCCTGCTCATTCTTCCAGTTCAAAATAACATGTATTGCCCAGTCAATAAAATCCTGGGATATACTTTTTCTAAATTCATTTACGAGATCTTTTTCCTGCTTTGTTGTAACACCCATTCGCCTGTTTTGAATTGGCTCAATAATTTTAAAGGGCTTTAGCGGAACTATTTTGTCAAGTTTTAGCCTGCCTGCAATGCTCATCCACCCTGGCAGGTGGCGCCAGTTGCTGATGCTGGAAACCAAAATCACTTTTTCTACGGCCATCAGTTTAGCAATTTCAATGCAAAGCATTCCACCAAATGAAAGGCCCATTAAGATTGGATTATCGTCTTTAATTGAAACCGCCATCCGGCCTGCGTAACTTTCAATTGTTTCGCTTTTTGCAGGTACCAGCCAGTCAATACAAATTAAATTATAGCCTTGCAGTTCAAGAAAAGAAAAGGCGACTTCATTTGCTCCAAGTCCGCTTATGCAGTATATATTTTTGATGACTGAAATATTTAAACTAAAGAATGCGGATGCTTACATTTATTTTTTGGGGATCACATAGCTTTCAACATCTTCCAGGGTAATATTCTTGCCTGAAAGAATAATAAGCCGTTCTACCACATTTCTCAATTCCCGGATATTTCCTGTCCAGTTATGATCTGTGAGCAAATCCATCGCTTCTGTGTCCATCAGCTTCCTTGGTTGGCCATACTCTGTGGCTATAACGTCAAGATAATGATGAACCAGAATGGGAATATCATTTCTGCGTTCGTTGAGTGAAGGAACATGGATAATTATAACTCCCAGCCTGTGGTAAAGGTCGAGCCTGAAATTCTTATCGTCAACCTCTTTCAATAAATCTTTGTTGGTAGCAGCTACAACTCTTACATCTACGTTTATATCCTTGTCCGCTCCCACCCTTGTAATTTTTCCTTCCTGCAAAGCCCTTAAAACTTTAGCCTGGGCACCAAGGCTCATATCGCCTATTTCATCCAGGAAAAGCGTTCCACCATTGGCTTGCTCAAACTTTCCTATCCGCTGTTTTATGGCTGAAGTAAATGAGCCTTTTTCGTGACCAAACAGTTCACTTTCTATCAGCTCGCCTGGTATGGCAGCACAATTCACCTCCACCATCGGGCCGGTGCTACGGTTACTTTTTTCATGAATCCATCTTGCCACTAATTCTTTACCCACGCCATTTTCGCCAGTTATCAACACCCTTGCATCTGTAGGCGCAACTTTTTCAATTGTGTCTTTAATCTTTTTAATCAGGCTGCTTTCGCCCACCATATCCTGTACCTTGCTAACTTTCCTTTTTAATACTTTGGTTTCAGTTACTAAAGTCTGCCTGTCAAGGGCATTTCTTAAAGTTATCAGCAAGCGGTTAAGATCAGGGGGTTTGCTTATAAAATCAAACGCTCCTTTTTTCACAGCTTCAACTGCAGTTTCTATGTTGCCATGCCCGCTGATTACAATCACAGGTACATCAGGGTTTATTTCCTTTGCCTTTTCCAAAAATTCAATGCCATCCATTTTAGGCATTTTAATGTCGCAAAGAACCACGTCAAAAGCAGCCCCGCTAAATTTTTTCAATCCTTCCTCACCGTCTGCAGCTTCCTCTATTTTGTAGCCCTCGTAGCTTAAAATTTCTGCCAGCGTTTTACGGATGGCCTTTTCATCATCAATAATTAATATACTTGCCATAAGTTATAAAAAACTGTTTGTATGGATAATTTGTAAAGTTGCATCTGTTATCCCGTAAACTCAAAATTAATATTAATGGCGCCAGTACGAATGATCATTCCCAGTTTATTTGTGCTGGTTTCCTGCAATTTCAATCAACAGGATAAAAGTATTCTTATAACCCGTACACCCCGCCATTCCAGCATTAAATATGACAGCTCCACCTATGCAACCATTTCGCTGATTCCTGCGCCAGAAGGTTTTAAGAGAATTAATACCAGTTAAAACTCATTTAGTAACTGGCTGGGAAAAATAAAACTTAAGAAAGATAAAACGGTTTATTTATACAACGGTGATGTAAAACCTTTTCAGGGAGCACAGTTTGCGGTACTTGATATTTCTGTGGGAGATAAAGATCTGCAACAATCTGCAGATGCTGTAATGAGGCTGAGAGCAGCATACCTTTTTCAACAAAAAAGATATTCAGAGATCGATTTTAAGGATAATGATGGCAAAGATTATCTGTTAACTCCACCCTATACCGTTGAGAATTTCCAACACTACCTGGACAAAGTTTTTTCTGCCTGTGGTACAGCCTCTTTATCAAAGCAACTGCACAATAAAACAATGAAAGATCTCCATGCAGGTGACGTATTGATAAGAGGAGGCTTTCCGGGTCATGCAGTTATAATAATTGATGCAGCGGTTAATGACCAAAAAGAGATTGTGTATATGTTAGCTCAAAGTTATATGCCCGCCCAGAATATTCATATTCTCGTGAACCCAATGCAGCCCTCCATATCTCCATGGTATAAATTAGACGGTTCAAAAAGGATTATAACACCAGAATATGTTTTTTACAATAATGAGTTGAAAGAATGGTAAGCCCTTTCAATAAATAAAAATACCCGGTATTGATCCGGGCAAAAGGATTGTATAAATAAATTACTTTTTATTTTTCATGTACTTCACTTCCTTAAGGCTTACTGTTCTTTCAACGTTAGGAAGATAAGCAGCTTCCAGGTTTTAATACTTAAAGGTTGCCAATTTTTTTATCTGCTGACAGTCCTTAGTGTCAGTCCTTTGCCATTCGCCTCTTACCATTAAAACATTCGCCACTCTTTACTGCCCCACTTTCAAATTACCCCCTGTGGCAACCGTTACAACAGCACCGGGTGATACCTGGATACTTTTGCAACTGCCCGTTATGCCACTGGCTATTACCGGGGAAAATGGCGTGCCTGCCGGAATAGCTATGGCATCGGTAACCTTCGGCACAGTTCCTTTCGACCAGTTGGAAGCCGTCATCCAATCCGTACTGGTAACGCCGGTCCAGCTGATACCGCTGCCACCAGTAAAAAGCACTTTGTTATCCAAGCTCCAGGCACCATTAGCATCAAGACTGCGGATGCCGAGTTTATGAGAACCATTGGCAACATTCGATATATCGGCATCTACAATCAGCATGCTGATATCCGTTCCCGGCGTAATGCTTATAGCAGAAGCTTTACCGAAACCGGGATCATTGTCAATATAATATTCCATCCGTACTATATTGGGTACCGGGGTTGAAGCACCAATGCTATCCGGCTTTAAAAAGATCCATTTATTGTCAAGGCTCCAGGCGCCGTTGGCATCCTTGCTCCTGACACCAACAATATGCACTCCTGCATACAGCGCAGGCAAGCTGATGTTAAAGGAAAGGCCCGCCAGGTTTTGCCCGGCTGTTATACTGATTGGTGTTGCATTGCCATAACCGGGATCAGTATCGAGATACCATTCCACCCGGTTTACTGATGGCTGTGTAGTAGCCACACTGCTGTATGGCTTTACAAATAGCCACTTGTTATCCAGGCTCCAGGCTCCGTTGGCATCCCTGCTTCTAACACCAACTATATGCACACCCTGGAAAAGAGGTACCATGTCTATATTAAAAGAAATGCCTGTTAAATCCTGGCCGGGAGTTACCAAAAGCGTTGTTGCCTTTCCGTAACCGGGATCGGTATCAAGATACCACTCCAACCTGTTAATGTTGGGTTGCGCTGTTGCAGAAGTGCTGTAAGGTTTTACAAAAAGCCATTTGTTATCAAGGCTCCAGCCACCATCTGCATCAAGGCTTCTTACACCGGCAATATGCACCCCCTGTTTTAACGGAACCAGGTCGATATTAAAAGATAAACCTGCAATATCCTGCCCTGCAGATAAAGGTAATGCTGTTGCCTTGCCATAACCAGGATCTGCATCAAGATACCATTCCAGCCTGGTAACATTGGGTTGAATGGCTGCCGAAGTGTTGTATGGTTTTACAAACAGCCATTTACTATCAAGGCTCCATGCACCGCCTGCATCCCTGCTTCTTACCCCCACCATATGCACCCCCTGGTTAAGGGTAAGCAGGTTGATGCTGATGGATGCCGATGCATCTGTGGTGCCTGTAAAACTAAGGTTGGTGGCTTTGTTGTACCCCGGATCTGTATCAAGAAAATACTCAATTTTATTAATAGCAGGTACCTGGGCCGCCAATTGTAAAAAGGTTTGCAGCACTACAACAAACAGCAGCCCTCCTTTTTTAATTTTCTCCGGAAAATATAATATTGAATACATGTTCAGCAAGTTTGTTGATCACAACCCTTTAAAAAGATTGAGATAATTTGTAAAGCCGGTGGTCTCTTTTATTGTAGTTCACTCCACCAAAACATACTACTTATTAATGAGCATTACACCCTTAAAAGCATTATGATAATTTGTGGCGATTAATTATTTCCACGTGTACTAACGTTTATCTGTATGGTATTGCCCGTTGGATTATTACCTTGCGGAGAAGTTAGCAAATAGATGCTTGGAATGGTTGGTATCAAACCCAATTTGTAAGGGGTGTTTCCTGCATACATTCCAATTGCGGTTGACCCGGTGCCCACAGTCAGGGCCGGGCTGCCAGCTTTCAACTTATACCGGGCATCTGCACTAAATGAACCAATGGTGGGAAATCCATCGAAAATATTGGCAGCATTTGTAAAAGGCGTGATTACATTGCCCGTGCCCACCCCCCAGGTTTGGACTGGGCCGGTACCTGTTTGCAAAGCCATATTATTGTTGAAGACAGTATTGCTTGCATTGCTGAAGGAAAAATAATTGTAATTGCTTGCAAGCGATGTATTGTAATAGCTCACTAAGATATTGTTCTGAAAAAGATAAGCACCCCCGCCCAGTTCAATAGGATTAGTATTCGAATAGGTTGATGTGCCTCCGTTAGCGGCTGGAGTGAGTGTGTTGTCGTATACCCACACATTGTTACTAATGTTTCCACTATAAGTATTAAGTGGTGCGGTGGAAAAAGCTGCAATGAGGTTATTGCTGATATTCAGGTTAGTTATACTGCTGCCGTTGGTAAAATAATTTTGAATGTTTACCCGGTAATTTTCTGTTATCTGGATATTGCTGATAGAAGTAATACTATTAACCTGTGATAAATAAACAAGCACTTCCCTGTTTCTGCGTATTGTCAGGTTATTGGCATTGGCATAAATGGCTCCGCCTTCCAGTCCCATTACCACAGATCCCTCGCTGCCGGGGTTAAATGTAAGTCCGTTTATAATTACTGTACCAGCGAAAGCTTGTAAGCCTGCATTCCCCTTAGGAGTACTGCTGGGATCCAACCAGTCACCCGGGCCAATAATGATAAGTTTTTTTGAAAATACTTGTGTTATTGCTGGTATGCCCGGAAATACAAGTATTGTATCTCCTGCGGCAGCAGCTGTATAAGCCAGGGCAAAAGTGGAATAATCTGTTCCGGCAACCGGGGAAGCAAAAAAACCAACCCGGCGGATGGTGGCATTGGACGATTGTTGCAACATTACTACTGCAAGTAAAGAGAGTAAAAAAACTTTCATTTTAAAGCGTTTGAAAATGGAGAAATCTGGTTATAAAACAGCGGGAGATTAAAAAGTACTTCTAAAATAATTAACGTAAAAACTATTACACATCCTAACAATTGGGTAAAGATGCTGACTGAGCATTTTCATTAATGATTTTACAGGTAGCGGTACCGTAAATATTGTAAAAAAAAGTAGAATATGCAATAACTAATTTACGGGGCGGTACTTTTTAATGAGGATACGGAATTACTCAATGTGTAAACCCGGGAGCCTGCCCGTTATTGGTAACACTAACAACAGGCTGATCGGGCGCTTTTATGTTATTGAATTTTGCCACCCAGGCTATCAAATTTTGAAATGATGGATTTGTTCCAGCGGGCAACAATTGCCAAAGTAAATTTTTAAAGCAAAAAATTTACCTGCTGATTTGATTTTGATTTTACGGAGAAAAAAGGTCGCAGGTTCTTATATTACCTGCGACCTCTAATTAAATTTATCAATTTACTGGCAATACGGTACACTTACCAGAAACTTCAGACAACCGTCCATTAATGGCCTGCAAAACTGCTCCGCTCCGCAGCTGAATGCTGGCAGCTTTTGCATCTGTAGTACTAATGATACATGGATTAGCAGTACCACCGGGAACGATGACATGTGTTTTCTCATTTGGCACCCTGCCTGTACTCCAGTTAGCCGCAGTATGCCAGTCGCTGCTGGTGGCGCCTGTCCAGCGGGCAATGTCCTGCTGAACGGTAACTACAGCGGTATCCTTACAAAGTGGTGTATTGCTGGTTATGAGCTGGTAAGTTCCTGCCGGTGCCAGCGCCGGGTTAGGCGCATCCCAGCTGGCGGTAAAATCTGCGGTATTAAATACTGTATTCAGGTTAACCGTTTCACCCAGGCATACAATAGGTGCAAGTGTATCTGCAAAACGGGGTTGAGTATAAAGTGTGAATACGGTATCGCTTGTTAGCCCGGTTACTACGGGGCTTGTGCTAACAACTCTTACCCTGTAGGCGCTGCCGTTTGGAATCTGCAGCGGTATGGTGCAATTGATGAGGCCGCTAAGTGGCCCGGTGATGCTGCCAATAACCTGCGGAGATGCAAAGTTGCCTGCGGCATTGCTTAACTGCACAGCAAAACTGTTACCGGCATTGTAAGTACCGGTAGCAAGGTAAGCCACTTTAAACTGGGTGGCGCCGCACATGGTTTTGTTTGTAATACTGTTAACTGCAATAAGCGGCGTGGGGGTTACGGTTGTTATGGTAAATATAAAAGTGTTGGTTATGCTCCATTTACCGGCAGCATCTCTGCTGCGGAGGTATAAATGATGATTACCTGCCGCAATACCGGTGATATTTACATTCATTATAAAATCAGGAAGGTTGGTTGCGGGGTTTAGTGCAACTGGAGCACCATTGCCAAAACCGGGATCAGTATCAATGAAATATTCAGCACCGGTAATATTGGGTGTACCTGTTTGCAGGGCAACTTTTACAAATAAAAAACTGTTTGTTGATCCCCACCTTCCATTGGCAGCTCTGCTGCGGATGAACAGGTAATGAATACCAACATCCAGGGCGGTCATGTTGGCACTAAAGCTAATGTTTGATAAGTCTGTACCCGGGGTGAGGGGTACTGCACTGGCTTTACCAAAACCAGGATCAGTATCAAAAAAATATTCAGCCCCTGCTATATTTGGTGTGCCTGTTTGCAGGGCCGCTTTTACAAATAAAAATCTATTGGTTATGCTCCATCTGCCATTAGCATCCCGGCTGCGGAGGTATAAACTGTTAATGCCTTCAATTGCATTGGTAATATCGGCCGGGAAGTTAATATTGATGAGATTTGGTGCCGGTGTTATGGCTATTGGTTTAGCATTGCCAAAGCCAGGATCGCTATTGATAAAATACTCCGCCCCTGTTATGTTTGGTTGTGCTTTAACTATAAATACCCAAAACAGGCATGCGATAAAAAGTATGATCTTTTGCATGTTACTATTATTTAAAACAGCTTAGCTGCTGATGGGTAAAGATTAATTATTGCTTCTGGTACTGAACTGTACGTTCATGGTATTTCCGGATGGGGTAACCGGGGCTGAGAGCTTATAAATGGCTGGTACCGCTGCTTGCAATCCAGGCTTAAAAGGCGCACTACCACCAAAAGCACCGCAGTCTATTCCACCCACACCTGCACCGTTTGCAGGGTTTGCAACCGAAGTTTGCAGCATAAACGAAAGATCATCGGTACCATTTGGGTTAACAAAAATACTGGTCATAACTGCACTGTTAACATTTCCGCTGCCGGCCGGCAAAGTGGTATTACTGGATATATTATTCTGTACAATACTGCTGGCAAACTGGTAGGTTAAACCGGCTTTATTGATGATATTATTTTGAAAAGTGGAGTTATATATCTGGACAGTATAACTATTGCCACCTGTGGCTTTAAAAACATTATTTGAGATGGTGGCAGAAGCAGTGTTGGCCATGTCAATATAAAATTCAAAGATGTTGTTGCTCACCACAATGCTGGAAGAATTTGTACTGATAATTAACAGATATAAAAAATTATCAAGTACGGTAATGCTTGTTGAGTTGGTAAGCGTAAGTGAATTTTCTATATGGCAACGTTCTATTCTTATATTACTCACTCCGCTTAATGAAACAGAGGCGCTTATATTACAATGCAACACAGAACCATTTGCATTTACGTTGGCAATTGTGATGGATGTTAGCCTGCCCGTTAATGGAGAATATTGTACATCTGTATTGGTTCCAAAAAAATCTCCAATACTGATAACGGTCAGCCGCTTGGTCATTGTAAGATTACCATAAGTAACTGTTGAAGGCTCTAAATGCAGTGTATCTCCGGCCTGCACCAATACATTGTCATGGGCTAACTGAGCGGTTGTAAAATCAGCATCAATACCAGCTACATTATTTACACGCCAGATTTTGGCAGAAGCCGCATTTAAAAGGATTAAGGCAAACGCAAAAAGGAAAAACTTTTTCATGAGAAGTGTTTTTTTATTAAATAATTTAGTTGATTAGCGGGCATGGAGTAATAGCTGAAGTTTAAACAGGACCGGATAAATTGCAATAATGAATAATTGGGAATTTATTCCCGTGGGCAATTGGGTAAGCTCGCCGGTGGTAATTAAGAGGATATTAAAAACGTTTGAGTTAAACAATAAAGAATTGACGTCACTCTCCTTCCTTTTCTACTTCTGTTATCTCTTTGTTAACGGCTAAAATAAGTATTTTAACTTAAAAAACAACCAGGCTGACAAAAGCTTTTCATAAACTTATTTTATCAAAGTATAGTTGCTATCATCAACTATGTTTAGTATTAAACGTATTACTGGCTGTTAGTGGCAGATTACTAACTTTACAAAAACAGCACTGATGAAAATTGTAATCGCATCCGATCACGGCGGATTTCAGTATAAACAAATTTTAGTACAACATGTACAGGCTAATGGCTATGAGGTAACGGATCTTGGAGCATTCACCGATGCAGCTTCTGACTATCCCGATCATGCCCGTGATGTGGCCGTAGCTATTCAAAATAATGAAGCTGAAAAAGGCATTTTAGTTTGCGGAAGTGGTGCCGGTGTTTCAGTGGCGGCAAACAAATTTAAAGGCATAAGAGCAGCGCTGTGTCATGACAATTATACGGCACACCAATGCGTTGAGCATGATGACGTGAATGTGCTTTGCATGGGCCAGCGGGTAATAGGTATTGAACTGGCTAAAGAAATTGTATTGTCTTTTTTAGGAGCAAATTTTAGTCATGAAGAAAGACACCAGCGCAGGCTGGATAAGGTGAATGCGTTTGACAGGGATGAACTATGATTGGTGTTTATAAGAAGAAGTCTGCAAGATAAGTTTCAACTAATCAGGACGCTGAATGCTCAATAATCAATTTTCAATTTTCAATACTCAGGGGAAAAATCCCTACATTTTGCTGAACGTTGTACATTGATTATCAAACATTAAATCGGTTGCAGCGTGTCTCACTAAAAACTTACACAGTTTTATTGATACACCGTTTCCTTTTCTTCTGCTGCTTTTGCACTGCCCTCTTGAATTTCTTTCATCACTTCTGCAAATATTTTATAGGAGTACCGCCTTGCATCCTGGTCGTAAATATGAGATGTTACCATCACTTCATTAACGCCGGTCTTATGAAGGAATAACTGCATATTTTCCTTCACCTTTCCAGGGCTGCCGATAAATGAATAAGCAAGCATCTGTTTCACCATTGGCGCTTCTGCTTCGGTCCATATTGCATTGATATCATCAACGGGTGGTTGCAATAATTTTCTTCTTCCGGTAATTACCCCGAGAATTAATTGTTGCACCGAGGTAGCCAGTTTTTGTGCCTCCTGATCTGTATCTGCCGCAACCACATTTACGCAAGCCATTACATAAGGCTGTTTTAGCTGCGCCGATGGCCGGAAGTTTTGCCGGTACAACCGGATAGCACTTAGAAATTGCGCCGGTGCAAAATGACTGGCAAACGCATAGGGCAAACCCATTGCTGCGGCTACCATGGCGCTATCGGTACTGGAGCCTAAAATCCAAATCGGAATATCAAGCCCTTCACCGGGAATAGCCCTGATATTGCTCTCCCTGTTTTCTGCAGAGAAGAATGTTTGCAATTGTTTAATATCCGCCGGAAAATTATGGGCTGCACCAAAATTATTGCCCCGGATGGCCTGTGCAGTTAACTGGTCGGTACCTGGTGCCCTGCCAAGACCAAGATCAATTCGGCCGGGATACAATGATGCCAGGGTACCAAATTGTTCTGCCACTACCAGTGGCGCATGGTTGGGCAGCATTACACCACCGGAACCCACCCTTATGCTTTTTGTTCCACCAGCCACATAACCAATTAACAGCGGCGGTGCTGAGCTTGCCACACCTGCCATATTATGATGTTCTGCAAACCAATAACGGGTGTAGCCGGATTTTTCAGCGTCTCTTGCCAGCTGCAGGCTGTTATGAAAACTCTCCGCTGCATTGCCGCCTTCCAATACAGTGGCCAGATCAAGTACAGAGTAAATTGTATTTTTAGTTGAGTTGTTTGCCATTGCTTTCGAAATTTATAATCAGGCGGGCAAATGAAATACCAAGATTAACCGGGTGCCGGACTGTCACACTTCCAGCGACCAATGCAACTTCATGCAGACTATATTGAAAACGGCTGCTCCATTGTTTTCGCCGGTTCTGAAAACCACTTCGGTCCTTCAGCCGTCATGTAAACACAATCTTCAAACCTTACCCCGAATTCACCCACAATTGAAATGGTTGGCTCTATGCTGAAGCACATGCCGGGTTGCAATTTAAGCTTGTTGCCCTTCACCATATTTCCCCATTCATGCCCGTCCATGCCAATACCATGACCAGTGCGGTGCGGCAGGCCCGGCAGTTTGTAGCCCGGCCCAAAACCTGCATCGGTCAACACTTTACGGGCAGCGGTGTCTACCGCTTCGCATGCCGCACCAATCTTTGCTGCGGCAAAACCGGCTGCCTGTGAACGCTTCTCAAGGTTCCATATTTCTAACTGCCTTACAGTAGGTTCGGCACCAAAAACTATGGTACGGGTAATGTCAGAAACATAGCCTTCAACATTGCAACCGCAATCCATCAGTACAATATCACCGGCCTTTAGGCTAAGCGGTTTTTGGGTGCCATGCGGAAAAGCCGAAGCCTGGCCGAAAAGACAAAGAGCACCATCTGAATCACCTCCAAGCTGCCGGTGTGCTTCACCAATTATGGAAGAAAGTTCGCCGGATGACATGCCTTCTTTTAACTTGCTTATTGCAACTTTTATAGATGCTGCTGTAATATCATTTGCCATTTGCATCAGGGCTATTTCAGCCGGAGATTTTATTAAGCGGCAAAGAATAGTTACAGGATCACCGCTGGCAAAATTGAGTTGCGGCGCTTCTTTCCGGATGCCATCTGCAATAAAAAAACGGGTTCTTTCTTCCAGGCCAACATTACCGGAAACAATACCTGCATCCTTCAATACTTTCACAATTAACTTGTAGGGACTTTCGTCTTCCTGCCATGCATAAACTTCTTTTCCAATTTTAATTTGCTCTCTTAAACGGGCTTCCTCAAAACCCGGGCACACATATTTTACCAAGCCTTTTGCAGGTATTATAGCTACCATTGTACGTTCACTTGGCCACCATTTAATCCCCGTAAAGTAGTCAAGTGAAGTACCACAGTCAAGCACCAGCGCTTTCATCTTTTGTTCTGTCAGCAACCGTTGGGCTTTTGCCACCCTTTGCTCTCTTTCCTCAACAGAAATAGGCACTACATCCGCTGTCATGGATTGCAAAATTTCCGGACTAGTTATGCTGCTGATTGATTCGATTGGTTTTTTAAATGAGCTTAAACCGGTAGTAAGTCCCGCTGCTGCAGCCATTGCAGAAAGGCTGATGAAATTTCTTCTTTTTAAATGCATTAGTTAGTTTTTGGGATTATGTTAGAATGCTCTGAAGATAGTATTTTTTTATTGTTGAATTTTATATCATTGCTATTTTTGCTGTGCTGAATAACCGCTATTATTTAACTGCTCAAAGAGTTGTGTTGCTTTCTGTACGGCACTATCATCATTAATGTTAAAGAGGCGAAAGGTTTCTTTGCTGCCTTTGTATAAATCATTTTCCTGCATGTCGCCCTGTGACTTGTAAGCTGCAATAATCCATTGCGCAATTACCCTGTAAGAGATTTGATTATAATGCCCAAACTTAGTAGCAACATCAATGTAAAATGAAGGCGCCGCAACTTTCATCTGTGTTTCCGGGTAGCCATCCAGCATGGTAAAGGTCTCTGGTGTTTCATCTTTATAAGTACTGCCAGCCAGTATTACAGGCTTGTTGGCGCCTTTAAAACGCTGGAGTGCATGTAAAGCTGATAACACCGCCGCTTTGTGATGGCCGTGCTGACCGGCGTACGGCAACATGGTGATTATAAAATCATATTGTTGTGCGGCCAATACCTGGTCCAGCTTTTTTTCAATGAAAGGTATGTCCCAGTTTTTGCCACTGATATATGGCACAGGATTAAGGTTGTAATAATCATCTTTCTGATCAAAAAAATAATACTGGCGAATGCCCATCACGTCACCAGCCTGCATCAGTTCCTGTTTCCTTATTCTTGGGAGGTTAGCTCTTGCAACAGTTGAATCAGTTAGTTTTAAACCGTAATAAATAGAGCCAAGTTCAGAGCCAATATAACCACCCTGGCCGTCTGTGATCAGTGCAAGGTCAACCGTACCTTTCAGGTCGTGGGTTATCTTATATAGAATAATTGGAAAACTTGTTTCATCATCAGGATGAGCATTTACCACTAAAACTCTTGGCCCGGTTTGGGCAACAACCGCCGCAAATAACAACAGCATTGCACCTGCGGCAAGTAAAATTTTTTTACCAAAACTCTGGTATTAATTGTAATTTAACAACAAGTTCATAAAGCATTTTTACAGGTTAAACTAAGATAGCGGCCGGGTATGATTAAAGGTTTGTTTTTAAGGCTGGAGTTTTAAAATTATTGCATTTTTCTGAAGAAATATAAAGCTTATAAAATCTTACTAATGGCTGGGTGAGAAATGAGCCCCGGGAAAAACCAGGGCCTGTTAATTCTTATCAAGCTAAACAACAGGCTTATCAGTTTTTGGCATGTTTTTGAATAACTTTAGTAAAACACTTTTTATGAAAAACGAAAATAGCTTTCCTTCTCCGGAGGATATAAAAACAGATCTTAAACATGATACCATGGAATTTTCAGCAGCTACTGATGGCGATGATAAACTGGACGCCGATGATGCTGCGTTTGAAGAGGATGACATAACAATTGATGAACTGGACGCATTGGAAGATGATGATATTAATGACCAGGCTTTTGCACTTGACAGCGTTGAAACGGATAGAAAAGCGGATGATGATATTATGCCTGAAGAGGACTGGACCGATGATATTGCAGATGATGGGGAAGAAGATGAAAAGGAAACCAATACACGTAAATAACACATTAATATTGGTGGAGATAGCTAATATAGCTGCTATAATTTAACCGCACAAACTGCTTCAATTTCAGGAGCTGTTTCAGTTTCAATTGTGGCATGCTGTATATTCAAATGCTCAAGTGCATGCTTTACTTCTTTTTTAAGATCAGACACTTCAGCAGCAGATAAATTTCCTGTTATAAGCAGGTGACCTGTCAATGCATTTTCTGTAGTACTAATGGCCCAGATATGCAGGTGATAAAAATCTTTTACACCCTTCATCGCCATTACCTTTTCTTTTACTTTTTGCATATCCACGTTCTCCGGTACCCCATCAAGCGAAAGTCGCAGACTATCTTTAAGTAAAGTCCAGGTGCTGGCAATGATGACCACACAAATTACAAGGCTCAGCAATGGGTCTATCCAATAGAGATGTGTAAAATAAATGATGATGCCGCCGGCAACCAGGCCAAGCGAAACCAATGCATCGGAAGCTACGTGAAGGAATGCTGCTTTAACATTGATGTCGGAATTTCTATCCCTGAAAAACATAAACGCTGAGACAGTATTTATTACAATACCAATTGCTGCTATAATGGCTATGGTTGTTCCCGGTAATGGTTCAGGATGCCGGAACCTGAGGATAGATTCGTAACCAATGGCGCCGATGGATATGAGTAGTATAACCGCATTCAGCAGAGAAATGAGCACTGAAGATTTCTTGTAACCGTACGTATATTTTTCAGTGCTTTTAGACTTTGTCAATTTAAACGCAATCATCGCCATTGCCAAACCGGCCACATCTAAAAAATTATGCCCTGCATCAGAAAGCAATGATAAGGAATTTATTTTCAGCCCGATGATCACCTGGATAATCACATAAAGCAAGATTTAAAACAATACCGGTAACGAATGCCTTATTTAAACTGGTAATGGCCGGCACATGACTATGGCCTTGACTGTGTGCTACATGATTATGACCTGTGTGATCGTGTGCCATTCAAAAGTTTTGTTCGCTGTGTTGATAAAAGCAGTTTGCTGCTAATCTTCGAAATTATGTGAAACTTGCCGATGCGGGTGTTTAAATCTGCTATGGTAACATTTTTGTTAACAAAATTGGCCTTCTTGCGAAAGCCAATAATTATCTTACATAATTGTATTTAAACTCACTCAGTTATCTGTAAGTCCCCTCCCCGTTTTATGCTGCAACTCATCAATTCTTTTAGATGCTTCCGCCTTTGTAAGGTCCTCATCAAAAGATTCGCCGGCTTCATCAGATAGCGTTTTTAAATAGGAGTGCTGGGCACCTGTCATCGGCTCATTGCCTGTTGTCCATTCATTGGGATCCTTAATGGTGTTATCGCCTTTTATTGAATTAGTACTTGTATCCTTGTCTTCAGGCAGTGATTTATTTTCTTCAATATTCATAAAAATAGTTTTGATAACTATTAAAAATATCATGCCAGTATCGCAACGTTAAACACCTGGCCACAAAAAGTTTATTGCTTTTTAGCAGGCTCTATTCTGCCCGTAAAACTTATGCCTGATCTGTTTGTCATCGTAACACTCAGGCTGGCTGAACCATTGCTAAAAAGCGTAAAGTTCATCGTTTGCACCTCCCTGCTGTCTTTCGGTTTAACAGTAATGCGCCATTCCGTTGCAGAAGGTTTTTGTTGATCAGCTATAAAATCTACAGAAATAAAATCAAGCGGACTTTTATTAGAAAAAATATTTGCTCCACCGATGGCTGTGCCAAAATAAGGCAGGTAAACTGTAAGTTTATTATCCCGCCGCACAACTGAATAATTACCATTTACCTGGCGTGATCTGCCCGTCTGTGGATTTACCTGGTAAGGAATAAATTGCCACTGGTTGCTGTCTAATGAGTTTGTGATCGCCACTTCAGACGCTGCATTACCAGCTGCATTTTTTGAACCGCCGCAGGCCATTAAAAAAAGAACAATGACTGTAAACAACAATGTACAGGAAATAATAAATGCTGATTTTTTCATATCACTTTTTATTTGTGTGGAGCAATAAATGAGCTACCGGGTTTTGACCAAAATGTTTTGAGAAAGCTTTATGACAAGTTGAAACCAGGTGTATGTTTTAACTTTTGTAAAGCGGAACAAAATTTGATTTTGCAAGGAACAACCTCATTACTTAATACTACAAATATGCTTAAAATTTTAATTGGAATAGTTGGTTTGGTACTCTTCAATTCCTGTGTTGGTGCGGCAAATAATTATGGTTACACACAACCTGTTTACATCTATCCCGGTATAGGATTGGGAACTATCATTGCTGTTGTAATTTCATGGAGCCGGAACAAATCTATTTTATGGGCTGTTATACATGGCATACTGGGATGGTTGTACGTTATTTATGCCCTGCTTGTTAAAAAAGACTAAAGGTTGTTTTGATCCTTGTTTGAAACAGTAACGGGCTTTCAATTGAAGGGCGGCTATTTAAGTGGCTAATTCTTTTACTGTACAGATATTTTTTTGCTTGCCTTTACCTGCTGTTCTGTTTTGGGTAACTTCACCTTTACAAAAAGATAAGATCTGAGATTTGGTGATTTGTTTTAAAGCAGATTCGCAGATGAATACAAAAAATAGAATCTGCGGCAATAAATTCTGCGGCTACGTTTTATTCACTGCGTGCCCGATGCGGTTAAATAACTTATCGCGTGTTTACTTGGTCTTACCGGGAACACCCTGGTTAAAAACCTACCGGCAATAAACCCTCCAATATGAGCAGCATAGGCAATTCCGCTTGCTTCGCTACCACCAAGGTAACCGCTGCCATTTGCAGGCTGTAACAAAATTCATGATCCCAAAACTATAAATGCAGGAACTCTTACCAGGAAAAAGAAAACAAATAATGTAACCCTTCTTGTTGGGAACTTGATAAGGTAAGCGCCCATTACACTCGATATTGTGCCATGCATAAACATGGAAGTGATAAGGGTTATCCAAACCGACTTTGGGGCAATACCCAGTCCCGGAATTTCCACAACTTGTCCCGTTAATGCATCTTTAACCCAAACATAATCAGTAATTATATCCTAACCGGAAACAATTTTAGCGGGTATTGTTGCAAAACTATATGTCAAGCCAATATTGGTTCCCCATCCCTGGTAAACAATAAACACCAGTATGTTTATTATAATTAAGAGATAATTTATAAGCGGAGTGCTCACCCGGTCTGAATTGTTGTCGCTTACAGGAAACATGCTGCTATTTTTAACGGATGTTAAAAATCAAAAGACTGGCCATTTAAAAATACTTATTGTTTTAGTCTCAGTAGCGTGCCTTCGCTTAAGTGCTTAACAGCAAGGCCTTTCAGCAAAATCACGGACTGAACAACTGGAATTGCATCGCTTAAATGCTAAAAATATTTTATGAAAGGGTGGTAAAGTTTATTCAACCATCATAATTTTTTAATTCACCGAAACCTAAAATATAACCTGCCACCAAAGCCGATGATTTATTGATGTACGGTATAAAAATTAAAAGGACATCAGCCAAAAACCCGACCACCATAAGCTGGGAGTTATAACTGGAAAATGTCAAATGCACCGCACAACATACTATTGGTTAAAATTATTTTCAGCCAACCATCCGTGATTCTATGGCATGGTTTTTTAACCTCACAATCATATAAGCAACAGGTTTATTAACACAAAGAAATAAAATCAAAAAAACTATTTATGAAAAGGAAAGCAATTTTATTGGTGATGAGTATGCTGATGTTTGCAGGCTTCATCTCCGCACAGGTTACAAAAGATTCTATCAGCAGCCTTAACAATGAAAAAGACAGGTTGAAGATTGCAAAAAATATCAATGATAATAAACTCAAATTAGCTAAGCTTGAGAATGAGATAGCAACACGTACAGCTAATTTGGAAAAATCAAATGTAGAGTCTCAAAAAGCTGCTGATGAAAACAGGCAGGCAGCAGATGATCTTTCTTCTGATGCCCAGGATAAAAACAAAGCAAAGCATGCCCGTAAAGCCGCAAAAAATGCTGAGAACAGCGCAAAGGATGCAAGGAAGGCCGCCGAAAAGCTTGACAACCTAAATAAAGACATCACTGATCTTCGTAAAAAGATTGCTGATGATGAGCAAAAGATAGGTGTAACGTCAGGCTCTTCTGCAAACAATAATTAAGTCTGTGCAACATAGAAAATCATTTAGCAGCAACTTTTAGTTGCTGCTTTTTTATTGACCAATAAATCAAAAATCATTATGATGAAAAGACTTTGGTTCAATACACCAGCTCATTTTAACCCGCCTCTCCGCCTGTGTCTGTCTTTTCTTTTTCGTCTTTCTTTGCTTCCTGATTTTCCTCCTTGAAATTTTTATCTGCCTCCTTTTCGGTTTCTTGTTGCTCCATAACAGATGGTGTTACATTAACGCCGTTGTTGATACCCGTTGCCGGCGTTTCGGTGTAGATGGTGATATCATCTTTTTTATTTTTGTCCTTGCTCATAAATATGTTTTGATAAACTGTATTCTATATTTATGCCACATAATATTTATTGGCTGCCTGTTTTTACCGCATAAAAAAAGGCCACCCTTCGGGTAGCTCTTATAAATTTAAATAGGGATCGATAATAAATTTCAACACCCTTCTCCTGCTTCAACCGGCACAAGTTCTTCCATCTCTGTATCCGTAAAAATCCGGGACTGGATATAGAATCTAACGCCCATTGGTATCTCCAGCGAAAAACTGCTTCCTCTGCCAGGAGTTACATCCAGCGTGAGCTGTGTATGTTTCCAATATTCAAACTGGTCTGCCGCCATGTAAATTTACAGCCTGCCACAGTGCCGAGACAAACATCACTGTTGCCAATTTTAAAATCACCATCGGCAAAGCACATTGGTGTTGAGCCGTCGCAACAGCCTCCACTCTGGTGAAACATTAACGGGCCGTTTATCTTGCGGAGTTTTTCGATGAGCTCGGTGGCTTTGTCTGTTATTAGTATTCTTGGTGTCTGCATTTAAATTGCCGGTAGGCGTTTTGTTTTAAAGGCCATGGGCGCCTGTATTGAATGGCCGTTTAGACGTTTGGACGTTTTGTATGCATGTGATATGGTGTTTAATTTGCGTAACTGTTTGGTAGTCGGAAATTAAAAAAAGTCCAAATGCCTCAATGGCAAAACATGCAATCAATTACCAATGGCTTCAGCAGTGGACAAAAATAATTGTCTAAAAATGATGGCTTCAGCCAACCATCCTATCACCACAGCAAATAAATATTTTGGCTAAAGCCATCATAAAAACTGAATTCTATTTGGAATCTCCGGCTGAAGCCGGAGGCAATTAAAAAACATCAGATATCAAACATTCAACATCAAACATCAGACATCAAACATTCAGCTCCTTAAAAGAACCCAAGCTTTTGCTTGCTATAACTAATCAGCATATTCTTTGTCTGGCGGTAATGATTCAGCATCATCTTATGCGTTTCCCGGCCAAAGCCAGATTTCTTATAACCACCAAATGGCGCATGTGCAGGGTACGCATGATAATTATTCACCCATACACGGCCCGCCTGTATAGCCCTTGGAACCTGATACAGCTCATGAGCATCCCTCGTCCATACACCTGCACCCAAACCATATAAAGTATCATTGGCTATAGCAATGGCTTCTTCGGTAGTTTTAAAAGTAGTAACGCAAACGACTGGCCCAAAAATCTCCTCCTGGAAAATTCTCATCTTGTTGTGCCCTTTAAAAATAGTCGGCCTGATGTAATAGCCGCTTTCCAAACCACTGTTCTGGTGAAAAGCTTCACCGCCGGTAAGTATCTGTGCACCTTCCTGCCGGCCGATATCCATATAACTCAGCACTTTGTTGTACTGATCTTCGCTAGCCTGTGCACCCATCATAACGGTAGCGTCTAAAGGATTACCCAGCTTAATGGCTTTAACCCGTTGTGTTAAACGGCTCATGAATTTATCGTAGATATTTTCATGCAGCAATATCCTCGATGGGCAGGTACATATTTCACCATTATTAAGTGCAAACATGGCAGCACCTTCAATCGCTTTATCAAAAAACTCATCATCTTCCGCAGCCACACTTTCAAAGAAAATGTTCGGACTTTTACCACCCAACTCCATTGTAACAGGAATCAGGTTTTCAGAAGCATATTGCATAATCAAACGGCCGGTAGTGGTTTAACCCGTAAAAGCAACTTTGTTTATTTTGGGAGATTGCGCCAACGGCTTACCAGCTTCTACGCCAAAACCAGTTACAATGTTCAGCACACCCTTTGGCAATAAATGACCAACCAGTTCCATCAATACCATAATGCTGGTAGGCGTTTGCTCGGCTGGTTTTACCACCACACAACAACCTGCTGCAAGAGCTGGCGCTATTTTCCATGTCGCCATCAGCAATGGAAAATTCCAGGGAATAATTTGTCCAACGACACCAATAGGCTCATGTAAATTAATGCTGACGGTATTGTCATCATGCTCACTCACCGTGCCTTCTTCACTGCGGATTACACCCGCAAAATAGCGGAAGTGATCAATCACCAATGGCAAATCTGCAGCCCGGCTTTCCCGGATGGCTTTACCATTGTCGATCGTTTCTACAACCGCCAGGTATTCAAGATTAGCTTCAATAACATCTGCAATTTTCAGCAGGATATTGCTGCGGTAAGCAGCCGCCGATTTACCCCAGGTTTTAAAAGCTTCCTGTGCTGCATCAATGGCTTTATCAATGTCTTTAGCATTGCCTCTTGCGGCCTGGGTAAAAGCTTTGCCGTCAATAGGGCTAATGTTGTCAAAGTACTCCCCGCTTGCAGGAGCTACCCATTCCCCGTTAATGTAATGATCGTATTTTGTTTTGAAGACTGGCCTTGCGGCAATTGTGCTGGCGGGAGCTTCCGCTGTTGCTGTGCTCATAGTGGAAAGTATTTAATCGTTAAAAGATAGAATAAAAGTGAGCATTTTACTTTTAAGGTCACAACACTTTAGTGTTTATTTATAGCACAATTGTACCTTCCTTTTTGCCGCCTCAAAAAATGGTGGTAAACTTGGGTTATCAAATAGCTTGCATGCCATCAAAAAATTATTTGCAACAGGTAGATCTTACCCATCCCAAGTATCTGCAAACACTTGTGGAGAATCGTCGTATTTTCAACCTCAACAATTGCGAACTCAATGTTTTTGAAACCTACCAGCAGGCGTATCATATCCCACTAACCTTTAATGACCTGGTAATCACCAGTATGGTGAAAGGCAAAAAAGTGATGCACCTTTTCGCCAAACCATCTTTCGATTACCTGCCGGGAGAAACCGTAATTGTGCCCGCCAACGAAACTATGATCATTGATTTTCCTGAGGCAGAAAAAGAAACGCCTACACAGTGCATTGCCCTGGCAGTGGATGCAGCTTATGTAAAAAATACCCTGCAGTTTTTAAATAATTATTACAATGGCACCGATGAGCAGCACGACTGGAAACTACAGTTTAACCAATACCATTTTTCCAACGACAATGAAGTACCAGTCTTATTAACAAACTGATAAGGGTGTGCAGCGGTACGGATAAGAACAAGAATATTTTTGCCGACTTAAATCTCAAAGAATTGCTCATCCGGCTGGTGCAGGGGCAACATCTGCAGCAGGTATCCATTGAAAGCGACAACAACAATAACCAGAGCCGCCTGCATTATGTGCTCAATTATATTCATGAACACCTCACCGAAAAAATTGCCGTAGATGCTCTCAGCCGCAAGGCATACCTCAGCCGCAATGTATTCTTCAAACGGTTTAAAGAACAGTTTGGCATTACGCCGCTGGATTACATTAACCAGGAGCGGATCAAACTCGCCAAGCAGCTCCTCTCCCGCCCCAACACCAGCATCCACACCGTCAGCGACCTGTGCGGCTTCAGTGATGTAAATTATTTTGTGCGCCTGTTTAAAAAGATGGAAGGCATTACCCCGAAGGTTTATAAGGATTGTTTGATGGAGGGGTAATGGTGGGTACTGTAAAGACAGGGCATGCCCTGTCTTTACATATTTTACCGGCAAAATTTATCACCTGCCCAATTCAACGGATTGTTTTGAATGTATTTTGAAATGATTTTTCATCCCTGATAATGTGGTCGTGAAAACTTTGTTGTTAATCAAAAAAAATTTCAACCGGTGGGCATGTTTGGTTACCTCAGATTTATATCCACTTACGATAAGTCCGGCGCCTGCCGTGCAAATGAAAAGTAGTTAGATTCTCAGCCCCGGTTATGCGTCACTATCTTCACCGTCATCATCACTATCGTCATCAAAATCACCAAACAAAAAACTAAGGCCGGTTACTTCAAGAAACTTTGCTTTGTAATGTTCCTGAAGATCAAACTCTTTTTGTTTGCCGTAAAGACTTGCCAGGTTCATGTAAATCCGCTGCATGGCATATTTATCTCCCTGCTCTTCAGCAAGGGGTTCTGCCCTTTTAAGGTAGTAAATAGCGTTGCTGATATCCCCATCCTGGTTAAAATACACGGCGGCCATATCGTTAAGTGCATCAGCATAAGTGGGTTTAGATTCCAGGCATTTGGTGTAGCAGTCAAGCGCCCTGTACAAATCATCCAGTCCGGCATAGCACTGCCCCATCAGGTGCAGGTAAACATGGCCGTTATACGCCTTATTGCACAGGTTAAGCGCATGCTTAAAAGCGGCAAGTGCTTCCCTAAATTTTTGCTGTTGTGAAAAGCTGTAGCCCAATCCCTCCCAAAATACTTCGTCATCGTTTTCCAGCAGGGTGCCTTTTGTAAACCAGGCTTGCGCCGCCTCATATTGTTTAAGTTCAAAGCAGCACCAGCCGGCTTCTTCAATCACCGTTTCATGTTCGGGGTCAAGGGCATAAGCCTGTTCCAGGTACTCCAGCGCCTCCGGTATTTTTTTTTCATACACCAGTATTCGTGCTACTGAATGCAGGGCATTTGTTTTTTCCTGCTCATGGGCAGTTTGTGGTACCAACCCTGCATGCAGCTTGCACTCTTCCGGTTTATACAAAATACTATAACAGAGAGATAACTGCGAATGGTAGTGTGCAGCGTCGATTTTTTTGTTGTCCCATTCCCTGTTTTTATCAGCAATAAGGTTTTCAAACAGCTCTTTGTGGCCTTCATCTTTATACTGCAGCTCATGTATCTTCATGCGGAGATTTTTTACAAATTTGATGATATATAACGCAGGCTTGCCGGTAATAGTATCTATACTTTGCAGATATTTTATTCACCGGTTATTTTCAGCAAAATTAGCCACATGCCTGAAAACCTTGCACTGTTTGCTACTAAATGTGTTCGTTATTTTCATATCGCTCCGTAGTACGCAATAATGCTGGCTAAAGCACTGGCCCGGAAGGTAGATTGCTAAAAAACAAAAGCCACCTACACCGCCTGCTCTCCACTCATCGGTGCCTCAATCTCCGCAAGCGTATATCGTGGCATAATGTACTGCGGACAATTCCAGTCATAGCCATTAATGTCCAGTACTATAATACGCTCCGCTTTGGTCTGTAATCTTGCTGTAAGAGCTTGTTGGTCAATGCCGGATCATCCTTTAGTACCAGTATGCTGACCAGGGCATACAACTTTAGCCTTGCCGGGTGAGGATACTATACCATGATCAGCGCAACTTTGTTGTTGGCGGTAATATTGCCAACCGAAACAAACTGACCGTTACCGGCAAAATCAGCAAAAGCAACCGCCTTGTTATTCAGTAGTTTTATAAAACCTTTTGGTCCGCCACGGTGCTGAACATAATGTAGTCATTGCCTCCAATACTTGCCAACAATCCCGAAGTATCGTTAACTTTTGCAATGCTGGAAAAACCAGCATTATCCTGCCTTTTAATAAATTAAAAACAGCAATTTCTATTTTGTATTCTTTGGGGCAAAAGCCTTCATTTCTCCGGCTTAATAAAAGCTGAGGTTGTTCCATTTAATTCTTTCCCCAATTTTTATATAGGTTTTCAATATTATTTGCCGGAGCTTTTCTACAACTTTGCCCAACTCTGCCCGCAATTGCTGAATATGACTGGAGACTTGTTCTGCATCAGCTACTGGCGGTTATTTTGGCATAAAGGAGATTTGTAATTAATATAATATACAAATTGAATCGGGAATAAATAAGAAACATGCATTAGTCCCTAATTCAAAAATATGCGAAAGATTTTGCTTAACTATTTTATACTTATTTGAGTCTTAAATTTAGCAACTCAGCGAACGGCATGAATTATAAACGCTCAATAATGATTTGCAGATGAAGGGCTGACGGATGGCAGCGTAAAGCCCGCTGAGGCCTGGTAGCAGGGCTTCTGTGGCGTACTTGCAGCGAACAGCCGTAGCAAATGATCATTGTATTCTAAATGTTGAGAGCCCATCATTACTACCAGTTACTCGTTAACCCCCAATTTCTTTTTTCAGAAAACCTTTTATCAGCGCCGTCCATTGCAGCTTCGACAAACCACTCATCGCACCGGCGGCAACTACGGCATTTCTCAATTTGTCTGCTACACCAACATCAACAGTATTCGGCTGTTCGTTTCGGCCATGATAAGATGCAGTGACTGTTTTACCGGTACGTTTAATTATAAAACTGGAAGTAGCTCCTTCTCTGAAAAAATGAGCAACGTTTAAACTCTTTTTTTGCGGATGGGCAACTGCTGCCAACATCAATCCAAGACTCTCATCGGCATCTCCGGCAACGTTTTTACTCAGCGCCTTTACCTGCACCCAATCATAACCATTGCCAGCCACCGGCCCGGGACCCGGAATATCAATTCTAATAAAATCGTTCACATTCACCAGCCTTTGGGGGCTTGTATCATCACCATCTTTTAATTCAAAGTTTGCACTCAGTTCTGCACCCGAAAGCTGGTGCCATAAAGGCGGATTTTGAAGCCGGCTGCTGGCTCTTTTAAATGTTGCGACAGCTTCCTCCAGGCTGCTTTCCGTAACAGTTTCAATTAGGTCCAGCGCCTTGCCTGTTGTATTTTCAGGTATAAATTGGTGGGCAAAAGTCTTTTCCATTGTAAAGGGTTTTTTATGTAAAAACATAAAATAATGCCAAAGCAATTTTGGACGGCTTCAACCAAAAAAAATTTGGTGACCAAGCAACAAAGACTAATCTGTTGCAAAAATTTCTAGACGGTAATTGTTGAAACATCGCCACGGCAATTATCAAACCAGGTAATTAATCCCACAAATTTAATGCTCACTCAACAAAATTTTGTGGGCCGAAACAATGCTTATAACCCATTTGTTGCAAAATGATTCTTTTGGCACAATTTTGTTTTTGCAAGTAACAGAATGTAGTAAAATCTTGACTGCAAGTTTATTTAGACTCCTCAAAATAGCAAGAGATGTTGCAACGTTTAAAAAGCAGTTTAGTGTGCTATAGATTGCGATTGATTTTGTAAAAAATTATAAAATTCCTGGTTTGCCACTTGCATAAAAGCGGAGAAAATAATCTATCAATTAATAATAAAATAGTTTTTTATGAAAAAGTTTTCTGGCATTTCAAATGAAAAGAAAGATCAATCCGCAACAAATAAAATCAGCGGTACAAAAATCAATAAAAATTTGCGTGCAGCCGCAAAAAAGAAAGTTGATAAATTGATGACAATCTTCAATTACGAGTACCAGGAAAGTGATTTAGAACAGTTTGTATTTTAAAAAAACCGCAAGCTTATATCAATCAGTAAAGACTGATACTTCGGTAGTAGTTTTACTATTTGACAGGGTAAAAATTACAAATGGCCCATCTTATTTATTAATGTAAACAGCCGGAATTTGTGTTCCAGGTTTTTGCTCATCCCAACTAATGCTCATAATATACCAGCGTCCATTGTCTTTCATCAATTCAATGCTGTTGATACCACGTTTCGATTCCGGCGGCGTAAGCTCCAGCTTGTATTCGTAAGATGTGAATACCTGGGCAATATTGCCAAATTCGTTTACAGTGCGGCCAAGCTCCTTCTCGTTAAATGCATTTTTAAGAAAGAAGGATGCATTGTTTTGGATGTATTGCTCCGGTGTAAATTTCCGTAGTGTGCCCTGGCTGGTGAAAGCCGCCATAAATGCTTCTTTATGAAAAAGACTTCTAAATCGATCCCAATCCCTTACGCCTGCCGGCCCGGAAATAACATTGTACACGGCTTTTACTATCCCGTCAATTGAGTTAACATCTTCCGGCTTTGAAACAGCATTTAAAGCAGCAGTATGATTATTTAACCAAACATTGCGAATGCGTAATTGTTCTGCTGTAGGGTTATTCATAAAATGCAATACATATTTGCGTTGCTTTTCAATTTTGCTGATGGTGCCCTGCAAAAGCTTTTCTTCTACTTGTCCGTTATCGTTCAAACGTTTCACTTTTACAGCCAGTGGATCCCCTTCTGTTGCTTTGGCAAAAAGCCCGCTTATCCGTGCCTGTATATTTTTACCGTTTACCAGTGAATCATTAAAACTAACAAGAATGTCACCTTCTTTGTAACCCATCTTCTTCCCAACTTCATTCATGTCCTTTACACCAACCTTTGTCATTCCGCCGGGTGCATCATCAAGGTTTAATCCACCCAATGTAAAATCCATGTAAGTTTCTACCGGGTTATAGGCCACCCCTGCCATAGCAAAATATTCGTCATAAGGAATGGGCGTACCTCCTTCAACATATTTTTTAAAGAAAGGGCCTAACTCCGGGTAGGTTAGTTTTTCAATCACGCTGAAAAGTGAGTCGTCATCAAAATATTTGTCCTTGCCATAAAGCACACCAAGATCATGTTTCAACTGCCTTAAACCATACCGGGTATTTGAAAGTTTGAGCAAGTAAAGATCAATACATGCGTTAATGAGTGCGCCTTTCATATACACGTTGCCATATTGTTCTGCATGTTTGCCGGCACTTTCTTTACTAAGCTCAGTAAAAGATAGAGTGTCATTCATGTTATCTTTTGAATAGGCAATTTTTTGCGACATGCTTTCAAGAAATTTTTCCGGCGTAACAATGCCAGACCAGGCCTGCATATTCTGTGAATAATATTCTGTACTGCCCTCGTATAACCAAAGGTGTTTGCTTAACACCGTTTCATTAAAATTAAACTGTTTAACTTCTTTAGAGCTGATGGTAAGCGGCGTTACAATGTGAAAAAATTCATGCGCTGCAACACTTACCCAGCGGCCAACAGTTTCCTTTTCGGGCGCCTCATCCAGGCTGTAAAAAGATGAATAGGAATGCTCCCAGGCCCCGGTTGCATAACCCTTTGGTTGCTCACCATTAAAGTAAAAAATAAAGGCATATTTTTCAACGGGCAGTTTTCCACCCAGGTAATCCCTGGCACCCAACAGCAGGGTTTCCAGATTTGCCGCTATAAACTTTGCGGTGGCCATTTTATGTGGTGAATATACGGCAATCAATACATCTGTTTTACCAACTTTTACCGTAGCTGTATCTGGCAGAGAATACATTATGGGTGAATCATACAGATGATCTGCGTTGGCGCAATTAAATACATCTGTACTGCTGCTGGCAGATGAAGGCACAAGACCAGTTGCTGCATAAAAGCCAGCTGGTTTTGTAAATGAAAGCTGGAAGCCAAGGTTTTTCATGCCCTCAAAATAGCCGAACAGGCCGGGCGTATTTAGGATAAAATTTTTACCGGCTTCAAAGCTGGTTCCGCACATTGAATACACTTTATTATCGATCGTTGCATCCCAGCTGTCCTCAACTGTGTAGGAGAGTTTGTAAATACTGTTTGCATTTTTATAGTCCATCCGTTATCGCCATACTTTTCTACCGGCAAAGCCTTGCCTGCTTTATTAAACGCCTGCAGGTTCTGCACATATTTTCCGTAGTTGCTGTTCATATAAGTTCCCGGAACAATCTTCGGCAGGTAAAAATGTATTTCTTTTTGGGTGATGGCCGGAGCAACAAGATCAACCACGAGCTTATCATCCGTTAGCTTTGTAAGATCAACACTATACTGGTACATTTGCTGAGCTTGTGCCTGGAAGCCCATCACTATCAAAAATAAAATTGTAACTATCTTTTTTACCGGAGAGATCATGTTTAAACAAGTTAGTTGTGCCGAGATTACTATCTGTTAGCCTCAACTTGCAAAAGTTGAGCTACCTCAAAGTTGCGGTTGAAATTTGAATTAACATCACCATCCATCAATCACTATAAAAAGTCTATAATAAAAGAGGCAGGAGAACCTGGATATGCTGCGCCGGTAATAATCCTTTTTACATGCATGCTGGGATTTAATCGGGAACGTTTCTAAAAACTCTCCCCAATTTCCAAAGTTATTTTGCACCCGGATGGAGTATAGTTATGCAAACAAAAAAATTTAATTTTTTCTTTTTTTTTGGTGGATAAAGTTCAAGGCTATTATTTTGCATCCGGAGAGTTGGCAGAGCGGTCGATTGCGGCAGTCTTGAAAACTGTTGACTGTAACAGGTCCTGGGGTTCGAATCCCTAACTCTCCGCCAGATAGTAACCTGAAATCCTTTACCATATTGGCTTTCAGGTTTTTTATTTACAGGTCATTATTGTAAAAAAAGATTTTTTCTTCCCTTGCATCCGCACTTGAAATTGAATTTCCTGCTTTGCCATCTTTTCAACACCATATTTTAGGTTCATAAATTACATTTACCTGCCGCTTGTACCTGAATTGAAATATTGTTGGCTATTTAAAAATTTGCTTAGTGTAACAATATTTAGCTAAATAAAGTTAACGCCAAACCTGCGTCCCAAAAGCAATCAACAGAAATGCTTACCTTAGAAATTCACAAAACTATTTGTCATGAAACTGATAGCCACCATATTTTTATCTATTTGCTGCAATATAATTTTTGCGCAGGCGGCGGAAGAAGCGGCGGTAAAAAACTGTATCAATACTTTCTTTAAAGGCATGAAAAACAATGATACATTGCTCATCCATACAACAATTGATACCACCGCATTTCTTTACTCTATCAGCAGCAATAAAAGCGGCAGTACAAAACTTGAAAACGGAAAAATGAGCGATTTTCTACAACAAGTTGCATCGCTTAAAGGGCAAAACTTAGATGAGCGCCTGCTAAGTTATAATATTAATATTGACGGCGCTATGGCAGTTGCCTAGACACCCTATAAATTTTATTTCAATGAAAAGTTATCGCACTGCAGGGTTGATGTTTTCACCATGATAAAACGTAACAGCGGCTGGAAAATTTTGGGAATTGTAGATACCCGCCGCAAAGAGGGTTGTGAGTAATCAGCTCTCTGCCGCAGGACTAATATCTTCAATCAAACTCAGGTCTGCCAGTTCCACTGTAAGCGGCATAATGCCAACCTGTACGATTGCCTTTTTACCTCTTATCTCTTTTACCACACCAGTTTGCCGGTTTTGCCGCATCCTTACTTTTGCACCAACGGTGACCTCCCCTCCTATTTCAATAAATTTTTCGTTTAGCTTTTTCTGGTGCTTTTCTGTCACCATTTTTTCTTTCTGGTTAAACAGCAAAGCATGTATCATTTTTACAACCCGGTCCTTATCGTCGGCCTTGCGCCATTCAATCACCATGGCTTTCAGGCGGCGTTCCATATCTCTCAGGTAGGTAATTTTATCTTCCGAAATCTTGTTCTGGTGTTTTAATTTCTCCACCTCCTGGGCATGGCGTTCCTTGTTAAGCACCTGTTGCATTTCTTTTTTCAGGCGTTCATTTTCCTTCAGCAAATGCTGCAGATCTTTTTTCTCAGCATCAATCTGCTGCAAATCCTGCTCTGTCCGGTTCAGTAATTTATCCAGCGTAAAATGATCTTCGTCAACCAGCTTCCTGGCTTTTTCAATCAATCTTTTTTCTAAACCAATTCGCTCAGCAATCGAAAAAGTATAACTGCTGCCCGGCTTGCCGACAATGAGTTTATACATCGGCAGTAAATTCTTTTCATCAAACTGCATGGCGCCATTAATAATGCCGGAAACCTTATTGGCCATCACTTTCAGGTTAAGGTAATGAGTGGTAACGATTCCAAAACTATGTTTGTGCGCCAGCTCTTCCATAATTACTTCAGCAAAAGCGCCACCTAAGTTCGGGTCACTTCCGCTACCAAGCTCATCAATAAAAAACAGCGTTTTTCCATTGGCATGTTCCATAAAATATTTCATATTCTTCAGGTGAGATGAGTAAGTGCTCAGCTCAAATTCAAGGCTTTGCGTATCACCAATATGAATCATCAGTTGTTTAAAAATACCCAGCTCACTATCCGGATGCACCGGTATCAGCAAACCGCTTTGCACCATTAGTTGCAACAGCCCAAGCGTTTTTAATGTCACCGTTTTACCCCCGGCATTAGGTCCGCTGATTACCAGCATGCGGTTCCGGTCATCAAGCCGCAGGGTAACAGGAATAGTTGGTTTACCACTCTTTTTATTGTACTGCAGCAGCAACGGGTGATAAGCCTGTATCAAATTTATATGCGCCTTATCATAGATCATTGGGTGACTGGCATTCAGTTCCACAGCCCATCTTGCCTTGGCTTTTATAAAATCGAATTCTCCATTTATAGAAAGATAGCTTTGCAGCAAAGGCGCATATACACTCAGTTTGGCTGTAAGCGCCCGGTAAATACGGTACACTTCCCGGCTCTCTTCATTCTCCAGCGAAAATATTTCATTGTTCAGTTCAGTCGTTTCTTCCGGCTCAATAAAAGTCGTTTTACGGCTGTCGCTCTCTGCATGCATAATGCCTTTTATCATGCGCTTTTGTTCCGCAAAAACAGCCAGCACCCTTCGGCCATTCATAAAGCTTTCTTCAATATCTGCCAAATAACCCTGCTTGTTAAGCTTGGCAACAATCTTATCAAAAATGCGGCGCAGCTCATTGCGTTTTTTGTACAGCGCCATTCTTATCCGCATCAATTCTTCACTTGCCTTATCCTTCACAGCACCGGTTTCGTCCAGCACTTCTTCAATCATTTCTATGATTGTTTTCTCGTAATACGAATCATGAATAACTTTAGTAAGTGCCGGGTACGCAATCCGGCGTTCGTTATCGAACCAGCGAAAAATATTGCTTGTGTTGGTGGCTAATTTATGCAGCAATAAAAACTGGTCGCCGGCCAATACAGCGCCGGGGATAGATAATAATTTTAAATCTTTCTGCAGGTTAACTGTAAAATCGTTGGGGAAATACTGGCCAGATTGCAGCAGCAATTTAAACTCACTTGTTTGCTTCAACTCAGTTTGTATAAAATCTATTTTGGTGTGAATACGCAGCCCTGCCGCCTTTTCGGCTGCATAAGCCGTAGTACAGTACTCTGATAAAATCGTTTTTACTTTTTCGTACTCTAATTGTTGTAACGCTGATTCCGGGAAAAACTTCATACTACTCCTTTCTATTTTTTGAGACGGGCAAAAGTACGATGATTAAACTTCATTGGCGACGCTCCGTTCAACTATACAACTTTGTTGGGCTTTTTAAACAACATCACTACAAAATAAAAAGAAAAAGAAACCTGGACCAACAGCAGTATCGACAGAACTGTTTTTGAAACAAAATCTAACCCAAGATTGTTAAAAATTGAGTCGGGTCATGCGTAGTCAAAGTACCTTCTCGGCAGCGAAAGAAAAATATTCCAAGGATGAAAAAACAAAAGAACAGAAAATACAACAGTTAAACCCAGATTTTGCAGTTGAAAATCTATTGCGGCTTTCAACTGCTGCACAGCTCAGTATTTCAGAACATTTTTTGACTTCAAAATAGATCACTATTTTTTCAGGCAAAAAATAACCCGAAACACCTATCTGCATTACATTTGAAACCCTCATAACGATTTCAAATGCAAAATCTGGGTTAAATAAATATGCACATGACGATAAGCGTCATCCCGGATTAGTCTCTTCTTTAAGATCAAATGAAACAAGAACAAAATCAGATTGATGAAAAATAACGGTATGAAAATATAATCTTGTTCTTCTACCAAATTTGTATCATGAATATGTATGTCCGTAACACTGTGACCATATAAAAGCTTTTTTATTAAGAACAGCAACGGAGAAACAAGCAACAATAAATACTCCGGATAAAGCCTGGCTTTAGCTATCATCTCCCGAATATAAATATTCTAATTAGGATTATTCTGCAACCACCCTCCCAACCCGTTGTTCCAGCAGCAGCATATCCGCCACAACTATTGCTGTAACTGACTCTAACACAACGGGTACTCTCAATGCTATGCACAAATCATGTCGGCCCTTTACAGAAAAGTCTTCAATTTCATTTGTTTCAACATTCAGCGTTTGCTGTATTTTGGGTGTTGAAGAAGTTGGCTTAATGGCAATCCTGAAAACAATATCATTGCTGTTGGTAATGCCTCCAACAATTCCGCCGCCGTGGTTGGTAAATGTTTTACCGGTAGCATCTTCTATAGAATCATTGTGTACAGCTCCAAACATTCTTGCCGCTGCAAAGCCCGTCCCGAATTCAATTCCCCTCACTGCCGGTATTGCAAAAACTGCATGGCTTATCAATGATTCTGCTGAGTCGAAAAAAGGTTCTCCCAAACCAACAGGCAATCCATTTACCCTGCATTCAACAATGCCGCCAATGGTATCTTTTGCGTCAATTGCTTTTTGCAAACCAGCTTCTAAATCCTGCAGCCCCCCAATTTCCAGAATAGAAGCGTTCACTGCAATTGTATTTGCTTTGGCATTGCTCAATATTAATTTAGCAACCACACCAGCTGCCACAAGACAAACAGTAAGCCGGCCACTGAAATGGCCGCCACCACGATAATCTTCAAACCCCCCAAACTTTTTAGAAGCCACAAAATCTGCATGGCCAGGCCTTGGAACAGCACGCTGCTTTTCGTAATCGGTGCTACGGGTATTGTTATTATCAAATAAGATTGTGATAGGTGCGCCGGTTGTTTTACCTTTAAAAACGCCATTCATTATTTTAGGGATATCGTCCTCTTTACGGGGAGTAGTACCTTTTGCACCAGCTTTTCTCCGCTCAATATCAGTAGTGAAATCCTCCACCGCCAAGGGAACGCCGGCAGGGCAACCATCAATATTTACACCAACACAATGTCCATGTGATTCTCCAAAAATATGCACCCTGAAAATTCGTCCGAAACTGTTCACTACTGATAGATTAATTGATAAATAATTCTACAAAGATACTGAAGCACCCAATTTTTTCAAGTGCTCGTAAAAGTCCGGGTAAGATTTATTGATGGCATTAGCTTCTTCCATTACCACATCTCCTGTTGCTTTCAAAGCTGCAACAGCACAGGCCATTGCAATTCGGTGATCATGATGAGAGTAAACATTTGCGCCCTTCAGCGCAATGCCGCCATGTACAATCATCAGGTCATCCTGCAGATCAATCTTTATCCCCAATTTACCAAACTCCTCCTGCAATGTTATGCCACGGTCACTTTCTTTATGGGCCAGCCTGCTTACACCTTCAATCACAGTTTTACCTTCGCAGTAAGAAGCCAGCGCAACCAGTGGCGGAAAAAGATCCGGGCAATCTGTTGCATTAAAATGAAATGCTTTTAATCCCAGGAGCGGGTATGAAACACTGATGTCTTTATCTGTAATTGATAAATGACAACCACAATCCCTCAGCGCTTCCAGTATTTTTTTATCGGCCTGGGTTGAAAAAACGTCCAGTCCTTCTACCACTATGTTGCCGCCAATAGCACCGGCAACCAATAAAAAGGCAGCTCCGCTCCAATCACCTTCAACTGTGTAATCCAATGGTTGCTGTTGTCCAATATTCCTGTTTGTAGAGATACCGGCCGTGGCCTGACCCTGTTTCGTATCATCACGAAACACCGGGGTCTTGCCTTGGTTCGTGTCTCCAGGAACCACTGGCTCAATGGAGAACGATTCGTAGTTGTTATTAGTAACATTATAACCAAAATCCTTCATCACTTTCAGCGTAAGATCTATATACGGCGTGCTTTTTAAATTGGTAACTGTGATGGTAACAGGCGTTTTAGCAGCTTTGCCAAAAGCGAATAACATACCTGTTAAAAACTGGGAACTTAAACTACCATCAATGGTTATATCTTTTGGTTGCAAAGGTCCTTGTATTTTGATGGGTAACTTACCATTATTTGATTGTATAGAAATACCAAGTTGCGGAAAGATGTCATCAAAAAAATCCATTGGGCGGCTGAGTAAACTGCCTTCGCCGGTAATGGTAATTGGTACTGCACTTAATGCGGCAACCGGAGCAAACATTCTTATTCCAAGGCCACTTTCCCCACAAAAAATATTGCCTTCGGTTTTACTGCTGTCAGCAGAAAGCAACCCGATAGCGGAGTTAGTGATGAGGAGCGATCCATCTTCCTGCTCTTCAACTGTGGCACCAAGGTTTTTAATTACGCCTAGTGCAGCCTTGTCATCATTGCTTTTCCCAGGATTTTTAATAACAGTCGGGCTTTCATTAAGCAAGGCAGCGGCACAAGCCCGTTGCATGCTACTTTTAGATGCAGGTGCATGTACAGTTCCTGACAATTTTGATGGCTGTATTGTAACGATCATACTAAATGCGGTGTTGTATTGTTTGTTTTAAGGCAGTTTATAACCGCTGCATTACAAGATCTTCAAGCTTTGCCATTGGTATTTGTTCAACAACAGCATCACCGATCTTGTTAAGTAAAATAAAACTCATAAAGTCGCTGACTCTTTTTTTATCAAGCTTCATAAGATTCCAAACTTTTTCTTTGTCAAAATTAAATGTAGTGGGCAGGCCATATTGCTCCAGCAGTTTTTTTACGGCAGCTTTGTCTTCAAAAGAAAAGCCACGCATTTGTTCTGACATTTCGCAGGCGATCATCATTCCAATACTAATTGCATGGCCATGCGGCAGCTGGTAAATATTTTCAATTGCATGGCCAAATGTATGACCAAAGTTTAGCAGCTTTCGGTCGCCCTTTTCAAACTCATCTTCCGTTGTAACGGTTGATTTAATAGCGACATTTTTCTCTATTAATTCTCCGAGTGCAGCTGGCTCCTGTTGAAAATAAGCAATCGATTTATCCTGCAACCACTCAAACAATACCGCATCTTTTATACAGGCATGTTTAATGATCTCTGCAAAACCATTTATCCATTGATCGTTTGGGAGTGTCGCCAAAAAGGAATAATCGTACAGCAAAAACTGGGGCTGCCGGAAGGTGCCCACAAGATTTTTGTACATCCCTACATCAACACCATTCTTGCCGCCAATGGCAGCATCCACCATTGCCAGGATTGTTGTTGGCACAAAACCAAATTGCAGTCCTCTCATATATACACTGGCAGCATACCCAACCATATCAGTAACCACACCACCACCAACACCTACAATAAAAGTTTTTCTATCCGCCTCGAGTTCAATTAGTTGTTTTAAAATACCATCCACAGAGTATTGTTGTTTGAACTCCTCGCCTGCTTTTATAACAATGGTTTTATAACCTTCAAATTTTAAAGGATGCTGTGCGTAAATAATTTCATCTGTAACAACAATAAAGTTTGAGGGAACCAATTCCTTCAGCGATGCAA
Source organism: Ferruginibacter sp. (assembly GCA_965247025.1). GTDB lineage: Bacteria > Bacteroidota > Bacteroidia > Chitinophagales > Chitinophagaceae > Ferruginibacter. The sequence continues at coordinate 322,794 of OZ252000.1, read as the reverse complement.
AAGAGGTATCCAGGTAAACAGAGCAATTACCGGATGAAAAATTGTATTTATTTTCTTTCATTTTAATGGGGACAGCGGAGTTCAAAAAAAGCAGCGTCAACCCCGTTGTTAGTGTTTAACTATTGTAAAATAGCCTGCTCCGCATTGTACAGAAGCAGGCTATTTATTTTATTTAGATCAGGAACAAAATTAACTGCGGCCCGGCAGGCTGCAGGTTTAGCTGTTCATTACTTTGTTTTGATGATTGATGCTTTCTAAGTGAACTGCATCAAAATATTTAGTGATGAACTCCTGGCTCAGACCAATTTTATCGCCTCTTTTAAAAGCCTTTTCAAGAATATCATTCCAACGGTTGGTTTGAAGGATGGTAATATTATTGGCTCTTTTGTATTCGCCGATTTTTTCAGAGATCTTCATGCGTTGTCCAAGCAGGCTTATCAACTCATCATCAACATGATTGATCTGCTCTCTGAGCGTTGCCAGTGCATTCAGGAAATCCTGTTTGTCTGTGCTTTCATTTCTCCAGATCAATGCATCAATCATTTCGCCTAAACGCTCAGGTGTAATTTGTTGTTTAGCATCGCTCCACGCATTATCCGGATCAATATGACTTTCAATCATCACACCATCAAAATCAAGATCAATACTTTTTTGTGCAACGGCTTGGAGCATGTGCCTGTTACCACAAATGTGCGAAGGATCACAAATCAATAACATTTCAGGAAAACGCCTTTTCATTTCGATAGGCAAGTGCCACATTGGAGCATTCCGGAATTCCGTATTGCCGTAATTGCTAAATCCTCTGTGAATCATACCAACTTGCTTTACACCAGCTTTTTGTATTCTTTCAATGCCACCGCTCCATAATTCCAAATCCGGGTTTATTGGATTTTTAATCATTACCGGAATATCAACTCCCCGTAAAGCGTCCGCAACTTCCTGAACACTAAAAGGGTTTACAGTTGTTCTGGCACCGATCCATAATATGTCAACATCAAACTGCAGGGCATCTTCCACATGTTTTGCAGTAGCGACCTCTACAGTTGTTGGTAAACCTGTTATTTTTTTTGCCTGCAATAACCAGGGCAAACCTTTTGTACCAATCCCTTCAAACAAACCCGGCTTTGTTCTTGGTTTCCAGATACCTGCTCTCAACACATCCACCTTACCGGTTTTCGCCAGCCTGGTGGCAGTTTCCAACATTTGCTCCTCAGTTTCTGCACTGCATGGGCCGCTTATTATCAATGGCCTTTTCGACCATTTTTCCTGTGTTAACGCTTTCATTTCTTGCAATTGTGATTCCATCTAAATAGTAGTTTGTTATAATTAATCCTGTGTTCCTGTATTAAAATCTTCCTCAACATCTTGTTTTTGTAACAAATAGCAAAGCCATGCACTATTGCATGGCAAACAAAATGTTGTGGTGGCAAAGCTGTTATACAACATGAAGCATTGTTGCCAATTGCCCCGTATTTACGCAGCAAAGATAAGAATTCTACACTTATTTACAGTTTAAAAACATAAACAAGTGTAGTGAATAATAGAAAACATCCAATTAAAATGGCCATCCTGAAAATAATATACATTGGAAAGCGGCCACAGTTCAAGCTTTTCTAACAGCGTTTTTTTAAATTTTAATGAATGGTTAAATGAAAGACGCCTCCTTTTTTTGAGGAGGCGCCTGTTCTGTTGCAGGGTTAAATAGAGTATTTTTTATCTGATGAGTAACTTTTGTACTTGCCTGGTGTTATCCGGAGCAACTATTTCTAATTGGTAAGTTCCGGGGGTTACTGATGCTGGTAGTTGTAATTGATGAACTGAACTTCCTCCATTATGTGTTTTTGAATTGCTGTAAATAATTTGGCCAGTGGCGCTTGAAATGATCATGTTGTATTTACCTGTTTGCTGATTTACAAATTGAAGATTTATAAGATTGCCTTCAGCAGGATTTGGCGTAATACTAAAAGACGGTGCCAGTTTATTGATATTTACTTTAACGATACTGCTGTATTTCCCAGTGCCGACTGATTCAACACTTTTAATCCTGTAATAATTCAATCCGATTGCAGGATTTTCATCAATCCAAGAATAGGTGTTATTAATTCCGTTTATGCCTGCTGCAACTGTACCTGATAAAGCAAAATCATGTCCGTTGATTGATTTTTCTATTTCATATTTAGTTGTACTAACCTGGTTAACAACATTCCAGTCAACCTGAACTTTTTTACCCTGCAAAGCTGCATGCACATTTGTAAATGTAACGGCGAGAACTACAGCGGGTTTAAAGACTATTCTAAACCTTGAAGCGGCATAAGACCCTGCGTTATTGTCCACGGTAAAATCATAATTCGTGGTGTCACTCATATCAAGTGCTTTGCTTGTGCCTGTATAACTGTCTTCCAGGAAGCCCGGCATATTTGCCTGGTCTAAATTAGTACTCACAATTTGAAGTTTGTAATCAATCTTCTTCATATATATCATCTTAAAAAAAACTGTATCAGCTTCCGTAACTAATTTTCTTTTTTCTGCTACCAGGTTGGCTCCATCCTTTACAATGCTGAACGTCTCACTGAGATTGTTTATCTTCTTACTGTCCCAGCCATCAATGGCGTTATTGTAAGCGTTATCAAACAAAACTATTGCTCCGTCTGCCGTAACAAAGACACCATTATTTTTGGCCAATAGCGTGGTATTTAACATCTGAGCATTGTTGCCCATTGGCCTGAAAACCATTCTGCTTCCGGATGTTTTACTGGCTTCGTTAATTGTAATAGTGCCGGAAGAACTAACTGCCTGAACCATAAATGCAGCACCTGACTCAATAGTATTGACAACCGACCCTGTGCTGCCATAACTTCCTCCGCCTGGAACAACAATGTAGTTTCCGCCACTTTCAGTTAGTGTTTGAAATCCGCCGATGTTATAGGAACCCAGTAATTTAGGATCCCAAACATAGAACGATGAGCCAACAGATCCACCAGTAAGGGTTATATTCCTTAAGTCCAGAGCACTTGCATATGGATTGCCTATTAAGGCCAGTTTATCAGCACCAACTGTTTGAGCACTCTGATCGCCAGTGTAAAGAGTTCCTGCTGTCCGTAGCGTTGTTGCAGCCCCGGCCGAAATGCTGGATGAAGGAGTTACACTCCTGTTGCCTCTGATGTAAATAAGATAGCCCGGCTCGTTTGATATACTGACACCGGTATTATTAACACCTGTAAAATTATTCAGAGAAGGGGAATAGACCAGGATTGAATTACTTGGAGTTTGAAAATCAAAACCATTAGCAGCCCATGATGATGAGCTATTGGTAATATTTGTTCCGTAACCAGAAATACCATTTACGCCGCCGGATTGACTTTCCTGCCATGCTGCATTAATCGTTTGGCCGCTTGTGGGGCTGGTGAGCAGTCGCCATGCCCTGTTGGTATTTTGGGGAATATAACGCTCAACAATTACGCTCCCTGTAATGTAACCACCACTGGTAGTTCCTGCTGCAACATTAGCTGTTGCTGCTGCTGTTGATGCAATGGTATAATTTCCACCAGATGCAAATACTCCTGTTGTTGGTGTATGTGTACCAACAAGCCGCAAGCCATTTGTGAGTGTAATTGTTTGACCGCTGCTGTTTACCGTAACGTTTTTTATAACATTGGTTGTTCCGGGGGTTGTTTGATCGAAAGATAAACTTGGGCTAACTGCCCCGTTTAAAATTAAATTACTGGTACTCCCGGCCCTTATGCCACCTGTCACGGTATTTGTTACAAGGCCTTTCAGTGTAAGGGTATTTCCATTAATGGCGAGTTTACCTGTAGTGAAAGTAAGTGTACTGCTCATCACAAGATCGTTGCCCATGGTAATAACCTGGCCGCTGCTGTTAATTTGAAGAGTACTTAAATTATTAGTTGTACCTGGTGTTGTTTGGTCCATTGAAAGTGTAGGACTTGATGAACCATTGAATATTAATTTGCTGTTTGCTCCGCCAACCACACTGCCGGTAACAGTATTCACGATACCTCCTTTCAATGTAAGTGTTCTTGCTGCTATAGAAAGTTTGCCGGAGGTAAATGTAAGCGTGTTGTTAACTATGAGATCATTGCCTAATGTAGATGTATTGGTGCTGTGATTGAGTGTTAAATTGTTAAGTACATTGGTTGTTCCTGGTGTTGTTGCGTCAAAAAACAAAGTACGGTTAGATGTACCTTTTAATACAAGATTACTAGTTGCAGATCCGGAAAAATTTCTTGATCCGGTTAATGAGCCGGAGATAGTGCCTTCAAGAGTAAGTGTATTACTTCCAATAATTAATTTATCGGGTGTTCCGGCAAATGAAAGTGTTCCGGCCACGGTGATACTGCCGGATAATGTTTTAAAAGAATTGTAAATATTGAGGTTACCATATTTTTGACCCGAGTTTAAAACCGCAATGTTTTGAGCTGATGTTCCGCTATACTCAATTGTGCTTGTAGCACCAATGGTATGAGTTGAAAAGTTAGCGGGGAAAGTTCCACTTCCAGCAATACGGAGCGTTGCACCATTCGCAACCGAAAGTGTACCACCAGCGGAAGTTCTGTCTGCCAAAAAAGTGTTTACGCTGAAGATTCCCGAGTTTACAGTAAGATCCCTGGCAATACCAATATTTCCATTCACTTCTTTTAAACCCGTTCCGGAAATTATCAGATACCCATAATTCTGGGAAGAATTAAGTGTTGAAACCGTTTGAGAAACTCCGTAGTATTCAACCACACTTGTAGCACCTATTATATGGGTTGTGTAGTTTGCGGGTATATTTCCCGATCCTCCAATTTTTAACGTAGCCCCATTTTGTATGGTAAGCGTTCCCCCGATACTGTTACGCTGAGCTGAATTCACACCAAGGTCAAGCGTACCGCCTGCATTTATACTTAAATTTCCTTCTATTGGCAGATTTCTTCCGCCTGCTGTTACAAACCCCGTTACTACGAGGTTGTTAAACTGGTACAAATTAAACGGAAGCGTAAAAGCGCCTGTAAAAATGATGGTGCCGTTGTTTGAGTCGTAGGCTCCGCTGAAATTGGGATCTGATTCTACAATTGTGCCACAGGTAAGCGTTGCATTGGCACTTAGAGACAGCGTCCCTAGTGTACCGCCTGACAAGTCACCCATTACCATATCTCCTGCTACTGTTAAAGATGAAGTTCCACTGAAAACAAGGCTGCCACTTCCATTCACATCGCCGATCTGAATTGAATTGCAGCTCTCACCTGAAGAATTTACATTCACTGTAAAACTGTTTCCAATAATCACATCATCGCCTGATGAAGGAACACTCACATCCCAGGTATTGGGATCGCTCCATGGTCCGCTTTGAACTGCTGTAATTTGTGCCTTTACACTGCCACATAAAATAAAAAATAAAAAGGCCGGTATTCCTTTTTTTAAAAATTTGCTGAAAAATTTCTGTGGGATTGACAGTGGATTTTCTTTGTTGGTTTGGATTAATAGTTTCATAATTGTTTTTTGGATTGTTGTTTGAAAGGAAGGAAGGAATTTGTGGCAGACGCTGGCTTATTTTAAGCACCTGCCAAAGTAATTGTGTTGAATTGTTTTAAAATGAATAATAGATGGCAACTGTCAAACTAAAAGACAGAAAATGCCAGTTAAAAAAAGTGGAATAATCCACAGAAAATTGAACGTAACAATTATTAGAATATTTCAATTTTATCAGCAAAATCACATTTAAATTCAATAAAGATTTTGGTATTGGATAAAGCTGTTGCTGTTATTAGTTACATTACTACACGGTACCGTAAAACCGTTACTGGTAAAAGGTTATAGTATCCACTACTATTTTATAGTTTTGTGGTACACTTAATTTTTGGAGAAGAAAGAATGGTATTATTTTGCAGGAATACCCTCCCTGCCAATAATTACTTGTATGAGAATATTACGGATGTTTTTATGCAGAAAATTAATAAGAGGAAAAGGGAATTAATAATCAGCATCATTAATCTCTGTCTCAAATTTCTTTTCATTTTTAAAAGAGAAATTATCTCCAAAATCATCAGCTGCTCTGCTACTTTCCCGGATATTTTGCTGTATTAAAAAAAAGAGTAGTGCAAGTATCGTAATGATAAAGATGCTAAGTAAGATGAGTTTCATAAAACAGAATTTAGTACGTTAACTTAATGCATACATTTCTATCCAGCTTTTAAAAAAGCTGTAAAACCAATTACTGCTTTTCTCTTGACAATAATTGTACCTGAGGCAACATATGTCCTTTCAATTCCATGGATATTGGCCTAACTTCGTTTTCAATTTGAATAAAGTATGATGCGTTTACTGTACATTGTTATAGCTATTTTAACATGCTATTCCTGCAAAACAAAGGTGGAAAGAAAAATTCCGTTAAAGGAAAAAATAACTGAATCAGTATATGCATCAGGTATAGTAAAAAGTAAGGAGCAGTACCAGGTATTTTCAAGTGTTAATGGTCTTATTTCAGATATCCTGGTAACAAAAGGAGACACAGTTAAAAAGGGTGAAGCAATCATTATACTTACCAATACAACCGCCAGGTTAAATACAGAAAATGCTGCAATTGCCTCCGGCTACGCAGCTTCAGCAGCTAATTCAGAAAAAATAAATGAGTTAAATATTAGTATTGAGCAGGCAAAAATAAAGGCCGGTAATGAAGCCCTGCTTTACCAGCGGCAAAAAAGCCTGTGGGATCAGCAAATCGGCACCAGGAATGAACTTGAACAAAGAGAGCTTGCATTAAAAACCGCTCAAAATAATTACGAAGCTTCCAAACTTCGTTTAACAGAACTAAACAAACAGATCAGTTTCCAGGACAGGCAGAGTAAAAAAAATCTCCAAATATCATCAAGCCTTGTTAATGACTATATCATTAAAAGCGAACGCAACGGCCGTGTGTACAACATTTTAAAAGAAAAAGGTGAGATGGTTAATACCCAAACACCAGTGGCATTAATTGGCAATGCTGATTCCTTTATGCTGGAACTGCAAGTTGATGAATATGATATAACAAAAGTGAAAGCAGGGCAAAAGATATTGCTGACAATGGATAGTTACAAAAGCCAACTATTTGAAGCAGTAATAACAAAAATTAACCCGGCAATGAATGACAGGTCAAAATCATTTACCGTAGAAGCCGTGTTTGTAAAACAGCCGCCGGCCCTTTACCCCAGCCTAACCTGTGAAGCAAATATTGTTATCCAGACAAAAGAAAATGTACTAACCATTCCAAGAAATTATTTACTGGATGGTGATTATGTGCTGATGGAAAATAATGAAAAACGCAAGGTAACAACAGGCTTAAAAGATTATCAAAAAGTTGAAATACTAAATGGATTATCTGCCAAAGATGTAATTATAAAACCAGCGAATTAACATGAAACTTATTTTCAGTATAGCCGGTTCGCTGCTGGCTGCAAGATGGAAACAAACACTGGTAGCCGCCATTGGCGTAACTTTTAGCATTACCATGTTTATTGCATTGCTGAGCTTTATGACGGGTCTCAACGGCTTACTGGATGGCCTTGTGCTAAACAGAACGCCTCATATCAGGCTGTACAATGAAGTGAAACCTGCTTTAAATCAACCCATAAATATTTCGCCTGAATACAATGACCATTACAATTTTGTAAGCTCTGTAAAGTCTGCTAACAGCAGGGCCGAAATTTACAACAGCGGCGCTATTATGAACACCCTTAAAAATGATAGCCGTGTGCTGGGCATTGCACCCAAAATAATTACACAGGTATTTTTTAACGATGGCAGCATTGATATTACGGGTGTAATAAATGGCATCGATATCAATGCAGAAAGTAAGCTTTTCCATTTCAATGATTACATTACAGCAGGCTCTGCATCTGATATAAGCAAGGTATCAAACAGCATTGTACTTGGCAAAGGACTGGCAGAAAAACTATTGGCAGATATTGGAGATATGGTCCAGATCACAACTTCAAAAGGCGAGATCTTCCAGCTGAAAGTGGTTGGCTATTTTCAATCCGGATTACAGGAATTTGATAAAGTACAAAGCTTTACTTCTATCAGCACTGCACAAAAATTAATGGGCAAGGCAAATAGTTATGTTACGGATATACAAGTGAAACTGTTTGATATGAAGATGGCTCCAAAACTCGCCAAGGAATACCGGAACCTTTTTGAAACAGATGCAGAAGATATACAAACAGCCAATTCTCAATTCGAAACAGGCAGTTTTATCAGAACACTTATTTCTTATTCAGTTGGTATCACATTGTTAGTTGTTGCAGGTTTCGGTATCTACAACATTCTTAACATGATGATCTATGAAAAGATGGACACAATTGCGATTTTAAAAGCAACAGGCTTTTCTGGAAGGGATGTGAAAAATGTATTTCTTGTAATAGCACTTACCATTGGCTTTTTTGGCGGGCTTGCAGGTCTGCTGTTTGGCTTTGGCCTTTCGGTGGTGATAGATAATATTCCCTTTAACACCGCAGCGCTGCCAACCATAAAAACTTTCCCAATTAATTACAATCCTCTGTTCTATTTTATTGGAGCAGTGTTTTCATTGATAACAACTTATTTTGCCGGCTGGTTTCCTGCAAGGAAAGCAAGTAAGGTTGATCCCGTAATAATTATAAGAGGCAAATAGTATGGGTGATATAATTCTACAGGCAAATAACATCAGCAAATCATTTCATGACCCGGTAACAGTAAAGGTTTTATCGGATATAAATTTCTCAATCAACAAAGGCGACTTTGTTTCTATAACCGGAAAATCCGGATGTGGCAAGAGTACCTTGTTGTACATACTCAGTACGATGGATACAGATTATGAAGGCGAACTTATCATCGATAACGAATCAATGAAGAAAAAGAAAGAAGGCCAACTGGCAAAGGTCCGCAATGAAAAAATTGGATTTGTTTTCCAGTTCCATTACCTGCTAAATGAGTTCTCTGTACTTAGAAACGTAATGCTGCCGGGTTTAAAACTTAAAAAATATTCTGAGAAAGAGGTGGAGCAGCGGGCCATGGAAAAGCTTACTATGCTGGGTATTGATTATCTCGCCAACAAAAGTGCTAACCAGGTTTCTGGCGGAGAAAAACAGCGGGTGGCAATTGCCAGGGCACTGATCAACGATCCTCATATAATTATGGGTGATGAACCTACCGGTAATCTTGATAAAAAAAATAGTGAAATTGTGTTTGATATTTTTAAACGGTTAGCAGAAGAATTTAACCAGACGTTGCTTATTGTAACGCATGACCAGAGTTTTGCACAGCGAACCCACCGCAACATTGAAATGGAAGATGGAAAAATTATCAGCTGATTTTTATTCTTCGAATTAAAATTCCTGCACCAGAATTTCTTCCCGATAACTTATCTTCATTTTGAATTAGGAGCGCTCAATTTCAACAGAAAATTTAATGCAAAAGGTTATATACATTATGGGGGTTTCGGGGTCCGGTAAAACAACTATTGGAGAATTATTAGCGGCCAAAACTGGCTTTAGTTTTTATGATGCGGATGACTTTCATTCACAGAAAAATAAAGATAAGATGAAGGCTGCAATACCACTCACAGATGAAGACAGGTGGCCATGGCTGGAAAGTATTCACAGCTTTGTAAAAACAGCCATTGCAGAAAAATCAGTAATTGTTGCCTGCTCTGCTTTAAAAGAAATTTATCGTAAAATTTTATGTGAAGGAATTGAAAGCAGTTGCAACTGGATTTTTTTGAAAGGTGATTTTGAAAAAATTGCAGAGCGGCTAAAGAACCGTCACGGGCACTATATGTCACCCGCCCTTTTACAATCTCAATTCAATACGCTGGAGTTACCTGCAAATGCAATCGTTGTGGACATCAGCCTTTCGCCGGAAGAGATTGCAGAACAGATCATGCAACAGCTTACCTAACTTTAATCTGCCTGGTAATATTATCATTTTGCACAGGTAAATTCAGAACATAATAATAAAACAATGGCAGCAGTGGCGAAACCTTTTTGCTGGTTGCAAAAGGCCATACTGATAAGGTTATAATATTTGGAGAAAATTCGGCAGGTTATACGGATTATGGAGACTTGCAGCCTTTCCCATTTCCCTGTAGCAAACTGCAGTTGTACATACCAAGCAGAAGAAGCAATTACCTGGATGATGGCAGAACGTACAGCTAAGTCGGCGTTCCGCCGGATGTACACTAATAAAGACTGGATTGCGTTTGTTTTTAGTTATTGGAAAAAACATCTGTCTGTAGCAAAATAATTATTGCCAGGTCAATGTCTCAGATTTAAGACAAGATTTTTGGTACAGGCTCTTGTTTTTCATGGCGTCATCTTTGCCCGACCGGATGAAACGTTCGGGTGTCACTCCCTTGTACCACAAAACTAACAGCAGCTGCTATATCATTAGCTAAACAACTTCTGTTGCCAATACTTATTATGGCTTTTTTGCAGGATGATCAACAAGTTTGAAATAAGTAGCTTTAAACCTGTTGTTCACTATTTCGCCCTGCACAGCCGCTTTGCGGATGGCTTTGCAAAACCCATCATCAGCATGAGCATCGCCTAATGAATCGATGTTTACACCATCTACAAAATATGCCTTACCCTTTATCTTCACAGCAAGGTCACAACTTTTACCCTTCATCCCAAACTTACACTCACCACAGGACGCATCCACTGTCATTATTTTTTTTGAAGCATCAGGGGCGGCGGCCAGGGTTGATTGCTGGGCATTGGCTGAAACCGAAAATATCAGCATAAGCAATGGTAACAAACGCTTTTTCATATTGAATTATTTAAGCGGTAAAATTAAAACATAAACAGTTCTCACAATAACTATTGAGGCATCAGTTTCACGATTTTTTCTTCAACAGATCTCACTTTCGCTTTAGAAAAATACAATGGAAAATATTGGTTGTAGCCCCACAATTCAAACAGGTCTTTGTAATGTTTACTGGCAGGATCACCACTCTGGCCGGGTGTATTGATCCCTTTCATCAGATCCCAATCGGCACAATCAATTATTACCCTGAACGATGCACCATGGGTTTGATTCATATTATTTGTTGTACTGTTAACTGTATTTTCTCCACCGCCTCTTGCAATCGGGCCTGCATCCAACTCAAATTTTAATTTTTCGCCTACCACACCAGACAATGAATGTTTTATAACTACATGTTTGTTTTTCAGTTGCCCATATTGCCAGTCCTGCATATTTTCGCCTAGCCTTACCTGTAAGTTTTTAATTGCTTCCTGCAGCGATGAAACCAGCAGCAAATTATGCTCACTTACAAGATTATCTCCAGGCAAATCATTGGTTTTGCTCAGCAGGTCAATCATCTTTTTTGTATTAAATTCAACCGGCATATCAGGTAAATCATCAATGCCCATTTTTCGCAACAGGTTAACGCCAAGCAGCTTTTCCCATTCAACATAAATTGTTGCAGCAACGGAACTGGTGGCTAATTTATAATCCCATTCAAGCAACATTTTTCTTGCAATATTAGTGATGCTGTCTTTTATCACAAGGCTGCTCAGCAAAGGCACCAACTGCCTTGCAGGAATGCATAAATAATCAGTTTGTAACTGCTGCATATCTTCAACAGAAAACTTTTTTTTGCTGCTTAAAATTTCTTTGATTCGGTCGTGCCTGTAACTGTCTGACCAGGAAAAGCCAGTAGCGTTCATGTAAGGATAATCAGCAGGTGTGCGGCTTTCATTCGCTGTGCAAATAAATCCTTCGGCGGGGTTATATGATGATGGCCGTTTGATGATCGGCAATAATCCGCTCCATTCATAACGTCCATCACCGGCAACAGGCACCATGCCTGAGTGTGTATTCCTGATGGGTGTAATGCCCACCGTCTGCCAGCCAATATCGCCCTTCTTATCAGCCCAAACCATATTCTCAGCAGGTATATTACTGTAGGTACAGGCCTGTTGAAATTCCTTCCAGTTCTTAGCCTGGTTCATCCGCAAACTTGCCAGGTAAGGTGCACAACCTTTTTGCAACCAGCCACATTTTACTGCATAGCCAATGTGGTGCAAACTGTCAATAAAAGTAACAGGCCCGTGAATTGAGTAGTACAATGTTACCTTTTGAGTTGGTTCATTTTTGACGGCAATATTTTCAGTTACTTTTTCAAAATTTTTCCAACTGCCTCTATAAAAATATTGCCCGTTATTTAACGGGTTTAATTTGTACACATATAAGTCCTCCGCATCAGTTTCAAAAATGGTAAGCCCCCAGGCTCCATACTCATTGTGGCCAATTGAAACACCCGGCAGTATTGGTTCTCCACCTCCTATTACATTCCAGCCGGGGGCTGATAAATGAACAATATACCGGAGCGAAGGTGTTGCCAGCAACCGGTGAGGATCATTCGCCAGCATGGGAAAACCGTTTACCGCCAGGCTGCCTTTTACCGCCCAGTTGTTGCTGCCTTCAGATTGTTTGTACAACACATTTTCATTTGCCACTGTTTCGGTTAATTCAATGGCGCTGATTGCGCTGGAAGTTGTAATATCTTCCGGTTTAAAAACCAGTGCAGTACGAAAGGAATTGTATAATGCAAGTACATCGTCGTTTAACCGTTCTCTGTTAATCGCTGTATCTATTCTAAGGTCAGGCGAGCCGGGATGAAAATTTGAAATGGCACGAAGCTTCTCCTCTCCTATCTTTCCCAATAACCTTGCAGTAGCCAGTTCATCCTGCACATTTGTAAGCAAGCCATTGTGCCGGCTAATAACCACTGCAGGAGTCCAGTAGCCCGGTTTAATACCAAGCAACTTTAATTCAACTGGCATTGGCGCTTTCCCATTAAGCACTTGTTTTATGTATGCATTTACACCTTCTGTAAAAGCTTCAACTATAGCCTTTCCATGCGGATGATAATGCGCCAGTTCCTCCTCCATATTCCCTTTAAAACTAAAAAGCCTGGCTCCTATATCTCTTTTTAATTCTCTTTTACCAAGCACTTCCGCCATAGTACCGGTTGCCTTGCGTCGAAATATTTCAAATTGAAAAAGCCTGTCAGATACTGCCTGGTAGCCTTGTGAAAAAAACAGGTCATGCTCTGTTTTAGCATAAATGTGTGGCACTCCCCACGTATCCGTAATGATTTCCACCGGTTGATTTAATTGCGAAAGCACCATTTTTTCAGATTGGGCAAAAGCATTAAAACTCAAGCCCAATATAACTACAGTGATGGCGAATGATAATTTCATACAGAATTTTTATACAGGTAAAGTTAACCTAAAACGCAGCCAAATTTTAATGCCTGAAGGTTTATCATCAATGCAGTTTTTTATAAACTATCTTGTTCAGTTTAACCAATATAAAATGAGCAACCAGTTTGATGTGCTGATAGATAGTTACCTGGAAAACAAGATTGGTATCGATACACTATTTTTATCAGAATCACTTTCCAATGGGCTTGAGGAAAACATTGTACGCCTGCAGAAAGATGAAATGATGAAGGCTGCCGGCATTGGTAACGATACCATTGCAGACAGCAAGCAAAAAATGAGGAGTGATAAAATTTACTGGTTAGATAAAAGCCACGACAATAAGTTTGAGCAGGAATTTTTACAACTTATAGAGCAGTTTATTGAGCGGCTTAACAGCACCTTTTATACCGGCATAAACGGTTACGAATTTCATTATGCAGTTTATGAAGAAGGCAGCTTTTACAAACGTCATAAAGACCAGTTTAAAAATGACAGTAACCGGAAATATTCATTGATCAGTTACCTTAATCGCAACTGGCTCGATAGTGACGGCGGCCAGTTGCTGACTTACCAAAATGACACAGTGCAAAAAACGTTACCACATGCCCAGTCTGCCGTGTTTTTTAAAAGCGATGAAATGGAGCATGAGGTTACAATTGCCAACCGTAGCCGGATGAGCATTACAGGCTGGTTGAAGGTTATTGTAAATTAACACAACAGGCGTTTTAAAAAAAGGTATTTTACCAGCCGGTTACGAGCAGGTTTCCTGCAGCCTTTTCAATGCAATGCTGGTATTTTGCATAGGCCTTTGCGCCTGCTTTCTGTATTACCTGGTTTGATTGGTGATTGATGTATTGCTCAAGTGCATCGTGGAGTGTATAGGCTTCCGGCGCCATTAAACCAGTACTCCAAACTACAGGATTTGCTTTTGTAGCAGTAAGATGTGGTGCAAAAAATCGTTTGCTGATACAAGCCAATATAATTGTATCTCTTGTCTTGTTATCTGCACAGGTAAATTTTTCGTTCAATTGAAAATCCATCAGGCCATCATGACCAATATAAGCCACCAGGTTGGCGTTCCCGTTAATACCAATATTAATATCTCCGGTTGGTAAAACCTCTTTCAACTGCCCTGAGCAACTTTTAAAAAAATCTTCAGTGCATTTTTTAATATACTTGCCGTTGTATGCATCAGCCACTAAATAAAAATTACTGCTTGTGTGTTTAAAAATAAGCCGCTCCAGCTTAATGCTGTCGATCTTATATTGCTTCACCAGTTTCCATTGACTGCTTTTCTTAAAATATGACCTAATGCCATAACTGCATCCCCAATAAAGATTGGAATTTGGATCCTGCCCGTTACCAATACCGGCAGGCACGGGCACAATTCCCTGGTACTTATTATCGCATAAAGCAACAAACACATGAATTACTTTCTTTGACGAATCAAAAGGAATTGCAGGAAGTGTAAAAGCCATGGGAGCAACTGTTGCAGGTGCTTTTTCCGTTAAATGGGATTTGCATGAAACCCAGCCAAATATTAGAATAATAAACAGAATCTTCATAAACAATTCAGATGTATGCTGCTAAATGTAAACAAGTTTTGCTGCCTTTAAATACACCCGCAACTAGTTTTAAAAAGTTTAACAAACGATGTGTTTAATCTAACGTAAAGGTTTAAGTGCCAAATCTACCTCCCTAAATTTTTATAAGTGTGAGCTGCCCGCCAAGGCAATTATTCGCTTTATAATTCTTCATGCTATTACTGCAACTATTTTGAGTAGTTTGATTAACGTAAAGTATATACGAAGATGTCCTTACTTATTTCTAAAATATTTATAAAGGCAATTTGCAATAGAATAAACAATAATCTTGTTGTAGAAGAGTTACTAATCTGGAATAGTAAGACATTACAAAAGCAATCTATTTTCTAAAAGGCCTTAATTACGTGAAAGAATTTAGACCATTGCTGTTTGTTTTGCCTATATTACGTTTTGATAAGGTAACTATACCTCCTCTGTCACCAACTTTATTTTAAAATCCAATGGCTTTTTTAGACGATGTGCTGCAACCACCGGCCTATGGCTGGACAACTGCTGACGGCAGTTTTAGTAAACCAACCTCTTCTGCAATATTGAAGGAGTTTTTTTCAAGGCTAAATATTTTTAGGGACAAGAAAAATTGGCTTCCTTTTTTTAGCTGGCTTAAAGTTGCCTGTCTTTTCCCATTCTTTATTTTGTTTGTAACAAAATATTTTAGCCTGCCACTGCTTGGTGCAGGCTTTGTTTATGGTATGATACTGATGGGTACACATGGTACCATCTGGTACCACAGGTACTGCACCCATGGCGCTTATACTTTCAGGAACGGGTGGTGGAAATTCTTTACAAAAAACTTAATGCTAAGTATTATCCCCGAAGAAATTTATGTGGTGTCTCACCATGTACACCATGCTAAAAGTGATACACCCGGAGATCCATACTTTGCCGCCGGTGGTTTTTTATATTGTTTTTTAGCTGATGTAAATCACCAGCCAATTGCGAAAGATCTTTCCGAAAAGAACTACAACCATGTGTTGTGCCTGATGAAGCACACCGGCCTTAGCGGTAACAATTATGCACAATATCAAAAGTGGGGCTCTTTTGCCAAGCCGCTGGCAAGCACAATTGGCTGGATAATTAACTGGAGTTTTTGGATCGGCGTATTTTACCTTATTGGTGGCTTCGGCTTTGTAACAGCACTTTTTGGCGGCGCTTTTATTTGGGCTGTGGGTGTAAGAACTTTTAATTATGAAGGACATGGAAAAGGAAAAGACCTTCGCCACGAAGGAATAGATCATAACCAAAAAGATATGTCGATCAATCAAATTTGGCCGGGGTATGTTGCAGGTGAGTGGCACAATAACCATCACCTGTATCCCAAAAGTGCACGGTCTGGATTTTTGCCTTACCAGTTTGACCTTGCCTGGTGTTTTGTAAAAATGATGCACAGTTTTGGCGCTGTTACAGGTTACCGTGATGACAGAAAAGAATTTTATAAAGAGTATCACCTCCCCTACCTGCAGCAACAAAAAGCTGCACAGGCCATTGCTAAATCAGCAGTTGTAGTAGTAAAAGTCAAATAGCTATTTATAAATATTACAGGCTACCCAAATTTATTGGCGGTTGATGGTAACTCATCAGCCGTTTTCTTTTTTCTGGCTGTTCATGCCAAACGCTGTGTTGTATAATTAAATATCTTTACTCTTAGGTTAACCTCCAAACTAACTGAATGAAAACTGTTTTAATTACACTGCTGATTACTATGACCGGGCTTTGTGCTTACGCCCAGGAGCCGGATAAAAATACCGACACCACCGTCTTTTCCAAACAGTCTGTAAAATCGATCGCTGCTTTTCAAAAATCGGCTCCCGGTAAATTCAGGGCTTCAGATAAAGTGAATCCGTTCGTAATTCACACTGGCAAAATAATACGAACCGTCCGTATTAAAACGCTGGGTTTTGAAAGTAATGTGGACGATACAGCCAGGATATTGAAAGGGTTCGGCGTATCAGCAGGTAAACTGCTGCACAGAAATACATCCCGCCAGGTAATAGAAAACAACCTCCTTTTTGCCGCAGGCAATAAAATTAATCCATTGCTGCTGGCAGATAACGAACGTTTTTTGCGTGACCAGGTTTACATACAAGACGCCGTAATTGTAGTTGAAAGGGTAAAGGGCACGGCTGATAGTGTAGATGTTTTGGTAATAGTAAAAGACGTTTTCTCTTTGGGTGTGGGGCTGGGAGTTGGCGGCACTCAAAAGTTTCGTTTTGAATTAAAAGATGAAAACATCGGCGGCACAGGTTCAAAAATTGGCGCCAGTACACTTTGGGATAACAAGCGTAATCCGGTGTTTGGCCTGGGTGCTGAATTTTTAAAACGAAATGCAGGAGGCAGCTTTATCAACTGGAATCTTGGTTTTAAAAATTACAACAATGCTTTTAACAGCAACCGCAACGAGGAGCATACGTATTACCTGCACGTAGAAAAACCCCTCGCCACACAGTATCTCCGCTGGATGGGCGCACTGGATATTGCTTACAACAAAACGAGTAATGCTTATCTTAATGACTCACTTTATAAGGATACTTATAAGTACAGCTATTACAATATCGATGGCTGGTTTGCCTATAATTTTGGCGCAGGAAAACTGATGTATTCAGCGCCAAAAAGTAACGTACGAAAGTTCCTCGCTTTTCGTGGATTTCATCAGCATTTTAATGATGTGCCTGATAGAAGCCTCCGCACCTATGATGGCACCTATGCATCCACCACCGGCCTGCTTACAAGCTTCAGCTTTTTTAAACAAAGCTATTACAGGGCTACCTATATTTATGGTTTTGGCCGTAATGAAGATGTGGCTGTGGGATTCAATGCATCAGTTATTGGTGGCTACACACTTAGCAAAGACACCATCAGTAACAACTCTAAATCAAGGCCATATTACGGGCTCGATGCAAGCTTTAGTAACTACAACAAAAAAGATGTTTTCAGTGCCTACACATTTCGCCTGGGTGGCTACCGTTACCGCAGCAGCTGGGAAGATGCAGACCTGCTTTTCAATGTTGATCATTTTACAAGATTGCGGCAGCTTAAGCCAAACTGGTACCAGCGTTTCTTTTTTGGAGGCGGCTTTGCAAAGCAGTTTAAACCTGTGCTGGAGCAGGCTTTAATGTTGCGGAGCCAGTTCGCACTTCCTTATTTTGAGTTTGGCTATCCCGGTGCGGATTTTCGTGCAACCACTAAAGCAGAGATCACTTTTTATCACACAAAAAAATACCTCGGCTTTGGTTTTGCGCCATTTATTTATGGAGACCTCTGCCTGTTAAAACCAACAGGGCAGCCCATGAAACAAAGCGATTTATACAGTGCTTTCGGCAGTGGCTTCCGCATAAGAAATGAAAATTTAATCTTCGGCACCATTGAGGTAAGAGGCTCCTATTTTCCACGCATTCTACCATTTATGAATCACCTGAAAGTAAAGATCAGCACCAACCTCCGTTTCAGGTACAACAGCACTTTTATACGCAGACCCGATTTTGTTTTACCGAATTAAAATGCTTCAATATTCAATTTGAAAAGTCATTAAACTTTTCTCAATTTTATTGTTCCCGGGTATTTCTTTGTGGCGCCCGGGCGGGCTATCCGCAGTACTCCGCAGCGCCAAACAATGAGTTCACTTTTTAGCAATTATTTTAAGCGGCGCTTTACGGGGTACCTGCTCCTATCCCTGGCTCACTAAATAGCAATCATGGTTTAAACTTTTTAGTGATTGATTATAAAAATCGCTTGTTGCTATTCTTCTTTTAACCCAGATTTTGCATTTGAGATCGCTATGAGGGTTTCAAATGCAATGCAGATAGGTGTTTCGGGTTATTTCTTGACTGAAGAAATAGTGATATATTTTGAAATCAAAAAATGTTCTGAAATACTTAGCTGTGCAGCAGTTGGAAGCCGCAATAGATTTTCAACTGCAAAATCTGGGTTTAAATAAAAAACGCTAACTAACAGCCCGGAATCGCCGGCATTTTCTTCTTCAAATTATTTAAAACTACCTTCGCCGCATATATGAAGGCAATTACTTTTGATGATCTTAATTTAAACACTCCCCTGCTAACTGCACTGGATGAAATGGGCTACACAAATCCCACAACCATTCAGCACAAGGTATTTCCTGTTGTAATGAGTGGCAGGGATGTTTGCGGTATTGCTCAAACGGGCACCGGTAAAACATTTGCCTACTTACTGCCCTGCCTTCGCCAATGGAAATTCAGTAAAGATAAAGCCCCTCAAATATTGGTGGTAGTGCCTACAAGAGAGTTGGTGGTGCAGGTTGTAGAAGCTGTTAAAGCATTAACACCTTACATGAGCCTGGTAGTAACCGGCGTGTATGGCGGTGTAAATATCAACACACAAAAACTGGATGTTGAGAAAGGGTTAGATGTGCTGGTGGCAACTCCTGGCCGCCTGTACGACCTTGCCATGACCGGAGCATTTAAAACAAAAATGATCAAAAGACTGGTGATTGATGAAGTGGATGAAATGCTAAACCTGGGTTTTAGAACGCAGCTAAAAAACATATTAGATCTGCTGCCTCAAAAAAGACAGAACCTGATGTTTTCTGCAACCATTACAGAAGAAGTTGAAACGCTGATTGAAACCTATTTTAATGACCCGGTAAGAGTGGAAGCTGCACCTGCAGGCACTCCGCTTGAAAATATTATTCAGATTGGTTACAATGTGTCTAACTTTTATACAAAGGCAAACCTGCTGCAATTGTTACTCACACAAGATGAAACAATGACGAAGGTGATGGTATTTGCAGCCACAAAGCAACTCGCCGATCAGTTGTATGAACAGTTGGAAGAAGCTTTTCCCGGCACTGCCGGCGTTATACATTCTAACAAAGAACAGAACCACCGCTTTAATACTGTAAAGCAATTTAAGGAGGGTGTTTACAGGTTCATCATCGCTACAGACATTGTTGCAAGAGGTATTGATATTGCGGAAGTGACACATGTTATCAATTTTGATACCCCTGAAGTGGCTGAAAATTACATTCACCGCATTGGCCGTACCGGCAGGTTTGATAAAAAAGGTATTGCCATCACTTTTATAACTGAAAAAGAAAAGCCTTTACAGGCGGCCATTGAAGAGTTGATGAATTTCCAGATTTCTATCACGCCATTGCCTGCAGAACTTGTAATATCCGATGAGCTAACAGAAGATGAGAAGCCTAAAGTTTTCATGAAGATCATCCAGGTAAAATTGCCAAAAAAGGAAGACGCTGGACCAGCCTTTCATGAAAAATCTGCCAAGAACAGCAAGGTAAATTTTATTGTAAAAAAGAAAGATCGTATGATGAAAAAATATGGCAAACCGATAACACGTGGCCAAAAGAAGAAATAAAACACAAGTTCTACAATAATATTAAGAACATCAACCTATTATATTTTCAAAAAATGTCTGTTTATTTGAATATTGTTTAACGAAATCTTTCTTTATTTTAAGATGAGTTTGCCTTTGTATTAATCCTTTCAACATTCTCAAAATTTTTTGGTTGAGTTCCCTTTCCGTAATTCAATTGTACTTTTACAGCCCCTTCTGACAGACCTGATACTTCTAAATAATCTTGATTGTAATTCAAAACGTTGTATTTGAAAAGTTTGCTACTTAATACACTTTAATGAAACACAAAACCATCCCCGCAAACGATTTCGTAAAATCGATTGACCGTTTTGAACTGCTATCTCTTGCCACAAAAGAAGGGATTTGGGAGTACGATTTTGCCACAAAAGAATCATTTTACAACGAAGGCATAACGGAATTATTCGGTCATGATTACCCGGAACTGGAAGATAACGACTCGTGGTGGCGCAACAATATTCATCCGCAGGATAAAAACAGGATCATTAATGCGCTGGATGAATTGCTTGAAGGAAAAGAAAATGTTTGGTGGGGGAAATACCATTTCAGGTGTAAAGATGGAAACTATAAATTGATACTTGACAGGTTGTTTGTTGTAAGAGGATCTGATGATAAGCCACTGCGGTTGATAGGGACCATGCAGGACCTGACAGAGATTGAAACACTGGAACAAAAATTTGAAAAAATACGCCGGGAAAACCAAAACGCAATGCACAAAGCCATTTTTCAGGCCGAGGAAAATGAGCGAAAAAAAATAAGTGATGAATTGCATGAGAACATCAACCAGGTACTTGCTGCTATCAACCTGCACATATCCCAGGCAAAAAGCCACGTAGATAAACAAGGGCATGCATGGCTGGAAGAAGCCCAGCATTTACTAATGGAATCTATAACAGGCATTCGGGTACTTTCAAAAAAATTATCTCCTGTTGCACTCGAAATGCTTGGTTTAAAACGTTCTCTTGAGGAATTGCTTGACAGCCTTCAAAAAAGCAACCGTATCTCTTATTCACTCAGCACCGCCAATATAGATTTTTTCAACATTAATTTAGATATTCAAACCTTGTTTTACAGGATTGTAGAACAACAGGTTTTGAATGTTCTTACCCATTCTAAAGCTACCCACATTACGCTTAAATTTATTGAATACAATGGCAAAATTAAAATGACCTTCCGTGATAATGGGGATGGCATCAACATCAAGAACATTCAGTTTGGTAAAGGTTTTTCAACTATACAGGAAAGATCTGCAGCTTTTGCCGGCAGCTTCAATTTAGAAAGTATTGAAGGCAAAAATGGCTTTACTATGGAAGTGATTGTATAAGTTACTTCGGTATTCTTCTTAAAAAACTTCCGGACAGTGCTGCAAAGCCTGCAACAACAGAACCAATTAAAGCCGTAACAACAATTAGAAGGTAAGGGCTGTCTGATTTAATTATAAGCATAGAAACTTTATGGGCGAGCAAATGGTTATTGTTAGCACTGATATACCAGGCCAGCAGGCCCCATGCAATAAAAAGTGCAGTAAACCCTGCGGCAAACGAAACTGCTGGTTTTTGAGGAATGGTGAGTGCTACTAAACAGGACACAATTGCAATACTCCACCATGGCAAAAAAAGGCAAACTGCAATACTTAACACAGCTGTAAGCACTACTGTAGTAATAAATTTCATGTTGGTAATGTATTATTTAGAGGTTGGCAATAATATTAAATACGGGCGGGCATCAGCTTTTGCTGAAATTTATGGACCATTTCACTTTTTTGCTGTTCACTTCTTCCTTCGTCATCATCCATAATTGATAATATTTACCAGCAGCCCACTGATCTATAAAGTTATCGTAATACCTGCTGCCGGGGTTGCCACTTTGCCCGCCGGGATATACTCCCCAGGCGTTTGTTTCTGGTGTAAGTTCAACAATCATACGCCAGCTTGGGCCATGGGTATCACGGGTTGCATTTATTGAATGTGTGCCGCCGCCTACGTCTAAATTAGTGCGGCTGAATGGTGCCAGCCTGGTAAGATGATTAATTTTTGTTGCCTGGAACTTTCCCCATTCCAGCTTGTTTTGAGTCTCTAGTTTTATAAGATCTGAAGACGCTGCCTTAAATGCAGTGGTTACAATATCTTGCAAGGTTTCTTTTTGCGGTGTTGAAATATTGTCTATGAATTTGTAGGCAGAATCTCTCAGCACAGCATCCAGTAAACTACTTTCAAAAGGCCTCTTTATTACCTTTGGGGCATTGGCAAATTCATCGTCATAAACCAGTTGCTCAAATTTGCTCCAAACCATTTTAAAAACTGTTGGTCCCTTTGCAACTGCTTCATTATTTAAGTCCCAGTCTTTAAGCATGGACAGATATTTTTTGGAACTGTTATCAAGCAAAGCCTCATTAATATTCTTTATAAACACCGGCCTGGCAGCTTCCGCAAATACATCATAATTGCTGGTCTGCATTGCCTTCATACTATCTGCGGTAATGCCTGTCATTGCAGAAAGTTTCCGGTTTACAATCTGGCCCCGGTATGGCGGATAATTTCTCCCCAGATAATACGGATAAGCTGTATCGGCCGGTTTTTGATTAGCGCTGCTAACAAAGCCTCTTTCCGGGTTAAATTGAAAGGGCGTTTCATCCATTGGTATCATGCTTTGCCACATAAAACTACTATCAGTTCCCGGCATTACAAAGTCGCCCTGCCCTTTCCATTTTGCTGGCCACTGTCCCTGTGTGCGGATGGCAATATCTCCGTTCTTGCAGGCGAAAACGCAATTCTGTCCCGGTGTATGCAGGTTCAAAACAGCTGTAGAATAATCAGCATAATTTTTTGCATGATTTAAATCCTGGAATATTTTAAGTTCGTTGCTTGGGTCATGAGACGTCCATCTTAACGCATAATAACCCTGCCCCGGTGCCACAGTTCCGCTAAAACTTTTATCATACATAACAGGGCCAAACACTGTGTAGGCAACAGTATCCTTGTAATCAAGACTATCTTTTACTTTAATCGTTTCTATGCGGAAGGTAGTTTGATGCCAGCTGCTGTCAAACCAATATTCCTTGCGGCTGTCATCCTTAAATTTGATCTTGTAATAATCTTTTACATCCCGGCCTCCGTTTGTAAATCCAAATGCACAAAAATCATTGTAACCGATTATAACACTTGGAGCACCGGGAAACGTGGCACCGTAAGCGTTGTATGTCGGTGTACTCAACTGCATCTCAAACCACAGCGACGGAAGGTTGAGGCCGAGATGAGGATCGTTACATAAAATTGGACTGCCACTCTTTGTTTTAGTGCCGCTTACAGCCCAGTTATTACTGCCATTATTTCTGTCAGGCTTTTGCCGTTCCATGGCCAGCAATTCCTTGTTATTGAAGTACAGAGAATCTGCAGTTACAGGTATTTTAAGATTCACTTTAGGTGCCTGGTAAATAGTGCCTTTGGGTACAATCGGATCAAGTGAATCTTGTTTTTGCGGATACAACAGATCAAAGTCTTCTTTGCTGAAATAATTTTTTGCATTGGTCATTTCAAAGTCATCATCACTGCCGGCAAGATCATAACTCATGTACTTTAAAAACAAAGCCGTTTTAAGATTTGACCATGGCTCAGGTTTGTAACCAATCAACTTGTATTCAATGGGCAACTGGCTTTCGGTTAAAGAACTTATCCATGCATTTACACCTGCTGTGTATGCATCGCAGGAAGCTTTGGTTGCTTCATCTTTTTCCATCTCGGCTAAGGCAATCTCTGCTGCGTAACCCATGCCCAACCGCCTGAACTCCCTGTCATGAGCCAGCGCTTTTGAGCCAATGATCTCACTGGCTCTGCCAGCAGCGGCATGCGTTTGTAATTCCATTTGCCATAGCCTGAATTTTGCATGCAGGTAGCCCTGTACAAAATAAACATCGTTCTCCTGTTCGGCAAATACGTGTGGTACCAAACGCTCATCTAAATAAACATCAACCTTTCCTTTTAGCTGTGGAAATTTTAAAGCTGCAGAAAAATCGGTTGAATCGTTTTCTGCATTTTGCCAAATGCCATGTTGCGGACTCAGCAACTTTCCTAAAGGCGCTGGTAAAAAGAGGGTGCTGTTTAACAAAACAATTAGCCCAATAGTGATTAAAGCAGCAATGGCAGACAGCAGGATTTTCATACAAAATGTTGTGGGTGTAAATTACGCAAATGGTTTTCATCAAAACAAATTGGATTATTTAATTTTGAATTTATGCTGACAGATAACCAGGATGTAAAAAATATATTAGGGCTGCATTTGCCAACTGATCCAAGATGGGTTAACCTGGCAGAAATGCAACTTGAAGAAATACTCACAGATCATGCTTATTGCGAACAAAAAGCAGCTACCACCTGCATTTCACTTATTCAGCGTTACCCAGACAAAGTTGAGTTACTAGAAGAGCTGGCGCCGATTGTAACCGAGGAATGGGGCCACTTCAGAATGGTTTTATCTGAACTTAAAAAAAGAAAGCTCCACCTTGGTAAACAGCGCAAAGATGAATACGTGAACCGGCTGCTGGAGTTTCAAAAAAAAGACGGCAGTGTTGAAGACCGGTTGCTCGACAGGCTGCTCACTATGGCGCTTATTGAAGCCAGGAGTTGCGAACGTTTTAAGCGCCTGAGCGAAGGACTTGACGATGAATACATGCGCCAGTTTTACCGCCGTTTTATGGAAAGCGAAGCCGGTCATTACACATTATTTATCACCCTTGCAGAAACTTATCTTGCCAAAGAAAAAGTAAGAAAACGCTGGAAGGAATGGCTGGCATTTGAAAAAGAAATGATAACCCAACTGGAAGTGAGGGGCGACAGGGTGCATTAAAGCATTTATAAAACTGCATAAAAAAGGAGCTGAAAATACAGCCCCTTTTACAATAATTTTATGTAGTTTTTTTTACCTGAAACTTGCACGTGGACCGCCAACTGCATAAGTTGCCTGCATACGTGTTTTTTGGCCCGCACTAAACATGTACATACAGGCATCATCTGTATAATCCATGTAATTCATCGTCATCATTACAGGAGTGCCTGTGCAGGTGCTTTTAGTATTTGCTGCAGGGCAACCGTAGTTTGCTCCTGTGTGTAACGGGGTATCTCCAACCTGGTCATTACCGCAGGTTGCATCGCCCCAAATATGGCGGAGGTTAAACCAGTGGCCAACTTCATGGGAAGCGGTTCTGCCTAAATCATAAGTGGAAATATAGTAACCTGGTGGATATTTCTTGCGGCTGCCAAAAGCTGAATTTAAAATAACCACGCCATCTGTTGCACTTGCTCCACCAGGAAACTGGGCATAGCCAAGAATACCGCCGCCAAGCGTGCATGCCCAAAGGTTAAGCTTTGTAGTTGGGCTGGCAGGACTTATGCCTCCGCCGCTGCTTTTCTTCATGGCATCGTTTGTACTCCAGCTTTTTTTGGTGGTACTTTTGCGAACTACCGCATCCAGCACAAAACGAATTTTTGTATCAAACGCTTTTACACCCGTGAATATAGAAGGTACATTAGAAACATCACTGTTAGTGCCTTTATAATCTTCATTTAAAACATCAATCTGGGATTGTATCTGGCCAAGCGATATATTTTCAGCTGCTGTTCTGTATAAAACATTTACAACAACTGGAATAATCATTGAATCTCCGGATAACCTCAACTGTTCATGATTTTTTCCAAACCTGTCTGTGAAATCTTCAATATCCGCCATCCTTTTTCTAAGTGTCGGATCAGCCTTTAATTGTTCTTCCAGCACATCTGCAGATGCACATTTGCGTTGAACCAGTTTTACGGTAACATTGTCTTCAGCGGCAGGACTAACCAAATCAGTTTTTTTACAGGAAGCAAAAATCATTGCAATTCCTGCAACAGCTAACATTTTTCTCATGCGTTTTTTTGTTTTTTGGTTGATAAATAAAATCTGCAATGCAGAGTTCTTGTGGATAAGCTGAAATGTACATCATTAAATTTATAAGGGACAGTCCAGTACCATCATTTTTTTTACTTTTTATTAACACAATTTTATTGTCGTGAAAATTTTCTATATTAAAACTCTCACCTCCAAAAAAAGGTTGTTTACCTACGTTTTGCTTTCAACAACCTATTCCCTCTTTCCCGCCTTGTATGTCAATTCTATATTTGTATTACAAAACAAAGATGACAATGGAAAACAAATTTGAATTAAAAAGAAAGCAGGAAAGCAGAATTTTTGCCGGTCTCATTTTAGTTGTTATCGGGGCATCTTTACTACTCCGTAACATAGGCTTTCCACTTCCCTACTGGTTGTTTAGCTGGCCGGTTTTATTAATAATTATTGGAATTTACAGTGGTGCAAAACATGGTTTTAGAAACAATGCCTGGTTTATAATGGTTGGTATCGGCGCATTTTTTTTAGTGGATAAATTCATCCCCGGGCTAACCCTGCAACCCTATTTTTGGCCGATCGTGATAATTGTGGTGGGCATAATTTTTATTATACGGCCGCACAAATCTTACAAGTTTGACTACAGGAATAATAAATTAACCGATGAGCCAGGTACAAGTGAAAGCACTGGCTTCAATCAAAGCATCTTTTCCAAAGTTGACACGGACAGCAGTGATTTCCTGAAAGTTACATCAGTGTTTAGTGGCGTAAATAAAAATGTAGTATCCAAAAATTTCCAGGGTGGTAAAATAAGCTGTGTTTTTGGGGGTGCAGATATTGATCTGACCAAAGCAGAAATATTTGGCAGAACTGAATTATATCTTGAAGTAGTTTTTGGCGGTGTTAAACTGGTGACACCGCCGCACTGGACTGTTCTGAACGAAGTTGACGGTGTATTCCACGGCATTGATGATAAAAGAAAATTTACATCCAGCATTGATACAAGCCCGGAAAAAGTGCTGGTATTAAGGGGTTCAGTTGTTTTTGGGGGCGTTGAGATAAGGAGTTACTAATGACGGGTTGTTCAATACCCTTTAAACACTAAGCATTTATCTTACTAACAAAAAACTAACAACCATGAGCTGGTATTTCACAAAACTGGTATACAGGTTTATTTGCGGAACAGGCAAACATACCCCACAGTTCAACGAGCAGGTAAGGATAATTGAAGCAGAAGACAGCCTGCATGCATTTTACAAAGCAAGGCAAATCGGCGAAAGAGAAACAACCAATTTTTCCGGTATAGGTGTTAACCTTTGCTGGAAGTTTATTGATGTGATTGAGATACTTCCGGTACTTTCTGTAACCGATGGCGCAGAAGTATTTTCTGCCCTGTACGAAAATGAAGATGCAGAAAGTTATATCCGGGTTACCCGAAAAAAAGCAGCCGCATTGCTACAGGAAGGTATCTTTGAGTTTAACAGTATAAACACCGCACCTCTTGCTACGCATACCGGCTACTAACAGGCAGTTAAAAAAAAACATCAGCCGTTCCTATATGGTATGGTGGTGTTGCTGGATACTTATACAAACCTGGATGCTATACCAGGCTAATGTGCCAGCTTCCACTGCCTTTACCGATGCCATGGTAAGCATTGCACTGCTGGGTGCCTGCTGCATTTTTATCATCAATAATATGCGGTACTATCTTCCTAAAAAAGAAAGATACGGCTATGTAATTTTTATGTCTTTTGCCCTGAGTGCGGTGTGGCTTTTTGTATCGAAAATCATCCTTAAAATTATTTTTAAAGGAGATCAGTTTTACCTCCAGGTATTAAATTTGTCTCTTGTGCTGCGCTATGCAATAGCCTTTCTTATCATTGCATGTAATACGCTTGCAAGCCTGCTTTGGTACTCCCAAAAAGAGCAGCGGGAAGATAGTGAACGCAAGGCTGACATTGAAAAAATAGCCCGTGACGCAGAACTGAATAAAATACGCCACCAGCTGCAGCCACACTTTTTATTCAATAGTCTCAATTCCATTAGCGCACTTACAGGTCAGCAGCCGGAAAAGGCCCGGCACATGATTCAGCAGCTGTCTGATTTTTTAAGAGGTACTTTAAAAAATGAAAGTCAGCAATGGATAAACCTGCAAAATGAAATAGAATATCTTGAGCTTTACCTTGATATCGAAAAGGTTCGGTTCGGTTACCGGCTCAGGACTATGGTGAATTGCCCGGCTGAAACGCTTGAAGCAAAATTGCCATCTATGCTGTTGCAGCCACTGGTTGAAAATGCTATTAAATTTGGGTTGTACGACACCATCGGCGAAGTGGAAATTAAAATATCAGCTACCATACAAAATAACATGCTGCAGGTAGCAGTACATAATCCTTTTGACGAATCCACTGCCATGCCGTTTAAAGGCAATGGATTTGGATTGTCATCTGTGCGGCGAAGGCTCTTTCTTTTATTTGGCCGCCATGATTTGCTGGAAATAAAAAAAGAAGACCAGCAATTTATCGTGCTTTTAAATGTACCCATGGAGGCAACGCCTGCTGATACGGCTGCATGAAAAAAATAAAAGCTGTTTTTAAACTACAAAAAATAACTAACTGGCCATGAAAGCGATTATAATAGACGATGAGCCACTGGCGAGATCTATCGTAAAAGAATATCTTGAGTCTTATCCCGAAATTATTGTTGCAGAAGAATGCAGCGATGGTTTTGCAGGTATTAAGGCCATTCAGCACCACAATCCGGATCTTATTTTTCTTGATATACAGATGCCTAAGATCAATGGATTTGAGATGCTGGAACTGGTCGATAATCCGCCACTTGTTATTTTTACGACAGCATTTGAAGAGTATGCTATTAAAGCCTTTGATGCACATGCCGCTGACTACCTTTTAAAACCATTCAGTAAGGAACGGTTTGATAAGGCTATTCAAAAAATGAAATTGCAGCAAAATAATATTTCACAGGAAGTTGTTCATACTGCTCTCCAAACAAACGGCCCTTCTAACCGCATCGTATTAAAAGACAATGGTAAAATAAAGATCATTCCGCTGCCACAGGTGCAATACCTCGAGGCTGCTGACGATTATGTAAAAATTCATACAGCAGAAGGAAGTTTTTTAAAAAAGAAAACCATGCAATATTTTGAAGATAGCTTGCCGCAGCAGGAATTTATCCGGATTCATCGTAGCTATATCGTAAATGCCCAGTTAATCACCCGTATCACTCCATACGAAAAAGACAGTCACCTTGCCCTGCTAACCAATGGTGTGCAGGTTCCTGTAAGCAAGGCCGGATACAGCAAATTAAAGGTTATACTTGGTATTTAATATCCGCAAAATCTCTGTCCCCAATTCATCCTGCTATTGCTCGATTCTTGTTAAAAAAAAGTTTTAAAATTTAAATCCAGCCCCCGATTTATCTCGTATTTCGGTTGTTATATCTGAAGTCCCTACGATCCCCAACCGTTTTGAAAGCGAAATTTAACTTGGCTTATTAAATATTTCCTCCTCTACTCCACAAAAATTTTTTATTTGTAAACGTGCAGTTCGCTGCAGAATGTTTAAACCCAAAATGTATTTTTATGAAAAAAAAATGCCTGACTATTTTTTTAATTTGTGCTGTACCTGTGTTATTTGCACAAAAAAAAACTGACTCCAGTTTTTCCGGAACACTTGCCATAAAGATTATAAAAGAGCCTAAATTTTTGATAAATATCCACAGCGGATATTCAATGGGACTAGGTTCTACTTTTAAATTTTATCCTGATGATGTCTCCTCAATAACAGTGATACAGGATGGAAATAATTCACCTTCCAAGCAGATATCTTATGCTAACCCAACCAAGGGTTTGGGTGACGGGTTAAAGGTGGGGTTTGGTGCATCTTTTATTCTTAATGATTTTATTAATCTTGGATTCGATTTTGATTATTTTAAAAGCACCATCCGCAAAAACCGTGATTCTGCTAATATTCAAACAAACCTGCCGGTTGTAAATAATTCCGCAGATGCGATTGAGTACAGGGAGCACAACACCATTTCTTATGCTGCTACACTGCTTAGCTTTACTCCAAGCATTACTTTTAAAGCGATAGCCAGGCCAAAATGGTTCTTGTATAATAAACTCGGTGCAGTTATTACCTTCAGGCCAAATAGCCTGCAGGAAGATATCACCCAAACTAATATAAAGATGAGCTGGCAGGGATTTGTAAAGGATTCTTCCAGCACAACCATAAAAAAATATGAATGGGGTATCCGTAACCCGGCCTTTGGCTTTATGGGAGCTTTTGGCGGGCAGGTAAAAGTTAGCCGGTACGTGAGAGCTTTTGCTGAGCTTCAATTTTCACACATTGTTTTTGTAATCCGCAAACGTACTTTAACTGACTATATAGTGGATTCTAAAAGCCTCGAAAACACTTTTCCGAGAAGTGCCAGGGAAATTGAATTTGTAAAATCATTTTCTGTGAATGTTACAAATCCCAACCCCAACATGCCTTCACAAACACTTATTCAAAGAATACCAATTACTTATATCGGGTTGCAGGCAGGGCTAGTGTTTCAACTAAAATAAAAATGACTCCACCGGATTTGGCATCGTAATTTATGGCATGTTATTTTGGGAAGAAGACAGCGGCAGAGTTGAAATCCTCAGGAAGCAATAATTGAATAATCTGAAAAAAAATTAATAATGGAACCGTTAAACAGTTCAGAAAGAAAAATTAATAAGACGGCATTTGGAATTTCTGCAGGATTGGGTTTACTGCTTGTTGCGGTGCTGCTGATATCCTTGTTTACAAGAAAACAAAAAGAACAGGAACGTCAAAGTCCGCTGGTTGTGATGCAACCGGTAAGTGTCCCAAAGTCTTCACCAGGTGAAGAAAGCATTTTCGGGACTGATGTGTTGCAAAAAAGACTTATTGCACTTCAACAGTTGCAGCAAAGCTATAACAACGGCATTGCTACCGGAAAGGACAAAGATGCAATACAGCATATTAAGACAGCAATCACTATAGCCGAAGAAGCATTCAAAGGATCTATAGACAGTATTTGGATTGCAGCTATTGCTAATAAAAATACTGACAGTTTTCAGTTAAAAACTATCGCTGCTTACAGGAACAGCCTGGATTCGGTAAGATCGGCCAATAATTTAAGTGCTGTTGCAAGCGACAAAGACTTTGTGCCTGATCGTGATGCATTTATAAAAATGCAAGATGAACTGATGCAAAAAACAAATAAGATTGCATTGCTGGAAAGCAATATTCAACTAATGTCCCGGCAGGCTGCAAAAGGGCAAAATAATGTTGCTGATGAGCCTGAAAAAAATCATGAATCCGAAACGGAGAACGCTGCACTGTTGGAAAGTAAAGTAAATGAACTTACAACGGGCAATCAGCGGCTGCAGCAAGAGATTGAACGGTTAAGAAAACAACCTTTAACCGAAGCTGCAAAAAATAACAGTTCGGAGCAAATATTATTGACGAAAAACACTGCTCTTCAACAAAAAGTAAATGCTATTAATGCAGAGCTGCAACTGGTAAGAGTTGATTGTAATTTATCAAGGGTTGATGCTACACAAATAATATCAAATTCAAAACAACGTAAACAATTATTGTCAGAAGCTTCCAGTATTTTAACTGATCTTTCTGCCAGTAGTGATGCAGATATCAGGAATAAAGTAAAGGAAAAAATTGTTCGGCTAAACCAGGTTGCGGCAAATACAAGAGACTAATTTTACCTGGAAAAACTACCCTTCTTATCTTGCTGCCCTTCTGTAAAAGTAGAAAGCCAGTATTCCAAAAACAATATTTGGTATCCATGCTGCCAACAGCGGATGAAAGCTTCCCTTTGTGGCAAACACCAGGGAAAAGCGGCTGAAGAGGATATACAATACACTTAAAATTACACCGATTGCTAAATGAAAGCCGCTACCTCCTCTTACTTTTTTAGAGGAAAGAATTACACCAATCATAGTAAGAATTATGACAGAGACCGGTATTGCATCCCTGTTGTAACGTTCTACCAGCAAAGCACTTATCCCCTCGGTTCCCCTCATTTTTTCGAGCGCTATCATATCATTGAGCTCTTTGGTAGAAAGCCTGTCTTTTAAGTACTCATCCTTACGCAGATCTCTGGGTTTAAAATTATATTGGATAGTTTTAACTGCACTCCGTTTTATCTCCTCTTTATCGCCAGCTAAAAATCGTTCCATTACGCCAGATAATTTCCAGCTTTTGGTAGTGGTGTCCCATGAAATATTGTCTGAACGAAGATTATAAACCAATTGGTTTTTGATAAACTTATCTACAAAAAAATTACCCCCCGTTTTAGATGCAGTATCAAAATATCTTATGCCTGCGTAGCTGTTAGAATCTATTCTGAAATAGTAATTCCTGGCTGAAAATCCCCGGGCATAGTCAAGTGAACTAGGAATATATTTCGCTTCAAAATTACTCCAGCCGCTATTTGCTTTTGGAAGCACCAGGTGATAACCGCCCCATAAAACAGTGGCCAAAAATATCCCTCCAATCCAGTACGGCAGTAAAAACCTCCGGAAGCTGACGCCGCTGCTGAGTATGGCAACTATCTCAGTCCGGTCAGCCATTTTTGCTGTAAAAAATATAACCCCAATAAATACAAAAAGTGGAAAAAGCATTGCATCAATCCGGGGAATAAAGTTGCAGTAATAATCAATGAAAATTCGCCATGCTGACAATTGTGATCTTGCGAAATCATCTGTTTTTTCACTAATATCTATTACCACAACAACCAGCGTCATAAGGGCAATGCAAAAGAAAAATGTAACCAGGAATTTTTTTAGTATGTAGCTGTCTATAATCTTCATGTATTGTGGCCGCAAAGCTATGGAAATTAGAGTTATACGGTTTACAGTTTGAGGTGTACGGTTTAAGGTTTAAGGTTTACGGGTATTCAGTTTGAGGTTTACAGTGGGGTTGGCTTATTATTGAAGGATGATGAGCGGCTGTTAATATAAAAGCCGGCTTACGCCAGCCTTAAATGAGTTATATTATAAACGATGAGATGACTTACAAAATCTTTACTTCTGTTCTTCTGTTCATCGCCCTCCCTTCCGGAGAATCATTGTCTTCAATTGGCATCGTCATTCCGTAACCCTTTGCCGTAACACGTTCTG
This sequence comes from Ferruginibacter sp., assembly GCA_965247025.1. GTDB lineage: Bacteria > Bacteroidota > Bacteroidia > Chitinophagales > Chitinophagaceae > Ferruginibacter. The sequence goes on along the minus strand of OZ252000.1, from coordinate 289,558 downwards.
GTGCAATGCCTTTCATTAATAAGTATGCTCTTACTGTATTTGCCCTGCCTTCAGATAATAACATATTAGCTTCTGCTTTTCCAACATTGTCAGTGTGGCCACCCAACTCTATCTTTTCATCATCCTTTCTTTTCAGGTATTCAACCAATTCGTCAAGTACCACATAAGCCTCCGGTTTTAAAGTTGCTTTTCCTGTTTCAAATGTACAATTATCCAGCACAAAGGCTTTTGGCGGCTCAAACTGCACGGCAACTTTTATTGGATTTTTAACAAACTGATTTTCTTTCAAAGCAGGGATATCAAGAATATTGTAAACAATTGAATCCTGGAAACCTAAAATAAAAATTTCATATTTAGCGCCTGTCGGCAGATGAAGTGAAAATTTGCCCAGTGAATCTGAAAGACCCTGGTATTCCCTGCGGTTTGCAGAACTTCTGAAAACCACAATTTCATTATTAAGTAAAGCGCCGGATTTTGCATCGTTAACCGTCACATCCACCTGGGCATCTTTTGGCAAATTGCCTGTTTGAGCCTTGGCAAGCGGCGTTAAGGCCAGCATCACTAATAAATAAAATAGCAGACGTTTCATATTTAATTGCTGTTTAATTTTAAGACAAATGAACAATTTTCAATAATCATGCCACCGGGGTAACGAAAAACCTATAGCCGTTGTTGCATTGCAGGTGCCATTGCATCTTTCCAGGCTTTAAAATCTCCCGCTGCAATATGCTCCCTGGCTGCTGTAACCAGCCAAAGATAAAAAGATAAATTGTGTACACTTGCAATGGTATAAGCCAGCATTTCACCGGCTTTGAAAAGATGGCGCAGGTATGCTTTGCTGTAATAATTACTGGTATCATTTTCCAGTGTACCATCAATTACCGAAAAATCTTTCTCCCATTTTTTGTTGTCTATATTTATAACACCTTCTGCCGTAAACAGCATGGCATTTCTGCCGTTACGGGTAGGCATTACGCAGTCAAACATATCAATACCCAGGGCAATACATTCAAGAATATTCCAGGGTGTGCCAACCCCCATAAGATAACGTGGTTTATCGCCGGGCAAAATTTCGCAGCAATGGGCAGTAAATTCGTACATCATTTCCATAGGCTCACCTACACTTAATCCCCCAATGGCATTGCCAGTTGCATTTATCGAAGCTACTTTTTCGCAGGAAGCAGTTCTCAGGTCTTTATAAGTGCTGCCCTGCACAATCGGAAAAAGATTCTGGGTGTATCCATATTTACCGGGTGTTTCGTCAAATCTTTTAAAGCACCTGTCCAGCCAGCGGTGAGTGAGTTCCATGCTATCTTTCGCATATTTGTAATCACTTGGATAAGGCGGACATTCGTCAAATGCCATAATAATATCTCCGCCAATTATCCGTTGAATATCCATCACTTTTTCCGGCGTGAATAAGTGTTTACTCCCGTCAATGTGTGATTGAAATACAACTCCTTCTTCATTGATTTTTCTGTTATTGGCAAGGGAGAATACCTGGTAGCCACCGCTATCGGTGAGGATTGGTTTATTCCATCCGTTAAATTGATGCAACCCGCCGGCAGCCTCCATAACTTCTAACCCGGGGCGCAAATACAAATGATAAGTATTACCTAAAATGATCTGTGCATTTATGTTAGCAGATAGTTGCTGTTGTGTAACAGTTTTTACACTGCCAACGGTGCCAACAGGCATAAAAATAGGAGTAGCTATTTCACCATGATCGGTTATTATTTTACCAGTTCTGGCTTTGGTTAGGGTATCCGTTTGCTGAAGCTGAAAACTGAGTGCTGCCATAAAAAAACCTAAAATATTAGCTTTAAGGGATACAAATATATTTGTAAATCAAGCAATAAACCACCGGTGGATCATACATTACTAATTTTTACATCCAAAAAAGTGGTTTAAGTTAAGCTTATGAGCAGTGCAATTTAAGCCAAAGCTGATGGGCCCGGGGAATGCAATTACACAACAGCAGGTTGTTGTTTAGTAAATGGATAAAAAACAGACATCAATAGCTTGTAAATAAAAATAGACGGTAAACTAAAGCTAACGATTTTAAAAATCCAGGTATTAACGTTTAATAAGCTGTACCAGCAGTTACAATTAAGTGCATAGGCGGTTAAATTACAGGTGATGAAGAATTGATTAAATACTTAATTATAAGCTTTCACCACGGGCAAAAAGCATAAAAATTCAAATTGCTTTGAATTTAATAAGGCTTCAAAATAAACATTACAGTGATTCGTTATAAAGAAGCATTAAAATGATGTTGATGCTAAAGTTATGTGCATTGGTGAAGACTGAAAGCAATCAACAGCAACAAAATTAAGTGCAGTTGTGGCAATAGTTTTTGCTCTCTTATTTCAGTATCATGAAAAATTTTTCCTTTCAACTACTAAATAAACCAACCTTACAGGTAAACAGCGGGCTGCGGCAGATTTGTGAAATTCCGAATTTATCTTTTCTTTTTCTTTTTTTAATTTGTGGTCATACAGCCTTCAGTCAGTCTGGCGGTGATTACCGTTCCAATACTGCAGTAATGAACTGGAGCTTATCAACAGGCTGGCAAAAATTTGATGGTACTTCATGGGTTACAGCAACAGATTACCCAGGCCAAAACAGCTGTTCAAACTGCACCATAACGATTCAAAATAGTAACATAGTAACCCTGAATATCAGCCCGGCTAATAGTGTCGGAAATATTATTATCGGTAGTGGAACCAGCGGCACTTTAACGCTTGACACATTCTCACTAACCAATACCGGTGACCTTACTGTGAATACCGGTGCGATGCTTAACCTGGCAACCGGCAGCCTGCACATTGCAGGTAACACAATTACAAGTGGCACCATTACAGATGCAAGTAATACAGGTAGTAATATTTTTAACGGCACTGTTATAAAAAACGGTGGCAGTTGGGTTTCCACGGCGGTTAGCTCTGCTGCAAACATGGTTTTTAAAACAGGCTTTACCAATAACGCCGGTAGTTTTACAGCCGGTGCTGCTACGATGGCCGACAGTGCTGTATTAATTGCAGTTTCAGCCATGGAATTTAAAGGCATTGTTACTTCAGCAGGCGCATTGACAATTGATGGACCAGGAGGCGTTGTCTTTTCGGGCAGCCTGAATGTTGGCGGTGATCTCAGTATCACAACCGCCGGTTCCCTGTCACTTGCCAGCACAGGCTATATTACAGTTTCCGGTGCAACGACTATTAATGGCTCCTTCACCGATACTTATAACACTGGTATAAACACCTTCACCAAGCTGGTGACAAACAAAGGCATTTTTAATACTGACAGTGTTAGCAGCGCTGCCAACATACGTTTTAACGGTGGCTTTTTAAATGAAACCGGGGCAGTTTGCCATATTACTTCCGCAAGGCTATCAGGCAGCATTACAGGAAGTTCTCCCATTATAATGGATGGCATTGTCACAAACAGCGGGGCAGTAACTATTGCCGGTGGAACAGTGAATATCGCAGGAGCAGATAACGTGGTATTTACATCACCACTTACAGTAAACAGCGGAGCCACTTTTATTATTTCAACAACAGGCTCTTTTACTGCACCAGCCACAATAAATGCAGGTAGCATTACAGATACCGATAACAGCAGCACAACAATTTTTACAGGTTTATTTACCAACTCGGGAATTACAGATTTCAGTGCACTAAGTAAAGCAAATATTATCTTTAACAGCGGACTCGTTCATACATCAGGAACGTTCAATGTTCCTGCTGCAACAATTGCCACCAACTACACTGGCAATGATATTACAGCAACGAGCCCAATCAATTTTACCGGAGGTGTAAATTTTACCGGCACAGGAGCGCTTTCAATAACAGGGGCCGGCGGTGTTACATTTTCCGGAACGGAAGATATTACAGTACCTGCCGCCCTGCAACTGGCTGCTTTAAGTTCAATTACTGTAAGCACCACCGGAAACTTTACTGTTGCCACCACGTCAGGTTTGGCGGGCAGTTTTACCGATAATGAAAATACCGGCATCACAACTTTTACGGGCCTGGTAACAAAGTCAAATGGGGCTTGGAATTCCGTTGCCGTTATCACTGCAGGCAATATGTTGTTTAAGGCAGGCATCACACAAACAGGCGGAACCTTTAATGCAGGCGCTGCATCGCTGCCTGATAATTCAACCCTGAAATCAACACCTGTGATGACATTTAATAATCCTCTCGCCATAGGCGGAAACGGGAATATTACCATTGCAGGAACTGGCGGTGTAGTACTTGCAGGAATTGGGATTAATCATCTGATTCCAGGTAACCTTTTACTTACCGGTTTACTAACGGTAAGCACCACTGGAAATTTTAAAGTTGCAGGAACAACATCTATAACAGGTACCGGCGGATTTACAGATAATGAAAACACAGGTATCAGCACTTTTAAAGGAATTGTAACCCATAACTCTACAGGCAAATGGACAACTACTGCCGTAACAAACCCGGCTAACCTGGTTTTTAATGAAAGCATTACCAACACAACAGGCGCCTTTGCTGCAGGTGCCGCAACCATTGCGGATAATAAGACGCTTAAAGGAACAGTGAACATGAGTTTTGCCAACGGTTTATCAGTAACAGGCAATGGCGATATCACCATAGCGGGCACAGCAACCAATGGCGTAAGCTTTGGCGGCACGCTTATTAATTACGTTGTAAGAAATCTTTCCATTTCCGGTAAACTAACTGTAAGTACCACTGGTAACTTTGTTGCATCAGGAACTACAACATTAACCGGTACCGGAAACTTTACGGATAATAATAATACCGGCAGCACAACCTTTACGGGATTGATAACAGTGGGCAGCACAGCCACTTTTACAACCACCGCTGTAAACACAATTGGCAAACTGATTATTGCAGGCGGCATTGTGCAGAATAATACAACTGCAGGAGCTTTTGTTACAGGAGCTTTAAGAACGAGTGCCACACAAAACTGGTCGGGTGCAGGCAATATCAGCACAACAGGTATACTGGATGTAAATGCAGGAACGCTAAGTAATAATATAACAGGTACAGTTACAGCAGGTAGTTCTTTAACCGGTATTGGTACAACATGGGTGCAGGGTACCAACGCAAAACTTTCCCTCAACAGCAGTAATCCTTTTACCATCTCAACCCTCACCTCTTCAACAACTGGCAATACTATTATTTACGGATCTCTTACTAACGCCACCGTTAAAGCGCAACCTTATTTTAATTTAACTATTGCCGGCACCAATACTAAAATTGCTCCCTCAGCGGACCTGACCGTAAACGGATCACTCACTATTAATTCCGGGATATTCAGCAGTGTTGCAAGTGGAAGAAATATTTTTGTTGCAGGCAACTGGATCAACAACGCCGGCGCCGGAGGCTATGACCCAGGAGCAGGAAATGTAACTTTCAACGGAACATCAAAACAAACCCTTGGAGGAACTGCTGCTACCACATTTAAAAATGTAACCATCAACAACGTGGCAGGAATTATTCAAACAGCCAATTGTAAAATTAACGGCTTGTTGAATATTGTAAAAGGTAACATTACTACCGGGGACAATTCTGTCAACATCAGCAATACGGGTGCAGTAGTACGAACCGGTGGTTATATAGTTGGCAAGGAACAAATTAATTTTACCACAGGCTCCAATATTGCCAAAACATTTGATGTGGGTGACTCTGCCGTTTATGCACCCGTTTATCTGATACTTTCAAATGTTACAACTTCAGGCGATGTGACCGTAAAAACTACAGCAACTGATCAGCCTTTTATTGGCAGCTCTTTACTTAACGGAAACCGTTCTGTTAACCGTTACTGGTCCATTACAAACAACTCTGCAGTTCTTTCCAGTTACACGGCTGTTTTAAATTTTACACTGGCAGATAAAGACACTGCTTTTAATACAGCTAACTTAACAGCAGGGGTATTTGATACAGGATGGACGTATCCTGCAATGGGCGTAAAAACTGCCACCACTGCACAAGTCACCGGCATACGAAACTTCGGTGATATTTCACTTGCAGAGCGAAAGATTTGTACACCTCCGAACGTACTCATCAGCAATCCGCCAGCGGTATGCCTGCCTGCAACTGCTGATCTCACAATGCCTTCAATTACCGAAGGTTCAGATACAGGACTTATTTACACTTATTGGACAAATGCAGCAGCCACAACCTTGCTTCCGCTTCCACAGTCTGCAGGGGCTGGTATCTTCTACATTAAAGGCACGCTGAACGATGGAAGTTGCAGCATAATAAAAACTGTGGCGGTAACTAAAATGAATCCAACAGCAGCTATTGACGGAACCAATACTATTTGTACCGGGGAAAACAGTCTCCTCAATCTCATTTTTACAGGAACCGCTCCATGGTCAGGAACACTTTCAAACGGCACTGCATACCAAAGTAATAATAATACTTTAACCGTGACAGTAACGCCTGCCGCATCCTCAGATTACACAGTGGTAACCCTTGCAGATGCCAGTGGTTGTGCAGCCCAATCATCTGATAAAACGGGGTTAGCTTCGGTAACGATTATACAACCAGCAACACCTGCCGATGCAGGACCCGACCAGGAAATTTGCGGTGAATTTGTAACCCTTGCTGCCGATACACCTGTATCGGGCACGGGTACATGGAGCATTGTAAGTGGTTCCGGCGGATGGTTCAGTGATTCAACAAGCGATGTTGCAGATTTTTACGGAATACCCGGAGAAAAATATGTGCTGAGGTGGTCTGTCACCAATGCAATTTGTCCGGCTTCTACAGATGATGTTACCATTAAGTTTACAAGTGGCTTGTGGACTGGAGCAACAGATAGCACCTGGACAAATGCGGCCAACTGGTGCAGCGGTATGGTACCTGCAGGAATAATAAACCTTGCCCTGCCTGCAGGATTAAAGAATTACCCGGTAATAAACGATTCGGTAACGGTGAATGATTTGTATTTGGGAAGCGGTGCAAGCATAAAAATAAATGGCGTCTTAACTATAAAAGGTTCTTGTCAAAACAGCGGGACGCTGAGTAATACAGGCACAATTATTTTAGCGGGTGTGCAACGGCAAAACTTTCCCGGCGCAGGCACAATCACCGCCATGAAGAACTTAACATTTAATACAGATTCAGGTATTGTGATTAACAAATCATTTACCCTCACAGGCACGTTGTCTTCTTTAAGCGGAACGGCTGATCTTGATGACAAATTAATCACTTTAAGATCCGATGCATCGGGCACGGCGGCCGTTTCAAGTGTTAAGGGAAAGTTCGCCTATACCCGTGGTGGAAAATTTGTTGTGCAACGGTACGTGCCTGCAAAAAAGGCCTGGAGGCTGATAACGGCACCGGTTACAAGTTCAAACAGTATTTTTAGCAGCTGGCAAAATAACAGGTCTGGTTTACCAGGTGCAGGAACGTTCATTTTAGGACCAGCCGGCGGTAACGGGCTTGATGGTTCAGGTAACTCCACGCTTAAATTATTTGATACAGCAACACAAGCACTCGTGCCCGTTACTACTACTTATGCGCCGGTTTCGCCGGGCTCTTTAGGGAACGGCGATAATGCCGGGTATTTTATTTTTATACAGGGAGACAGGTCTGCCTTTGGTGCATCGCAACCTGCCACGGCAACAACACTCAGCAGTGCAGGCAAACTCCAGACGGGAAATCAAATAATGCATACAGACTATACTGCTGGTAAGTTTACATTAGTAGGTAATCCTTATGCTTCTCCGGTAGATTTTGGTGCCCTTGAAAAGACAAATATCATCAACCGTTTTTATGCCTGGGATCCCAACCTAAACCAGGTGGGCGGCTACACGGTGCTTGATGATATTGATAATGACGGTAACTATTCAACGTCAATCGCATCTGGCAAACAAACAAAAATAATTGCATCGCAACAGGCAATTTTTGTACAGACCATAAAAAATGCTTATGGCTCGCTCATATTTCATGAGGCAAATAAATATGATAGCATCGCTTTGACGGGTGGAAGGCCTGCTGGTATTCAAGAGAGTATTGATGCAGAATTATACTTGCTAAACGCCGATAGTACGACCATGCTTGCAGACGGCGCAAAAATGGAATTCAATGATAATTTCAGCAATGACGTAAATATGGAAGACGCTGTGAAGTTTGCTAATGTTAATGAAAACTTTTCCTGGACAAGAAGCAATACTGATCTGGCTATTGAACGAAGAAGGCCGGTTACAGAACTGGATACACTTTTTCTAAAACTTACAAAATCAACTCAGCGTTCTTACCAGTTAAGGCTTACTGCAAACAATATGGATACGCATGATCTGGAAGCAATACTCGTGGATAAATACCTTGGTAAAGACACTATAATCAGCCTGAACGGATCAAGCAAAATTAATTTCTCCATCACCAGCGACACTGCCTCTTCCAGCAATAACAGATTTAAAATTATTTTCAAGCCTACTAATCACAACGTAAATTTTGTGAGTATTAAGGGCCATAAAACAAACAATATCATAACAATAAACTGGATGGTGGAAAAAGAAAGAGGGATTGAGAAATACGAAGTTGAAACCGGATTTGATGGGGTAAGATTTACCTCAATAAACACAACTCTTGCAACAGGCAACAACAACAGCACAGTTAGTTATAGTTTTGCAGACACAAGATTTTCTGCAGGCAATAATTTTTACCGCATCAAAAGTACTGACCTGGGTGGTAAGAATACTTACAGTGGAGTTGTGATGGTTAAAACTGGTATTATTATTCCGGCAATTACAGTTTATCCAAACCCTGTGCAGAACAATACCATCAACCTTCAATTTTTAAACCAACCAAAAGGAATATACACCATTAGTTTAACTGCTGTTGGAAATGGCCGGCGAATATTTACTAAGCAAATCTCCGTTTCACCCGGCAACTCCCAGGTACCTGTTGCAATGCCGCAAAAATTGTCCAAAGGCATTTACAATTGTAAAGTAAAAGCACCGGACGATACCGAGACGTTGCATGAAATAATTGTGGAATAGTAAACTGGTAAAAATGAATTCAGCTAATTTCAGCGACTGATTAACGGGGTGTAAATTTATCAGGATAATCAGTTATTCAAAACGATGGACGGCATTTTAGAAATTGAGGCTTCTGTGGTTTCAACTCTTGTAGCTGAACTTTTTATAATAGTGAATTTTGCTTTTAGTTTCAGAAAGCGCTTCTCATAAAACTCATAAGAAATATAAGCCAGCGATATTGTTGCAGCCAATATTACTATATAAACAAACAGGTAGCTTGTTACATTCCGTGGGTTAAAATGGCCTGCTATTTTTGCAAAATAAAATATGATGAGGGGATGAATAACATACATACCATAAGATATCTTACCGGTAAAATCACACAGCTTATTCTCCAGGTTTATAATGTTATTCTTTTTGGTTATTTGCCCTATTATTAAAAAGACAGCGATAGCAGCAATCAATTCACCATCAATTACAGAGGCAACGTGAAACCTGTTAATGGTTATCAGCAAAATACAACACCAGCAGGCTAGTTGGGTCAGCTTATGTGTGGCTAGTTGCATGAATTTCCAGTTATTATTATAATAAAGAATGGCTCCGCAAACACCGATCAGCATAATGTGAAACCTTGTTACCGTTATTGCCTGGAAAGGAATATCAAATCCGTACCTCTTTTTTAAAATCCAGAAAATTCCTTTTAATGAAAGAAGACCAGCAATCAGCAGCAAGGCTGTTTTCAGCAGTTTTGCATTGGATAATTTTGCCAGTTGCGGAAAGAACAAATAAAACTGTTCCTCCACCCCCAGCGACCAGTAATGTGCAAGAAACGGCAAAGCACTGCCAGTGATAAATGGAATATTTGCAGCCAGCAACAAATAGAATGGAATTGAAGATCTTTCTGCCGCAAGCCCCCACACGGCAGTAGTAGCCAGGCAGGCAGCAAAATATAAATAATACAATGGCCATATCCTCAACAAACGCCTGATATAAAAGTCGCTTACTTTCAGCGGCCGCAATTCTTTCTCTTTCAGCAACAAATAAGTAATCAAAAATCCGCTCAGTGTAAAAAAAATAGTAACGCCGTTACCTGCCAGTGATAGCCCTTTTGCATGCCCTTCGTTATCTGTTCCAAAAATCGTATTGTCAAGGCCAAAGTCATCCAGTGCAAGGGTTGTATGTGATATCACAACAGCTATTGCGGCTATTGCTCTCAATCCGTTAAGGCCGGGCAGGTAAATAGTTTTTGAAGTTTTGAGCAATTGTATGGTTTTTGTTTGAAGGATTTGCAGTTTGGTAAAATGAACTTGCCTCTGCACCACTTTCAGCAAAGGTGCTGCTGTTACAACGAAATAACAGGCGGCTTAGTACGCATAGTTTTATGGAATAACTGAATGATAATAAAATAAAAGGATTGCCTTCATTTATGCCTACCAAATTTGCATACCTTAATATGGACGTGGTGAAGTAAATGTTGTTATTGCTACACAGCCGCAAACATAAACCTGTAGTTGATGCAAAATATTCCACAACAATCAAACTTCTGTTTAACTTTTTTGGCAACCTGCACTAAAGTCTTTGCTGGCATAAAATCTGAATCCCGGAAGTATATCTAAAATATATACAACATGGAAAATGAAAACACATTAACCCGGAGAAAAGTAATTGCCGGCATCGGTGCAACTATAGCTGCAGGCGTTTTAGCACCGGTATCCCGGGCAAATGCCACACCGGGTATTAAGGCATCGGCTCCAGCGCTGGAAGACCCTACAACAAAATATCCAAAGCCGCCTTTTGCAGCACAGTCTCAGCCCTGGCCCGGGCTTGCAGGTAAAATGGATCCAAAACCTGACCATGGAGAAAAAAGTTATAAAGGCTCAGGCCGCTTAAAGGGACGCAAAGCACTCATTACTGGCGGTGACTCTGGTATGGGCAGGGCCGCTGCTATTGCTTATGCAAGAGAAGGAGCAGATGTTGCCATCAACTATTTTCTAACTGAAGAAGATGATGCGAAAGAAGTGATCGCTCTTATTAAAGCAGAGGGAAGAAAAGCCGTTGCCTTACCCGGAGACCTGAGAGATGAAGCATTTTGTAAAAAACTTGTGGCAGATGCAGTACAGCAACTTGGAGGTTTGGATATTGTGGTAAGTAACGCAGCCAGGCAGCAAACAAATGAATCAATTCTTGACATTACCTCCGAGCAGTTTGACTGGACGATGAAGACGAATATTTATGCGCCTTTCTGGATCATTAAGGCAGCTATGCCGCACCTTCAGCCGGGGGCGGTTATTATCGGCACCACATCAGAGCAGGCTTATGATCCTTCGCCCAACCTGTATGATTATGCACAAACAAAAGCAGCCACTACCAATTTTGTAAAATCGCTGGCCAAGCAGCTTGGGCCAAAAGGTATTAGGGTAAACGGAGTTGCTCCCGGCCCAATATGGACGCCTTTGCAAGTAAGCGGCGGAGCTAGCATGGATAAGCTGAAGCAATTTGGCGTTAATACCCCCATGGGCCGCCCCGGCCAGCCTGCAGAACTGGCTTCCATTTATGTGCAGCTCGCCGCAAGTGACGCAAGCTATGCCACAGGCCAGGTATATGGTGCAGCCGGTGGCGGAGGTCAGCCTTAACGTTACTGTTCACGCTTTTTTCTTTTTAAAAATGATACCTGTTTTAGCCTTTTGCGGCCGGCGTATTGCCGGCCGCCTTTTTAGTCTGGGTTAACGTGCCGGTAATCAGCAGTTCAATTATCGTCAGCGGTTTAAAATTGCTGTATATTTCCACTCTAAAATTATTACTGAAAATATTAATTGGTATGAAGGCTGCAAACAGGCAAAACGGAAACTTGTTATTAAGACTGCATCCGCTGCAGCGTATATCTATCAGCGTAATCATGGCACTTTTGGCTTTTGCAGTCAGCCGCTCGTATCATTTAAATACTATCCTCACTATTAATTTAATGTGGGATGTATTTGCCATTGGTTTCATCACCATCAGCTGGATAGTATTTTTCACCCTGCCGGTTGCCGACATAAAAAGACAGGCAAATAAAGAAGACGGCAGCAAGGCATTTGTGCTGGGTAGCATACTGGTGGCTGCGGTGGCAAGTATGGCAACCGTGTTGCTCCTGATCATTTCAAAAGATGAAAGCCAGGAATTGGTTACTTTGTCTATTGTGTTAGCGGTAACCGGTATGCTGGGCTCATGGGCAATGGTGCATACTATTTTTACTTTTCATTATGCCCACATGTATTATTTTGATGGCAAAGATGATACACCAGATGACGAAGCCTTAAATTTTCCCGGCACCACCCGGCCAGACTACCTGGATTTTGCCTATTTCTCTTTTGTGATCGGCATGACCTTCCAGGTATCAGATGTGGAGATCAACTCTGCTTCAGTAAGGCGAACCTCTCTCGCCCATGCCCTCCTCTCTTTTGCCCTCAATACATTTGTAGTGGCACTCACCATCAATATAATAGCCGGCATAAAGCATTAATGGTTTGTGCATGTTGGGATGTTAAACCTGTAGTTGATTTTCAGGTGCTTACCGCAGTTCTTCTTGCTATCACCATATTCAGCAGCGGATGATGATGATGTGCCTTGTTCTTCCTATACCAATAACAGGGTTTATGTAAATGCTGCCGCAACGGGAGTAAACAATGGTACAACATGGGCTGATGCATTTACAGATTTGAAAACTGCATTAAACGCTATTACTACCTGCCCCGGCATTACCCAAATATGAGTAGCAACCGGTACCTACAACCCCACTACAACTACCCACCGTAGCATTTCATTTGTAATGAAAAATAATCTTGCAATCTATGGTGGTTTTAACGGTACCGAAACTTCGCTCAATGACCGTAACCCGGTTACCAATGTATCCATCCTGAGCGGCGATATTGAAGGAGCAGGCAATGCCGACAACAGTTACAACGTGGTGAAAAACCTTAACAACGGGCTTAACAGCACTGCCATACCCGACGGGTTTACCATCACTGGCGGCAATGCGAATGGCGGTAATATTGTGCCCACCAGTCCTCTGAATTGCGGTGGGGTATGTACAACAGCCAGTCTTCCCCTGGCATTACCGGGTGTACTTTTCAAAATAATGCTGCTCTCGGAAGTGCTGGCACCGTAGCGGTGACATGTTCAATTACAAAAATACTTCACCAGGTATAACCAACTGTAGTTTTATTAGCAACCCGGCAACCACAAGGGTGGCGGATTGCATAACAACTCCGGTTGTTATCCACTTTTGTCAAATTCTATCTTCAGTTGTAATACGAGTTCCGGATCCGGCGGCGCAACCAACAACTACCCATCGTCGAACCCCATCATTTTCAAATCACGGTTCTCTGGCAATTCGGCCGCAGTTTGGGTGGTGCTATGTACAACAATTTTGCTTCTCTCAGTTTCACCAACTGCGTTTTTTCGGGTAACAATGGTGGGGCCATTTTCCAGAACAATGCTCGCTTACTTTAATTTACAGCAGTTTTTCGGGCAACCTTGCCACCAGTGGTGCTGGGCTGAAAACCAATGCATATCTTCCTGTAGCAACTAACAGCATCGTAAACAGTATATTCTTGGGAGTTGAAGGAACCGAGATTGTTACTAATAATGTAAGCTTTGGCAATGCGGTCACCAATGCTGCTTATTCGATTGTACAGGTTGGCTACACCGGTACCGGCAACCTGGATGCGGATACATTATTTGTCAGCGCTTCAGATCTGCATATGGAGTCAGTCTCACCGGCAATCAACACAGGCACCAACACTGGTGCACCTGCTACAGATATTGAGGGAAATGTGAGGCCTTTATAAAACTTTTTAGTGATGTATTAGTTCGCCGGCAAAACAGTATTCACAGCCAACTTTATTTTACAGAGTAAAGGTGAGCCGTTTAATAGCTACCTTTTATTATTTTATAAAATTGAATTTTAGGACGATTACCAATTCTGCTAATAATGTTATCACAAACAATCTATAAGCTTATGTTGAATAGTCCCGGATCGATATTAAACATAAGGCATTTGGAGCACTGCTGCTCTTCAGATACGTGTTTGTAAATGATAGATACGCAGGGCAATTGTAAATATTGGAATAATTTTACTGAAAAAATACAACGATGAATGACACCAGCCACCATGATGAACGCTTTGCAAAAATGACTTTTGCTTCTGTCTATCCACTTTATGTTACCAAGGTTGAAAAAAAGGGAAGAACAAAAGAAGAACTACACAAGGTAATTGAATGGCTTACCGGATACAATGAAAAAAAGTTAGTTCAGCTCGTTGAACAGAAAGTAAATTTTCAACAATTCTTTCAGCATGCTGCAATCAATCCAAATGCCCAGCTGATAACCGGGTTAATTTGTGGGTACAGAATTGAAGCCATTGAAAATCCGTTAACGCAACAGGTAAGGTATTTGGACAAGCTGGTAGATGAGCTGGCTAAAGGCCGTAAGATGGAAAAGATTTTAAGAGCCGGGTAGAAGAATGATTGTGGCAATTATTAGTTATAAAAGCGCAGATGTTAAACTTAGCTGGTCCTCAGCTTTTGCAAACAATTCCTGTCGTCTTCCAGACTATTCAATCAAATGTTTTGATTGTAACCGGCTGCTGCAATCCGGGCAATGGTAGATATTTTTCAGATTTATGGAAGTTTTTAAAGCTACTTGATAGGGCCCTGGTGAAAATACAAATAGACGGATAGAACTTTCCCAACACCGCTAGTTGACCGAAAAACAAGTATTTAAAAGTTTTGATTTTTACTGATTAACCTAAGCTCTGCATTATAGCCAGGGCTTTTTTTGGAGTAACAATTCGGTGCCTAATAGAACAAAAAGGAACAGCAACTCAAAAGTATGTGAATATTAAAATTGCTCTGGTGCTTTGATGTATGAAGGACAACCTTTATCTTTAAGAAGTAGCAGGAAATCAGCAGGTGATAGTTGCAAGCTATCAACAGAAACCAAGTAATTAAACCCCTTTATATGAAATATCTTTCATTTCTATGTATGCTTTTTATGACACCTGAAACAACAGGAAAACTAAACAATTTATCCGTTGACCAATTCCCGCAAAAATGCAAAGTCGTTACATTCAGGCTAAATGACCAGCTTACCCCGATGGGCATTTTAACGTTCCCCCTGGGAGATTGCCAGTATAATGGCAAACAACTAACAGGAATCAGTTATGAAGATAAAGTGCCAAAAGCAATACCGCATAACTATGAATTTACTTATGACGGCAGCAATAATCTCACTGCAATAAGGTCCTTTGATAAAGAGGGTAACAACAGAGTAGCCAGGCTAAAATATCCTTCCGGCACAAAAAATTCTATGGCGGCAAATGTTGCCGTTACTTATTCAATAAACAACGATATTGAGATAGATGATTCCTGTACGATGCAATTCAATAGTAAGTTTCAGTTAACTGCTATGACCAAGAATAAAAAACTTCTGCGGACAGACACGTATAATTTAAAGGGTAATTGTATGAAAACCACCATCTACACAGGTGGTAAAATTACAGCAGTGTATATCTACACAGCTTATGACTCGAAGGCTGCCACGGCTACATTAAACAGGAGTTTGCAAATATATCTTGGTGATTACAATGCTAATAATATAACGAAACGAATCAGAACTATTTATTCAAATAATGGCAAACCTGTTACTAATACCCTGGTAATGAACTATTCCTACAACACCAGCGGTTTTCCAATTAAAACCGATGAGCAAACTTATGCCACTTACGATTGTGGGAAGATCATTCCGAAATTGTAAATTCTGTGTTTTAAAAAAGTAGTTTGCGCTTCCTTTTAAGGCGGTGTTATGTCAGCTTGTAACCCAAAATAAATACTTAAATTCAAAGTTTATCAGCGACCTTATTGTCCGCATCAGGCTTTACAGGATAAATGGATTGGCAGGATTATTATATACCTGTGCTCTTAGTACAAAAGGAAAAAGTCAGGTAGCACAAAAAATCTGAACAAAATAGAAAATAAAAACTAGAACATGATTTCAACAAATCACCGGCTTTATTTATTTTACATCCTATGCTTTTCGAATTTACTTTCTATAGTTCGCTGCTGTTGATTTTTTTTGTACATGGCCTGGTATATGCAATTTTGCTTTTAAGAAAAAGCAGGATTAATGAGAGCCGGCCAGAGAAATGGCTTTCTCTTTTCCTGTTGCTTTGTGCTTTATTTATAGCGCCCTGGATGCTTGGGTTTGCAGGCTGGTACGATAGCCAGCCATACCGGGACGTACTTTTTTATGTACCCATGCAGCAGTTGTATTTAATAGGGCCGGTAATTTTTTTTTATATACAAAGCCTGCTCAATCCTTCTTTCAGGTTTGGAAAAAAAGAATGGCTGCATTTATTGCCGGGTATTTTGTATTTGCTGTACAGCCTTACCATGTTTGTAACTGACAAGTTTATTTTAAAACGTTATTATTTTTTAGCAGATCAAACAGACAGGGATTTTGATTACTGGTACCAGGCTTCTGGTCTATTGTCTATGCTTATTTATTTTTTTATCAGCCTGCGATATTACAGTTTGTATAAAAAACTAATGTTGCAGGTAGTAAGTTATGCAGACACTGTTTTGTTCCGCTGGATAAAAAATTTTTTGCTGGCATTTTTACTGATGCAATTGCTGCATATCGGTTTTGAAATTTTTTCAAAAATATTTCCGGCACTTAATAGTTATGCTGGAAGCTGGTGGTTCTTCTTTTGCTTCGCCGTTGTATTTTATTATATCGCCATAACCGGCTATTCCAATGCTATTATAACAAAGATTCCGTTTAAATTAAACCTGCTTGGTTATAAGCCTTCATTATTGTTGCAATATTCCGCTATGGAAACTGGCAGAAATAATTTAATAGAAGAGGCAGAAATAATTGAAACAGCAACTGTGCAAGCACCAAAAACAGGAGACAGTATCTTACTCACAGAATGGAAACCAAAAATAAAATGGCTCCTGGAAAATGAAAAAGCCTTTCAAAATGCCGAACTTTCTCTTACACAGGCAGCTAAACAACTCAACACAAACCCATCCGTAATTTCCAGGGTAATCAACCAGGGGTTCCAGCTTAATTTTAATGATTTTGTAAATAATTACCGCATCCAGGCGGTGAAACAAAAGCTAAAATCAGGTGAACAAAAAACGCAAACACTCCTGGCTATTGCCTACGATTGCGGATTTAACAGCAAGGCTACTTTTAACCGGGCATTTAAAAAAGCTACCGGGCAAAGCCCAAAAGAGTGGATAGAAAAAAATATTTCTTCTGCCATCAATGAAACATAAAACGCACCCTCAAAAACGCCGGGAGCATCCGTAGCACCATACCATTATCACGGCTATATTGTCTTACTTGTTTTTTGGGCTGATTAATTTCATCGCAAATTCAAGTTCCGTATCTACGTCATTTAATTTATCAGTAATTGCAGGAATTACTTTGTAATCTAAAAAATGAACCGGCGGAATAATGTAAGCTTTATCGCCACCGCCTGTTATCGGTATCTGCAGTTTTATCTTACTATTGGGCAACATCAACTCCACACTCCAGCCGCCACTTCCTACGCCTGCATCCATATCATCGCCATTGTCTTCGCCAATTACTTTTATAAAGCCATTGTCTTTTTTAATCTTTTCTTTCAGCATACCGGCAAATGCAAATCCAGCAGAAAATGTTAATCCATTTTGTAAAAGATAAACACCGCCTCTAAATGCATCCGGCATTACCGGCTTTGCCCTGGTATCATGCTCCGTGTATTCAGGCTTTAGTTTAAAGCGGCCATCAGTTGTTTTATCTATCAGGGCATAGGGGCTCTCTTTAAACACCTGAAGCAATTGCCTGTTGTCGTCATTTTGTATAATGTACTGTATTTGTGTAAACTTATCACTTTGTAAATAAGCCAAGCCACCACCCTTATTTTCTTCAATTGGCCTGAAATAACTGATGGCTGTTTGCCAGCTATCATCGCCGCCTTCATTGTTGCGTACATCCACCACCAGGCTTTTTACACTGTCAGCTTTTATTTGCGCAAACATTTTTTTTAGTACATTCAACAGTCTGATACTGTCTTTATCAAAACGCTGGGTAGAAAATGTTTCCATCTTGCAGTAGCCGATGCCTTTAGCCTTATCCAGCAGTTTGTATGCAAACAATGTATCCCAAAAATTAATTGATTTACATGTTTGCTGCTGATACCTGTCTGCAATGGTTTTTGGCAATTCAGCTTTCGCCAACAGATTTATTTTCTTTTTTGATTGATATGGAATGATACCCAGCATATAAATAGTGTCTGTGGGATGCAACATCTGGTACAGGTAATGAAACTGAAAATAAAAACCCAGCATCTTGTATTTAAAGGTAGTGTTGCGGCCATTAGCAAAAATGTATTGCAGCATTTGTTTATTCAGGCTGGCAATTTTTTTCCCATTGATGCTTACTATTTGGCTGCCATTGATTATTTTTTTATTGCTGCTGCAATTATTGAGTACGTATAATTTATCGCCAAGGTATTCCATTACAAAAGGCAAATGCTTTCTGTCAGCAGGCATTGCATTCATTTTATAATTGAGGCCGGGTTTGCGGTTTGTCCATTCAACTCCATCATGCCCATGATGCAGCGCTGCCATGCAGTACCTCACTTTAATATAAAATTTTTCTGCATCTTCATCGTCTTGTAAAGTTGCATATACAGAATCATACAAAACATTAAACCTTTCAGGTGTAATAAACCAATATACACCAGCATGCATTTCCTGCATACTGGTTTTAAAAATCCTGAAATCTTCCTGCTGTTGGGCAATGGTAAGTGTTTGCTGTGCTGTTGCATGGCTACAAATAAAAAATACAATAGCTGAAAATATACGTTTCATTAATCTGCAATTTTATAAGTAATGGTAAATGCATTGGCATTAAAATTCTTAATAAATAAATGCCCGTCAGCAGGTATAGTTACTTCCTGGCGCCTATTGGCAAGCAATGAGGGGCGTATCCATTTTTCGTTACCCTCACTGTTTACTTTGTACAGTTCCACAGATTGATTGGGTGATGCATTGCTAAGCATTGCAGTAAAGCTGCCATGCTTTATATCTTTCCAAATCTTAAATTCTCCCTTTGCAGAAATTTCAATAGTGCCGCTTTTAGGCTGAATATTGGTGATGCCATGTGAAGAAGAACAGTTGCTGAAGATAGCGCTGCACAACAGCAGCATTAAAAATAAAGAACGCATGTGTTAGATTTTATGGTTTATAAATGAGTGATTTTTTATTTATCAGCATCAAATACGGCATTGTAATAAGTAGTGTCTTTATTGCTAAATATTACCCGGCGGTTGGGCTTGTCCTTTAATTCAAAATCACCGTTTACTGTAAATTTTATTTCAGCGAATTTGTAACCGGTAACGGCGGTAATGGTTGCGGTATATAACGAATCTTTTACCAAAGGTTTCATTTCAAAATCGTTGTCCCAGCTAAGCGGCTTTCCTTGTCCACGGATGCCTGCGCTTTTAATGTCTTTAAGATTGCAAACCTTCAGCGTAACCACCACCGTTTTTGTATAGCTTTTTTGCACACAGTTTGCCAGTGATAACAGAAGCAGGCTTACCAAAATGATTGAATAGGTTTTCATTATTTGAATTTTTTAGAGATGAGATAATCAATGCCAAACCTGCCGCTGCCTATTATTATGGAGTACAGGCTTACCCAGGCAAAGCCGGCAGCCGGCAGCATATTCCAGGCACCATTGCCCATTTGCTGAATAAAAATGGCCACCAGCATAGTGCATAAAATCAGTATAGAAAAAATTCTTGTTTGAAAACCGAGCAGTAAAAAGATGCCGCCTACGGCTTCGCTAAATGCACCCATCCAGGCAAAAAAAGCAGGGAATATTTTAAAGATGCCGCCATACTCAGCCACATCAGCAGGAAACCAAAAGGCTACTTCAAATAATCCAAGGTTATTATCTGCCGGACTCCAGGGCAGGCCAAATTTGGCAGCACCGAAATTTGAGGTTAACAGGTAGCCGCAAACCAGTCTTGGTATCAGCAGGAGCAGATCCTGCCACCAATTCGGCATCAGGACAGGTCTGGTAAGGCGTTGCAAAATTTTCATTTTTGTAGCTTTTTGATGAATTATCTGCAACATTACTATCACAAAAAACTATGAACGCCTCAAATCATATTTCGATACATGGAAATTTAGTCTCAAAACATACAATCCTCTGCAGTATTAAGTTTCAACATCTGTAAAAAGGAAAATAGTTATACTTTGATGCCCTTTGCCAGCGTTCACAACACAACATATAAAAAAAAATTAAGCCACTAACAATGGTAAAGATTGGTGATTGAGGAACAGGCAATCAGGAATATTTAGCAGGTAAAATGATGAAGCAATCCTTCCTGCCACCACAAAAAAAGTCACCTGTTCTAATGAATATAAAATGTATTGTATAATATTGCCGCTTGTATGAAAACAAAAATACTGTTGCTTATATTAACGGGTATCGTTACAATACATTTTGCTTTGGCACAAACCACTTATACATTTACAGGAAATGGAAACTGGAGTAATGCCACCAACTGGAGTAACAACAGCATTCCCCCGGCAATACTTACTGCCGGCAACGCTATTGTTATTGACCCGGTAAGTTATGGTGAATGTTTACTGGATGTTGAGCAAACCATTTTATACGGCGCCAGCTTTACTATTATGGCCGGCAAGCGTTTCAGGATGCCTTATAGCTTTGTGATCAACCGTCCGCCAAATGCCAGCGACTCTATTAGCATATTGATACGGATGGAAGACAATTATGGCACTAAAGTTAATTTTACCTACGATACTATTCATAAAAGGTACAGCAACTGGTACTCGTACTACCGGTCTTACAATTACGACAGTACTTTTGTCCATTACAATGAAAAAGGACAAGTCTGGTACCTGGAAAGGAAAGCCTCAACCAGTACACAGCTAAGCGTTTGTAAATATTCCAATACCGGTTTGTTATCCAAAATTTACAGGAAGAGAAACCTTGAAACAGATACCAGTGATGCTTATTATATCAGCAGTTACGACTCATTGGTATACAGCAATAAAAACCAGGTGGTGGCAATGTTTACCATATATGTGTATGGCTTGGGTAAAAGTACAGCGCTTACTTACTACCCGGATAATGATACCCTGCTTAAGACCATGAGCATTCATACCTTAAGTGCAACCAACTCTTTTATTTTGTATGATAGCCTGGCGTATGATGACTACGATAGCAGGCCAAACCCATTTTATCCTCAATTTGCCAACCAGCCGTTCTATGCTGCCAGCATCAATGGCATGTACCCATGGCCACGCAATGCGGTGGGTGGCGGCAGTATTTTTTCTATGCTGAGTGCACATAACTGCACCAGTGCCGGGGGTACCACCATTAAATATAATTATAACTGCGACCTTATGCCAATACTATGTTATGCCGGGGCACCACCGCCGGAAGGTGACTGGAATGCTTTCTATTATAAAAAAGTACACCGGTAACATTGCTGCAAACATTCGCAGAAATGTGGAAGAATTGTAAAAAAGTTTGTGAGTTATTAACCACGGCTCAAACAATGCATTTTGTCAGCAGTCTTTTTTGTTGTGGAACAGTCTTTCTGTTTCAATAACTATTTTCTGCAAATGCAAATACTGCAATTTGTAATAAAGCAGTTGCTTTTAATAAAATGCTGATTAAAAAAATAAGCATTGAAACAATCAGGATAAATAGTATGTCCCGGGTACAAAAAATTCCTTTTTTGTAAAACGGCAAGTAGCGCCAATACCCAAACCGGTCAATTACAAATTCTTCAAACATAACCCAGGTATTGTAAAATGACAACACTACTGCAATTTTGGCGATTAGTGAAAGATCTTTAAATTTATTTCCTGTGTTTATACCATACTAAAATATGCAATAACAAAACAAAAAAATCAACATAATAAAGTTTACAACCAGGCTTTAAAATTTTTACGCTAGTAATGTATTAATCCTGTGCCTGCATGGGTGACCGCAACCCAAAAAAATCCGGCAGCCACTAACCAATGCTGACAGCAACAAAATACACTACTTGTTGCAGCCTGTCAATAAGGATTGATTAACAAATCAGTATAATTTTCTTTTGCTTCCTTCCTTACATTTACACAAATAATATAAACAAATATGAAAAAATTGATCCTTCTGCTTGCCATTGTTTTCGTTGCTGCTTACAGCTTTGCTCAGGCACCTGTTAAAGACTCAACGCATCACATGGTAAAATCCAAACAAGTACAAAACCCGGCTGCATGGGCTTGTCCTAAATGTTATGCTATCAGCAAGCAGGGCGGTAAATGTGCCGCAGACAATACAGATATGGTACAATTGGGTACTTACTATTGCGAACATTGTGTAAAAGCTACCGGCACCAAACCCGGTAAATGCCCCACTTGCGGTGCCGCAACCACGCAAATGACAAGAAAGTTATGTGCACAACATGCGGCTATGCCTTCGAAAAAGGCCGCCTGATAATCTTTTTTAAAACAGAAAATCCCGGGTTAAATAGCCCGGGATTTTTTTGTTGATTTAATTCTTTGCCTTTGTTTACGGCTTAAATATAAAAAGTTATTGAGCCACCAACCAGGGCAGGAAAAGATACCAATTTCCGTAAAAAAGAATTTGCTTTTTTGCAAATTACATGTCAGGCTTTTTAGCTGAACCAATTAGATTAACATCATTAAGCTCTAAGGATTTAACCATATTCTTTACAGTCTCATTGTATTTCTTAAAGTGAGCGGTTGTTATGTGTAACTGGTATGCAGCAGTGTCAGCGTATATTTCCAGTATTGTGATGTATGCAGGATCGTTTTTGTCTGCAACGGCATAATAAGTTAAAACACCCGGTTCAACACGAACAGCAGTTGTCATTTGTTCTTTTAGTGCACTGTTGTATTTGTCCAATTGTAATGGGTCAACTTTAATTTTTGCCAATCTTACCATTTGATTTTTTTCCTGTGCCATAGTATTGTTGCTAAATAAAAGTGTAAGTATAAATGAGATAATGATTACAAACAGTAAATGAGTTTTTCTTATTTGTACTTCATTTTTCAGTTTAAATAGTTTCATGTTTTAATATTTAGATTATAATTATTATAATAGGCCCTGGGATGATTGATAAATTTTTTCTCCTCACCAACATTACTTTAAAACTTAAAAGTTCCCAGCCGGATCTCCAGCAAAAGCTTTGCAGCGAAGCTGTGGGCCCGGCGCTATCCTGAAAAGCTGCTCTAATTTATATTATCCATTTCCACATAGTTCAGCACCGGGTAAATAGCCTGTTTGCCGCAAATATAAAATTTAGCAGAGCTGTTAGCGATATCAATTTTAACCCATCAATTGAAACAACTAAAAGTTATAAATAAAAGACCATTATCGTATGTTATGTTCCGCTTTGCTGGCATACCTTAAAGATAAAATATTTATGCTGTGGCAACAGTTAAATCAAATGCCCTGCTGAGTAGCGGTTTCCGGCGAAGCTGAAGATACTAAGCCTGTCAGTAACACGTGCGTTTCTGGCCTGTAAAGCCGGATGCAATAAAATTAGCTTGAAATCTATAGCATTAAAAATGCATTAAAAGCAACAATATTGCGTTGCCTTTGCTAAGATAACTATGTTTTATTTTTGAATAGATATCGTTGCTTTTTCAGGGGTAATTTTTGGGTTTACCAACTTGTGCTCTTTTCTAATACAACTGTCATACAGTCTTTCAAAAGAAACAACCGTCTGCCGTATATCATGCTGCTGACTAATTTCCAGGCTTCTTTCAGCCATTGAACGATGCAGTTTGTGCTGGGTAAAAATGGTTACCAAATGCCGGACAATACTGTTGATAGCTCCTGTTTCGTAAAGAAATCCATTCACCCCATCTTCTACCAGTTCTACCAATGCACCTGCTTTTACAGCTACCACAGGCAAGCCGGAAGCCATTGCCTGCAGGACGGCCAGGCTTAAGAGTTCGGCAGTACTGGCAATAATAAAGCAATGGCTTAACTTATAAAAATGCGGCAGGTCTTTATCCGGTACAAAACCTGTAAACTTTACATCAGCTGTAATAGCCAGCTCTTCTGCAAGATTTTCCCACATCTTTTTTTGAACGCCCTTGCCTACAACCACAAAACAAAAATCAATCTTTTTCAATGCAATGGCCGCTGCACGCAATATCTCATCAACATGTTTTTCAGGGTCAAGCCTTCCAACGAATAACAGGATGGGCTTATCCGGCAGCCCGTATTTTTGTTTAATGCGCTCATTTTGCCCGAGGGGATTAAATTCCTCCAGGTCAATCCCGCTTGAAATGGCTTTAACTTCCCGTTGAAGTTTTGGCCTTATTAAGCAAGCTCCCGTTTCTGTAGGTGTTGTTACAACAGTTGCCTGGTTAAATACGCAAGTAAACCGGGACCACATTGATTGTTCAATAAGCTTTTTTAAAGTCTTATTTTTAAACAGCGCCGTTAGGTTTTCAGGCATAAAATGATTGGTGGCAACAAGCGGAATATTTAGTTTTTTATTTACTGCAACCATGGCTTTTGATAATACAAAATGATCCTGTATATGTATAACATCGGGGCGGAATTCATTTACAAGCTGCCTGATTTTAGATTTAAGACCAAAAGACACCGGGAAACGAAGTCTTGGATAATACAACAGTGGTAAGGAAGGCATTCCATACACATCAATACCGTCAATCTTTTTTTTGGTTGAACCGGCGGTTTCAGAAGGTGCAATTACTATTACCTCATGCCCGTTTTGCTGCAGCAAAGGCCCAAGCCTGCAAACAAAATAATATACGCCGTTCAGGTGGGGGTAATATGTGTCGGAAACAAAGAGGATTCTCATAATTTTTTGAGTTTATTGTATTGTGATTTAAGCAGAAAAAAAAGGATAACCGCCAGCGCTGCCAGCAGGGAGAAAGTAGCAAAATAATTGAGGTAATGATTGATCTGCAGGTAAGCCTGCCCGAAAAATACGCCGATGCTGATGTACACAATATATTGCATGGCAGAAGTAAATAAGCAGATGCCAATAAATTTGCGGTAAGGAATACGTGCATTACCTGCCATGAAAATACCTGCCACCCCAATACCTAAAATGATCTTTGATAATGCAATTGTTTTAAATGGATTTGTTTCAAAAAAAATCTTAGTATTTGCAATACTGGCTGTATTTAAACCAAATAGCCTGTTAATCTTCTTCAGGTATTTCGATGCTGATTTTGATTTACTCCACCTGCCAAGCAGGTACACAAGTGAGTCGCCAACAGCATCTCCAGCCACAATAATGAGATAAACATATACAGGATTAAAAATGCCCATGGTACACAGCCAGCCTGCTATCACAGCTATTACAGGCCCTTCTACTATCCCCATGGGAAATAAGATCATGTATTTACCGCAACAGTAAATAAAAAACAGTATCCATTATGGCAACTAATTACATAACTGCAAGCGCAGGTTATGAACAGTTACATTAAAATTCAACTCTCATTCCAAGAAACAAGCCACCCTTTGAAACACCTGCATTGGCAGTTTTTGAAAGGCGCCAAAAATAATCCAGGGACAGCAGGTGAAATATGTTTTCAACCCCTATGCCTGTTTCCATAAATGGCTTATTGCCTGTAACATCAAAGGATGCATTGTTGTTATACAATTTATTTGCACTGCTCATACTGCCCATGTACATGTTAAAAGAGCAGCGCTCCCTTAATCCCATCTTGTTAAGGAATGGAATTTTATCCAGCAGCATGCCACCGGTATACAACCTGGTATGCAATGATAAAAATTGGTCTGCTGCATATTCATAAGGGAGCATAGTGTTAAAATTATATTTGCTGTCCACATATGTTTCATTGCCACCCGGCACATCCAGTAATAAATAGGAAGCTGTACCAAGTGTTTTACCGGCAGTAAGGCGGTAGTAAAAAATTGCTTTTGGGGGTAGTCTTAAATTCTGTTCAATGCCAACATCCAGTTTTTCGTAGTGAAACTGTGCTTTGTCAAATTCAAAACCATACGTAAAATTCGCTGTAACAACAGGGTTAAAATTATTCAGCTTTACCAGGTTGTAATTAAATATGGATGTTCGCTGCCCTTTTGTAAAACGCAGGCCAGCCGTGAATTCAGCCACCGGCAACTTCCGCTGGCTAATGCTGTCAATTGGTTTATCAAATTTATCCAGCGGGTGATAAGTAAAAGGAAAAACCGGCAATAGTTCTTTGTAGGCTGCAGAAGCTTTAGCAGTCCAGTTTTTACTCAGGCACTGCTCATGTTTTAAAATAAAAGAACGCACAAAAATGTTTACTGCAGGTATGTTCTTCCGCAGCATACTAGTTAAAAGATTATCATCATCCAGTTCATCCTCTTTTTCTATCGGGTAGTTATAATCGCTGGTTAAGTTAAAAGAAGTTTTGCTCCATTTTACCGCATCCCATAAATACTGTACACCAAGATGACCTTTTAACAGGTGATCTTTTGTGCCGTAAGCAATATAGGTATTGATATTTACTTTTTTGCTGACTGACGGCAAGGTAGAAAACCCAATTCTTGACCGCAAGCCTTCCATTAAAGTAGTGCTGAGTGCTGAGGTGAGCGGACCAATAAGAATCTTATTATCAACATTCCAATAGCCTGTTCCCAGGGTATTGATAAGTTTTGTTTTACGTTTATAGCCGGTATTTTTTTGTAAAGAATCTACCATAATATAAATATCTTTTTCATGCCTTGTAAGCGTATCCGGCCGGTGCAGTTTCCAATAGGTTGCATCTTTTTCCCATTCCGTGGTTGCTTCGGTATTCATTCTTATAAAACCACTGTCGTTGGGTGCGTCCACATTAAATTTAAGATTGCTGATAACCGTGGTATTTACCGCCGTTAGCCGCAATGATTTTTCATTTGGTTTTACCGGTATACCCACCAGCGCTGCCCCGGTTTCAAAATCAATTTTTGAGCTGTATTTAAACGGCATATATTCCAACTTACTGGTAGCTGAATCAAAACTAAGTTTGTAAGTCTCTGCATAATGTATATCACTTACAAAATTCAGGTTAGCCGTTTTTGTAAGCCGCATATCTATTTTACTTATAGAGTAAGTGCTGTCATTGATCCATAATGAACCAGTAAAGGCCCGCTCAAATTTCTGCCTAGGGGCAAAATGAATATGGTACTGCTTTTTGCCATTTACAATGGTGCTGTCGTTAAAATAAAAATTGTAGTAATTAAAAGCCGTATTGCTTAAAGGGCTGGCATAGGTTTGGCTAAAAACAGGCAGCCAGTCATCGTAAATATTAAAATTAAAATTGAATTTGTCAAGTTTCTGCAACAGGCCATCTGTTTGCAGACCGAGCCTTTTTTTTGCCAGTACATTTTCCTTTTCTATTGCAGGCAAAATATTATGGTATTTATTAGAGAGCGTTTCTGAAAAATAAATGGGCAGTATTGTGCTGCTGGCATTCAAACTATCTCCTCCCCTGTAAATATTGACCGTTAAATTTTTTAAACCCTTGTTGTTTTTTTGTGCAGTATCCAGGTTATTAATGTCAATTTCATGCCGGCTGTACTGGCTGTAGCTGTAGTTTTTAAAGCGGTTGGGATCATTTAACTTTTTTGCTGCAATCACTTTTTTCATAAAACGCCTGCCTGGCTCTTTGTCTGCTGTGGCAAGGTTGATAACGATATCATCTAATAAAGAGAGGTGTGTAGTTAACCGGAAACTAAGCCCGGTAGTATGGTCCTTGTGCAGTACAACAGAACGGTCTTGAAACCCGGCATTGCTGATTTTTAGTGTATCACTCCATTTGCTGGTACGAATGCTAAAAGATCCATCTGCTTTGGTTATTGTACCTGCATTTCCTCCGGTAAGGCGTACAGATGCGCCGGCAATGGTATTATTGGCAGAGTCAGTTATGCTACCGGCTATTTCAAATAAATGTTGACCATTAACTACCAAGTGAGAAAAGAAGAACAATATGACAAGGCTGCTATTTTTGAGGGGGTAACAATTCATATTCATTGAAAAGTTTTTCAAATGATTGATCTTCTTGAAGATGCAGGATTTGTGCAGAACGATCCTTCTTTTTAACAGCCCAATGTTAACATTGTGTTATGCGGCTACTCACCAGCCTTGCTTGAGCTTGCCAGCTTATTACCACATATTTTACAAGATTAAAGGATAATATTTCTTTCAGCATGAACTAAACATCAAGTTTTAAGTAACCATGTTAAGTTATTGTAAACTACGTCTATAGGGAAGTGAAATCTTATTAAGTGCATTACAAAATACAGGGTTGTAGAGGCTTTGAGCTTAAAATGTTGTTTTAGCAGGATGAAATCATCACTATAAATAAAAGGCAGTATCCTTAGTTAAACCCAGATTTTGCAGTTGAAAATCTATTGCGGCTTCCAACTACTGCACAGTTAAGTATTTCAGAACATTTTTTGACTTCAAAATAGATCACTATTTCTTCAGCCAAAAAATAACCCGAAACACTTATCTGTCTTGTATTTGAAACCCTCATAACGATCTCAACTGCAAAATCTGGGTTAAAACAAACTAACTTGTACAAAATCTAATTAATGAAAGACATACAGACTTTTTATTTGGGTAAAAATGTGGAGATTGATTCCATCACTGCGGAAGGGCGCTACGTGCTGAGGTATATAAAGGTCAACGGCAATATCAATATGATAGCCTGGTCTGAAACTGAAGCGAATGAAAGTCTTGAAAAAGATATTAACGGGCAAAAAATAGTCTCCAAACTAAAAGCAGAACTGCTGCGCCGCAGGCTGTTGAAAGACAGCTAACAACTTTGTTTTACCATGCTGCAATATCCTGCATTAAATGCCTGCCATCTGCAAATTGTATTACTGCTTTGCAGGATTATTAACTAACGAATTGAACGACCTGCTGTTCATGCAACATGAATGCCTGCTTACACCAACTGTATATGTGCAACAGGCTAAATTTTGCCGTTGAATGATTTCAATGGTATACTTCTCAATGCTTTCAAAATTGCAAAAAAGCAGGTTAATAAAAAATGTAGAACTATACGGTTTATAAAACATTTTCACCAGCACAATATTATCGCTGGTAAAAATGCTGCAGGCAGTTAAACCCAGATTTTGCAGTTGAAATCGTTATGAGGGTTTCAAATACAACATAGATAAGTGTTTCAGGTTATTTTTTGGCTGAGAAAATAGTGAACTATTTTGAAATCAAAAAATATTCTTAAATGCTTAGCTGTGAAGTAGTTGGAAGCCGCAATAGATTTTCAACTGCAAAATCTGGGTTAAAGTCCTAATTATTTTTATTGGCAAACTTTTGCAATATCCCCGGCAATGCACCAGAGATGGCGCCGGTAATAGAAGGCGGGAGGCCAAACTTAGTGGTAAGGCTGTTTATTAAACCGCCCTCAATAGCACTTACTACTGGTCCGCCGCCGGCAATACTGTTTTCCAGGCTCGACAAAATACCACCAAAGCCACTGTTTGAGGCAGCGTTGTTAGCAGCCACCGTATTGGCAATATGTGTGGCTATTTCCTGGTGTACTGCATCCTGCTGGCCGGCTGGTATTGCAGCTGCAGCTTCCGGGTTGTTGTTAAAGTGTTCTTTTACCAGTTCTAAAATTTGATCGAACATACAAGCTGTTTTAATTTGTGATTAATGAAGCAGTAGCCCTGCTTTAGATTATCTGCTGCAAGGAACTGATTTTTAATCATCTGTTGCAAAATCAATTGTTAGGCTACAGTTAATGGGGGTAGCTTTGCCGTAGACCTCACCCCCGCCTTTCCTAAGGGAGAGTAGCCAGGGCAAGTGCCTGTAAGTGTATGATGTATGTTGAATGGCCGGATGGGGGTTACTGTTTGCTGGAGGAATGATGCGTTGAAAAGCAGCAGAGTTTTCTTGTGTGCAGATGCAGGTTATTAACTGCTGGCAACTTATTTAAAAAACTTGTGCGATGGCTCAGCAGGTTACGTTGTGTGCATACAGTTTTCTTTTCTTGTAGCGGTTTGCCTGCTGGCAGCAACCTTTTACAAAAACAAATGACCGCAATAATTGCGGCCATCTGGCTTCTATTTTCTACAAAAAAAACTATGGGAACAGTTCAGGTAAAGGCTGGGGACTAAATAATTAAAACGCATTAAATTAGTTCCGCTGCAGCACATACTGGGCAACACTTGCACTTATAACCTGCTGATCGTCGCTGCTAACAGCCACTACACAAAACTGGTATTTTACTCCCTGCTTAAGGTCTTTAAACAGGAAATTCTTTTTTATACTCGGGAGCTTTTCCCATACAAGTTCGCCCTCCCCGGTGTCAGCTGCCCACTGGTACATAAAATTTTTGCTTCCCTCGCTCTTTATCCTCACCCCCATCTCGCCGGGATTTTTTCCCTGGAAAATGGCCGTAATTACAGGAATTGCCACTTCCACCGGTGCCGGATCTTTGGCTACGGTAAACCCGCTGGAAGTAAGC
Organism: Ferruginibacter sp.; assembly: GCA_965247025.1. Lineage (GTDB taxonomy): Bacteria > Bacteroidota > Bacteroidia > Chitinophagales > Chitinophagaceae > Ferruginibacter. Next base: position 259,012 of record OZ252000.1, on the reverse strand, counting down.
ATTACCACATTACCGTTGCTGGTAACATTTACATACATGGCCAGCTTGCGCATGGCGTCTTTCACTTCTTTCAGTAGCTGGTTTTTAATGGCCTTTGCCTGCGGACCACCAGCTGTGGCATTTGTCATGGCCACTTCCAGTCCGTTCAGTTGCAGCAAAAATGCAGGCATGGCCGGGTCAGCATCAGGAAAGTACGCATTGCCATTCATACCGCTGTACACTACACGGCCTTTTGCCAGTAATTTGGTTGCACTGAGTCTGGTGAAATTAAATAATACCTTTTTCATAATTAATGGATGTTTGGTTTGTAAATAATTTTGTTAATTGTTTGTGAATATAACGGCACTGTTATATTTTTATTATTTGCATAGTGCCTTTGGCATTGCTTTACAAGAGTTATAAGCCCATAAAAAAGATGTAGTATAACAACCAGCCGGTATTGGCAAAACCAGTGCCTGCAGCGGATTTACGTGATATGTTGAGCAGTTGAAAACAGCTTATAAAAAACTTCAAAAAAAAAAATCAAAAAAAGTTTAAATATTTTTTAATGGTGGCATAAAACCATGCCTGCAGGGAGCATTTTTTATGGAAAAAAGGGCCTAAATGGCATTGTAAAAAATAATAACAGATACATATAACTGTATGCAGCCATTGCCTGGTACGCTAACAGTACGTTTTTTTATTTATTTTGCTGGCTGTGCTTATCCCTGTAATTGAATGGTTAACAGCAAGCATGCAGCAATATCATCATAATAATACTACCTGCCGGATTGCAGTTTATAAATATATTTTTTTGTTTATACATCTGGAAAAGACGGTATTATTACTGTTTAAAAAGTGTTTTCCTGCACTGCTTTTTTTTTACACAATGGTGTTTTGCCTTTTACACAATGGTGTTTTGCCTTTTACACAATGGTGTTTTGCCTTCTGCACAATTGTGTTTTGCCTTTTACACACTGGTGTTTTGCCTTCTGCACAATTGTGTTTTACTAATTATATCATTGTGTTTTACCTGTTACACAACGGTGTTTTACCAATTACACAACTGTGTTTTGCCTCTCACACAATTGTGTTTTAGCAATTACATCACTATGTTTTACCTTTTACACCATGGTGTTTTACCAATTACACAATGATATTTTGCCAATTACACAATGATGTTTTATCAATTACATAAGGATGTTTAACCTGTTTTACAATGGTGTTCTGTCTATTTTCAAATTGCAGTTGCCATATTTGCCAGTTACCCAACTGGTAGTTTCTTGTTTTCCTTTACCTGTTTTAAAATATGCAAAGGAGTATTTGCCTGGTGTGTTTACTTGCTTTGTTATTGGTACTGGCACCTGCCTGCTGGTAAAAAATTTTTGCAGTAGCAGATGCAGTTACTAATTGCAAAGCAACAGCTGCTGCTGCACAAAGATGGCCGGGATAATAGTGGTAACGCTGTGCCGGTAACAGCTGCGGATTGCCAGCATCTTCCAACATTTTAACCTGCGCTGAATTATTTTTTTTAAGCAATTAAAAAAGGCTGTTGGTTAATAAATAATGGCCGGTAATGTTTGTTGTGTTTATTAAATGACTACTTTCAGTGCAGGTTTATCCCGCTTTTTAAAATCCTCTTTTTTTTGATTGATTAGCCAGTAATACATAAACACAGATGTAGGAGCGTAAGTGCGGCAGCGGTATGTAGCAGTTGCCCGATATACCCTAAAAGGGGTATATTTTGTTTGGAATTATAAAGTATGTTTACCGGAATAACTACAATGCATTTTGGATTTGCAAATATTCTAATAGCTATTGTCTGGTTGAAGTAACTTTAAAATCCTAATCAACAAAAAGCCCCACGGAGTACGCAGGGTTTAAGAATAATCTTCGGCTTATAGCCTTATTGTGATAAGCTTTCAGATTCAAATATAGTAATGAACTTTAAATAAATAGCAATATGGAAAAAATTATTGGAATTGACTTGGGAACAAATTCTATTGGATGGGCAATAAGAGTAGTTGATAATGAATTAGAAAATCAGATTGTTGACAAGGGCGTATTGACTTTTGATAAAGGAGTAGCAGAAGATAAAAGTGGAGAACATCCTATGGTGCAGAAAAGAACAGAAGCAAGAGGGAAACGAAGAAACTATCAGGCTGAGAAATATAGAAAATGGGAGTTATTAGAATGTTTGATTAAAAGCGAAATGTGCCCCTTAACTCTCGATGAATTAAATGAATGGAGGCATTACAAAAAAGGAGTTGGCAGAAAATACCCACAGCGAAAAAAGTTTATTGATTGGTTAAGATTTGATTTTAATGGAGATGGTAAACCAGATTTTGAACAATATGGTTTAAGCAAATACGATAACTGCTATGCCTTTAGGTGGCTTGCTGTAAGTGAAAATGATGAACACAAAAAGCATTTTAAAGAAAATAAGCAATTATTAGGCAGGATATTCTATCAACTGGTACAACGCCGAGGGTTCTTTAACAGTGGTGATGCAGAAGAAACAAAATTGATTGAAGAAGGAAGAAAAAACGCACAGACTAAAACTATTGAAGTAGTTGGCATAAAAGTAATTGACCAACTTATAAAAGAACAATACAAAACATTAGGGGCTACTTTGTATTGGGGGCAAAAGAATAATGAGTTAGAAGCTATTAACCACAATAGAATTAGAAACAGATTCACTTATCGCCATTATTTTGAAAATGAGATAGATGCAATTTTTGAAAACTTAGGGTTTGATTTACAAAGTGAATTCTGCCAAACAATAAAGAAAGCTATTACCTGGCAAAGGCCATTGAGAAGCCAAAAGGGACTTGTAGGTTATTGCACATTGGATAGACCATTAAAAAGCAAATCTGGTATTTATTATAAAGCTGGTAAAAAAAGAATTCCGTTAAGTCACCCTCTATATGAGGAGTTTAGAACTTGGGTAGATATTAATAATTTGAAAATAGAGCCGCCGCAAGGGATTGAAAAAACAATCTTTTTAGAAGATGTTATTTTCCCAATGTTTAACAAAGCAACAGATTTTTATTACTCAAATAAAGAAGATAAAAAGGGAAATAAAACCAAGGGGCTAAAAACTAAAATTGAAGAAGCAGGCGGTACAATCTTATCAAAATTTGATATGGAATTAGATGAAGAAAATGAAGGTAAAAAATATAAGGCTAACGTCCTCTTAAACAAAATAGAAAAAATAATTGGAGAAGGTTGGAGAAAATTATTACGATGGGATGAAACGCTTGAAGGCAAAGAGAAGTCCGGCAACTATTTAAGAGTAGAAGATTTGTGGCATTTAAAATTTGATGCTACGATAACTAAACAGCAAACTGCTGATTTAGGCGACAGATTAATTCCGATTTTACAAAAGCACTTTCCGGATATAATTTTCGATCCCAAAGATTTTGATAGTATTAGGCTTAACAATGGTTACGCTTCACTTTCAGCAGCTACCATTAAAACTATATTGCCTTATCTCAAAAAAGGCATGTTATACTCACATGCCGTATTTGTAGCCAACCTGAAAAGTATTTTTGGAAAGAAATTAGATGAAGCTACTATTGAACAATTAAGGTATGAATATGCTGGTATATTGGAAAATCACAAAGCCGATAAAGAAATTTATGGCATTGTAAATGGTTTAATATCCGACAGGATGAACGAAAGGGATAGAATGAATATGGGAGAAGGTTACTTGTTAGACGACTTAGACTTGAAAGATATAAATGATAAAATAAAAGACAATTTCAAATCAAAAAATTGGGATAAAAAAACTAAAGAACAACAAACTCAATTTGTAGATGATGTAACAATTTTGTATCAAAGTTATTTACGCCAGCCCATGGGTATGGACAAAGGCAAACAATTTTTTAAACTGTACCGTATTGAAGAAAAGATCATTGGATTACTAAAAGATAAATACAGTATATCGGAAGAAAGAATTAATAAATATTTATGGCACCCTTCTGAACAAGAAGTGTACTCACCTGCCAATATTAAGGCAGATAAAGATGGAGTGATATACATAGATGAACGTGGTAAGGAAATACTTTTCTTAGGCGACCCCAACCCTATTAGCCGGGGTTTTAAAAACCCGATGGCAATGAAGACATTGCAGTATCTGAAAAAGCTTCTTAACTATTTACTACAGGAGAAAAAAATAAATGTCCACACCAAAATAGTTGTAGAAATTGCGAGAGAGCTGAACGATACCAATACCCGGAAAGCCATTAAACGCTATCAAAGCGACAGAGCAACATTACGGGATGACTATAAAAAATTAGTAACAGAATATTTTAATCAAAACGGGAATACCAACAAAAGTATTAGCTCTGAAATGATTGACAGATATGAGCTGTGGGAAGAGCAGAATAAAAGATGTATGTATTGCAACCATCCAATTGAATGTACGGATGTAATGAATGGAACTGCACAAATAGAACATACCATACCCGAAGGTCAATCGCAATGCAGCGAACTCTTTAACCTTACCATTGCCCACCCAGCTTGCAACGCCAAAAAGGCAAAACGTTTTCCTACACAATGGAAAGACAATTATGAATTAATACTACACAACATAAAATTTATGTATGCCAAGTACATGGGTTTTAAAGACAAGCATGAAGCTACCTATGCAGGGGCTAAAAAGGCAGTAACAAAAGATGGCAAAGACAAACAGGTACAAGACAGGCATTATTACAAAATGCACCTTACTTATTGGAAGAAAAAGTATGAAACATTTACCATTGAGGAAGTAACCAATCAATTTCGCAGGCAACAATTGACCGATACGCAAATCATTACTAAGTATGCTTTGCCCTATTTGAAAACAGTATTTAAAAAAGTAGAACCGCAAAAGGGTATCATTACAGCCGACTTTAGAAAAATCTACAAAATACAAGAACGCTTTGAAGGAAAAGAAAGAACCAAACATAGCCATCATGCAATTGATGCAGCAGTGCTTACATTAATTCCGCCAGCAAGTATCCGGGACTTTATAAGAAAGGAGTACTATGCAGCAAAAGAAAAAAATCTCAACTATCACAGCAAGCCAAGAAATTGGGACAACTTTAATCAGCAATATATTTTAGGTATAGAAAATGAAGTACTAAATAATTATCAGGCACAACATAGAACGCTTACTACTACAGTAAAATATCAACGAGCAAGAGGAAATAAAACCCCCCTTATTGTAAATAAAAAAACAATTTATCAAACTGACAAGGAAGGTAATATTCTTTATAAAAAGGATGAAAAGGGTGAGTTAATTTTTAAAAGAAATCATTTAGGAGAGTTAATCAAAGATGAGCAAGGAAATAATATTCCAATTGCTTTAAAACAATTTAAAAAAGCACAAGGCGATACTATTAGAGGGCAATTACATGCTGATAGTTTTTATGCCGCAATTAAACAGCCTGAATATGAGTTTAAAAACGATAAGTTTATTCCAGTAAATGATGGAAATGGAAATTTCATCTTCCAGCAAAATGAAAAAAGGGGCGATGATATTTTCATCTCTAAAAAAATATTTATTACAGACTTAAATACTTACGAGGATTTGGCAATAATTATTGACCCTAATCTTAGGCATTATTTACAAAAAACTTTGGCCAACCAGGATTTTGCAAAAGAAATTTTAAAACCTATTTGGGCATTTGGTAAAAAAGAAGATAAGAATGGAAATTCAATAAATCCCTTACGTCATATTAGATGTAAAGTGAAAGGCGGTGGTGGCGGATTTGTTGCAAACCCAGCGACTATACGTTTAAGAAAAGCTTTCCTGTCTAACAAGCCTTACAAAAATCAATACTATGCTCAAAATGGAGAAACGGTTGTCTGTGCATTATATCAGGCTGTGATTGAAGATAAAATTATTCGTGAACTTCAAACTTATTCCATTTTAGATATCTCAGGTAATAAAGGAATTACAAGTATTAATGAGGCGGTGCCAGTAAATTTTGAAAAGACTATAAAAAAGGCGACCCATTTAATCCCATTATTGGCTGCCTTGCAGTCTGGCCAAAAAGTATTTTTCTATCAAAACGAAATCAAAGAACTAAAAACGATTGACGAAACTAATTTGGGCAAGAGACTTTATGTGATTGTGAAATTTGAAGATGGTAAAATTTCTTTCAAGCACCATATAAATTCGATGAAAGAAGATGATATAGCAAAAGAAATGAAACGGTTGAATCTCCCTGCTACCGGAGCTTCAGCATTAGATTTTAATAGTCCAATCCCTAAGTTAAGATTAAGTCAAGGCTCTTTAAATATGGCAATTGAACATAAACACTTTGATATAAAACCAGATGGACAAATAATTTGGAAATTCTAAACTATACGAATATGCACCAACTAAATCCTTTCAAAATTTATTCCCTTGCAATATTTTATTTGATTATGCCGAGAAAAATAAGGCGAATGTTTCACTTTAAAACATCTGCAATTGAAAATTTAGCAGTGGGTACAACAATGACTAAAATTTGGTACTGGAAATCTTTAATCAGAAATTGTAATGTGGAAAGAAAAATACATTTCCAAAATAACAGAACTCACACCAATTATTCCAAATGATTAAACGCACTATCTGCATTGAAACTGCCTGCTTCTTAAAGTTCAGCAATGAGCAGATGATAGTAAGTTACCGCCACATAAAAGGCATGGAAGATAAGCCGGATAAAAGCGTACCCATAGAAGATCTTGGTATGCTGGTGCTGGAACACCAGCAAATAAGTCTTACGCATTATTTATTGAATAAACTGGCAGAGAGCAATGTTGCAGTGGTAACCTGCAATGATACCCACCACCCTACCGGACTGCTGATGCCATTAGAAAGTAATACGCTGCAGAGTGAAAGGTTCCGGGCACAGATAGATGCCAGCGAACCATTAAAAAAACAACTGTGGCAGCAAACAGTAAAAGCAAAGATCAGCAACCAGGCCGCCATAATAAAAAAATGGGAAGGCAAATACAACCTGCTTACCAGCCTGGCGGCCAGTGTAAGAAGTGGTGACGAAGGCAATAACGAAGCCGTAGCTGCGGCGCATTACTGGCAAAATCTTTTTCCAGCTTCGTGGAATTTTTACAGGAAACGGGAGGGTACACCGCCAAATAATTTATTAAATTATGGTTATGCCATTGTAAGGGCTGGCATGGCAAGGGCTATTACCGGGGCAGGCTTGCTGCCAACGTTGGGCATTTTTCACCGCAACCGTTATAATGCCTACTGCCTGGCAGATGATATGATGGAGCCCTACCGGCCTTATGTGGACATGGTGGTACGCACCATTATTGACAATACATCTGCAGTGGCAACTTTAACCCAGGAGTTAAAAGTGGAATTGCTTAAAATACCGTCGCTGGATGTATTGCTTGATGGGGACAAAAGCCCCCTGATGGTGGCCATGCAGCGTACAGCAGTGTCATTAGCAAAATGCTATGCAGGCGAGCAGCGCAAACTGCTGCTGCCGGAAATGGCCCCCTGATGCATCCCAAAAAAATTGGAATAACTTACGGAGGATAAAGTAACAAACTTGCATTTTAAAAAGAATTGTGCCTTTAGTGGCTTAAACTATATTCAACACAAACGCCTGAACGGCAGAAACTCAGTGAAAAGCGAACGCCTAAACGCATACCGCATTATGTGGGTACTTGTATTTTACGACCTGCCAACCGAAACCAAAAAAGAACGGAAGGTTGCCGGCGACTTTAGAAAGAAAATAATGGCCGACGGTTTTGCTATGTTTCAGTTTAGCCTTTACCTGCGGCACAGCGCCAGTATGGAAAATGCACAGGTACATGTAAACCGGGTAAAAAAAATATTGCCTGAAAAAGGCAAGGTTGGTATTATGACGGTAACCGATAAACAATTTGGCATGATGGAGATATTTCATGGCCAAAAAGTTGCCGAAACCGGTAATATTCCCCAGCAATTGGAACTATTTTAGTGCAACAGGATACAAAAAATGCCCCGGAGCAACATGCATCCGGGGCATTTTAATGATTTTTTGCTCTGTACATTTATTGGTAAACCCTTACTGGTATTGCCTTTGGCCGTAAACTGTTGTTACCAAATGTACAAAGAGCAGAAGTTGAAAGCAAATCACAACCAACCAGACTCTCTTATATCAAATAAACGGTTGTTACCAAATGTACAAAGAGCAGAAGTTGAAAGCAAATCACAACTGCATGGTATGAATGTATGCATCACCCATTGTTGTTACCAAATGTACAAAGAGCAGAAGTTGAAAGCAAATCACAACTGTATTAGGTGACCACATGAGTACCCTTACGTTGTTACCAAATGTACAAAGAGCAGAAGTTGAAAGCAAATCACAACTACCTGTTGTAAACAATACAGAGTATTCAAGTTGTTACCAAATGTACAAAGAGCAGAAGTTGAAAGCAAATCACAACTAAGTATCAGCGGCAGCGATCCCAAAAACGGTTGTTACCAAATGTACAAAGAGCAGAAGTTGAAAGCAAATCACAACTTTCAGTGCTGTTTGCATCGAGGCCGCTAAGTTGTTACCAAATGTACAAAGAGCAGAAGTTGAAAGCAAATCACAACTAATTGCAACGCTGGTTTATTTGGCTATGGGTTGTTACCAAATGTACAAAGAGCAGAAGTTGAAAGCAAATCACAACTTTAAACCTGGGTAATGCTATTAGTGCCGTGTTGTTACCAAATGTACAAAGAGCAGAAGTTGAAAGCAAATCACAACTGTGCGGCTTAGTGAAGGCGAAAGCACATGGTTGTTACCAAATGTACAAAGAGCAGAAGTTGAAAGCAAATCACAACTGTCAACAACATGGCAATATGCAGCAGTTTGTTGTTACCAAATGTACAAAGAGCAGAAGTTGAAAGCAAATCACAACTCTCATAGTGCAGCAAAAACATTTTCAGGTGTTGTTACCAAATGTACAAAGAGCAGAAGTTGAAAGCAAATCACAACTGCAGAAAAAGGATTTGTGTTTATAACAAAGTTGTTACCAAATGTACAAAGAGCAGAAGTTGAAAGCAAATCACAACTCAGAAGCCATTTGTTGATTTTTTCATGGAGTTGTTACCAAATGTACAAAGAGCAGAAGTTGAAAGCAAATCACAACTACAACACTGTTAGTTGTATAAAACTGATTGTTGTTACCAAATGTACAAAGAGCAGAAGTTGAAAGCAAATCACAACTGTTCTACCAGCTGGGGTGACAAAAGCATGTTGTTACCAAATGTACAAAGAGCAGAAGTTGAAAGCAAATCACAACTGTTATGGTTGGTTTAAACCACGTTTATGAGTTGTTACCAAATGTACAAAGAGCAGAAGTTGAAAGCAAATCACAACGTGATACAGAATTGCTATTTGGAAATATGTGTTGTTACCAAATGTACAAAGAGCAGAAGTTGAAAGCAAATCACAACTGATGCTGTATATGACTCAGAAGATCAAAAGTTGTTACCAAATGTACAAAGAGCAGAAGTTGAAAGCAAATCACAACCTGGAATGATATAGAATTTCCTGAGCAGCGTTGTTACCAAATGTACAAAGAGCAGAAGTTGAAAGCAAATCACAACCATCACCTCAGCTTCTATATCCTCAGCCTCGTTGTTACCAAATGTACAAAGAGCAGAAGTTGAAAGCAAATCACAACTTTAGATAATATTTCTTCAACCCCATCCACGTTGTTACCAAATGTACAAAGAGCAGAAGTTGAAAGCAAATCACAACTGTTGGCAATGGGTTGTCGTATGTTGTGAAGTTGTTACCAAATGTACAAAGAGCAGAAGTTGAAAGCAAATCACAACCCGCAACGGTCAAACTGTTGAGTTGATGGAGTTGTTACCAAATGTACAAAGAGCAGAAGTTGAAAGCAAATCACAACTATTCAGGGCCAAGGAATTTTTGTGGACTAGTTGTTACCAAATGTACAAAGAGCAGAAGTTGAAAGCAAATCACAACTGGTGATTGGAAAGGCGTTGTATCCTACAAGTTGTTACCAAATGTACAAAGAGCAGAAGTTGAAAGCAAATCACAACTTTGGAATTTATCTAAATACATTTGTTGTGTTGTTACCAAATGTACAAAGAGCAGAAGTTGAAAGCAAATCACAACTATGGTATCATTTATGATCATAATACTGAAGTTGTTACCAAATGTACAAAGAGCAGAAGTTGAAAGCAAATCACAACTGTTTACATCTGTTAATCTTTGATAGGTATGTTGTTACCAAATGTACAAAGAGCAGAAGTTGAAAGCAAATCACAACTATTTGCGCTGCCCTTGAATTTATCTTTTCGTTGTTACCAAATGTACAAAGAGCAGAAGTTGAAAGCAAATCACAACTGGGAAGTTGTCTTATCATACAGAATTGGAGTTGTTACCAAATGTACAAAGAGCAGAAGTTGAAAGCAAATCACAACTAATACAGTCTTCTGATTACGGATATAAAGTTGTTACCAAATGTACAAAGAGCAGAAGTTGAAAGCAAATCACAACTTTATTCTTTAGCGGGTCAAGAAAACATAGTTGTTACCAAATGTACAAAGAGCAGAAGTTGAAAGCAAATCACAACTTCCAGTTTTGATCTTACTTTCACAAACGGGTTGTTACCAAATGTACAAAGAGCAGAAGTTGAAAGCAAATCACAACCGTTAATCTTTTGCAGCTATTAACAATAAGTTGTTACCAAATGTACAAAGAGCAGAAGTTGAAAGCAAATCACAACTAAAAACAGTCTAACTGATTTTGGAGAACAGTTGTTACCAAATGTACAAAGAGCAGAAGTTGAAAGCAAATCACAACTATTTACCTCAGCTTCAGATACTGCGTTGTGTTGTTACCAAATGTACAAAGAGCAGAAGTTGAAAGCAAATCACAACAGAGCGGCAATGGTACGTCAGGATTAAAGTGTTGTTACCAAATGTACAAAGAGCAGAAGTTGAAAGCAAATCACAACTGCAAAATCAAACAGGTATTGGAGTGGTAAGTTGTTACCAAATGTACAAAGAGCAGAAGTTGAAAGCAAATCACAACTATTTACCTCAGCTTCAGATACTGCGTTGTGTTGTTACCAAATGTACAAAGAGCAGAAGTTGAAAGCAAATCACAACAGAGCGGCAATGGTACGTCAGGATTAAAGTGTTGTTACCAAATGTACAAAGAGCAGAAGTTGAAAGCAAATCACAACTGCAAAATCAAACAGGTATTGGAGTGGTAAGTTGTTACCAAATGTACAAAGAGCAGAAGTTGAAAGCAAATCACAACCGTGAAAGTCTCCCATACCAGGTAAAACCCGTTGTTACCAAATGTACAAAGAGCAGAAGTTGAAAGCAAATCACAACTATTACAATAAATTATATAAAATAATGCAAGTTGTTACCAAATGTACAAAGAGCAGAAGTTGAAAGCAAATCACAACTGGTAAAAAAGTTTAGTTTTTAAGCAGTCAGTTGTTACCAAATGTACAAAGAGCAGAAGTTGAAAGCAAATCACAACTGATCTTGCTTTGAAATTGTGAAGGTTTAAGTTGTTACCAAATGTACAAAGAGCAGAAGTTGAAAGCAAATCACAACTACGTATAAGACGCAGGTTAGCTGGATTGCGTTGTTACCAAATGTACAAAGAGCAGAAGTTGAAAGCAAATCACAACTATTGACGGCCCGGGAACCAGTATCAGCGAGTTGTTACCAAATGTACAAAGAGCAGAAGTTGAAAGCAAATCACAACTACACACAGGCTGGTGCCACTGGATACCCAGTTGTTACCAAATGTACAAAGAGCTGAAGTTGAAAGCAAATCACAACACTGTAAAAGTAGATACCAACTACCGGCCAGTTGTTACCAAATGTACAAAGAGCTGAAGTTGAAAGCAAATCACAACTGTTGATGGTAAATTCATGATCTAAGTTTTGTTGTTACCAAATGTACAAAGAGCTGAAGTTGAAAGCAAATCACAACGGCGCTGTAACGGTAGCGCCTAATCCTAAAGTTGTTACCAAATGTACAAAGAGCTGAAGTTGAAAGCAAATCACAACCTCAACTTTAGGCATCAGCGTACCACCCAAGTTGTTACCAAATGTACAAAGAGCTGAAGTTGAAAGCAAATCACAACTAGCCACAACACCGGCTATTCCTACTGGCAGTTGTTACCATAACGTAATAAAAGCTCAACAAAGCTTCTTCCGTTCAATGGATGCCAGATGGAAGCGAAAAGCCCACAGTGCAGCGAAGCGGAACGAGGACTTGCAGCGTACAGCTGGTACAACTGCTGCACAAAGATTGTCTGCCGGCAGCCCCCAATAATACTATTTTATGGTTTCAGTATTTTTACCAGCAAAATGCCAGTTTTATTATACCTTGTTAACCAGCGCTGTAAAGCGGCCTGCGCCTGTTCCATGGTATCATAAGTATTAAAATCAGCGGTACAACCTCCTTCATTTTCACAGGCGGCTGCCATCTTTTTAAAAACAGGCGCTGCCATAGCAGTTAATTCATTGGGCAGGCAGGTTATTTGTGCAATCTCCGTATGCTTTATTACCTGGTTTTGTGTGGCGCCGGCATCTACCACCGGCCGGGAGAAAAAGAAATAGTAATAGGTTTTTACTTCGGGTTGTTTGCCTGCTGAAGCAGCTGATTGGTCACCTGCAATATGGAGCGTTGCAAGGGCATTTTGAAGTGCCTGCGGAGAACTGAAATATTTTGCGGATAATAAGTCTGCCGTGGTTTTATTGTTGAGTACTTTATTGAATGTTTGCTGCACAAACTGGTAGTTGGTGAAAACCGCCGGGGTTTGCAGCAACGCTTTTATCCACTGCCACATTTTTGCTTCGCCTATTTCTTTTTCAATGGCTGAAAAAATAATGGGTGCATAATAGTACACGTACAGCTCCCTGTCTTTATAGTCTTTGGCAGTGTGCACATCTGCCATTGCAACGGGTTTAAAATTGCTTAAGGCCCGTACTTTGGATTGCAAAACATCCCGGTAAAGGCTGTCGCTGACGAGGGCCTGCGTAATTTTAAAAGACAGGAATTCGGCAAAGCCTTCTGATAGCATGTCGCCCAGGGGCGAATTAAAAGTACGGACAACGCCAAAATAATAATGCGCCAGCTCATGCGCCATATAGGGCAACATGTTGTTGCCTTCAGTTTTGGCTGCAATGGATTTTAGTCCTTCCTCCCACCCTACTTTTACAATGGTTGGGTAAGAGGCAAACAACCAGGAATTGTTTTTGGATACGGGTGTGGTTTGGATATACACGGGTTTGCCTTTGTAGGGGATGGTTATATTTTTTTCCAGGTAGGCCTGGTAGGTATGCAGCAATTTGCCCAGCGGAGCCAGCTGCTGACTATCTGCACCGGTATTTAAAAAATAACTACCATCTACCAATACAGATTTAAAATCACCGGCAAACAGGGTAAGATCTTGTGCGGTGGTAGTTTTTACCAAGGCATGTGTGCCGGCTACGGGCTGGCTGCCGTTTACATAGATCACTTCGCAGTCAGTACATGTTATCTCCAGGTTATAGGTAACCTGGTCGTACCGCTTATCTGTTTTAATATCATATAGTATGGGGCACCAGGCGCTTTGAATACCATCGGCACGCAAGGTTGTTCCGTTGAACGCAATATTGCCCCGCCAGTCCACCACACTGCTGGTGTCTGTAATTACAGGGTACATGCCCACATAATTAAACCGGATTGCGTGGGGCAGGTATTTACCGGATTTGTTATAGGCAGGTATATAGTAAGCGAGTGACTCGCCGGAAGACAAACTGTCCTGCACCGACCGTTCGTATGGCAAGGGCAGCGTTGCTGCTTCCCCATTTTTTATATAACGGATGTTCATGCCCGAATTGAGCCGGAGATAGTAATCACTGAGCCGTGGCATATTGGAAAGCGTAAGGTCGCAATCAATGGTTCCTTTTTTTACAGACAGCGTTATTTTACCGGCTACATGGGGAATGTTATCCTGCGCCTGCAGGGTAATAACAGCGAGTGTGCAAATGAGTATTAGCGGGATGATTTTTTTCATACTTTGTAAAAATAATACAAAGGGGATTTAGTTGGGAGGTGGTGGGATTTTAAAATGGGGATTTGTTTGGTGTGGTGGGTGGGGTGTTTGCAGAGCAGGGGGGGTGAGTGGTTAAAATGGGAAGAAGTGAGAAGCTGGAGGTAGTGGGCTTATGAAAACCTTTGTTCAACCTATTGATTGAAAAGAGCCTGCGCCTGATTACCTGGTGAAGATGAGAACAAAGCCGGAGCTGACAACAGGAAAAAGCCTGTTTTTTGAAGGATGTTTTACTGTTAATATTTTATACCTGAACGGGTAGATGACATCCGGCCGGGAACAGCCTGTCTTCAGGTTAATAATTATTCAATTCACAGCGCTAACAAGCCGCACCGGGCCAACTAGTCCTGAAGGCACCAGCGGTGAATCCTTGTCAAAATAGTTCCAGGTGGTGAAGCAGTATCTTTTTGAGGAAGGCCTGGGTTGTTTGTTTAAAAACCAGTCTGGAAATTCTTTTAATTCCTGTCCGCTGTTGTAGAAATACTGGTTAGGCAGCCATTCACAATCTGCCGGTTGTTGCTCATCACCAATAAGCCTGTTTGCCCACACATTGGTTACTTCAATTTGCAGTTTATTTCCTTTTGGTTTTAGCAGGCCCGCCGGAACCCGGATGCGCCAGGGTGCCGTCCACACAACACCTAAATCTTTCCCATTAATCTTTATCCGGGCAATATGATTTACAACGCCCAGGTCAAGATACAGTATTGAATTTTTATTGTGCAATTGATTTGCCGGTAATTCAAAAGCATTTGAATAACTCGCAGTACCGCTGTAATACTTAATGCCTTCATCTGTACTGGATGTCCAGTCTTGCAGGGAATTGTAAACGACTGGTTTGGCTGGTCCGCCCCAGGCTTTATCAAACTGTACCTGCCATGCACCATTGATGGTTGTTAACTCTTTTATAGCAGCAAAGTTTTTGCCTTGTAAGGTTGAACTTACTGCAAGCTTTTTACGAAACACCACGAAAAAACTTTGCGCCTTATCAAATGCCAGCTTAACAGAAGTTGACCCGTTGGCAATATCATATTGCGGCAGCATTCGCATGGATGCCGTAACCGGATCCCACAGCTCCGGCTGCATGCCGGTTACTTTAAAACTGCAGGTTGCAGTACCCGGTTCACGGGCAGTATTGGCTATAAAATAAATATCAGTATTGCCCTGCCGGCGATGAATGCCTTTTACTTTGATGCTGTCATTGGTGCTTACTAAAAAATCATTTTCACTGGTTATAAATTTACCCCATTGCAACAATGCCTGGCAGCGCTGCCAGTAAGTTACCATGGCTTTAGCAGGCTTCCACCAGGTTTGTGTACGGTCGAAATGCGTACCCCACTGCCCCATGGAATTACCTGGTTTATATTTTTCATCCCAGGGCTGGTGTACAAAACGGTGCAGCACCATGCTGTTAACGCCGGCACAAAAAGCAGCATCACCAATGGGCTTTAACCAGGCAGGATTCTCAACCCATTTACTGTCTGCCGGTTGACCGGTAAAAGCTTCTGACTCAATTAAATTATGGTCAGACTTTCTTAAGGCTGTAACTGTGGGTTCCAGTTCATAAGGTGTATAAAGACCCTTCTCCGTCCAGAACTCCGTCATTACATGGTGCACCAATGGAATCACATCCTGCTGACGCCACGGGCCGCCATAAGGCTCACTTAAAAAGGTGAGATTGGCAGCCTTTAATTTCTTTGAAAGGGTGGTATAATACACATCTCTGTACAGATCTTGTATAGTGTTATAAAAATCATCGTCCACCCTTGCAGAATCCTGTTTACTGCCGATAGTGCGGCCGGCAAAAATGGGCAGGTAAGGTATAAAATCGTAGCCCCGGCGTTTAATAAACTCCTCCCTCATTTTTGGGGTCCAGGTGGGTACGCCAGCTTCGTAACTATCAAAATGCACATGGGTAAAACCGGTGCCGGCCAAATCACCCAAATGCTTTTTTATTTCACCGATGATATTATCGATGTGAAAGCTTACCGCTGCTTCACTCATTTTATCACACTCAAGCCCGATAGCTTTTGGCTGAGCAGGCTGTATGAGCGCTCCCATGGTTGTATGCCCGAAACGGTAGATGACCCATTCGCCGGCAGGCGCATCCCAATCCAGCTCACCATCCGGATTCATCTTATCAGTGAGGTTGATCACACTGCTTTTGGCGGCTATGCCTTCTGCCGGCAGGGCCAGCACCGCAATGTCTTTGTAGTAGTTGATCCTTCCGGGTATCACCGGCTTTTCAGTTAATCCATTATCCGGGTTAAAAACGGGGAAAGGCATATTTGCACGGGGGTCAACTACCGGTTTTGCAATATTCAAACTGATGTGCATACCGCCGGTTATTTTTTTACTGGTACTCCAGCACAACTCCTGCATACTCATTTCCGGCGTTATCCACGGGCCACCGCTTGTCTCATACCCGGAGCCGTTGAACATACCGAAATCCATGCCCAAACGTTTGGATTCTTCGGCTGCAAAACGAACCATTTTCCACCAGGGTTCCGTCCATGAAACATATTGCGGCGTGGGTGTTTTACCAATTACAGCGCTCCATGGGTTTACCACATCTGCAAGGCTGAACATGGTTGTTCTGCTAAACCCTTCTTCCTTTAATGCTTCCAGATCTTTGGTAATATTAGCCTTGCTCATGTTGGTACCCATCCACATCCACAACACGCCGGGCTTAGCTGCTGCAGGCGGATGAAGAAAGACTTTTTGCGGATCAGCAGTTATGCTTTCACCTGTTGCAACATGTTTTATTTGTCCGTATAAAATACTGTTCAAAATAATCGCCGCAAATATCAGCACACATTTAAAGCGCCATTTGTATTGTTGCCAACTATGATTTGCCATGGTTTTATTTTGTGACTGAAAGTAAGAATTGTTAACGACAAGCGGCTGAGGTTTTTAAATTACTTTAACCGTTAATAAAAGCGTGCATGCACTCAGGGTAGGGTTTTAGAAATTCCAGGAGAGAGTTACTAAGGCAACCGCTTTTTGCTAAAGCCCTGGTGTGTATTCCGCCAGCCAAACATGTGTATAAAAAAATGTCCCGGATTAATGGGACATTTAAAAATTGTTTTCAGTAGGGAAATTACTTGTAAAATCTATGTTCTGCCAGACGTGTTTTCAATCCGTCTTTTTTAATTGGGTTGGGTTTGATGGTTTGTAATCAGTTGGTCTTTTAATGGATTTGGTTATTGGTTTTTAACAGAATCGGATTGGGTTACTTTCTAAAGGATATTGTATTTTGTTGATTTTTTTAAGGAGTTGGATATCGTTGCTTTCTGATGTAAAAATGCATTTAATTACTGCACAGGAATTTATTTTTCGCTTAACGGTATTGCTTTTTCGGTGAATGGTGTAAAATCTTCGATTACCAAAATTTGCCTGATAAAATTGGCATTGGTATTAGCTTACCTCATTCCTGTTCTAAAAGAAAGAAGTATGTAAACCGCAGAGATTATTCTCGTCCTCTCCAACCCGCTGCAACATTTTTTCTTTGCCATAGAACATTTTCAAAGCATAACCTTTGCCCGGCACTTTTCTGACAATGGTTGTTTGCAAAAGAATAAACTGCTTATCTTTAAAATGTTCCATCAATCCGTCACAGCATGAATAATAACTCATAGTTGCGATTGTTTACCAAACCTAAAAACCAACAAATTTTATTACTAAATCTTTCAAATGAAAAAGCAAGCCACTACATTGCTGACAGTCATGCTTATAACTGCAGCAACACTCACTGCACAAGTTAGCAAACAAGTAAAGCAAAATGGCTTATGCAGATTCGGACCGCCTGCAACTATTAAGTTGCTGGCAGCTATTCCTTTGGATGCCGTTACCGGAGTTACAGGCTTGCTTGAACTATTTAAAAAACAGTGACACCATGCCGTCTGGTTAAGAATAATGAGTTTAAAATAATGCTCAATGTTCAACAAACAATTCTCAATAAAATGCAACCTAACTTCTGAATTGAACATTGAACATTGAGTATTGAATATTGAATATTTGCAATTTCATAAATGCAGTTAAGTAATGATACCAAAAGAATTTAAATGATCCTTCATGCAACCAGTTTTAACCAGCACCAAAAAAAGAGTTGAATCCATTGATTTGCTCAGAGGTATTGTGATTGTCATCATGGCGCTGGATCATGTACGGGATTATTTTCATGCAGGTAATTTTTTGTACGATCCAACTGATATGGCGCAAACCAACCCGGCTGTATTTTTTACCAGGTGGATTACTAATTTTTGTGCACCAGTGTTTGTGTTTCTTGCTGGCACTTCAGCCTTTTTGGTTGGCGAAAGAAAAACCAAAAAGGAACTCTCCGCATTTTTACTAAAGCGAGGACTCTGGTTGATGCTCCTTGAAGTAACAGTAATCAGCTTTGCCTGGAACTTCAATCCAAACTATCCCACTTTCCGGCTGCAGGTTATCTGGATACTGGGCCTTTCGATGGTGTGCATGAGTGCAATTGTTTACCTGCCACCAAAAATGATTTTATTGACGGGTTTGCTCATTTTGTTTACCCATAATTTATTTGACAACTTTCATGTAACCGGCAACAGTTTTTCCGATTTCCTATTGGCAGAACTGCATGAACGCAGGCGCTTCAATCTTGGCGGGCACTTTTTTACCACAGGCTATTCCCTGGTGGCATGGCTCAGCACCATGATGCTTGGCTATTGCTTTGGAGCATTGTACAAAAAAGATATGGATGCCGCTGTTCGAAAAAAATATTTATTACTTATCGGCATGTCAGCCACTTCCGTTTTTATGTTGACAAGATGCGTTAACATATATGGTGATATGAAACCATGGGAGGTACAATCTTCGTTTATCATGACTATCTGTTCTTTCTTAAATGTTACCAAATACCCGCCTTCATTGCTTTATACACTCATGACTTTAGGGCCTGCTCTAATAGTGCTGGCATTGATTGAAAAGCCTCTGAACCGTGCCGGGCAAATTATTATCGTATTTGGCCGGGTACCCTTGTTCTTCTACATCCTGCATCTTTTTCTCATTCACCTGCTGGGAATTGTTGCAGTTGTGGCAAGCGGCCGACCATGGACACAAATGATTTTCACCACCATGCAAAATGCGAAAGACAGTCCCTGGTTGACGGGCTATGGATTCTCACTTACAGGTACTTACCTGGTTTGGATCGTGGTAATATTACTGCTGTATCCATTGTGCAAATGGTACGACCGGTATAAAACAAACCACAAAGAAAAGTGGTGGTTGAGTTATTTGTAGAAGAGAAAAAATACAAAACAAACCATTTGCAATTTATTGCTAGCAACGCTTCTTAACTGGCTTTTAAGCATAGATTAAGTAAGAATATATTACTATTTGAAAGAGATCTCTTATAACAGACTATACGCTCTGTAGTAAGCAACGGCCCTGGCTAACGGCACCAACCAGGCAGGAGATATTGCTGCGAAGGGTGTGCATGCTAAGCAATAATTGCTTTATTTTCCAACTGGACTGGCAGTTCTCGAAAGTTTATTCTGTGCAGTTGCACTTTGCTTTATCCTGAAGCCACTTCCACTTCCAACAGGACAATAATAATCCAACGCATCCAGGGCTGCATTATAACTAAGATCATACTCCACCACGTTTCCCCTGGTAACTAAATTGGCAGTATAATTATAAAAATCCCTGGTACCATAACCGGCAAAGTTTCCATACATCACATCCCCTTCATAGGTTCTTAATCCATCAAGGTTCTGAACAATGGTATATCCGTAATTTGTTTCTACAACATAAATTCCACAGGAGTTGCTGCTGTAGATCACACTGCCTCTCTCCTGCTGCAGCCAGTAGGAGTTATCATCATGTACTACTGTTTCTTTTATACAACTGGTAAATAAAAGGGCAACCAAAACCGTTGCCATTAAGGAGGTAAAAATCTTTTTCATGTGTGCTGTTTTTTGTGATGAATGATTACAGCAATGAGACGATCAACCGGGCATTAAGTTTCAATACAACTTGTTAAAATGAAGAAGTGCCGGAGCAGTGTCGCTTGAGATATGTTTGCCTCATTCAGGCGCAGGATTGAAGAGTTGAAAAGCAATGCTGCTTTCTGTACTGATTGTTACTAATGCAAAGCTCTTAGCTTGCGCTGATTAGTATGGAACATGCCTGGCTAATGCACAGGCCTGTAAGAAGTTAATGCTGGAAAGGGAATCGTAAAATGGCTGCTCAAAAACTTATACCATACATACTAAAAATACCAAGTCCATGAAAGTTCCTTAATATGGCCCATACTACCAGCATTGCAACACCAACCTGCGCTGCGGCAAAACCAATACCGGCAACCACACTTTGCCAGAGGGAACTTGTTTTCATTTTAGTATGAAAGTCATAATTAGCATAGGAAATATAGATTACAATTAAAAAGGGATACAACATATATTCATCCAGGCTCACATAGTGTTCAGATACAGCTGTAATAAAATAATTGATTGAAGCAATTATAATATCGGTAATATTTTTTACCGACATCAGCATCATTGCAAAAACAGTGTACTCACTGTACCGGAGCCTGGGACACTTTGTATGTATCAACCAAATTACCAATCCAACCAAAGGAATGGTAACCAGTGATAAAGCCTTGTTATATACATTAAACACATGGCCATATTCATTGTTGGCGTGAAACAGGGTCTCCTTTAAAGCCAGGTCTTTACTTTCCACAAAAGCGGCAATAGCAGTGATTATAACAAAGAATGCAAAAGGGTTATAATAATTTTTTCTCCTCCCTTCTACAATGTATTCATAAGCAACTTTGCCCGGGTAAAGCAGCAGCTTTTTTACAAGCACCAAAAAACTTTTATCTGCATGCGTAAATGCATGGAGTGCTTCCTCAAAAATATGTTTGAAAGTAAAAATGGCTACATTGTTCTTCTGGCCGCATTCACTGCAAAAATTTCCCCTGTAATGCTGCCCGCAATTTTTACATACATGATTCATCTGCCTTGCTTTATAAACGTAAAAATAGGTGATTAAACAAATCAAAGAATCTTTACCAAAACAGTTTATCATTTGTGTAATACCAGTAATGGTTTTAACTGCCGGAGTTGATTGACTTGTTATAATGCAGGATTGTGTATTACCATCAATATATCGCAACTAACTTTGAGCATAGTTGAAGGAGTTTGCATTGTGTGGATGAAATATGGTTGGTTACAAGTTGCTGCTCCTTAGCACTAAACGTCCCTGGCAGACCCACTTGCCTGGCAGGAAACATTGCTGTGATTGGAGACGTCCAACCCAGGTCGTACCGGAATAACCCGTTGTGTATTCAACAGATCATCAGCAACCGCTTCTCCCCTATTTTTTCCGTTGGGGCACGGTGAACACAGGGAGACACCTGGCTGCCAGGATGATCAACCGCCAGCCGCCATAAGTTACCAACGCCTAAGCTCACAGGGACTGCAGCAGGTGCAGCCTGGTAATGCAGATCAAAAAAATACTCACTTAAAAAAGATTCAAAACCTTCTGCTGTTCCACCATAAAGTTTGTAGAGCTCAGCACGTATTTCGGGATTAAGCACTTTTTGCTGGGCTTGTGCATTGGGTAATATTTCACTCGGCTCACCATAATAAGTGCATAAAAAAGTATCGGTTGGTACGGGTGAACGATCCACATGAAAAGAATACACATCCGTTGAAAAAAACGGGTAAGCATCATCTTTTTCATAACACCTGATTACATTAAGGGTTGGAGATGCTCCATGCGCTTTCAACAACTCCAAATCATTCAATAGTATTTCACGGGCAAGCTGCCCCTGTTCACTCAACCTGAGTTCACGAAGATCGGCCTCATCCAATACCGCTATATTTTCGTTAAGCTCTACTTTGTTGACAATCTCCACAAAATCACCTGTTAGTATACGGGTCCAGCAAACCGCATTTATTGCTCCATGATAAGGCGTGGAAACAAGGTCTTTAAAACTCGTGACACGGTGAAACGAATGGTTAGCAGTGAATGAATTGATCATGATGGTTAGTAAAAGTACACAATCATTTATTACCCTGGCCGGGTGTATCTGGTACAACGAAAGCCTGCTTTATCACTTAGCTGCTTACTGTTCTGCCATAAAAATGAGGACAGCTTTTTTAACTAATTATTATTCCGTATTACGCAACGGTTTGGCAGGAGCCGTTACCGGGAAGGGAAATAGTTTTTGTTGACTGGCTACAGCTTCTTTAATATTTGCATTCCCCGGTTCAAAACTTTATAACGCTTACAGGCTTTTTATAAAATCTGCACACCCTTTCATCACTGACGGGTCAGATTCCATCTCAACAAAAATATACTGCAGTCCGCCAACTTTGGCAGCTTCAAAAAAATCTTTCCAGTCAACAATGCCCGAACCCATCGTCACTTCTTTAGTATGATCTGCAGGGGAATAATCCTGCAGGTGTGCCGATATAAAACGGCCCGGATATTTGCGGAAATAATCTTGTGCTTTATAACCCGAAGTAATTGCAGCTACCTGGAACTGCATTTTTACCAACGCAGGATCCACATGTTCCAGCATCACATCATATTGCGGACGTCCACTTAATTTTTCATCAAACTCCCCGTTGTGATTATGGTATCCTGCAATCATGCCACCTTTTTTCACCAACTCCCCCACGTGGTTCATTTGTTCACAACGCTTCTTTACCTCATCTTCGGTTTTGGCACCCAGCCCGCCTGAACACACCATGGTCTTCAACCCTAACTGGTTAGCAAATTCAATACGTTCCTGCAGGCTTGCATCATCGGTAATCTCCTGCCAGGTAAAATGGCAGCTGGTAGTTTGCAGGCCGGAGTCGTTGGTAATTTTTTTCAATTCCTTACCTGAATATTTTGCCAGTGGCGCAAAATCTCCCTGGTAACCTTTAGGGCTGCACCATTCAATGTTTTGGTAGCCGTAGCCGGCCAGTTGCTTCATAGTTTCTCCGGGTTGCTTCCCTATAACCTGCCGAAAGACATAACTCTGAAAACCGAGCGGCATATTAATGCCCTTTCTGTTCACCATGGCAAGTAAGCTGTCCGGGATAACAGTGAGCATTGCGGAAGAGACAAATCCAGCAGCGGTATTGCCCAAAAAAGATCTTCTGTTCATAAGATTTGTTTTATTAAATGAGTGGTAAAAAATTTGCATATCCAGGCAACAATAAAGCTGTTGTTTTTACTTGGCCATTTTGCTGGTAAAAGATAAGTATTATATGCAACCAGGCAA
This sequence comes from Ferruginibacter sp., assembly GCA_965247025.1. Classification (GTDB taxonomy): domain Bacteria; phylum Bacteroidota; class Bacteroidia; order Chitinophagales; family Chitinophagaceae; genus Ferruginibacter. The sequence goes on along the minus strand of OZ252000.1, from coordinate 235,704 downwards.
TAAAAAATGCAGGAAAGTAAGCCTGGCTTGTACCAGGTTGTATTTGCTGCTGCACTTGTTTAATTCATCAGGTTCAGGAAAGAGGCATTGAAAAGCAGCGCTGCTTCCTGTGCCTCTTTTTAAGGAGGGAGGGTCACGCCTTAAGGGTGGCTCACCCAGTAATTGGTTGTTGCTTTTATAATGAAGAGTGTAAGCTGTTGCATTCATATTATATGGGGCAGCTTTAGCAACGATAAGACAACTGATAGAACTTCGGCTCCCGCTGGCCAGATGCTCAAACAGACATACCGTTTACTGCCGCCTCAATCCTGGCAACATCAATCTTGTGCATATCCATCATAGCTTCGAAAGCCCGTTTGGCAACAGCCCCACCCTTTGTCATCGCTTCGATTAACACTCGTGGCGTTATCTGCCAAGACAGGCCCCACTTGTCTTTGCACCAGCCGCATTGGCTTTCCTCACCACCACCCTCAACAATAGCATTCCAGTAGCGGTCAGTCTCTTTCTGATCTTCAGTGCTTATCTGAAAGGAAAACGCTTCACTGTGCTTAAATGTTTCTCCACCGTTGAGTCCGATGCATTGGACGCCACACACCGTAAATTCAACCGTCAGCACGTCGCCTTTCCTGCCGTTGGGAAAGTCAGCCGGGGCCCGGTGTACTGCACCAACGGCACTGTCTGGAAAGGTTTCAGCGTAAAAATGTGCAGCTGCTTCTGCATCATCATTGTACCACAGGCAGATCGTATTCTTTTTCATATCATTTCGGTTTAGTGATTGCAAATAGTGGCGCATAAACACCGGGCCAGTTGAAACCAGGTTCCATTGCCAGCAACGTTTCTTAATGAGCTTTGGCAGACTTGAGAAAGATTACCTTGTACCTTGTGATTATAATACCTTTCGCAATAAGATACCACTCCGTAGTACGCAACTCACCCGGATTAACACAAGGGTTTGAAAGCAAAAACTTTATTTTTAATATTTTGCTTTGACGACTTAACTATTTTAACAGGGTTAAGTTCACGCCATCCTTAATGATGATAACAGCATTTGGTTTACTAACATTGTTACCACCAACGTCTCTCAACCAGCTACTCTTATTTCTTTTTTATGGTTGTATCGAAAAATTCGGGCTCCTTCTTACTTACCCATTTAATGAATTTGATGATGTCCTCATGCTCCTTTATACGGTCCACAGTATTGTAATAATTTTTGAGTTCGGTTTCAGTGAAAACAGCATGCACTTTGGCCTGGCAAATTTTGTGCATCGGTATGGTTGGTGTGTCTTTGCCGCCCTTGCTTGGTGGTATTAAATGATGACGCACAATGGGTTCAGCTAATTCACGGTTACAAAGCGGGCATTTATTACTATCGGGCATGGTAGTTTTGTAGTTGTGCTGTAAATATATTGGTTGTGAGGGAATGGATAAAATAGTTTTGTGAAAACAATTATTCGGCGGCGTTTGTGACATACAAATGCAAAAAGGTTTGCTGTGTCGTGAAGTGGTGTTGGTGAGTATTTAACCTATTGCCAGCAATGTCTTTCAATGAGTTTTAAGCATAGCCGGACTATGTGATGTGGGTAAATAAATATGGTTGGTGACAAGTTTTGCTCCATAGTACACAACGTCTCAGGTTTACGTGTAGATTGGGAAGAGACATTGCTGGGAATCAGGGTGAGTCACCCCTTAAGGTGAAAGTTGTTCCACTTTGTAACGAGGGGACGTGCCACCTCGTTGATAGATTCAGCCTCTTCAGGGCTTATTTTTCACCAACGTCTCTCAATGAGCTTGAGTCGTAGCCGGAGGACGTTGCGTTTTGTGAACGAATATCGTTGGTCAAAAGTTTACGCTCCATAGTACGCAACGTCCCTGGCTGCAACACATGGGCCTGGCAGGAGATGTTGCTGGTAAGGAGAACAATTTCAGGCAGCAATGGCTTTATTATCAGCAACGTCTCTCAATAAGCTTTTAGCATGGCATGAGGACGTTGCGCTGTAAACATGATATCGTTATCATACCGCTCCGTAGTACGCAACCTGCCGGGCAAACACACAGGCTTTGCAGGAGACGTTGCCGGAAAAGGGGAATAATGTTAGCAACTCATTTAGTTGCGTTGTTAAGAACGCTGATATAAGGCGACCTCAGTTTCCTAAACGCTTTACTTTTTCAACTGCCGCTGGCCATCCAGGATTATTGCATCTTTATTTCCGTACACCTTCAGTTGTTTCCCTGTATTTACTTTAAGTGACCCGTTATTGTTTATAAGGATGTATTTGCACTCAGCATTAATATCAACAATAATTTCTTTATCAATTTTTAATACGCTGTTTGAGTCAGGAATCTTTTTGTTTTCCCATACAGAGGTGTCACTCCAGTTGCCTGATTTTACGGAAGCCAGCGGAACTGCAAATGCCTGGCCTCCATCACATGCCTCAATACACAAAGGATCCCATAAGCACATGCCTTTGTCAGTAGCTACCCAAATTTTCCAGTTGTTTCTGTCGTAAGCAAGCCCTGTGATATTATCAGATGGAAGACCATTTGGTTTGCCGTACCTGCGATACAGCAGTGAATCTAAAAATCTGCCGGGACGGGAGTACTGTTCAAAAAATACAAGGCCTGCTGTGGTGCCAATATATATGTCACCTATCCTGCTGCCGGTAATGGCATTATTATTTACCTGGCTGCCAGGGGGGAAAATGGAAGAGAAGGAAACATAATACCAATTCTTCCGGGCATCTACTACCAGTACAGCATTTGTATTAAGACCGAACCACGTCGAGCCGGTCCACTTATCAGTATAAATTGCTTTTACACTAAAGTTTAGTGGTATTTCGGGATTTGCAGAATGGTCATAAACAGCCAGTAATGCACCTGTTGTGGCATCGTAAGATAGTATCTGGTTTTTGCCATAATTAAGAGCAGAAAAAGTCCAGACCTTGTTATCGCCGCCACCGATTGCGGTAACGCCATTGATTCGATTGCTTATTTCAATACCCTCGTTAATGGGGCTAAATGCAGGGCTCGAATTATTTAACCCCCAGGCAGGCTTTCCACTGGCACTGTTGCCGCTACTGTTTATATAGGTATTTGTAGCAATCCATACAGAAGGATTCATTTCTGAATTAAGATGGCTGCTATCCACATATATACCCCTTACATTTCTCGTAGGCACATCAATATTGGTACTTACCGTATAGAATTTCGTCATCGGCCCGCCGGGATCAGCAAAATAATTTACACCACCTTGTGCAGCAGTACCGGTGCCGGTGCCAGATTGAGCCACAAACATCCCACCTTTTCCATCAGGCCTTATATCATTGATGATTACGTTAGGGATCTCAGTACGCCTGGTCCAGTTGGTTCCGTTAAAAACGTACAAACCCTTCCTGTTCGTTCCCGCCCAAATGTCACCATTCCTGGCTATACCAACAGAAGTAAAGCTCTGGTTACTGTTAGCTGCAAATACAGGTGTATTATCCATTACCCATATAGCACTGTCCACACCCACTGCATTCCACGCAGATCTCACTGTTTGTACCTCAGGTGAGGCAGCACCCCATAAAACTGCAGCAGCCTCCATTGACACTGCTTTGCATGTATTATAGCCTGCATTGGGAGTAAGGTTATTCACAGTCAGATAAGCCAGCTCTGCCATTTTTTCAAAACCGATCCCCTTTACGTTGTATAACTGGTTAAGGGAGTTATTGCTGGCCTCTCCTACAGTAATTAAATAAGCCCATTTGTTTAATACACCACTGTTAGAATGTACTCCACAACGATCCTGAGTAAGATAAGGATCACAACTTGCATCTGCAGGTTTCCACATATCATCTTTATAAGTGCTGGGATTACCCTTTGAACGGGGATCTTTCATATTCCTCAATCCGTCACCAATTACCGAAGTAATTTCTTCACCAATTTTCCATACTTCCTTTCCAGGGGTGATAGAAGGATTTTGATCGATACCCCACTTTTCAATTAAGGCCCCCCATATATCACTGAACCCTTCGTTTAAGGCGCCACTTTCTCTTTCATAGACTAGCTTACTGGTAGTCTGGGTAACAGCATGGCCAATCTCATGTGCAGATACATCTAACGAGGTAAGCGGACGGAAATCCTTTTCACCGGTACCCGATGGATAAGTACCATCACCATAGATCATATAGCTTTTAGCCCATCCGGCGTTATTCATAGGTATTAAATTGTTTGGAGGATTACGATCTCTCATAGGCACATGCACATAACTGGTAAATGGTGCAAATGCATTGTCCCAACTATTGCGCTGGAGAACAATCTTTAAATAGTCACTTATAACCTGCATGTTAAAGTGTACATCCAGTGCTACATCATCCTGTTTAGCATTGCGGTGTTCTGAAGCCAGCCAGTTGTTATCGTCATCAACAAAATCAACCGATTTAGTAATATCCAATCCACCCTGTAAGTTCAAGGTAATAATGTCATGTCCGTTCCGGTGTTGCCTCAGCCTGTATGGCTTAGCCGGATCTGTGCCGCCATTGTCTGTTACAATAGTTTGGGTGCCACTATACCTTGTTTTAGCAGTACCGGGAACATCTGCATCCTTCAACAGGTCGTCTCTTAGTACAACCTTACCTGTTTGGGCATTTACATAAACATTTGCTATAGCATAAGGCATATAATTTTGTATCTCAAACTTCCAGGCAAGGCACACAGTACTGTCATCATCATAAGTGCGTACAATCACTAACTCGCCTGCGGGAGATGGTAAACCCGGAACCCTGCCATACTGCATCAGTAATGAATCTGGCACATGCATGGAAGCCGCAGCTATTTTGAATGCAGCAGCACTTGTCCTTGCCGGAACAATCGTAAATTTATCCGGAATGCTGTAAAACTCCATTTGCATTAAAACAACTTTGCCGCCCAGGCTTGTTGTATTCACAACACCATGTTCCACCTTAATACCTTTGTAGTACTGATAAAGCTTGGTTACCTCCAGGGCGGCTGCCGCTTTGGTAACACCACCCTCTTCTGCAAATCCATCCACTCCTTGTCTCATTTCGAGTTGAGATGCAAGCCACTGCTTTGCATCTCTTTGAAGCAGCTGCTGCTGATGCAGTTTTACACCCGCTTCTGTTGGTGAAATAATAGTAACGCTTGCTCCGGCACTATTAGTTTGCCTGGCTGCACTTGTGTTTGCACTCAGCTTAAAAATGGAGGGCTGGGCACAGGCAAATTGAAATCCTGCAAATAAACAGATCACAAAAAGGTAAATATTTTTCAGCATTGACTTTGGCGTTGGATGCATAGACAATAAGTTAGGCTTACCAAACTTACTCTTTTTTTTTAATACTGTTCAGCCAGCAGGCAGTGGTTACTTAACCCTATAGTTTTATTTCAGCACCCGGAGAATGATGCATCTTCCTGGCATGCCGGAGACTTTTTTGCATCAACGTCTCTCAATGAGCTTTGTGCATGGCTTGAAAAACGTTGCGTTGTAACCCCGCCTGGCGCAGGAATGAGGCATACAAATGCAGCGATGCTTTCCTGTGCCACTTATAATACATTTAAATGCAATATCTCTCAAGGTGCTTTTAGCATGGGCCGGAAAACGTTGCGTTGATATACATTGGGAAAGAGGCATGGGATGTGGCATCATTGTTGAAAAATAATCCTTAAAAAAAAATGTATGCTTAAAAAATATCTTGCTATTGTTGCGGTAACCGTGGCGGTTACTGCTTCATGTAATTCAAATCAGCAGACAGATCCGGAGAAGGTTGCTGATAATAAAAATGAGGAGCATGCCGATACTACTGCAGCTGCTGCAACAATTGAGGCCGACAGTAAATTTGTGGTAAAAGCCACCAGCGGTGTATCTATGGAAGTTGAATTGGGCAGGTATGCGGCAGAGCATGCAATAACTCCGGGTGTAAAACAGTTTGGAAAAATGATGCTTGAAGATCATAGCAGGGATAAGGAAACACTGACAAAGCTGGCCGCACAAAAAAATATAGCCATCCCTTCTGCAACCGGTAATGATTTTCAGAAACATATCGATGAAATCACTGGGAAAAAAGGGGCAGATTTTGATAAAGCCTATATCAGTTTTATGGTGGGTGATCATAAAGATGATATCAGCGAATTTGAGGAAGAAGTGAAAAAAGGAAATGATGCTGAGATAAAGGCTTTTGCTGCCAAAGGAATACTTGTGTTGCAGCATCACCTGGATATGGCGAACACATTAAACAGCCAGCTGAAATAGCCATTGGGCGTTATAACGGAATGTTTTCTTTGTCATGAGTGTTTGAAATCGTCAGGCGCAGGAATGAGGCGTAGAAAAGCAGCGCTGCTTCCTGTGCCGCTTGTTACTATTCCCGGCAATGCTTCTCAACAGGTTTTTAGCGTGGACTTATGAGGTTTCGTTGTGTGAATGATATGCCGTTGGTTAGAAGATTTCGCTTTGTAGTACGCAAATCCCCTGGTAGGCACACTGGCCTGGGAGGAGACGTTGCTGGCAGGAAAACCAACCGTTTTACAACTCATGGCTTAATATTATCATGTCTTGTTAACAACCCGGCACAGGAAAGCTATGCCACTTACCCACGCCTCATTCCTGCGCCTGACAGCTTTTTGGGTTTTATCACTCCTGCTCCTGTTTGGGGGAAACCCACCGCACAAAGCCTGGCATTCATTCCTGCGCCAAAGAGAACCTGACAGCTTTTTGGTTTTTTATCACTCCTGCGCCTGTTTAAGGACTTACCACGAGATGCTATCAAAAAAAACACTCTTTGCTGATGGATATTTGCATATTTTGTTTATTAAAATAATACCGGTACCTTTCTTATACAGCTGCATTATCAAGACCCTGACATTCTAAAACCTGCATTACAATAATGAAAATATTTTTATTGAACCTAGCGATCGTTTTCACATCATTGCAGGTATTTAGCCAGAATGTCGGAATTGGTACAGTTATACCCGACCCTTCTGCAATTTTGGAATTAAAAGCTTCTGACAAAGGTTTTCTTGCACCAAGGATGGATAGCTCACAAAGAACTGCGATTATTAACCCCGCCGCCGGCTTGCTGGTGTATGATACTGACAGGAATGCGCTGTTTTTATTCAATGGTACACGCTGGGTTTCGATTGACCAGACAAATATTAGCGGCAACCAGGTATCAAGACCAAATACCAGCTATTCATTTTCGTCACCACAATTTCTGCAAGGTTACAATGCGCCCAATGGAATATCACAGGGACATAATGGACTTACCTATCAATCGGCATCTGTTTCTGAAACTATGATCGTTAGCTCAACCGGCGCAGACTATAACAGTCCATTAAATTCTTCCAGCTATTCTTTTGGAATAAACAGAAACGGCGGCATAGGGGTGGTTTCTTACACCATTCCGGGTTCTAATGCCGGAGGAGCAAAGTTGTTTTGCTTTGATGCAGATTCGCTGGAACAAAATATTTATGCTGCAATTAACGGATCAGTTTTCAGACTCAATATCAACACCCCGGCGGATACTGCAAGAATAACAGACCAGATTGGTAATGCTGCACAGATTAAAGTTTTGGGCAATGGATATATTATTGTTTCTACAGATCTAAACAATGGGTCTCTCATAAAAATCTTGCCCAATGGTACCAGGCAAACTATTGCATCTAACCTGCGTTTTCCTAACTACTTTGATGTTTTTAAAAATGACTATTACGTAACCGGTCTCAGTGCTATAACGGGTTCCGTTAAACGGGTAACACCAGCTGGTGTTGTTACCACTATAGTCACAGATATTCTTGCGCCTAAAAGTATAGTATTTGACAAAAATTTCAGTTGCTCTTCATCTTCATTGAACTTCTTAAACGGCAACTCTTCACTTACTAATTTGTATGTATTGTCGCCGAAATTAAATGCATGCAATTTTTGGCCAGCATAAGCATACAAAATTTTATTAGATGCGTCTGCACCAAAATTCGGAGTGCCTTTCAATTTAATATCCTTGTTCCAAACATCTTTTCCCTTTTCATAAGTAAGTGTATTAGCTCTTTCAGTGGTTACATACATAACACCTTTGGGGGTTGGCTCGGCCAGCATAAAACCTCCTTTAAGTTCTTCATCCCATACTTTATCGCCGGTGTTGTCTATCCAGTATAAAACAGTCTCATCATCTTTAACCGACTGAATACCCAGGATACCTTCGCTGGTATAGCGCACATCCGAAATGTTACCCAGCTTTGCATCTTTTTTCCATTTCATATTGCCATTGGCATCCATAATGTTTATGCCAGCCTGGTTAAAAACAATATAATCATCTCCCCTTGGTGTAATACCATTCAGCTCATCCCTCATTTTAATGGGCTCTTTCAACTGGCTGTTACCATCAGCAGTATTCAGTTTATCAATGTATTTTTTATACCCAATAAAAATGGCTCTTTTGTCAGTGCTGATGTAAGCATCATCCACATTATCATCAAACACCTTTTTCCAAAGTATTGTACCAGTTTTTGCAACGGCAAAAATTTCTTTTTTGTAAATAAGTATCAATGTGCCGTTAGCATCTACAATAGGTGCCACATTGAAGGCCGTAGTCATGTGAGATCTAATGGCCCGTTTTAAAGCATCTATCCCCATGCCACTTGTTTTTTCTTTTGCCAGAGGGACTGTCCAAGCTTCTTTGGTGGTTTTAAAATCCAGAAATGATGCAGAAAGAAAACCATCTTTTACCACTTCCATCAGCAGGCCACCCAATTCCGGAATGATCATGGTACTTCTAACCTTGATACCTTCATCTTTACTATCATACACTACTTCACCATTATTTGCCTGAACGATATAGGTGTTTTTATTTTTGGCAATGCTGAGTTTTTTCTGCCGTTCAATTTTAAAGAAAGGCGTGCCATCAATAACTGAAATATCTTCTTCATCAAGACCAAGGAAATCTTTGTTTTCCCAAACAACTGTTTTTTTATCGGGGTCGATAGCCATCAGCTTCAAATCGGTACCTGTAATCAATTCTCCTGAAGAAGCCTGTACAAGGAATTTTGCATTCGCAATAAAGTCGCCTCCTTTAACTTCAAAAATGGGTTCTGTTTTTTGTGCCGTTGCATAGTGCACAGATAATAAAAGAGTAATGCCGCAGAGGCCTGCAGCCAGTGGTTTGAGGTTCATATTATTTTTTTTGTAGAAACAAATATAGGGGGATGATGCTCAACAATTGCGGCCAGCGTTAACTTTTTATTCACATTCGTAGTAGTCGGCGCATAATTTCACACCAGTTGGCCGCAATTGCATTAGTTTCCAGAGCGATAATTGCAGCCTCTGCTTAAATATTTGAATACACAACCAATGCCTTTGTAGAAAACCTGGAATGAATTGTTGACACCGTCTAACAATTCAGGCTGAAAGCCGGCTGCTTAAGCGAAAATAAATTATTCAATATCGTTTTTATGCTGGCTGTACCTGCGCCATTTTTCTATCACTTGTTGCATGTCTGCAGGCAGGTCACATTCAAAATGCACATGCTCCCGTGTGGTGGGATGAATAAATCCAAGCTCCTTTGCATGCAGCGCCTGGCGTTTGCAAATGGCAAAACAATTATCTACAAACTGTTTGTATTTTGTAAAAACGGTTCCTTTTACAATTTTTTCACCGCCATAAAAATCATCGTTAAACAACGGGTGACCAATGTATTGCATGTGCACCCTTATCTGGTGGGTACGGCCAGTCTCCAACCTGCACTCAACAAGCGTTACGTAGTTGAATCGCTCCAATACTTTATAGTGGGTAATTGCTTCTTTACCATGATCACCCTCGGGATAAGTAGTAAATAGTTTTCTAAAACGCTGGTGCCTGCCCACATGTCCTGTAATGGCTCCTTCATCCTCGTCAAAATCGCCCCATACCAGTGCAATATAACGGCGGTGTACAGTGTGGTTAAAAAATTGTTTGGCAAGATCTGTCATCGCTTTTGGAGACTTTGCCAGTACCAGCAAACCAGTGGTGTTTTTGTCAATACGGTGAACCATTCCAAATCTTGGTAAACCGCTTTCTTCAATACCTGGTTGCTGCTGTTGCAGGTGCCAGGCAATTCCATTTATTAAAGTGCCATTGGGATTACCGCTGCCGGGGTGTACAACCATACCTGCCGGTTTGTTTACCAAAATAATATCGTCATCCTCATAAGCAATATTCAGGTCCATTTTTTCAGGTACAATATCATTGCTTTCGGGGTGGCGGTTATCAAAAACAACAATCTTATCTCCGGGCCTTACTTTGTAATTTGTTTTTACCGGCTTGTCATTCACCAGCACCATTTCATTATCTATTCCCTGCTGAATTTTATTTCTGGTAGCGCCTTCAATACGGGCCATCAAAAACTTATCGATCCGCAAAGGCTCCTGCCCACGGCTTATTTCAATCACCAGTTTCTCATACAACTCTTCGCTGTCTGTAAGTTCTTCCTCTGTATTTATTATTTCTTCCGCCATTGTATGTTTTTAAAAATCAGCTAGCTAAACCTGTCAAAGTTTTCTTCAAATTATTTGTCAAACTCAATAAATCATGAACATATAACAGGAAACAGAAAACTACAAGCGTCAAACCGCAAACCTTAAACTGTAAAACCTCAAACACTAAACCCCAAAAGGTAAACTGCAAACCGTAACCCGTATTTTTGCAAAGTAAATCAATTGCATTGGATAAGCAGACAGTAACATATAAAGATTTAGGTACCATCAGTTACAAAGAGGCCTGGGATTACCAGGAGGAATTACTGCAGCAGAATGTACAATTAAAAATGGCCCTTGCTCAATTAAAAAAGGCCGGTCTGGCGAACGATGATGCCATTGCTGCAACTGAACACCATTTAATTTTTTGTGAGCATACGCCGGTTTTCACACTGGGAAAAAGTGGCAAGCCTTCTAATATTCTAATTTCTGAAGATGAAATGGGAGCCAGGGGAATTCAGTTCTATAAAAGTAACCGGGGTGGTGATATTACCTTTCACGGACCCGGACAAATTGTAGGCTATCCAATCATTGATCTTGAAAAATTATACACAGATATTAGCCGCTACCTGAGAGAACTGGAAGATGTGATCATCGACACACTAGCTCATTATAATATTAAGGGCGAAAGAAGTAAGGGCGAAACAGGCGTTTGGATAAACCCGGATGAACCCGGGAAAGAACGAAAGATTTGTGCCATGGGTGTACGTTGCAGCCGGTGGGTTACCATGCATGGATTTGCCCTGAATGTAAATACTGATCTTAACTATTTTAACCACATTATTCCCTGCGGTATTGAAAATAAAAAGGTTACTTCAATGGCAGCGGAATTAAATGCCACCGTAGATATAAATGAGGTAAAAGAGCGGCTGCAACATAGTTTTGAAAAGGTTTTCAAACTGGCAATAGTTGCACCAGCGTTGATTTAGAAGATTCTGCCCATTTCTCCTGAAGGTATACCGAATTTACCCTCTCTCGGTATATAAAATTGATTCTTTTCTATCTGAACACCCATATCGTACAACTTAAAATAAAACCAGCCTGAGTGAAGAAAATTTACTTTTTCAATAATGAGGTATTGTTCCGTAATTTTTGGAACATCGAATAATTGCCTGTCTTTATCATCAAAAAATTTTATGCTGTACTGGTGTGTTGCGGCATTGGGCAAACTAATTACAACATTACTTTCTTTAGCAGTAAAAATATTTCTGCTGGGTACAAAAGTTCTTGGTACAGGCGGCGGTGCCGGGAACTTTGCTGAATCTGCTTTTGCTTTAACGCCCTTTACAAATTCGCTGTTAATGTCGCCGGTAAGGCGGGAGATTCCTGTTACTGTTGTAACTGTATCAATTACAGGCCGGTATGATTTTGTGAACACATAAGTACCGCCTTCAAAAGCAACAAACACCTTGTAGAACATGTTGAAACCTGGTGGCTTTTGATCTACATAACCATTCTCTTTATTCATTGGTTCCAGCACTGAACCAATGGTTCTGAAGTTTTTCAGACTGTCTGAAGAACGTTGAATATTAATATTGCTGATGTTGGCGCCATAGGTTGATTTCCAGCTGATGATTATCCTGTTGCTGATATTCTTAACCGTAATTTTTGGCAGCGTATCCTGGGCCATGGATTGTTGAACTGCGATAGAGAAAAAAAAACAAATTAATACCAGCGGTTTCTGCATAACTTTTACACAAGTTGAATGAAGCAAAGATAAAGCCGGCAATTATCAGGTGAACGTTAAAATATTTTTTTGTAAAGATAAATTTCCCTGCAAACCACCTGTGTGCATGCAAACAATATTACTTCCAGCCGCAAAAAAATCCTGCTCAATCATATCCATAATTCCATACATCATTTTAGCAGTATAAACAAAATCTGTGGGCAGATGATATTCTTCAAACAGGTGATTCATAAACTCAAACAATTCAGGAGTTGCTTTTGCATAGCCGCCAAAATGATAATTTGGTTTGATAACTAGTTGCTGGTCAGTGTATTTTTTTCCTGTCAAGAAATTGATTCTTTCATCCAGATCGTTCATGCCTTTTAGCACCGGCAGCGCAATGATTCGTTGTTGTTCATTGGCCCTGGTAAGCAGCCCGGCAACCGTTGTTGCTGTGCCAACAGCGCAAGCAATATGTGTGGCATTCCGGGGCACATAATCCATCATAAGTGCAGCGCCACGGGCACCTTCAGTATGACAGCCACCTTCCGGGATACTGTAGTATTCTTCATTAATTTTTGCAATTTCTTTTAAAAACCCAGGTTCATCTTTTTGTTTATACGCTTGCCTGCTTACAAATTTTAACCGCATGCCATAATTAACACATTGCTGCAGGGTATGACAATAGACAGCTGGCTCCTCTCCTCTTACAACACCTGTGCATTGCAGCTTATTTATTTTGCAGCAATAAGCAGCTGCTACTAAATGGTTAGAAAATGCTCCTCCAAACGTTACAACCTGATGAATCTGAAGGCGTTTTATTTCCTCCAAAAAATAATGCAGCTTAAATAATTTGTTGCCAGAAATTATGGGATGAATTTCATCAAAACGTAGTACGGTAAGGCTTATACCTTTTTCGCTCAAAACATCATTTTCAATTACTTGCAAATTTACAGGGTACAATCGTGGCAATTTTTTTGTATATAAATCGTTTAAAGTACTTTCGTGAGCAATTTCGAAAATTAAATTCAAAAAAACTATTAATATGAAACCTACGTTGGTAATTTTAGCTGCAGGAATGGCTAGCCGGTACGGCAGTATGAAACAAGTACAAGGATTTGGACCCAGTAATGAAACCATAATGGAGTATTCAATTTATGATGCCATTGAAGCAGGTTTTGGTAAAGTGGTGTTTCTGATCAGGGAAGAGTTTACTGAAATGTTTAAAGAAAATTTTGGTAGCAAACTGGATGGTAAGGTTAAAGTTGATTATGCATTCCAGGAGCTTACAAAGTACACTGGTGGCCGAACCATTCCTGAAGAAAGAAAAAAACCATGGGGTACTGCACATGCTGTGTTGTGCTGTAAAGGCTTGGTGAATGAACCATTCGCCGTAATTAATGCAGACGATTTTTACGGTAAAGACGGGTTTAAAAAAGCTTACCAGTTTTTAACTGAAAAGGCTGCACCAAATAAATATGCCATTATTGGTTATGAATTAAAGAAGACTTTGAGTGATAACGGTAGTGTAAGCCGTGGGGTGTGCAATGTGGATGCTGATGGCAATTTGATTGATATAAATGAGCGTACAAAAATTTACCGCAATGCAGAAGGTATCATTACTTATGAAGATGATAATGGCCTGCATGAAGTAAGTGAAGATGCCAGCGTAAGTATGAACTTTTTTGCATTTCCACCGGAGTTTATTGATGAATGTGAAAAGTACTTTGGCGAATTTCTGGATAAGGAAATCAACAATCCCAAGAGCGAATTTTTTATACCGCTTGTTGTTGATAAAGCGGTAAAAAGCGGCGACATACATGTACAGGTTATACCAACTTCTTCACAGTGGTTTGGCGTAACTTATAAGGAAGATGCGCCGGACGTAAAAGCAAGCGTTGATAAGCTAGTTGCAGATGGTGAGTATCCATCTAACCTTTGGAAATAAAATTCTTTCTTAATAAGATACAGGTCTTCTTTTTGTTGCAGGGTTCGGCAATTAAAACATATTGTTTTAATTGAAGGCCTGCCAGCAAAAAGAAGATTTTTGTTTTAGGCATAATGGGCGTGACCGTTAGTTTAACCCTGATTTTGCAGTTGAGATCGTTATGAGGGTTTCAAATACAATATAGATAAGTGTTTCAGGTTATTTTTTGGCTGAGGAAATAGTGAACTATTTTGAAATCAAAAAATATTCTTAAATGCTTAGCTGTGAAGTAGTTGGAAGCCGCAATAGATTTTCAACTGCAAAATCTGGGTTTAAGGTATAAAAAAAAGCTGTACCAACAAGTACAGCTTTTTAAAATTATTCTATAAAAGTTTACTGGTGACTTCCTACAACCATGTAAACCATATCTTCCATTTTCTTTATCTGCTGAAGGCGATCAGCTTTTTTCAATTCATTGCCGGCCGGTGTTTTAATGTTCTTAAATTGGGCATCGTCCTTTTTCATCTGCTCAACCAATTTAAAAATATTACTTGCCTTAGCAGCATAAACAACACCATCTGATTTGGCATCTTTTGCAGTAATAATACCGATCAGTTCACCATTGCGGTTAATAACGGGGCCGCCACTATTACCAGGATTGGCCGACACGGTTAACTGGTAAGCCGTGCTGTCTCCGTCACTGCCAGATTTAGCACTTACGTAACCTTCACCATACACAATTTCGTTCCTTGGAAAACCAAGTGTAAAAAATTGTTCACCAAGGTCTGCATTTGTTTTCTTTATTGAATATGGTAAATTAGCTACCGCCCTAAAACTGGTATCTGTAATTCTTAACACAGCCAGGTCAACTTTATCATCAATATAAACAGCAGCGGCACTGTAATAATCGCCTTTGCTGTTTTCAACATAAATATTCTTGATCTTGTTCAGCACGTGAGCATTGGTAACAAGGTATCCGCTACCATCAACCAAAAAACCAGTGGCACGGTAATCGAACTTAACTTCAGGTTTTACAGGCATAGTGGCATTCCGCTGATCTTTTATCTTCCTGATCATTATTTCATGATCCAGCTTGTTTACCAACTCACTATAGTCATTGTTAACAGTTTTTTTAGTGTAGGTAGCCATAAGACCGGATGTAAGCAAAGAGATAAAACCTGCAATAGAAGCCGCAACGGCAATATTGCGTTTGTACTTGTTCCAAAAACTAACAACAATTGTTTTTTTGTTAACTGCTGGTTCTTTAATAACACCATCTTCCGTGAGTTTGGCATCAACCTCCTTCAACATATTTTTAAAAACTTTTACATCCGCATGCTTACCAATGCTTTGTAAAAAATAAATATGCTCCACCACCAGCTGGTCAGCTTCGGGATTGTTTTTTCTAAGCAGCTCAAAAGAAGCAGCCTCATCAGAAGTCATCCCGCCATTTAAATAGCGCTCTGCAGCTTCCAACAGTAAAACATCATCCATTTTATGCATTTTTATATTGTGCGAAAAATAATTTTTTCAATCTTACAAGGCATTTATACTTCTGTGTCTTGGCATTGTCTGCGTTGGTATACCCAAAATTCACCGCAATGTCCTGCATGCTTTTCTTTTGCAAATAGTAGGCATCGAGTAAACTTTTACAGGGCTCTCCTATCTTGCTCATCGCCTGCTCCATCAGTACAAAATCATTGTCTTTTTTCTCATGCTCCTCAATATCATCCTCTACTGGCACCAATTCTTCAAGGCTTTCTACTTTAGCACTATATTTTGATATATGCTGTAGTTTTTTGAGCCACAGGCGCCTCGACACTGAATACACATAAGTCCTGATCTGGCAGTTCAGCACAAACGCATTATCTTTTGACTTTTCATACAACACAACCATTGATTCCTGGAAAATATCCCTGGCATCATCTGCAGTGCCATTATTATTAACTATGAAAGACTGTATCATAGTATAATTTTCCCGGTAAATTGTTTCAACAGCCTTTTTATCGCCCTGCGCTAATCCCTGTAGCAATAATTGTTCATGTTCTGTTATAGTATTCACCAGACTTCTATTAATACTTTAAAGGGTACAATAGTAACCCAAAACACCGAAAAAAAATATTATTAAACTAATGGGTTACCTTTTTTAACTACAGGTATTAACCAATATAAATTAAACTAAAAATCACAACAAATGAAAAAAGTACTTTTTGTATTTGCTATCGCTGCTACTTTCGCAGCTTGTAACAATTCTGCTGAAACTCCGGCTACTACTGCTGCTGATTCTGCTAAAATGGCTGACTCAATCGCTGCTGCTGCTGCCGCTGCTGCAACTCCAAAAATGGCAGATACTACATCAAAAATGATGGCAGATACTGCATCAAAAATGATGAAAGATACTGCATCAAAAATGATGAAAGACACAACTAAGAAGAAATAATTAATATCCGGTTGATTGCTTGTTTCTTAATACCGGTTTTTAATAAAGATTTTCATATGGCAAGCAATCGTTAAGTCGCCCTTATTCTTAGGGGCGACATTTTTTTACTCTATAGATTTGCAAATAAAAATAGATTTGTTATTTTTTATTGGCAGATAAAACAATCTTTCCTAATTTCATCTTTCAAATGACAACAATCAACAACTTCTTCCCATTTTATTTTAGCTACTTTTTTAAAAGCAGCCGGGAAGTTTTTTGTTAATCATACTTAACTAACAGGAAATCCCCCGGCAAAAACCGGGGGATTTTTTTGCAGCTTTTTTAAAACCATCTACCGCATGCAAAAAAAAATACCAGCAACTAATACAGCTGCTGCCGAAAAGCAAAAGATCGCCATACAGGGTTATGAAGGCTGTTTTCACCAGGAAGCCGCAGGTGTTTTTTTTGGGAAAAATACTGATGTCGTCTGCTGTGCCAATTTCAGGGAAGTGATAAGGGTTGCGGCCAGTAAAAAAGAAAGTGACGGAGGCATCATGGCCATCGAAAATTCTATCGCTGGCAGCATTTTACCTAATTACAATTTATTACAAAAGAGTAACTTAAAAATTGCGGGTGAAGTGTACCTGCAAATCAGGCAGAACCTGCTGGTGAATCCCGGCGTACTGCTGGAGCAAATAAAAGAAGTACACAGCCATCCCATGGCTATTCAGCAATGCTTTGGCTTTTTAGACAAATACAACTGGAAACTGGTGGAGACAGAAGATACTGCCCTGAGTGCAAAGCACATTCACAAACATCGCAGCAAACATATTGCAGCCATTGCCAGCCGGCTTGCCGGTGAAATTTACCAGTTGCATAATATTGCACCCAATATTCAAACGCTGAAAAATAATTATACCCGGTTTTTGGTATTGCAGAGAGAAGAAAATATCCTGGAAATTGAAGATGCAAATAAAGCCTCGGTAAATTTCCATACAGATCATTCAAAAGGAAGCCTGGCAAAGGTTTTAACAAATATAGCTGATGCTGGCATAAACCTTAGCAAGTTACAGAGCATGCCGATACAGGGCAGTGATTTTAAATATCTTTTTTATGCAGATTTAGAATTTAACGGCAGGGAGCAACTAACAAAAGTGCTGGATGAAATGAAAGCTATTACAGAGCACATGCAAGTGTTAGGAGTGTATAAAAACGGTAAGATCAAGTAAACATCAGTAAGTATCTATTCAATAAAAATAGTTTTGTAAACGCATGCAAACAGCAAAGAGATTAGACAATATCGGAGAATATTATTTTTCTCAGAAACTCCGTGAAATTGATTCACTCAACAAGGAAGGTAAAAATATAATCAACCTTGGCATTGGCAGCCCTGATATGCCGCCTCACCCAGACGTAATAAAAGTTTTACAGGAGGAAAGTGCCAGGCCAAACGTGCATGCTTACCAATCTTACAAAGGCAGCCCTGTATTAAGAAATTCCATTGCCGCATGGTATGCAAAATGGTACCAGGTAACCCTCAATCCAGATACAGAAATACTGCCGCTTATTGGTAGTAAAGAAGGCATCATGCATATTTGCATGACTTACTTTGAACAAGGCACCGGCGTGCTGATCCCAAATCCCGGCTACCCCACTTATGCAAGTGCCGTAAAAATTTCGGGCGCAACACCCATTACTTATGAGCTGAAAGAAAGCAACGAATATGCACCTGATTTTGATGAACTGGAGCAGTTGATTAGTAAGCATACAAGCGATGGCTCTTTAAATAAAGTGAGTGGCATATTTGTAAATTATCCTCACATGCCAACAGGCCAGCTTCCAGAAAAGGCTATGTATGAAAAACTGATTGCCTTTGCAAAAAAGCATCAACTGCTTATTATTCATGATAATCCTTACAGTTTTATTTTGAATGAACACCCCATGAGTTTGCTGAGTATAGAAGGCGCTAAAGACGTAACAATAGAATTGAATTCATTAAGCAAAAGTCATAATATGGCGGGCTGGCGCATTGGCATGCTTTGCGGTGCAAAAGAAAGAATTGATGAAGTGATCCGGTTTAAAAGCAACATGGACAGCGGTATGTTTTTACCTGCACAACTGGCCGCCGCAAAGGCCCTTGAGCTGGGTGAAGACTGGCACAAATCTGTAAATGAAGTGTATGCAGCAAGAAGAAAAAAAGTGTTTGAATTACTGAGGTTGTTACACTGCAGTTTCAGTGAAAACCAGGCAGGCATGTTTGTGTGGGCATCCTTGCCGGAAGGTGTAAAAGATGGCTATGAACTCAGTGATAAAGTACTTTATGGTGCCAATGTTTTTATAACACCCGGCGGTATTTTCGGCAGCGCCGGTAACAACTACGTCAGGGTGAGTTTGTGTGCCACAGAAGAAAAAATTAATGAAGCCATTCAAAGAGTTCAACAAGCAAAATAAAAAATAATGTTCGATAATGTTACTATAGTTGGTGTTGGTTTGATAAGCGGATCGTTTGCACTGGCACTAAAAGAAAAAGGATTTGCTAAAAATGTAATTGGAGTAAGCAGGACGGCCGAAAGTATTACTAAAGCCCTTGAGTTGGGCATTATTGATGAGGCGCTGCCGCTTGAGGAAGCAGTTAAAAAAAGTGATTTTATTTATGTGGCTATTCCGGTAGATGTTACCATCCCCGTGATGCAGCAAATCATGGATATAATTACTGACAAACAATTAGTGGCAGATGCAGGCTCCACCAAATATGCACTCTGCACAGCTCTTAACGACCATCCCATGCGTAAGCAATTTGTTGCCACTCACCCAATGTGGGGTACCGAATACAGCGGCCCTGAATCTGCAGTAAGGGGAGCCTTTGCCGGCCGTGCCTGTGTTATCTGCGAAAAGGAAAAAAGTGCTCCTGAGCTCGTTGAAAAAATTGAGACAATCTACAAAGCCCTGGGCATGAACATCGTTTACATGGATGCAAAAAGCCATGATACACATGCGGCCTATGTAAGTCATATTTCTCACATCACTTCTTTTGCACTGGCCAATACTGTGCTTGAAAAAGAAAAAGAAGAAGATGCCATTTTTATACTTGCTGGTGGTGGTTTTGCCAGCACGGTGAGGCTTGCTAAAAGCAGCCCCTCCATGTGGGCCCCAATCTTTATGCAGAACCGTGAAAATGTGCTGGACGTACTAAACGAACACATCACTCAACTCCGAAAATTCAAAGCCAGCCTGGAGAAAGAAAACCTGGAGTATTTAAAGGAGTTGATGGAGAATGCAAATAAGATAAGAAGGATAATTGAATAAGTACAAATAATACAGCTTTTTTTACTGCACAAATTGACGCTCAAATTAAAATGAATTAAGCCCGCAATTGATAGTTTTGACCATCAAGATCTGCTCTTGAAATTCTACTGAAATTTGTACAGAGGAGTGAGCCCTACCCATGCATTATCAAATCTGAGTAGCTAATAAAACTTACAAATGGAAAGCCCGGCAACTGTTAGTGAACTAAATTCTGTGCCCCGTCTTGAAATGCCCGACCCTGCTTATTTTAATTTCCATGCCAAATCATTTAGACTGCCGTTTGGGCGGGTATGCTGGGACCAAAGTCCATTATTACTCATCAGCCTGTTGCGCCAAATTCTCATTATCAATCAGCCAACTAAACCGGCGATCATAAATAATTCTTTACTTATTTTACAAAGCCATAATTCTTTTACCAATGCAATTATGCTAATCAAAAAATTGATAGTTTAGCTGCTTAAATTTCAACAACTAAATAACCAAACATGAACGAAGCGTCTCCGTTAAACCAGGTAGGTGAATTTCATAAAACATTTAAACATCCTGTGTTGCCAGAGCCGGTTATACCATCTAAACAGCGCTGCGATTTACGGGTATCACTTTTAATGGAAGAGGTAAAGGAATTGCAGGAAGCCATAAACGATAATAACCTGGTGGAAGTGGCGGATGCTTTGTGCGATATTCAGTATGTGCTGGCTGGTGCTATTTTAGAGTTCGGCCTGGGTGATAAATTTAAAGAGCTGTTTGACGAAGTACACCGTTCCAACATGAGCAAAGCCTGCGCTTCTGTTGAAGAAGCGAACCAGACAATAGAGCATTACAAAACTAAGGACCAGAGCGAAGCTTACTGGAAAGAAGAAGAAGGTTTGTTCCTGGTTTTCAGGGAAAAAGATAATAAGACACTGAAGTCTGTGAATTACTCTCCTGCTGATTTGAAAAGTATTTTATAAGAACTTTTTTGAGCAGGCTGCATTTTTAGTTGCCTTCACCAGTTGCCATTTCCAAGTAAAAGAACAGTGCGTTTTTCTTACAGGGAGGTGAGCTTTTTGGGCTACCTTCAACCTTCATTTTCAAACAAAATAATTTTGCGATGCGGTTATCTAAATCTCTTTTGGCAGCATTTTTAACAGGCCTGGTTTCCTGCCAAACTAAAAACACTGCGGTAAGTGCTGATGATGGCAGCGGCGTTATCAGTGCTGATAGTTTAAAACAGCATATTGCTGTGCTGGCTTCTGATTCTTTTATGGGCCGCATGCCGTTTACAGAAGGTGAAACAAAAACAATCAGCTACCTGCAAAAGCAATTTGCTGCGGCAGGTCTTGAACCGGGAAATGGCAGCAGCTATCTGCAGGAAGTGCCGATGGTAAATATCCTGGCGAATGCCGCACCGGCGATGCAGGTAAAATCTGCCAAAGGCAATTTTTCATTAAAGGCTTTTGATGATTATATTATCTGGACGGATAAAACAGATTCCAGCATCAACCTGGATAACAGTGAACTGGTATTTGCAGGCTACGGCGTAGTGTCGCCGGAAAATAACTGGAACGATTATGCCGGCCTGGATGTAAAAGGAAAAGTTGTGCTGGTGATGGTGAATGATCCCGGTTTTTGGGTGGGTGATACAACGCTGTTTAAAGGCAAAACAATGACCTACTATGGCCGCTGGACTTATAAGTTTGAAGAAGCTGCAAGGCAGGGTGCAAAAGGTTGCCTTGTGATTCACAATACAGCTGCTGCAAGCTATCCTTTCAGTGTTCCCCAAAATGGATTTAACAGCTCCAGGCTGGTGCTTGATAACCGGGGTAAAAATATAAAGAACTGTGATGTGATTGGCTGGATACCTGAGCCTGTTGCAAACAAATTATTTAAGGCTGCTGGTTTTGATTCTACCCTGCTGGTAAAAGCTAACCAGCGTGGCTTTAAAGCTGTGCCGCTAAACCTGCAAGTTTCAACCAGCATGACGGTGAAGGCGACCTATAATAAATCTTACAATGTTATTGGCAAAATAGCCGGCACAAAACATCCGGAAGAAGTGATTATTTATACTGCCCACTGGGATCACCTTGGTATTGGCAAGCCTAACGAAAAAGGCGATTCTATTTATAATGGCGCATTGGATAATGCGACAGGTACGGCTGGTTTGCTGGAACTGGCAAAGGCGTTCAAAAGCCTGAAAACGAAGCCAGAAAAAACCATCATAATCTTGTCCGTAACAGCCGAAGAACAGGGCCTGCTTGGGTCTGCTTATTATGCACAAAACCCTATTTACCCTGCAGACAAAACTGTTGCTGATATTAACATCGACGGACTGAATACTTTTACACAAACAAAAGATATAACCGTTGTAGGCAGAGGACAATCAGAGCTGGAAGATTACCTGAAGGAAGCTGCTGAAAAAGCAGGAGGATATATTTCATACGAAGCTCACCCGGAAGCCGGCCACTACTACCGCAGCGATCATTTCAATTTTGCAAAAGCCGGCATACCTGCATTGTATGTGGAAACGGGTATTGATGTGGTGGGAAAAAATACAGCTTACGGAAGGAAACTGGAAGATGAATACACTGAGAAAAACTATCACCGGCCCTCGGATGAATACAATGCCTCCACCTAGACAATGAATGGCGCTGTTAAGGATCTCAAACTAATTTTTGAGGTTGGCAAAAGACTTGCGTTTCAAGAGAAAATGCCGCAATGGAAACAGGGCTCTGAATTTAAAGCTATCAGGGAAGCTAAAAAATTACCTTAACTGAATTACTTTTTTTAACAGGTTAGAGAGTTGATAAAAAAACAGGCTATGCCAGAAAAAACTGATCTGCAAAGATTTATAGCTGCACATCAAAACAATTACACTGCTGCTTTATCCGAAATAAAAAAAGGCCGCAAACAAACTCACTGGATGTGGTATATTTTTCCGCAACTAAAGGAGCTTGGTTTAAGTGAAACCGCTAAAAACTACGGTATTATTGATATTGACGAAGCAGCCGCTTTTTTACAGGATACTTTGCTGGGCAGTAATTTAATTGAGATTTCTACAGTTTTAGTGAGCCTGGATTCAAAGAATGCACATGCTATTTTTGGCAGCCCGGATGATATGAAACTCCACTCTTCCATGACTTTATTTGCTGCTGTACCAACAGCAAACCCGGTATTTCAACAGGTGCTTGATAAATTTTTTGATGGTGTGAAAGATAAGCGGAAGTTGGATTTATTGGGTGGTAAAGACTGATGCCGGCATAAAGAACCTCATCCCCCGCCTCCACTCTTCGCAGAGAGAGGAGCCAATTTCAACTCCTCCTTATCAACCCTGATTTTTAAAATGGATAATTCTTTTGACATTGCTGTGCCCTTTGATGGCGATGAATACATATTTCCAGCGGAGCTTATTTCCTCGGCTTTTAACTACAGTATTAAAGCGGATCTTTTTGGTAAAAGTATTTTGTTTGAAAGAGATGAAGAACAAAACTTCAGGGCACTCATAAAACCTGAAGAGCTGCAGCAGGCGAGCCTTGATGGGATTGATAAAGACTTGATTGAAGCAGTTGCAAAACAACTGATGGTGCTTTTTAATGATTAATGCTGCCACATTTTGCAAGACAAAAATTGGTTCAGTTACCGGTTATTTTTAAGGTAAAGCCCGGGCTAAGGGTTACCGTAGTATTTTGTTTTTGAATAAGCCTTCGGCAGAGAGCGCTGCTTTTAATAACAGGGTAATTCGCCAGGCCGGCGGGTATGGTTACGTCTGTGTTAGCCGTTGGCAAACTTCCGCAGCGCCAGTTAGCAGTGTTTTCCCAGGCAGTTCCTGCGGCGCCTGTCCAGGTGTTATCCAGTGAAGGGCAAATTGCGTTGTTGATTGAACTACGTATAGCAGCCTGTGGCAGAGGACCAAAACCGTAAGAGAGATTTATACCGGTGCCGGATCTGCTGTAACAATAACTCATTACGGTACCCATAAAACCAGCCGGTGCTGAAGGATCTGTATTGGTGATCGCAGAACAGGTTTTGCAGCTGTCTGATGCTTCCACAGTCGAACAGTTATCAATAGCACCGCAAGTTCCGGCCGTTTTCCAGCCGCACCAGTGCGTATGATGCGATCCCATCATGTGGCCCATTTCATGAGTAAGCACTTCCACATCCCAGGAGTAAACCGGTACCGTATTGTAACTGGCGTAGATGTCTGCATAGCCGTAAGCATAAGCCCTGTTGCAAAAGTCATTGTCAAGCAGGTAAGCCACACCACCGTTGTTGGTTGGGGCACCATCAACCAGTACACAGAGGTCGCCGTTAAAATTATTGCCGAGACTATTCCAGCGGCTTTTAAGAGTGGCCAGCCCATTGGCGGAACTATTGGTTGTGTAAGGGTCGGTTGCCGTCCAAACAACCAGTTTCGACAGCTCAATTATAATTCCTTCATTTTGGTACATGACTGCTACCTGGTTAAAAAGCCCTGAAAGATAATTAGCTGTATTATTAAAATTACTGTTGAAATTATTGGCGTATAATTTATAACTCGCCTCCCCAGTAAACCCGGACTTTTTTACAGAGGGCATCAGGCGCTGCGTCCGGTACGGATATAGCTTCAAAGCTTTTAGTCAGGCTCCCTTTTATCTCCTGCAATTTATCTGTGCCACAGTCAAAACTTAACGGAGCCAGCAGGTCGCTGCTTTTGTACAACACATAATTATTGTTGGATGTCTTGCCCAAATTATAGTTACCTGCTGCACCAGAAAACATGCACATTACTTCGCCGTTTGCAAATACACTAAAGCTGGCAATAGAAAGCAGATCACCGGTAACATAACCCCGGTAGTGAACCGCATCAATACTGTCTGAAACTGGCAAGGCTCCGGCACCAGCCTGCCTGTCAACAGGTAATTTGCCTGCAGCTATATCTTCCTGAACCAGTTCCAGCTGATGAATTGTGTTACCGGAAGGGATAGTAATTGAAACAGACTGCGGCCTGTCAGCGAATAATTCCTGGCTTTTATTTTTAAGTAAACCGAGATTCGTATGTGTTGATAAAGTAGTTTTTAATGCTGCTGCCGGACCGGTTGATTCTTTAAATAAACTGATGGAGCTGGTAGTTTTAAGCGTGGTTCTTTTTTCGGCAACATACCGGTAAAGTGCAGAAGTTGCCGGTGTTTGCGCCTGAACAGAACTCAGAAGCATGATTAAAATGATGAAGGAACTTATAAACCGAATTTGTTTTTTTGCCATAAACAAATTTGCTTCAACAGGCCTGCGGATTCAATACATAATTTGTAGTAAAGTGGAAAATGATGGACCGCATTTAAAAGATGCCTTGACAAAGCCAGATTTACAACTGCTTATTTCTTACCCAGGATGCTTTTGCAATTTGCTGCAAGTTCAAAACCTTCCTTATTTTTAGTAAACTAAAGATGGCGTTATGGTGAATAGCAACCTTCAAAAAATTTTTGCACTTATAGTAGCAGCTTCTGCATGGTTTTCCCTTGCGGCCCAGTTTTATATAATATCCCTCAGCGGCATTTATTACCTGAGCTATTTTACCACTTTGTGTAATTTGCTGATAGCGGTCAGCCTTAGTTGTGCCGTTTTAATCCCGGCATCGGCGGCCGGTAAATTTTTCTCAAAGCTATCAGTACAGTCCGCCATTGCGTTGTATATTTTTATAGTGAGCGTGGTGTACAATACCGTACTGAGGGGGCTGTTGGTGCTGGAAGGCTGGGAATATTTTTTAGACAATATGGTGCATGTGGTTAACCCGGTGCTGTATATTTTATACTGGTTATTTTACAGGGCAAGCGGCAAACTTGTTCTTAAAGATGGAATAAACTGGCTGATTTTTCCTTTAATATACTTAATCTATTCATTGATAAGAGGGGCTGTACTTAACTGGTATCCGTATCCTTTTTTAAATGCCGGCAGGTTAGGCTACCCGGCGGTTTTATTAAATATTGCAGTTATGTTGGCTGTTTTTTTGGCGGCAGGTATGGGGATGATAGTGATAACCAGGTGGCAAAAGAACTGAGCCTGACGCATTGAGAAATTTTCACCAAAAAAGTAGGATGAATAAAAATGCCAAGCTAAAGCCCGGCATTTTTAATATATCGTTCAGACCCCTTACAGCGTTCCGCCCCTGGTTAATTCAAACTCCTGAAATCCACTGGTACCAATTTACTAACCCCGGCTTCCTGCATGGTAACGCCGTAGATAACATCAACAGCGCTCATGGTTTGTTTGTTGTGGGTTACAATAATGAACTGGCTATTTTCACTAAACTGCTTGATCATCTTGGTAAACTTGCCTACGTTGGCATCATCCAGCGGCGCATCAACCTCATCTAAAATACAGAAAGGCGCAGGCTTAATTAGATAAATGGCAAAGAGCAATGCGGTTGCTGTAAGCGTCTTCTCTCCCCCACTCAACTGGCCAATAGATGATGGCCGCTTACCCTTTGGCTTGGCAACGATATCGATGCCTGTTTCAGCAAGATTTTCAGGATCAACCAACACCATGTCTGCTGTGTCATCTTCAGTAAACAGAGCCTTGAATACCTTTTGAAAATTCTCCCTCACCTTATTGAAAGTTTCGAGGAATTGCTGGTTGGCCGTGGCTTCCACTTCCTGGATGGTTTGCATCAGGCTGTCTTTGGCAGTTACCAGGTCATTCTTTTGCTCCAGGATAAATTCATAGCGCTTCTTCATTTCAGTGTAAGCCTCAATAGCAGTTGGGTTTACTTCGCCGATATTTTCTAAACGCTTGCGTAAACGATCATTGCGTTCCTGCAAATCTTCCAGCGGCGTATCGCCTGTACGGGGTTCATCTATAATAGTGTCAAGGTCAATTTTAAACTCTACATGCAAACGCTCCTTCATTCCGGCAAGCTGCAATTTCAGTTCGGTGAGTTTATCTTTTATTTCATTTAGCAGAGTATCAATGCCTTCTTTTGATTTTTGTTTGTGCCGCAGTTCGGATTCTTTTTCGGCCAGCGCATTGCGTAAATTGTAATAGGCCTGGTCTGCTTCATTCAGTTTCTTTTCTTCTGCATCTTTGTTTTGCAACAAAGTAATTACCAAAGCTTCCAGTTCTGCTAAAGTTGTTGCAGTTGCTAAAATGCTTCCGGCTGCTTCTGCCAGTTGTGTGCTGCTGCTTTCAATCTGCACTTTTAAATCATTGAGCTGGCGGCTCTTAAAATCAAATTCGGTTTTTAGCGCTGTAACCTTGCTTTGCTGTTTGGTAAACTGCAGGTTGTTATCATTAAAAGTAGCGGTGGCAAAACTATACTCCTGTTCTGCAGCGGCATAATCCTGCTCAATCAATGCCATCCGATCGCTCAGTTCTTCTAACTGTGTATTAAATTTTCCGAGTTCATCTCTTGTACTGGAAATAGCGTCCCTGTTGGTTTCCAGCTGCTCCTGCAAATCGTCAATTCTTTTGGAACTGGTCTCTTCCAAATGGTGCAGGTTCTCTATTTTATTCTGCAGACTGAACACATTGTTTGTCAGGTTATTGATATCCTGTTGTGTCTGCTTAATGGCATTTTCCTTTAGCTGTTCATTAAAAGCAATTACTTCATTGTGGCGTGCCTGGATGGTAGCTTTTAATTCGTTTACCACCATTTCCTGAGCGGTAATTTCTTCAGCCAGCTTTTCCAGGTTCTTTGCCCGGCCAATCTTTTTACCTTCAAACAAACCAACGCTACCGCCGGTGAGTGAATATTTTCCTTTTACATACTTGCCAGTCTTCTCCAATACTACAGCGCCGTTGCTGTTTTGAAGGGCATCATCATTTTCTGCAATGAAAACATTGCCCAGGAGGTTTTGTGCAAGTTTGCTGTATTTTCCATCAATCTCCACCACTGATAATGCAGGCATGGTTCCGGCCGGCTGGTGAGTTTCCTCGGCACCTGTAAATTTATCAAGCAGGAAAAAATTGGCTTTCCCTTTTTTATTATTGTCAAGCAAGTGAACTGCCTGCAAGCCTTCTTCTAAATTGTTTACAACATAATAGTTAAGGTACGGCTCCAGTACGTTTTCCACCGCAGCCCTGTATTCAGGCTGCACATAAATTACATCGCTTAGTAGCGGTGCCGTATGATTCCAGTTGGGATTTTTGTGCAGGAACTTAACACTTTCCGGATAGCCTTCCATTGAATCGATGAGGCTTTTCAGCAGTGCATATTCGTTTTTCTTACTGTCTAAAATGCGGCTCTGGTCAGCAAGCTGGCTGCGTAAACCTTCCAGTACTGATTGCGTTTGAAAAATTTGTTCTTTGGTAAATTCATGGTGATCCTGTAACTGCTGCAGGTCAACTTTCTTTTGCTCCAGCTCATCAGCTTTTACTTTGCGGTCTGCTTCCAACTGCTGCAACTGAGCCTGGCGCTGGCTTTTTTCCTCCTGTATTTGTGCAATAGTTCGCTGTAAATTCTGGATAGAAGTATCAGCAATGGCTACCTTTTTTTCTGCATCAAACTGGTTGCGCTGAATGGCCTGGTTTTCCCGGCGCAATGCATCAATTCCGCTGCGTTTTTCATCAAATATTTTACGCTTGTCTTCAACTGCATCTTTCAGGTCGGCTAATTTTTCCTCCAGTTCAACAAGTCTTACTTCATCATCTTTTATCTGCTGGCTGGTAAACTGAATGCTTTCATCTAAACCCTTTAGCTGGCCGCCTGCCTTCTGCAAAAATTCGTTGAGGCTGCCTTCTCTTTCTTTTAAATATTGAAGGCGTTGTGCCGCAAGGCTTTTTTCACTTTCCTTACTGCGGACGTTGCCAAGCATATCATTGAAAGCATGCTGCATTTCCTGCAGGGCTTTTTCTTTTTCTATAAAGCCCAGCTTTTCTTTTTCCACCGCAGCCTCTTCGGTTGCAATGGCTGTTTCAATTTCAATGCGCTTATCAACTTCTGCCTGCTGCTGCTGGTTTAAATCACGGTAGGTAATATTGAACCCTTCCAGTGCTGCTTTCGCTAACTCAACACTTATCTCTTTGTATTCCTTTTTTATCTCGAAGTATTTCTCTGCCTTTTTTGCCTGGCTCTCTAAACTTTTCAGCTGGTTATTTATCTCGAAAAGCAGATCTTCAATACGGGCAAGATCTTGTTCTGTAGCATCCAGTTTTAATTTGGCTTCCTTTTTACGGGTTTTATAAATGGTGATGCCGGCTGCCTGTTCCAGCATTTTGCGACGGCTGTTTTCCTTATCCTTAATAATATCATCCACCATTCCCAATTCAATAATGGCATAACTATCGGTGCTAACACCTGTATCCATAAAAAGATTGTGAATGTCCTTCAGCCTGCAGGCTACATCATTCAGGCGGTATTCGCTTTCACCATTCTTATAATATTTACGTGTAACCGTTACCATGTTGAACTCGGTTGGCAACAGGTTTTTGGTATTTTCAAAAGTGAGGCTTACTTCGGCAAGGCCGGAGGCTGAACGTGTTTTAGAGCCGTTAAAAACCAGGCTTTCCAGGTTTTCACTCCGCAGATTACTAATTTTATGTTCACCTATCACCCAGCGGATGCTGTCGATAATATTGCTTTTGCCACAGCCGTTAGGGCCAATTACGCCGGTAATTCCTTCATCAAAATTGAGCACAGTTTTATCGGCAAAACTCTTAAATCCTTTAATTTCTAAACTCTTTAAACGCACTTGTCAACATTTTAGTAAGACGGCAAATATAATGGAACGGCACTACAAGTGAATTCCAACATTTACACAATATTTACCGGTTATCCACAGGTTGCAAACAGGTAATTAATTATTCATGAAAATTTCTATCAGCCTCATAATCAAATAATAAAGACTTTTTTTTATATTTTTTATTTAGAATAATTATCAGTAAGAATGATCACTCAAATTTCCAGACAATAATCATATCAGTCATTTAAGATTGCCGCAATGAATGTTGATGAAGACTATTTTTAAGACAAATTATTGTGAGTTTCCTGCAGAAGATTTGCCGGCATTCGATCAAATCAGCAGCATGTAATTTTAGATTAACTGGCAAGCTATTCTGTTCTGCCAAAATAATGCAGCGGGTATTGTATATTGTTTTTATAAATTTAATTACTTTCAAACATTAAAGGCAACCTTTTCATTTGCCGCACCGATAATAAACCTGCATATATATAATACTACGGGCACAAGGCTGGAAAATATCATCCATGGCTGTATAGCAGCAAACAGGAGTAGCCAGAAAGATTTTTACCAACTCTTCTACGGCTTCTCAATGAGTATTTGTATGCGGTATTGCCAGGATGGCGATGAAGCGATGGAAGTAGTAAATGATGGTTTTTTAAAAATATTTAAAAAGATTCCTGCCTTTACCCCCCGCTATAATAATTATGAAGCTTCGCTTAAGGGCTGGATTAAAGTAATTATGATCAATACAAGCATCGATCATTTTCGTAAAGTGAGTAAGAATTATTTCATTTCGCCTATACAGGATGATCATTTTGACCTGGCTAAAGCAGAGGAGACAGCCATTGATAAGATGACCCATGCTGAGATAATGAAAATAGTTCAAAAATTATCACCTGCATACAAAGCAGTTTTTAACCTTTTTGTGATTGATGGATTTACGCATGAAGAAATTGCCGAACAGCTAAATATTTCTGCCGGAACTTCTAAATCAAACTTATCAAAAGCAAAAGCAAATATTCAAAAGATGCTGAAAGAATCAACCGTATACGATGAGCAAAAAGCCGTTTGACCATATTGAAAACAAGATCAGGGAAGCCGCTGAAAACAGCGAGCCACCGTTCAATGAGCATGCCTGGTCAAAAATGGAACTGTTGCTGGATAAAGAAGAAAAGACCAAACGGCGATTTTTTCTTTGGTGGCGCATGGGCCTGCCGCTGTTGCTGGCCGGCCTGGTAGTTAGTGGGTACCTGCTATTTTCCATCAGCAAGGCTGATAAAAAGATCGCAACTATTACAACACCTCAAACGAAAACCACAGAGAATACGGGGAAACAAAATAGCGCAGCAACAAAGATTAATCATTCAGAAAAAACTATTATTCCCGGCAATGAAAGCAATGGAAACGCCTCCAGTGATCTGGCGCCTGCAACTGGCAACACCCAGGCAGCAACAGCTCTTATCCCCGGAACTTCTGGCGCAAGTCCGGATGCAAAAGATATTCAGAAAAATGCTGTGGGATTGTCAGGCACAACCGCAAGCTCAAATACTGTTTCCGGTAAAAAAGCTTATTTAAAAGGCCTCCTCAAAAAAAGAAATATTACCGATTCTAAACCGGTTGCGGATCTAACAACATTAAAGCAGGCTGCTGGTAAAAAGAAAAAATCATCAACCAGGGCGAAGCTGACTGTAAGTTCCACTGCAGATTATGCAACGCTTGAAGATTCCACGTTAAATATTGAACAGCAGAAGACACGGGACATTGCTGTTTATGGGTCCACCTCTGTAAAGGACACTTCAAACAGCGACGCTAAAACTGACAGCCTTTTTGTTGCCAGTATGCAAAAGAAAAATATTACAGACTCTGCCACTCTTAAGGAACAGTCGGTTGCTAAAACAGCAAAAAATAAGAAAGACAAGAAGATGGGAAACAGTTCAAAATTTTATATTGTAGCTGAAGGAGGAGTTGAAATATTGAAAACTAAACTGTTTTCCTACGGCAACACATTACTAAGCGGCAGGTATGGTGTTGCTACCGGTTACGAAATAAATAAACGTTTGAATGTGCAGGCTGGTTTTTATGCAGGTAGAAAAAAGTACACGGGTGGCGCTGCAGATTATCATCCCAAACAGGGTACTTACTGGAGCATGGTAAATATCCAACAGGTTAATGCAAGCTGCCTTGTTTATGATATACCAATTTCACTGCGGTACAATTTCTGGAAAAACAAGGCTTTTCAATGGTATGCTATGGCCGGCATTTCCTCTTACATAATGAAGAAAGAAGACTACTATTACTACTATACTTACAGCAACATGCCTTATGCTGTGCATGAAAAGCCATATTCATACACAGGCAATAAGAGCCTGTTTTCAATATTGAATTTGTCCGCAGGTTTTGAAAGAAAGATATCTGACCGCACATCTTTAATTGCTGAGCCATACATAAGCCTGCCACTTTCTGGTGTAGGTGACGGTGCTGTAAAATTATATTCTACCGGTTTGCAGATCGGCATAAAGTATCATCCAAAATTTTAGTTTCGCTGGTATTATGTGTGATAGGAAAGAGCGCTTTTAACCGGCTCTATTTTATTTTTTACCCATAACAAAATCAAATAAACAAACCAGCGCAATTGTATGCTAAATTATTTTTTTGTGCTTGTAAATTGAGAGGCAACCCTAATTGTTGATACTGCGATAATCTGTAAAACGAATCAACATGAACACAAAGATTTTTTCGATATCCGGCTTATTTATTTGCATAGCAGTGATTATAATAATTTCATCATGCAGTAAGAGCAGCCCCGGTCCTGTGGTGGTTTCTGATCCCTGCCAGGGAAAAACAATAGTTATCAATACCACAATAACAGATGCCACGGCTTGCAGCAACACTGGTAAAATAAAGGTAGCCGCCACAGGGAGTACAGGCTTTACCTTTAAACTTAACAGCGGAGGACTTTACCAGGCAGATGATTCATTCAGCGACCTGGCCGCAGGCACCTACACAGTATTTGCAAAAGATGCTTCCGGTTGCGAAAAATCAGTATCTGCCACCATCGCTTCATACGGTACAGCAGGCCCACTATTTACAGCGGTAAAAAATCTGATGGCAAGTAAATGTCAAACCTGCCATAACAACAGCCAGCAGAGTGGCGGTATGAACTGGGCTGTAGATTGTAATATTGTTGCTAAGTCTGACAGAATAAATGAACGGGCTGTTGTGTTGGGTACAATGCCGCCTACAGGGCCTTTGTCGCAAAGGAAAAAGATGTGATATCTGCCTGGATAACTGCCGGTGCTAAATACACTAACTAACCTTCAACCAGTCAGGCGGTTTGCTTTGCAGCAAGATAATTTTCCAGCCGTTGCTTTTCATGGTTTATAACGGGAATGTACAAGCCTACTTTTACAAGAAAATCTTCGTAAGAAACCTGTAATTGGGTAAGGTCGTTGATTGAGCCGGACTGGGTTTCCAGGTATTGTAACAAACCATCAAAACCCGGAATGCCCACCATAGCAAAAGTCGGTTTTATTTTATGTATAAGTCTGCTGAAAGCAGCACAATCATTTTGACTGTACAACCTCTTTACATCTTCAATCTGGGGAACTATTGTATTCTCAAAAATTTCAAACAATACTTTTGCATATTCAAAGTCGCCATCAATCAACTCTTTTAAATGCCGGGTATTTAGTTTGTCACTAAACTCAAATAAACCATCCTCCTTTTCAACAAATTCATCAATGGCAACATTTACAGGAACTGCTTTTAAATGCCGGCCCATGGCAGATTGCAACTGAATGGGTGTATAAGGCTTGGTTACAAAATCATTAATGCCAGATTCCCGGGCCTTTTGCTTTAATCCAATTATTGCAGTTGCAGAAACACCAATTACGGGTATGTTGCTGTACCATTTCTGTGAGCTGCGGATATCAAGCGTGGCCTCTATTCCATCTTTAACCGGCATCTGCAGATCCATCAGTACCATGTCAAAACTGTCTTTTGCAGACAGCATATCAACAGCCTCTTGTCCATTGACAGCGAATTTGTAATTAACGCCCCATTTGCTCAGTAATTTTCCAATATACTTGCGGTTTACTTCATTGTCTTCTGCCACCAGTACTTTCACTCCTGCCAGGTTGTATGTCTTTTCAGTAACATCAGGCTGGGCATCACCAGCCAGGGCCGATTTGCCCATCCGCATTGGAATGGAAATGGTAAATTTAGTACCCTCCCCTTCCCTGCTTTGCACATAGATGGTACCTTTTAAAAACTCAATTAATTTTTTTGTAATTGCCAATCCCAGGCCGGTTCCCTTGGCCCTGCTGTCTTCATCACCACCCTGTACAAATTTTTCGAAAATGCTGTTCTGTTCCTGTTTAGACATCCCTTTTCCAGTATCTGATATCATTACATTAAACAGCACTTTGTCGTCATGATTACTGTACAACTCGGCCTGTAATTTTATCTGCCCGGTAGTTGTAAATTTACTTGCATTCGAAAGCAGGTTTAGCAGCACCTGTGTTATCATCAGGTCGTCACTTTCCATATAATGCGCCGGTGTGCCGGGATACTCAAAAACAATTTTTACATCGGAGTTTTTATGCTGAATCCGGATGGTTTTCTCCAACCCTTTCAGCAGGTGCATGATGTCGATTTCTTTAATATTGGCTTCAATTTTACCGGCCTCTATTTTTGAAATATCGAGGATATTGGTAACCAGTCTCAGCAAAATATCAGTACTGCTCTGTACTACGTCAAGGTATTCCTGCTGCTCATCGCTTACCGGCGTATCCTGTAACAGGTAGGTCATGCCAGCTATTGCATTAAGCGGTGTACGGATCTCGTGGCTCATATTTGCCAAAAATTCCTGCTCAGCAGCCTGGGCATTTTCGGCCACTTCTTTTGCCGCTTTCAATTGAACTTCCATCAGCTTGTGATCCGTTATATCCAGGTGAATACCAATGGAACCAACCATTTCACCATCATCGTTATATCTTGGAGCGCCACTGATCAGCCACCACTTCGGTTCGCCCTTTTTATTGCGTGCCTGCATCTCATAAGCATCAGAAACACCGGCCACTCTTTTAATATTTTTTTCCTCCGAAATTGGAAGTGCATCTTTATCGATGAAAAGCAGCGGTGCGTAATTGCCTATCAATTCATCCGTACTGTAGCCACTCATTTCGCAAAAGCTGTTATTGGCAAACTGGATAATTTCATTTGTGTCAACCTCAAGCAGTCCCAGGTTCATATTGGCAATAATGCCCCGGTATTTTTCTTCCCGTATAAGCAGTGCATTTTCCGCATGCTTCTGGGCAGTAATATCTGTGTATTTCCAAAGGTGTCCACGATAAACATCTTCGATATAGATCGGTATATAGTCCCTGCTAAAATACCTTCCGTCCTGCAACTGCAGAATATCATCAATCACCAGTTTCTTTTCATCTAATAGCTTTTCAATGTCCCGGATAAAATCTGCAGGCTTTTTAAAAATTTCATCTGCATGCAAGGCCAATTGTGACCGGTCAGTTCCGGTAAGCATTTCCGGCGTTGCGGCAATATTAAACATCTCACAAAAAAGCGCATTGGCCAATACGATTTTCCTGTTTTCATCTTCCACCAAAATACCAGAATGTAAATTGGTAATCAGGGCTGAAAGTCTTTTTTCTGATTCCTGCAGCCGCTGGCTGGATAATTTCTTTTCAGTGATATCTTCCTCAATAGCAAAAAATCCATTTATTTTTCCCGACGCATCTTTTATTGCCTGGCACTGTACATTGATCCAGTAGGGCCTGCCATCCTTTGAATAGTTTACGATCTCAGCATTAAAATCATTCCCTTTGCTGAGTTGTTCATGCATAAACCTTTTGGTTTCATTGCTTGATTGCCCGCCCTGTAACAAATGCCCCGGCTTTTTACCTTTAACTTCATTAAGATGATATCCTGTTATATTCGTAAAGCTTTTATTTACCCACTCAATTCTCCCGTCAGCATCTGCAATAATTACTGCATTTATATTGTCTTCGGCAATCAATGAAAGTATCTTCAGCTTCTCATCCTGCTGCCGCTTGTCTGTTACATCTTCAACAATCATAAAAAAGCGCTGGTCTGCACCAGTTGCTCCCGGTATTGGCTGGCCTTTTCCTTTGCACCAGCTTAGCTGTCCATTTTTTTTGTAGTAGGCAAATTCAGTTTCTATTGTTTTGCCCTGCTCTAACTCCTCAATAATCATGAACATAGCATCCTTATCAAACAAAGGCCCGTCGCCCAGTTCATAAAAAAACTTGTTAAGAATTTCATCCGGTGCATACCCGGTAAAATTGGAGAACCCTTCATTACTCCACAATATGCTGCACTCCCGGTTTATAAAAATCACACCGCTTTCATTTAAACTGGCCACCAGTGAAAGGCGTTTTATTTCCTGCTGCTCCCGGTGTTGCTGTTCTTTTTTATAGTGAAGAATTTTCAGCAATTCTTTCAAGTCTTCTGAAATATTTTCTTTTGCCTTTACAAGATGGAGCAAGTCTATTGAAGCATCATGATTGGCAAAATCGGGAATTGATAAATGATGTTCTGTCAGCTCATCAACTGAATTAAAGATTGGGGATCCAACAAAAATGCATTGCTCTGCCGCTGGCAGAAATTCAAACTGTCCACGCAGTGAAAGATTACTGTTCTTTTGCAAAGATTTCAGAACTACGGGCTGGTCATGCAATGCCTGGAGGTCATCAATTTTTATGGCTGTAAAAGAAGGGCGGCTGATTGTAAAAATGCCAGATAATGGCTGTGCAATAGCATCGGGATAAAGTTTAAGCAATGATTTACCGCCATCAATTATCTCCAGTTCTTTATTCAAAAGAATATAGAAGGGGAACAATTTATTGAATTGCACGGCATCAAAAGTGAACACATTTTCTTTCATAGACCCTACCAGTTAACTTTGAAAATCTCGTGAGTATTACCATCGTTTCTACTCTGCAGCAAGACAACTTCTGCAGGTGCTTCATATAATTTACCAAGGCCTTGCAATAACCCCTGCACAAACTCCTGCAAACCTTCTCTTTTCGAGTAATAATGCAGGTGAACACTATTTTCTTCCAGGTTAGAAACCTTGAACTCAGGCGGTGTTAGTTTGGGATACATCAGCATTATCCTGTTGTGAAATGCAGGCAGATTGACCAGGAATTTCCGCAGGTTGGCACCGCCGGCCTGCAGTAACGTACCATATTTTTCCTTTGTGGTTTTTAAAACCCACCACTCTCCAAAAGCAACAAATACATCAGGAAGGCTCATCTTGGTTTCTACAGAAACCGCCTGGGCCAGTCTGTAAGTTATGTCATCATCGTAAGGCTCATTGCTGAGAAAATAATCTATATCCACACCGCTTTTTTCCTTTACTCTTTCCCAGAGAGGTTCTCCAAAATTTGTGACTACAAGGTCTTGAATTGCTTTGTTTACGATGCCGTACATAAAAGGTGGTTTTTAATTACTATCAACCCGGAAATAGCCGGGTGAATAAACAGGCTCGATTTTTACCGGGCTAAACTCAGGAATTGTAACCAAATACCCACTTTTCCCGCTTTTGCAGACCCCATTCGGTTACAACGTAATAATACTGTGATTTATTGGATGATAAAATTCCGGTGAGGGTAGTAAAATTGTTACAATAAGGTAAATGGAGAGGTGGCAGCGATAATAATTTATGTTCAGGGAGATTTTTTTGCAGCCATATTTGCCACACTGCTGTTGTAATATTCTTTTTGTTCCTTTAGTTTAAGAGAAATCTTATCAAGATTTTGTAATAATTCACCAGTATCATACTGGTAGTTTTCCACCTTAAGTCCAATTTTTTTGGCTGTTTTTCTTGCTCTTTCAATGGTGGTTTGCACTGAGCTGAAAAGGCTGGCAATTTCATTGGGAGATTTAACGGCAAAAGTGCCTTCATTCCTGAACTTAACAAAAAGATTGAATTGCTTTTTTGCTTTGTTAAGATCTTCCACTGCTTCATTATACAGCGTCATATTTTCTTCCTGGTACACAATATTCACCTTCATCTGGTTATAGGCATGCCAGGTTTTTAGTTCTTCATTATCAAATCCGGCCTCCTTTATTCTTTTGGTAGCAGTTTCCAGTTGCTGCAGGGTATCCATTGCCAGGTAGGCATTTACAGTTGCGGCCACATTAACAGCAGTATCTTTTTTTGGGGCTGATGTGTACCCTTTTCTAAATTCTTTATGGCTTATTGGATAAGGAATCAGCTGCCAAAGCGGATCAAACGGCATGTGGGTTGCGATAAAATCTGATGGCTGAACCAGGAAATACCTGGCTTCATTTGCAAAGCCTCCATCCCAGGTCGGATCGCATAAAAGCCACTCCTTATCAACGTTTACAGCACACCAGCTGTGGCCAGACATATTTACACTACCGTTCAGGTAAGTATAGCCGCCGACAACTACGGACTGTATTCCGCATTTTACTATGATGTTGGTAAAAAGTCCTGCGTAATTTTCACAAACGCCCCTTCGTTTCCTCAGGGTAGCTTCCATCTTAACCTCAGGGTCGCCGCCCCAGTTACTAAAATACATACTGTCTTTACTGTAGCTGATATTGGCCGTTATCCATTTATAAACCGCCCTTATTTTATCCCTGTCGCCTGTAAAATTGGTCTGAATAAAATTGGCAATATCTTTTGTTGCAAAGGTTTGAGCCTTAGGAATGCTAAGTGCCCGGCCGTCAACAGCAGCATAGTTACTATAATCCTGTGCAAACAAGAGGGAGGAAATACATAAAGCATATAGCAGCAGCAACAACTTCATGCCATAAATTTAAAACTTTACCGGCAATTGTAAATGGAGAAAATACAATTCACCTCACCCCCAACCCTTTCCAAAAGAGAGGGAAGCTCAATCCTTGAAATTATTTAATCAACTTTAGGTTGGCGTTCCTGTTTACATCCAGGCACCAAGCACCTGTCCGTCTTCATCAACTTCCACGGTAATATGTTCATCAAGTGTGGTTGAAAAAGACATGCCTACATAATCGAGCGCTATGGGGAAAGATTTATGCGTACGCTCAACCAACGCCAAGGTTTGAATGCTTTTCGGATATCCTTTTAGCAATGGCTGCAGTGCATACAACATGGTGCGGCCGCTGTTGGCCACATCATCCATCAGCAATACAACTTTGCCTTCAAAGCTCACAGGAGATTCAGCAATGGCAGATGCCGGATTTTTTTTGTCCATTGTAAGGGCAGTTACCGTAATTGTTCCGCCAAATATATCTTTTAAAAAACCGGCCATTTTATCTGCGATGATCAGTCCGTTTTCTTTTATTCCAACAAGTTCTAAACCAGTTTCATTGTAATTGCGTTCTGTAATTTCAAGCGCCATGCGGCGGAGTTTTTTCTCTGCAGCTTCTTTGGTTAAAATATTTTTCTTTGCAGTTTGCATAATGTTTTATAAAACGGGAAATTACCAACTATTCAACAATCGGGCAACTAAACCCAGATTTTGCAGTTGAAAATCTATTGCGGCTACTTCCGATAGCATTCGGAACTGCACAGCTAAGTATTTCAGAACATTTTTTTTAATTTCAAAATAGACCTCTATTTCTTCAACCCAAAAAATAACCCAAAACACCTATCTGCATTGCATTTGAAACCCTTATAACGATCTCAACTGCAAAATCTGGGTTAAACAATCTTAAATAATTACCTTAGCCAATCAACGGATAATTATGCAATTGCTTCCCCGGTTAATTTTTGCCGTCCTGCTTATTTGTGCAGGCTGGCTGTTTTTAAAGAACATCCTGCAAATTCGCCGCAATATTTTTCTTGGCCGGGAGGAAGACCTCACGGACAATAAACCAAAACGCTGGCGCAATCTTATTTTACTGGCACTTGGTCAAAAAAAAATGTTTAGAAATGTGCCCGTTGCGGTGATGCACTTTGTTATTTACGCAGGCTTTATTATCATTAATATCGAAGTGCTTGAAATAGTGCTGGACGGGGTTTTGGGAACACACCGCCTGTTTTTTCCTTACACCGTTGGCCTTTATAGCTGGCTCATTAATATTTTCGAAATACTGGCGGCCGGTGTGTTGCTGGTATGTATTATTTTTTTGGCAAGAAGAAATATTGTAAAAGTGAAACGGCTGGTAAGTAAAGATCTTAACGGCTGGCCAAAAAGCGATGCCAACTATATTTTGATTGCAGAAATTATCCTGATGAGTTTGTTTCTTTTAATGAATGCGGCAGACAGGGGCCTGCAGCTTAAAGGCCATGAACATTATCATGATACCGGCAATTTTATTTTTAGTGGCTTGCTGGCCCCAATGTTCAGCGGCATTCCTTCCGGTTCGCTGATTGTTTTTGAACGTACCTGCTGGTGGCTGCATATCGCCGGTATACTGACTTTTTTAAATTACCTTCCTTACAGCAAACACCTGCACATAATGCTGGCTTTTCCCAATGCCTGGTATGCCCGGCTGCAGCCAAAAGGCCAGATGAGTAATATGGAAAATGTGCAGAATGAAGTGAAATACATAATGCAGCCTGAGTTGATACCGCCTGCTGATGCACCCGTAACAAAATTTGGCGCAAAGGATGTATTCGATCTTAGCTGGAAAAATTTACTGGATGCTTACAGTTGTACAGAATGCGGCCGCTGCAGCGCCGCTTGTCCTGCTACACAAACAGGCAAGTTGCTGAGCCCCCGAAAAATAATGATGGACACCCGTGACCGCCTGCAGGCCGTTGGCAATAACGTCAACCAAAACGGGGCCTTTAAAGATGATAGCAAAACCCTCGTTCATAACTATATCACCACAGAAGAATTACGTGCCTGTACCACCTGCAATGCCTGTGTGGAAGAATGCCCGGTAAGCATCAGCCCGCTGGATATTATCCTGCAACTCCGCCGCTCATTGGTAATGGAAGAAAGCAATGCTCCGCAGGAATGGAACGGCATGTTCAGCAATATTGAAAACAATTTTGCTCCCTGGAAATTATCTCCTGACGACAGGGATAAATGGGCAGAGGAATTGAAGAATAGTTAAATGCAGATCCCCCGGGTCCAACTTTAATTTGCAGGGCAGTAATGTAAGTCGATGTACGGGGGCACCGGGTCGTCATGGTATCGGGTTAAGTAAAAGCCCGGAAAATTTTTTCCGGTGCTGCAGTTAATACCCTGTGCAAGGAAACTTTATTACTTTACATACAATCTGTTTTACATTTCCTACTAGTATGGTTTTTCGGTTGAGCCCGTTTTTGAAAAATGTGCCTGCTCCACTGTTACATTAGTATACAAAAGTGACGCTAAAGTTTATTATAAACAAGGTGAGCATGGAAAGAGAAAATTGCAGTTTTTTTAACGGTGATGTTTTAACAATATTGTGCCTTAAGTAATTGCCTGGCACAGGAAACTTGCCACACAAAGCTTAGCCTCATTCCTGCGCCTAAGATTGTGAAGCAGCCGCTTTTGAACCAGCCTGCAGGTCATTACTGATACCAGTTTTGTCTTCTTCAATAAAGCCCTGTTTTTTCAGGAAATCTCTTAAACCCATATTGACATGTTGAAAGGTGCAAATTAGTTTTTATCGTTAATTGGTTTAGGTGCCATGCCACTACTAAAAATGGTGGCTGTAAAGATATAGTTTTTGAGAATAATTTTATAGCCGCTAAAATGACAGCATTTCTATACGGGCAGATGCTATAAAAGAACATACCGCTTTGGTTTTTACATTGGCCAAAATGCTGGTGGTTAATTACGCTGCAAGGCAGCAACAGGTTAAATTTGCGGTAAGTTCCAAAGCAACTAAAGAAACTATTGCTTTAGCATTGGCTAAGATTTTTTCTAAAACAAATAAACACCGCCAGTGTGTTATTTTATAATGCAACCAGTTGCGGCAACAAAAAATGCCCCCGGCTTATAGGGACATTCATACATATTTTTTACGGCAAAATGATGTTACCAACCTTTAACTATAAGCCGGTTGCAGAAGCCTTACTCCCCACCCTGCCCGGCACCGGCCGGCTGGTTAAATTAGCCAAACCGTAAACCCCAAACCGTAAACCGTAAACCGTTACGCTGCAATAAGCACCAGGGATGCCTTGTTTATCTTTCCCTGCTTTACCTCGATTTCTGCTGTACTGGTTTTGTAACCCGGTGCGTTGGCATTTACAACATAGTTGCCGTTGTTGAGTGGCCTGAAGATGGCAATACCCGTAGCTGTGGTGGTGGCAGCAGCTGTGGTGACGCCAATCACTTCTACCCGGATATTTTTCAGCGGGCCTTTACCTGCACTGTCCGTTACCGTTACCTTTAACTGGGTACCGGTGCTGGAGGCGTCAATGATCTTCTGGGCATTTTTGTAAGAGGTTACAAAATCAGGATTGGTTGCTTTAAACGTAACCAGCAATTTATCCATCTGTGTTTTTAAAATGTTGTCGCCCTCCTTTAACAGTTGTTTAATATTACTGGTATAGGTGCTTTTTACGCTCCTGGCGGTACGGGGGCCTGGTACAGACGAACTGTAATCGCTGATGGCTGTTTGAAAAGCAGTGAGCATGGCCGGTGTAACACCAAAGTCTGCCAGCGCTGCTACGTTGGCGTTAGCAATATCGTGAATGTTTTGTAAAGTGGGTGCCAGCTTTTCGTCTTTTATTTTTCTAAAGTCTGAGGCAGAATAATCTACCTGTTTGGCCAGCGTATTGTTGTTGCTGCCTGCCGCATAGGCATACACAATACCAGCAACATCTGTGGCCTGTTGTACTAAATTGTTTTTGGCCACAGTTTTATCTTCTGTAATGCCGCTAATTACCTGGCTCTCTGCGGTAAGCGTGGCAGTAAGGCTGTTATTATTGGCTTTCAATGCATTTAATGATCTTAAAAAAGCCGGATTGGCCGCAATAATAACGGCATTGTTATCGCAAAGCTGGATGGCCGTACGAAACATGTTTAGTTTAGACCCTTCTTTAGATGTCATGATGTGTAAAATTTAAAAGTTATTAAAAAGTAATAATTACAAGAGGCTTGTACACTTTGTTTTTTTGGAGCATGGCTGCTGCACTTACCTGGCTACGCAATGGCTTTGCAGAGAAATAACGCACACATGTTTATTTTATTTTATCTTCGTATAATTTTTTTTTTGAAAATGTTTTGGCATTTATGTTTCTTTGCCGGGCAGTAAATATTTTTTATTGGCAAACAAAGTGAAAGAAAAAATGTACAAGTCACTGCTACGGGTATAGCTACTGGCAGATGATTAATACGGCCGGTGGCAAATGCAACAACCCGGGTAAATAACATACGCTGGCATGATGTTTAACAGAATTTGTAGAATAATAAACTAACATCTGGAAAAACAGGTGATCACTTTGTTTTGCGAAACATAATTTTATAAAAACGATGCGTTCAACTGTAATTGCGGCAGCTACAGCTGAAGATGCGGCAGAAAAAGATGCGATTTCTTTACAGCATTTTTCAAAAACTATACATCATTTTTTAAAAACGATCCGTTCACCTGTAATGGCGGCAGATCCATGTATAGTTACGGCAGAGCAAAGTGTTATTTCTTTACAACAAGATGTGATTTTTTTACAGGAAGATGTAATTTCTTTATAGCAAGATGCAATTTCTTTAGAGCATAACGTGATTTCTTTATGGTGATTTTGTGATTGCTGCGGATAGTTTATTGGTGTAAATGCCTGATTATAAAAGATTTAGATTAGTAAAGATGATTTAACTGGTAAAATGACTGGAGATTTTTTGCAGGAGAGCTTTTGAGAACAGGAACATTTAAGTGTTAGCTGCTTACGCACTTAAAAGCCACTCTTTGAAAGCTTATTGTAATTGTTTGTAGTGGTTTGTACTACAAAGCAATGTTGATTACACTCTTTTTTAACAAAAGAACCAGCTTTAGTGCCAGGTGTTGCGGGTTATGTCTGATTTATGATTATTTTCAGTATGATTTTTTTTGCGCCGTTAAAATCCTGCTTTATTGAAAAACCAAAATAATGAGAAGTTTACCGGACATTTACAGAATTGCGAATGATATAAAAAGATTTACCTGCGGCATGTGGTAGCGGAGATTGCCGCAACCGACAATTTAAAAAGTACCCCCTGTAACTGATTGATTATCAATAAAACTTTATTTTTTAACCTGCCGCTAATTGCGGCAAGCGACGAGTTGTATGCCATTTAGGTAATCTCATAACTCACGATAAAATGAGTGAGATGGTCGCAACATACTTGACCTTCGTTATCCCAAAAAAACTTTACAGTTAATCCATCTACGCAGACATAGCCATACATCCCATCCAATTTAGTATAAACGGCTTCTCTATAAACCTCCGTTGTGCCAGTCCTTGTGTTGGACAAACGGCATACAACATTGGGTTTTGCAAAAGCAGGGCTGACAGTTGTTATTTCATCCATTGTAATTCTATTTAGCTTTTAGTTATTAATCCGAACATTTGTTTTTCAAAGCCCTGCCTTCGCAAAGCCCTGTTCGTTATGTGCCACCCTATTGCAACCTTTCGTTAAATTTGAAGTATGACAACAACGAGTAGACAGCCAACGCTTCGCAGCCAAGCACATTTGCAAGGCACACAAAGCCCACGCCGCAAGACCCAACCTTGCAAAAGAGCTTGTCTGCACCCACGCCGCCCCAACTATATTTCTTTGTGCATCTTTAACTTGTTAGCATTTGGCTTGACAAGCCTCTATGACCACTACCAATTTGCAGGAGATATCCCTGACAAATAAAAACAGAAAATAAATTCAGTTGCAATAAGATACACTTCCACTAAATTGTATTCTAGAACAAGCGAATAAACTTTTAAGGTAAGGATTTCCTCAAATCCATATTTAGAATGAAGAAAAAAAACAAATTATCACTTTCTTTAAATAAGCAAGTGATAGACCAGCTTGATAAAAATCAGGCAAGTGAAATTAAAGGTGGGAAAGTTGCATTTCTATCTCTTTGGGGTAGCAATTGTAACAATTCGAATCCGGGTCAACATCAATGTTGCACAGGGAATAATACCGACTCCGGTGCATGTATTTCGTTGACATCATTTCATTGTACTGAAATGACTAACTGCGGAGCCTAAGTCATTTTAGATTTTTGCTTTTTTTAATGAAAGGCAAATTATTTAAAAGCAACTTCGTTTTTTATAAATGAAGTTGCTTTTAACCTTTTTAATTCAAAGATTTAA
Source organism: Ferruginibacter sp. (assembly GCA_965247025.1). Taxonomy (GTDB): domain Bacteria; phylum Bacteroidota; class Bacteroidia; order Chitinophagales; family Chitinophagaceae; genus Ferruginibacter. Next base: position 191,049 of record OZ252000.1, on the reverse strand, counting down.
GCTAGGAATTGAATAAATTTATTAATAGTAAAGCAGATGAATACTCCAAAATTGGACAAAATAGCATTAGATGAAAAACTAAAAAAAATTGTTTTAGAATTATCGGAATTTGATTATGAGAAATTAGACGAATTAAACAACTTTAGTTTGTTTAATGGCTATGCAGGGTTATCACTTTTTTTTCACAATCTCTATTTTTATACTAAAAATGAAGAACATTATAATAAAGCCTTCTTTTACTTTGAAAAAGTATATAATAGGCTATCGTTTTCCAATATCAACTTTAGCTACGGGGCATCTGGCGTTATGTGGTTGATTGATTATTACAGAAAAGAAAAAGCATTTAGCATGAATTTCGAAGAATTTCTTTTGCATTTTGATAAGAAATTAGAGAGCCGTCTTGATGAATACGCATATAATATAGACCCTATGCACGGCTTGTTAGGGATTAGTAATTATCTATTTCAACGTGAAAATGATTATGCAAATAAAAGTTTATGCAAAATGTTACAGATATTGAATAAGAGAAAAAACGAAAATAATAACACTACTTTTTGGGAGAGTGGAGTTGATAGCACCAATAAGAATATTGAAAGGCATGTTAATTTTGGATATGCACATGGCATACCTGCTATATTAACTTTCTTAAGTAAATTAATTAAAAGAAATATCAATCTAAAACTTTCTCAAAAGCTATTTAGTAGTACATACAAGTATTTTATTCAATACTATAATGATACCGAACCAACTTACTTCCCAAGCCATGTTCAAAATGATTTAATCCGAAAAAATCAAAGAATAGCTTATTGTTATGGTGATTTAAGTATTTCTTGTGGTTTAGCAATTGTTGGAAAAAATTGTGGGAGCATAGAAATTACCAAGTTGGCTAAAAAGTGTGCATTAAATATTGCAACACTATCCATAGATAGGAAAGAAGAATTTTCCGATATAGGGCTATGTCATGGAGCCGCTGGAAATGCTTTCATGTTTTCAAAATTGTATAAAACCTTTGGAAATAAAATATTAAAAAAAGCGTCAATTTTGCAATTTGAAAATCTGACTTATTTAAAAAAAGAAAATGTTGAAATCGCAGGTTTCCAATCATTAAATTTTAATGACGAGACACAAATGTTTTCAAAAAAAGTAGATGCTAGTTTCATTAATGGTACTACAGGTATCGGGTTGTCAATACTATCTCATTTGAATAGTAGAAAAAAAAATAACTGGGATTCAATTTTATATTTAAGCTAAGTTAAACAATAATGGAAAAAAATTCTGTAGAAAAATTTATTTTTAGAACCCCTTTATTAAAACTGTCGAACTTACTAACTACTGAAGAAGAACTTCTAAATGCGTTCAACCAACAAAAAGTTAGAGAGGCATTATACATTGCATCAAGAGATTTATATAATGAGTTAATTTTGCTTGAATCCACGGATATAAAAGACTATCCAGATAAACGAAAGATAGTTGGTAATCTTTACAAGTACTATACCCGTATGTGTACAAGATGTACTCCATTTGGTTTGTTTGCTGGAATTAGCGTTGGCAATATATCAGGCGAAACAGACATAATTTTAGATGAAGATATATTTCCAAAGATTAGATTAGATATGGATTTTCTTTGCAATCTATATTATGAGTTAAATAAAAATAAATCTTTGCTCACACTATTAAAATTCTACCCAAATAATACATTGTTTCTTGTAGGTAATCAGTGGCGTTATGTTGAGTATCAATTTAAAGATACTACACGATTTCACAATTTAGTAGCTATAGACAATAATGATGTTTTAAGTAAATTAATGCAAATGTCTGTTAATGGAGAATCCTTTGATAGACTATTAAAAACAATTATTGGCTTCGATGTTGAAGAGAGTGAGGCAGAATCTTATTTATTTGAGCTTATAGAAAACCAGGTACTTATTTCAAGCCTTTACCCTTCTATTTCGGGGCAAGAATATCAATCAAGATTATTTGATATAATTGAAAGCACAGCCCCAACAAATTATCAAAATCTTAATAATAATTTAAACAAAATCTTAAACGAAGAAGAAAGTATTATCATTAAGTCTGAGAGAATAGAAACTTTCCTCAAACAGTTCAATGTGAAACCGAATTCAAATAGGTTAACTCAAATTGATTTATTAAAAAAAACAGTTTCTTGTAAACTGAATGAGAATATTAAAAAAGAAATTGAAGAAGTAACAAATATTCTTAGACACTTGCAAATGCGTTCAACCTCAAATACAATTTTAGAAAAATTTAAAAATGCTTTCCACGAGAAATATGAGGATAATTTTATGCCTCTTAACTTCATTATGGATACTGATATTGGATTAGGCTATAAAAATTCAATTAGCAACGTTGAAAAAAGCAGTAAACAGAGCGATATTGAAATAAATAAAAAAATTAAAGAATTAAAGCTTAATACTCTTGTAAGTTCTGTAAAAAATAATTATTCAACAATCGAATTGAACATAGAAGACATTAAGCTATTCTTGAATTACGAAGTAAAGCCCATTCCAGTTTCATACGCCTTTATTGGCAACTTATTATTAGAGGATGGGAAGACTGTAGTTAAGTATAAGAGTTCGGGAGGTGCTTCGGCGATAAATATGTTGGGGAGGTTTGGGCATCTAAACACGGACATAGAAGACCTTTGTAAAAAAATTGCACAGATTGAAGAAACCTACTATCAAGATGTTATTATTGCTGAAATCATTCATCTTCCCCAAGGACTAATTGGCAATATTGTAACAAGACCTCACTACAGAAACTATGAAATTCCTTACTTATGCTTTTCAACACTTCCTGTAGAAAAACAAATTACTTCCGATGATTTATATGTTGGAATAATAAATAATAGAGTAATTATTTTTTCCAAAAAAATGAACTGTGAGATAATACCAAGATTAAGTAATGCACATAATTACTCAGCTGATGGATTACCTCTCTATCATTTTTTGTGTGATTTACAAACTCAGAATATTAATAGCTCTATTTTTTGGAATTGGGATGATTTGCAAACAGCGGAGCATCTTCCAAGAATAATGTATAAAAACATTATCTTATCCTGCGAAAAGTGGAACTTAAAGACATCTAAATTTAAAAAGAGTACTTTAGAAAAAGACCAAACAACTTTAATAAAGAGATTTGAAGAATTAAAAATCCCTTATACGTTTTTAATTATTGAAGGCGATAACGAGTTGTATGTAGACATTAAAACTACATTAGGACTTTATGTTTTTGAAAAGCAATGTGCTAAAAGTGAGCAACTATCAATAGAAGAATTTTTATTTTCGAAAACTAATTCAATAGACGGTTATACTAATGAAATTATAATTCCTTTCTTTCGAAAAACTGAAAAATTATATGAAGGCAATAAAGGGATTATCCTTGATAAAGATGTAGAACGGATTTATAGCCCCCTATCAAATTGGCTGTATGTAAAAATATACACCGGCAGTAAGTTTGCACAAAATTTATTGCGTAATGAGATTCCAGAAATAATAAAGGAATTAAAGGAAAATGAAATCATATCGAAATGGTTTTTTATCAGATATGGCGACCCTAAATTTCATTTAAGAATTAGATTTCTAGTTACAGATATGAACGCAAAAAGCAAGCTGCTTTATATTTTGAATCAAAAATTACAAACTTATTTAAGCAATCATCAAATCTGGAACATTGAAATAGATACATACAAAAGAGAATTAAATCGTTACGGACATGATACTATTGATGTTTGCGAAACCTACTTTTGCTATAACAGCGAATTTGTTTTGAGCCTACTAACCCATTTGCAAAAGATAAGCGAAGAAGAACGATTATTAGTTGCAATTCACTATGCCAATAATTTATTAGAGCAGTGTAAATATTCAACATCTGAAAAAAGTGAGTTTGTAAAAATTAATAGCAATGCTTTCAGTATCGAATTTGGTATAAATACTAATAAAATGCTTCGCCTTAACTTGGATGAACAGTTTCGGAATTTACATCAGAAAATAAAAGTTATTTTATATAATGCACATAGCAATTCTGATTTCTATAATTTAGTTAACTCAATTTATTTAGAACACCAAATCAAAACAAATTCGTTGATTAGTGATATTTCAGCAAAAAACACAGAGAATAAAAGCAAGTTTACTGGAATTGTTGGTAGTTTTATTCATATGTTTATAAACAGATTTTTTAGTATTAATCAGCGTTATTTGGAAATGAAAGTTTATTATTTTCTGGCTAAATACTATTCCTCAGAAATCGGAAGAAATAAAAGTAAAGAAATTTTAGAAGTTTAAATTATCACAAAAAATAAAAAAATGAATAACAGTTTAAGGTTTAAAATTTATTACTGCCGAGCAGTATTAAGGATTTTTTTTTCTATCCCTTTATTATTGATGTTTTTTAACTCCTACTCTCAGGAGGCTATTAAAAAATATGTTCAAGATAATTTCAAGACTATTAATTACATATCTAAAGATAGTTTGGACTACTCCTCTTTAAACGTCATAGGAGAGGCAATAAAAGATTGTAAAGTGGTAATGTTAGGTGAACAAGACCATGGAGATGCTGCAACATTTAAACAAAAAACTAAGATTATTCAATATCTGCATGAAAAAAAAGGATTTAATATACTTGCATTTGAAAGTGATTTTTTCGGACTTAACTTCGGTTGGGATAAAATAAAAAAAGATAATAAAGTAATTGATTCCTTCATTAAGGCTAATATTTATCCATTATGGACTTATTGTAATGCATGTAGTGAATTATTTTACAAGTATATTCCAAATTCATTTACTAAAAGCGCACCCTTAAATTTAGCAGGTGTAGATAATCAAATGGGTTCAAAATACCTTTTCCCGATTTTTGATAGTGTTATAAAAGATTCTCAAATCCCCATTTCTAAAGATAATGAATACTCTTCAACGATTTTACCACAAATAACAAAGTGGTACACTTATGTCAGCGATTCAGTTCAAATGAATAAAATAAATCTTCACCTCTTACAAATTAAAAATGAATTATCAAAAATAAAACAAAGTAATGATTTTTGGCTTCTTGTTATTGACAATTTAATTTCTCAAAATATTCAAGCAATGAACTCAAAAAACAACTATTTGATTTCACAAAATATTAGAGATTCGCAAATGGCACAAAATCTAATATGGTTAGTAAAATATAAATTTCCTAATGAGAAAATTATTGTTTGGGGACATAATTATCATATCTCAAAGTATGGTGGTAATTTTAACGAAGAGTTCTTAAATGGACAACAGACAATGGGTACTCTTTTTACAAAAGATAAAGAAATTGCCAATCAGACTTATATAATTGGCTTCACCTCATACCAAGGAACTGCCGGCAGAATAGGGAGTAAAAGCTACACAATTGATAAGCCACAGAAAAATAGCTTTGAAAATTGGGTGCCGAATAATGCCGAATTCGGTTTTATTGATTTTCAAAAATATAATAAGTTGAACATCCAAGATGAAATATTTTTCATGTCGGGTGCTATAAAAGGAAACTGGTATCATAAAAGTCACTGTGCTTTTTGGAATCGAATTTATGATGGGGTATTTTTCATACGAGATATGTATCCTTGTGAACAAATTAAATAATCAAAAATGAGTTTTCCTTTTTATAAGCAGTTGGACAAAATGGATTGCGGACCAGCTTGCTTAAAAATGATTTCTAAATATTATGGGAAAAATATATCTCTAACAGTTTTAAGAAATTATTCAGAAATAAATAGGGATGGTGTTTCATTACTAAGTATAAGCCAGGCGGCTGAAAAAATTGGATTCAAAACTATTTATGGTAAAATTTCTGTAGAGCAATTAATAAATGATGTACCTATACCTTGTGTTCTTCATTGGCAACAAAATCATTTTATAGTAGTTATAGACCGTCCTAATAAAAAGTTTATTACAATTGCTGACCCAGCTAAGGGAATAATAAAACTGACTATAAAGGAATTTGAAGAAAATTGGATAGGAATAAATGATGATGCGGAGCAAAAAGGTATTGCATTACTTCTTGAACCATCGCCAAAATTTTATGAACAAGAAAATGACAAGAACAAGGCTATAGGCTGGGGTATATTAGCAGGTTATACTTTTAAATATAAAGCTCAGTTCATACAATTAATTTTAGGTTTACTTCTTGGAAGCCTTCTGCAATTGATTTTCCCTTATTTAACACAAAGCATTGTTGATACTGGTATAAATACTGGCAATTTACATTTTATACAGGTTATTCTGATTGCTCAATTCACCTTATTTTTCTCAAGAACATTTGTTGAATTTTTGCGAAGTAGAATATTATTGTTTGTAAGTACTCATATAAATCTTTCAATATTGTCCGATTTTTGGATAAAGTTGATGCGATTACCCTTAAATTTTTTTGACACCAAACAAACTGGTGATATACTACAAAGAATCAATGACCACAGCCGTATCGAGGGTTTCATAACAAGCACCGCCTTGCAAACAATTTTTTCAATTTTTAACTTAGTAATTTTTTCGATTGTTTTATTAACATATAATACTTCAATATTTTCAATTTTTATTTTAGGTAGTGTTTTATACTTTTTTTGGATTCGACTATTTTTAAAATACCGTCGTAAATTAGATTATAGCCGTTTTGCAGTAGCTTCCAAAGAAAATTCTATAACAATGCAACTCATACAAGGGATGCAGGAAATTAAATTGAATAATGCAGAACATTTAAAACGTTGGGAATGGGAAAATGTTCAAGCATCTCTTTTTAAATTAAATTTTAAATCATTATCATTAAGCCAATATCAACAAGCAGGCGCTTTTTTTATCAATGAAGGCAAAAATATTTTAATTACTTACTTGGTTGCCAAATTGGTTATAGAAGGTCAATTAACACTTGGCGCAATGCTCGCCATTCAATATATTATCGGGCAATTAAACAGCCCAGTAGAACAACTAATTCAATTTACTCAACAAGCACAGGATGCAAAAATAAGTTTAGAGAGGTTGAATGAAATTCATCAATTAGAAGATGAAGAGCCACAGGAAACAACATTTATAAATAATATCTCTGAAAAGCACACTATAGAAATTAAGAATCTAACATTCTCATACCCGGGTGCAGGAAATCAACCCGTTTTATCAAATATAAAAATTGACTTCCCTACAGGTAAAGTAACTGCAATAGTCGGCATGAGCGGCAGTGGCAAAACAACCCTTTTAAAACTCATTCAAAAATTTTATGAAAATTATACTGGGGATTTAAAAATTGGCGACTACAATTTGAAAAATTTAAGTCCACATTTTTGGCGGGATATTACAAGTAGCGTTATGCAAGATGGTTTTATTTTTAGTGATAGTATTTCTAACAATATTGCAGTCGGATTTCAAAATCCAAATCATGAAAGACTGGTACAAGCTTGTAAAGTAGCAAATGTATTATCGTTTGTAGAAAATCTCCCTTTAGGCTTTAATACAAAAATTGGCGCAGAGGGAAACGGTATAAGTGCTGGGCAAAAACAAAGAATATTAATAGCAAGGGCAGTATATAAAAACCCTCAATTCTTATTTTTTGATGAAGCTACAAATGCTTTAGATGCAAATAATGAAAAAATAATAATGGAAAACTTGCAAACATTTTTTGAAGGCAGAACAGTGATTATTGTAGCCCACAGGTTAAGCACTGTAAAAAACGCCGACAAAATAGTAGTTTTAGAAAATGGGGAAATAATAGAAGAAGGAAACCATGACACACTTACACAAAAAAGAGGTAAATATTATGAATTAGTAAAAAACCAATTGGAGTTAGGCAACTAATTTTAAAATAAAAATAATAAATGCCAATACAAAACAACAACACACTCCGTAGCGAAATAGTACAAGAAATTGTATCAAACAAACCAAGTTTTCTTGTACGTTATGGCATTTCATTTTTCTTTCTAATACTTATATTTATCGGTGTTGCATGCTGGTTCATTAAATACCCTGATATTATACAGGCATCATCAAAACTAACATCCGTAAATCCTCCGAAATCCGTAATAGCAATTACAAACGGAAAACTTATTAAACTAATCGCAAGAGAAAACGAAGATGTAAAGAGCAATCAAATTTTAGGATACATAGAATCCACAGCTAAACATGAAGAAGTAATAAAACTTTCTACAAACATTGATACAATACAAACTTTGTTAGAAAATAATCAAGCCGAGCAAATTCAAAATCAATTCTCAAATTTATCCACACAGTTAGGTGAGTTGCAATCGGCTTTTCAAACATTCTCCATAGCCTATCTCTCCTTCAAAAATTATTTATCAAATGGTTTCTACTTGCATAAAAAAAGTATGCTGGCAACGGATATGGCAAACCTTAAAAAATTGCACACTAATTTATCGCAACAAAAAGAGTTGAATGAACAAGACCTTACCTTATCCCAAAAAACTTTTGATGCTAATCAATCTTTAAAAGATGACAATGTAATTTCAGCCCTTGATTACCGAAATGAAAAAAGCAAACTCATTAATAAAAAACTAACACTTCCACAAATTACAAATGCTATTATCACCAATGATGCTGCACAAAACGAAAAGCAAAAAGAAATAGCAGAATTAGAAAATACCATTGCCCAGCAAAAAAATATTTTTCAGCAAGCACTTAATACTTTTAAAAGTCAGATAGAAGATTGGAAAAAAAAATATTTATTAATTGCTCCTATTGATGGGAAAATAGCTTTTGCAACTTTTATAGAAGAAAATCAGCAACTGCAGGTTAACCAAACTATTTGCTATATCAATCCAGAAAACAGTCAATATTATGCACAAATATTAATCCCTCAATCAAACTTTGGGAAAGTAGCAATCGGGCAAAATGTCTTACTAAAATTTCCTTCCTACCCGTTCCAGGAGTATGGGTCAATAAAAGGTAAAATTGAATTTATCAGCCATATCCCCACTGACAGTGGCTACCTTGCAAAAGTGGTTTTAACCGATGGCTTAAATACAAACTACAAAAAGCAAATCCAGTATCGTGATGGCTTATTGGCAAAAGGTGAAATAATTACAAAAGATATGCGGCTGCTGCAAAGATTTTACTACAACATCGTAAAACAAGTCAAGCAGTAATATTAAAATGGCTGATAATCAGCCATTTACAAACATTTTACCACCAGAAATGAAATTTTAGCCTAAAGAAATTGTCTTTTCACCCTCGGAAATCAATATTTCAAGTACGGAAATAGAGTTTTTGCCTTCGGAAATCATTTTTTAGGCAACGGAAATCAACATTTCAGGTAAGGAAATCAATATTTCATTATTAGAAATTACTTTTTCAGTTAAAGAAATCAAAATTTTATCTACGGAAATCAATATTTCAACAAAGGAAATCGCCTCTTCACCTAAAGAAATTAACAATTCACCTAAAGAAATCAGCTTGCATTTTTGAGAAATTATTTTTAAAATTACAGTAGCAAACAGTTCTTATTTATCTATTCATTTAAAATTTAAAGTTATGAACGCTACACAAGAAGCAAAGCTCAACATGTACAGAGCCACACAGCAACATTGCGAAGACAATGCTGCAATTGTTGCAACAGTGCCAGCCTTTAGCACTGCATTCAATTCTTTCAAATCAAAAGTTGCCGCCATCATTGCCACGGTGCAGCAAGAAGATTTAGTAACCAAAGGCGTTACAATTGATAAATCAGAAGCAAAGAAAACACTTTGTCAATTAGCTGCCGACATTGCCGCCCCAATCTTTGCTTTTGCCTCATCAATAAACGACAACAAACTAAAACAGGAAGTAAACTTTTCTTACTCCGACCTTTTTAAAAGCAAAGACGACCAGCTTGCGCCACGTTGCCAAAATATCAATGATGCTGGCACATCAAACTTAGCAGCGTTAGCACCTTATGGCATCACAGCAGCAACACTCACAATATTTCAAACAACGATTGACAACTACCAAACAAAAGTTCCTACACCGAGAAACGCAGCAGCCTTAAAAGTAACCATCCGCACTAATTTAAGAAACCTGATAAAAGAAACAGACAAAGTATTAAAAGAGCAGATGGATAAAACAGCAGTTGGTTTCAAAACTACCAATCCAGATTTTGTAACAACGTACAAAACCAACAGAGTAATTATAGACCCAACAAAAACAATTACCACTTTAAAAGGCACAGTAACGAATTCTGCTGACAAAACTTTTATCGCAGGAGTAACAGTATTAATTGACGGAACAAAATTAAGTGCCATCACAAACGAATCAGGTGAATACGAAATAAAACCAATCACAGCAGGTACAGTAAACATAATTGCAACAGCACCTAAATTCAAAGACACTACCAAGACAAACATCAAAATAAAACAAGGGCAAATCAATAAGCAAGACATTTCACTTGACCCTGCATAGTCCTCATTGGCCGACCGCACCAAGCCAAGCACTTAGGCAGGCACACAAGACCCACGCTGCAAAGCCAACCTGCCTAAGAGCTTGTCTTGAGCCGACACACGGGTAACAGTCTTTAAATTCATACCGTTGAAACACAAGCACCCAAAAAGAAGGGCGAGCACATAACATGGGTATTGCTGCAAGTGGGGCTGGACGTTGTTATCTTCGGCATTTTTGCTTTACTGTACTTCATATCGGGCTGGACAAACATCGCTGAACATTTTATCTTATCTTGTACATCAGCAAAGCATCAGCAGCGGTTCCGGGCGGACGGAATTCTAATTCCCCACCTGCAGCAATACCTGTTCGTTGCCTGCAATGCCATTTCACAATTTCGTTCATATTGGTGGTTGGACAGCATTAATCTAAAAACTTTTTTATGACATACAACGAAGCAGAGGTTTTTGTAAACGAGAAAGCATCTTTAGTTGGGAGTGAATTTTTTATCCCTAAGATTGATGCTTTTGGCAAAATATTTTGCCTGTTAATATCGCCTAAACATCAAGTTACTGATGTACTTCAATGCTGGTTAATAAATGATAGAAATAATAAGACTGCTTTAGTTTTATTAGGTCTCATTGATTCAGACATGGAGGTTTATGTAATTGGACATGACGGCAAATTAATGTACCCTCTTAGCTATGAAGATTACTTACGTCACAAGGGCTGATAGAACCACATCTTCATCTACAATAATTATAAGCCTACCGTCAACAAAAATGGGGGCAAATATTTTTTCTGGGTTTTTTATTTCATACTTAATAAGTAACTCATTGATGCTTTGAACTTGTCCGCTTAATTCGGACGTAAAATTTTTAAAATCTGAATTGTTCATAAAAATATTTTAAACTTTTAAAAATGACGAACACATTAAAACTGGTTTGGGCTTCCATATTCATGGTTATTGTTTACATACTTATTGCTGTTGCAGTAAAATTTTACGTGGACTGGATTTTTGATAAAAAAGTAATTTGGATAATCCTTATAACTTTATTGGTATTGACAATCCCAAGACTAATTTTAAATTATATTCCTATTTTAATTGGCAGCACAAGCAACAATCAAGCAAGCCTACTTAAAGTTGCATCTGCGTTAAGTTGGGTCGCCAGGACTTTATACCTTCTTTTTGTTATTACCTTTTTAGACATTCACAGTACACCAAGTATAGTGCTTTGTGTATTTTGCTATCTACTTTTTCTTGCTTTAGCGAACTTCTTTGCCCACGGAATTGTAAAGCATGTTTTAGTTAGCGGTAACAATATAATTTAGACAGACCATCATTTATTTTAACCGTCTAAAGCATCACGACAAAGGCACATGCAGGCAACATGGGGTTTTGTGCAAGCAGGGCTTGACGTTCAAACTTCGGCTGTTTGCATCGCTGTACTTTGGTTCGGGCTGGACGGAATTCTGTTGGGCTTTTAGTTGTTAACTTGTACTTTTATTTCTTTATTGGGCTTCAGTTCCGGGCTGGACAATCAACAATGCCCTGCCTGCACAAAGCCCTGTTCGTCAGACTGTGAGAAAACTAAAAAAAGTCAAAAAACCGCCTCGTAACTTTTCACCACAAGCCAATAGAAGTTGATTCAGGCAGTCCTTAAAATACCACGCAGTAATTATTCAAAAAAAATGGAGGCTTATGTTGTCTGTAAATCGGCTTAATAGAGGCGCTTTTTAAAAGGCAGATTACTTTGGTGTAATCTGGTTGCCAGTTTTTGATTGTCTGCAGCATTTTTTCAAAGCCGAGTATGTTTTTGGTTCGCATAAAGTTGTAACAAAACATGATGAGGTTCATTTCACCATTTACTTTTTGCAATCCTTTCAGCAGTGTATGTGTGTAACCCCAATGCCTTTTTATACTGCCAAAGGGATGTTCACAAATGGCTTGTCTTCGCTTGTAATATTGAGGATTTTTTTTGATGTTGTTATCATTGAGGTCTACCGCATCCTGGTATTCACTACGCTGGATAATGCGCTTGGGAAGTTTGGTACACTGGCTTTTTAACGGGCATGTTTTACAGGCACCGGTACGGTATGTTTTAAAGCGGTAGCTGGTTTCATTTGCTTCACCTTTTTTATTGTGCCAGGTACCCAGTGACGTTAGTACTGCACCGGCGGGGCAGGTATAGGTATCTGCCAGTTTATTATAGTTAAAGCTTTCAACTAAAAATTCGTTGGCAATGTGTTTGACACCAGGCTGTTCTTTATACGCTACATGGGTGATCATGTTTTCCTGCTGACATTCGAGCAGCTCAGCACCGGTATGGTAACCTTTATCTGCCAGCACCATCAGGCTGTCTTCTTTTTTTAATTGCAGATTTTGTTTGGCTTGTATAGCTGCTTTGTGTAGAGCCTTGCCATCATTGGTATTGGTGGCTTGTGTATGTACTATCAGGTTGTGTTTATCGTCCACAGCATTCTGTGTATTATAGGCAACTTCTACAATACTTTTGGTTATAAGTATGCTGCGGCTGTCAGCATCAGTGGTGCTAACCTGCTTATCATCCGTAGCATCCAGTTGGTGCTGAAGCGTATCGTATTTAATGGTGCGTTCTTTTAGCCTGGCGAGGCCCTGTGCTATCTTTTCTTTTTTTAGCAGGAGTTCATCACTGGCAGCCACGTTTTCCTGCTGATCCAGTTCATCGAGTTCCTGTAAATATTTCGCAGTTTTGTCTTCAATAAACTGGCGGTGCTTATCTATCTTTTTTTGGTTGTAGTTATTCTTTTTACTGTTAACTGCTTTAAACTTACTGCCATCTATACCGATGGTTGTTTTGCCCAGCAGGCCTGCATCGCTAAGAAACTGTACATACAGTTTAAACATGGATTGTAAAGGCACTGCATGTACTTTACGAAAATCTGCAATGGTGTGGTAGTTAGGTTGCAGTCCCTGCAACAGCCACTGCAGTTCAATGTTTCGGCTGCATTCCTTTTCGAGCTTCCGGCTGCTGCGGATTTTATTGAGATAGCCGTAGAGGTACAATTTTAACAGCACTCCGGGTGCATACGGCGGCCGGCCTTCACTTTTATGAACCGTGCCGGTAAAGCCTAATTTTTGCAGATCAAGCTTATCAATAAAAGCATCCATGAGCCTTGCTGCATTGTCAGCACTCACCTGGTCGTCGGGTGTGGTGAAGTAGGTTTGATGTCTGTTGTTTCCTTGTATAAACTGCATGCCTTTTTTATAACAAAAATCATACGCTGTTTACGCTATTCACATTGTGTGTATATTTGGCTAAAGGAGTTTTTTCACAAACTCTCGTTGGTGGCAACCCGTGAGCGACACAATCCATTGTACATACTCAAGCAGACAAAAACAAGAATAAAATAATATGAACGACTTCATAACGAACGGAACAGAAATCAAACAGAGAATAATTTCCGAATTCAACAATGCCAAGAAATCTATTTATGTTGCAATGGCATATTTTACAGATAGAGACATTGCAATGGCAATCGTTGAAGCAAAAAATAGAAGTGTTACCATTGACATATACTTTCATCAAACGCACAAAACGAGACCGTCAAGTTGATGCTAAAAGGTGCAGGCATCAGCGTTCACGCTTTTGAAACAGGAGACTCTCGAGGAATAATGCACCATAAATTTACCCTCATTGACAACAAAATCTCAATTAACGGTTCCTACAATTATTCTCTAAATGCGAGCACCAACAACGTTGAAAATATTACAGTTTCAGACGACCTTACAACTTACTCTCAAATGCAAACAGAATTTGAAAGACTGAAATATAACATTGATAACCGTATCGCTGTAAACGAAATTCCACAAACACCAAAATCAGAAATGAGAATACCAGAAGTGCAACCGCTAAATATAATTGACACTTTTTCTAAACGTTTACACGACCTTGTTTATTCGGCAGCTCAAATTGACACTGCACAATATAGACAACAAGGTAATGAAAATTCAACAGAAAGTAAAGGCAGTATTGATATTTTCCGAACAGAATGTAATAACATAAAAGAAAGGATTAAAACTTACGCAACAGACGAAGGTTTGGGTAATATGAAAAATATTTTGGCTTCAAATGTTTCTAATGCTTATGAAAGCACAAAATCTAATTTGGAAACAGAAAAACAGGATAAAATAAGCATTGAAAAACGAAGTAATGATTTAGAAAAAAGACAAGTTATAGATAGAATTACTGAAATTAAACAAGAAAAATCAATCTTAGATTCGGGCAACCAAATTACAGGAGAAAGGGGTCTTCTACAGATTAATAAAGAAATAGAGAAAAATAAACTTGAAAGAAAAACACTAGAACAATCATTCATTGTTAAAAAGTTTTGGAATTTAGGTACAGTTTTATCAACCTTTTTTTTAGTCATCCTTACCTTTTATCTTTCTTTCTTCTTTGCATCAGCAGTTTACAAAGTATTATTTGAGTACAACGTAATTCAAACATCTATGGAAGCAGGTGTAAGGCCAGGCTTGCCTGAACTTTTTGATGCAAATGCTATCGTCAAAATTTTTAAACAAAAAGGGGCATTCTTCGGGTTCGTCGGTATTATATTCTTTGCTTTTCCTGTTGCACTATCGAATATAAAACTATTTGGCAGCAAAAATAAATGGATAAATGGTATTATGTTTTGGGTTGGTTTAATAGTATTTGATGTCGTTGTTGCAGCTATAATTGCTAAAAATACAGACGAAATAAAATCGTTGTTAATAGGAAAGGAATCGCAGCTAGAATTATGGGAAGTTGTTAAACATGGCGAGTTTTGGATGATTTTTATGTTCGGAATGATTCCTCTAATTATTACACATTATGTAATTAACAAAATATACAATGCCTATAAAAATTCACAAAGAGATTTGGTTGATGCTGAGAAAAACAGGAAAATTCAATTTTTAGATGAAGAAATGATAGACCTTAATTCGGAAAAAGACTCACTAACAATCAAAGTAAAAGAGAAAGAAGAAATAATAAACCAACAAAATACGAAGGTTCTAAATTTAGAAACAGAAATTAACAATTTTCAAACTCAAATTGAAAATAGATACACAGAAATGCAAAATCAAATTAAAGCAATTTATAATGATTTTACTGCTAGAATTGCAAGTGGAAAAATTTTTACAGACGTAATTTTCGGTAGCGTTATCTCTGCATATAAATCAGGTTTCATTGAGTTTCTTCCTGACTATTATGCAACTGAAGAAGTTGCAAAGAGAGTGCAAGCAATTGAACAGGCAAGTGAATCAACAATTTAACAAGTTAAAGTTAGTAATGAAAAGTATTTTAATCGTTTGTTCGGCAATCATATTGCTTTCTTCTTGTGGCACAGAGCCACAAAATAAAAATCTGACATACCAAAACATCGTAATTCTTTCTGATTTGTCGAGTCGTATTGACAACAAACCACAAAAAGACACTGCGGAAATTCATAAGATTGTTCAGTATTTCAAAAATGAATGCGTTAAGCCCGGTGAAAAAATTGGAGACAAATCTTGCATTTGTTTTTCTTCCTTTTCTGACAAGGTTATTGCAACAATTGACATTGATAAAATCAAAAATTTGGGTGAAAAACAACAGTTTATCAATTCAACAGGTAAATTTCAAAATATCGGTTTGACACATCAAATTGACGATTTTGAAGTAAAAGTAAATAATGCTTATGCTAACATTAGAAATAAAGGTTTGGATTTAATAAGCATCTTAATTGAAAAAATAGAAAATGAACCAATCGTAAAAAAAGACACTTATTTAACTGACGGTATAGATACAACTTA
This sequence comes from Ferruginibacter sp., assembly GCA_965247025.1. GTDB lineage: Bacteria > Bacteroidota > Bacteroidia > Chitinophagales > Chitinophagaceae > Ferruginibacter. The sequence goes on along the minus strand of OZ252000.1, from coordinate 174,849 downwards.
CCTCAACTATGACAATCATATTTACATTTTCACAGATGGCTATTTAGAGTACCTAAACAAAAGTACAAACAATCAATTTTATTTTGGTAGTTCTGAAATTGACAAAGTAAGGCAGAATTGCAAAACAAATAATGTAGACATTTCAACAGCAATCGAAAAAAATCCATCATTGTGTTTAACACCGATTAAAAACAAGAAAAATCATTTTATCAATCTACACATATTTGAAACTCACGAAAGAGATAAAGACGATAAATTGCAAACATATAAGTACCCAGTTGGACAAAGAGACAATGAAATTCTTGAAGCGGTTTGGCGTAAATGGGCGACAGAAAGCGGATTCAAAAGTTTTGAATGGAAAAAGTATTAAACACAATTCGGGCAGCCACCAACATGGGGTTTTGCAATAGTTGGGCTTGACGTTCGTACAATCAACAGCAGTGCATGTCCCAGCTTTGGTTCGGGCAGGACAAGCAACATTGGGCATTAGTTCTTAACATCATTTTCTTATCTTTACTCAACAGCGGTTCCGGGCAGACAGTTGGTCAATTCCCAACCATCGCAAAGCCCTGATCGTTGTAGGCAACCTTAGCAGACAGTTTAATAGTTATCAAATTTTATTATGACCGAAGAAGAAGCGATAAATAAAAACGAAAATATTTCTCCCGAATTGGTTAGTGATGAAACTTCACTAAGTCAAGAAAACGAGTTGCCAAATCAAACTGAAAACCCAACCAGTCAAATAGAAAATATGGAAGTACATCACCACCCGGACTTACATCACAAACAGAAAAAATGGAAAGAGTATCTTCTTGAATTTGCAATGATTTTTTTAGCTGTAACTATGGGATTTTTTGCGGAACAAATACGAGAAAGACATGTTGAAAAAGAAAGGCTTCACAACTATTTTGGAAGCATGGTGTTGGACATAGAAAGCAATATTGTAGCATTGGACTCTGCTATAAATGAAAATTCAAAAATGACATTGAAATATGATTTAATTGTAAAAAAATTTATTACTCAAAGCGATACCATCAACAGGAAAGACTTTGCCCAAAACATGGGTGCGGTATGGTACAGGGGTTTTACAAATCGTAATGAAACATTTGAACAAATGAAATCATCAGGTTCTTTGCGATACATTGACGATTTTAAGTTACTAACTGCAATAATGCAATATGTTCGGGCAACTAATTTTGCACAATACAGAACTGAACATTTTGAACAAAAGTATTACACTGAACTTTTTCTTCCGACACTTTATAAAAACTATGACTTACCCTGTAAATTTTTTCTTGACACAGCCTATACAAATGACCATGCATTTATAAACACACTAAATAATCATTCAGACATTCTCACTGGAAAAGACGCTGAAACTTTTAAACAGGATGTTGGTGGTGCACTGATGTTAAGGTTGGAAAGAATGAGAGTTTCAGTTACAGCATATAAAATTGCAAAAGAACATTGTAATAGTCTTAAAGAATTAATTAAGCACTATCAAGACGACTAAGAAAGGCTGCCTACAACATGGGGTTTTGTGCAAGCAGGGCTTGACGTTCAAACTTCAACTGTTTGCATCGCTGTACATTGGTTCGGGCTTGACGGAATTCTGTTGGGCTTTAGTTGTTAACTTGTACTTTTATTTCTTTATTGGGCTTTAGTTCCGGGCTGGACAATCAACAATGCCCTGCCTGCACAAAGCCCTGTTCGTCAGACTGTGAGAAAACTAAAAAAAGTCAAAAAACCGCCTCGTAACTTTTCACCACAAGCCAATAGAAGTTGATTCAGGCAGTCCTTAAAATACCACGCAGTAATTATTCAAAAAAAATGGAGGCTTATGTTGTCTGTAAATCGGCTTAATAGAGGCGCTTTTTAAAAGGCAGATTACTTTGGTGTAATCTGGTTGCCAGTTTTTGATTGTCTGCAGCATTTTTTCAAAGCCGAGTATGTTTTTGGTTCGCATAAAGTTGTAACAAAACATGATGAGGTTCATTTCACCATTTACTTTTTGCAATCCTTTCAGCAGTGTATGTGTGTAACCCCAATGCCTTTTTATACTGCCAAAGGGATGTTCACAAATGGCTTGTCTTCGCTTGTAATATTGAGGATTTTTTTTGATGTTGTTATCATTGAGGTCTACCGCATCCTGGTATTCACTACGCTGGATAATGCGCTTGGGAAGTTTGGTACACTGGCTTTTTAACGGGCATGTTTTACAGGCACCGGTACGGTATGTTTTAAAGCGGTAGCTGGTTTCATTTGCTTCACCTTTTTTATTGTGCCAGGTACCCAGTGACGTTAGTACTGCACCGGCGGGGCAGGTATAGGTATCTGCCAGTTTATTATAGTTAAAGCTTTCAACTAAAAATTCGTTGGCAATGTGTTTGACACCAGGCTGTTCTTTATACGCTACATGGGTGATCATGTTTTCCTGCTGACATTCGAGCAGCTCAGCACCGGTATGGTAACCTTTATCTGCCAGCACCATCAGGCTGTCTTCTTTTTTTAATTGCAGATTTTGTTTGGCTTGTATAGCTGCTTTGTGTAGAGCCTTGCCATCATTGGTATTGGTGGCTTGTGTATGTACTATCAGGTTGTGTTTATCGTCCACAGCATTCTGTGTATTATAGGCAACTTCTACAATACTTTTGGTTATAAGTATGCTGCGGCTGTCAGCATCAGTGGTGCTAACCTGCTTATCATCCGTAGCATCCAGTTGGTGCTGAAGCGTATCGTATTTAATGGTGCGTTCTTTTAGCCTGGCGAGGCCCTGTGCTATCTTTTCTTTTTTTAGCAGGAGTTCATCACTGGCAGCCACGTTTTCCTGCTGATCCAGTTCATCGAGTTCCTGTAAATATTTCGCAGTTTTGTCTTCAATAAACTGGCGGTGCTTATCTATCTTTTTTTGGTTGTAGTTATTCTTTTTACTGTTAACTGCTTTAAACTTACTGCCATCTATACCGATGGTTGTTTTGCCCAGCAGGCCTGCATCGCTAAGAAACTGTACATACAGTTTAAACATGGATTGTAAAGGCACTGCATGTACTTTACGAAAATCTGCAATGGTGTGGTAGTTAGGTTGCAGTCCCTGCAACAGCCACTGCAGTTCAATGTTTCGGCTGCATTCCTTTTCGAGCTTCCGGCTGCTGCGGATTTTATTGAGATAGCCGTAGAGGTACAATTTTAACAGCACTCCGGGTGCATACGGCGGCCGGCCTTCACTTTTATGAACCGTGCCGGTAAAGCCTAATTTTTGCAGATCAAGCTTATCAATAAAAGCATCCATGAGCCTTGCTGCATTGTCAGCACTCACCTGGTCGTCGGGTGTGGTGAAGTAGGTTTGATGTCTGTTGTTTCCTTGTATAAACTGCATGCCTTTTTTATAACAAAAATCATACGCTGTTTACGCTATTCACATTGTGTGTATATTTGGCTAAAGGAGTTTTTTCACAAACTCTCGTTGCCTGCTATTGTATTGGACACCTTGTAAATTATGACAGACAAACAAATAGAAAGAGTAAAAGCCAAAATTGAAAAATATAAAAAAGCTTTAGCGGCTGACAAAAAGTATTGGGGTGGACAATATCACGACGGACAAGGAATTCGATACATAATTCCAGAACAATTTATAAAAATCAATGACTACAAAGGTGGACTGCGATACTTGAATTGGTTTGACAAAAACTTTCCAGACGACAGCGGCTATCCAATATTTTTATTTGAGTGGGCATTTATTTTATTCAAATGCGACAAATTAATTGAAGCAGAAAATAAAGCACATCAAACATTCTTTTCTAACACTTATTTGTTTGACAAATTTTTAGGAAAAGAACTTTTACGACTTGACAAAAATGAAAGCTCAAATTGGGAGTTTGAATCTTTGGTTGACGGTTTCCCTTATTCAAGTTTGGACACAGAATTTATTGAATTCGCAAGTTGGACACAGAATGTTTTGAGCAGTCGAATATTTCTTGACAAAGCAAACGAATTTATCGAGATTGAAAGAAAACTGAAAACCGAACCTGTTGGACAAAAGCGAACTGAACTTGTAAATCGTTTATCGAAGATTAAGTACGGGTAGACAGAAAACAACAGCAGGCAACATGGGGTTTTGTGCAAGCAGGGCTTGACGTTCAAACTTCGGCTGTTTGCATCGCTGTACTTTGGTTCGGGCTGGACGGAATTCTATTGGGCTTTTAGTTGTTATCTTGTACTTTTATTTCTTTATTGGGCTTCAGTTCCGGGCTGGACAATCAACAATGCCCTGCCTGCACAAAGCCCTGTTCGTTATGCACCATGTTCGCTTTGCGGTTCATACTCGGGCGGACGGAACTGTTCAGCAGTAAATCTTTTTTCATCATTTTTAAGTTTGCTTTTGCAGCTCATGGGTGGACAGTTTTTTTGGTGATTTTTATTTCAAAAGTTTATTTGCTTGGCGTTAAATTCATACGTCTTTAAAAAAGATATTTCATTAAACGAGCGGACACTTTTTTAAACACGAGTGCATAACAAGGGGTTTTGCACAAGTGTGGCTTGACGTTGCAGCAATCAACAGTTTTACATAGCCGGGCGGTGGTTCGGGCGGACGAAAAAAGCTGAGCATTTAGTTCTTAATATTTATCTTTAACAAAAGGCCAAGCAGCAGTTCCGGGCGGACGGGAATTCTAATGCCACACGTGCGCAAAGCCCTTTCGTTAGCCGCAAGCACACAAAAAATTCCCAGCACAATGAAAATTCTTAGATCTATATTTTTTCTTGGGATAGTCTTGTCAATAAATCTTTTTGTATGGGGGATTATTGTTAGCAAAGGGCTCTTTGATCTTGTCTCAAAGTTTGACATCACATTTTTCGAAAGAGGATTTTGGGAATGGCAGTCTGCTTATATCTTATTTTGTTTAGCAATTTCGCTAACTCCTATTTTATTAATAGCAACATGGAAAATTGGTTCTATTACTTCCCCAAAAAAAAGAATAGCATCCATTTTAGTTGTGTTTATGTTTATGGTTTTGGGAGTATTTGTAAGACGCCAAATTCTTAAGACTTATTTTGTCCAACAATCAAAAATTACTACTAACAAAATCCGCAGTGGATATATCATGTATCCATACAATGAACTAAACTTTGAACGATATATATTCACTGGTACATGTTTTGGCTGCATAATATCCTACTTTTTATTCCGCAGAAGAGAACATTAGAAGTGCCATGCTGCTAACATTGGGTTTGCTGCAAGTCTGGCCTGACGTTGTATCAATGGGCATTTTAGCACAATCAGCATCAGCTGGGCAGGACAAGCATTGCTGGACTTTTGTTTGTTAGCTTGTACTTTTATATTTTTAATCAGCAGCGGTTCCGGGCAGGACAAGCATTGAATTCCAGCCCTGCAGCAAGCCCTGCTCGTTAGCAGCAACCAAAGAGCGACCCATTCCTAATAGAAATTTTTCAATAACAAAAACCATTTAACAATGAAACAGCTAATCAAAAATTGTATTGTAGTAATTGCACTACTACTATCATTTTCTTTTTTTACTAAATCTTATGGACAACCAAAAAAACTTATTGCAGAACCACTCTCCTTTAAACTTGTTCAACAAAAGAATGGCGAGTTTGAGGAATGTGCTGCACTTTTAAGAGATGGTCTAAGAGATAATATTTCAACTTATGACTATCATTCTTTTTTTTCTGATAGTAAAAAGTACTTTTCATCAGACGATTTTTTATATGATTATCAACACGGAAAATGGCAAGGTGATTTATCAGTAGTAATTGAAGGTATTCCGATTGGACTATCTGCAGGTTCAGAGGATGATAAGGTTAAGCAATGGCAAAAGAAAGTAAGAGAGGCGAGTTCATTAGTAATAACACAAAAAACGCTTTCAACAATAAGTAAGTCTACTTTAAATGTAGAAGTTGCCGAGATTTATAATAATTGTGTTCAAAATACTCAAAAATATGGGTTGTCAATTACAGTTACTGGAGAGAAAAATTTAGCAGTAACAATTAAATATAAGACCTTAGCTGCTGATGACCCGAGACCTAAAATTGCTTCTGTAGAATTAATTGGAATTGATGAAATGGAGCGTGATAAACTTTTAAACACTACTCTTAAGCAAGGTAAAATTTTAGGAGACCAATTTTCATTCACAGCTACAAGAAAGAAAGGTGAGGAATTTTTAATTGCTTTGAATACAAGTAATGGATTATCTATAGTTAGACGTATAGAAACAGATGATGATAGTAATAATGGAGGTGCTATGCCCATTGGTACAGTCATTGCTTCATTTTTGGATTTTGAAAGTTTTAGCAAATTAACCAAAAGCAATCCCGGAGGTTCAACTACTTGGTCTCCTAAAAGTAAATGGACACCATGCGACGGACGTTCTGTTGTTGGTTCAAAATATAACACAATGTGGGCAGGTGCTGGAGGAGATATTGCTCCTGATTTAAGAGGTGAATTTTTACGAGGATTAAATCAAATGGATATTAGGGAAGCTAATACAGTAAGTGACAAACAAAAAAATCCAGAAGGTCAAAAAAGAGGAGAACCCCAAGACGCTTCTTTTGGACCATTAACCGTGACAGCAACAATTAACCAAGGAAATGTAGTTTTTGATGGTCCGCCAGGTATGGGCTATCAAAGTAACAACGGACAACAGCGTACTGTAGGAAAGCCAACTATAAATGTAACGACTAACGCAGGAAATGAAACAAGACCTAATAATCGTTCTGTTTATTACTACATGCGAATAAACTAAATTCAGCATCTTGAAATACTTGGTATGCTGCTAACATGGGTATTGCTGCAAGTGTGGCAGGACGTTGTAATCTTCGGCTGTAGTTCGCTATCAGCAGCGGTTTCGGCGGACGGAATTCTGTTGGTCTTTTAGTTGTTATCTTGTACTTTAAATTCTTTATTGGGCAGCGGTTCCGGGCAGGACGAGCAATGAATTCCACACCTGCAGCAATACCTGTTCGTTAGCTGCAAGGCGACTGTAAAATCCAACTGACACATATAAAATGAAAATTTACTTATCAGACCAGACCAAATATTTTAAGACGCATCTTGAGAATTTAAAACTTCAAGACATCATAAAATATGACAAATCTCAACTGAAAGAGAAAACTACATTTATCAATATCAACACAAGCAAAGACATAAAACAGTTAGACACAAACTTCTTTTGGGACTACAATATTTTTCCAAACAACATTATGAGTTTCTTGACTGAATGGACTGACAAAAAAAGACAAATGCAAATTGGTGATACAATCGTTCAACAAGCATTTATTCCACCATTTAGACAATTCTCACAAAAAATAATCTTTGGAGTAAGAATCAACAATATCATTGACGAAGAAAATAGAATTGGCTTTAGCTATGAGACTTTAAATGGACACGTTGAAATGGGCGAATCAACGTTTACAATTGAGAAAACTAAAGACGACAAAACAATTTTTAAAGTTCATACGTTTTCAAAACCAGGCAACTTATTGACAAAACTTGTTGGACCTATTTTTTCAGTTCCATATCAGACTTTTTGCACCAAACGAGGACTTGAAAACGTAAAAAAACAATTAGAAATTTAGTTGGACAGAACGCCAGCAGCTAACATTAGGTTTGGCATTATTGGGGCTTGACGAATATAGCCTCAACATTTGTTCTTTATTGTGCTTCAGTTCGGGCTTGACGTTATAAATTTGGCTTATGAATAAAACATCAGCAATATTGCAATCATTGGCTTCAGTTATGGGCTGACGGAATACTAATTCCCCAACAACGCCAAGCCTTTTCGTTGGTGGCAATTTTTGACGACCTTCACTTTCTAAACAAAAATCACAAAATATGAAATTAGGATACACAGTTTTTTGGGTGAACAACGTAGAGCAAACAGCAAAGTTTTACGAGACAGTTTTTGGTTTGAAACGCCAATTAGAAATGCAAACACAATTGACCCCTTGGATAGAAATGGCAACAGGTGAAACTGCTTTAGCTTTTGCAGAATTTAGTGAAGCAGACGTTTTATTTTCAGGCAACTATCGCAAACACGACATCAACGAACCGACAATTGCTTCTGTAATTTCGTTTGTAACCGAAGGTGTAGAAGACATTTATAATTTGGCTTTAGCAAATGGCGGAGTTTCCATAACTGCACCCAAAAAAGAGTCTTGGGGACAAACCATTGCAAGGGTTAGAGACATCAACGGAATTGCAATTTCAATAGCATCACCTTTTAATCAATCTTAAAAATATAAAAATGAAACCGAGCGTTTTAATAAAATTCAAACCAGCAGTTGGACAGAAGCAAGCCTTAATTGACCATTTGGTTGCGACTTCAAACAATTTGGCAACACAAGAAGAAGGTACAGAACTTTTTGTTGTTAGTACGACACCAATAGATGAGGAAGCTGTTTATGTTTATGAAGTTTACTCAAGTGACGAAGCAAAAAAACTTCACGAAAGTTCGGACGCTTATAATCAAGCAAGAAAAGAAACAAGTAAATTGACAGACGGAATTCCACAAGTAATTCCATTGTTTCCTCAGGGCGGAAAAGGACTGAAATAGAGGACCTACTGCAAGTTAAAACTGCCACCAACATGGGGTTTTGTGCAAGTTTTCTATGACTCCACCAACAGGTTTTTATTTTATTTTTTTAGTAGTTATGCACACTTCCTAACGTAGTTATCCTCATAGTTTCGTTCGTCTCTTATTACTGCAAATACCCGGTGAACAAGCTTGTTCCTGACAGCATTGATGACGCTCATTTTGTTTTTTCCTTCTTTGACCTTTCGTTCAAAATAGGCTTTCATTTCCGGGTCGTTTTGGATGGCTGACATGGCACACAGATGCAGTAATTTTTTAAGCTTCATATTAGCAAAGGGGCTTACGGTTGATTTATACCGTACACTAGTACCCGAACTTTTTGTAAAGGGTACTACACCACAATAGCAGGCCAGTTGTTTTCCATTGTCAAATGCTGTGAAGCCTTTGGTATATACCATCAGTGCAACGGATGTTACCTGTCCAATTCCTTTGATAGAAGCTACCCGTTTTACTTTGGTGTTTAGTTGTTCATCCTGCTGAATAGTTTTGGCGATTAAGGCTTCGATGGACAGCTTGGATTTTTGCAAAGCAGCTACTGGCGCCTTCTGCAGTTTCTCTAAAGTTTTGGCATCTTCTGTACACCCACAGTCTTTTAATTCATTGAGTGGAACGGTAAGTAATATAATGGCATTTACAATTCTGTCCCGCTGGGCAATTAAGTTTTTAATGGATTCAATATTGCTGTCAATGGGCTGCCAGCGCTTAACCTGGTCTTTATAGCGCAGGGCATACCAGGCTATTTTTACAGCAGCTGCTTTGTCATCTGTACCTCTTTCAAAGCCCCCGGCTTTTTTAATGCGCAAGGGCATTTCTACCCAAAGGGCTGCCTTGGCTTTTACAAGATAATGTACCAATCCGGTGTTGTAGATACCGGTATATTCCATACAAAAGAGCGTTTGTTCATCCGGCAATACACCGTGCTTTTGCAACCAGTTTTGCATTTTTATAAAGCCCTCCGGCTTTTGGCTAAACTGCTCATGAATGACCATGGATGAATCCTCAGCTTTTATCAATGCTGCATCAAACCATGTTTTGGAAATGTCGATTCCAACAAAATTTTTAAATAACTTGCTCATGCTTTTAAACATTTAAAAGGTGAATGAATCAACCTGATTTTTTGAACCAATCAAGACCTTAATAATGGGACTGCTATTCCCTATTTTCTATTTGATTCCGTGTTCAAAAAAACCAGCATAAGATTAGAACTTGCAATAGGGCTTAATACCTTGCAGGGCTGTAATGCGCTTATGCTGGCAGGTTGATTTTATTAAATGTAATTTATCCACATTTGCACACCAATTCACAAAGAAAAAAGAAGCAAAAAAGAAAAGTAGTAATAGTAGTAGCTTTATTAATAAGATAATGAATACAAATCTAAAGGCAGGGCTTGACGTTCAAACTTCGGCTGTTTGCATCGCTGTACTTTGGTTCCGGCTTGACGGAATTCTGTTGGGCTTTTAGTTGTTAACTTGTACTTTTATTTCTTTATTGGGCTTCAGTTTCGGGCTGGACAATCAACAATGCCCTGCCTGCACAAAGCCCTGTTCGTTATGCGTCACCCTATTGTAACAGTTCACTTATTTGAAGATTAAAGAAATGCAAACTTAAAATAATCTATAACCAATCAAATTAACTAAATCATGACTACAGATGTATTCACATTCTTATCCTTAAGGGCACCTAATTCTGCAGAAGAAAAAAATTTTCATGCAAGATATATAAAGGATAATTACCTAGGAATTGTAAAGGAAACAGGGAAAGAAACTTTCAAAATTAAAAGGATAGAAAGATTTATTGGCAGAAAGAGCCATATAAATCCACAGACTGACTCTTATCTGGGGTGTGCAGTCTTTTACCAAGTTTACTGTAACCCCGCTAACAGCTTATTACAGCAAGCAGGAATAAACAAAACTATAGTACAGTTAGTTTTAGACGAATTTAAATTACCTGCTATTGACTGTACAACTCCCAACCTGCCATCACTGGATTACTATGAAAATTATGCTTTTCAGAAAGATGGGAATTTTTATTTTATTCCTTACAAGCTTTTATTAGACAATGCCGGTTATTTGTTGATATTAAAGGCAACAAAAATAATTAAATCATTTTTGCAGCAAGGTGGATTCAATAAAAATGATTTAGTAAAACAACTTGAAATTATTTTTGACAATAAGCTTTTAGCAGAAGTTGTTTTTAGGGGTTCTTCAATAAGTAACCCCCAATCACACTTACTTACTAATCCTGGTACAAAAGATAGTGTTTTATATTCTGAGGAATTCCTTGAAACAAAGGCTATGCTTTTTGAAACGTTGTACAGGTCTTACATAATAAGAAGGGTTACCTCCGTAAACTTAGAAGCTATCATTGAAGGCTTAAGAACACTGCATTTACTGGAATGGCTGGCTGTAGATACTTATCTTGAAAACCCTACTCTGACTGATAATAATAAAGACCTGAAATTTATACTTGATTTTATTGTAGCTGAAATGGGCTTTAAATCATCTTTTTTAACAGATACTAAGGCTTTAAAAATGTATTTTGATGCCATGCCTGTAATACATCCAATTTTTGCAAGACTTGCCTGGTATAAAAAACCTTTTAATGAAATTAAACCTATTGGCATTGGCGATTTAAAAGTGGTAAAGCAAACCCTGCTTAGTTATGCCCCCGGTGAAATTTCATACATACATAATGTAATGAAGGGTGAGAGTTATAAGAAAAGTCACCGCAGATTAGACAAAACAGAAGACACTTTTTCTTTTTCATCAGAGCAAAGTAGCGATACAGAAAGGGAAGGACAATCCACCGATAAGTTTGAAATAAAGCGAGAAGCTGATAATGTACTTAAAACCGATTTACAGATAAATGCAAATGCCAGTTTTACTTATAATGGACCCATTTTGGCCAATATCACTGGAGGAATGAGCTATCACACATCTTCTGAAGATTCGCAAAAACTTTCTTCCAATTTTGCCCGGGATGTAATGAATAAAGCTGTAAGCAAAGTGCAAAACAAGGCTTCACAAAACCGTAGCAGTACAAAAATTTCTGAAATAGAAGAAATTAATAAGCATGGCTTTATAAATACTGATCCGGCGGCTACCCATGTATCCGGCATATACCGCTGGGTGGACAAGAAATATCAATCACAGGTATATAACTACGGAAAGCGACTGATGTTTGAATTTGTAATACCCGAGCCTGCGGCATTTTATATTCAATCTAAACTGAAGGTCTATGAAATGTTTGAATTGAATATACCTGAAAAGCCGGTGCCACCTCATTTTGAAGTTGTTAAAATACCAAACCCCGAAAATCCAACAACTGAATTAACAATTTATGATTTGAATTTTGAAAGAATTTTTAATTTACTTCAGGAAAAGTATGATTTAGCCGAATTCACTTATCCCCAAATAGTAAAAAAGTGCGATTTTTTAAATCAAACTAACGGCAAAAATTTCTTTGAAGGAAGCGGAATGCCTGATGACATGTGGTCATCAAGTAGTTTTAATTGTAAAGTTGATGCTAAAGATTATAACTTAAGCCAATTATATTTAGATGGCGCGGCCGCTTTTTGGAGTGCAAACGATGGCAGTCAGATAGAACGATTAAATACGTTGGCAATCTTTATTAATGGGGTTCAGCTAAAAAGGATTGAAGATAACACAAACGTATATTTTGAATTTCGCAATACGCCCCTGTCAAGTCAAATTGCACCCATGCCTATTGTAAATGGAGATGAAAATGTGATACTCACATTTGGATTTCAAGATGGAAATTACTTCAGATTTTCGGTAAGAGGGGAATGGAAGTTATCCGGCACCGCAATGGATAGATGGACGATTGAAGTTTATCGAAAAATAGTATCAATTGAAGAGAAAAGAATTAAACCAATTAATGAAAAAGAGCAAGTAAGATACGATTCTGAATTAGCAAGCTATAATAATAAATTAGCAGCATTAAAAGCCCAAACCATCAACGATCTAATACAAGGAAAATCTGAGGCATACAATAAAGATATCATTCTTAGAGAATTAAAGAAGCACTGTATTACTATGCTTACTAAAGAGTTTGATCAAATTGCTACTGACGATATTTTGATTTATAATGATGCTTTTCCCATTGACAGCACACGCAATATACCTTACCAAAAATTTACAGTAGATGAAAGTGCTGATCCCGTTACTAGTGGCTTTAATTACAGTAGTATAAACGTTGGTTGGCCGGCAATCGATATTGACAAGGCCAAATTCAAAGCCAGGTATATTCAGTTTTTAGAGCAAGCGTTTGAATGGCAACAATTGGCTTATATTTTCTACCCCTATTTTTGGGCTGATCAGAAGAAATGGATAAGCCTGATGAACCATTTAGATTATACAGATAAAAACATGAGCGACTTTTTACAGGCGGGTTCGGTAAGGGTATTACTGGCGGTACAGCCTTCTTATAACGAAGCAGTAATGCATTACTTAGCCACCCGTGAGCCCTGGGAAGGGGGCACCACCCCTATAATTGGCGACCCCTTATATCTCCCACTATTTGAAGAAATACACAAGCAGCAGGATGATTTGAAAGGTGCAAAACCAGAAGGTGAACCATGGGAGTTTACAGTGCCTACAAGTTTGGTGTGGTTGCAAGGGAGTAAGGATGAATTGCCCAGAAACAATGTGTTTGAATAGATAATAAGGATAAAATTTAAGCATTACAATAAAATGGAAGAAAATGTAAAACATGCATATGATAGCTTAAAGGGAGCAGCATCTGATTTTAATTATCAAGTTATTACAAGTTCACCGGCAGTAGTACTCCTGATTTTTAAAAAAAATAAAATAAATAGCAAGGAATCTGTCAGGGAACTCTTGGAAAATTTAGACTTAATAGTCTATCATAGAGCTGAGGAAGAAAACTTTACCATTGCGAACTGGGTTTGTAATAATGCAAAAGGGCCAGGGACAATCCAGCAGATACTAAGGGCTTACCTAAAAGCAATTATTTGCGTTAATTCTAACTCTAATGATGATTTTATAACAAATTATTTCGTTGTAACTAACAAAGATATTGCTGACTATGGAGCCGGGTTAGTTGGTGGCGTGCTGGCAAGTTTTAGCATTGATATTTTAAAGGGAATTGTTGATAGCTGGAAAATGCAAATTCAAATGGGTATCGCAATTCACAATCAAGCAGAAGAAACACTTATTAGTTTACTTGAATCAGTTCAGTCAGAAACAAAGGAAATGCTTGATAAGTTTTCTAAAGATTTCGAGAAATTGAAAACGAAAAGCAACCTTGTTATTGAAAAAGCGAAAACAATGCTTCCCCTAGATCTAACGCCTCCTGATTTTGGTCTCAACCCTAATAATAACTTTCCAGCAGAATCTTTTGTTGAAGACCTGATAAAAATATTTGCAGAAATTCTTGATAAGCCTACTCAACTAAACAGATTGCTTCTGGATAAATTAAAAAAAGTCATAGAAGATTTTTGGAACAAATACAAAGATTTGGATCCTGTCAAAGAGTTAACGCAATCATTGGAAAAACTCGTTAATTTCATCCAAAATTATTGGCCTAATATAATCCAGAGACAAAATAAATTAATTCTTGACGGCAATTTTTTTGAGGCAGGATATGTAACAGGTAATGAAATTGGGAACATTGCTCAAATGATTGAAGCCGTTCTAAAGATCTTAATGCAATCGTATAAACTTGCAATTCTGCTGGGAAAAAAAATTCCTTCAACCCAGAAAGCCATTATAGTAAGTTTTATTATGTCAATTAGCACAAGTGAAACCAAGGCTGCGGTTGAGAATATGGGGAATATATCAAGCCTAAATGCACCCGGAATTAGTTTGTTGCTCAGTTCAGAAAATAATGCTGAGATAGTTTCGAAAGTAGTTTCCAATGAAGTAGCGTATGCTAAAGCAACTGCCATAGAAGTAACAAATTTGAGAGCAGCAAAGCCTTTGCTTACTAATAAGGAGGTTCCTCTATTGTCAGGCTGCTCCGCAGCTGGATTAGATTCTTCTAATATTGAAATTATTATCGTTTTAGGTGTTTTAACTAAACGAAGAGTGTTTCTTTCTAAAAGCGCTAAGGGTCAATCCATGAAACAAATTCTGAGAAAGATTACTGATTTTTATACGTTTTCATATGCCAGGAATTATGTGATAAAGATATTTGAAGGCGCAGATCCTTATCTAAACTCTTTTTATGATTTATTAAAAGAAGATTTGAAAATTCCTATAAATAAAAAAATTGAATTAAAGCAACTATTAACCAAGTGGACGGAGTTTAAAAGGAAGGAATTTGAATCGATACTTCAAAAAAATAATTTGAGATATATTAGTCCCAGTGGAAAAACTTATAAAGTAGGCAAACGATCTGTTTTTAACCATTTTAATAATTTCATTAGTAATGAAATAAGAATTAAGCTGCAGAAGAATGAGAATACATTAGTTACGCTTGTAGACGAGAAATTTAAAACACTACTTGGAAAAGTAATAAATACGGAAGCAGTTTGTATGGGAAACCCAAATGTGAAGGTGAAGGATTTGCTTGATATGTCAATAAAGGATTTCCTTGTTAAATACCATCCTGATAAGCCTTATGCAAAAGCTTATAATACCCTGTTAATTAAATTGGAAAAAAATGGATGTAAAAAACTTGTACAGCGAAGTAATGAACTACATATCTTTTTAGAAAACCCGCAGATCGATGACGAACTTAGAAATTTATATCTAGAAGAATTGGAATCGATATCTGAAGAAATTAATAACGTAATTGACAAAAAGAAAATAGCATTGGATGAAGAAGAAATATTTATTAACTCTTTGCTTGGCAAAATGAATATCAATGGAAAAATCGGTACAAAACGGCCAGACGTTTTGTTAATGGACCTGTTTGAAAATACTCATTTAATAGATTTTATTCATGTTTCATCAGGTAATCAGGCAAGTAAATTGCACCTTGCTTCAACCGAGGTATACCAGCTAATTGGTCAAATGATTTTTGGAATTACTCCAAAAGATAATCAAATAGTTATGGATATTATATATCAGTTTTCTGAAGGATTTTTTAAAAAATTGCCATAGATAAGGTGGGGTAAGAAAAAGATTTTACGCAAATGCAATTAGTAATTTCAATTTATTAGTTGCACTGAATATTTCTGAAAATTGTTAACGCTGAAAAAAGGGCGAACGCATAACATTGGTATTGCTGCAAGTGGGGCTGGACGTTGAAACTTCGGCTGTTTGCATCGCTGTACTTTAGTTCGGGGTGGACGGAATTCTGTTGGGCTTTTAGTTGTTATCTTGTACTTTTATTTCTTTATTGGGCTTCTGTTCCGGGCTGGACAATCAACCATGCCCTGCCTGCACAAAGCCCTGTTCGTTATGCGTCACCCTGTGAAACACCCTGCAAAATTTGAGCAGACAAGAACCAAAGCCCACCCACCACCCCAAAAAATTATCCATTCAAAAGCATAAACTATCCATTCTTAAATAATTAGTGTCATCCCACCTTTGCATCGTCAATAATGACACAGAATTAAAATTATTTTAAATGGACGCATCAAATTATTTAGCAACAACTTATTGGGTTATTGGAGTAAACCTTATTTTTTTGGTTGCAACGCTTTGGCTTTTGAAAATTGGACGAGCAACCCAAACAACAAAGTGGGCTTTTGGTTTAATTTCAATAGCTTGGATTATCTTCATTCATTTTGTTTTTAGCAACAAATTACTTATTCCAATAGACATTTCAGGTGGAGCATTTTATGCTTTGACACTTTCTTCTGCGACACTTGTTTTAACAGTGTTTTATTTTTCACCACTCAAAAAAATATTTGACAATATCTCACAAGAAAATATTCAAATTGTTCAAGGACTTCGAGTTTTCGTAGCATCAGGATTTTTAATGGAAGGCGTATTACAAGTTATTCCAGCATGGTTTTCAATAATGGACGGTTTTATGCACGTTTGTTCAGGATTTTTAGCGTTAATAGCAGCTATTGCAGTACTTAAGAATCAAAGTTCTAAAAATACACTTTTGTGGTTAGCAAATATTGTTGGTGTTTTAGACATTGTCATCATTGTAACCAGCATTAGCCTTGTAGTTTGGAAAGATTTAGGAGCTTTTCATAATATGCAATACGTTGTTTTTTATACAGGCGTATTACTACTTTGGTTTCATTTCGTATCCATTTCAAAACTTATAAAATCTAATAAATAAAATGGAAAAATTTACAGTTCCCACAAGAGAAAACGTTTCAGAAAACAATCAAGTATTATTTGACAACTTACAAAAAGCAGTTGGCTTCGTTCCCAATATGTATGCTTTCTTTGCTCATTCGCCAACAGCGTTAGGCGATTATCTTACGCTTCAAAATCGTAAGAGTTCTTTAAATAATAAAGAAAAGGAAATAATCTATTTAGTTGTAAGTCAATTAAACGGTTGTAGCTATTGCAAAGCTGCACATACAGCAATTGGCAAAATGGTTGGCTTTAGCGAAGAGCAAACTTTGGAAATTAGAAGAGCAGCTATTTCATTCAATCCAAAATTGAATGCACTTGTAAATCTTGCAAAAGAAATTGTAATCTACAAAGGCGAAGTTTCAGAAGCAACAAAAGAAAGTTTCTTTAATGAAGGATATACTACCGAAAATTTAGTTGATGTTGTGATGACTGTTGGCGATAAAATTATAACCAACTATTTATTTGCTATTGCCAAAGTGCCCATAGATTTTCCTGAACCACAAGCAATATAAAAAATGAATAATGGAAATAGCAAACAGAGTACATCATTTTGATTGTGGACCATTCAATTGGTATCTAATTGAAGAAGAAGGACGATTAACATTAGTTGATGCAGGTTTTCCCGGTCATTATAGTGTTTATAAAAAAGGACTTGAAGTTCTTGGAAAAAGCAGTAAAGACATTGAAGCAATTATTCTTACCCACGCACACGCTGACCACATTGGTTTTGCCGAAAAAGTAAGGAAAGAAACTAATGCACAAGTTTATGTGCATAGTGGCGATGCAAAAATGGCTTGCAAACCATTGCAATTGCCTTGGTTTGGCTTGTTGTCTAATGCTTGGAGAGTATACACAGCAAAAATGTTGGGGGTTGCAATTGTAAACGGAGTATTCACTTTGCCACATTTAACCAAGGTACAAACTGTTTCTGATGGACAAATATTAGATGTACCAGGAAAACCAAAAATATTACATACGCCAGGTCATACCAATGGAGAAATTGCTTTATTATTAGAAGATAGAAAAATTTTAATTTCAGGCGATACTATTGTTACAAGAAATTTATTGACAGGTGCATTAGGACAACCACAATTAACAAATCCAATTTTAAATCACAATTATAAACAAGCAATGCGGTCATTAGATTTACTTCGTGAACTTGGCGAAGTAACTATGTTGTCAGGTCACGGCACACTGTGGACAGGCAATATGAATGATGCTGTAAATATTGCTTTGGAAAACTTAAAAAAATAAGATGAAAAACTTACTTATAAAACAGATGCAGTTTGAGTTTTGGGCAAACACAGAATTATTGAATAATCTAAAAAAAGCAAACTCTTTAAACCCAAGAGCTTTATTACTTTTTTCCCATTTACTTTCAGCAGGTAGTATGTGGCTTAACCGACTGAAAAATGAAGCTTTAACTACAACATTATTGCACGAAAGAACTGTTGAAGAGTGCGAAATATTACTTGTAAATTTAAAAGTTGGTTGGGGAAACTATTTTGAAATAGTTACGGTTGAAGAGCTAAACAAAGTAATTGAATTTACTTCGCCTATTGATAATTCTAAAAGAAGTATAAAAGCAGGTGATGCTATAATGCACGTTGTTCATCATTCTTCTTATCATCGTGGGCAAATTATAACTCTTTTGAAAGGCAGTATTGAGCAATTACCTCTAATCACATATATGCCATTTGCCAGTCAAGAAATATAGTCGAAAATGAATACTTTAAAAATAAAATTAGCGGTGGTAATTGCTTTTGTTGTTACCAGTTACATCACCTTTACATTAGTTGCGGTAAATGTTGGCTTTGTGAAAAGCTTCATTCTCATTTGGTTGAGAAGTTGGTTAATAGCTTTTTTATTAGCCTTGCCATCGTTACTTTTTGTAGCACCTTTCATCAAAAGAAAATTAAATCTATAACCTTACAAAATGAATGAGCCAGATATATTTACTTTAATCAATCAGCAAAATGGAAACCTTGC
This sequence comes from Ferruginibacter sp., assembly GCA_965247025.1. Taxonomy (GTDB): domain Bacteria; phylum Bacteroidota; class Bacteroidia; order Chitinophagales; family Chitinophagaceae; genus Ferruginibacter. Next base: position 156,005 of record OZ252000.1, on the reverse strand, counting down.
TTTCAAACTATTTTCATTCAATGACAACAGTCATTTTGACCATTTACAACGCAATAACTTTTACACTGTAATTTGGATAAAAAATGGAAATGGGCTTTTAAAAGTTGATTTTTCAGAATATTTATTTCAGGAAAATACTGTTTTTTCATTTGCACCATATCAACCTTTTATGTTTTCAACCGATAAACAAATTAGTGGAATAGCATTACAATTTCATTCTGATTATTATTGTATTCATCGCAATCCAAAAGAAACTAATTGCGACACAGTTCTTTTTAATAACATTTATCAAGAGCCATTTGTTACTATTGATGAATTGACAGAAAATAAATTGACCCAACAATTAGAGCAAATAAAATTTGAAACACAGAATAAAGAAAATGACAATTATGAATTGTTAATCCCTAATCTAAAAATATTCCTAGTTACATTATCAAGACTAAAAGCACTTTCAAAAAGTAATGAACCAAAGTTTATTGAAGCTGAAACGCCTTTTGTTTTACAAAATTTAAAAAACACCATTGAAGAAAATTTCAAGCAAAAACATTCAGCAAGCGACTATGCTACACTTTTAAATATTTCGGCAAATGCCTTGGCAAAATTAGTGAAGACACATTTTAATAAAACTTTGACAGACTTAATAACTGAAAGAATAATCATTGAAGCCAAACGAGAACTTTATATGACAAGCAAACCCATTAAAGAAATAGCTTGGCATTTGGGCTATGCAGACGAATTTCATTTTAGCAGACTTTTTAAAACCAACACGGACATTTCACCTCAATTGTACCGAGTCACAGTAGGTTTTGCAAAGGCGGAATTAAATTGACCGAAGAAGGGCGAACGCATAACAAGGGGTTTGCCAAAATACGGGCAGACGGAAGTTATTTTCGGCTTTTTGTAATTCTATTGTGCTTCATATCCAGCCGGACATTCACTATCTAGCTTTTGTTGTTATCTTCATCATCAGTTTTTCAATCATCATCGGTACCGGGCTGACGGAATACTAATTCCCGTACTTCGGCAAGCCCTGTCCGTTGGCTGCTACTTTAAAATGACACTACTCAGATTCATATCATCATTACTTCTCAGCATATTTTGTTTGACATCTTGCAATAGTCAGACAACCAATAAGCCATTGCAACAATTTGCAGACACATCTTCATACGCAAGACTTCAAGTATATCGACAAATATTTTGGGACAGTTTACCTAAACCAACTAGTTGGACAAACGACTATGAAGGATTATTTAGTGATGACGAAAAACAAAAGTTGAACAGCGTAATTTCAGCGTTTGAAAAAGAAACAACAACACAATTTTGTATTGTAACTCTTGACACAATTTACACTTCAAAAGAAAAATTTGACGACCTAGCACTTCACATTGCAAAAGTTTGGGGCGTTGGACAGAAAGACAAAAACAATGGCGTTACAATTTGTATTTCTAAAGGACACAGACGAATAAGAATTTGTAATGGTTATGGAATAGAGAAAATATTGCCCGACAAGGAGACAAAAGAAATTTTGGATAAGTATATAATTCTACTTTGACAACTCAAAAATAGTATTTGTTGTGAAAGTAAAAATTTCAGAACTTGTGTTCATGTAATTATCACCTCTAAATATAGACCATGAGCGAATCACGCCGTTACCTGCCGAAGTATCCCGGCTTAAGAAGTATCTCAGGTCGTTAAAACTTATTTTCAAAGCTGGCACACATGATAAACTACAGCATGCCACTCAATATCTTAAAGGCCTTTTTCAAGGACAGAAACGAAATATAGAACGTATGGTAGAGCGTGTACCGGAGAGCGATTATTACCAGATACAACATTTCATCAGTGAATCACCCTGGGATGCCAGGGCAGCCTTTGATAAGGTAGCTTCCGATAGCAGCCAGCTATTTGCAGGTCACCAGCGAGTAGGGCTTTTAATAGATGAAAGTGCCCATCGTAAGAAGGGAAAAGAATCAGTAGGCGTTGCCCGCCAGTATTGCGGCACTATTGGCAAGGTCGATAACTGCCAGGTAGCAGTATACGGGGCGTTGAGTGCAGAAAAATATTACGGCCTCATAGACACAGCCCTGTACTTGCCAGATGAATGGACATCCAATGAAGCAAGGTGCAAAAAAGCAGGTGTACCCCCGGTGCCGGCTGGCGAAAGCAGGGTTTGTAAAACCAAGATAGAACTGGCCTTAGACATTGTACGGCATCAAAAAGAGCTGGGTACCTGGTTTCATTATGTAGGTGCCGACGGGCTGTATGGAAACAGTTACTACTTTCAGCAGGAGCTGGATAAAATGGGGATACTTTTTGTACTTGATATCCATAGCGATCAACACATATACACCGAACCTCCGGTAATAGCCATACCTGAAAAAACAGGCGCTGCAGGCCGTACCCCCAGTCGTTATAAAGCAACAGGCAATGCCATTGAAGTAAGGCAGTTTGCAAAGAATATATCCAGCGGGGCCTGGCAAAAAATACGGCTTCGCCAAACAGGCAAAGGCGATTTAAACTGCCTGGGCTATAGTCAAAAAGTATATCTGTGGGATGGCGAATCATCCAATTATATGGAACGCAAACTGGTGTTGAGGATAACAGAAAACAAAGATGGCATCTGTGAATACAAATACGCCATCAGCAATGCTTTTGATGGAGAATGCACCACAGAGGAACTCGTTCATATGCAGTCTCAACGCTACTTTGTAGAACGCTCTTTTCAGGAAGCCAAGCAGGAAGCAGGCATGAGCCAGTACCAGGTAAGAGGCTGGCTGGCATGGCACCACCATATGGCAATGGTAATGATGGCACTCCAATTTATACTAAGTGAGAAGATGTTACTAAAAGATAAGTTGCCATTACTGAGTGCTTATGATGTGAGGGAAATGATACTGAATACATACGCCCAAAAAGGAACAACTAAAAAAGAGATCATGGAACAAATAAGCATACGCCATCAGCAAAGAAGCAGTACGCAAAATCAAAATAATTCAACATGACTTGTCAAAGTAGAAATAATTCCAAAATTTAAAGAAGGCGAATATTTTCAAGGAACATTAGACGGACTTGTTGCATTGGTTGACACTTTAAGACAAAAATTAAATTCAAAATAGCATTTGTACACAAAGCAGCAGCCAACATGGGGTTTGCTGCAATTGGGGCTGGACGTTGAAGCAATCATCGGCAGTGCATATCCAGGCTTTGGTTTCGGCGGACGGAATTCTACCAGGCTTTTGTTGGTTAACTTCGGCTTTTAGTTATTAATTTAGCTTCAGTTCCGGGCGGACAGTTGGTCAATTCCCCAACTGCAAGCAAGCCCTGTTCGTCAGACTGTGAGAAAACTAAAAAAAGTCAAAAAACCGCCCCGTAACTTTTCACCACAAGCCAATAGAAGTTGATTCAGGCAGTCCTTAAAAATACCACGCAGTAATTATTCAAAAAAAATGGAGGCTTATGTTGTCTGTAAATCGGCTTAATAGAGGCGCTTTTTAAAAGGCAGATTACTTTGGTGTAATCTGGTTGCCAGTTTTTGATTGTCTGCAGCATTTTTTCAAAGCCGAGTATGTTTTTGGTTCGCATAAAGTTGTAACAAAACATGATGAGGTTCATTTCACCATTTACTTTTTGCAATCCTTTCAGCAGTGTATGTGTGTAACCCCAATGCCTTTTTATACTGCCAAAGGGATGTTCACAAATGGCTTGTCTTCGCTTGTAATATTGGGGATTTTTTTTGATGTTGTTATCATTGAGGTCTACCGCATCCTGGTATTCACTACGCTGGATAATGCGCTTGGGAAGTTTGGTACACTGGCTTTTTAACGGGCATGTTTTACAGGCACCGGTACGGTATGTTTTAAAGCGGTAGCTGGTTTCATTTGCTTCACCTTTTTTATTGTGCCAGGTACCCAGTGACGTTAGTACTGCACCGGCGGGGCAGGTATAGGTATCTGCCAGTTTATTATAGTTAAAGCTTTCAACTAAAAATTCGTTGGCAATGTGTTTGACACCAGGCTGTTCTTTATACGCTACATGGGTGATCATGTTTTCCTGCTGACATTCGAGCAGCTCAGCACCGGTATGGTAACCTTTATCTGCCAGCACCATCAGGCTGTCTTCTTTTTTTAATTGCAGATTTTGTTTGGCTTGTATAGCTGCTTTGTGTAGAGCCTTGCCATCATTGGTATTGGTGGCTTGTGTATGTACTATCAGGTTGTGTTTATCGTCCACAGCATTCTGTGTATTATAGGCAACTTCTACAATACTTTTGGTTATAAGTATGCTGCGGCTGTCAGCATCAGTGGTGCTAACCTGCTTATCATCCGTAGCATCCAGTTGGTGCTGAAGCGTATCGTATTTAATGGTGCGTTCTTTTAGCCTGGCGAGGCCCTGTGCTATCTTTTCTTTTTTTAGCAGGAGTTCATCACTGGCAGCCACGTTTTCCTGCTGATCCAGTTCATCGAGTTCCTGTAAATATTTCGCAGTTTTGTCTTCAATAAACTGGCGGTGCTTATCTATCTTTTTTTGGTTGTAGTTATTCTTTTTACTGTTAACTGCTTTAAACTTACTGCCATCTATACCGATGGTTGTTTTGCCCAGCAGGCCTGCATCGCTAAGAAACTGTACATACAGTTTAAACATGGATTGTAAAGGCACTGCATGTACTTTACGAAAATCTGCAATGGTGTGGTAGTTAGGTTGCAGTCCCTGCAACAGCCACTGCAGTTCAATGTTTCGGCTGCATTCCTTTTCGAGCTTCCGGCTGCTGCGGATTTTATTGAGATAGCCGTAGAGGTACAATTTTAACAGCACTCCGGGTGCATACGGCGGCCGGCCTTCACTTTTATGAACCGTGCCGGTAAAGCCTAATTTTTGCAGATCAAGCTTATCAATAAAAGCATCCATGAGCCTTGCTGCATTGTCAGCACTCACCTGGTCGTCGGGTGTGGTGAAGTAGGTTTGATGTCTGTTGTTTCCTTGTATAAACTGCATGCCTTTTTTATAACAAAAATCATACGCTGTTTACGCTATTCACATTGTGTGTATATTTGGCTAAAGGAGTTTTTTCACAAACTCGCGTTGGCAGTCATTGTAGGCAGACCCAAACAATTTCAAAAACAAACTACTATATGAAAAGAACATGTTTATTTTTTGCGACTCTATTTTTTTTCGCAAATTCCTACTCTCAAGACAATGACAGTACATTACCAAAAGTTGTTGAAGACACTTTATTCTCCACAAGTGGTTATAAAATTGTAATTGGACAAGACCTTAATATAGGAACTGGTGCAACACCTGACGGAGATTTTAAGTTTATTCGTAGAAACTCTTCTGGCTTTGGGACTGCAATAATTATGTCCGATAACAACAGTTATAATAAATCGGAACTTTCCTTACCGAGGATATGGCGGGTCATAAAGGGAAGGTTGTAAAAATCGTAACGAGAGGGAATAAGAAAATCGGGAAAACATATGAGCCACTTATAACTTTTGGTTCTGGACGTTATGAAATTGACGTTGATAATGCAATTGCATCAGGAGAACTTTTAGTTCCAGAAGAATTTAGGCCAAAACCGAAAGGTACAACAGTAGTTGAGGTAAAGCAAAAAATTAGCGTTGCTGACGAATTAGTAAAATTAAAAAAACTTTTGGACGACGGGATTCTGACAAAGGAGGAATATGATGCTCAAAAGAAGAAGTTATTGGAACAAAATTAAAAGGTTCAACAAGAACCACAAACAGCCAACATATATGGCTTAAACGAAGAGGAGCGATAGCGGAACTTCGATTTAAGCCTTTGTTGACTGAACCGGAGGCAGCCGGGCTATTACTTATGGGGTTTGAATAATTGGTGGTGGGGCTTTACGGACACAAAACATAATCTTCCGGAGATTGCCGCAACCGACATTTAAAAGTACCCCCTGTAACTGATTGATTATCAACAAAACCTTATTTTTTAACCTGCCGCTAATTGCGGCAAGAGACGAGTTATGTGCCATTTTAGAGCGACCACCCTAAGCATTCCAGCGACTTGACATTTTATAGACAAACGCTGTTTATTGATACACACATTTTTTACCTTTGCGGATTGAACAAATCTAATTTTCTTCAAAATCAAAAATGGAAGTTAAAGGTAGAAAACAGAAAGAAAAGCAAGAACGCTACAATGCAATATTAGAAGCATCTGAAAAAATTATGCAAGCAGGCGGCTTGTATGCTTTAAATATGGACTTAGTAGCAAAGGAAACACAACTTGCCAAAGGCACACTTTATTTATACTTTAAAAACAAAGAAGAAATTTTAGCAGCCTTGAGTTTAAAATCCCGTAATCTTTTGCTCGATTATTTTACAAAAGCCATTAAAAAAAAAAAGAACCAATTGAGCAATTAAAAGCTATCATCATTGCTAACTACAACTTCTTCAAAAAATATCCACTCTTTTTTGAGTTAGTTTCTCTCTACGAAATCAATAACAAACTAACTGAAACCCCTGAACTTCAGCAGTCAAGCTATAAAATAACGGAAATGATTCTTGCGATTGCACAAAGAGCGAAAAACAATAAGACACTAAACCCAACTATTGACCCAATGAATTTTTCTATTTGTTTGTGGGGTATGACGGTCGGAATGATACAACTTATAAAAGTTAGAGGTGCTATTATCAAACAATATCAAGGCATTTCAGAGAAAGATATCTTATCAAGTTTTGTATTGATTGTTGAAAACGGAATCAGCGTTTAGTTTTTTGAAAAATAAATGACCGTTAGTCATTTTATGACGCATTGTTTATTACATTTGAAGTTTAAGAAAATTAAAATGGCAAATCAAATGTACAATACAGATGTTCTAATTGTAGGAGCAGGTCCCACAGGTTTAAGCCTTGCAGCAGCTTTACAAAGTTTGGGAGTAAGGATAAAAATTATCGAACTGAAACCCAAACTTTCAGACACCACCAAAGCAACAAACCTTATGCAAGGCACACAGGAGCAGTTGGCAATCTATAACCTTATCCAGCCAATGTTTGATATGAGTGGCAAAATGAGCAGAATGGTGATGAAAGGTTACGGAACTAATTTGGGAGCAAGAACAATGCACTTAACCGAAAGCCCTTTTAACGATGTGCTTTTGTTAGGACAAGACAATATTGAAAAATCCTTAGCCCATTCATTATCCGAATTGGGCGTTCAAATTCATTTCGATACCAAATTAACCAACTTGATACAAAATGAAAATGCTGTAACAGCTACTCTACAAAACGGCACAGAAGAAACAAAGGAAACTTTTAAATATGTTATTGGCTGTGATGGACCTTGGGGCGTAACAAGAACATTTACAAAATGCGATTTTAAACCCGTAAAAACAGATAGAACAATAAGACAAGTGGACGCAAAATTGAAATGGAAACGTTTAAATTCAATGAAACAAATGTGGCTGTTTTATTTTGCTGATGGCTTTGCGGTTGTAGTTCCTTTGCTTGACGGTTATTATAGAATTCTAACCATTGAACCTTCTGCAAACATTCCAAACAGAAACCCAACTTTGGAAGAAATGAAAACCAAACTCATTGAGGTTACCAAAGACAGCTCAATAGAAATGTTAGAACCAAAATGGTTTAGCTATGCTAATTTGAATATGGGTATTGCACCGCAAATTATAGACAACCGAGTGATTTTAGCAGGAGACGCAGGTAATCCAATTTTACCAAATGGTGGGCAAGGCTTAAACACAGGCATACAAGACAGTTTTAACCTTGCTTGGAAATTAGCCGATGTCATCAAAGGAAATGCAAAGTCAGAACTCTTAATCACTTATCAAACTGAAAGATTAGCCTTGCGTATTGCATTGGAAAAAGTACAATTCAATTCTTTAAAATACACAACCAAAGCACCAAAGTTTATGCAATGGGTAGTTGGCAAATTAGGCAATTGGATGTTAGACAAAGGAGGTGAAAAAGGAATGGCAAAAACCTTTAGCCAGTTAAATGTTCACTACAGAAAAAGCCCTTTGACATTGGATAAAATCAAAAAAGGAAATGTAAAAGCAGGTAACAGAATTTTAGATGGAGACTTAATTCAAGCATCAACTTTACAAGAAGTTTCATTGTTCAATCAACTTTCAAAGCCAGTTTGGAAATTGATAATTTTTGACAATCAAAAACAGTTGGAGAATTTTCAACAATTTGACAAAATCAAAAGCGGACTGTTGCCTTTAATTATTACATCTTCCACAACGACAAACTACAATAAAGAAAATCTTTATTACGACGTTGACGAGTTAGTACATAAAATTTATGGCATCAATCAGCCAACAATTTTATTGGTTAGACCAGACAGTTATGTAGCAGTTAGGACAAGTGCCGACAGCTTAAAAGACATAGAAAACTATTTGGCGACTTGGTACAATTAATTTGGGCAGACTTAACAGCGAGAAGAAAAACGGCACATAACATGGGGTTTTGTGCAAGCAGGGCTTGACGTTCAAACTTCGGCTGTTTGCATCGCTGTACTTTGGTTCGGGCTGGACGGAATTCTGTTGGGCTTTTAGTTGTTGACTTGTACTTTTATTTCTTTATTGGGCTTCAGTTCCGGGCTGGACAATCAACAATGCCCTGCCTGCACAAAGCCCTGTTCGTTATGCTATGACACACCCTGCTAAATTGAAACACTGACAATTATTTGCCTACAATTTCTTTTCTGAAATGGTTGCCCCAATTAAGCAGTTCATCTAACAATTTATTCATTGACTGCCCAAGTGGCGTAAGAGAATATTCAACAGTTACGGGCATACTGTCGTACAAAATGCGACTGATGATTTTGTTTTCTTCCAACGCTTTTAATTCTTGCGACAACATTTTTGGCGACACATCACCAATATCTCTTTGTATTTCGCCAAAACGTTTTGTGCCATACGTCAACGAAATAACAATTGGAACACGCCATTTACCTTGAATGATTTCCAAAGCATCTCTTGAAGCTCTTAACCTAAAAGGACAAGCCTCATTTTTTGTTTCATTTTTCATACTACTTACTTTTTAGTAACTACTTACTTACAGGTAACAACTATCTAATCGGTAGCAAAGCTAACTACATTTGCATCATTAATAACAACGATAAAAAATAAAATGATGAAAAAAGTATTTCAAACAGTGTTACTTGTAGTAGCAACAATGGTTTCAGTAGTGAGTTTTGGACAAACAGCAAAAGTTCCTGCTCAATTCACGCCACGAAATTCTGCCATTCTTTTGGTTGACCACCAAACAATGACAATGAATTGGATTTACAGCCAGGACAAAAAAAATGTAGAAAACAATTTGCGTATGCTGGCACGTATTGGTGCTAAATTAAAAGTGCCATTGTTGATAACAACGACAATGGAAGAACAAGTTGGACAAACCTGGGAAGACATTCAAAAATTAGCACCTACTCAATACGCAAATCGTATTAAACGTGGTGGTACTATCAACTGTTTTATTGACCCTAAATTTAATGCAGCAGTAAAAGCATTGGGCAAAAATAAACTAATTATTTGTGGCTTAACAACAGATATATGTTTGTTGCATACGGTGCAGGGAGCATTACGCAATGGTTATGAAGTGATGGTGGTGGGAGACGCTTGTGGAAGTATGACTAAACTAGCAGACGATTTAAGTTTTGATTATCTGCGCCAGTTGGGCGTTTCAGTAGTTTCTGCCAATTCAGTTTTATCAGAATTGTATTCAGACTTTGGTTCGCCGGACGGACAAAAGGCTATGAAAATAAACCTGGAAGAAGTTGTTTCAAAATTGGGCAAGTAAAATTATAACCTGTAATTGCAAAAACTGCCTTTCTGTTAAGCAAGGCAGTTTTTGCTTAAACTCAATTTTAAAACAATGAAATATCAAATACTATTTATCATTTTGCTTTGTTCAGGTATTGCAAATGCACAACAAGCAAACAAAGAAGCACCAAGCCCAGTAGAGCTAAATATTGGCAATAATCGTTTTGGCTTACAATTTTTAATGAACAAACATTTTACACCAGCAAGTAAATTTTCTTTCCTTTCAGTTACAGGTTTTGAAAGTACTTACAAGAACGATGTTAACAACTTAGATTTTATAAACAACTCTCAAGTTAGCTACGAAATTTATAAAGGGTTTGGTATTGCAACAGGGCTTTCAGTAAACAGAGTTTCGGGTTTAACGCCAATTGTAGGGCTTGAATATGTATTTGCCAACAAAGAAATTTTGTTTGTAATAACGCCAAGTTATCATTTATCAAAAAATAAAAATGTAGAAGGCCTGGCGTTGATAGAATACAAACCAAAACTAACTGAAAAGATAAATCTCTACAGCCGTTTTCAAACACTTTACAATCATAATTCAGAAACCGACCAGCACGAAAGAAGTTATATGCAATTTCGTCTTGGTTTAGGCATTGGTAATTGTCAATTTGGGTTAGCAACTAACTTAGATTATTATGGTGCAGCCAAAGTTTTGAAAGACAATTACGGAGTATTTTTACGATTCAACTTTAAATAAAAGCAATGAACAAATCAAGATTAGAAGCATTTAGCGATGGTGTTTTGGCAATCATTATTACCATTATGGTTTTAGAAATCAAAGTGCCTGAAACTGCCAATTGGCAGGGTGTTGCTCATTTAATACCAACATTGGCGAGCTATATTTTAAGTTTTGCTGTTGTAGGTGTGTATTGGAATAATCATCATCACTTACTACACGCTTTAAAAAAAGTTTCATCTGCAATAATGTGGACTAATCTTAATTTATTGTTTTGGTTATCGCTTATTCCATTTGGTACAAAATGGATGGGAGAAACACATTTTGAACGTTTTACTGTAATCGCTTACAGCGTTCTATTAATAGTATGTGGCATCTCTTACAACTTGCTTCAAAATTTAATTGCTAAAAGCCTGAAAACCGAAAATAGTAATTTAAATATCATCATTAAAAAGCAAAATTCTAAAGTTTTAGTATCTACAGTGTGCAATTTACTTTCCATACCTTCAGCATTTATAAATCCACATATTTCATTAATTTTTTTTGCAATTTCATCTGCTATTTGGATAGTGCCAAGCAAACAAATTGAAAAAGAATTATCAAAACAAGATTAAATAAAATGATACGAATGCAGAAAAAATCAGCACAGTTTAATACCACTATTTTTAATGGCAGATTTGTAGTAAACAAGCCTGTTGCAAGTGGGTTTTCAAAAGCAGTTGCACCTTATTCCAATCTATTTTATTGGAGCCATGCTGTCGCATTGGAAGATTGTGAATTTCCATTACATCCACATGAAGGGTTTGAAATAATGACCTTCATTTTAGAAGGACAAGTAACGCACTTTGACACAGCTTCAAAAATTTGGACACCTTTGGAAACAGGCGACTTTCAGGTAATACAATCTAACAAAGGCATTCAACATCAAGAAAGGATTGCCAAAGGCACAAGCAGTTTTCAAATTTGGTTTGACCCTAATTTTTACGAAGCCATCAAACAAAATCCTGCGTATGTGGACTACCACAGCAAGGACTTTGAAACAGTAATTGAAAACGAAATTAAGACAACAACTTATGTAGGCGGACACAGCAAGGCATTTGCAATGACACCACATTTAACTATTAAGAAACTTACATTTAACGACCAAACTAAAATAAGTTTACAGTTAGACAGTAATTGCAGTTATACTTTTTATGTTTTGCGTGGTAGTGGTTTGGCAGACAATCAACAAATATTAAAAGATGACGCAATTAGACTTTCTAATACCCAACAACTTGACATAGATTTTTCAGGCGAACTTTTTTACATTCAAACGCCTACCCAACTTGACTACAAACCTTTATGGACAACTTAAGCAAAAAAGCACAAACGTACAACACGAACTTTGGCAAAAGTGGGTCGGAAGGAATAACAATGAACTTTTTGTAATTCTATGTGGCTTTTGTTTCATCTAACTGCGTCCACTTAGGGTCTAACTAATTTGTTACAAGCCCACCCATTGCTATATCTTCTGCTGTTAAATTCATTTTTCTCATTTTGTGTTGTATATTTTTAATGATGCTTTTTTTGGTTTGTTCATCATACTCTTTTTCATTTTGTGCTTTGTAGGGTACTTTACGTACCGTCATTATCCAAAAGATTTCTGCCAGTCTTCTGGCAAGTGCCGTAATGGCTGCAGCTCTTCCTTTTTTAAATGCTATGCGGCTGAATATTTTTTTTAACACGCCATCTTTTCGCTGGGCAATGGTATTGGCCGCAAGGCGGAACGCATTGGACAGGATATTTTTTCCTTTAGGTGTACGGCTGCTGATTACTTTGCCGCCTGTTATTTTATTATTGGGAGACAGTCTTAACCAGCTTGTAAAATTCTTTTTACTCGGAAACTTTATGATGTCGCTTCCAACTTCGGCTATAAAGGTCATTACCGTGGCGCCGCCAATGCCTTCCACTTCCAATAAATCAACTCCAAAATATTCCATACTTAATTTGGACACATCATAAGCGGCACTGTTTTTATTCTTTTTGATTTTTGTTGGCGTTATTGCGCCTGCTGCGCAAACAACATTTTCTCCGGCAGGTATTGCTGATGCATGCTTAACGGTAATGGCTGCCGTCATTTGTTCCAGTAATAATTCTATCTGTTTGTCACAATTGGTCATTCGTAGTTGATAATTTTTATAGCTTTCAAGTTCATCAGCTACAATATATAATTGCTCCGGTTTCCATTGCCCCTGCAACGCCTGGGCTATCTCTTCTTTACTTTTTTTTACTTTGTAATGAACCAGCGATGCCAGGGCTATGCCATCCCGCTGCCCTGTTACTATGGCCTCCAGTATAGCCATACCGCTCAGGCCCGTTATGTCACGTACTGCAATATCCAAACGTATATTCATCAGCCGCAATGCTTTCTGCATTTTTTGAATACAGGTGGCTGCCTGTGCTACCAGGCTGCTGCGGTGGCGGTGATAAGTACGTACCTGTTCTATTTGTGCAGCAGGAATAAAAGATGTTTTTAACAAGCCCAGTGTATGTAACCGTTGTAACCAGCGGGCATCTTTAGCATCTGTTTTCTTTTGAGGGTCTTTGATATAATTATTGCTGAGTACCACTTCTATACCAGCTGCCTGTATGCAGGCAAACAGCGGCTGCCAGTAAGTGCCGGTACTTTCCATTGCTACGGTCGTTATGCCCTTTTGCTGTAAATGCGTAACCAATGCTGCATTGTCTTTACTGTAAACACCAAAAGTACATACATCAGATGACTGCTGTCCGGTAGCTACATAATGTTCCCTGGAGCCAACATCGATACCGGCGGCATGGCTGTGGATGACTGTCATAGAAACTGTGTCAGGGGATGTTGATTTCTTTTCCATTTTTTTTATTTATGTGAAAAAATAAAATAAAAAACAATGCCCTAAATTGTATCTATAGCTTAAAAATTGTTTCATACGGGATACCCTGCATGCAGGGTTCTCCAATTGATTTTTCACCAGAAGAGGCCTGCATTAAAAAGGCATCTTCTTCTATACAATTTTGCCAGTGTTCCAGAGGGGCTATAACGCACCATTCAAAAGCAGGACTTGTAAAGCATTGTATCTGCAACTAAAGTTAGCTATTGATTTTATGAAAATTTTATATTGGTGTTCCAGCTTGACGGAATTCTATTTGGCTTTATAGATGTAACTTCAACTTTTGTAACAATATTGGGCTTCGGTTCCAAAGCTGACGGAATACTAATTCCCCACCTTCGCCAAACCCTTAACCGTTGTACGTAATTTTACTACAACATCTCAAACAATAAAACCTTGAATAAATACTTAAAAGTCCTTTTAGCTCTTTCGGCAATTCTCATAATTTCAAACATGACATTTGGACAAAATAATTTAAAGCCCGAGAATATTGAGAAGCAAATAATCGGATTAACACCATCCAAAACGCATAGAATAATTTCAGGACTTGCAATTGGATTGACTCTGCATCCTTGGAGTACTTGGAAAGACACTTCCTATGTTAAATTAGAAGGATTAAATATTGAAGTCGGACCTTTAGGAATAATTGGAGGACTTTGGGGGACAATGTATGGTTTTTTTGGTTCTGAGGATTCTTTGAAACATATATCTAATTTTTTTTCTAAATATGGTTACCAAGACAGTATAGAATTATCTTATGCAACTTATGGGACAAGAGTGAATGGGATTTCAATCAGTCTAGGTGGAATGTTAGAAACATATAATCGGGGATTAATCCTAAATGGACTTTCAGGAATATCATATAAAACTTATGGTGTTCAAATAAGTGGCCTTTTAAATAATTCATATGAATTTAAGGGTTTAATAATTGCAGGAATTTCAAATAAGACCACAAAAGGAAAAGGTATACAAATTGGACTTATCAACAATTGTAAAACAGGACAATTATTACAAATTGGTCTTTTCAACAGAATTGGAAATAGAGTTTTACCTTTCGTAAATTTTAGATTTAAGCGTGACAAAAAAAACTACGCCTAACATATATGGCTTAAACGAAGAGCAGCGATAGCGGAACTTCGATTTAAGCCTTTGTTGACTGAACCGGAGGTAGCAGGGCTATTACTTATGGGGTTTGACTACATGGACATGGTCGTTGCAGTTTTTTTCAGTTGGTGTCTTCTCCGAACACTTAACGTGTTTGGAGAAGCTTACAGTTGATTGTGTATGATAAATGTATTTTAGTAATGAATTTTTCCCGCCGTTTAAAATCTTTGTTTGATTGATTAACCCGTAATAAACAACTGCAAATGCTACAGTAATAAATCCCTATGAAATAAGTTGGTGGAGAATGTCGCAAGCAGTAGTCTTAGTGTACTCCTGTAAAGCTCTTACTATTAAAAAAACGATATGTTTAACACGCCGGTAATTGCGAAAGTTAATAGTTTCAGGCTATGTTAAGTATGAACTTTATCAATCATTTGTAAACTAACATTAAACAATGAAAAAGTTATTTCTTATATGCTGTGTTTTTTTACTTACAACACATTTAGTAAATGCTCAAACAATTAAACTTCCTAAAACTGAATCAACTAAAAGTTTGTATGATAATTATCTTGAAAAATATAAAGGATACAGAACTACAGGTCGGGTGTTACTCGGCTCAGGAATAGGACTGATAATAGGTGGCGGCATTGCTTTCGCTGCATATGCTAAGCAGGGTTATAATGGCGGTGCACCAAAGACAGCAGAAACTCTTTTTTTTATTATTGGGCCGGGTGCAGCACTTGCAAGTATTCCTTTTTTCGTTTTGGCTAAGCAAAACAAAAGAAAAGCGGAACTGGCAATAAAAGGTGAATCTGTTACATTTGGAAATGAAACCTGCTATAAAGCTAATTACCTGGCGCTGGCGTTAAAAATACAATTTTGATTATAAAAAGAGTTCTCTGGAAATAAAACAGAGCCTGCAACCATTGGCTCCGTGGTCGGTTCTTCCACCGGACAACGCATTGCG
Organism: Ferruginibacter sp.; assembly: GCA_965247025.1. Classification (GTDB taxonomy): domain Bacteria; phylum Bacteroidota; class Bacteroidia; order Chitinophagales; family Chitinophagaceae; genus Ferruginibacter. The sequence continues at coordinate 140,532 of OZ252000.1, read as the reverse complement.
TTAAAATACTTCCCGGAATTTTTTAAGCAACCCAGTCCCCTGTGTATGTTGTTCATAAACTTTTTATCGCTGCCAGGCTTACTGCTTAACATGAAAAACAGGGCGCTACTTCCGGATTTATGTTAGTTTACTTTATTGCAAAATGCTGGCAGGTGAGTACAACGGCAAGGGAAATAAAATTTATTTTGAAAAATATTGAAACAAAATAAACAATAAAACAAATTTTTATCAATCTACCCGTGAAAGATGTGGAAGCATCAATGGACTTTTATACCAAATTAGGCTTTACAGCCAATCCTCTGTTTACTTTTGACGACCAAAAATGTATGGTATGGAGTGACCAAATTTATTTGATGTTACAGACATACAAAATGTTTACAGCAGGAAACAAAAAAAAGCTTCCTGATACTAAAAAAAATACAATTGCAACTTTTACGCTGCCGGTAGAAAGTCTTGATAAGGTTAACGAAATTATTGAAAACGGCTTAAAAGCAGGAGGAACGGAATTAACACCTCTGCTTGATGAAGGATTTATGCAAGTAAGAAATATAGAAGATTTAGATGGCCATAACTGGGGTATAATATACCTGGACATTGATAAATTTAAACAGATGACCGGGAAGCAGTAAATAAACCAGCAGAAGACAAGGAACCAAAAACATATATTGGTGTAGTGTTTAGTTCAGGTTAAGTAAAGAGGTTAAATTTATGTGCAGGAGGTGCCGCAACCGGCATTTTAAAATGTAGCGTTGTCAATCTTTGAGATCAAAAAAATATTATTTTATACTTGCCGAAAATTGCGGTACGTAAGGAGTTGGTAGCAAAAACACTCTACCAATTAAAGAGAAAGTATGGAATGGAACGTCTTTGGGATTGTATGGCATTTTCTTGGTAAAATATTAATATTTGCCGGAATTTGCGTTGGCGCATTTTTTATTATTTCTTTTTTGATAAAACAATTTTACAAGCCGCAATCTGACTTAGAAGATGAAATTGAAATATAGAATTACCGTTAGAAATGTTCTTGTATTTATCATGATGACATTTTCAATTTTTATTTTGCTTACTTCTGAAGCCGCAAACAACATAATAGGAGTAAGTCATATTTTGTTTTACCCATCAGGTGCAGGTGCCTGATCTACTGCTTGATTTCATTTGTGTTATGAGCCTGAAAATAAGCAATTCAGTGTATTGCTCCATCTAAAATACAGCGGCTTCAACAGGCGTATCTTTTATTAGCCAGGCGGCTTTTAGTTGCTTTTGCACAGCAGATAATCCGGCTGTATTTTTCAATTGCCTGTAACAGGTAGCCAGCCCTGTAAGCGACCAGCCATTGTTTGGGTTTATTTGCAGATCTTTTTTAAATACCGCAGCAGCTTCTTTGTACTGTGCTGCTTTTACAAGTGCAGCCCCCAGGTATTGCCTTGCAGGCAGCAACCAGTCACGGGGCTCATTGTAAATTAATTTATCTTCTGCAATTACCGCCTGTTTAAAAAAGCTAACGGCTTTGGCCAGATCTTTTTTGTTTTCTGCAATGGTTCCGGCTAAAATATTTTCGCCTATCAATGCTGCATCATACACAGCATTAAAAGGCGTAAAGGGTTCCTTTAAAGATGGCTCTGTCATTTTATCTTTCATAATTGCCAGCTCTTTTTCTGCTTCTTCTAATTTATTAGTATTAGCCAAGGCCATGCCCCGTGCAAAATGCTGTAACACCGGGGTAAAGCTGAGTGTATCTGCCACAGGATCGCTTAATATTTCATCCCATTTTCCAAACCGCAGCCAGGTAAAGATATCTGAACGATGCAGGTATTGTACGTAGTTGCCCAGGGCTCCGGGAATCTTCAAATAAAAACCGGGTATATCTTCCTGCAGTTCTTTTGAGGCAGCAACCGCTGTGGCATAATTGCCGGCCATTTGTGCACAGTTAATTTTCATGTGCAAATTGTGCAGGGCATACAATGCAATATTCTCTGCTGTTGCCGGAAAGTAATTATGATATTTATTATAACCTGCCACGCCCTGGTCATTTACGGTAATTCCTTTCTCATAAAAACCGGTGCGTATATAAATATGCGATGGCATGTGCGTAAGGTGAGATACGTCTGGCATGGCCGTGGCTAAAAACCTGGCACTTGCCAAAGCATCACCCGGCCGGTCAGAGGCTTCTACAGCGTGTACATAATAATGATTGGCACCTGGCTGTTTGGGATTTAATTGAAGGGCATGTTTTAATACGGATACAATTTCTGCGGTCCATGGTTTTGCTTTAAAATCATGATCGTACAAATCCCATGGATGCATCAGCATCAGTGCGTCGGCATATAAAGTGCTTACATTTTCGTTATTGGAATATTTAGTGTACACTGCTTTCATTGCATCCCTGTATTTGGCATTTAGTTTACCCTGGTCGGCTGCACTGTCGGCAACATAACGGATGGCGATGGCTTCTATCAGTGCTTTTTCAACCGCTGTTGCAGTTGCTTTTAAATCATTGGCCTTTGCAGCTGAAGGAAATGCTTCTGAAGGTTGCTGGTAGCCATAGTCATTAATATTTGGCCCGTAAGCAAGTGCCTTTCCCCACCAGGCCATGGCACAATTGGGATCAAACCTGGTTGCTTTATCAAAAGATGCCCGTGCTTCTATAATATGAAAAGCATAATACATGTTGATGCCCTGGTTAAAATAAATACGGGCACTGTCTGATGTGCTGCTGATGCGCCAGTTATAATTGCCCCAGCCGCTTAGTAGTGGAATATCATCTTCCGTCGTGGGTGTGTATAATGGTGAGCACCGGATGCTGAATTTTTTCTTTGCTGCAACCATTTCGGTAATAGTTGCTTTATCGGTCTTTTGCTTTGCCGAACGAAAAGCAGCCATACTTAAAAAGGCGCCAATGGTTAACAAAGCCATTAATTTAAGTTTCATACCGGTTCTATTTGATAGTAATAAAAGTGTGGTTAAAAATATACAAATGCTTTTACAGGCACAAGTGTTTTTTAGCATTGGATGCCAGGCATACAGATGGTTTACCAGGGTAAAAATATAACCAGGCCTTCTGGAGATATTATGAATAATAAATGCCCGGGCACACAAGGGCAAAAAAACTATTTTTGCTCCCTCCAATAATGGCATCAGTCAATGAGTTGCTCAATAGCTAACATAATACAACTTAAAATGCGAACACTAATTATTCTATTCCTTTTATTTTCGGCATCTTTTGCATCTGCTCAACAAACCAGCGACAATACAGATACATTAGTAAGAATTTCTAAAGGGAGGTACTCATTAAAATATCCTGGTTCCTGGTCAGTTGACACAAGCAAAATGTTCGGAATGGATATCTTATTTCGTTCGCCAAAAAGCGACAGTACTGATGATTTTCGTGAAAACCTGAATATTTTTATTCAAGACCTTCATGGACAGGATTACAACCTCACTAAAATGGGACAGGAAAGTGAAACTCAAATAAAAAACATGGTGACTGATGTTGAGATTGCTGACAGTAGACTGGACAGCACTGCATCTCACCAATTTTACATCCTTAAATATAAGGGCAGGCAAGGCAAATATTTAATAACAACAATACAACACTATTACCTTAAGGACGAGATAGGGTATGCTGTGACCTTTGTAATTAAAAATGGAAAAGAATCAGACTATACTGAAACAGCAGAAAAGATGTTCAACTCTTTCAAATTACAGTAACAGCCATTGCCCGGCATATACAGATCAAATGAAGATAGGCCCGGCGAAATTACTATTTTAGCCTTTATTTGTCTCTGGTTGATCTTGAAGCCATTCTCTAACACCAACCTCCGTTATGCAAATGAACAAAGACAGTTTGGTTAATATTAATTCCGAACTGCTTAAAAAGCTGGAGATAATAAATGGAATTACTGACTTGCCATCACAGCAAAGTTTCCCGGATATCCTACAACTTGACAAAGCCATTATTTATTTGCTTGTTGAATGGTCAGGGCCAGAAAGAATGTCACGTTACAATATTTACAAAGCACTCAATGAACTTGGGAATAAATGTAAAATTCCGGTATTTAAAACTGATTGTAGCGACCAAAGAAAGCAGTTTGTTATAGACTGGCTTATCGGCCAACCTAAAAATCAAGAGGAACTTTATTATGGAGGATGGGGAGGAACTTTGCTTATAGAAAAAGGAATAATTATTGACCTGATTAAAAACCCGGGAAAGCTAAAACCAGCAATGATTAAGAATAAGTTACAAGAATGGAACAATCTTTCTGCTAACCTTTAACCCAGATTTTGCACTTGAAAATCTATTGCGGCTTCCAACTACTTCACAGCTAAGCATTTAAGAATATTTTTTGATTTCAAAATAGTTCACTATTTCCTCAGCCAAAAAATAACCTGAAACACTTATCTATATTGTATTTGAAACCCTCATAACGATTTCAACTGCAAAATCTGGGTTTAATTCTTTTTTAGGCTAGCATCTTCTGGCAAACAGTTCCAGCCTTATAATACCTGCAAAAAATGCACAAACAACCTGGATGAAAGGTGAAAGAACAGTATCTGCACATATCCGGTAAGGTAAAGTGATCAACGTAATAAAAGCTCAGCAAAGCTTCTTTGCCCAATGGCTGCAGGACTGAAGCGGTAGCCCCGACGCAGGAGGGTTACAAGCGTAAGGCCGGAACAATGGCCGCATGAAGAACGAAACCTGACAGCCCCAAACATTTGTAAGTCGCTAATCTTTTAAATTTTCTTCACATCCTTTTTATAAGGCCAGCAGGCATTGGGTCATGGATATCATTCTATAAGATCATTTTACTAATTACTTATTTCAACTGTGTACAACCAGTATCTTTTTCCCAGCCGTGGGTCAATTTCTTTTAAATTTTAAAGCCGAAACTTTCATAAATACGCCTTGCTGTATGCATCATTTCGGATGTGTGCAGGGCAATGGTCCGCTCTCCATTTTGCCTGGCTGTTTCAATACATGCTGCTGTTAATTGTCTCCCGATTCCCTGCCCTCCAAAATCAGGATCTACCGATACAAACCTGATAGTACACCAACCGGCTTCGTAAATTTCGGTAGCATTACCACTGGGTACAAGAAACGCCATGCCGATTATTTTGCTGTTTGTTTCACAAACAACACAATGGGAGTTACGAAGCAGGTGAGTAAATGTTTGCGGATTACTCAGTGTGGCAAACAGTTTTTGCCAGTTATCTGCTGTCAGTTCTTTTTTAAATGGTTGCCAGCTTCTTACTGCTAAGTCCTTTAATTGTTCTGTATCGCATGTTGTTGCCTGCCTGTAAGTCACTGTATAAGGGTTTATGATATCAAAAACGTGGTCTTGTTTATTCCATTTCAAACTGTTTTTTCCAGCTCCCCTTGCATACTACGTTTATTTTAAAAAATCACCGTCAATTATTAAAAGTTTAACGCTTTTTACAGCAATGGAACGATGGGAACTTAGGTTGTCAGAAACTATATAGGTCATGCCTTTGGTTAACAAAAATGTTTCACCAGTTTCCAGCTCACTTTTAAATTCACCTTCCAGGCAGTGAACAATATGGCCTTTCCGGCACCAGGGATCGGCTAAATATCCTGCAGCGTATTCAACGATTCTGATACGCAATTTTTCATATTGCAGTGTTTGCCAAAATGAAGTACCCGTTTCACCCGGATGTTCTGTTTTAACAATACTATCCCAGTTTATTATACTAAATGGAATATTGCTCATAACTATTTGATATACTTTTAATTAAGGATTGCAGGGATGGAACCGGCTAATTATTGTTGCTGCTCTATGAAATGCATTAGTTTCTTTGCTTTGCCAATTTTTCAATTGTTAAGCCCTGTACCAGGATGCTGAACAGCACACAGATGTAAGTGGCTATCAGCAAAATGTTTCTTGCTTCACTATCGGGTAATGATAATACCAGTGCAATTGAGAGGCCTCCACGAAGGCCGCCCCAAACAATAATCTTTGCTTCTCTTTTGTTTAAGTCAACCATTTTTGGGAGCAATAATTTGGGCAGATAAACAACAATAACTCTTGACAGCATTACGATAATGACGGACACCACTCCTACTAACAAATACTTTATTTTAAATTCAATTACAACCAGCACCAAAGCGATTATGATAAATAAAATTGCATTTAAGATCACATCGAGGAGTTCCCAGAATTTATGAACATACTCCTGCGTTACGTCACTCATTGCTTTATCTTTATTGTAATTGCCAACCAGCAATCCCATTACCACCATTGCCAATGGCCCTGAAAGGTGTAAGCTTAAACAAAGGTTATAACCCACCATTACAAATGCTACTGTCATCAAAACTTCTGTTTCATAATGGTCGATAGACTTCACCAGTTTATGAAGTGCAAAACCAAAGACAAGGCCAGACAGAATTCCGCCAAGGCCCTCCTGTATAAAAAGTAAGCCAAAATGGCCAAAATCGATTGCTGTACTTCCGGAATGCAATGTTTCCAGCAATGCGATAAAAATAACCACACCTATGCCGTCATTAAACAGTGATTCCCCTACTATTACAGATTCAATTTTTTTAGGAACATTGGCTTTTGTTAATATACCCAACACGGCTATAGGATCAGTGGGTGAAATGAGTGCACCAAACAGTAAGCAATAAATAAAGTCAATCTGGCTATGTAACAAAATACAAAGCCAGTAGGTTAATCCTGCAATTATAACAGTGGAAAGAATTACTCCGCCAATTGCAAATAAGGCAATTTGTTTCAGGTACTTTTTAACGTTGCTCCAATCGGTATGCAACGAGCCTGCAAAGAGCAAAAAGCCCAGCATTATTTCAAGAATAAATTTACTGATGTTGGAATGCTGTACCAGCACTTTCAAATCTGTGAAGGGCTGGGTAAACCATATTTTACTGATGAATACAAGCAGCGAGGCAATGGTGGACAGAAAAAATAATCCAATTACAAATGGCATTTTAATATACCTGTAATTGATGTAAGCAAACAGTGCTGAAATGCCAATTAATATGGTTAAGATAAAGTATATGCTCACAGCTTAGTTTTTAAATAAGTTCCAGCCTGGTTAATGATAAGCGTTTTTTAACCAGTTTTCAAACTTTGTTTGTACCAGTGATTAGTTTTGCCTTTTAAACAAATATGGCTGCCCCCCTCGTACGTTAATAGCCTCGTTAATGTTTATTTTGAAATTAACATTAACCTTACATACAGGAAATTATTTCACTACCTGCAACTCCTGTTTGTTGTCAAAAGTATTCTTTGCTGTTTAAATTTCAATGCCGTAGTTTTTTTACAATGCTGTTTAATGATATAATTGCAAAAAGCTGATTAAAAAATATATTTTAAAACTTCCGGTTATTGCTACGGGAATATGCACCCAGTTATCCGCTGCCTGAAAACAGGGCTTTATCATTCACTGATGGTTTTGAAGGGGTTGTCTTTTTTACTGCTGCTGAATTAAATCTGCTTATTATAAAAAAAGGCTGCCCGGTTTTTTAGGACAGCCTCTTTATTATTTAAAGATGCATTGTATAAATACTCAGGGTTTATCAATTGAACGATTGCCTGAATTCTACAGGCGAAAAACTTGTTTTAGTTTTGAAAAATTTGCTGAAAGACTGTGGATGCTCAAAGCCCAACTCATAGGCAATTTCGCTAACAGAAAAACTGGTGGTTGATAATTTTTCTTTCGCTTTTTCAATAAGTTTGTAATGGATATGTTGCTGGGTACTTTGTCCGGTAAGCACTTTAAGCAGGCTGCTTAAATAGCCGGGCGATACATTTAATGCAGAGGCAACGCATTGCACGGTTGGAATTCCTTTTTTTGAAGATGAACTATCATCGAAATATGCTGTAAGTATCGCCTCCAGGCTGCTAATTATTTGATGGTTGGAAATCTTTCGGGTGATAAATTGACGCCTGTAAAATCTTTCAGCAAACGTAAGTAATAATTCAAGTTGTGCAATCATAACATCCTGGCTAAACTCGTCAATGCTGGAATGATACTCCTGCCCGATATTTTGCATAAGCCCGGTGATAGCAGTTTCTTCTTTTTCTGAAAGATGCAATGCTTCATGTACTGAATAACTAAAATATTCGTACTGTTTTATTTTTTGTGCCAGCGGTGTATGCCACAAAAAATCGGGATGAACGAGTAACAGCCAGCCGGTATGTTTCAGCGCTGCCGTGGTTGTAATTGAAAATACTTGTCCAGGTGACATAAACATCATTGTGCCGGCATCAAAATCAAAATCCTGCTGGCCGTACTTCATTTTTGCATTGCAATTTTTTTTAAGTGCAATAGCATAAAAATCCTGCACAATACTCTTAGGTTCGCCATCTCCAAGCCATACAATATTTTCAAAATTTATAACACTTATCAATGGATGCTCCGGTTTGGGTAAACCCCTGAACTGGTGATATTCACTAATGGTTTTAATTTGATGTGGTTGTGCGTTTTGCATAAATCAACATAAACTATTTTTGCTGAATTATTTAACTAGCCTGCGGCATAGGCTGCAGCGAATTCTGCGGCAAAATCTTTCAGCTTAACCTTGCCCATTACCGCAGGTTTATTGCGGTTGTAATCTTCTGCAAGCAAACCATTGTAAAGGCTGGCATACATTTCTACCAACCCGGCGGCAATCGTTTTGTTCATTCCGATAGCTTCCAGGCCAGCCTGTGTTTGTTCGTTACTGGCCAGTATCCATTTTAAATCCGGCATACCGATCGCTGCACCTAAAATGCTTGCTGTCTCATTGCCTGTAAGTTCTTCACTGGCCACGTACCTGATCTTCCTGCCAGTAAAAGGCGTTCCTATTTCTTCAGCTATGGCTGCTGCAATGTCTTTTGGCGAAACCCATGGTATCACGGCATCAGCTCCATAGTTTGCAGCAATTACACCCTGTGTTTTTATCATGTTTAAATACCCGTACAAATTGTAGTAAAAAGAAGTTGGCCGCATATGTGTGATCGCCACAGTTCCGGGTAATGCATTCAGAATAAGTTCTACATTATGGGCGCCCGATAAAATACCATTCCCTCTTTCCAAATGAGCGCCAATAGTACTCAGGTTAACAACACGATTTACACCAGCACTTTTAACAGCTTGTGCATAATTGTTGCCAAGCCTTTTGTAATAAGCCAGCAGATCGAAGCCAGGATCGAAGTAGTTGCCCGGCGGCACCATGGTGTACACTGCATCTGCCCCGGCAAAAGTGGCTGTTAAAAAACCAGCATCTTCCAGTGAACCAATGGTTGCGGTTGCACCCATTGATTCAATATCAGTTTGCCTGGCGGCGCTGCTGCTGATGACTGTAACTGCATGCTCCTGCTTTACTAAAATTTCTGTGAGTGGTTTGCTGATGTGACCCAATGAACCTGTAATAATAATTTTCATGTTATTGTATTTTTATACTGCAAAGTTGTGCCGGTTAATTTAATAAGGCGTAGCCTGATCAAATATTTTTGTAGCCAAAAAACTTATTTGGTGTTAACCGCTGTCGGGAGTCGGCAATTGGAAAAAACAGGAACCACAGAAAGTATGCATTAAAAAATTACTGTATCTTTTCCTTTCTTTTAAATTGCTCTATTTTAAATACCTGCCATCTTAAACAAGCTATATGAAAAAATCAATCATTATTTTCCTTGCGGTTATCTGCCTTTTCAGTTGCACCCAAAAAAAGCAAACACTTCAATTTAAAAAACTAAGCAAGGAAGAGTTAAGTACTATTCCTTTCAAGTTGCCCGATGATAAAATAATTGATTCAGTAAAAAAAGTGCATGACAACTGTATGGGTTTCTCTTTTGATGCAAATGTATTTCTTGCAGAAAAGAAAGACAGTTTTGGAATTGGAACTATAATAAACAGGAAAACGCAGGAAAAATTAAATACAATAAATGATTTGGGATTAAGTTTGAACCAGATGGCAAACCAGTTTAATATACTTACTAATCCCTGTTATGAAAAAAGGGTGCTGCAGGTACCGCTGAGATCTGTGTTAGGAAAGGGTTTTTATTTACAATTACCCGGCGTTGATAAAGAAACTGTCAGGGAAATAAATGACGCAATAAACTCCTCTACTGAAGCAAATATAGAATCAGGCTCCTGGATTTACCTTGACATGAAAGCTATATTAAGGAACATGATGGACACGGCTAAAAGCCCGTTGATGCTGGAGTATAAAAAGAACCTTCTGGATACTGCCAACGTTACATTAATTGCAGCAGAAAGTGTTATGAACACCAGCTTCATCATCAGGACAAGTAAAAACATATCAGCACCGCTGCAAAAATATTTGCAAACAAAACCCTCCGTTGTAATGCCCAACTCAACGCCTTCGATGCAGAGCTCTTTAAAGTTGTTTTATCTTGGCCCTGATAAGTTTGAAGTGTCTATCGACGGCCTCTTCCCGGTAGTTGGTGAGTTTGTGAAAGTGGTGTTGGAATAAGTGTGAAAAGCATCCGCAAAAAAAGTTGCCCGCCCTGCTGGTTTATGACTTCGATTACACCTGAAAATAAACCACCCGTTATGAATAACGGGTGGTACAAAAGTGCATGAGAAATGCTTTGTGTATAATAACTTACTTTATCTTTTAGAAATTATATTTCACTCCCAATTGTGCCTGGAAACGTGAGTTAATTGGATCAAGTGTATAATACTTGCCATTATCAGAAGTTGGTTTTACAAAGTTGAAAGTTGGTATATAACCTGTTGATGGTGCACCAGGAGCGATGTTACCAGTCTGGCCCGGATTGGTTCCTACAAACTTGAGGAAGTTAACCGTGTAGTTATTAATGTTTGTAACAAAGTTCACATGGCCCCAGCTACTGTTTATTAAATTCAGCACATTGAAAACATCAAGGCTTACCTGCAGTGAGTGAGCGTTGTTTGTTTTACTTAATTTAAATTCATGCATAAGTTTCATATCAAGCTGGTGAACCCAGGGAGTACGCAAGCCATTTCTCTCAGCATATTTACCACGGCGGGTATTTAAATATTTATCGCCGCTGATGAATGCATCAAGGTCTGTCCATTGCTGTGCAGCAGTATACGTAACGCCATTCACTTTATAATCTGCCAGGCGGATGTCGCTTTGAGTTGCTGGTATATAAGGCAATGAAGCATTGCTTCCATTACCAAACGGCGCAGACTGGTACACTAAACTGTAAGGATTGCCGGACTGACCAGAGTAGAAGAATGTAAGTGAAGTAATGTTTGACTGGTTCCACAACACACTGGTTGACCAGGTAGCCACTATACGGCTGCGAAGATCAAAATTAGAATAAGCGAGGGAAGAATTACCCGGCACTATCGATGGGTTTACATTGTAGCTGCTCTCCCATGAGTTACGGATACCATTGGTAATATCCTTACTTACGCCGTAAGTATAAGCCGCACTGCTGTTCATGTTTACGGTGTGACGGCCCATCCTGATATTGCTGGTAGTTTTAGATAACTGGAAGGTTAAGTTGTACCGGTAACCTTCAGAAGTGTTGGTTAAAAAATAAACGTTAGAATAGTTGTTGTTGTACTTTCCGCCAACATACACTGGCGTTTGTGTAGGACCACCGCTTGTAAAGTAAGCCACAGAATCTTTCAGGTTTATTTGTTCATACTTAACATCATGTATTGTTTTTGTGTACATAAAATCAACTGTGAACTTAAAGCCTTTACCAAATTTATAATCTACTGCAATACTACTGCGCCAGATAGCAGGCAGTTTGAAATTATTATCAAATACATCTATTTCTCTTGTGGCTGCCCTGTTGCCTGCACCATACAATGCAGCATATTTAGCAACAGTATCTTTTAAACCTGCAGGGTTAATAGCCAGCGGTACATATTGTGCAGGTGTTGATCCGGAGGCTGCTTTAGGGCCGTTCCAATCGATGTTTCCGTAAGTATTGCCGTTAAGTGTATAAGCATATCCATACCACGCAAATGGAACTCTTCCAGTAAAAATGCCGGTTCCTCCACGTACCACAAGTGACTGGTCGCCTTTTACATCAAAGCTAAATCCTAAACGGGGTGAAACTGTAACTCTTGAAGGAAGGTTACCTGTTAACTGGCTGAAAGGTGTATTACTGTAAGTTGGGTTGGCAGATACATAACCTGCAGAATTTGTTTTGTTCAGCTGGCTGTCTAAACCGGGCTGTGAGCCAGCAAAAGAATAATCAAATCTTACACCAGGGGATAATTTAAATCTTTTACTAACGGAAATATCATCCTGTGCATAAGCACTGGTAAGGCCGATATTAAAAGGGTTGGGTGTATTGCTGTACAGGCCCTCCCTGTCTGATGGCAGTTTTGGATCCGTTGTAAATGCACCTCTTATGCGGCTTGGATTATTGTCGATAAAACTTTGAAATCCCCTGCTGTATTCCCATCTGCCGTTATAAGAATTAATAAAGCCATAGTTAAGGCTGTAAAATTCATTGTGCGTACCAAAAGTAAATTTGTTGATGCCTGATGTTAATGTAACATTGTCGCTTATCTCAAAAGTCTTCTGCCGCAGGTTATAAACTGAAGCTTCTCTCCATGTGCCGAGGGTTATACGGGCATTGTCAATATCAACATAAGGCGCCAGTGTACCGGGAAAGTCACGATACTCATGTACGTTGATATAACTTACATTCAACTGGTTGTTAAGGCTGGTACTCAGCTTTGATTTTAATTCTGCAGTAAGATTGATATTTCTTGTTGTTTGTGTAAAATCATTAGATCCAAACTGGAATTGTGTTGATGATCTTTCAAGGTTATTACCAGTTCCTTTTGTGTAAATAGCTCTTAGCGTCAGAGAGGTTTTTGAATCAAGTTTAAAATCCAGTCTTCCAAAAAGTTTATCACTTTTTGTGTAAATTTTATAAGCACCGAGGTAGCTGCCCGGGTCGTATCCTATGGCTTTCATCTTTGCTGCTATCTGGTCTGCTTCCGATTTTGTGATGGCAGCGCCTTTGTCAGCAGTACCATCGGCATAAATATTATAAAAGGTTGGTTCCTGCCTGTCAGTATGTTCATAGTTCACTATAAAAAATGCCTTGTTTTTTGCAATGGGGCCGCTAAGGGTAGCGCCGTATTGGTAGTCATGAAAGTCAGGTCCAATTTTAGAATTTGTTCCGTCAACGCTTTTTCCCATCAGGTTTTGGTTGCGGCCGTAGCCGTACACAGAGCCATGAAAATCGTTTGTACCGCTTTTGGTAACAGCGTTTACACTGCCTCCTGTAAAGTTGCCAAGTTTAACATCGTAAGGTGCCAGTTGTACCTGCACTTCCTGTATTACATCAATGCTGTAGGGATTTGTACGGGTACCAGAACCGGCCGCACCGGACTGGCCGCCTCCACTGGTACCACCTGCTGAATTACTAAAGCCAAATGCATCATTGTTTACAGCGCCATCTATTGTAAGATTATTGTACCGGAAATTGCTACCGGCAAAAGAGTTATTATTTGATTGTGGTGTAAGCCTTGTAAAATCGCCAAGGCTCCTGCCCAGGGTGGGCATCACATTCATTTGTGCCCTGCCAATACTAACGCCGCTTACTTTTTTTTGTGAGGTTACCACTACAGCTTCAAGGCTCTTTGTGTCCGGGTTTAATACAACATTCATATCAGGATTGTTGCCCAAACTAAGATTTACATTTTCGGCTTTCTCATCTTTGTGTCCTACAAAACTTATCGTAATTGTGTAAGGCCCGCCGGGCTTTAAATTAGTAAATGAAAAAAGTCCCTTTTTATTAGATACTAATTTAGTTGTTTCTCCTGTGGGCGTATGAACAAGTTGTATTGTGGCGCCCGGTACAATACCACCTTTTTCATCGCTTACCGTGCCGTTTAAAGTAGCTGTTGTTTCCTGTGCAAAACTGTTTAATCCTGCTAAAACCAATACAACTAAAAATAATTTCCTTAAGTAAATGCTCATAGATTTGTTAAATTTTCTGCAAAGCACTAACTCTAATGTTAAGAAATTGTTTCGGAATAGTTACGGGAAGGTTATCAGTTTAAAGCTGCACTACTTTACCACATACAAATAATTTAGATCCGGTTGAACGTTGAAGGCTGAATATTTTCCGAAATATTAATATAAAAAAGCAGCACAAAATATTTGTCCTGCTTTTATACCAGCTGCTATGGCTAAAGCTACCAGTTAAACTCAGTAAATGTTATTGATTGTACATCATTGTAAACTGTTTGCTTTTTACATATTTTGCTTTAAATCTTTTAAAAACATCTTCTGGTTGTTTTGTGTCGTTTACAATCAGCTCATCATTATTTAACTGGTAGGAGCTTAGCTCACTTTTATCTTTTATGATGTGTTCATTTATAAAATCTGACACTATTCTTTCTTGCAGCAACCTTGATTGTTCTTCATCTTTTTTTGCCTGCGCCTCATCTTTTGCAGCTTGCTCCATATCTTTTTTTGCCTGAACCATATCCCTGGAAGACTGCTCCATATCCAGTTTTGCTCTTCTTGAATCTTCCTTCATTTCCTTTGCTGATTTTTCCAATTCTATTTTAGCCAGGGCAATTTCTTTTTTTGATTGTACCAGCTCAAGTTTTGATTGCTCCATTTCTTTTTTTGCCTGCTTCTGCTCCAGCACTATTTGCCCGGAGGCTTCTGCCATTTCTTTTTTTGATTGTTCCAACTCTTTTGCTGATTCAGCTAATTCCTTTTGTGATTGGGCCATTTCCAGTTTCGATTCTTCCATTTCTTTTTTTGATTGCTCCATTTCTTTCGCTGATTCGGCCATTTCTTTCTGCGATTGTTCAAGCTCAAGTTTGGTTTCCGCCAATAGCTTATCAGTAACAGTTTTATAACTACCCAGTTTTTCTGCCGGCACCTTTTTACCATCAATATATAATTCTTTCACCTGGTTATTGTCAGTAACCATTTTGTATCTTTTTCCATGCTGGGTTGAATTAATGGTTCCATTAACCGGTTTATCTTCTGCCAAAGCGGGAGCCGGAAGCGTATCCGTTTGGGTACCGTCACCAGCAATATTTTGTTTGGTTGCTGCAGCCGTATTTAACTGAATGTGATTTGTTTTTTGTAATGGTTTTTGTTGGGCGTTGTTTGCGGTGAATGAAAAAATTAATACGCTTGTAACAATTACGCCTGCTGCTAAAAATCTTTTTTCCATGTTGTTTAAAGTTTTGTTGTTATTATAAATAATTCGTTTTATCCTGTTCAGTAAATGATTTTTTTCGCCGTTAAATCCATTTGCAAGCACTGGAGCTTGTGGCAGATTAAATGTTTCAAAAGACAACAAAGCTTTTATATAGTTTTGTTTGTTGCATGTTTGTTGCACCGCTATTTCATCGCAGCAGTTCTCTCTTTCTGATTTTATTAAAGCGGATACCCATAATACGGCCGGATTAAAAAAGAAGATGATCTCCATTAATTGCTGCACAAGGTTTACCAAAAAATCTTTACGGCGAATATGCGCCAGTTCATGCAGTAACACCGCTTCTACTTCATCTGCAGGCAGTGAAGCAAGCATACCGGCGGGGAATAAAATAACAGGTTTAAAATAACCTATTACAGCGGGCATCTTTACAAGCGCCGATTGCAGTAACTGCACCTGTTTATTTACCTGTAAAGTCTTACTAAGAGCAATCAGCCGTTCGTTCCAGTGTGCTCCGACACTGAATACATGGCTGCTTTTTAACCTGTATATCCCATACAGACCAGCTGTAAGTTGTATGAATTGCAAAGCAATTACTAAAAGCCAGGCTGCCGCAATCAGGGCAGCATTCGTGTTAATAAAAGCAACAACGTTACCAGCAATGGATATTTTATTTTCAAGCTTTATATCTCGGAGCCGGGCTTCTGTTATTAAAGTTTGACCGGATTGCCGGAGAGGGCTAACATCGATTATTTGATTTGCTTTTGTAACCTGTATTTTAAATGAAATGGCCACTCCCAGCATAAATGCCAGTAAAGCCGCTGCCAGTAAATTATAACGAACCTGCGGTTTTGTATGGCGGGTAGCAAAAATGATTATTGCTGCGGCTATTGAAAGCAGTACGCCCAGCCACAAAGAATGAACAAGTGTCCAGCTAATTGCCTGCACCATTTGTGCGATCGTATCAGTTGAAAGAAGCAGTACCATACAATAGTTTTTCAGGTTAACTTTTATCGAGATTATTCAGTAAGTCTTTAATTTGCTGTAATTCTTTTTTTGATGTTTTTTTATTGCCAAGCAACTGCATCATTAAACTGCTTGCCGAGCCATTGAACATTGCATCAACAAACCGGTCAAGCAGTAATCCCTTCGTCTTTTGTTCTTCAATCGCCGCAATATAAATATGCTTCATGTTAGTCTCATCCCGTTTCAGCATCTTCTTTTCAGCCATTATCTGCATCAACTTTAAAGTTGATGTGTACTGAACAGCACGTTTCTGTTCGTTCAAAGTATCGTTTACAAAACGTACTGTTGACGGGCCATACTGCCATAAAACCTGCAGTATTTCAAGTTCCGATTTAGTAGGCTCCCCTATCACTGTGGTAGTTGCTTTCTCTTTCATAAACTAAAGGTAGGAAATATTTCGTACGAAACAATAGTAAGGATTGTTTTTTATTTTTTTTAACAAGTTCAGGTTGATATCTGCCACTAAATAGACAAATGATTTCACTTTAGAACAGTGGCATGCGGAGTTTAGTATTGCCAGCTAAAAGCTAACTGTAAAGTAAAAAAAAGATACCGTAGAAATTTTAAGAAATTAATATTTTAAAGATGTTTTTACCTGGATTAAACCCGAACATACAATACACTCAAAGCAGGTTCGGTCTGGTAAAATTCCGGCACTCAATACATATAATTCTCCCCTCACTTTCTTAGAGCCAGTGTTTAAAAAGACGGTGTCGTTATGCCTTTAACCAATAATTAAACAATTTACCGATAACATATAAAGCGGAGAACGGTTTAGCGGCCAAAAGTAAACTCCCTCCCATAGTCATGAACAAAAAAATGAACTGAGCGTTTACTTAATTCAATCATTAAAAATTTCATGAAAAAACTGCCAGTTATTTTTTTTACGCTGATCATAATTCAGTGCTCAGCTCAAAACACTTCATTTTCAAAAATTACAAATTACTACAACGCTGTAAAGAATTTTAACGGGGTACTGCTGGTAGCTACCAATGGGCAAATAGATTACCTGGATGGTAAAGGCATTTCGAACAGGCAATCAGGTACAACAGTTAACTCAAAATCCGTATTTAAAATTGCCTCAATTACAAAAACCTTTACAGTTGTAATGGTGCTGCAGTTAATGGAAGAAGGCAAACTAAATTTGAAAGCAACCATCGGCAAATATTTTCCGGAATATACGGGTGAGGCAAGGGATAAAACTACCATAGAAAATTTAATAACCTACAGTTCCGGAATACCAAATTGTGAAAGTTATATAAACGACGATATTTATTTAAAGCCAATGGCAATGGATAGTTTCATTGTAAAATACTGCAGCGGAAAATTAGAAGCTATACCAGGAACCAAGTTCAACTATGATAATGGTGACTATGTGATACTAGGAAAAATAATTGAAAAATTAACGGGCAAAATTTATACGGACAACTTGCAGGACAGAATTTTGAAACCACTGGGGATGCAGCGTACCGGAATGCTTTTTAGCAGCGATATTATTACAGGATTAGTACCATCGTACACTTTTAACGACAGCTTAAAATTATTCAATGCTGATAAACCATATTATATCGAAAATTTTTTTTCTGCCGGGGCTATGTATTCATCTGCGGAAGACTTGTTAAAATTTGACCAGGGGATTTTTACCAACAAGCTTTTAAAGAAAGAAACGGTTGATTTAATGCTACAGCCACATCCAACATTGGACAATGTGGGTTTGGGGTTTTGGACTTCAAATAAATACGGAGCATTGAACACCAAATTCGCTTACCGGCCCGGGGGCATTTATGGCGCTTCTGCCAATTGGATACACATTATTGATTCTAACAGAACTATTATTGTATTAAGCAATACCAATGCTACGAACCTGTTTGAAATGAGCCAGCAAGCAAATGCTGTTGCAACCAAACAACAAACTAACATCCCTGAGTTATCAAAAACGCCTGCCACAACAACGGTTGACTTAAACAAGATAAAAGGAAGATGGGAGATTGATCTGCGTCCCGGCCCAAATAGCGAAATTTATCTCAAAGACTTTATTATACTACCGGCAATGGATAAAAGTTTTAGCGGCGAGTTTTACGGCACATCTTTTAGTAATGGAAAATTTAACACAGAATGGGATCAGCTTTACTTTGCATTTACAACTACTGATAAAGAGAACATCTATTATCACTCCGGCTATATTGACGGAGACAAGATTTTTGGCATTTCATATTCACCGGGGAGAAAATTCATTTCGCATTGGACCGGAGTGCAAAGGCCAGTAAAAAAAAGTATGTAGTGTGACACAGTTCTTTAATTCTATCATACAAATGTCAATCATTTTGAGCAGGGAAATTTTATATCCAACTGGTAGTTTTACGTAGAAAAAAACTACATAGAAATATGCCAGATTGAATTATAAAAACAGTCGGGATTAACCTGCAATCCGAAAAAAATAACCAGGCGGAGTATGACCTAATTTCTATTGTTAAAACCCTAAACCCATCTGTTCCAGCAGGATCTTTAATTTGGATATTGATGACAGATCTATTCTGTGAAAGGCTGTCAGAGCAGCTTAATTATGTTCTGATAATTTTTAATGCTGGATTCTCTGCACTTTCCAGGGCTCTCGTTGCAGGTGGAGAAAGGTTGGCAAGGAAACCCGGTACAGGCTTGGGTACTTTTTTGCTCCGATTTGTTTAACCTTGAGGGCAACAATTTTGCCACTAAGGCAAGTGGCAATGCCTCGTCAAGCGGAAACTGTACAGAGCCTTTTGCGCCATTATAAACAGATACGTATTCTTTAAAGTTTTCAATCCCAGCAGCTCCCCGGTAAAAGCTAATGTGCTTATTAAAAAATTTTAGGGAATAAAATAATTGGGATCATTCCCAAACAAGGTCATTTCAAATGAACTGACAGTAAAATAAAAACATGCAGCGCTTGTGACTAACTTTTGGCCGTATTTTAAAACCCATTTTCCTCTTTTAACTCACCTGCTATCCGCTGGTTAATATCAGCTTTTGCTCCCTTTAAAACATAAACACTGGTACCTTTTTCTCTTGCATAAATATTGTTTATTTTACCCGATAACCAAATAGAATCAAACAAAGGCTTTTCTTTTACACGCCCCGGATCATCATCGTCTGCATTCTGAATTAAAATCACATTTTTTATTGGTTTGGTCAGGTCAAGCCAGTTTACATAATCTGTGCTGTAAGAAACAGCAGCCATGTTTTTAAATTTGGAATAATAATTTATTGCACCAGCCTGCCCGTAATTGTCGCAGAGCACAATGGTATAACCCTCGTTGGCGACAGTACTGTAGGCACTGTCCGTTTTAGCTGCCAGCTCCCGCCAGCCCTGCATATCAGCAAAATCTTGCGGCAAGCTGTGGTTTTTGCCATCTTCCCAACGCAGCAGGCCCATTGCTTTATAAGCCGCCGGATCATTAATAATTGCCGCAGGAGTTTTATTGGGGAAGGCGATTTTTAACAACGGCAAAAACATCAGCGCAATAACCACAATGCTTGCAGGTTGCAACCACCGTAGCTTTTTTCTTTTAAATAAACATGCCAGGTAAACACTACCGAAAGCGATGTACACCGGGTACAATCCAATTGCATAATAACCCTTTGCTTTATTGTAAATGAAAAGCCCAATGGTAAAGCAAAAACTATAAAAGAAAAACCGGTATGGTTTAAACGGAGGGTACCTGAAAAAAGCAATAAATGCAGCAACAATTATAAACAGCGAACCCATAAAAAACAGTACTTGTTCTTTAATAAAGTCTGATGTTTTTACATTCACCAATTGGCTGCTGCTAAGCTTTTTTAAAAAAGTTACGACCGGAAAATGGTGCTGGTATTGCCAATATAAATTGGGTAATACCAATAACAACGCAAGGCCGAAAGCAACAAAAAAAGCAGGCTGAATAAGCAACTTTCTTTGGGGACTAATTAATATTGCCGGCAGTAATCCAAGTAATAAAAAAGCAACATTGTATTTGTTTAAAATTCCTACTGCAATAAATAAGGCACATAACAGTAACCAGTGCCTTTTTTGTGTGCTGATATATTTGATCAGGGCAAAGTATATCAGCATCCAGCTAAGAACATCGAGTGAGTTTGGCTGGTATAAAATATTTATCCGCACAAGTACAGAAAGCAGGATAGCGGTGGCGCCAAGTACACAGGCAAACAAATTACCGCCCAGCGCCTCAATTGTTTTCCACACCACTACAATTGTTAACGCACCAAATAACGCTGGAAAAAAATGCACCCAGAATACGCCGTTGCCAAGCCAGCCGATTATAGCAGATATCCAGGAAGTAACCGGGGGAACAGAAAGATAACCCCAGGCAGGATGCTTTGCCTGGTCGAGGTGCAGGTATTCATCCCTGTGCAGATCATATACAGGATGAATGAGCATGTATTGTAAAACCATTTTGGCAATTACAAAACCGAAAAGTATAATGTTGTTCTTACGCATAAACATCATTGCTGCAAACGACGATAAAGTGCCGGCTAATTATGTTATGATCTGGCTGTAGCAGTCTTTGTTATTGTTTGGTCTTTCTGCCTTTTGAAAGATCCATTATTTGGATATTCCTGAAATCTATCGGCTGCCCTTCACTTTGCAAGGCAATGAAACCTTCTTTTAGCAGTTTTCCGTCAATCTTTATTTTAGGGTCATAATTATTAACCACACCGCCGCCTATTTGTGGTTTTGAATATTGTAATACGGTGTCCCCGTTTACAATATGAGTGATCAAACTATCGCCAAGCACAATAATTTCACCGGTAACCCACTGGTCGCCATCATAAGTTTTTGAGGTGGATGAAATACAATGCCTGGGATCAATGTGACCTTCAAAAACAACATCAGTACCCGGCGAACACATATTACCCGTTGGCCGTGGCTTACCGTCACCAAGCCCGCCCAGTATCTGGTATTCTATTGAAATTGGCCAATCCTGCTCTTTAGGCATTGTCCTTGGGTCCTGCGAATGTATCATAACACCACTGTTCCTGATGGTATACTCTGGCGCATCTGTCCTCCACTCCCCAACTATCCTGTATTCAAACTTCAGGTGATAATAAGAAAAAGGTTTGTTGTAATAAAGATGACCATACTGTTCATTAAACTTATCGTATTTATCATACCGCACTTTCACCATTCCATCCTCCACCCTGAATGTATTACCAAAGTTATCGCCGGTTACATGGTGATTGATTTTAGCAGTCCAGTTCTTAATGTCTTTCCCGTTAAATAGAGAAATCCATTTTCCGGCTGTATTTTTTTGCTGGCCACAAACTGTAGTGGCAAGCATTAAAGCTGCCACAGTATACAAATATTGTTGTTTTAAACAAATGTTTGGCATCGTTACAAATTTATTTTTTGCTGCATGGTTAATCATACATACATTTTAAAAATGACTACAATGTACAATGTTACGCTGAAGATTTTATATGAATTATAAAAGCAGTTGAACAGTAAATCTTACAATTGTAGCGGTATACCTGACTGGTACACATATTTGCCATCAAGAAGACAACAAGCATAAAAAAATGTCCCGGATTAATGGGACATTTAAAAATTGTTTTCAGTAGGAAAATTACTTGTAAAATCTATGTTCTGCCAGACGTCTGTTTATGATGCGTCTTTTTTAATTGGGTTGGGTTTGATGGTTTGTAATCAGTTGGTCTTTTAATGGATTTGGTTATTGGTTTTTTAAAAGAATTGTATTTGGTTATTTTCTAAAGGATACTGTTTTTTGTTTTGCTTTTCTAAGGAGTTGGATATCGTTGCTTTCTGATGTAAAAATGCACTTAAATACCGCACCACTTTTTATTTTTCGTTTAGCAGGATGGTTTTTTCGGTGAAAAGTGCCGGATGTTCGATTAGCTGCTATTTATCACTACTGCCCAACTATGAATCGAACAAAATCAACTGTTTGAGAGGATCTGTTATTTTATCAGATGATTCAATCCTTGTGAAGGCTTGATTTAACTGGATTTTCTCAAAGACCCCAACGCTTAATATCTGTAATATTTTGTTTAAAGAATACGGGCTTTTCAATTCCTTCTTGATAATTGCTATTAAGACATAAACAGTGACCGCAATCCAAATCTGTGTATAGACTGCATTTTTACTTGTTCCATAAAATACCTTGATACGGAGGTTTTGTTTTATCCATTTAAAGAATAACTCTACCTGCCATCGTTGCTTATATAACTTGCAAATAGTAATGGCTTCGGTTTTAAAATTGTTTGTAATGAACACGTAAGTAATATTGGTTTCAGCATCCTTATACTTGATTCTCCGTATCTTATCCGGATAGTCTTTTTTAGAATAAAATCCTGTTAATACAATTGTTTGGTCACAGATAATGCCAGTACTTCTATCTGTAGCCGCTGAGTAGAGTCTTTTAAATTTCATATTGTCTTTAGCCCTGGTTATCCAGGTAGCAGATTCCAATGTAAATCTATACGCCTTTTAAAATCAACATATCCTTTATCCATTACATAATATGCTCCGGCTTCTACAGGTAAATGATCTAACGCATTGACATCGTGGACTGAGCCTTCTGTAATAAATATCCATGCAGGTATATTGCCGTCTAAATCTATTAAGGTATGAGCTTTAATTGCGCCTTTCTTTTTTCTAAACTTAGCCCATGGAAATAAGTTTAAACATAAATCAATCGTAGTACTATCGAAAGCATAAACAGTAGCATCCAGCTCCGCTAAAAATTCATTCTCTCCTTTGTACAACTTCCGTGCATATCCTATAAGATAATGAGCATATTCACTATAGATATTCCAATTTGTTTTTTCATTCCAGTACGACAATGTGGATTTAGCTACTTTGGATTTAATACCACAATGATATAATTTACTGCCAAAAGCTTCTAAACAAGATTCAATATCCCGTAAGCTCTCTCTGTAAGAGAATTGAGCAAAAAACATACATACATATTGTTCCCAACAACTAAACTCCTGCGCCTTGTAGTTACCTTTATATTTCTCAATAAGCTTATCTAATTGATATTTTGGTATGTAAGTTAATACCTGTGACAATAAACTCCGACCTGTATTCATAGCTTTTGAAGCTAATTGAATTCAAATCGAAAAATTTTTTATTCGCTTAAAATGTACTGTTTATACGACTTTCGGCCAATTAGCGTAGGTGGTAATTGGACAGTAGTGACTGGAAATATGTAGTCAGCAATCTGATTTGCATTCAGGAACCTTTGGTGGAGCAGTAAATAATCCGGCGCAGGTACTTTGTAAAATAATTGCATGTCTGCATGATAAAGATGGCCGGGTAAACATCCCAGGATTTTATGGTGGTGTATCAGAGCGGAGTGCTTTTGCAAGAGCTTATATGAAATACAACAACCGCTCCGATGAGGAGATTCTAAAAGATGCCGGTGCAATATGCGGCTCAGGAGAAAAAGGATATTCGTTGTATGAAAGTATTGTTACCCGTCCGTCACTTTCCATTAATGGTATCACGGCCGGATACCAGGGCGAAGGCTCCAAAGCAATTATTCCGGCTAGGGCATCAGCAAAAATCAGCATTCGCCTATTTCCGAAACAAGACCCCGGTTATGTAGAAAATTTGTTAAGAAATTATTTGCAAACATTGATACCTCCATGCTCCCATTTTTCACTAAAAAGAAATGCCTCTTCCAAACCTGTTTTCCTGGATGCTTCAAATATTTACATGAAGGCAGCCACTACAGCTTATGAGCAGGTGTTTAAAAAAAGAGTAATTATGCAGGGCTCCGGCGGAACCATACCGGTTGTTAAACTCCTTTACGAAAATTTATCAATGCCAGTAATCCTGATGGGGTTTGCCTCGCCGGATGATCATCCGCACGGGCTAAATGAAAAATTTGCTCTTTCAAATTTCAGGAAAGGAATTGCTACGAGTATCTATTTTCCGCATGAATTGGGAAAACTATCATTTCCGGCAAAAATATGATAATAACCTATCCCCTCTTTTTCACATACTGCTGCACAGTTCTTACATCAACCCTAAGCCGGTCTGCAGCTTTCTGCTTATTATTGCTTTCCAGTTCCAAGGCAACCTGGATAGCAGTTTCAGCAATTTTATCTTTCAAATTCCACCAATCCTCGCCTGTAAGGAGGGCTTTCCGGATCAGGCCTTCAAGATCAACCAGGTTGCTGGCGCTGGCAGGATGACGGCCATGATGCCTGTCTCTTTCCGGCACTTCCCCAATAGTAATTTTAGTGTGATGCAAATGCTTTAATGCAATCTTTTGTACCAACTGTTTCAGTTGTCTTACATTACCAGGATAGTCTCGATGTACAAGAAAATCCAGTACAGGTTTGTCCAGCTCAGGGCATTTGGTATTAATAAATAGTTTGGTTAAAAAGCTATGCACCAGGCAGGGAATATCATCTTTACGCTCATGTAGTACAGGAACATAAAATTCACAATCGGAAATTCTGAAATACAGGTCTTGCCGGAACCTGCCTTCCTCCACTTCTTTACGCAAATCTCTGTTGGTGGCACATACCAGCCTGAAATTTGTTTTTTGCCATAAATTACTTCCCACTTTTTTATAGGTTCCTTCCTGCAGGACCCTTAGTAATTCCGCCTGCAAATTCAGCGGCAGCTCCCCCACCTCATCTAAAAAAAGCGTACCACCGTTGGCGAGTGCAACTGCTCCTTCTCTTGATTGTATTGCATTTGTATAGGAGCCACGTTCATGGCCAAAAAGTTCGCTCCCAGATAATTCGGGAACAATGGTGGTGCAATCCACAACAATTAATTTCTTTTTATCCTGCCGCTTGTCTACGGTATGTATTAACCTGGAGATCATTTCCTTACCGGTGCCTGATTCCCCTACCAATAAAACGGCAGCCTGGGAAAATAAAGCAGCCTCAATCACTTCCGAAAGAAATTTTTTCCAAACGATACTTTTACCAACCAGGTTTTCAGTCACCAGCGGCGATTGAATAACATCTGTAATTTCTTTATTTCTTTCAAATTTAGATTCCAGGTAAAGGATCATTTCATCGTCGCCCTCCCATTCAATGATATCATCAAAACCGTTATCAAGTAAATTCCAGCAATCCTGCCTGGATTTTCCCGCTACATTTTTTAAAGCAAGTATTAAAGGAGCCGCTTTTTTTCTGGCACTCCAGCATTCACTATTAATTATTCCCGTTAACTCTTCTATAGAAGGAAGAAATTCAGCAAAAATAATATTGGGAAATCCATCAGATAGTCTTCTTGACTCGAGATAGCCAGTTAGCCTGCTACTATACAAGTCCCTTCCATCTGTTTTTAGAACAAACTTGCATGAGACCCCATCTGTTATTGTATACTTATCCTGCATGGTAAAAGGATTTATAACCTGGAAGGATAATGCCGGGGTGACAAAATAATAAAAAATACAGATCTTTTTTTATTTTTTCCGGTTCGCCATACAGGCATCTGTAATAGCAGTTCACATCAGCTTCAATAGCGCACATTCAATATGCTCACAAGCCATGCTCCAATGCTGCATAATCAAAGTTATCCTAACCATATTCCTCCCTCATCCGTTAAAACACTATTTTTTTTGGTGTTTTAACGGTATCTCCGTGGCTTTGCTTTTTAGAGGTATTCACAAATAAAACTGCAACAGGGCATCAAAACCCGGTAATACCCGTTGGGTTGATGCAATAAAACTAACGGTGACAATGCTGGTGCCCGGACCAAGTATCATGTTACGTACAAACAGATAAAAATTAGCAAACCTGTTTTGTCACTCTTCCAACTCCACAACATACCACGCTGCCACCTGAGAGGCGGAAACTGAATGCGGCCAAAACATAGGCTGAGTGGCTATTTTAAACCCCAAAATCCATCGCAACATTAATAAAACTACGAATTAATTAAGCTGGATGGGCAAATAGTTATTTTGAAAGTCCTGTTTTAAAGGACACTGTCCCAAGGCATAATATTTCGGAAAACAGATGTCAGGTTAAGATTGAAATCTAATCCGGATTTATAAAAAAATGACTGAAGAATTTGACGGCATCATTTGCATACAGCTTTTTTGCGTCATTTGATTTAATGCTGTGAACATTATAATTATTGATGAAATTATTAAGGTGGGCTGAATCGCTTTGCATATTTTTTACCAGTCCTTGCAATGTGGCGGCATTTATCTTGTCAAGTTGAAAATCACTTTTAAAATTATACGATTCCCACTGATTGCCGTTTCCTGCATCCAGGTAATGGGTTGTATAATCGAGCAACTCCATGGATTCCTTGCTATAATTTATAATCTGAAATGCGGGGTTGTTGTGATACACGGAGCTTACGGCTGGAATAATATGAAAAAAAGAAATTGCTTTTCCGGTGCTGTCTGCCACCAACCGGAAATCATTCATGTGTGTGTGACCTGCAAAATTTGCCTGTATGTGGCTGGCATTTTTTTTCAGCAGCTCACAAAAAAAACCTTCAAAATTGCTGTTACACATTTCGGCAGCGCTGGATTTATTTGCAAGTTTATACATATCTGTTCCTGGTGGTAAATGACTGGCAGTCCAAACATTTTCATGTTTATTTAGCGCTTCTCCGAGCCAGTTTTTTTCTTCACTACCAGCATTGTCCGGGCCTTTATATTCTGAAGAAAAGAAAACAGTATTTAATAATACAATTTTGTTGCGGCTGTTTTTAAAACCATAACTGTAGTAACCGCCTTTTGAAAACTGGTTAATAAAGCCAACACTATCTGCTTCATTTGTAAAATGTAAGAGGGGTACCCAGGCATTTGCAAACATCAGCAGGAAAGGGTCATTCGGGTTAATACTATTGTGTACATACGAATCATTATTACCAATTGCGGGCAATATTACCGTGGCTGGAAAAACATCCTTTAGCTTTTTAGCTATGAACCTGATCATGTTGTTTTTTAAAGAACTGTCCGAATTATATTTCCCTAAAAAGCTATCATGGCAGAGAAAATCCCCCGATATAATCATGTATTCCGGACTGGGGTACACTTCTTTTATTTTATCAAGCATAGCAATAAACAGCGAATAATTGGCATCTTCCCGGTAGTAAGAAAATTTAGTGATGGATGACTTTTTAAATATCGAATCCCATTGCTTATAATCACTGTGCAGCAATTCATCTGTAAGTGAACTATCATAAAGAGGATTAAAATGGATGTCCGACAAAACAATCATACTGTCAACATCCAAAGCAACCTTTGGCTGACAGAAACTGTTAACAGAGAAAGAAAGTACAAATACTAAAAAGCAAATTTTATTTTTCATGATATTTTCCCGGGGGCAAATTTATTACAGTTGCTGCTTTTATGTCAGCAATCATCACAACAAATATCCCCCACTGCTACCAATGCCGAGGTACGGTAAATGCGGTAGCGACCCAAACCTTCCACCAATGGATTGGGTGCTTCGGCCACAGCAGCATTAGCTCCATTGCCTCTGTTATCAAATACTTCAGGGCGAAAATCTTGTGGTGAAGGCGTACGCCAAACATTTTTCAGCGGGAACATCTCCACACAAAGCACACTGAGGTTGCTGGCAACGGGCAGCGCCATGGACCTTAATTTTGCACTCACAGTTTCCTGCTGAAAGAAGGCAGTACCATACCTCGTGCCTTCGTCAGTAACTTCTTTTTTAAAGCTGCTCACATAATGCATTTGTTGGGAGAACAATAAAATGTTCCTGTTAGTGACGCCGTCTGCTTGTTTTACCTGGGCATACAACAAATACCAGAGGCTTGTTTGCGGTGGATTGGCCGCTACATTTTTTCCGTTTAATACAGCATTGGCAAAAGGTGCCGTCACCACAATTTCATTGAGCTGCTGCAGCAAAATATTTTTATATTTTCTGCGAAATACACTGCAGGCAAGCGCCGGCGCCGGATGCTGAATACCGTTTACTGTTACAGGCCGGCCATAGCGTGCCTTTGCAGTTGACCACAGAGCCTTAGTATGTCCCACTGCTATTTCATAAGTAAAAAAACCAAAAAGTTCATCGCTGGAGGCATTGAGCCAGGTTGGTAACGGCACCATATAATACCTGGAAGGTGCGGCATCATCAGGCGTCAAAGGATCCATTGCACCCAGCCCGGCAAAATCATTGCTCATGCCTGCAATGAAGAACCTTAATTTTTCTTCAGCGATATTTAAAGGCGGTTCTTCGGGCACATTAAATGCTATTGCTTCATCCACCAGGCAAAGCATGGGGTCGGGTGCTGTAGCCAGCACCCTTACAAAATAAGAATCATTGGGGTCCAGCGGTGGCTCTGCCATTTCCAACCATAAAGACCGCTGGCGTATTTGTGTGCTGGTATATTTTTCGTCCGGCACATAATCACTCAACGCAATACCAGCCGAAATTAATTTAGGTACCTGGTGTGGTGCAATCGTAACAGGCAAATGCAACGGATCAGGAAATATTCCTGCGGCAGCAGCACCAGCTTTTTTAAATTTTGGAAATATCCTGTACTTCAGCATGATCTCCTGAGGAAATTTATCATTTGCTTTTTTAGGATCGAATGCATCTAAAAAGATCAGCCGGGAACCGCTGCGGTCTGCACCAATCAGGGAGTTAAGACAGGCCGTTCTTGTCACATTGATAAAGCCGGCTTCTTCTTCGGGCTCAAAATTATTGTCATTAAAATTTTTCCAGCTTCGCAAAATTTGTATGCTTTCAACCTCCAGTCCATCCCATCCCCAGTCCCGGTTTAAATTATAATCTACCGCTACTATAAAGTGATTAAAGACTTCTGCCAATGAAGAGAAAGTAATTGAAGTTGAATCGGGTGCCAGTGAATGCCGCATGAGTTTGCTGCAGCCAAATTGTACCCGCTGTCCTTTAAAGCCTTCCAGTGTTAAATTATTGCAGGATAAATTCAAGGTATCTGCCAGCCTGGCCATTTCTGCAGGTGTGCTGCTCTTTACAAGTTGCTTGTCTTTTTGCGGCACAGCCGGAGGTGTGTGGCCATCGGTTTCCGGCTGCAGGTAAATAGCTTTTAATCCTTGATCAATAGCAGAAAGCAACTGCGGCTCCTGGTCTGCATCAACAAAGGAAGACAGCACCACTGCCTTGCCTTGTGCAATACTTTTATCAGCATAATCATCATCGGCGTTGGTTACCAATGGAATAAAACTCAGCCGCAGGTGCCGTGAGCTTGGCAACACCAGTTCATCCAGCGGATCGCCGGGATCGGCAAATACTCCGTCAAAATCCAGCTCCTGGAAATCGGTGTAAGTAATTCTTAGCGTAAAGGGTGTATCAAAATCATTACTAAATGAAAACTTCTTTTCATACAGTTTTATATAAGGCTCTTTGCCGCTGGCAGATCTTGCATTGTCCATCTGCAGGGTCTGCACTTCTACCAGTATTAAAAATTCGTTTACATCGGGGTCGGGCAAGCCAATCTCGATTGGCATTTTATCGGGCCCAACAGGCAGGCTGCTGATAATTGCCATTAGCTTTGCGACGGGATCTGCATACTGGCCCGTAAATACTACAGACGGATATTGCAGCAAAGGTCGTTTGATGGTCAGGGTGTTAGCAGGAACACTGATAATTTTTTGCAGGTCACTGATGTCAGGCATAGGAGTTCCTGTTGGTGTTTCGTCTGTTACCTTCTGCACATTTACAATGCTCAGCGGTGCTGCGCCAACATGCCTTTTAAAATGAAGGGTATCTACAGGCCGCTGACCGTCATGTAAAAAATCATCACTGCTTGTTGGTCCACCACCAGTAATGTCCATCATCCGCACCCGGAATTCGTAATCGTTGCCATAAACCAACGGCAGCACATCAGCAGGATTTGGCAGGTAAAGATGAAATGTTTTTTTAGGTATGGTATTGATGGTATTACCGGCAGGCAGCACATATTTTGAATCCACCGGCACTACTTTATCTGCAGTAAGGTTATTGATATCTTCTGCATCTTTATCAGGAATAGAAAGCGGCTTACCCATCCAGTTAGTGAAGTACATTGGCAGCCAAAATCCATCTGTTTGGGAATTGCCATGTGCTGCAGGATGTATCTCCACGGCAGGTTCCAGCGGTGCTGCTGCGTTGGCATCGCCTACACTAATATTATCTTCCTGTATGGTTATGCCGTCTTTTGCAATCACTGCATTTTGTGAAAACCATTTGGCATCGCCTTTTTTTCTTGCATCAATGCGATAACCAAAAACACCAAGTGATGCCTCCACCGGCAGCTCAGTAGTTTCTTCTTTTCTACGCATCTGGCGGTTGTGCCATATCAGCATCTGCTCATCATCCCAACCAATGCGGATGCCAATATCTTTTATGGGTGCATTCGACTTATCTTTTTCGGCCAGCAGGTAATGATTGCCAGGCTGGTTGGCGTGTACAATTTTTGCAAAGCCATCATCATACACAATGGCTTCCCTTAATATTTCATCGTAGGCTGCATTGGTGGCAGCCACCGGCAGCACTGGAAATTGTATGGGTGAAAATAATTTCCGCCCTGCCAGATCTTTTAATGGTGGTATCCGGGCAGCGAAAGTAGCAACGGTACCTGCCGGCAGGAAAGGTAAGGGCGGGCTGGTTCTGTAATCACTGTCATCCGCAAAATCTATGAACAACCATCCGCCTTCATCAAATAAACCAGGAGTGAGCGTAAGGGTTGCTTTATAAATAAGTCCGGCTTTTTCTGCCAGCAGCGGATTGCGGAGAATGAGTGCCACCACTTTGCCCCAGGAGATGGTTTCCCGTTTTGTACTGGTGTCTATGGGAGGCTTGTTGCTTTTTACAGCACAATCATATTCATCACCAAGGGTGGCAAATCTTGTTCTTGGTTTGGTAAAATTAAATGCACTGGTGTACGTTTCCGGCAGGTGTTTTCTTATCGCAACCTTTTCATAGATCGCCATGGTGTTTGCTTTTTGATTATCAGTTTCGGTTTGATCAATCGTTAACCCATCAGAGGCTTTGATTTGTTTCCTCAATGCTTCCCACACTGCAGTTGTTACTACAGATGGATTGCTGATGGTAACGGCCAGCGTATTCGTTACATTGGTGATAACAGGCAACCCATCCAGTTTATTAATAACCAGTGCCTTAAAGTTTAAAATGGCTTCTGCAAAAGCTTTTGCATCCGGCACCAATGGCAGCAGGGGATTGATATTCCTGGGAATGATCAAAATATTAAATTCAATTTTTCCGCCGCTGAATGATTGAGGAAATGTAAGCAGACTTAATTTTTCGTTCGCCATATTGAGGTTTTGAAAATGATTGTTTTTACTATTGATTATTTAGTTTGCCACTAATTACATGGATTTGCACAGATTTTTGTAGCTCCACTCCTTGCCTGCCCGTCAAATTACTAAAGAGGGGTTGGCCCGCCAGGATGACCGGGTGGGGCGCAGGTTAGTCTCTCTTACGCAATCTGTCTGGACTCTTCCCATGTTTCACTAAAGCTGATATCAATGATTAAAAATATACTGATGTCGATGGCGAAGGTGCACATGGCAATACAGTCTGTAGGGCCACCTTTTAATTTTTTATGAATTTTTCCAGCCGCTTCTATCTGGATAGTTATGGTAACAATGCCGCAAAATATCTCTGCTCTTCCCCTGAAATATAAAAATGCTCCCACGGTAAGGTCTTCAGTTGTCAGCTTCATATCCACACCTACCAGGTACATGACAGACACATCGCCTATTACCGGCAAGCCAACGCAAAGCTCTACACCAAAACCAAATTTAAAATACAGGTTGGGGCCACCTTTTACATCTGCCGCTAACCCAACTTCAGCCTTGCCTGTTGCATAAACAGTACCCGCTGCCAGTGAGAAACACATCACCCTTAATGTAGCACCCAACTCAAGATAGGAACCAGCGGAAGGCATCAGTTCATCGATAGCATTGGGAATTTTTATCGGCTGATTAAAATAACAACCCATCCTGAAATACGCATCCAGTTTAAGTGGTGTGGTAGGCGAATTATAATTGATGGAATCAAAAGGGAATTTAACCAATGGAATTTCTTTCTCCGCCTTAAATTTATATTCCCAGGAATCGGCCGTATTGCTCATTGCAATTTTGAGGCCTTTTTTTACAGCCTCTGCCGGGTTAGTGGGATCCAGGCTATCTAAAAACTCCAGTATGTCATAGATTGCCTGCAACTCGGGACAGAGTTTTAACTGCGGTGCACTGCCACCATCAAAGCCCGGTTCAATGCTGCTTTTTGATTTAAAATCCCCACTAATTGTCAGCAATTTTTTGAACGGTGCCATATCAACCACCACACTCATATTGCTCATTTCATTCTTCCATTTTTCTGCCGGGTTGCCAGTATTGGAATCAGTTACATAATTTACCACTGATGATTTAGCTGATGGAAGAATTCCATTTTGATCGGCCGGAGGCTGACTATCGTACTGTATATACATGTGCAGGGCATCATTGTCTTTCCCTACAATATCAAAAATTAAATCCTTGGGTGGAACTGTAAAATCTTTGATCGTTTTTGAAAGCCCTTTACCCAGCGGTAAAATATCTGTAACAGCATTTACCACGTTTTCCACTTTCAATGCATTGTTGATATTGCAGAAAGGCCCTTTACTTTTCAGCAATCTGTACGCATCTGCCAGCAGTGGTGGTTCGGAAAGCAACTCCGTTGACTTTCCTTTGTCATAGCGGGGATCGGTCAGCAGCAGTTTTTGCGTTCCGGTATTTTGCACATAGCCATAGCGCCTTGCAAAAGTTGCTTCAGTATTCAGCAAGGCATCTGCAAAAGCTATTCTTGAGATGCCATCACTTGCAGGAGACGGCGGCGGGAGCTTGGGATCTTTTCTATCTCTTTCGCCCTTCCTAATTACGGGAACACTCTGTTTATTAGTAACAGGAATAACCTCACCCGTTTTTTTATCCACTTCCACTACACTCCAGCTGCCTTCAGCAGGCAGCTGTACAGAACCTCTTGCTGCAGCAACAAAAATCAAATCTCCCGGATTATTATTTTGAAATGATGCAGCCACATCCACCCTGTTTATTTTTATTGTTTGTTCGGATCCTCCGAGTTTAACCGTACAATCCACCGTGCCGCCAAGTGAATTTTGCTGTTGGTGTAATAACTCTTGTAAAACCCTTGCCGGTATAGGTACTCCGGCCGGCTTTAACTGCAGGTATCCCTTAAACCTTTTGCCACTCACTGTAACCTTCGGCGCCGCCGGATCATCTGAGACTATTCCTGTTATTGCACTATTGCTTACATCGTCTATCGCAAGGTTTGCATCAAAAGTTACAGCCCTTAATAGCGCAGTTCTTTTCTCACCAATTGTTTTTGGCAGGATATCCACTTTTTTATCATCCGTAAAATCTGCATCGCCGGCCATCAGGGTATAGTCAACCACTATATCGGGTTCACCTGTTTCTTTAATATTGTTTATTTTGTAAAATCCATTTATTAAGCCTGGATGAAAACTGTATGGGTTTGGATATTGTGTTTCAATATTTGTCCCCAAGTCGGTTCCTTTAAATGAAAAATCAAAAGTTCCATCACTGATTGCCACCCAACCGCTATCCTCCCGGTAAATAATGGCGTTGTTGTTCCGGCATAAAGTAATCGTTCTTACCACTCTTGCACCACAACAATGGAGGATGCTTATCACC
Source organism: Ferruginibacter sp. (assembly GCA_965247025.1). GTDB lineage: Bacteria > Bacteroidota > Bacteroidia > Chitinophagales > Chitinophagaceae > Ferruginibacter. The sequence goes on along the minus strand of OZ252000.1, from coordinate 106,736 downwards.
TGCACCACTTCTTGTGATGCCCTTCCTACTGATACATCAAACCTTGCCTGGGTTACCTGTCCTATCTGTGCATCCGGGTTATGCCAGTCGCTGTACATGCTGGCCCCGTAGCCTGAAAAATCAATATGAGTAATGGGCACTCCATCTTCCAGAATTTTTTTTGTTGTAGGGAAATTTTTGTAAAAATCTTCCTGAAAAATAACGTGTACTGAGTCCCCCAAAATACTGTTACCTAAAAGATTGCCGAACCTGTCTGCAACATTTAGTAATTGATTGGTAACACCCGGCAACTTTGGGCGGCCACTTTCCAGGGAAGCCGCTATTCGAAATTGCATACCACCTTTAACATTGCCGCCTGACGTAAAATCCGGGCGGTTAAAATCAAGGTTTTTGTTTACTGTGGCAAGCCGGTCATCAAAATGTTTGAGCACAGCCAGCGACACTTTTCCGTGCGGCAACCCGAAAATAATATAGCTAAGTGACAGCTTGGGATTAGACAGTATATTATCCTTAAACCGTTGCAGGTATTTTATTGGGTCGATAGCAATCCGGCTTATATCAAGTTGCGAAAACACGGTCGGTGGTCCGTTGTCGGGAAAACTAAGAATTCCTTTGGGTGGGTCCTTGGGTAAGAAAGGTTCTGACGCATCCCCGGCAGGATGCTTTGCAATATTATTTACAGGCTCCCAGGAAATATGCGGCAGCGTAAACCCATTCAGCAACATCATTGGTGCCTGCAGGCTCATATCGTTGATGGTTACAATATTTTCTGCCACGGCGGTAACATTGCTTTTAGTAAGTGCCCTGAAACCCCGGTTGTTCCAAACCATATTAACACCAAACAAGTCGCAATTGGTACTTACATCCAGCAGGGAAAACAATGACCTGCCATACACATCATTGTGCGTAATGCCTTCCATCAAAGAAAAGTCTTCAATGATATCTTCCCTCACAAATTGCAATGCCTGTTGTGCATCTACCGTTGCGCCGGAAGGCAGGTCGTTCAACTGACGGAACAGTTCTGTAAGTAATTCAAAATCAACTTTCACGGTACCCTGCGGCGTATCAACACCATCTTCCCAACTGCATTTGCTCATCAGGTAATTTTCCAGCAACGGAAACCATTGCGCCACTTCTGTAACATCCTTCAATTTTTCGGCTGAAATGCCAAACCTTTCCGTTTTTAAATTCGATGTGTAAGGATCTGGCAGGGTTGGAGTTAAATTAAAAAGTCCGTATGCGATATTCAATTGTGCTTTTAATATAGTGTTGGTATCATCCACTGTTGCGGCAAGCATTAAAGAGGCCGGCGGCGTGGTAAGCATAAAGGCATTGGAAATGGCGAACTGGTAAATTTCCGGCTTCACCACATTTTTAAAAGCCGGGTTTATTTCTAAGATCAGGTCAGCATCGTACAGCCACAAAACTGTGCCGGTATCAAAAATATATTTCAGGTAAAAAGTGTCTTTTGTTTCCGGCGAAACCGGGATGCCATCTGCCCGGAATGGTTTATCAATTTCAAATTTGCAATCGGCCAAAGTGGAGAGTGCTTCAAAGCCGCTTTCATCGCTGTAATAATTGAAGGGCTTTTTATCCCTGAAAAAGAGCGTGGCTGTTGTGCGGATGGTTGCATCAGCACTTCGTTTCCAAAGCTGGTAGTTTTCTGTGAGTGTTTGAAAGCCAGGAGCAATATCGCTTAAAGAAATTTTGCCGGGCTCAGCCATCAGGAGCGGAAAACTAAATTTTACTGCCGGTGCATTTACAGCCAGTCCCTGCCATTTGGCGCTTAACCCGGTGCTGCAAAGTATAGCCAGCACACCATTGCCTTTTACGTCAAGCGGTTTTGTTATATCCAGGGCATTTACACTCAGGCCCCAGCCTGCAGATAAAACAGGTGTCGTACCGTTATCAATTTTGAAAAAATTTGATTTGCAATTACTTATTTTGCAATCAGGATTTCCTTTTAAAAACGGCACAACAATTCGTTGCAGGTAACTATTAAAATTTACGGGCTGGCTGCTGTCCCATTCAAAATTCCTTTCGTCTCCATAAACATTCCAGTTGCCTTGCGCTAAATTTTGAACAGTCATTTTACCAGCGGCAAAATTCAGCTCCACTGTTGCCGGTAGTTCCACCACAGCGTCCCTTGCATCTATTCCGAAAACGCTGGTGCCGGTTTTAGTGTGGTCGTTATCCAAATCAAGCTGAAGGGTAAATGTATCTGCAGCGCCGAGCATTAATTTATCCTGCTGAATAGTGTGGCTGGCACTTATGGTTATCTTTCCTTTTGCTGCTTTCAAACCTGTGTACATGGTATTTGCAACGCCACCGGCAAAAAGGTTAGCCCTTATCCACACACTGCCAGCCGCCACATCAAAATGACTGTGGGCAAAGGGAAACAACGGAACTTTTAATGACAGCAGCATTACCGGCACAGGATCATTACCGGAAAAAACAGTGACCAGTTTTGTGTAGCGAAAAAAATCAAACCAGAACTGCCGTCCATCGAATGATGGGAATGGACCAAGTGTAAAAGCTGGTGCAGCACCCCTTGCCCATGCAGGCGTTGAGCCGGCTACCCTGGCGGAAACAAAGGGCGTTTCTCTTCTGAAAACTCTGAACTTTTTATCAGATGCTGCTTCAGTCCCGGCCAGTTTACTCACCAGCAATTGCTGCTCTTTAATATTCTCGGCAATGGCTGTATCGCTCTCATTTTTCAGGATATTCATTTCGACCAGGGCAATATCCGACTGCTGCAACAAGCTGATCAATTCATCATTATCCGGGTGCTGCAGGCCGAAGTTGATATTGTGCAGCAGCCGCAAATAGTTCTGCATAGACGTAGGATCTGCCATAGTAATTTTTTTTGGAAAGAAGATTTGGGGATGTATGAGCCTATAAATCTATAAAACGCAAATTAAAAATGCAAGTTTTTACCTTAATTTAATTATGTAAAGATTTTGGCGCCATTGGCAAAAAATGGTAGGCTGGGGAAAATTCGTCCGGGCATAATCAAATCAGCTTTGTCGGGATTTACCCCAATTTTGTCTGTTTCATACTCGTCAAAATCCTCAAATACTTTTGATCTTTGTAGTGTCAATAACATCCAAATAATTAAAATAATATTTTATGAAAAGAGTATTTAAAGGATGCAGTATCCTTAAACCGGTATCATTAATTGCAATACTTTTTTTGGGCATTTAATTGTGACGGACAGCAAAGTAAAGCTGCCGTGAGTGGCTACGCACCGGTTAATGGCATTAAAATTTATTACGAAGTTTATGGTTCCGGCAAGCCCATCGTTTTACTGCATGGAGCTTTTATGACCATCGATGGGAACTGGGGCCAAATAATACCTGAATTATCAAAAACAAGAAAAGTAATTGCTGTTGAAATGCAGGGTCACGGGCACACACAATTTTCAGACAGGAAATTAGATCTTGCCACAATGGCAACAGATGTAGACGGCGTAATGAATTACTTAAAAGTTGACAGTGCTGATGTTGTGGGATATAGCATGGGTGGCTCCGTAGCTTACGAGCTGGTGATACAAAGTCCAAAAAGGGTAAAGAAATTAGTCATCATTTCTTCCACCTATAAAAGTACTGGCTGGGTGCCCGAAATATCAGGTGCTTTTAAAAGTATGAAGCCTGAAATGTTTACGAATAGTCCGATGAAGGCGGCATATGATGCAGTAGCACCTGACAAAACAAAATGGTCAAAGTTTATAGAACAGATGCTTGCATTTGTAGGGCAGCAATTCAACATGGGTGACAGCAATATTGCAAAAATTACTTCACCGGTATTGATCATCTCCGGCGACAATGATGGCCTGGATAAAATTGAATTGGCGAAAACATATCAGCTATTGGGTGTTGGTGTATCCGCTGATATGGCACCGATGCCAAAATCGCATTTAGCTGTTGTTCCGTCGCAAAGCCATGTTGGTGTAATGATGCAGACGAAAACAATCTTAAGTTACCTGGATGACTTTTTAAATTAAACATAATTATTTCAATTACTATAAATTAAAATACCATGAGGAAGATAACAGTTCTGTCATTTATAACATTAGATGGCGTAATACAGGCACCGGGCGGCCCAGAAGAAGACCCGGCAGAAGATTTTAAATACGGCGTGTGGAGTGCCCCTTTTGATGACGAAGCTGCAGGCCCCACTATGCAAAAACAGCTGGAACGTGCAGACCTTATGCTGGGCAGAAAAACATTCGGCATTTTTGAAGAATACTGGCCCAAACATGCAGAACATTGGCCGGGTGTGAATGAAGTAACAAAGTATGTTTTGTCAACAACCCGGAATAAATCCGATTGGCAAAATTCAGTATTTCTTACAGGTATAGAAGATATTAAAAAGCTTAAAAACTCAGACGGTCCTGAAATTAAAATATGGGGCAGCAGCAAACTCGTTCAGCTATTATTACAACATGACTTAGTAGACGAATTCTGGCTTAATATTCACCCGGTTATTCCCGGTAAAGGAAAAAGATTGTTTAATGATGATTCATTTCCGGGAACATTTAGTTTAGCTGATAACTTCATCACACCAGGCGGCGTTATCCTGGCAAATTACAAGCGAGCAGGAGAAGTGAAAACCGGAACGATGGGCGCATAATTGTTTAGGAATTCATTTATGGCGATGAGGCTTAGAACTTTTAAAATTGGCCGAAGGAAGCCAGAGAGGGATGACTCCGCAAAAGCTTTAACCGAAGTTTTGCTGTGTAAAACTTCGGTTAAAGCTAAATGTTGGCGACAAGCAATTGTAACCCGTCAAGTTGTTTATGACTTTCCATAATGAAGCGCAATTACGCCAGAAGCAAAAGTCTTAGACTCCACAAGTTTTAATTTTGTAGCCCCGGTTATATCTTTAAACAGCGGCATGCCTTTACCTAATATGATGGGATTAACAAAGAGCCAAAACTCGTCAATTAATTCTTCATTTAATAACGATAGTGAAGCACCGGGACTTCCAAAAATTAAAATATTTTTTCCATCCTGCTGCTTTATTTTATTTATGTTGTCCAAAAGTTTTTCACTGATAACTGTAGTGTTTTCAAGTCCATTTTCGCTGATAGTCTTTGATAAAACAACTTTTGAAACTTTGCTATACCAGGCCGAATGTTCTTTGTCGTGTTTCGATGCGTTTGGTTGGTCACCAGCGGTCGGCCAGTAGTTCTGCATCATTTCATAAGTTACCCGACCGTACAATGCGGTGTCCGCTTGCTCTGTCATTGTTGCAACAAAATCGAATATTGCATCATCCACATTTATCCAATCCATTTCTCCGTTAAGGCCCGCTACAAAACCATCAAGAGAAGTGTGCATGAAGAAAATTAAGTTTCTCATTTAATACATTTTATTTGTCAAAGTTTTTAGATTGTCAACCCTTGCAGGCAAAGCTGATTTTTGCATGGAAGAAATGTGTTGTTGGCCATACCGAATAAAGATATTTTCGAAAATACAAAGTTGAAGTTAAATCTCTCAGTAAAAACAGAAAATTAAATTTCAGACCGGAACAGCTGCGGATGAATGAACGTGGTGGATGTTATAATCCGACTAAAAGTTTGGTACTGTTAATGTTGCATTTGGTTGTTCCAGACAGGCTCATCCATATTTGCATTTTTATCTTGTAATTTATTTCCTGCTATTTTTAATTTAGTACTTATTTTCACAAAAAAACAAACATGTCAAAAACAAAAATTACAGTCAACAATAACGGCTCATTAAAAGTAGAAGGCGATATTGAAGTGGTGGACAGAAATGGCGGAGTGTACAATTTACAGGGTAGAGAAATTGTTTCCTTCTGCCGTTGCGGTCTTTCAAAAAACAAGCCTTTTTGCGATGGCGCACACAATGGACACTTTGAACATGAAGCCATTGCATTTGATCTCCCGCCAAAGAAAACTGTTTAATTGTTTTTACCCGCTTACGGACTAAAAACAGTGCTTAAAAATTGAGCATCAGGTGAAGATTAAATAATTAAAAGGTGGTCTGTTACATGGCCACCTTTTGCTGTTACAAAATAAAAGAAAGGCAAATTTTTCAAATTGCTGGCACCGGAGTTTTTAGCATAATATTGACGGCAAACAATTGAAAAAAATTAATACTCAAAAAATGGAATGGCTTACATTTCAGCAGAAATTACGATGACCACAAACAATGAAATATAACTAACAGTGGATGAATTTATTTTGCGCCACCTATCGTAAACAGACCATAGCCTGACGAATTATTAAAAGCTAACTCTCTGTGATTTCATTTTAGAAAAATCATTGGTAGAAAAAAATTTTGTTGAAATAAAGATTGGTAAAAGATTTTGCATCATCCTGCAAGATCAACTTAAGCGTTTGTAAAATATTAAATTTCGCAACTGCAGTTTTTTTATTTGATGTTCTTATCTTACACCCATGCCATACCAGCCAAACCTCACCTTACAAACCCGTAAGATGAATTCCATTATTTATCAAATAAATCTTTTGCTATTGTTACTCATTGCATCAGCAAGTGTGCAGGCGCAGCAGGTTATTTTTGAAAAACAAACTTGCGAACCAAGAACACCAATTGAGTTAAGCACTATTACAGATAGTACCAAACAAATTACCTGCATTTTTATGGTGAACCGGGACAGTATAAAAGCTATTGTGTTCAACAATAAAATGGAAGATATAAAAACTTTTGCTGTATGGCACCAACCGGACGAAGAGCCGATAGGAAGTTGTATAAACAATGGTAGTGTATTATTTTTTGAATGATACCAGGAAAAGGGAATTACATACCTGGACTTTAAATTACCTCACTGGTGAAGTGCTCCTGATGATTGACGGACCAGACATGCTGAAAGACCGGATGATTGCACAGATAAGTACACGGGGCCACTTTTTATACTGCACCCTTAACAAAAAAGCCAATAGCATTGCAGTGTATGATTTTAGAAGCGATAGTGCAGCCGCTGTTATACGCTACAGCAGCCCCACCCTTTGGGATGAGCTGACTCATACAGACGGGCTTTTGAGAGATTTAGATTTTGTGACAGTACAGTCACCAGGCCAGCCAAGTGTCGATTTTGCCAGTTGCTTTAAAAAGTTTTACGTATCCGGCGATTATTTGTTCCTGTTGTCAAACCTACAAAACGGGGTTACACACATTTACAGTTTTAACCTGGTTTCAAAAACTGCTTCACATAGAGTACTGCAACATGAGCTTGCAAAAACTGAAATAAATCCATTTAATTTTAAGAATAACTCCTTCCTGCTTGCGGATAAGCTGTACTACATCTGGGTTAACTCAGAGAAGATGGGGATGGAAATTACAGATTTTGAATCAGGAAAAGTTTTGAAGAAATACGGTGTTTCAAAAAATGAAGACATTGAATTTAAAAACACGCCAATTATACAAGAAGGTGGCGGACCTGTTTATTTAAATGTGACGAGAGAACTGGATGCCACCAGCAAATTACTTCGGAAAATGCACAGAGGCCGTCCTGTAATTATAGCATCACCGTCAGACAGTAACCGGGTAGCTATTTTAATTGGAGCTTACATGGAGACTTCAACGCCAGGTCCGGGGTTTGGAGTTTCAATGTTTAGCAGCGCTGCATTCTCTTTTAGTGCAGGTTTATTTTTGCGGCTTACAGAAAAAAAATCAGCCCGTTTTAAAATGCTCGTGAATGAAGCCAACGAATATGTACAGGGCGACATGCCTCACACTTTAAACGAGCAAATAGAAGCCTATACAGATGATCAACAAATTACAGTGAATGCAGAGAACCTATTTACAAGCAATGGCAACACCTACTATTGTTACTACCATAAAAAGGAAGGCAGGCTGGTAATTATGAAATGGTAAGGGTTATTGCAACCCCGGCTTTTATAATGCGGTATTAGCATCGTTATAAAAAAAGATACTATGAAAGAAGTTGACGATAATTTTTTTAACCGGGCTGATGAACATATTCATCTGTCAAATGACCAGGTTTCTAACGCAGGTATTGGAAAAGTAAGTGCATCCATGTTGTATAGTGTGGCCAGGTTTAATGCCTGGGTTAGTGCTTGCCGTTTCAATAACAAACAAGAAATGGAAGCAGCGAAAGATGAAATTTTCGAATACTTTGTAACTGAATATAAAAAGATGCTGAATGAAAATCTTGATGACTACATTGAGCATTTTGATAATTATATGAGCAATAAATAATTACCTGGCTCACTACGTGGAGTTTATTGACACAAAAAATAACTATTCTTAATCCTTAACTTTTACCAGGGAGGGATGTTTGTTTATTATACACGGATGGTTTGTTATCCTACTTCACAAATGAGTTCTCATTATTTTAAAGAACGCTTCTTCTTTACAAAAAATCTAACTACCGCATACAATAAAAACATAGCAAGTATAGTAACAATTATAGGGTAGTAAGCTGGCAGGCCCGTCATGGTGCCCTGCCAGCTGTTAAACTGCCATTCACCAGCCGCCTGTTCCCATATCTCTGTATAAAATATTTCGGCAACAAGTATTTTTTTCAGGTAGAATTTTGCCCGCCCGTTTATGATAGCAACATTGCCATACACCCTGTATTTTTTATCTGATAGTGTGCCAGTAGATCCTTTAAACTTTCCAATTGTTTTAAGGGTGTTTTCTCTGCCTTCCATTACACCGTCTGCATTGATGGTGATGTAATCAGCGGACATAAGCTTCGCAGCTGCTTGCTCGTTGCCACTTGTTATTGCGGCAAACATTTCTTTTTCTTTTGCATCAAGCACAACTCTTAATGAATCTGGTACACCTATCTGTTGCGAACATATTTTTTGTGTAAGCATTACAGAAAAACAAATAAGAATAGCAGGCAATCGAAAACTTTTGAAATTGTTCATGTATTTTATTATTAGTATCAATAAAAAATGGTAGTGAAATTTTCAAAAAGGCGGGAGAATTGCCGGCTCCTCAAATGTATGAGTATTGTTTGCCTTTGTCAAGGTAAATTTGGTTTGTAGGTTTGGCAGAGCACCTATCAACGATTCTGAAGGATGATTCGCCAACCTTTACAATGACCGGGACGATTTTGGCGGTAGTGGGCAATTATACAAATTCCCCGGTAAAAGAGTGAGTCATTTTACAATGAAATCTCCAAGATTATATTCGAAATTATTTTTGATTATATAATGGTACTCCTTTTGAATTGGCAGCTGTTCCCGGCACAAGACTAATGGCAGCGCCACCACCTTTAGCAAGTATCATTTTAAGTGTAGTGTTGTTGTTCACGATAAATTTCTCTATCACATAAGCTTCAGGGTTCGTTTGCCAGTCTGCACTGGCTGCGTCTTTGTAAATGGTGGCAATATAGTTTCCCTGCTGTAAAAAGCTGAGTGGAATGGCGGCTGTACGGCTGTTTTCATCTGTGATGGCGCCGATAAACCAGTTGCTTTTGCCTTTTACTTTTCTTGCAATGGTTATATAATCTCCTGGCTCTGCTTCAATTATTTTTGTATCATCCCAGTCAACTGCAACATCTTTTATAAACTGGAAGGCATCTTTGTGAGCTTCGTAATTCTCCGGAAGGTCTGCAGCCATTTGCACAGGGCTGTAGATCGTTACGTATAACGCCAGCTGTTTAGCAAGTGTTGTATGCAGCTGTCTGGTGGTATTAGCTTTGGCGTAATTTCTCAATTTAAAAATACCGGGTGTATAGTCCATCGGGCCACCCATTAAACGGGTAAAAGGCAGTATGGTTTCATGCTCCGCCGGGCTGCCATCGCTAAAGGCATTCCATTCATTGCCACGGCCTGCCTCGCTAGCCATAAAATTCGGATAAGTTCTGCTTAAGCCGGTAGGCCGGGCAGGCTCATGCATATCAATCATCACCTTGTACTGTGCAGCTTTTTTGGCAGCCCTTATGTAGTGGTTCACCATCCACTGACCATCGTGATGTTCGCCCTTCGGCATTATGTTACCAACATAACCTGTTTTAACAGCAGGGTAACCATACCTGTTCATAAAACGAAAAGCGGTATCCATCTGCCGGTCATAATTTGCAGCACTACCGCCCGTTTCATTGTGCATGATCATTTGTACACCTTTGCTTTTTGCGTAAGCAGCTATGGCGGCAACATCAAAATCAGGATATGGTGTTACAAAGTCAAAATTCTCTTCGTTCCAGTTGCCGGTCCATTCCTCCCAGCCCTTGTTCCAGCCTTCCACTAAAACACCTTTAATACCGTTGGCTGCTGCAAAGTCAATATAGCGTTTTACATTGGCGGTGTTGGCTCCATGATGACCGTGAGGTATCACCGTTCCTTTTGGCGTTAATACATCAGGATTGTCTGTGTAACTCCAGCTGCTTAAACCAGATTGCATCTCCCACCAAACACCAACAAACTTCATTGGCTTAATCCAACTGGTATTTTTTACAACCGAAGGTTCATTGAGGTTCAGGATCATTTTAGAAGCCAGCAGGTCAGCGGCTTTATCACTCACAATGATGGTTCGCCAGGGCGTGTTGGCAGGTGTACGCAGGTAAGCTTTGTTTCCTATTGCATCCGGCACAAGGTAACTGGATAAACCGTATGTACTCCGGTTTACATGCAGTTCCATAGAGGGATAATTGATCAACGCTGCTTCATGAATATTAATGTACAAACCATCGGCTGTTTTTAACATCAGCGGTGTTTGTACGGCATACTGATCCGGAATATTTTCCTTAAAAGTTCTACCGGAAATGATGGGGAATTTCCAGGCATCTACTTCACTTATTTTGGTGGTGCTATACAAATATTCGTTGCTGTCAAAATCTCCGGGAATCCAAAAAGCCTTGTGATCACCGGTTAAATTAAACTCAGTATTTTCTTTTGTTACAACAAAAAAAGTAATATCCGGCTGCAAAGGAAATTCGTACCGGAAGCCGACACCTTCTGCAAACACCCTGAAAATTATATTCAACAGCAGCCCCTTGCCACCTTTTTGTTTTAAGTTAATGGTGAGCTGGTTGTACTGGTTCCTGATGCTGCTTACCTCTCCCCAAACTGGTTTCCAGGTTTCATCAACCTGCCTGGATGCTGTATTTATAATTTCAAAATTACTGTCTGCTGCAATGCCAGCAATCTCAAAGCCAAGGCGGGAAGGTAGTATCACGGGCCTGCCATCAAATGAAACAGCATAAATCGGAATACCGGCAGCGTTAACGGTAAAGTCGAGTTTCACTCTTTTATTGACGGCGGTAAAGGTTTTAGCATTTTGTGCAATACTATTTTTTGTAAAGACACAACTAACAAGTACAAGTATAAATATGATCGGTTTCATGTTGATGGTTTCAAAAGTATTTATTGGGCCATTATTACTATTAGTAATCCTTGGGGGACCGGCTGCTATTTCCATAGCATCATTGTTGTGTCACTCACTTGTGCCGCAACTTATTGGGCAACTTTTATAATGCACTCCCCTATCATTCACATAGAACGAATCACATCATCATCTAAACTGGGCGGCCCTTATCCCATTCCCGGAGATAAACCAATTGTTATCATTTACTATTTTATAAAATGGATTCGCTGAAGTAACATTACAATTTCAATATAAAATAGGCGTACGGCGCCAAACTCAATTGTGTTGTTAAGGCTAGGTTGCCGCCATTTATTACATCCTGCCCGGTAGTATTTTGTAATGCGGATGGAACTGAATAGTTAACCGTACTATTCCTGAGATTGGCAATTACCAGCACTTTTTCTGTACCCTGCGTTTTTGTGAAAATACAAACATCAGCACTGCTGTAAGCGGTAAGTGTTCCACTTCGGATGGCAGTGTTGCTATTCCGGAAAGCAATGATCTTTTTGTATTCTTCTTCCATCGGGTGATTACCAGTCCAGTTAACTTTAGTGCTGGTAAAAGGAAAAGAGAGCCTTGTTGCATTACCAACCTCCTGGCCGTTATAAATCATCGGCACACCTTTCATATAAGCGGCAATTACAAAAGCTGCCGTGGAGCCTTTGGTGCCGCCAAATAATTCCAGTGGTGTACCGTCAGAGCTGTTTACATCATGGTTGGTAATATATCTTACCACTGCCTTATTACCTGTTGCTCCATTGTATTCAGAACTGTTCAGTCCGTCTAAGGTTAGTACTGACTGCCCGCCATATACGCTTTTCAACTGACCGTAAAAGCCGAAGCCAAAAGTAAGATCGAAGCCAGCGGAAAAATTGCTGCTCTTCGAACCCTCGGCAAGCATCAGTAATTTATGGGTAGAGATATTTCTGAGCGTGTCAATTGCCTGCTTCCAAAAATCGGCCGGAGGCCCGTCAGAAAAATCGCAGCGAAAGCCATCAATATTTGCTGTGTACACCCAGTACTTCATTGCCTTTATCATAGCCAGCCGCATTTCCGTATTGTTGAAATTAAGTTGCGCCACATCATTCCAACCGGTGTTGGGCGGGCTTACAACATTACCATTTCCATCCTGCAGGTACCATGATTTATTGTCGGTAACCCAGGCATTATCCCAGGCGGTATGATTGGCAACCCAATCCAGTATCACAGACATATTCCTGCTATGAGCGCCATCAATAACAGCCCGCAATTCTGCAATGGTTCCAAACTCAGGGTTAATGGCTTTATAGTCTTTTACGCAGTAGGGCGAGTTAACAGCCTTAAGGGAACCAACCGGGTAAATGGGCATTAAGTAAATAACATTAACGCCTAATGCTTTTATAGAATCAAGCCTTGCTGTTACACCTGCAAAATTGCCGGTAGCACTAAAGTTCCGCATGTTTACCTGGTAAATAACTGCATCCTGCCCTGAAGGAACAGCAGTAAAAGGACTGCCATATTGTGACGGGTCGGTTGGTTGTGTCACCGGCGGCACCGGATCTGGAGTTACAGCCGGTTTAGAGCAGGCAAATATTAAAAACGACAGGAAGAACAGTAAACTCTTTTTCATTGACTTTATAATTTGTGATTGGTTCATAACAAATATTTTTCAGGATACATTTTTTAAAATAGCAGCCCGGCTTGAGCCTTACAGACGGGCTGCTATTTAGCCGGAACTGATCATTGCTAATTCAATAACCACCGGTTTATTTTTGGAGTTTCAAAGGTTATTTCACAGGAAATTAATTCTTATGAAGGATGTAAGTATAATTGCTTGCATCATGCAGATCAAGTGTAATTGTATAGTTCCCGTCTGAAGGAACGGACAGGTTATTCAGCCCTGCTGTATAGCCCAAAAATGGATTATCGGCATACAACAGTTTGCCCGAGCCATCAATACCGAAATCTATTTTCCACTCATTGTTCGCCCTGAACTTAAATGAACCGGCAGCTATCATATTACAGGTAAGCTTCCAAACCTTACCAGTTGCATCATAACTCATTTGTGTATCATTGCTCCAGCCTCCGGGGCTGGCATCGCCAATAATACCCCAGGCTGTTTTCGTGGCTGTCCATTTATTAGCATCCAGGTCTGCAGTAAGTTCATAGTAGCCATCGCTTGCTACAGACATATTTCCTCCGGCATAATTTGCCACAATAATATCGCCGCTGGTTCCTGTTGCGTCGCCGTAAGCTGTGGGTGTCCAGTCTGCCTGCGGTGTCATTTTAAATTGAGAGCCACCAGCATCGCTAACACTGATATACCCCTCATATTTTTTGTTGGATGTTGCCGAAAATAGGGTTGGTGCTGAGCCCGGGCTCCATCCCTGGTAAGCCCCGGGAATGTACAGCACTGAAGAAACTGGCGGTACATAAATGGTATGCGGATTAACAGTAACGGTTACCACATTTGAGTAGACAGGCCTGTCCACATAAGCCTTTACCCTAACCGCCAGTAACGATCCTGTACCTGCGGTAAAACCAAATGCATGCAGGGCCAGGTCATTGAGGCTTGCACCCGCAAAACCTTTCTGCAGCACATCAAGTCCTACAACAGAATCCTTTGAGTTAGCCCAGCCGTTTGCTCCCAAAGTATCTGAGGGCAGATCAAATTGCAAAGTGTAAGTAACCGGCACATCGATGCTGTATTTTACAGCCGGCCAGTTAAACTTAATTACCTCTGCTGAATCATTGGCGGTTGTTAATTCAACACTGTTAACAGAGGCTGCTAATACGGGTGGAAAGCTGATCTTTTGTAAGTAAGTTAATTCAGGTGATTTTTTACAGGAGACAATCAGGAGCATCGCCAGCACCGCAAACAAACTAAAATTCAATATTTTTTTCATAAAAATAATTTTGAAGTAATGGAAGATTAATACCCCTGGTTCTGCTTCAACAATGGGTTAGTATTTAATGCTGCGGTTGGGATTGGAAACAACAAATAATGGTCATCAACTGCAGCCGCAAGGCCATGAGCTTTCGTAAATTTTCCAAAGCGGATCATATCCTGGCGGCGATGCCCTTCCCATGTTAGTTCATCTTTCATCATAAATATTATCCAGTGTTGGCGAAGCGGAAAGTGCTGTAAGGCCTGCTCTTTGTCTTACCTGGCTAATTAAATTATTGGCAGCCGTTGCATCGCCGCCGCTGCGGATGAGGCACTCAGCTTTCATCAATAAAATATCTGCGTAGCGGTAAATGGGGAAATCATTAGAAGCACCACCACTCGATTTTGGCGTAACCGGGAAAAACTTTTGATCCCTGGCTCCCTGGTTTGGCTCGGCTCCCGGATTGTCTAAACTTGCAATATCCAGCGAATAGTTTATAAAGCCTGCAGGCTGCGGCCCGTAAGGGTTTGATCCATACCGAAACTGCCTTTTGCGGATATCATCATCGCTAAACTTCTGTACAAAATCTTTTAAAACAACCGACCCGTTCCATGCACCTGCGCCAACAATCTTTGTTCCGTCGGTTCCACCCAAACTACTTATGGTAAAAATATTTCTGCCAACTATATCTGCTGTTGTATAAATAGCCAGGATGGTTTCATCATCCGGGCAAACATCGCCGAACAGTTCAAAGTATTTAAACCCAAGCGGATTGTTGGCATCAGCCACACCGGAGTGCAACACAAAACCGCCTTCACTTATTTTGTCGCATGCTGCAATGCATTCAGTCCATTTTGCTGTACCGGAATATACTTCTGCATTAAGGTAAACCTTCGCAAGCAAAGCGTAACCGGCCCATTTGTTAAACCTGCCGTAGTAGGTACCGCCTCTTGTTGGCGAAAGCTTTTCTACATTGCTGGTTAATTCAGTTACTATAAAATCGTACACCTCTTTACGTGAGGCCTGCGGAATTTTATCTACCGTTAAACTGTTGTCTGTATAAAAAGGAACATCACCAAAATCATCAATGAGCAGGTAATAAAAAAATGCCCTCAGCACCCTTGCTTCTGCAATCTTTGCAGGATCTGCATTTGCTTTTTCCAGCTGGTCAATTGCAAGGTTAGCGGTAAACACAGATTTGTACAACCAGTTCCAGGTATTGTTGATAAAGCCGTCACTTGGCAGCCACTGGCGCAGGTAAAGCCGGGCAAAATCCAACTCCCAGTCACCAGTAGTACGGTGTGGCACCACCTGCTCATCAGAAGACATATTATTCAAATCATACCAGCCCCTGTCTGCGCCTGCGTAGCCAACTCCATCCCAGTTGCCCGGCACTTGTGCATACACACTGGCGAGGGCAACATCTGCACCTTTGGCCGTGCCGTAAAAATCATTTGCTGCATATTTATCAGAAACCGTTTCATCTACCTTGGTACATCCGGCACCGGCAAAAAAAACGCATGATAAAAGGATCAATATTTTTTTCATTTCAAAAAAGATTTAATTATTTAAAAATTACGTTGATGCCAATGGCCACACTTCTTGTACGTGGATAAATGCCGCCATCGCCGCCGAAACCATTGCCGCCGCTTACATTCAGTTCCGGATCGAGGCCTGTGTATTTTGTAAACAGCGCCAGGTTGTTGCCGGTAGCTGAAACCCTTAAGCCGGAGATGTATTTAACATTGGTGAGATTAAAACGGTAGCCGAGTGTAACGTTTTCAAACCGCAGGAAAGAGCCATCTTCCAGCCACAGATCAGACCCGTATTTAGAAGTGTACAACCCGAGTGGAATGGCACTTTTAAATACATTGCCTTTGCCAAGGCTTTCAAACAAACTGAGGCTGCTGCGTAAATTGTTGTAAATTTTATTGCCGCCACTACCACGCCACAGCATTGAAAGATCCCAGTTTTTAAATGTAAGAACCGGCGTAAAGGCATACGTGTAAGTTGGCAATGCACCGCCTTCTAAAACCCTGTCCGGGCTGCGGCTGCCCTGGTCTATAATACCATCTTTATTCTGGTCAACTACAGTTTCAGAATTGGTATCATCTTTACCCAAATGTTTAATAATGTTAAAGGTGCCGATTGGCTGACCTTTTATCAGGTAAGAGTTTGGTCCCCATGGAATATAGTCTGTGTTGAGCGGCACGCCATTGATGCTGCCGCTTAATTCCAATACTTTATTTTTTAAGAATGAAACATTTCCGCTGAAAGTAAGGGTAAGTTCTTTTCCTTCAATCGCTTTGTAATTCAGCAGTGCTTCCACACCCTTGTTAGAAAGGCTGCCTACGTTGGCGACGATGGTTCCGTAAGGGTAAGCCGGTTGTGGAACTGAGTAATTAAACAACAGGTTTTTAGTAGTTGCATCAAATGCCTCAATGGTACCTGTTAGTTTGTTGTGAAGTATTCCGAAATCAACACCAATATTTGTCTGGCGTTTCGTTTCCCACTGCAGATCTGCATTGGCGTTTTGAGTGATCACAAAATTAGTGATGGGGCTACCACCAAAATAAGCAATGCCCGAGGAACCGACCAGCTGCAATGAACGTTGCGGACCCAACCCCTGCTGATTACCTGTTTCGCCATAGCCTGCTCTTATTTTCAGGTTATCAAATATTTTTTGATCCTTCATAAATGGTTCTTCAGTAAGCTTCCAGGCTACAGAGGCAGAAGGGAAATTTCCCCATTTGTGATTGGCACCAAATACGGAAGATCCATCTCTCCGCATGCTCAGCGTTAGCAG
The DNA here is from genome assembly GCA_965247025.1 of Ferruginibacter sp. Lineage (GTDB taxonomy): Bacteria > Bacteroidota > Bacteroidia > Chitinophagales > Chitinophagaceae > Ferruginibacter. Next base: position 89,736 of record OZ252000.1, on the reverse strand, counting down.
GTAACGGCTGGCAAAAGAATAATTGATTCTGCCGAGAAATGAAACAATTGTACGGTCATTTTTATAAGATGACATGTCACCCGGCAGCACTTTAGAAACATCACCCAACTGCAGCGCATTGTAGGTGGCGATATCATTTATAAAACCCTTTGATTGTGCAAAGTTTCCCTGGTAAGCCTGGTTTTGCCATTCATAAACCGCAATGGCATCAAGGCTATGATTACCAGCAGTCTTTTTAAAATTAAGGCTTACGTCCATCAGCCTTTCGTTCTGCCTGTTGGTTACCACATTCGCAACGCCGTTGTTGTCAACCGCATAAGTAACCGTTGATAAAGCGGGCAGGTAATACCCATTGCTTGCATCTACTTTTCTCCAGCTGCCAAACCATCCGGCAGTTAATCCTTTAACCACTTCAAGGTCGGCTCTGAGGCTACCGAACAAATTGTTCGTTTGTCCTTCATTTACGGTTGTTTGTGCAACTGCATAAGGGTTGATGTATTGAAAAACAGAAGGATCAGTAAAGTAGCTGCCATCCTCGTTATACACAGGGTCGGTTGGCCTTGTTACATAACTGTTGCTGATAAGGTTGCTTGTAAATGCAGCCCTGCCAACGCTATTTGGGCTACCCAGCGTGTTGGTAACACTGCTGTTTAAATTCATTGTCAGTGTTAATTTATCTTCCAGCGCTTTTTGAGTTGCCTGTATCCGGCCAATGTAATTTTTAAAGTTCGATTTCAATACAACTCCTTTTTGCAGAATGGCTGAAACTGAAGCCCTGTAATTAAAGCCGTTGGCACCGCCGCCGAAAGCCAGCGAATGGTTTTGTGTGTAACCGTCCTGGGTTAATATATTAAACCAGTCTGTGCTGGAACCATGATTGGCGGATGCAGGTACACCCCACTTTTTACCCTGCTCCCACCATTCAGTTGCGTTTAAAACTTCCAGCTTTTTAGGAATCACATCCAGCGAAGCTGAAGCTGTATAATCAAGCGATGTTTTGCCAATCTTACTTTTCTTGGTAGTGATGATCACCACACCGGCCGCACCACGGGAACCACAAATAGCGGTTGCGGAAGCGTCCTTTAAAATATCAACAGATTCAATTTCGTTGGGTGGAACCTGCCGCAGCAGATCCATATTTCCCTGGATGCCGTCCACAACAATCAAAGGATCATTTCCGCCAATCAGCGAAGTGATGCCCCTTATCCTGATACCCGGCCCGGTACCCGGTTCACTACCGGTTTGCGTAATAGTTACGCCACTTGCCTTTCCGGCAATTTGCTGCAAAGGGTTGGTAATTGGCCCCTGGTTTAAGTCTTTATTGGAGATGGTGGAAATGGCGCCCGTGAGGTCTTTTTTCCTTGCGGTGCCATAACCTATCACCACCACATCACTCAACGTATTGTTGGAGTTTGTCAAGGTAATATTTACAGCCTCGGTTGAGGTCACATTTATTTCCTGCGTGGCGAAACCTACTGAAGAGACAACTAATGTTGCCGGTAATGAAACCACTGGTAATGAAAACGATCCGTCGGCACCAGACTTTGTTCCAGCCTTTGAACTCTTTAAAATGACAGTAACATTTTCAATACCTGCGCCATCCCGTGCATCAGTAATTTTTCCGGCGATGGTTTTATTTTGCGCCCTGCCCTGGCTCAGCATCAGCAGGAAAAACATGGATAAAATGAGTGGCTTTAGTAATCGATCTTTAATCATACAGTATAGTTTTTAGTTTATGCTATTTTAAGTGAATTGTTTTTTTTGGGGGGAAGACAAAGCGGTATAAAATGCCTGCAGAAGAATCTTTCTCCGGTAATATAAATGCAGTAATTGAAATGTTTCGGGTTGAGAAACAGGTGATACAATGGTTGGCAGTTAAACGGCAAATGATCGTCATGGTGGCTTGCAATCTCTTTATAAACAGGCTAATTAAACATCAGGCAAAAGCGGCCTTTTAGCAATCATCAAAACAAATATTCTTTTGGGCAGATAAAAAAATATAAAAAGGATAATATAGAAGCCAAGTTGAAAAAAGGAGGAATACTTTAATTTAACTTACTGGAAATCAATCACTTATAAGAGATGCAAGTTTTTGATAATATAGATGAAAATTAAAAAATTATGGCTCCTTCTTCCGGCTCTTAGGCCATAAGGTTTCAAAAACTGATTTAAAATGCTTTTTGGCAGCAGAAAATTAGTGGAATAATTAAGAAAAAAACAGCTTAAAGATTGTTGCCGTTTACCACCTGCACCTGCTGCATTATTTTTTCTTCGAAGGCATCGTTTGGAACCAGTGATTTGTTTTTGATCTTAGTTTTGTAGGTGTAAATAGTGTTAACTGAATAGCCGAGGATGTGGGCAATTTTTTCATTCTCCGTAATGCCCATTCTTATCAGGGCAAAAATGCGTAGCTCTGTATTGAGCAGTTGGTCGTCTTTTAATTTTATCTGGTCTTCCTCTTTAAAAAGCGAGTTGAAGATGGATACAAAATCTGGAAATAGTTTGAGAAACACTTTGTCAAAGCTTTTCAACACATCTTCTTTCTCTTCCTTTAAATTGAATTTATTGACGATGAATTTGATGTCTGCCAGTTTTTCCTCTGCAATCTTTTTATCAATTGCATTCCGGAATTTTTCAACTTTTAAAAACAGTTCGGAATCCAAATTGAAGAAATAGCCAATATACTCTTCCTTTATCTTATCAGCTTCCAGCAAACGGGCATTGCTTTTTTGTAACCGGTGGTTGATGGTTTCTTTTGCAATATTAGCGGCAGATAGCTGCTCATTTGCTTCAATCAGTTTTGCCCGTATGATCTTTAATTTTTTTACCTGCCTGAAAATAATGATGGCAAATGCAATTACCAGCAACAGGAAAAAACTGATGATGGCGGTAAAGATCAGCAACTGTTTTCGCTGCTGCTCCACACTAATTATTTTTTGATTTTGTATCAGCTGCAACAAAGGATTTATTTGTGCCTTTCGCTGCCGGGCACCGTAAGACACGGCATCTTCATTTGCCTTTTGCACATACAATGCCGCATTCTTTAAATCATTTTTTTCATAAAAGATATTGGCCAGGTTGTACAGGGCAGTTGTTTCCTTGGTGGAGGATTTAATATCTGCAATAGCCGCTTCCATCAACAGCCCAATGCCCTGTTCCATTTGATTGTTTGTTGTATAGATACGACTGAGGGTGGAGGTTACAAGCGCCATTTCATGCAGGCTGAGACGCATGTTTTTATGAAGCTTTTCCAGGCTTTGTTTGGCAACCTCCATATTTTCTGCCTTTAAGTTTCTAAGCCCGTTGAAATACTGGTAATCAAACGAAATGTCAGGGTAGAATTTTAAGGCTGAATCCATTGCATTTTTACCTTTTTCTGCATACAGCGACCGGTGATAATTATCTCCGTCATAATCTGCCAGATCGTAATACAGCCGGCCAAGCAGGGTGTAATAATTTGCCCTGATACTATCGGGGGCGCTTGTAATGTCAATGGTATTCAGCGACTCAAACGTTTCTTTAAACATGCCTGAAGAGAGCAATATGAAACTTAACCCAAGCTATGCCTGGGTGGCTTTTACAGGATCGTTCAGTTCGCTGCTGACGGCGGTTAATTTATTTATAAACAAAAACGCAGAGTCGTAGTTGAAGGTTTTATATTCTTCAAATATTTGGAGGTATATATTGTATTGCTGAATTTTATCTGCCCTCGCAGTTGTTGCAGCCACCAACTTTAGTCCGTCAATTCTTTTTAGTTTCTGGGTTTCGTATTTTGCGGCTTCAGGTATAAGTTTGTTCAACTCCTTCAGTAAACTATCATTATCCGAAAATGCAAAACTTTTTCCCCCGGAAAAAATCAACAGCAGCAGCAACAAAATATTCCTTGAATTCACGATTTCCATTTGTAATTAGCGAACAGCCGGTAAAGCTATTAATAAAATTTGAATGGTCTGGTTACATTTCAGATTCAAATCCAGGAAAGCAAATTTTATAAAAGATTGAATTATTTGAATACGAAATAAGGCAACTACAAGTCGGAATATTCTTCGTCCGCAAATAAAATCCTTATTGTATTTTTACCCTTCTAACATAAAGCCATGAAAAAAATCAGGCGGAGAACATTTTAACTACAGCTGCGGTTATTACAGTTGGTGCAGCCGCAGCAGCATTTCCCATACATATGACAGAAAATAAAAAGCAATTGGTACACCATGTATTTTTTTGGTTAAAGAATCCGGACTCTGTTGAAGACAGGGACAAACTGGTTGAAGGTGTAAAAACACTGTCAGCCATTGAAACAATCCGTAAGCTGCATGTGGGTGTGCTGGCGAGCACAGAAAAGAGAGATGTGGTGGATACAAGCTGGCAAGTTTCGGAACTAATGTTCTTTGATGATACGGCCGGTCAGAAAGTTTACCAGGACCACGCCATTCACCAGGCATTTATAAAAAACTACGGACACCTGTGGGCTAAGGTAGTGGTGTATGATGCTGCGGAAGCGTAGTGGGCGGTTTACGGTTTGGTGTTTGAAGATTTCATGGTGATGGTTCATCGTTCATCACAATGCAAATGCTCATTAATCAATGTTCAATGCTCAATTTTCATTGAATTAAAAAGCGGGCTTCATTCTGATTAAGGATTGCTGCTTGAGCATTGAAAATTGAACATTTCCTTTTAGCAGAGATCACGGGTAAAACAAATTATCAATTATCAATTATTAACTATCAACTATGACTTATACTCCTTCTTCTTCCCGTTATGATACGATGAAGTATAACCGTTGCGGCCGCAGCGGTATTTTATTACCGGCTATCTCCCTTGGTTTATGGCATAACTTCGGCTCTGTAGATAATTTTGAAAATGGCCGCAGCATTATCCGCAGGGCTTTTGATTGCGGTATAACTCATTTTGATCTTGCCAATAATTATGGCCCGGTTCCCGGCAGTGCAGAAGAAAATTTTGGCAGGATTTTGAAAAAAGATTTTTCCGGAAACCTCCGGGATGAATTGATTATCTCCTCCAAGGCAGGTTATGATATGTGGCCGGGCCCCTATGGCGAATGGGGTTCAAGAAAATATGTGCTGGCAAGTTTAGATCAGAGTTTGAAAAGAATGCAACTGCCTTACGTTGATATATTTTACTCTCACCGCCCAGACCCTAACACACCATTAGAAGAAACGATGATGGCATTGGACACCGCTGTAAAAAGTGGCCGGGCTTTGTATGCCGGCATCTCCAACTACCAGGCACCAGAGGCTAAAAAAGCCATCGAGATTCTGCAACAACTTGGCACGCCCTGTCTTATTCATCAACCAAAATATTCTATGTTTGAAAGATGGGTTGAAGGCGGCCTGCTCGATGTGCTGGAAGAAACCGGCGTTGGCTGTATACCATTTTCACCCCTTGCCCAGGGTATGCTGACTAACCGTTATTTAAACGGAATCCCCGAAAATTCAAGAGCGGCAAAAGCAGTATTTTTGAAAGCTACAGATCTTACAGATGCAAGGCTGGCTCAAATAAAATCACTGAACGGGATTGCACAACAGCGCAACCAGACACTGGCGAAAATGGCCCTTGCCTGGCTACTGAAGGACAAACGCATCACCTCTGTTCTGATCGGCGCAAGTTCGGTTACACAACTGGATGACAACCTTGCTTCGTTAAAAAACCTTGCATTTGCGGCAGATGAATTAACTGCTATTGAAGCTGTGCTGATGAATTAAAATGCAGTAATATTTTCTTGCCATATAAAAAACAATATCATGCAATCCAGACGCAATTTTTTAGCCACCACCGGAGCCCTTGCACTGGGTTCGGTTGTGCTGCCATCATTTACTACCACCTTTAAAAATGTAAAAAATCCGGGTGTACAATTGTACACTTTTAGAAAAGAAATGCTGGAGGATGCCACCGGTACCTTGCAACGCATTGCTGCCCTGGGCATAAAACAAATTGAATCTGCCGGGAGCCCCAAAGGCTACTATTATGGGTTAAAGCCGGGCGAAATGAAAAAGATCTGTAAAGATCTTGGGATGACGCTCCGGAGCGGCCACGTCGGCTTGAATGATAAATGGCAGCAAACCATGCAGGACGCAGCAGAGGCTGGCCAGGAATATGTTATTTGCTCTTCCATGCCCACCAACGGACAAACTACAGATAATTATAAAAAGACTGCTGAAGCTTTTAATAAAGCAGGTGAAGACTGTAAAAAACTGAACCTGAAATTTGGCTATCATAACCATGATTATGAATTTGAAAGTCATGATGGTGCTGTGTTATACGATACATTATTAGATAATACTGAAGCTAATTTAGTACACATGGAAATGGATCTTGGCTGGGTGGTTGCAACGGGTAATGATCCCATAAAATATTTCACGAAATACCCCGGCCGTTTTCCGCTCTGGCATTTAAAAGATATGAACCTGGAGAAAAAGCACAGCACCGAATTTGGTAAGGGCGGTCTTAATATTTTGAAGATGCTGCAGAACAGCAAGGCTTCCGGTTTAAAATATTTTTTTATAGAACAGGAAGAATACGCAAATACGCCTTTTGAAAGTATGAAAGAGAATATGAGCTATCTGGGGGCTTTGCGTTATTGAACTGGCATAAACCTATGAGGTTTATTGAGGCTTCCATATTACAAAAGGCTTTCTGCCAAACCTCATAGGTTTACATTGAGAAAGACCACCTGAAAAATAAAATTCATCGCCGGTAAAATTGTATATTCAACCCACAATTAAAATAACAGCTACATGAACAGGAGAACTGCCTTACGGAATATTGTGTTAGTTTCAGCGGGTGCTGCACTTTTGCCGTCTTGTATGCATGATGAAAAAAGTACCCTTGCGTTAAAAAATATTCCTCTTACTGCTTCGCAGGAAAAAATGCTGGCGGCGCTTTCTGAAGCCATCATTCCTAAAACAAATAATTTCATAAGTGCCTCCGATCTTAAGGCACATGAGTTTGTACTCACCATGGTGGATGATTGCAACAGCCCGGAAGACCAGCAGAAATTCATTACCGGCATGAAGGGTTTTGATAAACTCAGCCATGATAAATCAGGACAAATTTTTTCTTCTTTTACACCGGCGCAAAAGAAATCGCTGCTAACAGCGCTGGAAGCAAAAAAAGATATTCCTGAAGATGTACAGCATTTTTATGGCACAGTAAAACGCTACACTGTACAATGCTTTACGGGTTCCAAACAATACATGACGGATATTAGAAAATACAAGATGGTTCCGGGGCCGGGATTTAAAGGTTGTGTGAAAGTGTAAGCCACGGAAACAAGAAGGTAAAAAGCGGTTTAAAATATTCAACAAATTATGGGAGACACCAACAATAAATTTGACGCTATCGTAATCGGCAGCGGCATGAGCGGCGGCTGGGCTGCAAAAGAGTTTTGTGAAAAAGGATTAAAGACGCTGGTGCTGGAACGTGGCCGTGATGTAAAGCACCTGAAAGATTATCCCACCACCAATATGCTTCCCTGGGAATTTAAACACCGGGGGCAGGTGCCTTATGCCATTGCAAAAGACAATCCTGTGATCAGCCGGTGTTATGCCTTCAGGGAAGATGCCATGCATTTTTTTACAAAAGATACGGAGCATCCTTATGTACAGGAAAAACCATTCGACTGGATTCGTGGTTACCAGGTAGGCGGCAAAAGCATCATGTGGGCAAGGCAAACACAGCGCTGGAGCGATTTTGATTTTGAAGGTCCGGCACGGGATGGCTTTGCGGTTGACTGGCCGATCCGTTATAAAGACATTGCCCCCTGGTATAGTTATGTTGAAAAATTCGCTGGAATCAGCGGCCATAAAGATGGCATTGATACATTACCGGATGGTGAATTTCTACCAGCCTGGGATCTTACCTGTGTGGAGAATCATTTTAAGGATGTGTTGTCAAAAACTTATAAAGACAGGCATGTAATCTATGCCCGCTGTGCTCACCTTTCAGAACCACAGCCCATACATTTAGAACAGGGACGGGGCCAGTGCCAGGCAAGAAATTTATGCCAGCGGGGTTGTCCGTTTGGCGGCTATTTTAATGCCAATTCCACCACCATTCCGTGGGCCCTTAAAACAAGTAACCTCACCATGCGGACTAATGCCATTGTGCATTCTATCATTTATGATGAAGCAAAACAAAAGGCAAGCGGTGTACGGATTATTGACAGTATTACTAAGCAGGTAACGGAGTATTTTGCACCAGTAATATTTGTAAATGCAGGAGCTGTTAATACCAACCTCATCTTACTCAACTCCACTTCCAAACGTTTTCCCAACGGGCTGGGAAATGATAGCGGCTTACTCGGAAAATATTTTGCCTTCCACAATTACCGGGCAAGGATCTCTGCGAAATATGAAGGCATGATGGACAGCAAACCTGAAGGCGGCAGACCAACAGGCGCCTACATCCCCAGGTTTAGGAATGTGTATAAACAGGAAACTGATTTTCTTCGTGGCTATGCCACTACTTTTAGTGCAGGCAGGTATGGCGGTGGCGTAAACACAGATGGTTTAACGGGTGAAGAATTAAAAGCTGCTTTATTGGATACTTCCAAACCTTTGGGGCCATGGAATGTAGGCAGTCAGTGCATGGGAGAAACCATTCCCAAGGAAACAAATTTTGTAAATCTTGATAAAAACAAAAAAGATGAATGGGGCATGCCGCTGTTAAATTTTTCTGTATCGTATGATGATAACGATGAAAAAATGATCAAAGATTTTACAGAACAATTTACACAGATGTTTGAGAAGGCTGGTTTTACAGATATCAAAGCCACCGATAGCAAACAGGCTCCCGGCCTCGACATTCATGAAATGGGCGGCGTACGCATGGGTAAAGATCCGAAGACATCTTTGCTAAATGCCTGGAACCAATTGCATGCATGCCCGAATGTTTTTGTAACGGACGGTGCTTGTATGACTTCCACTTCCACCCAAAATCCATCGCTCACTTATATGGCAATGACGGCAAGGGCAGCGAACCATGCGGTGGAGTTGTTGAAGAAGGGAGTGATTTAAAAGCCCCCGGCCCCAAAGGGCATAAAGGCAGGTGAAAGCTGGAGCAGGGGTAAAAGTACAAAATGCAGGCAAGGTCAAATAATCAATAATCAATGCTCAATAAACAATTTTCAAGTGATTATAGATTTGAAATATTTAGTCAAAAAATGATTGTTGAATGATAAAAGCAAATGCTCAATGTTCAACACTTACCAAGTAGTTTTTAAATGAAAAAAACATTGTATTTTAACTTGAGTATTGAACATTGAAAATTGATTATTGAACATTTAAAATATTGGTTATTCACTACTCGCCATTCACAATTGACCACTCACCATTCACCACTGCCATGAAATACAAATTGCTTGCCGCTGCACTGTTTTTTTTCTTTACTGCAAACGCACAAACAACTGCAGTTGGAATTTTTCAACAACACAAAGACATTGGTAACCCTGCTGTAAAAGGATCTGCCGTGTATGATGAACCCACACAAGCCTACCTTCTAAAGGCAGGCGGTTACAATGTTTGGTTCAACAGGGATGAGTTTCATTATGCATACAACAAGGTAAAGGGAGATTTTATTTTAACAGCCAGCGTAGAACTGATTGGTGATGGCAAAGATCCTCATCGAAAAATTGGCTGGATGGTGAGAGCTTCTGAGCAGGAAGATGCAGCTCACATGAGCGCTGTATTGCATGGCGACGGATTAGTAGCACTGCAATGGCGAACATTGCGTGGAGCATTTATGAGAGACCCGGAAGATGAAATTTTTGCGGTGAAGAAAGGAGCACAAGTACTTCAGCTGGAAAGAAGTGGCAAAATGTTTATTATGCGGATGGCCAATTTTGGTGAGCCGTTACAGGAGGTGGGCAGGACCGATAAAATCGACATGCCTGACGAAGCATTTGCCGGCCTTTTTGTTTCAAGTCACAATCCGGCCGTGCAGGAAGAGGCAACGGCATGGAATGTCAGGATAGATAAACCTGCTTCAGACAAGTATGATGGTTACAAAGATGGCGTTTTGTTTAACCGGCTGGAGACAGTGAATGTATTTGATGGCAAGCGAAAAATAATTTATGAAAATGCCACCCGTTTTGAAGCTCCCAACTGGATGCCCGATGGCAAAAAATTACTCTTTAACCAGGGTGGCAGTATTTACACCATCCCCGTTGAAGGTGGCACACCGGAAATGCTGAATACCGGCAATGCAAAAAGAAATAACAACGACCACGTCATATCTTTCAATGGTAAAATGCTGGGCATATCATCTCACAGGGATGGCATGACGGAAGGAGGTTCTACTGTTTACTATTTGCCCTTAACCGGCGGTGAGTCAATATTGGTTACCGATAGTACTCCATCTTATTTACATGGCTGGAGTCCGGATGGAAAAGAGGTAGTTTATACGGCGAAAAGACTTGCTGCCAGCCCGGTGTTTAACATCTATAAAAAAAGTATCAGTGGCGGGCCGGAAGTAGCCCTGACTACTAATAAAAAAGGATTGGCTGACGGACCGGAATATTCTCCCGATGGCAAATACATTTATTTCAATTCTACCATAACTGGCACCATGCAAATTTGGCGCATGAAGCCTGATGGAAGCAACCAGGAGCAACTTACTTTTGATGAATACAATAACTGGTTTCCGCACATTTCGCCAGATGGAAAATGGATGACAATTATTTCTTTTCCACCTTCCGTGTCACCACTTGATCATCCTTTTTATAAAAGAGTTATGCTGCGGCTGATGCCGGTGAATGGCGGTGGAGCAAGGGTTATTGCTCATTTATACGGTGGCCAGGGAACCATCAACACACCATCCTGGAGCCCCGACAGTAAGCGGATTGCTTTTGTTAGCAACACAGATGTTTTTAAATAAAAATATTTTGCTTTGACAAACGCTGAACTGTTCTGGTATTTTTAAAAATGATTATGAAAATAATAAAATGCATAACTATTATTTTTTCCCTGCTTGTAAAAATCTCCTTTGCACAAGACACCAACCAGGTAATACACCTTTGGGCGAACGGTGCTCCAGGTTTTGAAAACCGGAAGGATGAGGCTGAAGAAGCCAAAGACTATTGGGTAAAAAATATCAACAACCCGTCGTTGACGGTGTACCTGCCTGCAAAGGAAAAAGCAAACGGAACTTCGGTAATTATATGCCCGGGCGGCGGCCACAACAAGCTGGTGATAACAGCCGAGGGCAAAGAGGCCGCTGAGTATTTCAATAGCATTGGAGTAACTGCATTTGTGTTGAAATATCGTTTGTTCAGAGAAGACAATTCACCTTACAAGCCTGAAGATGCTGCCACAGATGGACGCAGGGCTGTACAGCTGGTGCGGCAGCACGCAACTCAATGGAATTTAGATACCAGTCGTATTGGCCTGATGGGATTTTCTGCCGGCGGGGAACTGGCAGGCTGGGTGGCTTTTGATGAATACCAACAGAAACCTGTAAAGCCAGATGCAGTTGATAAGCAAAACAGCAAGCCTAATTTTTTGATGTTGGTTTACCCGGGGCCGTTGGTTGTAAAAGATAATATCGGCAGTAATGCACCACCCCTTTTTATGGTGGCAGCCAATGATGATGAATGCTGTTCCGAACCACTTGTGAAGCTGGTGCAACTTTACCGGAAGGCAGCTGTAAAAACTGAAATGCATTTGTATGCTAAAGGCAACCATGCATTCAATATGGGCAAAAGATCGGCGCTGCAATCTATTCACAGCTGGCCACAAAGATTAACGGATTGGTTGGTTGATAATGAGTTTATAAAAAAGTAGATCAATCATGCACTGCAACAGCAATCTTTGAATCTGCAGTGCCATAATACAGAAACCATTTATTTTTAAAATACACCAGTCCTTCTACAAAGCATACTTCATTTACTTCACCAATTTTTTCATAGGGTTTGTCGGGTTTGATAAATGAATTTTCTGTGCGGCTAATTAATTTATATGGCTGGTTTTTGTCAAATAGAGCCTGGCCTGCGCTGTAGGTAAATTTTGATAATGAAGTATCATTAAAATTTGCTGCGTTACTGCTATTGTAGATCAACATTATTCCTTCTTTTTTCAGCATGGCAAAAGGCCCGGGTTCAACCAACCTGCTGTCGAAATAACCCATCCTCGGGTGCAACACTTCTATCATCTTTTTGGATTCTTCATTTTCAGCCACCTTCCAGTTAATCAGGTCATCTGAAGTTGCAATAAATAAATTAGTGTCGCCAAAATACATCCAGTATTTGCCGGCGATCTTTACTGCCACCATTTTTCCATCTTTGTTTTCTACCACAATAGCTCCGGATTTTGACCAAGTGTCTCTGTATTTGGCTTCTTTTAAAACAAGGCCCTGTTTTGTCCAGTGCTGCAAATCTTTTGAAGTAGCCAGGCAAAGCCGGGCTGTTTTGCCGTCGTAAGATGTGTAGGTCAGCACATAAGATCCGTCCGCAGCTTCTACAACCCTCGGATCTTCCACCCCGCCCTTCCATTCATATTTTTTCATACTGTCTTCTGCAGGATAAAATATTGGTTCAGGCTGTTTGGTAAAATGCAATCCGTCTTCACTTACAGCCAGTCCAAGTCTTGACGTCATGGCTGTATCCTGCGACCTGAAAATCATGTATACCTTTCCATCTTTTACCACTGCAGCAGGGTTCAGCACATTTCGTTCATCCCATGCAACTACTTTTCTTGTAACCGGGCAAGTAAATTTTTCATTGGCTGATGGCGTGAGTATGGGGTTAAGACTGTCGACCTTTACAAAATTTTGCATCGACCAGGATTCGGTTGAGGAAGACGCAGCAGCTGTCTGTGGCTCGCTGGTATTATTTTTACAGGCAACAAATAAAATAGAACAGAGCACTACAGAAGCAATCTTTTGATATATCATTATTAATTTTTTTATGGCACAACAATATACACTGTTTCAGTTAGTTCTTTTGTTTCCTTTAAAACCACGGAACATTTTTACCAGTTTTGATCCAAATAGTGATGGTACCAAACAAAAATGGAATACAGTTGCCCGTACTCCATTTTTAAATATGTGTTAGAAAGTGATTACCACCTGTTTCCACCACCGCCGCTGCTACGGCCACCACCGCCACCATATCCGCCGCTGCTACGGCCACCGCCGCCACCGTATCCACCGCGGCTTCCACCACTTCTTTCTTCTCTTTCTTTTGCTACAGAAACAGACATTGCTCTTCCTTCAACCTCTTTGTTGTTAAGGGCTGTCATTGCTTCTTTTCCTTCTGCATCGTTTGGCATTTCTACAAAACCAAAACCACGTGAGCGGCCTGATTCTCTGTCCATAATTACTTTGGCAGAAGATACTTCGCCATAAGCTGAAAATAATTCGTTAAGCTCAGCATCGTTTGTGTTGAAACTCAAATTTGAAACGTAAATGTTCATGTTCTTAAAATAAAAAATTAATTAAATAAAATACCTGTGATGCTAACTAACGGAGATTTTTAAGAAGAGAAAACTAATACGTTGGAGGAGTAAAAAATTGAATCTAACTAAAAACAAATTTGCTCAATTGAGCTATAATCACAATGCAAATATAGGGGGATTGATTTGTAAACAAGGATTTATTTTAATTCCCAATTTTTAAAAGGTAAAAAGCAGGATTGTGTTGAAACAACATCGTTCTTCTTTTGATACCAGCATTTGTTTTTCATAGCAGCATCCTTGCGTCGCAATCCCTGCCCTTGAGTCAGGCGGGCTTTCATCCACATACATTTGGCATCTTGCTCTTGCAACTTATTAACGAACTAAAAACATTGGCAAGCTTCTAAACCTTTTACGTTTTTTTGTATCTCAACCCAAAACAAACTGCTGAAATGAGATTATACTTACTGTTATTGCTCACCCTTCCTTTTACTGGCAAACTTCAATCACAAAACCTATACTATCCGCCATTAAGCAGCACAGCTGCATGGGATACCATCTCACCGGCCAGCCTTGGATGGTGTACAGACAGGGTTGATTCCCTCTACAGTTTTTTGAATTATCAAAACTCCAAAGCATTTATAGTTTTAAAAGATGGCAAAATAGTTTTGGAGAAATACTTTGACGGTTTTACACAAGACAGCGTTTGGTACTGGGCATCAGCAGGAAAATCAATGACCTCATTTTTAGTGGGCAAGGCAAAAGAAACAGGTAAGCTTGCGCTGACTGATGCTTCTTCCACTTATCTCGGCAATTCCTGGACAAGCTGTACTCCGGCGCAGGAAGCCAATATTAAGATCCTCAACCAAATTTCAATGAGTACAGGGCTCGATGACGGCGTGCCGGACAATCATTGTACTGATAACACTTGTCTGCTTTATAAGGCAGCGGCAGGTACCCGGTGGGCTTATCATAACGCTCCATACACACTGCTAGAGAAAGTACTGGAAGCGGCCACCGGGCAAAACATCAACGTTTACACACAACTCGTTTTAAAAAACAAAACAGGTATTACCGGTACCTGGCTTACTTTCGGTTACGATAATGTATTTTACAGCAAACCCCGTAGCATGGCCAGGTTTGGCCTGCTGTACCAAAACAATTGTATCTGGGGAACTGACAGTTTATTGAAAGATACAAGCTACATCAGGCTATCGCTGAACACCTCCCAGGCTTACAATAATTCTTATGGTTATTTGTGGTGGCTGAATGGCAAATCATCTTTTATGGTGCCGGGATCACAAATCGTTATTCCGGGGCCGTACGCACCGGCGGCGCCGAATGATATGTATGCTGCGATTGGTAAAAACTGCCAGCTCATCAGCATTGCACCTTCTAAAGGATTGGTGGTGATCAGGATGGGTGAAACACCTACGGACGGCAGTGAAGTGCTATTTACACTATGCAATAAAATTTGGGAGAACCTGAATTATGTGATGTGCAGTTCACCTGGCACCACTTATACTTTTACAGGAAACGGCAATTGGAATGAAGCAATTAACTGGCTTAATAATACAAAACCTCCGGCCTTGTTGCCGGCGGGCTCAAAAATTATTATTGATCCGGATGCTGCCGGCGAATGTTTATTGAATGTAGTGCAATCAATAAGCGCAGGCGGAAGTATAGAAGTTGCAGCAGGAAAGAAGTTCAGCATAATTGGAAAATTAGTGATCAATTAAAGCGAATAATTTACCGGTGATTATTGAGAGACGAATTAATGATTGTTTGGCAAAAACTCCATGAGGGCATGCCGTACAAGGGAGTGACTCCCGAAAAATCGTGACAGGTCATCATGCCGGGTAAAGCTTTAAAGACTTATGTATATTTCAATTACTGCAGCAACTCAATCAGCTTTTGCTCTAAAGCCGGGCCACGTAAATTCTTTGCTATTATTTTCCCTGTTGGATCGATAAGAAAATTTTGAGGAATGCTCTGTATCTGGAACTGCTGGGCAACGGAATTGCTCCAACCCTGCAAATCACTTACCTGCGACCAATAGAGTTCATCCATTTTTATGGCGTCGATCCAGGCTGGTTTTGCCTTGTCCAGCGACACCCCCAAAACAGTAAAATTCTTATCTTTGAATTTGTTGAAGTTCGCTACCACATTTGGATTTTCCTGGCGGCATGGTCTGCACCAGCTGGCCCAAAAATCGATGAGTACATATTTGCCCCGGAGTGAAGAAAGGGACACTGGTTTGCCCGCCGTATCTGACTGGGTGAAATCGGCCAGCACTGTTCCGATGGCATTGCGCTTACCATCTGTGACCTGCTGCGCTACAAAATTGCCTAACACCGAAGATTTTACCGGTGCTGACATCATGTTGTATAATTCTTCCGTTTTAAATGGATCATCCATTAACTGGCTGTGGCGGATAACGGCCAGCGGCGTGATAAATGAACCTGGGTTTTCTTTTACAAAATCTTCTGTAACCCTTAGTGCACCTGCTATTGCAGCCGGATCACGGGGTGCATTTTCGCCAAAAGCGGTAAGGTAGGGCGCAAGAGATTGATTCAACTTTTCAAAATCTTTATGGGTTGCCGAACCAGTTACAACTGCTTTGTCAAATGACGCTTTATCTCCTTTTACTGTTACCTGGCTATTGTCTAGAAACAAGGTAAGATAGGGAGGTTTTTTCTCTGCGAAAATGATCTTGAATTCGGGCCCGTTTACCTTTCCTTTAAAAGAAAAATGATTGCCTTTTATGGTGGATTCAGATTCAGGAGCACCGGTTTGTCCGTTTAAAAGTGAGATAGCAGTACCCTCTGCAAAGCCGGTTACATCACCTTCAATGGTAAAGCCTTCCACCTGTTTAACCGTTGTTGCGGCTGGCTTTATAACTTTTTTAGCTTTCGTTTGCGCTATGCTGAAGGCAGGTGCCAGCAACAATATCCATAACAGCTTTTTCATAAAAATATTTGAGGTTGCAAAATAATTCATTTTACCGAAAAGCATCAGTCAAGTATTTTATTTAAGAATTCTTTTGTAGTGGCGGCTACGTTGTTATTTTGCTGTAAAGCCTTGATATAAGCGCTGCCAATAATAGCGCCGTTAGTGTATGTGCAGGCTGCCTGGAATGTTTGTTTACTGTTGATGCCAAAGCCAACCAGGATGGGGTTTTTCAACTGCATGTCCTGCAATTTTTTAAAATAGTCTCCCTGTGCTTCTATTGGTTTGCTGTTGCCGGTGGTGGCTGAAGATGAAACTGCATAGATAAAACCGCTGCTAAGTGCATCAATTTTCCGGATGCGTTCTTCACTGGTTTCTGGTGTTACTAAAAAGATGAAATTGAGGTGGTGTTTTTCAAACAGCGGCTGATAGATTGTTTCAAATTCATGAATGGGCAGGTCGGGCAGGATGATGCCATCGATGCCCACTTTTTCTGCATCGGCACAAAATTTCTCTATGTCATATTGAAGCACCGGATTCATATAGCCCATTAATATCAGTGGCACGTTAATAGACTGCCTTGCATTTTTTAATTGCTCAAAAAGAATGGCTATTGACATGCCGTTACTCAGGGCTACGGTACTGCTTGCCTGTATCACTTCTCCGTCTGCCAGCGGATCGCTGTAGGGCATGCCGATTTCAATGAGATCGGCACCATTGGCTTGTAATGCGGTTAAAACTTCTGTTGTAGAGTTCAATTGCGGAAAACCTGCGGTGCAATAAATATTGAGGACTTTTTTTTGCTTTTGGAGGAAGAAGGAAGTAATGCGGTTCATGTGTTTGTTTTTAGCCCCTCTCCTCAAGGAGAAGGTTGGGATGAGGTGAAAGGAAGGTTGAAAGTTTTATATTTTACTTCATTAGAGCTTAATGAAGTAAAAGTGCATTGGCCTTTTCAACCTCACCCCCGGCCCCTCTCCTTGAGGAGAGGGCCACAATATCTCTTCAGCTTTTGTCTGCACCTGGCGGAGAATTCTTCCCATCTCATAAGTAGACGGACCGGCATTGTTGTGAAGATTGTTGTTAAAATCTGGCATAAAGAACAATTTACAAATTACAAATACCAACTGCGTACATAAGCACCTCTCCTCAAGGAGAGGAGTTGGGGTGAGGTCAGAGGCTGAGTGAATTCTGACTTTTTTTGCTGCCCACAACGAATTTGAGATGACACCCAAACAACTTTTATAAATAGATCATTCCACTCACTCACTCCTTCCCACCAGCACCTCCCTCCCATCCAGCAAAATGTGCCGGTACAAAGGCTTTGCATCAATATCAAGTGTTAACTTAAATGAAGATTTAGTTGCCGATGATTTTGGAAAACTAACGATCAGGCTATCACCTGCCCTTTCCACTTTATAATTCTTACCATCAAAATCTGCATCCAGGCAATCGGTAAATTCGTACCGTTCCCCGCTCACGTTAGAAGTTACATTGATTGGGGTTATTTCGCTGCCACATTCACCAGCTTTTTCAAACTTAAGTTCATGGTTTATAAAAGCATCGCTGCAGGAAGAAAGCCAGCCGGCAATAACAAAAAGCACCAGGTATTTCATGTTCATAATTTACAATTACAATATTTCCAATTCCATTTTAATATTTGATCGCTTATAGTCGGAATGCAATATCGGCACTTCTTTAAATCCGTATTTTTTGTACAGATGAATGGCAGGCAGCAGGATGGTGTTGGAATACAAAATTATCTTCCCGGCTCCAAGTTCCGCAGCCTTCTCAATGCAAAAAGCCATCATTTTATTTCCGATCTTATGCCCCTGGTAATTATCAGAAACCGCCATTTTAGATAACTCATACACGCCCTTTTCAGCCGTTTTCAGCAGCGCAAAAGTACCAGCAATATTGCCTGCGACCGCCGCAAAATAAATATGCCCACCTGTATCAATAAAATAACTTTCAGGATCTTTCAGCATGGCTGCATCAATAGCCTCCACAACAAAATATTTTTGCAGCCAGGCAGTATTCAAGTCAGTGAAATGCTGGGCCAGTTGATCAGTAAAAGGCAGCATCGTTATTTCTACCTGTTCCATCGTTATAAGTATTTCATGTAAGTAGCCAGGTCCTTATCTCCTCTCCCACTAAGGCAAATCACTACCACATCGCTGCTATTAAAATTCATTTTATCAAGCACCGAAAACGCATGAGCGGTTTCCAATGCTGGAATAATTCCTTCAGTTTTGCTCACATAAAAAGCAGCCTGCAAAGCCTCATCATCTGTTGCACTCATAAATATTCCACGGCCACTTTTATAAAGATGTGCATGTAACGGACCAATGCCCGGGTAATCCAGCCCCGCTGAAATACTGTGCGGTTCTATCACCTGCCCATCTGCCGTTTGCATCAGCAGACTTTTACTGCCATGTAAAATGCCCGGCGTGCCAAGTTGCGTTGTGGCCGCACTCATGCCCGTATCAATACCATGACCGGCTGCTTCAACCGCTACCAGTTTCACCGATTCATCATTTAAAAAATGGTAGAAAGCACCTGCCGCATTGCTGCCGCCGCCCACACAGGCAATCACATGCGTTGGCAATTCACTGCCTGTTTTTTCCAGTAGTTGCTTTTTAATTTCCTGGCTTATCACACTTTGAAAACGGGCCACCATATCCGGGTAAGGATGCGGCCCCACCACACTCCCAATGATGTAATGTGTATCAACCGGGTTGTTGATCCAATCCCTGATAGCCTCATTGGTAGCATCTTTCAAAGTTTTGCTACCGCTCCTTGCAGGTATCACTGTGGCACCAAGCATTTTCATTCTTGCTACATTGGGCGCCTGTCTTTCAATGTCAACCTCGCCCATGTACACAATACATTCTATACCTTTTAATGCACATACAGTAGCCGTAGCAACACCATGCTGACCAGCACCTGTCTCTGCAATGATCCTTGTTTTGCCAAGCCGTTGCGCCAGTAAAATTTGACCAACTGTATTGTTGATTTTATGTGCACCCGTATGACAGAGATCTTCTCTTTTTAAATAAATATTAGTGTGGTATTTTTCGCTCAGCCGCTCTGCATAAAAAAGCGGTGTCGGCCTGCCCACATAATCCGTCAGCAACTGCTGCACCTCTGCCTGAAAGGCTGGCTCCGCCATAATCTGCAGGTATTGCTCCTTGAGTTGCTGTACATTGGGGTACAACATTTCCGGGATAAACGCCCCGCCGAACTCACCATAATAACCATACTCGTTTACAGAAAAATTGTCTGTTTTAACCGAAATCATTTCCGCTGTTTCCATTGTATATTTTTTTGAACTTAGCTTTTGAATATCTATTTAACATCGTTGTGTCACTCACTTGTACTTTTTCAGCTTTATTGAACTTTCCCAAATGGTCACGGCCTCATCCTACCCGCCTGAACGAGTTATTCGGGCAGGCTTCTCCTTACCTCCCGAAAAAGTCGGGATCTTCCCCAAAGGGGAAGGAGCGGTACTTTATACCCAACCCAAACATTTTATCTTCCACATCTTCTTTGATCGGCAATAAATCAAACACCCTGTATTTTAAAAAACACTCCAAAGTTTCGGAGTCTTACCCTGGCTCCCCTCCTCAAGGAGAGGCGGGGGTGAGGTGTAAATATTGTTCTTTAATAAACAGTAAATCAAACACTCTTTATTTCAACAAACATCCCAAAGTTTCAGACTCTTGCCCTGGCTCCTCTCCCCTGGTAGAGGCGTAGCTGAGGCCTAATCTATCACCAACTCCAAAAACTTCAAATCCATCCACCGGTCAAACTTAAAACCCACTTCTTTAAAATGTGCTACTTCCACAAAACCAAATTTTTCATGCAGAGCAATACTGGTGGTATTCTCTGCTTCTATCCCTGCAACAATTGCATGAATTTTTAGTTCCCTTGCTGCATCAATTAATGGCTGCATCAATAATTTCGCAATGCCTTTGCCCCGCTTTTCTGTGGCCACGTAAACAGAATTCTCCACTGTAAAACGGTAGCCATGCCAGGGGCGAAAAGACCCGATGGTACTAAAGCCTGCGATCTCATTTTCATCCACCGCAACAAACACCGGAAAGCCCTGCTCCTTCCGCTGGTTGAACCAGTCCTTTCGCATTTGCAAAGTGTGCGGTTCGCTGTGCCACACGGCAGTTGTATTTACAATTATGTCATTGTAAATGATGAGCATTGCTGGCAGGTCTGCTTCTGTTGCTTGTCTGATTGTTATTGGCATGATAGATGTTCCCAGGTTTGCAACCGGGGTTATTTACATTCAAGTCCTTCAGACTTGTGAGTTGTGATTGTTTGATTGCTCAATAAAGAGCTATAGTACAAGAGTGCGACGCCAATGAAGCTGATCAAAGAAATATTGCCGGGCTCCCGAAAAAAATCGGATTATGTCAAAAAAATTGTGAACCGGCCTTTACTCAAAAACATACGAGCATCATTACCAACCCAATTCCTGTTTCAACTTTAATACAAGCGCCATATCTTTTACACCCGGCTCTTTTTCAAAATGGCTGTTAATGTCAATACCATAAAAATCGGGATGCTTTATTTTTTTGATGGTTTCTACATCGCCCAGGCTGATGCCGCCGCTGAGGAAAAATGGCTTCTCAATTTTTGCCTTCAGCAATTTTTTCCAGTCAAACTTTTTGCCGGTGCCGCCAGTTGCGCCATCGGCTGCTTTTGTATCAAACAAATAGTAATCGCACACTTCATCGTATGGCGCAACAAGTGCATCAATATCAACGTTGTCATCATCAATACTAAACACTTTTATAACCTCTACTTCGTCAGACAGATCAGCGCAAACTTCCGGATTTTCATTGCCATGCAACTGCACCGCATCAAGTCCGTAATCATCAATGGCATCAAGCATATCAATCATTTCAGCATCTTTAAAAACGCCTACTTTTTGAATATCAAAATCGCTGTCTTTAAGCTGCTCTCCATCAAGTTTTCCTTTTACATCTCTGGGTGATCCATCCACAAAAATGAAGCCTGCAAAATCTATCCCCAATCCATCTAACTGTTGTAATTGTTTCACCTGTGTGATACCACATACTTTAATGTTCATCTGTTTTTTAATTTACTTTTTTTATAAAATCTTTGATAGCATCCATATCTTTTATGCCTTCAACCTGTTCGAATTTTGTATTGATATCAATTGCAAATAAAGCCTTGGCTTCGGGCAACACTGAAAAGTTTTTCAATTTTTCTGTATCCGCCGGCTCAATGCCACCGCCTAAAAAATAAGGTTTTCCCACGGTTAAATTATGCAGCCTTTCCAATTCAAATTTTTTGCCGGTACCTCCGTAACCTGCACCCTCCGTATCAAACATAAACATATCACACACTTCCATATACTCCTGTATGCGCCAGCCAATATTATCTTTTTCACTTAGCCTGAAAGCTTTTACCACAGAAATATAATCAGCAATTTTTTCACAGAACCTCGGCGTTTCATCGCCATGTAACTGCACCATGTGTAACCTACACTCATCCACCATTTGCAAAATTTCTTCGATGGAGGCATTTACAAATACGCCTACTTTATTAATGTTATTTTCTTTTTTAATCTGGTTCGTGGTCATATGGCGCAACACATACCTGGGGCTTTTCGGGTAAAAAATCAAGCCTGCAAATGTAGCCCCTGCATAATGCAATCCATTCAGTTGATCTTCTTGTGTAATGCCGCAAACTTTTACTCTCATAAAGCCCCCTCCCTGCTTCCTCCAAAAGAGAAAGAGTATTTTAGTTGTTTTACAAATTCAGCAAAAGCAATCGCAGGATCAGGCTCTTTCATAAAATTTTCCCCAATCAAAAAACCATGATATCCCTCATTTTTAAAAGTACGGATTGTTTCAATATCGTTGATGCCGCTCTCTGCAATTTTAATTTTATCGGCCGGAATTCTTTTGCTAAGGGCAATCGAAAGGTTAATGTCTACAGAAAAAGTTTTTAAATCCCGGTTGTTGATACCAACAATCGCCGTTTCGCCGCACACATGTTCCAGTTCTTGTTCTGTATGCAATTCAAGCAGAACTTCGAGTTGCAGGCTGGTGGCGTAAGCTGCCAGCTCCTTTACCTGCTGAGGTGTAAGGCAGGCTGCTATCAATAAAATTACATCTGCACCCATCGCCCTTGCTTCTGCAATTTGGTAAGCATCCACTATAAAATCTTTCCGTAAAACCGGGATATTATTTACTCTTGCTTTTACAAGGTCAGCGGTGCTGCCGCCAAAAAAATGTTCATCAGTCAGCACACTCAAAGCACTTGCGCCATGGCGGGTATAGGCTGCCGTTACCTCTTCTACGGGTGCCTTATCATTTATAATTCCTTTAGAAGGAGACTTGCGTTTAAACTCTGCAATGATGCCTGTCTTCGTTTCATCCAGCAGAAATTGCTTCAGCGAAAATACCGGCCGGTTAAAGTTAGGCGACTGCTCTAACTGATGCAGCGACACAGTTGCTTTCGCAGTGGCTACTTCCTTTTTTTTGTGCTCAATTATTTTATCTAAGATGTTCATGATTTCTGTTTTTCCCGGGGTTTCACTCCCGGTAATTATCGGAATTATTCACATTTAAGTTCCCGATTAAAATACGGGACAGGCTTTTCAGACTTGCTTATAAAAGAACTCTCACTCCGGTGAATTAAGCCTGCTTCAACTGCCCTGATGCAACAAGTTTTTGCAAAGCCTCCAAAGCTTTTCCACTTTCCAAACTCTCTACTGCAAGCTGGTAGCACTCGTCGTAACTGCTGTACTTTCCTGTGCATTGCAGCGCCATGGCGGAGTTGGCCAGCACTACGGCATTCTGAGCCCAGCTACCATCACCTTTTAAAATGGTCATAAAAATTTTAGCTGCTTCTTCTGCTGTGTTACCTCCGTAAATATCAGATGCTGTAATAATGCGTTTGCCGAGTTCAATCGCAGTGTAAACCTTTTCACCTTTGTTGGTGATCACCTTCGTATCGCCTGTCAAAGAAATTTCATCGTAGCCATCAAGGCTGTGAATGATGGTAAAATTTTTATCTGTTTGTTGCAGCAGGTAATTGTAAATGCGGGCCATTTCCAAATTGTATACACCCACTAACTGGTGTTTGGGAAACGCCGGATTTACCATCGGGCCAAGCATATTAAAAAATGTACGGACACCAAGATTTTTACGGATCGGACCAACTACTTTTAATGCCGGATGAAACAGTGGTGCATGTAAAAAACAAATATTGGCTTCATCAATTTCTTTGGTAAGCTGGCCGCTGTTATTTGTAAAAGTATAACCCAGTTGCTCCATTACGTTACTGCTACCACTGATTGAAGTGGCTCCATAATTACCGTGCTTTGCCACTTTGTTTCCGGTGCCGGCAACAATAAAACAACTGAGTGTAGAAATGTTGAACGTGTTCTTGCCATCGCCTCCGGTACCAACAATATCAATCAGTTCATCGCTCTGCAAATCAACTGGTACACACAGCTCAAGCAATGCATCTCTAAAGCCATGCAGCTCCTGGATGGTGATGCTACGCATAAGGTACACTGTTATAAAAGCAGCCAGTTCACTGTCATTGTAAGTACCCCGGGAAATGTTGATAAGCACTTCCTTCGCTACATCCCGGGTGAGGGTTTTATATTCAAATAAATATTGTAAAATCTTTTTCATACAACTTTTTTTACCACTGATTTTTTCTGATCAGGCTTATCCACCTGATTATTTTTTTGAGCCGGGCTTTTGATTACTAATTTAGTTTTAGTGGCCCGTCCGAATGGCAGCCGGGCGGGCTTGTACCTTATCTCTTAACTGAGCTTGTCCTAACAATTTATTTCCCTAACCAATTTCTCAAAATGCTTTCCCCCGTTGGCGTTAGTACACTTTCCGGATGAAACTGAACTCCCTGCACATCATACTTTTTATGCTGCATCGCCATGATATAGCCATTTTCATCAATGGCGGTTATTTCAAGTTCATCAGAAGGAAAGTTCTTATCACTAACGATCCATGAATGATAACGGCCAACCTCAATTGAATAACCAAGCCCCTTCAACACTTCTGATTCTGTGTTAACAATTTTAATAGGTGTTGCAACGCCATGATAAACTTTACTCAAATTTTGCAGCGTTCCACCAAATGCCTCACCAATTGCCTGGTGGCCTAAACACACGCCCAGTATTGATTTGGTTGGCGCATACGCCTTTATCAGCGGCAACAGCAAACCTGCTTCTGACGGCACCCCCGGCCCTGGTGATAAAATTATTTTATCATACTCATTCACTTTTTCCAGGCTTATCTTATCGTTGCGGTACACATCCACTTTTTCATGAGTTATCTTTTCCACCAGATGAACAAGGTTGTAAGTAAAAGAATCATAATTATCAAATACCAATATTTTCATTGTTGCTTTTTTCAATTTTTATTCAAAGATTTTAGCCCTGCAAACTAACCGACCAAGGCTGCACTTATAACCGCCTGTTTTAGTGCATTCAGTTTATTATTCACTTCATGCAATTCACTTTCCGGGTTGCTGGAAATGGTGATACCGGCACCTGCCTGGTAGTAAAGTGTATTCTGACTGCTTAAAAATGTGCGGATCATTATAGCATGATTGCAGCTTCCATCAAAACCCATACAACCAATAGCACCACCATAATAGCCACGGCTGTTAGGTTCAAATTCATTGATAAGCTGCATGGCTTTAAACTTGGGAGCACCACTTAATGTACCTGCCGGAAAAGTGACTGCCAGCAATTTAAACGGGTTGGTATCTTTTGGAACAGTTGCCTTTACTTCACTTACCAAATGAATTACATGAGAGTAAAAATTCACCTTCTTATATTGCGTTACTTCCACTTCATTACAAATGCGGCTAAGGTCATTTCTTGCAAGGTCAACCAGCATCACATGCTCTGCATTTTCTTTTTCATCAAGCTCCAGTTTTATCGCCAGGGCTTTGTCAGTTTCATCGTCGCCAGTTCTTTTAAAAGTGCCTGCTATGGGGTGTACAACAGCTTTATTATTTTGTATAATCAACTGGCTTTCCGGTGAAGAGCCCATCAGTTTATAATCTCCGTAATCAAAGTAAAATAAATACGGACTTGGATTAATGTTTCTCAACGCCCGGTACACATTGAATTCGTCGCCGGTAAAAGTTTGCTGAAACCTGCGGCTCAGCACAATTTGAAACACATCTCCCCGGTGGCAACTTGCAATGCCTTTTTCCACCATTGTTCTGTAATCCTCATCTGCCATATTTGATTGTTCGGCTCCCTGGGATGCAAACGGATAAACCGGAACATCTTTGCTTTTCAGAAGGCTTTCCACCAGCGGCAAGTCACTTTCCACGCCAGCAATTTTATTCTCACAAATAAACAGCTCATCCTTATAATGATTAAAGATGATCACATACTGGTACAACCGGTAACGCATCAGCGGTATCAACACGGCCCCCTCTAAACCTCCCCCAAAAGGGGAGACTTTTTTAGTCGTCCGTTGTCCGTCGTCCGTCGTCAGCTTTATTGTATCAAAAAACTGTACCGCATCATACCCTGTGTAACCAAACAATCCCTGGGCAACATTTATTGGTTTTGCTGCCTGCTCAGTTATATCAAAATGCTGCATAAAATTCCATAAATGACCGGGTACTTCCTGTGTATTTTCGATGGCAATCTTTTCCGGCTTCTGCCCCGGATATTTATATTCAATAACAGCAGTGTCTTTGATCTCAATGCCTGCAATGGCATTTACACCAATAAAAGAATAACTGTTTTCGCCTGCATGAAAGTCGGTACTCTCCAATAAAATGGTGTCTCTGAAACGGTCTCTGAGCCTTAGATAAATACCGACGGGAGTATAAATATCTGCCAGCATTTTTTTGTGAGTGGTTGTAATCTGTATTTTCTTCATCAGTTCATTTATTAAAAAAGCCCCGGCATTGTGCCGGGGCTTCTACATATTTAGATGATACAATAGCAAAGCGGCACAATCATTTGATTGAAAGCCACCACCACTGATTTGTATTTTTTGTTGTTGTCATTTGTGGTGCAAATATGTAGCAAATAAATTGATAAAAAAATTTTTTTACTAAATTGTAAAAAAAATAAAAAATGGTAATAAAACACAAGCAAAACGACAGTAAAGGATCATTTTACATAGAGCAGGGAGACAATATTGATGCTGAAATGACCTATTCTATGGCGGGTGAATCAGTGATGATTATTGACCATACTGAAGTTGCAGATGCACTTCGTGGAAAAAATATTGGCTATCAGCTCGTGAAAACTGCAGTGGAGTTTGCCAGGGAACATCATTTAAAAATCTTGCCGCTTTGTCCTTTTGCCAAAGCAGTTTTTGAGAAAAAGAAAGATGAATTCGGGGATGTTTTAAGAGGAGCATGATAATTGATACTTTGCAGCAAGCAGCTGTTTCGCTGTTGCTTAAACCCAGATTTTGCATTTGAGATCGTTATGAGGATTTCAAATGCAATGCAGGTAGGTGTTTCGGGTTATTTTTTGGCTGAAGAAATAGTGATCTATTTTGAAGTCAAAAAATGTTCTGAAATACTGAGCTGTGCAGCAGTTGGAAGCCGCAATAGATTTTCAACTGCAAAATTTGGGTTTAAAAGTTCTCAACTTTCTAAAAAAAATCAAATGAAAATAATCATATTTGGTGCGACAGGCATGGTTGGTAAATACCTGGTAAAACAAGCTTTGTATAATGGTTATTCTGTAAAAGCCTATGGCAGAAATGTGTTTACAGAAAATCTTCCAAAAGATGATAATCTTGAACTGGTGCAGGGAGCATTATTTGATGGCGGCCAGGTATTAAAAGCTATAAAAGGTTGTGATGCTGTTTTGTCTGCACTTGGTGGTGGCGCTGATGGTAGTGACAAAACAAGAAGCCTCGGTATGAAAAACATTGTGGAGCAAATGGAGAAGGCTGGCGTGCAACGCATTGTTGCCATTGGCGGCATGGGCTTACTCAATGCTCCCGATGACACTCTTTTAATTGACCAGGAGAGTTATCCGCAACAATATGTGGCCGTAGGGAGAGAACATCAAAAAGCGCTTGGCTTTTTACAGGCAAGCAAGCTGAACTGGACAATGGTATGCCCACCAGATATTATCGAAGCGGATGCTACCGGTATGTTTCACAGCAATGCTGATTATCCACCAACAACAAACAATTACAAAATAAATGCAGGCGACCTTGCACTCTTTATGCTGAAAGAACTGCAGCAAAATGAGTTTCAAAAAAAGCGGGTTGGCATTTCAAACTGATCACATGGCCTGGCGGGCCTTTAACTCAAGGTATTTATTAATGGTGCTTACAGTGAGCTTTTCCGGCGGCGTTAGTATTGAGAGTATCCCATATTTCAGTAACTCTTTTACAATGAGCCTTTTTTCGTAAGTAAATTTTTCGGCGATTGTTTTTGTGTAAATCTGTTCTACATTTTCAGCAGGTTCACCGGCTGCTTTTGTAAGGTCTGTGTTTTCAAAAAACACCACCATCAACAAATGATGACGGGCAATTGACCGCAGGTAGTTTAGCTGGCGTTTTAGCCCGGGCAATGATTCAAAGTTGGTGAACAGCACCAGCAGGCTCCGCTGCTTTATCTGTCTGCGGATTTGCAGGTACAACATTTCAAAATCACTTTCTAAAAATGCCGTTTCCTCATTGTATAGTAACTGAAGTATATTGGCTTTTTGTATGGGGTTGCGGTCTGCTGGAAGTACCGTTCCCATCTTATTTGCAAAGGTGATCAGCCCTACCCTGTCTTGTTTTTGCAGGCATACATTGCTCAAAACCAATGTGCTGTTGATAGCGTAATCCAGCAGGCTCAAATCATTAAATGGCATCTTCATCAACCGGCCTTTATCTATGATACAAAATACCTGCTGACTTTTTTCTTCACTGAAATTGTTCACCATCAGGGATGATTTCCTGGCTGTCGCCTTCCAGTTAATTGTACGTATATCATCACCTCTTACGTATTCCTTTATCTGCTCAAACTCCATGCTGTGGCCAATTTTACGCATGCGCTTACTCCCTTGCTCCGTTTGTATAGTTGTTTGAGAAAGCAACTGGTATTTACGCAGTTGCATAAACGATGGATATACAGGTACCATAACTGCTGCGGAAATATCGTGCCGCCTCATGATCAACCCCAAACCACTTTGAATGTACACGATGATGTCGCCAAATTTATATTCCCCTCTTACTGAAGGCTTGATGATATAACTTATACGGCGTGACTGTTTAGCCTTAAAATGATGCTCCAACTCCCAGTCCCGCTGTTGTAACTGTACAGGCAACTCATCAATAATTTTAATGGTAACATCAAATGGCATTGTATTGGTTACCCTCAGCGTTATCTTATTATCATCACCATTGCTGAAGCGCTCTGCCATTTGCCTTTTTGCTTGCGGTGCCTTACCATAAATAAATAGAAAAAAGTAATCTGCTGCAAGCAATAATAAAAAAATATACCACAAAATTTTTGGTATAATTATTAATGGCGGATAAAAGAATGCCAGCAAAAATAACAGCACACAAGCACCCACTGCCAGGTAAAACCGCAGCGTTAAAAAAAGTTGGCCTATGTATTTGTTGAAAAAGTTCATGTTGATGGTCAATGGTAAATGGTAAATGAGCAATGGTGAATGATAGAAGGTTGATGGTGAATTATTAATGGTCAATTCAATTTTTTCATCACTCCACATTCCCCATTCACAATTCACCACTCTGAAATCACCATTCATCACTCAACTACCTCGGCACTTCAATATTCTTTAAAATATTCTCAATTAATTCATCTGTTGTTGTTCCTTCCATTTCTTTTTCCGGGGTAAGAATGATCCTGTGGCGCAACACAGGCATGGCCATTTCTTTAATGTCTTCCGGTGTAACGAAATCACGGCCTTTAATGGCGGCATTGGCTTTGGCAGAACGCAGCAAAGCCAATGAAGCCCTTGGCGATGCACCGAGATATAACGCTGGATTGTTACGGGTTTCGTTTACAATTTTCGCAATAAACTCTATGAGCTTTGGCTCAACAATTACATTATGAATTGTATTCCTGTACTCTTTTAAATCAATGGGCGATAATACTTTTTGCACTGTCTCCAGCAAAGCCGCCTGGCTCTTTCCATGCTGGCTGTTTAAAATACCAATCTCTTCCTGCAGGCTTGGGTACTGCACATCAATCTTAAAAATAAACCGGTCAAGCTGGGCTTCAGGAAGGCGATAAGTACCCTCCTGCTCTATCGGGTTTTGAGTAGCAATGATGATGAACGGAAAACGCATTTCGTAAGTAGTTCCGTCAACCGTAACCTGCCGCTCTTCCATCACTTCAAACAAAGCTGCCTGTGTTTTTGCAGGTGCCCTGTTAATTTCATCTATCAATACAATATTGCTGAATATCGGACCAGCCTTAAAATTGAAATCGCCTTCCTTAGTATTGAAAACAGAAGTACCAATAACATCACTGGGCATAAGATCGGGCGTAAACTGCATGCGGCTGAAATCAACATCAATTATTTTTGCCATTAACCTGGCTGTTAAAGTTTTAGCAACACCGGGTACACCTTCAATCAAAACATGTCCGTCACAGAGTAACCCGATCAATAACAAATCCAGCATTTTATACTGCCCGATGATCACTTTGTTCATCTCGTGCCGGATGTTTACAACCGCATGATTAAGGCCGCTCAGGTCAAGTCTCTGCTCAAAAATATTTTCTTCCATTAGGTTTTATTTTTATAAAAATTTGCTATTTGAGAATGAAGTTGTATTAATTGCTGATCATTAATATTGGCTGATTTTTGTACAGTACTAATCGTTTCAAACAAACGCTCAGTTTGGTCTAAAGGCACATTTGCCTTACGGCTGAGGGTTGATAAAAACAACTCATTTACCAGGTGTGTATTTAAAAAATACTGGCTTCGCAGATGTTCCAAAAAGTACAGAATCATCTTATCAGCAATACCCCTGTTATCTTTTTTCTGCAGGTAAAGGCGGCTCACCGTTTCTGCAAAAGCCAGCGAAGTATTTACATTAGGCTGCATGGTTTCCACAATGCGCTGCCTGCGTTTGCCCCCAAAAAGAATGTACAAAATAAGCAAGCCCAACACCAGGTAAAATGCCCAGGCCATCGCCGGATACTGCAACAGTACTCCAAGCCCTGATTTTGCATTTTCTCCTGACAAGGGTGAATTTCGTTTGTTGTAATAATCATCCCAGATAACATGGGCAGGTACTGCAGGCAAAAAAGACAGCGCCTGCTGAAGATATTTATAATTATTATGTTGCAATAAGAAATAGTTACTGAAAACCCTTGGCTCACAATGAATAAAAAAACGTCCTGCACCGTAAAATAATACAATAAAATTTGGCCTGCCATATTCGTCCCTGCCAAGCACATTTGGTACTGAATCATTTTCCCGGCGAATGAAATGATGATCAAGCGGCAGGTAATAATAATCATACGCTGCACTATCGTAAAAGAATTTTGGATTTAACTGCACAGATGTTTGCTTCATATTATCAATACTTCTGTACACATTAAGTGCTGCAGTATTTACATCCATCGCCTTCAAAAACCCGGAATCGAAACTTTCGCTGGCAATAAACATGCTGTTGCCTTTATAAACATAATTAAGGGCAGCAGTAAGTTCTTCTTCACTTAAAAAGAAATTTTTACTAACGTTGATATAAAGACCGGTGGAGTCATAGCTTTCTTCAATGCTTTTAAGCAGGCTAACTTTTTTAACCTCCATCTCATTTTTCTTAAACAACTGCTTTGATTGTTTAAACATTACCCTCGTTCCAAAAGGATCATCATCATTTTTTGAAAATGTTTCTTTTAAAGACGGCAACTGTGGCCCCCCACTCCTGCAGGCTGCAAACGCTGCCATTAACGTGCAGCACAAAAAAAAGTATGTGATAAATTTATTCAAAGCCGGTTGCTAAAGTGCATTATTGAATTGGGTAAATAATTGCTGTATCCCGGCAAAAGCAGTTTCATCAACAGTAAAACCTCCATACCAAACATACTCATATTTAAGTGTAAGGGCAGCAAAATCGTTGCGCTTTGTATTGCCCGACATTTCTGAAAGGTATTCAAAATTCGTTTTGTCTGCTGCGTAAGTTACCACGCCACGATCAATAAGATAATGTAGTGACTGCAAATAAAGAAACCTCGTTGCCAGTCTGTAATCCCTTGCTGCAACAGCTTGCTTTATCAACCTGCCATATTCATTTACATCCGGTACATGCTCCTCTTCTTCAGCAATTACCTTTACTTTATTTGTGGCAGACCTGCGCTGCAAAAAACCTCCGGAGAAAAACAATTTAAATAAAATAAACAGCAGCATACCCACAGCCACAGACCAAAAAACAGCTTGTGTTATTCCTGAAGAAAAGAAACGATCTATACCTGAAGGGGGATTTGGTTCAACAGAATATTTCACCTCTTCCTGGGTTTTTAAACTCTTTAATATGCTATCCAAATTTTTGGCATAGGCAAAAGGCCTTGTAGTCTTTAGAATTCTTATAGAATCTGCTGAAATAACCAACTCGTTGCTAACTAAAACTGTATCAGCGAATACTTTAGTATTGTTTGTATCATTATTATTTTCCTCGTCTCTCATTTTTGAAACGCTGTCTGCAGCTGATACCGGCGAATCAACAGGCTCCATCACTGAAGAGTCACGAAAAATATAATTGTCTTTTTCCTGGGCTTTTAATGAAGTTAATGAAACAATGGCGAGGAGCAAAAATACAATTGGTTTTGATAGTGATACCCGCCTTTGCAATAAAGGATTTTTGCCAACAGATGACTTAATGTAAACTATGCTTGCAGCTGATAAACCCAGCCTGTAAATCTTCAATTGCATATCAGGTACGGTTTACTTTTTTATGCAGCAGAATAGGGTATATTACAAAATACCAGCAGATAAATGCCAGCGACGATGCAAGGATGATTCCACTTACCCAAACTGGCATTCCCTCATTAGACTGCTTGTCGTAAGTATTGCTCATCAGGTGTGTAAGGTAACTTTCAAAAAAAGCCGCCATTATAAAAACTGGCACCAGCACTATCATAATCTTTAACGCATCTTTTATACCTGTTTTAAATGATACAAACCTGCTGTAAGTGCCGGGAAACAAAATACTTTGAGCAATAATAAAACCTGCGGTGGATGAAATTACCAGCGCCAGTATTTCCAGTGTACCATGTACCCAGATCACCATCACCGATTTAAAGCCCAGCCCCTTTGCAAAAAACATGTATTGAAAGCAGCCCAGCATCAAGCCATTTTGCCACATTAAATACAAGGTACCTGCACCTAATATTATTCCGCCAATAGCCATTAAAAACGCTATGAATGTGTTATTCATTGCAATACGAACAAACATCGTAAAGGGGTTCTCATCTTTGTACACACCAAAGGGATCGCCTTTGGCAATATTTTCTTCAGTCATGTCCACATACCGGTCTGTTAACACGCCTCTTATAAAGCTCTCATCTTTTATAGAACCAAAAATACCAATGGCTACAAAACAAACGAACATTAAAAAAGTAAACAGGAAAACACGATGGTATTTTTTGAAAAGCAGTGGAAGTTCATACTTCCAGAAGGTAAATACACGGGTGTATTTCTCTTTTTTATTTTTGTAGATGCTCTGGTAAATATCTGCAGCAATGCCGTTGATCCAGCGGGTTACTTTGCTCTGCGGATAAAAAGTTTTGGCATAAGAAAGGTCATCTACCAAGGTTACAAAGCGCTCAGCCATTTCATCAGGATCTTCCGTCTTTTCCTGCTGGTAGCTGTTCCATTTGTCAACATTCCGCTTTATAAACATTCCCTCACGCATTTGCTAAAAATAAAGAATTTATTTATTCAATAGCGGAGTTGTTGGGGAAGATATTTTTAAAGGGCAGTTAAGCCGATGGCTGCCAGCACATTTAATTTAACCGTAGAAATACAGACAGTAAATTTTAACGGGCAAACACCTGTATAGTTAAATCATAAAATTTGAGTAAAATCGCTAATAATTGAGAAGTATGGGTATGCAAGGCTTTGAAGAATACAGCCCGTTAATTACGGATTTGCCTAAAAACTGGAACGGATTGGAATAAAGGTACGCCGCATTTAACCTGTGGCGTACCATAAAATATCATTAGTTTTTCTTCTTCTTTTTATGATCGATAATTGCCCCAACGCCAGCACCAGCACCGGCACCAAGTACACCGCCTGCAATAGCGCCTTCACCTTTCTTTTTATCAACCATAGCACCAGTTACAGCGCCTGCACCTGCACCAATAACGGCTCCCTTTAGCGTTGTGCTCCAACCCTTTTGAGTTTTTTCTGTAGCAGATGCTGTTTCGGCTGCATTCTGTTTTTCAACTACTACCACCTTTTTTTCCCGGGCTCTTTCGGCGGCAACCGTATTCATTGAGTCTATGGTTCTTTTTTTAATAGTTTCTGCAAAAGCAATTGAATCTATTGTTTGTTGTTTTGCCTGCATTACTGCAGCTTTTTGTCTTGCCTGTGTGTTGCAGGCTGTTATCCCAAAAATAACAGCACATACCATAAGAATATTTTTCATATCGTATAATTTACCTGCTTTATAAGAAACGCATGCCAGTAAAAACATCCTGTGGAGGCCCGGCTTTTACTTCGCTTTCTATTCTGCAAATGCCCAAAACTGTGGAATATATTTCACATGTATTGGGTTCATAAGTTTTAAATAATTTAAATTTTGGTTTAGTGCTGCCTGATTTCACTTCATTTGTATTTCTTTTTCCGTTACCGTATAGTATATTAACTACATCAGCAAGACATATATTAGTATAATTTCCAAAATCCTGATGAACGAGATTTGTAAGTAGCAATCATCAACTGCTTTTTAAATCCTAACCTTACTTAAACAAAGTTCTGCACGTAAAGACAACCACAAAAATTGTGTGTGAGCTGGCAGCATTTAAAGTCTGTTATCTCCGCAAACCAAAAATTAGTGGATTAACCCAATGCTGTGATTGAACAATTTCGCCTGCCGGATATAACATATTGATAGTTTTTTGCCGGTTGACGAATGTTATTGCCAGCGGGCTTTGTGCCGCACCTCTTGTATGAATTAAAACGATAAGAAGTTTCCAGTAAAAACTATGCATACCATTGATATTAATTATGAGGCAATTTTTGATAATGCAGCAATTCCTGTTTTTTTAACAAAACCTGACGGCACCATAATTAGTTGTAACAAAGCTGGCTGTTCGCTATTTGGTTACACGAATTTGGAAATTCAGCAGCTCGGGTGCCAGGGTATTATTGATCAGGAAGGTCCTGGCCTTGCGGCGCACATAAACAAAAGAAAAGAAGCCGGTGTTACAAAAGGAGCAATAACTGGCCTACACAAAAAGGGCCGGCGCATTCCACTGGAATTTACTTCTGTTTTTTATAAAACTGAAAATGGCGAAGAATATACCTGCACTACAATAATTGATATTTCTGCAAGAAAAAAAGCAGAGGAAGAAATGCAGCTCCTCATTAATAATACAGAAGAGTGTTTTGTGCTGTTAGACAGAGACCTGCGGATAGTTTCTTTTAACGCTCAATTTAAAAAGCTGTATACCAGGCAAACCGGGCATGAATTAAAAAGAGGTGAATGCATACTTGATTATGCAAGGCCTGAAAAAAGAGACATCCAGGAAAAAATATACCGGGATGTTTTGGACGGTGCCAGTGTAAAAAATACGGTAAGTATTTTATTAAAGAATGGATCCGAAAGAAAAATGACCGTAAAATATGCTCCTGCAAAAGATGAGCATGGCAATGATGTGGGTGTTTTTGTTAGCTCCAGGGATGTAACCGAGGAAATATTGATGCAACTGGAACTTGAAAACCGCAATCAGCAATTGAAGCAAGCAGAGGCCAGCTACAGCGAGATATTTGAAAAAGCAACTGATGGAATTGCGGTACATGCGCTGGAAGATTTCAGGCTTGTTGATGTAAACCAGAAGGCTTGCGAAATTATGGGCTGCAGCAAGGAATTACTTTTAGGGCAAAATCCATTTAGCTTTTTTTCTTTTATCCCAGACTATTCAATAGAAACTGCATTGGCCAAATTTGAAAGGGCTGCAAACGGGGAAGAACAACAATTTGAATGGCTTACAAAAGACTTTAATAATGACTTAATCTGGCTTGAAATAAATCTTAATAAAACCTCCGTGGCTGGCAAGGAAAGGGTATTGTCATTCTTTAGAAAAATCAATGACAGAAAAGATGCAGAGATTCAAAAAGAACTGGATCGTTCAGAAAAAGAAGCACTGATTAATAATACCGATGATTTAATATGGAGTGTAAGCAGCCAATTGAGTCTGATTGCATGTAACAGGGCATTTATAAATAATTACTACAGTATCACCGGCCTCATGATAAAACCTGGAGACCCTGTTTTAGGTGCGCCAGCTTTTGCAGATGATTATATTATATTTTGGAAGAATAGCTTTGGCCGGGCCCTGAACGGCGAAATACTTAATGCTGAAGTATATGGTGCTCCCAATGGGAAGAACAATGACACCTGGTTTGACATTTGTTTTAACCCCGTTTATACCGAAGGCAATGTAGTTGCAGTTGCCTGTTATGCAAGAAATGTTACGGAACGGAAAAGAACCCTCGAATCTTTGAGAGAGTCCAACCTCCGGTACCTGAATGTAACCAAGGCTGCCTCTGATGCAATTTGGGATTGGGATCTTACAACAGATATAGTTTTTTGGGGAGAAACATATATTCACTTGTTTGGAAATATGGATAGTGATTCAATGACAGATCTGCAAAAAGTGATTTGCCGCCTTCACCCCGATGAAAAAGAAGAATTATTGCAAAACGCCTTTATAACCCTGAGAAGCCGCGACCTCAATTGGGAAAGGGAACACCGCTATTTAAAAGCCGATGGCAATTATGCCTTTGTTTCAAATAAAGCACTGATTTTAAGGAACGAGGCAGGTGAAGCTGTGAGGGTGATTGGTGCAATGCAGGATATAACCAAACAAAAACAAAAGCAACAGTATTTAGAACTGCTTGAGTCTGTTATTTTAAATGCAAATGACTCAATTATGATCACGGAAGCGGAACCACTTGACGGATGTGGGCCGGCCATAATGTATGTAAATGACGCCTTTACAAAAATGACAGGTTACAAGTCGGAAGAAGTGACCGGTAAAACGCCAAGGATATTGCAGGGCCCGAAAACAGATAGAAACGAATTGAACAAACTGGGCAACTCGTTAAAAAAATGGGAGCGTACAGAAATCACTGTGATCAATTATAAAAAGAATGGACAAGAGTACTGGTGCAATATGTCTATTAGTCCGGTAGCAAATGAAAAGGGCTGGTTTACTCACTGGATAGCCATAGAAAGGGACGTTACCGAAGCAAAATTACTGGAATTAAAAATGCAGGAATTAAATGAAAACCTGCAAAAGCAAGCCAGGGAACTAAGGTATTCCAATGATGAGCTGGAGCAGTTTGCTTATGTTGCATCACATGATCTTCAGGAGCCTTTAAGGATGGTGACAAGCTTTTTAGACTTGCTTAAAAAAAGGTATTCACAGATAATAGATGATAAAGGTAAGGGGTATATTAATTTCGCTGTGGATGGCGCCAGCCGTATGCAGCGGCTGATAATGGACCTGCTTGAATATTCAAGGATCGGGAGGATGAAAGAGGCAACGGAAACTGTTGACCTGTATCAGCTGATTGACGAACTGAAGATTTTATATTTGAAAAGAATAAGTGAAAGTGATGCCGTGATAAAAGTTAGCGGATTGCCAAAGCTGCAAACAAATAAAATCCCTATACGGCAAGTTTTTCAAAACCTTATTGGCAATGCATTGAAATATACAACGAAAGGGAAACAACCGGTGATAAATGTTAATGCAATTGAATCTGCAGATTGCTGGGAGTTTTGTGTTGCGGATAATGGGATTGGAATTGATGCAGCTTATTTTGAAAAGATCTTTGTGATATTTCAACGGCTGCATAACAAAGATGAATACAGCGGCACCGGTATTGGCCTTGCAGTTACTAAAAAAATCATTGAAGGAATGGGTGGTAGCATTTGGGTAAAATCTGAAAAAAATAAAGGCAGTGCTTTTCACTTCACCATTCCAAAAAATCCCGCTATTATAAGTTGTTGAACTTTAATAGTATGCGTTTTATAAAATTAAAAAATGCAAGACCTACCCTGCTGTGATTGCAGTTACCTAAGTTAATAACCAGTTCATTTATTCTTGTAACTGTCCGCCGGATTTCTCGTTCTCCGTTAAATCTTTAATAAACTGGTCAAACTGTTTATCAATTTTCTTCACATCGTATTTTTCTTCCCAGAAAATCTTTGTGTCGGGATATTTTTTGGTAACCGCAGCTTTAAACCTGTTCATATCAAAGGGGCCACAAACCGCTAAATAATTCAGCCGCTCCTCTTCTCCGTCTGTAGTCATTTTATAGATAAAGTACCGTTGCTGAACCTTATTTAAAATAGCAGTTTTCTCTTTTACAAAAGTAAAAATTGCGCCTTCGCTTTCATCGTCGTCGCTGTAAGAATCGAAGTAACTTTCTGCAAATTTTTGTTGTGTAAAGTATTCTGAAGGAAAGAATTTTTCTTTACCTGCCTGTCGCAGTTTATCATAAAGCTGTATCCGGTAACCTTTGTCAGCAGCAATTTTTTTAAGGTGTTCTGGCAACACTTGTTGATTTAATTTAACCAACGCCACCGCAGCTTCAGTTTTAATTTCGAAGTCTTTTACTTTTAAATAGCCATTCAAATAATTAATAGCTTCTTTGCTGTTAATTTTTGTAAGAGCAGCAATTACGGCATCGCTGTGCTGGGCATAATAATCCGGATCTTTTTTTATTTGCTTTAGCTGCAAGCCTGCAGTTGCAAATATGCCTTTTGCGTTACTTGTAATTATTGAAGGATTTATCAAATTACTATCTGTAAGCACCACCGCAGTATTTATAAAGCCGGCACCAAAAATTGAATCGCCAAACAACGAGGCACAATCTGGGAAAAAGTTCTTTGCCAGCTGAAGGGTATCTAAAAAATCATAAAAAAGTTCATTCCTTTCAGCCGTTTGGGGAGGGTTTGTAGTTAGCAATATTTTCGCAAGGCTAAACGAAGTACTTGTTTTAAGGTTACCGAGCATATTCAACAGTCCCATACGCAACTTAACAATAGTAGTGTCTGTTTTATTGTAGTTATCTTTCACGAAATCCAATGTGGAAGAGTCTTTCAGCTTTTCAATTGCAGTGGCTATCTCTTGATTGGTGTTGCTGTAACTTCCTTCATTAAATTGATAGGATTGCAGGTAGGCTTTGTGCAACAGTGGCAGATCTTTCGCCGTAAACGGTGCCTTCCCCAGCGCCTCAGTTGCGGCTTCCCGGCTTGCACTATCTGCACTGAGCATATCAGCAAGAATCACAGCTGTCTTATTTAGAAAGATTTTAGTGGGTCGGTCTTCTGTTGTAAAACGAAAATCTTCAAAAAACTTTTTTCCGTTGGCTGAATTAAGAATGGTATCGGCAGCCAGTACAAAAAGCTGGCAGGTTGAATCGCCATGCTGAAAGATTCTTACTTTTTTAGTGTACTCTTTGCTGGCATTTTTTATAAGCACTTCATAACCTTTTACGTTACCGTTAAGCACCTTTTTTATGCTGATGAGCTAATCAAAATTTCCCGGGTGATTTTTTGCGTAATAATTTGCTGTGTCTGTGTACATCGTCTTTATCCTGTCGGTAATAAAACTGCTGTCATCCGTTGCCCAGTAGTATTTATCGGCTGTATCAAGGTAAACGTACCAGCTATTTGCGTTTGCCGGATCATAGGTAAAGTAAGAGTGCATTTTGCTTTCCCTTTCGAGTTTTAACCCTGCCCCGGTTTCAGATAAACCAACCGTATCTGTTTTCAGAATCTCTGGTTTAGAAGGGCTCCAAATGCTAAAGCCTCCACTATTGTTTTCGTACTGCTGCCAGTTGGTAGCTTTTTCCGGCGTAAATTTAAAACTCCTGAAAAAGTTAGTCACATCCACAAAATCTTCTTTACCCTTCTGGACTATGGCAGCTGTTGTATAACTAATGTTGCCACGGCAAACCACTAAAAGCTTTGCAGCAAAATCCAATCCGTTACTTTTTAAACAGGCCGTAAATGTTATGGCTGGGTAGCCCTGGAATCTGAAATGGCGCAGGTCGCTAATACCAGCTTTTAGCTGCTTGTAATATTCCAGTTTAGAATAAAAAACCGAACTGTCATCTTCAATATAATGTGCCTTGTTCACCTTACTTACCACTACTAAAAAATAATTCGAGCTGAGTTTATCAATTGATGTATAGGTGGTTGTTTCAAAACCCGGTGATTCTGTATCTGCCAGTTTACCTACAGTAGGTTTACCGGGAAAGTCTGCTTCAAAGGCTTTGTCAGTATCTAAAAAGTGTTGCCATGGCTTCTCCTTTTTTTCAACAGCTGTATTTGCGGTAAAACTTTTTAAAAACTTTTCTGCATCCCGGCTTATAAGTAGCTCCTTTTTTTCTGAGCCGGTAAGTGCTACAAACACTTTTTTGCCGGCCACAAAATTCTGTATCCTGTAAAAGTAACCATCTCTTGAACAGGTGATCTCATCACCATCAATACCGTTATGGGAAACTTTCTTTTCTTCAAGCAGCTGCCCTTTTTCTCCTGCAAAAAAACTCTTCATCCGCTTTGATATTGTTTCAGCATTTTCTCCATCCAGCAGGTACGAGTAACCGGTAATATATGCTAACCCGGTGGCGTGATCGAAATACACTTTCAGTTTCATTTCATTACCCGGCACAGCCATTTCACCAGGCTTCCCCGGCAGGTCTGCTGTATAGGCACTGTCGGCGTCTGTGTACTTTACCCAGGGAGTTTCAACTGCCGTGTATGTATATTTTTCCGGGACAATTTTGGCAGTTGAAAACACCGGCTCTACTGTAAATCCCCTCCCCTGCAACAATTCAATAAGGCCGGAGTCTCCTGGCAAATGCGCTGCCCCCACAGCAAAAAAAGTGTTGCGTACATGGGCAAGGCTATCTATGCGAAAGGCCATTTTAATATTTCTTCTTATCAAAACTATATCTCTTTTTAAAACTTCATACTTACCTGCTAC
This sequence comes from Ferruginibacter sp., assembly GCA_965247025.1. GTDB lineage: Bacteria > Bacteroidota > Bacteroidia > Chitinophagales > Chitinophagaceae > Ferruginibacter. The sequence goes on along the minus strand of OZ252000.1, from coordinate 49,171 downwards.
AGTCCGGTCCAGCTTGCTAATGTCTTCGCTGGTATAAACACCAATCATTCTATCGAGATAATCAGTCTTCACTTTTTCGCTAACATCAATATCTTCCACCAGCTCTTCAATATCAAGTGTTTTCCCCAATTCATCATCCAGGTCAATTTGGTCTGCAACATCCTCAATGCCACCAGTCCATTTACCCTGGCGCCTTGCAAGGTTATAGAGATATAAGTCTACCGGAGCATCCATATCATCCTTTTTTCTTACTTTATATGCCCAGCCGTCACGCAACTCCTGCAATTTTTTACGGGTTATTTTATCGGCAGATATACCTGTCTTTTGTTTCATCTAACTGCGTCCACTTAGGGTCTAACTAATTTGTTACAAGCCCACCCATTGCTATATCTTCTGCTGTTAAATTCATTTTTCTCATTTTGTGTTGTATATTTTTAATGATGCTTTTTTTGGTTTGTTCATCATACTCTTTTTCATTTTGTGCTTTGTAGGGTACTTTACGTACCGTCATTATCCAAAAGATTTCTGCCAGTCTTCTGGCAAGTGCCGTAATGGCTGCAGCTCTTCCTTTTTTAAATGCTATGCGGCTGAATATTTTTTTTAACACGCCATCTTTTCGCTGGGCAATGGTATTGGCCGCAAGGCGGAACGCATTGGACAGGATATTTTTTCCTTTAGGTGTACGGCTGCTGATTACTTTGCCGCCTGTTATTTTATTATTGGGAGACAGTCTTAACCAGCTTGTAAAATTCTTTTTACTCGGAAACTTTATGATGTCGCTTCCAACTTCGGCTATAAAGGTCATTACCGTGGCGCCGCCAATGCCTTCCACTTCCAATAAATCAACTCCAAAATATTCCATACTTAATTTGGACACATCATAAGCGGCACTGTTTTTATTCTTTTTGATTTTTGTTGGCGTTATTGCGCCTGCTGCGCAAACAACATTTTCTCCGGCAGGTATTGCTGATGCATGCTTAACGGTAATGGCTGCCGTCATTTGTTCCAGTAATAATTCTATCTGTTTGTCACAATTGGTCATTCGTAGTTGATAATTTTTATAGCTTTCAAGTTCATCAGCTACAATATATAATTGCTCCGGTTTCCATTGCCCCTGCAACGCCTGGGCTATCTCTTCTTTACTTTTTTTTACTTTGTAATGAACCAGCGATGCCAGGGCTATGCCATCCCGCTGCCCTGTTACTATGGCCTCCAGTATAGCCATACCGCTCAGGCCCGTTATGTCACGTACTGCAATATCCAAACGTATATTCATCAGCCGCAATGCTTTCTGCATTTTTTGAATACAGGTGGCTGCCTGTGCTACCAGGCTGCTGCGGTGGCGGTGATAAGTACGTACCTGTTCTATTTGTGCAGCAGGAATAAAAGATGTTTTTAACAAGCCCAGTGTATGTAACCGTTGTAACCAGCGGGCATCTTTAGCATCTGTTTTCTTTTGAGGGTCTTTGATATAATTATTGCTGAGTACCACTTCTATACCAGCTGCCTGTATGCAGGCAAACAGCGGCTGCCAGTAAGTGCCGGTACTTTCCATTGCTACGGTCGTTATGCCCTTTTGCTGTAAATGCGTAACCAATGCTGCATTGTCTTTACTGTAAACACCAAAAGTACATACATCAGATGACTGCTGTCCGGTAGCTACATAATGTTCCCTGGAGCCAACATCGATACCGGCGGCATGGCTGTGGATGACTGTCATAGAAACTGTGTCAGGGGATGTTGATTTCTTTTCCATTTTTTTTATTTATGTGAAAAAATAAAATAAAAAACAATGCCCTAAATTGTATCTATAGCTTAAAAATTGTTTCATACGGGATACCCTGCATGCAGGGTTCTCCAATTGATTTTTCACCAGAAGAGGCCTGCATTAAAAAGGCATCTTCTTCTATACAATTTTGCCAGTGTTCCAGAGGGGCTATAACGCACCATTCAAAAGCAGGACTTGTAAAGCATTGTATCTGCAACTAAAGTTAGCTATTGATTTTATGAAAATTTTATATTGGTGTTCCAGTTTTTTGGCAACAGCTGCATATTTTTTCTTATTAAGCGTCTTAAGCAATAAAGAGCTGGTATCTTCCTTAGAAAGTTTGATGTACAAAGAATCCAGCATAGCCTCAGGATCCAGCTCCATTGCAAAGCCGGTTGCAGCAGTAATATTTTTGTAAACAGAATCTCCAAAAAAGAAAAGCCGCCTGTCTTTAAGATGCATGGTTCCAAAAAGATAAGAAGGTTGCTGCATTCCCTTGCCGGTGATTCGCCACAGCAGCGTTTTAGCATTTTTTTGCTGGGCCGGGGTTTTTGAAATGCTAAAAAGAAATAACAGGGTGCAGATAAATGCAGCAATAAGTTTCATGTTACGAATGTATTGAAATAAGCTGCTGAAAGTACATCAAACAGAATAAAATTAACCCGTATCAGTATTGGGCAATTCCAGGTTACCGGATCATTATTTTTAAAAGGATTAACTGTCCTTAAGTTCAAGGTTTGTAGTTATCTATCAGGTATTTACCTGTAGTTGATGCATATTAACTATTATTGGGGGGCCAAGATTTCAATAAAAGATTCCGGGTTCGCTATCGGATATAATTCCTTCTATTACATATTCAGCAACTGTCTTTTACTAAATTCTGATCAAGAGTTAACATTTTTCCAAATGAAAAAAGTTAGTATTGAAACATACCTGGCAGGATGCAACTTCAAAAAAAGTTATGCATTCAATTCCTGCAAAATATCAAATTTGTTCATCGACCTCGGTTCTGTAATTTTTTTGTAAACAGCATCCCACAAGTTAATACGTTGTTGCAGCGAAGCTAATGTTGCATTGCCGGCTTCTTTCCAAAACTGTTCGTTATTACCACACAAATTGGCCGTCATTTGTAACGCAAGATGGCTGTGGTGATCGCCATCAACTTCAATATGCCTTTCCAAATAATATTTAAAAATATCAACGCTGCCAGGAAAGTTTTTATGAATATCGCCGATGATAGAAATAAACATTCCGGGAATAAGATCCTCCCGTCCGAATGTAAAAACTGCCGATTGTAAATAGTCTTTTTTGCTGTTGATCATCTCAAAAGTAAAGCCTACAAAGTCCGCAGCTGCAGCAGGTGTACCGGCTTTTTCAAAGGCTGTCTGAAAGTCTCCATTTCTTTGGAGACTTTCAATAAACGTTGTCACTTCTTTTGTATTGGCACCACATTGCGTCATGGCATCGAGGTATATTTCAAAATGACTTTTGCGGTTTCCATCAGGGTCAAGATCAGCTTCTTCGCCGGCCACAATTTCATTAATAAGATAGCGGGTATCTGCCGTGCCTTTTGGAAACCAAGGAACCGTTGTGCAGGTAAGATTATTTTGCAAGCTTTTTAAAAGCGACATAAAATCCCAAACAGCGTAAACATGGTATTCCATAAATACCCGTAAATCCTCTAACGTGTTAATAACCGAATAAACTTTATGATTTACGATTTGCTGACGCAGGGGTTCAGTTAGCACTTTTAGTTTTTCAATTTGTACGTTCATGTGTAATTTTTTCGCCATTTATGCAGGCTTAAGGAATTTTTGCGGCAAAATTAGGCGATTGCAGCAATTGAATAAAACGGTTAAGTAGCTAAAAGGTTTTGCTGATGAATTTTATTTTGAAACCTTGGTTCCTTTTTATCAGAAACGTAAAAGAGGTTGTTGAAAAAGATGCCGATTTTTTAGCGGTAATAGGTTCAAAAGAATCAGCCTGCATAAAAATAACTAATCTCTTTGCTCCAGTTGCAGTTCAAAATACCGGGCTTGTTCATGAGGGTTAAAGCGGTAAGCGATTGTTTCTGTAAAGCCATTCTCAACATACAACTTTATTGCAGCCTGCATAAAATCTGCAGTATCCAATTTTATTGTTTTATACTTTAGCTGCCTGGCTAATTCGATGCAATCAGTCAATAACAATTTACCGATTCCCAATCCCCTGCCGGCGGGCTGTACAAACATCCGCTTTACCTCACATTCGGTATTGCTAAATCTTTTTATACCACCAACGCCAACGGCTGCCTCATTTTTAAATGCAATAAACAATCCTCCATCCGGGCTGCTGTAAGTTGTATCCAGCGTATTCATTTCATGATCAAAATTTTGAAAACTTAAATCCATTCCAAGCCATTGCACATATTCCACTATTAAGGCCCTTGCGGCAAGGTAATCCTGTTCGGTTACAGCTTTTAGTATCGTAATCTTGTTTTGCATACGTGCATTATATAATTGTGACAATGCAAGCAATCATGTTCAGCATTGAAAAAGCTAAAATAAAGCATTAAAATAAAATTATAACATGGGGTGTTTATAAGCCAACATATGCTGACATAACTTTTGGTTGTTTCATATGATCTTGCTATATGTTTTAAAACAAAAAAAAGCCCGGCCTGCGGGGCCGGGCTACTTGTGAATATGTCGTAGTAATACGGTAAGCTCTAAATGTGGATATTGTTTTTTTAGCGGGGCAATCGTGTACCTCTTATGGTACAAAGTACAGTATTAAAAACTGAATGGCAGCGACATAATTGCAGTAGTATTTATTCTATATTTTCAGAAATGCATTCTATGTTGTTTTGTTTCAGAGCTATTACATTATTTTTTTCAGCAGAAATAAATAATGTATAAAATGACTTTCTACCTATTGTTTACCTCCTGCTCAAATTAACCAGCCAGGTAAGCATTAATAGCACTGATGCAGAAATAAAGGGCTGCTTACCAGCATTCCAACTGTGTTATAGAAAAAAATTATTGTACGCAATTTATTATGCCATGAATTTAATGAAGAAATTAATACTTGTTTTTATGCTGCCTGCCACAGCATTTTGTCAAAAAAAAAAGCTTTGTATTTCAATGGTTATATGGTGCCGCTGCCTGATATGTATAACTTTAATGGGAATGTTCTTGTAGCAAAAAGCCGCAGGGGCATTTATCAAAGATCCTTTGGTTATACAGATTATTACACAAAGAAAAACTGTGGACAGTAACAGCATCTTTGATCCGCAAAGTATTGTCGATTCTTTTTAGAACCTAACTTCTGCACAACAGGCAATCCACTCCTAAAATAAAAAGCCCCTCTGGCAAAAATAACTGAGTAATAAACGAGCATGTTTGAGGAAATACTGCCTTAAGGTTTTACGATACCCGTCAGGCACAGCCGAAAAATGCCTTTTTATATCAACTGGTTCAAATATTGTTTAGCATGTGCAAAGAAGATTAGGCTTATGCCCTAACAAGGAAATCTCAATATGCTACTTCTTATGTTTTACTGTTATTCAATTTTTTGTACGAGTCAATGTCGCCAATAGTTGTCAGCAGACTTGAACAGCATTTTGTAAAAATCATCCTCATATACATTTAGCAAAAATTAAAATACACCAAATCATGAAAAAAGAAACACCCGTAAAAAGTAATTTTTTTGAAAAATTTGCTGCAAAGGTTACAAAGGCTTCCGGCAGTACTGCTGCTATTTTGGGAGCTTTTGCATCTATAGTAATATGGGCTGCATTCGGCCCTGTTTTTCATTATTCTGAAACCTGGCAAATGGTCATTAATACCGGTACAACCATCCTTACTTTTTTAATGGTATTCCTGATTCAAAAATCTCAAAATAAAGAATCGCTGGCAGTACAATTAAAATTAAATGAACTGGTTGCAGCTCATGAGTTTGCCAGTAACCGTTTGGTGGACGTGGAAAATATGACGGAGGAGGAATTAAAAGTAATTCAGAAGTATTATGCAAAGCTTAAAACTTCTACCGAAAAAGAAGAATCGCTGCAGGTATCCCATTCTATTGACGAAGCAGAACACATGCATGAAATTAAAAAAGGAATTGAAGCAAATATTCAAAAGGAATTAAAGAAATGAGCCGCCGTATAAATGTTTTTAACGCAATAGTTTCATTATTGGGTATGTTGATGTTCCTCAGTAGCTGTGAAGTTCTAAATAGCTCGTCCAAGTATAATTTTATTGATGGTTACTACCGTACAAAATTCAATACAAAAAAAACTGCAAAATATTATGTGGTAGCATCCAGTGATTCAATAAAGGTTTACCCGGCCCGTGCCAGATCAGGAGCAATTGATACTGTAAGTACCATTACCATTTTATTTCCACCGGTTCAGCAGTCAAAATCTTTTAAGCCTGTATTGTTCTCAAGCAAATCCTTTGACCTGGATGTATTCACTATTCTATTTAAATACCGAAGCCCTGTACAGGGCTTTCCCGGCCAGCTTAACACAGGGTTTAACGGTGCACTCTTTACAGGATACCGCACAGATCTTTACAAACTGAATTACAAGCAAAATCCTTTACATCTTGCCAAACGAAATATTGCTCACTACGGCTATAGCATTGGAGGATTTGCCGGTCTTGGCACGGCAAGGATTGATGATTACGTTACGCTAAACCGGATCAATTATCAATACGACGGCGCCGTTTTTACAGTTGGCCTGGCAACAGAGTTAGGAGTGAATAAAATTAATTTCGGACTCAATTATGGGTTTGATTTTTTAACTGATAGAAACCGGCATGCATGGATCAATAACGGTAAACCATGGCTGGGCATAGGTATCGGACTTAATTTAAATTGAATTGAACCCGGGTTAGTTTTGGTTATCCGGCAACAAGTTTGGGAAAACCCAAGACTGCGATAACGGCATTTTGCAATTGGTTTGGTATTTGAAAGGTATTGTACGAACCGAACCATTTAACATGACATTGATTAACTCCCTGCAAATGCAGGCTTTTATTGCTAAGTTTAGCCAATTAATAAGCGGCAGGTTATTATCAGCTTTTGTAATGTTGCTTACTGCAATTAGTGTAAAGGCGCAGCAGGTGCCGGTGGATACATTGAAAATTGATTCTTTGAGTCATCATCTTCCTGCTTCCCAGCCTGTTCAATCTCCATCTCAACAATATGATATCGGCGATTTGGCAAAAGATATATTTCATCCGCACCGGGACAGAACACCTTCCACTAAAAAGCCGTCGGGCATTACCGTAATACCAAATATAGCAGCTAACCCCACCATTGGCGGCCAGTTGGGTATTAAGGCTGTGGCAGGTAAAAAGTTGGGGCAGGATCCAGCTACCCTGATGAGTGTGGCTGCTACTTCTGCATCGATTACCACCAAAGGCATCATCTATTTTTATATCAATCACAATGTTTACACCAACGCCAATAAATGGAACCTGCAGGGAAGCCTGGTGGTGGCAAAAACCGTTACGCCAGATTTTGGTTTGGGAATTGGCAATGCGGCAAAGGGCACTGAAGCTGACCTTGTGTTGAGCGACCCGGAGCGTAAGGTTTATGTGCTGCATTCCATCTTCTTTAATTTCAGGGAAAAAGTTTATAAAGAAGTAAGCAAAAATCTTTTCATTGGTGCTGGTTTATCTTTTGATATCAGGCGAAATATTGAGGACAGAAAGAGCACAACGGATATTACTCCTTACAACATTTACTCTGACCGTCACGGCTTCAGCCGCAATGAATACAGCGCTAACGGGTTATTGTTTAATGTTCAGTACACCACCCGGGATAACCAGAACAGGGCGTATAAGGGCGTTTATGCAGATGCAGGTTTTCGTCTTAACCAACGTTGGTTGGGAAGCACTAAAAACGCCGTACAGTTCAGTTATGATTTGAGGAAGTATTTCAGTCTTTCTTCAAATCACCCGGAGCATGTAATTGCATTTTGGAACTGGGGGTCTTATCTCGTTAGCGGCACGCTACCCTATCTTGAATTGCCGGGCACAGCAAAGGACGGCGGTTTCCGTAGCGGACGTGGCTACACAACAACTTATTTTAAAGGTACACAATATGACTATGCAGAGGCTGAATACCGTTTTCCTATAACCAATAACCAGTTCCTCAGTGGTGTGATTTTTTACAACCTCCAAACTGCCAACGATGCCGCCGGCACTAAGATATTTGATCGCTGGCAACCGGGCTATGGAGCCGGGTTGAGGGTTCTTTTCAATAAACACACCCGTACAAATCTTTGCCTTGATTACGCATGGGGAAAGTATGGTGCTAAAGGATTCTTTTTAGGTTTGAACGAAGCGTTTTAGTGGAGGGATTTGGTCTTAGGATTTAAGGCCTGCGGTTTGTTAGATTTAATTTTGAATATTAAAATGTGAAAAACTTGACCGCATGATATAAATTACTGTTAGAGAGTATAATAAAATTGAAATATATTTTCTTCAATAACGAGCTGAAGATGTAATAAGCCCAGACTAAAATAAAAATGCCCGGTGGTAAACCGGGCAAAAGGATTTTATAAATAATTGCTTTTTACTTTTTCATGTACATCACTTCCTTAACAAGGCTTACCGTTCTTGCAACGTTTGGAAGATAAGCTGCCACCAGGTTAGGAGCATAATGCATCGGGGCGTCAACAGATGTGATTCGCCTGATAGGAGCATCAAGGTAATCGAAACCTTCTTTCTGAATGCGGTAACTAATTTCCGAAGAAATAGATGCAAACGGCCATTGCTCTTCAACAATTACAAGCCTGTTTGTTTTTTTAACACTCTCAAGTATCGTCATCCAGTCTAACGGGCGGATAGTCGCCAGGTCAATTACCTCAGCTTCTATTCCTTCTTTTGCCAATTCATCAGCAGCACCAAATGCCACTTTCATCATCTTATTAAAAGAAACGATCGTTACATCTTTTCCTGGTCTTTTTACAAAAGCCTTACCTATTGGCAATAAATATTCTTCTTCAGGCACTTCACCTTTATCTCCGTACATAACCTCACTCTCCATAAACATAATAGGATCATCATCCCTGATAGCACTTTTCAATAATCCTTTTGCATCGTATGGATTGCTCACAGAAATTACCTTTAAACCAGGGATATTTGCGTACATAGATTCGAAGGCAGTGGAATGCTGGGCTCCTAATTGCCCTGCACTTCCATTCGGACCACGAAAAACAATGGGACAACCAACCTGGCCACCACTCATTGCCAGCATTTTGGAAGCCGTGTTTAAAATCTGATCTAACGGAAGCACAGCAAAGTTCCATGTCATGAATTCAACAATGGGCCGTAAACCATTTTGTGCCGCACCTACTGCAATACCAGCAAAACCAAGCTCCGCAATGGGTGTATCAATTATTCTCCTGTCGCCAAATTCATCAAGCATTCCCTGGCTTACTTTGTAGGCACCGTTATATTCAGCTACTTCTTCACCCATTAAAAAAACCCTTTCATCACGTCTCATTTCTTCCTGCATTGCTTCCCTAAGGGCTTCTCTAAATGCAATTTGTCGCATGTGTTATTAATTTATAAATTCTGTTATTAAATGTTATACAATTCGTTTAAGCCCGGCAAAAATATTCCATCGAAATCAGATAATCAAAACAGACTTATAAGAAATTAAAAATCTGTTTGTAAGGATCTAAAATCTTTAGCCACCTCAGTTAGAGTTTGAAAACGAGGCATAAAAAAAGCCATCTTAGTAAAGAGGGCTTTTAAATATTTAGATTATAAATCATGCTAGTTTTTCTACCTGCATATAGTTAAGTTCAACCGGAGTAGCTCTTCCAAATATTTTAACCTGTACTTTCAATTTCTTCTTTTCATCATTTACCTCTTCAACCATACCGTTAAAGTCATTGAACGGACCGTCAATAATCTTGATCGTCTCACCAATAATAAATGGCTCGCTCATTGTAATTCCGCCACCTTCACCCATTTCATCCACTTTACCAAGCATTTTATTAACCTCTGCCTTACGTAATGAAATGATGTTTCCTTTACTGCCCTTTCCATCCGTTAAAAAATGCATTACATTGCTGATATTGCTGATATGCTGCACTATATCGTCGTTCAGTTTATTATCAGCAACCTCTATCATCACATATCCCGGATAAAAGTTTCTTTCCCTCATCACCTTTTTCCCTGCCTGAACTTTATAAACTTTTTCAACGGGCAAAAAAATCTGTTTGATAATTCCTCCCCAGCCATTACGAATGATATCCTTATCAAGGTATTCTTTTATTTTACGTTCCTTACCGCTAACAACACGAAGTACGTACCATTTATTTTCCTTTTCCTGAACGATTACTTCTTCCATTATAATAATTTGTAAATAGCTTTTAGTGCTCCGTTGGCTATCAAATCCATCAGGCCCACCAATGCTGTAATAAATAAAGTAGCGCCCAAAACAATCATGGTTGACTGTTGCAACTGCTCCCAGGTAGGCCAGGTTACTTTTTCAACTAGTTCCTTGTAAGAATCTCTGAGATAAGCCGAAAATTTGTTCATAATAAAGAAATGGGCAGATATGCAAAGATGCATATCTGCAAATGAAAAGTATAATATTTGCCCGAATATGCACATTTGCAATATTTGCACATTTGCATATTCATTAGCACGGGCACTAGGATTCGAACCCAGATCAAAGGTGTTGGAGACCCGTATGCTAGCCGTTGCACCATGCCCGTAAAAATTTTATTTCCATCAGAAAATAAAACAGTTGTAATAAAGAACTTTTTAAAAAGCAAAGTACCCAAGCTTAAAGCCTAAGTACTTTGCAAAGATATAAAGAGATTCCAAAATTCCTTCTTTAAAAAAGGAGTGATGAAAAACTACTTAACTATTTCAGTTACCTGGCCAGCACCTACTGTACGGCCCCCTTCACGAATCGCAAACTTCAAACCTTTTTCCATAGCGATTGGCTGAATCAACACAACATTTAATGAAGTGTTATCACCAGGCATAACCATTTCTGTTCCTGCATTCAAAGTAACTTCACCAGTTACATCTGTAGTACGGAAATAAAACTGAGGACGGTATTTGTTGAAAAATGGCGTGTGACGCCCGCCTTCTTCTTTGCTCAATACGTAAACTTCACCCTTAAATTCAGTATGCGGAGTAATTGAACCTGGTTTGCAAAGAACCATACCACGACGGATTTGGGTTTTTTCAATACCACGTAACAACAAACCTGCATTGTCTCCGGCTTCACCTTCGTCCAGTAATTTCTTGAACATTTCAACACCAGTACAAGTTGATGTTAAGGGCTTTTCCATCAAACCTACAATTTCAATTGCTTCACCTACTTTAATGCGTCCTCTTTCAATACGACCTGTAGCAACAGTACCACGACCAGTAATAGAGAATACATCTTCCACACTCATCAGGAATGGTAAATCAACCAACCGTGGAGGTAAAGGAATGTAACTGTCAACAGCATCCATCAATTCATTGATTTTTGCAATCCATTTTTCTTCACCAGCTAAAGCGCCAGTTGCAGAACCCTGGATGATCGGTGTGTTATCACCATCAAAACCGTAAGAAGTTAACAATTCACGAATTTCCATTTCAACCAGTTCCAACAATTCAGGATCGTCAACCAAATCAACTTTATTCATGAAAACAACAATCTGAGGTACACCAACCTGACGTGCCAACAAGATGTGTTCTTTAGTTTGTGGCATTGGACCATCAGTAGCAGCAACTACCAATATGGCACCATCCATCTGTGCAGCACCAGTGATCATGTTCTTAACATAATCAGCGTGACCCGGACAGTCAACGTGAGCATAGTGACGTAAGTCAGTAGCATACTCAACGTGAGCAGTATTAATTGTGATACCCCTTTCTTTTTCTTCAGGAGCACCATCGATATCGTCATAATTCTTTTTTTCCGCTAAACCTCTTTTTGACAAAACATCGGTTATAGCGGCTGTTAATGTTGTTTTACCATGATCCACGTGACCGATAGTACCAACGTTTAAGTGGGGCTTATCCCTCTTGAAAGATTCTTTTGCCATTTTTGGTGTTTTAATTTTTGTTTTGAATATTGGTTTGCTTTTTAAGTCTGCCAACCGATGACTTTGTCCAATTTTTTACTAGCTGTTGAACAGCAACTTAATCTTTTTTTTAGATCTGCAGATGATATTTAATCATCATACTTATCCAGCTATACCCTGTATGCTTTCACCAGGATTACATTCCATTAAACAGCCAGTCAGGTAACTTCAGAGCTGTTGATGAGAATTGAACTCACGACCTCTTCCTTACCAAGGAAGTGCTCTACCCCTGAGCTACAACAGCTTATTAGACTATCATAAACCCAGAAATCTGAGTCAACTTAAATCAGTATTTTAAAGAACTGTGAGTTTTGAACTCACACCTTTCCCGGTTACTTCCGGGATGCTCAACTCCTGAGCTGCAATGAGCGGAAGACCGGGCTCGAACCGGCCACCTGAAGCTTGGAAGGCTACCGCTCTACCAAATGAGCTACTTCCGCTGATAAATAATATGCAAATGTGCAAATAATGCAAATATGCAAAAAGAAAAAAACTACCATTCAAATTTGCAACATTTGCCCATTTGCAAATTTGCATATTTAAAACTGTGGGCAGAGTAGGGTTCGAACCTACGTACACTTACGTGAACAGATTTACAGTCTGTCGCCTTTAACCTCTCGGCCATCTGCCCAATTACAAACATTTCTGTCTGAAAACAATCAATGGACAATAATGCAATTGTACCACCAGAGCCGAAAACTGGAGTCGAACCAGCGACCTACTGATTACAAATCAGTTGCTCTACCAACTGAGCTATTTCGGCAATCATTTTATTTTATGCCAACTGTAAACAGGCTACAAAATTTTAATTCAAAGATCAAAACAGAAAGCAGTTATTTATACTGCTTTTTTTTTGGAAGGCAAAGGTAGGAGAAAATGGTTAATACCAAAATTTTGAAAATCTTTTTTTTTAACAACTTAAAAAAAAATGTGAATAACCTTAATAAAAAAAGAGGTTGTCTCAAAAGCTGAGCAGCCTCTTTCATTTTTACAGCGCTGTGGAGATTATATTGGAATGAGTTGGAGAAAAACTGAAGATTTGATTTTTTAATTGTCACCCGCTTTTTTGGTTAACAACAATTACTTGTTTTACTCCCTCTTTTGCAGTTTTCGCCCTCTTTCAGGCTGCTTTTTTCTTAAGGTTGTGTGCTATGGCCACCCAGCCAAATTCAGTAGTCACCTTTCCTTTACCCCGGAGCATAAATCTTCTGAAGCCCTTGTTCTGCTTGATGTTTCCGAACACAGCTTCTACATCCTGTGCCCGTTGTTTGCGGTGCCTGATGCCTTCTTCACTTGTTAATAAATCCCGTGCTTTTTGTTTGTGTTTATTGAGGGTATGATTTATCTCTATACTCCTGTTTTCTTTTGATTTGTGACAGGCTCCCCTTAACGGACATCCGTTGCAGTTCCTTGCCTGGTATTTTGTAAGTGTTTGCTCAAAGCCACTGTCATTTTTCTTTTTGTATTCAGCCACTTTTTCCATGTGCTGGCCCATGGGGCATACGTAAAAATCCTGCGCTGCATTGTAATATAAATGGTCTGCTGCAAAGGGATATTTTTTCAGCCGGATGCCCTGTTGCTGCTGGTGGAAGTAGTTAAACTTTACAAAGGCGGTGCAGTTATTTGCTTCAAGGCAGGCATAATTTTGTTCGGAGCCATAGCCGCTGTCGGCTGTTACGCTGTTGGGTGTGTGGCCGTAAAGTGCTTTAAAACTCTCAAGATGTGCAGGCAGTGTGAGGGTATCGGTGGGGTTGGGGAAGGTATCATAATTGGTGATGATCTGGTTGTTGGTGGTTATCTGAACATTGTAACCGGGCTTTAGCTGGCCGTTGCCCATGTGGTCTTCCTTCATCCGCATAAAAGTAGCGTCAGTGTCTGTTTTGCTATAACTTTTTCTGCCATTAAGCACTTCATCTTTGGCTTTTGTATTCATCAAGTTTAGCGGGAAAATTCTTCTTTACATACAGTAGCTTCTGCTTTACTTTTTGCGGCACCTGTTATCCCTGATGGCTTCTTCAATCTGCTTCACAGCCTGGGTTACTTTATCTGCATCAATGGTTTTAAAATCAAGCGGAGCAGTGTCATTCAGCTCCTGGTCAGCTACGGATTGGGCAAACTGCCATAGCTCATCAATTTGCTTTACCATCTTTTCTTTGTTTGTTTTGATGGCGTTGCCCCATACAAAAGTGTAGCGGTTGGCGTTAGCTTCTATTTTGGTGCCGTCCACATAAGCTTCTTTTAAACTTACCAGCCCCTCGGCGGCCAGCAGTAATACTATTTGTTTAAAAATGTCTTTGAGTACAGGTGCCACTTTCTTTGACCGGAAACGGTTGATTGTATTGTGATCCGGCTCGCAGTTGCCGCAAAGCCATACCATATAAAGGTTGCTTTTGATGGCCTCTTCCATTTTACGGCTGCTGTAAATATTGGTGATATAGCTGTAGATTACCGCCTTCAGCAGCATCTTGGGATGATGGGAACTGGTGCCGCCCCCTTTGTAGGTGAGGTAAAGTTCCGAAAGATTGAGCTGGTCTATCACGCCATCAACGATGCGGACAGGATGCCCCTGCGGTATTTTCTCTTCCCAGCTCTGCGGAATGAGCTGCAGCTGGTTGCGGGTGTAGGTTTTAAATTTTGCCTGTGTCATACTGCACACGCAGCAAAATCAATGCTCACCTTAAACTGATTTTTCCACAGGTGTGAATTAAAAAAAGGCTGCCCCTTTTGAGACAGCCTCTTTTTTTTATGCTGCAAGCTTTTCTTTTTTTCGTTTCATCTGCATTATTACAGAATCCAGCGCTACATCAAAACTTTCTTCAAAAGACTTTGAAGAGTGTTTTACAAAAAAATCATACCTGGGAATGTGCACTTTAATTTCGGCAACCTTATCCTTTATGTTGTGAACTACATTGTCCAGCTTAAGATACACATCCACCTTAGTGATGCGGTCATGAAACTGAAATAATTTTGATAGTTTTTTTTCAACATAGGTTACCAATTTTGAATCTGCGTCGAAATGCACAGTCTGGATGTTTACGTTCATAGCAATCTGATTTTAAAGTTAATAAATGATTGAAGTGTATTGATTAAATTCTTAAATCCTAAGGGTTTCGTTTTAAAATATTTATTCAAGTTAGGAATATAATGACTGAATTCCAAAAAAAAGACACTGGCCTTAAACAGTAAAATTTTCAAATTATTGCCCTAAAACACCTATTATTCAAATTTATTCTTCAATAAATTCAAGCGGCTTAAAAAATACAAGTTTCAATCTTATAAAGAAATGTAAAGCCTTAACAAGTCTTTAATGCCAACAGGTTTTTATAAATGATTTCATTATCGAACAAATCAGCGATAAAAATTAAATTTGCAGCGAAGTAATGATTTCAGGCCCGACTATTGTTGCCAAATTCTTAAAAAAAAATGATCCTTTATTTGGTCACTATCAATTGATAATCAGTAATTAATAATAAGCCATAGAAAGTTTCGTTTATAAAAATCAATCATCAATTACCTACCTTCCTGATAAAACTGCAAATACAGCAAATAACTATTATGAGCTATAGCACATTCTATGTTTTTAACTGACTTAGCAGGTAGCAAAATGAAAAAACAGATATTAGGCCTTTTTTTTTCCTTGTTAGCTGTAACCTGCACCGGACAGGCATTTTCATGTGATAACCTCTTGAATTTTTTGTCATTAAATGATGCCAAGCAAGAATCACAGTTTTCAAAAAAAGGTTTTGCAGTTAAGGACATAAGCAAGGTTGCTGACACTTCTGTAAAAGTTTATGAGTGGAATATTAAGGCTGCTAATAAAAAACTGGTCGACTCAGTAAAAAGACGACTTATAAAAAGAAACTTTCCCGGGTCTTTTACCATTGCATACCAAACCGGGTCTTTTGATGAATGTAAATCCATAAAAGAGGACTTACTAAAAAGAGGATTTTATTATTTGACGCCTGCTGATCAAATAACAGATACAACTTCGCTGTTATTTCAGCACCAGAGCATCACGGCAAAATTTAGTACTGTCCGTAATGATAGCACAATTTTATATTCATTTCAATTTTATAAAAAGGAATTTCCGAATTCAGCTGATATGTATTATGCTGACGACCTGCTAAATTTTACATCACATGAATACCTTGTTTACTTTTTTGGTGAGCAAAATGTAAAGAAAGATGTTTGCTTTTTTTCTGACGATCAAATTGCAAAATGCTCCGTTTTGTTTTTAAACACCAACAGGCAGGTTGTTTTTATATGGGATGATGAGGTAAACAGGCAAGCAATTTCGAGCCTGCTCATTGGCGGGCAACAAAAATTAAAGAGCCAGCAAGACTATGATAAATATATTGCCGAAAATAACTGGCTGCTCAAAAGCGGAATTCATGCAGGTATGTCATTATACGAGTTGCGGCTTTTGAACGGAGCTGATATTCATTTTTATGGTGGTAATGCCGTTAATACGGGTGAGGTTTTAGCAAAAAATGAAGGGAAAATAAATTTCAAAATTGAAAGTGTGATCCTGGGCTGTATGAACTGCAGGGATAATAAATTTTCTTCCTCATCCGTAATTAGTGCAGATGATGCATTGAAGGATGGCCGGATACTTTTTGTTTTATCTATTGTGGTAAAACCTCCGCGGAGTTAGTCTTTAATCAGCTTTGCTGTTTAATTAATGTATTTAAAAAGTGCAATAAATTTGTTATTATTTTATAAAAGGTTAACAAAAATAAATTTTGCACTTTACTTTTGCAGCGTGTATCAGCAAACAGGTTATTCAGATAATATTGAGGTAAACACGTGGACTGCGGCTATTGCAAATACCAGAAGCAGAACCAAGATCATTGCTGCTGTGGCATCTCTTACGGCAATAATTCTCTTTTTCCCACACTTTTTTTTATACATAGAGCAACGGCAAAATGGAATTTTACTTGACGATTGGGTGCTTAACCGCTTAAATCCACGGGATTTCTCGATGCCTGTATTCGTGATAATATGGTCTGCAACTGGTTTGTTTATATATAGAAGTGTAACAAATCCGGCATTGTTTTTAGATGTTGTATTTAGCCTAATACTGCTTTGCATTGCAAGAATGGCAAGTATTTACCTGGTGCAACTGGAACCTCCTGCTCAGCTTATAAAACTTACAGATCCGCTAACAAGCCTCACATACGGGGGCAGAGGTATGTTTATGACAAAAGATCTTTTCTTTTCCGGTCATACTTCTAACATGTTACTGCTGGCTTTGTGTTTTCAAAAAAAGAGTGATAAAATATTGTGTGTTGCGGCAACCATACTTATAGGTTCAATGGTACTTATTCAGCATGTTCATTACACTATTGATGTTGTTGGAGCAATTGTATTTACTTCAATGCTTGTACCCATTGGGAAAAAACTGGCGGAATTGTAGTAACAATGTGCCCTTGGGTGCCTTTATACTAAATTTAGAAGGTGTATAAAATATAATTCCCTCCGAAGAGTCGGAGGGAATTTCTTTAACCCTTAAAACAACCAACATGGATCATGTTGATACATATTATAACGTAACGTACGAAAATTGGTTGCGGTTGGTTCGGGTATAATTTCTATAATTTTTTGCTAAGAAAAAAGGTGCAAAAAGTATCAGGAAAGCGCAATATCAAGCACCTGCTGCATCGTTTTCACATAATGAAATTTGGTTCCTTTTATAAAAATCGGGTTTATTTCTTCCACATCTTTTTCATTTTGCCAGCACATAATTATTTCCTTTAAACCAGCTCTTTTTGCAGCAAGCACTTTTTCCTTTATCCCGCCTACTGGCAGTACCTGCCCCCTTAAGGTTATCTCTCCCGTCATAGCAAGGTAAGATTTAATTCTTCTTCCCGTAAAAGCACTCGCCAGGGCAGTCATCATGGTAATACCGGCACTTGGGCCATCCTTAGGTACAGCACCCTCCGGCACATGTATGTGTATATTCCTGCTGTTAAAAAGTTCCGGATCAATATTTAGTTTTTTAGCATTTACCTGTAACCAGGTATAGGCTGTAGTGGCGCTTTCCTTCATAACATTGCCGAGGTTACCTGTCATTTTCATCTCTCCTTTTCCATCACTAAGGCTGGTTTCAATAAAAAGAATATCCCCTCCAACATAAGTCCAGGCCAGGCCCACAGCCACGCCAGCCATGTTGGCCACTTTATACATATCGTTGCTATGGCGGGGCTTACCTAATATTTTTTCAACATCAGCCTGTGTAAGTAGCGACTTCAGCTTGTTTTTAGTTGCAAACTGCCGGGCAAGGTTACGCATAATACCAGCCAGTTGCCTGTCCAAATCTCTCACGCCGCTTTCCCTCGTATAATCTTCAATAATTTTTTCAAGTACCTTTTCTGTAATCTTAATATTTACATTCTTCAAGCCATGTGCCTCCTGCTGTTTAGGCACAAGATGCTGTTTGGCTATTTCAATCTTCTCTTCTACTGCATAACCGCTTAAATCAATAATTTCCAGCCTGTCTCTTAAAGCAGGTTGAATATTATTAATATTATTTGCTGTCGCGATGAATAGAACTTTGCTTAAGTCATACTCAAGTTCGAGGTAATTATCATAAAAGCTACCGTTTTGTTCCGGATCTAAAACTTCCAGCAAAGCTGATGAAGGATCGCCATGTGAGGTATTTCCAACCTTGTCAATTTCGTCGAGTATCATTACAGGATTACTGCTCTTGATTTTTCGGATTGATTGGATGATACGACCCGGCATGGCGCCGATATAAGTTTTACGATGGCCCCTGATTTCACTTTCATCATGCAGGCCACCAAGGCTCACCCTTACATATTTCCGGGCAATTGCATGTGCAATACTCTTTCCAAGACTTGTTTTACCAATCCCCGGAGGCCCTACAAAACATAAGATGGGGCTTTTCATATCGCCCTTTAACTTTAGCACAGCCAAATATTCTAGTATGCGTTCTTTAATCTTGTACATTCCGTAATGATCAAAGTCTAATATTTTTTTTGCCTTTTTAAGATCATAAGAATCTGCGGTATCATCCTCCCAGGGTAAGTCCAGCATCAAATCAAGGTGATTGTACACAACCGAATAATCTGGTGTGCTGGGATGCATACGCTCTAATTTTTCAGCGCCTTTTTTAAACATTTCTTTTGCAGCAGCGGGCCATTTTTTTGCTTCGGCTTTTTTCTGCATCTCTTTTACTTCTGCAACATTATCACCACCAAGTTCTTCCTTAATGGCTTTCATCTGCTGCTGCAAAAAATATTCTTTTTGCTGCTTGTCAAGTTCAGCACGGGTTTTATTGGTTACTTTATTTTTAAGTTCAGTGTATTGCAATTCTGTCTGCATCAGGTTCATCAGCAATTCTGCCCTGGCTTTGATGCTGTTAATTACAAGCAACCGTTGTTTCTCTTTAATATCGCTGTTTAAATTACTGCTTACAAAATGAATAAGAAAGGAAGGGTTTTCAATATTTTTCAAGATGATAGCAGCTTCGCTGGGCAGGTTTGGAGAGATGTTTACAATTTGTGCAGCCAGGTCCTTAATACTTCCAACCATTGCTTCAAAATCTGAATCGTCTTTCAACACATCATCTGTCAATACTTTTACCCTTGCTTTAAAGTAAGGATCTTCTGCAGTAATCTCTTCAACCTTAAAACGCTTTTTTCCCTGGATGATTATCGTTGTGCCTCCATCAGGCATCTTTATCATTTTAGCGATTTTTGCAACTGTTCCAATTTCTTCTAAATCAATTACAGTAGGCTCTTCTACCGTACTGTCTTTTTGCGCTATTACACCAATCAATTTGTCAGCCTTGTAGGCATCGCTTACAGCTTTTATACTTTTATCCCTGCCAACAGTTATAGGTAAAACAACACCTGGAAAAAGGACTGTATTCCGGAGAGGCAATAAAGGTAGTTCGGCGGGAATGCTTTGCAGGTCTGCATCTTCACTGTCATCTTCGTTCAAAGGAATGATCGGCATAAATTCCATTTCGTCTTCTGGTCCTTGTATCAAAAATCTATTATCCATATTTTTCAAAATAAAGCCAAAATGTCAACTCATACAATTAAATATTGCACATTGGGGCGGAAGCCTCTATTGTCAACTATAATGCCGAAAGAATTAATATGAAATGCCTGACAATGCAGCATTTGATAACGGCCTCCATAGAATGAGCACAGCGTTAAAGGCTGAAGTCGCATTCGTGATACATCTTCATAAAACGCTTATTGCCGTTTAGCAATAGCAGGGTATTTTTGCAGACATGGATATAAGCTGTTCTGCCGAAGAAATTGTTGTGCTAAATAAGATTGCCAGTGCCGCTGCAGCTATGGATATTTCCTGCTATTTAATTGGCGGTTTTGTAAGGGATAAAATAATTGGCAGACCAACAAAAGATATAGACATTGTTTGCCTGGGTGATGGTATTGCACTGGCCGAAAATGTTGCCGCAATGTTTGATAACCGGCCTGCAGTAAATTTCTTTAAAACCTTTGGTACTGCCCAAATAAAAACGGATGCAGTGGAGATTGAATTTGTGGGTGCCCGTAAAGAAAGTTACAATTTCAACAGCAGGAAACCTATGGTGGAAACCGGTACCCTCGAGGATGATCAGAACCGCAGGGACTTTACCATTAATGCGCTTGCAATAAGCCTTAATAAAACAAATTTTGGACAACTTATCGATCCGTTTAACGGACTTGGAGATATTGAAGCCGGCATTTTGCAAACACCACTTGCTCCGGCTCAAACATTTAGTGATGATCCTTTAAGAATGATGAGGGCTATTCGGTTTGCAACACAATTAGGCTTTAAAATAGAAGAAAAAACCTTTGAAGCAATAAAAGATAATGCTGACAGGATTAAAATAGTTAGCGGCGAAAGAATCGCTGATGAACTTAACAAAATTCTGCTTACATCAAAGCCGTCAATTGGATTTGACCTGTTGTACAAAACTGGTTTACTCAAAATTATTTTTCCGCAGATGGTGGAGCTTGCCGGTGCTGAATACATTGATGGCAAAGGACATAAAGATAATTTTTATCACACCCTGCAGGTTGTAGACAATATTTGTGAGCATACAAATAATATTTGGTTGCGTTGGGCAGCAGTGTTACATGATATTGCCAAACCAGCCACTAAACGGTTTGAACCCGGCCATGGCTGGACCTTTCACGGCCATGAAGTTGTTGGTGGCCGCATGGTGCCTAAAATATTTGCGCAACTTAAATTGCCGCAAAATGAAAAGATGAAGTTTGTACGTAAAATGGTTGAACTCCATTTACGTCCCATCAGTCTCACCAAAGAAAATATCACAGATTCTGCCATACGCAGATTATTGGTTGATGCCGGAGAAGATTTTGATTCCTTAATGATGCTTTGCTCAGCAGACATTACTTCAAAAAATAAATTCAAAGTAAAACGCTATCTGGACAATTTTGAGATGGTAAAGAAGCGCTGTACGGAGGTGGAAGAAAGTGATCAGTTGCGTAACTGGCAGCCGCCGATTACGGGGGAATTGATTATGGCGGCTTTTAACTTGCCTCCCGGCAGAATTGTTGGAGAAATAAAAAATGCTATCCGGGAAGCTATACTTGATGGTGTGATTTCAAACGATTTTAATTCAGCACATAAATTCATGGTTCAAAAAGCCAGGGAAGCAGGTTTGGTCAAAGAATCCTGACTGGCATTTTATCCTGTTTGCAGCAATTGTATAATTAATAAAATGTTCGTTGATTAACGGGCTATTAAATCTTTAGGCCTTGTGCATGGTGGAATATTTTGTTTACATTTGAATTTATTTAAAAATCAATATTAATACATAGAAGAATGGCTATTTTAAGGTTTAGAATTTATTGGGAAGATGATGACAGTATTTACAGGGATGTAGTTATTCGGCACACACAAAACTTTGAGGATCTTCATAACTGCATCTTAAAAAGCTACGAGTTTGATAATAAGCACAAGGCAACTTTTTACAGGAGCAATGATAACTGGCTGAGAGGCCGGGAAATTTCCCTTGATAAATACGAGGACAAAATTTACAAAATGGATCCTATAATAATGAGGGAGGTTACCATGGGATCGGAAATAAAAGATCCAAACCAAAAATTTATTTATGTGTACGATTTTAATAAGCTGTGGACTTTTAGAGTGGAGCTTATTAATGTGGACAAAGAAGAAAATAAAAAGATTACTTACCCGGCTGGCATCCGGTCTGAAGGAATAGCGCCATCCCAGTACGGAACCAAAGGATTGATAGACAGCAGATTGGCTGAAATAGAAGAAAAGTATGATTTAAATGCCGCTGCAATGCTGGAAGGCTTTAGTGAAGAAGATGAAGATGGAAATGCGACCAGTTCATCTGCAAGTGAAACTGAAGAAGCCGGAACAGAAGAAACTAACGAAGAAATATAGCAAATACATTCCATCAGATTATTAACTGATTAAAATCCGGATCTTATCAAGTTGATGATCCGGATTTTTCAATTTTGCCAAATGGCGCAAATGAAACTGATTTGAAAAACAATTCGTTAAAACAAAAAAAATGCATAGTAATAGTTGGTCCAACAGCTGCTGGTAAAACAACATTGGCCATTCAATTAGCCCGGCATTACAACACTGAGATCATCTCTGCGGATAGCCGTCAGTGCTTTAAGGAGTTGTCAATTGGGGTAGCCCGCCCTTCTGACGAGGAACTTTCTGCAATTCCTCACCATTTTATTGCTTCCCACTCTATTCATGACGAAGTAAACGCCGCTGTATTTGAAGAATATGCGCTGACAAAGATCCATTCCATTTTTGAAAAGCATGATGTAGCAGTAATGGTTGGCGGCACAGGATTGTATATAAAAGCTTTTTGTGATGGAATGGATGATGTGCCTGTAATAGACCCTGTTATACGAAATACAATTATTACAAACTACAATAAAAACGGCATTGAGTGGTTGAGAGAACAGGTAAAACAACAAGACCCACACTATTTTATACAGGGAGAAATATTTAATCCGCAACGAATGATGAGGGCGTTGGAGGTGAAGCTTTCAACCAATCACTCAATACTTCATTATCAAACCAAGCAAAAAAAACAACGTGATTTTGAGATAATAAAAATTGGGATTGAATTGCCACGACAGGAACTTGTCGAAAGAATAAATCAACGGGTGGATACAATGATAAAACACGGCCTGGTTGATGAAGTAAAAGTACTTGTTGAATATCGAAGTTTAAATGCACTGCAAACAGTGGGTTATAAAGAAATTTTTGATTTTTTGGATGAAGGTTTAGCTTTGGATGAAGCAATAAAACAAATAAAAATTAGTACACGACAATACGCCAAACGACAGATGACCTGGTTTAAAAAAGATGCCGAAATAAAATGGTTTGAGCCGGATCCGAAAAAAAATCTGTCTCAAATAGAAAAGGAGTCTGCAGCGCCCTGACAACCTGTAAACTCCACCTCATATTTTGCATTTAAAACTTTACGCCAACACTTGCTACCAAATTGCCCAGGGAATTTTTTAAACTGGCAAATGTGTTCGGCTTGTCTTGCAGCCGGTAAGCAAAATCTACATCTTTATTAAAAGATTGAACATAAGTAAGATCTATAAAAAACCCTTTGTTCCTATAACCAATTCCCCCACTCACCAACATACGATTTGCTTTTAAAGCCGCATCTTTATAAGGATTAGTATAATATGCAAAGCCAAGCCTCGCCATAAATACATTAAATTTTAATTCTCCTCCAACACGAAAATTAAAATTGCCTTTGTACTGGTTACGAATAACCTGGTTTAATCCTTTGTAATAGGCTACATCTGCATCCGAAGGCACTTCCTGGGCACTGTAAAAACCCGTGCTGCGGTGCGTTACGTATTCAATATCCGCCGTAATAAAACCCTTTTGCTGTTTTACATTTTCAATTTCATGCAACACATAACTTCCGCTTACCATAAACTTCCAGGGTGTAAGCATGGTGTATTTACTTTCTCCAGCCTGTCCATTCGTAAAAGTCTTTGAACCTGATGAAATAGTGCCATACTGAGTATAATTTTCAGAATTCGTTTCTAGGTTTGTATATCTGGTATCTTTTAAAGCAAACATATAAGTGGGTGTATGAATGGCAAAACCTAACCGTATCCGTTCCTGAGGCCGATAAATAAGTCCTAATTTAATATTTACTCCAGCACCTGTTGTTTTGAAATTATCAACGTACTCAAAGTTCCCAAAATTATTGCCCAAATTGGCAGAGGTATCGCTTTCTCTGAATGTTGTTGTATTTTGGTAATTGACAATTGGAATACCAACTGTTCCTCCAATCATCAGTTTGTCATGTTTGTTACTGGCAAAACCAAGGGCTATCTCATAGATGCCTCCACGGGTTTCAATGCTTTTTTCTTGAAGTATGGCCTTGCCCTCTTCTATTAAATATTCCGGTAGGGCCTTTAGAACCAGATTACCATTTTGCCTGATTGAATCTACCAGATAGGTAAATACTGCTGGTGCTGAACCGTAAACAAAAGGCGAATTAACTTCTAAAATTTTATCGAAATCCAACCCGCTATTGGCAATCTGCTCACTCCATTGCTCACTAAAACTACTTACATTATTGTACCCTTTATATTGAACAGTATTATTAAAATTAGCCGTTTGCGTTACTGCAATACTAAAGGCAGCACTTTTTGTTGCGTCGTATTGATTAACAGTACCAAAAACAAACCCAATAGGTCCCATGCCAAAATTATTCTTATTAAAATTTGACCGGGTATTCCTAAAGTCTGCCTTGTTTTTGTTGAAGAATAAGCCTGGTGTAAAAACAAATTCACTAGTCTTGTAATTTCCCAATCCCGCCGGGTTTACGTAAGCAGCAGAAATATCGCCACCCAACGATCCCATCGCTCCGCCAATTGCCAAAGTACGTGCAGTTCCATTTTGAGGATAAAACGAATATCGCAAAACATCTTCCGGAACCTGTGCTACCAGGCTGCTACTTATCAGCGTAAATATTAAGGGTAAATATTTTTTCATGACAACATGATTTTAATGGGAGTGCATAACGCAATCCGGCAATAGTAAAAGTATTTTTTCAAAATTTAATTTAATTCTTAACTCCGCTTCTTACCGGCCTTGAGATTGTAGATGAGGAAGATGAGGAAGACGGCGTACTGCTTGGCGCCGGAGTATAGGTTCTGTTGCTTTGAGTTGTATTTGTATTATTCTGATAAGGAGTATTGCTGTTGTTATACCTCGGGGTTTGAGGTGTAACAATGCTTCTTATTGCATTGCCAAGCCTTGAACCATTATTGTAAGACCTTATAGGCATCGTTACAGGCTTACCTGTTTTTGGATTAATAGCAGTGTTGGTATTTACATACCCATTTCCATAACTATTCAAATTCACTATTCTTGGAGTACTGGTTTTTGGGTTAGGCGTTGTAACAACAATTACTGGGTTGTAAACAGGCAGCGAATAGTAATAAGGGTTGTAATAATAGCCATAATTGTAACCGTATAAATATGGATTATAAGAAATATCATTATCAAGATATCTCCATCTTGGATCACCAATACCCATTCTTATCTGGCGGTCTTCGTTATAATCCGTGCTCTCTTCGTGTCTTGTTTCCTCTTGTTTAGTTATTTCACCGTATTGGCGAACAGGCGAATAATAAACATCATCCGGCGTTTGGCCAGACTTATATAAAGTGGTGCAACTGGTAAATGTCACCACCGAAAGAACAAAAAGTAAAAGTTTATTTTTCATGGCAATTTGTTTGAAATGATTTAAAATTGAAGTTACTACTTTTGTGCGCTAAAGTTTAAATTAACTGGTTCAAAAAATTTGCCATTGTTTTACAAAACTTTAAGAAAACCTGTTAATCCTCTGCTAAAGCTATTGATAACTAACATCGTTATTGATAAACAAATTACAGAATATCAATGGTTTAAATAGTTATTAAAACCTTAAAAATTAAGAAATACTAAAACTTTCATGAGTAAAGAAATTACAAGCCGGGAGCAGGATTATTCGCAATGGTACAACGATCTGATAATTAAAGCAGGATTGGCAGATTATAGTGCTGTAAGAGGCTGCATGGTAATAAAACCATATGGATATGCCCTTTGGGAAAATATGCAGCGGCAGCTTGATAAGATGTTTAAAGACACGGGGCATGAAAATGCTTACTTCCCATTGTTTGTACCAAAGAGTTTGTTTGAAGCAGAAGAAAAAAATGCAGAAGGGTTTGCAAAGGAATGTGCTATTGTTACACATTACCGCTTGAAAAATGACCCTGACAAACCGGGCAAACTTATGGTTGATCCTGATGCAAAGCTGGAAGAAGAATTAGTAGTGAGGCCGACAAGTGAAGCCATTATCTGGAGTACTTATAAGGGTTGGATACAATCTTACAGAGATTTACCGATTTTAATAAACCAATGGGCCAACGTTGTAAGGTGGGAAATGCGGACTCGTTTATTTTTACGTACAACTGAATTTTTGTGGCAGGAAGGACATACCGCCCATGCCACGAGACAGGAGGCTGTTAATGAAACTGTACAAATGCTTCATGTGTATGCTGACTTTGCTGAGCAATATATGGGTGTGCCGGTGGTAAGAGGCATTAAATCTTTGAACGAACGTTTTGCCGGAGCAGAAGACACTTATTGTATTGAGGCGCTAATGCAGGACGGAAAAGCATTACAGGCAGGAACCTCCCATTTTTTAGGACAAAACTTTGCCAAAGCTTTCGATGTAAAATTTACAGATAAGGAAAATAAACTGGATTATGTTTGGGCCACAAGCTGGGGCGTAAGCACCAGGCTTATCGGCGGACTGGTAATGGCGCACAGTGACGACCAGGGTTTGATTTTGCCACCAAAGCTTGCTCCGATTCAAGTTGTCATCGTGCCTATTTTTAAGGGTGACGATCAAAAAAAGCAGATAGATGAAAAGGTACACCTGCTGATGAAAGATTTGAAAGCCGCCGGCATTTCGGTAAAATATGATGATAATGACAATAACCGGCCGGGTTGGAAATTTGCCGAATATGAAATGAAAGGCGTACCGGTTCGTATCGCCATTGGTGCAAGAGATTTGGCAAACAATGTAGTAGAGGTTGCAAGGCGTGACACAAAAGAAAAAAAATCCTACAGTATTGATGGGCTTGCCGAAAGTATTATTGGTTTGCTGGAAGATATTCAGCAGTCAATATTTGCCAAAGCATTACAATTTAGAAATGATCATATTACACATGCCAACAACTGGGATGAATTTGTAAAATTACTAGATGAAAAAACAGGGTTTATTGCAGCACACTGGGATGGCACCGGCGAAACAGAAGAAAAAATAAAAGAGCTGACAAAAGCCACGATACGTTGTATTCCCCTGGATAATACACTGGAAACTGGCACCTGTATCTTAACGGGAAATCCAAGTAATCAGCGGGTGCTCTTTGCAAGAGCATATTAGGTTTCATAAGAACTTTAATTCATACAACAGCGCTTCAAAACGGGGCGCTGTTGTATGTTGGGATAATTACGATTAAAAAGAATATGCAGGAAGCCATTCTAAAAAGGTGAGATTTTAAATTACCTTCATTTCTTTATAAAACGCTCACTTAATGTTGGTTTTCAATGTAATTAACTGGCTTGAGAAAAGACAATTGCCTTGCCCGGTAAAAAGCATTTTGCACATTGATTGCCCCGGATGCGGTTTTCAACGAAGCTTTGCAGAATTGCTCAAAGGAAATTTGCCTGCCAGTTTTCACTTTCATCCTGCAACCATTCCCTTATTACTTTTCTTTTTGTTTTCGTTTATTCATCTTGTACGCCCAATAAAAAACGGTAACAAGCTGATTGTAGGTGGTTACATATTTGTTGCTGCTATTGTACTAACAAATTATATTTACAAAATAATCTATGCTGATTTAACCTGACTTACCATGGAACAAAAAGACCTGCTTCAATCTGGAAATTTTAATTTTAATCCGCAGAACTTACCAAATGCAACCGCCACTCTTGTCCTTGGAATTATTTCGATAATCGGGTCTTTTTGCTATGGAATTATTGGATTAATTTGTGGAATAGTAGGTTTAATACTTGCTAATAAAGACAGGAGTCTTTACCGTGCTTCTCCAGACTTATACTCCCCTGCCAGCTAACGGGACACTCAATGCCGGCCGCACATGCTCAATCATTGGCATAATACTTTCTTCATTAATTATAATTGTTTTTGTGCTGGCAATCATTTTTGCCTTTTCTATAAATGCATTTAAGTAGACTCTGAAATATTTGCAATTACAAATTATTTTTTGCAATTATTTGTTTATATCAAAATAATTTCCATCTTTATGGAAGTTTATTTATATATAAAACGATGCTAACCGAAGACCTCTTATTAACCACTGAACTTACTACCGGCAAAACTTCTCAAAAGCATCTCAGGGAATCAGCATCCTGGGGTAAATTTCTAAGTATTATTGGCTATATCTTTAGCGGTATAATTGCCGCTGGAGGCATTGTTGGGGGCATAGCACTTGCAAAACTCTATGGTAATAATCATAGTCATGACAGAACAGGCCGCTTAATTGAAGGCGGAACACTTGTATTTTTATACCTGGCAGGAGCCGGTGTAATATTCTGTATGTCCCTGTTCTTATTCAGGTTTGCAAAAAAAGCTGCAAGGGCAATAAATACAAACGACCAAGAGGAATTTGCGGATTCTTTAAAAAACTTGAAGTTGTATTTCCGGTTTGCCGGAGTAGTAAGTATCATTACACTTCTGTTAACCATATTCGCTATCGTTGGCATTATGATGGCCTCAGCTTTCAGCAGGTAGTCTGTTATTCTCTTGTGGCGAGGTAGTTATAGTCTTCTAAAATTTTTTCTAAAAAATCAATTGCATACATTTCGGTAGATACTTTCAGCACATCCTGCACTTTGTAAGCCACCCGGTTGCACATATCGTAATTGTTAGATTTTTGGGACTGATGAATAACACTTTTAACGGTGTTAATATCCCGGTCGCTAAGCCGCATAACTTCAGGGAAACTCACCTTATAATTATCCTGAGAAATATTTTTGAAAATGGTATCATCTACCGTTAACATCGATTTAGTATTCACCACCACTGTGCCGGCAACCATATCACCCAAACGCTGCCCCTTAGGAGATATAAGCATAGTAATGATGGATGTTACGCCACCTACAACCAGCAGCACAATTCCAATAAAACCATTCACCCAAAAAAGAAAAAAAACAACAAATCCCCATTCATAAAACCGCAAAAACCAACGCAATAAAAACTGTCCCAATACTGGTTCGCCGCCATCCAGGCTTACTACTTTTATATTCAATATTTTTTTGCCTGCTGTTTGCCCGCCAAATAAAAGTTCTGAAAGCATGGTATAAAAAAGTGTTGGCAATATAATTACAATCAGGGTAAAACCACCACTCTCCTCCCCCAGCCTCAGGCCGCCATATAAAAAATAAAGCATGCTGAAGAGATAAATAATTATCAGGAAAAAATCAATAAAATAGGCAAGCAGCCTTTTGTGAAATTCTGCAATTTCAAATTCTATATCAATATTAAATGGTGTGGCTATTTGTATAACAGACATGCTGTAAAATAAATGATTTAGCTGAAAGAAATCACTTTAGAATTAGTAAATAAATTCTACTCAAGTTCATAATAAGATTTGCACCAGTCTGTAAAAAGTTGCAGTCCTTTCAATTTGTCGCTATCAAGCTTATACCGGATATATTTTGTGTAATAATCAAACAAGTCAAAATCCTGATATGGGTTTTCTTTTATAACTTCTTCAAGGTGTTCAAAGCCAAAATTATTTGCAGCGTTAAACCGTTGCTTAAAGGCTGCCGGTAAAGGCTTGTTACTAACCCATGTTGCAAAAACAAAAGGCAACCCTGTATGCTTTTTCCATGCAAGTGAAAGATCGTAAATACAGGCAGAGACAGGCCGCTGCTTAAAAGCCCGGTCACCAATTACCACAGCTGCCGTTGTACCGGAAATTTTTTCAATAAAATCATCACTGGCATCAATAAACTCAGGGCTGAGCTTCCAGTAATTTTGAAACAAATATTTGGCTAGCATTACAGATGTTCTGCTTTGATAATCCAGCATTACCTTCTCAATTTTCTCTAACGGCACATCGCTAAAAAGGCACACGCTTGCAACTTCACCATCAGCAGCAATGCAATAGTCAGAAACAATATAGTGATCTGGCAATTTAGGTATAATGGCAACAGGCACCAATCCTACATCGATCCTACCATCGAGAAGCGCTTTGGCAATGTTTGCCGGATGATCAATTATTAGCTCCACTTCATCTTTCATCATCTGTTTACTAAACCCATAAATCAATGGTTTTGTATTAAGATAACTAACTGCACCAACTTTTATTTTTTTGTTATTTATGTAACCTTCGCCGGGTACTTCCGTGTTTCCATCATTCATAAGGCTGCAAAGATAAAGGCATACAAATACTTTTTACAAAGGCTGCTTATTATCTTTGCCACCACTAATTTTTTATGGAATTATCAAAACTCACTGCCATTAGTCCTGTTGATGGCCGCTACAGAAATCAGCTTCAGCATTTGGATGGATATTTTAGTGAATTTGCATTGATCAGATACCGTGTGTTGGTTGAAGTGGAGTATTTCCTTTTCCTGGGAGAAAAGAAAATAATTCTAGTTCCTACAGTCCTGAGAAAATATCTTACAGCCGCAGCTGCTAACTTTTCGCTGGAAGATGCACAACAAATAAAAGACACTGAAAAAATTACCAACCATGATGTAAAAGCAGTTGAATATTTTATAAAAGCATTGCTGGATAAATTCAATGCAAGTGAGTTGAAGGAGTGGGTACACTTTGGACTAACCTCACAGGATATCAATAATACAGCTATTCCGCTAAGCTGGAAAAATGCTGTTGAGCAGGAATATCTTCCTGCTGTTCTAACGCTACAACTGGCATTGAGCAAACTGGCTGTGGAGTATAAAGATGTTACCTTATTAGCCCGTACCCACGGTCAACCGGCATCACCAACACGGCTGGGAAAAGAATTAATGGTTTTTGTGGAACGGCTCGAAAACCAAATCCAGCTTTTCAGTTACATCCCTTTCACTGCAAAATTTGGCGGTGCAACCGGTAACTTTAATGCTCACCATGTTGCATTTCCAAAATATAACTGGGTGAAATTTGCCAACGATTTTGTGGAAAATAAATTAGGATTACAGCGGCAGCAATACACCACACAGATTGAACATTATGACACACTCGCCACACATTTTGATGCAATAAAAAGGATCAACACCATATTTACTGATCTGTGCCGGGACCTTTGGGCATACATCAGCATGGATTATTTTAAGCAAAAAACAAAGAAGGGAGAAGTTGGCAGCAGTGCTATGCCGCATAAAGTAAACCCAATCGATTTTGAAAATGCTGAAGGTAATCTTGGTATTGCAAATGCTTTGCTGGAGCACCTTTCAGCAAAATTACCGGTATCCAGGTTACAGAGAGATCTTACCGATTCCACTGTGCTGAGAAATATCGGCGTTCCTTTTTCACATACAATTCTTGCAATACTTTCAATTGAAAAAGGCATTGGCAAACTGGTGCTGAATGAAAATAAAATTAAGCAGGACCTTGAAGGAAACTGGGCAGTGGTAGCGGAAGCTATTCAAACCATTTTAAGGCGGGAGAATTATCCAAAGCCTTATGAGGCGCTTAAAGATTTAACGAGGGGTAAAGCTGTGATTGACAAAGCAACCATTCATGCTTTTATTGGCCAGCTGAAAGTGCCAGCTCCCGTAAAAAAAGAATTGAAAGCAATTACTCCGCATAACTATACCGGTATAACAGTATAGCGAGTGTAATGTGGCAGAAAGGATAATTTTTAAACAGGGAAATGTTACCAGCCTTATTTCATCAGGCAAATCCTGAAAAATCATTGTAGTCTTTCCCCGCCAGGTATTTATCAAACAGGAAAAGATTTTCAGCATGCTGCAGTGCCTGCAAATGCCGCTCATGGTGCATATCAGTACCTACCAAATCTACCATATTTTGTTCAAATAAATACTTAGCAGCCTTCGCTACTGGCTTTCCATAATAACCGGTTAACGACAACATGTTTACCTGCAATAAAAAGCCCATATCCTTTAAACTGCTGTAAGCTTCATAATCAGAATGGTAGAAATGATAGCGTTCCGGATGGGCCATAATTGGCAGATACCCACCAGTTACCATCTCAAAAGATATTTCATTTAAGTTAGATGTGGGAGATGCAAAAGACTGTTCTGTAAGAATAATATTTTTCTCAATTGTCAGAATTTTTTCACCATTACGAAGCAGCCTGAGGAAATAATCATCCAGCATATATTCTGCTGCAGCGCTTATTTCAATAGGCAACTGCTGCTCTTTGCAAGCCCTGGTAAGTTCTCCAAGCGCTTTGCTGATAGTTTCCGGAGTGTTCCTGTAAAGATCAGCAATCACATGCGGCGTTGCTACCGTCTTTGTAATGCCGAGATCGCAAATACCTTTCACAAGAATTAAAGATGCTTCAATATCAGGTGCTCCATCATCAATGCCCGGCAAAATATGAGAATGAATATCAGTTATAAATGGCAGCCTGGTAATTTCAGCCGCCCCATTATTTTTTTTCTTAAAAAAACTAAACATGGTTATACAAAGATATTGAAGGGTAACTGGTTTTAATTTACCTGATCAAAAAAATCGGATAAGTACTTTGCAATTTACTCAGCTACTTTTTGAAACAACGTATAATAAAACTGGCGGAGTTTGATAAGAGGTTTTAGTATTGATGCAACATGTGGAAAAGGAATATTATTGATCTTCATTGCCAGGTAATCTCTCCTGTTTGCCCTCAGCCTGCTGTGCAGCGTTCTGTTACTTTGCCCCCCAACCCTCATTTTTACAATCAGTTTAGGAAGGTACACAGCACTGATGCGGTACCGGTAAAGATATCTCGCCATAAATTCATAATCCGCAGCTGTAAAGTAATGAGATTCATAGCCACCCAAATCTTTCAGCAACGGTCTCCTAAAATAAAACGTGGGGTGGGCCGGCATCCAGCCATAGTTAAAACGAAATCGTTGGTAAGACAATCCTTTCCAGTAACGAATAATTTTTAGCGGATTAATTCGATCTACATAAACCAGGTCTCCATATATTGAGTCAACCTTGCTATTCTCGAAACAATGCACAATTGATTCAATAACATTTTCTGCAGCCAGCATATCATCACTATTCAAAATACCGATAATATCTCCGGTAGAAATGTTCATGCCCTTATTGATGGCGTCATACATGCCATCATCTTTTTCCGAAACCCATTTTGCAATTCGGGACCCGTAACTTTTTATAATGTTGATGGTATCGTCTGTAGAAGCGGCGTCTACAACAATGTGTTCGATATCAGGAAAGTTTTGCATTACAACAGAATCGATACAATCATGCAGGTATGCCGCAGAATTGTGTGTAACTGTTATGATGGTTACTTTCATAGTTAGTAAAATAGAATTTGCTGGAATTTGGTGCCAAAATAAGTATTTTTTTCCATAGCGTAAATACATTGCCGTCAATCATCTTAATAAAACAGTTGTGAGCATTAAGAATTATTAAAGCTAGGTAACAACCGAATAGTGTACATAATTTTCAGCTCAATAAATAATTTGCTATAGTTTATACTTGAGTGTATTAACGAAAATTTTTATTTAACAGATGTAATTAATGGTTGAAAAAAAATACAAGAAGGATAGCTGCAAGGGAAAGTAGTAAAGTAACTACAAGAAGAAAATAGAGCCCGGTAAAATTAGGAAGAGTTGAAGGAACACTTTGAACAGGCGCTTTTTCATTTGGCAGGCGCACTGCTACAGCAACTGCTATTTGAGCAGTGTGTGAAATTGAGATTGAAAATGAAGGAAAGGTAGGTTTGCCATTTGGCAAATGATCAATTTTAATGGAATTAAAATCACGTTTTAAGTAGCTGTTATCTGCCTTTACAATTGCTTCCTTTGCAGCAAACAATCCGGCAAAAGATGCTGCAGTGTCAGGCTGTAAAATACAATAAGCTATTTCTGACGGAGAAAAATTGCTGGTATAAAAATGATCTTCCCGGTAGTCTGAGGATGGAGGCATTAAACTAATTTGTTCAATGTCGATGCCAATCCGCAATTGAAGTTGATCGTGTATTTCTAAATCAGGCATTAACTTATTCTTACTCAATAATTCTTTTGCCGACGATGACAGCCGGGTTACCTCTGTATATGTTGTAGGATTCAAGATCGGTACTTGCTACAGAACTTACCGCTAAAACTGAATGGCTATGGCAACACACCCCCGGACATACAACTGAGTTTGCTCCAATCCAAACTCCATCTTCTACAGTAATTTTGCCAAGCATTAAATCAAATGAACTTTTCTTATAATTATGGTTTCCAGTTAATAAAAGAGCCCCTTGGGATATGCAAACATTTGATCCAATCACAACATCGGCAAGATTATCAATCCATACTCCTTCGCCAATCCACGAATAATTACCAATTATTAGTTTCCATGGATATTTAATATTTATACCTGGTTTTATTATTACTCCTACTCCAACCTTTGCACCGAAGAATTTTAAGACCGCAATTTTAAAGGCAGAACTTATAACAAATGAATTTTTAAAAAAAACTATGTTGGTAAAGTACCAGCATATTTGCTTCAATTTACCTGCACCAATTTCAATTGTTGTTTTATAGGATGCATTATTAACTGTTTTTATAAAGCTCATGAAAACAGTTTTAAGTACTGGTTTTTTGCAGTAGAATTGGCAATGAAATTCGCAGCATATTCCCAGGCGGCTTTTGCATAAATATCAAATTGATGCTGATTACAAGCTGTAAGCTCTTCAATAACAGATAAAAATTTCAGGGGCTCAGATAATGGCAAATCCCATCCTGCATTGTACTTCTTAAGTTGCAACCAGGGAGTCTGATCACTAATGAGAACTGGCCGGCCATATAATAGGGCATCAAAAATTGCGTGACCAAAATTTTCACCTGTCGTTGGAAGTACAAATAGATGATGGGACTTTACTAATTCAGGCAACTCATTTTTTGGCTTTGGCCCTAAAAAATCAACATTAATATTTGATGGTAGTTTTGCAATTGCTGTTTTACATTCATTCCAGTAGATCTCATTCTCAATAGGACCAGCAACAGTAAGCAAAACATTTGCCTTGCAATCACTCAAAATTTTAATAATGTACAAAAGATTTTTTATAGGAACTATCCTCGCTATAAAAATGCATTTGATAGTACCCACTAGCTTAGGATATGTTTCAAATACCTTTTGATCTGAGTCAGGTAAATTATTTGCCAATACTGTTTCAGCAGCAGGAAAATACTTCTCAATCGCCTCCTCTTCACGTTCATTAGTGGCATGAAAAGTTATTTTTTTTTGAACTCCTGCCCATCTGTACAAAATAAGCAATGGCCTTTTTTTGTACCATTTTAAAGAAAGGGCACTATCATACAAGCAGCCTCTTGGACAAACGATAATTTTACTATCGATTTTCCCCCATAACTTCAACCACAAAGGCTCGATAACAAATAAGGGTGAAAATAAAAGGTTAAGGTAAATATAGTCAGCCTTTAGTTCGTTTAAAATTTGAATCAATTTTGTGCTGTTAAAATGCTTCTTCTTACCATAAAAAACATTTATACCATTATAAGCATTTGTGAGCCACTTGTCAGAAACCAATCCAGGGTAAGGATTTTCATCACCGTGATCGGTATCGGTTGTTAGTACAAATATTTCATAATTTTCCCTTAAAGCCATGCAGAGGTTGAAGCAGCTACTAATTGGTCCACCCGCCTTGTATCCTGGCACAAACCATTCAATAAGAATAAGTATTTTTTTTTTATTGTTCAAAGCCCGTCTTCCAATTAATTAGTCATTTCTTTTTTATCTGCCTTATCAAATAAATAAATCATGGTGAAGATCACTGCATAAGCAGCAATATTAAACAGTGTATGATTATCCATATTGAAAAATGTAGGCCAGTGTTCGTTAATAGAAATAAGCATAAGAGAAATACGCATAACATTAACAATCCAGATTAAAAGAAGGCCAGTTGTTATCCATTTGATTTTCTTTTTTATACTGCCTTTATTTGCTAAAATAAATGCAAGCCAAAATATCATAACTCCATAACCAATACAGTCATACCCAACATGTACACCAAGCCCATTTTGCAGTTTAATGGTGTATATATCTTTAAGGTATATATCGTAGCCCAATAACTGTAATAAACCTTTAGAAGAATGAAGTAACATATACCTCATCCAGGAAACATAGTTGATATAGTGATCAACAAATGACGAGTAATACCCCCCCGGTGCAGCAATCCCAATTATTGCAATAGTTCCGTAGAAAAAGATGCAAAAGATTAAAAGAAACTTTAAAAGATATACAAAGAAAAAGCTCTTAAACATAATTCTATTAAATCAACGCCTGTTTCAGTTTTTTTCAATTAGCCGACGGTAACTAAGTATATATTTTGCGGAAATTAATTTTATTTCTTGAAGCTATTATTTTCATTTTGTTCTTGTATGCTGAGATATCTGATTAGCCAGGGGAAAAAAAATTTGATCAATAAAAAAAAAGTTATAAAACTTGAAAACAGCCGGCCTAACAAATATGTGCTGTCCATTTCCAAGGCATTAAACTCCATAAAAAAAGCAGCCACGACGGCATAATTAAAAACTAAATTTTTAGATGATTTACGTAAAAAATAGTCGTAAATAAATCCATATAAAATTCCAATTGTAAGCAGCATACCCATCATGCCAAAAATGCCAAAATCAACAAAGCAATCAACAAAATAGCCCAAACTAAATGATACGCCCTTTTCTTTTCCTGCATATCTTATTCCTGTATAGAATTTTGTTTTAGTTGTCGCATCGTAATTTGGCTTATCGGGGTTTAAAAACCTTGGTGTAGTAGTAAATTCTAAACTTCTTAACCAATTGGCACCCTTCTCAAAAGGTAATACAGATGGCATCCTGTCAATTGTCTTCGCAAAATGATAAGTATACTGAACCCTATCCAGCATTTGAACTACAGATTCTTCAAGTTTATCATTGTTTACTTTCGAAGAAAGATCATATAATTTATCGAGAGCTTGTTGCTTTTCAACATCCATTACCTGGCCAGTAGTCCCTGAATTTAAGAACGAACGATACTCACCTTTTATATTTGTCCATAAAAGTCCAAACCCTGCTAGTGAAAAGCCAATAACTAACACATAAAAAACCTGTTTAAAATCAAGATTTTTTACCAGTGTTAATACAAGTACTACTAAGAAAAAAATAACGTTCTTAAAATCAGAAAAAAAACTAAAAAAGCCTGATACAAATTCCAGTACTACAAATACATAAAAAATATTTTTTCTTTCATTTCTCAGAAAACATTGAAAGCCAAAAAGCATAAAAAACATCCATTTAATTTTTACGAGGCTTACTAAAATCTGAGCCAATCCCCCGAAAATAAAAAGCACTGCACCTAATGAAGAAGCTATAAAAAATGATATTATGTATACATTCATTATCTTCTGCGTAGAAAATTTATCCGCATAGGAACGCAAAGTATCAAAGGTCTGTCCTGGCAGCCTGTTTTGAAAATACCAAACAGGGGCAATTAAAAAAAATAATCCAATGGTGGCGGCAATTGTGGCAGTAGATCTGTTTTCAGTATTAAAATCAATATCCTTACCAAGATAATTGCACAACCAAATACCGGCAGCTATCTGTAAAAAATGTTGAATTACTATTAAAGAAAAAATAGCAGGTTTGTAAGGTTGTTGCAATAAGTAAAGAATAAGATAAAGCGTGGCAGTAGTAATAAAAAGATAAAACCCATTATTCGCTAATAATAAGCAAAAGGCGATAGCAATTAATAAAAATTTGGATTGTTCATCTATTTTTATGTACTTCATTGGGTGAGGTTCTATTAAGAGCGAAGAAATCTGGTATTTTTAAACCCATGCTAATTTCAATAGCTTAATGTTTATTTGTTATTCGCTATTTCTTGCTGATGTAAGGTATTTTATTTTTGAACAGCCTTTTTTTGAGAAAGTATGCTGTTAGAATAAATATATTGTCAAAATCATGCAGCCGCCTGCAAAATTCTGCTGCTGTTTTTAAATGCCCTTTACCTAATGCTTTTATCATTAGTGTATAGTAAAATAACAGTTTGTTGTTCCGCAACAACAATCTGCCTTCCTTTCTTTGCTCACTGTTAATATAGCTTAACAAAATGTAATAAGCTATTATATCTTCTTTTAAGTGGTGTATATAATATTTTTCCTGCCGGCTTAACTGCCCGGCATGACTCCTTAACTGTATAAGAGATTTTCGTATAAATCCAACTGGTCGATGTTCTGCCAATCTTACCCACATTTCAAAATCACCACTTATTTTCATTTGTTCATTGAATAACCCGACTTCGTTTAAAGCAGATTTATTAATAGCAACATTAGCAATATTTCCTGCTATCGAACCTGTAAAGAATGCAATTTTTGCGTGCAAAGCAGAAGAAACAATTATTGGAGTGTCATCCTTATTATCAGAGAGTATTAGATGGCCAGCTTCATCTATATAATCCCGTCCTGTGTAACTAAAACCAATTTCCTTATGTTGCTGATGAAAGCTTATCACCTTACCAATACAATCCTTATACATTACGTCATCCTGCGACCACAGCTTTATTATATTACCTTTTGATTGTTTAAGTAAAAAATTAAGATTAAAAAAAAGACCTTTATTACTTTCATTTTTAAAGAGATTTACCCTTTTATCTTTTATAAAATTAAGCCATTCCCAGCTTCCATCATTTGAACAATCATCTACAATGAGGAACTCAAAATTAGTAAACTCTTGTGCCAACACAGAATTCACTGACCGTTCAAGAAATTTAATACCATTATAAACCGGTAAGATGATTGAGATAGGGTACATATTGTGAAACAGAATGGCTCACTTGTCTTTATTGCAAAATGAATTTATCTAAACTTAAATCTTTTTAGGAATGCTTAATTCTACTTTGACAAGTCATGTTGAATTATTTTGATTTTGCGTACTGCTTCTTTGCTGATGGCGTATGCTTATTTGTTCCATGATCTCTTTTTTAGTTGTTCCTTTTTGGGCGTATGTATTCAGTATCATTTCCCTCACATCATAAGCACTCAGTAATGGCAACTTATCTTTTAGTAACATCTTCTCACTTAGTATAAATTGGAGTGCCATCATTACCATTGCCATATGGTGGTGCCATGCCAGCCAGCCTCTTACCTGGTACTGGCTCATGCCTGCTTCCTGCTTGGCTTCCTGAAAAGAGCGTTCTACAAAGTAGCGTTGAGACTGCATATGAACGAGTTCCTCTGTGGTGCATTCTCCATCAAAAGCATTGCTGATGGCGTATTTGTATTCACAGATGCCATCTTTGTTTTCTGTTATCCTCAACACCAGTTTGCGTTCCATATAATTGGATGATTCGCCATCCCACAGATATACTTTTTGACTATAGCCCAGGCAGTTTAAATCGCCTTTGCCTGTTTGGCGAAGCCGTATTTTTTGCCAGGCCCCGCTGGATATATTCTTTGCAAACTGCCTTACTTCAATGGCATTGCCTGTTGCTTTATAACGACTGGGGGTACGGCCTGCAGCGCCTGTTTTTTCAGGTATGGCTATTACCGGAGGTTCGGTGTATATGTGTTGATCGCTATGGATATCAAGTACAAAAAGTATCCCCATTTTATCCAGCTCCTGCTGAAAGTAGTAACTGTTTCCATACAGCCCGTCGGCACCTACATAATGAAACCAGGTACCCAGCTCTTTTTGATGCCGTACAATGTCTAAGGCCAGTTCTATCTTGGTTTTACAAACCCTGCTTTCGCCAGCCGGCACCGGGGGTACATCTGCTTTTTTGCACCTTGCTTCATTGGATGTCCATTCATCTGGCAAGTACAGGGCTGTGTCTATGAGGCCGTAATATTTTTCTGCACTCAACGCCCCGTATACTGCTACCTGGCAGTTATCGACCTTGCCAATAGTGCCGCAATACTGGCGGGCAACGCCTACTGATTCTTTTCCCTTCTTACGATGGGCACTTTCATCTATTAAAAGCCCTACTCGCTGGTGACCTGCAAATAGCTGGCTGCTATCGGAAGCTACCTTATCAAAGGCTGCCCTGGCATCCCAGGGTGATTCACTGATGAAATGTTGTATCTGGTAATAATCGCTCTCCGGTACACGCTCTACCATACGTTCTATATTTCGTTTCTGTCCTTGAAAAAGGCCTTTAAGATATTGAGTGGCATGCTGTAGTTTATCATGTGTGCCAGCTTTG
This sequence comes from Ferruginibacter sp., assembly GCA_965247025.1. GTDB lineage: Bacteria > Bacteroidota > Bacteroidia > Chitinophagales > Chitinophagaceae > Ferruginibacter. Next base: position 8,878 of record OZ252000.1, on the reverse strand, counting down.
AAAATAAGTTTTAACGACCTGAGATACTTCTTAAGCCGGGATACTTCGGCAGGTAACGGCGTGATTCGCTCATGGTCTATATTTAGAGGTGATAATTACATGAACACAAGTTCTGAAATTTTTACTTTCACAACAAATACTATTTTTGAGTTGTCAAAGTAGAACTAATTTCCTCCTTATTAATTTGCTCAAGTACAGATTCAATCGATTTTGCAATATGTTCAAATGAAAATGATTCAATCATTTTTACTGATTGATCTCCCATTGATTTTAAAAGCTGTTTATTTTTAATGAGTGGCTTCAGTTTAACAACAAGATCATCCAGGTTACTTGCTGCAAATACATACCCATTTTTATCGTTTATTACTAGATCTACAGCACATCCGCAGGTATCTCTTACTAATACTCCCCTACCACAAACCATGGCTTCATTTATACTAAGTCCCCATGTTTCGCTTTGGGATGATAATATAAAAAGGTCGCATAGCCTATATACCACAGGCATATTTAGCTGATTTTGAAAATCAATAAAAATAAATTGTTTGCTGCCTACTACAGCTTCTTTTAAAGACGATTCCAAAGGACCATTTCCAACAATAATATACCGTACTTCCGTTGAGTCAATTTTTTTAGCCAATTCTATAATAAGTCCGGGTGATTTGATAGCTTCCAGTTTACCTGCATATAGGATGATTAATTCATCAGGATTTATACTAAGTTTTTTTCTCCAGATAATGGAATTTTTTTCAAAGTTGCCGGACAAGTCAGCAAAACGCCGGTTGTCAATTGCATGAGGGGCATATATGAGTTGCCGATCTTGCAAACCATATTTTTTAAAATAAAGCCTATTTTGTATACCCGTAAAAAGTGCATAGTCAATATGGCGATAGACCCATTTTAAAAAATTGCTACGCAAAAATGATTTTACCCCTGACTGTTTTCTAAGAATTGTTGAATCACCTCTAAATAATACAGGTATTTTTTTATGGAAATACCTGATACATTTCAGATGACTTACAAAGGCCCACCCAAAAATCAGGATGGCATCTGGATTCCACTTTTCAACCTCTCTATTTAATGAAGGATTGATAATTCCCCGGAAATGATGAGACCCTTGCTGGGTGGAAGTATTGTTTACAAAAATATGTTCATATCCCTCTAGCAGGGGGATATCCCACTTTATATCTTTTCCGAAGCCGGGATCAAACTTATTTTTTAAAACAGCTTTACCCCAAGTATAAAATACTTTTACAGTAATATACTTGCGGGAGGAAAGCAACGCAAACAATGGAGCATTGTATTGAATAGGATGGCTTGTTATAATTGCTAAACGCTTACTCAAAATTTTTCAGAGAATATGCATATTTTTTCAGCATTTTTTATACGCTGTACCACAAAAGGAAGATCTCTTAAATAAAGTGTATTAAATATATCAAAAGTTTCTAACTCTATAATCTTTCTTGTAAAAGGATCATAACTGTAAGGCTTAAAGCCCGCATCAATCAGTTGTTTATGAACGGCATTGTCATGATATCCATAACGAATTCCCAGCCCGTTGAGTTCAATGATAATCGCTTTTAATTTGTCATTTATTAAAGTAGACTGCATACCATTTATAACTTCTGTTTCAAAGCCTTCTACATCAATTTTAATCATTACCGGTATGTCATTTATCTTAACGATTTCATCTATTGTTACTACATCTACTTCAACTGTATTTTCAGGGTTGCCCTCTTGTGTTGCTTGTATAACATGATTAACACTATCTTGTAAAGCTGTAAAACAAAGTTTACCATTTTTTGAACCGACCCCAACATTGCAAGCAGTTACCAGGGCAGCAATGTCATTTACCACTATATTTTTCTGTAGAGAACTAAAAGTAGAAGGTATGGGCTCAAATGCAAAGGTTTTTGCGGCTACGTGTGCTGAGGCTAATACCATATAACTGCCAATATTTGCGCCAATATCAAAAAACAAATCGTCTCTGCGTAAAAAGTGTAAGAGAAACCCCATGTCGGAAAATTCATGAAGCCCCATATAAACATTTCCAGTTGCACCTTCCATCCCCTTTTTTACCATCAACTTACTTTTATCTGTAAATGTCATTTCCTTTTCACGGTGATTGATAATGCTTCCAATCTGCCATTGAATAAATCTATAATAAGCCAAAAACCGATGTTTGCCAGCCAGCGGATGCCTGTTGATGCTTCTTAAAATTGCCTTAATCTGTTTTAGTTTACTCATTATAATTGCATCATCATTTATATAAATGTTGTTTTTTGGCTGTAGCACTACTAACTTTTCTATTTCCTAGTGTTCTTTTGTAAAGCATTTTTTTCAATTACTTTATTTAAAAGTGTGGCAAGATAAGCTGTCACATTTCTAGCAGAGTATTGTTCAAAAACTTCCATATTTACCTTCTCTGGTTTAAATATATCTACAAAATTTAAATGCCTGATAAATGCATCAGCAAAGTCATTTTGTATTTTCGCTATTTCCCCATCACCATCAAATGTTAACACTGTTCCGGCACCTGACTGCTGAATTACCTGCACTGCGGAACTGTTCTGATGGAGAACAGCAAGCAAAGGTTTACAACTTAAGACACCTTGGTAAGTTTTACTAGGTGTATAATGTGGTTCTGTACTACCAAGGATAAAAATACAGTCCGCTGCGCTCAAATGGGTTAGTGTATCAAGATAAGCAATACGTTTAGGGTATTCATATACTATTGTATTCCATAAGCCATATTTTTCAGCCAATGGTTTAACATTATACCCTCTAGGATCGTCGGGTGTTTTACCAGTACCTATAAAATGAATTTCGGTATTCTTAAATATTTCATGATTTGAAACTATGCCTTTAAAAATAGCTTCAAGTGGTGCATAAGCTTTTGGAAGCATCGCACCTGCATATACCATTTGAAATTTATTATTTTTATTAAATAGGTAAGGTTTTAATTTTAATTTCTTTTGTAATTCATGGTCATTTTTTTCCCCCCCATAAGGCATTGCACCGCAAACAACTGTTTTTAATAAATGAGGATTTCTTTCTATTGCTGCCGAATAATATGCCTCTGCTACGCCCGTTATTAAGGATGCTTTTTTAACAGCGATGGGTTCCAGTATACCGGCAAGTTTTGTGCTAAACCAATGTCTTGAAAGAAAAACATCACTACCGGGAAAAAAATGTAACCACGGGTCAATATAATCTATACCGTAAATAATACCTGTAGAGTTATGAAGCCATCGCCCAAGCAATGCACAATAAAAGGAAGGAACAGGAATATATAAAAAATCAATTTTTTCTGATTTAATTAATTGCTTTGCTCTTTTATAGAGTTGAAAAAAAGCCCGCAACCCAATGTCGCCTATTAATCTTGGTTTGGTAATACGAAATGCTTTTACTTTTTCAATGCGTAATCTGGATGGTAATAATTTTTCCAAGTTATAATCAAGCATTTCCTCATAATATTTTTCATGCACCGTTAAAATAACCGGCTCCCAACCAAAAGGTGGTAGGTGTTGTGCAAATAAACGGGCACGATGAACACCCGCAAGATTGCCAGGTGGAAAATGTGGATATAGTATAAGTATCTTTTTCACACAAAACTATAACTCATTTTTTATGGCTCTTGCTATCCTCCTTATCTTCTTTATCAAGGTATTTCCAAAACCTCTTACATCCAATTTTTCAAGCGATAGCAAATAAATTGCCCCTGCATCAAAATATTGCACTTCCACAAAACCTATGCTGTTCAAATCCCTAATGGTCCAGTAGGATGTGTGATTTTCATATTCACTTTCATAAAGATGTTGCTCAAAGAATTCTACAGGTGTAGCTATAATTATCCGGCTTCCCTTTTGCAAAAGGGAACCAAGTAAAATCAGTGCTCCTGTTTTGTCAATATGCTCAATTATATCAATCATTAATACAAGGTCATAAGATGGAAGTTCTTTGTACAAACTTAAAATATCACCAAAATAAACGGTATTATATAGGTGTGATAAATGCGGTAACATAAGATCCGGATCAACCTCTACAGCATCTACTAAAAGATTACTCTGTTGTTTTAATGATTTGTCCGGGAATATTTTTTTTGTGTTGTCAATACCTGCATACTCATGTAATAGAAAGCCATATTTGCCAAAGCCCTTACCTATATCCAGTATTCTTTTAGGCTTTAATTGTTTTACCAGGTGAATGATTGCAGGAATTTGGTTGCTAAAAGATGATGCCATAATTATTTTTCTAGTTGATCTGTTTACCTCAAAAAATACTTCTATCTCTTAATGATTTGTAAAGGAATGTTTCCTATACGGGAGGCTACATCCGAAAAAGAACTGAAGAATGATCCATATATTTTACTCGTAGCGGAAAGGCTGTACAGATCTACAACAGCATCTTGAATACCTTTTACACTTGTACGTGAATATTCTTTTTCATAGATAATTATTTTATCTTTAAACAACTCTTTCAAAATTATTTCTACTTCTTTATCATCTGTTGCAAGAAAATAGTTGATATCTTTATCTTCAGCTATGTCTTTACGCATAACTTCAATAAAACTTTCTAAAGGGCTTTCTAATATTGATCCAAAATGATCCGTTCTTCTGATATGCACGCCAATCGTTTTTTTGTTAAACCTCACAATATTGCTTTCGATATTGTCCCTGATGGTTTTGGTTGGCTGTAAAAATTTTAAGTAGGCACTGTCAAAATAGAATTCATGACATGTATGAAAATAAAAATGAGTCACCTTCTTGGGAATTTTGGATAAGTTGATGTTATTACTGCCGGTACTCCACACAAATTCTTTAAGATCTCTATCAAATAAGCAAAAGTCTATTGAAAAAATGCGGCAAAATATTCTATTTAACAAGCCTCTGTTTTGAAATCCATTTAAAATACCGGCCCACCTGTTGTATTTTTTTAGAATCATCTTGTCTATGGGTTCAAATAGATCGGTAAACTCACTAAACAACGAATCATCTTTTCGCCAGATGAGTATGACTGGTTGCTTTACCTTATCAGAAAAATTCAAACCTGACACTATTACCCTAATTCTGTTGGCAAGTCCTGAATGTGGTTGCAGATAAATCAAATTTCTTTTTTAGTAGGCTACCGTAAACTTTTAAACTAATTAATGAATATGAATTATATCATTCAATACTTCAAGTTTTAAACTGGCTTCTCTTTTGTACACATAGTCATTTAACTCAATCATAGTTGGATAATCATCAGTGCCGTTGAAACACCTGGCATCGTCAATTAATATATACTTTCCTTGAATGGCATTGTTAAAAATAGTTTCCAATTCTTCGAATACCGGGCATTTCTTTTCACCCATTCCTGTAATACCACCTGAATAGTGACCATCAAGCCAAAACAAAATTGGCTCTTTATCTATTGTTTTTAATATTTCCTTCAATTTTAAAGCACTATCCCCTTCAATTATACTTATGTGTTTATACCCTGCAAAATATTTATGTGCTCTACTGTATAATGTTGGTTCTACTTCGATAGAGTGCAATGCCGAGAAATTTTTTCTTTGTGCTTCAATCATTACTCCAAATAAAGTACCTGTTTCTATAAAAGTTTTTATGTTGTACTGTTTTGAAATTTGTTCAATAATATGTTGTTTATACTGGTGTGGTGGCGGCAAAGGCCTTCCGGTTACTTCCCACTCTTTTATTATGCCACTTCTGCTGATCTTATTTTTATACAAAAAAATATCTCTTTGTATTTTAACAGGTAAACCTGTTACTATTTTTTTTGCCAGTTCAACGATTGTCATTTGCAATGAATTTTTAAAGCTATTAAATAGTTATATAAATATAAGTTGATTGTTTCTATTGTAATAAATACTTACTTAACAAAGAAAGTATCTTTTATTTTTTCAAATAATTTCTCCTGTCCTTCTTCATTAAAATGAATTCCATCCCTGAATACAGACAATGGAAAATTAAAGTCTAGTTCGCTAATGATTGGAATATGCTTCTCTTTGCAAAAATTGATGATCAGTTTACCCTGATCGTTATACTGGTGGTTTACAGACTCTTCTCTGTCGGAATGCAGGTAGATCATAAAATCAATACCGTTTTTTTTACAATAATTATAAAAATTGAGGAAGCCGGTATTAAAAACAGAAATGCTTGTTCTTTTATTAATTTCAGTCTCATCTTTTTTTACTGAAGTAAACAATCTTGGTAATACATACCTTTCTAATAATTCTGCAATTGCCAGATGATATTGCTTCTCCGGAAACTGTGTATTTACACCAACTACTTTCTGAAAATTTATATTATCAAAAGCATCATGAGAACTTACAAATAATACAAATTGTCTGCTTTTAAAATTCCCATGTTTTTGAAGATACGCATAACAATTATCCGGCCCCCACGATCCTGCACTAATATTGAGTACTCTTACAGGCTCTTTGTTTTTTTCTGATAAATATTTTGATAGTTTGGTAGTTGCCAGGCTATCCTGATCAGTAAGTACCCCACCATTTATAAAGGAATCTCCAAAAGCAGAGATAATGTAAGAGCTGTCATTATTTATTTCTTCACTACGTTGAGAATAGCTGTTATAGAAAATATGTTTACCGAAACGATGGCGGTTCTGTGGTACCGCAATATATTCATAGGCACTATCCTCTCTCATTAAAACAGCATCACAAAATCCATACATTCTTAATGCTATTTCACCAATACATAAAACAATTAGCAATGCTAGCAACCATCTAAAAAGTTTTTTTTTAGGCCAAATCATTATTTTATTGCAATTTGGTTTCTGATTTTTATAGAGTTTCAATAATTGTTATTAATTTTTTGCTTTCTATTTCCCAGTTTAGCGTCTGCTCTGTCAGTTTTAACGAGTTGATTTTGCAGTTAAGCAATGCGTTTCTATCTTTACTTAGCTTTTTTATTAATATTGATAAACCAACTGCATCATTATTTTTATAAATCAAGCCTACATCCTGGTGGTTGCTTATAAAATCTTTTTGTGCAGTAGTATCAGATGCCAGCATGCAATTTCCGGCAAGCAGGTATGTAAATATTTTATTCGTAAGGCAAATATCCCTATTTATACAATAAGGTATTTCGGCAGCAATCCCGATATCAAAAGCCGCTGCCTTTTCAAATATTTGTTCAGGCCTAACAGGGCTTATAAAATGTATTCGGTCAGGATACTTGGAGCGTTTTAAAAGTTGCTCAACATATGCTTTACTGCGTACATTTCCCAGCAATGTAAGTGATATATCCTCCTCAATAAAATTCAGTGCATCTACTATGGTTTCCAATCCCCGGTTGGGGCCAATATTCTGAGAAAACCAGAATAATTTTAACTTCCCCTCCGGATTAGCAATAGCTTTTTGCAGGTATTTTACACTAAAGACATTGTTAATAGTAACTACTTCTTTTCCTGGATACAATTGCATGTAAGCTGCCGAAATCAAAGGGCTGGCAGTAGTTATTAAATTAACCCGTGGCAACAGCTTGTCTTCAATCGCTTTTACATCTCTTAGCTGCCCTGAGTAGTATGGCTCTTCTCCTCTGTGAAAATCTTCTGCATCAAAAATAACCGGAGATCTGTATTTTGATGAAGCACGGATAGCTGCCGGCAAAGCCCCCAGATAATGTGCTATATAAATATCTGATCTGTACTTTTTTGCATGAAGCCATAAATACATGGATGACCGTGCAATAGTAAACTGTCTAAAAAAAAAGAATGGAATAATGCTGGATAAAATGCGTAAAAATCTGAACCAGAGCCTCGAAAAAAAATAGGTTATCTTTTCAATACCCGGGTTACCTCCTACCAATACAAAATCTTCTTGTTTCAATTCACCTTTACTGAATTTTTCTGAATCAATTTTATGAGACCATTCAGCAGAATAAGTGTATAATACTTTTACCCGGTAACCAGACTGCTTTAAAGCTTCATATTCTTTCATTACTCTTGGATTGGCAGCGGGCTGACCTGTTGTTACAATTACAATATTTTTTTTTTCAGCTTTGAAAAGTGTAACATACTGTAATGCTATCAACGTTGCATCAAATCTTTTTTTTGCATACTCACCACATCTCTTTCTGTCAATATTTTTAATACGCTTAACTGCTTCCAGCATTTCATTAAAGCTGTTTACTTTGTAGCCCGTGATTCCTTCATCAATTACTTCATTAACAGCCCCCTTGTTAAAAGCGACAACTGGAGTTCCGCATGCCATTGCCTCTATCATTACAATCCCAAAAGGCTCATTCCATTCTATCGGAAAAATGAAAGCTTTGGATATACCCAAGTAATGATTTTTTTGAGCATCATTGAGTGCGCCTACATACACTATTTGTTTATTATCAATATAAGGGAGTATTTTTTTTTCAAAATAGTCAATTTCCTCTCTCAATGGAGAAATGTTACCCGCTATTATCAGCTTATCTCCCGACTCTATCGCAAGCCGGATAGCAATATGGCAGCCTTTTACCTCTTCCAGACGCCCAAGGAACATAATAGGAGCATCTTCTGCCACCTCATGCTGTATCTGATACTTTGAAAAACTAATGGCGTTGTATACCACTTGCCATCGGCCTTGTGCATTGATTCTTGATAAAAGGTCCGAACTACAGGCGGTAAAGACAAGATTTTTTTTTCTTAACTTATTTATCAGTCGGATGTTTCTGTTACTGATCTCACGTTGGTAAGTCATTATTTTTTTAACCGGGTGATTCAGTATAGGAATTAAATAAGCGAGTCTTCCAAAATTATGAACCAGGTCAAAACCATTCCTGTGTTTCCACAAAAATTTCCATGCGGCCGGCATTGCTTTTTTTGCATCCGTTTTTTTAGGTGGAAATCCTTCTTTCCCAAATGCATG